>NZ_FRDA01000020.1:50972-95198 GCF_900143095.1 Pseudomonas asturiensis | reverse complement strand
AAGCGCAAGATCGAGTACTGCAAAGCTCAGACACGGGCCAAGGTCGAGCATCCGTTTCGCGTAATCAAGCGTCAGTTTGGCTACGTGAAAGTGCGCTTTCGTGGGCTGGTGAAAAACACAGCTCAGCTGACCACGCTGTTCGCCCTGTCGAATCTGTGGATGGCTCGAAAACAGCTGATGGGTATGGGTGAGTTGCGCGTTTAACACGGGAAACCGGGCGGAAATGCCCTCAACGCGGGCTGCATCAGGCCATTTTCAGCAAATAGCGCTGGGTGCCGGGCAAATTGCGACTCGCCGCCGCTGCGTAGCAAGTTGATCGGAGCATCCTTAAGAGGCGAAAAATCATGCTGAAAAAGGGCGTATTGAGCAATATAGATCGTAGGTCGTCAGGGTGAGTGCAAAAAGGGTGCAACTTGACTGCAGAAAGGGTGCAGATCGGGTGCAAAAACACCGGCGCGAGGCCGGTGTCGAGATTGTCAGATCAAGTTGAAGCTTTTCTACAGTTCAAAGCAGCCAGCTCATCTTTCAACCATTGCTCATGCTCATGAATAACGTGATCATAGTTCGATGCAGAGTGGTATTGATGCTGCGGCAAAGTCACCGCACCAGGAATCATCGACAGTGGAGCATCAGCCGGCCACTCCCAACTTGACCAAAACTCAGACAATTTTATCAACCCATAGAGCGGGTCCGAGTCTAGGTTTGTTAGCAGTTCTTCCAATGCAACCGCTCGCCATATTCTCCTGGCTCGTTGCATATCCGCATTTTGAAACTCGCTCATTTTTTGCAACTGCGGGCATAGCTCAGATACAGGCAGATCACGATCGTTAGCCAAGCTAACAATCACGTCGAGCAAGGGATTATTCCCTGCCACCTTTTCAAGTTCGGCGTTTGCAAAATTTTCTACACAAGACGTTGGCAATCGCTCCAAAAGGCTAGGAATACCACAGACGCCCTGAAGCAAAACGGCCCAGTCAGTCAAGCCATGCTTGGCAATTCGTTCAAAGACTGCTTGAATCATGGTTTCACCGGTATACCGTTAACAGTTCCATTTGGTACAAACATTCTGTGTGTTACACCGCCCAACTTCGGATCTACAATCCATTCAAACCTACCCGACACACCATTGTAGCTACCTGATGCTTGGTAAAGCGACGAGCCGTTGTTGAGAGGAAATTTAGTCGCACTGTTTGCATAGTTATCAACAATATCGGGAAAACCATGCGCAACCGGAGTCGATGGGAACTCTTGGATGGCGTAAGGAGCATTGGGTTTCTCTAGCTCTGAGTACACAGGTATTGGTTTTCCATCAGCCCCAACAACTTGTTTGTTCGGAAGTTGGTCTACTTTATTTCCGCTACCTTGACCCTTCGTACCATTCTCAATGCGCGCTTCGACTAGAACATCATTTGATAGCGCTGCTCCTCCTTTTGCACCGAAAAACCAATCTTATTTTTTTGACTTACTGATTACGTAGTGATCAAGATATTCTTTCAGCGGCTTGGCGGTCCCTAAAACATGAAGCTCTCCAGTTTCCTTATCAATCAGGAATGGTCCGTTTCCAGCCAGTTGAGCCGACAGGCTCCCTGTCTCCAAATACTCTTTAGATTGATAGCAAAAAAACCATCCCTCAGAGAACTCGCCCTCATGTGTTAGCTGCAAAGCAATCTCAGAGTCTTTCAAATATTCCTTAGCTCTTTCCAAAGCGTATTCGTAGGTAATCATTAGTTAGTTCTCAGTAGCTGCAATGTCTCAAAATTACTCATATTTTCCGGCTTTCCAGTCTGCCCATCGAGATAACGAATAGCACCATTCTGATTAACCACGTTGAATACATGGCCTGGCTGACCTGGACCATAGGAGGCAAACACAATCCCACGTGCGCCGTCCCCACCACCAATCATGTGCTGGGTGATGGTTTCGGGTGAAGACACACCGCTAAACTTAGCTCCATATTGCTTCTCCAGCACGGTCAACGGAACACCCTTGGTGGAGTTTATCGGCAATGCAGATGCTGGATTACCTGCCAGTGTTGCATCAGTAGCAATTGAACAATTAACGCAGTTATGAGTTCGCCCAGCGTCTGGATAACCTGGATTGACGTTCCTTATTGAACCGGCAGTTTCGTCCGCAACCCCTACCGCTTTTGGACCAACTAAAGCGTCAATTTAATCCAAATAAAATCCGCCTGAGAGCACGTTGTTTTTCTAGAGTTGAGCCATCAGAAAAAACCTTATCAGACGCTACAACTTTAAAAAACTTATCACACTCATAAACTTTAAATCCCTGGCTTTCCAACAACGAAATGCTAGCAAATCCATCCACACCAGTTCTCTCCCAGAAGAGCTTTCCTAGCCACATAGTGCTTCCAATCGCCTCAATATATCCTTGCCTGAGCACGTTACGGCCAGGATTCCTTGAGGTATCAATTTCCATTTGATCCAAGGGGGGAGGCAAGCCATTAGACTTCATTGGAAGACCTGAAAGAGGGCGCCCCACGCATTCATACTCTAGAGGGTCTGTAGCGTTCTGCCAAAAATCATATTCGACATCAGAAACCCATGCCTGAATAAAACCTTCAACACTGAGAATAGGCCCTATTTCCTCTTCCAGCTTAATATTACTATGACCCTCTGATTCTTCTAGTACCAAAAAGCAATAATCCAATGCTGGAAGCAACCCGAATCGGAGCTCAAACCCACCAGACATCAAACCACTAGGCCAAGATTTTTTTTTCAATATTTTCTTTTCAAGCGTTTTAATATCAACCTTAACCCCATGCAGAAAAAAAACTGCGGGGGAAGAAAACTTATTTAAAAGCTCCTCAACCAAGGCCAGCATCTGCAAACCACTGGTCGACTTGACATCAAAAACAAACTTGAATCGCTTCATCTTTTCAGGTCTCACTTGAATTCTTTAACAATCACTTTGACATTATATTCACGGCCGAATTCGATAAGCGACTTAGCAGCAGCCGAACCACTAGGCTGAACTCGCAGATCAAGCACCATATTGGCTGGCACACCATTGACTTTCGCGCCATTTGTCCCTAAGTCGATAATATGATCTTGCATTCGGCCCAACCACGTACTTCCTGCCGTATCTACAGATTTCAGACTAACGAGCGTATTACCATTCTGAAAATCAACAAGCGGGAAATATCCATTTCTTTCGGCCCCTACGTTATACCAGCCGCTCTGCGGTGAATACTCAGTTTTAGCAAGGTGTGACTCAATGTCTACCCCTCGTTGAGTCGGTTTAAGAGTCCAAACCTCTGAAAGATTCGTTGTTAGATCTTTTGGACCTACCTTACCCGCCCCACCTATGCTCGCAGCGCCTGTCCCTACAACCCCGGTCTCCCCGGAAACAACACCGGACGCCGACGGCTTCACCACAACACCCGCCCCGCCAGACGTTACACCAACCAACCCCATACTGTTAAGCACCGCCTGTGCGCCAAACATCACCCGCTCTGCCGGGGTCGCCTCAAGACCGGTGACGGGGTTCTGACCACCAAAGGCCAGGTAGCCTTGGCAACCAATGCCCGCTGGCCCCATACCGGCACAGCCCGCGTCGAAAAGCTCTTTGGAGGTTTCGTTGAGTTGAATACTGGCAGTAGCCAGTTCGGTCGCCGTTTTTGCCTTGTAGATTTCCGACTGTTCGTAGCTGGCCGGGGCGAGCACCCATTCCTGCCCCAGGTCGGTCTGGATCATCGTGTTCGAAACAACACACACACCGTTGCCCGATGTCGCGCAGTTGACCAGCTGCCCCGGCTCTACTGTCGTCGCCGGGGTTTTGAGGAAGTCATCCTCGACCGCCGCTGTTTCAGGGAGCAGCGAGCCCGCTTTTTCCAGAAGGTTGTCGATGTCCCTGGACAAGGCTTGGCACTCGGCCGACGACACGCCTTCGCAGGTGTCGGCAAACTGCTTCCGTTTCTGGTTCAGCACCAGGTCTTCTGCACCTCGCAACTGGTTGTTCTCGACAGCGTTTTTAGCCGCACCAGCGCCTGCCACCGCATTGCCCGCATCGCCCCCGACAATCCCACCCACCAGTCCACCCGCCAGAGTCGAGAGCGCGGAAACGTTCTGTTTTTCTATCTCGCTCAGTTGGTCAATAGGTGTGTCTGGGTAGAGTCGTGTGGCGATCAGCTCGCCAATGCTTGCACCTGCCGCACCCGCGGCCGCAGAGTTTTGCTGGGACTTGGCCAATACAGCCCCAAGCATCGCATGAGCCATCAAACGGGCTTCGAGGTCATCGCCGGTATTGTCTTTAATAACGCCTGCCAGATAAGGCGTTGAAGCCCCCACGACGGCTTGAGTAAAGTCCCCGGTCGCGAGCCCTTGAACAGCGGCTGTAAACGCTTGAGCGCCTCGCTGCAAGCTGCTTCCAGTGCCGTACTTGTCCATGGTGCTCTTGTAGGCTTTGGTTTCCTGCAATGCCTCGACATACGCTTGGCGATCCTTATAGGAGGCATTGGGGTCTTCCCCAGGCATATGTTTATCTTTCAGCTCGGCTTGGCCCGCCTTAGCCGCCTCAATCGAGCCCTGAGTGCGGATAATATCCATCGACTGATTGCCGATATCAGCGATCAACTGGGCCTGCCGCAGTCGTTTCTGCTCCTTTTCCTTATCGAAAATAGGACTCAGAGAATTATTGGCGTGCGCCACGTCACGACTGAGCGTGTTGACGTCCTGCTGTTGCCGGGCCTGATCACGGACCGTCACTTCCCCATTCGATATCGCGGAGTAGGTTGTACTTTTGTCGTTACCTTTGTTGTTTGAGCCGACCAGCAGCAGACTGCCCATGTTGCCAGTGAACATGGTGCCGACACCTCCCCCAGTACCTCCAGTAACGCTTTGGGATTGGCTGCTGAACTCGGCCTTGTTGCGAATATCTGTCCAGCCCAGCGTGCCGGTATTCAATCTGTTTTTGTCAGCGGTGGCCGTACTGCCGATAACGCTCCCGTTGAGTTGGGTATGCCCACCCACATCAATCTGGTACCCGTCCTTGCCTGCAAACAGCCCCGTCTGCTCCTTGACACTGTCAAAGTCGGACTTGATCTTGCTCTGGCTGACACTGGCCGAACCACTACCCGTCATGGTGCCGATAGTGAAGCTGGCGCCGCCACTGACGTTGGACTGTCTGGAGTCGTAGCGATCTGTGTCCTGCTGACTGCTTAGCGTCAGATTCCTCTTGATGTCGGCAACAATTTTCTGGCCACTGACCTGCGCGCCCTCAAGGGTCGTGTCTCGGCCACTGTTCATCGTCAGTTGGTTGCCCGCGTTGACGCTGGTTTCCGTCCAGACTGTGCCGTTACCGTTTTCTCTGCCAGACCCGGAATTGCCATTGGCAAAAATGCTCAGACCTGCACCGCTGGTGCCGAACCCGAAACTGATGCCTACAGCGCCACCGCCGCTCTTGTTGCTGCCGTCAAGTTTCTGAGTGTTGAGCCCGGATTGCAGGTCGATATCCCTGGCAGCGGACAACAACACGTCATTACCAGCCTGGAGCTTGCTGCCACGAACGGAAACATCACCATCCTCAGCCGCTGACTGACCATTACCAGTCGCAATGACGCTGAGGTTATTGCCTGCGGTGATGCTGCTGCCTTGGCTGACGCTTTGCTCTTCGAGCTGGGTGGAGCTGGACGTCTGCCCGCCCAGAGACAACGCAATGCCGAAGAAGCTTCCGGCCTGTGCGCCTGACTCCAGGGACTGCGCTCCCTGCCACGCTTGATACCCCGAAAGACCTGCCTTGACGCCCTGAAGCGCCGACAGGCGAGTGTCTTCTTCATGTTTGGCCTCCTGGGCGTTCTGCACAGTGGCATTCACTGCCTCGCCCACAACGCCGGAGAGCGCCAGCGTCACCCCACCCTTTTTGCTTTCCTGAAGGGAACGCGTCGAAGCATTACTCGCTGCATCCAGGATGCTTACGTTCTGGCCGGTAAGACGTATGTTTTTGCCAGAGACGATATCCGAAGCAATAACATTGAGATCTTTGCCAGCGGTGACATTCACATCCCCCAAAACACTGCCGACAGTGCTGACTTTTTGTGTCGTGCTTTCAGTGCTTTGCTGGTAGGTGTTCTTGGAGGAACCCAACGTGACGCCAATACCGCCGGTTCCCATCAAGCCGGACTTTTTAGTCGACTGTCGGTGTTCGGCATTGAATGTCTCGGCAGCACTTTCGATACGGATATCGTTGCGCGCCTGTACGTTGGTTGCGTCTGTAGAAACGATGTTGCTGCCAGACACCACCACGTCGTGTCCAGCTTGTACCAGCGAGGTATTGCCGCTGAGCGTAGAGCCGGTCAGTGACGTGGTTGTGGCTGAGTCACTACTCGTTTTGCTGGTGCTGGAGAGCCCCAGCCCACCCGATTTCGACTTTGCCGACTGACTGAAATCTGTATTACGGGCCGCACCAAGGTTCACATCATTGCCTGCCAGTACCGCCAGCTCGCCGTTTTCACTTTTAACGGTGGAGCCTGTCAGGTTGATGTCGTTGACTGCGACGACCGTACTCTTGCCTTGGGCCTGAACAACCGACGCAACAGCCTGCGCACTGTCGCTCTCTGTCATCCTCGAACTCTTTTTGCCCCACGAGCCTTTTTTAGTCTCCGAGTAGTAGGAGGTATTGGAGTTCTCAGCGGCTTCAAGGCTCAGGTCTTTACCGGCATACAAGTAAGCTTCATTACCCGCTGTGATTTTGCTGGCCACCAGCGTCGTATCGCGCCCAGTCAGACTGGCAAAGTCGTTGCCTGCTGTCAGTACGCTCGCCAGCTGCGTCGTCTGGCCGTTTGAAGTCGTGATGCGTTTCTTGCCGTCTTTCTCCTTGCCATCAACGTTATGAACATCCGTGGCAGACGTGACATACAGATCACGGGCGGCCTGAATATTCAGATCTCTGGCAGCTGATGCGGTGCTGGCCAGCACCTTCACATCCCGCCCCGCCTCCACCGTCTCATTACCGCCCGCCGTCACGTTCGAGGCGAGGCTCTTGACGTCGGTGGTGATGCTGGATTTATGGCCGCCATCGCTGAGTTGGTGTTTCTCGCTGCGGTCGACTTTGGCGAGCAGGTTGATGTCGTTGCCGGCCTTGAGGGTGGTGTCGCCGCCTGCGCGCAGGGTGCCGAAGTTGGTGATGTCGCGCCCGGCGTTGACCACCAGGTTTTCACGGGCGGTGATGGTGCTGCCGGTGTCGGTGATGGTGCGCGTACCTGCGCCGTCGCGCACCTGAATCGCGGTGCGGTCGTTGAGGATGTCGCCTTTGACGGCCTGCACACTGACTTGCCCGCCGCGGATTTCTCCGGCCATGGCGTTGCGGATGCTGTCCTGCGCAAGCATCTGCAGGTTGTTGCCTGCATCGACCAGACCGCCCTGATAGATGCTGCCTTCACTGCGCACATTAAGGTTATTGCTGGCGCGCAGGGTGCCGACGTTGACCAGGTCGCCACCGGCGATCAGGTTCAGGTCACGGCCTTGAATCAGGCTGTTGCCGCGCACATTTCGCGAGTCGGCCTGGGCCAGGTAGAGCACGGGCACGAGGACTTTCTGGCCGTCGATGACGCGGTTTTCCATCCACACGATGTCGTGGGTCAGGGCGCTGACTTGCTCGCCAGACAACGAAACGCCGAGGCTCAGATGGAGCGCGTCCTTGCTGGCCAGGGCGTTGTCCATCAGGTAGCGGTATTGGTCGTAATCGCTGGTAAGGCCGTCGGCGAGGAAGCGGCGGCCGGTTTGCGCCAGCACGGAGTCGCGGATAAGACGCTGTTCGTAGAGCCCGTCCCCCAGGCGACGCCAGTTGCTGTCAGCACTGATGCCGAGCTTGTCGAGGACGTAATCCGAGCCCAGGAACTGCGACAGGTCGGTCAGGTTCGGATTGGTCTCGATCAGGTAACGGCTGGACGGGTCGGGGTTGCGGATGAACAGGCCGTAATCGCCCTTGGGCAGTTGAAAGGTCGCGCCAGCCGTGGGGTCGATGGTCGCGAACGGAAAGCCGCTGTAGTCCACCGGTGTGAAAACGGTCTGCACACTGCCGTCGGCGGCCACGCGCTGAACCGGCTGCACAGCGGCGAGGCTGGCGGCGGTCGCATCGGTGGCCTGCTTGTTGATCGTGATGTCGATGCCGCCAAGCTTCGCGCCGGTCTGATCTTCACCCAGCGTGCCGGTCAGTATTTCGGGCGTGTTGTTGGCACGCAGCGAGCCGTTCTGCACGGTTCGTGCGACGTTGAGGTTCACGGTGCCGCCCGCCTGTAGCGTGGCGGCGTATTTGGGTTGCGGGTTGTCCGTCCAGGTCGTGCTGTTACTCAGCTCGGCGAAACGGCTGTCGGCAGAGCGGGCCTTGAGCAGTTCGAATCGGGCCAGGTCAAAGTTGCCTGCGGCGACGGCGGCGTTGAAGGCCGGAACGTCGACGAACTCCATCTGATCCCAGTAACCGGTGTCGATACGCCCCGGTGTGCCGATCTGGATGTTGTTTTGTCCGGTGCGCTCGGAAGCGCCCTGATTGAGCAAGTCGTTGGCGGTGATGCTCAGGTTCTGGTTCGCGGCCATCAGGCTGTAGCGGTTCTGCACGTTACCCGCCTGAATGGTCAGGTCCTTGCCTGCCACCAGTCGCGCGGGTGCCGAGTCCTTGCTGGCGGTTTCCAGAAGGGTCTGGTCGATGTTGATCAGGCCGCGTTTGAACGAGTCGTGGCCGCCGCAATGCTGACCGCACTGCCAGTCCAGGCGGCCGGAGATCACCTTCTGGCCCAGTTCGAATTCAGCCTTGGCGTTTTCCACAGCGCTGGCGCTGAGCAGGATGTTGCCTTCGCTCTCCACCGTACCGGACAGGTTGCTGAACCGTTGCGCCGGGCTGCCATCGACGTTGGCGACGCTCAGGTCGCCACGGCTGTAGACATCACCGTAGAGGTTGCTGAAGTAGCCGCTGCGCAAGGCCATCGTGCCGCCGCTGAACAACAACGAGTCCGCACCGTTGGTGATGCCGTTGCCAGCGTTGAGGTTGACGTTGCCCTGTGCGCCCAGCGTGCCACGGTTGTCGATCTGCGCGGCGTTGATCTGCAGGGTTTGACGCGCTGTCAGGTAACCCAGGTTGTAAAGCGCGCCGCTCAGGTTCAGGCGTGCGTCGGTCCCGGCACCGATCCGGCCGCCGTTCTGGCTGACGTTGTTGGCGTTGAGGGTCAGCAGTTTCTGCGCGGACAAACGCCCACTGTTGGTCATGTCGCCGGTCAGGTTCAGCGTCAGGTCGCCGTCGCTGAGCAGTTCGCCACCGTTGTCGAGGTTTTTCAGGTTAAGCGTCAGGCCTGTGCCACTGGCCAGCCGATCTCCGGCCAGCAGCGACAGCGAGTCGCTGGTGTAAGTCAGCGCGCGGTTGAGCTGCACGCGGCCCAGACCGTTGACCGTGCCGAAATGCCAGTCGCCATCACCCAGGGTAGTGATGCTGCCGGCTGCGCCCGTCACGCGATCAAAATCGAGGGTCATGACGCCGCTGTTGGCGTGCTCGATGGTGCCGGATCGGTTGTCCAGCGCTTTGGATTTCAGGGTGAACGCCTGATTGCCGATCTCGATGCTGCCGTTGCTGTTGTTGACGCTGCTGGCGAAGTCGAACGTGCTGTTGTTGGCCGCAGCCGCCGCAGCGGGAGTCGATGCAGCCGTGCTGTCGGCGGTGGCTGTGTTCAGCGCGCGGAGTTGCCCCGACGCGCTGTTGTCCAGCGTGTCGCCCTTGAGGGCCAGCGAGGTGTTGGACTCGATCAGGCCACCACGGTTAATCAGATTGCTGGCCGTGATGTCGACCGTGTTGCCGCTGATCTGGCCGCCGCCGGTGTTCGACAGCGTGGCGCCGTTGAACAGCAGTGCGGTCTTGGCAAAGAGCTTGCCCGCGTTGCTGGTCAGCGAATCGACAGTCAGCTTCAGGTCGTCCTTGAGGCTGGCAACCATGCCCGCCTGCGTGCCATCGCTGCTGGTGTTCAGCGAGCCTGCCGTGACGTCAACGCTGTCGCCCTGAATCGTACCGCCTACGTTACTGATAGTGCCTTTGCCCAGTTCCAGACGGGTCAGGCCACCGGTGGTCAGCAACGTGCCGCCGTTGTTGTCCAGCGCGCTGCCGGTAAACGTCAGCCCGCCGGAGCCTGCAATCAACTGGCCTTTCTGGCCGTTGCGCAAGGTGGTCGATTGAAGGCTCAGGCGATTACCGCGCACGGTGCCGCCCTGGTTGTTGACCTGGGATGCACCGCTGACAGTGACCAGGCTGCCGCCTGCATCAATGAGACCGGTCAGGTTGCTCAGCACGTTACTGACTTTCAGGGTGACGTCGCCGCCGTTACCCACCAGCGCGCCTTTTTCATCGTTGATCAGGCGCGGCGTTTCGACCGTGATGGTCTGACCCAATACTGTGCCCGCGCTGTTATCCAGCCAGGCACCGGTCAGCAGCAGGCTGCCATCGCTCTGAATCTGCCCTTTGCGGTTGAGCAGCTGTGCCTGCGTAGCCACTTGATCAAAGGTCAGGCTCAGGCCTCGCGCACCTGCGGCAATCAGCCCTTGGTCGCCGTTGTTCAACCCGGCGGCGCTGAGGTCGATGCGGTCGCCGACCATCTTCCCGCCCCGGTTATCGATCTGCCCGCCAGCGGTTGCCACGTTGACGCCTGCACCGAGCACGCTGCCCTTGCGGTTATCGAGGCTCCGGGCTTTGAGGTCCAGATCGCCCTTGACGGCCAGGAGGCGGCCGCTCTGATTGATCACGTCACCGGCGGTGAGTGTCAGCAGGTTCTGCGCCTGTACGGTGCCGGAGCTGTTATCCAGCAAGCGACGCGCCACGACTCGCGCATCACCGGTGCTGGCAGACAGCAGGCCGGAGCGGTTGATGAGCGTGTCGGCTTTAACCGTCAGGTCGTTGGCGGCAATCTGGCCGTCGCTGTTGTCCAGGTCATCGACGCTCAGGTCCAGGCTGCCGTTGGAGGCCTGAATCAAACCGTTTCGGTTGCTCAGGCTCTGCAGTTGCAACGTGACTGCCTGCCCCGTGCCGAAGCGGATCACACCGTCCAGATTGACGATGGCCGGCGTCGAGAGCGCCAGCGATTGCTCGCCAACGATCCGTGCATTCAGGCCCTGGTTGGTGATCCGGGCGCTGCCGAGTGTCACGTTCGCACCCTGCACAACGCCCTGGTTGGTCAGGTTGCGATCGGCCGTCACGTTCAGGGAGCGGCTGGCTTCGATGTTGCCCGTGTTGCTGAGCACGGGGCTGGTGATGCTCACATCGCCCCGGTCGTTAAGGCTGTTATCGCTTTCGATGCCCGAGGCGATGACCCCGTTATTGGTGACCTTGCCTGCGCTGACGTCGACACGCTCGCGCACGGCCAGACTCTTCTGGTTGACCAGTTCGCCCGGCGTGCGCACGTTGGCACTGCCCGCATAAGTCCGGCCGGTCATTTCGACGCTGGGTGCCGTGACGTTCAGTGCGCCCTGGGCCGAAGCCTGTGCCATGTTCAGATGACCGTTGGCATCGATCTGGATATCGCCGCCACTGGCCGCCATGTTGCCAGCCGTACGCACGCCAACGCCCTGTTCGGTGCCAACCAGTTTGATCGAGTTGGCGTACATGCCGCCCAACGCGGAAGAGTCGATGGCCAACTGGGGTTTGTCGGCAGCGTTGCCCGCACGGGCGGTGGTCGCCAGCGAGTCGTCATTGACGTCGTTGGCACCGGTGATGACGTTGAGTTGTCGGGCGTAGATATCGGCATTGATCTTCGCCGAGCGGGTGATGATGTCGAACTGATCAACCGTGCTGGCATCCAGCCCTTGCCCGTCGATGGTGATCGCGCCGCCATCAACTTCGAAGTGATCGAGCTTGCCGCTTGCGTCGAGGACAGGTTTACCTGTGCTCAGGGTCACGCGGGGCGTGTTAATGAAGCCGCAGCCGCTGCAACTCACGCCATAGGGGTTGGCGATGATGACTCGTGCGCCTTGGCCGGCAACCTCGGTGTAACCATTGAGTTTGCTGGGATTGCCGCCATTGACCTCGTTGAGGATGGTGCTGGCGGCGCGCCCGCCCAACTGACTGTTGCCCAGGATGTTGCCGCCCAGTTGAGTGCCCTGGACAGCGTTCGTCGCATTATTGAGGATCACGCCCTCGCTGCCGACGTTGTAATCCTTGAACTGGTTATGTGAGAGACCGGCCCCGTTGGGCGCGGCGATGTTGATCACGGGCACGCCGTTGCCCGCCTGCCCTACCGACGTCGGGGTGCCACCGCTGACCGCAATGCCGTCCGCCTGTGCCCAGATCGGTTGCCAGAACATGACGTTGGCCAGCAACAAGGCGAGCAGACGCTTGGGCATGCCGAGAAAGCGCGTGCGAGGGGCAACGGCAGCCGACGGCTGACGGGCGAGAA
Organism: Pseudomonas asturiensis; assembly: GCF_900143095.1. GTDB lineage: Bacteria > Pseudomonadota > Gammaproteobacteria > Pseudomonadales > Pseudomonadaceae > Aquipseudomonas > Aquipseudomonas asturiensis. The sequence goes on along the minus strand of NZ_FRDA01000020.1, from coordinate 82,819 downwards.
ACTCCAGGTGACGAACGTCCATATTCCAGATCTCGAAGCAATGTCGAATCATTAAAAGCAGTCCGACACGGACATGCCCGCACGCCACCCTGAGGGTGGAGGTGATGCAACAGATAAATAGTCAGGGATGCGGCGCCTGAGCATCGGCCCGGGCACAGGCCGCATCAAAAAATTCAGGACATGACTCGTCCCCACAGTGCGCGCCGCACGGCTGGAAGGCCTGCGCAGGGCGTCACGGCGAACTGGGTAATATTTTGTAACGAGCGTGAAACAGACCGGGGAAAAAACAAATAATTCCCGTGCGGAACTATTTTCACGAACTGTGTCACACAAAAAGGTAAGGGGTTGTGAAGGGGTAGCGAGCGGTCAAGACGCCCATGAAAATTCGAAAACACTGTTAATTCAATAAGATAAAAAACACCACATCGCGCGATTCAGTCGGTTTGACTGCGCCCCCCGAGACCACTGGTTTTTTGCTCGGCCAGGCTGGCTGAAATCGGGGGCCAGGCATTCGATCAAAAAATTTAAGAACTGAACGACGAATGGTGACTTCCAATCAAAATCGCCAAATTTCGTTCAAAAATGCCCTTTCAGTTCGATTTTCAACGGATCTGGTACGCACTCGGCGACGTTTTATCGCTCTGTTTCGCTCACGAGCAGGCCTCAAACCATTAGGGATAACAAAGCTGCGCTGATAAATTGAACTTTGTGATGTCATATAGTCATCACTCGCCTCATCTCCAGGAAACTCATGAACGCTTGCGCCCCTATTCCGTTCAACGAATCGCAACGCCTGTTGCGCATTACGGAACTGTGCGTGCTTGAAAACACCGCTGACGAGGTCTTCGATGAAATCGTCGCGATGACCGCCGAGTTTTTCGAGACGCCCATCGCCCTCATTTCCATTGTTGACGAACACCGTCAGTGGTTTCGCGCCAGGATCGGTCTGGCCGCCCAGGAGACACCGCGCGATGTGTCCTTCTGCGCCTATACCATTCTGAGCGATGAGCTGTTTGAAGTGACGGACGCCACGCTCGATGAGCGGTTCATGGACAACAGCCTTGTGACCGGGCACCCGAACATCCGCTATTACGCAGGCGCGCCGCTGATCACCGACGATGGCATCGCGCTGGGTAGTCTGTGCGTTATCGACACCAAGCCACGCGAGCCCATGAGTGCCAGGCAATCCTCGATGCTTCTGCGCTTTGCGTCACTGGTGATGCAGCGGATCGTCGGTCTCAGGCTCAGCTGCTTCATTGACCAGCCGACCGGCCTGTACAACCGCTCGCGCTTGCAGGAGGACATCACCCAGGCGCTCAACTCCCGGCAGGCTTATCGACTGGTCGCCGTGGACATGATTACGCCAGTGTTTCTGAACGACATCGTCAAGGCGTTCGGCTACAGCTTCTCCCAGGACCTGGTCATCGCGATCAAACAGCGCCTGCAACAGCTGTTACCGGCCGATTGCTCGCTGTACAAGGTCAGCCCAACCCGGTTCGGCTTTCTGCTGCCGGGCGACACGACCAGTGAGGAGATGTTTCACTCGATCATCAATGACTTCCAGGCACCTGTGGAGTGCCGTGGTATTCCTGTGCAGATGCAGGTTGGGCTGGGTGTCGTGGTGCTGGACAACAAGGTGCAGCATGACGCCCCGGCCGAGCAGGACTGGATGCGTATGGCCATCAGTGCCGCCGATAACGCGCGTGACCGCAACGTGGGCTGGGCGATGTACGAGTCGCATTCCGATGCCGCGCAGCAGCGCGCCTTTAAACTGCTCAGCTCACTGACCAACGCCGTGCGTTCCAGCGATCAGTTGCGACTGGTGTTTCAGCCGCGCATCGACCTGACCTCAGGCATGTGCACATCCGTTGAGGCGCTGCTGCGCTGGAACCACCCTACACTGGGGCCTATCGGCCCAGCCGAGTTCGTGCCGCTGGCCGAGAAGACGGCGCTCATGCGTCCGTTGAGCCTGTGGGTGCTCAAGACGGCGATCGAGCAGGCCGCCAGTTGGCAGCGTCAGGGCTTCGATTTCCGCATCGCGATCAACGTCACGCCCGAGGACCTGACCGGTCCGGCGTTCACCGACCGGATGATCAGCCTGTTGCGCCAGCACGCTATCGCCCCGACGCGCTTCGAACTGGAATTCACCGAAGGCGCCCTGATGCAGAACCCGGCAGAAGTGCGCAGCCAACTGGAGCGGATGCGAGAACTGGGCATGGATGTGGCTATCGATGACTTCGGCACCGGGTACAGCAACTGGAATTACCTTCGTCAGTTGCCAGCCACCACCGTCAAGCTGGATCAGTCGTTGATTCGCAACCTGGCCTCGGATAAAACCGACCAGCGTCTGGTGAAAGCGCTGATTGGCCTGGCAAAAAAACTGGGCTACTGCGTGGTCGCCGAAGGCATCGAGACGCACGAGATACAACGCCTGGTGAAACAATGGGGTTGCGATGAAGGCCAGGGTTACCTGATCGCCAAACCCATGGAAGCCGAAGCGCTGCTGGACTGGCTGGGTCCCGAGCAACGCTTGCAAAGCGCTGCCGAAGCGGCCATCGCCTCGTGCGAGCGCGAGAAACGGTTATAACCTTAGATCACAACTTCATAACCGTTAATAACATAAGCCGCTATGCTGCCCGCCACTTTTTGCCTGATACGTTTGCTTGACAGGGTTGGATATGGAAGCGGGTGGTTTGGGGTTTGTTGTTGCAGGTCTGGTGGTCGGGTTCATCGTGGGCATGACCGGGGTCGGTGGCGGCTCGCTGATGACCCCGATTCTGTTGTGGTTCGGTATCAACCCGGCAACCGCCGTGGGCACTGACCTGCTGTACGCCGCGATCACCAAGTCAGGTGGCGTGCTGGTTCACAGAAAGAACGACAACATCGACTGGAAGATTACCGGTCTGTTGACGCTGGGCAGCGTGCCCGCGGTGCTGATGACGCTGTGGTTTCTGAGCACTCTGCATGCCGCGCCCGACGCCCTGAACGCCATCATCAAACAGGCACTGGGTTTTGTACTGCTGCTGACCGCACTGGCCGTGCTGTTCAAGAAACGGCTGCTGGCGTTCGCCCACGGTCGTGGCGACGGGCATTCGTTTTTTGCTGGCAGGAGCCTGACGGTACTGACGGTCATCACGGGCCTTATCCTCGGCACCATGGTCGCACTGACGTCCATTGGCGCAGGCGCGCTCGGCACCGTGGCGCTGTTCATCCTCTATCCACTCCTGCCGACCCGCCGTCTGGTGGGCACGGAAATCGCCCATGCAGTCCCTCTGACCCTGGTTGCAGGCCTGGGCCACGCCAGTATGGGCAACATGAACTGGGAGCTGTTGGGCTGGCTGCTGATGGGCTCGCTGCCAGGGATCTACCTGGGCAGCCACATGGCCGGCCGCGTTTCCGACGATCTGTTGCGCCCGTTCCTGGCAATCATGCTGGGGATGATCGGGTTCAAGCTGGCGTTCTGAGTTCGATCAACATCAAGCTGTCACACGTCTGCGTCAGGCTCACCCTTGAAAACACAGGCCGAACGGTTTTCCAGCGGCAGGTTTCGCTGAAAACGCATTTGTCGGGATTTGTATTTTTTTGTGGCTCAATGTCGGTTTTCGGCGCAGGATTCGGCGGTCTGATTTCGCGCCGGTGATCGGCACAGACTCATCCTTGCTGACAGGAGATGCCAACGATGCTTATCCGAATAGAAGAAGGTGTTTACGGGGCCCACTGGGTCGTGAAGCTGGACGATTACCCGGTCACGTGCCGGAGCTGGCAGGAAGCCAAAGAGTTTGCGGATCGCATGAAATCCAGAATCGACGCGCCTCATTCCCTGCCACCGGCGGTCATGAATGCCGCAACAGTAAGACAATCCAGGGCCATGGCCCGCTGAGCCACTCCCGATAGCGTCGTTGCGCTGTCAGCGACGCTTTCTGTTACGCCCCTCGCTTGATTCCCGCCTGCAAAAAACTCGAAACCGTTCTCGTTTCAGTGACATCCATTTCACATCCTCTTCACGTCAGGCTGGGTAAATTGAACCCACTCCTTTGATGAATCCCATTTGGCCCACCCTGTTGTGGGCCATTTTTTTGCCTGCGAAAAAGTGACGCACTCGCCCGCTCAGCCGTTCATCACTCAGCGTGTTCCGGCGACAGGGTCGGGGTCTTGGATACCATGACCGCAGTGTTGCTCAGGGCCGAGGTATTCAGTTCTGCCAGACGATCATTGCCGGTTCCACTGACAACGGTGTTGCTCCAGTTGGCTGTCACGGTCGCCACCCAACCCAGCAAAAACAATGCAACAGCCTGCAACGCCCACTTGGTAATGATCGACATACGCTCTCTCCTTGCTGAAGTCTTGATGACGAGCATCTAAACACCTCGTCATTGCAAAAGAATTGCAGACTTTTCCATTTTTTCCACTAGACCGCTCATCATTCATCATCGGCGATGAACTCAGGCGTAACCCCGCGGCTTTGAGGCGACAGCTGGAAAATGCCCAGACAGGAACGGGATCGCGATGGGCTTGCGCGTTGCAGGCGTTGGGCAGTCACCTCTGCAGACAGTCGAGCGTTGACGGCCTGCAAGGGGTCAGGGAAGACGTACTGCTGACTGAGTCAGTACTTGGTGCTCTGCTGCTCGGGCTTGGCTGGCGTATCGACGTGACGCGGACCTGCCACCAGCAACGCCAGAACGCCAAGAATCGGCACCGCCACAATCACGATGATCCACATCAGCTTGTTGCTGGACTCTGTGACGCTTTTACGCACACGCATCACCGCCCATATATCCGAAATCACGATCAATGCCGTAATCGCCGCAAACAGCCACAAATGATTTTCCGATATCCAAGGCATTTGAAATCTCCTGCACATTCAACGAAGGCGTCCAGACCGGACACCCTTACTGTAGAAGAGGCTTGAGAAGGTCTTAAAGTTCAGAGAAGTAGGAAAAATCAGGGTTTTCCCGAGAGGTCGAACGCCATCGGTCCAGAACGGTGAAACCATTGCGTCATGCCGTATTCAATCCGAAGAGGCTTTCAAGGACCTGCGAGGCCCTTTCGCCATCGGAGGGAATGTCATGAACGCATTTATCATCAGACTGTTTACTCGCCCCGCCCACGCCTGGAGAGACAGACGCGACGAGGAAGAGCGCAGCCCACGCCAATACCTGCCGCACCTGATCTTGTTGGGCCTGATTCCGGCCGTCTGCCTCTGCATCGGTACGACACGGGTGGGCTGGAGCATGACGCTTGAGGATCGGGTCTGGTTGAGCACGAAAAGCGCGCTGCAATTGTGCGCGCTGCTCTACATCGCCATTCTGGCCGGTACGGCGCTGATGGGCACGTTCATCCGCTGGCTGTCACGCACCTCTGAAGCGCGGCCAACGCTCAACCAGTGCATCGGCTTCGCCACTTACACCATCACCCCGTTTTTCATCGCCGGTCTTGCAGGGCTGTACCCCAGCCGCTGGCTGATGATTCTGGTGCTGGGGCTTGCCGCCATCCATTCGACCTTTCTGCTTGTCATCGGCATTGGCACCTTTATGCGCCTGCCACCCGGCAACGCACCGCTCTACGCGGCCGCAGTGTGGGGCTTGGGTGTGCTGGTGCTCGTGACGATTCTGGTGTCGACAATACTGCTCTGGTACAACGTGCTCACGCCTGATTACGTGCGCAACGTGGTGGGGGAAGTGTCCGGTGGGTGATGCAACATAGATACAGGCCTGGCCGGGCCAAGGCGCTCGTCCTGCAACGTTCGTGGGAGCGCCGCCCGGTCTGATCCCACAAAAACGCGTTTCTGAACTGCGCCCCAGAAGTTGGACACCAGTCCAATCCTTGGGGCGCAGTTCATTCTTCAGTGGGGCGCGAACTCAGCGCGTCTTGGCCGGTGTGGCGTCGACCTTCACCCGAAACAGGCTGTAGGGCTTTTCCCGTAAATCCTTGCCGCCATGAAACAGTGCCTGGCGATGCAGCTGATTGGCAATGAAGTAGAGGTACCCGTCAGTTGCCACAGACAACGTGTCCGGCCACAGCATTCGAGGATCGTGAGCAATCGTCTGCCAGGTCCCGTCCGCAAGACGTTTGCGAATGCTGTTATCTTCATAGTCGCCAGCGTAGATCGCGCCATCGCTGTCAGCCTCCAACCCATCCGACGGGCCTTTCTCTCCTAGATCCTGTACCGCTTCGACGAGCTGATCCTCAGTCACGGCAGGGTCGCGCAGCAGCTTTGTCGGCACCGAATACAGATGTCTGCTGGAGAGCGGGGAAAAATAAAGTGTCTGGCGATCCGAGGACAAGGCGATACCGTCGGAAGCAACCGCAAAGGGTTTGCTGGTCCCGTCAGCGTTACGCATTTTCAGAATCTGACCTTCAACCCTTGGCACGAAGGCCGGGTCTGCCGACGTCGAGGCAGCGCCACTCAAGCGCCGTACGGCGTTGCCGGTGGCAATGTCCATGACAATGATTGCGCCGGGGCCACTGACAGACGAGTCGGTGACATAAATCACGCCTTCCTTGCCAGCGCTGAAGTCAAACCGCATATCGTTGACATAGGTGCCTGGCAGAATGACGTTCTCAGGGAAAACCAACGTCTTGACGACCTTGTTGGTCTTGAGATCTACGGCCACCAGCTTGGCGCCGCCAGCGACCGGTTTAGAGAATTCAGGTGCAGCGGTATCGAGTATCCACAGATGGCCCAGGCCGTCAGCGACGACGCTCTGGACGCTGATGAATCCCTTCTCGGGATGTTGCGGGTCCGCCTGGTTCAAGGCGCTGTCAGGGTAAGGCACCACTTTGCCGTCGCGTAATTCGCCTACAGTGAACGGCACCTTGTCGCCCCAACGCGGGAAGTTGACAAAAATACGTCCTGTTTCAGTGACGCTGACGCCTGTCGGCATCGCGTCATGGAACGCGAAGACCTGTTCGATTTTCCCAACGGGCTTGTCTTCTGGAAGCTTGGCGGGGGACGCAGCCTGAACAGCCTGGCTACCGAGTGCAACCATCAAGGCCGCAGAAGCCCAGGACATCGGTTGTTTGAAAGACAAGAAAGATCTCCTTGGCCAGCATCAGGCAGGCCAGTATCGAAAAAAGTGAAAATGGCTAGCTTGAATGGCCGGATGCACCAGGCAGGCTACACACCTGCTGCGGATACTGATCTCTTTATTGCAAAGAAAGAAGCCGTCAAATTCATTAACACTTTCAATCAAATAGAGAAAATGAAGCGGCTGGCAGCAACTGCACCAGGTGCTCGTTCGCCATCCAGGGTCTTTTGTCGAGGCTATGGCCGCCGTTTTGACGAGGCCAATGTGAATGTCTATCAGACCGTTGCCTGAGAGAGGTCCGCTGCTTCGGGAAAGCAGCGGACTGCGCGAAAGTCTCGACTTCACCTGCCGGGACTACGCCCCGACACACTCAGGTAATGGGCGCGGGGTTGAACAGGGTGATGTCGTTGTGCAGACGGTAGTGCTCGGTCCAGGTCTTTTTCTTGCCGCTGGCCACTTCCAGGTAGTAGTGGAACAGCTCCCAGCCAAGGTCCTCGATGCTTGCACGCCCGGTAGCGATACGCCCTGCGTCGATGTCGATCAGGTCGGGCCAGCGCTGGGCCAGCTCGGTGCGGGTCGAGACCTTGACCACCGGAGCCATCGCCAGACCGTAAGGTGTACCGCGCCCGGTGGTGAACACGTGCAGGTTCATCCCGGCCGCCAGTTGCAGCGTGCCGCACACAAAATCGCTGGCTGGCGTGGCGCAGAAGATCAGCCCTTTGCTGTTGACCCGCTCGCCAGGGCCCAATACGCCGTTGATGGCGCTGCTGCCGGACTTGACGATCGACCCCAGGGACTTCTCGACAATGTTCGACAACCCACCCTTCTTGTTGCCCGGCGTGGTATTGGCGCTGCGATCTGCCTCGCCCTTGGCCAGGTAACGGTCGTACCAGTCCATCTCGCGCACCAGCGCCTGAGCGACGTCCTGATCCTGCGCACGTGAAGTCAGCAAATAAATGGCATCACGTACTTCGGTCACTTCGGAAAACATCACCGTCGCCCCTGCACGCAGCAACAGGTCCGACGCATAGCCCAGCGCCGGGTTGGCCGTGATGCCGGAAAACGCATCGCTGCCACCGCACTGCATGCCCAGAATAAGCTCCGAGGCTGGCACCGTCTCGCGACGACGCAGGTCCAGCTTCTTCAAGCGTACCTCGGCCAGGTCCATGATCTGCTCGATCATTTCATTGAAGCCGTGGCTGGAATCCTGAAGCTTGTAGAGCCATGGCTCGCTGAGGTCCACCGAGCTGTCGCCCTCGTGCATCACTTGACCGGCCTGCAGCTTTTCACAGCCCAGGCTGATCACCAGCGCCTCGCCACCCAGGTTCGGGTTGCGCGCCAGGTTGCGCACGGTGCGGATCGGGATGTAGGCGTCGGTGGCGGTAATGGCCACGCCACAGCCGTAACTGTGGGTCAGGGCCACCACGTCATCGACGTTCGGGTATTTGGGCAGCAGTTCGTCACGGATGCGCTTGACCGCAAAGTCGAGCACGCCGGTCACGCACTGCACGGTCGTGGTGATCCCCAGAATATTGCGGGTGCCTACCGTGCCATCGGCGTTGCGATAGCCCTCGAAGGTATAGCCCTCCAGCGGCTCGCCCTTCGCAGGTACTGCGTCAGACATCGGCAGGCTGTCGAGCGCAGGCGCTGACGGCATACGCAACTGGTCTTCCCTGACCCAACTGCCACGCGGTATCGGTTGCAGAGCGTAGCCAATGGTGTGGCCGTAACGAATCACGGCGTCGCCCTCGGCCAGGTCAACGGTGCTGACCTTGTGGCTCTGCGGTACGTTATCGACAGTGACCAGGCCGTTATCGAATTCGGTTCCGGCCGGCACACCCTGGTCGTTGACCACGACCACCACGTTATCCAGCGCATGCAGCCGGATGTAACGTGGGGAATCGGCATGTTGAATCAGGTTCATCACGGTTTCCTCAGGATTTTGCTTCGGAAAGGTTGCTGGCCGGATCGGTCGGCAATGGCCCCTTGACTGGCGGCTCTATCAATTCCACACGCTTGATTTCACCCACGATGAAAATGTAACTGATCACCGCCAGCAGCGCGTTGGCGCCGACGAACACCAGTGCCCATTTGAACGAGCCGGTGGTGCTGATGATGTAACCAATCACGATCGGGGTGGTGATCGATGCAATGTTACCGAAGGTGTTGAACAGGCCGCCGCTCAGGCCGGCGATCTGCTTGGGCGATACATCGGACATCACAGCCCAGCCCAGTGCGCCTACGCCTTTGCCGAAGAATGCCAGGGCCATGAAACCCACGACCATCCATTCGATGTCGACATAGTTACAGGTCACGATGGACGTCGACAGCAGCAGACCGCCAATGATCGGCGCCTTGCGGGCGAAGGTCAGCGAGTGGCCTTTGCGCAACAGGTAGTCGGAGATGATCCCGCCCAACACACCACCGATGAAGCCACAGATGGCCGGCAGCGATGCAATGATGCCCGCCTTGAGGATGGTCATGCCGCGTTCCTGCACCAGGTAAACCGGGAACCAGGTCAGGAAGAAGTAGGTAATACCGTTGATGCAGTACTGGCTCAGGTAAATACCCAGCATCATGCGGTTGGTCAGCAACTGCTTGATGTAGTCCCATTTCGGACCGCTGTTGGCGTCCTTTTTGGACTTCGATTTTTCCTGATCCATATCGACCATGCCGCCGTTGCTGGCGATGTGATCAATCTCGGCCTGGTTGATACGTGGATGGTTGCGCGGGCTGTAGATGACCTTCATCCAGATGGCGGAGAAGACGATGCCCGCCGCGCCCATGACGATGAACACGTGTTGCCAGCCGTAGGTGTAGACGATCCAGCCCATCAGCGGCGCGAACAGCACCGTGGCGAAATATTGCGCGGAGTTGAAGATGGCCGACGCCGTGCCGCGTTCGGCGGTCGGGAACCAGGCCGCAACGATACGAGCGTTGCCGGGGAAGGATGGCGCTTCGGCCAGGCCCACCAGAAAGCGCAGCATGAACAGCGCAACGATCGCGGTGGAGATACCGAACTCACCCACATAGCCTTGCAGCAGGGTGAACAGCGACCAGGTGAAAATGCTCAGGGCGTAGACTTTCTTCGAACCGAAACGGTCGAGAAGCCAGCCACCGGGGATCTGACCGGCCACGTAGGCCCAGCCAAATGCAGAAAAGATGTAGCCCAGCGTGACAGCACTGATACCGAGGTCTTTCTGGATGCTGGAGCCGGCGATTGCGATGGTGGCACGGTCGGCATAGTTGATCGTGGTGACCAGAAACAGCATCAACAGGATCAAATAGCGGACGTGCGTCGGCTTGGACGATTGCATTGGTTGAACTCCCACTAGTTATTTTTTTACGCGGGTAAATCTGTTTTTGGGTGTAGCGCTACAGGCCCCTTAGAGGTGTCGCGGCGACGTCTGCCTCTACCTGTACGGGTCATGCATTCCAACGACAAAACCGCTGATCGCTCAGCGGTTAGGTCTTTGAAGGTGTTATTGCTTGCCTTGCTTGTCCATCAGGGCGGCGAGCATGTCGCACTCGTCCGGGGTCAGGTCGGTCAGTGGCGCACGGACGGGACCTGCGTCGTAGCCTGCGATTTTCGCACCGGCCTTGACGATGCTGACGGCGTAGCCCGCCTTGCGATTACGGATTTCCAGGTAAGGCAGGAAGAAATCGTCGATGTACTTGCCGACTGCCTCGTGGTCGTCACGGGCGATGGCGTGGTAGAAATCCATCGCCAGTTTAGGTACGAAGTTGAACACCGCCGAGGAATAGACCGGCACGCCCAGTGCCTTGTAGGCAGCGGCGTAGACTTCAGCGGTCGGCAGACCACCCAGGTACGAGAAGCGGTCGCCCAGACGGCGGCGGATCGAAACCATGAGTTCGATATCGCCCAGGCCATCCTTGTAACCGATCAGGTTAGGGCAGCGCTCGGCCAGTTGCTCCAGCAGAGTCGCGTTCAGGCGGCAAACGTTACGGTTGTAAACCACCACGCCGATCTTGACCGACTTGCAGACCGCTTCAACGTGCGCGGCAACGCCATCCTGGCTTGCTTCGGTCAGGTAGTGCGGCAGCAACAACAGACCTTTGGCACCCAGACGCTCGGCTTCCTGAGCATATTCGATGGCCTGGCGAGTCGGACCGCCCACGCCTGCGAGGATCGGCACGCTGGTGGCGCAGGTGTCGACGGCGGTCTTGATGATTTCGGAGTATTCGCTGGCAGCCAGGGAGAAGAACTCACCTGTACCGCCTGCCGCGAACAGAGCGCTGGCGCCGTACGGGGCCAGCCACTCGAGACGCTTGATGTAACCCGCGCGGTGGAAATCGCCCTGGGCATTGAAATCGGTAACCGGGAAAGACAGCAGACCGGAAGAGAGGATGGACTTCAGTTCTTGTGGATTCATTATTCGAACACCCTGTGGGACATAAATTGTGAATGGATCACCGGGGCAGTGCCGATGTCGTAAGTCATCGTACAACTGAATATAAATTCCCTCAACAGGGATTTTCGGGTTTTTCTCGTTCAGGGCGATGAGCGGGACCAGAGGCCTTGGCAGGCTTGGGCCTGGAGGGATTCAGGATTGCTGAAAGTTATACGATAACTGCAGATATCGTCGAGATCGAAACGCCGGGGTGACGCGCTGATCGTGCGCGCTCTGCGTTATAGACAAATCCGCAAGAAGCGCAAAACAAGGCCAGAACGGAAATGTCTGGTTGAATGCAGTGGGAGCGTATTCCCCATGAGGCGTTGCGTATAACGCTGAGCGCTCCGCATCGGAACGCTCAGGCACCATCAGGCCCGCTGCGATTCAGCCTCTTCATGGGCATGACGCAGGCGTTCGCGGCTGTTGGTCAGGTGCAGGCGCATCGCGGCGCGGGCGGCGTCGGAGTCCTGACGGGCGATGGCCTCGTAGATTTCCTCGTGCTCGCGGCTGAGGCGGTCCATGTAGTGCTGCTGATCATCATGGGCCAGACGCGCAGAATTCAGCCGCGTACGCGGAATGATGCTGGTGCCCAGGTGAGTCATGATGTCGGTGAAGTAACGATTGCCGGTCGACAGCGCGATCTGCAGGTGAAACTGAAAGTCCGAGGCCACTGCATCCGTGGCGTGCGCCGCGCTTTCGTTCAGCGCGTCCAGTGCCGCCCGCATGGCCGCCAGCTCTTCGGTGCTGCGGCGCTGCGCGGCGAGTCCTGCGGACTCGACTTCAAGGCTGATGCGCAGTTCGAGAATCGCCAGCACATCACGCAAGGTAACGATGGTGGCCGGATCAATCCGGAAGCCACTCGGGCTGGGCGTATCCAGCACAAAGGTGCCGATCCCGTGACGGGTTTCGACCAGCCCCGACGCCTGCAGACGCGAAATCGCTTCACGGACCACAGTACGACTGACGCCCTGCTCCTCCATGATCGCGGATTCAGTGGGCAGTTTATCGCCACGCTTGAGCTGTCCGCTGCGAATACGCTCGGAGAGTTCAGTCACCAGCTCCTGCGCAAGGCTGCGGTGTTTTCTACGAGCGCGGGGCGGAGCGGTTTGATTTTCCATATCCAACGTCGATCTCTGGACAGTTAAACGAGCGCCAATCATAGCTCAGCGGTTGTATGATCACACCTCAAAAGCTACACCTGCTATCCAAAAGCGACATCAGGCCGGTTCAGACGCGCGCCGCTCAACCAATTGCCCCGCTTCGACATGCACATGCCGGTCATGAAAACGCTTGAGACTGCTGCGATGCCCCACGCTGAGCAGGGTCAGACCGGGGATCTCATTGATGATCGCGTGGTGCATGGCCGCTTCATCCTCTTCATCCATTGCCGACGTCGCTTCATCCATATACAGCCAGCGCGGAGCCAGCAACAGCGCGCGGGCGAAGGCCACTCGCTGCTGCTCGCCGGGCGACAGCACGCGTTGCCAGTGATTGCTCTCGTCCAGGCGCGGGGCCAGGTGTTCGAGGCGGCACTTGTTCAGCACATCGATGAAGCGCTGGGCAGCGAAACCTTCAGCCGGCTGTGGATAACTCAAGACCTCTCGCAGGGTTCCAATCGGCAGATACGGGCGCTGCGGCAGGAACAACCCTTCGCCGACAGGCATCCGAATCCGGCCCTGACCCAGTGGCCACAGGCCGCCCAGCGCCCTGAGCAGCGAGCTTTTGCCACTGCCCGAGCGGCCGCTGAGCATCACCTTCTGACCTTTTGCGATGTGCAGGTGGGCACCGTTCAACAACTGCCGTCCACCTGCGAGTGACAGACCCAGGTCTTGCAGGTCGAGCGCGTCATCGGCATGAACCCGTTCAATCGCCGGTGGACGATTTTCCAGGTCGGTCATGCCCTGGCGAAAGCTCAACAGACGATCACTCGTCGCCCGCCAGGATGCCAGCGTGGAGTACGCGCTGATGAACCAGCTGAAGTTCTCCTGCACATTGCCGAACGCCGAGTTGATCTGCATCAGATCACCCAGCTCGATCTTGCCGGCGAAGTACCGGGGAGCGGCGACGATAAAGGGAAAGATAAGCGCGATCTGTGAGTAACCCGAGGTGAAGAATGTCAGACGTTTCTGCACTTTCATCGAGGTCAGCACGTTGTTCCAGATCATGGAAAAACGCCCGCTCAGACGCTGGTTCTCGTTACGCTCGCCATCGGACAGCGCAATGCTTTCAGCATTTTCACGCACACGCACCAACGCAAAACGCATGTCCGCTTCGTAGCGTTCCTGTTGGTTGTTCAAGGGAATCAAGCGCCGACCGATCCAGTGGGTCAACAGACTGCCGACGATCGCGTACAGCATGGCAGCCCAGAACATGTAGCCGGGGACGGTGATCCCGAACAGTTCGATGCTGCCGGACACGCCCCACAGGATGACCGAAAAGGACACCAGACTGACCACCGAACTCATCAGGCCAAGCCCCAGACTCAAGGTGCTGGTGGTGAACTCATTGAGGTCTTCGGACAGGCGTTGGTCGGGGTTGTCAGTGTAGCCGCCCTGCTCCAGATGGTAGTAATTCTTGTGCGCCAGCCAGCGGGCAAAATGCTGCTCGGTCAGCCAGCGCCGCCAGCGGATCGTGAGCATCTGGGTCAGGTAAAGCCGGTACACGGCCGCCAGAATGGCAACGGCGGCAATGCCGCTGAAGTACAGAATCAGGTGCGTGAACGCGGCCAGATCCTTGTTTTGCAGGGCGTTGTAAAAATCCCGGTACCAGCTGTTGAACAGTACGGAGACCTGCACACTGAACAGTGACAGGGCGATCACTGACACCAGCAGTACCCAGGCCATGGTCTTTTCTTCGCTGCGCCAATAGGGCGTGATCAGCCTCCAGACCCGGGGAAAGAACGCCCCTTTAACGGTGTCGTTGACGTCGGAGTATTCGGCATTGCGTTTCATGTGATTCAGGCTCGCTGTCTATAAAAGAACGATGCCTGACCACAATGAAGCAAAAAAACGCCTGAACGATCACCATGAAGAAAGCTTCATTAACGACGCACGGGACGCTTCTGCAATTTGCGCTGCAAGGTACGGCGGTGCATGCCCAGTGCCCGGGCGGTTGCCGAGATGTTGCCTTCATGCTCGGTCAGCACACGCTGGATGTGCTCCCACTGCAGGCGGTCCACCGACATGGGGTTTTCCGGGACCAGCGTGTCGAGGTTGGCGTGCTCGGACAGCAGCGCCGCCAGCACGTCGTCGGCATCAGCCGGCTTGCACAGGTAATTGCAGGCACCACGCTTGATGGCCTCGACCGCCGTGGCGATGCTCGAATAACCGGTGAGAATCACCACGCGCATGTCCGGGTCCATTTCCAGCAGCTTGGGCAGCAGCACCAGTCCGGAGTCGCCATCCATCTTCAGGTCCAGCGCGGCGTATTCAGGAATGTCCTGCTGCGCCAGTATCAGGCCTTCCTCGGCAGAACCGGCGGTACTGACCCGAAAACCGCGACGGCTCATGGCGCGTGCCATGACACGGGTGAAGGTCGCATCGTCATCGACCAGCAGCAGGTGCGGTAACTCTTCGCCTTCCACCTGAATCTCTTCGTCACTCATGTTTCTTCTCCTCGCGTGTCACGGGGCAGTCGCAGCTCGGTGAGCGTGCCGCCTTCTTCATGACTGTAGAGCTTTACCGAGCCACCCGCGCGGGTGACGCTGGCCTTGCTCAGGAACAGGCCCAGGCCGAAACCTTTGCCCTTGGTAGTAAAGAACGGTTTGCCGATCTGTTCGGCAATGGCCAGCGGCACGCCAGGGCCATGGTCGCGGATGCTGATGCAGACCTCGGAACTGTCCCAGTCCAGATTGACTTCCAGACCATCAGGGCACGCATCGGCGGCGTTGTTGAGCAGGTTGAGCAGCGCCTGAGTCAGGTCCGGCGGCGGTGCCAGCAGCGGCACCTCGTCCTTGCCCAGTTTCTGGAAGCGGTAGCTCACTTCGGGACGCATCAGATGCCAGCGATTGAGCGATTCGTCCAGCCATTGCGTAGCCGGTTGCATTTCGACCGCCATGCGCCGGTTTGCCTCAGCGGCGCGCACCAGTTGCTGAAGGGTCTGCTTGCACTGTTTGACCTGCTCCTGCAACACCGCCAGATCGTCTTGCAGGGCCGGATCGCTGTGATCCTGACGCATTTCCTTGAGCAGCACACTCATGGTCGCCAGCGGCGTACCCAGCTCATGAGCCGCACCGGCAGCCTGGGTTGCCACGGCGAGCAGCTGCTGATCACGCAGTCCTTCTTCGCGGCGCTCGGCACGCAGTTGTTCCTGTCGGCGCAGCTCTTCGGCCATTTTCGCCGCAAAAAACGTGATCACCCCGGCAGCCAGCACGAAGCTCAGCCACATGCCGTAGATCTGCATGTTTTCCCGGGCGATGGGGTAGGTCTCCAGCGGATAGGACTTCACCATCAGGAAGGTATAGAGCCCCAGCGCGAAGCCGGACAGGATCAGCGAGTAACGCCACGGCAAGGTCGCCGCCGCGATGGTCAGGGGCACCAGGTAATAGGACACGAACGGGTTGGTCGAGCCGCCCGAGTAGTACAGCAACGCACTGTGAATCAACAGGTCCAGCGCCAGCTGCAAGGCGTATTCCAGTTCGGTCAGGGGCAACGAGGTGCGCAGGCGAATGGCCGTCAACAGGCACAGGATCAGCGAGCAGCCCAGCGTGATGGACAACTGCAGCCACGGCAGCGGAAGGAAGTCGAACAGCCAGGCGATGCCCACCGAACCGGCTTGAGCGGCCAGCACCAGGATGCGGATGAATGTCAGGCGCCACAGGTTCTGACGCGTGGCTGAAAGCATTTGAACGGGGGCGAGCATGAGCTCTCCTGATGAGCGCTCCAGGCGGATCGCAACGAGTATAACCAAGCACGGGGTAAAACTGGAAAAGTGCGTCAACGCGCCGCATCGTCAGGCACGTCGGCGGCGCAGGAACCAGAAACGATGGCTAGAGTCTCATGGGTCTGTGCCGCCCGACAGTGGTCGGAGGCCGTCTCATGACAAGGAGTTCTCATGTTCAATCTTCGCCCTGCTCTCACGCTGTTCGCGCTGACGGCTGCCGCACTTTCCAGCTTCCCGGCCATGGCTGAAGAGGCCCGCTACAACCAGATTTCCCTGCGCGCCGAGGTCAATCAGGAAGTACAGCGCGACCTGATGCTGGTCACGCTCTACACCGAAGCACAGGACAGCGACCCTGCCAAGCTGGCCGCGCAGATCACCGAAACCCTGAACAAGTCGCTGGGTCAGGCGCGCCAGGTCAAGGACGTGAAGATCAGCCAGGGCAGCCGCAACAGTTACCCGATCTACAGCGACAAAGGGGGGAAGATCACCGGCTGGCGTGAGCGCGCCGAACTTCGTCTGGAAAGCGCCGACTTTGCAGCGCTGTCCAAACTGACCGGCGAGCTGCTCGGTGATCTGAAAATGGGCGGCATGGACTTCTCGATCTCGCCCTCCACTCGCAAGACCAGCGAAGACGCCCTCCTCAAGGATGCCGTGACAGCGTTCAAGGCCCGTGCGCAACTGGTCACCGAGGCGTTGGGCGGCACCGGTTACAAGTTGGTCAACCTGAACCTCAATACCTCCGGCTACCCACAGCCGTATCTGCGCGCACCGGTCATGATGATGAAAGCATCACGCGAAGACGCAGCACCGACGCCTGACGTCGAGGCTGGCACCAGCCAGGTCAGCGTTGCAGCGGATGGCGTGATCGAGGTTGCAATTCCTTGAGTCGAGCGTCCATCTGACGTCAATTGACTGAGCAAAGGCGGTTTCCAGTGGGGGACACCGCCGCCCCTTCAAGGCCAACCCTGCAAGTGAGCGTGCTCACGAAGGCAATGGCACAGCGACAGTGTCAGCACCACCCCTTCGCGAGCAAGCTCCCATGAGATCGCGCGTCTTCAGTGGTTGCGTACTGTTTGATAAGCAGCGGCTTCCTACAACATCTGCCGGATTGGCTGATTTCGCACCACTCCCCTGTCCGTAAAATCGAACGCTCTTCCCAATCGGGTATCGCTGCGCAGGCGAGCGCCTGCCTCACTTTCAGGAATCATGGATGAATCCTTCAGAACATAAGCCAGAACACCCCGAACCAATGGCCGCACCCATGCGCTTTGACGCGGGTGAAGGGGACGAACACAAACACACCCACAGTTCCATCGAAACAGTTTTGGAAGCTGCCGGTTTCAGGTATGACGAGATACGCGCCATCTACTACGGCAACTGGCTGCGCGACTATTCGCAGCTGGTCGATCCCAAGATCGTTCGCGCACCTGATATGCCCAAAAGCTTTCCTGACC
Organism: Pseudomonas asturiensis; assembly: GCF_900143095.1. GTDB lineage: Bacteria > Pseudomonadota > Gammaproteobacteria > Pseudomonadales > Pseudomonadaceae > Aquipseudomonas > Aquipseudomonas asturiensis. The sequence goes on along the minus strand of NZ_FRDA01000020.1, from coordinate 65,041 downwards.
TGCTGTCTCGCGACGCGCTGACGAAGATCGTCGACGTGCTGGCCGTGAAAGCCTTCACCGACCTGATGAAAACAGACCGGGCACGCTTCATCGTGACGCCGCAGCGCCTGGGCGTTTATCGCGCCAGTGAGCACATCGACAACCCCAGGGTGATCAACCCGAACCCCGCCGACCCGAAAGCACGCGATGCAGACTTCGATGACTGGCTTTTGCCTGACGATCCCGCCCTGCAGGTTGACCCCGACACGTCCATGAAGCGCTATATACAGCGGTCTGTAGACCTGATGACCACCGACCTGGACGTCGCCGTGCAGGCAGGCCCCTCTTCCACCGACGGGCTCAGAGCCCTGGGCGCCGCGCTGCATATACTCGAAGACTTCTTCGCTCACTCCAACTTCGTCGAACTGAGCCTGATCAAACTGGGCCATACCGATGTGCTGCCCTGGACCTCCGAAGCCGAGTGCAAACATCGCCTGCCACTGGTGACCGGCAGCTTTGGCGGCAGCGACATCATTGCCAGCCTCGCGGCTCCCCTTGGCAAGATCCTGTTTCCAACCGACAAAAAACCGTTTGAAGCGCTACAGCCAGGCGCTCGCTATGAGCGTGACCAGATCATTCAGATCCTGCTCGACGAACACCCGGACGAGCGATTGCTTCAGGGTTATGAAAGCTTCCTGACCGCCCGCGACGGCTGGGCGCAGCTTTCATTTTCCGAGCAGGTCGAGCGCTTCTACGCGTTCGTGGCGACACCGGGCCAACTCATTGGCAACGCCATGGGCGGCGTCATGCAGGGTTTGATGACGGTGCTAGGCAACAGCATCGACGACATGCAGACCGGGCTGGGCGATGACCCCAACACCAATGGTTCATCAGATCCGTCCCACTCTCAACTGGCCAAGGACCACGCTGAACATCCGCTGCACGACCTGGCTGCGCTGCTGGCAAGGCATGCCGTGCTTCAGGTAGGCAAAGCGGTGCTGGGGCAGTGGCAGGGTGCAGATGAGGCCGAACACCCTTCGCAGGTCGCGGCGCAATTCTTCACACATGCCATGGACACTGACTGGCAGGACACACTGGTCGGCAAGTGGGCCGAGGCCAATCCCGAACAGGTCAGGCGCGCGGCATTGAAGAGTGAACTGAATCAGCTTCAGCATCACATCAAGGACCATGCGACAGAGGCCCTGCAGCAATTCAAACAGGGCAGTGGCAGTTTTCTGGATACGTTCTTTGAAAGCACTTCACTGCCTGACCTGTGGAAAAAAATTACTCGCAAGTAAGATTTGTCCGATTCCGACCAAGTGCGGCACTATCGTGGTCCATCGGGTTGTCGACACCGTGCGTGACGACAACCCACCCGGTTATTGCCGTACTTCGCGAGGGCTCCATGGGACAAACCATTTTCAAACCGCTGCTCCTGTCCACCGCGCTGCTGGCCTGCGCGCCATTTGCTCAGGCAGCCAGCACCCTGGTGTATTGCTCCGAAGCAAGCCCGGCAGGCTTCGACCCCAGCCAGTACACCAGCGGCACCGACTTCGATGCCTCGGCCGAAACCGTCTTCAACCGCCTGACGCAATTCAAGCGTGGCGGTACCGAAGTGGAGCCTGGGCTGGCAACGAAATGGGAGAGTTCTGCGGATGGCCTGACCTACACCTTTCACCTGCGTGAGGGCGTGAAGTTCCATACCACGGACTATTTCAAACCGACCCGCACCTTTAACGCCGATGACGTGCTGTTCACCTTCAATCGTCTGCTGGACCCGAACCATCCGTTTCGCAAGGCTTACCCGTCCGAGTCGCCCTACTTCACCGACATGGGCCTCAACACCACGATAAAAAGTGTCGAGAAGGTCGATGCCCATACGGTCAGGTTCACGCTGAACAACACCGATGCCGCGTTCGTGCAGAACCTGGCCATGAGCTTTGCCTCCATTCAGTCCGCCGAATATGCCGACCAGTTGCTCAAGGAGGGCAAAGCCCAGGACCTCAACCAGAAGCCGATCGGCACAGGACCGTTCGTGTTCAAGCGTTACCAGAAAGACTCGCAGATTCGTTACGCAGGTAACACCGAGTACTGGAAGCCTGAAGACGTCAAAATCGACAACCTGATTTTCTCGATCAACAGCGATGCCGCCGTGCGGCTGCAGAAACTCAAGGCCGGGGAATGTCAGGTCAGCGGCTACCCTCGTCCGCAGGATATCGAAGAGGTCCAGAAGGACCCGAAGCTGAAGGTATTGAGTCAGCCAGGCTTCAACCTCGGTTTTCTGGCGTACAACGTGACCCACGCGCCGCTCGATCAGCTCAAGGTTCGTCAGGCGCTGGACATGGCCATCGACAAACAGGCCATCATCAAGGCGGTTTACCAGAGCGCAGGGCAACTGGCTGAAAACGCATTGCCGCCGGGCCAGTGGAGCTATGACCCGACGGTCAAGGACGCACCCCGCGACCTGACCAAGGCAAAGCAGTTGCTCAAGGAAGCCGGTGTGGCACCGGGCACGAAAATCGATCTGTGGGCGATGACGGTTCAACGCGCGTCCAACCCCAATGCGCGCATGTCGGCGCAGATGATCCAGTCCGACTGGGACAAGATCGGCATCAAGGCCAACATCGTCAGCTATGAATGGGGCGAGTACATCAAGCGCGCCAAGGCAGGCGAACACGACGCAATGATCTACGGCTGGACCGGTGACAACGGCGACCCGGACAACTGGCTCGGTGTGCTTTATAGCTGTGCAGCCGTCAAAGGCAGCAACTACGCTAAGTGGTGCGACCCGGCTTACGACAAGCTGGTACAGCAGGCCAAGCTCACGACAAACCGCGACGAACGCATAAAGCTGTATCAACAGGCCCAGCATATCCTCAAGGAACAGGTGCCGATCACGCCGATCGCCAACTCCAAGGTGTTCCAGCCAATGCGCAAGGAAGTGCAGGACTTCAAGATCAGCCCGTTCGGCCTGACACCCTTCTATGGGGTCAGCCTGAGCCAGTGAGGTAACAATCAAGGCCCCAACCGGGTGCATTTATGTAACCCGGTTGCGCCGCGATGGTGCACCAAATGTTTCTAAATACGACGCGCAAACGATCAAATGCGTCCAGAATTACACTTTCGCGACATTCGTGTACGATCGTGCCACTCTTTATTGCTTCTTTGGCGTCAACGTATTGCTTTGGGTATGGCCCCTGCATAAGTATCGGATGGATCGGCTCATGAGGTCGGTCCCTCTAATCAAAAAATGACAACAACTGAGGCCACCATGCTCAAAAAAGCGGTCATTCCGTTCCTAGTCGGCAGCGCTCTGCTCGCCAGCGCACCTTTCGCTCACGCAGCATCGAATCTGGTGTTCTGCTCCGAAGGCAGCCCTGCGGGCTTTGACCCGGCCCAGTACACCACCGGCACCGATTTCGATGCGTCGGCAGAGACCATGTTCAACCGTCTGGCCCAGTTCGAGCGTGGCGGCACCGCCGTTCAGCCAGGTCTGGCAACCAGCTGGGATATTTCTGACGACGTACTGACGTACACCTTCCACCTGCGCAAGGGCGTCAAGTTCCACACCACGCCTTACTTCAAGCCGACCCGCGACTTCAACGCCGATGACGTGCTGTTCACGTTCAACCGGATGATCGATTCGGACATGCCGTTCCGCAAGGCTGCCCCGACCGAGTTCCCGTACTTCACCGACATGGGCATGGACAAGAACATCGCCAAGATCGAGAAGGTCGACGACTACACCGTCAAGTTCGTACTGAACACCGTTGACGCGGCGTTCATCCAGAACCTGGCCATGAGCTTCGCCTCGATCCAGTCTGCCGAGTACGCCAACCAGCTGCTCAAGGAAGGCAAGGCTGCGGACATCAACCAGAAGCCGGTAGGCACTGGCCCGTTCGTGTTCAAGAGCTACCAGAAAGATTCCAACATCCGCTTCACCGGCAACAAGGATTACTGGAAGCCTGAAGACGTCAAGATCGACAACCTGATCTTCGCCATTACCACCGACCCGTCGGTGCGTATCCAGAAGCTCAAGAAAGGCGAATGCCAGATCACCGCCTATCCACGCCCGGCAGACCTTGAGCCACTCAAGGCCGACAAGAATCTGAAAATGCCTGATCAGGCTGGCTTCAACCTGGGTTACATCGCCTACAACGTGATGGACAAGATCAAGGGCGAAGACCGCGAGAACCCGCTGTCCCAGCTCAAGGTACGTCAGGCCCTGGACATGGCCGTCAACAAGCAGCAGATCATCGACTCGGTCTACCAGGGCGCAGGTCAACTGGCAGTCAACGCCATGCCGCCAACGCAGTGGTCCTACGACGACACCATCAAGGATGCCAAGTACGACCCTGAAAAAGCCAAGGCGCTGCTCAAGGAAGCCGGTATCAAGGAAGGCACCGAAATTACCCTGTGGGCAATGCCGGTCCAGCGTCCTTACAACCCGAACGCCAAACTGATGGCCGAGATGCTCCAGTCCGACTGGAAGAAGATCGGTATCAACGCGCGCATCGTCAGCTACGAGTGGGGCGAGTACATCAAGCGCGCCAAGAACGGCGAAAACGGCGCCATGCTGATTGGCTGGAGCGGCGACAATGGTGACCCGGACAACTGGCTCGGCACCCTGTTTGGCTGTGACGCCCTTAACGGCAACAACTTTGCCAAATGGTGTGACAAGCCTTACGACGCCATCATCAAGCAGGCCAAGGCAACACCTGATCAGGCCAAGCGCACCGAACTGTACAAACAGGCGCAACACCTCCTCAAGGACGCAGTGCCGATGACGCCTATCGCGCACTCGACGGTCTATCAGCCCATGAGCAACAAAGTGCAGGACTTCAAGATCAGCCCGTTCGGCTTGAACTCCTTCTACGGCGTGAGCGTGAAGTAAACGCGTCTGGACTGTGCTGTTCGTGCAGCACAGTCCACGCTCTTCCTGAACAAAAGAACGCTTTCGGGTAGCAGATAAAGTGCAACTAAAGGCACTAAGCCACTACCTCTAGAGATATTTCCTACACATCTTGAAGCCTGCAGGCCTATTTACCAGATGCCTTCGCCGACATACCGTCGCGAGGTGATGGCACAGGCAGGGAGCCCGCCATCATGGCCCGGCACCCGCAAGTATGGTGTGTTGTTCAGGTTATTGCCTTAAGGGCCTGTTAGTTACCGAGCCTGAGTGCTCATCCTTGAAGGATAGGGATCATCATGCGTAAAACTCTTGCGATGACGTCTTGCCTTGGCCTGAGTCTGCTTGCACTGACTCCATCGGCCAATGCCGCGAGCAATCTGGTGTTCTGTTCCGAAGCGAGCCCTGCGGGTTTTGATACTGCGCAGTACACCTCGGCCACCGACAATGATGCGGCCGAACCCATCTACAACCGTCTTTACGAATTCAAGCAGGGCGACACCACTGTCGTGCCCGCACTGGCAACCTCTGTCGACGTCTCGCCCGACGGGCTGGTCTACACCTTCCATCTGCGTCAGGGCGTGAAGTTTCACAGCAACCAGAACTTCAAGCCCAGCCGCGAGTTCAACGCCGATGACGTGCTGTTCACGTTCAATCGCATGCTCAAACCCGATCATCCGTTCCGCGTTGCCTATCCGACCGAGTTTCCTTACTTCACCGGCATGGGGCTGAACAAGAAGATCAAGTCGGTCGAAAAGACCGATCCGATGACAGTGGTCTTCACGCTGAACACCGTCGATGCCGCGTTCATTCAAAACATCTCGATGAACTTCGCCTCGATCCTGTCTGCCGAATACGCCGAACAATTAATGGCCAGCGGCAACGCACGCGACATCAACCAGCAGCCCATCGGCACGGGCCCGTTCGTATTCCAGCGTTACCAGAAGGACTCGCAGATTCGCTATCGCGGCAACAAGGAGTTCTGGGACCCGAGCCGGGTGAAGATCGACCAGCTGATTTTCGCAATCAATACCGACGCCTCGGTGCGCGTGCAGAAGCTGCGCAAGAACGAGTGCCAGGTCACGCTCAACCCGCGTCCGGCGGACCTCGAAGCGCTCAAGACCGACAAGGCGCTGAACGTCATGGAGCGTCCGGGCTTTAACCTCGGCTACATCTCCTACAACGTGCGCCATGAACCACTGGGCAACCTGCAGGTGCGCCAGGCGCTGGATATGGCAGTCAACAAGAAGGCAATCATCAGCGCGGTGTACCAGGGCGCAGGCCAACTGGCCGTCAACGCGATGCCGCCGACCCAATGGTCCTATGACGAGACCATTAAGGATGCGGCTTACGACCCGGAGAAAGCCAGGCAGATGCTGCGCGATGCGGGCGTCAAGGAAGGCACCGAGCTGACGCTGTGGGCCATGCCCGTGCAGCGTCCGTACAACCCCAACGCCAAGCTGATGGCTGAGATGCTTCAGTCCGACTGGGCCAAGGTGGGCATCAAGGTCAGGATCGTCAGTTACGAGTGGGGTGAATACCTCAAGCGCACCAAGAACGGCGAGCACGATATTTCGCTGATCGGCTGGACCGGTGACAACGGTGACCCGGACAACTGGTTGGGCACGCTTTACAGCTGCGCAGCCATTGGCGGCAACAACTACTCGATGTGGTGCGACGAAAAGTATGACGCTCTGATCAAGGCCGCCATCGCCACCACCGACCGCGAACAACGCACCGACCTCTACAAGCAGGCACAGCGTTATCTGAAAGAACAGGTGCCTATCACGCCCATCGCGCATTCGACGGTCAATCAGCCGTTGCGCAAAGAAGTCGAAGGCTTCCACGTCAGCCCGTTCGGTCGTAACAACTTTTCCGGCGTCAGCGTCGCCGACTAACTTCGATAACACTCGCGTATCGCCCTGCGCCGGTCTAGCGCAGGGCGATAGCGCCTGCGCCGTTCATAGGTTTCATCAATAACAAGGCAGGGCTCCAAGGCCCTGCATCACTAAAGCCAGACCTCAAAAAGCTGGCATTTATAAAAGTAGTAAAGGGAGCTGTACATCGTGAAAACAACCAGCACTGCATTATTGGCCTTGTCTCTTTCGTCCTTTGGCGCGATGGTTCAGGCAGAACCCGCCAGCCAGGCTTTCGTACCGACCGAGCTGAGTTCAAAGAATGCACAGGCTGAAGCCAATGGCTTCTTCGAAGACCAACACCTGACCGGGACCACCCGTAACTGGTACGCCAACGAACTGCGTCGTCGCGACAGCACGTTCTCCTACACCGAAGACGGTGTCAGGAAACAGACGCCACGTCGTATCAACTGGCAGCAAGGCACCATCGTCAACTACACCTCGGGTTACACCCAGGGCACCGTGGGTTTCTCCACCGAACTTGCGCTGTACAACGCCATTGCGCTGGACCGCGACACCGGCGACTTCGCTGGCAACTCCAACCGCACCCTGGCAGACAGCGACGGTGATGCCGTAGGCCAGTGGAGCAAGATGGGCCTGGGCAACGTCAAGGCGCGCGTCTCCAATACGGTACTGACGATGGGTCGCCAGTCGGTCAACACGCCGGTCATTGCCTTCATCGGCAACCGTGCGCTGCCATCCAGCTTCCAGGGTTTCGCCGTACAGAGCGATGAGTTCAACAACCTGTCCCTGCAGGCCGGCAGCTTCGACCGTGTTTCGCCGCGTATGGAACAGAGCCTGGACAAGTTCCGCTCCGAATACGGTGATCGCAGCCAGACCGCCGACCGTCTGGACATGTTCGGCGCTGACTACAAGCCAACCGACAGCCTGACCACCAGCTTCTACGCATCGAACCTGGAAGACTTCTGGCATCAGTACTACTTCGGCTTCACCCACGAAATCGGTGACAGCAAGGTCTTTGCACTGAGCAGCAACCTGAACTACTACAAGACCAAAGACGCCGGCCAGAGCAAACTGGGCGCCATCGACAACGACACCTACAGCTTGTCCTTCACCGGCACGCACAACGCCCACAGCGTGAGCATTGCTTACCAGGAAGTCGCCGGTAACGAGTACTTCGACTACGCCCACGACACCAACGCCATCTTCCTGGCCAACTCCCTGCTGTCGGACTTCAACGGCCCGAACGAAAAATCCCTGCAGATCGCCTATGTGCTGAACATGGCCGAGTACGGCGTACCAGGCCTGAAATTCAACATCTACCAGGCGCGCGGCTGGGATATCGACGGCACGCACTACAAGGGCACCGGCTACACCGACGTGTTGGCAATGGACGGCGAGACCCATTACGAGTACGGCATCGGCACGTCCTACTCCGTACAGTCGGGCCCGCTCAAGGCCACCGCGATTCGTGCGACCTACACCACCCACCGCGCCAGCGAAAACCAGGCTGATGGCAACATCAACGAATTCCGCCTGGTGACCACCATTCCATTCAACATTCTGTAAGCGATCGAGGAACGGCGGCTGATACCCCATCAGCCGCCGTTTCGCATTACATCAAGGAGGCTTCTATTGAAACTGCTATCGCTCCGCGCTTCTATGGCCATTGCGCTGCTCAGCGCTGCTGCAACTGTCTCGGCCAAACCGCTGGTGGTCTGTACAGAGGCCAGCCCTGAAGGTTTCGATATCGTGCAGTACACGACTGCCGTCACGGCAGACGCCTCGGCAGAAACCATTCTCGAACGCCTGGTCGCCTTTACGCCCGGCACCACCGACACGGTTCCAGGCCTCGCCGAGAGCTGGGACATCAGCCCCGACGGCATGACGTACACCTTCAAGCTACGCAAGGGTGTGAAGTTTCAGACCACCGACTATTTCAAACCCACCCGCGAAATGAACGCCGATGACGTGGTCTGGAGCTTCCAGCGACAACTGGACCCCAAGCACCCGTGGCACGCACTCTCGCTGGTCGGCTACCCTTATTTCGAGAGCATGGGCTTCCAGGACCTGCTCAAGAGCGTCGAGAAAGTCGACGACTCCACCGTCAAGTTCACCCTCACGCGCCCCGAGTCGCCGTTCCTGCGTGATCTGGCCATGCCGTTCACCTCGATTTACTCCGCCGAATACGCCGATCAGTTGCTCAAGAGCAACAAGACGGCCGAATTCAACAGCAAACCGATTGGCACAGGGCCGTTCATCCTGACGCGCTATGCCAAGGACGCTCAGGTCCGCTATAAAGCCAACCCTGATTACTGGAAGGGCAAAGTGCCCAGCGAAGTGCTGATCTTCGCCATCACGCTGGACAACAACACGCGCCTGCAAAAGCTCAAGGCCAATGAATGTCAGGTTGCGCTTTATCCAAAACCTGACGATATTGCCAACATCAAGGCTGACCCCAATCTCAAGATCGACGAGATGGAAGCCATGATGACCAGCTATGTTGCGATCAACACCTCGCACAAATACCTGAGCGATGTGCGTGTGCGACAGGCCATCAATCTGGCCTTCGACAAGAAGTCCTACATCAGGGCGCTGTTTGGTGAGGGCAAGGCCACTGAAGGCGTGGGGCCTTATCCGCCGACCATGATCGGCTACGACACCGACAGCAAGGCAACGCCTTACGACCCGGACAAGGCTCGCGCCCTGCTCAAGGAAGCTGGCGTACCCGAGGGTCAAGTGTTTACCCTGTTCGCCCGCAACGGCGGCGCGGTGACCAACCCCAACCCGATGGTGGGGGCACAGATGCTCCAGGCCGATCTGGCCAAGGTCGGCATCAAGATCGACATTCGCATCATGGAATGGGGCGAAATGCTCAAACGCGCCAAGAATGGCGAGCATGACATGGTCTTCGCAGGATGGGCCGGCGACAACGGCGACCCGGACAACTTCCTGACCCCCAACCTGAGCTGCGATGCGGCGAAGAATGGCGAGAACTATGCCCGCTGGTGCAACAAGGCGTTTGAAGAGGCAATCACCCAGGCTCGCAAAATGACCGAACCGAGCGAACGGGCTGCCCTCTATAAACAGGCTCAACACGTGTTCAATCAGGAACAGCCCTGGATCAGCCTGGCTTATCCAAAACTGTTCGTGGCAATGCGCAAAAATGTCGAAGGCTTTCATATCAGCCCGCTGACCAATAACAACTTCACCACGACCGGGGTGAAGTAGAAAAAACCACCGCCTGCGCTCCACAAGAGCAAGGGCGGTACGCCTGACCGGCTGATGAGGTACACCACAAGATGTTTAGTTTTATTGCCCGCCGGGTGGGGTTACTGATCCCCACCTTCTTCGGCATCACCTTGCTGACCTTCGCGCTGATTCGTCTGATTCCGGGCGACCCGGTGGAAGTCATGATGGGCGAGCGCCGGGTCGACCCGGAAATGCACGCTCAGGCCATGGAACGCCTCGGCCTTAACAAGCCGCTGTATGCCCAGTACATCGATTACATCGGCAAGCTCGCCCAGGGCGATCTCGGTGAATCGTTGCGTACGCGCACCAGCGTCTGGACTGAATTCACCTCGCTGTTCCCGGCAACCCTCGAGTTGTCGCTGGCAGCCCTGATCTTCGCAGGCGTGCTCGGGCTTCTGGCCGGCGTCATCGCGGCACTCAAGCGAGGGTCCCTGTTCGACCATGGGGTCATGGGAATTTCCCTCGCCGGTTACTCCATGCCGATCTTCTGGTGGGGCCTGATCCTCATCATGTTCTTCTCGGTTTCGCTGGGCTGGACGCCGGTGTCCGGGCGGATTGATCTGCTTTACGACATCCCTCCGGTGACCGGTTTCATGTTGATCGACACCCTGCTCAGCGATGAGCAAGGCGCGTTTCTCGACGCCCTGCATCACCTGATTCTTCCGGCCATCGTGCTGGGCACCATTCCGCTGGCGGTGATCGCCCGAATGACGCGCTCCTCGATGCTCGAAGTGCTGCGTGAAGACTATGTGCGCACAGCCAGAGCGAAGGGCCTGTCGCCTGCGCGCGTGGTGTTCGTCCACGGCCTGCGTAACGCCCTGATTCCGGTCCTGACCGTTTTCGGTCTGCAGATCGGCACCTTGCTGGCCGGTGCGGTACTGACCGAAACGATCTTCTCCTGGCCGGGCATCGGCAAGTGGCTGATCGAAGCCATCGGCGCCCGCGATTATCCGGTCGTGCAAAACGGCATCCTGCTGATCGCCTGCCTGGTGATCCTGGTCAACTTCGTGGTGGACATCCTCTACGGCTTTGCCAACCCACGCATCCGTCACCAGCGCTGAGATCATCGATATGAGCACACCTACTCCTTCGGTAGCAGTCGATCAAAGCCTGCTTTATCCGTCCCCGTACAAAGAGTTCTGGCAAGCGTTCTCCAAGAACAAGGGAGCCGTTGCCGGTCTGATCTTCATGATCATCATCGTGTTCTGCGCACTGTTCGCCCCCTGGGTTGCCCCGCATGACCCGAGCGAACAGTACCGCGACTTCCTGCTGACCCCGCCGGTCTGGCTGGAGGGCGGCCAATGGCAATTCATCCTCGGCACCGACGAGCTGGGCCGCGACCTGCTGTCGCGCCTGATTCAGGGCTCGCGTCTGTCGCTGATGATCGGCCTGTCTTCGGTGGTCATGTCGTTGATCCCCGGCATTCTGCTGGGCCTGCTGGCGGGTTTCTTCCCGCGCATTCTGGGTCCTTCGGTGATGCGCCTGATGGACATCATGCTCGCCCTGCCTTCGCTGCTGCTGGCAGTGGCCATCGTGGCGATCCTCGGCCCTGGCCTGATCAACACCGTGATCGCTATCGCGATCGTGTCGCTGCCGTCCTATGTCCGCCTGACCCGTGCTGCGGTGATGGGCGAACTGAACCGCGACTATGTAACCGCTGCGCGCCTGGCCGGTGCGACCCTGCCGCGCCTGATGTTCATCACTGTGCTGCCCAACTGCATGGCGCCGTTGATCGTTCAGGCCACCCTGAGCTTCTCGTCGGCAATTCTCGATGCTGCGGCACTGGGCTTCCTGGGCCTTGGCGTACAACCGCCGACGCCTGAGTGGGGCACCATGCTCGCCTCGGCCCGCGACTACATCGAACGCGCCTGGTGGGTCGTGAGCCTGCCCGGTCTGACCATTTTGCTCAGCGTGCTGGCAATCAACCTGATGGGCGACGGCCTGCGCGATGCGCTGGACCCGAAACTCAAGAACGCCGCCTGAGGAGATTCGTATGTCACTGCTTGAAATCAAGAATCTCAACGTCCGCTTTGGCGACGCCAAGGCTGTGCCCGTCGTGGATGGCCTGTCGCTGAGTGTCGAGAAAGGCGAAGTGCTGGCCATCGTAGGCGAGTCGGGTTCGGGTAAATCCGTGACCATGATGGCGCTGATGGGCCTGATCGATGCGCCTGGCATCATCACTGCCGACGCGCTCAACTTCGACGGCAAGGACCTGACCAAACTCAGCGCGCGCCAACGTCGCCGCATCATCGGCAAGGACCTGGCGATGGTGTTCCAGGACCCGATGACCGCGCTGAACCCCAGCTACACCGTGGGTTTTCAGATCGAGGAAGTCCTGCGTCAACATCTGGGCATGTCCGGCAAGGCGGCACGTCAGCGCGCACTGGAACTGCTGGAAAAGGTCGAGATCCCTGGCGCTGCCGCACGTCTGAATGCTTACCCGCATCAGCTGTCTGGCGGTATGAGCCAACGCGTCGCGATTGCCATGGCCATTGCGGGCGAGCCGAAACTGCTGATCGCTGACGAGCCGACCACCGCACTGGACGTGACCATCCAGGCGCAGATCATGGAATTGCTGCTGAGCCTGCAGAAAGAGCAGGACATGGCGCTGGTTCTGATCACCCACGATCTGGCCGTCGTCGCCGAAACCGCTCAGCGGGTCTGTGTGATGTACGCAGGCCAGGCCGTTGAAGTGGGCCAGGTGCCCGGTCTGTTCGATGTGCCTGCGCATCCGTACAGCGAAGCGCTGCTGGCGGCCATTCCGGAGCACAGCATGGGCGCCGAGCGTCTGGCGACCCTGCCGGGTATGGTTCCCGGTCGTTACGACCGTCCGCTGGGCTGCCTGCTCTCGCCGCGCTGCCCGTACGTGCAGGACAACTGCCGCGTCCAGCGTCCGGCGCTGGACCCCAAGGCTCACAGCCTTGCGCGTTGCTTCTATCCCTTGAATCAGGAGGTGGCGTAATGAGCGTCGTACTTACCGCCCGCGACCTTACCCGTCACTATGAAGTCTCTCGCGGACTGTTCAAGGGCACGGCGCTGGTGCGTGCCCTCAACGGCGTGTCTTTCGAACTGGAAGCAGGCAAGACCCTGGCGGTGGTGGGCGAATCCGGTTGTGGCAAATCCACGCTGGCACGCGCCCTGACACTGATCGAGGAGCCATCGTCTGGCTCGCTGAAGATCGCCGGACAGGAAGTGGCTGGCGCCAGCAAGGCCGAGCGCAAGCAGTTGCGCAAGGACGTGCAGATGGTGTTCCAGAGCCCGTATGCCTCGTTGAACCCGCGGCAGAAAATCGGTGATCAGCTCGGCGAGCCGCTGCTGATCAACACCAACCTGTCTGCGGCCGAACGCCGTGAGAAAGTGCAGGCGATGATGGCTCAGGTCGGCTTGCGTCCCGAGCACTATCAGCGCTATCCGCACATGTTCTCCGGCGGTCAGCGTCAGCGCATCGCACTGGCGCGGGCGATGATGTTGCAACCCAAGGTACTGGTGGCGGATGAGCCGACATCGGCACTGGACGTGTCGATTCAGGCACAGGTACTGAACCTGTTCATGGACCTGCAGCAGGAATTCAACACCGCCTATGTGTTCATCTCCCACAACCTGTCGGTGGTGCGTCATGTCGCCGACACCGTGCTGGTGATGTACCTGGGCCGGCCTGCGGAAATGGGTCCCAAGGACGAGATCTACAACCGTCCGCTGCACCCGTACACCCAGGCGCTGCTGTCAGCCACCCCGACCATCCATCCTGATCCGTTGAAACCCAAGATCAAGATCGTCGGCGAGCTGCCCAACCCGCTCAACCCGCCAAGCGGCTGCGCCTTCCACAAGCGCTGCCCATACGCAACCGAACGCTGCGCCACCGACGTACCGGAACTGCGTCTGGTCGACAACCGCCAGGTGGCTTGCCACTACGCGGAGCAGTTTGTCGCGGCGTGATTCTGCCTTGAAAAAATGGGGCGCATGCTCTGGCCCCATGTTTTACACAGGCATGACGGGATAAACACACGCCCTGAGGGAGGCGGCTTGCCGGCGATGCGCTCTTCAGCCACCCC
>NZ_FRDA01000020.1:20814-50212 GCF_900143095.1 Pseudomonas asturiensis | reverse complement strand
ACTGGATAAAAACACGCCCTGTGGGAGGCGGCTTGCCGGCGATGCGTTCTTCAGCCACCCCGTCAGTGACTGGCCGGACGTCATCGCCGGCAAGCCGCCTCCCACGGGATCTGGATTCAGCAAGACATACCTCAATACACATCCCGCCTGTACCGTCCCTGCTCCACCAGCTCGCTCACGGCCTGTTCGCCGAGCACTTCGTTCAATACCTGATCCACACCTGCCGCCATGCCCTGCAAGCTGCCGCAGATGTAGATGGCTGCGCCTTCATCCAGCCAGGTACGCAATTCCTGGGCGGCTCTACGCAGCACATCCTGTACGTAGACTTTCTCTGCCTGATCCCGTGAGAACGCCAGGTCCAGTCGCGTCAGATCGCCAGACGCCAACCAGCCCTGCAGTTCTGAACCACAGTGAAAATCGTGTGCCCGTTGACGCTCGCCGAACAGCAGCCAGTTGCGTGTCTGACCTTGTGCGATGCGCGCCTTGAGCAGGCTGCGCAGCCCCGCCAGCCCCGTGCCGTTGCCCAGCAGAATCAGAGGCACCGGAGCGGCAGGCAGATGGAAGCTGCTGTTGCGGCGCAGGCGCACGCTGATGGCAGCGCCTGGCGCCGCATGTGCAGTGAGCCAGCCAGACCCGAGCCCAAGGCTGCCGTCCGGATGAATTTCCTGTCGCACGATGAGCTGCAGACACCCATCCTCAGGAATCGAGGCAATGGAATATTCGCGTGCCGACACCGGCACCAGCGCATCGATCAGTGCCTGAGCATGCAGGCCCACCAGATGCGCACGATGTTGCGGCAATTGACGGGTCGCCAGCGCCTGTGCAACGGGCTCTTGCAGGCCATCCACACTGACCGGGACGGCAGGATCAATGCCCAGCCCGCTCAGAAAATGCTGCACGGCGTCGTCGCTGTTGCGTGGCAGGACTTCGACCAGATCGCCTGCCTGCCAACTCCTGACATCGGGAGCGACCAGCTCCAGCAGAAAGACGCTCGAACCACTGCTGCCCGGGTTCAGGAGTTCTCGACGGGTCAGCGTCCAGTTCTCGAACACCGGCGCCTGCCAAAGGTCGGCCGGCGTGCTGCCGGTCAGTTGCCCAAGATGCAGCTGCCATTGCTTGAGCGCGGCAGGGTCTGCACTGTCGACTTCAATCGGGGCAAACAAGGTGCTGCCGCCGCGCTCGGCCAGCCAGGCATGCAGACGATGGGCAAACCCGCAGAAGTGTTGATACTGCCGGTCGCCCAGCGCCAGCACGGCATAGTTGAGCGTGTTCAGGGAAAGCGGACGGCCCAACAGCTTGCGCTCGAAACCCCGCGCACTGTCCGGGGCTTCGCCGTCGCCAAAGGTACTGACCACAAACAACGCATTGCGGCTTTCGCTCAGGTCCTGCTCGGTCATGTCGCCAAGCCGTTGCACCCGAACCGGCAACCCTGCTGCCTGCAGCTGGCCTGCGGTCTGCCAGGCCAGTTGCTCGGCAAAGCCGCTCTGGCTGGCGAACCCGATCAACCACGACGACGCATCTGGCGCAGCGCTGGCCGAGACGTCACCTCGCGCGGCCTTGATCTGACGTTTCTTGCGCCGGCGGTCCAGATACAGCAACCAGCCGGTGATGAAGAACAGCGGCATCGTCAACGATGCAACGGTCATGATGATTCGCCCTGCCATGCCGAAGTAGCTGCCGACATGCAGTGAATAATTGCTGATCAGCAACTGCGCACCCAGGCTGCGCTCCGCGTAACGTGAAACCGAGCTGACCGCACCGCTGGCCGGGTCAAGGGTGATGGTGTTCAAGGCCCGTGAATGAGGTGAGTCCTTGAGCAGGTAGAACACCGTGGCCGGCTGACCACCGGCGAGCGGCAGACGCAGGTTATAGGCACTGAGCCCAGGGCCGGCAGCCTTTTGAATGCTGTCCCAGACCGCGACGTAATCCACCACCAGAGGACCAGGTGCCTGCTTGCCAGCATTGGCACCACGGCCCGCGCCGTCTTTGCGCTGCTCGACCGGTGCGTCGTTCAGCAATCGGTTCAGGCCGTTGCTGACCCAGTCGTAAGACCAGTTCAAACCGGTGATGGCGAACAACAGGTAAAACAGCAGGCACCAGGTGCCGAAAACGGCGTGCAGATCCCAGTTGAAACTGCGACCTTTCTTCGCCCAGTCCAGCGTCAGCCACACCCGCCAGTTCAGCGCCTTGCGCGGCCAGCGCAGGTACAGACCCGACAGGCAGAAGAACACCAGAATCAGCGTACACGCCGCAGTGATCTGTTTACCCACCTCGCCAATGGCCAGGAAGCGGTGCAGTCGCAACACGAAGTCAAAGAACGCCTCGCCCACACCATTGCCTCTGATCTCGCCGGTATAAGGGTCGAAATTGCGTTTAGGGCCGCGCCGCTCGCCAGGCTTGGGCGTGAAATAAACCTGGGCGACCCGATTGCCGACGGTCTCGACCCTCAGAATCGCGACGGTCAATCCGGTGGCAGCTTCCAGCCGACGGGCCAGCTCAACGGGCGGCAAGGTTTCGCCCTGCGGCTGCACCAGCAGCACGTCCGGGTTGAGTGCATCGAGAATTTCGTCCTCGAACGAATACAGCGCACCGGTGATGCCCATCAAGGTCAACACCAGACCCGCCGTGATCCCGAAGAACCAGTGCAGCTGAAACAGTACTTTCTTCAACACTTGCTACCCTCACCCACCTGCTCTGACACCTGCTTTGATACCGGGAAGCGGCGTCGACTGTCTTGTCTGGATCTGTTCGGTGCCGCGGCCTTATACAGAAAAACCCCGCCTACCGGAATAAGCGGGGTTTGCCTTGCGTGGCTTCCTCAGAAGTGGAAGTTGGCGCTCATCAAGGCGGTACGACCGGCTGCAACGTGTGCGTAGTGCGTCTGGAACACCTGATCGAAGTAGCGCTTGTCGGTCAGGTTCTGGACATTGAGCTGCAGGTCGACGTTTTTGCTCAACGCATACGTCGCCATTGCATCGTAACGCCAGTAGGACGGGACTTCGACCGAATTGGCTTCGTTACCGAAACGTGAATCGACGTACGTCGCGCCACCGCCCACGGTCAGCTTGGGCATCAACTGGTAAGTGGACCACAGATTGAAGCTGTTGCGCGGTGTGTTGGGCATGTGATTGCCCTTGTCAGCCGCCAGGGTGGTCTTGAGCAGCTCACTCTCCATGTAGGTATAACCGCCATACACTTTCCAGCGACTGCTCAGGTTGCCTGCGTAGGTGAACTCGACACCCTGCACGCGCTGCTCGCCATCGAGCGTCTGGAAGGTGGTGTTGTCCGGGTCGGTCATGCGCGCATTGGTCTTGTCGGTGCGAAACAGCGCAGCGGTCAGCGAAAGATCATCGCCGAAGAAATCCCACTTGGTGCCCAACTCGTAGTTACGGTTCTTTTCCGGATCGAGATCGGCGTTGTTGAGCGCCAGTTCCAGACCGCCGTTGCCGCTGGTTTCACCGGACGGGTTGCTGGACGTGGACAGCGCAGCATAAACACTGCCGTTCGGAGCCGGTTTGTAAACGACGCCCAACTGGTAATTCCAGAGCTGCGTGGTTTTCTGACGATCAAAACTGGCCGCAGGTGTGGCGCCACGTGCCGTCGCAAAACCGCTGGAACGCGTGTCGTAGTGGTCGTAACGCAGGCCCAGGTTAACCGACCACTGCTCGTTGAGGGTCAAGGTATCGAATGCGTAAGCAGCGCTGGTTTTGGTGTCGGTATCGGTGTACGCCAGGCTGTCGGAAATCACGCCATTCCACGCATCCTTGGGTGATGGGTCGGCAAGGCTGGTGCAATCACCGGACCGGAACAATCCGGCGGAGCAGGTGCTGGCAATCGCACCGCCAGCCGCATTGAGAATGTTGTACGGGCGGTTGTGTGTGTCCTGATAGGAAAACTCAAGACCGGTGACCAGGCTATGGCTGATGAAACCGGTGTCGAACTTGCTGGTCAGGTCGGTCTGGTTGACGAAGCCGCTGGAGGTGGAGTTACGGCTCTTGGCCGAGCGCGAGACGCTGCCGTTGGCGACGTTGCCACGGCTGTCGTCGGGGTTGGTCACCACGTAGTCCAGCGTCGAACGCGACATGCGGAAACTGTTGGAGAGCGTCATGCTGTCGCTCAGGTCGTGCTCGATCCGCACGGTGCCGCTGTCATTGCTGCTCTTGCGGTAGTCGCGGCCGGTCAGTCCGTAGAAATTGCTTTTGTCGACACTGGCTGGCTTGTCGACGATGTACTTGCTGCGACCCGGCGTGGACGTCAGCGGGATGCCATAGTCGGGCATGTCGTCGGCTTCAAGGTGGTAGTAGTCCACCTTGATCCGAGTGTCGGTGCCCAGACCGAGCGCGAACGAAGGCGCAACGCCCCAACGACTGGTTTCGACGTTGTCGCGCCCTGCGACATTGGCGTCGTGCTTCATCAGGTTCAGGCGAAACGCCGAGGTGTCGGTCATCTGCTGATTGACGTCCAGCGTGTAGCGCTGGGTCTGGTCGGAGCCGAAGGTGTAACCACCGTTGTAGGCGTTGCCCAGGTGAGCACTCTTGGTGATCAGGTTCAGGCTGCCGCCCGTCGAGCCTGCGCCGGTGAAGGCAGAGCCTGGACCTTTGCTGACTTCGACAGATTCAATGTTGAAAATCTCGCGTGACTGGGCGGCCACGTCACGCATGCCATCGACGAACACATCGCTTTCAGCGTTGAAGCCGCGAATGATCGGCCTGTCTGCTGCCGGATTGCCGCCCTCGCCTGCGCCAAAGGTGATGCCTGGCGTGGTGCGCAGCGCGTCGGTCAGTGTGGTCGCGCCGGTGTCCCGGATAACCTGCTGCGGGATGACCGTGACGCTTTTCGGTGTGTCGCGCAGCGGCGCGGTGTACTTCTTCGAGGCCGAGTCTTCGGAGGTATACGACGTGTCAGCCTGCTCGCCGTTGATGTTCGTCGCCCCCAGCGACAAGGCGTTCTCATCGGTGTTTTCCGCGGCGTGAACCATGTGAGCCGCAGACATGGCTGCGATGGCGACCCCGACCGCAGACGCCATCGAGCGTTGTGAGCCAGCTTTATGCGACAGTGTTTGACGTGACATGTAAATCCTCCCCCAAGGCAATCAAGGCGGCGGAATATAGTGCAAACGCTTATCCGTATCAATTGAGATACATTAACATTTACGAAAATATATTATTTATGCACATCCTGTTCACAAGAATTTCACGAGAGATTCGATTCAGCGCAAAACAGTGTTGTACAACGCCAATAGGAATCACTACCATTCGCAACCTTTCGCCCGTCCGGTGCCCAGATGCTTTTACACATTCCAGGTGTTTTTGATCGCGATGAAGTCGCTCGCATCCGTGAAGCTCTGGCGCAGACCGACTGGGCAGACGGGAGAATCACTGCCGGGTACCAGTCGGCCAAGGCCAAGCACAACCTGCAGCTTCCCGAAGAACACCCGCTGGCACGGGAAATCGGCGCAGCCCTGCTGGAGCGACTGTGGCGCAACCCGCTGTTCATGTCTGCGGTCCTGCCCCACAAGATCTTTGCACCTCTGTTCAATTGCTACCGGGAAGGCGGCAGCTTCGACTTCCACATCGACAACGCTGTACGTCAGCCACCCGGCGGCGCCGAGCGCGTGCGCACAGACGTCTCGTCCACGCTGTTTTTCAGCGATCCGGAAGACTACGACGGCGGCGAACTCGAGATTCAGGACACCTTCGGCACCCGGCAGATCAAACTGCCGGCGGGCGATATGCTGATTTACCCGGCCACCAGCCTGCACAAGGTCAACGCGGTGACGCGCGGCGCACGTTACGCCTCGTTCTTCTGGACCCAGAGTCTGGTCCGCGAGGACAGCCAGCGAGCCCTGCTTTTCGAGATGGACACCGCCATCCAGCAACTTACCCTGGACATGCCCGAACACCCGTCACTGATCCAGCTGACCGGCACCTATCACAACCTGCTGCGCCGCTGGGTCGAGGTCTGAAACGTGAGCTGGACGCTTGCACGCAAGGAACTGCTGGACATCGACGACCTGCGAGCGATGCTTGAAGAAAGCCCGGCGCAGGCAGCCAAGGCGATTCTGGCCGCAGCGACACAGGGCAACATCGAAGCGCACGCACTCTTGGGGCAGATCCTGCTCGACGGCAGCGGCATTCAGCGCGACCCGCCACTGGCCATGACCTGGTTCACTATTGCTGCCCGCCAGGGTCATGCGATGGCTCGCAACATGCTGGGGCGCTGCTTCGAACATGGCTGGGGCTGCGTGCCGGATTTGAAACAGGCAGCGCTGCATTACCGTCTGGCGGCCGAACAGGGACTGGATTGGGGGCTCTACAATCTGGGCAATCTGCTGGCAACAGGACGCGGCGTCGAACAGGATCATGCGCAGGCCCTGACCTGTTATCGCAAGGCCGCGAATCTGGGGCATGCCAAATCCATGAATCTGTTGGGCCGGTATCTGGAGGAAGGCATTCAGGGTCAGCGTGATCTACCAGCAGCCCACGAGTGGTACAGGCGTTCGGCCGAAGGCGGGGATTTTCGCGGTCAGTTCAGCTACGCAAGCGTGCTGGCGGAACAGGGCGATATCGAGCAGGCAGTGGCCTGGCTGAAAAAAGCGCTGACGGGAGGGAATCTGAATTTTCTGAGGGTTGGATGCAAGGCATTGCTGGATGCGAAACATCCTGACATTCAGCGCATGGCCGTTGATTACTTTCAACGCGCTGCCGCCATCGGTGAAGAGCAGGACCGGATGGCGTTGCGTCATCTCTCAGCCCGACCTGCCTGAAGCGCTGGGCACTTCAGGCAGGCCAATTGGCAGAGTGCTTACAGGTAGAACGCTTTCAAAGGCGGGAAGCCGTTGAATTCCACTGCGCTGTAGCTGGTGGTGTAGGCACCGGTCGACAACCAGTACATGCGATCACCGATGGCCAGGTTCAGCGGCAGGCCGTACTTGTAGTTCTCGTACATGATGTCGGCGCTGTCGCAGGTAGGGCCGGCGATGACCACTTCTTCCATCTCGCCCTTCTTCTCGGTCCAGATCGGGAACTTGATGGCTTCGTCCATCGTTTCGATCAGGCCGGAGAACTTGCCCACATCGGTGTACACCCAACGCTCGACCGCGGTGCGCGACTTGCGTGCGACCAGCACCACTTCGCTGACCAGAATACCGGCGTTGGAAATCAGCGAACGGCCTGGCTCCAGAATGATTTCCGGCAGGTCATCACCGAAGTCTTCCTTCAGGAAGCGGATGATTTCCTCGGCGTAGGTTTCAAGGCTGTTGGTACGGGTGATGTAGTTGGCCGGGAAGCCGCCACCCATGTTGATCAGCTTGAGCACGATGCCGTCTTCTTCTTTCAGACGCTCGAAGATCACCTTGACCTTGGCAATGGCCGCGTCCCAGACGCTGATGTCGCGCTGCTGCGAACCCACGTGGAACGAGATGCCGTAAGGCACCAGGCCCAGGTCACGCGCCAGGATCAGCAGATCCATGGCCATGTCGGTCTGGCAGCCGAATTTGCGCGACAGCGGCCAGTCAGCCGTGGTCGAGCCTTCGGTGAGAATACGTACATAGACTTTCGAGCCTGGCGCTGCCTTGGCGATGTTGCGCAGGTCGGCTTCGGAGTCGGTGGCGAACAGGCGCACGCCCTTCTCGTAGAAGTAGCGAATGTCCTTGGATTTCTTGATGGTGTTGCCGTAGCTCATGCGATCCGGGGTAACACCGCAGCTCAAGACCTTGTCCAGCTCGTAGATCGAGGCGATGTCGAAGCTCGAACCCTTGTTCTTCAGCAGCTCGATGATTTCGACTGCGGGGTTAGCCTTGACCGCGTAGTAGACCTTGGCGAAGTCGAAACCTGCGCGCAGGTCATCGTAGGCCTTGCTGATGATGTTGGTATCAATGACCACGAAAGGCGTTTCTTGCTTGTCAGCGAACGTCTTCATTTTCTTGAAGGTTTCGGCTGAGTAGTAGTCTTCGACATTGATCGTCATGCTGCTGGAACTCCTATCTGGCAAACGGAATTGGTAAATGGGTGCAAATGAACGTCCTCCGTATCCCCACTTTGGTTCGCCTACTTCCCAAGGCATGTCGCCGAAAGCAAAAAGGCCACTGAAGGGCTTGCCTTCCTGGCCTTGCTGTCTCGTCGTCAGTACTTGAGCCGGATGGATCGTTTCCAGCATGGACGTTCGGCGCGAACTGTAGGGCGTGAAGGGGCTGAGATCAACAAAAAATGTCGCGTTTTTACACGCGTTCGTCGTGGCCGCTGCGCTGGCCTCTTGTGTAACGGACCGATGTGACAGGCTGATGTTCCTGACCCGTGCAATATCGCGATGGGTCTCATGCGCCCGGCATTTGCTGTGCTGTCAGTGACTCAAGGTCAAAAACCACCGCCATTTATCGCCTGCATCTGCATGGCCATCAGTCGAGACTCGGCCGTCTCAGGTGTAGACGCGTACTCAATAAACTGAACTGGAAGTCTCCAGGAAAAGATCCTGCTGGGTGCGAACATCACGCGTGTTTCCCTTATCAAGTTGGCTTGCACATACCCAAATGGGATACCGCTGCGATTGAGGAACATCGGCGCAATCCCCCTGACCTCACCGAAATAAATCTCATCGAGTTTTTTCAACCATGGCTGAAAAGGCAGGTCTGCGATTTTCAGCGCTTTGAATTGACGGGCTGATGCGGCCATTACAACGCTTTCGTAGTGCCTGGAAACACGCGCCATATTCGCAAGGTCACTTCCTGGCAGAGTACCCGCAATCATTTCCTGTACATGAGGGGGCATGTCTCCAAGATCAGCCTCCGGCCTTCGAAATACGCGCTTGGGGCGCGTCTCCAGGCTTAGCCTGGGTTTGAGCAGCCTGGGCTTGCTTATTGCGGTTTCAGCGATGTTGCTCGCCAGCTCGCGTAGGACGTTGCCTGGCAAAGCGGTGCGAACCGTGAACACATGCCCGGTAGGGTCACTCCGATTCACCGGATCACCGGCGCAATAGCCATAGGCATTCAACCCGCCCTTACCAAACGGACTCAGGACGTCCGGACTGTTGAAACGCATGAGAACCGGGTTGTAGGCCCTGACGCCATGACCCAGAAGGTAATGGCCGGTAACAGGCTCGATGGTCTCGCCGTTGAAACCTGGTAACCCGGACGTTGGCGCGTGCTCTTCGCGGTAACCGTAAGGCGTATAGACGACGGCGGTCTTTTGCCCGCCACGATTGATCTGCAGCACGCTTTTTTGCTGATCCGCAGTCAGCTGGGCTGATCAGCGACTGCTCACCCGCAAGGCGCTTTTGAAGCACAGGTGTATCGCCTGCTCTTATAAAAACATACTGTTCGCTGGCCGACACCTCAGTCGCCAGGTGCTGACGACTATAAAATCGCAGCGCCACCGCTCGAGCCAGAAGGTTCAGGCTCGCAATGCGATCCAACGGGTCATACCTGTATCGACTCAGTTCATTCATCACGAGCCACTCGTTGAGGCTACTTCGGAAACACCATAAAACGTGAAACGCAAACAGGGCTACTGGCAGAAATGCCAGTAGCCCTGTCCGGTTACTCAAGCCCTGCATCAATAGCGCAGAGCGTTTAAGGTCAGGCCTGCGCGTCGCTCAGTGCAATTTCAGCCGGCGACACAATGCTGGTCTTCATGCCACGCGAACGCCCCGAACTCAGGTAGGCCGCAATCGACTCCTGAGTCACTTCCCCCAGGAACACGTTTTCGGCGTCCAGCACCGGCAGCCACGAGCGGTTGAACTCGTACATGCGCGACAGCAGGATGCGCAAGTGCTCGTCGTAGGCCGCCGTGCCGTTGAATTCGCGCAGGAACTGGGCACAGGAACCCTGCTGACGGTGCAGGTCACGACGACGCACGTAGCCCATTGCCTTGTTCTCGCCGTCGGTAACAACGATGTAGCGGCGGTCGTTTTCGTCCATCACTTCCAGCGCATCGGCCACTGGGGTTTCCGGGCTGACTGACGGCGCGTTGTCGGCGGCGTCTTCAGCCTTGACCAGCAACAGGCGCTTGAGGGTGCTGTCCTGACCGACGAAGCTGCTGACGAACTCGTCAGCCGGATGCGCGAGCAAGGTGTCCGGGTGGTCGATCTGCAGCAATTTACCACCACGGAAGATAGCGATCTTGTCGCCCAGCTTGATGGCTTCGTCGATGTCGTGGCTGACCATGATCACGGTTTTGTTCAGCGCGCGCTGCATCTCGAAGAATTCGTTCTGGATCATCTCGCGGTTGATCGGGTCGACCGCGCCGAACGGTTCGTCCATCAACAGCAAGGGAGCGTCGGCTGCCAGGGCGCGGATCACGCCGATGCGCTGCTGCTGACCACCGGACAATTCACGCGGGTAGCGATGCAGGTACTGCTTGGGCTCGAGCTTGATCATGCTCATCAGTTCACGAGCACGGTCGTGGCAACGTTGCTTGTCCCAGCCCAACAGCTTGGGCACGACCACGATGTTCTCTTCGATGGTCATGTTCGGGAACAGGCCGATCTGCTGGATCACGTAACCGATGTTGCGACGCAGGGTCACTTCGTCCAGGTCCGTGGTGTCCTCGCCGTTGATCAGCACCTTGCCGGACGTCGGCATGATCAGGCGGTTGATCATTTTCAGCGTGGTGCTCTTGCCGCAGCCCGACGGGCCGAGGAAGACGCAGATCTCGCCTTCGTTGACGGTGAGGCTGACCGAGTCGACAGCCTTCACTTCTTTGCCGTTGCTCTGGAAAGTCTTGGAGAGGTTCTGGAGTTCGATCATTTCAGGAGTCCTTTTGGAGTCAGCGTGCGTTGCAGCCATTGCAGGAGAAGGTCGGCGATGATGGCCAGAATGCTGACCAGTACCGCGCCGACGATCAGCATCGACATATCGCTGCGGCTGATTGAAGCGAGAATGAGTACACCCAGACCACCGGCGCCGATGGTCGCGGCGATGGTCATGACACCGATATTCATCACCACCGCGGTGCGCACACCGGCGAGGATGACGGGCACGGCAATCGGCAGTTCGACCATGCGCAGGCGCTGGCCGAAGGTCATACCGATGCCTTTGGCCGCTTCGCGGATACCCGGCTCAACGCCCGTCAGGGCCAGGTAGGTATTGCGCATGATCGGCAGCAGGGAATAGAGGAACACAGCGGTAATGGCTGGCATCGGGCCGAGGCCCTGACCGAACTTGGAGTAGAACGGCAGCAGCAGGCCGAACAGGGCAATCGACGGCACAGTCAGCAGCACGGTTGCACTGGCTTGCAGCGGACCTGCCAACGCCGGAAAGCGCGTCATCAGCACGCCCAGCGGCACACCGACGACGATTGCCAGGGTGACGGCGATCCCGACCAGCGTGATGTGCTGCCAGGTCAGTTGCAGGACCTGAGCCCAGTCCAGATGGGAGAAGGCGCTCAAGAAACTCATATCGTCTCCTTCCTTAATTCAGGGGATGCTGGCGCAGGAAATCTGCGGCAACCGAGGATGGGCTTTCATGGCCGACATCGACGCGGGCGTTGAGGTCAATCATGGTCTGGTTGTCCAGAAGGTCAGCCAATGGCTTGAGCAGCGTGGCGATCTCAGGATGCGCATCCAGGTACTCCTGGCGAATCACCGGCGCGGCGGTGTAGTCCGGGAAGTAATGCTTGTCGTCTTCCAGCACCTTGAGCTTGAACGCGTTCAGGCGGCCGTCGGTGGTGTAGACCAGACCTGCGAACACCTGACCGTTGCGCAGCGCGGTGTAGACCAGACCCGCGTCCATCTGTCGGGTATTCTCACGACCGAGATTCATGTCGTAATGCTTGACCATGCCGATCAGGCCGTCGGAACGGTTGGCAAACTCGGTGTCCAGCGCTACGACATGACCCTCTTTGGCTTCATCCTTAAGCACTTTGGTCAGTTCGGTCATGGTGTTGATCTGCGGGTACTTGTCCGCAACCTTCTGCGGCAGTGCCAGCGCGTAGGTGTTGTTGAATTTCGACGGCGAAAGCCAGACCAGGCCTTTCTTTGCATCGACTTCTTTCACGCGTGCGTAGGTCTGCTCGCTGTCGAGCTTTTCGTCGATATGGTTATATGCAACCAGCGATACGCCGGTGTATTCCCACAACAGATCGAGCTGGCCGCTTTCCTGAGCGCTGCGCGCCAGGTTGCTGCCCAGACCACCCGTGATCTGCACGTCATAGTTCTTGGTACGCAGGTATTGCGCGGTCAGTTCAGCCAGCATGGTCTGCTCGGTGAACACGCGCGCACCGACGCGCAACAGCGGCTTGTCGGCCGCCTGGGCCAGTGCCGGAAACAGCAGGGCAAAGCCTAAAAACAAACATAACTTCTTCATGGTAGTTCCTTCGCTCAGCGAGTCAGGCCGCGTTCCAGCCACAGGCGACTGGCAATGATCACCAGGCCGTCGAGCAACAACGCCAGCAGAGCGGTACACGCCGCACCCAGCACCAGTTGCGGCTGATTATTCAGGGCGATGCCGGGGAAGATCAGGCTGCCAAGGCTGTTGGCGCCAATGAGAAAGGCCAGCGGTGCAGTACCGACGTTGATCGCCAGCGCAACCCGCACACCACCGACGATGATGGGCACGGCGTTGGGCAGTTCGACCCGCCACAGCACCTGGCGCGGTGTCATGCCGATGCCGACGGCCGCTTCCTTGAGTGAGCCCTGGACGTTCTTCAAGCCTTCGTAGGTGTTGCGCACGATGGGCAACAGTGAGGCGAGGAACAGCGCGAAGATGGCAGGCCCGCTGCCGATCCCGAGAATCCCGAGGGCAATGGCCAGAACGGCGAGAGGTGGAACGGTGTTGCCGATGTTGAAGATCTGCATGAAGCGTTCGGCTCGGCCAACCATGCTCGGTCGGCTGAGGGCAATGCCTGCCGGGATGCCGACCACCAGGGCCGCGAGCATTGAAACCAGAACCAGAATCAGGTGAGCCTGAAGGTAGAACAGCAGGTCATCCTGGTATTGCTTGATGGTACTAATGCCGATCCAGTGGATCAGCAGGGCCAGGAGCGCGATAACAACCGCGCCTCCCAATAGCCCCTTGCCATAGCGATTTGCCACGGGCGGACTCCTTATTTCAGTCGGCGAACGCGTTGACTTGGGCGACCGACAGGACGCCAGCAATAACGTTCGCGAAGAGCAGCGGGTGGGTCGCCGGTAAGGGTTTAACCTCGGCGATAACACAAGCCATGAGCGCAGCTTCGTCAAGCCAACATGCTGATCAATCAGCCCCTGAAGTTGGCCTCGGTACTGGCCTTGACGGGGGAGTGGACGTCTCCACGACCTGAAAGGTTCCCACGTGAGACATTATCTGGCCACCCCCGATTGACTGAACGGTTCGGTTATTGCCCAGACTTGAGCTATAATCTGCGCCCTTTTTTCAATCCCATTCCAGGCGATTTCCCATGACCCAACAGGCCGCCGAAGTCGCGAAACGCCGCACTTTCGCCATTATTTCCCACCCCGACGCCGGTAAAACCACCATCACGGAAAAGCTGTTGCTGATGGGCAAGGCCATTTCCGTCGCCGGTACGGTCAAGTCGCGTAAATCCGATCGTCATGCCACATCCGACTGGATGGAAATGGAGAAACAGCGCGGCATCTCCATCACCACGTCCGTCATGCAGTTCCCGTATCGCGATCACATGATCAACCTGCTGGACACTCCGGGCCACGAAGACTTCTCCGAAGATACCTACCGCACGCTGACGGCAGTGGACTCGGCCTTGATGGTGCTGGATGGCGGTAAAGGTGTCGAACCACGCACCATCGCCCTGATGGATGTCTGCCGCCTGCGCGACACGCCGATCGTCAGCTTCATCAACAAGCTGGACCGTGACATTCGCGACCCGATCGAACTGCTGGACGAGATCGAAGCCGTCCTCAAGATCAAGGCGGCCCCCATCACCTGGCCCATCGGTTGCTACCGCGACTTCAAGGGTGTGTACCATCTGGCTGATGACTACATCATCGTCTACACCGCCGGCCATGGGCATGAGCGTACCGAGACCAAGATCATCCAGAACCTGGACTCCGACGAAGCCCGCGCCCACCTGGGTGACGAGTACGACCGCTTCGTCGAGCAACTGGAGCTGGTGCAGGGCGCCTGCCACGAATTCAATCAACAGGAGTTCATCGACGGTCAACTGACCCCGGTGTTCTTCGGCACAGCGCTGGGCAACTTCGGTGTCGATCACGTGCTCGATGCCGTGGTGAACTGGGCACCAATGCCGTTGGCCCGCGTCGCCAACGAGCGCACCGTGGAGCCGGAAGAAGAGAAATTCAGCGGCTTCGTGTTCAAGATCCAGGCGAACATGGACCCCAAGCACCGCGACCGCATTGCGTTCATGCGTATCTGTTCGGGCCGCTACGACAAGGGCATGAAAATGCGCCACGTGCGTCTGGGCAAGGACGTGCGGATCGGCGACGCGCTGACCTTCTTCTCCTCGGAACGCGAGCAACTGGAAGAAGCCTACGCAGGCGACATCATCGGCCTGCACAACCATGGCACGATCCAGATCGGCGACACCTTCACCGAAGGCGAAGGCCTGGGCTTCACGGGTATTCCACACTTCGCACCGGAGCTGTTCCGTCGCGTGCGCCTCAAGGATCCGCTCAAGTCCAAGCAGTTGCGTCAGGGCCTGCAGCAGCTGGCCGAAGAAGGCGCCACGCAGGTGTTCTTCCCGCAGCGCAGCAACGACATCATTCTGGGTGCCGTCGGCGTGCTGCAGTTCGACGTCGTCGCCAGCCGCCTGAAGGAAGAATACAAGGTCGAGTGCGCCTACGAGCCGATCACCGTGTGGTCAGCCCGCTGGATCGAATGCGCCGACAAGAAGAAGCTCGAAGAGTTTGAAAACAAGGCCGTGGAAAACCTGGCGCTGGACGGTGGTGGTCACCTCACCTACCTGGCCCCGACCCGGGTAAACCTGGCGCTGATGGAAGAGCGCTGGCCCGACGTGAAATTCCGCGCGACTCGCGAGCATCATTGATAAACCACAGCTCTGTGGGAATGAGCTTGCTCACGAACGCTATCGTTCAGACGCCCTGATTCAGGGTTACTGCACTGGCCTCTTCGCGAGCAAGCTCTGATCTGCAGTGACTGGCAAGCATTGTGTAACGCTCAGCGCTCTGCGTGTTCACGCTCACTGCGCATAGCCCTTCAGTTTCTCCTGCATGAAATCCAGAAAACACTGAACCCTCAGCGCCAACTGCGAGTTGCGGTAGTACACCGCATTGATCGGCTGGCGATAACCGCTGTCGGCGTGTTGCAGGAGGCCTACCAGCCGGCCATCGCGCAGGTCTTCGTGGGTCATGAAATCTGACAGACAGGCAATCCCCACCCCTTCCAGCGCCAGATGCCGCAAGGTGTCGCCACTGGACGCCGCCACGGCAGGCTTGATCTGAAAGCGGTCGCCACCGGCATGGCGCAGCGGCCAGTGGTTGAGCACTTCCACCTGATTGAATCCCACCAGCGTGTGGTGCGACAAATCCTCGACGGTGTGTGGCGTGCCGTAGCGCGCCAGGTACGCAGGACTGGCAACGATGTTCAGCAGGCAACTGCCCAGAGCGCGCGCGTGCAGGGTCGAGTCCGGCAATGTGCCGATGCGAATGGCGACGTCGGTGTTCTGTTCCAGCAGGTCGATGAACCAGTCATCGCTGTCCAGTTCCAGCTGGATACCCGGATAACGCTGCCGAAACTCTGCGACATGCGGCACCACCGAATGCAGCATGAACGGTGACGCGGCGTTGACGCGCAGACGTCCGGCCGGGGTCTGACGTGACGACGTCAGGTGCTCTTCAAGGCTTTCCATCTGTTCGAGAATCGCACGGGCACGCGTCAGGAAGAACTTGCCCTCCTCGGTCAGGTCCATGCGCCGCGTGGTGCGGTTGATCAGCGTGGTTTCCAGTTTGGCCTCAAGCCGCGACAAGGTGCGGCTGATACCCGAAGGCGTCTGCCCCATCTTCTCGGCGGCAGCGGAAATCGACCCGCTTTCGATCACCGAAACAAACACCTGCAACTCATCGGACCTGGCTTTCACTGTTGTCCCCTGCTCAAGAGTCCGGGGATATTAACCGTGGTTCAAGCAAAGGCGTGAGTTCTGCTGATCGTTACCAAGCTCCGAGAGCCTGCGCATTAAGACTTAAACGGCAGGGACTGAGTGAACACAGATACTGTGGAAGCATTATCCCAGTCACTGAAGTGCCAGTTGAAAAGCATCGCCGGCAAGCCGCCTCCCACAATCTGATCTGACCCCAAACACCCTGGCCAGATGCGCTTCATAGCGTTTCACATCAGCTTCGATGTTCGGCATCTTCATCACGTCCACCGCCAGAAACGTCGGCAAGCCGGTCATACCCAGAAACTGGTTGGCTTTGTGAAACGGGAAGTACACGGCATCGACGCCTTTGGCTTCAAAGAAGTCGGACGCGTCGTCAAACGCGCGCTGTGGCGCGTTCCAGGTGGCGGAGATCATGTACTGCTTGCCGTGCAACAAACCGCCGCTGCCGTATTTCTGCGAGGCATCGGACCGGCTGCGGCCGTCGTTGGCGTACAGGCTGCCGTGACCTTCGGTGAACACTTCGTCGATGTATTTTTTCACCGTCCACGGCGCGCCCATCCACCAGCCCGGCATCTGCCAGACAATCACGTCAGCCCATAGAAACTTCTGCACCTCTTCGACAATGTCGTAGCCACCATCAATGAAGGTTTGCTTCACGTCGTAACCGGCGCGGTCCATGAACGCCACACCGGCTTCATGAAGGGTCGCGTTATAGCGGCCGTCGGAGTGCGCAAACTGTTTACCACCGTTGAGAAACACTACTTTTTTCATGCCTGACCTCTGGATGCTCGCCCGCTGCGCTGAAAGCGCCAGGTGGGCTCGTCATTAATGGATGAGGCAAGAATAAAGAGGGACGCGCATTTGAATAAGGCCGGGATCAGCAAATGGCTTTTGCTTAAGCGTCACGAATCAAAACCCTATTGTTGACTTAGAATACGGCCACTTCCAGTAAAGGACTCTCCAGATGACTGACCTTCATGGTTTCATCCTTCACGCCCACACCCGCCCCGAAAAGTCCGCCGAGTTCGAGGCGCTGTTCAGTTCGTACGTTGCACAAAGCCGTAGCGAACCGGGCTGTATCGAGTACCACATGCTGCGCGATCAGCAGGACCCGACGCTGTTCATCTTCTTTGAAATCTGGGCCTCTAAAGAAGACCTCGACGTTCACTCTGCACAACCGCACATGACGAAGTTTTTCGAACACCGCATGGACTATCTGGTACGCGAGTTCGACGTGCGCCGCATCGACATGCTCAGCCCGTCATCAGCAAATGCAGGCCCAGCAGCGCCATCCCGATAAAGAACGCGCGCTTGAAGACTACTGCGCTGATTCGCTCCCGCAACCACTGTCCGAACGACATGCCCAGCAGGGCAGGAATCAGCGCCAGTAACGAGGCTGCCATTTCACCGCTGCCCAGTGCGCCCGTCGAGGACAGACCGATGGCCAGCGCCAGCGTCGAAACCGTGAACGAGAGCCCCAGCGCCTGCACCAGTTGATGACGCTCCAGACCCAGCGCTTGCAGATAGGGCACGGCAGGAATCACGAACACGCCAGTCGCCGACGTGATGACGCCTGTGAGCAAGCCACACACCGGCCCGAGCCAGCGCTGGGTGTTCACAGCCACCTTGAATGTCGGCAGAAAAAGACCGCTCAGCGCATAAAGCAGCAGCGCCCCGCCCAATGCTCGCGTCATGGAATGATCGCCATTCATGCCCAGCCAGAACACCCCTGCACAGGTGCCGATAAACACCATCGCCAGCATCGGCCACAAACGCCGGAGCAACGACCCGAGTTGCCCGCCTGTCGCCAGTTGCCAGACGTTGGTCACGATGGACGGGATAATCAGCAACGCAGCAGCCTGTGCCGGCAGCATAGCCAGCCCGAGTAGCCCCATCGCAACGGTCGGCAGACCAAGGCCTATGACGCCTTTGACGGCACCTGCCAGCAGAAAGGTGGCAAACACCAGCGCAACAAAGCCCATACCCAGCGAGTGATCAATATCGAAAAGTGCGTTCATGGGGCGATTCTGGACCTGGACACGGCCCGTTGAAAATCTGGCTTATACTGAGCCAGCCTCAGGCATGGACAGAGGCTGATCATTAAAGAACGTTCAATCACATGCATTTTGACCTCATCGACCTGCGCCTTTTTCAGCACGTGATCGAGACCGGCAGCCTCAATGCTGCCTCAACCCGCAGCCATCTGTCGCTGGCATCGGCCAGCGCGCGTGTGCGAGCGATGGAGGCGTCGTTGCAGGCGCCATTGCTTGAACGAGGCAGACGTGGCGTAACGCCAACGCCTGCGGGAAAGGCACTGGCGCAACACGCCCGACTGATCCTGCAACAGGTCGAGCGCATGCAATTCGATCTGGCCGACTATGCCAAAGGCTTCAAAGGCCAGGTGCGGCTGCTGTGCAACACATCGACGCTCAGCGAGCACCTGCCGGAACGACTGGCGGATTTTCTGGTGGCACATCCCAACATCGATATCGACCTGCTGGAGCAGCCCAGCCTGCGCATCCTCCAGGCGCTGCGTCAGGGAACGGCCGATATCGGGATCATTTCCGATGCCGTAGACGCCAGCGACCTGCAGACCCTGCCCTTTGGTGATGACCCCCTCACGCTGGTGCTACCGCTCGGTCATCCCTTGAGCGGGTTATCCCGCGTCAGTTTTGCCCAGACGCTGGATGAAGAGTTCGTCGGCATGGCGGCCAGCAGTGCGTTGGGCATTTATCTGGAAGAGCAGGCGCTGCACGTGGGCAA
The DNA here is from genome assembly GCF_900143095.1 of Pseudomonas asturiensis. Classification (GTDB taxonomy): domain Bacteria; phylum Pseudomonadota; class Gammaproteobacteria; order Pseudomonadales; family Pseudomonadaceae; genus Aquipseudomonas; species Aquipseudomonas asturiensis. Next base: position 31,424 of record NZ_FRDA01000020.1, on the reverse strand, counting down.
GCGCTTGCGCATCAGAGTGCGGGCCGAAGGTTTCGATGGCGTGTTGCGCATGGTCGCCCATGGGGCGGGGCTGGGCATCGTGCCGCAGGCGGCGGTGGATCGCGCACCTCGTCCGCTGCGCTTTGCGGCTGTGCGCCTGAGTGATGCCTGGGCCGACCGCACGTTGCTGCTCTGCGCCGCCGACTTCGACGCACTGCCCGGTTACGCCAAGGCATTGCTCGATCACTTGGCGCATCGCTCTTAGCCGTGATGCAGCCATGCAGGAATGGACTTGGTCTGGGCAGCAATCCGCCGATGAACGATGAGGCGTTTTTTCTGGCACGCCTTGCTGACTTCATCGCCGGCAAGCCGCCTCCCACAGGGAATGCGCTCAACCCCTGTTCTGCGGTCGTCGCTACACCAGCATCACTGGATACATGCAAACCTGTGGGAGCGAGCTTGCTCGCGAAGGCGATGCATCAGACACCGCCTCTTCAACAAATAGACCGCATTCGCGAGCAAGCTCGCTTCCACCATACTCGTGTGTGCTGCGAGATAGCGCAGCCACGAAGAGGCAGCGGCGTCAGGAAATGCTACGTAGACGACGCTCTGGCCTTGCGCTCGCGAAGGTAGGCAACCACCTCCACCTGGCTCCCGGCAAACTCGATACGCGAGGCCTTGTGCTCGCGCTGATAAGCGTACATCGGGTCGTAGTACTCACCGAGCAGACCTTCTATCCAGCCACGATGCAGATCGACCTTGCCGCTGCGCCGCTGTTCGTCCAGCGCATCCTGCATGATGGTTTGCAGCCGCTGCAAACGCTCACCGCCGAGTCGTTTATGGATGTTTTTCAGGCTTTGCAGCAGGCGCTCGGCAAACAGGTCGAAACCGGTTTCCGGGCCGTTGAGCGTGATGAACTCGGCGCACAGGTCGGTCACGTAATCGCGCAGAATACGCTCTACCCGGTTTTCGAAACTGTCCTCCAGCCACACCATCGAACAAGCCTGCATGGTCTGGTGCAGTTCCAGCGGCACGTTGCAGCTGCCCACCAGACGGCTTTCGTCTTCCAGCACGAACTGCTCGATGCCTGCGGCGCGCTTCTTGAGCAGGTCGATGGCCAGGCGGTTCTCGAAGTCGATCTGGGCCGGTTGGCCAGTGGCTCGCTTACCGAAGCTGGAACCACGGTGGTTGGCGATGCCTTCCAGATCGAGGCTGTTGCCAAGCTGGGTCAGCACTTCGGTCTTACCCGTACCGGTCATGCCGCCGAGTACCACGAACTCACACTCGGTGACCGCTTCGTGCAGGGTGTCCAGCAGAAAGGTCCGCATCGCCTTGTAGCCGCCAATGATGCGCGGATAATCGACGCCTGCATCCTTCAGCCAACGCTGCACGGTCTGCGAGCGCAGCCCGCCACGGAAGCAATACAGGTAGCCATGCGGGTTGGCTTTGGCGAACGCCAGCCAGGCTTCGACACGTTCATCCTTGACCGGCCCGCACACCAGTTGATGGCCCAGCGTGATCGCTGCTTCCTGTCCGTGCTGCTTGTAGCAGGTGCCCACCTTCTGCCGTTCGATGTCGTTCATCAGCGGCAGGTTGATCACGCCCGGAAACGCGCCCTTGGAGAATTCCACGGGCGCCCGGGCGTCCATCATCGGCACATCGTTGAGAAATAGAGCGCGGTAATCACTGCTGTTGTCGGCCATCAGAACACCTCGACGGCGTGGGTCTGTCGCTCAAGCAATGTGCCGATAGGGTTCAGCTGCAGGCCCAACTCGACAGCCGCTGCCAGAAACTCCGCTTCGCCTTCCGGGGTGACCGCCACCAGCAAACCACCGCTGGTCTGCGGATCGCATAACAGGTCGCGCTGCGCGTCACTGAGGGATGCGATCTTGTCGCCGTAGCTTTCGAAGTTGCGCAACGTGCCGCCCGGCACGCAGCCTTCGGCGATGTAATGCTCGACACCCGGCAGACGCGGCACGGCCGCGTAATCCAGTCGGGCCGTCAGCCCTGCGCCATCGGCCATTTCGACCAGATGGCCCAACAGACCGAAACCGGTGACGTCAGTCATCGCCATCACGCCGGCCAGTTTGCCGAAACGGCTGCCGGGCTTGTTCAGGGTGCACATCCAGTCACGCGCCAGACCGACATCCTGCTCGCGCAGTTTGGCCTTTTTCTCGGCGGTGGTGAGGATGCCGATACCCAGGGGCTTGGTCAGATACAGCGTGCAGCCCGCCTGGGCTGTGTCGTTGCGCTTCATGTGTTTCTTCTGCACGACGCCGGTCACGGCCAGGCCGAAGATCGGCTCTGGTGCATCGATGGAGTGGCCGCCGGCCAGCGGAATACCCGCTGCATCGCAGACCGCACGACCGCCCCGAATCACTTCGCGTGCCACTTCCGGCGGCAGCACATTGACCGGCCAGCCGAGGATGGCGATGGCCATCAGCGGATCACCGCCCATCGCATAAATGTCGCTGATCGCATTGGTGGCCGCGATGCGGCCGAAATCGAAGGGGTCATCGACGATGGGCATGAAAAAGTCGGTGGTCGAGACCACACCACGTTCATCGTCCAGCGCATAGACAGCAGCGTCGTCACGCGACGCATTGCCGACCCACAGGTTGGGGTCAAGGTTCTGCGCGCCGCTGCCAGCCAGGATCACGTCCAGCACCTTGGGGGAAATCTTGCAGCCACACCCTGCTCCGTGACTGTACTGGGTCAGGCGGATTGGCTCACTCATCGCGACACTCTCGGTAACGGGGAAACAGGCTGCGGAGTCTAGGGTCTGTTGCGGTTTGAGCGCAAACGGCGTCGCCGTTCGGTCAGGCCATCAAAACGATACGCCTGACGAACTGGCCTTTCTCGCCGCGCCTCTTATAATCCCGCGCTCCAGTACCGAATCCATCGAGGCGTGCCTGCTTGTCCAGAGTCGCTTTGCCTTATCGTTTTTTCCGCCATTGAACCGGAGAACTTTCATGCTCAAGCGTACCCTGGCGCTCGCCGCCGGCCTTGCCCTGTCCTTTACTGCCCTGACCAGCCACGCGGCCGATGTGCTGCGCGTGTCGGCCATTCCCGACGAAGCGCCCACCGAACTGCTGCGCAAGTTCAAGCCGCTGGGGGCCTACCTCGAACAGCGTCTGGGCATGAAGGTCGAGTTCGTCCCGGTCGCCGACTACCCGGCGGTGGTCGAAGCACTGGCGACCGACCGTCTGGACATGGCCTGGCTGGGCGGCTTCACCTTCGTGCAGGTCAACCTCAAGACCGGCAATGCCGTGCCCTTGGTGCAGCGCGAGCAGGACGCGCAGTTCACCAGCAAATTCATCACCTCCGACCCGAATGTGAAGAGCCTGGCGGACCTGAAAGGCAAGACGTTCGCGTTTGGCTCGGTGTCGTCCACCTCCGGCAGCCTGATGCCGCGCTACTTCATGCTTAAAGAAGACATCAAACCGGAAACCTTCTTCAGCCGCGTGGCCTACTCCGGCGCGCATGACGCCACTGCTGCCTGGGTTCAGGCGGGCAAGGTCGATGCCGGTGTGCTGAACGCCAGCGTGTGGGACAAGCTGGTCGCCAACGGCAAGGTCGACACCAGCAAGGTGCGCGTCTTCGCCACCACGCCGACTTACTTCGATTACAACTGGACCGTACGCGGCACGCTGGACAAGGGCCTCGCGGCGAAGATCAAACAGGCGTTCCTGGACCTGGACCCGGCCAACCCGGAGCAGAAAGCGATTCTTGATCTGCAGGCAGCCAGCCGCTTCATCGAGACCAAACCGGAAAACTACAAGGGCATCGAAGAGGCTGCCCGCGCTGCCGACCTGCTGAAATGACCCTGCGCCTGTCCGGGATAGACCTGCGCCACAGCAACGGTACGCTGGCGCTGCGAGGCCTGGAACTGAGCGTTGCGCAAGGCGAACGGGTGGCGATCATCGGCCCGTCCGGGGCGGGCAAGACCACCCTGCTCAACCTGCTGGCCAGCGCCCTGCCGCCCAGCGCCGGGCACGTGGAGATACTGGGGAGCAGCCCATGGCAGCTTTCCAGTCGGCAGCGCCAGCAATTGCGCCGTCGCATTGCGCTGATCCATCAGGCCCCGCCCTTGCCGCCGCGTCAGCGCGTGGTGACAGCAGTGCTGGCGGGCAAGCTCGGTCAGTGGGGCTTGGGCAAGTCCTTGCTGAACCTGCTGCATCCGCTGGACGTGCCCGGTGCTCGCGATGTGTTGTCGCGTCTGGATCTGGCGGACAAGCTGTTCGAGCGCTGCCAGCAATTGTCCGGCGGGCAGCTGCAACGGGTCGGTATCGCCCGCGCCCTGTATCAGGCCCCGGAAGTGATGCTGGCAGACGAGCCGGTGTCGGCGATGGACCCGCGCCTGGCGGACCACACTCTGGCGCTGCTATGTCAGCATGCCATTGAGCACGGCGTGACGCTGGTCGCCAGCCTGCATGCCGTTGAGCTGGCCCTGGCGCATTTTCCACGCATCATCGGCGTGCGGGACGGGCAGATTCATTTCGACCTGAGTGCCAGCCAGGTCAGCCGTGAGCACCTGGACACGCTTTACGCCAACGAACAACTGAGCACATCACCCGGCACCGAGGCGCCCGCCGCGACCTGGACGCCGCGATGCTGAGTCGTGATCAACGCGACCCGGCCGCCATACCGCGCCTGTTGCTGGCGCTGCTGGCTGTCGCACTGTTGTGGCCGGGCATCCGTCTGGCTGAACTCGATCCCACCGTTTTGCTGCAACCGGAAAACGCCCGGACCATGGGCGGTTTCGTGGCCGGTTTCTGGCCGCCGGCCCATGACCCCGACTTTCTCTCCCTGCTGATCGACGCCACCTTGCAGACCCTGGCGATTGCCACGGCGGGCATGGCGTTGGCGCTGGTGCTCGCCATACCGGCGAGTCTGCTGGCGAGTTCGGCGTTGTCCTTGTCGGCCGCCTCACGTGCAGGACGGCCCGGCTGGCTCGGTCAATGCCTGCGCTGGCCGGTGCGCGGCCTGCTGATCTTCCTGCGCAGCGTGCCGGAAATTGTCTGGGCGCTGCTGTTCGTGCGTGCCGTCGGGCTGGGTCCGACGGCGGGTGTGCTGGCTATCGCCATTACCTACGCGGGCATGCTGGGCAAGGTCTACGCCGAAATTTTCGAGTCCGTTGATCAACGCCCGGCCCATGCCCTGATGCAGGCGGGCGCCGGACGATTCGCCGCGCTGGGCTACGGCATCCTGCCCAACGCCGCCGCCGAGCTGACCTCGTACACGGTGTATCGCTGGGAATGCGCAGTTCGCGCGTCGGTGGTGATGGGCTTCGTCGGCGCGGGTGGGCTGGGTCAACAGATCGACCTGTCGATGCGTATGTTCGCCGGTGCCGAAGTGGCAAGCATGCTGCTGACCTTTCTGATGCTGGTGCTGCTGGCCGATCAACTGAGCCGCTTGCTGCGCGGGAGGTTCACATGAGGCGTGTGGGCAACGGACTGTTGTTGATCGCGATCAGTGCTGCGGTGATTGGCTCGTTCGTGTACCTGGGCATGGACCTGTTCAGCCTGAGCAGCCCTGAAAGCCTGACGCAGATGGGCCGTTATGCCCTACGTTTCATGAGCCCGGACCTGAGCGCCGGTCACTTGCAGGCCATCGGCAAGGGCGCTCTGGAAACCCTGGCGATGTCTGCGCTTGGCACGCTGCTGTCGGTGATCGGTGGATTGTTGTTGGCTTTGCCTGCTGCTGGTCGCCTGGGCTGGCCGCTGCGCAGCCTGAGCCGTCTGCTGCTCAACGCATTACGCGCCATTCCCGAACTGGTGTGGGCAGTGCTGATGGTCCTGGCCGCAGGGCTTGGGCCGAACGCTGGCACGCTCGCGTTGGCGTTACACACCACCGGCGTGCTGGGTCGGTTGTTTGCCGAGGCGCTGGAAAATACTGCACCGCAACCCGCCGCAGCGATTCGACTGCAAGGTGGCAGCGCGTGGCAGGCGTTCTGCTACGGCACGCTGCCCAACCTCTGGCCACAGTTGCTGGCGTACACCCTGTATCGCTGGGAGAACAACATTCGCATGGCGAGCATTCTGGGTTTCGTCGGCGCAGGTGGGCTGGGGCAGATGCTCTATGTCAGCCTCAGCCTGTTCCAGGAAGCACAGGCCAGCACCGTCATCCTTGCAATGCTGGTGCTGGTGTTTGCGGTGGATGCGCTGAGCGGCTGGAGTCGTCAGCGCTGGGTGCGTGGCTGATTGCGGCAGGTACGCAGCCGCCTCTTATCAAGCAACCTGTAACTTAGTGAAGAAACCCGCCTTTGTGGGAGGCGGCTTGCCGGCGATTCGGTGTCTCAAGCGCCACATCAGCGCCTGAATTGATGCTATCGCCGCCAAGCCGCCTCCCACGGTTCTCTGTTTGCTGCAACTGGCCGCGGTACCTTAATACCCCAACGACAAACCCGTATTACGGCGTGGATCATTGGCACCGTAGAAACGGTTGTTGCCGACCGGTTTGCCGTCCAGCGACGGCGCGCCCACCAGAATCGCCGCGACATGGTTCATGGGTTGGGGACCTGCAAACTTGTGACCCCAGCTTTCGAGGATTTTCAGCGTGTCGGGACTGACTGCGAAAGTGTCCAGGTTGGTCGTATCCGGCTGCCATTGCTGGTGGAAACGTGGCGCATCGACCGCTTCCTGAATGTTCATGCCGTAGTCGATCACGTTGAGCATGGTCAGCAGGGTCGCGGTGATGATACGACTGCCGCCTGGCGTGCCGACGACCATGACGGTCTTGCCATCCTTGGTGACAATGGTCGGGCTCATCGACGACAGCGGCGTCTTGCCCGGCGCAATGGCATTGGCTTCACCCTGCACCAGACCGTACATGTTGGGCACACCGGGCTTGACGGTGAAGTCGTCCATCTCGTCGTTGAGGATGACCCCGGTCTTGCTGGCCATGACGCCTGCACCGAACCAGTTGTTCAGGGTGTAAGTCACCGAGACCGCATTGCCCCACTTGTCGACGATCGAATAGTGCGTGGTGTTGCTGCCTTCATGCGGCGCAACACCCGGCTTGATTTTGTTCGAATCACCGGCCTTGTTCGGGTCGATGGCGGCACGCAGTTTGTCGGCGTAGGCAGGGTCCAGCAGGTGCTCGATGGGGTTCTTGACGAAATCCGGGTCGCCCAGGTAGCTGTTGCGATCCACATAAGCGTGGCGCATGGCTTCGATCTGATAGTGCGTGCCCTGCGCGGAGCGGAAGCCCAGCTCTTTCATCGGGTAGCCTTGCAGGATGTTCAGAATCTGGCAGATGACCACGCCGCCGGAGCTCGGTGGCGGTGCCGACACCACGTGGTATCCACGGTAGTCGCACTCGACGGGTGCCAGCTCACGGGTCTTGTAATGATCAAGGTCGGCCTGGGTAATGATGCCCTTGCCCGCCTGGCTCGAATCGACCAGAGCCTTGGCGACCCAGCCTTTGTAGAAACCATCGCTGCCCTTCTCGGACACTTCGCGCAATGTCTTGGCCAGGTCCTTCTGCACCAGTTTCTGGCCCACCTGCAGCGGCTCGCCCTTGTCGAGAAAGATCGACCCCGAGTCGGCCATGTCCGCCTTGAACACGTCGGTCGCGGTGTGCAGCATGTCGATATCACCCTGGCGCAGGGTGAACCCTTCTTCCGCCAGTTTGATCGCCGGAGCGATCACCTCTTCACGCTTGCGTGTGCCGTATTTGCTGAGCGCCAGCTCCATGCCGGACACCGTGCCCGGCACACCGACGGCCAGATGACCTTTGGCGCTCAGGTCCGGGATGACCTTGCCGTCCTTGTCCAGGTACATGTTGGCGGTAGCAGCCAGCGGGGCCTTTTCACGGAAGTCGATAAACGTCTTGCGGCCATCGGCCAACTGGACGGTCATGAAACCACCGCCGCCCAGATTACCGGCTGCGGGGTACACCACCGCCAGCGCGTAACCGACTGCAACAGCAGCATCGACGGCATTGCCGCCGTCCTTGAGTACATCCACACCGACGTGAGTGGCCAGATGCTGGGCCGTCACGACCATGCCGTTTTCAGCAGCAACCGGCGCCTGTGACGCAGCGAACGAGGGGGAATACGCAACAATCAGTGCCGTCGCAATCAGCGATCGGGCGAGGGGTTCGAACTTCATGAGCAGTCTCTTCTTCCTGAATCCGGGACGTTTGACAGCCATTGCCCACGTGAAAAGCAACGGCGCTGCACCACCTCCCCAAGGCGTACCTGCGTCCTTGCGGGGGTCGAACCTGATCAAAGTAGCGGGTCCTGACGCGTTTACATAGCGCAAAAGACCAAACGCACGTCATACAGCGCCGACGCCGTGAATGGGATAAGATCGCGCCCACCAATGAGAATCATCCACGACTCCTCTCCCGCCCGTGCCGCAGGAACATCATGATGTGCGCGTCAACTTCATCTCGCCCGACCCCACGCATTCTGGTGGTAGATGACCACCGCAAGATCCGTGATCCGCTCGCGGTGTACTTGCGGCGTCATTTGTTCGAGGTGCGCACGGCCGAAGACGCAGCAGGCATGTGGCAGTTGCTCAAGCAGCAGCGCTTCGATGTGGTGGTGCTGGACGTGATGCTGCCGGACGGCGACGGGTTCGAGTTATGCAGCCGCCTGCACCGGCGCGAAAACATCCCGGTGATCCTGCTCACCGCCCGCGACGCCTCGGCCGACCGGGTGCGCGGCCTGGACATCGGCGCGGACGATTACATCACCAAGCCCTTCGAGCCTCGCGAGCTGGTCGCGCGGATCAACAGCGTGCTGCGAAGGAGCGGAGCGGTGCGCCCTGAATCCGCAAACGTAGCGCCCGACGAAGCAGCACCGCTGTCCCAACACTACGCGTTTGCGGGTCTGAGCTTCAGCACCAGTACCGGCACGCTGGTGCGACGCGACGGCTCGACAGTCAGGCTCAGTACCGTGGAAAGCCGTTTGCTGGGCGTGTTGCTCAACCATCCCAATACCGTGCTCGACCGCCAGCGCCTGATCGATCTGACGGCGCGCCCTGGCAACGAAGTCTACGACCGCGCGATTGACCGACAGATCAGCCGCTTGCGCCGCAAGCTCGACGACAATCCGGTCGAGCCGGAACTGCTGCGCACGATCTGGGGTGACGGTTACCTGCTGGCGGCTGAAGTGACCGTGCTGGGCACATGAGGGTGCTCGTACGCTTTTGGCCGAAACGCATGACACAACAATTGGGCGTGCTGTTGCTGCTCGCACTGCTGACGTCCAACGCCATTGCCATGCTGTACCTGCAACGCACTGGCGCGCTGATTCATCCACTGTCGCGCACGCTGGCTATCGAGCGGCTGATCACGGCCTATCACGCGACGCAGGGTCTTTCCGCGGACGATGCATCGCGTCTGCTGAGTGCCATGCAAACGCCGGACTCGGAACTGTGGGTGTCCAGAGACCCCATCGCCAACACGCTGGACATGCGCGCCGAAGAGCATCGGCTGGTCGCTGATCTGCGAAAGCGCCTGACATTGCCGGACAACACCACCATCGGCATGCAGCTTGAGCGCATCAGCGGCGGACCGGCCCGCGAGCATGTCTTCGTCGCCGCGGGTTGGGCTCCGTTGCGATTGCGCACCAGTATTGACTTGCTCAACGGCTCGCAATTGAACGCCATCCAGCATCCGGCCGGGGGGTATGAAAGGGGTCGCATGCTGGCCTACACCCTGCCGGTGACGACCATTCCGGTGCTGTTGATCGTGGTGTTTTTCATGCGTCGGGTCGTACAGCCGATCAAGCGCCTGGCGCAAGCGACCGAACGTGTCAGCCGGGGTGAATGGATACCGCCGTTGCCCATGACCGGTCCCCAGGAAGCCCGCGACCTGACCACCGCATTCAACGTCATGCAGGAGCGCATTGCCCGGCATGTCGAGGGGCGCACACGCATGCTGGCGGCGATCAGCCATGACCTGAACACACCGATCACCGAACTGCGCTTGCAGATGGAGTTGCTGGAAGACGGACCCGAGCGCGACGACATGCTCGAAAGCCTCGACGAGCTGCGAGCGATGGTGCGCGAAACCCTGAACTTCGTACGCGGCGATGCGGTGCAGGAAGCGATGGTCGACCTGTCGCTGACCTGTCTTCTGGATGACCTGGCGAGGCGTTACACGAACATGGGGCAACCGATTGGCTGGAAGAAAGGTCAGGATGAGATCAGGTTTCGATGCAGGCCACTGGCGCTCAAACGCGCGCTGACCAACCTGATCGACAACGCCCTCAAGCACGCAGGGGATGCCAGCGTCAGCGCCTGGACCGACTCCGACGGGCAGATCCGCCTGGAAATTCTCGATCACGGACCGGGCATCGATCAGGCCTGGCTGACGCAGGTGTTCGAGCCGTTCGTGCAACTGAGCCAGAGCGGCACGGACTCGGCGCAGGGCGGCGGATTAGGTCTGGGACTGGCCATCGCCCGCGCCTGCATCCAGGCCCACGGCGGCGAACTCACCCTGGAAAACCGCCCACCTGCCGGGTTATGTGCCGTCGTGCGATTGCCTGGGGCCTGAGCAAAGAGACTGAAACAACAGCGGCTGATTGAGCGCCCCCGCCCGTAGGCGATGGCGTCATTCCAGCCACTCACAGCTCGCCTGCTAACGCGCATCGCCAGCCAGCTGCCTCCCACAGGTTT
>NZ_FRDA01000020.1:0-19949 GCF_900143095.1 Pseudomonas asturiensis | reverse complement strand
CAGTCCAGCCACTGACAACTCGCCTGCTAACACGCATCGCCAGCCAGCTGCCTCCCACAGGTTTTGCATTTCTCCAGTGATTCCATGCCAGCGCGTCAGGCAACGCAGCCGTTGAATCAGAACCGCACGGTCGTACTCGCCCACAGCGTCCGACCATAGTTCACCGTGCCGTAGGTCTCATCATCCAGACGCTTGTCGGTGAGGTTGTACAGCGCGGCATTGAACGACACGTTCTTGGTCAATTCATACGAGCCACCCAGATCCGCAGTGGTGTAGGCCGGTGACGGCTCGTCGGTGACCGTATTGCCGTATTCCTTCCCGTAGTAGTTGGTCGCGGCCCACAATTGCGTGCGGTCGTTAAGGGTCCACTCGGCACGCAGGTTGGCTTTGCGCTCAGGCGTCAGCGCCAGGGGCGCGCCGGCATTGGCGCCGCTTTTCTGCTCAGAATCGGTGTAGGTGTAGTTGCCCTTGAGCGCCACGTCCGGCGTGATGTCCCAGCGACCGTTGAGCTCGATGCCTTTGATCACCGCCTTGTCGACGTTGACACGGTCCATGACGGTAAAGCCATTCCAGCGCTCGGTGGTGGTGACGGTCGAGAGCTTGTCCTGGAAGTCGTTGTAGAAGACCGTCGCACCGGCCGACAGGTCATTGCGGTTGGACCACAACGCCGACAGTTCATAGTTGGTGCTGGTCTCGGGTTTGAGGTCCGGGTTGCCGAACATCACGAACGTGTTGCGGCGCAGGTACGAATAACCGGGTACCACGGCGCGCACTTCAGGCGCCTTGAAACCACGTGCCACGCCGCCCTTGAAGGTCCAGTCGTCAGTCGCGCGCCATACGCCGTAAATGCGCGGGCTGAAATGCACGCCGTACTCTTCGTGATGGTCCATGCGCAGACCGGTGGTCAACGCAAAGGTATCGGTCATCGACCATTCGTTCTCGGCAAACAACGCCTTCTGCACCACCGAGAACTCATAATCCTTACGGTCGCCCAGGCCCTGATTCCAGTCGGTCACCGTGGTGTCATTCCACTGCAGGCCGGTGGTGGTGATGTTGCGCTCGGTCGGCATCACCAGCTTGGCATCCAGTACGGTATTTTCCACCGTCGGCTTGCGCCCGAGCACGTCGGTCTGGGTCGCGCTGGCCTTGCCTTCGCGGCTGGATTTTTCGTGCGCCAGCGATACATCCGACGTCGCCCAGCCCCAACGGCCCTGATGCGAAATCGACCAGTGATCGCGGTTATTTTCCTGCTCGCGCGTGGCCCAGTTGGCGCTCAGGCCATCGCCGTTCTTCAGGCGCGTGGCACCGGCTTCCAGCAGAATATCGTGGTCAACGGTCGGCGTGATCGACAGCCGTGCGGTCATGTCACGGTGGTCAGCCTTGCTGAAGCCGTTGGTCTGTTCGATGTCATCATCCGCCTGACGATCCAGGTAACGGCCCCAGACCTGCAAGCCCAGCAGGTCGGTCTTGAGCGGGCCGCCAAGGAAGAACTGCGTCTGGCGCGCATTGCCCTGATCGCTGTGCTGACGTGCCGAATAATCGTACGTGATCGAACCGCCCCACTCCGGCGTGACCTTGCGCGTGATGATATTGATCACCCCGCCAATAGCGTCGGAGCCGTACAGCGAAGACATCGGCCCGCGCACGACTTCGATGCGCTCGATGGCTTCGGCAGGCGGAATGAAGCTCTGCTCGTAGCCGCTGTTGCCGTTGACCCGTGATTCACGTGCGCTCTGGCGTTTGCCATCAACCAGAATCAAGGTGTAGTCGGCGGGCATACCCCGAATGGAGATATCGGTTTCGTTGGCCCCACCATTGACCGTCACGCCTTCGACGTCGCGCACCGCATCGGTCAGGTCGCGGAACGAGCGCTTGCGCAGTTCATCGCCGGTAATCACTGTCATCGATGCAGGCGCATCCTCCAGGTTCTGCTCGAAACCGGCGGCAGTCACCACCACATCCTCAAGCGACAGCACATTGGCCGTCTCGATGAGCGGCTCGGCAGCGTACACCTGACCCGATGCCAGACAGGCCAGGGCAACCTTGACCATCACAGCCACAGGCCGCACACGAAGAGGAGAATGCATGGAGCTTCCTTACGATTCACAAGTAAAAGAGAATCGTATGCATCTGCATTCAGGAAGGTTGGACAAGATGTGACAACAATGCAGAGCGATATCCCAGGGCCTCTGAGACAGCGCTTTTTCGCAACCCACACAGACTGTGGGAAGCGGCTTGCCGCCCCCCTCAGGTCTTTTGGCGATACCCCTCGATAATCGCTGAAAAGTCCTTCCCACCGTCACCGCGCAAGCTCATGGCTTGATACAACTGCTGCGCGACAGCGCCGAGAATCACCGGCTGATGCGCCGACCTGGCCGCTTCGGTCGCCAGCCCAAGATCCTTGAGCATCAGTTCGGCACCAAACCCGCCGGTATAACCGCGTGATGCCGGAGCGGTTTCGACCACGCCCGGCCAGGGGTTGTAGGTTTCTGAACTCCAGCAACGACCGGTCGAGGTGTTGATGATGTTGGTCAACACCTGCGTATCGATACCCAAGGCGTTGCCCAGCGCCATGGATTCCGACACACCGATCATGGAAATCGCCAACAGCATGTTGTTGCAGATCTTGGCGATCTGGCCGGTGCCGACCTCGCCACAATGCACGATGTTGCGGCCCATCTGCTCCAGTACCGGTTTGAGCGTCGCGAAGTGCTCCGCCGATCCGCCGACCATGAACGTCAGGGTGCCCGCCTGCGCGCCGCCGGTGCCGCCCGATACCGGCGCGTCACCGAGTATCACGCCTTGCAGCGCAGCAACGGCAGCTATATCCCGGATGGTCTGCGGATCAATGGTGCTGCAATCCAGGGCAGGCGTGCCTGGTGCGATGCCTTTCAGCACCCCGTCGTCATTGAGGTACACGCTGCGCACGTGGGCCGCTGCGGGCAACATGGTGATAACCAGCTCGCTGCCTTCGGCCGCCTGCCGGGGTGAATCACTGATCTGCGCGCCCAGCTCGGCAAATTCGGCCAGCACGGTCTTGTTCAGGTCAAACAGTTGCAACGAATGCCCGGCCTTGATCAGGTTGCGGGCCATGGGCGCGCCCATGTTGCCCAGACCGATGAATGCGATGTTCATGATCGTTCTCCTTCGCGGAACGGTTTGCGGCTCAGCGCAGATTGATGGTGGTATTCACGCCGTCGTTCACGCTGTCGTCATCGAACCAGCGGCTGGTGACGGTCTTGGTCTGCGTGTAGAACTGCACCACCTGTTTGCCGTACGGCCCCAGATCACCGAGCTTGGAACCTCGAGAACCAGTGAAGCTGAAAAACGGAACCGGCACCGGAATGGGAATGTTGATGCCCACCTGGCCGACGTCGATTTCACTCTGAAACTTGCGCGCCGCCGCGCCGCTCTGGGTGAACAGCCCGGTCCCGTTGCCGAACGGATTGGCGTTCACCAGCGCGATGGCTTCATCCAGGGTATCCACCTCGATCACCACCAGCACCGGGCCGAAGATTTCCTGGGTGTAGATCTGCATGTCGGTGGTGACGCCGGAGAACAGCGTCGGCCCGACAAAGTTGCCGCCCTCATAACCCGGCACCGAAATGTCCCGGCCGTCCAGCTCCAGGGTTGCACCTTCACGCACACCGCTTTCGATCAGCTCGACGATGCGCTGTCGGGCGCGGCGGGAGATCACCGGACCAATGTCAGTGCCAGGCTCATGACCGGCATTGACCTTGAGCTTCTGCGCCAGCGCCTTCAGGTCCGGCAGCCACTGTTTCGACGCGCCGACCAGCACCACCACCGAGGTCGCCATGCAGCGTTGACCAGCCGCACCGAAGCCTGCGCCCACCAGCGCATTGAGGGTCTGCGCGCGATTGGCGTCGGGCAGTACAACCGCGTGATTTTTAGCGCCCATCATCGCCTGCACACGCTTGCCATGCCGACCCGCCAGGTCATACACATGGGTACCGACCGCCGTTGAGCCGACAAAGGAAATAGCTTTGATATCCGGGTGCGTACAGATCGCATCGACGACCTCCTTGCCGCCATGCACCACATTGAGCACGCCAGCCGGAACCCCCGCCTCGACCGCCAGTTCGACGAGCAACATGGTCGATAAAGGATCCTGCTCGGAAGGCTTGAGCACGAAGGTGTTGCCGCAGGCGATGGCCATCGGGAACATCCACAACGGGATCATGGCCGGAAAGTTGAACGGCGTGATCCCGGCGCAAACACCGATGGGCTGGCGCAGTGTGTAGGTATCGACGCCACTGGCAACGTTTTCGGCAAACTCGCCCATCTGCAGCGTGCCAATCGAACAGGCGTGCTCCACCACTTCCAGGCCCCGAAAGATATCGCCCTCGGCATCGGCCAGGGTCTTGCCCTGCTCGGCACTGAGCACCGCCGCAATTCGTTTGGAATGCTCGCGAATCAGCGCCTGCAACCTGAGCATGATGCGCATGCGTGCGCCAACAGGTGTGTCTCGCCAGGTGCGATACGCCTTGTGCGCGGCGGCCACGGCCGCGTTCACCTCACTCGCCGTGGCGAACGGCACTTGCGCCAGCACTTGCTGCGTCGCCGGGTTGACAATGTCTTGCCACTCGTTGCTCTGCGAATCAACCCACTCGCCGTCGATCAGCAGTTTCACGCAGGCCACGGAGGTGTTGTTTTTGTTCAGTGAGGCGTTCATTGCAACCGTTCTCCCTTCAGGCAAACCGGACTCGCCAGGCGCTGGGCGCGTGGCCGTCACAGGCTCCTGACAGCATTGTTGTTGGATTGGTCAGCGGACGTGCTTTGGAGTATAGATGTGCAAACTTCTAACAAGAACGCACATAAAAGCAGGCTCAACATGCAAAAAAACATCACATCCCTGGGGCTGTTGAACTGGGATGACCTGAAGTTTTTCCTTGAAGTGGCACGCACCCGCAAAGTCAGCAGCGCCGCCAAGCGCCTGGCCGTCGATTACACCACCGTGTCGCGACGGATCAGTTCGCTGGAAACCTCGCTCGGCACGCTGCTGTTCGAAAAGTCCCGCAACAACGGCTTTATCATGACCGCCGAAGGTCAGCGATTACTGGGTTACGCCGAGTCCGTCGAAAGCACACTGCACCTGGCCTTCGAACAGGTTTCGGGTTCGAGCGTGGCGCTGTCCGGGCACATCCGCATAGGCTGCACGGAAGGCTTCGGCAGCTTCTTCATCACCCCGCAACTGAGCCATTTCCTCGACGCCTACCCCAGCATCTCGGTCGATATCCTGCCGCTGCCGCACTTTATCAGCCTCTCCAAACGCGAAGCCGACATCGTCATCGCCCTGGAACGCCCGGAACACGGATCGTACGTGTGCTGCAAACTCTGCGATTACAGCCTGCGCCTGTACGCCACCCAGGCGTATCTGGACAAACACCCGCCGATCCAGTGCAAGGAAGACCTGAGCCAACACCCGTTTATCAGCTACGTCGACGACCTGGCCTTCAGTTCCGAACTGCTCTACCTCAGCAACCTGCTGCCCAATGCCAACGCCCAACTGCGCAGCACCAGCGTCATCGCCCAATACACCGCCGCCCTGCAAGGCCGCGCCCTGGCGATCCTGCCGTGCTTTCTGGCTGCACAGGATCCGCGACTGGTGCCGGTGCTGGTGGATGAGGTGGAGGTCGTTCGGCAGTTCTGGATGTATTGCCGGGAGGATTTACGCAAATTGAAGCGGATTACGGTGTTGTGGGATTACGTGAGGGAGGTGACGGAGTTGAACAAGGAGGTTCTGTTGGGGGGAACCCACGCCATGCGCTTCCTCTAGTGACATGCTTTCAAGGAATCAGGTAGCCGCATCGTAATGAGTCGAGCCAGAAGCTCACTCGCCGGGCGATTCATCGTCAGGATGGCGAATTGGACGTGATGTTGTGCATTGCCCCTCCCATCGCTATCACCCGCATTTTCATACACTAAAGCACTTCTTACCTGTCCAGGGTCCTTTAACTTCAGGTCGTCCAGGCGTGTCTTTAAACATGGCGTTTCGAAAGCCCTGCGCCACAACATCGGCTACGACTTGGCTCGAAAGTTAATAGTCACGCTTATCCACCGATCGTTGCACAGTGGAGAAATCAACCGCTTTATCAAGGACTGCCTGCAACATGTTCTCCGATGACTGTCCCTTGCTGAAGCTTTTCTCTAAATACTCCTCGGTCGATTTATTGATGAGCGCGAGCGATCCCGATTGCGCCAGCTGTTCTTGATAAAGACTTTCGATACTATTCCTGAAACCATCAGGGTAGGCCGAGCGCTCAACAGCAGGCAGATCATCGAAATAGTCCATGATGCCTTTGAATACTTCACGGTTGTCGCCTCCATTCGTTAGTTTGGCGTACAACGTGGAGAAGTAGGCTTCGTCCTGCTTGCCAAGCTCCCCATACGCGGCATAGCGCTCGGCATCGGTATAAGTTTCCGAGTCATCATAAACAATCGCGCTTAGGTCGTTTCGCGCCATGCCTTCAAACGGATTAGGAAGCTGTTTAGGTGGAACGTGGGAGAGACCAATAGCGTAATCCAGTGACTTCTGACCTAACGCCAAACGATCAGGGTCATCCGTTTTGGGCAGCATGTCTTCCTTGTTGTAATTCCCGCCAGCAATACGCTGCCCGAAATTATAAATATCCTTTTGCCCTTTCGCATACATTGCCTTCAAATCGCTATCTGACAGAGATGCTTGTCGCTCGCCAGAGCTACTTAGAATATAAAGTGCCCGTGCAGAGCTGGATATTGACACGGTTTCCGCTGTACTCGAGGAGAGGTTATCCGAAGAAGAATCAGCAGAACTCTCTGAGCGAAAATTTTCTTGCGCAGAGACTTTTGCGGGAGTCCCCGCCTGATAAGTTTTAATCGAGATATCCATTTTAATACTCCAGAAGCTGGATAATGAAGCATAGCCATCTGCCTGGAAATCTCCAGACAAGCCCTCAAATCCGCTCAAGTACGCCTGGCTACCTGCCCGCCCTGCCCATGAGCCAGCTCGCACATCTGACGTTTCGCGCCGCCTCCGGGGAGGCACCACGACAGCTCGCAGGAATCTCTGCCTATCTCGATCAGACGCTGGCACGCGTGCCCCCGGATCAGCGGGGCTTAGCTCTCAAAAGGACAACAACACCCAGAATCGCGGAGAGAATAGAACCCATCAGCACACCAACCTTTACCTCATCGACCAGGTGCGGGTTGTCTGGAAATGCCAGTGCCCCAATGAAAAGACTCATCGTGAAACCAATCCCGCACAAGAGCCCGACGCCGTATAGCTGAAGCCAGCCGCAGGCTTCGGGAAGTTTCGCCAACCCGGCACGAATGGCCAACGCCGCTAAACCAAACACTCCAATCTGTTTGCCCAGCAACAGACCCAAGGTCACGCCCAGAGGCACCGGATCGATCAGGTTGCCGGGGGAAATACCCGCAAGGGAAACGCCAGCATTGGCAAAACCAAAGATGGGCACAACGGCAAACGCGACCCACGGATGTAGTTTTTCTTCCAGATGAAGAAGCGGCGAAGTGTGCTCATTGTTCGAATCACCCAGCGGAATGCACAGCGCAAGAATGACACCGGCCAAGGTTGCGTGAATACCGGATTGAAGCATGAAGAACCACAGCAGCCCGCCCGCGACGAGGTAAGGAAGGAGCCTTGTCACGCCGCAACGGTTAAGTACGACCAAGAATACAATCACGGCGAGGGATGCCAGGAGCATGCTGATGGACAAGCCACTGGTGTAAAACAAGGCGATGATGAGCACTGCGCCCAGGTCATCAAGGATCGCCAAGGCGGACAGGAAGATTTTTAACGAGATGGGCACGCGTTTTCCGAGCAGCGAGAGTACGCCCAAGGCAAAGGCGATATCAGTGGCAGCAGGAATGGCCCAGCCGCCTAGCGTTTCACTATTGCCCCAGTTGACTACGAGATAGATCAGGGCAGGTATCAGCATGCCACCCAGCGCAGCAAAACCCGGAAGCGCACGCTGACTCCAACTCGATAACTGGCCGACCAGCATTTCACGCTTGATCTCCAATCCCACCAACATGAAAAAGATAGCCATCAGGCCATCATTGATCCAATGCTCAATCGAGAGACCCGCGACGTTGACGTGCAGCGTCGCGAAGTAAATGTCAGCCAAGGGCGAGTTCGCGATGAGGAGCGCAGCGAAGGCGGCGGCCATGAGTATCAAGCCGCCCGCTGATTCAGCGGCGAAAAAACGGGAAAGGAATGCGAGGGCAGAAGGTGATGCACGATGCTCGTCGGCGTTTTTCCGACGTGGATGATCCAGGCTCATAGGCACGGTAACTCCACGCGGCGGCCCGACCTGCGCTAAATTAAACCTGCCCTCCCGCGTTTTGCGGTGACACCCATTGACCGCATTATACACGGGCATGCCAGCATCGTGATCCCCAGGTTTCAGAGCATAACGTTGATCCTGAAAACGTTCAGTTCAGGGTCCAGCAGCACCGCCTGATACCAGTTGTAATACGTCAGGTACGGCTCCTTGATCAGCTTCGCTCCCTGTGCGACCGCCAGCGGCACCAGCCGGTCCACTTCGGCTTGATCAGGCACATCAATGTTCAGCAGGAACTTGCACCCGGTACTGCCCGCAAACGCCTCAAGACCCAGCAACTCGTAAGCCTCCAACGCGTTGAAACCGATGCAGGTCTTGCCCGTATCCAGTCCGCGAAAGATCGGCGACCTGATCGCCTCGATTTCGCGGAAGCCGAACAGGTTCGAGTAGAACGCGCTCAGGCTAACAATGTCCTGAGCGAACACGTTGACGTAAGAGAGTGAGTTCATATCAGGCCACCTTGCTGCCGCCGAAGGTGGTCTGTTTGACGAACTTGGACAACAGGTGATCGCCCGATGTCACCGGTGCATGCCGAGGCGTGGCACCGGGCAGCAGGCAACCTGGCAGGCACTCGATCAAGGTGTCGTAGTTGGGCTGATGGAAAAACACCAGAGACTGACGGCGGTTGTCCTGTTCACTGGTCATGGGCGGATTGACGACTCGATGCAACGTGGAAATCCACTGATCGTTGGTCCACTGCATCATCAGGTCGCCAATGTTGACGACAAAACCATTCTCGACATACGGCACATCGACCCACTCACCCTTCTGGTTGCGCACCTGCAAACCGCCCAGCGCGTTGTCGGGACGCACGATCGTCAGGCTGCCGTAGTCGGTGTGTGCGCTGGCACGTAACTGCCCCGCCTCGACTTCGGTTTTGATGTCCGGGTAACTCAGACTGCGAAACATGCTGATATGCCGGTCAATCCTGTCATCGAAAAAATACTCGTCCAGCTCCAATGCCAGGGCAAACAGACGCATCAACGATTGAGCCAGTTCGCTCATCGCGTCGAAGTACTCTTGATAAGCCTCTTTGAATCCAGGCAGCAGCGCCTGCGCGGGCCAGACGTTCGGTGCGAAGTGCGAACCGGCTTCGGCACTGTGATAATAATCTTCATCCGGCACATGGCTCGGCCCGATGGAAAACGACTCCTTGAGATCCCCCGGCGCACTTTCTTCCAGCGAATAGGACAGACTCTCCTCGGCTATCGCGCTGTAACCGCGCACCATCTCCGGGCTGGGTCGATCAACCTTGCGTTTTTCAGCCAATGGCAAATCGAAGAACTGCCGGGTCAAGCGCGAGACCCGTGCTATGAGTTCTTTGGGAATCTGGTGTTCGGTAATCACCAGAAACCCGATGTCTTTACACGCCTGATTGACTGCCTGCGCCACGGCTGCCTTGCCGTCCGGTTCTCCTGAAAAATACGGGGCCAGGTTAATGATGGGCACATACTGCAGAGTCATACGGCTGATTCCTCTCGCTGACACGTTGCGTGAAAGGTTCACCGCCAAGGGTGACGGTCAACCAGGCGAGAGCAGAAACCATGCCACTGGAGAAATTCGTAACCCATACAAAACGTTAGCTGTTTACCCCTCTCAGTCCAGATCAAATGGTCTGAAACAGAATGCATGGTTTAAATGCGCAGTGACGAAAAACGAGCCAGAACTGCGCACATTTTTGCCCGCAGGCTCACAGAAAACCTTTGGCAATAAAGGAACGGTGGGAGGCGGCTTGCCGGCGATGGAGTCAGTTCAGGCACTGGTACATCGCCTGGAAAACCGAATCGCCGGCAAGCCGCCTCCCACATCGTGCGTCCAGCCGGTTGGCCGCTGGGCTGCTTCAAAGCCCCAACATCAACCCACTCAACCGCTTCACCTTGCGCCGCAGTGCCTCTTCGAATACGCCCTGTCGTGGCTCGATCAGACTGAACCAGTGCTTGGCGCGGGTGATACCGGTGTAGATCAGTTCCTTGGTCAACACCGGGTTAAGGGCCTCGGGGAGGATCAGGGCGGTGTGGGCGAATTCGGAGCCTTGGGATTTGTGGACGGTCATAGCGTAGACGGTTTCGACTTCGTTGAGTCGGCTGGGCAGGACGAAACGCACGCCGCCGCTGCCGTCGTTACGCGGAAAGGCGACGCGCAGGACTTGTTTGTCCTCGCCTTCACGCTCCGGCAGGCGCAGGGTGATGCCGATATCGCCGTTCATCAGGCCCAGGCCATAATCGTTGTGCGTCATGAGCACGGGGCGGCCTTCGTACCATTGCTGCTCGCTTTCGATCAGGCTGGCGTTGAACAGCGCGTGAGTGATGCGCTGGTTGAGGCCTTCCACGCCCCACGGGCCTTTGCGGACGGCGCAGAGCAGTTGAAACGAGTCGAATGCTTCCAGAACAGAACGGGCCCATAAGTTCCAGCACGCGTCGTCCAGCGAAAGGCCTTGTGCCGGGCGCTCATTCGCCAGCACGCTCAGGTAATGCCGATAACCTTGCGGCCCCTGCTCGCCCTGGCCAAGGCCGTCCAGTACAAGGCGTTCGAACTTGAGATCCTGCTCGCCCTTGAGCGCCAGGGCGAAAAGGTCACTGTGGCTGCCGGCTGCCAGCAACGCCCGCGCCTGCTGATCCTGTTGCTGGTTGACCAGACGCGCCAGTTGCCCGATACCGCTGCCCTGCCCGAAACGGCGCGAGTGACGCAACATCACCACCTGTTGCGCGAGCGGGTGCTCTTGCGCATCGCCCTGGCGCAACGCGCCTTTACTCAGTTGCTCGCCGCTGACGGCTTCCAGCCAGGCCTGGGTTTCAGGGCTGTAGAAACCCTCTTCGGCGTCGCGACACAGGTCGCCCAGCACCGCGCCCGCCTCGACGGAGGCCAGTTGATCCTTGTCGCCCAGCAGGACCATGCGCGCATGGGGCGGCAGGGCGTCAAGCAGATTGGCCATCATTTCCAGGTCGATCATTGATGCTTCGTCGACCACCAGTACGTCCAGCGGCAAGGGGTTGCCTGCATGATGACGAAAGTGTCGCGTGCCGGGACGACTGCCCAGCAACCGGTGAACGGTGGTGACTTCGGCGGGGATTTTTTGTCGCACCTCAGCGCTGACGTCCAGGCCCTGTACCTGCTGGCTGATCGACTCGGTCAATCGCGCAGCCGCCTTGCCGGTCGGAGCGGCCAGACGAATGCGCAGCGGCTGGCCACTCTGCACGGCAGGCGCTTGCAGCAACGCAAGCAGGCGCACCACCGTGGTGGTTTTGCCCGTTCCCGGGCCGCCGGTGATGATGCTGAACGCCCGGCGAGTGGCCAGTGCGCAGGCCAGTTTCTGCCAGTCAATGTTGGCGTCCGGCGCAGGATCGGCTTTGCCGAACAAGGCATCAAGACGCTGAACCAGATCGACCGGCGGTGCTTCGTCCTGCGCCAGACGCTGACGCAAGGCCGCAGCAATCCGACGTTCGTAAGTCCAGTAACGGCGCAGATACAGGCGTCGGTCGGACAGCACCAAGGGTTTTTGCAGCGCCTCGACGCTCGTGTCTCCTGCACGGGCTACCAGAATGCTGCCCGCCAACGCCTGACACCACGCCGCGCCATCCAGCGCTGCCAGCAACTGCGAAGGCAGGAGCATCGGCGTACTTTGCAGATCGCCTTCCGGCGGCAGGGACAGCGCGAAGTCGGGCTCTTTGAGTGTCTCGTAGAGGTCAAGACACACGTGGCCGTGCCCCAGTTGATGGCTGGTCAGCGCAGCCGCGACCAGCACCAACGGATCGGCCTGCGGATCCAGGTCACTGAGGAACGCCACAAAGGCCCGATCCAGTGCGCGCAACCAGCCACGCTCGACCCAGCGCTCCAACAGAATCAGCACATCCTGAACGCGGGTCAGCGGGCTCAGGTCTGCGAGGCTGATGTCGCTCAGCGCGGTGGGCAACAGCTCTTCGAACGAGCGACTCATACGAAGGCTCCTGGCAGTTCCTGGGGTAACGGTTTGCCTTGGAACAACAGGTCCAGGCTTTCGATCAGCGTGCGCGGCGGCCGGGTGAAGTACACGCCCTGGGTGGACGATCGGCTGCCGCGCAGGAAGACGTACAGCGCGCCGCCCATGTGCTGGTCATAGTCGTAATCGGCAAGACGCGCCTTGAGCTGCCGATGCAGGGCCAGCAGGTAGAGCACGTACTGCAGGTCGTAGCGGTTGTCGAGAATAGAGGCTTCCATTGCCAGCTCGGTGTACGCGGCATCGTCCGGGCCCAGCCAGTTGGATTTGTAGTCGGCGACGTAGTAACGCCCTTCGTGCTCAAACGTCAGGTCGATAAAGCCCTTGAACATGCCGTTGAGCGAGACGGTTTCGGTGGCGGCGCGTGGCGCGTTGTCGTGGGTAAAACGGCGCACTAGGGCATCCATCTGCTTCACATCGACCTGGTTGCTGGCGAACCAGAACTCCATCTCGACGCGGTATTGATTGGGTTGATCCAGCTCGCCCAGTGCCACCGGCGCGGCATCCGGCGACAAACGCAATGGCATGCTCAGCACGTGCTGCAGCCAGTCGCGCAAGGTATTGATCCAGCCCTCCCAGCCGCGACGATTGCAGCGACGGGCGACCGCATCCTCAAGACGTTCCGGGTCGTTGACCGTCAACGCAAACCCTTCGGTCCCCGCCCATTCCAGCAGACCGTGCAGGAAGGTGCCGGGGTTCGGCCCACGCGGGAAGCGATGGATGTCACCGCCGCTGGCGGGTACGTCACGAGGCGCTTCGGGGTCCAGGCGTTCGTCATCGAACAGCTTCTGTGCCTGCGGGCTGTCCGGCGACTGATCGGCACCCGCCGTGATCGTGTCACCGATGCGCAGCGCACTGTACGAGGCGATCCACCAGTTTTCGGCAGCACGTCGCTTGGGCAGCAGCGGCTTGAGCAGCGAAGCCTCATTGCGCGGCGCACTGAAACGCTCGAGGGTCGGTTCGGGCACGGGTTCCAGCGCAATGACGTCACGGCCTGCCTGCAGATCGCGAAGCCATATTTTCAGGTCCGCCGACTCGGCAAGCACTGCACCGCCGCCCAGCAAATAACCGAGCGCCGAGCGGTGCAGCATCGAGCTGTTGGCGTTGCCGCGCTTGAGGTCGGCGACGCCCAGCCAACAGGCGTGCTCCGAGCGGGTCAAGGCGACGTAAAGCAGGCGCAGGTCTTCAGCGAGACGTTCGTCATCCGACTGTTGAATCAGTGCCTCGGTGGGCTGCAGGCTGATCTGCGCGTTGCCATCGGCATCGTGAAACTGCAGCGGCAGGCGACTGCCATCCACCGGTTTGGAAGAACAAATGAACGGCAGGAATACCAGCGGATACTGCAAGCCCTTGGACTTGTGAATGGTCACGACCTTGACCAGTTGCTCGTCGCTTTCCAGCCGCAGGATTTGCTCTTCGCCTGCCTGACCGGACAGCGCCAGATGATCGCCGAGGTGACGAATCAGGGCCTGCTCGCCATCCAGTTCAGCAGCGGCCTGTTGCAACAATTCGGACAAGTGCAGCAGGTTGGTCAGCACGCGCTCGCCATCGGTACGTGTCATGAGCGTCTGCGGCAAGGCAAAGTCATGCAGCAGGCGGCGCAGCATCGGCAGTACGCCCTGTGTGCGCCAGACAGCGCGATAGCCACGGAACTGCATGACGCGCCGTTCCCACGCCAGTTCATCCTGATTCAGACGCTCCAGCTCGGCCAGCGACAGATCGAGCGTGATACAGGCCAACGCCGCTCGCAGCGTGCGCTCTGAATCGGGTTCTGCACAGGCTTTGAGCCATGACAGCAGGTCATGGGCTTCCTGTGCGGCAAACACCGAATCCTTGTCCGATAGATAAACGCTGCGCACGCCGCGCGCCGACAGCTCGTTGCGCACCGCCTGCGCTTCCTTGCCGTCGCGCACCAGAATCGCGATATCGGCGGGACGCAAGCCGCGTAGTGCCTTGTCTGGCGTGGCGAAACCGGCACGTCCTTGCTGTCCGGCGTTGAGCAGGCGCACGATTTCACTCGCGCAACTGGCCGCCAGTTGTTGACGGTAAGCCACCCCGGATACCGGCTGATCGCTTTGCAGATGCCAGACCGTCAATGTTGCGAGCGTCGCGCCATCAACCTGCAGCGTCTCCTTGCGCCCTTGAGCCAGCGCATTGGCAAACGGCACAGGATTATGCTCGCCGTCCCGGAACAGAAATGCGCCGCGCCCTTGCGCACGCAGCTCGGCCCGTTCGAAGACATGGTTGACCGACTCGACCATCGCATGACTGGAACGGTAGTTGGTGTCCAGCGTGTGCCAGCGACCCGAGGTCGCCTGGCGGGCGCGCAGGTAGGTGTAGATGTCGGCACCACGAAATGCGTAGATCGCCTGCTTGGGGTCGCCGATCAGGAACAACCCGGTCTGTTCGTCGTTGTCTTCGAGGCGATAGATGCTCTCGAAGATGCGGTACTGCACGGGGTCGGTGTCCTGAAATTCGTCGATCAGCGCGACGGGAAACTGTTCGCGAATCAAGGTCGCCAGCCGCTCGCCGCCTGCGCCGCGCAAGGCGCTGTCGAGCCGGAGCAGCATGTCGTCAAAACCCATTTCTGCACGACGACGCTTCTCTTCTTCAAAGCGCGCACTCACCCACTGCGCAGCGTGTTGCAACACGGCAGCATCGGGCGTTGGCAAACTGTCCAGCGCCGCCTTGAGTTCAAGCATCGCCTCGAAGGCCGGGTGCGAAGGCGCATCGCTTTTCCAGGCTTCGGCGATGCCATCAGGGGTCAGTCGAGTGAAACCGGTGCCCAGATCCAATGCCTCCTGAGTCTCGTCAGCGGCCCAGGCCGCGAGTTTCTCGAACCAGGGTTTGAAATAGCGTTCCTGCATCTTGCGACCGTCGACAATCTTGCGCGCCACGCCATCCATGCAGATGGCTTGCATCTCGGCCGCCCAGACGGTCCACGGTGCCTTGAGTGCGGCCAGCGCCTGACGACGCTCCAGCAGGGATCCGGTTATCAGCTCGGCAGGCTCTTGAGCGCCGATATTGCGTTCACGCCCGAACAGACCACGCACGCGGGGTAACAATGCCGCCGGCCCGCTCCAGTTTTCGCGCACCCAGGTCAGCGCGTCGCCACTCATTGGGTAGCAGAAGCGCCGCCAGTAGTCGCGCAGCACTTCGCCGAGCAGGTCGCTGTGATCGGTTTCCAGCGTCTGGGTGAACAGGCTGCCACTGTCGAAGGCGTGCTCGCGCAGCATGCGCTGACACCAACTGTGAATCGTCGACACCGCAGCCTCGTCCATCCACTGCGCGGCGATGTCCAGGCGGTTGGCACAGGTCGGCCAAAGCTCGGCGCTGAATTGCTCGCGCAGCTCGGCGATCAGGCCATCGGGCGCGTCGATTTCATCACGAAAGAATCGCGCAGCTTCGGCAAGTCGGGTGCGAATCCGGTCGCGCAGCTCTTTGGTCGCGGCATCGGTAAAGGTCACCACGAGTATTTGCGGCGGCAGCAATTCGCGACCAAAGCCTGATAATTCGTCGCCATGGCCCAGCACCAGACGCAGGTACAGCGCCGAGATGGTAAACGTCTTGCCGGTGCCGGCGCTGGCCTCGATCAGTTGACTGCCGCGCAACGGAAAACGCAGCGCCAGTGGAAGCGTCATGTCGTTCATGCACTCACCTGCGCGCTGGAAAGCGATTGCCACGATGCGTCGTAGATCGGTTTGTAGAGTGTCTCGCACCAGCCGACAAACTCTTCGCTGTCCATCAAGGCATCGAAGTCCGGGTACTGGCGAGCCAACGCGGTACTTTCCCGACGCTCGCCGTCGGTGGTCTGGCCGTCGCCTTCATAGGTTTTGCGGGCGGCAGCTTCGGCTTTGTCCAAAGGTTGTCCCAACCAGGCGAATGCGGTTTTCACCGCAACCGGTAATGGCTGTTGCATGCCGCGCAGCCAGGCCATCAACAGGTGATTAAGGGTCGTGACAGCGGCGTCTTTTTCCAAGGGTGCCAGCATCAGGGTTTCATCGCTGGCCACCAGTGCGGTACTGAGCGGCAATTCACAGGCACAGGCTATCAGGTGGTTGACCCACGGCCGAATCAGCCGATGCCATTTGCGGGTCTTTTTCGAGCCGATGCTGTTGGGAATCACGGTGACCAGTAACAACTCGCCTCGGGCGTTACGATGCAGACCGCCAAGCCAGCTTTCGATACTCACGTCACCGTGGCTAAAGCTGATCGGCAACGCGCTGCTCAGCGGTTCGGGCCACAACGTCAACACGTCCTGATAACGCCTGAGCACGTCGGGCAGTGGCTCGATCAGTTCCTGCTGCATGCACGTGCCAAAGCCTGCCAGCGGCAGCAAACCACTGGCTTGTAACTTGTTTGCCTGGGCCTGGAGCGCGCTGTCGATATCGTCTGGCTGCGCCATGGCGGCGTTGAGCAGGCTGTCGCTGAGTCCGTAACGCTCCAGCGCGTCGAGCACGAAAGGCTCTTCATCGGCCAGCGGCGCTTCGGCCACCTCGAAGTAGATTTTCAGACGCTGACTGAAAAAGTGCTTCACGGGATTGCGCAGAAAATCCTGCACTTGAGCGATCGTCAGCGGCTCATCCTGCTCATGAACTGACAGAGCTGTCTGGACGGGCAAAACGGCATCGGCCTCGTGCAGCAATCGCCATTCCCGGGCAAAACTGAAATAGCCGGTGCCCTCATGAAAGTAACTGGCGCTGAACGGCTGCAGCGGATGCTCCAGCGTCAATGCCTTCAGCAACCGCTCACCTTCATCGAGCCTGCCGGTTTCATCCGGCTCACCCGCGAGCTTCCAGCCGCTGGCCAAGTGATCACGCAACTGACCGATGAGCACCGATGCGGGACGATCACTGTTGTCACGAATGCTGCGACCGACCCAGCTGATGTACAACTGGTCGCGGGCGGACAGCAGCGCTTCAAGCAACAGATATCGGTCGTCTTCACGTCGAGAGCGATCACCGGGGCGGTAGTCACTGCCCATCAGGTCGAAGTCCAGCGGTGGCTGTGCTCGTGGGTAATCACCATCGTTCATGCCCAACAGGCAGACCACTTTGAACGGGATTGCGCGCATGGGCATCAGCGTGCAGAAATTCACCGAGCCTGCCAGAAACCGCTGCGACAGACGCCCCTGATCAAGCCCGGCCAGCCAGGCTTCGCGAACCACCGTGAGTGGCAGTTGATCAATGAGGCCCACGGTTTCGCAGGTCTCCAGCCAGTTCTCGCGCAGGGTTTCGAGCTGGGCGAGCAGGTAATCGTCGTGTTCGCTGTCGGCGACGAAAAAGAGCTGCAGGACGGCTTGCAGACGAGCGCCCCATTGAGTCGGGGTGGCCGGTTTCGAAAGCTCGCCATGAGCGGCCTCAAGCGCGTCGATCAAGGCCACCAGCGGACCAATCAATGCGGCATCCAGTCCACCGATTTCATCGTAAGGCTCGATACCGTCATAAGCGGCACCGGCACCTACTGCATAGCCGAGCAACATACGGCGCAGGCCGAAGTGCCAGCTGTTCTGTTCCAGCGCATCCGGCAGACCCAACCCTGCGCGTTGCGGCGCATTGAGGCCCCAGCGAATGCCTGCGCCTTCAATCCAACGGTGCAGGGTCGGCAGGTCACGTTCCTGAATCCGAAAGCGTGCACGCAGAGCCGGAACGTCGAGCAGGTCAAGAATTTCGCTGACCGGAAAGCGGCTGTCCGGCAATTTCAGTAAATGCTCGACAGCGATCAACAAGGGTTCGCGGCCACGTTGCCCTTGGTCAGCCAGTGTGAACGGAATAAAGCGGCGGTCTTCGCGCTCTATCTGTCCGAACACGGCACGGATATGCGGCGCGTAACTGTCGATGTCAGGGACCATGACAATCACATCACGTGGACGCAAATCCGGGTCACGACTGAAACGGGCAAGGAGCTGGTCGTGCAGCACCTCGACTTCCCGCTGCGCGCTGTGGGCCACATGAAAGCGGATGGATCGGTCCTTCAGAGCATCGATGGCTGGCCACAGCTCGCGGGTTTCATCCAGGGGACGAAGTTCGAGGATGTCGTCCTGCAACTGGTTCAGAATATTTCCAGGCTCGCTTTCGCTGAACAGGTCGATACGCTCGTCCTTGAACGAGGCGCGATAGCTGCGCGGGTCATCATGGCTGTCGAGCAGATTGATGTAGTCGCGGCCTTGTTTTCCCCATGCGGCAAGCAACGGGTGCGCGTGCTGGTGCAACGCTTCAGGGTCCAGGACCATTGGCATGCCGGACTTGCGCGCCTGACGTTTGTATTGATGGCGCAGCAGATCCTTGTCCGCGACTATATCAGCCCAATGGTGACGACACGGGTTGTGGACGCAGAGCAATACCTGGCTGAAGCGGGCCAGCCCGGCGAGCGCTTCAAGCGCCTGTGCGGGGAGTGACGAAATACCGAACACGATGACGCGCGCGGGCAGCCCGGCGGGAGCCTCGTTCAGGGTGCTGATGCGTTCGATAAAACGTTGGTGAACGCCGGCCCGACTTTGTGCCATGCCTTCGGCGCCCACGTCATGTAGCAGCGCTCGCCACAGCTCTGCCTGCCAGCAGTTGGAAGCGGTCAGGGGCTTGGCTTCGCCTCTGCCATTGCGTAACTGATGACGTCCGGCAGCCCAGTCTTCCAGCCAGTCGGCGCGGTATACCTGGTATTGGTCAAACAGGTCCGACAGCCGTTCCGACAATTGATAGCGCTTGCGAAGGTCAGTGTCTGCCGTGAGAAAGCGCTGTAGCGGCTCGAAGTGGGGCTGGTTGATGAGCTCGGGCAGCAGACGCATCAGACGCCAGGTCAGCGGGCCTTTGTCGAGCAGAGAGGTTTCGGGAATTTCATCTCGACCCAGGACTGTGCGGTAGAGCGTCCACATAAAGCTGCCGGGCAATTGAACGTCGATGGCCGCCGCGATGCCGCATCCGCCTATGTCGTCGTCTAGAGCATCCTCAGCCAGAGCCAGTTTGAGCCACTGGGCAATCCCATTGCTCTGTACCAGCGCAATCTCGTTCTCAAGGGGGGCCAACGGGTAACGCCGCATCCAGGAAACAACCAGACTGCGCAGTTCATCCAGGCGGTTGCCATGAACCACCATGAAACCAGCGCTCAGCGGGGTTGTGACGGGCATGCTTGCTTCCTTGACGTTAACGAGTGAAACCTGAGGCCAAACCATAAGGGCAAGCGCACCGGAATGCTATACACACGTTGAACGCAGAGATAGCTGGCGAGGGCGACGCGCCTTTTGGGAACGCCAGATAGACAAAACCCCTCACCGCGTGAGCGATGAGGGGTTCTGGAATTGAATCTTGACGATGACCTACTCTCACATGGGGAAACCCCACACTACCATCGGCGATGCATCGTTTCACTACTGAGTTCGGGATGGGATCAGGTGGTTCCAATGCTCTATGGTCGTCAAGAAATTCGGGTACCGAACCGTGCCAGGAGGCGCGTTTCAGCAAATCGGGTATGTGATATCGGTGTCGTTTGTGACGCAAACTTTCGGTTCGTGTCATCTTCACAGTCACCGCAATCTGTGCCCTTAGGTCGCAGATTGCTTGGGTGTTATATGGTCAAGCCTCACGGGCAATTAGTATTGGTTAGCTCAACGCCTCACA
>NZ_FRDA01000017.1 GCF_900143095.1 Pseudomonas asturiensis | reverse complement strand
ACGTCAAATACTTGCGACCCGACATCAAGGTGATCGGTGTCGAGCCTGACGATTCCAACTGCCTGCAAGCCGCCATGGCCGCAGGCGAGCGGGTGGTGCTCAGTCAGGTCGGGCTGTTTGCCGATGGCGTGGCAGTGGCGCAGATCGGTCATCACACCTTCGAGGTCTGCCGCCATTACGTGGACGAAGTGATCACCGTCAGCACCGACGAGATCTGCGCGGCCATCAAGGACATCTACGACGACACCCGTTCCATCACCGAGCCGTCCGGCGCGCTGGGCGTGGCCGGGATCAAGAAATACGTCGAGCAGCGCGGGATCAGCGGCCAGACCCTGGTGGCGATCGATTCCGGGGCCAACGTCAACTTCGACCGCCTGCGTCACGTGGCCGAACGCGCCGAACTGGGCGAAGGCCGCGAGGCGATCATCGCCGTGACCATCCCCGAGCAGCCGGGCAGCTTCAAGGCCTTCTGCGAGGCCATCGGCAAACGGCAGATCACCGAATTCAACTACCGCTACCACACCGACCGCGAAGCCCACATCTTCGTCGGCGTGCAGACCCACCCGGAGAACGATCCGCGCCGCGCGCTGATCGCCAGCCTGACAGGGCAAGGTTTTCCGGTGCTGGACCTGACCGACAACGAACTGGCCAAGCTGCACATCCGCCACATGGTGGGCGGGCACGCCGAGCGGGTCAGCGATGAAGTGGTGCTGCGCTTCGAATTCCCCGAGCGTCCCGGCGCGCTGTTCGACTTCCTCAACCGCCTGGGCGGACGCTGGACGATCTCGATGTTCCATTACCGCAACCATGGCGCAGCGGATGGGCGGGTGGTCGCAGGGTTGGTGGTGCCGGAGGACGAGCGGCACCTGGTGGACCAGGCGCTGACCGAGATTGGTTATCCCTACTGGGATGAAAGCGAGAACCCGGCGTATCGGTTGTTTTTGGGCTGACGCCTGGCGTGAGCGTGCAGGTCTTACATGGGCTTGAGCCGGGACGCAAAGCGTCCCGGGCGGCATCCCATGCAAGTGAAGCAGCTACTGCGCTGCTGGCTGAGTCTCGACCGGAGCTGGCGTGTTCGTCTCGACCGGTTGAGCCTCGGGCGGGGTCACCGTTTCAGCCTTGAACGAGGCTGGCTCGTTCGGGGCTGGCACCGGCTCACTGGCAGCAGGCGTGGCCGGTTCGGCCACTGGCTCAGCCTTGGGGGCTGTTTCGACCGGTTTCGGCGCCAGCGGTGCGGGCTCTTCAGCTTTGGGGGTCGCAGCAGCAGGCGCCGCTTCAGGCACACCCAGATCAGCCTTTGGCTTCTCGACGATATGCGCCGCCTGCTTCACTTCCGGCGGCAGGAAGTTTTCCACCAGCCCAAAAAAACGCTCGTAGAACTTGGCCGAGGCAACCGTCTCGCTGGCCACCTTGACCATCGAATCATCGGTGGAGCCAATGGGCATCGACACCGATCCCAGCACCCCGACGCCAAGGCTGGCGGAGTTATTGGTTTTCTTCAGTGCATAGCGGTCTTGCAGGGCATTGGCGAACATGGTCGAGCTGCCCGCCGTTACGTCGGCCGCACAGACCAGGTTAAAGCTGATCTCGATGTGCGTCTCGCCCGTTTGCTGGAAGCTCTTGCGTCCGCTGATCATCTTCGGGTCGCTGCTGGTGATGATGTAGCCCTGACTCAACAGGGCACGACGCCCGGCCTCACAGGACGACACGTCGGTTGCCGGATAACTGCGAGAGAACGTCCCGGCATCGTCAAAGTGCTCGTGGTCATAGACCGCCTGCTTGGGCGATGAACAGCCGGCAGCCAGGAGCAGCATTGACACACCGCAGGCGGTACGCACGTTCAGTAACTTAAGCATCGATAATCCTGAGCAAGGAAATGACTGCCAGCAAGACTGCAAACTGGAAAATGGCGACAAGTCTGCAACAAGGCTGGCGCAGGATCAACGCGCAGCTCGAAAGGATTCGATACAAGGCGCGTCACACTCAATGAACGCAGTAAATTGCAGGCAACAAAAAAGCGACCCTAAGGTCGCTTTTCTGTTGCTTCAAGGAGTTCAAGGGCCTTGAAGCTTTGTATGGCGCAGCGGACGGGACTCGAACCCGCGACCCCCGGCGTGACAGGCCGGTATTCTAACCGACTGAACTACCGCTGCGTATCGCTTGTAAACCTGTTTGAAACAAACCTTCGGTAGTTTGTTTCCTGTACATCAGGGTGAATGACTTGAGCCGTTCAATCCTCAGACCCGGCTAACCGAATCTGTACAAATATGGCGCAGCGGACGGGACTCGAACCCGCGACCCCCGGCGTGACAGGCCGGTATTCTAACCGACTGAACTACCGCTGCGCAGTGTGGACTTGCGTCCGATTCAACTTTGAAAGCCCTCGTGTATCAGCTTTCAAACTCAACGATGGTGGGTGATGACGGGATCGAACCGCCGACCCGCTGCTTGTAAGGCAGCTGCTCTCCCAGCTGAGCTAATCACCCTTTGCTTCGTTGAGGCCGCGAAATTTACGCACCTAACGAACCTAAGTCAATAGCCTGATTGAAGTTTTTTTAAAAACGCTTCAATCGCACTCCGCACATCAACCGCCAAACACACCCGCTCACCTACCCGAACGTGGAACTACTCGGCGTACACCATCTTTCGGGTCATGCCACCATCGACAACGAATTCCTGCCCGGTGACAAACCCGGCATTACGGGAAAGCAACCACGCCACCATTGCCGCGACGTCTTCCACCGTACCCACCCTGCCCGCTGGGTGTTGCGCGTGATCAGCCTCTGACAAAGGTTCAGCGCGTCGCAATGACGGATCGCGCGCGTCGATCCAGCCAGGGCTGACCGCGTTGACACGAATCTCCGGCCCCAGACTGATGGCCAGCGCGTGAGTCAGAGCCATCAACCCTCCCTTGCTGGCCGCATAAGCCTCCGTATCGGGCTCGGACTGCCTGGCGCGGGTCGAGGTCAGGTTTACGATGCTGCCGCAGTGAGCGCGCAAATAAGGGGCACAATGCTTGGCCAGCAGCATGGGCCCGCCAAGATTGACGCCAAGCACGCGATTCCAGTGCGACAGCTCAAGGCTTTCCAGTGTGGTGTTGTGCGGATCGGCAATCGCCGCATTGCACACCAGCGCATCCAGCCGACCGAAGCGCCTGAGCACCTCGGCCACCCCTGCTGCAACCTGCTCCTCGCTGGCGACATCCATGGCGATGAACAACGCATTTTCGCCCAGCACATCGGCCACTTTCGAACCACGGATGCGGTCCAGATCCGTCAGCACCACCTGCCAGCCTTCGGCGATCAGCCAGGCTGCGATACCCAGGCCGATACCCCGTGCAGCGCCGGTAACCAGCGCCACACGACCGTTATGGGTGCTGGAGAATTTCATCGCCCAGTCGTCGCTCATGCCCTCACTCGCGCCGCTGCTCACATCGTCAGTCACAAGGCCGCCAGGCCCAGCGCCAGATCGGCCTGCAGGTCTGCGACATCTTCCAGCCCTACCGCCACGCGGATCAGGCTGTCACGTATCCCGGCCGC
Source organism: Pseudomonas asturiensis (assembly GCF_900143095.1). Classification (GTDB taxonomy): domain Bacteria; phylum Pseudomonadota; class Gammaproteobacteria; order Pseudomonadales; family Pseudomonadaceae; genus Aquipseudomonas; species Aquipseudomonas asturiensis. The sequence goes on along the minus strand of NZ_FRDA01000017.1, from coordinate 123,789 downwards.
TTCGCGCTCGTGCGGTGCCAGACGACCATGAGACGTGGTGCTCGGGTGAGTGATGGTGGTTTTGGTGTCACCCAGGTTGGCGGTGATGGAGATCAGTCGCGTGGCATCGATGAAGCGCCACGCGCCATCCTTGCCGCCCTTGACCTCGAAACTCACGACTGCGCCGAAACCCTTCTGCTGACGCTGGGCCAGCTCATGCTGAGGATGGCTCTTGAGACCGGCGTAGTGGACCTTCTCGATGCCCTCCTGCTGCTCCAGCCACTCGGCCAGCGCCTGAGCATTGGCGCAATGAGCGCGCATGCGCAGGTTCAGGGTTTCGAGGCCCTTGAGGAAGATCCAGGCATTGAACGGGCTCAGGGTCGGCCCGGCCGTACGCAGGAACCCGACCACTTCCTTCATCTGCTCGCTACGGCCGGCAACCACACCGCCCATGCAACGACCCTGGCCGTCGATGAACTTGGTCGCCGAATGCACGACGATGTCTGCGCCCAGCGACAGCGGCTGTTGCAACGCCGGCGTGCAGAAGCAGTTATCGACGATCAGCATCGCGCCCTTGGCATGGGCGACTTCTGCCAACGCGGCGATGTCCACCAGCTCAGCCAACGGGTTGGACGGCGACTCGACAAACAGCATTTTGGTGTTGGCCTTGATCGCCGCATCCCAACCGCTCAGGTCCGCCAGCGGCACGTAGTCCACCTCGATACCGAAACGCTTGAAGTACTTGTCGAACAGGCTGATGGTCGAACCGAATACGCTGCGCGACACCAGAACGTGATCGCCGGCACTGCACAGACTCATGACAACCGCCAGGGTCGCCGCCATACCGGTTGCGGTGGCGACAGCCTGCTCTGCGCCTTCCAGCGCCGCCATGCGCTCTTCGAAGGAGCGCACGGTCGGGTTGGTGTAACGCGAGTAAACGTTGCCTGGCACTTCACCGGCGAAACGCGCGGCCGCGTCGGCGGCCGTGCGGAACACGTAGCTGGACGTGAAGAACATCGGGTCGCCATGCTCGCCTTCCGGCGTGCGGTGTTGCCCGGCACGTACGGCGAGGGTATCGAAGCCCACGCCTTCAAGGTCGCTGTCGAGCCGACCTGCATCCCATTCCTGAGTCATGCCGCTACTCCTGAAAACAATTAATTGTTGTACAGATCGATGATCGCGCTCACTGCCTGGGTCTTGACCTTGGAGGCGTCGTTACGCGCCTGCTCGATCTTGTTCAGATAATGCTCGTCGATGTCACCGGTCACGTACTTGCCGTCGAAGACCGAGCAATCGAAGTTATCGATCTTGATCTTCTTGCTGCCACTGACCGCTTCGATCAGGTCATTCAAGTCCTGATAGACCAGCCAGTCGGCACCGATGAGGTCGGCAACGTCCTGAGTGGAACGGTTATGAGCGATCAGCTCGTGAGCACTCGGCATGTCGATGCCGTAGACGTTGGGGTAACGCACCGCCGGAGCGGCCGAACAGAAATAGACGTTCTTGGCACCGGCTTCACGGGCCATCTGAATGATCTGCTTGCAGGTCGTGCCGCGAACGATGGAGTCGTCAACCAGCATCACGTTCTTGCCGCGGAACTCCAGCTCGATGGCATTGAGCTTCTGGCGCACGGACTTCTTGCGTGCAGCCTGACCCGGCATGATGAACGTACGGCCGATGTAGCGGTTCTTGACAAAGCCTTCGCGAAACTTGACGCCCAGGTGGTTGGCCAGTTCCAGAGCAGCCGTGCGGCTGGTATCGGGAATCGGGATGACCACGTCGATATCATGATCCGGGCGCTCGCGCAGGATCTTGTCGGCCAGCTTCTCGCCCATGCGCAGACGCGCCTTGTAGACCGAGATGCCGTCGATGATCGAATCCGGACGTGCCAGATACACGTGCTCGAAGATGCACGGCGCGTACTTTGGATTGGCTGCGCACTGACGGGTGTGCAGCTTGCCGTCTTCAGTGATGTAGACCGCTTCGCCGGGCGCCAGGTCGCGGATCAGCGTAAAGCCCAGCACGTCGAGCGAAACGCTTTCGGAGGCGATCATGTACTCGACGCCCTCGTCGGTATGACGCTGACCGAACACGATAGGACGAATGGCGTCCGGGTCGCGGAAGCCAACGATGCCGTAACCTGTGATCATCGCCACCACCGCGTAACCGCCACGGCAACGATTGTGTACGTCCGTCACGGCCGCGAAGATGTCCTCTTCGGTCGGCTGCAACTTGCCGCGAACAGCCAGCTCATGGGCGAACACGTTGAGCAACACTTCCGAGTCGGAATTGGTGTTGACATGGCGCAGGTCAGATTCGTAGATCTCCTTGGCCAGTTGCTCGACGTTGGTGAGGTTGCCGTTGTGCGCCAATGTGATGCCGTAAGGCGAGTTGACGTAGAACGGCTGGGCCTCGGCCGAGGTCGAGCTGCCCGCTGTCGGGTAACGCACATGACCAATGCCCATATGCCCGACCAGACGCTGCATATGGCGCTGGTGGAACACATCACGCACCAGTCCGTTGTCCTTGCGCAGGAATAACCGGCCGTCGTGGCTGGTCACAATACCGGCAGCATCCTGGCCGCGGTGCTGGAGGACGGTGAGCGCGTCATACAGCGCCTGATTGACGTTCGACTTACCGACGATACCGACGATGCCACACATGCGACACAACCCCTACTTAGTGGAACTGGATTTACCGAGCACATCCTGCGGCAGTGTAGACGGCAGGATCTGCTCCTTGAACGGCAGATCAGCAGGTACGCTGATGCCGCTGGCGAGCCACTTGCTGGACATCCCGAGAATCAGGTTTTTCGACCAGTCAGCGACCATGAGAAATTGCGGCACCAGCCTTGACTGCTGCCACCATTGATCCTGTTGCACCGGCCCGAGACTCAACAGCCCGACCGCTACAACGACAAGCAGGCCCCCGCGCGCCGCGCCGAAGACCATACCCAGAAAACGATCGGTCCCGGAAAGCCCGGTGACGCGAATCAGTTCGCCTATCAGAAAGTTGACCATGGCGCCGACCAGCAAGGTGGCGACAAATAGAATGGTGCAGCTCGCGATCACGCGGGCCGAGGGTGTTTCTATGTAATTGACCAGGTACTGCGACAGCCCCGCACCGAACATCCAGGCCACAACACCTGCAATGATCCACGTCGTCAACGACAATGCTTCTTTTACGAAGCCGCGTTTCAGACTGATCAGGGCGGAGATGGCGACAATTCCCAGAATTGCCCAGTCAACCGGAGTAAATGGCACGTTGCAGCCTGCAGACAGATAAGGCGGCGCATTTTAGCAGAGCGCCTGCCTGCCGGTAAGCAGCGATTATCGGCAGGCAGCATTTTCCATAGAAACAGTGTTGCAGAGCGTTGGAACAGGCCGGGCCGATCAGCCCTTTTCGGGCTGGAAGCGCACCACGATACCCTTGAGTTTCTGTTGCTTGTCCAGTTGATCACGCAGGCGATCAGCCTCGGCACGCTCGATCAGAGGCCCCACGAATACACGATTCACACCATCGGCAGTGCGGATGTAGGCGTTATAACCCTGAGTGCGCAAGGTCTTCTGCAGGTTGTCGGCGTTCGCACGGTTCGACATGCTGGCCAACTGTACCGACCAACTGACCGACAGCCCGTTGGCATCGACGCCACTGGGTGCAGCCTTGGCGACCGCTGGAGCAGCAGGTGCAGGCGTCGGCGCGGGTGTCGGTGCGGGTTTTGTTGCAGGTTTGGCGGCCGGAGGCGTGGCCGCCGGGGCTGTCTGCGTAACCGGAGCGGGCGCAATCGGCATCGAAGGGGGTTGATTGCTGACGGCCATGTCGGCATCGCCAGGTACCGGCTCCTGAGGCAATGCCTGGGGCTCGGGAACGGAAACGGGGTCGACCTGTATCTGCGTGCTGGCAGGTGCCTGCGGCGCAGTGGGCGCCTGGACCTGCACGGAACGGGCTTCGTCCTCGCGCGTGAACAACATCGGGAGGAAGATCACTGCCACAGCGATCAGCACCAGAGCGCCCACCATCCGCTGCTTGAATACGTTATCCAGCAAAGCCATTTGCAGCTTCCTCGTCGGTGTGCCGGGCCAGCCATTCCAGGGCCTCGCTCACACAGTAAAAAGATCCGAACAGCAGAATTTCGTCATCGGGCGTGGCATGCGCGCACTGAGCCTCCAGTGCAAGGGCGATGCTTGAGTAAGACTTCACGCGAACCCCAAGGTTCTCCAGAGCCGCATGCAATTCAGCGGCAGGCCGACTACGGGACGTGGGCAGCGGCGCAACCGCCCAGTCCTGAATGCTGGAAGCCAGTTCACAGACTACACCTTCAAGATCCTTGTCAGACAGCAGACCGAACACCGCCAGACGCTCGCCGACGATCGGCTGTTGCGCCATGCGCTGCGCCAGAAACTGTGCCGCATGGGGATTATGACCGACGTCCAGAAGCAGGTTGATCGATCTGCCATGCCAATGAACAGTGCGCCGATCCAGGCGACCGGCAAGCCGGGTCGAGGCCAGGGCCTCGCTGATAACCTCATGCTGCAAGGGATAACCCAGTAGCGCATAAGCCTGAAGCGCCAGCGCCGCGTTCTGCATCGGCAGGTCGAGCAGCGGCAGGCCGTGCAGTTCGATCACTTCGCCATGAGCGAAGCCGCGCCAGTCCCAGTCCTGCTGATTAACGCAGAGGTCGAAGTCACGACCGCGCAACAGTAACGGACATTTCAGCTCACGCGCCTTGGCCAGCAGGGGCTCAGGCGGGTCGAGATCACCGCAGATCGCCGGACGACCGGCACGAAAGATACCGGCCTTCTCGAAGGCAACCGACTCGCGCGTATCACCTAGCCAGTCGGCATGGTCGATGCCGATGCTGGTGACCAGCGAGATGTCTGCATCGATCAGATTCACCGCATCCAGACGACCACCCAGGCCGACTTCCAGCACGACTGCATCCAGACGAGCCTGCTCGAACAGCCAGAACGCCGCGAGTGTGCCCATCTCGAAGTAGGTCAACGTGACATCGCCACGCGCGGCTTCGACCGCCACGAAGGCGTCGCACAATTCCAGGTCGGTCGCCTCGACGCCCTGCACTTTCACCCGCTCGTTGTAACGCAGCAGGTGCGGAGAGCTATAGACCCCGACTTTGAGACCCTGAGCCTGCAACAGGGCCGCGACAAAGGCGCAGGTTGAACCCTTGCCATTGGTGCCCGTTACCGTAATGACCCGAGGCGCAGGGCGCGTAAGCCCCAGTTGCTGCGCCACCTTTCTCGAACGATCCAGCCCCATGTCGATGGCAGAAGGATGCAGTTGCTCAAGGTAGGCGAGCCAGTCGCCAAGGGTCGACGGGGTCATAGCGTGGCCGGAGCCGGAGGCACGACGATAGGCTCAAGCACCGGCGCCACGAACTTGGGCGTCGGCAGGTTCATCATCTGCGCCAGCAGGTTGCCCAGGCGCGGACGCAACTCACTGCGCGCGATGATCATATCGATTGCGCCGTGATCCAGCAGAAACTCGCTGCGCTGGAAGCCTTCAGGCAGTTTCTCGCGAACGGTCTGTTCGATGACGCGTGGACCGGCAAACCCGATCAGCGCTTTGGGCTCGGCAACGATGACATCGCCCAGCATCGCCAGACTGGCGGAAACGCCACCGTAGACCGGGTCAGTCAGCACGGAGATAAACGGCAGGCCTTCTTCACGAAGACGCGCCAGAACGGCCGATGTCTTGGCCATCTGCATCAGGGAAATCAGGGCTTCCTGCATGCGCGCACCACCGGAGGCGGCGAAGCAGATCATCGGGCAGCGGTTTTCCAGCGCGTAATCGGCGGCGCGCACAAAACGCTCGCCAACGATGGCACCCATCGAGCCACCCATGAAGGAGAACTCGAACGCCGAAGCGACGACAGGCATACCCAGCAGCGTGCCGCTCATGGAGATCAGCGCATCTTTCTCACCGGTCTGCTTTTGCGCAGCGGTCAGGCGATCCTTGTACTTCTTGCCGTCACGGAATTTCAGACGGTCAACCGGCTCCAGATCGGCGCCCAGTTCAGCACGGCCTTCGGCATCGAGAAAAATGTCCAGGCGGGCGCGCGCACCGATGCGCATGTGGTGATTGCACTTGGGGCAGACATCCAGGGTCTTTTCCAGCTCAGGCCGATAGAGCACTGCTTCGCAGGACGGGCACTTGTGCCACAGCCCTTCAGGAACCGAACTCTTCTTGACCTCGGAACGCATGATCGATGGGATCAGTTTGTCTACCAACCAGTTGCTCATGCTTTATCTCTCCAGTACCGGTGTGGCTCGAACGCATGGCGCTTACACGCCAGACGCATGCCCTTAGCTAAATGTGTTTATTTGGCGATGAGAAGGGAGAACGGTCGACCGCCGGCCTGACCTGCACACCCTCTACCACGGTTTTTTTGCAACAAGGAGGGTGCGCACAGACACCCTCCTCCACTCAATTCGACCCGCAAGACTTGCGGCGGGAACAGGCTTATGGACGGCGGCCGAACCGCAACCGTCACATCAGGCACTGTGGACTGCACTCATGAACGCGAGAATCTTTTCGCGATCCTTGATGCCTTTGCTTTTTTCGACACCGCCGCTGACATCAACCGCGTACGGCTTGACCTGGGCAACGGCCTGCGCCACGTTGGCCGACGTCAGCCCGCCCGCCAGAATGATCGGCTTGCTCAGTTCATTCGGAATCAAGGCCCAGTCGAACGTCTCCCCCGTACCGCCCGGCACGCCCTCGACATACGTATCGAGAAGAATGCCACGCGCATTGCGATAGGCACGGCAGGCCTGTTCGATATCGTCACCCGCCTTCACGCGCAACGCCTTGATGTAGGGACGATGATAGCCGTCGCATTCTTCCGGTGTTTCGTCGCCGTGAAACTGCAGCAGATCCAGCGCAACAGCGTCCAGCGTTTCATTGAGCTCACAGCGACTGGCGTTGACGAACAGCCCGACCGTGGTAATGAACGGCGGCAGTGCGGCGATGATCGCGCGCGCCTGTTGCACATTCACAGCCCGCGGACTCTTGGCGTAAAACACCAGCCCGATGGCGTCAGCACCCGCCTCGACTGCAGCGAGGGCATCTTCTATGCGGGTAATCCCGCAGATCTTGCTGCGAACGGCTGACATATGGTGAAAACCTCAGACCTTTCGGAAAGTCCCGGATGTTAGCAAAAGCACGTCAGGCCGTCAGCCTTCAAGTTCGGCGAACCCGGTAAGAAAATGCGGACCGATGTAGCGCTCGGGCAAGGGGAACTGCTCCCGGTACTCGACCTGCACCAGATAAAGCCCGTACGGATGAGCCGTGACACCGCCGGTACGACGTACTTTGCTTTCCAGCACGTCACGCGCCCACTCGACCGGACGCTCGCCGGCACCGATGGTCATCAGCACGCCGGCAATGTTGCGCACCATGTGATGCAGAAAGGCATTGGCGCGCACATCGATGACAATCATCTTGCCGTGCCGGGTCACGCGCAGGTGGTGCAGCTGCTTGATCGGTGATTTGGCCTGACACTGCCCGGCCCGGAACGCACTGAAATCGTGGGTGCCCACCAGATGCTGAGCGGCCTGGGCCATACGGCTCACATCCAGCGGACGATGATTCCAGGTGATTTCCTGCCCCAGATGCGCCGGGCGGATCTGATCGTTATAGATCACATACCGATAGCGGCGAGCGATGGCCTTGAAACGGGCATGAAAATCGGCAGGCATCACACGTGCCCAGGTCACGCTGATATCGTGAGGCAGGTTGATGTTGGCGCCCATGACCCACGCCTTCATCGAGCGCTCGGCCATCGTATCGAAATGCACCACTTGCCCGCATGCGTGAACACCGGCATCCGTGCGTCCTGCGCACATGAGCGAAACGGGCGAGTCGGCCACTTTGGACAAGGCATTTTCCAGGGTTTCCTGCACGGTCAGCACGCCGGAGGCCTGACGCTGCCAGCCGCAATAGCGCGACCCTTTGTACTCCACGCCCAGCGCGATTCGGGAAAAGCCCTCGGCAGCCATCTCGGCGGCCGGGTTATCTATGTTCGCCAAGGTGTTACAGCCTGTCGGTTTGCGAAAAGTCGGCCATTATACGGCCGCCAAAAAAAGACGCCACACCGGGCGCCAAATGCAGACGGCCGCATCAGCGGCCGTCTGTGGTCAGGCATCGTTCGAATCAGGCAAGACGCGAGAGCATGTCGCGCGCTTCGCTCTTCTGCCCATCGTCACCCTCGCTGACGACCTCATCCAGAATGTCTCGCGCGCCATCGGCATCACCCATGTCGATGTAAGCACGTGCCAGATCCAGCTTGGTGGCCGCTTCATCAGTGCCTGCCATGAAATCGAAGTCCGGCTCGTCATCCAGCGCCATCGCGTCTTCTGCCGTAAACCTTGGCTCATCCAGCGGCGGATGCTCAAGGTTCTGCGAAAGACGGTCCAGCTCGGCGTTCACATCATCGATTTCAGAAGCAAATGCCTGGCTGGCCTGATCCGATTCGATTTCGTCAGCCAGCGACAGATCAAAGTCCTCCGGCAACTCCAGGTCATCGCTGACAGGCGCAGCAGCAGTCGGCTCGACAGGGCTGTCACCAAGACCGAGCAGGAAGTCGTCCTCGTTCTTGAGTGCCGGATCCTCTTCAGTCAGGTCCAGATCGAAATCGGCCAGATCATCAGGTGTTGCTGCCGCACGAGCAGCTTCCTGTTCCTGCATGATGGACTCGAAACTGAGCTCATCGTCATCAGGTGTTGCCGCAACCAAAGGCTCATCCAACAACAGATCATCCGGGTCGGTCACCGTCGGCACTGCTGCCGCTGATGGCTCCTCGAACTCATCCAGACTCAGGTCGAAGTCATGGTCAAAATCATCTTCAGCGGCGTCTGACCGAGCAACCAGCGGCTCAGGCTCGCTGACCTCAGGGGCGGCAACCGGTTCGGGCTCGGGCTCGGCTTCCGGCTGATCAGCGTCATCGGCCAGCAGTTCTTCCACATATTTGGCATCAAGTTCAGCAGCCAGCGCTGCGGCACTGGCCGCTGCCGCGACGGCTGCAACCGGTGCTACCACAGGCGCAGTTTCAACCACTGTGGGCGCCACGACAGGCGCCACAGTGTTTCGGGTCGAGTGTGGATCTTCTAGCTGCTCGCCCTCAGCTTCACGCTTTCCCGCTGCCACCAGTTTACGTTCGTGAGCGGCATAGGCCTTGTTGTTGCCCTGCTCGGCGTAGATTTCCATCAGCTTGAGACGAATGTCATCACGCTTTGGATCGTCCTTGACCGACTCTTCGAGCAGTTCGACAGCCTGGTTCATACGCCCGTAGGCGATATGGATTTCGGCCTGCACCAGCGGATCGGCCGGTCGCTCACGCGCCGCGGCGGCCACCGAACCTGCGGCAGTCGCCGCTCCCATCCGCACATTAGGTGGTGGAACGTCCAGTCCGTCAAAGCTGGCAGGAGGAGCATTCATGTCCATGTCGGAGACGAACTCGGACTCTTCAGCCAGTGCACGCGCCATGCGGCGATGCTTCTCGGCCTCAGCCTTCGCGGCACGACGGCGCGCCAGAAACAACAGCAACAGCGCAAGGATCAGCAACACTGCGCCGCCGATGAGCCCCAGCAACACAGGGTTGTTGAGAACCTTCTGCAGCGCGTCTTCATCCTCTGGAACAGCGACCGGCTCAACTGCCAGAGGCTGATCGGACGCCGGTGTGGCGACCTGCGCAGCACCGGCAGGCAGTGCGTCTTCAGGAGCGATTTCACCCGCAGGTTTTACAGGCGCACCATTGGCATCAACCAGTGAGGCGGGTACCGCTGCGTTGGCAGGGGTGGTTGCACCTGGCGGCGTGCCAGCAGGCGTGGCGGCCGGTGGAACAGCGGCGCCGGCCGCCTGCATCTTGGCCAACTGACCGTTCTTGAGTTCAATCAGACGCTGCAGCTTGTCCAACTGGCTCTGCAAATCATTCATGCGGCTTTTCAGCTCGGCATTGTCGCGCCGCGAGGTATCCAGCGCCTCCTGGGCAACAGCCAGCTTGTTGCTCACATCGCTGTCGCCTGCAGCACCTTTGGCAGCAGGCTTGCCGCTGGCCGAGACCAGGCTGAGGTTATCCGGTGTATCGACCCGGGACGGCGCAGCACCGGCACGATCACGACGCGTGGCATCGACCTGGCGAGTGCCGGTCGGCAAGCGACGCCCTTCCCGCCAGGCGCTGTACTGTCTGGAAACCTCGGCAACGGCCTGCGGCTGTGGCAAGGCGGTGGTCTGCTGGGGCGTGGGCAGGCGCAGCACCTGACCTTTTTTCAGGCGGTTGATGTTGCCGCCGATGAAAGCTTCAGGATTGAGCGCCTGAATGGCCAGCATGGTCTGTTGCACAGTACCGCCGGTACGAACCTTGGCCGCGATTTCCCACAGCGTGTCGTTGTTGGCGGTCACGTACTGGCCCTGCTTGTCGGCAGCGGGTGGCGGCAAGGCCGCGTCCGGCGATGCAGGGGGCTGGGCAGGCGTGGCAGGCGCCGGGGCTTCTGCAGCCGGGGCGACGCTTGCCAACTGCGCAGGAGCGCCAGCGGCCGGTGCCGCGGGAGCAGGCGCAGCGGCAGCAGCGGCCGCTTCAGGGGAAAACTTCGGCGGATCCAGCAGCAGGCTGTACTCGCGCAACAGGCGTCCGTTGGGCCAGAGCACCTGAATCAGAAACTTGACGTAAGGCTCACGCACCGGCTTGGTGGACGTAATGCGCAGCACGCTCTTGCCGCTGGCATTGATGACCGGGGTGAAACTCAGATCGTTGAGAAACGCCTGGCGAGTGATGCCCGCCTGAGCGAAGTCGGCCGTCGTCGCGAGGCTTGGCACCACCTGCGCAGCGTTGACCCCTTGTGCATCGGTCAACTCGATCTCGGCTACCAACGGCTGGTTCAGGGTCGACTTGACAGACAATTCCCCGAGCCCCAACGCCTGCGCCATCCCTGATGACAGCGCCGAAGCCGCAGCGATCGCTAATACCAGTTTACGAACCTGAACCATAGCCCATCCCTTGTTTAAAGATTCTCCATTGTCTGGAGAGGTAGTCCTGCGTTGGGTGTAAGGCGTGTCGCCGCTGGAACAATTATTCAAATTGTTGCCAAGTATCTTTTACACATCGTCTTTTATCAACAATTCGCCAACCTGCACAGCGTTGAGCGCTGCGCCTTTGCGAACATTATCCGAAGTCATCCACAGATTAAGTTGCTCACTGTCGTTTATACCGGCTCGCACACGCCCTACATAAACTACGTCCTGACCGACCGCATCGCCCACAGGCGTCGGATAATCTCCGGCATCGACAAGCTCGATGCCCGCCGCTGATTCGAGTGCTGCATTCACCGCAGCCAGATCGACCGGCGCAGCCGTTTGAATCGATACGGTGAAGCTGTCACCGAAAAATACCGGCACTTGAATGCAAGTAGCAGACACTTTGAGCGATGGCAGGGCCAGCAGTTCGCGCAACTCTTCAACCAGACGTTTCTCCAGCGGTACATGCCCTGAATCATCGGGCGTACCCACCTGCGCCAACAGGTTGAACGCCATCTGACGGTCGAAGAAGCGTGTTTCCAGTGGACGTACATTAAGCAGCTCGGTGGTCTGACGCGCCAGTTCGCTGACACCTTCACGCCCCTGGGCCGAAACCGCCAGGCACGCGGTGACCGAAATGCTGCGCATGTCGAGCAATTCGCGCAGCGGCGCCAGAACCAGGGCGACGGCCGTGGCCGATGCGCTGGGGCTGGAGACCAGACGCGACGATCCGCCCGACGTCAGCAACGCCGCGTTGATTTCCGGCACCACATTCGGTGCCTGCGAAGCAGGCAGCGCGCCAGACAGGTCGATGACCAGGCAGCCAGCCGCTACCGCCTTTTCGACATGGCTGCGACTGATGGCAGGGCCGGCTGCAAAGAACGCGAGCAGGACCTTGCCGAAGTCGAATGTATCAACCTCGCGCACGCGCACGTTCTTGCCGCGAAAAGGCACCGAATGGCCTGCCGATTCGATACTGGCCAACAGATGCAGATCGCCTACCGGAAAGTCTCGCTCCTCCAGTATCTGGACAATGGTTTCGCCGACAGTACCGGTTGCGCCGACGACGGCGATATCAAAGGACTGACTCATGCAAAAACCTCAGGAAAATCAGGGAGCGGCACTTTAACCGCCGAACTGCCGACAGGCAATTGACCCCATCGGATACTCAAGCGCCTCAGGGCTCCAGCCCAATCGGGAAAAACACGCCATCACTCCACACACCCAACCAGCGCTGTCCGTCGATTTCACGGCTGACCGCCAGCTCCACCAACTGATAGAACACATTGCGATGAATCAGCGCCTCAAGGTTGCTGCGCACATGAATGTAAGGGGCGGGTTCCTGCGTCTCTGGATCAATCAGGACCCGCAACGGGTGATCGACACCGGCCTGGGCTTCATCCTCGACATTGGTCACAAAGCGCAGGACCTGCGTCTCGCCCTCGCCTGTCACATGCAGCACCACAGCGATAAAAGGCGCGTCATCGACCTTGATGCCGACCTTCTCGACTGGCGTGATGAGGAAGTAATCGTCGCCGTCACGGCGCAGGATGGTCGAGAACAGCCGCACCATCGGCTTGCGCCCGATCGGCGTGCCCTGGTAGTACCAGGTGCCGTCGCGGGCGATACGCATATCGATATCGCCGCAAAAATCGGGATTCCAGAGATGAACAGGCGGCAAGCCTTTGCTCTTGGGGATCTGCGCAAACAGATCGTTGGCCTTGCCTGAATCGGTCATGCTTACTCCTAGCGCTCAACACCCAACAAGGTACGAGCGTAGTCTTCAAGGGGCGGACCTAGCAAATCTTCGGGACTGGTGTCATAGAGCGTCAGCAATCCGCCACGGCTGCGAATACGGGCGCTGTCGATCAGGTAGCGGGTGCTGGTCTCGATCAGCATGAGCTGAATGACGCCCGAGTCTACGCCCAGACGGTCCACCGCTTCCTGATCCGACCACTGATCGCCATTCCCTATACGGTCATCGGCCTTGGCAAAGCGGGTGTACAGCAGGTAGTGCGCGCCGGCACTTCGGGCCTCGATCATCGCTTCGTCAAGGCCAAGGGGCGCAGGCGCGCGACGGACCATGGGAAAGTATTCGATGAAGCCCTTGAACGCTTCTTCAGCCACAACGTTGGGCCGCGGATAAGCGTTGCCGGGCGGCACGAAGGCACCCTGAGCAATATAGATGAAGGAGTCGGGTTGCACGCGCCAGTTGGCAATGCGACGGGTTTCACTGTGATCAAGCAGGCCAGCATCGCTGAACTGCTCGCGAACGCCATTTCCCATGTCGCTGACTTTCATACAACCGCTCAACGCCAAAAACGTCAGCAGCAGAAACAGGCTACGCATCATCCCCTCCCAAGTGCCGGTGACGGAAAACCGGCGAATGGTCGTCGGATGCAGCTTCCGCGCCATCTCTGCTCAAGTGCGCGGCGAGTCTTGATCTACCGGGTCAGGATTCGACCGGATCAGGCCTGGGTTCGTGAGGCACATCCCCGTCGCGCTTGCGCTTGTTGCCCATGCGCACGCCGATGTCCATGAGGAAGTGGAAGAAGCCTTCCTGATCTTCCAGCACATTGCTCCAGAACGGCGAGTGATACAGCGCGACAGCGCCATGCACCAGCGCCCAGGCTGCGCAGTAGTGGTAGTAAGGCGGGACGTCTTCCAGCTTGCCTTCGGTGATGCGGCCCTTGATCAGCAGCGTCAGGTGCTCGAAGTTCGATGCGCGGATCTTGTGCAATTCTTCGACCAGCTCAGGCACCTGATTGCCCTTGACCACCTTTTCTTCGAGGCGATCAAAAAGGCGATAACGCTGAGGGTCGCGCATGCGGAACTCAAAGTAGGCACGTGACAGCGCCTCCTTGTCCTTGTCGACATCGGCCGAGTGCAGCAGCTCGTTCAGATCCCGCTCGTAATCGAGCATCAGGCGCAGATAGATCTCCGCCTTGGACTTGAAGTGCTTATAGATCGTGCCTTTGCCGATGCCAACGGCATCCGCGATCATCTCGACCGTGACGCTGTCTTCGCCCTGCTCGAGGAACAGTTTTAGCGCGGTGTCGAGAATTTCCTGCTCACGGCGGCGAAACTCACGGACCTTACGAGGTTCTTTTTGCATAAAAAGGTCTGTCAGGAATCGAAATCGAAGCCGCGTATTATGCCCAATTGGCGCTAAATTGCACGGATCATCCGACCATATAGAGGGAAATGAACAATTCAGCGCATCATTCGCAAATCACACCAAGGCAACGTTGTGCCCGTGACTCGGTTATTTAGTGGCTGATGCCGGGCACAGGACCGACAAACTCCAGGTAGCCGGTAATCACGACATAGAGCGTGAAATAGGCAAATATCAGTGCCGACGCAATATAAGACATTCTCAGCATGCGTTCGCCCATCAGGCGTCCACCCTGATGCGCCAGCGCGCAGAGCGTAATTGACCAGACCACGCCTGCCGCCACGAAACCTGCGAGAAACACCGAAGCACTGGCCAGGTCCGAACCTTGCCGCGCAATAAGTGCACCCCCTACCGCCGCAAACCAGAGGATGGCGCTGGGCGACGACATGGCCAGAAAAATGCCGCGAAAGAACAGCGCGCCATTGGTGTTGCCCCATTGCACGTTCTGGCTTTCAACGCCCGTGCTGACCGTGACGGCGCTCATGACCATTCTGAAACAGAACCACGCCAGCACCGCCGTACCGCCCAGCCATAGAACGTAGCGAACCACCTCGTATTGCAGCAGCACGGCCATGCCCAACATGGCCAGTACCGCATAGGCCAGATCGCCCACACAGGTGCCCAACCCCAGCCACAGCCCTCTGGAAAAGCCGCGCTGCATGGAAAGCGTAATCATCGCGATGTTCGCCAGGCCAATGTCCAGGCACAACGACAGACTCAATAAAAAACCGTTGGAAAAACCCACGCCACACCCTCGGACAGACCGTCTGGCAGCCAAAGCCATCGGCTCACCCTGCCCCACACAACGAACGCCATGAACATCGGCTCGAACTCATGCGCGAACGCCTATTGAGTGCTCAAGAACCGGTTTAGTATTCCAAAATTGTTTAAAAAATGAACAATTGCCGCTGGACGCCCCTCGATACTGGTCAATAATTAGACCGTTGGCGCGCCATTCCCCCAAGTGGTTCGCCAGTAAAGGCGCCAAAGGACAGCGTGCCTTTGTTTTACTCCTAATGGTCTTAACCCGGCTTCACCCCCCCAGAATCCGGGTTTTTTTTGCCTGCGATTTGACCATCCGCTCAGCGGCGCAGATGCGCCAGCGGGAACAGGCGAGCGAAGTTTTCGGTCGTCTGCTCGGCAAAGCGTTCGTAGGACTCACCGCGAAGCATGGCCAGAAACTCCGCGACTTCACGCACATACTGCGGCAGGTTCGGCTTGCCTCGGTAAGGGATCGGGGCGAGGTACGGGGAGTCAGTCTCGACCAGCAACCGGTCGGCAGGCACCTGGCGTGCGACATCACGCAGTGCGTCGGCATTGCGGAACGTCACGATCCCGGATAGCGAGATATAGAAGCCCAGATCCAGCGCCGCCCTGGCCATGTCCCAATCTTCGGTGAAGCAATGCAGGACGCCAGCCTGCGGCAGCGCCGCTTCGCGAAGAAGATCAAGGGTGTCGGCGCGCGCGCCTCGGGTATGCACGATAACCGGCTTGCCGGTCGTGGCAGCGGCCTGGAGATGCAGGCGGAACGACGCCTGCTGCAACTCGGCAGCTTCCGGCTCGTAGTGATAATCCAGACCGGTTTCGCCGATGGCCACTACTCGGGGATGGTCGAGTTCGGTCAGCAGCCAGTCCAGTGCCGGCGCTTCCCCAGGCTTCAGGTCGAGCGGATGGATACCGACCGAGCAATCGACATCGTCAAAACGCTCTGCCAGCGCCTTCACGGCCCCCGCATTGTCAGCGCTGACGCCGATGCACAGAAAATGCCCGACGCCCCTGCCCCGCGCAGCCTCAAGGGCGGCATCCAGAGAGCCATCGTGCTGGGTGAGGTCAAGACGATCAAGGTGACAATGGGAATCTACAAGCATGGGCAAAAGAACAACTACATCGTGTGGGTAGGACGGTCGGACTTCAGAGCGCCGACCAGATAGGTTTCAATCAGGTTGCGAGCCGTGTTGTCACCGTCATTGAATTGCACGCCGACACCCGCCGCGCGGTTGCCCTGCGCGCCCTTGGGGGTAATCCAGGTCACGCGGCCAGTGACGGGCACCTTCTCGGCCTCATCCATCAGGTTGAGCAGCATGAACACTTCATCGCCCAGCGTGTAACTCTTGCTGGTGGGAATGAACAGTCCGCCGTTCCTGATAAACGGCATGTAGGCCGCATACAGCACGGACTTGTCCTTGATGGTCAGGGACAGAATGCCGTTACGCGGACCTGTATTAAGCGGCGAACTCATGACAACACCTCAACGGTTGATGACCGGCAGTCTACGCCTGTCCGGGCAGCCCTGCCCACTGAACCAGCAGGGCTTCAAGCAACAGCACGCGATTGAGATTGGCCTTGGACATGACTTTCTGGCGTTGAGCCAATACCCAATCCTGAATATCCAGCACTTTGCCACGCGTGGACTTTTGCGCCAGGTATTGCACGACCTTGCGCATGTCACTCAGGCCGAGCCCCTCTTCATCTTCCGTCAGTTGATAACGCAGGATCAGGTGCGACCAGTCGCAGAACCAATCGAAAAGCAACAATAACGGAATGTCCTTCCAGCCTTCCGCCAGTTGGGTCGGCGATTGCTGCTGCTTGAGCAGCTTCTTTACGCCATCTACCACCAGGGCTCGCTGCTCGCGGACACCTTGCGCATGCAGCGAAACGGCAGCCAGAGGCGATCCGGCTGCCAGCGTGAGCAATTCCAGGCGCTCCTGACCGGAGCAATCAGGCAGCGCGGTATTCAGCCATTCCAGACTCATCCGCTCATCGGGCAACGGACAGACTTGCTGTACACAGCGGCTCTTGACGGTCGGCAACAGCCGACTGGGCTGATGGCTGACCAGCAACAGCACGGTATTGCCCGACGGCTCTTCAAGGCTTTTGAGCAAAGCGTTGGCCGCATTGATGTTCATCGCCTCGACCGGCTCGATGAGCACCACCTTGCGTCCCCCCATCTGCGAAGTCTGCACGACGAAACTGACCAGATCACGCACTTGATCGACTTTGATCGGCTTGTCGGCCTCTTCCGGTTCCAGCACGTAATTATCGGGATGGCTGCCAGCGGCCAGCAGCAGACAGGATTTGCAGCTTCCGCATGCATCCAGCCCTTCGAGCCGCTGACACAGCAGGCTGGCCATCAGCCGCTCGGCCAGAGCCCGCTTGCCGATACCGGCCGGGCCATGCAACAGGTATGCATGCGCATGCTGAGCACGTCCGGCCATCTGCTGCCAAAGCGTCTGTTGCCAGGGATAGGCCTCAGCCACGTCGCAATTCCAGCAGTTTTGGCAGCAAGGCGTCCAGCGCGAGCTGGACCTGTGCCAGGCTCTGCGCCGCATCCACCAATTGATAACGCGACGGCTGCGCAGCAGCGCGTGCCAGATAGGTGCTGCGCACCGCATCGAAAAATGCCCGGCCTTCCTGCTCGAAGCGATCCAGCCTGCCGCGCGCCGCGGCGCGTGAAAGACCGACCTCAACCGGCAGATCGAACACCAGCGTCATGTCCGGGCGCAGGTCTGCCTGAACGAACTGCTCCAGCACGGCAATGCGTTCCTGGGACAGGCCACGTCCGCCGCCCTGATAGGCGTAGGTGGCGTCCGTGAAGCGGTCGCAAAGGACCACCTGACCTTGCGCCAGCGCCGGGCGAATAACCTCGGCCAGGTGCTGGGCACGCGCAGCGAACACCAACAGTAGCTCGGTATCCGCGCACATGGCTTCGTCACTGGGCGCCAGCAACAGCTCGCGAATGCGTTCAGCCAGCGGTGTGCCGCCTGGCTCGCGGGTCAGCAAAACGTCGACACCCTGCGCGCGCAACTGCGCTGCCAGGTACTCGCGGTTAGTGCTTTTTCCGGCCCCTTCCGGGCCTTCAAGGGTAATGAACAGGCCAGTCACAGATAATCCTTAGTCATATTCATTGCGAGCCGGACTCGCTTTGCGAGGGGTCCGGCACAGCAGGCGCGGGCTCTGAGGAGGCCGGATCGGGCTCGGGCGCAGAGGTCGGTACCGGGGCCGGAATCGGTGCCGGGCTGGAGCGGTAGTCGGCACGTCGCTTGATCTGGTATTCGCGGACAGCAGCGTTATGGGCATCCAGATCAGCAGAGAAGACGTGGCTGCCGTCACCTTTGGCGACAAAGTACAAACTCTCACCCGCCACCGGATTGAGCGCGGCATGAATCGCTTCACGTCCGACCAACGAGATGGGCGTCGGCGGCATCCCGGCAATCACGTACGTGTTGTAAGGCGTCGCCTCTTTCAGATTGGCTCGAGTGAGCTTGCCGTTATAGCGCTCGCCCATGCCGTAGATCACGGTCGGATCGGTCTGCAACTGCATGCCGAGTTTGAGGCGTCGCACGAACACACCGGCAATCTGCCCGCGTTCCTGCGGTACACCGGTTTCCTTTTCGACCAGAGACGCCATGATCAGCGCCTGATAGGGATCGGCATATGGCACGTCTGCAGCGCGAGCAGCCCACTCTTCGTCAAGCACCTCTTCCAGACGACTGTAGGCTTGCTTGAGCAACTCGGCATCGGTCATGCCGCGTACGTAGCGATAAGTGTCCGGGAAGAAACGGCCTTCGGGAAATACGTCCGGGTGGCCGATTTTCTTCATCAGCTCGGCATCACTCAGGCCTGCCAGCGTCTGATCGAGCTTGACCTGTCTGGACAGCGCCGCGCGAACCTGACGAAAGTTCCAGCCTTCGACCAGCGTGAGGCTGTACTGCACGACTTCCTTGCGCTTCCAGACGCCGAACAAGGCGTTCACGTCCATGCCCGGGACCATCCGGTATTCGCCGCTATGAAGCGGTTGGCCGGACAGATTGAAGCGCCAGTACAGGCGCAACCAGAAGGCATCCTTGATGACGCCGTCGGCCTGCAGTCGGTTGAGGACGCCGGTCGGCGTCGAACCGGCTGGCACATCCAGCAATTGTTCCTGAGCGACCTCAAGCGGCTGATGCAACGCTTGATACTGTTGCCAGAACGCAAAACCCAGCGCCAGGCCTGCCAGGACGACAGCGGTTTCCAGCAACACGAATATTTTTCGGATCACGAATCAGATATCCAGAAGGGCGCGAGCAATGCCTTGCAGTTTACGGGTCAGCGGGCCAACGGGCCAGCCGAGGTGTTCGAAACCGCACACCGGCCAGATGCCATAAACGCTGTTGCACAGGAACACTTCGTCAGCCTGCGCGAGGTCAGACGCGTACAGATCACGGATATCGACAGCGACGCCCAGGGTTCGTGCCTGATCCAGCAATTCGGCGCGCATCACGCCAGCGACGCCACATCGACTCAGGTCAGCGGTCAGTAATCGCCCCTCCGACACCAGAAACAGATTGCTGTAAACACCCTCGATCAGACGGCCTGACGTATCGCAGACCAGTCCTTCGGCATGCTCGGTGTCCTGCCATTCCGAGCGCGCCAACACTTGCTCAAGACGGTTCAGGTGCTTGAGGCCTGCCAGCAGCGGCTGCTCGGCCAGACGGGTCTTGCAAGGAAACAGGCGAACACCGGTATCGGCATGCGCAGCCGGGTATAGGGGCGCCGGACCACCCTGCAGGATTCGCCGTGACTGGGTATCGGGGGCCGGGCCGTAACCGCGCTGGCTGTCGCCTCGGGTCAGGATCAGCTTCATGACGCCCTCACCGAGCTGGCCTGCGAAACGGGTCATTTCAGTACGCACCAGCGCCTTATCGACCGGAATCGCCAGGCGCTGACAGGCAGTCTCAAGGCGTTGCAGATGTCGCTCGAACATCAACGGCTGCCCCGCTTTAACGGCAACGGTCTCAAACACACCGTCGCCGTAGGCCAGACCTCTGTCCTTCAAGGACACGGTATCGGCCGGGCAACCGTCGATCCAGCCGAGCATTAGTCAGCTAACCGGCGAAACACCAGCGAGCCATTGGTGCCACCGAACCCGAAGGAGTTCGAGAGTACGACGTCAATCGGCATGCGGCGGGCTTCGTGAGGCACGAAGTCCAGATCGCAACCTTCGCCCGGCTCGTCCAGGTTGATGGTCGGCGGAGCGACCTGATCAACCAGCGCCAGTACACTGAAGATCGCCTCGACTGCGCCCGCTGCACCGAGCAGGTGGCCAGTCATCGATTTGGTGGAGCTGACCGCCAGCTTATAAGCGTGATCGCCAAAGACACTCTTGATCGCAGAAGCTTCCGCCAGGTCGCCAGCAGGCGTGGAGGTGCCGTGTGCGTTGATGTACTGCACCTGATCAGGATTGACCTTGGCATCGCGCAGAGCGTTGACGATACACCGAGCTGCACCCGCACCGTCATCCGGTGGCGAAGTCATGTGGTAAGCATCACCACTCATCCCGAAACCTACCAATTCGGCGTAGATGGTCGCGCCACGGGCTTTTGCGTGCTCCAGTTCTTCCAGAACCATCGCGCCGGCACCGTCGGACAGAACGAAACCGTCACGACCCTTGTCCCAGGGACGGCTGGCACGTGTCGGATCATCATTGCGGGTGGAAAGCGCACGCGCCGCGCCAAAACCACCCAGCCCCAGACCGCAGGCCGCCATCTCAGCACCACCGGCGATCATGACGTCGGCTTCGTCGTAGGCGATATTGCGCGCCGCCATGCCGATGCAGTGAGTGGCCGTGGTACAGGCCGTAGCAATGGCGTAGTTGGGTCCCTGTGCGCCCAGATGGATGGACAGGAAACCGGAAATCATATTGATGATCGAGCCTGGCACGAAGAACGGAGAAATCCTCCCCGGCCCCTGCTCGTGCAGCAGGCGGCTGCTGTTTTCGATGTTGGTCAGACCACCGATACCCGATCCCATGGCAACGCCAATGCGCTCGCGGTTTGCGTCGGTGACTTCCAGACCCGCGTTGCGCACAGCCTGAAAGCTGGCAGCAAGTCCGTATTGAATGAAAAGATCGAGCCGACGCGCTTCTTTGGGCGCCAGGTACTCTTCCACGTTGAATCCCTTGACCGAGCCGCCGAAGCGGGTGGTGAAGGCAGACAGATCCGTGTGCTCGATAAGGCCAATGCCACTGCGGCCCGCCAGAATGCCTTGCCAACTGCTGGGCACATCATTACCCAGTGGCGACAGCATGCCCATCCCGGTGACCACGACGCGTCTACGCGACACAGGACTCTCCTTTTCTCTCGTTAACGGAACATCACAACGTTTTTTAAAGAAAAAACCGCACGCCGATTAAAGCAGTGCGGTTTTCCCGTGACAGCAAGCAGCGATTACGAATCTTAAGCAGCCTGGTGGCCGTTAACGTAATCGATAGCAGCTTGAACGGTAGTGATCTTTTCCGCTTCTTCGTCAGGGATTTCGGTCTCGAATTCCTCTTCCAGAGCCATAACCAGCTCAACGGTGTCCAGGGAGTCAGCGCCCAGGTCTTCAACGAAAGAAGCAGTGTTGACAACCTCTTCTTCCTTGACGCCAAGTTGCTCGGCAACGATTTTCTTGACGCGCTCTTCGATGGTGCTCATACCTAGTTTTAACTCCTAGTGGAAATATTCAGGCATCTGGCCAGAAGGTAAGTGTATAGAAGAGGTTTTACGTTTTTCAAGCATAACGCTCTCCCCCCTTGCCCAACCGCCCGTTTACCTATTTATAGATTGCAGCTTTATAACGGATTTTAGACAGATCGTATGACATTTTTTTGAAACAGATCGTCACATTCAGCTCATGTACATGCCGCCGTTGACCGGGATTGTCGCCCCGGTCACGTAACCCGCTCCTTCGGATGCAAGGAAGGAAACCACGTTGGCGATTTCCTGTGCCTGCCCCAGACGGCCCAGAGGGATCTGGGTGATCAGGGACTGGCGCTGTGCTTCCGGCAGCTCACGGGTCATATCTGTATCAATGAAACCTGGCGCTACCGAGTTCACGGTCACGGCACGCGAACCCACTTCACGGGCAAGAGCACGACTGAAACCTTCCAGCCCGGCCTTCGCGGAAGCATAGTTTACTTGACCGGCATTGCCCATGGCACCCACTACGGAACCAATGCTGATGATACGACCCCAGCGAGCCTTGGTCATACCGCGCAGTACGCCCTTGGAAAGGCGGAACAGACTGTTGAGGTTGGTGTTGACGACGTCATACCATTCGTCGTCTTTCATGCGCATCATCAGGTTATCGCGAGTGATGCCCGCGTTATTGACCAGAATCAACGGCGCACCGACACGCTCCTGAATGGTCGACAGAACCGAGTCGACCGACTCGGCGCTGCACACATCCAGCATCAGGCCGAAACCTTCGATGCCGGCCTCCTTGAACGCCGCGCTGATACGCTCGGCACCGGACTCGGAAGTCGCAGTCCCCACGACCACAGCACCATTGCGTCCCAACTCCAGGGCAATGGCTTGACCAATACCACGGCTGGCACCAGTCACCAGTGCAACTTTACCTTGCAGGCTCATGCAGGCTTCTCCTAATCAGGCCAGTGCCGCACGCGCGGCGGCAAAGGCATCTGGGGTATCCAGGTTGTAAGTAGTCACGCCCTCGGCGCAACGCTTGTTCAGACCGGTAAGCACCTTGCCCGGCCCACACTCCACCAACTGGGTTGCACCACGGCTTGCCAGGCACTGGATGGATTCCACCCAGCGAACCGGCTTGTACAACTGCTCCAGCAAATCTCGCTTGAGCGTCTCCAGATCACTTACCGCACTGGCGCTGACGTTCTGCACCAGAGCAATCTCGGGGGCCTGCCATTCAATGGCCTCGATGGACTGGGCAAAGCGCTCGGCGGCCGGACGCATCAATTCGCAATGCGAAGGAACGCTGACTGGCAACGGCAATGCACGCTTGGCGCCCCGTGCCTTGCACAGCTCCATGGCGCGCTTCACCGCCTCAGCGGATCCTGCGATCACGACCTGGCCCGGCGAGTTGAAATTCACCGCACTGACTACATCGCCCTGAGCCGCTTCGGCGCAGGCTGCAATGACATCGGCATCGTCCAGACCCAGAATGGCAGCCATCCCGCCCTGACCGGCAGGAACCGCTTCCTGCATCAACTGGCCACGGCGCTCGACGAGCTTGACCGCGTCGGCCAGGCTCAGGCTCTGCGCTGCAACCAGCGCGCTGTACTCACCCAGACTATGGCCCGCGACAAAGGCGGGAATCGCGCCGCCTTCCGCCAGCCAGACATGCCACAACGCGACGGAGGCAGTCAGAATGGCAGGCTGAGTCTTGTCGGTCTGATTCAGCAGTTCGGCAGGACCAGCCTGAGTCAGTGCCCAGAGGTCATAGCCCAGCGCATCGGACGCCTGTTCAAAAGTATCGAGGATCAACGGATGCTGCTCGGCCTGCCCGGCAAGCATGCCCAGCGATTGCGATCCTTGACCCGGAAATACGAATGCGAGGGATGCAGACATTTAACAAGCCCCTGAATGGTTGTCACAAAAAATGCGTTCGGCATGGCCAAACACGGTATTCAAAATTACATGACTGCTCGGTTGGATGACCGGGCAGTCTAATGCGTCACATTTTCAGACCCGGTCGTTCTGAAGCAAGGCCTCAAGCTGCCCACGCAGCCGCTGAGGCTGGTTCTCGCGGGTTTCGATCAACGCACGGTTGATCGCACTCTGAAACCCCTGAGCACTCGCGGAGCCATGGCTCTTCACGACAATACCCTGCAAGCCCAGCAAGCTCGCTCCATTATGACGGGCAGGTGCCAGATCGGCCTGCAGACGCTTCAACAACGGCAGCGCCAGTGCGCCCACAGCCTTGGTCAGCAGATTGCGACTGAACAGCATCTCGATCCGGGCAGCGATCATGGAGGCGAGCCCCTCGCTGGACTTGAGCAGCACGTTGCCGACAAAGCCGTCGCACACCACCACATCCGCCTCCCCACGGTACACACCATCACCTTCGACATAGCCGATGTAATTGAGCCCCGGAGCTGCCTGCAGCAGACTGGCCGCCCGCTTGACCTGCTGATTGCCCTTGATGTCTTCGGTGCCGACATTGAGCAAGGCCACCCTGGGCCTGACAATACCCAGCGTCTCAGCCATCACCGAGCCCATGACCGCGAACTGATATAGCGTTTCGGCGCTGCAATCGACATTGGCACCCAGATCCAGCAACTGACAATAGCCCGCGCGTGTCGGAATGGCAGCAATCATTGCCGGACGGTCGATACCCGGCAACGTCTTGAGCACAAACCGCGACAGCGCCATCAATGCACCGGTATTGCCCGCACTGACGCAGGCCTGCGCCTGACCGCTGGCAACCAGCTCCAGCGCAACGCGCATCGAGGAATCCGGCTTCCCGCGCAACGCCTGCGCAGGCGGCTCATCCATGGTGATGACTTCGTCAGCATTGATAATCTGCAGGCGCGAGCGATCCACACCAGACTGGCGGGCGATCAGTTCTTCAATCAGGGAGGCTTGGCCGACAAGGGCCAGATGAAGCGAGGGCGTAGCAGTCAGGCACGCGAGGCTTGCCTGAACAATGTTGCGGGGACCGAAGTCCCCGCCCATTGCGTCGATCGCAATGATCGGAGCGGACAAGAAATTACTCGTCAGCGCCCTTGTCGATCACTTTACGACCACGGTATACGCCTTCTGGCGATACGTGGTGACGCAGGTGAACTTCACCAGTGGTCTTTTCTACCGACAGAGTGCTTGCCTCAAGAGCGTCGTGCGAACGACGCATGTCACGGGCAGAGCGGGATTTTTTGTTCTGCTGAACAGCCATAATTGATTAACTCCTAAACGTTTGGGTCACGCTTTAACTGCGCCAATACACTGAACGGGTTGGACCGTGTCACCTCGTCCACGCTCGGTTCGGGCTCATCGAGACCCGCCGGTTGCTGGCATTCTTCCGGATGATGAGCAGGCACGATGGGCAAGGCGAGCAAAAGCTCCTCCTCGATCAGTGCCAGCAGATCCAATGGATCTTCGCCCAGTTCCAGCACGTCATAACCTTTCGGTAACGACTGGGTATTCGCACCCTCCTTCACCACAGCGTAACTGCATTCGCTGTGGATCGGCAGGGTGACCAGCTCAAGACAACGCTGGCAAACCATCTTGACCGAGACATCTATCGCACTGTGGATAACCACCGAACGGCGTTCGTCACGCTCGAAAATGAATTTGGCCTGCACCGTACCGACATTGTCGGCAAGCGGGTCGCAGAGTCTCTCCAAATCGGCCAGCAGCACTTCGCCCTGAAGGGTAGTGCCGCGATCAGCCAATTTGCGCGGGTCAACGTGAGGTGGAATCGGGTCATTCAACATAGGCGCAGCATTCTAGGGATGCCCCCTTGGCATGTCAAAGGAAATTCAGGCCTGTTCGCAACTCCGATGGATCATTAGAATCTGCGCTCAGCCCATGGAGAATCGCATGCCTTCCCTGCTTCTAGCTTCCAGCTCGATTTATCGCCGCGAACTGCTCACCCGACTGCGCTTGCCGTTCACCTGCAAATCGCCTGATGTCGATGAAAGCAGACGCCCTGGCGAGCCCGCTCTGGAACTGGTGAAGCGCCTCGCACAGAAGAAGGCACAGGCGCTTGCGAGTGAGCATTGCGACCATCTGATCATCGGCTCGGACCAGGTGGCCGTGCTCGGCGATCAGATACTCGGCAAACCTCATACCTTCGAGCGCGCACTGGAGCAACTGTCCGCCGCCAGCGGCAACAGCGTGACCTTCCTGACCGGCCTGGCCCTGCTTAACAGCAAGACCGGCGTCTGCCAGGTGGACTGCGTTCCCTTCACGGTCCACATGCGCAAACTCGACAACGCCAGCATCGAGCGCTACCTGCACGCGGAGCAGCCTTTCGACTGCGCAGGCAGCTTCAAGGCTGAGGGCCTGGGTGTGAGCCTGTTTCGCGCCACCGAAGGCAGTGACGCCACCAGCCTGATCGGCCTGCCACTGATCCGACTGGTGGACATGCTAATAAAGGAAGGAATCCCCCTTCCCTGATCCAGCAAGAAAAAACCCGACGCGCGTCGGGTTTTTTACAGGCTGCGCGTGCGATCAGCGCAGCGTCGGACCATTGAAGCCCGCCAGCATGGCCAGCCGCTCGGCAATGCTGGTCCCGAGCTTCTTGGAGAAGCGATCAAAAGGCGACTCTTCAACGGTGTAGTCGACCATATCCTTTTCGCCAATCACCTCGCGCGCCACGTAGGCAGCACTGCCCAGACCGTCCACCAGACCCAGCCCGACTGCCTGCTCGCCGGTCCAGACCAGACCGGAAAACAGCTCTGGGTGATCCTTGTCCTTCAGACGCTCGCCACGACCCTGCTTGACGCTGGCAATGAACTGACGATGCGTGGTGTCCAGCACACCCTGCCAGAACTGCGTCTCATCGGCCTTCTGCGGCTGGAACGGATCAAGAAAAGCCTTGTGCTCGCCAGAGGTGTAGGTCCGGCGATCGACACCCAGCTTCTCCATCGCACCGACAAAACCAAAACCCGCCGCCGTGACGCCGATGGAGCCCACCAAACTCGCCTTGTCGGCATAGATCTGATCCGCCGCACTGGCAATGTAATAAGCCCCGGAAGCGCCCAGATCACTGATGACCGCGTATACCTTGATATCGGGCTTCTGCGCACGCAGGCGACGAATCTCGTCGTAAACGTACCCTGACTGCACAGGGCTGCCGCCCGGGCTGTTGATGTTCAGAATCACGCCCTTGGTCTTGGCGTCTTCGAATGCAGCCCGCAGCCCGGTGATGATGTTGTCGGCACTGGCAGGCTCCTTGTCGGCGATCATGCCCTGTACATCGACCACGGCGGTATGACTGGCCCTGCGCGAGGCACCACCACTTAGATCCAGCATCGGGACGATGAGCACCGTGAACAGCACTGCAAACGTCAGGAGCTTGAAAAAGATCCCCCAACGACGCGCGCGACGCTGCTCCTGAACACTGGCCAGCAGCGTCTTTTCCAGCAACTTCCAGCTTTTCGCCTCTTCCTTGCTGTCAACGGCCTCATCCACCCTTTGGGAGGCAGGCGCTTTCCATTCGTCAGACATGCTCAACTCGCTCCAACCCGATAATTAAACGCCGCACCGGTTCAACCAGGTGCGCAGCTCCGAAAAGTGTTCGATGGCCAGACAAGGCTGGTACTCACGCAGCGAATCCAGCGATTGCGCGCCGTAGCCCACCGCAACCGAATCCATACCCGCATTGCGCGCCATCTGTAGATCGAACGACGAATCACCGATCATCAGCGAACGCTCGGGGGCAACATCACAATGCGCCATGATTTCGTGCAACATCAGCGGATCAGGCTTGCTCGCCGTTTCGTCGGCAGCCCGGGTGATGTCGAAAAAATCCTGCCAGGCGTTGGCCTTGAGCACTCGATCCAGCCCACGACGCGCCTTGCCCGTCGCAACCGCCAGCCGATACCCCTCATGACGAAACGCCTGCATGGACTCCAGCACCCCCTCGAACAAGGGCGATGGCACTTCATCCATGGCCATGTAACTGTCAGCGTAGCGCTGCCGAAAGTCGATCAGCTCGTCAGCGGTAATCAGCGGATAAAGGGTGCGAATCGCCTCCGGCAGGCCCAGACCGATAATGCCCTTGATCGCATCGTCGTCCCGCACCGGCATATCACCGCCGATAGCCGCAGTCCGCATGGCGTGAACAATGCGTCCGATAGAGTCTGCCAGCGTGCCATCCCAGTCAAAAATCAGCAGATCGTAATCACGGCGCACTCAAACGCTCCACAGTCTTGGCCCACATTTCATCAACCGGCGCCTGCAAGGTCAGCTTGCCGCCATCCTGCAGCGGCACGGTCAACATGTAGGCGTGCAGAAACAGGCGCTTGCCGCCCAGGTCGCGAATTTCGCGACTGAAATCCTCATCGCCGTACTTGGTGTCACCCGCAATCGCATGCCCGGCATGCAGCGTGTGAACGCGAATCTGGTGAGTACGACCGGTCACCGGCTTGGCCTCGACCATGGTGGCGAAATCGCCGAAGCGGCGCAGCACCTTGAAGATCGTCAGCGCCTCCTTGCCTTCTTCGTTGACTTCAACCATTCGCTCGCCGGAACGCAGATTACTCTTGAGCAACGGCGCACGGACCTGCTTGACGGCCGTCGGCCAGTTGCCACGCACCAGCGCCATATAGCGCTTATCCACGCCGTCGCCGCGCAGGGCTTCATGCAGGTGGCGCAACATGCTGCGCTTCTTGGCAATCATCAGCAGGCCGGAGGTGTCGCGATCCAGACGGTGCACCAGTTCCAGCTCCTTGGCATCAGGGCGCAACTGGCGGAAGGCTTCAATGACACCGAAGCTCAGGCCGCTGCCACCATGCACGGCAATGCCGGCGGGCTTGTTGAGCACGATCAGCGCCTTGTCCTCGTAAACAATGGCTGCTTCCAGGCGCTGCAAAAGCCCCTGCGCAACGGGCACAGGCTCGTCGCGCTCAGGCACACGCACAGGGGGAATGCGGACGATATCTCCTGCCTGCAACTTGTACTCGGGCTTGATCCGCCCCTTGTTCACACGCACTTCGCCTTTGCGCAAAATGCGGTAAATCAAGGTCTTGGGCACACCCTTGAGATAAGTGATCAGAAAATTATCGATGCGTTGACCGGCAAGTTCCGGCGCAACCTCTACCAGCTGGACGCCGGGGGTTGGAGGGGCAATATTCGTCATGCCGCAAATCATAACAATTTTTTATGGATTTGAAGCACTTAATGATTGCTGCTATAGTCGCGAACGCCGCCAAAAGCGGCCGGACAGCGGACCAACGGTTGACAACCGACCCTGACCAACGCAATTCAACAGGACGTGAGGCCGTCCTACGAGGCTTTCGGTGACAACGCAGCATGCTGGAAACGTAACAAGCGCGGGTGACATGAGGCCGGAAACACGCCAGATCGCTGAGCAGACAGCTCGCCTTCAGTGCGAATAATTCACGGCCAGTTCACAAGGTGCAGTCGCTTCCAGACGCTACGAGCGAATGTTTCGGGAACAACGCCTAAAGCCATGATGCGCGACCTTCCCTATCGAAGATCGCGGTAAATGCCAACCCGCTGCGGATTCTGCGCGCGGCAGCACCCGAATTATCAGGGATACGTGTAGGGTGGAGACGCACAACCATCGGACTGTGTAGCAAAAGGCTTGTTCTAGACGCTTCATCTCGTCCGCTACCGATGGTCGATTCCTCCTCCTGACAAAGCTTTTGCTGAAAGGGTGTCCTAGGTCACCACAGCAAGCAGGAAACGTCGTCGCGACGCCCTGCCCCTTCTGGGCAGGAAAATCGCTAGACACTGGAGTGTCCAACCACTCTTGACGTGCCCTGACACCGACCGTGAGAAGTCGTGTGTGCCGAACGCCGTTTCCGGCAGCCCGGAAACCGACGGTACTACATGAAAAGAATGCTGATTAACGCAACTCAACCTGAAGAGTTGCGTGTTGCACTGGTAGACGGCCAGCGCCTCTACGACCTGGACATCGAATCAGGTGCACGCGAGCAGAAAAAGGCCAACATCTACAAAGGCCGTATCACTCGCATCGAACCAAGCCTTGAGGCTGCCTTTGTCGATTTCGGCTCTGAGCGCCACGGCTTTCTGCCCCTCAAGGAAATCTCCCGCGAGTACTTCAAGAAAGCCCCTGAAGGCCGCGTCAACATCAAGGACGTCCTGAGCGAAGGCCAGGAAGTCATCGTTCAGGTCGAGAAAGAAGAGCGTGGCAACAAGGGCGCAGCCCTGACCACCTTCATCAGCCTGGCAGGCCGCTATCTGGTCCTGATGCCAAACAACCCGCGTGCCGGCGGCATTTCGCGTCGCATCGAAGGTGAAGAACGCAATGAACTGCGTGAAGCACTGAACGGCCTGATCGCACCGGCCGACATGGGTCTGATCGTGCGCACCGCAGGTCTGGGTCGCAGCAGCGAAGAGATGCAATGGGACCTCGATTACCTGTTGCAACTGTGGACCGCCATCAAGGAAGCGTCCCTGGATCGCTCCGCACCTTTCCTGATCTACCAGGAAAGCAACGTCATCATCCGCGCCATCCGCGACTACCTGCGCCAGGACATCGGTGAAGTCCTGATCGACAGCGTCGAAGCCCAGGAAGAAGCGCTGACCTTCATCCGCCAGGTGATGCCGCAGTACGCCAGCAAGATCAAGCTGTACGAAGACAGCGTTCCGCTGTTCAACCGTTTCCAGATCGAAAGCCAGATCGAGACCGCTTTCCAGCGCGTCGTCGAACTGCCTTCCGGTGGCTCCATCGTCATCGATCCGACCGAAGCCCTGGTGTCCATCGACATCAACTCGGCGCGCGCCACAAAAGGCAGCGACATCGAAGAAACCGCCCTGCAGACCAACCTTGAAGCGGCTGAAGAAATCGCCCGCCAATTGCGCCTGCGTGACATCGGCGGCCTGATCGTCATCGACTTCATCGACATGACGCCGGCCAAGAACCAGCGCGCCGTGGAAGAAAAGGTCCGTGAAAGCCTGGAAGCCGACCGCGCCCGCGTTCAGGTCGGTCGCATCTCGCGCTTCGGCCTGCTGGAAATGTCCCGTCAGCGTCTGCGTCCATCGCTCGGCGAAAGCAGCGGCATCGTCTGCCCGCGCTGCAACGGCACCGGCATCATCCGTGATGTTGAGTCGCTGTCGCTGGCCATCCTGCGCCTGATCGAAGAAGAAGCCCTGAAAGACCGTACTGCCGAAGTACGCGCCCAGGTGCCGATCCCGGTTGCTGCATTCCTGCTCAACGAGAAGCGCAACTCGATCACCAAGATCGAACTGCGCACCCGTGCACGCATCATCATCCTGCCGAACGATCATCTCGAAACTCCGCACTTCGAAGTGCAGCGTCTGCGTGATGACAGCCCGGAAGCCCACAACAACCAGTCCAGCTACGAAATCGCTGCTGCCGCTGCCGAAGTGGAAGAAATCGCTCCGCTGGCTGCAGCGACCCGCACCCTGGTTCGCCAGGAAGCGGCAGTCAAGACAGCCCCGGCTCGCGCCAATGCGCCAGTTCCTGTGGAAGCCGCCCCGGCAGCGCCAGCGCCGGTCATGCCCGAGCCAAGCCTGTTCAAGGGCCTGGTGAAATCGCTGGTCAGCCTGTTCGCGACCAAGGAAGAGCCTGTTGCACCGGTAGTGGTCGAAAAACCAGCTGCCACCGAACGCCCGGCCCGCAACGAGGAACGTCGTAACGGTCGTCAGCAGAGCCGCGGTCGCAACAATCGTCGCGACGAAGAGCGCAAGCCTCGTGAAGAACGTGCTCCACGTGAAGAGCGTGCAGAACGCGCTCCGCGCGAAGAACGTGCACCTCGTGAAGAACGTGCTCCACGCGAAGAACGCGCACCTCGTGAAGAGCGCACACCTCGCGAAGTACGTGACGACGCAGCAACGACCACCACTCCACGTGAAGAGCGTCCGGCTCGCACCTCCCGTGAGCGCAAGCCTCGCGAAGGTCGTGAAGAGCGTCCGGTGCGCGAACTGCGCGAACCTCTGGATGCCGCACCTGCGGTGAGCCTGGCACGCGAAGAGCGTCCTGAGCGCGCACCGCGTGAAGAACGCCAGCCTCGTGCCCCGCGTGAAGAGCGTCAGCCACGTGCCGAGCAGGCGGTTGTTGAGACGAGCGAAGAAGAAGTGCTGCTCAACGAAGAGCAGGCTCACGAAGACAACCAGGACAGCAACGACGGCGAACGCCCTCGTCGCCGCTCCCGCGGTCAGCGTCGTCGCAGTAACCGTCGTGAACGTCAGCGTGACGCCAACGGCAACGTGATCGAAGGCTCCGAAGAGAACGGCAGCGAAGAAGAGCAAGGCACTGATGTGGCTGCCGGTCTGGCCGCTACCGCTGCTGTCGCCAGCACCGTGATCAGCGCTCCTGCCGAGGCTCAGGCCAACGAGCAGGCCGAACGCGCCAACAGCTCCGTTGAAGCGCCTGTGGCTGATACTGCAGAGCCAACGCCGGTTGTCGAGACACCCGCGACCGAAGCGCCAGCGGTTGAATCGCCTGTCGTTGAAGCACCGGCCGAACCAGCGCCAGTCGCAGCAGAACCGACTGTCGAACTGCCTGCTGTCGAAGCGCCTGTTGCTGACGAAGCACCAAGCGTACACGCGGCCCCTGAGGTTGAGGTTCAACCGACAGTGACCGAAGCACCGGCCATCGCTGCGCAGACCGAACTGTTTGAAGCGCCTCACGCAGAGCGCGTCGTACCGTTCACGCCAACGCCGGAACCCACGCCAGAGCCGCAGGCTCCGGTCGAAGCCAAGGCCCAGGAAGACGTGCCAGCCACTGAATCCGCCGAGCTGCCAACACCTGCCCCTGCTGCAGAGCCTGTGTTCGTGAAGGAGGAGCCTGCTCCGTACTTCGCACCACAAGCCCCCGCGGCTGAAGAGGCACCGGCTGTGCACGAAGCTCAAGAGCCTGTGGCTGTTGAAGCCCCTGCCTTGCCGGTCAGCAGCACAGGTCGTGCACCGAACGATCCTCGTGAAGTTCGTCGCCGCAAGCGTGAAGAAGAAGCTCGCCGTCAGAAGGAAGCCGAACAGGCCGCCTCCGCTACGCCGGTCGTTGCCGAACCTGCACCGGTTGCGCCTGAAGCAGAATCGGCCCAGCCTTCGCTGACAACCGAGGAAAATGCTGAGCAGCAACACGCCGGGAAAGAAACCGAGCCTAAACCCCTCGTCTAAACCCGACCCATGAAAAAGCCCTGCCTGTGCAAACAGGCAGGGCTTTTTTATGCCTGCGATTTGAGCGATCCGGTGATTGATCGCACCCAGCGTTACAACGCAACCCCTGAAGAGAACAGGAGGACTCCCTGCCACTTAGCCTGGTATTCATCCAGCAGGGTTAGGTGTAACGAAATGCGATGGGGAGGATCAGCCAGCGATTTTAAAAAGCACGACTCAGTAAAGATTCGGCTCCATCTCAAGCTCGACATTGAAGCGCTCTGCGATGTCAGCCTGTATACGATGTGCCAGGTTCAACAGTTGCAAGCCAGTGGCCTGCCCATAGTTGACCAGCACCAGCGATTGAAGCGCGTGTACGCCCGCGTCCCCCTCTCGAAAGCCCTTCCAGCCAGCCTGCTCGATCAACCAGCCGGCCGCCAGCTTTACTCCGGCATCAGCCTGTGGATAACCAACCACATTCGGATGTTCATGCTTGATTGCAGCAAAGGCGTCAGCGGAAACGACCGGGTTCTTGAAGAAACTGCCCGCATTGCCCAACACCGCAGGATCCGGCAGTTTTTCGCTGCGGATCGCACAGATTGCCCGACTGACATCAAATGGGGTCGGATGCTGGATACCCAGCTCGTCCAGCCGCTGACGGACAGGTCCGTATTCCAGGTGCAGCTTCGCCTCCCAACAGAGCCTGAAGCGCACACGCAGGATCAGCCAGCGACCCACCTCGTGCTTGAACACGCTGTCGCGATAGCCGAACGCGCACTCCTCCAGCGAGAACTCGCGCAGCTCACCGGTTTCACGGTCCAGCGCAGTCAGGCTGTGAAACACGTCCTTGATCTCGACCCCATAGGCACCGATGTTCTGCATGGGCGCAGCGCCGACCGTACCGGGGATAAGGCTGAGATTCTCCAGCCCGGCGAGCCCCATTCGCAGAGACTCCTGAACAAAGGGATGCCAGGGCTCACCTGCTTCAGCCTCGACAATGGCCTCAGAACAGTCCTCGCGCACAATGCGAACGCCACGACTGGCCATACGCAACACCAATGCGTTGACATCACCACTGAGCAACAGGTTGCTGCCACCGCCGATAACCAGCAGCGGCACATCGTGCTCGGTCGAGTACGCAAGGGCCTGGCGGACATCATCGTCGCTGTGCGCCTCGGCAAACAGTTGTGCCCGCACATCCACACCGAAGGTGTTGAAAGGCTTGAGGGAAACTGCAGACTGCACCTGCAACGTCATTGGACTGCCTTCCCGAACGACTGGAGAACTGACATCAAACCTCCAGCAGGCGTTTTACGCGCTCAAGGTCTTCAGGGGTGTCGACACCCGCAGGCGGCGCCTCGATTGCATCGGCAACATGAATACGCACGCCATTCCAGAGCGCACGCAGTTGCTCGAGGTTTTCGGTGTTTTCCAGCCAGCACGGCCCCCAACTGACAAAGTCATGCAGAAAGCCGGCGCGATAGGCATAAATACCGATATGACGGCGATAAGGCACGTCTGCAGGCAACACGTCACGGCTCACAGCCAGGGCATCACGCGCCCAGGGCAACGGCGCACGGCTGAACGTCAGCGCGAGACCGTTGATGTCGGACGAAACCTTCACCACATTCGGGTTGAACAGCGCCGTCACATCATCGATGGGCTCGGCCAACGTCGAAATGCCAGCCTCAGGATGAGCCGCGAGATTAAGCGCCACCTGATCAATCACCGCAGGCGGAATCATCGGCTCGTCACCCTGCACGTTGACGACGATCGCATCAGCCGCCAGCCCCAGTTGCGTGGCCACTTCGGCCAGACGGTCGGTGCCGGAGTTATGATCCTCGCGGGTCAACAAGACTTCAGCGCCGAATGCCTGGCAGGCTTCAACGATGCGTGCGTCGTCAGTGGCAACCACGACACGCTGAGCGCTGCTCTTGCGGGCCTGCTCCCAGACATGCTGGACCATGGGCTTGCCCGCGATGACTTTAAGCGGCTTGCCCGGAAAACGGCTGGAGCCGTAACGCGCCGGAATCACAACGGTGAAGTCGGTGGTCATTTTTCCAGACGCTCATCGGCAGTCAGCGTGCGTGCTTCGGTTTCGAGCATCACCGGAATGCCGTCGCGAATAGGGTACGCAAGGCCTGCGCCCTTGCTGATCAGCTCGGTCTTGTCCGCACTGAGCTTCAAGGGGCCTTTGCAGATCGGGCAAGCAAGGATGTCGAGTAGTTTGGTGTCCATGGGAGATCCTGAAGCAATCAAGGAGAGAGACGTGACAGCTGCTCATCGAACCAGCTGACAAAAGCGTCGGAAGGCACCGCATCCACCGCCAGATACCACCAGTCCTCAGCCGCAAAGGCCCGGCATTTCACGGCATCCTTCTCGGTCATGACCAGAGGCAGAGATGGCGTGAAGGTCAGTGCCTGAGCGCTATAGACCGCATGGTCGGCGAATGCGTGCTGCACAGGCCGCCAGTGTAATCCTTCGAGGGTGTTGAAGAAACGTTGCGGGTTGCCGATCCCGGCCACAGCGTGCACCGCCTGCCCGGCAGGGAAATGATCCACCGGCTGGCGCGCACCGCTGCGCAGGTTGACCAATGCGGCTGGCTTGAGCCTGAACGCATAGCCATCCTCGCGATCCGCCGTGGCACCGTTGTAGAGCACGGCATCGACGCTGCTCAGCCGCTCTGCTGGCTCGCGCAATGGCCCGGCAGGCAGGCAACGACGATTGCCCAGGCCACGCGCGGCGTCGATCAACACCAGCTCAAGATCACGCGCCAGCCGGTAATGCTGCAATCCGTCGTCGCAAAGAATCAGGTCAAGGGGTTCGGCAGCCAACAATGCGCGCACGGCCTGGGCGCGGTCCGGGTCGATCATCAGCGGCACTGCGCAACGCTGCACGATCAGCAACGGCTCATCACCGGCTTGGCCAGCACTGTGTTCGGGCAGGACCCGCCAGGGCAGGCTTGGCGGTTTGGCGCCATATCCGCGACTGACCACGCCAACCCGCAGACCGCGACGCTGACAGTGTTCGATCATCCACACAATCAACGGCGTCTTGCCTGTGCCGCCCACGGTGATGTTTCCAACCACGATGATCGGTACCGGCGCCCTGTAGATATCGCCCTCGCCCGCCACAAACCGCGCACGTTTGCCTTTGACAACGCGGCGGTAAAGGCTTTCGAGAGGACGCAACAGCGCCAGCGCAGGATGGCCGTTGTACCAGGCGTCAAGCAAACGGTCAGTGAATGCCATCAGTTAGCCTGTGTGGCCTCGACCGTGGTCATGCGCAAATGACTGAACCCAAGCTTGCCTGCTGCATCCATCGCCGTAATGACGGACTGATGCGGAGTCTTGCCATCAGCGCTGATGGACAGTGGCAGGCTGGTGTCACCTGCCGACTCACGCTGCAGGGCCTCGATCAATGTAGGCAGATCGTTTTTCGGCAATAGCTGATTGTTCAGGGAAAAGATCCCGTCGGCATTAATGGCAATGTCCAGGTGTTTGGCGCTTGCGTCCACTTCCGGCGTGCCTGTGACCGCCTGCGGCAGGTCGACCCGCAATTGGGTTTCCCGGGTGAAGGTGGTGGTCACGATAAAGAACAGCAGCAGAATGAACACCACGTCGATCAACGAAACCAGGTTGATGTCGATGTTCTCCCGCGGCCTGCGGCGACGAAACTTCACTTCTTCTTGCTCCCGCCTGCCTTGGCCAGGGATTTGAGGTCAACCTTCGCGTCGATCAGATCGACATCCCGGTCACCCTGCACCACCTCGACCAGACGAATCGCCTGCTGCTCCATGCCAACCACCAGCTCATCGACACGGCTTTGCAGGAAACGGTGAAAGAAGATGGCCGGAATCGCAACGATAAGGCCAGAGGCAGTACAGATCAGCGCCTTGGAAATACCACCAGCCAGCACCCCGGCGTTGGCCGTCGCACCCGAGCTGTTGAACGATCCGAAAATGTCGATCATGCCCAGCACGGTGCCCAGCAGACCCAGCAGCGGTGCCATGGCGGCAATCGAACCGAGTGCGCTCAGGTAACGCTCCAGATCGTGAATGACCCGGGCAGCGGCTTCTTCAATGCACTCTTTCATGATCTCGCGACCATGCTTGGAGTTGGCCAGGCCCGCGGCAAGAATTTCACCCAGAGGCGAATCGGCGCGCAGTTGCTTGAGCTTGTCGTTATCGAGTTTGTGTTCCTGAATCCACTGCCAGACCTGCCCCAGCAGATGCGGCGGCGTGATACGACTGGCGCGCAACGTCCAGAGACGCTCGATGATGATGCCGGCAGCGGCGATGGAACTCAAAATGATCGGCAACATCATCCAGCCGCCAGATTTGACCAGTTCCCACACAGTGACCACTCCCTTGAAAAATTGGCGCCACTCTACCATAGGGTCGCCGGGTGCCGAACGATCAGATCGATATCCGTGGATTCAGTCACGCCAGAAACGCCGCTGCGCACGTTGTGCTTCAGGCGATCCGAATGTTCCCAGTTGCAGGCGAATTGCGCCCAGCTCGGCGCTGTCGTAGCTGGCAATGCCAAACCATCTATAACGCGCCATGACGAGCGGATGCGGATGGCCGAACGCATTGTTGCGCCCGCGCGAGATCAGGACGCCGGTTGGCATGACGGCTTTCAGAAACGGCTTGGAAGACGAAGTCCGGCTGCCATGATGCGGCGCCTGCAACCAGTGCGCGCGCAGGTCGAATCCGCTGTCGATGGCCGCCTGTTCGGCTTCGGCATCGACGTCGCCGGTCAGCAACAATCGCTCGCCATTGGCGTCGACACTCAGCATGCAGGACCCCGCGTTGCCTTCCGGTGCCTGCTCCCAGATCCAGGTTGAAAAGACCACACCGTCCCATTCCCAACGCTCACCGTTTTCGCATCGACTGGCATCGAGTGCAGGCGCAAGCCGGGCAATGTCACCCCCAAGCACACGCCCGACCGACAATGCCCCGTGGACAGCCAGCGCGCCGCCGGCATGGTCCGCGTCGGCATGACTGAGCAGCATCATGTCCAGATGCCGTACCCCGCTCTTGCGGATGGCGGGCAAGACCACGCGCTGGCCGATATCGAATTCGCCAAAGCGCGGCCCGGCGTCGTAGAGCAACGTGTGATGACGCGTGCGAAGCAATATCGCCAGCCCCTGACCGACATCCAGTTGCAGGACATCGACCTGCCCGACGGGCACCGGCTTGAGTGGTGCAAATACACATAACAAGAGAAGCGGCCAGCCCAAGGGCCTGACCGGCACGCCCTTGGGCAATAAGACCAGCAACGCACCGAGCAGACTCAGCGCCAGAACCCAGGCGGGTGTTGCGCTGGGCAGCCACGCAGGCGCTTGATCAGCCATCCAGCCCAAAAACACGAACAGCCACTCCAGCGCTCCACCGGCCACCCACAGAAGGCTTTCGCCCAGCCAGGGAACGGGCAGCAACAGGGTGCCGATCAGCGCCGGGGGCAGAACGATCACGCTGACCCAAGGCACCGCGACCAGGTTGGCGAGCGGACCGCTGATACTGATCGGCAGGTTCAACATCATCAGGATTGGAAGCAGGCCCACGGCAATCAGCCACTGGGCTCGCGTCCAGCTCTGAATCCAGCCCCAGGCACCAAGGCGTCCGCTGAAGATAAGAATCAGAATCCCCACGGCGGCAAACGACAGCCAGAAACCGGGCCGCAGACTCACCAAGGGTTCAAAAACCAGCACTGCGTCAAGCGACAGCAGCAACGGCCAAAGCAGGCCCAAATGCCGAAAGCGCAAGCGCCACAACAGCACCAGGCCCACCATCACGCAGGCACGCCTGACCGGCACATCGAAGCCGGCCAGCAGCCCATAACCAAGCGCCGAAGCGAATGCCAGACCACAGGCCCACGGCAGCCAGGGCAACGCGCGCGGCCACAGCCCCCAACGTACCAGCAGACTCACCAGCGCATACATCACCCCGGCCAATAAGCTGACGTGCTGACCGGATATCACCAACAGGTGCACGGTGCCGGTATCCTGCAGCACCTGCCAGTCGATGCTTGACAGCCCCGAGCCGTCACCCAGCACCAGCGCCGCCAGCCCCCCTTCTCGCCCCTGTGCATCAACGGCCAGCAAGCGCTGGCGTATGGCATCACGCCAGGCGGCACGAGCCGGCGCCAGCAACTGACCGTCCACGACCGTTCCGGTCGCCCCGATACGCTGAGCCAACAGCCAGGCTTCATAATCGAACGCATCAGGATTGACCAGCCCGCCCGGCCGCTTGAGTTTTACTGCCAGCCGCCAACGCTCACCACTGCGCACCTCGGGGCCGCCATACCAGGCAATGCGCATCAGCCCGGGCAGCTTCGCGCGACGTGACACGCCTTCTGCGAGTTCGAAACGCACCACTCCTTCAGATGCGCTCGGCAATCCGACCACCTTGCCCTGCAGCCACAGCGTCTGTCCGTCGAGCCGGGGCAACAGGCGATCGTTCAGTGCCGACTGCGCCGAGACGCAAGCCCAGGTAAGTCCGAACAGGAAGAAAGCCAAGGGGTAGGTGCGAAACGGCAGCAGCATCAACGCCACGACGGGCATCAGCAATAGCAGCCAGGTGGCGGGCAAGGCAGGCAGAAAACGCAAGGCCAGCAGGCCCAAAGCCAGCGCGATCATCCCTGTGCGCATGGGTCTTCCTCGAAGTGGGGAGCTTCAAGGATGGGCGTAACTGGAGATTCGTGTACCTCAGGTGTGTTTCAGAATCTGAACAGACAGGCTTGTAGAGGTATCAACCCGCCTTCAGGGCGGGTCGATGTTCAGCAGATTACTGACGCATACCCCGACCACTCACCAGCAAGCGTGCGCAACCCGCGTACAGCACGAAGGTGGCCACGATCATGAACGCCAGGGCGATGCTGATCTTGATGTCGGAAACACCGAGGATGCCGTAGCGAAAGGCGTTGACCATATGCAGGACCGGGTTGGCCAGCGACACGGTCTGCCAGAATGGCGGCAGCAGGTTGATCGAATAGAACACGCCGCCCAGGTAGGTCAGCGGGGTCAGCACGAAGGTCGGGATGATCGAGATATCGTCGAAGTTGCGTGCGAAAACAGCGTTGATGAAGCCCAGCAGCGAGAAGATCGTTGCGGTCAGCACGACAACGACGATGGTCACGCCCAGGTGATGCACTTGCAGGTCGGTGAAGAACATCGACAGCATCGTCACGATGAAGCCGACCATCAGGCCGCGCAACACGCCACCCAGCGTATAGCCGATCAGAATGGTGTGCGGTGAGACGGGCGACACCATCAGCTCTTCAATCGAATGCTGGAACTTCGCACCGAAGAAGCTCGAGACCACGTTGCCGTAGGAGTTGGTGATCACCGACATCATGATCAGCCCCGGCACAATGTACTGCATGTAAGTGAAGCCACCCATGTCACCGATCTGACGGCCGATCAGGTTACCGAAGATGACAAAGTACAGAACCATGGTGATCGCCGGCGGCAGAAGGGTCTGCGGCCAGATGCGCATGAAGCGATGAACTTCACGGTAAACGATGGTCTTCAGGGCAATCAGGTTGGGGCGAAGCTCGCCGGCGTGAGCAGTCATAGCGCCACCTTCGCCAGGTTTTTTTCCACCAGAGACACGAACAACTCCTCGAGGCGATTGGATTTATTGCGCAGGCTCAGCACTTCGATGTTCTGTGCGGCCAGTTGGCTGAACAGCGCCGTGATGCCGACGTTCTTGTCGACCTGCACTTCCAGCGTGTGACTGTCGAGCAGACGGCTTGAAAAACCCGGCAGTTGAGGCGCGGTTTGCCAGGTCGCCTTGAGATCGAGCAGGAACGTCTCGACGGTCAGGGTGCTGAGCAACTGCTTCATGCTGGTGTTCTGCACAATCGTGCCGTGGTCGATGATGCCGATATTGCGGCACAGTTGCTCGGCCTCTTCAAGATAGTGCGTGGTCAGAATAATCGTGATGCCCTGACGATTCAGCTCGGTGAGAAACGTCCACATCGAGCGGCGCAGTTCGATGTCCACACCGGCAGTCGGTTCATCGAGGATCAACAGGCGCGGCTCGTGGATCAGCGCCCGGGCGATCATCAGACGGCGCTTCATGCCGCCGGACAGCGAGCGAGAAGGCACATCGCGCTTGTCCCACAAGCCCAGCTGGGTCAGGTATTGCTCGGCACGTTCCCTGGCAACTTTCGCGGGAATGCCGTAGTAACCGGCCTGGGTCACGACGATGTCGAACGTTTTCTCGAACTGGTTGAAATTGAATTCCTGCGGCACGACACCGATGGAACGCTTGAGCGCAGCGGGCTCGCGGTCCAGGTCATGGCCGAAGATGTTCACCGTACCGCTGGTCTTGTTGACCAGGGTCGAGATGATGCCGATCGTCGTGGACTTGCCAGCGCCGTTAGGGCCCAGCAACGCGAAGAAATCGCCTTCGGCAACGTCCAGGTCGATACCACTCAGGGCCTGGAAACCGTTGCCGTAGGTTTTGGTGAGCTGCCGTATGGACAGAGCGGAAGACATATAGGAAAAAACACCAAATCAGAATAGGGAGAATGGGTGGGCTGTACGCCGCGGCATGCGTGGCCAGAGCCCGATCAGGCAATGGTGCTTGGCCGGACCACTCAAGTACAGACACATTTGTTAATAGTAAATATCGAAGCTCGATGAAAACCCGGCGAGCCGCGCCCGCCGGGATTTTCCAGACGGATTACGTCAACGGACTCATGACGGCCTTGCGGTATGCCGGACGCGTCTTGAGGCGTTCATACCAGGCTTGGAGGTGAGGCAGCGGCGGACGTTCAATCGGCATTTCGAACCAGCCGTAGGCAAAACAGCCCAACGGGATGTCGCCCATGCCAAACGTCTGACCTGACAGGTAGGGCTGCCGGGACAACGCCTCGTCGGCGACCAGAAGCAGACTGTGCAGGTTTTTAATGCCTTCGTTGATGGCGTTCCAGTCCTGCTTGTCAGCCGGCGTACGCACCACACCCCAGAACACGGGGCTGAAGGGCGCGGCGATGGTCGAACTGGTCCAGTCCATCCACTTGTCCGCCAGCGCACGCGCTTGAAGATCAGCGGGATAGAGGTCCGAGTCCGGTGCGTGGCGAGCGGCCAGATAACGCACGATGGCGTTGGACTCCCAAAGTACGAAATCGCCGTCTTCGATCATGGGGATACGGCCGTTGGGGTTCTTGGCGCGATACGCCGCCTCGTTGACCAGCCCGAAGGCGCCACCCGCGTCTTGCGTTTCATACGGCACGCCGACTTCTTCGGCAATCCAGAGTGCCTTGCGCACATTGCTGGAATTCTTGCGTCCCCAGATCTTGAGCATTGCGTTCCCCTCGCATTGGCGGTGAAAAAACTGACTACTCAGTCTACCTGATATGGTGGCAACTTCCTCGTCAGGGCAGGGTCACTATCGATGTCGCCCCACCACTGCCTGGCGACCAGTTCTTGATCGCTGCGAGAGCGGCTTTCATCACGGAGGAATACGTATGCTGCTGTTGTGGATTGTCGTGCTGGTCGTGGGCATTGCCTGGCTGGCTCACCGTCGTACCGACCCGCTCCCCGCACTCGGGGTGGTTGCTGTCTACCTGCTGGCGATGGGCATTTTCAGCCACGCACCGGGCTGGCTGCTGACGATTTTCTGGGTAGTGTGGCTGGCGGTGTTCATACCGATGGTACTGCCCGACCTGCGCCGCAAACATTTCACGGCGCCGATGTTCAGCTGGTTCAAGAAAGTCTTGCCGCCCATGTCCGAAACCGAGCGCGATGCCATCGACGCCGGTACGGTCTGGTGGGATGGCGAGCTGTTCAGCGGACGTCCCGACTGGGACAAATTGCTGGCCTATCCGAAAGTCCAGCTGACTGAAGAAGAGCAAGCTTTCATTGATGGTCCCACAGAAGCGCTGTGCGCAATGGTCAGTGACTGGGAGATCGGGCAGGCCATGGACCTCTCGCCCGAAGCCTGGGCACACATCAAGCAGCACGGCTTCTTCGCGTTGATCATCCCGAAAGAATTTGGCGGCAAGGGCTTTTCGGCCTACGCCCACTCACAAGTCGCCATGAAGCTGGCGACGCGCAGTGGCGACCTGGCCTCGACCGTGATGGTGCCCAATTCCCTCGGCCCTGCCGAGTTGCTGTTGCATTACGGCACGGACGAGCAGCGCAATCACTACTTGCCGCGTCTGGCCCGTGGCGACGACATCCCCTGCTTCGCCCTGACCGGTCCGCTGGCGGGCTCCGACGCCGGTGCGATGCCGGACACCGGCATCATCTGCAAAGGTCAGTGGCAAGGCGAGGAAGTCATTGGCCTGCGCCTGACCTGGGAAAAGCGCTACATCACGCTGGGTCCGGTTGCGACGCTACTGGGTCTGGCGTTCAAGGCTTATGACCCCGAGCATCTGCTGGGCGAGGAAGAAGACCTGGGCATCAGCCTGGCGCTGATTCCCACCGACACACCGGGTGTGGAAATTGGCCGTCGCCACGTGCCACTGGGTGCGGCATTCATGAACGGTCCCAACTCTGGCAAGGACGTGTTCATTCCGTTGAGCTACCTGATCGGCGGCCAACCCATGCTCGGCAAGGGCTGGATGATGCTGATGAACTGCCTGTCGGTGGGTCGTTCGATCTCGCTGCCAGCGGTAGGCACCGGTGCTGCGAAGTACACCAGCCTGGTGACCGGCCAGTACGCCAAGGTGCGCGAGCAGTTCAACGTGCCGCTGTCGGCGTTCGAAGGTATACAGGAGGCGCTGGCGCGCATTGGCGGCAACGCCTGGCTGATGGACAGCGCGCGGATGTTGACGGCCAATGCAGTCGATCTGGGTGAGAAACCCTCTGTATTGTCGGCCATCCTCAAATACCACCTGACCGAACGCGGCCGCGAATGCATCGGCCATGCCATGGATGTTCACGGCGGCAAGGGCATCATCATGGGCCCGAATAACTATCTGGGCCGCAACTGGCAAGGCGCGCCGATCTTCATCACGGTCGAGGGCGCCAATATCCTCTCGCGCAACCTGATGATCTTCGGTCAGGGCGCGATTCGTTGCCACCCGTTCGTACTCAAGGAGATGGCGCTGGCCGGACGCACGGATCACGACAACGCGCTGGCCGAGTTCGATACCCTGCTGCTCAAGCACATTGGTTTTGCGGTCAGCAACGCTGCCAGCACCTTGATCCTGAACCTGGGTTTCGGGCATTTCGAACGAGCGCCGGGCGACCGTCTGAGCCAAGGCTATTTCAGAGCGCTGAACCGTCAGGCTGCGGCATTCGCCATGTTGGCGGACCTGAGCATGATGCTGCTGGGTGGCGAGCTGAAACGTCGCGAGCGTCTGTCGGCGCGTCTGGGTGATGTGCTCAGCCATCTGTATCTGGCTTCTGCATCGCTCAAGCGCTACCACGACCTGGGTTCGCCGGACCACATGAGCCCGCTGTTCCGCTGGGCGATGGAGGAAAGCCTGGGCCACTCGGAACGAGCGATGGATGAGATCCTCAGCAATTTCCCGAATCGTGTCCTGGGTGGTCTATTGCGGGTAATTGTGTTCCCGTTCGGCCGTCGCCACAAAGGCCCGTCGGACAGGCTGGATGCCGAAGTGGCCCAAGTGCTGGGGCGCGCCAAGGGCGACCCGACGCTGGAAGAGCTGCTGGCGGGTTGCTATCGCCCGCAGTCCGCAGACGATCCAGTGGGTGCGCTGCAGCATGCCAGCGACCTGCTGAGCGCCGCTTATCCGCTGCACAAAAAGCTGCAGACCGCCGTCAAAGGCGGCCAGGTTCTACCGGAAGCTGGCGAGCCACTCATCGACGCAGCGTTACGTGTCGGTGTGTTGCAAGCCGAAGAAGCACAGACACTGAAAACCGCCGAAGCGGCGCGCCGCAAGGTGATCGACGTGGATGACTTCGACAAGGACGAACTGACACCTACCCCGGGCAAGATTAGATAATTTGCCGCAGCTGGCCCCAGCAGGTCAGTTGATCCACAAAACAGGCGCGCAGAGCTTTATACTCTCGCGCCTGTTTTTGCATTTGAGGATTACATCATGGCCGACGCCACACTCGACCACACTCTCGGTCTGCTTGCGCACCTGCGCAGTATTCTGGTCGCGCTGGGCGAGGCCGAGCAGGTTCCCGAGGAAAGCCATGCGCTGTTCATG
Organism: Pseudomonas asturiensis; assembly: GCF_900143095.1. Classification (GTDB taxonomy): domain Bacteria; phylum Pseudomonadota; class Gammaproteobacteria; order Pseudomonadales; family Pseudomonadaceae; genus Aquipseudomonas; species Aquipseudomonas asturiensis. The sequence continues at coordinate 78,916 of NZ_FRDA01000017.1, read as the reverse complement.
GAGCGCTTCGACGAGCTGGTCGAGCTATTGCCGCAGGACCCTATCGAAAGCCAGTACCTGGGCCAGGACATCCTGTGTCAGGTGATCCAGCGCTACCCGCAGATTGCCCATCTGGTGCCGCGCGACCTGCTGTGGTTCTTCGCAGGCGACTGCCTGCACTTCATGCCGGACGACGAAATCGCTCTCTATCAGGCACTCGAAGAACGCCGCTACGAGGCGCAAGAGAACGACGAACCGTTCGACTGGAACCAGGAAAAGCAGTTCCTGACCATGTCGACGCAAGGCAGCAAGCACTGAGCGACACCTACGCCTCACAGCCTGGCGGGAGAGAATTCGCTCCCGCCAGACAAACATAACGTGCTGAATGAAAGAGCCTTCGTGGGAGCGAGCTTGCTCGCGAAAGGGCTGGCGCTGATGCCTGGCATCGAGGCGTTTCTCACACCGTTCTATCTGCCTGTCAGTTGATGCTCGCCAGCAGTTCCCGCGCCAGGTCTTTGTGCTCTTCGTCTGACTCGGCAATGACCTGCAGCAACATCGCCCTGGCAGATTCGATCTCGCCTTCGTCAATCAACACCTGAGCCTGATTGATCGGGCTCAACGGCGGCTCTTCAAGATCCAGCAAATCGAAGTCCGAATCGTCGCTCATGAAGCTGTCGAGGAAATCGTCGCTCAGGTCCTCGCCACCCGACGGCGGGACCACCTCAATCGGATCAATCTCATCCGTCTCGGAGAAGTCGCTGAGGAATTGCTCATCGGACAGCTCGAATACTTCCGGCAGTTGATTCAGGTCAGAAGAAAACTCCGGATCAACTTCAGGCGCTACGACAGGCTTGGTCCGGACGGGCGGCGAGTCGAACGGGTCAACCAGATCCCACTCGGCATCCATCGAAAGCTCGTCCAGATTCAACTGAAACTCGTCGGAAGGTTCCGGGTTGAGCGCTGCTGCGGTGGTCTCGTCCAGTTGCTCGATTTGCTGCTCGGCAGGCCCGGGCGTGGCAGGTTGGCCTGACACGGCGTCGCTCTTGCCCAGCGACAGCGCGGAAGCTGCGACCACAGCTGATACAGCGGCTGAAGCGGCTATCGTTTCCTGGCTCTTTAAATGAGGGTATCGGTCGCGGATCACCTCAATGGTCTGGGGCGATACACCGTGCTCCAGGGCCGACGCTTCTTCACGGGCAAAACCGTCGCTGTCGTTCTGTTCGGCCAGCAACTCAAGCAGCCTGACGCGGATGTCTTCCCGTTCGGGCTGCTTTTGCGACGCGCTGCGCAAGATACCAATGGCCTCACTGAACCGCCCGTAAGCGATATAGATGCTGACACCGTCCAGCGCGTCAGGCGTCGTGCCCGCCATTCGCTGCGACGACGCTGCTTTGATCGGACCAGGCGTGGCCACTGGCTGCGGCGCAACCGTCGGCACTTCGTAAACCGGAAGAATGGTGCTCTGCGCAGGCTTGATCAGGGGGTCGTCCGGCGCAGCGGCAGGCGCTGCAGACTGATCACGCTGCTGACGTCGTCTGGTGTAGGCAAACGCAAGGAGCAGCAAGACGATAAGCAAGGCAGCCAGCAGAACCGGCACGCTGACAAAAGGCTCGTCAGCCGTCACGGCCACCGGTTGCGAAGCGACCGGCACCGGCGTCTGCGCGGGCGTGGATGCAGGCGCAGGTGCCGCAGCAACGGGTTGCGGTTTCGACTGAGCCTGGAGCAGGTCGGCGCGCAGGGCTGCGATCTGCTTGTCCTTGCCGATGATCTGTTCTTGAAGCGCCTGGGCCTGGGTCTTGAGGTCCTCGACTGATTGCGCCAATTGCTGGGTCTGAAGTGTCGCAGCACTTACTTGCTCGGCGGTCTTTGCAAGCTCGGCAGACCGGGGAGCAGGCGCTGCCGAACTGGCAGCGGGCGCGGCGGGACTGGGCAATACAGCCGAATCAGGCAGCAGCAAATCCTGGCCAATGCTGAGCCCGGAACTGGCGCCCTTGCTGAAGACCTGCGGGTTGAGCAGACGGATACCGTCAGCCAACTGGCTGGCCGACACCTTGCTGCCTGGCCCCTGCAACCGACCGGCAATGCCGTTGAGGGTGTCGCCGCTGGCCACGGTGTAACGTTTGCCCTGCACAGCAGCTGGTGGCGCGACGGGCATGCGCGACTCAGGCGTCGCGGCAGAGGCCGAGCGCTGCGAGTTACGGCTGCGGGTTGCGGCCAGTCCTTCAGGTGAAGTCGCAGGGTCGAGCAGCACGGTGTACTCGTGCAACAGATCGCCGTTGGGCCGGGCCAGTTGCACCAGGAAACTCAGGTAGGGTTCGGTCACCGGCTTGTTTGAAACCACCCGGATCACGCCACGTCCGCCACGCAGGACCGGGGTGAAACGCAGGTCGTTGAGGAAGAAGCCTCGTTCGACGCCTGCCTTGGCAAACGCCTCGGGGGAGGCCAGCCTGGCCACGATATCCTCGGGGCTCAGGCCATCGGTTTCCAGCAGCTGGATTTCGGCATTCAATGGCTGGTTGAGCGCCGAATGCAGGGTGATTTCTCCAAGCCCCAACGCCGACGCCAACGATGAATACAGCAGTGTCGAGGCCACGACAGACGCTGCCATGAAGCGTGCGCATAAACGAGGCCCGACGACGTTGCGGCACGTGTCGCCGGTACGCTCGATACCTGCCAGAGAACTCTTCAGCATGCTAACCCTTATGGAAACCACAGCAGGCTTCTCACCTATCCCGATGAACTTGATTATTCCTTGCAAGAGTATGGAGTAGAACCCGCAGGCTCGTCTCAGGATCTTTCGAGATTGGCCAGAATTCGCGAGTGCACGCGCATGCTCACGCGCAGGTCTTCTTCGTTCACGCCTTCGAAGAGTTCGATGCGCAAAACGTTGGCAATGGTTTCGATTTGCTCGATCAGCGGCAAGGCGCTATCACAGAGCAGGATTTTCTTCGCCCGACGGTCTTCGACGACCGCCTGACGCTGCACCAGGCCCTGACCTTCAAGACTGTCGAGCAGCCTGGCAAGGGTCGGTCCTTCGACACCGACGCTTTGCGCCAGCTCGCGTTGGGTGGGCGGCTCTTCGAAACGGGCAAGGTGCAATAACACCAACCACCGGGCCTGGGACAGCCCCAGGTCGGCAAGACGACGGTCCAGCTCGGCTCGCCAGCCTCGGGAAATATGCGCAAGTTGCATCCCGAAGCGATGTTCATCAGTCATTGGCATAAGGAACTCGTGATCAAAACTAACTATTAGCGAGCTAAGCATGCTCCTTGCAAACAGGCAAGCGCCCGACCGTGGCGTCTCGTCGCAGGCCCTTATACCTCAAATTCGGATTGCAGGGCTGCCCGCACGCAGTACAGCACACCTTCAGGCACACGGCCGACGAACTGCTCGGCGACCGCCGAGACGGGTGGCAACTCACCCTCTCCATCCAGAAACGCATCCTGAATCTCGCCCAGCAGGTCTTCCGGAAGATCGAGCGCCTGCTCGACGGACAACTGCTGTTTGCCGATGGCTTCGGCAAGCAAGGTGTAGACATTCTTCTCCGAACACTGCAACTGGCCGGCGATCTGCGTCGGGGTCATGCCGGCATGCGCCAGGCTGATCAGTTCGTGACGGATGTCGGCAACCACGCGGGGCGCTTCGGCCTTGCCGCTGAGCACCTCCAGAAAGGCCTCGCCGTAACGCTCCAGCTTGCGTGCGCCCACACCACCGACCCTGGCCATTTCGGCCATCGAGCCCGGTTTGCTGCGCAGCATTTCCAGCAAGGTCGAGTCCGGGAAAATAACGTAAGGCGGTACGGCGTGTTCTTCTGCCAGCTTGCGGCGCAATGCGCGCAGGGCTTCCCACTGCTCACGCTCCTCGCCCCGCACCAGTTGGCTGGCGGGGCTGCCGGAATGACTCTTGGCGGAGGTCTGCGGCTTGAGATCGCGACGCAACTCAAGGGTGACCTCACCGCGCAACAGTGGCCGACAGGTGTCGCTCAAACGCAGACCGCCATAACCTTCCAGGTCGATATCTGCCAGCCCGCGCGCGACCAGTTGCCGGAACAATGAGCGCCATTCACTTTCAGAGCGCGCCTTCCCGACCCCGAACACCGACAGGTGTTGATGACCGAAGCTTTCGACCTTGTCGTTGGACTTGCCGAGCAGGACATCAACCAGATGCCCGACGCCGTAGCGCTGACCGGTGCGGTAAATGGCTGACAATGCCTGGCGAGCAGGCTCGGTGGCGTCCCAGGTCTGCACGCCATCGACGCAATTGTCGCAATGGCCGCACGGGTTGGGCATGTCTTCGTCGAAATAGGCCAGCAACGTCTGGCGACGGCAACGGGTTTCTTCGCACAACGCCAGCATGGCGTCGAGCTTGTGGTGCTCCAGTCGCTTGTGCCGCTCATCGCCTTCGGAATTCTGCAGCATCTGCTTGAGCATCAGCACGTCCTGCAGGCCGTAGGCCATCCAGGCATCGGCAGGCAGACCGTCGCGCCCTGCCCGGCCGGTTTCCTGATAGTAGGCTTCCAGCGACTTGGGCAGGTCCATGTGCGCGACGAAACGTACGTTGGGTTTGTCGATACCCATGCCGAACGCGATGGTCGCGACCATGATCAAGCCTTCCTCATTAAGGAAGCGTTTCTGGTTCGCCGCACGGGTTTCCGAAGGCAGGCCTGCGTGGTACGGCAACGCCGGATAGCCGTTTTCACTGAGGAAAACCGCCACTTCGTCGACTTTTTTGCGCGACAGGCAGTAAACGATACCAGCATCGCTGCGACGCTCGGACAGGAATGCCAGCAACTGCTTGCGTGGCGATTCCTTGGGCACGATGCGATAAAAGATGTTGGGCCGGTCGAAGCTGGACAGGAAGCGCTCCGCACTCTGCAGGTGCAGGCGCGTGACGATTTCTTCCCGGGTCCGCTTGTCGGCGGTGGCGGTCAGCGCGATGCGCGGCACGCTAGGGAACAACTCGGCCAGTTGCCCCAGTTGCAGGTATTCAGGCCGGAAATCGTGGCCCCATTGAGAAACGCAATGCGCTTCGTCGATGGCGAACAGCGCGATATCGAGGTTCTGCAGAAAGGACAGCATGCGCGGCTGGACGAGACGTTCCGGCGCCAGGTACAGCATTTTGACTTCGCCCTGGCGAATCCGGTTGGCCAGGTCGCGCTGCTGCTCGGCGCTGAGCGTGGAGTTGAGCGCGGCCGCAGAAACGCCCAGCTCATCAAGGGTCGCCACCTGATCGTCCATCAAGGCGATCAGCGGCGAAACCACGACGCACAGACCGTCGCGCAACAGGCCGGGCACTTGAAAACACAGGGACTTGCCGCCGCCAGTAGGCATCAGCACCAGTGCATCGCCGCCGTTGGCTACACGTTCGATAATGGCACCCTGGCGACCACGGAAGCTGTCGTAGCCGAAGATGTCTTTAAGTACGCGTTGTGCCTGTTCGAGCATAAAAACCCCAGATTGTCCTGCTGCACTGCAAAACGGGGGAGTATACCCGAGCACTCACAGGCAAAGGATGACTGGGACATGAGTGGTCGAAATTAACTGCATTGGGCCTTCGCGCTGGCGCCACAGACGCTCAGGGCCTAGAATTCAGCATCGTTTATTTTCAAGGTAGTGCGTCCATGTCCTTCGCTGAGCAACTAACCCGCCTGCAAGTCTTCCTCGATGCAGATGAACTGCACGAAGAAGCACTGGACTACGTGGCCGCTCATGGCTACCTGACCGCCCTGTCTATCTGTTCCGAGCAAGTACCGGAGCGCGAGTGGATCGACGCCCTGTTCTCCGAGCCGCCGCACTACGCGAGCGACGCACAGCGTGTGGAAATCGAAGCCACGCTGGTTGCGCTGCAGGCGCATATCTCCCGTCAACTGGCGTCGGACGAAGAGTTCGAACTGCCTTGCGATCTGGATCTGGGCGATGACCCGGACGATTCGGACCTGCGTGGCTGGTGCATCGGCTTCATGGAAGGCGTGTTCCTGCGTGAAAACGCTTGGTTCGAAAGCGCCGAGGAAGAAGTCAGCGAAATGCTGCTGCCGATTATGGTCGGCTCAGGCCTGTTCGACGAGCAACCGGAGTTCTCCGATATCGCTCAGGACGCCAACCTGATGGACGACATGATCGTGCAGATCCCCGAGGCCCTTACCGCCCTGTACCTGCTGTGTCAGGCCCCGGACGAAAAGCCGGCGATCCTCAAGCCCCGCCATCACTGAGTCCGCGCCTATGGCGCAGGCGTCATCGCGCACCAGCCGTCATCGGTCGGTGCGCTACTTTTTGCTGGCCGTTGGCTGGCTGAGCGTGGCACTGGGCGTCATCGGGATTGTGCTGCCGGTATTGCCCACCACCCCCTTTCTGCTGTTGGCTGCCGCGTGTTTCGCTCGCAGCTCCCCTCGTTTCTACAACTGGCTGGTCAACCACAAACGGCTCGGTCCGTGGATCCGGGATTACCTGGAAGGTCGCGGCATTCCCTTGAAGGGCAAGGTTTACGCGATTGGCACCATGTGGGCCAGCATCGGCCTGTCCTGCTATCTGGTTCCCCTGCCTTGGGCACGTGGCTTCATGTTGCTCAGTGCAGTGCTGGTGACGGTTTATATTCTCAGGCAGAAGACGTTGCGTCGGGGTTGAGATGCTGGGGCGTGGTAAACCTCAACACCTCCACCGACTGAGCGCGCTTTCGTGAGCAGAAACACAGCGTAACTGACTGAATAACCGCCGTCCGCACTCGCGGGTTTGCCGCGATACAGCGCTGTGCCTGAACCGGGCCACTACACCACATCCGCCTTCAATGAATGATCCCCCAACATGCCGTTGATGATGGTCGCGGTGTCTGGACCGCCTGCTATCCAGCCACCGGCACCGGGTGCGACGCCGAACTGCGCGGCCAGATCGACGCCGGCCAGCTCTATGCTCTGGCTCGGGTGCCCGGCATCCAGGCCGACTTCAATGGTCGAGACCGGCTGTGTGCCGACGCCATTGACACGCACGTGCAGAAAATCTTCCAGTGTCTCGGCACGAGCCCCCATGCCCTGCAAGAGTTGCGACAGGTCGAGGGTATCGACGCCGACGCTGAAGTCCGTCACACGGTCATGCCCCGTGTCGCCCGCCAGCCACATGAACCTGTCCTGTCCTTCGCCGCCGGTCAGCACGTCATCGCCCGGCCCGCCGATCAACACATCGTTGCCGTTGCCGCCGCTCAGGCGGTCATTGCCACTCGCTGCCAGCAACACATCATCGCCCTGCGTCCCGATCAAGGAGGGGCCGTGCTGGAAATCGATGCTGACCGCAGCCGAGTCGCGACCGCCATGCGCGTCTTCAACGGTATAACTGCCTTGGTAATCCGGGGTGGTATTGGTCTGACGATAATCGATGCTCAGGCCCAACTGATAATCCAGCCCTTCATTGGCGACGCCCGGATCAGGCTGGTGAATCAGGATCAGGCGATAGACATTGTCTTCGCTGGCAGTGAACGATCCATCCGCCGCCAGACTGTGGAATTCGCCGTCGTCCATCTGCCACGCCAGCCCGACCTGATCCGAGAGCTGCCGGGTATCGATCGTCAGCGCCTCACCCGCCTTCAGTTCAACGCTGTACAAATCCTGATGATTGAATGTGTCACCTTGCCAGGCACCGAGATAGCCACTGAGCAGCAAGGTTGCGGTCGCCGCATGCGTGATGTGAAAGTCGGAACGCTGCAGGTCCTTGACTCGATTTTCCGACACATCTGCCTGCCCGCCGAACTGAATCGTGTTCAACCGCGCAGAGGAAAAGTCTGCGCCTGCGTCAGTCCAGCCGGTTTGGAAAACAGTCGGGCTCGCACTCAGTGGATCACCGCCAGGGGAATGATCGTTGGCCAGCAACGCTGCGGCAGGCACCTCGATGCTCGGCGCCAGGATGCTGGTGATGATGTGATCGGCAAACGCCTGGGGAGCGGGCGTGGACGCCGATGGCTGCACATTGATAGAGAGCGTCGCCGCCGAGAGGTCACCATCATGATCACTGAGCAGGTAGCCAATGGACTCTGTCGCAGGCGTTTGGGCACTGCCTGGCGTGTAGCTGAATGCGCCACTCTCCATGTTCACCACCAGCGTGCCACCGGCCTGGGTCGTCAACGTCAGGGTACGAGCGGCGCTGTCAAAGAGTGCTTGTCCCAGGCCGCCACTGACACTGCCCTGCCCGCTGCGGTCGTAGGTGTACGCCTGCCCGTCGACCATCAACCCCCTGACGAAGCCACCGTCGGCACCGAACGTGCCGCCCGTCAGCAGACTGCCTTCGGTGCTGCCTTGAACCATGCCGCTGAGCACTGCGCTCAATTCACGCGGTTCCAGAACAATCACCGAGCGAGTGTCGGTGCCGGTTTGCCCATCATGGGCGATGGGATCCAGGTAGCTGTGCTCAACCTCGCGCCCCACGCCAATGGCGAATGACTTGATGCCATGGCTGTCGAGAAAAGCCGTCCACGCCGCTTGTTCGGCCGCATCGATACCGTCGCCCTGGCCTGGGTCAGGCTGGCCGTTAGGGTCGGAATGCCCGGGCGACAACGTAGGGTTGCCGTCGGACAGAAAGTACACCAGATTCTGCGCACCGCTCAGACTGCCCGCCCCCAGAAACGCACTCTGCGCACCCGCCAGCGCCGCATCGTAGTCGGTGCCATTGCCCGCCTCCAGCGAATCGACCATCGCGAGGGCGGTCGCCACATCGACCCACACAGGGCTGAGAACGTCGGCCTGACTGTTAAAGGTGACCACCTGCACCCGCACATCGCCCATGGCTGCGTACTGATCCAGCAATTGATTGATCGCCTGTTTGGCCAGGTCCAGACGCGACAGACCATCGACCCCTGACGCACCGTTCATGCTTTCCGAGTTATCGATGACCAGCAGCAGGTTCGAGTCAAGCGGCGCAGGCGTGATCGTCAGTTCGATATCCGACGCCTGCGGCTGGTCGTCCACAATGCTGATCGCCAGTTGCGCGGTTCCGATATCGCCATCGCTATCGACCGCCACCACCTCGATCCGCTCGCCCAGTGCGTTGGCGCCCTCGCCGTCGGGATGAGCCAGCGGATTGAGCAAGGTGTAGCTGTAACTGACCTGACCACTGACCGGATCGTAGCCGGTGATGCTCAGGCTGTTGCCCAACGCCGTCGGCGCAGGCTGCGAGAAGTCCATCACCACACCGGCCCTGATGATTTCGATACCCCCCACCACCAGACTCTGCAAACCATCAACGGCCGTGACGATGAAGCTTCCATGCTGGGTCAATGCGGCCGGATCAGGGTCGGAGCCGCCACACAGGTTGGCTTCATTGAGCGTCAGTTGACTGCCCGACACACTCACGCAGTGATCCGCCGGAGGCTCGACGGGCGGCTCGACAGGCGGCTCAATCGGCGGCTGCACAGGCGGCTCGGTGACGGGCGGTTCTGTGATCGGTGGCTCAATCACCGGAGGCTCGATGACAGGCGGCTCAACAATGGGCAGCTCGGGTAACGGCGGGGTCACCTGCTCAGGCGGTGTGCCCCCAAAGCCTCTACCGCGCGCAAAGTCGTCGGGGACTTCAGGAAAGATCGGCGTCATGACCAACCCTTCAGTCGCAAAGCCGATCACCGGCAGGACCTCGCCCCCCGCCTCACTGAGCATGACGACGGTGTGCCCGCCGCCATCCGCATCACTGGCAGGCTCACTCACAGACTCGGGATCGCTGATCGTCACCACGCCGAGCGTCGGGGTCAGCGGGTCGAGGGTTTCCACGTGAGGGGCCTGGCCTTCGAGCAATGAACCCTCAAGCAGTACACGGCTGTCGCGCCCCAAGGTCAGTTCGCGGCCGCTCTCAAGCCTGATGGCAATGCCACCTTCAGGTCCGGCCTGCACCTGTTCGCCGACAAACACCCGGTCCCCTACGCTGAGATTTCTCCTCGAGCCGTCATCTGCCACGGCGAACACATCGCTCGCTACCCTCAACACTGTCCCGATAACGTTCGCCATAAGCTTCTCCACTGTCGTGATGATCAGCGCTGTCACTGCCCGGCAACACGTTCGACTGCTGTACGCGTGTAACACCTCGGTGCTGAAAAATAATGATCGCCAAAATATCGACACTTCATGAGTACATGGAGGCCAGGGCCAGCCAAGGGACGTCTACAGCGTTGACAATATTCCGCCGACCCTTACGACCTTGCCTTTCAGCCCTCATAAACACTTGAAATATCTGATCTCAGGCACGCAACCATCGCTTGAAACGAGAAAATAGCAAAAGTATTTTTTGGCATAAGACTTATGAAAAAAGCGTCTGAGGTTTTCTCAAAGTTGTTCTTAGCTGTGTTGTTACACGCCTGATACGGCTGACACCACACAACGCGTCATTTTTATGGCGACCTAGAACCACTTCAGGGAGAAGTGCCTCATGCGCGATTTAACTCCGCTTTACAGTGCTGTTGTCCTGGCGGTGGCCTGTGCGCAAGCGCAAGCCATCTCATTGACCGAAGCCATTCAAAGCACCCTCGACACTCACCCCGAAGTGCAGGCGGGCAAGCATGAACGCTTGTCAGCCGACGAGGAACTGAACGTGGCCAGAGGCGGTTATCTGCCGGTGGTCGACGCCATCGCCGCCTACGGCAGACAAAAGAGCGACAGCCCTGGCACCCGCGCACTTTACGGGCATAACACTGATGCCCTGACCTACACCCAGTCGGAGCTGCGCCTGCGTCAATTGCTGTTCGATGGGTTCAACACCCCCAACGAAGTCGGCCGCACCCAGGCAGTGGTCAACTCACGGGCGTATTACGTGCAAGGCACCTCGCAAAGCCTGGCCCTGCGCGCTGTCGAGGTGTACCTGGAAGTGCTCAAGCGCCGCGAACTGCTGACGCTGGCAAGAAACAACCTGCAAGCGCACCTGCGCATCAACGACCAGATCAGCCTGCGCAGCGAGCGCGGCGTCAGCAGCCTCGCCGACCGCGATCAGTCATTGGCACGCCGGGCGCTGGCGCAGAACAACTATTACACCGCCCAGGTCGATCTGGCAGACGCCGAAACCAGCTTCCAGAGCGCTGTGGGACGATTGCCGGACGAGCTGGAAACACCCCCGTCGATCAAGGGCGAAGTGCCGCTGAGCCTGAGCGATGCCCAGCAGAGCATGTTGCTTAACAACCCTTATCTGAAGTCGGCGCAGGCCGATGTGCAGGCGGCCGAAAAGCAGTACGAAATCGCCAAGGCACCGTTCTATCCACGCTTCGACGCCGAACTGGCGGTCGGGGCCAACGATAACCTGCAAGGCGAACGCGGCCACGACAACCAATGGCGTGCTGCCGTGGTGATGAATTACAACCTGTTCAACGGCAACCGCGACACGGCGCGCATGCGCTCCAACGCGCACAAGGCCGGCCAGGCGCTGGACATTCGCAACAACGCCCTGCGCATGCTCAACGAAAACATGTCACTGGCCTGGAATGCCATGAGCAACGCCCGCCAACAGACACCGATTGCCCATGACTACGTTCAATCGACCACACGCGTACGCACCGCCTACCAGGACCAGTTCGGCCTGGGCCAGCGCAGCCTGCTTGACCTGCTGGACAGCGAGAACGAGCTGTACAACGCCAGCCGCCGCTACACCGAGGTGCGCTACACCGAAGAACTGGCCATGTACCGGGTGCTGGCCAGCGAAGGTGAACTGCTGCGCAAACAGCGTGTAGTGCTGCCCGCCGAAGCGCTAGCGCTGACCGAGGTGCAGAGCGATGCCCGCCTGCCCGCACTTAAATAATCCATGGCAGGGAGCACGCCCTTGAACAGTCTGCATAGGCCTGACGCCGTCACTCATGAGGCATCGTTCACCGATGTCGACGACCCGCTGCTCGACGGCCTGCTGCTGCTCTGCCAACTGCATGGCAGCACCCACAGTCGCAGCAGCCTGAGTGCCGGTCTGCCGCTCCACAACCAGCGGCTGGAACCATCGCTGGTGCCACGGGCCGCCGCCCGGGCGGGTTTGCAGGCGCGCTGGCTGCGGCGCAGCCTGAATCACATCGACTCATTGAACCTGCCCGTGCTGCTGTTGCTGAACGACCAGCGTTGCGCAGTGCTGGTGCGTCGGGATGAAACCGGGCGTCTGCTGATACTGCCTTCGGAAAACCAGGGCGGCGAACAGTGGATCGAGCCTGACCAGTTGGCGCAGCACTACACTGGCCAGGCGCTGTTCGCCAGCCCGCGCCATGAACTGGAACAACTGCGCTCGCCTTTGCTGCCGCGAGTGACGTCCTGGTTTCGCGACACCGTAAAACGTTCCCGCAGGCTGTACGGCGACGCGATTCTCGCCAGCCTGCTCATCAACGTGCTCGGCCTGATGGTGCCGCTGTTTGTCATGCAAACCTACGACCGTGTGGTGCCCAATCAAGCCACGGCAACCTTGTGGGTACTGGCCATCGGTCTATTGATTGGCACCCTGTTCGAAATGGGCCTGCGCCTGATTCGCGCCCGGCTGCTGGATCAGGCGGGCAGCAAGACCGACCTGATTCTGTCCGCAACGCTGTTCGAGCGCATCGTCGGCATGAACCTCAAGGCACGTCCGGCGACCATCGGCGGCTTCGCCCAGAGCATTCATGACTTTCAGGGGCTGCGCGAGTTTCTGACCGCCGTGACCCTGACCAGCCTGATCGACCTGCCCTTCGCACTGCTGATGCTGGTGGTCATCGGCCTGCTGGGCGGCTGGCTGGTGCTGATTCCGCTGCTGGCCTTTCCGCTGACCATCGCCTTTGCCTGGGCAATCCAAGCGCGTCTGCGTGACACCGTGCAGGCCAGCCTGAGCCTGGGTGCCACCCGGCAGGCCCTGCTGATCGAAACCCTCGGTGGGCTGGAAACGCTCAAAGCCTGTAACGCTCAGGGCGAGCGCCAGCATCAGTGGGAAAGCACCCACGCCGCCCTGACGCGCCTGGACAGCCACGCCCGACACCTTGCGGCGCTGGCCAGCAACGGCACGCTGTTCGTGCAGCAGTTCTGTGGCATGGCCACGCTGGTGGCCGGGGTTTACAGCATTATTGGCGGTCACCTGAGCGTCGGCGCACTGGTGGCGACTTATATGCTGGGCAGTCGAGTGCTTGCGCCACTGGGGCAAGTCGCAGGCCTGATCACCCGTTATCAACAGGCACAATTGACGATGAAAAGCACCGATGCATTGATGGCACTTCCTCAAGAGCACGATGCCTGCGCACGCCCGTTGCAAACGCCGCCCCTCAAGGGCGCTGTGAGCGCCAGCAACCTAAGGTTTGCCTACGAGCCAGCGGGTGCGGCAGCACTGAACGGCATCCGCTTCAGCCTGGAGCCGGGAGAACGTGTCGGCATCATTGGCCGCAGCGGCTCAGGCAAAAGCACCCTGGCGCGATTGCTGATGGGCTTTCATACGCCGGACGAGGGCCAGGTGCTGCTGGACAATCTGGACCTGCAACAGCTGGACCTCAGCGAACTGCGCCAACAGATCGGTTACGTGGCCCATGACCTGTCGCTGCTGGCAGGCAGTCTGCGCGACAACCTGACCCTGGGCGCACGGCAGGTCAGCGACACACGGATGCTGGAAGTCGCACGCATGACCGGTGTCGACGACCTGGCGCTGCGTCATCCTCGCGGCTTCGAAAGGCCCGTGGGCGAGCGCGGCCAGTTACTTTCCGGCGGGCAACGTCAAAGCGTGCTGCTGGCCCGCGCGCTGTTGCTGGACCCGCCCATCCTGCTGCTCGACGAACCCACCAGCCACATGGACAACGCCAGCGAAGAACACCTGCGCCAGCACCTGCATCGGCTGATCCCTGGCAAGACCCTACTGCTGATCACCCATCGCCCGTCGATGCTGACGCTGGTCGACCGTCTGCTGGTGCTGGAGAACGGCCGACTGATTGCCGACGGTCCCAAGGACGCTGTTATCGACGCACTGCGCAAGGGCCAGACCGGCCCGGCGCCGGTTTGAAGGAGGATGGTCCATGAGCACACCCGGTAGCCGTCACGCTGAACACGCCTTTCTGCCCTATCGCTATGCCGCGCTGGCCGAGCACTCCTCACGCGCTATGAGCCTGACCGTGTGGATTGCCGCCGCACTGCTGCTGACCGCCCTGCTCTGGGCCCGGTTCGCGGTGCTTGAAGAAGTCACCACCGGTGAAGGCAAGGCTATTCCATCGAGCAAGGTGCAAGTCATTCAGAACCTGGAAGGTGGGATCGTGAGCGAGATTTTCGTGCGTGAAGGTCAGGTGGTGAGCAAAGGCGACACCTTGCTGCGCCTGGATGACACGCGCTTCATGTCCAGCCGCGGTGAAAGCGAGGTGGACCGCCTGACCCTGACCGCGCAAGTGGAGCGGCTGGCTGCCGAAGCCGAAGGTCGCGCGCTGACACTGCCCGCCGACGTGACTTCCAGCGCACCACAGGTGGCCGCCGACGAGCAGGCGCTGTATCAATCCCGCCAACGGCGACTGGCCAGCGAGCAGCGCACACTCAATGAGCAACTGCGCCAGAAGACTCAGGAGCTGGCCGAGGCTCGCTCCAGGCAAGAGCAGTTTCGCAACAGCCTGGGGCTGGTTCAGCAAGAGTTGGACATGTCAGTTCCCCTGGTCGGCTCAGGCGCTGTATCGCCCGTGGAAATCCTGCGCCTCAAGCGCAGCGCTGTGGAGATTCGGGGCTCGATGAACGCCAATACACTGGCCATTCCGAGGGCCGAGGCGGCGATCAGTGAAATCAGGAGCCGGGTACAGGAATCGGAACTGGCGTTTCGCGCCGACGCTGCCCGCGAGCTCAACGAAAAGCGCAACGACCTGGCCAGAATCAGCGCTGGCCGCATCGCCATCGATGACCGCATGAGTCGCACGACTGTGATGTCGCCGGTGCGCGGCATCGTCAAGACGCTTAACGTCAACACCATCGGCGGTGTGGTCCAGCCCGGCAGTGATCTGCTGGAAATCGTGCCGCTGGAAGACAACCTGCTGATCGAAGCGAAAGTGCGCCCTCAGGACGTGGCCTTCCTGCACCCAGGCCAGAAAGCCATGGTCAAGTTCAGCGCCTACGACTACACGCTTTACGGCGGCCTGCCGGCGCGGCTGGAGCTGATCGGCGCCGACACCATCACCGACGACAAGGACAACAGCTTCTACCTGATCCAGGTGCGCACCGACAGCAACCACTTGGGCAGCGCCAGCAAACCGCTGCTGATCATCCCCGGCATGATCGCCACGGTAGACATCATCACGGGCGAGAAAAGCGTGATGGATTACCTGCTCAAGCCCGTGCTCAAGGCCAGGGCCGAGGCACTGCGCGAGCGGTGAACACTCGCGCGTCACAGACTTTGTTTTCGCCGGGCGGACCCGTCATGATCCAGGTTCCGACATCGAATCGACGTTTAGTCATGCCTGCCGAAGACTCCCGTAGCGCCTGGTCGATCTTCCTTGTGTTCCTGCGCCTTGGCCTGACCAGCTTCGGTGGGCCGGTCGCGCATCTGGCTTATTTTCGCGAAGAGTTCGTGATACGACGGGCGTGGCTGAATGATCGCAGCTACGCCAGTCTGGTTGCCTTATGTCAGTTTCTTCCGGGGCCGGCGAGCAGTCAGGTGGGCATGGCGCTGGGCCTTTCACGGGGTGGCTATCGCGGAGCGCTGGCCGCATGGTGCGGGTTTACATTGCCCTCTGCGATCATCCTCACGCTGCTGGCGCTGGGCGTGACGAACGACCATGCGCTTGTGCCTGAAGGCATTTTGCAGGGTCTGAAGATCGTGGCCGTCGCCGTTGTTGCACACGCGGTGTATGGCATGGCCCGCCAGCATTGCACCACTCTATCAAAAATCGCCTTGGCACTCATCGCAGCCAGCGTGGTGCTGCTGGTGCCACTGGCATGGACACAGATCGCCGTCATCGCCGTTGCAGGTCTCGTGGGTATGCTCTTGTTCAGGCCCGGCTTACCCCTGAATGCCGATCATTTACCGACGCCCATCAGCCTTGAAGCAGGCGCTGGCTGGCTGATCGCGTTCGTCTCGCTTCTGCTGGGTTTGCCACTGCTCAGCACGCTATTCCCCAGCCAGACCCTGGCACTGATCGAAAGCTTTTATCGCGTCGGCTCGCTGGTTTTCGGCGGCGGCCACGTCGTACTCCCTCTGCTGCAGAATGAAGTCGTCCCCAGTGGGTGGGTCAGTCATGAAACCTTTCTCGTCGGATACGGTGCGGCCCAGGCTGTACCAGGCCCACTGTTCACGTTTGCGGCGTATCTAGGGGCGTCAATGTCGGTGCCACCCACTGCCTGGACGGGGGCATTGATCGCCCTGCTGGCGATTTTCGCGCCCTCTTTTCTGCTGGTGGCAGGTGCCTTGCCTTTCTGGAACCGGCTTCAACATAACCGCCGCATCCAGGCGGCCTGCTTCGGGATCAATGCGGCAGTGGTCGGGGTGTTGCTTGCCGCCCTGTATCGCCCGGTCTGGACCAGCGCCATTGAAGGGCCTCAAGACATCGTCCTGGCCCTACTGGCGCTGGCCGCGTTGCTCTGCAAGGTAGCCCCATGGCGCGTCGTGATACTCAGCGCCATGGCGGGTGGATTACTGGGGTGAGTTCAGACTCAGACTGCCTGTCGTGAAGCCGTCGCTCAACTGCCGGACTTACTTCTTCTTGTCCTTGGCAAACGCCGCCTCCAGCGCTTCGTTGAGGGTGCGCAGCACCTTGACCCTTGCCCAGCGCTTATCGTTGGCCTCGATCAGGGTCCAGGGCGCGATCTCGGTGCTGGTGCGATCCACCATTTCACCCACGGCCTGCCGGTATTGCGGCCACTTCTTGCGGTTGCGCCAGTCGTCCTCGGTGATCTTGTAACGCTTGAACGGGATCTTTTCACGTTCCTCGAAGCGCTTCAGTTGGGTCTGTTCGTCAATTGCCAGCCAGAACTTGACGACCACCACGCCAAAATCGGTGAGTTGCTCTTCGAAGTCATTGATCTCGGAATAAGCACGCATCCAGTCGGACTCGCTGCAGAACCCTTCAACGCGCTCCACCAGCACTCGCCCGTACCAGGAGCGGTCGAAGATGGTGAACTTGCCGCGTGCCGGAATTTGCCGCCAGAAGCGCCACAGGTACGGCTGGGCGCGCTCGTCCTGTGTAGGCGCGGCAATCGGCACGATGGCGTACTGCCGCGGATCCAGCGCAGCCGCGACACGACGAATCGCCCCGCCCTTGCCGGCCGCATCGTTGCCTTCGAACACGGCCACCAGCGCATGACGCTTCATGCGTTTGTCGCGCAGGTTGCCAGACAGGCGCGCCTGTTCGGTGATCAGCGCTTCCTTGTAGTCGTCCTTTTCAAGACTCAGGCTCAGGTCGAGGCTGTCCAGCAAGGTCCGCTCTTCACTATGACTGGCCATCGGGCCTGCACTTTGCGACTTGGGTTCAGGTTCGACCTTGTTCAGCGCCGCCTGCATGCCTTCAAGCAACAAACGCCCGACGGTCAGGCTGCGGTAGTTGGCGTCCACCCCTTCGATCACATGCCACGGCGCATATTCCCGGCTGGTACGGCGCAACACACGCTCACCGAACCGCACGAACTTGTCGTAGGTGCGCGACTGCTGCCAGTCCAGCGGACTGATGCGCCAGCTGTGCAGCGGGTCATCCTTCAGGGTCTTGAGGCGCAACTTCATCTGTTTTTTAGACAGGTGGAACCAGAACTTGAAAATCACCGCGCCTTCATCGCAGAGCATCTTTTCCAGACGTTCCGCGCCACTGATGGCTTGGTCTAGCACTGCATCCTTGAAACGACCATGGACCCGACCCTGCAGCATCTGGCTGTACCAGTTGCCGAAGAAAATCCCCATGCGCCCCTTGGCGGGCAGTTGTCGCCAGTAGCGCCAGACCGGCGGATGGGCCAGTTCTTCGTCGGTCTGCTGGTCGAACGTACGCACTTCGATGTAACGCGGGTCCATCCACTCGCTGAGCAGCTTGACGGTCTCGCCCTTGCCCGCGCCTTCGATGCCGTTGATCAGCACGATGACCTGCCGTCCGGCCTGCTCATGCAGATCGTACTGGGCGTCAAGCAACGCTTCGCGCAAGGCCGGCACGGCGGCCTCGTAGGTTTCGTCGTCGATGGCATGACCGATTTCAGCGGATTCAAACATGCACGGCTCCCTTCAAGATGTGGCCTGGGGATGATGGCCAGATGCAATAGAGACCACTGAATGCCCGCTTGGGTCAATCGGTGCAACAGCAATACCGCTTTTATCCGCGCAGACGGCTAAAATGCCGCCATTGCCAACGCTGAGCCGAACATGACCATAACCCGCCACGCCCAGATCGACTGGGACGAACAAGGCAACCCGCATTCGCGAACGTTTTCCGACGTGTATTTCTCCACCGAATCAGGCCTTGAAGAGACGCGCCATGTGTTTCTGGTGCAGAACGATCTGCGTCGTCGCTTCACCGAGTTGCCCGAAGACGGGCGGCTGATCATCGGCGAAACCGGCTTTGGCACCGGGCTCAACTTTCTCTGCGCCTGGCAACTGTTCGATGAGTGCTCCCGCCCGGGCGCACGGCTGCATTTCGTCAGCGTCGAGAAATACCCGCTGGACCGTGCTGACCTGCAACGTGCACTGGCTTTGTGGCCCGAGCTTGCGGCCTTCGCCGATCCGCTGCTGGATCAATACGTCGCTGTGCACGAGGGCTTTCAACGACTGGTGTTCGATCAGGGACGGATCACCCTGACCCTGCTGATCGGTGATGCGCTGCACATGCTGCCGCAACTGGACGGGCAGATTGATGCGTGGTTTCTGGATGGTTTCGCGCCGGCCAAAAACCCCGAGATGTGGACGCCGGAACTGTTCGCCGAGCTGGCACGACTGTCGACGCCCCACACCACCATCGGCACCTTTACCAGCACCGGCTGGGTGCGTCGCGCGCTGAATGCAGCGGGTTTCAAGATGAAGCGCGTGCCGGGCATCGGCCATAAGTGGGAAGTATTGCGCGGCGTATTCATCGCCTGGCCAGCAGACGCTGCACCCGTGCCTGGCACCAAACCCTGGTTTGCCCGTCCGCCTGTTGTGCAGGGCGAACGCAAGGCACTGGTGATTGGTGCCGGGCTGGCCGGTTGCGCAACCGCCGAGAGCCTGGCCAATCGCGGCTGGCAGGTGAGCCTGCTGGAGCGCCATGCAACACTGGCGCAGGAGGCGTCGGGCAACCCGCAAGGCGTGCTCTATTTGAAACTGTCGGCCCACGGTACGGCGTTGTCACAACTGATTCTCAGCGGCTTCGGCCACACCCGACGCCTGCTCGAACGCTTGCAGCGTGGCGTGGACTGGGACGCCTGCGGCGTGCTGCAACTGACCTTTGACGACAAGGAGGCCAAGCGTCAGGCGCAACTGGCCGCCGCCTTTCCCGAGTCGCTGCTGCAGTTGCTGGATCAGCCTGCCGCCGAAGCGCGCAGTGGCATCGCACTGGCCAGTGGCGGGTTGTTTTATCCGCAGGGTGGCTGGGTCCATCCGCCTGCGTTGTGTGAATTGCAGGCCACGCATCCGAACATCCGGCTGATTGCTCATCATGAAGCCCTGGCGTTGCACCAGGTCGATGGCCAGTGGCAGGCGTGGGATGAACAGC
This sequence comes from Pseudomonas asturiensis, assembly GCF_900143095.1. Classification (GTDB taxonomy): domain Bacteria; phylum Pseudomonadota; class Gammaproteobacteria; order Pseudomonadales; family Pseudomonadaceae; genus Aquipseudomonas; species Aquipseudomonas asturiensis. The sequence goes on along the minus strand of NZ_FRDA01000017.1, from coordinate 59,377 downwards.
GACTGATCGACAGCGCGCCGATCGTGGTGCTGGCCGGTGCGGCTGACATCAAACAGTTCAAACAGAGCGCCGATCTGCCGCTCAAACGTATTCGCGGCCAGATCACCCGCTTGCCCGAGACGGTGGCCAGCGCAGCCCTGAGCACGGTCGTTTGCGCAGAAGGTTATGTCGCGCCGGCCCGGCAAGGTGAGCACACGCTAGGGGCCAGCTTCGATTTCAACAGCGTCGATCTCACGCCCAACGTGACCGATCATCTGGGCAATCTGCAGATGCTCGAGGAAATCTCCCACGATCTGGTACAGCGTCTGCAAGTAACAGACGTGCCACCCGAGCACTTGGAGGGGCGCGCCGCGTTTCGCTGTACCAGCCCGGATTACCTGCCCATCGTCGGTCCGCTGGCGGACCGGGAAGCGTTTATCGAAGCCTTCGCTGCGCTGGGCAAGGATGCGCGTCAGGTGCCTGACGTCGCCTGTCCCTGGCTGGAGGGCTTTTACGTCAACAGCGGCCACGGCTCACGCGGACTTATCACCGCTCCCCTCTGCGCCGAATTACTCGGCGCCTGGCTCGACAACGAACCGCTGCCGCTGCCCCGCAGCGTCGCCGAGGCCTGTCACCCGAACCGGTTTGCCTTGCGTGGGTTGATTCGGGGCGAGAATAAATAGACGGGTTGTCCTGATAGCGTCCATGCTCTGCGCAGCCGAATGCACCACCCTGTGCGAGGCGCACCCGCGCTCAGCCGCTATTCTTAATCTTGGTACAGCCAGTCGAGCCCCTCATGTTGCAAGTGCGAGATGTCTTCAAGAATTACACCACGGCCCAAGGCCCGGTGGCGGTGCTGCGGGGTGTGGATCTGCAGATGGCGCGAGGCGAGAGTCTGGCGCTGATGGGCGAATCAGGCAGTGGCAAAAGCACGCTGCTGCACCTGATCGCAGGACTTGATCATGCGGATTCAGGCACCCTCGAAATCGCCGGGCAGCGTCTGGACCTGATGAGCGAAAGCCAGCTGGCAAACTGGCGGCGTACGGAAATCGGTCTGGTGTTCCAGCAGTTCAATCTGATCGGCAGCCTCAAGGTCGCTGACAATCTTGCTTTTCAGGCCCGTCTGGCCGGGCGTTACGATGCAGTCTGGCAGGCGCGGCTTGTCAAACGCCTGGGCCTTGATGAACTGCTGGACCGTTACCCCGAGCAGTTGTCCGGCGGCCAGCAGCAACGTGTCGCCATCGGCCGCGCCCTCGCCTCACGTCCGGGCCTGCTACTGGCGGACGAACCCACCGGCAACCTCGACGAGACCACCAGTGAAGAGGTGCTGCAGTTACTGCTGGACTTGCTCGATGACAGCGCAACCACGCTGCTGATGGTCACTCACAGCCCACGCATTGCGGCACGTCTGGCGCGCCAACAGGTGCTGCATCTGGGCCGCCTGGCGAACGAAGGCGAACGCTGAAATGCGGGTGTTCTACTGGACCTTACGCGCCCTGCTCAGCCACTGGCGACGCCATCCTGTGCAGTTTTTCAGCCTGCTGACCGGTCTGTGGCTCGCGACTGCCCTGTTGACCGGCGTGCAGGCGCTCAACAGTCAGGCGCGGGAAAGTTATCAGCGAGCCAGCCAGTTGATCGGCGGTCAGCCGCAGACCCGTATCGAAGCGACTGATGGCAAGCTGTTCTCACAAGAGCTGTTCATTGAAATGCGTCGTCAGGGTTGGCCGGTGTCACCCGTGGTGCAGGGTAGGATCACCCTTGAAGGGCTTGAAGGCCGAACGCTGCAACTGATGGGCATCGAGCCGGTGACATTGCCGAGAGGGACTGCACTGGCGGGCCAGACACTGAACTCGGAACAGGTCGAGGACTTTCTCAAGCCGCCGGGCGCGACCTGGATCGCGCCCCAGACTTTGCAAGAGTTGAACCTCAAGGAAGGCCAGCAGCCGAGGACAGAAAACGGCGTACCGCTGCCGCCCCTTCGCGCGACACCGGACATGGCGCCCGGTCTGCTGCTCACCGATATCGGCTTCGCCCAGCCGCTGCTGGGGGCGAACGCTCAATTGTCCCGCCTACTGCTACCCGAAGGGTTCACGGCGTCGATGCCGGCTTCGCTGGCCGACCAACTGGTGATCAGAAAGGCAGGCGAAGAAAACAACCTTGAGCGCCTGACCGAAAGTTTCCACCTGAACCTCAATGCACTGGGAGTGCTGTCGTTCATCGTCGGGCTGTTCATCGTGCACGCGGCCATTGGTCTGGCGCTTGAGCAACGCCGCAGCCTGCTGCGTAACCTGCGGGCCTCGGGCGTCACGGCCCGGCTGCTGATTACAACGCTGGGCGTGGAACTCGGTGTTCTGGCCCTGTTCGGCGGGATATTGGGGGTGATCAGCGGCTACCTGCTGGCCAGTCTGCTGCTGCCTGATGTGGTCGCCAGTCTGCGGGGGCTTTATGGCGCAGAGGTCGCCGGACAACTGAATTTGAGCCTGTGGTGGTGGGTCAGCGGCATCGGCCTCAGCCTGCTCGGGGCATTGCTGGCAGGGGCCAACAGTTTACTGCGCGCCGCGCGCCTGCCGTTGCTGGCGCTGGCCGATGCGCAGGCCTGGCAGCAGGCTCATGCTCGCTGGCTGCGGCGGCAAGGTTGGGTCGCGATAACCTGCGCAGTGATTGCTGCTGTGGCTTTGTGGCTGGGTGATTCGTTGCTTATGGGATTCGTCCTGATCAGCGCCATACTGCTCGGCGCTGCCCTCGGTCTGCCGGTATTACTGGACAAACTGCTAAGCGCTTTACTCACCCGCAGCCGCTCGGTCACAGGCCAGTGGTTCCTGGCTGATTGCAGACAGCAGTTGCCTGCGTTGAGCCTGGCATTGATGGCTTTGCTACTGGCGATGGCAGCCAATATCGGCGCAGGCAGCATGACATCGGGCTTTCGTGAAACCTTCAACAGCTGGCTGGAGCAACGCCTGACCGCCGAGCTGTACGTGAGCCCGCAAAACCCTGCGCAAGCCGCACCGTTGCAGGACTGGCTGAGCCAGCAACCGGAGATCAACGCGGTGCTGCCGAACTGGCAAGTGCCGGTGCAACTGCAAGGCTGGCCCGCCGACCTGTTTGGCGTGATTGATCACAGCACCTATCGCCAGCATTGGGAGTTGCTCGACGCGTCGTCGGACGCCTGGGGTCAGTTGGTCAATCAGGACACTGTCATGCTCAGCGAACAACTGGCTCGCCGACTGAATCTCAGGCTGGGTGACACGCTGAGCCTTCCCGTCCCTGCAGGACAATGGCCAGTGCGGATCGTGGGCATCTACGCCGATTACGGCAATCCCAAAGGCCATTTACTGGTCAACGCCAGGCACCTGCTTACCCACTGGCCGCACTTGACGCCCATCCGCTTCAATCTCCGAATCGCCCAACCGGCTATCGAACCGCTGGTCAACGCCCTGCGGGAGCGATTTGCGCTGGACGAGAATCACATCATCGATCAGAGCCAACTCAAGCGCTGGTCCAGTCAGGTATTTGAACGCACATTCGCAGCCACCGCGGCACTCAATAGCCTGACCCTGGGTATCGCGGGTGTCGCGCTGTTCATCAGCCTGCTGACCCAGAGCCAGAGCCGGTTGGGGCAACTCGCGCCGCTATGGGCGATGGGTGTGACACGGCGTAGATTGATGCTGCTCAATCTGGGACAGACCTGGATGCTCGCTGCGCTGACCGTGTTACTGGCGTTGCCATTGGGTCTGGCGATGGCCTGGTGCCTGAATGCGGTGATTAACGTGCAGGCGTTCGGCTGGCGATTACCCCTTCGGGTTTTCCCGCTGCAACTGTTGCACTTAATGCTTCTCGCCATGCTGGCGACCCTTTTGGCCTCCGCCTGGCCGTTGTTCAAGCTGCACAGAAGTCGTCCGAGCGACCTGCTGAGGACCTTTGCCCATGAACGTTAAATGGCTGCTTTTGAGCGCGGCACTGCTCTTGGGCGCCTGCGACGACAAGCCGCTGCCTGACGGCGATTTCGCAGGGCTGAGCAACAATGCGGACGCTTATAGCCAGGTCAGGCCGGGGCGCATATTTTCCTTCCCGCAGGACCACGGGCAGCACCCCGGTTTCCGGATCGAATGGTGGTACATCACCGCGACGCTCAAGGACGATAAGGGTCAATCGTTCGGCGTGCAGTGGACCCTGTTTCGCAATGCCATTCGGCCCGGAACCGGGATCGGCAGTGGCTGGAACGACGGCACGATCTGGCTGGGACACGCTGCTGCCACCTCGGCCACCGGGCATTACGTGGCAGAGCGTTACGCGCGTGGCGGCGTCGGTCAGGCCAACGTCACGGCCACGCCCTTCTCCGCCTGGATCGACGACTGGTCAATGAGCAGTGCCACAACGGCTGACGATCCTCTGGCCAATCTGAACCTGACCGCCAGCGGCAAGGATTTCCGCTATCGCCTGAACCTCACCACCACCCGCCCCGTGGTGCTGCAAGGCGATCAGGGCTACAGCCAGAAGTCCGATGCCGGACAGGCGTCGTACTACTACAGCCAACCGTTTTTCGATGCCAAGGGCAGCATTGAACTTGAGGGCAAAACCTATCAGGTCACGGGCGACGCCTGGCTGGACCGGGAATGGAGCAGCCAGCCACTGGCCGCCACTCAGACCGGCTGGGACTGGTTTTCCCTGCAACTTGCGGGTGGTGACCGGTTGATGCTTTATAGAATTCGCCACAAAAACGCTGCGCCCTATGTGACCGGTAACTGGATAGGCGCCGATGGCACTACCCGGTTATTGGGCGCTGATGAACTCAGCCTTGAACCGCTCAAGACCACAATCATCGGCGACCGTCAGGTGCCGACCAGCTGGTCAATCAAGATCCCCGGCAAGCAACTGAACATCACCACCGAAGCGCTCAATCCCAAGGCCTGGATGGGTACGAGCATTCCCTATTGGGAGGGTCCGGTGAGGTTCAGTGGTAGCCAGAACGGCGTAGGTTATCTGGAAATGACCGGGTATTGATCGCGCGCTCCACACTGTCAGCATGGGTTTCAAAATCCTGAACCGCGTCCAGCGAGAACTGTTATTTATAACTTTTTGATCTAAAACTACCGCGATTCGCTCGGGTCAGTTTCAGGGTGGCTGGACTTTCTCAGCCACCTCCCCAACGGAAACCCGGTAAGGACTTATGTGCGGACTAGCAGGTGAACTACGTTTCGACCATCAACCAGCGGATCTTGCCGCTGTTGAACGCATTACCCATGAGCTGGCGCCTCGCGGCCCGGATGCGTGGGGTTTTCATAGCCAGGGGCCGATTGCCCTTGGTCATCGCCGACTGAAAATCATGGACCTGTCTGATGGATCGGCGCAGCCGATGATCGACAGCACGCTGGGTCTGTCCATGGCCTTCAACGGCGCGATCTACAACTTTCCTGAGCTGCGCGCCGAGCTTGAAGCATTGGGCTATCAGTTCCATTCCGGTGGTGACACCGAAGTGCTGCTCAAGGGCTACCATGCCTGGGGCGCAGACATGCTGCCCAAGCTCAATGGCATGTTCGCATTCGCCATCTGGGAGCGGGACAGCAAGCGCCTGTTCATCGCCCGAGATCGCCTGGGTGTCAAGCCGCTGTACCTGTCGAAGACCGACAAGCGTCTGCGCTTCGCCTCGTCGCTGCCTGCGCTGCTTAAAGGCGGCGATATCAGCCCTATGCTCGACCCGGTTGCCCTGAATCACTACCTGAATTTCCACGCCGTGGTGCCTGCACCGCGCACATTGCTGGCGGGCGTTGAAAAACTGCCGCCGGCCAGCTGGATGCGTATCGACGCCAGTGGCCAGGTGGAACAGAAAGTCTGGTGGACGCTGCCGTACGGTCCGCATGAGGACGAGAAAAACCTCACCCTGGAAGACTGGCGCGACCGCGTACTCGACAGCACACGCGAAGCCGTGGCGATTCGTCAACGCGCTGCGGTAGACGTCGGTGTACTGCTGTCGGGTGGTGTCGACTCCAGCATGCTGGTCGGTCTGTTGCGTGAAGTGGGCGTTGAAGACCTGTCCACCTTCTCGATCGGTTTCCAGGATGCGGGCGGCGAGCGCGGCGACGAGTTCCAGTACTCGGATCTGATCGCCAAACACTACGGCACGCGCCATCACCAGTTGCGCATTCAGGAAAACGAAATCATCGAGCAACTGCCTGCCGCGTTCCGCGCGATGAGCGAGCCGATGGTCAGCCACGACTGCATCGCGTTCTATCTGCTGTCGCGTGAAGTGGCCAAGCATTGCAAGGTGGTTCAGAGCGGCCAGGGTGCAGACGAACTCTTTGCCGGTTATCACTGGTACCCGCAGGTGGATGGTGCAAGCGACCCGGTTGCAGCCTATCGCGACGCCTTTGTGGACCGCAGTTACGCCGAATACGCTGAAACGGTGCAACCCAAATGGCTGACCGCCAACGATGCAGCTAGTGATTTCGTTCGCGACCACTTTGCGCAGCCCGGCGCCAGCGCAGCCGTCGACAAGGCTCTGCGTCTGGACAGCACCGTGATGCTGGTGGACGACCCGGTCAAACGTGTCGATAACATGACCATGGCCTGGGGTCTGGAAGCGCGCACGCCGTTTCTGGACTACCGACTGGTAGAGCTGTCCGCCCGGATTCCCGGCAAGTTCAAGCTGCCGGATGGCGGCAAGCACGTGCTCAAAGAAGCTGCGCGCATGGTGATTCCATCCGAAGTGATCGACCGCAAAAAAGGTTACTTCCCGGTGCCGGGCCTCAAGCATTTGCAGGGCGATACCCTGAACTGGGTGCGTGAGCTGCTGACGGACTCTAGTCAGGACCGCGGCCTGTTCAACCCGGCCATGATCGACAAGCTACTGACCAATCCGGAAGGTCAACTCACCCCGCTGCGTGGCTCGAAGCTGTGGCAGTTGGCAGCGCTGAACCTGTGGCTCAGCGAACAAGGACTGTGATCCCATGAAACAGAATGCGACGACTTACAGCCAACGCCTGTTGCGCCGACAGTCGCCCTCGTACGAACGTCTGCAGGCGCGTTTCGCCGAAGACGGCAGCCCGCTGGAGGCCGAGCCTCTGGCGTTGCACTGTGGCTGGGGCCGACTGCTGATCGGCCACACCTATCCGGATCCGGCCGCGCTGGCTCAGGACCTGCTGCACGAGAAACCGGGCGAACGAGACATCGCGCTGTATGTGGCCGCGCCTCAACAGGTGCTGGCGCAGGCTCCGCAACAGCTGTTCCTGGATCCTTCGGACACTCTGCGCCTTTGGTTCAGCGACTATCGCCCTGCACAGCGGGTATTTCGCGGCTATCGCATTCGTCGCGCACAGAGCGACGCGGACTGGCAGGCGATCAATAACCTGTACCTGGCGCGTGGCATGCTGCCGATCGACCACTCCTTGCTGACGCCACGTCATCAGGGTGGTCCGGTTTACTGGATCGCCGAAGATGAGAGCACTAACACGGTCATAGGCAGTGTGATGGGGCTCAATCACCAGAAAGCCTTCAACGACCCGGAAAAAGGCAGCAGCCTGTGGTGCCTGGCGGTCGACCCGCAGTGCACCCGCCCAGGCGTCGGTGAAGTGCTGGTTCGGCATCTGGTCGAACATTTCATGAGCCGTGGTCTGAGTTACCTGGACCTGTCAGTGCTGCATGATAACGAGCAAGCCAAGGCGCTGTACGCCAAGCTGAATTTCCGCAATCTGCAGACCTTTGCCATCAAGCGCAAGAATGGCATCAACGAGTCGCTGTTCCTCGGTCCTGGCCCGCAAGCGGAGTTCAATCCTTATGCGCGGATCATCGTCGAAGAGGCTCACCGGCGCGGTATTGACGTGCAGGTGGACGACGCGGATGCAGGACTGTTTACCCTCAGCTATGGCGGACGGCGTATTCGCTGCCGCGAGTCGCTGAGCGATCTGACCAGCGCCGTGAGCATGACCCTGTGTCAGGACAAGAGCCTGACCCATCGGGCACTCAAGGCCGCAGGGCTACGCTTGCCTGCCCAGCAGCGGGCTGGCAGCGAGGACGACAATCGTGCGTTCCTCGAGGAACACCGGCAGGTGGTGGTCAAGCCGCTGGACGGTGAGCAAGGTCAGGGGGTTGCCGTAGATTTGCGCACGTTCGAGGATGTACAGAATGCCATCGAACGTGCGCGCCAGTTCGACACCCGCGTGATCCTCGAGAGCTTCCACGAAGGCCTCGACCTGCGCATCGTGGTGATCGGTTTCGAGGTGGTAGCCGCCGCGATCCGTCGTCCGGCGGAGATCAACGGCGATGGCCGCCATACCATCAAGCAATTGATCGAAGCCCAGAGCCGCCGCCGCGAAGCCGCCACCGATGGCGAAAGCCGCATCCCGATGGACGAAGAGACCGAGCGCACTGTGCGCGAAGCCGGCCATGACTACTCCACGGTGCTGCCGATGGATGAGCGGCTGGCCGTACGCCGCACGGCGAACCTGCACACCGGCGGGTGCCTAGAAGACGTCACAGCAATTCTGCACCCGGTGCTGGTCGATGCAGCAGTACGTGCCGCGCGTGCACTGGATATTCCGGTGGTCGGCCTGGACCTGATGGTCCCGGCCGCCGATCAACCCGAGTACGTGTTCATTGAAGCCAATGAACGTGTCGGGCTGGCCAATCACGAACCTCAACCCACTGCCGAACGCTTCGTCGATCTGCTGTTTCCGCACAGCCTGCCTGCGCATACCTAGACAGCTCCAAGCCTTGGGCTGAAGCGGCGATCCCATTGCCGCTTCAGCTCGTTGTTTGCCGCTTTACCCAAGAGGAGCCTTCCATGACCCCTGCAAATATCCCCGATCCGGATCTGAAGTACCTGCAGAAAGTTCTGTTGGAAATGCTCGCGATCCCAAGCCCGACCGGCTTTACCGACACCATCGTGCGTTACGTCGCCGAACGCCTGGAAGAAATAGGCATTCCCTTCGAACTGACACGCCGGGGCACCATTCGCGCGACGCTCAAGGGCAAACAAAACTCGCCCGACCGCGCCGTCTCCGCGCACCTGGATACCATTGGTGCCAGCGTGCGCGAGGTCAAGGACAACGGCCGCCTGGCGCTGGCCGCTGTCGGCTGCTGGTCGAGCCGGTTTGCCGAAGGCAGCCGGGTCAGCGTGTTCACCGATACCGGCATCATTCGCGGCAGCGTCTTGCCGCTGATGGCGTCCGGGCACGCCTTCAATACAGCGGTCGATGAGATGCCGATCAGCTGGGACCACGTCGAACTGCGCCTTGACGCCTACTGCACCACCCGCGCCGACTGCGAGTCGCTGGGTATCGGTATCGGCGACTTCGTGGCCTTCGACCCGCTGCCGGAGTTCACTGAAAGCGGTCACATCAGCGCCCGCCACCTGGACGACAAGGCTGGCGTCGCCGCCTTGCTGGCTGCGCTGAAATCGATTGTCGACAGCGGTGCCGAACCGTTGATCGACTGCCACCCGCTGTTCACCATTACCGAAGAAACCGGTACGGGTGCTGCGGGCGTATTGCCATGGGACGTGAGTGAGTTTGTCGGGATCGACATCGCACCCGTTGCACCTGGCCAGCATTCCAGCGAGCACGCGGTCAGCGTGGCGATGCAGGACTCGGGCGGGCCTTACGACTATCACCTGTCGCGCCATCTGCTGCGCCTGGGTGTGGAGAACGAGCTGCCGGTGCGCCGTGACCTGTTCCGCTACTACTACAGTGACGCGCACTCGGCGGTGACCTCGGGCCACGACATCCGCACTGCGCTGCTGGCGTTCGGCTGTGACGCGACGCATGGCTATGAGCGCACGCATATCGACAGCCTGGCGGCCCTGAGCAAATTGCTCGGTGCCTACATGCTCAGCCCGCCCGTGTTCGCCAGCGACGCCAAACCGGCTCAGGCTTCGCTTGATCAGTTCAGCCATCAGATCGAGCACGATGCGCAGATGGAATCGGACACTCGAGTACCGCCGGTGGACAGTCTGATCGGGCAGAATCGGGAAGAGTAAAGGCTTCCGATTGTCGATCGTGCTATGCGCTCGTGGTTACAGCCAAGTCATTTGGCTCACTGAATAAGCCAGCAGCACTGACGCGCTTTTTTAACGCGGTAGTGAGAACACCACCGATCGCGACGCGGGTGAAGGCTGAGTTCTGGCGCTGATTCGGGGGGCAATCGGCATGGATGCCGATTGAGCCGCATTGGGCCATGGATGGCCCGTTGCGGCGACCCCCGAATCAGTGTCAGGACGAAGGAACCCCGGCGAAGCCGGGGCCGGAACCGGAGCTAAGGGGTTTGCCTACTTTGCCCCGTCAAAGTAGGTCGCCGAGGGGCGAAAAGGTGACGTGAGTCGAGCGCTGGGCTCACTGAATCCACAGCCTGTGCCATGGCTGCATGCCAACGCGCGGCGATGGGTACGATCACGTTATGTGGGCATCCCCCACTGATGGCCTTATAAATTGCGACATCCGCCATCACCGCACTATCATCGCTGGCTATCGACACGAGAACCACCATGCTCATCCCCTACGACCAGCTGGAACCCGACACCCTCACCCGCCTGATCGAGGACTTCGTCACGCGCGAAGGCACCGACAATGGTGACGAGACCCCGCTACAGACCCGTGTGCTGCGCGTTCGCCATGCGTTGACCAAAGGCCAGGCCGTGATCTTTTTCGACCTGGAAAGTCAGCAGTGCCAGTTGATGCTCAAGCACGACGTGCCCAAGGAATTCTTCGACTGATTATCAGGCAGCAGGCGATCCGGGCTGCTGCTGTGCCAGCTTGTTGGCAATGCGTCGAAAGACCTCGGCGCGATGGATCTTGATGTCCTTGGGCGCATCGATCCCCAGCCGGACCTGATTGCCGTTCACACCCAGAATCTGCACGGTGATGTCGTCACCGATCGAAAAGGTCTCGCCAATTTCCCGCGTCAGTACCAGCATTTGTCGACTCTCTTGTTGTTACAAAAGAGTCAGGGTGCAGCGCAGGACGGGGGGCTTCAATACGGGAATGGCAAATCAGTAACGTCCTTCAAGTGCGCAGGAGCGCACTGACGGAAACGTCCTACCTGCTAGCCAAAAAGGTAGGAAATTTCACTCCGAACGCGCATGGCACGCGCCATCAATGCGCTTGTCGCGCCTTGGCACGCATCTTCGCGCACATGACGGTCATCTCGTCATACATGGCCTCGGGCTGCTTACGCTTCAAGTCCCATGCCATGCGCCCTTCTTCATGAGGCAGGATCATGAATTCGCCTTTGCCGACCTGCTGGAAAATGTGATCGGCGATGTCGCTCGCCGTGATCGGTGATTTTTCCAGCAACCGACCGATCTGTGCCTTCATCGCAGGCGTAGGCCCACGAAACGAGTCCAGCAGGTTGGTCTGGAAGAATGACGGGCAGACGACATGCACGCCCACTTCCTGGTCACGCAGTTCCACCAACAGGCTTTCAGACAAAGCGACCACACCGGCCTTGGCCACGTTGTAGTTACTCATGGCCGGAGCCTGCATCAGCGCGGCCATCGAGGCAATATTGATGATCTTGCCCTTGCTGGCCTGCAACATCGGCAGGAACGCCTTGCAGCCCTTGACCACGCCCATCAGGTTGATCGCGATCTGCCAGTCCCAGTCTTCCAGCGACAGCTCATTGAAGAATCCGCCCGAGGCGACGCCTGCGTTATTGACAATGATGTCGATGCCGCCGAAACGCTCTTCGCAGGCCTGAGCGAACGCGGTCAACTGGCTGTAATCACGCACGTCGCAACGCTGCACAAACCCGTCGCCACCGGCTTCGCGAACCAGGCCCAGGGTTTCCTGCAATCCGGCGTCGTTGACGTCCGACAGCGCCAGACGCCAGCCTTCGCGCGCCCAGCGCAGTGCAATTTCACGGCCCAACCCCGAACCGGCGCCAGTAATCATGATGCGGTTTTGCATAGCGGAATGCCTTGTGATGTACAGGAGTGATCCCAGTGTAATCACAGCCGGTGCCGGGCAACCCCAACATCAGAACGCTGAATACCCAGAGCTAACCCGCGTCTCATACGCGCCTGAGCCTGTGCGCGCCTCGTACCAACAACACGCCGTAGACCGATGCGTTAACCAACACAACGATGCCTCCCAGCCAGAGCTGGATCTGTGGCGTCAGCGCTGCGGGGTAAATCAGCGGGATGAGGTAGTGCTCGACGAAACCTCCGTCATAACCCTGCACGCCCGCCCTGCTGCGCAACGCGTTTTCCAGCGGCGTCAGCGGACAATACAGATGCAGGAACTCGACAGCCGCGCCCCATACCATCGCGGGAACGTGCAGCACTGCTGCCCAAGGCCAGCGCAGCACGAGTAAACCGCCGAACAGGACAAACAGAATAAATGCCAGATGAAAAAACACCACAGCATCGGCAGCAACGCGGTAGATCATCGAGACGTCCTTAATCGGTCAGCAGGCGGGAGCGGATGTTTAGAGGCGGCATTAGTTCAATCTTTTATCAGCGTTTCTTGATATATACGACACTGGGAAATCCTCAAAAATATCTGTAAGCCACTGATAGTAAAGAATTTTAAAAATTGTAAGTTTTTATTCTTCATCAGCCGAACCTTTCACGATTTGCCGGAGTCGGATGTTTCAAGCAGGTAAAATCCAAAGCCTTAGAGCTGAAAGATTTTAACTGCAGGAACTCTAACCGGAATTACAAGAAGGAACTCATCATGGGCATCGGCACTATTCTTATCATTGTTCTGATTCTGCTGCTGGTCGGCGGCCTGCCGGTCTTCCCGCACTCGCGCAGCTGGGGCTACGGTCCGTCGGGCGTGATCGGTACGATCCTGATCATTCTGCTGATTCTGGTATTGCTCGGCAGAATATAACGTTCTGCTCAAAGCCCCGCTCTTGCAAGCGGGGCTTTTTATTGGACAAAAAAAAGCAGCCCGCGGGCTGCTTTTTTCATGTCGCGTATCGCTTAGTGTGACACCGCACCGCTGGCACCCAGGCCAGTCTGCGAGCGCACGAACTGCGGGTAGAACAAGGCGCGCTCGCCCTCTGCCGCTTTCGACTTGTCGGTGATGGAGAAGAACCAGATACCCACGAAGGCAATGGCGATGGAGAACAGCGCCGGGTATTCGTAAGGGAAGATGGCTTTCGGGTTGTGCAGGATCTGCACCCAGATGGTAGGACCGAGCACCATCAGCACAACTGCGCTGATCAACCCCATCCAGCCGCCGATCATGGCGCCACGGGTCGTCAGGTTTTTCCAGTACATGGAAAGCAGCAGGATCGGGAAGTTGCAGCTCGCCGCTACCGAGAACGCCAGGCCAACCATGAACGCGATGTTCTGGCTTTCGAAGGCGATGCCCAGCAGGATGGCCACGACCGCCAGAGCGATGGTGGTGATCTTCGAGATGCGAATCTCATCCTTCTCGTTGGCCTTGCCTGCCTTGATCACGCTGGCGTACAGGTCGTGAGACACCGCCGATGCACCGGCGAGGGTCAGACCGGCTACAACGGCCAGAATGGTCGCGAACGCAACCGCCGAGATGAAGCCCAGGAACAGACTGCCACCCACTGCGTCTGCCAGGTGAACCGCCGCCATGTTGTTACCGCCCAACAGCGCACCGGCCGCGTCCTTGAACATCGGATTGGTGCTGACCAGCAGGATCGCGCCGAAACCGATGATGAAGGTCAGGATGTAGAAGTAACCGATGAAGCCGGTGGCATACAGCACAGACTTGCGGGCTTCCTTGGCATCGCTCACGGTGAAGAAGCGCATCAGGATGTGAGGCAGACCTGCAGTACCGAACATCAGGGCCAGGCCCAGCGAGAACGCCGAGATCGGGTCTTTCACCAGCCCGCCAGGGCTCATGATCGCTTCACCTTTAGGGTGAACCTTGATTGCCTCGGAAAACAGTACGTTGAAGTCGAAGTTGACGTGCTTCATCACCATCAGCGCCATGAACGAGGCACCGGACAGCAACATCACGGCCTTGATGATCTGTACCCAGGTGTTCGCCAGCATGCCGCCGAACAGCACGTACAGGCACATCAGGATACCAACCAGTACCACCGCGACGGTGTAATCCAGCCCGAACAACAGCTGGATCAGCTTGCCGGCACCGACCATCTGGGCAATCAGGTAGAACGCAACCACGACCAGCGAACCGCAGGCTGACAGGGTGCGAATCTCTTTTTGCTTGAGACGATAGGAGGCCACGTCGGCAAAGGTGTACTTGCCCAGGTTACGCAGGCGCTCGGCGATCAGGAACAGAATGATCGGCCAGCCCACCAGAAAGCCGATCGAGTAGATCAGGCCGTCGTAGCCGGAGGTGTACACCAGCGCGGAAATACCCAGGAAGGACGCCGCCGACATGTAGTCGCCCGCGATAGCCAGACCGTTCTGAAAACCCGTGATCTTGCCGCCTGCCGAATAATAGTCCGACGCTGTCTTGTTTTTCTTCGAGGCCCAGTAGGTGATGTAGAGCGTAAAGCCGACGAACGCCAGGAACATCACGATCGCCGAAACGTTCAGGGGTTGTTTTTGTACCGCCCCGGTCAGGGCATCTGCCGCCATGAGGGCCGGCGCACAGACAGAAAGGCCAATGGCCAGAGATAGACGACGGATCATTGCTGAGCCTCCTTGAGAATCGCATTGTTCAGGTCGTCGAACTCGCCATTGGCGCGGCGTACGTAAATGGCCGTCAGGACGAATGCCGAAACAATCAGGCCCACCCCGATCGGCATTCCCCAGGTAATAGAAGAGGTCGCGCTCAGTTTGGCACCCAGGATATGTGGCCCGTACGCAATCATCAGGATGAATGCAGCGTAAAGTCCAAGCATGATCGCCGAGAGAATCCAGGCGAAACGCTCTCTCTTGGAAACCAGCTCCTTGAAACGCGGGCTGTTTTGAATCGAGAGGTAAATGCTGTCGTTCATTGTTTTTGTCCTCGCAGCACAGATGAGATGTCACGTATTCCACTTTAGTCAGGTCCGGCGCGCACTCCAGACGACCTTAGTATTAGAACGACATTAGCCGTGGATTCGTGATGCTGCACAGGATCGTGAATCTTCCACCTCACTGGCGCTTGAAAACAGGGGCACCTGACACGCAAAAGGCCGTCGGGCAATGACGCCCGACGGCCTTGTAAGCATTGAAGCAGACGCTTGGGGCGTTATTTGGCGGTCCACTCCGCAACGCGGTCAGGGTGCTTGGCCACCCATTCCTTTGCAGCAGCTTCAGGCTTGGCGCCGTCCTGGATGGCCAGCATGACCTCGCCAATTTCGTCCTTCGACGCCCACTGGAACTTCTTCAGGAACGCCACAACGTCAGGCGCTTTCTTCTCAAGGCCCAGGCTTGCAACGTTGTCGACTGTTTCAGCCGCGCCATAGACACCCTTTGGATCTTCCAGGAAGCGCAGTTTCCACTTCGCGAACATCCAGTGCGGCACCCAGCCGGTCACGGCAATGGATTCGTTACGTTTTTCGGCCCGGGTCAGTTCGGCAATCATGCCAGCGCCAGAACTGGCCTGCAGCTTGTAGCCGTCCAGTCCGTAGTCCTTGATGGCCTGATCGGTCTTGATCATGACGCCTGAGCCTGCATCGATGCCGGTGATCTTCTTCTTGAAGGAATCATCGGTCTTGAGGTCTTCGATGGATTTGGCTTTCACGTATTCCGGCACGATGAGACCGATCTTGGCGTCCTTGAAGTTGGGTCCGTAGTTGACGACCTGATCCTTGTATTTGGCGTAGTACTCACCGTGAGTACCCGGCAGCCAGGCGGACAACATCATGTCCAGCTTGTCGGTGGCCACGGCCTGCCACATGATCCCGGCCGCCACGGATTGCAACTTGACGTCATAACCCAGCTTTTGTTTGAGCACTTCGGATGCCACGAAGGTGGTGGCCACGCTGTCGGACCAGCCTTCTACATAGCCAATGGTCAGCGTCTTGGTTTCAGCAAGGGCCAGCGTGGAGCTGACAGCAAGTACCAGAGCGGCACCCGCCCCCAGGATTTTTCGCATCTTCATCGTCACTTCCCCGGAAGTCCTGCACCGACGGTTGTCGGGCATGGTTAACGTTGTTTTTCAAGACCGCCTGCGTGCCCGGCTTTGGGGCACGCGGCGACCTTCACGCTTTGATCGGTCCTGCGCGCAATGTCACGCACCGCAACGCCACCTTGATGATCAACCTGCACAGGGTTGCGACATGCTCTGTCTGCGACACCTGAACAACGGGAAACGACATCACCAAGCCATCAGCGACATGGGTGGCAAAAAAAACCCGAAATTCCGTCTGGATCTTGCATGTCGGCAAAAAAACCAACGCTTGACCGGGGACGTCAACCAACGACGACGTGTCATGTTGAGCCGGGCTGAGCCGGAAACAGGATGTGTTACCGCGCCTTGCTGGAGCACGGCTGTTTCGGGTAACACGGAAACAATCTGACACGCGCCAAGCCCGCCTCGCACGTCGCATTTTTTATAAACCATTGATTTATATAGATTTATAAAAGTTGGCACAGCTTCTGCTATCTCTCCTGCACAACAAAAACAAGAAATGCGCAGCAAACCAATAAGAACAAGACGTAACGGCTCTGACATAACAAGAACAACACGGACAGAGACGCAGCTAACAGATTTTTTTGGAGTGGATCAGCTTTACAGGGACTTCTCCTACTGAGGCCCCGCGATCGGACAGAGAACAATAAAACTACCCCGAGGTAGTGCCAGAACCGGTTGGACCATGATGTTGTGCAGACAGGTGGTTAAAGTGAATCAGCGCTCAAAAAAATACGTTTGCTCTTGACCCCGGATGGGGGTCGCACAAAAACGCTGTAAAGGGTCAGGTACCAAAAACAACAACAGCCACCCTATAACAATAAAAAGAGCCTGCAAAACACACTAGAAGGAGAGCCCCGGCTCTCCTTTGTGCTGTCTGCCTGTCAGGCCTGCGCTCTGTCTCCAGTAACACCCTGCCCCTCTGACACTGCCTGCTCTGCGGATCGCGCCGCTGCCACCTCGCTTAGACGCTAAAAACCGGTCTGGCGTAAAAAAACGCACAGATGTGCATTGCAAAATCCACAGACCGTGTATTGTTCCGTCAGGTTTACAAAGGTTCTTCCGGCAATGCGGCACTTTGGCACTATCCCGGTGGTCATAGCCTGCGTACCTCATCAGCACTTCTTTCCCAAGGGATTTAGTCATGCTCCGTTTTCTGCGCTTCGCTACCGTTCTTGGTGGCCTGTGTTTAAGTGCGTCCGCTCTGGCGACCAATGTCGACCCCGCTACCTATGGCTACCCGCTGACTAACCCGTTTGAAGCAACCATTGCTACAACGCCGCCCGACTTGCGTCCCGACCTGCCTGATGATGAAGACATCGATCAGGATGTCTACACGCTTAACTTGCACCCTGAGCGTGAATTCACGCTGCCCGACAACTTCTGGGCCGTGAAGAAACTGCACTACCGCCTGGCCAAACAGGATCACGCCGCGCCGCTGATCTTCCTGATTGCAGGCACGGGCGCGCCTTACAACAGCACCATCAATGAATTCCTGAAAAAGCTGTATTACGGCGCGGGCTACCATGTTGTGCAGTTGTCGTCGCCCACCAGCTACGACTTCATGAGCTCGGCTTCACGCTTCGCCACGCCCGGCATTTCCAAGGATGACGCAGAAGACCTTTATCGGGTGATGCAGGCCATCCGTGCCCAGCAGGCCCAGTTGCCTGTTACCGACTATTACCTGACCGGTTACAGCCTTGGCGCACTCAATGCTGCATTCGTCAGCCAACTGGACGAAACCCGACGCAGCTTCAACTTCAAGAAAGTGCTGTTGCTCAACCCGCCAGTCAATCTGTACACCTCGATCAGCAACCTCGACAAACTGGTGCAGACCAACGTCAAGGGCATCAACAACACCACAACCTTCTACGAACTGGTGTTGGCCAAGCTGACGCGCTACTTCCGGCAAAAGGGTTACATCGACCTTAACGACGCCCTGCTGTTCGACTTTCAACAGTCCAAGCAGCACCTGACCAATGAACAGATGGCGATGCTGATCGGCACCTCGTTCCGCTTCTCGTCGGCCGACATCGCGTTCACCTCAGACCTGATCAACCGTCGTGGCCTGATTACGCCGCCCAAGTTTCCGATCACTGAAGGCACCAGCCTGACCCCCTTCCTCAAGCGCGCCCTACAGTGCGACTTCGACTGCTACCTGACCGAGCAAGTAATCCCGATGTGGCGTGCCCGCACCGACGGTGGCAGCCTGCTGCAACTGGTGGATCAGGTCAGCCTGTATGCACTCAAGGATTACCTGCACAGCAACACCAAAATTGCAGTCATGCACAACGCAGACGACGTGATTCTGGGCTCCGGTGACCTGGGCTTCCTGCGCAAGACTTTCGGCGATCGCCTGACCGTTTACCCTTACGGCGGCCATTGCGGCAACATCAATTACCGCGTCAACAGCGACGCCATGCTGGAGTTCTTCCGTGGCTAAACGTCTTTTACTCCTTGCCGCCCTGCTCAGCGCCGGCACGGCCCAGGCCGCTGACGCGGACACCAGCAACAAAGCCCAGCACCCTGCGACCGTCACACGTCAGGTGGACGCTGACGGTTTCACCCAGCCGTTGAAGTCGCTGCAGTTCAACCCGGGCCTGGACCAGCGTGAGTTCGAGCGTGCGTCCATCAATGCCCTGGAAGTCTACGACCCGCTGGAGTCCTGGAACCGCCGGGTCTATCACTTCAACTACCGCTTCGACGAGTGGGTGTTCCTGCCGGTCGTGAACGGCTATCGCTACGTGACTCCTGGCTTTGTGCGCAGCGGTGTCAGCAACTTTTTCAGTAACCTGGGCGACATTCCCAACCTGCTGAACAGTCTGCTGCAGTTCAAGGGCGAACGCTCGATGGAAACCACCGGCCGCTTGCTGCTCAACACCACCATCGGCATTGCCGGTCTGTGGGATCCGGCGACCATGATGGGGCTGCCGCGCCAGAGCGAAGACTTCGGTCAAACGATGGGTTTCTATGGCGTGCCTGCAGGTCCTTACCTGGTGCTGCCGCTGTTCGGTCCATCCAACCTGCGTGACACCGGCGGGCTGCTGGTCGACTACACCGCAGAAACGCAGATCAACTTCCTGAACGTGGCTGAAGTCAGCAACGATCACCCGGAAATCACCGTGCTGCGGGCCGTCGACAAACGCTATGTGACCAGCTTCCGCTATGGCCAGTTGAACTCGCCTTTCGAGTATGAAAAGGTGCGCTACGTCTACACCGAGTCACGCAAGTTGCAGATCGCCGAATAAGCGAAACGCGCTGAAAAACGGCCAGCCCGATCACTCGGGCTGGCCGTTTTTGTTTGGGAGCTGGCTACGCGTCTCTTCAGAAAGCGGACGTGGGCATCCATAAGCTTCAAAACACGACACATCTATCGATCAATCCGATCAAGCCGCCCCACTATTCAAACCCATCTATCGATCCAACAGGCATACCATAGGTCCATTACCCCCTATGAGGAGTGCATGTTCATGACTCAATTTCGTAAAGTCCTGTCGATCCAGGCCGGCCAGCCGACTTCCGATGGTGCCGGCGTGCGCCTGACGCGGGTGTTTGGCGGCCAGGGCGTCGAGCAGTTCGACCCTTTCCTGATGCTCGACGAGTTCGGCTCCGACAAACCCGACGATTACATCGCAGGCTTTCCGCCACACCCGCATCGCGGCTTCGAGACCGTGACCTACATGCTCGAAGGCCGCATGCGCCACGAAGACCACATGGGCAACGTCGGTCTGCTGCAAGGCGGTGGCGTGCAGTGGATGACCGCAGCACGCGGCATCATCCACAGCGAAATGCCTGAGCAGGAAGAAGGTGTGATGCGCGGCTTCCAGCTGTGGCTGAACCTGCCGGGCAAGAACAAGCTGGCCGATGCCAGTTATCAGGACATCCAACCGGAAAACATTCCTCGTCTGACCACACAGGCAGGCGTCGACGTGGTGGTGATCGCCGGTCAGTTCGATGACGGTCAGGTTCAACAGACCGGCGCCGTGCAGCGCCCCGACACCGAGCCCCTGTATTTCGATTTACACCTGCCGGCAGGCAGCGGCATCAGCCCACGCATCCCGCAAGGTCACCGTGCATTGCTCTACGTGTATGAAGGCAACATTGAGGTGCAAGGCTGCGCACAAGCGATCGGCACTCGCCGCATGGCGCGTCTGGGCGATGAAGGCGAACTGCACATCACTAGCGAAAACGGTGCGCGCGCCCTGCTGATCGCAGGCAAACCGCTGCGAGAGCCGATCGTGCAGTATGGGCCGTTGGTGATGAACACCCGTGAGGAGATCGAACAGGCACTGCGCGATTTCCGGGATGATCGTTTGACGGCGTGATGTCAATTGTCCTGGCCGGAAGCAACGTATGAAAAACAGGCAACCTGCTGAATAAAGGCGTTTTTTTTGTATGAGCGAGCTTGCTCGGGAAAGGGCCAGCGCTGATCAACACATGATGTGTTCGCGCTGGCCTTGCCCATCGGCACACGCCTCAAGGCAGCCGCAAAAACCGCTTCAACTCCGCCCCTTGAGCCATCGCGTCGTGCCGCCCCAGCTCGATCAATTCGCTGCAGTACCCCGATTCGAACAGCAGATAACTCAATACGCTGGCACCACTGGTCTTGGTCGCGCCCGGACCGCGCAGAAAGGTGCGCAATGCAGGTGGCAGCTCGCGACGATGGCGGGCAGCGATCTCGTCCAGCGGCTGGCTCGGGGAGATGACCAGTACCTCTACCGGCGCCAGGCCTGGCTGACAGCGGGCCTGCTCATCCGGCAGTAGCGCACTGGCCATGTTCAACCGCTCGAGCAGTTCGATGTCGCTTTCCAGATTATCGATGAACGTACTGTTGAGCATGTGACCACTGATCTGCGCCAGGCTGGGTTGTGCCCCACTGGTGGGTCGCGTGGCCTGCTTCCCGGCCTGCAGACCGCGCGGGTTGCCGCTTACGCCGACGACCAGCACGCGGTTGGCACCCAGGTGCAGCGCCGGACTGATGGGGGCCGACTGGCGTACTGCGCCGTCGCCAAAATACTCGTCCTCCAGCTTGATCGGCGCAAACAGCAGAGGTATGGCCGAGCTGGCGAGCAAGTGGTCGACCGTCAATTGAGTCGGCTTGCCGATGCGCCGGTGACGCAGCCAGGGTTCGATGGTGCCACGTCCCTGATAGAAAGTGACCGCTTGCCCGGACTCGTAACCGAATGCTGTCACCGCCACGGCACGCAGGTGGTGAGCCTCGATGGCGGCATTGATCCCGCCGAGGTCCAGTCGTTCGGTCAGCAGGTCACGCAAGGGCGAGCTGTTGAGCAAGGCCACCGGAATGTTTCGGCCAAGTCCGGTCATGCTACGGCCGAAGAACCGCGCGGCCTGACGAATCACGCCGGGCCAGTCGCTGCGCAGCACCTGATGGCTGCGGAATGACTGCCAGAACTCGGTCAATTGATGGATGGCAATACGAAAATGCAATGCGCCGCTGGCCAGCTTCACGGCATTGATCGCACCGGCGGATGTGCCGACGATGACGGGAAAGGGATTGGGAGAACCGGGTGGCAACAGGTCGGCAATGCCTGCCAGTACTCCGACCTGATACGCAGCACGTGCACCGCCGCCTGAAAGAATGAGCCCGGTGACAGGCTCGACATCGTGTGCAACAGGGGTCGCTACGGCGGATTCTGGCATCTACAACTGACCTCGATGATCAACGACGCTTTTTATTGTGTTTCTGCTTTTTATTTATGCTTCTTGTATAGCTTCGGTTCGCTGGCAGGTCGACTCTTGAAGCGTCGATGCGCCCAAAGATATTGCGACGGGCACTCGGTGATAGCACTTTCTACCCATTGATTGATGCGCAGGCAATCGGCTTCGTCGCTCTCGCCGGGAAAATCCTGCAGCGGCGGATGAATCACCAGTCGGTAACCGCTGCCGTCCGCCAGACGCTGCTGAGTGAACGGTACGACCTGAGCGCGGCCCAGCTTGGCAAACTTGCTGGTCGCCGTCACAGTCGCCGCCTGAATGCCGAACAGCGGCACGAACACGCTCTGTTTGGCGCCGTAGTCCTGATCCGGCGCATACCAGATCGCACGGCCCGCGCGCAGCAGCTTGAGCATGCCGCGCACGTCTTCACGTTCCACAGCCAGCGAATCGAGGTTGTGACGCTCGCGACCACGCCGCTGGACGAAGTCGAACAGCGCATTGCGGTGTTCGCGGTACATGCCATCGATGGTGTGCTGCTGACCAAGCAAGGCCGCGCCGATTTCCAGCGTTGTGAAATGCAAGGCCATCAAAATGACGCCTTCACCCTTGTCCCGTGCGTTCTGCAGATGCTCCAGCCCTTCCACGTGCGCCAGCTTCGCCAGCCGCTCTTTGGACCACCACCAGCTCATGGCCATTTCAAAGAAGGCGATACCGGTGGAGGCGAAGTTTTCCTTGAGCAAGCGCTTGCGCTCGGCAGAGGACAATTGAGGAAAACACAGCTCCAGATTGCGTGAGGCGATATATTTTCGATCAGTGGCGACCCGGTACATCACCGCGCCCAGCAGCCGACCAATGACTAGCAGCACACGAAACGGCAACTGCACGATCAGCCACAGAAGCCCCAGCCCCAGCCATAGCGGCCAGAAACGGGGGTGAAGGAAACGGGCGTTAAAGCGCGGGCGATCCATTTGGGCTTCCGTCAGAACAAAGGCCGCGCATTCTACATCGGTTCGACCGGCTTGCGGCCTGCGGGCGTTCTCGTTATAAGTCTCGGCACTTTTAGCGACAAGCTGTTGTGTAAGCCGACCATGAGCCAGACTGAATCGCAAAACCCGGAACCTGTATTTCAGCTCAAGGGCAGCATGCTTGCCATCACCGTGATGGAGCTGGCCCGAACCAATCTTGAAGCGCTTGACCGGCAACTGGCGGCCAAGGTCGCGCAGGCGCCCAACTTCTTCAGCAATACACCGCTGATCCTGGCTCTGGACAAGCTCGCGCCCAACGAAGGCTCGGTGGACCTGCCGGGCCTGGTGCGCATCTGCCGCCAGCACGGGCTGCGCACCCTGGCGATCCGCGCCAACCGCATCGAAGACATCGCGGCCGCCATCGCCGTCGACCTGCCCGTGTTGCCGCCATCCGGCGCCCGCGAGCGGGTACTGGACCCGGTTGAAGTCGAGGCACCGAAAAAGATTCCGGAAAAACCACCCGAGCCCACCATCAAGCCAACCCGCGTGATCACCGCGCCGGTGCGCGGTGGTCAGCAGATTTATGCCCAGGGTGGCGATCTGGTCGTGGTTGCTCCCGTCAGTCCCGGTGCGGAACTTCTGGCCGATGGAAACATCCATGTGTACGGCCCAATGCGCGGAAGAGCGCTGGCAGGCATCAAGGGCGATACCAAGGCACGGATTTTCTGCCAGCAACTGAGCGCCGAGCTGATTTCGATCGCCGGGCAGTACAAGGTGTCCGAAGACCTGCGCAGGGACCCGCTGTGGGGCTCGCCGGTACAAGTCAGCCTGTCCGGTGACGTGTTGAACATCATTCGGCTTTAACGGATACTGCCGCCATTTTCAAAGCATCCCTGATTCGTCGCGAAAACGTAGTAAAGGTTGTAGGAAATCCTGAGGAGCATTGCTTCTCAGCCGGCATTTGAGTCGAAAGTTGCAGCGTGGAGCTCTCTTTCCAGTATCAGGCCACAAGATTTCCATAATTCTTCGACTAACGCCGCGTCAAGGGATGCTCATCAGGGACCAAAAGTCCTTTTCCTCTAGGGGTGATTCACCTTGGCCAAGATTCTCGTTGTTACATCCGGCAAGGGTGGTGTGGGCAAGACCACCACCAGCGCCGCTATCGGTACAGGCCTCGCACTGCGCGGCCACAAGACTGTCATCGTCGACTTCGACGTCGGCCTGCGTAACCTCGACCTGATCATGGGTTGCGAACGTCGCGTCGTGTATGACTTCGTCAACGTGGTCAATGGCGAGGCCAATCTGCAGCAGGCCCTGATCAAGGACAAGAAGATCGAAGGCCTGTTCGTACTTGCAGCCAGCCAGACCCGTGACAAGGAAGCATTGACCAAGGAAGGCGTCGAAAAAGTCCTGATGGAGCTCAAGGAGTCGTTCGAATTCATCGTCTGCGACTCTCCGGCAGGTATTGAGACCGGCGCGCACCTGGCGATGTACTTCGCCGACGAAGCCATCGTCGTGACCAACCCGGAAGTCTCGTCGGTACGTGACTCGGACCGTATGCTGGGCCTGCTGGCCAGCAAGTCCCGTCGCGCCGAAAACGGCGAAGACCCGATCAAGGAACACCTGCTGTTGACGCGCTACAACCCTGAGCGTGTCAGCAAAGGCGAAATGCTGGGCGTTGAAGACGTCAAGGAAATCCTGGCTGTCGCCCTGCTGGGCGTGATTCCGGAGTCCCAGGCTGTACTCAAGGCGTCCAACCAGGGCGTGCCCGTGATTCTGGACGAACAGAGCGACGCAGGTCAGGCCTACAGCGATGCCGTTGATCGCCTGCTGGGCAAGACTGTGGACCACCGGTTCCTGGATCAGAAAAAGAAAGGATTGTTTGAACGCCTGTTCGGGAGCAATTAATGAATATTTTTGACTTCTTTCGTGACCGCAAAAAAGAAAGCACGGCTTCGGTCGCGAAAGAGCGTCTACAGATCATCGTTGCGCACGAGCGTGGCCAGCGCAGTACACCGGACTACCTTCCTGCCCTGCAGAAAGAGCTGGTGGAAGTGATCCGTAAATACGTCAATATCGAGTCCGACCAGGTACAGGTCGCTCTGGAAAATCAGGGCAGCTGTTCGATTCTGGAACTCAATATCACTCTGCCTGATCGCTGATCAGGCAGTCGCCCACGGCGGTATCGGTGCCCTCCCCAAGAGGTAGCACCTTTACCGCCGTTGGCGTTTCTCGCGTTTCGAGGCCGTTGCATGCCGTTGTCGAACATCCGCATCATTCATCAGGACGCTGCCGTTCTGGTGATCGATAAGCCTACCCTGCTGCTTTCCGTCCCCGGTCGTGCCGACGACAACAAGGATTGCCTGATTACCCGCCTGCAGGAAAACGGCTACCCAGAAGCCCGTATCGTCCATCGTCTGGATTGGGAAACCTCGGGTATCATCCTGCTGGCGCGCGATGCCGACACCCATCGCGAACTGTCACGCCAGTTTCATGACCGTGAAACCGAAAAAGCCTACACCGCACTGTGCTGCGGCCAGCCTGCGCTGGACAGCGGCAGCATCGATTTACCCCTGCGTTACGATCCACCGACCAAGCCGCGCCACGTGGTGGACCACGAAGCGGGCAAGCATGCGCTGACCTTCTGGAAGATCATCGAGCGCTACGACACGCATTGCCGGGTCGAGCTGACGCCAATCACCGGTCGCTCTCACCAGTTGCGGGTGCATATGCTGTCCATCGGGCATCCGTTGCTGGGCGACGGTCTTTATGCACATCCCGAAGCACTGGCGGCGTACCCGCGCCTGTGCCTGCACGCCAGCATGCTGAGCTTCACGCACCCGGTGACCAGCGAGCGATTGACGTTTGAGTGCCCTGCGCCGTTTTGATCGCAGCTTTCATCGCCACGTCCAATACCTTTCAACACCACGTAACCGGCTGAAAAGACGCTATCCCTTGCGGGCGGCGGCTTGCCGGCGATGGTGTCGGTTCAGTCGCTGACAGGGCGCTTGCGGCACCGCATCGCTTGCACGTCACCTCCCACGATCTCGTATGACGATGAAACACAGGGATGTATCCCACGTACAGAGTTCATGGCCAATGCGGTAAACTCGCGCCATTGCTGTCTGGAGCTAGTTATGCGCGAAGAGTTGAATAAAGGCCTCATCGATTTCCTCAAGGCCTCTCCTACACCGTTCCACGCCACCGCCACCCTCGTTCAACACCTTGAAGCTTCAGGTTTCCAGCGTCTGGACGAGCGCGACACCTGGTCTATCGAAACCGGCGGGCGCTATTACGTCACCCGCAATGACTCCTCCATTGTCGCCTTCCGCATGGGTCGCCAGTCGCCACTGACCGGTGGCATTCGCATGGTCGGCGCACACACCGACAGCCCGTGCCTGCGGGTAAAGCCACAGCCCGAGCTGCAGCGTCAGGGCTTCTGGCAACTGGGCGTCGAAGTGTACGGCGGCGCATTGCTGGCACCCTGGTTCGACCGCGACCTGTCACTGGCGGGCCGCGTCACCTTCCGTCGTGACGGCAAGGTCGAAAGCCAGTTGATCGACTTCAAGCTGCCGATCGCAATCATTCCCAACCTGGCCATCCACCTCAACCGGACCGCCAATGAAGGCTGGGCGATCAATCCACAAAACGAACTGCCGCCGATTCTGGCTCAGGTCGCCGGTGACGAGCGGGCCGACTTCCGCGCCCTGCTGACCGATCAACTGGCGCGCGAACACGGCCTGAACGCCGACGTGGTACTCGATTACGAGCTGAGCTTCTACGATACGCAGAGCGCTGCAGTAGTCGGCCTGAACGGCGACTTCCTCGCCGGTGCACGGCTGGACAATCTGCTGTCCTGCTTCGCCGGGCTGCAAGCATTGCTCAACAGCGATACCGATGAAACCGCCCTGTTGGTGTGCACCGATCACGAAGAAGTCGGTTCGTCCTCGGCCTGTGGTGCAGATGGCGCGATGCTGGAACAGATCGTCCAGCGCCTGCTGCCAAGCAGCGAAGACTACGTTCGCACCATACAGAAATCGCTGCTGATCTCAGCAGACAATGCCCACGGCATTCATCCCAACTACGCCGAAAAGCACGACGCCAACCACGGGCCGAAGCTCAACGCAGGGCCGGTGATCAAGGTCAACAGCAACCAGCGTTACGCCACCAACAGCGAAACCGCCGGTTTCTTCCGTCACCTGTGCATGGCCGAAGAAGTACCTGTACAGAGTTTTGTAGTGCGCAGCGACATGGCCTGCGGTTCGACCATCGGGCCGATCACGGCCAGCCATCTGGGCATCCGCACGGTCGACATCGGTTTGCCCACCTTCGCCATGCACTCGATTCGCGAGCTGGCCGGCAGCCATGACCTTGCGCACCTGGTCAAAGTGCTCACTGCGTTCTACGCCAGCCACGAGCTGCCGTAACGCCGAGCGCTGAAGCATCCCGTTCGCAGGTGCCAGCCTGCGGACGTGGTGCATTGCCTTCAGATATCCCGCACCATTGCGCTCACGTGAATGGCGTCATGACGCCAGTACTCCAGGTCGCAGTCGATCAGGCGACCCTGCTGGTCGTAATTGACCCGCGCGATGCGCAGGCCCGGACTGCCCAGCGAGACTTTCAAGGCAGACGCGGCTTCGGCATGCAACGCAGTGGGCACCATCTCGAAACGCACCTGGCCGTAGCGCAGGTCGTATTGACGGGCATACAGCTCGGTCAGCGACTGCTCCATATCGAAATCCAGAATCCCCGGAAAGAATTCCGGATTGAGGTAGTGCTCGACGTACAGCACCAGACGCTGGTCGATACGTCGCGCCCGGCAGATCTGGATCACGCTGGATAACGCGGGCAGCTCCAGCATGGCGCAGATTGCCGCCGACGCCGGTTGCAGGCGCGCGGATAGAACCTGAGTCTGCGCCAGTCGTCCCTGCGCCGTGACCATGGCATGAAAGTGACTGCGACGAATCAGGTCGTAGGCCAGGCGCGGCGGCGAAATAAACCAGCCACGTCGCTCTTCGCGATACACCAGCCCTTGCGCCTCAAGCTGAACGAGCGCCTCGCGCAACGTGATGCGCGTCGTGTCGAACACTTCGCTCAACTTGCGCTCGGCAGGCAGCTTACTGCCAGGCGGCAAAAGGCCGTGCTCGATCTGCTCCTGTAGGGCACTGCAAATGGTTGTTACCGCTCGTGGCACATCTTCGCGCATTCCGCTACCTGTCTGGACTAGACCAGCCCCGTCATGGAGCACGCTTGTGCCCCTGTCTTCGTCATCAACCCTGCTGCCGCAAGCCTAGGCCGGGTTTATGACCGCCCGGTGACAGCGTGCTTCATGATCCATGCCAAGCGCTGCGTGAACAGCCCTCAAGCCCTTGAAGGGCAAGCACTTCAGCGTGGTCTACGCTTAGCGCCAGGCACTGCCCGAATGCAGGCAATGTGGAATCAGCCACGCTGCCCGACACGAAAATGTCATGCAAAAGGCCTAACTTGGCTCAGGTATTGCTGATCTAGACCAAACCATCCGCAACGAACACTTCCGGTAAAGAAGTGCACTAGGAGCTTCGAATGAAACATCTTTTGTTGGCATCACTCCTCGGTTCAGCCATCGCCCTGAGCACGGCGGCCATGGCTGCGGACACAGACCTCAAGACCCTGGAAGCAGCCGCCAAGACCGAAGGCGCGATCAATAGCGTCGGCATGCCCGATGACTGGGCGAACTGGAAAGGCACCTGGACTGATCTGGAAGCCAAGTACGGTCTCAAGCACATGGACACCGACATGAGTTCGGCGCAGGAAGTGGCCAAGTTCGATGCGGAAAAAGACAACGCCAGCGCTGACATCGGCGACGTGGGTGCCGCCTTCGGACCTATCGCCGTCGCCAAGGGCGTTACCCAGCCTTACAAGCCAAGCACCTGGAGCCAGGTTCCGGACTGGGCCAAAGACAAGGAAGGCCACTGGGCTCTGGCCTACACCGGCACCATCGCGTTTATCGTCAACAAGAACCTGCTGCACGGATCGGAGATCCCGAAAACCTGGGCCGACCTGAAAACCGGCAAGTACAAGGTGTCCATCGGTGACGTGAGCACCGCAGCACAGGCCGCCAACGGCGTTCTGGCCGCGTCCTTCGCCATGAAGGGCGACGAGACCAACATTGAGCCAGGCCTGCAACTGTTCACCGAACTTGCCAAACAGAAACGTCTGTCGCTGGCCAACCCGACCATCCAGACCATCGAAAAAGGTGAAGTCGAAGTGGGCGTGGTCTGGGATTTCAACGGCCTGAGCTACAAGGCCAAGATGGCCAAGCCTGATGATTACGTGGTGCTGATCCCATCCGACGGCTCGGTGATTTCCGGTTACACCACCATCATCAACAAGTACGCCAAACACCCGAACGCCGCCAAGCTGACCCGCGAATACATCTTCAGCGACGCAGGCCAGATCAATCTGGCCAAGGGCAACGCACGTCCGATTCGTGCCGAGCATATCAAGCTGCCTGAAGAGGTACAGGCCAAGCTGCTGCCCAACGAGCAGTACAAAAACGTGACACCGATCAAGAACCCTGAAGCCTGGGAAAAAACCTCCAAATCGCTGCCTCAGAAGTGGAACGAGCAAGTCATCATCGAGATGAACTGATCCGTTGCGCGACTCAACACTGAGGTCGCACCTCACGCACGGGCGAGTCTGCAAGCCCGTGCGTGATCCTGTCTTATCTGCGTGCAAGCGAGTCGCTCATGAAACACAACGTCATTCTCGTCGTGCTCGACGGCCTCAACTACGACGTGGCCCGGCATGCGATGGGCCACCTTCAGGCCTGGCATGCCGCCGGACGCGCAGCGCTGTACAAGCTGGAATGCGAGCTGCCCGCGCTGTCACGCCCGCTGTACGAATGCATCCTGACCGGTGTCGCGCCCATCGAAAGCGGCATCGTTCATAACAACGTTTCGCGCCTGTCCCGTGAGCGCAGCGTGTTCCACTATGCCCGCGATGCCGGACTGAGCACGGCAGCCGCCGCTTACCACTGGGTCAGCGAGTTGTACAACCGCACGCCGTTCAACGCAGCGCGCGACCGTCACACCGATGCACCGCAGTTGCCGATCCAGCATGGGCTGTTCTATTGGGTCGATCACTATCCCGATTCGCACCTGTTCGCCGACGCCGAGAGCCTGCGCCTGAAACATGAACCGGACTTTCTGTTGATCCACCCGATGAACATTGACGACGCCGGGCACAAGCACGGCCTCGATACACCGCAGTACCGCAACAGTGCACGCAGCGCCGACATCATCCTGGCCGATTACCTGCAAGGCTGGCTGGATGGGGGCTATCAGGTGCTGATCACTGCCGATCACGGCATGAACAACGACCGCTCGCACAATGGCCTGCTCCCGGAGGAGCGTGAAGTGCCGCTGTTCGTGCTGGGTGAAGCCTTCAGCCTGGACCCGGACGCCAAGCCGCGCCAGACCGACTTGTGCGGCACGATCTGCGAACTGCTCGGCGTGCCACACGACAAACCCGTCTGCCGGGAGATGCTCAATTGACCACCTTTACCCGAGGCAAGTGGCTGGCGCTGTTGTGCCTGGTGCCGTTTGCGCTGTTTTTCATCGTATTTCAGATCGCCCCGCTGTTCTGGGTGGCGATCCACAGCGTGCAAAGCGACAGTGGCTGGGGCCTGGAAAACTTCAGCAAGGCCTTCAATTCGCGCTTCTATCGGCAGGCTATACAGTTCAGCCTGGAGATCAGTTTCTGGTCGAGCCTGTTCGGCATTCTGATTTCGATCCTGGGCGCCTATTCATTGCGCAAGGTGAATTCGCGACTGCGCGACTTTGTGAATTCGTTCGCCAACATGACCAGCAACTTCGCCGGCGTTCCGCTGGCGTTCGCGTTCATCATCCTGCTGGGTTTCAACGGCGCGCTGACCTTGATCCTGAAAGACGCCGGGATCATCGATGACTTCAACCTCTACTCCAAGACCGGCCTGATCATTCTCTACACCTACTTCCAGATTCCGCTCGGCGTTCTGCTGTTGTACCCGGCGTTCGATGCCGTGCGCGAAGACTGGAACGAATCGGCTGCCCTGTTGGGTGCCAGCAGCTTCCAGTTCTGGCGCTACATCGGTCTGCCCGTACTGACACCTGCGCTGCTCGGCACGTTCGTCATTCTGCTGGCCAATGCCCTGGGGGCGTACGCCACGGTCTATGCGCTGACGACGGGTAACTTCAACGTACTGCCGATTCGCATCGCTGCCATGGTGGCGGGCGACATCACGCTCGATCCGAACATGGCCAGTGCGCTGGCGATGATTCTGGTAGGACTCATGACCCTGGTGACGTTGATCCATCAGTGGCTGTTGAAAAGGAGCTACCATGTCTCGCGTTGAAAAGGGGCCCGCCGGGATCTACCACAAGACCGTGGTTTATCTGCTGTTTCTGATCCTTCTGCTGCCGCTGGCCGGCACGTTCCTGTACTCGATTGCCACCAGCTGGTCGGCGACCATTCTGCCCAGCGGCCTCACCTTCAAATGGTACGTGGCGCTGTGGAGCGACCCGCGCTTTTTGGCGGCCTTCGGGCAATCGCTGCTGGTCTGTGTCGGTGCGCTGGTCCTCTCCGTGGTGCTGATTCTGCCGTTGCTGTTCGTGGTGCATTACCACTTCCCGCGGCTCGACGGCCTGATGAACATCCTGATCCTGCTGCCCTTTGCGGTGCCACCCGTGGTGTCGTCGGTGGGTCTGCTGCAGCTGTATGGCTCAGGCCCGATGGCGATGGTCGGCACGCCGTGGATCCTGATCGGCTGTTACTTCACCGTTGCTCTGCCCTTCATGTACCGCGCCATCACCAACAACCTGCAGGCGATCAACCTGACCGACCTGATGGACAGTGCCCAGCTATTGGGTGCCAGCACCTGGCAGGCGGCGTTTCTGGTGGTGCTGCCGAACCTGCGCAAGGGCCTGATGATTGCCCTGCTGCTGTCGTTCTCTTTTCTGTTCGGCGAATTCGTGTTCGCCAACCTGCTCGTCGGTACACGCTACGAAACCCTGCAGGTCTACCTGAACAACATGCGCAACAGCAGTGGCCACTTCAACAGCGCACTGGTGATTTCCTACTTCCTCTTCGTGCTGGTGCTGACCTGGGCCGCCAATCGACTGAACAAGGACAAAGACTGAAATGAGTTTTGTCAGCATTGAAAACCTGCAGAAAAGCTACGCCAGCACGGCGGTGTTCAGCGACATCAATTGCGGCATCGAGAAAGGCGAATTCGTCACCCTGCTCGGCCCGTCCGGCTGTGGCAAGTCCACGTTGCTTCGCTGCATCGCGGGCCTGACGTCGGTCAACAGCGGCCGCATCCTGCTGGACGGCCAGGACCTTGTTCCGCTGACCCCACAGAAGCGCAACATCGGTATGGTGTTCCAGAGCTACGCGCTGTTTCCCAACATGACGGTGGAGCAAAACGTCGCCTTCGGCCTGCGCATGCAGAAGGTCAGTGCCGACGACAGCCAGAAGCGGGTCGCTGAGATTCTCAAGCTGGTGGAACTGCAGGACTTCGCCAAGCGCTATCCGCATCAGATGTCCGGTGGCCAGTGCCAGCGCGTGGCTCTGGCCCGCTCGCTGGTGACCCGCCCACGCCTGTTGTTGCTGGATGAGCCGCTGTCGGCACTGGATGCGCGGATTCGCAAACACCTGCGTGAACAGATTCGTGCGATCCAGCGCGAGCTGGGCCTGACCACTATTTTCGTGACCCACGATCAGGAAGAGGCGCTGACCATGTCGGATCGCATCTTCCTGATGAATCAGGGCCGTATCGTACAGAGCGGTGATGCCGAAACCTTGTACACCGCGCCAGTGGACGCGTTCGCCGCAGGCTTCATCGGCAACTACAACCTGCTGGAAGCCGACGACGCCAGCCGTCTGATGCAGCGCCCGATCAACAGCCGCATTGCAATTCGCCCGGAATCCATCCAACTGAGCCTGACCGGCGAACTGGAAGGTGAAGTGCGCAGTCACAGCCTGCTGGGCAACGTCATTCGTTACCGCGTGCAGGCGCGCGGTGTGGAATTGGTGGTCGACGTACTCAACCGCAGCGCGGATGATCTGCACCCCGACGGCCGCAGGGTGACGTTGAATATCGAGCCCTCGGCGCTGTGCCCGGTGGCTTGACCGACAACTGATTTAAGGATGTACGCAATGGCTTTAGCAATTTTCGACCTGGATGAAACCCTGATCGGCGGCGACTGCGCCACCCTGTGGAGCGAGCAGATGGGCCGCCTAGGCTGGGTCGATCCGGTGTCGTTCATGCAGCGCAACGACGAGCTGATGGCCGCCTACAGCGCCGGGAAACTGGCAATGGAAGATTACATGGCGTTCAGCCTGGAACCAATGGCCGGCCGCACCCCGGAGGAAATCGATCACCTGGTGGGCCCTTGGGTAGAGGACGTGATCGAGCCGATCATCTACAGCGATGCCTGCAAATGCATCGCCCGGCATCGCGCCAATGGCGACCGGATTCTGGTGATCTCCGCCTCGGGCGTGCACCTGGTCAAACCGATCGCCGAGCGTCTGGGCATCGACGAAGTGCTGGGCATCGAACTGGATGTGCAACACGGCGTTTACAGCGGCGCCACAGTCGGCGTGCTGACGTACCGCGAAGGCAAGATCACCCGACTGATGGACTGGCTGGATGCCGAAGGGGAAAACCTGGAGGGGGCGAGTTTCTATTCAGATTCGCGCAACGACCTGCCGCTGCTGCTCAAGGTCGACCATCCCAATGTGGTCAATCCTGACCCTACGCTGCTCGAACATGCGCAGAAAGCAGGATGGCCGGTGCATAGCTGGACCTGAGGCGGTTCATCCAGGAAACACCGCCTCCCACAGACGAGTGGTTACCAAGACTCTTTCTGAAATGCGCGGCCCATAAGGGCCGCGCTCATCACTTCAGACTTTCGTCGATCACCAGCACGATCTTGCCGGACACCTGATTGGTCGCCAGCTCTTCGAACGCGGCCTCTGCGTCGTTGATCGCAAAGGTTTTGGCCAGTTGCGGCTTCAAGCGGCCTTCGGTGAACAGCGGCCAGACGAATTGCCCCAGATCACGCAGCAGATCGGCCTTGAACGTTTCATCACGACTGCGCAGCGTCGAGCCCATCAGTTGAATCCGTTTGCCCAGCACATGAGCCAGATCCACCTGTGCCTCACGCCCGCCCATCGTGCCGATCAGCACCCAGCGACTGTCCAGGCCGAGCAGCTTGACGTTCAGTTCGGCGTAATTGCCGCCGACCGGATCGAGAATGACGTCGAACGGTGCAAAATCGCTCAAGCCTTCCAGACTCTCGCTGCGCACCACGCCGCCCTGCGCGCCCAATTCGACGCAATAAGCCAGCCGCTCGGTCGAACCGACGCTGACCCAGACCGGGCTGCCGAACGCCTTGCAAAGCTGAATACCGGCTGAACCAACACCACTTGCGCCCGCGTGCAGCAAGACCTTTTCACCGGGCTTCACACCGGCGAGCTGAAACAGGTTCAGCCAGGCAGTGGCGTAAACTTCGGGGATCGCGGCGGCTTCATGCAGCGACAGGCCTTCTGGCACCGGCAGCACATGACGTGCATCGACCACCACTTCTTCGGCCATCGCCCCGCCCGCCAACAGCGCGCAGACGCGGTCTCCGACCAGCCAGGACGTGCCCGGACCGACTTCAGCAATGACTCCTGAGCACTCCAGCCCCAGAACCGAGGTGACACCCGGCGGCGGCGGATATTTCCCGGCACGTTGCAACAGATCGGCCCGATTCAAACCCGCCGCAGCGACTTTGATACGAACCTGCCCCACATCGAGAGCCGGACTTGGCTCTTCCACCCATTCCACATGTCCTTCCACGCCTTGCAATGCCTTCACAGTGCCTCCATAGTGAGTCCAGACTGAGCCCGTGGCTGTTTGCCCGGGCTTTTGCATTATGCGGCCGGGTCCAAAGGAACCGGCGACCTCAAAGACGGCCTAATATGCGTTATCAATTGTCCTCGCGTCGAATCAGCATGAAGCAACTATTCCCAAGCTCCGCCCTCGCCCTGTTTGTCGGCCTCAGCGTCTTGCCGATGTCAGCCAGCACTTTTGCCGCCAACAGCTGGGATAATCTTCAGCCGGACCGCGACGAAGTGGTTGCCAGCCTCAATGTAGTCGAGTTGCTCAAGCGCCATCACTACAGCAAGCCGCCTTTAGACGACAAGCGTTCGGCAATCATCTATCAGAGCTACATCAAGCAACTGGACCCGTCGCGCAGCTACTTCATGGCCAGCGACATTGCCGAGTTCGACAAGTGGCAGTTCCAGTTCGACGACTTCCTTAAGAGTGGCGACCTGAACCCAGGGTTCACTATTTACAAGCGCTACCTGGACCGCATCAAGGCGCGTCTGGACTTTGCGCTTGCAGAACTGGCCAAGGGCGTCGACAAGATCGACCTCAACACCAAGGAAACCCTGCTGGTGGACCGCAAGGACGCCGCATGGCCCAAGGACACCGCCGAGCTCGACGAACTGTGGCGCAAACGCGTCAAGGACGAAGTCCTGCGTCTGAAAATTGCAGGCAAGGACCCGGCGAAGATCCAGGAAACCCTTACCAAGCGCTACAAGAATCAACTGGCTCGTCTGGGCCAGACCCGCGCTGAAGATATCTTCCAGGCGTACATCAACACGTTCGCCATGTCCTACGATCCGCACACCAACTACCTGTCGCCCGACAGCGCGGAAAACTTCGACATCAACATGAGCCTCTCGCTGGAAGGCATCGGCGCCGTGTTGCAAAGCGACAACGACAACGTGAAGATCGTGCGCCTGGTGCCGGCAGGTCCTGCGGCCAAGACCAAGCAGGTCGCTCCAGCCGACAAGATCGTTGCGGTTGCCCAGGGCGACAAGGAAATGGTCGATGTCATCGGCTGGCGTCTGGATGAAGTGGTCAAGCTGATCCGCGGCCCGAAAGGCTCGGTGGTGCGTCTGGAAATCATCCCGGCCAGCAATGCGCCGAATGATCAGACCACCAAGATCGTGGCCATCACCCGTGAAGCGGTGAAGCTGGAAGAACAGGCTGCGAAGAAGTCGATCCTGCACTTGAATCAGGATGGCAAGGATTACAAGCTGGGCGTCATCGATATCCCCGCCTTCTACCTGGACTTCAAGGCCTATCGTGCCGGCGATCCCGAGTACAAGAGCACTACCCGTGACGTGAAGAAACTGCTGACCGAGCTGCAGGCCGAGAAGGTCGACGGCGTGGTGCTGGATCTGCGCAACAACGGCGGTGGTTCGCTGCAGGAAGCCACCGAGCTGACCAGTCTGTTCATTGACCGCGGCCCTACCGTGCTGGTGCGTAACGCGGACGGCAAGGTCGATGTTCTGGAAGACGAGGCCAAAGGCGCGTTCTACAAAGGCCCGATGGCGCTGCTGGTGAACCGCCTGTCTGCGTCGGCCTCCGAGATTTTCGCGGGCGCCATGCAGGATTACCACCGTGCACTGGTCATCGGCGGACAGACGTTCGGCAAGGGCACCGTACAGACCATTCAGCCGCTGAACCATGGCGAGCTGAAGCTGACCCTGGCCAAGTTCTACCGGGTTTCCGGACAGAGCACCCAGCATCAGGGCGTGGTGCCGGACATCACCTACCCGTCGCTGATCGACACCAAGGAAATCGGCGAGAGCGCCCTGCCCGAGGCCATGCCGTGGGACAGCATCAAACCGGCGATCAAGCCAGCCATCGACCCGTTCAAGCCATTCCTGGCCCAACTCCAGGCCCGTCATGAGGCGCGCTCCGCCAAGGATGCCGAGTTCGTGTTCATCGAGGATCGCCTGGCGCTGGCCAAGAAACTCATGAACGAGAAGACCGTCAGCCTCAATGAAGCTGATCGCCGCGCTGAACATGCGTCCATCGAAAGCAAGCAGCTGGCACTGGAAAACACCCGCCGCAAGGCCAAGGGTGAAGAACCGCTCAAGGAACTGAAGAAAGAGGACGAAGACGCTCTGCCGGTCGAAGACGAAAAGACCAAGCCGGAAGACGATGCGTACCTGTCCGAAACCGGTCGCATTCTGATCGACTATCTGGGCCTCAGTGCTTCCGTTGCAAAGAAATAGGCGGCGTATGGCGTTTGATGGCCAATTAGCAGCAACGGTCATCAAACAGTCATGAAGCTGTCGTGAAATAACGGGCTGAACGTGAAGGCGTTCAGCCCTTTTTATTGCCATCGAGATGATCATGACCGTGACCGAACAGCTGGGCGCATTGAGTTCCATTCTGGCTCGTAGCGAATTGCACAGCCTGTTTCAGCCCATCATCTCGCTGTCGCAACGCAGCATTCTGGGCTATGAGGCCTTGACCCGCGGCCCGTCCAACAGTCCGTTGCACTCCCCGCTGAATCTGTTCGCCATCGCGCGCCAGGCAGGTCGCCTGAGCGAGCTGGAACTGAGTTGCCGCGAAAGTGCGTGTCGTCGTTTCAGCCAGCAAAAGCTGCCCGGCAAGCTGTTCCTCAACGTGTCCCCGGAATCATTGCTCGAAACCTCTCACCCGCCCGGGCGTACCCTTGAGATGCTGCGTCGCTACGGCATTGCGCCCAAGGACGTGGTGATCGAGCTGACCGAGCAAATGCCGACCGACGACTTTGATCTGTTGTACAACGCGCTCCATCACTACCGGGACATGGGATTTTCCATTGCGCTGGACGATCTGGGCGCGGGTTATTCCAGCCTGCGCCTGTGGTCGGAGCTGCGGCCGGATTACGTGAAGATCGATCGACACTTCATCGACGGCATTCATCAGGATGCGGTGAAGCGTGAGTTCGTCGGCTCCATGCTGCAAATGGCCAAGGCCTCAAGAGCCATCGTGATTGCCGAGGGCATCGAGCTGCCCGAGGAGCTGTCGGCGCTGACTGACATGGGCGTGGACCTGGTACAGGGCTATCTGCTGGCTCGTCCGCAAGAGCGCCCGCCGCGCGATACCCGCGCCATGCTGCCCAAGGCCGACGCACCTGCGCAGACGTTGAACGAGGAAGCGTCCGACCTTTCCGCGCTGCTGAGCCCGCAGCCATCCGTCAGCCAGTCCACACCGACCGCCGACGTGCTGGAAGCGTTTCGCAAGCAAGCCAACCTCAACTCGCTGGCCGTGCTGGATGACGAAGGCCGGCCTTGCGGCATCGTCCATCGCCATTCGCTCTCGGAGGCGCTGCTCAAGCCGTTTGGCACCGAGCTGTTCGCCCGCAAGCCGATCAGCCGCCTGATGAGCGATGACTTTCTGGCCGTGGAGGTCAGCCAGTCGCTGCAACAGGTCAGCCGCCTGCTCACCAGCCGCGCCCGTCAACGGATCGAAGAAGACTTCATCATCACCTCCAATGGTGCCTATATCGGGCTGGGCCGGGTGATCGACGTGCTCAAGCTGATCACCGAAATGAAGATCCAGCAGGCGCGCTATGCCAATCCGCTGACCCTGCTGCCCGGCAATGTGCCGATTCAGCAATGCCTGACGCGCCTGATCCAGCAATCCCGCGAATCGATCATCTGTTACGTGGACATCGACAGCTTCAAGCCTTTCAACGACATCTACGGATACGCGCGCGGCGATGAAGTGCTGCTGTGCCTGGCGCAGTGCCTGAATGATCGCGTCGACCCGAGCCGGGACTTCGTCGGGCACATCGGCGGGGATGATTTTCTGATGGTGCTGGGCTTCGAAGACTGGGAGAAACGCCTGCACCACCTGCTGGAGGACTTCCAGAACCAGTGCCGTCGCTTCTACCGGGCCGAGCATCTGGAGTCCGGTTGCTTTGTAGCGCTTAATCGCCAAGGGCAGCGTCAGGAGTTTCCTTTGCTGTCACTGTCGATCGGCGTGGTGCATTTGCGCGAAGAGAACTGCGTACACGTCAACGCCAGCCAGTTGGCCGACCTTGCCTCACAAGCCAAACATTTCGCCAAGGATGTGGCGGGCGCCAGCATTCATGTCATCGACTCGTCGCGACTGGACTTGCTGGTGGAAGCGTAAGGGAGACAGCGCGAATCGTTGATGACGCGGGTGCGGGGCCTGGTCCCCGGGACGCAAAGCGTCCCGTTTGGCACATCACGCGCTGCCCGTCTGGGCTTCGACGTCTGGGTAGCTGTACTCGAACACGCGCACCACCTCGGCTGCGTGCCAGGACGCGGCCGCTACACCATCTGAAGGTCCGGAAAAGCGCCCAAGGCGTTCGACACATTCAAAGAAGCCGGGGCGTGGCAGACGACTTGCACCCTGGCTGATCACCAGCGAACTGCGCAGTGGCCGTTCGGCACGGGCATCCATTGCCGCCAGATGCTCAAGCGCTGCGGTCAGCGTCTGCATCGCCGGACTGGGGAGTTGCAGGCGCTCCAGCAAGGCGCGGTAGGTCACCAAATGACGCTGGCGACACGCATGATCGAGCTCGTTCAACAACCCGTCCCAATGCTGACGGCTGATGCGCACGCTCATGACTCACCCCGCCAGCCTGGAACACCCAGCTCCCATGCCAGGCTACGCTTGATGGCAGCATCGGGCTCACGGGTGCCGCTTTCGATCAATTCAAGGTAGGACGGACTGATCCCCACGGCGCGCGCCAGTGTCGAGACGTCCAGGCCCTTGGCATCGCGTAGAGCACCCAACTGGTCGAAAGCTGGATGGTCGGCAACTTCAAGTCTCGGCTGATCCACTGGCGAGCGAGGCTTTTCAGCCAGGCCGGCGGCTTTTAGCAGCGCTTGATACTGAGCCCAGGGAAGCACCGCATATTCCGGCTCGCCATCACGAGATATCACTTGAAGATCCATAGACTCCCCTTGCAGGAAAACGCCACATTTCGGACAGGTTTGCTCCTTAGGTGGCATCTTAACAGCGCAAGACCATCACTTGTGCTCAAACGCTTCACTCAATCAATGCGTTTCTCTTTCTCCAGTAATGCCTGGGTTTCAGGCAATCGCTCGACCACGATCAGTTTTTCGGGCGGCTGCTGATCACGCCAGGCGCGGAAAGCGTCGAGTTCGTCGGTCAGGTGTTTCATCACCCAGGCCAGCACCGCGATGTCATCGAACATGCCCAGGCCGGGAATCCAGTCCGGAATCGCGTCCAGCGGGCTCAGGAAGTACATCAGGCCTGCAACGATGGACAAGATGGCCTTGGGGCTGATGTCACGGTATTCGCCACGCCAGTACGCCAGGCATAACCCCTGGAGAAGACGCAGGTCGTCTTTGAGCTTGCCCAGACGACTGCCTTCGCTGTTGCCCTTGCGCGCCACAGCGAACAGAAGTCCCGGGAGGCGTCCCGCAGCAATGAGACGACGCGCTCCAGGCAAGTAACGAATCAGGTTCCACGGTGCTTTCATGTTCACTCCCGCTCAGAAAAGGTGGCGATACACATCAGTTTCAAGAACCCGTCGGGCCGTGCGCCAAGGTTATCCACATTTGTTGTGGATAACCTTGTGAACAGCCGTCCGTTTTTACCCTGAAGCCCCCGCTATCAGGGGCCCGGGGTTAAATCGGGCGTTTTTTACTCACATAAAAAAACCCATGAATTCGTTGACTTGGAAGCCTTGTTGAGGCTATCCGCCATCAATAAAGGACTGTCGGACAATACGACCGCCCTCCCCATGATAGTGGGACTGTGCACACCGCCAAGCGTTCGGGAAATACGCCGCATACAAAAACGCCCTGTCGAGACAGGGCGTTTTCAGTAGCCAGGTGTTGCGTTACTTCTTGGCCGGAGCCGATGCCGCTGGAGCCGCGTCATCTTCGTCAGCACCTGGTGCTGGCGCCGCTGCCGGATCCTTGATGCCGAGCAGTTCCAGATCGAAGACCAGAACCGAGTTGGCCGGGATCATCGGGCTCGGGCTCTGCGCGCCGTAAGCCAGGTCGCTCGGGATGAAGAGTTTGATCTTCTCACCCACGTGCATCAGTTGCAGACCTTCGACCCAACCTGGGATCACACCGCCAACCGGCAGGTCGATCGGGCTGCCGCGCTCGACGGAGCTGTCGAACACCTTGCCGTCAGTCAGTTTGCCTTCGTAGTGGACAGTGACCACATCCGTCGGCTTTGGCTGCGGACCATCGGCTTTCTTGATGATCTGGTACTGCAGGCCCGACGCGGTGGTTACAACGCCGTCCTTCTTGCCATTTTCTTCCAGGAACTTCTTGCCGGCCGCTGCCGACTCTTCGCTCATCTTGGCCATACGCTCTTCGGCACGCTTCTGCAGCGCGGCGAAAGCTTCAACCAGCTCTTCATCTTTGAGTTTCTGGTCTTTCTTGCCTACAGCGTCTTCAATACCCAGGGCCACAGCCTTGGAATCCAGATCGTCCATGCCTTCTTGAGCCAGGCTTTTGCCCATGTTCAGACCGATGCCGTAAGACGCTTTTTGTGCTGGAGTTTTCAGCTCGACAGTGCTGGCTTGTTTGTCACAACCTGCGAGTACCAGACCGACCAGGGCAATCGCCGCTGCCAACCGATGCTGTTTCATGCTAATTCCTTGTTCATGCGCCAAAAGGGCAAACGAGTAAAGCCGCGAGCTTATCAGGCCGCCGCGATCAATGGCTACCGGCATCAGAGAGTCAAAACAGCGATAAGTTCAGGTATCCAAAGGTTTTACCGCTTTGACACAGTGCTGTTCAGTTGCAGTTCAGTTGACGATTCTCTTGCATATCCGAGCGTGTCGATGCAGATGGCAACAGGCTCGACACGTGACGCGCACCTGCCCAATGCCCCATCGTGCCGCTGGACGTTGACCATCAGCCCGTCTGAAACAGGGTTTGTACGAGTATCGACATGAAATTAAAGATAATTTTTAACCGCCCTGCGATGTGGTTCTATTCTCGGCGCGGGCATTGCGGCCCGAAACCTGCCACGGCCATCGACTGAAGCCCGAGGCTGCACGCCGTTTCTCGATATCAGGTAAGCCTTATGCAACTGACCCCCTCTCACACGACCAAGGTCTCGCCT
The DNA here is from genome assembly GCF_900143095.1 of Pseudomonas asturiensis. Classification (GTDB taxonomy): domain Bacteria; phylum Pseudomonadota; class Gammaproteobacteria; order Pseudomonadales; family Pseudomonadaceae; genus Aquipseudomonas; species Aquipseudomonas asturiensis. The sequence goes on along the minus strand of NZ_FRDA01000017.1, from coordinate 17,813 downwards.
CGCTCAACGCGCAGACGCTCAGCTCCGTGGGCGCTGCTTGTTGCCACGGTCATGCTGCCTCTCGGCGGCGGAGCCTTCGCGGCAGCAGCTCCTGCGGCGGTATCGACCCAGGGCATCAAAGCCTTTCGCTTGTGCACCGGCGCGGACAACCTCACCCACGTAGTGCGGGGCACCCTCGATCAAACGGCAATGGTCGACACCCACGCCCTGCACTTCTCCGAAACCCCCGCTCACTCCACTTACAACTGGCACCCGGCACCTGAGGAGCAGTACGTGATCACCCTGTCGGGCACGCTGGAGTTCTCTACCACCGGCGGGGAAAATTTCGTGCTGCATCCAGGCGAAGTCTTGCTCGCCCAGGACACCACAGGACCTGGCCATCGCTGGAAGCTGATCGACGATCAGCCGTGGCGGCGCGCCTACATCCTCACCCCGCCGGGTGCCGCCAAGGCCTTCGTTCCCGAGCAAGGGAGTTATGACAAGGGTGGATGTCAGGCCTGAGCTGATCATTGCGAACCGGGGTGCGCACAGATCAGCGGCTGTTCGCACTCGACACGGGTTCGCTGATCTCGATCAGGTTCAGGTCGGGATCGCGCACGTAAACCGAGCGAATCGGCCCGGCCGCGCCAGTACGGCTGACCGGGCTTCCGCCATCGACTATCTGTACGTGAATGGCTGATTAGATGATCCCGAGTGTGCGCCACTGCGCCCGGGTGTCGGCATCAATGCCATGGGCTTGCAGCACCGCGTCTGTGTGCTCACCGAGTGTTGGCGCGGCCGAGCGCACTTGACCCGGCGTATCCTGCAATTTGGGCAGGATCCCCGGAAGCGTCACAGGCGTACCGTCGTCCAGTGTACTTTGCAGCAGCATGTCTCGCGCCAGATAGTGCGGATCGCTGGCGATATCGGCGGCATCGTAGATCTTGCCCGCCGGGATGCGCGCCTCGTTCAACGCATCGAGCACCTCATCCAGCGAGCGCTCGGCAGTCCAGGTCGAGATCGCTGCGTCGATGCGGGCCACGTGCCGGACCCGTCCGTCGTTGTGCGCAAGGTCGGGATCGTTGGCGAGGTCCATCCGGCCGATCTTTTCCATCAACCTTCTATAGATGCTGTCACCATTGCCTGCCACGAGCGCATATTTGCCGTCGTTGCACCGATAGGCATTCGTGGGTGCGATACCCGGCATGCTGCTGCCTGCGGGTTCGCGGACGACGTTGAAGACCGAATACTCGGGGATCAGGCTTTCCATTACGTTGAACACGGCTTCGTACAACGCGACGTCTACCTGCTGACCTGCCCCGCCATTCTGATCCCGATGACGCAAGGCGAGCAGAATGCCGACCACTCCTTGCATCGCCGCCAGCGAATCACCAATCGACACGCCGACCCGGACCGGCGTGCGCCCCGCCTCACCCGACAGGTGCCGCAAACCGCCCATGGCTTCGCCGATCACCCCGAAGCCAGGTCGATCGCGATAAGGGCCCGTCTGTCCGTAGCCAGAGATGCGCAGCATGATCAGACGCGGGTTGATTGCGTGCAACGCTTCCCATCCCAGCCCCCAACCTTCGAGGGTACCGGGGCGGAAGTTCTCGATCAGCACATCCGCATCGCGGATCAGGCGCCGAACCGCTTCCTGGGCTTGCGGCTGACGCAAATCGAGGGTGACCGACTTTTTGTTGCGCGACTGTACGGCCCACCACACCGATGTACCGTTATGCAGCAGACGCCATTTACGCAGCGGATCACCCGTCAGCGGCGGCTCGACCTTGATGACCTCGGCACCGAATTCGCCGAGGACTTTGGCTGCGAAGGGTCCGGCGATGAGTTGTCCGAGTTCTACGACCTTGATGCCTTGAAGAGGTAGGTTCATGACGCGCCCGCGTATGGTTCGAGATCACAGGATGATCCGCGCAAAAGCACAGGTTGAAAAGACGCCAGTGAAAGGCTGACAAAAAAGCCCCGCACTGGGCGGGGCTCGTTTCGCAGGTGACCGTCAGTGAATGCAGGCCAGTTGAAAGCTCATTGCCGAATCACCGGCAGGTTCGTTCTTGCCGACCATCAGGCCCAGCACATTGACTTTCTCGGTTGTCGCCGCGCCGCCCAGCTTGGCATGGCCATGAAGCAGGCGGTCATAGTCGGAAGTATCGATCGAGGAGACCGAGCAGAAACCCGGTGCCTGTTTGAACAGCCCTTCCACGAACCTTACTTCATAGTTTGCAAAGTAATCCTTCTGACGAGTCAGGTTGATTGCCTTGATCCATGGAGAAGACTGGGCGACGACAGCGCCATTCTGATCGACCGTTGCCGTGTGCAGCACAGGCGTGGCCAAGGTGCCAACAGAGACCGCCATGGCACACGAGGCCAGCAATCCTTTAATAACTTTTTTCATAAAAATCCCTTTAAATTCTAGAACGCATCAAGTCCTTTTGATGGAACGGGTACGCCAGATTAGACAGTTGATTCACGCTTGATGTCAGCCTGGGTAGTTCCAGCCAACGTCATGCAGCTAATACCACGCAACCGTCTTAATCAAGCCCGGAAAGACAGCTTCCAACCTGAAACTGGAGAATTACAAAACGCCAAGTCAATTCTTACAGCACGCAGAAATAACACTGACAAGGCGTCTGGATGTTTTCCGCGAGGGAGCACAACACAGCGATGACGTCGATCAGCACCGCCCCGGTGATCTGGCAGAAAGCGTCTGAGACTGACACGGCTTGTCTTTAGGCGGATGTGCATGCTGGAAACAGCATGCGTCGCGGACTCAACGCAGTGCTGACAAAGCGGAGAAATAGAGGAAAGACACAAAGCAGAAAGCCCGCACAAGGCGGGCTTTCTGTTTGCTTCAAGGAGTTCAAGGGCCTTGAAGCTGAATATGGCGCAGCGGACGGGACTCGAACCCGCGACCCCCGGCGTGACAGGCCGGTATTCTAACCGACTGAACTACCGCTGCGCGTAACACTAAGAGAGAGTTTGGTGGGTGATGACGGGATCGAACCGCCGACCCGCTGCTTGTAAGGCAGCTGCTCTCCCAGCTGAGCTAATCACCCTTCACTCTCGGTGTGGCGCGCATTCTACGGAGCGACCTGTACTCTGGCAAGCACTTTTTTAAATAATTTTTATAATCCTTCCAAAGGCTTACAAAGGCTCTGTGCAGGCTTGGCCCGGGAGGCTGAGCAGCGAATAATGCCCCCCTTTGTATAGAAGGAGAGATTCACCTCATGTGGTTCAAAAACCTGCTTGTCTATCGCCTGACCCAGGATCTGCCTTTTGACGCCGAGGCGCTGGAAACGGCACTGGCGACCAAACCGGCGCGCGCCTGTGCCAGCCAGGAGTTGACCACTTACGGTTTCGTCGCGCCCTTCGGCAAGGGTGAGGACGCTCCATTGGTGCACGTCAGCCAGGACTTCCTGCTGATCGCCGCCCGCAAGGAAGAACGCATTCTGCCGGGCAGCGTCGTACGTGACGCGCTCAAGGAAAAAGTCGAAGAGATCGAGGCCGAGCAAATGCGCAAGGTCTACAAGAAGGAACGCGATCAGCTCAAGGATGAAATCATCCAGGCCTTCCTGCCTCGCGCCTTCATCCGTCGTTCGGCAACCTTCGCCGCCATCGCGCCCAAGCAAGGCCTGATCCTGGTCAACGCTTCCAGCCCGAAACGCGCTGAAGACCTGCTGTCTACGTTGCGCGAAGTGATTGGCTCGCTGCCGGTTCGTCCGCTGACTGTCAAGGTCTCGCCAAGTGCGACCATGACTGACTGGGTCAAGACCCAGAAAGCCGCCGACCACTTCTTTGTTCTGGACGAGTGCGAACTGCGCGACACCCACGAAGACGGCGGCATTGTGCGCTGCAAGCGTCAGGACCTGACCGGCGATGAAATCCAGCTGCACCTGAGCACCGGCAAGGTCGTGACTCAACTGTCGCTGGCCTGGCAGGACAAACTGTCGTTCGTGCTGGACGACAAGATGGTCGTCAAGCGTCTGAAGTTCGAAGACCTGCTGCAGGATCAGGCTGAACAGGACGGCGGCGACGAGGCGTTGGGTCAGCTGGATGCCAGCTTCACCCTGATGATGCTGACCTTTGGCGAATTCCTGCCGCAGTTGTTCGAAGCACTGGGCGGCGAAGAAGTCCCTCAGGGCATCTAACGCAATAACGCTGTGGGTCCAAGCAAAGCGCCGTCTCTATAGACGGCGCGTTTATCTGGCACGTATAAAAAGAAGGAGCAGACCATGCGCGCCCTCGCCGCCTTGAGTCGTTTTGTCGGCAACACCTTTGCGTACTGGGTGCTGCTGTTCGCCATTCTGGCGTTCCTGTTTCCCCAGGTGTTCATCGGCCTCAAAGGCTGGATTGTGCCGCTGCTGGGGCTGGTCATGTTCGGCATGGGCCTGACCCTCAAACTCGAAGATTTCTCTGAAGTCGCACGTAACCCCTGGCGCGTCGCGCTGGGTGTGGTCGCGCACTTTGTCATCATGCCGGGCGTTGCCTGGTTGTTGTGCCAGGTGTTCCAGTTGCCGCCTGAAATTGCCGTCGGCGTGATTCTGGTGGGCTGCTGCCCGAGCGGGACATCGTCCAATGTCATGGCCTGGCTGGCCAAGGGTGATCTGGCGCTGGCTGTCGCTATTGCAGCCGTCACCACCCTGCTTGCACCGCTGCTGACCCCGACACTGATCTGGTTCCTGGCTTCGGCCTGGCTGCCGGTGTCCTTCATGGATATGTTCTGGTCGATCCTGCAACTGGTGATGCTGCCCATTGTGCTAGGCGTTGTGGCGCAACGCCTGCTGGGCGCGCGGGTCAGCTATGCGGTGGATGTGTTGCCACTGGTGTCGGTGGTGAGCATCGTGATGATCGTCTGCGCCGTGGTGGCGGCGAGTCAGGCGAAGATCGCTGAATCCGGGCTGTTGATCATGGCCGTGGTGATTCTGCACAACACCTTCGGCTTCCTGCTGGGCTACTTCACCGGCAAGGTCTTCAAGCTGCCATTGCCCCAGCGCAAGTCGCTCGCACTGGAAGTCGGCATGCAGAACTCAGGGCTGGGCGCCGCACTGGCCAGCGCCCATTTCTCGCCACTGGCGGCCGTGCCGAGTGCGCTGTTCAGCGTGTGGCACAACATTTCCGGTGCGTTGCTATCGACGTATTTCAGGAAAATGCCGGAGGAGGCAAGCGAGGCGGCGCCGCGTAAGTCGGCGGTGGATTGACCCTATGTATGGGCTGACCTGATCGCCCCTTGCGGGCATTGCTGCGATCAGGTCCAGATGTTTGGCAGTCGGCGCTACGCGCAGGCTGCCAATCCTAACGCCCCGCCCCTCTCAACCCCTTCACCTGCTCGCGCACCTCCACTGGCGCGGCGGCGTCTGCCGCAATGGGCGCACCCGCCACGAGTACAACCCGTGACCAGAAACGGCGAAACAGCCCCTTCTCGGGATCGCGACTGAAGAAGCTGCCCCACAACCCTTGCAGCGCCATCGGGATCACTGGCACGGCCGTTTCCTGAAGAATGCGCGTCATGCCGCTTTTGAACCCGCTGATCTCGCCATCCGTGGTGAGTTTGCCCTCTGGAAAGATGCACACCAGCTCGCCATCGGCCAGGTAACGGGCAATGCGTTTGAAGGATTGTTCGTAGATCTCCATGTCTTCGTTACGTCCGGCAATCGGGATGGTGCCGGCCGTGCGGAAGATGAAGTTGAGCACGGGCAACCGGTAGATCTTGTAGTACATGACGAAGCGGATCGGTCGCCGGACCGCACCGGCAATCAGCAGCGCATCGACAAAGGACACGTGGTTGCAGACCAGCAGTGCGGCGCCCTCTTCGGGAATCTGATCGAGGTTACGATGCTCGACCCGGTACATGGAATGGCCCAGCAGCCAGATCAGGAAGCGCATGGTGAATTCGGGCACGATCCTGAAGATGTAGACGTTGACCGCCACGTTGAGCAACGACACCACCAGAAACAGATGCGGAATCGTCAGCTCGGCAAAGCTGAGCAGCAGGATGGAGACAATCGCTGACAGCACCATGAACAATGCATTGAGGATGTTGTTGGCCGCGATCACCCGCGACCGTTCTTTCTCGGGCGTGCGTGACTGGATCAAGGCATACAGCGGCACAATGTAGAAACCGCCGAAGACGCCAATGCCCAGGATGTCGAACAGAATCCAGCGACCCTGCGCGTAGCCCAGCACCGCCAGCCAGTCGTTGGCCTGAACGTTCTGGGGAAAGCCGCCCGAATGCCACCACAACAGCAGACCGAACACGGTGATCCCCATGGAACCGAAGGGCACCAGACCGATTTCCACCTTGTGCCCGGACAGACGCTCGCAGAGCAGCGAACCCAGTGCGATACCCACAGAGAAAACCGTAAGGATCAGCGTGACCACGGTTTCGTCGCCAGACATCAACTGCTGGGCGTAGGCCGGAATCTGCGTGAGGTAGATAGCCCCGACAAACCAGAACCATGAATTACCCACGATGGAGCGCGACACGGCAGGCGTTTGCCCAAGCCCCATGCGCAACGTCGCCCAGGACTGGGTGAAGATGTTCCAGTTGAGCTTCATTTCAGGAGAGGCCGCAGCCGCACGCGGGATACCGAAGCTGGCCAGAAACCCGAGGCACGCAATCAACACGATCGCTGCCGAGACGATCCAGGCGTAGTGCGTGGCGGACATCATGACACCGGCACTGATGGTGCCCGCCAGAATCGCCAGAAAGGTGCCCATCTCGACCAGCGCGTTACCGCCCACCAGCTCGCTCTCGCGCAGGTGCTGCGGCAGGATCGAATATTTCACCGGCCCGAACAGCGCCGAATGCGTACCCATCGCGAACAGCGCAGCGAGCATCATCCACAGATGATTGAACAAAAAGCCTGCAGCCCCGACCGCCATGATGACGATCTCGCCGAACTTGATGATCCGGATCAGCGTGTCCTTGGGATACTTCTCGCCGAACTGTCCGGCCAGTGCAGAAAACAGAAAGAACGGCAGAATGAACAGCAAGGCGCACAGGTTGACGTAGATCGAGCGATCCCCGTCGATGGCAAGCTTGTACAGAATGGCGAGGATCAACGACTGTTTGAAGACGTTGTCATTGAATGCCCCGAGGGACTGCGTAACGAAAAACGGCAGGAAGCGCCGTTTTCCTAGAAGGCTGAATTGTGACTGCTGGCTCATCGTCCGTGGTCCTGAGAGGCTTGGGCACACTGGCGTCGCCGCCAATCCGAGGCACATTGAAGACGCAACGCAGCATAATGTCGATAGGATATTTCCGGTCGCCAGGTATGCCGAGCGTGTTGGGCAGTCTGCGACACCCCGCCACGCTCGACCTTGGTCGAGAAAGACGAAGTGCTGCGGTCGTGCGAGACTGCGTGCTGTCGATACGTTCTGGAATCCGATATGTCGCTGTCCAGCGGGCTGATCGCCGCCGTTGCCCTGTCCTATATGGCAATCATGTTTGCCATTGCCTTCTATGGCGACCGCTACAGCGCATCGCTGCGCCCGACCATGCGTGCCTGGGTGTACAGCCTGTCGCTGGCAGTCTATTGCACCAGCTGGACGTTCTTCGGCGCGGTGGGTCAGGCAGCCGAACAGCTGTGGTCGTTCCTGCCCATTTACCTGGGGCCGATCGTGCTGATGGTGCTGGCGCCCTGGGTGCTGCAGAAGATGGTGCTGATCAGCAAGCAGGAAAACATCACCTCAATTGCCGACTTCATTGCGGCGCGTTACGGCAAATCCCAATCACTGGCCGTCATGGTCGCGCTGATCTGCCTGATCGGCATGCTGCCGTACATTGCGTTGCAGCTCAAAGGCATCGTGTTGGGAGTCAATATCCTGATCGGTGCCGTGGCCGATTCCACCGGCACGCGCGCTCAGGACACCGCGCTGGTGGTGTCGCTGATTCTGGCGCTGTTCACCATCGTGTTCGGGGCGCGCAACCTGGATGTGACCGAGCACCATCGCGGCATGGTTCTGGCCATTGCCTTCGAGGCGCTGGTGAAGCTGTTCGCGTTCATGGCCGTCGGGGTGTTCGTGACCTTCGGCCTGTACGACGGTTTTGATGACCTGTTCAACCAGGCCAAGCTGGCGCCGCGCCTTGAGGAGTACTGGAAAGACACGATCAACTGGCCGTCGATGTTCGTCCAGACCGGCGTGGCGATGATGGCGATTGTCTGCCTGCCCCGACAGTTCCACGTCACGGTGGTGGAGAACATAGAGCCGCAGGACCTGAATCTGGCCAAGTGGGTGTTTCCTGCCTATCTGGCGCTGGCCGCACTGTTCGTCGTGCCGATCGCTCTGGCTGGGCAGATGCTACTGCCCGACTCGATGCTGCCGGACTCGTTCGTGATCAGTCTGCCATTGGCCCATGCACACCCGTCGCTGGCGCTGCTGGCATTTATCGGCGGCGCATCGGCTGCAACCGGCATGGTGATCGTGGCCTGCGTGGCACTGTCGACCATGATTTCCAACGACATGCTGCTGCCCTGGCTGTTGCGGCGCAAGAACACCGAGCGGCCGTTCGAGGCATTCCGCTACTGGATGCTGTCGGTGCGCCGCATCAGTATTGTGATGATTCTGCTGCTGGCCTACGTCAGCTACCGGATGCTGGGCTCGACCGCCAGTCTGGCAACGATTGGCCAGATCGCCTTTGCCGCAATCACTCAGTTGGCACCGGCCATGTTCGGCGCTCTGTACTGGAAGCAGGCCAACCGACGCGGTGTGTTCGCGGGGCTGGCGGCCGGGATTTTCATCTGGTTCTACACGCTGGTGCTGCCCGTCGCGGCCCACAGCATGGGCTGGCCGCTGGAGGCCTTTCCGCTGCTGGCATGGCTGCACAGCAACCCGTTCGACTTGCCGATCACGCCGATGACCCAAGGTGTGCTGCTGTCCATGGCGGGCAACTGCACGCTGTTCGCCTGGGTGTCGATGCTGTCGCGTACGCGCGTCACCGAACACTGGCAGGCGGGTCGCTTCATCGGCCAGGAAACCCAAGGGCGAGCCTACATGCGCCCGCTGCTGGCCGTGCAGATCGAAGACTTGCTCAGCCTTTCGGCGCGGTTCGTCGGCGAAGAGCGGGCGCGTCAGAGCTTTACCCGTTTCGCCTACCGTCAGGGCAAAAGCTTCAACCCCAACCAGAATGCCACGGGCGACTGGATCGCCCACACTGAACGACTGCTGGCCGGTGTGCTGGGCACGTCTTCGACCCGAGCGGTCGTGAAGGCGGCCATTGAAGGCCGGGACATGCAGCTCGAAGACGTGGTGCGTATCGCTGACGAAGCGTCGGAGGTGCTGCAATTCAACCGGGCACTGCTGCAAGGCGCCATCGAAAACATTACCCAAGGCATCAGCGTCGTCGATCAGTCGCTGCGGCTGGTGGCGTGGAATCATCGGTATCTGGAGCTGTTCAACTACCCCGAAGGCCTGATCGGCGTGGGGCGTCCGATTGCCGACATCATCCGTTACAACGCCGAGCGCGGGCTGTGCGGGCCCGGTGAAGCCGAGGTACACGTGGCAAGGCGACTGCACTGGATGCGTCAGGGCCGCGCTCATACATCCGAGCGGCTGTTCCCCAACGGCCGGGTCATCGAGCTGATCGGCAACCCGATGCCCGGTGGCGGTTTCGTCATGAGTTTCACCGACATCACCGCGTTCCGCGCTGCCGAGCAGGCCCTAAAAGGGGTCAATGAACGCCTTGAGCAGCGGGTAACAGAGCGCACCCACGAGCTGTCGCAACTGAACCAGGCCCTGACCGAGGCCAAGGGCACCGCCGAAGCAGCCAATGAATCCAAGACCCGTTTTCTGGCTGCGGTCAGCCACGACCTGATGCAACCCCTGAACGCCGCCCGGTTGTTTTCCGCCGCACTGTCGCATCAGGAGGAAGGTATCTCCAGCGACGCCCAGCAGCTGATCCAGCACCTGGACAGTTCGTTGCGCTCGGCCGAGGACCTGATCAGCGACCTGCTGGATATCTCGCGCATCGAGAACGGCAAGATCGCCCCGGATCGTCAGCCCTTCCCGCTCAATGCGCTGTTCGACACCCTCGGAGCGGAATTCAAGGTGCTGGCACAGGAACAGGGCCTGAAGTTTCGCGTCAGGGGCAGCGCGTTAAGGGTCGACAGCGACATCAAGCTGTTGCGCCGCGTGCTGCAAAACTTCCTGACCAATGCGATCCGCTATGCCAAAGGCCCGATTTTGCTGGGTGTCAGGCGTCGTGGTGACAACCTTAGCCTGGAGGTCTGGGACCGGGGTCCGGGCATTCCCGAAGACAAACGCCAAGTAATTTTCGAAGAGTTCAAACGTCTGGACAGTCACCAGACTCACGCGGCCAAAGGGTTGGGCCTGGGGTTGGCGATTGCCGACGGCCTGTGCCGAATTCTCGAACATCCCTTGCAGGTTCGCTCCTGGACCGGCAAAGGCAGCGTGTTCAGCGTGCAGGTTCCCCTCGCCTCGGCCCAGACGCCGTTGCCTGCCAAGCGGGTCGAGATCAGTCGGCCTGCGCTGAACGGCACGCAGGTGCTCTGCGTCGACAACGAAGACAGCATCCTGATTGGCATGAACAGCCTCCTGTCGCGCTGGGGCTGTCAGGTGTGGACCGCACGTAATCGTCAGGAATGCGAGGCGTTGCTGAACAATGGCGTCCACCCGCAGATCGCGCTGGTGGACTATCACCTGGACGAGGGTGAAACCGGCACCGAACTGATGGCCTGGCTCAGAACCCGTCTCGGGCAGCCCGTGCCGGGCGTCTTGATCAGCGCAGACGGTAGACCCGAACTGATTGCACAAGTGCATGCCGCGGGGCTCGATTACCTGCCCAAGCCGGTCAAGCCCGCGGCATTGCGTGCGTTATTGAGCCGGCACGTGAGTTTGAGTTGAGACGCAGGATGATCATCATCAAGCGGTAGGGAGAGCATCTTCGATTGGCGCTCTGCGATGTCGGCATGGGTTTGAAGCGTCGATGTGGACGAACCTCCACATGAGCATCAATCTGCAACCCGTACCGACACCGACCTGAACAGGCGGGTTTTCAACCAAACAACCAGTAGCCCAGCACAGTCAGGACCAGCACCGCCAGCACAGGGCGCAACACACGGTAGGCCTTGGGGTTGCTGCGCTTGAACTGCTTGACCTTGCCACTGAAACCGTCGCTGAAGCGCTTGCTGAATGCATACGCCTGGTTGATGCCGCCGACGCGTTCGTCGTCCAGGTTCTGCGGCGCGGTTGCACGGCCCAGAAACGCACTGACACTGCGGTTCACCCGAGTCATCAGGCGATTGGTCAATGGACGCTCGATGTCACAGAACAGAATCACGCGGGTCTGGGTGGTTTCGTTCTTGACCCAATGCACGTAGGTCTCGTCAAACATCACGTCTTCGCCATCGCGCCACGAGTATTCCTTGCCATCAACGAAGATCCGGCAGTCGTCGGAATTGGGCGTGGACAAGCCCAGGTGATAACGCAGGGAACCGGCAAAGGGGTCGCGATGCGGATTGAGGTGGCTGTCGCCCGGCAACAGGGCAAACATCGCGCCCTTGACGTTGGGAATGCTGTTGACCAGCGCAACGGTCTTCGGGCACAGCGCCTCGGCCGATGGCAGCGCCTTGTCGTACCACTTCAGGTAGAAACGCTTCCAGCCCTTCTTGAAAAACGAACCGAAACCGGCGTCGTTGTTCTTCTCGGCGGCGCGAATATAACCTTCGTCGAACAGGTGCATCGCCTCATCACGGATGGTTTCCCAGTTGTCCTTGAGCACATCCAGTTCAGGAAACTTGCTGCGGTCCAGGTACGGCTTGGACGGCACGCGGGAAAACAGGTACATCAGCGCGTTGTAGGGCGCGAACAGCGCCGAATGGTTCACGAACTGCCGCAATAACGGCAGTCGCGCCTGGCCGCGCAGGTGCACGTACAGTGTGCTGCCCAGAAAAAGCATCAGGATCAATGCCTTGGCAGCAAATGAAAGGGTCATGAAACTCTCCTTGGAGCGGGCAGACAACGCTGAACGTAACGCTGGTCGTGAGTCAGTGCAAAGCACCAGAAGCGCCGGACGACCCGTGAAGATCGCCCGGCGCTCGAAAGGTGGCCATCATAAACCCTTGAACCGCCCGCATGAAGCTCACACTGTCGAAGATGTGTTACTGCGCCAGCTCCTGATCGGTGAACAGGTCGCTGAACAGCATGGTCGACAGGTAGCGCTCGCCGGAGTCCGGCAGGACGACAACGATAGTCTTGCCCTGCATTTCCGGTTTCTCTGCCAGACGCACCGCCGCTGCCATCGCCGCGCCGCAGGAAATACCGCACAGGATGCCTTCTTCCTTCATCAGCCGACGGGCCATGGCTTTGGATTCCTCGTCCGTCACCCGCTCAACCCGGTCGATCAGCGAAAGATCGAGGTTTTTCGGGATGAAGCCCGCACCGATCCCCTGGATCTTGTGTGGATTGGGCTTGATCTCCTCACCGGCCATCGCCTGGGTGATGATCGGCGAGCCATCCGGCTCGACGGCGACCGACAGAATAGGCTTGCCGGCGGTATGCTTGATGTAGCGCGACACGCCAGTGATCGTACCGCCGGTGCCCACGCCCGCGACCAGTACGTCGATGGCACCGTCGGTATCGTTCCAGATTTCAGGGCCGGTGGTCTTTTCATGGATGGCCGGGTTGGCCGGATTCTCGAACTGACCCGGCATGAAGTAATGCTCGGGATTGCTAGCGAGCAGCGCCTCAGCTTCGGCGATAGCGCCTTTCATGCCCTTGGCAGGCTCGGTGAGCACCAATTCGGCACCTAATGCCTTGAGCACCTTGCGACGCTCTATGCTCATGGACGCGGGCATGGTCAGCGTCAATTTATAGCCTCGGGCTGCAGCGACGAAGGCCAGCCCGATACCGGTATTGCCCGAGGTAGGCTCGACGATGGTCATGCCCGGCTTGAGTTTGCCGCTGCTTTCAGCGTCCCAGATCATGTTGGCACCGATACGGCACTTCACGGAGTAACCCGGATTACGCCCTTCGATCTTGGCCAGAATGGTGACACCCCGGGGCGCGATACGATTGATCTGCACCAGCGGCGTGTTGCCGATGGAATGGGCGTTATCAGCGTAAATACGGCTCATGGATATGTCCTTGTGCACATCGGTAAATAAACAAAGCCTATGCCGCCAGCCGTTGGGCGTCCAGTATCACCGAACCGATGCTGCCGAACGCAGTCAACCCTTAACTGCAACCGGAGACTCGTCATGAAACGTCGCTACAGTTGGCCGCTATGGACGCTGGCCACGCTGGTAGTCCTGCTGATTGGCCTGCACATCGCCCTGCCCTACATGGTGCGCAACTACTTGAACGAAAAGCTCGCCGACATGGGCGACTATCGCGGTCAGGTCACTGATGTGGACCTGGCCCTGTGGCGTGGTGCGTACCGGATCAAGGGGCTGAACATCGTCAAGGTCGACGGCAAGGTGCCAGTGCCCTTCGTCAAGGCACCGATCATTGAGCTGGCCGTAAGCTGGCACTCGCTCTGGTTCGACCACGCCGTCGTCGCCGAGGTTTTATTTATCGACCCGGAAATCAACTTCGTCGATGGCGGCAACAATAAACAGGCGTCCCAGACCGGTCAGGGCACCGACTGGCGCACCCAGTTGAACAAGCTGTTGCCCATTACCCTGAACGAAGTGCGCATCGGCAACGGGCGTATCACGTTCAACAACTTCAGCTCGACGCCCAAGGTGACCATCGAGGCCGATCGGGTCAACGCCAGTTTCTATAACCTGACCAATGTGGTGGACGTCGAAGGCAACCGCGACGCCAGCTTCGAAGGCAAGGCGCGTCTGCTGGGCCACGCCAGCCTGGAAAGCTCTGCCCGCTTCGACCCGCTCAGCAACTTTCAGGATTTCGACTTTCGCCTGCGCGCCACCGGCATTCAGCTCAGGAAACTCAACGATTTCTCCTCGGCATACGGCAAGTTCGACTTCAACGCTGGCAACGGCGATCTCGTGATCGAAGCCCAGGCGGATAAAGGCCAGTTGAGTGGCTACATCAAACCGCTGCTGCGCAACGTCGATGTCTTCAACTGGCGTCAGGACGTGCAGGACAAAGACAAGAGCGTGTTTCGTTCCATCTGGGAAGCGCTGGTAGGCACCAGCGAAACCGTGCTCAAGAACCAGCGTCAAAACCAGTTCGCCACCCGTGTCGACCTCAGCGGCAGCGTCCGCCAGCAAGACATCAGCGGCTTCCAGGCGTTTTTGCAGATTCTGCGTAATGCGTTCGTCCAGGCGTTCAATGCGCGTTACGAGAGCAACAAGGACTCCTGATCCCTGTCTCACCCCGGTCAAACCGTGACGCCCCATTCAAGAACTGAATGGGGCGTCTGCGTTCACAGGCGTCCGGTGCGCACGTTATAGTCGAGGCATGTTTGGCCACCATTTCGGCGTGCGGGCTCTGCGCCGCGCATGTCCTGCGAGAGGATTGATTGATGAAGTTTGAAGGCACCCCGGCATACGTCGCCACTGACGATCTGAAGCTTGCGGTCAACGCGGCGATCACTCTGGAGCGTCCGCTGCTGGTCAAGGGTGAGCCGGGCACCGGCAAGACCATGCTCGCCGAGCAACTGGCCGAGTCCTTCGGTGCGCGGTTGATCACCTGGCACATCAAGTCGACCACCAAAGCGCATCAGGGTCTTTACGAATACGATGCCGTCAGTCGTCTGCGCGACTCGCAGCTGGGCGTGGACAAGGTTCACGATGTGCGCAACTACCTGAAGAAAGGCAAGCTCTGGGAGGCTTTCGAGTCCGAAGAGCGCGTGATCCTGCTGATCGACGAAATCGACAAGGCCGACATCGAGTTCCCCAACGACCTGTTGCAGGAACTCGACAAGATGGAGTTCTACGTTTACGAGATCGATGAAACCATCAAGGCGAAACAGCGCCCGATCATCATCATTACCTCCAACAACGAAAAAGAGCTGCCGGACGCGTTCCTGCGTCGCTGCTTCTTCCATTACATCGCCTTTCCGGACCGTGCGACGCTGCAGCGTATCGTTGACGTTCACTACCCGAACATCAAGAAGGACCTGGTCAGCGAAGCGCTGGATGTCTTCTTCGACGTGCGCAAGGTGCCGGGCCTGAAGAAGAAACCTTCAACGTCCGAGCTGGTGGACTGGCTCAAGCTGCTGATGGCCGACAACATCGGCGAAGCCGTGTTGCGCGAGCGCGACCCGACCAAGGCCATTCCGCCGCTGGCAGGCGCCTTGGTCAAGAACGAGCAGGACGTGCATTTGCTGGAGCGGCTGGCGTTCATGAGCCGTCGCGGCAATCGCTGATCCTCTTCATTCACCCTGCCACGAAAAAGGGCGACAGCCATGCTGCTCAACCTGTTCAACGAAATGCGTGCGGCCAAGGTGCCCGTGTCTCTGCGCGAGCTGCTGGACCTGATCAATGCGCTGAAACAGCGGGTCATTTTCGCCGACATTGACGAGTTCTACTTTCTGGCGCGCACGATTCTGGTCAAGGATGAACGCCATTTCGACAAGTTTGACCGGGCATTCGGCGCCTACTTCAATGGCCTGGAAAAGCTCGACGATCACCTGCAGGCGTTGATCCCGGAAGACTGGCTGCGCAAGGAGTTCGAGCGCTCGCTGAGCGATGAAGAGCGGGCGCAAATCCAGTCGCTGGGTGGCCTCGACAAGCTGATCGAAGAATTCAAGAAACGCCTGGAAGAACAGAAAGAACGCCATGCCGGTGGCAACAAATGGATCGGCACCGGGGGCACCAGCCCGTTCGGCTCGGGCGGTTATAACCCCGAAGGCATTCGGGTCGGTGACGCGGGCGAGCGCAAGGGCAAGGCCGTCAAGGTCTGGGACCAGCGCGAATACAAGAACCTGGACGATCAGGTGGAACTGGGCACGCGCAACATCAAGGTCGCCTTGCGGCGCTTGCGCAAGTTCGCTCGTCAGGGCGCGGCAGACGAGCTGGACATCGATGGCACCATCGACCACACCGCCCGCGATGCCGGGCTGCTGAACATCCAGATGCGCCCGGAGCGGCGCAACACCATCAAGCTACTGCTGTTGTTCGATATCGGCGGCTCGATGGACGCCCACGTCAAGGTCTGCGAAGAGCTGTTCTCGGCCTGCAAGACCGAGTTCAAGCACATGGAGTATTTCTACTTCCATAATTTCGTGTACGAATCGGTGTGGAAGAACAACCTGCGCCGCGGCTCAGAGCGAACCTCGACCCAGGACCTGCTACACAAATACGGTGCGGACTACAAAGTGATCTTCATCGGTGATGCTTCGATGGCACCTTATGAAATCACCCAGCCCGGCGGCAGTGTCGAGCACTGGAACGAAGAAGCAGGCTACGTATGGATGCAGCGTTTCATGGCCAAGTTCAAGAAGGTCATCTGGATCAATCCCTATCCGAAAGACACCTGGGGCTACACAACATCGACGCACATCGTGCGCGACCTGGTCGAAGACCAGATGTACCCACTGACCTTGCGCGGCCTGGAGGAAGGCATGCGTTATCTGGTCAAATAAACGCCCCCGCCTCTTTATCAAGCCAGTCATCGACTGGCTTTTTTCAAACCGACAAACAGCATGTTCACTTTGTAACTTCGAACTACGCTCTGGTTTCTGACAATCATTCAGACGGTCATGTGCTGACTGAGTAAGTCGTTTTGCTGTTACTCCATCGTTTTGCCTGAGCAACCGTCGCGACTTCGCGGGTTACTTATGATTGAAACGCTCGGGATCATGCAGCCTTACTTTTTCCCCTATATAGGTTATTTTCAACTCATCGCCGCGGTGGAACGCGGACTGATCTTCGATATCGTTAAATACAAACGCAAAAGCTGGATGAACCGCAACCGGGTGCTGGACGGCCACGGTGGCTGGCAGTACATCAAAGTCCCGGTCACCGCCAAAGACGGAACACTGATCAAGGACGCCACGATCATCGATTACACGGCCGCCCATACACGGATCAGGAACCAGCTGGAGCACTATCGCTGCAAGGCGCCGTACTTCAAGCCTGTGATGCAATTGATCGACCTCACGTTCGACTCGCCGGGCACCACGCACATCAGTGACTTGAATACCCGCTCACTTAGCGTTGTGTGTGATTACCTGGGCCTGCCGTTCAAGTGGAAGACCTGCTCGGAAATGAAGTTTGATTTGCCCGCTATTCAACATGCAGGGCAATGGGCACTGGAAATCAGCACCTTGATGGAAGCCCGTCAATACATCAATGCCACGGGAGGACGCGCGATCTATGTCGCCGAGGAATGGCAGGAACGCGGTATTGAACTGCGCTTCCTGACACCCTCTTCATTCAGTTATTGCACGGTTCCTGCTTCCCACTTTATCGAGCACCTTTCGATCGTGGACATCTTGATGTGGAACAGTCCTGATACGGTGCTGGCTTATATACACAATGAAACAAGGGCCGTTATATAAACGGCCCTTTATCAGGATTCATCACTCTGTTTCATGCCGTTAAGGAATCTCCGAACAAGTCCCAAGATGTGATGAAATACGCCTGACCACCTGATCCGAGCCGCCCATGAGCCAGATGAGCTTTTCCGATTTCGAATATGCCGGCAAGCGCAAGCAGACACGCCGCGAACGCTTCCTCGCCGAGATGGATCAGGTCGTGCCCTGGACAGGTCTACTGGGCCTGATCGAGCCGTTCTACCCCAAGGCCGGCGGTGGTAGAAAACCTTATCCTCTGGAAACCATGCTGCGCATTCATCTGCTGCAGAACTGGTTCTCCCTGAGCGACCCGGCCATGGAAGAAGCGCTCTACGAAATCACGCCCATGCGCCAGTTTGCACGCCTGACCTTG
>NZ_FRDA01000014.1 GCF_900143095.1 Pseudomonas asturiensis | reverse complement strand
CACATCTTGGGACTTGTTCGGAGATTCCCTAGCGACGTGATTATGGTCACCCCTGTTTCAGCGGGCAGGACGCTCAAGTTCGCATACGTGATCAACGAGCCATTGAGGTTCACGTGTTTCAAGCATCACACGGATGGGCTGTTCAAGTTCCAGTTTGCCGTAGAGCGCTTCTTCGTGATCGAGGTGCGCTTGTTGCACGGCGCGATAGTCCAGTGGATAGATACTTTTTTCGATGGGTAGTAAGTGGTCAAAGTGTTCAAGCAGGCCGTGGAAGACTATTCGTCGTTCGACGGTGTCGCGCGTCGTTGCGATCAGCTTGCTGAAGTATTCGCTGTCGGCTTGCCGCAACGCATCGCCTGCTGCGTAGCGCTCGACCAGTGTGTAGGGGGCTGCCTCATCGAACACGACGCAGCACAGGTATTCGCGTGTCATGCCTCGAAACGGATTGTCAGCCGGAGGTCGCCGGCAATGGACCGCCAGTACGAATTGCAAGGCCTGCTCTGCAAGCGCCCGACGGTCATGGTCTTCAAGAGCGCTGATGTCCTTGAGGACGGGTGCCTGTCTGCCCTGCTTTCGAACCTGTCGGGACAGGTTCGCAAAGTGACCTGTCGGCCCCAGCAGGGCGGCCTGTTGTGCGGCGAGAACTGCTCGCGACAGGCCGGACTGGCGCTGGGCGAGACGTTGCATATCCGTCAGCGCATCGACTTCAGGACGTTGCGGTTCCGGCCGCGATGACTGATCGGAACGCGAAGCTCGCCGAACAAGACACACAGTCATGAGTGACTCCTTTTATTGTTGATCCAATGTTGTCGTGCCGTATCACTATCTGAAACGCTGCGCTAACGTCTGCCGACAAGACCCTTCGCCACCGGATCGGGTATATCCTGCCTCCCCGCAAGAACACCCCACCCGCAAATCTTTATAAGCTGAATCGTATAACCTGGCATTTTAAAAAGAAGGAACGCCCAGGCGCTCTAACCTCGACGCGCTTCTGACAGAGCGTACAAGTACCTATTATGTAGAGATCATCTCGCCAGGCAATCCGACAGATGTAGGGGGTAGGATATTTTTTGACACCATGAGACGCGACACGCAACGTGCCATTAACTCTGCACGGGTCCTGGCCTGATTCTTTCTGAGCAATGAAGACACGTGATCACGCACGGTGTAGCCACTGATACAAAGCTGCTGCGCGATTTCCTTGTTGGTAAATCCCTGAAGCAAGAGCCCCAGGACTTCCTGTTCCCGAATAGTCACCCACATGGTATTCCCTCCCATTGTCACTGCGTGCACAGATGAAACTGTAGGACATTTCTCATATTCATCATCCATGACTTCAAGAGTGAATCGGCACAGACGCCATTTTATTTAATGATCTTTTTATCACGCGATACACATTGTCTCCGACAGGGCACAGTGTGCAGGCTTATTCCTGAATCGATCACACACTCAAAACCTCAAAGAAAACTCCTACAAAAAGCCCAGACAAATCCTATTTAATTTATATATAAAAACCCATAGGCAAGCCCTGCACAGATTAGCGCAAACAAGGGTACTTACCTGAAGGCTTTATAAAAACGTTACTTGGCGAGACAGGCGCAAGATAAACTTGCACACTCATAATTACAATCAGTTGTTACAATTGGATCCAGCCAATCACCTGCGCACTGTCAGGTTTCAACGTGCTGAATCGCCCCGCCTACCGGGCGGGACGGGGATCGACTTGTCTGGCGTTCGTGGACTGTAGAGGTCTTTGGTGTGCGAAGGCGATTGCCCGGAGAAAAGGTCATAGACCTCGCCAGGCGTCAGGTGCCTAACCGGCTCGGCTCAGTGCCACATCATCGACCACAACGCCTCTGCGCACGCCGAACACGATGGCCGTGACCAGACCGGTTACGCCCATTGCAAGTGCGTAGAGCACGCATACCCAGACGTTCCAGGGCATCAACGCGATCAGCAACAGCGGCGTGGTGCTGGCCCAGAACGCATAGGCAATGTTGTAGGTAAACGATATGCCCGACACCCGGATACTGGCTGGAAACAGGCCGACCATCACCGACGGCACCACACCCACGATTCCGCAGGCCAGACCCGCAATGGCGTAGGCGACGCCCAGTGGCAACCAGCCCTCGATCAGACTGGCGTACAGCACGCCGATGCCCAGTGGTAACAACAGGCTGTAGAGCATGACACCGCGCCAGGCACCGATGCGGTCGACCAGCATGCCGGCCAGCACACAGCCAATGTTCAAAAAAACAATACCGGCTGCACTCAGGGCAAAGGTATGGCTGGCCGTGATGCCGAATCGTTGCTGCATCACGGTCGGCGTGATCACCACCAGCACGACGACGGCCGATGTCAGCACGAAGGTCAGCAAGGCGGCCGGTAACAGCGAAGCCCGGTGGTCTTTCAGGACCTGCTTGAGTGGCAGTCCTTGCAGCCCTTCGCGCTGGGCGTGCAAAGCCATGAACACAGGCGTTTCGCTCAGCCAGCGACGCAGCCAGACGCCCACGACGCCGAACACACCGCCCAGCAGGAACGGGATGCGCCAGGCCCAATCGAGAATCTCCGCCGGGCTGAAGACCCGTGCCAGCCAGGTCGCCGTCAACGCGCCCAGCAGGTAGCCGAAGGTCAGTCCGGCCTGCAACACACCTAAGGCGTAACCTCGATGGCCGTCAGGTGCATGCTCGGCGACGAACACCCAGGCACTCGGCACCTCTCCCCCGACGGCTGCCCCTTGCAGAATGCGCAGGGCCAGCAGCACCAACGGCGCCCAATAGCCGATCTGGGCATAGGTGGGCATGATGCCGATCAGCAGGCAGGGCAAGGCCATCATCAGGATGCTGAGGCTGAACACCCGTTTGCGTCCCAGACGGTCGGCAAAATGCGCCATCAGAATGCCGCCCAACGGGCGCGCCAGATAGCCGGTCACGAAAATACCGAAGCTCTGCAGCAAACGCAGCCACTCGGGCATTTCGGGCGGGAAGAACAGCTGGCTGAGGGTCAGCGCAAAGAAAACGAAAATGATGAAATCATAGATTTCCAGCGCCCCGCCCAGCGCTGCAAGACCCAGAGTCTTGTAGTCGCCACGGCTGAACGGCTGTGGAGGTGGTCGAACGATGGCCGTCATGAAGCCCCCGATACATGGCTGAAAAGCGCGTCCCGCGCTCGCTGGGCGCGAAGAATAGCAAAGCTTGCGGCGAGCTGCGGGGTTTGGAATACAGATCCCGTGGGTTCCTTGTTCATCCAGCAAGACGGGTGAACGCGGAACGCGCCTGCGCGGGACTGCCACTCAGGACGCTCTGCGCCCGCCCCAGCCGTGGATTCAGAAACTGACCGAGGCCGAGAGTCTGGCGGTCCTGGGGGCGCCCATGAACAGGTAGTCGTCGCCCAGGTATTCGCCAGCGTCACGCCAGTAGCGCTTGTCGAACAGGTTGTCGACGGTCAGGCGCAGGACGGTGTCGTAGCCACTGATCTTCGTGCTGTAGCGGCTGCCGATGTTGAACAACGCGTAATCGTTGACCTGCACGGAGCCTTCCCGATCCGCCATCTTGCTCGCGCTGTACTGCACGCCACCGAGCAGAGCCAGCCCGCGAATCGGCAGGCTGTAGTCGGCTTGCAGGCTGCCCCGGTATTTCGGAACGTTGAGTGCCTGATGACCTTCATAGGCTTCAGTACCGCTGCCCTCGACCCGTGCGCGAATTGCCGCCGCGCTGGCCGAAAGCTGCAGGCGGTCAGTGACCCAGCCGTTGGCACCCAGCTCCAGCCCCGTGTTCTTCTGCTCGCCCTGCTGCACGTAGGTGAAGGTGCCGTCGTCATTGGGTCTGGAATACTGATAGGCCTGACGCGCCTGAAACACCGCCGCAGTGAAGCTCATACGCTGCCAATCGTACTTGACGCCCGCCTCAAGCTGGCGTGACACGGTCGGAGCCAGAATCTCGCTGGCGTTGGTGGTAAACCAGGCCGCCGTGCCACCCAGCGAAAGTCCTTTGCTGTAACTGGTGTAAAGAGAAACGTTGTCCACCGGCTTGTAGATCAGCGCTGCCTGAGGCAGAAACACCCAGCGCTCGGTGTGGCGTGCATCACTGCCGTCCTCGGCATAGGCCTGCTCATCCAGACGCACCTGACGCCCGCCCAGCACCGTCTGCCATTGCTCGTTGAAGCTGATCCGGTCGGTCACAAACACGCCATACTGGCGGCTGTCCAGACGGCGCTCGGTGTGCGGCAACGGCAGGTCGGAGGGCGCAACCGAATCAGGCGACTCGTTGATGTTGCCGGACCCGACGAACTCATTGAAGGTGCCACGGGTATCGACGGTGCGTCGGTACGCACTGCTGCCAACCGTCAGGTCGTGCGCAAGCGATCCGGTTGTAAAGGTGCCGGAGAGCGCGGCCTCGAGCTCATCGTTGCGCCGCGTGTCGTCGGGGCTGCGGAAGTCGTAGATGTCATAGCCACCTTCGGCGCTGAAATGATTGGGCACCGCTTCTGCCGCGCAACTGGCCGAACCGTAGCACCCCCAGGCGAACGCACTGTAGTCGTCGATAACCACCCGGCTGCGCGATGCACTGACACGGCCTTTCCAGCTGTCGTTGAAGCGGTACTCGAAGCGGCCGTTCATGTTCAGGGAGTCGATGCCAACGGGGTTGGACCAGCGTTGATAGCCCAGTAATTTGCGCGGCGAAGCGTCGTGCGGCAGGGTTGTGCCGCCCAGCAACTGATAACCGGGTACCGAGCGTTGTTCCTTGGTCTGATACTCGACATCCAGTTGCAGCAAGGCGCGCTCGCTGATGTTCCAGTCGAACGCCAGGGAGGCAAAGTCGCGCTGGCCGTCGGCGTGCTCGACGTAGGAACGAATGTCCTCATGCGCCAGGTTGGCGCGCAGGCCGAACTGCTGCTCACTGCCAAACCAGCCGCCCACGTCGGTGGCGATATAGCGTTCGCCGTGCTCGTTGGTCGACACCGTGACCGAGCGCACATCCTCTGCACGTTTGGTCTGGTAGTTGATAACACCGCCCGGCTCCGACACACCGCTTTGCAGGCCCGACAGGCCTTTGAGCAGTTCGACCTGCTGCTTGTTTTCCAGCGCCACGTTCTGTTCACCAGTGATGCTGCGGCCGTTGATGCGATAGCTGTTGGCGGCATTGAGCGAGAAGCCGCGCACCACGAAATTTTCGTAGTAACCCACCGGGGCATAGCTTTCGCCCACCGACGCGTCATTGCGCAGTACCTCACTGAGCAATCTTGCCTGGCGATCCTGAATCAATGCCTCGGTGAACACCGACACCGACGCAGGTGTATCGAGCAGTGTGGCCTGGTCATAACCGGTAACCGACGCCCGAGCCGCCTGATAGTCGCCGACGCTTTCTTCGCGACTGCCCGAGACGTTCACTGCGGCCAGATTGACCGGCTCGACCGCCAGCACAGGTGAGGCAACGGCCATGCCCAATGGCAGCAAACGAAACGCAAGACGCGCAGCAGGTCGGTGTGGCGTACTCATTGTCGAACTCCAGAAGATCATGCGCCTGGACAGACGCAAAGCACCTTCAGGCAGGGGGCAACCTTTTACGTTCACCGCCGGTTTTTTTCAACCTTTGCGTGCGCCCTGTTTTTCAAACGAATCAGGTCGGCAAACTTTATGCGTGCAGCGGCGGGCCCGTCCTATAAAGAAGCCCGGTCGATTAATTAAGCGTGAATTAAGTATGCGTCGCTAATCTGATTCCAACACAGCCGCTGAACGAATCAGCGAGCCGACAATCCATTACAACAGATCAATCAGAAGGAATACCCTATGAAACTTATGTCTGCCCTCTTCGCCGCTGTTGCCCTGACTGCCGCTGCCGGTGCTGCTCAAGCCGATATCGGCCCGGATGAAGTTGTTCGTTTGCAAAAATCCGGCGCGGTCGGTGACTTCGAGCAGTTCAACAAACAGGCATTGGCCAAGCACTCGGGCTTTCAGATTCACGACACCGAACTTGAGAAAGACGCGGGCGGCAACTACGTCTACCAGATCGAACTCAAGGACGCCAAAGGCGTTGAGTGGAACTACGATGTCAACGCCAAGACCGGCGCTGTTATTCGCGACGAACAGGATCGTTGATTCGGGTGTACAACGCTGAGTCTTTCAGCGTTTGTCCACTCAACAAGAAAATTCCCACTGACGGTGGGAATTTTCTTTTTCGTACGTTGTATAACGCGTGACTTATTGCGCCAGTCCCACTTTCAGCAACTGCCCCTTATCGTCATCGGTCAACAGATACAGATAACCATCCGGCCCCTGACGCACATCACGGATACGCTGTTTCATGTCTTTGAGCAGACGTTCTTCATGCACGATCCGGTCGCCTTCGAACTGCAACCGTATCAACTCTTCAGTGGCCAGTGCGCCAATGAACAGGTTGTGATCCCACGCTTTGAAACGGCCATCGTCATAAAAGGTCATTCCGCTGATACCCGGTGACTTTTCCCACACCTGAAACGGCACTTTGGTGCCTTCGACAAACTTACCCTTGGCTTCCGGAATCGGCTCGCCAGAATAGTTGATGCCGTGGGTTGCGAGCGGCCAGCCGTAATTCTGCCCACGCTCGATGATGTTCACTTCATCGCCACCCTTGGGGCCATGCTCATTGGTCCACAGTGTGCCGGACCAGGGGTTGAGGGCCGCGCCCTGCTGGTTGCGATGACCATAGGACCAGATTTCCGGGCGCACGTTTTTCTGACCAACGAAGGGGTTGTCCTTGGGAACGTTGCCATCCGGGAAGATACGTACGACCTTGCCCTGCAGCTTGTCCAGGTCTTGCGCAGTTGCACGCTCGTTGTTTTCGCCCAGTGCGATGAACAGATAGCCGTCGCGATCAAAGACCATCCGTGAGCCAAAGTGGTTACCCAATGACAGCTTGGGTTCCTGGCGGAAAATCACTTCGAAATCTTCAAGCTTCGTCATGTCTGCCGATAGCCGGCCGCGTCCTGCCGCGGTGCCTGCGGTATCGCCTTCGGCGGCAGTTTTGCCGCTGCCTTCGGAGTAGGTCAGGTACACCATTCGGTCTTTGGCGAAGTCCGGCGACAGCACGATATCGAGCAGCCCGCCCTGCTTTCTGGCCCAGACTTGCGGAACACCAGAGAGCGGCGCAGACAACTTGCCGTCCGCCGAAACCCGTCGCAGATTACCCGAGCGTTCGGTGACCAGCATGCCTTTGTTGTCCGGCAGAAACGCCAACGCCCAAGGGTAGTTCAAGCCTTCAACGATCGGGGTGACCGTGACGGTGCCAAGCTCGCTCTTGTATTGCTCGGCAGGGGCGGCACTTACCGACAGTGGCAGGCTCAGGACAGCGGTGGCACACAGTGTCGCAAACAGGGTCTTTCTGAACATGGGCGATTCCTTATGCATGAATTGGATGTCCCGTCGCACGACGGGAACGTGACGTCACTGGATCACTTGGCGCGTTGCGGGTCAGGGGTTTGCGTGGACGGGCGCGACGGCGTCTGACGAGTCGGGTAGCCGTTGCCGATGCCACCGTTTTCCAGCGTCGGCCTGCGCACCGGCGGCGCAATATTGGGCGCTCGCGAGGGCGGTATGCTCGATTCGGTGCCTTGGCGGCTGTTGGGGTTGGCGCGATGGATGGGGCTGTTGTAAGGGTTGCTGCTGGCACCATTGCCTTGCGTGCTGTTAGGCAGGTTCTGCGCCTGAACAGCGCTCACACTCAACATGACGCACAACGCGCCCCAGGCAAATTTTCGTACACGACTGTTCATCACTGGGCTCTCATCGGTTGCCCCGAAGGACGGTGAAGACTCAGGTCTTTGATGACGATAGAGGCTTCAGGTTCGGCCCGGTCACAACGATGAGCAAGCAAAGCGGTCGGAGAGTTTGTAACAAGGATGGTCAGCGCAGCACCGAAACGTCGAGCACGAGCCCGTCGCTCCTTACCGGGCACCTGCAAGCGAGGACACAGAAACCAGCGGCATGCTGAACGTGAAGGTCGTACCGCGCTCGCGCGTCGAAGACACCTCAAGCGTGCCGCCATGGGCCACAGCAATCTGGCTGGCAATGTACAAGCCAAGCCCCAGACCGGCCTGGGGCTCGTCCGTCACTGGGCGTGAATACGGCTGGAACAACTGACTCATCACCGGCTCGGGTATGGGCTCGCCCTGATTGGTCACGCTGAGCAGAAACGAGCCGCCCTCGACCAGCGCCACCACATCGACAGGGCTTGCCGCATCACCATGGCTGATCGCATTGGAAACCAGGTTGGACAGCAATTGCGCAATCCGCTCGTGATCACAGCGGATGAGCTCCAGCGTGCCGATCTGCGAACGGATCTGCCGGGACGGATGCACCCGCCGGATCTCCGAGACCACGTGTTCAAGCGTTGCATCGAGGCCTTGCGCATCATGAATGCTCAACGGGATACCGTGCCCCAGCCGACCTCGCGCGAAATCGAGCACGTCATCCACCAGTTGCGACGCGCGTTTTCCGGAAGTCAGAATGTGCTGCACGATCTGCTGCCCCTTGTCGTCCAGCGGACGCCGCAGCAGCAGTTCAGCGCTGGCATTGATGGCAAACAGCGGGTTGCGCAGGTCATGGCCCAGCACGGCGATGAACTGCTCGCGCAACTCTGACACTTCACGCTCGGCCAGCAGATCGGCCTGCACCTGTTGCATGTCTTTTTCGGCCTCAAGCTGCAGAGCCAGCAGACGTGCAAACGACTCCATCATGGCCAGGATCGGTGTGCCGATCAGTTTGGCAGGATTAGGGTCGAGCGCGCAGATGGTGCCGAAGAACCGGCCATCGCCGAGAAAGATCGGGACGGATATGTAGCTCTGAAAATTATACGTGCGCGGTGTGTGGTGCTCGCAGAATCGCGTGTCCTGAGACACATGGTCGATCACCACAGGCTCATGGGACAGGCTGATTTCATGACAGATCGTACTGCTCAACTCAAGCTCGCCGCCGGCTTGCAGACCAAAATTGAGCTTGTCCAGAACAGCGCAGGCGGTCCACGACGTTTGTGTCACGCGCGCAACCGCAGCGAAGCCGAGACCGGTGGACTCAGTCACGACTTGCAGGATGGCGGGAACCGCACTGATCCGACCTATGGTGGCTACATCGTTAGCAATGGATTGCTGCATGTCCGACCTGTAACCAAACTTTGAAGTGTTGTGCATGACGCAGCATTCTAGACGCGCAGGCTGTTTTGTATATCACCAATCATGAAACCCTTGGGCCAGGCTTCAATCCGGTCCGCAGGTTCCAGACCAGATGCGCAAACAACGAAAGTGCTTCACGCAGAAGCGCACGATAAACCATTCATTTGAATGGCTCCATACGCAGTTACCCACTCATTCAGTCAGCAGGGCGTGAAAAAGTTGCAGTGAACGTCGTGCCGTCTTCAGCCGAAGAGCGAACGCTGATATCACCCATATGAGCCCGGACGATCTCGCGAACAATGAACAGTCCAAGCCCGACGGTACGGGTTTCATCGCCACTGCCTGCTGCGTGGACCATAGGTTCGTACAGGCCATCGATCTTCTGCGCCGGGATCGGCTCGCCTCTGTTGTGCACTGACACCTTGATCACATTCGCTTCGAAAGCGGATGTAACAATAATTTCGCTGTCGGGTGCACCATAAGTCACGGCATTGCTCACCAGATTACCGATCATTTGCAGCAGACGATCCGCATCGGCTGTACAGGCGCCCTGCCCCTCGGTGTGATGAGTGATCACCCGTCCCGGATAAGCCAGACGCTGCTCCTCGACGGCCCTGGCAACGGTGGCATGCAGATCGATCGGTTGGGTGGACAGCGAGATGCCACGACCGACACGGGCATGGGTAAAGTCCAGCAGATCGACAATCATGCGGTCGGCACGATCGGTCGACAGGTGGATGTGGCCCAGAATGCGTTCCTGCCGGGATTCCAGTGCAGTACGGTCCAACAGGCCTGCTGCCATCTTGATCGCCGTCAGCGGGTTGCGCAGGTCATGGCTGACAATGCCGATCATCTGCTCGGCAAAAATGGCCCGTATCTCGGCTTCGGCATGGGCCAGACGCAAGCGGTTACGTGCGGAGGTCAACTCTGTCTGTACGAACATCTGCTGCTGCAGCAACTCTTCGGCCATCTTGCGCGAGGCCAGCAATTCGCGCTCGTACTTGTTGCGCTCCTCGGCCAGAAAGACCGCCAGCTCATGACGCACGCCCTGCGGATGCTCGCGGCGTACGGCATTGAGCATCATCGGTATGGAACGGCCATCGGCATGGGTGATCTCGACTTTCACTTCGGCAATCGAGCCCTGGGTTTGCAGTAAGGGTGCCCAATGGGTCTGCAGAAACACCCTGCCGGCCACATTCAGCAAGTCCTGAAAGCGGCGCCCCGTCAACGCTTCGCGGGTCATGCCCAGCCAGAGGCAGAATGTTTCGTTGACGCGTTCGATGGTGCCATTGGCCTGAGTGACCACCAACCCGCAGGGTGCATGCTCGTAAAGCTGCTCGATGTCGCGTGGTGGTATCGGCTCAATGTCCATGCGCAGAACTCCCGACCGAGTCGAGGAACTGGTTCATGGCGTTGATGCATTCCTGCGGCGCACTCATATGAGGGTAGTGGCCGACGTTGTCGATCATGTAAAGGGTACTGTCCGTAATCGTCGCGTGAAGGTATTCCCCGACCTGAACCGGCACGACCAGATCGTCACTGCTCTGCAGGATCAGCGTCCTGGCCTTGAAACGCGCCACGTCTGCGCGATGGTCGGACAAAAAGGTCACCCGCGCGAACTGCTTGGCGATATCGGCGTTGGTGCGGCAGAAACTGTCGGCCAGCTCTTCGCCCAGCTCAGGACGGTCGGACGCCCCCATCAGGGTCGGCGCCATGGTGCTGGACCAGCCCAGGTAGTTGCTTTCCAGCGTTTCCAGCAAGGAATCGACGTCCGCCCGTGTGAAGCCGCCCACATAATCGCCGTCGTTGAGGTAATGCGGCGACGGGCCAATCATCACGTGGCCGGCAAAACGCCCGGGCGATTGAAGCTCGGCCAGCACCGCGATCATGCCGCTGACAGAATGCCCGACGTGAATGATCGGCCCCGAACCGCCAAATTCATCGGCCAGTTCCAGCAGGTCGGTGGCATACCCCTTGAGCGACGCGTATTTGTGCGGGTAATAGGCCGACGCATCGGATTGCCCGCTGCCAACCAGATCGAACAGCACAACCCTGAAATGCTCGGCAAAATGAGGTGCCATGAAGCGCCACATGTTCTGATCGCAACCAAAACCGTGGGCAAAGATCAGTGTGGTCGGTCCATCACCCATGATCTTGACGTTATTGCGCTGTTGGACCGACATAGAGAACTCCAGAAAAACGACTGTGCATCAGCAGGTCATACGTGCATCAACCGTGATGAGACGAGATTATCATCGTTAGCGGCAAACTAGTGGCACCAACAGTACCTATGATGAATCTCTTGTGAGCGGAAAAAAAGAGCGAAAGCGGTATGAACAGAATTTATGATGCCCGCGGTAACGTCTACGCCGTCGTGACGCCCCGGACACTGCGAGCGATGGGCATACCGGTTCCGGAATCGGTTGAGGCAGCGGCTTCGTTGCGCCGTGAATGGACGGGGCTCGCAGTCCAGCAGGTATGCGGGTATGAAGAGCCGCCGTTGAACGCATCGCAGCCCACTCACAGCACCGATGGGTTGCTGGTCGGCCCCTTTCAGGACGCTGCACCGTTCGACCTGCTGATCGTCAACACCGACGGCACGCTGGCCGAACGCAGCGGCAATGGCCTGACTATCTTTGCCCAGGCGCTGACCGATCAGGGTCTGGTCAGCAACGGGCAGCCTTTCATGCTCAGGGTGCATCACGACAAGACGGACGCTGCTTCCCCTGTCCAGACGCAGGTCCAGCCGACGACAATGGGTGACGATGCAGGTTTCTGGCTCGACCTGGGCCGCCCACAGTTCGGGCCAGAGGCGGTCAGCGCGCAGGGTCCCGGCGTTTCAGAGGCAATGTTCATGGGCGCGCCGGTAAACCGCGTCGACCGGTTGAGCGACATTGATGAGGCGTGGTCCCAAAGCGTTTTTGTGCGCATCGGCAATCCGCATTGCGTGACACTGGTCTGTGCCCCCGAACACCTGCCTTCCTTCGCCCGACTACAGACGCCGGATCTGCATCAGGCGCTGGCCAGGATTGCGTTTTCCGACGGCGACGTGGGACTGGGCGATCCCTGTGCGGCGGGCGTGAACCTGCAGTGGGCGAGCGTGACCGGTCCCGACCGTATCGAGGCGCGTGTGTTCGAACGGGGCGAAGGCGCAACCGCCTCGTCAGGCACCAGCGCAAGCGCCGTAGCCTGTGCCGCCTGGAAAGCCGGAAGGGTTCAGGCAGGCCTTGTGGAAGTGGTCATGCCGGGCGGCACCGCGCCGATCAGGCTGACCGGCGATGAGCATGCCTTGAGCAACGTTGCGCTGTTTGGCGTGGCACGACCCGCAGTCCAGTGCTTATCCAGCCAGACGGGCAAATGAAGCCGCGCAACAGGCGCTTTACTCACCAATGTCCTCATTCCACAGGTCAGGCTTGCTTGCGATGAAGCCCTGCATCATGTGCTCGCAGGTCAAATCATCGAGCACATCGACCTGTACGCCACGTGAGCGCAGCAAGGCTTCCTCACCCATGAAGCTCCGGTTCTCACCGACGATCACCTTGCGGATGCCGTACAGCAGGATTGCGCCGCTGCACATCGCGCAGGGTGACAGGGTCGTATACAGCACCGCCTCGCGATAGACACTGGCAGGATGGCGACCTGCGTTTTCCAGGGCGTCCATCTCGCCATGCTTGATGGCGCTGCCCTCCTGAACCCGGCGATTATGGCCCCGACCGATGATCTTGCCGTCATGGACGATGACTGAACCGATAGGGATTCCACCCTCTTCCAGCCCTTGTCTGGCCTCGTCAATTGCAGCCTGCATGAATGGGTCCATGGTTTGCCTCACTGTTTGTTTGCGTTGGATTAATTCAGGGCCTGTTGAGCATTGCCAAGGGCCTTGCTGACGTAGCGCCCCAGCAGCTCGGAAGAGCTGGACTTCATCTCGGCGCTGACCTGTATGTTACGGGCTCTGAATTTATTCACCACCGACGATGAGCCATCGCCCTGGCTCAGCGAGCGCAACTCATCGGCCGTGAAGGAATGTGCGTAGGCGGCGGCGAGATTACGGTCCCACTCGGTCTGATACGCCGGCTGCAGGCGCTGCAGCTCGGTTTGAACCAGCTCCTGCGCCTCGGTTTTGCCGACCTGATTCACCAGACTGGCGAACGTGGCGGTTCGTGACGCGACCTGATAACCCAGCCAGGCCAGGCCGTCGCCCAGCTTGCGTTCCTGAACGAAAGCGAGCGCCGTATCGTCCACCTCGTCGGCGTGCACCTGCCGGGTGCCGTCAACCAGCAGGCAGGCGATCAGCGCCAGGCCCGTCTTGATTGCGACACACGAGCCCTGCTTGCTTTCACCCATCAGGCCCTCCCAGGCAAACGTCGGTACTTGACGAACTTAACAGCAAACGCAGGCTTTGCCACAGACCACGTCGCATACCGCACACCTGTGCCGCTCTCAGCAATGTCGCGCCTGCCACTGCGCCTGATCGAGGCGATAAATGCGCACCCCGAGGCGATGGTACTGGCTATGCACATAATCGCTGAACCCGGCCTTGAGCAGCACCTTGACCGATGCGGCGTTCTGCGGCTGGACAATGCCGATCACCGATTCAAGCCGCAGGGTTTCAAAACCCTGCCGCAACGTCGCCTGAACCGCTTCGCTGGCAAGGCCTCGTCCCCAGAACGACGGGGCCAGGCGATAGCCGATTTCCACCTCCATCACGCCGTCCACAAGCTCGGCATTCAAACCGCAGAACCCGGCCAACTGGCCTGAAGCGGATTCAACCAACGCCTGCGGACCGTACCCGTCAGCGCTGTAGGCATGCAGGCAGTTGCGCACAAAGTCGCCCGTGGCGCGTTCGCTGAGTACGCCACGCACCGAATAGCGCATCACCTGCCCATCGCCCAGTATCACGGCCAACGCGGGCACATCAGCGAGTTCAAAGTCGCGCAGCATCAGGCGTTCGGTGCGAATCGTACTCATGAGTCCGTCACAGCGCGCTGCTGACCTTCGCGGCCACATCATCCGGCAGCCAGGCCTTCCAGACTTCAGGATGTTGCTTGAGAAAGGCCTGCGCGGCGACGCTCGGGTCAGTGCGTTTTTCAGTCATCTCGGCCAGCGTCTTGTTGAGCAGGTCAATCGGCAGGTCGACTTTCTTGAAGAAACTCACCAGCTCCGGGTGGTGCTCATTGAACGGAGCCGAGACGCCGATGGACAGCTTGGCAGCCAGCGAGGCAGACCCTTTGGGGTTGGTATTGCTGGCATCGGTCAAGGTCTTCCAGGCCTCTTCATTGAATGGCGGCTCCTCAAGCTTGATCAGCTTGTAGCTGCCCAACAGAGGCGTCGGCGACCAGTAATAGAACAACACCGGTTTGCCACGGCGAATGGAAGAAGCAATCTCGGCGTCCAGCGCTGCGCCGGAACCGGTGCGGAAGTTGACGAAGCTGTCATTCAGGCCATAGGCCTTGAGTTTCTGGGTGTTGACGATTTCCGACGTCCAGCCGCTCGGGCTGTTGAGGAAACGTCCTTTGTCCGGGGATTCCGGGTCTTTGAACACATCTTTGTAGCGCGCCAGGTCCTGGACGGTTTTCAGCTCAGGTGCCAGCGGCTTGATGCCCTTGGCGGCGTCGCCTTTGATGACGTACTCGGGCACCCACCAGCCTTCGGTCGCCCCCTTGACGGTATCGCCCAACCCGAACACCTTGCCCTCGGCTTCGGCCTTGACCCACACCGGGCTGCGACCGGTCCATTCTTCGGCGATCACCTGAATGTCGTTCTTGGCCAGCGCGGTTTCCAGACTGACGGTGCTGCCGGGCAAGGTATCGGTCCGGTAGCCATAGCCTTTCTCGACCAGCGTGCGCAGCACTTCGGTGATCAAGCTGCCGCTTTCCCAGGTGAGCGCGCCGAATTTGATGGGTTCGGCCTTGTCCGCAGCCAGCACGGGCTGCGCGAGCAGCCCCAACGCCAGCAGCGAACTGCCCACAAGTCTTGTTATGGATTTCATGATCACCTCAGGGTGCGGATAGCGGACAGGATGTCTGAAACCTATCGACATCGGCTCGGTGTAATAAGTTGTAGTCATATGCCTGACCACACCCTCCACCCTAGCTGTCGCACTGTATGATGCAGCCCGTCTGTTGCACGCCTGTGAGCGGTTTCTCATGCCTGATACACATTTCATGCCTTTGCCCGATGAATGCCGCCCATTGCTGGGCAAGTTTTATCGCCAGCATCAGTCGTCGATGCGTGCGGCGAGCAAGGGCCAGGCCTGGGTGGCAAAGCGGCGGGAAATCATCGGGGCACTGTGCCTGACGCCTGTTGCAGACGGGCACTGGCTGACCAGTCTGTTCGTCGCCCCGCAGTTGCGTGGTCAGGCGGTCGGCAAGCGGCTGATCAACGCGGCGCTCCAGCCGCTGACCGGTCCGGTCTGGCTGTTCTGTGATCCGCAGTTGCTCGCGTTTTATCAACCCTTAGGGTTTGAACCGGCGCAACGTCTGCCACTGCCTCTGGGCGAACGACTGATGCGTTACAGCCGCACCAAGGCCCTGGTGGCCTTGTGCAGGGATGCCTGACGGCAAAGGCTACTCGTCGGCGTTGGGGTCCATGTCGGGAAACATCACGTCCATGAAGCCGAATTTGCTGAAGTCGGTGATGCGTGAAGGGTAGAGACGGCCAATCAGGTGATCGCATTCATGCTGCACGACGCGCGCGTGAAAACCGAAGGCATCGCGCTGGATGGGCTGCCCGTCCGGATCGAAACCTTCGTAACGAATACTCTGAAAACGATTGACCATGCCGCGCAGCCCCGGCACCGAGAGACAGCCTTCCCAGCCCTCTTCCACCGCTGGATACAACGGCGTGATAACCGGATTGATCAAGATGGTCTGCGGTACGGCCTCGGCCTGCGGATAGCGTTCGCTACGCTCGAAGCCGAAGATCACCAACTGCAGATCGACGCCGATCTGCGGCGCCGCCAGGCCGACGCCGCCGACGCTTTCCATGGTTTCGAACATATCGGCAATCAGCGTCTTCAGGTCTTCGCTGCCGAACATTTCTGCAGGCACAGGCGGGGCGATACGCAGCAGGCGTGGGTCGCCCATTTTCAGGATCTTGTGAATCACGAATCAGGCCTCTCAACGTATGGATTGAACACGCGCAAGCGCACGCCGCATAAATAAATCAGGTTTCGTCGGCCTTGGCCAACGGCACGGAATGGTCACGACCCAGGCCCGAGACATGCTGCTTCTCAGTGCCTTCGCCACCGCCATCACCCGCTTCCTTCTCACCCGCTTCCTTGCCTTCGGCAGACATGTGCTCAATGACTGCATTCATCTCAGCGCCGAGCAACAGTACGGCCGCCGAGATGTAGAAATACAGCAGCAACACAATGATCGCGCCGATGCTGCCGTACATGGCGTTGTAGTCCGCGAAGGTTTTGACGTAGAAACCGAATGCCAGCGAAGCGACGATCCACACCACCACGGCCAATACCGAGCCTGGGGTGATGAAACGAAACTCCTGCTTCACGTCAGGCATCACGTAATAGATCAGTGCCACAGCGACCATCAGCAGCAGAATAATTGCAGGCCAGCGCAGGATGGTCCACAGCGTGACGATGAACTCCTCCATGCCGATCTGCGCGGCAATCCAGTTCATCACCTGCGGCCCCAGCACCATGAAGGCTGCCGCAGCGAGCAACATGCCGGCGATACCGACGGTATAGAAAATCGACAATGGGAAGCGCTTCCAGATCGGCCGACCTTCGACCACGTCATAGGCAGCGTTCATGGCGCTCATCATCAGCCGCACACCCGCCGAGGCGGTCCATAACGCGATGAAGATACCAATGGACAGCAAACCACCCTTGGACTGCTGCAACTGGTCGATCACCGGATTGACCTGCTCCAGCGCCTGCGGCGGCAGCACCAGTTCCGATTGCAGGCGCAACCACGAGAAGAAGTCAGGCAGGTGCAGAAAGCCGATCAGTGCGATCAGAAAAAGCAGAAACGGGAACAGGGAAAACAGCATCTGATACGCGAGTGCCGATGCATACGTGGACATCTCGTCGTCGAGAAATTCATTGACGGTGCGTACCAGCACTTTGCCAACCGACAGTTGACGTAAATGGGGGAAAATCATGGCGCTTCCTCTCGCTCCCTTACTGGAACACCTTACAACCTCAAGACCGGGTATCGCTGCAATTATCTGTCAATTCAATGACAAACCTGCACGGGCACCGATGTCACATTGACTTGACGGGCGGTAAAAGGTTTCAGTTTTGCAGAGCAGAATGCATAACGGCCATCCAGAGATGACCGTTATCTGCATTGTTCTTCTCCCGATTTCAGACTCGGGAAAAGCCGGGCTTACGCCTTGTCGACGCCTTTCTTGATGGCATCCTTGGCTTCGCCCTTGGCCTGCTGGCCTTCGCCCTTGAGTTCCTGTGCCTTGCCTTCAGCCCTCAGCTTGGTGTTATCGGTCGCCTTGCCAACTGCCTGCTTGACGTTACCAGCTGCTTCATTCGCCATGCCTTTGATTTTATCGCCAGTGCTGCTCATGGGTGTATCTCCTGGGTCTGAAGACCACATTGAATTCGGATGTCGTACTCGACATAAAGATTGACCCGCGGCGTTTGCGAAGAGTTTCAAGTATTTTTCGAGCCTCGACAGCCGTTCGTCTGCAGTCCGATTCAGCTGCATTTGTCTGGTTCGCAGCGAGCGCCAGGCAGACTTTGTGCGAGAATGCGCGGCACCGTTGCCCGCACAGTCCGGCACGCTGAACAAACCGATTCACAGGAACGTTATGAAACTCGATAAAAAGCTGGCCATTGCACGCAGAAACCAGGAACTGGGCGGCGCGGTGCTGGGCGTCAACAACACCCATTTCGCCGTGCTCGACCACAAGCGCAACATCTGGTGGTTCGACCTGCCCGTCCCGCGCCTGCAAGTTGGTCAGTACGAGTGGCTGCACCTGCTGCTGCACACCCCTGAGACAGACCAGTTGCTGCACCTGAAAGTAACGACCGTGTTCATGCGTGATCACATGGAAGGCCTTGAAGTGCGCAACGCCGACAAGCGCAAACCTACCGTCAGCCTGGAGCTGAGCGCCGACAAGGACTCCTGGCTCAAGGACATGCGCCCCAAGGGCAGCAACCTGAGCTTTGCGGGCTTTTTGCAGGACTGATCACGCAGCAAACGCTGGATTGCGGGGGGCGTGTCGGCGATGGCGTCGTGTCAGTCGCTGATGAACTGCTTGAGAAGCCGAATCGCCGGCAAGCCGGCGATACAGTCGGCGCGGTTTGTCAGCCAAACCGACGCGCCGCCAGATACCCGGCAGTCCCCGCCAGCGCCGACACCACGGTCCCCCAGGCAAGGTCGATCAGCGCCAGTTGCGCGGGCCAGCCCTGCAACGTCGCCCAGTTGGTCAGGTCGTAAGTGCCATAGGCAATCAGCCCCAACAGACCACTGCAGACTGTGGCACGCCCCAGACGTCGCTCCTTGAGGCCCGGTATCACGCCAAATATCACCACGCCTGCGCCATACAGCAGGTAAAACGCGACTGCCGGCCCGATCACCGGCGTCTGCAGCATCAACGGCCCGAGCCATTCGCGATACGTCGGCCCCATCAATACCCCCAGCCAGATTCCATCGAGTATCAGAAACGCCAGCAGCGTCCCCAGGTAGGCCGTGACGATCGTTTTCAGAGGCATTTTCATGGGGCGTCCTTGATAAGTTCGAAGGCAAAGAGCCCCCGTATTGAGGTATGACCGACAAGGACCGGAAAATGATCCTCTGAACGGCAGGACTTTTAAGAGATCACGGGGGTCAGTGTTTACTAGCGTTAAGGAGTCTGGCGAATGAACACTGTGGGTCTTTTTAAAATCGATGTCTGGAGCGACTACGTCTGCCCCTTCTGTTATCTGCAACTGTCGGTGCTGGAACAACTTCAGAAAAGCTATGGCGAACGGCTCGAATTCAACTGGCACGCCTTCGAATTACGTCCCGCCCCGCTCGCCATGCTCGACCCCAATGCCGATTACCTGCGCGCCACCTGGTCACGTTCCGTGCTGCCCATGGCGGACAAACGTCAAGTCGTCATGAAGATGCCTACCGTTCAGCCACGCAGCCGAAAAGTGCTTGAAGCCGCAGCCTTCGCCAAAACGGCGGGGCGTTTTGCAGACTTCCACAAGGGCGCATTCAAGGCTTTTTTTGAAGACGGGGTGGATATCGGCGAAACGCCGAATCTGGTTGAACTGGGCCACACCGTGGGTCTGGACAGGCAGGCGCTGGAGCAGGCGCTGGAAGGCAGCGAGTACGAAAAAGCCGTACTGGATGACCAGACGCTCGCGCAGAAGCTTGGACTGAGGGCCGTACCGGTGGCATTGCTGAGGCGCAGCGACCAGTCGCTGGAGCAGGCCAGGGTCTTCAACGGCACGCTGCCGTTCAATCGTTTGAAGCAGGAAATCGACAAGCTGTCCGCTCGGGCCTGACCCGCGCCGCCATCACGGCTGCGCGGTCAGACTTCATCGCTATCAGACCAGGTCGATGCGATCGGCATGGATCACGATCTGACCCTGCTTGTACAGCGCACCAATGGCTTTCTTGAAGTTGCCCTTGCTGACACCGAACAGGCCGCTGATGACCTGTGGATCGCTCTTGTCACTGACCGGCAACGTGCCATTGTTCTCGCGCAGTTTGGCCAGAATCTTGTTGTTCAGGCTGCTGGCCGCCTCCGCACCGACCGGCTGCAGACTCAGGCTGATGTTGCCATCTGCGCGGATTTCCTTGATGAAACCCTTTTCCTGCTTGCCGGCGCGCATGAACTTGAACACTTCGTTCTTGTGGATCAAGCCCCAGTGCTTGTTGTTGATGATTGCCTTGAAACCCATATCGGTTGCTTCAGCCACCAGCAGATCGACTTCCTGACCCACGCTGTAGTTGGCCGGAGTCTTGTCCAGATAACGATCCAGGCGCGCCGTGGCGGTGATGCGGCGGGTGTGTTTGTCGAGGTAGACATGCACCACACAGTAGTCACCCGCCTGCAGCGTGCGCTTTTCTTCCGAATACGGCAGCAACAGGTCCTTGGGCAAGCCCCAGTCCAGGAACACGCCGATGCTGTTGACCTCGACCACTTTCAGGCTCGCAAACTCGCCCACCTGAACCTTGGGTTTTTCAGTGGTGGCGATCAGCTTGTCTTCGCTGTCCAGGTAGATGAACACGTTGAGCCAGTCTTCGTCTTCGCTCGGCACATCCTTGGGGATGTAACGATTGGGCAGAAGAATCTCGCCATCCTGCGCCCCGTCCAGGTACAGACCGAAATTAGTGTGCTTGACCACTTGCAAGCTGTTGTAGCGCCCGATTAAAGCCATGTGCAGATTACCCTCATTGCGTGGGGCGCATTCTACCCGACTTTGCGTCGGCATTCGCGGTGCAAGATGGCAGGCGTGCAGCCCCCTGACGGGCCCCGCTCGTCGGCCGGGCACACCCGCCGACAGGTCGAAGATTGATCAGCGGTGTACCGCGACTTACTGACTTTCCAGTCAAAACAGTCGGTTAGCGGCTCTGATCGGTACGATGAGGCGCATTGACGCTTGCGGGCGCGTCATGCGGTTAACGTATTGGCCAAGCAATGGGCAAGCGTTTCCTGTACGATGGCTGGCCGTATTACGTTTATGAAGGTAAATGGCAGCCATGCGTATCAAAGCATCCCACTCGAAAGCCAAGCCCGCACCAGCCGTTGAAACGAGCGACTCGATCAACGCACAGATTGCGGCCTTCCTGAAGTCCGGCGGCGAAATCCAGCAAATCGCCAAAGGCGTGAGTGGCCAGACTTTCGCACCGTCCAAGCAGATCAACCTCGGCAAGAAGTAATCCCCCGCTTCGCCCGTCGATCTCTATGCGCCTTGACGCTCAAGGCGCTAGATTGAACACCCTCTCTGGATATTCCTCCCGCCACGCTGCTACTCTCTTGCTTGATATCACTATGACCACGAGCCGGATCATGCTCGGGTAGCTGTCTCATTTGCGGAATGCTCGAATGAAGAACTGGATGCTTTTCGGCGCACTTGTGTACCTGGGTGGTTGCGCCTCGCATCATTGCGAGAACGGCCCCAATGACAGTCAGCTCACCGACAGCCCCTGCC
The DNA here is from genome assembly GCF_900143095.1 of Pseudomonas asturiensis. Lineage (GTDB taxonomy): Bacteria > Pseudomonadota > Gammaproteobacteria > Pseudomonadales > Pseudomonadaceae > Aquipseudomonas > Aquipseudomonas asturiensis. The sequence goes on along the minus strand of NZ_FRDA01000014.1, from coordinate 136,138 downwards.
GGGCCGGGCATCTGCTGTATCAGAACGACATGCTGCAGGCCAAGCTGCTGATCAGTGAAGACAACCGTGAGAACTACGAACTGGCCGAAGCCATGCTGCGCCGTGCCGCACTGGACGACGCGTCCGGTGAAGCCGAGTTTTATCAGGCGGTTCTGCTGATCCGCCAACAGGCCGACCAAAAACAGATTGTCGATCTCTTGCAGACCGCCGCCAGGCACAAGCATCCGCTGGCCATCGCCCTGCTCTCGCAGCAGCTGAGCATCAGCGACCCGACACTCTCTGAACGCTACCAGAAAGAGTACGCCGAACTGGACGTCGCCAAGAGTGGCTACCCGTCCTTCGAGCAGGCGCTGGTGGTGATCCGCGGCCTGGTCATCCCACCGGCCCAGGCGACTGCGGCCAACTGACACACTGCAAATCGACGAACGGTCCACTGCACGGCGATTTCACCGGTATCCTTGCGAGGCTCTAGCACGCGGCTTGTGTCGGGCTCCTGAGCCATTTTTCGATACGCCATTCCTGACCACACTCCTCGACACATTAAGGAGTGAGCCATGCTCAGCCATCGCTTACACGCGTTGACCTTCAGCGCCCTGTTCGTCTGCCAGTCTGCTTCTGCCCAGGTTCTGGAGCGGGATCTGGGCGACTTCGACCTGAAACTGGCCACCACCCCCACGCGCAGCATGGCGCAGGGCCTGGTGACGCCCAGCGGCGGCTCAGGGTCTTTCCATGGCGGGATGGACCTTACCCATGAAAGCGGCTTTTATTTTGGCCAGTGGGCCCCGAACATGGGGTTTACGTCCGACAGCACGCTGGAAGTCGATTCCTACATGGGCTTCAAGAAACCCTTCGATAACACGCTGGGCTACGAGCTGGGGATGATTCGCTACAGCTATCCCGACACCAGTCAGATCGACAGTCACGAGTTCTATGCCGGGCTACGCATGGAGAACAGTCGGGTCGGCGCAGCCTTCAGCAACGATGTGGGCTCACGCGACAGCACAGTGTTCATCGACCTGGGCGCCATCGAGCGGCTGGGCGTGGGCGTACGCATGCAGTACGCCAACCACCAGTTCGACACGCCACAGACCGCCGCCGATGGCGGGCAGATCAGCGGCTTCAATGACTGGTCACTGAATCTGTCACGGCCCTGGCTGGGCATCGACATGAATCTGATCTACAGCGGATCGAGCCTCAGCGGCGGCGATTGCAGCGTCTACAGCGGTCACAACGCACGCTGTGATGGAACGTTCACCCTGAAGGCCGTACGTTCGTTCTTCTGACACAACAACCCGGTTGAACCACCGCGCGTTACACTCCTCTACTGCACAGAACCTGTGCAGTCAGTACCCAAGGAGTGGTCATGCAGTCTTTGTTCAAAGCCTTCAGTACGATGTTGATGGCCGTTTTGCTGCTCACTGGATGCAATCAGGTGGGGCTGGCGTATCGCAATCTGGATGTGATCATTCCGTGGACGCTCAGCGACTACCTGGACATGAGTTCCGATCAGAAAAGCTGGCTCGATGTGCGCCTCAAACAGCACCTGAGCTGGCACTGCAGCACGCAACTTCCCGAATACCTGACCTGGCTGGACAAGCTGGAAGAGATGGTGAAGAGCGATCAGGTGACCTACGAGGGCCTGCAAGCACGCACCAATGAAGCCAAGCAGGCCATCGCCACCATCTCCCGCGAGATCACGCCGTCGGCCGTCGAACTGCTGGCCCGGTTCGATGACAAGCAGGTCCAGGAAATGCAGAACGCATTTGCCAAGGACCAGCGCAAGCGCGAGAACAAATACCTCGACCAGCCCCTTGAACGCCAGATTGCCGAGCGCGCCGACCGCATGGAAAAGCGCCTGACGCCATGGATCGGCAAACTGAATCAGCCCCAGAAGGACCGGATACAAGCCTGGTCGGCGTCACTGGGTGAACAGAACAAGGCCTGGATCGAGAACCGCACACGCTGGCAGAACCTGTTTCTGGCCGCCGTGCAACAGCGCCAATCCAGCGACTTTGCGCAACGTATTGGCGCGCTGTTGCAGGATCGGGAAACCTTCTGGACGCCGGAATATCGCAAGGCATACGACCAGACCGAAAAGGCCGCCATATCGTTGATCGTCGATGTCACCGCGCAAAGCACTCAGGAGCAACGCGACCGCTTGCTGAGCCGTATCGCAGACATGCGCAAGGACTTTACCGACCTGAACTGCCTGAAGTCCGCGGGCGCGGCCCGATAGACCGACGGAGGTAGCTGCCTGCGCAATGAAACGCGCCGCCAGCCAGGCGGCGCGTTAACAGGGTTGAGTCAGGCCACCTGCGGCTTTGACGCCACTTCGTCGAAGGTTGCCGGGTCCAGACCGTCTTCCTGCCTGCCGAGCACCTCGCGCGGATGGTCGTTACCGGGAATGCTGCTGTCGATCAACGCCAGCAGGCTTGATCCACGTGGGGTCAGGATGAACCCGGAACGCCCGCCATCCTCTTCTGCCAGACGCGACTGGATGAAACCACGATTGGTCAACAGCTCCTTGAGCTGAGCGGCTTCGGCCTCGAGTTTTCCCGGATCAGCAACGGTTTCCCCCTCTGAAGCCCGGGTGGTGGTGTACTCCTGCGCGTCAAACGAATCGCCACCGCTGTTCTGCACTTCATGAAGCAGACGTTCGATAAGGTCCCAGTTGTAAGTCATTGTCAAACCCTCCGTTCTGCATGGATGAATGGCTCATGACATCCAGTCACAAGCGTATGTCTCAACGTTGTGACCTGCCGGGTGTGTAGCCGTTCAGCCGGGGTGCCGAGTTGCGGGACCGGACGCCTCCCACACGTTTCTGTGCTCCAGAGCTCCCATGCGGGATGCGCGGTCATCAATGTGGGATGCGGACTTGTCCGCGAAGGCAGTGTGTCAGGCGCTACATCTGGGCTGGATGTACTCGGACAAACAGAGCGACACCCGATCCACTCCTACGTCGAAATGATTGTGGGAGACGCTTGCCGGCGATGACGTCAGGTCAGACGCTGAAGGGTCGTCTGACAGGTCGCATCGCCGGCAAGCCGCCTCCCACACGTTTCGGTGCTTCAGGTGTCAGGAAATCACTCAGCCGCAGGTGCCGGTGTGCTGCGTTTTTTCAGGGGTGCCATGCCGTCCTGGCTGACCAGATCGGACTTGGGACGGTTGGCGGTCTTGCGCTTGGTAGGGCCTTTGGCGGCGACTTTTTTCTTGTCGCCCCCTTTGGCGTCGGTCTTTTTCTTCTTCACGCCAACGGCCTTGCCCGAGGCCTTGACCTTCTTCGGCCCGCCGTAAGTGCCTTTGACTTCCTTGATGACACGGCGCTCGAAGCTCTGCTTGAGGTAGCGCTCGATGCTGGACATCAGGTTCCAGTCGCCATGGCAGATCAGCGAGATCGCCAGACCATCGCTGCCGGCACGACCGGTACGGCCCACACGGTGCACGTAGTCGTCGCCGCTGCGTGGCATGTCGAAGTTGATGACCATGTCCAGGCCTTCAACGTCCAGACCACGGGCTGCCACATCAGTGGCGACCATGACCTTGGCGCCGCCCTGCTTCAGACGGTCGATGGCTGCCTTGCGGTCCTTCTGGTCCTTGTCACCGTGCAGCACGAACGCCTTGTATTCCAGCGCAACCAGACGGCCATACAGACGGTCGGCCATGGCTTTGGTGTTGGTGAAGATAATGGCTTTCTGGTAGGTCTCGTTGGTCAGCAACCAGTTCAGGACCTGCTCTTTGTGTACGTTATGGTCAGCGGTGATGATCTGGTGGCGCGTGCCGGAAGCCAGTTCACTGACGTTGTTGAGCTGCAGGTGCTGTGGATCCTTCAGCACCTTGCCGATCATTTCACGCAGGCCCGCACCACCGGTGGTAGCGGAGAACAGCATGGTCTGCTCGCGACTGGCACATTCGCCCGCCAGACGCTCGACGTCTTCGGAGAAGCCCATGTCCAGCATGCGGTCAGCTTCGTCCAGCACCAGCACTTCAACGTGCTTGAGGTCCAGATTGCCCGCGTTGAGTTGTTCAAGCAGGCGGCCCGGCGTGCCGATCAGGATATCCGGCACCTTGCGCAGCATGGCGGCCTGGGCCTTAAAGTCTTCACCACCAGTGACCAGACCTGCCTTGACGAAGGTGAACTGCGAAAAGCGCTCGACTTCTTTCAGCGTCTGCTGAGCCAGCTCGCGGGTCGGCAGCAGGATCACGGCGCGGATGTCCACACGAACCTTGGCCGGGCCGATCAGGCGATTGAGGATCGGCAGTACGAAGGCGGCTGTCTTGCCGCTACCGGTCTGCGCAGTCACCCGCAGGTCGCGCCCTTGCAATGCCAGCGGAATGGCCGCTGCCTGCACGGGCGTAGGCTCGACAAATTTAAGCTCGGCCACAGCTTTAAGCAGGCGTTCGTGCAGGGCGAATTCGGAAAACACGGGTGCTACCTCGACGAAAAACAAAAATACAGCTGCATAGCGTAACGGTTTCGAGCGCCGGGGCCGAGTTTCTTTACCACCAACGGCTGATTTTGTTTGCCAGGGCACGGCCCATACCCCGCCGCAACGTCAAGACAAACGCTGGCGGCACGCGGCATGTGGAGGGTTTTTGGACGCACGTACGAAATTTTTTTCACCTTCAGATTCCGTTAAGAAACCAACTCGATACTCCCCCTCACTCGCTGACCGGGGGAGGAACCTCACCAATGCCTGATATCGACTGGAACATTTGCCTGCCGCTGCACTTCGGCAATCCCGACGCTGCACCCTTGACCCTTTCCCGTGCAGCGACTGACGACCCTCAGCGCCCTGCCTGCGAAGCCTTTATTCAGACCCGTTTCCAGAAAGCCCACAACGCCGACGTTCGGCACTTCATGCCTGAACTGTTCGGGCTCAGCGACGGCAGCGGAACACTGTGCGCCGTGGCCGGTGCTCGCCTGGCAGCCAGCGGGGCATTGTTTCTGGAGCGGTATCTGGATGAGCCCATCGAGCAGCAGGTCCGTGTGGCCGCAGGGCGTCCGGTCGAGCGGCAGGCCATTGTCGAAGTCGGCAACCTGGCCGCCAGCTCGCTGGGCAGCGCACGGCTGAGCATCATCACCGTGACCTGGCTGCTGGCGGTATGCGGACTTGAGTGGGTGGCGTTTACCGGCAATACCGCGCTGGTCAACAGTTTCAACAGGCTGGGCCTGTGCCCGGTCACACTGGGCCCGGCCGATCCGCTGCGCCTGGGTGACGAACGCCACGCGTGGGGCAATTACTACCAGACCCAGCCCAGCGTGCATGTCGGCGACATCGGCGCGGGCTTTCGGCACCTGAGTCATACCGGTGTGTTCGAGCGCTTCGGCCTGCCGCTGACGCTGGAGGAGCGGTGCCATGTCGCATGAACGTGAAGTGTTCTGGAAGAGACTGGAAAGGTTCGCCCACGAACAGCCCGAACAGATAGCACTTAGAGGTGACACGGAAGACGTGGGTTACGGCGCACTGCTCGTCGAGATCCAGCAGCGCCGTCAACAGCTGCAACAGGCTGGCACCCGCGTCGTGGCCCTGCTGCTGGGCAACAGTCCTGACGCCTTGCTGTGGGACCTGGCGATTCTGTTCGAAGGCTTGAGCTGCGTGGCACTGCCACCGTTTTTCAGCGCCAGCCAGCAATTGCACTGCCTGGAGCAGAGCCAGGCCGACCTGGTCATCGCAGACCCCGCGCATCATGCGCAACTTCAGGCAGCGCATTACCAGGCTCACGCTGAAACCGGCACGCTGTTCTGGCGTCGCGCCTTCAGCGCAGAGTCGAAGATGCCGCCAGGCACTGCCAAATTGACATTCACATCGGGCACGACCGGCACGCCCAAAGGCGTATGCCTGAGCGCCGACAGTGTCCTGACCGTTGCCCGCGAGCTGTTCGAAGCCAGCCGCCCGTTGCAGCCGACGCATCACCTGACGCTGTTGCCGTTGGCAGTCCTGCTGGAAAATATCGGGGGTTACGCCGCGCTGTATGCAGGCGCGAGGGTCAGCCTGCCGAGTCAGCAGACGCTGGGCATTCAAGGCGCCAGCGGTATCGATACCCAGCGCCTGCTGACGTGCCTGAATCAGCAGCGCGCCGACAGCATGATTCTGGTCCCGCAACTGCTGCTGTTGTTGGTCACGGCCTGCGAGATGGGCGTATTCGATGCCTCGACGCTACGCTTCGTGGCCGTCGGCGGAGCGCGTGTCAGTCGCGAACTGTTGGTGCGTGCGCAGGCGGCGGGCCTTCCGGTTTTCGAAGGCTATGGCCTGTCGGAGTGCGCCTCGGTCGTAGCGCTGAATCGTCCTGGCCTGCAGCGCATCGGCAGTGTCGGCAAGCCACTGCCCCATGTTCAGGTACGTCTGGCCGACGATGGCGAAGTGCTGATCGGCAAGGTCCCCATGCTGGGCTATCTGGGTGATCCGGAGCCTGCCGATGCGTGGTGGCCGACCGGCGATCTGGGGGAATTCGACGCCGACGGCTATCTGTACCTCAAGGGCCGAAAGAAACATCAGTTCGTCACCAGTTTCGGACGCAACGTCAACCCGGAATGGGTCGAGGCCGAACTCACCCAAAGCGGACGTATCGCCCAGGCGTTCGTCTACGGCGAGGCCATGGCGCACAACCATGCGCTGCTCTGGGCGCGCCCGGAGCTGACCGACCTTCAACTCGCCGACGCCGTGGCCCAGGCTAACCAGCAACTTCCGGATTACGCCCGCGTGCGTGACTGGACCCGGCTCACACAGCCATTCAGCCCGGCCAACGGTCTGGCCACTGCCAATGGTCGGCCACGTCGCGACGCCATCCTGGAGCACTACCGCTCCCTGTTTATTTTGTCGAACCCTGCCGAAGGTATTTCATCATGAGTTTTTTCCAGACCCTGCAAGACGCCACCCAGCAAGAGCGTGACACCCTGTTCAACCAGCCAATCATTCGCCAGGCATTAAAGGGCCAGGTCAGCCTGGAGAGCTACCGGGCCTTTCTGTCACAGGCCTATTACCACGTACGCCACACCGTGCCGCTGATGATGGCCTGTGGCGCGCGCCTGCCGAGCCGACTTGAATGGCTGCGCGCTGCGGTGTGCGAGTACATCGAGGACGAATACGGTCACGAGCAGTGGATTCTCAACGACCTCAGCGCCTGCGGTGGTGATGCACATGCCGTACGCGATGGATTGCCGGGAACCCCCATCGAACTGATGGTGGCGTATCTCTACGACCTGATCGCACGTGGCAATCCGGTGGGCCTGTTTGGCATGGTCAATGTGCTGGAAGGCACCAGCATCGCGCTGGCGACCCATGCCGCCGACAGCATCCGCGAACACCTGGAACTGCCTGCCACGGCGTTCAGCTACCTGAGTTCCCATGGCAGCCTGGACATCGGTCATATGGAAACCTTTCGCATGCTGATGGACCGTATCGACGACCCGCAGGATCAGGCGGCCGTCATCCATGCCTCGAAAATCGTGTATCGCCTGTACACCGACATGTTCCGCGAACTGCCCGGCATGCTGACTCAGAACCATAAGGAAACCGCTCATGCGACTGTCTGACGCCCGCGTTGTATTGACCGGTGCCAGCGGCGGTATCGGCCTGGCGATTGCCGAAGCGTTGTGCAGCCATGGCGCACAGGTTCTGGCAGTGTCACGTCACGAACAACCCTTGCGCCCCCTGCTCGCCCGATACCCACACACCCTGCACTGGGTCGAAGCCGATCTGTGCAGCGAGGAAGGCCGTCGACGCGTCGTGACAAAAGCGCAGGCCCTGCAGGGCGTCAATCTGCTCATCAACGCGGCAGGCACCAACCACTTCGCGATGCTGGATCAGCTTTCATCCAGCGATATCGACGCTATGCTGACGATCAACCTGCACGCGCCGATTCAGTTGACGGGCGCGATGCTGCCTCTGCTCAGACAGGCCGAACAGGCCATGGTGGTGAATGTCGGCTCGACTTACGGTTCCATCGGCCACGCGGGCTACGCGACCTACTGCGCGAGCAAATTTGCCCTGCGCGGTTTTTCCGAAGCGTTGCGCCGCGAGCTGGCAGACACGCGTGTCAGCGTCCTGTACGTTGCACCCAGAGCGACGCGTACCACGATGAACAGCCCGGCAGCGCAGGCATTGAACGAGGCGCTGAAATCCGGTGTCGATGATCCGGCACACGTGGCGCAAGCCGTGGTGCATGCCATTGCCGGAGATCGGCGCGACCTGTACCTGGGTTGGCCGGAACGTTTTTTCGTACGGCTCAACAGCATTTTGCCCACGCTGGTCGACCGCGGCCTGCGTAAACACCTACCCTTGATTCGTCGTCTGAGCAGCACTCACCCGCAAGAGAAACAGACCTTATGAAAAGAATCGTGTTGGCCTTCGTCGGCCTGATCAGCCTGCCCGTCTGGGCTGCCCTGGATGCCCCTGACCAGCAACGCCTGAATACCATCCAGCAGGACTGGAGGCGGATTCAGTACGACCTGCCCAAGGACCAGCGTGCCGCCGCCTTCGAAAAACTGGCGACGCAATCGACCGCCTTCGTCAAGGATCGCCCGGCAGCGGCCGAAGCCTGGATCTGGTCCGGGATCGTCAACAGCAGTTGGGCCAGCGCCCAGGGCCCGGGCCTCGGCGCACTGGAAAAGGCCAAGCTGGCCAAGGCTGATCTGGAAAAAGCCTTGAGCATCGACCCTACCGCCCTGCAAGGCTCGGCCTACACCAGCCTGGCAGTGCTTTACGACCGCGTGCCGGGCTGGCCGCTGGCGTTTGGCGATTCGGACAAGGCCGGTCAACTGCTTCAGCAAGCGTTGAAAATCAACCCCGACGGCATCGACCCGCTCTACTTCTGGGGTGATCACCAGTACCGCCAGGGCAAGTACGCTGAAGCCCGCGATGCCCTGAACAAAGCCTTGAAGGCGCCGCCGCGACCTGGCCGCGAGCTGGCCGATGCATCGCGCAAAAAAGACATTCAGACCTTGCTGGTCGATGTGAACAAGAAGCTCGACTGACGGAGCCACCATGCGCCTGCTGCTGATCGAAGATGACGCTGCCCTGGGCGAAGGTATCCATCAGGCGCTGAGCCGTGAAGGTTATACCGTCGACTGGATCCGTGACGGCAGCAGTGCTTTGCACGCGCTGCTCAGTGAGACGTTTGACCTGGCGATTCTCGACCTTGGCCTGCCAAGGCTGGACGGCTTCGAGGTACTGCGACGGCTGCGTCACAGTGGCTCGACGCTGCCGGTCATGATCCTGACCGCGCGGGACTCCACCGAAGACCGCATCACCGGCCTGGACACCGGGGCCGACGACTATCTGGTCAAACCCTTCGACGTCTCGGAACTCAAGGCCCGTCTGCGTGCGCTGCTGCGACGCAGTGCCGGGCGCGCCAAGGTGCTGATCGAGCATGCAGGCATCATCCTGGACCCCGGCACCCAACAAGTCAGCTACCACAACGAGCCGGTAGCGCTGACCCCCAAGGAGTACCAGTTGTTGTACGAACTGCTCTCGCCACCGGGTCGGGTGATGACCCGCGAACGGCTGATGCAGTTGCTTTACGGCTGGAACGAAGAGGCCGAAAGCAACACGCTTGAGGTGCACATCCACCATTTGCGCAAGAAATTCTCCAGCGACCTGATACGGACGATTCGCGGCGTCGGCTATCTGGTGGAGGAGCGCTCTTGAAGTCGATACGCCGCCGTACCTTGACGCCCATCATCGGCCTGCTGCTGGCCGGTCTGCTGGTCCTCACGCTGTTCAACGTGCATGACAGCAATCACGAAATCGCCGAAATCTATGACGCACAACTGGCACAGAACGCCAGGCTCCTGGAAGGCATCATGCGTATGCCGCTGGAGCGCCAGGAACACGCGCAGCTTTATGAGGCGTTCAACCTGGCGCTGGCCCAGGCCGAGCCGCGTATCGACGGTCACCCCTACGAAAGCAAGATTGCCTTTCAGGTCTGGGACAAGGACGGTCGTTCCCTGGTGCGTACTGCCAGCGCACCCACCTTCACCCACCCGCCGGAAAGTGCCGGTTTCAGCAACGTTCCCGACCTGAACCGTCATTATTGGCGTGCGTTCGTGCTCAATGACCTGCAGAACGGGCTGCGCATCTGGGTAGGCGAACGTGACGATGTGCGTTCGGATCTGGTCAACCGGATCGTTCGCCACACCGTGCTGCCCAACCTGATCGGCAGCCTGCTGCTGGTGCTGGCCATCTGGCTGGCCATCGGCTGGGGCCTGAAACCCCTGGCCAACTTCGCCCACACCCTCAGAGCTCGCCATGCGGGTTCGCTGCAACCCTTGAGCCTGACACCCTTGCCGAGCGAGCTGGAGCCCATGCAGGCGGCGCTGAACCGGCTGCTGGGGCAGATTCAGGAACTGCTCAAGCGTGAGCGTCGCTTCATTGCCGACGCCGCCCATGAAATGCGCACGCCGCTCGCGGTGCTCAGGGTGCATGCGCAGAATGTGCTGGAAGCGCACAACGAGGAACAGCGCCGCGAATCGCTGGGTTATCTGATCATCGGCGTAGACCGCACCACGCGGCTGGTCAATCAGCTGCTGACCATCGCACGCCTGGAACCTGATCCATCACAGGCAGGCCGAGCGCCTGTGGAACTGGTCGGCGCGGTGCGTGACAGCCTGGTGCAGTTGACGCCGTGGGTGCTTAACAAAGGCCTGGAACTGTCCTTCGAGTGCAGCGAAACCGTGCACGAGGCAAACGTGGACTTCTCTGCCCTCGACATTGCCCTGCAAAATCTCATCACCAACGCCGTCAACTTCTCGCCCGAAGGCGGACAAGTGACTGTAGGCCTGTCCTTTAACGCCCATCATTTTGTACTGACGGTCGACGACCAAGGGCCGGGCATTGATGAGCAGGAGTGCGAGCGATTGTTCGAGCCCTTCTACAGTCGAGGCAGCGATCAGGGCGTAGGCCTTGGGTTGGCCATCGTGCAGAAGGTTGCGCTGTTGCTGGGTGGCGGCGTGAATTTGCAAAACCGGTCGGGTGGCGGGCTGCGGGCCAGTTTGAGAGCGCCGTTGGGTTGAGATGAGCCTGGAACGGTAATGGCCTCTGAACGAGCGCTCATCACTCGCAGACCTGACCTATACTTTAGTTGGATCAGGATTGAACACGTTCTGATTGATAACGCCCGATTATCACTAAAAGGGTTGTCGTTATAGCCATCTGCTTGGCGGGTATCAGGCAAAACATGCCGAGACGATGATGGCGCCTATTGAAATCCAGAAATATATATTCTCTATAGATAAAGGACTATCTATGAACATCCTAGTATCAGGCGTAGCAGCCGCGACGCTGCTCATGGGACTTTCTACTGCATCGCTGGCAATAGAGCACTGTCCGGCTGCCTCGGCAATTTCGCAGGACTCCGCCGGTATCTATACGGCGAAAGGCGAAAAGGGTAACTGGACCAGCAAGACGCCCGTTAACAAGCTTGATCTTGGCCGAGCCAGTTTTCAAAAAGCTACGGTCCTCCAGGCAGATGAAAATTCTCCTCAAAAATTTCAGACATGCGTCTATAAAGCAGATTACGGCATGTCCCTCGACATATATTTCGTCCCGAAAAACGAAGAAGAATTCACGGTCAAAACCGAAGGCGACTCGTGGAAAAAAGAGCCCGGCTATTTTGGCTCTATCAGTTACGTTTGCGAGAACACGCAGCCCGAAAACTGCACATTTTCGTTGGTTCAGTAATTAGCAGGTTCCCAAGGCTCTTTAACCGGCTGACACGGTCTGGATAAAGAGCCTTCAAGATGTGGTCAGTGACCTGCTGCTATGGCTGATTCACGACGCGAGCCCAACCGACTGATCCACAGCGACACCAGAATCAGCATGCCGCCGATCAACAACCGACTCAACGGTTCGTGCTGATTCCAGATCATCAGGTTGATCAGCAGCCCGATCGGGACATGCAACACGTTGAATACCGCCAGTGTGGCACCCGAAACCATGCAGGCACCTTTGTTCCACCAGTACATGCCCAGCGCGGTCGAGCACAGACCGAGGAACAGCAGCACGCTCCATTGGGCCGGGTCTTCGGGTAAACGTTGCGGGTTGCCGAAAGCGAGAAACGCAGGCAGCACGACCGCCAGCGCACCCAGGTAGAAATAGCCGAAGCGGCGATAGTGCGGCAGGTCGCTGGGGTAACGCACCACCAGACGCCGGTACAAAACCTGCCCGGCCGCGTAGGTGAAGTTGGCCAGTTGCAACAGCAGGAAACCGCCCAGGAAGTTGCCGTCCAGCCCGTCGTAACGAATGACGCCTGCGCCCAGCACGGCGACCAGCGCGGCGAGCAAGGCCCAAGGGTTGAAGCGCCGGTTGAGGGCGTCTTCAATCAGCGTGACGTGCAGGGGCGTGAGAATGGTGAACAACAGCACTTCGGGCACTGTCAGCACCTTGAAGCTCAGGTACAGGCACACGTACGTGATGCCGAACTGCAGCGCACCGATCAGCAGCATGCCACGCATGAACGCAGGCTCGACCTGACGCCAGCGCGTCAGCGGGATGAACACCAGCCCGGCCAGCACGACACGGATCAGCACCGCAAAATAACTGTCGACATGGCCTGCCAGGTAGACACCGATCAAGCTGAAGGAAAACGCCTGGATCAGCGTCACGAAAAGTAGATAGCCCATACTCGCCTCTCTTTTGAAGGGCGCGACCATAGCGGGTTGCAGGCGGGGCTGTCCACTGAGGTGGAGGGCTGGCTGATTGTTATCCACACGTGCGCAAGTAGCGCAAAACCGAGTCAAAACAAGGATGCCTGATTGAATGCATCGCCTGTGAGAAATCCCCACCGTCTTCGACGCCGCGCTGTCGCGCAGCAAACACGGGGTTGTGGGAGGCGGCTTGCTGGCGATGGCGTCACTTCAGTCGCTGATAGGTCGCTTCAGAAAACGCATCGCCGGCAAGCCGCCTCCCACAGTCCGTTAGTCGCTGCAAGAGGTGGGAGTCACGCTAAGCGTCCCGTGTGGTCATGAAGCCTTAAATGAGTCGATTACTGAGCAACGCTCACATCCGCATGCAACGCCCGCCGGGTAATGAACGACGACGAGTGACCTATGCTTGGGGCCACCCTGTTATTCAAGCTTCAGTCGTTACAGGCCTAGACCCGATGCCCCGAAAAACACTGCACACTCGCTGCTCTGGAAAACTGCTGACCGCCCTGCTCTATATCAGCGCGCTGCCGACACTGATGCCGCATCCGGCCCTTGCTGAAACAGCCCGGAACCCCACCCGAGAACACCCCATGCGTATCGCAATGCTCGCCAATGGCAAGACCCTGACGTTCACGCTTGAAGACCATCAGACCTCCCGAGACTTCGTCGCCCTGCTACCGCTCGACGTGGTTCTGGAAGACTACGCCTCGACCGAGAAGATCAACGTGCTGCCACGCAAGCTGAACACCCAAGGCGCGGCGCCCGGCATCACGCCGAAAGCAGGAGACTTCGCCTACTACGCGCCCTGGGGCAACATCGCGATCTTCCACAAAGGCTTCAACTATTCGCCCGGGCTGATCAAGCTCGGCACACTCGAATCACCGCTGGACCTGATCCGTCAGCCAGGCCCGCTTAACGTCAGGTTCGAACTGATCAAGGACTGAACGCAAACAGCCCCGCTTCTCAGCAGGGCTGTCGTGTGTCGAACCGGTTACTTCAACCCGGTCTTGAAGAACTCGGTCAGTGTGTCGAACGGGATCAGATCGACGCGATCGTACAGGTCGACGTGACCGGCACCCGGCACAATCACCAGCTGTTTGGGCTCACCGGCAAGCTTGTAAGCCTCCTGACTGAACTCGAGCGAGTGCGCTTCAGAGCCCGCGATGAACAGCATCGGACGTGGCGAGATCGTGGCAATGTCATTGAAGGGGTAGAAGTTCATGAACTTGACGTTGCTGGTCAGCGTCGGGTGCGTGGTCAGTTTCGGCGACTGGCCCTCAGGCGTGAACTCCCCACGTGGGGTGCGATAAAAGTCGTAGAACTCGCGTTCGATGGGATGGGACTTTTCAGTCAGCTCATGCACCGTGCCGCTGGTGTACCGGGTTTCGCCGCCTGCAAATTCCACGTCACGCTGCGCTGCGGCTTCAGCGATGATTTTCTTTCTTTGTTCCAGTGTCTGCGAATGATTGAGCGCATCACGATTGGCAGCGCCCATGTCATACATACTGACGGTGGCAATGGCCTTCATCCGCGGATCAATCTTGGCAGCACTGATGACAAAACTGCCGCTGCCGCAGATGCCCAGAACGCCGATGCGGTTCTTGTCAACAAACGTCTGGGTGCCCAGGAAATCCACCGCTGCGCTGAAGTCCTCCGCATAGATGTCCGGCGATACGGCGTTACGAGGCCGACCGTCACTTTCGCCCCAGAAAGACAGGTCCAGGGACAGCGTCACGAAGCCTTTTTCTGCCAGCTTTTGTGCATACAGATTGGCACTCTGCTCCTTCACCGCGCCCATCGGGTGACCGACGACGATCGCAGGTGCCTTGACATCAGGATCCCAGCCTTTGGGAATAAACAGGTTACCGGCCACTCGCATCTTGTACTGATTGTTGAACGTCACCTTCTGCTGAATGAGCTTGTCACTCGTGTAGAAGTTGTTTGCGCCTCTGGACATGTCTGCTCCCATTACCGAATACGAGCCCATTAAAAGCCCCAGCATCAATAGAATTTTCTTCATTGCGGTTTTCCTGAGTCGAGTGATAAACGAACGTTCTTTATGGCTTTATTCACTGAATCGAACATTGCGCATCGCGGCCCAGGCAAAACCGGCCGAACCGAGCAACACCACAGCGCCAAAGACGAAGGGACTCCACCAACCCAGGTGGTCGAATACCTCGCCGCCGACACCCGCGCCCACCGTGATCGCCATCTGGATGGTCGCGACCATCAGGCCGCCACCGGCTTCCGCGTCGTCGGGCAGCGTACGGCTGAGCCACAATCCCCAGGCCACCGGTGCAGGCGTGGCAACCAGCCCCCAGACACCGAGCACGACGGCTACAGCCATGGGCAAATGACCCAGCGCGACAAGGGCGACGGCCAACATCGCCATCACCAGGGGAATGGCGATCAGGTAGGCATACATGCGGTTTTGCAGCAGCGAGCCGATCATGTAAGTGCCGGCCAGACCGCAGAGGCCCAGCAGCAGCAACATCAACGACAAGGTGGTCACGCTCACGCCGGTGACACTTTCCAGAAACGGACGCAGGTAGGTGAAAACCGCGAACTGGCCCATGAACAGCAGCATGATCGCGAGCATGCCAATGGCCACCTGCGGGTTGCGCAGCAGTTTGAAAGGATTGGTAGCCCGGGTCTTCTGTGGGCTGCTCATCGCCGGAATACTTAGCCACTGCCAGGCAAAGGCCAGAATCGAGAGCGGGATTACCAGAAAGAACGCGCCGCGCCAGCCAATGTACTGGCCTAGAAAACTGCCCAGCGGAGCCGCAACGGTTGCGGCCAGCGCGTTACCGCCATTGATCAGCGCCAGGCCCTTGGCAACGGACGCCTTCGGCACCAGACGCATGACCGTGGCCGTGGACATCGACCAGAAACCACCGATGGCGACACCCAGCAAGGCGCGACCCGTCATGAACACTGCGCCATTGGACGCGAAGGTGACCGTCACCCCCGACACCAATAACAGGAAGCTGAAACCCAGCAGCACTTTCTTGCGATCAAATCGCCCGGTCAGCGGCGTGTTGAGCAGGCTGGTCAGCACCGCAAAGAAACCCGAGATGGAAATCGCCTGGCCTGCCTGTCCCTGACTGATGCCAAGGTCCTGCGCGATGGGCGTCAGCAGGCTGACCGGCATGAACTCCGAGGCGATGAGCACGACCACGCACAGCGCCATTGAAAAAACCGCGCCCCACGCAGGCGGGTGGGCCGCGTGCGCTTTATGCCCCAAGGTTGAATCAAATGTTTTCATGCTCCACTGACCTGTCTGGACGAGGTCGGCAGGTCGCTACAAGGCATTCGCGCTGCCGACCTGACGCCTGTAAAAATGTGAAGCACAGGTTAGGGCAAAGGGATTAGGATGATTAGACGCCACAATTTCCATGTGATTGTGAGAGAAACTCAGCAATGAGCACACCCAGACTGAATGATCTGCAAGCCTTCCTTGCCGTCGCACGGGATCAGAGTTTTACCCGCGCAGCGGTAAAACTTGGCGTCACGGCATCGGCGTTGAGCCATACCATTCGGGGGCTGGAAGAGAGGATGGGCGTGCGCTTGCTGGCGCGCACCACACGCAATGTGGCGCCCACCGAAGCCGGCGAAAAACTGATGAACACCATCGGGCCGCTGCTGGATCAGATCGCCACAGAAGTGGCGGTGCTGGGCGAAATGCGCGACAAACCTGCCGGCACGATTCGGGTGACCTGCTCCGATGACGCAGCGGAGAACATTATCCGCCCCATGCTGGCGGGCTTTCTGGCGCAGTATCCGGACATTCAGGTCGAGGTCTGCATCGACTATGGCTTTACCAATATCGTCAGCGAGCGCTTCGATGCAGGGATACGTCTTGGGGAGTCGATCAGCAAGGACATGATTGCCGTACGTCTCGGCCCGGACTGGCGCCTGTCCGTGGTCGGCACGCCGGAATACTTCGAGAAACATGCCGCGCCGCTCATACCTCAAGACCTGACGCAACACACCTGCATCAACATCCGCCACTCACCCAATGGCAACTGTTATGCCTGGGAATTCGAAAAGGGCGGGCGCAAGCTCAACACACGGGTTAACGGCCAATTCACCTCCAACAGCATGATCCACGTCATGAACGCCGCGCTCGACGGCGTTGGCCTGGCCTACGTGCCGGACTTTCTTGCCAGGCCGTATCTGGACAGCGGACGCCTAAAGGAAGTGTTGGCCGACTGGAGCCCGTATTTCGAAGGCTTTCACCTTTACTACCCCAATCGCCGCCAGGCATCACCGGCATTCACGGCGTTTGTGGAGGCGATCAGGTATCGGGGCTGACGTCTTACTCGCCGCTTTCCTTCAAGGCTTGTGCCACCTTGTCGAGTGAACCCTGGGCAGGTTCGGGTAGCAACGTCAGTGGGGTGACCTTGCCCCGTATCACCACTTGCATGCTGTTGGGTGCGCCCTTCGCGTCGGCCAGAATCCGCCAGGTCGTGTCGCCACGCACGAAACTCAACGTATGGGTTGCAGCATCGTAGTCAAACCGCTCGTTTTCAGCTTGCGGATAGACCAGACCGACCTGATCCTTCGCGTCGATGGCCGCGTAGCTGACCGGTTCAGCCGGTGCGGCGCGGAACATCACGATGCGCTTGCCCAACGGTGCCAGCTTGAACGCAAGCAGGATCTCGCGCTGGTCATCGTCCTCCCACAGGATGTGGGTGGTGTAGGTCATCTTGCCATTCTTGTTCACTCCTACCGTTTCGGTGGGCAAGCCCGAGTTGCCGGTCTGATCGATGACCGTCTCGGTTTCCAGCAGCGGCTCGCCGTTGCGCACGGTATACGTGGCCATCTGGTGCCAGCAGCAACCGCTTTTGGTCATGGTGCTGATTTCACGCTTTTTCTCATCCACCCCGAACATCCCGCAATTTTCCTGCGCCAGTTGGGTGAATGAGTCGCTGTGCGTGAAGCCATTTGCCGTGCCGAGAAACACCTGAAACGACGGCCCGTGATAGCAGCTGTTCTGGCCATCCATCAACGCCAGATCCTTGATGCCATCGAAGTTGAAGTCCTGATAGATCAACACGCTCTGCTCGCCATACGGCAGCTCGTGAACATTGGCTTTGACCTTGCCGGTTTTCGCGTCGGTGTCTAGCACCAGCTCATCGGACTGCACCCGGATCAGTGCCTGGTCGCTGGCCTTGTCGTAAATGCTGATGACTCCGGGGCGGAACACATCATCCTTGGCGACAATGTCCAGCGTGGCGCGGTATCGGTCGGAGAAATCCTGCAGCGTGTAGCGTTCGCGCGTGGCCTGATCATAGGCCGCCGCGTCCATCTCACCGTAAGTCACCGGCGCATCCGCAGCATGGGTCAGCGTCGACAGCATTAGCCCGGACAGCATCATCGCTGCCTGCAGAACACGCGATGCACCCACGTGTTGAATGATCGAAGTCAGCATGGTGAACACCCTGTTTGATGAACCGCGAGTCTACTGCAGTTTTTTCAGGTTCAGTGTTCTGTCAGGGCATCCTGCTGCTGTAGTGGCCTATCGAACCTCATTAACGCCTTCCACACTCTGGCTATCATTGGGCTCCACCGATTATGTTTCGCCCTTTGCGATCCCCTGCCCGACCCGCGCCGTTAATGTTTTAATCACGCCCCCCTCTTCGTTCACAGGATTTTCTGCTGTATGGACATTCAATCGCTGTGGCTCAGAACGCAGGAACTCTGGGGCATGCTCGATCAGCATCCCTGGGTACGTACCGGCCTGGCGCTGATCCTGCTGCTCACTGCCGCGCTGGTCCTTGGCCGCGTGGCGCGCTTTCTGATTCTCTACACCATGAAGATGCTTGGCCGTCAGCCTGCCCTGCACTGGCTCAATGACTTTCGCCATAACAAGGTCTTCCACCGACTGGCGCAGATCGTGCCGTCGGTGGTCATCCAGTTCGGCCTGAACCTGGTCCCCGGCCTGAGCGCGACCGGCAAGGGCGTGATCGCCAACATCGCCCTGGCGTTCACGATCCTGTTCATGACCCTGAGCATCGGCACACTGCTCAACGCCCTGCTCGACATCTACGCCCGCACCGAACACGCTCGCACCCGCTCGATCAAGGGCTATGTGCAGTTGGCAAAGATGATCCTCTACATCTTTGCCGCGATCATCATCGTTGCCACCCTGATCGACCGTTCGCCGCTGTTGCTGCTGTCAGGTCTGGGCGCGATGTCGGCGGTCATTCTGCTGGTCTACAAAGACACGCTGCTGTCTTTCGTGGCCAGCGTGCAACTGACCAGCAACGACATGCTGCGCGTCGGCGACTGGATCGAAATGCCACAGGTCGGGGCCGATGGCGATGTGGTCGACATCACCCTGCACACCGTCAAGGTGCAGAACTTCGACAAGACCATCGTCTCCATCCCGACCTGGCGTTTGATGTCCGAGTCCTTCCGCAACTGGCGCGGCATGCAGCAATCCGGTGGGCGACGCATCAAACGCAGCCTGTTCATCGACGCCAGCGCCGTGCGTTTCGTGCGTGACGACGAAGAGCAGCGCCTGATGCAGGTCCATCTGCTGACTGACTACATCGGCCGCAAACAGGCCGAACTGCTCGCCTGGAACCAGGCCCAGGGCAACGTCGCCGAACTCGCCTCCAACCGCCGTCGCATGACCAACATCGGCACCTTCCGCGCCTATGCCCTCGCCTACCTGAAAAGCCATGTTGGGATCAATCCCGACATGACCTGCATGGTCAGGCAACTGGAAGCCACCTCGCTGGGGATCCCGCTGGAAATCTACTGCTTCACCCGCACCACGGTGTGGGTGGATTACGAACGGATTCAGGGCGACATCTTTGATTATTTGATTGCGGTAATGCCGGAGTTCGGGTTGAGCCTTTATCAGCAGCCCAGTGGCGCGGATATGCGCATGGCCTTGCGAGGGGCGAATGAGGTGATAGCGGCAGACTCACCACAAGCCGGAACATTGTCATGACCGAGTATTCATCAACCAACAGGTCAACGAAAACACCGAATGTTGTATGGGATCAATTGTGGAAAACTTCATCAGACGACATAAAAAGACAGCCGCATCGCTTGCAGCGGCGATAGCGTTAACAGCTACTTTTTTGAGCGACCTGGGTGGCGCATGGGACGCCATTAAAAACCTGATTGGCAAGCCGGAACCCCTGTCGATTATTCAAGCCCGCTTGACGCCGATCTTCCGCCACCCTGAAATGCGTCATGGTAGAGAGCAAGCCTCTCTGAGCCTGCAGATCAGAAATTATGGGCAAACTGAAATCACACTGACGTCCTCTGTCTTGTCAGTGACTGACGGCTCGGGGATATCTGTTGGAGAAGGCTCAAGCAAAGGCGGATGCACGCTCAGCCCGAACCCCAACGAAAACAACACCCTCACGATCGCGCCAGGTCAAACCGAATGGATAACCGTTGGTACGCATGTAAACCTGCTGGGGGTTTCCAGCTATTTGACGGAGCAAAAGCTGTCAGAGATCGATGTCCACTCGCCGAACGGAGAACCGTTCACGATTGTGGATTCGCGTTACGTCGACGACATCAATCGTTTTTTTGCCAACACTTACGGACCTGATGCAAAGATCAAAGTAGTGATCCGCTCAATCCCGTCAGAGGAGCACGTCTTCTTCTTCAATGTTGCGCAAGGAAAAGACATGTACTCAAAGGACGGAAGCCTTCATCACGACTGGTTCATTGCAAACTGGAAAGAGTGGAGAAATCGAAAAACATTCGCCGGGTATGTGTGCAAGCAACCCATACCTACCCTGTAACCCGGTACTGACTCCAACCGATTGAAAGGCGTATCTCCTTGAACAAGAAACAACGAGACGAAATCAGCAAGCTACTCAGTTATGTCTTGCGCCACGCCCCCGAATCCATGGACCTCGATCTTGATCGCGATGGCTGGACCGAAGTCGATCTGTTGATCCAGAACGCGAACAAGCAAGGCCATACGCTTGACCGTCAGATGCTGTGCGAGGTGGTCGAGACAAACGACAAGAAGCGTTTTACGCTCTCGCACGACGGCCAACGCATTCGCGCAGCCCAGGGCCATAGCACCGGGCAGGTCGAGGTGCAGCACCTCGAAAAGACGCCGCCCGACCTTCTCTATCACGGCACAGCTGAACGTTTCATGGCCTCGATTGAGGCTCAGGGACTGATCGCCGGAAGTCGGCATCATGTGCATCTGACCGACAATCCCGAAACGGCAAAGAGCGTTGGCAAACGATACGGACAGCCAGTGTTACTCGCTGTGGATGTGCCCGGGATGCGGCAAGCAGGCGTTCGGTTCTTTCAGGCAGACAACGGCGTATGGCTGGTGCAATCGGTGCCGGCGATTTACCTGACCAGGCTGACCTGAGCCGAATGCCGCTCGCCTGCGCCATCACCCCCCTCACGACCTCAGCCGCCTGATCGACCTCCACCGGGCGCAGTCGCCTGCTGATTCGTGATGCCAAACGATGTGACGTGATGCATTACCTTGTCCTGATCTTGAACCCCTCGACAGGTATGTCCTCCGTACAACTGTAGACAGGCACAGAGCTGAACCTCATCGCTTCAAGCGTTTGGCAATCCCACGCTTTCATCCTCGCAGCCTCACACAACATCCCTAACGTCATGGGTGTGCCGGCGCGCCTTTCTCTGGAACGAAAAAACACACCTACATCCGTGCCTTCCGGTTTGAAGTAGCGGTAATGATCGTAGTCGCCCGGAGCCACATTGAAACGCTCAAAGAAATCCGCCATCAAATCGTTGGCATCCTCGCCATCAAGACCTAGGTCATCGCTCAATTGCGTGGCAAGACTTAGCGTTTCGAAAGCGTTACGGCCAAAGCCTGCGAAGAAGAATATTTTCTCGACCAGGTAATTCAGCACTGTTCGATCCAACCTACCTTCGCCCATGTTCAAAAAATCCGGTCTTGTTCATCGACCAACCAACAGCACATCATCTGCAGAGAGCCCACATTCACCTTCATAACAATACAACGCAGCCACTTCACACTGCCTATGCATAGGCAGCAAGCTTGCCTACCGTCAAGCTCACCTCATTTTTCCCATTCAACATCGGCTCATCACAAGAGCAACGATCATTGCATCAGCATACGCCAGCCCGTCTTGTTTCAGCCGCGATGAAATCTTCAAAACTCAAAAATCAGAATATTCCTACTTGAAATAGGGTCCTCTCTCTTTTGATTTCACAAGCTATAAACAGCACCCTGTGACATTACATAATCACTCGGCTAATACCTCGCCCACCTGATGAACAGGCGGCTCGATCGCCTGCTGATTGGTCACACCGAACGGTATGTGAACCGACGGTGCGACGGCGCTTGCAGACTTCAAGTGCCCGGACTGGTCGTCGAAAAAGATATGGGGCTTGAGCACGGCCAGGACCTTGGCTTTCTCGATGCCGCCGAGGAAGAACGCATCGTTGGCCATTACGCCCCAGCTTTTCAGGGTGTTGAGCGCACGCTCATGGGACGGCGCGTTGCGGGCCGTGACGATGGAGACACGAATCCGGTTCTGGTAATCCGGGTTGTTTTTCTTGTGCTGCTCTTCCACCGACTGAATCTTCGACATTCGCACCATGAACTCTTTCAGCGGGCCGGGGTGATGCGGCTGCATCACGTTTTTCACTTCATGGGCATGAAACTCGTTCAGGCCCGAGGCCTGCATGACGGTTTCCGACTCATCGCCGGCCAGCACGCCGTCGAAGTCGAATGCGATGCGCAGGGTCTTGTCGTCCTCATCATCATCGAATTCGGAATCCAGCACCTGCCCCGCCGGATGCCCGGCCTTGATGGCGGACTCCACATCGGCTTTGTTACCCGACAGAAACAGCGCGATGTTCAGTGCCGGTATGTATTCGTAGGGGGATTTGCCCTGCATGAAGATTGCGCGAGTCATGGGCAGGCCGTAATGCTCGATGGTCTTCATCACGCGCAGACCGGTATCGGGGTCGTTTCTGGAAAGCAGGACCACTTCGACCAGCGGGTCATCGGGTTCGGCAAGGTCATTGAGGGAGAGCAGGCGTTTGATGAATGGATACGCAATGCCCTTGGAGAGCGGACTGTTGAGGTTCTGCTCCTGGAACGTACGGTACTCCTCCTCGCCCTGACGCTTGAACACTGCGTCCGATTCACGCAGATCAAAAACGGCGCTGGAAGCCACGCCAATCACCAGTCGGTTATCCAGTTCGTAAGGCATTCAATGTCTCTCGGTCCGTCGGCCACATCGGGGGGATGAGCAAGTCTCTGATGATGCAAGGTTCTACGGGAAGTGTAACGACAGTCTGAGGCCGAGGCATATCGCTGATTCAGACAAACCGGCCCAGCCATTCAACTGAACTACAGACAGGCCCGCCAGTCAGGATAATCAATCGTCGTTTCTTGACCCGAGGCCCAGCCATGCCAGTTTACCTGCTTGATTACCTGTTCAAGGACGAGCCGCGCACCCACACCCTGGAACTCGACCAACCCGAACTGCACACTCACGAAGCCGCCATCCACCTGCTCGAACTGCATTTCGGCGATGCGGAAAACAGCCTGATGATGCCCAACGCCGACGCGACGCCGGACGAGGTGCTGGCCAAGGCCGGGTTGCTGGGGCTGACGCACATCGATGTCGACAAACACACATTCACCCCATGAACCCAACAACGCCTGACGGGCGCTACTTCGTGGTCAAAGGACAGCTGTGGCGCTGCTCCAATCCTGCGCTCGACGAGGACGAACGCCAACGGCTGGTCAATGAGCTCATGACAGCACGACGGGCAGTAAAGACCTCGAAAGCCTCAGGTAAACCGCCGCTGATCAAACAGGCCAGGGCAGCTGTCGATGCGGCCAAAGTGGCGCTCGGCGAGCGCGGTCCGGTCTGGTGGACCGATGGCGCGCCTGACCTGAACAGGCACAAGGTGGACAACACGCCTTACGCCGAGTGGTATCGGTCGCTTGGGCACGGGGACTGATTGACCTTCACTTACGTCAGGTCATGCAGCTCCTTGCCCAATGCAGGCCCCACTTCAAACCTGGAAAACACCACCTCCAGCCCGCCCCGTTCCGGGCTGCAACACATCGGCCCAACCTGACACTCTCCCATGGGGAAGGGTGCCAGGCGCAACAGAGGCCAGCGCAGGCCGTCCACTGAGTGCTGAATCCGCATCACGCCCCCGGCCACTGTCACACGCAGCCAAAGCCCCGACGCAGACTCGTCGAACGATCCGGTGGCCCAGTCCGACTGATCACGGGTCAGCACGCTGCCCAGCATAAGCGCGCCGTCGCTGACTTCGACGCCGGTTTTCATCCAGTTGCGCTCGTCGACACGGACCATCAGCCCCGCCTGGTCGTACAGCGTTTTGAAATTACCCTGCACATGGACTTGAGCCGTGAAAGCGCCGTTGACGGGCACGCCGAGAAAATGACCGGTGTCGCGGCAGAAGCCGTAATGGGTCTGCTGCCAGAAATCGGTCGCAGCGTCTGTCGTGATGCTGAGGCGGTTATTGCAGACCTCCCATCGCCCGGGTTCATTGAGCCAGCGGCCTTGTTCGAACATGGATGCTCCTGAAGTTGGATTCGACGGGTTGGACAATAGCAGCCGCACCCGGTTTTTGACGCCAACCTGTCGGCGCCCCACACATCGCCCGTCATAAATACGACAGTCACTCTATTGACGCTGATGGCGTCTATTTCGCCGAAAATACACCTGATATCGCGCAACTTTCCTCATATTAAGGGTCTCATCTTCGGGCGCTGCAATGTTGACTTCATTACCTAAAATCTTCGTCGCCCGGAGTAACACCATGATATTCAATGCAAAAGACTATGGAGCTTTGGGCGACGGCATCACGGACGATACAGCAGCACTTCAGGCCGCTATCGATGCGGCAGCGGCAGCCGGAGGCGGCGAGGTGGTAATGGCCGCCGGGACGTATATCGTCTCGGGTGGCGAAGAACCTTCCGACGGTTGCCTGATGTTGAAAAGCAACGTCACCTTATCTGGCGCGGGCATGGGCGAGACCACCATCAAGCTGGCCGATGGCTCCGATACCAAGGTTACCGGCATCGTGCGTTCGGCTTATGGCGAGGAGACCCACGACTTTGGCATGAACAATCTGACCCTGGATGGCAATCGTGACGCCACCACCGGCAAGGTGGATGGCTGGTTCAACGGCTACATTCCGGGATCGACCGGCAAGGATTCCAACGTCACGCTCGACCGTGTCGAGATCAAGGATTGCTCGGGATACGGTTTCGATCCGCACGAGCAGACCGTGAACATGGTGATCAAGAACAGCGTGTCCCACGGTAACGGCCTGGACGGTTTCGTCGCCGACTACCTGAGCGACAGCGTGTTCGAAAACAACGTGGCCTTTAACAACGACCGTCACGGTTTCAACGTGGTGACCAGCACCCACGACTTCACCCTGAGCAACAACGTGTCGTACGGCAACGGCAGCACCGGCATCGTCGTGCAGCGTGGCAGCGAGAACATTGCGTCGCCCGCCAACATCACCATCACTGGCGGCGCGGTCTACGACAACGGAGCCGAAGGTGTACTGATCAAGCTGTCCAGCCAGGTCTCAGTGAGCGGCGTGAACATCCACGACAACGCCAGCGCAGGCGTGCGCATCTATGGCAGTTCCGGGGTGGACATCGTTGACAACACCTTGACCAACAATGCCCTCGGCGCGGCGGTGCCGGAGATCATCATCCAGTCCTACGACGACAGATCGGGCGTATCCGGCAAGTACTTCAACGGCAGCGACAACCTGATCCGTGGCAACCTGATCACCGGCAGCGATCAGTCCACTTATGGCGTTGCCGAGCGCAACGAAGACGGCACCGACCGCAACAGCGTGGTGGGCAATACCATCAGCCACACCAGCAAAGGCCTGACCCTCATCTATGGCGATGGCAGCTTCGCAGGCGATGACTTCCCGCTCGTCACCGTACAAGGCACCGCGGCCAACGACACCCTCAATGGCGGCGCGGCAAACGAACTGATCTTCGGCCTGGACGGCAAGGACACCCTCAACGGTGGCGCGGGCGATGACATCCTCGTCGGCGGTGCCGGGGCCGACAAACTCAGCGGTGGCGCAGGCGCGGACACGTTCCGCTTCGATGCACCGACCGACAGCTACCGCACCGCCAGCAGCAGTTCGGTCGACCTGTTGACCGATTTCGACATCAGCCAGGACCGTATCGACCTGGCGAACCTGGGCTTCAGCGGCCTGGGCAGCGGCAAGAACGGAACACTGAACATCAGCTACAACGCCTCCACGGACCGCACCTACATCAAGTCACTCGACGCCGACGCCAGTGGCAACCGATTCGAACTCGGCCTGAGCGGCAACCTGAAGGACACGCTGAACGCCAGCCACTTCATCTTCCAGCATGTGATCGAGGGGACGTCAGGTGGCGATACGTTGACCGGCACCGGCAGCAACGATGTGATCAACGGCAATGCGGGCGCGGACCGTATTGACGGCGGTGCAGGCGCCGACACGATCACGGGCGGGGCCGATGCCGACACACTGACCGGCGGTGCCGGGGCTGATGTGTTCGTCTACACCTCGCGACTGGACAGTTACCGCAATTACAACGCCAGCGGTCCCAAACAGAGCGATACCCTCACTGACTTCAACGTGGCCGAAGACCGCATTGACCTGTCCGGCATCGGCGTGCGCGGGCTGGGCGATGGCAGCGGGCAGACTCTCTACCTGTCTTTGAATGGCGACGGCACCAAGACCTATATCAAGACCGAGGCCGTCGATAGCACCGGCAATCGCTTCGAGATCGCCCTGCAAGGCAATCTGCTCGATAAATTGAGCGCCTCCAACTTCATCTTTTCTACCGTTTCCTCGGCCAATCAGGCCCCCACGCTGAATACACCGTTGATGGACCAAAGCGTCAGCGAACTCAAAGCGTTTTCCTACACCGTTCAGCCGGGCAGCTTCAGCGACCCGGACAGCGACACGCTGACTTACAGCGCAACCCTGGCCGACAACAGCGCCCTGCCCGACTGGCTGAAGTTCGACAGCAAGACGCTGACCTTCAGCGGCACACCGGGCGGCACGGCATCGGGCCTCTACTCGGTATTGCTGACCGCCAGCGACGCGACGGGCGCATCCGTGACCGACAGCTTCGCCATAAACGTGGGCAACGTCACCCCGGGGATCCTGACCGGCACCGACACCGCCGAGTCGCTGTACGGCACCGAAGGAGATGACACGATCCTGGGCCTGGGCGGTGACGACACGGTACGCGGCGATACAGGTGCCGACGCCATTAACGGTGGGCTGGGTCGCGATGCGCTGTATGGCGGTGATGGCGACGACACGTTCATCTACAGCACCCTCGCCGACAGCTACCGAGACTATGACGCGGGCGGCCTGACTGCCACTGATACGATCTATGACTTCACACCCGGCCAGGACCGGATCGACGTCTCCGCACTGGGCTTTCTGGGCCTGGGCAACGGCGAAAACCACACGCTGTACATGACGCTCAACGAAACAGGTGACAAGACCTACATCAAGTCCGCCACACCTGACGCCGACGGCAACCGCTTCGAAATCGCCCTGAGCGGTAATCTGCTCGACACCCTGACGGACGCAGACTTTGTATTTGGCCAGCGTGCGCCGCAGGAGATTCTCTACCTGCCGACGCTGGGCCAATCCAACGCCCGGCTGCTGCGCATGACCGAAGACGACAACCAGTCCGGCACCTCGGAGATGGTCAAGGACCTGACGAAGTACACCGATTACGACGTGCGCAGCCAGTTCACCGATGCCAACGGCGATGGCATTGACCTGGCTGTAGGGGGCAGCACGGTGGTGGGCTATTCGACCGGCAGCCTGGAAGAACAGCGAGTGTCCTGGTGGCTGACCGACACCGACCAGCCCGGTCAGGCCTTGCTGCGCGCCACCGAGTTGCTCAAGACGCAACTGGCGTCGTTGACCGCCATCGACAAGGTGACCACCGGTATTATCTGGGGTCAGGGCGAGGAAGCTGCGCAGGAGATCGCCCGCGCCACCGACAAACAGGCGGCCGCCGATCTCTACAAGGCCTCAACCCTGAAAGTATTCGATTACCTGCACGCGCAGATCGGCGACTTCACGGTGTACCTGATGGAGACCGGCCACTATCAGAGCGACGCTGCCAAGGCGCGGGGCTACACCGATGAAAAGATCGACGCCATCGTTGAAGGTGCCGGGTATGTGCGAAGCGTGCAGGAAGCCATCGCCACCGAGCGCACCGACGTCAAGCTGGCCGTGGACTACACCGACCTGCCCTTGCGTTATGAAGTCAATCCGCTGGTCTACCCCGACGACGTCTGGCACCTGCATGAAGAATCCGCAGAGATCGTGGGCCAACGCCTGGCCGACTTCATCGCCGATGACAAGGGTTTCAGAGGCGATGCCAGCGATAACAACGACCCGGCCGATATCGTCGACGGTGGCCAGAACGAGGGTGGCAACATTTTTGGCACCGCCGATGACGACACGCTGGTCGGCGGCACCGGCAATGACCGGCTCGATGGCGATCAGGGTGCGGACGACATGACGGGCGGCGACGGCAACGATATCTACGTGGTCGACAACGCCCTGGACACCGTGACCGAGAGCAACGACTCGCCATCGCAAATCGACACCGTACTGGCATCGGTCACCTGGACGCTGGGAGCGAACACAGAGAACCTGATGCTCACCGGCGTTTCGGCCATCAACGGCACCGGCAATGCGCTGAAGAACGTGATCACCGGCAATGCCTCCAATAACGTACTGGACGGCGGGGCTGGCGTTGACTTGCTCACTGGCGGCGACGGATCAGACAGTTATTACGTGGACGACGCAGCCGATCGCGTGGTCGAGACCAATGCCGATGCGCGCACCGGTGGTACGGACACGGTGTACAGCGCCTTGTCGAGCTACACCCTGGGCGCACACCTGGAAAACCTTGTGATGACCGGCAGTGGCGCGGCCAACGCCATCGGCAACGCGCTGGATAACGTGCTGTATGCCAGCGCTGGCGACAACGTGCTCGATGGTCGCGATGGCAACGACACGGTGTCCTATCAGTTTGCCAGCGCAGGGGTCACAGTGGCGTTGAACACCAGTGCACAGCAAGCCACTGGCGGCTCGGGGCTGGACACCCTCAAGTTCACGGAAAACCTGACCGGAAGCCGGTTTGCCGACGCGCTGACCGGCAACAAGAACGCCAATGTCCTGCAAGGCGGTGATGGCAACGACACCTTGTCCGGTGGCGCAGGTGACGATGTGCTGACAGGGGGTTCAGGCGCCGACACGCTGATCGGGGGCACGGGTGCCGACCGGTATGTGTTCACCGCACCCACCGAGATGGGGCTGGGCGACCTGCGTGACATCATCAAGGGCTTCAAGACCGTCGAGGGCGACACGCTGGAGTTCTCCGCCATTGACGCTCGTCCGTCGACCGATGCAAGGGATGCGTTTGTATTTATCGGCAACGCTGCGTTCAGCGCCAACAATACCGGCGAGCTTCGCTTCGCCGATGGCGTGCTCTACGGCAACATCGACGACGATATCGACGCAGACTTCGAAATCCAGCTGACAGGGGTGCAGGGCCTGCAAGCGTCGGACATCATCGCCTGACCGGAGCAACGGCCCGCTTGTTCAGGGGCCTGATCCAGGGCAATGAATCTGCCTACACCTTCGCGGACAAGTCCGCTCCCACGACGTTCGCCTCGTGGGAGCGGACTTGTCCGCGAAGAGGCACGCGCATCCGCTGACACACTAGCGTCCGAACCATGGCTTTCGCGAGCAAGCCCGCCCCCAACAAAAGCCGCTTCTATTGAGCAAGTCGTATTGTGCTGGATAGCCGGGAGTAGGCTCACGAAAAAGGGTCAGGCCACCTGGGCCAGTTTCGCCAGCGCCTGATTCATGCCTTTTTCCACAAAATCGCCACCCATGTTCAGGCCCTCGGCATGAATGAAAGTGACGTCGTGGATACCAATAAAACCGAGCACCTGACGCACGTAGGGTTCCTGATGGTCCAGGCTGCTACCGGTGTAGATGCCGCCGCGAGCGGTGAGCACGAAAGCACGCTTGCCCGTCAGCAGACCTTGCGGACCGGTTTCGGTGTACTTGAAGGTCACGCCAGCGCGCAGCACATGGTCGAACCAGGCCTTGAGGGTGCTGGGGATCGCGAAGTTGTACATCGGCGCGGCGAGCACCAGCACATCAGCGGCAATCACTTCATCGGTCAGGGTATTGGAGCGTTCCAGCGCCGCCTGTTCGGTTTCGCTGCGCTGTTCAGCGGGTTTCATCCAGCCGCCCAACAAGGTGGCATCCAGATGCGGCACGGGATTGATCGCCAGATCGCGCACAGTGACCTCATCATTGGGGTGTGCGGCTTGCCACTGGCTGAGAAACTGCTGCGTCAGCTGACGCGAGACTGAATCCTCCTGGCGGGCACTGCTTTCGATGACGAGTACGCGGGACATGACGAAGCTCCATTGAACGAGGTGGGTATGTTCTATGGAGCACAGGCTAAACGTGACCTTATCGATGAAAAAGCGCAAAAACCTGCTTCAATCCATCTAAGAATTTGTTTTATGCAGGACGGCGCTCTACTCTCCCTGAACTCATGCAGGCTGGCAATCCAGCTTGATACGCAGCTTGATGATGCTGCGTGTAAACCTGGCCGTCACGTTCACGCTCTTGCCTGCACCAACCTGGACACGTCGGGTGCGGGGCGCTTCGGGACCGTTGGCGAACACGACCGCACACTTGGCGTCCACGTCTCCGAAGTTGCTCACGGCGATGGAACCTATGTCTTGATCGACGTCGTGAGTCACGTAATCGATCTTGACGCCCTGATACTGCTTTTCCACTTCAATGGGGTAGGCAACGGCCGTCAACGGCAACAAGGCCAGCAACACACAGCACACTCGTTTCATTGGGCAGTCTCCGGAACGGGATTGTCAGAGTAGAACAACGGACAGCAAAGAGAAGAGGAATTACAGCATGAAAGCGCCCCGCGTGACGCTCGACCAATGGCGCACCTTGCAGGCCGTGGTCGATCACGGTGGTTTTGCCCAGGCCGCCGAGGCCTTGCACCGCTCACAGTCATCGGTCAGCTACACCGTAGCCCGTATGCAGGATCAACTCGGCGTTCCGCTGCTGCGTATCGATGGCCGCAAGGCAGTGTTGACCGAAGCAGGCGGTGTTCTGCTGCGTCGCTCGCGCCAGCTCGTCAAGCAGGCCAGCCAGCTTGAAGACCTCGCCCACCACATGGAGCAGGGGTGGGAGGCCGAGGTGCGACTGGTCATTGATGCGGCCTACCCGTCGGCACGTCTGGTGCGAGCGCTGACGGCGTTCATTCCCCAGAGCCGCGGCTGCCGGGTGCGTTTGCGCGAGGAAGTGCTGTCAGGTGTCGAGGAAGTA
Source organism: Pseudomonas asturiensis (assembly GCF_900143095.1). Lineage (GTDB taxonomy): Bacteria > Pseudomonadota > Gammaproteobacteria > Pseudomonadales > Pseudomonadaceae > Aquipseudomonas > Aquipseudomonas asturiensis. The sequence goes on along the minus strand of NZ_FRDA01000014.1, from coordinate 105,066 downwards.
TTGCTTGAAGGCGTAGCGGACCTGGCCATCAGCGGGCTGAGTATTCCGGGCTATCTGGGCGCCGAGATGAGCGCCGTCGAGTTCGTGGCCGTCGCCCACCCCGAACACTCCTTGCATCAAGCCAATCGTGAACTGACCTTTCAGGACCTGGAAAGCCAGCTGCAGGTGGTGATTCGTGACTCAGGCCGCCAGCAACCTCGTGACGTTGGCTGGCTGGGCGCAGAACAGCGCTGGACCGTCAGCAGCCTCGCCACGGCGGCGACCTTTGTCAGCAGCGGCCTGGGCTTCGCCTGGTTGCCTCGGCACCTGATTGAGCGCGAGCTCAAGGAGGGCGTGCTCAAGGTGTTGCCGCTGGACCGGGGTGGCAGTCGCAATCCTTCGTTCTATCTTTACTCCAGTAAAGACAAACCGCTGGGCCCGGCGACGCAGATCCTGATCGACCTGATCCGCACCTTCGACACCGCGCCGCTGACAGCGGCCTTTGCAGCCCCTCAACAAGCCTGACATGGAGTAGGCACATGGCGTTCTTCGAGCATGACGACTGTTCGCTGCACTACGAAGAGTACGGTCAGGGCGACCCCGTCCTGCTGCTGCACGGTCTGGGCTCGAGCTGTCAGGACTGGGAATACCAGATCCCGGCGCTGGCCCGGCACTACCGCGTCATCGCCATGGACATGCGCGGCCATGGCCGTTCGGACAAGCCTCACGAGCGCTACAGCATTCAGGGCATGAGTGCAGACGTCGAAGCGCTGATCGAGCACCTGCGCCTGGGGCCTGTGCATGTGGTGGGTCTGTCGATGGGCGGGATGATCGGCTTTCAACTGGCGGTCGATCATCCGCATCTGCTCAAGAGCCTGTGCATCGTCAACAGCGCACCGCAGGTCAAGGTCAGAACCCCGGGTGATCTCTGGCAATGGGCCAGGCGCTGGACACTGGCCCGCCTGGTCAGCATGGAGGCCATGGGCAAAGCACTGGGCAAGCTGCTGTTTCCCAAACCGGAGCAGGCCGAGTTGCGGCGCAAGATGGCCGAGCGCTGGGGCCGCAACGACAAGCGAGCCTATCTGGCCAGCTTCGACGCCATCGTTGGCTGGGGTGTGGAGCACAAACTGGCGCGCATCACCTGCCCGACCCTGATCATTGCCGCCGATCACGATTACACCAAGGTTTCGCTCAAGCAAGCGTATGTAAAGCGCATCGCCAATGCCCGACTGGTGGTCATCGAGGACTCACGGCATGCGACGCCTCTGGACCAGCCCGAACAGTTCAATCGCACGTTGCTGGAATTCATCGCCAGCACCGGGGTCTGAAAAACGCAACCGCATACACCTCTTGATCACGCTGGGCAAAAAAAGCCAAACGTGGTTACCTTGCCGGCCACAGTCGATATCTCTATTGAAGGACCTGTTGCTCATGCTGAAAAAAATCGCCCTCGCCGCCTGCTCCGTGCTGTTCGCCGCCCAACTGATGGCCGCCCCGGACAAGCCGACTCACGTCGTGCTCAACACCAGCTTCGGTGAGATTGAAATCGAACTGGCGGACGCCAAGGCACCGATCAGCACCCAGAACTTCCTGAGCTATGTCGACAGCGGCTTCTACACCAACACCATTTTTCACCGTGTGATTCCGGGGTTCATGATTCAGGGTGGGGGTTTTACTCCGCAAATGGCCCAGAAGAAGGCCAACAACCCGATCAAGAACGAAGCCCAGAACGGACTGCATAACGTGCGTGGCACCATCGCCATGGCACGTACATCAGACGTGAATTCGGCCACCAGCCAGTTCTTCATCAATACCAATGACAATGCCATGCTCGATAACGGCGTCCGCGACTACGGTTACGCAGTGTTCGGCAAGGTAGTCAAGGGCATGGACGTGGTCGACCAGATCGTCAACGTAAAGACCGGCAACCAGAAAGGCATGCAGAACGTGCCAAACGACCCGATCCTGATCAAGTCCGCCAAGCGCGTCAACTGACAGGAAGCTGCGCTGCGTGAAGCTCAGGCTTCACGCGGTACGGACGGGAGAGCCTTTACTTATGAAGGGAGAACCCACGCCAAGTGGGTGTGATAGCCAATGCTTTATCGTCGTTTTGAAAAACTGATCGATATCTTCAAAGACGCCCCTACCGCTGCCCCGCCCAATACTGTTTTCGCGTTCTACACCTACTACCTGCGTCAGGTATGGCCGACGTTCACTGCGCTGTTGGTGGTGGGCTTGATCGGCGCGCTGATCGAAGTCGCACTGTTCAGTTACCTCAGCCGAATTATCGACCTGGCCCAGACCACTGCGCCCAAGGAATTCTTCAGCCTCCACGGCCCGGAACTGATCTGGATGGTGGTGGTGACCCTGCTGCTGCGTCCGATCTTCGTCGGCCTGCATGACCTGCTGGTGCACCAGACCATCAGCCCGGGCATGACCAACCTGATTCGCTGGCAGAACCACAGCTATGTGCTCAAGCAGAGCGTGAACTTCTTCCAGAACGACTTCGCCGGACGCATCGCCCAGCGCATCATGCAGACCGGCAACTCGCTGCGTGATTCGGCAGTGCAGTCGGTGGATGCACTCTGGCATGTACTGATCTATGCGATCAGCGCCATGGTGCTGTTCGCCGAAGCCGACTGGCGATTGATGATCCCGCTGGGCACCTGGATTCTGGTCTTTGTCCTGGCCTTGATGTACTTCGTGCCGAGGGTCAAACAGCGCTCGGTGGACTCCTCCGACGCACGCTCCAGGCTCATGGGCCGGATCGTCGACGGTTACACCAATATCACCACGCTCAAACTGTTCGCCCACACCAACTTCGAGCAACAGTACGCGCGCGAAGCCATGCGTGACCACACCGAGAAAAGCCAGCTGGCCGGACGCGTCGTAACCTCGATGGACACCACCATCACCACGATGAACGGCATTCTGATCGTCACCACTACAGGCCTCGCACTGTGGTTGTGGACGCAGTCGCTGATTTCGGTGGGCGCCATCGCGCTGGCCACAGGCCTGGTGATCCGTATCGTCAACATGTCCGGCTGGATCATGTGGGTGGTGAACGGCATCTTCGAAAACATCGGCACCGTACAGGATGGTCTGCAAAGCATCTCGCAACCGGTCTCGGTCAACGACAAACCGAACGCGCAGCCGCTAAAAATTGCCAATGGCGGCGTGAAATTCGACGGCGTCGATTTTCACTACGGCAATGGCAACGGGATCATTCACAACCTGAACCTGGATATAAAACCGGGTGAGAAAATTGGCTTGATTGGTCCTTCAGGTGCGGGCAAGTCAACGCTGGTCAACCTGTTGTTGCGCATGTACGACGTACAGGGCGGCAGAATTTTGATCGACGAACAGGACATTTCCGACGTTACCCAGGAAAGCCTGCGCGCGCAGATCGGCATGATCACCCAGGACACGTCGCTGCTGCACCGCTCGATTCGCGACAACCTGCTGTACGGCAACCCAGGCGCGACGGACGCACAATTGTGGGAAGCGATTCGCAAGGCCCGCGCCGACGAGTTCATCCCGCTGCTGTCGGACTCCGAAGGCCGCACAGGCTTCGATGCGCACGTCGGCGAGCGAGGGGTCAAGCTGTCCGGTGGCCAGCGCCAGCGCATCGCGATCACCCGCGTATTGCTCAAGGACGCGCCGATCCTGATCATGGACGAAGCGACCTCGGCGCTGGACTCGGAAGTCGAAGCCGCGATTCAGGAAAGCCTCGAAACCCTGATGCAAGGCAAAACCGTCATCGCCATCGCCCACCGCCTCTCGACCATCGCACGCATGGACCGGCTGGTGGTGCTGGAAAAAGGCCAGATCGCCGAAACCGGCACCCACGCCGAACTGCTGGCCCATGGCGGGCTATACGCACGCTTGTGGCAGCACCAGACGGGCGGATTTGTGGGCGTGGATTGAGGGTTATACGCAAGCCGTGCTGCAGCCAACGGACTGTGGGAGGCGGCTTGCCGGCGATGCTTTTTCTGAAGCGACACATCGCTGACTGAACTGACGCCATCGCCGGCAAGCCGCCTCCCACGGGGACTGCATTCAGTCAGAGACTCTCCTCGTCGCCTCGTTTCACGCGTCCTCCAGACGTGTGCTCATCGCTATACCCAAGTCTCGCGGCAATCAACAGACTGTGGAAGGCGGCTTGCCGGCGATGCTTTTTCTCAAGCGACACATCGCTGACTGAACCGACGCCATCGCCGGCAAGCCGCCTACCACGGGGACTGCATTCAGTCAGGCACTTTCCTTGTGGCCCCGTTTTGCGCGTCTCCCAGACCTGTGCTCATCGCTATACCCAAGTCTTGCGGCAACCAACTGACTGTGGGAGGCGGCATTCAGTCAGACACTTTCGTTTCCGCCCCGTTTTGCGCGTCTTCCAGACGTGTGCTCATCGCTATACACAAGTCTCGCGGCAACCAACAGACTGTGGGAGGCGGCTTGCCGGCGATGCTTTTTCTGAAGCGACACATCGCTGACTGAACTGACGCCATCGCCGGCAAGCCGCCTTATGCGTTCAGCCGGACTCAAGCCTGCCGATAAGGCAGCGCCGTGCGTGCTTCCTCGGAATACGCCATCACGCCAACCCGCTCTTGCTCAAGAAATTCGCTCACGGCGTCTTTCAAGCCGGGATGCATCAGGTAATGCCATGACCGGGTGATCTGCGGCTCGAAGCCGCGGATCAGCTTGTGCTCGCCTTGGGCACCTGCGTCGAAACGTTGCAGGCCGTTGGCAATCGCATAGTCCATGCCCTGATAAAAGCAGGTCTCAAAGTGCAGACGATCGAATTCGGCCAGACATCCCCAGTAACGGCCGTAAAAGCTGTCATCACCGATCAGACTGAAGGCCATCGCCACCGGGCGTGAGCCCTGCAACGCCATTACTACCCTGATTGACTCGGGCATGCGCTCGGCCAGCAGGCTGAAGAATTCGCGGGTCAGGTAAGGCGCCTGCCCACGAATTTCATAGGTATTGGAGTAGCAGGCGTAGACGAAGTCCCACAGCACTTCGCTCATCTGCCGTCCTTCGAGCCATTCGAAGACGATGCCCTGCCCGGCAACCTGCTCGCGCTCCTTGCGCATCTGTTTGCGCTTGCGTGAGCTCAACGCGTCCAGAAAGTCCTGAAAGTCCCGATAGCCGCGGTTGTGCCAGTGAAACTGACACCCGATGCGCGACAGCCAGCCAGGCTGGCCCTCAAGCACCGCATCGGCAGCAGGATCGGTAAAGTTCACGTGAGCGCTCGACAGGCCCTCACTCTGCAGGTAGGCCGGCAGTTCGCCCAACAGCTCCGAGGCGCCTTGCGGCGTGACAGACAGAATGCGCGAACCGCCGACCGGACTGAACGGTACGGCCACCAACAGCTTGGGGTAATACGCGATACCTGCGCGGCGGCAAGCATCGGCCCAGGCGTGGTCGAACACGTACTCTCCGTAGGAATGCCATTTCCGATAGGCGGGAAGCGCGGCAACCAGCTGTTCGTTTTCATAGTGCAGGATGTGTTCGGCACGCCAACCGGAACGCGGACCCAGGCTGCCGCTGTCTTCCAGTGAGGTTAGGAAGGCGTGGCGCAGAAACGGCTGATTACCCGGCACCAGCGCGTCCCACTGGGCGGGCGCGACGGTGCTCAGGCTATCGACGACATGGACCGGCATGCAGGTTTCCTCGGTGGGTAAACGTGCGACGAGTATCACTCATCGAGGGGGAATGTAAACGCTGGTGAATCGACGACCGTACTGCATCAGGACATTCAACCGGCAGGCCGACATCTCTTGGGCAAGCTGCCGGCCGCCTGTCTGATTAACGTTTGCGCAGGATCACGCTGCCAATCGAATAGCCCGCACCGAACGAACTCAGCACGCCCAACGCACCTTTTGGCAAGTCGTCCTGATAGGTGTGGAACGCAATGACCGACCCCGCCGAACTGGTGTTGGCGTAGGTGTCGAGGATCACCGGCGCTTCTTCAACCGTCGCATCGCGACCCAGTAATTTCTTGACGATCAGGTGGTTCATGCTCAGGTTGGCCTGATGCAGCCAGAAGCGCTGCACATCGCTGACGTTCAGACCGTTGTCGTCCAGGTGCGCGCCGACCAGCTCCGCCACCATCGGGCAGACCTCGCGGAACACCTTGCGGCCTTCCTGCACGAACAGCTTGTCCGGCGCGCCCTCGCCCTCGTCAGAGGTGCGGTTGAGGAAGCCGAAGTTGTTGCGGATGTTGTTGGAGAACGTGGTCAACAGACGAGTGCTGACGATATCGAACTGGTAAGGCGAGGTGGCCAGATCGGCACGCTCCACCACCACCGCGGTAGCGCCGTCACCAAAGATGAAGTGGCTGTCGCGATCACGAAAGTTCAGGTGTGCGGTACAAATCTCCGGGCTGACGACCAGAATGGCGCGGGCCTGACCCAGTTGTACGCTGTTGCAGGCGTTCTGAATGCCGAAGGTGGCCGACGAACAGGCCACGTTCATGTCAAAGCCATAGCCTGCAATGCCCAGCGCTTGCTGGATCTCGATGGAGATCGCCGGGTAGGCACGTTGCAGATTGGAACAGGCGACAATGACGCCATCGATGTCGGCGGCTGTCTTGCCCGCACGTTCCAGCGCCTGCCTGGCGGCCGCGACGCCCATCTCGCAGAGGATCGACCACTGCTCGTTGCTGCGCTCCGGCAGGTTCGGCTTCATGCGCTGTGGGTCGAGGATACCCTGCTTGTCCATCACAAAGCGGCTCTTGATGCCCGACGCCTTCTCGATGAACGCTGCGCTGGACTCAGTCAGCGCCTCGACTTCGCCGCGTTCGATGGCTGCTGCGTTGTCCTGGTTGAACCGGGAGACGTAGGCATTGAAAGACTGCACCAGCTCTTCATTGGAAATGCTGTCGGCCGGCGTGTACAGGCCTGTGCCACTGATGACGACGTTGTGCACGGTCGTTCCTCTCTTATTGAAGGTCGCAGGTATTGGCCTGCCAAGGCACGGTACGCAGCGACCCACGACGTTTCAGGGACCGGCGTACCAATGCGTATATAAATCATGCATGCGTGAATCAGAGCGGGCGCAGCTCAAGCCGCGTCCAGGCAGACTAAAACAGACGCGAAGTGTGCCACAGCGCCCGGTTTTAGCGCTATCGGGCCAAGGAGCCTTGGCCCAGAGATCCGTCTCGCCGTTGTCCGCGAGAACCGCACGGACGGTCTTGCAACAAGACCTCAGGCCCGACCTCAGCCCTCCACCAGACTCCACTGCTTGCTCAACCGCTTGTCGGACACCGGCATTTTCGTGCCCAGCTGCTGAGCGAAAAGCGACACCCGGTACTCTTCCATCCACCAACGATAGACTGCCAGCTCCGGGTCACGCTTGCCTTCCTGGCGGTGTTTGTCGGCTCGCGCCTGAAACTGCGCCCACAGGCCTGCCAGCTCGATGCTCCAGACCCGATCCTTCTGGACCTGACCCGGCAGTTTTTCCAGGCGCATCTCGATGGCTTTCAGGTAACGCGGCAGCTCTTTGAGCCACTGCGCCGGTGTTTCCCGCACGAAGCCCGGATAGACCAGATTGCCGAGCTGCGCCTTGATGTCATTGAGGGCGACGGCTTGGGCCAGATCGATCTTGCCCTTGAAGCGCTTCTGCAAACCGTGCCACAGCGTGAGGATTTCCAGGGTCAGCTTCGCCAGGCGCTCGGCGTGACCGGTCCAGTCGGCGCGTTTGCGTTCGGCCAGTGACAACAGCCCTGCGCCATCACGCGGCAGTTCGGCTTCGCCTTCCAGTATGCAGCTGTCGAGGCTGGCCAACAGAATGTCTTCAATCAGCGCATCGACACGACCCAGCTCGCGATGCAGCAGCGCCAGTTCGGTCTGCCCCGGCAGCTTGCTGCGCAGAAACTTCGCGGGCTCGGCCAACTGTTGCAACAACAGACGTTGCAGAGCACGGCGATGCTGATACTCGGCCTCGGCCTGCGTCGAGAAGCGGCCTTCCTTGACCGTGCCACCCTCTTCGACCAGCGCCGGGTACACCGTCATCGACAGGCCGGCGATGTTCTGCTGGGTCTTTTGCGCCACCGGGGCGAAGACCTTGGCCTCGACCGGCTGCTGGCTTTTTGCGGTCTGCGGGACGGCAAGTGCGGCCTGACTGGCTTCGGCAAATCGCGCGGTCAGCTCATCCAGATCGCGGCCTTCGCCAAGGAACTTGCCGCTGCCGTCGACGATTTCCAGGTTCATCTTCAGGTGGCTTTCAAGCTGATGGGTCGCCTCTTCCCATGCCTCGTCAGTCACCCTTGCGCCGGTCATGCGCAGCAGTTCACGGCCCAGCGCTTCAGTCAGCGAACCTTCGCCAAAGGTGATGCGCTGCAGCGCAGCCTTGATGAAATCCGGCACCGGCACGAAATTCTTGCGCACGGCCTTGGGCAGGCTGCGGACCAGCGCGATGCACTTGGTTTCCAGCAGCCCCGGCACCAGCCATTCCAGGCGCTCGGCGGGCAGCGAAAGCAACAGGGGCGCAGGCACGCGCAATGTCACGCCGTCACGGGGGTGATTGGGTTCGAAGTGGTAGGTCAGCGAAAGGCTCAACTCGCCCAGACGCAAGGTGTCCGGGTACTGCGCGGCAGTGACTTCGCTGGCCTCGCGCGCCAGCACGTCTTCTTCGCGCATGATCAGCAATTGCGGGTTCTTCTGGCTCTCGGTCTTGTACCAGCTGTCGAACGTCGCAGTCTGGTGAATCTCGGCCGGAATGCGTGCTTCGTAAAAACTGTAAAGCGTGTCTTCGTCAGCCAGAATGTCGCGACGGCGTGCCTTGGCCTCGAGTTCGTCGAGCTGTTCCAGCAGACGCGTGTTGGCGCTCAGGCACTTGGCGCGAGACAGGATATCGCCGCGTACCAGCCCCTCGCGGATGAACAGTTCGCGCGACACCACCGGATCGATCGGGCCGAAATGCACCGGACGACGACCGACCACGATCAGGCCGAACAGGGTGATCTGTTCAAACGCCACGACCTGCCCGCGCTTCTTCTCCCAGTGCGGCTCGAAATGGTTCTTCTTGATCAAGTGTCCGGCCAGCGGCTCGATCCAGTCGGCATCGATCTTGGCGACCATGCGCGCGTAGAGCTTGGTGGTCTCGACCAGCTCGGCGGTCATCAGCCATTGCGGACGCTTCTTGCCCAGCCCGGATGACGGATGGATCCAGAAGCGCCGCTGCCGCGCCCCCAGGTAGTCGCCCTCGTCGGCTTTCTGGCCGATCTGGCTCAGCAGGCCGGACAGAATCGCCTTGTGGAATTTTGGATAATCCGCAGGCTCCTTGTTGACTGTCAGTTGCAGGTCACGGCAGATCAGGCTCAGTTGTCGATGGGAATCACGCCATTCGCGCAGGCGCAGGTAATTGAGGAAGTTGCGGCGACACCAGTTGCGCAGCGGACTGGCGGTCAGCGCCTGGCGCTGCTCCTCAAAACCGCGCCACAGGTTGACCAGTCCGGCGAAGTCCGAATCGGCATCCTTCCACTGCGCGTGGGCCTGATCGGCGGCCTGCTGACGCTCGGGCGGGCGCTCGCGCACGTCCTGCACCGACATCGCACTGGCCACGATCAGCACTTCCTGCAGGCTGCCCTGTCTGGCAGCTTCCAGCAGCATGCGCCCCATGCGCGGGTCCACCGGCAAGCGCGCCAGCTGGCGGCCCAGCGGCGTCAGCTGATTCTCGCGATTGACTGCCGACAGCTCCTGCAACAGGTTGAAACCGTCACTGATGGCCTTGCCATCCGGCGGCTCGATAAACGGGAAGTCAGTGATCTCGCCCAGACGCAGGTGCAGCATCTGCAGAATGACTGCCGCCAGGTTGGTGCGCAGTATTTCGGGATCAGTGAATTCAGGTCGAGCGTTGAAATCTTCTTCGCTGTACAGCCGCACACACAGGCCCGGCTCGACGCGCCCGCAACGGCCTTTGCGCTGATTGGCGCTGGCCTGGGAAACCGCCTCGATGGGCAGACGCTGGACCTTGGCGCGGTAGCTGTAACGGCTGATACGCGCCGTACCGGTATCGATCACGTAGCGAATGCCCGGCACGGTCAGCGAAGTTTCGGCCACGTTGGTCGCCAGTACCACACGACGTCCTGGATGGGACTGGAAAATCCGTTGCTGCTCGGCAGGCGACAGGCGTGCGTACAACGGCAGAATTTCAGTGTGTTTAAGCTGCGCCTTGCGCAGCATTTCAGCGGCGTCACGAATCTCGCGCTCGCCGGGCAGGAACACCAGTACGTCGCCCGGGCCTTTGCGCTCGCTGCGCTCGAAGGCAGCCAATTCATCCAGCGTGGCCAGAATGGCCTGATCGACGGTCAGGTCTTCTTCAACGCTGTTGCCCTCTTCGTCCTGCTCGCTGGTCAGCGGCCGATACCAGGTGTCGACCGGGAAGGTGCGGCCCGATACTTCGATGATCGGTGCGTCATTGAAATGCTCGGAAAAGCGCTGCAAGTCGATGGTCGCGGAGGTAATGATGACTTTCAGATCCGGACGACGCGGCAGCAGGGTTTTCAGGTAACCCAGCAGGAAGTCGATGTTAAGGCTGCGTTCATGGGCTTCATCGACGATGATCGTGTCGTAGCGCTCAAGGAAACGGTCGTGCTGGGTTTCAGCCAGCAGGATCCCGTCCGTCATCAGCTTGATCAGTGTGTTGCTGTCGCTCTGGTCTTCGAAGCGCACCTGATAACCGACCAAAGCACCCAGTGGCGTGGCGAGTTCGTCCGCCACCCGGCTCGCCACACTGCGTGCCGCGATTCGACGCGGTTGCGTGTGGCCGATCAGGCCATGTTGGCCACGGCCAATTTCCAGGCAGATCTTCGGCAACTGGGTGGTTTTACCCGACCCTGTTTCGCCCGCGATGATGAGCACCTGATGCTTGAGCAACGCCTCCTTGATTTCGTCACGCTTGGCGGCGATAGGCAGGTTGTCGTCATAGCGAATCGTCGGCACGCTCTCGCGCCGCGCCGTCACCTGCGCACAGGACGCCTGAACCCGCGTCACCCACTGCGCCAGCTTCGCCTCGTCAGGCTTCTTGCGCAGCTCGTGCAACTGGCGACGCAGACGATGGCGTTCGCCGATCATCGCTTGATCAAGGTTTTTCAGGAGTTGGTCGATGGAAGGCGATTCGTCGGTCATCAGGTGCGCAAAGTCTTTTCTTGATGGAGGCAGGGGCGCGATTGTCGCAGATTGCGGTAAAGAGAACGACTGTTGGGGGTGGATCGGACGGAGCTTGATGAAGGTCAATCGAATCGCGCTCGCAGCGCGATCAAACACTGCATGGCAACTGAACACAATTTTTAGCGGGAGGCGCAAGCGTGCGCCACAAACAACAACGCCGTGTCATGGGACACGGCGCTGTCTGTCATGCAGGCCTTGCGGTTACTTCTTGATGCCCAGCTTCTTCAACTCTTCGTCACGCAGTTCGCGGCGCAAAATCTTGCCGACGTTAGTGGTCGGCAGCGAATCGCGGAATTCGACGCTGCGCGGCACCTTGTAGCCGGTCAGGTTGGCGCGCATGTGCTCCATGACCTGATCCTTGGTGAGTGTTACGCCAGGTTTGGCGACCACAAACACCTTGATGGCTTCACCCGATTTTTCGTCCGGAATGCCAATGGCCGCGCACTGCAGAACGCCGGGCAGCGACACGAGCACGTCTTCCAGCTCGTTGGGGTAGACGTTGAAACCGGAGATCAGAATCATGTCTTTCTTGCGATCAACGATGCGCAGATAACCGTCAGGCTGAATGATTGCGATGTCACCGGTCTTGAGCCAGCCGTCCGCATCGAGCAGCTCGTCAGTGGCTTCCTGGCGCTGCCAGTAGCCTTTCATGACCTGCGGCCCCTTGATGCACAACTCGCCGACTTCACCGAACGGCAGCTCGTTGCCTGCGTCATCAATGACCTTGCAAACGGTCGACGGCACCGGGATGCCGATGGTGCCCATCTGGATCTTCTGGATCGGGTTGACGGTCGCCACCGGACTGGTTTCGGTCATGCCGTAACCTTCACAGATCGGGCAATTGGTGACCTGCTTCCAGCGCTCGGCCGCAGCCTGCTGCAGCGCCATGCCGCCAGACAGCGTGACTTTAAGCGCCGAGAAATCAAGGCTGCGGAAACTCTCGCTGTTGCACAGGGCAACGAACAGGGTATTGAGCCCGACGAACCCGCTGAACTTCCATTTCGACAGTTCTTTCACCATCGCCGGCAGGTCACGCGGGTTGCTGATCAGCACGTTGTGGTTACCGATCAGCATCATCGCCATGCAGTGAAAGGTGAAGGCGTAAATGTGATACAGCGGCAATGGCGTAATAAGGATCTCGCAACCTTCATTGAGGTTGGAGGCCATCAGCGCCTTGCACTGAAGCATGTTTGCGATCAGGTTGCGATGGGTGAGCATCGCCCCCTTGGCAACGCCAGTGGTGCCGCCGGTGTATTGCAGCACCGCCACGTCGGAGCTCGCCGGCGAGACATCGGTCACGGGCTGACCACGCCCCTTGCCGAGAATATCGTTGAACCTGATGGCCTGCGGCAGGTGATAAGCCGGAACCATCTTCTTGACGTATTTGATGACGCTGTTGACCAGCAGACGCTTGAGTGGTGGCAGCATGTCGCCCACTTCAGTGACGATCACGTGCCTGATGCCGGTCTTGGGCACGACCTTCTCGGCCAGATGCGCCATGTTCGCCAGACACACCAGCGCCTTGGCACCGGAGTCATTGAACTGGTGTTCCATTTCACGCGAGGTGTAGAGCGGATTGGTGTTGACCACGATCAGCCCGGCGCGGATGGCACCGAAGACGGCAACCGGGTACTGCAGCACGTTGGGCAGTTGCACGGCAATGCGATCGCCAGGCTTGAGGTCGGTATGCTGCTGAATCCAGGCGGCGAAGGCGCCGGACAATTCGTACAGCTCGCCGTACGTGATCGTCTTGCCCAGATTGCTGAACGCGGGTTTATCGGCGAAACGCTGGCAGGACTGCTTCAGAACCGCCTGGACGTTTGGATACTCATCAGGGTTGATATCGGTGGGGATACCAGACGGGTATTTATCCTTCCAGAAGTTTTCAATCATGCGGCCAGCTCCGTAGCGATAGCGAATTCTTCACACCGCTTTAGGCGATGATTTTTTTGTGTTTTGGAATTATGCAGTAGACGCTCATTCGCTTCATGACAGGTCAAAAAGCGCGCCGAGAGTAGCAGCTTTGCCTAAGGCCGACTAGAGGCAAAGAAGGTCGCTACGGTCACAAAAATGACTGAGAAACACCAATCAGTCACAACCTGCCGTTCTACAACTGCCCATATCGAAACCTCTGAAACCCTTGAGCCAGAGCGTTTACGGCAAGCGTACTGAGAGTAGCCAAAAAAGTCTGGCCCCGCTTGCGAGTCACTGCGAGCGGGGCCAGACATGCGAAGAGATAGATTTTCTGCGTTCAAGCGATATCGCGAAGCTCTCTGCGCAGGATCTTGCCGACCGGGGTCATGGGCAAGGAATCGCGCAGCACAATGTGTTTGGGCACTTTGTACGCAGTGAAATTCGCTTTGCAGTAGGCCTTGAGCTCATCGACGCTGACACCCGCCTCGCGCGCCACCACAAACAGTTTGACCGCCTCGCCGGAGCGCTCGTCCGGCACGCCGATGCAAGCGCAACTGGCGACCTTGGGATGGGCCATGACCACGTCTTCGATCTCGTTGGGGTAAACGTTGAAGCCGGACACGATGATCAGGTCTTTCTTGCGGTCCACGATGCTGACGAAGCCATCGGCGCCGATCACGGCAATGTCTCCGGTCTTGAACCAGCCCTCGGCGTCCAGCGATTCGGCTGTGGCTTCGGGGCGATTCCAGTAGCCTTTCATGACCTGCGGCCCCTTGATACACAACTCGCCACGTTCTCCGAACGCCAGTTCCGTGCCCTCATCATCAATGACCTTCATGCCGGTGCCCGGCACCGGAATGCCGACAGTGCCCAGCCGCGCCAGCGCACCGTAGGGGTTTGCACTGGCGACCGGCGACGTCTCGGTCAGTCCATAACCTTCGACGATCGTGCAGCCGGTGATCTGCGCCCAGCGCTCGGCCGTCGCCTTGACCAGCGCAGTGCCGCCCGAGTTGGTGCTCTTGAAGGACGAGAAGTCCAGATTCTTGAAGTCCGGGTGGTTCATCAGGGCCACGAACAGGGTGTTGAGCCCGATCATGGCGGTGAACTTCCACTTGCCGAGCTCCTTGATGAAGCCGCCGATGTCCCGAGGATTGGTAATCAGAATGTTATGGTTGCCGCTGATCATCATGCACATGCAGTTCGCGGTGAATGCGTAGATGTGATAGAGCGGCAGCGGCGCGATCATCACCTCTTTGCCTTCCTCGAACATCACCCCGCGATCAGGGCACTGCTGACGCATGCAGGCATAGACCTGCTGCATGTTGGCGACCAGATTGCCGTGGGTCAGCATCGCGCCCTTGGCAAGCCCGGTAGTGCCGCCGGTGTATTGCAACACTGCGACGTCGTCGAGCCCGACCGTGACCGGTTTGACCGGCCGGCCCTGGCCTTGGCGCAGTACGCTTTTGAAGCCTATGGCCTGAGGCAGGTCATAGGCCGGGACCATTTTCTTGACCCTGGCGACGATGGTATTGATCAACCACCCTTTGGCGGGCGACTGCATGTCGCCCATTTTTACTTCAATCAGGTAACGAAGCTCGGTGTCGGGTAGCACTTCCTGCACCAGCTTGCCGAACAGGTTCAGGTATACCAACGCTTTGGCGCCGGAATCCTTGAACTGGTGGCGCATCTCGCGTGCGGTGTACAGCGGATTGGTGTTGACCACGATCAGGCCGGCGCGCATGGCGCCGAACACGGCAATCGGGTATTGCAACAGGTTGGGCATCTGCACGGCGATACGGTCGCCGGGCACCAGATCGGTGTGTTGCTGCAGATAACTGGCGAAGGCCGCCGAATGACGCTCCAGATCTGCGTAGGTCAGCGTGACGCCCATATTGCTGAAAGCAGGTCTGTCTGCAAACTTTCTGCAGCAGCGCTCGAAGACCTCCAGAACCGACCGGTAGGCGTGCAGATCCAGCTCAGAGGTGACCCCTGCAGGGCGTTTGTCGTTCCAGAATTCAGGTTGCATTATTTTTATCCTCTTCCCTGCTTATGCCTGGCCCGCAGTTCAACATTCGGGACTGGCCCGACGTTAGCAGCTAAAACCAGGAAGGCAAATATCCCTGTTGGCGTCATCATTGCTGTGAATCTTGCAGCCTGTCAGGTTGCAATCAGCCTTGAGCTATACACTCAAGCATACATTCTCCAGGCAGCCGCTCCAGATCGGGAAATCGCCATGAAGCACGAAACATTCTGGCTCGACGCCAACGGCCATTGTCGCCTCTTCGTCAATGCGTGGCTGCCGGATACACCGCCCAGGGCCATCGTGATGCTGTGCCACGGCATGGCTGAGCACAGTGGCCGGTACGCGCGGTTGGGCGCTGCGCTATGCGCAGCAGGTATGGGGCTGTATGCCCACGATCAGCGCGGCCATGGCAAGACTGCAGCGCAAGGCCTGTTGGGGCATTTCGCCCGGCGCGACGGCTGGAACAAGGTGGTGGATGATCTGGCCACGCTGAGCCAGTCCATCGGTCAGCGGCATCCAGACACCGCGTTGTTCCTGTTCGGGCACAGCATGGGCAGCTACATCGCCCAGGCGTTCCTGATGCATCACGGCGCAAGCCTGCAGGGCGCTGTGCTCAGCGGTTCCAACTTCCAGCCCGCGGCGCTCTATCGCAGTGCCAGGCTCATCGCCCGGTTCGAGCGCCTGCGCCAGGGACCCGAGGGGCGCAGCAAGATGATTGAATGGCTGTCGTTCGGCACCTTCAACAAGGCATTCAAGCCCAACCGCACCTGTTTTGACTGGCTCAGCGGTGACCCGGACGAGGTGGACAAGTACGTTGATGACCCGCTGTGCGGCTTCCGCTGCACCAATCAGTTCTGGCTGGATCTGCTGGGCGGGCTACAGAAAGTCAGCCAGCGTTCGAACCTTGCGCAGATTGATTCAAGCCTGCCTTTGCTGATTATTGGCGGCGAATGTGATCCGGTGAGCGCCGGCAAGCGTCTGAAAGATCTTGCCGACGCATTGGCAGGAGCCGGTCATCAAGTGTTACAACTTAATGTTTACCCGCAAGCGCGTCACGAACTGCTCAACGACACCCACCGCGATGAGGTCACACGTGACCTGCTCGACTGGCTGCAGTATGCCCTGGACCAGCCGAGACCGCGCCGGGCCGAATGACGCGATGTGTTCCATACCCTTTTATTGCTCAGGACAGCCACATGACTCAAGTCACCAACACGCCTTACGAAGCCCTTGAAGTCGGTCAGACCGCCAGCTACAGCAAGACGGTCCACGAGCGCGATATCCAGCTGTTCGCCGCCATGTCCGGTGACCACAACCCGGTCCACCTGGACGCTGAATACGCCGCCAAGACCATGTTCAAGGAGCGTATCGCTCACGGCATGTTCAGTGGCGCACTGATCAGCGCCGCCGTGGCGTGTGAGTTGCCTGGGCCGGGCACCATCTACATTGGCCAGCAGATGACCTTTCAAAAGCCGGTCAAACTGGGCGACACCCTGACCGTGCGCCTGGAAATTCTCGAAAAGCTGCCGAAATTCCGCGTGCGCATCGCGACCCGCGTGTTCAACCAGAACGATGAGCTGGTCGTGGACGGCGAAGCGGAAATCCTCGCCCCGCGCAAACAGCAGACCGTCGACCTGACTGTACTGCCGGAAATCACGTTCGGCTGATTCGAATGGCCGGACATGCGTGACGACGCATGCCCGGCCTTGCCCTGTAGCCCCCTCCTTCGCCAGGCATTGAGCCCGGCACCGGTTCACGCGCCCCTCGTGGAACTGATTTCGTGCAACGCCCACTCAGAGGCAAGCAGCATTTCTCTGGGATCACGAACCGTTTACTCCCGCAGGCGGGGACCGCACGCATGAATACCATCAACCGAAACTACTACCCCGCTCCCGGCTTATCTGCGTCGGCCGTCAATCCGGCACCCGAAAGCACTGCCCTGCCGCCCGGCTTTGGCACAGGCCAGAAGAGCCATGCGATTGATTTCAGTTCGCCCCAGCAGAAGGCTGAGATGAATGCTGCGCCCGGTAGCTTGCGTGCCGGAGCCCAACTGACTCAGACAAACGCCTGCTCATCCAGCCCGCAAGGCGCGGACGGCGCATTGACGCTGAACAAACTGGTAGAGGCGATCCGCAGCGTTCTCAAGGAACTGATTTCACTTTTGCGGGGTGATCAACAGCAGCAACCGCCCTCGGCGCCGCAGTCGAGTGCGCAACCGCACGGTGGCAACGCACCGGCCAATCCTCAGCCCTCGATTGCTGGATCGACGCCGACAACATCCTCACCGTCGACGTCACACTCCGTCCCGCCGCCCGCTGCAGAAAAGCCCTTCGTGGTGCGCGACGATCCGTCGACAGACCACTCGGTCACGATGCAAAAAAAACCGACGGCGACGCCCACTGCAGCGCCAGATCCCACGAGCATCCCGACTCATAAGGCACGCACGAAAGAGGATGAGACAAAGCCGCCACAGGTCAGCGATCCAGTCGTACCCGCCATCAAACATTCAACGCCTGATCAGACGCCGACAGCCCCTGAAAAGGCGGCCAATCCTGTCACCCGCTCAGCTCATCCCAACGGTGACGGCGTAGACGTGTCCGGCATGGTCGGTTTCGCCAAGACGTCCAACACCACCGGCGGCAATGGAGGTGAGGTCGTTACGGTCAATACCGTGGAAGAGCTGCAGAAAAGCCTCGCTGACGACAAGGCCCGCACCATTCGCCTTGGTGCCGACCTGTCTGCCGATAGCAAAGTGACGGTGAAATTCGGTGCCAACAAAACCCTGCTCAGCACGGAAGAAGGCAATGGCCTGCACAACATTTATCTGGCCAATGACAAAGGTGCCAGTAACGATATTTTCCAGAACCTGAACTTCAGCCACGACAGCCGCTACCGTGAAAACAACGATATGCAGATGTATATCAACAGTGGTGAGCGCTACTGGCTGGACCACAACACCTTTTCAGGCACCAAGGACCAGAACCCGACGGGGCTGGACAAGCTGCTTTACGTCGGAGGTACGGCCGACAATGTCAGCCTGACCAACTCGAAATTCCAGAACAATGAATACGGCGTGATCCTTGGCCAGCCGGACGATTCGGCGCAAGCCAAGGCGGCCTACAAAGGCTACCCGCACATGACGATCGCCAATAACCTGTTCAACAACCTCGACGTTCGCGCGCCCGGCCTGATGCGTCACGGCAACTTCGATGTCTACAACAACCTGGTCGACGACTTCCATCTGGGTTTCACCGCGACCGGCGATGCAACCATCCTGTCTCAGGCCAACTACTTCCAGAAGGGTGTGGACACCGCCAACAACCCTAGCAATCAGGGCGTGCTGGATGACAAGGGCGACGCGCACTTCAGGGACGTCGGCAGCAACGTCAGTTTCACCCAGAAATCCCCCACCACGGCCTGGACCCCACCCTATCAGCGCGACGTGAAGACCGCCGAAGAAGCCAAGGCCTATAACCTGGCGAACGCGGGAGCCAGAACAGGTAACTGATGAGGGTGCACACGAAAAAAAAGGCGACCGAAGTCGCCCAAGTGCCTTGCGTGCTCATTTAAGGACGGTTGGCCGAGAACGTCTTCACGCCCCGTCCATTGCAATCAGATTAGCCGCAATGGCACTCAGGGCAATTGACGCAGATCAGTACCGACGCAATCAGTCGCCCGCGACGTCATTCGACGGGCGGGAAAGACAAGCGGGCATCAACGCTTCTTGGGCTTTTTCTTCGGCTTTTTCTTGCCGCTCAACGGCATTGCCTGCTCGAACGCATTGCGCACTTCGTTCAGGCGTTTGTCGTTCAGGTCATGAACGCGTTTGGCGCGCTCGGCGCCCAGATCGATCAATTGGCCATCGTCGCTCATGGTTTTGCAGCTCTCGGACACTGGGAATCATCGCCAATAATGCTCAATAGCATCGGCGATGACCAGTCAGGAACATGAAGGCAGGTGCAAGACCATCAAAAACACGCCAGGCGGCATCCTCTGACGGGATGCTCGACTTCAAATCTGGATATCGACCCACAAGCCCTGGCGCGGCTCATCGTCGATCAATGGCACGACAGGCACGGTATTGTCGGCATTGAGCGAGTCACCCGGAATCACCAGGCCTTGATACTCCTCGCCGTCTTCCCCACTGCGACCTTGATGTTGTTGCTGCTGACGCTGCTGCTCTTCACGCAACAGCAAGGCGCTTCGCTCGGTGTCTTCGTTGCGCAGGTCGATGGAGGTCTCGTTGGAACTCTCCTGCACGGGTGCGACAGGCGGAATGTCCGGCACACGCTTGGCCGGGTCCATCTGCGACGTGACCGGTACCACACTCAGCGGAAGCATAGGTTGCAGCATGGTTTATCTCCTCTTACCGGGCTTTCGGCCGTCTGCTCGTCAACTTGAACAGCTTTGTAATAGGCTGTAATAATTTCTACGGTTTTTTTTGACTATGTTTAATGAAATTAGTGCCAGCGGCAGGAAAATTTACTGATCAGCCGTCAATCCGCGGTGTTTTTCAACGCCGCCTTTGGTCTTCAGGGCGCGTTCCGTTAACATAGTCGGCTTTTTCAAGTCGGGAGACAGGCAGCATGGCGCAGCAGTATCAACCGGGGCAACGCTGGATTAGCGACAGCGAAGCCGAGCTGGGTTTAGGCACCGTTCTGGCACAGGACGGCCGCTTATTGACCGTGCTCTACCCGGCCACTGGCGACACGCGCCAGTACGCACTGCGTAATGCACCGCTCACCCGCGTGCGTTTCTCTCCGGGCGATGTGATTACTCACTTCGAAAACTGGAAAATGACCGTCCGCGAAGTCGACGATGTCGACGGGCTGCTGGTCTATCACGGCCTCAACGCCCAGAACGAAGTGGTCACGCTGCCGGAAACCCAGCTGTCCAACTTTATCCAGTTCCGTCTGGCAACCGACCGCCTGTTCGCGGGCCAGATCGATCAGCTTTCCTGGTTCTCCCTGCGCTACAACACACTGGAACACACCAGCCGCCAATTGCAATCCTCCCTCTGGGGCCTGGGTGGCGTGCGTGCGCAACCTATCGCGCACCAATTGCACATCGCTCGCGAAGTCGCAGACCGCATTGCGCCACGCGTATTGCTGGCCGACGAAGTAGGCCTGGGCAAGACCATCGAAGCCGGTCTGGTGATCCATCGCCAACTGCTGTCGGGGCGCGCCAGCCGGGTACTGATCCTGGTGCCGGAGAACCTGCAGCACCAGTGGCTGGTCGAGATGCGCCGCCGCTTCAACCTGCAGGTTGCGCTGTTCGACGCCGAGCGCTTCATGGAGAGCGATGCCGGCAATCCGTTCGAAGACACCCAACTGGCACTGGTTGCGCTGGAGTGGCTGGTCTCGGATGAAAAGGCTCAGGACGCCCTGTTCGCGGCCGGCTGGGACCTGATGGTGGTCGACGAAGCGCACCACCTGGTCTGGCACGAAGACAAGGCCAGCGCCGAGTACTCGCTGGTCGAGCAACTGGCCGAAGTCATGCCCGGCGTACTGCTGCTGACCGCCACGCCCGAACAACTCGGCCAGGACAGCCACTTTGCGCGCCTGCGCCTGTTGGACCCGAACCGTTTCCACGACCTCAAGGCCTTCCGGGCCGAAAGCGACAACTATCGTCCCGTGGCTCAGGCGGTGCAGGAACTGCTCGACAAGGGCGTTCTCTCGGCAGAAGCGCAAAAGACCATTCATGGCTTCCTCGGCGCTGAAGGCGACACGCTGCTGGCAGCCGTCAACGCAGGCGACGATGAAGCCAAGGCTCGCCTGATCCGCGAATTGCTCGATCGTCATGGCACAGGCCGTGTGTTGTTTCGCAACACCCGCGCCGCCGTACAGGGCTTCCCTGAGCGCAAGCTGCATGCTTACCCGCTGCCCTGCCCGGCCGAATACCTGGAACTGCCACTCGGCGAACACCCCGACCTGTACCCGGAAGTCAGCTTTCAGGCCCACTCGGAAGTCAGCGAGGAAGAACGCTGGTGGCGTTTCGATCCGCGCGTCGACTGGCTGATCGATACCCTCAAGATGCTCAAGCGTGTGAAGGTGCTGGTCATCTGCGCCCACGCCGAAACCGCGATGGACCTGGAAGACGCCCTGCGCGTGCGCTCCGGCATCCCGGCCACGGTTTTCCACGAAGGCATGAACATCCTTGAGCGCGACCGCGCTGCCGCCTACTTCGCGGACGAGGAATTCGGTGCCCAGGTGTTGATCTGCTCGGAAATCGGCAGCGAAGGCCGCAACTTCCAGTTCTCCCATCATCTGGTGCTGTTCGACCTGCCGTCCCACCCGGACCTGCTGGAGCAGCGTATCGGTCGTCTGGACCGTATCGGCCAGAAACACACCATCGAGCTGCACGTGCCGTTCCTGGAAACCAGCCCGCAGGCCCGGCTGTTCCAGTGGTATCACGAAGCGCTCAACGCGTTCCTCAACACCTGCCCGACCGGTAACGCCCTGCAGCATCAGTTCGGCCCGCGCCTGCTACCGCTGCTGGAAAGCGGTGACGACGATGAGTGGCAAAGCCTGATCGACGAGGCGCGCGCCGAACGTGAGCGTCTGGAAAGCGAACTGCACACCGGTCGCGACCGCCTGCTGGAACTCAATTCCGGTGGCGCAGGTGAAGGCGAGGCGCTGGTCGAAGACATTCTGGAACAGGATGACCAGTTCAGTCTGCCGATCTACATGGAAACCCTGTTCGACGCGTTCGGCATCGACAGCGAAGACCATTCGGAAAACGCGCTGATCCTCAAGCCGAGCGAGAAGATGCTCGACGCCAGCTTCCCGCTGGGCGACGACGAAGGCGTGACCATCACCTACGACCGTAATCAGGCGCTGTCTCGCGAAGACATGCAGTTCATCACCTGGGAACACCCGATGGTGCAAGGCGGCATGGACCTGGTGCTGTCTGGCTCCATGGGCAATACCGCCGTGGCACTGATCAAGAACAAGGCGCTCAAGCCTGGCACTGTGCTGCTGGAACTGATCTACGTCAGCGAAGTGGTCGCGCCGCGTTCGTTGCAACTGGGCCGCTACCTGCCTCCGGCAGCGCTGCGTTGCCTGCTCGATGCCAACGGCAATGATCTGTCGAGCCGCGTGTCGTTCAACACCTTGAACGACCAACTCGAAAGCGTACCGCGTGCCAGCGCCAACAAGTTCATTCAGGCGCAACGCGATGTGCTCACGCCTCGCATCAACGCGGGCGAAGAGAAGATCACGCCGAAACACGCCGAGCGCGTCGCCGAAGCGCAGCGTCGCCTGGCAGCCGATACCGAAGAGGAACTGGCACGCCTGACGGCGCTGCAAGCGGTCAACCCGACGGTGCGTGACAGCGAACTGGTCGCTCTGCGTACGCAGCGTGAGCAAGGTCTGGCCATGCTGGAAAAGGCCGCGTTGCGTCTGGAAGCGATTCGGGTGCTCGTGGCGGGCTGATGACTGCCCGCTTTCGCTGATACAAGCTTGCTCCCTGATCATATCCCGGGGAGCGAGCTTGCTCGCTCAAACAGACCTTGATCCGACCCACTCAAACCACCGCCCCCTCCGATACACCCTCTGCCGGTTCCTCGGCCACCATCCTTGCTTTCATGCGTTCGGCGTCCTTGCTGAAGCACCGCGATGCCTGAAACAGAAACACCAGCGTCATAAGCAATGCTGCCGGAATCAGGTACATGGCGTCGTGCAAGCCGATGGCCTTGAAGCTTTCGCTCATCACGTCGACACCCGCGACCGCCATGGCCGCGTGGGCAAAGTGATCGGACAGCAGACCCACCACCACCGGCCCCGCCCCACCGCCCAGCAGGTACAGCCCGGCAAAGAACAATGCCATCGCTGTGGCCCGCAAACGTGGCTCGACCACGTCCTGGATCGCGGTATAAACGCAGGTATAGAAGTTGTAGGCGAACAGCCAGCCCACGCTGAACACTGCCACGAACACACCGATTTCGATCCGCCCGGCGTGCAACGCATAACCCGTCGCAATCGTCGCCACCAACATGCTGAAAGCCGCAAACAACAGGCGACCGTTCGGTGAGCGCTGGTGCAGCTTATCGGCGATCCAGCCGCCCACTGTCAGGCCGACCAACCCGGTCACACCGACAATCACACCCGTTGCGACAGCCGCCTCCTGCAACGGCAGCAAGAAATAGCGTTGCAGCATCGGCACCATGAATGAGTTGCAGGCATAGGTGGCAAAGTTAAACGTAAGGCCGCCCAGTACCAGCCAGCGAAAGGTCGGAATCGACAGCACACGGCGAATCGGTTTCTCGATTTTGACTTCCGACATGCGCACGCTTTCAGCCGCGCCGCGCTTGGGTTCCTTGATAAAAAAGATGAACACCGCGAGCAGCAACCCAGGCACCGCAGCGATGAAGAACGGCGCACGCCAACTGTCGAAGGCCTTGACCATCGCACCAATGGTGAAGAACGCCAACAACAGGCCCAGCGGCAACCCCAACATGAAGATGCCCATGGCGCGGGACCGTTTATGGGCCGGGAAAAGATCACCGATCAGCGAATTGGCTGCAGGCGCGTAGCTGGCTTCGCCGATGCCGACGCCCATACGCACCAGAAGAAACGTCCAGAAGCTACTGACCATGCCGTTGACTGCCGTAAGTCCACTCCACACCGCCAGCCCGCAGCCCATCAGTTTTTTGCGCGACCCGTTGTCGGCCATGCGCCCCAGCGGCAAGCCCGCGATGGCGTACACCAACGTAAAGGCGGTCCCGAGGAGCCCGAGCTGAAAGTCGCTCAGGTGCCATTCCATTCGAATGGGCTCGACGATAATGGCCGGAATGGTACGGTCGAAGAAGTTGAACAGGTTGGCCAGAAACAGCAGAAAGAGGACGCGCCATGCATTGGCGGCCTGAGTGGGGGTTTCCGTACGAAGCGTGCTCATGAGGCAGTCGTCCCTTCTTATTAGTCGTATCAATCTAGAAGGCCCGTGCCTGACTGTCTGTAAACATTCGTAAACCGCACGCGCGGTGATGCTTTTTTATAACCATTGGTTATTGAGCCCATTCCAAATTTGTTAGTCGCCATAGTGGCAAGCTGCTAACAGCTTCTATACTCAGGTCGAATCGCCCAGGCCTTAAGCCTCGGCGCCCTGGCAGTGAAGAAATAGGGCTCGCTATGGAGTGGCTGGGTTTGAATATGTTTGTCGGCATGCCGGCAAACGGGCAATTGCTGATCGACTGCAGTCACAATCTGTTTCTGGTGGCACTGGCCTATGGCGTGGCCTGTGCGGCCTGTTTTGCCACACTGGACATCGCTGACCGGGTCATTCACGTCGACGCAACAAGGAGCCGACGAGTCTGGAAGGCGCTGGGTGCGCTTTGTCTGGCGGGTGGTGTGTGGGCCATGCATTTCATCAGCATGCTGGCCTTTCAGGCGCCGCTGACCGTGACCTATGACCTGGGCATCACGCTGGGCTCATTGCTGATTGTGCTGATGACAGCTCTGATCGCCATGAGGGCGTTGACCGTCCAGTCATTGAGCGTCAAACGGTGCCTGTTGAGCGCCCTCGTCATGGGTATCGGAATCAGCACCATGCACTACATGGGCATGGCTGCGATGCACTCGGATGCCGCGCAATATTACGAGCCGCGCACCTTCACGCTGTCGATTCTGGTGGCCATTCTGGCGAGCGTGGCCCTGCTGACGCTCTCCCGACACCTGCGCCACTACAGTGGCATGTTCCACCAAATGTTTCGGTATGGCGTGAGCCTGTTGTTGGGCGCAGGCCTTTTGACCATGCACCTGATGGGCATGCGGGCCTTGCGGCTGGTCATTCCAGCAGGGGCCGAACTGCATATCCCCAACACGGCAAACAGTCAGCAATTGGGGCTGACGATCGCCGCTATTACCCTGCTGATCATCGCGGGGAGCATCAGCGCAGCGATGGCCGACAAGAAGCTGCAGGGCAAGGAACATGATCTGCAGCGCGTCAACGCTCTGCTCAGCCAGTTGGACCAGGCGCGTGTCTCGCTCCAGCAAGTGGCGCATTACGACCCGCTCACCAACCTGATCAACCGTCGTGGTTTCAACCAGATATTCGCCGAGAGGCTGCTGGAGCACACCATTGGCAACGGCATGCTGGCGGTCATGTTTCTGGACATCGACCATTTCAAGCGCATCAATGACAGCCTGGGCCATGATGCCGGGGATGAGCTGCTGAAGGTAATTTCAGAGCGTATTCGCAGCGCCACACGCGTTCAGGATGTGGTGTCGCGCTTCGGAGGCGATGAGTTCTGCATTCTGCTGAGCATTCCCAACTACGAAGAGGCCCGTCATCTGGCGCACCGCGTCATGCAGAAAATGAAGGAACCCATTGCGCTGGCAGGCAGGCGCATGGTCATGACCACCAGTATTGGAATCGCGGTCTTTCCGCGCGACGGAGCCACGTGCGACGAACTGCTTAAACATGCGGACCTTGCGCTTTATCAATCAAAAGGCAACGGCCGTAATCGGGTCAACTTCTTCAGCCCGGCCTTGAAGACCAAGGCCAGTCTGGAATTGCACCTGGAAGAAGAACTGCGCAACGCACTGCGCGAAGAAACCGGCTTGCAGGTCTACTACCAGCCCATCGTTGACCTGCGCACCGGGCACGTGGCAAAGCTCGAAGCCCTGGTGCGCTGGAACCATCCACAACACGGGCTGCTGGTGCCGGATCGTTTCATCAGTATCGCCGAGGCCAACGGCCTGATTGCCGAACTGGACAACTGGGTATTACGTCGAGCGTGCCAGGACCTGGGCGCCTTGCGCGCCGACGGTCTGAACAAACTGATCATCACGGTGAATTGCTCCGCGCTGAACCTGAACCGCGACGAGCTGGCCGAAGAAGTCGAACACGCCTTGAGCGAGGCGAACGTGGCTCCCGGTCGACTGGAGCTTGAGGTGACCGAAAACGCCCTGATGGGCAACATCAGCAATACCATCCTGATGCTCAAGCACATCCGCAGCCTGGGGGTCTCGCTGTCCATCGACGACTTCGGCACAGGCTACTCGTCACTGGCCTACCTCAAACGCCTGCCGCTGGACACGCTGAAAATCGACCGATCCTTCATTATCGATATCCCCAAATCACCTCAGGACATGGAGATCGTCCAGGCAATCATCGTCATGGCGCACACCCTGCATCTCAAGGTCGTGACGGAAGGCGTAGAGACTCCCGCGCAACTGGAGTTCCTGAGCCAGTTCGGCAGCGATTACGTGCAGGGCTACCTGTTCAGCAAGCCGCAGCCTCTGGAGCGGATACTGCCCATGGTCAGGCAAATGAATCAACGCGACCCTGTTAGCCTGTGGCCCGCCTCCCTCATGCTGGAAGCCAGAGTGACGGAACGCGACACACCGGTATCAATGGACCTGTTCGACGACCTGCCTGGCGCAGAGCATGCTGTCGCAGCACGCAATCCACAGCGCACTCAACGCTCGCGATCGACCGATTGAGAGGTTCCGTAATGCGCCTGAAAGAAGCCGGACCCTGTGGCGTTTGGATACGAGAACGAAAGCCGGGTTACGTTCTCACCCAATTATTCACCACCAGACGCACCAAAAATGAGCACCAATTATTCGGCCGCCCTGTTTTGAATCAACACCCAAGGTGCCACTACCACTGCCCAAAGCACCGGATCCTGCTCCACAAGCTCCATTGCCTTTGATTCAGACACCTTGCCGACCTGTCCGTCGGCCAGCCACGCAGACACTTTGGATGCGTCATTTTCGGCCACTGCCTCGGCCACTTCGATCAAATCCAGCGGCAGTTCGACCCACAACAGGGCACCCTTGGCAAAGAATGGTTGCAATTCTTTCCACGAAATAGAAGCGGTCTCACCAAGCAGTTTGGCATAGAGGGTGCTAGGTTCTTGCGTCATGGGTTTCACCAAAAAGAAAATCGGCGCAATGATACCGCCGCCTTTCCCGCAGACAAACCCAGAAGCAAGTGATTGATTGCAGGAGAGTCCACACATCCACCACGCTGCGCCGGGTTTTTCAAAACCCTATGTGGTTGGATTATGTAACTTTCTTTCGATTAAGCGACACACACCGGTCCACTCCCCCGCCCCACGCTTTCCAAGCGATTCACCGGCACTCTAAACTGTTCCGGTACAGTTGGCGGAGCGGGGGAAAGACCGGTGTCGAAGCCGGTCCTGTAGCCTTGGCCAGCAGGATTATAAAAACTACAACGCAAGAGTGGAGCATCATGACTAAGGGTACCAAGAAGCTTTCCAAGCTGTTTGCCGCATTGGTTATGGCAGGGGTTGCCAGCCATTCGTTCGCAGCTGACACCATCAAGATCGGCATCGCCGGCCCGAAAACCGGCCCTGTAGCCGAGTACGGCACCATGCAGTTCAACGGCGCCAAGATGGCCATCGAGCAGATCAACGCCAAAGGCGGCGTGGATGGCAAGAAACTCGAAGCCGTCGAATACGATGATGCCTGCGATCCGAAACAGGCCGTTGCAGTCGCCAACAAGGTCGTCAACGACGGCGTGAAATACGTCATCGGCCACCTGTGCTCCAGCTCCGCTCAACCTGCTTCCGACGTCTATGAAGACGAAGGCATCATCATGGTGACTCCAGCAGCCACCAGCCCTGACATCACCAGCCGTGGCTACAAGCTGGTGTTCCGCACCATCGGTCTGGACAGCGCGCAAGGCCCGGCAGCCGGTAACTACATCGCCGACGTCGCCAAGCCTAAAATCGTTGCGGTCATTCATGACAAACAGCAGTACGGTGAGGGTATTGCCTCTGCTGTGAAGAAAACCCTGGAAGACAAAGGCGTCAAGGTTGCCCTGTTCGAAGGCATCAACGCCGGCGACAAGGACTTCTCTTCGCTGATCGCCAAGCTCAAGCAAGCCAATGTCGACTTCGTCTACTACGGCGGCTACCACCCTGAACTGGGCCAGATCCTGCGCCAGTCCAAGGAAAAAGGCCTGAACGCCAGGTTCATGGGTCCTGAAGGCGTGGGCAACGAGTCCATCTCGCAAATCGCTGGCGAAGCCTCTGAAGGCCTGCTGGTCACCCTGCCGAAGTCCTTCGACCAGGACCCTGCCAACCAGGCGCTGACCAAGGCATTCAAGGACAAGAACCAGGACCCGAGCGGTCCGTTCGTGTACCCGTCCTACTCCGCCGTTCAGGTCATTGCTGACGGCATCGCTGCCGCCAAGTCCGAAGACACCGACAAAGTGGCAGCCGCCATCCACGCCGGTACCTTCAAGACCCCGATGGGCGAATTGAGCTACGACGCCAAGGGCGACCTGAAGAACTTCCAGTTCGTGGTCTACGAATGGCACTTCGGCAAGCCGAAGACCGAAGCCGCCAAATAAGCAGCTTGCGTTGACAACCGAAGCCCACTGCAACCGCAGTGGGCTTTGTTTTACGAATCATGGCCCGCTTGCCGAGATCCGGTAACGAGGCCCCCTGAAAATCTTAAAACCGTTACCAGCGGTTCGCTGGCAGCGTCACCGGCAACGCATCGACAGAATGCGTACCCGACGCAGGCCGGAGAAATGCAGATCAGGTTTTTAGGAGCGCGGTAAATGCCCGAGTTATTCCACTACATGCAACAGTTGGTCAATGGCCTGACCATTGGCAGCACGTATGCATTGATTGCCATCGGCTACACGATGGTTTACGGCATCATCGGAATGATCAACTTCGCCCACGGCGAGGTGTACATGATCGGTTCCTACGTTGCGTTCATGGCGCTTGCCGGCCTTGCAATGATGGGCATCGACAGCCTGCCGCTGTTGATGATCGCAGGCTTCGCCGCCTCCATCATCGTCACCAGTGCCTACGGTTACAGCATCGAACGCGTCGCCTACCGTCCGTTGCGCAACAGCAACCGTCTTATTCCACTGATTTCTGCGATCGGGATGTCGATCTTTCTGCAGAACTCGGTTCAGCTTTCCCAGGGTTCCGGCAACTTTGCCATCCCCAACCTGCTGCCCGGCAGCCTGTCCTTCGGTCCAGGCGGCGCACAGGAAGTGCTGATTTCCTACATGCAAATCGTGGTGTTCGTCGTCACGCTGCTGGCCATGACCGGGCTGACCCTGTTCATCTCCCGCTCGCGTATGGGCCGCGCCTGCCGCGCCTGCGCCGAAGACATGAAGATGGCCAACCTGCTGGGGATCAACACCAATACCATCATTGCCCTGACCTTCGTAGTCGGTGCCGCGCTGGCTGCCGTTGCCGCCATGTTGCTGAGCATGCAATACGGTGTGATCAACCCGAGCGCCGGTTTCCTGGTAGGCCTCAAGGCATTCACGGCTGCGGTACTGGGCGGCATCGGGTCGATCCCCGGCGCCGTGCTGGGCGGTCTGGTGCTGGGCGTCGCCGAAGCCTTCGGTGCCGACATCTTTGGCGATCAGTACAAGGACGTCGTGGCCTTCGGCCTGCTGGTTCTCGTGCTGCTGTTCCGCCCGACCGGCATTCTGGGTCGTCCGGAGGTTGAAAAAGTATGAGCAAGTCCTTCAAACAGGCGCTGTTCAGCGCTGCACTGGTGTGGGCCGTTGCCTATCCGGTGTTTGGCCTGAAACTGGCCTTTTCCGGCGTGACCCTGCAAGTGCAGAACGCCAGCCCCATGACCCTGACCATCATCGCGATCTGTTCAGTCCTGCTGTTTCTGCGCGTGCTGTTCGCCGAGAAGATCAGCGGCCTGCGCCGTGGTGAACGCGCTCCGCTGATTTCGCAGAAAACCAGCGACCTCATGACCCGGCCGAGCACCCAGCGCTGGGGTCTCGCAGCGCTGATCGTGCTGGCGTTCGTCTGGCCGTTCTTCGGCTCGCGCGGCGCGGTGGATATCGCGACGCTGATTCTGATCTACGTGATGCTGGGCCTGGGCCTGAACATCGTGGTCGGTCTGGCGGGTCTGCTGGACCTGGGCTATGTGGGTTTCTACGCGGTCGGTGCCTATGGCTACGCCCTGCTGTCGCACTACTTCGGCCTGAGCTTCTGGGAGTGCCTGCCGCTGGCCGGTCTGCTGGCGGCGCTGTTCGGCTTCCTGCTGGGCTTCCCGGTTCTGAGGCTACGCGGAGATTATCTGGCCATCGTGACCCTGGGTTTCGGTGAAATCATCCGCATCTTCCTGCGCAACCTGACCAGCGTCACCGGCGGCCCGAACGGCATCAGCAACATCGAGAAACCGACCCTGTTCGGCCTGAGCTTCGAACGCCGTGCTGCCGAAGGTGCGCAGACGTTCCATCAGTATTTCGGCCTGGACTACAACCCGATCAGCAAAGTGATCTTCCTCTACCTGATCGCCCTGTTGCTGGCGCTGGCAGCGCTGTTCGTCATCAATCGCCTGCTGCGCATGCCGATCGGCCGTGCCTGGGAAGCGTTGCGCGAAGACGAAATCGCCTGCCGCGCACTGGGCCTCAATCCGACGGTGATCAAGCTGTCGGCGTTTACCCTGGGCGCAGCATTCGCAGGTTTTGCAGGCAGCTTCTTCGCCGCTCGCCAGGGTCTGGTGACGCCTGAGTCCTTCACCTTCATCGAGTCGGCGATCATTCTGGCCATCGTGGTACTCGGCGGCATGGGCTCGCAACTGGGCGTGATTCTGGCGGCCATCGTGATGATCCTGCTGCCTGAACTGATGCGTGAGTTCAGCGATTACCGCATGTTGATGTTCGGTGCCCTGATGGTGCTGATGATGATCTGGCGTCCTCAAGGTTTCCTGCCAATGCAACGACCTGTCATGAAGTTGAAAGCGGAGGTGGCCAAATGAGCCAGCCTCTTCTGCAAGCCACGAACCTGAGCATGCGCTTCGGCGGTCTGCTCGCCGTCAACGGCGTGGGCCTCACCGTCCATGAAAAACAGGTCGTCTCGATGATCGGCCCCAACGGTGCGGGCAAGACCACCGTGTTCAACTGCCTGACCGGTTTCTACAAGCCCAGCGGCGGCACGATCCTGCTGGACGGCGAGCCGATTCAAGGCCTGGCCGGTCACCAGATCGCCCGCAAGGGTGTGGTGCGTACCTTCCAGAACGTACGTCTGTTCAAGGAAATGACCGCGGTCGAGAACCTGCTGGTTGCCCAGCATCGTCACTTGAACACCAACTTCCTGTCCGGCCTGTTCAAGACGCCCGCCTTCCGCCGCAGCGAACGCGAAGCCATGGACTACGCCGAGCACTGGCTGGACGCCGTCAACCTGAAGGAATTCGCCAATCGCCCCGCAGGTACACTGGCCTACGGTCAGCAACGCCGCCTGGAAATCGCCCGCTGCATGATGACGCGCCCGCGCATCCTCATGCTGGACGAACCGGCAGCCGGTCTGAATCCCAAGGAAACCGAAGATCTGAAAGCGCTCATCGGCGTGCTGCGCAACGAGCATAACGCCACGGTGCTGCTGATCGAGCACGACATGAAACTGGTGATGAGCATTTCCGACCACATCGTAGTGATCAATCAGGGCACGCCACTGGCCGACGGTACGCCGGAACAGATTCGTGACAATCCTGAAGTGATCAAAGCCTACCTGGGGGAAGCGTAAATGCTGCAGTTCGAAAACGTTTCCACGTTCTACGGCAAGATCCAGGCGCTGCACAGCGTCAACGTGGAAGTACGTCAGGGCGAGATCGTCACCCTGATCGGTGCCAACGGCGCCGGCAAATCCACACTGCTGATGACCCTGTGCGGCTCGCCACGCGCTCACAGCGGCAGCATCCGCTACATGGGTGAGGAACTGGTTGGTCAGGACTCGTCGGTGATCATGCGCAAGAGCATCGCAGTGGTGCCGGAAGGCCGCCGCGTGTTTGCCCGCCTGACGGTCGAAGAAAACCTGGCCATGGGCGGCTTTTTCACCGAGAAAGGTGATTATCAGGAGCAGATGGACAAAGTCCTGCACCTGTTCCCGCGCCTCAAGGAACGCTTCACACAGCGCGGTGGCACCATGTCCGGCGGCGAACAACAGATGCTCGCCATCGGCCGCGCGCTGATGAGCAAGCCCAAGCTGTTACTGCTGGACGAACCGTCGCTGGGTCTGGCTCCCATCATCATTCAGCAGATTTTCGAGATCGTCGAACAACTGCGGCGTGATGGCGTGACCGTATTCCTGGTCGAGCAGAATGCCAACCAGGCCCTGAAAGTTGCCGACCGCGCGTATGTCCTGGAAAACGGCCGCGTGGTGATGCAGGGTACAGGTGAGGAACTGTTGGTCGATCCGAAAGTGCGGGACGCTTACCTGGGCGGCTAGCGAGAGGTGCGATGGTCGCGCCCATGCTATAGCGCTCATCGTTATCCACACGTCTTGCTGCAACCAACGAACTGTGGGAGGCGGCTTGGGCTTGCCGGCGGTGCTTTTCTGAAGCGACCTATCCGTCACTGAACGGACGCCATCGCCGGCAAGCCGCCTCCCACAGGTTATGCATTCAGTCAGCCACGTTTGTTTTGGTCCTGTTTTACGCGTCTTCCGGACTTGTGTATGACGACGAGCGCTCCTGCGTGGCTAAGGTCATGCCACCGCTCAACATCACGCCAACCGCCCCAGCGCAGAGCTGCTGCGTTCGAACCATCGCACCAGATAATCTGCCAGCACCTGCACCCTTCGAGGCACTTTGCTTTCATAGGGATGTACCAGGAACATCGGCGTCGTTGCCGTCTGGTATTCGCGAAACAGCCAGTGCAGGCGTGCGTCGTCGAGTTCTTCGTGCACCATGTAGAACGGTAGCCGCGCGATGCCCGCACCGGCCAGTGCCGCCTTTTTCAACAGACTGTAGTGATTGCTGGCAAACGGCCCATCGATTTGCACACGCTTCAACTCGTGATGCTGATGGTAAAGCCACTCATACCGGCCGCTGTAGTGGCTATTGATCAGGCAACGATGCCGCGTCAGATCATCAGGCGTCTGCGGCCAGCCATGCTCATCCAGATACTGCGCACTGGCACAGGTCAGTTCCTGCATCGCCAGCAGCGGTCGGGCCACCAGCCGCTCATCGCTTGCGACCTGTGAACGTATCGCCAGATCAAACCCTTCACGCCGCAAATCGCTGAAGCTGTTGCTCAGCTCAAGCTCGATTTTCACCTGCGGATAGGCCTCGTAAAACTCCATCAACAAACCGTCAAAGAAGGTTTCACCCAAAGAGACGGGTGTCGTGATACGCACCTCTCCGACCACGTCATCACGCATCAGCGCCACAATGCTGCGCGCCCGCTCCATGTGGGATATCAACTGCCGGGCCTGAGGCAACAACGCAGCTCCCGCCGAGGTGAGGCTCAACGTGCGCGTGGTGCGGTGCAGCAACTGCACGCCGTAGGTCTTCTCCAACTGAGAAATCCGCTTCGACAATCGCCCTTTGCTGCAGCTCAAACGCTGTGCGGCAGCAGTAAAACTGCCTGCCTCGATCAGGACTGCAAAGGCTGCCAGATCCTCCATCTCGCTCACGGATTGTTTCCTGTCAAGAACCAAAGGTTTCCAATTAGCATCTTTATCGATGGATATACAACTTTCTACACTGACCGCTCATTTGATCCTTGTGGAGCGACGCAATGAAAATCCTGTTGATTGGAGCAAGCGGAACCGTGGGCTCGGCGATTGAACGCGAACTGGGATCCCGGCACGAGATCGTGCGGATAGGCCGCAACAGTGGCGACGAGCGCGTCGATATCAGCGACAGCGCATCGATTCGTGCGCTGTTTGAACGTGTGGGCAGCTTCGATGCGCTGATCTGCGCAGCGGGCAGTGTGAAGTTCGTGCCTTTGGCAGACATGAGCGAAGCCGATTTCGCACTGGGTCTGCAGGACAAGCTGATGGGCCAGGTCAACCTGCTGCTGATCGGCAAGGCGTTTGCCAACCAGGGTGCGTCGTTCACGTTGACCTCGGGCGTGCTGAGTCAGGAGCCGATCCTGTCGGGCAGCTCGGCCAGTCTGGTCAACGGTGCGATCGACGCTTTCGTGCGGGCAGCGGCTATAGAGTTGCCGCACGGGATGCGGGTGAACTCGGTGAGCCCCACTGTGCTGCTCGAATCCATGGAGCGATACGGTACTTACTTCAGAGGCTTTAAACCGGTTCCGGCTGCAGACGTAGCACTGGCCTACGCCAAGAGCGTAGAAGGCTTGCACACCGGACAGACGTATCAGGTCTTGTGATGCGGCAACAGTCTGCGTAACGTGGCGGCACTTGTCTGGAGACCCGCCCCATGTTTGCTGCTCGTTCTGTCCTCGTATTCGCGCTTCTGCCACTGTTCGCCGGCTGCCAGATGCTTGGCAGCAAGACCGACACACCGAAAGTCTCCACGGTCGGCATGATCCGCATGCAGGGCGACCTGACCGGTGAGAACGGGCAGTTGATGTTCAAACCGTGCAACGAGCAGCGCCGCTATGTGGTCAAGGACCGCAACAACACCGGGATCCTGCAGGAAGCCGCGAGCCTTGCCGACAGCAAGGGCCGTGTCTTTGCTGACCTGCGGGGTGCGTTTGCCGCCAGCAAGGCTGCCAACAGCGACGGCCAGCTGGACCTGCATCAGGTTTACCGTGTCGAGCGGCCCGGCCAGTCCTGCGATGATCTGAATTTCAAACGTCTGACCTTGCACGTCAATGGCAACAAACCCGCCTGGAACGTCAACGTCAGCGGCAAAGGCATGGTGCTGGAACGAGAAGGCCAGCCGCCGCTCGCTGTACCCTACCTGGAAGAGCAACTGCCGGACGGCAGCTTCAGTGTCAGCAGCGAAGCCAACAACCAGCGCATCGAACTCTGGGTGGCGCCTCAGCGCTGTGTCGACAGCGTCAACGGCTCGGTACAACACCTCACCGCCGAACTGCGTCTGAATGGTCAGTCCCAGCGCGGCTGCGGCTACTACGGTGGCTCGCGGGACGATTGATCCGAGCCATTATCCGTTTTTGGCGACCGATGGCACCCATCGTCGCCAGGACTGCACACCCCGACTCGCCGTCAAAGGGGTTCAGCGCTTATAATCGCCGGTTCTTGTAGTGCTGTCGGGCTGAACCTGCGGCCCGAAAACTGGACCCTTCAATGTTACGAATCACCGAACTCAAACTGCCGATCGACCACCCGGACGAAGACCTGCGCCCTGCCCTCTTGCAGCGTCTGGGCATCGACAGCAGCGAACTGCTGGACTTCACGCTGTTCAAGCGCAGCTACGACGCGCGCAAGAAGTCCTCCGAACTGTGCTTTATCTACACCATCGACTTTCAGGTCAGTGACGAAGACGCATTGCTGCGCAAGCTGGCCAATGATCGCCACGTCGGCCCTGCGCCTGACATCAGCTACAAGGTGGTGGGCCACGCGCCTGAAGGCCTGAGCGAGCGACCGATCGTCGTCGGCTTCGGCCCCTGCGGGATCTTCGCCGGGCTGCTGCTGGCGCAGATGGGCTTCAAGCCGATCATCCTCGAACGCGGCAAGGAAGTGCGTCAGCGCACCAAGGACACCTGGGGCCTGTGGCGCAAGAACGTCCTGAATCCGGAATCCAACGTCCAGTTTGGCGAAGGTGGCGCGGGCACGTTCTCTGACGGCAAGCTTTACAGCCAGATCAAGGACCCACACTTTCATGGCCGCAAGGTCCTGCATGAGTTCGTGAAGGCAGGCGCGCCGGAGGAAATTCTCTACGTCAGCAAGCCCCATATCGGCACTTTCCGACTGACTGGCGTCGTTGAGCACATGCGTCATCAGATCGAGGCGCTGGGCGGCGAAGTACGCTTTGAGCAGCGCGTCACTGACCTGATGATCGAAGACGGCCAACTGAACGGCGTCGTGCTGGATGGCGGCGAGCAAATCGCGTCGCGCCATGTGATTCTCGCCTTGGGCCACAGCGCCCGTGACACGTTCCGCATGCTCCACGGCCGTGGTGTATTCATGGAAGCCAAGCCGTTTTCGGTGGGCTTTCGTATCGAACATCCACAGTCGCTGATCGACCGTGCCCGGCTGGGCAAGTACGCCGGTCACCCGAAACTGGGGGCTGCCGACTATAAGCTGGTCCACCACGCCAGCAACGGCCGTTCGGTGTACAGCTTCTGCATGTGCCCTGGCGGTACGGTGGTCGCCGCGACGTCCGAACCGAACCGCGTTGTGACCAACGGCATGAGTCAGTACTCACGCAACGAACGCAACGCCAACTCGGGCATCGTGGTGGGCATCACGCCGGAGCAGGACTTTCCGGGCAGCCCGCTGGCCGGCATCGAGTTACAGGAGCGTCTGGAGTCTCACGCTTACCTGCTGGGCGGCAGTACCTATGAAGCGCCTGCGCAACTGGTCGGCGACTTCATCGCGGGCAAGGCGTCCACGGCGCTGGGCAGCGTCGAGCCTTCCTACAAGCCCGGCGTGAAGCTGGTCGATCTGGCTGAAGCATTGCCTGCCTTTGCCATCGAAGCCATTCGTGAAGCACTGCCCGCCTTCGACAAGCAGATCAAAGGCTTTTCGTTGCACGACGCAGTGCTGACCGGCATCGAAACCCGCACCTCTGCCCCCCTGCGCATTACGCGCGGCCCGAACATGCAGAGCCTCAACACCAAGGGCCTGTATCCGGCCGGTGAAGGCGCGGGCTATGCCGGCGGTATCCTGTCTGCAGGCGTGGACGGCATCCGCATTGCCGAAGCGCTGGTGCGTGACATGCTGGGGATTGAAGGCTGACACCCTGATGCCGCTACCGCGGACGCCATAATGACGTCCGTGGTAGTGGAGTTTCAGGGTGATCACCTTCAGTTCGATGCCACACGTCCTGTCTTACACACTAATGAAGTTACAAATTAATAGTAGAAACATGCTTTTTAGGAAATGTCCTACACTATAAAAAGATATGTTTACGACTTAAGCAGTTACACAATTATTAGTCTATTTAAATCAAGACACAGCCTGTCATTTTTAGAACAAAAACGAATATAACTTTTGTTTTAACTTCCCAATCAACACGTTAGGGTATCGATCCTTTTTTACCGTAGACGGAGAATGGTCGCGCCCATGCGAAATACCATTACACGCTTCTTCCAGCTTGAAGCGGCTGGCGGCCTGTTGTTGATCGCCGCTGCCGCTTTGGCCCTATTCGTTAATAACTCGCCACTTTCCTGGCTTTATAACGCTTTTCTTGAAACACCCGTTGTGACGCAGATTGGCGCAGTGCAAATCGCCAAGCCATTGTTGTTATGGATCAACGACGGCCTCATGGCGCTGTTCTTTCTGCTTATTGGTCTGGAGGTCAAGCGCGAAGTTCTCGAGGGTCATCTCTCCAAGCCCTCGCAAATTGTATTGCCGGGTGCAGCCGCCATCGGCGGTATGGTGGTTCCGGCGCTGATCTACGTTGCGCTGAACACCGGTAACCCAGAAGCCTTGAGCGGCTGGGCCATTCCAATGGCCACCGACATCGCCTTCGCCCTCGGCGTGCTGGCGCTGCTCGGCAAGCGGGTGCCCGTCTCGCTCAAGCTGTTTTTGATGACACTGGCAATCATTGATGACCTGGGCGCGATCATCGTGATTGCGCTGGTCTACTCCGGCGAGCTGTCACAACTCTCGCTGATACTGGCAGCGGTATCGATCATCGCGCTGATTGTGCTGAACCGTCTGGGCGTAAGTAAACTTGCGCCTTATCTGCTGATCGGCCTGGTGTTGTGGGTCTGCGTCCTGAAAAGCGGCGTCCATGCGACGCTGGCAGGTGTGGTGCTGGCGTTCTGCATTCCACTTCGAACCCGCGCCAGGACGTCACCGTTGCTGACCCTGGAGCACAGCCTGCATCCCTGGATCGCGTACGGCATCCTGCCGCTGTTCGCGTTCGCCAACGCCGGTGTGTCGCTGGCGGGCGTAACAATGGACAGCTTCACTCATCCGGTGCCGCTGGGCATCGCTGCAGGCCTGTTGCTGGGTAAGACGCTGGGGGTATTCGGGCTGACGTGGCTGGCGGTCAAGACGCGCATGGCTTCGCTGCCAAAGGACGCGAACTGGGGTCATGTGCTGGGGGTTTCGATCCTGTGCGGCATCGGCTTCACCATGAGTCTGTTTGTCGGCTCGCTGGCGTTCGAACCCGGTGTCAGCGCCTTTGCCGGGGAAGATCGCATGGGCATCCTGACCGGATCGATACTGTCGGCCATCATCGGCTATGGCGTGATGGTTGCGGCCTGCCGGGCATCGCTGAAACGCTGACCGGACAGCCTGAAACGAAAAACCCCGAGGCATCAGGCTCGGGGTCTTCAGTGATCCGCCAGGCAGATCAGTGTGTCACGCGGCTCGTGCCGTTGACCGTCATGATGCGGACGCGCTCGCCGACCCGGAAAATCTCGTTTTCCTGAACCTGCTGCACATAGGCGCGCATGCTGCCGTCGTCTTCACGCACGGTAATTTCCACGCCCTGAGTGCGGGTCAGACCTTCCTCGGTCGCAGAACCCAACAGACCGCCCGCCACTGCACCGATCACCGCTGCCACGACGCTGCCGCGACCACCACCGATTGCGCTGCCGCCTACACCACCCACCACCGCACCGGCGCCTGCGCCAATCGGGGTCTTGGTGCCTTCGATTTTCACCGGACGCAACGATTCAACAGTGCCCAGGCGAACGGTTTGTACAGTCCGGGCCTCATCGCGGGAGTAGGAGTCACCGGTGAGATTGGAAGTGCAGCCGCCCAACGTCAGTGCCATGGCAGTGAACGAGGCAGCCAGAAGAGCAGACTTGCGCATAAAAGGTATCTCCAGAGGAACCAGTGGCCATTAGACTACCCGACACAGGTGCTGTCACGGCCCCGGATCCGCAAATTAAATTCATTCAGGCGTCATACAGCGACTGCCCGCTTACGTAAGGCTAAGACGGTGCGACCCGCGAATAATTCAATCAGGGTGCAAGGCGCTCACGCGTCCATTGGCCGTCTACCCAACGATAGTTCAAACGGTCATGGAGGCGACTGGAACGGCCCTGCCAGAACTCGATTCGCTCAGGCAGCAGACGATAGCCACCCCAGTGCTCGGGACAATGGGGCGCGGTGTCGAGAAAGCGCTGTTCGGTCTGTTTGATCAGTTGTTCAAGCGCTTCGCGGTCGGCGATCACCCGGCTCTGTGGCGACGCCCATGCACCGAGCCGACTGCCCAGCGGACGAACCTGATAGTAAGCATCAGATTCCTGTGCAGTGACCTTCACCACACGCCCCTCGATGCGCACCTGACGTTCGAGCGTCGGCCAGAAAAACGTCATCGCGGCGAATGGACGAGCGGCCAGTTGCTGACCTTTGGCGCTGTCGTAATTGGTGAAAAAAGTGAAACCTTGTGTGTCCAGGCCCTTGAGCAGCAGCACTCGGCAGTGCGGGCGCCCCTCTTCATCGACCGTCGCCAGGGTCATGGCGTTGGCCTCGACCGGTGCCTGCTCGGTCTTGACCGCCTCGGCGAACCACTGATGAAACAATGCGAACGGCTCGTCCGGTGACTGCGCTTCGGTCAGTCCGTCGCGGGTGTAGTCACGGCGCATGTCAGCCAGGGTCTGGGTCATGGTGTCATTCCTTTTGGCGCGGCTGGTTTTTCGACGGCTGATTGGTGAGCTTATACCCCCAGCCTGAACGTGCCCACGCGCCTGGGCATGCAGCCGTGACGCTCTGCGTCATATCAGCGACACAGAGCGTACGAAGAGGTGTTCCCACGCCACGCATGGGAACGAACAGGCCCCAGGAGCGCGATCAGGCGATCAGTTGCTGGCCTGGGCGTCGGGCTTCTTGGCAGCAGTATCCTTGGCCGGAGTCTTGGTCGCGGCAGGCTTCTTCGCTGCTGTGGTCGACTTGGCCGGAGCAGCCTTCTTGGCGGTGCTGGCCTTGGCCGGTGCCGCTTTCTTGGCCGTGTCTTTCTTGGTCGCGGCCGCTTTCTTGGCAGGCGCCGGAGCAGGCGCAGGCTTGACGTCCTGCACGGCGACGAGCGTCGGGGCGACCGGCGGCAGCGCATAGCGGCTCATCAGTGCAAGCATGGTGTCCTGAGGCGTCATCAGGATTTCGACGCGACGGTTCAGTGCACGGCCCTGCGCACTGTCATTGGCTGCACGCGGCATCACCGCGCCCATGCCACGCTGGCTCAAACGCTGACGCTCAAGGCCGCTGAGGCGGAAGATCGCGGCCACCGATTGTGCGCGTTCCTGACTGATTTTCTGATTGGCTTCGGTGGGACCCGAGGTGTCGGCGTGGCCCAGAATCAGCACGGCCGTGCGCTTGTCACCCTCGACAGCCTTGGCCAGACGGGTAATCGGACCCAGCGTGACCGGCAGCAACATCGCCGGGCGATCAGGGTTAAACGAGCTGTCTACCGGCGCAGTTATCGCCAGCAGGTCTTCACGGCGCTCCAGTTCAAACGGTGTGTCCTTGATGGCAGCGCGCACACGCGGCTCGTATTCGTCCAGCCAGGCTTTGGTCACTTTCGGATCAGGCATTGGCAGGGCTTTAGGCTCGTCCTTCTTGGCCTCGGAACTGCCGAATGGCCACCACCACTTGCTGTCCGTTTCAGACTTGGCGACCAGCGCAGGGGCAGCCGGCTTGTCCGCTGGCTTGCTGGCGACTGTGTCAGGTTTTGCCGCGGCCTTGTCGTCCGAGCTGAATGGCCAGTACCAAGGACTGCTGCTCTGTGCGTCAGCAGCAGGCGCTGGTTTGTCAGCGGCCTTGGCTACGGGCGCAGCAGGCGCTGGGCTGGAAGCCGGAGCCTTGGCAGACGCATTGTCGACGGCACTGCCCGAACCAAACTGCCACCAATGGCCTTCAGTCGCAGCAGAATCGGATTGAGGGGTTTGAGCACAGCCGGTGACGGCGATACACAGAGCGAGAACGAGGCTTTTATTGGACGACATGGATGACCCACAACAGTTTTTGATCAGACAGAGGGAACGTTGTTACGTCCGTATAACACGCATGAAGTTACAGGTGTAAAGAGAAACCGTCGTACGGTTCCTGTTGCGCCCATTAACTGACAGTCGGTATGAAACAAGCACTTATAGCCGATAGTTACTGCAAACACTCACCAAGCACCCTGACCAGCTTCTGGGCGCGCGGATCCATGAGAATGTAAGGCCCCAGCGTGTTGGTCACAAAGCCAAACGCCACCTCGCGGTCAGGATCGGCAAAACCGACCGAACCGCCAGCGCCCGGATGACCGAATGCCTTCGGACCCAGCCCGAACGTGGCGTTGGCCACGGTTGGTTGATCAAGCATGCAACCCAGACCGAAGCGGGTCGAGGTCAGCAGGGTCTTGTCCTGGCCGACGCTGTGTTCACGGGTCAGTTCATTGAGCATTTCGGCTTCCAGCAGGCTGCCATCCAGCAGACCGTTGTAGAAGCCTGCAAGGCTGCGGGCATTACCGTGGCCATTGGCCGCAGGTTGTTGCATGCGACGCCACTCCGGCTTGTTGGTACTGGTCAGAATCGACGGCGGGTTGGTAAAGGCCCTGGCCGTGATCGAAGTCGGTTCGCGCATCGTCGCCTGCAGCACACGCTGCGCTGCGTCGTCGCCGACATTGCCTTTACCGCGTGCAATGTGTGCCACGCGATGGAACTGGTCGTCCGCCAGCCCGACATGAAAATCCAGCCCCAACGGACGTGCAACCCGCGCAACGATGGAGTCGCCCGGACCACGACCATCGGCGCGGCGCAGGATCTCGCCAATCAACCAGCCGTACGTGATGGCTGCGTAGCCATGGCCCTGGCCAGGAATCCACCAGGGCTCTTCGGCCGCCAGGGCTGCGGTCATGGTGTCCCATTGGTAAAGCGCTTCTGCGGGCAGTTGCGCACGGATGGCCGGCAGTGCCGCCTGATGGCACAGCAACTGACGCAAGGTAATCGCAGCCTTGCCTGCAGCGGCAAACTCGGGCCAGAGTCGGGCCACGGGATCGTCCAGTTTCAGCTTGCCCTCTTCGACCAGTTGCAAAACGGCGACGCTGGCAAAAGTCTTGGTGCAGGAGAACAGATTGGCGATGGTATCGGTGTGCCAGGCTTCGGCACCGTCCTTGTCAGCGGTGCCCGCCCACAGGTCAACGACCGTCTGCCCGCCCACCTGGATGCACAACGCAGCGCCGCGCTCCTGAGGATCGTCGAACAATGCCGCAAAGGCTTCACGCACTGCTTCGAATTCAAGTTCGAAATGACCCTGGATCTGCAAACCGCTGACTCCTGAATATCGCGTTGAAGGCCCTGATTAGGGCCAACTGAATGGGCGCATATTGTTCCAGCGATTGGACGCTTTGGGAACAGTCGCCACCTGCCTGTCAGCCTGCGTTCAGGAAATTTCTCGATGAAACGGCGGCAGCGCGTTGAGAATCGCCTTGCCATAACGCTGGGTCACCACGCGGCGATCCAGCAGCGTGATGGTGCCTCGGTCTTCCTCGGTGCGCAGCAGGCGGCCGCAGGCCTGAACCAGACGAAGGGAAGCATCCGGCACCGCAATTTCCATGAACGGGTTGCCACCGCGAGCCTCGATCCACTCGGCCAGCGCCGCCTCGACCGGATCGTCCGGCACCGCGAACGGAATCTTGGCGATCACCACGTGCTCGCAATAAGCCCCGGGCAAATCCACACCTTCAGCGAAGCTGGCCAGCCCGAACAGCACGCTGGACTCGCCGCTGTCGACGCGCGCCTTGTGCTTGTTCAGGGTTTCCTGCTTGGACAGGTTGCCCTGAATGAATACTTGTTTGCGCCAGTCGCGGTCCAGCCCGTCGAACACGTCCTGCATCTGTTTGCGCGAGGAGAACAACACCAGCGTGCCGCGCGAGCCTTCGACCAGACCTGGCAGGTCGCGAATGATCGCCGCCGTATGAGCGACCGCGTCACGCGGGTCGGCCTTGAGGTCCGGCACACGTAACACACCGGCATCGGCGTGATGGAACGGGCTGGGCACGACGGCCGTGACGGCGCCCTTCGGCAGACCGGCACGCATGCGATAACGGTCGAACTTGCCCAGCGCAGTCAGGGTTGCCGACGTGACCAGCGCGCCATAGGCGACGTTCCACAGGTTGCGCCGCAGCATCTCGGCAGCCAGGATCGGACTGGCGTTGACCTCGATGTCGAACAGCGCACCGCTGTCGGCCAATGTCAGCCAGCGGGCCATGGGCGGGCTGTCTTCCGGGTCTTCGGCGGTGAAGGCGGTCCACAGCTCCCAATTGCCATGAGCACGGGCCAGCAGACTGCCGAACAGTGGATACCATTCTTCTGCCTGATGACTGGCGATGCCGATGTTGACCTCGCCGTCCATGCCTTCCTTGAGCAGATCGGTCAGGCGCGTGAACAGGTCGTCAAGGCGCGCGAAACCTTTCTTGAGTTCGATGCCCATCTCACGGATGTGCTCGGGAATGACGCCGCCGACGAAGCGATGACGCGGGCGTTCGCGGCCCTGCATGTCTTCACCTGCGCGGAAATCGGCCAGTTGCTCGCAGGCACCGAACATGAACTGCTGATGCCCCTTGATCTCGCGCGCCAGTTCCGGCACTTGCTCGATCAACTTGCCCAGATCGCCGGGCAGTGGATGCTGGGCGAGCAGTTTGGCGAGGTTCTTGGCGGTCTGTTCCAG
Organism: Pseudomonas asturiensis; assembly: GCF_900143095.1. GTDB lineage: Bacteria > Pseudomonadota > Gammaproteobacteria > Pseudomonadales > Pseudomonadaceae > Aquipseudomonas > Aquipseudomonas asturiensis. The sequence continues at coordinate 61,526 of NZ_FRDA01000014.1, read as the reverse complement.
CCAGTCGGCCGTGGAGCGCAGACGGGTGTAATGCGCGAAATGGCCGATGGCCTTGTCCGGCAGGTGATGGCCTTCGTCGAATACGTAAAGCGTGTCACGCGGGTCCGGCAGCACGGCGCCGCCACCCAGTGCGAGGTCGGCCAGCACCATGTCGTGGTTGGTGACGATCACATCGACCTTGCCCATGCCTTCACGTGCCTTATAGAAGGCGCATTGCTGGAAGTTGGGACAGTGCCGGTTGGTGCACTGGCTGTGATCGGTAGTGAGGCGCGCCCAGTCCTGATCGGCCAGTTCCTGGGGCCAACTGTCGCGGTCGCCGTCCCATTTGTTGCCGGCCAGTTTCTGCAGCATGCTGGTAAACAGCTTCTGGCTGGCTTCGTCGACTTCGATCTTGAAGCCCTCTTCCTCGAACAGCTGCGCGGTCGCGTTGGTGGCATCGCTTTCCTGCAACAGCATGTCGAGCTTGGACAGGCACATGTAACGACCACGTCCCTTGGCCAGGGCAAAGGTGAAATTCAGGCCGCTGTTGCGCATCAGGTCCGGCAGGTCCTTGTAGACGATCTGCTCCTGCAGCGCGACGGTTGCCGTAGCGATCACCAGACGCTTGCCCGCCGCCTTGGCGGTCGGAATCGACGCGATGGCGTATGCCACGGTCTTGCCCGTACCGGTGCCCGCTTCAACGGCGACCACGGCCGGATCGCCGGAGCGGCGCCCCTCTTCATCGGTATCGATGTCCCCCAGCACCTTGGCGACTTCAGCGATCATCAATCGCTGGCCATACCGTGGCTTGAGGCTCTTGGCTTCGAGGAAACGCGAGTAAGCGCCCTGGATCTGGGATTTGAGTTCGGTACTGATCATTGGCTTCGGTTCGGGGGCACGGCAAAAAAGGCTGGATAAATTTTCAGTGGTTCTGAGTGGGCGCTATCATAGCGCGCTAAATCCATCCGCGCAGAACGGAGTACCTGATGAGCGCATTTTCCCCTGTTTATACGTTGCATCTGCTGGCTGCTCTGGTCTGGGTCGGCGGGATGTTCTTCGCCTGGATGGTGTTGCGTCCGGCAATCATTGCAGCACTTGAAGGGCCGTCTCGCTTGAAACTGTGGGTCCAGGTGTTTCCGAGGTTCTTCGTCTGGGTCTGGGCCGCAGTGATCGTGCTGCCGGTCACGGGTATCGGCATGATTCAATTGAGCTTCACCGGCTTCGAAACCGCCCCGCGCTACGTCCAGATCATGATGGGTCTGTACGTGGTCATGGTCGCTCTGTTTCTTCGTATCCATTCATTGCAACTGCCGGAACTGCGCCGTGCGGTGGACGCCGAACAGTGGGCCGAAGGCGCAGCAGCGCTGGGTAGAATCCGACGACTGGTTGGCGTCAACCTGATCATCGGGCTCGCCGTGGTGGTGATCGCCGCCGCACGCCCAGGCTTCTGATCGACTGAACACGTCTGCTGTGCGAAACGAAACATCACGGGGCACCAGGCGTGTCACCGCGCACAGCAGACGGGCAAAATCCTGCCCGATCGGTCACTTTATTTAATTAATATCCTTTACTTTCAGTAGTTTGAATTCCTTTGGCACGCCATGTGCAATCGTTTGCGGATCACGCTGTGCGTGCCATTAAAAGGAGTTTCAATACCGATGCAGTCCTCCACGCCGTTCATCGCCCCGCCCAGATATCTGATCCCTCTTGTGTTTGCCGCCGCCCTACTGCCCTGCGCAGCCGTGCAGGCGCAGACCAGACCCGCCGAAGACTCCGCACAGGGTGAGACCCTGAGCCCGCCCGCCTCACCCAAGGAAGGCAAAGGCACGTACCTGTCGGACTGGTTCAATCAAGACCTCACACTTATAGGCAGCAAGGACATCAGCTTCGGCCCGCAACCGGTCGATGACGTGTACCTGGAATATGAGTACTTCGGCCGCAAAGGCCCGTTCGAGCTGTACGGCTATATCGACGTGCCGAAGATCCTCGACATCGGCAACCGCAACGACAAGGGCGTCTGGGACCATGGCTCGCCCGTGTTTATGGAGCATGAGCCGCGCATTTCAATCGATTATCTGGCAGGTCGCAGCCTGGCCGTGGGGCCGTTCAAGGAGTGGTACGTGGCCTTCGACTGGATCTACGACCACGGCAGCAACTCGGCCAATCGCGCCAACACGCTGTACAGCGGTATCGGCACCGACATCGACACCCGGTCGCGGGTCAATCTGTCAGCCAACTTCTATGGCCGCTACCAGTGGGAAAACTACGGCGCCAGCAATGAATACTCGTGGGACGGCTATCGCGCCCAGCTCAAGTACATCGTGCCGATCACCACATTCGACAACGGCGCATCGCTGACCTACATCGGCTTTACCAACTTCGATTTCGGCTCGGACCTCAAGGACGATCCGGCACGTACCGCCAACTCGACGGTGGCCACCAACGTATTGCTGTACGCCTTCACCCATCTGCGCTTCACCCTGGTCGGTCGTTATTTCCACAACGGCGGCAACTGGCAGGACGGCAGTGAGCTGAATTTCGGCGAAGGCAACTTCCGCGCCCGATCGGACGGCTGGGGTTACTACGCCGGTGTCGGTTATCAGTTCTGACCATGATTTTGACGACAGGAGTTCTCATGAAAAGCCTCACTCGTAACACCCTCTTCGCCTCGCTTGCACTGCTCAGCCCCGGCATCTGGGCCTCCGCCGCACCCGTCACGCCCAAGGTCATGCTGATCGCCATGTTCGCCCCCGAAGCGCAGAACTGGATCGACCGCCTGCACCTGACCAAAGAGATCGAGGTGCCGGGCCTTGCCGCCGAATACCCGACCATCCGCTGTAACGATCAGGACACCTGCCTGATGGTCACGGGCATGGGCCAGACCAATGCGGCGGCCTCCACCCTGGCGCTGGCGTTGTCGCCGCAGTTCGACCTGCGCAAGACCTATTTCATCGTCGCCGGCATCGCGGGGATCAACCCGCATCACGGCACGCTCGGCACCACGGCCTGGGCTCACTATCTGGTGGAGTTCGGTACTCAATGGGAAATCGATTCACGCGATGTGCCCAAGGACTGGCCGACCGGCTATCTGGGCATCAATACCAAAGGCCCGAACGAAAAGCCGCCACTGGACTACAAGACCGAAGTCTTCGAGCTCAACCCGAAACTGCAAGCCAAGGCCTTCGCGCTGTCGCAGAAAGTCGCGCTCAGCGAGAGCAAGGAATCTGCGGCGTGGCGGGTGAAATACCCCTACGCCCCCGCCAACCAGCCGCCGCAGGTCACGCAGTGCGACACGCTGGCAGGCAATACCTGGTTCTCGGGCACGCGTTTGAGCGAGCGAGCGGAAGTCTGGACGCGCCTGCTGACGGACAACAAGGGTGTGTACTGCACGACCCAGCAGGAAGATAACTCGACGTACGAGGCGCTGCTGCGGGCGAGCAAGGCGGGTAAGGTTGACGTCAGTCGCCTCGCCGTGGTCCGTGCAGGCTCGGACTTCGACCGCCCTTATCCGGGCTACAGCGAAGTGGACAATCTGTTGAAGTACGCCGATCAGGGCGCATTCGTGCCCGCGCTGGAAAACCTGTACCGCACCGGCAATCCTCTCGTACAGGCGATCATCAAGGACTGGAAAAACTGGGAAAACGGCGTGCCGCAATAAGCGCGGGATGCTGACAGCACTGCGGGCTGTTCAAGCCCGCAGTCTGTCACGCGCTGTTTACAAGCGTTGCAGAATCAGCGCACCGGCAGGTCCTGCGACACCTGGCTGGCCGGGCTCACCCGGCTTTCCTGACTTGCCGCCATCGGCGCGATAGACGATGCAGCCCTTGGACGCGCCCCCCTTGCCCGCCTTGCCGCCCTCGCCGCCTTTGCCCGGCGCACCCCCTTCGACATTGACCTTGATCCGCTCGGCCGCAAAGCTGTACGGCAACTCGAGGCGAACCTGCGCGCCGGCTGCGCCGTCATGACCATTGCCGCCATTGTCACCGTTGTAACCACGCCCGGCCTGACCCCAGGTGCAGCCAGGCTCTTCGCCCGTGCCGCCATCAAGACCGACATACCCAGGACCACCGGCACCGCCGCGTGCATCGATCGACAGCTGCTCGGCGTTCAGGTTATTCACGCGCAAGGTGAGGTTTCGGCCTGGCAAGGCAGGCTTTTCGAACGTGCCGGGTGCGCCGCGTGCCGTGATCTGGCTGCCCGTGCCGAACTCGCCGCGATCCACGACCAGCTTGAAGGTCTGCACGCCGGGGACAATGGCGATCCGTGCTTCGTGACCGAGCACCAACTGGCCGATCTTGACGTCATCGATCCCAGCCGGAATCAGGAGGGTCCCGTAATCGGCCACTTCCAGGCGCTCAACCTGAAGAACGCTGCTGTTGCCGGGGAGGCGCATCAGGGAGTGTGGCGCAACGATGATGGCCTGGGCCATGGCCAGCGGACTGAACAGAGCAGCCAGTAAAACGAGATTACGCATGAGAGTGCCCCGAAGCCGAACGGCTGATGGATTGGACATGAAAGATGCCGAACAGAACGATTTTGCCTCTGTCACGCCAAGGGTGCTTGCGACCGCGCAGGCTGGCGTTGAACAGAATCAACTCAAGCAGATGAGTCAGCAGCAACAGGCTGCCCGCCATATCGATCATCACGCCGAACGGGCTCGGTGCTTCAACGACCGCATTGACCAGCACCACCAGCCAGAAACCCAGCATCAGCACCTTTCCCAATCCCCAAACCCACTTCATCGCATGCCCCCTGGTCATGATCCTTTTACGAAAGCGAATTCTTCGCACGCTTTTCGTCGCCGCACAGTAGACGTGCTGCCCACCGAATATGCCAGCGGTGTGTGAAAAAACATGCACCATCGGTAGATATAGCTCGAAACAGCCTCAAGGGCACCGGACATTTGTCACCCCTGGCGCTTTTCACGCAACCGGGACCGCGCTTTTCAGCACTCGTCTGGCAGGCTAGTCTTGTCAGTCACTCAGAGGACTTTCGATGACTGTCGGTTTTTCCACCCGCACGCCCCAACAAGCACTGGCCGCCCTGCTCGACCGCTACGCACCAGCACGGCTGCTGTTGATCGGGGCGCAGGCGTTTCCTGCCTTGCAGGCCTTTCAGGACGCGCATCCGCAGACCGAAGTGGCGCAAGCCGGGCCCGGCCTGTTGCCTGCGCACCTCGCGGCGCAGCGGTTTGACCTGGCATTGGTCGTCGATTGCCTTGAACACATGCCCAAGCGCAGCGGGCTGGAACTGCTGGGCGGCATCCGCAATCTCAACGCCAGCCGCATCGCCGTACTGGCCGACCTGAATGCCTGCGGCTGGCAGGAAACCGACTTTTTCTCACTGGCCTTGCAGGCCAGCGAACGGTTCACACGCGACGAACAGGTTCTGACGCTGTTCACCTACGACCTGCGCGAATACAAGCAAGTGCCTGACTGGCTGAACGCGAAGTTCTGGGCCAACCCGGAAAATTTTGGAAAGTATTGGTGGTGAATCATGAGTAGTGCCATTTGCCCCTGTGGCAGCGGCGACCTGTTGCTGGCCTGCTGCGGGCGTTACCACGCGGGCCAGCCTGCGCCGTGCGCAGAAAAACTGATGCGCTCGCGTTACAGCGCCTATGTACTGGGGCTGACCGATTACCTGGTGCAGACCACGCTGCCTGCGCAGCAGGACGGGCTGGACCGGGAAGCCATTGCTCAATGGAGTGCACAAAGCACGTGGCTGGGGCTTGAAGTGGAAAGCGCCGAGGTGTTCGGCGGCAAACCCGAGCACGCTTTCGTGACCTTCACTGCACGCTGGCATGACGGCAATGGCGAGCACAGCCACAAGGAGCGCTCCTCGTTCGTGCAGAATCAGGGCCATTGGTACTTCATCGACTCCACCGTAACCCTCAAGGCCGGACGCAATGATGCGTGTCCTTGCGGCAGCGAGCAGAAATTCAAGAAATGCTGTTCGGCGTATGTCGGTTAGTTGAGCCCGACAGAAGCACGAGACGGGGCCAAAACGATATTTACTAAAGGAAGTGCGATCTTGTGGGAGGCGGCTTGCCGGCGATGCTTTTTCTGAAGCGATACATAAGTGACTGAACGGACGCAATCGCCGGCAAGCCGCCTCCCACAGGCTGCGCATTCAGTCAGACGCTTTAGCTTTGACCCCTTTTTGCGCCTTTTCTGGACCTGTGTGTCACAGCCTGCATCCACACGCGACGCGCTCATCGCTAAACACAAGTCTTGCTGCAACCAATATGCATTCAGTCAGACACTTTAGCTTTGGCCACTTTTTGCGCATCTTCCAGACGTGCATACAACGATGAGCCCGGTGCGTGGAAACGGGCTTGCACACACCGTCCTGATCGCAGACCTCCCAGGACACAGGCTCACCCGAGCCCCATCAAAACTCCAGCTGCGCCGAGAACGCCACGGTCCGTGGGTCGCCCAGGTAGCTGCTGTTCAGCCAGTATTCCTTGTTGGCCAAATTGCTGACGTTGACCCGCAAGGTCAGGTCGTTCTCTGAAACGCGCATGCGGTAGCGGGCACCCGCGTCGAAGGTGGTGAAGGATGGCAGGTCGTTATCGTTGCTCTGGTCGGTGTACTGTTTGCCGGTGTAGAACGCGCCACCCGTCATCGCCAGACCCGGCACCTGATTGATGTCGTATTCGGCGTAGACCTTGGCCAGTTGCTTGGCGACGTTGGTCGGCGCGTTGCCTTCATCTGCCGCAACGCCGGTCTTCTTGATCTTCGGGTCCAGCAGCGTGAAGCCACCGACCAGCGTCAGTTCCGGGATGACCTTGCCGGTCACGCTGAACTCCAGGCCATTGTTCTCCTGACGACCATCGACGACGTAGATGTTCGAGGCGGTGGTGTAGCCATTGGGCTTCTCGATGTTGAACAGCGCCAGGGTGAACAGCGTTTCTCCCAGCGTTGCCTTGGCGCCAATCTCGTACTGCTCGCTGACTTCCGGCGCGAAGGCCTGACCCGCGTTGGTGGTGCCGCTCGGTGCGATACCGCCTGATTGCAGCCCTTCGATGTACGTCGCGTAGGTGGTCAGCCATGGCACAGGCTTATAGACCAGCGAGATGTTCGGCGACGTCTTGCTTTCGTTGTACCGGGTTTCGGTTTCCGCCGAACCAAAGGCCCTGGCGTAGACGAACTCGTTGGCGTAGGTCTTGATCTGGGTGTTTGTGACACCCAGGATCGCCGACCACTGCTCGTTGAACGTGATCACGTCGCCGATCAGGAAATTATTGCTTTCCGAGCTGTTGGCCAGGCGCTGATTGCCATGGCCAATGGAATACGCAGGCTTGCCGACCTGCGGGGTCTGGTCGAAGCCAATCGTGCCGACAGGCGAGGTGTACTGCGGACCGGGCTGGCTCGGGGTGTAGGGAATGTGGTCTTCGTACTGTTTCTGACGAGACGTGTTGCCCTGATAGCCCATCGTGACCTTGTGCCCGAGAAAGCCCGTTTCGAACGCCGCGTCGAGGAAAAACGACCCGGTTTTCTCTTCGGTTTCAATAGGCGCAAAGGCGTAAAGCGGCTGCGAGTAGGAGCCTGCGCTGTAAACCGTCGGACCTGTATAGGTATTTTCACTGGTGTACTGCTGAGCAGCGAACGCCGCGCGCAGGGTGAAGGTGTCGTTCAGGCGCCATTTGGCGCGCACACCCGCCTTGTCCGACTCGAAGTCCGAGAACGACCACTTCTGGCTGTACAGTTTGTCGTTGTCCAGTGACGCGGCGCTCGGACGCAGCGACTGATCACCAAAGAACCAGTAGCTGGTCAGGCCACGAATCTGGGTTTTCTTGTGCGACGCATCGAACTGCACCAGCAGGTCATCGGAGACGTTCCAGTCCAGCGCCAGGGAGATCATCTCGCGGCGACGCTTGTTCAGGTCGACAGCCGTTTCACCATCCTGGGTCAACACGTTGAGGCGATAGGCGAAGGTCCCTTCGCTGTCGATCGGACCGCCGAAGTCGCCGTGCAGGTAGTAGTTCTCGCCACCGGCATTGCCCATCGTCACGCTGTTATAGCGCTGGTAGGTCGGACGCTTGATCACGTAGTTGACCAGACCGCCCGGTGAAGCAGGACCGTAGAGGAAGCCGGTCAAACCGGTGATGACTTCCAGTTGCTCCATTTCTTCCAGGTAGTTGCTGCCGTCTGCGCCGTTGGTGAAGCGCAGGCCGTCGTTGGCGATGTTCAGGCTGCCCGCGTTGCTGAAACCGCGAATATTGACGGCGCTGGCATATCCGGCGCTGGTGGGGGAATACATCTGGGTGAAGGGGTTGTGCTTGATAACGTCATCCAGCGATGTCGCCTGAATGTTCTTCAGCAGGGCCTGCGGGGTCACGCTGATCGAGTAAGGCGCATCCTGCAGTCTCATGCCGCCCAGCGCGCCGACGCTGCTGACGTTTTCGCTGCGATAGCCCGCTGCTTCCGAACCCTCGGCAGCCGTGGCGCTCGCGTTGATGTTCACGTCCGAGAGGCTAAGCGTGCCCTCTTCCATCGCCATCAGGGTGTAGGTTCCGGCGCTGCTCTGCACCAATTGCAGCCCACTGCCGCGCAGTGCTTCGCGCAAGGCACCCGCTGCGTCGAATTGCCCTTTGACCGGCGCGCTGGATTTCCCCGCCGCCAGCGCCGGATCAAGGCTCAGCACCAGGCCGCTCTGGCTGGCGATCCGGTTCAGCGTGGTCGTCAGCGGGGCCGCAGGCAGGTCGTACGGCATGACCTCGGCAGCCTGTTGCGCGGCCATCAGCAAGGGGCTGGCCAGCGGCGCGCAAAGGGCAATGGCCACCGCCAACATGCTGGGGCGCAAAAGGGTGTCTAGCGAACGGGACATCGGGCAACTCCTGACGGGAATATTCTCAATGCCTGTTAGCCGAGCGAAAACCGGAAAGTGACAGAGCTGATTGAAAATAATTCCGTTTCAGGAAATCTGCTGTGCCTGCGCGTTGAAAGACCCGGTATCGGGTTACACCAGCTTCAGGTGGGAGGTATCGGGCGCCTTTTCATTATCAGCGCTCCTGACTTGCCCAATGTTGGTGCCCACCGGCGCAACACTCAGCCGGGAAAGGTCCAGCAGCGGCGGCACAGGTTGGGGTTGTGGAGGCAGGATGTCGCTGCCTGCTTCGGCCAGGGAATAGTCCGGTGCGTCGACATCCACGAACGCGGCCATATACAGATCACGTGGCTTGACCTGCAGACGACCGGGGCTGACCTGGGTCTTGCGCAGCCAGGTCGGCTCGTCAGGCGGCCTGGCCAGTTCGACCTCCTCCACTTCCATTTCATCGGGCGGTGAGTCGATTACGGCCATCGGTACGACTTCAACGTGCGCACCTGCCCGCTCGAGCGTTGCTCGATACTTTTCCGCGGTGGTCGCATCAAGTCCGTTTTTGAGCACCAACCGTCGTCCCGAGAACAGCAGGTCCAGACGCGCAGCGTCTGCCTGGAACAGCTTTCCCAGGTTGGCCTTGACCCTCTCAGGCTGGGCTCCGACAACCAATTGGCCGTCGAAGACGATTTCGTATTGACTCATGAGAGACACCCGGTTGCACGTGGACAAAGTATGACGCAGCGTCGGAGAACGGGACAAGCGGGTTACCCTTGGCCCGCGAGTTGCTAAACTCAAGCCTCATTCGGAGCAACCACATGTTTTTTCAGGCGCACATTACAAGAACCTTGAGCCTTGCGCTGATCATGCTGGGGCTCTCGGGATGCTCCCTTTGGAGTTTTGACAGTTTCCAGGACCCGGAAGTGCATTTGCTGAAGGTTCAGGTCGTCAAGGCCAGGCTGACGCAACAGGACTTCAAGCTGCACTTCGAGATCGACAACCCCAACGATTCGCGGATTCTGGTACGCGCCTTCCAGTACAAGATCACCCTTAACGACATGGTGCTGGCCGACGACCGGTCCAACGACTGGTTTTTCGTCGATGCCCACAGCACCCGGACCTTTGTGGTGCCGATCCGCACCAATCTGTGGCGGCACGCAAAGTACATCGCCCAATTGTTGAAGAGGCCCGATGAGGCCATTCATTATCGGCTTGAGGGCAAACTCAAGACGGGCCTGGTGTTCAGAAACAGCATCCGGATAGGCCGCTCGGGCGACGTGGCGCCCGAGGAACTGATCCATAGACGTTGAGACAGTACCGCCTAACCGCCCAGTCTGCCCTTGATCAAATCCATCAGAAACTTCCAGATATCTGCCGACCACAAGGCGCGATTGATGGCCGCGATCAGTGCGCCGCCAAACGAGCCCAGCAGAAAACCGACTCCGGCGATGTTGCGCGGCTCGTGAACACCCAGGTAATTACTGGCGATACCGGTCAGAAACACGGCGCATGCCACCCCTGTGATCAGAAATACCGTCCAGGCGCGCCAGTCCAGCAGGCTCGCCTGGTGCCACCAACCAGAAATGATTGCGCCGACCACCCCGGCCAGCAACCAGTCGCCTCTGTCTACCAAGCCGTTCAAGAGCTCCATGAGCCTGACTCCGTATCAAAAATGATGAAATTCACACCGCGTCGAGTTTCAGTATTGAAACAATATTTAAGCATGCTTAAATATTAAGTCAAGCATGCTGAATTCAAACCGATTAAAGCCAGAGCTGTGTGGAAAAATGTACGCGCACTCTGGAGCGCACGCAGAGCATGTGGAGCGGCATTAACAGGCTAGGCGCGGGAAAGATCGGCTTATAAGGATCCTGCCCACGCTCGGCTTCACAGTGGGAATCAACTGTCGATATACCGCTTCCAGCCTATGCACACCGAGCCGTCCTCAAGGCGATCGACCTGGATGCCTTCGGTGTCTTCGATTTCCTGAAGCACAGTGTCCCAGATATCGGAAGGCTCGCCGTCAAGACGAGTGACGGTGACGAACTGGACCTTTTGCACATTGGGCGCTGCGACCATGCGCTGGATGCGTCTTCCAATCTGTTGGTAGGAAGACGCAACGCTGGCCGTGGAATACAGATCGCTAGCCATGACAACCTCCTTGGCATAACTGTATTTATATACAGTATTCCAGCTGTAGGATGTCGGCAAGGTACAAGTAGGAAAAGTATCGACTCAGTGTTGAACGCAGAACGTCCGCAGCCTTGCCGGATCCGACTCAGAGCCTGCCGGTCATCCGGACCGCCACGCCAATGATGCGACAGTCGGCACCACACTCGATCATTCGGTACGCCGGGTTCAAGGGTTTGAGATAGCGGACGCCGCCATCCTCCACCAGCTTCTTGAACGTTGCCTCGTTGCTGGCCGGCAGCTTGGCAATCACCAGTTTGCCCGGCTGAACATCGGCTTCGGTGTCCACCAGAATCATCATGCCTTCAGGCACGCTGACGCCGGTGGGGGCCGTCATCGAATCGCCTTTGACCTCCAGCCAGAACGCCGGTCCCTTGGAGTCGTAATCCGAAATTTCGTAGCGATCTGAAAACCCTTCAGGGTAGGGCTCGACCGCCTCTTCCCACGAGCCTGCCGAGACCCAACTGATCACCGGGTAGCGGAAAGACATTCTGGGTTGATCAATCAGTGCGACGTTGGCCTCATCAGGCGAATCACGTTCCGGTCCTTCGCCAATCGCCAGCCATTCAGCACGAAAGCCCGTGGCTCTGGCCAGCGCGTAGAGATTTTCCGGGCGCAGGCTCTTGCTCTCACCACTGACCCACTGAGTGACGGCAGAATTGGCGACACCGCACGCAGCGGCGATCTCACCCTTCTTTCTGCCACTCAACGCGATGGCCCGAGCAATGCGTTCGTGTCTGTTCATACGTCCTGCCTTACAGCGTGTGAGGAAATAGAAGCGAGCGCCTGACGCCGCAACGATGTAAGCATGCTTAAAAAACGGCTGAATTTCCAGCAAAAACACTTCGATACAGCTTCGCGACCATTTGCGGGATAATGCGCGTCGATTTAATTGCGGAGTAACCCCGATGAACCAGCAAGCCCATGTTCATGGCCCTGATTGCAACCACGATCACGATCATGATCATCACGACCACCAGCACGGCCACGTTCATGGCCCCAACTGCGGCCACGCTCATCAGGAACCGGTGCGCAACACGTTGAAAGACGTGGGTCGCAACGACCCTTGCCCATGCGGCAGCGAGAAGAAATTCAAGAAATGCCACGGCGCCTGACACGCCGGGTTTTCTGCCAACGGCCTGCCTCGCAGGCCGTTTTTATTTGTGCGATGCGTTGCGAAAAGCGTAAAACAGAGGGCTACGATCACCCACAAGGAGCGCTCAATGATCGACCTGTACTACTGGACCACGCCCAACGGTCACAAAATCAGCCTGTTTCTGGAAGAGTCGGGCCTGGCGTACAAAGTGTTTCCGGTCAACATCGGCAAGAACGAACAGTTCGAGCCCGACTTTCTGAAAATCGCCCCTAACAATCGCATTCCGGCAATCGTCGATCACCACCCGGCGGACGACGGCCCGCCCCTGAGCCTGTTCGAATCGGGTGCGATCCTGCTGTATCTGGCCGAAAAGACGGGCCGCTTCATACCGACCGACCTGCGTGGCCGTCAGGAAGTGTCGCAATGGCTGTTCTGGCAGATGGGCGGACTGGGGCCAATGGCCGGGCAGAATCATCATTTCAATCGTTTCGCCAAGGAGAAAATCCCCTACGCCATCGAGCGCTACGTCAACGAAACCGCCCGCCTCTATGGCGTGCTGAACAAACGCCTGGCGGATCGCGACTTCGTCGCAGGCAGCGACTACAGCATTGCGGACATGGCGATCTACCCGTGGATCGTGCCGCACACTTATCAGCAGCAGGATCTGGACGACTTCCCGCACCTCAAGCGCTGGTTCGACAGCATCGCCAATCGTGATGCAACCAAACGGGCCTATGCGTTGGCCGAGCGGATCAATCCTTCCAGGCCCTGAGGGTTTCCAGCGTGCCAGCGTCTGCGTTGGCACGACATGCTTTGTAAAATCCTGAAATAAACTCACTCTGCCCGCTTGCGCGCTGCCTGCCTGCTCTCTAACGTAGCGACTTTTGTACGTTACCCCTCCAGGAGCTTGCCCATGGCCTCGCCAGCCTTTCTTCATTTTCTGCCCCGATTTGGCGCTGCCGCCGCTGCGGTGAGTTTCCTGAGCCTGGCTGGTTGCCAACTGGGCGGTGGTGACAACGACACGGTGCTGCCCGCTTCCGGGACCGTAGCGCTCAAAGGCCTGGCGCAAAACGTGTCGGTACGGCGCAACAGCATGGGCATGCCGCTCATTGAAAGCAGCACCTACCACGACGCCCTGTTCACGCTGGGCTACGTGCATGCCGGGGATCGCATCAGCCAAATGCTTGGCATGCGTCTGTTGGCGCAGGGCCGTCTGTCGGAAATGGCAGGCGCCGATGCGCTGGAAGTCGACCGCCTGATGCGCTCGGTCAACCTCAAGCAGAACGCCAGTGATCTCTACAACGCCTCATCGCCCCGTCTCAAGCGCTTCTTCGACGTTTATGCACGCGGCGTGAACGCCTACCTGTTCCGCTACCGCGACAAATTGCCAGCCGACGTGGCCAGCTCCGGCTACAAGCCTGAGTACTGGAAACCCGAAGACTCGGCGCTGATTTTCAGCCTGCTCAACTTCAGCCAGTCGGTGAACCTGCAAGAAGAACTGTCCGGGCTCGTTCTGGCGCAAAAAGTGGGTGCCGACAAACTTGCCTGGCTGCTGCCGACTTATCCCGATGAAGAACTCCCATTCGCCGAGGCCGACAAGCTCAAAGGCCTGAACCTCAACAACCAGGTCAATGACCTGAGCGATCTGAACAAGGTCGCGCTGCAGCTTTCCGACCTGAACATGCTGGGCGTGGCGGCGTCGAGCAACTGGGCCATCGCCCCACAGCGCAGCCGCAGCGGCAAAAGCCTGCTGGCCACCGACATGCAGTTTCCCGGCGGTTTGAACTCGGCCTGGAGCTTCGTGCAGATCCGCGCACCGAAATATCAAGTGTCCGGTGTCTCCATCGCAGGTCTGCCGCTGGTGCTCAGTGGCTTCAACGGCAAGCTGGCGTGGAGCATGAGCAACGTCAAAGGCGACAATCAGGACCTGTTCCTGGAGAAGATCAAACGCGAAGGCAATCGTGTGTCTTACATGGCCGACGGCAAATGGGTGCCCGCCATTGCTCACGATGAGACCTTCCTGGTCAAAGGTAACCGGGCCATTCGCGAAACGGTTTACGCCACACGTCACGGCGCGCTGCTCAATGCCAGTGCCACACCGCCTGGCAATGGCCTGAGCCTGGCGCTGCAAACGCCAAGTTTCAAGGACGACAAGACCCTGGATGCGTTCTTCGATCTGTCCCGTGCGCCTAACGTGGAAAAAGCCTTCGACACGAGTCGCGAGATCCGCGCGATCACCCTGAACATGGTGTTTGCTGACGCCTCGAACATCGGCTGGCAGGTCACGGGCCGCTTCCCGAATCGTCGTGAAGGCCAGGGCTTGCTGCCGTCGCCGGGCTGGGATGGCAAGTACGACTGGGACGGTTTCGCCGACTCGATGCTGCATCCCTATGATCAGGACCCACGCCAGGGCTGGATTGCCACGGCCAACCAGCGCACGATTCCGAAGGGCTACGGCATGCAGCTCTCCAACTCGTGGGGCAACCCGGAGCGCGCCGAGCGCATTGCCGAACTGGCCAACGGCGCCAAGCAGGATTTGCGCAGCACCATTGCCATGCAGTACGACCAGACCACCACCTTTGCCGGCAAGCTCAAAACCATGTTCGAAGCACCGGGCATGAGCAAACCGCTCAAGCAGGCGATCGACGCACTGCCCGAGGCCGAGCGCAATAAAGCCCGCGAAGCCTACACCCGCCTGATGGCGTTCGACGGCAAGCTGAGCGCTACCTCGGCCGATGCTGCGCTGTACGAACTCTTTCTGCAGGAAAGCGCGAAACAGATTTTCCTGGATGAACTGGGCCCGGAAAGCAGCCCTGCCTGGCAGGCGCTGGTCGCCAATGCTGGCTCGTCTTACTCGCCTCAGGCCGACCACCTGCTGGGCCGCGACGACAGCCCTTTTTGGGACGACGTCAAAACCCCGCAGAAAGAAGACAAACCCGCCATTCTGGCGCGCAGCCTCGCCGCAGCCGTGACCAGTGGCGACAGCCTGCTGGGCAGTGATCACAAGGCCTGGCAGTGGGGCAAGCTGCATCGCGATAACTGGACGCAAACCTACCCGCTGGTCAAGCAAATGGGCGGCGTCGAGTACAACCGCAGCGCTTTACCGGCAGGTGGCGATCACACAACGATCAACATGTCCGGCTATGAATGGGGCAAAAGCTTCGATGCACGCATGGCACCCGGTCTGCGCATGATCGTCGACTTCAGCCTGGTGGAGCCGATGACGGGGGTGATCAGCACCGGCCAGTCCGGCAACCCGGCCAGCCCGTATTACGCCAACAGCATCGAACCCTGGCTGAAGGCGCAATACATGTCCATGCCGCTGCAGCAGCCGAACTATGAGAAGGGTTATGGCAAGCAGCGTCTGACGTTGACGCCCGGGAAGTAAAACCTTCACTCCCTCGGCCTGACTCCTGGACCGAGGGAGGTTCCACCACGCCCCGACGGAACGCTATCGCCCAGCACCTTCGTGGGAGCCAACGTGTCCGCGAATACAGTGGTTCAGTCGCTGAATTCTTGTTGAATCGACTGGCTCTTTCGCGGACAAGTCCGCTCCCACGGTTTTGAGTTGCGCCTGATAATCTGGGCAGAGCACTCATCGTCATGGGTGGGAGCGGACTTGTCCGCGAATACAGTGGTTCAGTCGCTGAATTCTTGTTGGATCGACTGGCTCTTTCGCGGACAAGTCCGTTCCCACGTTTGCGGCAAGACAGCCCAGCCCCCCAAAACTCCACGAACTTCCCGCCCTGCCCCGGCTCATAGCTAACAAGCCCATCCATACGGTTGCCCCATGGATCTTGTCGTTGCGCGCCCTGAAGGTTTGTACTGTCCACCTGGTGATTTTTATATCGACCCCTGGCGTCCGGTCGAGCGGGCGGTGATTACTCATGCGCATGGCGACCACGCCCGTACGGGCAATGAGCATTACCTGTCGGCGGCCAGTGGCGAAGGGATTCTGCGTTCGCGTCTGGGGCAGGACATCAACCTGCAAACCCTCGAATACGGTGAGTCCATCACGCATCACGGCGTCAAGCTCAGCCTGCATCCGGCCGGTCACGTGCTGGGCTCGGCGCAGGTTCGGCTGGAATACGGAGGTGAAGTCTGGGTGGCATCGGGCGACTACAAGGTCGAGCCGGACGGCACCTGCGCCGCATTCGAACCGGTGCGTTGCCACACATTCATCACGGAATCGACCTTTGGCCTGCCGATCTACCGCTGGGCACCGCAGTCGCAGATTTTCGAGGGGATCAACGACTGGTGGCGCGCCAACGCGGCCCAAGGCAAAGCGAGCGTCCTGTTTGCCTACTCGTTCGGCAAGGCCCAGCGCATTTTGCACGGCATCGACGCCAGCATCGGCCCGATTCTGGTGCATGGCGCAGTCGAACCCTTGAATCGGGTGTACCGCGAAGGCGGCATTCGAATCCCTGAAACCCACTACGCAGGCGATTTCAAGAAAACCGATCCGGCGCTGCGGCAGGCCCTGATTCTGGCACCACCTTCAGCGGGCGGCAGCAGCTGGATGAAGCGCTTCGGCGAGTACAGCGATGCGTTCGCCAGTGGCTGGATGATGCTGCGCGGCACACGACGTCGACGCGGCGTGGACAAAGGGTTCGTGCTTTCTGACCATGCGGACTGGCCGGGACTTCTGTGGGCGATCGAACAGACGGGGGCGGAGCGTGTGATGGTCACCCATGGCTCGGTCGGCGTACTGGTGCGCTACCTGCGCGAACTGGGCCTGGACGCGCAGGGTTTTACCACCGAATACGGCGACGAAGACGACGCACCCGCGCAGGCGGAGTCTGATAAAACGAGCGAGACCGCGTCATGAAAGCCTTCGCCGAACTGTACAGCCGGCTGGACGCCACCACCTCAAGCAACGCCAAGCTCGCGGCCATGCGTGAGTATTTCGAACAGACCGATCCACAGGACGCGGCGTGGGCAGTGTACTTCCTGTCGGGTGGACGACCTCGGCAACTGGTGCCAACCCGCGTTCTGCGCGAACAGGCAATGACCTTGGGTAACCTGCCAGAGTGGCTGTTCGAGGAAAGCTATCAAGCGGTAGGCGATCTGGCGGAAACCCTCTCCTTGCTGCTGCCACAGGCCGAGCACAGCAACGATGAAGGCCTTGCGGTCTGGATGGAAGAGAAGCTTCTGCCTTTGCGCGGTCTGCCACCGGAAGAACTGGCCGAGCGCCTGCCTGCATTCTGGTCGCAACTGGACCGTAGCAGTCTGATGGTGTGCATCAAGCTGATCACCGGCAGCTTCCGGGTGGGCGTATCCAAGCTGCTGGTCACTCGCGCCCTTGCCTCGCTGGCCGATATCGACAGCAAACGGGTCGCGCAACGGCTGGTGGGCTACACCGATCTGTCGCACCGGCCAAGCGCCGAGCGCTACCTGAAATTGATTGCCGCCGAGTCAGAAGACGAACACGCGCAGCGCGGCGGCCAGCCCTACCCGTTCTTTCTCGCCCACTCGCTGCAACAGCCTGCCGACCAGTTCGAGGAATTGTTAGGTCCGGCCGGGCAATGGCAGGTGGAATGGAAGTGGGACGGCATTCGTGCACAGCTCGTCAAGCGCGATGGGCGACTATGGATCTGGTCGCGTGGCGAAGAGCTGGTGACGGATCGCTTCCCCGAGCTGCACAGTCTGGTTCAGTGCCTGCCCGACGGCACCGTGATCGACGGCGAAATCGTGGTCTGGAAAGCACCCGAAACGGCACCCGACCGCGATGCGAAATTCGCGCTGGACAGCGACTCTCCGAAGACAAGCCCGTCGGTTCAACCGTTTGCCTTGCTGCAACAACGCATCGGACGCAAGACGCTGGGCAAGAAGATCCTCACGGATGTGCCGGTCGTGGTTTTGGCCTACGACCTGCTCGAATGGGAAGGCCACGACTGGCGTAGCCGTCCGCAACATGAACGCCGCACGCAACTGGAAACCTTGATCGGCGAGGCGCGCAGTGAAGTGCTCATGCCCTCTCCGGTGCTGACCGGCAAGGACTGGCTGGACCTGGCCAGCCAGCGCGAAGCGTCCCGCAGCCTGGGTGTCGAAGGCATGATGCTCAAGGCGCGTGATTCGCTGTATGGCGTCGGGCGCACCAAGGACATGGGGGTTTGGTGGAAGTGGAAAGTCGATCCGTTCAGCGTGGACGCGGTGCTGATTTATGCACAACGCGGCCACGGACGCCGCGCCAGCCTGTACAGCGACTATACCTTTGCGGTCTGGGACGGCCCGCCTGAATCGAGCGAACGTACCCTTGTGCCGTTTGCCAAGGCCTATTCAGGCCTGACCGATGAAGAGATGCGCAAGGTGGACGCCATCGTGCGCAAGACCACCGTCGAAAAGTTCGGCCCGGTGAGCAGTGTTAGCCCCACGCTGGTGTTCGAATTGGGTTTTGAGGGCATCGCGCTGTCCAAACGGCACAAGAGCGGGATTGCCGTACGCTTTCCACGAATGCTGCGCTGGAGGCAGGACAAGCCCGTGTCTGAAGCCGACAGCCTGGCCACGCTGCAAGACCTGCTGAGCTGACGCACCTGAAGGGTGCGCCCGAAATAAGGCGCACCAAATCTGATCATTCCTACACACTCTGCTGTTGCGCGCTCGCCAGGATCGTTACCAATCTGCTTCCCGCACCCTCTTTTACGCGATCAGCTTTGCGCAAAAGGGACATCCTTGCGGACCTTGGCGGCGACGCGAAGGCAGAACGCCATGCATTTATATGAAATAGCGACAACCACTTACACTTCAAACGCACGTTCGTCTCTCTGGTTCGGAAATTGCTACCTTAGAGCGTCTGGCACCCGCCGGTAGCAACAAGCCTCGCGCGTTCCCAACACCCCCATCAGGTTTTAAGGACTGAATAATGAAAAAAGCATGGCTGACCCTTTCCGCACTGGCTTTGTGCCTGGCCGCTGGTAACACGATGGCCAAGGAGTACAAGGAGCTGCGCTTCGGCGTCGATCCTTCTTACGCACCGTTCGAATCCAAAGCCGCCGACGGCAGCCTGGTGGGCTTCGATATCGACCTGGGCAACGCTATCTGCAAAGAGCTGAAAGTCACCTGCAAGTGGGTCGAAAGTGATTTCGACGGCATGATCCCTGGCTTGAAAGCCCGCAAGTTCGACGGTGTGATCTCCTCCATGACCGTGACCCCGGCTCGCGAGAAGGTCATCGATTTCTCCAACGAACTGTTCTCCGGCCCGACCTCGCTGGTGTTCAAGAAAGGTGCAGGCCTCACCGCCGACCCGGCCAGCCTGAAAGGCAAGACCGTGGGCTACGAGCAAGGCACCATCCAGGAAGCCTATGCCAAGGCCGTACTGGACAAGGCTGGCGTGAAAACCCAGGCCTACGCCAACCAGGATCAGGTTTACGCTGACCTGACCTCCGGCCGTCTGGACGCATCCATTCAGGACATGCTGCAGGCTGAACTGGGCTTCCTGAAATCGCCAGCCGGTGCCGGTTACGAAGTCAGCGAACCCGTAGACAGCCCACTGCTGCCCGCCAAAACCGCCATCGGCATCGCCAAAGGCAACAAAGAGCTCAAAGCCCTTCTCGATAAAGGTATCAAAGCGCTGCACGATGACGGCACCTACGCCGAAATCCAGAAAAAGCACTTTGGCGACCTGAATCTGTACAGCGGTAAATAACACCTCGACGCCCATCGATTTCGGCGATGATTCGCCGCCCTTTCGATGGGCGTTTCTGTTCGTGACCGCTCAAGGTTTTATCCATGCTCGACTCACTGATGCACACTCTCGGACTTTCGGCCTTCAGCCTGAAGGGCTTCGGCCCGCTGCTGCTGCAAGGCACCTGGATGACCGTCAAACTTTCGGTGCTGTCCCTGTTTCTGAGCATCGTGCTCGGACTGATCGGGGCCAGCGCCAAGCTGTCGAGCTCAGCGCTGCTGCGCGTGCCGGCACAGGTCTACACCACCCTGATTCGTGGGGTTCCGGATCTGGTGTTGATGCTGCTGATTTTCTACAGCCTGCAAACCTGGCTGACCAGCCTGACCGACGCCATGGAGTGGGAATACATCGAGATTGATCCGTTCAGCGCGGGCGTCATCACGCTGGGCTTCATCTACGGGGCGTACTTCACCGAGACCTTCCGCGGCGCGATTCTGTCGGTGCCACGTGGTCAGGTAGAGGCGGCCACCGCTTATGGCCTCACGCGCGGCCAGCGTTTTCGTTTTGTAGTGTTTCCACAAATGATGCGCTACGCGCTGCCCGGCATCGGCAATAACTGGCAAGTGCTGCTCAAGGCAACCGCGCTGGTGTCGATCATTGGCCTGGCCGATCTGGTCAAGGCTTCGCAGGATGCCGGTAAAAGCACCTATCAACTGTTTTACTTCCTGGTTCTGGCGGCACTGATCTATCTCGCGATCACCAGCGCATCGAACTTCGCCCTGCGTTGGGCTGAACGGCACTACGCCGCAGGCAGCCGGGAGGCACAGCGATGATCGAGTTGCTTCAGGAATACTGGAAGCCCTTCCTTTATACAGACGGCGTGAATGTGACCGGTCTGGCGATGACGATGTGGCTGCTCAGCGCCTCCATCGCCATTGGCTTCTGCCTGTCGATTCCGCTGTCCATCGCCCGCGTGTCGAACAAACGATGGGTACGCTGGCCGGTGCAGTTCTACACCTACCTGTTTCGCGGCACCCCGCTCTATATTCAGTTGCTGATCTGCTACACCGGCATCTACAGCATTGCGGCGGTGCGTGAGCAGCCCTTGCTGGATGCGTTCTTTCGCGATGCGATGAACTGCACCATCCTGGCGTTCACCCTGAACACCTGCGCGTACACCACCGAGATTTTCGCTGGTGCGATCCGCAGCATGGCCCATGGCGAAGTCGAAGCGGCCAAGGCTTACGGCCTGAGCGGCTCGAAGTTGTATGCCTATGTGATCATGCCGTCGGTGCTGCGCCGCTCGCTGCCTTATTACAGCAACGAAGTGATTCTGATGCTGCACTCCACCACCGTGGCGTTCACCGCCACCGTGCCGGACATTCTGAAAGTCGCGCGGGACGCCAACTCGGCGACCTTCATGACCTTCCAGTCCTTCGGGATCGCTGCCGTCATGTACCTGACCGTTACGTTCATTCTGGTCGGGTTGTTCCGGCTCGCCGAACGTCGCTGGCTGGCCTTCCTCGGCCCCGCTCATTAATCAGGACAGCGCCCATGCACCATCACACCCATGACGTGCTGTCGCCGCTGCCGGGCACCGTGCGTTGCGTTCACAGCTTTCACTACGGCCCTCAGACCGGCGCGGGCAAGGTCTACATTCAGGCTTCCCTGCATGCCGACGAACTGCCCGGCATGCTGGTGGCCTGGTACTTGAAGCAGCGGCTGGCCGAGCTGGAAAACGCCGGTCGCCTGCTGGGCGAAATCGTCGTAGTGCCGGTGGCCAACCCCATAGGTCTCGAACAGGTATTGATGGACACGCCGCTGGGACGCTACGAGCTGGAAAGCGGGCAGAACTTCAATCGCGGGTTCATCGACCTCGGGCAACAGGTGGGCGACGAGATTGAAGCGCGGCTGACCCAGGACCCGATTCAGAACCGCACCCTGGTGCGCGACAGCCTGCGCGCCGCGCTCAACGCCCGGATACCGACCACCCAGTTGCAGTCATTGCGCCTGACGCTCCAGCGCCTGGCGTGCGATGCCGACATGGTGCTGGACCTGCATTGCGACTTCGAGTCGGTCGAGCACCTGTACACCACGCCCGAAGCCTGGCCGAAGGTCGAGCCGCTGTCACGTTACCTCGGCGCACAGGCGAGCCTGCTGGCGACCGATTCAGGCGGTCAGTCGTTCGACGAATGCTTCACGCTGGTCTGGTGGCAATTGCAGCAGCGCTTCGGCGAGCGCTTCCCGATCCCGATGGGCAGCTTCTCGGTGACCCTTGAGCTGCGTGGGCAAGGCGACGTCAATCACTCACTGGCCAGCCGTGACAGCCAGGCAATCATCAATTACCTGGTCGATGCCGGCCTGATCGACGGCGAACGGCAGATGCCACCCGAACTGCTCTACCCCGCGACGCCTCTGGCCGCGGTCGAGCCGGTCGCGACACCGGTCGGCGGCTTGCTGGTGTTCTGTGCGACGCCTGGCGAGCACGTCGAAGCCGGACAACTGATCGCCGAGATCATCGATCCAATCAGCGACGCGGTGACCAGCATTCATTCGCTCAATGCGGGTCTGCTGTATGCGCGCTCGTTGCGCCGCATGGCCACCGCAGGCATGGTCATCGCCCATATAGCGGGCACGCGGGCCTATCGCAGCGGCTACCTACTTTCTCCTTGAGGACCTCTCATGTACAAACTGACCATCGATGGCCTGCACAAGCGCTATGGCGACAACGAGGTGCTCAAAGGCGTGTCGCTGAAGGCCAGCAGCGGCGATGTCATCTGCCTGATCGGCGCCAGCGGCTCGGGCAAGAGTACGTTTTTGCGTTGCATCAACTTTCTGGAACAGCCCAACGACGGCGCCATGAGCCTGGACGGCCAGCAAGTGCGCATGGTCAGCGACAAGGATGGCATGCGTGTGGCCGACCCGGACGAGCTGCAACGTATCCGCACCCGACTGGCCATGGTGTTTCAGCACTTCAACCTGTGGGCGCACATGACCGTGCTGGAAAATATCACCATGGCGCCACGCCGGGTGCTGGGTGTGCCCAAGGCCGAAGCCGAAGCCCGTGCACGCAAATACCTGGACAAGGTCGGCCTGCCCGAGCGCGTGGCCGACCAGTACCCGGCGTTTCTGTCCGGCGGCCAGCAACAGCGCGTGGCGATTGCCCGTGCGCTGGCGATGGAACCGGAGATCATGCTGTTCGATGAACCGACCTCGGCGCTCGACCCGGAGCTGGTCGGTGAAGTGCTGAAGGTGATTCAGGGTCTGGCAGATGAAGGCCGTACCATGATCCTGGTGACTCATGAGATGGGCTTTGCCCGTAAGGTCGCCAGCCAGGTGGTGTTCCTGCATCAGGGCCAGATCGAAGAATCCGGACACCCGGATGATGTGCTGAACAATCCCAAGAGCGAGCGGTTGCAGCAGTTCTTGAGCGGAAACCTGAAGTAACCGCTGGAGGTGACGTAGCGCGCGGGCACGATCCGGCACCTGTGGGAGGCGGCTTGCCGGCGATAAACGATATGACGCGGTCTGTCTGACGCATCGCGCCGCCTGCATCGTCGGCACGCCGCCTCCCACGTATCAAACATTAGGGTGTCCCTCGATAACCGTTTAAAACTATTACCCTTTTGTCGCTGTCTCTGAGTTATCGCCCTTCAGAGCATTTCGACCGCATGAGCAGACCCAACGATTTCGCTCAGCGATGGTTTCGGGCCCGAGGCTGGAAGGCGTTCGCCTTTCAAAAGGAAGTCTGGGCGGCGGTGAAACAGGGTGAGTCCGGCCTGTTGCACGCCAGTACCGGCTCAGGCAAAACCTACGCGGTGTGGTTCGCAGCGCTCAACCGGTTCGCCTCGACCCAATCCCCGACCGAAGACAAACCCCGCAAGAAAAAACCGCCTGCCGCGCCGTTGAGTGTCATGTGGATCACGCCCATGCGCGCACTGGCCGCCGACACTGCACGCGCGCTTGAAGCGCCGCTGGCCGAGCTGGACATCAACTGGTCAGTTGGCCTGCGCACCGGCGACACCAGCAGCAGCGAACGCGCCCGGCAAGGGCGTCGACTGCCCTCAGCGCTCATCACCACCCCTGAAAGCCTGACCCTGCTCCTGACCCGAGCCGACGCCCAGCCGACGCTCTCGACGTTGCGCATGGTCGTGGTCGATGAGTGGCATGAGTTGATCGGCAACAAACGCGGCGTTCAGTTGCAACTGGCACTGGCCCGCTTGCGCCAATGGAATCCACAACTGATCGTGTGGGGTATTTCTGCAACCTTGGGCAATCAGCAGCACGCGCAGGAAGTGCTGCTGGGCGAAGGCGGCGTCACGGTTCAGGGCAAGGTCGTCAAAGCGTTGCAGGTCGACACGCTCTTGCCGCCCTCCATCGAACGCTTTCCCTGGGCGGGTCATATGGGCTTGCGCATGCTGCCGCAAGTCGTCGCAGAGGTTGAAAAAAGCGCCAGCTGCCTGCTGTTCACCAATACCCGCGCGCAATCGGAAATCTGGTATCAGGCGCTGCTGGAAGCCCGCCCGGACTGGGCCGGGCTGATCGCTCTGCATCACGGTTCCCTGGCCCGCGAGGTGCGCGACTGGGTTGAGCGGGCCTTGAAGGACGGTTCGCTCAAGGCGGTGGTCTGCACCTCCAGCCTGGACCTGGGCGTGGACTTCCTGCCCGTGGAGCGCGTGCTGCAGATTGGCTCCCCGAAAGGCGTGGCGCGTCTGATGCAGCGCGCAGGGCGTTCGGGGCACGCACCGGGCCGCCCTTCGCGAGTAACGCTGGTGCCGACACACAGCCTTGAACTGGTGGAGGCCGCCGCCGCCCATGATGCGGTCGCTGCACGGATGATCGAGCCAAGGGAATCGCCTCACCAGCCACTGGACGTACTGGTGCAGCATCTGGTCAGTGTGGCACTGGGCGGAGGCTTTCTGCCTGATGAGTTGCTGGCAGAAGTGCGCACCGCCTGGGCCTATCGCGACCTGAGCGATGAACAGTGGCAATGGGCGCTGGCCTTCGTACGCAATGGCGGCCATTCGCTAACGGCCTACCCCGACTACCGACGCGTCGAGCCGGACGAGCACGGCATCTGGCGCGTGCCGGATGCCCGTCTGGCACGTCGGCACCGGATGAGCGTCGGCACCATCGTCAGCGACGCGACGATCAATCTCAAATACTGGAAGAAAGGCGGCGGTGGCGGCTCGCTGGGCAGTGTCGAAGAGGGCTTCATCGCACGCCTCAAGCCCGGCGATGGCTTTCTGTTCGCAGGGCGCCTGCTGGAATTGGTGCGGGTCGAGAACATGACCGCCTATGTCAAACGTGCCACCGGCAAGAAAGCCGCTGTGCCCCGCTGGAGTGGCGGGCGCATGCCGCTGTCCAGCGAACTGGCGGATGCCGTGGTGGAGAAGTTCGACGCCGCCGCGCATGGCCATTTTGACAGCCCCGAGATGCAGGCCGTCAAACCCCTTCTGGAAGTACAACGAGAATGGTCCGGGCTGCCGCAACGCGACACGCTGCTGGCTGAAACGCTCAAGTCCCGTGAAGGCTGGCACCTGTTTCTGTATCCGTTCGCCGGCCGGCACGTACACCTGGGGCTGGCGAGCCTGCTCGCCTGGCGCCTGAGCCAGCACCGGCCATTGACCTTCTCGATTGCCGTCAACGATTACGGCCTGGAGTTGCTGAGCGCGAGCGAAATCGACTGGGGACAGGCATTGCAGGCAGACTTGTTTTCCGAAGCGGACCTGATGGCCGACATCCTGGCCAGCCTCAACGCGGGCGAGCTGGCGCTAAGGCGCTTTCGCGAGATCGCCCGCATCTCGGGCCTGGTGTTCTCGGGCTATCCTGGCGCGGCCAAGAGCAACCGTCAGCTACAGGCGTCCAGCGGGCTGTTTTTCGAGGTATTCAAACAATACGACGCCGACAACATGTTGCTGACGCAGGCTGAGCAGGAGGTCTTGCGCCAGGAGCTGGACCTGGCTCGACTGGAGCATACCCTGCGTCAGATCAACACCCGCAGGCTCGACCTGCATCCAATCAAACGCGCCACCCCACTTGCCTTCCCCCTGTTGGTGGAGCGCTTTCGCGAGAGCCTCAGCTCGGAAAAACTGGCTGACCGTATCGCGCGCATGGTGCGCGATCTGGAAAAAGCCGCCGGCCCGGAATCTGATCGATGAAGCCCTGCATTGCTATCACGCTGGCAGATGAAGAGCTTTGGCTGCTGGCCGACAAGGCCATTTACTATCCTGCCGAACGCGCCTTGCTGATCGCCGACGCGCATTTCGGCAAAGCAGCCGCCTACCGCAAACTGGGCCAGCCGGTACCGCACGGCACCACACAGGCCAACTTGCGTCGTCTGGACCGGCTACTGGATGACTACCTCTGCGAGCACCTGATCTTTCTCGGCGACTTCCTGCACGCCCCCGAATCCCACGCCCCGGGCACGCTCGGTTCGCTGCAAGCATGGCGGGCGAGCCGGGCAGGCCTGAGAATCACCCTGATACGCGGTAACCACGACAAACGCGCAGGCGACCCTCCGGCCAGCCTCGAAATCGAGGTGGTGGCAGAACCCTTGTTGCTAGGCCCGTTCGCGTTGCAACACGAACCCGACGCGCACGCGACGCATCATGTGCTGGCCGGGCATGTCCACCCGGTTTACCGGTTGCATGGGCGGGGTCGACAGAGCTTGAGACTGGCGTGCTTCTACCTCGGCCAGAAGGTGAGCCTGCTGCCTGCTTTCGGCGAATTCACGGGGGGCTTTGCTATCCGGCCAGCGAAGGACACGTTGATTTATGTCACCGGGGATGGGGCAATATGGCCTGTAGCCTGAGGGCCTGATAAACGAAAACGCCCGCGGCCTCGATAGAGACAGCGGGCGTTCGGGAATCAGGCGACTGGCGCAGGTGGCGGCTCGTCCGGCACGGTAGGCACACCCGGCTCGCTCGGCTCGGGATAAGGCGTGTCCGGTCCCGGGTCTCCCGGAATCCCGCCCCCCACCATGTTCAGCTCGGTGTGAGCCATCAGTGACCAGGCCAGCAGTCCGATCTCGTTGAGTGGAGGAGATGTTTCCTGTTCAGAGGTTTTGAACGTGGTCTTCATAGGTCACTCCTGATCAATGGCTTTCGCCTACAACCGTAAACGAATGCATGTGAGGCAATAGAGTGCGAAAACGAACATTAATTCCATCGCGGGACAGAGAACACCAAAAAAATCAGGTGCGTGGCAGGGTGACGCCGCGCTGCCCTTGATACTTGCCCCCGCGGTCCTTGTAGGAAACCTCGCACTCCTCGTCAGACTCCAGAAACAGCATCTGTGCCACACCTTCGTTGGCGTAGATTTTCGCCGGCAAGGTTGTGGTGTTGGAAAATTCCAGCGTCACATGACCTTCCCACTCCGGCTCCAGCGGCGTGACGTTGACGATAATGCCGCAGCGCGCGTAAGTGCTTTTTCCCAGACAGATGGTCAGGACGTTACGCGGAATACGGAAATATTCGACGGTACGTGCCAGTGCGAATGAGTTCGGCGGGATGATGCAGACGTCGCTCTTGACGTCGACGAAGCTTTTCTCGTCGAAGTTTTTCGGATCGACGGTGGCCGAGTTGATGTTGGTGAAGACCTTGAATTCATCGGCGCATCGCACGTCGTAGCCGTAGCTGGACACCCCGAAGGAGATCAGTCGGTCTGCGCCTTCGCCACGCATCTGACGCTCGACGAAGGGCTCGATCATGCCGTGCTCTTGCGCCATGCGGCGAATCCACTTGTCCGATTTGATGCTCATGGGAATGTCCTGATTTACGAGGTGAAAAAGATGTGGGGCATCTTACCGGGCCTGCGCCACGTGTTCAAAGGCAACATATCTGCCATCCATGAGACCTGAGCCGCACTTTCGACGCGAATGGAAATAATCCTCGACAGACCATTGGCACGTCCGACAAAAAGGGTTAAGGTGGCGTCACTGTGTTGCTTGTGTCACTGAGAATCTCTACACGATGTTGAATTTCGATCCAACCATCTCCATGAATTTTCCAGCTCTTTGCACTCAGTCTCGGCCTGGGCTCTTCCTACGCCGCAGTTAACTTTGTCCAAGGAGATATACTATGTCCAATCGCCAAACTGGTACCGTTAAGTGGTTCAACGATGAAAAAGGCTTCGGCTTCATCACTCCACAATCCGGTGACGACCTGTTCGTGCACTTCAAAGCTATCCAATCCGACGGCTTCAAAAGCCTGAAAGAAGGCCAACAGGTTTCTTTCATCGCTACCCGCGGTCAGAAAGGCATGCAAGCTGAAGAAGTTCAAGTTATCTAACTTGTACTGATCAGCTTAAAAACCCCGCCCTCAAAAGCGGGGTTTTTTTTTGCCTGTAATTCGAGCTTAGCCGCAATGCACGCTGGAAACGGGCCGAACAGGGCCGACCCGCTCTCGACAAACGCCTTACCGATCAGTCATCACTGACAGAGATCGTCGGCATGGCCGGACTGGCCGCCTCCTGCAAGACGATCCGCGCGCCGACATGGCGAGCCAACTCCTGATACACCATCGCAATCTGACTTTCCGGCTCGGCAATCGCCGTAGGCTTGCCGCCATCGGCCTGCTCGCGAATCAGCATCGACAGTGGCAATGAGGCCAACAACTCGACGTCGTATTGCGAAGCCAGCTTCTCGCCCCCCCCCTCACCGAACAGATGCTCGGCATGCCCGCAGTTCGAGCAGATGTGTACCGCCATGTTTTCAACGACGCCCAGCACCGGAATATTGACCTTGCGGAACATCTCGACGCCCTTGCGCGCATCCAGCAACGCCAGATCCTGCGGCGTAGTGACGATGACAGCACCAGCCACCGGGACTTTCTGTGCCAACGTAAGCTGGATATCACCCGTGCCTGGCGGCATGTCGATGATCAGGTAATCCAGATCATTCCATGCTGTCTGCGTGACCAGTTGCAACAACGCACCCGACACCATCGGCCCGCGCCAGACCATTGGCGTGTTGTCATCGGTCAGAAACGCCATCGACATCACTTCGATACCATGGGCCTCTATCGGCACGAACCATTTCTGGTCCTTGATCCTTGGCCGTGTGCCTTCGGGAATGCCAAACATCACGCCCTGGCTCGGCCCGTAGATGTCTGCGTCGAGAATCCCCACACGCGCGCCTTCGCGAGACAGCGCCAGCGCCAGATTGGCCGCCGTGGTGGATTTGCCGACACCGCCTTTGCCAGAAGCCACAGCCACAATATTTTTCACATTGGCAAGGCCGGGGATCTGGCTCTGAGCCTTGTGCGCACTGATGACGGTGGTGATTTCGACTTTGGCAGCCGATACACCTTCGATATTCTCGATGGCCGTCTTGAGGACGTGCGCCCAGCCGTTCTTGAACAAGTCGGCGGCGTAGCCCAGTTCGAGTCGCAAAGTGACCTGCGACCCCTCGATATCGATGGCCCGTACACAGCCAGCGCTGAGCGGGTCCTGATTCAGATAGGGGTCGGTGTACTGGCGAAGAATCGTCTCCACCGCCGCGCGATTGACAGCGCTCATGGGCTCGCTCCGAAAAAAGACTGAGTAAAACAGGCGGCTATCCTACCTCTTCTGCCGGACGCCGACATGGTTTCACTCCTCATCCAGGAGCATTCCCACAACCGCACGAGGTGAAAAAAATCGCTCAGACCTTTATAGTGGCCGACCTCCGTTTCAGTTCAAGTAGCCGAGCCCCATGTCCGAGCCACGCAAGATTCTCGTTACCAGCGCCCTGCCCTATGCCAATGGTTCCATCCACCTTGGTCACATGCTCGAGTACATTCAGACCGACATGTGGGTGCGTTTCCAGAAGCATCGCGGCAATCAGTGCACCTATGTCTGCGCAGACGACGCCCATGGTTCGGCAATCATGCTGCGTGCCGAAAAGGAAGGGATCACCCCTGAACAACTGATCGCCAACGTCAAGGCCGAACACAGCGCCGACTTTGCCGATTTTCTGGTGGATTTCGACAATTTCCACTCGACGCACTCGGATGAAAACCGCGAGCTGTCGAGCATGATCTATACCCGTCTGCGCGATGCAGGCCATATCGCCACGCGCTCGATCACTCAGTATTTCGACCCGGAAAAGAAAATGTTCCTGGCGGACCGCTTCATCAAGGGCACCTGCCCGAAATGCGGCACCGAGGATCAGTACGGCGACAACTGCGAAAAATGTGGCGCGACCTATGCCCCAACCGACCTGAAAGACCCTAAGTCGGCGATTTCCGGTGCGACACCCGTCCTCAAAGACTCCAAGCACTTCTTCTTCGACCTGCCGGCGTTCGACGCCATGCTCAAGCGCTGGACGCGCAGCGGAACCCTGCAGGATGCCGTCGCCAACAAGATTGCCGAATGGCTGGACAGCGGCCTGCAACAGTGGGATATCTCCCGCGATGCGCCGTATTTCGGTTTCGAAATCCCCGACGAGCCAGGCAAGTATTTCTACGTATGGCTCGATGCGCCCATCGGCTACATGGCCAGCTTCAAGAACCTGTGCGCACGCCGTCCCGAACTCGACTTTGACGCTTACTGGGGCAAGGACGCGACCACCGAGCTGTACCATTTCATCGGCAAGGACATCGTCAACTTCCACGCCCTCTTCTGGCCAGCCATGCTGGAAGGCGCTGGCCTGCGCAAGCCAACCGCGATCAATGTTCACGGCTACCTGACCGTCAACGGCCAGAAGATGTCCAAATCCCGTGGCACGTTCATCAAGGCGCGCACCTACCTCGAGCACCTGTCGCCCGAGTACCTGCGCTATTACTACGCCTCCAAACTGGGCCGTGGCGTGGATGATCTGGACCTCAACCTGGAAGACTTCATTCAGAAGGTCAATTCCGACCTGATCGGCAAGGTGGTGAACATCGCCAGCCGTTGCGCAGGCTTCATCCATAAAGGCAATGCCGGGGTCATGGTGTCTGCCAACCCTGCGCCGGAGCTGACCGACGCATTTCTTGCCGCTGCGCCAGGCATTGCCGAGGCCTATGAAGCCCGCGATTTCGCCCGCGCCATGCGCGAAACCATGGCCCTGGCCGACCGCGCCAACGCCTACATCGCTGAAAAGGCCCCTTGGGCGCTGGCCAAACAGGAAGGCAAGCAGGATGAAGTCCAGGCTGTGTGCGCCCTTGGCATCAACCTGTTCCGCCAGTTAGTGATTTTCCTCAAGCCGGTATTGCCGAAACTGGCTGCCGACGCCGAGGCGTTCCTCAACGTCGCCCCCTTGACCTGGGATGACCACAAGACACTGCTGGTCAACCACACGCTCAATCCGTTCTCGGCACTTATGACGCGGATCGATCCGGTCAAGGTTGAAGCCATGACCGCCGCATCCAGGGAAGATCTGGCAGCAAGCGCCACCGACACCGCGCCTCAAGGCAACGGCGAGCTGGTCAAGGATCCTCTCTCAGCGGAAATCGACTTCGACGCGTTCGCAGCAGTCGACCTGCGCGTTGCCCTGATCCTCAAGGCCGAGCACGTGGAGGGGGCAGACAAACTGCTGCGCCTGACACTGGATATCGGCGACGAGCAGCGTAATGTGTTTTCGGGTATCAAGAGCGCTTACCCGAACCCGAGCGAGCTGGAAGGTCGCCTGACCATGATGATTGCCAACCTCAAGCCTCGCAAAATGCGCTTCGGCATCTCGGAAGGCATGGTGATGGCGGCAGGTCCTGGCGGTGAAGAAATCTACCTGTTGAGCCCGGACAGCGGCGCCAAGCCCGGCCAACGCATCAAGTAAGCGACAGAAAAGCCCGGTATTCGCCGATAGACGGCGGGTGCCGGGCTTTTGCATATCCGCAACAATGACCCTTTGAACCCTACTGGCTAACGCCTGTTCGCTCCCCGGCAAGCGCATGAACCTGATTCAGCACATTGACGCTCTCCTTCCGCAGACACAATGCGGCAAGTGCGGGCACCCCGGTTGCAAGCCTTATGCGCAAGGCATTGCCGATGGCGAGGCGATCAACAAATGCCCGCCCGGTGGTGACGAAACCATTGCCGGGCTGGCAAAACTGCTGGCCCTTCCGGTTTTGCCTCTGGACACGGAGCGCGGATCGGCACCGGCGCAGGTCGCCTTTATTCGAGAGGCCGAGTGCATCGGCTGCACCAAATGCATTCAAGCCTGCCCGGTCGACGCCATTGTCGG
The DNA here is from genome assembly GCF_900143095.1 of Pseudomonas asturiensis. GTDB lineage: Bacteria > Pseudomonadota > Gammaproteobacteria > Pseudomonadales > Pseudomonadaceae > Aquipseudomonas > Aquipseudomonas asturiensis. The sequence continues at coordinate 29,672 of NZ_FRDA01000014.1, read as the reverse complement.
CGCCGCCAAGTTGATGCACACAGTGATCATCGACGAATGCACAGGCTGCGATTTGTGTGTGGCACCGTGCCCTGTGGACTGCATTGAAATGCATCCTCTACCAGCCCTGGTATCGCCCGCGAACGCAATTATCCCCTTGGTGGGTGACCTGGCACTGAGCGCACCGCAGCGGCAAGCCCGTCTCCACAAGCGCGACCAGGCCCGCCGCCGCTTCGAATCGCGCAACAGACGCCTGCAGCGCGAACAGGACCAGCGTCAGGCCGAACGTATGGCCAGAGCGCAGAAAACGGCTCCAGGCCCGACGTCTCGACAAGAGACCGGCAGGACTGAAGTCGCTGGCATTGATGAACAGGCACTGAAAAAAGCCCGCATCACGGTTGCCATGAGTCGAGCGCAGTTGAACAAGTCCCTCAAGGCGTTCGGACACCCGCCCATTGCCGAACAGGCCAGGCGGCTGGTCGAACTTCAGCTCGAGTACGAGGCCGCCGAGCAGGCTCTGGAACAGCTTCTTGGCGCTACACACGCTGTGGTGGCAACCCCGATAGCCAAGAAGGATGACAGCGCGGTGAAGCGTGCCAGAATTCAGCAGGCCATGGCCCGTGCAGCCCTTGCGAAGGCACAGGCGGGAGCGTCTACACCAGACCAGCTGGACGCGCTGAATCAGCAACTGCAGGATGCGCAGCGCAAACTCGACGCGCAAGAACGTGCGCTGTCGACATCGGCTGACCAACCGACCTGAGCCACTGTCACCAGCCCATTTGGCAAACCGACGGTACAGTGGCAAATTACGATCCAGCCGCCATCTGGCAGTCGGACCTACCCAAGGAATCGCGTTTTTCATGAATGCTGCAAAACGTCTGGAAATTTTCCGAAGGCTCCACGAGGACAACCCCGATCCTAAAACCGAACTGGCGTACACCACCCCGTTCGAGCTGCTTATTTCGGTGATTCTTTCGGCGCAGGCAACCGACGTCAGCGTCAACAAGGCAACCGCACGCCTGTACCCCGTCGCCAACACACCCGAGACGATCTACGCGCTGGGCGTCGATGGGCTGTCCGAATACATCAAGACGATTGGCCTGTACAACAGCAAGGCCAAAAACGTCATTGAAACCTGCCGGTTGCTCATGGAGCAGCACAACAGTGAAGTACCAGAAACCCGCGAAGCACTGGAAGCATTGCCGGGCGTAGGACGTAAAACCGCCAACGTGGTACTCAACACGGCTTTCCGCCAGGTTGCCATGGCCGTTGATACGCACATTTTTCGGGTCAGCAACCGAACCGGCATTGCTCCTGGCAAAAACGTCGTGGAGGTAGAAAAGCAGTTGATGAAATTTGTACCCAGAAATTATCTGCTGGATGCGCATCATTGGCTGATACTGCACGGGCGCTATGTGTGCCAGGCACGCAAGCCCCGCTGCGGCAGTTGCCGGATCGAAGACTTGTGCGATTACAAACTGAAAACGTCCGACGATTGATGCAGATAGATTGTTGCCGGCTGATCGATTGAAAAAATCTTTTTTACCCGCTTCATGTTTGTCGATATAAGGTGCGCCAACAGAGCCGAAGCCTGGAGTCACCTTCATGAGTACTGGCAAAGAGCAATTAGACATCGATGACGAATTTGTCGCCGTCGAAGCGGATGAGACCGAGCAAGCCCCTAACGAACCGGCCAAGACCAATCTGAGCAAGCGGCGCACCATTGATAATCTGCTTGAGGAGCGACGTCTGCAAAAGCAACTGGCCGACTACGATTTCGACCTTTAGCCATTTCGAGCACGGGATAGCCAGAGCATGCCAGCGTCATTGAAGCCTCTTTTGGCAAGGGGCTTCAATCGGGTTGACGTACTGCGCATTGAACGGCACACAGCCACACGGCCCCTGACGGGCCTCACCTCACACCAGCCCGTTACGTTGTGCCAGCTCGATCAGATCGACCAGTGAGTGCGCATTCAGCTTGAGCAGCAGACGCGTCTTGTACGTGCTGACGGTCTTGTTGCTCAGAAACATGCCGTCCGCGATCTCCTTGTTGGTTTTACCCCTTGCGAGTTGTTGCAGAACCATCATCTCGCGCCCGGACAGCCGGTCGACCATATCCGATTCGCTCGCATTCCCCATGCTGGAACGAACCGTGTGCAACGCCTGGTTGGGAAAATAGCTGTAGCCCGACAACACGGCCTTTATGGCGCTCAACAGCTCGGTGAGGTCCTGTTGCTTGCAGACATAGCCCGCTGCGCCCGCCTGCATGCAGCGCATCGAGAAATGGCCGGGAGCCTGGGACGTCAGGATCAGAACCTTGAACGGCAGGGTCATCGCCGACAGGCGCGCAATGACCTCCAGCCCGTCGAGCTTGGGAATACCGATATCCAGAATGACGATATCCGGCAGGTGTTCACGGGCAAGCTGCAGCGCATCCACTCCATTGTCAGTCTCCGCAATGACCTCGTAGCCATGACGCTCCATCAGCATGCGTACAGCGAGGCGAATGACGGGATGATCATCCACGATCAGCACTTTATTCATGGGCAGTCCAATTTTCGCTATTCGAGTTTTTAGAGTCAGCACAATAGCTTAGTCGTTTAGTGCTTTGCATGGCGCTTACCCCCGCGGACTAACAGCCAAAGACCATTCATACAACCACAGCAGAAAACTCCTACAAATCTCGCCGTGAGCGAACACTTTTTTTACAGTTTTCACGAAGCCTTCCTTTTGAGAATCCAATAATTTGTGACCACAGAGAACGCCGATATAGAGGCATTGGCGTTAGAACCCATGAGTTGGAGGTAAAGCAATACCCCTCACAACGGGTCGAAGAATCTGATAGCAACCCCAGGTAAAGCCAGGTTCGCGACCTTCTGCAACAGAAGCTGCTTGCACACACTCAAAGAACATAAAGCCGGGCTTGCGTTATGCCTATACCGTCTAAAAACAAGCGAGCCCAGATATCCATGCCGCATTCAGTGTGCACTTCCAACGACCCAACGCCCACGCGCCTTGTCTGATAATCCCGTTCCTGATGGAGCACTGGCGTCAACGCCAAGGAAACAGGCACGCTTTCTAAGGCGCCCATATCGGTCGACTAACCCGTAAATGGCCATCATTCATCATTGGATCCCGTTGAGAAATTACACGCATACAGCAGCAGTTTTGTACAAATAAATGTTTAACGACTTCAGCTACAGAAATTACAGAAACTTCCTACACCCAGTTGACTTCTCGAAAAGCTCGACGCCCCATAGTGATGCCTACTTTCCGGGCCTGCGAGCCAATCAAGGCAGCGACCGGCACAGGTATTTCTTACGAAAACCTTCATTGGCGTCTTACGACGACTGTCAGAAACAGCTCATCCGACAAGTAGCTAATACCATATCCACCTATAAAGCCATAGCCAGTCGAGCAAAGAAGAAATGTACTACAAAACTTACAGACAACGTTATAGAGTACGTAAGACGACGTCAAAACCCGCAAATCAATTCATGTAACGCTCTACTTTTTTACTTGCAAATTTTATTACCAGTCGTTACTTTTTTAACAGCACATTCATTAATGTTGATGCGCACACTCACTTCACTACTATTAAAGTGTTGTGACACGCACTGCCGAGCATCAACATTATAAAAACAACACTTATATAGACTCTTGTTATCGAGAGCAGAAAGGATTCTGGCGACATGAACATGGCCCATCACCTGCATCGGCCCGTGGACAGTGCCCTATCAGGACGGGCACAACCGCGGGTGGGGCCATGTGTATAACCATGTTCAAAAAGGGATAGACCATGAACATCAAAAAAGCTTGTAACCCCTCTGACGACCCCGCCAGACTTGATCTGATCAGCGCCGTGGAGGCGTTCGTTGCACAGGGTGGGGTCATCGCCGTCATTGATGACGATGAAAGAACAGAAACGTCAGGCCCTTTATTGAATCGCGAAACGACGCTTGATTCTGAGGCTGAAAAACTCGCCAAACTCGAACTATTGAAAGGCCTCGTGGCCAAGGGGGCTGGCGTTTCCACCCTTCAGTATTCCCTGCGCATGAATAAGAAAGCCATCCGCCAGATGGCGGTTGAAAATGGCATAAAACTTAACTTCAGTCGACCGATACGTTTAAGCCAGAAGGAGAATCGATACGACACTACCGATATTGACGACGTCGTTGCCGGCCACGCGATGCATTACTCCAGCCTGGGGTATACAGCGCCCGAGATCGCACAGGTACTGGGCTTGAGCCTTCGCGAGGTATGGAACATCGGCAAGGCCTATCGGTTCGAGTTCAACCAGCGACGCGGACTTGCCAGCCACGAACCGGACCGTTAACACAGTTTCGGCTGGAAGCCGATGGCCGCACCGGTGTCATTTAAACATGGGCGTTGATACGGAAGGGAGCAGTTCGATCAAAAGCCATTCAATATAACGTTAACGCACACCACCCGAACATTGCCGTAAAACACTTCCATGACGCGGCGCTGATCATCCAATACCTGCGCACTGCACGTCGCATTGAGGCAGGCAGCATGATCAGCGCCTTATTCGATAACGTTACATTCACAGAAGCACGTCAACCCATGAAAAATCGTCTTCCTGTCATGAACCCGATCAGCATGATTGCGATATTCGCAAGTTTATCGGAGGCCTCGGCGACTGCCGTACTGCCGTACCTGGACGAACACAATCAGCAGATTTATATCTGGTTCCTGATCGCGTTCCCCTCCGCGTTGGTGCTGCTGTTTTTTCTGACGATAAACTTCAATCCCAAGGCGCTTTATTTACCGTCACAACACGCTCATGCAGCGCCGCTGCACACGCCGCCAGACGGTTATACATGCAGTGAAATATATAAACATTCCATGCGGTATGAAACGGCGTGCCGCACCGGAAAGCCTGACCCGTGACACACCCTTTCTTTCAACCAACTTTCGGTGGACACACCATGTCGAAGTTAAGCGAGTATCGAGACCTTGAGAAAAAACTGAACGCTCTTATGGAGCGACTGGAATGCCTGAAAGGCAACAGCCAACTGTCAAAGGAGATGGAGTTTGAGAAGAGACTGTTTTCGCTGATGAATCGTTACAGCCTGAAAAAAGAAGACCTGTTGAGTTTTCTGAACTCACCTTTCGGACTCTTTGCAAATAACGTGAGCGAGCAGAAAACGGCTGACGGAGGACGCGAGGGAAAGGCACGTAAAGCAGGCAGGGGAAAAACGTTTAAAGCGTAACTGGTCGATCAACGAACCTGAATTTTGAATGCAGCCCGTTCAGGGCTGCATTTTCAAACGAACGAACCACTGGATCAGAACAGCTTGCGACCCTTGTTCGCAGCGATGCGCATGCGCAAGGCATTGAGCTTGATGAACCCTGCAGCGTCAGCCTGATCGTAGGCACCCGCGTCATCTTCGAACGTTGCAATGTTGGCATCGAACAGCGAATCGTCGGACTTGCGGCCGGTCACGATCACGTTGCCCTTGTACAGTTTCAAACGCACAACGCCGTTCACGTGCGCCTGAGACGCATCGATCATCTGTTGCAGCATCAGACGCTCAGGGCTCCACCAGTAACCGGTGTAGATCAGGCTGGCGTACTTGGCCATCAGCTCATCCTTGAGGTGAGCGACTTCGCGGTCCAGGGTGATCGATTCGATCGCACGGTGGGCGCGCAGCATGATGGTGCCACCAGGGGTCTCGTAGCAGCCACGGGACTTCATGCCCACATAACGGTTTTCCACGATGTCCAGACGACCGATACCATTCTCGCCGCCGATGCGGTTCAGGGTGGCCAGGACAGTCGCCGGGGTCATTTCAACACCGTCCAGCGCGACGATATCGCCATTGCGATAAGTCAGCTCCAGGTAGGTCGCGACATTCGGCGCGTCTTCAGGAGACTTGGTCCAGCGCCACATGTCTTCTTCGTGTTCGGTCCAGGTGTCTTCCAGCACGCCGCCTTCATAGGAGATGTGCAGCAGGTTGGCGTCCATGGAGTACGGCGATTTCTTCTTGCCGTGGCGCTCGATCGGAATGCCATGCTTCTCGGCATAGTCCATCAGCTTCTCACGCGACAGCAGATCCCACTCGCGCCAAGGGGCAATCACTTTTACACCCGGTTTGAGTGCGTAGGCGCCCAACTCGAAACGCACCTGATCGTTGCCTTTGCCGGTTGCGCCATGGGAAATGGCATCAGCGCCGGTTTCGTTGGCGATTTCGATCAGACGCTTGGCGATCAGAGGACGTGCGATGGAAGTACCCAGCAGGTACTCGCCCTCGTAGACAGTGTTGGCACGGAACATCGGGAACACGAAGTCGCGAACGAACTCTTCACGCAGATCGTCGATGTAGATTTCCTTGACGCCCATGGCCTGAGCCTTGGCGCGTGCAGGCTCGACTTCCTCGCCCTGACCCAGGTCAGCAGTGAAAGTCACCACTTCGCAGTTGTACGTGTCCTGCAGCCACTTGAGGATTACCGAAGTATCCAGACCACCGGAATACGCGAGAACTACCTTGTTTACGTCCGCCATGCCATCACTCCACCGCGTTGTACGGAAAACCGACGATTCTACCGTTCAAAGCAGCAAATTTACAGGGGCGCGACAGCTTGTGACGACGAGGCGACAGGTTTTGTCAGCCTCGCGACAGATAAGGAGGGGTTGTCAAGACATGTGAGCAGCGCTGGCCGAGGCCACTGGCACCGGGCGTTCTTCGGGCGCAACACGCTCAAGGTGAACGTTGACCCGACGGTTGCGTGCGCGATTGGCGTTGTTGGTGTTGGGCGCCAACGGGTATCGCTCGCCATGGAAGCGCAAGGTGATCTGCTGCTCTGGAATGCCTTGGGCTTTCAGGTAATCCATGACTGCAAGGGCACGACGACGTGACAGGTCGCGGTTGGTCAGGCGATTGCCGCTGTTGTCGGAGTGACCGTCGAGCTCGATATGGTTGACCGTCGGGTCGGCCTTCAGATACGCAACCATATTGTCCAGACGCGCTTTGGCAGCGGCGTCCAGTTCGATGCCGCCGCCAGGGAAACCGACCTCGGCCTGTTTGACCTGATCGAAGTTCATCGGCAGCAGTTTCGCGGTACAGGCCTGATATTCGGTGAACGCCTTGCTGAACTTGACGGGCAGCAGGCGCACCTCCATCTGCCCGCCATCGCGGGAATAGTGACGGATCAGCGGGGTGCGTCCCTCCATCAGGCCGTTGATCAGACGTCCGGCCTGAGCATGAGAGGTATTGAACGGTATTTCGCCGTTGCTGACGCGCACCGACCCCAGGTTGATGTCGCCCCGCCCCGGCTGCCAGGGCGCCGCAGCCGCCAGCAATGTCGCAGAACCGTTGCCCAGCATGTTGTAGGACGCCTTGAGCCGGAATGTGGCCTGCTCACCCGCACGGCGCACGAACTCACCCACACCGAAATCGGTGATGGGCTGAGTCAGACGGCACTCGAACTGATCGCCCTCCACTTTCCACTCGATGCTCTCCAGACGCGTCTGGAAACTGATGGCCATCGCTGGAAGGCTGGCGAACACGCTGAGCAGGGCTAGATATCGCTGGCGCACGGGAGGCTCCACTTGAAATGATCGCGAAACAAAAAACGCTTTCTATGTCGAGCTATCGGTAACTTCCTACAAAACTTGATAGCGGGTGCCTGAGAGAGTCTTTTCCGGTAGCATTCCCTGCGAGTTTGACCCGCCTGGAATCCCCAATGTCTGACCGCCTGACCCTACTGCGTCCCGACGACTGGCACATCCATCTCCGTGACGGAGCTGTTTTGCCCCACACCGTCGCTGACGTAGCGCGCACCTTTGGCCGCGCAATCATCATGCCCAACCTTGTGCCGCCCGTTCGCAATGCACAGCAAGCCGATGCCTATCGTCAGCGCATTCTCGCTGCACGCCCGGCCGGCAGCCGCTTCGAGCCGTTGATGGTGCTGTACCTCACCGACCAGACAACGCCGGAAGACGTGCGCACCGCCAAGGCCAGCGGTTTTGTCCACGCGGCCAAGCTGTATCCGGCTGGCGCCACGACAAATTCCGACTCGGGCGTGACCGGCATCGACAAGATTTTCCCTGCGCTTGAAGCCATGGCCGAAGTCGGCATGCTGCTGTTGGTGCACGGTGAGGTCACGCGGGGCGAAATCGACGTATTCGATCGCGAGAAGGTGTTCATCGATGAACACCTGCGACGCGTTGTCGAACGCTTCCCGACGCTCAAAGTGGTGTTCGAACACATCACCACCGGCGAGGCCGTGCAGTTCGTCAACGAAGCATCGGCCAATGTCGCAGCGACCATCACCGCGCACCACCTGCTCTATAACCGCAACCACATGCTGGTAGGCGGTATTCGGCCGCACTTCTATTGTCTGCCGATTCTCAAGCGCAACACGCACCAGTCGTCCCTGCTCGATGCCGCTACCAGTGGCAACGGCAAGTTCTTCCTGGGCACAGACTCCGCTCCGCATGCGCAACATGCCAAGGAAGCGGCCTGTGGTTGCGCCGGCTGCTACACCGCTTACGCTGCCATCGAAATGTACGCAGAAGCCTTTGAGCAACGTAATGCCCTGGACCAACTGGAGGGCTTTGCCAGCCTTCACGGTCCGGCGTTCTACGGCCTGCCTGCCAACCAGGACACCATCACGCTGGTGCGTGAAGAGTGGACCGCCCCTGCCAGCCTGCCGTTTGGCGAGTTGTCCGTAATACCGCTGCGCGCAGGTGAAAAACTGCGCTGGCGCCTGGAGGAAAACGCGTGAGTGAAGATCATTTCGACGACGAACTGGAAGGTCATGGTGGTGGCGTTGGATCACGCCATCCGATGGCTGCCCGCTTTCGCGGTTACCTGCCGGTCGTCATCGATGTAGAAACCGGTGGCTTCAATTCAGCCACCGATGCGCTGCTGGAAATTGCAGCTGTCACCATCGGCATGGACGAAAGAGGCTTCGTGTTCCCGGAGCACACGCATTTCTTCCGCGTCGAGCCGTTCGAAGGCGCGAACATCGAAGCCGCTGCGCTGGAGTTCACCGGTATCAAGCTCGATCACCCGCTGCGCATGGCGGTCAGCGAAGAGACCGCGCTGACCGATATCTTCCGTGGCGTGCGCAAGGCTCTCAAGGCCAATGGCTGCAAGCGCGCGGTGCTGGTCGGCCACAATGCCAGCTTCGACCTTGGCTTTCTGAACGCTGCCGTCGCTCGACTGGACATGAAACGCAACCCGTTTCACCCGTTCTCAAGCTTCGACACCGCAACACTGGCGGGCCTGGCTTACGGTCAGACCGTACTGGCCAAGGCCTGTCAGGCCGCCGGTATCGATTTTGACGGCCGTGAAGCCCACTCGGCCCGCTATGACACGGAAAAGACTGCCGAGCTGTTCTGCGGCATCGTCAATCGCTGGAAGGAAATGGGCGGCTGGGAAGACTTCGACGACTGAGTCATGCCCTGCTGATGAACAGACCGGCCTTGTGCCGGTTTTTTCATGTTTCCCCCGCCAGTAAACCTGCTCGACGTCCAAATCAGGATGACCACTCATCGCTCTGCCTGAATCTAACCCAAAACAGTTTTGACAAGCATTCTCATTACCATTAGTCTCCTGATCACCCAGCCATAAACCAGCGATGGTCCATAGCTTATGTATGTTTGTCTCTGCCAAGGTGTTACTGACGGTCAAATCCGGGAAGCCATTCTGGAAGGCTGCTGCAGTTATCGTGAAGTTCGCGAGACGCTGGGTGTTGCAAGCAAGTGCGGCAAATGCGCCTGCCTGGCGAAGGAAGTGGTGCGTGATACCCTGACCGAGCTGCAAAGCAGTCACGCTGCACTGGCCTATACCACAGAATTTACAGCGGCCTGATTACCCCATTTCGAAGAACCGGACTTGATGTCCGGTTTTTTTATGCCTGTAATTCAAGCGCTTAGCGTCAAGATGCGGAACTCAAACATTCTTATTCCTATTTAATTTCACTTATTATTCAACAACTTAGGTTTGACAGACATTCAAGGGCAGCTCACACTCGCGGCTTATATACACAAGCCATTGGCAGGACCGCGAACATGAAAGGCGACATTACAGTCATCCAGCATCTCAACAAGATCCTCGGAAACGAGCTGGTCGCCATCAACCAGTATTTTCTGCATGCGCGCATGTATGAAGACTGGGGTCTAAAAAAGCTGGGTGCGCACGAGTATCACGAGTCCATCGACGAGATGAAGCATGCTGACAAGATCATCAAGCGCATCCTGTTCCTTGAAGGCCTGCCTAATCTGCAGGACCTGGGCAAGATCCTGATCGGTGAGCACACCAAGGAAATGCTTGAGTGCGACCTGAAGATCGAGCAGAAAGGTCTGGCTGACCTGAAAGCAGCCATCGCCCACTTCGAAACCGTTGGCGACTTCGGCAGCCGTGAACTGCTGGAAGATATCCTCGAGTCCGAGGAAGAGCACATCGACTGGCTGGAAACCCAATTGGGCCTGATCGACAAAGTAGGTATCGAAAACTACCTGCAATCGCAGATGGGCGACTGATCGTCGGACACGCTGCAATGAAAAAGCCCGCCTCCATTGGAGAGCGGGCTTTTTCTTGTCTTTAAAACCGCTTGATGCATCGGCCTGTTACAACCGATCCATCACCGTGCGGTTTTACTCGGCCTTGGCGGCCGATGCGTTCTTGACCAGCTCTTGCAGCGAGCCGTCCGCCATCATCTCGGTGATGATGTCGCTGCCGCCGACCAGTTCACCGGCCACCCACAACTGTGGGAAAGTCGGCCAGTTGGCGTACTTGGGCAGGTTGGCGCGGATTTCAGGGTTCTGCAGGATGTCGACGTACGCGAATTTTTCGCCACACGCCATCAATGCCTGGGAAGCCTTGGCCGAAAAACCGCACTGTGGCGCGTTCGGAGCGCCTTTCATGTAAAGCAGAATGGTGTTGTTGGCAATCTGCTCTTTGATCGTTTCGATGATATCCATGAAGCACCTCGGCTGAATTTTCCGACTCAGTTGTCGGCACGGTGGCGCATTGTAACGGAATCCCGAGTCAGACGCTCTGCCTTGAAGCTTAACAACCGGCGACCTGCACCGGCACACCATTCAACACAGCGTTGCCGGAAAGCACATCGAGCAGCCGCTCATCAGTCAGGTCATTGGCACTGACGCCAGGCTGGTTGTACGCAATCTCCATTCGCACACCCTGACGAGCATGACCCCAGCCATGGGGCAAACTCACGACGCCCGGCATCATGTCCGAACTGCCCAGCACCTGAACCTCGATCGTGCCGACCCGCGAACTGACCTGCACCTGCTGCCCGTCGCTCAGGCCACGACTGCTGAGGTCGTCGGGATGCATCAACAGTTGATGCCGCGGCTTGCCTTTCACCAGGCGGTGATAATTGTGCATCCACGAATTGTTGCTGCGCACATGCCGGCGTCCGATCAATAGCAATTCGCCAGCCGGCACAACGGCGGAGTCCTTGAAGCGGGCGAGGTCGGCCATGATGACGTCAGGCGCGGCCTGGACGTGGCCGTTGGCGGTTTTCAAGCGTTCGCGCAGGTTGGGTTGCAGCGCACCAAGGTCAAGTCCATGGGGATGGGCATCAAGCGTCGCCAGCGAGAGTTGATGCCCGGAAGCGTCACCGTAGCGTCCGCTGCGTAATCCGTAATCGATCATCTGCGCAGGCGGCATTGTCGGTTTCAGTTCTTTGCCGGTTCGGGTGGCGAACGCCTCGGCCAGACCGACGAAGATTTCCCAGTCGTGCAATGCACCTTCGGGCTTATCGAAAATCGCGCGATTGAAGCGCGTGACATTACGTACCGCAAGGGTATTGAACGTGGTGTCGTAATGATCGTTCTCCAGTGCCGACGTCGAAGGCAGGATCAGGTCGGCGTAGCGCGTGGTTTCGTTGATGTACAGGTCGATACTGACCATGAACTCCAGGTCCTCAAGCGCCTTTTCCAGTTGGCGCCCGTTGGGCGTCGACAAAACAGGGTTGCCCGCGACCGTCACCAGCGCACGCACGCGCCCCTCCCCTTCCACAAGCATCTCTTCGGCAAGCGCCGATACCGGCAATTCACCGCCGTACTCGGGCAAACCTGAGACCCTGCTCTGCCAGCGGTTGAAATGCCCGCCGGACGTGGAGCCAACAATGTCCACCGCGGGCTGGGTGCAGAGCACGCCGCCCACACGATCCAGGTTGCCAGTGACCAGATTGATGAGCTGCACCAGCCAATGGCACAACGTGCCGAACGCCTGAGTGGAAACACCCATGCGCCCATAGCAGACGGCTTTGTCGGCTGAGGCGAAGTCCCGGGCCAGTTGACGGATCTGCTGCGCAGCGATGCCGCAGCGCGCGCTCATGGCCTCGGCACTGAATGCTCCAATGGCTGCCTGTACCTGATCGAGCCCCTCGACCGGCAAATGGCTTTCGCGGGTCAACCCCTCTTCGAACAGGGTGTGAAGCAGTCCGAACAGCAACGCAGCATCACCGCCGGGCCGCACGAACAGGTGCTGATCGGCAATGGCTGCGGTCTCGCTGCGCCGAGGATCGACCACCACAACCTTGCCACCACGGCCCTGGATGGCTTTCAGGCGTTTTTCCACATCGGGAACAGTCATGATGCTGCCATTGGACGCCAGCGGGTTACCGCCCAGGATCAGCATGAAGTCGGTGTGATCGATGTCCGGAATCGGCAAAAGCATGCCGTGGCCGTACATCAGAAAGCTGGTGAGGTGATGAGGCAACTGATCGACGGACGTCGCGGAGAAACGATTACGTGTTTTGAGCAGACCCAGAAAATAGTTGCTGTGGGTCATCAGCCCGTAATTGTGAACACTGGGATTGCCTTGATAGACCGCCACCGCGTTTTGTCCGTCGCGTTGCTGAAGGGCAGACAATCGCTCGGCCACCAGATCAAACGCATCCTGCCAGGCAATCGGTTGCCATTGATCGCCTGAACGCAGCATGGGCTGGCGCAGGCGATCCGGGTCGTTCTGGATGTCCTGAAGCGCAACGGCCTTCGGGCAGATATGGCCGCGACTGAAGCTGTCGAGCGGATCACCCTTGATCGAAGTGATGCGACGCGTGGCGTCAGGCTCAATGGCGGTTTCGATGGTCAGACCACAAATGGCCTCACACAGATGACAGGCACGGTGGTGTTCGGTCCGGCTCATCGCTGCCTCATAGTGTTGTCATGGCAATCCATCGATTGCGGAACAGACACTATGGTGCGTGACGGGGACCTGCGCCACTCGGGTTCGTCTCATGAATCAGGGTGCATCAGGCGGGCGGATGGACTCGATCATTAGCCGCCGATAGGGGTAACCACTTTGCGCTGCAACTGGATTTCGGTCACGGTCTCGATTTGCTCCTGGGCCACGTGCACGCCGGTCAGATCGCCGATCAGGCGCCAGTGTTCGTCGAGCCCCGAGCTGATGGTGGCCATGCGATCGATCATGCGACGACCTGCAGAACGCGTCACCTCGTCTTCACTGCGCAGCAGTTCGAAAGACATTGAGGTCATGGAAGCTGTCAGGTGGGTCAAGGTACGGGCAGTCAGCCCGAGCAGTTCCGTTAATTGACGCTCTTTTGAGTCCATTCCCAATCTCCCCGATCAAATGATGGTACGACAACGCTTTATAACCTACGCCCGAAATTAAGGAAATGGCTCTGCTTCAAACGGCGTGAAGCAGGTCGCATTTGCCTGAGGGACTGTTACAGGATGGGTACTAATTGCCAAGCCCGGTTTGGGCAGTGTACAAATGCTGCCTTTGGAAAATGACTAGATGGCTATTAGCCTTCATCTGAGCCATCAGGGTTTTGCCCGGATCAGGCCTCAGACCCGACATTGATCCTGACGCCGATACACATGGCAATGTTCCAAGTTACGTATGGCATTGGTAAGACGCGACATTTTTTTATACTATCGCGCCTTCCTTATTCGTCGCCTAGTGCGGCTTTCTCCGCTGATCTCGCCCGTTTTCCCGATAAAACCCGGCTTTGACATTTTGCGGTCTGTTGCAAAAAAGGTAGTTAATCATGAACGCCAGGCACTTTCTCTCGATGATGGATTACACCCCAGACGAACTCCTGGGCTTGATCCGTCGTGGCGTAGAGCTTAAAGACCTGCGAAATCGCGGCGTGCTTTTTGAACCGTTGAAGAATCGGGTGCTGGGGATGATTTTCGAAAAATCCTCGACACGTACCCGTCTTTCCTTTGAAGCCGGAATGATCCAGCTGGGCGGTCAGGCCATCTTTTTGTCCCACCGCGACACGCAACTGGGGCGTGGCGAGCCGATTGCCGACAGCGCAAAGGTCATGTCACGCATGCTCGATGCGGTGATGATCCGCACCTACGCCCACAACAACCTGATCGAGTTCGCCGCCAACTCTCGAGTGCCAGTGATCAACGGCCTGTCCGATGATCTGCACCCGTGCCAGCTGCTGGCCGATATGCAGACCTTCCTCGAACATCGCGGCTCGATCAAGGGCAAGACGGTGGCCTGGATCGGTGATGGCAACAACATGTGCAACAGCTATATAGAGGCAGCGATCAAGTTCGACTTCAACTTGCGTGTGGCCTGCCCGCTGGGCTACGAGCCCAATCCTGAATTCATGACGCTGGCCGGTAACCGCGTGACGATCGTTCGCGACCCGAAAGCTGCAGTCGAAGGCGCGCATCTGGTCAGCACCGACGTCTGGACCTCAATGGGACAGGAAGAAGAAACCGCCAAACGCATGGCGTTGTTTGCGCCGTTTCAGGTCACTCGCGCGTTGCTCGACCTGGCCGACAAGGACGTGCTGTTCATGCACTGCCTGCCCGCTCACCGTGGCGAAGAGATCAGTGTCGATCTGCTCGACGATTCGCGCTCGGTGGCCTGGGATCAGGCAGAAAACCGTCTGCATGCCCAGAAGGCGCTCCTGGAGTTTCTCGTCGCGCCAGCCTGCCAGCCCGCATGAGTCAGTCGTTGCTGCTGAACCTGCGTAATCTGGCCTGCGGCTATCAGGACCAGCGTGTGGTGCAGGACCTCAATCTGCACCTCAACGCCGGCGATATAGGCTGCCTGCTGGGATCCTCGGGCTGCGGCAAGACCACGACACTGCGTGCCATCGCCGGTTTCGAGCCTGTCCACGCGGGCGAAATCACCTTGGCAGGTGAAGTGATTTCTCGTCCGGGCTGGACGCTGGCACCAGAGAAACGCCGGATCGGCATGGTGTTCCAGGATTACGCACTGTTTCCCCACCTGAGCGTCGTTGAAAACGTCGCGTTCGGGATTCGCAAGCACCCGCGCCTTGAACAGGTGACGAGTGAACTGCTGGAACTGGTCAACCTGGGCGGTCTGGGCAAGCGCTATCCGCACGAACTCTCCGGCGGACAACAGCAACGCGTAGCGCTCGCTCGCGCCCTGGCGCCAGAACCCCAACTGCTGTTGCTGGATGAGCCGTTTTCCAATCTGGACGGCGAACTGCGCAGGCGCCTGAGCCATGAAGTACGCGATATCCTCAAGGCCCGTGGCACCAGTGCGATTCTGGTGACCCATGATCAGGAAGAAGCATTCGCGGTCAGTGACCACGTAGGTGTTTTCAAAGAAGGCAGGCTGGAACAGTGGGATACGCCTTACAACCTGTACCATGAACCGCAGACACCGTATGTCGCCAGCTTCATTGGTCAGGGCTATTTCATTCGCGGACAGATGATCGACCATGAGTCCGTCCACACAGAACTGGGTGTACTGCGCGGTAACCGGGCGTATCCTGGCGTGAGCGGCAGCGCAGTGGATGTGTTGCTGCGCCCGGACGACATTATCCATGCGCCGCAAAGCCCGCTGAAAGCTCGGGTCATCGGCCGTACCTTCCAGGGCGCTTCAACCCTGTATCGCCTGCAGTTACCGACGGGCAGTCAGTTGGAAGCGATTTTCCCCAGCCATGCCGATCACATGACGGGCGAAGACGTGGGTATTCAGGTCGCCGCCGATCATCTGGTTCTGTTCGCCGCGCCCGGCAGTGTGGCCACGCATTCGGTCAGCGTCTGAACAGTCACTCATTCGCGACCGATCGCTGCGAAGGCGGCGTTGGTGTGGGTCGCCAGCACCTGCGCTGACAGTTCAACTTCCAGCCCTCGTCTCCCCGCACTGACAAATATTGTCTCGAACGGTGTTGCCGTTTCGTCGATGAAGGTGCGCAAGCGCTTTTTCTGCCCTAGCGGGCTGATGCCCCCCAGCAGATAACCGGTCGAGCGTTGCGCGGCCGCAGGGTCGGCCATTTCGGTTTTCTTGGCCCCGGCCGCCTGTGCCAGCGCCTTGAGGTCAAGCGTTCCGACGACCGGCACCACCGCCACCAGCAATTCGCCCTTTTCAGTGCTCGCCAACAGCGTCTTGAACACCCGCGCAGGCTCCAGCCCCAGCTTTTCTGCTGCCTCCAGACCGTACGAGGCCGCTTTGGGGTCGTGCTCATAACTATGAATGCGATGTTCGGCGCGAACTTTTTTCAATAAATCCAAGGCGGGGGTCATTTATCACTCCGGGCAGTTCAAGGCAGTCATTACTTTAAGGCAAATAATCGGCAAGCACCTTGATTGGCAATGCCTGCAACACTGATGGCTATTTAAAACCATAAAGACTTTTCCTACAAAACATGCAGAAACGAACTAAGCCCCGAGCATGATATTTTTCCGTGACCGTTCAGTTCCGACCTTTGACAGGGTTCTTTCTTGTCTATATTTTTTCGTTTACGAATATTATCGAACGCTGATTTTCGGTATAACTCGCTTCAGTGATCAGAAGCCCAGTGCGTTCTGAAGCGCCGAGATAATGGGCATCCGTGCCTGCATACGGTGCCGCAACAAAAACAAGAATGAGGTATTCATGACCATCACAACCCGACAACCGACTCTGACCGGACAATGTACTGCGGAATTTCTGGGCACCGCGCTGATGATTTTTTTCGGGACCGGATGCGTTGCAGCGCTCAAGGTCGGGGGTGCCACCTTAGGGCTCTGGGAAATATGCATCATCTGGGGCATGGCCGTCAGCATGGGCATCTACCTGAGCGCGGGCATTTCAGGGGCGCACCTCAACCCGGCCGTCAGCATCGCGCTAAGCCTGTTTGCCGGATTCGAAAAACGAAAACTGCCCTTTTATATCGCCTCGCAGGTCGCCGGCGCGTTCTGCGGTGCAGGTCTTGTGTACCTGTTGTACATCAGCCTTTTTTTCGACTTCGAACATGCCCACCACATCATTCGTGGCAGTGAGCAGAGCCTTGAACTGGCGGCGGTGTTCTCGACCTATCCCAACCCTGCCATTTCCGTAGGCCAGGCCTTTCTGGTCGAGATGGTCATCACCACCATTCTGATGGGCGTCATCATGGCGCTGGGCGATGACAATAACGGCCTGCCTCGCGGCCCGCTCGCGCCACTGCTGATCGGCCTCCTGGTCGCCGTGATCGGCAGCGCCATGGGTCCGCTGACCGGATTTGCCATGAACCCGGCACGAGACTTCGGCCCCAAGCTGATGACGTTCATCGCAGGATGGGACGAGATAGCGTTTACCGGCGGTCGTGACATACCCTACTTTCTGGTTCCGATTTTTGCGCCCATTCTGGGTGCCTGCCTGGGCGCAGCGGGCTATCGCGCATTGATTGCGCGTCACCTGCCTGACGCCGCCCCTGTTGAAAACGAAAAGAACACCCTCAAAGATACCCACGCGGTTCGCGGCAAGGCTCAAGCGTCATCTTGAATTCCACCCAATAATGCAAGGCAATCGACATGACTGACACACAGAACAAGAACTACATCATTGCCCTTGACCAGGGCACCACCAGCTCGCGGGCCATCATCTTCGACCGCGACGCCAATGTGGTGAGCACTGCCCAAAGCGAATTCGTCCAGCATTACCCGCAAGCGGGCTGGGTCGAGCACGACCCGATGGAAATCTTCGCCACCCAGACCGCGTGCATGACCAAAGCGCTGGCCCAGGCCGATCTGCACCACAACCAGATTGCTGCCATCGGGATCACCAACCAGCGCGAAACGACCGTGATCTGGGAACGCGATACCGGCCGCCCGATCTATAACGCGATCGTCTGGCAATGCCGTCGCAGCACCGAAATCTGCCAGCAGCTCAAGCGCGACGGTCTTGAGGAATACATCAAGGACACCACCGGGCTGGTCATCGACCCGTACTTCTCAGGCTCCAAGGTCAAATGGATCCTGGACAACGTCGAAGGCAGCCGCGAGCGCGCCCGCAAGGGTGATTTGATGTTCGGCACCATCGATACCTGGCTGATCTGGAAATTCACCGGCGGCAAGGTCCACGTCACCGACTACACCAACGCCTCGCGCACCATGCTGTTCAACATCCATACGCTGGAATGGGACCAGCGCATGCTCGATGCGCTCGACATCCCGCGTGAGATCCTGCCCGAGGTCAAGGCATCGTCCGAGGTCTACGGTCACAGCAAGAGCGGCATCCCGATCGCGGGTATTGCGGGCGACCAGCAAGCGGCGCTGTTCGGTCAGATGTGCGTTGAGCCAGGCCAGGCAAAAAACACCTACGGCACCGGCTGCTTCCTGCTCATGAACACCGGCAAGAAAGCGGTGAAGTCGGCGCACGGCATGCTCACCACCATCGGCTGCGGTCCGCGGGGCGAAGTGGCGTATGCGCTGGAAGGGGCTGTCTTCAATGGTGGCTCGACCGTGCAGTGGCTGCGCGACGAACTGAAGATCATCAACGACGCACTGGACACCGAATACTTCGCCAACAAGGTCAAGGACAGCAACGGCGTCTACCTCGTCCCGGCCTTCACGGGTCTGGGCGCGCCCTACTGGGACCCGTATGCGCGTGGCGCACTGTTCGGCCTGACACGTGGCGTGAAAGTCGACCACATCATCCGTGCAGCGCTGGAATCCATCGCCTACCAGACTCGGGACGTGCTGGACGCCATGCAACAGGACTCCGGTGAACGCCTCAAGTCGCTACGTGTGGACGGCGGTGCCGTGGCCAACAACTTCCTGATGCAGTTCCAGGCCGACATTCTGGGTACGCACGTGGAACGCCCGCAAATGCGCGAGACGACGGCGCTGGGTGCCGCATTCCTCGCCGGTCTGGCTATCGGGTTCTGGAGCAGCCTGGATGAGCTGCGCAACAAGGCTGTGATCGAGCGGGTGTTCGAACCGCTGTGCGAAGAAGCCCAAAAAGAGAAGCTCTACGCGGGCTGGCAGAAAGCCGTGGCCCGTACCCGTGACTGGGAACCCCACGAAAACGAGGAGTAAGCACCCCGCTCTGGCGGTGAGCAGGATTCCGGCTGACAGAGCCCATGTCCCTGCGGCATGATGGGCGCCATTTGCAGTGGGCGCCCAAGGAAAAACAATGAACCTGCCTCCCCGCCAACAACAGATCCTCGAACTGGTCCGTGATCGCGGCTACGTCAGCATCGATGAGATGGCGACGCTGTTCGTCGTGACCCCGCAAACCATCCGTCGAGACATCAATCAGCTTGCGGAAATGACCCTGCTGCGTCGCTACCACGGCGGCGCAGCCTACGACTCCAGCATTGAAAACACCGCCTACGCCATGCGTGCGGATCAGATGCGCGATGAAAAGCAGCGAATCGCCGAAGCCATCGCCGCACAAATTCCCGACAACGCCTCGCTGTTCATCAATATCGGCACCACCACTGAATCCATTGCTCGCGCCCTGCTCAACCATAACAACCTGAAAATCATCACCAATAACCTGCACGTCGCCTCGATCCTGAGCGCCAAGGATGATTTCGAGGTGCTGCTGGCGGGCGGTAATGTGCGCCGTGATGGCGGAGTGGTGGGTCAGGCCAGTGTCGACTTCATCTCGCAGTTCAAGGTGGATTTTGCGCTGGTCGGCATCAGCGGCATCGATGAGGATGGCAGCCTGCTGGATTTCGATTATCAGGAAGTCCGCGTGTCTCAGGCGATCATTGCCAACGCCCGAAAGGTGCTGCTGGCGGCCGACTCCAGCAAGTTCGGCCGCAATGCGATGGTCAGGCTTGGACCGATCACGCTGATCGATTGCCTGGTGACCGACCAGCCGCCCGTGCCTGGGCTGCAGCAGTTGCTGACCCAGCACAAGATTCGGCTTGAAGTGGTCTGAAAAGACAGCCGCAGGCCAGGCTATTCAGCCTTATGAAGCAATAGACGCCTTTCGCGAGCCTGCTGCAGGAACGTGAGTGGTAGGCGGCGGCTTGCCGATGACCGCATTATTCCAGGCACCGACCGGTCGACTGGAAAAACGCTTCGCCGGCAAATCGTCTCCCGCAGTCATGCATCGACTGCCGTAACACCTGCGCCGCAGACTCAATCAAACGCTCTGGGCCGCTGTTCGCAGACGCTGCCTACGATTCAGAACCCCCATCGATCCCGTCCTACAATGTTCATTTTTGTTCTTTTCTACAGTCTTCATCAGTAATTTCAATCAATACTCGCTGGCTAGGGGATTTTTATTGAGCTATGATTTTCGAAAGTGAACATTAATGTTCAGATTCGCCTTTCGAGTCAGACTCAAGCATTCTTCAGGAGGCCAACAATGCCCCAGACCCACGCGACAACCGCCGCCCCTCTCTCCGAGGTCTACGACATCGCCGTGATCGGTGGTGGCATCAATGGCGTCGGGATTGCGGCAGACGCCTCCGGTCGAGGCTTGTCGGTCTTCCTGTGTGAGAAAGACGACCTTGCCAGTCACACTTCGTCGGCCAGCAGCAAGCTGATCCACGGTGGCCTGCGCTATCTGGAACACTACGAATTCCGTCTGGTGCGCGAGGCGCTGGCAGAGCGTGAGGTGCTGTTGGCCAAAGCACCACATATCGTCAAGCCGATGCGTTTTGTATTGCCGCACCGTCCGCATCTGCGTCCGGCGTGGATGATCCGTGCCGGCATGTTCCTGTATGACCACCTGGGCAAGCGTGAAAAGCTGCCCGCCTCGCGCACCATTCGTTTCGGCGCGGACAGCCCGCTGAATTCCAGCATCACCCGTGGTTTCGAATACTCTGACTGCTGGGTCGATGACGCCCGTCTGGTCGTGCTCAACGCCATGGCGGCGCGGGAAAACGGCGCACACATCCATACCCAGACCCGTTGCGTCAGCGCGCGCCGTATCAAAGGCATGTGGCACTTGCACCTGGAACGCAGCGACGGCAGCCTGTTTTCGATTCACGCCAAGGCGCTGGTCAACGCCGCAGGCCCGTGGGTGGCCAAGTTCATTCGTGAAGACCTCAAGCTTGAGTCGGCCTACGGCATTCGCTTGATCCAGGGCAGCCATTTGATTGTGCCCAAGCTATATGAAGGCGAGCACGCTTTCATTCTGCAGAACGAAGACAAGCGCATCGTGTTCACCATCCCGTACATGGAGCACTTCACCATTGTCGGCACCACCGACCGTGAATATCAGGGTGATCCGAACAAAGTGGAGATCACCGAAGCCGAGATGGATTACGTGCTCAAAGTGGCCAACGACCACTTCAAGAAGCAACTGACCCGCGCCGATGTGCTGCACACCTACTCAGGCGTACGCCCTCTGTGCAATGACGAGTCCGACAACCCGTCGGCGATCACGCGTGATTACACGTTGTCGTTGTCTGGCGGTGCCGACGAAGCGCCCATCCTGTCGGTGTTCGGCGGCAAGCTGACCACCTATCGCAAGCTGGCCGAGTCGGCCATGGCGCAACTGGCCCCGTTCTTCACGCAGATGAAACCAAGCTGGACGGCAAAATCCGCACTGCCAGGTGGTGAAGACATGACCACGCCAGAGGCACTGGCGAACGAGTTGACCCGGCGTCATACCTGGTTGCCGGCACCTATCGCCAAACGCTGGGCGATCACCTATGGCAGCCGTAGCTGGCGTCTGCTGGAAGGCGTGCAGAGCCTGGAAGACATGGGCCAGCCTTTGGGCGGCGGTCTGTATGCCCGCGAGGTCGATTACTTGTGCGATCAGGAATGGGCCACCAGCATCGAAGACATCCTGTGGCGTCGGACCAAGCTGGGTCTGTTCACCACGCCGGAAGAACAGGCGGCTGTACGCAGCTATCTGGAAACGGTTGCACGCAACAAGGCGGCGATCGAGGCGGCGTGAGCAGGCACAACGCCCTGTTTACGTAACACATCACTGGCTGAAGAAAGGTTTTTATGGGAAGCGGGTTGCCGACGTGGTTGTCAGGCAGGCCACTTCCCATTCTCCGTTTTCTGCGGCGACCTATCGCGTAGCTGACCCTAACAGTGCCTTTGTCGCTGCAAATGACATCTTTCCCGTAGTAACACTTCATTTCCCCCCTTAGCCCCCGATCATTCGGTTTTCCGAACAGCCGTCAGCCTCAAGTTCGGCTTCCCGGACGTCGAATGGCATCCCGGCACCGCCCTACCCGGTAAAAATTCTTTATTTTCAAAGACATGAGCCGATCCAAATAGCTTGGCACGACTCATGCTCTACCTTTTGCATCGGCAGCTTCGACAATCGCGTGTGTCTGACCAGGACGCCGTTGAGGCAATCGTTAAGAAATGGGCGACCTCAGGGCGTCCTATCAATAAAAAATGAAAATCGAGGATTCATCGATGCGCATCGTTCCCCATCTGTTGGGCGCAGCAATCGCTGCCGCTCTGATTAGCACTCCAGTGTTCGCGGCTGAATTGACCGGCACCCTGAAGAAGATCAAAGAGTCCGGCACCATCACCCTCGGCCACCGCGACGCCTCTATTCCGTTCTCCTACATTGCTGACGCCTCAGGCGTGCCGATGGGTTATTCCCACGACATCCAGCTGAAGATCGTTGAAGGCATCAAGAAAGAACTGGACATGCCTGACCTGAAGGTCAAGTACAACCTGGTCACGTCCCAGACCCGTATCCCGCTGGTTCAGAACGGCACCGTTGATGTGGAATGCGGTTCCACCACCAACAACGTAGAGCGCCAGCAGCAGGTCGATTTCTCGGTCGGCATCTTCGAAGTCGGCACCCGTCTGCTGTCCAAGAAAGATTCCAGCTACAAGGACTTCGACGACCTGAAGGGCAAGAACGTCGTGACCACCGCTGGCACCACGTCCGAGCGCATCCTCAAGGCGATGAACGCCGACAAGCAGATGGGCATGAACGTCATCTCCGCCAAAGACCATGGCGAGTCCTTCCAGATGCTGGAATCGGGCCGTGCTGTCGCCTTCATGATGGACGACGCGCTGCTGGCAGGCGAAATGGCCAAGGCCAAGAAGCCGGATGACTGGGCCGTAACCGGCACCGCGCAATCCTATGAAATCTATGGCTGCATGGTTCGAAAAGGCGATGCACCGTTCAAGAAAGCCGTGGACGACGCCATCGTTGCTACCTACAAGTCGGGCGACATCAACACCATCTACGAAAAGTGGTTCAAGTCTGCGATTCCGCCAAAAGGTTTGAACCTTAATTTCCCGATGAGCGAGAAAATCCAGGAGCTGATCAAAAACCCGACAGACCAGGCGGCAGAGACTGCTAAAGCAGTTGAAGAAAAGAAAGCCTGATGCTTCGGTTCAGCCTCGCTGAACCGATTGCTCCCCGAGCGGACTGAATCATCCGCTCGGGACCCGACACTGCGTGCATCTCGACAGCAATAGAACAAGAGGGGGAGACCCTGATGAATTACAACTGGGACTGGGGCGTGTTCTTCAAGTCCACCGGCGTCGGCAGCGAAACCTATCTGGACTGGTTCATATCCGGTCTGGGCTGGACCATCGCCATTGCAGTCGTCGCCTGGATCATCGCCTTGATACTGGGCTCGGTGCTGGGTGTCATGCGCACCGTGCCAAGCCGTCTGGTATCGGGCATTGCCACGATTTATGTGGAAATCTTTCGTAATGTGCCACTGCTGGTGCAGCTGTTCATCTGGTACTTTCTGGTGCCGGACCTGCTGCCTGAAAACCTGCAGGAGTGGTACAAGCAAGATCTCAACCCGACGACCTCGGCGTTTCTGAGCGTCGTGGTCTGCCTGGGACTGTTCACCGCTGCCCGCGTCTGCGAGCAAGTGCGTACCGGCATCCAGGCGCTTCCAAAAGGCCAGGAATCGGCCGCACGCGCCATGGGGTTCAAGCTGCCGCAGATTTACTGGAACGTGCTGCTGCCGCAAGCCTATCGCATCATCATTCCGCCGCTTACCTCCGAATTCCTGAACGTGTTCAAGAACTCCTCGGTCGCCTCGCTGATCGGCCTGATGGAGTTGCTTGCACAGACCAAGCAGACCGCCGAGTTTTCCGCGAACCTGTTCGAAGCCTTCACCCTGGCCACCCTCATCTACTTCACGCTGAACATGAGCCTGATGTTGCTGATGCGCGTGATCGAGAAGAAAGTCGCCGTGCCCGGCCTGATTTCCGTGGGAGGTAAATAATGGACTTCACTGGCATTGTTCCGGCCCTTCCGGGTCTGTGGAACGGCATGGTCATGACCCTCAAGCTGATGGCGATGGGTGTCGTCGGCGGTCTGGTGCTCGGCACCCTTCTGGCGTTGATGCGACTGTCCTCGAACAAGCTGCTGGCCAATTTGGCGGGCGCCTACGTCAACTACTTTCGCTCGATCCCGCTGCTGCTGGTGATCACCTGGTTCTACCTGGCAGTGCCCTTCGTGCTGCGCTGGATTACCGGGGAAGACACCCCGATCGGTGCGTTCACCTCCTGCGTCGTGGCCTTCATGATGTTCGAGGCAGCCTACTTCTGCGAGATCGTACGTGCCGGCGTGCAGTCGATTTCAAAGGGGCAGATGGGCGCAGCCCAGGCGCTGGGCATGAACTATGGGCAGATGATGCGTTTGATCATCCTGCCTCAGGCCTTTCGCAAGATGACGCCCCTGCTGCTGCAACAGAGCATCATTCTGTTTCAGGACACCTCTCTGGTTTACACCGTCGGCCTGGTTGACTTCCTCAATGCCTCGCGCGCCAGCGGCGACATCATTGGTCGCGCCAACGAGTTCCTGGTCATCGCCGGTCTGGTGTATTTCACGATCAGCTTCGCAGCCTCATTGCTGGTGAAGCGTTTGCAAAAAAGGTTCGCCGTATGATTTCCATCAAGAACGTCAACAAGTGGTATGGGGACTTCCAGGTACTGACCGATTGCAGCACTGAGGTCAGCAAGGGCGAAGTGGTCGTGGTGTGCGGTCCGTCCGGTTCCGGCAAATCGACCCTGATCAAATGCGTGAACGCCCTTGAGCCGTTCCAGAAGGGCGATATCGTGGTCGATGGCACCTCGATTTCCGACTCCAAGACCAACCTGCCGAAACTGCGCTCACGCGTGGGCATGGTGTTCCAGCATTTCGAGCTGTTCCCGCACCTGACCATCGTCGAAAACCTGACCATCGCGCAGATCAAGGTACTGGGCCGCAGCAAGGCTGAAGCCACCGAGAAAGGCCTGAAACTGCTGGATCGTGTGGGCCTGTCCGAACATGCCCACAAGCACCCCGGCCAGCTTTCCGGTGGTCAGCAGCAGCGCGTAGCCATTGCCCGCGCACTGGCAATGGACCCGGTGGTCATGCTGTTCGACGAGCCGACCTCGGCGCTGGACCCGGAGATGGTCAACGAAGTGCTCGATGTCATGGTGCAACTGGCCCACGAAGGCATGACCATGATGTGCGTGACCCACGAAATGGGCTTCGCTCGAAAGGTCGCCAATCGCGTGATCTTCATGGACAAGGGACAGATCGTTGAAGACTGCGCCAAGGAGGAGTTCTTCGGCGACGTGACCGCCCGCTCCGAACGCGCTCAGCAATTTCTCGCCAAGATCCTCCAGCACTAAGCACTACATCGCCAGCTACCCGTGCAGCACGGGTAGCTGTTCGGTTCAGGACGACTGTGATGAAATGCGACCCCACTCTCTATCGCGCAGCCCCGCCATCACTCGCCGTGAAACCCCGTCTGATTCGCCAACTGTTCCTGCCTCCGCTGATCTTCCTCCTGATGATCGGGCTCGGCTACGTGACGTATCTGGTCAGCGAAAACAAGGGCATCAAGAACCTGAGCGAAAGCGGCGAACGTCAACTGGAGCTGCACGCGCGCACAGTCGAAAGCGAGATCAGCAAATACACCTACCTGCCCAGCGTTCTGGAACTGGAATCCAGCGTTTCGCAGTTGCTCAACGATCCAGGCCCCGAGCTGCAGCAGCAGGTCAACCGGTACCTGGAAGGCCTGAACCGCCGCAGCCGCAGCCGGGCCATCTATGTTCTGGACACGACCGGCCGCGTTCTGGCGACCAGCAACTGGCGCGACAGTGACAGTTATCAAGGTGAAGACCTTTCCTTCCGTGCCTATTTTCAGGATGCCGTGCGCGGTCTGCCCGGACGGTTCTACGGGATTGGCACCACCACCGGCGAGTCGGGCTATTACCTGGCACACGGTCTTGAAGAGAAAGGCCGGATCATCGGCGTCGCCGTGATCAAGGTTCGTCTGGAGGCCCTCGAGGAGCGCTGGCAGCGGGCGCGACTGGAAGCCTTTGTCAGCGACGAGAACGGCATCATCATTCTGTCCAGCGACCCGGCGCGCCGCCTGAAATCGGTGCGCCCGCTGACGCCGGACATCAAGGAACGTCTGGCGCGCAGCCTGCAATATTACTGGTGGCCACTCAACGAGTTGGTCCCGCTGGAGCGTGAGTCCCTCTCCGAAGGCGTCGAGAAACTCACCTTTCCGGCCAATGTCAGCGTGGACCGCGAACATACCCAGGTCAGCTACCTGGCGCAGACGCGCCCGTTGAGCGACAGCCCCTGGCACCTGACCCTGCTCACCCCCCTTGAAGACCTGCGCCGTGAAGCCGCGAGCCAGGGCATGCTGGTGGCCGTAGCCTGCGCATTGGTGGCGTTTCTGCTGATCGCCTGGAACGAGCGCCGTAAAGTGATTGCCACCCGACTGGCCGCACGTGAAGCCCTGCAGGCCGCCAACAATGAGCTGGAACGCAAGATTGCCGAACGTACCGAACACCTGCGCGCCAGTAACGAACGGCTCAAGGCGCAGATCCGCGAACGAAGACAGGCCGAAGACACACTGCGCAAAGCCCAGGATGAACTGGTTCAGGCCGGCAAACTTGCCGCTATCGGGCAGATGTCCACCAGCATTGCCCATGAACTCAATCAGCCATTGGCCGCTCTTCGCACACTGTCCGGCAATACCGTGCGCTTTCTGGAACGGGGCGCGCTGGAGACGGCAAGCGCCAACCTGCGCACCATCAATGACCTGGTAGACCGCATGGGACGTATCACGGCCAGCCTGCGCGCCTTCGCACGACGTGGCGACGACAAGGGGCAGGCCAGACTGAGCAAGGCCACGGACGCTGCGCTTCAGCTGCTCGCGGTGCGCCTGGAGCAATCCGCGCTGACGCTGCATCAGGCGTTTGCCGACGCCACACTGGCCATCGATCAAACCCGACTGGAGCAGATTCTCGTTAATCTGATCGGCAACGCACTCGATGCCATGCATGCGCAGCCACACCCCGAACTCTGGCTTGAGGGCGCCATCGTCGACGGGCGCTACCGCCTGCTGGTGCGCGATAACGGCCATGGCATCGACAGCCAGGCCCGCAAGCATCTGTTCGAACCCTTTTTTACGACCAAACCGGGCGAACAAGGCCTCGGGCTGGGCCTGACGCTGTCGGCAAGCCTGGCCGCCGCGGCGGGAGGCAGCCTGAGTGCAGAGCACCCCGCCGACGGCGGCACCACTTTTGTCCTGTGCCTGCCGTTCATCGAAGGCGCTCCAACCGAACCTCGCCCGGGCGAGCCGACATGAGACAACACCCATGAACATCAACAGTGACCTGACCGTGCTGATCGTTGAAGACGATCCGCATGTGCTGCTGGGCTGCCAACAGGCACTGGCGCTGGAAGACATCGCCAGCGAAGGTGTGCCGAGCGCCGAAGAAGCCTTGCTGCGCATCGGCGACAACTTTGCGGGCATCGTCATCAGCGATATTCGTCTGCCGGGCATCGACGGGCTAGAGCTGCTGAGCCGGCTCAAGGCGCGCGACAGCACGTTGCCCGTGGTGCTGATCACCGGGCATGGCGATATTTCGATGGCCGTCAGCGCCATGCGCGACGGTGCCTATGACTTCATGGAGAAACCTTTTTCACCCGAGCGTCTGGTCGACGTCACACGTCGTGCGCTTGAACAGCGTGGACTGGCGCGGGAAGTCTGGTCGTTGCGCAGGCAACTGGCCGAGCGTAATTCGCTGGAAGGCAAGATCATCGGTCGCTCACCGGCCATGCAAAACCTGCGCGCCCTGATCGCCAATGTCGCCGACACCTCGGCCAATGTATTGATCGAAGGCGAAACCGGCACCGGAAAGGAGCTGGTCGCCCGTTGCCTGCACGACTTCAGCCGACGCAAGAACAGCCAGTTCGTGGCCCTCAACTGCGGAGGACTGGCGGAAAGCCTGTTCGAGTCCGAAATATTCGGCCATGAAGCCAATGCCTTCACCGGTGCAGGAAAACGCCGAATCGGCAAGATCGAACACGCCGACAACGGCACGCTGTTCCTCGATGAAGTGGAAAGCATGCCGATCAATCTGCAGATCAAGCTGCTGCGCGTCCTGCAGGAACGCACCCTGGAACGCCTGGGCTCCAACCAGAGCGTGGCAGTGGATTGTCGGGTCATTGCCGCCACCAAGTCCGATCTGAATGCGCTGGGCAAGACCAATCAGTTTCGCAGCGACCTGTACTACCGCCTGAATGTGGTGACCCTCGAACTTCCGCCACTGCGCGAACGACGCGAGGACATCCTGCAACTGTTCGAGCACTTCCTGCAGTTGTCGTCGCTGCGCTTCGACCGTGAGCCCCCGGCGCTGGATCGCCAGACCATATCCAGCCTGATGAGCCATGACTGGCCGGGCAACGTGCGGGAACTGCGCAACGTGGCCGAGCGTTTTTCCCTGGGCCTGCCTGCGTTCAAACAAACCGGCACGGTGATCGAAAATCAGAGTCTGGGATTTGCCGAGGCGGTGGAAGCGTTCGAGCGCAACCTGCTCAGTGAAGCCTTGCAACGCAGCGGCGGCAACCTCAGCCAGGCCAGTCAGGAGCTGGGCATGGCCAAGACCACGCTGTTCGACAAGGTCAAAAAATACGGGCTCTAAGCCTTTCAATCAAAGCGCAATGGCGTCATAGCAACAGGAGATTGTGTTGGATCTGGTACTCAAGGCCCTGCTGGGCGCAGCCGTTGTGGTGATCCTTGCGGCGCTGGCCAAGACACGCAATTACTACATCGCGGGGCTGGTGCCGCTGTTCCCGACCTTTGCACTGATTGCCCACTACATCGTCGGCAAAGGCCGCTCACTGGATGATCTGAAGACCACCATCCTGTTCGGCATGTGGTCGATCATCCCCTACTTCGTCTACCTCGCAGCGCTTTACCTGCTGGTTGACCGGCTTCGCCTGGAAGCCTCGCTGGCGCTGGCTGCTGTCGCCTGGCTAATCGCCGCGACGCTTCTGGTGACCGTGTGGGTGAGGGTTCATGGGTGAGGATGGGAGGTCCCACCGCATCTAAGACGCCGCCAGGTCCGCACTGGCTGAAACCGGTTTTCAGCCTGGCAGGAGTGGACCGGGCGGCGTTCCGTTTGTCCACGAAGACTGCCTTCCAGACGCTACCCTTCTACTGAATACACCGGCCCCTTCGCGGACAAGTCCGCTCCCACTGGCTGATGAACCGGTTTTCAACCTGTGGGAGTGAGCTTGCTCACGAAGACTGACTTCCAGGCACAACCCTTCGACTGAGTA
>NZ_FRDA01000016.1 GCF_900143095.1 Pseudomonas asturiensis | reverse complement strand
AAATCGGAAAAGCTCATCTGGCTCATGGGCGGCTCGGATCAGGTGGTCAGGCGTATTTCAGCACATCTTGGGACTTGTTCGGAGATTCCCTAAGCGACCCTTTGCAGCCGCTTTATGGACCTTGAGTTGGGGCCAATCATCGAGCATCGCCACATGCTGCCACCAAACGTCGGTGGGCAGAAATCGCTCCCCTACGGCCCCGGCACCAAGGGCGTCTATGAGATATCATGCGAGTTAAGAGCCAAAGCAAGCCTCGATTATCGCTAGGCTGAGCAGAAAGAGAACATGTAATGAATCTGAGCAGTACCATCAAGTCCATCCAGGACATTATGCGAAAAGACGATGGTGTCGATGGCGACGCCCAGCGTCTGGGCCAGCTTACCTGGATGCTCTTCCTCAAAGTATTCGACCAGCGTGAAGACGAGTGGGTAAAGGAAAATCCAAAATACCTATCCCCTGTACCCACACACCTGCGCTGGCGTAACTGGGCTGCCTCCAAAATTGAGGTAGATGGTAAAAAAGTACCGCAGAAAGTGGCTAATGAGATCATCAGCTTCGTCAATGGCGACCTTTTTCCGACGCTCAAGGAGCTCGACCCCAGCGTCAGCGCTCACCACAAGGTGATCCGCAGCGTTTTTGACGATGCAAACAACTATATGAAGTCGGGCGCTCAACTGCTCGCTGTGATCGAAAAGCTGGAAGAGACAATCCATTTTGACGATTTCAAGTTGCGAGCTCAACTCGGAGATGTGTACGAGCACCTGCTGAATGATCTTAGGGGGGCGGGCAACGCAGGCGAGTTCTACACCCCACGTGCTATCACTCGGTTCATGGTAGATCGTGTCAATCCGAGTTTGAAAGGCGAAGAGGTGGTACTTGATCCAGCTTGCGGAACGGGTGGGTTCCTCACCGCGACTATTGACCATCTGCGCCATCAGCGAACCTCGAAATCGGGGACCAAAGAGCACAGGGCTATAGAAGCAGCTATTCGAGGCTTTGAAAAAAAGCAACTGCCTCACCTTCTTTGCACCACCAACATGCTGCTGCACGGCATCGACGTACCTAGTCAGATCGAGCACAGAAACACGCTGGGTATTCGCTGGGACGATTGGCGCGATGAAGACCAGGTGGACTGTGTAATCACCAACCCACCCTTCGGCGGCTATGAGGACGACGGAGTTGGTGGCAGCTACCCAGTAGAACTGCGCACTCGTGAGACAGCCGATATGTTCATGGCGCTCATTATCAAGAAATTGCTAAGGGAGCGTGGCCGAGCGGCAGTGGTGCTTCCTGATGGGTTCCTGTTCGGTACGGGTGTCAAAGATACGCTTAAGGAACTGCTGCTCCGCGACTGTAAACTGCACACAATCGTCCGCTTGCCCAAGGGGGTCTTCGCGCCTTACACAACCATCAAGACCAACCTGCTGTTCTTCACCAAGGGAACGGCGCTCGACGAAGGTACAGAGCACTTTCACACCGACACTATCTGGTATTACGAACATCCCTACCCGTCGGGCCACAAGAGCTATAGCAAGACCAAGCCCATTCGCTTCGAAGAGTTTCAGCCGGAGATTGCATGGTGGGGCAAGGAATCCAGCGATTTTTCCGACCGGGAAGAGAATGACTTCGCCTGGAAAGTGGACTTCAAAGCCAAGCGTGAGACGGCGAGGGATGCAGCAGAGAAACATTGGCATCGCGCAGAGGCCCGGAACCTCGAAGCCGCTAGGCTGGAAGACCGTGTGCGCGATCTGCGCGACTCTATCAAAGGCTTGAGCGACTCAGCGCAGCGCACAATGGCTGAAGACGATTCCGAAAATCTGCGTACCAAGGCCGATGAACTACGAATGCAAGCTCGCGATGCCCAGGCGACGGGCGACCGGCTTTATTGGGCGATTTACAACCTGGATCTGAAAAATCCCAAAGCGCCGGTGGACGAAAATCATGACCCTGACGTTCTACTGGACAAATACAAGATTCTCCTAGGGCAGATCGAGGAGACTGAGAACCAATTGAAAAGCGAGCTGGCCGCCGCGTTGGCGCATAACTTCGTCAGTAAGGATTCCTGATGAATGCGCAGCAGTTTTTGGCTGAGTTTGGCCATATCGCAAATGCCCCGGGAGGTGTGGCTCGGCTTCGGCAAATGATTTACCAGCTAGCAGTCACGGGCTCGCTTACGCAGCGTGGCTCTATGCAGGAAGACGTGTCGACGCTACTTGACGCTATTAGGGCAGAGCGAGAACGCTTAGTAAGCAAGAACAAGTACAAACGGATGCTAAAGCTGGAAGCGGAGCCTATTCAGCCTCCCCACGGTTTTGTGCTGCCCTCCACATGGAAGTGGTCGAGATTACTCGACATAGGCGAAATCAACCCACGTAATGAAGCTGCGGACGACCAGCTGGCAGCCTTTGTTCCAATGAGCGGCATACCTCTGTTGCATAAAGGTTCTGTCGTTGCGCAACAGAGGCGGTGGGGCGAGATCAAGAAAGGCTACACACACTTTGCCAACGACGATGTAGTGCTGGCCAAGATAACCCCATGCTTCGAGAACGGCAAAGCTGCTGTCATAACCTCCTTGCCTGCCGACTCAGGCATCGGTGCCGGCACGACGGAACTACAAGTTTTCCGACCGATCCATGCGGGCATCCTGCCTGGCTATGTCTACCTGTTTCTGCGTTCCCCTCTCTTTACCGTTCAAGGTGAGAAAAGCATGACAGGTACCGCCGGCCAAAAACGCATTCCCACTGACTATTTTGCTACGCGCGCAGTTCCGTTGCCGCCAACGGAAGAGCAGCATCGAATTGTCGCCAAAGTTGATGAATTAATGACTTTTTGCGACCGGTTGGAAAAACAGCAACAATACCGACGAGACCTGCAAAACACATTGCGTCAATCCGTGTTGCTAGCCATCGCTAATGCCCAGAGCCCGTACGAATTGCAAGAGAGCTGGAGGCGGCTCGATATCAACTTTGAATATTTATTTAGCGAGCCAAAGGACGTGGAGGCCGTGATCGCAGAGCTGAAAAATCTGGCTGTCCGTGGACTGCTTACCAACATCTCAACGACACGACCGGATTTGATTCGAATTAAGTTGGATTGCGACGAGCTGCGACGGCAATATATCGATGCAGGCATAACCCGCAGGCAGAAGTTAGTCGATATCGCGAAAAATGAGGCGGCATATCCGGAACACTGGGGCATCGTTCCGTTCGACGAGGTCGCGATAGTGATTGGTGGGGTGACGAAGGGGCGGAATCTTCGCGACCGGAAAACTATTTCTTGCCAGTATTTAGCGGTGGCCAATGTTCAACGCGGTTACTTCAAGCTCGGTGATTTAAAGTCAATTGAGATATCAGCGGACGAACTGCCGAAGTACGTGGTTAAGGAAGGAGACCTCCTCATCACTGAAGGAGGAGACTGGGACAAGGTCGGGCGCACCTCAATTTGGAGCGGGGATATAGCCAACTGCGTACACCAAAATCATGTCTTCAAAGCGCGAATTCCGAGCTCGCTACTAAAAAACGAATGGGCAGAGTTAGTTTTCAACTCGGGGGTTGGTCGTGATTATTTTGCTCGAGCGTCTAAACAGACAACCAATCTTGCATCAATAAATATGACGCAGCTTCGCAGCTTTCCCCTTCCTATTCCCCCTCTGGACGAACAAGAACGCATACTCTCTGCGCTTTATACGCTGACAGCTAAATGCGTGGAATGGTTGAGCCAGCTGAAGCGGAAGCAGGACCTATCTGTACTGCTGGCCAACTCGACCGTTGCTGCGTTTACTGGTATCGCTATCGATCAAGAAAAGGATTTAGCTGTGAAGGTACCGCAAACCGAATTAATTGCACCGCTACGTCTTGGCACGACGCCAGATACTAATGCCCAGGCCCCACTCGCGGCGCTTTTGGCTCGCGACAACGGTGAGATGTCCGCTCTTGCTCTATGGCAACGCTTTGGCGGCGAAATCGACGCCTTCTATGCTCAGCTAAAGGTCGAGGTAGCTTATGGCTGGATTGACGACCCCAGTTACGTGCTAGACGAGAATGCCCCTGAAAGCCCAAAAAAGTACCCAAATGGGGCACAGGTCGCCAAAATGAAGATCAAAGAGGGCGTTTAAGTTGCAGCTTCTATACTTAAGCATTCCGAACTTTCGTAACTTGCGCGGTGTGGTTATCGAGTTTGAGACGCATCTGACGGTTATGCCCGGCGCGACAGCCGATGCAGTCCCACGCCCGATTCGCAGTCATGCTCTGATCGGACAGAACGGCACAGGCAAGTCCAATCTAATTGAAGCGCTGATCACCATCTTCCGCGATATCGATCTTGATAGGGAAGCCGCATTCGACTATACGCTTGAGTATCAAATTCGAGACCATATCGTAAGGATTGAGGCGGATACCGCCAAACAGAAGCGCCCCTACGTATGGGTAGATGGCGACCGCGTCAATCAAAATTATCTCAACCAGAACGACCCACCTGAAAAGTCCCCCCGCGATGAGCGACGCGGCCCCCGGCTGCTACCAACGCACATCTTTGCCTATTACTCTGGTCGTAACGAACGTATAGAGGCATTGTTTCAGGAGCATCAGCGCCGCTTCAACCAGCTGCAGGAAATCACTACTGAAGAGGTTATATCTGAGCAGCTGCTGGAGAACTTCACTGCCAGCGAAGCAGACATCCGCGCAGTAGAAGAAGCCAAACGATTACGCGAGTCTCGTCAGAGACAGTTGGGTGATGATCGCCTGCGCCGTCTACTTTACTGCCGAGGTGGTCACAGCCAGCTCGTGCTGCTGGCCTGCCTACTATCCGATGACCCAGTTTTCAAGAAGGTTTTGAACAACCTGCACATCGAAGCGCTAGAGTCAGCTCTGTTCGTACTAAAAGAGCCCTATCGTCTACGCCAAAAGCGCATGGGAAGTAAGTTTGACGAGACTGATTTAAACGAAGGCGACCCGCGCTTTTGGTTTGCTCGCGGAAATGTAGTAAGTGAGTTTCTTGAAAAACTTTGGCAAGTTTCTTGGGCGCCAATCGAACGGGAGGTCTCCAAGCAAATTGATTTTCGCGGGCGCACCGAGAGGCAAAACCAGCTCTATCTGTTCGTACCTAACAACGCCAAACTCCAGCAGTTGGGACAGCTGATGGGAGGGAGTGACAACTTCTTCCGCTATTCCGAAGGTGCTTACATTGGGGATTTGATCGACGAAGTACGCATCACGGTTAAGCGGAGCGACGCGCACGGCGGCAAGGTCAGCTTCACACAGCTATCCGAAGGCGAGCTGCAAATGCTAACAGTGCTCGGACTAATGCGCATCACACGCGAAGACCATTGCCTGTTCTTGCTCGACGAACCCGACACACACCTGAATCCAATCTGGAAGCTGCGCTACTTCGACGATATTGAAGGCGTATTGGGGACCGAAGAAGATAAGCAGACAAGGGGAAACTCGCAGATCCTAATCACCACTCACGACCCAATGATGGTTGGCGGGTTACGTCGCGAGCAGGTGCTCATCCTTAGTCGACAGGGGCATCATTCAGTGGTGGAAAGACCGCACGAGCATCCGCAAGGCATGGGCGTAGCGGGCCTGTTAAAAAGCGAGCTGTTTGGCCTCCCATCCACGCTGGATCAGCAAACCCTTGACGACCTTCAACGGCGTAATGATCTACTAGCTAAGAAGGCAAGCGAAGGTTTGACGAGCGCCGAATCAGATGAGTTGGTGCGCCTTCGCCTATATCTAGAAGAGCTTGGCTTTTCACGCGAATACCGCGACCCAATGTACCAACTATTTGTGCAGAAGATGTACGAGGCTAGGTCGCAGCCCATTAACAAATTTCTGACTCCTGCGGAGTTAGCTGAGCAGGTGGCTATGGCCGAAGGCATCGTTAAGGAATTAATCTCCAAGGAACGTAAGGACGAGCTTTCCGAGCTTGCCAAGCTGTTGAAGCAAGGAAGTGATTAACCTATGCGCAAGATCAAAATACCCGATGGCCAAACCCCGCCACAAGATTGGTTGGAGGAAGCCTCGCGCATAACTTCTGCCTTAGCCAGTGCAGAGAGCGATGAAGAGCGCGATAACCTCATAGAGAAGCACGCGACGCTGTGGCGCGACGACCGCATTCGAAACTGGCTGCTGGGACTGTTTAACAACAAATGCTGGTATACAGAAGCTCAAGAGTCCGTATCGGCCTACCACGTCGATCACTATCGCCCCAAAGGTAGGGTAAATGACATCGCACGCACCAAACCCGAATCCGGCTACTGGTGGCTGGCTTTTGACTGGCAGAATTACCGAATATGCGGCCAACTTATCAACGTTAAGAAGAGCGATGTTTTTCCGCTTTTTGAGGGCGATAGGGCTACACATGGCACGCCCAGCAGCTTGCGTTTGGAGGCTCCTTTCATAATTGACCCATTAACTGATGATGCCAGTCTGATCAGCTTCGAAATGGACGAGGACGGCTGCAGAGCAGTGCCTATGCCAGGTGCTGAAGAAGATGACTGTGCTCGTGTAGCTGCCACTATTGAGATCATAGGACTCAATCGTTTGGATAGGTTAAATCAGAAAAGGGCAGAGGTATGGCGTGAATGCCAAGAAAAGCTGAGTAGCTATAACGCTGCGGCGGGAGAGCCACTGGTATTGCGATCGCTGCGCCGCGCCATGATCGTTGAGGATCTCAGAAAGCGGGTGCGATATCAAAGTGAGCTTTCGTCCGTAGCAGAAGCATGCATACGAAAATTGGGCTCAGAAGTCGTGAGAGCGAAAGTTCACGGATAAGGGAGGCGTGCATGGCAAAGCTGATACTGCAACGCCGCGTAAAGTTTCGCTTCTAATGCCCGGCCAATAGCCGGGCATTAAGACATTACAGTCTAGCTGCCATCGACACGAAGAAGATCGCATCGTACCTCAAATCGCTTTCGTTCGCCTCCCATAGGGATAAAACTGCTCTCAATCTCCTCGGGAACAGGGATATAAATCGTATTCTTCAACACCATTGTAGAGGTTTGATAAATTTTCCCCCCCGAATTCTGCGATATCGAATCACGCGTCTGGAGATCATAGTACAGCCCAAATTCGCCGGAATGATGGAGGAAGATGAAAAGTACTTTTTGCCCACCCCAAACTATTGAGGTTTTGTGCGGCTGCCAAAAGAAATCCCCCATCTCGCTCCGAACTTTTTCAGTCAGAGCTATAAAACAACGATAACCACGAAGCGCGGGCTGGTCACGAGGGATTGTCAGTAGCTTCATGGAGCTCGACACATCGGTTCGCATAATAGCGGGGAGTGCCTCCAATGTTGCAACCTCATCTTCACCGGAATTCCGAGTAGTCTCTTCATTTCGAACCACGTCTGGAACTACGTCCGTGACGTTACCCGCAGTGCCAGCTTCGACTACTTGCACAGAACTTCGCACGGCAGACTTCGAGCGACTTACCGCTTCGCTGAGTGTAATTCTACCGTCCGCGTAGTCGCTCCAAATCACTGATAAATTCGACGTGTCAGTTTCTTCGTACTCGAAAACTTCTCGGGGTTTGCGTATCGCCCTCAAAAACGCTTCTGCACCTTGTCGGGTACTGCTTGGAACCTTGTCTGCGATTTTCGGAAATATAGCGTTTCGGACGAAGTCTTTTACCATACTTCCAAACGCGCCATATTCAGTTTGGTAAAGTCCAAGTATAGTTGCTACCGCTGCACCTGCCGGATCTAATACAATTTTTGTAGTATCCGGCTTAGAATCTACAAGCATTGTAAGACCATGTGAGATCGTTCCAAACGCTATATGAGGGCTGCTAAGAAAATAATCAGTCTCTAAAATTGTCTGAATACGAAAAGCCAGCGCACTCTGCGAGCTAGTCCATTCCTTTTCAGGGGTAATTTTATCTGCGCGCGGCGCTATATCGACGGCCTGAACTTTGCAGTATCCCTGCAGGTAGTTTAGTTCGCATTGCTTACGTGGATTGTTTCTCGCAAGAATCAGAAGTGGTTTATCCTCCGACGAGTAACTAGCGATAATTGTTTGATCCGCACCGTCGTACATTGGCATCGTACCACTCTCGGTCCGCGCCTTGATCTCCTCAAGCTGAACCCGCTCACCGGGATGCGTAGAAACTTTGAGTTGGCCACAAAGGTCGTAGCGTCCGTGTGCGCATACCCATTGCATGAAGGGTGTACTGGAGTCTGCTTCAGGACGAGTTGACAACAGAATTGAGACATAGTTATCAATGTCTGTAATCACATTCTGCAGCAGCTGCATGCTATCGGTCGTCAGTGCTTCGCGGCCTGCCGTAGGTTGGAAACCCTGCATATCCGCAACCCCGCCAAATTGATAGCTGGAACCGACGGACACCGTGGCGAGGCCAAAGCCGCTTCGGAATGTTCGAATCGTAGCTATACCGCTACGTAGAAATAACCGGCCGGAGAGCGGGTTTCCATTCCACCTCAAATTAGTGATGTCCAGGCCAATGTCGGCGTTGTTTGAAAGCTTTATTGCGACGTTGGCCATAAACCGTGGACTTATTCCCACGTCGGTGCGCTCGTCTGTCCAAGCTACGCTAACAGGCGGCACAAGGCTGCTTAACTGTTGCCCGCTCAAGCACTCTCCGTTCACAGTAACTGGGGTGTCCAACAGCGCAACGAATTCGGCCACATATGCTCTAACTTGGCCGATATCCAGATGAGTGCCTGGAATTATGCTCGCAATGATCTCCGTACCAGGCTGGCCTGTTGACGGAAGCGCTTCAGTCGCAATACAGTCTTGGTTAAATACGAGCTCGTCACGCCTCGCAATGCATTTCGTTCGCTCACCAGTTACTGCACTTTCAGTTGTCACTTCTAATACATCAGCAATACCGAAATTCGCCATTGCACCTATGCCGAACGTCCCAACGACTCCAGCATGACGGGCCTCATCTGTATTTTTGCTGCTGCTTCCTGCTTGCCAAAAGTGGCGTGCAAGATCTTGCTGAGTCATACCGATGCCATTATCGCGAACTACTACGCGAAGTGGCGTAACCTCAATTTCAATGAGGGGCTTATACTGGGGGTCTCGATGCTTACGTAGTAACGTTGCGTCGAAAGCGTTCTGCGTGTTTTCACGTAGCAAAGCAAGGGGTGACTGGTAAATCTGCTTGGCGAGCAGTTCCAAAACACGTGACGTATCTACCGCGAACGGAATGAATGCAGTGCTCACTTGCTTTTCCCCATCATTTTTTTAAGATTCAGTTTCAGCTTGAGGCTGTCTTGTGTAGCTGCGTCAACTCCAAAGCCATCAGCACTTTCTAACAGTGTCTCTGCGTCGTTCAACATATCGGCAGAAAGAAACGCACCATACAGCGCAACAAATTCGCTAATGTTTGTCGGAGGCTGGAGGACAGGTATGAGCTTTTCTGTTTGATTGGCTTCCCGTGCTGCCTCAACGAACAACATTCTGGCGTGGCCAGTGATAGTCGATCCAAGAGACTCTAAAAGCGCCACTGCAGCTGTCGGATCCCCGCTAGCGATTGCTGTCTCAGCTCTTAAGACCGTTGCACTTGCGAAGTTCCGCGGATCCAACGGAGCAGCACCCGCACGAGCTGCTGGCAATGTCCAGCTTAATTCAGAAAACCCGTCAACACGAAAGACTCCACGACCACATCGACCGAAATGGTTGCCCTGAGTCATCTCCCGCACATGAATTCGAGCACTTGTGTAGGAGTCATCAATCACAACCATGTTGTACTCGCGATTTATTCCTCTAGGAAGCTCTCGAGTCCCAGCGCATAGCGATCCTGCACTCGAAATCGCCATCGATAGCTCCTCTGGCAGGTGAATCGCGTAAGCGCCAGCGTCCGCTTGATGTTGGTGCCCATGGAAACCTAGCCGAAACCCATTTCCAACCATCTCCTGTACTGCAGCAATGTCCATATAATCATCGCCATGCGGTGGACCTTGGAAGCTGTGGTGCCAAGCAGCGAGACGCAAAATGGGCTGTTGCGGCAAATCTCGAATGGCTAACGAGCACGCTCCTAGCACACTCCGCTCGATCGCACCTTGGCGGCAGAAGCAATCGTTTCCATGCACTGATTCAAGTGCAGCCACGACGATTCGACCACCGTCGAGTTCGAAGAGATTGAAACCCCGCCGGCGATCAATTGGATATTTCAGGGTTACGCCTTGATAGAACCGCTCTAAAAATTGCCAATAGGCGTCCAGACGGGCCCTGTAGGCATTTGCATCGCTAATTTCGTAGATTGATCGCGATGCCCAGTCCCAACGTAAGCTACTGGAAGCCTGAAAAAGCTCTCCGTGCGCCGCATGCGGTGGGTCTTCCGGAACGAGCTGTTTCATGGCATCCCGCGCGGTATTCCAGCAAACATCATGATTGCCTGGGACAATCACTACGCGGCTGTTGTCGCCATCGAAGAAACGTTCGGCCAGGGAGGAGAGAAACTCATACGCTACGTCGTACTGCTTCGATAGTTCATCAGCGTGATTGGAGGTACCAAGCCTAACTCCTTGGATAATATCGCCACTGACAATCGCGGCGTCAGGCTTCGGAACCTTCGGTGTCTCAACGAGATACCGATCCTGGTCCGCAAGCAGTGCCCCGAGCAGGGACGCATTTTCGATTGGGTCATGAGATGATCTGTGCAGATCAGATATATGAAGCAGAGTGAACACGCAGGCCTCGCGATTTCCAAGCCGTCCAGTTGGCGACTGTGTTGTAGATAATTCGCGGCAACATCGTGCGCGGTTTTTTTTGATACCATTTTTCAGTTTGGCGACTAATGTCACCGCGAAGCGTCCATGGCACAGTGTCGTCACGTAGATTTAGCTTTGATAGCACTGTACTTTCCTTGTGCAGGCTTGCCTCAATTCGTGT
This sequence comes from Pseudomonas asturiensis, assembly GCF_900143095.1. GTDB lineage: Bacteria > Pseudomonadota > Gammaproteobacteria > Pseudomonadales > Pseudomonadaceae > Aquipseudomonas > Aquipseudomonas asturiensis. The sequence continues at coordinate 125,308 of NZ_FRDA01000016.1, read as the reverse complement.
CACCCTGAATTTCTTTTTATCCATATAGCTCCGATGCACCATGATGGTAGCTCAGTGCCATATTTCCGCCACTGCTGCCGGTAAAAAAACAGTGCAAGCAACAAAAAAGCAGTGCTCCTCAGCATTACTAGGTCAAAAAGTGGGCAAAACAAGCGGCTGACAATCGCAACACCAGCTACCTTTATTCGAACCAGGTTGACATTGATGCCACCAGGCAAGGCTACGCCGGCTGTTGAAACTGACGTTTTCACGCCCTCCTAGACGAACTAGAACTTGAAGGCTTGGGGAAAGAGGCTTGTGCGGGCAGGGCAATCCTGACGAAAGAGAGGGATGGTGACCACATATTTAGCTGGAAAACATCACCCGTGTTGCTGGGTTTGGAAAACACCCCAAAAATTATAGAAACTCATTCGATGCCCGGAACAAAGCTATAGATTTTTGCAAGAACTATATTTGCCCATCCATTTGCGTCTATTGCGTTAAAAGAACTGTTTAGCTCTAACCCATCGACTGTCGACTTGGTCAGCGATGGATGCCTTATTCGACACATGTTTATCTGATCTAAGATCTTCTTCGCTCGAAACTGATAAGACTTTTTCGACCAGCTGTTATCGGCAGATGGCCACCGGTTTTGAATTGCGGTTAACATTAACAACTCTTTGAAAAACTGGTTATCCATTCGCTGAAGATCTACTTTATACAATAAAAGTGTGCACTGACCTGATTCTCCTGCCTTCAATTCCATTTCGAGGAGATAAAAGTACTGATGGCTCGTTGTTAATATTTCGGTCCATATCACTTTTCTAGGGTATTCAGAGCCGTCAACGTCGGTTATTATATGCCATGTTCTTTTCTTTCCCACATTACTTGGAAAGGAGGCTATTAAGTCTTCGCCATCGTCACTGACAGATCCATTCAGCTTACGGGTCCTAATCGTCCAATTCAGGGGCACTGTTTGTTGGCGTAACTCTGCTAACATTTGCATAAACTGTTGCAGCTCTCGACCTAATAGGTAATCTTGGCTCTGGAATATGCTAACTCCAAGATTTCCTTGAGCATCTTTAGAATAGCTGCCATCCTCGAAGGTCAGCGAGTTAACCGGCACGTCGACGCATATGCTTGACCCACGATCAACTTTCTCCGCTGGAGGGCTTCTATATTCGAACTCCAGACCTTCAAAAGCGCTAAATTGGTTGGTGTTGCATAAGGACACGCGGCGTCCAAGCCTTTGATCAGCGGGCAGATCAGTAAAAAAATCATCTTCCTCCTCACCACCATCAATCTGTGCTCTAAAGCTGGTGGGCGCATTACCTGAAATATCAACAGTTCTTCCCGTCACTGAAGGCGTGTTATCTCTTACCACTACTAGTCTAGTGAACTCTTTTGCTTTAGAACAGTGATTTATCTCCATCGCAAAGATCGCCCATTGCGGATCGTTCCCTTTGTTACTTAGCAGCATTCTTTTACCCGCCACCCCAAGCTGGGTTGTACCGTCGAAAGGAAAAATCGCCTTTAACACCAGTGGGCTTTTGCTAGAATTGCTGGCCGCTGCATTATTTAATTTCGTCGAGGATAGCTGATTGTGGGGGTAGTGTAGAGCCGCCCGAGCACGCTTTGAGATATATGCACGAGCCAAAACTGCAGCCTCTTGCTTGTTTATGTCTTTTTTGACGTAAAGAATAGGAACTCGGCCTTCTAGATCACACTTATCCCAGTCGATAAAGTCTTGAATTCCCCCCTGTAGACTGCTGGATAGTAATCGAGCAGAGGCGCCGTTATAAAACCGAAAAATTTCTGACGCGGGAACTACTAACCATTTTGTACGTGGGTCGTTTAATACGGGGATTACTGCAAATGATGATGAGGCGAGGGAACGGCGGTTCTCACCCATGTGATAATTGGGCAAAAGGTCGTTTGCCCACTGCCCGTTCAAAGGTATTGAGTGGGTTAGAGGAAAGTACCTGGTTTGATCAACATCAATAACCACTCTCTTTTCCATCTCCCCTGGCTGTGCGGCCAGCAGGCCGTTTTTCCAAAGCGATCCAACTTTGAACTCATAAAGCCAAGAGGCATGGGCCTTTATTTTAAGAGATACTCCGTTCGAGGACGCTGCGACGTAAGGTTTGTTCAGCCCATCCTCTACAAGCCCGGAAAAATAGACTGTGACCCTAGCACCTAACCGCGCATCCTCCTCAATGGGGCCAATGCCATCCACTCGCCATAAGCCTGCTTGCTTTGCTAACCATTTATGAGGCTGGTCCATTTCGGCCCTTCACTATCAAATAGTGAAGGATATTTACGTTTTATGGCGTGTACTTGCAATTATTTTTAGTTCTTACAGCCACCACCGACCAGCGCCGGCCCGGACGCCGAGTGGTGCGGTTGCCTGAACGGACGCTGCGGCCAACTGGTCAGTGGAACCTGGCTGGCGACCGACTGAATGGCCGCCACTTCCAGCGCTTCGTACTCATCCAGCGGTGGCAACAGACCGGGCAATCGGCTGGCAAGCAGCGTCTTGCCCGTGCCAGGCGGGCCGCTGAACAGCAGGTTATGCGCCCCAGCCGCAGCGACTACCAACGCGCGCTTGGCCGCCGTCTGCCCCTGTACTTCGCTGAGGTCCGGGTAAGGTTTGGACTGATGCAGCAAGCCACTGGATTGATAGGGCGTAATCGGCGTGCGCCCGTTGAAGTGTGCCACCAGCTCCAGCAAATGATTCACTGCAATGACCCGCAAGCCCGACGCCAGACACGCCTCCTCAGCGTTAACGGCTGGCACGATCAACGTCCGCTCCGCCGCACGCGCGGCCAGTGCGGCGGGCAACACGCCCTGAATCGGCCGAATACCACCCGACAGCGCCAGCTCCCCCAGGCACTCGACATCCTGCAACGCCGTCAACGGCACCTGCCCACTGGCTGCCAGCAAACCCAGCGCGATCGCCAGATCAAACCGGCCGCCATCCTTGGGTAAATCGGCGGGTGCGAGATTAAGCGTGATACGCCGCGCCGGGAAATCCAGCCCGGAATTGAGAATGGCACTGCGCACCCGGTCCTTGCTCTCCTTGACCGCCCCTTCTGGCAACCCGACGAGCGTCAGCGTGGGCAGCCCGTTGGCCAGATGCGCTTCAACAGTAACCGCCGGGGCTTCAACCCCGACCTGGGCACGACTATGGACGATGGCCAGCGACATGGATCATTCCTTGATATGAGCGACGGGGCGTTATCGTGCGTCATTCGAGGATTAAGGGCAGGTGGGGAATGGATACAGGGTGTTAATGAGGGCTACTGACAGACTGCAGGCGTGATCTGTCCGCTGAGCTCAACGTGTGGAGTGGTCGTTGAGCTCAACGTGCGTCATTGCCGGAACGCAACGTCAGACCCTCAGCGAACGAGGGATAGCGGTGAGCACGAGGACAGGACACTGTGATTAAAAAGGACGCATTCCTACAGCCTCTTGCGATGCGTCGTATTGGATGCAGAGTGGTGGAAGAATAAAGTGCTTCCTTAACGAATAACGTTAAGCTTTAATCATGATTGTGAGTTTTAAATGCGCCGATACGAAAGGGTTATTTCAAAATGGCAGGACCCGACTATGGCCCGCGCTAAGGACGGTTGCAGAACGAAAGCTCGCAATGCTGGACGCCGCAGTCCTGCTGTCGGACCTTCGATCTCCGCCGGGTAACCGGCTTGAGACGCTTGATGGCAATCGTCGCGGTCAGCACAGCATACGTATCAATGCCCAGTTTCGAATTTGCTTCGTTTGGGGCGAGAACGGTCCCGAGGACGTTGAAATTGTCGATTACCACTAAGGTGCAACAATGACCAAAAATGGAATGCGCCCCGTCCATCCCGGCGAGGTTCTGAAAGAGGAATACCTCGAACCCATGGGGCTTACCGCCGCTGCCTTGGCTCGTGCACTGAATGTTTCAACACCGACAGTCAATGACATCGTGTTACAGCGAAGGGGCGTGAGCGCGGATGTAGCGCTGCGTCTGGGCGTATGTCTTGATACGAGCCCCGAGTTCTGGTTGAACCTGCAACTCACTTATGACCTGCGCAAGGCAGAGATCGAGAAGGGCGCGCAGATTCGCGATCAGGTCAGGTGTCTGGCCCACTGCGCCTGACAACCTGCCCCAGCCCTAATCCGTCACTCAGCCTTTTCAGCCGGCCCCATCTTCTCTTCAAGCTCCGCCATCTTGGCTTCCAGCGCCTCCAGACGGGCGCGGGTGCGGGCGAGGACGGCCATCTGGCTGTCGAACTCTTCGCGGCTGACCAGATCCAGTTTGCTGAAGCCGCTTTGCAGCAGGGCCTTGAACTGGGTTTCGAATTCGCTGCGTGGCACGGGGGTTTCGCCGTTGAACAGACGTGAGGCGTGGCCGCTGAGGGCGTCGAGGAAAGCTTTGGGCGCGAGCATGATGGTTTTCCTGAATCAGATGGGCGGCAGTGTAGCACGCAGGGGCTATAGTCAATTCTGGCGGGCGGCAGTGCACGGTTATGGCGCGCGCCGGCGTGCACGTGCGCACCATGCTTGTGCATTCGCTGTGCATAGAGGCGGCTGTGGTGCGTGTCAAACGGCTCAAGGGCCTGTATTTGATGAATATTCACGAGATGGCAAGCTTTCTGCTTAGTGGCTTATGACCCATGCACTGATGCAGTCGCTGTGACGAATGCAGTGCGGCAGGCGGAGCGGGGAAGTGTTTCGTCAGAAGCGGTTTTCTGGAGTCGGTCAGGCCTGATCAGGCGACCGGCGCGTTACAAAGCCAGGCACTGCGCTTAGACTTGAGTCGGGTTTGTTTTCCTGGGGCAAGTCCACCAAATTCGGGAGAAAGTTTTCATGAAGCTAGTCACTGCCATCATCAAGCCGTTCAAATTGGATGACGTGCGCGAGTCGTTGTCTGAAATCGGCGTGCAGGGCATCACCGTTACTGAAGTCAAAGGCTTCGGTCGTCAGAAAGGTCACACTGAGCTTTATCGCGGTGCTGAATACGTAGTCGACTTCCTTCCTAAGGTGAAGATCGATGTTGCCATCGATGACAAGGATCTGGATCGCGTCATCGAGGCCATAACCAAGGCCGCCAACACCGGCAAGATCGGTGACGGCAAGATCTTCGTGGTCAATCTGGAACAGGCCATCCGCATCCGTACCGGCGAGACCGATACCGACGCTATTTAAGCCGCCAAACCCCAACGCCCCAGGAGAAAACAATATGACTCTGCGTCAATTCGCAGGGCTAGGAGCCCTGTTGTCCCTTGCAGTACCTGGTCTGGCCCTGGCGGCTGACCCAGTGGCCGAGCCCGTGCTCAATTCCGGTGATACCGCATGGATGTTGACGGCGACCGCTCTGGTCCTGTTCATGACCATCCCCGGCCTCGCGCTGTTTTACGGCGGCATGGTTCGCTCGAAAAACATCCTGTCTGTGATGATGCAGTGTTTCGCCATCACCGGCATGATCAGCATCCTGTGGGTCGTGTACGGCTACAGCATCGCGTTTGACACCACCGGTATGGAAGCTGGCGTCGTCAACTTCAATTCCTTCTTCGGCGGCATGGGTAAAGCGTTCCTGGCGGGTATCACGCCATCGAGCATTACCGGCGCTGCGGCATTGTTCCCTGAGGCGGTGTTCGTCACCTTCCAGATGACCTTTGCAATCATCACCCCTGCGCTGATCGTCGGTGCTTTCGCAGAACGCATGAAGTTCTCCGCGATGCTGATCTTCATGGCGATCTGGTTCACTCTGGTCTACGCGCCAATTGCCCACATGGTCTGGGGCGGCGTCGGTGGCTTGATGTGGGACTGGGGCGTTCTGGACTTCGCAGGCGGTACCGTCGTACACATCAACGCCGGTGTTGCTGGCCTGGTTGCCTGCCTGGTGCTGGGCAAGCGTAAAGGTTTCCCGACCACCCCGATGGCTCCGCACAATCTGGGTTACACCCTGATCGGCGCCGCGATGCTGTGGGTGGGCTGGTTCGGCTTCAACGCAGGTTCCGCTGCTGCGGCCAACGGCACTGCCGGTATGGCGATGCTGGTCACCCAGATCGCAACTGCCGCTGCCGCGCTGGGCTGGATGTTCGCTGAGTGGCTGACCCACGGTAAGCCAAGTGCTCTGGGCATCGCCTCGGGTGTGGTTGCAGGTCTGGTGGCGATCACGCCAGCGGCCGGCACCGTAGGCCCGATGGGCGCGCTGATCATCGGTCTGGTGGCAGGCGTCATCTGCTTCTTCTGCGCCACCAGCCTGAAACGCAAGCTGGGCTATGACGACTCCCTGGACGCCTTCGGCGTTCACGGTATCGGCGGTATCGTCGGCGCGATCCTGACCGGCGTCTTCGCAGCCCCTGCACTGGGCGGCTTCGGCACAGTGACCGACATCGGCGCTCAGGTATGGATTCAGTTCAAAGGCGTCGCGTTCACGGTCATCTACACGGCCATTGTGACCTTCGTCATCCTCAAGGTGCTGGACGCGGTGATGGGTCTGCGTGTCACCGATGAGGAAGAGTCTGTGGGTCTGGACCTTGCGCAACACAACGAGCGTGGCTACAACTTGTAACGAGCCGCTGCGCTGTAAACAAAAAATGCCCGGTTTCCGGGCATTTTTTTGTCTGGAGGTTGTGGATAAATCGAGTTTTTCTGCTGTCACTGGTTTGCCTGCGTCAATGATTTCGGCACAGTGACGTGGTGTGGGTAACGTTGTCCTGTCTGTCTTCGTTAACGTGCAGTGAAGCCGGTTTATTGCGCGCTTTGCTTTTTTCTCAGGCGAGTTAGAATGCGCGCCGAAGGTGCGGAGAATGGTATGTGGCATCAATCCAGAATTACGCTGCGGGCAAGACCTCGCGGGTTTCATCTGGTCACTGACGAGATACTGGCAGGCTTGCCCCAGCTGAGAGAATGTCGAGTCGGGCTGCTGCATTTATGGCTGCAACATACCTCGGCCTCGTTGACCGTCAACGAGAATGCCGATCCGGCGGTACGTCGTGACTTCGAGCGTTTTTTCAGCCGGCTGGTGCCTCAGGGCGTCGACGGCTATGAACACAACGACGAAGGCCCTGATGACTTGCCCGCGCACTTCAAGGCCAGTCTCCTTGGCTGCCAGTTGCTGTTGCCGGTCTCGGCGGGGCGATTGGCGCTGGGCACCTGGCAAGGTATTTATCTGGGCGAACATCGAGAGGCAGGTGGTACTCGTAACGTCCAGGCCACTCTTCAGGGTGAATGGATATAACCGCTGGGGTCAGTGGTTATTGATTTTTCCGGCGGCCTCAAGCGTTTGAGGCGGTTGGGCTATAACTAAATCTGCTTTCGCAAGTCATGAGGTAGAACATGAGCGACGACGACAACGACAACGACGATCTGGTAGACGACCTGGAAGGCGAGGAGGATGGTGACGAAGGTCTTGTTGCCGCCACCGAAGACGACGCTGTCGAGGTAGACGATGCCGAGGTTTCGGCACCGGCTGCCAAAGGCAAGGCCAAGGCTGCAGTTTCGGTCGATGAGCTGCCCAGTGTAGAAGCCAAGAACAAGGAGCGTGATGCGCTTGCGCGTGCGATGGAAGAATTCCTGGCGCGTGGCGGCAAGGTGCAGGAAGTGGAAGCCAACGTGGTTGCCGATCCGCCCAAGAAGCCTGACAACAAATACGGCAGCCGCCCTATCTAAGGCAGCCCATGTCGTATGAGAACGAGCCCGCCGTCGCTGCGGGCTTTTTCTTGGCTGCAATTTGAGCGCAGCCGGCTGGCCTCAGGCCCAGCGCGCCAGGACTTCGGGCAATTGCGACAGGTTGTGAATTTCCGCGTCCGGCAACTGATCGGCATCCCAGGCCTTGCCTTGCGGGTTGTACCAGATGGCACGCATGCCGGCGCGCTGGGCTCCGGCGATGTCGTCGCTGGGGTGATCGCCGACATGCACCGCAGCACTGGCATCTGCGTTGCCGCGCCGCAGGGCTTCCAGGAACGGGGCAGGGTCAGGTTTGCCGATACCCAGGTCCTCGGCACACAGCGCGAAGGTAAAGTAGTCGGCCAGACCCAGGCGGCGCACGTCGGCGTTGCCGTTGGTGATGACGCCCAGCGTGAAGGTCTTGGCGAGGATTTCCAGCGTTGGCTGCACATCAGGGAAGACCTGCACCTGATGGCGCCCGTGCAGAAAGACTTCGAAACCCTGGTCGGCCAGGTCCTGCGCCTCGTCGGCGTCGTAACCGGTATCCTCCAGCGCATGAAAAAGCACCCGGCGGCGCAGGGCGCTGATTCGGTGCTTGAAGGAAGGATCCGCTTCTACAAGGCGCGACCGGATCTCCCACAGATGCTCCACGGGCACGGGGCCGAGCCTGGGGGCGTGCTCGGCCAGCCAGTCGCGCAGTGCCGCCTCGGCACCCACAATCGCGGGAGCCGTGTCCCACAGTGTGTCGTCCAGATCGAAAGTCACCAGCTTAATCATCTACAGATCCTTTGCGTTTGGCGCGTGGATGGGCGCTGTCATAAACAGTAGCCAAATGCTGGAAATCCAGGTGCGTATATATTTGTGTGGTCTTGATATCGGCGTGGCCCAGCAGCTCCTGGACGGCCCGCAAGTCCTGTGATGACTCCAGCAGATGGCTGGCAAAGGAGTGGCGCAGCATGTGTGGGTGCAGGTTCTGGCCCAGTTCGCGCTCACCGACGGCCTTGACCCGGCTCTGCACCGCACGAGGCCCCAGGCGTGTGCCTTTCTGGCTGATGAATACTGCATCCTCTTTCGGATTGGCCAGTGCACGCAACGGCAGCCAGGCTTCCAGCGCCTGACGGGCCTTGCTGCCCACAGGCAACACGCGGGTCTTGCTGCCTTTGCCGAGCACCTGCACCAGACCATCGCGGAGGTCCAGTTGGTCGAGGTTCAGTCCGGTCAGCTCCGACAAGCGCAAGCCCGAGGAATACAACAACTCCAGAATAGCCTGATCGCGGCGGGCCATGAAATCATCTTCGACGCCGCCGTCCAGCAGTTGTGAGGTTCGGTCGGTGTCCAGCGTCTTGGGCAGGCGACGTTCGCCCTTGGGCGGGGACAGGCCGTTTGCCGGATCGTGTTGGCACACGCCTTCGCGGTTCAGGTATTTGTAGAAGCCGCGCACGGCCGACAGCATGCGGGCGAGGCTGCGCGAGGACTGTCCGTGCTGATGCTGGCGGGCGGTAAAGCTGCGCAGGTGCTGAATGTCCAGCGCGGTCCAGCTCGACAGCCCGGCTTTCTTGCAGAAGGCCAGCACCTTGTCCAGATCGCGCCGATAGGCTTCCAGCGTGTGAGGAGACACCTGCCGCTCACTGCGCAGGTGCATGCAGTAGGCGTCCAGATGCTGTTCCATGGCTAGCGGACCGAACGCAGCGAGTGGGCGAAGCGTGGCAGCAGGCGGCTCAAGACGTCAGCGATATAGCTGAGGAACAGTGTGCCAACCGAACTTTTGTAATGCTGCGGGTCACGGCTGCCGATGGCCAGCACGCCGTGCAGGCCTAGGTGGTTGAGGCTGGCGATGGCTGTCGAGCCGACTTCCTTGCCTTGTTCTGCGCCGAACAGAAAGGCCAGTTCGTGTTCACGCAAGGCGCCGCACACGACCTTTTCACCGATCAGCCCACCGATGGTTTTCTGTGCTTCTGCGCTGCTGACCCAGCGCCCGACCGGCATCGGATTGTCGCTGAACAGAATCAGGCTGACATAGGGCACCTGGAAATCCTGACGCAGGCTGTCTTCGACCGCGATGACAATCTCGTCCAGGCTGGTAGCGTCCATCAGCGCAAGGTTCAGGCGGCGTGTCTTTTCGAACAGCCGATCGTTGTCCCGGGCGACGTCCATCAGTTGTGACAGGCGATGACGCATTTCGATATTGCGCTCACGCAGCAGCTTGAGCTGGCGCTCGACCAGCGAAACCGTGTCGCCACGCTGGTGCGGGATGCGCATCGACACCAGGAGTTCGTCGTGCTCGGCGAAGAAGTCCGGGTGCTGCAGCAGAAAAGCGATGACCGCCTCTGCTTCAAGGTTTGGCGCTGCGCTATCGGCAGGCGATTCGCTGGGGGTGCCGGTTGAAGCTGGAGGCTGATCAGTCATCGCATTTGCTCACTTAAAGACGAACCTGGCCTTCGTAAACCCTGACGGCCGGGCCGGTCATCATCACAGGATGCCCCGGGCCTGCCCATTCAATGGACAGCCGCCCGCCAGGCAGGTCAATCAACAGCGGCGACATCATCCAGCCCTGGGTAATGGCGGCCACTGCGGCAGCGCAAGCGCCCGTGCCGCACGCCTGGGTTTCCCCGGCGCCACGCTCCCAGACCCGCAATTGTGCGCGCTGGCGATCCACGACATGCAGGAACCCTACGTTAACCCGTGCGGGAAAGCGCGGGTGATGTTCGATTTTCGGGCCCAGCTCATGAACCGGCGCATTATTGATGTCATCCACGCGCAGTACCGCATGGGGATTGCCCATCGAGACGGCGGCCAGTTCAACGTTCTGTCCGTCAACGTCGACGGTGTAGCTCGTCGCCTGGGCTGCGGCCTGGAACGGAATCTCGTCCGGAATCAGGCGCGGCGGGCCCATGTTGACGCTGATCTGCCCGTCGCTACGGATATCCAGCTCGATGATGCCGCTTTTGGTCTCGACGCGGATCTGTTTTTTGGCCGTCAGGCGCTTATCGAGCACGAAACGCGCAAAGCAGCGCGCGCCGTTGCCGCATTGCTCGACTTCCGAACCGTCGGAATTGAAGATGCGGTAGCGAAAATCGACGTCCGGGTTGTTCGGTGCTTCGACCAGCAAGAGCTGATCGAAGCCGACACCGGTGTGCCGGTCGCCCCACTGTTTAGCGTGTTTGGGCAGAATATGCGCGTGCTGACTGACCAGGTCCAGGACCATGAAGTCGTTACCCAGCCCGTGCATTTTGGTAAAACGCAGCAGCATGGGGTTACTCCGGCAGCAGGCTTTCGCCAGCGAACAGCTCGGCCACGGTTTCGCGACGACGCACTTCAAAGGCCTGCGTGTCGTCCACCAGAACTTCGGCAGCACGGCCACGCGTGTTGTAGTTCGAACTCATGACAAAGCCATACGCCCCGGCCGAATGCACGGCCAGCAGATCGCCTTCGGCCAGTGCCAGCTCCCGGCCCTTGGCCAGGAAATCGCCGGTTTCGCAGATGGGTCCTACGATGTCATAGGCGCGTGCAGCGCCGTCGCGCGGACGCACGGCCGTGACGTCCATCCAGGCCTGATACAGCGCCGGGCGTATCAGGTCGTTCATGGCCGCATCGACGATGGCGAAGTCCTTGTGCTCGGTGTGCTTGAGGTATTCGACGCGGGTCAGCAGGACACCTGCGTTGGCCACGATGAAACGCCCCGGTTCGAACAGCACGCCCAGATCACGGCCGGCCAGGCGTTCGCGCACGGCCTTGATGTAGTCCGCCGCCAGCGGCGGTTCTTCGTCGCGGTAGCGAACACCCAGGCCGCCACCCAGATCAATGTGGTGCAGATGAATGCCGCAATCGCCCAGACGATCGACCAGGTCCAGCAAGCGATCCAGCGCATCGATGAAAGGCGCAAGCGTGGTCAGCTGTGAGCCGATGTGGCAGTCGACGCCGATCACTTCAAGGTTCGGCAACTGCGAGGCGCGCACGTAAACGTCTTCAGCGTCTGCGATGGCAATGCCGAACTTGTTTTCCTTGAGGCCGGTCGAGATGTACGGGTGGGTGCCCGCGTCGACATCCGGGTTCACGCGCAGCGAGATCGGCGCACGCACGTTCAGTTCGGCGGCGACGGTCTGCAGGCGTTCAAGCTCGTCGGTGGATTCGACGTTGAAGCAGTGGACGCCGACTTCCAGCGCACGACGCATGTCTTCACGGGTCTTGCCGACACCGGAAAACACGATCTTCTCAGCCTTGCCGCCAGCGGCCAGCACGCGCTCCAGTTCGCCACGCGAGACGATGTCGAAACCGGCGCCGAGGCGGGCCAGGACATTGAGCACGCCCAGGTTGGAGTTGGCCTTGACGGCGAAACACACCAGGTGCGGCATGCCGTCCAGTGCATCGGTGTAGGCGCGGTATTGTGCTTCGATGTGAGCGCGGGAGTAGACGTAGGTCGGCGTGCCAAAGCGATCGGCGAGGGCAGACAAAGCTACACCTTCCGCGAACAGCTCACCGTCGCGGTAGTTGAAAGCGTCCATGTAATTCCCTTAAAGATGCTTGTGCGATTGCGATTTGGCTTGTTCATCGGGGGACTTGGTGTCATCCGGCAGATACAACGGGCCTTTTTGACCACAGGCTGTAACAAGACAAGCGACCGCGACGAGCGCAGCAAGCGAAGAGATCAGGCGCTTCATGGCGAAATCCTTTGTAAAAGCATTAATTGCGCCCGAGTATACCGGCCACCCGACGGCTTGCCTATGCAGGGCTCCTCCCGTCCGGCGGGCTTTTGACGCGATAACGAGGGTATTGATCTGTTACGCCGGATTATCGCGTTCAGTCATGCCAATGACGGGTATGCTTTGCATTTGCCGGATGGCATCCGTATCTTGCCCCACTGCGCTTTCAGCAGACACTTTTCGAGGTTCCCGCAATGAGTTTGACCGAAGCCCGCTTTCACGACCTGGTCGATGCTACCCAGCAAAATCTGGAGGATGTGTTCGACGAGAGTGGCCTGGACGTGGATCTTGAAAACTCGGCCGGTGTGTTGACCGTCAAGTTCGAAAACGGCACCCAACTGATTTTCAGCCGTCAGGAACCGCTTCGTCAGATGTGGCTGGCAGCGCGTTCAGGTGGTTTTCACTACGATTACGACGAAGAGCACAGCCGTTGGACCTGCGACACCAGCGATGAGCTGCTGAGCGAGATGCTTGCTCGCATGACGCTGGAACAGGCCGGTGTCGAGCTGGATTTCGACGAGATCTGATCGTGAGCCAGACTACCCAGCCTGCTGCCGTCAGGCCGCCCAAGCCGCTGTACAGCAATGTCAGCCCCGCCGTGCCCTCGCCGTGCATCAGCACGTGCCGGCTGGATGAGCACAAGGTCTGTCTGGGATGCTTTCGTCATGTTGAAGACATCCGCGAGTGGCGCTCGGCCGATGACGAGCGCCGACGCCAGATCCGCCATGCAGCCGAGCAGCGTCGGTCCCGCGCTGACACAGGCCATGCCGCCGGCTGACGTCCCGTCGGGTTGTGTATTTATTGCACTGTGTTAGTGTCAGAACCTGCTTCTCTTGATAGAGAGGCCCGTCAAAACCCCGCCCAGCTCGGCGGGGTTTTGCTTTTATCACGCGCGGAAAAAGGAGTCTGCCCCGATCATGAACACTGCACCTTCACTCATCCTCACCCGGCTCGACGTACAGCGTCTTGAGCACCTGATCGACAGTCTGGACGATTCCACGCCGGGTCTCCTGGCGTTGCAGGCCGAGCTGGACCGCGCCGAACAGGTGGTCGGCCACGATGAAGTGCCTGCAGGCGTCGTGACCATGAACTCCCGTGTGCATTGCCGCGAAGAGGGCAGCGGCAAGGACTATCACCTCAAGCTGGTTTATCCACAGGATGCTGGCACTGAGGGCACTGTTTCTGTTCTGGCACCGATGGGCTCCGCGCTGCTCGGCCTGCAGGTCGGTCAACACATCGACTGGCCCGCGCCGGGCGGCAAGACCCTCAAGCTGACGCTGCTCGCCGTTGAGTATCAGCCGGAAGCAGCAGGCGAGTATCAGTAAGCCTGTGCGCTCATCGACCGCCAGAGAGAGCGAGCTTGCTCGCGAATTAAGGCGGTACAGTCGTAGAAGAGGCGGCGGCTGATGCATCGCCTTCGCGAGCAAGCTCGCTCCCACTGGGTTTTGTGTTTATTCGACAGGATCTGTGTATGGCACGGAGTTCAAGCTGACGGTGCTCGCCCCCACGGGGTTTGAGGCTGTCCGACACCTCACGCCTCGTCCATCGCCTCATTGAGCAGTTTTTCCAGTTCGGCCTTGTGGCGCAGGAACAGGATGCTCTGGCCGTGCCCGTCGTTGAGCAGGCCTGACAGGTCCAGATCGGTGATGTAGCAGCGATAGCGCTTGGGCTCCAGGCGTTTGCCGAGAATCTGGCGGGCCACCGCCTGATACAGCTGATCGCCATATTCGAGTTCGGAGAACTCGCTGTTGTCGCAGTACAGCGTGACGTTCAGTTGCCCCGGGGAGGTTTCCTCGATGATGGCCTGTACGTCGTAGAACGGTTTGTCCGCCGCCGTCGGGGCGCGGCGTGGTTCGATGCGGCGTGCGCGTGACGCGCCAGCAGGCATGAGCTGGTAGTAGAGCGTCTCCAGCAGGGTCGGTTCGTCCGGGTTGTCCAGCGGCAGTGACGCGCCGCGACGGTAGACCAGCGAATGAAAGAAACGCTGCAGCGGCATCAACAGGCTTTGTTCATCGTGCCACGGTACGCGTTGATGCCAGAGCGAATTGTGTTCATCCAGCACGTACAGGTCTGCCTCGTCATCGCTGACGCGGTAGAACACCTGGATGCATTCCGGTTGCCCGAACGGCAGGATTAACGCCAGATCGTGACCATCCAGTGCATGCGGGTCCAGATGCAGCGGGCTGTACTGGGGCAGTTCTTCACCCAGGTATTTGAACAGTCCTGGCAAGCTGTTGACCACCACGTGGCCAACCTGGCCAGGGACCATTTCCAGAATGTGGTACTGCTGCTGCACCTGAATCAGGTAGCGATGGTTGAGGCGTCGCGCGAGCAGCAGGCGTGCAGTATCGGTCAGTTCTTCAACACGCTGGGCGATGGCGGGTGCCCGGTTGTGGCAGAAGCAGCGCACATGGATACGTGGCTGGTTGGCGCCCTGAGGCAAGCTGCTCAGCAGCTCGCTCAGGCAATCCAGCAGCGCGTGCGGGCCGTCGTAGCGGTTGACCAGCGTTTCGTTCCAGCTGTTGAGGGTGATCTGGTCCAGGGTGAGCACCAGATTCTCGCGAACGCCTGCATAACTGAGCGAGTCGGTGCGCTCGGTCGTCATCAGGATATTCAAGTCGCGGTGATGCCTGAGTGGGTCGACCCCCACATTGACCAGCAGCAGTATTTCCCTGGGTTCGCTTGCCCGCAACAGGGCGTCGTCGCTGACGTCGGCCAGCGGCAGTTCGATGGTCTGTTGCAAGGCACCGAGCAGATTGAACAGCTCGAATTCACTCAGGTCGCTGGTTCCGGGATGCAGGGCGACGCGGGTTGTGGTGTCGATGACATTGTTGCGATGACACCACGCCAACAGGTCGAGCAGCTCGCGACTGCGCTTGATCGGAGAAAAATTCACCCATTCGTGTATCCCCAGGCTGCCGTTGTACAGCGCCCACTGATGCTTGCCGGGCTCGCGCTTGTCCGGTGAGTGCACCAGGGTCAAGGTGTCTTCAGCCAGATCCGGCGCGATGCCGGGGTTGATGAACTCGACCTTGCCCGCCTTGCGTTCGAATGCGGCATACAGGCGTCGCCCCAAAACCGTCAGGTCGCGAGCGTTGAGTGCGTCAGCGGTGCTTTGCAGTCGGGCGAACTGAGTCTGGAACCGATAGCTGTAATTCAGCTCGTTGACCAGTGCGCGGCGTTCGTGCGCGACCTGGCGGACTTTCCACTGGCTGCGACTGTCGAGCAGTGCCAATTGACGTTCATCCCAGCCCCATTCCTGGGTCAGACGCTCCAGTAACTGCCGCTGCCAGCTGTTGCTGCGCTGACGCGTCGGGCCGGTGAGCTTCTTGTTGACCTTCAGGTAGAGACTGCGTCGCACCAGCTCCAGGCGCTCCGACTCCTTGCGGGCCAGCAGGTGTTCCTCGATCCGGCGATACACGACCATATAGGGGTCGAGTTCGTCCAGGTCCAGCCGGTTGGCGAATACCGCCTGCTTGAAACGCATGCTCAGGCATTGAACGTCCGGGTGCTCGCTGGAGTACACCTCGATCAGCAGTAGTTTCAGAACGGATTTGTAAGGGGAGTCGATGGCCTTAAACAGTTGCCAGAGCCCGGCACCGACGAATTCAGCAGGCGGAATCTGCGCCATCGGCCCCAGATCGATGACTTCCTCGGCGCGAATGAATCGTTTGGACAGCAGCGTGTGGGTGTAATCCTCGTAGCTTTGCTCTTCGTAGACCGGCACCAGCCACCACATGGGGGTGCGTCCCGCGAGCCAGATAGCGGTGCGGTAAAACTCGTCGAGCAGCAGGTAATGCTGGGTTGTGCCGCAATCGTCAGAGCTGAGCTGCGTGTCGCGATCCCCCTTCCTGAAGCGCTGTGGGTCGATCAGAAAGAAATGCGCTTCCGCGCCCATGGTCGTGGCCCATGCTTCCAGCGCCTGGCATTTCTTGCGCAGCTCGGCGACGGCTTCAGCGTCCAGCTCGCTGTCGTGGCAGACCCACACATCCATGTCGCTCTGTTCGGCCTGCGCGAGCGTGCCGAGGCTGCCCATCAGAAACAGGCCGTGGATGGGCTGTGGAGGATTGCCGTGCCTGGCCTTGTACGAAAAGGAGCGCGTCATTCGCTGGGCTTCGGCCAGCGCCAGTGCGTCGGGCTCGTAATGGGAGACACCGGCAGGCGTACTGCTGGAGACATAGCCCGGCAATAGCGGATGGTTGACATGGAAGAACAGCGGCAACAGGGTCAGCACGGTTTGCTGGCGCGTCGACATTCCTTCCATGGCGCGCGCGTACCGCCCGTCATTGAGAGTCAGGAAACGGTTACGCAGCTGGCTGAGAACCTTGCGGTCAATGCCCTCATCCAGGTCGGGGCGAATTTCAAGATTACGCGTCATCGCAACTCAAGGCATCTGGCCTGTGGCAGGCGTGGAATTACTGAGCAAGATGGCGAAGAAGGTTTGCAGCCGAAAGAATGCAGGTTCGGTCGGGTTGTTATTCTGGCGCCAATTTTCTATATCGACCGGTGCTGCGATAAATGAAGGGCCTGCAGCCGTGTTTTTGCGGCAGGCCCTCAGCTAATCAGGCCGCTTCTTTTGATACATCCAGAATGGTCAGCAACGACTGGGCGTGCTCTGCAGCCTCAAGCCCCAGGCTGGTGAGGTAACCGCCATCGACCTGAGTCGTCAGTCCTTTTTCAAAGAGTCTTTTTGCAGCGGCAATCGCCGTGGGCGCAGCCACGTGATGGACTTTGAGGCCTTCCTGGATATTACCCAGGTTGAACAGTGCAAGGATTTCCAGTTCGGCAACCAGCTCAGGGGTATACGACATAGGTGCTCCAGACTTTTTGTAGTAGTACGACCTCGCAGGCTGCGGGTGTGTTCTGGAATCGACGTGTCCGTGCTGCGCTCGTCGGTTCTGGATGACCGCTGAAGCCGGCTTGGCGTGAGAGCCCCGGAGGATGTAGCGGCAGCGGGGCATTTGCAGTGTAGTCCAGCGCTCTTGAACTTTGCAGCATATATCTGACGGGTTTGAACCGGCGGGCCGGTTACTTCTCGGGAGGCAGCTCGGGCAGGGCGCGCAGGGCCGTTTCGTACCACTGGGTATCGAACGGGCGGTCCTGATCCAGCAAGGCGTCGATCTCGATCGCCAGTACATGAGCCATCATCTCGAGGATGTCATCACGCTCATAACCGACCAGCGTCAGCTTGTTGAACGTGGCCTTGGCGGCAGGAGGATTGTCGGCCTCGATCTGGTTTTCGATGGCTTCGATCAGGGTCGAGGCGGCGAATTCTTCTTCATCATTGTCGATAACGTCGGTCATGGCGATTCCTCAGGAAAGGCCCGCAGTCTAACCGGATTCCATGATCCGGACAGCCAGGACGTGCCCGACATCTCTTTGTAGGAACGGTCCTTAAAAACCCAGAAAGTGATGCAAGTCATTGATCTTAAAAGTTAAATTGATAGGCTTCTGACCGCCAGTGAATGGCTCATGCACACAGGGTCAAGGAGGCCAGCGATGCTGAAACTTTACGGATTTGCATCAAGCAACTACTTCAACATGGTCAAACTGGCGCTGTTGGAAAAACAGTTGCCATTCGAGGTCGTGCCGCTGTTCGGCTGTCAAAGCCCCGAGGTGCTCGCCGTCAGCGCACGTGGCAAGGTGCCGGTGTTGGGAACGGACGAGGGTTTCATCAGTGAGACGGACGTCATTCTGCGTTACCTGGAAGAGACCTTTCCCGATCGGCCGCTGCTGCCTGCTGACCCGTTTTCCCGGGCGCAGGTCTGGACCATCGCCAAGGAAATCGAGTTGTACATCGAGTTGCCGGCGCGGGTCTGCTACGCCGAAGTGATCTTTGGCGGCAGACCGACACCGCCCGACCTCAAGGCCAAGGCGCACCGGGATCTGGTCAAAGGCGTTGCCGCACTGGCCCAGCGCGCCCGATTCGCGCCTTACGTGGCAGGCGAGCGGTTCAGCGTGGCGGATGTGTATTTTCTGTACAGCATCGACCTGGCCCGGCAGGTGGGCGAGCGATTGTTCGACCTGGACTTTCTGGGCGACATGCCGAAAGCGCAAGCCTTGCTGGAGCGCTTGGCATTGAATCCGAATGTCCAGCAGGTCGCCGCGGACAAAGAGGCAGACTGGCCGGTATTCATGGCGCGGGTGAATCCGGCAGGGCGTCAGGCAGGCTAGGCAGCGCCGATTCCTACCGTGGGAGCGGACCGGGCGGCGCTCCGCTTGTCCGCGAAAGCAGGCACATCCGACGCCAGTGCAGCGTCTGAAATGCAGCATTCGCGGACAACCGCGATGGCGTCAGTCTATTCACTGACAGGGCGCTGCAGAAATCGCATCGCCGGCAAGCCGCCTCTTATCAAACAACCCATAAGTCACTGAAGAAAATGGATTTTGTGGGAGCGGACTTGTCCGCGAAAAGGCCGGTACATCCGACGCATATGCGGTGGCTGAAACACTGCATTCGCGGACAAGTCCGCTCCCACGACGCCCGGTGTTTGCTGCGCGACAGCGCTACGTCGAAGACGTGGTGGCGCCTCCCACAGAACATGCATTTATCCAGTGAGACGTATGTTTAGCTCAGAGCCTTTGCTTGATCAACGACTCGCCAGCAGTGCCTGCCCGCGAACCACGGCAGCCCGCACCTGTCCGGGTGCTGTGCCGCCGATATGGTTGCGCGCGTTCACCGAGCCTTCCAGGGTCAGCACGGCAAACACATCCTGCTCGATCTGATCGCTGAAACGGCGCAGTTCGTCCAGGCTCATTTCCGCCAGGTCCTTACCTGACTCGACACCGTACTTCACGGCATGACCAACGATTTCGTGGCAGTCACGGAACGGCAGGCCGCGGCGTACCAGGTAGTCCGCCAGGTCGGTTGCGGTGGAGAAACCGCGCAGTGCCGCTTCACGCATGATGGCGTGTTTCGGCTTGATCGCAGGGATCATGTCGGCGAACGCGCGCAGCGAGTCACGCAAGGTGTCGGCTGCGTCGAACAGCGGCTCCTTGTCTTCCTGATTGTCCTTGTTGTAGGCCAGTGGCTGGCCCTTCATCAAGGTCAGGAGCCCCATCAGGGCGCCGAACACGCGGCCGCTTTTGCCACGCACCAGTTCCGGAACGTCCGGGTTTTTCTTTTGCGGCATGATCGAACTGCCGGTGCAGAAACGGTCTGGCAGATCAATGAACTGGAACTGGGCGCTGGTCCACAGCACCAGCTCTTCGGAGAAGCGCGACAGGTGCATCATTGCCACGGAGGCGGCTGCGCAGAATTCGATGGCAAAGTCGCGATCCGACACACCGTCCAGCGAGTTTCCGCCAACCGCGTCGAACCCCAGCAATTTGCAGGTCAACTCGCGATCGATCGGGTAAGTGGTGCCCGCCAATGCAGCGCTGCCCAGCGGCATGCGGTTCAGGCGCTTGCGGCAATCCACCAGGCGCTCGTAGTCACGGCTGAGCATTTCGAACCAGGCCAGCATATGGTGACCAAATGTAACCGGCTGGGCGGTCTGCAGATGGGTGAAGCCCGGCATGATGGTGTCGGCTTCGCGCTCGGCCTGGCCCAGCAGACCCTGTTGCAGACGAGTGATTTCGCTCAGGATCAGGTCGATTTCGTCACGCAGCCACAAGCGAATGTCCGTGGCCACCTGATCGTTACGGCTGCGACCGGTGTGCAGTTTCTTGCCGGTGATGCCGATACGGTCGGTCAGGCGCGCTTCGATGTTCATGTGCACGTCTTCCAGATCGACGCGCCACTCGAACGTACCTGCTTCGATCTCGGTCTGAATGGTCTTCAGGCCGTCAATGATCGTGTCGCGCTCGGCGTCAGTCAGAACGCCGACCTTGGCCAGCATCGTGGCGTGGGCGATGGAGCCCATGATGTCGTGGCGGTACAGGCGTTGATCGAAGGTGACGGAGGCAGTGAAGCGCGCGACGAACGCGTCGACGGGTTCACTGAAGCGGCCGCCCCAGGACTGGTTGGTCTTGTCGGTGCTCATGGATTCGCTCGTTGCTCTACGGAAAGTGGCGTGCCCGATACGTGGCACACAGGCGGTTGCGATGATAACAGGGTTGCCACTTTTTTATTTCCGGATGGCTTGCCGCTGGCCCGGCCAGAGCCGAGACTGAGCCGATGCGAGATGATCCTGTAAAGCGTGACGCCGGGCGTAGGCCCGGCAAAGAATTCTTCCTCCCCGAACTGTGCCTGCCGCAGGCCCTGCTCGTGCTTGTGGTGCTGGCCGAACTGCTGGTTCTGGTGTTGGTGCTGGTCGAACCCATGCGCGCGGGTTTCGACTGGGTGCGCCTGGCGCTGATGTCGCTGTTCGTGCAGTGGATCGTGCTGCTGTCCGCCGCGCTGCTCTGCGGGCTGCGACCCTGGCTGGCGCGCCTTTCACCCGGACTTGCCGGACTGCTCGGTTGCCTGCTGGTGGTTGGCCTGACGCTGCTGTGCACGGCGGTCACGGATGTGTGCCAGCTCACTGGCAGGATCACGGTGGGCGGCATGGTGGATCGCTACATCCGCTATTCGTTGATTGCCCTGATCATGTCCGCGCTGACGCTGCGCTACTTTTATCTGCAGAGTCAGTGGCGCAAGCAGCAACAGGGCGAATTGCGGGCCAGGATCGAGTCGTTGCAGGCGCGTATCCGGCCGCATTTTCTGTTCAACACGCTCAACAGCATCGCAAGCCTTGTGGCCAGCAACCCGGTCAAGGCCGAGCAGGCGGTGCTGGACCTTTCCGACCTGTTTCGTGCCAGTCTGGCCAAGCCCGGCAGCCTGGTAACGTGGGGCGAGGAGCTGGCTTTGGCAAAACGATATTTATCGATTGAGCAATATCGTCTCGGCGAGCGTCTACAGTTGGACTGGAGGGTGAGCGCAATTCCCGATGACTTGCCGATTCCCCAGCTAACCTTGCAGCCATTACTGGAAAACGCTTTGATTTATGGCATTGCCCCGCGAGTCGACGGGGGCGTGGTCACGGTCGAAGCAGACTACGAAGGGGGAGAGTTCATATTGCGCGTCAGCAATCCCTATGAAGAAGTTGCCACTCGGCAGACTTCCAACGGTACTCAACAAGCCCTGACAAATATCGGTGCTCGCATTACGGCACTTTTTGGCCCATACGCCAGTCTGAGCGTGGAGCGCCGTGACGGTCGTCACTACACCTGTCTACGCTATCCTTGTGCGAGACTCACGCAGGAAGCCAGAGCTATATGAATGTCCTGATCGTTGATGACGAACCCCTGGCCCGCGAGCGACTGAGCCGATTGGTCAGCGAAATCGAGGGTTACCGGGTACTTGAACCCAGCGCCACAAATGGTGAAGAAGCTTTGGCGCTGATCGATAATCTCAAACCAGATGTCGTGCTGCTGGATATCCGCATGCCAGGCATCGACGGGCTGCAAGTCGCAGCCAAACTGTGCGAGCGTGAAGCGCCGCCTGCCGTTGTCTTTTGTACCGCACACGACGAATTTGCCCTGGATGCTTTTCAGGTCAGCGCTGTCGGTTATCTGGTCAAGCCCGTTCGCCCAGAACACCTTATCGAGGCGTTGAGAAAGGCCGAGCGCCCCAACCGCGTGCAGTTGGCGGCCATGACGCGTCCGGCAGCCGAAAGTGGTAACGGTCCACGCACCCATATCAGTGCCCGGACCCGAAAAGGCATCGAGCTGATTCCGCTGGACCAGGTGATCTATTTTATTGCTGACCACAAGTACGTCACCCTGCGTCACGAGGGGGGCGAAGTCCTGCTGGATGAGCCGCTCAAGGCACTTGAGGATGAATTCGGTGACCGCTTCGTGCGTATTCACCGCAATGCGCTGGTAGCGCGTGAGCGCATCGAGCGTTTGCAGCGCACACCGCTGGGGCATTTCCAGTTGTTTCTCAGAGGCCTCAATGGTGATGCATTGATCGTCAGCCGTCGTCATGTGGCGGGCGTTCGCAAGATGATGCAGCAGTTGTAGAAACCTGCTGTGACGGTTTGCTCGCGAAAGCCGAGCCATGGTACTGGCGTCAAAACCTGAACCCTGGGTAATCCGGTTCTCTGCGAACAACCGCCTCCTTTTCCGTCGAATCCGTGGGCTGAAATCGTCGTCAGGACGCGCCGTCAGGCGCTACTTTTCGGTCTACGCTGAAGTCGTTCCGGCTGAGCTGTTATTATCCGTCGCATTTACCCAGTACGGATCGTTCAATGTCTTCTCGCGAAATCCGCATCGCCACTCGCAAAAGCGCGTTGGCCCTCTGGCAGGCCGAATATGTCAAAGACCGGTTGGAGCAGGCGCATCCTGGCCTGATCGTGACACTGGTGCCGATGGTCAGTCGCGGCGACAAGCTGCTGGACTCACCGCTGTCGAAGATCGGCGGCAAGGGCCTGTTTGTCAAAGAACTCGAAACGGCACTTCTCGAAAACGAAGCCGATATCGCTGTGCATTCCATGAAAGACGTGCCGATGGACTTTCCTCAGGGACTCGGCCTGTTCTGCATCTGCGAGCGCGAAGACCCGCGCGATGCCTTTGTGTCCAACACTTACGCCAGTCTGGAGGCGCTGCCGGCAGGCAGCATTGTCGGCACCTCGAGCCTGCGTCGTCAGGCCCAGTTGCTGGCGCGGCGTCCAGACCTGAAGATTCACTTCCTGCGCGGCAACGTCAATACACGCCTGGCCAAGCTGGACAACGGCGAATATGACGCGATCATTCTCGCCGCTGCCGGCCTGATTCGTCTGGGCTTCGAAGACCGGATCACGCGCGCGATCAGTGTCGACGACAGCCTCCCCGCAGGCGGCCAGGGTGCCGTCGGCATCGAGTGCCGCAGTGTCGATGCGGAAATTCACGCCCTGCTTGCGCCGTTGCACCACGAAGACACGGCCGTGCGCGTGATTGCCGAGCGCTCCCTGAACAAACACCTCAATGGCGGCTGCCAGGTGCCTATTGCCTGTTACGCCGTGCTTGAAGGCGATCAGATCTGGCTGCGCGGCCTGGTCGGTGATCCTTCCGGTAGCCTGTTGCTTCATGCCGAGGCTCGCGCGTCGCAGACTGCAGCTCAGGCATTGGGTGTTCAGGTGGCCGAAGACCTTCTGGCGCAGGGCGCGGCGCAGATCCTCAAAGCCGTCTACGGCGAGTCCGGCGACGCATGAGCGCCTGGCGACTGCTGCTGACCCGCCCCGCCGAAGAGTCGGCGGCGGTGGCGAGTGTGCTGGCCAGCGCCGGTGTCTTCAGCAGCAGCCTGCCGCTGCTTGAAACCGAGCCTCTGACGTTGACGCCCGCTCAACGCTCGATCATCTTCGAGCTGCTCAATTATTGTGCGGTGATCGTGGTCAGCAAACCGGCCGCGCGCCTTGCCGTTGAACTGATCGACGAAGTCTGGCCGCAGCCGCCGATTCAGCCCTGGTTCAGTGTGGGCGCAGCGACCGGGCAGATACTGATCGATTATGGTCTGGATGCCCGTTGGCCCGAGCATGGCGATGACAGCGAAGCGTTGCTCGATTTGCCGCAGTTGCAGGCCGCGATAGCTGTGCCGGGAAGCCGGGTCCTGATCATGCGCGGCGACGAGGGCCGCGAGCTGTTGGCCGAGCGTTTGCGCGAGCAGGGCGTCATGGTTGAATACCTGCCGCTGTACCGCCGTTATCTGCCACAGTATCCGGCCTCGGCGCTGACCCGGCGTATCGAGTTGGAACGCTTGAACGGGCTGGTGGTCAGCAGTGGACAGGGTTTTGAACACTTGCTGCAGTTGGCAGGTGATGCATGGCCGGACCTGGCCGTTTTGCCGTTGTTTGTACCGAGCCCCCGCGTCGCCGACATTGCGCGTGCCGCAGGGGCTCTGAATGTTGTTGATTGCCGGGGCGCCAGCGCCGCGGCATTGCTGGCAGCGTTGCGGGGTCAACCTCAGCCTGCCGTCAGGGCGTATTGATCGACACCTTGTCGTTTACGCTATTACGCCAAAATGCAAAGGATGGGATACGTGAGCGAAACAGCCTTGCCTAAAGACGAAGAATCGGTCGTGAAGACGCCGCAATCCACGCTTGATCCTGTGCGGCCTGAGCGCCCGGTCAATCGCAACAGCGGGTTGGTGATCCTGGCGCTGCTGCTGGGCATTGCAGGTATCGCTGTCGCTGGCTGGGGTGTCTGGCAGTTACGTATGTTGCAGGCCGGGCATCAACAACAGCGCGGTCAGGTTCAGGACATTGCCGATCAAACGTTGGCCCTTGCCCAGAGCGATCAGCAACTGACGGCGCGCCTTGCTCAGTTCCCGCCTGCCGATCAACTTGAAGACAGCCGCCGTCTGGTCGCTCAACTGCAGGGCGACCAGCAGCGTCTGAGCCAGCGTCTGGAAACGGTTCTGGGTGCCAGCCGCAAGGACTGGCGTCTGGCCGAGGCCGAGCATCTGCTGCGGCTGGCCAGCCTGCGCCTGTCGGCGTTGCAGGACATCAACAGTGCCGAAGCCCTGGTTCAGGGCGCCGATGAAATTCTGCGCGAGCAGGATGATCCGGGCTCGTTCGCTGCCCGTGAGCAATTGGCCAAGAGCCTGGGGGCCCTGCGCAGTGTCGAGCAGCCTGATCGCACCGGGCTGTTCCTGCAACTCGCCGCGCTGCGGGATCAGGCCGTACAGCTCAACAAGCTGGCGCCCGAGTACGAAGACAAGGGCGAGTCCCTGTTGGGTCTGACCGCCGACAAGACCGAAGACAGTCAGTGGTCGCGCTGGTGGGACCAGATCTCCCATTATTTCCGCATCGATTTCAATGCCGACAAGGACATCCGCCCGGTATTGGCCGGACAAAGTCTTTCGCAGGTCCGCCTCGCCCTGAGCCTGACGCTTGAGCAGGCGCAGTGGGCTGCGCTCAATGGTGAGCCGCAGGTGTACGCAACCGCCCTGACGGAAGCCCGCAGCGTGCTGCAGGCCAATTTCAATCAGGATGATCCGCAGACCCGCTTGCTGGGTGAGCGTCTTGCCGCGCTGGCCGCGCAACCCGTTGCCGTCAAGACACCCGATCTGGCGCAGAGCCTGAGCGCGGTTCAGGCTTACCTTGAGCGCCGCCATGCAGCAGGCCAGCCGGTCGAGACGCAGCGGGGTACCAGCCCATGAAGCGCCTCTATGCAGTGTTGTTCATCGCCATCGTGGCGGCGGCGCTGATTGGCGTCGCCATCGCCGAGCATTCCGGCTATGTACTGATCGCCTACCAGAACTTCCGCTATGAATCGAGCCTGTGGGCCACGCTGGCACTGCTGGTCGTTGTCCTGCTGCTGATCGTGATGGTGCGTTGGCTGATTTATCTGCT
Organism: Pseudomonas asturiensis; assembly: GCF_900143095.1. Lineage (GTDB taxonomy): Bacteria > Pseudomonadota > Gammaproteobacteria > Pseudomonadales > Pseudomonadaceae > Aquipseudomonas > Aquipseudomonas asturiensis. The sequence continues at coordinate 99,717 of NZ_FRDA01000016.1, read as the reverse complement.
GACAACGTCGGGACGTGTGGTCAACCCGTGGTCGCGCCGCAACCGTCGCCGCCGCATCCAGCTGGCGATCGAGCAGGGCCAGATGGACCTCGCCGAGGGGCGTTGGGCCAGTGCGCAGCGCCATCTGCATCGCGCTGCCGAAGCCGACACTCATCCGCTTCTGTACTACATAGGTGCCGCGCGTGCCGCCAACGAGCAGGGCCGTTACGAAGACAGTGACAGCCTTCTGGAACGAGCGCTTGAGCGTCAGCCGCAAGCTGAACTGGCCATTGCGCTGAACCACGCGCAACTGCAGCAGGACCGTGGCGACACCGACGGCGCATTGACGACGCTGCAGGCGATGAAAGAGCGCCACCCCCATAACCCGCAGGTACTGCGCCAACTGCAGCGGTTGTATCAGCAGCGGGGTGACTGGTCCGAGCTGATCCGCCTGATGCCCGAGCTGCGCAAGGACAAAGTCCTGCCGCCCAAGGAGCTTGCGGAACTTGAACGCCGTGCATGGGGTGAAAACCTCACGCTGGCAGCCTACCGAGAGGACGGCGAGAGTGCGCTGACCGGCCTGCCTTCGCTTGAAAAAGCCTGGCAGGGGCTGTCTTCCGCGCAGCGTCAGGAGCCGCAACTGGTGCTGGCGTACGCCGATCAGTTGCGTCGCCTCGGCGCCGATGCTCAGGCTGAAGAAGTGCTGCGCGCGGCACTCAAGCGCGATTACCACAGCCATCTGGCCCGGCTGTATGGCCTGGTTCGCGGCAGCGACCCGGCCCGGCAACTGCAGACCGCTGAAGGCTGGCTCAAGCATCATCCGGGCGATCCCAGCCTGCTGCTGAGCCTGGGGCGTATCTGCCTGCAAAGCCGGCTGTGGGGCAAGGCCCGTGATTATCTGGAAAGCAGCCTTCGGCTTGAGCGCAATCCTGAAACCTGTGCCGAACTGGCCAGGTTGCTTGCTCAATTGGGCGAGACGGATCGCAGCAACCAGCTCTTTCAGGAAGGCCTCGGTCTGCTTGATGAGCGCTTCCTTGCCCGCCCGTTGCCAGCGCTGACCAGCGGTTAAGCTGAATGATGAAAAGAGCCCTGTTTTTCAGGGCTTTTTTTCATGCAAGGCACCTGTGATTAAAGCCAGTCGGGGTGCTGCAGGAATATTCCTACGCAGGTGCGTCAATAAGCCGCACCGTCGCGTGTGTTGTTTCTTCATTTTGCAGCGACGTATCTGTACGGCATTGCCTTGAAAGCGGCGAGCCCTTTCCTCTACCGTTACGGCCTCGTCTTTTGTTACGGATTTGCCATGCACCTGGCTCGCACGCGTTCGTTGTTTTTTCTGGCATTCCTGACATGTGCATTGATCATTGCCGCTGTCCTGTATCTCCAGCATAGCGTTGGGCTTGAGCCCTGCCCGCTCTGCCTGTTTCAGCGCGCTTCGATGGTCAGTTGCGGCGTACTGACGCTGGCAGCCGCCTGCCATTCGCCCCGTGCAGATGGCTGGCGCCGGTATTGCGTGGGGTTGCTGGTGGTCGCGCTCACCGGGGTGGCCATTGCAGGGATTCAAGTGTGGCTGCAAACCGCTTCGGCCGAAGAGCTGACGCCCGTGATCGCAACGCTGCAACAGGGGCTCGACAGCATTGCGCCGGGCCGGTGGGGCGAGGGTTTGCGCGATGGCGCTGCGTTCTGTGCGCAGATCACCTGGTCGCTGTTCGGCATCAGTTTGCCCGAGTGGAGTCTGCTGGCATTCGTGGCCCTTGCCCTGCTCGCGCTTTACCCATTGCTGAGCGAATTGAGCCGCTGGATATCGGCCGAAAGTCGGGCCGACGATTAAACGCTTGTATGAACTTTATCTCCTGCGTACCTTGAAGGCCTGGTCGAGCGGGCATAATCTGGGCCGCACGCGTCATTGGAAGTATGCTGTACTGGCGCCTTCAACGGGCCAGGGCCTACAGATCGCCAAGGCCAGCACAAGGACCGCCTGCCCCTGAAGGGAAGAGAGAAGACCATGCTGGAAAGTTGTCAGAATGCTCAGGAACGCTGGGGTGGTGTCAATCTGTTGATTGATCGCTGGTTACAGGACCGCCACGAACTGATCAAGGCTTACGATGCGCTGGGCGACACGCCTGAAGCACTCGCTGCCGATCGCGCCGGACTGCAGAATTTTTGCGAAATTCTGGTTGATTATGTGTCGGCCGGGCACTTTGAGGTTTACGAACAACTGGGCGACGAAGCCCGGGCGTTCAATGACGAGCGTGGGCTTGAGCTGGCTGAAACCCTTTACCCGCGTCTGGATGTCATCACCAAGTTTGCGCTGGCTTTCAATGATCGCTGTGACAAAGGCGATTGCTCAGACTCCTCGGTGGTTGCAAAGGAGTTCAACCAGCTGGGTGGCTTGCTTCACGAGCGCTTTGAGCTGGAAGACTGCCTGATCGAAGTGCTGCACAACTCCCACAAGGAAGAGGTCGCCGCACAGGTTTGACCGCTTCGTGATCGTTGCGTGGGGTAGCGTTGCCAAGGGTGCTTTTGCACCCTTTTGCGTTTTTGCAGCGGCGGGTTATTGCGAGACTGCAATGAGCTCGATCTCGAACACCAGCGGGGTGAACGGATCGATCAGGTCGCCCGCGCCTTCAGCGCCATAGGCTTGATCCGAGGGAATCACCAGACGCCATTTTGCGCCCGTCGGCATCCCCTGCAGGGCGGTGGTCCAGCCGCTGATGACGCTGTCGAGCCTGAACCATTGCGGTTGTGTGCTCTGATCGAAGATCGTGCCGTCCGGCAAGCGACCCACATAGCGAACTTCCACCCGGCCGTTCACGTCCGGTTTCGGCCCGGTGCCCGGCGTCAGCTCGGTCATCAGAATGCCGTCGGCCAGCACCTTGACGCCAGGCTTGGCCTTCTCGCTTTCCATGAAACGCTTTTCCGCGCCCAGTGCAGCTTCGGTCGGCGCATCCGTGCCCGTGGTTTCCGCCTGGGCCATGGCCGCATCGTGCTCGCGCAGGATCTGATCGATGCGCTCCTGCTTGAGCGCCAGTGGTTTGCCCTGATAAGCCTGCTTCAAGCCGTCCACCAGTGCTTTGAGGTCCAGGTCAGGAACCTCCTGATGCAGACGTTCGCCAAGGCTGGCGCCCAGGCTGTAGGCAAGGTCGCGTGAATCAGTGTTTGGAGGGGTTTCAGTGGCCTGAGCCATGGGTAGCAAGAGAAACAACGACGTTAACAGGTAGCGCGACATGGATGCTCTCCGGCCTGGGAAGTCAGCGATTATGCCAGTGCAAGCGCCTGCCGTGACGGGTCTTGCCAGGTGAATTTCGTAACGCCCTTGAATCGGGCGTATTAATCATTTTGTGCAGTATGCAACAGGCCGCCTTTCATGGTGTCAAGATGCCCTAGCGGCGATGCGAGCAGAAGTCTAGTATGAGCCGCAATTTCGTCAGCCAGGAGGTAAGTCATGTCGGCCAAAAAGAAGCCAGTAAACACTCCGTTGCATTTGCTCCAACAATTATCGGGCAGCTTGCTAGAACATCTGGAAGACGCCTGTTCCCAAGCTTTGGCTGATGCCGAGAAGTTGCTCGCCAAGCTTGAGAAACAACGCGGAAAGGCGCAGGAAAAACTGCACAAGTCCCGCACCAAATTGCAGGATGCTGCCACAGCCGGTAAGGCCAAGGCACAGACCAAGGCCAAAGACGCCGTGTCTGAACTGGAAGAATTGCTGGACGCTCTCAAGGACCGTCAGACTGAAACCCGTACCTACATTTTGCACCTCAAGCGCGATGCCCAAGAAAGCCTGAAGCTTGCTCAGGGCATTGGTCGCGTCAAGGAAGCGGTAGGCAAGATCCTCACCACCCGTGACGCCAAGCCCGCTGCGCCCGCCAAAGCAGCAACTGCCAAGCCTGCACCCAAAGCTGCCGCCAAGTCGCCTGCTGCCAAGCCTGCCGCCAAAGCACCGGTGAAAACTGCCGCTAAACCGGTTGCCAAATCGGCTGCCGCCAAACCTGTTGCAGCCAAAACTCCGGCAAAAGCACCAGCAAAAGCAGCCGCCAAACCGGTGGCCAAGGCTCCAGCTGCCAAGCCAGTCGCTGCCAAAACGGCGGCTGCCAAGCCTGCTGCTGCGAAGGTCGCTGCGCCTAAAACTGCAACCAAGGCACCTGCTGCCAAACCGGCCGCAAGCGCCGCTGCCAAGCCGGTGGCCAAGGCTGCGGTGAAAGCGCCAGCCAAGGCCGCGGTAAAACCCGCTGCCAGGTCCGCCGCCAAGCCTGCTGCAAAACCTGCAGCTGCCAAGCCCGCTGCGACCGCGACACCTGCAGCCAAGCCTGCCGCTGCGGCTCCAACGCCAGCGGCCGCGCCTGCGCCAGCAGCGTCCAACGGCACGACACCCACCAGCGCTTCCTAAGGCTTAAGAGTGTCATCGGCCGCGATGCGCAGCACCTGCAGCGCATCGCGGCTTTTTTTCGCGTCCTGATCGACCAGCCCGTCCAGCCACGCGCTGACGTTCGGCTTTTCTCGGCGTGACCACGCCTGGACCAGCGTTTCGAGCCGACTCAGCAATTGCTGTTCAGCCTCCAGTTCCAGCGCTTTCACCTGGGCACGCAGCGCACTCAGCGACGCGTCCTGGCGTGCCGCCTCTCGCCATTGCATGCGCACCTCGCGCAGCGGCCGCACCACTTCATCGTGCCAGGGCGTCGCCAACTGTCCGATTTCCATCAATCGTTGCACAGTGCATTCAACGCCACGCACCCCCAGCCATACGCCGCACAATACTGCGCACACGTTGGCCCCGTTGGCTTGCAGCTCAAGACACGCCTGTTCCACGCCCGGTCGCGCGTAAAAATCCAGGGTGAAACTCCAGAGGTCTGTAGGCATAGTGATCTACCTGTTCGGGACGAAGCTGGTAGACTCCGCCGCCATTATGATTCGACTTCAAAGCCTTACCTTACAGCGTGGTCCGCAACGTCTGCTAGAAGACGCCGAGCTGACCCTGCACGCCGGCCATAAAGCCGGTCTGATCGGTGCCAATGGTGCCGGAAAATCCAGCCTGTTCGCGTTGTTGCGCGGCGAGCTTACGCCCGATGCCGGTGACTGTCTGTTGCCCGCTGACTGGCGCATCGCTCACATGCGTCAGGAGGTCGACACGCTCGAACGTCTGGGCGTGGACTACGTGCTCGATGGCGACGTGCGTCTGCGCGAGGTTCAGCGCCTGCTGGCCGAAGCCGAAGCGGCGCAGGACGGTGCCGCACAGGCGCGCCTGCACGCGGAACTCGACAGTGCTGACGGCTACACCGCCGATGCACGTGCCCGCAAGCTGCTGGCAGGCCTCGGCTTTACCAATGAGCAGATGGAACGCCAGGTCGGCAGCTTCTCCGGTGGCTGGCGCATGCGCCTGAACCTGGCGCAGGCTCTGATGTGTCCTTCGGACCTGCTGCTGCTCGACGAGCCGACCAACCACCTGGACCTCGACGCGATCCTGTGGCTCGAAGACTGGCTGAAAAGCTATCCGGGCACCTTGTTGCTGATTTCCCACGACCGGGATTTTCTCGATGCCGTGGTCGATCACATCGCCCATGTCGAGCAGCGCAAGATCACGCTTTACCGTGGCGGCTACAGTGCCTTCGAGCGCGCCCGTGCCGAACGTCTGGCCCAGCAGCAACAGGCCTACGAGAAGCAGCAGGTACAACGCGCGCACATGGAAAAATACATCGCGCGCTTCAAGGCTCAGGCCACGAAGGCGCGTCAGGCCCAGAGCCGGATCAAGGCACTGGAGCGCATGGAAGAGCTGTCCGCTGCGCACGTGGACTCGCCGTTCAACTTCGTTTTCCGCGAATCCGACAAGATATCCAGCCCGTTGCTGGACCTGTCCGACGCGCGTCTGGGTTACGGCGACAAGACCGTCCTGGAGAAGGTCAAACTGCAACTGACGCCGGGTGCGCGTATCGGTCTGCTGGGGCCTAACGGCGCAGGCAAGTCCACGCTGATCAAGAACCTGGCTGGCGAACTGGAACCTCAAAGCGGCCGACTGGTGCGCGGCGAGAACCTGACCGTGGGCTACTTCGCCCAGCATCAGCTCGATTCGCTGGACGCCAAGGCCACGCCTTTGCTGCACTTGCAGCGTCTGGCGCCGACCGAGCGCGAGCAGACCCTGCGAGACTTTCTGGGCGGCTTCGACTTCCGTGGCGCGCGTCTGGATGAGCCCGTGTTGAACTTCTCCGGCGGTGAAAAGGCGCGTCTGGCGCTGGCCTTGATTGCCTGGGAAAAACCCAATCTGTTGCTGCTCGACGAACCGACCAACCACCTCGATCTGGAAATGCGTCTGGCGCTGACCATGGCGCTTCAGGAGTTCGGTGGCGCGGTGCTGGTGGTGTCTCACGACCGGCACTTGCTCAAGAGCACGACTGACGATTTCCTGCTGGTCGCTGATGGCCGTGTTCAGGAGTTCGATGGTGACCTGGACGACTACACACGCTGGCTGGCTGACTACAGGTTGCGCAACGCGCCGGTCAGCAACACGCCGGTCAACGCCGACAAGACGGACAAGAAAGCCCAGCGTCAGCAGGCTGCGGCACTGCGTCAGCAACTGGCCCCGCACAAGCGCGAGGCTGACAAGCTGGAGCGCGATCTGGGCACGCTGCACGAGAAGCTCGCCAAGGTTGAAGAGGCCCTGGCCGACAGCGCCAACTATGACGCCGCCAGCAAGGACAAGCTGCGCGACCTGCTGGCCGAGCAGGCAAAGCTGAAAGTGCGTGAGTCCGAGCTGGAAGACGCCTGGATGCAGGCACTGGAGTTGCTGGAGTCGATGCAGGCCGAGCTGGAAGCCTTGTCGTGATGGAAATGCTGGGGTTGCCTGTTTCTGCGTACTGGGTCGAGCCGATTCTGCTGGGTGCGCAAATCCTGCTGATTCTCCTGGCGGGTTACGTGTTGCAACGCGTCGTCGGGCGTTTTCTGACCGGTCTGGGCGAGCGCTACCCATTGCCGCCCGAGCTTCTGGTTCCGGTACGTGGCGGTCTGCGCTGGTTGATCATGGGCAGTGCGTTCGTGTTTGTGCTGGGGCGCCTCGGCGTGTCGGCCACCGTGCTGTGGACCGCCTTGTCGGGCTTCGTTGCCGTCGCCGCTGTGGCGTTTTTCGCCATGTGGAGCGTGCTGTCCAACCTGCTCTGCGCGATTCTGATCTTCACCATCGGCCCGTTCCGTATCGGTGATCTGGTCGAGCTGGTCGACACCCTGGACAAGCCCGGCGTCAAAGGCCGGGTAGTCGCCATCAACCTGATGTTCACGACCCTGATCGAAACCCCGGAAGCCGGTGGTGCACTGGTTCAGGTGCCCAATAGCCAGTTCTTCCAGAAGTCGGTGCGTCGCTGGCGCGGGAGCGAACAGTACCCTCAGGCCGCCAGCCCGACTCCGCAAGACGAGCAGGATTAGAAATCAATAGTCACGGCGCGCGTTACGCACTAATTTAACGGGCATTGAACTTTGCTTGAGGTGCGTGATGGCGCTTGAAACGTGGCTGGGCTTTTTTGCGGCCTGCTGGATTATCAGTCTTTCCCCTGGTGCAGGCGCTATCGCCTCCATGTCGTGCGGCCTGCAATATGGCTTTCTTCGCGGTTACTGGAATGCGCTCGGTCTGCAAATCGCGCTGGTGGCGCAGATCGCCATTGTCGCGGCCGGGCTGGGCGCAGTGCTCGCTGCATCCGAACTGGCGTTCGCGTTGATCAAATGGTTCGGCGTGGCGTATCTGGTCTATCTGGGCATCAAACAGTGGCGGGCGTTGCCCATGGACCTGTCCAATGAGTCGGCTGTCCGCCCGGTCGGCAGTCCCTTGAGGCTGATTCTGCGAGGCTTTCTGGTCAACATCAGCAACCCCAAGGCGCTGGTGTTCATGCTGGCGATCCTGCCGCAGTTCATCGACCCTGCTGCGCCGTTGCTGATGCAATACGTGATCATCGCCGCCACCATGGTGGTCGTGGACCTGACGGTTATGGCGGGCTATACGGGGCTTGCGTCGAAGGTGCTGCGTGCGTTGAAGACACCCCGTCAGCAGCGTCGCCTCAACCGCACCTTTGCCAGTCTGTTTGTCGGAGCTGCCGGTTTTCTCGCGACATTGCATCGCGGCACGGCCTGATCAGCATTGCGCGAGCCGCCCATGATGAGCGGCTCGCGAATGCAGGTTGTCGCTAGCGCAGGATACGCGGCGCTTCGTCTCGGGGCAGGCTGTTCTGCGGTTGACGCTGCTCGGTGTATTCCACCTCGCCGCGCAGTTGCTCACGCAACTGGCGCGCCACGTCTTCGCCAATCGATTTGGACACGTCGCGAATCACGCGACCACGATTGAGCGAGACCTTGATGTCCCGACCATTCACCAGCTTGGTGTCCTGGCCTTCACCCATGGCGGTGAACGCCGAGGTGACTTCGTAGGTGCGGGTGTTGATCAGGCTGAAATCCGCCACCAGTGTCAGTGCCAGAATCGCCGAGTGGCTATCCGTGTTGGCGATCTCGCCGACGTCCTGCTGGAAGTCGATATCCGAGACCGTGCCGAACAGCACGTAGTCCGCGCCCTTGAAGTTGCCGTTCTTGATGCGCTTGATGACGTCGTAAACGTCTTCTTTCGAGCTGGCGGTGTAGGGCGTGCCCTGCACCAGCTGGAACATGCCGGACTTGAGAATCTCGCCCTTGATGTCGCCGCTGAACTTGCGCAGTTCGCCTTGCTCGATGTAGCTGGTGCGCGACTCGTACTCGTCATAGCTCGACGAGCCGCTTGCGCTGTAACGATTGGCCTGCAGGTTGGCGCGGGCCGAAACGGTGTGGATGTACTGCTCCACGCGCTCCTGAAAAGCCATGTCTGTCACTGCGATCTTCGGGGCAGCCTGCGCACCGAAGGCGCAGACCATGCCGATAATGCCAATCCATGCGCGCATCTGTTAACGCTCCGTGGTTTTACGAATTTCTTTCTCGTCCATCCACTCGGCCAGACCGCTTTCTACGTCGATCAATTGCAGGCTGAATTTGTAGAAAACGTCCTTGTAGTCGCTGCTGCGCTTGACGATGGAGCTGATCGAGCCTTCCAGACGGTATTTGGCAGCGACCATGTTGCCGGTCTTGGCAACGGTGGTCTTCTTGTACAGACCGCTCTGGTTCTGCAGTTTGAGCTGATCGACCTGGTTCTGCATCTGGTTGTCGTCGCTGGCAAAACGGGCGGTGCCGCTTTTCATCAGCTGGGTCTTGATCGAGGTGGTGATCTCGCGGGTATCGATGTATTCGCTGGTCTTGTTCTTCACGTCATAGACCTGAACCACCGGACGGCCTTGCAGCGTCCCGGACTGGGCGAGCGAACGCGTCATGCTTTCGGCAATCATCTGCAGGTCGGTCGAGCCGAATTCGTTGGTGACGGTCTCGACGGCCTTGGTGTCGCCGTAGCTGATGTTCTTGCTGCCCAGGCTGGGCGAATTGTTGGCGCAGCCGGTGACCAGCAGTGCAAGGGCGGCGATGGAGCAGAAGCGTGTAAGCATTGAGGCGTTCTCCAGAACTGGGCAAAAAGGTGTGCCAATCAAGGCGTGTTGATCTCGATACGGAAATCGGTCGCACGCGGAACCGGTGCGATGGCTGGCAGCACGGTGCTTTGCGAGCCGTACAGGGTCATGCTTTTCCAGCTCTCTTCATCGGCAACCGGAAAGCCATCGTTGCCCAGCCAGGCAAAGCGGTAATACATCATCCGGTTGCGGCTGCTGGTGTTGGTCAACTGTGCCTTGACGGTCAGAAAGCCGTTTTCACGCGCGACACGCATGGCACCGACTTCGATGTTTTTGGTGTCGCCCATCGACACCACCTTGCTGGCTGCGCTGCCCGGCGCCGGGGGTGGCGGTGTTGAGCATCCCGCCAACAAGGCCAATGCCAGCAGGCCAAGAATCTTCATACGCATGGAAAATCTCCGATCAGGGTTGTTTGGCGGTTGCGATGGCTTGTGGCGCGTTCGTCGACATGACGTGGGCGGCCAGACTGCCTGCATAGACCTGGCTGCCCAGTGCGCGTAGCGGGATCACCTGATAGCGCTGATCGACGCTAACCCGCACATGCGAGCCGCCCATCGAGTTGGGCAGAATGATCTGGTGCTCGCCCTGGGTCAGGCGCAGGCGCGCGACCATTGTGTTGTCCGGCAGCGTGCGCCAGGTACGGGTGTCGGCGCCTTCGGTGACGGCCGAGGCAATGCCCACGGCCAGACCGGCCAGCGGGTTGACGTCGTTGAGCTGCTTCTGGGCAACGCCACGCGTGATGGCGCGGACCGTGGTGCGCAGGATGATGCCGGGCATGTCGTCACGCAGTGCGCGGCGGGACATGTCGGTGGTGCTGTTGAGCAGTGTCAGATTGAGCGGCTTTCCGTCCAGGGTGATCTGGTTGAAGGCGGGCGTGGAGGTGTCGGGCTTGATGACCGGGAAAGACAACGGCGTGATGACCAGATTGCCGCTGATCGGCAGCGGCAGCGGGATACGGACCGAGTCGCGGGCCGGTGCGAAACCGCTCTGCACCACGATCAGCACTTCGCTGTTGCCGTCTTTGCTGGCCGCAGCGTCGAGGTCTTTCAGCGCCTGTTCCAGCAATGGCGTATTGGGACGCAGCTCGGCTGCCTTGCGATAGCCGGGCGCTGCCAGGCCTTTCTCGCCGAGCGCTTCGTACACGAAGCCGGACAGGTAGTGGCTGAACGCACTTTGATAGCTGTTTTTCAGGCTGACGACTTCAGGTGCATCCAGTGAGGCGACCGGGTAGCCCTTGAGCTCTTTGAATTCGGTGCGCACGCCCCGGTTCTCGGCTTCCTGTTCGCTTTTCAGGTATTCCTTGTCGCGCAGCTCGGCGATGACGGCTTCACGCTCGTGGGTCTTCTTGATCTCGGTACGGGCGCCGTCGAAATCATTGCGGGCGAGGTGGTTAAGCGCCATCTGGGTGGTGAGCATGACCTTTTCGTAATCGTAGCCTTCGTAGCGACGTACTTTGTCGTTCACCAGGAAGCTGCCGAACTGGGCCAGGTATTTGTCGGTGTCGAGCTTGACCGACTCCTCCCACTTGAACACCACCAGATCAGCGGCACGCCAGGCAGTCTGACTGCCGGCGAAGTCACCCTTGGCACGCAGCAGCTCGCCTTTCTCGAAGTAATAGAGAAGGTCTTTGTCCTCACCCTTGTTGTTCTTTTCAAGGGTGCCAATGGCGGCATCGACATTGCCGCTGGCCAGTTGCTGATTGGTTTCCTTCAATTCTGTGTCGTAGCTGCGAAATGCAGAGCAGCCCGCCAGTTGAAAAGCAGAGATCAGCGCAAGCGCGGTCAGGGCACGAGAGGACATAGGCGTTCTATTCCCTAAGGGGATAGCCAGGGCGGCTATTCAAGTCCGTTTGATCAGGCAGCGTGACTGTCTGAATAGTGAGGCCGCGCGTATCTGAATGGATCCAGCGCTGCGGGCGCGGAATTATAGGCGCAGGGAATGGGATGACAATGGCTTTTTGATGTCCTACGTAGGTTTTGGATGTTTCCTACCGTTCAGTCGAGACCTACCGCACAGTTTCAGGCGTCATCCGAGCGAGCCCGCCATTCACACCTCTCTGTAAAAGTATGTAACAAAAAACTGCCCGGAGTATTGAGTAGCGTCCCGTTGACGTGAACAATGCAACGCATCGCATTCTTATTGAGATTCACCAATGCTCCCGCTTTCCCGTTTGCTTGTCCGGCTTCTGGCGCCGATGTTGACGCTGTGCAGCTTCGGCGTACTGGCTGATCCCGTCGAAGGTGCCGCTCAGGCGCTGCATGTGCTGGACTACCTGAGCGCGGACTACCCGGCGACCGTGGCAGACGGCAAAGTGATCGATGCCGCAGGCTATCAAGGGCAGGTTCAATCGCTCGATGCGCTTCAGAGCCTGATCGTTGCACTGCCGCAACGCACCGAGCGCGCTGAACTCGAGCAGGGCGCAGCTGACTTGAAGACGGCTGTCGGCAAGCGACAGGACGGCACGCTTGTGGCTCGTCAGGCCAGGCAGTTGGGCGCAAGGCTGGCGCTGGCTTATGAAGTCAGCCAGGCCCCTGCCATCACCCCTGACCCTGCCCGAGGTGCGCCGTTGTACGCGCAGCACTGCGCGGTCTGTCATGGCGATACAGGTCTCGGTGACGGCCCGGCCGGTATCGGTCTGGAGCCTGCGCCGGGCAATCTGCGCGACGCCGCGCGGATGGATCGCCTGAGCCTTTACGGCCTCTACAACACGCTGGGTCTGGGTATCGCCGGGACTGATATGCCCGCGTTCGCCGACCAGCTTGATGATCGTCAGCGCTGGGACATTGCAACCTACATTGCAAGCTTCAGCGCGCAACCCGTCGCCAGCCCGGCCAAGACGTACAACCTTGCGGACCTGACGCGTCAGACCCCGGTGGAGACCCTGGCTGCCGAAGGTCCGGACGCTGCCGCGATATTTCGCGCCCAGCGCTCTCAGCCCCCGCAGGTTCAGCGCGGCCCTGCGCAGTTGCTCGACTACACCAGCGTGACGCTGGACAAGAGTCTGGCGGCCTATCGCTCAGGTGATCGCGAGCAGGCGTATGACTTGTCTGTGGCGGCCTATCTGGAAGGTTTCGAGCTGGTCGAGAGTTCGCTGGATAACGTCGACGCGCAGGTTCGTAAAGACACTGAAAAGAGCCTGATGGCTTACCGTCAGTCCCTGCAGGACGGGTTGCCTGTCCCGCAGGCGGCGCAGAAGCTGGAAGCGGCCAAGGCGAAGCTGAAACAGTCGGCTGACTTGCTGGGCAGCGACGGTTTGAGTCTGTCACTGAGCTACATTTCAGGGCTGCTGATTCTGCTGCGCGAAGGGCTGGAAGCGATTCTGGTGCTGGCCGCAATTCTGGCGTTTCTGCGCAATACCGGCCAACAGTCTGCGGTGCGCAGCGTCAACGTCGGCTGGGGCCTGGCGCTGTTGGCGGGCCTGGCAACCTGGGCAGTGGCCGCTTATGTGATCGACGTGAGTGGTGCGCAGCGTGAGTTGCTAGAAGGCGCGACCGCACTGTTCGCCAGCGTGATGGTGCTTTGGCTGGGCGTGTGGATGCACGATCGCCGGCATGCCGCTGCCTGGCAGGATTACGTAAAAAGCAGTCTGGTCGGCGGCGGCGGGCGTTTCGGCTTCGCAGTGCTGGCGTTCTTTTCGGTCTACCGCGAGCTGTTCGAGGTCATCCTGTTTTACGAGACCCTATGGCTGCAGGCAGGTCCGGCCGGGCATAACGCCGTGCTGGCGGGCGGTGCCACAGCGTTGGTATTGCTGGTGGGGTTGGCGTGGGTCATCCTGCGCGGTTCGGCGAAACTGCCGCTGGCGCTGTTCTTCAGCATCAACGCTGCCCTGTTGTGTGCGTTGTCAGTGGTGTTTGCCGGTCACGGCGTCAAGGCGCTTCAGGAAGCCGGTATCTTCGGCACCCGACCTGTGCCGTTCTTTGAGTTCGACTGGCTGGGTATTCACGCCGATGCCTACTCGCTGGCGGCGCAGGCCATTGCGCTGGCCGCTATTGCGGTGCTGTATGGCCGCAGTCGTCTGGCGGAGAAGCGCAGGGTTGAGGTGGCTGCGCAGAGACCGGGCTGAAACAACGACGGCTGGCGGAATACACATCCCGTGGTAGGTCCCGCCCCGTCTACGACGCCGCGCTGTCGCGCAGCAAACTTCGCGGACCGGGCGGCGTTCCACTTGTCCGCGAATGCTGTGTTTCAGCCGCTGAATATTTGTCGGTTTTACCGGCCTCTTCGCGGACAAGTCCGCTCCCACGGTTTGTTTGCGCATTGTAGGAGCGGACTTGTCCGCGAATGCAGCGGTTTGGCGATTGCATCTCTGGTGGATGTACCGGCTTCTTCGCGGACAAGTCCGCTCCCACAAATGTGCAGTTATCCAATAAGGATTGCGTAGAGCGCGGAGCGCAGAAACATCAGTTTCGCATCCTCACGCATCCTGCTCCTGCGTCAGTTCCAGCACGCGATCAACCAGTTTGTTGATGCCCGATGCCGCTTCGCTGATGCTCTTTGCGACCATATAGGCCGGGGTGCTGACCAGTTTTCGTGCTTCGTCTTCCACGATCTCGGATACTTCACAGTCCTGATGCGCGCCGCCCATTCTGGTGATGGCAGCGGCTGTCTCGGGGTCGTTGCCGATGGTGCAGGTCACGCCCGGGCCATAGATCTTGGCAGCAAGGGCCGGGGTGATGCAGATCAGTCCGACCGGCTTGCCTGCCAGCGCAAAAGCCTCGGCCAGCGCCAGCAGCTCAGGGTTGACCTGGCAGGCCTGGCCCTGTTGTGCAAAGTCCGACAGGTTCTTCGCCGAGCCAAATCCGCCAGGGACAATCAACGCATCAAAGTCGTTGACGTCGGCTTCCCGAAGATCCTTCACGTCGCCGCGCGCGATGCGTGCCGACTCGACCAGCACGTTGCGGGTCTCGGGCATTTCCTCGCCCGTCAGGTGATTCACGACGTGGTGCTGGGCGATGTCCGGAGCGAAGCACTGCACCTGCGCGCCACGCTGATCCAGACGCAGCAGGGTCAGCACGCTTTCATGGATTTCCGCACCGTCGTAGACGCCGCAGCCGGACAGGATCACAGCCACTTTCTTTTGCATGATTTCGACTCCTTGGTCATGACGCATCTACCAATGGAACACATTGCGCGTCATCTGTTCAGTGTCAGGTCTTGTCGAGGCGGGATCAGTCAGGGAGTTGGCGCGTCATCCGGGCGAGGCGTTTTGGCCTGCACCCGGAGAAATAGGGAGGGGTAATCAGTCGTCGGATTTTTTCTTCAGATCGACAGGCACTTCGATCGGCATGTCCAGATCGGAAGCCGCTGAGGATGCGCAGCATTGTCTCTCTTCACGGGCCTCGCGGGCGATGCGGGCATTCTTGATACGGCGACGCAGCCACAGGCCAAGGCCCAGCAGAATCAAGGCACCCAGCACCCAGAGCTCGTATTTCTTGACGTTGCCCAGCAGGCCTTCGAGCACCGCGCCGAAATGATACGCCGCCGACCCCAGCGCCGCCGCCCAGACTGCCGCGCCGATACCGTTGAGCAGCAGGTAGCGTCCTGGCGGATAGCCGGACAAACCGATGGCCACGGGCATGACGGTTCGCAGGCCGTAAACAAAGCGGAAGCTCAGCACCCAGATGTCCGGGTGTTTGCGCACAAGCCTTAAGGCCTTGTCGCCCATAAGCTGCCAGCGAGGCTTGCGGGCCAGTAGTTTGCGGCCGTGCTTGCGCCCCATGAAATACCACAGCTGATCGCCCGCATAGCTTCCACAGAAGGCCACGAGGATGACGATGTTGAGGTCCATGTACCCACGGAAAGCCAGGAATCCGGCAAGAACCAGAATGGTCTCGCCTTCAAAGAAGGTGCCGAGGAAGAGGGCGAAGTAGCCAAACTCATTCAAGAAATTCTGGAGCATTGTCTGGATGCTGGCGAAATGAGCACGCAGCCTAACGCGCCGAAGGCAATCATGAAAGTGTCGATATGTGTCTCGACGTTAAAGATTCTTGCAACCACAATGTTCCTTTCTCTCCAGTTGAGTCGCTGCGGCCTGCAGTCGCAGGTCGAACCATGACTGTCACACATTGGTCATAATGGCGGCTTATAACTGTCGCGCTTGCCCGCGTAAGCGGGCTCAGGAGTCTCGCCGTGAGCTTTACCCCCGCTAACCGCCTGTTTCCTCTCACTCGTCTGCGCCGTAATCGCCGCGACGACTTTTCCCGTCGGCTGGTCCGCGAGAACGTTGTCACTGTCGACGACCTGATTCTTCCCGTATTTGTACTCGACGGTGAAAACCGTCGTGAAAGCATTGCCTCGATGCCTGGCGTCGAACGCCTGAGCGTAGACCTGTTGCTCAAGGAAGCCGAAAGCTGGGTGGCGCTGGGCATTCCTGCACTTGCACTGTTTCCGGTGACGCCGCCCGAAAAGAAATCCCTGGACGGTGCCGAAGCCTGGAACCCGGAAGGCATCGCGCAGCGCGCCACACGTGCGCTGCGTGACCGCTTCCCCGAGCTGGGCGTCATCACTGACGTGGCGCTGGACCCGTTCACCACGCACGGTCAGGACGGCATTCTTGATGAAGAAGGCTACGTGCAGAACGACATCACGGTCGATGCGCTGGTCAAGCAGGCGCTGTCCCATGCTGATGCCGGTGCGCAGGTGATTGCCCCGTCCGACATGATGGACGGCCGCATCCAGGCGATTCGTGAAGCGCTGGAGCTGGCTGGACACGTGAATGTGCGGATCATGGCCTATTCGGCCAAATACGCCAGTGCCTATTACGGTCCGTTCCGTGATGCGGTAGGTTCTTCGTTGAACCTGGGCAAGGCCAACAAGGCGTCCTATCAAATGGACCCGGCCAACAGCAATGAAGCGCTGCATGAAGTGGCCGCCGATCTGTCTGAAGGCGCGGACATGGTGATGGTCAAGCCGGGTATGCCGTACCTGGACATCCTTCATCGGGTCAAGGATGAGTTCAAGGTGCCGACCTTTGTGTATCAGGTCAGTGGCGAATACGCGATGCACATGGCTGCAATCCAGAATGGCTGGCTGAGTGAAGGGGTGATTCTCGAATCCCTCACCGCCTTCAAACGCGCAGGAGCTGACGGCATCCTCACTTATTTTGCCGTCCGCGCTGCTCAACTGCTGAAAGGGCAATAGCCTCACAGGAACACTCATGAATACCGAAGGACTCATCGAAGCCGCTGTTGAAGTCGATGTTCAGGAAGCTGCTCCCGTGGTTGAACCTGACATTGACGTTGTCCCGGCCATCGAGGCACCCGTTGCCGTGGTGCCTGCCATTGTCGCTCCGAACCTGGACGACAGCAGCCTGTACATCCACCGTGAGCTGTCTCAGTTGCAGTTCAACATACGGGTTCTGGAGCAGGCGCTCGATGAGTCCTATCCGTTACTGGAGCGGCTGAAGTTTCTGCTGATCTTCTCCAGCAACCTCGATGAGTTCTTCGAGATTCGTGTCGCGGGCCTCAAGAAACAGATCACCTTTGCCCGTGAGCAGGCCGGTGCCGACGGCTTGCAGCCGCATCAGGCGCTGGCCCGCATCAGCGAACTGGTTCATGGTCACGTTGACCGCCAGTACGCGATTCTCAACGATATTCTTCTGCCGGAACTGGAAAAGCACCACGTCCGCTTCATTCGTCGCCGTCACTGGACTGCCAAACTCAAGGCCTGGGTACGTCGTTATTTCCGCGACGAGATTGCGCCGATCATTACCCCGATCGGCCTGGATCCTACGCACCCGTTCCCGTTGCTGGTCAACAAGAGCCTGAACTTCATCGTTGAACTGGAAGGTATCGATGCGTTCGGTCGCGACTCGGGTCTTGCGATCATCCCGGCGCCGCGTCTGCTGCCGCGCATCATCAAGGTGCCGGAAGAGGTCTGCGGGCCTGGCGACAACTTCGTGTTCCTGTCGTCGATGATCCACGCTCACGCTGACGATCTGTTTCAGGGCATGAAGGTCAAGGGTTGCTACCAGTTCCGTCTGACCCGTAACGCCGACCTGGCGCTGGATTCGGAAGATGTGGAAGACCTTGCACGCGCACTGCGGGGCGAGCTGTTCTCGCGTCGTTATGGCGACGCGGTGCGTCTGGAGGTGGCGGACACCTGTCCCAAGCACCTGTCGGACTACCTGCTCAAGCAGTTCAACCTGAACGAGTCCGAGCTGTATCAGGTCAACGGCCCGGTGAACCTGACGCGTCTGTTCAGCATTACCGGTCTGGATAGCCATCCAGAGCTGCAATACCTGCCGTTCACGCCAGCGATTCCCAAGCTGCTGCAGAACAGCGAAAACATTTTCAGTGTGATCAGCAAGCAGGACATCCTGCTGCTGCACCCGTTCGAGTCCTTCACGCCGGTGGTCGATCTGTTGCGCCAGGCCGCGAAAGACCCGCACGTGCTGGCCGTGCGTCAGACGCTGTATCGCAGTGGCGCGAACTCGGAAATCGTCGACGCCCTGGTCGATGCGGCGCGTAACGGCAAAGAGGTCACGGCAGTGATCGAATTGCGTGCCCGTTTCGACGAAGAGTCCAACCTGCAACTGGCCAGCCGTCTTCAGGCAGCCGGTGCGGTGGTGATCTACGGTGTGGTCGGCTTCAAGACCCACGCCAAGATGATGCTGATCCTGCGCCGCGAGGCGGGCGAGATTGTGCGTTACGCGCACTTGGGCACTGGTAACTATCACGCCGGCAACGCCCGTCTGTACACCGACTACAGCCTGCTGACCTCAGACGATGCGCTGTGTGAAGACGTCGGCAAACTGTTCAGTCAGTTGATCGGCATGGGCAAGACGCTGCGCATGAAAAAGCTGCTGCACGCGCCGTTCACGCTCAAGAAAGGCATGCTCGACATGATCGCCCGCGAGACGCAGTTCGCGATCGACGGCAAGCCTGCGCACATCATCGCCAAGTTCAACTCGCTGACCGATCCGAAGATCATCCGCGCACTGTACAAAGCCAGTCAGTCAGGGGTGCGTATCGATCTGGTGGTGCGCGGCATGTGCTGCCTGCGTCCAGGTATCGCCGGGGTCTCGCACAATATTCATGTGCGCTCGATCATCGGTCGCTTCCTGGAGCACACGCGGGTGTTCTACTTCCTTAACGGCGGCGACGAGCAGATGTTCCTGTCCAGCGCCGACTGGATGGAGCGCAACCTCGACAAGCGCGTCGAGACCTGCTTCCCGGTGGAAGGCAAGAAGTTGATCCTGCGGGTGAAGAAGGAGCTGGAAAGCTACCTGACCGACAACACCCACAGCTGGCTATTGCAGTCTGACGGGCGTTACGTGCGCAGCACGCCGACCGGCAATCAGAACGCTCGAAGCGCCCAGGCGACCCTGCTGGAGCGCCTGAGCAACCCGGTCCTCAGCGTACGCTGAAGACGATGCCGACTCGGGTCAGCCACTCCGCTTCCAGCGCGAAGTCGGCCTGAGTCAGCTGGTTGTTTTCCAGCCAGCCGGTCGGGAATTCCGCATCCAGGTTCGGACCGTCCGCACGCAGCACTACACGTGGCATCTCCTGGGTGCCACGAATGTGGTGGAACAGGATCGCGAAGCGCAGCAGTACGCACAGGCGAATCAGCTTGATGCCTTCATCGCCAAACTCGGCAAACTTGTCCTTGGGAATGTTACGGCGATGCCCGCGCACCAGCAGCGCGAGCATCTGCTGGTCTTCGCGTGAGAAGCCGGCCAGGTCGGAGTGCTCGATCAGGTAAGCGCCATGCTTGTGGTAATGATAGTGGGCGATGTCCAGGCCCACTTCATGCACTTTGGCAGCCCAGCTCAGCAGCTCTGCATAGCTTTCGTGCTGCAGGTCCCAGCTCTCGGCGACCTGTTCCAGCGCGTGCAGGGCCTTGGCCTCGACGCGAGCGGCCTGTTCCATGTCAACGTGGTAACGCTCCATCAGCGACGTCAGCGTACGCTCGCGCACGTCTTCGTGATGATGGCGACCCATCAGGTCATACAGCACACCTTCTCGCAGGGCACCTTCGCAGTGATCCATGCGCTTGAGTTCGAGGGCGTCGAAGATAGCTTCCAGAATGGCCAGGCCCGCCGGGAAGATCGCGCGACGGTCGGGCTTGATGCCGTCAAAGTCGATTTTCTCGACGTCACCCAGCTTGAACAGTTTGCGCTTGAGCCAGGCCAGCCCTTCGGCGTTGACCTCGCCTGCGCCGTAGCCGTTGGCCTTGAGCGCCACACCAATCGCACGAATGGTTCCGGAGGAGCCGATGGCTTCATCCCACTTCAAGCGATGCAGCGCGTGTTCGATGCTCATGATTTCCAGGCGGGCGGCGGTGTAGGCCTGGGCGTAGCGGGCAGGTGTCACCTTGCCGTCGCGGAAGTAGCGCTGGGTGAAACTCACGCAGCCCATCTGCAGGCTTTCGCGCAGCAGAGGCTCGAAACGCTGGCCGATGATGAACTCGGTGCTGCCGCCGCCAATGTCGGCCACCAGGCGTTTGCCGGGAGTGTCTGCCAGGGTATGGGAGACGCCCAGGTAGATGAGGCGTGCTTCTTCGCGGCCGGAGATGACTTCCACCGGATGGCCCAGGATTTCTTCGGCACGGTGAATGAAATCATTGCGGTTGCGGGCTTCGCGCAGGGCATTGGTGCCCACGATACGCACGGCGCCGAGCGGCAGGCCGTTGATCAGCTGGGCGAAACGCTTGAGGCAGTCGAGGCCCCGCTGCATGGATTCTTCAGTGAGCTGGCGCTCTTCGGTGATTCCGGCTGCCAACTGCACCTTCTCGCCCAGGCGCTCAAGAATGCGAATTTCGCCCTGATTGGCTTTTGCCACAACCATATGGAAGCTGTTGGAGCCCAGGTCGATAGCGGCGATCAGTGAAAGATTCTTGGGTTTAGAGTGCGGCATGGTCTGGCAATCCCGTTCGATAACCGCGCCATCGTGCCACGATCCACCTCTGCCGCCAACGCGAAGCTGCCCAAGCGGCTGAAATACCCGGTATTAATCTGGCCCGGCGATCGTTCCTGGCCGAGCCAGACTGGCGCGCTCCTTATATCTTCGACGCTACGCTACGCTGTCGCTCGGCAGGCACGGGCTCGCGGGCGACACCGCCGCCTCTTCGGGGCTGCGCTGTGTCGCCGCTAACACGGTGCTGTGGGAGGCGGCTTGCCGGCGATGAAGTCGGCACGGTTTTTCAGAAAAATCGCGTCATCGTTCATGGCGGGCAAGCCCCTCCCAAGGGGCTCGTTTGTTCAGTGAGGCCTGTGTCTCACGCCTGTTCCACTGTCCCGATAAAGTTGGCCAGTTCCGGGGTTTTCGGGTTGGCGAACAGTTCTTTCGGATCGCCCACTTCATGCACCTTGCCCTGGTGCATGAACACCAGTTTGTCGCCCACTTCCCGGGCGAAGCGCATTTCATGGGTGACCATGATCAGCGTCATGCCATCGGCAGCCAGCTGGCGCACGACGCTGAGCACTTCGTTAACCAGCTCCGGGTCCAGCGCAGACGTGATCTCGTCGCACAGCAGCACCTTGGGCGACATCGCCAGCGCACGGGCAATCGCCACGCGTTGCTGTTGACCGCCCGACAGCCGATCCGGGAAGGCATCGAACTTCTCGCCCAGCCCGACACGTTCCAGCATCTGCCTCGCCAGCTTTGCCGCTTCGGCTTTGGGCACTTTCTGCACGACCTGCGGCGCGAGCATCACGTTTTCGCCCACGCTCAGGTGCGGAAACAGGTTGAACTGCTGGAACACCATGCCGACTTTCTGCCGCAGCGTGCGCAGATCGGCCCGCGCGGCGTCCAGGTATTCGCCATCGACTTCGATCACGCCGTCGTTGATCGACTCCAGCCCATTGAGGGTGCGCAATAGCGTGCTCTTGCCCGAGCCGCTGCGGCCGATGATCGCCACCACCTGGCCTTCTTCCACGGAAAGGTCGATGCCTTTGAGAACGTGATGGTCGCCGTAGTATTTGTGCAGGGCGGAAATTCTAAGCAGAGGCATGCAGTCTCCTTTCCAGATGGCGCGCGCAGAGCGACAACGGATAGCAGAGGATGAAATAGCCCAGGGCAACGAAGCCATAGACCATGAAAGGTTCGAACGTGGCATTGGCCAGCATGCTGCCGGTCTTGGTCAGCTCGGTGAACCCGATGATCGAGGTCACGGCTGTGCCTTTGACCACCTGCACCGAAAAGCCGACCGTTGGCGCAACAGCGATACGCAGGGCCTGAGGCAGGATCACATAACGCATCTGCTCAAACGGGGTGAGCGCCAGGCTGGCGGACGCTTCCCACTGACCTTTGGAGATTGACTCCACGCAGCCGCGCCAGATTTCCGCAAGGTAGGCACTGGTGAACAGCGTCAGGGCCAGCGCGGCGGCTGCCCATGGGGAAATATCCATCCCCATCAGCGCGACGCCGAAGAACACCAGAAACAGCTGCATCAACAGCGGGGTGCCCTGAAACAGTTCTATATATAAGCTGGCGGCTACACGCGGCCCGGATTTCTCCGAGGTGCGCATGCCCATCACCAGCAGGCCGATCAGCCCGCCACCGATGAACGCCACCAGCGACAGGGCGACGGTCCATTGCAGGCCGGTCAACAGGTTGCGCAGGATGTCCCAGAGGGTAAAGTCCATCAGCTGCTCCTCGAGATGTAGCGACGCCCGATCCAGGCCAGCAATTGCCTGATCAGCAGGGCCATGCACAGGTAGATCAGCGTGGTGACGATGTAGGTTTCGAACGAGCGGAAATTGCGCGACTGGATGAAGTTGGCAAAAAAGCTCAGCTCTTCCGTAGCGATCTGCGAACAGACCGCCGAACCGAGCATCACAATGATGATCTGGCTGCTCAGGGCGGGCCAGACCTTGCTCAAGGCTGGCACCAGCACGACATAACGGAAGGTCTCATAGCGATTCATCGCCAGGGCCGCCGAGGCTTCGAGCTGCCCTTTGGGAATCGCCTGAATGCCTGCGCGGATGATTTCCGTGGAATAGGCCCCCAGGTTGATGACCATTGCCAGCACGGCGGCCTGCCACTCCGATATCTGCATGCCCAGCGAGGGCAGGCCGAAGAAAATGAAGAACAGCTGGACCAGAAACGGCGTATTGCGGATCAACTCCACGTACACCGCAAAGATCGTCGCGAAGGGCTGGATCTTCCAGGCCCTTACAACAGCACCGACGATCCCCAGGCTGACGCCGAGCAAAGTGCCAATGGCGGTCAGTTCCAGCGTGAATAATGCGCCGCGCAACAGCAGATCAATGTTCTGCAGAACGGGCGCAAAGTCGAAGTGATAAGCCATCGGCAGACCCTGTGAATCAGAAAACGGTGATCAAAGATCGGCTGGCAGCGGCTGCTTGAGCCAGGTGGTGGACGCTTTTTCCAGCGTGCCATCGGCCTTGGCGGCATTCAGGATCTCGTTGACCCTGGCCAGCAGTTCCGGCTGCCCCTTGTTCACGCCGACGTACACAGGCGAGTCCTTGAGCTTCACTTTCAATGCTGGAATACGCTTGGGGTTGCGCTCGCTGATCGCAACCATCACCACGTTGCCGCTGGCGATCAGATCGGTCTGACCTGCGAGGTAGGCCGCGATGGTGGAGTTGTTGTCCTCGAAGCGCTTGATGGTTGCACCTTGTGGCGCGACGGCCGACAGCTCGATGTCTTCGATTGCGCCGCGGGTCACGCTGATGGTCTTGCCATTGAGGTCGGCGATTTCCTTGATCGGGGCATCAGGCGGACCGAACACAGCCAGATAGAACGGCGCGTAGGCCCGCGAGAAGTCGATGACTTTCTCGCGATCCGGGTTTTTGCCCAGGCTTGAAATCACCAGGTCGACCTTGCCGGTGGTCAGGAACGGGATGCGGTTGGTGCTGTTGACCGGCGTCAGTTCCAGCTTGACCTTCAACTTGTCGGCCAGCAGTTGTGCGGTGTCGATGTCCAGACCGCGCGGCTTCATGTCCGGGCCTACCGAACCGAACGGCGGGAAATCCTGAGGAACGGCAACTTTCAAGGTGCCGCGCGCTACGACGTCTTCCAGGCCATTGGCATGGGCTGGGGCCTGGCTCAGCATCAGGCTGGCAAACAGGGCAGTAAGCAGGGCGCTGTAACGCTTGGTCATGAGAACTCTCCGGGCGGAACGAAAGATGTTGGCTTGTCCGGTAGTGCACAGCCCATGCCACTCATCATGTTTGTGCCATAACTCAAGGTGTGCAGCGGTTTTTTGGTCTTACTGGTCTGAACAGTCAGGCAGGGGTGCGCCCTGCTTTGGCGCGCCCCAAAGCCCGGCCGCCCCAGTGCTGGGCGTCGCTTGCCGAATGTGCGCGATGACGCTAAAAGGGATTTTTACTGGACTGACTGGCCTGAACAGTGATGCCTAACACTTCGCTCGCAGTACCTGAATCGGCGCTCAGGGCAATCCGCAAGCTGATTGCCGAGCAAGGCTATAAACCCGGTGACAGCCTGCCGTCGCAACGCGATCTGGCCGTTTTGCTGGGCGTCAGCCGTGCCTCGCTGCGTGAAGCGCTGTCCTCGCTCAGTGCGCTGGGGGTCGTCAGTGTGCAGCCCGGCAAGGGCGTGTTCGTGCAATCGCTTTCTGAACCAGAACAGCGCACAGGTGGATTTTCCTGGCCTTTCGATGCTCAGGTGTCGCCAGCGGATACGTTTCAATTGCGTTATGCGCTGGAAGGCTTCGCCGCAGGTCTGGCCGCGGTGACGCTGACGGCCGACGAACGGGATGTGCTGGAAGATAACGTCGAGGCCATGCGCCTTGAATTGCGCGCCGGCGACTTCGAGGCCGCTGCGCGTCTGGATTTCGAGTTTCACCGGCACATTCTGGTGGCCAGCGGCAACCAGGCAATGCTCGGAATTGTGACCGCAGGTGCCGACATCTTCCTGGAAAGTCAGAAAATGCCGTTCATAAGGGCGGCCAGGGTCATGGAAACCTGGCAAGAGCACCGCAAGATCATCCGCGCGCTGGCCCGTCATGCCTCTGGTCCTGCGCAAAAGGCCATGCAGGAGCACATCAGAGGCGCTGCGCTGCGCACTGGCATCGTTTTCGTTTCCCCTTCGAGCTAGGGATGAGCTATAACCTGACTCATCGGCCGTCATAGCCAGACTCAATGAACCTTTGCTTCCTGAATGTCATGAGGCCCGTTATGATGAGCGTCGTTTTTTAGCCTACGAACTCGGAGACATCCATGAGTAGCGACAAGATCAAACACGTCACCGACGCCAGCTTCGAAGCCGATGTACTCAAGGCCCAAGGCCCTGTGCTGGTTGACTACTGGGCTGAATGGTGTGGCCCTTGCAAGATGATTGCCCCGGTTCTGGACGAAATTGCCAGCACCTACGAAGGCAAGCTGACCGTTGCCAAACTGAACATCGACGAAAATCAGGAAACCCCGGCCAAGCACGGCGTACGTGGTATCCCGACGCTGATGTTGTTCAAGAACGGCAATGTTGAAGCGACCAAGGTGGGTGCTCTGTCGAAGTCGCAGCTGGCTGCCTTCCTCGACGCCAACATCTGAAGCGTTCCAAAGCCCTGCGAATAGCGGGGCTTTTTTCGTGTGCCGTACTAGACTCCTTGAAAATCGAGTGGTACATTCGGCCCCGCAACGGCTTCTCCGTTGCCCCCTGCTAGCCGTCGCCGACGCTCTCCTTTCGATTTAGTACGCGATCCTGTCGCCTTCTCTGCGGCGCGGCCTCATTAAGCCAAAAGCTTAATTTCCCCCTCCATACATGATTACGTCATTCCTATATGAACCTGACTGAACTCAAGCAAAAGCCGATTACCGATCTGCTCGAAATGGCCGAACAGATGGGCATAGAAAATATGGCCCGTTCGCGCAAGCAGGATGTGATTTTCTCCCTGCTCAAAAAGCACGCTAAAAGTGGCGAGGAAATTTCCGGTGATGGCGTGCTGGAGATCCTCCAGGACGGCTTCGGCTTCCTGCGCTCTGCAGACGCGTCCTACCTGGCCGGTCCGGATGACATCTATGTCTCCCCGAGCCAGATCCGCCGTTTCAACCTGCGTACCGGCGACACCATCGTTGGCAAGATCCGTCCTCCGAAAGAAGGTGAGCGTTATTTCGCGCTGCTCAAGGTCGACACGATCAACTACGACCGTCCGGAAAACGCCAAGAACAAGATTCTGTTCGAAAACCTGACGCCGCTGTTCCCGAACGTGCGCATGAAGATGGAAGCTGGTAACGGTTCCACCGAAGACCTCACCGGTCGCGTGATCGATCTGTGTGCGCCGATCGGTAAAGGTCAGCGTGGTCTGATCGTTGCTCCGCCAAAGGCGGGCAAGACCATCAT
The DNA here is from genome assembly GCF_900143095.1 of Pseudomonas asturiensis. GTDB lineage: Bacteria > Pseudomonadota > Gammaproteobacteria > Pseudomonadales > Pseudomonadaceae > Aquipseudomonas > Aquipseudomonas asturiensis. The sequence continues at coordinate 73,964 of NZ_FRDA01000016.1, read as the reverse complement.
GCTGCAGAACATCGCGTCGAACATCACGCGTAACAACCCCGAAGTGCATCTGATCGTTCTGCTGATCGACGAGCGTCCGGAAGAAGTGACCGAAATGCAGCGCACCGTGCGCGGCGAAGTGGTTGCCTCGACCTTCGACGAACCGCCGACCCGCCACGTACAGGTTGCCGAAATGGTGATCGAGAAGGCCAAGCGCCTGGTCGAGCACAAGAAAGACGTCGTCATCCTGCTGGACTCGATCACCCGTCTGGCCCGTGCCTACAACACCGTCATCCCGAGCTCCGGCAAGGTACTGACCGGTGGTGTCGATGCGCACGCCCTTGAGAAGCCAAAGCGTTTCTTCGGTGCTGCACGAAACATCGAAGAAGGCGGCTCGCTGACCATCATCGCCACCGCGCTGGTTGAAACCGGCTCGAAGATGGATGAAGTCATCTACGAAGAGTTCAAGGGTACCGGCAACATGGAACTGCCTCTGGATCGCAAGATTGCAGAGAAGCGCGTGTTCCCGGCCATCAACATCAACCGCTCCGGCACACGCCGCGAAGAGCTGTTGACCGCTGATGACGAGCTGCAGCGCATGTGGATCCTGCGCAAGCTGCTGCACCCGATGGATGAGGTCGCTGCGATCGAGTTCCTGATCGACAAGCTCAAGCAGACCAAGACCAACGATGAATTCTTCCTGTCGATGAAACGCAAGTAACAGACGGGTCGATTCAAGAAATGGCATCCTTCGGGGTGCCATTTTTTTTGGCTGTCGTTTGGCTCATTAGCTGCCTTGAGTGCTCAGAGCAGGTACGATGTGCGTCTATTTGGATAAATGGCCGGGTTAATGAAATTCAAAGATCTAAGGGATTTCGTACAGCAGCTTGAGCAGCGCGGAGAGCTGAAACGCATTCAGATGCCGATTTCCCCCGTGCTGGAAATGACCGAGATCTGTGATCGCACCCTGCGTGCGAAGGGCCCGGCCCTGTTGTTCGAAAAACCGGTCGGCTTTGATATTCCGGTACTGGGCAACCTGTTCGGCACGCCCGAGCGTGTGGCCATGGGCATGGGTGCCGAAGCGGTCAGTGAATTGCGCGAGATCGGCAAGCTGCTGGCCTTCCTGAAAGAGCCCGAGCCCCCCAAAGGCCTCAAGGACGCCTGGTCCAAGCTGCCGATCTTCCGCAAGGTCATCGCCATGGCACCCAAGGTCGTCAAGGACGCCCCGTGTCAGGAGATCGTCATCGAAGGTGATGACGTTGACCTCGGCATGCTGCCGGTCCAGACCTGCTGGCCGGGCGATGTTGCGCCGCTGATCACCTGGGGCCTGACGGTGACCAAAGGCCCGAACAAAGAGCGCCAGAACCTGGGTATCTACCGCCAGCAGGTGATCGGTCGCAACAAGATCATCATGCGCTGGCTCAGCCATCGCGGCGGCGCGCTGGATTTTCGCGACTGGTGCGCAAAGCATCCGGGCGAGCCTTATCCGGTCGCCGTGGCGCTGGGTGCTGACCCTGCGACGATCCTGGGCGCTGTGACCCCTGTGCCGGACAGCCTCTCCGAGTACGCATTCGCCGGCCTTTTGCGCGGCTCGCGTACCGAACTGATCAAGTGCCGCGGCAGCAACCTGCAAGTGCCTGCCAGCGCCGAGATCGTACTGGAAGGCGTGATCCATCCCGGCGAAATGGCCGCTGAAGGTCCCTATGGCGACCACACCGGTTATTACAACGAAGTGGACAGCTTCCCGGTGCTGACCGTCGAGCGCATCACGCACCGCATCAAGCCGATCTATCACAGCACCTACACGGGCCGTCCACCGGATGAGCCCGCGATTCTGGGCGTTGCCTTGAACGAAGTGTTCGTGCCGATCCTGCAGAAACAGTTTCCGGAGATCGTCGATTTCTACTTGCCGCCTGAAGGCTGCTCGTACCGCATGGCCGTCGTGACCATCAAGAAACAGTATCCCGGTCATGCCAAGCGGGTGATGCTGGGCGTCTGGTCGTTCCTGCGGCAATTCATGTACACCAAATTCGTGATCGTCACCGACGACGACATCAATGCCCGCGACTGGAACGACGTAATCTGGGCGATCACCACACGCATGGACCCCAAGCGTGACACGGTGATGATCGACAACACGCCTATCGACTACCTGGACTTCGCATCGCCGGTCTCTGGCCTGGGCTCCAAGATGGGCCTGGACGCGACCAACAAGTGGCCGGGTGAGACCAGTCGGGAGTGGGGCAGGGCCATCGTCAAGGATGAGGCCACGACACGTCGGGTCGACGAGATCTGGGATCAGTTGGGAATCAAGTGATGCGGGTAACCTTGCAGCCATCGGGTGCAGTGCTGGACGCTTTGCCGGGTGAGCGGATTCTCGACGCTGCACAGCGTCTGGGCTACGAGTGCCCGCAGAGCTGTCGCAACGGCAACTGCCACGTCTGTTCGGCGCTGCTGGTCGAAGGCCGGGTCATGCAGTCGGGTCAGGAACTGGATCACGGTGAAATCTACACCTGCCTGGCCGAGCCGCTGCAAGACTGCGTGGTGCTGTGGGATGGCGTGCTGGCCAAGGGCGAGTTGCCGGTGCGCAGTTTTGCCTGCCAGCTGAGCGAGTGTGTCGAGGTGGGGGGCGATGTCTGGCGTGTGCGCCTGCGTGCCCCGGCAGGCAAGGCGCCGCGCTACCATGCCGGGCAGTACCTGATGATCGAGCGCGAGAATGGTGAGAAATCAGCGTTCTCCATCGCCTCGGCACCTCACAGCGGGCGTGATCTGGAATTGCACGTGCTGGTGCGCGAAGACAGCGCACGCAACCTCATCGAACAGTTGCAGCGCAATGCGATGGCGCGGGTCGAACTGCCGTTTGGCGACACACACCTGGCCGAGCTGCCTGATGGGCCGCTGGTCCTGATCGCGGCGGGTACCGGTATGGCACAGATGAGCAGCCTGATCGAGCACTGTCGGGTGAAGGGGTTCAAACACCCTGTGCACCTGTATTGGGGCGTGCGTCGTCCCGAAGATTTCTATGCCATCAGTCACTGGGATGAGTGGCAGAAGCTGCCCAATCTGTTCCTGCACAAGGTGGTCAGCGACCTGTGTGGCTGGGAAGGGCGCTGCGGGATGCTGCACGAGGCCGTCTGCGATGACATCAAGGATCTGTCTGCCGTGCATGTCTACGCCAGCGGCTCGCCTGCGATGATCTATGGCACGCTCGACGCGTTGGTCAGCGCCGGCATGGACGCCCACCAGATGCGCGCAGACGTGTTTGCCTACGCACCTCGTCCGTGACACCTGACTGACGGTGGCGTAGCTGGATTGTAAATTGCTTGAAACCGCTTATGACGTCTGGTGATGTCAAACCATCGCCAGGTGTCTTTTTTGGAAAAAGGCCAATGGCCTGCAACAGAGAACGTACCACGACACCCTGACGCCGCTCGTCCATGAGCGATTCAGCGGGGCTCGGCAAAGACTGGCAGTCAGACTGTCAGGGAGGCAAATGGAGAACCCCATCAACGAACTGGCCGTGGCGGTACACGACGGCCTGGGCCTGACGTATCCACCTGTCATCGATCTTGGCCCGCAACTGACCCGTGAGCAATTGCTCGCGTCCATGGCTGCAACCATGCAGCGCCACAACGGTGGTCCGGTCTGGCTGTTCGCCTATGGCTCATTGATCTGGCGACCTGAATGCACTGCTGTAGAGCGTCGGCGCGGGCGCGTGCATGGCTACCACCGAGGCTTGTACCTGTGGTCCCATGAGCATCGCGGTACGCCGGAGGTTCCGGGGCTGGTCTTCGGTCTGGACCGGGGCGGCTCGTGCACCGGCTTTGCCTATCGCTTGCCGGATGAATGTCTGGAAGACTCGCTGCTCGCCTTGTGGCAACGCGAGATGCCTTATCCCTCTTATCGCCCACACTGGCTCAGTTGCCGTCTCGAAGATGGCAGGCAGGTGCAGGCCTTGGGGTTTGTACTGGAGCGGCATTTGCCAAGCTATGCGGGCAACCTGCCGGACAGCGTGCTGAGCCAGGTGCTGGCCAGCGCAAGCGGGCGGTATGGCACCACCCGCGATTACGTCGAGCAGACCGCCAACGCCCTGCGCAGCCACGCCATGCCAGATCTGCATCTGGAGGCGCGGCTCAAGCGCTGCCGGTCAGCGACGGCCTGAATCAGGCTTTGGCTTCACGCGAGGTACTGGCGACCTGTTTGTGACGCAGCGTCGGCGCCAGGAACACCATGGCCAGAATGCACGCGCCGATCAGCAGCACGAAGCCGCCGTCCCAGCCGAAGTGGTCCACGGTATAGCCCATCGCCGCGCTTGCTGCGACAGAGCCGCCCAGGTAACCGAACAGACCGGTAAAACCTGCCGCCGTGCCGGCCGCTTTCTTGGGCGCCAGTTCCAGTGCCTGCAGGCCGATCAGCATCACCGGGCCATAGATCAGGAAGCCGATGGACACCAGCGCAATCATGTCCACAGTCGGGTTGCCTTCAGGGTTCAGCCAGTACACCAGCGTGGCGATGGTCACCAGGAACATGAACACCATGCCGGTCAGGCCGCGATTGCCCTTGAAGATCTTGTCCGACATCCAGCCGCACAGCAGCGTGCCCGGAATACCGGCCCACTCGTACAGGAAATAGGCCCACGAAGTCTTGTCGACGGTGAAGTGCTTGGCTTCCTTCAGGTAGGTCGGCGCCCAGTCCAGCACGCCGTAGCGCAACAGGTAGACGAACACGTTGGCCATGGCGATGTACCACAGGAATTTATTGCGCAGCACATACTTGACGAAGATTTCCTTGGCGCTGAATTCCTCTTCATGGCTGGCATCGTAGCCTTCCGGGTAATCATTCTTGTAGTGCTCGATAGGCGGCAGGCCCACCGACTGTGGCGTGTCGCGCATGGTTGCAAAAGCGAACACCGCAACCAGCAGCGCCACAGCAGCCGGTACATAGAAGGCTGCGTGCCAGTCGTTGGTCCAGCCCATGCCCAGCAGGAACAGCGGACCGATCAGGCCGCCACCGACGTTGTGCGCCACGTTCCATACCGACACCACACCGCCGCGCTCTTTCTGCGACCACCAGTGCACCATCGTCCGCCCGCTCGGCGGCCAGCCCATGCCCTGCGCCCAGCCGTTGATGAATAGCAACACGAACATGATCGTGACGCTGGACGTCGCCCACGGCGCGAAGCCGAAAATGAACATGATCCCGGCCGACACCAGCAGGCCGAAGGGCAGGAAGTAGCGTGGGTTGGACCGGTCGGAGATGATCCCCATCAAGAACTTCGACAGGCCGTAGGCAATCGCAATCGCTGACATCGCCACGCCCAGCTGGCCGCGTGTGTAGCCTTCGTCGATCAGATAAGGCATCGCGAGCGAGAAGTTTTTGCGCAGCAGGTAGTAACCCGCGTAACCAATGAAAATGCCCGCGAAGATCTGCCAGCGCAGGCGGCGATACGTGCTGTCGACTTGCTCTTCGGGAAGGGGTGCCTTGTGCCTGGCAGGGCGGAAAAACGCAAACATATAGACTCTCCGGGTTCTTATTGTTTTTGCGAAAGCGAATATTACATTTTCGTTACAGAAAAAAGCAGTGCCTTTTGACCGAAATACGGCGGGAAATACGCGGTTTCGCATGTTGTTTTGCGAACGTCAGGGAGCTTTAACGATTCAGTTACTGAATAGGACAGGTCCTACGGTCGTATGGGAAATCGTGTCCTTATGTGTTCAATACGACCCCCTCTAGTATCGCGACACGGACGCCATGCAGGCATTCACGTCGCGGTGAGCAGAGGTAGGGATGAAATGGATTGTGGTTGTTTTGGTGGTTTCAATGGCCTTGATGGCAATGCCGCTCTACGCGGCGCAGGCGTTTGTGGTGCTGGCGCACAATCGCTTTTCGGAAACGACGCCTGGCAGTGTTCATACTGATGAAGTTGCCGACCTCAAAACAGTGCGGTGCAGCCAGATCAATCGGGCTTTGAGGCAGAACCAGACCCGCTGGAGCACAAAGCTGGCTCCGTACGATCTGGAAACATTCCGCCGAACCGAGCGCCATCTTTCCAGCGGCCCCGTGAACCAGGCGTTTCTCTCCACGGACGAGCGCCAGGCGCTGGTGCGTGATCTGGTCGCGGCGGTGCCGCAGGTGATCGCCGGTTGCCGTGAGAATCCGGGGCGGCAGTATGTGGATTATTTACCGGAGAGCGTTCGGCAGGCGCTTTAAGGACTGGAGCCTTGAGCGCCTGACGCCGTGTCAGTCTGGCGCAAGCTGACCCGGTGTTGTCTGTTCCGGCTAGGTCATGCGGTTTTTATTACTAGCTTCCCCACAGCCCTGCGTCCCCCCAACGCATCAATCGCCTCCCCTGCCCGCGCCAGCGGATACACCTGCGACACCAAGGGTTTCAACTTTCCCTCTTCAAACCACGCAAACAACTGCTTGAAGTTCGCGGCATTGTCCTGCGGCTGCCGTTGTGCGAAAGAACCCCAGAATACTCCCACCACCGAAGCGCCTTTGAGCAGGGCCAGGTTGACGGGCAGTTCGGGGATGCGGCCGCTGGCGAAGCCGACGACAAGGAGACGGCCGTTCCAGGCGATGCAGCGGACGGCCTGGTCGAAGAGGTCGCCGCCGACCGGGTCGTAGATTACGTCTACGCCGTTGCCGTTCGTAAGGCGTTTGATTTCGTCCTTGAGGCTGGTATCGGTGTAGTTGATGAATTCGTCGGCGCCGGCGTTTTTGGCGACGTCGAGTTTTTCTGCCGAGCTTGCAGCTGCGATGACGCGTGCGCCGAGGGCCTTGCCGATTTCCACGGCGGCCAGGCCTACGCCGCCGGATGCGCCGAGCACCAGCAGGGTTTCGCCGGGTTGCAGGTTGGCGCGTTGTTTAAGGGCGTGCATCGAAGTGCCGTAGGTCATGCTGAAGGCAGCAGCGTGGGTGAAGTCCATGCTTTCGGGAATCGGCAGGACGTTGTAGTTCGGCACCGCGACCTGTTCAGCGAAGCTGCCCCAGCCGGTGAGCGCCATGACGCGGTCGCCGGGTTTGAGATGGGTAACTTTTTCCCCGACAGCCGAGATCACGCCCGCTGCCTCGCCACCCGGTGAAAACGGAAAGGGCGGCTTGAACTGGTATTTGCCTTCTATGATGAGGGTGTCTGGAAAGTTGACACCGGCCGCGTGCACGTCGAGCAGGATTTCGTTCTTCTTGACGTCAGGCGCCGGGATGTCTTCGAGCACCAGCGTGCTCGCGGGGCCGAAGGCTTTGCACATGAGGGCTTTCATCGGGGCTATTCCTTTTCCAGAGATGGCCGATAAAGTCAGTTAAGCGGGTGTGCGGGTCAATGAGCATGACTCGGCCTGATAAGTACACATAAGCTATACCGGCTGTATAAGCTATGGGGCGAATCGTATTAAGGAGTGGACTGTGAAGTGGATCCTGATGTTGCTGGCCTTGTCATTGCCCGCTGTGGTGCTGGCTGAAGAAACCAAGGAAGAAGGTCCGCCCAAAGCGGCTTACGTGTCGCTGACGCCGCCGTTCGTGGGTAACTACGCGCTGGATGGTGGCCCGAAACTGCGCGTCTACAAGGCTGATATTGCCTTGCGCGTCACCGGTGCCGAGGCAGAAGCTGCCGTGAAGCGCAACGATGCATTGATCCGCAATCAGTTGGTGGCGCTGTTCACTCAGCAGACCGTCGACACCATGAGCAGCGCCGAAGCGAAAGAAAACATTCGTCAGGAAGCGCTCAAGCAGGTTCAGCGCGTCATGAACGATGAAGAAGGCAAACCGATCGTTGAGGACTTGCTGTTCAACAACTTCATCGTCCAGTAAGCGCTGATCAGCGCAGTGCCAGAATCGCCGCCCACTGTTCGGCGGTGACGGGCATGACCGAGAGACGGCTGCCTTTCTGTACCAGAGGCAGTTGTTCCAGCTGACTTTGCTGTTTCAGGTAGCCAAGGCCCAGGACGTTGCGAAACGTCTCCACGAACTCGACATCGATCGCGCTCCACGGATTCTTCTCGGGTGTAGCCTTGGCGTCGTGATAATGGCTGTCGGGGTCCAGTGCGGTCGGGTCCGGGTAGGCGGCTTCCGTGATTTTTGCGATTCCGGCAATGCCCGGCTCGGGGCAACTGGAATGGTAAAAGAAGAATTCGTCGCCAGCGGCCATGGACCTGATGAAGTTGCGCGCCTGATAGTTGCGCACGCCGTCCCAGCGGGTCTTGCCCAGGCGTTGCAGGTCGCTGATAGAGAGCTCGTCGGGCTCGGACTTCATCAGCCAATAGGCCATTAAGGGTTGCTCCTGAAGTGATAAGTTCATGTGGCTTTGATGACAAACCGACAGTCGGTTGGCGCCACTATTTGCGTACTGGTTCACGTTATCGCAAAATGCCGCCATTTTAAGCACCACGCTGCTGCACGGCTCACATAAAACCGATGCTGACATCGTATTGATTTGCCTAAGGAGGGCAGTCAATGAAACGCAAGCCTGATTTACTCTGGATTCTGGTCGTATTGTTTGGCTTGGGTGTCGTGACAACCGGTTATGCGCAAAGCCTGTGGTCGAACAAGGCCGATATGCCTGTCGAACTCACCCAGCAACAGCAGAAAGTCCCTGGCCGACACTGATTGCCCCTGTTATTTGCGTGCTGACACGCCCGTCCTGCTCTGATCGTCCATACGCCTTCGCAACGAAGCCTGATCGGTCAGAGTGCCTGAGCCAGATACCAGCGTTTGTCCGAAACCGTCCCCTGTAACGGAACATCCCAGCTGGCCTGCGCCAATCGCTCTACCTTCTGACATTCATGCGCGAGCCCCAGCAGCACCGGTTTGCGCCAGGTGGTCCTGCGCGTTCTGTAAGCCAGACTGCGGTCATAGAAGCCGCCGCCCATGCCCAGGCGTCCGCCTTCGTCATCAAACCCCACCAGCGGCATCAGGATCAGATCGAGTGCCCAGATGCGGCGCTGCTTTGCGCGGTTGATACGGGGCTCGGGAATGCGAAATCGATTGGGTATGAATTTTTCACCTGGTCGCACGCGCTGGAAGACCATGCGGGTTCTTGGCCAGGCATTGAGGACAGGTAGATAGGTCGCCTTGCCGCGACGCTGTGCGGCGCGCAGTAACAGGCGAGGATCGATCTCGCCATCCATGGGCAGGTACAGCGAGACATGGCGGGCGCGTCTGAACAAGGGGTGGTGCGCCAGCTGGCGATAGAGGCCACGGGCGGCTTCGCGCTGCTGACTGCGGGTCAATGATCGACGGGCCTTGCGCAACTGGCGGCGCAATTGCGGGCGTGTGAGTGAAGGTGCGCTGGTCATGAGCGAGAAGTCATGCAGGCTGATCCGGAAGATGAATCCTTGAGGTTGATTTCAAGGCGGGATCGTCATTGCCAGACAGCTGGCTGGCAATGCATCGAATGAGGACTCCCCGACGAACCGCTGTCGGTTTAGCCCTTGAACCCGAAAGTTCAAGGTGGAGATTGCAGGAGGTTTTAAGGCTTTCCGTCGAGCGGACATGCACACCAACCCCAACGTGCAACCCCCGTGGTTGTGCGTATCGGCTCAGGGACATGACCGACTGGCAAGCACTCCAGGGAGCGGCGCAAGTATACAGAAATGCCCCGAAATAATCAGCTGCGAGTTGAATCCGGCGTTCCAGGTGTGTCGGTGGCGAGTACCAGATCGACTTTTTCCAGCAGATCGCGGACCTGTTCACGGGTCGACCCGCTGGCCTGTACGTCAGGCAGATCCTGCTTGTGCAGCAAATCGTGGGTGATGTTCAAAGCGGCCATTACGGCAATGCGATCGGCACCGATGACTTTGCCGCTGCTACGGATTTCGCGCATCTTGCCATCCAGGTAGCGGGCTGCACTGACCAGATTGGTGCGCTCTTCCTGTGGGCAGATGATGGAGTATTCCTTGTCGAGGATCTGAACGGTCACGCTGTTGCCATTACTCATGAGTCTTGCTCCAAAGCCTTGAGGCGCGAAATCATTGACTCGACCTTTTGCCGGGCGATTTCGTTCTTTTCAATGAGGTGGGCGCGTTCCTCGCGCCAGGATTTTTCCTGAGCTAATAGGAGTGCGTTTTGGGCTTTAAGTTGCTCGGCGTGCTTGAGTAGCAGCTCCACTCGTTTCATCAGCGCTTGCAGGTCGGTGTCTTCCATTGTTTTCCACTGAGTACTTTCTGATGAATGGCATGGGGGTTGTATTCATGCTCAAGCCCAAACCGTCGCGTTGATGATCTTGGCGCGCGGATAGTCTAGGATACAAGGCCTTCATTCTAGACATTGCGCCGTTTGGCGACTAGCTACCCATGCCCATTCAGAATTCTCCGTACAAAGCATTCGCCACCCTGCTCAATGGCAGTGGTCACCCTGTATCTCCAGCCGAACTCCATGGCCTGCTGCTGGGCCGCAGCTGTGCGGGTGCCGGTTTCGACAACGAAGGCTGGTTTGCCGACGCTTCAGTGCTGCTGGAAAGCGAGCCGGAAGACAACGTGCGTCAGGCGCTCGTCGGCCTTCAGGAAATGGTCAAGGGTGAACTCACCAGCGACGACATGACGGTTGTGCTGTTGCTGCCGGGTGACGACGAGCCCCTGGCCGAACGCGCTGCCGCGCTGGGTCAGTGGTGCCAGGGTTTCCTGTCGGGCTTTGGTCTGGCCGCAGGTGACAAGGTCCTGAGCATCGAGGCCACCGAGGTCCTGCAGGATCTGGCGGCCATCGCTCAGGTGCAGGACGCGCTGGAAGAGTCCGAAGACGGCGAAACCGACTATATGGAAGTCATGGAATACCTGCGCGTTGCGCCGTTGCTGCTGTTCACCGAGTGCAACAAGCCAGCCACGCCGGAACCCAAGCCTTCCCTGCACTGATTGCTCATCATCGCGTATCGGTCGACGCTGAAAAACCGCTGACCGATACGCGCCATCAGGACTCACGTTGCCGATGATCCCAATACCGAAGTCCGAATACGCCCGCCGACGCAAAGCCCTGATGGCCCAGATGGAGCCCAACAGCATTGCGATTCTGCCTGCTGCGGCTGTGGCGATTCGCAATCGTGATGTCGAGCATGTGTATCGCCAGGACAGCGACTTCCAGTACCTGAGCGGGTTTCCCGAGCCGGAAGCCGTCGTGGTGCTGATCCCGGGGCGCGAGTATGGCGAATACGTGCTGTTCTGCCGCGAGCGCAACCCCGAGCGTGAGTTGTGGGACGGTTTGCGCGCGGGACAGGAAGGCGCTATTCGCGATTTCGGCGCGGACGACGCGTTTCCGATCAATGATATCGACGACATCCTGCCGGGCCTGATCGAAGGACGCGATCGCGTGTATTCGGCGATGGGCAGCAATCCTGAGTTCGACCGTCACCTGATGGAGTGGATCAACGTGATCCGCTCCAAGGCGCACCTTGGCGCTCAACCGCCCAATGAGTTCGTCGCCCTGGATCACCTGCTGCATGACATGCGCCTGTACAAGTCGGCTGCCGAGATCAAGGTCATGCGTGGAGCGGCGCAGATTTCAGCGCGTGCCCATGTGCGGGCCATGCAGGCCTGCCGTGCCGGGCTGCATGAATTCAGCCTCGAAGCCGAACTGGATTACGAGTTTCGCAAAGGCGGCGCGAAGATGCCTGCCTATGGCTCCATTGTCGCCTCGGGTCGCAACGCCTGCATTCTGCACTACCAGCAGAACGACGCGGTGCTCAAGGATGGCGACCTGGTACTGATCGACGCCGGCTGTGAGATCGATTGCTACGCCAGCGATATCACCCGCACCTTCCCGGTCAGCGGCACGTTTTCGCCCGAGCAAAAAGCTATTTATGAGCTGGTGCTCAAGTCCCAGCAGGCGGCCTTCGAGGCCATTGGCCCAGGCAAACATTGGAACCAGGCGCACGAAGCCACGGTCCAGGTCATTACCGCAGGGCTGGTCGAGCTGGGTCTGTTGCAGGGCGATGTGGCTCAGTTGATCGAAGACGAAGCCTATAAAGCGTTTTACATGCACCGCGCCGGACACTGGCTGGGCATGGACGTGCACGATGTAGGCGAATACAAGGTCGGCGGTGAATGGCGCGTGCTGGAGGTCGGCATGGCGCTGACGGTGGAGCCCGGCATCTACGTGTCTCCCGACAATCTGAATGTCGCAAAGAAATGGCGAGGTATCGGCGTGCGTATCGAGGACGACGTGGTAGTGACCAAGAAAGGCTGTGACGTGCTTTCCGGCGACGTGCCCAAGACAGTGGCCGAGATCGAGGCCCTGATGGCCGCCTCGCGGACGCAGGCAGCATGAGCCGTTTCAACATTGCCATCGTCGGTGGCGGACTGGTCGGTGCCAGCCTTGCGCTGGCGTTGCAGGCTGGCGCCAAAGCGCGTGGCTGGAAAATCGTGCTGATCGAGCCGTTTGCGCCGGGCGAAACCTACCAGCCCAGCTACGATGCCCGGTCTTCAGCACTGTCATTTGGTGCGCGCCGCATTTATGAGCGCCTGGGCGTCTGGCAGCAGATCTCGCGCCGGGCCGAGCCGATTTTGCAGATTCAGGTCTCCGACCGTGGGCGCTTTGGCGCGACGCGCTTGTCGGCCATTGAGGAAGGCGTGCCGGCGCTGGGTTACGTCGTTGAAAATGCCTGGCTGGGGCAGTGCCTGTGGGCCGGGCTGGATCGTGACGTCGTCAGCTGGCGCGTGCCGGCCGAGGTGCGCAAGATGCAGCCGCTGGCGGATGGGTATCGCCTGACGCTGGCAGATGAGACCGAACTGGAATGCGACCTGGCCGTGCTCGCCGATGGCGGGCGCTCCGGCCTGCGTGAACAACTGGGTATCGGTGTTCGCCAGACGCCATATGACCAGAGCGCGCTGATCGCCAATATCACGCCGAGCGAAGCGCATTGTGGCCAGGCCTTCGAGCGCTTCACCGACGATGGACCGATGGCCTTGTTGCCGCTGCCGGAAAACCGCTGCGCGCTGGTCTGGACCCGTCGTGGTAACGATACCCAGCGTCTTGCCGAGCTGGATGACCGCCACTTTCTGGAAGAGCTGCAAGGTGTATTCGGCTATCGCCTCGGCACCTTGCGACAGGTCGGCGCACGCCACGTCTACCCATTGGCGTTGATCGAGTCCGAAGAGCAGGTGCGCTCGCATCTGGTGATTCTGGGCAATGCTGCGCACAGCCTGCACCCGATTGCCGGGCAGGGGTTCAACCTGTCGTTGCGCGATGCCGATGCGCTGGCCGAAACGCTGCTTGAAAGCGACGCCGTGCTGGGCGATCTGGCGACGCTGCAGGTCTATCGCGAACGCCAGCGTGCCGATCAGCAATTGACCGTGGGGTTCTCTGACAAGGTGACGCGCCTGTTCGGCAGCACCCAGTCGGCGGTCACCACAGGCCGTAACCTCGGTTTGCTGGGGCTGGACCTGTTACCCACCGCCAAGCGCTGGTTTGCGCGTCAGGCCATGGGCCTGGGGACGCGCACCGATGTTTGACGCAGGCACCTTAAACACAGGGCTACGGCCTCAAGCGGGAACGGTTTGAACATGGAAACGCGTGCAGATGTGCTGATTGTCGGTGCCGGCATGGTCGGCAGCGCCCTGGCGTTAGCCCTCCAGGGCAGCGGTCTGGACGTCATCGTCGTAGACGGCGGGCCGTTGAGCGTCAAGCCGTTCGACCCGGACGCCACGTTCGAACCCCGTGTCAGCGCGCTTTCGGCCGCCAGCCAGCGGATTCTGCAACGGCTGGACGTGTGGGAAGGGATCGCGTCACGCCGCGTCAGCCCCTATAGCCATATGCACGTGTGGGACGGCAGCGGCACCGGACAGATTCATTTCTCAGCCTCCAGCGTGCATGCCGACGTGCTCGGTCATATCGTCGAAAATCGTGTGGTACAGGACGCATTGCTTGATCGCCTGCATGACAGCGATATCGGCCTGCTGGCCAACGCGCGGCTTGAGCAGATGCGTTATTCCGGCGATGACTGGCTGCTGACCCTGTCGGATGGCCGCACGTTGCGCGCGCCGCTGGTCGTGGCTGCCGATGGCGCAAACTCTGCGGTGCGCCGTTTGACCGGCACGCCGACCCGCGAATGGGACTACCTGCACAACGCGATTGTCACCAGCGTGCGCACGGCCGATTCCAACCGGAAAACTGCCTGGCAGCGCTTCACTGATGAAGGGCCGCTGGCGTTCCTGCCTCTTGATCGCGCCGGCGAGCATTGGAGTTCCATTGTCTGGTCGGTGACGCCGAAAGAGGCCGAGCGCCTGATGGCGGTGACTGACGAAGTGTTCTGCAAGGAGCTTGAGCAGGCATTCGAAGGGCGATTGGGCCAGGTGCTGGCGGTCGATGCGCGCCTGTGCGTTCCGTTGCGCCAGCGGCATGCCAAACGCTATGTCGCCAAAGGCCTCGCCCTGATCGGCGATGCTGCGCACACCATTCACCCGCTCGCCGGGCAGGGCGTGAACCTGGGGTTCCTCGACGCTGCCGTGCTGGCCGAAGTGCTGACCCATGCGGCCGCACGCGGCGAGCTGCTGTCGGACGTGCGCGTGCTGGGCCGCTACGAGCGCCGCCGCATGCCCCATAATCTGGCGCTGATGGCCGCAATGGAAGGTTTCGAGCGTCTGTTCCAGGCCGATCCATTGCCGCTGCGCTGGCTGCGTAATGCCGGGCTCAAGGTGGTCAACAAGATGCCGGAAGCCAAGGCGCTGTTTGTGCGCGAGGCGCTGGGGTTGTCGGGGGAACTGCCGGAGCTGGCGCGGTTGTAGGGCTCTGCGGGTCATCCCTTGCTCCGCTTAACGCGCCGCGATCAGCGGAGGCTTTGGGGATCCTGCAACATCCAGTAACGCCTCCGGTGTCGCTTCGATTGAGATAGTAAATGGGATTCACTACCATTTCGCCTCATTTGCGAACGCGAGATACCTTCATGCAGGCAAGCAAGCGTCTTCTGGCTGCTCTGACACTGACCTTACTGAGCAGCGCCGTTCAGGCTGCTGACGAAGTGGTGGTGTATTCCTCCCGAATCGATGAGCTGATCAAGCCCGTATTTGATGCCTACACCGCCAAGACCGGCGTAAAGATCAAGTTCATCACCGATAAGGAAGCGCCGCTGATGCAGCGCATCAAGGCCGAAGGTGAGAACGCGACGGCCGACCTGCTGCTGACCGTCGATGCCGGCAACCTCTGGCAAGCCGAGCAAATGGGCATTCTCCAGCCGTTCACCTCGCCGGTCATCGAAGCCAACATTCCGCCACAGTATCGTTCCTCCACCCATGGCTGGACGGGCCTGAGCCTGCGGGCGCGGACCATTGCTTACTCGACGGATCGCGTAAAGCCTGCCGAGCTGACGACGTATGAGGCCCTCGCCGACAAGAACTGGGAAGGCCGCCTGTGCCTGCGCACGGCCAAGAAAGTCTACAACCAGTCGTTGACCGCCACACTGATCGAGACCCATGGCGCCGAGGCGTCTGAAAAAATCCTCAAGGGCTGGGTGAATAACCTGTCCACTGACGTGTTCTCCGACGACATTGCCGTGCTTGAAGCGATCAATGCCGGGCAGTGCGACGTCGGCATCGTCAACACCTACTACTACGGCCGTCTGCACAAGCAGAACCCGGATCTGGCGGTGAAGCTGTTCTGGCCAAATCAGGCTGACCGTGGCGTACACGTCAACCTGTCGGGCATAGGCCTGACCAAATATGCGCCACACCCGGAGGCCGCCAAGGCGCTGGTTGAGTGGATGACGGGTCCTGAGGCGCAAAAGATCTTCTCCAGCGTCAATCAGGAGTTCCCGGCCAACCCGAAAGTGCCGCCGTCGGAAGAAGTGGCGAGCTGGGGGAGCTTCAAGGCTGACACCATCCCCGTTGAAGTCGCGGGCAAGCGTCAGGCAGAAGCCATCCGCATGATGGATCGCGCGGGCTGGAATTGATTTAATACGCGGCGTTATATGCACAACCAACGGTCCGTGGGAGGCGGCTTGCCGGCGATGGCGTCAGTTCAATCGCTGACACGGCGCTTGAGCAACCGCATCACCGGCAAGCCTCCTGTCGAACGCCCCGTAAATCCTTGAATAAAAAGGTTTTGTGGGGGCGGACCGGGCTGCGTCCTGGACGGGCGAGATTTCCCACAGGTCATGCATCGCTCAGTTCCTATCGTTTTAGTTATCGAGAACGCCTTGGCCCATCCTGTTCAACGCCGCTGGTATCCCCTGGTCTTTGCCATCGCTGCGCTGGTGCTGTTGCCGCTGAGCGTGTTGCTGCTTTCCTGGCAAAGCATAGATCAGCAGATCTGGTCACACCTGCTCGAAACCCAGATGACGCGCCTGCTGGGCAACACGTTGATTCTGGTGGTCGGCGTCGGTGTGGGCGTGACGCTGCTGGGTGTAAGCCTGGCGTGGCTGACCAGCCTGTGCGAATTTCCCGGACGGCGCTGGCTGGACTGGGCGCTGATGCTTCCGTTCGCGATTCCCGCCTATGTGCTTGCGTTCGTCTTTGTAGGCCTGCTGGATTTTTCCGGCCCGGTGCAGACCCTGATGCGTGAATGGTTCGGCACCGGCCTGCGGCTGCCCAGGGTGCGTTCCACGGGCGGTGTAATCATCGTTCTGGTGCTGGTGTTCTACCCCTACGTTTACCTGCTGGCACGCACGGCGTTCCTGGCCCAGGGCAAAGGCCTGATGGAAGCGGCGCGAGTGCTTGGACAATCGCCGTTGCAAGCTTTCTGGCGTGTGGCCTTGCCAATGGCACGCCCGGCCATCGGTGCAGGTGTGGCGCTGGCGCTAATGGAAACTCTGGCGGATTTCGGTGCCGTGTCCGTGTTCAACTTCGACACCTTCACCACCGCGATCTATAAGACCTGGTACGGCTTCTTCAGCCTGTCCAGCGCGGCGCAACTGGCCAGCTTGCTGCTGTTGGCCGTGCTGGTCCTGCTCTATGGCGAACGCCGCGCCAGAGGTGCAAGCAGGGCCACCAACGAGCGACCGCGCGGCAAGGCGCTTTATCACCTGCGTGGCGTCAAGGCGCTGGCCGCGACCTTCTGGTGTGGGCTGGTGTTTCTCTGTGCGTTTGTCGTGCCCGTCCTGCAGTTGGTGGTCTGGGTGTGGCAGCGTGGCCGTTTCGATCTGGACGAGCGCTACACCGGCCTGATCCTGCACACCCTGTATCTGGGCGGCATGGCGGCATTGATCACGGTCAGTGCGGCGCTGGTACTGGCCTTCGCCCGGCGCATGGCGCCCACGCCTGCTATTCGCTCGGGCGTGAGCCTGGCCAATCTGGGTTATGCACTGCCGGGTTCGGTATTGGCCGTTTCCATCATGCTCGCCTTCAGTTACCTGGACCGCGAGCTGGTTATCCCCTTGTCGGGGTGGCTCGGCGGTGCGGGCAAGCCGCTGTTGCTGGGTAGCCTGTCTGCGTTGTTGCTGGCGTATCTGGTGCGCTTTATCGCCGTGGCGTTCGGTCCGCTGGAAAACAGCCTGTCGCGCATTCGCCCCTCGTTGCCAGAAGCGGCCCGTAGTCTGGGTGTCAGTGGGCCTAAGTTGTTTCTCAACGTGTATCTGCCATTGCTGGTTCCCGGCGCCTTGAGCGCAGCGTTGCTGGTGTTCGTCGATGTGCTCAAGGAAATGCCTGCAACCCTGCTGATGCGCCCGTTTGGCTGGGATACGCTGGCCGTGCGCATTTTCGAAATGACCAGTGAAGGCGAGTGGGCACGTGCTGCATTGCCTGCCTTGACGCTGGTTCTGGTCGGCCTGTTGCCGGTGATTGGGCTGATTCGCCGTTCTGCCCGGCAGATTGGCTAGGTGCGGGGGCCTCACCTTGCGGCTACAATGCGCCGCAATTGGTGCGGTCTGTCAGACAATTCGGCCTGCTATCTTCGCTGCAAACTCCGATTCAACGGGGGGCTTGCCGTGATGTGTCTGCCCGCACCTTCGCCACGCCCGGAAGGAGAAACCCATGGGACAGCGTACCCCCCTCTTTGACCTGCACCTCGCGCTGGGCGCGAAGATGGTCGATTTTGGTGGCTGGGACATGCCGTTGCATTACGGATCACAGGTCGAGGAACACCATCAGGTGCGTCGCGATTGTGGGGTCTTCGACGTCTCGCACATGAACGTGATCGACGTGGCCGGCAGTCAGGCCAAAGCCTGGCTGCGCTACCTGCTGGCCAATGACGTGGACCGGCTCAAAACGCCCGGTCGCGCCCTCTATAGCGCCATGCTTGACAGCCATGGCGGCATTATCGACGACATGATCGTCTACCTCACGACCACGGGTTATCGTCTGGTCGTCAACGCGGCCACCGGTGCCAAGGACCTTGCCTGGATGCAGTCCCGTCTGGAAGGGTTCGACGTGCAACTGATCGAGCGCAATGAGATGGCCATGCTTGCGATCCAGGGGCCGCAGGCCAGAAACAGGGTCTGTGAGCTGGTGTCCAGCGCCCGCGCCGATCTGATTCGCCAGCTCAAGCCGTTCGAAGGTCAGGACAACGCCGACTGGTTCATTGCCCGCACGGGTTACACCGGCGAAGACGGCCTGGAAATCATGCTGCCCGCCGAACAGGCGCCCGGCTTCTTCAACGATCTGGTTGGTGCAGGCATTTCTCCGATCGGTCTGGGCGCGCGCGATACCCTTCGTCTGGAAGCGGGCATGAACCTCTATGGTCAGGACATCGACGAAAACGCTTCGCCGTTGGTCTCGAACATGGCCTGGAGTATTGCGTGGGAGCCTGCCGAACGTGATTTTGTCGGTCGTCAGGCGCTCGAGGCCGAGCGAGCCGAAGGCATTGCCTACAAGCTGGTCGGACTGGTGCTTGAAGAGCGCGGCGTACTGCGCGCCCGTCAGGTCGTTCGCGTCGCAGAAATTGGCGAAGGTGAGATCACCAGTGGTAGTTTCTCTCCTACGCTAAGCAAGTCGATTGCTCTGGCACGTGTGCCAATGGTCACCGCTGACCGGGCCGAGGTGGAAATCCGCGGCAAATGGTATCCGGTACGGGTGGTGCAGCCAGCGTTTGTACGTCATGGTAAAGCCCTGATCTAACCTAATCTGGCGGGTTTTCCGCTGACTCGATGTGTTGAGGATGACTAAATGAGCAATATTCCCGCCGAACTGCGTTTCGCCGAAAGCCATGAATGGGCGCGTCTGGAAGCTGATGGCACCGTAACTGTCGGTATCTCGGATCACGCACAGGAAGCGTTGGGCGATGTCGTTTTCGTCGAGCTGCCGGAAATCGGCAAGACGTTCGCTGCTGGCGACACTGCTGGTGTCGTCGAGTCGGTCAAGGCTGCTTCGGATATCTATTCGCCGGTTGCTGGCGAAGTGATTGCTGTCAATGAAGAGCTGCAAGGTACGCCTGAAGGTCTGAACAGCGACCCTTATGCTTCCTGGATCTTCAAGCTCAAGCCCGCCGATGCGACAGTCGACCTGGCGAAGCTTCTGGACGCTGCCGGTTACAAGAGCGCCATCGGCGAGTAAATGCCGGACAAAAAAATGCCGCTCGATCGAGCGGCATTTTTTTTGGGGCGTGAATTACTGGTTTTCGGCAACCAGATTCTTGTCCAGGATCGCGTTGGCCAGATCCATGTCCGAGGCTTTCAGACCTGGGTTGTCCTGGCGAACCTGCTGGATGGCCGCTTCCAGAAATGGACCACGAATACCGCCGTTGCTGGCGACAAAACTGCCCGCATCGTCCTGTGCAGCAACAATCAGTTTGTGGTCCTTGAACGTCAGGTAAGTCGAGCCGGTGGTGGCACCCGAGGAAATCACATTACGCCAGAAGGAGTCAGCCATCGCTGAACCCATCGGGATAGAAAGCAAGGCAACGGTGGCGACAGCAAACTTGAGACGCATGGTGAGGTACTCCAACTGTGGTTGTTCTGAGGGGTTGGATAGGCAAAGTCGCGTACTAGTTCAATAAATGTACCGGCTTGTTCACTTTAGCTGTCGCACAGCGCCTTTATGCTCGTTGCCACGTCTTCAGAACTGCGGGTTCAACGCTGTTCACTTTGCGGCGTCACGCGCAGCACCTCTTCAAGGGTAGTCAATCCTGCCGAAACTTTCTGTGCGCCTGACAGACGCAGGCTGCGCGTTCCCTCCTTGAAGGCCTGCCTGCGCATGGCGGTGAGGTCCAGGTCAGCGCTGATCAGCGACTTCACAGCGTCCGACATCAACATGATTTCGTACACGCCAGCGCGGCCGCGATAGCCGGTGTCACGGCATTCCACGCAGCCCACCGCCTGGTGCGCGCCCGCCGGAACCGGTGCCTGCCAAGGGCGTGTCAGGGTCTGCCAGTCGGTTTCGTTGAGGTTGATCGGCGCCTTGCAGTGCGGGCACAGCGTGCGCACCAGACGTTGAGCCATCACACCGAGAATCGTCGCCTTGAGCAGGTAATGCGGCACGCCGAGCTCCAGCATCCGGCTGATGGCGCTCGGTGCGTCGTTGGTGTGCAGGGTTGAAAGCACCAGGTGGCCGGTCAGGGCTGCCTGAATGGCCATCTCTGCTGTCTCCAGGTCGCGAATCTCGCCGATCATGATGATATCCGGGTCTTGCCGCATCAGTGCGCGAACGCCGCTGGCAAATGTCAGGTCGATGTTGTGTTGCACCTGCATCTGGTTGAAGGCCGGCTCGACCATCTCGATAGGGTCTTCGATGGTGCAGAGGTTGACCTCGGAAGTCGCCAGCTTTTTGAGCGTTGTGTACAGCGTTGTGGTTTTGCCTGATCCCGTCGGGCCTGTGACGAGAATGATGCCGTTCGGCTGGCGGGTCATCTCCTGCCAGCGGCGCAGGTCATCACTGGAAAAGCCCAGTTGATCGAAATCCTTGAGCAGCACCTCGGGGTCGAAAATCCGCATCACCATCTTTTCGCCGAACGCAGTAGGCAGGGTCGACAGGCGCAATTCCACTTCGCCGCCCTCTGGCGTGGTGGTCTTGACCCGGCCATCCTGCGGTTTGCGCTTTTCGGCGACGTTCATGCGGCCCAGGCTTTTCAGGCGGCTGACAATGGCCATGACCACCTGTGGCGGAAACTGATAGACGTTGTGCAGCACCCCGTCGATGCGAAAGCGCACCGTGCCTTGCTCGCGCCGGGGTTCGATGTGGATATCGCTGGCACGTTGCTGAAATGCGTACTGGAACAGCCAGTCGACGATGTTGACGATGTGCGCGTCGTTGGCATCGGGCTCCTGATCGCTGGCACCCAGCTTGAGCAACTGTTCGAAGTTGCCCATGTTGCTGACTTTCTGCTCGTTCGTGCTGGCGCCGCTGACCGATTTTGCCAGCCTGAAGAACTCGACAGCCACCCGCTGGATGTCTGCCGGATTGGCGACCACGCGCTTGATCGGCAGCTTCAGCACATGCTCAAGGTCCGCTTCCCACGCCCGCACGTAAGGTTGGGCACTGGCGATGGTGACGGATTCGCGATCAACCGCCACTGCCAGGATCTTGTGACGCTGCGCAAAGGCGTAGGACATCAGCGGCGTGACAGCGGCAACATTGATTTTCAACGGATCGATGCGCATGTACGGCTGGCCGCACGCATTGGCCAGCCACGCCGTCAGGCTTTCCAGGTCGAGTTTCTTGCCGGGACGTTTGAGGTCCTCGAACTGCTGGGCCGCGAGAAACTCGAGCGGGTGCAGTTGAATGTTCGCGGCGCTGCGCCGCTGGGTGACCGCTGTTTCAGCGTCGTCCTGGCCGAGCATGCCTTGGGCGACGAGATCACGGAGTACATCGTTCAGATCGAGCCAGCGATCCTGTGAAGCTGGGGCCAGGGATGCCATGCACGCTCCTTGAGGCAGTTCATCATCGGAAGATGAACAAGACTAGCTGCCAAGCGTGCCAGTGTTGGGCCTTCTATGCGACCGGGAATTTCCAAAAGGGCTTTATGGTTTCAGCCAACAGCCCGTGCGACGCGGGTTTCCGGGGGTTGCAGCGACTCGCTGTGCGTCAGCTCGACCGAGCACACATTGATCAGGTTGCGCATTTTTTCGCCAATCACACCCGCGCGGTGCCCGCTCAGACCGTCGACCTGCACATGGATGACCAGCAATCCGTTCTGCCGGGTCGCCTCAAGATGGCAGGGTGTCAGGTACTGCATCGCGAACAGGTTGAGCACCTGGCAAAGCAGTGCCGGTTCGGCCTCGGCGAGGATCCGATAGCACACACAGCAGGTCTGGCTGGCGGACGACCAGCTGTCGGGGCGGTGTGCAGGCGTTGGGACGGTTTCCAGATTGGGCATGCCGGGTTCTCCTGTGCGAGTCAGAGAAATTCTTGCATGCCGAAAAAGAAATATCTGGTCGATGATGGATTGGATTAGGCTTGTTTTGACTTGTTAATGCGCACTGTAAGGTTTTGGAGAATTGTTTATGTCTGTCGAGCTGGATGCTTATGATCGCAAGATCCTGGCGTTGCTTCAGGAGGACGCTTCACTGTCCAGTGCGCAGATAGCCGAGCAGGTGGGCCTGTCGCAATCGCCGTGCTGGCGGCGTATTCAACGTCTGAAGGACGAGGGGGTGATTCGTCGTCAGGTTTCCCTGCTGGATCGCAAGAAAATCGGCCTGAATACGCAGATATTTGCTGAGGTGAAACTCAACGCACACGGCCGCTCCAATTTCACCGAATTCACCGACTCGATTCGCGGTTTTCCCGAAGTGCTGGAGTGTTACGTGCTGATGGGGTCGGTGGACTTTCTACTGCGCATCGTGACGCCCGACATCGAGGCGTACGAGCGGTTTTTCTTCGAGAAACTGTCGCTGGTGCCGGGGATACAGGAAGTGAATTCAACCGTGGCCTTGTCGGAAATAAAATCCACGACAAGTTTGCCGTTGCTGCGTTAATCCTCAAAAAACCGTGGGAGCGGACTCGTCCGCGAAGAGGCCGGTACATCCACCAGAGATGCAACCGCCAAACCGCTGCATTCGCGGACAAGTCCGCTCCTACGATGTCAACAAACCGTGGGAGCGATCCGCATGAGGCGCTGTTACAAGCGCAACAACGTCTTCCACGCGCGTCCCTGGAACACGGTCAGTGCCTGATGCACACGGGCGTCCAGCACTTCATCGCTGATGTCCTGATGAGCCAGTTCTTCCAGTTTTCTCAGCTCGCCGTACAGGCGGTCCAGGTCCGGCAAATCCAGTGCGCCGCGAGCCCAGTGCAGCCAGGACTGGATGCGCTCGATGCGAGGCAACTGTTCGGCAAGGTCTTCCGGCTGTTGCTGATAACGGCCCAGTTGCAGCGCGGTGGCTTCATCAGCCAGCAGGCGCGGCAGCCAGCTGGCCAGCAGTGCTGCGCCCTGGCGATTGCCGCGGTTGTTGCGCTCGGCGGCCCAGTTGCGTTCCAGCAACCAGCGCGAGGTGTTCAGCGAGAACTCGCCCCAGCGGGTGTCTTGCAGTTCTTCAAGGAACTGTTCGTGAGCGGCAGCGCGTACGTCGCCGTCTTCCTGACCGGCCAGAACCAGGGGACGCCAGTCTTCGAGCAAGGCGTCCAGCGCGGTACGCAGTTGCGCAGTCGACGCACGGGGCGCAGCCTGACCCAGGCTGCTGGTCAGTGCGCGCAGCTCGGCGAGCAATTCGACCCAATCCTGCAGCAGACGCCAGTGACCGTTGAAACGGTATTGCTCGGCCAGACGCTGGCTGCTACCCAGCAGGTGCCAGGCCAGCGCGGAGTAGGCGTCGTCCAGCGGCGTTTCCGCCGTCAGTTCAGGTGCCGCCAGGCTCAGCGAGTAGCTGCTGGCGTCGAGCAGGCGATAACCGCGCTCGGCCTTGCTGATGTCGCAAGGCATCAACGGCAACGTGGCGGCCAGCTCGGCGGCCAGTTCCAGAAGCGCAGCAGGCTCGCCTTCGCGCAGCTCAAGCTCCAGCTCGCAGATTTCTTCCTTCTGCTTGCCCGCGATCACCTGACCCAGGTCCAGTGCCGCCTCGATCACGACCTTGGCCTTGCCACGGCCCCAGGCGATTTCGGCTTTCTCACGCACGAAATCGGTGGTGAACAGCGGTTTGATGGTTTTCTTGTCCAGCTCGGCCAGTTGCTCGGGCCAGCAATCGCCTTCCAGCTTCTTGAGGTCCAGCTTGGCTTTGGGCAGGTCCCAGTTGTACTCGTTACGCTCGGACAGACCGGCCACGCTCTGACCGCGGGTTTTCATGGTCTGAATGATCTGGTCGCCGTCACGGCGGATGCGCAGGGCAACCTTGGCGTGGGCCAGCTCACGCTCGGGCGTATCGAAATACTGGTTCGACAGCTCAAGGCGCTCCCAGCCACTTTTGTTGCGCTTCTTGAGCAACGGGTGTTCGCGCAGTGCAGCGAGGGTCTCGCGGCTGACGCGGAGTTTGATTTCTGTTTCTTTTTGCATGGCCGGGGGAATCCAAACGCTGATGCTGATATCGGGAGCGCAGCCCGTGACTGAACGGCTGCTGAGGGCGGC
Source organism: Pseudomonas asturiensis (assembly GCF_900143095.1). Classification (GTDB taxonomy): domain Bacteria; phylum Pseudomonadota; class Gammaproteobacteria; order Pseudomonadales; family Pseudomonadaceae; genus Aquipseudomonas; species Aquipseudomonas asturiensis. The sequence goes on along the minus strand of NZ_FRDA01000016.1, from coordinate 49,643 downwards.
AGTGTACAGGACATGGCCCGTAACGGTTTATTCCTGGGTCGTTATGACCCTATGATGGGGCGTGTTTCGACCCGATTACAGGAAGCGCCCATGCCCTTGCCGTCCATGAAAGACCAGTTTGCAGCCTTGATTGCTGCGCCTTCGGTGAGTTGCACCCAGCCTTCTCTGGACCAGTCCAACCGCCCGGTCATCGACCTGCTGGCCGGGTGGCTCGGCGATCTGGGTTTTGCCTGCGACATTCAACAAGTGTCGCCCGGCAAGTTCAACCTGCTGGCGACCTTCGGCACCGGCCCTGGCGGCCTGGTACTGGCCGGACACAGCGACACCGTGCCGTTCGACGAAGCCCTCTGGAAAACCGATCCCTTGAAGCTCACCGAAGTGGACGGGCGCTGGGTCGGTCTGGGCAGTTGCGACATGAAAGGATTTTTCGCGCTGGTGATCGAAGCCGTGCGCGGTCTGTTGGACCAGCCCTTCAAACAACCGCTGCTGATCCTCGCCACCTGCGATGAAGAAAGCTCCATGGCCGGTGCACGAGCGCTGGCCGATGCGGGACGACCTTTAGGACGCGCAGCGGTGATTGGCGAGCCGACCGGGCTCAAGCCGATCCGCATGCACAAGGGCGTGATGATGGAGCGCATCGAGATTCTCGGTCGCAGTGGACATTCCTCCGATCCAAGCCTTGGCCACAGCGCGCTGGAGGCGATGCATGATGCAATCAGCGAACTCAAGGGGCTGCGCAAGCAATGGCAGCTGGAATACAACAATCCTCAGTTCACGGTGCCGCAACCGACGCTGAACCTGGGTTGCATTCATGGCGGCGATAACCCGAACCGGATCTGCGGCCAGTGTTCGCTGGAATTCGACCTGAGGCCGCTGCCGGGCATGGACCCTGACGTACTGCGCTCGGCCATTCGGCAGAAGCTGCAACCGCTGGCCGAAATGCATCAGGTGCAGATCGGTTACGCGCCATTGTTCCCGGAATGCGCCCCGTTCGAGCAGGTTGCCGATGCTGAACTGGTACGCGTAGCTGAACGACTGACCGGTCATAAAGCAGCAGCGGTAGCATTTGGTACCGAAGCGCCTTATCTTCAGCGCCTTGGCTGCGAAACGCTGGTGCTGGGACCGGGCGATATCGCCTGTGCGCATCAGCCGGGGGAATACCTCGAAATGTCACGCCTGCAGCCTACAGTGGATCTGTTACGCCAGTTGATCGAACATTATTGTCTGACCCCGCAGTGAGGCGAGTCAGAAAACCTTGAAAAGGAGAGTGCGCGTGTTGCCAAGCCTGTTACGACGATAACCGCCCAGCGTTGTGCGTGTTTCTGCCCTTCGTCCATTTTTTCTACAGGCTCTTGCTGTCATGCCCGAATACGTTAACTGGCTACGCCACGCGTCCCCCTATATCAACGCCCATCGTGACTGCACCTTCGTGGTCATGCTGCCCGGCGACGGTGTCGCACATCCCAACTTCGGCAACATCGTCCACGATCTGGTGCTGCTGCACAGCCTGGGGGTAAGGCTGGTGCTGGTCCACGGCTCGCGTCCGCAGATCGAAAGTCGCCTGGCGCAGCGTGGCATCACACCGCGTTTTCACCGCGACATGCGCATCACCGACACCGAAACCCTGGAATGCGTGATCGACGCTGTCGGTCAGTTGCGCATCGCCATCGAGGCGCGCCTGTCGATGGACATGGCTGCTTCGCCGATGCAGGGCTCGCGTCTGCGCGTGACCAGCGGCAACGTTGTCACTGCGCGCCCGATCGGCGTGCTGGAAGGCGTCGATTACCAGCACACCGGCGAAGTGCGCCGGGTCGACCGCAAAGGTATCAATCGCTTGCTGGACGAGCGCCATATCGTGCTGCTATCGCCGTTGGGTTATTCGCCGACGGGCGAGATATTCAACCTGGCCTGCGAAGACGTCGCGACCCGCGCCGCCATCGACCTGGCCGCTGACAAGCTGCTGCTGTTCGGTGCGGAAACCGGTTTGCTGGACGAGCAAGGCCGTCTGGTGCGTGAGCTGCGCCCTCAGCAGGTGCCTGCGCACTTGCAGCGTCTGGGCAGCAACTATCAGGCGGAATTGCTGGATGCGGCGGCCGAAGCCTGCCGTGGCGGCGTGGGCCGTAGCCACATCGTCAGCTATGCCGAGGATGGCGCGCTGCTGACCGAACTGTTCACCCGCGACGGTGGCGGCACGCTGGTCGCTCAGGAGCAGTTCGAGCTGGTTCGCGAGGCCGCGATTGAAGACGTGGGCGGTTTGATGGACCTGATTACGCCGCTGGAGGAACAGGGCATTCTGGTGCGGCGCTCACGCGAGGTGCTGGAACGCGAGATCACCCAGTTCAGCGTGGTTGAACGTGAAGGCCTGATCATCGCCTGTGCCGCGCTGTACCCGATTTCCGGTTCGCAGGCGGGCGAGCTGGCGTGTCTGGCGGTCAACCCCGAATACCGTCACGGTGGCCGTGGCGACGAGTTGCTCGAACGCATCGAAAACCGCGCCCGTGCGCTGGGGATCACAACCCTGTTTGTGCTTACCACCCGCACCGCGCACTGGTTCCGCGAGCGTGGTTTCGAGCCGAGCAGCGTCGACCGCCTGCCCAGCGCCCGTGCGTCGTTATATAACTACCAGCGCAATTCGAAGATTTTCGAGAAAGCGATTTGATCAACGTCTGACGTAAAAACCGTGGGAGGCGGCTTGCCGGCGATAGCGTCAGTTCAGTCGCTGCTGGAGCGGCTGAGAAGCCGAATTGCCGTCAAGCCGCCTCCCACGGTGGTTCGTATTCCAGCCCTCAGTTGCTGATCGACAGAATACTCGCCTGATACGACCCGACGAAGGTGTCGAAATCCACCACTTCCTCGGTCGCTTCCAGTTCGGCCTGTTCGGCAATCGAAGTCTTTGCCAGCTCTTCGAAATGCGCCTGTTCTTCAGGCGTCAGCGGGTGAGTGCGGAAGTATTCGGCGTGGAGCTGGCTCTGGCGCAACGAGAACCCGGTAAAGCCTTCGTTGTGCGCCCGCATGCTTTCCAGCACCTGCGCCGAAGGCGTCAGTGAGGCATCGGCTACCTTCGCATGTTGCACCGCCATCGATTTCAGGTGTTCGTCACTGCCTTGGGCCTTGTCGAGCAACTGGGCGATCGGCGTGATTTTCTGCAGCAGCTCGTTGGCCCAGTCCTTGAGTTTGACCGGGTCATTGTTGCGCAGCAGTTCCAGATCCGGGCGACGTCCTTCCTTGACCACTGTCAGGAAGTTGGAGCCCGCGTTCGAGCACTCGTGGCCAGCCAGTTGCGGGCTTTCTTCCAGGGCGCAATACAGCACGAAGGCATCGATGAAGCGCGACTGCTCCAGGCTGATGCCGGTGGGCAGGAACGGGTTGATGTCCAGGCAGCGGACTTCGACATACTGCACGCCGCGAGAAACGAGCGCCTGGATCGGGCGTTCGCCGCTGTAGGTCACACGCTTGGGGCGGATGTTGGAGTAGTACTCGTTTTCGATCTGCAGCACGTTGGTGTTGAGCTGCACCCATTCATCGTTTGCGTCGTGAGTGCCGGTTTCGACGTAAGGCGCATACGGCGTGGCAACGGCCTTGCGCAGGCTGTCGGTGTAGCTGACCAGGTCGTTGTAGCACGGTGTCAGGTCGGCCTGGGCGTTGCTCTGGTAACCCAGATCGCTCATGCGCAGGCTGGTTGCGTAAGGCAGGTATAGTGTGTCGCCGTCGAACTGCTCGAGCATATGCGGCTGGCCACGCAGGAAGCCTGCATCCAGCGCTGGCGACGCGCCGAACAGGTACATCAGCAGCCAGCTGTAGCGACGGAAGTTACGAATCAGCGCGATGTAGGAGTGCGACTGGTAATCGCGCGCGTCACCGGCGAAGTCTTCGGTCTGCTTGAGCAACGCCCAGGCGTCTTCGGGCAGCGAGAAATTGTAATGAATACCGGCAATGCACTGCATGGTCTTGCCATAACGCAGCGCCAGACCCTTGCGGTACACGTACTTGAGCTTGCCGATGTTCGAGGTGCCGTAATAGGCAATCGGTATATGTTCTTCGTCGGGCAACGGGCAGGGCATGGACGGGCTCCAGAGGAGCTCGCGGTCCAGCTTGCTATAGGCGAAGCGGTGGATCTTGTCGAGGCTGTCGAGCGTCTGCACCGGGTCTTTGAGTGCCGGTGTGATGAATTCCAGCAGCGACTCCGAATAGTCGGTGGTGATCAGGCTGTTGGTCAATGCGGCGCCCAGAGCGGCCGGATGAGGCGTCTGCGCCAGGTGTGCCTGTTCGGTCACACGCAGGCATTCGCGCTCGATACCGTGCAGGCACTGCTCCAGCAGAGAGAGGTTGTTGCGCTCGCCAAGCAAAGCCAGACGACGGTTTAAAAGTTCGCTCAAGGTGGAATCCTTCACGCATCGGTCGCCCCGATATGGGGGTGGACATGACGGTCTACAAGGGTGAAGAAAGGAACTGGCGTTTTCGCCTGGTTGGGTCTTTTGACGCCTGTTCGCAATCACGGCTCTTCGTCGTACCACCAAATGGACTCGGCACCACGCTAATGGTGCCGAAATTAACCCAAATCGGTCGCGTACAGCTAGGTTCCGTTCGCAGTGATTGCTTTCATCTCACACACGTTGAAGTCTAGATGACGGCAAACGTGCCCTGCGCCTTGGCCACGAGCTTGTCGCCCTGAACCACTTGCGCCTCGACAACCAGCGTGCGACGTCCCGCGTGCAGCACCTTGGCGGTGCACAGCACCTCGCCTTCGGAGACGCCTCGCACGTAGTTGATCTTGCACTCGATGGTCACGCTGCGCTGATCGAAGCCATGGAAGCTGGAACAGGCCAACCCCATGCTGATGTCGACCAGGCTGAAGATCGCCCCGCCATGCATCACATGGCCGCGATTGCGCAGGTGCGCCTCCAGCGGCAATGCGACTTCGGCGACGCCTTCGTCCAGACGCCGCAGCTCACAGCCCAGCGTCTTGAAAAAGGCGCTGTGGGTCAGGTCTTCAGGAATATCCATCAGCGTTTCTTCAACTGCTTGGCGTTGGCGAACAGCGAAGCCATGGCGTTGTTGGCAGGTGCCGCGCTGGTCGTTTCCTTGCGCGGCGCGCTGTTTTGCTGACGCGGCGATGAGCCTGGACGTGCGCCACGGGCACCGTCGATTTTCTCGCCCGGCGTGTCGCTCATGCGCATCGACAGGCCGACGCGTTTGCGCGGGATGTCGACTTCCATGACCTTCACTTTCACAACGTCGCCAGCCTTGACCGCTTCACGCGGGTCCTTGATGAACTTCTCCGACAGCGCAGAGATATGCACCAGACCGTCCTGATGCACGCCGATGTCGACAAATGCCCCGAAGTTGGTGACGTTGGTGACCACGCCTTCGAGGATCATGCCCAGTTGCAGGTCCTTGAGGTCTTCGACGCCCTCCTGGAATTCGGCGGTCTTGAATTCGGGGCGCGGGTCGCGGCCTGGCTTTTCAAGTTCCTGCAAAATGTCGGTCACGGTAGGCAGGCCGAAGGTTTCGTCGGTGAACTTCTTTGGGTCCAGACGCTTGAGGAAACCGGCATCGCCGATCAGCGAGCGGATGTCACGGTCGGTTTCCGCCGCGATGCGCTGCACCAGTGGATAGGCTTCCGGGTGAACGGCCGACGAGTCCAGCGGGTTGTCGCCGCCCATGACGCGCAGGAAGCCTGCGGCCTGCTCGAAGGTTTTCTCGCCCAGACGGCTGACTTTCTTCAACGCCGCACGGGTCTTGAAGGCACCGTTTTCGTCGCGGTGGGCGACGATATTCTGCGCCAGCGTGGTGTTCAGCCCCGAGATGCGCGCCAGCAGCGCGACGGACGCGGTGTTCACGTCCACACCTACGGCGTTCACACAGTCTTCCACCACGGCGTCCAGCCCGCGCGCCAGTTTCAGTTGTGAAACGTCATGCTGGTACTGGCCGACACCGATGGATTTCGGATCGATCTTCACCAGTTCTGCCAGCGGGTCCTGGAGGCGACGGGCGATGGACACGGCGCCACGGATCGACACGTCCAGATCCGGGAACTCCTTGGCCGCCAGTTCCGACGCCGAGTAAACGGATGCGCCCGCTTCGGAGACCATGACCTTGGTCATTTTCAGACCTGGGTATTTTTTGATCAGGTCAGCTGCCAGCTTGTCGGTTTCGCGGCTGGCAGTGCCGTTGCCGATGGCGATCAGATCCACTGAGTGCTTGGCGCACAGGGCGGCCAGCACCGCGATGGTCTGGTCCCACTGATTCTTGGGAACGTGCGGGTAGACGGTCGCGTAGTCGAGCAGCTTGCCGGTGGCGTCCACCACGGCGACCTTGCAGCCGGTGCGCAGGCCAGGGTCCAGGCCCAGTGTGGCGCGCTGACCGGCAGGCGCGGCCAGCAGCAGGTCGTGCAGGTTGTGGGCGAATACGTTGATCGCTTCGGTCTCGGCACCGTCACGCAACTCGCCCAGCAGATCGGTTTCCAGGTGGCTATAGAGCTTGACCTTCCAGGTCCAGCGCACGACTTCGGCCAGCCATTTGTCAGCCGGACGGCTCTGATTCTGAATACCGAAACGCTCGCCGATCATCAGCTCGCACGGGTGCATGGTGCCCGGCAATTCTTCGCCGACTTTCAGCGCCGAGCTGAGGAAGCCTTCGTTGCGGCCACGGAAGATCGCCAGGGCGCGGTGCGACGGCATGCTCTTGAGCGGCTCGTCGTGTTCGAAGTAGTCACGGAACTTGGCGCCTTCTTCTTCCTTGCCCGGCACGACACGCGCACTGATGACGGCTTCCTGCTTGAGGAAGCTGCGCAGTTTGTCGAGCAGGGAAGCGTCTTCGGCGAAGCGTTCCATCAGGATGTACTTGGCGCCTTCCAGCGCGGCTTTTACGTCAGCCACACCTTTTTCGGCGTCGACGAAGCGGGCCGCTTCGGTTTCCGGTGTCAGGCCCGGGTCGTTGAACAGGCCATCGGCCAGCTCGCCCAGACCGGCTTCAAGGGCAATCTGGCCCTTGGTGCGGCGTTTCTGCTTGTACGGCAGGTACAAGTCTTCGAGCCGGGTCTTGGTGTCGGCCAGTTTGATGTCGCGGGCCAGTTCCGGGGTCAGCTTGCCTTGCTCTTCGATGCTGGCAAGGATGCTGACACGCCGGTCGTCCAGCTCGCGCAGGTAACGCAGGCGCTCTTCCAGATGACGCAGTTGCGTGTCATCGAGGCTGCCGGTCACTTCCTTGCGGTAGCGGGAAATGAAGGGCACTGTCGAGCCTTCATCCAGTAGTGCTACGGCCGCTGCGACCTGTTGTGGGCGTACGCCGAGTTCTTCGGCGATGCGGCTGTTGATGCTGTCCATAAGACCACCTGGAGTTGTGAGCAAAAAACTGGGCTGTGTACGGTCCGGCTTGTCAGATTCCGCGTCGCGGCCGGTTTATTTCTCTGACTGGCGAACTGCCATAAGTCTGGTGTTGCCTGACTTTGAGGGCGGCGCATTATACCCAGCGACGCCGGATTAGGGGATTGGCCGACGAGCGAGCTGTTTTTGCACCCTCAAAACACTCATAAGTGTGGCCCCCAGTAAAATCTGCTAACAATGCACACGGTGCGCATCACCGCAGCTACGCCATAATGCGCCCCGAGATCAAAGGAGCATCCGATGAGCAGCACCGCACAAAATGCTGAAGGCGAAAAAATCCTGATCGTTGATGACGATCCGGGGTTGAGCAGTCTTCTGGAACGTTTCTTCACCAGCAAGGGCTATCGTGCCCGCGCGGTAGCGAACGTGGAGCAAATGGACCGACTGTTGTCCCGTGAGGTCTTCAACCTCGTGGTTCTGGACTTGATGCTGCCTGGGGAGGATGGCCTTTCCGCCTGCCGTCGTTTGCGCGCAGCGAACAATCAGGTGCCGATCATCATGCTCACCGCCAAGGGCGATGAGTTGAGCCGCATCAAGGGGCTCGAACTGGGCGCCGACGATTACCTGGCCAAGCCCTTCAACCCGGACGAGCTGATGGCTCGCGTCAAGGCGGTCCTGCGTCGTCAGGCTGCGCCGGTGCCCGGCGCGCCCGGCAGCGAAGACGAGTCGGTCAGTTTCGGTGACTACGTACTGTCGCTGGCCACCCGTGAGCTCAAGCGTGGCGACGAAGTACACATGCTGACGACCGGCGAATTCGCCGTCCTCAAGGCGCTGGTCATGCACGCTCGCGAGCCGTTGACCCGTGACAAGCTGATGAACCTGGCACGTGGCCGGGAATGGGATGCGCTGGAGCGCTCCATCGATGTACAGATTTCCCGTCTGCGTCGTCTGATCGAGCCGGATCCCTCCAAACCCCGTTATATCCAGACAGTCTGGGGCGTAGGTTATGTATTCGTTCCCGATGGTGCCGGAAACCGCTGACAGACCCTTTGTCAGTACAGAACACCGAAGTTCCTGCCAGCCACGTCGATAACCGTTCACCGGTTATCGACGTGCTGGTTTTTTGCGTTCGTACCTCGGGTCTGGCCCGCGTTCGGTAAACTTGCGAGCCCAGGCTCGCCCTGCAAAGTGTGTAGCTGCAGTTATGAAGACTCCGCTCTGGTTCCCGCAAAGTTTTTTCTCCCGCACCCTCTGGCTGGTGCTCATCGTCGTGCTGTTTTCCAAGGCGCTGACGCTGGTCTACCTTCTGATGAACGAGGACGTGCTGGTCGACAGGCAATACAGCCACGGCGTGGCCCTGACCCTGCGTGCGTACTGGGCGGCGGATGAAAACGACCGGGAAGCGATTGCCGAGGCGGCGGGTCTGATTCGTGTGGTGGGCGGTGGTGTGCCGGAAGGCGAGCAGCACTGGCCGTACAGCGAGATCTATCAGCGGCAGATGCAGGCCGAGCTGGGTGACGACACCGAGGTGCGATTACGTGTTCATGCGCCGCCTGCGCTCTGGGTACGCGCCCCGAGCCTGGGCGATGGCTGGCTGAAGGTGCCGTTGTATCCGCATCCGCTGCGCGGTCAGAAAATCTGGAGCGTTCTGGGTTGGTTCCTCGCCATCGGTCTGTTGTCCACGGCGTCTGCCTGGATCTTCGTGCGGCAGCTCAATCAGCCGCTGAAGCGCTTGGTCTTTGCGGCTCGCCAACTGGGGCAGGGACGCAGCGTGCGCTTGCCGATCAGCGACACACCGAGTGAGATGGCCGAGGTGTACCGAGCGTTCAACCAGATGGCCGAGGATGTCGAGCAGGCGGGGCAGGAGCGCGAGCTGATGCTGGCGGGCGTGTCTCATGACCTGCGTACACCACTGACCCGGCTGCGGCTGTCGCTTGAGTTGATGAGCGACAACGAATTCACCGAAGGCATGGTGCGTGACATCGAGGACATGGACGCGATTCTCGACCAGTTCCTGGCTTTCATTCGTGATGGTCGTGACGAGGAAATCGAGGAAGTCGATCTGGGCGATCTGGTGCGCGACGTGGTCGAGCCGTTCAACGGTGCCGAGGACAGTATCCGTCTGTGTCTGGAGCCGATTCCGCCTTTCCCGCTGCGCCGTGTCTCGATGAAGCGTCTGCTCACCAACCTGATCGGCAATGCCAAGCACCATGCGGGCAATGGCATTGAAGTGGCCGCTTACGTGTCAGGCGACCGCAATGCGCCTTACGTGGTGCTGAGCGTGCTGGACCGTGGTGCCGGTATCGATCCATCGGAACTGGACACCATCTTCAACCCGTTCATCCGTGGCGACCGCGCGCGCAGCGGCAAAGGCACAGGTCTTGGGCTGGCCATCGTCAAGCGCATCGCCGCCATGCATGGCGGCAACGTGGAATTGAGGAACCGTTCGGGAGGCGGCCTGGAAGCGCGAGTGCGCCTGCCGCTGGGGCTGATGCTGCCCAGAGATGCGGTTTAGAGCGCCCGCTTGATCATTCCTGTACGCGTGCGGGAGCGCCTCTCGGGACGCTCCGCACGCCAACGCAACGCAGTGGCACGATCACCCGGATTAAAGACTTATCCCTTCCCTTTGGTCCGCGTCATATGCGGACCGCTGTTCTTTTCCAGATACTCGATGATCATCCCGGCAACGTCCTTGCTGGTAGTCACTTCGATACCCTCAAGCCCCGGCGAGGAATTGACTTCCATCACCAGCGGACCGTGATTGGAACGCAGAATATCCACGCCTGCGACGCTCAAACCCATGACCTTGGCCGCACGCAGGGCTGTCATGCGTTCTTCCGGGGTGATTTTGATCAGGCTGGCGCTGCCGCCACGGTGCAGGTTGGAACGGAACTCACCGGGCTTGGCCTGACGCTTCATCGAGGCAATGACCTTGTCGCCGACCACGAAGCAGCGAATGTCCGCGCCACCGGCTTCCTTGATGTACTCCTGAACCATGATGTCCTGCTTGAGGCCCATGAACGCCTCGATCACCGATTCTGCTGCTGTCGCCGTTTCGCACAGCACCACGCCGATCCCTTGCGTGCCTTCCAGCACCTTGATCACCAGCGGCGCACCATTGACCATCTGGATCAGGTCGGGAATGTCGTCAGGGGAGTGCGCGAAGCCCGTCACCGGCAGACCGATTCCGCGTCGCGAGAGCAGCTGCAGGGAACGCAGCTTGTCCCGTGAGCGGGCGATGGCCACGGATTCGTTGAGTGGAAAAACACCCATCATTTCGAACTGGCGCAACACCGCGCAGCCATAGAATGTCACTGAAGCACCGATGCGCGGGATGACGGCATCGAAGCCTTCGAGTGGCTTGCCGCGGTAGTGGATCTGCGGCTTATGACTGGCGATGTTCATATAGGCGCGCAGGGTATCGATCACCACCATCTCGTGGCCACGCTCAATACCAGCTTCGACCAGACGACGGGTGGAATACAGACGCGGGTTACGCGAAAGCACAGCGATCTTCATGCAGCACCTGAGGAAGTAGAGGCCGGGAACACCGGCTTGTCTTGTACATAAGTTATGCCCGGATTGACGACCAGTTGGCCGTCAATCAAGGCGTTTGAACCCAGCAGCAGCCGATAACGCATCGACTTGCGGCAGGCCAGGGTAAATTCCACTGGCCAGATGCGATCACCCAGGGCCAGCGTTGTGCGAATCACATAACGCACCTGCGCCTGACCGTTGGAGCTTTTGATGGTCTTCATGGCGACCAGTTGTGCCTCGCATCGACGATGCCGCAGTTGAACCACTGTGCCCAGGTGCGCGTTGAAACGAACCCATTTCTGGCCGTCCCGTTCAAACGGCTCGATTTCGGTCGCGTGCAGACTCGACGTGCTGGCACCGGTATCGATTTTTGCCCGAAGGCCCGCCACCCCCAAGTCGGGAAGCGCCACCCACTCGCGCAGGCCGATGACTGTCAGATGATCGAATGTTTTCAATGCGATTCCGTATTTCTCAAGACTTCTGCCAGGCGTCGGGACTGATCCGCGCCAGCGCTTTGAATGCAGGCCTGGCGAACCAGTAACCCTGCATCAGGAAAATGCCGCAATCAGCGAGAAAATCCCGTTCCTCCGCGTTTTCTATGCCCTCGGCGATGACTTTAATCCCCAACTCCGAACACATTGTGACAACCCCACGAACAATAGCCTGACGCGCGCGATTGCGGTGAATATCGCGGATCAGATTCATGTCGAGTTTTATCAGGTCGGGTTGAAACTCAGCCAGCAGGGTCAGGCCGGAATGGCCAGCGCCAAAGTCGTCGATGGCGGTCATGAAGCCGAATTCCCGGTATTCACGAAGAATATTGCTCAAGTGACCGTGATCATCCATGTGCTCGCTTTCGATCGTCTCGAAAATCAGGCGGTCGATGGGGAAGTTGTGTGTCTTGGCGGCTTCCAGTGTGCTGCGAATGCACAGCTCGGGACGATACACGGCATTGGGCAAAAAGTTGATCGATAAACGTTCGGTCATGCCCAGCCGCGCGGCACCGGCGATGGCGGTGGTCCGGCAGCTCTGATCGAAGCGGTAACGATTCTGGTCTGTGACCTGGCTGAGCACGGAGTGTGCGCCTTCGCCATTGGGACCGCGTACCAGGGCTTCGTGGGCGAAAATGGAGTGGTCGCGCAGGTCTACTATGGGCTGATAGGCGTAGTCGAACGAAAAATTCAGTTCTGGACTGTTTGTACAGCCTTCACACCCCTTCCTGGGGGCAGTCAATGAAGCTGGAAAGTCGGTCACGTCGCACTCCCTACGGGGTAAAGGCTGTGAAATTGAAGCAGGCTGTTTTTGACAAGCAAGGATCGGTTACTTCATGTTCGTGGCGTGATGAGGGCTTGCAGAAACACGCGATCAAGGTTCGCCGCTGTTTTCAACGCGCCTGGTAAACGTTCTGACTGTTATAAAGATGAGGAATTCATATGGCACAAAAGCCAGAGGAAGACGACAACATTCGTTTGGACAAATGGCTCTGGGCAGCGCGTTTCTTCAAAACCCGGGCCCTGGCCAAGGCGGCCATCGAAAGCGGCAAGGTGCACTGCCGTGGCGAGCGCTGCAAACCCGGCAAGGAGCCTCGCGTGGGCGACGAGTTTCAGATTCGCACAGGATTCGATGAGCGGACTGTCGTGGTCGAGGCGCTGTCCGTGGTGCGTCGTGGCGCGCCAGAAGCGCAGACACTTTACCGTGAAACGCCGGAAAGCATCACCCGTCGCGAACACGCAGCCGCGCAACGCAAGGCAGGCAACCTGGGCATGACCACCGACGGACGACCGACCAAGAAGCAGCGGCGGCAGCTGTTTGATTTCCGTGGCAGCCAACAGAGCGACTGATCCAGACCCTCGAAAGCGCTCGGCATCCGGCCCGAAACTGCATCTGGCTTGGAACAGTGCCGGATAGCTCCTAAAATGCCAGCCAAACGGCATGACACAGCGTGTGTTGAATGACGCTGTACGGCGCGTTTTTTCGTCGGCTGCCTTCACAGATCCTCACTTCAGATACCTTCTTTTATGAACGATACCCCGGACATCGATTTCACCCAGCGCTTCATCTTTGACGAAAGCGACGTTCGCGGCGAGCTGGTCGCCCTGGAGCGCAGCTACGCTGAAGTGCTTGCCAAACATCCGTACCCCGAGCCGGTCGCGCAATTGCTCGGTGAGCTGATGGCTGCTGCTGCCTTGCTGGTCGGCACGCTCAAGTTCGACGGTCTGCTTATCCTTCAGGCGCGCTCCAGCGGCGCTGTGCCTTTGCTGATGGTCGAGTGCTCCAGCGAGCGCGAGCTGCGCGGCATTGCCCGCTACGACGAAGCACTGATCACCCCGGGCGCAGGCCTGCAGGAACTGATGCCGGAAGGCTCGCTGGCCCTGACCATCGATCCGCGCAAGGGCAAGCGCTATCAGGGCATTGTCGCGCTGGACGGCGTGGACCTTTCCGAAAGCCTCTCCAGCTATTTCGTGATGTCCGAGCAGTTGGGCACACGTTTCTGGCTCAAGGCTGACGGTCATCGTGCTCGCGGCCTGCTGCTGCAACAGCTGCCGGTGGCACAGATACCCGACCCTGAAGAGCGTGATGCCAGTTGGGAGCATGTGCTGACCCTGGCCAATACGCTGACGGCCGAAGAGATGCTGAGCCTGGACAACCAGACCATCCTGCATCGCCTGTACCACGAAGACCCGCTGCGTCTGTTCGATATCCAGCCGATCTGCTTCCGCTGCAGCTGCTCACGCGAGCGGTCCGCCAATGCGTTGGTCAGCCTGGGTCTGGAGGATGCGCAGCAGTTGGTTCAGGAGCACAACGGCACCATCGAGATCGACTGCCAGTTCTGCAACGAGCGCTATCTGTTCGATGCCACTGACGTCGCCCAGCTGTTTGCTGGCGGCGGTGTCGATTCGCCATCTGACACGCGCCATTAACCGGTACACGAACAGCCCCAGAATACGACGTGGGCCCCTGTAATCCTGTTCTGACAGGAGGGTTCTACCATTCTTGGGCTTTTCTGGCATAATCCGGCCCACTTTTACGCTGTAGTAGTGGTTGTTTTTTTACTACAAAACCGTTTGGAGCACTCGGCCACTGGCCGACGGGGAACCTCATGACGCAAACCAACAACGCTGTGTACACCGATCTGAGCACCGACGAACTGGTCAAGGAAGCCCTTGCCCGCAACGAAGGCGAACTTTCCGACACTGGCGCACTGGTTGTGCAGACAGGCCATCGTACTGGCCGTTCGCCGGTCGATCGTTTCATCGTTGAAGAGCCGAGCACTCAGGACGCTATCGCCTGGGGCCCGATCAACCGCAAGTTCCCGGCCGAAAAATTCGATGCCCTGTGGAATCGTGTCGGTGCTTACCTGTCCGAACGCGAGCGCTTCGTTTCCCACGTTCATGTAGGCTCCGATCCTGCGCACTACCTGCCTGTCAAGATGACCACCGAGACGGCTTGGCACAACTTGTTCGGTCGTTGCCTGTTCATCAACCCTGAACAGTACAACCCGGCTGGCAAGGATGAGTGGGAAATCCAGAACGCGCCATGGTTCGTCTGCGACCCTGAGCGTGACGGCACCAACTCCGATGGTACCGTCATCATCAACTTCGCCGCCCGCAAGGTGTTGATCGCAGGCATGCGTTATGCCGGCGAAATGAAGAAAGCCATGTTCTCGGTGCAGAACTTCCTGCTGCCGGCTTCCGACGTTCTGCCGATGCACTGCGCGGCAAACATGGGCGAAGACGGCGACGTGACCCTGTTCTTCGGTCTGTCGGGCACCGGCAAGACCACCCTGTCGGCTGACGAAAGCCGTTACCTCATCGGTGACGACGAGCACGGCTGGGGCGAAGGCGTGGTGTTCAACATCGAAGGCGGTTGCTATGCCAAGTGCATCGACCTGTCCGAGAAGAACGAGCCTGTTATCTGGAAAGCCATTCAGCACGGCGCGGTTCTGGAAAACGTCATCCTCGACGCCAACAAGAAAGCCGACTACGCCGACAGCAGCCTGACCCAGAACAGCCGTGCGGCCTACCCGCGCGAGCTGATCGAAAAACGCGCACCGAAAAACCTCGGTGGCGAGCCGAACGCCGTGATTTTCCTGACCTGCGACCTGACCGGCGTACTGCCGCCTGTGTCGATCCTCAGCGAAGAACAGGCTGCCTACCACTTCCTGTCGGGTTACACCGCGCTGGTCGGTTCGACTGAAATGGGTTCGGGCTCGGGCATCAAGTCGACCTTCTCCACCTGCTTCGGCGCACCGTTCTTCCCGCGTCCGGCTGGCGAATACGCAGAGCTGCTGATCAAGCGCATCCGCGGTTTCGGCTCCAAGGTCTACCTGGTCAACACCGGCTGGACCGGCGGCGGCTATGGCGTCGGCAAGCGCTTCAATATCCCGACCACCCGTGGCGTGATTGCAGCGATCCAGAGCGGCGCGCTGATTGGTGCTGAAACCGAGCACCTGGACACCATCAACCTGGATGTGCCGAAGTCGGTACCGGGCGTAGACACCAACCTGCTCAACCCGCGCAACACCTGGGCTGACAAGGCTGCCTACGACGAAGCCGCCAAGGCGCTGGCTGGCCTGTTCGTGGAGAACTTCAAGAAGTTCGACGTGAGCGACGCCATCAAGGCTGCCGGTCCGAAGTTGTAATTAAACATTCCTGATGCCGCGCATGAGCGCGGTGCTCGGAAAGGCTCAAGCAAACGCCTCGACTTGTCGGGGCGTTTGCTTGTCCGGGATACTGCTTTCTTGTTGCAAGTGATGACAAGGAGCTGTGTTTTGAACCCGACCGATATCCTGATTCAACGTTTCGAGCCGCATCACCAGCAGGGCGTGGTCGATGTGATTCTGCCTATCCAGCGTGAAGAGTTCGGCATCGCCATCACTGCCGAGGACCAGCCGGACCTCAAGGCCATTCCCGACTTCTATCAGAGCGGTACAGGAGACTTCTGGGTCGCCACACACGGCGAGCAGGTCATCGGCACCCTCGGTCTCAAGGACATCGGTGCGGGGCAGGCGGCGCTGCGCAAGATGTTCGTTGCAGCGCCGTTTCGCGGACGAGAGTTCTCGGTGGCCGCCAAGCTGCTGAACCGCTTGATCGAAGACGCCAGGCTCAAGGGCGTCAGGAAAATCTTTTTGGGCACCACCGACAAATTCCTCGCCGCACACCGTTTCTATGAGAAGTACGGGTTCAGCGAGGTGGCTAAGGACAACCTGCCTGAACGCTTTCCGCTGATGGCCGTGGACAGCAAATTTTACGTGCTGGTACTGAGCGACTGACCCTTCTGGTCATTGAGCATATCCATGACCGAACTGTCGCCCGAGGTCAGGTTGGCCACGTAGTCGGCCGGGTATTGCGCCTGTTCTATGGGGGGCAGGTCGTTGTAGTGGGCGAGGATCATGAACAGGGTCTGGGTGCTTTTGCCGGTTTCGTTGTATTCGTCGACGTAGCGTTGGCACATTTCACGGTTCCAGATTTCCTGTTGTTGATAGTTTTCTCGATAGGCAGCCTTTCGCTCATTGAGCGTGAAATCGCCGCTTTCGTCATAGATGATTAGCCTTAGCGTGTCTTGCGACAGTCCGGCGAAAGGATTGTTTGCCTGCCCATTGGTGAATCGTGTGGCCTGCCTGGCTCTTTCAAGAAGTTCCGGGTCCTGAGTATCGGGAACCTCGGCATCATGAATGGCCTTGTTGGTGGGGTAACTGCTGTCGGTCAACTTGTCGATGACTGACCTGGCCAGTGTGCCGAGCTCTTTTGAGTTCAGAAGGGCATCGCGAGAATTGGCACGTGCAGCACTGTCATTCAGTTGTCTTGCCAGATTGGAAAGTGTCGCGCCGTCCGGGCGGCGATTCACTGCGTCTGATACTTGGGTGCTGATATTTTTGGTTGCCGGGGAGGGCGTGCCAGAGACTGGCTTATGGAGACTGCTGACGACTGCTGTCGGGGGAGAGTGAGTATCTATCATGATCGCGTCCTCGCGGTATAAGCCGATCCATGGCGTTATCTGCGTTAACGTTATCGGCACGGCGCACATGAGCTTGAGTATCCAGATAACATGCGCGTCGTGTCCGGCGCGCATGCATTTCTTTTACTTCATCGTGAACTCGGCCTCCCAGGCATAAGTGGAAAGATTAGTGGCGCGTGAAGTGGCCGTGCAGATTGCACCGCCCTCGGGCGTCGCCGTTCGGTTCCATTTCGGAATTTTGGCACCGCCCGCACCCGGGAGTTTTACGAAGGTCGTGGAAAACACGCAGGCTTTCGAGCCCATCACGTAGCGAACACTGGCATAACTGGTGTCCGGTGAAAGACTGCTTTGAACGATGTAGCGAGTGGAGTCGCCCGCCTCGACGATCGAGGTGATAGGCGTTCTTGCGTTCATCTGCGTAGACTGTTCATTGCGACTCAACGGGCTGTATTCAGCACGCTCCGTCCCTAAATTCTTAAACGTCACTGTAACAGGCGGCCCTGCCTGTGCTGTAACGGTTGCGCCCAGAGTGGCCAGGGCAAGAAAGCTTAGTGCGATGCAGTGGGTATTCATGGTGATGTCCTTAAGTTAAACGATTAACTTCATGTTATTTGTAATTGATTCGGCAATAGACGATCGGTGGCAGCAGTTTTCCGAAGCCGAATGGGATCGTCCTGTTTAACAACAGAGAGTGAGCGTCGAGAACTTTCAGGCGAGGTATGAAGTCGCTGTTGTCTGCTGTCTGGATTTTTAAGCAGTTCCTGACAGAGAAATCAACAGGTGGTGATGGATATCTAAAATAAACAGCGAAGTTAAATAATTGTTCTTGTGCCGCACACTTGGTGGCTATTAACTGCGCTGGCGAACCTTGTGCAGGTTGATATTAGTTCACGCTTAAACGTTATAGCCGCGCCCTTGCGCATGACAGGGCGCGGCTCATTTTTCACGTCACTGCATAGAACTTGCGCACATACCCCGTACTGGTCCATTTGCAGGGCGCGCCTTGTGCGACGAAGACGGTGTCGCCGGGTTTGACGACGACGGCTTCACCGCCTTCGATGCCCAGTGTCACGCTGCCTTCGATGAGGTTCATCAGCTCGTGGATTCTGTGCGGACGCGAGATGCGCTCGTAGGGTGTTGAATCCCAGACGCCGATGCGCAGGGTGCTGGCGGTGTCCTCAAAAATGTTATTGCTGCGGCACTGCGGCAGCGCACTGATCATGATGGCCGGGTCCGGCGGGGAGGACGGTGTGAGCATCGCGAGCCGATCCAGGTGCGTGATGCCGGGCTTGTCCGGTCCGGTGGCCTGTGTGGCTGCGCAGAAGGCCCAGAGGCTGTCTGGTTGCGCTTCGATACGCACCTGGGTACCACGGCCGATCACTGCGCTTTCGCCGGTGCTGATCGTGACGCTGTCGCCGCCGGAACTCAGCGTGACCGCACCACGGTGGACGACCAGCATTTCGGTGTAGGGGTAAGCGTCAACCGACAACGAGGCGACAGAGTGAACGACACCGGCGGCGATGCCTGCCTCATCGATGAAGGCCGTGCGGCGACCTTCGGCGAAGGGGTCGGCGGCGTCGAGCGGGCCGTTTGTAAATTCGGTGTCGACAGGGCTGTGATCGGCGCGGGCCAGCAGGAGAACGGTAGGTTGGGGCATGGTTCTGGTCTCGAGAATGGTGTGTGGACTGTTCGCAGATGTGGGAGGGGGCTTGCCCGCGATGAGGTCGACGCGGTACTGCAGGAACATCGCGTCATCGTTTCATCGCCGGCAAGCCGCCTCCCACAGTCCGGTATTTGCTGTGCGGCGGCGCTACGTCGTAAGCACGGCTGCGCTCAACCAATCGCCTGGGTAATCAACGCGAACTGGCGTACACCCTGGCTCGGTTGTGGAACGGCACCCATGCTCATGCAGGTCACGGCATCGACACGTTTGAGACCGGCTTCTTCCAGCCAGTCCACCAGCCCGCAATCGGTGGGGATGTCGATCCGCACGAAGGCGTACGGCACCTTGGCCAGCAATTGTTCGATCATGTGTTTTGCCTGTTCCGTGTCCTCGGCAACCACCGGGCCTATGCACAGGCCGCGTCCGAACGGGCGCATCAGGGCGAACGCCTGCAGGTGACCGTTGCGCTCGATGCCGACCGCATGTTCGAGGTTGCCGAGTACGTCGCTCAGAACCGTCGAGCGATCCATTCCGGTCCCCGCATTGGCCAGCTCAAGGGCGCGCGCATGATCGGCTTCGGTCAGCGGGCGACACTGCTCGCCAGCCTTCAGGTCGGTCGGCGCGGGTAACTGGGCCTGGCCCTGATGCTGCTGGATCTCGCCAAAACTCACGAAGCCCATCTTGGCGTAAAGCGGGGCGCCTGCGAGTGTGGCGTTGAGGATGGCGGTGCGCGGCGGCACGCTGCCAACCGCCATGTCCATCAGCTTGCGACCGATGCCCTTGCCTTGATAATCGTCGCTGACGATCACCAGTCCGATGGTCGAGAACCCGCCCTGATGGCAGGCGAAGGCGCTGCCGATCAGCCGGCCGTTGTGCAGCGCGACGAAGCCTTGGGCAACACGTTGCAGCATGGCCCAGTCTTCGAGTCGGTGCGGCCATTTCAGGGCAATGGACAGCTCGTGGGCGTTGACCACATCGGCGGCAGTCATCGGGCGGTATTCAAAGTCGAGGCGTTGCTGGGCGAGCATGATGTGTCTCCCTCCAGAAGGATGCACAGGCGATATAAAGAATGCGGCAGACCTGCTGTATCCCACCTGCGGAACGGGGTGACAAGAGGGCGGCAAACATTCGGTAGATTTCACGATTGGCAGCTCGCCAGACCACAGTTACTGCTTAAATCGGCCGAAGGTCCGGCAGCAAATGCTTGTGGTTTTTCAGGGTATGGCCTGCCTTATATAGCGGTGTGAATCAGGCTGTTCTGCGCGCCGTACATTGTGCTGAGCAAGGACGGTTGCAAAGGCGCAGTATCTGCGGTGCAAAGCCGCGTGTTTGAGCCCGAGCGCCCTGAAACGGGTCAAAAAAGCACTGAAAACCGGGGTTTGCCCAAGGCTGGAGCGCCCCGCAAAGTCTGCTGAGCGCGCACCTCAAAACGGTGCTTTCTATCAAGCAGCCATCACTTTTAACGCCATATGCTGATTTCACGGTGTTGTAATGAGGGTGTGCTGCAGCGTGCAACGCGGTCCTTGCATCAGGGCCGAAACTGCTCGTCATGCCATGACCCCAACGAACTTTCAGGACCGCACACAATGAGCTTTCTTCGACCAAAATTCATTACGTTCGACTGCTACGGCACGTTGACCAATTTCCACATGGGCACCATGACGCGCGAACTCTTCGCCGACCGTGTTCCGGCCGAGCAGATGGATCAGTTCGTGAAGGATTTCTCGGCGTATCGCCTGGATCAGGTCATGGGTGACTGGATGCCTTACGACGAGATCCTGAAAGTGTCGTTGTCCCGTGTCTGCAAGCGCTGGAATGTTGAATACCGTGGGGAAGGCCAGCTGTATTACGACGCCGTTCCGACCTGGGGTCCGCACGCCGATGTGCCGGCCGGTCTGTCGAAAATCGCTGACAAGATTCCGCTGGTGATTTTCTCCAACGCCAGCGACAGCCAGATCATGTCCAACGTCGAAAAGCTCGGCGCGCCGTTCTACAAAGTGTTCACGGCCGATCAGGCCAAGGTCTACAAGCCGCGCCTGGCTGCGTTCGAGTTCATGCTCGACAACCTCGGCTGCGGTCCTGAAGACGTCCTGCATGTGTCCTCCAGCTTCCGTTACGACCTGTTCTCGGCCCATGACATGAAGATCAAGAACAAGGCGTTCGTGGCGCGTGGTCACGAACAGCCTGCGCACAGCTCATACGAATACCACCAGATTCCGGACATCGGTGGTCTGGCCGGGCTGGTCGGGCTGTAAGCGCGGCACAAGGCAAGACGGCATTTTTCAAGGTGCTCTTCCATGAGTGACAAGGGGAACAAGATGCGCAGTGAGTCCTACTGGCTCGATACGGCTCCAGACTTTACCGGCGCGCAGGCTGGCGCAGTGGAGGGGCAGGCTGACGTGGTGGTGGTCGGTGGTGGTTTCACCGGGCTCTCGGCGGCGCGTGCATTGGCCTTGAAAGGTGCCAGCGTGGTAGTGGTGGATGCCGGCCGGGTCATCGGCGAAGCGTCTGGCCGCAACGGCGGGCAGTGCAATACCGGCGTGGCGCAGGACTATGCCTCGTTGAGCGCAACACTGGGCGCGGCTCAGGCCCGGCAGTTTTACAAGGCCTATGAAAGCGCCGTGCACAGCGTGGTCAGCGTGATCGAGCAGGAAAGCATTGCCTGCGACATCAAGCGCAACGGCAAATTGAAACTGGCCGCCAAGCCGGGTCATTACGAAGGCCTGGCACGCACCTGCGAGCTGATTCGTCGCGAGGTCGATGCCGATGTCGAGCTGCTCTCGGCGCAGGAGGTGCGATCCGAGATCGGTTCGGACGAGTTTCACGGCGGCCTGTTGCAGCGCAATGGCGTGCAGATTCACGTCGGTCGTTTTGGCCTGGGTCTGGCCGAGGCTGCCGTGCGTCATGGCGCCCGGGTCTATCAGGACACGACGGTCAAGGACTGGAAAGCCAACCGTAATGGTTTTGTGGTCAATACCTCCAAAGGCTCGATTCAGGCCCGTCAGGTTTTTCTGGCGACAGGTGCCTGTCAGCACGGCGGGTTGGGCTGGTTTCGCCGTCGCATCGTGCCGGTCGGCAGTTTTGTCATTGTTACGCAAGTGCTGCCGCAAGCCTTGATCGACCAGTTGTTCCCCAACCAGCGTGCGTACGTGACCAGCCGTTTGATCGGCAACTATTTCCGTCTCACCCCGGATAACCGTTTGCTGTTCGGCGGACGGGCACGCTTCGCCATGTCCAATAGCAGCTCCGACGCCAAGAGTGGCAAGGTGTTGCAGGCGGCCATGATCCAGATGTTCCCGCAACTGGCGCAGGTGAAAGTCGATTACTGCTGGGGCGGTCTGGTAGACATGACGTCCGATCGTTTGCCGCGTGCAGGCGAGCACGACGGCGTCTTCTACTCGATGGGCTACAGCGGCCATGGTGTGCAGATGTCCGTGCACATGGGGCAAGTCATGGCTGATGTCATGGAAGGCAAGGCGCAAGCCAATCCCTGGAAAGACCTGAACTGGCCGGCCATTCCCGGGCATTTCGGCAAACCGTGGTTTCTGCCTCTGGTCGGTGCTTACTACCGTTACCAGGACAGCCGTCACTGAGTGTTTTGTTTCACCGTCGTCGTGTGTGTGTGAAGGACGCTGCGGACAACCGCCAGCAACTCGGAATTTCCCTTTTTCGACAGGTAGAACTGATATGGCTGACAAGAAAAACGATTCCCCGCTGATCACAGGTGAAGACAGCCTGCGCGTTTTCGAGGGTCTCAATCGCGGCCTTTCGCGTCGTGATGCATTACGGATGCTGGGCGTTGCCGGTGTGGTTGCAGCAGGCTCCACCAGCTTGTTTGGTGCCGCCGGCAAGGTGTTCGCGGACGACGCAGCAGCGCCTGTCAAAGGCAAGCCGGGCGGTCGTATTCGTGTGGCGGGCATGTCCAGTTCTACCGCCGACACGCTGGACCCGGCCAAAGGCGCACTGTCCACCGACTATGTGCGTCACTACATGTTTTACAACGGCCTGACCCGCTTCGACAGCCATCTGGTTCCGCACATGGAGCTGGCCGAGAAGATCGACAACAAGGACGCCACCGTCTGGACCATCACCCTGCGCAAGGACGTGACCTTCCACGATGGCAAGTCGCTGACCGCAGGCGACGTGGTGTTCTCCCTGTCGCGCCACAAGGACCCGGCCACCGGCTCAAAAGTGATGCCGCTGATGGCACAGTTTTCCGAGATCAAGGCCACCGGCCCGCTGGAAGTGCAGATCACCCTCAGCTCGCCTAACGCCGAGCTGCCTTCGATCCTCGCGGTTTCTCACCTGCTGATCGTGCCCGAAGGCACGACCGATTTCAGCAAGGGCATCGGCACCGGTCCGTTCAAGGTCAAGGAATTCAACCCTGGCGTGCGTTCGGTCAGCGTGCGCAACCCCAACTACTGGAAGCCGGGCCTGCCGTATCTGGACGAGATCGAATTCATCGCCATTGCCGACGAGCCTTCGCGGGTCAACGCGCTGCTGGCTGGCGATGTGCACATGATCAACGAGGTCAACCCGCGCTCCACCACCCGTATCGCTGCCAGCTCGACACACCGTGTGGTCGATGCGCCGTCGGGCAACTACACCGACCTGATCATCCGTCAGGACCAGATGCCCGGCAAAAGCCCGGAATTCACCGAGGCCATGAAGTACCTGCTGGACCGTGAACAGGTGAAGTCTGCCGTGTTCCGTGGTTATGCCCGTGTCGGCAACGACCACCCGATTGCACCCGGTTCGCGTTACTTCAACGCCGACCTGCCGCAGCGCGCCTATGACCCTGAAAAGGCGAAGTTCCTGCTCAAGAAGGCCGGCATGGAAAAGATCACCATGGCCGTTGCTGCATCGCCTGCAGCGACCGGTTCGGTCGACATCGCCGTGCTGCTGCAGCAGTCGGCCAAACAGGCCGGACTGACGCTCAACGTCAACCGCCTGCCAAGCGACGGCTACTGGTCCAACCACTGGATGAAACACCCGTTGAGCTTCGGCAACATCAACCCGCGCCCGAATGCCGACGTGATCTTCTCGCAGTTCTTCCAGTCCTCGGCCCCGTGGAACGAATCGGGCTGGAAGAACGACCAGTTCGACCAGTTGTTGATGCTGGCCCGCGGCGAAACCGACGACGGGAAACGCGCCAAGATGTACGGCGACATGCAGACGCTGGTCAGCCAGAACTGCGGCATCGGCATCCCGGTGTTCATCAGCAACATCGACGGCGTGGACAAGCGTATCCAGGGCTACTCCAGCAATCCGCTGGGCGGCTTCATGGGCTACATGTTCAGCGAGCAGGTCTGGCTGGACGCGTAAACGCAGCCGTAACCGAGCGGGAGGATGCAGATGAATAGCAACACACTCTGGTTGATCCTGCAGCGCTTCGGCGCTGCGATCGTGACGCTGTTGATCGTTTCCATGGTGGTTTTCGCCATTACGGCGGTGCTGCCGGGAGACGCGGCGCAACAGGCACTGGGGCAATTCGCGACGCCTGAACAGGTCGCGGCATTGCGTACAAAACTGGGTCTGGATCAACCGGGTGTGGTGCGTTACCTGCATTGGTTGATGAACCTGCTGGGCGGCAATCTGGGCGAATCGGTGTCCAACGCGATGCCGGTTTCCGATCTGATTGCCGGCCGTTTCCCCAAAACGCTGATGCTGGCTGCGACCACTGCGATGGTGTCCGTACCGGTTGCCCTGACACTGGGCATCGGCGCAGCTATGGGCCGTGGCGGGCGTATCGACAGCGCACTGAACTTCATCACGCTGGCGCTGGTGGCCGTGCCGGAGTTTCTGGTGGCGACCCTTGCGGTGCTGGTGTTTGCTGTCAATCTGGGCTGGCTGTCGGCCTTGTCCTATGGCGGTGACGTCACGTCCCCGCTGCAGTTCATCCGCACGTATGCCTTGCCGGTCATGACCCTGTGCTGCGTCATCGTCGCGCAGATGGCGCGCATGACACGTGCCGCCGTCATTGATCAGCTCGACAGTCCCTACGTGGAAATGGCGCGCCTCAAGGGCGTCAGTCCCGTGCGTATCGTGTTGCGGCATGCCTTGCCCAACGCCATCGGCCCTATCGTCAACGCCATTGCGTTGAGTCTTTCTTACCTGCTGGGCGGTGTGGTCATCGTCGAGACCATTTTCAACTACCCAGGGATTGCCAGCCTGATGGTCGATGCCGTGACCAACCGCGACATGGCCCTCGTTCAAGGCTGCACCATGCTGTTTTGCGCCGCCTACCTGGGGTTGGTGCTGATGGCCGACCTGTGTGCAATTCTTTCCAACCCGAGGCTGAGAAACCAATGAATCCGATCATTGAGACATCGACGCCCGCCGCTGTCGTCGCGGCGCCGCGCAAGATCGCCTGGCTGGGTCTGGCAGGCGCTTCGGTCTGTTTTCTGTGGCTGATGATTGCGCTGTTCGGACCCTGGCTTGCGCCACACGCCGTGGGCGAAGTGGTGTCCGACAACGTGTTTGAAAACATGAGTGCGGCGTACCCGTTCGGCACCGATTACCTGGGCCGCGACATGCTCAGCCGGGTCATCATTGGCGCACGCTTCACCGTTGGCCTTGCCTTGATATCGGCGGTTCTGGCCAGCGGCATCGGCACGATCTGCGCGCTGTTATCGGTGGTCGCGCCCAAATGGCTGGATGAAATCATCAGCCGCCTGATGGACGCGTTCATTTCGATCCCGAGCAAAATGCTCGCGCTGATCATGGTGTCTGCGTTCGGCTCTTCCGAAATCCTGCTGGTGTGTACTGCCGTGCTGAGCTACACGCCGGGCGCTTTCCGTATCGCCCGCAGCATGGCGGTGAACATCGAAGCGCTGGAATACGTGCAAGTAGCGCGCACCCGTGGCGAAGGCCGTCTGTATGTGGCCTGTCGGGAAATCCTGCCGAACATGCTCAACCCTGTGCTGACTGACCTGGGCCTGCGTTTCGGCTTCATCGTGCTGCTGCTCAGCGGCATGAGCTTTCTGGGTCTGGGCGTGCAACCGCCGGATGCCGACCTGGGGTCGCTGGTGCGTGAGAACATCGGCGGTCTCAATCAGGGCGCGCCGGCTATCGTGATTCCAGCGCTGGCCATTGGCTCGCTGACCATTGGCGTGAACCTGTTTATCGACCGGCTTTCGTCCCGTCGCAGCCGACGCTCGGGAGGGCACTGAGATGAGTCAATTGATTCGGGTGCAAGACCTGCGCGTCGTGGCAGACACCGAAAAAGGTGAGCTGGAGATCGTCAAAGGCGTGAGCTTCGCGCTGGAGAAAGGCGAAGTGCTGGCGCTGATCGGTGAGTCAGGCTCCGGCAAGACCACGATTGCCCTGGCGCTGCTGGGCTATGCGCGGCGCGGCTGCAAGCTGGCCGGTGGCGTGGTTCAGGTCGGCGAGCACGACATGCTCAGCCTGCCGGAAAGCCAGTTGCAAAGCCTGCGCGGCAATCGGGTGTCCTACATCGCGCAAAGCGCTGCAGCAGCCTTCAACCCTGCGAAAAAGCTGATCGACCAAGTGATCGAAGGCGCATTGATTCATGGTCTGGGCAGTCGCTCGGACCTCCAGCGAAAAGCCGTCGATCTGTTCCGCGACCTGGCGTTGCCGAACCCGGAAACCATTGGCCAGCGCTATCCGCACCAGGTGTCGGGCGGGCAGTTGCAGCGGGTCATGGCAGCCATGGCGCTGATCAGTGATCCGCTGTTGGTTATCCTCGACGAGCCGACCACCGCGCTGGACGTCACCACCCAGATCGACGTGCTGCGTGCGTTCAAGCGTGTGGTGCGTGATCGCGGCGCGACAGCGGTCTATGTCTCCCACGACCTGGCGGTGGTGGCGCAGATGGCTGACCAGATTGTCGTGCTCAATGGCGGGAAGATTATCGAACAAGGCAGCACCGCCGCCTTGCTCAAGGGGCCGGAAGACGACTACACCCGCAGCCTGCTCGACGCCGCCCGGCCCGACGCGAAACTGTCGCCGGCCAGCGACATGGTCAAGGACAGCACACTGCTGACGATCAAGGGCCTGACGGCAGGCTATGGCAAGAAGAACCTGCAAGGCATGCCGATGATCCGGGTGCTGGAAGACATCGACCTGACCATCCGTCGCGGCCAGGCAATTGGCGTCATCGGCGAATCCGGCTCGGGTAAATCGACCCTGGCCCGCGTGGTCGCCGGCCTGCTTGATCCAGCCCACGGCAGCCTGACGTTTGACGGTGCAGCGCTGTCCGGCACGCTGGCAGGAAGAACCAAAGACCAGTTTCGGCGTATTCAGATGGTGTTCCAGAACGCCGACACGGCGCTCAATCCGATGCACAGCGTCAGCGCGATTCTGGCCCGGCCGCTGAAGATGTACTTCAACCTCAAGGGCAAGGCGCTGCGTGACCGCATCCATGAGCTGATGGACCTGGTGCGTCTGCCGCGCGAGCTGGCCGACCGTCGTCCTAACGAGCTGTCGGGCGGTCAGAAGCAGCGCGTCAATCTGGCCCGCGCGCTGGCGGCCAAGCCGGATTTGATCCTGTGCGACGAAGTGACCTCGGCGCTGGATACCGTGGTCGGTGCTTGCATCCTCGAACTGCTCGGCGACCTGCGACGCAAGTTGGGGGTGTCCTATCTGTTCATCAGCCACGACATCTCGACGGTACGCGCGTTGTGCGACGACATTGTGGTGATGTACAGCGGCCACAAGGTCGAGGAAGGCAGTCGTGATGCGTTCAGTCAGACGCCGTTCCATCCGTACACCGACCTGTTGGTGCATTCGGTGCCTGAGCTGCGCCAGGGCTGGCTGGAGAGCTGCGGCGTGACCAGCGGCAAGTTGCCACCGATCAGCGCGCCGTCGAGCACCCCCGAACTGTGCACGTTCCTCAATCGCTGCCCGGTCCGTGTCGAAGGGCTGTGCAACAAGACGGCACCGGGTCGTCGCGTGATAGCCGGTGGCAGCGAGATCCTGTGCCACCGCGACAGCGACGAGCTGCATGCACGTCAGGACAACCTGAATCCTGAAATCATTGGAGCCTATGCATGAACGGCCGTTTTGTAAGACTGGGCGAACGTGATCGGCCTGTGATCAGCCTGACGGTCGATGGCGCACCCATCGAAGCGTTGCAGGGCGACACCTTGATGGTGGCGCTGCTGACCAACGGTGCGGCCCTGCGCCAGTCCGAGTTCGACTCGGGGCGTCGGGCGGGCTTCTGCTTGATGGGTGCCTGCCAGGATTGCTGGGTCTGGACCCGCAGCGGCGAACGCCTGCGCGCCTGCTCCAACGAAGTCCGCGACGGGCTCGACATCGTTACCACACAACCGGAGGCGAAATGGCCACTTCTCCACGGCTGAATGTCAGCCACACGGGCAGCCCTCGTGTGGTCATCGTCGGTGCCGGTCCTGCCGGAACCCGCTGCGCAGAAACCCTGCTGGCCGCAGGTATCAAGCCGATCCTGATCGATGAAAATCGTCGTGACGGTGGGCAGATCTATCGTCGCCAGCCTGAGGGTTTCAAGCGTGATTATTCGGCGCTGTACGGCACCGAAGCGGCGAAGGCGCGGGACCTGCACGAAAGCTTTGACCGCCTGCGTGGCCAGATTGATTACCGGCCCGACACCCTGGCCTGGAACCTTACGGCCGGCCAGCTGTGCTGCGTCAGCAAGGGCCTGCACACCGTTGTGGAATACGACGCGCTGATGCTGTGCGCGGGGGCAACCGACCGCCTGATGCCGATCAAGGGCTGGCAACTGGCAGGCACTTACAGCCTGGGCGGCTCGCAGATTGCGCTCAAGTCGCAGTCGGTTTCCATCGGTCGTCAGGTCGTCTTTATGGGCAGCGGCCCGCTGCTGTACCTGGTCGCCAGTCAATACGTCAAAGCCGGCGCCGACGTGGCGGCAGTGCTCGACACGTCGCCGTTCAGCAAGCGCATCGGCGCGATGCCCAAGTTGCTGGCGCGTCCGGGTCTGTTGTTCAACGGCATGAAATTGCTGGCTCAGTTGTATCGCGCCAAAGTGCCGGTGCACCTGGGGATCAAGCCTGAAGAAATTCTGGGTGACGAACAGGACGGTGTGACCGGCGTACGCGTGCGGCTCGCCAACGGCAACGCCCTGACGGTGGATTGCGACGCGCTGGCGCTGGGTTATCACCTGCGGCCTGAAACCCAGTTGGCCGACCTGGCCGGTTGCGGCCTGCGTTTTGATGAGGCGTCCGGGCAATGGGTGCTGGCGGTCGATGATGATGGACGTACGTCAGTGGCGGGCGTCTACGCCGCAGGCGATGGCGCGAAAATCAGAGGCGCTGACGCCGCCGAACAGGCCGGGCGACTGGCCGCGCTGACGTTGCTGGCCGATCTGGGCAAGCCTGTGGATAACCAGCGTGTGGATAACTTGCGGCAGAATCTGGACGTCATGGATCGTTTCCGTGTCGGCCTGATGGAGGCCTTTCCCTGGCCAGCGGCGCAGGCAAAGGCGCTGCCCGACGAGGCCATTGTCTGTCGCTGCGAGATGATCAGCGCGGGCGAACTGCGCGGTGTGGTGCGCGAAAAGGGCGCCTGCGAAGTCAACCGCGCCAAGGCGTTCAGCCGGGTCGGCATGGGCCGCTGCCAGGGGCGTTACTGCTCCCAGGCCGGTGCCGAGGTGATCGCTGCCGAATCCGGCGTGCCGGTCGAACAGGTCGGTCGCCAGCGTGGTCAGGCCCCGGTCAAACCGTTGTCGATGATGACAGACGAGGTGGTGTCATGAAGCAGCCCAAGGTCGATGTGCTGATTGTTGGCGGCGGCGTGATGGGCGCGGCGTCTTCGTTTTTCCTGCGTCAGCGCGGCAAGTCGGTGACGCTGCTGGAACGCGATGTGATCGGCCAGTACGCCAGCGGCGTGAACTTCGGCAACGTGCGTCGTCAGGGCCGTCATCTGGATCAACTGGAGCTGGCCAATCGTTCATGGGCGCTGTGGAAGCGGCTGCCGCAACTGATCGGTGAAGACCTGGAGTTTCTGCCCAGCGGCCATATGCGCGTCTGCTATCGCGAGGACGAAATCGAGGAGCTTGATGCCTACGCTGCCGCACCGCAGGCGCGTGAACTGGATCTGAAGGTCTATCGCGGCAAGGAGCTGCACGAGCGCTTTCCGTTTTTAGGGCCTGATGTCAAAGGCGGTTCCTACGCGCCCCACGACGGCCACGCCAACCCGCGTCTGGCTGCGCCTGCCTGGGCCCGGGCTGCGATTCGCGCGGGCGCGCGTATCGAAGAGCGCACCGAAGTGCTGCATGTCGAAAAGGTCGGCAAGGAATTTCAGGTCACCACGGTCGATGGCCGTCTCTTCACGGCTGATCAATTGTTGATCACCGCAGGGGCCTGGGGCGAAAAGCTTTCGTCGCAGTTTGGCGAGCCCGTTCCGCTGGAAACCTTTGGCCCACAGATGTCGGTCACTGAGCCGGTGCCCTATGCGCTGCCGACGGTGATTGGCGTCTTCACCAAAATTCCGCATGAGGTGGTGTACTACCGCCAGATCGCACGCGGCAACATCGTGATTGGCGGCGGCATCCGTACCAAGCCGGACATGGTCAACCGCCGTGCGTATTTCGACCCCAACAGCCTCATCAATCACCTGCAGCAGATGCGTCGTCTGTTGCCCGGCGTCGGCAACCTGAACATCATCCGGGTCTGGAGCGGCATCGAGAGCTACACGCCGGATTCGCTGCCGATCATGGGGCCCAGCGGCAAGGTCGATGGGCTGTACTATGCGTTCGGCTTCTGCGGTCATGGTTTCCAGCTCGGTCCGGGCGTGGGCGATGTCATGGCTGAACTGATCAGCACCGGCAGCACCAGCACCCTGATCAGTCCGTTCGATATCCGCCGTTTTGCTGCCTTCTCAGAACTTGCGAGTAAAGCCTCATGACACCGCGTGCGCTGGACATCTTCAAACGTCTTATTGCCTTCGAAACCGTCTCGTCCGAATCGAACATGGCGCTGATCGACTACGTTCGCGACCTGCTGGCGACCCAAGGCATCGAGTCGCTGATCGTCAAGGACGAGACCGGCAAAAAGGCCAACCTGTTCGCCAGCACCGGGCCGCGAGAGCAGCCCGGTGTGTTGCTCTCGGGACACACCGACGTGGTGCCCGCCGCCGGTCAGGCGTGGACCGTGCCGCCCTTCCAGGCGACGCTGCGCGACGGGCGCATTTACGGGCGTGGCACCTGTGACATGAAAGGCTTCATCGCGCTGGCCATCGACGCCATGCTCGATGCGGCGGGCATGACCCTGACGCGTCCGCTGCAACTGGCCTTGTCCCACGACGAGGAAATCGGCTGTGTCGGCGTGCGGCGCTTGCTGGATGTCTTGCATCTCGCGCCCGTGCGGCCGTTTCTGTGTGTGGTCGGCGAGCCGACGTTGATGCAGTTTGCCGTTGGCCATAAGGGCAAGAGTTCGTACCGCACCTATTGCCGGGGTCAGGAAGCGCACTCTTCGCTGGCACCGCGTGCGGTCAACGCAATCCATCTGGCCAGCGATTTCATTGCCGAACTGCGCAAGAGCCAGAAGCAGGTCGAGCAGCAGGGCGTGCGCGACGAAGGCTATGACATTCCGTACAGCACCGTGCACATCGGCCGCATTGACGGCGGCAAGGCGCTGAACATCGTGCCCAATCTCTGCACGCTGGAGTTCGAGTACCGCAACCTGCCGGGTGATGATCCCGACCAGTTGCTGGAGCAACTGCGCGAGCGCGCCGAGGTGCTGGTCCGTGAAGCCAGGCAGCTGTCCGGCGTGGCGGCCATCGACATTGAAATCATGAACGAATACCCGGCGCTGGAGACCCATCCCACGGTTGAGGCCGTGCGCATGCTGCACGCGTTTGCCGAGCCCGGCACGCAGCACATCAAGGTTTCGTACGGCACCGAAGGCGGCCTGTTCGCCGGGCGACTCAACGTGCCGGTGGTGGTTTGCGGACCGGGCTCCATCGAGCAGGCGCACAAGCCTGACGAGTTTATCGAAGAGAGCCAGATGAACGCCGGTGAGCGTTTTCTGCAAAGTCTGCTGGGTTCGCTGAAGCAGTAGACGCTGCCGTGCGGGCGCAAATTTCAGCAGTGCCAGCCGCCTGCACGCGCTGCTTTCAGCATCCTGGACTGTGATGGCTGCTTAGACTGGCAGTCATCCCGGAACAGGACTCGACCATGCTCAAGACTCAACTGAAAGACCCCAGCCTGCTGGTAGAACGCGCCTACGTCGATGGGCAATGGATCGTGGCCGACGATGGCGCGACGCTGGACATCACCGACCCGGCCACCGGCGACGTCATCGCGCAGGTGCCAGCCCTGCAAGGCGCGCAAACCCGCCTCGCCATTGAAGCCGCCGAGCGCGCCTGGCCAGCCTGGCGCGCGCGCCCGGCCGCTGAGCGTGCAGGTCTGCTGGAGCGCTGGCATCAGGCGATGCTGGAGAACGTCGAAGACCTGGCCTTGATCATGACCCTTGAGCAAGGCAAGCCGCTGAACGAGTCACGGGGCGAAATCCGCTACGGTGCCAGCTTCGTCAAATGGTTCGCCGAGGAAGCCCGTCGCTCGTACGGCGAAACCATTCCTGCGCCGAGTGCGGACCGTCGCCTGATGACGCTCAAGCAGCCGGTGGGTGTCTGTGCTGCCATCACCCCGTGGAATTTCCCGAACGCGATGATCACCCGCAAATGCGCGCCCGCGCTGGCCGCAGGCTGCCCGATAATCGTCAAACCCTCGGACCTCACCCCGCTGTCGGCACTGGCGCTGGCGGTGCTGGCCGAGCGCGTGGGCATTCCGGCCGGCGTGTTCAACGTCATCACCGGTATGCCGACCGGCATCGGCGAAGAGCTGACCAGCAACCCGGTGGTGCGCAAGATTTCGTTCACCGGCTCCACCCCGGTCGGGCGTCTGCTGATGCGCCAGAGCGCCGAGCACATCAAACGCCTCAGCCTTGAGCTCGGCGGCAACGCACCCTTTATCGTGTTCGATGACGCCGATCTGGAGCAGGCCGTCACCGGCATCATGCTCAGCAAGTTTCGCAATGCCGGACAGACCTGCGTGTGCGCCAACCGCATTCTGGTGCAGGACGGCATTTACGACCGATTTGCCGCACGTCTGGTGGAAGAGGTTGCCAAACTCAAGGTCGGCAACGGTATGGAAGAGGGCGTGACCATTGGCCCGTTGATCAACCCGGCGGCGGTCAGCAAAGTGGCCCGGCACATTGACGACGCCCTGAGCCAGGGCGCGAAACTGCTGTGTGGCGGCCTGCCGGAGGGCGAAAGCCAGTTCGTCCAGCCTACCGTGCTGGGCGATGCTCACGCAGGCATGCTGCTGGCCAACGAAGAAACTTTCGGCCCGGTCGCGCCGCTGATGCGTTTCACCGACGAAGCCGAGGCGCTGGCGCTGGCCAACGCCACGCCTTACGGGCTTGGCGCGTATTACTTCACCCAGGACCTGCGTCGCTCATGGCGTTTTGGCGAGGCGCTGGAGTTCGGCATGGTGGGGCTCAACACGGGCATCATTTCCATGGAGGTCGCGCCGTTCGGCGGGGTGAAACAGTCCGGGCTGGGTCGTGAAGGCTCCAGCTACGGCCTGGACGAGTACCTGGAAGTGAAAGCGTTTCATATCGGCGGGCTGTGAGGGCTGTCTGAGAAGACGCGTCTGACACCACGAAAAACGCCGCAGGCTCAAAGAGCCTGCGGCGTTTTTTGTTGCTCAGCCTGAATCAGACGGTGTGCAGGTACCAGTTGTACTCGAGGTCGGAGATGGAGTGTTCGAACTCCTCCAGCTCGCTCTCTTTACAGGCCACGAAGATATCGATGTATTTCGGGTCGATGTACTTGGCCATGACCGCACTGTCGTCCAGCTCGCGCAAGGCATCGCGCAGGTTGTTCGGCAGGCTTTGCTCATGCTGCTCGTAGGAGTTGCCTTCCACGGGCGCGCCAGGCTCGATCTTGTTGACCAGACCGTGGTGCACGCCTGCCAGCACTGAAGCCATCAGCAGGTACGGGTTGGCATCGGCACCGGCAACGCGGTGTTCGATACGTACGGCGTCGGCAGAGCCGGTCGGAACCCGAATGGCAACCGTGCGGTTGTCCAGGCCCCAGGTCGGCGAGTTGGGTACGTAGAACTGAGCACCGAACCGGCGATACGAGTTGACGTTCGGGCAAAGGAACGCCATCTGCGCCGGCAGGGTCTCGAGCACACCGCCGATCGCATGACGTAATGCGGCGTTCTGCTCGGGATCCTCGCTGGTGAAGATGTTCTTGCCATCGCGGTCCAGGATCGAGATGTGGACGTGCAGACCGTTACCTGCCTGACCCGGATAGGGCTTGGCCATGAAGGTCGTGTCCATTTCGTGGTCGTAGGCGATGTTCTTGATCAGGCGCTTGAGCAATACGGCGTAGTCGCATGCCTTGATAGGGTCGGCCACGTGGTGCAGGTTCACTTCGAACTGCGCCGGGGCACTTTCCTTGACGATGGCGTCGGCCGGAATGCCTTGCTCTTTCGCACCTTCCAGAATGTCCTGGAGGCAGTCGACGTATTCGTCGAGGTCGTCGATCAGGTAGACCTGTGTCGAATGCGGGCGTTTACCGGAGATCGGCGAGCGCGGAGGTTGTGGGCGGCCGTTCACGTTCTCCTGATCGATCAGGTAGAACTCAAGCTCGAACGCGGCGCAGATGGTTAGGCCCATTTCGTCGAACTTGGCCACCACCTGGCGTAGAACTTCACGCGGGTCGGCGAAGAACGGATCGCCTTCCAGTTCATGCATGGTCATCAGCAATTGCGCAGTAGGGCGCTTTTGCCAGGGTTCATTGCACAGGGTGTCGGGAATGGGATAGCAGATTCGGTCAGCATCACCGATGTCCAGGCCCAGGCCGGTGCTTTCCACCGTGGAACCATTGATATCCAGAGCAAATAAAGAGGCCGGCAGGTTAATGCCTTTCTCGTAAACCTTATGGAGGCTGGTGCGTTCGATGCGTTTGCCACGCACCACACCATTCATATCTGCAATCAGAAGGTCAACGTAAAGAACCTCAGGATGTTCCTTAAGGAACGCGTTCGCTTCGTTAAGCTGAACGGCACGCGGGGGTACCGACATGATGCAACACCTTTGTTGTTAAAAATATCAATCATCAATGGTTACGGGTCTCAGTCAATCCGAAAGCCATGATGAAGTCAATAGCGCTTTAATCTGCCCTGAAACGGCGCAAAACAGTCTTTTTTGCTGCCATTTGGGGCGTTTTATTCAAGCTGAAGCCGTTGTTAAATTGGAGCTAGAGCGGCCTGTCTTTTATTTTTAACGGGTTGTTGTATAAAAAAATGAACACGACTAAGCTCGATTGCAACCCATAAATCAATAATACCGGGGGTTCAATGCTTCGCCTTCCCTTGACCGGCATGAGGATGTTCGACCTGCAGAACGGTCATCATGCCTGTGGTATCAGTGCGCATGGTGCGCTGTCGCCAGTTGCGAAGCCACCCGGATTGCCATTGGGCCTCACCCGTTTCACTTTCAATGCCCGACACTATCACTATAGCGGCCTCGCCAGTGTGACGGCGGCTGTGTGGAATTATGTCAGTGCAGGTGTCACCTTACGCCTTCTTGGCTCCTTAAACGAGTTGTACACCATGACGCCGATGCGTCTGAAAAACGCCTGATTACGATCAGGACACCAAAACCCTGAGGTATTTATGAGTACCAACCTCGACCAGCTCACCGATTGGTTGAAAGAACACAAGATCACCGAAGTCGAGTGCATGATGTCCGACCTCACCGGGATCACGCGCGGCAAGATCTCCCCGACCAACAAATTCATCGCTGAAAAAGGCATGCGCCTGCCTGAAAGCGTATTGTTGCAGACGGTGACCGGCGACTACGTAGAAGACGAGATCTACTACGAGTTGCTGGACCCTGCCGACATCGACATGATCTGCCGTCCCGACCAGAACGCGGTGTATCTGGTGCCTTGGGCCATCGAGCCGACCGCGCAGGTCATTCACGATACCTACGACAAGCAAGGCAATCCTATCGAGCTGTCGCCGCGCAACGTGCTCAAGAAAGTGCTCAAACTCTATGCCGACCAGGGCTGGCAGCCTATCGTGGCGCCGGAGATGGAGTTCTACCTGACCAAGCGCAGCGACGACCCCGACTACCCGCTGCAGCCTCCGGTCGGCCGCTCGGGGCGTCCGGAAACCGGTCGCCAGTCGTTCTCCATAGAAGCGGCAAACGAGTTCGATCCCCTGTTTGAAGACGTCTACGACTGGTGCGAACTGCAGAACCTGGACCTGGACACGCTGATCCACGAAGACGGCACCGCACAGATGGAAATCAATTTCCGTCATGGCGATGCCCTGTCACTGGCCGACCAGATTCTGGTGTTCAAGCGCACCATGCGCGAAGCGGCGCTCAAGCACGACGTCGCGGCCACCTTCATGGCCAAGCCCATGACCGGCGAGCCCGGCAGCGCCATGCACCTGCACCAGAGCATCATCGACATCGAGACCGGCAAGAACATCTTCTCCAATGAAGACGGCACGATGAGCGAGCTGTTTCTCAATCACGTCGGTGGCCTGCAGAAATTCATTCCCGAGCTGTTGCCGCTGTTCGCGCCCAATGTGAACTCGTTCCGCCGCTTTCTGCCGGACACCTCGGCGCCCGTGAACGTGGAGTG
This sequence comes from Pseudomonas asturiensis, assembly GCF_900143095.1. Taxonomy (GTDB): domain Bacteria; phylum Pseudomonadota; class Gammaproteobacteria; order Pseudomonadales; family Pseudomonadaceae; genus Aquipseudomonas; species Aquipseudomonas asturiensis. Next base: position 13,535 of record NZ_FRDA01000016.1, on the reverse strand, counting down.
GGGCGAAGAGAATCGCACTGTCGGTCTGCGTGTGCCGGACGCCGGCCCGCAGAATCGGCGGGTGGAAAATCGCCTGCCGGGCGCTGACGCCAACCCGTACCTAGCCATTGCTGCCAGCCTGCTGTGCGGTTTCATCGGCATGGTCGAGGGCATCAACCCCAGCGCGCCTGTGGTGGGTCGGGGTTACGAGCGCCGCAACCTGCGCCTGCCGCTGACCATCGAGGATGCGCTGGAGCGGATGGAAAACAGCAAGACCATCGAAAAATACCTGGGCAAGAAATTCATCATCGGTTACGTCGCGGTCAAGCGCGCCGAGCATGAAAACTTCAAGCGCGTGATCAGCTCCTGGGAACGCGAGTTCCTGCTCTTCGCCGTTTGACCCGGTAGAGCGCCGCTGTGCGAGGCGGCGCTCGACTTACTGACCTGATTAAGGACGTGCTGTATGAGTGCCAACCAAAACCCGCAAACCCTCGAATGGCAAGCCCTGAGCAGCGAGCATCACCTGGCACCGTTCAGCGATTACAAGCAACTGAAAGAGAAAGGCCCGCGCATCATCACCCGTGCCGACGGCGTGTATCTGTGGGACAGCGAAGGCAATCGCATTCTGGATGGCATGTCCGGCCTGTGGTGCGTCGCCATCGGCTATGGCCGCGAAGAGCTGGCCGACGCTGCCAGCAAGCAGATGCGTGAACTGCCTTATTACAACCTGTTCTTCCAGACCGCTCATCCGCCGGTACTGGAGCTGGCCAAGGCGATTTCCGATATCGCGCCCGAGGGCATGAACCATGTGTTTTTCACCGGTTCCGGCTCCGAAGGCAACGACACCATGCTGCGTATGGTTCGTCATTACTGGGCGCTCAAGGGGCAGCCGAACAAGAAGACCATCATCAGCCGCATCAACGGCTACCACGGCTCCACGGTGGCGGGCGCAAGCCTGGGCGGCATGACCTACATGCACGAGCAGGGCGACCTGCCGATTCCCGGTATCGCTCACATCCCGCAGCCGTACTGGTTTGGAGAAGGCGGTGACATGACGCCGGATGAGTTCGGCATCTGGGCGGCGGAGCAGCTGGAGAAGAAAATTCTCGAACTGGGCGTCGACAATGTCGGTGCGTTCATCGCCGAGCCGATTCAGGGCGCAGGCGGCGTGATCGTGCCGCCTGACACCTACTGGCCGAAGATCAGGGAGATCCTGGCGCGCTACGACATTCTGTTCGTTGCCGATGAAGTGATCTGTGGTTTCGGCCGCACCAGTGAGTGGTTCGGTAGCGATTTCTATGGCCTCAAGCCCGACATGATGACCATCGCCAAAGGCCTGACCTCAGGCTATGTGCCCATGGGCGGTCTGGTGGTGCGCAATGAAATCGTGGCCGTGCTCAACGAGGGTGGCGATTTCAACCATGGTTTCACGTATTCAGGGCATCCGGTCGCCGCCGCTGTGGCGCTGGAGAACATTCGTATTCTGCGCGAAGAAAAGATCGTCGAGCGGGTCAAGTCGGAAACGGCACCATATTTGCAAAAGCGTTTGCGTGAGTTGAACGATCACCCTCTGGTGGGCGAAGTGCGCGGTGTCGGCCTGTTGGGCGCCATCGAGCTGGTCAGGAACAAGGCGACGCGCGAGCGTTACACCGACAAGGGCGCAGGCATGATCTGTCGAACCTTCTGCTTCGACAATGGCCTGATCATGCGGGCTGTGGGTGACACCATGATCATCGCGCCGCCTCTGGTGATCACGTTCGAGCAGATTGACGAACTGATCGAAAAGGCTCGCAAGTGCCTGGACCTGACTCTGGCGGCACTGGAGGGGTAAAAGATTGTTATCCGGTGCAGCGTTTGCATTGCGCCTCCCACAGGAAAGTGAGTCTTCAGTGGCTAGCGTTTTGTTTGATGAAAGGCAGTTTCACACAGAAAAAAGCGTTTCTTCAGCGGGATATGGGCGGTTCGGCAGGTGTCGGCTTGAAAGCCTGCCCTTGAACTTGCCAGACTACTGGCTACAAGCCGCTAATCTAATCGGTCAGTGATAAAAAACATTGGAGCTACGCATGAAAAAATTTGGCAAGACCCTTCTCGCTCTGTCCCTGATGGGCGTCATGGCCGGTGCTGCACAGGCTGATGACAAGGTGCTGCACGTCTACAACTGGTCCGATTACATCGCACCGGACACCATCGCCAAGTTCGAGAAGGAATCGGGCATCAAGGTGGTGTACGACGTTTTCGACAGCAACGAGACGCTCGAAGCCAAATTGCTGGCCGGCAAATCCGGTTACGACATCGTCGTGCCATCCAACAACTTCCTCGCCAAGCAGATCAAGGCGGGCGTCTATCAGGAACTGGACAAGTCCAAGCTGCCTGACTGGAAGAACCTGAACGAATCGCTGCTCAAGGCCGTGTCGGTCAGCGACCCGGGCAACAAGCACGCCTTCCCGTACATGTGGGGCTCGATTGGTATCGGCATCAACCCGGACAAGGTCAAGGCCGCGCTGGGTGCCGACGCTCCGGTGAACTCCTGGGACCTGCTGTTCAAGCCCGAGAACGCTGCCAAGCTGAAGTCGTGCGGCATCAGCTTCCTCGATTCGCCTACCGAGATGCTGCCGATTGCCCTGCATTACCTGGGCTACCCGACCGACTCGCAAGACAAGAAGCAGCTGGCCGAAGCCGAAGCACTGTTTATGAAGATCCGCCCTTCGATTGGCTACTTCCACTCGTCCAAGTACATCTCGGACCTGGCCAACGGCAACATCTGCGTAGCCGTGGGCTACTCGGGTGACATCTACCAGGCCAAATCCCGTGCTGAAGAAGCGGGCGGCAAGGTCAAGGTCAGCTACAACATTCCGAAAGAAGGTGCTGGCAGCTTCTACGACATGGTCGCCATTCCCAAGGATGCCGAAAACGTCGACGGTGCCTACAAATTCATGACCTTCCTGATGAAGCCGGAAATCATGGCCGAGATCACCAACGCGGTGCGCTTCCCGAACGGTAACGCAGCCGCCACGCCTCTGGTCGACAAGGCAATCACCAGCGATCCGGGCGTTTACCCGCCTGCTGACGTGCAGGCCAAGCTGTATGCCATCGCGGATCTGCCTGCCGCGACCCAACGGATCATGACCCGCAGCTGGACCAAGATCAAATCAGGTAAATAAGCCTGTCATGAAACCTGTGGAAGCTGCGTAGCCCTCGGCCGCGCAGCTTCCAACAGACAGGAATATTGCCGAAAACTTTGCTGGTTGGACTCATAGACGGTAAGTTGCGCGCCGGTTTTGTCGTCCGGATGCCATCCGGCTTTCAGGCCTCTCTGTTAAAAGGATTCATGTTTTGTCTATTTCTAATTTCTCCAAAGCCTTGCTGGTGACCGCCGGGCTGACACTGGCAGCCAGTGCTCAGGCCGAATCCACCGTGCATATTTATAACTGGTCCGATTACATCGGCAAGACCACGCTGGCAGACTTCGAAGCGGCGACCGGCATCAAACCGATGTACGACGTGTTCGATTCCAACGAAACCCTGGAAGCCAAGCTGCTGGCCGGGCGCACCGGCTACGACGTGGTGGTGCCGTCCAACCACTTCCTGGGCAAGCAGATCAAGGCGGGCGCGTTTCAGAAACTCGACAAGTCGCTGCTGCCCAACTACAAGAATCTGGACCCGGCGCTGCTCAAGCGCCTGGAGAAGAACGACCCTGGCAACCAGTACGCTGTGCCTTACCTGTGGGGCACCAACGGCATCGGTTACAACGTCGAGAAGGTCAAGGCCGCGCTGGGCGTCGACAAGATCGACTCCTGGTCGGTGCTGTTCGAGCCTGAGAACATCAAGAAGCTGTCCAGCTGTGGCGTAGCGTTCCTTGACTCTGCGGACGAGATGCTGCCGGCCATGCTCAACTACCTCGGGCTTGACCCCAACAGCACCAAGGAAGCGGACTACAAGAAGGCCGAAGCCAAGCTGATGGCGATTCGTCCTTACGTGACCTACTTCCATTCCTCCAAATACATCACTGACCTCGCCAACGGCGACATCTGCGTGGCAGCCGGTTTCTCGGGTGATGTGTTCCAGGCCAAGGCCCGCGCCGAAGAAGCAGGCAAGGGCGTCAAGCTCGCGTACAGCATTCCGAAAGAAGGCGCCAACCTGTGGTTCGACATGCTGGCCATTCCGGCTGACTCGAAGAACATCAAGGCCGCCAGCGCCTTCATCAATTACCTGCTCGATCCCAAAGTGATCGCTCAGGTCAGCGATGAAGTCGGTTATGCCAACCCCAACCCTGCTTCGGGTGAGTTCATGGATCAGGCGATCCGCACTGACGCCGCAGTCTATCCGCCTCAGGACGTGCTGGACCGGTTGTTCGTGAACAGCGAGTTGCCACCCAAGGTGCAACGTCTGATGACCCGCAGCTGGACCAAGGTCAAGTCGGGCAAATAACAATCCAGCGCCCGGCCGTCTTGGCCGGGCTGCCTATCATGTTGGGAGTTTCACCCATGGCAGTTGCCTCCGGCGCCTACAAGAAAGCCCTCGAAGGCGGTCAGCAACCCAAACAGGTGCTGGTCAAGATCGATCGCGTCACGAAAAAATTCGACGAGACGATTGCTGTGGACGACGTGTCCCTGCAAATCAACAAGGGCGAAATCTTTGCCCTGCTCGGTGGGTCGGGTTCCGGCAAGTCCACGCTGCTGCGTATGCTGGCCGGTTTCGAGCGTCCTACCGAGGGCCGTATTTACCTCGATGGCGTCGACATCACAGACATGCCGCCGTATGAACGTCCGATCAACATGATGTTCCAGTCCTACGCGCTGTTCCCGCACATGACCGTGGCTGACAACATCGCCTTCGGCCTCAAGCAGGACAAGCTGTCCAGATCGGAAATCGACGCCCGTGTGGCCGAAATGCTCAAACTGGTGCAGATGACCCAGTACGCCAGGCGCAAGCCGCACCAACTCTCGGGTGGTCAGCGTCAGCGCGTGGCGCTGGCTCGCTCGCTGGCCAAGAAGCCCAAGCTGTTGCTGCTCGACGAGCCGATGGGCGCGCTGGACAAGAAACTGCGCTCGCAGATGCAGCTGGAACTGGTGGAAATCATTGAGCGCGTAGGCGTGACCTGCGTCATGGTGACCCACGATCAGGAAGAGGCCATGACCATGGCCGAGCGGATCGCGATCATGCACCTGGGCTGGATCGCCCAGATCGGCAGCCCGATCGACATCTACGAAACCCCGACCAGCCGACTGGTGTGTGAGTTCATCGGCAGCGTCAACCTGTTCGAAGGCGAAGTGATCGAGGACATGGAAGGCCACGCGCTGATCCGCAGCCCCGAGCTTGAGCGCAATATCTACGTCGGCCACGGTGTGAGCACCTCCGTGGAAGACAAGAGCATCACCTACGCACTGCGCCCGGAAAAACTGCTGGTCACCACCGAGCAGCCGGCCTTCGAGTACAACTGGTCGCGCGGCAAGGTCCACGACATCGCCTATCTGGGTGGCCATTCGGTGTTCTACGTCGAACTGCCCGGTGGCAAGCTGGTGCAGTCGTTCGTGGCCAATGCCGAGCGTCAGGGTGCCCGACCGACCTGGGGCGATGAAGTCTACGTGTGGTGGGAAGACGACAGCGGCGTGGTACTGCGCTCATGAAAATCCGCAAGATCAAGCGCGCCTTCGAGCGCATCAAGCCCAATGGCCGGCAGATGGTCATTGGCGTGCCGTTCCTCTGGCTGTTTCTGTTCTTTGCCCTGCCGTTCCTGATTGTCATCAAGATCAGCTTCGCCGAGGCCGACGTCGCGATTCCGCCGTACACGGAAATCCTCAGCTACGCCGATGAAAAGCTGCAGCTGGTGCTCAACCTCGCCAACTACACCTTGCTCACCGGCGATGACCTCTACGTTTCGGCGTATCTGGGCTCGCTGAAAATGGCTTTCATCAGCACGCTGCTGTGCCTGTTGATTGGCTACCCGATGGCCTATGCCATTGCCAATGCGCGCAAGGATATCCAGACCGTTCTGTTGCTGCTGATCATGATGCCGACCTGGACGGCGATCCTGATCCGCGTCTATGCCTGGATGGGCATTCTCAGCAACAACGGCCTGCTCAATGCGTTCCTGATGTGGCTGGGCCTGATCAACGAACCGTTGCAGATCCTCAACACCAATCTGGCGGTGTACATCGGCGTGGTCTATTCCTACCTGCCGTTCATGATTCTGCCGCTGTATGCCAACCTCGTGAAACACGACACCAGCCTGCTGGAAGCTGCGTCCGACCTGGGTTCGAGCACCTTCAACAGCTTCTGGAAAATCACGGTGCCGCTGTCCAAGAACGGTGTGATCGCCGGCTGCATGCTGGTGTTCATCCCGGTGGTGGGCGAGTTCGTGATTCCCGAGCTGTTGGGCGGTCCGGAAACCCTGATGATCGGCCGCGTGCTGTGGCAGGAATTCTTCAACAACCGTGACTGGCCTGTGGCTTCGGCGCTGGCGGTCATCATGCTGCTGGTGCTCATCGTGCCGATCATCCTGTTCAACCGCAGTCAGGCCAAAGAACTGGAGGGCAAGGCATGAAGAGCTTTCGATTTTCGAACCTGGTGCTGATCCTCGGCCTGCTGTTCATCTACGCGCCGATGGTCATTCTGGTCATCTACTCGTTCAACGCCTCGCAGCTGGTGACGGTCTGGGGTGGCTGGTCGGTGAAATGGTACGTTGGCCTGCTGGACAACTCGCAACTGATGGGCTCAGTGATGCGCTCGCTGGAAATCGCCTGCTACACCGCCATTGCGGCAGTGGCGCTGGGGACGATGGCGGCGTTCGTGCTGACCCGCATCACACGCTTCAAGGGCCGTACCTTCTTCGGCGGGCTGGTCACGGCACCCCTGGTGATGCCGGAAGTGATCACCGGTCTGTCGCTGTTGCTGCTGTTCGTGGCGATGGCGCAACTGATCGGCTGGCCACAGGAACGTGGCATCGTGACCATCTGGATCGCGCACACCACGTTCTGTGCCGCTTATGTGGCGGTGGTGGTGTCGGCGCGGTTGCGTGAGCTGGACCTGTCGATCGAAGAGGCAGCGATGGACCTGGGCGCGCGGCCCTGGAAGGTGTTCTTCCTGATCACCATCCCGATGATCGCGCCATCGCTGGCGGCGGGCGGCATGATGTCGTTTGCGCTGTCGCTGGACGACCTGGTGCTGGCGAGCTTCGTTTCCGGGCCTGGCTCGACCACCCTGCCGATGGAAGTGTTCTCGGCGGTGCGTCTGGGTGTGAAGCCTGAGATCAACGCCGTGGCAAGTCTTATCCTGCTGGCGGTGTCGATGGCGACCTTTCTGGTCTGGTTCTTCAGCCGTCGTGCGGAAAACAACCGCAAGCGTGCGATCCAGCAAGCCATCGAGGAAAGCGCCGCCGACTCATGGAAACAACCCGACCCACGCCGCGCGCCCGCGGCGTGAGGGTCGAACCTGTGGGAGCGAGCTTGCTCGCGAAGGCTGTGTTTCAATCGATGCATCTCTGACGAGTGTATCGGCCTATTCGCGAGCAAGCTCGCTCCCACGGCTCATTCAGCTCTACGCAGCGGCAACGATGAGCGGGGAGCGACAGTCGCGATCAGGGCCTTCTGTCAGCGCCCCGGCACAAACTTCAACACCCCTTCAGTATGCTCAGCCACATCCTGTTCGCTGAAGTGCTGCGTCACGTACTGGCCATTGATGAACGCCTTGGCCTGATCCGCGTAGTGCTTGTCGAACGGCACGCCGCTTTGCCCTACCGGGTTGATGCCCAGGCTGTTGGCCGGGTCGGCGAAGTCGATCAGGCGGCGGGTCGAGGGGCCGTAATTCACGGGCCACGGCGCAGGCCGAATGCTTGAGGACAGATTGTTAGGCACTTCATGGGTGCCTGGCGCAGGGTAAGGGCCGACGTTAAGCACTTTATCCAGCGGCTTCTGCGAGCCCATCGGATGGCCTTGGGTCAGGGTGTGGGCCTTGCCCCAGACCCATTCGTCCGGGTTGTTGCCGTACAGGGATTTCAAGTGCGAGACGCTGGCACGCCAGGCGACCTTGACGGTGTTGGCCCGGCTTTCCTCGTGGGGTGAATTGCGGTTGTTCCACCAGGGCGAATCAGCGTCGGCGGCCAGGCGCGGCAGCGCCATGTCCAGCGCACGGGTCGAGAGCAGCGTCTCGAACAAGGCATCACCCAGTTCGTCATGGAAGGTTTCTTCCGTGATGTCGAACAGGAATTGATTGAACAGCGTCGCACCGACCGAATCCACCGTGTAGTTGCCATCCCAGCTGGCCAGTCGCTCGACCAGCGCCTGCTCTTCGGGGTCGCTGACCACGCGGCGCAGGACCGGGATCAGCGGCCTCAGAATGCTGGGTGCGTAGTCGGTCTGTGTGCCCAGTTGCAGCTTCTTGCTGGCCTCAAGGTCCCACTTCACCGAGGCGTCGCTCAATTGACGGTTGAGCTGCTGGCCGCGCTCGGCCGGGTTGTAGTAGCCCGGAATCGACATGCCGGTGGGCGACAGCGGCTGAAAGTTGGCGGACACGATGTAGCCACGTGCCGGGTTTTCCTCGTGTGGGTTGGCGCTGAACGGGTAGAAGCCCAGCTTGTCGGCCTGGGCTGTGCTGCCATCCAGAATGAAAGTCGGTGTGACGCCGTCCGGCCGGATCGGCAGTTGCGCCGCGGCCCACCAGCCAATGTCGCCACTGGCGTTGGCCCAGACAATGTTCAGGCCCGGCGACTGAATCTTCTCGGCCGCGTTGCGCATCTTCTCCAGCGTGTTGGCGCGGTTGGCCTCGTAGAAACCGTCCAGCACCGGGTTTTCCGAGACTAGAAACGACCACCACATCGCGATAGGGGTCTGGCCCGCGTTTTTGCCCATCGCATTGTTGACGATAGGGCCGTGCGGCGAATCCAGCAGCGTCAGGCTGACAGGCGCCTGGCCCTTGACCGCAATCGATTGTTCGGTTCGAGTCATGTCCACCCACTGGCCGTGATACCAGACCTGATTCGGATTGTCCGGGTTGGTCTTCTCGGCGATCAGGTCCACGTCATCGTTCTGGAACATGGTCAGGGTCCAGCCGAAGTCCATGTTGTGGCCCAGAAACGCGAACGGGTTCAGCGCCTGAAAATGCCCGTACAGCTCGAAACCCGGTGCCGAGAGCTGCGCTTCGTACCACACCGACGGCACCGAGAAGCGAATGTGCGGATCACCCGCCAGAATCGGTTTACCGCTTTGCGTGCGGCTGCCGGAAATCGCCCAGGCGTTGCTGCCTTCGAACTGAGGCAGCCCGGCCTGTTCGAAGGCTTCATTGCTCAGCTTCGCCAGTGCGCTCAGGCCTTTCCAGTCTGCGCCGGCCAGCGCGGGCGTCTGCCCCAGCATGCCGTCCGGGTGCCAGTCCAGGTCGAAGACCCTCAGGTATTGCGGGCCGAGTTGATCACGCACGTAGGTCAGCAACGGCTCGGTCCGAAAGGCGGCCGCAAAGCTGTAAGCCAGGTAGCCGCCGATGCTGAGGGTGTCTTCGGCACTGAAAGGCCGTTTGGGGATGCCCAGCGCATCGAACTCCATCGGCCTTGCGTGGGTGTCCTGATACTGGTTGATGCCGTCGATATAGGCTTCCAGAGCCTTCCACATCGGGGTGTTCTTGTCCTGACGCGCCACATAGGCCGCTGCATGGTCACGAATGCGCAGGCTGCGGAACAGTTTGTCGGTCTCGATCAGCCCGGGGCCCATGACTTCTGCCAGTTCGCCACGCGACAGGCGTCGCAGCATTTCCATCTGGAACAGGCGATCCTGCGCATGCACGTAACCCAGGGTGCGGTACAGATCCGCTTCATTCCCGGCCCGGATATGCGGCACGCCACGCTCGTCGTAACGCACGCTGACGGGTGCCTGCAAATGGCTCATGGCGATCTCGCCGTCGCGCACCGGCTGCTTGGAGTGGACGTACCAGCCCGCACTACTGGCAACGATGGCGATGATGATGGCTAGAACGATCAGGCTGCGTTTCATCCGGTTCCTCTGGGGGTGGTGTACGGCGGGGATGAAGGCTACCGTTTTGGTTCGGGGCTGGGTAGTGAAGATACCCGGCGGATACAATGTGCGTTGGCCTGGCTTGCCATCGCCGGGCAGACAGCAGAATATCCTGTGATTGAGTTCTCGCCGCCCTTGCTTATACCTGGAAGCCCCATGTCCACCACGTTCGACCCCGATCATCTGCGCGCCAGCCTGCTGCCGCTGAGCGTCATCGATCCGCTTTCCCTGGATGGGCAGGCGTATCAGCGTTTCTATGGGCTCGCCGGGCTGGGCGGGGAGAACGTTATCCGCAGCTGGCTCGGGCGGCTGGACGTGGCGGGGTACGAGATCGTCGGGCAGGTCTGGGTACCGGAAAACGCAGTAGCGACCCTGTTCCTGTTTCACGGTTTCTATGACCACATGGGCCTGTATCGCCATGTGATCGAATGGGCGTTGGGCCAGGGCTTTGCAGTGATCTCGTGCGACCTGCCTGGGCATGGGCTTTCCAGCGGGAGCCGGGCGAGCATCAACGACTTCGCGGAATACCAGGCCGTGCTCCAGCAATTGCTGCTTGAAGCGCAAACCCTCAGGCTGCCGCAACCCTGGCACCTGTGCGGGCAAAGCACCGGTGGCGCCATCGTGATCGATCATCTGCTCAATCAGGGCGCTGACAGCCCTGCGCAAGGTCAGGTCATTCTGCTGTCGCCTCTGGTGCGACCGCGCGCCTGGGGCTGGTCGCGGCTCAGCTATTACCTGCTCAAGCCTTTCGTGACCGGTATCGCTCGGCGCTTCACCGAAAACTCCAACGCTCCGGCCTTCCTGCCGTTTCTGCTGGCAGACCCGTTACAGCCCAATCGGCTGCCAACGGCCTGGGTCGGTGCGCTGGCGCAATGGATAGTGCGTATCGAAAGCGCACCCCGCAGCACACGCAGCCCGCTGATCATTCAGGGCGAAGCGGACATGACGGTGGACTGGTCGCACAACCTGACCGTGCTGAAGGAAAAGTTCAGCGAGCCGCAGATCCTGATGCTCGGCCATGCCCGCCATCATCTGGCCAACGAGCTGCCCGAGCTGCGCACGCGGTACTTCGATTTTCTGGCGGCGCGGCTGCGTTAAGGCTTCTGGGTACCGGCCGACAACGCCTTGACCTGGCGGCGCAGACGGAAGTTGTCGACGGCCAGCGTCACAGTCGTGATCAGGCCAAGCACAGCAAATGCGTCCTGCCCCAGTTCCTTCCAGAACAGCGAGGCCAGAAGCGCCATGGCGATTGCGGTGGCGAGCAATGCGATGGAGTCTTTCATAAGTCCTTTTTGATAATGACTGCAAGCTTACTGCGCGGGATTCAGACTCGACGTGCTTTGCCCGACCGCCAGCCCTGCGCGGATCGCGGCGAGCGCTGCCTGATAATAGGCCTTGCCTTCAGGTGATTCGGCGAACGTGGAGAACTCTTCGAGTTCAGGGTCCGACAGGTCGCGGTAGACATAGAGCAGCGTGTTGTTCAGGTCTGCGCTGATCTGCGCCATCAGACGCTCGCGCTGACCTTCGAGCATGCCTTGCGCCTGACCGCCGCCCAGCAGGCCGGGGATCATCTGGCTCAGGCTGTCGGCAGCGACACCGGCGATGGCCAGGCTGACTTCGGCACCGGCCTGCTTGGCGGGCAGCGCCTGGGCCAGGTGGCCGATCAGTAGTTGACGCGTGGCGTCGGCTTCGATGTGCGGCAGCCCTTCGGCATGCTGTGCCAACTGATCGGCACGGGTGGCGGTCAGTTCGGCGTTGACGATCTTGCGGCCCAGCGGCGACTGGAAGAATTGCAGCGAAGGTGTAGGGTCCTTCAGGCTTTCACGCAGGCGTCGAGCGGCACGCTGATCCATGGCCTGCGGTGCAAAACGCTGATTGCTGTTATTGACCAGCGCCTGGAAGACCGCCGGGGGCAGATTATCGCGGTAGCGCTGTTGCGCAGCTTTCAAGGCATCGTTGAAGTGCGCGCGCTGTTCCGGCCAGCCTGCAGCCTTGTACAACTGGTCATAGCCGTCTGCCCAGGCAGGCACAGTGCAAAACATCAACAACAAAACAAACAAACGGCGCATTAGGGACTCCTGTCGGCAGGTCGCTATTCTCCGGGTGTTACCGTGGACTTGTCGAGTTATGACTGCCCTTGCCGGATGAAAACTGCGGCGTATGACGCCGTGTATACACGCCTCTGTCGGATTTCAGGGCTTATGGATACTATGCACGCCATGCGCATACCCTCCGATCACCCACTGCTGCTACGAATCGTCGATGACCTGGCCGCAAACGGCTGGTCGCAGCAGAATATTTTCATGCCCGAAAGTCTGACCCTTGAACTCGAGCAAGAGTGCCGCAAGCGTGCTGCCGAGGGAGAGCTTGAGCCTGCCGGCATCGGCCGGGGCCTTGCCCATGAGGTGCGTGAGGGCATACGCGGTGACCGGATCCAGTGGCTGGAGGCAGGGCAGGTGAGCTGCTGCGACCGTTATCTGGAGCTGATGGACAGCCTGCGTCTGGCGCTAAACCGTGGTCTGTTCCTCGGGCTTGAGGATTACGAAAGCCATTTTGCCCAATACCCGCCCGGTGCGTTCTACCTGCGGCATGTGGATCGCTTTCGCGATGACGACAAGCGCATGGTCTCGGCGGTGCTGTACCTCAACAACGCCTGGCTGCCGGAGCATGGCGGCCAGTTGCGTATGTACCTCAAAGGCGAGGTGGCGTATGACGTGCAGCCTACGGGCGGGTGCCTGGTGGTGTTTCTCTCCGGTGAGATTCCCCATGAAGTGCTGCCCGCGACCCGTGACAGGCTCTCGCTGACCGGCTGGTTCCGGCGCCGTGGCGACGACGTTTTTGCCTGAGTCGCGTCCTGGGTTCATGAAAACTGTTTCATCAAGTCATTCAGCTGTTGAGCGGGCGGTCGAGCTATCTTTGCTGAGTCCGACATTCCGTCAACCGAGTCTGGAGAAATCATGAAGCTGCTATTTTCTGGCGCTGTTGCGAGCGTTCTGCTGAGCGCTTCCCTGCTGGTCAGCGCCGCCGACATTCCGCGCACGGCCTCGCCTGCAGGTGCCGAGGTCTACATCATCTCGCCCAAAGATGGCGAAACCGTGACGTCGCCCTTCAAGGTGCAGTTCGGTCTCAAAGGCATGGGTGTTGCGCCCGCCGGGGTGGATGTTCCGGAAACCGGCCACCACCATCTGCTGATTGACGTGAAAGACCAGCCGTCGATGGACGCGCCGTTGCCCATGACTGACAACATCCGCCACTTCGGCAAGGGCCAGACCGAAACCGAAGTGAACCTGCCGCCCGGCCAGCACACCCTGCAACTGTTGGTGGGCGACAAGAGCCACATCCCGCTGAACCCGAGTGTCGAGTCCAGGAAGATCACTATCAATGTGAAGTGATTTCACGCTGTGTGAGGCTTTACCACGTCTTCGAAGTAACGCTGTCGCGCAGCCAACACCCCAGTGGGAGTGAGCTTGCTCACGAAGAAGGCGGTCCATCCACTGAAACAGGGGCGTGCGAAGCATGGCTTTCGCGAGCAAGCACGTTCCCACGGGGTGAAAACCG
>NZ_FRDA01000013.1 GCF_900143095.1 Pseudomonas asturiensis | reverse complement strand
CTACAAGGCCAAGCGCAAGATCGAGTACTGCAAAGCTCAGACACGGGCCAAGGTCGAGCATCCGTTTCGCGTAATCAAGCGTCAGTTTGGCTACGTGAAAGTGCGCTTTCGTGGGCTGATGAAAAACACAGCTCAGCTGACCACGCTGTTCGCCCTGTCGAATCTGTGGATGGCTCGAAAACAGCTGATGGGTATGGGTGAGTTGCGCGTTTAACACGGGAAACCGGGCGGAAATGCCCTCAACGCGGGCTGCATCAGGCCATTTTCAGCAAATAGCGCTGGGTGCCGGGCAAATTGCGACTCGCCGCCGCTGCGTAGCAAGTTGATCGGAGCATCCCTAAGACTTGTATGTCAGCGCGAAGGGTAGCTTAGATTCCCTGTTGATCATCTTTAAAGGGCTGGCAGTCATGGGCTTGAGGCTGAACGACTTCAGAACCATCCATTGCCCTGCGAGTAATAGTGAAAATGAAATAATAATATGTTAGTTGCTGCCGACTGCATTGCGGAGCACAACGAAAATAATAATATTCACAATAGGGGTCGACAAGTAATGGCGAAAAGCCTCTTTTTATGACTTAGGTTTACGTACCTTTGGCCGATACAGTTCCGAAGTCCAAAAAACGACCAAGCGAATTCAGACGCCATGAAAATAAACCTCCGCTTCAGTCACAAAATTCTTGCAGCCGCATCATTGATTGTGATGCTAGCCTTCTCACTATTCACCCTTTATAACGACTATCTTCAACGCAATGCGACCCGCACCAATCTGGAGAATTACTTAGCCGAGATGGGCAGTTCCACCTCTACGAATATTCGTAACCTGTTAGAGGGGCGGATCAACATGGTGGAAAACCTTGCACAAAACATCGCTCAAGATCCTGCCAAGGCTGAGATCCTGATGGGGCAGAAAGCTCTCATCTCGAATTTTCTTACAGTCTACCTGGGCAAAGTCGACGGCGCGTTCAGTGTTCGCCCGGACTCCAAGATGCCCGACGGATATGATCCACGTGTCCGTCCCTGGTACAAAACAGGCATGAGCGCCAATGGCGCCACTATCAGTGAACCTTACATCGACGTGACCACCAATAAGCTGGTCATAGGGATACTCAGCAAGGTTTCCAACGACGTCGGTGTCGTCGGTGGAGATCTATCACTGGAAGGTTTGGTCGACATCATCAACTCACTGAATTTCGGCGGGATGGGCTATGCCTTCCTTGTGGATGACCAAGGCAAGATTCTGGTACATCCAGACAAAAGCCTGGTGATGAAGTCGCTGGCCGACCTGTACCCACAAAACACGCCGAGCCTGACCAAAGATCTTAGCGAAGTTGAGTCCAACGGCCAGACCCGAATTCTTAGCTTCGCTCCGGTCAAAGGACTGCCTTCCGCCAACTGGCATATCGGGCTGTCCATCGAGAAAGACAAGGCCTATGCGATGCTGAGCAAATTCCGCTCATCAGCAGTCATAGCCACCATCGTCGCCATGGCCATTATCATCACCCTGCTTGGCCTGTTGATCCGTGTGATGTTGCAGCCACTTCACACCATGATCCGAGCAATGGAAAACATTGCAGAAGGTGAAGGTGATCTGACTAAGCGACTCACTATCCATAATCAGGACGAGTTTGGCGCTCTGGGCAATGCCTTCAACCGTTTCGTCGAACGTATCCACGCTTCGATTCGCGAAGTTTCCTCGGCAACTCAGCAGGTCAATGAAGTTGCATTGCGCGTGGTAGCCGCTTCGAATTCATCGATGCTGAACTCTGACCAGCAGACCTCACGCACCAGTAGCGTCGCAGCAGCTATCAATGAGCTGGGTGCCGCCGCTCAGGAAATCGCCCAGAACGCTGCACTCGCATCCCTGCATTCAACTGAGGCGCGGGCGTTGGCAGAAGACGGTCAGCAAGTGGTAGACAAGACAATTGCGGCCATGCAGCAGCTATCGTCGAAAATCAGCGACTCGTGCGGCAATATCGAAACGCTCAACGCTAACACGGTCAACATCGGGCAGATTCTGGAAGTGATCACCAGTATCTCTCAGCAGACCAATTTACTGGCACTAAACGCTGCCATCGAAGCGGCCCGTGCCGGCGAGGCGGGACGAGGTTTCGCCGTCGTAGCTGATGAGGTGCGCAACCTTGCCCACCGCACGCAGGATTCGGCGCAGCAAGTTAAGAAGATGATTGAGGAGCTGCAGGTGGGGGCTCGCGAGGCGGTCAGCACAATGACCGAAAGCCAGCACCAGAGCGAAAGCAGCGTCGGTATTGCCAACCAGGCGGGAGAACGCTTAGGCAGCGTAACGCAGCGAATCAGTGAGATTGATGGAATGAACCAGTCCGTGGCGACAGCCACTGAGGAACAAACCTCTGTGGTGGAGTCGATCAACGTAGACATTACCGAGATCAACACCCTGAATCAGGAAGGTGTTGAAAACCTACAATCCACCTTGCGTGCGTGTACCGACCTTGAGCAGCAAGCCGCTCGGCTGAAACAGCTTGTAGGTACTTTCCGTATTTAAACAGTTGCTATATCCGCTCCTACGCTCTGCTTAGGAGCGGGATTTACCATTTTATAGGCGCGCGCCCCTGTGTTCGCGCCACCCTAAAAACTTAACAGCTAGATCCAGGAAGGATGAAAAGGACTTTCCTCACAGCTTGATTGCTGACGGTGATGGCTGCTGAATCCACTGGGTTGCTCGCAGAGACGCCGTTGTATGGTAGTAAGCGGATGGTGAACACACTTACCGAACTCCAGCATTAAGGGCGATGGTGTCCGCATATTTTTAAGCGGACGCGTTCGCCCTTATCGCCAGGACTTCCATGGATATCGCCAGCACGAATGGCGCATTGGGCGGCTGCAAATACTGACGCCGACATGAGTGTCTACAAAAAGAGCACAATCCTAACGTGGCCCCGATTCGCAGGCCACAGCGCGTTCCCTGGAGTAAAGCGCATGGCACATGTACTTTTCCGTAGGAAGGCGTTTTGGCCAGACGGGTACGTTGAAGCGCCATGCTGTTCTGCGTTTGCCCCCGAATTCACTTGTGGACGAGATTCGCGTTGAGGCTATGGCTGAGGGCAACGCTGGCAATCGAGGCTCCGAGCTGGGCGCACTCTTTAATGAACTGGGTTTTGAAGGATTTGGAATACGAACGGCGTGTCGGTTGCATAAAATACCCGCTTAAAGGGCTAAAACTGGTGCCCACTTAAATTAAGTGCACACCATGTCCTGGCCTCTCTGGGTTGGCTAGATGATTTGGCCGGACGCATACTTTGCACATATTATTTTTTTTGAAAATCCATCTGCCATGGTGATCCAAATGACTGTTTATTCATGCCTCCTAAAGGTGCCCTCTGTACAGACTTACCAAGCTCTTCGAACGGGCTCCGGCCTCAGCGGCAAGACGGATGAAGCTGCGATAAGAGGTTTGCCCAATACCCTTTTCGCCGTTCAGATCCTTCATGGGGAACTACCTGTGGGAATGGGACGCGTAATAGGTGACGGTGGATGCTGCTTTCAAGTTGTGGATATAGCTGTCATTCCAGAGCACCAAGGGAAAGGCTTAGGGAAAAAAATTATGGCCGAAATCATGAAATACATCGAAGCCAACGTTCCTGAAAGCGGTTACGTAAGCCTAATCGCGGATGGTCAAGCGCAAGACCTCTACGCGCAGTTTGGTTTCATCCATACGGCACCACGTTCTGTAGGTATGGCTTACAGTAGGCTCTAAGTATGCGTCCGGCCAAGTCATCTACCCAGCCCCACAAAGCCAAGACATGGTGTGCACTTAATTTAAGTGGGCACCAGCTCTAGCCTTTTAAGCGGGTATTTCATGCAGCCAACACGCCGTTCCTATGTAAGCGTCCGGCCAAGTCACCTATCAAACCGCTGCAATAAGGGCGATGTTCTCCACTTAAGAATACGTGGACACCATTGCCCTTATCGTCAGGATTTTCATGCGCAAAAGAACTTCTTATCCCAAGCCCGTTAAAGCCCAGATCGTTCAGGAATGCCTGCAACCAGGCGTTTCGATAGCCAGCGTAGCCCTGCGCCATGGGGTCAATGCCAATCTGGTTCGAAAGTGGATACCTATCTACCGTGATCATCAGGTGCCCGCGTTGCCTGCCTTTGTTCCGATAAATCTAGCGTCTGTCATTCAGCCCAGTCAGCAGGTGCCTGTTACCATCGAGGTTCCTTTCGGCCAGCAAAACCTTACAGTGATGTGGCCATCCTCAGATCCTGGTGGGTGTGCCCGTTTTATCCGCGAGCTTGCCCAATGATCCGTATCGAGGCCATCTGGCTCGCCACTGAACCGATGGACATGCGCGCAGGCACAGAAACCGCCTTGGCCAGAGTCATTACGGTATTCGGTGCGGCGAAGCCGCACTGCGCTTATCTCTTTGCCAATCGCCGGGCCAACCGTATGAAAGTTTTAGTGCACGACGGGATCGGCGTCTGGCTGGCCGCAAGGCGATTGAACCAAGGCAAATTCCACTGGCCAGGCATTCGACATGGCAGCGAGCTGGAGCTGGATACCGAACAACTTCAGGCCTTGGTGCTTGGCCTGCCGTGGCAGCGCGTTGGGGCTGGCGGTGCTATTACGATCCTTTAAAAAGGCTGTAATTAAAGCCTGAGCCTGCTGCCGCATGCGGTCTGCTTTGGTAAAATCCACGGCATGACTTCCTTGCCCAACCTCGACCAAATGACCCCCGACCAACTGCGTGCACTCGCTGCGCAGTTGCTGTCGCAGATCGACACCATGGGCAGAAAGAGCCATCGCGATGACACCATCATCGAGCAGTTGACCCACGAAATCACGATCCTCAGGCGGCATAGATTTGCCAAGCGCAGCGAGCAGATCAGTCCTGAGCAAGGCAGCTTGCTCGACGATCTGCTTGACACCGATCTTGAGGCTATCGACGCCGAGCTGACGGCACTGCTTCCGGCTCCGGCTCCGGCTCCAGCAGATGTGCGCAAAAAACCAAAGCGCGCGCCGTTGCCGCCACAGTTTCCACGCACAGTCATTCATCACGAACCAGAAAACACTGAGTGCACTTGCGGTTGCCAGCTTCAGCGCATCGGTGAGGACGTCAGCGAGAAGCTCGATTACACGCCGGGCGTGTTCACCGTTGAGCAACATGTACGTGGGAAATGGGCCTGCCGTCAGTGTGAAACGCTGATACAGGCACCGGTGCCAGCCCAAGTGATCGACAAGGGCATTCCGACCGCAAGTCTACATGGCTCATGTAATGGTGGCGAAGTTCGCCGACCATTTGCCACTGTATAGGCAGGAGAAAATCTTCGGGCGTGTCGGTTTAGCGATACCGCGCTCCACACTGGCTCAATGGGTTGGGCAAACCGGTGTACAGCTTCAGCCTCTGGTTGATGCCTTGCGAGAAGTCGTTCTGGAGCAGCGAGTTGTCCACGCCGATGAGACACCGGTGCAAATGCTTGCGCCCGGACAGAAGAAAACGCACCGCGCTTATGTCTGGGCCTACTGCACCACACCGTTTTCGGCGCTCAAGGCTGTGGTCTATGACTTCAGTCCGAGCCGCGCCGGTGAGCATGCGCGTAACTTCCTCGGCTCGTGGAACGGCAAGCTGGTGTGCGATGATTTTGCTGGCTACAAAGCAGGCTTCGAGAAGAGCATGACCGAAATTGGCTGCATGGCCCACGCCCGCCGTAAGTTTTTCGATCTGCACGCGGCGAATAAAAGCCAGTTGGCTGAACAAGCGCTGCACTCGATTGGCGGCTTGTACGAAGTTGAACGCCAAACGCGAGACATGAGTGACGAGGATCGCTGTCGAATACGACAAGAAAAAGCAGCGCCATTGGCGAAAGCACTGCACGACTGGATGTTGACCCAGCGCGATCTTGTGCCCAACGGATCAGCGACGGCCAAAGCCCTGGATTACAGCCTTAAACGCTGGGTAGCGCTGACGCGCTACCTGGAAGATGGGGCTGTCCCCATCGACAACAACCCAGTCGAAAACCAGATCAGACCCTGGGCACTTGGACGTTCCAACTGGTTGTTTGCTGGCTCGCTTCGCAGCGGCAAACGGGCGGCAGCAATTATGAGCTTGATCCAGTCAGCGCGCATGAATGGACACGATCCGTATGCGTATCTCAAAGATGTGCTGACGCGGCTGCCGATGCAGCGGGCGAGTGAGATCGACCAGCTGTTACCACATCGCTGGATATCCACCGTACGCCATATTCACCATGGACTTACTAAGATCGATACCTTCCAGGAGTTTTGAAATGATTGTTGAGCCATTTTTTCCATACCAGAGCCTAGCGTCGGATTTACTCGCATTTCTACCCGAGGACAGCACGGACGGATCTCACGATCTTTCTCATATCCACCGAGTATGGATAAATGTTCGGCGTCTACAAGAAAAAGAAGGTGGAGACTTAGAAGCATTGCTCGCAGCAACTATTTTGCATGATTGTGTGGCAGTCGAGAAAAACTCGCCATTGCGGGCGCAAGCATCAACTCTTTCGGCCAAAAAAGCCGCCTCTATTTTGGAGCGTATGGGTTGGTCTACATCGCGAATTGAGCTAGTCGCTCACGCGGTAAAGACCCACAGCTTCTCAGCAGGCTTCGATCCCATCACACTAGAAGCCAAAATTCTTCAGGACAGTGACCGACTAGACGCCATCGGCATGGTGGGAGTCGCGCGCTGCTTCTACGTTTCTGGGCGAATGGGCTCTGCGCTTTACGACTTTACAAACCCGGAAGCCGCAGGCAGGGATTATCAAGACAAACGTTTCACCATTGAGCATTTCCACACAAAATTACTCAAACTGGCTTCGGGGTTTCAGACAGCCGAAGGTGCTCGGTTGGCAGCGGTCAGGCATGCACGCCTTAATAGTTTTCTAGATGATTTTATGGAGGAAATCGGAGCACCAGGCCGAACGGAATTGTGACATGGATGATATTCAGTTAGGTAGGTGACATCGCCAGACGCTTACCAACCTCCCGCGTTTCGCCACGAAAGACAGGCGCCAAGGCATCCTGCACGTTATCGGCCCGGAACAATGCTTCGCGCGTACCGGCATATCCATTGTATGTGGTGATTCCCACACGACAACTCACGGCGCATTTGCTGCACATGCTTTTGGTATCGGTACGTCAGAAATTTAACACGTGCGGGCAACCCAGTGTCATTCTATGAAAAAACTCAAAAGTATGAGGGGGAATGTAGAAGGAGTGCCCCATTCACCAATTGCTTCCAAGGATCTTGCGCTAGCCCGGCTCGGCACTGCGCGTTGCGGGCGCGACAGGTTCTTTCCAGCCTTCAAAAAAAGCTCTCAAAGCGCCATACCGCAGTCCTCTGACTCTTTGGCCGATGTTTTACAGCGTGCGGAACCCTAAGCTTCTCTTCTGTTCCACAGCAAGCTCGATTCATTTGCACGTGGGCGGCTGGTTACCCAGCATACGCGATTGAATCCACCTGAACTTTTTACTTAGCGGTTCCAATGTCAAATGTTTCGTCTGCGATGAATCAATGAGGCAGGGATGCTGATTGACCGATCCAATACACACATGCAGATAGGGTGAAAATTGAGCCTAATGTTGTGATCAGTATCACTTTTGCGATCACTGCTGCCTCGCGTCGATAGAACTCCGCAATCATGAATGGCCCTGTACCCGTGGGCATCGCGCTTAGCAGTACCGCAGAATGTGCCCACATCGAAGGCAAAACAAACACTTTGAACGCAAGCACCCAAGTAACAATCGGCTGAACAAACAATTTAATCAGGACTAACGGCCAGGCACCTTTCTCGTCGGAAGCATGCTTTTTGGAAAGGAACAGGCCTAGGGAAATTAGAGCGCATGGAGTCATCGCTGCGATCAGCAAGTCTAAAACACTGGCTATAGGTGTCGGAATTCCTGAGCCGCTCCATCCCCATAGACTTCCGATGATTGGGGTTGTCAACAATGGATTTTTAAGCAGAGCCTTGCCTACAGATTTTGCAGCGCCGTAGAAGGTGCTGTCGCTTTGCAAGCCTATTTCTATCAGAGTCAGTGCGATACCAAAAATGAAGCAAACGATGATGAGTGTGGAAATCAGAGCAGGCTGCATACCCTCCTGGCCGAGAATCAGCAGGCATAATGGAATTCCGATATAACCTGTATTTGCGTAAGAAGCGCTCAATGCATCAATGCTTCCTTCAACAAGTTTTTTCCCTTGCGATAATTTCCAGAGCACTGTGCCGCCAAAAACCGCTACTGCGCCTGCACCAAAACTTATGATAAATCCGGGGTGCCAAATATCAGCAAAAACGGCGGTCGCTGTTGTTTTGAATAGTAAGGCTGGCAAGCAAAGCCATACGACGAGTTTGTTTAACTCCGATGCCCCCTGATCACCAAGTCGGTTAGTACGCCCGCAGATGAACCCTAAGAGAATAAGGCTAAAAATTGGGAGGATAACCAGGACAACCGTGTTCATTTAGCAAACCTGCTCAGCGGGGGGAGGGGGATTTTAAGCTTGACAATCGATACAGTCCAATGATTAGTATTCACTGAATTGATACGCGGTACGCATCGATGCTGGAAATTAAGCAAATCAGAAACTTTCTGGTGCTCGCCGAGCACTTGCACTTCGGCAAAGCTGCTGACGCGGTCAATTTGACCCAACCGTCGCTCAGCCGTCAGTTGGCATGCATTGAGGACGAGCTCGGCTGCTGCCTGGTGTCGCGGACATCTCGTAGCGTAGAGCTTACTGCGGCGGGGAAGGAGTTTCAGCGATTGGCTAGTGGGCTGATGGTTGCATGGCAGGATGCTGTGAGTTCAACCCAAGCAGTCGCCCGCGGCTTACAAGGAGAGCTAAAGGTAGGTTTCACTTCTTATACGGCCTGGACAATCTTGCCGTCTATTTCTAAAAATTTTGTAGAGCAATACCCGAGTGTCAGCATGCACCTGCAAGAGATGCTGCCAATGGAGCTGATTTCTAAATTAGGCGCAGGAGAAATCGATGTGGGAGTTACCTTCCAATCCTTTGAGGAAGGCCTAGAGTATCGACACTTACACTCGGAGCCGCTTTGCATCGCCTTGCCCACCAGCCATGCTTTGAACAAGCATCAGGCTCTAACCATAGAATGCTTGGAAGGCACGAGATTTATAATTAGTCGCCGGGATACATCTCCGCCGCTCTACGATTCAATTATGCAGGTATGCAATAATGCAGGCTTCAACCCCAAAGAATTCATGCATGCCGATCTGCAACAGTCGATAATTAACCTGGTTGCCGAAGGTCTTGGGGTTGCCATTGTGCCCAATTCAATGAGTAAGTTTAATCATGATGGAGTAAGTTATTGGCCCATCGATCAGTCTCCGCAAGTGGAGTGTGGGGTGTGCTGGAATCCAAGTAACGATAATCCCTGTCTGGAAAACTTCTTAGACTTGTACCCTGATATACGCGATCTTCCGATTAGTGATGAGGACTGAAACAGAACACTAGCGTTGGCTTCGCCGCATTCAGGGCGTGTGAACGGTAAGAGGGTGTTGAGGGCAACAGCCGTGCGATCTGCACGGCATGCTCCCTGTAGTTTCGATTTGGTATCTACGCGCAGCGTAGAGTCAAACCGCCATCGACGACGAGGTTAATACCGGTAACGTACCGCGCCGAATCAGATGCAAGAAAGAGCGCTGCGTTGGCGACATCCCAAGCATCACCCATAAACCCCATAGGGCATTGGGCGTGACGCTTATCGAGCATCGCTTCTGTTTCTCCACCATATGCCGCGGTCAGAGAGCTGCTCACCATTGGCGTATTCATGAACCCCGGAGAGACACAGTTTGCTCTGATTCCGTGTGGTGCATACTGGACGGCGATGTTTTGTGTAAAACCGATCATCGCCGCTTTTGTAGCTGAATACCCCACATAAGGAAAGCCGAGCCAGCGATCAGCAGCGATAGAAGCGATGTTGACGATTGAACCGCTTTTTTTCTTCTCCATCACCGGCAGTGCGTATTTGCAGGTTAGAAACAGACTGGTCTGGTTCACCGCCACCAGTCGATTCCAGCTTTCTTCGGTTGCCTCTACGGGCCCGCCGATTTCGGCGATGCCTACGTTGTTATGAAGGGTGTCCAGACTGCCGAAATAGTCTTGCGCCGCCGCGACCATCTGGCGCATATCAGCTGAGCTGGTGACGTCTCCGGTGAAAACCTCACAGACCCCGCCTTCTTCTCGAATGATATCGCGAGTGCGCCCCGCTGAGACGGCGTCGCGATCGACAGCGAGCACAGTGGCACCATGTCGAGCGTAGAGCACCGCTGCCGCGCGTCCATTACTCCACCCTTCTGCAATCGCACCTGCGCCGGTGACAATCACAACCTTGCCCTGCATTGAATCTTTCATTAGTTCCTATCCTTATTCTTCGGATGAGCGTTTGCCGGCTGTGCGTGGCAGCCGGCTCAGCAGTGTTTAAGCGACAGCGGCGTGGAACTTGTCCAGGCAATCGTCGCTGAGAATTTCGATAGGAGTGAAATTTCTGTGGGCAATGAAGTCAGGTCGATTGAATTTGGTGATTGCGTTGTCCACCGAGTTGGTTGTGACGTACACGGTATTTCGATCCCAAGGTGACAGGTTTGGTGACGACGCGTGCACCAAGGTACTTTGGAAAATGAGAACGGTACCCGCGCGACCTTTCGGCGCGACGATGCCGCCCTGGGCGACAAGTTCCGCTACCTTTGCGTTGTCAAGTGTCCACAAGGGATAGCTGGTCGTGCTGCGGTCATGGCTCGCTTCAAGGCGTCCCAGCTTATGGGAGCGGGGGATGAACATAAGTGGGCCGTTGAATTCGTTGACCTCGTCCAGGAAAATCGCGACGTTCATTGCGCGAGCTTCCGGCATGCCATCGTCTTGATGCCATGTGCCGAAGTCTTGGTGCCATTGCCAGATGTCACCATTGAAAGCTGCCTTCGCATTGATCTTGAACTGATGCATGTAGACATCAGTACCGAGCAGCTGCTTGGCTGGCTCAACAAGGCGTGGGTGACGTGCTACCTGGGCAAACACGTCATCGAAAGTATGGGCAGCGAAGACCGTGCGAACTACTCCCGTCTTCTCTTTTACAACCTCATCTCGATCCATGCGGTACAGCTGCGGCAGGCGCGACTTCATCAAGCCAGCTTCCTGTTCTGTAAACAGGCCAGGCAGCAAGATGTAGCCTTCTTCATCATAAGCTTTGATTTGTTCTTGTGTAAGCTTCATGAGTTTCTCCAGACTTTATTGTACGCAGGCGAGCCTGCTTCATTGTCGACGTGGGTACTCTTGTTTTAGCACCCTAGTCAGGGCTGGGGTCTTGGCAGCATCGGTTGGAGTGATACGTCCAACCCCCTTTTGTTGCTCCTTTGTAGGTATCCAGAACTTGGCGATCGGATTATCCGATGTTCGGTTTCGCGGATGCCTTTCCTGGATAACCGGTAGTTCGCTGAGCCCGTCCGGCCCAATTGCAACGCTGGCCATCAATCATTTCGAACCGCGTGCCCAACGGCCTTGATCTGTCCCAAACATGGCTCATTGCTGGGGGCCCCCGTTCTAGACATGTTCCTGCCGTCTATTAGCGCCGAATCGAGGGCTGTGACGCTTATTGGCTTCCGTCTTCTGTATACAGACTACAAATCGAGATCTATGATTGTCAATAAGCTCTTTGCACCCACAACAAAAAAAGCAGGAGAGTCACTATGAAAAGCTTTACACGTAGAAATTTTCTTCGAACCACCGCCGTGGCTACAGCGGCTCTAGCGTCAGGCATGACGGTCGGATACAGCGCGTTTTCCTACGCCGCTGAGTTCAACCTGAAATTTGCAAACAACCTTCCCCTCACTCACCCCATGAATGTCAGGGCGCGGGAAGCCGCGAAACGCATCAAGGAATCCACAGACGGGCGAGTTGTCCTGCAGGTGTTCCCTAGTAGCCAGTTGGGTGGCGACACCGACATGCTTGCCCAAGCGCGTTCGGGCGCGATTGATTTCTACGCAGGGCCACCAGTCATTCTCGGCACATTGATTCCTGCCGCTCAGATCAGCGCGGTTGGCTTTGCCTTCAAGAATTATGAACAGGTATGGGCAGCCATGGACGGTGAGCTTGGCGCACACATCAGGGCTGAAATAGCCATGAGTGACGGCCTCTTCGCATTTGAAAAGATTTGGGATAACGGATTTAGGGTGACCACCACCAGCACTCGACCGGTAGCGGCACCGGCAGACTTGGTCGGTATGAAATTACGGGTGCCACCGAGTCCGATAATCATGTCGATGTTCCGCAGCTTTGATGCTGCCCCGGCGAGTATCAATTTTGCGGAGGTTTACGCCGCGTTGCAGACCCACATCGTCGAGGGCCAGGAGAATCCTCTGACGTTAGTCAACTCCGCCAAGCTCTACGAAGTGCAGAAGTACTGCTCATTGACCAATCATATGTGGGATGGTTTTTGGGTGCTTGGGAACAAGGCAAATTTCTCACGTCTGCCTGTGGAGTTTCAGGATACCGTTTCCAAGCACATCAATGAGGCAGGCGTGAACATGCGTGCTGATCTGCAGGCGCTGCAAGCCACAGTTAGAGAGGATCTCGATAAGAAAGGCCTGATCATTAGTGATGTTGTGCCGGACTCCTTCCGGCAGAAGCTGAGGGATGCGGGATATTACGCACAGTGGCGCAAGGCATTTGGTGAGCAGGCTTGGGCGCTACTGGAAAAGTCGGCCGGGGCACTTGCCTAGATGGTTTTAGGCACAGTGGTTAGGTCGTCCTGCTTACTCGGTTGGATTACTGGGAGGCCGTTAATTCTTCGTTATGCTACGCGTAGTTCTCCGCTCCAGTTGAGCACGTGAGCAGATGAGTTCGCCATGCCTTTGGGCATGGCGGGCAGTTCGGCGGCGACTGGCGCTATTACAGTCTCAGGAGGAGATAAGCTGACCGATTGGCATCGGGCGTGGGCCGGCGTATGACTCGCTAGGCTTCCAGTTTGTGGTTACATCGTCGGGGAATTGCGAGAAGTAAAAGCGGCCCCGGGTTGCCACGCTTGACGCCACGTGAAGCATCGGCCCCACGATCATCGCGATAAACGAGGCGTAGTAGATGGGATAGGCTCCCAACACACCAGCAGCTCCGAGGGCGACAGCCACTACCAAGCTGATGACACCGCAGGGATTCCAAGATCGAAGGTACTCTTTGCGGTACTCCACAAAATCGCTCGGGGCCAGATTGAACATGCGACGGCAAATCAACTGGTCAGCCAGGATGATGAATACCCACGTGTTCGTGAGGATTCCCGTGATGGTCAGGAACGTATTCATGTATTGCAGGACGTTTACGGAATACAGAATTACCCCCATCAACCAGACTAAAATCATCCACCACTGACGACCTGGGCGAATGTTGAGCGCCATATCAGCTGTATTCGAAAGGGCAATTGAGCCTGAGTAGAGATTGATCACATTGATCCGAATCTGTGTCAATACTGCGAATACCACACCAAGTAGCCCCATGACCATTGGGAAGATGTACCCAGGATCCATAGATGCTGCGACAGCGTCTGTGGGAATGTGGGGGAGCAGGGTGTGCGCCAACATCGCGCCCGCTAACAAAATTGGAAGTACCGGGATCAACATGCCCAGCATGATAGCGGTGGTGCCTTTGTGAGTGATCCTAGGTTTTGCAAACCGACCATAATCGGTGGCAATCAGCCCTTGGAAAACGATCTGCCCGTTTGCCATGCTCATGACAATCCAGATCTTGGTTTCGTCAACCGTGCCAGTCGGGAGCCATCCTAATGGGCCTACGATGTCGTAGTTGTGAGTCAACTGGTACAGACAGAAGGCAAACAGGCCTATGAAAAGTGGCACACCCCAAGTCTGGAGGAACTGGAGAGATGACATGCCGCGCCACACAAAGAAGATGGCGAATAGACCCAGCACTGCGAAGATTGCTATCCCGCCTGGAGAGTCCACCGCGATTCCGAGATGGTTGGCAATGGCGTGAGAAACGATTGTCCCCTCGAAGATAAAGTAAAAAACGAAGTTCACACCATAGATCAAAGATGTGAATGCCGACCCCATATAGCCGAATCCTAGTCCGCGGGTTAGTAGATTGAGAGATAAGCCTTCGCTACTCGCAAGTTTCATTACAACGGCCCCGATGATCGTTGCGAAAACGAAGAAATATGCCAAGGGCCAAAGCATCATGGGCCAGCCTACCTGGTAACTCAAATCAGCACCAAGTATGAACCAGAACATTGCTGTCGAATTTCCCAGCAGCACCAAGATGATCGCAGGAATTGGCCAGCGGTAGTGTGATGGGACACGACCAACTGCGTAGTCTTCCATGGCTTCCGTCTTACTTATATCTTGTGGCCCTTGGAACCACTCTTTAAGTTTGCTCATTTAAAGTCCTGCACATGGGTATGTTTGTTTAAACATCGGGCGTGCACAACCCAGCAGCGACGAGTGCTGAGTTTGGCGTTCGTTGAATTTCGTGCGGTTTCGGCAGGCCGGATTATTCCTGCGAGCGTTAGCTGTTTACAGGGATGTGGCGCATGTGCGAGCTTGAAAGCGCATGGTGCGCATACCAGCCATAGATCGCACCGATGACGACCCACAGAATGGCTTGGGTAGCTACCGAAGCTACCCGGAAATTGGAGAGAATCTCACCTGAGAAAGCGCTCGGTACTTCATTAATCGATGGCAGCACACCGAGCATGATGATGGTCATTACCACATAGCCACCGATGGCTAATAATGGGGCTGAGCCAGTCGCATTCTTTTTCAGCTTCTGGTACCAAACCACGCTGGCTCCTTGGAGAAACAACGAGCCTGCCAGCAATAGGAAGTAGTAAGCTGTACGCTCACCAATCGTCCCTGATAGCCCCACGCCAGGAGGAGTTGCCGGATACTTCAGCGTCGGCAGTATCACGAAAGCCAGCAACGCCCCCACGCTTATGTAAAACGAGAGCATTCCGGGTGAAATGCTGCCCACACGGCCATGCAGGAAGCAAAACACAAGAGAGAAGAGTCCTCCAACCGCACCACCAAAGACTGTGGTCGCAACAAGAGCGCCCACACCTGCTTGGGTCTCTCTGCTAATCACCTCGCTATGGACATCAGCACCGTCTGCCGAGTGGTGGCTGTGGCCATCAGAGGTGTGCTCCTCATGCGCCATAAAGGGCGTTTCGTTCGCCTCCTTCTGTTGTTCGAAGGCGATTGCTCGTTCCATTTGCGGCCCCACGAACACGTGTAATACGCCGAAGGAAACTACGCCGGCAAGGATCCCCGTTAGAATGCCATTCAACAACAGTTTGCTGATCATGTTAGATCCTCAATGGCAAGGAAAGCCGAGCGCGTGGCGACCGTCATGGACGAACTCATGCACGTTATTTCCGGCGAGGAGCGAGGTCGCACCTTGTTCGGCGCCTACAAAATAGATGGCCAGCATCGCCAGTAACACTGCCAGGGCCGCCCATGGCATGAGGTGAGCCAGAGGAAATGCCTGAGCAGGATTGTGAGTTTGGGAGCGATTCAGCAGGGCTTCGTCATTCATCTTGGTTATCCGTCAATGATGGCCGGTTGTTGGGCTTACGGCGATGGGGGTGCCAGGGGCCGAATGGTGATGGTGGTGTGCTTTCGCTGGCGAGCAGTTGGCGTTTTCCAGCAGAACAGGCAGCCCATGCGGCGTGTTCAGATAGGCAAGACGCCATGCCTGGGCAGTCTCTTCGACGCTTTCTCCGGTGACGAGCCCGAGCGTTTCAAGCATTGCTTCAAAGGCGACAGCCCATTGGCGGTAGTAAGCATCGTTCACGCTCTCGTCAGGACGCCTTGGACTACGTTTGATCTCGTTGCTGAAAAACTCTACCCATTGCGACCAAGGGAACAGCCCGGTCTTGTACAGGTTCACGGTGAGGGAAAACATACCCGCCTGCCATGGGTAGTCAAAGGCGTGGTCGTCTGTGTTGATTTCCAGTACTTGGGATTCAGCTAATGGCATCATTTCGTTTACTCCAGATAATCTTCCCAAAGATCCAGGTACACCTTGTCGTTGGGGTTTGCCTGCTGGCCCCACAAATCGGTTGCCGAGAAGCAAACTGTGTAGAGGTGCTGCGGTTTAACCGCAAGCCCATGCGCATTTACGTCGGGGAACCCGAATACGCCATGGTCGGTAATGATCACTGCTGGTTTGCCACGGCAGTAGCGAGGTGTCCTGGTATGGGTGGGTGGGTTGATCTGTTTGGCCGTGACACGTTCGCCAGCGGAAAACTTTGGAGCGATATCAACATTCACACGTGGCGAACCACCTGTTGCGACGAGACCTGCAATCATGTCTTTGGTGATGGCTTGCATGGTTCTACCCCCGAAGTGATTCGATTTTCGCGCTCAACTCATCCGGAGAAATAATTCCCTTCTCCGCCAACATGAGCGACAGCGAGTGAAACCACTTTTCATAGTAAGTGGTTGTTAAGTAGTCGGTAGGCTTCATCCGCTCAATCGCAAATCGGAATTCATCCACGTTATAGACGCCAGCACCGAACACAGCGATGAACATGCCGAACATCCGGCGTTCCCAAGGCGCGTGAAAAAGAGGCTCGTTTTCTTCGACGAATATTGGCCCGATCCCGTGCATACCACCACAGTCATGAATACCGTTCATTTAGGCTCTCCTGCTTAGAGGGTGGGAGCGGCTGCTACGCCGACACCAATCATCGAATCCCGCGTTACGAGCTCGATTAGTTGCTCCTCAGTCCAGTCACAAGTCCCTGCTGGGCGTTGAGGCAAGACCAGGTAGCGCAGATCAGCATTGCTGTCCCAGACTCGGACTTCTTTTTGAGCGCTTACTTCGAGACCGAACTCTTTCAGAACAGCTCGTGGTTCAAGAACAATGCGCGACCGGTAGGCTGCCGATTTGTACCAAGTCGGTGGGAGTCCCAGGGTAGGCCATGGGTAGCAGGAGCATAGGGTGCAGACAGTAACGTTGTGTACCGAATCTGTGTTTTCGACAACGGTCATGTCTTCGCCCTGAATACCCGAAAAGCCCAACTCCGCAATCGCCGCCGTGGAGTTCTCCAAGAGCCGTTTCTTGTATTCCGGATCGATCCAGGCTCGAGCAACGACCTTGGCTCCATTTTTCGGCCCGATGCGAAACTCGTAGGTTTGGATCAGCTCGTCAATGGCATCTGTATTGACGATGCCTTTCTCCACGAGCAATGTTTCGAGCGCTTTAACACGCAGCTCCATCTCTGATGGTGGTGCAGTGTGGTCGTGATCGTGATCGTGATCGTGACTTTGGTCATGTGCCATGGGTTCTTTCCTCATCTCAGCATCAGTTTCAGGCGTCAACTCAAGTCAGTTTGGGTAGGTGTAGTGTCAACACGGGGCACCCGCGGCGCCCCCCTACCTTGGCTGCGCGGTGGTTCATTCAACGGGGTGACGGGTGTGCCAGTCAGTCAGGCGTTGAAACTCCGCAA
Source organism: Pseudomonas asturiensis (assembly GCF_900143095.1). Classification (GTDB taxonomy): domain Bacteria; phylum Pseudomonadota; class Gammaproteobacteria; order Pseudomonadales; family Pseudomonadaceae; genus Aquipseudomonas; species Aquipseudomonas asturiensis. The sequence continues at coordinate 155,630 of NZ_FRDA01000013.1, read as the reverse complement.
CCACCTGGCACAACAGGGCTTCTGAGAAATGCGGCCCACACAGCTGCATGACAATCGGCAGCCCGTTACGGTCGAAGCCGACTGGAAATGTCATGGTCGGGCCACCGGTCATGTCGGCAGGGATGGTGTATTGAAGGTACGGAGCAAAGTCGGCTCCTGCCAAACTCAGCCATTCGTCCGAGGTCGGTACAGCACCGCCAAGCACTGGTACGAGGAACAACTGAACATCTTGGAAGAGGGCGTTGACTTGCTCGTTGAAAGCAATGCGGCGAATGCTCGCTGCCGCGAGGTCAATTCCACTCACCTGTTGGCCAATATCAAGGAACGCCGACAGAACCGGGCCGTATTTGTGTTGCTGTGCAGGATATGTCGCTTTATGGCTAAGCGCTGTCTCAGCTGCAGCTATGGTGCTCCAGTCATTGATGGCTTGATCGCAATTTGGGTAGTCAATGACAGCCACTGTAGCTCCGAGGCTCTCAAAGACTTTTGCCGTAGCCATCCACGCATCTGAGATTTCTTCTGACGATCCAGATTTCACGTAGTCGGCAGGGAGGCCGATTTTTATGCCCCTGATGTTCTTCGTGCAGTCAGCCGTGTAATCCGGGACGGGACAGTGAGATGCTGTCGGATCGTTACGGTCAGCGCCGGCAATGGCGTTTAGCATGATACCGACGTCGACAGCGTTTCTTGCCATTGGCCCAACATGATCAAAGGAGTCCGCCATAGGAAAGACGCCATAGCGGCTCACGCGGCCCCATGTCGGCTTGATGGATGTCAGGCCATTCGCCGCGGATGGCAACCTGATGGAACCGCCGGTGTCGCTTCCGATGGTAGCGAACGCGAGCCCTTTAGCTGTCGCTACCCCAGATCCTGACGATGAAACCCCAGACCAGCGCTCAGCATTCCAAGGATTGACCGGTCTTGTAACTGAGGGATGATGGTCAGTAAATGCTTGTTCAGTTGTCTTTAGTTTTCCTAAGACGATAGCACCTGAATCCTCAAGCCGATCAACAACTGTGGCATTAAAATTTGGGGTGAAATCTCTGTTCAATAAAGTTCCGCCGGTGGTAGGTGCGAACTTGGTGTAAAGGAGATCTTTTATGCCGATAGGAATCCCATGTAGAGGGCCTCTCCACTGGCCTCGCACGATCTCTTGTTCAGCTATTTTAGCCTGCGCGAGTGCATGTGTTACGGTCACGCAGACATAACTTTTAGCCTGGCCATCCTGTTTTTCAATCCTGTCTAGCATGTATTGAGTTAGTTCAACAGGAGAGAGTTTCTTATTTCGGACGTCGTCCGAAATATCAGATATGGTCTTATAGTGCATATGCGCTCCACATTTCTAACTATTGGTTCGACAAGACTTAATCTTGCATGGCATGTGCGCGATTTTACCGGCCGATTGGGATTGCCGGCTTGGCCCTAGCGGACAGAAAAATTGACCACGCCCGCCATGGAGGTGGGGGAAGGGGAGGTTAGATCACAGTAAAAGCAGGCTTGGAGGAGGGGGGGGCGACGCTGGACTACGCCAGGCGTGAATTTAGAAGCTGCTTGGGAGTGGTATTAAATTCCTTCTTGAAGGATCGGCTAAAGTGGGAAAAGTCGTTGAAGCCACAGCGCAATGCAATTTGGCTAACTTGTTTTATGTTACCTTCACTGATGAGATCGCGAGCCAATATGAGCCTATTCTGCCAAATATATTTAGTGGCAGTGGTGCCTTCGGCCGCAAAAACTCTACAAATCGTCCTTGGTGACGAGCCCAAAGAGTATGCCAGTTGATTTACGTCAAAGTCCGGATCTTCCAAGCTTCTACTTATAATGTTTTTTGCTTTTTCCAGCAAATTGCTATGAGCGTTGGAAAGCTCGGAGTTGATCAGGCTGCACTCTAGCGACGACGCCAGCATGTCAACGAAGCTTTTACTGAGACTGGTTAGGTTGTGAGGGTTAAAACCATGGTCAAGCTGCATGAAGCTTTTGACCATTGTGAGCAACATGCAACCAAGTGGATCCTTATGGCTGATAGCCCGGGCAATAAGGCTTTCGGGGTTTCTGATACGGGCTTCTAAATGACGTCTTGGAACCTGTGCGAGATAAACATCAGTTTCGCCAAGGAACTCGAACGAAAACTCGCGTGCAGAATCGTAAATCATTAGGTCGCCCGGGCCGAGGAATACATCTCTGCCGAGCTGGGATAGCTTACCGCCGGCCCCGCCATCTACTGCCATTACGAAAAAATCGTCATTCGGAATGTTGCGCAACGACCACAGATCTCTCACATTCCGCATCGCACTAGTTTTAAGGTGGGACACGTTCAACAGTCCGACCGGGAGAATTTCCATACGGCCATAAAAAGCTGTTCTAGGCAAGGTCATGGTGTTTTGTGTTGGGCTGAAATGTGCTGTTACGGCTTCTGACCAGTAGTCAAAAGCACGCTCGTAGCCCACCGATGCTGTATCGAATATAAACGGTACACGATCAACCGTTACCGATTCTTTTTTCAAACACCCGATCATGTTTACCTCCCCCAGCACACCGCATTATGTCTCTTGGCGACCAACCATCGGGCCTACCCGTAATCCGTAATAGCTCATAGCAATTTTCGCGCCACTAGGGTGCGCTGGCGATTTTGGCTATGACTGGTCGCAAGAATGTCCTCATGCCGACCGTCAGTGGTGCGCTCTAGGACGCAATGCGCTGTACTGGTGCCGCTTCCGAGGGCTGGTTTTTTCCACGGCTTGGTATCTATCAGTCCCGTCAGAACCTCGTAGGCGCTGGCACTCTCACGGGGCCTAAGACCACAGTCCTGGAAGGCGAAGTGGGGTCGTTCGTAATGCAACACGGCGGGAGACATTCTGTGCTAATGAGTCACTGGGCGTCGTCGCGTTAGGAGGGTGGACTTGTCGGCTCCCTGTTTCTGGCAGGGAAATGTGACGCCTGCTGATCAACCGATTGAGGGAGTGGCCCGTCCAGTGATCGAGTGCATCGGTGGGAAGTTGGTAGCGTTGTAGGCCAAGCGGGGTGTGCGGGGCTTGGTGTACGAAGCCACCTAAGCAATACCGCTTGCTTGGGTGGCTATAACGGTTCATCGCTACAAAGCTTTTACAAAACCTTCAGGACTCGGAGGGTGAAGTGGAAATCTTCCTTGAAGCCTCCCTCCATCTCCAAATCTCGCTGTACAAGCCCCTGTAGCTGGAAGGTCGGGGTAATAAATCTAGACGCTTGCAGTCGGGCTTGCGACACCTTGGTTGCAACCCCATTGTCGACGCCGTCAATCGCCTGTTCGCCCGCCCAGGTTTTTGAGTAGCCAGCACCAAATGTCCACCGTTTATCAGTGGGAGGGGTGTAAGAAAGCCAAAGCTGGGCTTGGTAACTGTTGTCCTGCTCTAACTTCGTTCGATTGCCCGCACTGGCATCATTATTCGAACCATACCACATAGTCTCGACAGAGCCCTGGAGAAGAAAGTCGTCCGCTATTTTTTGGGTGCCGCCCATTTGCAAGTCGAATTTCCACCGATTTTCACCAACGTTAAGGTCTTTATCGCTATCGTAGGAACCTATTGGGACAAAAAGGTAAGGTACCACCACAAATTTGGTATCTTCTCCATTCAACAGCCATAGTGGAGCCGCGAGAATCGTATCTCCCATTCCTGAAGAGTCACCCAAGGATGCGCCGCCGATCTTTCCATCGTAGAGATGTGCGAAAGGAACGAGAACTTGGGGTGCGAACGTATAGCCGCCCAAGTCCATGTAATGCACGTATCGTACGATCTCCGTAACGGAGTTCAGATTCGTGTCTCTGTCAATCTTGGCTTCGCCATTGGCAGTGTAAGAGCTTCGTTTTGCGAAAGTTGTATACGACAGTATAGCGTCTGTTCCTGGAGGCGCTGGAACGAAGTCAGTCATATCCAAATCAAGGCCAGCATAAGAGTTACTTGCCCAAGTTAAAGCCGCAATGCTCCCCAACCTACCGATTGTAGATATATACGCTCTAGACTTCATTATTATTTCCTTTGGTGTCTTGGCAGTACAAATTGTTCTGGATGCGTGAGGCGTTATGTGGGCCCCTACAGGTTTGAGGTTTCATTTTTGTAGAAGTAGAACATTGATGCTTGATTTTGCGCGCCAGCGTTGTTGACTGATTCGGACACCGAGATAGAAGTATCCGCCTGTGAAGCTAGGTCGAGGAAAGAGAGCAGGGGATGGACAAAAAAAATCGTCAATAGGACATAATACGACAGCCGGATTCAAGGCTGGGGCTAATTTATTACCTGTAGTGGGCAGGCCGAACCAACGTATTAACGAGCGTGAAAACCCTAATCATTTGAGGGTGGATCCTCTAGGCCCTGCGGACACCCCCCTCTTGGACATCTTTTCCAGGTGGCGCGGCCTGTCACCTAAACAGTTTTTTGCCCTCAATAAGTGACCGCACCACCGAGATGAAGGCGATCGCAACAGGCCTGTATTCGTTGTCTCGAACCACTAGATTCAGATGCGACCGCTCCTTGAATGCTCTTATAGGGCGATAGGCGACTCCTTCAATGGGCACGCTTGAAAGTGAAGACGGCACCAACGCCATCCCATAGCCTGCTGATGCCAGAGTCAGCACCGTAATCCAGTTGGGCGTACGTATGGCGATTTTCGGCTCTTGACCGATCAGCCTGCGAAGCACTGCAGCTTGGGCCTCATCAGCATAGGGCTCTGCACAGACCACGAAACTTTGGTTACGCAGGTCTCTTCCTCCCAATTCAGATTCCGCCGCGAGGGGGTGCTCAGAGCTCAGGCCAATCATCCACTGACTATCGCTCAGAGGGATTCTCGTCAAGCCCTCAGGTAGGTTCTGGTGAAAAGGTGGGGTGAACCCTACGTCAATCTGATCTTCAAGTAGCGCTGCAGCTTGGGCAAATGGGGATACCTCTGAGAGCTCCATCTGCGCGTCTGGGTATTGGCGACGAAACTCTCGGAGTGCTTGAGTCACTATCCCGGCAAGGGCGGCGTTTTCTGAGTAGCCCACCCGAATTAGCCCAATCTCTCCACGGCCTATTCTTTGTCCCACGGTCACCGCACGTTCTGCTTGGGCCAAAACACGTAGAGCTTCTTCGTAAAAAATTGCGCCCGCCTCGGTCACCTCTACTCGGCGACTGGTTCGTATCAGAAGGGCGGTGCCTAGTTCGTTCTCAAGATCTCGTATTTGCATGCTTAGGGCGGGCTGAACGATGTGCAGACGTTCAGCCGCACGCCCGAAGTGGCGCTCCTCTGCAAGAGCTACAAAATAGCGCAGATGCCGAAGCTCCATGATTGATCACCGATAATGATTGATTAATCACAACAATATATTTGAATGATGGAGCTGCCGACAATATCTTCCGAGGCACAATAAATCTCGCGCGCATGAGCGCGCTAACTTGCGAGCCTTACCATGACAGCTAACACTGCTGCGGTTTCTGATCGGGTACTTAGTGTTTCAGAGCTCATCGCCCAGTTTCAAACGATTGTTGGTGCTGCTCACGTATTAACTGAAACCAATGACACCGTACGCTTTCGCCACGGATTTCGATTTGGTACGGGAACTGCATTGGCTGTGGTACAGCCAGGTTCACTGCTGGAGCAATGGCAGGTAGTGAAGGCATGCGTCGCCGCAGATAAGGTCATTATCATGCAGGCCGCCAACACCGGACTGACTGGTGGCTCTACCCCTGATGGCGTCTACGACCGTGAGGTAGTGATTATCAGCACGCTGAGAATGCGCCGCGTCCAGGTCATAGAGAACGGCCGGCAAGTGATCTGTTTCCCCGGGTCAACTCTGGATCAACTTGAGAAGGTGCTCAAACCATTGGGTCGCGAGCCGCATTCCGTGATTGGCTCATCATGCATAGGTGCCTCGGTGTTTGGCGGCGTTTGCAACAACTCAGGGGGATCCCTTATTCGTCGTGGCCCGGCTTTTACCGAGATGGCGTTGTATGCGCAGGTCGACTCAGAAGGTGAGCTTAGTCTGATCAACCATCTAGGGGTCACGTTAGGGGGGACGCCTGAGGAAATTCTTCACAATCTAGAGATGCGGTTGTACTTAGAAACCGACATTCAGCCAGATGCCGGCCGCGGATCTGATGACGGATATGCCGAATATGTCAGGGATGTCGATGCGCCCACGCCAGCTCGTTTCAACGCTGATCCTCAGCGACTGCATGAAGCCAGCGGCAGCGCTGGCAAGCTCGCCGTCTTCGCCGTCCGTCTGGATACGTTCCCTGCGGAGAAAGAGACAGCAGTTTACTACATAGGGAGTAACGATACGGCTGACCTGACGCGAATCCGTAGGCAGATGCTGGAAAACTTTCCCCAGCTCCCTATCGCTGGGGAATACATGCACAGGGATGCATATGATATCGCTGCTGAGTACGGTAAAGACACCTTCTTGATGATCCACCATTTTGGTACACAGCGATTGCCGAAGATGTTCGCGCTTAAGAGCTTGGTGGACACTAAGTTGAATCGATTTGGGTGGCTCCCATCGAACTTTGCTGACCGCGCTCTTCAGTTTATGGCTCGATGCTTTCCTGATCATCTACCCGTCCGGATGCAGAGTTTCCGCGAGCGTTTTGAGCACCATTTGATGCTCAAGGTTTCAAAAGACACCATTGCCCAGACGGAAGCTATGCTCAGCGATCTGTTCGTAGGGCGAGACGGAGATTACTTCCGTTGCACGGGTGATGAGGGCGCAAAAGCATTCCTGCATCGGTTCGCCGCTGCCGGAGCAGCCGTGCGGTACCGAGCGATTCATGACGATGCTGTGGAGGAAATTGTTGCTTTGGATATTGCATTGGCTCGAAACGACTCAGATTGGTTCGAGACCTTACCCGAAAACATTGATCAGCAAATGATCGTAAAGATGTATTACGGACACTTCTTCTGTCACGTTTTTCATCAGGATTATATCGTGCGTAAGGGAAGTAATTGTCTCGATATCGAGCACGCGATGTGGAAGCTACTCGATGAGCGCGGCGCTGAGTATCCTGCCGAGCATAATGTGGGGCATTTGTACCCGGCGAAGCCAGCGCTTAAGAAGTTTTATCAGGAACTAGATCCTTGCAACATGTTTAATCCTGGAGTAGGGAAGCTTTCGAAGTGTAGGCACTGGCATTAATGTCAAAAATGCCCGGACGCTTGGTGGGAGCGTCCGGACGCTGCTTTAATTGGATTTGCAAAGGTTAAGGATCAATCGCGATCTTTTTTGAGAGTTGCTATTTCTTCTATTTCGGGATTGCTACGTATTGCAAAACTATGGCTCACCCAGCAGCCACGCCCCCTACATTGCCACCCGTTGCTACATAATTGAGGCCGACTCGCCGCCGTCATGATCTCGTCTTAGGACAGTCCAAGAGGCAAGAGGATATTGTAGGATTTAGGGCGGACTGATAATAGTCACCCCACATTATCTACAGAAGTTGGATAGCCGATCGCCGATAATGAGTTCGTCATCCCCCTCGGTTATACTTGACCAGATACCTGAGGATTATTCTGGTAGCCATTCTTGTAGGGTCATTTCGATAGTAATGAACGAAAGGTTTCGTCCCCGCTCCAAGCGCCCGGCATAAATCTTCCCCTCGGTATCTGCTACAACCGCCTGTAATCTGCTCTGTCCAGAAACCACCTCGCCGCTCAAGCTTAAAATTTCCACGCCAGGCCCTGGTACATCTATTTTTTTCATTCCTTGGCGACCTAGGTAGTTAAGCTCGGCATCAATTAGACTTCCTAGGCCGCTGCGAACCACCGCAAATTTGACACCGTGCTGGCTGCACAGTGCTTCAGCGCTTTCAATGATGTCTTCATTGGGTTTCAGTCGGGCGATTATCAATCGGCCCAGGCTGCCCTTTTGGACGGTAGTGGATTCTGAGTTTGCATCCAGAGTTAGAGCGTTGCTCATATGGCCTCCTGTAATACCGGGTAAAACAGGGTGAAGTGAGTTTCACCATCCGGCTGCAGCTGGTACGTCACGTTATCGAACAGGCAAAGCTGAATTACGAGGTTTTCGCTACCGACAAACAACTGGTTCAGCAATACATGCCCTCCGTGCTGGCAGCCGTTACGGTCGATAAAGCCTGCATGACAGTGAAACAATAACTCCCCGCAGGTATCACGACCTATGATGATAGAGCCGCTGATGAATGTGATGTATCCGTCCAGGACTACGGGTGTTCCATAGTCGTATGGCCGGCATAGCTTGTCAGTGGACTCCATCCGGTGATAACTCAGATGGCCCGCGCCACCGCACAAAATGCGTCCGACTGCACTGCTGAACTGCTGGCCCTGCAGCGCTGCTACCAGCTCTGCGCCGACATTGCTGCCCAAGGGAAGTACAATGCGTAGTTCGTTGGAGGACTGGACTTCATGATCTAACAGACGGCGGCCTTGAGGCTCGCCTGCATGAACGAACATGCGCACACCATTAGAGTCTTTGAAATGAGGGGTCATAGCGCTAACTCCTCACGCTCTTCCAGCATTGTGCGGATTTGCTTTTTGACAATCTTGCCGTAACCCGATTTGGGCATCTCACTCCAGCGAACGAAGCGTTTAGGCCACTTGTACCGGGCGATCCTTGGCTCTAGGTGAGCAAACAGCTCCTCGTCGGTAACGTCAGATGTGGTCACGATAACTGCACAGCCGCATTCCCCCCACTTGGCGTCAGGAAGCCCGAGCACAGCTGCTTCGTTGACCGACGGGTGAGAGAGCAACGCCTCTTCGATCTCTCTTGGGTAAACGTTCGAACCGCCAGAGATATACATGTCCGAAGCACGCCCAGTGATGAACAGGTAACCCTGTTCATCGACATGGCCCAGATCGCCAGTATGAAACCATCCAAACTTAAAGCAACTTGCATTGGCTTCAGGGTTGTTGTAGTAGCCGCTGAATACAGCCGGGCCGCGCACGCAAATCTCGCCATCGACGCCTGTTTCAAGCTCCGTACCGTCCTCGGCCAGAATGGCTACTTGTATTCCGGTACGCGGGTAACCGCAACTACCAATCTTGGCCTCAGGCGTGTCCTCGGGATCGTGGCAGTCGGCGGGCAGGACAGTAATATTGCCCGTCACCTCGCCAAGCCCGTAATACTGAACCAGCACCTTTCCAAGCTTCTTCAACGCATGGCGCTGATCAGCTCGGTACATAGGTGCACCTGCATAGATCACATGCTTCAGGCTACTGTGGTCATACCGATCTACAGAGGAATCTTCTGTGAGCATCTTAACGATGGTGGGTACCGTAAACAGGTTGTCTACCTTGTACTTTTGTACGAGCCCCCATGCTTCATCGCAATCAAGCTTGTCACCTGCAGGCAATACGCAGGCTGCACCGCGCGCTACGTTGACCAAGGCGTGGATACCGGCACCGTGTGACAACGGAGCAAGTACCAGTGAGCATGATTCCTTGTTCAGGCCCGGCATCAAATCTGCAATGTGATTGTTTATGACGAACGCCATCTGGCCGTGAGTCAGAACACCGGCTTTTGGGTGCCCTGTAGTGCCAGACGTGTAGAAAAACCAAAGCGGATCATGATATGTCACCTCAGCAGCTCGGAACGCCTCGCGACCAGAGGCACCTTCGTCCAGCAACTGCTCGTAGCTGAGCTCGCTTTCACGGGGATCATCAATTGAAATGACAATTCGCAATGCGGGCGATTGGGCGCGCACGGCGTCTACGTAGTGAGCTAGGCCGCTGTCGTAAAGCATAGCAATCGCGCCGCTTGAGCTGCCCAGGTACGCTGCTTCAGAAGGGGTGATCCGCACGTTGGTCGGTACCCATACCATTCCCAATCGAAAGGCGATCCAAGCGCTTTCAAATAGAGGCAGATTATTACGTGAATGCACGAGCAGCTTGTCGCCCTTGCCAAGACCACGAGCGCGCAGAGCGGCAGCAACGCTGTCCACACGATGCGAGATCTCTTTCCACGTGTGAACACTGGAGCCGCGGATAAAGCCAGGCGCATCTGGATAGCGGCGGGCGATTTGATTGAGTAGTTCACCCAAGTTCATTACGTTATCGATGCCCATCATTTCACTCGCTCCAAAATGCTCACATAGTTCGTTACTGCAGCCCCCCCCATGTTAAAAACGCCGGCACGGTTGGCTTCAGAGAGCTGCATTTCACCCGCTTGGCCAGTCAGCTGCATTGCCGCCATTACATGCATCGATACACCGGTCGCTCCAATCGGATGGCCTTTGGATTTGAGGCCCCCAGATGGGTTGATTGGCAGTCGACCGTCTTTGCGGCTGATGCCTTCGGCAATGACGCGGGCTCCCTGACCGCGCTCGGCGAGGCCCATTGCTTCGTATTCGATTAGTTCTGCGATAGTGAAGCAGTCATGGGTCTCCACCAGGGATAGGTCGTTCAGACTCAATCCTGCGGTCGATAGGGCTTGTTGCCAAGCACGGGAGGCGCCTTCGAAGAACGTCGGGTCTCGACGTGAAAGTGGCATGTAGTCATTGACCTGTGATGCCGCCAGGAACCGCACGCAACCCTGCCGGCCTCCCACAAGATCTTCACGACTGATCACTAGTGCCGCGGCGCCGTCGGTAATCAGGGAGCAGTCTGTGCGCTTTAGAGGCCCTGCAACGAAGGGGTTTTTTTCAGAAGGCGTCCGACAGAAGTCAAACCCGAAATCACGGCGCATATGGGCGTATGGATTCAAAGCTCCGTTGGCGTGATTTTTGGCTGCGATCATCGCAAGTGCGTCTGACTGATCGCCGTAGCGATCGAAATACTCCTGCGCGATGGTGCCGAATACTCCGGCAAACCCGCCTTCGGTAAACGCCTCCTCCTTGGCGTAGCAGCATTTGAGCAGAATCTTGCCGACCTCTGCTGTCGGCAGCGTGTTCATCTTTTCAAATCCAACTACCAGCGCGTGCTTGGATTGCCCGCTGAGCACTGCTTGCAAAGCAGAGTAGATGGCGGCTGAGCCAGTGGAGCATGCATTCTCAACCCGAACGGAAGGGGTGAAGCGTAACTCCGGTATACGGTTTGCCAGCAAAGGGGACGGGAAGTCTTGATAAAGAAAGCCGGCATTGAAATGCCCAACGTGGACGGAATCTATCTGTTCCGCAGAAATGTCTGCGTGCTGGAGCGCGCCGAGCGCGGCGTCCGACATCATTTGTTCCGGATCAAGCTGGTCAAACTTTCCGAACTGGGAATGATACCAACCCGTAATGACTGGCAGTGCCATGAGGTATTTCCTCTTTTGATGTTGTTTGTCGGGTTGTAGCAAGAGGGGTGCCAACAGAGGGGGGAATAGCTGCGATCCTTCTAGTACGGGGGTTAACCTCAGGATTGAAGGATGGCTAAGTAAGTTGTCCGCAACTGGTGTCGCCTTGAAGAAACGTTAAAGTGACACCCTGAGGCGACAGCTGTCGCCTCTCTAAAAATAAGAAGAGACAGCGTTAAACAAATTGATACATTCAAGTTCGGAATTTATTTTCTAGATAATTCATGTGGTTGCATGGTTCTTGCTGCGCTGCCCCCTGTCTTATTGGTAATCCAGCGGGCAATGGCACCTGATTTGCTTTGGTACTGACATCCACCATCTCCGTAATGTCGGGTTGGTCAATAAGAACAAAAACGTCAGGAGAGCTACATGAGCGATTTTTCGCGCCGAGGTTTTATAAAGACGGCCGCGTTTGCGTCAGCCGCGATCGCAGTTGCCGGGGTTGGCCTCTACAGTCCACGAAGTATGGCGGCTGAGTTCAAGCTTAAGTTCGCTAATAATATGCCTATCACGCATCCAATGAATGCGCGAGCTCGCGAAATGGCGAAAGCTATCCGGGAGGAGACTAACGGTGCGGTACAGATGCAGATCTTTCCTAGCAGCCAGTTAGGAAGTGATACGGATACATTGGCACAAGTGCGTTCTGGCGCAGTGGACATGTTCGCATTGTCTCCCGTCATCTTAGGCACATTAGTGCCCGCCGCCCAAATCAGCGCCGTTGGTTTCGCATTCGAAAACTATGAAAAGGTATGGTCGGCCTTGGACGGTGAGCTTGGGGCCTACGTGCGGGGGGAAATTGAGAAGACAGGGGCATTGTTCGCGTTCGACAAAATCTGGAATAACGGCTTTCGTGTGACGACGACCAGCACTCGGGCGGTGGTCAAGCCAGAGGATCTGGTAGGCATGAAGCTTCGGGTGCCACCCAGCCCAATCATCATGTCTATGTTCAGGGCATTTGAAGCGGCCCCTACCAGTATTAACTTTGCTGAGGTCTATTCAGCACTCCAGACCCGCATCGTGGAGGGTCAGGAGAATCCGCTCACCTTGGTGAATTCGGCCAAGCTTTATGAGGTGCAGAAGTATTGTTCGCTGACCAATCATGCCTGGGATGGCTTCTGGATGCTTGGCAATACCGCTTCGTTTGCCAAACTTCCGCTGGACGTTCAGGGCGTCGTGCGCAAACACGTTGATGCCGCAGCGGTCGGGCAGCGTGCCGACTTGGCGGTCATGGAGAAGAGCATTAGCGAAACGCTCAAGGCCAAGGGATTGGAGGTAGTTGATTCAGCCGGTACGCCATTCCGAGACAAGCTGCGCGACGCGGGCTACTACAGACAGTGGCGCGAAAACTTTGGCGAGACCGGCTGGAAGATTCTTGAAAGCTATTCGGGGACTTTGTCGTGATGGGTATCTCGGCTGTTCCGGCCTCCACCTCTTCAAAACGCCTGCCGGCCCGGGCGCTGACCTGTCTCAATCATTGCACTATGCGCATCGTCGAAGCTGTCGCTGTTGCACTGATGCTTATCGAAACGGGAGTGCTGCTTGCTGGCGTCATTTCTCGATATGTAATGCATAGCCCACTGGTATGGGCGGACGAACTGGCCTCGTCGCTGTTCATTTGGCTAGCGATGTTTGGTGCTGTGCTCGCACTGGATCGTGGTGAGCACATGCGCATGTCTGCTTTTGTTAACAAATTGCCCGCGGCATGGCGTGGGTTCTCAGAAACTCTATCCGCGCTCATCGTGGTTTTGTTCGTCGCCATGATTATCACGCCGGCGATGGTTCACTCCCACGAGCAGATGTCCATCACCACTCCAGCCCTCGGAATTCCGGACGGGGTGCGAGCAGCTGCTTTGCCTGTGGGAGCGATCCTGATGCTACTGGCAGCCGTAGCTCGTATGGCGCGTTATTCCACTCTGCGTCAATTCCTTGCCGGCGTTGCGGTACTTGCGGTGGTGAGTGCTTCATTGTTCTTCGCCCAACCGATCCTGGCCCAGATAGGCAATTACAACCTGGTAGTTTTTTTCCTGGTGCTGCTGGGCGCGTGTGTCTTCGGGGGCATTCCGATCGCCTTTGCATTTGGCACTGCGACCATGGCTTACCTTGCGCTGGCTACTCACGCGCCGTTGTCCATTGTCGTTGGAAGAATGGACGAGGGCATGTCTCACATGGTGCTGCTTGCGGTGCCCCTCTTCGTATTACTTGGAGTGGTTTTACAACTATCTGGCATGGCCCGTACGTTGATTGATTTCATGGCCGCATTGCTAGGACATGTGAGAGGAGGGCTTCAATACGTATTGCTGGGCGCAATGTTCCTGGTCTCTGGCATTTCTGGTTCCAAGGTTGCGGACATGGCCGCTGTCGCACCCGCACTTTTCCCTGAGATGAAGAAACGAGGCTCCAAGCCAGAGGAATTAGCTGCGCTGCTAGCTGCAACTGGAGCAATGACGGAAACCATTCCCCCTAGCCTTGTGCTGATTACCATCGGTGCTGTCTGTAGCGTGTCGATCACTGCCCTGTTTATAGGTGGGCTGATGCCGGCTGTTGTTGCGACTTTGGTGATCGCCGTGGTTTGTTGGTGGCGTTCGCGCAATGAGTTGGCTCCAAAGATAGAGCGCGCTCCGTTTTCCGTTGTGACGAAGACTTTCCTGTTTGCAGTGCCGGCATTGGCGTTGCCACTGCTCATTCGTGTCGCAGTACTCGAAGGCGCTGCAACGGCCACGGAGGTCTCTACCATAGGCGTCGCTTACGTCGTTCTGGTGGGGCTGGTGATGCATCTGTTCATGCGTCACATCGAGTTCAGGCGGGTCTACCCTATGATGATTGAAGCGGCTGCACTATCAGGCGCAATTCTGTTGATCATCGGTATGGCTTCAGCCATGGCTTGGGCACTTACCCAGTCTGGTTTCTCCGCCAATCTGGTTGACCTCATAAGCGAGATTCCCGGTGGAGCCGCTGGTTTCATGATCGTAACCATCATCACTTTCCTTGTTCTGGGCAGCGTGCTCGAAGGAATACCAGCAATCGTGCTTTTTGGCCCCTTGATGTTTCCGCTGGCAGAGATGCTCGGCATTCATCCGGTGCACTACGCAATGGTCGTAATTCTTGCCATGGGTATCGGCCTATTTGCACCACCTTTGGGCGTCGGCTTCTATGCCGCTTGCGCGATCAGCAAGACGTCTTCCGATCATGTGATCAATCGAGTGTGGGGATACCTCGCAGGTCTCGTCGTCGCGCTGGTTATCGTGGCGTGCTTTCCCTGGATATCTATTGGTTTCCTTTAGGAGTGTGGATGAACAGATCAATCAAGCAGGACACGAAAGAAAAAGTGGCGGGGCGCGTTGCTTTGGTGACTGGTGCTGCCATGGGGATTGGCGCGGCCATCGCCGAGCGACTGGGGCACGATGGTCATAGCGTGATCGTTGCAGATATCAATGGGCATGCTGCTGCAGAAATGGTTGCGAGGCTGGAAACTCAGGGTATCAAGGCCAGAACCCTGTTACTTGACGTTGGCAGTGCGGATTCTGTTTCCGCTGCGTTTGCAGATCTAGAGCGTTGCGATGTGCTTGTAAATAATGCAGGCATTGCCAAGACTCAGGCGTTTTTGGACTGTGACCTAAGCGACTGGCAGCGCGTGATGAATGTGAACGTCACCGGCACTCTACTTTGTGGCCAGCATGCTGCGCGCCTTATGCGACAGCGTAACTGGGGGCGCATCATTAACCTTTCGTCAATTAGCGGAATGAGGGCGAGCATGGGGCGTACCGCATATGGCACCTCAAAGTCGGCGATCATTGGATTGACTCGCCAAATGGCAATTGAGCTAGCCGAGTTTGGTATTACGGTAAACGGCGTGGCTCCAGGCCCCATCGATACGCCCCTCACGCAAACCCTGCATTCAGCGCTGACTCGTGAATCCTTCACTCGGGGCGTTCCTATGCGCCGTTACGGTACGCCGGAAGAAGTCGCTGGAGCTGTGGCATTCCTCGCGTCGGAGGATGCGTCTTTCATCAGTGGACATATAATCCCCGTGGATGGGGGATACATGGCGTCCGGAGTCCTGGAAATTTAAGATGGCTACTTTCGGAGGCGAGCCTAGCGGCGAGCGGCTACCCCGTTCGGCTAGCCTCCTTTTCAGCTTGCGCGCCAGCGAGCGCGGCACTTTCGATGAATGTGGCGATGCAGGGGTTGTGATTGTCTGCTTTCCACACCGCTACGACTTCGATGACTGGGGCATCGACTAAAGGGCGAAAGGTCGTTGTGGGCAGCCGCATACTACACATTGAGCGCGGAACAATAGCGATGCCGAGACCTTCCCCCACAAGGTTCACAATAGTTTGCTGCATGTTGATTTCCAGGCCGACATTTGGTGTCACTCCGTTCTTCAGGCAATAGCTAAAAATCATGTCGTGTAGCGCCGGCGCGATTCGTCGTGGCGTGATGATGAAGGTCTCACCGGCGAGATCCCGTGGAGAGATGAGCGGCCGATCCAGCAAGCGATGTCCTGGAGGCAGCACCAAATTCATCTCTTCACGATAAATCGTGACAGTTTCCAATCCTGCGCAGTCTTGGGGCATATACATAATGGCCACATCTTTGTTGCCGCTGGTGATGTCGTCGGCCAAGTCCAGTGGCAGAGTTTCGGTAAGCTTGAGATTGACTTGGGGGTAACGCGCAGCATATTGCCGGGTGATTGCTGGAGTGATGCTATAGGCAGTGGACATCATGAATCCCACTGACAGCTGACCTGCAGCACCCCTAGCGGCTGCTAAGGCATTCTTTTTAGCTTGCTCGAAAGCGGCAAACATTGTCCCTGTATCAATGTAAAAACGCTCTCCCGCAGCCGTCAACTCTACCCGGCGGCGTGAACGATCAAACAGCTTCACCCCGAGTTCGTTCTCCAGCAAAGCAATCTGTCTGGAGAGCGGTGGCTGAGAGATGTGCAAACGATTCGCGGCATGACCAAAGTGCAAGGTTTCAGCCAGAACGCGAAAATATTGGAGGTGCCGTAGCTCGATCATGATGCTCGGAAAGGTATCAATAGATGCCTGATTATGGATTGGAAAATATAGATGTGCACACCTATTGTGGGGTTGCCATGCACTGTCGACTTTAGGGCCAAAAGCTTATAAGTCGAGATAGTCACGAGCTATAAAAATAAAGGTGACGTTGATGCCCTCTATCTGTGAACTAGCTCCACTTTCTGGTCTTGCTTCTGAACATCGCCACGATTGCGACATTGCCCATGATGCTGACCCGCAGGTGCGCCAAGCCTTTCGACGCGGCCTTAAGCTGATGCAGCGAGGAATCGCGGTGTTGATTCAGGGTGAAACTGGCACAGGAAAGGAGGTTCTTGCCCGGGCTCTCCATGAGCACGGTGAACGCAGTGATGCACAATTGGTGGCATTGAATTGTGCATCCATCCCAGAAAGCCTTATTGAAAGCGAGCTGTTTGGCTACTCCAAAGGCGCGTTTTCAGGTGCGTTGACCTGTGGCAAGAAAGGTAAAGTGTTGCAATCGGACAGGGGCACACTTTTCCTGGATGAGATCGGCGACATGCCATACGAGCAGCAAACTCGATTGCTGCGCGTGATCTCTGAAAAAGAGGTTACGCCACTCGGAGCAGAACAGAGTGTATCGGTGGATTTCGCGCTGATCTGCGCCACGCACCAGAACCTCACAGAGCTAGTTGAGACAGGTGCGTTCCGT
This sequence comes from Pseudomonas asturiensis, assembly GCF_900143095.1. Classification (GTDB taxonomy): domain Bacteria; phylum Pseudomonadota; class Gammaproteobacteria; order Pseudomonadales; family Pseudomonadaceae; genus Aquipseudomonas; species Aquipseudomonas asturiensis. Next base: position 138,676 of record NZ_FRDA01000013.1, on the reverse strand, counting down.
GAAGACCTCTTCTACCGTATCGCAACAGGCGTTATACAGTTGCCACCGCTTCGAGAGCGTACCGATCGTAGCCACCTGCTGTGTAATATGATCGAGCATGAAATACCCGGGTGTGATCCTCTTAGCGTGGTGTCAGCCGACGTATGGCCGCTTCTGGTAAATCATGATTGGCCGGGTAATCTGAGGCAGATGCGATCGGTGATCCGTTATGCATGTGCGGTCATGGAAGGGGCCCGTATCCAGCGAGATGATCTGCCCGCTGATTTTTTGAAATGTGCCACTGGCTCCGGCTCTTACGGGACACCAACATTGACTCTAGTCAACTCGGCTATTCCATCCCCTGAGCGTTGGGGCGAACGTGAGGATGTCCTTGGGGTACTCAACGACTGCCGATGGAACATGAGTGCGGCGGCCCGCTCGCTGGGAATATGTCGGCAATCCCTCTATCGTGTGCTTCGCCGCCTTGGAATTCCTCCATTAAAGGATCAGCTAGCCAACGGGGCCAACTCCGACGCTTGATCGGGAATCCATAGCGTCATCATGCGCGCGCAAGTGCATGATCGGACTTTGAAGCCAGCGTCTGAGGCAAAAGCGCGATTGGCGGGAAGTCAAAGTGCGTTTCGCTGGTTGAGCAATGGTGCGATCATGCTCCACTCAATTTGGACGCATGTTCAGGCTCTTGAAGGATCTTGGCCAAATGTTCAGCTGCACTTTCGGCATGTTTTTGAGCCAGGGAACCCGCTTCATCCTCATCGCCACATAAAATAGCCTCAATAATGGCTTCATGCTCATCCCACACCCCTTTGAAAGTGCGAACGTCGTTCTGGAGAATGGAGCTCATGGCGCGCCGAATGTGATGCCAATGGAGTTCGCTGGTCTCAACGATTACAGGGTTGCCTGAAAGCTCGTATACGAGTTTGTGAAAGGCCATATCCATTCTCACGAGTGCTCGGGTATCGTTACTTTCAGCAGCCACGCGTCCCTCAGTAACTAGCGCCTCGACGGCTGCACGGAATGGTTTTGGGCTCACTTTAGAAAAGCGCTTGGCAGCACTACGAGCGGCGAGCGCATCCAAGGCGCCGCGAACTTGATAGAGGTTGACCAGTTTCCCCCCATCCAATGGGGTGACGGCGACACCCTTACGGCCACTCTCCTCAATGAAGCCTTCGCGTTTCAGGATCTGGAATGCTTGCAAGATCGGTTGGCGTGAAACTCCTAATGTAGTTGCCAAGCCTTCTTGGGTGATACGCTCGTTTGGCTTGAGTGTTCCCTCGCAGATCGCGTCGAGAATCGTCTCGTAGACCCGCTCAATCAGTTGAGTCGGCGTAGTGAGCTTATCCATTAGAAGCGCCTTAAGTGTGTGTACTGTATACAAAGTACATTTGTATTCCGCTCCTCGTCAACGTGCTTGTTTAGAAGACAGGGTGTAGCTGGTGACTACGAATCCGGCCCACTTAGGCCGCGGGGCAGGCCGTGACTGAGGGTGCAACGCGTAAGGCGCAGTTCCCTCAGTACCGAAGGTATTCAAAGGCTTCTCCAGCGTAGGTTGATGAGCTTAACCTGAGAAATATACTTTCATGGTTTTCCAAGACTCAGCCACTGGGCTGGTTGGGAACCGCATTGGCCCAGAGGATCACTCATTGATCGTCAGGGCGATCCGCTAGGCATTCCGATCGATCACTAGGTAAATGAGGTCATGGAGGCTGCAGGGAGCTGTATGATCGCATTGTCTGCTGCGGCCCTGACGCCTGCATCTGTGGACTGAATTGTTGCGACCTAAAGCAAGACAAGTGTGGCGTGGATGATCTCCATGGCGGGTTCGGGGTACTTGCAAGTGTTTCAGAGGTGTTGTTGATGGCAGATGTCTCAACCCTCTAGGGATAGGGGGGGCAGAGGATCAAACTTCTTTAGTGCAAGAATTTATATTGCGGTCATCAAGTAATCGTTTGAAAAATCATAACTATCAGCTTTGATATACATGACCAACATTTCTCAGCTGTATGCTTCAGTTTCGCTACGCACCCTGGAATTTTAGAGTATAACCATTCAAATAAGTATCGACGGCTCTACTAACAGCTTGCTGAATCTCAGGTGGGGTCAGGGCTCCCCGGATACCCATAAGGCAAGGGGAAACAGTTTCGGCATCAAACAACGCAACCAGATGCTTCGCCGCTGTTATCGGGTCGGTATTGCGCATGACACCCTTATCCATCTGCATTTTGAAGAAGCCCGCGAGTGCTTCAATGCCGAGCTTTTGACCTTCATCGTAAAACCGTCTCCCGATATCACTGCGGCCAGATTCGCCGATCACCGTGCGCAACATTTTGATAGAGGGTTCACTCGCCACCATGGACACCGCTGCCTCCCCAAAGCGTTTAAGCGCGTCAGAAAGATCTTCGGACGTGCTCGACAGCAATTGCTCAAGACTTGGCAATATATGGCGCTTGGCAGCGTCCTGATTGACGGCGATGAACAGCTCCTCTTTGGAGCCGTAATAGCGATACAGCGTGGATTTAGAACCGCCCACGCAGGCGGCTACTTTCGCCATGGACGCACCCTCGAACCCATCTTCTTGGAATACGGCGGCCGCTGCCTGAAGAATAGCTGCCCGTTTTGTCTCCGTAAGCATTCGCATAGCTATCTCTCATTTCGAAACCGATCTGTACAGTATTCCTTGACATCCACCAATTGTCAAAATAGATTGTGGTACAGATCGGTATCGTTATTCGGCGTTCCTCGAAAATGTGCTCGGAGTTATCATGAATCGGCTATTCGCTTCCATTTTTCTGCCAGTAATGGCCGCCGCCGCAATCGGCGCGCTTGCCGCCTGCGGTAAGGCGCCAGGGGGGGCGCCCCCCCCTCAAGGGACTCCACAGGTTGGAATCGTCGAGGTCACGCTTCAGAAAGTGGCATTTACTAGCGAGCTTCCAGGCCGGACTTCGCCATTTCAAATCGCCGAAGTACGTCCGCAGGTCAGCGGGATTGTGTTGACACGCGAGTTCGTGGAGGGGAGTGATGTAAAGACCAGGCAGGCGTTGTACAAGATTGATCCGGCTACTTATAAAGCAGCGCTTGACAACGACCTAGCCACTCTGGCTAAAGCCAAGGCCACTCTGACCTCCCTGCGATTGAAAACTCAGAGATACAAGGAGCTATCCACATATCAGGCGGTAAGCCGTCAAGATTATGATGATGCGATATCCTCGCTTGGACAGGGCGAGGCGGACGTTCAAGCCGCTCAAGCTAGCGTTGATAGCAGCAGAATCAATCTAGGGTATACACGCGTCGATGCACCGATCTCAGGTCGTATCAGCAAATCCACAATAACTCCTGGCGCACTGGTAACCGCCAATCAGTCCACTGCTCTGGCAACCATCCAGCAACTCGATCCCATCTATGTAGACGTCACTCAGCCCAGTGCCGCACTGCTTCGGTTCAAGCGTTCTTTGGCGCGCGGAGAGCTGCAAAAAGCAGGTGCTGATTCTGCGAAAGTCCGGCTACGCTTGGAGGACGGTAGCCTTTATCCGCTTGAGGGAAAACTAGAGTTCTCCGACGTTACAGTCGACCCATCCGCCGGTTCCATCACAATTCGTGCGCTTTTCCCCAATCCTCGTGCTGATTTACTCCCTGGTATGTATGTGCGTGCATTGTTGGAGGAGGGGGTCAAGGAGGATGGTTTGCTCGTGCCACAACAGGCTGTCGCAAGAGACTCCACGGGTAAGCCATTTGCGTATGTCGTAGGTAAAGATAACAAGCTACAACGCAGACAACTTCTGATTGAGCGAGCAATAGGTAATAAATGGCTTGTTAGCAAAGGGTTGCAAGCTGGCGATAAACTAGTCGTTGATGGTCATCAGCGGGCGGCGCCGGATATAGAGGTCACAACCGCTCCTTGGCAAGAGCCTGTAGTCCCTGATGACAAAGCTTCGTCTTCGTCTTATACATTTTAATAGGCGGATGATCTACTATGTCGCGTTTCTTTATTGATCGACCGATTTTTGCATGGGTACTTGCCATTGTTGTGATGCTAGCGGGCGTCTTATCAATCATTACTCTTCCCATCGCACAGTATCCTACTATTGCCCCACCGGCTATTGCCATTACCGCTAATTACCCTGGCGCATCCGCCAAAATGCTAGAGGATACGGTCACTCAGGTTATTGAACAAAAGATGAAGGGGCTGGATCGCCTAAGTTATATGGCCTCAACGAGTGAATCTACCGGTGCCGTTACGATAACTCTAACGTTTGAAACTGGCACCAATTCCGATACTGCTCAAGTCCAAGTTCAAAACAAACTTGCTTTGGCTACCCCTTTGCTTCCGGCCGAAGTTCAGCAGCAGGGTGTGCAAGTTACCAAGTCCGCCACAAACTTTCTCAATATTCTTGCTTTTACTTCAGATGATGGAAGCATGAATGGGGCCGATCTATCCGATTACGTATCTGCCAATGTTCAGGATGCGATAGGGCGAGTAGAGGGGGTGGGGGATACGACGCTGTTTGGCTCTCCGTACGCTATGAGGGTGTGGATAGATCCAAGTAAACTATTGAACTTCAGCTTAACTCCATTAGATGTAAAGCAAGCAATCCAGGCGCAGAACGTTCAAGTATCGTCAGGGCAGATAGGAGCTCTTCCCGCACAGGCCAACCAACAACTCAATGCTACCATTACATCGCAAACCCGCTTGAGGACAGCAGCTGAGTTCGAGGATATTCTGCTGCGTACGCAAAGCGATGGATCGCGGGTTCGGTTGCGCGATGTTGCCAGGATTGAGCTGGGTAGCGAAAGCTATAGCAGCTCCAGCCGCTACAATGGTAAGCCTGCAGCGGGCTTGGGCATCAAGCTCGCCACCAATGCCAATGCATTGGACACGGTTAAAGCTATTGATGCGCAACTTGCAGAGCTTCAGCGGTTTTTTCCGCCCGGGATGAAGGTTCAGAAGCCTTACGATACTACTCCGTTTGTACGCATCTCGATTGAGGAGGTGGTGCGCACATTAGTGGAAGCAATTGTGCTGGTTTTTCTTGTTATGTTCCTTTTCCTGCAAAATATTCGCGCAACTTTGATACCAACGATTGCGGTACCAGTAGTGCTGCTAGGCACATTTGGCGTACTGGCGTTGTTTGGCTACAGCATCAACACGCTTACAATGTTTGCAATGGTATTAGCCATTGGCTTGTTGGTGGATGATGCGATCGTCGTTGTCGAGAACGTCGAAAGGGTGATGGCAGAAGACGGGCTTTCGCCTAGGGAAGCCACGCGAAAGTCGATGAGCCAGATCAGTGGAGCACTCGTGGGAGTGGCTATTGTGTTGGCAGCAGTGTTCATCCCGATGGCATTTTTTAGTGGATCAGTAGGGGTAATCTACCGGCAGTTTTCAATCACCGTTGTCTCCGCAATGGTTTTGTCTGTTCTCGTGGCCATGATACTGACGCCTGCGCTATGCGCCACATTTCTCAAGCCGGTTGCGCCCGGGCACGTCTTGACCAACAAAGGATTCTTTGGATGGTTCAATCGACTCTTTGACCGAGGCAATCACCGATACCAAGGAATCGTTGGGCATATGCTTGGCAGGCCCAAGCGCTACATGGCCGTCTACATGGTACTTTTGGCGTTGGTAGTTGTGGCGTTCAGCAAGATACCTGTGGGCTTTTTACCGGACGAGGATCAAGGAACTCTGTTCACGTTGATTCAATTACCACCTGGCGCGACCACAAACCGCACTGATGAGGTGCTCAAACAGGTAGAGCATCATTTCTTGGTCGACCAAGAAAAGGCAGTCTTGGGTCTGTTTACAGTATCAGGGTTCAGCTTCGCGGGTAACGGTCAGAACATCGGTTTAGGATTCATCAGGCTTCGTCCTTGGGCTGAACGCCCCACTGAAGAGTTGAGTGTGTCGGGAGTTGCAAACGCTGCCTGGAAAGCCTTCGCCGGGGTGCGAGACGCTCAGATTGTTCCTTTCGCTCCACCGGCAGTTGCCGAGTTAGGGAATGCAACAGGGTTTGATTTGATGCTCCAGGATCGAGCAAACCTTGGGCACGATGCCTTGATGCAAGCGCGCAATACTTTGCTGGCCAAACTGACGAAGGATCCACGTTTGGTTGCAGTGCGCGCGAACGGACAAGAGGACGCACCTGAATTTCGGCTTGAGATTGATACGCACAAGGCAGGCACTTTGGGCTTATCGATGGCTGATATCAACGATACCTTTTCCGCTGCCTGGGGCAGCAGCTACGTCAACGATTTTTTGGATCGGGGACGCGTGAAGAAAGTCATGTTGCAGGGTGATGCGCCTTTTAGAATGCTGCCACAGGATATTGGCCAATGGTACGTGCGCAACAGCCAGGGCGCGATGGTGCCATTTAGCGAGTTTGCAACGGCACAATGGGTCTCAGGGTCACCAAAGCTGGAGCGCTACAATGGCTTCCCTTCAGTCGAAATCCTCGGGATGGCACTTCCTGGAACCGCTTCAAGCGGTGAAGCCATGGCGATAGTTGAGGCTGCCGTCGCGGAGCTGCCACCAGGTTTTGGTTATGAGTGGACAGGGTTGTCCCATCAAGAAAAGGCTTCGTCAGGGCAAACTGAAATTCTGTATGGCATTTCGATACTCTTTGTTTTCCTTTGCTTAGCTGCTCTATACGAAAGCTGGGTGATTCCTTTATCGGTCATTCTCGTCATACCGCTTGGCGTGCTTGGTGCTCTGGTTGGGGCAATTCTTACCTGGAAAATGAACGATGTTTACTTCCAGGTAGGATTGCTAACCACAATCGGTTTGGCCTCCAAAAACGCGATTTTGATAGTTGAGTTTGCTAAGGAGCTGCACGAGCAAGGCAAGAGCTTGGTTGAGTCCGCAATGGATGCAGTGAAGATGCGTCTGCGACCCGTGCTGATGACTTCGCTTGCGTTCATTCTAGGCGTACTGCCGCTTGTATTGGGCTCTGGGGCCGGGGCAGGGGCTCAACACGCTTTAGGCACCGCAGTCATCGGCGGAATGCTATCTGGTACGGTATTGGCTTTGCTATTTGTACCTCTTTTCTTTGTAGTGGTCTGCGGAGTGTTCCCATTGAAAAAACACGTAACCGTCGCAAGAGATGCTTACAGCGGTGGGCAAATCGAGCAGAAGCCGTAGGGCATTGCGACGGAGCTTTGAACAATGCCGCGCGTGCTCGATATGGAACCGGAAAGTAGGTTCACAATGAAACGTTGCACAGCGCATTAAAGCGGCTTGACGATGGCACTCTGATTAATTTCTGCATTTCACTCTCACAATTTGAGCGAGGTCATCCCTGCCATTGAGTGCATTCGACGCGCTGCCTACCAAGACTGTTCAAAGCTATGGGCGGCGCCAAGTTACTCTCAGGTTGATGACCCGATCAATGTGACGGGCGTCAGAGTTCAGGGGCACGATGCGAGTGCTTGGCGCCTGTCGTTGCCGAGGAAAAACATAACGCAATTTCCGGGGTCAGTTGGCCACTACAGATTCTAGCTTCTGCTGGATTCGAGCATGGCGTGCTTTAGGTCGAGGGCCAGACGCTCTATCTGATCGTCTTTTAATTTTGAGATCGTGATCCGAATCGCCTGAGTTTTGCCTGACACAGAAAAAGCACTTCCCATTCTTACCAGCCATCCTCTCTTTGCCATCCCATAGGCAACGTCTTTCTCGTCTTGCACGAGGGGCAGCCAAACATTAAGCCCCCCGCTAGCCGCAAATGTCTCTATCCCTTGATCTTTGAAGGCGCGCTCCACTGACAACCGCCTTTGGGAATAATCAAGACGAGCAGCTTCTAGGCGCGCTCTCACCTCGACTGAAGTTAGAAGCGTCCAAACGATAGCTTGCAAAATGTGGCTAACCCAACTCATTCCAGGCGACAAACGCGCTCTTAACAGGGTCGCTGTGGATGCATCGCAAGCAATGATCGCAAGGCGGAGATCCGGGCCAAGCCCCTTCGAAACAGACCGCACCAATGCCCAATGCGAGGTGCTTTCAGGAATAACCGAATGGGACGGCGTTTCTGCTAGCAGGGAGAAATGGTCATCAATGATCACCAATACATTCGGATACCGCGACAATACCCCTTTGATTTCCGCTGCCCTTTGCTCGTTCAAACCCGCACCGGTAGGGTTTTGCGACCTGGGGGTGATTAGCACTGCCCGCGCACCATTTTGCAGAGCCTCTTCCATCTCGTCGGGCTTCATTCCGAACTCATCAATTGCAACCGCCTGCATCTGCATGTTTGCCAAGCGGAAAGCATTAATCGTCCCCAAGAAACAGGGCTCTTCTACCGCCACCTTGTCTCCCTGTACAAGATGGGCACTGGCTAATCGCTCCATTGCGTCCACCGCGCCATGGGTCAATTCAAGCTCAAATGCACCAGGACAGTCTGGACTGAACCACTCCTGACTGAGCTCACGAAGGTCGGGAAGGAAAGTCTCCTCGCCGTAGAGAATAGGGCCCGGCAGGCAACCAAGTGGCAATGTGCGCAGGTCAGTCAACCATGCAGGGTTTGGATTCCCATCGGCTAAATCAATGAGCGCCGAGCCCATGCTCAAGCCTTCCTGTTCGCCTGCCTTACGCGGTTCACAAACAGTCGTTCCAAGACGACCTTGTGTGATCGCGATCCCTGCTTTCGCAAGACGTTGGTAGGCAGAAGACACAGTATTGCGGTTGACGCCCAAAATTTCCGCAAGCTCACGCACTGGAGGAAGTGACTCCCCAGGTCGAATTTTGTCCATCCAGACCAGCTCTCTTACGCTCTCGAAAATTTCGAGCGAAGTTTTTCCCTTGATTTTCACTTTTGTCCTAGGCCAAAATAGGTTGAGTCAGTGACAATGTTACCCTGACTAGGTTTTTTAGTCATTCTATAGCCAAAGGTAGAAAAAAATGTTTACCGGACTCAGCGCTTTTCCCCTAACGCCCGTGACCAAACAGGGTATTGATGAGCGCGCTTACAGGAACTTGGTAGAGCGGTTGGTCAAGGGGGGGGTTAATTCGATTGGTGCTCTCGGTTCGACGGGGAGTTACATGTACCTTAACCGGGAAGAGAGATCACAGGTGGCTAGGCTCACAGTCCAGAGCGCTGGCACGGTTCCTGTAGTCATAGGCATAGGCGCATTAAGTACGCGGGATGTACTGTTTCTTACTGAGGACGCACAGAAAGCGGGTGCTGCGGGTGTCCTTTTGGCGCCTGTTTCATACCAGAAGCTTACCGAAGATGAGGTCTATAGTCTGTACGAGACGGTGACGAATAACCTCTCAGTGCCACTGGTTGTATACGACAACCCGGGGACTACGAATTTTATATTCAGTGATGATCTACACGGACGTATTGCGGAGCTTCCAAACGTGGCTTCCATCAAAATCCCAGGAGTACCCGCTGCTCCGGCTGAGGCCAAAGCGCGTGTAGATCGTCTCAGGGCAGTGATTCCCACCCACGTAACCATCGGCGTCAGTGGGGATGCCATGGCCGCTACAGGGTTGAATGCTGGCTGTGAGGTTTGGTACTCCGTAATTGGTGGACTGTTCCCTGAAATCACGCTTGCTATCCTAAACGCTGCTCGGCTAGGTAACGCTGATACGGCCAACCAGTTATCGTCTTACCTGCAGCCTCTCTGGGACTTGTTCAAACAGCATGGCAGCCTCCGAGTGGTTGCCGCTGCCGCAGAGATTATTGGTCTGGTGCAGAGCCCAAGCCTTCCGTTGCCGGTAATAGCGGTTCAAGGTGCGGCTCGCTCAGCAGTTTCCTCAGTAATACAAGACCTCAATCTTGCTTAATCAGCAGGTCATGAGCAGCTTGACAGCCTAGCGAAGTGTCCAATGTCATCAGATATTTCCCATTTGTTGATCGTGTTTGGCATCTACATCATCGGGGCAGCAAGCCCCGGGCCAAGCAACATGCGAATCATGGGGGTGGCCATGAATCAGGGAAGACGCCCCGCACTAATGCTGTCAGCGGGCGTTATCAGTGGGTCTTTTTTCTGGGGCCTAATGGCGGCTACCGGAATTTCTGCTGCGCTGATAGCGTCGCCCAAAGTGCTTATATTTTTAAAAATCATGGCAGGTGTCTACATGCTATTCCTCGCGTTTAAAGCAGGACGCTCAGTTTTGATTAGCGACGAAAAGCATAGGGTTGAGATGGTGAATGCCCCTTCTGCAAGTGGTTTTAAGCTTTATCAAAAGGGTTTGATGATGCATTTGGTGAATCCAAAGGCATTGTTCGGCTGGATAGCAACGATGACGCTGGGTTTGGGCCCGCATGCAACCTTCACCACCGTCGTAATCACCCTGATAGGTTGCGCTATCCTGAGCGTAACCATTTTCAGCGGCTATGCTATTGTTTTTTCAACCGCGCCTATGATCCACGCTTATAGGCGCGCTCGAAGAGCAATTGAGGGCGTGTTGACGCTTGTGTTCGGGGCCGCAGGTATCAAATTGCTGCTGTCTGGCTTCACATAAAAGACTGAGCCCTTGGCGCAAAAAGTAGGAAGTCTATGCCACGCCTGATACAGATCGGCGCTTCGGCTTTGCGAGTTCCATAAATAAATGGCCCTATGAAATTCAATGAAAATGGGTCTTTTGTCGATCCATTTATCTTTTATAGTTGTCTAGCTCTCTAAGCACTTAACGCGCTCGTCATTTCAGCTCCTCTATTGAGGGCCCTTCATGAACGGAAGGCCACTATGAACCCTAAAAAATGCGCTATTGGTATCGGGGCGTCAGCCATTTTGGTGCTCTCGGTTCTGCGTATGTCCACTGTTCAACCACCTACGCGGGTGGAGTTTATAAAGTATCCATCGCTTCGCCAGAAATGGTCTACGATATGCGACTTACGCAGTAATCTCACAGAGTTTAATAATGAGGGTTGCAAACATCTAAAAGAATGGCAGGCTGCCACTGCACTTCCTGTACTGGATAGTCTGGGTAACCAAAACTTGGGGAAGTAGGTAGCAGCAATATTTTTCAACGACTAGTTATTATTTTTGGTAATTAAATGGGGCGCGCAATTATGCGCTGCTGGATCTGCTGGATCTGCTGCACAGCGGCAAGTCCCATGGCAAACGCGGTGGATAAAAAGACAGATGCGATAGTTAACCCAAAAAAACAGGGCGGCGCGTGGTGCCACCGTGAGAGTTCTAAGTTGAATATAAGTTTCTATTTTTTCCAGTTGTGATAGAAATGGTCAATAGGCTAGCGGCACAGAGCCAAGTAGTGTAACTAGGCGTATTGCAGAATAGCATTCCCACATTGTGAGCTTCAAGTCGCAGATTAGGCGGCATATCTGAGGAATAAATCTCAGAATGTGATGTTTCCATTCCCGCAACCGAGAGATTTTATGGATGCGGTTAAAGGTACTGGTGCGTTAGAAAAAGCGTCTGATCTGCTGGAAGCTATTGGTTCGGCCCCCGAAGACGGGGATATGCAGCAGTTGGGCTCCCACGGTCTACTCTCTAAAGTCCCTCCAGGGCCGCTCGTAGATCGGGGCATGATTCGACGTAACCCCTCGACGAAGCGCTATAAGCTGGGCTACCGCTTTTTGGAGATTGTGCGCGGCGCTTGGTTGGATGCTCTCGCCAAAGATATTCCTCGTTAAGCATTGGTGGTCGAGGCGATGATATCCGCAGTGAGGGGTCGTGGCTCCGCTTCAAGGAGGGCTCATTCCTTCCGAACAACACCACCATCTCTGCACCAATATTCGACCAGCTTGGAGGAATTCAGGCCTGAGACTTATGGGCCGTAGCGAAGTGCTTACGCTTGACTCAGGGCATGATTCAATTCGCCAGCTGTTGGATGCAACCGTTCAAATTTCCTCGGCGGGCGAGCGGGCGGTTGGCATGGTTGAGGTCGCGGAGGTTAATACAGGTTCTGGTGTCCAATCTCCGGCGAACAAAAAAGTGTTTTCGGTAAATTCATATCATGCAAGTCGGCAGTTGAGCATCTTTGGGCCATATGTTCCCATTGCACATTAGCCATGTGCGAAGATGGCCAAATCAGCTTCGGATAGGCAAGGGTGCTCTCCACCGAGAGGTGTCTCATGAGCAATCAACGTCGCACTTCTAATCCTGAGTTTAAGGGAAATGCTACGTGCCTGGTGCTCGCCCATGGCTACAGCCATCCCGCAGCAGCCCGTTCGCATCGTCTGGTTGAGGCGCCTTTGGACGGGGATCTGTGCATAGGTGCATTCTAGTATGCATATTTATTCTAGGGAGCCAATCAAGGCCTTACGAATTGCTGAAGCTGTTTTCATAGTAACAGGCCCTGTGGTGATGAAAATTTCTCCCGTAGGATTCGGCGGCCTACGACGAAGCTCAGGGAGCCGTCGTCATCCTTGAAAGTCCTGTAACGCAGGTTGGGTGCCGAGATTGTTATCGAGCCAATGATTCTAATTACGCAAGATGCAGTCAGGATGTCTCGCGTGCCACGACCTCAAATCCTACATCCTCTAACAGCGTGCCCCGGTCTGATTGCCTATTGATTCTTTGTAAGAGAAAACGCGCAGCGAACTCGCCGATGCGCGCCCCATCGGCTCGCACGGTCGAAAGTGGAGGGTGAATATGGGCGGCGAAATCCAGGTCACCAAACCCCATGACGGCTAACTGCGACGGCACATGCAGGCCACGAGCCTGTGCTTCAGCAAGGACGCCTTGAGCAAGCAAATCAATGCTACAAATGACTGCTTCAACTTCTGGGTCGCTTTCAAGTACCAACGAAAGTCCGGTACGTCCGTACGCGACGCTAACGGGCACCTCCACCATCACTGTCTTGGCTATGGTTGCGCCAGCTGCCTGCAGAGTCTCACAACATGCCTTTAGCCGGGAGGCAGCTCGCGCATCGTTGCTCCATACCAGCCCGTATCGACGATAGCCTCTGCTAAGCATGTGCTTGGCCATGGCAGCGCCAGCGGCCGCATGCGAAAAGCCCACGACTGCGTCGATCGGATCCTGCTTCAACTCCCATGCTTCGACCACTGGTAAATCTCGACTGAGCAAGCGCTGTCTTGCTTCGAGGTTGCGTAAGGATGTCGTCAGTACCAACCCGTCTGGTCTGCGCGCAAGCAGTGTGCTGATAAGCTCCATTTCGCTAGTTTCGCTGTATTCAGATTGGATCAACATCAGCTGATAGCGCTCTTTGGCTAAAGCCAGTGACAAGTGTCGAATGGTCTCCACAAAGACATGATTAGCGATGCTTGGCATCACCACAATCACAAGCCGGCTGCGCTGTGATACCAAACTGCCTGCTGCAAGGTTGGGCACATATCCGGTTTTATCGATAGCCTTACGAACCCGTTTGGCCGTGCGCTCGGAAACCATATCTGGGCGATTGATAACGCGAGACACGGTAATTGCAGATACCTGGGCAAGCTTTGCGACATCATCCAATGTGACAGGCACATAACTAGGCACTCTAGCTGGACGAGATGGAATGCTTGTATCGGACATGAGGGGCAGCTTCTGAGGTCTACGGGACGCTTTGAGTGTAGCGATAAAAGACCAGCTATTGAAATCATACTCGCCGAATCCCATGTGCTGGGATTTTCCCCTCCCCCCAGGATTGCTGCTCAACAACTTGGGGCTTAGGATTGGTGACAGCGCTGTCATTTTGGTAGCGCTGTCATGTGCTCTCTGCAGTTATCGCTGTCGTTATGATCGGGCACTCAGCCAATAAAAATAATGAGGCTCCCATGAACCTACCCAGTCCATCTTCACCGGCCGATGCATCCGTGCGCGCTGGCGATCTTCCGAGTGTCAAAGCTGCGACCAAAGCAGTTCGTCCAACACGATATCGCTATTTGACGCTTGCCTTGATTACCATTGTCCTAGCCCTGAGCAGCGGCGATCGAGCTGCTATCTCGGTTGCTGGCTCGGATATGAGCAAGGAGCTCGGTATCAGCCCCGTTGAAATGGGGTATCTGTTTTCAGCATTCAGCTGGGCCTACGTCATATTCCTCATTCCTTCCGGGTGGCTAACTGATCGTTTTGGCTCGAAAAAAGTGCTGGCAGCCGCGATCACCATCTGGTCGATCTTCACCGTTTTCATGGGAATGGTGCATTTCATTGGCATGGTGGTGCCACTTCTTCTCGGGTTGCGTTTTCTTCTTGGAGTCGCTGAGTCCCCGGTGGGCCCAGGCTGCACACGTGTGATTGCGTCTTGGTTTCCGTCTTCTGAAAGAGGCATGGCCGGTGCAATTTTCAACAGCGCCCAATACATTTCCCTGGCTTTCTTCACGCCGCTGATGGGGTGGTTATGCTACCGATTCGGTTGGGAATACGTGTTCATTGTGATGGGGCTCATGGGCTTAGTGATCGCTGTGATTTGGTGGAAGCTGTACTACCTACCTATCAAGCATCCGCATATGAATGCTGCCGAACTTGAGTACATTCGTGCAGGCGAGGGCCTGGTTGATCTGGAAGGTCGCAAGACAGGAATTGAAGCTGGGCTCACGCCCATGTCGCAGTTGGCTGAAGTAGGACTTCTGTTCAAGAGTCGAATGCTAGTAGGTATGTTCATCAGTCAATATTGCGTGAGTGCAATAACCTGGTTTTACGTGACCTGGTTCCCTATCTATCTGGTGAAGGAGCGCGGCTTCGATATTCTTCAGGCGGGTCTCGTCGCTTCCATTCCAGCACTGTGCGGTTTGATCGGAGCCGTTTCATCAGGCTTCTTTTCTGATTGGCTCGTGCGCCGCACAAACTCGCTGAGCATCGCCCGAAAAACCCCGATCGTTACCGGCGTGCTTCTCAGCTCGACCATGATCTTGTGCAACTACGTCGACTCACAGGTGCTGGTGATCGCTGTGATGAGCCTTGCCTTCTTTGGCAAAGGCTTTGGCAACCTCGGGTTCAGCGTGGTTGCCGATACGGCCCCACGCGAAATGGTAGGCATGACGGGTGGGGTATTCAATGCCATGGGCAACGTTGCCGGGATTGTTACCCCTGTAGTTATCGGCTATCTGCTCCACTCCAGCGGCTCCTTCAATAGTGCGCTGATCTACGTTGGAGCACACGGTTTTCTGGCTGCCTTCTCTTATCTGTTCATCGTAGGTCGCATACAGCGTCTGCGAATGTCCGACCTTACTTCGAAATAATCGACACGACACGCATGACGGAGAACGAACATGATCGAAAGCAACGTGTACATCGACCCGAAGATAGCCTCGATGGAAGTCGGCGAGGCAACAACTGACCGTATTGAGTGGATCAAACTTTCGCTCACCATTTTACCTCTCGCCGCGCCGATCAGCGATGCGAAGGTTTTAACTGGCCGTCAAAAACCCCTTACTGAGATTGCCTTTATTTTTGCTGAGATTCGTACCCGAGAAGGGCATGAAGGCATCGGTTTCGGCTACTCCAAGCGCGCAGGTGGGCCGGGGTTGTACGCCCATGCCAAGGAAATCGCACCTGCGCTGTTAGGGGAGGATCCCAACGATATAGCTCGTCTGTTTACGAAGCTTTTATGGGCAGGCGCGTCCATGGGCCGTAGCGGTCTCACGACACAGGCCATAGCCCCCTTTGACATCGCGCTGTGGGATCTGAAAGCCAAGCGCGCAAAGCTGCCACTTGCCAAATTGCTGGGCGCTCATCGCGATTCGGTTCAGTGCTACAACACTTCCGGTGGCTATCTGTCCACGCCGCTAGAAGCAGTTCTGGATAATGTCGATCAATCTCGTGAGAGCGGGATTGGGGGTATCAAGATCAAGGTAGGGCAGCCCGATACCAGGGCTGATTTCGAGCGTGTCAAGGCAGTTCGTGAACGTCTCGGCGAGGGATTCCCCCTCATGGTGGATGCCAACCAACAGTGGGATCGAATTACTGCTCAACGTTTTGGCCGTAGTCTGGAGCAATTCGATCTGACTTGGATCGAGGAGCCACTCGACGCCTATGACTATGAAGGGCACGCAGCGTTGGCAGCATCGCTCGATACAGCGATCGCGACGGGGGAAATGCTCACAAGCTTCGGCGAGCATGCTCTGCTGATCACCGCTGCTGGGTGCGACTTCGTGCAGCCAGATGCTCCGCGAGTCGGTGGTATCACTCCCTTCCTGAAGATCATGAATCTTGCGAGCTTCAAGGGGCTGAACATGGCTCCGCACTTCGCCATGGAGATTCACTTGCACTTGGCCGCCGCGTATCCCCTTGAGCCGTGGCTGGAACATTTCGAATGGCTTGAACCCCTGTTCAACGAGCGGTTGGTGCTGCGCAACGGCCGCATGCAAGTGCCCAATCGTCCAGGGCTGGGGTTTAGTCTCAGCGACCAGGCTTTGGCGTGGACTGTTGATCACGCCGAGTTCGGCAAGCGCCCCTGAAACTGACCTTCAGCCCAGCGCGCCGACATGCGTTACGCCTTAATTGCAGGCGAAAAGACCTGTACCTCAGCATGGTGAAAGCAAATGAGTCTTCAAAAAGTAAGCCCCGTGATCCGCCTGGACAGCGCTGACAACGTCGTGGTTGCACGAACTGAAATTGCCGCAGGTACCGAAGTTCCAAGCGAAGGGATCATCGCCCTCCAAGACGTACCGCTCGGCCATAAAATGGCTGCGCGGATGATCGAAAAGGGTCAGCCAGTACTCAAGTACAACACTGTGATTGGTTACGCCAGCAAAGACCTGTTGCCGGGCACCTGGATGCACAGTCATAACATTGAGTTCGGCGAAACCGCCCGGGATTACCGCTACGGGCAGGACTACGTGCCCACTGATCTGCTTGCCCCGGAACAGCGTGCGACGTTTCAGGGAATCATACGTGAGGACGGGAGGGTTGCTACCCGTAACTATCTAGGAGTCTTTGTTGTAGGCAACTGCGGTGCAACAGTGGCACGCAAGATCGCCAATCATTTCGACGCTGAACGACTCGCAGCCTTTCCTAACATCGACGGTGTCGTGCCCTATGTTCATGAGATTGGTTGCGGGATGGAGATGACGGGTGAACCTATGAACCTGCTCCGGCGTACTATCGGCGGGCATATCAAACATGCCAATACCGCTGGCGGCTTGCTTGTTGCACTTGGCTGCGAGCGGAACAACATCTACGGATTTATCGAGCAAGAGCAGTTGAAATTGGACGATATGCTCAGGTCATTGGTGATTCAGGACGTCGGTGGAGTAAAGGCAGCTGTCGATCAAGGAATCAAAATGATCGAGGCCATGCTGCCCCAGGCAAACAACATCAAACGTGAGACCGTATCGGCTGAGCATTTGATCGTAGGCATGCAGTGTGGGGGCTCTGACGGCTTCTCGGGGCTATCTGCTAATCCAGCGCTCGGTGCCGCAGTTGATATTTTGGTGCGTCACGGTGGTACCGCGATTCTCTCGGAAACATCAGAAATATTCGGCGTTGAACACACGCTTACGGCTCGTGCAGTGACCCATGAAGTGGGGCGTAAACTAATTGATCGTATCGAGTGGTGGCTGGAGTATAACCGCGGCCGAGACACCCAAATCAACGGCCGTGTCAGCCCTGGCAACAATGCAGGAGGGCTTGCCAATGTCTTGGAGAAGTCGCTAGGCGGAGCCAAGAAAGGCGGCAATGCGCCCTTGATGGAGGTATATGAGTACGCCCATCTTGTTACTGCGCATGGTTTGGTCTTCATGGATACGCCGGGCTATGACCCTGTCTCAGCGACAGGACAGATTGCCGGCGGCGCCAACCTTATAGCCTTCACTACAGGTCGCGGCTCTTGCTTCGGTTCGGTTCCCGCACCCACCTTCAAGCTGGCCAGCAACTCGCCCATGTATCACCGCATGAGTGATGACATGGACATCAACTGCGGCCAAATAATTGATGGTGACAAAAGCATCGCACAGATGGGGCAGGAAATTTTTGAATGTTTGTTGGCCCACGCCTCTGGAAAGCAGACTAAAAGCGAGCTGAACGGTCTGGGCGAAGACGAGTTTTGCCCTTGGCAGATTGGGGTACTTGCCTGATACCCCCTAGCGCGTCCCAATTCATTAAGCGGGAGGAGGCGTATTGCAGATGCGGGATTCCCACATCGTGAGCCTGCCTCTATAGAATCGGCTGCAATAGCAAGGAAAGATTCTCGGACTGTGGTATTTCCATTTTTTAAAAATGGAGGAATTTTGATGGATGCGGGCAAAGGCACTGCTGCGTTAGAAAAAGCGTTTGATCTGCTTGAAGCTATTGGTTTGGCCAGCGAAGGCGTGGATACGCAGCAGTTGGCGCTGCAAGTGGGACTTCCACGGTCTACCCTGTACAGGCTGCTTGGGCTGCTCGTAGATCGGGGTATGGTTCGACGTGACCCCTCGACGAAGCGCTATAAGCTGGGCTTCCGTTATCTTGAGATGGTACGCGGTGCATGGTTGGAACCAGATCTTGTTTCAGCTGCAAGTTTTGAATTACGTGCATTGCGCGATTTGACTGGCGAAACGACTTATCTGGCGATTCGAGACAATGACAAGGTGCTTTCGCTAGAGCGGTGTGACGGTGCACATACCCACAGGTCTGCCGCAGCTATGGGACAGCACAAGCCCATGCATTGCACAGGGCAGGGCAAAGCCATACTTAGCGTTATGCCCGAGAGCGAGCGACGAGATCTTGTGAGGCACATGCAACTGACAGCGCTCACCCCTTTGACCATCACCGATCGTGAGCAATTGACTATTGAATTGGAGGTTACCAGGGCTCGGGGGTATGGCATCGATGACGAAGAGATTGCGCTTGGCATTCGCTGCGTAGCTGCTCCAATAGTCGACTCCGCAGGACATGTCCGGGGCGCTTTAAGTATCGCTGGGCCTGCATACCGCCTAACCCGTGAGCGTTTGGATTTGCTAGGCCCGGAGGTAGCAGCCTCTGCAATTCGTGTCGGTAGCCAGTTGGCTGTACATCACACACATCATCGATCTGATGTACTGCAGCCGCTGAGTGAGAAATGGGCGTTTCAGGGGGGGCTGCCAAGATGGAGTGACAGCGAAAAATGCTTGTATTGGGCAGATCGATTAGGGCCTGCTGTTTATCGGCACGATGCTAATGGTACACAAAGCGTGTTTCGACCTGAGCATCCCATTATTGGTATGGAACTCACACCGGATGGCGTATTTTTAGCGCTGGATCATGAGTACCTTTTTATCACTGCAGGACGAATCCGTGCGCGTGGGAAGTGGGGCTTCGGTGTACCGACTTGCCTGTGTACTGATCGTGCGGGAAAGCTCTGGGCTGTAATTCGCATGACTGGCGGCCAGTGGAAAGTTGGAGAAATCAATCGTGATGGAACGCTTTCTAGCCACTGGCATTTCAATGAAGCCATCAGCGCACTGGCTTGGGATTCCCCAAGTGAGCAGCTCTTCGCGCTAGCCGCCGATTCAGGGACAATATTCCGCCTGGAGTCCACCGGTCAGGTACGTCGTTTCGCAACTCTTCCCAAAGGCTCAGGTCTGCTGAGTGGACTTGCGGTGGATCTGGATGGTGGGGTGTGGACTGCTCTTTCGGGTGGTTGGAGCATCGTTAAATTTGACCGGGAAGGGACGCTTGAGCGAATGCTTGGGGTGCCCGTTGCATCCCCTACGGATCTTTGTTTCGGCGGTGCGCAAGGAGGAACTTTGTTCATCACGTCAGCGCGCCAAGCCGTGAGTCGCGAAGCGCTCAAGACTGCGCCATGGTCAGGCACAGTGATGAGTGCGCCTTTAGATAGCCGCGGTGAGTCGGCGGCTATCACGCGTGGGCCTACGTGAAGCTATTTAAGCGCGTAAGTGTAAGAAATGATGGCGCGATTCTCGTCGCGCCTCCCGGTTACGTCTCCCTGGATTTCGACATTGCGTAGTCGAAACCCTAGATTTTTGAGCGCACCACTTTGAATGACGTAGCTGATGTCGATGTTGCGCTCCCACTCTTTGCCCTCTTGCCCGTTGGCGACAAAATTATCGCCTCGAACGTATCTAGTAAACGCGGTAAGTCCCGGTACTCCTAGCCCGGCAAAGTCGACGTCGTAACGCGCTTGCCAAGATCGTTCACCTGCACGATCGAATCTAAGCACCTGGATAGCATTCGCGACCCCGGGCAGGTCTGTGTCGTGGAGAAAGGGCAGGGCGCTGTCTCCGGCATTGTCCTGGTACCCCAAGGTGATCTTTTGAAAACCGTATGCGGCGCTTAGTAAACCGGACGTCATTCGGCTATCCAGCTTGCCGGCCAACGCGGAACCGCTCTCCCTGCTGTCGAGATAGTTGAGTGTCCCTCCGAATCGCCAAGAGCCGACATCCACAAATTTACTGCCCGTGTAGAGGACTTGCTGATAGACATCCTCAAGGCGTCCAGCCCAGACCCCTACTGAAAGGTTGCCATCGGGAGACCATGTACCCCCTAGGTAATTGAACCTATCGCTTGAAGCGTTCAAGTAATTGCCAGTTTGTATAGCCTTGGCTCCGCTGAATTCGCGATAGTTCACCTGACGCATTTGCCCAAGACTGAATGAGAAGTGCTCTATCTCATTGATGTCGAGCATCGCTCCCTCGAAGAACTGAGGGAGTAGACGAGAGTCTCCCGCATACACAAGCGGAATTTTAGGGAACAACCCGCCTACTTTCAGCTCGGTTTTTGACACTTTGAGCTTTACTGCAGCTGTGGCTTCTGAGTATTCGTCATGTGAGCGAGGATCAGCGTTACGAGGCGCCCCAGCACGTTTGTAGGCTCCTGGAAGCAAGGCGCTGCCACTTCTATCCGGCGATGAGTCCAGCTTTAACCCCAGCCCTGCGTATACATCCAGGCCAAGGCCAACTGGTGTATCGGTGTACCCCGACTGACCTCTGAAAATGAATCCTTGCGCCCACTCTTCAATTTTGGATTGGGCTGGTGCCCTTGAATCTCGTAAATCATGATTATAATAAAAATTGCGAAGCGTGAGGTTTGCCTTACCGTCTTCATAGAAGTCAGCTTGAGCGCAGGCGGGGAGAGTTATTACAAGCGTAATGACAGGCATGGCAGACTGACGAAACAGGCAGGATTTCATTGTTATTATTTTCCTTAGAATAAGTCATGCGGGTGTGGAAGATGCGGTTATTTTTTATTCCAAATGAAAGCCACACAGGCCGTCAAAGATTGCTGTGGCTCCAGAAGTTGAGTGCCTGTTTTTTTCCATTCTGATGGGGGGGTATTAAACGCGTCCGCCACGTGGGAAACAGGTTCCAAGCAGAAGTAAGGTGCGTCTTGGGGCGCAAAAGCGATGAAATGAGTCAGCGGCGATTGGGTTTCGACAATCAGTTGGCCTTGTGGGTAATTAACTTGAAGTTGACCGTCCCAGCCTCCGCCATATAGAGCAAGCTCTTCGTCCAGCTCGTTATCCATTACGATCAGCTGATTATTTGAACGAACTACTCCTGTGGGGAGATAGTCGCTATCGATTTCCCAGATTTCGGCTATATTGAACTGCGCTTGCATCTCTTTATGTCGCTGAAAGTAGGGATGCAGACCAAGGCCGGCAGGCATCAATGAAGTGCCTAGATTGGTCACTTTGAGGTCGATGGTTAAGCGATTCTTTTGCAGTGCGAAGCGTTGTTCGAAACGCACCGGCCACGGCCAGTGCTCGCCCTCGTATAGGCAGCGAAGAATAATGATTTCTTCGTCCTGATTAATCACGTCCCAAGGCAGTGTATGCGCGACGCCATGGAGGCTATGAGGTGCGGCTGCTGGGTGTACGGGCAGTGCATCTGTCAATCCGCCGTGTGACAAGCTCGAGTTGCGTAAGCGATTGGAGTAGGGCATCAATGGATAGATACCGCCTTTGGGCCACACAACGGGATCGAATGTACTGGCCACTAATGGGGTGACGATGTCTAGACCTTCTGCTCTTAGCGCTGATACACGACCACCCCAGCTGGGCGCAAGATCAAGTTCCCAGATGGAATTCTGCAGTTTTAAAGTTTTCATTAATTAGATCCGGATTTTGAACGTGCAAAACCCCTGCCGATGCGTCTTTTGCGCATCGGGGGCGTGGTACTGCGTAAGCTAATAATTATTTACGGTTAAACTTTTCCATGACATCCATGTTGAGTTCAAGTCCTAGCCCTGATCCCGCGGGCACATTCATCATCTCTCCTTGGCGTAGACTTTTTATGTCGTACAGCCAGCCATCGGTTTCGACGAAGTGATACTCAACTAAAGGTACGTCAGGCTGAACAGCGGCCAAATGCAGGGTTGCAAGCAGACCGGGCCCAAAATACGGACTGTGTGGTAGGACAAGGGATTCATACTTCGCTGCTAACTTCGCAATACGCAGACATTCGCTTATGCCGCCAACCTTTGTCACGGAAGGTTGGATTGAATCGACGGCGCCTTGCGAGAGAGCGCTTTCAAATTGGACGGAGGTGCACCAGTTTTCGCCTGCTGAAATGGATACACCTTTCCCTCGCAAACTCGCAAGCGCAACGTAATCTTCCGGCGGGAAAATGGGCTCCTCTAACCATGCCAAACCTAGGTCAGCCAGGGCAGGAATCCATTCCCGGGTGTCATTGATCGTCCAAGAACAATTCACATCAGTCGCAAGAGGAATATCGTTTCCAATGGCCCGACGGCATGCAGCGATTTCATCCACAGAGTTCTCATGCAGCTTGATGTGCTTAAAGCCTTGGAGCAACGCACGTTCGCAGGCCGCAGGGCCCAAGGTGCTGTCGCTATAGCGAACCAAGCTTGCATAGGCAGGAATGGCATCCCGGCTCTGCTGCCCAAGAAGGCGGTGGAGAGGAACTCTTTCACGCTGAGCCTTAAGATCCCAGAGGGCCATATCGACACCGGACAGGGCAAACATGGTAATCCCATACCGTCCGAAAATATGGCATTGCAACTGAGTCTGCAGATTCCACGCAGGAATATCGGTGACCAATTTATCGACCACTAAGGGCGCAATAAGGCGATCAATCATGGCCCGGACTGACGCTGACACGAAGTACCCAAAGGCTTCGCCCCACCCCACATTGCCCAGCTCATCCTCTAAGCGAACGAGAACATTCTCCAAGGTGTGCCAGGTCATGGGAGTGATGACTTTCTCTTTACCCCCATCATGGAAAGGGATTTCAACGATAAACGTTTTCAAGCTTACGATTTTCATGCACGCGCACCGAGCAAACTCACCAGTTGAGCGCCAGCGTAGGCGCCCCCAACATGATCGCGTCCAGAGGCATCAGGATCCATTGCCTCGTAGGCAAGGTAGCTGGGGGAGAGGTTGTCCTGAGCATTATCTTGAGGTCGGTAGCCGAGCGCTCTCGCGCGGGCATTGTGGAATAACGGATTAGGACTGTCTGATACGCCATACACAATCTCATGACCTATCTCAGGATGCTCCAACCCGATGCTTACCAACTGAGCGAGATCACGAGCGCTTGTCCACATCCGCAGGCGGCGGGCGTCTGCTACCTGCGCATCGGCATTGCCAATACGAATCACAAATGTCGCCATCTGATAGCGGTGTGTGAAAGCGGCACAGGCTGCTTCTCCGAATACTTTGCTCATGGCGTAGTAGCTATCCGGTGCCGATGGCATGTTATCGAAGTGGTGGGCAGCATCTGTACGGTATTGCCCGATCACATGATGGCTACTGGTAAAGATGAACCGTTGGACACCATGTCTATGAGCAGCCTCTAGCAGGTAGAGGGTCGCATGATAGTTAGGCTCGACTGTATCCTGGAAGCAAATACCTGTTCCATGCGCGCACGCGAGATGCAGTATTCCAAACACACCTTCAACAGCCTGCTCAACCAGCTCCGGGTCTGAGAGGTCGCCGATGAGCTCGCTCTCACCAGGTTGCAGATCCGCAATAGGCCGTCGATCAAGCAATAGAAGATGATAGTGGGCGCGCAACAAAGGACGCAGGGCAGTTCCCACGATGCCAGCCGCACCGGTAATTAATAAGGTTTTCATCGCTGAGGTTCCTCGTTCTTGCCAGAGCTAGGCCAATGATCGGCCTAGCTTCCGAATTCAAGCTATAGCCAGTTCAGGGTTAGCGACCGCTTTATTAGTGACAAAAAACGCCACGATCAAAGCACCTATAATTCCTAGACCGCCAGCCAGAGCAAAGCCACTGCCATAGGTACCAGTGGACTGAATAATCAAACCAGTGGCTGTAGGCGCGACGATGCCGGAGAGGTTCGCCAAACCATGCATAAACCCACCAGCAGTTCCCACCTGGTGATCAGGCACCGCGTCCTGAATCATTGACCAGTACGCAGGCGCCGAAAGCATCAAGAAGCCGACTGCCAATGTCATGACTACTACCGCGCTCGTCACGCTTTCGAGCTGGCCGGTAAAACCCACGCACAGGGCAGCGACTAGCAGGCAAGTAACCAGCACAACCTTACGGGAAAATAATCGGCGACCTGTGCGCTTGAAAACCCAGTCGATGAGCAATCCGCCACCGATAAAACCCAACGTGCCGACGAACCAAGGGAGTGCAGTGACAATGCTCATGGACTTCAAGTCGATGCCCTTGGCATCAATCAGATAGCTCGGAAACCATGTCATAAAGAAGTACAGGATGTAGTTGTAGCAAAACAGTGAAAGGCCCATAACGATGACTGCACGCTGTCCGATGATCTTCAGCACGGGTGTTCTTGGAGCATCACCTATGGCTTGTACCGGAACTTCGCGTTCGTCATTGATTGCTGCCAGCTCTTCCGGACTTACTTTGGGATGCTCGACAGGAGTCGACGTCGCCATCCTCCACCAGGCCAGCGCCCACAACAGGCCGAATGATGCAATGACAATAAACGCTACGCGCCATCCCAGCCAAATGGCTAGAAAGCCAACTATGGGGCCAGCCAATGCTCCACCCAAGGGCCCGCCTGCCTGAGCAAATCCGATTGCACGAGCGCGTTCCTTGACCGGAAACCAGCTATTAATGGCTTTGTTTGCTGTCGTACTCACCGGGCCTTCGCCGACCCCGAACAGTGCCCGCACGATCAGGAGAGACCAGAAATTGAACGCTAGAGCTGTTGCGCCACACAGTACAGACCAAAAGCCCATTGACCAGGTCAGGACGCGTTTAGGCCCAAAGCGATCTGCCAGGTAGCCGCCTACAAAGCAAAATAAGGCGTAACCGAAAAAGAAGCTGCTGAAGATCATGCCCTTCTCTGAGGGCGTCAGGTGATATTCCTGCGTGATAAAAGGCATTGCTATAGAAAGTGCTGCCCGGTCAACATAGTTGATGACCATGGCTACGAACAGCATCGCCAATATCGTCCAGCGATAGGGTTTTTTATTATTCATCAATGTCTCCGCGCGCCCTCATGGGGGCGCGACTGTTGTTATAGTCTGAAGTATCAGGCGGTGTAGTCGACCGCAGCCCATTCGAAGTATTGCTTCAGATCTTTTACTAGCGCTTGGTGTGCGGGGTGCGGCAGATAGCGTGCAACCGCATCAGCGTTATCAAATTCGGAATCGATTAGATAATCCCAGCAAATGGAACGTTCGAGCTCGTTAGCCACAACGCGCCAGTCTCGAATAAAATCAATCTTTTCGGGTAATGCCCGCATCCGTGCAACTAAGTCCGCCTCAAGCAAGGGCTGAGCATCTACGCCCGGCAGGCGGCGGAACATCACGATATGTCGCATCATTATGAATCCTCCGCTTAGTGTTGGGCCCAGGCTGGGGCATCTTGCAAAGCTATTGGGCGCAGGAATCGCTCAATGGCCGCATATCCAACCGAAGTCGTCTGCGGCGCAGTCGACGAAGGCCACGGGCCACCGTGGTTCTGAGCAGCACAAACCGCTACACCTGTTGGTACACCCTTGAAGAGCAAGCGCCCTGAAATCCTCTCGGCTGCGCTTACCAAAGCACGGCTATCCGGGATATCTTCATTCGCCCCCCATAGGGTGGTAGTCAGCGTGCCGCCAATCGCTTGGAGCACATCCACCACTTGAGAAATATCTGAAGCCTCAACCACTAGCGCTGCCGGCCCGAACATTTCTTCGCGCAGTTGTGGTTTTGCTATAAACGACGCCGCATCGGTCTTGTACAACCGAGGAGCGGGGCCTTCGCTATCGTCACCTTGAATCACCGTTGTAGCGCTTTTTGCAACTTCCGCGCTGGCATGCTCGAAGCCTTCGCGCATTGATGTCGTCAGCATCGCGTGCGTTTGAATCGGTGCGAGCCCGGCACTCACTTGTTCAATGAACCGGTCAGTTGTTTCGCCCTTGAGCAAGATGATGACACCCGGGCTTGTGCAGTACTGGCCACAGCCCATGGTGATCGAGCCTGCCAGTGCGCTGGCAAGGTTGTGACCGTCCGACTCAAGCGCCGCGGGAAGCGCTACTAATGGATTGATGGAGCCCAACTCACCGAAAAATGGAATAGGGCGCGAGCGTTCGTTAGCCAGCCGCCAGAGCGCAGTGCCACCTTGGTAGGAGCCAGTGAATGCAACTGCTGCAATACCGGGATGCTGTACGAGGTACCCACCTGTTCCACGGGAAGCACCCTCAATCAGCGTCAATACACCTTCAGGCAGGTTTAGAGATTTTATGACCCCACTCGCTAAATCGAAAACTGCCTTCGAAAGGCGTGGATGGCCCGAGTGAGCCTTAACCACGACTGGGCATCCTGCAGCTAACGCCGATGCGGTGTCACCGCCCAGCACAGAGAATGCAAATGGAAAGTTGCTAGCCGAAAACATCGCCACTGGGCCTAACGGGCGCAATACTCGCGTGAGCTGCGGACGACCTGACGGAGGAGGGCCATTAACAGCTTCATCCACAATTCGTCGATGTGCTGCACCTGCACGAAGTTGGTCAGCGAATCCGCGCAGCTGAAATGCGGTACGTGCCACTTCACCGTTAAGGCGAGCAGAACCCAAGTTGCTTTCTTCATCAGCTATAGCCACCAGATCCTCTTGATGAGATTCCAGTACTTCGGCAAGTTTCGTAAGCAGCGAAGCCCGCTCAGCGGCGCTCGCTTGCGCCAGTCGTGGCGCGGCCTGTAATGCTAGTTCGACCGCTGCATCAATCAAGGCATTGGGATTGGACTGGCTCATGTTCCTGACTCCTTCGTTTTCGGAGCACCTAGCGGCTCAAGGTGGTAACCCCGACCTTTGTAATCAAAAGCGACAAGTTCGTTGACACTGACTTGCTTGTCAGCTGGTGACGCGTAGTAAGCGCGAATCTCTTGAATCAATCCGGTGTCTTTGTCGAAGATGTACCATTCGTCACCGCGAAGAGCCGTACCCAGCTTGGTTTTCCAGTGCGTCCATTCGATAACGGCCTCGTCGCTATCGTGGCTTACAAGGATCTTTTCGATAGTCCACTGCGAACCAAGGTTTTCCACACACCACTGCCATTTACGAGCGATGGTGTCCGCGGTACGCCAAGGAATCTCGGGCAGTCCATCCGGAAAGTAGTGGACGGCGCCTGGTGTGAAACAGGAAACGAGTTTGTCGTAATCAGCTTCGTTGCAAGCGTCGAAGTACCGCCGAATCGTTTTGGCATGCTTATGTTCTGTCATGATTTCAGGCCTTATTCGAGATGATCGAAGGAATCAAAGGACGGCCCGACCCCACCCAGTCTTGGTATGCAGCAACAGCCTCGGGGCTTGGTGGGTAGACGCCCCACAGTGGCTCACCAGAAGCAATCCGCATAGCGAGGTAATGCTCGATGTCGTCTTGTTCAAGACAGACGTCGGCGAGCTCAGCTGCCAGGTGTGCTGGGACGAGTGTCAGCCCATCCGAGTCCCCGACAATTACATCGCCAGGGTAAACTGCGACGCCTGCACATCCGATCGGGACTTGGAGGTCGGCCACGTGGTGGTAGGAGATTCGAGTTGTAGCGGTGATTTCGCGCGCATAGGCGGGGAGAGTCATGCCAGCAATCTCGCTACCGTCACGTAGCGCACCGTCGGTGACGATGGCGCGAGCACCACGTGCAAGCAGGCGAGTTACCAGAATATTTCCTGCCGACGCAGCGGCGGGATCATTGCGGCTATCAATAACGAGAACGTCACCCTGCTGAATCTGCTCAATGCCCTGCCACTGCAGATTGTCCCCGTTCGGGCGGGTGGTCATTGTGCCGTAGGTATCGATGTCTTCCCGAGCGGGAATGAAGCGCATTGTAAACGCCCGACCTGCAAAAGGCTTCGCTTGGGGGCACATCGCCCGCAGCCCCACGAACGCAGGCTGACGAAAGCCTCGCTTGAACAGTTGAGTGGTCAGGGAGCCGCTGGAACAACGTGCAAGCTTTGCAAGAACGTCATCAGTCACAGCGACATTGCGCTTTTTATCGTTATCGTATTCTTCAGCGTATTGGTGGATCGCCATTATTATTCTCCAAGCTTCGTAGTATTCCGGGCTCAGCCAGCCCTGCGTTGTGGCTGATCCTATGGCCTACTGCTCTGGCGACAAAGGGGGATCATCTCGCGCGGCTGTAGGATTTCCCACATGGCGAGACTCGAGCTTACTGGCCGATCTAGAAGTGCCCCTCCAGCCAGACATCTTGATAAGCTTTGTGGGAATTCAATATTGAGAGGGCTGAAGAATGAGCGCCTACGAGCTTGACCCGGCGCTAGCTGCGTACATTGCAGAAAGCTCAAAATTTGTTTCAAAGACTCAAAGACTTTCAGACCGACGCGAAATGTTCGCCGAGGCCTGTGCGTATTTCACACCAAAGCCCCCACTGGGCATTGTCATCGAAGATCACACCCTAGGTGGGTTAGCAGTGCGAACCTACGTGCCGAGGTCAGTAGCGCCGTTAGGTGGCTGGCCTTCTCTCCTTTATTTCCACGGTGGCGGCTGGGATCTAGGGAGCCACAAAACACATGATTGGTTTGCCTATGCGCTGATTCGTCGAATCGACGTGGCTATCGTAGCTATCGATTATCGGCTAGCACCGGAGCATCCATTTCCGGCCCCGCTGGAAGATGGACTTAAGGTTTGGCTCGCACTTAAAAATGGTGAGCTTTCATATGTCGACTGCGCCCGGATGGGGGTGGCTGGTGACAGCGCGGGTGGCACCCTGGCCGCCGGGTTGTGTGTAGCGCTCAAGGATCAGGGGGAGCAGCAGCCTAGTTGTCAGGCTTTGGTCTATCCAGTCCTAACGGACAGTGAAGAAATGCGATCAATGCAACAGCATGCGAATGCTCCCATGCTTTCAACGGCAGGCCTCGCCGTTTCCTTGGAAGGTTACGTTCCGAACGAAAAGCTCAAAAGAGATCCGCGGGCGCTGGCTTTGAAAAACTACGATGCTGCTGGCTTGGCACCGGCCTTTATAGGAGTGGCCGAGTTTGATCCTCTATTCGATCACGGTTTGGAATATGCGGCGCTACTAAAAGCTGCCGGCATCCATACCGAGTTACATATCGGAAAACGTTTGGTTCACGCAAGTCTGCGTGCTTCTGGCGTAGCAGAGGTGGAGAGGTTTTACGACGCTTTAGCTGAGTCAATTGATAGATTGTTGACCACGGCAGGGCGCTGATCACGCTTTACTAAACCCTACTAATTTAACTGGGGTGAAGCCATCAATACGTTACGATTGGCTCGGATTAGGTCGGGGCAGAGGCAATATATAAAGGCTCGTCTCCGGAAATGTTTGGCTTTATGCCTAACGCAATGGCGGCCTGATGAGCTTTACCCTGCAACCCTTTTTTACGAGCGTCAAGCACCTGATAACAAGTGGCTGCATCTAAGTGGTGCGCCTGTGCAAACGCCTGAATTGAAACCGCGTGATTTTGTAACCAAAGCTTGGCTTCGGCGGGTGTCCGCAACCTGTTCGTTTCCAATACTTCCTTGTGGCGGTAAATTTTTCAAAATGGTCTGAGATTTTGAGTTTTGCCAGAGATCGCGATGAAAGGCTCGCAGGTGTCCCCATTGGAATATTAGATGACTGAGTGCGTAGGAACCCCTAATATCTAGTGATATGTTCTTGCTCATCATCTAAGGATTGCTATGTCTCGTCTTGCTGAATACCGAAAACTTGAGCAACAACTCGCCGCCCAGCTTGCTGAGCTTGATGCCATGAAAAATGACTCCGGTCTCAAGGCCGAAATGGAGTTTGAGAGCAAACTGCGCGGTCTGCTGGGGGAGTATGGCTACAGCCTGCGTGACGTGATCAGTCTGCTGGATCCTACGGCTGCTACGCGTGGCAAATCCGCTCCGTTGGCGGCGCCAGAGAAGGGCACCCGCAAGGCTCGTGAGTTGAAGGTTTATAAGAACCCGCACAGCGGTGAGATTGTTGAGACCAAAGGTGGGAATCACAAGCTACTTAAGGCTTGGAAAAATGAGCATGGCTCGGACGTGGTTGAGTCGTGGCTTTCCAAGTAGTCTTGGGTTTACTACAAAAGGGCCATCGATGGCCCTTTCTTTTGGCTCAGGATTTGGCAGGTCTATTACTCCAACAGCTCTCATTCTTACGATCGGTGCATGGGATAATATCGCTTCCTCAATGTCCTTGAAGAACGATATGAAAACTCCTATAGGAGAAAAAATTGCTGTTGGAGCATCATTGTCGTTTTCAGTCTTCGCAGCGGTTTCGTTCTAAACCGCTGTGATCCTGAAGGGCGCGACACCAGCAGTTCAGGCGTTCAGGCGTTCAGGCGTTCAGGTATCAGTCCAGTATGCTACTTACTTCGCGTGACACCCCTGACGGGTGTAAAGGTTTCAGGCGCAGCCGTACAGGTGACCGGGGCGACGCCGAAAGCCATGCCTGGCTAAAGAGCCTCGCGTAACTGTGTGTAGTAGTACGCATGCTAAATCCATTTCGACATGCCACGCAGTTCGCCTATAGCATCAAGGTAAGCCAGATCCAACACCGAGTCACCACTGCTTTTTTCGCCAAGGGAATGACGATCATGATCACCAGAATTCACATCCGTGGGTACCGCATCTACAAGGACTTCAACCTTCTCCCCAACCCTAAAATGAACATTTTGGTGGGGGGGAACGATGCGGGTAAATCTACCTTGATGGAAGCGGTCTCGCTGGCCCTGAACGGCCGGATCGGCGGCCGCAGCGTTCTTGAAGAATTAAACCCGCACTGGTTCAACACTGAGCTCGTTCAGGAGTTTGTAGCGCAACGAACCGCCGGCAAGAAACCCGCACTGCCCGAAATTCTGATCGAACTATACCTTCGCGATGACGATGAATTGCAGGTGCTCTGCGGTGCCGTGAACACAGCCGTGCCAACTCATGCATGCCCGGGCGTCTTCTTGAGGATCTACCCCAACGAAGAGTATCAGGACATGCTGGATGACTGGCTAAAGGCACCTAATGCCCTGCTGCCCGTTGAGTACTACACGTGCGAATGGCGATCGTTCGCTGACCGTGAGCTAACGAAGCGCCCACGGGTACTGTCGGTGGCAACCATCGATTCCAGGACAGTCAAATCTTCAGCAGGTGTGGACTACCACCTTCGTCAAATTCTGAGCGATCACTTGGAGACCACCGAGAAAGCTGAGATATCGTTGGGCTTTCGTACGGTGAAAGCGTCGATGACTGAGGGTGCTCTGGCGACAGTGAATACAAGGTTCTCGACATTGGGTGCATCTTTGTTGGCGGAACCCATGGCATTGGCTATGGATCAGACATCGCGCACGTCCTGGGAAAGCGTCATTACGCCTCACGTAGACAACGTTCCCTTCTCGATGGCAGGACAGGGTCAACAAGCTGCGATCAAGATATCGCTCGCGATGAAGCGTCACTCAGCGAAAGTGAAGATCGTCATGATCGAAGAACCAGAGAATCATCTCTCTCATACCAGCCTGTCGACGCTTCTTGACCGTGTAGAAAAGCTTGCATCTGACGACCAACAGTTGTTTGTTTCCACGCACAGCACCTACGTGCTGAATCGGCTCGGTCTCAATTCCCTGCACTTGCTGAATCGGAATCATGCCTCGAAGATCACTGCTCTTGATCCCGGCACCGTCCGGTACTTCCAGCGCCTGCCAGGTTACGACACGCTCCGTCTAGTTTTGGCTAAAAAGGTTGTCTTGGTGGAAGGGCCGTCTGACGAAATCATTTTCGAAAGGGTGTTCAACGACGTTCACCGCTTAACACCCATGGCTGCCGGGGTCGATGTCATCTGTATGCGTGGACTTGCGCTGGCCCGCTGTCTGGAGCTTTGTGCTGCCGTTGATAAGCCGGTCGCTGTAATGCGGGATAACGACGGCATTAAGCCGGCGGATCTTCGAGTTCCGGTCGAGAAGTGGCTGGACGGCAATAAGCGAGAACTCTTCATAGGCGAAGTGGGTGACGGCCGCACCCTCGAACCGCAACTGATCACAGCGAACGGTGAAGCTCATCTACGGGATGTTCTTGGGATCACGCCAAAAGCCGACCTTGTGACCTGGATGACACGAGAAAAGACTGAGGGAGCTTTGCTCATCGCTGAGTCCCCGAACCCCCTAACCGCCCCGAATTACATGAAGGAAGCGGCGGAGTTCATCCAAAATGCCTAACCATTTGACGCTCGCAGTAGCTGGCGGACGAAAGACGCAGGGCCTTGTCGATTACTGCGGGAAAGCGACTGACCGGAAGATCGCGCTGCTCACGTTCACGCAAACGAACCAGCAAGAAATCAGCTCGCGGCTAGCGAACCAGGCAGGCAACAGCAGCACGATAGAGGTCATGGGCTGGTACACCTTCCTGCTTCGTCATTTTGCCCAACCATTCCTACGCTTCAAATTCCCGAAGGAGCGGGTCATGGGCTTCGATTTCGAAGGGAGACCGTTCCAGTTTGCCAAAGGCAAGAACAGGTTCATGGACTCAGGAGATCGAGTGTATGCATGCGAACTCGGCAAGCTTGCCTTTGAGCTCATGGAGGCGACGCCGGCGCTCCTGCGACGGCTCGAATGCATCTACGACGAGATACTGATCGATGAAGTCCAGGATCTTGCCAGCTTCGATTGGGAAATCCTCGAAGTTCTGCTCGGCTCCAAAATTGATGTTCGGATGGTGGGGGACGTCAGGCAGGCAGTCTTGTCTACAAATCCCCGAGGCCAGAAGAACAAGAAATTCGGTTACGCCGCGTCGCTTGAATGGTTTAGAGATAGAGAGGCTGAGGGGTTACTCACTATCGCCTACGCAACCACAACCTACCGATGCAGGGCGGAGATTGCGACTTTCTCCGATACCATCTTCGACGCCACGTGGGGCTTTCCTAGCACTACCTCGAAGAACCTCGATGAGACCGAGCATGATGGCGTCTTCCTTCTCCATACGCGGCATGTCGATGAGTACGTCAGCCAATATAAACCGCAATGCCTAAGACATTCGGTTAGCTCAGCGAAGCACCTCAACCTGGATTTTCAGAACTTCAAAGGGGTGAAAGGTGCGACGTTTGACCGAGTATTGCTCGCACCCACCGCCAACATTGAGAGTTTTATCAGGAAGGGTACGGCTTTGGAAGCGACAGCTGCAGCGGCGTTCTACGTCGCGGCAACTCGCGCCCGGCAAAGCCTGGCCATCGTTACCGACAAGGCTGGTACATCCACGCTGCCCGTATGGGCTCCATCGCCTTGAAATCTGACAAGCTGGGGTGCGCCAGGCTTGCAGGACGTTACAGAGCCGTCCTTTGCCGCAGTGTGAGACAGTCTACGTATCGTATCTAGGTGGAAGGGGGCAGTCGTAGTTCACATCGATCATGTCGAGATTCTTCAGATCGAAGTTTGCGTAGTCACGTTCATTCGACGTCCGTATTGCGGGCTGGCCGTAGAGAAACACGAACGCTGTCGGCTTGTCCTTCTCGGCGATCTTAGAAAGCCGCACTGCCATCAGGTTTTTGAGCTTGTAGTTTTCTATGAACGCGTCGGAGACGAAGCATGAGGTGATCAGGCTGTCGTCTCCCCGCTTGAAATTCTTTTTAAATTTGATTCGGTAGGAACTCTGCTTGCGCGTACCACTGCTCCAGCTCGTCATAACTGAATGGCCAGGCAGGAAAGTCCCCTCTTCGTGCTCCATGGCCTGGAAAACGGCGGATGCCCAGGTGCACCTCACACGGTTCAAACCGGTTTCACATATACTTTCTAAGCCCTGATGGTCAGAGCCTTTGCATGTATCAGGAGGGGCTTTCGTAGCAATGCGTGCGCTTTTCTTAAGACCCTTTCAATTCGGATGAGCGATCATCCGATGCCAAGCGCGATGCATCGCCAGCGGTGAGCTGACCCATTCGTAGGGTTTCTCGCGAAGCCCATCACCAATGAGTTGTCGGTGGCCAAACGGCAGCGCGATGGATCATCCGCTAGCAATTTGGCATTATCATGAAGAGCCTGCAGACGCGAATGAACAAGGTTCTTCGATCTAGTAGTTGTAACCATCACGGCAAGCTGAGCTGAGGATCATGTGCCTCAAGCCTAGCTGAACGTCGCCAACCGAGTCACCGTATCAAGTCTTTGCACAAGGACGCGAAGTGATCATTCAAAAATCTGTAACCATAGACAGCATCGAAGAACTGCTGGCAACAGAGTCAATGCATGATTCTGTACGGATTCCGCTTAACACCAGCTATGGCGGAATATTCGGTATCGAAGCGGCCTTGACCCAGCTCATCATCACTTGGGCAAAAGGGGAGGGTGAGAAGGTTTTACACCTCCACTGCGATGAAGACGAATGGGCATCCCATGTTGCCACGCTAGGTCGATCCAGCGCCGGCCTCGCCGGCTTGGTGATGTGCACTAAAGTTGACACCAAGAGTCATATCGAGATCGAGAAAAGCGATGCTTTATTGACACTATTGCCAATGATTCAGGCGATGTACGACGGAGTTTTAAAAGAAACGAGCAATACAAGAGGTGCCCGTCCTACGGTTATCAACCTGTTTAGCGTAAGCAGTGCACGACGAGAGTATATCAAACCTTTTTACGCTGGAGGTGTGCCGCCCACAGTACATCCAAGTGATGCTTTTGCAGGCATCATTGACAAGGCATCCACTTTGATGCAGACCAAAGCAGATAGGCGTGCCTTGATGAAGCATGGTCTGGCCTCATTAGGTAATGTAATTTTTGAGCTGATATTAAACGCCGACCAGCATGCTACTACTAGTCTTGATGGTGAAAAATATAAAAAGGGATTGCGCGGGCTAACTATCAAATACACCAAGGTTCAGAGAAGTCAGCTGAAAGATAAATTTACCGGGTCGGCTGCGACCTTTGAACGGTTTCTAGCTAACAACATGACGCAGGGTGATACCCTCGACCTTTTGGAGGTTTCAGTTATTGATAGCGGCCCAGGCATGGCGCGTAGATGGCTATCGCACAAGCACGGACGGATCATTAACGATCTAACGACCGTCACTATCGAAGAAGAATTGGCAGCAACCATGGAGTGCTTTGAGAAGCATGTGACATCAAAAGATGATGAGGTATCTGGCATGGGACTTCATCGAGCTACGAAGGCCATGAATGATCTTAGAGCATTCGTCAGGCTCCGCACCGGGAGATTGTCCCTTCAGCAAACATTCAGCGGAAAGCCGCAGACCGCAAAATTCGCTCCTAAGCCATGGAAAGCAGATGGAAAACTGTCAGCTGTGGAAGGAACTGTCTTCACTATATGCATCCCGGTGAACTAAGATGACAGATTTCTTGGATTTTGAGGCTTGCCTCAATGAAGGTTCTCCTAACGCTCTCAATATTGTAGTGTTTTTTAACGGGCCTGACCAGATAACTCCCGAGCAAATCACGCATGCATTGCAGGTACAGCTTCAAAAGTATGTCCTTCCAGATCATGTTTTGTTTCTGACGCCTGATATCTTCCGGGGGCAGGTCAAGGATGAGCTAAAAAAGGACAGCTCTGATATCTCTATAGCCCTGCAGCGCAAGGGCCAATCATCCAACGTCAAATATGGTTTTGGTTTTTTTAGTCATGATGGACGACTCTCAAGCCACGAAATATATGAAGGCATTGACAGAGACCTCAGTAAGCGGATAACCAATTCATTCGATTACATTTTGGATGCCGGCCTGAAGTGCTTGGCAAGAAAATGCAATGTGCTAGAGAGGGCGCCATCCGGCTTTTTATTTTCAAAGCCATCGTCTCGCGCAGCCAATTATTTCATAAGGGCAGATGCTTTATTGGCAGAGGCCGCCAACTCTCATTTCATTGCACTGGCTTGCCTAAAATATGTAGCCCCAGCGGAGCTTTCTACAGCCCCAAAGGTAATATACATAGACACGATTTCGTTTCTCCCTGTCGCTTTGTCAATAAAGCTGTTACTAAACACTTTTGGCAAAAATAGCCCTCTTGCTATTCGGTCATTCAAATCATATGAAGGTATGTCGGGCTGCGCTCCTTCGGGCAGCGTTGCGCTCTGCCTGATCTCGGCATCAACCAATTGCGGCCTCGCGCAGAAATGGTACGAAGAGAATGGTTTCGATGCCTCAAAAATAATAACCATCCTGTCATTTTTGAAGAAGTCGCCATACTGCTCAATCGTTTTGCCCTTGGAGAAACCCCATGATTTCAGCACCAGCGACGGTTCAGACCCTCGGCCATTGATCAGAATTCAAGGTGAGCGTTTCGTAGCACAGCATTCCGAGACAAAATTTCTCAACATTTCTGTCAAACATGCTCATGATAAGTTGCAAGAACGGTTTGAAAAATTTGTCGGCAAAGGTTTTTTTGGATGCTATGGCCAAGGCGTAACTGGCAACCGAAGAACTGTCTGGGCAGATAGGGCAAAGCTGGCAGCAGACGAAGAGTTTCAGAACTGGCTCAGTGACTGCGTCATTGAAGAAGTCTCGCTATCGACGAATACCATTATCTATGACAATGACCCCGCTAGCTTGGCAATGGCAACGCGTGCCAAGTCGCTATTGGAGGGGTACGGGCTCACGATTCTCCATTTTCTGAGCTTTGACGATCTGGAAAATTTGGAGAAATTTGTCGGTGGAGCTCTCATTTTGGCGGCGGCCGCCGAGAGGGGGTCTCGATTACTGAGCGTGAGCCGACGGTTAAGAAGCAATCAGGAAAGTGGCACACGGGTTTATCTCGTCGGAGCACTCCTTGGTCGATCGTATGATCAGATTTCAGAGCTGTCGTCCAATTTGACCCAGCCGCCCAGTGGCGCTAAGCGTTATTCGGTCAAGAGCTATCTGGAATTCCCTGTCTCAAATCCAATCTGCAATAGCCATTGGGAAGAGGAGGATAACCTGTTGTCGCGGATTATTAGCCAAAGCTCTCGACCACCGGCTTTCGTCATAGAGCGAGCCAACGAGCTAAGGATCACGGGTGATTCTGGTCTCATTAAGTCCGCATTTTGGCGCTCAAGTCGCACGGGCGAACCAATGAAGATCACCAAAGGCTTTGCATTTGTAAATGACAAAACAGATGTGACATCCAGTACCAGCGTTGAGATTTTTCTGACAATAAACTGGGTGCTTCAAAATGCCAGGCAATCCGCTAAAGTTGAGGAGGGTAGGAAGTTAGCCTCAATCGAGCTTCAGCAGGTTTTGCTCTCTCCGGAAGTTTTTTCACGTTACGACGATGGCGTGATTCAGGCCGCCTTTCTTCGGGCAGCTCACCCGGCAGAAATGGATTATAGAGAGCACGAAGGCTACAGCATGGCGATGTCTGACATTATCAAGCGGATAGTCCGAGGCTATGGGTCTTCACGGGGAGAGGCAGCACTCGAATTCATTGTCGCGCTTTGCATCGGTAAAATTGCTCTCCATTCAAACGTTGCGAGTAAGCTGAACGAATTTATTTGCATTCACATGGAATCGCACCTGAAAGGTATCAATAACTTGTTTGCTAAAGATTCAGAGGCTCTTTAGTTTTTTGATAGGCCTTTGCAGCGGCCGAGTGTTGCCGCTGTAAAAGCCTTGTTCACTTGGAAGTTCCAATCTCGACGACCCAGCCAAGAAGGAGAGATTGATTGCGGTTGCGCAAAACGCAGCAGCATTAAGATCAAATTGCAGGTGTCCGTTCCGGTCGCTATGACTAGGATCAAAGGACAACTCTGTGGTAATCGCGCGATCGATGTGCGTTCCAGGCTCACCTGCTGGTGCGTTGCGGATTAGATCAGGATGCCCCCAAGCGCCCGGGAGAAGCCTTTGCAGCCAGGCCGCCAAACGATGCGCCTGCATCGACATAACGAAGCGCCGACTTCATATCCTTCCATCCCACATAGCTCATCAGCCCCTTGATGTCCCAGCCATTGGCCGACGCCCAGGTCGCGAAGCCCCGTCGCATCGAGTGGGCGCTGTACAGTTCTTCAGGCAGCCCGGCTTCCTTGAAGATTCGTCGCAGCATCGGAATCAGGCTGTGGGGTTGGATGGCCTTGTCCGCCAAATTCCCCCAGCGATCCAGGCGGCGGAAAACAGGGCCCTTCGCGAGGCCTGCAACGGTGATCCAGTTGATATAGGCCTCGACCGGGCAGAGCATTGTCAGCGCTGGCGTTTGAAAGGTTGTCCCCTCGTGCAGGCGATCACCCTTGGTGTGAGCCAAGAAGAACGTGATGCCTTCACCGCTATAGGCTTTCGTGTTCTCCACCGTGAGCCTGGCCAACTCATCCCCGCGAAACCCACGCCAGAATCCGATCAGCACCATGGCCACCGAGCGGCGGTGACGCAGAAGCGTCTTGTAGTCACCGCGATCGAGCGCGGCGGCGGCTTCTGCTTCCAACCACTTCACGGCTTGTTCGAGATGCGTGAGTAAGAGGGGCGTGGCCTGCTTGACCTGGGCGGGGTGTACCACGCGGATGCCCTTGATCATCTGGCGCACGTTGGGCGTCTTGGTCGGGTCTGGAAATCCTTGGGTGATGTGCCACTGCGCCAGTGCGGCCAACCGCTGCTTGAGCGTGCTGATCGCATGCTTGTCAGCGTACTCGGCTAAGTAACGCACGATGCCATCGCCTGTGGTGGGTAGGTAGCCGCCCCACGTCACTTCGAAGTGCTCGATCGCAGCCCGGTAGCTTTTGCGGGTGTTCTCCCGGGTACCGGCGTTTAGGTACCGATCTGCCTTTTCCATCAAGCTTTGCCTTCAAATCAGGCGGTTTCTATTGGTTCGTCTCCAAGGTAGCTTTACGACCTGGCCACATTGGGATGCTTTTATGACAGTACACCAAGTCTTCGGCTCGTTCCGCTCCTCCGCCATAGTTTACGGCTAATGTGCGTCCTATGTGTCACGTGATCCCATCTGGACATCACACGTCTCGGCATACCAGTAGCCAGTCGAGTTAACATTTCGCAGATTGCTCGGCAACCAGCCTGCATTGCGTACTACCGCGGTTCCTGAGGAGTCGCGCTTAGCTGTCGACATCTCGCTACCGCTTCGTTCGGCCGTTGCAACTACGCTGCCGAATGGCGTATTGACATCAGCAAGCGGATCTTGGCTTACTCGCAGCAATTCTTGAAACCCAGAACGTGATCTAGCAGCAGCTGTTATGAGCTCGGTCATGCTATTGCGTATTTTCTAAAGCTAGAAAGGGAGTTCTTCGCATGTTCCTGAATGACCAGGAGACAGCTACTGATCTGCTCTATTACACGCCTATTGCCAAAACAGTGGAGCGTTTGCTTCGAGAGTCGCGTGGGGCTCCAGTCACCATCGGGGTTCACGGGGACTGGGGGGCAGGTAAGTCCAGTGTCCTGAGGATGACCGAGCAACTCCTCAAGGCTGATAAGCGAGTGTGCTGTATCTGGTTTAACGGATGGACGTTCGAAGGCTTTGAAGATGCCAAAACCGTCGTTATCCAGACCATCGTTGATGAATTGCGGCGTGCTCGCCCGGACTCAGCTAAGGTCGCTGAGGCAGCGAAGAAGGTCTTGCGTCGCGTCGATTGGTTCAAGTTGGCCAAGCAAGCGGGTGGATTAGGGCTCACCGCGCTCACCGGGATTCCTAGCATTGATCAACTGAAGGGCGCAGTGGAATCCATCACTGCGTTTGTGCAAAACCCAGGCGATCATTTGAGTGTTGAGGGGCTCAAGGGCCTAGCTGAGAAGGCCGGCGGCTTCATCAAGGATGCCGAGAAGGAATCTGAGCAGCTTCCCGAACACATGCACAAATTCCGGGCCGAGTTTGAGGAGCTGCTGACGGCTGCAGACATTGACCAATTGGTGGTCATCGTCGACGACCTTGACCGATGCTTACCCAAGACAGCTATCGCTACGCTTGAGGCCATTCGGCTCTTCCTCTTCGTCAATCGGACAGCATTCGTGGTGGGTGCTGACGAGGCTATGATCGAGTACGCGGTGCGCGAGCACTTCCCAGACCTTCCACAAGGTGCGGGGCCAGTGACCTATGCACGTAACTACCTGGAGAAGCTCATCCAGGTACCGTTCCGAATCCCAGCGCTTGGACTGGCAGAAACCCGTAGCTATATCACGTTGCTTCAGCTCGAAAGCTTCGTCAGGACGGATGACGATCGATTCAAAACACTCTTGCACACCGCCCAGCAGGACATGCTTAGGCCCTGGAAGAGCACGGGCCTCGATCGCAAAGCTGTAGTGGGTGCTTTTGGTAACCCGCTTCCAGACTTTGCCCAGGAGGCGTTGGACACCAGTGCCTTGCTGGCGCGGATTCTAAGCGAGGGCACCCGGGGCAATCCGCGGCAGATCAAACGTTTCCTCAACTCCATGATGTTGCGTTACGCCGTTGCCGATGCTCGAGGTTTTGCTGAGGACATCCGTCGTCCAGTACTTGCGAAAATCATGCTGGCTGAGCGTTTTAATCCTGACTTTTATGAACAACTGGCCCGGATCGCGAGTGCCGAGGCGGACGGTACAGTACCCGCCATAGCCGAGCTTGAAAAACGGGCCAACAAGTCCAAGGCGTCCGCTTCAGAGTCCGAGGAGGGGAAAAGCTCTGCGAAGCTCAAGGCAGTCGCTCGCTCCGGCGATGTCAACGATTGGGAAAAGAGCGAGTGGATCAGCAGATGGGCGGCAATTGATCCCGCGCTCACCGGGGTTGATTTGCGCCCCTATATCTTCGTGACTCGAGACAAGCGCAGTTCTTTGATGGGGCAGGTCGCGGTGGGTCACCTCGAGGCGATGGTCGACAAGCTGATGGGCCCTACGTTACATATACGCCAGGCGGCGACAAAGAAAGAAATAGTGGGATTGGCTGAGGTTGATGCCGAAACTGTTTTTGACGCACTCCGGGATCAAATCATCCAGGCGGACAGTTTTGCGGATCAACCCAAGGGCATCGCGGGATTGATCGAGCTCGTCAGGCACCGCCCTGCGTTACAGAAGCGTCTAGTCGAATTCGTCCGATCTCTGCCCACGCAAAAGCTGGGAATGTGGGCGCCCGCCCCGTGGCATGAGTGCCTCAAGGATACAACGGCTATCCAGGCACTTGAGGGCATTTTGAGGGGCTGGAGTCAGCAGGTCGAGAACGAAACGCTGCAGAAGGCAGCCAAGCGCGTACTCGAATTCAGTGGGAAATTATAAGGATTTAATATGGGTACCTCCAAAGGATATGGAGGCCCAAGCTCTGGCTTGGTGCCCTCCTGGATCGATGATGTAGCGCAACCAGCAGCTCCGGCCGCCCAACCAACCGCGCCAACCCAATCAAATCCGTCTCAACCGGGTTCGTCGCCATCTCAGTCAGCCTCGCCCCCATCAACGCCGGTCAACAATGCCGGCACTGGTTCACTTCGGGGCGCGCGCAGCAGCTTCACGCGCTTCGTCCGTACTGGTAGCCCAAGCGATTTGGGAAATGCCTTGTCTTCCTACGTGCGCAAGGGCGTGGGTGGATCGGCAAGAGGCGCGCGCCGCATGGGGACGTCTCGGGCTACCGCAGGGAAGTTGCTCACCATCTTCGGAGACGTTCAGCGCAACGGCGCAGCGGAAACACTGCGGCGGCTGCAGCTCACCGTGGCCCCCGGGCAACCGGCCTCCCAGGTGCTGCTCGCTCTGCTTGAGTTCATTTGTCCGCCCGGGGGAGCTATAGATGAGGGAGTGGCCCGCCAGGCCGCGCTCAACACGATTGCCGAGCTGGACAATGCAGGCACCGGCAGCTTCGAGGACATGACTCAAACTGATCGGCAGAACTTCTTCCTCGACTTCGTCGCGAATTCCATTGAGGGCATGATCATGGCCGACTTGGGGGGCAGGGGCATCACGATGCCGGATGATGTGGAAGCCGTTGAACGTATCCAATCCCAACTGAGCTCATTCATCACAGGGTGTACCCGGGGACAACTCGCCAACCGTCTGGAGCAATGGCCTGCGCCCACAGATCAGGAGGTCAATCAGGTCACCTCTGCAATCTACGAGGCAGCGTTCGACCTTATCGCCACCGCAGCGGAGAATCTGGAATGAGCCACCACAGCATTATCTGCAGACTTGGCGAAGGCGATGACCAAGATCTTGCGTTGCTTGAACCGGGCAGTGTCGCCACCAACATCCAGTTCATCGATGAAGGTGGGCTATTGAAGTATGGCATTGGCCAAGCCATTGAGCAGTTGGCTGATCTAGGCATGTCCCCCGGAGAGACTGCGGTAGATCTAGCTCTCCTGGCTGCAACTCTGACTGCGGCAGATACTAGAATCTCCCGCGACACAGAGTCTGAGAATGCCTGGACG
The DNA here is from genome assembly GCF_900143095.1 of Pseudomonas asturiensis. Lineage (GTDB taxonomy): Bacteria > Pseudomonadota > Gammaproteobacteria > Pseudomonadales > Pseudomonadaceae > Aquipseudomonas > Aquipseudomonas asturiensis. The sequence goes on along the minus strand of NZ_FRDA01000013.1, from coordinate 96,257 downwards.
AGGGAGATCGATTTATACATCCCCGTTGCGGATCCGTCAGTGTGGACATCAGCATCCGACATGCTGGCCTCAACCCTGAAGTTTCTCACCGGTGATCGCTGGCGCTTGGTCTTCCGTGCGCGCCCTTCCGGTATCGATGTGTTATCTCCCGCGCCGGACAGCTTGACAACAGATGAGTCTGACAGCGTCTGCCTGTTCTCGGGAGGTATGGACAGCTTCATTGGGGCCATTAACCTGATTGCAGCAGGCAGTAAACCCTTGCTTGTGAGTCACTACTGGGACACCAATAGCACCAGCACCTATCAGAATGATTGCCGGACGGCGTTGCAGGAACGGTTTTCACAGACGTCGATCAATCATGTTCAGGCCCGTGTAGGGTTCCCGCATGATCTCGTGGAGGGTGGCGGTAGCGAGGACACACTCCGAGCGCGCTCATTCCTTTTCTTCGCTCTGGCTGCAATGGCCGCGGAAGCTATCGGGGACTCGATCACGATCCACGTGCCTGAAAATGGCTTGATCTCTCTCAACGTCCCCCTGGATCCGCGCAGGCTGGGGGCATGCAGCACACGTACTACCCATCCGTACTACATGGCCCGTGTGAACGAGCTGTTTGGGCGCCTGGGGCTGAGCGCAAGGCTCTTCAACATGTTCAGCCACCTCACCAAAGGTCAAATGGCTGAGCAGTGCCTAGACCCAGTGTTCCTCGCGAATCATGTGCATCTCACCATGTCGTGTTCTTCACCAGGAAAGGCAAGGTACCATCCCGATCCTTCAAATAGATCACCTAAACACTGTGGATTCTGCGTTCCGTGCATCATCAGGCGGGCAGCGATTCACCGGGGTTGTGGGCCGGATCAGACGCGATATGTCATCCCGGATCTACATGCTCAAGCGCTGGACACGAACAAGGCCGACGGTGAACATGTGCGATCATTCCAACTGGCAATCGCTCGATTGAAGCGTGCGCCACACCGTGCCAAGTTCGCAATTCATGAGCCTGGGCCTTTGATCGATCACCCTGACCGCCTTGCCGACTTTGAGCAGGTGTACCGGGACGGGTTGCTTGAGGTCGACGATTACCTAGAGGGTGTTACAGCCATTCCACTATGAAACCGCAGAAAAACTCGATTCCCAAGTGGGTGGATTTCCACTGCCATCTTGACCTTTATCCTGATCATGAACGGCTCATCCTGGAGTGTGATCAGGCAGAGGTGGCCACCCTGGCCGTGACCACGACGCCAAAGGCCTGGCGGCGCAACCGTGAGCTCTCGGCCTCGGCTAAGCATGTCCGGGTCGCTCTGGGGTTACATCCACAATTAGTGGCGGAGCGTGAGTCTGAGCTGCCGCTGTTGGAGCGCCTGCTTGAGGAGACCCGATACGTTGGTGAGGTGGGGCTTGACGCTGGGCCCCAGTTCTATCGAAGCTTCGACGCACAGGAAAGGGTGTTCACGAGGGTGCTTGAGGCCTGCTCTGAGCAGGGTGGGAAGATCCTAACTGTCCACAGCGTCCGAAGTGTCGGAAAGGTGTTGTCCCATATCGAACGCCTGCTGCCAAGCGACCGTGGGACTGTGGTGCTTCATTGGTTCACCGGCTCTGCCAGTGAAGCGAAGAGGGCCGTAGAGCTTGGATGCTACTTCTCTATCAACTCTCAAATGCTGGCGTCAGCCAAGCACCGCAAGCTTGTTGCCTCGCTCCCAGCTGATCGGCTTCTCACTGAGACCGACGGCCCGTTTGTGCAAAACGAGGGGCGGCCAGTCAGACCTGCCACCGATATTCCCAGAACGGTACAGGCGCTTGCGCTACTGCGAGAGCAATCCCAAGAGCAGGCGGCTGCCCAGATCATCAGCAACCTTCGTGATTTAGTGCGTACCTAACCCTGCTGACCTCAGCAGATGGCCGGATCTACAGGGTACCGGGTTGCTCAGTGGACGCTGGTGTACCTTGTCCATCCCGCCAGGAAGTGATACCGGCGAAGCCGACCGGTCACTGTTTTGCTTCCACTCCCTGCACCAAAGCTCGAGCAGACCTTGAAATAATGGCACTTGACCACCATTCACACTTAGGGTGGTTGCAGGATGGACAAGCCAACCCTGGCCAGCCCATGGAGTAACAAAAATGGCAGTTAGCTCGATCGATGATATCAATGCGAAATACCAGTACGACGACCGTGTCTCTGGGGGTAATGGGGACGGCGACCTGGTGTCTTGCGGCCAACATGGCACCTACAACGAACTGAGCTACATCTACACCACGTACCTGAAGCCGCTAATCGCTAAGGGCACTATCTCTGAAAGCGCTGCGCTGAACGCAATTGATCAGGCATGTTCGCTTCCTAACCCGCGAAAGCGCGACGCGTTCTACAAGAAGGTTGAGCAGGCTCTTGGGCTGAAGGTCTTCAACTAGATTCGTTCGCAAGTGCTGGGCTGCCAGGATATAGCGGCCGCTGTTCCTGGCGCTTGTGCGGCCGGATCTGACGGGCTTGCCCATAGGGTAACGCGAGCCCCCGTCAGAACCGCCCCTTCCTCAGCTTCTCTGCAACCGGATGATCCTCTGCGATCTGCCGGGCCGCGTGCAGCGGTGAGGGGAGCCGGAGAAAACCATCCCACAAGGGTGCGTTATTGCACCAGTAGAACTGTGCCATCGACTTTCCAATGCGGCGGCACCTTCTTTTCCTACCGACTAGCGCTGAGCCCCGGCCAGCTATAGGCGTTAGGTGATAAAGCCGCTCCGCATCCTCTCTATGCCCCTGAGCGAGGTTTACCACCATTCCACCATTCCACCTTCTGTCCATCTTCCAGTCGCCTTTTTTCAGCTTTCGTCCTGAAATCCACCTGAATTCACTAATACGAGTCGTCCTGGACGATGTGAAAGCGATTTTTTCGATCAAGAGGCTATAACTACCTATTATAGCTTTCTAGTAAAAGCCTAAAAAAAGACCATTTTCTGTGGTAGCGTGTCACGTAATTACATGACACGTATCACAACACGAAATCGTAGGAGGTTCCATGGCGCGTGGCGGCATAAATAAGGCTGTGGTGCAAAAAGCTAGGCAGGCCTTGCTTGCGAAGGGTCTGTACCCAAGCATTGACGCCGTGCGTGTTGAGCTAGGTAATACCGGCTCGAAGACCACGATCTCGCGGTATCTGAAGGAAATCGAGGCCTTTGATCCACGCCCGCCGTCCTCCCGGGAGCGCATGGGGGAGGAGCTGTCAGCGATGGTTGAAAGCCTTCTGAATCGGCTCATGGAGGAAGGTGATGAGTCGATTGAGCAGGCGAGATCTGCTTTTGATTTGCAGCGCGTAGCGCTGGAGGGAAAAATCGCCAATTTGCAGGTAGAGCTCACCGCCGCACGTCGCCAGTTGGACGCCCAGCAAGCCGCTATTCAGACCCAGACCGCAGACCTTGAAACCACCAAGTCTTCTCTTCAGGCCGAGCTGACGCGTAATGCTGGGCTCAGCCAGCGTTGTACAGATCTGGAATCCCTTGTTGGTGACAGGGACAAGCAGATCGAATCCCTCGAAGAGAAGCACGTTCACGCCCGCGGCGCCTTGGAACACTACCGAGAGTCCGTCAAGGAACAGCGGGATCAGGATCAGCGTCGGCATGAAGCTCAGCTTCACGAATCTCAGGTCGAGCAACGAAAACTTCGGGAGTCGCTGGCCGTCAAACAGGATGAGTCCACCAGGCTCAACCGCGACAATGAGCGCCTCCTCGGCGAATCCCGCCAACAGGCCAAGACGCTTCAAGCTCAGGTTGACCAGGTTCAGTCTCTAACTGCACAGGTGCAGGCCTTGGCGCTGGCCGAAGCTAGGGCAGGGGCGATCATCGAGCACCACCAAGCCAAGGCCAGTGAGCTCAATGACGAGCTCAAGGCCCTGCACATCTCGGTGGCACAGGGTGCTTCCCGCGAATCAGAATTGGCGAAGCTTGCTACAGACTTGAAGGTTCAGCTTCAGTCCGCCGAAACGGCCCGCCAATACCCAGAGGACTCATCGACCACAGTCGATCATGCTGTTTCACAGGCTCAGGATGCGCCGGTGCCTTAGGGCTCACAAACGAAGCGGAAGAAGTGATGGCGATGACACCAGCCACCAGTACTAAGCGGCAAGTTTTAGCGAAAAACTGTGGCCATCAACGAGCGCATCAAAGGATCAACCAGCTAGTCGCTTCTGGCCGGCTGACCATGGTGCCCTCCCGAAACGTACATGATTGCCACGAGAACCCTAGCATCTCCTGATGCTGGATTGTGGCTGAGCTCCCCACGATCCCAACCAGATGCGGCCGCATTATATGCCCAACGCTTGCCTTCTGAATGCGCCCAGGCTTGCTACCCATTCACGCGAGATCGTATGAAGCGTCTCGGCGAGGTCACGACAACACTCAGGCGTGAAAAGTGGCGGCAGCCCCTCCTGCTCGCTTATGTATTCCAGGATATTGCCGTGGCAAAGGGTGTGTCTGATCCTCACGAGCTCAACGTGGTTATGTCGGGTAGCGAGCTTAGCTTCAAAGTCCTCCTCTCCTGGGAAGACCAAACAATCAATGGTTATCCCATTGGTTCTCGCCACATTGAGGAGCGGGTTGCTGAGAGTAGAAATACCTTCAAGGTTCTTGACGTTCATGGGGTTTTGCACCTGTGCCAACGTATTGCGAAGCGAGGCTTCCACTCCCGTCAGAAAACCGGTGCAAGCTGGCAAGTAGAGTTCATGCCTAAGGGCATCGTACGCCTGGATGAAGAGCCAATGACTTTGCGCGCCGAGTGAGTGTTCAATCCAATAATTTCGCTCATCGAAATTGGCCCTCTGCTTGCGCAAGAAAGTGTCCAGTTCCTGCTCGTCATCTGAGAATTCATGATAGTCATTCATACTAACGACCTTCTGTCCTTAATTTGATCAGCTCTGCAACAGAGCAGGTGATTCGCAGCGTGAACTACAAACCGGTGCGTCAAAGGGTTTCAGGTTTTGAAACCCATTGCAGAACTTCGTCGACACCCGCGCGATTGGCGTGGGCACGCAGAGTCTTGCCAATCGAAAATGGCGCTTCGTCGCGACAACGTTCCGCAAACCGCACAAAGTTCTTGTCCGCCGAGATGATGACATCGGCATCTACCAGCTGCGTCGCTAGACGCGAGTCCCCCGGCGTCCCGGTCGTGACCTTGTGCCAAGCCTGAAGAAATTCGAAAGCGCCTCTGAGCCATTGTCGAGGAACTGCTACCGCATCGAGCTCATGCAGCCAAAGCCGGTTCATCGACTCGGGTGATGAAAGCATTGCCGTCACATCGATCTCGCTATCAAGCCACTCCCTGACCGCACTTTCATAAATCTGGAGCTCGGCTCTGAACATGTGCAAGCTGGGCACCCGCCAATACGGTACAGGCTCGCCAGACCACCCCGGCGTACCGGCTTCTGGGATGTGTCCGACCTTCTGTAGGTGCTCTTCGCTCCCCGGTTTGATTTTCTTCATTAGCTCCCTGATCGCGTAGGATTGCTCCACCGCCAGGCGTTCTTCTTCATCACGTCGAATGCTTTCGTTGGTGGCAGGAGTTTCCGTCTCTCGGCGCGCGCGATCCCAGAAACCACCAGAGGCCCTGGCCCAGTCATACCTGAGCCGCCTGAACTCCGCCATCTTCGGCTCGGCGATAACCCATTCGGGGCGAAGCCTGATGATTTGCGACTTGACCTCAGCGCATTCACTGAATATTTCGGGCATCAGCCGCTTCCAGTCCTTTCCTGTGACCAGCTGGATGACCTTACGACGTGCCTCTGGAACCGGTAGTCGCTGCACTTCATCCACAACAGCCGGGGAAATGACGATCTCAACGCCTGCTTCTCGGGCGCCGATGGCCAATTCGCTTCCGGCCCCCTCATTTGCGATATAGCTCCAGATGTTCGTATCCAAAAAAAACCGCATCAGATTGCCCCGATCGGAAATTGGTAAGAGTACTACGTTGCTGAAACTGTTGGACGCAGGCTGTACACGCTAGGCAGAGCCTGCTCCGGCCTTCATGGACATAAGCGTGCGACTAGATCGCATGGAAACGCATCAGGTGGTGGATACTGGTGGTGTAGCTCTGGCTCATCATCTCTCGCTTAATGGCCCATGTGGCGTCTAGAGGCATCCGTCCAGAGTGCAGAGCATTCTTGCCAAACTTCATGTTGATACGATCCGAGACTCGCATCAGCTCGTCCGACCTGGCTGGTTGTGAAGGGGTAAACAGGTCTCCTGTGAACTCGCCTCGCTTGCGCAGATCCATCAGCAGGATCTCTGCCTTGCTGTATCGGTACCCATCACGCCAAATGACCTCCAATCCCTCCAATCCCTCCATTGCCGCGCGGGTCAAAAGCAGCACATCGTCGGTCGGGTAGGGCGGATAGCACGTCACCGAGTTTGCGTACTTTGGCCCATCAACGAATGGTGATGTGAGTACGGCGACGCGGAACACCGCGGTCAGCGACTGTTGCTTGCGAAGTTTCTGAGTCGCTCGGTGCATGTAGCTGGCCACGGCCTCCCGCATGGCCTCAAGCGTCGTCACGCGCTCCCCGAACATTCGAGACGTACAGATCGCCTGGCGATCGAGCTCCGCTTCCTGCAGGTCAATGCAGGGCTCGCCGGTCAGCTCGCGAACTGTGCGCTCAAGCACGTCGCCATACCGCTGGCGAATCGTCTTGGGATAGGTGTTCGCGAGCAGCCAAGCTGTAGTAACTCCATCAGCTTCGAGCCGTACGGATAGCCAAGCGCTTAGAATTTGCTGATGTGACGGCTCTCATTTTTTGTCGAGGGTGTAATCGGCAATTTCATGATCGCCTTTTCGCGATGTGATTGTGCGAAAGGTAAATATGGCTTGTGACATGAAATGCGCTCCTTATTATTCTTGTTCTTGCCATGGTGCCTATGGAGCAAAAGTCAGCGCAACTCTCAATGTATGAATCTTCAGCGCACGGCGCGGTAAGTCAATCTGCAGGGCCTACGCGGCTGTTGAGTCGATCATCGATGGTAGTGACCTCACCGGCGCTCAGGTAGAATCGAACGCACGCCCTACGAGATAACTGGCTAATGGATAAGCTCCCGATACCTGCGTACGTTTTGGCTGCTGTCGCTGACGCTGTGTCTGAGACAGAGACGCATGCGAGCTTGGATAGCCTGTTCATGTATGCTGAGGCACCCGGTGATCCGCCTGACGGAAGCAAGGCTGTAAAGGCACTTGAATGGCTTCGCCGCATTAATAAAGAGTGCGGCGACCGTTCGTTTTCCGTCGTTGGACGCATCATCGAAAAATACATGGAACCGGCTGACCCAAGTCCAAGTTTTTGGCAGACAGAAGAAGCCATCGTGGCTCAAAAAACTAGGGTGAAGAGGATCCGGGACAGCTTGGCCAGGGCCGGATTCACCTACAGCTCGGGAGGGATATTGTCCTTCGGCCAAGGACTCGCTACTAAATCTCTGGCAGAGCTGGTCAAGGCGCGGAATATTGAGGTTATAGATTTCGAGTTCGACCGAGCACTGAAAAATGTGACGGCGAGTCCCCGTGAAGCTGTATCCGCCGCATGCAACATTCTCGAAACTGTATTCAAGATCTACATCGAGGAACATACTCACCTAAGTATGCCTGCCAAGCAGGATCTCCAGGCGGTGTGGAAGGTTGTTAAAATCGACCTCGGCTTGGATGCGTCTCTTGTCGAAGAGCGAGATCTTCAGGAGATCATCAGTGGGATCATGGCCACTGTAAATGGGATAGGGGCGTTGCGTACGCACGGCAGCACAGCACACGGGCCGGTGAAGCGCCCATACAAGCTTAAACCTAGGCATGCAAGACTTGCCGTCCACGCAGCGCACACTATCGCGGCGTTTGTCCTTGAGACTTGGGATGAGCAAGTGTCGGAATCGGCCGGGTGACTGTGTTCGCCACACATATAGAGGCAGGATGTGCTGGGGTAAGCCGTAGGCTACCCCATTAGGGCGTCAAACCAAAAGACGTCGGCGTCTGGTGAGACCTAAGGACAAACGGCTCTTTTGTAATAAGCAAGAAGCCGGCTCTCACAAGTCGCCCATCACCTTGAAAATGGGGCAGTGTTCATAGGTACTGCAACGTTACAAAGCTTCTCGGTCTGACGGCTCTTCGGACTCAGGATCAGCTTCATAGAGGGTGATCGGTAGCAATCCATGCTCGATAGATTTAGTCTGCGGATCGTAGTAAGCCTGATAGAAATTGAACGACTCAATGTCTTCTCGCTCGCAGTGGGCTCTGATTATTCGGATGCATTTCAGCTTGTCTTCCAGCGGAGTCTTGATGCCAAAAATCAGGCCATCCAGGCTTGTAAAACGGTACTTGAGAATCCGGTGCTTTTTGTCGGAAATATCGAGGTAGGAACTCAGCACCAAGCGATATTCTTTTTCTGATCCCCATTGAGGAAGCTTGGACGTCAGCGCGAAATCGAGATTTTCGTGGTGCTCCATCCAGAGCTCATTCGAGTGGGATCTCAACCACTCGCTTTTGCTGCTGAGATTTCCTTGGGCATCGCTGTACCAGAAGCCACTCAGGGCTTCATTCGAAACGTTGCCGAGGAATCTGAAGAAGTCGATCTCTGAAAATTCTCGATCATAAAACACCTCTTTAAAGCCCATGTTTTGGAAGCTGTGAAAGATACCGTTGTATCCTCTGCCGTCTGGCTTATTCATTTCCATGGTCATTGAGGGCGCGTCGCCGAGAACGCGATATCTCAAACAGATTCCCCTATGATTATCACCATAGCTACCCCAAATCGCCGAGTTACTGCACTCTTTCATAAAGCAGGCGACATACCATTGCGGGTGCATCAATCGTTCGATCTGATCAAGGTAGTGGGGCACGAAAGTTGTGATTAATTCACGTGCCCCGATGTGACCGCCTGGCATAACGTGCGCGGTTCTAATGGCGTATGTCGCATTAAGTAACGCCATTTTTTCATACGAGCCAGCGTCTCGAAGCGTGCCATCCTGAGCTTCTATGTTAGAAATGGCCTGTAGGTGCAGGTCGCGATCACCTAGCGAATTTTCGGACGTCTGGTCGGGGTACACACCAGACAGTCCGTGCTTGAAGTTGACTAGCAGCACGGTGGACAACAAGCGAGTGTGTAAGGTCGCAAGGTAGAACGACACCTCTGGCCTGTAGTGCTTCGCTTCATTCTTTGATAGAGCGCGTACATAGCCTTGGATGACATCGCAGCCGCCGATCAGCGCATCCATCTCTTGGTACCCGGCTTGGAAAGCTCCACGTAGGTTGGCGGGGTACTGCTCTATGGGAAGATTTTTTGGCAGGGGCGTTCCGAGTCGCACCGCTTCATCCAAGTCCCAACTTCTGAGCGCTAGCACCAGGAGGTAGTGCCTGAAGAAGTTTCTCCATATGATCTCATCGCCTGCCCAGTAGATTTCTTTGTAGCCTTCTAGGGGATCATTGAGTTGTTCAGGTGGGGCAAAATAAATCTCAAGATTTTCTAGCTCGCCCGGCAGGGCTTTCTTGATGTCAGTAGCCTCAGTCCCCAATAAGCGCTCCGCTGTCCGGAAGCGGTAAAGATGTCGTTCCATATAGGCTCGTCGATAGGTAGCTAGGAAAAGTCGCTGGCATGGCTTGGTCTTTAACAGCGGGCCGGGCGCTCGGGACTTTAGCCCACCAGCTCGACAGTTTGGCCATAAAAAGCCCGATGCTGCATCCTATCTAGGCTAGGGTGCTACTGAAGAAGCGGGCTATGCAAGTCACTTTCGCCCGCGGAGATGGCTCCTCGTCCGCCACGAGCCATCCGCGCCACTGAATAACCTACGCTGGATCAGGCTTCTACTAATACTCCAAGACCCCGCAAACGGATGGCCGCGGCGCTTTTAGAAACCGCAAAATAGCGGCTCAGTGCGTCGAGTACTAGGTGGTAATTTCTGATGTTGTCACGCTGGTCATCGAGAAAAAGGGCGCCATGTCCTCGGTTGCGAATATCGTGGTGCTCAACCAGAAGCGAGAAAGCTTCGAGAAAATGCCGTTCAGGCATCAGTAGGTAAGACGCAAATGTATTCGCTTGCCATTCGAGGCGTTCCAATTCGCTCTTGGGGACTGCGATGCGCTCAAGCTGATCAATGTCCCCTGAACGTAGGCTCTCCCGCGCAATGTAGCGGCCGTGATCGAGATAATAGTGCCCCAGCTCGTGAGCAAGCGTGAACCGGGTCATCGGGGCTGTGTTGTCGCGAGAATTGATTTTTATGTCCAAAGGGGCAAAGGTGATCCTACCTAAAGCACCATCTGGCTCATCTACGTAGCTGACGGTCAAGGCGCTAGACGTTGTCGCACTAGTGACTACGGCTTCCAGATCTACTACCCCCCTTGTATAACCGGTAGATCGCAAAACCTGGTCTGACAGATTTTCAATTGATCTCTTAGAGATATAGCCGACTCTAAGGACTGGAAGGTGAGGGGGCCGAATGATTTCCAATATGGCCGGATCAAAACTGCTAGCCAAATCCAGCCCTGTCCAGACCCCCTCCCAAGCATTGGTGTAGCCCCCAGGGGTGACAGCATAAGCTCCCGTGAGAGTCGGACGGAAGCCCGGGTGGGTCAGAGCGTACTCAATTTCAGCGCGCTTTCGCGATGACGCATTTCTGACTCCCGTGAGCAGAGCACGAGCCAGCTCCCACTGGAAGCCTTCGTCTGGAAAATACCGAATAACACCGAAACCCTGATTCCTGGCGATGTTGATCGTGCCGGACTGGAAGGCGCTTGCCGATACGAATATCCCTTTTGCATTGAGTCCTGTGACTTGGCGGATCTTGGCACCAAACTCCTCAATATCCCCAACCGGAACGGTGCCCGTATAATGCTTACATTCGACAAGGACGATCATTGACGGCTTAGGTTGGCCAGGAATGAAGATCTCTATGGCGATGTCAAAAACGATATCGTCTTCTCGATCGCGAGAGTAATAGCGCCGCTTCCTGAATATCCGGCAATGCTCAGGTCGGCAAAAAAATCGCCCTTCACCGATCTCGCGACTCAGGAATTGGAAAACCTGCTCCTCAAAGAGATCACCTTTGGCGTAAGTACTGAGCACTAGTGGTTCCATCTTGGTAATAGCGATCCTAATATTCTTAGTATTTGCTTGTGCGCGAGCCTATGGACGCAGTCGGCCACTCGGCTTTATCGAACGCCCCGTGATCGGCCTAGCTATGACGCCACTTTACACGCGAATGGAAGGGCAAAAGTTCATTAGAGCCTCTCCTAAAATCGCAGTTTTGGATATTCGCCGTTTTCGACAGCAAACCGAAATACGGCATGGCATGCCGAAAGGAAGGCCGCCTCAGTCTCACACCGACGCGTAAGTACCTCCAGCTCGGAGTAGTCGAAGAACACCACAGGAATCTGATGCTTATCCATGAAAGCCAGAGCGCGCTCGCTGTACGCATCATACATGTCGGTGAAGAGCTCCTTCACGATCACTATACCCAGCATTGGCTTGTCAGAAAAATCGACCTGGATACTTGCACCGGTTGACAGTCTCAGTTGCTGAACCGGCGCCCGCAGAGCCGTCGAGAAAGCACCGCCAAGCTGGGATAACCCTCCAACGAGCTGGTTGAGCGATACCCGGCGTTTTCTGTCCAACGATCTATTAATCATCGCTTCCGTATTGGGGCTGTCCTTAGCCTGGAGAAAGAGATTTACTTCGCCGCCCAGAACGGCGACGTCGACAAGCTCTTCGTTGTCGCTAGGCTTGATCGGGCCATGAATGATTTCTTTGGCTGAGAACACCCGTTGCAGGAGAAACACGATATCCCGTTCCTGATAAGGGCCAGGCTCAGGGCGAACCAACGTGTTAGTCGAAAACCCGGATGATCCATGGAATGCGTGTCGATCTTCACGCAGATCGAAATACACGAAATCGCTAGGGAACAGCTCCTCACCAAGCAGAACGGGAAATGCTTCGCGGTCATTTAAATCAGTACGTAAAGAGAACCATAGCTCGGCTTGATCAATCATCATGTGAGCATCAGGGTCACAGAGCGCCGGCAGGTCTCGAATTTTCGCCCGCAAGTATGCGAGTGATGCGGACGCTCGACAGCTGAGCTGCTCCCTGTTGTGTTCATCGAGAAAGCACACATCGAATTCGTCTGGTAGGTCAGCCAACGTTGAGCATAGGGAATCACTTGGGACTAACGGTGTAGTGATAGCGAGGGGATTATCCGGATCGTCAAAAAATGCAGAGATCAGAGCCAGAGCGTGCGTACCCTCAACCTCAACGGGAGCCAGGTACCACTTCAGCTCCTTCCGAGAGCGAGCCGTCAGTATGATTTCCTTCGACGTCTTTACTAGGAGTACAGCCCGTTGTTCTGTTAAATGATTGCCAGGCGCGACGGCGATGCCGCGCCCAAATGTGCGCATTGGCCCAAACAGATCCGGTCTCGCGAAGGTGAAATACATCCTTGCTCCTCAATGATGAATGCCCCGATTCGCACCGAATAGCAGACGATGCTCACCGGCCACGTACCCATGATTGGTCGAATTTTGTGATAGCCAGTGGTGAACCGTCACCCAACCCTGCTGCCGTTGGCAATATTACTCTTCGCGTGGCGGGAGGCTCCAATGCCTCCCTATAGACTGCCTCCCCCGGATGGTAATCGTGGCGGGCACTGGAAGGAAGGAGAGGGCAGCTAAGTACTGATTGACCTGGTAGAAAATGCTGTTCGGGTGGAACCAAAGGCCCGGCTGACAGCTGATGGCCGAATAAGGATTTGCATAGCCTCTCTTTGTTTGACCTCAAAGAAGGCGTGGAGCTTTTCGCGGTTACCCCCGCAGAGTGCCTTTGAGCGTATTGGGTTTGATGAGAAGTTGATGCAGTTGGTGGGCAAGGTTTCAGTCGGAGGCAAGTACCGTTGCGGTGCTGACGGGGCTTTGGTGGATGAAGACGCCGCGGATGCAGCCTTGCTGAGCTCAACCAACTATACGGACGTGATTTTAACTGCCGAGGCCATGCTGAAGGTTGCATGCTCCGTGTCCGAATTGGAAAGGATTTTGGCCGCAGTGATTGGATCTCGAGCGTTGGGGGCGGACGATAACCCAGCGTGGAAGCCGACAGCGTTATTCGAAGATTGGAGTAAAGAGAAAGCTGGATGCGCTGATGAAGCGCTTGTGATCTGTAACTGGAAGATAACCGTTTAGGGCTTTTACAGTCTGGCATTTGTCCTCAACGCCGACCAAGGAAGTCCAGCCGCGAGGCTTCAAAGCGAAACTTTTGATCAGAATGATGATATTTCACCCTCGATGCGTTGCAGAAGAAATCTACAAACCTGCAGTGGCGATTAGTTTGCCTGCGTTATTGACTCCATTTCAAGAATAGTACACTGAGTTTACTAACTAGCGAGATCCGAGAACCTGGTCAGTGGCGAGCAGGAATTCATAACTTTTTCATCGCTCTAACTTGACGGAGCACTGCTGAGAACTATCCTCATAATTCTACTCCCCGATGGCCAATCCATGGGGCAGCTATATACGAAATCGTTTCGACAAATTTACTTTCAGGTGACCGTGAAACAGCTTGATTGGGGTACGTGGCGGTTCGGCGACACGATCCGATCCCCCGTTATGAGGCGCTGAAAGTTATTAGCTACTCGCGCAATATTTGAGATATCCGGCGCTTGGTGCCGTGATGATGCTTAGTCAGCCTTCCAGGCTAAGGGAGCGGCGCGTGAAAGATGGCAGTGATGAGTCTTCCCAAACGAAGAAGCAACAGCGAGAACGGGCGAAGAGCTTGCCAGAGCCTAGTATCCGAAAAGGGGTCGTGAATCGAGCTTTTTACGTCGAGCTATCAGTGCCGTCTTCGACGGCCGGCGAACACCCTACAAATAGCTCATCGGGCGGAGACTCGCATGTGCTTGCGAGGATTTTTGCAGACCGAATCGAGACGTGGCCAACAGTCATCAACCCCCGCTTCATCTCAGAATATACGCGGCAGAGGAAGCCTTACCCTCGCATCGTATATCGGCTTCCAAAACCCTTTGCTGGGCCACTGCCAAGCGAAACTAGCTCGGTGGTGTCTCACATCGAACGCGTATTCGACTCCGGGATTTTCAATACCTGCGCCAAGGGGCTAGGGTTCAAGGCATCCTTCAACGCGGTACTTAGCGCGCTTCAGATCGACAAGAGTGTCGATACCATTGAAATACATTTCGAAGGCGACCTGTTCAGACGCGAGAACGTGGTGTGCGTTTCGGAAAAAACCCTAAATGATCTCAGGACGGCGTTCAACACTGGCGATGATTTTTGGAACCGTCAAAAAGAGGGGTCACGCAGGTCATACATTTACGAAGAAATTGTGGAAAAGCTAGCTCCTGTTCTCAAACATTCTGGTGACCGTGGGGGTCATTATCTCAGTGGGTTTAGTGAAGCCGAGCGAGATTATCTAGCGACACTGCAAGCATACATTCGGGACTTGCCTCTGGGGATGCCAGAAGACTTCAAGGCAATGCGGGAATCGATGGATCGGGGCGAGCTATACCGCATGATCCACCATTATCAAATAATGCTGGCGCAAAACCTCAGCGCAACCGAGTGGCAATCGTTCCTGAGCCATAACATCGATTTGGTCGTCAAATGCTTGCAGCATCCGGACTGCGGTGTGCTGGATCCGCCGCTGGGTGCGCAACCCAAATCCGCTGTCGGGAGCCCAATCATTTACGGGCATGAAGCGTTGGTGCTGACTGTGAGGTCGCCTCATGCGACGCTCATGATACGTGACAGCCCAGATCGTATTGGTGATTCTGACCTACAAGGTTCTGGGGAGCCGCCAGGAAGGTTGAAACCCCATCCCGAGTTGGCATCTGCGATAGAGGAAGGTCGAAAGCTGCGGCCTGATATTCCGGGACAGATCCAAAAACCGCGGCGCGTCGTGGTTGCCGGGCTCATGCCAGCGAACGTGGATGAAGCAGCTGCCTACATAGGTTACCGAGAAGCGGCTAGGCAATACAACGGGATCCATTTGGTGGACTTCGGCACGCTGCTGAACGGGTTTCGCTTGCTTGCCTCGGCAAAGAGACTTGAGGGATCGCTGTCGGGAGAGCCCGCTGGGTTGAAAATCTCACCAAACTTCCGACCGGAAATACTAATTTGATAATCCTTACCGGAAGAGAAATTGATGCTAAGGCATGCGGTTTTGAAGAGAAACGAAGGCTACGGCATACGATTTGAAGGAAGTTTGGTGCTACGGCATGTGACTTTGAAGGAATCCTGATGCTAAAGCATGAATTTTTGACGTAAAACTCAGGTCTGGGCATACATGTAACTTGAGCCCTCACGCGGGGATCGCAAGCATCAGCCATGGACTATACTTTTTACAAGTCTCGTCGGCTGTATGGTTGCGTAGACGTGTAGGCCAACGAGATTTCACGCTTTCTCTCATCCAAATGGATAGATCTGCGAGGTTTGGAAGTAAATGCAAGCTAGAGCGTAAAGAGAGGGAAAAGCTGTCGGAAATTTGAAGGAATCGGTGTTTAAGGCGTACATCGTCCAGATTCGGCGCTTGAGAGGGAATCTAGGGCTATTGTTACTTCAGAGCACTTAAAGATCTAAATCGGGGATTTATTCCCCAATTTAGATCTTTACTGGGCCGTAATTTAGATCTTTAGTTCCAGGTACTTCATAGGGTTGGTGACAACACTGCCACGTTACAAACAGATACAATTTAACATAATATACATTATGCGGTCATTGAGGTTATCCGTGCGGACGCTGGGACAGCTCAATTCAAGCTCCGCAATCGCTCAGTGACACCATCTGCAAGCCTCTGGATGATCGACAGCAACCACCGCCAGCTCTCGTTCAAGGATGAATCATGAAACGCACCGTGGTACTCGTCTCTGTCTGTTTCAGTTCGCTTGCGTGGTCGGCGAGCTCAATCACAGAGATCACCAAACCCCTCGGCAAACACATTCACACGCTGACTAACGCTTTTGCGTGCGACATTCTGGCTGGCACCAGTTTGAGTCAGGCACCTCAGTGTCGTGACAAAGCGAATACGTCACTTACAAATTCGCATGACCTCGATAAGGCTGCAGACAAGAAATCCCTGCGCGAATGCATAAAGCCAGACAACCTGATCGATGACGATGTGCGCAACTGCATGAAGGGCCTTTGACGTGTCCGGAGGTCCGCCTGGCCATACCAGACGGCTCTGCGGTCAGGCAAACAACTTGAGCGCGTTATCGTCCCAGTCGTGCCCTTTGGCCGACCAGCTTTTACCGGCCGGTGACGGACACCCTGTGCGGCAATAGCCTTGCCGGGCCTGGAAATCGAACACCGCATGAGGCTGATCGTTGATTAACAGAACCGCCTTGGTATGGTCCATGGACCAGCCGATCCTGACGTTCGATGGCTTGTCGCGATCAATGACGTCTGCCACGTTGTAGATATGCAGCGCATCCTGAATCGGATTTTCCTCACCCTTTGGGACAAGTGCGTAAAAGTACCCGGTGATTTCATCATCTTCGAATACGACGACAAAGTTGCCTTCCTGGGCCGGGGCTTCCACAACAAGCGCCTGTCCTACGTTCAATGTCTGATCAGCGGCCAGATAGATGGGCATGACTGCACTCCTTAAGTCTTAAAGGTTGTAATGAACACCGCATTGTCACTGTATATCCTTGTCGAACCTATCCGGATAAGGAAGCGCAAGCTGAAGGGCATTTCCGAAAAACAGCGTTTACACTATCCTTCCCCCCATAGCATCATAAAAATTACTGATAACTCAACTAAACAGTCATTTAGTTTAGTTATATATTCAGCAGTCCATGGGCATTTAGCGCTATACCCTCCGCGTGCCTACGAAGACCCTCGTTAAAGAAATCGCTGATCGCATTTGACCGGATGAAACAGCGGCGGCAGCCCCTGCCCCTTCCCTGTCCCACAAGCTCACAGCACCCCATGTTCAAACGCTCTCGACAACGTCTGTCTGTAATGACAGCAAAACCCGACCTGGTGGCATTGCCGTACCGACAGCCTCGACCAGCATTTGCGTCGCCCGTCTGGCAAGCGTTTCTACCGGATGCGACAGCACGGCCTGCACCAGTCCGGTCTGTAGCGCGTCGCGAGTCAGGTTCGTGACGTCATGGCACACCACTGTTGGCAAACGTACGCGACGATTGCGCAACTCCTCCAACGCACTGATGACACCTTCTATACCGCCTCCCGCCACATAAAGCCCCGCGAGATCCGGGCACGCAGTCAGCAGATCCAGCGTGTTACCCCGTGCAAACTCTTCGTCCTCCAGCGTCAGGCGCGAAGCCAATAGCTCCCAGTCGCCAGCTGATTCGGCCATGTAGCTCTGGAAACTCAGCTCGCACAGTTCTTGACACTGGAACCGCTGGCTTCCGACCATCACGGCCACAGGACCAGGACGCTCAGCCAGCCGACTGATGAACCAACCCGCCACCCGCCCCATTCGGCGACTGTCTACCCCCACGAAACCAGCGCCTGCATGGCTTCCCAGTTCAGAAATCATCGCAAGCACCGGAACGCCGCGGCGGCCAAGCTCGGCGACTGCGTCTTGTACCTCAAGATGGTCGGCGGCCACGATGCCCAGTGCATCAACATCCTGACCCAGCGCAACAATGCGCTGAGCCACGACTCGCGGGTTCAAATCATCCAGATAACCGATCATCACCCGAACGCGGGCAGCGGTGCTGACGGCCGCGGCATCCGCCAACGCCTGCGCCAGGCCTTGATAGAACGCTATGCCACTTTTCTGCAGTAAAAACCCCAGTCGTACCGTAGGACGGCTGTGTTGCAGGCGCTGCTCAATGACGCTACGAGCATGAAAGCCAAGGCGTTGCGCTGCGGCTGAAATGCGCTGGGCCGTGTCGACGCGTACGGTGGCGCGCAGATTGAGCACACGATCAACTGTTGACAGGCTGACCCCGGCTTCTCGCGCAACATCCACCATGGTCGGGCGGCGTAAGTCGCCTTTGTGCTCTGACATGTAATGAAAGCCCCTCGCACATTGATGAAAGGTTTTGACAGTTTTCTTGATCGAACTATAGCAGCGACACACGTACCGACCTAGGATCCGGAAGCGGGTTATCAGCACCCTCCTCTAATTCGAAAACAACCAGTGCCGATGTGCGTTGGCTGCAACGCTGCGCGAAGCCTGCACGTCAGTACGGACTGCTCAAGGTTTATCCCCCTGGAGAACAACAATGAAAATAGCGCTGGATCCCTATCGAGCCTCACCCTGAAGATTGGTGCGAGACCTTGCAACCGGCGTTGGACATGCTGAAAAACATCGGTTCCAACAATGTCAGGTTTCTTTACTGTGCGCCTCACACGTTCTTCTTTGGCGATGACATGGCGAAGATGATTGCCGAGGCAGGCCCCATGATCGCTCATGTTCATGTCGCCGATACCTGGAACCACAAAGCGTCTTCGGGGTTACGCTACATCGTTAATCCACCGGGCGCCAAAGTGACCGTGCATCAGCACATGGACATGTATCAGGGAGAAATCGATTGGGACGTGTTCTTTTCGTCTCTGGCCAAGGTTGGCTTCGACGGCATTGTGACCGCATGCGTGTTCGGCTGGGAAGAACGCGCCGATCAGTCTGGGGCATTCATGCGGCATGAGATCCAGAGCTACGTCGACAAATACTGGCCGCACAGATCCATGTGATGAGGTCATCTTGTCCCGCAAGGTTGTCGTTTTAAAACGTAAAAAAAGGGGGACGATAGACGTCCCCCCTCTTCAATCGATCAGCCAAACGACGTAATTACACCGCTGAAACGATTTTCGCAGGTGGCTGAGTACGACGACCCAGTACGCCTGCACCGGCAGCAACCAGACCCGAGATCACCAGCGTAATCAGCAGAATCCATGCGCCTTGCGATACGCGCTTGGCAGCCACTTCAGCCGCTTCACGGGCTTTCTGTTCAGCTTGAGCTTTCAGCTCCTGATACTTGGCGTAAGCCTGACGGTAGCTAGCCTGTGCCTGATCAACGATCTGGTTGGCTTCAGCATCCGTCTTGTTGCCGCGCGCCTTGATCAGATTGACCAGTGCCTGGCGATCAGCCGCATCCCAAGCCTGGTCACCCTTGGCCTTGATGCGATCCATCAGACCGCCCAATTGCTCATCTGCCTGTTGTGGGTTTTGAGCGCTGCGCTCAGCCGTATTCTGCGCATCTTGCTGGGTCGCCTGAGCTTCCTGCTTGATAGCGTCCGGGTTCAGCTCGGCTTTGCCGGTCTGACGCATGGCCTTTTCGATTTCACCCTGAATATCATTCAGGTTGAAGTCGATACCCTGATCGCGAAGCTGGTCCTGGATCTTGCCGCCCAGTGCCGGAGCAACCTGAGCGATGCCGCTGCCCAAAGCCGACATGCCGCTCCCCGCCAGATTCAAGCCACCACGCACCACGCCAGTGACAGCACTGCTCACCAGGTACACAGTGATCAGCGAGACGCTTGCCCATACCAACAGACCATGGAAAGCGCCTTCACGCTGGGCCAGACGACCTGCGGCCCAGCCACCCACGAACAGCGAGATGACCGAACTGACTACAACCCAGATGCCAGCACCTGTGCCAATGCCTGACATGGGATTGGCTTCTTGCATCGGATCGATACTGGCAGTGCCGATGGCCGTGCCCAACAAACTCAACAATAAGGAAACAACCATGGCCAGTACCACACCGGCCAGAATCGCACTCCAGGATATACGTTTCAGCAAAGGTGCCGTGGCATGAGTGTCATGATAGACAGGGGTGCCTGGAGCGATACGGTCATCGCGAATCATAGTGGTAGTCCTTCGAGTCAGTGGCAGAACACGCTAAAGTATTTGGCGTACGCTTTAATGACCCAAAGGCAATTCAAGAAGTTTAATATTTTTTATAGGTTTTTTTGCAGAGTAATTACTCTACGAATAACAGTTACTGATAACGGAACGTAACGGCTCAGGCACGTTCCAACGGCCCCCTGATGGCAGGCGCGCCACGTTATATGAGAGCGTTTCTATAGATGAGAATCAGGTTGTCTGATGTCCGTTATTGCAACACAGCGCAAAAAAACGTTATATAAACGCCTTACGGTCATTGAAGATTACTGGACACTGCAGGCATAAGCTGCTGTGACCCAGACAGTTCAAAAGATCAGGGCACAACGCTTAAACAGAACGTTTCGCTTTTAAACACCTGAGGGTCTTTTCTCTAACAGTTCACTGACCTTCAGCGACCGATCAAGCGTGAATACCAACATCCACGTCTAACAGGGATAACAGGCGACGCCATTCGGTGATCGGGCTGATCACCGAATGTCATCAGCAGCCTTATTCGGCCAGCTTACTTGCCTCGCACCCGGTCGAACTGCACTCACGCTGACGTTCCTTCAGGAAATCGGAACGATTCTGAGTCATGGTGACGGCGCAATCGAGGTTGACAAAGTACCCGTTATTTTCCTCACGGCTGCACTTGGCGTCGCGATCCTTTATCCAGCTCAGCTGTGATTTCTTGAGCGTGTTCTGCTGATCCGCCGGCAGTTGTTTACGCAGGTCGGAATAAGTCTGATTCAGTGATTTGTCAGCCTGGGAAAACAGGTTGCCTGCACAGTAGACAGTGTCAAACGCATTGCGAGGATTACCACAACCGGCAGCCTGCACACTCGTAACAGTCACGGCAGTGGTGGCAAGCACGGCAAAACAGATCAGCGACTTCTTCATTTTCGTTCTTCCTGAAAGACGGGTTCTTGCACACGATAACGGCAAGCGCGCCAGTATAGAGACAAATACGGGCGCTCTGGAATCACCTCGATGGTGGAAGATCAGGCAACGCCGTTAGGCCCGTCCAGAACTTGCCGCACCTTCCTGGCCAAGTCATGGGGCATGCAGGGCTTGGAGACCACATCGAACTCGGATCCGCCGATGTCGGTTCGCTCGATCGAACTCTCGGCATAGCCTGTCGTAAGAAGTACTTTTATCTTGGGATAACGGCGTTTCACTTCACGCGCCAGCATGACGCCGTTCATACCGCCGGGCATGATCAGATCAGTGAACAACAAATCGTAGGTGGCGCCGGACTCGAATTTTTTCAACGCTTCACGTGCGTTGAGCACGATGTCTGAGGTGTAGCCATAATCGTCCAGCACCATCTTCGCCAGCTCGGCGACATCCGGCCGGTCCTCAACGATGAGAATCCTCTCGCTGGAGCCTAAACGTTGCCGCTGCTCCAGCGCCTGGCTCGATTCGCTGTGGGTAATCGTGGCCTCATCGACAGGGAAATACAGACGCAATGTCGTGCCGACACCCTCTTCGGTGTATATACGCGCTGCGCCACCGGATTGCTTGGCAAAGCCATATACCATGGACAGGCCCAATCCCGACCCCTTGCCCTCCTCCTTTGTTGTGAAGAACGGGTCCATAACCCGGTCACGAATGCTGGCGGGCATACCGATCCCGTTATCGGTCACGGCGATGCTGACATAGCGGCCAGGCAGCAGACCGTCATAAGACATGTTGGCCAGTTCATCGACCACCAGGTTACGTGTCTCGATGAACACCTTGGGTTCAGGTCTGCCGATCAGGGCATCACGCGCGTTGATAAAAATGTTCAACAGCGCGACCTCAGCCTGGGTCGGATCGATTCGGCAATTCTTGAGCGCAGGATCCAGGTCTGTCTCGATCACCACTTCAGGACCAAAGGTTCGCTCGATCAAGGGTTCAGTGGTAGAAATCAGACCATTGAGATTGAGCACCCGCCCGTGCAGCTTTTGCTTGCGGGCGAACGCAAGCAGTTGCTTGGTCAAAGTACTGGCGCGTTCTACAGCCGATTTGGCGTGGTGAACGCTGCGCTGTACCCGAGACACGTCGATCGAAGGTTTTTCGGCGGCGCTGCCTATCAAGTCGATATAACCGCCCATGACCTGCAGCAGGTTGTTGAAGTCGTGGGCAATACCGCCGGTCAATTGCCCGAGGGCCTCCATCTTCTGCGCCTGACGCAATGCATCTTCAGCATCCCGGCGTCGGCTGATATCCAGTTGCGAGGCAAAGAAATACACCAGATCGCCGGCATCGTTATAAACGGGCGATATAAACAATGCATTCCAGAACGATGAACCATCCTTGCGATAGTTGAGGATTTCGGTCGAGATGTCGACACGATCCCGAATCGCGTTGCGAATGGTCTCGACCACCGCAGGATCTGTGTCCGGACCTTGCAAGAAGCGACAGTTCGATCCGACGATTTCATCGGAACGATACCCGGTCATCTCCAGAAATGCTTTGTTGGCAAAAATGATGGGGTTATCGTGGGTGTTGGGATCGGTCACTATCATCGGCATGCGCGTCGTTTCTACGGCCGCGAAAAAAATGTCTTTCCCTTTATGGGAAATGCTTCCAGTCGCCGTATTGTCGACACGGGTTTTGTTTTCCGACACGCCATGACTCCCAGAATAATGTCCGCGTTGATGCACGCTCATCTGACTACGACTTCCCTACCGTGGAAAGGGTTCTGAGCGCTGGTTAAAAAACATGATTATATTCATATGAATGGCAGACATGTGTCACGAAGTGACGCGCCAGCCATATCCAGCATCGAACCCTCTTTCCCCTGAACACGCACGGCCTGGCCGCTGCGATGGCCGTTTTCCTGCCTAGTGCGTGACGGCCCCGGCCAAGAGGCTTTTGCACGTGCGACACCTATCACCTCTCCCCCTTTCTGCGTTGGTGCCACTGCTTGCGCTTGCCAGCGTCAACCAGGTCCGTGCCGATCAGACCGTGAACCTGTCCAGCATCGAAGTGGATGGCAGCTCGATTGAGCGCCCTTCCGCTATCGCCCGCGAGGCTTCGCACAACGTGCCAGGCGCTACCAACGTGGTTGACATGACTCGGGTTGATCAAGGGCGGGTCGCCACCAACGAAGATGTTTTCCGCTACCAGGCAGGCATCTACGCCAAAGCAGCCAACAACGAAGGGGCCAAGATCTCCATTCGAGGTTCCGGGTTGAACCGAGCGCCAGGCGCACACGCATCGGGCTTGTTTGAAATGCTGGACGGACTGCCGCTGACAGGTCCAGGCGGGACACCTTACGAGCTCAAGGAGCCGTTGTGGCTTAGCCATGTCGAGGTCCGACGTGGTGCGAATGGCTTTGAGCTGGGGTCATTGGCGTTGGGTGGCGCAGTCAATTACGTGAGCCACACCGGTACCGACGCACCGCGCTTGCAGGTGCGCTATGAGGCCGGGAGCCATGGCTACGGCAAACGACAGATCAGCTCCGGTGACGTACTCGGCGATCTGGATTACTACGTTGCGCTGACCGAATCGAACTATGACGGTTTTCAAGACCAGAGCGCAGGTGGCAGCAAGGGCATGACGGCTAATGTCGGCTACCGCTTCAGTCCCGATCTTGAAACCCGTTTTTTCTTCCGCTATCGCGAAACCGATAATGATTCCCCCGGCAGACTGACACGGGATCAGATCCGTCACGACCCACGTGCAGCCAACGCTCTCAACACCGCCCGTGACTCCAAACGTCTGCAACCGGGCAGCACATGGCTGGGCAACAAGACGACGATTTATCTGGATGACAGCTCACGAATCGAAACCGGGCTGGTTTATCACGACTACCCCATGGACCTGCGCGAAGGCACCAATCGGCTGAAAGTGGCCTATACCGACATCAGCGGTACGCTGAACTACATTCGCCAGGACGTGCTGCTCGGCCATCAGAGCAACACCACAGTCGGCCTGCGCACCACCAAAGGTCTGCCAAACAACGGCGCTTCGGAATTCGTGCGCATCCCCGCCGGTAACACGGCCAGTTATGCGCCAGGGACACGAACCCGTGACTACAGCTACCTGGGTTCGGACAGTGTCTTGCAACTGAGCAATGACCTGGAACTGGTTCCGGATCTCTGGCTGACCACAGGTCTCGCCGCGATCTTTACCCGACGTGAAACAGAAGTCACCTACCCCGCCACGCAGGAAGCGGTCAGCACCCACGACTGGGATTACGCCTCGCGCCTGGGCCTGCGCTACGACTTTACGCCGCAGTTGCAGGTGTACGGCAACCTGAGCCGCTCGGTTGAGCCACCTCACGCCTGGTCGATGATCTGGGGCTCGAACCGGTTTTTCCCCGCTGGAAGCGGCCCGGCGACGGGGCTACAACGTGTTGGCGTGAAACTTGATAACCAGACCGCGACTACTCTGGAACTCGGAGGGCGCGGCCAGGGATGGATGGGTAACTGGGAGTTGGGGTGGTATTACTCACAGGTCAGGCATGAGCTGTTGAGTGTGGAAACCCAGGCTGCGAGTGCAACCACGTCGCAGGTCATCGCCGAATCCAACGCCAGCCCCACGGTCCATACCGGCATCGAACTGAGCCTCGAAAGCCTGCTCTGGCAAGGCGACGCGGCGGGCAAACTGGATGTGCGCCAGGCGTACACTTTCAGTGACTTTCATTACCGCGACGATGAACGGTTTGGCGATAACGCCCTGCCAGGCATCCCAAGGCATTACTACCAGGCGGAGCTGCGTTACAGCCACCCCACGGGCTTTTACGCTGGATTGAACACCGAGCATGCGTCGAGCGTCGCGGTGGATTACGCCAACTCGTTCTACGCCGATCAGTACACGCTGCTGGGCGCTACGTTTGGCTACGCCTCGCCTAATGATGACTGGCAAACGTGGCTGGACCTGCGCAATCTGACCCATCGGCGTTACGCCAGTACGGTCACACCGGGCTATGACGACAACGGCCGGGACGTGGCACGTTCGACGCCCGGGGACGGCGTGGGCGTCTATGCGGGAGTGTCCTGGAGTCTGCGCTAAGGTGCAGTGGGCGAGTGTGATCAAAAGTTGGCAGGAGTGTTGGCGCTGATGATTTCGGCTTCATCCTGACCGATGTTGCGGAAACGATGCGGCAAGGTGGTGGGGATATAGTAGCCATCGCCGGGGCCGAGGATATTGACTTGACCGTCTATGGTCAGTTCGACCGTACCGCGCGTGACCAGACCGCACTCCTCCCCTTCGCTGTGCACGATAGGCTCCTCACCCGAGTCGGCACCCGGTGCGTACTGCTCGCGCAGGAAACGCATCTGTCGGCTGGGTAATGTGGCGCCGACCAACAGCAGGCGCACGCCATTTCGGCCCAGATCGGGCTGGTCGCCGGCACGGAACACGTACTGCTCCCGACCGGGCGGCTGATCAAAGGTGAAGAAGTCCGCGAGGGACATGGGAATGCCTTCCAGCAACTTCTTCAGCGAGCTGATTGAGGGACTGACACGGTTCTGTTCAATCAGAGAAATCGTGGCATTGGTCACACCACTGCGTCTGGCAAGTTCGCGTTGCGACAGCTTATAGCTTTCACGCACCAGCTTGAGTCGTGCTCCCGTATCCATTAGTGGCCTTATGCGAAAAATATCCGGTGGAGATCAGGCCGGGCGTCTTGAACCGCCCGTTGCCATGGAGCCGGATATTAAATCACGTTTGTCCCTACAGCTCAGTAGTTGATCGCCGCTCGCTCCCGGGCATATATCTGGCAGGCGTCGCGGAACGCTTCGAACATACGCAGGGAAACGGGGTTATCTCTGAAGGCCCACTCTGGATGCCACTGTACGCCCAGCACGAAACCCGACGAACCCGGCATCGAAACAGCTTCCACCAGACCGTCGGGGGCCAGCGCCTCAGCGCGCAAGTCCGACGCCAGTCGATCGATACCCTGGCTGTGAAGACTGTTGACTGCAAAGCCAGGCGCAAGTCCCAACGCGTCGAGCACCCCGCCCGGCTGCACCGACACGTCATGCTGCGGTAGATATTGCTCGGCGACTACCTCGCTCTGCGGCTCGCGATGATCCAGATAACCCGGCAGATCCTGAACGCGCTGATGCAGACTGCCGCCTAACGCCACATTGAGTTCCTGGAAGCCTCGGCAGATGCACAGCACCGGCACCCCTTGCGCGATGGCGGCCCTCAGCAACGGCAGCGTGTTGCGATCACGGAACACATCATGCGCGGTGCCCTCGGCGCTGGGTGTGCCGTTGTAGTGGTGGGGTTCGACATTGGACGGCGAGCCGGTGAACAGCAGGCCATCCAGTTGCTCAAGCAACCGGCCCGGTTCGATCGGCACATCCAGTGCGGGCAGGATGACTGGGATACCCGCGAACCCTGCCGCCTCAACATACTTGTCACCTGCCGTATGCGAGGAGTATTTGCCCAGTTGCTGGCGACACGCGGTCACGCCAATCAGAGGAAGTCGAGACATGATTCAGCCCTGCCCTATAAAGATGAGCGCCGGGCTGCCTCAAAAGGCGGCTTCCCAGCGCAATTGAAACCAGTCTAGGATAGTCGGCTACGCAATCTACATGGGCATTCAGGCAAAGGAACTGTGCAATGACGCAATACGAGGTCAGTTACTCAGATCTATCGCTGGTGCTTGCACTGGTTAGGGGACGTACCCTGGCGCGCGCCGCGGAATTGCTCGATGTCGACATTTCCACAGCGTTTCGCTCCATCAAACGACTTGAGTCAGCGCTGGGCGTCGCCTTGTTCGAGAAGAACCGGCGCGGCTACATACCAACCGATACCGCTACCGCGATGGCCGAACAGGCTGAACGCGCCGAACTTGCTCTGAACGCTGCGCGAATTGCCTTGCAGCAAGGCGAAAACGTGGTAAGCGGCACCGTACGGCTCACCTGTACAGACGCCGTGTTGCACGACCTTCTACTGCCCGCCCTCGCCCGTTTCATGCCGAACTATCCGGCGCTGACCCTGGAACTGGCGACGTCCAATTCGTTCGCCAACCTCAGCCGTCGCGACGCCGACATTGCGTTGCGCCTGACCAATACACCCCCCGAGCACCTGGTGGGCCGACGTATCGGCGCGGCTGACTATATTATTTGCGGTTTGCCCGGTTTTCGCGATGCACTCCACGCAGCACCAACCTCGGTCCCGTGGATCAGTCCCGACGAATCGATGCCTGACCACACGTCCGTGACCTGGCGCCGTCAGGCGTTCCCGGACGTTGTGCCCCGTTACCGCTGCAGCAGCATGTCTGCGGTATCGCAACTGGTCAGTGCTGGACTCGGTGTCGCCGCGTTGACCGATTTCACCGCTCGGGCGCTCGCCGGCGTTGAACGCCTTAGCGGTCCGCTCGACGGTTGCAGTACCGACTTGTGGCTGCTCACCCGCCCGGACTGCCGCGCCCTGCGCTCTGTGCAGACCCTGCTCGACGAACTCGCCCCCTTGTTGCGCGATGCCCTACACCCCTGAACCGCATGGACAGCATCCGTATAGTCGGCAACCCGATCTGCCAAATCCCCGGCTCAATGGATCCATTAAATAATAGTTAATAAATTTAATCATTTTATTTTGCCCACTCTTGTGGCATTAATATCTCCAGCCACACATCTGGCAAGCCCTGATGGATCCATAAAAACAACATCGAGTCGTGGAGAACCCTCATGCACCCGAAAAACACCTGGTACGTCGCCTGTTCAGCGGATGAAGTGACTGACAAACCGCTCGGCAGGCAAATCTGCAACGAGAAGATGGTCTTCTTCCGCGATCAGAACCAGCAGATCGTGGCGCTCGAGGACTTCTGCCCGCACCGTGGTGCCCCGCTTTCTCTGGGGTATGTCGAAAACGGACAATTGGTGTGCGGTTATCACGGACTGGTGATGGGCGGCGATGGCAAGACCGCCGCCATGCCCGGCCAGCGAGTACGGGGGTTTCCGTGCAACAAGACCTTTGCCGCGGTCGAACGCTACGGGTTCATCTGGGTGTGGCCAGGCGAGCAGGAAAAAGCTGACCCGGCGTTGATCCACCATCTGGAATGGGCCGTCAGTGACGAGTGGGCCTATGGCGGAGGCCTGTTCCACATTCAGTGCGACTACCGCCTGATGATCGACAACCTGATGGACCTTACCCACGAAACCTACGTCCATGCCTCCAGCATCGGTCAGAAGGAAATCGACGAGGCGCCACCCGTGACCACGGTCGAGGGCGAGGAAGTCATTACCGCGCGGCACATGGAAAACATCATGCCTCCGCCGTTCTGGAAAATGGCACTTCGCGGCAACAACCTGGCCGACGATGTACCCGTGGACCGCTGGCAGATCTGCCGTTTCACACCGCCCAGCCACGTATTGATCGAAGTCGGCGTCGCCCACGCCGGCAAGGGCGGTTACCACGCGCCACACGAATTCAAAGCCTCAAGCATCGTGGTCGACTTCATCACACCGGAGACCGATACCTCTATCTGGTACTTCTGGGGCATGGCACGCAATTTCAATCCTAAGGATGAAGCACTGACGGCCAGCATTCGCGAGGGCCAGGGCAAGATCTTCACGGAGGATCTGGAAATGCTCGAGCGCCAACAACTGAACCTGCTTCAGCACCCGCATCGCAACCTGCTCAAGCTCAACATCGACGCCGGTGGCGTGCAGTCACGCAAGATTCTGGAGCGCTTGATCGCCAGCGAACAGGCAGCGGCCGCCAGCCAGATTCCCGTGGCCAACCTGAAGTGAATCCGAGGTGCGACATGATCGACGTGACTGTGTTATCGCGTACTGACGAAGCGCTGGACATCTGCAGCTATGAACTGGTGCGAACGGATGGCGGTCTGTTGCCGCCCTTTACAGCAGGCGCGCACATCGATGTGCATGTGCCCAATGGCCTGATCCGACAGTACTCACTGTGCAACCCGCCCAACGAGCGTCATCGCTACCTGATCGGTGTGCTTAACGATCCCGCCTCGCGAGGCGGCTCGCGCAGCTTGCATGAACAGATCCATCCTGGCGCCCACTTGCGCATCAGCGAACCGCGAAACCTGTTTGCGCTCGCCGAACACGCCAGCCGTACCCTGCTGTTTGGGGGTGGTATTGGCATTACGCCGATCCTTTGCATGGCCGAGCATCTGGCGCAACATGGCCAGCCTTTCGAGTTGCACTACTGTGCCCGCTCGGCTGACCGTGCAGCCTTTACCCAACGCTTGCATCAATCGGCGTTTGCCGACAAGGTCCGTCTGCACTTCGATGATCGCCCGGAAACCCGGCTGGACGCGCAGGCGATTCTGGCCAGTCCCGACGCGAGCGCACAGGTCTATGTCTGCGGGCCCAACGGTTTCATGCAGCACATCCTCGACAGCGCGCGCACTCAGGGCTGGCAAGATGATCAACTGCATCGCGAGTACTTCACCGCCGCCCCGGTGGATACCAGCAGCGATGGCAGTTTTTCGGTCGAAATTGGCAGCACAGGGCAAGTGTTCAACGTTCCGGCTGACAAGACAGTCGCTCAAGTGCTGGAAAGCAATGGCATCGACATACCGCTGTCATGCGAACAAGGCGTGTGTGGCACCTGCCTGACGCGGGTCTTGAAAGGCGTGCCCGATCACCGGGACCTGTTTCTGACCGAAGCCGAGCAAGTGCTCAACGATCAGTTCACGCCCTGCTGCTCCCGATCAAAAACGCCACTGTTGGTGCTCGATATCTGATTAATCAGAACGCTGAATGACCTTCATGCGCTCATGAACGCCACCACCGAAAATTTCGGCGTAACGCAGCGTCGCATTGGCGTGCTCGCGCATGATGGCTTCGGCTCGCGCACCCTGACCGTTGACCAGCGCATCCACCACCGCGTGATGCTGCATGTGGGCGAAGTTGAAACGCCGGAATTCACGCACCAGATCGTGCCGATCCACTGCCAGTGCGCTAACCGAAGCAAACGGCAGATGATCGTTGCGCGCCAGTGCATCGGCAATGGCCGGGTTGCCGCTGCCTTCGACAATGACTCTATGCAGGCGCATGTTCAGGTCGTGATAGACCTCAAGGTCATCCTCGGTCACAAAGCCTTTGACGAACAGGGCATCCCCCTGAATCAGGCAGGCTTGCAGCTCATCCCTGGCTTGCTGGCTGATCCCGATTTCAGCCATCTGCCGCGCAGCCAGTCCCTCTAACACCCCGCGCACCTCAACCGCTCCTGCGATCTCATGCGCACTGATCGAGCGCACCTGAAACCCGCGCCCACCGAAAGGCACCAGAAGCCCTTCCTGCTCAAGCGTGCGAAACGCCATGCGTACCGGCATGCGCGAAACGCCGAATCGCTCGGCAGTAGGCACTTCCATCAACCGCTCTCCGGCCGCCAGCTCACCTGAAGCGATCATTTTTCGCAGCGCTACAAGGACGGTCTGGCCGGGTTTGCTCATGGACGGGGTTCCGCAGAATGGACGGGCGCATGATAACAGCCCTGAGAGCGATCGTTTCCTGCGCTCCTACCACTCTGACAAGGATCGATCCTTACTGCGGCGCGCTGACACCAAAGGCTCACCCGAAACTGCGTTCTTCATCCGGTATTTCGAGCCATTTCAGCGTGTCTTCAAAACTGATCGGGGGGCTGTAGAAGTAGCCTTGGACCAGCGTGCAGCCCAAGGTTTCCAGAGCGGTGAGTTCTTCTTGTGTCTCAACGCCTTCGATGACGCACCCCAGCGACATGTCCATGCTCAAGGCCACAAGCGATTTCACAATTTTGTAGCTCGCCGGGTTGTCATGCACACCGGTCACGAAGCTGCGATCAATCTTGAGCTTGGTCAACGCCAGGGCATGCAACTGGCTCAGGCTTGAAAAGCCCGTGCCAAAGTCGTCCAGCGAGATGCCACAACCCAACTGGCGAAACTGCGCCACAGCTTGCTGTACCTGAGCGATATCCTGCATCACGGCCGTCTCGGTGATCTCAAGGTCCAGTCGCGCGGCATCAAAACCGCTGTTCTCGATGATCCCGACGATCAGATTGACGCTCTCGCAGGTCGCGAAATCATGGGCCGACAGGTTGAATGCCAGCCTGATGTGAGTCGGCCAGGAAAGCGCTTTCTGCAACGCATGGGTCAGCAGGGGTGCCGTCAGCTTGTTGATCATGCCAATACGCTCGGCAATCGGGATGAACCGAGCTGGCGATACCGGCCCCAGTTCAGGACTGTTCCAGCGAGCGAGCGCTTCAAACGCGACCGTCTCACGACTGCAGCTTTCCATGATCGGCTGAAACAGCACGTAGAACTCGGTTTCGAGGTTGGCGCGCCGCAATGCCTGTTCCGTCACACCATCGGCATGCAACTGCTCGCGGTGCGCGGTCGAGAACAGACAGGTCGTACCAGGGTTGTGGTTTTTGCCCTGATAGAGCGCGTAGTCAGCGTATTCAAACAATTGTGTCGCGTTGTCGGCGGTCGCCGGGTATGTCGCGATGCCGAACGTGGCGCCGATCTGAATCGGCATGTCCAGCAACTGGAAGTTGTCATGCATCTGATCGCACAGGCGCTTGCCCAGCGCCAGCAAGGCGTCATTGCTGATATCGCCCTTGATGACCAGGGCAAACTCGTCGCCACCCAGCCGCGACACGTGCACCGTATCGCTCGCCGCCGCCCTCAAACGCTCAGCCACCATGATCAGTAACTGATCGCCCGTGCGATGACCGTACAGGTCATTGACCGGCTTGAAACCGTCCAGGTCCAGCACCCCGACCGCAAGCCCCGTGCCCTGCTCCAGCGCTTCACTCATGGCCAGGTCCAGCGTCTGGAAGAACTGACGGCGGTTGGGCAGTCCGGTCAGGCTGTCCTGGTTGGCCAGCAACAGGTTCTCGTTGCTTAGCCGCTCCGTCTTTACCTGAACGTTCACCAGGCTCTTGAAGTCGCGGTACTGATAGCGAAGGATCACCAGCATGCCGATCGACACCAGCACGATGTTAACCGCCGTGGCGATGAAGATCATGTTATGGGTCGAGGCGAAGAACACCACGAAAGCCGCATTCACCACCACCGCTGTCGTCAACGCTGCGGGCTGCAGGTGCATCATGCAGAAAATGCACACGATCACAGTGATGCCCATGAAAAAGGCCACATGCGCCTGTGCATAGGCATCGCCATAGGGATACAGCGCCAGTGACCACCCGGCAAACGCTGCCGCAATGATGCCAGCCAGGCCGTTGGTGCTGCGCAAGGTGGCCAGAATGATGGATTCGGACGGGATTTTGTTGACCGTGCGCAACCACATTCGTGCACGAATCCCGCACACCAGCGTCAACAGCGCGGGGACCAGCAGGGTCAACCACAGCGGCGCGGTACGGTGAGTGAACGCGAGCGCCCAAGTGTTCACCAACAGCACGAAGTACATCAACGGCAGTTGACGCGACAAGGCGACGTATTGGGCCTGAAGCAGCCTCGGATTATGAGCGGGCACCGACATCAAGGTACGCAGCGTACCCAACAGTTTTTTCAGCATCGCAAGGCTTCTCTGTTACCACAGTCAAAGCACACGTGGCTTGCTGCAAATCATGCGGGCCGGGCAACGTGCGGCTCGCTTGTCAGGCTCTCGGCCATTGGCGCTGTTTCTTTAATACAAACCTTATTCCTGACCGTTTTTTTAAATCGCCTCATGTGCAACTTAACCGCAGGCCAGTGCCTCGACGGATACCGGAAGCTGTTGTATATATCAACTGCTTTTAAACCCATGGCCGATTGAACCAAACGACTGAAATACACTCGCCGCACAACTTTTCTACGCCCCTTATCGTTAAAACCTTGACGCCCACGCCTCAGCACACGGAGAAGTAACATGAACCGGAAAGTTATCATTGACACCGATATGGGCTGGGACGATGTACTGTCCATCGCGTACCTGATGAAAAGGCCGGACATCGACATTATCGGCATCACGGTCACCGGCTGTGGCGAAACGGATCTGGGCTGGGGCGTGATCATTGCCCAGCATTTGCTGGGCATCGGTAACCGGCTCAACACAATCGTCGCCCGCGGCACCGATACACCACTGGTGCATGACTACCGGTTCCCACAGGACTTCAAGAACGATATGAATGACATCATGGGGCTGTTGGGTTCGTTGAACCCTGCGCAATTACCCGCGTTGTCAGAGGCCAGCGCATGGACGTTTCTGTTTGAAACAATCAAGAACAGCCAGGACCCGATCACGATTCTGTCGCTGGGCGGTTTTACCCATATCGCAAAGATGCTGTCGCTGAGTACCGGCCCGGACGACTTCGCCAGGCTCGAAGGCATTTACGCCATGGCAGGCGCAGTGTATGTAGACGGCAACGTCGCGGGCTTAAACAACGCGCAAGCGATCTGGGATCAGGGGCCTGCCTATAGCAGCAACTATTATGCAGAGTGGAATGTATTCGTGGACGCCGTGGCCGCCAACCTTGTATTTGACTCCGCGCTGCCGCTCACGCTGGTGCCGTTGGACGTATGCAATCAAGTGGTGCTCGACCCGTCCTATTCGAAGCTGATCACCGCTACCGATCCTGTGGCGACACTTGTGCGTGAAGTGCTGGAGATCAAGTCTGGCAGCCATGCCGAAGGCAATGTGCCAGTTCCGATTTTCGACCCGTTGGCGACCCTGCTGATGGCGGGTGGTATTAGCGCCACCAAGACCAATGCCGAGTACCTGGCGGTCGATACGGTCAGTTCCGAACACGACAACCACTGCGGACAGACGTTGGTAAAAGACAGCGGCTCACGGCGTATCGCCTTCGTCACGGGCGTTTCACAAACCGCTTTTGCCACGAACTTCGCCCAGGTCGTCAATCGTCCACTGAATTGACACCGCACGCTGTGCCCACGCGCCCTGCTCGGGCACAGACTTGACCCGGCCCCCCTGAACCATGTGAGACGCAAAGCAGTCAGAAGGCTACTTCACGCTTTGCTCGGGATTTACGCATGCTCAGTCGCACCCTGCTGGTTGCCGCCACGCTCACCTGCTCATCACTGGCCTGTGCCGACGACTCGCTGCGCATCGAGCGCCTGCAACGCTGTGATAACCTGCTCGATAGACAGCAGCAGACGTTCTGCCTGAGCGCAGAAGGTATGGGCAGTGGTCCGGTCGAGATCAAACTGGGCGGCAAAACCGTTCCAGAGTCGGCTATCCAGCGCG
This sequence comes from Pseudomonas asturiensis, assembly GCF_900143095.1. Classification (GTDB taxonomy): domain Bacteria; phylum Pseudomonadota; class Gammaproteobacteria; order Pseudomonadales; family Pseudomonadaceae; genus Aquipseudomonas; species Aquipseudomonas asturiensis. The sequence goes on along the minus strand of NZ_FRDA01000013.1, from coordinate 62,356 downwards.
ATGGCCAGCGTCTGCGAGTGCAACTCGACTACGCGGGCTGGCCAAGCGGTCCGCTCTGGTTGAAACAGTCCGGCAACAGCAGCAATGCAGTGTGGCTGAGCATGGCCGGCAATCATGTAGTGGCCGCAACGCCAGATGAAGTCGCAAAAAACATGGACGGGCTGACCACCTACGTCAACCTGATCAGCCTGATCATCGAAGAACGCTTCAACGGGCGTGAAGAAGCGCAGAGAATCGCGCAGAAATTCGGTGCAACGGTGGTCGGCTCGATTGCCCCGCTCAACACCTGGCAGTTGCGTCTGCCGGCCAGGAACCTGGTGGAGCGCGACGCCATGGTGCTGCGCATGGGGAGCGAGGTCAGTGTCGACGCCGTGGTGATTGAAGAGTCCCAGGCCGAAGCCGCTGAAAACGAGGCACCACCGTCGGACGGCAAGCAAGAGAAACCTACACGTGAGCAATGGACCGCCAACCGCTTCATGGACGCGGTCAACTATTACCAGCGCAGGATTCCCGGCAAGGCTTCGCCCATCACGCCGGTTCCGATCCGCATCGGCATCATCGAACGCAACGTAGACTTCGACAGCCCGGACTTCGCCGACTACCGAGGCGACTGCCACAGCGGTGCGCCACGCACCTGCGTGTTCGCCAGAGACGCCCGCAGACCCGATGGGCACGGCACCACCGTGACCGGCATTCTGGCGGCCAATACTGCCGGAGGCGGCAACACCGGTTTTCTCAAATCGCTGGATGGCGCCAGTCAGGGCTTCGATGTGATCGTGGAGCGCAACTCCGACGCTGGCATCACGGCCAACGTCGCGGCTTCGGTCAATCTGGTCGAGGACGGCGTCAGGGTGCTGAACTGGAGCTGGGGCATTCACCGCATCGGCGCCAAGAACATTGAGGGTGACGAGGTCGACTCTCTCATCCGTTCGGGGCTTGCAATGTCCGGCTATGAAGAACTGCTGGAAGAGTTCTTCCTCTGGCTGCGTGAGAAACACCCCGACGTCATGGTGGTGAACTCGGCCGGCAACGGTTCGTCCTTTTCCAGTACTGACGAATACCGCCTGCCCTCCTCGTTCATCACCGACCAGTTGCTGGTGGTGGGCGGCCATCAGCGCACCGAACGCGATGATGTCGCCGTGGATGACCCGGCTTACGTTGAAAAGCGCGCATCTTCCAACGTCGACATGCGGGTCGACATCATGGCGTCGGCCTGCACGCGCGCCTCGACCGCCAAGGCTGGCGAACAAGGTGCTGTGCATTGCGGCACCTCGTATGCCACGCCAATGGTCACCGGCATGGTCGCAGCCATGCTGTCAATCAACCCCCGCCTTACGCCCGAGCAGATCCGTATGTTGCTGCGCCGCAGCGCCATGACCATCGGCAGCAACTATGACTTCGAACCGGTAGGCGCCGACGACCTGACTGCCCCGATCCTGCCCTCGGAGCGTGAATTCAAACTGCATGACAAGGACGTGGGGCGCTCGGCGCGCCTGGACATGCAAAAGGCCCTGGACCTTTCGGTACAGAGCCTTGATCGGGTGCGCTGAGTAACGGTACGCGGTTCAGTTGGCGGCGACCTGATCCTGCTCTGCCTGCAGGACCAGGGCCTTGAGCGATGCGTCGAACTGCTTCAAGGCCGTCACCTGCAGCTCGCGTTGCTGATCGATCTGTGCCGCAATTTCGGGAGCCGCCTTGCCCTGCACCCAGACTGAAGGCATTTGCTTGCCGGTCGCGCCTTCTGCCTTGCCAATATATTGCAGGTTCGCATCGTAGAATCGCGCCAGGTAACGCGCCTCAACCTGACTGTTGCGCTTGCTCACCAGCTGGTTGTAGGTGTCCAGCATCACTACCACGTCAGGCCGGGCCTGCATCAGTGCATCCAGATTGTCGTAAACCGTCACCGAAGCGAAGGTTTTCTGCAACGACCCCGTTAACCAGTCGATGGCCAGTTTTGGGTCCGAGCTGTTGATGAACGCGTCACGGATGCGCGAGTCCAGCCCGTTGTTGCGAGCGCTGCGCTGGGCGACGGCGTGGTAGTTGTTCAGGTACTGGAGATTACTGACGGTGTTCTCGCTATAAAGCACACCCACCGATTGCGAGTGCTGGAGGCTGGTCGTGCTGTCCGTCACCGGTTGAAAGTGGCAAACCTGCGCATCGTTGACATGACTGGCAGCGGAAACGGATGAAGTGGCCAATGGCGCACTGATCAAAACAGCGACAAATGTCAGCAGGTTGAAAATGTTCATCGTTCGTTTCCTTTTGTGTGGAGCAAGTGGCTATGACGCCATCCTCCTCCTTTGCCAAAAAAACAGAACTTGCCTTTCTTGATGGTGACTATCGATTGAACGAATGATAGTAGACAGCCATGAGTCGCATGGCGTTTCGGCACAAATAACCTCAAATATTCATATCACCCCTCACTGCAGCACGAATGGCTTGCAGTAGCATCATGCACGCCGGATTGTCATTGTCGGTACGCCACACCAGGTGCAACTCGCTTTGCACGCCCTCGCCCAGATCGATCTCGCGAAATACCACATCCTTGAACACCACATTGGTCGCACAGCGTGGCACCAGCGCCAGGCCCATTCCCGCATTGACCAGCGCAAGAATAGTCAACGACGAGCCCAGCCATTGCACATACTCGGGTGCCACGCGGGCCGAGCGAAACATACCGGTCAGCAACTCGTTGAACGGCGGATAGGCCGAATGCGAGTACATCAGAAACGGCACGCCATCCAGATCCTTGACCGCCACCGACCCGGCCTGCGCCAACGGATGACTGCCAGGCACCGCCAGCACGAACGGCTCACGTACCAGGCATTCGGTTTCATAACCTGGCTGAAACAGCGGCGCACGCACGATACCCAGATCAATGCGCCGCGCCCTTAACGCCTCGTGCTGCTGGTAGGTGTTCATCTCAGTGAGGGATATCTTCACCTGCGGCTGGTTGAGCCTGGCTTCGGCGATCACCTTGGGCAGAAACTCGTACACCGCACTGCCGACGAAGCTGATCGTCACGGAGCCGATGTCACCCTCAGCAAAGCGCCGCGCGGAAATAGCCGCCTGCTGTGCACGTTCCAGCAAGGTCTGCGCTTCAATGAAAAATGCCCGACCCGCTGCGGTCAGCGCCACGCTGCGCGTGCTGCGGGTGAACAACTCGACACCCAGGTTGTGCTCAAGCAGTTGAATCTGCCGACTCAGTGGCGGTTGCGTCATATTCAGACGTTCAGCGGCCCGACGGAAATTCAATTCCGTGGCCACCGTGGTGAAACAGCGAAGCTGTGCCAGCTCGAACATTGATTCATTCCAGGTATCAATCAAATCACAATCTAGATTAGACGGGAATAATCCCAGCGTCCATGATCGGCTCATCCCCAAAAAAACAATGAATGGGAGTTGCCCTTTTGAATACCGTCCCTTACGCGTCGGACCCCACGGTGCTTGCCCGTGCGGCCAGCAAGGTGAAGCGCCACGTACTACCGCTGTTCGTGGTGATGTTCATCGTCAATTACATCGACCGGGTCAATATCGGCTTTGTGCGCAGCCATCTGGAAACTGATCTGGGCATTGGCGCTGCGGCCTACGGGCTCGGTGCGGGTCTGTTCTTCGTTGGCTATGCGTTGTTCGAAGTCCCGTCCAACATGCTGCTGCAACGTTACGGCGCTCGCGCCTGGCTGACGCGCATCATGTTCACCTGGGGCGCGGCCGCGATGGCCATGGCCTTCGTTCGGGGCGAAACCAGCTTCTATGTGCTGCGTTTTGTACTCGGTGCAGCCGAGGCAGGCTTCTTCCCCGGCATCATTTATTACTTCACACAGTGGCTGCCCGCCAGTGATCGCGGCAAAGCCATGGCGCTGTTTTTGAGCGGATCGGCCATCGCCTCTGTGATTTCCGGTCCGTTATCCGGCGCACTGCTGGGCATCAGCGGCCTGAGCCTGCATGGCTGGCAGTGGATGTTTCTGATTGAAGGCTTCGCCTCGATTGTGCTGTGCGGTTTCGTCTGGTTCTGGTTGCAGTCCCACCCTCAGGAAGCCAAGTGGCTCACCGAGGAAGAAAAAACTACGCTGGTCAACGCCATCGCCGAAGAGCAGCGCGCTCGTGAAGCGACGCAAACGATCAGGCCTTCGGTTTTCAAACTGTTGGCTGATCGGCAGATCATGCTGTTCTGCTTCATCTACTTCTCCGTGGCGCTGACCATCTACGGTGCCACCTTCTGGCTGCCGAGCATGATTCGCAAGATGGGCAGCCTGAGCGACTTCGAAGTCGGGCTGTTCAACTCGGTGCCGTGGCTCATCTCGATTGTCGCCATGTACGGCTTCGCAGCGCTGGCCGCGCGCTTCAAGCATCAACAGGCCTGGGTGGCCGTGACGCTGGTGATCGCAGCATTCGGCATGTTCATGTCCACCACCGGCGGGCCGGTTTTTGCCTTTGTTGCCATCTGCTTTGCCGCGATTGGTTTCAAGGCTGCATCGGCGCTGTTCTGGCCGATCCCACAAGGCTATCTGGATGCACGCATCGCCGCCGCCGTGATCGCCCTCATCAACTCCATCGGTAACCTGGGTGGCTTCGTGGCGCCCACCGCGTTCGGCTTTCTGGAGCAGACCACCGGTTCCATTCAAGGCGGTCTCTATGGGCTGGCGGCAACGTCACTGCTGGCAGCCATCGTGATCTTCTTCGCCCGCACCACGCCGCGAGGTAATGCGCGCCCCCCGTCCAAGGCTGAGCTGGCCACGTTGAACGCCACTGCCCCGCTCGGCCCTCATTCAAGCCTCAAACCCTGATCATCCGGGAGACAGCCCTTTGAAAATCATCCGTGTTACCGTCACCCCCATCGCCTTCCGCGATCCACCACTGCTCAACGCCAGCGGCATCCACGAACCCTTCGCGCTGCGCTCGATCATCGAGATCGAGAGCGACACCGGCTACATCGGCCTGGGGGAAAGCTATGGCGACGCCCCGGCATTGGCGATTCAGCAACACGTGCAGCATCAACTGATCGGTGTCGATCCGTTCAACCTCAGTCAGCTGCGCAGCATCGTTCAGGCAACCGTAGCAGCGCACAAACCGGCCAGCCTGGCTGGCGCGGAACTGGCGCCCGGCTCCCACGCCAGCAAAGCAGTGAGCAACGCCTACTCAGCCTTCGAAGTGGCGTTTCTCGACCTGCAGGCACGCTCGATCAACGTGCCGCTGGTGGACTTGCTGGGGGGCGCGGTTCGCGATCAGGTGCCGTTCAGTGCCTACCTGTTCTTCAAATACGCGCAGCACGCCGAATCGCCTTATGCACCGGACAGCTGGGGCGAGGCGTTGAGCGAAGAACAGATCGTGGCCCAGGCCCGGCGCATGATTGAGGCCTACGGGTTCAAAAGCATCAAACTCAAGGCTGGCGCACTGGACCCGGAGCATGAAGTGTCCTGTATCAAGGCCCTGAAAAAGGCCTTTCCCGGCTACCCGCTGCGCATCGACCCCAACGGCAACTGGTCGCTGGAAACCTCGATTCGCATGGCTGAACTGCTGGGTGACGACCTGCAGTACTACGAAGATCCGACGCCGGGTCTGGACGGCATGTCCGAACTGCACAAACGCACCGGTCTGCCGCTTGCGACCAACATGGTGGTCACCGACTTCGACGAATTCCGCCGCAGCGTTGCCTTGAACAGCGTGCAGATCGTGCTCGCCGACCACCATTACTGGGGCGGCCTGCGCGATACCCAGGCACTGGCAAAAATGTGCGACACCTTCGGGTTGGGCGTATCGATGCACTCCAACTCGCACTTGGGCATCAGCCTCATGGCCATGACCCACGTCGCCGCCTCCGTGCCCAACCTCGACTACGCGTGCGACACCCACTACCCGTGGCAGGAGCCAGACGAAGAAGTCATCAAAGGCGGCAAGCTGCCTATTGTCGACGGCTGCGTGAAACTCACCCGCGAGCCAGGTCTGGGGCTTGAACTGGACTACGACCAGCTCGGCAAACTCAACGACCAGTACCTGAGTTGCGGCATCCGTCAGCGTGATGACGTGAGGCAGATGCAGAAGTACAAACCGGAGTGGAAGGCGGTCAAGCCCAGGTATTGAAATCTCGAAGTAAAAAGAGGACCCGAGAAGACGGCTTGCCGCCTGCTGTCAAACGGAATGCAACCTGCCGAACAACTGCTATTTTTTCGGGAGATAAAGCCACCTCTTTGGTGGCTACGCTGTCTTGCAGCAAACACGGGATTGTGGGAGACGGCTTGCCGGCGATGGAAACCGTCACCCATAGCACCTTTACCAGGTGCATTGATGAGAAAGCACAAGCCAATGGCCGTATACGTGCTGTGAGACAGCGATGCTTTCATAGACAGGCGCATCTTCTGCAGCCCTCACTGCTCAAGCATCAAGGGCCGCCAGATGATCGCTTTTTCAGGTTCAGGCTTTGTGACAGGCTCGGGCAAGAAGGTCTTCGGCTTTTCGGGCGTGGCGCCATCCTGCGACAGGGTGGCATGAGCCGCCTGCTGCTGATGCTTATCCCGGGCTTTAAATAAATGCCCTGCTGTCTCATGACCTTCCCTATTCACCTGAGTTGCACCACTACCTTTCCCTTGGCCCGTCCTTGCGCCACATAAGCCAGCGCATCGGCGGTCTGTTCGAGGGGGAAGGTGCGATCCATAATCGGCTTGATGATCCCCGCTTCGATCAACGCAGTGACTTCACCCAGTTGCGAGCCGCTTGCACGCATGAAAACAAACCGATAGTCGATACCCTTTCTGCGAGCCTCCTTGCGGATGCCGTAACTCAGCAGGCGCATCACCTGTTTCAACACCCAGTTCGATTTCTGTTCTTCAGCGAATGCTGGCGTGGGCGGACCCGAGATGGAAATCAGCTGACCGCCCGGCTTGAGTACCTTAAGCGACTTCTTAAGCTCGTCCGAGCCCAGGCTGTTCAGCACCACGTCATACCCTTGAAGCAGCGTTTCAAATTGCTGAGTCTTGTAGTCAATGACTACATCGGCACCCAGCGCCTTGACCCACTTAAGGTTCTGGGTACTGGTCGTGGTCGCAACGAAGGCACCGAGGTGCTTGGCGAGCTGAATGGCAAAGGTGCCGACGCCGCCGGAACCTGAGTGGATCAGCACGCGCTGGCCCTTTTTCACCTTGGCGGTTTCTACCAAAACTTGCCAGGCAGTCAAGGCGACCAAGGGAACGCCCGCCGCCTGCACCATGTTGAGGTGCGTTGGCTTGAGCGCCAAAGAGTCCTCGCGCACGCAAATCAGCTCGGCAAAACTGCCGATGCGCTCCTGTTCGGGGCGCGCATACACCTCGTCACCGGGCTTGAAACTTGTGACATGTTGTCCTACCGCCATTACCACGCCCGCCACATCGTTGCCCAGCACCATTGGCAGCGCGTAAGGCAGGATCGTCTTGAACTCGCCGCTGCGGATCTTGACGTCCAGCAGATTGACGCCCGCCGCATGGACCTGAATCAAGACATCCGTCTCCCCGACTCGAGGCTTCGGCATCTCGCCAAGGCGACCGACTTCCTTTTTTCCATAACGATCGACGATGAATGCTTTCATGAATGTTCAATTCTCGGTAAATACGAAAGGAGCGGCCTGCGCTCGCTTCAGCGGGCCTGGCGCTGCTCGCGACGCTGTACCGACACGAAGGCCAGCGACAACAGGACCTCAACCAGCACTGCGGCGAGAATCCCCGAACTGGCATGGCCCGACGTCCACTCAAATACCCCAAGTGCGGCGAGGATCAGACAGGCCGTGACAAAACCGCTCACCAGCGCCGACCGGATAACCGATGGCGCGGCGTTTCTGGCCAGAAAAAACATAACGCCAAAGCCCATATACAGTGCTGCGGCGCGGCGGCTGACCAGCCCTGTCTCACTGGAAAAACCCACACCCCAGTTCGCCAGCATCTGCGCCGGGGCGAACATCCAGATAACCGCGAGCGCCCAGAACAGAACGGCGCTCAATGTCGCAAGGTGACGAAACTTCATTCGGTGTACTCATGCAGAAGTGGTTGGCGGCTGCAGTGTAGGGTGATTCCAGCCAGACGGCCTTCAGGGAGCCGCTTGATAACGCTGTGCGACCTCCGCTTGACGAATGTCCCCAAGAAGCCCCTGACGCGCCGTTTGCAGTGCATCCCAGCGTGCATCGTCGCGCAATGGAGGAATGGTCATGGACTCACGGCGGTCAAAGCCCAGCAGCGCCGCGTCGACCAGGTCGTGCACTTCCATGATCTCGGTCAACGTATTGATATCGATACCGGCGCGTTCCCAGATCTCGGTGCGGGTTGCTGCCGGCAACACAGCCTGTACGTAAACACCTTTGTCAGCCAGCTCCAGGCTCATGCCTTGCGACAGGAACACCACGAACGCCTTGGTCGCGCCGTAGAGCGACATGCCGAACTCCGGCGCAAGCCCCACCACCGAGGCAATGTTGACGATGGCACCCTCGCCCGCTTGCACCAGTCGTGGCGCGATGGCGCTGGCCAGTCGGGTCAAAGCCGTGGTGTTGAGGGTAATCAACTGACCAATACTGTCGGCGGTCTGGTCAAGAAAACCTCCCGTCTGCGCCGCACCGGCGTTGTTGATGAGGACACCGATGCGCACGTCGTCGCGCAGGCGGTTTTCAACGGTAGTCAGATCGTCGCCACGGGTCAGGTCGGCTTGCAGCACATCGACCGCGACACCGTGCTCCTCACGCAGACGTGCCGCGAGCGTTTCCAGACGCGCCTTGTCGCGCGCCACCAGCACCAGATCGTGGCCACGTTTTGCGAAGCGATCAGCGTAGACGGCGCCAATGCCGGAGGATGCGCCAGTGACAAGAACAGAAGGAAGCGTCGACATATGAGGGCTCTCTTGCAGAAAGGATCAGGGAGGTGGCCAGGCATGGAACACCAGGACCTGCAGCAATGATGATGATCAACATCATAATCGTCAACCAGTTTTAATGACGGTTAACATCAATGCTATAGTGCGTTCATATTGGATCGCATACGAATCGAGGCACTTCATGAGGGTTACCAAAGCGCAAGCGCAAGCAAACCGCGCGCACATTGTCGAGACGGCATCGGTGCAGTTTCGCAAGCACGGTTATGACGGCGTGGGGGTTGCAGACCTGATGGCCGCCGCCGGTTTCACCCATGGCGGTTTTTATAAGCACTTTGGGTCCAAGGCGGACCTGATGGCTGAAGCAGCGGCCTGCAGCATGTCAAAAATCGTGGAGCAGTCAGCCGGCGTGAGCCCCGCCCGCTTCATCGAGTACTACCTGAGCAGAGAGCATCGCGACGATGTTGCGACCGGTTGCACCATGGCCGCGCTTGGCGGTGACGCGTCGCGGCAGTCGGACGAGGTCAGAAACACCTTCGCCAATGGTATCGAGCAGTTGCTGCTCAGCCTGGCGCCTGACGCGTCGACACGCCCGGACACTGATCCGCAGGCTTCACGTGCAGCGCTGCTGGACATGCTGGCCCATGCGGTAGGCGCGGTGATGTTGTCACGCGCCGTACCCAATGATTCAAAGCTTGCGGACGAGATCCTCGATGCGTGCCGAACGACGATGCTCGCCCAGGCCAGCCGGTTGTCCGACAGCAGTGACGCCAACAGTTAGCGCACTGGATTCAGTGCGCAACGTCAGGAATCAAACAACCGGCCCAGGCACGCCAGTTTCTTCTTGTAGGACTTGCGCGCCTGCAAGGCATCTTCCAGGGTCACAGCAATGAAGCGGGCCTTCTGATTCGGTTGCATCTGACCGATCAGGTCGAGGTCGGCGCTGATCACCGTGCCGATCATCGCGTAACCGCCGCCGGAGACCGCATCGCGGTGCAACACGATGGGTTCCAGGCCTGCCGGCACCTGGATTGAGCCGATCGGATAGCAACTGTCGACGATATTGGAAGGATCGGAACCCGCGCCAAACGGTTGCTCACGTGGCTGAAACGTCAGCGCCTTGCCGCCCTTGAAACGATAGCCGATGCGATCTGCCTCCGAACCGACCGTCCAGGACTCGGAGAAAAAACTGGTCGCCGCATATTCAGTCAGGCGTTCGTAATACAACCCTGGCACCACACGCAGATAGACTTCGCCACCCAGCGACTGACGCAAGGCCATCGGCAGGCTGGCTCCCGCGCGGCCTTTGCCGCTGGGTACGCCAATCGGTAATTGATCATCGACTGCCAGACGCCGCCCTTCAAAACCGCCCAATGCGCCCAGCGTGTAAGTCGAGCGGCTGCCCAGCACCAGTGGCACGTCGATACCGCCCGCCACCGCCAAATAGGCACGAGCGCCATCCTTGGGGAAGTCGAAACGCAATACCTGCCCGGCCTTCACCTCAAAAGCCGTGTCGTGATGCATGTCCTTGCCGTCAACCCGAGGCGTCATGTGCGCGCCGCATACCGCCACCAACGCATCACATTGAAACTCCAGCTCAGGCCCGACGAGTGTGCACTCAAGGCCGGCAGCGCCTGGTGGGTTACCGACCAACTGGTTGGCCGCGCTAAGCGCATATTGATCGAGCGCACCGGACGGAGGAATGCCCAAGTGGTAATAGCCTTCACGGCCCAGATCCTGAACAGAGGTCGCCAGTCCCGGTTTAAGTACCTTGATCATGCCAGCACCTCCTGCAATGAAGCCGGATAACCGGCCGGGTCGGCCAGAAAACTGTCGAGCGAAAACTCGACCGAACGGATCCGCAAATCGAAGCGTCCTGCGTCCACTTCGGCGACGGCCAGGTCGTAGGCTTCGCGATCAATGGGCTTGAATTGCACGATATCGCCCGGCCTGAAGAACACCATGTGCTCTTTCAGGTAGGCCAATTGCTGCTGCGGGTCGTAGATCGGGGCGGGCGTGACGCCGAACATCTGATAACCGCCTGCACCGCGCACCGAGTAAATGCAGCCAAAGCAGCCGCCATGACCCAGGGTCAGTTTGGGCGTATCAGTGCGCGGACGCAGGTATTTGGGTACCTGCAACTGACGCTCACGCTCGACCATCTGGAACATGAACGGCAGGCCGGCAACGAACCCCACCATCGACACGAACCACGGCGCACCACTGTGCGCGGCGATGAACGCGTCGACGTCGGCCAGGTTATTGATCCGCGCCGCATACTCAAGGTCCGTGGCGCTCGGGTCCTGATGGCGGTCGCGGAAGCGCATCAGCGTTTCATGGGTCCAGGGGTCGTTGTACAGCACCGGAATCTCGATAATCCGGGTTTGCAGCGTACGTTCTGCGACAGCCCCGGCTTCTGCGCTTCTCACCGCATCAAGCAAGGCCTGGGGCGCGATGCGGTCCGGGTCGAAACGAATCTGGAACGAGGCATTGGCCAGGCAGACGTCCAGCACGCCGTCGAGCTGCAAACGCTCGACGGCCCGGGTGACCGCCATTCCCTTGAAAAAGGCTTCCAGCGACATGCTTTCACTGACTTCGGCAAACAGGTGTTCGTCGGCACCAAAACTGTAGCGGATCGCATCGTTCATGCCCGTCCTCCGCTGAATTGATAGTCGGCCATGTCTGTCCCTCTTGGATGGATTGGAGAACGGCAGGCAATAAATGGTAACGGGACCCGGCCTCTGGGTGCCTGGTGTCCTTGCGCGATCAACGAGGGGCCTTGACCTGAATACCGGCATTATCCAGCGCCCTGCGCGTGGCTTCGGCCAGATCCAGCGCGCCCGGTGTGTCGCTGTGCAGGCAAATGGAATCGAATTCGATGCGCAGGTCTTCGTCTTCGACCGTGCGCACGACCCCTTCCTGGCAGGCATGCAGCACACGTGCCGCGACTTTTGCCGGATCATAAGCCTGCACGTTTCGGGTAAACACGATAGAGCCGCTGAGATCGTAAGCCCGATCAGCGTAGAACTCACGAATGACCGGCTGCCCCAGTTCCTGCGCGATCCTGCAGATCACTGAACCGGGCATGCAGTACAGCAGCAGCTCAGGCTCCAGCCGCTGCAGGTTTTCGACCAGCAGCCGCGCCGCCTCTTCATCGCGAGCCAGGTGCATGTACAACGCACCGTGAGGCTTGAAATGTTGCAGCGTTACGCCTTGAGCACGAGCGATTTCTCTCAGGGCACCGAGCTGATAAAGCATGTCGTCCACCAGCTCCTGCGCCGGTGCCTGAATATGTCGACGGCCGAACCCCACCAGATCGTGGAAGCCTGGATGCGCGCCGACTGCAACCCCAAGGCGCTTGGCCTGCTCGACGGTGCGGCGCATGGTGCCGGGGTCGCCCGCGTGAAAACCGGTGGCTACGTTGGCTGAACTGATGAATCTCATGAGTTCGGTATCCACACCATCGCCGATGGTCCAGGCACCAAAGCTCTCACCCATGTCCGAATTGAAATCGACTGTCCGCATGTCGTGGCCTCCTGACATGAAATTGCGATATCGCCCGGACCACGTTAGATTCCTTGCTACCCCTTGGGTAGATCTATTAACAGATAGCCCTTTATTCGAAAAACAGATGGCTGCCTGAAGGAAAACCGATGTCCCTCACCCTTCGTCAGATCCGCTATTTTGTCGCCACTGCCGAGATCGGGCAGATCTCTCAGGCAGCGATTCACCTCAATATTTCCCAGTCAGCGGTGACGACGGCGATCAAAGAGCTGGAGCACATTCTGGGCAGCCTGTTGTTTCAACGATCGGCCCAGGGCATGACCCTTACCGATGCGGGTCGGCACTTTCTCAACCGCGCCTACGTGATCCTGCGCAGCGTCGACGATGCGCTGAACAGCCCACTGCCTGACGTGCGCGCCAGTGGTTTGCTGCGCCTGGCAGCCAGTTACACGGTGATCGGTTATTTTCTGCCGCACCATTTGCAGCGGCTGGAACATTGGCACCCGGACGTTTCGATTCAGGTCCATGAGCAGGAGCGCCAGGCCATCGAACAAGGCTTGCTGGAGGGCTGCTTCGACATGGCCGTGGTGCTCACTGCAAACATCACCCATTCGGATATCGTGTCCGAAACGCTGTTCAACTCCGAGCGACGCCTCTGGCTGCCCAGCCATCACCCGTTGTGCCAGCGCGATATGGTGAGCCTTTCCGATGTGGCCAAGGAGCCGTATATCCTGCTGACGGTCGATGAAGCCGAGCAGAGTGCAATGCGCTACTGGAAACTGGCGCGGCAGACACCCAGCGTGCGGGTGCGCACCAGTTCGGTCGAGGCTGTGCGCAGCATGGTCGCCAACGGCAGCGGCGTGGCGATCCTTTCAGATCTGGTGCACAGACCCTGGTCGCTGGAGGGCAAGCGCATTGAAACCATCACGGTGACCGACAAGGTCACGCCCATGAGCGTGGGCCTTGCCTGGCACCGCGAACGCGCTTTTACGCCAGCGATGCAGGCGTTTCGTCAGTACTTTCACGATGCCTTCCTGGCCCCGCAACAGCTGTCCGCACGCCGCTAGGCCTTGCCAAGGGGCTTGAGTGGCGCATGCTCAGCCATCAATTCTGCCACCCAGTCGATGAATGCCCGGACCTTCACACTGACATGCCGATTGGGCGGGAAAGCCACGTACATCGGCATTGAATCCATGCGCCAGTCTTCGAACAACGGCACGAGGTCGCCATTGGCCACGTGAGGCAGGGCCATATAGTCCGGCAGCCAGATGATCCCCATGCCTGCGAGCCCCGCTGCCAGGTAGGCATTGCCGTCGTCCACCGCCAGCACATAACGGCCATGGGCATGAATGCTCTCCTCGCCACGGTGCATGGCGTACGGCAACGCCTTGCCGGTGCGCGCCCACAGGTAGCCGACAATGCGGTGATGGGAATTCTCAAGGTCTTGCGGGTGAGCGGGCATCCCCAGACGCTGCACATATCCGGGCGATGCATAGACCGCCAGACGCAGATCGCCGACACGGCGCGCCATCAGCGACTGATCGGTGATCTCGCCGCCGCGCACCACGCAATCCATGTTTTCCCGAATCAGATCGACGATGCGGTCGCTGGCCCCCATGTCGATCTGGATGTCCGGGTAGCGCGCATGAAAGGCTGGCAATGCTGGCATCAGCAACAGGCTGGCGAAGGGGCTGGGCACATCGACCCTCAATCGGCCCCGGGGCAACGCGGCAGCACTGGACAGACTGGTCTCGGCATCGTCCATGTCAGCCAGCAGCCTGACCACACGCTCGTAGTACGCTGCCCCGTCGGCCGTCACGTTAACCTTGCGCGTGGTGCAGTTGAGCAGCTTGACACGTAGACGCGCCTCAAGTTGCTGCACCAGTTGCGTCACGCTGGTCTTGCTCATGTGCAGCGTACCTGCGGCCTTGGTAAAACTGCCGGTTTCCACGACTCGCGCAAATGCCTGCATCGCATCAAACCGATCCATTTTCGCCCCGTTTTTATGGATGATTGTTTGGGATTACCAAACAGTGATACCTACAGTTGCTCGTTTATCCAGCGAGTGCAAGCCCCTAAAGTCGATCCATCTTTAATGACAGGTCGTTGCGACCTTTGATGGAGCAAGCTCATGACCCAGCGTGACGTGGTATTTCCGGCAGGCCGCCAGGCCCTTTATGAACGCAATCGCTATTCGCCAGCGGTACGCGCCAATGGTCTTCTGTTTGTCTCCGGCCAGGTAGGCAGCCGCGAGGACGGCTCACCCGAACCGGACCTGGATAAACAGGTGCAACTCGCCTTCCGCAACCTGAATGCCGTTTTGGAGGCAGCCGGTTGCACGTTCAATGATGTACAGGACGTCATCCTGTTCATCGTCGACCCGCAGGCGAAGTTCGAGCGTATCTGGAACACTGTCGTACCGGAATTCTGGGGTCAGGCGCCCTATCCGACGGTGACGGCCGTCGGCGTCACCTGGCTTTACGGCTTTGAATTCGAAATCAAAGTGATTGCCCGGCTGCCTGAGCGCGAATAAAACACCTACCGGCGGCCAGCCTGGCGTTGGCCGCCTTTTCGATAACTGCGAATCGGGATGACACGATCGTGGTCGTCAGGGATGGTCGAGGCTTCGAACTGGCTGAAAAAATCGCCGGATATCACGTCGTCAAGAAACCGCTCTTGTTCTTGCACCCGGCGTTGCCTGGCCGGCTGTGCGCTGACATCCGGGTCGGCCAGCCAGACGGCTCGACGCTCGATCGCTACCGTGATGAACGCCCTTCTCTCCTCATCTGACATCCGCGTCAGTTGATCACACAAACCCTCCAGCATCCGGACAGCCAGATCCTGCTCGAGCTGATCCTCATCCGCGAACATCAAATGCCAGATGAAATCGAAAGAGAGTTCGGCGAGGGTACGCATGGAAGAAAGTCCGTGGTATTTGAGCCTGCGAGATTCGCGGTTCATCAGCATTTGGTCAAGCGATACAAAAGTCTACTCCTCGCCGTCGCACTGCGCTTCAACAGTGCTGGAAAGATCAATAACCGGAATCAGGTTCGCGTGTTTCCATGTCCAGTCGTGACAGAGATAATCACACTGGCATCCGCAGGATCACGCTATTAAGGAGCAACAATGTTTTTTGGAGAGAACCGCAAAGCATTTCTGGAGTTCCTGAGAAACCTCACACCGCAGGCCTTGTTCCTGACGCTTGCCTTCGTGTTCGGTTCCAGGCTAGACCTCAGCTTGAGTCCGAGCTCGTTTGATCCCACCTTCGAGGGCGTCAAAAGGACGATTCCGTTCTTGTTCAGCCTGCTGGTCTTCATCGGCGCGTGCCTGGCCAATATGAGTCTGTTCATCGAGTCGGCGGTGTCTTCACCTGCCGAACTGAAAGAACGCTTAAAAACAATAACCCAGGAAGAGCCCCACTTCTTCAAGCGTCAGAAGAAGCTGGCGCGCGCGACATGGCAGGATAATAAATCAGGCTATCTGGAAGTCGTTCTGGTGCTACTGATCTCTCAAATTGCGTTTATTGCTGTGGTCGTGGTTGCGGCTCAGGCTGCATTGAGCAGTTCGTTCCTTTGATCATCCATTACACGGCCCCTGTGAGAGGCAGGATATTCAACACGCAATAACGCTGCAGAAAGATCGCAAATCCGCATGGCAGGTGTTCAAAACAGGAAAGGCAACGGGGCCTGAGCTTTGCTGATGCTGGCGACTTTCAGGTTCAACTCCGGCAGCACATAGGCAAAGAAAAACCCTGCAGTCCGGTTTTTTGCGCCGCGCAACGGATGGCTGTGCGGCAAGGACTGCGCCACACGCGCCGCGCGCGTCCAAGCGAACGCCAGCAGCGTCAGGCCGCACACATCCAGGTAATCCCCGGCAACGCGATACGGGTACTCGGCATCCTGTAAAGCATGCTTGCTGATAGTCGCGGTGATCTGGCCAAGCCGTTCGCAGGCAACCCTCAATTCCTGTGCAAATACTGCACATTCTGGTATCGCGGCGGCCTCTACGGCTTCCTGCTCAATGAGCCGCAGTAAACGGGACAGGGTCTGGGCATCGTCGCCCAGCACCTTGCGCAGCAGCAGGTCGTTGGCCTGGATTTCGTTACTGCCCTCGTAAATCATCCCGATTCGGCTGTCGCGTAACGTCTGCTCGATACCGAACTCACTGACGTAGCCGTAACCCCCAAATACCTGCAGTGCCTTGCTGGACAACTGAAAGCCTTGCGAGGTGAAGAACGCCTTGATGATCGGCGTCAGCAGACCGGCAAGTTGCCCTGCGTCGGCACGCGCAACGGGGTCCATGTGGTGCTGCGCCTGGTCCAATAGATGTGCCGCCCAGTAACCGATGGCGCGCATGCCTTCGCAACCGGCCTTGAGCTCGAACAAAATGCGGCGCATGGCCGGATGGTAATGAATCGGGTCGGCGGGCCGGGCGGGCTCGCCTTCAGGTCGGGTCGGCGCGCGCATTTGATTGCGCTCGCACGCATAAACCATCGCGCTCTGGCAGGCGGCTTCGGCATGTCCCAGGCCTTGCAACCCGACATGCAGGCGCGCGGCGTTCATCATCACGAACATGGCGGCCAGACCGCGGTGCGCCTCGCCAATCAACCAGCCCTGAGCGTTGTCGAACACCAGCGAGCAGGTGGCACTGCCCTTGATGCCCATCTTGTGCTCGATACCCTCGCAGCGCACCGCATTACGGCGACCCTGATCCAGGCGTTTGGGCACCAGAAACAGCGAGAGTCCACGGCTACCGACGGGAGCATCCGGCAAACGGGCCAACACCAGATGAAGAATGTTTTCAGTGAGGTCCTGCTCGCCGCCCGAGATGAATATCTTGTTGCCGCTAAGTGCGTAGCTGCCATCGGGTTGCGGTTCGGCCTTGCAACGCAAAAGACCGACGTCACTGCCCGCCTGGGGCTCGGTCAGACACATGGTGGGCAGTGAGGCACCACTGATGATCTCAGGCAGATAGCGCTGCTGCAGCCACTCGGGTGCATGGTTTTTCAGGCACAGGTAGGCACCGTGGGCGATACCGGTGTACATCGCCCAGCCGTGGTTACAGGCATAGAGCATTTCCTGCACGGCGGCATCGAGCAGATTGGGCAGCCCTTGCCCGCCCAGAGATTCAGCACACGCCAGCGACGGCCAGCCGCCTTCGACAAAGGCCTGATAGGCGGCAGCAAAGCCTGCTGGCGTGGTCACCTCGCCGTTGGAGAAACGACAACCTTCACGATCACCCACGGCATTGAGCGGTGCCAGCACCTCATGACTGAAACGCCCCGCCTCTTCCAGCACCTGCCTGGCCAACGGCAGGTCCAGTGTGGCGAATGCGGGTGTCAAGGCCCATGAGGACGGGGCTTGCAGCCAGTGTTCCAGCACGAACTGCATGTCATCTAACGGCGGTTGGTAACGCCACATGGTGTATCTCCTCATAGCATGGGAAGTGGCGTGCAGGTGAGTCGTCCGTTGAAAAGATCGCCTGAACAACCGAATCGCCGCCGCCCGCGAATGCACAGCGCCAGTCCCTGGCCGCTCACGGTCGGCCGTTAGCCCTTGAAAGCAGGATTCTCGATCAGCAGCGCCATGCCCTGCCCCCCGCCGACACAGGCCGCGGCGATGCCATAACGCAGATTTTCCTTGCGCAACTGTCGCGCCAGCGTCATCACCAGACGCAAGCCGGTCGCCGCCAGCGGATGCCCAAGCCCGAGCGAACCGCCATTGACATTCAACCGATCAATATCGATATCCAGCGTCTGGGCGACTGCGAGCACCTGGGCGGCCTGCGCTTCGTTGATTTCTATACGTCCGATCTCGGCCAGCCTCAAACCACTGCGTTGCAACACCAGCTCAATGGCGGGCGCCGGACCGATCCCCATAAATTCAGGGGCAACACCGGTCACCGCGCTGGCCAGCAGGTGCGCAAGCACCGGCCCGTCAGCGTCCGAGGCCTTGCCTACCAGTGCAGCGGCTGCGCCATCGACCACCGCGCAGCTGTTTCCAGCGGTTTGCACGCCGTTGGCGTGAATGGAGCGCAAACGGGACAAGGCTGCCAGGTGGGTGGTGCGCGGATGACTGTCTTGCGAGACGGCATCCACGCCGCGCGGCAATTCAATACCTCTTGGCTGATACCCCTCAAGCGCAAACTCCTCAGGCGTCACAGTCGTGAGTTCCGGGGCCAGCCAGCCCGAGGCCTGAGCCTGCAACGCGCGTTGATGACTCAGCAGCGCATAGCCGTCCACGTGTTCGCGGCCGATCCCGTAACGCCGGGCGAGGTTATCCGCAGTGGCAATCATGTCCATGCCAGGCGCCGGGTCGTACAGCGCTTCCCAGAGAAAGTCCTTGAACTGTACGGCCGCCCCCAGGCGAAAGCCGTCACGATGGGTGTACGCCGCAATCGGATTTCGGGACATGGATTCCGTCGCAACGCACAGCGCCAGTTGCCCGCCCGATCCCACATGCAGAGCCGCCTGACGCAGCAGTTCGAAGCCTGTCGCACAAATGCGCTGCACGCCCAGCGCCGGAACGCTCTGCGCGACGCCGCAGTACAGGCCGATATGTCTGGGCAGCAAGTACGCATCGAAACTGGCCTGTGCCACGGAACCGGCCAGTACGGTGTCGACCCTGCCAGGCGCGACCGCAGCTCGAGACAGCACCTCTCGACCCACCTTGATGCCCAGGTCGATGGGTGACACCTGTGCCAGCGCTCCGCCCAGATCAATCCAGGGTGTACGCACCGACTCGATGATGGCCACGTCATTGAAGGCGAGATACTGTCCCGCGCTGTTCATTTCGGTGACCCGGCGCGCAGCATATCGGGGTCCTCGCCACGATACAGCGCCTCGACCTTCGCGGCGCGCCACTGCAACACCGCACGCTGATTGATCGAGCCCTTGTCCGTTATTTCGCCTCGGTCAATCGACGCAGGCTCGTCCAACAGGGTGATCCACTCAAGGCGGCTGGCGTTGCCGTTGGCATCTCGGTTCAAACGCGCGAGCCAGTCCGCAAACCACAGGCGAACAGGCGCGCTTGCCAATACCTCTGCGTCACTGGCATCGGCACTCAGACCGGCGAGCTGGCGGCAGTCATGCAGTCTCGGGAACACCAGAGCGCCCAGGCATTCGCGATCCGGTGCAGCGATGACCACGTCCTGCACGTAGGGTGAGCCGTCCAGCACAGCGCGGTTACGCATCGGCCCGACACTGACGAATACCCCGGACGACAATTTGAAGTCTTCGGCCAGGCGGCCATCGAACATCAGGCCCAGTTCAGGCGCTGACGGATCGGCAAGCTTGATCGCGTCGCCGGAACAGTAGAAACCGTCCTCATCGAAAACTTCGGCGGTCTGCTGTGGCGAACGCCAGTAGCCCGGCATGATGTGCGGTCCGCGAAAGCGACCTTCCAGCTTGCCGTCAACCGGCACCAGCCGCACTTCACAGCCCGGCGCAGGCAAACCGATGTATCCGGCCATAGACAAAGGCCCGGTGGTGAACGTACAGGACGGCGCGGCCTCGGTCATGCCCAGGCCTGCCATCATGCGAATACGCTCTGCACAATGCTGCTCGGCGACCCGATCCAGCCGGTCCCAGATGCTTTGAGAAAGACCGGCTGCGGCAAAGAAGAACAGCTTCATACGCGCAAAAAACCGCTCGCGCAGTTCCGCGTCCTGCTCCAGCGCGTTGACCAGCTCTTCCCAGCCCTTGGGCACGGTGAGGTAGGCGGTCGGCGAAATCTCCTTGAGGTTGCGCAGGGTCTCAGCGAAGCCCTGCGCAGTGGGCTTGCCGTTGTCCAGATAAAAGGTGCCGCCGTTGTACAGCACGATGCCGACGTTGTGACTGCCGCCAAAGGTGTGGTTCCACGGCAGCCAGTCCACCAGCACCGGCGGCTCTTCTCCGAATACCGGAAAGGTCTGCAGGAGCATTTGCTGATTGGCGCACAACATGCGCTGGGTCGTGACCACCGCCTTGGGCAGTTTGGTGGAGCCTGAGGTAAACAGAAACTTGGCGATGCTGTCAGGCCCCGTGGCCTCGAACGCGGCCTCGGCTTCGGCTCCGCCGGGCTGTTCCAGCAGGCTGTCGAAACGGATCTGGCGACGACCCTCGAGCTGGCCGCGCACCGTAATGATCGGTGTATCCGCAGCAATGACTGCATCGACTGCTCGTTGAAAGGGCGCGGCATCACTGATGAACACCAGCCCTGGCTGCAAGACCTCGCAGACGTGCCGCAATTTGGCGAAGTCCTGCGACAACACCGAATAAGCCGGCGAGACCGGGCAATACGGAATGCCGGCATACATCGCCCCGAGAGCGACCTGCAGATGTTCGATGTCGTTGCCCGAGAGCAGCGCCAACGGCCTGTCAGCCGAAAGCTGGTATTTCAGCAGGCCTTGAGCGATGGCCCGTACCGACTCCAGCATGTCGGCATAACTGACGGTTCGCCAGCCGCCCAGGCTGTCACGGGCCGCAATGAATGTCTGTTGCGGGCGAACCTCGGCCCAGTGCACCAGCCGGTCGAGCAGCCGCCTGGGCAACTCGGCCAGTGGCTCCAGTGCATGCATGTGCAGCACGCCCTTTTCCTCACGCACCTCAACGGCAGGATGGCCAATGCTCACCTGGCGGTAGCGCGGCGGGTTGACTGAGGTGTGCGGCGTTGAAGATCTAGGTTCGGAACTCACGAGCGTCTCTCCGTCAAGGCACGCGCACACCGAACGGCGCACGGCGGTTCGTGGTGAGCGTGGCAGCGACTGGCTGCGGCCTTGTTATTGTTATGCCTGGCTGATCAGCGGCGCCCTTTCTCAGGGACGCCTGTATCAACCTGAACGGGTTCAGATCGGGTAGTGCCGTGGCCCGTTCTGCAACGTCACCCAACGCAACTGGGTGAAATGCTCGATCGAGGCCTTGCCACCAAAGCTGCCATATCCGCTGGACTTGACCCCGCCGAAGGGCATTTGCGCCTCGTCGTGAACAGTGGGTCCGTTGATGTGGCAGATGCCTGATTCGACGCGCTGCGCCAGCGCCAGGGCGCGGCCGGTGTCACGACTGAAGATCGCCGCAGACAAGCCGAACTCCGAATCGTTGGCCAAACGCAGCAGTTCCTCGTCGCCCTCCCCGCGAATCAGCACCGCGACAGGTCCGAAGGACTCTTCGCGATACAGGCGCATGCTGTCGGTGACGCCGTCGAGCAAGGTGGGTTGCAGGATGCTGCCCTGCAACTGCCCGCCCGCCACCAGGGTCGCGCCGTGGCTGACTGCGTCGTCGATCAACGCCTTGATGCGCGTGCCAGCGCCGACATCGACCAGAGAACCGAGTACCGAATCGCTGTCGTCGGGATGGCCTGCGCGCAGGGTCTGGATCTTCGCCGTCAGCTTGGCAACAAAGGCGTCCGCCACTTTCCGGTCGACGATCAGACGTTCGGTGGACATGCAAATCTGGCCCTGATTGAAGAAGGCCCCGAACGCGGCGGCCTCGACGGCAGCGTCCAGGTCCGCGTCATCCAGCACCAGAAACGGTGCCTTGCCGCCCAGCTCCAGCAGCGCCGGCTTCAGATGGCGAGCCGAGAGCTCGCCGACGATGCGTCCGACGTGGGTGGAACCTGTGAAATTGACCCGGCGCACTGCCGGATTGGCGATCAATCGCTCGACAATGGCCGGGGCATCGGCAGGTGCGTTGCTGATCACATTGACCACACCATCGCCCAACCCTGCATCCTGCAGCACCTGACCGATCAGACGATGCACGGCCGGACTGAGCTCGGAGGCCTTGAGCACAACGGTATTGCCACAGGCCAGCGGCATGGCGATGGCGCGTGTGGCGAGAATCACCGGCGCGTTCCAGGGCGCAATGCCCAGCACCACGCCGCAGGGCTGACGCAGCGCCATGGCAAAGCTGCCGGGCACGTTGGATGGAATGATTTCGCCATTGATCTGGGTGGTCATCGATGCCGCTTCGCGCAGCATGTTCGCTGCCAGTTGCACATTGAATCCATACCAGTTGGCCATGGCGCCGGTCTCGCCGGCAGCCGCAATGAATTCGCCGCTGCGCGCCTGCAGTTGCTCGGCCGCCTGCATCAGGCGTGCGCGGCGTTCGCCAGGTGCCATCGCGGCCCAGGCGGGAAATGCTGCCTGAGCCGCTGCAACCGCGGCATCGGCGTCTTCAAGGGTGGCGGCAGCAACGCGGGACACGACTTCGCCAGTCACCGGGTTACGGCGTTCAAAGGTCCGGCCGTCACGCGCAGGGCACGACTGGCCGCCGATCAGCAGGGGCACGTCCAGCATGGTGATTCCTCTTTATTGTCTTTGTCGGAATGCAGTGCAGCGTATGTTTACAGTAGCGCTCTCACGCTTTGCGGCATAGCCAGCCATGCCGCAAACACGTCAGCGCTTGTAGGCTTGCAGGCCTGGCTTGATGCTCTTGTCGTCGAGGAACTGTTTCATGCCCTGCTCGCGGCCGCCTTCTTTGTCCAGCAGGCGCGACTGATCGAGCTTGGCGTACAGGTAATCCTCGTTTTGCTCCCAGGTCAGTTCGCGGCATCGCTTGAAGCCGTGTTTGGCGGCGCGTAGCACGACCGGGTTCTTTTCCAGCAGGTTGAGCGCCAGATCGATGGTCACCTGACGCAGTTGCGCCAACGGCACGCTTTCGTTGACCAGGCCCATTTCCGCTGCCTTGCGACCGTCGAAGGTCTTGCCGGTCATGATGTAGTAAAGCGACTGACGATGGCCCACGGTGTCGGCCATGGCCTTGCTGACGAGGTTGCCCGGCGGGATGCCCCAGTTGATTTCCGACAGGCCGAAGGTGGCTTCGTCGGCGCAGATAGCCAGGTCACACGCCACCAGCGGGCTGAAACCACCGCCAAAGCACCAACCGTTGACCATGGCGATGGTGGGCTTGGCGTACATACGCAGCAGCTTCCATTGCCATTGGGACGCTTCACGGCGGATCTTCTCCTGGAGGATTTCCGGCCCGGCATCCACTTCGCGGAAATACTCCTTGAGGTCCATGCCAGCTGTCCACGCTTCGCCAGCGCCGGTCAGCACCAGCACGCCAGCATCCGGGTCCTGTTCGAGGGTTTCCAGCACGTCGATCATTTCCCTGTTCAGGGTCGGGCTCATGGCATTGCGTTTTTCAGGGCGATTGAGAATGACCCAGGCGATACCCTGCTCGATTTCGACCTTGACGGTTGACCAGCGGCCTTCGTAAGTGCTCATGGCGATGCTCTCTTGTTATTGACTGGAAGATGACTCAAACCTAAACCGCAAATATAGTTATGTCAATTAACCATTATTCATATTAATTAAATTTTTGGCACGTCACTCGGATATGCTGGTCACAGTCGTGAATGCCCCATAGCCTTCATTCACGAACACCGGCACACTGCCGGGCTATAGCTCAATCACCCAAAAGGACTGGATTTTCAATGGCCAAGCCATCCGACATCGCTGACGTCTGCCCTGCCCCCGCACAGGCCGCCGAGGCGTCGTTGCCCATGGACTCCGCACTGGACGATCTGATCGGTTACGCCATGCGCCGGGCACAGCTCAAACTGTTCCAGAACCTGATCGCTCGTCTCTCCGCTCATGATCTGCGCCCAGCGCAATTTTCGGCACTGGCGATCATCGATCAGAACCCAGGCCTGATGCAGGCCGATCTGGCCAAAGCGCTGGCGATCGAACCGCCACAGGTCGTTCCACTGCTCAACAAGCTGGAAAGCCGAGCGCTCGCTGTTCGTCTGCGGTGTAAACCAGACAAACGGTCGTACGGGATTTTTCTCAGCAAGACTGGCGAAACCCTGCTCAAGGAGCTGAAACAGATCGCCGCCGAAAGCGACCTGGACTCTACCTCGGCACTCGACAGTCAAGAGCGCGAGGAGCTGCTGCGCTTGCTCAAGAAGGTCTATCAGGCCTGACCACAGACGCGCCGAACACCCACCACGGGGCGTCGGCGGGCCTGCACGCAATTACCAGAGCGGCAACGCGTACTGCACGATAAAGCGCGTCTGGTTCTCGTCGCGGAACGCGGCACCTGTCGGAAAATCGTTCCGATAAATCGACTTTCGTGCCAGCAGGCTCACGTTCTTCAACGGCCCGCTCTGAATCACGTAACCCAACTCCATCTGAAACTCACGCTCCTTGCGGTCATCGGCGTTGAAGGCGGCCAGTTCAATGTTGTCGCCTCGCACGTAGCGCAAGCGGCTACGCAGGCCCACGATGCCGACGGCGGTAAAATCGTAGTCGTAGATGGCTTGCCAGGTGTGCTCCTTGGCGTTGAGAAAGTCCGAACTCATGGTCAGCTCGCTGAGCCCCATCAACTCGGTGCCGGACACGTAAGGCGTCGCCGTGTCGCCACTCGAGTGCATGTACCCCAGACTCACGCTGTGCCCTCCCAGTCTGTAACCCACCAGCGCCGACAGGTTCTGGTTGTCCACCTCGCCGGCCTTGGCGCTGCCCGTGTCCTGACTGAAGAAACTGCGCAGGTCGGTGGTGACGACGCCATCCCCAACCGGCAGTTTGTGCAGCAACGCCAGCGTGTTCTGGGTATACAGGTCGTCCACCTCGGCGTGATAAGCGCGCAGACTGAGTGCTTTGCTGACCTCGTAATCGCCACCGGCGTAGGCCATGTGCGATGACGTTGCCGCGCCGTTGAATCGTCTGTTCGGCGAGGCGATGCTGATGGCCTGGTAGTTGGTGGAATCGCGCTTGTTGACCCGATCGATATAGCCCGCATTGAACGTCAAGCCTTCCAGCTCCTTAGAGGACAAGGTCGTGCCTCGGAATGTCTGGGGCAGCAGGCGAGATGGGCTGGCGAATGCGAACGGCAGAAAGATCGAGACATCGCCGGTCTTGATCGTGGTCTGGCTGAATCGCATCTTGCCGGTCAGCGCCAGGCGCGAGTATTCATCGGCTGCGCGTCCATCGCTCGCCGACACCGGCAATAACTCAGTGCCACTGCGATCTGGCGAAGAGTCGAGCTTCACGCCGACCAGGCCGCGCGCATCCAGGCCGAAGCCCAGCTTGCCGGGGGTAAAACCGGACTCCACGTTCATCATGAAGCCCTGCGCCCACTCCCGCGCTGCGGTTTTCGCGCCGTCGTCCTTGTAATCACGGTCCATGTAGTAGTTGCGCAACGTCAGCGTGCCATGGCTGTCGTCCAGCAAACCCTCGGCCAGCAGCGGACCGGGCAGCACGCTGACACCCAGCAGCCCGAGCAACAGGTTGCGTTTTTTGCCGCAAGAAGATGAAACAGATACCGCCCTGACAGCGTCCCTGGGAAGATTTGGCATGTTCGATGTCCACTTATTGTTGTTGTTTTTCGACGTCGGCCCAGCGCATCACTGGCAGGCCGCACAGGGAGAATTGAAAGATTTCTGGCAATCGTCAATCATCAATGACCGATAATCGAACATTAATATTATTAACTATTTATCCAGACCTGACAGATACCTGCTTCAACCTGCTGTTTTTTATAAGATAAACGCTATTAACGGCGATAAAATCGGCCGTATTCATTTTTTAGTTATTTTTGTTACCTTAATCTTCACCTGACGCGTCACTCGATAAACGGGTGAGCGTCAGACTGCTGACCACAACAAAAACAACAGTGAGGCTCACCATGAACAGTCCGTTGCGTCGTTCGACGCTGACCATCGTCTTGTGTTTTATCGTTGCGCTTATCGAGGGCTTTGACCTTCAGGCTGCCGGCACTGCTGCTGCAGGTCTGCGTCAGACGTTCGCCCTGGATCCGAAGATGATGGGCTGGGTATTCAGTGCCGGCATCATCGGCCTGCTGCCCGGCGCTTTTTTCGGCGGCTGGATTGCCGATCGTATCGGCCGCAAGAAAATCCTGATCAGCGCAGTGTTGCTGTTCGGGGTTTTCTCGCTGGCAACCGCGTATGTCGAAACCTTCTCCGGATTACTGACCGTGCGCTTCATGACCGGCCTGGGCCTGGGTGCCGCCCTGCCCAATCTCATCGCGCTCTGTGCTGAAGCGGTCGGCGAGCGCCATCGGGGCGTCGCGATCAGTGTCATGTATTCCGGCGTTCCGTTGGGGGGCGCACTGGCTGCCGTGGTGGCGATGTTCACCAGCGAACATTGGCAGACCACCTTCATCATCGGCGGCCTGGTGCCGTTGCTGGTGGTGCCGCTCATGATTGTGCTGCTGCCCGAGTCCAACGCCTTTCGTCAGCAGACGTCCTCTGCCGAAGTGCGCCACTCCACAAGCAGCGCGCTGTTCGGCGAAGGCCGTGCAACAACAACCCTGTCCTTGTGGCTGGGCTATTTCTTCACCCTGACTGTCATGTACATGCTGCTCAACTGGCTGCCGTCATTGCTGATTGGCCAGGGGTTCAGCAAGCCCCAGGCAGGCATGGTGCAGATGCTGTTCAACATCGGCGGCGCGTTGGGTTCATTGCTGGGCGGTGTGCTGCTGGATCGTTGCAACGGGATCAAGGTCGTGCTGTTCGTGTACGCAGGTTTGCTGGCAGCACTGGCCGGGGTCGGCTTTTCAGTCGGAATCGTGCCGATGGCCGCGGCCGGTTTCGCGGCCGGGGTGTTCGTCATGGCTGCGCAACTGGTGCTGTACGCACTGGCACCACCTTCGTATCCGACCGCCGTGCGGGCAACCGGCGTTGGCGCTGCTGTCGCCATTGGTCGTCTGGGGTCGGTCGCAGGTCCGCTGGCTGCGGGGCAACTGCTCGGTGCCGGGGCCGGGACAGCCGGTGTGCTGCTGGCGACCTCGCCGGGGCTGGTCATTGCCGCACTGGCGGCGATAACGGTGTTGTCCCGATCCGCTGGAGTGGTGAAGTTCAAGACAGCGAGCTGAACAACGCACACTCGTGCAACAGTCTGCACCCAAAGAGATTCAGTGCGTCACCGTCAGTGTTCGTGAGCAAGCTCACCCCCACGGCCAGTTCATGACTGAGTGTGAGCGAGCCTGCTCGCGAAGGCGACTACAGCTTGTGCAGGAAATTGAGCACCACCTTGTTCCCTTCCGTACGGTTTTCAGCGCCTTGCTCGAAGTAGCTGTTGACCGTCAGCACGTTCTCCTTGTTGAAGGCATAAAGCACACCCGGCCCGATGGCCCAGACCTTTTCCTTACGTCCGCTGACATCGTGCCCATCCACCTGGGTGTCGGTGAACTGCTTGAGCCAGTAACCGTTGAGCCCCACCGAGAGCTGCTCGCTGACCGCATACTGCACGGTCAGGTTGGCATGCAGCGCCTGGCCGGCCTGGGTGTCCGAGACATTGCCGAACGCCGCCTGCGGATCGTTGTTCTTGCTGTTCCACAGGTACATGAAGCGTCCGCTGGCCGACCATTTCGGCGAGAACCAGTAGGTCGCGGCGTAGTAAGGGTTGAACGACCAGAAATTGCTGCCAGGGTTGATCGAGCGATTTCGGTCATAGGAGCCCACCGGAATCGCGATGTCGGCTTCGACTCTTTGTGTCAGCAATGGGCTGCCGTCGGCGTTGGTAAGCGTCGGCAGTTGCAGAAAAGGACCGATGATCAGGTCGCCGAAACCGGCTCGCGAACTGAGGGCGGTGTTGCCCAGACCGTCATCGACATCAACGTGCGCCAATGACGTATTGATCGCCGTAATCCCCGGCATGGCACCATTGGCCAGCGGCGGCGCAACGTAGATGAGCTGAGTGGTGACGGCCAGCACCTCGACTTCCTGCTTCGGCAACTGCAGTTTGTCGCCATTGACGTCGTTAAACCGATTGGCGCGAGCGAAGTTCAGGTACTCCTCCACATACCAGCCCGGCCCCGCTGGCGCGGGGGAGCCGTCGTAGAAACTGGTATTGCCCAGATTGAGGCCTGGCAAGTCATAAGCATGAGCGGTTGAGGACAAGGCAACGATTGACGTGGCCACGACGGTGCGCAAGATAGACTTCTGCATCTTGTGATTCCTTTGGTTTTTTATTGTTGTTTTCAAAGCCCCGACAGCACGGCCGTGCCGTCGGAGTTACTTCATCTGATCGTATTACACGTAAGTGGCCGCCAACCCTCCATCCACCGGCAGATTGACGCCGTTGACCCAGCGCGAAGCGTCGGAGCATAGAAAAGCAATCACCTCGGCGACTTCGTCGGCCTGAGCCGGACGCTTCATCCGCAGGCCGTCCCGCGCCACGCGCGCCTCACCGAGCATCGTGACGAAATCCCCCAGAATGGGCGTGAACACAGGTCCCGGCGCCACGCAATTGACCCGGACCGACTGGTCGCGAAACCAGGCCTGCGATTGCTGGAACGTCCAGACAATCAGCGCCTCCTTGAAGTACTGATAGCAGGTTTCCTGCGCCACCGGATTGGCCGCCAGCCAGTGCAGCCCGTCGTTGTAACTCTCGGTCGCGGCCAGCGCCTTGTGCAGCTCAAGCCGTTCCGGCCATTGCGCGCCGAGGACCGAGGCGATATTGACGATGCTGCCCCCGGCTACGATGCGAGGCAGCAGGCGCTGAGTCA
Organism: Pseudomonas asturiensis; assembly: GCF_900143095.1. Taxonomy (GTDB): domain Bacteria; phylum Pseudomonadota; class Gammaproteobacteria; order Pseudomonadales; family Pseudomonadaceae; genus Aquipseudomonas; species Aquipseudomonas asturiensis. Next base: position 33,582 of record NZ_FRDA01000013.1, on the reverse strand, counting down.
GGTGACGCAGGCCCAGGTAGTTGACTCTGGCCACTGTCTCGACCGGCGCCGTTCCCGGCACACCCGCAATGTTGCACAGCCCGTCGATCTGCCCGGGCAATTGCCCGACCAATGCATTGATGCTGTCGGGATCGCCGAGATCGGCCTGATAGAAGCTGTCCAGCGTCAATTGCGGTTCGTGGCGGTCGACGCCGATGACCCTGGCGCCCTGAAAGCGCGCCAGACGGGCAAGCTCAGCACCGATGCCGGAGGACACGCCGGTTACGACGAGGATTTTGTTGTTCAGGTTCATAGTCATGCGCTCTTGTTATTGTTGGGTAACACCGGTGTTTTTCGCGTAATCATCTGTCCTCAGAACGGATAGGCCGGGGGCTGATTCTTGACCGTGACCCACTGCCATTGGCAGTACTCGTCCCAGTCGGAAGGACCGCCGACGCTGCCGCCATTACCTGAGGAGCCGCGCCCGCCAAAAGAATTGACGCATTCGTCAGCCACGGTCTGGTCGTTGATGTGCAGCAAGCCGCATTTGAGGCGGTCGCCGATGGCCATGGCGCGGCCGACCGATGGAGAAATCACCGCAGCTGCCAGGCCATATTCGCTGCGATTGGCCAGCTCGATTGCCTCTTCATCGCTGGAGAATGGCACGACAACCGCTACCGGGCCGAACACCTCCTCGTCGAACACCCGCATGCCGGGTTTCACATTGCTGAGCACGGTCGGGCGATAGAACAGCCCTTCGTATTCGCCACCGGTTTCAAGGTGCGCGCCAGCCTGCACGCTTTCGCTGACCAGCTCGTGCACATGCTGCAACTGACGCGCATTGATCAGCGGGCCCAGCGCCGCCTCGCCGCGTGCAGCGTTGCCAACGGTCAATGCACGTGCCTTGTCCGACAGCTTGCGGGTCAAGGCAGCGGCGATGGACTCGTGAACCAGAATGAGCCCGGTCGCCATACAGATCTGGCCCTGATGAAGCCAGGCACCGAAGGCTGCGTTGCTCGCGGCCAGGTCAAGATCGGCGTCTTCAAGAATGATCAATGGATTCTTTCCACCCAGCTCCAGCGAGACTTTCTTGAGGTTGCGCCCGGCCGTTTCGGCCACCTTGCGGCCTGCGGCGGTAGAGCCGGTGAAGGTGATCATCTGAACGTTGGTGTCACGGCACAAGGCCTCGCCCGCGTCCGCCGCACCCGGCAAAACGTGCAGCAGGCCCTTGGGCAAACCGGCTTCCTCGAACAAGCGGGCGATCAAAAAGCCGCCGCTGACCGGGGTCTGCGGATCCGGCTTGAGCACCACCGCGTTACCTGCCGCCAAAGCAGGCGCCACTGTGCGCAGCGACAGAACCAACGGGAAGTTGAACGGCGAAATCACCCCGACCACGCCATGCGGCACACGCCGCGCGTAAGACAGCCGCCCCGCCGCACTGGGCAGGATCAGGCCATGGCCGTGGGCCTGGGAAAGCATGCCAGCTGCCTGACGCAACAGCACGATGGCTTCGCGCACCTCGTGCTCGCCCTTGTGCAGGCTGCCGCCGGTTTCGCGTGCCACATACAACGACAGCTCATCGAAGGAGCAGACCGCAACGTCGGCTGCCAGCAAGAAGATTTCCGCCCGCTCGCGCGGCCCCAATGCCGCCCAGGCAGGCTGGGCCAGCGCGGCTTCGCGGCAGGCCACTGCGATGTCTGCAGGATCGGCCATCGCGGTGTTCATCAGCCGTTCGCCGGTCGCCGGTTCAATCACCGGCCGCAGCGGCGCCGATGATGGAATCCAGTTGCCATTGAAGGCGCACTCAGCGGAAATCGCGGGTTGAAGCAGGGAAACAGGCTCAGACACTGACATGGTGACACTCCGGCTTTTATGGTTGTAATCGCCGCATTCAGGAGGAACGCATGCGCCGTAGCAGGACCTGAGCAAGCGCTGTGCCGGTTTTGCAATCACAGTGTCATGTCTTTGTGAAACCGCTCTGGATCAAGCTTCTGCTTATTACGTCAGCGTGACGCTCATCGCATCCGGATGAATGCACGAGCTGCCGGACTTGTTCATTTGATAAAGTTATGCTTAATAACTTTTTCATCCCGTTATCATTTCGATAACCGCAGGCCCGGGGCAACGCCATGAATGATCGTCACCGCCACCTTCCCGATCAGCTTCCCGGCCACCCTGGCACCCCTTCGCAATACGCCCCACGTGGCGACAGTTCCCAGGCAAGCGCCAGTCAGTCACCAACCCCGGAGGAGCTGACCGGCTGCCTGTTCTTTTCTCCGGATGACGGGCGTATCTGGCTCAACGACCAGCGCATGCTCCTGCTGCACTGCTCATCATTCGGCACATTGCGCCGCGAGATCATCGAACGTCAGGGTGTCGAGCAGGCACGCGGCATGTTCACGCGTGCCGGTTACCTGTCAGGCGCACGCGATGCACGGCTGATCCGCGAACGCTGGCCCAACGCCGACGCCACTGCCGTGTTTCGCGCCGGAACGCATTTGCACACGCTGGAGGGCATGACCAAGGTGGAGCCGCTGCATTTCAAGTTCGACGCTGAATCGGGATTCTATGAAGGAGAGTTTCTCTGGCACCACTCGTGCGAGGCTGACGAGCATCTGGCCGCCTATGGCAACAGCCAGGATCCGGTGTGCTGGACCGAGACCGGTTATGCCATCGGTTTCGTCAGCGGCCTGTTCGGGCAAATGGTGATTTTTCGTGAGGTGGAATGCCGTGGCATGGGCCACAGCTGTTGCAGAGTGGTCGGCAAGACCGCCGAACAATGGGGAGATGTCGAGCAGGACCTGGGTTACCTGAGCGCAGCAAAGTGTGCTTCGGCTCATCACCCGGTAGCACCGGCTGCGGCACCACTCCCGCAAGGAACACCTGCCGTGACCGAGCAGCCGCTGATTGGTGCCAGCGCCTCCTTCAACGCTGCCACCCAGGCCTTGCATCGCGTCGCCATGACACCTGCGACCGTTCTGATCAGCGGCGAATCCGGCGTCGGCAAGGAAATGTTCGCCCGCCAGTTGCACCAGCTCAGTCGCCACCGGGACGGACCGTTCGTGGCACTCAACTGCGCAGCGATCCCGGACAACCTCATCGAAGCCGAACTGTTCGGCGTCGAGCGAGGCGCCTATACTGGAGCCACCCATTCACGCCCCGGCCGCTTCGAGCGGGCCAACGACGGCACGCTGTTTCTGGATGAAATCACCTGCCTCAGTCTGTCGGGGCAAAGCAAGCTGCTGCGCGCCCTGCAGGAGCGAGAGATAGAACGGGTCGGCGGCGGTCATGGCATCAAGGTAAATGTACGCGTGGTGGCGGCGACCAACGTTGATTTGCGCCAGGCCGTGGCGAATGGCGATTTCCGTGAAGACCTGTTCTACCGCCTGAACGTCTACCCCATCGCCCTGCCCCCGTTGCGTGAGCGTCGGGACGATATTCCGCTGCTCATCAACGCATTCCTCAAGCGCTTCTGTGCCGAATACGAACGCTCCCCGACCGGCCTGACCATGCGCGCGCTCAAGACCTTGCTGCGTTATGACTTTCCAGGCAACGTGCGTGAACTGCAGAACCTGATCGAACGCGGCCTGATCGCCAGCGAGGAAGGCCAGGCCATTGACCTGATTCACATCTTTCGTAATGAACCGATGCCGGTCGAATCGTATTCACTGAACCATCAGGGTGGATTGTCACTGGGCTCGCCAGTCGAGGCCCCTGTGGAACCCGCCTTGACGCTGCTGGAAACGCTGGGGCAAAGGGAAGGTTTTTCCATAGACGACCTTGAACAGCGCCTGATCAATGAGGCACTGGACAAGAGTCAGGGAAATCTGGCGGCCGCCTCACGGCTGTTGGGGCTCAGCCGTGCGCAGTTCGCCTACCGCTTGAAGAAACACCAGAGTACTTGAGGATGGACGCGCAACGCCTGAGCGGCCTTCCCAAGTGACAGCACGGGAATGACCGCTCCTTCGGACGCTAGATCATCGGCAGCGTGCTCACGACACGCAATGCCAGCCCTTCATAGGCATCCAGCGTGATCGTGAAATCACCCTGTTCGGTCAGATCGCCTTCCACGCGTTCGTTGATGATGTCCACCACAGGACCCGGTGCGATGTCCGGCAGATGGAGGGTCTCCACAATCGTCTCGCTGCTGAAGTTGAGCGCCGTGATCTGAGTGCCCTTGCCGGCTGGCAGCTCATGCACCATGACCAGCAGACCCGGATGCTGAACGTCAGGGATCATGATCTGACGGCTGGCAGCGATATCGTACGCGCGGCGCACGGCCAGGATCTTTTTCAACTGCGAGGCGAAAGAGTCAGGACGCTTCAACTGGCTGACCAGGCTGCCGTACAAGGATCTGGCGCGCGGCATGCCGCCTTCAGACACTTCAGCGTCGGGGTCAAGGTCTGCCAGATCATAGGCACCGCGATGGATCCAGCGGGTGTCGCCATCCAGCATCAAGTGTTGAACCTGCTCGGCAGGCAGCGTGAGTGCGCCCACCAGATCCCAGCCAGACAAGGCAAACACGCCAGGCTGCATGGCGTTGTACATCACCAACAGCAGGTGAATGTGCTGGATCTGCTGGATATCCGCGTCAGTGATCGTGCTCAGGTCGCGAATGCCCAGCGCGGCTGTGATGATGCTCGCGGTGGTACAGGACACGCCATTGGTGACAAATTTCAGGTTGTAGGGCGCATGCTCGCCGGTCAGCCGCTCGTACATTTCCTCGCGGATATGCTCGCGCAGGATGTTGCCGGGGAAGGTCTGCCCTTGATAGTGATAGGTGTCGTGAGCGTGCAACGTCCAGAAATGCACCAGTTCCAGCGTCAGCTCGTCGTGATTCTGCAGTGCATGGATCAGCGATGCCGGGTCGATGCCGAACGCGTGAACCTGACGTAGCATCAAACGCAGAAACTCGGTCGTACCGGTCAACAGCGCATGCTGGTAGGCCGGTCGCGTGATGAAGTCGTAGGACAGGTCCGCGCCGCCATTGCCCATGGCTGCGATATCGTCCAGCGTCAGGTTCAGTTCCTGAAAGCTGAAGCCACCCGCCTTGCGAATAGCGCCGGCCAGCAACTGGTTGCCCGTGATCGACAAGGGATGACCTTCCGACCAGGCCGTGCCCTCGGCGCGACGTTCCACACCCAGAAAGCCGTTGGCATCCAGACGCAGAACGCGGGCGCCCGATACGTCGATGGCGTGCAAGGCGTCACCGATGATCATTTGTTGCGCTGCAAAGCTTGGGTCCAGCCAGTTCAACGAAGGCTGGCCTTCCTTGAAGTAGTGCAGGTATACCCAGCGACGGGCCTTGCCGTCGACGCCTTGCACCACGTCGGTGGCGCTCCAGTCGGTCTCCTTGACGCCGGGCTCGAAGAAGATCACGCGCTGCAATTGACCGACGATGTAGTGCTTGTCACGCAGTTGATCGACCACATCGGGCATCAGGTTGACCGCATCGCGGCCCGCCGGAACATCAGGCAGCAGCTGCCAGTCCTCTTCGCGAATCTCGACCATGTGGTAGAGGCCCGGGTAATCCTCGTATGCCAGCTCGGCGAGCCTGAAGTCAGCGCCCTTGCCGGTGTGAGACGGAATCACGTCGTCGATGATGATCGAGTTATGCGCAGCCGCGATACGCGTCAGGCTCAACAGCTGGGCATCAGTGCCCAGTTCAGGATCGATGCCGAAACTGATGCGGTCGAAGTTACCGTCAATGCTCGGCGTGCGCGTGCGGCCCTGCAAACCGCCGGACAGCTTCAACGGGCCATTGTGAATGCCCTGAATGCCAATTTCAGACAGTGCGTGCCATAGCGTCTCGTCACCCAATGCCTCAAGCACCGAACAGCCTTCGCGCGTAACGATCGAGGCGGGGTACGCGGTGAACCAGACCGACGAGATGGCCGATGCATCCCTTGGCCGGGCCTGCGCGAACGGCCGCTGCCAGAGACGGCCCTGCCCCGAGTAGGTCTTGGCGCGCTGCCTTGCAGCGTTCAGCATCGATTGCTCGACCAGCCAGTCCACGTACTGCTTGTCCGGTATCGTCATAGCGTCCAGTCTTCCTCTCGAATCGGCGGCGTTGGACGCTTGCGAACAAGCGTCCCGAATGTTTTACCTATGGGTATGAGCCTTGCGGGGGCAATTCGTTGCATCGGCAGACGCCCTGATCTCTCTGCCGCAGTGCTTTCTCGCCACGAATGAAGAATCGCGGCCTCGTATTTGCTCAGTAACGCTGAACCGCCAGCACTCGCGGTTTCTTCAATGCCTGGATCACCGCATTGGCCGCGTTGGACAGCAGCGAGGTCGGGCGCGCCACGACACTGATGTGGCGCATGATCGTTGCCGGCAGCGGCACTTGCTCCAGCTCTCGCAAATGTCCATTGAGCAAGGTGCTGGGCAGAATCGAGACACAGTGCTGCCTGGCGACCAGGTCCAGCAGGGTTTCCAGGCAACTGAGTTCACCGCGATGGCTGAGCCTAACCTGCGCGGACGCCAGTTGTTGATGCAGCCGGTCCACGCCCGGGTGCCGCCAGGCGACGTAGCGCGAGGATTGTGAGAGTTCGGTGAACGTGTTTGGCGTCATGTGTCTGGCCTTGGCGGTCACCAGCACATAATGGTCCGACCAGTGATGATGCTCCAGATAATGCTCGCCCAGCACCGTACTGGGCAGAATAAGAATGTCCGCGGTTTCTTTTCTCAAGGGTTCGAGTGATGGACTCTGATCGCTGCTGTACAGCACGTTCAGGTGAATGTCCGGGTAGTGACGGGCGATAAAATCCAGCGAGGTCGTCAGGCTGGTTTCGAGGATATGCGTGTGATAGTGAATGGTGACACTGCCACTGACCCCATTTTTTTTAGTTGCTCAAGCGTGGCCATGACGCTGCTCAGGGTCTGGGAGATGATCTTGCCGTCCGGGGTGAGCGTGCAACCTGAACGGCTGCGAATGAACAGGCGCTTCTCAAAGAAATCCTCGACTTCCTTGATCGCGTAACTGATGTTGGACTGGCTACAGCCCAGAATAGCCGCCGCCTCCGAGAACGAACCGTGCTGGGCGACGGTTTGAACGATTTTGAAGAAATGGGTTTTCATGTGTCCTGCACTCTGGATATTGCGATAGTGGGCGCGACCTGTCGCAGACAGGGGGAGAGTCGGAATACAAGAACCCCCGCTGCCACGCCTTCATGCCCTTTTATCGGCAGCACAAAGAGATCGGTCAGTCGGGGGTGTATGCAACTGCTGGATTTTCTGGAAATGGCCCTGCAGCGCGTCAGTCCGCGCACCTGATCAGCGCAATCGCGGGTGTGACGGTGTTCGTGTCACGCACCCGGGATAATCAGCGCCGATGTTTTCCAGACCGCTGCACAAGTCGCAGATGGCGTTGCAAATGCAATCAGTCGTTTTCGGTCCAGTCAAAATCCAGCTGCAGCGCAGTACGCTCGGCCAGTTCACGACTGTGCAGGCGCTCGACCAGGTGCAGGCTCATGTCGATGCCTGCGGAAATACCGGCCGAGGTCACGAACGACCCTTCATCAACCCAGCGCAGCGTGCTGAGTACATCCACCGAAGGGAACATTTCCTTGAGGTCCGCGATGTCTTCCCAATGCGTGGTGACTTGTTTACCCGCCAGCTTGCCGGTCTTGGCGAGCATGAAGGCACCGGTGCACACTGCGGCAACCACTCGGCCAGGCTCGGACTGATCGCTGATCCAGCGAATGACGTCGGGCTTCTCAAGCTCTGCATTGACCACACCACCGGGGACGATCAGGCAATCCATGGCTGGATGCTCGTTGATCGAGAAGTCCGGATCAACCTTGAGCCCCGCGCGGGCACGAACAGACGCCGTACTGCGGCCAATGGTGAATACATTGAACAACGGCTTGTCATCACGGCTGTTGCGGGCGTGCATGCGTGTTGCGGTGGTGAATACTTCATAGGGGCCAGCGAAGTCGAGAACTTCGACGTCATCATAGACGTAGATACCAATATTGAGTGACACGGAATGGCTCCTGGGTCCGCTTGCCGGACCACTTGCAGTGTTAACGATTCACCTGAGTGACAGACTGCAGATTAACCAGTAGCATCAGGCCGAACCACTGTCCGAAATGCCAATATTCGGTAACATCGCGCCATGAAAAATCATCTCGTCGTTGCCCTCATCTATAACCAGCTCTGCACCTTCGAATTTGGCTGCACGGTTGAGGTTTTTGCCCTCAAAAGGCCCGAACTTGGCGTGAACTGGTATGAGTTCGCGACCTTTCCGGTCGATGACGGCCCCATCACCGCTGCCGGAGGCATAACCATTGTGCCGACGCCCGGTGAAGTGCTGCTGGAAAACGCCGACACCATCATCGTGCCAGGCTGGCGCGGGGTCGAATCGCAGGTGCCGCAGCGTCTGATCGAACAGCTTCAGGCCGCCCACGCCCGCGGCGCGCGTATCTGCTCGATCTGCACCGGAGCGTTCGTGCTGGCGGCGGCGGGTTTGCTGGACGGGCATAAGGTGACCACGCACTGGCGTTTCACCGAACTGCTGGCCAGCATGTACCCCGACCTGAGTATCCAGCCCAACGAGCTGTATGTGGATGAAGGCAATATCGTGACATCGGCAGGTTCTGCTGCCGGGCTGGACATGATGCTGCATCTGGTTCGCCACGATCATGGCTCTCGGGTTGCCAACATGGTGGCGCAGCGCATGGTGATTCCGCCCCATCGCGAAGGCGGACAGTCGCAATACGCCTCGCGGCAACTGGTGTCGGCCAGTGATGGACCGATTTCCAACCTGATGGATTGGGTTCGCAGCGACCTCAATCGGCCCCATACCATCAAGGAGATGGCGTCGCGCGCAGCGGTCAGCACCCGTACGTTGCACCGCGCCTTCATGGAAAGCACCGGCCTTACGCCATACGACTGGCTGCTAGGTGAGCGCGTGGCGTACGCCAAGGAGCTGCTGGAGTCTTCGAAGCTGCGCCTGAACGAGGTGGTCGACAGAACCGGCTTCGGCTCAGAAGAGTCGTTCAGACGGCACTTTCGCAACCTGGTGGGTATCAGCCCGAGCAGCTATCGCAAGCAGTTTGCCCGGGCTTGACTGGCGGGTGATACCTGGCGGTAAACACCGAATGTCAGCGGCGGCGCTGTTGTGACGGTCAGAACGAACCCTTCGCAGGAAGGCCGCTCAGAACACGCTGGCTAATACTTGAAGCGTCTCGATACACCGCCTCGACCAGCGCATCCGCAAGCCCGCCCCAAGCGCCAGCCACAGCGGTATTGGTGAGCACCACCAGACTGACTTCGGCCACCGGATCGACCCAGTAATGGCTGCCATACAGACCACACCATGACCAGGTGCCGACGCCCTGTGGCTGTCCGGCAGCCAGCGGGTCATCGAGAATCAGCGGCCCCAGGCCGAACGTCCAGCCAGGCCCCTTGCCCTTGAGCGTCACCTCGCCGATGGCATTGCCCAGCAGCGCAAGGGTGTTGGGCAGGCTCAACAACGGTGCGCCGCCCAGACGCAGACATTCCAGCAGTTTCAGGTAGTCACCGGCTGACCCCAGCATCCCCGCGCCTCCCGATTCATAGGCTCGCGCATCGTAGACCCGACCCGACGAGACCCGCGCCCGTCCACTTTCGAGCACCAGCACATCGTTATCGCGAATACGTTCGGGACCGTCAGCGCCATCCTTGTAGGCACGGGCCAGGCGGCCCTGATCCTGCCTGAACGAGGTCGAGGCCATTCCCAAGGGATGGGTGACCTGTTCGGCGATGACCCGCGACAAGGCCAGCCCCGTGCTCTGCTCAATCACAGCACCTAACACATCGGTCGCCAACGAATAGCCCCAGGCGCTGCCTGGCTCGAACAGCAAGGGCTGTCTCGCCAGTCGCATAAGATTTTCCTGAAGATCGAACTCGACACGGTCCAGCCCGTCCGACACGCCTGCCCGCTCATAGGCGTTGCCACACGGCTGCTCGAAGCCATAGCTCAAGCCTGAGGTATGCGACAGCAGATGGCGCAGGGTGATGACCGGCTCGCGACCCGTGCTCAGGCAGGGCCGAAACGCTGGCAACCCCTCCGTGACCGGCGCATCAAGATGCAAAATCCCCTGCTCGCAGAGTCGCAGCACCGTAACCGACGTCAGCAGCTTGGTCAGCGACGCCAGGCGAAAGCGCGTGTCTTGCGTCACGCCGACTCGCCGTTCACGATCAGCCCAGCCCCGCGCGCTGACGTAACGCAGCACTCCCGCCTGCGCAACCAACAGCACGCCGCCGACGATGCGCCCCGAGTCGACCCAGCCTTGCCAGACACTGGCCAGACGCTGAACCGCCAGCTCATCCACCTGCGCCATGACTCACTGCCCTCTTACCGCCCGACTGAAAATCCCGGCATACACCTCGGCCGAATGACGAATCGGGTTGGTGTGCGAACAGCCATCGGCAAACGCCATTCGACCCACCCGCTCGGCATCCCGATCATCGATACCGATGGCAGCCAGCGTGTGCGGTATGCCGATCAGCTCACGCAGGTTCAATACCCACTCCATTACGCCGCTGAAGCCGGGCCTGGGCAGGCGCAGGTAAACGGCCAGGTCGTCCATTTGCGGCAACAACGCGGATCGATTGGCCTCCAGTACATACGGCAGCAAAATGGCATTGAGCAAACCGTGATGCTGGTCGTACAGCGCACCCAGGCTTTGCGCGATCGCGTGCACACCGCCCAGCCCCCGCTGAAACGCCGCTGCGCCCAGGCTGGACGCCACCAGCATCTGTTGGCGCGCGTCCAGATCCTGTCCGTCTTCAACCACACGAGGCAGGTAAGTCTTGATCATCTGCATGCCTTTGACCGATACAGCCTCGGCCATCGGGTGCCAGACCGGCGAGCACCAGGATTCCATGCAATGGGTCAGCGCATCGGCGCCGGTTGCAGCGGTCAGGTGGGTCGGCAGGTCCAGCGTCAGGTTGGCGTCCAGAATCGCGATGCGCGGCATCATGCGGATGTGCAGGATGGTGCGTTTGACCTGCGCCTGTTCGTCAGTGATCACCGACGCCCTGCCCACTTCCGAGCCGGTGCCCGCGGTGGTCGGCAAGGCGATGACCGGTGCGATGCCCAAGGGATTGGCCCGCAGGTGGTTCTGGCCGATGTCTTCGAAGTCCCACAGCGGCCGCGTCTGCCCCGACATCAGCGCCACGGCCTTGGCGGCGTCCAGCGCGGAACCGCCACCAAAGGCGATCACACCGTCGTGATCGCCCGCTTTGTAGGCGCGCAGACCCTCGGCAACGTTAGTGCCGGTGGGATTGCCCTTGACTTGATCAAACAGACCGCAATGGCCCAATTGCTGTCGGCAGTCTTCTACAGCGCTGTGAATCATGTCAGTGCTGCCCAGAAACTGGTCGGTGATCAACAGGGGGCGTTTGATGCCGGTCACCCGGCAGGCGTCGGCCAGCTCAGCGGCGCGTCCGGCGCCTGCGCGAATGGAAGTCGGGTAATGCCAGTCGTTGCTGTACATGATGGTGCTCCTTGAAATCAGTTAATCAAACCGGCTGGCAACAGACCGATCAGCAAGCGAATGCCAAAGGCGATCATGAAAAGGCCGGTCACGATGTCGATGACTTTTTTCATCCGCTGATAACGGGCCTGTACTGCAGGAATCGAGAACAGCGTCGCCAGCAGCACGAACCAGGAGATCGCCAGGATGGCAATGATCGACACCCCGGCCGTGCGGACCCACATCGGCATGCCGGGCGTTGTCACGGTGGTGAACACGCTGGTGTAGAACGCCAGCGCCTTGGGATTGGTGAGGTTGGTGAACAGGCCGAAGCGATAGGCGCGCGAGAGGCTGCCGATGCCCAATGCGCCGATGTCACGGGGTTTGGGCTGGCTGCCTGCGTTACGCAGGCTTTTGGTGCCCAGCCAGGTGAGGTAAGCCCCGCCCAGCAGTTGCAGGGCCGGTTGCAACCAAGGCAGTTGCTGGAAAATCAACCCCAACCCGGTAGCCGCCAGCAGCGCCCAAAGGATGCTGCCCGAGGCGACGCCGAGTCCGGCGCAGATGCCTTGCTGGCGCGACTGACTGAACGACAGTTGGGTGATGACCAGAAAATTCGGGCCAGGGCTGATGATCAGGACAATAAAAGCACCGGCCAGCGCCGTCAGCAAAGTGATCTCGTACATGTAACCAATTCCTTTTAGAGGGTTGAAAAAGAGGTCATTGAAGGGCAGCCGAAATGGCTGCCGAAAGCGCACCGAGGCATGCCTCGGCCACCTGTCGCGCCTCGATCAGTGCGCGACAGGCAGGGTCTGGCGTGGGGACGTAGTGGTTGTAGAAGGTGCAGCCTTCAACGGCCGGCCCCAGCGCCCATAACCGTGAGTGAGCACTGCCGTCGGTGCGCAACACGCGGCCGGACGGGTCGGTGTCGATACCATCAGCCGGGAACGCATGAGCCGGGCGAATCAGGCCCTGGCGCAGCAAGTCGTTCAGCAGAGGGTCGCGACTGACGGACAGACCGCTGTGCGCAACACGCCCCCGAATCAGCGTGTCGAACGGCACGGGTGAGCAGGACGCCTCGTCCATCGGCGGCAAAATGGTCACGACACCGGCCTGAATCAGCGCCAGCAGGTCTTCGTAGCGCTCTTTCTGCGGCCCGCCGACCAGGCGATTGGAAAGCCCGGCCCACTCACCATAGAACGAGGCGGTCGAGCCTTCGGTCAGCCCGTTGCGATCAGCCACCGCCCGCAACAGGTCCCGATAATCACGCCACACCTCCAGCGCCTGACGAACCGGACTGTGTATCGTGCCCAGCCGGCTCATCGCCAGATCACGCTCGACCCACTGCACAAACCACTGCGCGTAGGCATCGTTATCGCCACACCAGCGGCCAGTGGTCAGCCACTGCCGAGGCTGGAACTCACCCCACTGCTCGGCCAGCGCCTTGAACAGCATTTCTCGCGACGCATGATCGCGGGCATCACCTAATGCCTGCTGTACCGCCAGTAGTTTTCGAGGCGCGTCGAGCCGGACTCTGGCTTGCCAGAACACCGCCCGCATTTCGTCCTCGATCAATGGCAGCACATCACGCTCGAAATCCAGCCGGCCGTTCGCGCTTTGCTGACGAAGGCCGACAAGCGCGTCAGCGGTAAAGAACACTCTCGGCAGCGCAGCATGAACAGACGGATGCCACTGAGGCCGGGCGTGAAACGGCAAGCCCGAACGCGAATACAGCGCTATCTTCGGCTCCCGCCCGGAAGGCAGGTAACGCCAGCCTGCCAAACCCGGAACACGTACATAGCGCCCACCGCGCCCCTGAGTCAGCCCGGCCAGCGCGTCCATCGCCGTCAGGCCCAGCCCTTCGATCAATACGGACTCGCCGACAGACTGTGCATCATCACCCGTCGCAGCGTGGCCGCAGGTCAGCAGTACCGCCTCGACGTCAAGCTCCCGATACACCGTCTGCACACGAAAACCGCCATCAGCCGCCCGCTCACGACAACCCGTCACCGCCTCGGCGTGATGACGCACCTGGACGTGCGCTGGACATTGCTGCAACAGATACCGATAACTGTCCTGCAAATAGCGCCCCAGCAGTTTGCGCGGCACGAAGTCACCGAACCCGACCGGCCTGCCCTGCCCGTCTGCGCTGATATGTCCTCGCTCATCAAGACGAATGGCCTTTACCTGGCACCACTGCAGAAACGTCCAGCCGACGGGCTCACAGGCAGGAAAAGCCGACGAGAACGCCGACAACTGGCCCGCCATGGTGTTGAGCATCAGGTAATCCGGCTGCTCGGCAAGGTGCAGCCCGCTGCCAGGCGTTCGAGGATCGAACACCTCGATGCGCAGAGGGTTCGCACCGTCCTTGCGACTCATGCCGATCAGTTGTTCCAGAACGCTCAGGCCACGCGAGCCTATCCCGATGATCGCAACGGCACGCACCTGGGGTTCGAGCTGCCGGGCAGGCAGATCAACCCGGTCAAGAGAAAGTGTCTGCATGCCCATCACCATCGGTTCGATTCGAAGAAGAAACGCGGCACCGGCAACGCACTGCCCTCGGCCACGGCTTGCGCGTAAATCCTTTGCCCCACAGCCAGGTCGAGCACACCCAGGCCAAACGGCGAGAAGATCGACGCCCGATCCGGGCTCAGTTCCACCTGCCCGGTCATCAGTTGCGCCAGCGTGCCGGTGATGAACGAACGATCCTGATACTGCTGCACCGCCAGGTCCGGTGAGGTCTGCGCCTTCAGGCAATGCTCGACGTCGTCCAGGATGTTATTGGCACAGGCAATGACCTCAGGCCCAAGGTCCCGCAACGAGATGTTCAACACCAACTGCCCCGGCTTAAACACGGGGTCCAGTACATAGGGACTGGGCGCCGTGGTGGCGAACACCACCACATCGGCCTGCAGGCTGCTGCTCAGATCAGCCAGTTCGCTGGTCAACTGGTGCTGATGGGTTGCGTGACGGACCAGCGCCAGCGCCGAATCGGCGTGCTGGTCAAAAACACTCACGGTGTCCAGCGTCCAGCCATCGCTGACAAACATGTCCAGAATGCTGCGCGCAATGAACCCCGCGCCAACGAACGCCATCCGTCCGACATGCCTGTTCTGCTGGTTCATCCAGCGCGCGCCCAAGACGGCCGAGGCTGCCGTGCGCAGGGCACTGATCCGTGACGCCTCCAGGCAGGCGAAGGCATAGCCGGTCTGCGGATCGTTGAGAATCAACACCGCCGAGGCCCGTTGCAGGCCCGATTCGGTATTGCCGGGAAAGCTGGAGATCCATTTGATGCCGCTGACTGGCTGCTCTCCACACAGGCTGGCGGGCAACGCAATGATGCGATTGGCCGGTGCCTGGGGAAAACGCAGGAAGTAGCTGTCGGGGTTGAGGGTCTGGCCTGCTTCGTGAGCCAGATAGGCGTTTTCCACATCACGGATGCAGGCCTGAGGGTCGGCTGCCAGCAGGCGCGCAACCACCTCGCCGTCGACCACATGAAAGGGCGCCTGACGCAAGCGCTCGGCCGCCAGGTACGTGGTCCAGTGCGCCATGATCGGCAAGTCTGCCAGGGTCATGCCCAGCACTTCACTGCCGAAATGCCGCTCGACCCATTGGTCGTCGTAGAGCGTATCCAGGTAGCGCTCGCCCCAGTCAGGCGACAAGGCGACCACCACCGCTCCCGGCTCGATACGTTCACGCCAGGCATGCACCGCCGCCACGACCGTGGCCGTCGAACCGCCGACCAGCAGGCCTTTGGTACGCGCGAGAATTCGACACATGGCAACCGTACGTGATTCAGGCACCATCTCCAGCGCATGAATGCCGTCAGCGTTGAAAATCGGCGGGCACTGACTGGTGCCCAGACCCGGAATGTAACGACGGCTGGCCGGTGTGTTGAAAGTCACCGAGCCGACGCTGTCCACGGCAATGATTTTCGTGGTCGGGTGATGACGCTTGAAATGCTGGAGACAGCCCATCAGCGTGCCCGTGGTGCCTGCGCCGACGAACAGGTAATCGACCGGTCCTACGTGCTGGCTGATCGAGCGCGCCGTCGTGCGTGCATGGGCACGCGGGTTGGCGGCATTCTCGTACTGGTTGAGCCACACGTAACGCGGGTCGCTGCTGACTTTTTCGCGGATCAGCGCGATGCGCGTGCCCAGAAAGCCGCCATTGGCGTCCGGCGTCTCGACGCGGATCACCTCGGCGCCGTAGGTACGCATCATGCGGATGTTGTGGTTTGAACTGTTGGGGTCGACCACGCAGGTGAAACGAATCCCGCGCTCGGCGCAGAGCATGGCCAGCGCAACGCCCAGATTGCCCGAGGAGGATTCGATCAGAATCGTGTCCGGGCCTATCAGCCCGCGTGCTTGCAGGTCATCCACCAAACCGACCGCAGTCTTGAGCTTGATTGACCCTGCCGGGTTGAGTGATTCCATTTTCAGAATGAAGTCAGGGCCCAGGCCGGAAACCTTCAGAAAGGTCTGATCGTGAACGATGTCGCAGAGAGAGTCGTACATGAGGGTCACTTCCACCGTGCCATGAGCGGCGCTTCGGCCGAATGCCCGGCGGCCTGCACCAGGGCATGCCCGATACGTTCGGCGCGCAGGGCCATGAGCGAGAACGACTGACTGTCGCTGATGCCATGGCTGCGTTCGGAAAGGCCGTTGACCCAGATGTTCACCTCGCAGTCTTCGTCCATGGCCACGTGGTAATCCCGGTCGATCAGCAAGCCACCATCCAGGTCCGCCTTGAGCCAGGGTTGCAAGCCGCTCAGCAACGGCGGAATCAGGTACTGCTCGTAACCGGTGCCCAGCACCACCGCGTCGACTTCCAGCGCCTGAATGCGCTGGCTGAAGGTGTCGGTGATTTCAATCCGATAGCCGTTTTCGCCCTGCTCGATTGAAGAGACGACACTGTAGCCATAGGTCTGCAGGCGTTTGCGACCGGCGATGGCGTCTTCGTAAATCAGCGAAAACAGCTTCTGGCTTTCATCCGGGTCAATGCCTGCATAATTGGTCGAACGGCTCCAGTCGAGAAACCGGTGCCGCGCCGCGTGGCCGAGGCTGTGGAAGTAATCCACGTGGTCAGGCGCGAATACCCGATTGGGGAACTGGCCCAGTTGCGTCAGCTTGAAGCCCGCCGAACGATGCACCGAATGCACTTCGATTGCCGCGTCCCGCGCCACCAGCTCAATCACCGATTCACTGGCGCTCTGCCCCGAGCCCAGCACCAGCCAGCGCGTGGGCAATCGATCGCCGAAGGCTTGCAGGCGGGTCAGGAACTGCGAGGTGTGAAACAGCGTCGGCCCGATCAGCGACTGAAACATCGCCGGCACACGCGGCGCACTGCCACTCGACAGCACCACGTTACGCGTGGTGAAGCAGTCGTCAGGCGTGCGGACTTTCAGTTCAGACAGACGACCGTTCCTGACAACGGGAGCGATTTCGGTTACTTGAGCGTTGAAGTGAGTGTGGCTGTCGACCTGCTGCGAAACCCAGGCCACGTAATCCGACCATTCATGACGGCTGGCAGGTCGGCCCAGCAGGCCAAAATCGAACATCCGGCCTTTGCTCTTCAAGTACATGGCGAACGAAAAGCGGCTGCGCGGGTTGCGCGGCGTCACCAGGTCGCGAAACACATGGTGATTGATATCCGTCCCGGCCAGCAGCAGTTCGCGATGCCACTGAGTGTCCGCCGCGGCTTCAAGAAAACGAACGGAAAGGCTCGCCAGCGGGCTTTCGTCTTCCCGCGCGTCCTCGAACGCGCAGGCCAGTGCGATGCCCGCCGGGCCGAAGCCGATGCACACGGCGTCCGATTGATAAGGGTGTGCTGTTGAGTGACCCATGAAATTCCCATCCTTAGAGTTGGCGTAAAGGCGTTAAACAGCAGTTGCAGGTATCAGCGAGAGATCGGGATCAACCCTTCGGCACCGAGCCGCCAGATACTGTTGAATGCATGGCGGTACTCACCCTGAGCGAAGCTGACCGTGCCCAGCGGCGTGCTGAACGCGGAGTTGTTCAGCACGTCCAGTAGCTGCTCCTTGCGCCACGCGCTGTCGGCCAGCACCGCCAGCACGTAGAACATCAGCAGGCTTTCCCGGTAATAGGTCTGCGGCGGCGCACCGAACAGCGACCGATGCAGTGCCTCGGCAAGCGGGTTATCCGGCTCGCCAAAGCCGATCACGTACGTGTCACGGTCCTGCTCCGGCGCGTAGCCCAGATGCGGTGACGCGGCGTCATCGGTCAGCACCAAGGGCCGTGTGCTGCCGGTCTGGCGTCGTGCCTGCCAATGCTCGCGACTGGCCCGCAGGCGTCCGGCGAAGACCTCAACGTCTGCCTGCTCCGGGTCGCTCACTGCTCGCAACCCGGCATCCGCCAGTGCATTGCCAATGGCCACGACCAGCGCCTGGCCATGTGCGCTGCCGTCTGCCTGAAGATGGACCGCGCGCCATTGACGACTCGATAGCCAGTGCGTCAGGTCACTGGCCAGTTGTCGATCCGAGGGGCAGAGACGAAACACGTTGGGGTGCTCCTGCGTCAGCCGGTCAATCGTCGCCGCAGGCGTCAACAGCGCAATACCTGCTCGCTGATAAAGCGGCGCTGCGCCGATGGCGGCATCGGACGAAAAATGGCCTATGACCAGATCGGCCTGCCAGTCGATCATCTGCTGCGCCACCTCGGCGCCCCGGCGGGCGTTGGCGCCATCGTCGAGAAAGCGCCACTGCACGCGGTCCAGCCCTGGAATGGAGTGACGCGCCACCGCCATGGCCCTGAGAAAAGTCCGCGCGTGGGGCGTGTCATCCGGGTCAAACAGCGCACTGACGCCAACCCGCAACGTCACGAGGTCCTGCACCACAGCCGTCATGACTGAACCCCTTGCTGACGGGGGCTTCGTAATACGCGACCTGGCGCCAGCGCCGACCAGCCCGGGCATGGCGACAATGAACCTGACAAGCGATGACGCAACTGGTCGAACGCAATGTGTGCGATGCCCGGCGCGAACTTGAAGCCCAGCCCCGACATGCCGGCAGCCACATAAATCGGGCTGTGCTCGTCGCAAAACCCCACTACCGGCCGGCCATCCGCGCTGTAGCTGTCAAAACCCGGCAAGACGTCCAGCACGCGAACCTGCGCCGCCCACGAATCGGAAAGCTGCGCAACACGCTTGCAGGCATCTTCGGTATGGCGTGCGTCAGGCAACGCGAGATGCTCCGGCCAGACACCGCTGTCGCGCAGCCCGCAGCCGGTCTGCACGATGTTGCGGGTCAGCGGGATGCCGTAGCTTTGGGTGACGGCGTCGATCACCGGCATGCTCCAGTCGCTGTCGGTCATGACCCGTGCCAGCGGAATCGAGCGCGCTTCAAGGCCGAGTTGCGGAACGAGCTGCTGGCACCACGCGCCGGTGGCGATCACCACCGCACGGCAGCGCAAGGTCGCATCGCCCAGCTCAATGTGCACGAGGTCCGGCGACCGAGCCTCGATGGCCTTGATCTCGCGATGCTCCAGCAGCAGACCGTGTTGCCGCACCACGCCACACAGCGCTGCAACCGCCTGACGTACGTTGCCGACACAGGCACGCGTCTCGAACAGATTGACGCGGTTCTCGTCTGGACTACGCGGATAGCCGCCGCCGTCCAGCTCACGGTGACTCAGCAGACGCATCGGGTACTGTTCACTGCCGTATAGCTCGATGGCGCGACACAGGTTGTCCAGTTGATCGGTTGCGGCCCGGTAGATCACCCCGGTGCGCCGTAACGCCTGGCTGTAAGTCGTCGCGAATACGCCCTCTTCCATCAAGCCGATGGAGTAGGCCGCCAGCTCCATCAGCAGCGGATCGCTGTCGTACAGGCGAACCAGCCCGCCCGAGTAGCCACTGGCCCCCAGGCTGCCCGCAGCGCCCTTGTCGATCAGCGCGACCGACGTCCCTGCGCTGCACAGTCTGGCCGCGATACTGGCGCCGATGATGCCGGCACCAATGACCGCTATTTCATAATCGATGAACATCGTGGTGAGTCCGTTCAGATGGAGTATTCGGCAGCCGATCCCGACAAAACCGTGGCATTGACCCTGGCTTCCGGCAGATCGAAGGCCTGAACGATGCGTGCCGACGTCTCGGGGATCAGCGCCTTGCCGATCACGGCAATGAATGCTGCGAGATGGCTCACCGGTCGGCCTTCCGCCAGCCGCGTGCGAGTGATCGCGATTACATCCAGCAGCACCTGAGCCATGCCTTTCATGGAGAACTGATTCGGCTCGCACGCCTTGCTCCATTGCAGGCGGAGCGCTTCCAGAAGACCTGCGTCCGCGCCACACACACCACTCCACCAACTGCTGTCACGCTGCCCACCGGCTTTGAGCAATGCCGGGAAGAACTCCCCGAATACGCCTGCGCGCCAGTGCAGAAAGTGCTGCAGCCGGAAATCGCCTTCGCTTTCCTCGGGCGCGATGCTCGCCAGATACAACCGGGCACTGTCGGCGCAGGCCTCGCGTGCCAGATCCGCGACCCAGATCGCGTGATTGCGGCTGGTCGACAGATTGAGGCCGTCCAGCTTGAGAAACTGGTTGGGCACGAAGCGTTGCTGGACCCGAATATCGTCCATCACCGACAATTGCGCCGGGTAGACGACGGCGTGACTGAACACACAGTCGAAGCCGAGAAAATGCACCAGCGTGCCCTGCCCCGACTGCCAATACTGACGAAACAGCTCAGGACGACCGATGCGGTCGGCGTACTCGCGAAACGCAGCCATGTAGCCAGGCAACCCCATGAACCAGGTGTGCACCCGGCACGAGCCGTCGGGCTGAAGATCCAGGCCTCCATCGTGCGGACGCGTGACGCCCCAGTCGTGAATGTGCTCCAGGGTCTCGCGCAGCCAGGTATTGAGCGGGCTGCGCCACTGGCGATCCAGCAAACGATCACGCAATGCCGGTTTACAGACGGCCAGTTTCAGAAACGCGCGGTGGGCGGTTTTCCATTGCGAAGGTTGTTTACAGAGTTTGCAGTGCAGTTCGGTCATCAATTGCGCGTCAGGTGCCTGTGCGCAGCTCTCGCACTGACTGGCGTCAGACTCGGCCCCGCAATAATTGCAGTTGCCTCGCGCAAATGCCTCGTAACCCCAGACATCGCAGTCTGGGCAATAGGGTTCGCTTGAATCGCGAAACTCGATGAGCCCTGCATCGCGCACCTTGTTGAACACCTCGGCCACCGCCTCGGTGAACCAGCGGTTGTCGTAGGGTCGCATCCAGTTATCGGGCTGGATGTTGATCGCGGCCAGCGACGCTTCGATGCGGTCCGAATTGCGGTTGGCGAGCTCCACAGGATCGACGCCGGTTTCCAGCCCCTTGCGCAACATGTACGACTGATAGTCGTCCGAATAGGACAGCAACACACAATCATGCCCGCGCTGACGCTGCACCCGAGTGAAGACATCCGCAGCCAGGAACGGACCGGCAATGTGACCAATGTGCAGATCGCCATTGGGCGTGGGCGGCGTGATGGTCACGATGAACTTAGTCATTGAGGCACCCCGTGGTTTCACAGTGCTGCTCGACGAAGGCGTTCACGTAGTTCATGTCCCACCACACCACGTAAAAATGAAAGTCCTCATCCGAATCATTGATGACGTAATGATTGGTGTGTTTCGGAATGGCCGCGATATCGCCCACCTCAAAGGGCATTTCCTTATCGCCCACTACCAGTCGGGCGCGGCCCTTGATGGCGATGAAGATCTCCTGATCGATCTGGGTATGCGCCTCGCTGCTGGTGCCCGGGCGTACCACGCACCAGCCCCCCGCGAACGGCATCGGATAGCCTTGCCAGGGCAACAGGCGGCTGCCGTCGAGCCCATACTCATGTACCAGGGCATCGAAGTTGGTTTTACGGTGTATATCGAACTTTTCCATGCTCAGACCCGTGTGCTGTGAATGGGGCAAAGCATGAAATTTGCGGAAACAATTGGCTATCCGATCCCTTGATACGTGGTCAGGGTCGGATCGATTTTCTGAATGCCTGAACGCGCGCTTTCCGGGCAGCGAGATACTGCAAACGCGCTACGCATTTATCCATTTCAATGATTAAGCGTATTGATAGCCATCATTTCGGCTCTCTCAGGTCAGTTGCTTACAATGGCAGCATCTGCAACGCCAAGTTGCTGGCGCTGCCATGAAAGAACGTCAGGAGAACTTCATGAACTATGTACTGTTTGCCGCATTATCTGTATTCAGCCTTGTTGCCTCTGCCGGGGACGCTCGTAACAGTGCTGCACACGATCAGCGCACACCTGCTGCAGTTGAGTACAACTACTCACAGACACTTGATATTGCCAAGGTGATCAGCCTGTCGAGCGCGACCTCCGACGAATGCGAGCCGGTCCAGGCCCACATGATCTACCTCGATAGCCAGGGCGTGCGCCACAATCTCGAGTACCTGCGCCTCAGCGAAAGCTGCGCGCGTAGTTGATCAACACCGCCCGCCCGGAGCGGACAAAGGGCACTATAACGCGTCTGGATTGCCCATCTTCGCGGCACGCTGTAAGTGATGATAGTCACTATCGACACGGCTGATAATTGTATTCAAGTAACCGGTGTTATTGTCACACCCGATGAGTGAACATGTTTCCCGGCACGGCGAATCCGCATCGCGGTGCCGAAGAATACCTGCTCTTCTTCATTACTCCTTTGGTTAGATCTTTAAGCCACCTCGCACCCCAGTGAGGTGGCTTTTTTTTGCCTAGAGATCGAAGCGATCCACCACATTGCGTCGCTCGTTCTCACTGCGCATGTCATAGCTGGCGGTGGTTGCGATGTGCGTGTGGTGGGCGAGTTTCTGGGCGATCGACAGATCGTATTCTTCGATAACTCGCGTAATGAACGAACGCCGAAAGTCATGGGGCATGATGTTGACCCCCACCTGTCGCCCGCGCTGCTTGGCAATGAAATAAATTGCATGCTTGGTGATCCGCTCTCGGGTGATGTTGCTGCCACGGCGAATGCGGTTGAACAGAAACGCGTCATCGTCCTGCCCCGGCGGCAGGCAGGAGCGGCGCAGTTCCAGCCAGTCATTCAACGCACTGAAGGCCCATTCGGGCGCGTATTTGACCAGCTGTTTATTGCCCTTGCCCATCACCCGCAGGCTGCGTTCGGAAAAGTCGACCTGAGCCAGGTCCAGGTTGACCGACTCCGACTTGCGCATCCCCGAGCCGTAAAGAATCGCGATGATCGCTGCATCCCTTCGTCCTTGCGGCCTGGGATCGGCGGCGCAGGCGTCCATCAGTTCACGGATCAAGGTGCGACGGATATTGCGTCCCTTGGCCAGGCGGGAGCCATTGACCGGTTTGATCGAACGGATTTTAAGCAGTTGATCGTGACTGATCAGATCATGCCGCCAGGCCTCGTTCATGACACCACGAATGGCGTTGACGTACAGCGACGTGGTGTTGGGTGCGTAGTCATCCTCACGCAGGGCCGACACCAGCGCAGTGACGTGGCCCGGTTGCAGTGTGTGCCAGGGAATGTCGATGATGTCGACATCGACCATTCCCAGCCGGTCGGCAGCATCCTGCAGGACGTACTTCATGGTCAGGCGACTGGACGGCGCGAGCCGGGCGAGATAAAGCTGCAGCGGATTGCTGACGTCCGGAAGCGATGGAGATGGCCTGACGCTGGCGGCCGGGTCGGTGAAGGGATTGTGCGACATGTCGAGCAGGGCCTTTCGAGGGCAGGTGTCCGCAGTTCTGCACGGCACCGTCCAGTCATTTCAAAGCATTGACTCTAGCACGCTGACCGGGAGCAAACCTCGGTAACATCTTCGGGGTTGAACGAGCGGTCGTGTCCGATAGCCTGTCCGGCCCGGTTTCTACCGTCGCACATCGAGCCCTCGTTTTAATGTCCACCCGTAAGCACGTCCCCTCTGACAAACATCCACCTCACAGCGCTCATGGCACAGCCGGAGCCGATTTCTGGTTGCTTGCCCATCAGCTCACCCAGCACAGCGAGGCCGAGCGACTGGCCAATATCCAGGCAGGCCTGGCAGCCAAATGGGTGCGAGCCATCAAAGACGCCTTCAAACTCGGCGGCGATGATCTGCAAGCTCTGCTCAATATGTCCACGTCCACGCTGGAAAGGCGCCAGCACCAGCAACGGCCTCTCGATCCTGTTGCCTCGGAGCGAGTGGATCGGCTTGCGATGGTAGCCATCCACGCGCTGCAACTGCTCGAAACACCCGAGCAGGCCAGCGTGTGGATGTGCACCGTCAACCCTGCGCTGGGTCAGCAGATGCCATTTCAAATGTGCGAAACGGACATCGGGGCGCGACAGACTCATCGGGTACTGGCCGCACTCAGCTATGGGGCCCCGGCCTGATGGATGCCTGGCGAATTTCCCGAGCAGCCGTCGCCCTGGATCGCTCAGGCCAATACGCCGCGCAATTCGGCGCGCGCTGGAATCACCCGCAACACCCCGCCCTTTATTTCGGTCTCACGCCTGCTATCTGTGCGCTGGAAGCGCTGATGCAAGGCCCGCAAATCCCCAGCGACATGAAACTGGTTCACGTCCGGCTGCCAGACGTACCGCAGCTTTACCACCGGCCTGCGGACGAACAACTGCCCGTCGGCTGGAATGCACGGCCAGCAGACACCCCCAGCAAGGATTTCGGCACGCGCTGGCTCAGCGATAACCTGCACCTGGGCCTGATCGTGCCTTCATCCTTCCTGCCACAATCGGCAATCATCATGCTTAACCCTCGACACACGGCGGCAGACCGGATCGAGATCGTCGATATCAGCCCTTTTCCTTATCGGGAGGTATCCACCACGACGCGGCCTCGCACCTGACCGGCGATCAACTGTGGCGCAATGTCGATGACTTCGCTCAGCCGGATTTCCCGACTGATCAGTGGCAGTAACGACACGTCGAGGTCGTTCGCCAGCCTCGACCAGGCTTCAAGGCGATCGGCGCGAGGCCGGGTAACGCTGTCGATGCCCGCCAGCGTCACACCACGCAGAATGAAAGGCGCGACGGATCCCGGAAAGTCCATGCCCTGTGCAAGGCCACACGCAGCAACGACGCCACGGTACTTGATGGCGGCGCAGACATTGGCCAGCGTGTGGCTGCCCACCGAATCCACGGCAGCGGCCCATTGCTCCTTCGCCAATGGGCGACCGGGCCCGGAAAGCGTTGCCCTGTCGATGATGCGCACGGCGCCCAGCTGTTTCAGGTAGTCGCTTTCTGCGACACGCCCTGTTGAGGCGACGACCTGATAACCAAGCCCGGCCAGAATCGCGATGGTGAAGCTGCCTACCCCACCGTTGGCACCTGTGACGAGTATTTCGCCGTCATCGGGTTTGACCCCGTGCTTTTCCAGCGCGATGACGCTGAGCATCGCCGTGTAGCCGGCCGTGCCAATGGCCATCGCCTGACCGGCGGTAAAAGCATCAGGGAGTGGAATCAGCCATTCGCTTTTCAGACGGGCCCGTTGCGCAAGCCCGCCCCAGTGCCCTTCACCCACACCCCAGCCGTTGAGCAGTACCTTTTCACCCACCTTGAATTCCGAAGACTGGCTGGCTTCAACAGTGCCTGCCAGATCGATGCCCGGCACCATGGGGAAGCTTCGGACAATCGGGCTTTGGCCGGTCAGCGCCAGGGCGTCCTTATAGTTGAGCGTGCTGTGGGAGACGCGCACCGTGACGTCACCTGCTGGCAGGTCTGCCTCGTCGACCGCCGTCAGTTTGACCCGATAACCCGACTCGTCCTTATCAATCACAATGGCGTTGAATGTGCTTACAGGCATGGGCGCCTCCAATTTAGACCGATCGTCTTTAAATAGACCGAAGAAATCATTGCGGCAGTCCGCGAAGAAAACCGGCAATGAACGTGTTCAGCGGGGTATCGCTTTTCACCAGCCGCGCGCGCAGTACAGCCCCTTCCCAACCGATCCAGAAAAACGCCGCCAGCTCGGCGCAGTCGGCGTCCCTGGCCAATTCGCCAGCCTGCTGCGCAGCCTTCAGGCAAAGCGTGAGTCTGGCCTGCCAGTCAAGCAGCGTCTGCTCCAGTACATCCCGGAACGCATCCGGCAGCAGGCAGATCTCCTGGCCCAGATTGCCGACCATGCAGCCGCGTCGATAATCGTGACGCGCCATGCCCGCCTTGGCGCTCTGCACAAAACCCACCAGCCGCTCCAGCGGTGAGAGGCTTTCATCGAGAAACCAGCGATCCAGACGCTGCGCGAAATAGTGGCAATACTGGTCCAGCACTGCCCGACCGTACGCTTCCTTGCTGGGGAAATAGTGGTAGAACGAGCCCTTGGGGACGCCGATTTCCTTGAGGATGTAATCGATCCCGGTCGCGGAGAAGCCCTGTTCAGTCAGCACCTCAAGACCACGACGCAGCAGCGTTTCCCGGGTTTCCAGGTTGTCACGGTCCACTTTCGGTGGACGCCCGGGACGGCGTGTTTGCGGATGCTGGTCAGATAAAGTCGTCATGCGCTGAATATTAGACCGATCGTCTTTTATGTCAACAGACGCCCCGGACAGGCCACTTGAAGTGGCAGGCCAGGCGGTTGCCAAACCCCGCATGCCGCGTTCAAATGATTGCTTCCCTTTGCCACGCATCAGGAGACCCCGCATGAGCCTTTGGCCAGATACGCGCATTCTGGAACTTTTCAATATCGAGCGCCCGATTCTCCACGCCCCCATGGCGGGCGCGACCGGGTCGGCCATGGCGATCGCCGTTGCCAATGCGGGAGGTCTGGCGTCGCTGCCCTGCGCGATGCTCACCCTGGATCAGATCCGCGATGAAGTAGCAGTCTTTCGTGAAAACAGCCATGCACCGTTGAACCTGAACTTCTTCTGCCATCAGCCTCCGCCGTTCGATGCCGAGCAGGCAGAGCGTTGGAAACAGGCGCTCAAGCCATATTACGAAGAACTGGGTGCCGACTACGAAGCGCCAACGCCGGTGTCCAACCGCGCACCGTTCGACAGCGACAGTTGTGCGCTGGTCGAGCACCTGAAGCCTGAGGTGGTCAGCTTTCATTTCGGACTTCCCGAGCAGGCCTTGCTGAACCGGGTTCGCGCCACCGGTGCAAAGATCATTGCCTCGGCGACAACGGTGCAGGAAGCCCTCTGGCTCGAACAGCGTGGCTGTGATGCGATTATCGCCATGGGCTATGAGGCGGGCGGACATCGAGGCCTGTTTCTCAGCGATCAACTGGATACCCAGGTGGGCACCTTCGCATTATTGCCGCAGATTGCCGATGCAGTGAGTGTCCCGGTCATTGCCGCTGGCGGCATTGCCGACGGGCGCGGTGTTGCAGCAGCGTTCGTGCTGGGGGCGTCCGCTGCGCAAGTGGGCACGGCTTATCTGTTCTGCCCGGAAGCCAGGGTGAGTGCGCCTCACCGCGAGGCGCTCGGCACTGCCACGGACAGCGAAACCGCCGTAACCAACCTGTTCACGGGCCGTCCCGCACGGGGCATCATGAATCGGATCATGCGGGAAATCGGCCCCATGAGCCTTCTGGCTCCGGCGTTTCCGCTGGCTGGCGGCGCGTTGATGCCGCTGCGGGCCAAGGCCGAGCCCCAAGGCAGCGGCGATTTCATGAACCTCTGGGCGGGCCAGGCAGTCGGTATCAAGCACTCGCTCGGCGCAGCCCAATTGACCCGAAAACTGGCTGACGATGCATTGAGCATTTTGAACCGCGCCTGAAACATTGCTTTCGCAACGGGGAGGGATCGCTATATATTTAGATATATAGCGAAACGCCTCCAGCTCGTTGGCGCGCCTTGTCTTCCCGGAGTTGCTGCATGTACGCGTCCCCGCTTCGAACCCTTTTGAAATTCACCACCCTTGCGTTCACCCTGACCTGCACGGCATCAGCCTTGGCCGACGAAGTGCAGGTCGCTGTAGCGGCCAACTTCACCGCGCCCATTCAGGCCATTGCCAAGGACTTCGAGCGTGACACCGGCCATAAGCTGGTTGCAGCCTTTGGTGCCACGGGCCAGTTCTACACCCAGATCAAGAATGGCGCGCCGTTCGAAGTGTTTCTGTCGGCCGATGACACCACACCCGCCAAACTTGAACACGAAGGCGATACCGTCAAGGGCTCCCGCTTTACCTATGCCATCGGAACACTCGCGCTGTGGTCGGCCAAAGAAGGCTATGTCGATGACCAAGGCAGCGTGCTCAAGGGCAATCAATACCAGCACCTGTCCATCGCCAATCCCAAGACCGCGCCTTATGGCCTGGCGGCCACGCAGGTACTGGGCAAGCTGGGACTTGTCGACGCGACCAAGGCGAAAATCGTCGAAGGCCAGAGCATCACCCAGGCCTACCAGTTTGTCTCCACTGGCAATGCAGAACTGGGCTTCGTTGCCCTGTCGCAAATCTACAAGGACGGCAAGCTCACCAGCGGCTCGGCCTGGATCGTTCCAGCAGAGCTGCATGACCCGATCAAACAGGACGCGGTGATTCTCAGCAAAGGCAAGGACAACCCTGCCGCCAAGGCGCTGGTCCAGTACCTGAAAGGTCCGCAAGCGGCCGCCATCATCAAGTCGTTCGGATATCAACTCTAAATGCCGCTTGGAAGTGCCGATATTGCAGCGATCTGGCTGACGCTCAAGCTCGCCTCGCTGACCACCGTTATTCTGCTGGTAATCGGCACGCCCATCGCGCTATGGCTTTCGCGTACCCAATCATGGCTCAAGGGCCCCGTAGGAGCCGTGGTCGCCCTGCCCCTGGTGCTGCCGCCAACCGTTATCGGTTTCTATCTGTTGCTGTTGCTCGGCCCCAACGGCGCTGTAGGCCAGTTGACCCAGAGCCTGGGGCTGGGGACGCTGACGTTCAGCTTCACCGGTTTGGTCATCGGCTCGGTGCTGTACTCAATGCCCTTCGTGGTGCAACCGCTGCAAAACGCGTTTTCGGCCATTGGCCCGCGTCCGCTGGAGGTCGCTGCAACCCTCAGAGCCGGCCCATGGGACACCTTCTTCAACGTCATCCTGCCACTGGCCAGACCGGGCTTCATCACCGGTGCGATTCTAGGCTTTGCCCACACGGTCGGCGAATTCGGTGTGGTACTGATGATCGGCGGCAACATCCCCGAGAAAACCCGCGTGGTGTCGGTGCAGATTTTCGACCACGTCGAGTCCATGGAGTATCTGCAAGCCCATTGGCTGGCCGGGGCGATGCTGGTGTTTTCATTTCTCGTGCTGCTGGCGCTTTATTCCAGCGGCAAATCCAGAACGGGATGGAGTTGATCGATGGATTCGTCTATCGAAGTGCGCGTGCAGGTGGACTACCCCGATTTTCATATGGGGATAAACCTGGTCCTGCCAGGTTCTGGCGTAACAGCGCTTTACGGACCGTCCGGCTCTGGCAAGACCACTTGCCTGCGCTGCATTGCCGGTCTGGAAAAAGCCTCCCAAGGCCTGGTTCGAATCAATGATGAAGTCTGGCAGGACAGCGACAAGGGCATCTTTGTGGCGCCACACAAGCGCGCCATCGGCTACGTCTTTCAGGAAGCCAGTCTGTTCGCGCACCTGTCGGTCAGGGACAACCTGGAGTTCGGATTCAAACGTATTCCCCGTCATCAGCGCAGCATTGGGCTGGCGCAGGCGACCGAATTACTGGGCATCGATCATTTGCTTGAGCGTCGTCCAGACAAGCTTTCCGGCGGCGAGCGTCAACGGGTCGGCATCGCACGCGCGCTGCTGACCAGCCCGCGCCTGATGCTGCTCGACGAACCGCTGTCCGCGTTGGACAGCCGCCGCAAGAGCGAAATTCTGCCCTATCTGGAACGTTTGCACAGAGAGCTGGATATCCCGATGCTGTACGTCAGCCATGCGCAGGACGAAGTGGCGCGGCTGGCCGATCATCTGGTGGTACTGGAAGCCGGCGATGTACTGGCCAGTGGGCCCATCCGGGAAACGCTGGCGCGCCTTGATCTGCCGCTGGCAATGGGCGACGACGCAGGCGTAGTGATCGAGGCAACGGTGAGTACTTACGACCCGCATTATCAATTGCTGACCGTCACCCTGCCTGACAGCGCCCTCTCCATGCGGGTGACGCATGCCGAACTGCAGCCAGGCACCCTGCTGCGCATCAAAGTCCAGGCTCGAGACGTCAGTCTGAACCTGCAGCCCGACGACCAGAGCAGCATTTTGAACCGGCTGCCGGTTGTAGTGATCGAGGAGATGGTTGCCGACAATTCGGCTCATGTTCTGGTGCGCCTGGACGCAGGCGGCACCGCGCTGCTGGCCCGAATCACCCGTTTTTCCAGTGATCATCTCAAATTGCATCGTGGCCAGTCGTTGTGGGCACAGATCAAGGCGGTGGCCGTTCTCGCGTAATCGCAATTGCGGCTGGGGCGCATGCAAATAAACGGCACCACCACAAAAGGCCGCGGTCAGTGTTGTTAACTGCCTCTGGAATTTCGCCATGCCTGACTCGACGGTTATCAGCCCCCTTGCCAGCGACCTGCATTACGTAGACGACACCCAGCCAGGGTTCACACGCAAGGTCCTGCGGGGCAAGTTCGCTTATTTCGACATCCAGGGTGAACGCATCAAGGACGAGTCGGAAATCAAGCGCATCAACGCGCTGGCCGTACCGCCCGCCTACACCGACGTCTGGATCTGCGCCGCCCCTAATGGGCACCTGCAGGCCACCGGACGTGACGCGCGCGGTCGCAAGCAGTATCGCTACCATCCGCGCTGGCGCGAGATACGCGACCAGGATAAATACTCACGCATGATTGACTTCGGGCACGCGCTGCCCAAGGTGCGCAAGCAGATAGAAGCGCAACTCGCTCAGCCTGGCATGGGCCGTGAAAAAGTCATGGCAACAGTGGTGTCTCTGCTCGATGCAACACTGATCCGCATTGGTAACAGCCGGTATGCCAAGGAAAATCGCTCTTACGGCCTGACCACCCTGCGTAACAAGCACGTCGAAGTCAAAGGCGGACAGATTCTGTTCGAGTTTCGCGGCAAGAGCGGTGTCGAGCACAGTGTTACAGTAAAGGACCGACGCCTGGCCAACGTCATCAAACGCTGCATGGAGCTGCCTGGTCAGAACCTGTTTCAGTATCTGGACGATGAAGGCGTACGCCATAAGGTGACATCTTCGGACATCAACGCCTATCTGCACAGCCTCACCGGCTCGGACTTCACCGCCAAGGACTACCGGACCTGGGCCGCCAGCGCACTGGCACTGGCCACTTTGCAGAAACTGCACTGGGAACCCGAGGCAGATGCCAAAAGGCATATCGTCGAGATGGTCAAGGCGGTGTCCAGACAGCTCGGCAATACACCAGCCATCTGCCGCAAGTGCTATATCCACCCTGCCGTGCTGGAAGGCTTTCTGCTGGGCAATCTGGCCGCTTTGCCACGCTCCAGACAGCGCAAGGGCCTGCGGCTTGAAGAAGTTGCTTTGGCCAGCTACCTGCGCACCCTGGCAGACCGCGTCGAGGCCGCTGCGGTCAAAAGCAAGCCTTGACCGGCGTCTGTGAGCGCTGGTCCACATCAGGACCAGCGCTCACTATGCCGTTGATTCTCTCCTGTGACTGTCGGAAAACTTCAACCCGATGACGCAACCACCAGCCCTGGGCCGCATCGTGCGTGTAGCTTCATGATTTTTCGATAGATTTTCCGAGCCATGCAGGTTACATCTTGTTCCATGTGGAGCACGCGCGAGCTTGCTTCATGGCAGCTGGATGTATATATTCCTCCGTCTTGGCGCTACCGCCCCGATGGCGAAATTGGTAGACGCAAGGGACTTAAAATCCCTCGTCCTTTGGACGTGCCGGTTCGACCCCGGCTCGGGGCACCACTTATAGAACAAGGGCTTACGAGCAAATCTGCTCAGTAAGCCCTTTTTTTTTGGTCCGCAAAAACGACATTGGTTCGCAATTCTTAATTTACTCCCTCTGCGGCGTCCTGCCGACGAACACCACTCCCCAAATCTGAAAGACTCAATTACTGTATTTCTATACAGAAATTGAGAATCACACCATGGACATCGAAGTCACCGACGACTGGCCTTGCAACCCGACCGAAGAACAAATGATCCGGCAGCATGTCAACCTTGTAAGCGAAGAGAACCGATTGCTGCCTGATGAGGCGGCCCGTAGCGGCGATCTGCTGAACGTAGATTCCACTGGCTAGCCTTGGCAACATAGCCAGACCGAAAATCAACCGAGGGCGACAGAATGTTCAAGTTCATGTCCACGCTATTCGGCGACAAGCCATCTGAGGTAGCTCCAACAGAGCAGTCGGAACAGCCAAGTATCGTTTCAACGGCTCCGGCACCGCATCCAGTGGTGCCTTCTGAATGCATCGCACCACCGATACACCGCGGTAACTCGCCAAAAACAACCACCGCACGGGATCGAAGCGAAGTACATGTGGAAATTAGCAGCCCGCTTAGTCCGCCGATCCAAGTCGGCCATGCCGTTTACAGCTCAAGCGACGACACACTGTCACGTTCGCACTACGGCGGATTCAGCAGTGGCGACAGTTACGACAGTTACGACAGTTACGACAGTAGCTCGAGTTGCTCATCCAGCGATAGCGGCTCGACCGGATCAGGCGACAGCGACTAAACAACCAGCGCCAGCGTCAGCCTGACGAAAACTGCCCCAAGCCCTGATTTCCCATCGCCTGGCCGCTTCGGAGATTGATCGCCGCGTGCCCTAGCGGGCTGCAGCGCCAGGATCGCAAAGCCCCCGGAAAAGTCCTGAGCCGGATCTGCCGGCCAATACCAGAAACGCGGCGGGATCGACATCAGCGCTAGATGTTTACCGATTGTGCAGGGTCAGTGTGGCATCGGCAACCGGGTAAGTTCGGTGTCATTCACACCAGGATGGGAACCGTGTCGGCCAGAGGGGATGGCCAACAGATACAGACTCCCCACGGTCGCAGGATACAGAGCGGCCCCTTGATGACTGTTGGACGGTCAGCAGAAATCAATTAGGATCCTGTCGCGTCTGGCAGCCCGCAGCAGCCCTGCATTGCGTGCCCTCTCTCTACACCTGTTTCTCAAGGACGATGGCAATGATCAGCTTTGTACTGTCAGTTATTTTCAATACATTGGGGCTGGTCCTGGCTTCGCGAATCATGGACGTTGGCCTGCGCATTTTTCCGGCTTTTCTGATCATCGGCCTGTCTCAGTCAGTGGATGCTTTACTGCCGGGCAGCGATAAAAACTTTGACATTCTCGGGCTGATTATCAGTGTGATTATTTACTTCGCGGGTTTGAAATTCTTCACCGGCGAAAGCCTCTGGACGCTGTTCAAGCTCGGGATTGTTTCAATTCTACTCGTGGTTGTAATCGCGCTGGCGCTTGCACGCTTGTTCTAGAAAGGGGCGTGGCGGGCTTTTACTTTTGCCCATGCCCCGGCGTTGTCTGCGGTGTGGCGTCAATGCTCGCACTCGTACCAATGGTCATCGCTGGCCGGATGTGAATCGTCCCAGTGCTACGTCATCGCCTTGAAGTGGCACATGGGCACCGGGCCAACGTCGAGGTTGCGCATCAGGTCGTCGTAATCACGCATGACCTGAAAATAGCGAGCTTCATCCTCGGGGCTAATAGGCTGCTTGATCAAGAACATAGCGGCTTGTTTCCTAGATTCATGATCATATCGATTGAGAGGACGTTTTGAACAGCCCTACAGCATTGTAAAATCGTGTGATCTCTACTCGCATCGGTAACTATTGATCATCGTCAAGATCTGCGCATGCATCGCCTGAATGCTGACCGGCTGTAGCAGGTGAAAGGTTTCATGGATGTCCTTCTGTTGCTGGAAAATCCTGCTAAAAACCTAATTCCATTTATCCTTTTTAAAGAGGGTTGGTCAGTGGTTTTCGTTCATCGTAACAGCCCATTCACGGCTAAAACGAATCTAGGGAATCTCCGAACAAGTCCCAAGATGTGATGAAATACGCCTGACCACCTGATCCGAGCCGCCCATGAGCCAGATGAGCTTTTCCGATTTCGAATATGCCGGCAAGCGTAAGCAGACACGCCGCGAACGCTTCCTCGCCGAGATGGATCAGGTCGTGCCCTGGACAGGTCTACTGGGCCTGATCGAGCCGTTCTACCCCAAGGCCGGCGGTGGTAGAAAACCTTATCCTCTGGAAACCATGCTGCGCATTCATCTG
>NZ_FRDA01000019.1:97622-120709 GCF_900143095.1 Pseudomonas asturiensis | reverse complement strand
GCGTTGACCACTGCCCAGGTGGCTGCACTGAAGCCAACCCAGGTGGCTGCCCTGACCACCACTCAGGTGGCTGCACTGGAAACGGCTGATGTGGCTGCGCTGCCAGTTGCTTCCGTGGCTGCTCTGACCACCGCTCAAGCGGCTGCGCTGACTACCGCACAGGTTGTTGCGCTGACCACCGCTCAAGTCGCTGCGCTGACGACTGCACAGGTTGCCGCCCTGACCACCACGCAAGTGGCGGCCATGGAAACCGCCGATATCGGTTCTCTGACCACGGCCGGTGTTGTGGCTCTGACCACGGCTCAGGTCGCGGCCTTGACGGTTGCCCAGGTGGCCGCTCTGAAAGTGACTCAGGTCGCTGCGCTGGAAACCGCTGATGTTGCGGCGCTGACCACCGCTCAGGTCGTTGCCTTGACCACTGCCCAGGTTGCAGCGTTGAAACCGACGCAAGTCGCTGCCTTGACCACCACGCAAGTGGCGGCCATGGAAGTGGCTGATATCGCCGCGCTGACCACGGCCGGTGTTGCTGCCTTGACCACGGCTCAGGCCGCTGCGTTGACCACTGCCCAGATCGTGGCCCTGACCACGGCGCAAGCAGCATCGCTGACCACCGCTCAAGTGGCTGCCCTGACCACCACGCAAGTGGCGGCCATGGAAACCGCTGATATCAGCTCCCTGACCACGGCTGACATCGTTGCCCTGACCACCGCTCAGGTGGCTGCTCTGACCACAGGTCAAGTGGCTGCCCTGAAAGTGACTCAGATCGCTGCGATGGAGAACGCGGATGTCGCTGCGCTGACCACGGCTCACATCGTTGCCCTGAGCAGTGCTCAAGTGGTGGCCCTGAAGCCGACACAAATCGCTGCGATGACCACTACGCAAGTAGCGGCCATGGAAACCGCTGACTTCAGCGCACTGACCACCGCTCAGGTTGCTGCCTTGACCACCGCTCAAGTGGCTGCGCTGACCACCGCTCAGATCGTGGCGCTTAAAGCGACTCAGATCGTCGCGCTGGGCACCGCAGATGTGGCTGCCTTGACCACCGCTCAGGTTGTGGCCATCGAAACCGCAGACTTTGCGGCGCTGACCACGGCTCAGGTTGCTGCCTTGACCACCGCTCAAGCGGCTGTGTTGACGACGGCTCAGCTGTCGCACCTGAGCATGACCCAGGTCGATGCCTTCACCACACCGCAGCTTCAAGCGATGACGGCTACGCAGATCGATGCGCTGGCACTGTCCACACCGCTGGTTCTGGACCTCAATGGCGATGGCGTGCACACCACGCACCTGTCGGCAGGCACCAAGTTCGACCTGAATGCCGATGGCCATAAGGAAACGACTGGCTGGACGGCTGGCGGCGACGGTCTGCTCTCCATCGACCTGAACGGCGACGGCCAGATCAACAATGGTTCCGAGCTGTTCGGCAGTGCCTTCCGCCTGGCGGATGGTTCGTTGGCCAAAGACGGTTTCGAAGCTCTCAAGAGCCTGGACAGCAACCATGACGGCGTCGTCAACGGGGCTGACCAACTCTTTGCAGCGCTGCAGGTGTGGGTCGATACCAACAACGATGGCATCAGCGAGAAAGGCGAGCTGCACAGCCTGAAAGATCTGGGTATCACCCAGTTCAACCTCGATGTTGCCAAGATTGCCGAACTCAACCACGGCAACCTGTTGGGTCTGCAGAGCACCTTCGAAACCAGCGATGGCCAGACCCATACCATTGCCGACGTGTGGTTCCGCACTGACGCAAACGGTAATCAGTCCATCGACCTGACCAAGCTCGATCCGCAGTCCATTGGTGCTCATACTCTGGGCAACATTGATCTGGCAGCCGATGGCGGCAAAGCCAGCACCCTGACCGTCGACGCTCAGTCGGTGGCGGAACTGGGCAAGGCCGGTCAAGTGGATGTGGCCAACGGTGCAGCCGCACCGGTGCAGATGATCATCAACGGTGACCACAACGACACGGTCAACATCAATGGCGCGAGCGGCGAGTGGCACGCAGCCGGTACTGCTACAGTCGATGGCGCGAGCTACAACGTGTTCAACGATGGTAACGTCCAGCTGCTGGTCGCAACGGATGTTCAGACCTGGGTTCACTGATATCGAGTGTTGAACCCTGATTGACCCGATACCGAGCTCGCAAGAGCTCGGTATTTTTATATGTGGAGACTATTGCCCGAATGTCTACAGAGAATCTTGAGAGCCCCGATCTTGATGAAGTGCTGGCCATCGCCCTGCAGTTGTCCGAGCAGGTGGCGTTACAGCCCATGCAGTTGCTCTCGGCTGCCGATCGTCTCAATGGTGCCGGGCGGCTGACGGACGTGGTCACGTTGTACCAGTGCTGGCTGGGCCACTGTCAGTCTTCGGTCAGCTACATCATCCAGTTCAATCTGGGCGCTACGTTGTCGCAACTGGGGCATATTGCCGAGGCCGAACGTGCCTTTCGCGCAGCCATCGCCCAAAGTCCCGAATTCGCTCAGGCCTGGTTCAATCTGGGCACCACGCTTGAGCGTCAGGGCAAGCCGCAGGAGGCGTTGGCCACCTGGCAGTCGATGCTGGACGACAAACGTGTGGATGCACAGCAGAGCCGCGAGTTGTATCTGATGGTGTGCAACAACCTGGGACGGCTGCTGGAAGAAACCCGGCAGTTGCAAGCCGCCGAGGCCGTCCTGCGTACCAGTCTGGAGGTGGATCCGGTACAACCCAAGGTCATTCAACACTGGGTGCATCTGCGCCAGAAGCAATGCGTCTGGCCGGTATACGCGCCGCCTGCGGGGCTGACCCAGGGCGATCTGCTCAAGGCCTCCTCGCCCCTGGCCTTGCTGGCCGGCAGCGATGATCCGGGCCTGCAAGCCGCCGCGGCGGCGCATTTTGTCAAGGAACGCGTCAACGTACGCGTGCCGGCCCTTGCGCCTGCGCAGGGGTATGCGCATCAGAAACTGCGTGTAGGTTTTCTGTCTTCGGATTTCTGCCTGCACGCGGTGTCGCTGTTGACGGTCGAGCTGTTCGAGCTGATCGACCGTGAGCGCTTCGACGTCTATGGCTTCTGCTGGAGTCGGGAAGATGGCTCGCCACTGCGGGCACGTGTGGTCAAGGCCATGGACCATTTCGTGCGTATCGGCGGGATGGACGATGCAACGGCTGCTCAATGCATACGTGACCACGAGATCGATATCCTGATCGACTTGCACGGTTTGACGTCTGGGGCCCGCGCCAATATCCCGGCCTACCGGCCTGCGCCGGTGCAGATGACGTACCTGGGCTTTCCGGGTTCGACAGGCCTGCCTTGTATCGATTACGTCATTGCAGACCGTTATCTGATACCGGACAGCGTCATGCCCTACTACAGCGAAACGCCGCTGTACCTGGCGCAGATTTACCAGTGCAGCGACCGCCAGCGCCCGGTTTCGGCCCTGCCGACACGTGCGCAATGCGGCTTGCCGGAAGATCGCTTCGTATTCTGCTCGTTCAATAACAACTACAAGTTCAACGAAGAGGTCTTCGACTGCTGGATGCGTATCCTGCAACGCACGCCCGACAGTGTGCTGTGGTTGCTGGCGGACAATCCCTGGGCGCAAAACAACCTGTGCGCGCGTGCGCAGCAACAGGGTGTCGATCCGGCCAGGTTGCTGTTCGCCCCGCGCGTGGCACCGGCCGATTACCTGGCCCGCTACAGTGCTGCCGATCTGTTTCTGGACGCTTACCCCTTCAACGCGGGCACGACGGCCAATGACGCGCTGTGGATGGGGTTGCCGGTGCTCACGCGTTCCGGTCGCACCTTTGCCTCGCGCATGGCCGGCAGCCTGCTGACCAGTCTGCAATTGCCTGAGTTGATTACCACCACGCTGGACGACTATGAGCAACGTGCCGTCGAGCTGGCGACACAGCCGGATCTGCTGCCGGGCCTGAAAAGCCGCCTGCAACAGAACCGTGCGCAATCGCCGCTGTTCGACACACCGCGTTTTGTCAGGGATTTCGAAGACGCGATCAGCCGCGTTGCGCTGAGAGCCCAATAGGCAAGCCCTTCGCCTCTATAAGGCTGCGCTGTCCTGCAGCGCAGTTCACCGGACGGTGAGAGGCGGCTTGCCGGCGATCTGCCGGAAGCCGTCCGCAAAACCGGTATAGACGGCGTATCAGAACAGGTTCTGCACTTTCTCCAGCTGGGTGCGGGTCATCTGGCCGGTGCGGGTGTGCAGGTTGACGTAGCTTTGCAGCATGGCCAGCTTGGTATCGAGCAGGTCGCGTTTGGCGGAATACAGACGCTGTTGGGCGTCGAGAATCTCGACCGTTGAACGCACGCCTGCCTGATAGCCTTTTTCGGCCGACGTCAGTGCAATTTGGCTCGAACGCACAGACGTCACCAATGCCTTGATCTTCTCGAAGCCTGCAACCACACCCAGGTAGTTGGCCTCGACATCCTCGGTCAACTGCTGAAACTGCGCGTCGTAACTGGTGCGCGCGCTTTCCAGAGCTGCACGGGCCTTTTCCGAGGACGCGCTGACGCCGCCGCCCTGGTACAGCGGAATGTCGACCACTACGCCCACGTAGTAAGTGGACTGGCGCTGTGACTGTTCGTTGATATCGCTCTGGTCGATGCGCGACAGGCGTCCACTCAGGGCAACGGTGGGGTAATGACCGGATTTCTGCAGCTTCAGGTTGGCCTCGGCAACTTTGATCGAGGCACGGCTCACGCCCAGTGTCGCGCCCGCCTCGTCGGCCTTGAGCATCCAGTAATCCAGGTCTTCCTCGGGTGCCAGCAAGGGCGTGGCCGGGGATTTTTCCTGCATTTGGGGAATGTTGTTCACTGCTGTGCCGGAGCGCCCCGCCAGCTTGCGCAGGGCGGCCCGACGCCGTGCCTGCAGTTCGATTTCCTGAGCACGGGTCGTGTCCAGTCGCGCCTGGGCTTCTTCAAGGTCGGTAATGGTCCCTTCACCTGCTTCGAACAATCGCTTGGATTGCTTGGCCAGGCCCTCGATCGAGGCTTTCTGCTGGGTCGTCAGCTTCAGCTCGTTCTCCACCTGCGCGACGTCGAAATAGGCCTCTACCACGCGGTCGAACAGCCCTTGTCCTGCGCCTTCGTGCTGCGCCTCACCCAGCTTTGCACGGGCCTTGGCCTGCTCGTAGGAGGCCCAGCGACCCTTGTCGAACAACGGCTGGCTGACCGACAGCGCAACACTGTCGGCGGCAAACTGATCGTCCTGGCTGTTGGCCGAGCTCTGCTTTTCGAACTGTCCGCCGTGACCGTACCGGGAGTTGATCGACACCTGCGGCAAGAGACCGGCACGGCCGATTGCGACTTCCTGGCGTGATGCCTGGTAGTCGTAATCGGTGACCTTGTAGGTCGCGTCATTGAGGCGCGAGGCGTCATACAGTGCGACCAGCGACAGGGTTTGATCGTCGGCTGCCAGCAGCCAGCACGACCAGAACACAGAGAGCAAGGCGATAGGTGTGCGCACTGTCATTCTTCCTTGAAAGCGCCGGCCATACGTTCGGACACGGGCTGCATCAGGTAATTGGCGAGCGTGCGTTCGCCGGTCTTGACCAACACTTCAGCCTGCATGCCGGGCTTGATATCAAGGCCCAGGTCGCGCAGTTTGATGATGTCTTTCGGACTGACCGAGACCTCGACCGAAAAGTACGGAGAGTTGGTGTGCTCATCGATCAGCTGGTCGGCCGACACCGTGGCCACCTGGCCGACGATGACGGGCGTATGCACCCGCTGCAGCGAGCCGAAGCGCAGGTCGACCGGCAGTCCGGGTTTAAGCCGGTCGGCCATCATCGGTGGAAACTGCGCCTTGACCACCCAGCTGGAACCCTGGGGAACGATGTCCATCAGGCGCTGGCCTGCCGGGGCGATGCCGCCGACCGTATGCACCGCCAGGCCCATGACCTGACCGGCCACCGGCGCGACGACCGAAGCACTGTGCACCTCGAAATCGAATGCCTTGATCTGGTCCGTCAGGCTCGAGGTCTGGGCCGAAACCTGAGTCAGCTGCGACTCGGCTTCACTGCGAAAGATCTGGCCCTGTTGCAACGCCTTGAGCTTGCTCTCGTTGATGGCCTGACGTGTACGGCCAATGTCGGACAGCGTCGACGCCAGTTGAGCCCCTAACTGTGCCGCATTGCTTTCGGCCTCGAACAGGCGATTGCGTGGCAGGTAGCCTTCGCGCGCCAGTTCTCTGAGGCCTTTGAGTTCCTGCTGCTGAAACTGAAATTGCGCCGCGTGATTACGCTTGATCTCTTCATACCCCGCCAGTTGCTGGGTCAGCGAGGTGATTTCGTGCTCGCTGATTTTCATCCGGCTGGCCAGTTCTGCGCGGCGCGTGGCGAACAGATAACCCTGCAGTTCCATGGCGGCGCGGGCACGCGGATCGCCGGCTTTTTCCAGCAATTGCGCTGACCACTGAATGCTGTCGCGGTCCAGGCGCTCGGCCATCAGGCGCTCTTCGACCGCCCGTGCGCTCAGCCATTGCCCCAGCGCGACGTCGAGCTGCGATTGGGTCTGAACGATATTGAGCTGCACCACGACCTGCCCTTGCTGCACCTGATCGCCTTCACGCACCAGGATGCGATCGATCATGCCGCCGGTGCGCGACTGGACGGTCTTGCGCTCGCCGGAGACCACGACCGTTCCGGCACCGACGACACCGCGGTCCAGCGGTGCCAGCCCGGCCCAGAGGAAAAAGCCGCCCAGCCCCAGGATCAGGCACCAGATGCCGATGCGGGCAATGCCTGCAGCATCCGCGTCCGGCGCGGGTACAGGGGTCATGTCGTGCTGGCTGGATTGCATTGACGCCTCAGGCTTCTTGATTGCTG
Organism: Pseudomonas asturiensis; assembly: GCF_900143095.1. Taxonomy (GTDB): domain Bacteria; phylum Pseudomonadota; class Gammaproteobacteria; order Pseudomonadales; family Pseudomonadaceae; genus Aquipseudomonas; species Aquipseudomonas asturiensis. The sequence continues at coordinate 113,890 of NZ_FRDA01000019.1, read as the reverse complement.
GATTCTGCGGTTTTTTGCACGGGTGTCGGCACCAGTGTCCTGAGCACCTGGTCACGCGGGCCGAACAGGTGCTGCACGCCATCCCTGAGGAACAACAACTTGTCGACCACCCCGAGAATATTCGGTCGATGGGTCACCAGTACCACCGTGCAGCCTGCGCTCTTCAACTGACGCACAGCCTGGACCAGCGCCGCTTCGCCTGCTTCATCCAGATTGGAGTTGGGTTCATCCAGCACCACCAGCGGTGGCTGGCCATAAAGCGCACGCGCCAGGCCGATGCGTTGTTTCTGGCCGCCTGACAGGCCCAGTCCGCCGACGCCCAGCAGCGTGTCGTAACCTTTGGAGAAGTGCAGGATCATTTCGTGAATGCCCGCCAGTTGCGCGGCTTCAATGACCTTCGTCGAGTCCACGTCGCCAAACCGGGCAATGTTTTCGGCGATGGTGCCGTCGAACAGTTCGATGTCCTGCGGCAAGTAACCCAGATACGGACCCAGCGCTTCGCGTGACCACTGGCTGATCTCAGCATTGTCCAGACGCACCGAGCCGTGGCTGGCGGGCCAGATGCCGACCATTGCCCGGGCCAGTGTGGATTTGCCCGACGCGCTGGGGCCGATCACTGCCAGTACTTCGCCTTTGGCCAGGGTGATCGTGACACCGTTGATCGCGGGGCGCTGCAGGCCTGGAGGCGTGACCACCAGCTTGTCGATGCTCAGCGCACCGGTAGGTGGCGGCAACGGCATGGGCGGCGCCGCTTTGGGAAACTCGTTTAGCAGGCGATTGAGGCGCTGGTAACTGCTTTTGGTGTTGCCCATTTGCTTCCAGGAACCAATCAGCGCTTCTGCCGGCGCCATGGCCCGGCCCAGCAATACCGATACTGCAATCATCACCCCGGCAGAAATCTGGTTCTCCATGACCAGGATTGCGCCCAGACCCAAGGCCAGGGACTGCCAGGTCATGCGCACGAAGCGCGACATGGCCGCGATCCGCGAACTGCGGTCACTGGCTTCACCCTGTTCGGTGATGACCCGCTGTTGCACATTGAACCAGCGGCGGCGCAGGGGTGTGAGCATGCCCAACGCCTGAATGACTTCGGCGTTCTGCAAGGTGCTGTTGACGTAACTGGCAGATGACACCGACAGCCGATTGGCCTCGCTCATGCTCTTGCGCGTGGTCAGTTCGTTCCAGACGCCCAGCCCCGCGAGAATCAACGAGCCGACGACGGTAAACACCCCCAGCCAGGGGTGAAACAGAAAGGTGGCAATGATGTAGATCGGTAGCCACGGCGCATCGAACAACGCAATCAGGCCTGGCCCGGTGACGAATTGACGGATGCTGTTGAGGTCGCTCAGCACCTGAGCCGGGTTGGAGTTGTGCTCGCGCAGGCTGCGTTGAAAGGCAGCGTCAAAGACCCGCTCGCCCAACTGGGCGTCCAGGCCTGCGCTCATCTTGATCATGACCTGGCCACGGACCCACTCCAGCGCACAACTGAGCATGAAGAACCCGAGCAGAATCAGGCTCAGCATCAACAGTGTGGTTTCGTTGCGGCTGGTGAGGACGCGGTCAAAGACCTGCATCATGTAAATGGACGGAACCAGCATCAGCAGGTTGATCACGCCGCTGAACAGTGCAAGCACTCCGAAAAGACGACGATAACGCAGCAGGGCTGCATCGATATCTCGCTTGGGATCAAGAAAAAGGCGCATAAAATCCAAGAGATAGAGTCGCGGTAGGAGAATGCCGGTCGTGCGGGGCGGCCGATGCTAGCATTTTGCCGTTAACTAATGAATGCGCGCAGCCCGGCTCGCACACCTATTTCATCGGCTTGCGAGGCGCGTTCTTGAGTGGGTTTTTTGCAGAGCCTGAAACGATCAAGCCCTTTTAAAACCCGGCTTTAGGAGGTGTTGGATGATCGCCTGGCCATGTATAGGGGCTGGATGCTTCAGGCGAGCGCAACATTGAACGTCAAGTGTTCGGCGGCCTTGCAGGTTTATCGTAAAACCTAGCAGTTCCGAGAGTACTCAATCCCTGATCAGGCCTGCAGAATGAAGCCATCAGACGGTGGATCGGGTCGATAACCTGAACTACATCTGATGAGTGTGATGTTCCGGATAGCTCAATTGGCAGAGCGCTGTACTGGCAACAGTACAAAGGTGGCGGTTCGAGTCCGTCTCCGGGGCTGTCTCAGATAGCTCAGTTGGTAGAGCCTGTACTGGCAACAGTACAAAGGTCGGCGGTTCGAGCCCGCCTCTGAGATCCTTTTCCGTTTTCAGGACTTTACCTGGAAACATGGCCACACCGACAGGATGCCTCACATCATTGTCAGTCTGCCTAAGCCATCAAGCCCGGTTAACCCGGGCTTGATGGCTTTTGCCAAACCTTAAATCTTGAAGTGGCTGACCATCGTTTGCAGTTGCCCGCCCAGGCGGGCGAGTTCGACGCTGGAGGCGGCGGTTTCTTCGCTGGCCGAGGCGGTCTGTTCGGACACGTCACGGACGTTGACGATGCTGCGGCTGATCTCTTCGGCCACGGCGCTCTGCTCTTCCGCGGCGGCAGCGATCTGCTGGTTCATGGCCTGAATGTTGGAAACCGTCTGAGTGATGCTGTTCAGGGAGGTGCCGGCCTTGCGGCTCAACTGCACACTGCTGACGGTCAGTTCGCGGCTGCTGAGCATGATGCTGGAGACCTGACGTGTGCCGTTCTGCAAGGCCGCGACCAGGTTTTCGATCTCCTCGGTGGATTGCTGGGTGCGCTGCGCAAGGCCACGCACTTCGTCGGCAACCACGGCAAAACCACGGCCTGCCTCACCGGCGCGCGCAGCCTCGATGGCGGCGTTGAGGGCCAGCAGGTTGGTTTGCTCGGCGACGGCCTTGATCACGTCCATAACCTTGCCGATCTTGTCGCTTTCCTGCTCCAGCAGCGTCATGGCGTCGGAAGACCGTACGACTTCGGCCGCCAGTCGTTCGATCTGGCCGATGGCTTCGCTGACCACTTTGTCGCCGGCACGTGCTTCCTTGTCGGCGGTTGAAGCGGCTTCGGAAGCCTGCTCGGCGTTACGGGCCACTTCTGCCACGGTGGCCGACATTTCGTGCATGGCGGTGGCCACCTGGTCGGTTTCGACCTTCTGGCTGTTGACCCCTGCACTGGTCTGTTCAGTGACGGCCGACAGCTCCTCGGCGGCGCTGGCGATTTGCACCACGCTGTCGCGAATGCCGCCGATCAGCTCACGCAGTGTGGTTCCCATGCGCTGAATGCCCTGCTGCAGAACGCCCAGTTCGTCGCGGCGGGTCACCACCATGGTCTGCGACAGGTCGCCAGACGCGATCCGATCAACCACGGCCATGGTTTCCTGCAGCGGACGGGTGATCTGACGCGTGATGATCACGGCAGCGATGATGCCCAGAATCATGGCCAGCAATGTGCAGCCGATCTGCATGTTGCGCGCCTGAGCGCTTTCCTGATCGCGACGATCCAGCTGCAGTTGGTACATGGCTTCGCTGAGCTTGACGATGTCCTGACCCTGTACGGTCATTTCCTTGCGCGCCTGGGCAATGTCGCCGCTGGACGTCTTGAAGGCCTGTAGCGTGGTGCGGTAGGCCTGCAGGGAAGTTTCCAGTTGCTTGAGGGCATCGGCCTGGGTGCTGGCGAACGTGGCCTTGAGCGGCTCCAGATTCTTGAGCGCGTCATCGAGCTTGCGCGCAGCAGACTGCTCGTTTTCAGGCGTAATGTCGGTCAGGTAACCGCGCACTTCATAGCGCGCCTGCATCAGGTCTTCCTTGGCGCGCACGATGAGTTGATAGTGCTCGAAACGGTTCGGATCGGTGGCGTCGAGCTTGCTCACGTCGGCCAGAATCCGGTCAAGCATTTCGGTCGCCTTGTTGGCGTTGACGGTCAGCTCCTTGCGCAAGGCAATGCTGGTCTTGTAGCCACTGCGCATAGTGTTCAGCGATTTCTGATAGTCCGCGATCACCACGCCCAACTGATTGAGCATTTTTACGTTTTCGGGGCTCTTGAACGAGGTCAGCAGCTTTTCCTGATAGGCCTTGAAGCCATCCAGGGAAACCTGAACGGTTTCAGCCACCTTTTCATCACCGTCGGCCACCATGTATTGCAGGCGCGTTACCCGTAACTTGGTCAACTGCGCATTGAGCGAGGTAATGTCGCTCATCCAGTTGCTACGATCGATCAGGCCGCTCATGCTGGTCCAGCCGGCCAGCGCAAGAATGGCCGTAAAAACAAGTACCAGCCCGAAACCGAGGGCCAGTTTCATGTTCACGCTGATGTTTGCAAACCAGCTGTTCATTCGTATTCTCCAGAAGCGTTATTCATCAATCAGGGCCTCAGGAGGGTGCATTCGATATAACCGCCAAGGCGTGGGTTACAGACGCTATCGGCAGCCCTTTACCAAGCTGAAATAAAAAAACAGGGAAATTCAAAAAAAGGCCGGTGTGCTTTCATTCATTGCGTGCCCCCGTTATAAAGGGGTATCGAGAACATTGAATCGCGACTGCGCCGTCATAAAAAACTGGCGTCAGAATGTCGTTCCTTTCAGGCGTCATACACCCTGTTATGGGGATGAACGGTATAAGGGTCATCCCCATAAAGTTGGCTGGCTGAACAGTGACTCGCAAGTTTGCAACCCATCTATACACGCTAGAGATGCCTCGTCATGTCTTTGAAGTTTCGTCATAAAATCCTGCTGGCCGCATCAGGCGTTGTCGTATTGGCCTTTGCGCTGTTCACGCTTTACAACGATTATCTGCAACGAACGACCATTCACCAAAACCTCGAATCGTCCGTCGGGCAGGCAGGTCAACTGACAGCCAGCAGCGTGCAGAACTGGTTGAGCGGGCGCATTCTGGTGCTGGAAAACCTGACTCAGGACGTTGCCTTCCAGGGCGTGGGCACCGACCTGAGCGGACTTGTTTCCCAGTCATCGCTGGTCTCGACCTTTCAGTTCACGTATGTCGGCGACAGCAAGGGCACGTTCACTCAGCGCCCCGATGTGCAGATGCCAGCCGGTTATGACCCTCGTCAGCGTCCCTGGTACAAATCGACGGTCGACGCCGGCAAGACGATTCTGAGCGCGCCGTACCAGGCGTCGGTCGGCGGGCTGGTCGTGACCATTGCCAGTCCGGTCAAGAGCGGCAGTCAGGTGACCGGTGTCGTGGGAGGCGACCTCAGTCTCGATACGCTGGTGAAGATCATCAATTCGGTAGAGTTCGGCGGCATCGGCTATGCCTTTCTGGTGAGCGGCGATGGTCAGGTCATCGTCAGCCCTGAAAAAGACCAGGTCATGAAGAACCTGAAGGATATCTACCCTGGCCAGACGCTGAGCCTGGATGCACGCCTGCGCGAGGTCACGCTCAATGGCCAGCAACGTATCCTGTCGTTCACGCCGATCACCGGGCTGCCTTCGGCCGACTGGTACATTGGTCTGTCGATCGACAAGGACAAGGCCTATGCGCCACTGAGTCAGTTTCGCAGCTCTGCGATTGTGGCCGGCATCATTGCAGTGGTCGTGATCGCACTGCTGTTGAGCCTGTTGATTCGTGCGCTCATGAAGCCTCTGACCGATATGGGCCGCGCCATGCAGGACATCGCCCAGGGTGAAGGCGACCTGACGCGGCGCCTGACTATTCAGGGGCGGGATGAGTTCGCCGACCTGGGAAGCTCGTTCAACCAGTTCGTGGAGCGGGTCCACGCGTCGATCGTCGAAGTGTCATCCGCCACCCTTCAGGTGCATGACTTGTCGCAGCGAGTGGTGCATTCCTCGAACTCCTCGATCATTGGCTTCGACGAGCAAAGCGCCCGAACCAACAGCGTGGCGGCTGCAATCAACGAACTGGGCGCCGCCACTCAGGAAATCGCCCGCAATGCCTCGGATGCCTCGATGCAGGCCAGTGAGGCCCGTACCCAGGCTGAAAGCGGTCAGGTGGTGGTTGAACAAACCATTCAGTCGATGAACGACCTGTCGACCAAGATCAGTGATTCGTGTGTTCAGATCGAGCAGCTCAACGCGAGTACCGACAACATCGGCCAGATCCTGGACGTGATCAAGGGCATCTCGCAGCAGACCAACCTGCTGGCGCTCAACGCGGCCATTGAGGCCGCTCGTGCCGGTGAGGCAGGTCGTGGGTTTGCCGTGGTGGCCGACGAGGTGCGCAACCTGGCTCATCGCACACAGGTGTCGGCTGACGAGATTCACAACATGATCGGCGAGCTGCAATCGGGCTCCCAGAGCGCGGTTGTGAACATGAACGAGAGCCAGGCCTCAAGCCTGGGCAGCGTCGATGTCGCCAATCAGGCAGGCAGCCGTTTACGTGATGTGACCCGCCGCATCGGCGAAATCGATGGCATGAACCAGTCGGTTGCAGCCGCCACGGAAGAGCAGACCGCCGTGGTGGAAACGCTGAATGTGGACATCAACCAGATCAACTCCCTCAATCAGCAGGGCGTGGCCAACCTCAATGAAACGCTCAAGGATTGTGCTGCGCTTTCACAGCAGGCCGGGCGTTTGAAACAGTTGGTGGCCAGCTTCAAGATCTGACGCGATCCTATAGAAACGAGTAACGACAAGGCCATCCAAGTGATGGCCTTTTTAATGTCAGGAATGATACAAATTTCCCTTGAAATGAACGTTGTCTGATAACTTGATTTGCCCATGAAGTCGCTGAATATTTATTCAGGCGCAATCACGTTATTGTCGAATGGTTCAGCGTATTGTTACACCGCGTACATACCGTGCAAAAGGTTAACCATTTTAAATATACGGGATTTCATCTGTATTCATTATTGTTCAAATAGCCACATCCAATGTTTGCAAGTGATACAAGCGCCTCTATAGGATCCAAACCAGGCGTTCGCTTTACTTTGAAATTTAAAACACATCAATACCGGTATCGTTACGTTCGTCGGAAAAAGGAAGATCGCCTGTTCTTTATTGAGCAACCGTATTAATACCGATTCCGTTTCCTCACATCACAAGCCAAGGTTGGATAAATGCCCGCCTTGAACCCCGCGTGCTGTCTGGCCGCCCTCCTCGTTCACCCCATGCATGCTCCTACGTCCACACTGTGGGTCCATGTGTGGGACTTAAAATGTCGCCCACTGCATTATTCCCGTAATCAAAGGCCGAAAATTGACATGTACGCGGAGGGACCCTCCGCGTACATTTTGGTGTAAAATCTGCCGCTTGCCAGACATTCCACCAAGAAGAATCAAAATGAGCAAACTGACGCAGGCGTTCGTCAAGACCCTTGTAGAGCCGGGTAGCTACCATGACGAGCGAGGGCTGATCCTGCGTGTGAGCGCCAGAGGCACCAAGAAATGGGTGCTGCGTTACCAACTCAATAATCGGCGTCACGATCTTGGCCTCGGGGCTTTCCCGGAGGTCTCGCTCAGGGCTGCGCGGCTCGCCGTCGACACGCACCGGCTGGGCCTGGCACAAGGCATAGACCCGCTAAGCCTGCGCGCCGTACCCAATGACGAGAGCAACGTTCAGGCCACCACGGTGGTGACGTTTCGCCTTGAAGCCGAGCGCTACATCAAGACCCATCGCCAGAGCTGGAAAAACCTCAGGCACGCGCAGCAATGGTCGCATTCATTGCGCGACCATGTGTACCCGCTGATCGGCGACCTGCCCGTCGACCAGGTCGAAACCGAACAGGTGCTGGACGTGCTCATGCCGATCTGGAACCAGATTCCAGAGACCGCCTTCCGTCTGCGCAACCGGATCGAGCTGGTGCTCGACGCTGCGCGAGCACGCAAATTGCGCGAGGGTGAAAACCCGGCCCGCTGGCGTGGGCACCTGGACAAGCTATTGCCAAGGCAGACCCACGCAAAGACGCCGTTTTCGGCGATGCCGGCAGATCAACTCGGCCCATTTCTGAGACGTCTCGACAGCCTGGCCAGTACGGCAGCGCGTGCCTGTGAACTGCTGATCTACACCGCTTGCCGAAACGCGGAGGTCTGCGATGCGCGCTGGGCAGAATTCGATTTGAACGCCGGCATATGGAACATCGACGCGGCCCGCATGAAAGCTGGCAAACCGCATCGTGTGCCCTTGAGCACGGGCGCTCTGCAGGTCCTGAAACAGCAGCAGGGCAAGCATCCTGTCTGGGTCTTTCCCAACGCCCGTCACTCCGCAAGCTTGCCTGGCAATGCGCTTAGGCGCGTCATGCAAGAACTGCAGGCCGGAGCATTCGTGCCCCATGGCTTTCGCTCGACGTTTCGCACCTGGGCGGCTGAAAACACACTGTTTCCCAGAGATGTCTGCGAAATGGCGCTGGCCCATAGCCTGGAAGACAAGGTCGAAGCGGCCTACAACCGGGGCGATCTGCTCGGCAAACGCCGGCAGTTGATGGATGAATGGGCAGCGTTCATTCAATCAGGCGCAGCGCTCGAACTCATGCCTCATCCGTCGGAAGGTTGAGGTCCAGTTGCGAGTGATCGACGGGCGCCTCGACGCTCTGCGCCAGCGTTTGTGCTTTATCCGAGTAGGTGGAAGCCACACTGCTGGGTTTGCTGGCCATCACTGAAGATTTTCGCTGACCCACCAGGTCATCGGGGTTCAGGTACAGGTTCATGCGCGGAATCACTTCGATACGCGACTTCTTGTCCGGCCGTTCCGCCTGACGCGTGTTGCGATCGAAATTGCGCAGCTCATGCACACTTGAAGGTTCCTCACCGGCCAGTACGAACATCGGCAGGTTGCTGTGGATCATGGCGTCATAACGCGAGTTGGCCGAGAAATACACCATCGCCCTGGGATGCGGTGCGACCTTTTTGTATTTGATCAGGCTGGCTTGATCGGACAAATTGACGATCCGGCGCAACTCGGCACCAGCCAGGGTCTGCTCAATAGACACGTTGTCTTTGCTGGACTGCTGCTCGGCAGCTTTACCCAACAGCTCCCTCACCTTGCCCACCGCAACGCGTTCTCCTCCGGTCGTATGGCCTGCCCAGGTGAACACAATCAGCCGAGGGCAAATGTCGAACACCTGAGTGTGCCGCGCCAATTGCTTCATGCTGAACTGGGCCCCCAGCGCCTGACGGAGAATCTTCGAGCGCGCAGTCGTAGCCAGATTCAACTCAAGCCGCGTCTGCTCGATCGCCGCCATCAGCTCATCCTTTAGCTGATTGATCTCTTTGATCCACGGCAGGACGCTTTGGCTCAACGCAAAATAACCCGGCAAACGCATGACCGTGCCAGGTGCCTGGCCAGGCAAACGCTCGAACTGTGTCATCGCCCGGATCGTGGCATGAATGGCCGCCTCGCCTTCGAGAGGCTGTACTTCAATAAGATCCAGAGCCTTCTGCTGCGCCAGCAAGGGCAGCTGCCAGACCTTTCCAGACACCACCCATTGTGGCCAGAGATGGTTAAAGGCGTTGATCTGGCTGACCAAGCGGGCGTGGATTGATGTGATATCAACGTACATTGCTATCCCCAAATATTAATACCACCCCTATAGTAGCAGTTGATTTTAGAAGCGCCACTTTCCGTGTCCTCCCCCACGGGAAGAAGATAGAGCAGAAGCGGTTGATAATGAAAACGTTAGGGGTGGTATTAATACGATCTATAGCTAACTTATATATAGCTAGCTAGCCGCTAAGGTGTGAAGACTGGCGCTACCTGTTCAGCAGCGTAGCGCCTGCGATCATTATAGCTATATAGCTAGCTATCTACTTGATGCTGTAATGTTTCTTGAGCAACTGCTGAATGATGTCGGTTTCCGTCACGCGTTTACCTGTCTTGGCCGACTCCTGGGCAGCGCCCAGCTTAAGCGCATTGGCAATGTCCCAACGCAGGCGAAACAATTTCTGCACAGTCGGTTCCGGCTTGAAGGCTTCCATGGCCTGAGCTGGTAGGTCTTCAACGACTGTTTTTTCTGTCATCGAGCGTGATTTGGTCAATGCCTTGTCCGCCTCCCCTCCTTCCAGAAAATCGTTCGGATCCTTGTTGAAGCTTTTGATGTCGGGCTTTGACTTGATCATCCCAAGACCTCTGCAACAAAAGCATTCATTTCCTGGATGGCTGCATGATCACGCTTTAGCTCGTGCACGATGGCGCCTTCACTGATGCAACGTCGGAACGCGACACGCTCGCAGATTTTGGTCTTGAACACGCTGAATGACTGCTCTTCAAGAAAGGTCAGCATCTCGCCAGTGTCCTTGGTACGCGTGTCGACTCTTGAAAGCAGCATGCGGACATCCAGATCAGGGTTGTAATCACGTGCCAGGTCTACAACGGTCAGCAAGTCTGTCATAGCGGCGGCATCGAACGAGCTGGCGCCCACCGGGACGATAACCACTTCGGCTAGCAGCAATGCTGAGCGCAGGCCTACAGAATCGCGTCCGCCTGCGTCGACTACCACATGGTCATAGGCACCTGCCAACTGACGGCCCTCAGAGTTGATGGCTTTGCCTTGCAGGCAGACGGTTGTCGGACTTGGGCTGTATTCAGGATTGTCACGACGCCATGCAGCCCAGCTGGCTGCGCTCGCCTGGGGATCTCCATCGATCAGCAATGTTTTGCCGCGTATTGCCAGCAGCGTCGCCAGGTGGACTGCTGTCGTGGTTTTACCCACACCGCCTTTCGTGTTCACACAAGCAAAAATGGTCACTTGGTTTTCCTTTCAATGGCATAGCTATATATATAGCTACAAGACAGCTAGCAGTATAGCTATCTATAAAGATAGCTAGCTATACTGCATGACCGCGATTTCACGATTTTTGAAGATTATTTTTCTGTAGGAAAACTAGCGTCCAGGCATTCGGAAAAACCTGTAAATTCGGTGTGTCGTTTACTGCGGGTAAACGCTTTGTTTGCCCGTTTGTTTATTCGCTCAGGGTCACAGTGATCACGCCTGGTGATCACTCCAGACGGCCGGGTTGTCGCTGTCGTCAGTTTTCACAGCCTTACGCACCGAATGATTTCCTGCATGACAGCCGTAAAGGCGCACCAAATCCCTTCTGGGCGACGTTATGGCAATCCTCAAGCACCAGCGTGCAAATTTTTATCATCGTCGCTTATACGGGCTTACAGGGCCCTGCGCGGTGCATTGCTGCCCGCTGTTGCGTTTGATTTTTCAAAAAAATAAAAAATGAGCTTCTCGCGCGTTTTTAAAATCTTTTTTTCTTGTTTTTAAAGCTTGTTTTTAAAGCTTGTTTTTAGCACCTCTGGAGCCCTTGATTTACGTGGCCTGCAGAGGTGCATCGACTACAAATTCCGGCTATACGACTACAGATTTCAGCTATACGACTACAAATTCCAGCTATGACGACTACAGATTTCAGCTATGACGACTACAGATTCCGGCTGTTATCCACAGGCCCGGGCCGCCAGGGCCTTTCTTCGCAGTACACGTCGCAGCGTGAGTGCCGATATCTCAACCTCGGGATTTCTCTCAACGCACCGAAAACAGAGGCCCAGCGGCCTTTCTCGAGCCTGCCCACGTAAAGGGTTCAGTCATGGCACGCATGATGGCATTCAGGCTGTGAAGGGTTGTGTGTTTAACCGGGTTTACATATGGAAACCCTTTTTTCGTGTAGGACGCATTGTCTTGTAACGACTACAAATTCCGGCTATGGACCAGCCCGCGACGTGCAACGACTACAAATTCCGGCTATGGCCATACGATGGCCATCGACTACAGATTCTGGCTATGGCAAAAGAATGGCTATCGACTACAAATTCCGGCTACCCGTTTGACTACGCATTTGGCTACGTAATGATCCCGCCACTCGCTTGCCAAGCTTGTTACTATCGACTCATCACTGCTCCAGGAATAGTCGATGAGCTCCAAAGAACCGTCATCATTGCTTGTGACCAAAGCCAATGATCTGATCAGCGCCTCCTACCGTCTGACCCTCCAGGAACAGCGTCTGCTGTTGGCGGCCATTGCCCAGGTCGATCCACGCAAGCCCATGCCCTCCAAGATCACGGTGACTGCAGCCAGCTTTGCCGATATCTATGGCGTGCCGATCCGCTTTGCCTACACCAACCTCAAGGAGGCCGCAGACTCCCTGTACGAGCGCGACATCCAGACATTCGACGGCAAGAACCGCACACGCATTCGTTGGGTGTACAAAGCCGCGTATGCCGAGGGCGAGGGCAGGGTCACGCTGAACTTCACCGTCGACGTCATCCCCTACCTGTCGATGCTCAACAGCAAGCTGACGTCCTACGATCTGCGCCGTGTGGCCAATCTGAACTCCATGCACAGTTTTCGGTTGTTCGAGCTGATGATGCAGTTCAAGAGCACGGGGGTGCTCATCATCGAGGTCGAGAAGCTGCGTACGCTGCTTGACCTGGGGGACAGCTACAAACGTTTCAACAACCTGCGTCAGCGGGTGATCGCGCCGTCCATCAGCGAGATCATGGCCAAGTCCGGAATCACCATCACCTACGAGACCATCACGGAAGGCAAGACGGTGAAGAGCCTGATATTCCGCTTCCAGGAAGCGGCGCAGTTGCGACTGTCCCTGGGTGACGGTATGGAGATAATTCCGGCAGACGAAGAAGTTGTTGTCGATGAATTTCCAATAAAAACAATCAGTTAAATCGGTTTAATTAAGCTAGCTAGATATCTAGCTAGCTTAATTTCATTAGCCGGAATTTGTAGTCGATAGCCTCAAGTCTGCCTGCACGTTCAATGCGAAAGGCGAGAGTTTCCCCCGTTCCTTTGGCCGTCCACCGAGGGCCAGCCCCCTGTTTTTCGCGACTGGAGGGTCTCGTGTCGACCGAATATGCCATTTCTTTCCGATTCAGACTTCAAATGGCGACCAGCGTAGGCAAATAAGGCTATCAAGCTAGATAGCTATATATATAGCTATCTAGCTTGATAGCGAGCTGTCACATAGCCAGAATTTGTAGTCGATAGGCGCGATGCCATACCTGCCAAGGCCTGTCGGTGGGGTAGGAAAAAGACGGGTTCGCTTTCGGCTTTTGCTGGAGCCAGCTACCCGGCATCCCGCTGCAGAGGCTGATGGAGCCTGCTTCGCTGACGTGATCGATCTTTTTTTGCGGAAACAGACGCTTGGCATCCTGCTTTAGACGCGGAATATTCCTACTTAAGGCATAGCCGGAATTTGTAGTCGATAGATCCTGAATGCCGACTAAGCCGTCGCGGTTTTCCGACTACCGAGGCAACTAGTGTGGCGCCTTTCGAAAGGATCCTAGCGCCGTTTCCTTCATGTATCGACAGCCTGGATGTGCCTCATTCCCTCTCCGGTGAAAAGTGCTGCAGGGCCGTCAGTCGATGACGAGCACCTTCTATCCTGTGTGGCCTGCAGTCGGGCCCTTGCTGGCCAACCCTCATGGCTGCGCGATTTCCCTGCGATTTACCCAGGGTGATCCTCCGGGCTTTCTGCACGTTTGTGTTGAAAGGCTAAAAAGGTGCTTTTGTGCGTGAGCAGTGCAAAGGCTGTTCACGCTGATGGGTGACACCACTCCGTCATTCGAAAGTGTGTCAGCGCACAGACAGGTAGAAAAAATCCGATAGACGGCAAAAAGCCATCATCCAGCCCACCTCCAGGCTGGCTCTCGAAACACATCAGTTTTCGGATCGTTTCACCGGGGAAAAGGGGGGGCCGCGCAGACCCTACGAAAGGAGTAATGCCAAAATAGTGGCATCGGCGAAAGAAAATAACTTTTCAAATGAATGAGTTAGGCGTTTTTTTATAAAAAAATCAGGGAGTATATTTTTTTATAAAAGGGTATTGAATAGTTTAAAAGAGTGAAAAAGAGGCAGCGCATTTTTGTAAGTCGTTGGCCTTAATCTGTCGGGTCGGTCAAAAAAAATCAAAGAAAAAACGACTGCCTGACCAAGGTTGAAAGCAAAGATAAAAACAGGGTTATAAAATGCTTAGCTAACTAATAGATTATTTCTTAATAAAGGGGCTCTGCGATCTGGAAATTGACGCCGTATTTTTGATTTTATACAAGTCTTTGAAATGCAAGGTAAAAGCTATGAATAATGGGGGTTTTATGAGGCTGATCAAAACCCGTGGAAGGTGTTTTTCCATATAGATGAAGAAATAAAAGAGTGGGGATTCTGCATAAAATAAAGTCAATATATAGGCGTCGTAATCTTGGCGCGCATAAAAAAATAAAAGTAGAAAGTTAATAATTTCCCTGCGATGCTTTATGAACGAACTTATAAAAAAAGTGCCGCCCCGTTCGGGGACTCCACCGTGTCTCATCAAAAAACGAGTACGACTTTGCCCACGGCAAAGTTTCACCAGTAACAGTCGGGAGTTGTAAATGAGTACCCAGTCGGATATCGCAGAACTGTACACCGCATTTTTCAACCGGGCTCCGGACGCAGATGGTTTGGCGTACTGGGTTGGAGAGCTGGATGCAGGGACAATCTCCCTGGAGCAGATCGCGAACAACTGGGTAGAGGCTCAGCCCGAAGGTCAAGCCAAGTACCCCGACTCTCTGTCGACCGATGCGTTCATCACCGCCATCTACGGTAACGTCCTCAGCCGCAGCGCAGACAGCGCAGGCATGGCTTACTGGCAGGCTCAGCTGGATTCCGGCGCAATCAGCCGCGATGTGTTCGTTGCCGCCATCATCAACGGTGCCAAAAGCAACACCAGCGCCCAGGGCCAGCTCGACGCCACGTTGCTCTCCAACAAGGCAAGCGTAGGTATCGCGTTTGCTGACAAAGGCCTGAATGACGTCAACCTGGCAGCCAATGTCCTGACATCGGTCACTGCCAACGCCAATACCCTGACCGCGACCCTGGACCTGATCAAACTGGTTCCTTCGAACGCCGCTGGCCAGACCCCGGCTGTGCTGACCGCGCTGAACAACGCCGTTACCAACGTTGCGAACCTGATCAAGAACTCGCCTGGCGAATTGAGCGACCTGGCCACGTACCTGAACACGGTGGCAGCCAACGTTTCCTCGGCTACCAACCTGACGACGCTGTTCACCAGCATCAACACCAAAGTGGTAGCTGCCCAGACCAATCCGGCAGCGCTGGATAACCCTTCGACTCAAGCCTCTGACGACGTCACCACAGCGACTCCGAGCACGACCCCGACCGGCCCGACCACACCGACCATTCCGACGTTCACCGTTACCGAAGGCACCAACGCTGACGCGGGCAAGTTCACCGTTGGCGCCCAGAACGGCAACGTGACCCTGAGCTCTGCCAACGGCGAGCTGACGTTCAAGGCCGTGACCGGCACTGAAGTCAAAATAGCCGCCTCGGCCGTGACGCAAGGTCTGGTGATTGGTAACACTACGCTGACCATGTCCTCGGCTGTCCTGGACGAACTCAGCACCACCATCACCAACAACAACATCATCTCGCTAGCACCTTCGACGCCCGTTGTGATCACCGGCACCGTGAGCAGCAACAGCAAGGTCGCACTGACTGATACCAGCCTGACCGCTGCCCAGTTGCTCCGGTTCGACGCTGAAGTGTCCCTCGCACGACTCGACGTAAGCGCTGTGGCCTCGGTAACGGGGTCGGCATCCGATCTGCTCACGGCCTACACTGCCGTTAGCATCACGGGCCTGGGTAACGAGGCGGTCACCGTTACTGACACCGCAAGCCTGAGTCTTCTGGCGAGCGTCGATGTCAGGACCACTGGCCTGTTTACAGTGACGTCGGTGGCCGACAACGCTTCGGCCCTGGTGGCAGATACCACCTACATCAACGGCGCGATTCCTGTCACCTTGACCGGCACGGCCACCGTCGCGCAGCTGACGGCCATTGATGCCAAGACCACCGGTCTGCTGACGTTCACCTCCATCACCGACACCGCTAGCAATCTGATCACCGACACCACCTACGTGACTAATATTGCTAACGCGGTCGATCTGACGGTCAGCAACTCGGCGAGCCTGGCTCAACTGGCGACCATCGCCACCAAAACCACTGGCACCCTGACGGTAACCTCGGTCGCCGACACCGCTGCCAATCTGCTTGTCGACACCACCTACGTCAATGGCGCGGTCGCTGTGACGGTCAGCGATTCAGCCTCTCTGGCAGACCTTGCGACCATCGACGCCAAAACCACTGGCGCCCTGACCGTAACGTCGGTCACCGACACCGCTGCCGATCTGCTTGTTGACACCACCTACGTCAACGGCGCAGTCGCTGTGACCGTCACTGATTCGGCCTCTCTGGCAGACCTTGCGACCATCGACGCCAAAACCACTGGCACCGTGACCGTAACGTCGGTGACTGATACTGCCTCGGCTCTGGCAGCGGATACCCTCTACATCAACGGTGCGATCCCTGTTTCCGTGA
>NZ_FRDA01000019.1:95072-96577 GCF_900143095.1 Pseudomonas asturiensis | reverse complement strand
GCCAAGACCACCGGTCTGCTGACCGTTGCGTCGATCAATGACACGGTTGCAGCGCTGTCGGCCGACACGCTCTACATCACCGGTGCAGTGCCTGTCACCGTGAATGACGCGGCTTCCATCGCGCAACTGACCGCCATTGATGCCAAGACAACAGGTCTGTTGACCGTGACGTCGGTGAGCGACACAGCAGCAGCGCTGGCAGCAGACACCACTTACATCAACGGTGCGATCCCTGTCTCCGTGAGCGGTGCGGCCTCCATTGCGCAACTGACCGCCATCGATGGCAAGACCACTGGCGCTCTGACCGTTGCATCGATCACTGACAGCGTGGTCAATCTGGTCAATGACAGCACCTACGTCACTGGCGCCGTACCGGTCACCGTGAGCAGCGTAGCCAACCTGACTCAACTGGCCGCCATCGACGCCAAGACCACAGGTGTGCTGACTGTCACGTCCATTGAGGACAGCGTATCGGCGTTGCTCAATGACACGCTGTACATCAACGGCTCCGTTCCTGTGAGCGTGCTGGGTACTGCTGACCTGACTCAGTTGGCGACCATCGATGCCAAGACCACAGGTACACTGACTGCCACCGCCATTGCTGATACAGCAACAGCGTTGATCAGTGACACCACATACGTTAACGGTTCGATTCCTGTCACTATCACAACGGCAGCAAGCCTTTCGCAACTGGCAAGCATTGACGCCAAGACGGCTGGTACGCTGACAGCGACTTCAATCGCAGATACCGCAGTCGCTCTGGCAGCAGACACCACGTACATCAAAAACGCCATTCCGGTCAGCGTGACCGACACCGCCACCATCGCTCAATTGGGCAGCATTGATGGCAAGACCACTGGCGCTCTGACCGTTGCGTCGATCACTGACAGTGCCACTAACCTGATTGCCGACAGCATCTATGTCACGGGCGCAGTGCCTGTCACCGTGAGTGGCGCAGCGACCATCGCGCAGTTGACCTCGATTGACGGCAAGACCACCGGCACCCTGACGGTTGAGTCGATCAACGACACGTCAGCCAACCTGATCGCTGACAGCACCTACGTTACTGGTGCGGTTCCGGTCACCGTCAACAACCCGACCAGCCTGGCTGACCTGGCAACCATCGACGGCAAGACCACTGGCACCCTGACTGTGACGTCGGTCACCGACACCGCTTCGGCGCTGGCGGCTGATGCCACTTACATCACCGGTGCGATCCCTGTCACCGTGAGCGATGCAGCGACCATCGCGCAACTGACCGCCATTGATGCCAAAACCACCGGTCTGCTGACCGTTGCGTCGATCAATGACACGGTTGCAGCGCTGTCGGCCGACACGCTTTACATCACCGGTGCAGTGCCTGTTACCGTGAATGATGCGGCCTCCATCGCGCAACTGACCGCCATTGATGCCAAGACAACAGGTCTGTTGACCGTGACGTCGGTGAGCGACACGGCAGCAGCGCTGGCAGCAGACACCACTTACATCACCGGTGCGATCCCTGT
>NZ_FRDA01000019.1:73961-94312 GCF_900143095.1 Pseudomonas asturiensis | reverse complement strand
GCCACTAACCTGATCGCCGACAGCACCTATGTCACAGGCGCAGTGCCTGTCACCGTGAGCGGCGCGGCCTCCATCGCGCAACTGACCTCGATTGATGGCAAGACCACCGGCACCCTGACGGTTGAGTCGATCAACGACACGTCGGCCAACCTGATCGCTGACAGCACCTACCTCACCGGAGCCGTACCGGTCACCGTCAGCGGCACCGTGAGCCTGTCTGATCTGACAGACATCGACGCCAAGACCACCGGCAAAGTGACCGTCATCGAACTGTCCGACACTGCCGCCAACCTTGTCACCTCGGGTGTTGCTTCGGTTTACATCGGCGAAGGCTCCAACGTCACCATCACCGACGCGGTCACCATCGCTCAGTTGCAAACGATCGATGCTGCCAACGGTAACGGTACGCTGACCTACACCACGATTACCGACACCAACGCCAACCTGACAGCAATCGGTGCATCGGCTTACTACACAGGCATCCATGCCAATACCAACGTGGTCGTGACAGACGCGGTGACCGTGGCCCAGCTCACCAGCCTCGATACCGCCAATGGCACCGGCACCGTGACCTACACCACTGACCTGAACGACACGGCATTGGCGCTGGCAACCGATGCTGCCACCAACGCGGGTGCGGGCACCTTCACTGCAGGTCGCGCTGTGACCGTCAGCGACAACGCCAGCATCGCTCAACTTGCGACCATTGATGCTGCTGCAACCACCGTTACTTACGCAGGCATCAAGGACAGCGCTGCCAACCTGATCACCAACACCGGTGCTTACGTGTTGGCCAGCACGGTGGTCACCGTTGATGGCAGTGCTACGCTGGCTCAGCTCAAATCCATCGACAACGTGGTCACCCCGGCACTGGTTTACACCAGCATTGCCGACACCGCTGCCAACCTGTCGGCCAACACTGACGGTTATGTAACGGGTTCGGTTGCGGTCAAGGTGACGGACACCGGCAGTCTGGCGGCCACTAGCCTGACCTCGATCGACGCGCTGACCACCACCCAAGTCGATGCCACAACCGTCACTGGCCTGACCGGCAACTTTGCAGCGGTCGACAGCGTTCTGAAAGCTACCGGCATTCAACTGTCGGGCAGCGAGAAGGTGAACCTGACCGACACGGCAGCTGCACTCAACGGCAAGACGCTTGCACTGACCAGCACTGCGACGACCGATGAACTGCATGTCGGCCTGACCAGCACATCAATCGACCTGAGCAAAATCACAGGCTTCGAAGACATCTACCTGGCGGGCAGCGGTCGTTTCACCCAGACCATCACCGTGGGTGACGGCAACGGTGTCACGGTCCATGCGGCCACACTGTCCAACGTGATCATGGGTACCGGTCAGCAGACCTTCGACTCCAGTGCCGGCAACGACACTGTGCTGTTGAAATCCGGCAGCACATTCTCGTTCGCCGCAACGGCTGCACTGAACGGCAATGACACCCTGAACGGTTTCATCACCGGTGCCAGCAACAGCACGCTGAACTTCAACTCGTTCCTGGGTAACGGTTACAACCTGGGTACCGAGATTGTTAACAGCGGGTCCAACTTTGGTGGTGCGGCAGGTAGCGCTACGCTGGTTGACGGCCTGTCTGTTGCGCAGAACGGTGGCTTCGGTCTGCAGACCGCCAACACCATCAGCGTCGCTGACTTCACCGGCGGCTATCTGTCGGCAGTCAACGGCAAGGAAGTGCTGGTGACCATCGACAACACCGCGCATAAAGCGAACGTCTACTTCGTAGACTCTTCGCTGGGCGGCAGTGCAACGGCTGTAGACTCGGCGTCTGACATCGTTCAGGTGGCGACCATTACCCTGACGGGCAATGTCACCACCATCAACGATCTGCACACCACCGGCGTCCTGGTTGTTTAAGCTGCCTGATTACGCGTAACCGAACCCTCGCTTCCTTCTGGAAGCGGGGGTTTTTTATGTGGCGTCATTCAATCTGAATACGTGCCAGATGGCATCAGGCACGTATTCATCCATGGATAAGGGCGATGGAAAAGGAAAAAAACCATGATCGTTAACGGCGACAGTTTCAACATTATCAACCCCGAACTATTCAAGCACAGCCTTGAAGGGCTGCGCCAAAGCGTCGCCACCCCCGACAGTTTTTACAGTGCCGACAATGTCATTTGCTGGAACCGCAACTTCAGCTTCATGACCGATGAGCCGTTCATGGCTGCCATGAGGAAAAACGCCACTTCCAACATTGAAATGTCCATCATCTGGCGCACGTACATCCTGTGCCACTTTGCAAAAATGGCCCGGCGTCTGCCGGGGGATTTTGTCGAGGTCGGTGCCTATAAAGGCAACACCGCCAATGTCATTGCAGACAGGGTCGATCTCGCGTCTACGGGTAAACAGTACTACCTGTACGACGCATTCGAACACGATGAAGGCGATGTGCATCACGCCATGCCCAACCATGGACCGCAGTTGCACAACACCGTCAAAGAGCGCTTTGCGGCCTACCCGTTCGTACAGGTCATCAAAGGCTATGTCCCGGACTCGTTCGAGCAGGGTTTCCCGGAGCAGATTGCCTTTGCGCATATCGATCTGAATCAGGCGCCGGCCGAAGTCGAAGCGCTCAAGCGCATTGTCCCGCGCATGGTGCCGGGTAGCGTGCTGATACTGGATGACTATGGATGGTGGGTTTATCGCGCGCAGAAAGAAGCCGAAGACCCGTTGCTTGCCGAGTTCGGTCTTGAAGTACTGGAGTTGCCGACAGGCCAGGGGCTGGTATTCAAACTCTGAAAAAAGCCGCTTGATGCGTCGCCTGAGTGTTCAGGCGCGCAGGGCAGGGCGCTTTTGCCGGTCACCCGTGAGTCGGGTGATCGGCAAGTGTGTTCAATTGACCTCGAACACCAGCTTGAGCATCGGCAGGCTGAGGATCTGCACCGCTTCGCTCTTCTTGAGTGTCAGCGTGTAATCCGGCGGCAAGTGGAACCGGGCATTGATTTCCACAAGGCACTGATTCACATCTGTGTAGAAGCACAAGGCGTTTTGCTCGCCTTTGCCAAGCACCGATGCCAGAAACTGCTCACGCAGCACCTCGCCCCTGAACGTTGCGCCATACACGTCCATGCGCTCGTATTTAGGCCTGGAACGCTGTTCTCGCTTGGTCTGATAGACCGCCGCCCAGACGTCCCAGAAACCACCGGCAATCACCCGAACGTTCTGTGCAACGGCCACGTCGGCCACGGCAGCCGACTGTGCACGCCATGTGGGTGAGACCAGCTCCTTGTAATAGCCGTTGTACCCGCCAAGCCCCATCGCCACGCAATTGGCCAGCGCCGCTATGCACAAGGCCACGACCAGGCCATAGCGCAGATTGAGCGACAGCAGCGCCTGAGCGATCAGATAGCCGATCACCGAGGTGATGAGGATCTGTGCGGTGATGAAGTAGCGAATGTCGTAACCGTTTTTCTGCACCCAGTACGTGTTGGCCAGCAACACGACCAGGCCCAGGCCGATGGAGACCGCTGCGGCGATTTCCCAGGGACGCTTTTCCCGGGCATAGGGGTAACACAGGCCTGCGACGACGGCGAAAGTGGCGAGCGTGAACAGGTGCATGAATGTATGGATCGAGTGGCCCGCCGCGACCAGAGCGTCCCATGAAATCTGCATGCCATACGAGGTCGAAGGTTCGCCGAAGTAACTGCTGTGCAACCGGGCGACCAGGATCGCAACAAAGTTGGCCGCCAGAAACAGCGCATGCCGCTTGCGCTCTTCGCGTTTGAGCAGGCCTATCAGCACGATCATCGGCAGGGCATAGGTCAGCAGTGCGAAGTTGGCGGCATACGCCACGCACAACGTCAGCACCACCAGCACACCCATCACAGGCTTTGGCAGTCGGCTGTAGGTCAATGCATAGGTTGCGGCCAGCATCACCAGCGAAGTGCCCGCCGTATTGTGCTGTACATAGAAGTTGAACAGCGCGTACGGGGCCAGGCAAGTCACGACCACCACGTTGGCAATCGCAACGGCAATGACCAGCAGGCGAAGCTCGCGAGTCAGGAAAACCAGCACGCCGAGCGGGGCCAGATAGGCAAGCATTGCGCGCATCATCACCTGCAGCCTCAGGTTGGTTTCGACGTTGGTGAACGGATGCGTCAGGGCCGGCAGCACATTGAGCAGACGATCCTGGCCCCAGAAATACCAGGTCAGGTTCTGGGTGGAGATCAATGCGGTGAGCATGCCATCGCCGTCCTGCATACCCGACAACGTGACCGTCATGGGGAAGGCAATACCGGCGATGAGACCGCAGAGCAGCAGAAGCGCGATACCAGGAAGCAGAGAGCGAGAACGATCAGCAGGAACACCGGTTTTCATTGAGCGGTGATTCCATGCTTGGCATCACCGCAGTGCAGGCAGATTTCATCCTTGGCGTGTTTACCCGCAGTGCGGCTGCGGATGCGCATGAGCGAAGAGTCACCACTGCATTGTTCGCAGTCGAGCGGGCTGTTGTCGAAGGCGTCCGAAACACGTGTCAGGTGAGTGACGCAGGCCAGTCTCACCAGGTTCGCCATGCCTCGAAAAATTTCCAGTGGCGGTATTTTCGACACGCCGGCGTTGCGCTCGTGGAAGTGGATCGGGTGCTCTGCAACCCGCAGGCCGTGGCGATGCGCCTGGACAATCACCGTGAGGAAGAACGAATAGCCGCCGACCACCAGTGCATCAAAATCGATGGCGTTGAGGCGGTTGACCCGAAAGGCACGAAACGAGGTGGTGAACTCCGAGAGTTTGATACCCAGCAACAGGCGCGAAGCCAGGTTGGCAGCCTGGCTGACACGCAGGCGGTAGCCGGTGTAATCGCATTGACCGCCCTTGGCATAGCGCGAGCCGATCACCAGATCAGTGTTGTCATTCAGGCGATTGATCAGATGCGGGATATCGGCCGGATCGTGGGAATGGTCGCCGTCCATGGTCACCAGAATGTCGTAACCGTGATGGATGGCGTATTTCCAGGCCAGCAGATGCGCTGTGCCCAGGCCCAGCTTGCCAGGACGCACCACGACCTTGAGGTTGGGGCGGGTCAGCGACTCCAGAATGTCCAGCGTGCCGTCCTTGCTGTTGTCATCGACCACAAGGATATCGGCATGGGGCGTCGACTCGGCGATGCGATCAATCATGGATTGGACATTGCCAGCTTCGTTATACGTGGCAAAAAAGACCAGCGTCTTCATGGGCGTACTTCTCGATCAGGTATTGGCGGGGCTGGACTTTGGCGAAAGCAATTTCCAGACAAAGTTGTAAGACATGAAGTAGTTCCACAAGGAACCCACCACGATACCGCTTAAGGCAGATGCCATCGGCATGCCAATACGGTCATACACTTCGCCGGAAATCAGCAGGCTGAGCGCCAGCCCGGCAGACGTAATCGCAAGATAAATCGCGTAACCGGCAATGATGCGTTTGCCTGACAAACTGGTGTCCCGGTAAGTCGCCTTGTTATTGAGCAGATAATTGAACGTGGCGGCAACAATCATGGCGCAGGCATTGGCATAACGAAAATTATCCGTGGCCAGCAGCATGACGGTCTTGAGCACGGTCATGTGCACAACGACGCCCAGTGACCCCACGATCAGAAAAGAGATCAGGGATTTGGGAAGCAGGCCTCTGATAATAAAGCTGATCAAGTCGGTAAGCTGTTGGATGAGTCTCGGTAACACAGTTATATCCCTATAGGGCCAACGCAGACGGCGGCCTGTTGCAACATGATCATGATCTGTAGAGGCCTGTCAGGCTTCTTCAGAGGATGAGTAGCCAGCGGTGGAGGAGGGCACTTTACCCTTCACCAGTTCCCGGTAGACCGAGACGGTTTTTTCGCACATGCGTTGCGCGGTGAATTGCGTGTTGAAGCGTTTCAGAGCGTTGGCCCCGAAACGGCTGGCCTCTTCGGGGTTATCCCACAGGCGGCGCAAGGCAGCACGCAGTGCGGCGGGTTGTTCAGGAGGAACGGCCAGCCCGGTTTCTTCATGGAGATTGACGTAGGTGGTGCCCGTGCCGATCTCGCAGGAGATCATCGGTTTGCCGTACATCGCCGCTTCCAGCAGCGAAATGCCGAAGGCTTCCGAACGCAGGTGCGAAGGGAACGCCAGGGCGTAACTCAATTGCAGCAGGCAGGCCTTGTCGACGTCATCGAGGCGCCCAAGAAACAGCACATGACGCAGTTGCAGGCGTTCGGCCTGGGCCTTGAGCGCCTGTTCTTCAGGCCCGGAGCCAATGATCACCAGCGGATAGTCGGTGCCTTCCAGCGCACTGAGCAGGCTTTGCAGGCCCTTGTAATAACGCAGCACACCCACGAACAGAAAAAACTTTTCCGGCACGCGCTGACGCCAGTCGTTGAGTTGCTGTTCGGTCACTTGCGGATACGCAGCAGCGTCCAGGCCGTAAGGAATCACCACGGTCTTGTCGGCAAACGGTTGCAAGGTGTCACTGCTGCGAAGGTAGTTGGGCGAGGCCACCAGAATACGGTCCATCGACTTCAGGAAACGATTCATGAGCGGCGTGTAGAGCTTGAGCAGCGACCGTTGCTTGATGATGTCCGAGTGATAACTCAGCACGGTGGGCCGATCATGCAGGCTGGCGAAATGCACCAGGTCCATGAACGGCCAGGGAAAGTGAAAGTGCACAAGATCGGCTTCCCGGGCCATGGCCTTGAATCGGCTGAAAGCTTGCAGGGAGAAGCCGGTGGACGCGAGATTGAGCTGTTCTTTGACGCGCACCACCGAATGATCGGCCACCTGCAGACGTGCAGGGTGCGGATGTGGGCTCAAGGTCAGGACCTGATTGTCGACACCCAGGTCGCGTGTGCCCTGGCAGAGCTGGAAAATGACCTGCTCGATGCCACCGGTGGTATCAGGATAATAAGTCTTGAAGAAATGCAGAACGCGCATGATTGACTCGCTACAAGTGTTCGCAAAAACCGCTCGTCCACTGTCCACA
The DNA here is from genome assembly GCF_900143095.1 of Pseudomonas asturiensis. Lineage (GTDB taxonomy): Bacteria > Pseudomonadota > Gammaproteobacteria > Pseudomonadales > Pseudomonadaceae > Aquipseudomonas > Aquipseudomonas asturiensis. Next base: position 87,343 of record NZ_FRDA01000019.1, on the reverse strand, counting down.
AATGAACCATTGCTGAATAACAGCTGAACCACAAGTATCTGGGAATCGGAACAGATTTAGATGAGGTTGACTTTAACCGCCGCTTAGAAGGCCACGCAACCGGAAATTGGCCGACATTATATACAACCGTGCGTCCTACAGTGATTTCGGCTAAATCCTTTTTCATTTATCGCGCGTTAGGGTGGTGATACACTCGCGCGCTTTTACCCCCGTGGCAGTCAGGAAATTATGCGCAACGCACATGAAAACAGCTTGCAAGCGGCTTTAAAGGCCTGCAAGAGCAGTTTCATATCGGTTGGTGTTTTCAGTTTCTTTGTGAACGCGCTGATGCTGGTCCCTACCTTCTATATGCTGCAGGTCTACGGCCGCGTGGTGACGAGCGGTAGTCTGACGACGCTGGCCATGCTGACCATCATCATGACCATCCTGGTGATCACGATGGGGTCGCTGGAGTGGATTCGCTCGCGCATCATGGTGCGCGTCAGCACCAAGCTGGATGTGCTGCTGAGCCGCGATGTCTACCGCGCCAGTTTCAAGCGTGCGCTTGAAAGTGGTGGTATGGATGCGTCCGCACAGCCTCTGAACGACCTGACCGGCCTGCGCCAGTTCATGACCGGCAACGGGCTGTTCGCATTCTTTGACGCCCCGTGGCTGCCGATTTACGTCGCCGTGATGTTCATGTTCCACCCCTGGTATGGCTGGGTGGCCATTGCCAGCGCAATCATTCTCCTGATCCTCGCCTACCTCAACGAGCGTGGCACGGGCAAGGCACTGGGTGAGGCGAACAAGGAAAACATCGCCGCCACGCTGCAGACCACCAAGAACCTGCGCAACGCCGAAGTCATCGAATCGATGGGCATGCTCAGCACCCTGATCCAGCGCTGGAGCCGCCGCCAGAAGAAAGTCCTGGTGCTGCAGTCCCAGGCCAGCGACAAGGGCGGCGTGATCAGTGCCATTTCCAAGACCTTCCGCATGCTCATCCAGTCGCTGATCCTGGGCCTGGGTGCGTACCTTGCGGTCAACCACGAAATCAGCCCGGGCCTGGTGATCGCAGGTTCCGTCCTGCTGGGTCGCGCTCTGGCGCCGATTGACATGATCATCGGCAGCTGGAAAGGCTTCATTGCTGCGCGCTCGCAGTACGACCGCCTCAACAACATCATGGACAAGCTCAAGTCCGAGCCTGAGCGCATGTCGCTGCCGGCCCCGCAGGGCAACGTGCTGGTCGACAACCTGATCGTCGGCGCACCCGGCAGCAAGAACCCGATCATCCGTGGCATCAGCTTCGGCGTGCCGGCAGGTTCGGTGGTCGGCATCATCGGCCCGAGCGCGTCCGGCAAATCGACCCTGGCCCGTGCCCTGATGGGCGTCTGGGCACCCCAGCACGGCACGGTCCGTCTTGACGGTGCTGACATCAGTTCGTGGGACAAGGAAGAGCTGGGCCCTTACATCGGTTACCTGCCGCAGGACATCGAACTGTTCGAAGGCAGCATCAGCGAGAACATTGCGCGCTTTGCCGACGTGGACGCCGAAAAGGTCGTGGCCGCTGCGCAGATTTCCGGCGTACACGAAATGATCCTGCACCTGCCTGACGGTTACGACACTGTGATCGGCAGCGATGGCGTGAACCTGTCCGGTGGACAGCGTCAGCGAATCGGTCTGGCGCGTGCCGTCTACGGCAACCCTCGCCTGATTCTGCTGGACGAGCCCAACTCCAACCTCGATGAGGTGGGCGAACGTGCCTTGGCATCGGCCATTCTGGAGCTCAAGAAGTCCGGGGCGACCATTTTTGTCATCACCCACCGCACCACGATCCTGGCGGTACTCGACCGCCTGCTGGTCATGGCCGCAGGTGGCGTGAGCATGTACGGCCCGCGTGACCAGGTCATGGAAGAGCTCAACAAGCAACAAGCCGCAGCTCAACAGAAAGCCGCCCAGGTGGGCACAGGCGCCAATCCGGTTCGCGCCTGACAGGAAGATATCGATGACCCGCATGCTGACCAAAAACGTTGATAACTTCGCTGACTTGCCGACCTCCGATGCCAAGACCCGTCGTCTTGGCTTCACCATTCTGATCGTGGTGTTCGGCATTTTCGGCACCTGGGCCGCGGTGGCACCCATTGATGGCGCTGTCTATGCCCCAGGTGTCGTCACGGTTCAGACCTATCGCAAGACGGTGCAACACCTGGAAGGCGGTATCGTCAAGGACGTGCTCGCCCACGATGGCGACATCGTCAAGAAAGGTGATCCGCTGATCGTCCTCGACGACGCTCAACTGCGCGCCGAATACGACATGAACCACAACCAGCTGATCGCCGCCAAGGCCATGGAAGCGCGTCTGGAAGCAGAGCGTGACGGCAAGGCGCAGATCGATTTCGGCACCATGACCGAGGCGGACACCCCGCGTGGCATCGAAGCCCGTATGGGCGAAACACAGGTGTTCAATGCCCGTCGTGGCGCGCGTCTGGGGCAGATTTCGGTGCTGCAGGAACGCATTGGTCAGCTGAACCAGCAGATCAAGGGCACCGAGGACATGATCGGTACCAAGACCAACCTGCAGAAGTCCTACACCAACGAGATCACCGAACTGACCGACCTGCTTGCCAAGGGCTTCGTCGACAAGCAGCGCATGCTCGAACAGCAACGCAAGCTCGACATGCTCAAGTCCGAAGTGGCCGACCACCGTTCGACCATCACCAAGACCCGTCTGCAGATCAACGAAACCCAACTGCAGATCCTGCAGATCAACAAGGATTTCGACGCCGACGTGGCCAAGCAACTGGCTGAAGTGCAGACCAAGGCCTACGACCTGCAGGAACGCACCGCTGCGCTGGCTGATCGCCTGACCCGCATCGTCATCCGTGCCCCGGACGACGGCATGGTCATCGGCATGACCGTACACACCATTGGCGGTGTCGTGCGTCAGGCCACGCCATTGCTGGACATCGTGCCTTCGGTGTCGGACCTGGTGGTCGAAGCTCAAGTGCCGCCGCAGGACATCAACCGCGTGAACATCGGCAAGACCGCCGATATCCGCTTCAGCGCGTTCAACAGTGCGACCACGCCTGTGATCGAAGGCGTCGTGACCAGCGTCTCGGCCGACCGCCTGACCAACGAAAAGACCGGCATGCCGTATTACCTGGCCCGCGTCAGCGTGACGCCTGAAGGCGCGCAGAAACTGGGTGACCGCAAGCTGCTGGCCGGTATGCCGGCTGACGTGCTGGTCAAGACCGGCGAGCGCACCATGCTGCAATACCTCTTGCAGCCGGCGCGTAACGCGATTGCCCAGTCGATGATCGAGGAATGATTGTGCGCTTGTTGCCCTGTCTGTTAGTAGGAATGTTGGCGTTTCAGGCACACGCTGCCGAGCCGAAGACCGCCGAACCGAAAACGGCAGAACCGTCCAAGCCCAAGCCTGCACCCAAAGGCGTCAGCGCTGTGGAGTACTCGGCCGACCTGATGCAGCTCTACCGCGAGTCGCGTCTGGAAGACCCGCGCGTGCTGGCGTCCTACTCGCGTGCCCAGTCGAGCAAGGAACAGCAGCGCGAAGCGTTGGGCGGCCTGTTGCCGCAGATCACCGCCAATGCCGGTGCCAACCGCATCAAGCAGGTCAACGAGACCACCAACCAGATCTACAACAGCGAAAACTACAGCGTCACGCTCAGCCAGCACCTGTACAACAAGGCCGCCTGGGAAAACTACCAGCGCTACAAGAGCCTGGCCAAGCAGTCGGCATCCGAGTCCGAAGAGGCCCAGGCCGAAGCGACCGTCGACCTTGCCCAACGCTACTTCGCAGCGCTGGCCGCTGACGACGAACTGGAGCTGGTGCAGGCCGAGCGCCGTGCGACCCAGAAGAACCTCGACCGGGTCAACGCGCTGTATGCCAAACAACTGGCAATGATCACCGACAAGCTCGACATTCAGGCCCGGGTCGATTCCCTGGCCGCTCAGGAAGTGGACGCCCGCAATCAGGTCCGCGTGACCCGTGCCGCGCTGTCGGAAATCGTCGGCCGCCCGGTCAAGGAAAAGCTCAGCCGCGTGCGCAATGACGTCGAGTTGCAAGTGTCGGCCGAAAGCCTGGACAGCTGGGTGCAGTTGGCCGTCAACAGCAACCCGCAGATCCGCGCCGGTGAAAGCGCCGTCGAAGCCGCCGAGGCCGCATTGCGTGGCGGCAAGGGCGCGCATTACCCCACGCTCAGCCTGAACCTCAGTGCGCAGAACACCAACGAGGGTTACAACAACGCCCTGGCGCCCAAGACCGACAGCTATGTGGCCGGTATCGGTCTGCAAGTGCCGATCTACAGCGGTGGCTCGGCATCGGCCCGGGTACGTGGCCTTTACCAGGACCAGACCACTGCAGAACTGCAAATGGAGGCCACGCGCCGCCAGGTCGTCAAAGAAACCACCAATGCTTACTTGACCGCAGACTCAAGTGTCGAAAAAATACGCGCCAATCGAAATGCCCTTGCGTCAGCCGAGCAGTCGAGCATCGCGTCCCAGGCGGCTTTCAGTTATGGCGTGGTCAATGCTGTGGATGTGCTGACTGCCACTCAGAACGAGTTCAAGGCGCGTCGTGATCTGCTCAAGACTCAATACGATTTCATTACCAATCTGTTCATCCTCAATCGCTGGGCCGGCAAGCTTTCCGAAGAAAGCGTCGAAAGCGTCAATGTATGGTTGAGCAACAACAGTAAAACGGACTCAGTCCCCGACCGGAATTCCAAGCAATGAATGCACCTACAAAATCCGTGATCATCACTGGCATCACCGGCCAGGACGGTGCTTATCTCACCGAGTTGTTGCTGAACAAAGGCTACAAGGTCTACGGCACCTACCGCCGTACCAGCTCGGTCAACTTCTGGCGTCTGGAAGAGGTTGGCGTGCTCAACCACCCGAACCTGGAACTGGTCGAGCACGACCTGACCGACCTGTCCGCCAGCATCCGCCTGATGCAGAAAGCCGAGCCGGTCGAGGTGTACAACCTGGCCGCTCAGAGCTTCGTGGGCGTGTCGTTCGATCAGCCGCTGACCACCGCCGAAATCACCGGCCTGGGCGCAGTCAACCTGCTGGAAGCCATCCGCATCGTTAACCCGAAGATCCGCTTCTACCAGGCGTCGACCTCGGAAATGTTCGGCAAGGTTCAGCAGGTTCCACAGACCGAAGCCACCGATTTCTACCCACGCAGCCCGTACGGCGTGGCCAAGCTGTACGCTCACTGGATGACCATCAACTACCGTGAGTCCTACGACATCTTCGGTTCCAGCGGCATCCTGTTCAACCACGAGTCGCCACTGCGCGGCAAAGAGTTCGTGACCCGCAAGATCACCGACGCCGTAGCGCGCATTTCCCTGGGCATGCAGGACGTCCTGGAACTGGGCAACATGGACGCCAAGCGCGACTGGGGTTTTGCCAAGGAATACGTCGAAGGCATGTGGCGCATGCTGCAGGCTGACGAGCCGGACACCTTCGTTCTGGCCACCAACCGCACTGAAACCGTTCGCGACTTCGTGTCCATGGCATTCAAGGCCGTCGACATCAACCTGGAATGGAAAGGCAGCGCCGACAACGAACACGGCATCGACACCAAGACCGGCAAGACCGTCATTCAGGTCAACCCGAAGTTCTACCGTCCTGCTGAAGTCGAACTGCTGATCGGCGACCCGGAAAAAGCCAAGCGCGTTCTGGGCTGGGAAGCCAAGACCACTCTGGAAGAGCTGTGCGACTTGATGGTCAAGGCTGACCTGGAGCGCGTCCAGTCTGGCAAATCGTTCTGATCCTTCTATATATAGAAGAGCAGGGCGTACGTAATAGCTAGCTATATATCTAGATAGCTAGCTATCTGAGAAGGCCGCGTGAAAACGCGGCCTTTTTCATGGCCGCGAGAAAGTGCCCGGCAGGCATCGGTGGGTCCATTCCCACATCAATCCGGCCTGTAGGAGCGGACTTGTCCGCGAAGGCGATATGTGAGGCGCTGCATCTCGGCTGGATGCACTGGCCCTTTCGTGGACAAGTCCACTCCCACGATCAAACCCGGTAGGAGCGGACTTGTCCGCGAAGGCGATGCATCAGGCGCCAGATCTCTATCAGATGCACTGACCCTTTCGTGGACAAGTCCACTCCCACGATCAAACCCGGTAGGAGCGGACTTGTCCGCGAAGGCGATGTGTCAGGCGCCAGATCTCTATCAGATGTACTGGCCTATTCGTGGACAAGTCCACTCCCACGATCAAACCCAGTAGGAGCGGACTTGTCCGCGAAGGCTGTATGTCAGGCACCAGATATCTACCAGATGTACTGGCCTATTCGTGGACAAGTCCACTCCCACGATCAACCCAGTAGGAGCGGACTTGTCCGCGAAGGCGATGCATCAGGCGCCAGATCTCTACCGGATGCACTGGCCCTTTCGTGGACAAGTCCACTCCCACGATCAAACCCGGCCTGTAGGAACGGACTTGTCCGCGAAGGCGATGTGTCAGGCGCCAGATCTCTACCGGATGTACTGGCCTATTCGTGGACAAGTCCACTCCCACGATCAAACCCTGTAGGAGCGGACTTGTCCGCGAAGGCGATGTGTCAGGCGCCAGATCTCTACCAGATGTACTGGCCTATTCGTAGACAAGTCCACTCCCACGATCAAACCCGGTAGGAGCGGACTTGTCCGCGAAGGCGATGCATCAGGCACCAGATCTCTACCGGATGTACTGGCCTATTCGTGGACAAGTCCACTCCCACACGGGATGCGCGACAGCGCTACGTTGAAGGTGTAGTGAGGCCTCCCACAGCGGCCCCAAAATAGTATTCAATAGCGCCCTGTTTCATTTTTTTTCCATTTTTACCAGGCCACTCCATGCACAGCGAAGTACAGGTCACCATCCACCAGTTTGCAATCAGCGTCTCCCCCGGCGACGGCATCAGTAACGGCATGATGCTCACCCGAAAGTTGTTACGTCTGGCGGGCGTCAAGTCAGACATCTACTGCATCCGTCCTTCCGAACAAATGGCTGGCGATGTCCTGTGCATGGACGACTACCTGCCCGGCAGCGCCGATGCGTTGCTGGTTCACCACGGCATCGGCAACCCGGTCGAAGCCTGGCTGCGTGATCTGCCGGAACCCAAGTTTATGGTGTTCCACAACATCACCCCCGGCGAGCTGTTCCCGCCCGAACACGCCATCCAGCCGATGCTCGCCCATGGCTGGGAGCAGGTCGACACCTGGAAACACTGGTTGACCGGCAGCATTGCCGATTCCCAGCAGAACCTGCAGGACCTGCTCAAGCACGGCTACAGCGACCAAAACATCACCGAAATTCCCCTGCTGGTGGACCTGGAGCGCATCCAGCCGCACGCCGTCAAACGCCACGACACGCCGCGCCCGTTCACCCTGCTGTACGTCGGCCGCATCATGCCGCACAAGAACCAGTTGGGCCTGGTCGAAGCCTTCGCCGTGCTGCTGCGCAGCTCGCCCGTGCCGATCCAGCTGTACCTGGTGGGCGGCTTCACCGTGCCGGACTACAAGGCGCGCATCGAGGCGCGTATTCAGGAACTGGGCATTCAGTCCTTCGTCAGCCTGACCGGCAAGGTCGATGACGACACCCTGACCTCGCTCTACCGCCGAAGCGACCTGTTCGTTTCCCTGAGCCTGCACGAAGGCTTCGGCATGCCGCTGATCGAGGCCATGGCCCACGAACTGCCGGTGCTGGCCTACGACGCACCCAACAGCAACGTGATCCACACCTTGGGCAGCGCCGGTCTGCTGCTGGACAACGCCGATCCGCATCAAGTGGCGGCCACCATCGCGCAACTCATGGAAAACCCGGCCCTGCGCCGCAACATGCGCCGCCGTGGCATCGAGCGCATGCACGAGTTCGGTTACCAGCACCTGTACGACCGCCTGAGCAGCTACCTGAGCAAATTCGACATCCAGCTGCCGCAATTCAGCTTCCCGGTCAGTGCGCCAACGTCGCTGGTCGATTACCGCATCGAAGGTCCGTTCGACAGCACCTACAGCCTGGCGCTGGTCAACCGCGAACTGGGCCGCGCCATTGCCGAACACGGACACCGGGTCGGCCTGCGCGCCACCGAAGGGCCGGGGCCGATTCCGGTCGATCAGGCGTTTCTGGACGCCAACCCCGATTGCGCCGACCTGCACGCGCGCGGCGAACAGCCTGCGCGTGACGTACTGCGCCTGATGTACCCGCCGCGCGTCACCGACATGCAGGGCGACTTCAACGTCGTGTCCTGCTACGGCTGGGAAGAGTCGAGCCTGCCGCAAGGCTACTGCCACGACTTCAACCACCAGGCGCACCTGATCACCAGCATGTCCAGCTGGGTCACCCGCACCCTGCTCGACAACGGCGTCACCGCGCCGCTGGCCACCGTCGGCCTGGGCGCCGACCACATCCTGCGCGCCGACATCGACGCCAGCAGCCTGCCGCCGATGCCCAACGTCAGCGCCGAGCGCCTGAAACTGCTGCACGTGTCCTCATGCTTTCCGCGCAAAGGCGTGGACGTGCTGCTCAACGCCTACGGCCAGGCGTTCACCGCCGAGCAGCCGGTGGTGCTGATCATCAAGACCTTCCCCAACCCGCACCACGACATTCGCAAGGAAGTCGCCGACTGGGCCGCCAGCCTGCCCTCGGCCCCGGCCGTCGAACTGATCGTGCAGGACCTGCCGGACTCGGCGCTGCGTGCGCTGTACACGATGGCCGACGCGCTGGTTGCGCCGTCGCGCGGTGAGGGTTTCGGCCTGCCACTGGCCGAAGCCATGCTGCATCGCCTGCCGGTGATCGTGACCGGGCAGGGCGGGCAGAGCGACTTCTGCACCGAAGACACCGCCTGGCTGATCGACTACCGCTACGAGCGCGCCCGCACCCACCTGGATGCCGCCGCCTCGGTGTGGTTCGAGCCAAGCGCCGAACACCTGGCCAGCCTCTTGGGCGAGTTCTACCTGGCGTGGGGCGAAGGCCGTCTGGCCAGCGTCACGGCCGCCCGGGTCGAGGCCGCCGATGCGCTGATCCGCAGCCGCTTCACCTGGTCGCACGTGGCCAAGGCCAGCGTTGACGCCATGGCGCAGGCCAGCCAGCAACCCTTGCTCAAGAAGGCCCCGCGCCTGGGCACCGTCACCACCTGGAACAGCGCCTGCGGTATCGCCACCTACAGCACCAAACTGCTTGAACCGGCGTTCGGCCTCGACTGCCACGTGTTCGCCAACGACGGCGTGGTGCTGACCAGTCGCGATGAAAGCAACATCGAGCGTTGCTGGAGCGCCGGCGACACCGACGACCTGGCGCGCCTGAAGGCAGCCATCGAGCGCTCGGGGGTCGATACGCTGCTGATCCAGTTCAACTTCTCGTTCTTCGGCCTGCAGGCCTTCGCCTCGTTGCTCGACTGGGCCCACGGCCGCGGCATCTGCACCCTGGTGGTGTTCCATTCCACGGCCGACGTGCAGCATGGCGAACAGCTCAAGTCACTGCGCGACCTGCGCGAGTCCCTGAGCCAGTCGGCGCGCCTGCTGGTGCACAGCGTGGGCGACCTCAACCGTCTGAAGGACTTCGGCCTGCGCGACAACCTGCTGATGTTCCCCCACGGCGTGATCGACACCCCGCCGCCCGCACCGGGCGCGCGTCAACAGGCGGCCAACCTGCAGGGCAAGACCATCATCGCCAGCTACGGCTTTCTGCTGCCGCACAAAGGCATGCCGGAACTGATCGAGGCGTTTGCGCTGTTGGCCAAGGACGACAGCAAGCTGCACCTGCTGCTGGTCAATGCTGAATACCCGGTGCCGGTATCGGCTGAACTGGCCGTGGCCTGCCGCGAGCGCATCGCCCAGCCGGACCTGGCCGGGCGGGTGACGCTGATTACCGATTACCTGAGCGACGAGGAATCGCTGTCATGGCTGGGCATGGCCGACGCGATCGTCTTCCCCTATCAACACACGCAGGAATCGTCGAGTGCGGCGGTGCGCTGGGGGCTGAGTACCGGTCGTCCGGTTTTTTGCACACCGCTGGCGATTTTTGAAGATGTTGAGGATGCGGTCACATTTTTGCCGGGCACTGATAGCCAATCCATGGCGAAAGGCCTGCGAGAAAATCTTGACGCTGTACCACAGGTCTTACAGGAAAAATGGTTGCGTAATCACGGATGGAGAAGCGTTTCAGCGCGGTTACGTAACGTGTTGATGGGCCTCTCGGCCGAAAACGCAAAAACTTTAGCCCACGATGTTTAATGAAATGTCTTACAAGATTTACGAAAAGTTCTGATAGACAAGACAAAAAAAGAACGGTGTCAGCTATTGTTACGCCGCCATTTTGACATGTATGATCGGCCGGCCATTGTGTTATCTGCTTGACGGCCTTGAAAAAAGTCGAAACGGGTAACGCGATAAGCAGGTCAGCAGAGGCTGACTTCCCATAAAGGGGGCCATGGCCCGCCGGGACGTGGCAACAGGCTGGGGCCGACGGGCTCTCATCCGTTATGGAAGCCTGGATGTCGATATCGACTTATTTTGGAGATGTATACGTAATGGCTACTACTACTGCACAGATTCAACAGCTGTATGTTGCTTACCTCGGCCGTGCTGCCGACAAAGCTGGTCTGGACTACTGGTCGACCGAGCTGAACGCAACTCCAGCTACCCTGACTCTGGAAGACCTGCGCGCTAACTTCGTAAACTCGCAGCCAGAGTACGCCGCTATCTACGGCGGTCTGACTCGTGAAGACACCGTTGCCAAAATCTACAGCAACCTGTTCGGTCGTGCTGCTGATGCTGATGGCCTGGCCTACTGGACTACCGGTGGCGGCGCTTCCGTTAGCACCGACCTGCTGCTGACTGCTTTCATCAATGGCGCAAGCGCTGCTGACTCCCAGACCGTAACCAACAAGGTTCTGGTTTCCGAGGTTTACACCAACGCTGCTGGCACCAACTTCCTGGCTGCTGACGCTGCTTCGATCATCTCCGGCGTTACCACCAACGCTTCGATCAGCACTGCGCTGGACAAGCTGACTGACGGTTCCCTGAGCGGCATCGCTGTTCCTGCTGGCATCTCGGCTCTGAAAGCTGACATCGCTGCTGACGCTGCCGTTACTGCTTTCGAAACCAACAACGTTGCTACCCTGAAAGCTCTGAGCGCTGAGCTGGCTACTCTGTCCACCACTGGTGACAAAGCTGGCGTGATCGGTGACACCACCGCATCGACCGCTACTACCTATGCAGCTCAAGCAACTGCTCTGGAAGCGGCTATCACTACCGCTCGTGACAACGGTACGCTGAACACTGAAACGCTGACCACCAAGCTGACCGCTGACACTAAAACGTTGGCAACTGCTCGCACTGATTACCTGACCAGCGACACCACCGCTGTGGACAAAATCAATGCTTACGACGCAGCAGTCAAAGCTGTAGCAGCCAACCAAGGCGCTGCACAGGGTGACATTGACCAAGCTAACGGTACTTTCGCTGCCTACGTTTCTAACAGCGCTAACTCCGCTGCTTACACTAAGGCTCTGTCCGACGCTGGCCTGGCTTCGACTACCACTGCTGCTGACATCTACACTACTCTGTCGGCTGCTGGTACTACTGATGCCACCATCAGCAAAATCACCACTGCTTTCGCTTCGATCAGCGAATTCAGCGCTGTGAAGACTGTTGCTGCCCTGGAGCACTCCGAAGCTGTAGCTGCTGCTTCGCTGTCCACCGCTGGCACTGCGCTGACCGGCTCTGGCGCTACCTGGAAAACTGCTTACGACGCCGTCACTGAAGACAACACCCTGCTGACCGCTTCGAAAGCTGTTGACGCTCTGGAAGCCAAGTACACCGTTACTGACACTGCACACGATTCGCTGGTCAGCACTGCTACCTCGACTCAAACTGCAGTTGACAACAACGCTACTCTGCTGCCAGTTGCTGCTAACGCCGGTACTGCTAACGCTGACGTGTTCCACTTCACTTCGGCTATCGCTCAGACCAACGACGTTGCTATCAACTTCGCTGCCAAAGACTCCCTGTTCCTGGGCGAAGGCTACACTTTGAACAGCACTGCTACTGTTGACGCTACCACTGGTTTCATCACTGGCGGCAACAACAACGCTCTGGAAGTGTTCTTCGTTAAGGACACCGTAAGCGGCAACGTTCAAGCGATCGTTGAAACTTCGGTTACTGGCAGCACTACTGCTGTTCTGGGCGCTACTGTTGCTGGTTCGGCTACCGACGGCGCTGCAGTTATCACCCTGACCGGTGTTACCGACGTTTCGCAAGTTTCCTTCGCAAACGGCGTTATCAGCCACGTTGCTTAATTAGCAAACTGGTTGTATCGGCTACAGGCCTTCGGGCCTGTGACTGATAATCAAAAAACCCGCCCCTCAAAAGGCGGGTTTTTTAATGGGCCGGGAGTGCGTATCCTTTTGCCCCTTCTTCTGCACCGGAATGTCTGATGAACTGGAACCTGATTTTCAACTTTACTCGCCAGGACCTGATCGACCGGCACTCTGCTTCCATGCTTGGCGCGGCCTGGACGTTCATCCTGCCGCTGATCAACATCCTCATTTTCACCCTGGTGTTCTCCAACATCATGGGCATGCGTCTGGGCGGCCTCGGTCAGGACTTGGGCCCGTGGGGTTACAGCGTGTACCTGGTCAGCGGCCTGCTGGCCTGGAACTGCTTCGCCGCCACGCTGACGCGCATCACCCAGGTCTTCCACGAGAAGGCCCACCTGATCGGCAAGGTGCGCATGTCGCTGTGGTCGCTGCCGATGTACGTCGTGCTCAGCGAAACCGTGCATTACCTGATCGCCACCAGCTTCTTCATGATCTTTCTGGTCAGCATCGGCTTTCAGTTCACCTGGCACCTGCTGTGGTGGATCCCGGTGTTCTTCGTCCAGCAGCTGCTGGCGTATGCGCTGGGCATCACCTGCGCGATCCTTTCGGTGTTCATCCGTGACATCAAGGAAGTGGTCGGTGTGATCGTGCAGCTGTGGTTCTGGCTGACGCCCATTGTGTATGTCGCCAACATCCTGCCGATCTTCATCCAGCACGTCGTGGCGCTCAACCCGTTCCACCACCTGGTGCTGGCGTACCGTGCGGCCTTGATCACCGGCCAGACCCCTGACCTGACCGCCATCGGCATTCTGGTGGTGTTCTCGGTGGTGCTGCTGAGCATCTCGATCTTCGTCGGCCGCAAACTGGAACGCGACATTCGCGACTTCCTGTAAACCGGTTGCCCGGCGAATACAGGACTGTTGGAGATGAGCCCCGTTTGTCATGCCAACATGTGGGAGCGAGCTTGCTCGCGAAAGGGCCGTTACTGGCACAGAAGATGGGTTGCCTGACACAACGTCTTCGCGAGCAAGCTCGCTCCCACAGGAAAGTGTTCAGTGCAGAGAACGGGGTGT
>NZ_FRDA01000019.1:31139-73951 GCF_900143095.1 Pseudomonas asturiensis | reverse complement strand
CGTTTGTCATGCCAACATGTGGGAGCGAGCTTGCTCGCGAAAGGGCCGTTACAGGCGCAGCAGATGGGTTGCCTGACACAACGTCTTCGCGAGCAGGCTCGCCGCCACGGATAACAATAAATTCCATGCCGTCATTACGTAGTGTCGTTCTATGATTTTCAGCTCCTACGCCTTCCTGCTGGTGTTTTTCCCGCTGGTCTATCTGTTGTTTCTGGTGCTGCGGGCCTGGCGGCTGGAGCGGGCGGCGTTGGCGATGCTGGTCGTGGCGTCGCTGGTGTTCTACGGCATGTGGAGCTGGAAGTACCTGGGGCTGCTGCTGGGCCTGATTGTGATCAACTTCGTGCTGGGCAAGCAGCAGGTGCGCCATCGCGCGCAGGCGAAGGTGTGGCTGATCGTGGCGGTGGTGTTCAACCTGTCGGTGCTGGCGTATTTCAAGTACGCCGGGTTCTTCCTCGGGTTTCTGCCCGAGTCGGCCACCTGGCACATCATCCTGCCGCTGGGCATTTCGTTCTTCACCTTCCAGAAGATCGCCTGGCACGTCGATCTCTATCAGCGCCGCCTGCCGGACACCGGCACCGTGCTGCAATACAGCTTTTTCGTGTGTTTCTTCCCGCAACTGATCGCAGGCCCCATCGTGCACGCGCGCACGCTGTTTCCGCAGATTTCGGCCGGCTGGTTCAATCGCCCGCTGACCTGGCAACTGGGCCTGTGCCTGCTGACCCTCGGGCTGATGAAGAAAGTGCTGCTGGCCGATCCGCTGGCGCCGGGCGTGGCGATGCTGTTCGACAGTGCGCAGGCCGGCCACGCCCTGTCAGCGCCTGAAGTGCTGTTGGCAGGCCTCAGTTACGGCCTGCAGCTGTACTTCGATTTCTCCGGTTACGCGGACATGGCCATCGGTCTTGGTCTGATGTTTGGCATCAAGCTGCCTGCCAACTTTCGCTCGCCGTACAAGAGCGCGTCGATTGTCGAATTCTGGCGGCGCTGGCACATCACGCTGTCGGGGTTTCTGCGTGACTACCTGTACATCCCGCTGGGCGGCAATCGCCACGGGCGGCTGCGCGCCAATGGCAACCTGCTGATCACCATGCTGCTGGGCGGCCTGTGGCACGGCGCGGGCTGGCAATTCATTCTGTGGGGCGGGGTGCATGGCGCCTTGCTGGTGATCAACCATTACTGGCGGCACCTGAGCCGCTGGCGTCTGCCGCGGCTGATTGCCGTGCCGCTGACGTTGCTGGTGGTGATGCTGGCGTGGATTCCGTTTCGGGCCGACTCGCTGACCACCAGCCTGCACATGTTCCAGGGCCTGACGGACTGGCGTCTGGGCGGCGCGTTCGACCTGTCGCAGCTACTGACGGAAGTGGCGACCATGCAGGTGGTCAAGACGCTGCCCTGGGTCTGCGCCGCGCTGCTGGTGCTGGTGCTGGTCACGCCGGGCAGTCGTCGCCTGAGCCTCAAGCTGGGGGCGACCGGTCGTGGTGTGCTGGTAGCGGTCGGTCTGTTCATGGTGCTCAAGGCCCTGGCCGGTGCGCCGGACCGCGCCTTTCTGTACTTCAACTTTTGAGCCGGATCATGAAGCGATCAGTGAAAACGACGCGTTTTGTCTGGGGGCTGGTGCTGGGCCTGGTGCTGGTGGTGGGAGCGTGGCTGGCGCTGCTGGCCGGGCAGATCGGTCGCGAAGTACCCAGCACGCAGTGGGTCGAGCAGGCCTACGCGCACAAACTGGCCGTCGCCGACGCCATCCGGCAGCCCAAGCTGGTGGTGGTGGCAGGTTCGGCGTCGATGTTCGGGGTTGATTCAGGCGCGCTGGAGCAGGCGTTCGGCCGGCCGGTGGTGAATCTGGGGGTCAACGCGGGCATTCTGCCGCCGTACATCCAGCAGTACGCGCGGCAGGCGATCAAGCCCGGCGACTGGGTGCTGATGCCGGTCGAGTACCCGATGTACCACGAGCGCTATTCGATCAATCAGTCGTTCATTGATTACTGGTGGACGCACCCTGGCTTTCGGCGTCTGGACGTTAATGTGCCGCAGCTGGCCCAGGTGCTGTGGCTGACGTCGGTGTACCGCGCACTGGCGGGTTATCGCGGCCTGCCGCAGGGTTTTGCCGTCAGCGGGCTGTACGGCCCGCAGAACCTCGATCAGCGCGGCGACCAGGTCAACAGCCAGGCGGCGCAGCAGCAGGTCTGGATGCGTGAGCTGGTCGAGCGCTCGAGCGTGCAGGACTACGGCGCCAATGCGCGCACCTGGAACGCCAACTGGGCGGGCTGGAAGGCCCTGGCCGATCAGGTCACGGCCGCAGGCGGCTGCGCGGTGTTCGTGCCGCCACCCATGCTGGACCGCGAGGCCTATCACCGGGGCGAAGAGTTGCGTTATTACCAGTCGCTGCCTGACGTCGCACGTCAGCAAGGGTTGAACTACATCGGCTCACCTTTGCAGACGATGTACCCCATGGACAGGTTTTTCGACACCAACTACCACCTGAACGCTGAATCCCGCGCGATCTACACCCGGCAGCTGCTGGAATGGACACGCCCGGCGTTCGACGCGTGCCGCTCATCGACCCCGACACGCCCTACCGAATAGTGGGAGATACCGCCGCCTTTTCGGTGCTGCGCGATCTCCCGGCAAACACCAGGTTTGAGTTGCACCCGATAGTTTGGGCAGGGCACCTATCCCGGTGGGAGCGGACTTGTCCGCGAATACGGTGTTTCAGCCGCTGAATAGTTGTCGGATGTACGGCTCCCTTCGCGGACAAGCGGAACGCCGCCCGGTCCGCTCCCACGGGGTTTGTTGCGCGAAAACGCGGTTTCGTGGGAGCGAGCTTGCTCGCGAAGGGGTCAGCGCTGCGTCGGAGATGCCGGAGCCTCAGCGCCCCAGCACGTTGCGATAGATATCCAGCGTCTGCTGGGCGCAGCTGTTCCAGGTGTACTGACGAGCCCTGGCCAGGCCGAGTTCGACGCGTTGCGCACGCAGCGTTTCATCGGCCAGCAGGTCGCGCATGGCCGCACTGATGCTGTCGACGTCGTAGGGATCCACTGCCCAGGCCGCGTTGCCCGTCACTTCCGGCAACGAGCTGCTATTTGAGGTGATCACCGGGCATTGTGCCGCGAACGCTTCAATCACCGGCAGACCGAAGCCTTCGTACAGAGACGGGAACATCAGGGCGCCTGCGCTTTGCAGCAAGGCCATGACCTGCGCCTGGGGCAGGTAGCTGAGCCAGCGGCCTTCGCCACGTGCCTCAAGTGCCTGCAACTGAGGCATCAGGTCTTCGTTATTCCAGCCGTCACGGCCCACGATGATCAGCGGGTGTTCCTTGCGCACGTCGGCCGGCAGCTGCTGAAACGCCTGCAGGATGCGTGGCAGGTTCTTGCGCGGTTGCAGCGTGCCTACAAATAGAAAGAAGCCGGGACGCAGGCCGTGCTGGCTCAGGACGGCTTCACACTGCTGCTCGTCGATGCGTTCGAAGTACACCGGATCCACACCCAGTGGCGTCACGCTGATGCGTTCCTCGGCCAGGCTCAGGTGCTCGATCATGTCGCGCTTGCTGTGCTCGGAAATGGTGATGACGTGGTCGCACTGACGAATGCTGGTGTTGAACAACCAGCTCTTGAGGCTGCGCAGGTCGTTCTTGATCCATTCGGGGTGCAGCATGGGGATCACGTCCATGACCGTGGCCACAGTGGGCACCCCGGCAATGCGCGGAATATGGTGGTCGGTGGCGTGAAACAGGTCCACGTCGCGGCCGATGGCCATCGAGTTGGCCAGGGGCAGTTTGAGGAAGCCGCTCAACAACGCGTGGACCGGAAACCGCACGGCCAACGGTTTGGGGATGCCGCAATCAAGCGCTGGCAGGTCGCGACCAAACGCATAGGGTTTGATGTGCAGGTTGCGCTCGCTGCTGTGCGCCAGGTCGTTCAGACCGTGCCACAGGGCTTTGGAATAGGTGCCGATACCGTCCAGATGCCCGGCGCGTTCGCCACCCGACCAGACGCTACAGCTAAAGCCAATGTTCATTCTTCGTTGCTTCTCGATTCGGCGGAGAGGGAGCGTCGCGGGGCCCGACGTGTCGGGCCTTACTCAGGGTCAGGTCAGGCGCTGTGCAGAACCTGTTGTCGCCAGTAATCGAGCAGTTCACGCAAGGTGTCCTGCAAGGCGATCTGCGGTTGCCAGCCTGTGGTTTCACGCAGCAGACGGGCATTGCCTACGGCCACCGGAATGTCCGACGGGCGCAGGCGTTCAGGGTCCAGTTCGACGTCGATGTGCGCCGTGCTCAACGCCAGCAACTGGTCGAGCATGTCGCGAATCCTGCGCGAGTGGCCGCTGGCAACGTTCAGGCACGCCGGATGGCCGGGCTTATCGGTCAGCTTCAGCAGTTCGAGGTAGGCGCTGCACACGTCCTGTACGTCCAGGAAGTCGCGTATGGCGTCCAGGTTGCCGACCTTGAGCACCGGCGCCTGTTTGCCAGCCTCGATCAGGGCGATCTGGCGGGCGAACGAGGCCGTCACGAAGTCCGCACTCTGTTGGGCGCCGATGTGGTTGAACGGCCGCGCAATGACGCCTTTGACGCCCTGGCGGAAATACTCGCGAAACGCGGTCTCGGCGGCCACCTTGCTGGCTGCGTAGGGGTTCAGCGGCTGCGGCGGGGTGTTTTCGTCCACGCTGTCGGCGGTCTTGAACGCTGCGCCGTAGACTTCCGAGGAGCTGGGAAACAGCACGAAGGCCTCGGGCGCGTGCTGTTTGACGGCCTCAAGCAGGTTCATGCTGCCCATGACGTTGGTCTGCCAGGTCAGCAAAGGGTTCTTGAAGCTGGTGGGCACGTGGGAAACCGCCGCCAGGTGCACAACGTATTCAGGGCGGACCCTGGCCACGGCACTGGCCAGCGCTTCGGTGTCGCGGATGTCGCATTGCAGGTGGTCGTCCGCCGTGCTCTGGGCCGGGCTCGACTGGCCGCTCAGGGCGGTGACGTGGAAGCCTGCCTGTTGCAGACGGCCGGTCAGGATCTTGCCGACAAAGCCGTTAGCACCTGTGAGTAGTAAGGGTCGCATCGAGTTGTACTCCTTCACGGGGCTGTAAAAAATCCAGTTGGGCGAGCCAAAGCACTAACGCCTGCTTCAGGTTCTCGCGCTCGTAGCGCATCAGGTTGCGATGCCCGGCATCGATCAGCTTTTCACGCAGGCCAGGCTCGGTGTTGAGGAAATGGCAGGCCATCGCGAAATCGACCGGGTCGTCGCTTTCCAGCAGTAAGCCGCCTTCACCCAGCGTGTCGGGAATATTGGAACGCGCTTGTGTGACAACAGGCAGTGAGGCGTAGTTGGCTTCCAGCAAGGGCATGCAGAACCCTTCATGGGCACTGGCGCACCAATACTGATGGGCGTTGCTGTACAGCCAGCGCAGCTCGGGCTCCGAGCATTTACCGACCAGCAGCACGTGCTCCTGCAGGCCCAGGTTCAGGATGTGCATCTGCAGGCCGCGGGCGTAGGCTTCGCTGGTTGTGCCGCCGACGATGATCAGGCGCTGCGGCGACTCTTCAGAGGCCTGCTGGTTCTGCAACAAATGATAGAACGCTTCGATCAGCAGGTACTGGCGCTTGTTCTCGGCCAGGCGTCCGACTGCCAGGTAAAAGCGGGTACCGGCGGGCTGGTCGGCCATAAATGCTGGCTGGCTCATCGGGCCTTCCAGGCGACGGGTGTCGACCAGCAGCGGCAGTGTCTTGCTGCGCTCGTACCCGGCCAGCTCCAGCTCGCTCTGGTTGAGCGGCGAGTCGGCCAGGGCGTGAACGAATTCTTCGCGCCAGTCACGCAACTGGGTCAGGCCCAGTTCGGCATAACGGCGCAGGCCGCTGCCTTCGGGGAAAAACGCCGGCGGCGTGATGTTGTGATAGACCAGCGCCTTGGGGCATTGCTGCAGCATCAGCCACGGGCCGTGATCGTGGCCCATGGAGTGGTGGTACATCAGCAGGTCGCAACGCGAGGCGTGGAAGGTGCGGGCAGGCAGCACCTGACCGATCATCTGTTCCGGGATCGAGAAGCTGTAAATGTCCGATTCGTAGCCCAGGTCGTGCAACAGGCTGCGGGTGAACAGCAAACCGTTGGTCACGCCGTCGCCAGCGGCGACGGAGGGTGCAAATTGATCGATCCGCAGTGGTTTCATGACGCGCTCTTGCTCGCCGTGACCGCGTAATCCTGCGGGCCGTAGAACAGCGCGTCGCAACGGCGTGCCACTTCGCTGTCTTCGTTCAGGGCGTATTCGCGCGGAATCGGGTTCAGGCGGTGGATCTGCACGTCACTGAAGCCTTTGAACTGCACCAGAAATTCGGTGAAGGCCGGCGGCAGCGGATGGATGTGGGTCGGGTCGGTGTAGAAGTGCGTGGCCGCAGACACAATGTTTTCCGGGTTCGGCGTTTCGAAGATGATCACACCGCCCGGCGCCAGAACGCGCTGGCACTCGTCGAGCAGGGTGTTGAACTGCTCGAAGCTCAAGTGCTCGATCACGTGGAACGCCGACACTGCTGCGACGCTGTTTTCCGGCTGGTTGGCCAGCCAGACCAGTGCGTCTTGCTGCACGGCCTCTAGACCCTGCTCGATGCACGCTTCGACGTTCATCGAGTTGAGGTCGATGCCGATGCGCGCAAACGGCGTGGGCAGCATGTTCAGCCATTCGCCACGGCCACAGCCGATGTCCACCAGTGGCAGACCGGCGTTGAGCGGGGCCACGCTGTCGAGGATCGGCAGGTAGTAAGACTGACGCTCGCGGATGGTTTCGGCGTCGCCGCGGAAACGGTTTTCGAACGCCAGGTAGAAGCTGTCCGGAATGCTGCTCGGCACGCCCGACGAAGCGGCGGCCGGCACCGTGGCAACCACGCTGGCCTCGGCATTGCTGCTGGCACTGGCGGCCACCTGACGCGGCTGGCGTTCAAGGTGAGCGAGGCGGGCGCGCAGTTCCTGCTGGGTGCTGCGCTCCTGATTCAGCTCGGCTTCGAGGCGCTTGAGTTCCTGTTCTTTGTGTTCGAGGGCGCGCTGGTGCTCATCAAGCAAGGCCCGCTGCGCGTTGACCTTGAATTCATGGGCATCCAGTGAATCCTGCTGGGCCTGCAACGCACGCTGCTGGGATTGCAGGAAGCTGTTGAGCTCGTCCAGGTGCAACTGCTGACCGCGTTGCAGATCCAGTTGCGCATACAGCTGGGCCTGCAGGACGTTGAACTGGTCGCGGCTGGCGAGCAGGCCATCGCTTTGCAGTTTGTTCTGACGGCTGAGCAGGTCCAGACGCGCCACGTAGTAGCGGTTGCGCGACTCGATGGACGCCACGCTGTAGGCACTGAGCAGCAGTTTGCCCAGCACAGGAATGCGGCGCAGGGTGTTCTTGAGTTTGGCGCGGCGCAGGCCGTGCACTTCGGTGTTGTGTGCGTTGCCTTCCGGCGAATAGCGCAGGGCGGCAAGGATTTCGAACTTGTCGAAGCCCGAACGCAGTTGATGCAGGCCGTGCTGGATTTCACTGGCCTCGGCCTTGCGCCCCAACAGGGTCGGGTAGGCGGCACGCATCAGCGCTTCGTCGTCGAGCTGGATCAGCTCCATCCATTGGTACGGACGGTCGTAGACCTCGGCCGGTGACGGGTCGAACGCTGGCAGCGCACGCTCGCGGGTGTCGAGCTTATAACGCTGAACCTCTGCTTCGATGCGACGGTTGAGTTCCTGGAAGTCGAGGTCAGGGTTATTGGGTATGAGCATTGCGTGCAATTCCGTTAGAAATATCTGTTGGCGCGTGCAGTTCTTCCAGCGTGGCTGCCAGGTCGCAGATGCCGCCAAAGAAGGTCCCGGTGATACCGGCCACTTCAAAGCCAATGGCGTTGTCGTGCCAGTGGAAACAGTTGATCGTGTGATCCGCCCCGTCGTGCAAGGCCAGGGTGATGGTGTATTTGCCAGGTGCCAGGCGCATCGGGAAGCGATAACGCAGGGTCTTGCGCTCGCCGGCGAGCATGGCGATCGGATGACCCAGGTAATGGCTGTTGGTGCCGAAGATGTCCTGACCGAAGCGGTCGCGGATCATCAGGCCCAGGGACACGTCGGGCAGGTCGACCTGCGCGGCGACGGTCACTTCCAGGACGCCGGTGTCACCGTTGGCCAGGATCGTGCTCTGCGAGTTCAGGCCCTTGAACACGACGTTTTCCATGGCCGCCTGACGCGAGCCATAGCCATGCTGCTCGACCTGCAGGCGTTCGCTGTAGTCGTCGTCATCGGCGCCGAGCAGCTGGTTGTAGATGTTCACGGCGTCTTCGGGATGGCCGTCGGCAACCACTTTGCCTTCGCTGAGCACGATGGCGCGGTCGCAGATCATCTTCACCGCGTTCAGGTCGTGGGAGACGAAGATGATCGAGCCGCCCTTGGCACGAAACTCCTTGATGCGGCGCATGCACTTCTGCTGGAAGTGACCGTCACCCACCGACAGGGCTTCGTCGATCAGGAAGGTGTCCGGGTCGGCATGGATGGCGATCGAGAACGCCAGGCGCATGTTCATGCCCGAGGAATAGGTGCGGATCGGCTCGTGAATGAACGCGCCCAGCTCCGAGAACTCGACGATCGAGGCGCGACGCTCCTCGATCTGCTGGCGTGTCATGCCCAGTAGCAGGCCGTTGCCGACGATGTTCTGTGCGCCGCTGAGGTTGGGGTCGAAACCGGTGCCCAGCTCCAGCAGGCCCGTGACCCGGCCGGTGATCTTGATCTGGCCGGCGTCGGGCAACAGCACGCCATTGAGCATTTTGAGCAGGGTGGATTTACCCGCACCGTTGCGGCCGAGAATGCCCAGCGTTTCTCCGCTGGCCACGCTGAACGTAATGTTATCCAGCGCCTTGTGGGTGCGGTGGTAACTACGGCGCATGACAATTTCTTTGAGCCGGTGCCAGGGTCTGCTGTAGAGCTTGAACTCCTTACAGACGTTTTCCACTTCAAGCATGCGTACAACTCTTAATTTGGGGTGTGTTGTTCAGAACGAACCTGGCCCGCCGCAGCAGGGGTGGGCGTGGCGACGTGAATCATGGGCGCGAAGCCTAACATGTGTGGCTGTTGTGAGCATTCAAAGTGTGCTTAAGACTCATGCACCGGCGTTTGATTCAACACCCTGTGTATTTAAATACACGGGTGTCAAATCCACGCACTTGAGTGTCAGGCCCGCACAATGACGCACCGCATTAATCGCGCTGTTCTATCGATAAGGTCTGAATACCCAGGCCCAGTTTCCGGTTATCGCCATTCATGCCTAGTTGCGCCGGGCTGACCGCCTGGGGAACCTCGATGATGAGACTGCTTGCCCGTTCCGGGTTATCCAGGTGCAACAGCAGTTCCTGATCCTGTTCGCTCAGGGTGAACGGCACGCGGGTGCTGCCCACACGCAGGATGAAGTCCTTGCCGATGTTGGGCCCGAAGGCGTGAGCGGTCAGGCGCACATCAAAGGTCTCGGGCAGTTGCCGGGCGAACGTCAGCACGACCTCGTCGTCGGTCGACCAGCTGCCCCAGCTCTCGGGCGTGGCCAGGCCCTGCGCCTGGGTGATGACGCCGGGCCATTGGGCGTTGCGCAGGTCAATGATTTCATTGGCGCTGATGCGGGTCAGGGTGAAGCCCGGCATGATGACCTGCGGGCGACCATTGGCCTGCGGTACGTAACTGCCGATGGACAGCAGCCACTTCTTGTTCTCGGGCAGGCCCTTGAAGTCGTAATGATTGCTCTCGTCCACTGGCGCAGGGGACACCTCGGTGTTGTCCAGGTAGAACGAGGCCTTGATCAATCCGCCCAGGTCGGCGCCCATGATTAGCACTTGGGTGCGTTCTTCTGCCGACAGGTACTGGCGCGTGAACAAACCGGCGCGGTCGAAGGTGTCCGGGATCAGGTGCAGGCGCTGTTCTCGGGTGACCCAGTAACTGGTCAGCAGGATAGTCAGCGGCAGCGCCAGGTAGACGAAGAACCTCGCGCCCCAGCGGGTCTGGTAGACCCAAGCGCCCAGCGACAGCACGGCCAGCGCGCTCATGAAGTAGAACGAGCCTGTGTGGAACAAAAAGCCCCGCAGCTCGGGGCTGTCGATGATGCTCGGTTCGAACGGGGCCATGGCCGTGTAGATGGCGTACACCATCGGCAGGCCGATCAAGACGGCCAGCACGGCGCGCCAGCCACGTGCCTGACCTTCTGGCGCGGCATACAGGCGCGAGGCGACCACGATCCAGGTCAGCGGGAAGATGAAGTCGTAATAGCGCATGTGCAGGCGCGTGACCGACTCGTAGACGCTGGTGTTGACCACCGACGCGGTGAACAGGCCGACCACGGCAATCAGGTTGGCGAACAGCAGCGTGGCCAGGATCGCCATCTTTTGCGCGTTGTCAGGTTCACGGCGGGCAAACACAGCCTTGCAGACCGCGTGGATCACCACCGCCATTGGCAGACCGACGATCAGGCACAGGGCGAGCAGGTGACCTCTGACGCTCTCAAGGCCCAGGGTCAGCAACTGGATGATGCGGTCCATCCCGGAGGTCGTGGACGAGGCAATCTTGCTGTACGACGGGCCGAAGAAGGTCAGCCCCGCCGGGCCTGCAATCAAAAAGCTGATCACGAACTTGGCGACCAGCGCGGCCAGCAGAAAAGCCCCCAGGTTGCGCAGGGTCATGCGCAGGCTGCTGTCGCGTGCGGTGGCCGACACGTAGCCGATGTAAATCAGTACCGCAGGCACAAACAACATGGAATGCGGCTTGATGAGCGCCGTGCAGCCCAGCGTGAAACCGGCGATGGCCCAGTCCTGCGCGAACCCCGGCCGGACCCTGAAAATGCTCCACATGAACACCCAGAAGCCCAGGAAATAGAAGGCTTCTGGCATGTAGTTGGTGGTGTAGCTGTTGATCGGCGCGAGCAGCGCGCACACCGTGATGAGCAGGGCTGGCACGGTGTTCATCACCCGCCGCGCGACCAGATACAGGAAGGGCGTGGCGCAGGCAAAGAAGAACGCGTTGAAGATTTTCGCGCAGCCCAGGAAATCGGCCGCGCAGTGGTTGGTCAGGCGATACACCGCCAGGTACAGATACCCCGGAATCATCGAGTCGGACAGCGGAATCAGCCTGGAGTAGCGGCTGTAGGTGTACTCATCGGAGAAGATGAACGGGTACAGGCCGCTGTTTTTCAGCGCCAGGGCAAGGAAGAACGCGATGCCGATGAAAAACAGGATGTAGAGGTTGCTGGGCGATTCCCGGGTGGAGCGATTCATTGCCAATGTCCGTATCAAACGCATTCAAAAATAAAAGAGGTTGCCGACGGCCAGGGCGGCGCAGGGCCGTCAGGTCTCAGGCCCTGTACACCGAGACGCAAACCCCCAGTGCAATCAGTGCCGCGCCGGCGAAGGTGTTCCAGTTCAGGGATTCGCCCAGGAAGAAGTGCGCCAGCAGCGGGACGATGAAGAACGCCATGGCGGTGAAGGGGTAGGCGATGCTCAGCGGCGTGGTCTTGAGCGCGAACAGCCAGAGCACGGTCGCACCGGCGTAGACCACCAGGGCAATGATCAGCTTCACGTTGACCATCGCGCTCCAGAGGCCCGCCATCGAGAACTCGACCGTGGCCGAGGCCAGCTTGAACAGGATCTGACCGGTCGCCAGCGCGATGACGGTCAGGGAGATGAAGACAAATTGCGATAAAGACATCATGGCCTCTTTTCCAGTTGCAGCTGACGGCGCTTCTGGTACTTCTTGTGGATGACGCGATCGGGGACCGAGCTGATGTCATAGGACAGGAACGCCAGCACGAACTGGATACCGATGATGATCGGCAACGCAGAAAACATGATGGTGCCCAACGGCGTCGGCTCGTGGGTGTAGCTGGAACTCGCCCAGTGGTAAAGACCGAACCCGCAACCGAACACGATCATCGCCAGGCCCGTGGGCATCTCGATGGACGCCAGCGACATGTCGCGCAGGTAGTAGTTGTAGAACACCCGCTTGAACGTGTTGCGCGCGTGTTTGCGCAGAAACTCGCCAATGATTTTCGAGATCTTCAGGTTGCTGACCTCGTCTTCGTACTTGGCGTCCATGGGGATATCGACGGCCACGGCACGCAGGGTGTTGAGCCGGAACAGAATGTCGGTCTCGAAAAAGTAGCGCTGGCTGATCTTGTGGAACGGCAGATGGCGCGCCACTTCGCGGTGAATGGCGGTGTAGCCGTTGGTGGGGTCGAACAGGTTCCAGTAACCGGAGGACAGCTTGGTCATGAAGGACAGGACCGCATTGCCGAACAGTCGCATCTTCGGCATGGCGCTGATTTTTTCCAGGTCGTAGAAACGGTTGCCTTTGGTGTAATCGGCTTCGCCGTTGAGAATCGGGTCGACGAAGTTGGTGATCAGCCCCGGGTCCATCTGACCATCGCCGTCGATCTTGACGATGATGTCGACGTTCGCCGCAATGGCTGCCTGATAACCGGTCATCACCGCACCGCCCACACCCTGATTGACCGTGTGGCGCAGAATGACCACGCGTGGATCGATGCAGTGTTCGGCTACGTAATCGCCTGAGCCTTCAGGGCAGCAATCATCGACCACGAAAATGGACGACACCTCCGGGCCGATCTGGGCAATGACCGAGAGAATTTGCTGACGCACCTTGTAGCAGGGGATAACGACGGCGACCTGACCTTGCATGATTACTCCTTTTGCCCTCTGCCCGATTTATCAAGCGACGTTTTATAGAGGGGTATCGCTTTTACGTGTAGGGATATTCCCTATCCTGTGCCAGCAAAAAAGCCACGGATCGTAGCAGATCGCCGAGTTTTTCTTAAATGACTATTTTTATTGTCGGACAATAGGCCTCTTGCAGTTTGTCTGTTTCCAGTATTCGCGGGACAACATCAGAACATCATTGACCGACGCTTATAACCAGGCCGTTTATTTTTTTCAGCATTAAGTTAGTTGAATTTGGTCTAGCGTCGGGTTAGACAACCCGCGCTCATATCGTTAGCGTGGCCCTGTGCAAGTGGGACTTCACGCGCAGACCCTTGAAAAGCCAACCCCCTTTTATAGTCGTAAGGACGTCCGAACTCACCGGATCCTGTTCGATGACTTATGCCTGTCTGAAACACGGCTGATTGCTCGCTATCAGCGATGTGCCGCCTGTTTTCAGAACAACAGGAGACCGTTCGGCGCTTCACGTACATCGTCAGGTGATACCGCGCTGGGCCGTCGTCGATCTGAAATAAAGAACGCGTAATACATCATTAATCACCGCGATTCAGTTGTTCCACTAAGGAGTAGTACATGAGCACGCAAACTGATCTGGCTGAGCTGTACACGACGTTTTTCAACCGCGCACCGGATGCGGGTGGACTGACCTATTGGACGAATGCAATCACGACTGGCCAGTTGACCCTGGCGCAGATCGCTGAGAACTGGACCACCCAGCAGCCCGAAGGGCAGGCTGCCTTTCCTGCGACCCTGACCGATGCTCAGTTCGTCGAAAAGGTTTACGGCAATATTCTGGGCCGCACCTCCGATGCGGACGGTGCCCAGTACTGGCTGGACCAGCTCGGCAACGGCACGCTGAGCCGTGATTCGTTTGCGCTGACCCTGATCAATGGCGCCAAGGCCAATACCTCGGCCCAGGGCGTGCTCGACAACACCCTGATCACCAACAAAGCCACTGTTGGCGTCGCTTACGCCGACAAGGGCCTGAACGATACGACGCTGGGCGCCAAGGTCCTGTCTTCGGTCAGCACCGACGCCGCCAGCGTCTCAGGCACCCTGGCGATTATCTCGTTGATTCCCTCGGCTACCGCCGGCCAGACGGCCGCTGTCCTGGCGTCGGCCAATCAGTTGCTGACCAACCTGGCCACCTTGATCACCACCGCGCCAGGCGAAGTGGCGGATGCCTCGACTTACCTGCAGACCCTGGCCAGCGGCGCGACCAGCAGCACCAACATCGTGACCCTGCTCGACAACGCCAGCACCCTGCTGACCTCCGCCGCCACCAACCCGGCTGCGCTGGACAACCCGGCGGTGCAGGGCAGTGCGGCAGTGGTCGTGGCCACGCCCGGGACGGGCGGTGGCGGTACGCCAACGCCTACTTTCACTGTCACCGAAGACCTCAATGGTGCGCTGACGTTTGGTGGCACGGCAACGGGTGACATCACGTTCACTGTCACGAACGGCGAGGCCACCTTCCTGCGCGGCGGCGTTGCTGCAACGCCAGCCATTGACGTGTCGACGATCACGGACACTGGCGGCGTAGCCGTCAAGCTGGCTGCGAACGTCACAGGCTTGTCGTTTGCAGATGCAACCAAACTGACGTCCCTGACCAATGTCGATCTGAACAACAAAACACTCAGCCTTACGGGTGTGCAAGCGTCTGATGTGGCCGGTGCCCTGGCCCTTACGGGCGTGATTGCCGTCGCTGCCGCGTCCGGCGACGCGGCAACTGCGCTTACACTGAATGCCGAGAGCCTGTCCAAGGTTTCAGGCTTTACCAACATCACACTGGCGGACACCAGTGCGACGATCAATACCAATCTGGCTGCGCTGCTCAGCAATGCAAATGTGCTTGCCATTGATTCGACCGAGAACACGACGGCAATCAACCTCACTGCCGCTCAAGGGGCCCTGACAGCCAATACCGACAAGTTGGCCGCTGGCGATCAGATCACGGTGGTGGACACCTCCGCGAACATCAACAGCAACCTGACCGCACTGCTGGCCGACGCGAAAATCGACAGCATCGATTCGAGCCAGAACACGACGGCACTCAACCTCACCGCCGCTCAAGGGGCTTTGACAGCCAATACTGCCAAGTTGGCCGCTGGCGATCAGATCACGATTGTGGACACCTCCGCGAACATCAACGGCAACCTGACCGTACTGCTGGCCGACGCGAAAATCGACAGCATTGATTCAAGCGAGAACACGACGGCACTCAACCTCACCGCCGCTCAAGGTGCCCTGACAGCCAATACTGCCAAGTTGGCTGCTGGCGATCAGATCACGGTTGTGGACACCTCCGCGAACATCAACAGCAACCTGACCGCACTGCTGGCCGACGCGAAAATCGATAGCATCGATTCGAGCGAGAACACGACAGCAATCAACCTCACCGCCGCTCAAGGGGCTCTGACAGCCAATACTGCCAAGTTGGCTGCTGGCGATCAGATCACGGTTGTGGACACCTCCGCGAACATCAACAGCAACCTGACCGCGCTGCTGGCTGACGCGAAAATCGACAGCATCAACTCCAGTGAAAATACGGTCGCTATCGACCTGACGAAAGCTCAGGCGACCACTGCGAACCTGCTGAAACTGAGTGCTGACGATCTGGTGACATTGAACGCTGCTGGCGGTGACAGCTTCAGCTTTTTGACCAACGTTGACAAAGTGAACACCGGTGCTTCCAACGTGACCGGTGCCGCAAGCACGTCGGCCGCCACCGTCGATGGAACAGCAGGTAACCAATGGTTCTTCGCAGCGAATGTGGGTGGGGTATCGACCGCTGACGAGCTGACGTTCTATAACACCGCTACGTCATCTGCAGAGAAAATAGTACTCAGTGGTGTCACCAGTGTGTCTCTGGACACCGCCGGTGTATTCAACCTGACGCTTGAGGTCGTGTGATAAACAAGAGAGTTATACGGCTGTAAAAGTCACTCTAGATAAATACCCTCACCCTTAATTGGTGGGGGTATTTTTATGTGAGGACATCACTGCTCGGTGATTGATGTATTCAGGGCCGTGTAACGGTTATGGACTCTCCGATTAAAAATAAACCGGCATGGCGGAACACATCTATCTGTCTTTCTGGCCATAGCATCAGGCGCACCACTCCCCGCCTGAGTATTCTGAGCGTCACAGCACATTTACAGGCCCAATAAAAACCCCGCTTTCCAGAAGAAAGCGGGGTTTTTTTACGCCAGCAGATCAGGTGCTGTTGTTACACCAGCCACAGACCGTTGTTCAGGTCGGGGGCCACGTTGGCGATGTTTTCCTGGCTTTCAGAGAACGACACCAGAACTTCAGCCGCCGTCATGCCGCCGCTCATCTGGCCATTCCAGTACTGCAGGCCGCCTGCATCGGCGTCGCGGTGCAGTACGTGCTGGTAGAAGTTGTTGATCAGCGAATTCTGGTCCTGACCCGGGTTCAGAGCCTTGAACTCGGCGCTGTCGACAAAGCCCTTGGCCACTTGCTGCAGGCTGCTGCCTTTGTCCAGATCGTTGATCCAGTATTTGAGGCCGTCGTTGTCCGGCTTGCGGTCGAACGCGGCCTGGTACAGGCGATAACCGGAACCGGCGTTCTGGCCGGCATTGATATCCACTGCCAGGGTGCCGTCGTCGAACTGGACGCGTTCGATGTTGACGAGCGAGTCGGTCTTGCCCAGGCCGTCCAGACTCAGACCGTTGCCGCTGGCCTTGACGACGAAGTCGTTCTTGGACGCGCTGTAGTAGACGGTGTCGGTGCCCGCACCGCCATCGTACTTGTCATTGCCCAGCCAGGCGTTGAACAGGTCGTTGCCGCTGGAACCGATGTACGTGTCATCGCCTTCGTAGAAGGACGTTGGAACCGAGCCCGACAGGTTGTAACCCAGTTCAGAGACGGTCATGTAAGTCGAGCCGTCCTTGGAATAGGAGATCTCGGAGACGCGCCCCATCAGTTGAGTACTGCCGTAGACAAAGATGCCTTTCAGGTCCGCCGAGTAAGAGCCATCGCTGAAGCCGATGTGAGTGCTGGTAGCGTCGGTGACTGTACCGGTCACGCCGACATTGGCGGCTTTGCTCACATCAAAGTTGGTGAACGGCTGATTATAGGTAACGCGTGCCATAAGGATTCCTTATCCTGAAGGTAGAGGTAAAAGTATTGAGGTGTCAGACCAGCCACAGGCCACTGTTGAGTGCCGCGGCGGTGTTGCTGATGTTTTCCTGACTCTCGGAAAACGAAACCAGTACTTCATGTGTGCTCATGCCTTCGGCCATGGCACTTTTCCAATACTGTGCGCCCGCTTCGTCGGCGTCGCGGTGCAGCACGTGCTGGTACAAGTTGTTGATGATCGACGTGGCATCGTTGCTGGGGTTGAGCGTCTTGAATTCGGCGCTGTCGACAAAACCTTGAGCGATTTGTTGAAGGTTGGCGCCTGTGTCCAGTTCGTTGATCCAGTACTTCAATCCACTGGTGTCAGGCTTGCGATCAAACGCGGCCTGATACAGGCGATAGGCCGAACCTGCGTTTTCGCCAGCCTTTACATCCAGCGCCAGAACAGAGCCCGGGCCGAAGTCGATACGCTCGATGTTGTTCAAGGTGTCGGTGCCGCCGTCATGACTGACGGTGTACGTATTACCGCTGGACGGGATCGAGACGTCATGTTTGCCACCGTTGTAATACACGGTGTCGATGCCGGCGCCGCCATCGAACGCATTGTTACCGGCGCCGCCTTTGAGCACATCATTGCCGGCAGAGCCGATAAGGGTGTCGTCGCCTTTGAGTATTTCGGTCAGGGCGCCATTGATGTCGAAGTTACCGATGTATTCGGCCATGACCCCGGCGTCGAGATTCAAACCGCTGACTTCGTAATACGCGCCATTCTGATAAGCGACAGTGGACGTCAACACGCCGCCGGACACTTCGCCATTGCTGAACTGGAAGGAACCGAAGTAATCCTGGGTTCTCACACCGTCAGTGGCTTGTATATGGCCTGCGTCAACAAT
Source organism: Pseudomonas asturiensis (assembly GCF_900143095.1). Classification (GTDB taxonomy): domain Bacteria; phylum Pseudomonadota; class Gammaproteobacteria; order Pseudomonadales; family Pseudomonadaceae; genus Aquipseudomonas; species Aquipseudomonas asturiensis. The sequence continues at coordinate 56,266 of NZ_FRDA01000019.1, read as the reverse complement.
GGGGAAGGTGCCGTCCCATGCTTGAAGGGCGTTCATGTCGATGGGCTGATAGAGTTTCAGGGTTGCCATTGATCTTCCTTGGTTGAGGCAGACCTTCATGCACGCACCTGGAATACAGTCCCGATGACGCGGCATGGAAGCTGAGGTTGTATCACCGATGATACAAATTGTTTATCAAGTGGGACGTCGGACTTTCTGCGATGGGAATAGTTCCCGAGTAGCGGGGCAATGTTTACCGTTCATCGCGGCGTGTCGCGGGCATCTATCCGTATTGCATCCCCTCTACAGCCCCCGGATAATGCGCCCCTCGCTACGCCCCCGTGGCACAAGAATGGAGCATCTATGTTTACCCCTGTAATCCTGGCCGGTGGCAATGGTTCGCGTCTGTGGCCGCTGTCGCGCCAAAGCTTTCCCAAGCAGTTTCTGGCCCTTGACGGTCAGGATCAGGGAACGATGTTTCAGCGCACACTCGCTCGTCTGCAAGGGCTTGAGCACTCGCCGGCCGTGGTGGTGAGCAACGAGAACCATCGTTTCATCGTCGCCGAGCAACTGCGTGTGGCGAAGATGGCCAGCCGCCGTGTGATCCTTGAGCCACTGGCGCGCAACACGGCTCCTGCCATCGCGCTGGCTGCGCTGGAAGCGACCGCCGACGGCACGGACCCGATCCTGCTGGTGCTGGCCGCCGACCACCACATCCATGACGAAGACGCTTTCCGCCAGGCGGTCCGTGTTGCCCAGGCACATGCCGAGGCCGGTCGTCTGGTGACCTTCGGCATCACACCGACCCACGCCGAAACCGGTTTTGGCTATATCCAGTGCGGTCAGTCCATCGCCCAGGGCGGTTTCGACATTGCCGGCTTCAAGGAAAAACCGTCCCAGCAAATGGCCGAAGAGTATCTGTCTTCGGGTATCTACCTGTGGAACAGCGGCATGTTCATGTTCCGTGCCTCGGTGTTCCTGACCGAACTTGAGCAGCACCGCCCGGATATCCTGGCCGCTTGCCGTGTGGCACTGGAGCATGCCGAGGCGGACAACTACTTCCTGCACGTGCAGGCCGAGCAGTTTGCGCTGTGCGCCGACGAGTCGGTGGACTACGCGGTCATGGAGCACACGGCCGCCGGTCTGGTCGTGCCGCTGGATGCGGGCTGGAACGATCTGGGCAGCTGGGCTGCGATCTGGGACGTGGGCCCGCACGATGCCAACGCCAACCGCCTGGAAGGCGACGTGATGGCCATCGATACCCGCAACTGCCTGGTGCAGTCGCACCACCGCCTGGTGGCCACGGTCGGTGTCGAGAACCTGATCATCATCGAGACCAAGGACGCCATCCTGGTCGCCAACAAGAACGACAGTCAGCAGGTCAAGGACGTGGTCAAGCGTCTGCAGGCCGAAGAGCGTCCGGAGTTTGTCACGCACCCGCTGGTCAACCGTCCGTGGGGCCACTACGACACGATCGACATGGGCGAGCGTTATCAGGTCAAGCGTATCAGCGTGCTGCCGGGCGAATGCCTGTCGCTGCAGATGCACTACCACCGCGCCGAGCACTGGATCGTGGTCTCCGGCACCGCCAAAGTGACGTGCGACGATCAGGAACTGATCCTCTCGGAAAACCAGTCCACCTACATTCCGCTGGGCGTCAAACACTCGCTGGCCAACCCCGGCAAGGTGCCGCTCGAGCTGATCGAAGTGCAGTCCGGCTCTTATCTGGGTGAAGACGACATCGTGCGCTTCGAAGACCGTTACGGGCGTCTGAAGAAGTAATCAGGTGCTGCAACCTGAGCGGACCCTGTCTGCTCAGGCTCAGTCAGGTTGTCGCTGTGCCAGGCAGTAGAAAATATCGCCTGGCAGCAGCCTGAGCATCGGCAGCGCCAGAAGAAGCGCTACATAAGCAGCCTGCTGCGTCAGAGGGCCAAGGCCTTTGACCAGCGCAATGCGGGCATGCAATCCCTTCAGAACCAGCGTAGGCAACCGTCCTCTCTCCATGAGAGTGAACCCCTGCATGCCCAGCAAACGTTCAAGGTTGGCGGGGTTGAAGTAATGCACGTGGGGGGATGGCAGGTCTTTCTGCCAGAGCCTGTTGAATGGACCCTGCATCGAGTGCTGAGCCAGCCATTTTGCCTGTCGGTAGAAGATCCCGTTACTGTTGGGCAGATTCAACACCAGTAATCCGCCTTCGTTCATATGCCGGCGGCAGGTGTCGAGGGTCATCCTGATGTCTGGAATGTGCTCGATCACGTCATTGAAAACGATGACATCGAACGTTTCACCTTCCTCCAGGGCCTGCGGGAAATAGCCGTGCCGCACGGGCAGACGCTTGTCCAGACGTTCAAGCAATTGCTGGTCAGGTTCGATACCCGTCACGTCGAAATCCTGTCGCGCCAGGTCCAGAAACCACCCATGGGCGCAGCCTACTTCCAGCAAGCGACTGCCTTGCTTTTTCAAGGCGTTGATACGGCTGAGCACGGTTTGAAAGTTTCGGGTTCTGAGAGTCTTCAGGCCTGCTTCGCGTTTGCTCTCGTCAATCAGTTCATGAGCAGGGCTGGAGTTGATCACGGGCTCCAGAGTCGAGCCATTCGTAATGGCAGCCCGAACAGGTTAAATGCCAGGTGTAGATACCGCGTTGCAGCGTGGTTTGGCAGACAGGGCATAGTCGTGTGCTCATGGCGGGCGGTCCCTTAAACATGACGATGATGTTTTACAGGTGCATGCACTGCCGAAGTTCGCATGTATGAAGCCTAGTCAGTTGTTTTAGCGCCATGGCAACCCGATGACGAGCGCAACTTGCTGGCGCGCAAACACAGAAGTGTCGCGGGCCCAGGATGCAAATATGTGCACGGTTTCGCAGCGTGCAAATCCCGGACGGACTGCGCTCATCCCGACTATGCTTTTGCCGATAACGTCGTACAACCCACAGATCGGTGCAGTCATGTTCAATACTCGCTTGAAAAAGGAATTACAGGCACAGCAGGCCGAGTTATCGATGTACCGGCAGATGCAGAAGGGGATCGATGCCCGCATGGTGGGGCTGACCCTGGACGCCAGTTACCGGATCACCCACGTCAATGACAACTTCCTCAGGATGCTGGGGTATAGCAGCGATCAATTGCTGGGGCGTGAACTGGACGGGTTGGTGCCGGCTTACGTGAAGCAGCTCGATTGTTATCGCAATCTCAGGGCCGCCGTGCAGAAGGGCGAGTCGGTTATCGATAATTACCGTTTCCTGCGCTCCGACGGCAGTCTGGCGTGGATCCGCGCCATGTGGCAGCCGGTCCTGGACGACAGCGGCAAGCTGATGCACCTGCAGTGTTTTGGTTCTGACATCACTCAAACCGTTGAAACGGCAGCCGAGAACTCGGCGTTCATTCAGGCCTTGCTGCGCTCCACAGCGGTGATCGAGTTCGATCTGGGCGGTCACGTGCTGACCGCCAACGAGCAGTTCCTGCGTGGCATGGGTTACAACCTGGCGCAGATCAAGGGCAAGCACCACAGCCTGTTCTGTGATCCGCAGGAAGTGAGCCAGGCCTCGTACAAGGATTTCTGGGCCACCTTGAACCGTGGCGAGTTCGTGGCCAGCCGGTTCAAACGGGTCGACAGCAGCGGCCGTGATGTGTGGCTCGAGGCGACCTACAACCCCGTGCATGACGCCCAGGGCAAGCTGTACAAGATCGTCAAGTTCGCAACCGTAGTGACCGATCAGGTCGCCCGCGAGGAAGACGTCAGCCAGGCGGCGAGCGTGGCTTTCGAGATTTCCCAACAGACCGACGTCAGCGCCCAGCGCGGCGCGGACGTGGTGCAGAACACCGTGCAGACCATGCGCAAGATCTCCCAGGAAATGGAATCGGCGTCCTCCGGCATCGAGGCGCTGGGCAAGCAGTCATTGCTGATCAGCTCCATCGTGCAGACCATCGGCGGTATCGCTCAGCAGACCAACCTGCTGGCCCTCAACGCGGCCATTGAAGCGGCGCGTGCCGGCGAGCAGGGCAGGGGCTTTGCCGTGGTGGCCGATGAAGTGCGGCAACTGGCTGGCCGTACCAGTGCGGCCACCGAGGAGATCGTCAGCGTGGTGCAGCAGAACCAGGCACTGGCCGACGAGGCCGTACGCGGCATGGCCAACAGCCGCGTCCAGGCCGAACAGGGCTTGCAGCTGGCCAACGAGGCGGGGTCAGTGATTGTCGAGATTCAGGAAGGCGCCAAACAGGTGGTGGGTGCCGTAGGGCGGTTTGCCAATCAATTGAAGTGATGAGCCTGCACCTGGTTTCTGGCAGGGACTTGACCTTCAGGGGGATGAAAAGCCACTGTGGCAGTCCCTACTATGGACAGGCGAACTGACGTGACTCAAGGCCTCAAACCCGGCGAAAACACCACCCTCGACGCGCCCGGTGGGCAGGTCGTGGTCAGCCATGCTGCCGATGCTCATCTGGACGTCAATCTGACGGCTTTTCTGGTGACCGACAGCGGCAAGGTCATTGATGACAGCGGCATGGTTTTTTTCAATGCCCCCGAGCATGCGTCAGGGGCTGCGAGCTTCGCAGCGCCCGTGACGCAAGGCGGCACGGTCAGCCACAGCATCGGTTTCGACCTTTCGCGCCTGCCTGCCTCGATCAGCAAAATCGCGATCACCCTGACTCAGGATGGCGCGGGCGGCGGCTTCGCCCAGGTGCGCGATCTGGTGGGGCGTGTCACGGTCGGCGCGCAGGTTCTGGAGCTGGCGCCCGTGTCCTTCGATCAGGAGACCGGCATCATTGTGCTTGAGTTGTACCTGCGCAATGGCCAGGCCAAAGCCCGCTCCGTGTGGCAGGGTTTCGCCAGTGGGCTGGCCGGGCTGTGCGGCCTGTATGGCATCGAGGTCGAGGAGCAGGCACCCGCACCCGCTGCACCTACGCCGCCTGCCACCCCCGTGAACATCGCCAAATCCATCGTCACGCTCGACAAACCCGGCAGTACGCACAAGGTCACGCTGGAGAAAGGGCCCACCGCACCCCGAGTGATCAAGGTCAGTGCGACCTGGATCGACAATGGTGACGATGAAGACAACGACGACCTGGACCTGCGCATCGGTATCCTGCGCCCTGACGGCCGTATGTCGATCATTCAGGCACCCGACAAGCGTGGCGCTTTCGACCTCGACCCGTTTGTGTTTCACACCGGTGACGTCGTCGTTGCCAGTGCATCGGAACCGGCGATGGAGACCGTCGAGATCAACCCGCAGATTTCCCGGCACATGGGCGGCAAGGTGGCGCTGGTGTGCAGTGTTTATTCGGCGGTCGATAACGGCGATGTTTCCGTGGCGTCGCTCAAGCCCCGCATGCGCATGGAATACGGCAATCAGGTCGTGGAGTGCGCGTTCGAGTTCAAGCCGGGCGCCTATGACGACGAGAGTATCTATACCTATGTCATCGGTTTGATCGAGATCGATCAGGAGTCCATTGTGCTCAGCCCTTCCGGCGTGACCTCCGAAGACTGCAGCGAGGCAACGCCCTGGCTTGCCTGGAACAAAGGCACCCTGAAACTCACGATGGACGGCCCTGAGGTGTTCAAGGGTGAGCCGCTGGTTGCCAGTGACGGCAAGGAATACGTCTAGCGCCGGTTGTCGAGCGCAGTGTGTCTACACCTGCGCTCGATGCGCCACCGATCTTCGCGTGCATGCCAGAGGGTCAATCCGACTCACCGTTCGGACAGACCGTGTGTTGTCTTGCGGTCAATTGCCTTCCAGCAACGTGCGCAACATCCATGCAGCTTTTTCATGGACCTGCATGCGCTGTGTCAGCAGGTCGGCGGTGGGTTCGTCGCTGACCTTGTCCAGCAGCGGGAACAGGCTGCGTGCGGTGCGCACGACCGCTTCCTGACCGTCTACCAATTGCTTGATCATCTCGGCGGCGTCAGGCACGCCGGGCTCTTCCTTGATCGAGGAGAGGCGGGCGTAGGTCGAGTACGTGCCCGGTGCCGGGAAGCCCAGGGCGCGGATACGCTCGGCGATGGAATCGACCGCCGTGGCAAGCTCCGTGTACTGCTCTTCGAACAGCAGGTGCAAGGTACGGAACATTGGGCCGGTGACGTTCCAGTGGAAGTTGTGGGTTTTCAGATACAGCACATAGGTGTCGGACAGCAGGTGCGACAGGCCGTCGACGATCTGTTGGCGATCCTGCTCGTTGATGCCGATTTCAATACGCATGTCAGTCCTCAAGGGTCAGGTGTGTTCAGAAGTTGAGGCCATTCTAGAAAACGCAGATCGCCAGCGGAAATCACCGTTGGCAATGGTCACCATCCAGACAACCTATGGGATGAGTCAGGCGATGACCTGTCCATCAGCCTCTGGGCGCTGTACGAAAAGTGGCTGCGCTCGGTGATGGGGCGTTAAAAACAGGCTCGTGCGCGAGTCCGATCGGAATGCTCATTGACAGCACGTAGAGTCGAACGCGACCCTGGCCGTTCTTCGCCTGTTTTTGCCCTGCCTGACCCTCACTCGCCGACTTTTCGTACAGAGCCTAGGTCGCAGCGCCCGCTTGGGCCACAATGGCGGCTTTTACCCTCAAAGCTGCTGCGGCTGTACAAGGATTCGCGCTGATGACGTTCTCTTTCAAACCCTGGCACCGGCGCCTGGCGCTGGTCCTGCCGCTGGCAGCGATGCTGGCGGCGTGCGACACGTCCGACAAGCCGGTTACCCCGCCCAAACCGCCTCACACCACCTACACCCAGGCCAGTTGGGAAGCACTGCCCACCGTCTCCGATGCTGATCTGCAGGCCGGTTTCAGCGCGTGGCGCAGCGCCTGTACACGTTTGAAGGCAGACGCGGTCTGGGGGCCGACCTGTGCGGCAGCCGCCGGTCTGTCGCCTGCGCCGGACGCAGAACAGATCCGTACCTTTCTGAACAGTCAGCTGCAGGTCTACAGCCTGCGCGCTGAAGGCGGCAGTGCCGATGGTTTGATTACCGGCTATTACGAGCCGGTCTACCCCGGCAGCCTGACGCAGACCGCCACCGCCACTGTGCCGGTGTATGGCGTCCCGGATGATCTGGTTGTGGTTAACCTGGACAGCATCTATCCCGAACTCAAGGGCAAGCGCTTGCGTGGGCGTCTTGAGGGGCGCGTGCTCAAGCCCTATGACGATGCCGCCACCATCGCCGCTCAGGGCCTCAATGCCCCTGTGGTTGCCTGGCTGACCGACCCGATGGACCTGCAGTTTCTGCAGATTCAAGGGTCGGGGCGTGTGCGCCTGGACGATGGCTCGCAGGTGCGCCTTGCGTACGCCGACCAGAACGGTCGCCCCTATAAAGCCATTGGCCGCTGGCTGGTGGAGCAGGGCCAGTTGAAGAAGGAAGAGGTGACCATGGGCGCGATTGCTGACTGGGCCAAGGCCAATCCGCAGCGCGTCCCCGAGCTGCTGGGCAGCAACCCCAGTTATGTGTTTTTCGGCCGCAACCCGGACAGCAATGAAGGCCCGCGTGGTTCGCTCAATGTACCTTTGACGGCGGGTTACAGTGTCGCGATCGACCGCAAGGTCATTCCGCTGGGCAGCCTGCTGTGGCTGTCGACCACGCGTCCGGATGGCAGCAGCGTGGTACGCCCGGTGGCCGCCCAGGACACCGGTGGCGCCATTGCTGGCCAGGTGCGTGCCGACCTGTTCTGGGGAACGGGCGAGGAGGCGGGCAAGCTGGCGGGCGACATGAAACAGAAGGGCAATATCTGGCTGCTGTGGCCCAAGGGAATGGCGTTGCCTGCAACCGAGTGACGCCCTGTCGGTTGCTTATTTAGATAGCTAGATATCTAGCTATCTAAATATTTTCTATTCTCAATACTCTGAATTTAAAAGGGTTTTCTGGCGTGGACTCAGGATCGCTGGTGAGTTGCTGTGGGAAAAAAAGAGAACAGGCCCCGTTTCAGCCTGTCTTTTTCAGCCGCAGGCTCAAGTTTTCAAGCCGGCAGCCGAAAAAGATCGTCAACATTTTAAAGTCAATAAAATGCCGTTATTTTTCATATTAAGCCGCTCATCTAATTGATTGCGTTACTCGTAACAAAATATTGACACAATCAAATTGATATCACACATTAGCGCTGTTTTGCACCGGCCACGGCGCAGATGACCGAACGCACAGACAGGTCAGTGTGCTCAGGTCGTTGAGCCTCCCCCTCTTCGAATACGCCGCTGGCTTTGGCTGGCGCATGTCACTTCGGTCGACCAGGCCAGGCACGGACTGCCGCAGGTAAAAACATCATCTGGCAGTTGCGCAGCGCCCGAACCGGCGCCTGTGTATGTATTCGAATGTATGGGGTAGTACTTGGCTCAGGTCACCTTGGCCATCCAGCAGCTGCGGGATGAGCATATGTCGTTGCGGCAGGGCGGTGTGTATTGGGTGATTGCCGATATCACCAGCGACGCCACCACCCTTGCCCGACAGTTTCTGGCCGCTCTGCCTGAGCCGGTCAATGCTTCGCTGCTGGGGCTGGGCATCGATCCGCACGACGTCATCGACGGCCTGGCCGAAGACTGCGGCCCTGCAGTGCTGCGCCTGTTTTCGACCGAAGCGGATGTGGCGCCCGCCGCCTTCAAAGCCCTGACCGGCGACCTGCACCGTGCTCATACGCCGCCCGGCAGCCAATTGCTGCTGATGGTGCCGTCCTCGAGTCTGGAACCCTTGTCCCTTGCCTACCTGCAACGCTGGTGCGAAAGCACGCGCGAGTGGCTGGGGCAGCGTGATGCAACGCTGCTGATCCTGTGTCACGGGCCCGCTGCGCACCTGCATGAAAAACTGCTGTCGCTCAACGAACACACCTCTGGGCTGGCCCAGCTCTATCGGCGCGACAGTGGCATCTGTTATCAGCTCAATTTCTGGCACAGCGAACTGGGCGTCTGCGCCTCACAGGCGTTCGAGCTGGAAAAGGTCGACAGCGGTTTTGTGCTCAGTGAGTCCTGGAACGCGAGCAATGCCACCGTCCGTGTCGACGACCAGCGCATCTACCTGACCCAGCGTGCCGCGCTTGAAGGTGCCGCACCGCTGTCGGATCAGTGGCGGTTGTTCGAGCGTCGTCAGGATCTCCTGACGCAGGCCGCGCAGGCCCGTGCGGCAACCGTGATCGTGGCGCTGGAAAGCAACAAGGATGTGGAAATCCTGGGCCGTGAATTGCACCAGTTGCGTGAGCAGAGCGGCGTACTGCTGAAGATTGTGGTGCGCGAAACAGAACCCTGCCTGCGCTACCGGGACGAGCGTTTGCTGCTGGCCTGTGGTGCCAACCTGATCGTGCCGTTCAAGACTCAGTTGGCGCATTTTCTCAGCCTGGTCGACAGCACGCAGGGACAGACCTGGCGCTATCGCCAGATGCCGGACATTCAGGCGCTGTTCGACCGCCTGCGACCTCCGACCCAGCGTGGCATGTTGCCGCCCGCCGAGTTCATCACCCTGCTCGAAGACGTCTATCACGGCGCGGCGGGCGAGGTGACTCACCAATTGTTAAGCCTGCGACCGCGCGGTGATCTGGACATCGAGCAGTACATGAGCCAGATCACCCTGCGTCGCTTCGGCGATGTGGCCTGTGTGCTCGACGGCATGTTTTACCTGTTTCTGTTCGCATGCCGGGGTGATGGCCTGGAGCCGGCGCTGGGCAATATCTGTCGTCTGCCGTGGCGCGACCTCTTCAGTGAATGCAAGTCGCTCACGGCAGTGGACGTATTGCCCCGCCAGGCGTTTCTGGCCGCCACCGAACTCACCGGCCTGCCTGCCCTTGCGGTCGAGCAGGTGACGGCCGATTTGGGCGCAGCCATTGGCCGCCACGGCTATGCCCCGCAACGCCTCACCCTGACCCTGTCGGAGCCCTGCCCATGACGTTTATCCAGTTGGTGCAGGTGATGGCGGCCAGCTGCCTGCTGACCATTGCGTCGATGCTGATGCTGCGTCGCTTTCGCCATCACCTGACGCGTTGGCTGGAGCAGCAATTGTCGCCCCGGCATCTCAAGTTTCGAGGCGTGCGCCGTCGAGTGTCTGCCGCTCCTGTCGTGAATGATGCTGATGAACCGAGTTGAACATCCCGCCGCTTCGGCGGCCACGCGTACCTGGCCAGGTCTTGGGCTGTGGAACCTGTACTTCCTCATCAAGCTGGCCCTGCTGTGGGGCGGCTACCTGAACCTGCAGGTCTTGCCCAACCTGCTGTTTGCCGCTGTGCTGCTGGTGCCCCTGCGCAACCGGGCGCTGGCGGTTCTGCGCACGCTGATTGCGATTCCGGTGGGCGTGGCGTTGTTCTACCAGGACACCTGGCTGCCGCCGTTCAGCCGTTTGCTGGACCAGCCGGGCGTGTTGAATTTCACCCGTGAGTACCTGCTGGAACTGGCGGGTCGTTTCATTGACTGGAACGTATGCGCCGCGCTGCTGATTCTGGTGATCGTGTTCTTTTCCGTACGCCAGTGGCTGCGTCTGACGTCCCTGACCCTGGCGAGCCTGGCCTGGCTGGGTGGCTCGGGTCTGTTGGCCATGCAGGCGCCCACGCCTGTAGCGCAGGTGACCGGCAGCCCGGCGAGCGCCACACAGACTGTATCCAGCGCGGAGCCGGACAGCCCGACGCTGGACGCCTACCTGCAACAGTTCTACACCACCGAAGCCGCACGGCAGGTGAAGTTCGAGCCTTCCGATTCAGCCGCGCAGCCTTTCGACCTGCTGCTGATCAACATCTGTTCCATGGCCTGGGACGATCTGGAGGCCGTTGGCCTGAGCGATAACCCCTTGTTGCAGCAAATGGACATGGTGTTCGACAACTTCAACTCCGCCACGGCCTACAGCGGTCCGGCCGCGATTCGCCTGTTGCGCGCCAGTTGCGGGCAGCAGCCGCACAGCAAGCTCTATGGCATGGCGCCGCAGCAGTGCCTGTTGATGGATGACCTGCGCAAGCTCGGTTTCAGCAGCGAAGTCATGCTGAACCACACCGGCAAGTTCGAAGGCTTCATCGATGAGGTCCGCGCCCAGGGCTCCTTGCCAGACCCGCAAGTGAGCACCGCCGACCTGCCGCGCAACCTGGTGGGTTTCGATGGCTCGCCGATCTGGCGTGATCGCGAGGTGCTGGACAAATGGTGGCGGCACCGCATTGCGCAGAGCGATTCGCGGGTGGCCCTGTTTTACAACACCACCACGCTGCACGACGGCAACCGTATCGTGACGGCCGACGGCGGCACTCGCAGCGCCGATTACAAAACCCGTGCGCAAAGCCTGATCGATGACCTGGACGCGTTTCTCAAGCAGCTGGAGAAAAGCGGCCGGCGCGTGGCCGTAGTGATTGTGCCGGAACACGGCGCAGCGCTGCATGGCGACCGCATGCAGATTTCCGGCATGCGAGAGATCCCCAGCCCCTCGATCACCCACGTACCGGTGGGCGTCAAGCTGATCGGCATGGGCAGCAACCCGCGTTCCGGGCCGATCCATGTCAGCGCTTCGAGCAGCTACCTGGCGCTTTCGGAAATCATTTCACGTCTTTACGCCGCACCACCACAGCGCGAAGGGCTGGGCCCGGACTGGCAGGTATTGCTGGCCAACCTGCCGCAGACGCCGGTGGTCTCGGAAAACGCCGGCACCGTGGTCCTGAACTACGACGGCAAGCCTTATGTGCGAATCAAGGAGCAGGGTGCATGGTTGCCTTACCCGCAAAGATTCAAATGAATGATCAGCGTATTTCGCTCAGCAAGCAGGCTGACGACATTGCGCGTCTGAAGATCGAGCTCAACCTGCCGGACCTCGACTACGTCGATATTTCCGCGCAGATGGAAATCAGCCATGCGCTCAAGCGCTGGCCGTTCCTGAAGGAATTCGGCTTCGCCGCCGAGCCTGTCGATGCTCAGTCCCTGCCTGTGACCGAGGGGGTTCGGCAGGGCTCGTTCAGGACCGCTACATGACCTCGCTGAGCCTGATGGGGGTACGCGGGGGGCTGGGCGCCAGCACGCTGCTGGCGGCTATCGGCTATGCGCTGGAAAGTCTGGGCGAGCGTGTGCTGCTGGTCGATATGTGCCCGGAAAACATGCTGCGCCTGCACCTGGGGCTGGACGCCGCGCAGGAAGGTGGCTGGGCACGTGCGATGCTCGATGGCCAGGACTGGTTCCGCCAGGCCTGGAGCCTGACTCCCCATCTGCATCTGTTGCCTTATGGCGCGCTGAGTGCGCGCGAGTCTGCCGACCTTGAGCTGCAACTGCTTGACGAGCCCCTGTTGTGGGCCTGTCGCCAGAGCAGCCTGGCGGCCGATTACGACTGGATACTGTTCGACCTGCCACAGCGTTTGCCGGGGCACGCCAATCCCGGTCCGTGCCTGTTCCCCATTCAATTGATCGAGGCCGATGCGGCCTGTCATATTCTGTTGCAGCAACAGCCTCGCGACACCTTGCTGCTGGTCAACCGTTTCGACCCCGCCAGCCAGTTGCAACGTGACTTGCTGTTGCTGTGGCGCAACCACTGCGCCAACCGCCTGCTGCCCTTGACCATTCATGTCGATGAAGCCGTGCGTGAGGCCCTGGCCTTCAGGCAGCCGTTGGGGCAATACGCGCCGGACAGTCTGGCGGCTCAGGACGTGCTGAGCCTTGCGACCTGGTGCCTGACCCGGCGGCGTGGGGACGTGTCGTGATCACGCGTTGCTTTCCCTACACGTACCTGCGACGCGAGCATGACTGCTATCCGCCGACGGCCTTGTGGCTGGCGTTCTGCACGGCACTGGCCTGGCTGGTGCTGCGTCTGGAGTCACCGCTCTGGCAACAGGTGATCGAACAGCGCCAGCGCTGGTATCCGCACATGGCAGACAAACGTCCAGGCGCCGGGGATCCGTTGCGTATCGTTCTGCAGAGCCTGTGGCTGCTGCTGTTTCGCCCTTGGCCGCAGCGCCGTCGACGTACGCCGCCCACGTGGATGCGCATGACCGGGCAGGCCAACCAAAAGCTCTGGCAGCGTGTGGGGCTGTTTCTCAATGATCTGCCCGAGCAGGTCAGCCAGAGTCAGGTGCTCGAAAGCAGAGCGCGCTGGTGGCAGGGACTGGGGCCGACGATGCGGCACCTGGTCAATCTGCTCTGCGCCGTGGTCGGTCTGCTGCTGGTGGTGATGTGCATCACCGAACCGTTCGGGTATGTGTCGCAGCTGCTGTTCGTGATCCTGCTGTGGGGCGTGGCCATGCTGATTCGGCGGGTGCCGGGGCGGTTTCCGACCCTGCTGCTGATCATGCTGTCGGTGATCATTTCCTGCCGCTACCTGTGGTGGCGCTACACCGCGACGCTGAACTGGGACAGTCCGCTGGATCTGGTGTGCGGCATATTGTTACTGATCGCCGAAACCTATTCCTGGCTGGTGTTGCTGCTGGGCTACCTTCAGACCTGCTGGCCCTTGCATCGCCCGCCGGCACAGCTGCCCCGTGACACCCGGCTATGGCCGACAGTGGATTTGCTGATCCCGACGTACAACGAAAGCCTGTCGGTCGTGCGCGGTACGGTCTACGCCGCGCTGGGCATCGACTGGCCGCATGACAAGTTGCGCATTTCGATTCTCGATGACGGCAAGCGCGAGGAGTTTCGCCTGTTTGCCGAACAGGCCGGCGTGAACTACATCACCCGTTCGGACAATCGACACGCCAAGGCCGGCAACCTCAACCACGCGCTGACCCGGCTTGATGGTGAACTGGTCGCGATCTTCGACTGCGATCACGTGCCGGTACGCTCCTTCCTGCAGATGACGGTCGGCTGGTTTTTACGTGACCCGAAACTGGCCCTGGTACAGACACCGCACCACTTTCTGTCGCCGGATCCGTTCGAGCGCAACCTGGGGACCTTCCGTCGTCGTCCCAATGAAGGCGAGCTGTTCTACGGCCTGGTTCAGGACGGCAACGACATGTGGAACGCCGCGTTTTTCTGCGGCTCGTGCGCAGTGCTGCGCCGTGTCGCTGTCGACGAGATTGGCGGCTTTGCCGTGGAAACCGTCACCGAAGATGCCCATACCGCCTTGCGTCTGCATCGCAAAGGCTGGAACTCGGCCTATGTGCGCATTCCACAGGCCGCCGGGCTTGCGACCGAAAACCTGTCGGCGCACATCGGCCAGCGCATTCGCTGGGCGCGCGGCATGGCGCAGATCTTCCGTACCGACAATCCGCTGTTGGGCAAGGGGCTGACCTTCTTTCAGCGCATCTGTTATGCCAACGCCATGCTGCACTTTCTGGCGGGCCTGCCACGGCTGGTGTTTCTGACCGCGCCCCTGGCGTTCCTGTTGATGCATGCCTACATCATCTATGCCCCGGCCCTGATGATCGTGCTCTATGTGATCCCGCACATGGTCCACGCCAGCCTGACCAACTCGCGGATGCAGGGCGAGCACCGCCTCACGTTCTGGGGCGAGGTGTATGAAACCGTTCTCGCCTGGTACATCGCACGCCCGACCACGGTTGCGCTGTTCAACCCGAAAAAAGGCAAATTCAACGTCACCGCCAAGGGCGGCCTGATGACCGAGAACCAGTTCGACTGGGCCATCGCCCGGCCTTATCTGGTGCTGGCGGTGCTTAACGTTCTGGGCCTCGGGTTTGCAATCTGGCGGCTGTGCTACGGGCCTGCCAACGAAATCGGCACGGTGATCGTCAGCAGTCTGTGGGTGATCTACAACCTGCTGATTGTCGGCGCGGCGGTGGCCATCGCCGCCGAAGTGAAGCAGGTCCGCGAAACCCACCGCGTCCAGTCGCGACTGCCTGCCGCGCTGCGGCTGGCCAACGGGCGTTTCTACCCTGGCATTCTGGTGGACTATTCCGACGGCGGTGCGGCCATCGAGTTGCACATGCCATTGACCGTGCAGATCGGTGATCAGGTGTCGCTGTTGATGCAGCGGGGCGAGCGCGAGTTTCTGTTTCCGGGCATCGTCAGTCGCAACCACAAACACTTCATTGGCGTGGCGCTCAACACGCTGTCTGTGACGCAGAAAATCGATTACGTGCAGTGCACGTTTGCCCGGGCCGACGCCTGGCTGAACTGGAACGAGGACTTCGAGCCTGACCGTCCGCTGCACAGCTTTATCGATGTGCTCAAGCTGGGTGCCTCGGGCTACCAGCGGCTTTATCAGTATCTGCCGGGCTGGAGCCGAACCTTCGCTCGCCCGCTGTTGCGCCTCGTGGCCTGGCTGTTCAGCTATGTCCCAAGGTTTGCCCGACCGCCTTCTTCCCCCTTTTCCTGACCGGATTGCCTCTCATGAATCGCAGTTTCAGTTCCTTGTTGGCCAGCCTGCTGGTGGTGGCCGTGGGGCATGCCCAGGCCCAGCCACAACCACAGCCATCGAAAAGCCAGCTGGCGGCCGCCCCGACACCTGCGGCCATACAGCCTGTGTCGGTGCCCACCTGGGACGTCACGCGTGATTTCGAGCAACTGGGGCGCACCGCTGACAGCCTGTTGCTGGGCACGCACAACAGCGATCAGTTCGAATTCACCATGCGCCGGGACCGCATCGCCACTGACGCGCGGTTGCAGCTGGAGTACACCCCTTCGCCAGCCCTGATTCCGACCCTGTCGCATTTGCGGGTCTACCTCAATGATGTGCTGATGAGTGTGGTGCCGATCGAGAAGGAGCAACTGGGCAAGAAAACCACGCGCCAGCTGGAGCTGGATCCACGCCTGATCAGTGATTTCAATCGGGTGCGCCTGGAGTTCGTCGGGCATTACACGGACATCTGCGAAGAACCGTCCAACAGCGCGCTGTGGGTGAACATCAGCCGCACCAGCCATGTTTCGGTCAGGGAGCAGGCGTTGGCGATCAAGAATGACCTGGCGTATTTCCCGGTGCCGTTCTTTGATGCACGGGGCTACGACACACCGGTGCTGAACATGGTCCTGGCGACATCACCGACCCTGGGCGAGCAGCGTGCGGCCGGGATCCTGGCCTCCTATTTCGGCAGCCAGGCCGGATGGCGCGGCGCGCGCTTTCCGGTGGTGTTCGACCACTTGCCAGCGGCGACGCCGGATAACCCGACCGCCACCTCGATTGTGTTCGCCACCAACGACCATCGCCCTGCGTTTCTGGCCGACCTTGAGCGTTTCCCCGCAGTCGATGCGCCCGTGGTGCAGATGATCGATAACCCTGCCGACCGTTACAGCAAGGTGCTACTGGTGCTGGGCCGTAATGAGGACGACCTGGCCACTGCCGCTCAGGCACTGGCCCTGGGCGGTGATCTGTTTCGTGGTGATCGGGTGGTCATCGACACGCTCAAGCAGATCCAGCCACGCAAGCCCTACGATGCCCCGAACTGGATGCGCACCGACCGTGCGGTGCGCTTCTCCGAACTGATCCAGTACCCCGAGCAATTGCGTGTCAGCGGGCTGCAGCCGTTGCCGATTCTGCTGAACATCAACCTGCCGCCGGATCTGTTCGTCTGGCGTAACCAGGGCATCCCGCTGCAGACCAAATACCGCTACACGCCGCCTGCGACCAACGACGGCTCACGGCTCAACATCAGCCTCAACAACCAGTTCATTACCAGCCTGCCGTTGCTGGTCAACAGCAATGACCGGCTTGAAGAGCTGCGTCTGGCGCTGCTGTCCAGCGAGTCGGCGAACATCAACGAGAAGCTCTCGGTGCCGGCCCTGAAGATCGGCGACCGCAACGTACTGCGCTTCAATTTCAGTTTCGCGACGGCGGCCAGCAGTTCGCAGCGCGACCGCTGCCAGACCACGCTGCCGGTGGACACCCAGGCGGTGATCGACGATCAGTCGAGCATCGACATGTCGGGCTATCACCATTACATCGCCATGCCGGACCTGGCGGCCTTTGCCCGCAGTGGCTTTCCGTTCAGCCGCATGGCTGACCTGTCGGAAACCGTCGTGGTGCTGCCGGCGCAGCCCAGCGCTGTGCAGTTGAGTACGTATCTGGAGGCCATTGCCGGTATTTGCGCACGCTCCGGTCTGCCAGCGTTGAACCTGACGCTTACCCAGCAGTGGGATGACATCGCCAGGCGCGACGCCGACCTGCTGGTGCTGGGCGAGTATGCCGCCGACATGCATGAAAACCCGGACGTGAAACTGTGGCTCAGCCGCTCTCAGGACTGGCTGCTCAAGGCCGGCAACCCACGGCCGGGGCGCGAACCCATGTACAGCGCCGCGGCCAGCGGTCGCGATGAGCCCCATCAGGCGAGCAGCCGCGTGGCGGTGTCCGCACGCGGCCCGATAGCGGCCATCGTGGGCATGCAGTCGCCGTTCCATGCGCAGCGCAGCGTGGTGGCGTTGCTGGCCAATGACGACGCCGACTACCAACTGCTGCGCGACAGCCTCAACGACAGTGGCAAGATGGACGCCATGGCCGGGTCTGTGGTGCTGATCCGCGAAAGTGGCGTGAACGGCCAACTGGTGGGCGATCGTTACTACGTGGGCAACCTGCCCTGGTGGCTGTTGCTCTGGTACAAGCTGTCGGAGCGCCCGCTGGTTCTGGCCCTGGTGGCCGTGACAGGCGTATTGCTCAGTGCCTTCCTGACCTGGCGCGTATTGCAGTGGCTGGCGCGTCGGCGTCTGTCCTATGAAGCGTAATCGGCTCAGTGCTGCCGGTCCCTGGCTGGCGGCTGTGCTTCTGCAAAGCCTGCCGGTGCTGTCGGCAGCGGCGGACATGTGCCACTGGCCCGCCTGGGAGCGCTACCGTCAGCATCTGGTCAGCCAGGACGGACGGGTGATCGATGGCTCATCCGAGCAGCAGGTCACGACCTCGGAAGGGCAGAGTTATGCGCTGTTTTTCGCGCTGGTGGCCAACGACCGGCAGAGCTTCGAACGACTGCTGAACTGGACCCGCAACAACCTGGCCAACGGCGATCTGGAACGCCAGTTACCCGCCTGGCAGTGGGGCCGCGATCAGAGCGGCCGCTGGCAGGTGCTGGACAGCAATAACGCCAGCGATGCCGATCTGTGGATCGCCTACAGCCTGCTGGAAGCCGGACGCCTGTGGAAGCGCTCCGACTACGAAACCCTCGGCCAGCACCTGCTGTGGCGCAGCGCTGCGCAGACGTTGCGCAAGCTGCCGGGCCTTGGGCTGATGCTGATGCCGGGCGACAAGGGCTTCGAATCACCTGAAGGCTGGCGTCTGAACCCCAGCTACCTGCCGCCACAATTGCTGACCCGGTTCGCGTCCCTTGCGCCGATCTGGGCCGAAGTGGCGCGCAACAATCAGCGTCTGCTGCTGGAAGCGACGCCTCAGGGACTGGTGCCTGACTGGTTGATGTGGCGCACCGATCAACGCTGGACGCCAGACCCGGCAGGCCCCAAAGGCAGTTACGACGCGATTCGCGTCTACCTCTGGCTGGGCATGCTGGATGAGGCGACGCCAGGTCGCGGCGAACTGATGGCGCATTTCAAACCCATGCGGCAGGCGATTGCGCAATTGGGGGGTGTGCCCGAGCAAGTCGATACGCTCAGTGGTGCGACACACGGCATCGGCCCGGTAGGTTTCTCGGCGGCGTTGCTGCCGCTGCTCGCCGATGATCCCGCGCTGCGGGACGTGCAGCGGGCGCGCTTGAAGCAGGCGCCACCACTGGCTGACGCGTATTACAACCAGTCGCTGCTGCTGTTTGGTCAGGGCTGGGACGAACAGCGTTATCGCTTTGACAGCAAGGGGCTGCTGCAGCCCGGATGGGTGGCGGCATGCCAGTGAAAAACAGGCTCAAATGGCCGGGCGCGCTGCTGTTGGGCTGCCTCTGCACGCCGGTCGCGGCCAGTGCCGCGCCACCGGCGGCGCAGGATCAGCAACAGTGGTTGCTGCAGCAGATGCGTGTGGGCGAAGCCTTGTACCGCGAAGACCTGGTCCGCGATTCGCTGGCGCGTCTGGAATTGATCGCGCCGGATCATCCCCAGGTGCTGGTGGGCGAGATTCGTCAGGTATTGGCCGAGCCGCAGGACAACCATCGGCAGGTGCGCCTCGACCGATTGTTGGCTCGCCTGCAGGCTGTGGCGCCGGGATCGGTGGCGTTGCGTCAGGCTCAGGCCCTGGTCCGGCTCAAGACCCCTGACGGCGTACGTCAGTTGCAACAGGCACGCTTGCTGGCCGCGGCCGGGCGTTTCGAAGAAGCCACGGCTGCGTTCGAGCAACTGTTCGGCCAGGAGCCTGCCGACCTGGCGTCGGCGCTGGAGTACCTGTCGGCCCGCAGTCGGGTTCCCGGTCAGCGCACGGTCGTGATCGAGCAGTTGCGGCTGCTCGATCAGGCCTACCCGGGCAACGCCACACTTGGGCAACTACGGGTAGGCCTGTATTTCGCCGAAAATCGCAATGACGAAGCGCTGGCCATACTGCACCAGCTGGCGGCCGATCCACAGGCCAGCACCAACGCTGCGGAGCGGGAATACAACTACCTGGTGAAGCTGCCGGTCGGCCCCGAATCGGTCCGGGCCTGGCAGACGTTCGTGCAGGTTTACCCCTATTCGCCGTATGCCGCCGAGGCGTCTGCGCTGCTCGCCAAACAGCGCCAGTTGCTTGCCGACCCGGCCTGGCAGGCGGGCGTCAGGGCACGTTCGATGCTCGATCAGAACCGGGACAGTGCCGGTGCCGAAGCGTTGTTGCGGCGAGCCTTGAAAGGCTACCCGCAGGAGCCTGCCTTGTACGGCGCGCTGGGAACGGCGCTGATGCGTCAGGACAAATACCCGGCTGCTTTCGACGCGTTCACCCAGGCTCTGGCCAAGGAACAGGACACCGACTACATCAGCAAATGGCAGGACCTGCAGGCTGCCACGCGCAACTGGATGATCCTGCAAAAAGCCGATCAGGCCCTGCTGCGTCAGGACTACACGGCCGCGCGCCAGGGTTATCAGCAAGCCCGCACGCTGCGCCCGGACAACGCCGCTGCCTTGATAGGTCTGGCTGATGTGGCCCAGGCCGAGCACGACGATATTCAGGCCGAAGCCCTGTTGCTCAAGGCCCGCAAGGTCGAGCCTGCGAGTGGCAGCGTCGTTCGTGCCCTTGTGCGGCTGTATCAACGCCAATCCAGTGACCGCGCTGAAGCCTTTCTCGACAGCCTGCCCATGAGCAATCAGGCAGCGTTCGCTGGCCTGCGCCGCAGTCTCGAGCTTGAGCGCCTCAACCTGCAGGCCGATGCGGCCGAGCAGCGCGCCGACTGGCCACAACTGGTCGTGCTGCTGCAGAAGATTCGTGCGCTGGATGCCGATAATCCCTGGCTCACCTACCGCCTGGCCAATGCTGAGGTGATGCTCGGCCGGCCTCGCGAAGCGGACGATGCGTTCGTCGTGTTATTGGCCAGGCAAGGCCGCGACCCTCAGGCGCGCTATGCCCATGGGCTGTTTCTGGCAAGCGCCGGACGTGATGCCGACGTGCTGAAGACGCTGGGCCAGATCCCTGCTGCCGCCTGGACCGACAACATGCGCGAGCTGGCGGGGCGGATCAAACGTCGTCAATTGCTTGCCGAAGCCGACAGGTTGAGGGCGCGCGGGGAGGAGCCGGCCGCCATCGCGCTGTTGATGCGCGACCCGACGCTCGAGG
The DNA here is from genome assembly GCF_900143095.1 of Pseudomonas asturiensis. Taxonomy (GTDB): domain Bacteria; phylum Pseudomonadota; class Gammaproteobacteria; order Pseudomonadales; family Pseudomonadaceae; genus Aquipseudomonas; species Aquipseudomonas asturiensis. Next base: position 35,826 of record NZ_FRDA01000019.1, on the reverse strand, counting down.
ACCTGGGCACGGTCGCTGATTGGGCCGCACAACGCGGCGATCAGCGTCAGGCTGAGAGCGGCTACCGCGCAGTGCTCAAGCGCGAGCCGGGCAATACCGAAGCGCAGATCGGGCTGATTGAAGCGCTGGTCGCCACAGGACGAGGGCCTCAGGCGCGTCAGGCCTTGCAGCGTTTTGCGCCGAAACAGCCTCTGGTGCCGGGACAGCAGCGTCGTCTGGCCAATGCCTGGGCGGCGACCGGGGATACCGACAAGGCCAATGCCCTGTTCACTGAGTTGTTGAAAACCCCGCAGCGCGATCCCCTGATTTACCGTGACGCTGCCCGCCTGATTGCCAGGGATCACCCGCAGCAGGCGCTGGATCATTACGCCAGCAGCATGGCGGCAGCCGGTTTGACGGCATCCCGTTCCACGGGAGCCGATCCTGGCGTTCGTGATGACGGCGCGATGACCCAGGCCAGCCGTCCCACCGACAGCGATGACTGGCTGCCGCGCAGCATTCGCGCAGACGTGGAGCAGCTGTATCAGGCGCAAAACCCGACGCTCAATCTCTACCGCGACTTCGCCTGGCGCACGGACAACACCTCGCCCGGCATTTCCGATCTCACCACCCAGACCACGATCCTGCGTCTTGACGCCCCCGTGGCGCAGGGGCAGGGCTTTGTGCAGGCCGAGCAGGTAGACCTGCAGGTCAGTGATTTCGACACCGATGCCGATGGCCTGCACCGCGAGCGTTTCGGCACCTGTGCCGTGCAGTTGCGCGACCGTACCACTGGCGCAGCCCTCGCCAATGGCTGTCGCAGCCGTTCCCAAAGCATCAGCGGACCCAGCCTTGCCGCAGGCTGGAAGAACGAGCAGTGGAACGTCGATCTGGGCCATACCCCGGAAGGCTTCGAGGTGGGCAACTGGCTGGGCGGCATCGGTTACAGCAGCGACTGGAAATCCATCGGCTGGACGCTGACGGCGTCGCGCAGGCCCATGAGCAATTCGGTGGTGTCCTACGCCGGTGCCGTCGATCCTGTCACCGGCATACGCTGGGGCGGCGTGACCAGCAATGGTCTGACCTTGAGCCTGAGCCACGATGAAGGCGGTGTCGATGGCGTCTGGGCCAGCCTTGGCCAGCACTGGCTGGTGGGCCGTAATGTGGTCGACAACCAGCGGCGCAGCGCCATGGGCGGTTATTACTACCGCCTGGTCGAACGCGCCGATGAGCGCATGCGCACAGGCCTGACGCTGATGTACTGGAGTTACGACAAGGACCTGAGCGAATACACCCTGGGTCAGGGCGGGTATTACAGCCCCCAGCAGTATTACTCGATCGGCGTACCGTTCAGTTACGCCTGGAGGACGGCGGACTGGTCCGTGCAACTGGAAAGCTCATTGGGCTGGTCGTTCTCCAAAAGCGACAGCAGCGACCTCTACCCGCTGGACGGCCCGGCCGGAAAATACTTCGCCAGCGCAGCGGCCGCCGGGCAGGACATTGATGACACCACCACCCTGACCACCGCGGCCAGCAGCAGTACCGGCGTCAGCGTGGGGCTTCGCGGCTTGCTGGAGCGGCGCTTGTCGGACCACTGGGTGGTCGGCTCCGGTGTGACCTGGCAGCACAGCGAAGGCTATGCACCCAGCCGCGCCGTGCTGTACCTGCGTTACACCTTCGACCTGTGGCGCGGCAGCCTGCCCATGCCCATCGAGCCCGTCACGCCTTATGCGGACAGGCGCTGATGCGTTTGGCCAGATTTTTTGGCTATATAAAAAGCTAGCTATATAGCTATAGGAATGGCCTGTAATTTATAGCAGGCGCGCATCCACGACAAACTCCAGCTCGCGTGCCGTCGCTACGGCTGCTTTGAAGGCGGTGTGCCGCACGTTCAGCAGGTAGTTGGATTCGCGCGGGATGATTACGCTGGGCACGGCCAGTGCCAGGCTTTGACCGGACAACAGCCAGGCATCGCCGAAGGAGGCGGTGGCCGGTGGGGCGGGTTCTTCGCGCCAATCGGGCGGCAAGGTGTCAGGGCGGGCGTTGAGGATGTGCTCTTCGGCGATCTGCAGTTCGAGCATGGCGTAATGCTGGGCCACCGCCGCATTGCCCAGATGAACCAGTACTTCCAGCAACGCCAGTGATTCACTGCCGGCGCAGTACACACAGGCGTTGCCTTTGCTGTTCCAGCGCCCACCGTAGAGCTTGGCGCCTTCCCCGTCGAATGCCTGGGCCAGCCACTTGCGCTTGACCAGACGATAGACAGGGATCAAGCCACGACCCCGTGCTCAAGCCGACCGATCAGGTCCAGCACCGCCTGCGCTTCGGCGGACGTGGCGAGCATTTCCAGCGGACGACGATTGCCAAGGCCGTATACCGGGTTGGCCAGCCAGCGGCGGGTGGCTTCGGCGTCGTCCTCGAACAGGTCCAGTGTCGCCTTGTAGACCGCTGCCAGGCGAAACAGGCGATCGCTTTCTTCGGCATTGAACTGGCGCACCTTCAAACGACGCTGCAGGGTCGCGGGGGCAATCCCCAGGTGCTCGGCCAGGGTCGAGCGGTTCAAGTCGGTGTACTGCGCAAGCCGCTCGAATATTTCATACGGCAAGCCGTTGCGCAGCGCCGAATACAGGCGGTCGCCACGGGGCGGAATGCCCAGTAACTGCCAGAAATCCTGCTTCTGTATCGTCGCCGGGTGGTAATCGCGGATGGCGAGAGACATGGCACACCTCTACTATCGAATGATCATCTATAAATCTATCACTTGATAATAGGCCTATTGCACGTGCAGCGGTAGCCGCCTGAAAAAGAAATACACCAGGCCGGTCAATGGCCAATGCCGGCAACGATCGATTTCAATACGTGACGGCCTATGAAACTCTTCTAGTATGAACAGGCCAGCGGCACACCCGCCGACGGCGTCGGAAAGTGGCAGGAGTGATGTCAATATGATATGTGTTTGTCGTGACTGAAGTTGCCGGGACCTGACGCGTGGCTGTCGCAGCCCTGTTACCGTACCCATGCTATCTGCCTCTGGCAGCCTGATTTTTTGCAGTGAGAACTACACGATGTCCACTCTTGCGCTATTGATATGCGACGACTCCAACATGGCGCGCAAACAGTTGATGCGGGCGTTGCCCCCCGACTGGGATGTTTCGGTGACGATGGCCACACAGGGCCAGGAGGGCCTGGAAGCGATTCGCAGCGGTCTGGGCAAGGTCGTGCTGCTGGATTTGACCATGCCGGTTATGGATGGCTACCAGACACTGGCCGCCATTCGTGACGAGCAACTGGATACCCAGGTCATCGTGGTCTCCGGCGACGTGCAGGACGAAGCTGTCCGACGCGTCATGGAGCTGGGTGCGCTGGCGTTTCTGAAAAAGCCCGCCGACCCGGACGAGCTCAAAAGCACCCTCGAGCGTCTGGGCCTGCTGGGCAAGCCTTCGGCCTTGCCTGTCGCGGTTGCCACACCTCAGGTACCGGGACAGGGGATCATCAGTTTCCAGGATGCGTTCCGCGAAACCGTGAACGTGGCCATGGGCCGCGCCGCCGCCCTGCTGGCCAAGGTGCTGGGGGTGTTCGTGCAACTGCCGGTGCCCAACGTGAATATGCTCGAAGTGGGCGAGTTGCATATGGCGCTGGCCGACGCACACAGTGACCAGCGTCTGACGGCGGTCTGCCAGGGCTATATCGGTGGCGGAATCGCCGGCGAAGCGCTGTTGATCTTTCATGACTCGGAAATTTCCGGCGTGTCGAAGCTCATGGGCGGCAATTCCCCTGACTCCTCCGACATGGAGATGCTCCTGGACCTGTCCACGATCCTGATCGGTGCCTGCCTGAGCGGCATTGCCGAGCAGATCGACATTGCCTTTTCTCAGGGCCATCCACAATTGCTGGGCGCCCAGGGCGGCATTGACGAGCTGATCCGCATCAATCGTCAGCGCTGGAAAAAGACCCTGGCGGTGGAAATCAGCTACAGCCTGGAAGGCCACAACATTCACTTTGATCTGCTGATGCTGTTCACCGAAGACTCGGTCGATCTGCTGACCAAAAAACTTGCCTACCTGATGAGCTGACCCCATGAGCAACGCTATCGAAATCAACGAGCTGCATTGGTTGCTGGCCGTCACGCAAAACATCGACGTGGGCATCGTGGTGCTCGACCTCAACTACCAGGTGTCGGTCTGGAACACCTTCATGGAGAACCGCTCAGGCGTTGTGCCTTACGTGGCCATCGGCAAGACCTTCTTCGAGCTGTTCCCCGAGGTGAACCAGCCGTGGTTCAGCAAGAAGATCGACAACGTCGTGACCCTGGGCACGCCAGCGTTCACCATCTGGGAGCAGCGGCCTTATCTGGTGCGGTTCAAGAACTACCAGCCCATCACCGGGCAGGAAGAATTCATGTACCAGAACACCACGCTGTTCCCGCTGCGCTCGACCACGGGAGAGATCAGCCACGTGTGCCTGGTGGTCTATGACGTTACGGACGTGGCGACCAACCGTCATCAATTGCAGGCAGCCAACACCCAGTTGCAGAAGCTGTCTGGCGGGCAGGGCTGAGGCCTTGCCTGTTTGCTTTATCAAGTACCCCGTCAACGCATGATTTTTACGGGAGCTTGCTCGCGAAGGGGCTCGTACATCCGATAAATATTCAGCGACTGGAGCACCGTATTCGCGGACAAGTCCGCTCCCACCAGGATAAGTGCCCTGC
>NZ_FRDA01000019.1:1459-30738 GCF_900143095.1 Pseudomonas asturiensis | reverse complement strand
GATGTTGCGTGCGCGGGCACGCTCCACGGATTCTGTTTTTGTTGCCGGGCAGCGCGCTGCCGAAGGCCTGCCAAAAGGCATGCGTTGATCAATGAATGCCGCCCCGCGCTCGTGCTAGGATCGCGATTTTTCCGCTGACGCTCAGGGACATCATGCGATCTCAAGCCACCCTCACTGTTTTGCCTGTCGAGCGCCCGCTGATCGGGCGTGTCAGCCCGCCCGGCTCCAAGTCGATCACCAACCGTGCCTTGCTGCTGGCGGGGCTTGCCAAAGGCACCAGCCGCCTGACCGGCGCGCTGAAAAGTGACGACACCCGCGTCATGTCCGAGGCCTTGCGCCTGATGGGCGTGCAGGTCGACGAACCGGATGACAGCACCTTCGTGGTCACCAGTTCCGGTCACTGGCAGGCCCCGCAGCAAGCCCTGTTTCTGGGCAATGCCGGGACCGCGACGCGTTTTCTGACCGCTGCGCTGGCCAACTTCGAAGGCGACTTTGTGGTCGATGGCGACGCGTACATGCGCAAGCGCCCGATCGGTCCGCTGGTCGACGCCCTGCAGCGCATGGGCGTTGAAGTCAGCGCGCCGACCGGCTGTCCGCCGGTAGCCATCAAAGGCAAGGGCGGCCTGGCGGCAGGGCGCATCGAGATTGATGGCAACCTGTCCAGCCAATACGTCTCGGCGCTGCTGATGGCGGGCGCGTGTGGCAAAGGCCCGCTGGAAGTGGCCCTGACCGGCAGTGAAATAGGCGCACGCGGTTACGTGGATCTGACCCTGGCGGCGATGCAGGCGTTTGGTGCCCAGGTTGAGGCCGTCGGCGATGCGGCCTGGAAAGTCTCGGCTACGGGCTATCGCGCCACGGATTTCCACATCGAGCCGGATGCCTCCGCTGCGACCTACCTGTGGGCCGCTCAGGCGCTGACCCAGGGCAACATCGACCTGGGTGTGGCCACTGACGCCTTCACTCAGCCCGACGCACTGGCAAGCCACCTCATCGATAGCTTCCCGAACATGCCAGCCGTGATCGACGGCTCGCAGATGCAGGACGCTATCCCGACACTGGCCGTGCTGGCGGCCTTCAACAATCAGCCGGTGCGCTTTGTCGGCATTGCCAACCTGCGTGTGAAAGAGTGCGACCGCGTCTCGGCGCTGTCCCACGGCCTGTGCGCCATTGCGCCGGGTCTGGCAGTCGAGGAGGGGGATGACCTGATCGTAAACGCCAACCCGGCACTGGCAGGCACGACGGTTGATGCACTGATCGACACCCACGCCGATCACCGCATTGCCATGTGCTTCGCGCTGGCGGGTCTGAAGATCGCCGGTATCCGCATTCTGGACCCGGACTGCGTCGGCAAGACGTACCCCGGTTACTGGGATGCGCTGGCCTCGCTGGGCGTCGGCATCCAGCGCTGAAACGGGCTTTGCAGCCGTTCGTTCAGATCCCGATGAATGGCTGCATCATGCGCGCCATCAAGCCGTGGAAGCGCAGCGGCGAGTCGGTGGCAAGCAGGCAGATGCACTCCTCGTAAGCGATGGGCTGATGCTGCACGTCGCTGTCCAGGTCGGCGATGTCGCCCGGCCTGAAATCACCCATCTCGTCGTAGTACGACCCCTTGAGCACCAGGGTCATCTCGCTACCTTGATGGCTGTGCATCGGCATGCTGACGCCAGGGGCGATTTTCAGCAGCATGAGGTTGCCTTCCGTAATGCCTTCGGCTTTTACACGCTGCACGCCCGGCGTCAGGGTCTTCCACTTCAACGCGCTCAGGTACTGGCCGAAATGCGCCTGCATGCACGCGGGCAGCAGGTCGGGGTCCTGATTGGAGGCCAGCCGTGGATTGAGTGCCAGACCCTGTTGCGGTGCGGGCTCGTTCAGCCGTTCAAGCATCGCGGCCCGGCCCCGCAATGGCACCACTGTGCTGCTGTGCTGCTGCATCAATACGCCGCCGATCTGTTCGGCTTGCCGCAATTGCGCTCGGCAGACTGGGCAGCGTTCCAGATGCGCGGCGGTGACCAGTGAAATGCTTTGCGCCAGCGCGCCTGCGGCGTAGCTGATCAGCGTGGCGTCGTCGGGGTGTCGTAAGCTGTTCATCAAGACTCCTCGATCCGGGAGCGCAGTTTCTGGAAGGCCAGGCGCAGGCATGACTTCACGGTGCCCAAGGGCATGCCGAGACGTTCGGAGATTTCGCGATGGCTGAGTGCCTCGAAGTAGGACATGCGTAATACCCGCGCCTGATCGGTCGGCAGGTTCTGGATGGCCGTGGCCAGTTGTTGCTCCTGACGCTGGCTGTAATCGAGCGTGCGGTCCTGCGGTGCTTCCAGCCGTTCAAGCTGTTCCAGCGAATTCTGCACCTGCACCCAGCCACGGTCCTTACGCACGCTGTCGATGTACAGGTTGCGTGCAATCCGGAACAGCCAGGTGCCCAGGCTCGCCTTGCTCGGGTCGAACGTATCGGCCTTGTGCCACAGCCTGAGCAGCACTTCCTGCACCAGCTCCTCGGCCTGACCTTCGGGCACATTCAGCCCCGTCAGGTAGCGCAACAGACGCGGGGCAAAGTGATCGTAAATGCGCATGAAGCTGTCGCGGTCCTGCTGGAGGGCCACGGCACTGACTTCATTGATCCAAAGTCGGTTGATCGGCGAATCGCTGGATGGGGTGGACAAGTGACAGAAGGTCCTGAGACTGGCAGTGATGCTCATGATCCACCTTCTGATCGCCGTTGTCTGGTGTTGGTTCGTTATGCCTGTGTGTTACGCAGTCGCAGCGGGAACGGATCACAAGGAAAAGAAGGGGAACTGGACAGACGTTTATCGGGTCCGGCGGGACAGATAGGGTCATCGGCTGTAAAGGACTGACTAAACGACCCAGTCGTTTACGCGCAAGCCTTCGACGCGCCGGAATTCGCGCAGGTTATTTGTGATGACCTCCAGCCCAAGAGAGCGGGCATGGCCTGCAATCATCTGGTCGTAAGGACCAATAGGTGTGCCAGATCTGGCCAACTCTGCCCTGATCATGCCCGTGTGGGCGGCAGCATTACGATCGTATGGAAGTACTTCCAGGCGCGCAGCAAAGCCTTCGACGATGGCCAGATTTCTTTCAGGGCTCACTGACTTTTCCGCCCCGTAGATGAGCTCCATCAAGGTGATAGCACTTATACAAAGCTGGCCATGATGAAGATTGAACGCTTCACGTACGGACAGCGGTTTGTTCTTGATTGTGAAGATGCAGATATTCGTATCGAGCATGTACCTCAGCATCAGAACGATTCACGCAGCTGATCGGCGGGCTGCTCTCGCTCTGTCATGAAGTCGGCGCTGACGCCGTCGCCATCGAACCAACTGTTCCAGGTTTCACCCGCTGGCGAAATGATGCGGGTTCTGCCCACCGCGACAACATCCACACGTTTCACATCGTCAGGAAGCGCCACTGCCTTAGGCAGTCGAACGGCTTGGCTGCGATTACTTTTGAATACTGTTGATTGCTCCATGAGAAATCACTCCGTGGCTGGGCGAGGGACAACTCAGAGTAAATTCTATTTGGGATATGTCAATGGTATATCCCGGCTCCTGTCATTTCTGACAGTAGAAACCGACAACACAGACTGATACATGGGTAGGTGAACATCATCACGTTCACGGAGCCGATCATGCGTCTCGTTGCCGAGCGGTGCCTGGCAGGTCTGGCTGGCCTGGTCTCGGCGCTGTTGATCTGCGGGTTCACAGCGCTTCTCATCACGCCTGAACGGGCAGTCGCTGAAGCCGAAAATCTCGTGACCTGCACGACGGGAGTGCACACCATCATGTGGTCACCGGGGCTTGCCAATGACAATCACCCGGTCACTGTTTCAGCCAGAAGTTATTGGGGCCCCTGCGTTTCATCGGACTCGGATCTGGCCGTCAGTGCTTCATCGGAGCAACGCTTTGAGGCGACGTTTTCCTGTCAGGCGCTGCGCACCCTGGCCTCGCCCATCACGTGGGTGATCAGGTGGAATGACCACGTCACCAGCACATACACGTTCAACGCCAGCCTTGAGACGGAGGGAGATCAGCGCACGACCACCCTTGTCGGTACGGGGAGCATTGTCGACGGCCGTTACAAGGGGGCCAAAGCGATGACGGTTTTCGTGCTGGGCGACATTGATTCGAAAGTGAACACCGAGTGTGCCAGCGCTTCGGGCCTGACCCGGTTGAGCGGTCCCTCGATGCTGCTCATCTCACCATGAATCGGCAGGCTAAAGCGCCCGATAGAGCAGGTTGAACCCCAACGTCATGGACTCTCCACGCTGCAACAGCTTCAACCCCGGATGACCCGGCAGGTGATGGGCGTTGACCGGGTGGCTGACCGGTTCGAAGCAGAAGAAGTCCAGATCCTGCGGGCAAAACACCAGAAAGTACTCGCTGCCACTGGCCTCACAGTGCAGCGCGTAGCCCAGATCCGGCTGGTAAATGACGCTGCGGCCATCCCATCCGGTGAAGCCGTTGTCCAGTTTCGAACGGGGCAGGGTGTTGCCGTGCCGGAAATTCCAGTCGGCGGGCAGGTCCTGCAACTCAGTGGGCAAGCCTGCTTCGTCGCACAGCCAGACCTGCGAGGCATTGGCCTGCAGGCGTGTGTGGGGCGTGCGCGGCAGGTAAGGATGCAGACCCAGCCCGTGCCAGGCGGCGCGGCTGTCCAGGTGGGTGGTGCGCAATTCGATACTCAGTTGGCCGTCGCGCAGCGTGTAGCGCAGCCGGGCTTGATAGGCGAAGGGGATCTGGCTGTCGAGCTGCAGGCAGACATGCGTGTCGCTCTGCTCGCTCACGTCCCAGGCTTGCTGCCAGGCGCTGCCGTGAATGGGCAGCGCGTCATTGGCGCTGTTGGGCGACAGGGCGAGCCAGCCGTTGGGTGTGTCGAAGCCGCCGTTGCCGATCCGGTTCGACCAGGGTGCCAGCGGGTACAGCGCCAGTTTGCGAGGTGTGCCCGCAGCCACGGCTTCGTCGGAGCTGTGGCGCAGCAATGGCTGGCCGCTGCTCAGGACTGTCCAGTTGACGATGCTGCCGCCTGTCTCAGGTGCAAGGGTCAGCCGGGTCAGGCCGTCTTCAAGGGTCAGAACGTTCGCGGGCATGGTGCGGAGCCTCTTCGGTAGTGACGGATTTTGGCGGTGAAGGCGGTGTGGCGCGGCGCCAGGTCAGCAGGACGATACCACTGACGACGATTAACCCACCGATGACCTGGCCGCTGCTGAGCAGTTGATCCAGAATCAGCCAGCCAAACAGCAGGCTCGCCACCGGTTCGATGTTCATGACCGGCGCATTGCGGGCGATGTCCAGGCGCGCCATGCAGATGAACAGCAGCGAAAAACCGACGCCGTATAGCAACACCAGACTGGCCAGCGCGGTCCAGCCGATGCGGCTGGTCGGCAGGTCCACGCCGCCGGGCAGCAGACCGCTGGCACCGGCGACAGCAGCAGCGATGAACACCACGACCATGGTCAGCATGCTGCGCACGGTGCCGCGCATGCTCGACAGCTTGTTGTCGGTGATCCACAGCGCGAAGGCAAAGACCACCGCAGCGGTAAAGGCGTAGGCAATGCCTTCCAGCCACTGTGGCTCACTGCTGCCGGGGTTGGACAAGCGGTGCGGCACATCGAGCGCCAGCACCAGACCGAACAGAATCAGGCCCATCAAGGCCGCCGCGCGGCGCGTCGGTGCAGCACCGCCCAGCGCCCAAGTCAGCAGCGCCAGCAGGATGGGTGAGACGTTGACCACCAGCAGAGCCAGTGCGACCGGAATCCGGGCCACGGCCGAGTAGATGCAGAAACTCTGGGTCGCGATCAGCAAGCCCAGCAGCAGTTGCCAGCGCCAGGTGCTGGCGGGCAGGTTGAGCCGTTCGCGTTGCAGTAGTACCAGACTGACCAGCACCAGCAGGGTGACACCGGAGCGACACAGAATCGCCAGCAGCAGGCCGGTGTCATGGTCGAAGGCAATGCGTGCGGCAATGTGATTGCCGGCAAACGAGCAGGCCAGCAGCGCCAGTATCAGGACGGCGATGTGGCGGGGAAACAGGGCAGGGGCGGACATGCGGGACCAGCCTCCTTGGCTGGAAAAAGCAGCGCTGTCATGACCCTCGCGAACAAGAGCTCGCAAGGGCTGACAGTCAGTCACGAGGATTCAGAGCACAGCGCGTGGCAGCCACAGCGAGATAGCCGGGACGTAAGTCACCAGCATCAGCACCATGAACAGTGCGGCGTAGAACGGCAGCAGGGCTTTCACGGTCGCTTCGATGGTGACTTTACCCACCGCGGCGCCCACGAACAGCACTGCACCCACCGGCGGTGTGATCAGGCCGATACCCAGGTTGACCAGCATGATCATGCCGAAGTGAACCGGATCGACGCCGACACTGGCGACGACAGGCAGCAGGATCGGGGTGAGGATCAGGATCAGCGGTGCCATGTCCATGATGGTGCCCAGCAACAGCAACATGACGTTGATGCACATCAGGATCACATAGCGGTTGTCCGACAGGGTCAGGAACGCCGTGGTGATCTTCATCGGGATTTCCATCAGCGTCAGGATGTACCCGAAGCTGGCGGCAAAACCGATCAGGATCATCACGATGGAAATGGTCCGTGCCGCCCGGTGCATCAGCTTGGGCAGGTCGCGCCATTTGTAGTCGCGGTAGATGAACATGGTCACGAAAAACGACCAGACCACGGCAATGGACGCTGACTCGGTCGCGGTGAACACGCCCGACAGAATACCGCCCAGAATGATGACCAGCGCCATCATGCCCCACAGTGCTTCGCCGGCGATTTTCAGCGCCTGACGCAGCGGAATCACTTCACCTTTGGGGTAGTTGCGCTTGCGGGCGAAGATCATGCACAGGCCCATCATCACCGCGCTGAGCAACAGGCCCGGCATGATCCCGGCCATGAACAGCGAGGCGATCGATACCGTGCCGCCAGCCGCCAGCGAATAGAGCACCGAGTTGTGGCTGGGCGGGGTCAGCAGGGCCTGCACCGAGCCGCTCACGGTCACGGCGGTCGAGAAGTCCCGGGGATAGCCGTTGCGCTCCATTTCCGGGATCAGCACCGAGCCCACCGACGCGGTGTCGGCCACGGAGGAGCCCGAGATCGCGCCGAAGAAGGTTGACGCCACGATGTTCACCAACGACAGGCCGCCGCGCACGAAGCCCACCAGCACGCCTGCAAAGGCCACCAGCCTTCGTGACATACCGCCTTCGGCCATGATGGCACCCGCCAGCACAAAGAACGGAATCGCCAGCAGCGAGAATTTGTTCACCCCGCCTGCGATCTGAATCATCAGGGCATCGGCCGGAATCTCGATCCACCAGGCGCCGATCAGTGCCGACAGGCCCAATGCATAGGCCACCGGCATGCCGATGAGGATCAAGGCGATAAAGCTGCCCAACAGTATCAATGCGTCCATTTATGCGGCTCCTTCGCTTTCTTCTATGACGTCGAACCGCATGACGGAGCGGTGGCTCTGGTCACCCAGGAACATCCTTTCCAGGACGAAAATCAGGGTCACGATGCCGCCGATGGGAATGGGCAGGTACGAGATGCCGACCCGCAGGCCCGGCAATTCGCCGAGAAACTGATTCCAGGTGGTGGCGCACAGCTTGAAGCCCTTGAAGATCATGAACAGCGCAACGATGGCCATCAGGATCTGCACGACCACCACGGCCACTTTGCGCAGCTGCATCGGCATGCGATCCACCGCCATGGCCACGGCCATGTGCGCGCCGGCGCGGTAGCTGGCTGCTGCGCCGAAGAAGGTGAACACCACCATCAGCAGAATGGCCACCGGCTCCGGCCAACTGGAGCCGCTGCCCAGCACGTAACGGGCAAAGATGCCCCAGGGAATGATCAGGGTCATGGTCAGGACCGACAGCCCCGCGATCCCGATACAGACTCGATACAGCGTGTCGTTGATGCGCAATAACGTATTTTTCATGAAGGCTCACCACAGCGGCGGCGAACGAGCTGGCGCTCGCCCCCGCGGCGTTATCGGACTGTCTTATTGGGCAGCTTGGGTTTTTGCCATCAGCGCAGGATCGGTCTTGACCGCTTCGATGCGGCTGATCAGGTCCTTGTAAGGCGCGCCGTATTTGTCACGAACCGCTTGAGTCGCGTCGTAGAAGGCTTTCTTCTGCTCAGGCGTCAGGGTGATGAATTCCACACCTGCGGCCTTGAGCTTGGCCTCGTCAGCGGCCGATGCCTTGTCCCACAGCGCGCGCTCTTCCATCTGCGCGTCACGCGCCAGTTTTTTCACCAGAGTCTGCTGATCCGGGGTGAGCCTGGTCCAGGTGGTTTTCGACATCACCACCGGCTCCGGCAGGATCAAATGCTCGGTCATGGTGTAGAACTTGGCGTTCTGGTAGTGGTTGTGCTGGAAGTAGGTCGGTGGATTGTTTTCCGCGCCGTCGATCACGCCGGTCTGCAAGGCGCTGAAAATCTCGCCGGTGGCCATGGCGATGCCGTTGCCGCCCATGTCGTTGATGGTGTCGATGAACACCGGATTGCCCTGTACGCGAATCTTCATGCCTTTGAGGTCGGCGATGCTGCGCACCGGCTTCTTGGTGTACAGGTTGCGCGTACCCCCATCCATCCAGGCCAGAGCGACCATGTTGAAGTTGGAGTTGGTGATCTTGTCGAGCATCTCCTGACCGATTTCGCCATCGATGATGGTGCGCATGTGCGCCTGGTCACGGAACACGAACGGCAGGTTGAAGGCATTGACGTCCGGTACCACCGGGCCAACGATGCCGAGGCTGACGCGAGTCATCTGAATGGCGCCGGACTGCACTTGCTCGACGACTTCTTTTTCCGAACCCAGCACGCCACCGGCGAACATCTTGAAGGTGATCTCGTCCTTGGTTTGCTCTTGCAGCTTTTTGCCCATGTTCTGCTCTGCCACCACCGGCGGGTAGCCCGCAGGGTGAACTTCGGCGAACTTGATCTTTATTTCTGCCTGGGCCATGCCTGTCATGCAAAACGCCAGCGGAAGTGCAGCGATGAGGAGTGTGCGTTTGAAGTCCATGGATATCTCCGATTTTCTTGTTTTTGGTCGGTGCTATTGGGTTTCAGTGCTGCTGTGTCAGTCCCGGAAAACGGGCTCCTCCAGGCCTTTGACGCCGGGCCGCAGGGCGAACACACCACCGGCGAGTGGTTGATCGCTCAGGTCGCCACCGGGGCGGATTGAGGTGACGAACAGGGTGTCCAGGTTCGGGCCGCCAAAGGCACACATGGCGGGTTTTTTGACGGGCACGACCAGCGAGCGGTCGAGCTTGCCCTGTGGGGTGAAGCGGTGGATCAGGCCGGCATCGTTGCCGCAGATCCAGTAGCAACCTTCGGCATCGATGGCGGCGCCATCCGGGCGGCCCAGGTAGTGGTTCATGTCCACGAACAGGCGGCGGTTGTGGGGGATGCCGCTGTCAGTGTCGTAATCGAAAGCCCAGATTTTCTGCACGCTGGGGTGTGAATCGGACAGGTACATCGTCCTGCCATCCGGGCTGAACGCCAGGCCGTTGGGCACAATGAGCGCTTTGAGCAGCGGCTCAAGCGTCTGCTGCCCGGCGCTGTAGCGATACAGGGCGCCCACCTCTGCACCGGCGTTCATGTCCATCAGCATCGTGCCCGCCCAGAACCGCCCCTGACGGTCGCAGCGACCATCGTTGAAGCGCATGCCGGTCTGTGCGTGTTGAACGTCGACCCGTGGCGTACTGGTCAGGCTGCCATCTTCATGGGGCTGCAGGTGGAACAGGCCGCTTTCCATGCCGGCGATCCAGCCACCCTGACCATCGGCCGCGATACAGGCCAGCATCTGCGGGGCTTGCCAGTGGCGCGTGCTGCCATCGCTCAGGCGCCAGCGATGCAGGCGGCCTGCCGGGATGTCGACCCAGTAGAGCGCTTGATCACGCACGCTCCAGACGGGACTTTCGCCGGTAGCGTTTTGCGCATCTAGAATCAGTTCGGCGTCCATGCGGCTTGCGTCTCCAGGCTGTTCAGGGGGTGGATGAGCGATCTTTAATCGTCGCCGAACGGACCGGAAGCGACAAAGGCACCGCCCTGATAGACCATTGCCGGGTCGTTGGCCGCCGGCATCGGCTGAGCGTCGACCTTGTCGCGAAAGACCTCCGAGCTGTCCTTGGGCGCATAGCCCAGATGGCTGGCCAGACGGTTGTCCCACCACACGGTTTTGTTATCCGACACGCCGTACACCACGGTGTGGCCGACATTGGGTGTGTACAGGGCGCGTTCGAGCAGTTGAATCAGGTCGTCGAAGCTGAGCCATGTGCTCATCATCCGGCGGTTCTGCGGCTCGGGGAACGAGGAGCCGATGCGGATGCTGACGGTTTCGATGCCATAGCGATCAAAGTAAAAGCTGGCCATGTCCTCGCCGTAGGATTTGGACAGGCCGTAGTAGCTGTCCGGACGGCGCGGTGAGTGTGCGTCGATGGTTTCGTCCTGCTTGTAGAAACCGATCACATGGTTGGAGCTGGCGAAGATCACGCGCTTCACGCCATGCCGACGGGCGGCTTCGTAGATGTGGAACACGCCGCAGATATTGGCGCCGAGGATTTCCTCGAATGGCCGCTCGACGGACACGCCACCGAAATGCAGGATGGCATCCACGCCTTCGACCAGGCTGTGTACCGCGTTCTTGTCGGAGAGGTCGCAGATCTGGACTTCTTCATGGCTGCCGGTGGCGGGCGCCATGTCGGCTATGTCGGACAGCCGGATGATGTTTGCGTAAGGGCGCAGCGTTTCGCGCAACACCTTGCCCAGGCCGCCTGCCGCACCTGTCAGCAGGAGGCGATTGAAGGGATTTTGCGTGGTGTGAGCCGATGCCATGAGGACGTTTCCTGATTGTTATTTTTTGTCATCTGTTGTCGTATGACTTGCCGGATTATCAGCACCCCATGCGCGGCTTGTCAACGCGGCCAAGGTATAAAAAGGCCGCTCTGCAAGCCGCCGCTTAGACGTCTGCACAGGGCCAGGCCCCTCCAGTGGCGGGGCCCGGCCCGATTCGTCAGAGCAACGAAAGCGGATAGCTGATGAAAATACGGTTCTCATCGAATTCGTTGGTGCTGAAATCACGGCGAATACTTGCGTTGCGCCATTTGATGTTCAGGTTTTTGAACGTGCCGCTTTGTAGGGTGTAAGCCAGTTCGGACTCGCGCCCCCACTCTTTGCCGTCGGTGATGGTGCCGGTGTGTACGTTGTCGCCGCTGATGTAACGGTTCATCAGGGTCAGGCCGGGCACGCCCAGCACGGCAAAATTATAGTCATGACGCAGTTGCCAGGATTTTTCCCTGGCGTTGTCGTAGCTGGCGTTGTAACTGTCGTTGGCCAGTGTGCCGCCGCTGGTGCCGTTGACACGCATCCAGGCGCTATCGCCGCTGAGTTTTTGCAGGCCGACGTAGAACGTGCTGCCGCCGTAACGGGCCGAAAGCAGCGCGTAGGCGGTCTTGTTGTCCAGATCGCCCGCCAGTTTGCTGCCGTCTTCCTTGCCGATGAAATAGCCCAGGTTGGCGCCCAGGGTCCAGTCACCGACCGGCTGGCTGTGCAGGATATTGAAGAACTGCTGCTGGTAGATGTCTTGCAGTTCCGAGTACCAGACGCCGACCTGTGTGCGCTTGTCATTGAAGACGTATTCGCCGCCGCCAAAGTTGAAGCGGTCGGAGGTGAAGGCACCACGGCCGTTCATCGACATGTCTTCCATGCTGGCGTCGTTGCGCGGGCTGTTGCCGCGGAACTGGCCGCCGTAGAGCGTCAGGCCGTCGAACTCCTTGGATGTGATCTGCCCGCCGCGGAAGGTCTGCGGCAGCGAACGACCGTCATCGGAGCGCAGGATCGGCAGCACCGGCATCCACTCGCCGACCTTGACTTCGGTCTTGGAGAACCGTGCCTTGCCCGCTACGCCCAGACGCCCGAAGTCATCCGCCGGACGGCCGTCGCTGTGGATCGGCAGCAGTTGGGTGCCGCCGGTACCGCGTCCGCCGTCGAGCTTGATCGAGTACAGCCCCAGCACGTCGACACCGAACCCGACTGTGCCCTGGGTGAAGCCCGACTTGGCGTCGAGAATGAAGCTTTGTGTCCACTCTTCGGCCTTGCTTTGCGGGGCCGCACTGCTGGGAAACGCAGGGTTGGTGAAGTTGCGGTTGAAGTAGGCGTTGCGCAGCGTCAGCGTGGCCTTGGTGTCGTCCACGAAGCCTTCGGCCATGCCGAGCATCGGGCAGAGCAGCGTCATGCTGCCAACGCCCAGCAGGAGGCGTGAACGGGTGGTGTGAGATGTCATTATTGTTGTGCTCCCTTGTTAACGAAACCGTCCTCTCTTTCTGGCCATGCACAGGCAATGACCGACACCTTCGAGGATTATGTGATGCCTGTTTCCAGGCATGGCCCCGACTGAAAGACAGTCGGGTACCGTCCGCTGGCAATCAGCGAAATCTATAAAACACGAGTGTCATGGGGTGCAGCGAAAGGACCGGACCCTGCCGCGGCGACGGCGATCCAGGGGTTAACGCAAGGTAGAGCGAGCGTGCAGACGCGAGTCTTCATGGGGTGGGCTCCGGCTTTGTTTTTATTGTTTTGGCGTCATAGGTTGTCGTACAACCTCGGCGATTATTTGCAGGGTGTACGGGGTTTGTCAACGAGCGGTTAGTCGAAGACTTGAGCGCTTCAGGGTGCTTGCGGGTGCCATATGCGAAGAAGAGTGAACGCGGCCGGGGACCTCACAGTCCACCCGTCACGTATTCACTTTATTTGGAGCCTGTCGAATGAATCGTTTCACCCAAAAAGTCGTCGTGGTCACAGGTGCCGGTTCCGGTATCGGCGAAGCCACGGCCAAGCGTTTTGCCCGGGAAGGTGCCCGCGTCGTGCTGGTTGGCCGCAACAAAGAAAAATTGACCCGCGTGCAGGCGCAGTTGCAGGGCGAAGGCCATCTGGTCAGGGCCACCGACGTGGCTGACCTGAGCGATGTGGAGGCGTTGTTCAAGGAAGTGGCCAGCCATTTCGGCCGTCTGGACGTGCTGGTCAATAATGCCGGTATCGTGAAATCCGGCAAGGTCACCGAACTTGATGTGCAGGACTGGAAAGCGCTGATGTCGGTGGACCTGGACGGCGTTTTCTATTGCACCCGCAGTGCCATGCCTGCGCTGATTGCCAGTAAGGGCAATATCGTCAACGTATCGTCTGTGTCAGGCCTGGGCGGTGACTGGGGCATGAGTTTCTACAATGCGGCCAAAGGTGCAATTACCAACTTCACCCGCGCGCTGGCCATGGATCATGGCGCCGACGGTGTGCGAGTCAATGCCGTGTGTCCGTCGCTGACGCGCAGCGAGCTGACCGAAGACATGATGGACAACGAGGCGCTGATGGCCAAGTTCAAGGAACGCATTGCGCTGGGGCGTCCTGCCGAGCCTGAAGACATCGGCGACGTCATTGCCTTTCTGGCCAGCGACGATGCGCGCTTCGTGACCGGCGTCAATCTGCCTGTGGACGGCGGTCTGTCGGCCTCCAACGGGCAGCCGCCGCAGGCCTGATGGCAACGGTCAAAACGGTTACTCGCTGAAGAAACCGCTTTTTGTGCGAGGCTGTGGGAGGCGATTTTTCAGTGACTCGGGTGACGCCATCGCCGGCAAACCGCCTCCCTCGGTCCTGTGCTGACCGGTAAAGATCGCCGTGTCGGGGACAGAAGCGCAGCATTCCGTAAACCTGCTGAAACACCCGCAACCACCCATCGCCAAACGCCTCTGTCCTGCGGATTGGCTGCCACACTGTTGTGCACAAAGCCTCTGGCAACCTGCCACGAGCGAATGCTTTCGCGACGCCTTGAGCCCTTCGTTGTGTTTTACGCCTGTGAGCCCGTCTCAGGTGCGGTAGCCATATCCCTGGCGACTGAACCCCCGCTTTCCAACGCTTGCCTCATACGCTGGAGCCATCATGTTGAGCGCTCATCTAGCGCCGGCTGCCGGTCCTCTGGATCTGCTGCGCAGCCTCTGGCGCCATAGACAATTGATCAGCACCATGACCCGACGCGAGGTCATCGGCCGTTATCGCGGCTCGGTGATCGGCATTGCCTGGTCGTTCTTCAATCCGTTGCTGATGCTTGCGGTGTACACCTTTGTGTTCTCCGAAGTGTTCCAGGCCCGCTGGGTCGGGCAGGACACGAGCAAGGGCGGCTTTGCCATTCTGCTGTTCGTGGGGATGATTGTGCACGGGCTGTTTGCCGAGTGTGCGAACCGCTCGCCGTCGCTGATCATGAGCAACGGCAACTACGTGAAGAAAGTGCTGTTCCCTCTGGAAGTACTGTCGGTCGTAACACTGGGCTCGGCGCTTTTTCATACCGGTACCAGCCTGATTGTGTTGCTGCTGGCGCAGTGGGTGCTGACCCACACGCTGTACTGGACAGCGTTGCTGCTTCCCTTGGTGCTGCTGCCGCTGGCCATCGCGACCCTGGGGTTCAGCTGGCTACTGGCCGCGTTGGGCGTTTACCTGCGCGATGTGGGCCAGGTCATTGGCGTACTGACCACTGTCCTGCTGTTTCTTTCGCCGGTTCTGTATCCGGTGGCCGCCTTGCCGCCTGCCTACCAGCCCTGGCTGAGGCTCAACCCGCTGACCTACATCATCGAAGAAAGCCGCAACGTGCTGCTGTTCGGGCGTTGGCCTGACTGGCAAAGCCTGGCCCTGGCGATGCTGATCGCCTGTGTGATCGCCGTGGCGGGCTTTGCCTTCTTCCAGAAAGCCCGCAAGGGGTTTGCCGATGTCCTCTGACGAAATCGCCATCAGCGTGCGTGATGTTTCCAAATGCTATTACACCTATGTCCGGCCCGTGGACCGGCTGCTGCATTCGCTCGTGCCCCGGCTGCAGCGTCGCCTGGGGATGCCGAGCCAGGCATACGGGCAGGCATTCTGGGCGCTGCGCAACATCGACTTCGAGATCAGGCGTGGCGAAACCGTCGGCATTGTCGGGCGCAACGGTTCAGGCAAATCGACCCTGCTGCAAATCATCTGCGGCACCATGCGGCCTTCCGGCGGCTCGGTGCAGACCCAGGGCCGTGTCGCGGCGCTGCTGGAGTTGGGGTCGGGTTTCAATCCCGAGTTCACGGGCCGCGAGAACGTCTACCTGAATGCCTCGGTGCTGGGCCTGGACCGTGAAGAAGTCGATCAGCGTTTCAGCGCCATCGCAGGCTTTGCCGACATCGGCGATTTCATCGATCAGCCGGTCAAGCACTACTCCAGCGGCATGGTCGTACGCCTGGCATTTGCCGTTCAGGCACAGGTCGATCCGCAGATCCTGATTGTCGACGAAGCACTGTCGGTCGGTGATGCAAAGTTTCAGGCCAAGTGCTTCGAGCGATTGCGGCAGCTCAAGCAGAACGGCGCGAGCATCCTGCTGGTCACCCATGCCAGCGAACAGGTGGTCACCCATTGCAACCGGGCCATTCTGCTGGAAGGCGGCCGTGTGGAAATGAGCGGCGATCCGCGCGCCGTCGTCAATCGCTACATGGACATTCTGTTCGGTCGAAACCGCGACACTGCACAGGCGTCCATAGCCGTGACAGGCCCACCTGTCGCGCCATCAGCCGATCCGGGCACGCAAGGACCGGTGCTGAGCTTTGTCCAGGATGCCTTCGGGTCGCGGCCCGGTTTCAATCGCCATGAGTACCGCTGGGGCGACGGCGCGGCGAGCCTGATGGACTTTCACCTCACCGCTCAAGGGCACGCCTTTCCATCCACGATCGAACCGGGGGCCGAGGTCGTGCTGCATGTCGCGATCCGCTTCAATCGGCTGGTCAGTCATCCGGTGCTGGGCTTCACCCTCAAGACCAAGGAAGGCGTCACGGTCTACGGCACCAACTCCTGGCTGCTGGACTGCGCGGCCGGCCGGCAGTTTTTTGCGCCGGGGTCGCAGCTCAAGGCGTGTCTGAGCTTCAGGAACCGTCTGGCCGCAGGCGATTACTTCATTTCTCTGGGCGTTGCCTCCCGCGAAGGCGAAGAGATCGTTCCCCACGATCGTCGTTACGACGCCATTCACTTCGTCGTTGCCGCGACCCCCGCGCTGTTCGGGCTCGTCGATCTGGCCGTCACCATGGATTTCGATCAGGAACAGCACCATGAGCCATCTTGAGCAGAGCGGGTATCGTCTGGACCGACGTACAGGCGTGTGGACGCGGCCGGGGTACGAAGGGCTGGCCTACAGCGATGGCGATGAAAGCGAAGAGCGACTGGCCAGCATCGTGCGCCAGGCCCAGGACCTGAGTGTGCTGTCAGCCGAACTGAGCCAGCACTGCACGGACTGGGTTTCGCTTTACCATCTGGGTCGCGCGCGGGGCAATCTGCTGCGCCCTTTCGAGCATTGCCTGACCGGGCATGTGCTGGAAATAGGGGCCGGTTGTGGTGCGATCAGTCGCTACCTGGGCGAGTGCGGCGCCACGGTCCTGAGCCTGGAGGGCAGTGTGCGTCGCGCCCGCATTGCAGCCAGCCGGACCCGGGACCTGGACAACGTCACGGTCGTGGCCGAGCGCTTCGAGCTGTTTCAGTCGCCCCGACGTTTTGATGTCATTACCCTGATCGGCGTGCTGGAGTACGCCAGCCTGTTCAATCACGGCGATGATCCCGCCCTGAACATGCTGGTCAGGGTTCGAGAGCTGCTGGAGCCGGACGGTGTCTTGCTGCTGGCCATTGAGAACCAGTTGGGCCTGAAATATTTCGCCGGCGCGCCCGAAGACCATCTGGGCACGCCGATGGCTGGCGTGGAAGGACGTTATCTGGCAAACGGCCCGCAGACCTTCGGGCGCAAACGGCTCACCGGCCTGCTCGAACAGGCCGGTTTCAGCCGCTCGGAGTTTCTGTTTCCTGCCCCCGATTACAAGCTGCCCAATTCCATTGTCACCCCGCGGGGTTTCGAGCACCCAGGCTTCGACGCCGCCGCATTGCTGTGGCAGAACGTGCGCAAGGATCCGCAGTTGCCCAGGGCCACGCTGTTTAACCTGGAGCGCGCCTGGCCGGTGGTGCTCGACAACGGGCTGGGCATGGAGCTGGCCAATTCCTTTTTGATTGCCGCGTCCTGTTCATTGACACCTGTGGTGATGCCCAACCTGCTGGCGGCTCATTACAACGTCAGCCGAAAGCCTGGCTACTGCAAGCAGACCCTGTTTATCGAAACGGCGGACGAGATTGAGGTACGGCACGAGCCACTGCGCGACGAGGCTTTTCCACACAAGGACTTTCGCCACGTGCTGTCGCGTGTCGATCCTTATCGACGGGGCCAGGTGCTCAGCCAGCAGTTTCTCGACATCGCCAGCACGCCCAACTGGACCATTCGCAAGTTCAGCCAGTTCGTGACCCGCTATCGGCTTGCCCTGGCAGACTTGCTGGTCGAGCACGGACATGAGCTTGCGCTGGAGCGCCTCGACGAGCGTCTGCCGGGGATATTTATCGATGCCGTGCCGCAAAACGTTTTGCTCGATGCCCAAGGCCGCCCGGCGCTGATCGATGTCGAATGGGAGGCTGCCAGTGGCGTTGAACTGGGGCACCTGCTGGTGCGCTCACTGTTGCTATTGATCGCCAGTGCCATGCCGTTCTGCACCAGCGTGATGCCGCTGACGCGCAGGCAATTCGTCACCGAAACGCTGCTGCATGCAGGGCTGGAAATCACACCTGTGCAACTGGACGGCTTCATTGAAAAAGAAGCGCATTTTCAGGCCTTCGTGACCGGTACCGAGGCAAGCCATTTTTTGAACTGGGAAGCCGACCGGATCATCAATCAGCGGGTGTCGCCGACCGCACCCAGACGCCAGGCCCGGCTGTATTACAGTGACGAGGCCGGCAGCTTCAAGGAAGAGGCAGCCCTGAGCCTTGAGGTGTTGCCTGGCCATCAACATCTGCAGTTCTCGCTGAGCACGGTCCAGACTTCACCGCGTCTGCTCAGGCTCGACCCGGTTGATCGGCGTATGACGTTCTCGCTGGATAACCTGTGCATCGTCAAAAATGACACCGTGATCTGGCAGTGGGACGGCCAGACCGCTGCACTGCCGTGGGTATCAGGGCTGCAGGAGGTCGAGAAAACCGGGTCTTCCATCCTGTTCGTCAGCCTCAACGACGACCCTTATCTGCAACTGCCCATCGACCTTTCGCAACGCGATGACATTCGCGATCTGGTCCTGACGCTGGATCTGGTGTTGTACACCGATGAAATCATCGCCCGCCGCATCAGTCAGGGCCTTAACTGGAGCGAGCAGCACGAGGCGTCGTTGCGTACGGCCGTTCAGCCCCTGTCCGAGCAGATCCAGACGCTGATGCTACGGGTCAATCAACTGGACAACGCCACCCAGTTGATCGAGAAACACGTCATCGAGGGCGATACAGGCACCCTCCAGACGGTCGAGCGCCTGTTTCAGGAGAGCGGCCACGACGCACGCGGGCGCGACGAACTGATCAAGCAACTGCAAAGTGCCATGCTTCACCTGCAAGTGGAGAAGGACACCCATATTCATCATTTGAACCTGCGTATCCACGAACTCGAAGGCTCCTATAGCCGCAGGCTTGCAGCGCCGTTTCGACATACGGTGCTGACTACACATCGCCTGGCAAAGGCCTCTCGACGCCTGCCGGCACTGATTCGCCGCGGCGGAGGGTTCAAGGCCAGCACACAACGTGTGGCCACTGTGTTGCGAGAGCACGGGGTGCGTGGCCTGATAGAGCGCTTGCGCTGGTTCAATGGTGTCGGCCATGCACGCGTTGAACAGGGCGCAGCGCCTGAAAACGCAGGGCCTGACCGTCACGATTACGCCACCTGGATCAAGCTTTACGACACGCTCGGTGACAGTGACCGGCAGGCCATGATCAGCGACATGGAAGGGTGGGACGATCCACCGCTGATTTCGATCATCATGCCGGTCTTCGATCCGCCGCTGGATCTGCTGCGCGAGGCCATCGACAGCGTTCTCCATCAGCTCTATCCGCACTGGGAGTTGTGCATCGCCGACGACGCCTCGGGTAATCCGGCCGTGCGCGAGTATCTCAAAAGCGTCCAGCGCCAGCATGCACAGGTAAGGGTGCTGTTACGCAGCGAGAACGGTCATATTTCGGCAGCCAGCAACTCGGCGCTCGAGCTGGCGCGTGGGCGTTATATCGCGCTGATGGATCACGATGATCTGCTGCCGGAACACGCCTTGTACTGGGTGGCGCAGACCATCGCTCGGCACCCGGACGCCGCCGTGATCTATTTGGACGAAGACAAGATCGACCAGCAGGGACGCCGCAGCGATCCTTACTTCAAGTCCGACTGGAATGCCTATCTGTTCCGTTCGCAGAACATGATTTCCCACCTAGGGGTCTATCGACGTGATCTGGTCGAACAGGTGGGCCGTTTCCGGGTGGGTTTTGAAGGTTCTCAGGACTATGACCTGGCCTTGCGTTGCACCGAGAAACTGTGCCCCTCGCACATTATTCACATCCCGCGTGTGCTGTACCACTGGCGTATTCACGCCGGAAGCACCTCTGTGGCCGTGCAGGAAAAGCCGTATGCCGCTCATGCGGCCATCAAGGCACTGAACGACCATCTGCAGCGCAGCGGGCGTCAGGGCGAGGCCCAAGTGTTGCCGTTCGGCATGTACCAGGTGCATTACGCGTTGCCTGAGCCCAGACCTCTGGTGAGCCTGATCATCCCGACACGTAATGCCTGGGCGCTGCTCAAACAATGCATCGACAGCATCGAGCGCCTGACCCGCTACCCGCACTACGAAATCATCGTGATCGATAACGGCTCCGACGAAGCCCAATCGCTGGCGTATTTCGCGCAGATCGATCAGCAGCCCGATATTTACGTACTCAGGGACGACGGCCCCTTCAATTACTCAGCCTTGAACAATCGCGCAGTCAGTCAGGCGCGGGGCCAATTGATAGGGCTGATCAACAACGATATCGAAGTCATTTCTCCCGACTGGCTGGATGAAATGGTCTCGCTCGCCCTGCAACCCGACGTCGGTGCCGTGGGGGCACGGCTGTGGTTTCCCGATGGCCGTTTGCAGCATGGCGGCGTCATTCTGGGCATTGGTGGTATCGCCAACCATGCGCACAAATTTCTGCCCCGGGGCGAACATGGCTATTTTGGCCGTGCGATGCTGATTCAGGAGTTCTCTGCTGTGACGGCGGCGTGTCTGGTGATTAAAAAGTCGGTATTCGAGCAGGTGGGCGGACTGGATGAGGTCAATCTGAAAATCGCCTTCAACGATGTGGATTTCTGTTTGCGCGTTCAGGAGGCGGGCTATGTCAATGTCTGGACACCCTACGCACAGCTGTATCACCACGAATCGGCTACCCGTGGTGTCGAAGACTCACCGGAAAAACAAAACCGTTTCAACGGGGAGGTGGCTTACATGGCCCAGCGCTGGCCGTCTATCAGAGACGACTATGCCTATAACCCGAACCTGACCCTGGAGCACCTGGACTTCGGCCTGGCCTGGCCGCCGCGTGTGGATGACTAATCGGGTCAGGGCGCGGGCTTTACCCTGAACCAGGACCAGCCTTTTTCGCTGTGTTGCAACGCCAAGGCAGGGTTGAGAGTGAGCAATGGGGCATCGCTGTCGGGTGCCGCAATGAGTCCGGCACCGGTTCGGTGGAAATCCAGATGTTGAGGATTGACGAGTACGTTGACCACATCAGCCTGAGGCACCTCGATCTGCAGGTCGCTGACGGATGGTCGACTGAGGAAAATCAGGTGTTGATAACGGTTGTAGCGTTCAGCCTGTAGACCTTCAGGGTCCAGTCTTTTCCACAACGTGGGCTGCGGGTAATAAAAAACACCATTGACGACCTGTCGACCCGACGCTGCGAGGATCATCGCCGGTATCTGCGAACCGAGCGTCAGAACGGGTAGGGCAGGCTCGCTCAGGCTGGCGCTCACCCGTGCAGGCGCAATCGATACAGGGTGAAAGCCCAGTGTTGCAGCCAGCGACAAGCTCAGATTCAGTCCGAGAAAAGCCGCGGTTTGCCGGGTGAGCAGAACATAACTGCTGGCAATGACCACCAGCACCAGGCCCAGTGTGATCAAGGTGTCGAGACGCGATAGAGCGGGGCCCTCGAATGCCTGCAAGCCTTCGCACATCAGTGCTGCCCAGATCAGCGACGTGGTCCACGCGACAAAGGTCTGGCTTTCGTGTCCGAAGGACGTCGGTCGCCTGCCATCGATCATCAGGTGCGTCAGTATCAGGCTGGCCAGCCCCAGTGCCAGATCGGCCCGTTTCGCTGTCACGTATGACCATAGCGAATAGGTCGACAGCGTGGTTGCGACGCCCACCAGCATGTAGATCAGGATCAGGCCCGTCATGACCGCCAGACTGACCTCAAGAGCGGTCAGCATGCGCTGTCTGGCGCGTATCAACATCAGGCAGGCCAGGGGCAGCAGGTAGTAATGGAGCGACGCTATGTCACTTTGATTGACGGTCGTATTTTCGGCGTATGACAACGCCGTGAGGTTGGTGTAGCCCTTGAACAGCATGTGCCAGGGGACATTGCCACCGGTCTCGATGTGGCGTTGCCCCGGGTACACCGTGCCCATCATGGCGTGGACAGCGTCCTGCGCGCTCAGCCACCAACTGCTGAGCACACTGCCTGCGACCAGCACGGCAAGCAGTATCGCCAGAATCGGTTCGAGCCTGATACCTCGGTATAACCGCTCACGCAGCACCAGACCTGCCAGCAGCACCACGAACACATAGCCCACCGACACCTGCCAGGGTGGATACAGCAGCAGGACAAACCCCGCAATCGCAAGCCCTGCGAGCACACCCAGCGGCAACAGCACCCGGATTCTGCGTGAGTGCAGGATCTTCAGCAGACACAGTAAGGCTACGCACGGAAAGAAGACGGCGTAAGCCGGCCAGAACGACCAGGCCACGACATAAGGCGCTGCGACGAACAACAGGGCGAACAGAAAACTCTGTCGCCAGCGGCCCGGAGTCAGCGTGTTCAGCACGTGCGCCAGAGCCAGAAAACAGCCAAATACCGGAAACCACCAGTACCAGGCGAGCGCCCTTTTCAGGTCGAAGACAAAGAACCCCCACGTCGCCGGTCTGGCCAGTGCCGACAGGTGTGCCACCGGCACGCCAGCCATGCCGACGACCAGCATGTTCTGGCCGTCCAGGCCCAGTGACGTGTTGATCACCGGATAGCGCGGTTCATGGTTATGCTGGGCGATGGCCATCGGCGTCAGGACCAGCCATTCGTCGCTGCGTATCGGGCGTTCGTGGCCCCAGACGCGTGACATGTCGGCCTCCACGAACGGGGTGCTGCGCAGCCCCAGATTCAATGACGATCCGGTCAGGCCCAGCGCAACGAATAACAGAAACACACACAGCACACTGGCACTGAACACCGTGGGTTCGCTCAGTTGCAGCTTCAGCCGGGTGCTGATCGTCTGAGCCAGCCAGGCCGTGCGAGCGAAGCTGATCACCAGCCCCAGCAAGGCGATCAGGATAATGAGCTTGATCAAAGGCCCGTCCTCGCGCATGAGGCCTGTGCGCTCATGAGTCGGCCTTGATCACGATGCCGATCGGCATGCGCGCACCGGCCAGTGCTGCCAGGGACATTGCCCTGTCAGTAGCCACTGTTCAGGTACTTGTTCTGAAGATGGATGGGGCGTCTGGGGACCGCCTGCACGTCATGGCCGATGAACGCCAGAATCAGCTGGATACCCACCAGAATGGGCAGTGCCGAGACCATGACGGTGCCCGCCGAATTGGCAACCCCGGTCTGCCAGGCATGCGCCCAGTGAACCGCACCGAACACGCTGCCAAACGTCAGCAACAACAGACCCAGCGGTAATTCGAAGGACGCCAGGGACATGTCGCGCAGGTAATAGTTGTAGAACAGACGTTTGAACAGATTACGCACGTGTTTGCCCATGAACTCGCCCAGAACCCTGGACACTTTGAGGTTGCTGACCTCGTCCCCGTAGTGAGCCTGCATCGGGATGTCCACCACCACCGCGCGCAGTGTTCCCAGACGAAACAACATGTCGGTCTCGAAGAAGTAACGTGGACTGATCTTGCCCATCGGCAGTTGCCGGGCGACGTCGCGATGAATCGCGGTGTAGCCATTGGTCGGGTCGAACAGGTCCCAATACCCCGAGGACAGTTTGTTCAGCAAGGACAGTGTCGTATTGCCGACGATACGCAGTCGGGGCATGCCATTGATGTGTTCAAGGTTGAAGAAGCGATTGCCTTTGGTGTAATCCGCTTCGCCGGTTTTGATGGGGGCGACAAAGGCAGGAATAAGGGCCGGGTCCATCTGTCCGTCGCCGTCCACTTTGACGATGATGTCCATGCCGTCGGCCACCGCCGCGTTGTACCCGGCCATGACTGCACCTCCCACGCCCAGATTCACGGCGTTGAACAGCACCATCACCCGTGCGTCACGGCATTCACGCTGTACCGTCTTGCCGGAGCCTTGCGGGCAACAATCATCCACGACATAGACCCGGCGTACGTCTTTGCCGATGCCTGCGATGACATCGAGTATATGGCGGGTGACATTGAAACAGGGAATGACAACAGCGATGTTCACGGCGTCTGAAGGGTTATTCGTCGTCATGACGTGGGCCTGACTATAAGAGGATCAATATCCGTCACTGCTGATGCGCTACAGTTAAGTACAGTCGACTGCGCAGGTCCAGAGGCAAAAAGAACACTTCTTTCGGACCGTCATAAATGTATCGAAGATGAAACAGTTTCCTTGTATATGACCGCACCAGGATGACATTGCTGTAACGCCCTATCGAATTTCCTGCGTGACTATTTAAACTTCTCACGTTGAATAGGCTCATGAGCACACCGTCTGAAATCGATATTTCAGGATTGAGGTGTTACGACAAGACTGTCGATGATGTCACCTACAGCGTTCCGCGCGGTATTACACGTGAGGCCAGAGGTCGTGTCTGGATCGTGCGGGTCCTGAAAAACAAAACCGTTCAGGTGTATGCCCGTTTCACGGACCTGCGCTTTGGCGGCACTCGCCGTGCGCTGGATGCGGCCATCATTCACCTGATTCACAGTGGTCATGCCTGGCGTCGCGAAGATGTGCTTCAGCTCAATGAACACACTGCGGTGCATTGGCGCAAGCGAAGCGGCGTGGGACTGTGCGCTGTGGCCTATGTCACCAGTCGTGGTCTTGGGCGCGGTGAGACCTTTTTCCTTTCCACCTACAAACGGGTCGCCAGCGGACGGGGTCTGGAGAAATTTCGTTCTCGACTGGTCGAGGTGCTCGAAAGCGCCTACGAGATACATCACCCGGCATCGAGTGTCCCTTATTCGATGCAGAAGAGGATTCGACAGAACATTGACCAGTTGTTGGTGGACGATGACTTTCGGGCCTTTCTCGACGCGGGAAAAAGAAAGGCTGACCACATTGCCGTGGTTGAATATGTCGAACGGATTTCACAGAAAGCCGGGAATTAAGTACGCCCTGAAAGTTGATAGCCTTACGGGGGTGTTGTCATGACGCTCACGAGGGGCAGGACTGACCTTATTATTCGTTACGGTATGAAGTGCCGGGGGCGTCGCGAACTGTTTAGCACTCATCCGGCGTTGAACCCACGCCCTTTAAATTCGTATCCGTTCGTCGCTGTTATAACGATGAGCGGTCGGGTACGCGTGTGCGAAGACTTTAAATTTTCAATGAAAAAGTATTAAGAAAAGGTATTTAAAAAGAGGTGTTTTTTACGAATTCGATCTTTAACCATCAGGCCCGGCGAATGCCGGGCCAGGCAAAGACGGCACCGGGTTTTATCCCAGACGGTTTGCACCGACACGATCAGCACCATCGGCCGCAACACGGTTCGCACCGACGCGATCAGCGCCATCCGCCGCAACACGGTTCGCACCGACGCGATCAGCACCATCGGCCGCAACACGGTTCGCACCGACACGATCAGCACCATCGGCCGCAACACGGTTCGCACCGACACGATCAGCACCATCGGCCGCAACACGGTTCGCACCGACACGATCAGCACCATCGGCCGCAACACGGTTCGCACCGACACGATCAGCACCATCGGCCGCAACACGGTTCGCACCGACACGATCAGCGCCATCCGCCGCAACACGGTTTGTACCGACGCGATCGGCACCGTCAGCTGCAATGATGGAGTGAGTCAGCGGTGCATGGTTTTCAACGGCTGGAAGGGCAAAAGCGCTGGAAGCCAATACAGAAAAAGCCAGGCCAAAAATCAGTTTTGAAGTGTTCATGGTTGTTGCTCCAGATCGAAGTTGTGGGGATCAGTTCGGTATGGAGGTCATGCTACGCCGCTGGAATTTATTAAGAAGTCAATGCGAGTGGTACTCATCATTGCCGAAATTGATAGTTGAATACGCTTGAGGAGAGGCGACGAGCGAAGGGGTATTCGCTCGTCTTTAACGGCCGTGTGACGGGGCAGGAATGATCCCGTCAGCGAGGATCAGGAAGGAAAGTGCTCGTTGGCAATTTCCACGACCTGTTGTTCGGTAATCGGCGCGAGGGCTGCAATGGCCCACAGGTCATAAGCCGGGTGCGCACGCTGAATGGGCAGCACCATGTCAAAACCCGCTGCCTGCAGGCTGCCGGTCAGGACTTTCTTGGTAAAACCGCAACGGTGGGCCATGAAAACGTTGCCGTTGGCCATTGCGGGGCGATGGCCGTACAGGATGTCGATAGGCGCGATAGGCCCTGCCGGCGATAGATAAGCCTCGTCGGTCAGCTTGTCCTCCGCGACCAGGGCACACACCGACTGCAGATCCGGGCAAGTGATGACCACGAAGCCGCCCGGCTTGAGCACGCGCTTGAACTCGGCCAGTGCGACGGGCACTTCATGCGGGTACAGGTGCTCGATGTTATGACTGGAAAACAGCGCATCCACCGACGCGTCCGCAACCCTGGACATGTCCGTCATGGTTCCGACGATGTCCGGGTTCACGCTTTCATCGATATCGAAACGCAGCTCCTTCCACTGCGCAGAAGCAAAGCCCTTGGTCGTACCGCTTTGGCTTTTTGGACCGCAACCTACATGCAGGAAGGTTTTCACAATCAATTACTCGATCAAGGCCCTCGCGCTGAAGTGCAGGGAGGGGAGTGGCTTGTTCCGGAGGGCCGGCAACGTGTGTGGCAGACCTATGGACGGTTCAAAGCACACTAGGTGAAGAGTCCGGGTCTGGTCAAGGTTATGACGTGTGCATTAACCACTCATCAAAATGCATAAAAAAGTCACGTAAAAAGCATAAGACTGGCTATATGATATCAAATACTAGGGATGGGCCTATAAAAATGGAATTTTTTATAACTAAAAAGCTGTTTGTATCAAAAAGCCACCATAATTGGTTCTTAATGTTTCAGGGGCTTCGGTCGCTAACGATGACACGTGGGCTACCAATCCCTACTCCCTAGGCTACGGCGACATCGCTGGCAGCGCGGTTAATGACCTTAAACAGGACGCGTATATGAGCTTTATTTCTTCGTTGACCACCGCGCAAATTGCCGCCTTGAGCACCGCAACCATAGCCGGGTTGGAAACTGCCGACATCGCCGCCTTGAGCACGGCCCAAGCCGTGGCTCTGACGACCGCCCAGATCGCGGTCATCACCAAGGCCAACATCGCCGTTCTTTCGAACACACAATTGCCAGCGCTGACCACCGACCAGGTCGTGGCATTGACGACCGCCCAGGTCGCTGCCCTGAAAACCACCCAGATTGCTGCACTGACCACCACTCAGGTCGCTGCACTGGAAAACGCTGATGTGGCTGCACTGCCAGTCGCCTCCATTGCTGCCCTGACCACGGCTCAGGCAGCTGCACTGACCACCGCTCAGGTTGTCGCGCTGACGACCGCTCAAGTCGCGGCCCTGACGACCGCACAGGTGGCTGCCCTGACCACCACACAAGTGGCGGCCATGGAAACCGCTGATATCGGTTCCCTGACCACGGCTGGCGTTGTGGCGCTGACGACTGCACAAGTCGCGGCCCTGACCACCGCCCAAGTGGCGGCCCTGAAAGTCACCCAGATCGCGGCGCTGGAAACCGCTGATGTCGCGGCCCTGACGACCGCTCAAGTGGTTGCGCTGACGACCGCTCAGGCGGCTGCGCTCAAGCCGACCCAGGTGGCTGCCTTGACCACCGCGCAAGTCGCTGCACTGCAAAACGCTGACCTGGCTGCTCTGACCACAGCCTCGATTGTTGCCCTGACCACCGCACAGGTTGCGGCGCTGACCGTTGCTCAGATTCCTGGCCTGACCGCACTGCAAGTCGCGGCCTTGACCACCGCCGAAGTGGCGGCCCTGACGACCGCTCAAGTGGTTGCGTTGACCACCGCCCAGGTTGCTGCCCTGAAGCCGGCTCAGATTGCTGCCCTGACGACGGCTCAGGTCGCCGCACTGGAAACCGCTGACGTGGCCGCTCTGCCAGTCACCTCCATTGCCGCACTGACCACGGCCCAGGCCGTCGCGTTGACGACTGACCAGGTTGTCGCGTTGACCACTGCGCAGGTTGCTGCTTTGACGACCGCTCAGGTCGCGGCTCTGACCACCACACAAGTGGCGGCGATGCAGACTGCGGATATAGGCTCTCTGACCACCGCTGGCATCGTGGCGCTGACGACTGCACAAGTCGCGGCCCTGACAACTGCACAGGTTGCTGCGCTGAAAGTCACTCAGGTTGCTGCGCTGGAAACTGCTGATGTTGCGGCACTGACGACCGCTCAGGTCGTTGCCTTGACCACCGCCCAGGTCGCTGCACTGAAGCCGACTCAAATTGCTGCGTTGACGACCGCTCAAGTCGCCGCCCTGGAAACCGCTGATGTGGCTGCGCTGCCAGTTGCCTCGGTGGCTGCTCTGACCACGGCTCAGGCGGCTGCCTTGACCACCGCCCAGGTTGTTGCGCTGACCACCGCTCAGGTCGCTGCGCTGACGACCGCCCAGGTGGCTGCCCTGACCACCACGCAAGTGGCGGCTATGGAAACCGCCGATATCGGTTCTCTGACCACGGCTGGCGTTGTGGCTCTGACCACAGCTCAGGTCGCTGCACTGACCACCGCCCAGGTCGCTGCGCTGAAAGTCACCCAGGTTGCCGCACTGGAAACCGCTGATGTTGCTGCACTGACCACTGATCAGATCGTGGCGCTGACCACCGCTCAGGCGGCTGCTCTGAAGCCGACCCAGGTGGCTGCCCTGACCACCACGCAAGTGGCTGCCCTGCAAAACGCTGACCTGGCTGCTCTGACCACGGCCGCAGTCGCTGCCCTGACGACCGCTCAGGTTGCGGCACTGACCGTTGCCCAGATCCCGGGCCTGACCGCGCTGCAAGTCGCTGCACTGACCACCGCTGAAGTGGCTGCACTGACCACCGCCCAGGTGGTTGCGCTGACCACCGCTCAAATCGCTGCCCTGAAACCGGCTCAGATTGCTGCCCTGACCACCACTCAGGTCGCTGCACTGGAAACGGCTGATGTTGCGGCGCTGCCAGTCGCCTCCGTTGCTGCCCTGACCACCGCTCAAGCGGCTGCGTTGACCACTGCCCAGGTTGTCGCGTTGACCACCGCTCAGGTCGCCGGTTTGACTACTGCCCAGGTGGCTGCTCTGACCACCACACAAGTGGCGGCCATGGAAACCGCTGATATCGGTTCCCTGACCACTGCCGGTGTTGTGGCCTTGACCACCGCTCAAGTCGCGGCCCTGACGACTGCACAAGTTGCGGCCCTGAAAGTCGCCCAGATCGCGGCGCTGGAAACCGCGGATGTCGCGGCTCTGACTACTGCTCAAGTGGTTGCGTTGACGACTGCTCAAGTCGCTGCACTGAAGCCAACTCAAATTGCTGCGTTGACCACGGCTCAAGTCGCCGCCCTGGAAACGGCTGATGTGGCTGCGCTCCCAGTTGCCTCGGTGGCTGCTCTGACCACGGCTCAGGCGGCTGCGTTGACCACCGCACAGGTTGTTGCGCTGACCACCGCTCAAGTCGCTGCGCTGACGACTGCACAGGTTGCCGCCCTGACCACCACGCAAGTGGCGGCCATGGAAACTGCCGATATCGGCGCGCTGACCACGGCTGGCGTTGTTGCGCTGACGACTGCACAAGTCGCGGCCCTGACGACTGCTCAGGTCGCTGCCCTGAAAGTCGCCCAGATTGCTGCACTGGAAACCGCTGATGTCGCGGCGCTGACCACCGCTCAAGTGGTTGCGCTGACCACCGCTCAGGCGGCTGCGCTCAAACCGACCCAAGTGGCGGCGATGACCACCACTCAGATCGCTGC
>NZ_FRDA01000019.1:0-1309 GCF_900143095.1 Pseudomonas asturiensis | reverse complement strand
TGACCACGGCGGCTGTCGCTGGCCTGACGACCGCTCAGGTTGCTGCGCTGACCGTTACTCAAATCCCGGGTCTGACGGCGCTGCAAGTCGCTGCCTTGACCACCGCTGAAGTAGCGGCGTTGACCACCGCTCAAGTGGTTGCGTTGACCACTGCCCAGGTGGCTGCACTGAAGCCAACCCAGGTGGCTGCCCTGACCACCACTCAGGTGGCTGCACTGGAAACGGCTGATGTGGCCGCTCTGCCGGTCGCTTCGGTGGCTGCCCTGACCACCGCTCAAGCGGCTGCGTTGACCACTGCCCAGGTTGTCGCGCTGACCACCGCTCAGGTGGCCGGTTTGACCACTGCCCAGGTGGCTGCCTTGACCACCACGCAAGTGGCGGCCATGGAAACCGCCGATATCGGTTCTCTGACCACGGCTGGTGTTGTAGCTCTGACCACCGCTCAGGTCGCGGCCCTGACAACTGCTCAGGTCGCTGCCCTGAAAGTCGCCCAGATCGCTGCGCTGGAAACCGCGGATGTCGCGGCGCTGACCACCGCCCAGATCGTTGCCTTGACCACTGGCCAGGTTGCTGCGCTGAAGCCGACCCAGGTTGCTGCCCTGACCACCGCTCAGGTGGCTGCACTGGAAACCGCTGATGTGGCCGCTCTGCCGGTCGCTTCGGTGGCTGCCCTGACCACCGCTCAAGCGGCTGCGCTGACCACCGCTCAGGTTGTGGCGCTGACCACCGCTCAAGTGGCTGCACTGACGACTGCCCAGGTGGCTGCCCTGACCACCACGCAAGTGGCGGCCATGGAAACCGCCGATATCGGTTCCCTGACCACGGCCGGTGTTGTGGCCCTGACCACGGCTCAGGTCGCTGCACTGACCACCGCCCAGGTTGCGGCGCTGAAAGTCACCCAGATCGCTGCGCTGGAAACCGCTGACGTCGCGGCCCTGACCACCGATCAGATCGTGGCGCTGACCACCGCTCAGGCGGCTGCTCTGAAGCCGACCCAAGTGGCGGCGCTGACCACCGCCCAGATCGCTGCGCTGCAAAACGCTGATCTGGCTGCCCTGACGACCACGGCTGTCGCTGCGCTGACCACTGCTCAAGTGGCTGCGCTGACCGTTGCCCAGATTCCGGGGCTGACGGCTCTGCAGGTTGCGGCACTGACCACTGCTGAAGTGGCGGCCTTGACCACGGCTCAGGTTGTGGCCTTGACCACGGCTCAGGTTGCTGCGCTGAAAACCACCCAAGTGGCTGCGCTGAGCACTGCTCAAGTCGCCGCGCTGGAAACCGCTGATGTGGCCGCTCTGCCGGTTGCTTC
>NZ_FRDA01000001.1:319356-679903 GCF_900143095.1 Pseudomonas asturiensis | reverse complement strand
GGTCAGGCGTGCAAACTGGCGCATGGGCGTGATTTCGTAGAGCGCTTCTTCCATGGCCGGGTCGCTCAGGGAGAACCAGTTCTGCAACAGATGAATGCGCAGCATGGTTTCCAGAGGATAAGGTTTTCTACCACCGCCGGCCTTGGGGTAGAACGGCTCGATCAGGCCCAGTAGACCTGTCCAGGGCACGACCTGATCCATCTCGGCGAGAAAACGTTCGCGGCGTGTCTGCTTACGCTTGCCGGCATATTCGAAATCGGAAAAGCTCATCTGGCTCATGGGCGGCTCGGATCAGGTGGTCAGGCGTATTTCAGCACATCTTGGGACTTGTTCGGAGATTCCTTAGAGATAAGAAATTGCCTAACTTCTTTCGCATATTGGACTGCTGGACGCCAACTAAAGTCGTCCCTATCAATCAGTATTGCGTCTCTTCCAAAGCATGCAATAGGTCAACGAACTGCCTCGTCAGTTTATGGCGACGGTCGAGGTGAACCAAAGGTCGGCATAGCTCGTGAGACTCACGCATCTTGACTGAGCTACTCAGGTAGACCGGGAGCACTGGAAGACCTTCCGCTAGCAACTCTTCGACCATGACTCGATGCAGGCCTGCAGTGTTGGAATATTGATTGATG
The DNA here is from genome assembly GCF_900143095.1 of Pseudomonas asturiensis. GTDB lineage: Bacteria > Pseudomonadota > Gammaproteobacteria > Pseudomonadales > Pseudomonadaceae > Aquipseudomonas > Aquipseudomonas asturiensis. Next base: position 679,271 of record NZ_FRDA01000001.1, on the reverse strand, counting down.
ACAATGCCTTCAACGACCAATGTTTCATCATGGTCGGCCTTAAGCTCTTCAATCTGGGCCAACACTTGATAAAGGGCCTGGCGGGCGAACGTATCGCAGTCAAATGGGATGAGCACGGCATCGGACGCAATCAGAGCACTGAACGTATAGAAATTCAGCGCGGGAGGCGTATCGATGTAAATCCGGTCGTAGTCCTGTGCAAGCTCTTCTAGCAGCCGACGCAGCTTGTTGATTTTAAATTTTGACTCGAGCTTTGGCTGTAGGTCGGCTAGCTCACTGCTGGACGTAACGATGTGCAAATTGTCGTAAATGGTTTCAAAGATGTGAACGCGATTTTTCTTGGCCGCTGGCCCTGAAGACAGCGTTTGCTTGAAGAAGTCAGCGATGCCTACCGGTACGTCGTCGCCTGTTAAGCCTGTCAGGTAGTGGGTGGAGTTCGCTTGGGCATCAAGATCGACCATCAGAGTTCGGTAACCTTCCATCGCGCTTGCAGCGGCCAGGTTGCACACGATGCTCGACTTACCCACACCACCTTTCTGATTGAAAACAACGCGACGCATGTGAGCCCTCCGGTGGCAAAAGACTCCAGTTTATCAATATGTCATTTTGATCGAACGACTGCTTTGGTGAACTTTATATTTCAGCTAGCTTACACACTCCGCATCCCGCCAAGGACACATGATTGCAGGTTTCATAATTCGAGTTTTTGGATGTGAGAGAATCGGGAATCACAGACAGGAGGTCAGGCGTTTTGCAGACACTAGACGCAATTCGGATTCAGATGCGGGAAGCTGAGCCGGTACTCAAAGCTCTGGATCATGAGCTGGAAAAAATCAGCTTCGATCCCCGCAAGCGGGAAAGTATCGATGCGGCTATTGAACACGTAGTCCTGGCGATAGACGCACGGCTAAAGAGGTTCGAAAGCAACCCTATACTGGGCCCGATGGCGGAAGACCTGAAAGCTCAGTACGTGGAAGGGATTCACGCCCAAGTGGCTGACTCAGCGCTCAAGCGTGCCTGAGGTCTAGGGGCATCCAGATTCCCCCAACACGGCTGGCACTTGAGCCATGTATCAATGTGATGCAGGGTCAACTCTAGACGGTTGGGGGCGATTGCTCAGATCTAACTGGTTATGCCGGCCCTTGCGCTATTTTCGATGCCTGTATCGCAGCGCTTGAGCAGAGTGCGAATTGATCCCCGAACATTTCGCTTGCCCAGATCTTTTGCGTTGAACCAGCGACAGTCATCAATTTCGTTTGAAGCGCGTGGCTTCTGGTTCTCTGCGCGCCGGGCTTCGAACAGGAAGTGAATAGCTCTGTCGTCTGCGTACTCAGAAACATAAGATAGCTGATCGAACGTCAGCCCCGTCTCCTCAGCCATTTCACAGCCATTTCACGCATTGTCGCCTGCAGGGGTGTCTCGCCTTTCTCAACGCGACCGCCTGGTAGATTCCATTTGGCGTTTCGCTTGCGCACAAACAGGATTTCTTCCTCGTGGCTACAGATCACCGTCGCACGTCTCTTCAGATCCTTGTGCTTGGAGGTAACTGCTTCCATTGCGCCCATGAGTGATCCCTTCAAACTGTGCATTCATTCGGAAAGCCGGGTCGGCAAATGCTCTTCGACGACAGTGCGCTATGCACGTGTCGATATGATGACCATCCGCTGTTTCGGGAAGTTCAGCGACAAGGCCGACGAGGCAACTCATGACCAATAGAGCAGCGTCGAGCTAAAGGTAGCCGCTGGCGCACGACCGGGACGATGCTGCGGGATGCACCCAGGCCGGCTAGGTCAGTGACCTGGCAGGATTTGAGCTTCGATGCCAATCAAACCCTCAGCAATGCCTCATGCAGCTCAACAGTAGGTACAGCTTCTGCAGAGCGCTTGGACTGGAGCCATACGCGCATCTTGTCTACATCGAATATCTGACCCTGCTCCATCAGGCACAATATGAGCGGCCTGGACATTCTGTAATGCCACAGCGATCACATCTGCGTTCTTCCCAATCCTGGGCCTCAATGGTCTCTGCATAGCCTGCACAAATTAGGCAGCTCATGTGTAGCCTCCTGACGTTTTTATTATTTAGACGGCTGATCCGAGGGCGATCAGCCATCATTTTCTTTTGATGAAAATGCTTTTAAATGGGTGGTCGATCCGGCGGATCGGAAGACTATCAAGCCATTGTTTCAGCCAAGTGTTGGCTGGAACGACAAGGAGTAACGTATCGTGAGCATCGCAATTGAGAAAGCAGCAGTAGGTACAGATTGGCTAGTTATGCTGGACAGCTACCCGGTCACTTTCAGCACCGAGTTCGAAGCAGCCGCCTTTGTCGACACACTAAGAAGCCGCATCAATGCACCTCATGAGTTACCTGCCCGCTTACCCGAGTAGACCTCCAGTGACCCGATGCTGACAACCGGAATTTGCTAAGCGGTAACAGGCTGCCGAGCATCCTGCTGCTTGGTAGACACCTTCGGCAGGAGCGTGGATAGCACCTGCAATTTGGACTCCGCTGCATCAAGGGCCTTGATTGAAGCCTCTTCCCATTCAAGTGCGAGAGGCTTCAGGTCGGTTTCAATATCGGCCTTTAGGCACCACTGGTGGTGGTCGTGCCACGATCCCAAAGCCGACTGTACCGACTTCAGCGAGGAAGCAGCTTTCTTGCTGAGCGGAGAAACTGTAGCAAAGGATTCGGTCAAATATCGCGTGCGCTTGACCAATATCCGCAGCTCATGGCGGTCAAAATCAGGATCATTCAAAGCAAAGTGAAGCCGATCCACCTGCTTGGTGAGCGCCCTTCGGATCCGCTGCTCAAATCCGCCGCGCGTGTTCGCCAATGAAGACGAGCGCAATGCAGGTGGCCACGCATCCAACTGAGTAAAAAGCGCCTTCATTTCGCTCGAAACGAGAGCGGCCTCATAGCCCGGACGTAGCTTGGATCGCCGGCGATTGGCCTCAGCATCCATGCCCCTTTCGGTGAGTTCGTGAATCATCACCTCCAGATCTCGCACTGGAGTCGTCAGGCGCCCTACCTCCGCAGCTGCAATACGCAGTGGAGCCATCCCCTCGACATTTCGAACAGGAGCCAAGAGGCTACGAATGCGGCGTACCGAAATCCTCAGATCATGCAGCGCCTCAGGATCAGTATCTGACTCCAGCCTTGCTCGGGCATGATAAAGAGAGACCTGTAATTTCAGGATTTCAGCAACGTACCTGTTCACAAAGGACATGCGGCACCTTCCCGTCATAAATGTGCAATGCAGACTAGCAACAAATCCAGCGAATCCCTTTGTCACTTTTATTTCGTCTTGATACAGACCACAGAATTCAATTATCTGGAAAGTTCGTACTAACGCCATCGATGCCCCTGATCACCTGAACCCTCGAGGGCCTCCGGCTTTACGGGATTCACCTCATCGTATCCACTTGGTGCAAGGCCGGCCTCGATGCAATGAGTGCAGGGCAACGCCAAAGCCCGAGGATCGCCAATCAGACTTGCCACCTACAACGTTGAAAACCTTTTCAACCGCGCCAAAGCAATGAACCTAGAGGAACCGGCTGAGGGCAAACCAACGCTGGAGCGTTTCGCAAAGCTCAATGGTTTGCTCGGCCAACAGACCTACTCAGAGACAGACAAGCAATCCATGGTTCGCTTGCTGGATGAGTTGGGACTCAGCCGCTCAGACCGAGGGCCATTTGTCCTCCTTCGGCAAAATCGCGGCAGCCTGGTCAGACGACCTCGTAACGGAGGCATAACGATTGTCGCCAATGGTCGATACGATGGGGTTGGTTCTGCTCCAAACCACTTCATCGTGTCGGCATCGCCATGGATTGCCAATAAAGCAGGAGCGTCTTGTTTAGTCAGTTCTCGAAGGGTAAGGCCTAAGTTCTTACACCCTCATAGCGAGCAAATAGAGATCGGTTATTCCAGCATCCGAGTAACGATGCTGATCAATCGCTTCCCGACCTTTTCCGCGTCACCCCGGCTTTGGGCTGCAAGTTGTGCACCGTCGAGAATAAAGAGAATCTCGTTGGCCGTGTTTTCAGGATCGTCGATTCCGGCCTGCGAACAAAGAGCAGTCAAGCGTTCACTCAAGTCTTTGGAGTGAGCCTCAATCACCGCGCGAGCAGGATGGCATTTGTCCGGTAGCTCCGCGACTGAGTTAGCGAATGCGCACCCCCTGTCAGCATCGGCGGCCAAACGTCCAGCGATAAAATGCGCCCAGCCGAGTAATTGGGCTTTGGGATCTTCTGGGTGGTGGATTTTCAACTGGTCGAGTACGTCGGCATAGGCCAATGACTCAAGACGCAACCACTCAGCTACCAAAGCATCTTTATTGGCGAAGTGCCGATAGATGCCCATTTTCGTGGTGCCCGCGCGGGCAGCAATGGCCTCAACACCTACGCCACGGATACCGTCGCGATAAAACAACTCGTCTGCTGCAGCCAGGATGCGCTCCCGTGGCGGGAGCTTTTCAGGATCTCTTTTCATCGGTTCCTCTTGACGAAGATACCGATCGGTATCAATATGAGACCAATCGGTATCAACGAGACTATATCATGATTACGAAACACTACACGGTGGGTTCTGCCAGCATCACCAAGGTGATGGAGAAGCTGTTTGATGACTTCGCGCCCAACGCATTGCTTCCGCTGTGGGACGACACTCAAATCACCGATCAACGTCATTGGCTGATACCCGAACACCTCGATGCGTACGCGCAAAAGCTCGTCATCAGTGTTCATACATGGGTCATTAAAACCGGCAATTATACGGTGTTGGTTGATACCGGAGTAGGCAATGCCAAACCCCGGCCAGAGCTACCCATTTTCCACCACCTGGACGAACCCTGGCTTGAACGCCTAGAAGCAGCAGGCGTAAAGCCAGAGGATGTTGATTACGTCCTGCTTACCCACCTGCACATCGACCACATTGGTTGGAACACACACTGGGTCGATGGCCAATGGGTGCCAACATTCCCCAATGCCAAGTATGTTTTCCCAAAAACCGAGTACGACTACTTCCTCAGTGAAACCGGCCGCCAAACCATCGGTTACAGCGCCTTTGTCGACAGTGTAATGCCGGTCATTGCGTCGGGTCAGGCGGTGATGATTGAGCCTGAAGGGGGCGCTTTTCTCGATGAGTTTTACTTCCACCCTACCCCCGGTCATAGCGTTGGGCACATGTCCATTTCCATGAAGTCGGGGGACGACGTTGCGATGTTTGGCGGCGACGTCATGCACCATCCCATCCAGGTCGGTCACCCGAATTGGGCATCATGTTTCTGCGATTTACCAGAAGCTGCCAATCGCTCGAGACAGTGGATGCTGGGCTTTCTTGCCGACCATAACGCCCTGTACTTCAGCTCTCATTTCGCGGGTTCTTCTGCGGGGCGAGTACAGCACTCAACCCGTGGATACGCTTGGCATTTCGAATGATCGGGTGATTGCCCGTTGCCTTGCGCCGTTTCCAAACCCATCAAACCTCACCAAGGAACAACCATGACAACGCCCCATCTCTCTCCGTCTTTGCGCGCCGATAATCTTGTCTTCACCTCTGGCCAGTTGGCGTTCGACGAAACCGGCGTTATCAACGGCGATATTGGCGAACAAACCCGTGTTGTGATTGCCCGCCTGCAACAGGTACTGCGCCCGCACGGGCTTGACCTGCAGGACATCGTAAAAACAACGGTATTTATCACCAACAGCGACGACTTCCTGGCGTTCAACGAAGCCTATGCGCAAGCCTTCGGTGCCCACAAGCCCACCCGCTCGACTGTTATTGCCGGGTTAGCAGCAACCAACGCACTCGTCGAAATCGAAGCCATCGCCCAGGTGCGCATATGAGCGAATTTCAACGCAGAACACTTGATCCTGGTGCAGCCAGGGTTGTCGCCTTGATGCGCCAGGCGCCGATTGCAACTGGCGTTCCCACTGCTGAGCAGGCGCGGGAAGCATTTCGAATCAGCCGCCGCAACCTGAACGCGGAGCCTCCAACCATTGCTTCAGTGGAAGCGCTGACGGCGCCTGGCCCGGGGGGCTCAATCCCGCTACGCCTGTACCGAGGTCTTAACGTTGCGACGGGCGAATTGCTGCCGGCCTTGGTGTTTTTTCATTCGGGAGGTTGGGTCGTCGGCGACCTTGATACACACGACAGCGTTTGCCGCAGCCTGGCCAGCCTTGCCCGCTGCATCGTAATTGCCGTGGATTACCGGTTGGCACCTGAGCACAAGTTTCCTGCTGCGACCGAGGATGCGTTCGCAGCGTTGACGTTTGTTCATCAGCAAGCAGCCGAACTGGGTGTTGATGCAAACAAAATCGCCATTGGCGGCGATAGCGCTGGGGGCAACCTTGCCTGTGTCGCAACATTGATGGCGCGCGATGCCGGGCATCCACCTCTGGCGTTACAGGTGCTGATTTACCCTGCGACTGATTTCCGCGAAGAACACGCCTCACTGGCAGAGTTGGCTGACGAGCCTCCGCTGACGGCGGCTACATTGCGGTGGACACAACAGCAGTATCTGCGCAGTGAAGAAGACCGTCTGGACTGGCGTGTTTCACCGCTCCTTGCGCCCGACCTGAGCGGTCTTCCCCCGGCCTACGTTGTGACCTGCGGTTGCGACCCTCTGGAAGATGAAGGCGCCGCTTACAGCCAACGTTTACAGGACGCAGGCGTAGCGGTAACGCGTCGACATTTCCCTGGCCAAATCCACGGGTTCATCACCATGGGTCGGCTGATACCAGAGACTGCGGTGTTACTGGCTGAAACAGCCTGTGCGCTTGATGCCGCGTTTCATAGTGTCGCTCCCCCGCCTTACGGCCGAAAAGTGCGAGGCTAGGTCATGAAGCAGACATTAAACGAGTTGGCGTTGCGTTTGGGCCACGGGCAAATCACCAGTCGGCAACTGGTTGAGGCCTGTCTGGCTCAAATCACGGATCCGTTTGGGCAGGGTTCGCGAGCTTTTCGCAGCGTATACCGCGACAGTGCTCTGAAAACCGCCGACCACTTGGACGAACAGCGTCGCCTGGGTACGGTAGCCAGCCCCTATGCAGGGATACCGATTTGCATAAAGGACAATATCGATCTATGCGGCGAGCAGACGCTCGCGGGCTCGGTGATGCTGGACATGACCCAGCCCGCTCCGGTCGATGCTCCATCCGTTGCCCGGCTGAAAGCTGCCGGGTTCGTGGTGCTAGGCCGCACCAACATGACCGAGTTCGCCTACTCAGGATTGGGAATCAACCCGCACCTTGGCACGCCGCTGAATCCATTCGAGCGTGAAACAGGCAGGGTGCCGGGTGGCTCGTCTTCGGGTGCCGCGGTGGCTGTGAGCGACGCACTGGTCTACGGCGCCATCGGCACCGATACAGGGGGGTCGTGCCGAATCCCGGCTGCGCTCTGCGGCGTAGTAGGCTACAAACCCACGGCCTCATTCATCAGCCTTGAGGGCGTACTTCCGCTCTCGATCACCCTGGACAGCGTCGGGCCGCTGGCCAATAGCGTCGAGTGTTGCAGCATCCTGTTCAAGATCATGGCGGGCAAATCTGCGGCGACTGTCGCACCTGCAACTAAATCAGCCTTGAGGATGCTAGTACCGGACTTGGCCTATGTGGACGCCGACAATCAGGTAGTTTCTGACTTCGAGCACTCACTCAAAGTCCTGTCTGAGGCTGGCGTTCAGATTGAGCACCGCTCTGTGCCCGCGCTGAAAGCCGTGGAAGCCATCAATGCCGAGGGTGGGTTTGCGGCCTACGAGGCTTGGGCCTGGCATGCAGCGCGATCCTTCCCTCGGCAGCTTTATGATCCTAGAGTGCGCTCTCGCATTGACCGTGGAGAGGCAATAACGGCCGATGCCTACCAACGCCTCCATCGCCAACGCCGCCACTTTATCCAGTGCATTCAGCATGCGCTTGCAGGATTCGATTGTCTGCTGATGCCGACCACTCCCATCGTTGCTCCGACACTGCGAAGTCTTGAAGACGATGGCGCTTATTTGCGGGCTAATCACCTGATGTTGCGAAACCCGGGGCTGGTCAATGTCTTTGACGGCTGCTCAATTTCCATTCCCATGCATCGCCCCGGCCATGCCCCCACTGGGCTGATGTTCTCCGCCCTTGGCGGAGACGATATTCAGCTCTTGCAGAGTGCACGACAAGTTGAAGCCTTGCTGAATAAAAGCCATGACGGTGCGCGGCACGGCGGACTATGACAACTCGACAGCGCCTGCCGAAGGCATTGATGTCGTCATCGTAAACGGCGAGATCACGTGGCTACACGGCAAACATCTGGGTACCCGAGCAGGGACTTGAAGCCTTAGCCCTCAACAGGATTTATCTCCCGCCACCCATCTCTTCACACCCTCCAGGGTAGGACGTTTCGTGCCTACGGCACTCAGTCCTTTTAGGGTGTAAAGCCTAATCAGTGGCGATGCCCCAGAGACTGTTGTGATATCGATTATCGAGAGGTTCAGCCGCACACCTTGGGCGATCATCCGTTGGGTAATTCGACCCTCACGAATCTCTGAGTCAAACTCGCTCTCCACGGTTACCGGGGTGCCCATGGGCGATTGCTCAAGGCACAGACGACTTGCGTCCCGAAGATTTCTGTACGCTGCCGCAGCACTCGAATCTGTGCGGATCTCACCGTCAAAACTCCTTGAGTCAGTAAGCAGATCGGTGGAGCTGTTTGTGCAGCCGACGAGCAGAATCGATGCAGCAAGTATTCCTGGAAATTTCACGGTCGTTCCTTGTGAGGTGGCGCTGGAGGCTGGACTCTTGACCGACAGCAAGGTTGCTGATGGTGACGGCGCGGTTTGGGATATCAAAGCCCCGAATAATACGGGATGCCCGCGATTGGCGTGGAGGGTATCGAAAGACACTGCCGATTTCTGGTTGTGAACAGTAAAAGGCCGGGCAGCACGGCACGCCGGGTCGCCATTATAACTGCACCAGTTGGGGCTCAAATTTCAAACGCGCAACGGGCGCTGGCCTCTTAGGGGATTGTTGCAAATCGTGAAATCCGAATTCGCTAAGGCAGAGATCGACAACTGCGATTACGCGCATTCTGTTTATTTCGAATCGATCCGAAGCCTTCGCTACTGGCGACTATGTTGAGATAGAACAGGGAGGAACCGTCGTTATGGACAGTCAAGCAAGAGAAGCCAGAGAGGCTCTGATCGCTGTGCTAAGCACCGCAGCGTCCATGGGCATCGACATAGATCAGCTATGCCATTTGTCCGCAGAAGAACTGTCGTGTGAAGACGTCCGGGAGGATGTGAAGCCCTACGTCGCTGGTGCGATTTACCAGTTAGCGATTTGCATGAACTACGTCATTGATCCCGGTTGATCTGGATTGTCAGCGCCACCCTCGGGGGTGATCAGTGGTTAGATATCGACGTCTGAGAGTTGGTAATCCTCCTGCTCACATTGCCTTCCCGATCCGAGGCCTGAGGTTGGCGGAGCTGTCTGGAATACTCACCTACCCAGCTCCAACAATTACAGGTCGATCCCACGATTATGGTGCCTTGGGTCTGGAAAGCGGTATCCAGACATCCAAGTAACCATTGCCTTTAGACGGTTCGAAATCGGAACTGTACTGTTCGAACTCAGGGGCATCGGCAAGCTCATAACCAGATCCAGGAATCCAGTGAATGAAAATGGTGAAAAATGTTTTATGGATTGTCGAGATGTGCCCTAGGTGTCGGAACACAGCATAGTTTTGCGTTGGAACTTTGAAGTACCGAAAAGCTGACGGAAGACGTTCAACGCGGGAGACCTCCGTGCCGGCAATGTACTCAAAGCTACCATCCTCTCCAGGATTACAGCAAAGTCCGTAATTCCAGCTGTTTACCTGGTTTGGAACTCGTCCTATGTGAGGCACGAAAGCTTGCCACAAGCTGACGATGCCTTCGTTCTTATCGACGGTAAAACGATCCCCCAGACCTGCAATGAAAAACTCGGCTCTAGTTTCAAAGCGCGGTTCTGAGAGTGTTATCAGCTCAAGTTCTTTCATGCGTAAAACCGTCCCGCGTATCCGCGAGCTGCCAGACTATAGACCAACGCACTTACAGCAGATGTTAGTCTAAATCGCTATAGCGCGCCGGGTAGCACTCCATCAAGACAGGATCCGGTTGCCCCCCACTCTAGGAACGATTAATGTCGTTAAAGACAGCTTTCGCCGCCGTGCTCAAAGCGATGCGCAACAGTCGTGGACTCACGCAAAACCAACTCTCTGATGCGAGCAGTCGCACTTACCTTTCCAAACTCGAACGCGCGCAATCTAGCCTTACCCTGGATAAGCTTCAAGCTATCAGTCAAACCCTAGACTTGAGCCCTCTGACCTTGATCGCAATCACGGTCGCAACTGAAAGCCCTGCACCACTCCGCGAACTATTGAATCGACTAGAAGCCGAACTGGTTGATCTGAGGTGTTCAGGCGTGCTCAAAGAGCTTGGAATTGATTTCGAGGTCGTTACGAAAGCGCCGAGGGTGGCCGCTCGAATACAGCAAAATAAAACAACCGTCAGTACTTCGTTGCAAACAGAGCTGATTTTCAACGACTAAAGCAGCACGCGTGGGCGGTACAGATCGTTGCGCATTCATTCCCCACGCCCAATAGTCGCGTTCCATACTGTAATGGATTGACTTGATTGTGAGCGTTTACCCAACAGATCATGCTCAATGTTCAACGTCTGTCTGGGAGTAAGAAATCTGCCTCGAACTTGGTCGAGAATTAGCCTGACGCACATTGGTATCGCCCATTACCTTCAGAAAAGTCTTGATCGGGTTGAAGCTTGCAGCTCACGGCCATTGACTGGGCGACCCGGGTCAGGCGGCTTACTCCACCACGCGGCCTGCGGATCTGGCGGTCTCTACCTTGAAGCACCGCAGCCACCCCAGCGCCAACTTTGGATCGGGATCGATGCAAACGTGGATCGAACGCACAACGCTACATACAGGCTAAATATCGGTTTCCAAAGTGGAAGGGAACGACGCTTGAGCGATCCTGCGGCGCTTGACCTGGTCAACCATCCACTCTAGGGCTTCATCCATCTCTCGCATCATTGCGTCAAACTCTTCCGAAGTGAGCGGCCCTGGTACGTTGTCATGCTCCATATGGTCTCCACCAATCACTTATGAGGACTGCTTTCCCATCACACTTTTACAGCCCGAGATCGCCTGCGAAATAATCATCAGCGACTTCATCTGCAGCGCCCTTCGACTGTATCAGCTGCCATTGGAGATGCCGCTTTAGATGCAGTCTGAGACGCGATCGGACGACAATGAAGCCAGCGCCATCCCAAGAGTTCTCAAAGCTCCCAAGCGCGTGCATAGCTCGATCAAGCGCCTCAAACCCAGCTCGCCCTATCTGAGACACATAGATTCTGGTGGGTTCATCAAGTCCAGGTTGACGCTTGAAACTGGCGATACCTTCCTGAACGAGGTTTTGCAACCGCTCACCGAAAATGAGCGCCGCCTCTTTCCACACCCGGCCTTCAAAATCAATATCCACGAAACCTCAATTGGCAAGCGACGACGCACGTTGTACGACATTGGAAATGATGCGGACGCACCGATGGCGCTTTTTCAAAGCGGTGGGTTTGAAACCAAAGTGAAAAGCAGCGGCCTATCGGCCAAAGAGGCGACCTCCCCTATTCCCGATGTCCCCGCCCCCCCTAACTGCGCCTTCAAGTCTCCAACCAACCGCTAGAAGCTGGAGCGAAAAGCCTCAAAAACCGGCTGACCTGCCGAGGAAGCAGCGTGAGTGCAGAACCTGCTTTTTCTTTTGCTCTCAAATATAACAACTCCGTCTCGTTTAAAAATTTTCAAGTGGGGGGGGCGAAAATAAATGGAGACTTGGCGACGAACGGTAAAGAAATTGCCGTTTTGACAACGGTCAAAATCGGCCGCAGGGCACGCTTCATCAGGCGCTTCAGCAGAAAATATCGCTCCGAGGTGGGCATCTGTCATTTTGCCCTGCATCTCGTGCATCAATGGCTCACGGACAACCTTTTCGCTAGCTGTCAGTTCGATGTTTCGCTGCTTCATTTGCTCAGGTTGCCGTTCGCTGGGAAGCCTTGGGCATTGAGTAAACGCTCGCGCTGATGAACATGATTATTCAGCCAAGTGCGCCACTCCCTCCATTTGACGGAATGTTTTTGAGCGTGGACAGTAACGCCAGCTCGGTTAGGCTTAGGCTCATTACTCGCTAACAGGGAGCAGAAGAGATGGACACCAACCACCGCATGATCGCATGGTCGTCCACTTATGCATTAGTCGGAGGGATAACTGGCCGCACGTTTACATTGACCTTCATGCACGGGGTGATTAATGAGCAATTAGCGCAGGTGAGGCCGGGACACCACCATGATTTCAGGCACGTCTAAGAGGCCTACAAGACCGGGCGTCGCTGCAATCAGCTTGGCGTCAGGTACAGCACGGCGGACATCTTCCAATGCGCTTTCAACTGCTTCCTTAACGCTACCGGCCTCTCTCGCGAATTCAAGACTAAGGCGCCCGGATTGACCAACGCCCACCAGCGCATCGTTACACCCCTCCTCTGCCAGTCGCTCAACCAGGGCATCGGTGTCGCTAGCTTGTAACTCATACTTTAGAGTGAAGGTAAATTCCACCTCTATTACTCCGAAATACGGGGATTGCCTGGCTATTTTTTAGCTGTTTCCCGCTGAGCTTACTCTTTTTCAGCTTCAAGCCTTGGCGCTCGCAGGCGCAGCTATCAACGCCTCTGTAAGCTGGGTAGCGTGATGGCTGTGTTGTCTTGCTCCACATCGTCTTCACCAATCACTTATGAGGACTGCTTTTCCGGTTATGGTCGATGACCAGACCGGCAAATTGCAGAAGGTCGTAGATTTGCCCACGACCTTTACGATCTAAGTGGAGCCCCATCATCCCGATCAACCTCGGCCCATCCTGGTCGCATCTCTTAGAGTCACCAATCATCAATACGCGTCCCCGCTCGCCCCCGAAGTGGTGTCCCGGCTCCACATCCATTTGGCTACAAATGGCATTGTAGATAAGTGGATCAGGCTTGATGACTCCGACTTCATAACTGAAAGCGTAGCCATCCAAATTGGGAAAGAGTTTTCTGATGACAGGGCCGTATGGGCTGGCCAGATTCGAACAAATACCCAATTTCACGCCTGCGCCTTGTAACCGCGCCATGGCCTCTAACGCATCGGGAAATGGCTCAATAGACGCGAGTTCCAGTTCCAGTGCTCGTGTTAGTTCTTGACGCTTCGATGGCGAGAGAGAGATGCCCATCTGAGACGCCATCTCGACCAACGAAAGGTTCGTGGTCATCATGAAATGAGTGCCCTCCGACGTGAGATCACAGCCTTGTCGGCGCCCCTCTCGTATGAGCTCGCGATACGGATTCAACCGGCGATTGATCCGCACAATTGTTCCGAATGCGTCCAACACCACTGCTCCAATGGTGCCTACTGCACTTGGTGAGGTCGCTTCCACTACGACTCCCTTTTTCCTTCAGAATAACCGCACGACGGCTGAAAGGGACATGGATTTCCGACGCCCATGCCCGAGCAAAACGTACACCTTGGACTCAGTTTGAAAAAACATGTCGTCCGTAAAATCAATCAACGGTGTCGACCGAAACCAGTGCGATCTAGAAGTAGATGAACTGTCGAACAGCACGTTAAAAACTAGCAACATTGTCGGCTTTTTCCCCTCGGCGGCCAGCTCTTGGATGACGAGGTCAGGCGCTTCCAGATCGAGCCATACCCACTCGCCGACGATGCAAAAACTGCTGTCTGGAAACTGCTCCCGCGTGACTTGAATCGCATCCTCAAGCTCGATTTCACGTCCAGACATCACAACACTCGGCCCGATCATTTGCTGTACATCAAAGTCCTTCATGAATAATCCTTAAGTGAACTAGGGCAATTTCGGCCCACGCACATCGGAACGTAAGCCCCGTTGTCACCCGCCCTACCCCAAATATCGCGATAGCCAAAGGACTGTTAGTGCGCACGCTCGGCGCGCGCTGGTTAACGAACGTTTTCAGACGAGCTACTCACCGAGCGACCAAACTCTTCCTCGATATCACGGAACACGCTTTCGAGACCGGGATGTTGCGCTGAAGCACTTAGCCCTCGAACAAGAGCATGGAGCTCGCGCGCTTGAGCAACAGACATCTGTAAGTCACAGTAAATAGTGCTTGAGGCGTTATTCAACGCCACGATGCCCCTTTGCGTAATTGGTTGGTCGACCATCGAGTAGCTCTCCCCCGTTATGTTCCGTCACTAGAACGTAATGATCCGCACCATCCAAGGTTTGAAAGAGCTTGAACACCCCCCGGACAGCGATCAGGCGTACTGGGTTGGTGGCAACTGTCCCACCGTCGGGAACCATTCCAGACCGATCACAGAACACCGTTGCTGCAAAGCGATCCCCGACACGAGCTGCGTTGAACAGATAAGCATCCACGAGGACACCCCAGTCGTTACTCATTGCCTGGACAACCTCGCAAGGCATACTTTCTTTTTTCATCGTTTCAGACCGAGAAGGTGCGCGCCCTGCGAAAGAGATAACGTTTGATTTCAAAGCACACCCCCCCCCTCAGATATCAATTTCGAAGAAGGGATCAAACCCCGTTGACTCACCGGGGTAACCGCGCGGATTCGAAACAATTCGGCAACCACCCAGCTCTACGTCGGTATATTCGTGGGTGTGGCCAAAGACCCACAAATCCGCTTTCTCGATGAGTCTGGGCCAGTCGTTGGTGTAAGCCGCATTCAGATGCCCGTCATGCTTCGTTCCTACAACTACAGGTGATGGGGCGTGGTGGGTAATGACGATCGTTTTGCCTTCAAAAGGTTGGGCAAGCTGCTGGGCTAGCCAGGCCTTGGCGGCATGGTTGCGAGTGACGAGGTCATCGGGTCTCAGGCGTCGGTACCCCGCATCAGCCCGGATGTAATTGAAGTCGTTCATCCACTCCCAAGCCATCCTGCTGGCAGCCACCTGGTCGCCCGTTGCGGAAAAGTCCGTCCACGCTGCGGTGCCCAAGATGCGAGTGCCGTTGATGATGATGCTTTGGTTCTCGAGCAGATGGACATGGGGCTCAGCGGCGTCTCGCATTTTTTGAAGAGTTTGATCGATGTGGCCGTCATAAAATTCGTGGTTGCCGCTGATGTACACGGTCGGGCAACTGAACGTTTCATTTGCCCACTTCACGCCACGGGCTTTCTTGTCGATGTCTCCCGCGAGAATGACCAGGTCGACGTCGGGGTCGAGCGCCGGCGGATCGAAGCGGTGAAATTCGTTATGCAGGTCTGAGTAAATTCGTAGCTTCATCGCTCGGTCACTTATGAATTTGCTGTGTTTCAAGGTGGTTTAGAGATTGCTCGGTGTGAGTATTTGCACACCTGTTTGACCACCTCGCCGGCACCGTTATGAGCTTTGCTGTTTCCGAATACGTTTGATCGTTCATGTGGCCTTTAACGGCTTGGCTTGCGGCATTCGTGTCCCAAATGCCTAGTGGCGTACGCCAGAAAATCGTGGGCTCATTCCGTCCGGTGCCCACTCGCAAACAACATATGAGCTGCCATTGCTTGTTTCGAAGACGTGGTATCCGTGGCTCTCGAACCTTCGACGTAGCGAGGACGTTCGAACGGTCGCTCCATCTCGAAAACGCCCACGTTGTTCTTGGTAAACCACACCTACCAGGCAGTTGATTTCGTGATCCACACTCGCGCAGCACATTTAAGCGGTAGCCGGAAATTCAAACTGCACGGCTATAGCACGCTCGACGCTCGCGGGAATCGAGGTCGGCTTGACCTCCGCGGCGGTCTGCAAGCTGTTCAAGGTTTTATAGTCTGTAGGCATAGCAATTTACTCAACCTGTCCCGGCATGATGTCCTGTGTTGTTGACCTGTGTTCAATGCACTTCAAAAAACGGCCTGATAGCACCGTTTTCAAAGTAATGGTGCGCCACCACGAACAACCCGCCCGTGTCAGCCTGCACCATCAGGTAATCGTTGCGGTGAAACCGCCTAACTACTGGCGGCGTGTGGGCAGGCAAACCCGGGGGTAGGAGGCTCATGCGATTACAGAAGATCAACCCGGTCATCCGCGGAGGTCGATATAGCGCGCATAAAAGAAAGCTCACCACGTCATCCTCTGGTATGGCCGCCTTCGCCTTTTGAATCACCGTAGGTAACCGTTAAAGGTCAGGTCTCTAATCGTCGATCCGAAGGTTTTGACCATGAGTGCCGAAGGGGCTGGCAATGCTGTGTGGCTCACTGGTGGTTCCTCGCATAAGTCCAGGTCTCTCACGCTGCTCTGTTCGCTGCACACCGATTCCGAGACCACCGTTATCACTTCGCGCTTTGGGTTCTTCATCCAGTTCCGAGGCAGCCTCTGTAGCTGATTGCCAAAACCCGGACGTAACCTCTGCTGACCTGGGCTCTGCAGCTCGCCTAGGGGTAGAGGATAAAATCACAATCGACGGTTTAGGGCTAAATTGATATCTGGTAGAGAGATGTCACCCTGAGCCGCTGCCCTCAACCGCCTGCCTGAACCCACGCAGCGGTAGGTCGAGCTACGCACTTGCGCCGTAACTTTGCGACTACTATATACGGTAGAGTGTTACGGCGCAACATGGCTACATCCTCGGTTTTGAGGAATGCCTGTGTCGATGAAGGTACCTTTAGCCGCGATCCTTCGCGCGCTGCGAGCTCACAAAGGGTTGACCCAGGAGTCAATTCCCGAGGGGAGCAATCGTCAGTACCTGAGTCAGCTTGAGCACGGCAAGTCGAGTCCGACATTGGACAAGCTGCAGGATCTGTCGGAAGCCTACGGGGAGTCTCCCCTATTGCTAGTCGGCGCAGCCACGCTGATCCAGGAAGGCATAACTGTTGATGCGCTCGTGGAGAGATTCGCAGACCAGATGCGCGAACTGGATGCCGCCGGCACACTCGCGGCAGCGCGGGCAGAGTTGGATGACAATGGGCTACGCAGCAGGCCGGCCGGCCGAGTGATTGATCGAGATTTGAAGACCGCTATTCAGGATTGCAAAGCCCAGGGCTTAACCCAGGCGCAGGCGTCTCAGAATCTTGGTGTGAACAAGATGACTGTCAGTCGATATTGGCGCGACTAGTGCGGTTAAGTGATGACTATCATTATCATACCGTAACTTTTGGTACGATGATAATCCCGACAAGAACGGTACAATACAAGACGAAGCGACCCTTCATGAAAATTCTCCACCAAAAGTAAGCGGTATTCAATATCTCACAAATAAATGTAACTTTTTACTATTTTGGATTTCTGTGAATCGATAAACTTCAAAACAGATGTAGCATCAGGGTAGAATCGTTCAACTGTATCTTCGATAAGATGTTGTGGTACATAGTCCGCGGCTCCTGATTTGCATCCGCAGCGCAAGTTCGACAATTCTTTCAAGTGAGATGGCGATACAAAGTAAGCGCCATATTTTTCTGAATCATCGATCGAAGGTGCCAACGGAATTTTTTTGTAGGTATGAGAGAAACTGTAATTAAGGGTCTGCTCTACCTTCATGTTGTGGAATTTCACCACCGTCTCACCGCTCTCAGCAGTACCGATCAAGAGAGCTCCCCACACGCTGTAGAATCGCACCAGTTTGTTGTTCAGGCTATTTTTAAACTCCGCCAATGGGCAGTGGTCACGGCTGCCATATGTCGAATATGTACATTGACCTCTCCCGAGTGCCAACGCCACATCATTTGTTGTTAAGGCATGCATCAGCCAACAAATATACGCCAGCGAGGCAAAACAGCTAGATTCAGGCTGCAAATGCATACGCTGGTGAAGCGTTAAGTTGATAAAAGAACGAAAACATTTTCTATGTTTTGAAATGTAAATTTTCCATATGTACCTCCTGAGAGATTTTATACACCGAATCTGGTCTATTTTTGAAATCGATACGGCTCCCATGCACCGGATGTCGTATAGTCTGCGCGTGCTGGGGTCAGGACTCCAATACCTTGGAACTCCACCCTCTCGCTCAAAAGAGTATTCAAGACTGAGCCTCGTCACGGGGAAACTCAAACAAGCTTTAAACGGCTTTGGGATATGGGTTTTATCCTCCAGATATTGCAATATCATATCATCTAGATCGTGTTTATACTCGGGTGATTCAATCCAACGGAATATGTCACCCCCGACTATTTTTTCCGAAGCCGCTAACCACTCCGCAAAATCACGATACCAAGAACTCATCACTTGAAATATAGGTGCTGAAAGATCTGGAATAATAAATCGCCCAGCAAGTGGCAAAATATGTTCACAAATGCGCTCAGGCTCTGCTGGAAAGCTCCGAGATTTTTGTGAAGGAAGATGGAGTAAACTTAACAATTCGTAGCACTTGGTGCAGCCAACAAGTTTATCACCGTGCCATGGGCAGAACTGAATTTTTCGGAGGCAAAATATAGATGAATGGTAACCAATTTTAATGCAACTAGGGCAGTGCCATATTTGAGGCCCCGTATAATGAAGGTGGTCTCTGGGTACCATCGTAAGAAAGCTGTCATCCAAATCGCCGCGCTGGTAACCAAGCGCATCTTCCAACCTTCCTTGATCGATGGAGCCTTTTGCCCACCAACTAAAATTACGAGAACCTTCCATTCCTGGTTTTTTAATTAAATCGATCACCTGCCGTCCGCTGACCTTATTGATCAACAGCACCTTGATCAGAATCAACCAAATAGACTCGAAAGGTGCTAGGCGCCTTATGAATGATAATACTTTGTGATCACTCATCATCTGGCCCACTCGGCGGATCGACACGCATTAGCGCAGCGAACTGACTCATTTCGGAGCTCTTGATTGCACTTTTGATTTCTTTTTGGCTAAAGGAAAATTTCTCACAGTCGTTCAGCCTAGCGCCGACTAGCAGGTATGACATAGTTAGGAATATATGCTCGGTCGGGATTGTCTTAGCACCCGCTGCCACCACGCAATTCATCGAGTGCCGATAAATTTCGTCAGCCATCGACACCAGCCTGAAGCCCGCATGGAATGCCTTGGGCAAAAAGAATTCAGTAAAACTACATTTGCTGCCATGCGGATAGGCCGACCCCTCGTCGAAATACGCTAAAATTGCACCAAGCCACTCAACACTTCCGCAGCCAACGAAATCAATTTTTCGACCTAGGAACCTTGCCAATATAGCCATATGATTCCCAGCATGTAGCGAGTTTCGGACATTATCGATTTCATTTTGTGCGAAGCCAACAGTCGTGAGCTTTAAACCACGCGTACTCAGGATATTTTGCAGCACTTGAAGATGCTGATAGTCCTTGTAGTCTAGGGCCTGCATCTCATCAATCACTAATATAAAATGAGTACTCCCGAGGCTGGCAAGCTCACAGATAATGTGATCAATCACGGCATCTCTAATACCGCTCAACTTAGTCCTGGGCTTGACCATCAGACCAATAGCCTTGACCATAGAATGGATTATACTTTCCTCCCGGGCTATATCCGCGGTAACAAATTTCACGTACCGAGTGGGAAAGTCGTTACGCAAAATTGCTACAATAGCGGTTGCACACTGAGTTTTTCCCATCCGAGGGACTGACTGGAAATAAACGCTAGGCATGCTCAACCAAACTTGCTCGCGAACCTGTTTGTACGCCCACTCAATGGTCGGCGTTAACACAAAATAATTTCGAAGAACAACAGGATGACCCTCCAGTAGCTGATCTCGCATGGGTGTTATTTTGGGGTCAAAATCAAACACTGGACGGTCTCCGGTCTACTTGAATAAACTCTTAATATTGAGGGCTGTATCTGGAACCACCGAGTCGTAAGACTTAGTCGGATCTATGAGTGGCTCAGTGCTAGGTTTTGAAGGTTTCGGCTTCGGGGGAGGCGCGGGCTCACCCGACTCATGCAGCGCTTTTTTATATGCGGACGCAGCTCCGGCGTTCTTTCGGTCATTAGGTGTTTCGACAATTTTTTCTTGGGACGCATGGAGTGACTGCGCTTTTTTTGCTTGGTACTCAAGGAATGCTACGACAGGATCGTCTGAGTGTGCGAGGATAAGTAGTCGGGCCCGCACTAGTTTGTTGATAGCCTTTCTTGTGCGTCGACTGTGTTTGGTCTTTCCCCACCCACCCATAGCGGTCAATGTACCAAGTGGTGCTCCATCTTCCAGAAATGCTTCAACAGATCTCATATCGCTCTCATCGATTTCGACGGTTAGAGTTTTACCTATGAGCCAGGTTGAATACGAAAGGAGTTCACTCTTATACCTAGCCCGATCAATTTGAATGTACCCCCTAACCCCCTTTTTCAGATAGCCGATGACTTTCACTTGTGCAACAGTCTTTTTGAATGCTATTGATGGAAGAACTGCTGCAATAGGGCTTCGAGGAATGTAGCTGCTATTATCGCGCCCCAAATATTGGCCAATCATGTCTAATGGACTTAACCCTCCTTTGCCTTCAGAAGGTAGGCCGTTTGCCATCGCGTGATGGTAATACAACAATTCCTCAACTTCGTCTGCTTCGATACGGTACTCAGCTGCCGCCCTCATTCCTGCTGCACCCTCGCCAGGCTTTGAACTGGCACGATTGGGCATTCGCATCATATGAGCGGCCACTTCTCTGAATGCTCGCTCAACATTGGGCCTGCGTTCAAATTTTGCCGGCGCGCCATAGCATAACGAAACCCCGAGTAGCTTCCTAAGTTCGGAAGAGACAACGGTCGCTTGATGCGCTAACGCGTTATCAAAAAATATGCAGCTAGGCAAAGAGCCTACCAACGCTGGGAACTTTTCGGTAGGGTAGCCAGCGCCGTCGGGGAGGGTTAGATTTAAATTGTTAGTACGGGGTTTTGGCAGTACATTCCTCAAAGACTCTGTAATAATATCAACAACATCTTGAGAGTTAACCTCTGGGCTGAATACCACCTTCATCCACCATGCGGCAGAGGTTGCCTTTTCAATGATCGCAATCAAGTTGACTCTCTTGATTGGCACATATGTCAGAAGACCCGCATTATTTCTCATCGCCACGACGAAATGGGCATCAACTTTATGCGAGTCAATTTCAAAAACGTCTAGAAAGCCATCGAGTTTTAGAATAGAGTCAATGCCTCGTCCTACTGCCAATTTTGCAATCGCTTCGGAACTTCCTGATATCATTGTAAAGGCGTCAAAATATCTGAGTTTAATCTTCTCCAAAAAATTTGCCACAGTTCGATAGCCCTGATACTCCACATTCAGCGGCCACTGATCCGAAGGATGTCCTTCTGCTTTCAAAAAATCATGAAAATGTGAGAATAACGCCTTGGGCTTCATATTTATTTCTTTTGGCGCGTTCTTTGATTTCTTAGTTATTACTTTTCCTATCAAATACTGCTCTAGATTAGGGTATTGCTTAAAGAGTGCCCCGAGAGCACCTGCATAGCCTCCACGACCCGATTCGCCGGGATTATCCATGGGAGCGACTCTCTCGTAAGTCGCTATCCTGAAATGTGGTATCAGAGCGGTATAACCTGCCACCATTCCGTTCGAACATACTAACATGCAACGCTTCGTGAAGCGTCCCACATCCGAAGATGAGATATTTGTACTATTATAGATGTCTTCCAGCGGCGCACCGTCAACGTACATATCAACCGCTAGCTTCCTTGCTTCAAAAATTTCCTTATCTGATTCACTCATCAGACTTGTATGGACGTCACTCCAGGGCCGAGTGGCTTCCATTGCGGTGATAATTTCTCTACGAGATCGTCTAGCTTTCACTTAGCGACCACCATGTTGAGCGCCCAAAATCAGACATGCTTAAGTTTGTTTGTTTGATAACCCCTTGAAAAATAAACTTAGCAACAATCCCGATCACTATCATTTCATCGCTCACGGGGGTGTTGGCAATAACTTCCTGAACATCACCACTTTTTAGAATCTTGAGGGTGTTTAAGATAATCTCCTCCTCAAACAGCCATTTCTTATAGCGCATCTGGGCTACAAAGGGCAGAAGTCTGAGCAGTCTTGCGGCATATTTTGCTCGAATGACCAGGTAGTCTTCAGTGATAGCTCGATATGTTATGTTTCGAACGCTGTCGTCTTCAAGGCAAAATGTCGCAGAGAAAGCATCTACGTGTCCAATCTTCGAGGTTATATGATGTATCTCTTCATACCCTGTATCAAGAATCACCTGGATGGCGTCAATCGGCTTGAAGTTTTCCTTTGGGTCATTTACTTGGATGTGAATATTATATCCAAACTTGAATGACCTTACATTCCTATTAGATTCGAGATCAGCCAGCCAATAGATCAGCTCATTATTACTGCTCAGTGATAAGTCCTGATTGAGTTTCACGCTGTAGCAAAGCCACAGGTTATTTGTGGTATTAGTGCGCTGGCCATGCGCAGCGGCTAATCTCCCCCTCATTTTACTTTTGAGTGATGGCATGGAAAGCACCTTCGTCAAGACCGCTTTCCCTCACCTATCGCACACGATGGCGGCAACTTCAAGTGGTCTTGAGAGGGGCTTATCCTCAATATCGGAGGTATTTGTGCCTTTTGATGTTTTTATGCGGTCTTGTTTTTCGTACGTATGCGTAGCTTTTTTTGTGCTGCATACTTCACAGTAATGAGAACGCAGCTTTACTTGGGATTACTTCCGGCCAAGCCCTTGGCTGTGGAGTTCCTTGGCAAGAAGGAGCGGTAATCCGATCCCTCGAGATGAATGAATCCTACCTCAGCGTCCCAAAAATCTGATTAGACCCATGCAGAATTTCTTATGTCTTGAAGCCAATGTTCTCCGTCCAGCACCGAGGTACGTAACTGCTTATGCTCAATAATCAGACGGACGGTACCGCCCGTTTGGGATCTACCGGCACTCGATTATCGGGTATTCATCCTGCCACACCCTGAGTAGTTGCACTGGTGTAGAGCAACCTTATTCCTTATGCGAAACCGAAATGCGAGGCAGCTGGCCTTGCCCGATCAGCAGCCGTGTATGGACGGCCCTCTACTCCTCTGTCTATGGGGCGATCAATTAGAGATTCCTGTGGTTCCTATTACTGATGCCGGGGGGGCTAGCCTGCACTTATTTCTGGCTGCGGTAGGGCGAGTCTTGTGAAGCTGCATTTTCTAGTATTCGAGGGAGGAGATCTGCTTGACCGAATGCCCTGCCTTACGAATAAGTCTGCGTTCCCGGCATCTGAGATGCGGGCTCCGAAAATCCCGACCAGCTACCACTTTTGGTGTAGCTATCGGATGCGTCACTGCCGCTGGCTTCGAACGCTGACGTACGTAGCGGGGCTTCGCTCAGCAATGTCTCTGGCTCTTGACCTTCCCCAGTTCTGCGCCAATACCGTGCACAAGCATTCATCTTGGCTGTATGCCTTAAAGCATTATTACTTCAAATGTATGCCTTAAATAAAAATTACTTCAACTTCTCCTGAAGTAAACGCTGCGCCAAACCTAAGCCTAGTTATGGTTTATAGATTGTAGGTTATTGATTTGGATAGGAAGGCTTTATAGGGGGTTTAGGGTAAGATTTACTTCAGAGCGCTCTTTACTTACGTGAATGCTGGGGATTGGCATAAGTAACTACGCTTAGGGTTGGCCCGCTCTCAGACCTGCGTCCCAAGTCCGGCAATCGAGGCACGGGCTGGCGCGACCGTTTTGAAACTAAACAAGGCCCCCGTCTATGATCGGAGCCTGTCTGGCGCTTCGCTCAAGTCGGCTCTTGCCGAGGCAAGATCTCGAATACTGGTGGCTAGCTGCTGTTCGAGTCGCTCATTATCTCTAGTCAGATCGACATTCCTTAAAGCAAGGTCGAGTCTTTCGTTGTACAGCTTGCTGTTCTGCGCACGCTCGTGACGAAAAGTAGACTCATGTGCCTCGCGCAGCTCATTGGTGTTTCTGGCCGTGGCAGCCTGGAATGCCTCGAAAGCCGCCTGCCGGTTCTTGCTTTCTTCATGTAGTCTACGAATTTCTATGGCCTGTTCAGCTCTGCGATCAGTCAGTGTGAGAACCTGTTGCTCCATGCCAAGAAGATTTAATAGTGCCGAGTTGAGTCGCGTCGTCAGCTCGACAATTTTCGCTTCTGCCTGGCCTAGATCTGTCCTTACCGCTTTGAGTAATTCAGCTGTGTGCGAGTGCAGTCGCTTTCCCTCCAACGCTTCTGCAATAGCAGCATCTATACGCTCCTGAGCCTCAAGTTTTGCGGATGCTATCTTCTGACCGCTTTACGTCGCGCATCTGGGTGCTACCGCGCAATGGCGCGCTCACTAGCCAAAGGCCAACTTCAAAGTGCGTCGCAATACTCACACTAGCCGCACTACTGCTATGCACCCACCTTCCTTCTGATTTCCTTGAGCCTGGCTTATATACCAACAATATAAAACTTTCTTAGCCATCATTACGCCACCACTCCTGGCAAGAGTAGCAGCCTCAAATTTACCCCAAACTAAACACTGTCCGTCCACATAGCCAAGGATCAATATATCACCAAAACCTAACGATCGCTCTGTTTTGACAAATACGCACAAATCACCAAATAAACATGATATTCAGCAAAAATTAGCTATTTTTTGATATTTTCATTGGTATTTATTCCACATTAATCAAGCCTATTAGAGTTATATTCGTGATTGTTTAAAATATATAATCAAGATTTATATTTATTTTTTACCTTGTGAAACTTTACGCAAGATATGCAGACTTATGCTCACGGCCTTAAGCCACGTTCTGCTTAGCCGCTCATAGATCACACTACCTCTATTTGGAGATACTCCTCATGGCTAGAAGCTTGCTGCCTCTTGCTGCAACCCTTTTTATGGTCTTCACCGTAACCAACGCATCGGCCTCGGACCACAGCACGCCCTCACCTTCTACTTCGAGTGAACTGCGCACTTCAGTAGATACAAAACGGGAGCAAATCACCGGCGCCAATGCAGTGAAGACGCAGGGCTCCACTGGCGAGCAAAAGATTCTGGACCTGCCTATCGAGACCGCTGATGCCCCGTCCGCCGATGAAGACAACTGAGCTTTCAATTCAAACGCGCAGCATTAGCCGTCGAACAATCCAAGGGGTAGTTTCATGTCCATGATCAAACACAGCTTGAGTCTGAGCTTGCTCGCGCTGAGCATCGCACAAGCCAGCTCAGTGCTCGCAGTAACGCCAATGACGGGTAATGAGGTTGAAGCGCGAGTAGGCGCCATGCTCGACAACATGAATCAGTCACAGAAAATCAACTTCTCCCGGGTCGATGATGGACGCATGATCCCCAAGCTGGAGTCGCAGGGCTTGCAAGGCACCGTGGCCTACGACTCATCGATGGGTGTGTTAGTCAACGGCAAAACCTTCGGCGCGCAATACCCTTCCCCGTCCGCTCTGGCTGCAACTTGGAGCATCAACCGGGCAAAAGAATTCGGCCTGGCGATAGGTTACGAAACACGAATTGCCGGGGGGCAGCAAATGCTTTCCCCTGCAGTCAACCTGTACCGAACCCCGTTCAATGGACGTTCTGCCGAGTACATGAGCGGTGAGGATCCTTTCCTCGGCGCGGTACTGGCACCCGCGGTCACTAACGGCATCCAGGTTCAAGGCATCCAGGCGGCCGGCAAACATTTTCTGATGAATGAGCAGGAAGCGAACCGTCACTATCTCAATGTCACCATCGATGAACGGGCAATGCAGGAGTTGTATCTGCCGCCTTTCGAATCTCTGGTCAAGAACTCCAACATCGCTTCAATCATGTGCGGCTACAACAAAATCAACGGCGAGTACGCGTGTGAAAACCACCACCTCATCACCGATATTCTGAAAGGCCAATGGGGCTTCCAGGGCAATGTCATGAGCGATTTCAACTCCATCCAGGACGCCTTCAAAGGCGCGTGGGCGGGCACTGATATCGACATGCCGAGTGGCTTGCAGTTTACCGAAACGAAGTTGCTCCCCTATGTCTGGAATGGTCAGCTGGCTCAGAACGTGATTGACGACAAAGCGCGCCGAAACCTGAGAGCGCTGGTCAGCTACGGCTTCGACAAACAAATCAACAAGGCTCAGCCGCTGGTACATCGTGAGCATGGTCAAACAGCCGCGCTGAACGTAGCCAGGGAATCGATAGTATTGCTGCGCAACGAGCCGGTTGACGGCCAAAAACCGCTGCTGCCATTGCCTAAGACCGCCAGGATTGCCGTTATTGGCGACCTCGCTTTCCAGCCCCCCACTTCCCCCTTTGGCACGCCTTATTCCGTACCGGAAAGCTATGTCACCGAACTCAGTGGTCTGAAGCAGCTTGCGTCGAACGCTTCAAATGTCGAATACCTCCCGCAAATGAGCCTCAATCCTAAATCGTCGGTCTGGTATCAGCCAAGCTCCGGCAAAGGCAAGGAAGCTATCAGCAACAATGGCGTGAGAGCTGAGTACTACTCAAACACCTCGTTATCAGGCGACCCGGTAGCCACCCAAGTCGAACCTGGAGTCAATTTGAGCTGGGCGACTAACAACAATGTCACTGATAGCGGCACGACCACAGTCAACGGTTATAGCCCAACCCCTGGCGCGTTTTCCGCTCGCTTCACCGGAAAAATCAAGCCGACCATCTCAGGCCCGCAGGTATTCAAAGTCAGGGCTGATGGCGCATATAAACTGTGGATTGACGACAAACTGGTGCTGGAAGATGAAGGCGGGCAAGTCTCATTCGACCTGATCCCGGTCGTACCCCGCACAGTCAAGTCGGTCAACCTCACGGCTGGCAAAGAATACAATGTGCGCCTGGAATATCGCCGATTGAAGGGCAACTTCATTCCGGTGCTGGGTGGGTTGAATGGCGTTCAAATGAGCTGGGCATCGCTGCGTCCTCCTGCGAATCTGGCTGATTACGACGCTGTAGTCGTCGCTGCTGGCAGTAACTATGAATATGAAGGTGAGTCCCTCGATCACCCGTTTGAACTCCCGCAGTTCCAGTCCGAGCTTATCAGTCAAGTCCATCTGGCAAACCCTAAAACCATCGTCGTGCTGCATGGCGGCGGCGGTATGGACATGCAGCCATGGGCAACCAAGGTAGCCGCTTCCCTGCACGCCTGGTTCCCAGGACAGCAAGGCGGCCAGGCACTGGCTGAAATTCTGTTCGGCAAGGTCAACCCTTCGGGCAAGCTGCCGATCACGCTGGACAAGAAAGTGCAGGACAACCCAAGCTACCCGTCCTTCTCTGATCCCGTGCCCTACTATTTCAGCAGCCCAAATCCGCCGACCGAAATGACCTATAGCGAAGGTCTTTACCTCGGCTACCGTGGTTACGACAAAAAACACACGAAACCGCTTTATCCATTCGGTTTCGGCATGTCTTACACCACCTATGAATACAGCGACCTGAAACTGTCCAATAACGTTCTGGTGCCAGGCGCGACAATCAAGGCCACATTCACAGTGACCAATACTGGCAACAAAGCCGGGTTTGAAGTCGCCCAGCTGTATGTTCAGCCTTCCAAGGCACAAGTAGAACGCCCGGAGAAAGAGCTGAAGGGTTTCTCCAAGGTCTATCTGAAGCCAGGCGAGAGCAAGACAGTCAGCATTGCGCTGGACTCGCGCTCGTTTGCCTACTACTCGCCCAACTCGGTGAGCTGGAACGTAGATCCTGGAAAATTCAAGGTTCTGGTCGGTGCAGACTCGGAAAACCTTGCGCTTAATCGCACGGTGACGGCGCTTTACCCTGAGCAGTTGACGACGCGAGATTCCAACCCACTGCCTGTTCCATTGCGCAAAGCAGTGCAGGTCAAACCAGAGCAAGCTTACTGACAGGAAGTGATCGGTGGTCCTGAGGGCCACCGATTACAACAACCCATTGGTCTCCTCTACCCGCCCCCGCTGAATCATCCCCGCCCAACCAGATCCAGCGCCAGACGTTGGAGAAATCGCGAGAAGGCGACTTCAATCTGCACATCGTCAGGCGATCGAAGCCATTGAATCTGCATGCCGTCCATCATTGACGCAATCTCAAGACTGACCTGCTTCACATCAACGTCCGGGCTGATTTGTCCAGCACCGATAAGCAGATTCAGATGTTCTTGAAGATGGCGGTGAATGATGCCAAAACGTTCACTGAACCACCTGTTGGCCGGGTGGGTGACCGAAAGGCTTTCTGTGTTGATGATCATGAGCGCCTGGCTGACCGAAGCGTCTTCGATACTGAACTTCATGATGAATTTCAGAAAAGATAAAAACCCCTCCAATGACACTATCTGCTCTGCTTCTTGCAATTTTTCGGCGATATAGGCGTCTCGATGTTCAAGGACAGCCTGCAGCAAAGCGAGTTTATTGGGAAAGTGGTGAAGCAGACCTACCGTTGAGATACCCGCTACTTTTGCGACGTTAGAAAGCGAGGAACCTGCGTACCCGTCGCGCGCAAAGATGATTGTCGCAGCACGAATAATTTCGACTTTGCGCATGTCCCCTTTTGGAATACGACGACGCTTGATGGCGGGAACTTCGTGCGTATCAATAGGGTTCGCAGGCATATAAATAGCACTTTATTTCTTGATGTTTAGCATTTTAGCCTGCCACTTCAGGCTGACACGCTGACTAATGATACTGGCAATGATTGCAACACCGGCATTACCCATCAGCATAGCGATAAAAGCGCCAGAACTGCCGTAGAGGGATGAGCCCAACCATACAAATGGGACGGTACCAATAGTGGCACGGAGCCAAGCGAAAGCCGGAACATACCATGCGGTCTTGAAGCTTACAAATACCGCCACGGCTACCAGCTCCCTGCCAATCAGTATCCACAGCGGTCCTGCGAAAATAAACACGTGAACAAGCATGGAGCTGCCCTCTGCTGACAGCCCGGCGACCCTTGCCACAGTACTGCCCAGGCCGAGGCTGGCGAGCCATACCAGGGCTCCGTAAATCAGGACCAGCCTTCGGGCGTAATCTATTGCATCGCGCACACGAACAGCGTTACCGGCCCCCATGTTCTGCCCTATGATGGGGGTCAGCGCGTAGGGTATTGCAAAGAAAAAGCAATAAACGGTCTGAATAAACCGGTCAATTATCGTCATGGCTGCTAATGCCGAAGCTCCATAAGGCACCAGCGTCGCAAGGAGATAGGCAAGGCTCACAAATGTCGCAAGATTAGCCAGCCAAGCCGGGAAAGTCAGACGAAGGAGCATTGGAGCGTAGCTGCGAATACTCAAAATCATGGGAGCAGCGACTGTGATTCCGGGCATTCCGGGCTGAGCAATCAGACGGCTGAAGCAGATAGCCCCAGTCACTACAGCTGTGACTGCATAAGCTATAGCAGTGCCGGTCAGACCAAGGTCCAGAACAAACATACAGAGGGGTGCAATAACAGCGAACAATCCAGTACTTCCCAATGTCATCCACATTGAGACCTTCACCATTCCATACGTTCGCATGACTTGTATGGACAAATGAGCAGCCGCCATAACAATCATTGCGGGTGCCACAATGAAGATGTAGTCATGGGCGATAGTTTTGATCTCGCCTTGTAACCCCAGCCATTGAGCAATCATTGAGAAGCCCGCAAGCTCCAATAGCACAACTATTCCGATACTCGACAATGCCACCAGAAACAGGCACCGAATAAAACCGGCAGCAGCGTGTCGACGTTCATACTCAATGAATCTGGATAGCAGCGCGCCGCAAGCGACGTTGAAAGCGCTCAACAGTGTTGAAATTAGAAAGGTAAAGGGTTTGACAACTCCGAATGCGGCCAACGCCTGCTCATCGTGCAGCAAACTGATGTAAACGACTGAAAGTATGTCCAGTAAGAAAATAGCCAGGAAACTGGCTCCGGTACCGGCTACCGCCGTCACGATATGTTTTTTTATGCTCCCCGTCGCGTAGCTGGGGTTAACGGTCTCAAAGAGGGAAGTCATTTCATTACCGGGTCGACCTGTCGCAGGCGGCAACCGCTGCAGGGCGTGCAGTCTGGCAGGACGATGAGCCATTGCCTAGTGTCGATCAAGTACCTTTTCGATACGCACTTAACGAATAGCGCTACCGCCCTAATGGGCTACCTGCAGCCTGTGGAAGGTGGCAGACCTTCGCGGTTGGTCACGGTATCTAATTAAAGTGACCACGAGATCTTCGGCCAGAAGCAGCGATTGTTCCCCGTGCCCCTTACAAATATTCACCATGCAGGCATCTGCGATGAGACGAATGACTGAATAGCGCATTGCTCACTTCGTGACCTAGTCAAAATAAGGCTCTAATACGGCCTCGATCCAAGTCATGAAAGCCCGGACGCGCGAGGAAAGGTTTCGCCGATGCGCGACCACGAGCGATGCAGCGAGCGGTTCGGGACGTAGATCAGGCAGAACTTCCACCAGATCACCGGCTTTGATGTGATGCGCAAGAGCCAAATACCCAGCCTGGATCATTCCAATCCCCGCAAGCCCCGCAGCATGATAGGTCTGCACGTTATTGACCTGCATCGTACCGGGCAGAGCAAGCGACGCATAACCATCACCTTCCGGATATTCCCATCCTGAAAGGCGGGCGCCAAGCGTTGGCGTGTAATGAACCATCTGATGACCCTGGCTGAGCAGATCGTCGAGTGCTCGCGGTATGCCGTACTTTTCCAGGTAGCTGGGACTCGCCACGTTCATCATCCGCAACTGGCCGAGGGAGCGGGCAACCAGCGTGTCGTCAATGATTGGCCCGAGACGGATAACGCAATCGAAGCCTTCCTGAACGAGATCCACCCGACGATCCGTGCTCGACAGTTCCAGCTCTAGCTCAGGATTGCCCCTGAGTAGTTGCGGCAGAGCGGGAATCACGACGGTCTTTGCCAGCTCAGTCGGCATATCGACACGCAATCTCCCCCTTAGAGGTGCGTCGTCGATTCCGAACATGGAATGCACGTCCTGAGCCTCAGCGAGCAGATCACGTGCACGCGAATAGAAAGCGCGCCCGTCTTCGGTTAACTGCACGCTGCGCGTCGTCCTGTGCAAGAGGGTGGCGCCCACTTCTCGCTCCAGCCCGCGAATGACCGTCGACACGCGTCCCTTCTGAATTCCCAGGCTCTCAGCCGCGCGCGTGAAACTCATCATTTCCGCAACGCGGGCAAAAATCAAAAGTGCCTGGAGATTTGGCATTGTTCACCATAACGATAACAGCGTGTTCATAATTGCATGGTTTATAGCGCATTTTGCACTCAGTAAAGTAGCTCCCATGTCGTCCGCAACTCATCGCACATAAGGGAGCACGCATGAACTCAACCTCCACGCCCGTCCGAACTGTCATCGTTTTCCACTCCGGCTATGGCCACACGGCGCGCATGGCGGCCGCAGTCGCCGAAGGCGCAGGAACCGGTGCTGTATTGGTTGCAATCGACCCCGAGGGAAATATTTCCGATGATGCCTGGCAAACTCTCGCCGGCGCGGATGCAATCGTCCTGGGCTCGCCGACCTACATGGGCGGCCCTAGCTGGCAGTTCAAGAAATTCGCAGATGCCTCTTCCAAACCCTGGTTCGAAGGCACATGGCAAAACAAGATTTTTGGCGGCTTCACCAACAGCGCGAGCATTAACGGCGACAAGCTCAATACGCTTGAATACTTCTTCCTGCTCTCCGGGCAGCACGCCGGGATCTGGGTCGGCCTGGATATTAAACCGGCGAACATCAAGTCCTCGAAACGTGACGACTTGAATCGCATGGGCTCCTACATCGCGCCCATGGCGCAGACACCCGCCGATGCCTCTCCGGAAGAAATGTCCCAAGGAGATCTGGATACGGCACGACTGTATGGCGCCCGCGTCGCAGTGATTGCCGGGCAGTTCCGATCCGGCAGGTCTCAGCCAATTTGATATCGACGGGTGCAGCTATGTTGCCTGTGAAACACGCCAGTTTTTCCATTGAAAGAGAGACGAAAATGCCAAAAGGATATCTGATCGGGCACGTGAGCATACTGGATGCAACTGCCTACGCGGCCTATGCAAAAGCCGCAGGCGAAGCCATGCGACCTTTCAATCCCAAGGTCATCGCGGGAGGACAGTATGCAAACCTGGAAGGCGAGGCCCATGAGCGGCATGTGATATTCGAATTCGACTCATTTGCTGACGCCAAGCGTTTCTATGAAGGCCCCGAATACCAAGCGGCAAAGGATCTACGCGTTGGAGCTGCAACTGGTACGTTTGTCATTCTCGAAGGGGCTTTTTGACTTCATCCGACAGACGCACCGCAGAGCGCAGAAGTTTGCCAACGATCTGTTGCTGTTTATCAAGAGCATGAAAATGCGAAATAGCGCTGTGATCCTTCATTGCACTCCGCCAATTACTGATATCGGCCAGAAGCAGTCGTTTATTTGTCTAAAAGATTGCGGCAGTGAAACGGGATAATTACACCTGCGTCCTAAGAACGCATACCCATCCAGATTACCGCCTCAGTCCATGCAGTCACCATCGGTGTCAGTATCCTGAACCAGGGATCGCGCACATCAATCTGCGCTGCGGAGTGGTCATGATGATGCTGCTCCTCCTCCACAATCGAAGTAATGGCGGCCACCGCGTGGAGATCGATATCGGCCAGCACTTGAAGTTGATGAGCCAGGTGCTTGAGCACCACACTCTCAACTGCGACGGTAGTAGCAACAATGGCTTTGCGGCCACAGATGCCAGTAACCAGACCCAACGCCAGACCGCCGATGCCACACAACCAATAACTACGGCAGCGGGGATAACTGCGACGTTGCAGCTCCTCCTGAAAAACCGTCCGATGGCGGCGCTCGTGGGAGAGGAACTCCTTGAGTTCATCCACCATGCCCGGGACAAAAAGCCGGGCCATAAACAGCTGTCCGCTGTAGATACAGATCGCGCCATGCTCGCCCGCATGGTCGACTTTCATCATGCGGTTGCCGAGGTCTTCGCCCTTAGCCGTGTAGTCTGGTGAATTCACATTGAGATTTCTTGTTCGAGGGGCTTGGTCATCGGGTCGGTCCTTGCTCTGAGCCGGCATCGTGCTGTAACACCAAGCAGATAAGCAAGTGAGTTCACAGGGCGGCCCCTCACCCTCGTCGATTTGGCCGATCTTTAAGCAGCTGAGCGTCCGCTTCGGGTCGAAAGCAGTCATACGCAGATAGGCCATGTAGCCGGTTTAGGTTACGCCCAACCTGAAACTGCCCTAGTGGCCGGCGAAGTCATCGCAGATGATACTGCCGTTCCACTTGCCTAAATAGTTACGCGCATGTTCGCCGATGCGGCTGTGTGGGAAGTCGTAGTCCACCTCCTTGAGTACCCAGATGGTGTGCTGCTGGCCTAGGCTCACACGCCCGTCGGCAGCAAAAGACAGCTATCAATCTGCGACTTTAGTAGGTGACGGCCAACCGGGCCACCGTCAGGGCAAAGTACTAAGAGCATGAGCAACGGCGCACGAGTACCTACAAATCAGAGGTCGATGGCTATTCAACTAACTCTGCAATCCACGTTAGGCATCGCTGCAACAACGCCGACTCATCCCCCGCCCGGTAACTGACGATAATCGGCGAAGTGGCCGAAGGGTCCAGCAACGGCGCGTAACCAATATCGTCGCGGTGCAAGCGCTGGACCGAAGCCGGTACCAGCGTTATACCGATGCCCGCCGCGACCAGCCCGATGGCGGTCTGCAGCTCGTTGGTGATCTGCGCCACGCGGACCTTCAAATCATGCCGGGCGAACAGCTGCAGCACATGGTCGGCATAGCTCGGGCGAATGTTGCCCGGATAAAGGACAAAGGGCTCCTGGGCCAGTTGTTCCATGCTGACTGGCGTGCCCAATAAGTGGTGCCCGGCAGGCAGCGCCACTACCAGCGGATCCTGATGAATCACTTTCTGCACCACCGCAGCGTCGTCGATATGGATGCGACCGAAGCCAATGTCGATGCGCCCGCTTTTCAGGGCCTCGACCTGCTGCAAAGTGACCATCTCTGACAGTCCCAGGTCAATGCCTCCATCGCTACGCAGACGCCGGATCAGTTCCGGTAGCGCGCCGTAAAGCGTTGAGGGCGCGAACCCGATCCCCAGCCAGCGCCGCTGCCCTTGAGCAATACGCCGGGCGTCATCGCAAACCCGCTCCAGCTGCTCCAGCAACTGCACCGAGTGTTCGTAAAAAAACCGCCCGGCTTCGGTCAGGCGCAACGGTCGAGTGCGTTCAAGCAACGCAACGCCCAGCTCCTCCTCCAATTGTTGGATCTGTCGACTCAAAGGCGGCTGAGCCAGGTGTAACTGCTCCGCTGCGCGAGTGAAGTTGAGGGTCTGCGCGACAGCGCGAAAATAACGGAGATGACGCAACTCCACGATACCTCCCAGGTATCAAACCAGACTCATTCAATATTGGACCCAATGCCTCTGGCGATGCAATCTCTGCTTACTACAAATAAAAACCCAAGGGATATGGACTTGCACAGTCCATCCCGATCAGGACCCGCCAATGATCAGCATCATCCGCCTCGATACCTTTATCGTCGATTTGCCCACCATCCGCCCTCACAAGCTGGCCATGCACACCATGCAAAACCAGACGCTGGTGATTCTGCGCCTGCGCTGCAGCGATGGCATTGAAGGGCTCGGTGAGGCCACCACCATTGGCGGTCTGTCGTACGGCAATGAGAGCCCGGAAAGTATCAAAACCAATATCGACAGCCACATGGCGCCGCTGCTCATCGGCCAGGATGCCAGCAATATCAACGCCGCCATGCTGCGCATCGAGAAAGTGGTGCGTGGCAATACCTTTGCCAAATCCGCAGTGGAAACGGCACTGCTGGACGCACAGGGCAAACGTCTGGGCTTACCGATTGCCGAGTTGCTCGGCGGCCGAGTGCGCGATGGCCTGGAGGTCGCCTGGACCCTGGCCAGCGGTAACACCGAAAAAGACATTGAGGAAGCCGAGCGGATGCTCGATATCCGCCGCCATCGGATTTTCAAACTGAAAATCGGTGCGGGCGAACCCGCCAGGGATATTGCCCACGTGGCGGCCATCAAGCGCGCTCTGGGTGACCGGGCCAGCGTGCGGGTCGACCTCAACCAGGCCTGGAGCGAAGCCACGGCGATACGCGGCTGCCAGATGCTGGGCGACGCCGGTGTCGACCTGATTGAACAACCGATTCCGCGCCAGGATCGAGAGGCTCAGGCGCGGGTCAGCGCGCGCAGTCCGGTGCCGATCATGGCCGACGAAGCCATTGAAAGCGTCGAAGACAGCTTTGCCTTGGCAAAAGCCGGTGCAGCACCGGTATTTGCTCTGAAGATCGCCAAGAACGGCGGCCCGCGTGCGGTGTTGCGCACCGCCGCCATCGCCGAAGCCGCGGGTATCGGCCTGTATGGCGGAACCATGCTTGAAGGCGGAATCGGTACGCTGGCTTCGGCCCACGCCTTTGCAACACTGGGCCGAATCGAGTGGCACACCGAACTGTTCGGTCCGTTGCTGCTGACCCATGACATCCTGACCGAGCCGCTGATCTACCGGGATTTTCAACTGATGATTCCGACAGCGCCCGGTCTTGGGATCGCTCTGGACGAAGCATCCCTGAAACGTTTCCAGCGCAGCTGAAACCTGAATGGCCCAAGGGCTCACGGATACTCAAGAGAGAAGTCAACCATGCTGTTTCAAGTACGCATGACCGTAAAACTGCCCCATGACATGCCCGCAGATCAGGCAGCCCGACTCAAGGCGGATGAAAAAGAACTGGCTCAGCGTCTGCAACGTGAAGGCACCTGGCGGCATCTCTGGCGCATCGCCGGGCTGTATGCCAACGTCAGCATTTTTGACGTGACCGATAATCAGACGCTGCACGACACCCTGATGCAACTGCCGCTTTACCCCTACATGGATATCGAAGTCACGGCGCTGTGCCGTCACCCGTCTTCGGTGCACGACGACGACCGCTAATGCCGGCGGTACAACTGCCATAAAAACAAGATGATGAGGAAAGAACCATGAGTGTACGTATCGCGCAAACTGCTCAAGTGCAGAAGTTCTTCGAAGAAGCCAGCGGCATTGACAACGACCAGGGCAACCCGCGGATGAAAGCCGTGGTGCATCGGGTGTTGACCGACTCGATCAAGATCATCGAAGACCTGCAGATCAGCCCTGAAGAGTTCTGGAAGGCGGTCCACTACTTCAACGAACTGGGCAGCCGTCAGGAAGCCGGTTTGCTGGTGGCGGGCCTGGGGCTGGAACACTATCTGGATCTGCTGATGGACGCCGAAGATGAAGCGGCCGGCCTGGTTGGCGGCACTCCACGAACCATCGAAGGCCCGCTATATGTCGCCGGTGCACCGCTGAGCAAGCATGAAGCCCGCCTGGATGATGGCCAGGACAACGGCACCGTACTGTTCATGCAAGGACGGGTCCTGGATACCGACGGCCAGCCGCTGAGCGGCGCTATTGTTGATGTCTGGCATGCTAATACCGGCGGCACTTATTCGTACTTCGACGCCTCGCAATCCGAATTCAACCTGCGTCGTCGCATCGAAACCGATGCCGAAGGCCGCTACCGTTTCCGCAGTATCGTGCCGTCAGGCTACGGCTGCCCACCGGACGGTCCGACCCAGCAACTGCTGGATCAACTGGGCCGCCATGGTCAACGCCCCGCTCACGTGCATTTCTTCATCTCTGCGCCTGGCTATCGGCATCTGACCACCCAGATCAACCTGGCGGGCGACAAATACCTGCACGATGACTTCGCCTACGCCACCCGCGACGAGCTGATTGCTGAAATCCATTTCTTCGACGATCAGGCCAAAGCGCAGGCGCATGGCGTCAGTGGACGCTTTGCTGAAATCGA
Source organism: Pseudomonas asturiensis (assembly GCF_900143095.1). Taxonomy (GTDB): domain Bacteria; phylum Pseudomonadota; class Gammaproteobacteria; order Pseudomonadales; family Pseudomonadaceae; genus Aquipseudomonas; species Aquipseudomonas asturiensis. The sequence continues at coordinate 642,506 of NZ_FRDA01000001.1, read as the reverse complement.
GTTCGACTTCACCCTGCAGGCGACTGCAGAAACCAAAGCGCAACATCGCCAGGAACGGGTTCGCGCGTTAGAGGACTGATCGACACCCGGTATTTTACCAAGCGCAATTCAGCTGGCGCTGCACACCCTGCGAAGCGGTTTTTCTCAGGACCCCTTCAGAGTTGTCAGCGCCATTGGTCGCATTTCCCTCAGCCTATAAAAAGAACTCCCATGCCTACTCTCGCACTACCTGACGGCGATCTGCACTACCAACTCGACGGCCAGCCCGATGCGCCCATCCTGTTACTCTCAAACTCTTTGGGTACGGACCTAGGGATGTGGGATGGCCAAATTCCGGAATTGACCCAGCACTTCAGGGTGTTGCGGTACGACACCCGCGGGCACGGTCGCTCATTGGTGAGTGCCGGACCCTATAGCATCGAGCAAAACGGCAGAGATGTATTGGCCCTGCTGGACGCGCTCGATGTGCAGCGAGCCAGCTTCTGTGGTTTATCCATGGGTGGTCTGATTGGACAATGGTTGCTGCTCAATGCGCCTCAGCGCCTGGAAAAAGTCGTGCTCTGCAATACCGCTATGAAGATCGCCAGCACAGAAGTCTGGAACTCGCGTATTGAAATGGTCCTGCGTGATGGCAAGGTTGGCATGCTGAGTCTGCGTGAGGCGACTGTCACTCGCTGGTTCAGTACCGAGTTCGCCGCCTCGCGACCGGGCGAAGTGGAACGCTTGCTCGACAGCCTGGTAGACACCTCCCCACAGGGCTACGCCGCCAATTGCTCCGCCGTGCGCGACGCCAATTTTACTCACCAGCTTTGCGCCGTTCAGTTGCCTGTTCTGGTTGTATGCGGGGATCGCGACCCGGTCACCACAGTGGCTGACGGTGAACTTCTCAAACAGGCGATCGCCGGCGCACAGCTTGTCACGCTGTGTGCAGCACACCTTTCCAACGTGGAGGCTGCGCAGTCCTTCAGCTCAGCGGTTTTAGCGTTTCTGATGTCTCGCCCATAGCGCACCTTTGCTACCCGTGTTAATCACTGAGGGCTCCTGCTTCAGCGATTAGCATCGATCTTGAGCAAGGGCGCTGATAACGGCGCCTGCGTCTTCAAGGACGATGATCGAGCATGCTGTGTTTCACCACCCGGGCCATCACACTCCATGACGGGTAAGTCGCTCATATAGGCTGTAGCTTTCCTCCCCAAGTGAGGGCACCGACCTACTATTGACTCAGGCCGAAACATGTTGCTCCTCCTCGCCGATCAGCAGCCAGGGTAGCTCTGGCAATAGTGGGAGCCACGGCGTAGGCTTCGGCGTTCCGAGGATTCGCTCCAATGACTAGGGCTTAGCGAATTCGAAAATTAAGTTTTTTGTCCCGAAAAGATGTCTCCCTCCCTCAGCCCCTAGTGACTGTCGCAAGTCAGACAATAACGTTAAAGCTCTTCAAACCTGAATACACTTTTGAAACCAGGTCCAAAGAGTGGCTGCACAAAAAATAGTGCCCTCCGGAACGAGGGCACCTCCACCAAGGAGCAAAGTGGAAAACTATTCCAGCCGCCCGGATGAAACGCTCGGCCGGTTTCTATAACGGACTGCATTATTTACTTCATGCTTTTCTATGATCACGCTAGATGTCGCAAGAAGCACACAACGTTTGCCAGGCAAGACTCGGCGATCCGGCGGTGGGCTATGGCGTAAGTATGGATACAACTTTATCTAACAGTCAGGGACAAGTCAGGTGACATCAGTCACCTGCCAGGTCTCAAAATGTAGTAGCAAACACTAACTGGGTGTACACATTTGTATCTTTGTTACCCAACTGTGTCCCCCCCTGTTCTGCGCTCTTGTCTGGCTGGTAGAAGCCTAACAACGGCAAGACGGTCAAGTGTTGATTAACGCGCCATTCGGCATACAAGTCGATTTCATGACCGTCGGTGTTACGCACGTTACGGTCGATGGTGTCGTAATTGAAATACATGGCTCCAAGGGTCAGGCTTTCCAAAGGAGAGACCTTGAACGTGACGTTCTGGATGCGAGCGTTATTATTGAAGGGACCGGCATAGTTACTTGCCACCTCACCCTGAAACCATGTGCCGTAGCCACGGCCCGTTCCATAAAACAAGGTGTCATAACCCTCTGAAAAGCGGCTGTAGCGATAGCTGGCGCTCGGCTTCCACGGAGCATCAGCAAAGGTCCACCCTGCTTCCAGATACCAAGCGTCCTCGTTCGCCGCATTCGGTTTGTTTTGCCTGGCGTATTCACCCGACAAAAACAGGTTTTCCACGCCCGCATTACCCACTGCGCGCACGCTGTAGGTCCTCATGCCGTCACGCTCAAGCTGCAGGGGGGAAGCGTACTGTTCAGCGATTTTCGTGGTGTTGATGTACGTCAGGCCAACGGTACCCGCGGCAGCGACGTGTTCCAGCGTACCGACGTACATCTCGGTATTGGCCTGGGTAGGGTTGTCGGATTTAAGCCACATCAGATCACCACGCCAGCCCTCTTTACCGCCGATACGTAAAACTGCTGTCCTGTCGAATGCCTTACGGGCAGCCACGTAGAAAGCGCCACCTCGGTTGTATTGACCGTCGCCCAGGCCGCGGCCCGCACTAAAGGCGTCGCCTTGAATAAGAAAGCCATCGCCCACTGCAATATTCTGTCGACCGAATGAAAAGTCGATGCCGTCTTTGCCAAGGACTTCAAAAAGGTTGCCTGAACGCCATCCCAAATAAGCATCTTCAATCTTGGTGGTGCGTTCAGAGCCATCAGTGTAGCCTGCAGCGTCCCCGCCCCCCCAGGTGGCCGAACTGACCAGTGAGAAGGCGCCATAGGCCGTCCCTGCGCCTCGCAATCCCTGATCGCCGCTCACGCCATACTTGATGTAGCCCTCTCTCCATGAGGACGATCCCGGTGTTAACCGGCCAGAGGCTGGATAACTTTCACGACTGTGGAACACGCCAAAAACCGCATCCAGGTTAGCATTGAGATGGGTGTCGTCTTTTGAAAAAAGCTCATAAGCGTTCGCAGGAATTGTCGTATTGAACAGTGCAGCGAGAGTACAAAGGTGAAACACGGAGTATCGACGCATGGTTGCATTTCCATTTTTTTTATTGAGTTAAGCGATGTATAAATAGGTTATTGATTAACCTGTATTTAAATGTCGCCAGGATTCTGCAGTTTTTGACGTGGTCAATCTGAGCCACTAATAAATGCCTTCAAAGCTTATTATTTTTTAGTTACGTGATCTATTATGCCCACCTCCTGGCTTCAGCTCGCTTGAACAGTTCTATCGCATACCAGATATAGGCATTATCGTGTTCGATCAACAGCTTGGGTACAACATGGTTGTATGTGGCCGAGCGCTAAGCATGAATCAGTGGTCAAGCCTCAATGGTGAGGATTAGACAAGGAATACCTACATCAACAGACACTTATATCTAACCCCGTAACTGGAACCCTCAGGAAACTTCGCGACAATCAGCCTGATTTGAAAGAACGGGCTGCCTGTGCTGAGGGAATGCCCAGTACTCAACATTACTCGATACTCCATCCCAGGAAGCCTGGATTATTCTAGCCTCCCGGGAAGGCACCTTCCGATCACTCCGTTTGGCGTGCTTAAGAAGGTACCGCTTTAATAGTCGGCGTACCCCGTGCTGGTACTGCCGCCTCAAGCAATGGGCGGTATCAGCTCAAAGTATATAACCGATGCCTGCAAGGGCGTCGTCAGCGTTAATCAACCGGATCAACTTACGCTGAATCTTGAAAGTGTCACTGACGCGCTCAAGCTCGTAGACGATGTCCGCGCTGTAATGTTTTAGGGAGTCCTTGCGGAACTCGCGCAGGTTTTGCGCGCAACGTACCGTCACCTTTTCATCACTTTCAAACAGCACCCGAAAGCGTGACAAGGTGCGCACGGTTCGCGGCTGCGGGCTGGTGGAAATCGATTCACCTCCGGTCAGGCGCTGGATTCGCAACTGACGCATGTGATGATCGTCATAGGCATAGTTGAGGGTGTTTTCGAAGTCTTCTTCCTTCGGGTTGATCGGGATAATGTACGTACCCTTTTCGCTCCACAGGCTCAACCAGGTGTCGAACTCACCGTGGTCGAGCATGTCGCCTTCAGCCCAGATATAAGCTGTGACTTGATTCAGTAATTGCAGGTTCATTTACTTAGTCTCTGCCGTCATCATCTTTTTCCACTGCTGGTATGCAGCGCGCATGCCGGTCTCGGCGCTCACGTCGCTAACCAGCCCGTCTTCGGTCGGTTTCTCGCCCGGCAGGCCACGGTTGAGCATGATCCACAAGTCTTCGCCGGCACTGGCGCCTTTCTGCACACGCTCCCAGGCTTCGGAATCGTCAGGAGTGCCGAAGCCCATCGGACCCTGGAAGTGCTCATGCAAACGCAGGCGGTAGCGGTTGGCGATAGCAGGGCCGCCGTCCATGGTGATTACCGAGTGATGAATTTCCGTCTCTGTCACCGAGATCGGTTGCAGCGCGCGGAAAAACGCCATGGAACAGGCAACGTTGGGGAACAGGTTGAGATTGAAACCCGAGCCACCGACAGCACGAACGATACGGCGCACTTGCTGCTCTTCGATGCCGTCTTCGCGCAATTGAGCGGCAAGATCCTCAAAACGCTCGGGGATCGGTTTATCAAGATCGGCTTCCAGATCCACTAAGTCGGGGATCATCACCATTACGCTGTGCCCGTTACCCAGGTCTTCGACGTAGCCCGGCCCTTCAACGAAGTCGAAAAGTTTAAGGGTTTGCTCATCAACCGATGCCAGGAATGACTTGTGCACCAGCGGGAAGTGGTAGGCGTCTGTGGTATTTTCCAACTGGATTTTCCAGTTGCCCGGAAAACGGAAACGGTGCTCGCCTGGGACCTTGATCGGGTAGCCGGCGCCCTGTTTCATGAACAGGTCGATCCATTTCTTGGCAGGCCCGAGGAAGTCGACCAGTGGTTCGATGTCGTCCTTGAGAGTGGCAAACAGCATCCCCGCATATTCTTCAACACGCAGGCTGACCAGAGGCAGCTCGCCCTTATCCAGGCAATCACCGTAGCTTTCAGGGCTCGGCACACCACGCAGTGAACCATCCAGCGCGTAACTCCAGCCGTGATATGGGCAGACAAAGCTGTTGGTCTTGCCCTTCTTGTGTTCGCATACCGTAGCGCCGCGATGGCGGCAGCGGTTGAGGTGCACATGGACCTGTTTCTTGCGGTCGCGCACTACGATCACCGGCTGCTTGCCGATGTAGGTGCTTTTGTAGCTGCCCGCCTCCGGGATCTCGCTGACGTGCGCGACCCAGACCCAGGTACTGTAGAAAATCTTTTCCAGCTCCATGTCGAACAGCTTGGCGTCGGTGTACAACGACGTGTGCACGCGGTCGTGCTTGATCAAGCTTGTGGGCTCCATATCAAGCCCGACAACGTTAATTAAATCGCTCACAATTAATTACCTTTCTATCGCAATGTGACGAGAGTTATTTTTAAATAACCTTAAGCCCGCACCCACACCTCATCAACCGCCGACCGCGAGAGGTTTATTGTTTTAAAGACAACAAGCGGCAGCCACCTAGATCTAGCTTAACGGCGGTGTAGGCATGGCCTATATCATTTGACACCGGACGAGTCAGCTTTCCTGATGCGCCCCTTGATTATCCCGTAGAGAAACAAGACAACCAGAAGTAATGGAGTACCATTGACCCAGGCAGATTCACTGCCCGTTAGCATGCCGTAATTATCGTAGATGAGATAAACAGCAGTGCTCAGCCCAGCCAGTGCGATGAGCGGGCTGAGTAACGTTTTAAAATAACGTTTATCGTTGGCTTTTTTGAAGTGAACGACGACCCCCAATGTGACAAATGTCTGAAGCCCTATCAATCCAAGCGTCGACAATGCCACCGTCACGGGAAACAGAAACACAAAAGCGTCATAGCCCAGGGACGAAGAGACTATAATGGTCAGCGCAACGAGCACGGTCACCAATAGACTTGCATTGGCTGGAGATTTTTTCGTTTCATGAATATGTGAAAGAACATTCGGCAAGTGCCTGTCTTTGGCCAAGACTTGAACATACCGAGTCGCAGCATTATGCAGTGACAACAAACAGCAAAAGTTGCTGGTGCACAGCATGAGGGAAACCACTGTCGCCATCGTGCTACCCAAACGAGTCGTGAACAAATTAATGACCAACCCGCCCTTCGCTATCGCTGCCTCGTCCTTGATGGCGTCAAACCCAACCTCACCGATGATCAACCAGATAATGATCAAGTAGGCGACGCCTACCAACACGACCGCCAGACGAGTGGCATGCGGAATGGTTTTTGCTGGCTTCCTGGCTTCCATCGCATAAAGCGCGGCGGACTCGACACCGAGGAATGATGCCAGCGCCACCATGAGTCCAACCCCCAGCCCCGGCAACATTATTGCGTCTACCGATATGGCTTGAACCGGGAAGGCGTTAAGACCTTTATCCAGGAATATGGAAATGCCCAGTAGAAAAAGCACAAAGAACTCTGCAAGCACCAAAGGCACCAGGATCTTTGCGGCAAAATCAATATTCGCCCGACCCAGGTAACAGATCGCCCCCACGTATAAAACGGTCCATGCTGCCCAGCCGATATCAATACCAAAGCCTTGCATGGTCATATTCGTGTAATACCCGGACGCCACAGCGATCGCCGTGGTAATCGCCAGATAAGAGGCTAAGGCAACCCATGCCGCCCCCGCTCCTACGCCCCGCCCAAAGATCACCGTAAGGTACTTGTAAAATGCCCCGGCCCCAGGGATGGCCCGTATCAGTTCGCCATAGCCTATCGAGAAAAAAATCATCAGAATTCCCGCCAGCAGGAATGCTCCGGCAAGCCCAGCGCCATTACCGTGCTCAAAAGCAATGGGCGCCGCTGTGAGAACTGCCCCTAACGGTCCTGCAGCTGCAATCACCAATAACGCGATTTTATAAGCACTTAGATTACCTTCTAATTGCTGGCCGCCTGCAGGCACTTCTGCAGATAGGGGCTCGGTTAGCTCTGTCATCCCAATTCTCCACTCTAATTATTTTATGAATAACGGAAATAAATCGATGCAGCAGCATCCTTGCGGACCAACGCGAGCGTTCCTCAAGCGCAAGCGATACCCGCCCGCTGCCCCTGAAAACCGCAGCCTGGCTATTCTTTACACCGGTCTTCACTCGCTGCCAAGTTCATCAAACTCTTATCTTGCCAAAAGGCGGGTATGCAGGAGCTCAAACCAATCACTTGTCTTCTATGGCACGATTCATGACTTCTATTCAACGAGACATCGATGTGAAGTGTGTATCACTAGCCTAGGCAACCGGATTGACTCTGGCTCAAGCGTATCCTTCTAATTTTTGGCGCGATGTAGATTGCGCATCACAGGTAGCCGGATTCATATGAGTGTACGGCCTAACGGCATCCTTGCAGTACTTCGCCCCGAGAACGATGACACCGTAAGCGACATTTGTTGTACAAATTGCAACGCTGCAACCTTTTGGGTGACATCCCTGATCAGGTCCTTCGTCGCCCGAGAAGGAACTGAGTCACTTTTTAATTGCGCCGCCTGACCAGCGTTCTTGCTGCGCTCGATGACGAACGCTGATTTATTCAAAGGAATGCACCAGCTATGGCACACAGACGTGCATCCTCGCCCTTAGCTCCGATGAGTTGCAGGCTGGTTTTAATGGAGGAACCCGGATATGGAATTGGCACACTCAATGCCGGGTGCCCGCTCAAGTTGAACGGCCTGAGGAAGCGGGTCAGATCGATCACCGATTCACCTTTGCATACATCAACCAATAGCGGTGGCAGACGAGGCAAACTCGGAAGGACAAGCGTATCGAAGCGTTCCAGCAAATGGTCTACCTGTTCGCTGAATGCCGTGCGCACCGATTGTGCAGCTTGTACGGCCACGGCATCGGTGTTGGCCGCACGCAGTAACCTCGCCTCAATATCGGCGCCCAGTAAAGCCTGGCCGGTGTAATGACCATAAGCAGCCCACGTTTCAGCATTAATGACGGTCAATGCAGCTTCGAATGCCTGATCAAGAAGCGGCAACGTGACGACTTCCCAGGCCCAGCCGCGACGATTCATCTCGTCCCGTATGGCTTGCTCAATCGCCGGATCGCAAGAAACATTGACCAACCCTACCCGGAATTGCGCGAGAGGCTTATGCGGCGAGAAAGTTGAGTCCATTGAAGTCATCGCAGCCACGATCGTCTCGAGATCACGAGCCATGGGTCCTACAACGTCAAGAGAACTGGAAGCCGGGTACACACCGTGACGACTCAAACGACCGAACGATGGCTTGAGACCGAACACCCCACAGCAGGCGGCTGGCATTCGCACCGAACCTCCTGTATCAGTACCCAGTGCCACATCCACATTTCCCTGAGCGACGATAACCGCTGAGCCGCTGGAAGACCCACCAGGTATCCGATCCGGTGCCTGGGGATTAACGGGAGTTCCAGCCCACTCGTTGATACCTGTCACACCGAAAGCCAGCTCATGCAGTACAGTCTTGCCAATGATTTGCCAACCATCGTCGAGAAGCGCCTTCACAACAGTTGCATGGTCCTGAGCTGGCGTGACGTGTTCGAAAGCACGACTCCCACACCGTGTTGGCCAACCTGCCACATCCAAAGAATCCTTGATGGCGACAGTCCGCCCCGGCCCCCCGATGCAACCTTCAATGACCAGCGGGCTCACAGTGACGCACCCTGGACATTCTCAAGACGAAAGGCATCAACGCGCTCAGTTGAAAACGAGGAGATGCGCCAGGCGTCTGCCTCCCAGAGAAATTCCACGCTGAGGGCGGCAACAATTGATCCTGATTGGCCAGATTCGTAGCGACTGAGTTGCTGCATTACCCATCGGCCTTTGGCTTGAAAACCATCGACAGATATCTGCTCACCGGAAAGAAAGTGCATATTTGACAGAAAGTGGGGAGCCGGCGGCAGGTAACTCATGAGCATCGCCACTATCGCTTTGCGTCCTTCTATACGGCCAAACTTAAGGGCATACCGAGATCCGACCCCCTGCCACACTGCGTCTTGGCAGAACAATTGGCCCAGCTCGCTATCACGTGTTTCAGGCCCGGGAACGTCGCATAAAAACATATACCGATTCAGCAAATGGCGAACCGCAGACTCGGCCTCGAGTACCCGCAAACGTTTTTCCAGCAGGGAAATGTCAGAAATTGGGGAAATCATTAAAAGGCTCCTGTTTAATTTGCAAAAAACAAGACAAGGAAATTAGTGACATACAAATTGGGCCACAATCACAGGAACCAGGGATCATGTTGCCTTTTAGGCAATGACATTGATCCGTGCTTGACTGGAATAGCCTCTGTAGCCTGCTAAAGCCAGCGTTGTCATTACCACAACAAGTGTCGCCTCGAATGTCATCGAGTTCAAAAAATCGAACTGTAGGATAAGCGTTGTCTGTTACCTCGTTTAGCCTGAGCGCCAGAACTCATGCCGAATGCTCCAAGGCTGATTTGGAGCAGTTAAGCGCCAAAAACGCGCATAACCGTCATGGCTCACCCGATTATTCGAAGGCCCTGCGATTTGGACCGTTCGACTCAGAATGACAACGGCGTCGAAGGTTAGAGCGCAACCGGTCAGATCACGTCCCCGCTGAGAAGGGTTCGCTTCAGCGGCAAGAGCAGTATTTCCAAATGAGCATCAACGACTATGCAAAACCTACCCAATATTGATTTCATTTACCTCTCCGAACCAGACATGATTCAGGCGGGCGTTACCAATATGGCAGCCTGCGTTGACACGATGGAAGAAATGTTTTCCCTGATGTACCACGGCGACTACCGCATGGCAGGTCCCAATAACAATTCCCACGGATCGGTAGTCGTATTTCCCGAAGACTCACCTTTTCCGGGCATGCCTAAGCCCACTCCTGATCGACGCTTCATGGCAATGCCTGCCTACCTGGGTGGTCGATTTCGGACGGCCGGGATGAAATGGTACGGATCCAATATCGCGAATAGAGAGAAGGGTCTTCCCCGCTCTATCCTTCTATTCGTACTCAACGATGCCGATACCGGTGCTCCTCTGGCAATCATGTCAGCGAACCTGCTTTCTGCATATCGAACAGGCGCCGTGCCTGGCGTAGGCGCCCGCCACTTGGCGAGAAAGAATTCGAAGGTAGTTGGCATTCTGGGTCCAGGCGTGATGGCGAAAACCTCGCTGTCGGCATTTGTTGCCGAATGCCCTGGAATTGACACCGTTAAAGTCAAGGGACGTGGCCAAAAAAATATCGAAGCGTTTACTTCGTGGGTCAGTGAGACTTTCCCTCAGATTGTCAATATTCATGTGGTTGACACCGACGAAGCAGTAGTACGCGACTGTGACATCGTCACCTTCTGTAATTCTGGAGCGATTGGTGATGCCTCTGCCTATCCTGTGGTGAAGCGTGAATGGGTTAGCCCGGGTACGTTTCTTTCCATGCCCGCCTTGACGAGTATTGATGAAGGCATGGAGTCACCCGATATTCGCAAGGTTCTGGACAATCCTTCTCTGTACCAGGCATGGCATGAAGAAAATCCCAAGCCAGTGCACAACATTGTGCCAGTGGTGGGCATCCAATTCCTGGATCTGATCGACGAAGGAAAAATGTCACCTGAACAGCTCGAGGATCTGGGCAAGATTGTTGTAGGTGAAGCACCTGGTCGCAAAAATGACGATGAAATCATCATCATGTCGGTCGGTGGCATGCCTGTAGAAGACGTTGCGTGGGGCACTGTGGTTTATCGGAACGCCTGCGAAAAAGGCATTGGCGTCAAACTTAATCTCTGGGAAACCCCAACGCTAAGTTAAGCCCACACGGCCCACACGGCCCACACGGCCCACGCGCCATCTGAAGCTTCATTTGAATATCGGACAACCCACATGAAAGAAGTGATTAAAGTAAAAACCGGATCCAAGTTTGAGGAACTGGGTAGCTACTCGCGCCTGATCGCCGTCGGCGATCTGATTTTTGTATCCAATACCGCCGGCCGCAATCCCGTAACAAAGGAAATGCCCGAAGACCCGGCTGAACAGACCCTTCAGGTGCTCGCCAATATAGAAAATGCCCTGTCGGCGGTTGACGCTTCGCTAGGCGATATCGTTGCCGCGCGCGTGTTCATACCGTTTGCGAAGGATATAGATATCGTGATGGCCACTTACGCAGAAAAAATGCGAGGCATTAATCCAACGCTGACGCTGACCAGCCCTCCCCTGGGATCTGAGATATACAAAGTTGAAATTGAAGTCACCGCCTATCGCGGGGTTTCAAAGGCCGATATCAAAGAAATCACGATTACTCAAAACATCACGTGACGCCTAGCTGCCCAAGCACGTAGCGATTCAACGCACTTTCGATAACGAATACAGTATCAAGGATAAGAAACTTGGCCCCCTCTATCTCTCCCGTCCAGACTTCTGTCGTTCTTCCTGCCGCCACGACAGTGGTGGTGATCGGAGGGGGCATTATCGGACTCACTGCAGCTTTGTCGCTGGCAGAACGTGGCATACCCGTTACGGTGCTTGAAAAGGGCAGAATTGCTGGCGAACAATCCTCGCGAAATCTGGGTTGGATACGGAAAATGGGCCGGGCCAAACCGGACCTCCCTCTTTCAATCGCTGCAGAAAAACTTTGGGGCACCATGGCGCAACGGCTCAATGCCGATGTTGGCTACAGACAGACCGGTATTTTGTATACCGCCAGTTCAGCCTCAGAAATGGCTTCACATCAAGAATGGTTGGATTCAGTCGCTGATGCCTCGCTCGACTCACGCCTGGTCACAGGGAGAGAAATCGCTGATCTTTCTCCCGGGTGCACCGTCGATTGGGCAGGCGGAATTTACACAGCCTCTGATGGCCGAGCAGAGCCTACTCTTGCCTGCAGTGCCATCGCACGGGCGGCCATTGCAAAAGGCGTTATCATCGTGGAGAACTGCGCGGTGCGAACGCTATCCATGTCGGCAGGCAAGGTAAGCGGTGTTGTAACCGAGCGAGGGGAAGTGCGTTGCGATAACGTAATCCTTTCTGGCGGCATGTGGTCGAGACGCTTCCTGACTACCTTGGGTGTTCCACTCTTGACGTTGCCGGTAGTCGCCTCAGTCCTTCGAACAGCTCCTCTGACGATAGAGGGAATGACTGAGGTCGCAGTAGGAACTCCAGATATCTCCTTTCGCAAACATCAGGACGGCGGATACATCATTACGAACAGGGGAGCTTTCATGGTGCCGATCGTGCCTGACAGCTTGCTGATCGGGCATCATTACTTGTCCACACTGCGTTCTCAATGGAAAAATATGAATCTTTCCCTAGGGCGAGAGTTCATGACAGAACTGGCCCTGTCGCGACGCGGCTCTAATGAGGGCACCTCTGCTTTCGAGCAGAGAAGGACAATAGACCCAACTGTCAATCACGGACTGAATCGGGCTGCATTACGCACTCTTACTGAAGCTTGGCCCGCTTTTAAAAAAGCCATCATAGAGCTCGAATGGGCTGGCATGATCGATGTAACGCCAGACGGCCTCCCAGTGATATCCCCTGTAGATAAAATTCCGGGCTTGACGCTTGCTTCCGGATTTTCAGGCCATGGTTTTGGCACCTCGCCAGCAGCGGGACAACTCGTAGCAGATCTCGTTACTGGTGACACACCCATAGTTAATCCCGCACCGTATCACCTCAAGCGCCAGCGCAGCTAATAAAGCCAGAAATTCAGGGATCAGCAATCAAGCCCTCCATAGACAGTTAAACCTGCGACGTAGAAGAGGCTATTTTCCAAGTAAAATAGCTTCTCCCTTGCTTTTATACAAAGTCTGGAATAGCCATCACTGGCTTCACCTCCTGAACAGATTGACGGAACATGTTTAGCCCGCTTTAATTGTCGCCGACTTTAGTCAATAGGAGGTATGGTTCGGGATCTTCAGATTGGGCAGGACACAGAAACGACTGAATACTTATTGCCAGTACAACTTCCTCCAACCTGACAATAAACGTCATGTAACTCAACTCCATCGTTAGTGCATCAATTACCCTCCCACCCTGATGCCATTTCGCGCACCGTCGACAATTCTCCAACTGCTCTGGCATTGAATTGAGACTCAGTTTTTGAAAGAAAATTTAGACGCAGACAGAAGCGCTCTCTTAGATCAAAAGGTTATAAGAATATTGTAGGTCACTGACCAAAAATACTAACGCGCGGTCTTGCTTCCCGGCATTCACTAGCTTAGATTCGTCAGCATAATAAAAAACCTGATGATGCGACCCGTGCGAGGCACCCATGATAAATTCCCAAACTGAGCTTCAAGATCAACGCTTCAAGTATCTATATTTGAGCTCCAGACTGGGAACCATGCGCGCGGCGGCCGAAGAGCTGGAGCTCGCCGTCTCCTCCATCAGTCGCCAGATTGCAAAACTGGAGTCGGATCTCGGTATTCAGCTCATACAAGAAGGTACTCACAGGATCTGCTTGACCGCCGCGGGTCAGGCTGCAGTTGATTATTATGTTGAACGTATGGGTCATCACAATCAACTACTGAAAAAACTTGGGCAACTCAAAGAAGGCTATTTAAATAGAACAAGCATTGCGGTGGGCGAAGGACTACTTAGCACCCAGGCGATCGGTGAGCTTTATCAATTCTTCAAAGCTAATCGACAATCGCACACTGAGCTTTTGATTGCGCCCTCTCACGAAGTTGAGCGAATGGTCGCTGAAGACGAAGCAGACATAGGATTGGTGTTTTCTCCTACCAAGACTGCAAACATCAATAGGCTCCATTCTTTCGATCAACCCATGAGAGCCATTGTCCACCCCGACCACCCGCTGGCGGGCAGATCGATACTCAATCTTCAAGATTTGGCGGACGAAGATATTGTGCTGCCGCCCCCTGAGTACCGCATCAGAGGAATTATTGATCAATTGCGAAGTGAGAGCAGCGCTCACTTCCAGCCTTACATTACTTCAAATTCACTGAAGATAATGTTAGACCTCACGCGCAACGGCATAGCCTCGACAATACTCAGTGACTTTCCTGTTATTGATGAGTTATGCAACGGCACATTAAAAGCTATTCCCATCGATTACCACGCGTTGAATATAACCCAAGTACAGATTATTTCGCGCCAATCCAGGAAGCTGTCCCCTCTTTCACGCGATTTGGTGCATCACCTGGCAATGGCGATAAACGCACAGATTCGGCGCATTCGTGATTGCAGCAGCAGAAATCCCAATAAGATTTTTATGGTTCGGAAAAATGCCATTGCGACGGCAGTTGAGTAGCCTATTTTTGCTGAGCGATATTTTCCATGATTCTCCATATGACGGATTTAGCGTCTTTAACGATTCGTTCATAATGCTGGGCAGACGGCCAATCCACCATGTAAAGCACCATAATACCATCGATATGTAACAGCACTTGGGTTGCGACTCGTTTGATGGTCTCACGCGATGCATCAGGGTAAACCCTGGTAAGGATTGTCGAAAATTTTCGCCTATTGACTCTGTACAGTTTACGCTGAAAAAGGCGAGCCTCTGCATCCCGGAGGGCCATCCCCCAGAGTTCGACGAAGATAGCTGTAACATCCAGCCGCATGAGATCGCTAAATAAATAATCCAATACAGCAGCCATCTGTTGTTCGGGACTGTTATATGACTCCAGCATAATGAGTTTATAATTTCTCAGATAGTCATTCACCGTATACCTGACCATCTCCAAAAAAAGTTGATCCTTAGTCGGGAAAAAATATTGAAGATGACTGAGCGACATATCGATTTTTTTAGCCACGCTTCTCATGCTGAATCCAGCATTTCCTGAATCGAGAAATACCATCCTTGCCTCGACCAAAATAGCCGCACGCCTCTCTTCAGTCTTTTGACTGTTTTTAGCAATCCTCATTGAAAATTTCCTTGTTACCTAAAAAATTCCATGGATTATACAACACTCTTAATTCGCCTCAAAGCCCATACATATCTGGATTCCATTCAGGCCCGATATACTCGGCCGCGTTATCGTCTCAGCTTAGTGCAGTCGTGGCCCACTACCGGTGGCACGATCAGCAAAAACCAATCCGCCCTTCACGCAAGTGAGTCATGGGGCGCACCACCTGGATGATTCGCCGTTGTTGCAGCAAGGGCAACAATAGGTACCTCTGCGGTCATTGTCCACATCTTGACGGTGCGGGATATTAATTTCCTTTCTATTCCGCTCGTACGATAGCGGCCCCTGAAACAATAACAATGGGCATTCGATCATGACACTGGCAAATAACTACGAACACCTCACCGCTGGCGCTAAATCCAGGATCGGTAAACGCACGCAACTGTTCATTAATGGTGAGTTCAAGGACCCGCATTCAGAAAAATACTTTTCTATCGCGGATCCCAGTAACGGTCTTGAATTAGGTCAAATCGCACAGGCAGACAAATTGGACGTCGATCTGGCAGTTGCCGCTGCACGCAAGGCATTCGAAGACAGCGCCTGGTCCAGAATGAAACCCTATCAACGTGAAGCGTTGATGCTGCGGCTCGCTGATTTGATTGCGGAAAATGCTCAAGAGCTTTCTGAACTCGAGACGCTCAGCAGTGGCCGCCTTATTCGAAACACTCGCGCATTCGATGTGGACCTGTCGGTTTATACGCTTCGTTATATGGCGGGCTGGTCTACCAAAATCTCTGGAAAGACCCTGGATTTGTCCGTCCCTTACCTACCCGATCAAAAATTCTTTGGTTTCACAAAACGATCGCCACTGGGCGTTGTAGCAGCCATTACCCCGTGGAACGTGCCGCTTTGCCAGGCGGTATGGAAATTGGCGCCTGTTCTTGCAACGGGGTGCACTGTTGTTCTCAAGCCCGCTGAGCAAACGCCGTTCACTACCTTGCGTCTGGCTGAACTCTGCAATGAAGCGGGTATTCCACCTGGCGTTGTCAATGTCATTACCGGCCTGGGCCATGAAGTGGGTGCGGCGCTTGTTGAGCACCCTGGCGTGGACAAGATAAGTTTTACAGGCTCGACTGAGACTGGGAAGCGAATCGCCGCGATAGCCGCGCCCCTGATGAAAAAATACACGCTTGAACTTGGCGGAAAGTCACCGGTCGTCATCGCTGAAGATGCCGATCTGAACATTGCCATTCCCGGCGCGGCCTGGGCTATTTTCGGCAATCATGGTCAAAACTGCTGCGCAGGTTCCCGGCTGTACGTCCACGAACGCCACTACGCCGAAGTCACTGCGGGAGTTGCTGAAATCGCACGGACCATAAAAATTGGCCCGGGTCTGGATTTAAGTTCGCAGATGGGCCCACTCGTTCATCACGCCCACCGCGACAAGGTGATGAGCATGATCCACCAGGGCCTTGAGTCCGGTGCAGAATTACTGTGTGGGGGCGAAACGATCAACGGCCCTGGTGCCTATATTCAGCCGACCATTTTGACCGACCTTACACACAACAGCATCACCTCCCAAAAAGAGATTTTTGGGCCGGTGCTAACAGCGTTTTCCTACAAGGACGACCGTGAGGTTATCCAGCGCGCCAATGCGACCTCATTTGGTTTGGGGGCCAGTATCTGGACCAAAAACGTTGATCGGATCACGTCCTTCTTCGGCGGCGTGAAGGCGGGCACTATCTGGATCAATAACCACAATGTGCTGGATCTCAGCCTCCCCTTTGGCGGCATGAAGGATTCGGGCGCAGGTCATGAATTGGGTGAAGAAGGCTTACTCGCCCACACCTCTCTAAAGGCCGGTGTTATGCGTGTTTTTGATCAGTCTGAATGAACATTAGCGAGCTTTTTTAAACCATCAATATGAATTGTATTCCCGCGTGCGTACAGGTATTACCCGATGAATGAACTCCTAAACGTAGTCGTGCTTAAACGAGTGCTGCAAGGTGATGATGTAGTCGTCATCGAGTTGGCGCGGGCAGACCGCGGCAATTTGCCGGCCTTTGAAGCCGGTGCGCATATTGATGTGCACCTCCCTTCAAGTGTGATCCGCCAATATTCGTTGTGCGGCGATCCCGCTGACGCAGGCATTTATCGCCTTGGGGTTTTGAAAGATCCTCAATCCAGGGGTGGATCCATTGCAGTCCATAAGGAATTGCTAGAAGGCGTAACGCTAAACATTAGCCTGCCTCGTAACCATTTCCCGCTGGACTTGAATGCCGAACATTCAATCCTGCTCGGAGGGGGTATTGGCATCACACCGATGCTGGCCATGGCCTATGCGCTTGAGGCTGAGGGCAAGGCGTTTGAAATGCATTACTGCGCACGCTCACGTAACCGAAGTGCGTTTCTTGAAGAGTTGGAGCGCTCCGGATTTTCCCATGCCGTCCAGCTTCACTTCGACGATGAACCTGAAAGCAAGCTTGACCTCAAACGCGTATTAGGAGGTCGTCAAAAGACGGCTCACATCTATACATGTGGACCAGGAGGTTTCATGGAGTGGGCTATTAATAATGCTCTCGAACTCGGTTACCCTGATGCACACATCCATCGCGAATACTTTCAGGCCGATATTGATACCAATGGGTCGGGTTTTGAGGTTGTAGCGGCGCGCAGCGGTAAAACCGTCAATGTCGTGACCGGGCAGACCATTTATCAAGCACTGGCTGAAGTCGGTATTGATATCGAAATATCCTGCGAACAGGGTGTATGTGGAACGTGCCTGTGTGACGTATTAGAGGGTGAACCAGACCACCGCGATGTGTATCTCACTGCTGATGAAAAAGCGGCGAACGATACGATATTAGTATGCTGTTCACGATCAAAATCTCCACGATTGGTTCTCGACATATAAACGTGAAAAGCTGTTGCAACCCGGGCACTTTTCGTCCTGGGTGTCTTCAACGAGGAATAGCCCTCGCCAGCTATGCCGCAGGCTTAGCAGGCGTTGCCGCTCAAGCAAATGCCTTGAGCACACCGGGATTTTTTGCCGTATCGGCGTTTGAAATCCTCTGATTTACACATACCTACTGCCTTGCGCCATTTACTTTCCGCTCCATCCCATTCGGCAGTTTCAATCCAGAGCTGCCTGACAACAGGTAGCTGAGAATTTTATGCTTAAAAATAGCCTTCAAGGTTTATGGAAATTTCGACTGCCGCTGTTAGGCATATTCAGTATCGCGACTGCTCTTGTGCTGGCATTTGCCTGGACAGGAGGATTCTTAGGCACTGGCATTACCACAAAGGAATTTCTGGGTGAGTCCCTGGATAATTTTCCAGCAGGCTATCGAAGGGCCCACGGTAAGGGCATGTGTTTCAGCGGGACTTTTCATGCGAGCGGCGCGGCCGTCCCTCTGTCGACATCACGTATTTTTCTACCGGCCAACATTCCCGCTGTAGGGCGTTTTTCAATCGGCACCGTGGACCCGCATGCGGCGGACAATTCCACGGCGACCGTCAGCATGGCACTTATGCTGATAGGCGACGATCAGTCACAGTGGCGAATGAAGCTCAACAACGAACCCTACTTCGCGACTCGAGATGCAGAGGGTTTCCTGGCGCAGGTCGAAGCCTTTGAACCGGTGGCTGCCACTGGACAACCAGCCCCGGACAAGGTGGCCGCGTTTTTTCAAAAATATCCCGAGGCTCGCAAGTCTGTAGAGCGAGAGGCGAATGCGACTTGGCCGGCCAGTTTTGCAGGAACTGAATATAATTCCATCAACGCTTTCCTACTCATTGCAGCGGATGGAAAACGTCAACCTGTGCGCTGGTCCATGCGTCCTCATGCACCTGTAGAGCTGTTGAGCAAAGAGGCTCATGCGCAAGCCAGTCATGACTTCCTGTTTGATGAAATAACTCAGCGTGTGGGTGTAGCGCCCTTGTATTGGGATCTGGTATTCCAACTGGCCGAGGCAGGAGATCCGGTGAACGACCCTTCTCAACCATGGCCGAGCAACCGTAAGGAGATAATCGCTGGAACGCTAGAGGTCAACCAAGTGGTAGAGCAAACTCATGGGGCATGTCGTGACATTAACTTTGACCCTACGCTTGTACCATCAGGAATAGCACTTTCAGACGACCCGGTGCTTGCAGCCCGTGCGGGTATTTATTCCCAGTCCTATAACGCCAGATTACGAGAAATCGGTTTTGGTAAAGCCACTGACGCGGTTGGCAAGAAGGAAGTCAAATAATGCATGCCCAGCAGAAGCACAACGGTGTGCGAAACTTCAATTTTGCGGCACGGGTTCTCCATTGGCTCATGGCTGTCCTTATCCTGGCCATGCTATTTATAGGCGTCGGCATGATGTCTTCTCTGAGCCTGCGCCCCTGGCTCATTGATCTTCATAGGCCTCTGGGAATCGCCATTCTTCTTTTGGCCCTCCTGCGTCTAGGCAATAGGCTTTTAAGCGCCACGCCGCCATTGCCTGCCAGCGTACCGTACTGGCAGGCAATGGCAGCGCATGTTTCGCATCTACTGCTCTACTTGCTGATGCTCTGCCTGCCACTGCTCGGTTGGGCAACGCTCTCTGCCGGCAATTGGCCTGTCACCATGTTCGCGGGCTGGAACCTGCCACCCATTGCTCCAGTCAGCTCCGTGCTTTACGCCTGGTTTCGGGCCGCACATGGGCTTTTCGCCTGGCTTCTGTTTCTACTTGTGTTAGGGCATCTTTGCGCAGCGCTGATCCATGCCTGGATTTACCGCGACGGCGTCTTCTCCAGCATCACGCGTAAGACTTCTGGCGAATAAATTCGCACTAAGCCATGCAAAAACATCAGAGGCTTTACGCCTCTGGATCTGGCGATAAGCGTTCGCTTATGGGCTTCGGTCAGTTAGACGGCGAGGCGATTGGCTTTCGCCGTCACATGACCGGTGAGTCGCCACTCAGGCGCCAGAGAGATTTATTATTAGCCCGTTGCGCGGGCATGTCTGCGTTCGAGGCCACGCAGATATCATGCCTGCTGCGCTTCATTAGGTGGGGTAGAGCATATGACTCACATCAACATGGCCACGATCGATCTGAATCTTCTCAGGACTTTTGTGGCTATTTGGGAACACCGGAGCCTGACAATCGCCGCGGAGCGCCTACACCTCAGCCAGCCCGCCGTCAGTCACGCACTGCGCCGACTACGTGATGTTTTTGACGACCCGCTGTTCGTACGAACTGCGACGTCGATGGAGCCGACTGACGCAGCTATTCGCCTGCATGGCCCAGTCGAGCATGCGCTGACTATTATTCAGAGCGCATTGATGATGTATTCAAACTTCGAACCAAAAACAGCGGATCGCACCTTTCGTATCTCGATGTCGGATATGTCACAACTCTACGTGCTGCCGACGATGATGGAGGTGTTATCGCGCGAGGCGCCGAACGTACGCGTGGATGTGCTTCAAATGCCTATCGAGCAACTGGCCATGGCATTGCGCAAAAGTGATGTAGACATTGCCGTGGGCTATTTGGTGGAACCTGGTGAAGAGTGCATTTATGAAAACCTGCTAGACGACGAGTTCATTTGCCTGCTGCGCAAGGACCATCCTTTTCGGCAAGATGAATTGGGCATTCAAGACATTCTCGCCCTGCGCTATGTTGACGTGTCGAGTAACATTACCGGCCATGGCCTGACCGCCGATGCTGCATTCGGAAAAGCCGGCATTGCGCGCGAAATCGCTCTGAAAGTACCTAACTTCACCATTGCCCCGAAAATCGTTGCCAACACTGATCTGGCATTGATTCTCCCGCGTGCGATTGCCATTCAGCTAAACCGCGACCAGCGCTATCGGCTGCTGAGTCTGCCCATCGAATTGCCATCCATCTCGGTGGGACTTTATTACCATCGCCGGTTCCTATCAGATGCCGGGATAACCTGGCTGCGCGGGTTGATCATTAGTCTGTTTGCCTCCGGCAGCCATACTGGAGCTCATATCAAATGATGCGTCGGGCCCTATGTATAAACCATGTCACCAGCGAACTGGAGAACTGCAATGACATTCGACGTGCAGCTTTTGGTCAGGCTTCTACAAGCTTTGTAACGCACCCTGATAGCTAAAGGTCTACCAAGGCCTCGGTCGTTTCAGGGGTGCAATGATTCAGGACGCCGAAGTCTGCGCGTTGACGGCTGCAGTCCGACCCAGACGGTGAAAGTTTCTCCCAAAATAAACCAGGCTCTCTCCATCTTCACGCACCTCTATTTGGTTGATTTCGACAAACAACACCGAGTGCGATCCGACTTCCTTGATATCTACAATGGTCCCTTCAAGGCTTGCGAGCGCGTCGTTCAATACAGGTACGCCAGAGGAACCAGTACGCCAGTCCTGACCCGTAAAGCGCTCCGCAGGCGGCAAATCGGTCATACCAGCAAACTGTCGCGCAACCCCCTCCAGATCACCGGTCAGTATATTTACGCACAACGCCCTGTTGCTCAGTAAGGCCTCATGAATTGAACTGCTACGGTTGATGCAAACCAACAATGTTGGGGGCGTATCAGTGACGGAACAGACCGCACTCGCAGTTAATCCGAAGCGACCATGAGGACCATCGGTAGTAATGATATTCACCGCCGCAGACAACAATGACAGCGCTTGCCGAAAATGTTGTTTTGATTGATCGCAACCCATTACTTTCACCTTGTAATTATTGATGTAGTGGGTCTATGTTGAGACGGATGACTCATCCGGTCAAATTCGCTTTACTCATACGGACTATTGACAGCAGGAATAACCAGCACCCTCCCCGCTAAAGGAGCGTGGCGCGACAGTTAATTCCCACCGATTATTAAGCTTATTCATATTCCGAATTTGATTTTTTCTGGTCGGCCCACGCATCCTGAACGTGCATGTAATCCCCCCCTAGACAGAGAACAATAAACATGAACAGCAAGAATAATTTTGATGATCGTGACACACCTAAAGGCGCTCCAATCAGCATCAAAGCGATTACCCTGGATGATGTGATTTCGGAGATTGCCGAGCGTCGTAGCGAGTTTAATCAACGCTCCCATGTCCCTTTAGACATGATCGAAAAAATGAAAGCAGTCGGTATCTTCCGCGCCAGTACTCCCAAATGTTTTGGCGGCGATGCACTGGCTCCAGCCGAGTTTCTCCGCATCGTCGAGCGTGTCTCCGAAGCCGACGGTTCGGTCGGTTGGGTGACCGCGTTCGGCTCAGCCAATATCTATCTGGCGGCACTCCCCCCGGCAACCCAGGCGTTGATCTATGCCAAAGGGCCAGACCAGGTCTATGCTGGCGGCCTTTACCCTCTACAACCCGCCAAAGAGACTGAAAATGGCTGGGAAGTCAGCGGGCACTGGCGGTTTGCTAGTGGGTGCAAAGGTGCCAACTGGATTGGTGTAGGCATCGGTGGCACATCGGCCAACGGTGGAGGACCGACGGCAGGCAAACCGCTGACCGCAGTGTTTCCGGCTGAGGAAGTGCAGATCGTCGATAATTGGAATGTTGTCGGCATGCAAGGGACGGGTAGCCATGACCTGAAACTGCACAAAAAGACCGTCGAGCGCCAGTGGACATTCGTGCGTGGTAGCGCTGCCACCATTGATGAACCCCTCTATCATTACCCATCTGTGGCCTATCAAGCGCAAGTCCACGCCGCCGTTAACCTTGGGCTGGCGCGCGCAGCACTGGACTTGGTAATCGCAATGTCGGGCAGTAACAAGACGGTCACCGGCGCCCCACGCTTGGGTGATCGGGCTTATTACCGCAGCGAACTGGGTAAGGCGGAGGCGATGCTGCGCAGTGCCCAGGCGTTTTTCTACGAAACTGCAGAAGCTGTATGGGCCTCGCTTTTGGCCGGTAATCCGGTGACCCTGCAGCAGGCAAACTTATTGCGCCTTAGCGCCACCCATGCAGCTCATACCGGCGCGGACGTAGTCATGAAGGCTTATAGGTTGGCTGGGACTGCAGCCATTTTCAATGACAATCGTCTGCAATGGATCGTACGCGACTCCATGGTAGTAACCCAGCATGCTTTCCTCGGCGAAGCGACTTATGACGGCGCCGGCGCTGTGTTCGCTGGCATCGAACCGAACATGCCCTACCCTTGAGTGCCAATCTGAACAGCTGCTTGTACCCAGCTGCCTCAGCCTTCGACGCTGATTTGTGTGTGGGAAATAGTTGACCTTGGTGACGTGTATCTACCCAAATGACGAGATCCCATCCGGGTCGTTTGGGTTGGAGTGTTTTGCGATCGAGTCACCTATTCCCAACCTAACTTCTATATAAAAAGTTTGTGAGTGAGCTATATCTGTTTTGATTCAAGACACACCGCTTTTTCGCTCAAGTGTGAGATCAATTTACCGATAATAGTCTATGCGTTGGACTATTCGCCGCTGCTCGCTGGGAGCACATTCCACGCTTTAGGAAGACCATGACAATAAGAACAATGAATATTGCTCCGCGCGCATTTCTTGGGTTTTCCCTGATAGGCGCGCTCATGCTGATTCTCGGCCTCTTCGCTCTGTCGCAGATGAGCAAGATCCGTGCAGCAGGCGATGACGTCGCGAAAGTTGGCGTCCCAAGCTTTCAGACCCTGAATGCTCTCACGGTGACGGGCGTCCGCATGCGGGTGTTGTCGTATCGGCTGTTGACTGATCGGGAACCGAATGCTCAGAACAGAACCATCGAATTACTTGCGGAGCAAAACCAACAACTTAACAAGTTGCAGGCCGCATACGCCAAACTGATTTCATCGCCTGAAGAGCAGTCCGACTACAACGACTATATGCGGCTGATGGATGACTATCGGAAGATCGAAACGCGCCTTGTCACCCTCAGTCGGGCCGGCAATCTGCAAGAGCTGACGCTTGTGCTGAGCGCCGAGTCTGCGGCCAACTCTGAACAGATAAATGTGGCGTTGAGCAAGCTTACTGACTTCAATAACGCCCAACTGGCTATCATCAATCAATCCTCTGCTGACGATTACAGCTCTGCGTTCAACCTGGTTGTCGGCTTGCTTATTATTGCCTCGCTGCTGACCATGCTGTTTGCCTGGCTGCTGACCAAGAGCATCACCCAACCGATAGCGTTGGCACTTGAAGCTGCTGAAGCCATCGCCGAAGGAAATCTGACCCGACCGATAAAGGTCGATGGCACTGACGAAGCAGGTCGGTTGCTGCTCGCCATGCAAAAAATGCAGGAAAAACTACGCGATACCTTGATGCGTATTTCCGGCTCCGCAACACAGCTGGCTTCCGCTGCCGAGGAGTTGAACGCAGTAACCGATGAAAGCGCCCGTGGTCTGGCGCAGCAGGACAACGAAATAGAGCAAGCCGCAACGGCAGTCAACGAAATGACCAGCGCCGTCGAAGAAGTGGCGCGTAACGCAGTCAGCACTTCCGAGGCATCAAAAAACGCGACGGCATCAGCTGGCGATGGCCGGGATCTGGTTCAGGAAACCGTCAACGCTATTGAACGCATGAGCGGCGATGTGCAAAGCACGGCTGATCTGATCGGCAATCTTGCTGAAGAATCCCGCGACATCGGCAAGGTTCTGGACGTGATTCGTGGCTTGGCGGATCAGACCAACCTGCTGGCGCTGAACGCAGCCATCGAAGCGGCCCGGGCCGGTGAAGCCGGTCGCGGCTTTGCGGTAGTTGCCGATGAAGTGCGCGCCTTGGCCCATCGCACCCAACAGTCCACCAGCGAAATTGAACGCATGGTTGGCAGCATTCAAGGCGGCACCGAAAAAGCGGTCGGTTCAATGCGTAACAGCACCGATCGTGCTGAATCTACCCTGAACATCGCGAAAGGCGCAGGCTTGGCGCTGGAAACAATCAACACCGCAGTAATCGAGATCAACGAGCGTAACCTGGTCATCGCTGCCGCTGCGGAAGAACAGGCCGCAGTCGCCCGTGAAGTGGACCGCAACCTGGTCAACATCCGCGACCTGTCGACGCAATCTTCCAACGGCGCCGCCCAGACCAGTGCCGCCAGCGGCGAGTTGACCCGCCTGGCGGTTGACCTGAACAACATGGTTTCGAGGTTTAGCTTGTAAGAAGTATCGGAGTACATCGGTTGGAGCAAGGCTTGCCCGCGCGCGTGAGGAAGAGGTCTGCCTGACATACCAAGGAGCCTAGTTCGCAGGCAAGCCTCGCTCACACAGGGTTCGATTTGAACCCTGATTCCGCCCACAAAGTTGCTAAGTATCCTGTTGGCATGTGGGCCAGCCGTGGCACGACTGATTTGGCCAACCTGTTTCTGCGCACGGAGTCGACTATCTCCATCGCTCACAAATGGAGTCTCACAGACTACCCTCAAGCCGCTCCTTCAAAAAACACTTTGAACCGAAGCCTAATGCGCTTACCTGCGCCTCCCCCGCTCTAGGCGACGCGCTGGCCGACGCTGGCTGACCACCGAAACAATAACGACTTGACCTTCCCTACGTATTCTCGTTAACCTCGTCGAGTCTTCCTACCTTCCGGTAGGAAGCTAATTATGAGTTTGTTATGGAAAAGAGTCTTTCCGGCAATCCTTCATTGAAGTTTGCCATCGCCTTGGGCGCCATCGCCGCACTGGGCCCCTCAGCCGTCGATATGTATTTGCCAAGCCTGCCCGAAATGGCGGTCGATTATTCGACCAGTGTTGCCAGCATTCAGCTAACGCTCACGGTCTTTCTGTTGGCAATGGGGCTTGGGCAATTACTGTTCGGGCCGGTTGTCGACGCCTTAGGCCGACGACGTCCACTGATGGCGGGTTTGTTGCTGTTCAGCTTGAGTGCGCTTTCTGCAGGCGCGGCACCAACCCTTGAGTGGCTACTTGTGGCACGATTTGCCCAAGGGATAGGCAGTGCTTTGACGTTGGTAGTCATCATGAGCATGGTGCGTGACGTCACTCAGGGCGTTCAGGCGGCAAAACTTTTTGGCCTGCTGCTGACCATTCAAGGTGTTGCTCCCATCATCGCCCCGGGGGTGGGTGGTTATATTGAAGCGCATTTCGGATGGCGGGCCGTCATGCTGGTGCTGGCTGTTCTTGGTGCGCTGGTGGCGGTGAACTCGCTGGCTGTTTTGCCTGAAACACTACCCGTGCCAAAGCGCGAGCCACTGAATATGAAACGGGCGATTGGCACCTATGCGCGGATCGCAAAAGACTGTCGTTTTCTACGGCCCGCCTTAGCGCTGTCAGCCGTATTCTTCTTTCTTTTTGCCTATGTAGGCGGCGCTACATTTGTTTATCAGAAGGAATACGGGTTGCCTGCTGCCCAGTTTGGTACGCTCTTTGGCGCAACCGGCATAGCGATTCTTATCGGGGCCGTCGTGGCTACCAGACTGGTGGGCAAATACGGTTTGGCCCGCATTGCAACAGCTGGGGCTTGTTGCATCTTTGCAGGTTCTTTGATCGCCTACGGTGCAGCGGTATCTGGTTCCGGTTTGTATTGGCTGGCCGCCGGTGTCGCGGTAGCCCTGCTTGGACTGGGGATGGCAGAAACTACATTGATGACCCTTGTGATGTCTTCGCAAACCACTGCGCTAGGTTCCACTGCTGCATTGCTGGGCGCTTTTCAGCTTGGCATCTCGGCCTTCGCCACACCGTTGACCGGCTGGGCGAGCAGCCATGGCGCCATTGCCTGGTGCGCATTCCTGATAGTCTGCGCCGTTCTGGTGGGTGCGCTGACCTGGGTCAGTGTGCGCGAAGGCCGGGCCGAGCACATCACCGTGTTAAATCACTGATTAAAAGGTTACTCCGATGAAAGTGCTGAGCCCTTCGGCAAGCAGAATCTGTGACATCGCCTTGGTGCATTTCGCTGAGCGGGGATACGACGCATCTTCGCTCAATGAAATCGCTGTCGTGGCAGGTATGCGCAAGCCTTCGTTATACGCGCACTTCAAAAGCAAGGATGATCTGTTCGACGCTGCGCTGAATCTGGCGTTGGTGACGGAGAGGCTCTATATCGAAGAGATATTTGCAAACGTCCCGGCAAATAATGAGCAGCCCGGCAAGCTGTACACAGACAGTCTTTCAAACCGGTACGAGTCTTCCGCTGCCCTGCGTTTCCTGCTGCGCACGGCATTTTTTCCGCCTTTGGAGCTAAAGGCATCGGTCACGACTGGCTTTGAATCCTATCTTGATCGCCTGCGTGAACTCTTTGGCGCGAGCCTTGAGAACACGTATCCAGCCCTATCGGCGACCGAAATATCGATGTTTCAGGATGCTTATATCGGCGTGATCGACAGCCTTCATGTCGAGTTAATTTACTGCAGTGAAGGCGCCTATTGTCGGCGTCTTGCCGCTTTGTGGCGGATTCTTGGTGATTCGCTGTCTCTGGCTGTGCGGAAAATGGCACATGGGTAACTCGACCATATCTCGCTAAGACGTAACGAGCGAGTCGCTTACAAGGGACTATCGTAGGCTTCACATTTTAAAGCACGACACTTAAGTCCATGGAGCTTCAAAGAATGAAGCTCTACTATAAGCCTGGCGCCTGCTCCCTGTCGCCTCACATCGTTGCAAACGAACATGGACTCAAAGCCGAACTCATCAAAGTCGACCTCAAAGATCATGTAACAGAACAAGGAAATAACCTTTACAAGGTCAACCCGCACGGCTAAATCCCTGCGCTTGAGCTTGATAATGGTGAAATGCTTTCAGAGGGTGTTGTAATCATCCAATATCTTGCTGACCAGAATCCCTAAATAGGCCTTGCTCCAGCCAACGGAACATTTGAAAGATATAAACTTCAGGAGATGCTCGCCTTCCTTTCAACGGAAATTCATAAGGGCTTTATTCCGCTTTTTTATGCTGCTCCGGCAGGAGTTTACATCGAGATTGCAAGACCGAAGTTGGAGAAACGCTACGCTTGGATTAATAAGCACCTCTCAGACAAACAGTTTCTTATGGGTGACACATTCACGGTCGCTGACTCGTACCTGTTTGCGGTGACTGGTTGGGCTAAGGCACCTTGGCTGAAGTCCTACGAGGACACGCCACTTCATCTTGACGGTCTTCATCATCTGCAGACCTGGTACGAGCGCGTGAAGAGCCGTGAAGCCGTACAGAAATCCATACTCGAGGAAGGTCTCGACTTGAACTAGCGTCTTGATGCCCGTTGCCGACGGCTACCCAACTGCTCTAAATATCGTCTGGATGCCTGATAAACCTGCGCGCGATCCTTACCTTATTCTCGGTGCCTTGAGCGCCTTCGGCCCTTTGGCCGTCGACTTTTATCTGCCTGGCTTCCCGGCCATTGCCCTGGCGTTTGGCACTGACGAGAAGCATGTCCAGTTGACCCTGGCGTCATATTTTCTGGGCTTGTCCATTGGCCAACTGGCTTACGGACCGGTGGCGGATCGCTTCGGCCGACGTATCCCGCTGCTGTTCGGGACTTCGCTGTTCACCCTGGCATCGCTGGCCTGTGCTTTCGCGCCGAATCGGGAATGGCTAATCGGCGCGCGCTTCGTTCAGGCGCTGGGCGGCTGTGTAGGGATGGTAATTGCCCGAGCCATTGTCAGCGACAAGTGCGATGCCGTTCAGTCGGCCAAGGTGTTCTCGCAATTGATGCTGGTGATGGGCTTGGCGCCGATTCTGGCGCCCATGCTCGGCGGCTTGCTGGTCAACCTCTATAGGTGGCAGTCAATCTTCATCAGCTTAACAGCGTTCAGTGCACTGGCTTCGTTGGCCGTGGGCCTGCCGGAAAGCATGCCCGCCACTCATCCGCGCCTGCCTTTATCTGGCGCACTGACGCAATACCGGCGCTTGTTGGGCGATCGTATTTTTCTCGGGCAAGCGCTCACTGGCGGGACCGCCATGGCCGGGATGTTTTCTTACATCGCCGGTTCGCCGTTCGTGTTCATCAAGCTGTACGAGGTGCCGCCTGAGCACTATGGCTGGCTGTTCGGGACCAATGCGGCGGGCTTCATCCTGGTCTCGCAGCTCAATGCCAGGTTGGTGGGCAAACAGGGGCCTACGTTCCTGCTGTCGCGGGTTATCTGGATGTACCTCGCTGCTGCACTGGCATTGTTGGCGATTGCAAGTCTACGCACCGAACAGCTCTGGCCCCTGTTAGTGCCCTTGTTTATCTGCATTGCCTGCCTGTGCTCCATCGCCCCCAATGCCTCAGCCTGCGCCATGAACGGGCAATGGGCAAGTGCGGGCAGCGCGTCGGCATTGCTAGGTTGCCTGCAGTTAAGCGTAGCGGCGGCGGCCGCGCTTGTGGGTGTGCTTCACGATGGCACGGCGTTGCCGATGGCGCTGGTTAACAGCTTGTGCGGTGCATTGGCCGTGACACTTGCAATGCTGACCCGCCGTTTGCAACACAAACGTGATGTAGCGCTGCAGCTCAGTTAACGATTTTTTTTGCCGCCCACGTTGTCGCCACTGCCGCTGGGCGTCTAGGGAATCTCCGAACAAGTCCCAAGGGGCGGCTCGGATCAGGTGGTCAGGCGTATTTCATCACATCTTGGGACTTGTTCGGAGATTCCCTAATGAGGGTCAAGGAATTCATTCTTGCCAACCTCAGCCAGCCTAACCTTACAGCTGAAACCATTTCTCAAGCTTTTCATATATCCCCCCGAACGCAATCATTGATACACGCCCGTTAACCCACAGCCCGATAAATATCCAGTGTCTCCCTGGCACACCGCTGCCAGGAAAATGCTTGCGCACGCGCAAGTCCGGCCTGGGCCACTGCATTGCGCAGGGTTTCATTGCCCAGCAGATCGTTCAGATGGGCAGCGAGCTGTTCATGGTTGCCACGCTCCACCAATACAGCGCAGCCCTGTGTGAATTCGGCCATTGACGTTCCTGCGGTGCAGATGGATGCCACACCACTTTGCATCGCCTCCAGCACGGGCAAACCGAAACCTTCGTACAGCGAAGGATAGGCAAACACTGCAGCCCCGGCGTACAGCGCCGGCAAGTCATGGCGAGGCACGAAGGACAACTGACGCACCCCGTGGCTGGCGGCCATAGCCTTGATGCGATCATTCAGGGGCTGGTTACGCCATCCATTCGCGCCAGCGAGCACCAGCGGGAAATCCTGCTGCACGGCCAAGGGCAATCGGGACCAGGCTTCCAACAGCGTACCTACCCCTTTGCGCGGCTCGATAGTGCCAACAAATAGCACGTAACGACCCTGTGTGAGTTTGTATCGCTCAAGCGTTGACCGGGTTTGCTCGCCAGTGTGCGGCCGGTATACCTCTGCTGCGCCCAGGTATACGGTTTTTACGCGATCCGCCCCTACGCCAAAATCACTGATCAGCTCGTCACGGATGATGTCCGAGTCAGTGATAAGGAAGTCGGCACGCTCAAGGGTTCGGGGCAATTGTGCGCTGAGCCACTCGACACGTTTGGGTGGGTGGAGCTGAGGATAGTAGATGAATGACAGGTCATGAATAGTCGCCACGCTCTTCCCTGCATAGGCCTTGAGCATGAAATTGGGCTCGTGATAGACGTGCTGGCGAAACCTGTGCGCACCGACCCGCAATTGGGTATTACGCACCAGTTCGCGGGTGCGATAAGCAAGAGTCGAACGGCGCAGCAAATCATGTAACAGCGAAAAAGCCGTTGAACCGCTGCGTTGCGCATACACGCTGCTGGCATGGATGCAATCGGTCAGGGCACGCTCAGCCGAATAGTGCCGAGCGCCTATGAAACAGTCGATTTTCTCGATGTCCTCTGCCTGTAATTGCTCAATCAGGTTAAACGTATAGTTGCCGATGCCGGTCAGCGGCGGGATGAGCGATTCGATGTTGAGTAATAGCCTCATGGGCTGGTACCTGCGTGTGTCGGTAGCATCACAGTCATTCTCAAAAACCAGCCATGATCGCGGTCAGGCTGTGCGATCAAGGTCGCTGCCTGCCATATAGCGGGTGGCGGATGCCAAGCCCGGGTTTAGCCCGGATTTGAGAGTGTCAAGAATGCGCCGATGCGCATGACCATCACCGAACGGGTTTTTCCAGCTAACGTGGTTACGGCCTAGCGCCTGCGCTTCCTCAACCAGACTGGTCGACGTCAGAGAGCCAGCGAGCCGGGCTCCGCCGGTTTCCAGGCTTTCAGGGCGCTCGGTATTGGACCTGAGTATCAAGCATCGTCGCTGCAGAACACAGGCCTCTTCCTGCAGCCCGCCACTGTCAGTCAGCACCAGAGCGGCACCTTGCAGCAACGCCAGCATGTCCAGATATCCAACCGGTTCAATGGTATGAATATGCGTCTGGGCTCGCAGCACGTCATGGTGATGCTGGCCAAGCCTCGGATGCACCGGAAACACCACTTTGCGTTGCTGAATTTCAGCCAGGTGCTGTACGCCCAGCATAATCTGCGAGAAACGCTCTGAATGGTCGGTGTTTGAAGGGCGATGACACGTCAACAACAAATAATTGTCGGCCTCCAGCCCAAGGCGCTCACGGATGACCGAGTGCCGGGCCGCCGACTGCGCGTGTTGCAGCGTTGCATCAATACCGGTGTTGCCGGTAACGACCACGTTGGCACTTTCGATCCCCTCCTCCGCCAAAAGCCCGACCTGCAGCGACGAAGGGCAAAACCAGAAACTGGACAGATGATCCAGCAAGACCCGGTTAGTCTCCTCTGGCATGGTTTTGTCGAAACTGCGTAACCCTGCCTCTACGTGACCCACCGGGATGCCGGCCTTGCTGGCCGCCAGCCCGCCAGCAAGCGCGCTATTGGTATCGCCCTGGACGATGACGTAATCGGGCTTCACCTCTCGCAATACGGGCTCGACCCCCATGATCATCCTTGCCAGTTGCGAGCCGGCATGGTCGGACCCCACACCCAGGTTGAAATGCGCGAGCGGCAGACCAAGCTCTTCGAAAAACAAACGATCCATCACCGCCGCGTAATGCTGATTGGTATGGATCAAGGTATATCTCACGCCTTCACGGATGCAGGCGATGATCAGTGACGAAAGCTTGATGATTTCGGGGCGCGTCCCCAAAACGAATGCTATATGCATGTGTTCAACTACCCTGTAAATCCTGCGACCTGATCGCTCTGTCGATCAGGCGTAAATACGTCCAATGTACCGTTAGTCATCAGCAAGTTGCGCTCGGTGTAATGCAGGGCACTCAGTCGGTGAGTGATCAGCAGAACCGCCAGATCAGGCCGCGCGGCGCGCACCTGTTCCAGAAAATCACGTTCAGTTGACTGATCCAGAGAAGCGGTTGCCTCATCGAGAATCAGCAACGAGGTTGCATGAAGCAAGGCGCGGGCCAGCCCGATGCGCTGACGCTCACCGCTGGAAATATTTTGCTCGAAAAATTCGACGGCGGTGTCCAGGCCTTCCGGAAGGCGCTCTACCAGCAATGCTATTTGCGCGAAACCTAGGGCCTCCATGACCTTCGAGTCAGTACACGCTTGCCCCAGGAAGGCAACGTTGTCCCGCAGCGTCCCGGGGATCAGTGTCGTGACGGCCCCTGCATAGCCGATACCCGAGCGCCTCCCGCCAACCGACCGCCAATGGATATGCCCCTCGCGTGGTTCCAGCTCTCCGATGAGCAGGTCAACCAGCGTCGATTTGCCAACCCCGGACTGGCCCACCAGCCCGACCCACTCGCCCTTGCGCAGGCACAGATTCAGGCGGCGAATGATGTCCTGATCCGCACCCGGATGGGCGTAGTACAGCGATTCACAGACCAATAATTCTTCCGTTTCACACTCTCTTTGGCTCGAAGCGCGAATCACTTTTTCAACGTTTACCGGCCTATCGGCGGTCATGTGCTCCAGCGCAGGACGGGAAAACCTGATGACTTGCAAACTGGTCAGAATGCGTCGCAAGCCTAAAATCAAACGCATTCCCACAGCAGAAAAAAGCGCAAGCAAATGGAAGTCTGCTTGCCAGGATCGTTCGGTGATCACCAGCACCGACGCGCCAAGGATCAGCAGGAAAGTCAGTTCCATGACCGGTGCCTGAACATCCATAAACGTCCGCTCTCGTGCGCTGTCGCGGGCAAAACGCCTCGCCAGAGAGCGATAACGGTCAAGCACCGCAGGCATGCGCCGGTAAAGCCTGATCTCGCGAACGCATCCAACCGAATCAGTCACCCACCGTTGCATTAACGTATTGAGTTTGAATTTCTGATCCTGTTGCCTATCTACCAGCTTGCGCGACAGCAAATTGCCCAGATACGCGATGCCCAGCAATGCCAGAATCAGCACCGAAGAAGCGAATGGTTCAATCACCAGCAGAGCGCACAGCAGAAGGCTGACCAGGGCAATTTCTGTCAGCACATCCAGGCTCGGCAGAATCACTCCTGCAACTATTCGGGGTACTACAAAGTTGACAGCCACGTTGCTGCCTTGTGCGTGAGCCTGCGGCCGATAACGAGCCTGCGGCAGTAACTCTTGTGTCAGCACTTGCATGGACACCAGTAACGTCCACTGATCCATCAGGCGGCCACGTAACCCGAGCAGTAAAGGAATCAGCAGCCCCTTGCATAGCACCAGAAGAGCCACCAGCACGAGCAATGGCGATACCACACCAGTGAAAGGGCCTTCAACAAAGGCTTCAATCTGCGCGTACCAGCCACCTGCGGCTCTGTTCACGGGCAGAATCACGGTGAGAACGGCTGCCAGCAACAGTGCAGATATCGCATCAAGGCCGGCCTTTCCTGCCAGTATCGAAAGCATCGACGTGATGCTGGCCCTGGTGGCGCCGCAACCTCTGACAAAGCTCAGGGCGCGGGACGGAATGCGCAGTAATGAAAAAGGTTGGCTGACGCTCATGAGTTCACGGCAATCAATGATTTGGGTAGCCCGATAACACGCTCCCGGATGATCCGCGCCTCAGGCAGCATCGCCTGAAATTGGCGGCGGGTTAACAGCTGAGCGCTGTCTACCAGCGCGCGTGCTTCTGCGCCATTGCGAGCACGGGGCCAGTGACCCAACGCCACGCGTTGCACCAGCCAGGTGCGCAGCCAGTACGGTGACCAGTGAAACAGCGGGGTCATGCAATGGGGTTCAAATGGGCACCAGAAATCCGGGGTCTGGATGAAATAGTGCTCCGCAACCCGCTTCATCTCATGAGCGAATTTTGTCGCTCGAAGCGCGCCCCCGACATGCTCGATGACAGAGTTGGAATGCGCCACATGGAACGCCCCGTCTTCGTAGGCACTCAAGTCGCATCCATCGCCTTGTACCAGGGTGAAGCGCGGATGACTGGCCACCTGGCGCACGGTGCCAAGGTTAACCAGTGTGATCGAGACGCGACGGGCATCCAGATACTCAGACGGAACGATGTTCCAGTAACGCACTGTCCCACCCACATCGATCAGATTGACATGTCCATGGCGCAGATAAGCCTGATCGATCAGCGCCAGCAACGGGCCGATGCGTTTGGCACGCAGGCGCGAACCCAGCGAGTGAGGATTGTCATAGTTGCTCAGATGCCTTGCCAGGCGCTTCATCAGAGACTGCGAGGGGCGGCGCGCTGTTGCAAGATCAACATAAACGGCAGCCAGTTGGGGGGCCTTACGCTGCCAGGTGAAACCCTCCTTGACCGCTTCGATGACCGCGTCCGGAACCGCGCCTAGAGCGGTGCGGGCAACACACTCAGACAGCGCGGGAATGTCTGCAACCGCAAATAGATGCTCCCAGCCTACCGCGTCAGTGATAGACCGGCAGCCGTCTATGTCCGAGCAAGCGATGGGCACACCGGCCAACAGGGCTTCGAGCACCACCGTCGGCATGCCTTCGCGCTCGGAAGCCAGCACCATCGCATCGCAACCGGCCATCATTCGTTGTGTAGCGTCGTCGTCCTGCCAACCGTGGAAACGCACGCGATCGGCAAGCCCTGACTGCAGAGCAATGGCTTCAAGTCGTGAGCGATCCTCGCCCCGGCCAATGATGTGCAGCACTGCATGCGCCAGAGATGAAGTCGCCAAAGCCGCAATGACGTCATCAATACGCTTGACCGGATCGAGTCGACCCACTGACAACAGGGCTGGCGCTCCTGGAATACGCTCTACCGTCCACGGAGCTGATCGCCGCTGGTCATCAATGCAGTTGGGGATAATCATCACGCTGGCCGGATACAACCCACGTCGCGCCAGATCGGCAACCCAGCCCTGATGCAGCAACACCACAGCGCCAGCGCTGGCCACCAGTGCACGCTCAATGGTTTTGTCCCACAAGGTCTTGAGTAACCGACGCCACGGCGCGCCGGAGTCGTAGTAACAATGCGGTGTATACACCAATGGGACGCCACGCAGCCGGGCGAGTATTCCCGCCACGGCAGCAAATGGCGTGCGCGCACCATGGACATGCACAACGTCACTGGCGCCGATGAGCGCCCACAGGTGGCGATAACCGCCTTGCTTGACAGGACAGGGGGCACTGGCTGCCTCGACGGTGGGTGCCAGGATATTCAGCGCAATCTCGTGGTTGCCACTCAGTGCCTGGGCAAGCCCCTGGATATGACGCGCCACCCCGCTGGACAAGGGCTGAAATTCCTTGCTGACCTGCAAGACGTGTATCGTCACTGTCGGCACTCCGCACGCGACGGCACATCAATGTTCTGTAGCAATTGCTGAAGCCCTCCTGGCTGGCTGCAAAAACTGTCCTTCAACCACTGGCGCTGCGCCTCGGCCGCTTCACGACGAAAGTCGGCGTCCCCGATCAAACGATGATAAAGGGCGACAGCCTGCCCCGCCGTTTCTGCACGCAAAGGTGCCGCCAATAGGCTGCGGGCGGGCAGATTACCGTCAAGCCTGAGTTGCAGGGCCACCACCCAATGACCCGCGAAAGCAGCTTCAAGCATGGCGGTGGAGCAATACCCCATCATCAGGCACGAGCCACGGGCTCCAGGCGTTAACTCCGGGTGTGGAGGCCTGCGGGTCGCCATTGCTGCGCTGCCTGTATAAGACTGGCCTTCCTGCGGGTGTAAAAGGATCCTCGCTTGCGGTGCGATTTTCAATAATGCATCGGCAAAATCATGCAACGCCGCCTCAATGCCCTCCCCCAATACCTGGGCATGGGTCTGGGAGAGTAGACAGAGCCCGTCCGGTGCTATCAGCGGGTGTGACGCTTTTGTCTCTCGCCCAAGCGCATCATCGATAAGCTGGCTGGAGCGGCTATCGGCGGCATCGAATGCGCGTCGACTGCTGCCCCCCCATGTGAGGTACCAATCGGCGTTGGTGGGAAAGAATTCGTCAGTTGGCACGCCGTGCTGCAAACAGACAGCAGGCAGGCCGAGGCCGATCGCAGAGCGGCTCATCATGTCAAAGTCATTGTGCAACAGAAGTACGCCACGGCTGCCAGTCAAGGTTCTTCTCAGGCTGCCCTGCCACAAACGACGCCGGGCCACACAACTTGCCAGCACCAGCGGACGGGACCGAACCAGGTTGACGACAAACACCCGCAAGGTTGCCAGCAGCGTCGCGGCGTCTACTCGTGCCGGACGCACGATACCGAGGCTGGATGGGAACAGATCGGACGAAAGGCGTGGGTGGGCCAGAACCACGGGCCGATACCCCGCCGCTGCCACTGCAGAAAGGCTACGTTCCAGAGTCCCCCAGCCGCTGGCACCCTCTAGAGTCGAGAGCAGAATTGCCTGTGGCTGTGGAGTCTCTGTAAGGCTCTGGCTTTTACGCAGCAACAGTCGAATATCGCGCAGTAATGCCCCAACACCCCGCAATCCTGCCGAAAATCGCGTTCTGCCAGCCGTGAGAAAAAACAGTTCGTGACGCACATCAGTCGCTTCCTTGCCAAAACGCTTGCGCCACTCGATGGCGTGTTGCGCAAACGAATTCTTCATCCAAAAAGAGGGGGTCATTGGTCAACATCACTGTTTTTGATAGCCTAACGCTACAGATGCTTGATTGACTTGCCAACTTTACTATTCAATTGAGTGTCACTCACTGGGAATGGATGCCAGGCTCGCCATGTTAATTCGTCATTCCCATCCTGCGGCCAGCGACGCCGGTGACGCTGCCGTTGCGCAGCCGAAGTCAGGCGATGACCTTTTGCAGTTCACGTTATGGCTGATGGGCTTCGGTCCATCCGACATGCCGAACACCCCGCCTTCAGCCTCAGCCTCAGCCTCAGCCTTTGTCCGTCATCATGGCATTGCCGGCCTGTTAGTCAGCACACGCATTGACGCGCTTGACCTCCCGAACTCCATCGCACTGAACAACGAGCAGCGACGCATCGCATTGCGCTCTCTGCAACTGGGGGGCACTCTCAAAACGCTGGTAGCGGCGTTTGCTGCTCGTGATTTGAAGCCGTTGGCGCTCAAGGGTCCGGTTCTGGCCCTGCAGGCCCATGGATCACTCGGCGCGCGCGGTGGAGTGGATCTTGACCTGATGCTCGATGAGCTCAAGTGGCCGCAGGCTCTTGAGGTGTTGCACGACCTTGGCTACACACTCGCACCCGATCAGCACCTTCCCCTCCCCGCGGGCACCCATGAGCTGGTTCTGCTGCATCGCACCAGGCCCCGAGTGGAATTGCACCGACGGCTGCTGCGCCAGCGACACTTGCTCCAGCACACCGACGCGATGGCCTGCGATATCGACTTGCAGGGCACGCCAGTTGCCAGCCTGAAGCCGATGCATGCCCTTGCTTATCTGATTGCCCACGCCAATCAACATTGCTTTCGTCGCCTGATTTGGCTGATAGATATCCACGCGCTGCTTCAGCGACCCGACTTCGACGCCGCAGAGGCTGCGCGACAGATTAAGTTGAGTGGTACTCGCGCCATGCTGGACGCATGCCTGACGCTGCTGGAGCGATTTTTCGGCACGCAGGTGGCGAGCCCGCTGCAGCAAATGCGACGTCCTTGCCGGGCTAGCAAGGCCATGGTTGATCTGGCAACAGTAGCGATCTGCAACTCACTCTCTGACAATGAAGTCGCTGCACGTCTGGGCCCCCTCAAGAGGGTCATGCTGGATGTTGCACTGCAA
This sequence comes from Pseudomonas asturiensis, assembly GCF_900143095.1. GTDB lineage: Bacteria > Pseudomonadota > Gammaproteobacteria > Pseudomonadales > Pseudomonadaceae > Aquipseudomonas > Aquipseudomonas asturiensis. The sequence continues at coordinate 604,693 of NZ_FRDA01000001.1, read as the reverse complement.
GACACCCCTAAAGGACGTTGGAATGCACTTGCCGGATGGCTGAGCCCTACCGGAAAAGACAGCAATTGGGTAATACTGCCACGGCTGCTGGCCTTTCTTTATCCTGCCGTTCGCCTTTACCGGCTTGTGATGCGGTCGCGCTGAAGGGATACCCGCAACGTTTTGCAGCAGGCCAGCACCCAGGGATTTCATGGCCATGGACAGAGTCGCCCATGGCCGGGATTTTAATAGCAGGACGCTAAATTGCCTAACCTGAATCACCCTATTCCGACTTCTCGGTACCTTGCACGCGGCCTGAGTATTGCTGCGACGGGCTGGCTGGCTAATGTCGCCCTTTCAGTAGAACTATGGGAATGGGTCTCGGTTTTCTGGTCAATCCTGACGATGCTGATTTTCGTGTGGCTGGACCGCACAATGCTGCGTCCCCAAGATCGACTTGCCGAGCGCATCGGGACTGATACTGGCCAACTCTTGATAAGCCTTGGACTGGTGTTTTGCCCGGCAGCCGTGTTCGGTCTGACGACGTCCTGGCAGTGGCCTGCGACATGGTTTGCCCTGGCGGCCAGCGGCCTGCTTCTGCTGACTACGTTCAATAACCGGATAGCAACCTGGCGCCCGCGCCGACCCAGAGCCTTGTTAGCTGGCGATGAATGGCAAACGGCTGATTTTCCATGTTCGTCAGGCTATGCGGCCAAGTGTCTGCCGCGACCGGATGCCATTGCCTGGCTCAATGAGGCGCAGGCTAAATCGGATGTCGACGACGTCGTGATCTTTGATCTACGCCTCACTGATACTGAAATTGAGGGATTGCTCGAGGCAATCAAACGTCAACCGCTTCGCCTGCGCGATGCTGGCCTGAACAGGCAAGCGGTACCCCAACCCTCTGCGTTGGTGACTGTGGGCAAGCGACTGTTCGATATGTTCTGCGCGGCGGTGCTGTTAACTCTGTGCGCCGTGCCGATGCTATTGATCGTTTTATTGATCAGGTTTCAGGATGGCGGGCCAGCGTTGTTTCGTCAGCAACGCTTGGGTCTGGACGGCCGATGCATCACCATTCTCAAATTCCGCAGCATGCTGGTCACGGCCGGCAGTGACCCTCTGGCTCCGCAGGCGCGCAACTGCGACCCGCGAATCACACCGCTGGGTCATTGGATGCGTTTATGGGGCATAGACGAGCTGCCGCAACTGCTTAACGTAATCAACGGTGACATGTCCATGGTTGGCCCACGCCCTCATGCCGTCGCTCATGACCTGCAGTACGGGGCGAAAGTTGCTGATTATGCTTTGCGGCGTGCAGCTAAGCCCGGACTCACCGGGCTGGCCCAGGTCCGTGGCATGCGAGGTGAAACCCGTGCCAGCGAGGACATGGCGCTGCGTATCAACGCCGACCTTGAATACATTGGCCGGCAATCGCTGTTCCTGGACCTCAGGATTTTATTTGCGACCCCTATGGCCCTTTTGCGTAGCGAACCAAGGCATGAAACCCGGGGGATGCCACAAAAAGACAGTGACGCCACAAAGCATTGGCCTGTGCTCAACGACCTTTCAACGACAACTTGCCAAGACGCAGAGCCGCACGTGGATAGCCATTGCGAAGACTCAAGGGGCGAATCTGCTTGAGAATATGTCCGATGGTTTCAGCCAGTCGCTGCGGTCTGAAAGGCTCGGCGGCCGCATCGTTGTTACCCAGTTGCGCATAGACTCTCAAGTTGCCCTCATAAATTCCATATGCCTCAGAAGCGCTGTGTTGCACCTTGAAGCCGTTATTACGCAGCAACGCTTCAAGGGTCTCCTGACAGAAATAGCTGCGATGAGAGATATGGATTTGCCACAACCCCAACGCGGACCATTTGGCACGGATATCGGGCACCTCGATAACCAGCCATCCTTGGGGATCGATTCGTGCAGCGATTTCTTGAAGTGCCTTGCCCGGCTCTTCCAGATGCTCCAACACATGAAACAAGGTGATCAGTTTTGGCATGAACGGCAGCGACGTTTCGGCACTCAAGCCTTGAGCCAGTACCTTGTCACCCAGACCCAAGGTCTGGACCGCATGTTCGCGCTGCGCGCCGCCCGGCTCCAGGCCCACATAGTGCGAACAGCCATGAGCTCGGCAGGCATCGAGAAAAAATCCGAGACCGGCACCAATATCCAGCACCGAATCGAAGCGCCCAATGACCGAGGTAATCTCGCTGTACCGGTAGCCGGCGATCAAGCGATAGTTCCACAGCAGGTCGGGCGGCGGCGGTTGCACCATCAGGCGGTGATAAATTTGCCGGTAAAACGTGTCCTGAGCTTCGCCACGCAATCCGCGAGCCAGATACACCAGACCACAGGCACGGCAGGCCGACAAATTCACTTCGAGAAAATAGCGGTCACGACGCCAGATCAACTGCGGATCATCGCTTGCACAACCCGGGCAGGAAAGCTTTACCAATTGTTGATTGAGTCTCAACAGATCGGTAATCAGGGAGAAACGCTTAGGGGCAGCCATCACAGTACTTTCACGAACAAAGAACGGAAATCTGCCCTGCGCGCTCACTCCATGCAAGCGCTAGTTTGGCCGCGACCTGAATGTCGCCCTATTTCTCAGGCACAACCAGGATCGGTGCATGCTGCATAAATGGTTACGACTTGCGCGCAGGCACGACCTCTGGCCGCAATGGAGTGCGTCGATCCTCTGCGCGATGATATCCCTCGGGCTGTCCGTACTGATCGCGCGATTCATGGGGCCGACATCATTTGGTAGCTACGCCTTCTGGCTCGGTATCGGCGCGGTCATGGGCATTTTCCTGGACGCAGGTTTCCGTACCTTGCTCCTGCGCGAGCGTACTGCCCCAACAGGAGGGTCGCAGTTCAAGCTTGAGAACGATGCTCCTTCCATGCTTGGCCACCTGCTGCTCATCGGCCTGCCGCTGGGGGCTCTTGCTGGGGTCGTCAGTGGGCACTGGAGCGGGCCAGGTGTTGTGCTGTGTTTTGCCGCGATCACCCTTGCCCAATGGTATTCCGCATGGCTGAAGGGGGCTGGGGAGTTCCAGCTTGAGGCAAAGTGGCAATTGGCAGGCAGACTTATCAGTGCCTCAGTGATCGTCGCGGCATTGCTGCTCTTCGATCCGGATCCCGACATTGTCTTCGTTGCCTGGGCGGTTGGGCTGCTGCTGGCCATACACCTGATGGGGCCAAAAGGGTCAATACGCGCAGCTTTACCCGCCGTGAGGCTTTACAGAGCGAGCCTCAGCTTTGCGGCGGTGGACCTGGCGACGCTGATTTACAATCGCGCGGATATCATTCTGCTCTATAGCCTCAGCGACGCCGCCGAAGTGGGCCGCTATGCGGCCGCTTACCGGCTTTATGACGGAATCCTGCTGCTCGCCGCACCTCTGACGCTGCTTCTGTTTCGGCGCATGCGACTGTCACCGGACTTGCGCCCTGAAATCCGTGCCATGGGTCTGGCTTTGGGTGCAGGCATCATGCTGTCGGCGGCTGGATGGCTGGTCGGCACGCCTGTGGCCGCGTATTTGTTTGGCACAGAGTTCACCCAAGGCCACCTGATCGGCTGGTTATTCTGCGCGCTGATTTTCGCCTTGCCCAATGGGGTGCTGACCCAGTGGGCGATAGCCAGGCATCAGGAACGCTACTACGCCTTGGCGGCCGCCGCCGCAGCGGTGTTCAATATTGCGATGAATGCGACCTTGATCCCTCAACACGGCGCACTCGGCGCGGCTTGGGCCACCACGGCGACAGAAGCCTTGCTGGGAGCCCTGTTACTGGCCCGTTGGTGGTGTTGCGAAACCGAGCGCGTCCGCACCCCCTGAGTGGAACCATGTGTGGCAGCGACGTACGGGCTAATTGCATGCAGTTGTTATCTATGGCAAATTCTCGCTACCTCGAAGCATGGATGTGCGAGCGCCTGGCGGTCGGACTGCGGGAGGTCTTTAGTTTCCCTTTCAGGTTGTATTCATGGATTCAACAGCGGCAGGACGCCCACAGCGGCTTCGTGATGATGAGATTTCTCTCGGCGAATTGATCATAGGCGTCCTGCGCTTTTATCAACGTTATGGCCGGTTACTGGTTATTCCCTCACTGGTTCTGGCCATCAGTTGCGCCTGGTGGATTTCCGGGCGACCGCTGTACGACGTATCGGCGATGCTGGAAGTCCCCGATGCCTCACTCGAAGAGTGGCGTCAAAGTCAGTCCTTTCTCTGGGATCAGCGTTGGGTAGCCCATACATTCGGCGACCTGGACGGCCAGACCGCCCCCATCCAACTCAAGCGCCTTGCGCTGACCCCCGTCTTCTGGACCAACACGGTTCGTTATCGCTCTGCACTCAACAAAGACGATATACGTGACGTGCCTGTCGCCGAAGTTCAGAAAACCCGCAGTCTGGGATTGGACCTGAGGCTGCGTGTAAAAGATGAAAATCAGGCGTTCCAGACATTCGAGTTATTGACCCGTCATGTTCGCCAGGCGTTACTGGCCAACAGCCTGATCAGCCTGACACGTGACGGTCAGCAGGCCCTGGCACGCAAACCGCTACTGAACCTTGAACTGTTACAGACGGACTTCCAGATCGGACAGGAGCGCCAGCGCATCGAGGATATGCGTCAGCTGCTGGAGCGCTACCCCGAACTGCGCCAGATGGAGAACACCACGGTCGTTTCGGTGAGTGATGGCGGCGGTAAATACCTGGCACCGCTTGCGCAGATTGTCGCGTTGGAAACCACTGTTTCAGAGCTACAGGCACGGTCCCGCAAAACCCGCCACGAGCTGGAGAAACTTGACTGGACCGCGCAATTGCTGACTGGCATGGACCAGGCGATCCGCAATGCGAGTTCCGGTGACGCCATCATTGGCAAATTGCGCGAGAATCGCGCCAGGCTTCTCGCTGACCACCCACAGCTTTCGTCAGGCGCTCAGGAAGTCGTCCAGGACATGGATCTGAAGCTGGCGCTGGCCGATGCTCGCCAACAAGCCATCGGCATCAAGACTCGTTCGGCACTTTCCAGCAAGCCGATCCTCGCCCGCCGTCCGTTCATGATTGGGCTGCTTGTTTTCGGTGTTGTTTTTGCCGGTCTGTCCACGTTGCTGGCGGTTCATACATGGCTGAGCCGCGAAGCCGAAGTTCTAGGCTGGTTGCCACGCCCTCTGCGCCGCTGGCTTATTGTCGAGGTGCCGTTATGATGCGCCTGCTCGTGACCGGCGGAGCTGGAATGCTGGGTCGCCGGGTGACTCGGCAATGGCGTGAGGCTGGCGGCGACGTTGCCGTGCTGGACAATCTGTCCAGCGGTTTGCCGATGCCAGAAGAAGCTAATCTCGCGGTCCGGGGTGATGTGTGCGACAGCGCGACGCTCACCTCGCTACTCAGTGACTTTCGCCCGAGCGCCATCATTCACCTGGCTGCTGTGCACCACATTCCCACGTGCGAGCAACGACGGGCACATTGTCTGGACGTCAATGTGGTCGGCACCGAACGACTGCTTGCGGCGGCGGAACACGCTGATGTCTCGCGAATAGTGATCGCATCCAGCGGCGCGGTGTATGCCTGGCAGGAAGCGGCACTCGCCGAACTGACCAGTCCTCTGGCACCGTGCGATAACTATGCGCTGAGCAAGTACAACAACGAACGGCAATTGCAATTCTGGACAGCGAGGGGCCAGCACATCGGCCGCGCAGCGAGGATATTCAACGCCATCGGCCATGACGACCCTAACGGGCACCTGATTCCCGACATTTTGAAACAGCTGCGCAGTGCTACCGACGGCCGTGTGCGGCTGGGCAACCTCACGCCCAGACGTGATTATCTGCATGCGGACGATATCGCTCGCGGCCTCATCGCCATGCTGCACGATACGCGGACGGACGTGGCATTCGACACCTTGAACCTGTGTTCCGGGGTCGAGCATTCTGTAGAAGAGCTGGTGGTGCAACTGGGCAAAATTCTGGACATGGAGGTTGACGTTGAAGTCGATCCCGCGCGTCAGCGTCGAGTGGATCGTCCCAGCCAGCTTGGCGACCCGAAGCGGACGCTCGATCTGCTCGGCTGGCGGCCGAGACTGAGCTTCGACGAAGCTCTGCGCAAAGTCGTATTCCCGGACGGCACGCAGTGACACCCGGCGCTATGCGTCCACTTGCGCAACCCGCCCAGGATCCACATGCGCTCTCCCCCGAAGCCCGGGCAGTCGACAAGTCGTTGCTGTTCGCTGCACTGGCTTACGCTTGCGGTCAGGTTGCCAACTTCGTGTTCCAACTGCTTCTGCTGGATCAGCTGGGGCCTTCGCAATACGGCGAGGCCGGGCTGGCCCATCTGGCGCTGATAACCCTCATTTTCCTTGCTGACCTAGGCTATTCGTCACTGTTCCTGCGTGAAGTCCGCAGTTCGATAAACTGGCAGCACACCTGGCGCTATGCCCTGGGGCATCGGCTGTTAGCGACGCTCGTGCTGCTGGCCGTCGTCACGCTGGGATGGCAGGTGTGGGGCAGCACCGGGGCCGGTCGTGACTACCTGTTCTGGGCCATTCCTGCCTGCCTGTTCGCATTGGTCAATTACTCTTCACCCATGATTGCCGAAGGCCGCAGTTTGGCGGGCTTGCTGGTCGCTCAAGTGGCCTGGCCGAGTGCATTGTTGATCTGGTGGCTGTTGCCTGCCGAGTCAGGCTTGTCGCCGGCGGCCACCGCCGGGCTTGCGTTTAGCCTTGGCTATCTGGCCCAGGCACTGACCAGTCTTGCCTGCAGTCGCCGGCATTTATCGTTATGGTTACCGAAGGCTGGCAAAGGTCAGATAGGTGCAGCGCTTCACCTGTCGCTGATCGGCATCTGCGGCACGTTGCATGACCGTCTCACCCCCTTTCTGCTGGCTCCTCTGGCGCCGGGATTTCTGCCGCTTCTGTTGATTCTGAATCACATCATGAGCGGGCTTTCCGGGATACAAGCCCAGCTTGCGCGATTGCTGCTGCCTGGAGCTGATACACCGCAAGGACAGCGCAAAATCGTGAATTCGGCGTCATTGCTCATGTGGGCAACGGTCGTGGCGTTGTTGATCGGCATACTCCTTCAGGATCTGCCGATGCTTGCTGAGCAACGCCAGTGGCTTGCACCGGCAGCCACGCTCGTATTGGCTTGGGGGGTGTCGGCATCCAGCGGTTTTTTCGCCACCTCACTGATCGGCGCCCGTCAGGAAAAGCCACTGTTGAGAGTACTGATGGCGGGAATGATCTGCAGTGCTTTGCTGCAGATCTGCGCGGCATGGATCGGCTCGGCAGACTACCTGGCAGGGGCCAGATTATTGGGCATGCTCGCCATGCTGACCTGGTTGCTGAGACTGCTGAGACTACGTTTCGGTCTCTGGGGCTGGGCTGCGCTGGCGCTGTCATTGCCAGCCTGCGCGATTGGCGCGGCAAGCGGGTCAGCAGGGTTGGCTGCCGCACTATTGCTCCCTGCCCTGTTTGGCCTGCTGCGCCAGGTGCCTTGCTATGTACCGGCGCGCAATGCGGATACATGCCCATGAAGCGCGTGGAGTCTCTTCGATGTGCGGCCTGATCGCGGTACGCGCATTCAGTGCGCGCAGCGACCTGGAGCAAAGAACCCGCCGGGCGCTCACGACCCTTGCCCTGCGCGGCCCTGATGCGCAGGGCCTGCTCATGGTAGAGCAGGCTCCTGCGACCCTGCTTGGCCATTGCCGACTGGCTATCCTTGACACCAGCAGCGCCGCCGAACAACCCATGCGCTGCCCCGTCACTGGTACGACTCTGGTATTCAACGGCGCTATCTATAACTTCGTTGAGTTGCGCGAAGAACTGAGTGCATTGGGCTGCGTGTTCACCACCGATGGTGACAGCGAAGTCCTGCTGCACGGATGGCGTATATGGGGCGAAGGTCTGTTCGCCCGCTGTAACGGCATGTGGGCTCTGGTGCTGTGGGACGCTTCCAGTGGGGATCTGGTGTACTGCCGCGATCGACTGGGGGTCAAACCGCTGTACCTGCATCACGACGGTCAGCAACTGACATTGGCCAGCGAGATCAGTGCAATTGCAGTCATGCGCGGTGGCTACCCGGCACCCAATCCGGAAAAACTGTTCGATTTCCTGATTTCGGGTTTTTCCGAGCAAGGCACTGCCACCTTCTTCGAAGGCGTTCAGGCCGTGCCGCCTGGTCAGGTGTGTCGTATGAGCCGTGCCGGACGATTAAGCACTGCGCCTTACCATCATTGGCCTGAATCAGGCAGTGCAGAGCCCTTGTCCTCCAACGAGGCGCGTACCTTGGTTGAGGACGCTGTGCGCCTGCGCCTGCAGGCTGATGTGCCGGTCGCCAGCCTGCTGTCTGGCGGGCTGGACAGTTCCATCATTACCCGTGTTGCCCTGGACGCCAGCCAGCGGCCCCGCCAGCAACTGGGCGGCGTATTCACCTATGGCTATCCACATGGCGAGCAGGCGGCATTCGATGAGTCGGCGACGGCAGCTTCGCTGATGAACGCCAGCGGACGGCCTGAATTGCATCATGTGCTGCGTTTTTCGCCGACCCCCACAGCTGATGAATTGATGAGTCTGGTCAGCGCCCAGGGCGAGCCGTTCAGTACCCCTTCGGCCATCGCCGGTTTCAGGACCTACCGCTGCATTCGTGAACAGGGTTTCAAAGTGGTGCTGTCCGGTGAAGGTGCTGACGAGCTGTTCGGCGGCTACATCGGCCGTTATCACGCGTTGGCCACCCGGGATGCCTTCAGGGCAGGTCAATGGCTGCAGATGCTCCGCTTGTTGAAACACCGCACTTTTTCTCCCAGCCTGCTGCTTAACCGACTGGTGTGGGACATGCCTTTACCCGTTATCAGCTCGTTACTGCGGCGCCAGCGACCCAGCGTCACTTTGATGAGTGAAACGCTCTGGCACACCCAGCAGCACCGTTTGCAGGCAATAAGAGAGCGAATGCAGGGCGACCTGGAAAGCCGGTTGCGTCAGGACGAGCTTGAAAACCTGCTGCCCATGGCCCTGCGCATGGCTGATCGCAACAGCATGAGCGCGGGCATCGAGCTGCGCAGTCCGTTCATGGATCACCGTCTGGTCGAGCGCGCCTTCGCCACACCGGCGCTGACCAGAATCGGCGAAGGCCGCTCCAAGGCCCTGCTGAGGGACGCCTTCCAGAAGCAGCTACCGCAAAACATCGTCAAAACACCGAAAACGGTGGGCTTCGGTCACGCGGAGCAGTTTCTGGTCGGGCGGCTGCCGTGGCGGGAACTGCTCGAGGATTTGCCTGCCGAGCTGTCGGCTTTTCTCGATGTCGACAGCCTCAGGACCCGCTTGTCCAGCGAAAACCAGCACAGCACCTTGTGGCTGGCACTGTCCGTAGCGCTCTGGTATCGGAGATTTTATGCCTGATTCCCGTGATCAGTGGGGGCTGGCAGCGGACTCGGGCCAATGTCGCCTGTGTGCCAGCAGCGAGTCTCAACGGCATTTCTGGCAGGAAGTGTATGCCGACTCTGGCCAACAGTTGCGCCGCTGCGGTTACTGCGCCGGGGTCTACCTTGCGCCAGGGTTTACCGAGGCCGGCCTGTCGAGGTTCTACGAAGAACGTTATCGTCAGCTGTTTCCCGCCGAAGTGCCGTGGCTGAGCCGGGACCGATTCTTTGCCTGGCGTGGCGATCGGGCAGTTGCCCGCGATCGTTTGTCGTTAATTGTCCCGACGCTACCACCAGGAGCGCACCTGTTTGAAATGGGCTCGGGTTTTGGAGCCTTTTTAGGCGAGGCTCAAGTGTTGCGGCCTGATCTGCAACTCACGGCCAGCGAACCGGATCAGGTCAATCGAGAGGCTCTGCTGGGGAAGGCTTCGGTGCAGTTTTCTGACTCACTGGCGAGTCTGGAAGCCGGCAGCCTCGATGCCGTGGTCGCGTTCCATGTGCTGGAGCACTTGATTGATCCGAGGGGATTTATGGAACAGGCAGCCCGTGCATTGCGGGCTGATGGCCAGTTGTGGATCGAAGTACCGGATCTGATGGCAGACTGGCGCACCCGGTTGTTTATCCATCCAGCCCATCTGAGTTATTTCTGCGCAGACACCCTGAGCCGACTCGCCCAGGCCGCAGGCTTGCAGGTTGTCTCCTGTGGTCGTCATCCGCTGGAATCGCTGGCCGATAACGTGTGGCTTGTCGCCAGGCGCGCGTCACAACGGGGGTTGTCGCCCGTAGCGCCGGCCGAGCCGGCAACCGTAGCCGCCGTAGATCAGTGGATCGAAAGAGTCGGTTGGGATGGCAAAGATCGCCTCAAGACTCTGCTCAAACGCATGGTGACCAGACTGCTGGGGCTCGGACTGATCGGCGAGCTGCAACGCTGGCGTCAACATCGGGCACGTACCCGCTCCGATCAGGGAACTGGTCAATGAGGTTCAGGCTGTTGCTGATCCTGTTGGTCTGGATGCATCTGGGCGATCTGGTCAGTGCGTGGCTGTATGACGGCGGAAGCTGGCCCGCCATCGGACTCATGCGCAACGTACGCGATCTGCTGGTCGTTGTCCTGGCCTCGGTCTGTCTCCTGAGCGTACGAATCCCGTCGCGCCTGCTCGTTCCGATACTGGCCTATGGCGGCCTGGCGGCTGTTTATCTGCTGTGGAACCGCGGCGGTGTCACGCGCGGCGTTTTGCTGGGCTCGTTCGGTACCCTGATCATCCCCATGCTGTTTTTCCTGGTGGGGTTCTATTGTGTTCGTCAGCGCTGGCAACTGACACGCGCCATCTATTTGCTGCTGATATTGGGCATCGCCAGCACCGGGTTTGGTGCCTGGGAACAACAACATACCGAGTTCTGGGTCGATACTCTGGATTTTCCGGGCTACATGCTCAACGTCAAAGGCCTGCTGATAGGCGCCAACCCTGACACCGGTCTGCCGTGGAACTTCTACGCCAATACCGAGCTTGATCGCCGGGCCGCTGGCTTGCTTGCCTCCCCGCTGGCCCAAGGGCTGTTTCTCGCGGTCGTGGCGCTAGCCGGCGTTGCTTGCCTTGAACGCCGTGCGCGCTGGCTGGGAATGGCTTCATGCCTGGTGATGTTTATCGGCATCTGGATGTCCGGTACCCGTGCCGGCATGCTGGCCGCCAGCCTGGCCCTGGTCGGTTACATGGCAACCAGTTCGACACTCTTTCGCGGTCGCAAGACTCGCCTGCTGATGACGATCTGTGCCAGTGGGATCATTGTGCTTGCCTCTTACAGTATCGTGCAGTTCAGTCTCCAACTGGCTGATGGCTCGACGGTAGGCCATTGGATGGCCTTGCAAAAAAACCTGCGAGAAGTATCGAGAGTCGTTCTGCTCGGTGCTGGCCTGGGTCAGCAAGGCGCCATCGCCGCGCAACAAGGTGCAACCTCCATCGGCGGTGGAGAAGGTGCAATTTTCAGTATTGCGTTTCAGCTGGGGCTGCCTGCCGCACTGCTGTTTCTGACGTTCTATGGCAATCTTGCGCGCGCCCTTTGGCGTGGCTACCGAGAACATCGCGACCCAGCGTCACTGGCCATGTTCTGGCTAACACTGGGCATCGCTCCTACCCTGATGACATCCGAGCACATGCTGGCGGTTTCTGGTACGGGAGCTTTCTGGCTACTGTGCGGAGCCACGCTACGAAGCCTGCCGCAAACACCCCATTCCGCAGTAGGGATCCGTTATGAATAACCCGGTCGCTCAACATCGCATCGACTTTCTTGGCTGTCCACTCGACCTGCTGACTCCACAAGAGCTGCTTGAAGACGCTCGACACGCACTGCGCGGAGAAAGACGCCTGCGTGTGGAGGGCTTGAACGTTGCCAAACTGGTCGACGCACGCAGCACCCCGGTGTTGGCCAGAGCGCTCAATGATGCCGAGCGCGTTCATATCGACGGGGCCGGTATTTCGTTGGGGCTAAAGGTGCTGGGTGTACCCGCGCCACCCCGTCGTGCCGGTATCGATTTTCTGGGCGACCTGTGCGCTCTGGCGGCTGAAACCGGGGCCTCGGTCTACCTCCTCGGGGCTCGGCGCGATGTGGTGGCGCTGACGGCTGACCATCTGCGGGCGCGCTATCCGGGATTACGCATCGTCGGTGCGCGGGATGGTTATTTCAGGCCTGAAGAAGAAGCCAGTGTCGTCGAGTCGATTCGCACCAGTGGCGCAGACCTGCTTTTCATCGGCATGAGCTCCCCGAAAAAAGAACTGCTGCTGCAAAAGCACTGGCCAGAACTTGGCGTGAAAATCGGCATGGGAGTTGGCGGTTCATTTGACGTGCTGTCCGGCAAACTGCCACGCGCTCCGCGCTGGGTCCAGGTCATTGGCATGGAGTGGTTTTTCCGCCTGGTGCTCGAACCGCGTCGGCTGCTGTGGCGTTATGTGCGGACCAACGCTGCCTACTTCTTTCTGCTGACCTTTGCCAAGCTCAGATCCATCGCTCAACGTCGTGCCGGATCGCGCAGGAATGCGTGATAGCGGGCTCAATGCGCAGCAACCGCCGAGCTGGCTGGTCCTGCTCTGTGTCTGTGTCTACCTGGCTTTTTCACTGCAACAAGTGGTCATCGGCCACGGGCTTGGGGTCAATCTGTCGCTGGGGTCAATGTTGCTGCGGGTATTCGTAGTCGGCAGTTGCGCCTGGATGCTTTGGCATCATGGCATTCCCCCTGTATTGCGTTGGCCGGCGGCCGCCATTGGCCTGTGCCTGACCTCGGTGGCGGTTTCGGCGCTTGCCTCCGGGCATCGCGCCATCGCCCTGCAATTTGCGCCCCGCTACGCCCTGGAACTTTTGATGCTCTGGAGTGTGCTTAACCTGTCGCTGGCTTTTCCGATCGTTGCCCGCGCCGCCGCCCGCGCCACGATGATCCTGCTATGGCTTGGCCTGCTGTTAAGTATCGTCGTTCAGCTGGACATCAGCGGCGCAAGAAGTCTTGCCTTGCTGTTCTACACGCAGGAAACCCTGGATCAATACCTGCCCCGCTCGTCCGGCTTGTACCAACACCCGGCGCTGTTCGGCGCAACGGCGGTGATGTCGCTGGCGATGACCTTGCAACTGTGTCGTCTGGGTGTATACAGCTGGCGCTCTGCGGCAGTGGCTCTGCTGGGTTGCCTGATCGCACTACTATTGTGCGGTGCTCGTAATCCGATACTGGGCCTGCTGGTGCTGGCCGGTGCTGGACTCTGGCATCTACGCGCTAATCGTCATGCGCGCCGATTGGCGGTGCTCGCCTGCCTGGTGCTCATCGCGCTGATTACATTCACTCTTCACAGCCGCTACGCAGAGCTGACCAGCGCATCCAATGAAAGCGTCTTCACTGCCTTTTCCCTGGGCCGTCCCTACATTTGGGCAGCCGCATGGAAAGCCTGGCTCAGTGAACCGCTGTTTGGTCTCGGGCCTAGCGTGTTCCAGTTCCTGATCCCGGACTTCGCAGACGGCCGCTTTCTGCGCGGCGAGTTGCACGCTCACAACCTGTTGTTGGGCTTGCTGTCCGAGCTGGGCCTGTTTGGCACCGTGAGTTTCATGGCGCTGGCTTTTGCCTTGTGGCGGCCCTGGCTTGCCCGAGGTACGCCTGGCCGTGGCTGGGCCGCAGTGGTTTTGCTCACGCTGCTGAGTTTCGGGCTATTCGATTACTACCAGCCTTTCTATGGCTTCGCGTTGCACGGCGCGCTGATGGTGGGTTTGCTTTATGCCAGTGATGTGGCAGTGGTTGGTCAGTCTGCAGACCTTAAGTCTGAGGCGTAAAGCTCCGACTTGCCTTGACCGACCGGGTCATCCTGCCGTGACGTCGCAAGGGCTATGACTCAGGTGACCGGTCAGGTGCCTCGTCACTGAAGCGCGCCACTTCGACAAATGCCTGACTGCCCGCAACACCGATTACCGACTGCTGACCAACCGTCAGCCAGGCATGCGCGCGCATTCGACGCACCGGGCCCTCGCAAAGGGCCACACCAAAATGCAGGCTCGCGGCCACGCCGCGTCGACGCAACATCCAGTTAGCAGCAAGTGCCTGAGGTAGACAAAGCAAGGTCAATGGCAAGTGACGCGCGGCCCGCTTCACGGCGTTGCCTATCTGACCAGGTAAAGCAGAATGCGCGATCGGGTGCAGGGACACATCGCTGTGCTGCAGGCTTTTAGCGGCGGAACCTGACCACTTGATGATCCAGCGAAAGGGTAACGTGCGCACTGCAATCGCCGCAAATAGCAGCGCGGCGGCGGCTTCCAGGGTCAGCCAGCGGTCCCCACCCGGCAGTCGCCAGTGATCAGTTGGCCGGGCCATCACTGACCGTCACCAGGCCACGTTCATACAGAACCCCGAGAAAGGTTTCCAATTCGTCAAACGCTACCTGCTCGCTAACCTCATATTCATTGGTCAGCGCTGCGACCAGGGCCTGTTGGGTCATGGGCTGCTCGAGCAGGGCAAAGATCCGTGCACCGACCGAATTCAGATTGAAATAACGCCCAAGTTCGACGTTCATCATCAATAGATCCTCACCCGCCTCGGCGGCGAGCAAACCTTCGGCACGTTGAAAAACGCCGTTGCGAAACCTTTTACCTTCCATTGTCAAAATCCCTGCTCCAAACAATAAACGAGCCGGTAACGCTCGAATGAGCGAGTGATTTTCAGCTAACAGAGGGTTATTTACAACGCTCCAGCTGATTCAGTACCTGCCGTACGTCATCTTGAATTCGCGCGAAGTCGGCCAGCCTTTCAAACCGCAGAACCGGCACGTCGGCGATCAAACCTGCAATCTGCGCAAATAATTGTGCGGACCGTCCCATGCGTTCAGCTAGCTGCCTGCGAAATACATTTCGATCCAGCAGCGCGACGGCGTCAGCAGGAGACAAACGTGAAAGGGTTGCCGGGGACGGACTGCTCGCTGGACAGAGGACAATCACGGCCTTTAAAGGGACCGCAACCGGCAAAGCATTGTCCGCTGGCTCGACATGAAACTTGTCCCAGCCCGCGCGAACGACCTCGGTCTTGCGTCCTGCTAGAGAGAGCTGCTGAATGCTGTCAGCCCACAAACGATGCTGACGGCCATCGGGGCGCACTGAATAACCGCCTACGCTTTCTCTGGAAATGACCGAAATATCGTCACTGACAAAATGACCACCGGCCTGGCATATCGCAGCTGCAAGCGTAGACTTGCCAGCCCCGCTTGGCCCACAGATGGCCAGTGCCTGACCATCCACCATGACAGCCGACGCATGCAGCACCATCAACTGACGCTGATGCAGGACAATGCCGATCACTGTGCTCAGCAAGAACGATACGGCTTGTTCGTCGCTGCCGAACGCCTCGAGTTCGAATAAAATTTCTTTGCCATCAATGATCTGAAATCGAACAACGCCTGGTGCGCGGAAAAGTACCGTTGAATCGCCAATAAACTGATAAGGCGTACTGGTATGTTCATTCGAACACGGCGCAGGCACCTGTCCACGCAGTACGTTAACCTCTGCAGAAGCGGTTTCCACTATTGAGTGACCTGGCAACAGCAACTCGGAACTGACAGACAGGCCGCAAATAAGGTAGTTGATCACGCAAACCCTAATATAACCAAACAGAAAATTCGTTTATGGGTATGTATCCCGGCACACTGTCTGGCAATAAGACAACGCTTATGAGCGGAAAAACAGGCGGAAGAAATAACAGTCGGCGTGACCTGCGTGTGCATTCCCACCCTCTTATATATGGCGGTACGGGGTCGCTTGAGCGCTGAACATACTACCTAATCGCGTGCAGGCACACAAGCCAGTGCGCCCTTGAAGCGCGCGCCTACAGCGGTCTGCGGAGTGGCCAGGGGAAAGCGAATGTTGCCGCGGACTATTTTTTGAAGCGTCAAAAAACAGCGCTTGCCAGCGCGATGCTGCCGTTGTAAATACTAATGTGCAGCCTAAGGTGCAACCGGTAAATAGCAATTTCCGGGCTGTGTATTTGGACATCATTGAATCTACGGACAGGAGCAGTACATGTCAGATTTCTTTCTCGGCGATATACGCTGGTTTCCCTACAATAGAATTCCCTCTGGGTGGCATATTTGTGACGGCACGCAGCTGAACCTCAGGAATTATGCGGCGCTGTTTTCATTGATCGGTACTGCTTATGGCGGCGACGGCAAAACGACCTTCGCAATACCCGATTTGCGCGGTCGAACACCCATGGGCTGGAGCGCCCTGCCAACCAAAGCTGACTACAACACCGTAGGCAAGCCCCTGGGTGCAGAAACCGTCGCCATTACCGTCGCACAAATGCCCGCACACAACCATGGCGTGGCGGTAGCGACCGTCAACGGCACTGCTCCCGCCCCTACCAATGAAGGCGTCTACACCACACCAGCACCTAATGCAAATACGCCTGACGTGAATATATACGGCACGCCCCCCGCTAACCCGACGGCTGCTCTGGCCAGCACCACCATTACCTCGACTGGACTGGGTCAAGGGCATCCCAACATGCAGCCCTACATGACTCTCATTGCCTGCATTGCCGTCCAGGACGGACTTTACCCGCAATTCGCTTAAGGAGAAGCACATGGTTGATTGCTACGTAGGTGAAATTCGCACAATGGCCACTTCGGTCGTTCCCGAAGGCTGGCACGACTGTGACGGTTCGGTGTTGCCTATTAATGGCAATGAAGCGCTGTATGCGTTGCTAGGCACCCTCTATGGTGGAGACGGCGTTGCCAACTTCGGCCTTCCGGACTTGCGAGGGCGTTTAATGATAAGCCAGGGTCAGGGTGTGGGATTGACGAACTACACCCTGGGATCCAAAGGCGGAACGGAGACGGTGACCATGATCCCGGATCAACTACCGGCCCACACGCATACATTCAATACTGCGGGGGTAACAGCGACCGTTTCAACGCCATCCAATTCAGTCACTTTGGCCAACACTCAACCGCCGGTGATTCAATACCTGAATGCTAACGTCGCCGGGACCGGGATCAATCTCGCTAACACGTCCATTACCAACAGTGGCTCAGGCATGCCGCACGCGAACATGATGCCCACCGTGGCGCTGAGGTTCATTATCGCAACGCGCGGCCTCTTTCCCACTTCGAACTAAGGACGGTACAGCTATGGATGCTTTTATTGGTGAAGTCAGGGCTTATCCGTATCTCGCAAACAGGGTACCCGATGGGTGGCTGCCGTGTGATGGCAGATTGGTGAATGTTCAACAATATCAAGCGCTTTATGCGCTGCTGGGCAACCAGTATGGCGGGGTCGCGTTGCAGACCTTCGGGGTGCCAAACCTCCAGGGCCAGGCCTTGGTAGGGATGGGCACGGGGACGGGTCTGACGGCGCGTGCGCTGGGCAATCAGTCAGGCGCTGAAACCGTAACCCTGACCGCTCTTCAGCTCCCAGTTCACAACCATCAATTGCAATTGGTTCAACCGACGCCAGCAAGCGTCAACTTCTCAACGGACACGTCGTCAGCACCAAGTGCCAACGGGTCGTCGAGACTCATGCGGCCAGTGAAGGTTGCGACTCCTACTAACTTCGCTATCCGCGCATTCGTGACAGGGCAGCCTGTCACAGCACAACTGGCTGGCCGGACGTTGGGCGTGACCGGCGGTGACGCTCAGAACGTCACGCAGTCGCATGAGAACCGCCAACCGGCCTTGGTGCTTTCCTATTTCATCTGCTACGAAGGCACTTATCCAGTGTCAGCTTGAGATCAGCCATGTCCAGCGATTTGCCAATAACCACCTCGTGCCCACTGCAATGGGTACAGGCAGGCTTGGTGCTGCGAGCGGCAACCGATAGCGACAAGCCGTTCCTGGAACGGCTTTTCGTTGCGGTACGTGAAACGGAACCAGGCATATGCGAGTGGCCTGCGGCGATGAGAACGTCGTTTCTCGCCACTCAGTTTCAGGCACAGGATCGTCACTATGCGACCTATGCACATCAGGACTTTGCCATCGTCGAGCATGACGATCGGCCTATCGGAAGGCTGTATCTGTCACAGACGCCGACGCAGGTCCATATAGTGGATATTTCCTTACTGCCAGAGGCCCGCGGGCGCGGCCTGGGCCGCGTGCTGATCGAGGGCGTCCAATCCAGCGCTCGGGACCTCGGCAAAGGCGTCAGCCTGAGCGTGGAGGTGAACAATGCGCGCGCGCAACGGCTCTATCAACGCCTGGGCTTCGTTGTAACCGCAACGGCCACGCCCTTCCTGCGTATGGCATGGCAACCCGCCGGGGTGGCTATCAGCCTTGAACAGCAAAATGCAATCATATAACCTGCATAGCGTTTCTGCGGCGAAGCATTCGCCATCGCCACGCCTTCTGTCAAAGGGACCCTGACTCATGCCTTCTCACGACGAAACCCAATCCTGCTCGCTACAGTCCTCACCCGCCAAGAAAACGTGGGTCACACCTGAGTTGCAGGATCAAAGCGTCAAAAGCATTACGGAGGGGGTCAAGAGCGTGGATCCCTCGGAGTTCAGCCCCAGTATCGGCCCTGCATCCTGACCCGCCTGTAGCGCTACCGGCACTAAAATAAACAGCTGGCTCAATTACCGAACCAAGGCATGCGTTTGTCTATCTACCAGGTCTGCGGCTTACTTGTAGATTCCGAACTTCAGCTTCCCCTTGCGCCAGCACAAGCATTGCGCGGGAACGTGGATGTTCGCGTGTGTCGGGATCTCGTTCCACTCCCCTTGCGCAACGAAAATGGCGGCGCCAATTGGCAGGCCAGCGAAGGCCGGGTTTTGTTCCGGGTTCCGGGAATCGTCCGTTTCATGATCTGCGCGGGCGCTGAAGTCCGATTTGAGCTTGAAGGTCACGCTACAGACGCTGACGCCATCCCCTTTTTACTGAGTACCGCCCTGGCGGCCCTCTTGCACCAACGCAAGCTGCTGACCCTGCACGCAGGTGCGGTATCCCTGGGTGGTCAGGCTATCGCCCTTTGCGGTCCCAGCGGAGTTGGCAAATCAACGCTTATCGCATCGTTGTGCGTCGCAGGCTGCGAGTTGCTAGGCGACGACGTCTCTGTTATCCAGGCTGACGCCAGTGGTCAGCCACGCTTGATGCCCGATGGCCGTAGTCATCAACTCTGGCTCGACAGTATCGAACACTTTCACCTGACCGGCCGACAAGGCCCGGCAGTTCGTGAAGGTGTGCGCAAGTTCCATGTTGCACCGGCCATCGCCATCCCTTCTGATCCCCTGCCGCTGAAGACTGTCGTGGTGTTGCGCGATATCGGCCAGCCGGTTGCAGCAAAAATCTACCCGTTGCGATCGGCAGACGCGATGGCGGCGTTAATGAACAGCATTTACTGCCGACCGCTGGCAACCCAGCTCGGTCATCAAGGCCAGTCGTTCAAACAGATTGCCGCCTTGCTCTCCCAAACACGTGTGTTGTGCGTTGACCGCCACCCCAGCTTCGAGCAGTTGGCAGACGATACTCGATTGCTGCTGGAGCACCTGCAATGACTGCGGATCGGCAGACAATATGGCTGGCATCCTTCCCGAAATCGGGCAATACCTGGCTACGGCTGTTACTGGCCAACTTGCTGTGTGCCGACGAGAAGCCGGTAGACATCAATGATGTGCCGTTGCCTGCCGCCCCGTTGGTGAACAGGGTGGCCATGGAAGAGATGACCCTGATCGACAGCAGCCTGTTACTGCGTCACGAAGTCGATCTGTTGCGACCTGCCTGGACCAGACAAATGCTTGCACAGCAGTCTGGGCGTCGCTTCGTCAAGACTCACGACAACTATCGACTGAACCACGACCACGAGCCGATTTTTGGTCGGGATGCATCCATGCGAGCCTTGTATGTGGTGCGTGATCCGCGAGATGTTGCCGTGTCACTGGCCCATCACTATGGCTGCACCCTGGACCAGGGAGTCATGCATATCAACCGGAGCAGCACCACTGCCCCGCTGCAAATCAAGCACTACGTCAATCGCTTCGACGATGTCCTGTGCAACTGGACCGAGCATGTCAGCAGCTGGCTTGAGCAAACGGATATGCCGCTACAGATGCTGCGCTATGAGGATCTGCTGGCCCAGCCGGTCGATACCTTTACCGCAGCCCTTGATTTTCTTGATCTGCAAATGACCCGCGATGTGGTGGAGCGTGCGGTGCGTTTTTCGGCGTTCGATCAATTGCAGAAACAGGAACGCGACGCGGGGTTTCACGAGCGTCTCCAGGGCTCCACCGCGCCGTTCTTTCGCTCCGGACGTGCAGGCGCCTGGTCCGATGTCCTGTCCCCTGCGCAGGCGCAGCGTATCGTCGATACCCATCAGCCACTCATGCAAAAGCTGGGCTACCTGTAGGGCATATCAGTGGTGCTGCTGTATATAGGCCAGGGCATGAATCAAAGGCATTGGAATGATTCTCCCCGCCGTAGCCATGCGCACGTGATCTTCGGCTTTTGCCATCTGCCGTGCCATTGAAGGCGACGGCAAGCGCTCGATGCGTTGGCGAATCGCCGAGAGGTCGAATAGCTCGCAGATAAGCGCGTGCCCTCGCAACTCATCGATCCAGGCCAACAGCGCATCACGGTGCAGGCTCTGCAACACCAGCACCTCGGGAAAAGGGCTGAGCTTATCGTGGCGCCAGCGGATTTTCTCTGGCAGCACCTCAGCCATGGCATCGCGGATGACACGACGCTTCCAGCCGCCGCGAATGAAATGCGTGCCGGGCAGCGACCAGGCCAGTTCGAGTACCCGACGGTCGAGCATCGGGAAGGTAAAGGCGATGCCATGACGAGCGCCGATCAGCGCCCATTGCTCCATTCTGCGCATCAGGTGAGTCTGTTCAGCCAGCAGTTGCCAACGACTTTCGACCGCGTTACGGCCCATGCGGATGGGCTTGCCCAGCTCGACGGGTCGCTCGGCTAAAAGTGAATCAATGCCCCCCATGCGACTTTTACCTCGCCTGCGGCGGATTTCCTTGAGCACAGCGCCGGGCAGCAGATAGGGAAGCAGTTCGCCACGTATCAGTCGACTGACGGGAAGCCCGCGAGTTCGGGCCAACGCCCGCACTTCGTCCGCCACATAGCCCCAGCGCCCTTCAAACAAGGCCTGCGCCAGAACGCCACGCCCGTTGAACGTCGCGCCCTCGTCGCCTCCCCAGCCAGATAACACCGTATCCGTGCCGGCCGCCGCAGCGTCGATACACACCTGGATCTCCGGGTTGGTCGCATTGGCCGGGTAAGGCAGATCGCAGTCCATGTGTGGAAACAGAAAGCCGACGGGGTCGTCGATGCGTATCGGACGAGAATCGATGTCCGGTTCTTGCTGCAAAACGGCGTTGACATAATCCGCTTCCCCCTGCAGATCCTGGCCCTCTATCCGGCTGGGCATGAACGAGTACCCCAGTAGCGGTTGGCCTGTCTGACGCAAATAGCGAGCCGCAAGAATAGCCAGGGACGATGAGTCCAAACCACCACTCAGATGCGTCGCAACAGGCCCCTTGGCAGGCAAGCGGCACTGCACTGCCTCTCTCAGTAATAAGTTCATGTGCTCGACAGCTTGTTCAGGGCTGCCTTCGTAGCGTCCGCCAGCGTTGCGTTCCAGCTGCCAATGCCGTTCACGCTCGAGCCCTCGGGAGGACACCTGAAGCCGCTCCCCCGCTGCTACTCGCTCGACGCCCTGAAACAACGAACGCTGGGGGCCGTGCATTGCCCCCAACAGCTCGCTCATGAGGAAGTCGCTGTCCAGGCGCCGCTCCACAATACCGGTCACATGGAGGCTGCGCGGCAATGACGCGAACGCGAATATTCGACCCGGTTGATGGGAGAAAAACAGAGGCCGCACACCCATGCCGTCCCGAGCACAGGTCAATGTTGCGGTGCCCGGGTCCCAGGCCGCGACGGCAAACTCGCCGATAAGCTTGCCGAGCGGCGCGATACTCTGCGCTCCCAGCGCCGCCAGCAAGGATGTGTGGTCCGTGCAGTGAGGCTCATGGATCTGCGCATCAGCCGCCATGACCAGGCCATCGGCGCTTTGCCGCAAAGCGCCGAGCGGGTCACGAAAGTCCAGCACCGCCATGGCCATCTGACCCGACGCCCAGCGAGCTACATGCGGTGTCAGACCGGGTTCGATCATCGCCTGGAGCATGGTTTCCAGGGACGATTCATCGGCGGGCTGATCGTCAAGATTTAAAAAACCGCAGATCAGGCGCACGGCGGTGACTCCAGGTGCGCCATAGCGATGGTCGCGAAAGGCGTATCGCCCAACGGCTTGTCCTCGATCATCTGGTGATGCATCGCTCCCCAGCCAGCGTTGGTCTCGACCAGTAGCGGGCCGTCGGCGGTGATAGCCACATCCCAGCCAAGAAAGGCGAAGCGCTGGAACCCAAGACGATGAGCATTGCAGGCCAGTTCAATACACGCGTGCCAATGAGGGACTCGCATACCAACGAAGGTGTGGCCAGAAACCGGATGAGAATGTGCGGCAGATCCGTCCACGCTGAGGATGCGACTGACCTGACATGTGTCGTCGTCAATGGCGCAGAGAATCGGACGGTGCCTGCCATTGGGCATGCTCAGCATACAGGCAACCCGATGAACATCGCCTGAGGGCAGTATTCCGGTGACGACACGCACGACAACCAGCGGCCCGTTAGCCGGCGCTGCGAGTGCCGGATGGGTGCTCAACCAAGGCTGAACAATACAATCGCGCTGGAGCAGATGTTGCGCTAGTCGGGCCGGCGTCAGGCTGCGTCCGGCAGAATCCTGATAGACCCCGTTATCCAGTTGCCACTGCTGTGTACCACTGCCCTGTTTCCCGGCCAGGTCTTTAATCCATAGCCGCGGCTCATCCGCTGGCAGCTGAGGGTACTCACCCTCGCGCATGCCCCGGCGAAAGACCGCCAGTGTGGGAATGCAAGGTAAGCCGTGAAGCCTGCAGATTTCAGCAAAACGTGCCTTGTCCTGGACATCGTCGATGTTGGCGCGGCGACGGGTGTTCAGTGCTCGCAGAAGGTCGTTTTCGCACCAGTAGAAATAATCAGCGGCCAATGCTCTATGGCTCTTACGGGCCAGGTTATAGCTACTGAACTCCAGCGGCGGAACGTTGTGCAACATTGCCAGCCACCACATCTGAAAGCCCTGGCGGACTGTTTGCCACTTACCATGGACGCGTCCGTCCGCGGGCGCCTGAAACAGGCAGCGTCGGGTTTCCAACAGCGCGCCAACAGGCCACAGCAATGTCATGACACTACGCAGCGGCCAGCGCTGCCAGAGTGGCAGGTGAGCAAACATCGCGGCGCGGGCCGCGGCACGAACATGCCCCATGGCCGTGCGCCGGGAGCGCAGGACCATGAAGGGAAAGCCACGCCTGCCAAGCCTCTGAGTCCATCTGGTTATCGCCCGCCAATCAACACCCGGCACAACTGAGTCCTTTCGATAAAATTCGCGACGATGGTAGCCATTTGACCAAAGCTTTAACAGTGACCGCGCCTCCCCCTCCGAGCGACATGGCTTGTGCTCAAGCGGGCACCACAGACTCCATCAACCATCGGTCCGGAGTCGTCTCGAGTACAAGGCTGCCCTCGCGGACTGCCAGGTACAAAGGCGAAGCCCCCCCCGCGACGGCGATTTCAACAAGCGCTGAACGAAGGGTAGCGCTTGGCAACGGGTCATCGCTCCAGACAGGCTCGCCCTTTACCTCCACTTTCCAGCAGAATACCGCGTCCTTCACAGGATCAATAAGTCGTGTCGAAACGCCTTTTGCCGCCGCGATCAGGGTCCAGACCTGGGCCTGCTGATTCCCACCAGAGAGAAGTTGCGTGTCGCCGTTGGCTGCGAGCCTGATCCAGATCATGTCGCCCCCTAAGGCCGGCTTCGAGACCAGGCTTACCTCACCATTCTGTGCGATGTGCAGGAACTGGTCACTCGAGGCCCTGATCGTGACGCCGTCGCCAGACTCCGCCGCAGCGAAATATTCAATAGCGCCACCCAGTGGCATGTAAAGGCCAGCTTCCTTTGCCTCGGTCTGGGCGAACTTGCGTAGCTCGGACTGGCTGCTATCACGCTTGCATACAATCCGGACAACCACTAACGCCACGACAACAATCGTCGCTGCGAACGCCAGGCTCGACATGAAGGATGCCACCCGTCCTGCCGTAGTGAAATGACCAATTGCTGAAAATACCCACCCGCCAGCGGCGCCGATCACGCCGAAAGAAGCCCCGGCCACAGAGACGGAAGCCGCGGCAATGTCCAGGGGCTCCGAAGCGTTGCGTAAAGATGAGATAGCGAACCAAAGACTGATTGCCCCGACAACCGCGCCCACCCGATAGGCCATGAACTCGTCCAGATTACGACCAAACAGGCGCGAAATCGTCTTGCTGTCATGGCCGTAATCGTAACGCCCGCCGGGCATCTGAAGGGCACGCACATGTTCTCGCCAATGCGCTGTAGCCGGGAGCACGCCGCCCTTCTCGCGCAAAATCCACCCCGCAAACCCGCGAGAGTAGACAGCCTGCGCATCGAACACCTTCCACTGCGCCCAAGTGTGGCCAAGGCTTGAAAGGACCGTCCCTTGCGCGAAGAAGAAGCCACCTGCGTAGGTAGCGCCGCGCATGATCATTGCAAAGGATTGCGATAACGACACCACAATGCCTTGCAGGATCCGCTGGCCGCGTTGCTCCGCAAGGCCGTCCAGTTTGATTCCGCCTGACACGACCAGTCCAATCGCGGCAGCCCCCACCGACCCCTTGAGCAGCGCCAGAAGGATTTGACGCGCCTGCACGGTAGCAAGCCAGGGTTCGGTTTTGGCCCCCGTCAGCTTCATCACGGCGGCCTCTATCGCCGCAATGAAGTCACGCCCTTCAAGTTTCGCTGCGGCCGTCCGAGCTGCGTGAAGTATCTGGTGAAGAGGATCTTTACGAGCCGTCCTGGCGGTACCTGGCACGAGATGCCGGGCGATATCGGCTGCTTCGCGCAAATGCTGGCTTTCAGCCGTGCTGTGTATCAGCGCGAACTGCTGCAGCGCCGCCCGGGCATAATCAGTCAGCAGGTCGGCGTTCTGGTCAAGATCGACGTTGGAGGCCAACTGTACGACGGTCGTATAACTGTTCAGGTAATCCAGATAACGCTTGGAGAAGTATTTGCTCGGATCCAGCGCCTCCAGCAGCATGACTGACTGTTTGATACGTATTGCAGCATCTTCGGGCCGCGCATCTCCGGTCGATGTCCGAGGGCCAAACTCTGCCGGCACGTTCTCGAGCAGCTCGCGAAACAGCGCCCACGCCCAGAAGGCTCCGCGCTGGGCCTTGCGCGCAGCTTTTTTCACGTTCTCAAGCGATACACTGCGATCGGTTCTGGTAACAGGGTCAGTTGCATCAAACTGCTCGTCGACCGACTCCGACCATGCCTTGGACACGGCGTCAATGTAGTCGAGATAATCATCTGCCTGGTTGGCCTGATCGTCGAGGTAGAGCTGCAGACGCGGGAAGTAGCTGGCCATGCGGTAGCGAAACAGCTGCTCCTGCTGCTCCTGAAAAACCTGCTCTCTCTGCAACTCGATACCCAACTTGCGCGACGCCCGACGGCTGTTGAGCAGGCGCCCGTCCGGATGACTGCGGTCCGTGCCATAGAGCGCAGTCAGAAAGGGAACTGCGAGGCTCGCGTAGAACCCCGCCGCGGCCGGATTGCTATTGGCAATGGCCCGCAGGCCAGGGTCCAGTGACGGTACTGCCGCACTGACGAACCTCGTTCGCAAGTCACCAGGCATGTGATACATGATCAGATGATGGACATCCTGGGCAACCAGCTCGGAAACAGGGTCGTGATAAACCTGTTGTCCGTCCTGGCTACTGCTCTGTACAGGTCGCATCTGCCGCAGTTCGGATACGCTCAGACGTTTATTCTGCGTCAGCGTCTCGAACGCTCGATAGGCCTCTGACATCATTGAATTCCCTCCCAGTGAGTTCCTGCTTCGCCATGCATTGCGGCAAATAGAGATGAGACCTCATCGGTCATCGTGATGGACAGATGTTGCGCGAAAGCTTGCATGGCCGCCGGGCTCCAACCCGGTCGGGCGGCCTCCTCAGCGGCCCACTCCGACTGGCTCAAATAGCGAAGATCAAAGGACAGGCGCCCTGCCGGTCTATGCGCGGTGTCCATCAGTCGAGCGCTGTAGCGGCGCAGCGGCAACGTGCCTGCAATATCCACCTTGGCTTGACCGAAGAAAGCGATACGGCCATCGAAAGAGGCGGCGCAAAACGCGATACAGAAACTGGGCGGTGTCGTGGGCCTCGACAATCTGCTGGTCATAAGATCCAAGGTCGACATTCAAGACATCAAGAGGCTTATCGAGGAAGCGCTGGCGAGAAGCTCTGAACTGGACCCGACCAGGATCCGCATCTGCGCCGACGGTGATCAGGTCAAGCTTGAAGGAACCGTTCACCGATGGCGTGAACGCAAAGCAGTCGAACATATCGCCTGGGCGGTACCTGGCGTCAAGCACGTAGAAAACCATCTGCTGATCACTTGACGGGACGCTGCGCGGGAGTGCGCATGGGTTATAGAGCCGGTTTTTCGGTGGATTACCTTGCTGCAGTTTCGCTTCAGTCTCTCTTCCTGAGCGCCGTCAGTCGTTAACGCGACCGGCCGTCTCTTAATCCTGTCAGCGAAGTGGTATTAACCCTGCTGCGCGCTGATGAGACTAGGCTCAATGAGCAATCCTATCGATCAGCCGGAGTTCTTCTTATGTCCCATAAAGCAAACACCAAGCACTTCGATGATGAAATCGAGGACCTGACCGGCTATTACTGGGTCGAGACGTTACGGGATGGAACGACGATGCTGATTCGCGAGTTGGCGGACAAGGATCGCGACCGCGACTTCACGTTCTTCAACAATCTGGGTAAGGGCATTCCGCACTTTCGATTTCTGGGAACCTTCAGCGAACTGACGCAGGTCCACGACCAACTGATGGACACCGACTTGCGCAACCGCGTGGCCTACATCGCGCTGGTCCTCGAAGACAGCAAACTTGTTGAAATCGGCGTTGCACGTTACGGGGCTTTTGAGAGTGACGCGCATTGCGAGTTTGCTGTAGCAGTGTGTGAGCGCTGGCAGCGCCAGGGTGTGGCCACTGCCCTGATGCGTCATCTTATTGATACAGCGACCCGCAAGGGATTCAGCAAAATCTCGTCAATGGACGCCTCCGCCAATCTGGCCATGGACGGCCTGGCCACGAAAATGGGATTCACCCGCAGGATAGATAACAAACACGGGCCGAGGATTTTTCACGAGCTTGTTCTGGCAGAATGAGTCCGGCCTCAAACGTTATCAGGCCGCCCGTATCCGCCTGGTTTGAGCGCGCCTCAACCCGGCAGATTAAGCGGTAATGCCAAGGCCAATCCCCGCCTTTTTTTTCACCCGAATCAACACGACCTTCCGGGTATCGCGAGCTTTCCAGTCTCGCCGAAAAGCTCGCGAAGTCATGATCAATCGAACTCGATCAATACCTTACCGACATGCTCGGCAGCAGCGAAATATGCGTAGGCATCAGGGGCGTCATCAAACTTGAACGTTTTGGCGATCACCGTCTCGATCCCGTTCGCTTCTATTGCGCGGACGAGGTCGACGAACATCTTGCGATTGCCGTTGGCGATACCCCTGATTGTGACGTTTTTGATGATGAGCGATACGTAGTCAGGAATGGGAGAATGCTGACCCGGTGTCACACCAATCACTGCAATACGACCATTCACCGCGCTGGCCGCAATGGACTGCCCCAGCGTGTCCTGACCACCGGTTTCGATGATGATGTCGGCGCCAGCATTGCCCGTCAGCGCCATTAGTCGAGCCGCCCAGTCAGGATACTGGTTGTAGTTGATTGTGATGTCCGCACCCAGCTCACGTGCGATTTCCAGCTTTTTATCACTCGACGAGGTAATAGCCACTCGCGCACCATGAAGCTTGGCCAGCTTCAACGCAGCCAACGCCACCCCGCCAGTCCCCAGGCAAAGGACAAGATCGCCAGGCTTGACATGGCAGACCTCGAAGAGCGCATTCCAGGCTGTAAGTCCCGCTGATGCCAGTGCTGCAACGTCTTTGTCGGCCAAGGCGTCAGGTACGCGGATCAATGCGTTGGCAGGCAATAAAACCTGCTCGGCAAGCCAGCCGTCATGAGTGACGCCGACGTCATGGGCAAAGACGCTGCCACGAAACTCACCCTCCAGCCAGCCTGGGAAGTGGCCGCAGATAACCCGGTCGCCTATTTTGACTTCACTCACACCCTCGCCTACCGCGATAACCTCTCCCACGCCCTCTGACATAGGAATACGATCAGGTGCCTGCCGGGCACCATAAACCCCACGCAGGATTTGAACATCCCGGCTTATGAGACTCACCAGGCGGGGAGCGACGATTGCTTCTCCCGGCCCTGCCAACGGCTCGGGACGGCTAGTTGCGGTCAGCGAACCCAGGCCTTGCTGGTTCCCAATCTGAAAAGCTTTCATCAAATGAATCCTTGTATCGGTGTGCGGAGGACGACACGTGTCGCACTTCAAAACATAGTGCGA
The DNA here is from genome assembly GCF_900143095.1 of Pseudomonas asturiensis. Classification (GTDB taxonomy): domain Bacteria; phylum Pseudomonadota; class Gammaproteobacteria; order Pseudomonadales; family Pseudomonadaceae; genus Aquipseudomonas; species Aquipseudomonas asturiensis. The sequence continues at coordinate 576,251 of NZ_FRDA01000001.1, read as the reverse complement.
CAGCGCAGTCTCTGATCACGACTCATCCTACACGAGATACTTTCATGGGGCTGGACAGCGATAACAGCATCGTCATTGCCATCGCGTAGCAAACTACGATTAATTCCGAAACCGTACCCGCAGACCTGTGCATCCATTAATGTGCCAACCGACATCCATAAACTTACCCCGCAAGCCGATATCACTGCCGCCAAATGGGTGCTTATCATCCTGGCAGCCGCATTGAGTGCGGCTGTGGTAACGGTCGCACGGGTCCTGAACTCTTTAGGGTCCTGAACTCTTTAGGGTCGATGACTTCTTTTGGCTGATTATGGCTGGCCGCGAACAACGCACGGCACTCGCTTGGCAGCGCTTCAGAAATCAGCCACCTTCCCCCACGCAGAACGCCTGAACCGATCCGGATGATAGGGTTTCGGATCAACGATAGGTGCGACGCCGCTGACGATGTCGGCGATCAAATGCCCTGCGCCTGGACCGATCCCGAAGCCGTGTCCGCTGAAGCCAGCGGCAAGGACCAGGCCTGGCAAGCTGGCCATTTCGCCGATGCCAGGAACCCCGTCAGGGGTGCTGTCCACGTAGCCCGCCCAGGCCGCCTTGATGGATGACTCTCTCAGCGCAGGAACCAGTTCCTGAGCACGCTTGTAGGTCAGCGCGACGGCGGACGCATCGGCTGTGGGGTCGAGAATTCTCATTTTTTCCATTGGCGTCGGTTGGTCAAGGCTCCAGCGTTTCCAGCCTTCATGACCTGCGCGCATACCCTCCAGCCCACCCGGCGCAAGGTTTCGCCACCTGCGGTGAAACATTGGCAGGAATTGCGCGGAGAAGCGTACCAGTTGCGGCGTGGGGTCCACGCGCCCTCTTCCGCTGATCGCCAGCGTGTAACTGCCGTCAAAGCGGCGTGTCATGGAGACGTTGGTGGTATGCAGCGCGCTGGGGATTTCATCGTTGGGTGCGGTGACCGAAAGCACGGTCTGGCGAATGGTGGCCTGAGGAAAGCGAATGCCGTACTGGTGGCAGAACGACGACGCCCATGCGCCTGCCGAGAGCACCGCGAGCCGTGTACGGATCACGCCTTTTTCAGTCACGACGCCAGACAGTCGACCGGCCTGGGTCTCGATGCCTCGTACCGCGCAGCCCTGATGCACCGTACCGCCCAGCGCCATGATTGCGCGTGCGACCGCAGGGGCTGCACGGGATGGATCTGCGATGCCGTCGGTAGGTGAAAAAACGCCCCCTTTCCATTGCTGACCAGTCGCCCGGCCCCGCTCAGCGGCCTGTTGTGCAGTGAGCGTATGAGTCTCGACACCAACCGTGCGGGCAAAATCCCCCCAGCGCGCCCAGCCGGCAATCTCCTTTTCGTCATTGCTGAGGTAGAGCAAGCCACATCGGGTAAAGCCCGTCTGCTCGCCGGTTTCAGCACCGAACTGCTCCCACAACTCCAGGCTTTTGGTGGCCATGGGCAATTCCCGTGCATCGCGGTTCTGCTGACGACACCAGCCCCAGTTACGGCTTGATTGTTCCGCCCCGATACGACCTTTTTCGACCAGCGCGACTTTCATGCCGCGTTTGGCCAGGTAGTAGGCGGTAAACGCGCCGATGATGCCGCCGCCAATCACGACCACATCAGCGTCCGCAGGCAGTTCGGGAGACGTTTCTACAGCAGTTAAAGGCGCTGGCATGCTTTGGGTATTCCTTTGGGACGGTGAAGGCACAGTCGATGTTCATCAGGAAGGACCAGGTTCGATATCGACCCGGCCTGCCTGCTTTTAGCGTTGAACGTTCGCAGGCGTCAGAGACCGACCAAACCTGGAAGCCCGCCAATGTCCGGAATCTGGTGGTAGCCGAACGCGGCGTTTGCGGGCTGTTCATGACCACGGGCAACAAAAGCCTTGTGCTTGATCTTCATGTCATGTGCCGACATCAAGTCGTAACGAAAGCTTGAGGACACGTGCAAGACATCCTCTGGCCCACAGCCCAGGCTATCAAGCATGTACTCGAAAGCAGCGAGGCGCGGCTTGTACGCCTGGGCTTGCTGGGCGGTAAAGACTTTATGGAAGGGAGCCCCCAGTTGGTCGACGTTGGACATGATCTGCTCGTCCATGGCGTTCGAGAAGATCACCAACGGAATCTTGTCGGCAATTTTCGCAAGCCCGGCCGGCACGTCCGCATGCGGGCCCCAGGTCGGCACAGCATCGTAGTACACCTGACCTTCGCCGCGGTATTCGATACCCCAGCGCTTGCAGGTGCGTGCCAGGGCGGTCTTGAGAATCTCGTCATAAGGTTGCCAGTCGCCCATGACCTGATCCAGGCGGTAAGCGGCAAAGTCCTTGATGAACTGATCCATCCGCTCAGAGGAGACGCGGTCGGCAAACAACTCGCGCGTCAGGGCTGCCGTCTTGAAGTTGGTCAAGGTACCGTAGCAGTCGAAGGTGATGTATTTGGGGCGAAGAAAGCTCATGAATGCAGTCCTGAGTGAAGAGTGAAGTCATAACGAGGCAAGCATTGATTGGTACCAGAGCGTCTGTGCAGCATGGATTTATTACACCACCATGAAGCCATGCATAAACGGTTGAAAGTGCGGACTTTCTGGTACGAAACACCGTTTAACAGGCTTGCCTCGGCAGACTTTGCTGACGAGACAGGCCCGTGTTTTCACAGTGCGCAAAACGCATTTTCCAGCGCATCGAGCAGACGACCCGCTTCTCGTTCAGTCCATATCAAGGGAGGGCGAATCTTCAGAATGCTCGCCTGTGGGCCGGTGGCGGAAATAAGCACGCGTTGTTCACGCAAGTGGTTGACCAGTCGCAGCGCAGTCTTCATGTCAGGGACCTTGCTCGCCCGGTCAGTGACCAGTTCCACTGCGAAGTACATACCGGTGCCACGCACATCGCCGATCTGTTCATATCGGCGCGCCAGGTCTTTGAGGCCGGCCAGTATCAGACCTCCAACCCGGTTGGCATTGAGCATGAGCTGCTCTTCCTTGATGACGTCGAACGTTGCCTGGGCCGCAGCAATCGCGACACTGTTGCCGCCAAAGGTATTGAAATAGCGCATGTCGCGACCAAATCCGGCAACCACTTGCGGATGCACCATCAAGCCTGCAACGGGGTAGCCGTTACCCATCGGTTTGCCCATGGTGATGATGTCCGGTATGACGCCGTGACGTTGATGCCCCCAGAAGTGTGTTCCGCTGCGGCCGAACCCTGACTGAACCTCGTCGGCGATAAACAGGCCACCGGCTTTGCGCACCACCTCGGCGATTGGAGCGAATAGATCTACCGGATCACAGAACACGCCGTCGGACGAAAACAGGCAGTCGGCAATGAACGCGGCCACCCCGCCGCCATGGCGTTGAATGTCCTGAATCTGCGCCGAGACCTGATCCGCCATGTAGCGACCCAGTGCCTCACGCGGGATGCGATAAGAATCGGGCGCTGGTACGCAGCGAACGTAAGGATCAAGCCTGGCGTTGGCTCCCAGCGACGGTGAAAACGCAGCCACGGTTGCAGAGTTTCCGTGGTAAGCCTCCGAGGTCACAATAACGCCGGTGTTACCGGTGTGATGACGTGCAATACGGATGGCCAGGTCATTGGCTTCCGAACCGCTGCAGGTAAACATCAGGTGCCCGTCAGCCCCTATCTCACCGTCCGCTGTGGCACGCAGCTGCTCGGCGTAATCCAGAATGCCGTCCTGCATGTAGCGCGTGTGGCTGCACAGAATGCCCATCTGCTCGGTGATCGCTGCGATCACTCGAGGGTGGCAGTGTCCGACCGAGACGACATTGTTGTAGGCGTCCAGGTACTCATTGCCTTGCTTGTCGTAAAGGTAAGCACCCTTGCCGCGCACCACACCCACGGGTTCGTTGTAGAACAATCGGTAGGCCGGGCCCAACAGGTTGGCCCTTCGCTGAATGTGCTCGCGTGCCGCGGCATCCAGGTGATCAAGATGGGCAGGATTGAATCCGTTGGGCATGTCACCACGGACAGCCTCGATTTTTACATTGCTCATTTAATACTCACTCACTGGGGTGGATTAATCGGCGAACGACATCAGCAGTTCTGACAGGTGCGACGGTGAACGGCTGAGCATCCAGTCGAGCTGTGCCCAGCCTGGCGCTGCGTTCCTCAGAATGTAGGCACTGTTTTGCGGGAAGAGCTGCGATCGCCAGGTGGTGAGCAACGCTCTGGCCACCAGGCGCGCCATGGCCAGGTGCGGGATGAGGGAAAGCTCCTCGGCGGTCAGGTCGGCGACGCGCAGATACCCCTTCAAGAGGTCTTTAGCCGGCGCGAAGATATCGGCCTCATTACCCACTTTTACGATGGCCAGCTGGTTCATCATGGCCGTAGATACGTCGATCGCGATGGCGGTCTTGACCGTATCGCCGAAGTCAATGATTCCGCTGACACACTGCTGCTTGTGCGCATCGACAACGATGTTTGAGGTGTTGAAATCGTTATGCAGCACCTGCTTTCTACAGCCGGCGATGCGTTCCTCGATGTCGAAAAAACGCACCAGCCCCTTCTCCAGCTGTTGGCGGCGTTGCGGCTCGGCGACGCACCTCATCAGTGGTTCAAGCATGCTGAGATTCTGGACGTCCCAACACACTTTGCGAGACTCCGCCGGATGGGAAAAATCTGCGGTGGCCAGCCGCAGGTGAGCCAGCAGTTCACCAATGTGCTCGCGACCTTGCGCATTCATGGTGGTTTTATCCAGCGGCGTTCCCGGAAGGAAGCTCATCAGCCTGACTTGCCGTGATTCTCCGTGCTGCGTTGTGACCGGAGTCAGGCAGTGTCCATCCAGAGACTGATAAACCCGAGAGATCGGAAGCTGCGGAGCCTGGCGCTCGATATGCCGCAACACTTCGATTTGCAGGGAAAGCTCCTGCGGTGCTTCCTGAGGGTTGGCGATTTTAAGAACGCAGGATTGACCGTTTTCAGTGTCGCATCGAAACGTATCGTCTTTCTCCGTCGCAAATCGTGTCAGAACAGCATCGATCCCGAACAGGTCCTGGAGAATTCGTCCGCCCTCTTCCAGCGAAACCGCCGTGAAAGGAGCCGCCAGGTCGCCTTGCAGGCTCTTGAGGCCATCGCTGAATGTATCTTCCCGAATCACTTGCATCACTGAACTCCAGGCCTTGAGCATGCCATGTACTGCGGCTCTTGATGCCCAGATATTGTGCTACAACTTTTTAAATTGAAAGAGTATCAGGTGAGGTTTTTAGAAGAGCGCATAAGGGATTTGGCTAAAAAATCATCTATATAGCTGTTTTACATAGATAAATTCTTTTCGTTTTTTCAAATAGAAAATTAATATTGTTGGACAATTATGGCGATTGCCAGGCTGGCATCTGGCACGCCGCTGTCAAACCGTATTAGAATCGGCCCTCGGCAGAGCCTTCACCTTGGTCTTGTATAAAATGACGTCTTTTCACGAATCCATTGAAACGCACTCGCCCAGGCCTTCGGCTGTCGAGGCGCTGGCCGAAAAACTGAAAGCCCGAATCCTGAACGGTGACTTCGAGCCAGGCGAGTTTTTGCGTGATGTGAAAATGGCCGACGAGTACGAGGTCGCGCGCAACACCTTCCGAAGCGCCGCGCAGTTGCTCGTCGCGTTGGGATTACTGCTGAAGGTGCCCCATCGCGGCTTCTGCATCCCTGAGTTCGGGCCGAACGATATTGTGGACATTGCCAGGTTGCGAGGTGTTCTGGAAACCGAAGCGGTACGGATGATCATCCTCAACGGCGTCGTTCCAGCCGACGCCCTGAGTGCTGTGGAGAAACTGCGCAACGCACCTGCTGACGCGCCCCGTTCAGAAATCGTTACGGCAGATGGCGACTTCCATCGGGCAATCATCCGCGCCAGTGGCAGCCCGCGCTTGCAGCGCAGTTACGCGATGCTGGAAAGCGAGATTGAGCTGCTGCTCGTGTTGCAGCAGCCCTGCTACGAAGATCCCAAGCAGATCATTGCCGATCACGAGCACTTGATCGAGTGCCTGCGCAGCAGGGACTTCGAAACCGCTCGCACAGCGTTCGTCGAGCACTGGGAAGACTTGAGCACGAAGCTGCTGCGTGCGAATTTCGAGCGTCGGCGCTCCTGACTGCTGGGTCTGCGTGTTGACCTACTATCCCACACACCGCGTCACATGCTTGACCGACTGATAGGCAGCCAGCCCCCAGGGACCTAGCTCACGCCCGATGCCGCTGCCCTTGGTGCCGCCCCAGGACGTTTCGACGAAAACCGCCTGAATCGAATTGATCCACACATGGCCGACGTCCAGTGCATCAGCGACCCGTTCGGCACGCTCAACGTCTGCACTGGCAACGGTGGCCACCAGACCGAAGCGACTGTCATTGGCCAGGGCGATGGCCTCGTCTTCAGTGCTGAAACGTCGGGTGCATAGCACCGGGCCGAAGATCTCTTCACGCCACAACCGACTCCCATCGGGCACATCGGTGTACAGCGTCGGGCTGACGAACCAGCCCTGACCTTGCGGTTCGGCACCTGCGCCTGCAAGACAACTCAGCCCTTCCCCTTCAGCGACGGCGAAGTACTCGCGCACCTTGAGCCACTGCGCCTCGCTGGTCAGCGGCCCCATGTCCACTTCGCCGACCATGGGATTACCTACCCGCAGGTTCTGGAAAGCGGCCTGCAGACGCGGGATCAACGCTTCGGCGATGCCGTCCTGAATCAGCAAACGCGAGGTGGCCGAGCACATTTGCCCGGCGTTCCAGCAGATACCCGCCACAATCCATTCCACGGCCTGATCCAGATCGCAGTCATCGAACACGATAAACGCCGATTTACCGCCCAGTTCGAGGGTCACTGGCCGATAATGAGTCGCCGAGCTGCGCATCACCTGCGTGCCGACGGCATTGCTCCCCGTGAACGACAGTTTGTCCAGGCCCGCGTGATTGCTCAGCGCTGCGCCGGTCTCGGCTTTGCCATTGATGATGTTCAGCACACCGTCCGGCAACCCCAAGTGTTCGGCGATCTGGCCATAGGTCTGCTCGATCAGCGGCGTGATTTCCGATGGTTTGAGCACCACCGTACAACCCGCTGCCAAGGCCGGTGCGAGCTTCCAGGCGCTGGTCACCAATGGGAAATTCCACGGTACGATCAAGCCGACCACGCCCACCGCTTCCAGGCGCGTGCGTGAGCTGAAGCCGGGCACGGACAGTTCAACGTGGCGATGTGAGGGCTGGCTTTCGATCAGGTTAGCGTAATAGCTGAAGGTCGCTACAGCATCGTCCAGATCCACTTCGGCCTCATGGCGCGGTTTGCCGTTATTACGCATCTGCAGCGCGATCAATGCCTCCCGGCGCTGAACGAGCTGCCCTGCAAAGCTGCGCAGGACACCCGCCCTGTGGGTCACTGTCGTTGCCTTCCATTCAGGCAGCGCGGCACGCGCGGCTGCCACGGCGTGATCGACCTGCGCAGTGCTGGCCGAAACCAGCTCAGCGAAAGGCTCGCCAAGGGACGGATCGTACACGGTGAGGACATCGTTGCCCTCGCCTGCCAGCCATCGACCGTTGATGTAATGCGGGGTATTCATCGAGCAGCGCTCCTCGAAACAACGATTGAGGGCCTCGACAAGGCCCTCTCACTCAGGATTTAGGGTGCAAAAGGTGCAGCTTCGTTGACTTCGATGATCAACGGCCGGTCGCTCGGTGCTTCGCGCAGCAGCGTTTGCAGGTGCGCATGATCGCGGGCGCGCTCGGCCAGGCAGCCGAACCCTCGGGCGATGGTCAAAAAGTCCGGGGTATAGATGTCTACGCCCAGCGGCGTGATAGCGCGACGCTCCATATAGCGTTTGATCTCGCCATACCCCTGGTTATTCCACAGGAGCACGATGATTCCCACCCGCGCTTCCACCGCACTGGCCAGTTCCGGCAACGTGAACTGAAGGCCGCCATCCCCCATCAGACTGATCACAGGCACCGTCGGGTCGGCAAGCTTCGCACCGATCGCTGCGGGCAGACCGTAACCCAGCGTGCCGTAACCGGTCGATGCATTGAACCAGCGTCGCGGGCTGTCGAGGTCGACCAGGTGATTACCGCTGTAAACGGTCTGGGTCGAATCGCCGACAAAGCGCGAGTCGGGCAACACCTCAAGGATGCAGTCGAACAACCTCCGGTAATGCGCCCAACCCCTAAAGTCTTCAGCCAGTTGCCTGCGAACCTCGGCGGCCTGTTGTGCGCCCGGGCTGTCGGTACGTGCGGGGCGAGGCGGCAAGGCGTCCAGCAGCGCCTGCATGGCATACCTGGCATCGCTGACAATCGAAAGACTGGGCGTATGGTTGCGGGTCAGCTGTGCAGCATCGATGTCGATACGAATCAGCTCGCCGCCCAAGCGGAAGTTACCGTCAAACACCACGTCGTAATCGGTTTCGCCCAGTTCGGTGCCGATTGCCAGTACCACATCGGCGTCCAGCGCCAGTTGCCTTACGGGAATCAGCGACTGGTTGCTGCCGATCAATAACGGATGATCACTCGGCAACACGCCCTTGGCGTTAATGGTCAGCGCCGTGGGGGCATCGAGACGAATGGCCAGCTCGCGCGCTTCGTGCATGGCCTCCACGCAACCACCGCCCAGCAGCAAAAGCGGTCGTTTGGCGTTCTGCAGGCGAGTGGCCGCTTCCTGGATCGTTGCCGGGTCGGGTGTTGGGCGGGCGATCACCTGGCGCGGGCGCACCTGCAGGTGATCCGCAGCCGCCGTGATGATGTCCAGCGGTAACTCAATGTGTACCGGTCGCGGTCGCTGGCTGTCGAACACTGCAAACGCCCTGGCCAGGACATCGGGCAGTTCGTCGACGCTCATCAGTGTATGGCTGAAGGCGCTGACGCCCGCGACCATTGCACGCTGGTCGGGCAGTTCGTGCAGGTAGCCGTTGCCCAGTCCGAGCCGTGCGCGTTCGTTTACGCTGGAGATCACCAGCATCGGGATCGAGTCGGCGTAGGCCTGCCCCATCGCCGTGAGAATGTTGGTCATGCCCGGCCCGGTGATGATGAAACATACGCCGGGTTTGCCACTGACCCTGGCGTAACCGTCAGCCATGAACCCTGCGCCCTGCTCATGGCGCGGGGTGATATGGCGAATGCTGCTGGCGGGCAGACCGCGATACAGCTCGACGGTGTGCACGCCGGGGATGCCAAACACCGTGTCAACGCCCCAGGCCTGCAGCTGTTTGACGAGAAACTCTCCACAGGTGCTCATGCGATTGCCTCCTGTTCCAGGCCGATAAAGCGCCGCACCCGCTCGTGACCCGTGCTACGGATGTCTGCTGGTGATGCATCTGCGGCGACGTGTCCGTTTTCCATGAACACAATGCGGTCGGAAATCGACAGTGCGAAATCCATCTCGTGGGTGACGATCAGCATGGTCATGCCCTCTTCTGCCAGGTCACGAATGACGTTGAGTACGTCGCCCACCAGTTCAGGATCAAGCGCCGAGGTCGGCTCGTCGAACAGCATGATGTCCGGCTCCATGGCCAGTGCGCGGGCGATGGCGACGCGCTGTTGCTGGCCGCCCGACAGCTGATGCGGGTATTTGTCGGCCTGGGCCAGCAGGCCGACCCGCTCGAGCAACGTATGCCCCTTGCTGCGCAGCTCTCGGGTACTGGCCAGTCCGTGGTAACGCGGGGCCAGAATCACGTTGTCGAGAATGGTGCGGTGCGGGAACAGGTTGAAGTTCTGGAACACCATGCCGATGCGCCGGATGCCCTGGCGGATGACAGGCGAGTCCGGGTGCTTGCCAGCGGCAATGTAGTCATTGCCGAACAACACAATCTCGCCCTTGTCGATGCTCTCAAGGGTGTTGATCGTTCGAATCAGCGACGTCTTGCCGGAGCCCGAGGGGCCGATAATGGAAATCACCTCACCTGGGCGCACGGTCAGATCGATGCCTTTGAGCACCTCATGACTCCCGTAGCGTTTGTGAATGCTGCGCAGCGACAAGGCGTCGGCCTGGTCAGCGATCTTTTCCGCACGGGGTTTGCCCTGTGCGGCCGGTTGGCGCAACGCAGCGACCTCGCTGTCATTCAGGGTCTGGGCGTTCTTGCGCGCCAGGTCCAGATGCCGCTCGGCCCACTGAAGCACCCAACCGAACACCGTGACGATGAGCACGTAATACACGGCCACGGCAGCGAGGGTTTCGAGCACCAGAAAGTTCTGCGCGTACAGGCGCTGACCGACCAGCAACAGTTCGTTCAGGGAGATCACCGAGACCAGCGAGGTGAGTTTGACGATGGTCACGTATTCGTTGGTCAGTGTCGGCAAGGCGATGCGAATCGCCTGTGGAATGATCACCAGCCGTTGCGCGCCGAGCCCGCGCACACCCAAGGCCTTGGCGGCTTCACGCTGCCCTTTGAGCACCGACAGCAATCCGCCGCGATGGATTTCAGCCATGTACGCAGTCTCCGTCAGTACCAGCGCGATGAGCCCTGAATAGAAAGGCTGAGACAGCACGCTGCCCGCCGATGGAAACAGCTGCGGCAGGTTGTAGACGAACACCAGCAACACCAACAGCGGAATGCTGCGAAACAGCCAGATATAAAAACTTGCCGGCAAACGCAGCCAGGCGTGGCTGGACAGTTTGGCGCTGGCGAGCACGAAGCCCAGCGCAAGCCCCAGCGTCCACGACAGCGTGCTCAACTGAACCACGGTGAGGCAGGCTTTCCAGAAAGCGGAAAAGGAAAACAGTGAGAAGAAATAAGCCCAATCGAATGCCATGTTGACCTCGGTGCAGCGGGTGAAGGTGATGGCCGGTGTAGCTGTGGCGTTGAGGAGCGAATGTCGCGTCGAGCGCAAGATTGCTGCTCAGCTGACAATGCGTTATCCACTGTGCAAACGCATTTCCCGTGGGAGGCGGCTTGCCGGCGATGGCGTCAGTCCAGTCACTGCAAAGTCGCCTTCAATATTGCATCGCCGGCAAGCCGCCTCCCACAGTGGGTGTTTGCTGTGCGACCTAGTTGTCTCAGGACCACAGCGCTACTGAGTCACGCAGGCTCAAGGTTGTACTTTTTGAGAAGCTCGCTGTACTCGCTGCTCTTCTTCCATGCGTCCACAGCACTGCGCATCTGCTCCACCAGCTCGGCATTGCCTTTCTTCACGTAGATACCCAGCGTTTGTGGATACAGCGCTTTCTGCGAGCTGATCAGGATGCGCCCACGGGCCTTGTCGATGATCATCTGCGCGGCAGCGGAGATTTCCAGGTGCGCCTGAATATTGCCGGACATCAGCGCCTGTGACGCCTCGGCGGTGGTCGGGAATTCGCTGATTGCGATCTCGCCCTTGTTCTGTTTTGCACAGTAATCGGCGGACACCGCTTTTAGCTGGTTGATCCAGTTGGTGCCTTGCTGAAGGCCGACTTTCATACCGCACAAGTCTTCCGGCTGCTGCGGCTTGCTGGTGTTGTCGCTGCGCACCATGATGGCGGCACCGACTTGCGCGTAAGGGATCGCGTCGGCCTGTTTGGTACGTTCTTCAGTGATGTACATACCGGAAATGATGGTGTCGAAGCGGTTGGCGTTCAGCCCCAGGATCAGGTTAGGAAAACGGGTATCGACAAACTCGACCTTCAGGCCGCCCAACTGCTTGGCCAGCGCAGTGGAAACCTCCGGGTCGAAGCCTACGACCTTGTCGCCATCGTAGGATTCGAACGGCGGATAGGAAATCTCCATACCCACCTTGAGCGTGCCGGGTGTGGCGGTGGGGGCTGCATGAACGGCACCGGCAAAGAGGGCCAGACCCAGAACCGAAGTGGCAAGGCGCGAAAGCGTGGTGTTTTGCATAGTAGTCATTCCAGATTGAGGGAAACGGCAGGTCACGAAGTCACGCTCTGGTTTTTCAGGTGCCCGAAGCTTGATGGCTTTCTGGCGCGTTCCGGCAGGGCAAGTTGCCCGCTGGCGACGCGCTGGCGAAGGTATTGATAGGTTTGCAAAGCCTGGGCCCACATGTGCTCGCCGATGGCGATTTCCTCATAACCCTCTCCGGCAGCAGCAAACTGCGGCAGAGGCTTGATCAGCGTGTGGTAGTCGCAGGCATAAAACAGCGGGAAGGAATAGCGCTCTTGTCGGACCTTGCGCACTCGGTGCGCAGTGGCGACGAAAGTGCCGCTTGTCATGACTTCAAGCATGTCGCCGATGTTGACCACGAAGGCGTCCGGCAGTGGCGGCGCATCGATCCATTCGCCCTGTTCGTTCATGACCTCAAGCCCGGGCTGATCGGCCTTGAGAATGGTGAAGCACTCGTAATCGGTGTGCGCGCCAATGCCAGGGGCGTCCTCGGCCGTGGCGTCGAACGGGTAATGGATCAGGCGCAGCTTTGAAGGCGGGAAACAGGCCATTTCATCGAAGAAATGCTCGTTCAGGCCCAAGGCCAGGGCAAAGCCGCGAAACAGCTGATGCCCCAAGGCGAATACCGCCTGGTAATAGGCTTGCACGGCGGCCTGAAATCCAGGCAAGGTCGGCCAGTCATTCGGGCCCAGCAACGGCGTGCCTGCGATCACCAGAGGGTTATCGGCGGGCACTTCAAAGCCGACATCGAACGCTTCCTTATGGTCCGGTCTGCCGGTGCCGTAGACCTCTTCCCCTTCCGGCACGAAACCTTTGTGGGTCTGCGAGGCGCCGATGTAGTGACGCATCTTGGCGTCGATGGGCTGGGCGAAATACTGCTCGGCTGCGCGATGCAGGTTGTCGATCAGCGCAGGCTCGATACCGTGGCCGGTGATGTACAGAAAGCCCACATGACGGGCAGCCTCGCCCAGCGCCTGGGCCACGGCCTGGCGATCTTCAAGGCGTTCGCTGGACAAGCCCTGGATATCGACCACCGGAATACGGGTGAAAGCGGGACGTTCACTCATGACTGCGGCCTCACGGTTTGGTTGACGACGGTGTTGAAATGCTCGCGTTCGGTGCGTCCCATCCAGGCGTTGAGGCTCCACAGATCCGCCACCGGCACATCGGTAAACGGTAAGTGATGCAGGTAACCATCGGGACCGAACTCCGGGGTCAGGGTCGTGCCGGTATACCCGCGCGCCGCTTGGGATTTCCAGATATCGACCCAGTGTTGCTGATGAAACGCCAGCGCCTGGGCATACTCGGGCGCTGCCGGGTGAGGCACCTGAGGGCCCTGGTCATATCCGACTCGCGCCTGAATGTGGTGCACACGCTCGACAAAGGCGCGCAGATCGTCGGCGGGGTCATTCAACAGGCGTTCGCACGTCACCACCCAATGACTGATGTCGCTGGTAAAACGCAGGTCCGGGACTTGCTCGATCAATTGCAGCGTCAGCCAGGGATTGAACAGCGAGCGCGCCCGGTGCGTCTCGAAACTGCACATCAAGCCGCTGCGAGCAGCGATCTGTAGCGCCTCACCAAAAAAGTCCACTTGCTGCGCCAAGGGCCAGCGATCGTTGCCAGCCAGCACGTTGACGAAGCGTGGCTCAAGCTCCGCCGCCAGCTGCAACTTACGGGCAAAATCTGCCAGATGTTCGGCAGGCGTTGCAGACTGCAGCGGGAGCACGGGGGTAGAGGTAAACAGAATGGCGATGTAAGGCACCCGGTTGTCGCGCAAAAACTCAGCGAACGCGGCACGCTCCGCATTCGCTTCGGGTATACGCGCTTCGAACCCGTCAAAGCCTGCGGCGCGGGCCTCGTCCAGCGCCTGCTGCCACGTCCCGCGATACCCCCACAACGTGCGAAAGATTTCCAGCTTCATGAGCATGCCTCATCAGTAGTGCCCGGTCGGGCGCAGCGCGGATCACGAATGAACGGGGGCCGGTTGTGCGGCGTTGCTCATGGCCTTGCCGCCGAGCATCGGGTGGGCCCCGTTGGGACCGTATACACCGGCAGGTTCGGGGAAGGTACGCAGCAAGGTCAGGTACAGCAGCGTCGCCAGGCCAAGGGTGATCAGCAGGCTGATATCAATGCCGCCTGCCAGATCGCCCAGCGGGCCGACGAACTGCCCCGGCAGGTTGACGAAGCACAGGCCTATGGCCGCACTGGGAATCCAGGCACCCAGCCCGCGCCAGTTCCAGCCATTCTGAAACCAGTAGTGCCCGCCGCGTTGACCACGGGTGAAGACTTGCAGGTCATCCGAGTGATAGAAACCACGGCGACTGATCAGACCGAGGATCATGACCACCATCCACGGACTGGTGCAGGTAATGATCAGCACTGCGAAGGTCGACACGCTCTGCACCAGATTGAACGTGAAGCGACCGACGAAGATAAAGGCGATGGCGGCCACACCGATCAACAACGTCGCCCCGGCGCGACTCAGCAGGCGCGGGAAGATGCTCGACATGTCCAGTCCCGTGCCGTAGAGCGCAGTGGTCCCTGTGGATAGCCCCCCGATCACGGCAATCAGGCACTCCGGCAGAAAGAACCAGCCTGGTGAAATGGCCAGCAAACCGCCGACGTAATTGTTGGTTTCGATGTACTGCGGCGCCTGACTGGCAACGAGCGTCGCCGTGCACAGCCCGAACAGAAAGGGAATCAGCGTACCGGCTTGCGCTGCCAAAACGGCCAGCATGATTCGCTTTTGCGACGTTTCACGCGGAATGTAACGCGACCAGTCCCCCAGAAAAGCACCAAAGGACACCGGATTGCTCATCGCCAGCAGCGCCGCGCCGACAAAGGCGGCCCAAAAACCTTGCTGCTGAAGGTTGACGCTGCCGGCATAGCCCGAATCGAAAGACCCGGAAAATGCGAAAATACCCAGCAGGAACAATAAACTGGACGCCCACACTGCGATCTTGTTGACCCACAACATGAAGCGGAAACCGAAGATGCACACCACCAGCACCAACACCGCAAACAGTCCATAGGACAGGCCCAGGCTCAAGTCGTTTTCCGGCAGGCCAACCAGGCGCTGTGCCCCACCGACCAACGCATCACCTGAGCTCCACACAGAAAGAGAGAAGAACGCTACGGCTGTCAGCAACGACAGAAACGATCCGATGATGCGCCCATGAACCCCGAAATGTGCGCCGGAAGACACCGCGTTATTGGTGCCGTTGAGCGCACCGAACAGCCCCATCGGCGCGAGGATCAAAGCCCCTACGGCCACCCCGAGCACAATCGCCCAGAACCCGGCCTGAAACGACAACCCGAACAGCACGGGGAAACTGCCCAGCACTGCCGTGGAAAAGGTGTTGGCACCGCCGAAGATCAGACGAAACAGATCCAGCGGGCGTGCATGTCGCTGGCTGTCGGGGATCTGCTCGACGCCCCAGGTTTCGATTCGGGTTTTGTCGGGTTTTTCGGCACGCGTCGAATGGCTCATGTGTCGCTCCAGCACCTGTCACGGTTGTTGTAAGGCCAGCGCAGGCACGCTAACCCTTTATGGCCGCCCGTTAACCCCGGGCGGAGGGTCGATCTGATTATTCTTCTGCCACACCTGATCGGTGTTCATGCCCAAAGGCTCAACGGCGAACCACGCCCGGCAGCACGCACAGCATTTCATAAAGCAGGTTGGCGCCCAGCAGCGAGGTATTGCCGGTGGTGTCGTACGGCGGCGACACTTCCACCAGGTCGCAGCCAATCAGGTCCAGGCCGTGGCAGCCGCGAATGATCTCCAGCGCCTGAATGGTCGTCAGCCCCCCCACTTCCGGCGTGCCTGTGCCCGGCGCCCAGGCAGGATCGATACCGTCGATGTCGAACGACAGATACACCGGGCCACCGCCGACTTTCTCGCGCACCTCAGCCATCAGCGGCGCCAACGACTGATGCCAGCACTCCTCGGCCTGCACCACGCGGAAACCCTGCTTGCGGCTCCAGTTGAAATCTTCCGCGGTGTAACCCTGTGCGCGCAGGCCGATCTGCACCACGCGCTCGCTGTCCAGCAAGCCTTCTTCCTGAGCGCGGCGGAATGTCGTGCCGTGGGCGATCTTCTCGCCGAACATGTGGTCGTTGACGTCGGCATGGGCATCAATGTGCACCAGCCCGACCTTGCCGTGTTTCTTATGAATGGCGCGCAGAATCGGCAGGGTCAGGGTGTGGTCACCCCCCAGCGTCAGCGGGATGATGCCGTGGCCCAGAATCCGGTCGTACGCCTCTTCGATGATGCGCACCGAATCGAGCAGGTTGAAGGTGTTGATCGCCACATCGCCGATGTCAGCCACGTTCAGCGAATCGAACGGCGCGGCCCCGGTGGCCATGTTGTAAGGACGAATCATCACCGATTCGGCACGGATGCCTCGCGGCCCGAAGCGGGTGCCGGGGCGCAGCGAGGTGCCGACATCCAGCGGAATACCCACGAAAGCGGCGTCCAGACGATCCAGTTCTTCAGGGTTTTGCACATGGGGCAGGCGCAGCATGGTGGCGATACCGCCAAAACGGGGCATCTCATTGCCGCCCAGGGGCTGGTGGAAAGTCTGGTCCACAAGTGGCCTCACGTCGTTCGATAAATGTGAGGCCATTCTGGTGAGGGCCAGTGGACAGAAGAATCGCTGCCAGCAAATACTTGGTTCAGAGATTTCTAAACTATCGCCCGACACAATCGACCCGCGCGCAGCCTTCTTTTGCGGCGCGGCAGGCCCAACCTTCGCCAACACAACACTTGCCAGCGCAGCCGCCTTCAATAGACTGCCAGCAGACTCAACCTCTGGAGCACCTATGTCTTCTGCCCTGCCCGACCTCAAGCTGCTGCGCATCTTCGCCTGCGTGGTACGCCACCAGGGCTTTGCGGCAGCGCAACAGGAGCTCAATCTTTCCACTTCGGCGATCAGCACTTACATGAGTCAGCTCGAAACCCACCTGGGTCTGGTGCTGTGTCATCGCGGCCGTGGCGGATTCAACCTGACCAGCAAAGGCGAACTCTTTCACCAGGAAACCTTGCGATTGCTGGCGGAGCTGGAAGGCTTCGAACGCTACAGCGCCGCGCTCAAGGGCGAACTGCGCGGCACCCTGAACCTGGGCGTACTCGACTCGACCGTCAGCGACCCGGCCTTGCCGTTGGCCGATGTCATCGGTGCCTACAGCAAGGAGCATCCTGCGGTGCACTTGCACCTTTCAGTACTCAGCCCCGCGCAACTGCAACTGGGCGTCCTGGAGAACCGCGTGGATCTGGCGATCGGCTCTTTCTCGATCCGCATGAATGGTTTGATGTATCAAGCGCTCTATCGCGAGCAACACTGGCTGTACTGCAGTGACCGGCACGAGCTGTTCGAGCAGCGCCGTATCCCGGCGGAAGTCATCACCCAACAGCGCATGGTCGGCCGCGGCTACTGGAGTCAGGCCGAGCTGGCCCGCCATGGCTTCAAGGACAGCGCCGCAACCGTGGAGTCCATGGAGGCGCAACTGATTCTGGTGCTGTCCGGTGCCTACATCGGCTATCTGCCGGAACACTATGCGCAATTCTGGGTGGATCAGAAGCGGCTGAAGGTCTTGTTGCCCACGACGTTCGGGCATCAGGCGCCGTTCTCGCTGGCCTTGCGACGTGGACGAGCGAGAGAGCCGTTGATTCAGAGCTTTCGGGATCGGTTGAAGGGCTGGTTTGACGGTTAGTCAACGGGCACGCCTGGCAGCATGCCGGATGACAGTCCCATCGCTCGCTTGAGCAGTGCGTCGAGAATCCATTCGCTGTCGGCATGTTCACTGTCGTAGCTGAATTCGGCCTGTTGTGGCACTTCGAACGGGGCGTCCCAGCCTGTGAGGTTATGCAGTTCACCCCGCCGGGCGCGTCCGTACAGCCCTTTAGGGTCACGACGCATACATTCCTTCAGGGACGTCGACACATGGACTTCAGTAAACAGACCCTCGGCAAACAGGCCTCTCACTCGCTGGCGATCCTCCGCGAAGGGTGAGACAAAGGCGCAGATCACGTGCAGCCCTGCACGCTGTAAAAGCGCAGCCACTTCCCCGGCGCGACGAATATTCTCCCGACGCCCTTGATCATCCATTCCCAGGTCGGCACACAAGCCACGCCGCAGCTCATCGCCGTCGAGTACCACCGCGCCCTGCCCGGCCAGCTTCAGGCGCTGTTCCAGCGCACGGGCCAGGGTCGTCTTGCCCGCTGCCGGCAATCCGGTAAGCCAGAAAACATGTGATGGGGTACACCGGGTGACGTGATCGGTTGCATCGGCGGTCATCTGTCCAGACATCCTGTTTGGTCAATTGCGTTCGAAGAATACGTCAAGACGTTGCGAATATCAGCCGCGCTGACGCGATCGGATCACGCGGCGGGCTGCACCCTGGCGCCAGTATGATGCCGGGTGAATAACAATATGCCTGAGGTTGATTTGACCATCAGGTCAACATTCCCTAACGTGACCGGCCCTTTTCCCCGGCCCGAGACACTGATGACTACCCGCTCCAAACTGCCTCCAACCGTCTACCTGCTGGGTCTGACGATATTTTCTCTGGTCACTGCCGAGTTCATGGTTGCCGGAATGATGCCAGCGCTGGCCGAGGCGTTTTCCGTCAGCCTGGCGCAGGTTGGCAATCTGATTGCTTACTACGCGCTGGGCATGGCGCTGGGCGGTCCCCCCGTCACGGTGTTATTGCTGTCCAGAGGTATCAGCAACAAGCGCGCGCTGGTCTGGCTGCTGACCTGTTACGTGGTCGCGGGAGCCGTTGCTGCGGCAGCCCCCAGTTATCCGGTGCTGGCGGTTGCGCGCATCATCATGGGCATTTCCAGTGCCGTGTGTATCGGCTTGTGCATGACCATCTGCGCCGGGCTGGTGGCGCCCGAAGGGCGTGGGCGCGCGGTGTCTGTGGTGCTGGCCGGGCTGATGCTCTCTCCTGTGGTCGGCGTGCCGATGACCACCTGGGTGGAGCAGCATGTCGGCTGGCGTGCCAGCTCTTGGGCGGTGGTTGCGCTCGCATTGCTGTGTACGGTTCTGGCGACAAGACGCTTGCCTGCCATTCAAAAAGGCGGTGAACCTCCATTGAGTCAGCAATGGGCAGGCTTGAAAAATCCCACGCTGTGGGGCGCCTATGTCACCAGCGGCCTGATCATCGGCGGCACTTTCGCAGCGTTCAGCTATTGCACACCGATCCTGATCCATGAAGTAGGCATTGCGCCGAGTCTGGTTGCCCCGGTGCTCGCTGTCTACGGCGTTGCCAATCTGATGGGCAACATGATCGTCGGCCGTTTCGCGGATCGTCACACCTTCCCGGTCCTCGCCTGGGGACTGGCGCTGATGGTGCTCGTACTGGGCGGCTTTGCGTTGGCCGGTGACCATACGTGGCTGAACCTGGGCTGTTTCTTTGCACTGGGACTGACGGGCGTTGCCTTGAACCCGGCAATGGTTGCGCGGGTAATGAAGGCCGCGGAGCCTGCGGCAATGGTCAACATTCTGCATACCTCGGTCATCACGGCTGGCCTGGCGTTTGGCAGCTGGGCCGGCGGTGCTGTGATTGATGGCGGGTATGGGTTGCGTTCGCCCCTGTGGGTTGGCGCGGCGATGGCGCTGGTGGGGTTGTTGAGTCTGGTACCGGCGATGAAACGGGTAAAACGTGACGATGCGGTTTCAGGGCGCGCCCAGTGCGTGTCTGACCTGCCGTCATAATTCTCGGCGGGTGCGCGAACCAGGACGCACCCGCCCATCAGCAAGTGGTAATGACCGATAAATCACTCTCAGGTCATGTCCAGATAGCCGTTTTGGAATGGCTGCATGACGCGATCAAACCCTTGTGCCGCCGGCACTTTCATAAGCCCTGATCAGGCTGCTGAAGGATTCCTGATGCTGATCGTAGTGATTGCCCGGCAAGCTCGCCCAAATGTTGGAGCATCGGGCTATTGCCACTGAAAGGTGGCCCGACTGAATAAACGCAAACGCTCGTTGTTCGCGGATTTGCTGGATGGCCACACGGTCCTGATTCAATGGACCGAAACCTTCAAGCTTCATGTGCTTGCGGTAATAACACCAGTAACGGTAAAGCAACTGATAGCGCCCCGCGGCCGTGGATTTGAGGCCATGGCTGTTGACGGTTACCAACACGTCAGGATGTTCGGGATGCTCCGAGTAGTCATTAAAGGTGTTAGGGCTATTGAAACCTCCTACGACTACGTCATACCCATCGTCGAACGTGTGAGGGCTCGTCGATGTTCCTTCCGCGAAGGCAAGCATGTCGAGAAATGCAAGCACGTTCTGACCGCCTGCTTCGGCTGCTGTGATGACTGGCATGATGAACTCCGAACACTGAGGCTGATAGCGCCCGCCATCGGGCGGGTATTGGTTTAAAGGCGATGCCGTGTCTGTTTTCCTGCGGTTCTTCCCCGGCGGTGTCCGGTTCAATTCGGCATGACAAGCCCCGCAAGCTCTGTGCCCTGCTGCAGGTAGAGCATTGAAGTCGGCAAACGGACCGTCCAGTGCCGTGGCTTGGGCTGCTGCTCGGGCGGCAACGAGTCAGCGCCGAGCACTTCCTCCAGCAAGGTCAGGGTGCTTTCGGTCACCGGCGTACTCGAGGGATCACCGATCCAGCGCGCCGGGAACTGCCATTCGAACAGCAACCCGGTTTCACAACCTCGGTTCACGGGCAGCAGCACGTGGGCGCTCGATGCTTTCAAAAAGCGCAGAAACAGCCGTTCCGTCACCGAGGCGGTCGACGCTGCGGCCATCTTTTTGGGCTGCGCGGTGGTTTTCACGAAGGGCTGTGTGTCGTAGTACCAGCTCATGTCAGCCCAGCTGAACTGCGACTCAAGCGCCTGAGCGCTGTTCGCAGGCGTTGCCATCAGATTCAGGCACGCTTGAGCCAGGACATCCCGCTGGATCTCGGCGGTGCGTTCTGCGCATGCCACTTTCATGCGTTTGTCGAACTCGTCCTGATAGCGCTGCATGGCCGCCTGCCAGGCGGCGAGCAACCGGTAAAAGGTGCGTATTTGCCAGGCCGTCATCATCGGGTCTTTATCCTTGCCCGTTAACGCTGGCCGACTGCAGGTGATATCGACCGTCACGCTCATCAGCGGCGCCGATGACATCACGGTCAGCGGAATGGGTCCGGTCTTACCGGCGATGTTTGCCAATGGCACAGTACTGACCAGGGCTGTCGTGCGTGCGGGAGGCGTGATGGTGACGTTGCCGACTGCCGTCGCAGCACTGGCATCGGGCACCACCACAGTCATGGCTGCCGGTGCTGTCGGGGTGGGCGGTACGCCAGGTTTGACGTCCTCGCCTGCGACTGAACACACCAGGTTGTACTGAGTGTCTGCCAGCGCCATAGTGACCAGGCCAGAGGCTGCGGCGTAGCCATCGGGAATGCGCAGCATCGAGACATCGCCGAGCACCACACCACTGACCGTTGCCACGACTCGTATCGTTTCCAGCGGCGGAGGTTCAGCGTCGTTGATGCCATACATCGCGCAGAGCGCCTGATAGTTTTCCGGTTTGATCCGGTAATAGCCCAGACCGTGGGGTTCGGAAAAAGCCGGAATGGCATACGGCTTATTCAGTGGAATGTCGTCCTGCGCCGTGATGCTCTGAACCCAGGGCCTGGCAGGCTGGTTGATCACAAACCCCAGCACCAGACGCCGTCCTGCATCGGCCAGATGAACCTTCATCAGCTTGTCGACCCAGTGATAAATGCCGACCAATCGCTTGTCGCCAGCATTGTCGATCAGGTTGCTTTGCCGGCGTTCGCACAATTCCTGCCAGACCCTGCCGCGTTGGCGCGTAATGCGATCGCCCATGTGTCGAGCGGCCTTTTCAGTCAGTTGCTGTACTTGCCGCGAGGTATCGTCACCGGACCAGGACGCCCCGCCGCTGCTACCCGCCCAGGCACCGGACAGTATTTCATTAAGGTTTTCGTAGGTCGGTTTGACGTTGTTGAGATTGCGCACCAGGCCATCGGCCGCCATGACTTCCTGAAGCGCATCCGTGAGCTCGCTGCTGGCGGAGGTCTGGCGCAGATCATCGGTTTCCCCGCGGTGCTCATTGTCCTCACTGTCATAGTCTTCACGACGGGTCTGCAAGTGTTCCTGACGCTCCTGTCGCTCGTGAGGCATAACGTTGACCACTTCAGCCAGCTCACCCGGTTGATAGCCGATCAGGTGCTGACGGGCACGTTTGAGCGTGCCAGGCCCTAGAATCTGCCATTTATCAGAGGGAGGCGTTACCGGCGTCGCCGTTGCTGTTGCATTGTCTGCAGCACTGGCGGGCGCAAGGTTGGCTGGCGCAGAATTGGCCGGCACAGGGTTGGCCGTCGCATTCAACGTGCTGGTGGCAACAGCATCAGGTAGCGCAGGGTTGGCACTCAGCGCGCTGCGGCGCGCCTGCGGTGCCTCAAGGGCAGGCAGGTTTTGTTGCAGCAGCCCGAGAAAATGCCCGACCCTCAGAATATCGGCCAGTTGCGTGGCCAGCGCAGAACGGTCAGGCGTGCCGGTCAGGACCAGCACGAAAAGACTTTGCCACACCGATGCCTGGCTGGTGGCCCACTCGGTACTGCCCAGCAACGAGTCCACCGACTCGCCCAACAGGGTTTGTGCCTGTTGGGTGATCGCAGCCAGCGTCTGCGGACCTGGCAAGGTCGTGAGGAACTGTGTACGCAGCGTCGGGAAATCACAGATTGGCGCGGGCAGTGTCGTGATATCGCTGACAAATCCGCTAAATGTTTTGGCGGCAGCCTGTTTGGCAGCGGCGGCATCTGCACCGCTGCACTGACTGAGCGTCACGTAAAGCGGCAGGCTCTGCGGGCTATCCAGGCGTACGAAGCGCAGACGGGTATCCAGCGTCTCCTGTGGCGTTAACGGATGCAGCCAGATGAAGGGCGCAAGGTCCATGGCCTCATGGGGCTCATCAATGGACGGCACCGTGTTATCGCCAGGCTCATCGTCTGGCTTGGGTGTCAGCGACCATTCGCCAATCGGGGCGTTGAAAAACTTGTTGATCGACAGCGGCACATTGCACACCAAAGACAGATGACGACTGTCCGGGGTCAGCGTCAACGTTACCTCGATCGAGCCCAGTTGCTGGGTTATCTCAAGGACCATGGGGTATACAAGGCCAAGCTTGAACGGATGGTTTTCCTGAGTGCCGGCGTCGCGTATTTCGCCCTCGACGGACTTGCCGTCCTCAGACACCGTCCAGCGTATTTCCAGGCGTACACCATTGCGTGCGGTGATCGTCCAGTGACCTTTGTAGCCGCGTTGCACGCCCATGACTTGCGTGGCGCTCATGATGCACTCCCGCTCGTAACCGATATCAAATAGAACAGGGCTCAAGCCAGGCACCGACGTGCAAGGCTTGAGCCCCGTTGATGAGTCCACCCTCAACGCATTGGATCAGGCAGGCATATCGACTGGATGAGCATGAGGCTGCACGGCCTTAAGGAACTGGGCCGGCGTGTACTCTCGGGTTTGCAGGTAGCCAGGGGCTGGCTCCAGCGGAATGACGATGTCCTTGGTGCCGTTCGTGGGTTTGAGCCACAACGCGATGATGTAAAGCGGCGCAATGCGCAGGAGGTGACACGCGTACTCGCCTTTATGGGGAAGCGCTTCGGCAAACCGCACGGCTTTTTCAAACCCGCTGACGAAGGGGCCTTCGTTGACGAGGTGAAAGGCTGGGTTTTTGCCGGTCGCATCCGTTCTGACCTCGGCGGCGGCCACGCTCTTTGTGCCTTCTGCCACCAGATAGCGCGAGCCGCTGAGTGCGGCGGCTTCAAGACCTTTGCCGGCCAGAATATCGGCCGGGCTCAGGTCATAGATCTGGTGATGAACACCCACCCGAAGCTGCGTGAGATCGGCAGCTTGTACTGCATGCGGTGCGTGTTTGTAGTGATGCATGTGTTCCAGCGCGGCCCGGACAACTTTCTCGCCATCCAGCGGCCCTTTGATGAACTTGATCTTCGACATGGCTGCGGTCCTTAGTGGGTGGTGTAGCTGTGGGTCCAGGTGCCGCCGCCCTGGTAATGTGCGGCGAAGTCAGTCACGGCGATGACTGACACGCCAAACCAGGGGTCTGCTATCGAGAGGGTCGCAGGCGGCGCGGCTGGAGCAGGTGCTGGTGCTGGCGCAGGTGCGACCGGCGCTGACAACGCGGGGGCTGGAGCAGGAACGTTGGTGTTGTAACCAAAAATCGCTACAAAGTGGCCGCCGCCGGCGTTCCATCCGATCCGCGCACCCAGTGGATGTCCGGCATCAATCTCACCCATGATTTGGGCCAATGTGAACGCCTGTTGGTACCAATTGTTCAAGTGCCCGACCCAGCCGAGTGCCACGTTCAGATAGTAGGGCTGATTACACATCCCTGAACTGCCATTCACGCAGCAGTTACAACCCTCACCGAAGGCCTGATTGGCCAGAGCACATTGAGTAGCAGAATTGCTCGGGTCATAAAAAAGTGCGGTGCTGACCGAAACCGCCGCCCAGCACCAGTTGGTTTGTTGCTGTGGTTGCATGGCAAACGGCAGGGTCAGCGATGTCTGTGCAACCGCTGCATTCACTGGATCCGGGGCGTCCCAGTTCTGCTGATTGTCCAGCGCAGACGCTGCACTTTGACCGGAGACACCCGCATCGCCCCCCAGTCCATCATCAGGGGCTGCCGGCGTAATGGGGGTCACTGAATTGTTCTGCGGCGGCGGTGCCGATTGGGTTGTCGCCAGTACGCCGAACACCGGATCCACCGAAAAATGAATGATCGCGTTAGGGTCGGTCACGATCAGAATGGCCGTCTGGTCCTGCGCGCTGTTGAGCTGCGGCCCGGTAGCAGTAATCGCCAATACGCTCCAGGGGCTGGTTTCAGAGTCGGTGGGATGGCTAACGGACCCGCCGCCTCCGGGTACTGTGAGTTTGTTGATGGTTCCGGCACCGTCGGTGATCTTGTAGGTGACGATGGCGTCCGCATCCGAGACATTGTTGACGAGCGTTAAGTTTGTCATGCCTTTATCCTTTGGTTGTCGTTCGCTGAGCTGCCCTTCCCGTCTTTGCTGTGCGGCACCAGGCTTACTGTCGCAACACCGTCGTGGCCCGGGGACGAGCTGTCGATCAGCAGGTCGCTGGACCAGTCCTTGATTGCAATCCGCGCCGTGGTGATCCCGTTCATGATCGCCGCCACCTCGACACCTCTGAAGTTCAGCGTGCCGCTGCCCGACGTGTCGAGTGCTGACGTCAGCACAAACGGGCTGTGCAGGTACCGGGCTTCGATCAGCACCTTGCCTGAACACAGGTTATGCACGTCGATGTCACTGATCGTATCGCCAGGCTCGATATCAAGGTCGAAGCGCACGCTCCCCTCCTCAGCCAGCATGCGCGTCACCAGCCGCTTGGCCTTTGAGCAGATTCGGGTGCGAATCCGATAGGTCACGCGACTGACTGGATCGATAAACACAACACAGATGTCTATTTCGGCGTGGACTGGATCGGGTACCGAGAGCTCGGAACCCGATGCCAGCCAGACGTCCCAGATCAGATGTGCCCCGCGATAAAACCGCAATTGCACCGGGCAGCCACTTCTGTTGAGCACCTCAAGTGCAGTCGACTGAGCGTGTGGAGTCATAGAGAGGGTCCTGGCAGGATGAAGCCGCCGGGCTGACGTAGTGCCAGCCCGACAGCGCCAATCGGATCAGGCAGCGCTCAACGAGAAGTAACCGCCTTCCAGCACCGAGCCATTGACGGTTGCGGTAACGGTCGCATTCGGGTTGCTGGTCACCAGAGTCGAGGTCGTTACGCCTTCGATCACGGCATAAATGAAGAAGGTGTTGCTGATGTCCAGCGTCTGGTTCTCGGTGCTGCTGTCGACCACGACGCTTTGCAGGGGCTTACCGTCCTTGCGGATCGTGAAGGTCACCGGGTTGATGCAGGTTTTCTGAAAGGCCAGCTGGTCAGCCACCGAGCTTGGGAACTCCTGCACATCGAACTCGTAGGTGCCCTGCGCCGGAACCTGAAGCACTTGCGCCAGGAACCCCATGCTGCCGTTTACCGAAATAGGCGCCGACGTGTAGGTGTTGCCATCAATCAGCGTGGTCGCAACGACTTCATAAACGTCGTTGGTTGGCACAGTCATGCTTGCGCCAGGGGTAATGGCGGGCAGACGGGCAATGACTTGAGCGCCTTTCTTGATGACATACTGGGCGTCGTAGCTGGTGGTGTTACGCAATACAAGACTCATGAAAACTCCTTGGAGACAGGGTTAGCCACAAACCGACTGGTTTATGGTCGTTACTCGCTACCAGCTTCCAATACAAGACTGAGAACTGCTGGGTCGGTATTTCTAGGTGTATCCATAAAGGTCTCCATCCTGGAATGAGTCGCTGGAGTGTTGACCTGAAGGCAGAGCAACTTTCAGCTTTCGGCAGCACTTGCGTCCTTAAACGGCCTGAAATCTGCAGGCGTCACTCCTTAAATAATCTGAACCCTGTCCGCAGCCACGTTTTTGGGGAGACCATTGAAGTGAACTACCGCTTTGGACGATTTGAGGTCCGGCCTGCAGAGCGCTCGCTGTACATTGATGGGCAACTTACCGCGTTGGGCGCGCGTGCCTTTGACGTGCTGGTGACGCTGATCGAGCGTCGGGATCGGCTGGTCACCAAAAGCGAGCTGCTGGACCTGGTGTGGCCTAACCTGTTCGTCGAGGAGAACAACCTCCAGGTGCAGGTATCGACCTTGCGCAAACTGCTGGGGCCTCAGGTACTGGCTACCGTTGCCGGTCAGGGTTATCGCTTTGCAATGGCGCTTGATGAACACACTCCGCAGATCGCCCCGCCGCTGCCTGCCGTGCAAATCCTGAAGAGCATCCTGCCGCCGCCGCGCCGATTACTGGGCCGCGAGGACGAACTCGACGATCTGCTCGCGCTGCTGCGCGATTACGCGCTTGTCTCTATCGTGGGCGCGGCTGGCGTCGGCAAGACGCTGCTGGCGCTTGCGGCGTTGCACGCCCCGCAACGTGACCGCTCGAACGCCGACGTCTGGCTGGACTTATCCAGCGTCAGTGATCCCACGCAGCTGCCCGTCACGCTGGCTGACCGCATGGGCGTGTCTGTCGCTGACGACGATTCGTTTGCGGCGCTGATTGACGCGTTGCAGTTCAGGCAGATGCTGCTGGTACTGGACGGCGCTGAACATCTGCTTGAAGTCGTCGCCCGATTTGCCAGGCTGCTCAGCGTCAACGCACCCGGCGTGAAGCTGCTCATCACCAGCCAGGTCGCGTTGAAGATGGACAACGAACGCGTCATGCGCCTCGCGGGTTTATCGGTTCCTGAGGTGGGAGCCAGTGCCGGGCAAGCCAGGCGACACGGCTCGGTCATGCTGTTTGTCGATCAGGCGCAAGCGAGCGACCGAACCTTCAGCGTCACAGACCAGAACGTCGCCACAGTGATCTCTGTGTGTCGGCGTCTGGATGGCATTGCCCTGGCAATCAAACTGGCGGCCGCCCGCTTGCCGCTGCTGGGTCTGGACGGCGTCGAGTCACAGTTGGGCGAGCGTCTCAATCTGCTGAGCGGCGGCAGTCGCGGCAGCGATTATGGCGCTGATTCACGAAGCGCCACGCTTGTGGCATCGCTTAGCTGGAGCCATAGCCTGCTGTCACCCGCAGAGCAATCGCTGTTTCGCCGCTGCTCAGTGTTCGTCGGTGGCTTCACGCTGGAGCTGGCCTGCGCCGTCTGTGACGAGTCCACGGTTGAAAAGTGGGATGTGATCAACGCCCTTGAGAGTCTGGTCGATCGTTCTCTGATCGTTGTGGCGGAAGGCGACGCGCATCGTTTTCGTTTGTCGGAATACGCGTACGAGTACGGCAGAGTGATGCTTGAAGCCGCAGGCGAAATCGCCACGGTGCACAACCGCCATGCGCTGGCCTGTGCAGCGCTGATGGACCGTGCGTACGAGGCTTACTGGCATGAGGCCGATCGACCCTGGCTTCAGGCATGGAGGGCCGAACTGGACAACATGCGTGCCGCGCTGGACTGGAGTCTGCTGCACCGCCCCGACCTGGCCGTGAGACTGATGGGAGCCGTAAGCCCGCTGTTCATGCTGCTGGACATGACGACTGAAGGCAGGACTCGCTGCCAGTCTATCGAACCCACCGCCTTGAGCTTGATAGAGGCCGCGCTTCACGCTGACTCCACGGAGCTGGAAATACTCCTGGCCAGGTACTGGCTGGCCAGAGCGTGGTTACACATCGGCGTTTCGCCTTTCTGGATGAGCCAGTATGCCTTGACCGCTGAGGTTCATTACCGGGCGACCGATCATCCCCAAGGCGTATTCCTGGCGCTGTGCTGTGCCGCACACAGTCAAGCATTGCCCGCCGCTCATGCGCGTCAGGTCCAGGATGAAATTACCGAGCGGGTGCAACCGCAGTGGCCGGCAAGAGTTCGCGCACAGCGATTGCTGGCTGAGGCCGGACTCTATCGCCAAAGTCACCAGTGGGCCGACGTCCGATTCCCTCTCGAATCGCTTCACTGGCTCGCCACCTCCGCAGAACTGGACAGCCTCGCAATGACCGCCATCAGAGGGTTGGCAGAACGCAATCTGGTGCTGGGGGATCACGAAACTGCGCTGCACGCTGGCCAGGCGCTGATCACCCGTCCGGGCGGGACTGAACGCGACGCCTGCCTGCAGGATCTGGCAATCATCGCCACCGCACAGATGTTTCTGGGACGCACAGACGACGCCCGCCGTGCGCTGAGCGACTTCATCGCCACCGCCATGCGGCAGGACTGGTCAGGGTTCGGTCTCTACGCTGACCTGCTGGCCTTGCTGGCCGCCAGTGAAGATCGCGCCTTCGACGCTGCGCGTCTGCTGGGGTTCGCAGACGCGGTTTGCGACCCGGCACACGCCCAGTGCCTTAGCGTCGCGCAGGTTCGTTCGCGAAGCAGTCAGATGATCGCGCAGCGACTGGACGCTTCGACGCTCAGGCGCCTGATGCCTGAAGGTGCACGCATGGATCGCGAGGCGGCCTGCGCCCTCGCACTGGCTGAATCTGAAGCAAGAAATCCTGTTTGAAGATTGATACCAATGCGCCATGATGCTCTGATGATGAACCTTCTGAAAGCCTGACAGGACTGTACCTGTCAGCCATCGCGCAAGCCGGTCTACAAGGATAAATGGATGAAACCCTACGACCTCTTCCCCGTGGGATCAGTGATCGCCTACGCAGGGCCTCTGGCCAATACCGATACTGCCGATGGCATCAATCTCGATCAGATTCGCGCCAACCTCGCTCAGGCAGGCTGGCTGTTCTGCGACGGCAGCCCTATGCCTCGCGACGCGTTTTGGGAGCTTTTCGGTGTTATCGGCACCGCCTACGGTTACCCGGATCAGACGGCGTTCTATCTTCCAGACCTGCGTGGCCGGTTCATTCGCGGCGTGGATGGCGGCAGCGGCCACGACCCGGAGCAGGGAAAACGCACAGCGACGGCGCCAGACGGCAAGACCGGGAATACCGGCAACCAGGTGGGCTCCTTGCAAGCGGATGCCTTTCAGGGACATGAGCACAATTACACAGCGGTGACTTTAGGTGAGCTCGTCGCCCAGCCCGGAGAAGGTGTTCCCGTCTACGTACCCAATACCGAGCCGACCCCTACCACCGATATGGACGAAGAAGATTCCGACGGCAAACCACGCACTGCTTCGGAAACACGCCCCGTCAATCTCTACCTTAATTACATCATTCGTTATCGCTGAGCTGTCAGTCCCGAAAGGCGCTCCATGGCAGCAAGTGGCAGGCCGGACGTTGACCGGACGACAGGCTGGTGCTCCGGATCAATCCTGATTTTTCCGGAACTCTCCCGGCAAACACGGTTCTAGAACCCCTTCGCCGATGCGCTGTGGGCATCGGCCGTTTTTCGTTGGGTAGCCTTTTTACATTGGAGCGACGCATGTCGATACAGCAACAACCTGGGCACGTCTTGCCCGCGCGCGCCGCTGGCAAGATGGAAGCGGCCATGGCCGTTGGCAGCTTCGCCATCGGTACGGGCGAATTTGCAATCATGGGGTTGATGCCTGACATCGCCAAAAATCTGCACCTGAGCGAGCCGCAGGTGGGGCATGCGATCAGCGCATACGCGCTTGGCGTCATGGTGGGTGCCCCGCTACTGACTATTTTGGGCGCAAAGCTGCTGCGCAAGCACATGCTGTTGCTGCTGATGGCGTTGTATGCACTGGGTAACGTGGCCACGGCCTTCACGCCGACTTTCGGCAGCCTGGTGGCCTTTCGTTTCATCAGTGGCCTGCCCCATGGCGCTTACTTCGGTATTGCCGCAGTCGTGGCGTCGAGCATGGTGCCTGACAACCAACGCGCCGGAGCCGTGGCGCGCGTCATGATGGGCCTGACTCTGGCGATGTTGCTGGGTAACCCGATTGCGACGTTTCTTGGTCAGTTTTTCGGCTGGCGCTCGGCATTCGCGCTGGTGGGGTTGATTGCCCTCTGCACGATCGCACTGGTATGGCACTTCGTACCTGATCGCCACGACGAGCCGCGCAGTGATCCACGCAAGGAGCTGGGTGCGTTCACCAAACCACAGGTCTGGATGGCGCTTGCCATCGGTGCCGTCGGCTTTGCCGGGATGTTCTGCGTGTTCAGCTATCTGGCACCTACCATGCTCGAAGTGACCCGCGTGTTACCACAGTGGATTCCCTTTGGCCTGGCGGCATTCGGTGTGGGCGGCATCATCGGCAACATTGCAGGCGGCAAGCTGTTCGACCGCATGCAGTTCAAGGCCGTTGGCGTGTTGTTGATCTGGTCAATGGCCGTCCTGCTGTTCTTCCCGTTCGCTGCAGGTTCTCTGTGGGGCGTATTGCTGGGCATCGCTCTGGTCGGCACGATGGTCGCACTGGCCGCGCCACTGCAGATTCGTCTGATGGATATTGCCCATGAAGCGCCTAGCCTGGCGGCGGCGTCCAACCACGCGGCCTTCAACCTGGCCAATGCGCTGGGGCCATGGTTTGGTGGTATGGCGATCAGCGCCGGCCTCGGCTGGACGAGCACCGGCTATATCGGAGCAATCTGTGCGCTGGCGGGGTTGGGCGTCTACCTGTTGGCGCGTCGTATGAAGGGCGGTCACTAGAAACCCGATGTGGGGCGGGAGGATCTTCCCGTCCCGCAGGACGCCAGAACACATTGCACCGATTGTCCCTCAGGATCGTCACCGCCTCCGGTAGGTCTGGGCGGACTACTTAAAGCGTCTGTCGGGCGTTAACGGTCCGATTTTCAGAAAAATATGAATTTTTCGCCCCCCGTTTTGCTCATATCAGCATGAGCAACGATTCAATCCAACGTTGCAGTGTTTTTGAATGCGAAACGGCAAGGCTGAGGGAACGAGAAATGGCTCAATCAGAGCAGTATGGGAAATCTGCGCAAGGTGAAGGCCTGGTGCTGGTCGTTGAAGACGAACAGACAATCCGCGACTTCGTCTGCGAAATCCTTGAAACCGATGTCGGGCTGCGCACCAAGGCTGTGGAAAACGCTGACGAGGCGATGAAATACCTCCAGCAACACACCGACAAGGTTGCGCTGCTGCTGACCGACGTGCGCATGCCGGGCAGCATGGATGGCATCGCACTGGCCAATGTCGTGGGCGCCCAGTGGTCGCATATCCCGGTCGTGGTGATGTCTGGCCACGGTACGCCGGGCAGTGACCAGTTAAAGGACGACGTATTGTTCATCGCCAAGCCCTGGACGATCACCCAACTGGTCAACGGCATCATGGACAGTCTGGGTGCAGAAGGTATCGCACAGGTTTCAATGGATGACCCGAGCTGAACGTCCTTGCACCTGAAACGCTTTGCGTGAACAACGTGCGATGCAGTCCGGACGGGGTGCATCGCACGTTGGCAAATCGATCCATTCGACGGTTTTCCCGTCAACTCGGCAAGCTGGCGTCAGCGCCTGCGATCAGAAGCCGATAGTCGCTGAGAACAGATAGGTCCTTGGCGTGGCCAGCGTCAAGCCGGGCTCACTGTCATCCGAGGCGCCAGCAGAACTCCAGTAACGCTTGTCCAGCACGTTCTCGACGTTGGCCCGCAGGGTTATGACCTTCTCATCGACCTTGAACGCATATCGGGCGCCCACGTCGAAACGCTCGGACGAATCGATTTCCTTGCTGTTGGCCTGGTCCAGGTACTGTGAACTGGTGTAGATGCCGCGCCCGGTCAGGGTGAGACCTTGAACCGTTGGCACATCCCACTCTGCCCCGACATTGACGTTGTATTTGGGTGTTGCCGGCGCACTGTTGCCATCGAAGGTGCCGCTGGTCGTGTTGGTCAGTTCGCTGTCGATGAACATGACGCCGCCCAACACGCGGAACCCTTTAAGTGGTTCGCCGAACAGGGTCAGCTCCACACCCGTGTTCTCGCGTTTGCCGTTGGGGCCGAAGACGCGGGATGCGGTATTGGTCTCGTAGGCGGGTTGCTTGATGCGAAACACACTGCCGGTAAAAGCGAACGAGCCCAGATCATATTTGGCACCGACTTCGACCTGACGGCTGACGAATGGCGGAAATATCTCGTCCTCGTTGATCGAGGTTGAAGGCGCGATCTTGCCTTGGCTCAGGCCTTCCATGTAGTTCGCGTATACCGACAGCGCGTCGGTCACCTTGTACAGAATGCCGCCGGACGGCGAGACCTTTTCCTCGTCGTAGGCCGTGTCGCCTTTGACGTTGTCACTCCAGTCATCGACCTTGACCCGCTGCCAGCGTGCACCCAGCGTGAGTAACAGACGATCATCGAAGAAGCCCAGTGTGTCGGACAGCGCCAGACCACTGAAGCGGTTTTCGGTGTACACCTTCGAATCGAGCCGGGTCGGATTGCCCGGCTTCGGGGTATCAACCGGGTCAAACAGGTTGCTGGGCGCCGCAGCGTATCGGGCACCGCCGTTTTCGAAGTCCATGTAGAAATAGCTGGCCGCCAGATTCACCTCGTGGCTGACCGGGCCGGTCTGGAACCAGTTGCGTACGCCCGCCGTGGCCGTGCGTACGTTTTCATCGCGGGTGAAGTCCCGTGGCTGGACGCTGAAGTCGCCTGCATCATTGGTGACTGAAACGGCGTGACGCAGGAAATCATGGTTGCTTTTGCGTGCCCCCACGGCGCCGTACAGCATCACCGAATCGTTGACGTCGTACTCGGCATTGACGGTGCCAAAGGTGTCCCGGGTGCGCGCCTTGCTCCAGGACTGCGCATAGTTGTCTCGTACGTCGTTGGCGTTAGGCACCTTGGCGTTGGCACCAATCTGTACACGCTCCTGGGGCGCATCGGTGTTGCGTTCGGTGTGACCGACGTCAGTCGACAGGCGCAGACGCTCGCCGCGGAAATCCAGGCCCAGCACAGCCATTTCCCGGTCAACGCTCTGGTGATCCCACGTGGTGTCACCCGACTGCTTGACGCCATTGAAGCGAATACCGAATTTATCCTCCTCACCAAACCGTCGACCGATGTCCACGGCACCACCGACTTGGCTGTCAGAGGCATAACTGCCGGTGAATTCCGTGATCGGCTTGTCAGCCGCGCGCTTGGGGACCACGTTGATGCCGCCGCCGACGCTGCCACGCGGTGAAATGCCGTTGACCAACTGGCTCGGGCCTTTGAGGATGTCCACCCGTTCGGCCATTTCCATGTCGATGGTATAGGTCGGCAAAATGCCGTACAGGCCGTTGTAGGAAACATCACTGTTGAACAGGCTCAAGCCACGAATGGTGAACTGCTCGTAGCGCCCGCCTGCCGGATTAGTTGCGCGTACCGAGGGGTCGCTGGCAATCAGGTCGCCGAGCGTGCGCGCTTGCTGATTTTTGACGGCTTGCTGGGTGTAGGTGGTCATGCTGAACGGCGTGTCCATGAAGTCCCGCGAACCGAGCAGACCTTGTGAACCACGACGCGCAACCTGGCCTCCGGCGTAGGCCTGACCCTCCGTGGACACCCCGTTGGCACCGAGAATCGAGGTCGGGGCCAATTCGAGGCTGCCGCTGGCGGGTGCTGGAATCAGTGTGTACGCCTGCTCCCCTACAGGCACCAGTTGCAGACCGGACCCCTGCAACAGACGCGCAAAGCCCTCCTCAACAGCAAAGTCTCCAGAAAGACCTGCGCTGATGCGCCCGTTTACCAGCGCGGGATCAACCGACAGATTGACGCCCGCGAGCCCGGCGAAACGGGTCAGCGCGGCGCTCAGGCTGCCAGCAGGTACTTCGTAGGCGCGACGGCCCGACGTCTCGGCCCAACTGTTCGAGATGAACAGCGGACTGGAACTGAGCGTCAGCAAAAGACTGAAGTGCAACAACGGACGTAAACGATAAGGAGGCACTGCGGACATGTCGGAAAGCTCTCGTCATTTTATTCACTTACCCGAAATGACCCGTGAGGCGAAAAAAAGGGACAGCGCTCACGCAGTATTTTTTGCAGTGCGTTTTTGTCGGGGTACCAGAGTGACCCAATAGCGGGTGCGCATGTGCACGTCCACCGGCAGACTGGCCGCCAGCAGCGAAAGAATCCGGTCGGTGTTGTCGAGCCGGAAGCTGCCGGTAACGCGCAACGATTCAAGCGCCGGCTCCCAGCGCAGCAGGCCAGGCCTATAGCGTCCCAGCTCACGCAGGAACTGCCCTAGCGGCTGGTTCTGCGCGGTCAGCACACCGTCGCGCCAGCCCGGCAGCATCGCGTCGAACGCGTTGATCTGCCCTGCCCCGCTGCGCTGCAGACTGACCTGCTGTTGCGCGTGCAGGTCCAGCGCCAGACCGTGCAGCGGCTGCACCTGAACCGTCCCGCTGACGACCGATACCTGGCAGTCGTTCTCGCCGAGACGCACACAGACCTCACCTCGGCTGACAGTGATGCGTCCGTATGGCGCTTCAATAGTCAGTGGTGTGCTGCCCGGCACCTTGAGCGCGATTTCGCCACGCACCAGTGTCACCCGGCGTGCGGCGAGGTCGACGTTCACCGCGCTGTCGGTGTTCAGTTGCAGGGTACTGCCATCGGCCAGCGACAGACGTGTGTGCTCACCGATGGCGGTGTGCAGATCGGCGCGCCAGACGTCCAGAGGCAATTGTCGACCCAGCAGCCAGGCGGCAGGTACCAGTGTCGCGACGCCGAGGGCTTTCTTGAGCAGGGCTCGCCTTGCCTTGTCGGGGCGATCCAGCGTGGCCATCGCCAGCGGGGTCGGCAGGCCGGAAAAACGCTGACGCAGTTGTTGCGCCTTCTGCCAGGCACGCTCATGGCTTGAGCAACTGTCGCGCCAGTGCTGAAGCCTGACATGATCTTCGTCGTTGGCCCCGCCGGACTCCAGCAGGGCAAGCCATTTGGCGGCACTGCGAGCGACTTCACGCGCCTCGCTGGAGGGTGCCTGACGAGTCACCAGTCCACCAGCAGGCAATGTTCGTAGGCCTGAGCCATGTAGCGTTTGATCGTGCGCTCAGAGACATGCAAACGCTCGGCGATTTCCCGATACCCCAGCCCTTCCAGCTGACTCAGGAGAAACGCGCGACGCACAGCGGCACTCAGACCGTCGAGCAGCTCATCCAGTGCCTGCAGGGTTTCCAACAGCAGCCAGCGGTGTTCGGGAGATGGGACGCTTTCTTCAGGCAACTGCGCCAACGCATCAAGGTAGGCCTGCTCCAGACTGCGACGCGTGTAGAAGTTGCTCAACAGGCGTTTGCCCACCGTCAGCAGGTACGCGCGAGGTTCGTGCAGGTCAGCGACTTGCTGCGAACTGGACAGCACGCGTACAAACGTATCCTGGCTCAGGTCCGCGGCATCCCAGGCATTGCCCATGCGTCGCCGTAACCAGGTTTCGAGCCAGCCATGGTGGTCGCGGTACAGGGCATGCAGAGTGAGCTGCGCTGACGTCGCTGCGTCGGTCATGTATCGAGGCCTTGCGCTATGAATGCGTCAAATGAGACTCATTCTAATTAGTGCGACATCCCGAGTCCATGGCCTTTTTCCAGAGGCGCGCCGCTGTAGCGGCGGGCTCAACCGGCCTGACCGCCTCAATAACGGCGGTAAATCCCCTTCTCTTTTTGCGTCAATAATTTTTTGCCGCTCTAAAACGTCATCTTTCGCAGGCAGCTTAGTTCAACTAGTCAAAAAAATTAGTTTATGTGACTGGAAATCGGTACTAGCGTCTTAGTGATGTCAGTAGTTCTAAATCATGGATGAGAAAGATGACCCCAACCTTACTTCCACAGATCGGAAAAGCCATCGCCAGCATTGGCAGCGGCCATTTTTCAAGCATGTTTCACGCGCTGATCAATTCTCAGCTCACCGTGGATGCCACACACCTCTACTTGCTGCCCCGACCCTGGCAATCACCGAAAGCGCCGGTCTCGACGGTGTTCAATGAAACCGTCACGTCCCCCAGGGCCGCCTCGCGCTTTACCGACTCCATCCAGCTGAACCCGGCGCAGGAGTCACCCAGTTACTGCTGCAAGATCACCGCCTTCCGGGGGCGTCCCTCCAGTGATTTCTCCATGGCCGAACGGCGCCGTCTTGAAGACATTTCGCCGCTGCTTTTTTCGATTCTCGAAAAACACGTCGATGCCTTGCAACTGGCCACGCTGGAAGCTGAATCGAAGAGGCCCGAAGGCGTCGAAGATCGTTTCCACGAGCGGCTGCGTGAAACCGGACTGGTGCTTTCCGAACGCGAAGTGCAGGTCTGCGTGGGACTGCTGACTGGCCAGACGGCTGTGGCACAGGCAAAGCGTCTGGCGCTCAAGGTCAGTACGATCAGCAGTTATCAGCGCCGCGCCGCCGTCAAGCTGGGGATCAGCGGACGCAACGCACTGATGCGCTGGATATACGCCTCGTCCGACGCCACCACACCGCGCCTCAATCCCGCGCAAGCGCTTCGATAGGGTCGAGCCTTGCCGCGTTGCGTGCGGGCACAAACCCAAACAGAACGCCGATCAGCGTGGAACAGGCAAACGCGGTGATCACCGACGCCATCGAAAAGACCATTTCCCACTGTTTGACGAACAGCGTGAACAGATAGCCGATGCCGTAGGACAGGCCGATGCCGATCACACCGCCGATCAGGCAGACCATGACGGCTTCCACCAGAAATTGCTGGCGGATATCCGATTGGCGCGCGCCCACCGCCATGCGAATACCGATTTCCCGTGTTCGCTCGGTGACGGACACCAACATGATATTCATCACGCCGATGCCGCCGACCACCAGGGAAATTACCGCGATCAACGACAACAGCAGGGTCAGCGAACGGCTGGTTTTCTGCACCGTCTGCATGACACTGTCCAGATTGTTGGTGAAAAAGTCCTTGGTGCCGTGACGCTGCAACATCAAGCGCTTGATTTCCTCTTCCACCGCCTTGCTGGGCATGCCGTCCTTGACCCGCACGCTGATGCTGTCCAGGTGGCGCTGGCCGAGCACACGGCCGGCAGCCGTTTCATATGGCATCCAGATATTGAGCGTGTTGCCGGCGATGAACAGGTTCTTGTGATCGCTGGTAACGCCGATCACGGTGCACGGCAGCTTGCCGATCAGGATCACTTTTCCGAGTGGATCGACGCCCGGACCGAACAGGCGCTGGGCGGTATTGTGATCCAGCACCACGACCTGCGCCTGACGTCGGGCGTCCTGATCGTTGAAGGTGATACCGGCCGCCAGCTGAATATTGCGCACCTTGAAATAAAGGCTGCTGACCCCGTTTAGCTGCGCATCGACGTCAATGTTTCGGTAACGAATCAGCATGCTGCGTCCGACCACGGGGGTGGCGCTGTCGATGTAATACAGCCGGTTGAGCGCTGTAACGTCGGAGGGCAACAGGGTTTCGATGGATTTGGCCCGGCTGTCGCCGAAGTTGCTGCCGGCATAGATGTCGATGGTGTTGCTGCCGATCGATTGAATATCCTTGAGCACGTAACGCTTGGCGCCCTCGCCGATGGCAGAGATCGACACCACCGAGGTAATGCCGATAATGATGCCGAGCATGGTCAGCAAGGTTCGCATGCGATGTGAAATCAGCGCGATCCAGGCCATGTTGAAGGCTTCGCGGAACAGGCCGAAGCTGGCGACCAGCCGTCTCCGGGCAGTCGCCGCTGGCTGCGCGGCGGGTGCAGTTTCGGTCGCTGGCTGCACGCGAGGCGCGGTGCGCTGGTCGCTGATGATCTCGCCGTCACTGACTTCGATGACCCGCTCGGCATTGGCCGCGACCTTGGGGTCATGGGTCACCAGAATGACGGTATGCCCCATCGCATGCAGTTCCAGCAGCGTGCGCATGACTTCCTTGCCACTGGTGGTGTCCAGTGCACCGGTCGGCTCGTCGGCAAGGATCACCTCCCCACCATTCATCAATGCCCTGGCGATGCTGACGCGCTGCTGCTGTCCGCCCGACATCTGACTGGGGCGGTGCTCCAGGTGCCCGCCCAGCCCCAGGCGCGTGAGCAGTTCCCGGGCGCGCTGATGGCGGCTGGCCTGCGAGGTGCCTGCGTACACTGCGGGAATCTCGGTATTGCGCACGGCATCCAGATGCGGCAGCAAGTGGTAACGCTGGAAAATAAAGCCGAAGTGGTCGCGTCGCAAAGCGGCCAGCGCGTCGTCATCCAGGTCGCGGGTTGGCTGACCCGCAACCCGGTAGATGCCGCTGCTGGCGTTATCCAGGCAGCCGAGTATGTTCATCAGCGTGGACTTGCCCGAGCCCGACGCGCCAATGATCGCTACCAGTTCACCGGCGTGGATCGCCAGATTGATCTGCTTGAGGACCATGACTTCACGGTCTCCCGCCATGAAGCTGCGGCTCACGTTTTCCAGTTGCAGCAACGGAGCGACTGTTGAAATCGAGGTTTCGTGCAGGTCGGCGACGTCTACTTTCTGGTTCATGTCAGGCCCCTGCCACGACCGACGCGGGATCGCCGATGACCACCTGATCCCCTTCGATCAGGCCGTCCTTGATTTCTACCTGCACGTTGTTGTTGATGCCAACCTCGACCTTACGCTCCTGGGCAAAGCCCTTGGCGTCCAGCACGCGCACGAACGATGAACCTTCGCGGGTGCGTGAACCCAGCGCGGCCACGGGCACCGTAAGCGCGTTTCGGGCCGTGCCCAGGACAATGCGCACCTGGGCGGTCATGGCAATACGCAGGCGGTGATCCTCATTGGGCACCTCGAACAGGGCGTTGTAGAACACCGCTGAGTTCTGCCGGGACGCTGAACTGCCGCTTTCGGTTTCCAGATAATCCTGCGGCGCGGGCTCGGTGCCGCGCAGCTTGGCGTAGTAGCGCTTGTCCTCACCCAGGATCGTAAAATAGACCTCCTGCCCCGGCGTGATATGGATGACGTCCGCTTCCGATATCTGAGCCTTGATGGTCATGGTGTCCAGATCGGCCAGCTTCAACAGCACCGGTGCCAGTTGCTGGGCGATGACGGTCTGGCCTTCCTGCGTCACGACACCGACCACGTCGCCGTCGATGGGCGCGATGATCCGCGTATAGCCCAGATTGACCTTGGCGGTATCGATCTGCACCTGAGCGCTTTTGATCTCGGCGTCCAGTGCGCGCACATTGGCCTGTTGCATGTCGTAATCGGACTCGGCACTTTCAAAGTCCTGACGAGATACCGACTGATCGGTCTGTAATTCCTTGTAGCGGTCATACAGACGCTTGGCCTGTTTCATCTTCGCCTGCGCAGACGCCCGCTGGGCCTTGAGTTTCTCTTCGTCCACTTGCGCCTGGCGCAACGTATTGCGCAGCACCAGCGGGTCGATTTCAGCCAGCCATTGCCCCTTTTTGACCTTGTCACCCAGTTTGACCTTGAGCGATTTCAGCTGCCCCGACACCTGAGCACCGACATCCACCTGCTTGATGCCTTCCAGCACACCCGTGGCGAGTACAGCATTTTCGATGTCATTACGTTCAGCCCTGGCGGTGATGTACGCGGGCGGTTTGGCCGGAGCCTCGACGGCATACAGCACGGCACCTGCCACCAGCACCAACGCGGTGATCAATCCCGTCTTGCGTAATTTCGACTTGTTCATAAAGGCCTGCTGATCCTTGAAGATCGCGCCTACTGTGTGAGGCGGCGACTGATTGTCCGTTTTGCGTACACGTGCCCCTGCGGCAGCTCGAAAGCCTGCCGCAGGGGTTTTTCAGGGTTTCATGCCAGCGGTTCCCGGACCCCGACGGCCTGTCTGTCGTACCACCAGGCCGCCAGGCTGTAGACGTCTGGCGTCTTGAGGATGCTGAAATGGTCGCCTGGACCGTTCCACAGCGTCAGTTGCGGCAACAGCTGTTGCCAGCCCTGGGTCATATCGGTGTGCTCAAGCTGATTGGCAGCCGCGTCCAGACCGGGGTCGGTCAACAGCACCAGACTGGCGGGGCCGACGTAGCTCTGCTCTGGCCGGTACAGGGTGCGCAAGGCACTGGAGAATGTGCGCACGATCCCGCTCAACGCCTGTGGCGTAACCCGCGACGACAGCAAACCGACGCGGACCATGGCCTCGCGAAGCTGGTGTAACTGGACGGCGTCCTCGGCATCGACGAAAGCGTGCGAATCAAGCCCCAGGTCCTTGCCGCTAGACAGTTGCAGCGCATTGATTAGCCGCTGCAGCGCCGCCGTAGCGGTATATGGCTTGCTGCACGTGGTCGTGTTGCCGGGTGCTTCGCTGTCGATCAGGGTCAGCGACAGCACTTCTCGACCCTGTGCCTGGAGCCTGCTCGCCATGGCGTGGGCTACCCAGCCACCGAACGAATGCCCCACCAGATGCAGAGGCCCCTGCGGATACAGGTTTTCGATTTCCTGAACGTAGCTTTTGGCGGCCGCCTCGACACGGCTGTGAGGCACGTAACGACCTTCCAGACCTCGCGCCTGCAACCCATAGATCGGCCAGTCCGGCCCGAAGGCTTCCGCCAGACCGATCAGGCTGGTGACACTGTCGCCAGCGCCCGGTACGCAGAACAGGGGTGCCCTCCCACGCTGTCCGCTCTGAATCGCCAGCAACGCCTTGTAGACGGGTAGCATGGCCGGTGTCTGATCGCTCAGTACACGGCTCAATGCCTGGCCCAACACCTGAACATGCGGTGCCTGCATCATGCTCATGTGATCGCCCGGCACACTGACGCAATGCAGCTGCGCGGCGGGCACAACCTCGGCCCAGCCATGGCTGGAGTCACGGGTTGAGTCTTGGCCGCTGGCCGCATTGCCTGGTGCATGCTCGCGTTGCTCGGCGCAAAACAGATGGACCGGCAGGTTAATCGGCTCCAGCCGGTAATGAGCCAGCGCATGGCCGTGGGCCAGTTCGCGCTCCAGATAGTGGCGCAGTTGTAGATCGCTCGCCTGCGCCAGCTCTGGATACAGCAGTTGCTCATCCCGACACAGTTGCAACAGTGACTCAAATACCGGCTTCTCGGGCTGTGCCTGCAACGCTTCCAGTCGCACCAGAGGCGCAACGCCTGCCTGGCCTTGCGCTCGCCAGTACGTCGAGCAATGCGCCAGCAACTCACGTTCAAGCAACTGCGGCCCTTGCCAGCGCGCCTTGCCCTGATCGGTCAGACGCGGCACGTAGCTGTCCAGCAGACCGACAAAGGCCACTGACGCGTCCATACCCACGAGTTGCGTGGCCACTTCATAAGCCAATACGCCACCAAATGACCAACCCGCCAGTCGGTAAGGCCCTTGAGGCTGCACGCTTTGAATCCGCTCGATCAGCCGTGCTGCCAGACCTTCCAGCGTGTTGAGTTGCGGTTGCCCCAAGCCAACGCCTGGCAGACCGTAGATCGCAAAATCGCCGTCCAGGTGCTGACTGAGTACCGGGAAGTAAGCGTCCAGCCCGGTGAAGTCGTGGATCAGGAACAGCGGCGTTGCACTGCTGCCCTCTCGCACCGTGACGACCTCAGGCATTTCAGCGGTTCCGACAGGCCGTCGTTCAAGCAGTCGGGCCAGTGCGGCGACGCTTGGATGCTGAAACAGCTCGGCAAGACTCAGCGACAGGCCGGATTTCTGGATCAGGCTGACCAGACGAATCGCCAGCAGCGAATGGCCTCCCAGTTCGAAGAAGCTGTCATGGCGGCCAACCCGCTCGACTTCCAACACCTCGGCCCAGCGTTCGGCCAGACGCTCTTCGAGCGGAGTTTCGGGTGCCTGATACGTGGCTGTCGCCAGCGAGTCTACGCTCGGCAGCGGCAACGCCTTGCGGTCCACCTTGCCGTTACGGGTCAGTGGCAACGCATCCAGCACGACATAAGCGGCAGGCACCATGTACTCCGGTAGACGCTCTGCCAGGTGCGCACGCAATGCCGTCGCGTCGAGCAACGCATCATGACGCGTAAAATACGCCACCAGCCGCAATCCGCCCTCTTCCAGGCGCTGAGCGACGACCACGGCTTCGGCGACGCCTGGGCACAGCGCCAGGTGTTGCTCGATTTCGCCCAGTTCGATGCGTACGCCGCGAATCTTCACCTGATGGTCGTTGCGGCCCAGATACTCCAGCGTGCCATCGGCCAACCAGCGAACCAGATCGCCCGAGCGATACATCCGTGCGTCCGGCCGGTCGCTGAACGGGTCATCCAGAAAGCGTTCGGCAGTCAGGTCCGCACGGTTCAGATAACCCCGTGCAACCGCGTCGCCGCCAATGTACAGCTCGCCCGGAACACCCAGCGGCACCGGCCGGCAACGGGCATCCAGCACGTAAAGCCGTGCATGGCGCACCGGTTTACCGATGTGCAGCACACGGCCGGCAAACATCTCGCCCGAACTCGCCACCACTGTGGTTTCGGTCGGACCGTAGTTGTTGATCACCGCAAAGCCCGGATCGCGCTGGAAGTGACGTAGACGGTCACCGCCGATCAACAGCGTGCGCAACGTCGGATGACGCAGCTCGCGGCTGAAGGCATATTCGGCGACCGGCGTCGGCAGAAAGGCAACCTGCAGCGGTTGAGCCAGCCACCAGTCGAGCAATGCATCCAGTTGTTCATTGCCGATGTCAGCAGGCGGCACGTGCAGGGTCGCCCCGGCGCACAACGCAGGCCAGACTTCCCAGGCCATGGCATCGAACCCGAAGCCGGCAACGCTGGCAGTGTGACTGCCGGCGTGCAGGTCGAAGGCCTCGCAATGCCAGTCCACCAGTTTGTTGAGGGCCAGGTGCTCAACCATCACGCCCTTGGGCAAGCCGGTGGAGCCCGAGGTGTAGATCACGTAGGCCAGATGGGTGGTGGTCAGCTGCGTCACCTGCGGGTTGGCCTCACGCGTCGGCCAGTCTGCGCGGTCCATCGCAACCACCGGCACCGTCAGGCCCGGGAGCCGCTGCAGCAGATCGGCCTGGGTCAGCACCACTACCGGCGCGCTGTCTGCCAGCAGATAGTTGATGCGCTCGGCCGGGTGCGCCGGATCGACCGGCACATAACCGGCACCGGCCTTGAGCACGGCCAGCAGACCCACCAGCGTGTCCAGCCCGCGACGTGCGATAACCGCAACGCGGTCATCAGGACACACACCCAGTCCGATCAGGTGGTGTGCCAGGGCGTTGGCACGACGATTCAACTGGTCGTAGCTCAACCGTTCATCACCCACCTGCGCCGCAACCGCATCCGGGGCGACCGCCGCCTGACGCTCGATGCGCTGATGGATGGTGAGTTCGCTGGCCGGCTCGCTGCGCTGGGCATTGAAGCCTTCCAGCAACTCGGTACGTTCGGCGACGGGCAGAAGGTCCAGTGTTTCCAGCCCCGTCAGCGGTGACTGTGACAACGCATCAATGAGGGTTTCCACAGCGCAGACCATGTAAGCGCAGACGCGTCGTGCATCGATACCGGTCGCGGTAAGCGCTGTCAGGTCGAAACCCTCGCCCAGGTCATCCACGCTCAGGGTCAGCGAGTAATTGCTGCGTTCTTGCGCAGCGAGCAGCTCGATACCTTGCCAGGCCGTGCTCGCAGGAACGTCAGCGGTTTGAGGGGCCGCGCTGTGACGGTAGTTGAGCAAAGCGCTGAACAAGGGTGCGCCGGCTGGCAACGCACTGCAGCGTTGTGCGAGGGCCAGCGGTGCATGTTCGTGCCCCAGCAACCCACTGAGACGCCGATGAGTCTGAAGCACTGCATCCTGCGCCGACTGGCCAGCCAGATCGATGCGCAGTGGCAAGGTGTTGATGAACACACCCAGCGTGCGTTCTACACCTTCACCGCCCTGCAGCCGCCCGAGCAGAACCGTGCCGAATACCACCGTGTCACGACCGGACAATTGTCCGAGCACCTGCGCCCAGGCCAGGTGCATCAGGCTCGCAGCGCTGACACCCAGCAAACGCGCCTGATCGCGCACCTTGCGGCTCAGTTCAGCGTCCAGAGGCTGCCTGGCTTCCCCCGGCACCTGAGCGCCCGGCAACCCGCTCTGACCATAAGGCAGGGTCGGTTCGCTGAGGTCGCCCAACTGCTCGCGGAAGAACAGTTCATGGTTCTGATCGCCCTCTTCCTGCAACGTCTGGGCGATGTAATTTCGGTATGGCACGGGCGAAGGCAGGTCTGCTTCCTGATCGAGCAGCACGGCTTGCAGTTCGTGGCTCAACAGTTCCAGCGCCATGTGATCCATGATCAGGTGATGGAACAGCAGTACTGCAACAATCCGTCCGTTGGCCGGGTCATCCGCATGGACCAGGCGCAACAGCGGCGCCTTTTCAAGGCCCAGCGGTTCGGCCTGTGCGAGAGTGTCCAGCGCCACTTCGATCACCGGCAATACGGCCTGTCGCCAGACCACTTGAACCGGTGTTTCCAACCCTTCCCAGCACAAGGAGGTACGCAGCACATCGTTGCGGGCGATCACCCGCTGCAAGGCTGCGCAAAACGCGTTCAGACGCGCACGGTCGGCAAAGGCAAAACGGGCCTGTAACTGATAAGGATCGTCGCCGCCTGCGGATAAATGGTGATAGAAGATCCCGGCCTGCAGCGGCCCCAGCGGATAAATGTCCTGCACATTCGCCACGCCGCCCGGAACACGGGCGACGATGAGGTCGATGTCGGCCTGTTCCAGCGTGACCAGCGGCAACAGGTCTGGCGTGATGTGCGTGCAATCCACTTGAATCAGGTTGGCCGG
This sequence comes from Pseudomonas asturiensis, assembly GCF_900143095.1. Taxonomy (GTDB): domain Bacteria; phylum Pseudomonadota; class Gammaproteobacteria; order Pseudomonadales; family Pseudomonadaceae; genus Aquipseudomonas; species Aquipseudomonas asturiensis. The sequence goes on along the minus strand of NZ_FRDA01000001.1, from coordinate 531,378 downwards.
TATCGGCGTCTGCTGACTGCTGCCGATTGCGCCGGCCAGTGCGGACAGCGTCGGTTGCGCAAACAGGGTGCGAATGTCCGCCTCGATGCCTTGGCGGCGCATCTGCGCGATCAGGGTCACAGCCAGCAGCGAGTGCCCGCCCAGCTCGAAGAAGTGATCATGCCGCCCCACCCGCTCGACCTGCAGCAGCTCGCCCCATATCTCGGCCAGCGCCGTCTCCACCGCTCCCTGAGGCGCCTCGTAATCTCGACCCGGCAACGCCTCACGATCCGGCATCGGCAAGGCGCGACGGTCAACCTTGTCATTGGCGGTCAGCGGCCAGGCGTCAAGACGCACGAAGGCAGTGGGCACCATGTAACCCGGCAGCACCGCCAGCAAGGCGGCACGCAGATCACCCGCAGTCGAGCCAGTAACATCGGCTTGTTCGATGAAATAACCCACCAGCCTTGGCTGACCCGGCTCGTCTTCCCGGGCCACTACCAGCGCTTCTTTGATGCCCGGCAACTGGCTCAACTGCGCTTCGATCTCGCCGAGTTCGATGCGCACGCCACGGATTTTCACCTGATCGTCATTACGCCCCAGGTACTCCAGCGCACCGTCGGAGTTCCAGCGCGCCAGGTCGCCGGTGCGGTACATACGCGCGCCGGCGTCCTGGTGGAACGGGTCACGCAGGAAGCGTTCGGCGGTCATTTCGGGTCGATTCAGGTAGCCACGCGCTACGCTGTCGCCTGCCACGTACAGCTCGCCCGCCACGCCCAGCGGCACCAGTTGCTGGCGTTCGTCGAGCAGGTACACGCGGGTGTTGGCAATGGGTTTGCCGATATCGAGACTGCCGTCCGGCCACAAACGGCCGGAGGTGGCGACCACCGTGGCCTCGGTCGGGCCGTAGTTGTTGATCACCGCAAAGCCCGGATCACGATGGAATTGACGCAGACGATCGCCGCCGATCAACAGCGTGCGCAACGTCGGATGACGCAGGTCACGGCTGAAGGCGTATTCCGCGACCGGTGTAGGCAGAAACGCGACTTGCAGCGGCTGGGCGATCCACCAGTCGAGCAGCGCATCCAGCTGTTCGTTGCTGATGTTCTCTGGCGGCAGGTGCAAGGTTGCCCCAGCACACAGCGCCGGCCAGATTTCCCAGGCCATGGCATCAAAGCCGAAACCGGCGACGCTGGCCGTGTGGCTGCCCGCCTGCAGCTCGAACGTCTGGCAGTGCCACGCCAGCAGATTGTTCAGGGTGCGGTGCTCGACCATGACGCCCTTGGGCTGCCCGGTCGAGCCCGACGTGTAGATCACGTAGGCCAGATGCGCAGCCGTCAGCCCCGCCACCTGCGGGTTGTCCAGACGCTCCGGCCAGTCCGGACGGTCAAAGGCAATGACCGGCGCGTTCGATACCGGCACGCGGCTCAACAATGCCTGCTGGGTCAGCAGCACTTTGGGGGCGCTGTCACTCAGCAGATAAGCAATGCGTTCGTCCGGGTGCGAAGGATCGACCGGCACGTAACCGGCTCCCGCCTTGAGCACGGCCAGCAAGGCCACCAGTGTGTCCAGCCCGCGACGGGCCATGACCGCCACGCGATCATCAACGCGCACGCCAAGGCTGATCAGGTGATGGGCCAGCGCGTTGGCGCGGTGATTCAGCTCGCCGTAGCTCAGGCAGCGCTGGTCCACCTGTGCGGCCACGCTCTCCGGCGCGCTGGCCGCACGGGCTTCGATAAGCGCATGCACGGTTTGCTCGAAGGAAACATCCAGCGCAGTCGCATTCAGCGTGTCCAGCAGGTAATGCCGCTCCTGATGGCTTACCAGCGCAATCCGGTCGAGCAGCGCCTGCTCATGGTTAGCCAGCGTTTCGAGGACCTGCAGGAAATAGCCGAGATAGCGCTGTACGGTCGCTTCGTCGAACAGCGCCGTCGCGTAGTCCAGCGTGCCAATCAACGTCTCGCCCTGCTCGCTCAGGTTCAGCGACAGGTCGAATTTGGAGACCTGGCTGACCTGCTCGACCGGTGCCACGACCAGACCGTCGAGCGGCACGGCAGCGTGTCCACCAGGCATCCAATTCAGGGTGGTCTGGAACAACGGTGGATGGGCCAGATTGCGGGCAGGACGAACCACTTCCACGACCTGTTCGAATGGCAGGTCCTGATGGTCCTGCGCCTCCAGCACGCGAGCCTTGACCCGCGCCAGCAGCGCTTCGCCGCTCGGACTGCCCGAAGTATCGATGCGCACGGCCAGCGTGTTGACGAACAGGCCGACCAGGTCTTCCAGCTCGGCACGGCCTCGACCTGCCACCGGGCTGCCGATCACCACTTCGGCCTGCCCGGACAGACGCGTGAGGGTCGCAGCCCAGGCCGCCATCAGTGCCATGTACAGCGTGACGCCCTGACGTTGCGCCAGTGTGCGCAGATCCGCCGTCAACCGTGCATTCAACTGCAACGCAAGGCTGGCACCTGCAAAATCCTGTTGTGCCGGACGTGGCCGGTCGGTCGGCAGGGTGAGCAGTGTCGGCGCGCCTTCCAGGACCTGACGCCAGTAAGCCGCCTGGTGTTGCAGGCGCTCGCCGCTCAGCCAGCGGCGTTGCCACACAGCATAATCGGCGTACTGGATCGCCAAGGGTGGCAGCGGGTCATGCTGCCCTCGGCAGAACGCCGGGTACAGCGCCAGAAGTTCCTGTGTCATTACGCCCATCGACCAGCCATCGGCGACGATATGGTGAACGGTCAGCAGCAGCACGTGACGCTCATCGGCCACTTGTAACAGATGAGCACGAATCAGCGGTCCGTGAGCCAGGTCGAACGGCGCGACCGCTTCGGCGCGGATGCGCTCGGCCAATGCCTGCGGAATGTGGCGCATGTCCTCGACAGGCAGCCGGGCGTCGGCGAATGTCGGTACGAACAGCACGTGCGCGCTGTCTTCACTGGCCACGAACCGGCTGCGCAAGGTTTCGTGGCGTTCGACGATACGCGCCAGGGCACGCGTCAACGCTGTCACGTCAAGGCTACCCTCAAGGCTCAGCGCCATGGGGATGTTGTAGGCCTCGTTGCCGCCGTCCATCTGCGCCAGGAACCACAACCTTTGCTGGGCGAAAGACAGTGGCATCGGCTGGTCACGCGTCACCGGCAGGATTGACGGCAGCTCACTGCGCGCCACGTCACACAGCGCGGCCGCCACCGCCGCCAGTTCGCCAAGGGCAAACAGCTCACCCAACGGCAACTCCACGCCCAGTTGCTGGCGAACCTGAGACACCATGCGCATGGCCAGCAAGGAATGCCCGCCCAGCTCGAAAAAGTGATCGTGACGACCGACTCGTTCGACCTGCAACACCTCGGCCCAGATCTCGGCCAGCGCCACTTCGAACTCGCCTTGAGGCGCTTCGTAGCTCAGACCGAACAGTGCCGAACGCTCGGGTTTGGGCAGCGCCCGACGATCAAGCTTGCCATTGGCCGTCAGCGGCAGTGTCGTCAGCTCGATGAACGCGGTCGGCACCATGTAGTCCGGCAAGCTGGCCTGCAGGTGTGCACGCATCTGCTCGGGAACCAGCAACGCGCCCTCGTCATGGCTGGTGTAGTACGCCACAAGCCGCACATTGCCTGGCTCGTCTTCGCGAGCCAGCACCACGGTTTCGCCAATACCCGGCAACTGGTGCAGGCAACTGACAATTTCACCGAGTTCAATGCGGAAACCACGGATCTTCACCTGATCGTCGTCACGCCCCAGGCACTCCAGTTGTCCGTCTTCCAGCCAGCGTCCCAGGTCGCCGGTGCGGTACATCATGGCGTCGGGTTCATCACTGAACGGGTCGGCCATGAATTTTTCGGCAGTGAGTTCCGGGCGGTTCAGGTAACCCAGTGCCACACCATCGCCGCCAATGTACAGCTCGCCGGTTACGCCTTTGGGCGCCAGGCGCTGATGAGCGTCCAGCACATAGACGCGGGTGTTGCCGATGGGACGGCCAATCGGGAGGCTCTCTTCGCCCTCGGATACAGCCCGAACTTCGCAGACAGTAGCAAAGGTGGTGGTCTCGGTCGGTCCGTAGGCATTGAACAAACGCATCCCCCGGGCCTGAGTCAGCAGCGTGCGAAAACTGACCGGATCGGCGCGCTCACCGCCGGAAAACAGCACGCGCAGGCCTCGCAGCGCCGCAGGAATCTGCTGTACGTATTGGTTGAACAGCGCCGTGGTGATGAACAACACGGTGATCCCGGCATCGCTCAGTAAGGCGCTGAAACGGCTCGGATCGACCAGTATTTCATGGTCCACCACACACACCTGTCCGCCATTGAGTAACGCACCCCACACTTCCAGGGTGCTGGCATCGAATGCCGGATTGGAGGCAAAGGCAATGCGGTCCTGATCATTGAAATCGGCATAGCCGTTGTTCAGCACCAGACGAGCGATGCCCCGATGTGGCACCCGCACGCCTTTCGGTGCGCCGGTGGAGCCGGAGGTGTACATGACGTAAGCCGCAGCGTTCGAGCCCTGCGCCCGTTGAGGGTCATGGGCGGGCTGGTCATTCAGTTCAAGACTGTCCAGATCGACACGTTGGGTTGCCGCGTTGATGGCTGTCGTGCTGCGGGTCAGCACGCAGACCGCCTGGCAGTCATCCAGCATGTAGCTCTGGCGCTCCGCAGGCGCATTGATATCCAGCGGGACGAAGGTTGCGGCGCATTTGCTTACGGCCAACTGGGCGATCAGCAGCGCTACAGAACGCGGCAACACGATTGCCACATGGTCGCTCGGCGCAATCCCTTGTTCAATCAGGTGATGAGCGAGGCGGTTGGCTTGCTCATTCAGTTCGCCATACGTCATCGAACGCTGGCCATGCACGACGGCCACGCGCTCAGGATGGCGAGCGGCACGCTGTTCGAACAGGCAATGCACGGGTTGCTCACGCGGGTAGTCGCGACGCGTGTCGTTGAACTCATGCAGCAATTGCTGACGCTCAGACGCAGGCAGAATGCCCAGTTGCGTCATGGCGGTATCGGGTTGCTGCTCCAGCGCCAGAATCAGGTGCGTCAGTGCTTCGTGCAGGTAATCGCAGACCCGCTGCGGCTCAATGCCCGGCGTGGCCTGTGCTGTGAAGCTGAAGCCCTGGCCCAGGTCATCGACGCTCAGGGTCAACGGATAGTTGCTGCGCTCCTGCGCATTCAGCACTTCAATCCCTTGCCACGCCAGGGTCCTAGCCTCATCGGCGGCTTCGTGAACCGCGCTGTGACGGTAGTTGAGCAAGCTGTTGAACAACGGAGCGCCCGCAGGCAACGCGCTGCATCGCTGGGCCAGCGCCAGCTGCGCATGCTCGTGGACGAGCAGACCGGTCAGCCTGCGATGCGTATCCTGTACGGCGTCGCGCACGGACTGGCTGCCCAGCTCGATGCGCAGCGGCAAGGTATTGATGAACACACCCAATGCCCGTTCGACGCCTTCAGAGCCCTGCAGGCGACCCAGCAGCACCGTGCCGAATACCACGCTTTCACGTCCTGACAGGTGCCCGAGCACCTGCGCCCAGGCCAGGTGCATCAGGCTTGCAGCACTCACACCGAGCAGGCGGGATTGATCGCGCACCTTGTGGCACAGGGCATCGTCGAGCACCAGACGCGCTTCGAGGGGAACATCGTCCTGCGAGGCGAACGCCAGACCGTAAGGCAGCGTAGGCTCATCGATGTCGCCTAATTGCTCGCTGAAGAATGCCTCATGGGCGGCATCGTCCGGTCCGTGCAGCACGTGAGCGATGTAATTGCGATAGGGAACAGGCGCGGCGAGCTGCGCCTCGTCGCCAAGCAGAATGCTTTGCAATTCCTGACCCAGCACGTCGAGCGCGACATGGTCCATGACCACGTGATGGAAACGCAGCGTCGCAGCGATCAGGCCAGTGCCCGGATCCCGGGCGTACACCAGATGCAGCAGCGGTGCCTGAGTCAGGTCCATGCGCGGGGCGTTGTCCAGATCCTGCAGCGCAACCTCGTCGACACGCAGTGCCGCCTTGCGCCATACCACCTGAACCGGCGCTGACAGGCCTTCCCAGAACAATGCTGTGCGCAGGATGTCGTGCCGTTCGATCACCTGCTGCAACGCGCTGCAGAATGCGTCCAGACGCGCGTGATCCGCGAAGGAGAATCGGGGTTGCAGCAGGTACGGATCGCTGTCGCCAGCGGCCAGATGATGATAAAGAATGCCAGCCTGCAATGGTCCGAGCGGGTAAATGTCCTGCACGTTGGCCGCGCCGCCAGGCACATGGGCGACGATACGCTCGATAGCGTCCTGATCCAGCGACACCAGTGGCAACAGGTCTGGAGTGATGTAGCGGCACTCTGCGTCGATCCGGTTCGCCGGTATCTGCAGTTCATTGTTATTGCCGACCGCGCTGGCCAGCGCCGAAAGGGTCGGCTGGGCGAACAACACGCGAATGTCGGCGCTCATGCCCAGTTTGCGCATGCGTGCGATCAGGGTGACAGCGAGCAGTGAATGCCCGCCCAGTTCGAAGAAGTGATCCTGACGCCCGACTCGGGCGACATTCAGCAGTTCGGCCCACAGTTCTGCCAGACGGGCTTCGGTTTCGCACAGCGGCGCCTCGTAGTGGCGGCTAAGCACGGCATTCGCGTCCGGCTCAGGCAGCGCTGCACGGTCCAGCTTGCCATTGAGGCTTAGCGGCAAGGCCGACAACGCTACGTAGGCCGTCGGCACCATGTAATCCGGCAGTTGCGCCAGCACATGGGCGCGCAACACCTCGATGCCGGGCGCAGAATGGCCTTCCCGGCAACTGAACCAGGCGACCAATCGGTCTCCATGCAACAGCACCGCGGCTTCACGCAACGCCGGATGGGCACTCAGCCGTGCTTCGATCTCGCCCAGTTCGATGCGCAGGCCATGCAGCTTGACCTGGAAGTCGTTGCGGCCGAGAAATTCCAGCTGACCATCTAAGCGCTGGCGAACCAGATCGCCGCTGCGGTACAGGCGATCACCGGGCACAAACGGGCTGTCGATGAACCGTTCAGCCTGCATGTCGGGCAGGTTCAGGTAGCCACGCGCGACACCCGCACCGCCGATGTGCAACTGCCCGACCACGCCTTGCGGCACGGGCTGGTCATGGTCATCGAGCACGTACAGGCGCGTATTGCTGATGGCGCGGCCGATTGGCAACGTCGACTCCGGCACCGGCTGGTCAGGCTCCAGGGTCCACACACTGCAGTCCACCGTGGCTTCGGTCGGACCATACACGTTGTGCAAGCGCACGTGCGGCAAACGCATGCGTACCTGCGCGGCCATGGCGGCAGTCAGTTCACCACCACCGCAGACGATATCGGTCAGGCTGGTGCAGCGGGCGCTTTCGTCGAGTTCGACGAACTGTTGCAACAGCGCAGGCACGAACTGCACCACGCTGACCTCACGGTCCTGAATCTCCTGAGCCAGATACGCCGGGTCACGCTGCCCGTCAGGGCGCGCCAGCACCAGACGCATACCCGCACACAGCGGCCAGAAAAGCTCCCAGACCGAGGCGTCGAAACTGACCGGTGTTTTAAGCAGCAACGCGCGATCAGGGGCTGGCGGACACAGCTGCGAACTCCATTGCACCAGATTGCACAGGCCGCGATGCTCGACCATCACGCCCTTGGGGGTGCCAGTGGAGCCCGAGGTGTAGATCACGTAGGCCAGATGCCCCGCCCCCACCCCTTGAATAACCGGGTTTTCAGCCGACTGCTCGTTCCAGGTGCTGCTGTCCAGGTCGAGCTGCGGCAGCAGGCGCTCGGCAAAGCGCTCGCGCGTGCTGGCATCCACCAGCAGCGTCACGGCCTGGCTGTCATTGAGCATGTAGGCCAGACGATCCATGGGGTAGCCAGGGTCCAGCGGCACATAGGCACCGCCTGCCTTGAGCACGGCCAGCAGCCCGACCAGCAGGTGTGGGCCCCGTTGCAGGCAGACCGCGACCCGGCTTTGCGGCTGCACGCCCTGCTCGAGCAGATGATTCGCCAGCCGATTGGCCGCCTCGTTGAGCTGGCGATAGGTCAGGCGAACGCCTGCCGACTCCAGCGCAATGGCATCCGGGGTTCGGGCAACCTTAGCCTCGAACAGTGCCTGCACGGGGCGATCAAGTTGGAAATCCCGCTCGTTGGCGTTGAAATCCACCAGCAGACGGCGCCGTTCCTCATGCCCCAGCATGCCAGCCCTGGCCGGCACCGCATGGGCATTGCCGACCATCGTCCACAGCAACTGCTCCAGATAACCCACATAACGCACTACAGTCGCTTCATCGAACAACGCAGTGGCGTAATCCACCACACCGCCGAACCCTTCAGCGGTCTCACCCATGCTCAGGGTCAGGTCGAACTTGGCGAACGTCGGCTGCTCGGACAACGGCTGCAGGTGCAGATCGCCCAATTGCAATTCCAGCCCCTGACTGCCGTCCCAGGCCAGTGACGCCTGGAACAACGGGCTGTGGGCCAGGCTGCGCGGCGGCTTCAGACGCTCCACCACTTGTTCGAAAGGCAGATCCTGATGTTCCTGGGCCTGAATCACTTGAGATTTGATCCGCGCCAGCAGCGTACTGACATCCGGCTCTGCGGAGGTATCGATGCGCACCGCGAGGGTGTTGACGAACAGACCGATCAACGCCTCGACTTCGCTGTGTCGACGGTTGGCCACCGGCATGCCGATCACCACCTCGGACTGCCCCGACAGCCGGGCCAGCAGCACAGCCCACGCCCCCATGAACAGCATGAACGGCGTCACGCCATGGTGCTGGCAGCAGGCTTTCAGGTCATCGCACAGGCGCGGGTCGAGACGTACCGCAACGCTGGCACCCGAGTAGTCCTGACGCGCCGGGCGCGGTCGGTCGGTCGGTAAGGTCAATAAGGCCGGTGCGCCGGTCAGCGCCTGATGCCAGAAGTCGCTCTGGCGGCTCATGCGCTCGCCGTCCAGCCAGTTGCGTTGCCACAGCGCGTAGTCCGCGTACTGCAAGGACAACGGCGCAAGCGGGTCCTCCAGACCTTGGCTGAATGCCCGATACAACGCAGTGAGTTCACGGGTGAAGACGCCCAGCGACCAACCATCGGCGACGATGTGGTGCAGGGTCAGCAACAGCACGTGCCGGTCTTCGGCCAGGCACAGCAGACGCCCGCGAATCGGCAGGTCGTCCAGCAGATCGAACGGCTGCGCAGCTTCTTCGCGAACAATGCGCTGCAGTGCGTGCTCGTTCTCACCGCGCAGGTCCTGCCAGAGCAGTTCGGGAACGACCGAGGCCGGTGCAGCCTGCACACGGGCCTCGCCTTCGTGTTGAATGAAGCGGCTGCGCAGGCTGTCATGGCGTACGACGATACGCTCAAGGGCGCGCTTGAGTGCGCGGGTGTCCAGATGCCCTTTCAGTTGCAGGCCCAGCGGAATGTTGTAAGCGCTGTTGGCATCCTCCATTTGCGCCAGAAACCACAACCTTTGCTGGGCGAAGGACAATGGAACCGGTCCGTCATGTTTGGAAGCCTGGATGGCAGGCAGTTCATGGTGTCCGGCATTACCCAGACAGCGCGCGACGGCGGCCAGTGCGCTGTCGGCAAACAGGTCGCCCAGCGCAAGCTCCAGCGACAGGCGCTGGCGCACCTGAGACACCATGCGCATGGCCAGCAACGAATGACCGCCCAGCTCGAAGAAACGATCCTGACGCCCTACCCGTTCGACCTGCAGCAATTGGCCCCAGATCGCCGCAAGAGCTATTTCCAGCTCGCCTTGCGGCGCCTCGTAATCAGATGTTTGCAACGCCTGACGATCCGGAACCGGCAAGGCCCGACGGTCAACCTTGCCATTGGCGGTCAGCGGCCAGGCGTCAAGACGCACGAAGGCACTGGGCACCATGTAACCCGGTAGCACCGCCAGCAAGGCGGCACGCAGATCACCCGCAGTGGAGCCAGTAACATCGGCTTGTTCGATGAAATAACCCACCAGCCTTAGCTGACCCGGCTCGTCTTCCCGGGCCACTACCAGCGCTTCTTCGATGCCCGGCAACTGGCTCAACTGTGCTTCGATCTCGCCGAGTTCGATGCGCACGCCACGGATTTTCACTTGGTCGTCATTACGCCCCAGGTACTCAAGCGTGCCGTCGGCGTTCCAGCGCGCCAGGTCGCCGGTGCGGTACATACGCGCGCCGGCGTCCTGGTGGAATGGGTCACGCAGGAAGCGTTCGGCGGTCATTTCGGGTCGATTCAGGTAGCCACGCGCTACGCTGTCACCTGCCACGTACAGCTCGCCCGCCACGCCCAGCGGCACCAGTTGCTGACGTTCGTCGAGCAGGTACACGCGGGTGTTGGCAATGGGTTTGCCAATGTCGAGACTGCCGTCCGGCCACAAACGGCCGGAGGTGGCGACCACCGTGGCCTCGGTCGGGCCGTAGTTGTTGATGACCGCAAAGCCCGGATCACGATGAAATTGACGCAAACGGTCGCCGCCGATCAACAGCGTACGCAGCGTCGGATGGCGCAGGTCACGGCTGAACGCATATTCCGCGACCGGTGTAGGCAAAAACGCGACCTGCAACGGCTGGGCGATCCACCAGTCGAGCAGCGCATCAAGCTGTTCGTTGCTGATGTTCTCTGGCGGCAGGTGCAACGTTGCCCCGGCACACAGCGCCGGCCAGATTTCCCACGCCATGGCATCAAAGCCGAAACCGGCGACGCTGGCCGTGTGGCTGCCAGCCTGCAGCTCGAACGCCTGGCAGTGCCACGCCAGCAGATTATTCAGGGTGCGGTGCTCGACCATGACGCCCTTGGGCTGGCCGGTCGAGCCCGAGGTGTAGATCACGTAGGCCAGATGCGCAGCCGTAAGCCCCGCCACCTGCGGGTTGTCCAGACGCTCCGGCCAGTCCGGACGGTCAAAGGCAATGACCGGCGCGTTCAGTACCGGGACGCGGCTCAGCAGTGTCTGCTGGGTCAGCAGCACTTTGGGGGCGCTGTCGCTCAGCAGATAAGCGATGCGCTCATCAGGGTGTGAGGGATCGACCGGCACGTAACCAGCCCCGGCCTTGAGCACAGCCAGCAAGGCTACAAGCGTGTCCAGCCCGCGACGGGCCATGACCGCCACACGATCATCAACGCGAACGCCAAGGCTGATCAGGTGATGGGCCAAGGCATTGGCGCGATGATTCAGCTCGCTGTAGCTCAATGATTGCCCGGCCACGTGTGCGGCCATGGATTCAGGTCGCTCGAGTGCGTGTTGCTCGATACGCTGGTGCAGTGTCAGACCCCGCTCGTAGTCAGTTGGCTGCGGATTGAGCTGCTGCAGCACATGCGTGCGCTCTGCAAGCGGCAACATGTCGAGCTGTTCGGCCTTGGTCTGCGGCGAGTGCTCCAGCGCCTCCAGCAGATGCTCCATGGCGCGTTGCAGATAAGCGCAGATGCGCTGTGGATCAATCTGCGGCGACGTTTGTGCGGTCAGACTGAACGCCTCGCCCAGGTCATCGACGCTCACCACCAGCGGGTAGTTGCTGCGCTCCTGTGCGTGCAGCACCTGAATGCCCTGCCAGGTCTCGCCGGACGCCTGCGCCGCAGCGCTGTGACGATAGTTGAGCAAGGCGTTGAACAACGGCGTCGGTGCTGCGACGCCGCTGCACCGCTGGGCCAACGCCAGTGGGGCATGTTCGTGGCGCATCAGTGTGGTCAGGCGCTGATGGGTGGCGCGAATCGCTGTACGCAGGTCCTGATCACCCAGATCCAGGCGCAGCGGCAAGGTGTTGATGAAAATGCCCAGTGCCCGCTCGGTGGCCTCGGCCCCCAAAAGACGGCCCATCAACACGGTGCCAAAGACCACGCGTTGGCGACCGGTCAGGCCCGCCAGCACACGGGCCCAGCCCAGGTGAAACAGGCTGGCCACGCTGACACCCAGCGTGCGTGCCTGACTGCGCAGGCGCTGGCACAGCAACGGTTCCAGTGCCAGCGTGTATTCGCCGATGTCGCCGCCTTCTCCACTGAGGTCTTGCAGGTCGTACGCCAGTGTCGGCTCGTCCAGATCGGCCAGCATGTCGCGGAAAAACGCCTCATGCTCGGCTTCGCTGACACCCAGCAGCGCCTGCGCCACGTATTTGCGGAACGGCACCGGTGTGCCCAACGCCTCGGCCTGCCCCGACAGACACGCCTGTATTTCGTGGCGTACTACTTCAAGCGCGCTGTGGTCCATGGCGATGTGGTGGAACACCAGCGTCGCCTTGACGCCGTCGTCTGCGTGCTGATGGCAGATCAGGCGGATCAACGGTGCCTGGCCCAGATCCAGCGTGATGCCCTGCGCACTCGGCACAGTATCGACCACCAGTTCTGCGTGGCGCCAGACCACCTGGACCGGAGTTTCCAGCCCCTCCCAGTGCACCGACGTGCGCAGGATGTCGTGGCGCGCAATCACGGTTTGCAGCGCCAGGGCAAACGCGTCGAGACGTTCCTGGTCGGAAAAGGCGAATTCCACCTGCATCACATACGGGTCGCCGTGGGTTGCCGTGACGTGGTGATACAGAATGCCCTGCTGTAAAGGCGCCAGCGGATACAGGTCCTGCACGTTGGCGGCCCCGCCCGGTATGGCCTGGACCAACTGATCGATGGCTGTCTGGTCAAGCACCACCAGCGTCAGCATGTCGGGGGTGATGTGGGTGCAGCCGTTGGGAATCGCATTTTCCGGGAAGGTCTGTGCGCCGCGTCGGGTGGTCAGCGAATCGCCTTGTTCAAGACGTTCGATCAGCGCCGGCTTGTGTTCACGCAGGCTGTCCAGCAAACCTTTGTCCGTCAGTGCGCGGCGATTGCCCTGCACCACCAGTTGACCGTCCTTGACCGTCAGGTGGATATCGTTGGCTTTCAGTGTCGCCAGGAGTTCGTTGATGCTCACAGGATAATCTCCATGTTCTCTGTGATGGCTGCGTAGCCCGCCAGCGTTGGGTGCTCGAACAGTGCGCGGACGTCGGCTTCAAGGCCTTCCTGACGCAAGCGCGCGGTCAGGCTGACCGCCAGCAGCGAGTGGCCGCCCAGTTCAAAGAAATTGTCGTGACGGCCAACGTGCTCGACGCCGAGCAGTTCGCGCCAGAGGTCGGCCAGCAGGGTTTCCATCTCGCCTTGCGGGGCTTCATAAGGTCTGGACAACAACGCATCGGCGCCAGGCACCGGCAGTGCCTGGCGGTCCAGTTTGCCGTTCGGACCCAGCGGCAAGGCGTCCAGGTGCACGTAAAGGGCCGGGACCATATAGTTCGGCAGGTGTTTGCCCACGGCGTCGCGCAGCACTTCAACCGACTGCACAGCGCCGGTGTAATACGCCACCAGTCGCTGACCGCCTGGCGTCTCGTCGCGCACCATGACGACGGCCTGTTCTATACCCGGATACCGAATCAGGCAGGCCTGAATATCACCCGGTTCGATACGCAGCCCGTTGATTTTCACTTGATCGTCATTGCGCCCCAGGAACTCCAGATTGCCATCCGCCTGTTGGCGAACCAGGTCGCCGCTGCGGTACAGGCGATCGCCTTCGACGAACGGGCTGTCAATGAAACGCTCGGCCTGCTGCGCGGGCAGGTTCAGGTAACCACGGGTGACACCGGCACCGCCGATGTGCAGGTGCCCGATCACGCCCTGAGGCACCGGCTGGTCATGCCGATCCAGCACGTAAAGACGTGTGTTGCTGATCGGGCGACCAATCGGCAGTGTGGTCTCCGGCAGCGGCATGTTCGGGTCCAGCGTCCAGACGCTGCAGTCGACGGTGGTTTCCGTCGGCCCATAAACGTTATGCAGGCGTACCCATGGCAGACGCGACCGCACCTGTTCGGCGAGTGCGGCGGTCAGCTCGCCGCCACCGCAGACAATGTCGGTGAGGCTGTAACACTGGCTACTGTCCGGCAGGTCGAGAAATTGCTGAAGCAGTACCGGAACGAATTGCACCACGCTGACCTTCTGATCCCGGATCAGCCGCGCCAGATAGACTGGATCACGGTGCCCGTCAGACCGGGCCAGCACCAGCGGCAGCCCACTGCACAACGGCCAGAAAATCTCCCAGACCGAGGCATCGAAACTGATGGGCGTCTTGTGCAACAGCGCTCCGTGTTGAGTCGCCGGGCACAGCAGCGAGCCCCAACGCACCAGATTCGCCACGTTGCAATGCTCGACCATCACACCCTTGGGCGTCCCCGTGGAGCCCGAGGTGTAGATCACGTACGCCAGATGACGGGCGGTCAGACCCAAGACGGCAGGGTTGGCGGTGCGCTGGGAATTCCAGTTAGAGGCGTCCAGATCAATCCGTAATGTGTGCTCGTTTTCCAGCAGATTGCGGGTCGAAGTCTGTACCAACAGCGCTTTTGGCGCGCTGTCCTGGAGCATGTAATGCAAGCGCTCGCGGGGATAACCCGGGTCCAGCGGCACATAGGCACCGCCCGCCTTGAGAATGGCCAGCAGGCCGATCACCATCGGTGCGCCTCGTTCGACGCAGATCGCGACGCGGTCGTCAGGCTGTACGCCTTGATCGATCAAATGGTGGGCCAAAGCGTTGGCCTGCTCGTTGAGCTGCTGCCAACTCAACTGCGCATCCTCGGCCAGCACGGCAATGGCCTGTGGCGTACGGGCAACCTGAGTCTCGAACAGATTCAGCAGCGTCTGTTCCGGGTCATGGGCAACGGTGGTTGCGTTGAAGCCGTCGAGCAATTGCTGACGCTCGCGAGGTTCAAGCACGGGCAGATGCAGTAAAGGCAGATCGGGCTCGGTGTCCAGCGCATCCACCAGCCCGGTCAGCGCCTGCTGCATGTAGCCACAGATGCGTTCAGCCCCTATTTTGGGCGCAACGGTGACCGACAGGCGCAAGGATTCACCCAGGTCGTCGACATTCAGGCTCAGCGGATAATTGGTGTGCTTTTCACTGGCCAGAATCTCCAGGCCGCGCCAGGTGTCGCGCTGTGCGTCCTGGCGTGCCTGCCCAGCACTGTGGCGATAGTTGAGGATGGCACTGAACAGCGGCGACGATGTCGCCACCCCGCTGAACCGTTGTGCCTGAGCCAGGGCCGCGTGCTCATGTCCCAGCAGCGTCGCGAGCCGGGCGTGCGTCGCGCGCGCGCCGTCACGCACGCTGACATCCGCCAGATCGACGCGCACAGGCAGCGTATTAATGAACATGCCCATACCGCGATCCGCCCCGGCACCGCCTTGCAACCGTCCCAGCAACACCGTCCCGAACACCACGCGGTCGTTGCCGGTGGCTGCAGCCAGCACCCGTCCCCATGCGAGGTGAAAGAGGCTGGCGACGCTGACGCCCAGTTGCCGTGCCTGACTGCGCAGGCGTCGCACCAGCTCGTCGGGCAGCGTCTGCTGGTTTTCTTCAATGCTACGGCCATCACCCTGCACATCACGCAGACCGAACGGCAGCGTTGGCTCGTCGATATCGCCCAGTTGTTCACGGAAATACGCCTCGTGCTCCGCCTCACTGACACCCAGACGCGCTTGAGCCACGTAGTTGCGATAGGGCACGGCAACCTGGGTTGGTTCGGGAGCACCGCGCAGGTGCGCGAGCATTTCCTCGCGCATCACTTCCAGTGCCGTCGCATCGACCACGATGTGATGGAACAGCAAGGTGGCAGACACGCTGTCGCTTGACGGATCCTGGCTGTAGTCAAGTCGCATCAATGGCGCACGATCCAGACTCATGGGTGCCGGTCTGGTCTGATCGGCCACTTCCTCGACACGCAGTTCGGCGTGCCGCCAGACCACTTGCTGCGGCGCTTGCAGGCCTTCCCAGATCACCGCGGTACGCAGGCTGTCGTGACGCGCGATGACCTTGCGCAGCGCCTCGGCAATGCTCTGCAGACGCGCCATGCTGTCGAAATTCAGACGTAATTGCAGCAGGTACGGATCGTCCTGCTGCGCCGTCAGGTTGTGATACAGAATGCCTTCCTGAAGCGGCGCCAGCGGGTAGATTTCCTGTACGTTGGCGCCGCCACCAGGCACGGTTGATACGATGCGATCAATGGCCGCCTGATCCAGCCGCGTCAGGCTCAGCATGTCCGGCGTGATACGTGTGCAGCCTTCTGGCACTTTATTCTCGGGCACCACGACCTCGCGGCCATTGCCGACCGACGCTGCCAGCGCCGCCACGCTCGGCTGGCCAAGCAGTACACGCACGTCGGCACTCAGCCCGGCGTTGCGCATGCGCTCGACCAGACTCACGGCCAGCAGCGAATGCCCGCCCAACTCGAAAAAGTTGTCATGCCGCCCGACTCGCTCCAGGCCCAGCACCTGCTCCCACAGGCCGGCAATGATCATCTCGGTTTCGCCTTGCGGGGCCTCATAGCGGTTGGCCGTCAGGTCGGCAAGCTCAGGGTCCGGCAAGGCCCGGCGGTCCAGTTTGCCGTGGCTGGTCAGCGGCAAGGCCGTGAGGCGCATGAACGCCAGCGGCACCATGTGACCCGGCAACTGGTCGAGCAGCGCCTGACGCAACGTGCCCGGCTCCACGGCAGCCGTCTCGGTGAACCAGGCCAGCAGGCGCTCGTTGCGCACCAGCACCACGGCATCTTTGATACCGGGTTGAGCGGCAAGGACCGTCTCGATCTCGCCCAGCTCGATACGCATCCCGCGAATCTTGACCTGATCGTCGTTACGGCCTATGTAATCCAGCGTGCCATCGGCATTCCAGCGCACCAGATCGCCACTGCGGTACATCCTTGCCGGCGCCTGTGTGCAGAACGGATCGGCGATGAATCGCTCTTCGGTCAGATCCGGGCGGTTCAGGTAGCCACGTGCAACACCCGCCCCCCCGATGTAAAGCTCGCCGATCACGCCGACCGGCACGGGTTGCCGTTGCTCGTCCAGCACGTAAAGACGTGTGTTGGCCACCGGTCCGCCAATGTGCAGCGACGCGCCTGGAATGACCTGTCCTGAGGTCGCGACCACGGTGGTTTCCGTCGGGCCATAATTGTTGATGACCGCAAACCCTGGGTCTTTATCGAACTGGCGCAGACGGTCTCCGCCGATTAATAGCGTGCTCAGCGTCGGATGCTGACGTGCGCGACCGAACGCCTGTTCGGCCACCGGCGTCGGCAAAAAGCTGACCTGAAGCGGTTGTTCCAGCCACCAGTCGAGCAATTCATCGACCTGCTCGTTGGCCACCTGAGCAGGCGGCACGTGCAATACGGCACCGGCGCAAAGCGCTGGCCAGACTTCCCACGCCATGGCGTCGAAACCGAAACCGGCCACACTGCTGGTGTGGCTGCCGGCGTGCAGGTCGAACGCCTGACAATGCCAGTGCACCAGATTGTTCAGGGTGTGATGCTCCACCATCACGCCCTTGGGTTGGCCAGTGGAGCCTGAGGTGTAGATGACGTAAGCCAGATGACGGTCGTTGAGACCTGCTACTTGCGGATTACTGTCAGGTGCGTCATGCCAGTCGCTGTGTTGCAGATTGACTTGAAACACGGAGCCGACCAGGCTGGCCGTCGAATTTTCGGTCACGACTGCACGGGGTGCGCTGTCTTCCAGCAGATAGGCAATGCGCTCTGCCGGGTAAGCCGGATCTATTGGAACGTAGGCAGCTCCTGCCTTGAGGATGGCCAGCATGCCGACCACGCGGCCCGGGCCACGACGCAGGCACAACGCAACACGCTCGTCCGGCTTCACGCCCAGACCCATCAAGTGGTGCGCAAGGCGGTTGGCACGCTGATTGAGCTCGGCGTATGTCATCACCTCCTCGCCCTGAACCACGGCGAGGGCCTGCGGATGGCTTGCAACGCTGGACTCCACTTGAGCATGCACCGTCAGACCTTCGGGGAAACGGTGTGCGCTGGCATTGAACGCGTTCAGCAGTCGTTCGCGCTCGGCCGCGTCCAGAATCGGCAAGCTTTGCAGCGGTTCGGGAACGCCCTGTTCCAGTGCCTGCACCAGATTCGCCACAGTGTTCTGCATCCAGCCTGCGATGCGCTCGGCCCCCATGCCTTGTCGAGACAGCACGTGCAGGTCGAAGCCTTCGCCCAGATCGTCGACACTGAGGGTCAGCGGGTAATTACTGCGCACCTCGCCACCCAGCACGCGCACGCCCTGCCACACACCTTCGCCGTCGCGCGGCCGGACGGTGGCGCTGTGGCGATAATTGAGCAACGCGCTGAACAGCGGTGAGCCGGACGCCACGCCACTGCAACGCTGCGCCAGCACCAGTGAGGCCTGCTCATGAGCGATCAAGGCTGACAGCCGTGAATGCACGGTTTTCACGGCCTGGCGAGTGCTGCTGGCAGTGTCGATGCGCAGCGGCAAGGTGTTGATGAACACCCCGAGCGCCCGATCCGCGCCCTCGCCACCCTGCATGCGTCCCAGCAGCACCGTGCCGAACACCACATCCTGGCGGTTGGCGATCACACTCAGGACACGTGCCCAGGCGGCATGCATCAGGCTCGCCGCACTGACGCCCAATTGTCGGGACTGCTCACGCACGCGCAACGCCAGGTCGCTGTCGAGCACCCGTCGGGCCTGCTCGATATCACTGCCATCGGCGTGTACATCCTGCACGCCAAAGGGCAACGTGGGTTCGTCCACATCGCTCAGCATGTCACTGAAAAACGCCTCGTGCCGAGCGTCGTCGCTGTGCAGGCGCACCTGCGCCACGTAGTTGCGGTAAGGCACCGGCGCGGCCAGACTCGTCTGTCGGTCAGCCAGCAGGGCTTCCATTTCCCGTGTGACCACCTCCATCGCGGCGTTGTCGAGAACCAGGTGGTGGAACAACAGCACGGCAGCCACTTCGCCATTGGCCGGATCATGGGTATGAACCAGTCGCATCAAAGGTGCCTGGGAAAGGTCCAGACGATGATGGCGGGCGTCGAATCGCTGATGCAGGCGATCCATGACGCTGACGGCGGCGTTCTCGTCGGCCACGCAATCGGCGTCGAGGCTGACCGGCTGAACCAGCAGATCGGCCTTGCGCCAGACCACTTGCTGCGCGCTTTCAAGCCCTTCCCAGACCACGGCGGTCCGCAGGATGTCGTGACGGTCAATGACCTGCTGCAGCGCATCGGTCCATGCGTGCAAACGCTCCACGCTGTCGAACGCCAGGCGCCATTGCAGGAGGTACGGATCGCCTTGGGTGGCAGACAAATGATGATAGAGGATGCCTTCCTGCAAAGGCGCCAACGGGTAGATTTCCTGCACGTTGGGCGCACCGCCTGGCACGCTGGCGACAATGCGGTCGATCGCAGCCTGATCAAGACGCGTCAGGCTCAGCATTTGCGGGGTAATCCGTTCACAGGCCGGCGGCACGGCATTGGCCGGTACGCTGAACTCGCGGGCATTGTCCTTGCTGGCCGCCAGTGCCGCGACCGTCGGCTGGGACAGCAGTACATGCACATCGGCCTTGAGCCCGGCCGTGCGCAAACGTTCTACCAGCGTGATCGCCAGTAAAGAATGCCCCCCCAGCTCGAAGAAGTTGTCATGACGCCCTACTCGCTCGACGCCCAGCACCTGCGCCCAGACAGCGGCCATCGCGATTTCCGTCGCGCCTGTCGGTGCCTCGTAAGCGTGCCCCAGCAAATAGGCAGGATCCGGATCCGGCAACGCACGGCGGTCGAGTTTGCCGTTGCCGGTCAGCGGCAGGACGTCCAGCCGGGTGAACGCACGCGGCACCATGTAAGCAGGCAGTCTGGCCCGCAGCGTCTGGCGCAATTGATCAGGGTCCACGGCCGAGGTTTCGGTGAACCAGGCCAGAAGGTGCTCGTCGCGCACCAGCACCACGGCTTCCTTGACGCCTGTCTGGCTGGCAATCGCCGCCTCGATTTCGCCAGGTTCGATGCGCATGCCGCGAATCTTGATCTGATCATCGTTGCGGCCCTGGTACTCCAGCGTACCGTCGGCATTCCAGCGCACCAGATCGCCGGTGCGGTACATGCGTCCCTGAGCATCGAGGCTGAACGGGTCGGCGAGGAAGCGTTCTTGCGTCATCTGTGGCCGGTTGAGATAGCCTCGTGCGACCCCCGAGCCACCGATGTACAGCTCGCCTGTGGCGCCGACGGGCATTGGCTGCAGTCGCTCATCCAGCACGTAGACACGCGTATTGGCAACCGGACCGCCGATGTGCAGTGATGCACCCGCGCGCACCAGCCCGGAAGTGGCAACCACTGTGGTTTCGGTGGGCCCATAGTTATTGACGACCGCATAACGTCGGTTTTCGGCAAACTGGCGAAGGCGGTCACCCCCGATTAGCAGGGTGCGCAGCGTCGGATGATCTTCGTCCAGGCTGAACGCGTACTCAGCCACGGGCGTCGGCAGGAAGCTGACATCCAGGGGCTGGGCCAGCCACCAGCGCAACATCGCGTCGATGTCTTCGCCGCCCTCCTGAACCGGTGCCAGATGCAGGGTCGCGCCCGCGCACAGGGTCGGCCATACCTCCCAGGCCATGGCATCGAAACCAAACCCGGCCAGACAGGAGGCATGCCCGCCCGCCGTCAGCTTGAACGCATCACAGTGCCAGTCCACCAGATTGGCAAGCATTCGGTGTTCCACCATGACGCCTTTGGGCTGGCCAGTGGACCCGGAGGTGTAGATCACGTAGGCCAGGTGGTGACTGCACAGGGGCTCGACGTCGGGGTTGATGTCGGAGCCGCTCTCTTTATCGCAGTCGTCCAGCTCGATCACCGGTTGAGTCAGTAGTGGCAGGCGCTCACGCAGATTCTCACGCGTCAGCACCACCGACGGCGCGCTGTCACTCAGCAGATAGGCCAGCCGCTCGCGTGGATGCGCAGGGTCGATCGGCACATAAGCGGCACCGGCCTTGAGAACGGCCAGCAGACTCACCAGGGTGTCCAGCCCGCGTCGCGACACAACCGCAACGCGGTCGTCAGCCACGATGCCTGATTCGATAAGGCGCAGCGCCAGGCTGTTGGCGCTGCGGTTGAGCTGCCGATAGGTCAGGCGCTGTCCGTCGAAGACGGCCGCCACTGCGTCCGGACACTGCTGGGCATGCTGCTCGATACGCCGATGGATCAACTGCGGGCCCGCAACAACCGTGTCGGTCTCGTTCCATTGGCTGATGTGCTGACGTTCGGCGGGCGTCAGCAGATCGAACGCTTCGGCGCGTAGCGCGGGGTTCTCCAGCCCCTGCTCGATCACCTGCAACAGACGCTCGCCAATCGCCTCGGCTTCGGCATCATTGAACCAGGCGCGGTGGTGAACCACATGCAACCATGCCTGATCACTGAACCTGTTGGTCCGCATGTGCAACGCCAGAGGCGTGGTTTCGTAACCATTGGAGACTTTCACGGCCTGTGCTTGCGCATCGCCATAACGGTAGTCATGGTCATCCTGCTCATAGGACACAGAGACCTCGAACAACTGCGCCCGCTCCTCGCGGGAAATGCCCAGGGTGCGATTAAGCTCACTGAGCGCAAAGCGCTGATGTCGGAAATCCCGCTTGAGGGTGTCACGCACCGCGATGACCAGGGCAGCGAAATCAAGCTCCTGCTCAAAGTCCATGCGCACCGCGCTGACTTGGGCGAAATGCCCCAGCGTGGCCTTGAAACGCGCGCCGGTGCGATTGAGCAATGGCAAGCCGACCACCCAGTCGTCGCGCTGTGCAGTGCGGGTGAAGTAGACATGCAGCGCGGCCAGCAGAACGTGGAACGCCGAGGCACCAAAGCGTTCGGCAAACTGGTGCATGCGCGTGTGCAGCTCAGCGGGAAATGCCTGGACCCAGGTATGGGATGGCGCCGGGTCGGTCGATCTGCGGTTGTGATAACGGGACACCAGTAGCGGCTCGGGCAGCTCCCGGTACTTGTCCAGCCAATAAGCCTTGTCCCGCGCATGACGCGGCGAGTCATGGTAGCGCGCGTCATCACTGATGAACTCGCTGTAGGACAACCCCTGGGTCTCGAGAGTGCCGCCTTCACAGAGCGCGGTGTAATGCTCACCCAGAGACTTGAGCATCTGCCCGAAGCCCCAGCCGTCAAGGATCAGGTGGTGAGCCTGAATGACCAGCCAATGCTGGTCTTCACATAAGCGCACCAGACATAAACGAAACAGCGGGCTGCCGTCCAGCGCATAGGGACGCTGCATTTGCTCGCGCATCAACGTCTGCGCCGCCTCGACCCGCTCGGGATGATCACGTAAATCGTGCACCGGCAGAGAGACCGGTATGGACTCGGCGTAGGTCTGCATCGGCAAACCATCAGCCCCTGCGCCCGGTACCAGCACTGTACGCAAGCCATCATGCGCGGCCAGCAGTTGCTCAAGCGCACGCTTCAGCATCACGGGATTCACCTGGCCAACCAGCTTCAGGTAGCCGCCGATGTTATAGAGAGGCGAGTCGCCGCGGCTGATCTGGTCAAGCCAGATATCGCGTTGGGGCGCGGTCAGGGGGAACAGGTCGACGGCCGACATGGCTCAAGGTCCTTCTTGGCGAATAAGTCAGGAATTGAACCATTGGTCATTATCAGTGTCTGTCCCGCTAAACCCGGACGCTGGCGTATAGCCATCACTCAGCTGCGTGAGATAGACGTCTCGGCGCTTGCGTAGGATGATGCTGATCAAGTGCTAAAGAACTCTACTTGTCCCGTGTAATGAATCGGTCGGTAAGTCTGTCCCTGTTTTCTGCTACAGACGTCGGATAGATCCTTCGGTTGAATACGCCAAATCATCCAGTGCATCCGTCATTACCCCACGACGCGCTCACAACAGGGCAACGCCCATGCACGGTCAGAATCAGGGAGCAGATAAAGATGAAAACGACACGCTCGCCGAACACTCGCTATGACCCGCGCTTCTATCTGGAATTGGGTCATCTGGTTTCGAGCACTGGCGGCTCGTCATTTACCGGACAAATGCTGCAACTCGTCGACACCCTGGTTTCTGTTCAAGGCATTGATCTGAGCGAATGGACGCTGGACGTGGCTCAGGCACGTGTCGAGCGCATCACCCGCCTGGGTGGCGCAGGCTTGCAGCATGATCTTTACGCATCGGACACGCTGCGTCAGTCCCTGATGCCGTGCATTGTGCAGATGGACGACTCGTTACTGATCCAGACAAAAGCATCCGTGGGACAGAAATGCGCACGCCGCGACGTGCATATCTGCAGCCTGGTCTCCAGCAGTGGCGATCTGCGACGGGTCATCTGCCTTTATCGCCTGACGGGAACGAAAGCGTTTTCGCTGAGCGAGTTGTCGTTGCTCAAGAGCCTTTCCGACATGCTGCTGCCGCTGGTCGAGCACCATTCACAGTTGCTGGTGCAATCGACTGCGGAAAAAATCGACGCAGAGCCAGGGTCGATCGATGAAGCATTCAGTGGACGCCTGGCGCAGGACGCGATCACGCTGTCGGCCCGTGAACAGGAGGTCTGTATAGGCTTACTGACGGGAGGCTCGGTTGCGGAGATGGCGCGGCGGCTGAACGTCAAGAACAGTTCGGTGGAAACCTACCTCAAGCGCGCCACCGCAAAGCTGGGCGTCAGCGGCCGGCACAGCCTGGCCAAGTGGATGGCAGGGCCGTAAGGCAGGCGCGTGCTGCCCTGCCTGGCCATTGACCGCGTAACACCCGCAAGAATCTCAACGCTTACGCGTGGCATCGTCCAGCGCCAGGATCGTGTGCGCGTTGGTCACTGTGGTTGCCAAGGTGTTGATCACCCCGGAACGCAGCGCACCCAGCGTTGCCGCCGCCTTGGTGTTTTCACTGGCAATGGCGACCACATCCGGGATGCGAAACAACTCCTGAACGGTTAATCCAATCACCCTGCCCTGGATGGCGTTGACCGCAGGCTGGCCATGGATGTCGATGAAGTCATAGCCCATCATGTCGCCCACCGTGCCAGATAACCGGGCCTGGGCAATTTCCTGTGGCGAGAACCAGCCCATGCGCACCATGTTGCTGTTCTCGCTCATGTCGCCAATGCCGATCAGCGCAATGTCGGCGCGGCGAGCGCGGTCCAGGGTCGAACGTACAGTGTCGTTATTGATCAATACGCCACGCAATTCCGGGTTGGCGACCAGCGCCGGGGCGTAAAGGCTTTCGCTTTCGCCGCCAAAGCGCAGCGCCAGACGCCGACAGATGTGATCGGGGTTCATGTACTCGCCCGCCTTGAGCGAACCACCGATGGCGCACACAAAGGTGCAGTTGCGCGTCACTGGCAGGAACACGTTATCTGCCACCGCTCCGACGTTGCGGCCCATGCCCACGGCGACAATCATGCCGTCGCTCAGCGTTTTGTTCAGGTAGTTGGCAACCAGACTGGCAACCGCCGAGCGCTGGGTGTCGGGGTCGCTGTGATCGACTGCAATCAGCGCGCGGTCGAGTTGAAACCGCTCCACCAAGGCCTGTTCAAGCTCATTGTTCATGGCCGGATGCTGCAGCACGCGCACCTCGACAATGCCTTCGTCACGTGCGCGTTTGAGCAGTCGGCTGACTTTTGCGCGGGACAGGTCGAAACGTTTGGCGATGGCTTCCTGAGTGACGTTCTCAAGGTAATAAAGCATCGCGACTTCGGTCATCAGATCGATGTCACTGGCCATGCGCTGGTTACTGTCACTCATGTGGACGGGCTTCCGTTTCGACGTCAAAGGGGCATTCTCCCTACTCCCGCCCCCCTGCGTCCACTACTGATGGCCGTCACGCTCGATGGCGCTGATGCGATCGACCTTGGCACCGGAGCGCGCCGCTTCGAATTCCGACTCCAGGAATGACTTGACGATGCTTTTCGCCAGTTCAGCGCCAATCACCCGCGCGCCGATGGACAGAATCTGCGCATCGTTACTCTTGCGCGCCCGCTCTGCCGAGTAAGTGTCGTGCGCCTGAGCGGCGCGAATGCCCAGCACCTTGTTGGCTGAGATCGCCATGCCGATTCCCGTACCACAGACCAGTATGCCCAGCCGCTGCTGCCCCGCATTGATGGCCGTTGCCACGGCCAGGGCAATGTCCGGGTACAGCACCGGTGCGGTGGAATGGGTACCGAAGTCGGTCACCGGATAGCCCAGTGTCTCGATGTGACGCTTCAACAACTCTTTGAGCTCATAACCCGCTTCATCGCATCCGATGGCCACCGGGAAAAATGTGTTCATGGCGTTTGGCTCCACTGCCAGGGTCACTTATGACTGACCAAATGTTCAATCGGTGAAATTCCGATCACTTATTTCTCAGGCATTCACACCTTTCTGTCAAGCAAGTTTTAGGCAAGGATTCAAACGCAAGCCGGACAGACCGCTTAATGGCGGCCAGCTCGCCCATTCTGAAATTTTCAGGAAAGAGATTGACTGAACAGAATTTCATTTGATACACATATGCTCACTGAGCTACACCAGTGCACCTAATAAGAATTCACAGCACGAGGACACGCCAATGGCCACGCCATTACTGCTCCAGGCTGAACACGTCGCCAAGGCCTATGCTGGCATTCCTGCCCTGCGCGACGGCCGTCTCTCACTGCGCGCAGGCAGTGTTCACGCACTGTGCGGCGGTAACGGCGCAGGCAAATCGACCTTCCTCAGCATTCTGATGGGCATCACCCAGCGTGACGCCGGCACCATCCTGCTCAACGGCCATCCCGTGCAGTTCAATCGTCCGGGTGAAGCGCTGGCAGCGGGAATCGCCATGATCACTCAGGAACTGGAACCCATCCCGCACATGACCGTCGCCGAGAACATCTGGCTGGGCCGCGAGCCACGTCGGGCGGGCTGTATTGTCGACACCCGCGAGCTAAACCGGCGCACGCGTGAACTGCTCGAAAGTCTGGAGTTTGACGTAGAGGCCACCAGCCCCATGCACCGCCTGAGCGTTGCGCAGATTCAACTGGTGGAAATCGCCAAGGCGTTCAGCTACGACTGCGAAGTCATGATCATGGATGAGCCCACCTCGGCCATTGGCGAGCGCGAAGCGCAGACGCTGTTCAAGGCGATTCGCCGCCTTACCGCCCGAGGTGCTGGCATCGTCTATGTCTCCCATCGCCTCAGCGAGCTGGCTCAGATTGCCGATGACTACACCATCTTCCGCGACGGGGCATTCGTCGAAACCGGGCGCATGGCCGACATTGATCGGGCGCATCTGGTTCGTGGCATCGTGGGTCAGGAACTGACACGCATCGACCATAAAGTGGGTCGCGCATGCGCCGCCGAATGCTGCCTGAGCGTGAGCGGCCTGAGTCGCCATGGCGAGTTTCACGACATCAGCCTGCAATTGCGTCAGGGCGAAATCCTCGGCATCTATGGCCTGATGGGCTCGGGGCGCAGCGAATTTCTCAATTGCATCTACGGGCTTACCACGCCGGACGCGGGCACAGTGACCCTGCAAGGCAAACCCATGCCGGTCGGCCTGCCCAAGGCGACGATACGCGCCGGAATGTCGCTGGTCACCGAGGACCGTAAGGACAGTGGTCTGGTGCTCAGCAGCAGCATCCTCTCCAACATCGCCCTGTCGGCTTACAAACAGTTGTCGAGTTGGTCGCTGATCAATGCCCGCAAGGAGACCCGACTGGCCGAAGACATGGTCAAGCGCCTGCAGATCAAGACCTCTTCACTCGACCTGCCCGTGGCGTCCATGAGCGGCGGCAACCAACAGAAGGTGGTGCTCGCCAAATGCCTGTCGACCGAGCCGATCTGCCTGCTCTGCGATGAACCGACCCGGGGCATCGACGAAGGGGCCAAGCAGGAGATCTACCACCTGCTGGACCAGTTCGTGCGAGCCGGTGGCGCGGCCATTGTGGTGTCGTCCGAAGCGCCCGAACTGCTGCGCCTGAGCGACCGGATCGCCGTGTTCAAGGCCGGTCAGCTGGTGACCATCAGCAGCGACACCGACCTTTCCCAGGAAGCCTTGTTGAGTCTTGCCTCATGAATGCCAAAACCATAACCGCCCCCGTTACTGCCACCCCTCGCAGCCGCCTGCGTCTTTCGCTGGACCGCTTTGGCCTGCCACTGGTGTTCATTGTGCTGTGTATCGTGATGGCCTTTTCCAGCGAGTACTTCATGACTTGGCGCAACTGGATGGACATCCTGCGCCAGACCTCCATCAACGGCATTCTTGCGGTCGGCATGACCTACGTGATCCTGACCAAGGGCATCGACCTGTCCGTCGGCTCGATTCTGGCCTTCGCCGGGTTGTGCAGCGCGCTGGTCGCAACCCAGGGTTATGGCCTGCTGGCGGCGGTGAGTGCCGGGATGTTCGCCGGGGCGATGCTGGGCGTAGTCAACGGCTTCATGGTCGCCAACCTGTCTATCCCGCCCTTTGTCGCCACCCTGGGCATGCTCAGTATCGCGCGTGGCATGACCTTCATTCTCAACGACGGCAGCCCGGTCACCGACCTGCCGGAAGCCTATCTGGCACTCGGCATCGGCAAGCTTGGGCCGATTGGCGTGCCCATCATCATCTTCGCGGTGGTGGCGCTGATTTTCTGGATGGTGCTGCGCTACACCACGTACGGCCGCTATGTGTACGCCGTGGGCGGCAACGAGAAAAGTGCCCGCACCTCAGGCATCGGCGTACGCAAAGTGGTGTTTTCGGTGTACGTGGTGTCCGGGTTGCTGGCAGGCCTTGCCGGGGTGGTGCTGTCCGCCCGAACCACCTCCGCCCTGCCCCAGGCTGGTATGTCCTACGAGCTGGACGCCATCGCCGCGGTGGTCATCGGTGGCACGAGCCTGTCAGGCGGCACTGGCAGCATTGTCGGCACGCTGTTCGGTGCATTGCTGATCGGGGTGATCAACAACGGCCTGAACCTGCTCGGCGTGTCCTCCTATTACCAGCAGGTCGCCAAGGGCCTGATCATCGTGTTCGCAGTACTGATCGACGTGTGGCGCAAGAAAAAACGCTAATCGCTTTTCCTCTGAATGAACGACTGACTACAACAATAACGGAGTTCTCATCATGAAATTCGGCACTTCCCTGGCCGCTGTTGCGGCGCTCACCCTGCTGGCCAGCAGCATCACCCTGGCGGCAGATGGCAAGACCTACAAGATCGGCGCGGCCGTCTACGGGCTCAAAGGCCAGTTCATGCAGAACTGGGTGCGTGAGCTCAAGCAGCACCCGGCGGTCAAGAACGGCACCGTGCAGATCACCGTATTCGACGGTAACTATGACGCACTGACCCAGAACAACCAGATCGAAACCATGATCACCCAGCATTATGACGCGATCATCTTTGTGCCCATCGACACCAAGGCAGGCATCGGCACGGTGGCCCGAGCCATGGCAGAAGATATCCCGGTCATTGCCTCCAACACTCGCGTGGCCAGCACCACAGTGCCCTATGTCGGCAACGACGACGTCGAGGGTGGACGACTGCAGGCCCAGGCCATGGTCGACAAGCTCAAAGGCAAAGGCAATGTGGTGATCATTCAGGGACCGATTGGCCAATCCGCGCAGATCGATCGTGAAAAGGGCGAGATGGAAGTCCTGAAGAAACACCCTGACATCAAGATTATCGAGATGAAGACCGCCAACTGGTCACGCGCCGAAGCCCTGGCCCTGACGGAAGACTGGCTCAACGCGCACCCCAATGGCGGCATCTCCGGCATCATCGCGCAAAACGACGACATGGCCCTCGGCGCATTGCAGGCTGTCAAATCCCGCGGCCTGACGCCTGCCGAAGTCCCCGTCACCTCCATCGACGGTATGCCGGATGCGATTCAGGCAGCCAAGAAAAACGAAGTGACCACCTTCCTTCAGGACGCTCAGGCCCAATCCCAGGGCGCACTGGACGTCGCCCTGCGTGCCCTCGCCGGCAAGGATTACAAACCACAATCCGTCATTTGGGAGCGCTACGCCAAAGACGTCAAATGGGGTGACGGGACTGACAAGAACTACATCCTGCCCTGGGTGCCGGTGACGGACGCCAATGCCGATGCGCTTTACCAGCAGGTGAGTGGCGGCAAGTAGCTTCCCTGATGGCAGCCAAAACCTGAGTGCCTGACTGGATGCAAAACCTGTGGGAGGCGGCTTGCCGGCGATGGCGTCAGCTCAGCCTCTGATGTGCAGCATCAAAAAACGCATCGCCGGCAAGCCGCCTCCCACAGTCCGTTGGCTGCTACAAGATTTGTGTCTAGCAATGAGTAGCCGGTGTGGCAACGAGCATAGGCAGATAAAACCCCCAATACAGGAGTCACGTTCATGTCTGGATTCTGGAATCAGGCCTTCGACCTTACCGGCAAGTGCGCGGTGATCACCGGCGGGGCCGCCGGGATCGGTCTGGCCTGTGCCAGCCTGCTGGTCGAGCGCGGCGCGCGGGTCGCGTTGCTTGACCGAGACCCTGCGGTGGTCGACGTCGCTGCGCGCCTTGGCGACGGGCATATCGGCCTCGCCGTGGACCTGCGCCAGCTCGATCAGGTGCAGCGCAGCATCGACAGCGTATTTGAGCACTTCACGCGGCTGGATTACCTGATCAACAGCGCAGGCGTCGCACTGCTGGACAAGGCTGCCGACGTCACCGAAGACGCATGGGACACCACGCTGGACATCAACCTGAAGGCCAGCTTTTTCGTGGCACAGGCCTGCGCCCGACACATGCTCGCGCAAGGCAGCGGGCGTATCGTCAACCTGGCGTCGCAGGCCGCGGTCATTGGCCTGGATCGCCACGTCGCCTATTGCGCCAGCAAGGCTGCAGTGGTCGGCATGACCAAGGTGCTGGCCATGGAATGGGCACCACACATCACCGTCAACGCCATCTCCCCCACCATCGTCGAGACCGCACTGGGCAAAAAAGCCTGGGCTGGCGAGCTGGGTGAAAAGGCCAAATTGCAGATTCCGGCGGGCCGCTTCGCCCAGCCGGAAGAAATCGCTGCGCTGGCGCTGTACCTGCTCAGCGATGTCGCCAGCATGATCACCGGAGAAAACGTGGTGATCGATGGCGGCTACAGCATTCAGTAACTCACTTTCTGTCGCGAGGTTTTCGTCATGTCCACCGTTACCGAACGCACTGCCGAGCAACTCTCTCCGGTGATTCCCGCCACCATGCAGGCCGTGGTCTGTTATGGCCCGGAAGATTATCGCCTTGAAACAGTGGACGTCCCGACGCCCGGCCCGGACGAAATTCTGACCAAGGTCGAGCTGTGCGGGATCTGCATGGGCGACATCAAGACCTACCGCGGCGCACCCTCGTTCTGGGGCGATGCCGAGCAGCCCCGCTACGTCAAACCACCGATGATCCCCGGCCACGAGTTCGTCTGCCGTGTGGTTGCCTTGGGTCCTGGCGCAGAAAAACGCGGCGTGAAGGTCGGCGACCGGGTGATTTCCGAACAGATCGTGCCGTGCTGGGGCTGCCGTTTCTGCAACCACGGTCAGTACTGGATGTGCCAGAAGCACGACCTGTACGGTTTCCAGAATAACGTTCAGGGAGCCATGGCCCAGTACATGATCTTCACCAGGGAAGGCATCATTCATAAAGTGCCCGATTCCATTGCGCCGGATGAAGCGATTCTGATCGAGCCGCTGGCGTGCTCGCTGCACGCGGCAGAACGCGCTAATGTCGATTTCGATGATGTAGTGGTAGTGGCCGGGGCGGGTACGCTGGGCCTGGGCATCATTGGCGCAGTTCGTATGCGCAACCCGAAAAAGCTGATCGTGCTGGACATGAAACCCGAGCGTGCCGCCCTCGCCTTGCGCATGGGTGCCGACGAAGTCTGGAACCCGGCCGAAGTGGATGTGCTGACCAAAATTCGGGACATCACGCAAGGGTACGGCTGTGACATCTATATAGAAGCCACCGGGCACCACAAAGCGGTCAATCAGGGCCTGGCGATGCTGCGCAAGCTGGGGCGTTTCGTTGAATTCAGTGTGTTCAACGACGAAGCCACGGTAGATTGGTCGATCATCGGCGACCGCAAGGAGCTGGACGTGCTGGGCTCACATCTGGGGCCATACATGTACCCGCGTGCCATCGATTTCATTGGCAATCGCAAGATCGACATGCGCGACGTGGTGACTCACAAATTCGCCCTCGCCGACTTCAAGGAAGCCTTTGCCGTGATGGAACGCGGCGACAAGTCGCTGAAAGTAGTACTGGAACCTTGATACGCACTCTCCTTATAAAAAGAACACAGGACACCGCGTTATGAATCGAGTCATCAACGATCCGGACCAAGTGGTCGAAGACATGCTGCGCGGCATTCTGGTTGCGCACCCCGAACTGTCGCAAAACGACACGAACCCCAGGGTCATCCGCAAAACCAGGCCCTCACCGCAAGGCCAGGTCGGTATCGTAACGGGCGGTGGTTCTGGTCACGAGCCCGCCTTTCTGGGTTATGTCGGCCCTGGCCTGGTGGATGCGGTCGCGGTGGGCGAAATCTTCTCTTCACCGACCGCCAAAAGCTTTTTCGACGCCTTCCGCGCAGCTGATCACGGTGCTGGCGTGGCCTGCCTGTATGGCAACTACGCAGGCGACAACATGAACGTGAAGCTGGCGATGAAAATGGCCGCCAGCAAGGATTTGCAGATTCGTACCGTAGTCGCCAACGACGACGTGGCCTCGGCCCCGAAAGCCGACATTGCCAAACGTCGCGGGGTGGCCGGGGAAATTTTCATGTGGAAAACCGGCGGTGCCGCTGCGGCACTGGGCTACGACCTGGACGGCGTGATCCGCGTGGCGCAGAAAGCCGTCGACCAGTGCCGCTCCATTGGTGTCGGCCTGACGCCTTGCACCATCGCCGCCGTGGGCAAGCCCAACTTTCAGATCCCGGACGGCCAGATGGAATTGGGTATCGGCCACCACGGCGAGCCGGGCATTGAAGTCATTCCCATCGAATCCGCAGCAGCGATGGCTGAACGCATGCTGGCACCGATTCTCGCTGATCGCGATTTCAGCCGTGACGACAGCGTCGTGGTGCTGGTTTCGGGCCTCGGCGCAACGCCCGTCATGGAGCTATACATCTTTTACGCCGAAGTAGAGCGCCAGCTCGGTGCCCGTGGTTTGAACATTCATCGCTGCTACGTCGGCAACTACTTCACGTCGCTGGAAATGATGGGCGTTACCCTGACCCTGCTGGGTCTGGACGCCGAGCTGAAAACCCTGATCGACCACCCTTGCCGTTCCATCGGCATGACCCAGGCGGAGTGAACCATGAGCCAGCATTTTTCCACTCATGATGGCAGCGCCATCGTCACCGATCTGGTCACCGTGATAGTGGCCAACCGCGAGTACCTCAGTGAGGTCGATGGTGCCATCGGCGACGGCGACCACGGCATCAACATGGCCAAGGGGTTCGCCCACTGCGGACGCAGCATCGAAGGCCGCCAACTGACCCTCGCCGAGGCGCTCGATGAACTGACACTCAGCCTGATGGAAGGCATCGGTGGTTCCATGGGGCCACTGTATGGCAGCTTGTTCATTGGGATGGCCGACGAAGTGCGCGGCAGTGAACAGATCGACGCAAGCACCTTCGCCCACTTGCTGCGCGGCGGCCTGACGTCGTTGCAGGACATTACCGAAGCCGGTGTGGGTGACAAGTGCCTGATGGACACCTTGATTCCGGCGGTTGAGGCCTTCGAACAGGCTCACGCTTCAGGCGCTTCGTTCAACGATGCGCTGGAAGCCATGAAACGCGCGGCCTCCCAAGGGCGTGACTCAACCAGGGATCTGATGGCAAAAATCGGTCGCGCCAGCCGCTTGGGCGAGCGTTCGATCGGTGTACTGGACGCCGGCGCAGTGTCGTGCTGCCTGATACTGACCCGCTTGGCGGATTCGGTGCAGCCCAGGCTGGTCTGACGGGGGCACTTGAATAAGCCATACACATGGCCGAAACAGCCAGCACCGCTGTCAGGCAAACGCGAACGGCCCGGCGAAGGTTCCGACCGGAACCCAGTGAGTGATGAGGCCGTTTTCAGGCGTCCAGTGATGCAGCAGCAATGCAGGCGGCTCCAGGTAGGATGCCTCTGTGGCGTCGGCGCGCAACTGCAAGGCAATGGCAGTGGTCGTGCTGGGCGCCGTGCACAGCAGCGTTCCGCCAAAGCGCAGTTGCATGAAACGATGAATATGCCCGCAGACGATGCGCTCCACGGCCGGGTACCTGGACACCACTTCGGCCAGGCGCTCGCCGCTTTCGCAGCGATACTCATCGATATAAGGAATGCCGCTGGAAAACGGCGGCTGGTGCATCATGATCAGGGTCGGCTTGTCGGGCTCCAGCGCCAGCGTGCGCTCCAGCCACTGAGTCGCGGCATCGGTCATGTCGCCGTGATGCTGTTCGGGCACGCTGATGTCCATACCAATGATACGCACCGGTTCAGGCCCTGAATAAACGAAGTGGCAGCTTTGATCATCATCAAAGTAGGCATGCTCGGGAAACGCACGACGCAGGTTACCGCGATGATCGTGGTTGCCGGGAATCAGCATCAGCCTCGCTCTGAGCGGCTTCAGTAGCTCCCGCGCCATTGCGTATTCATCAGGGTGGCCCTCGTCCACCAGATCACCGCTGAACAGTATCAGGTCAGGCGCAGGGTCCAGCCTGTTCAACTGATCGACCGCCGCTGCGAGCATCGCATTGGAATCGACTACGCCTTGATACAGCTGGCCGCGGGGCCTCACGTGAGCATCGGAAATTTGCGCAATCAGCACCCTTCACCTCCTTGATCATGATGACGCCCGCAAGGCTATCAGTCCTGCGCGCCCGCCTCAGGATAAACCGGCTCCCCCAGGTTAAGCATCAAGCGATTGGCCCAGGCAAAAATCGAGATCGCATGAATCAGGTCCAGCACCTGCGCGTCGTCGAGCCCCTGTGCGCGTAGCGCCTGAATGTGACCGGCATTGAGTGACGCGGGCTCAAGCGTCAGGTCGATGGCGAACTGAACGATCGCACGCTCTCGCTCGGTCGTGCCTGCGGTGGCAGGATCGGCGAACACCTGAGCGATAACATCGGTGCGTTTGGCCAGTTGCTCGAACCGTTGCGCATGCACCGACGCGCAGTACACGCAGCGGTTGATGCGCGACACCACGGTGCTGGCCAGCTCCCGCTCGGCGCGTGACAACCCGCCCGGTGCGTACATGATGGCGTTGAAGGCTTGCGAGCGCTGACGAAGAATGTCCGGGTGATGCGCCAGGGTCAGGTAGTAGTCCGAGGTCTTGGCCTGCGGATGGCTTTCTTCAAGCACCGCGATCTGTTCAGGCGTGGCGCTGTTCAGGTCAACGGTGGGCAACCAGGCTTTCCAGCCGAGCACCTGATTGGTGAAACCATGGCTTTCGATCAGCTCGCTCATTGGATGGCTCCGGCAGATTGCAGCGCACCAAGCCCAGCGGCCAGACGCACCTGGTAGGACATAAAGGCGATCAGTTGCGCAAGCACCACCACTTCGGCGGTGCTCAGGCCTTCGTGTTGCAGGGCCAGCAGCGCGGCCTGGTCGCCATGCACCGGTGATTCGATCAACGTGCGGGTAAAGCGCAATATCGCTGCCAGACGGGCATCGGCCAGCACATCGATTGACCCGGCATCGACATCTGCCAGTACTGAAGCCTTGATACCCAGGGCCTGCAGTTGCGACAGGTAATAAGCGGTCAGCGTTGCCTGTTCACCCAGCCGCGCCGCGTAATAAGCGACCCAGTGGCGCTCGCTCAGTGAGAGGTTGTTATCCAGCGCTGGATCGAAAAACAGCGCCTGACTGCCCTGGGTTGCCGACGCAACCTTGTCGCGGGCATGGCGAACCCGATGCAACGGGCTGCCTGGCTCAATGCTCAACAGGTCGTCGAGCAGGTCAGGCTGATGGGGGCTTTCAGTCGTCAATGTCATGGCATTCTCAACATCGTGTGGCCTTCGCATCGCGCTTGGAATGGCGATGCGAAGGCAGGAAAGATCAAGGCTGTTCGGTAACCATGGTGGCGGCAGTGCGGTCGCTGACCAGCGGCTCGACTTTCAGCCCTTTGCGCGCAGCCCAGATGTTCTGGTAGTGGAACAGCGGAATGATGCCGACGTCATCGCTGACCACCTTGACCGAGCCCTGCAGAATCTGACGACGCCTGGCCTCATCGAATTCGGCAGTGGAGTCCGCCAGCGCCTTGTCCACCAGCGGGTTGCTGTAATGACCCCAGTTGGACGCGCCCTGCCCTTTGGCACTGTCGACGGTGGTCAGAATGTTGGTCAGCGCATAAGCCGCCTCGCCCGTGCCATTGCCCCAGGCGATCACACTGATCGCCAGCTCGTTCTTGTTGGCCTTGCCGGCATACACCGCCCACGGCAACACCTCCAGTTGCACCTTGACGCCAATGCGCGACCAGAATTGCGCGACGGCCTGCATGACTTCCGGCGCCTGCGGGTAGCGGTCGCCAGGCACGTGCACGGTCAACTGAAAGCCTTCGGGAAAGCCTGCCTGTGCCAGCAGATCCTTGGCCTGCTTCGCGTCATAAGGAATGTTTTTCACGTCCGGGTTGTAGCCAAACGTGTTGGCAGGCATCCATTGATTGGCCTCGGTGACAGTGCCTTGCATGATGCGTTCGTTGATGGCCTGACGGTTGATGGCCAGCGACAGCGCCTTGCGCACCCGAACGTCCAGCAACGGATTTTCCGGCAGAGGCTTGCCCGCGTTGTCGCGAATGAACTCGTTGGGACCGGCGCGAAAACTCGGCTGAATCAGCAGCGCACGCAAGCCCTGATAGGCATAAACCTTCACGGTTGGGGTCTGGCGCAGGCGCTCGACATCGGTCGGCGAGACCTTGTCGATCACGTCGACATCGCCCGCCAGCAGTGCCGCGGTGCGGTTGGCCGCGTTGGCGATGAAACGATAATCAACCTTGTCCCAGGTCGGCTTCTCGCCCCAGTACGTGTCATTGCGCTCGAATACCGTGCGGTCGCCAGGCACGAATGACACGAAGCGGTAAGGCCCGGTGCCGATCATGGCCTTGCCGGAGTTGTAATCGGCGCTGGTGGCGTTGGCGCCTGCGTGACGGCTGACGATGTAGATCGAGTCAACATCCGGCAGCAGGTTGGCATTGGGCAAGCGGGTCTTGATGATCAGCGTGTGGTCATCCTTGGCGGTAACCGACGCCACCGTGCGCGTGGCTCCGGCGTAGGACGCTACGCTGCCCGGTACGTTGCGGGCGCGCTCGAAGGAAAACACCAGGTCGTCAGCGGTCAGCGGCTGTCCATCCTGCCATTTCACGTCGTCACGCAGGTTGAATTCCCACGTGGTGTCGTCGACGACCTTCCAGCTCTTGGCCAAGCCTGGCAAGGTTTTGTCATCGCGGCGGCTGACCAGCGATTCAAAGGCATGCAGCGCCACCGAACGGTCTCCGGCGTAGTTGTTCAGTTGCGGATCAAGGGATGAAATCGGGTCGGCGTAACCGATGCGCAGGTTCTGTGCAGCGGCACTGCCGGCGGCCAGGACAAGGGCTGAAGCTAACAGGGAACGAACAAGTGGTTTCATGAGGATTCCTGGTACGCAATCAAGGGCAAGAGGGAACACGAGCGTCTGGGCACTCGTTCAGAGGTTGTCGTTGAGGTGACACGCGCTCCGGTGGTTCGGCGAAACCTCCCTCAGCGCTGGAACTTCCTCGCGGCAGCGCGCCATGGCGTGCGGGCAGCGAGGATGGAAATGACACCCGGCAGGCGGGTTCAGCGGGCTGGGGATTTCCCCTTTGATCGCGTCATAACGGGTACTGCGAATATCGAAGCGTGGAATTTGCGCCAGCAATGCCTGTGTGTACGGGTGGTTGGCACGGGAGAACAGGTCATCGACCGATGCCGTCTCGACCACCCGACCCAGGTACATCACCACGACCCGGTCACACAGATGCTCGACCACGCCCAGGTCATGGCTGATGAACAGATAGGTCAGCCCCAGCTCATCGCGCAGATCCATGAACAGGTTGAGAATCTGCGCCTGAATCGACACATCCAGCGCGGCAACCGACTCATCGCACACCAGCAATTCAGGCTGTACGGCCAGCGCACGGGCAATGCCGATGCGCTGACGCTGGCCGCCGCTGAACTGATGCGGATAACGCTGACGCAGTTGCGGGCTGAGCCCGGCACGTTGCAGTTGCGCACTGACGTAGTCGTCCACGCCTTTGCTGTCGGTCAAACCATGCAGCAAAGCACCTTCGCCGACGATACGGTCGACCCGCAAACGCGGATTGAGGCTCGACGAGGGATCCTGAAAGATCATTTGCACCTTCAGGCGAAGTGCCTTGCGCTCGCTGGGAGTCAGGCTGCCCACAGGTTTGCCGTCGACCGAAACCGTGCCCGAAGAGACAGGCAACAGGCCTGCCACCATGCGCCCGAGCGTCGACTTGCCGCAGCCGGATTCACCCACCAGCCCCACCACTTCACCCCGGACAATGCGCAGATCCACACTATCCACCGCATGGGTGACCGGTCTGGGTCGTGTCAGGTGCAAGCGTTGCAGCATGCCTTGAAGGGAGCGTTCAACCACCGGCTTGCCGAAGGTCTTGCTGACCCCATTCAGCTCGATCAAGGGAATCAGGTCACTGGACATCGGCGGCTCCCGGGTGAAAACAACGAACCGTCTGGCCCGGCGCGACTTCGCGAGGCTCAGGCTCCTGCGAACAGACTGAGGAGGCTCTTGGGCAACGGGCGGCAAACGCGCACCCTTCAGGCATCGACAGCAGATCCGGGGCCATGCCGGGAATCTGCCGCAAGCGCTGACCGCGCCGATTGCGACTGGGCAGACTGTCGATCAGCCCTTGGGTGTAAGGGTGTTGCGGCCGGTCCAGCACATCGGCGACCGCCCCCTGCTCGACGATGCGCCCGGCGTACATCACCGCCACGTCGTCGGCCAGTCCCGCCACAACGGACAGGTCGTGGGTAATCCAGATCAACGACGTACCCTGCTCCCTGACCAGCTTCTGCACTTCGCTGAGAATCTGCGCCTGAATGGTCACGTCCAGGGCGGTGGTCGGCTCATCGGCGATGATCAGGTCAGGGGCGTGCAGCAACGCGATGGCAATCGCCACGCGCTGACGCATTCCGCCGGACAATTGATGCGGGTACGCACGCAGGCGTTCTTCCGGGCTGGCGATCCCCATGAGCGCCAATGTGCGGCTGGCGTGTTCACGCGCCTCGCGCTTGCTGACCGAACGATGGGCACGCACGGCCTCAACCATTTGGGTATCGACGCGCAGCACAGGATTGAGGGTCATCATCGGGTCCTGAAAGATCATCGCGACCCGATTGCCCTGCACGTCCCGCAATTGGGAGGCCGACAGCTTCGTCAGGTCACGTCCCTTGAACAGCACCTGGCCTGCGCTGATACGGCCCGGCTCGTCAACCAGCCCCAGAATCGAAAAGCCGGTCACCGATTTGCCCGATCCCGATTCGCCGACCAGGCCGAGGATGCGCCCCGGCTGCACGCTCAGGGATATGTCCCGCACCGCAGGCAACACGCCTGCACGGGTGTAGAACGAGGTGCACAGACCGCGCACTTCGAGGGTCGGCTGTTGAGCCATTGGCGTTGCGTCATGCAGGCTCATCGCAGCAACCTCGGGTTCAGCACATCACGCAAACGGTCACCGACCAGATTGATCGCAACAATGGTGATCAGCAGCGCCAGCCCCGGAAACAGGCTGATCCAGTATTCGTTACTGAGCATGTATTGAAAGCCATTGGCGATCAGCAGCCCCAGCGACGGCTCGGTAACCGGTACGCCCAGACCGAGAAACGACAGAGTCGCCTCCAGCGTGATGGCGCGGGCGATCTGCAGTGCGCCAATCACGATCAGCGGTGGCAGGCAGTTGGGCAGAATATGGCCGATCACGATGCGCAACGGACCAATGCCCTGCCCGCGCGCCGCGTCCACGTATTCGCGACGGCTTTCCGTCAAGGCCTGACCCCGCGCAGTCCGGGCGTAGTAGGCCCACTCCAGCAGCACCAGCGTGAGCATCACATTGCCAACGCCCTTGCCCAGCCAGGCAAGTATCATCAGCGCCATGAGAATGACCGGAAACGACAGCAGCAGGTCCACCAGACGCATCAGCAGCGCATCGACCCAGCCGCCGGCATAGGCCGAGACCAGCCCCAGCAAGGTGCCGATCACGGCGGCAATCAGCGCCGAACCAATGCCGACCCACAGGCTGATACGCAAGCCATAAATGATCGCTGAAACCAGATCACGCCCTTGCCCGTCAGTACCCAGCCAGTAGGTATACCCGCTGTCCATGTTCGGGCTGCCGGGCGCCATGCGCGCATCCATGACATTCAGTTGCATCAGGTCATAGGGGTTCTGCACCACGATCCACGGCGCCAGGGCCGCGACCAGAATGATAATGGTCAAAACGACCAGGCCGAACATGGCCGATGGCGAGCGGGTGAATTCAACGACCACGCGCCGCCAGGGCGACTGCGCTTGCAGGCCGACGCTGGTGGTCGAAGCTTTGGGAATGGCATTCATCGGGAAGCCTCGACGCGAACGCGTGGATCAAGCAGGTAATACAGGCCATCGACGATCAGGTTGAGCACCACGAAAATCACCACGACGACCATCAGGTAAGCGACCACCACCGGGCGGTCCAGCATGTTGATGCTGTCCAGAATCAACTTGCCTGCGCCGGGCCAGGCAAAAATGCTTTCAGTGACCACCGCGTAGGCAATGGTCGAGCCCAGTTCCATGGCCAGTACGGTGACAACCGGAATCATGGTGTTGCGCATGACGTGCATGCACATCACCCGCAGCGGCGACAGGCCCTTGGCTCTGGCAAACTTGACGAACTCCTGGGGCAGCACCTCACGCACACCGGCGCGGGTCAGACGCAGCACCAGCGATATCTTGAACAACGCCAGGTTGAGCGCGGGCAACAGCAGGTGTTGCAAGCCGTCCAGTGTCAGCCATGACCATTGCACGCCCAGCCATTCGCGGGTCTCACCGCGCCCACTGGCGGGCAGCCAGCCCAGCGTGATCGAGAACAGCATGATCATCATCAATGCGACCCAGAATGCTGGCAGCGAAAAACCGACGATGCTGCCTGCCATCAGCAGTCTGGAAACGGGATGATCGGGCCAGGTCCCGGCGAACATCCCCAGCGGCACGCCGATCACCACCGCCAGAAACAGCGCACTGAACGCCAGTTCGAAGGTTGCAGGCAGCCGTTGCAGAATCAG
Organism: Pseudomonas asturiensis; assembly: GCF_900143095.1. Lineage (GTDB taxonomy): Bacteria > Pseudomonadota > Gammaproteobacteria > Pseudomonadales > Pseudomonadaceae > Aquipseudomonas > Aquipseudomonas asturiensis. The sequence continues at coordinate 491,426 of NZ_FRDA01000001.1, read as the reverse complement.
GCGCATGGCGTCTTCGTGATAGACGAAGCTCTGGCCAAGATTGCCGTGCACTGCGCCCTTGAGAAAGATCAGGTACTGCTCCCATAGCGGCCTATCGAGGCCCAGGTGTGCAATGGCCTGCAGGCGCTCGGCTTGATTGAGGTCTTCGCCCACCAGAATATCCATCGGGTTGCCAATGGCGTTCAAACCGACGAACACCACCAGGGTCATCAGCAGAATGACCAGCAACGACTGTGTCAACCGACGCAACGCCCAGCCGATCACGGACGCAACTCGTCGGCGGTCGGCTGGCTGGCGACCCACTCGTCGCCCAGCAATTCCGGGTCGGCATAATCGCGCATGGCGTCGAAGTGCAATGCGACGTCTTCGTTGAACAACTGCCCGACCAGCGCGTGAGCCAGACGCTTGGAGCCTTCGCTGATGGCCGGAATATCACCGGACACCGCGCCATAGCTTAACGCCGCGGGGTAGCTGAAACAGTGAATGTGCTGGATGCCTGGGCAGGCCCCCGGCGTTTTCTCCTGAAACTCGAAGCAGTTGCCCAGATCAGGCAACTGCGCCAATTCCTCATCCTGCTCGTCACTGGCTGCCTTGAAGCGGTCCTGCCAGACGCGAATGTGTGCAGAGAACGGTGCGAACTCCGGGCGCTGCTGAAAGTCGGTGCGAAACCCCGTGGCGAACACCACGAAATCCGCCTCGATACGCGCCGAGGGCGTGTCCAGCCAGACACCGCCCGCTGGGTTTGGCTCAACCGCCACCAGTGGACAGCCCAGCAGAAACCTTGCCTTGCCGGAAGCCGAAACCCGCAATGTGCTGCCGCGTGGCGGCGGAACCTGCTGGGTGTTGAGGTAATGACGAATGCGCCACTTCCACTCATCCGGCAGGCGCCAGTAGCCATGAACCATGCCTGGATTGCCTGCGCCCTTGCCTTTGTTGACGCGAGGCAATACCGCACGGCGAATCAGCAGGTCGACGCCCAGAGCACCTGCCTCCAGCGCCGTGGCGGCGCTGTCCATTGCCGACGCACCACCACCGATCACAGCGACGCGCTTGCCCTCGAACCAGTCGTCCTGCAAGCCGTCAGCGGAGTGTGCCCAAAGGTGCCCGGGCAGCGCCCTGGCGAACTCGGGCACCCACGGGCCACCCAGTCCGTCGCGCCCAGTGGCCAACACCACATGACGTGCCATGAAGAAAAGCGTTTGAGACGGCGTTTCGATATCCAGGGCGACCAGCCCGTCCGCCCTGGGCGCGACACGGCTGACACGGTGTTGGTTGCGCACATCCAGGCTCAGGACCTTGCGATACCAGCGCAGGTACTCGGCCCATTGCAGGCGCGGGATTTTGTCCAGTTCGGCCCAGCCTTCAGCACCGAACTGCGCCTCGTACCAGGCACGGAACGTCAGCGCGGGAAGACCAAGTGCCGGGCCTGTCAGTTGTTTGGGCGAGCGCAGGGTTTCCATCCGCGCGGTGGTCGCCCAAGGGCCCTCGAAACCAGCGGGGGATTGGTCGAACACCACAGCCGCAACGCCCAGATGGCGAAGCTCGGCGGCCAACGCAAGGCCCGCCATGCCACCACCGATGATCGCCACGTCGAGTACCGCCCGGCCTTCACTCTGGCGTGGCTTGACCCATGGGTTGGCTGGCAGGTCCAGCCAGGCCAGATCCTGTCGCAAGCGTGCTTCCAGTACAGCGAGACCTGCGGCGGCGTTTACGTGAGGCATTGATCAGTACCCGGAAAAATGATCGGGCTGTACACCCGAGCCTTGATTCATTCCCTTCAAGATCCATTCCAATAACGAATAAAATGGATTCTTTGAGGCCTTGAATGCTAAAACCGAATACTAAAAGGCGTTTTTTATTCTCGCAACGCGCAAAAAAGCATATTGATATTCCAAAAAATTAGTCTGGAAGGGTTCACAAGCCTTTCGGGAGCGCGTTACTCCGCGTAAATGCTCTGCAACAGGGCGTCGTGAGCACTGGCTTCATGCATGATCATTTCTGGCAACAACAGCCTTGCTGCCACCGCGATTTCGTCGATCAATGCATTGGCCACATCAGACCGGGGGCTGGCGAACGCCGAGATCAGACCGAAGAAAAACGGGATGTTGCAGGCAATGGGCCTGACCACTACGCCCTGAATCGGGACCCCGATGGCGGTGAACGGATCGACCAGGGCGACCCCGAGGCCGACCCTGGCCATCTGCATGGCGATCAATGAGGTGTTGGTATCCAGCATGTGCGGCGCCTCGCCCCCGGCATCCTGAAATGCCTTGTCGATGCGCCGACGAAACCGGTAAGGATTGGCCATGGTAATCAGCGTCTGGCGTGCCAGCAGCTCCATGCTCAATACGTCATGAGCAGCCAGCGGCGATTCGGTCGGTACCACGGCGACACAGGGTGCCTCGCCAATCCAGTGGATCTCCAGCCCGCGATGCTCCAGCGGCAGACTCACTGCCCCCAGGTCCATGGTTTTCGAGAGCACCGCCTGCACCACGTTTTCCGGTGACATGCTTTGCAACTGGATCTGCCGAGGCCTCAAGTGTTCGGGCAGCCGCGACAGGGCTACGGGCAAAAGCCCGGCCGCCAGCGCCGAGATCGCCACCAGCTTGATCTGATGGTTCTCCTCCTCGGCAATATGCTGCGCACGCTGGCGAATGTTACGAATGCCCAGCAGCGCACTTTCCACCTCGCCATACATCATGAAGGCTTTGTGCGTGGGCGTGACTTTCGGCCCGCTGCGCTCGAACAACGCGAAACCCAGTTCCTGTTCCAGCTCCTGAATCACCCGGGTGACCGAAGGTTGCGAGCGACCCAGCATCTTGCCAGCGGCCGTAACGCTGCCTGCCGACATCACTGCCGCAAAGGCTTCAAGCTGACGCAAATCCATAAACACCCTTGATCGAGACGGACGGTGGCGCAAGTCCGCATTGCGCGAACCCGCTGTTCAAGACGCGAAAGTCTACACGCAGTTTCGCGAGACCGCGCCCGGACGAGCGGCTGATCCTCTGCGCGCCCGACGATTATGAGATGATCCGCCGTCAGGGCCAGGCGCTGACATCCATCAGGGCCGGCACTGTGATCATGCAATGAACGCCTGCCCCTGTGCAGCGGTAGGCCAATCAGCGCTGTCGAGCGCGGCCTGCGAGACCGATAGAACGCACGCAGGCCTTTTGCAGTCCCATGGAGGGCGATCCTTGAGGACAAACGGATGATAGTCAACTCGCTGGTGTTTCTGGCCACGCTCATCGGCATGGAAGGCTTTGCCTTCCTGGCCCACAAATACGTGATGCATGGCTGGGGATGGGGCTGGCATCGCTCACATCATGAGCCCCGGACCGGCTGGTTCGAGAAGAACGACCTGTATGCCGTGGTCTTTGCTGGCGTGGCCATCGTGCTGATTGCGCTGGGCACCGAAGGCTACCCTCCACTGCAGTGGATCGGCGCTGGCATGACCGCGTATGGCCTGCTGTATTTCATTGCCCACGACGGGCTGGTGCATCGGCGCTGGCCGTTCAGTTTCGTGCCACGCAGCGGCTACGGTAAACGGTTGTATCAAGCGCACCTGATGCACCATGCGGTGTCCGGGAAGGAACGCTGTGTGTCGTTCGGCTTTTTGTATGCGCCGTCTGTTTCAAGCTTGAAAGCACAACTGCGTGCATTGCACGGTGGGCCGCTCAATAAACATGACGAGGACGTTGCCACAGATCGGTCGGCCGAGCGGGATGGTGCTTCCAGCGCGAAGTAGTGGCGCGCCAGCCCCCCGCGATCACCCGCCCGACCTTTTCCGCTTTCGAGGTTGACTGGCGCGTGTCCCAGGCCTGTGCACCAGCCGCCCTCACCTTCATGCCAATCTCGCGGTATACACCACTGGCGGTGGCCACAGCCCAGGCCGAGCGCCATGGGAGCGACGCAAGCCCGGCTTCAGCGCTGAGGTAGAACGGCTCGGCAAGATCGACCAGTCGGCGAGCGATGACGGCAAGCCGCTGGCGATAGTGCGGAGCGGCCAGCTGGTCGCGTGGAATGCCGAGCTCAGCCAGCCACTCGGCGGGAAGATAACAGCGGCCGACCGCGGCATCCTCGACGATGTCGCGAGCAATATTGGTCAACTGAAACCCCATACCCAGATCACAGGCGCGATCCAATGTTCCTTGGTCGCTGACGTTCATGACCTGCGCCATCATCAGCCCGACCACTCCGGCCACGTGATAACAGTATTGGAGCGTGTCTTCGATGCTGTGGTAGTCGCGATGATCCACGTCCATCGCGAATCCTGCCAGATGGTCAAGCGCATAATCCTGGCGAATGCCATGGCGATAGACCACCTCCTTGAAGGCAGCGAAGGCCGGTGTTTGAACAGGTATTCCTGCGTAGACGTCATGCGTTTGAGCGACAAGGTGGGCCAGACGTTCGCGCGCTTCAGCCTGCGAGACCACCGTTGCATCATGACCCGCTTCCTGACCGTCAATCACGTCGTCACAGTGACGACACCAGGCATATAACATCACAGCGCTGCGGCGTGTCAGCGGATCGAACAGCTTCGACGCGGCCGCAAAGCTCTTCGAGCCCACCGCAATGCTCTGTAACGCGTGCTCGAGCAACGGTTGATTTTTTGTATCGGGTGCCGTCATGCGTGAACGCCCTCCAGCATCAGCCCTGCGGTGGCCTTGGCCGAACCGATCACGCCCGGAACGCCTGCGCCGGGATGAGTGCCGGCGCCGACCAGATAAACATTGGCGAGATGGGCGTCGCGGTTGTGGGGGCGAAACCAGGCACTTTGCTGCAGGACCGGCTCCAGTGAAAACGCGGACCCCAGGTGTGCGTTGAGCTCGTCGCGAAAATCGTTGGGCGTGAATATACGGCTGGTGACCAGATCCTCACGCAGCCCCGGCATGTAGTACTTTTCCAGGTAGTCAAAGATACGATCCCGGTAGCGCGGCCCTTCGATTTCCCAATCGATGGGCGCATTACCCAGATGCGGAACAGGCGATAACACGTAGTGGCTGGAGCAGCCCGGCGGCGCCAGACCCGGATCAGTGATGCACGGTGCGTGTAAATACAGGGAAAAATCTTCGGCCAACGCATCGCCCTTGAAGATCTCCTGAATCAGCTCGCGGTAGCGCGGCCCGAAGCACACCGTGTGGTGCTGCAACTGGGGCTGCGGGCGTTTCAGCCCGAAATGGATGACGAACAGCGAGTTGCTGAACCGCTTGCGCTTGAGTCGCGCCCCTTCCTTCACACCGCGCGAGCACTGGGCCAGCAGGTCGGCGTAGGTATGCACCACATCGGCATTGGATGCCACGCAATCAGCGCTCAATACACGACCATCACGCAGACGCACACCCGTGGCGCGTGTGCCACTGACTTCGATATTGGCCACTTCGGCGTTCAATTCGATACGCCCGCCGATGTCTTCGAACAGCTTGACCAATCCCTGTACCAGCGCGCCGGTCCCGCCCTTGGGAAACCACACGCCCCACTGGCGCTCCAGCGCATGGATGAGGGTATAGATCGATGAAGTGGCGAACGGATTACCTCCCACGAGCAGCGAATGAAATGAAAACGCTTGCCGCAGTTTTTCGTCTTCGATGAACTCCGACACCTTGGAGTACACGCTGCGCCAGGCCTGAAGCCGCGCCAGTTGCGGTCCGGCCTGAATCATGTCGCGAAACGATAGAAAGGGCACCGCCCCCAGCTTCAGATAGCCCTCCTTGAACACCGCTTTGGAATACGCCAGAAACCGCTGATAGCCCGCAACATCCTTGGGGTTGAGCGCGCCGATCTGACGATCCAGCGACGCCTGGTCATTGCCATAATCGAACTGTGTGCCGTCTTCCCAGCACAGGCGATAAAACGGCGAAACCGGCAACAGCTCGACGTAGTCCTTGATTGATTTTCCCGCCGCCGTGAACAGTTCTTCAATGGCCGATGGATCAGTGATTACGGTGGGACCTGCGTCGAAGGTGAAGCCTTCGTCCTGATAGACATAGGCCCGACCGCCCGGCTTGTCGCGCTTTTCAAGCAAGGTGGTCTGCACACCTGCGGCCTGAAGCCGGATCGCCAGTGCCAGGCCGCCAAAACCGGCACCGATCACCACCGCGTTCTTTGCTGGAGTCATAGGGAGTTCTCGTAATGTCTGGGCAGGTAACGTACGGCAGCGCGCAGGGCTTGGGCGACCGGTACGGGAGGTTTGCCGACCAGCACCCGGACCTTGTCACGCGCGAGAGTGTCACCCGCGTAAAAACGACTGATCAGGTTTTCGGGCAAACCGTAAAAGCGCTGCATCACTTGCCAGCGGTCCTGGGGCTGTCCGGCCAGAAACAACATGCGATTGAGCAGGCGATAGAAGCGCTGGCGCTGCCATTGGGTGCGCGCAAAGCCGCGTATGCCCTGTGCCAGCGGCTGGGCCTGGAGGTCCTGCTGACCGGCTACCCATTCGGCAAGCCGTACGGCCAGCGGCAACGAATAACCGGTGGTGCAATGGAACAGGCCTGCTCGCAGGCCGGAACGCGGCTGGCCGGGATTTTCGTTCCAGAACGCGTTGAAATCGCCCGCCAGGGTGATGGGCAGTACGCCGTGCTCTTCACGCAGGCAGGCCTCAATGGCCCAGCCGTGCTGATGTGCATAATCGGCAATGTGCCGACGAAGCTCGTGCGGCGAAGACGACTGCCGATCCACGTAGTGCGTGTCTTCGATCAACAGGGTGTCTGCCGAAAAGGGCAGCACATAGACAAAACGATAGCCGCTTGCCTGGGCAACCCTGGCATCCATGATGATCGGCATGTCCAGCCCGTGCGGGTGTTTCAGCTGCAGCAGTTGCCCCAGAAACGCCTGCTGACCCAGCACCAGATGGGCGCTGCTCTGTACGCCACGGCCATCGATTACAGCACGCGCCTGAAGGTGCTCCCCGCTATCAAGCACCACAGCGCAAGGGGTGACCTGGGCAATACGTTGCCCGGTAAGCAGACTGTCACCCAGCACCGGCTCGATGACCTGCGCAAACCGTTCGGACGTGATGCTGGCATAGCCGCTCTGCATTCGTCGTGAGCGCTCGGGAAAGTAAACGTCGTAGGCAGGCCACGTCTTGACCACCAATGGGCTGAGCCATTGGCGCTGCTCGGGGCTGAGGTCGCCGTCGTGAAACGACCAGGTGTGGTTGCCGCCCAGTTGATTCTGTTCCTCGATACACAGGATCTTCAATTCGGGACGCTGCTGCTTGAGCCGCCAGGCGATCAGCCCATTGGCCAGGCCGCCACCGGCGAGAATCAGGTCATAGCGCATGAACACCTCCGGCAAACACCGGCTGGCGAGTACGCACCACGGTTTCGGCAATGTCTGCCGCCCGCGCCGCTCCGCCTGCGCAGTCCAGCTCCTTGGCCAGCTGTCGCAACGGCTTGTCGGAATGCACGAGCAAGTGCTGCAACCGTGCGTGAATCTTCGCAGCACGGGCACGACGATGCAGCTGTTTGCCCAGCCTGTGGTAACAGACCCTGGCGGCCACGCCGGGCTGATCGAACGCAATGGGCATGACCAGCATCGGCGTGCACGCGGCAATGGCATCCATCACCGTATTCAGGCCACCATGGGTGATCACCACATCAGCCTGCTCCAGCACCCACTGCTGAGGCGCGAACGCTGTGACTCTGACATCGCCCATCTGCCTCAACGTCTGCTCCTGAGCCGCGTCGAGCCCGCCACAGTGCGCGATGAGCAATTGCGCGCCCAGACGCTGACAGGCGATGACCATCTGCTTGAACATATCCAGCCGCCCGCCCTGCAACGTGCCCAGACTGGCAAAAATGAACGGGCGATTCGGGTCGATGGACCATTCACCCTCCACCCTTGTGGTCCTGGATCGCAGCGGCCCCACCGTATGGAAATGCGCGGGCCGGTGTTCACGCGGGAAATCAAAGCCATCGAGCGTCTGACTGATCTGCGCGAACGGCGACAGGTACTCGTGCATGCCGTCGCGTGGTGTAACGCCCAGCCGGTGCGAAGCCTCGTGCAGCACCGTGCGCAAAGGCCGCATGAACCAGTCGTAGACCCGGGTGCTGGCTTCATACAATCGCGTGCTGCGTGTGTCTGTGCCGAAGGCGAACGGCATCACTGGCAAAGGCAGGTGCGGCTCTCGGTTGATCGGCAACGCGCAGGCCACCGAAATGAACGGCAGGTCCAGCGCTTCTGCCACCAGACCGCCGCCCGCCTCCATCTGGTCGCAGAGCAACGCATCAATGGCCTCATGTGCCAGTGCGGCCGGCAACTCGGAGCAAAACATGGCAGTGGTCGCGCTCAAGTCGCGTATGACACGTCGCAAACCCAGCGGGCCGTTCGGGGCCGCAGCGCGCCCCAACGAGCCGGCCAGACTGCCAGGCGGGTGAGTGATGGCTCCCAGCGCATAGAAACCAATGCGTGGATCAGTCAGCCAGCGATGCGCATCGGCCTGATGAAAGAACGTCACCCTGTGGCCGCGCTCGATCAGCTCCAGTGCCAGCGCCTGGAACGCTTGAAAGTGGCTATAGAATGCGGGCGCCACCACGCCGAAATGACTCATGACAAGCGCTCGCTCGACGGGATGGGAGTGATGAGTCGTGCTTCACGCAGCGCGGCCAGATCCCGGGATCCGGTACAGAAACAGACGATGCGCAGCTGGCGAATTATTGTTTCAAAATGTTCAACGACGGCTGAATCGGATTCCAGTGCCTGGTGAAGCACGCCCGCCGCCTGCCCGACCAGATCCGCTCCAAGGCGAATGGCTCTGGCCGCATCGATACCGTCACGAATGCCCCCGGATGCGATCAGCGTAGTCTGTGGCAGTGCCTGTCGCACGTTGACCAGACTGGTCGCCGTCGGAATGCCCCAATTGGCAAAGGCCAGCGCCACGTCCCGATCAGCCTGCCGCACAGCCCGCTCACCCTCGATCGCGGCCCAGCTGGTGCCGCCCTTGCCTGCCACATCCAGGACGTGTACCCCGACTGCAACCAGCGCTCGCGCCACCGCAGCAGACAGCCCCGCGCCCACTTCCTTGACGATAACCGGCACCCCGATGCTGTCCACCGTACGCCCGATGATCTCCAGCACCCCTCGCCAATCCTTGTCGCCCTCCGCTTGTACGGCCTCCTGCAACGGGTTGAGATGGATGATCAGGGCATCTGCCTGCAAGGCATCCACGGCACGCCGCGCAAGCTCAAGCCCATCGGGTTCGAGCAGTTGCGCAGCGCCAATGTTGCTCAGCAACGGAATGTCAGGGGCCAGACGCCGGAGTTCACGGGTCAGGCCCTGATCGTTGGCGCTACGCAGCCCCACGCGCTGCGAACCTACACCCATCGCAATCCCCAACTCCTGCGCAGCCAGGGCCAGATGGCGATTGATAGCGGTCGAGCGTTCAGCGCCGCCGGTCATCGAGCTGATCAACAAGGGCGCACGCAGTGCAATACCCAGCAGACTGCTGCTTAAATCAACCTCGCCGAGGTCCATTTCCGGCAACGCACAATGTTCGAAACGTACCGCGTCAAAGCCCGTATCAGAGCCTGCGCAGCGCTGACCCAGAACGATGTCGAGATGATCATCCTTGCGTCGGCTTAGGTCATTTTTGTCCATGACGGCTCCGTTTTATCTGGATCATTCTTCTGTGCGTGCGGTCTGTAGGTTCTTGAGGCACTCAGGAACCGAGGTCGTTCCGTTTGTTTGAAAAGCAGGAAGATAACCTGAGACACGGCAGCAGGACTGTCGAGCCTATAGCCTGACCCGAGTAGACACGATGACAAAAATGGAATTGGACGCTCCCCTCGATAATGGCTTGATCAAGCATCTGGCCAGCCTGCGCGAGCGAATCGAGAGGCGCCTGGACGAATTACTGCCCACCGATGGCGGTGAGCGTGATCTGGTTACGCTGGCAATGCGCGAAAGCACGCTGGCACCCGGCAAACGTGTGCGTCCGATGCTGCTGATGCTCGCCGCTGAAGGTCTGGGGCATTGCGACTCGCCGTCACTTGAGCTCGGTTGCGCGGTGGAAATGATCCACGCCGCCTCACTGGTGCTGGATGATATGCCCTGCATGGACGACGCGCAGCTCAGGCGCGGCCGCCCTACCGTGCACCTCACGTTCGGCCAGGACGTGGCCATTCTCGCCGCTGTGGCCTTGCTGAGCCGCGCGTTCGGTGTAGTCGCGGCCATCGACGACGTCTCGCCAGTCGTTCGTACCCGGATCGTTCAAATCATGGCCAATGCAGTCGGGATGCAGGGACTGGTTCGTGGCCAGTATCAGGATCTGCGCGAAGGTCAGCACAGCCGCAGCGCCGAGGAAATCGCCTTGACCAATCGGCTCAAGACCGGCGTCCTGTTCGGTGCCATCATGGACATGGCCTGGCTGATCAGCGATGCCGACGACCGGGCGCGCGTTGCGCTGCAGGGGTTTGCCACGGAGCTGGGGCATGCGTTTCAGCTCTATGACGACCTGCAGGACAACGCCGTCGACAACGCCAAGGATCAAGGCAAGGACCAGGGCAAATCCACACTGGTTTCGCTGTATGGCGAGCAAAAAGTTGCCGAGCAGTTCAACGCGCATCTTCGCAGCGCAGAGGATTACCTGATTCAGGCCTACGGCAGCACGCAAACCATCAGCGACTACCTGCGGCTCATATTTCTGAAAGCGGCGCGTCCATGATCACCTGCGTAGCCGCCATCACACGATTGCGTCCCTGTTCCTTGCCCTGATAAAGCAAGGCGTCGGCGCGATTGAGTGCAGCCTGAAAGGCTTCGCCCGGATGGACAATCGCAATCGACAATGTCGCGGTGACCTGCAGCTTGCGCGTGTCGATGCGCCCTGCCTCCTCGCTGATACGCAACCAGATCCGCTCGGCCACGCGCCGCGCATCGGCCTCTGGCGTGTCAGGCATCAGCACCAGAAATTCCTCACCGCCCCAACGTGCAGCCATATCACTGCTGCGCACGCTCGAACTGATCACGGCCGCGACCCGCTGAAGGATCAGGTCGCCTGACTCGTGGCCATGAACATCGTTGACCTGCTTGAAGTGATCGATATCAAGCAATATCAGGCAGGCCGAAAGCCCTTCGCGCTGGGACTCCAACTGACGAACCCGATACAGAATCCGGCGACGGGTGTAGAGGTTGGTCAAACTGTCGCGATTGGCAATGTGGTACAGGCTAAGTTGCATGGACGAGGTAAACCGCACCGACAACGCTGTTGCGTAAATGGAAAGAGCGGTCGCGATCAGTACGTTGCCGATACCGAACAGGTCGAGCACATCCCTGCTCAATCCGGACGACAGCCCCATGTACTGACGAAACGTGAAGCACCCCACAGCCGCCAGCAGGATCGCCAGGCTGAAGAGCAGGCGTCTGAAGGTTGCCAGCTGGAACGTAAACGCGATGATGGGCACGACGCAGAACAGGTAATAACTGAAGTTGCTCTCCCAGCCGAGCACCCAGGTGGCAAGGACTGCATGCGCAATGATTTCGATACTCATCAGTTGGCCGGCCTGCCTGTAACGCTTACCGCTGATGAGGTACAGGCAGTTGAGGTAAATCAGCGTGCTCAGAAAATTGGCTCCCCAAAGGATGGGCACGTCCAGCAGAAAGAACACAAAAAACAACACGAAGTGGATGAGCAGCGCGAAATACACAATCGGGACGATGTGTTTCCAGAACTGCACAGCAGTTTCCTTGAACAACTGGGAACGGTCATCAGAGGAAAGAATCATCGTGTTATCTCGAAGGTGCAGGTCGAATGCGCTCAGGGGTCACAAGGCACAATTCATGACGTATTGTCGGCAAAAACCAGCCGCGCTTGATGTGCCGCGCGACAATTATGTTATCGCCTGTGGCGTGAGCAGGACTTGTTTGAAGGCGTAAGACCGGGAAAGTGCCGCACTGGCTTTCGAACAATTCAACTAACGCGTCTGGCTGGCCGGTTACGCAGCTGAAATATCGCCTTGGGGCCAAACACTGCTTTAATGGAGCCGGACTCGTCAGTGTGCCGTCGTGGCGCCTATAGCCTCCAGGCTCGGTACGAAAAGTGGCTGCGCTCGCCGATTTTTCTTACAAAGCTTAACAATCCAGAAGGATGGGTACGGATGGAACGTCTCACAGCGAAAGACTTTGCCCCTGAACTGCTCGAACTTTACGACTATTACGCGCATGGCAAGATCAACCGGCGCGAATTCCTCGACCGCGCGGCAGTGTTCACCCTGGGGGGCCTGACTGCAAGCGCGCTGCTTGCGTCGCTGAGCCCCAATTATGCGCTGGCCGAGCAGGTGGAATTCACCGACCCGGATATCATCGCCGAATACGTGTCCTACCCCTCGCCCAAGGGGCATGGTCAGGTGCGGGCCTATCTTGTGCGTCCGGCCAAGGCTACGGGCAAGGTCGCGGCTATTGTCGTGGCGCATGAAAACCGGGGTCTGAACCCTTACATAGAAGACGTCGCGCGACGCGTGGCCAAGGCCGGATTCATAGCCCTGGCGCCGGACGGGCTGTCATCGGTGGGCGGTTATCCCGGCAACGACGACAAGGGCCGCGAGCTGCAACAGAAGGTCGATCCTGAAAAACTCATGAACGACTTCTTCGCCGCCATCGAGTGGCTGATGAAGCACGACGCTACCACCGGCAAAGTCGGGATCACCGGTTTCTGCTATGGCGGTGGCGTGACCAACGCGGCAGCCGTGGCCTACCCGGAGCTGGGCGCTGCCGTGTCGTTCTACGGGCGTCAGCCGAAATCCGAGGATGTGGCAAAGATCAAGGCGCCGATCATGATTCATTACGGCGAACTGGACACCCGCATCAACGAGGGCTGGCCCGCTTACGAACAGGCCCTGAAAGCCGCTGGCACGACTTACGAAACCTACATTTATCCGGGCGCCAACCACGGCTTCCACAACGACTCGACCCCTCGCTATGACGAAGCCGCGGCAAAGCTGGCGTGGGACCGGACGCTGGGGTGGTTCAGAAAGTACCTGGTTTGAGTGTTGTTCACCCATAAACCTGTGGGAGCTTGCTCACGAAGGCGTCGGTTCAGGCGCCTCATTGTCAGGGTCTGCACTGGCCTCTTCGCGAGCAAGCTCGCTCCCACTAGCTGATACCGGTTTTGATTTGTAGGAGTGGATTTGTCCACGAAGACTGACGTTCAGACGCAACCCTTCGACTGAATGTACCGCCCCCTTCGCGGACAAGTCCGCTCCCACTGGCTGAGGCCGGTTTTCAGTCCTTAGGAGTGGACCGGGCGGCGTTCCGTTTGTCCACGAAGACTGACGTTCAGGCGCACCACGTCGGCTGAATGTACCGCCCCCTTTCCGAGCAAGCTCGCTCTTACGTTTTTTGCAATTAGCCCGTGCGACCCGTGCTCATCAGCCTAATCATCAATTCGCCCGCAACCGCTCCAGCAGTACCTGCAACGGATGCCTGATCACCTTGCCATCCTGCCGTTTGACCTGACTCCTGCACGAGTAACCATCAGCCACCAGACGGTCATCACCGCCATGACGCGCCACCAGTGGCTGCCACGACTGGCTGTAGATGATCTCGCTGGTCTTCACGTTGCGGGTTTCGTGGCCGTAGGTGCCAGACATGCCGCAGCAGCCGCTCGCCAGTACTTGCAGCGTCAAACCATTACGGGCGAATGCCTTCTGCCACAGGGCGACGCTGGCCGGTTCGTTGGTCTTTTCGGTGCAGTGCGGCAGGAAGTAATACGTCTCGCTCTCTGCTTCGGAGCCCTGTTCGACCAGCGCCGAGGCCAGCCATTCCTGCGGCAGCAGGACGGTCGGTACATGTTCGCTGCCCAGGGTCTTGCTGTATTCCTGGCGATAGACCAGCGTCATGGCCGGGTCGAGCCCGATCAGCGGAATGCCGGACTCCTGCAGCGTGCGCAGCGACTGGCTGTTGAAGCTCGCCGCCTTTTCGAACGCCGCCAGGAAGCCCTGGACCTGCAATGGCTTGCCGTTGGGGGCAAACGGCGCGAGATAGACCTGATACCCCATACGCGAGATCAGCTCCAGCCAATCCGCCGCCAGCGGGGTTTCGAAGTAGCGGGTGAACGCATCCTGCACCAGCACCACCGTACGCTGACGCTCTTGCTCGGTCAGTGCTGCCAGACGCGCAGGTGTCGCGATACCCACGTTCCAGCGCGCGCAGGCTGCGCGAAAGTCCATCCGGCTCAACAGAGGGCTGTCGACCATGCCTGCCACGTGTTCAAGCACGTAGCGCACGGGCCTTGCGCCCATCACGCCGTTGTACAGCGCAGGAAAACGCGCCAGATACGGGATACTGAATTCCAGCGAACCGATCAGATAATCCTTGAGCGGACGCAGGTAGCGGCTGTGGTACAGCTCCAGGAAGCGCGAGCGAAACTCGGGGACGTTGACTTTGACCGGGCACTGACCCGCGCAGGACTTGCATGCCAGGCAGCCCGACATGGCGTTGTACACCTCATGGGAGAAGTCCTTCTGTCCGGCCACCCGGGCTACGCTGTTCACTGTGCGTTCCGCCAGGCTCCTGACCACGCTGGCCGTACGAGCCCTGGCACTGGCGGTCAGCACGTTGACGTCCTGCTCGCCTTGCAGGCGCAGCCACTCCCGGACCAGCGACGCACGGCCTTTGGGCGAGTGCACACGATCGCGAGTGGCTTTCCAGGACGGGCACATCGCATCGTCCGGGTCGTAGTTGTAACAGGCGCCGTTACCGTTGCAATGCAGCGCGGTGTCGTAGCTCTGCCAGACACGCTCGTCGATGGTGCGGTCCAGATCACCACGCAGTTTCACCTCGTCCACCCGCGTCAGACGCGCCTCGGGCACTGAAGCCGGTGTCGCGATCTTGCCGGGGTTGAGCTGGTTGAACGGGTCACAGGCCGCCTTGAGCGCCTGCAGAGCCGGGTACAGCTCGCCGAAGTACTCAGGCACATACTGCGAGCGCAGTCCCTTGCCGTGCTCACCCCAGAGCAGGCCGCCGTAACGCTTGGTCAGCGCGGCGACGGCATCGGAAATCGGTCGAATCAATGCCGCCTGCGCCGGATCTTTCATGTCCAGAATCGGCCGCACGTGCAGCACGCCTGCGTCCACATGGCCGAACATGCCGTATTGCAGTCCGTAGCTGTCCAGCAGCGCACGGAATTCCTGAATGTAGTCGGCCAGGTTTTCCGGCGGCACGGCCGTGTCCTCGACAAACGGCTGCGGACGCGCCTCGCCCTTGACGTTGCCCAGCAACCCTACAGACCGTTTACGCATGGTGTAGACGCGATTGACCGCCGCGCTGCCGATTGCCAGCGTATGACCCAGGCGTACCACCGAGGTGTCGGTCTGCAGGTGCGCGACAAACGCATGCACACGCTGTTCGAGCTCGTTCAGCTCATCACCACTGAATTCGATCAGGTTGATGCCCAGCGTCGGCGTGGCCGGGTCTTGAGGAAAGTACTCGGCAACGCCATGCCAGACGATGTCCTGCATCGCCAGCATCAGGACCTTGGAGTCCACGGTTTCGATGGACAGTGGTTTGTGTGCCATCAACGCCTTGGCGTCGCGCAGTGCATCCATGAAGCCTGCGTAACGCACATTGACCAGAATCGAGTGCTTCGGGATGGGCAGCACGTTGAGTCTGGCTTCGACGATAAAGCCCAGCGAGCCTTCGGAGCCACAAAGCACGCTGTTGAGGTTGAAGCGCCCGTCCTCTTCACGCAGGTGCGCCAAGTCATAGCCGGTCAGGCAGCGATTGAGCGGCGGGAAGATATCCTTGATCAGTTGCGCCTGAGTATCGGCAATCTGCTGCGCGCAGCGATAGACATCGCCCGCGCGATCAACTCGTGCCTGTTCGCCAGCCAATTGCCGGTCGTCCATGGCCTGGGTATTCACATACGAGCCGCCCAGCAACACGGTGGACAGTTCCAGCACGTGGTCACGGGTCTTGCCGTACGTGCAACTGCCCTGCCCGCTGGCGTCGGTGTTGATCATGCCGCCCACGGTGGCACGGTTCGACGTCGACAGCTCGGGGGCAAAAAACAGCCCGTGGGGCTTGAGCGCGGCATTGAGCTGATCCTTGACCACACCAGTCTGGACCCGCACCCAGCGTTCCTCGACGTTGATTTCCAGGATGTTGTTCATGTGCCGCGACAGATCGACCACCACCCCATCGGTGAGCGACTGGCCGTTGGTGCCGGTGCCGCCGCCACGTGGTGTCAGGACCACCTGTTTGAATTCGGGACGAGCCGCAAGCCGTGCAACGATGGCCACGTCATGGCTGTCCATCGGGAACACCGCTGCCTGTGGCAGGCGCTGATAGATGGAGTTGTCAGTGGCCAGCACAGTGCGCGACCCGATGTCCCGGGCGATCTCCCCGCGAAAACCACCCTCGCTCAGGGCGTTGAGGAAACGCTCATAGTGAAGGACCTGTTCGGGCATCGGTTTCAACAGCGCAATCATGGTGGCTTTCCTGACTGGTTAGGCTTTTTATATGCAAAGCACGTATGCTTCGAATGACTCGCAAGCACGGCAATATCAACGGTTAACGTGATTCTCCGGCCTGCGACGCTTCAGCGCAAACGTAAAAGCTGCCGTTTTTCCATGAGTTTTATGAATGAATCCCAGAAGACTGACGCCTTCGATGTCGCTGCTCATTGCTTTTGAGGCCGCCGCCCGGCATGGCAGCTTTACCAAGGCCGCCGATGAGCTGACGCTGACCCAGAGTGCGGTGAGCCGTCAGGTTCAGGCGCTGGAAGCCCAGCTCGAGGTTGAATTGTTCAAGCGCGATGGCCGGCGCATCGAGCTGACCACCGCAGGCGCGCTGTATCAGCACGAACTGGCCGCCGCCCTCGGTCGAATCCGCAGCGCAACCCTGCAGACCATCGCGCACAAAGCCGAAGGCGGCACCCTGCATCTGGCGGTCTTGCCCACCTTCGGCTCGAAATGGCTGCTGCCGCGCATGAATGACTTCTATGCTCGTCATCCTGGCTATGTGGTGCATGTTCACTCGCGCATCGTCCACGCCGACCTGACGCCGGCGGCCAGCGAAATGAACGCGATCATTTGCGCCGGCACGGGCAACTGGCCGGGCTACATCGCGCACCCGTTGGTCAGCGAGAAGCTGGTGCTCATTGCCAGCCCCGGCGCGCTTGAGGGCTATGCGTCGATGACGCCCGCGCAAGTGGCGCAGCATTCGCTGCTCAGCGTGGTGTCGCGCCCCAATGCCTGGTCGGACTGGTTCGAGCGCAACCGGCTGGATCATCACGTAATGCGCCCCGGACCGAGCTTCGAGCTGACCTCGCACCTGATCCAGGCGGTCGCCGCAGGCATCGGCATCGCGCTGGTGCCACGCATTCTGGTGCAGGACGAACTCGGCAGCGGTGAACTGGTGACCCTGTTCGAACCGCTGGACAGCGGCCGCAATTACTATCTGGCCTACGCCACTCGCTTTCAGAACCTGCCGTCGTTGTGCGTGTTCAAGGACTGGTTGTTGTCCATTCCGTTTCCCGACAGCCTCTGATTCGGAGCTTTCATGCGTATAGAGCCGTTGCCGCCTCTGCAAAACCTGATCGCTTTCGAGGCCACGGTTCGCCATGGCAGCTTTACCCGTGCAGCCACTGAACTGAATCTGACGCAAAGCGCGATCAGTCGACAGGTGGCGCAGCTGGAAGAGTTTTTGGGGCGGGCACTGTTTCGTCGTGAGCACAAACGTATTCACCTGACCGTCGCCGGGCAGATCTATGCCGAACAGATCCAGCGCGTGCTGACGCTGTGTGCAGAGGCGACGGCGCAGGTCATTACTCACAGTGGCGAGCAACAACTGACGCTGGCGTGTTCCAGCGGCGTCGCGGCCTTATGGCTGGGCCCTTTGCTGGGTCGCTATCGCGACGAATTCCCCGGCGTGGATATCCGTTTGCGCGTCGTTGATGGGCTGGATTCACTGATTCGTGCCGAATTCGACCTGGCGTTGTACTTCCTGCGTGAAACCTCGCCTGCGGGAATGAACAGCCGTTTGCTGTTTGCCGAATCGGTGAACGCTTACTGCTCGCCCGACTACCTCGATGGTCAACTGCTGGAACCTGTGCAACTGCTCGACCATTGCCTGCTGATGCTGGAAGACGGCCAGCGCCAGTGGCTGTCCTGGAACGACTGGTTCGGCCGCCAGGGTGTCGATGCGTCGCTGATCCGCAAGCGCATGACCGTCAACCTGTACCCGGTGCTGGTGGATCTGGCCATGGCGGGACACGGCATCGTGCTGGGCTGGCAGCCGATGATCGATCGTCATGTGCAGTCCGGTGCGCTGGTGCCTGCGTGCAGCACAAGCGTCGGCGCAGTCGGCGGCTACTACCTGCTGACGCCTGGCGGCAAGACGCCGCGCCGTGCCGCAAGGGCGTTCGAGAAATGGCTGACTCAAGAGATCGCCTCACAAGGCTGATGCCTTGCATGCACGGTGCGCATGCAAACCTGCGTAAAGAGCGTTTTCTCAAAACCGGGACTGCGCCTACTCTCAACCCTAACGGGCGCTAGACCTGATTCTGTTTCACCTTCCGACTCTGCCCCCTTTATCAATGCAGGGTCGTTCCCTGCGTGTATTGCATGCAGGAGCTAAAAAGTGAGCACACCACAACAATCTCTCACGCACTCTCATAACAGACAGGCGCGTCGCGCCGTCACCGCCACGGTCATTGGCAATGGCCTGGAGTGGTTCGACTTCACGGTCTACAGCTTTTTCTCGGTGATCATCGCCAAAGTATTCTTCCCGACCGGCAGCGAGCTGACCTCTTACCTGCTGGCACTGGCCACCTTTGGCGTAGGTTTCTTCATGCGCCCGGTGGGCGGCATCGTGCTGGGTATCTACGGCGACAAGCGCGGGCGCAAGGCAGCCCTGTCGCTGACCATTCTGCTCATGGCGCTAGGCACGTTGATCATCGCGCTGACCCCAAGCTTTGCGCAGATCGGCTACATGGCCCCGGTGCTGATTGTGCTCGCGCGCCTGCTGCAAGGCTTTTCCGCAGGCGGCGAGATGGGCAGCGCCACGGCGTTTCTGACCGAACACGCGCCCGCCGGCAAAAAAGCGTTCTATTCCAGCTGGATTCAGGCCAGCATCGGCGTCGCTGTGCTGCTCGGTTCGGCGCTGGGCGCGATCCTGTCCAGCTACCTGACGCAGGCGCAACTGGAAAGCTGGGGCTGGCGCGTGCCGTTTCTGATCGGCACCCTGATCGGCCCGGTGGGCTTCTACATCCGTAGTCGCGTTGACGAGACGCCCGCCTACACGGCGAGCAAACCGGTCGACTCGCCACTGCGCGAGGTCATCAAGACCTATCCGCGCCAGACCCTGATCAGCTTTTCGCTGGTGGTGCTCTGGACCGTCTGCACCTACGCGATCCTGTTCTACATTCCGTCCTACGCACAGCGCGTGCTCGGCTTGCCATCATGGATGGGTTTCAGCGCCGGCATGATGGGTGGCGCCGTGTTGATCGTCGCCACGCCGCTGGTGGGCGCCATGGCAGATCGCACAGGCAACCGCACCTGGCTGCTGGGGTCAGCCATCGCCATCTTCTTCAGCGCGTATCCGATGTTTCTGTTCATCAACCAGATGCCGGGGTTGTTCTCGCTGCTGATTTTCGAACTGGTGCTCGGCCTGCTGATTTCCGGCTACATCGGCTCGATCCTCGCCGCGTTCGGTGAGCTGCTGCCGACCCATGTGCTGTCTACCGGCCTGTCGGTGGCCTACAACTTTGCCGTGACCATTTTCGGCGGCTTCGCGACGTTCACCATCACCTGGCTGATTGCCTCGACCGGCAGCAACCTTGCACCGGCCTTTTACATCATGTTCGCCGCCATTGTCAGCGGTATTGGCGCGACGCTCTATCGCGACCGCTCAACTGCCGTGAACCGTCCTCTGACTGGAGCCTATCAATGAGTACTGCTCAATCCCAACGTCTGATCCTGCGCAACGGTCGCCTGCTGGACCTGGAACAGGGACAACTGATTTCGGGTCAGGAAGTCGTGATCCAGGGCGAACGCATCGTGGATGTTCGCCCCGAAGGCGAGCCGGCCGGACCTGGCGATCAAGTGATTGACCTGGGCGGCAAGACCCTGATGCCGGGTCTGATCGACTGCCATGTGCACGTGTTGGCATCCAACGCCAATCTGGGCATGAATGCGCTGCAACCCAATGCAATCATCATGTACCGCGCCCTGCCGATTCTGTCCGCCATGCTGGATCGCGGTTTTACCACCGTACGTGATGCAGGCGGCGCTGACTGGGCGCTGGCGCGTTCCATTCAGTTGGGGCTGATTCCGGGGCCGAGAATCTTTGCCTCAGGCAAGGCCCTGTCCCAGACCGGCGGCCATGGCGACATGCGCGCTCGCGGTGAACTGCTGCTCAACGAACCCTGCTCGTGCTGCTTCCGCGCCGGTGCGATTGCGCGGGTGGTGGACGGCGTCGATAACGTTCGTCTGGCGGTGCGCGAAGAGCTGCAACAAGGCGCCAACCAGATCAAGATCATGGCTTCGGGCGGCGTGTCCTCACCCACTGACCCGATTGCCAACACGCAGTACAGCGAGGCTGAAATCCGCGCGATTGTCGATGAGGCCGCCGCGGCCAATACCTACGTCATGGCACACGCCTACACCGCACGCGCCATTCGCCGGGCCATTGAGTGCGGCGTGCGCACCATCGAGCACGGCAATCTGGTAGACGCCGACACAGCCCGTCTGATGGCCGAAAAAGGCGCGTTTGCGGTGCCGACCCAAGTCACCTACGAAATGCTCGCTGAATACGGTGAGCGTTTCGGCCTGCCGGCTGACTCGGTGGCCAAGATCGAGGACGTTCGTCAGGCCGGACGTAATGCGCTGCTGCTGTTCGCTGAAGCTGGGGTGCCGATGGGCTATGGCTCCGATCTGTTGGGTGAGATGCATGAGTATCAAACCCATGAACTGAAAATTCGCGCCGAGCTGCTGGGCAATCTGGCTGCACTGCGCAGCGCGACCAGCGTGGCGGCGCAGATTCTGCAACGCGAGGGTGAGCTGGGTTGCATCGCCAAGGGCGCAATGGCCGACGTACTGGTAGTGGACGGCGATCCACTGACCGACATCCATTGCCTGGTGGGTCAAGGCGAACGGTTGGCGATGATTGTTCAGGGTGGTCACGTGCGCAAGAACACGCTGAGCTGACTGGCGATCCTGGCTCAGGGGGCGATATATTCGGTCGAAGTGTTGCGTCCGAAAGGCAGTCTTCGTGGAAAAACGGAACGCCGCCAGGTCCACTTCTACGCGCTGAAAACCGGTTTCAGCCAGTGGGAGCGGACTTGTCCGCGAAGGGGCCGGAATATTCAATCGAAGGGTTGCGCCCGAAAGGCAGTCTTCGTGGAAAAACGGAACGCCGCCAGGTCCACTTCTACGCGCTGAAAACCGGTTTCAGCCAGTGGGAGCGGACTTGTCCGCGAAGGGGCCGGAATATTCAATCGAAGGGTTGCTGACTCAATCAGCGTTATGGTCCCAGATCCAGTTCCACAGGCCTGGGAGCTTCACTGGTTCCGCATCATCCTTGACTGTACGAGCCATGGCTGCGCGCTGCAATTGCGCGCTGTCGTCGTAGAACGGCCTGGAAGACAGCCGCACGCCGGTCTGGTTGGCGCTGTCGAGCAGAATCTGCAGGTACTCTCGCGTATGTCGCGCGGTATAGCGGTTCAGATCATGAAACGTCACCACCACCGGAATCACCCCATCGACCGCGGGTAACTCGCCGGCGGCGATGCGTTCGCGCACTTGTGATAACTGACTGACCATATTGGAGCGCCGCCTGAGGCTGAAGTTGTAGCCCCAGATTTTTCCGTCATTGGCGCTCAGGTCGGTCAGCAGCACATGCAGTCCGTGTTGCTGGTAGGCGCTGAATGTACGTTTGTCGTAATTCCAGAAGGGCGGGCGCAGCAAGACGGTCGGCACGCCGGTGATCGACTCAATGATCGCGCTACCTTGAGTCAACGAATGATCCAGTTCCTCTGGCGACAACGAGCGATGGTTGGTGTGATGTGGCGTTGCAGTGTGAAAGCCCAGCAGATGACCTTCCTGGTGCTCGCGGTGCATGAGCGCCCGCCCCTCGTCACTGTTGCCCGCACCGGTGGCGCCGGTCTGCACGAAAAACACGGCCTTGATGTTCGGTTCAAGGGGATTGTCGGCCAGGCTGTCGAGCACCTCGGCTGTCGGATTGTGAAAGCCGGATGCGCTCGGACCGTCGTCGAACGACAGCAGAAAGCGAACCGGTGGCTGCTGCCGCAACCGCTCGGCGGTCTGGGGCGTCAGCGGGACCGGCGCGCTGATGCAGCCCGACAGGCCCAAGGCAACAGCCAGCACGCACAATACCGTGAAGGAGGGTTTCATAAGCGGGCATTCCAAATGACCAGTCAATACACGTGCCCGTAACGGGCGTTCTGCCATTCTTCCCTGCCCGGCCCATCCAGTGCTTCGTCATCTGCGGCGCACACACTAGCCTTGCCCCGTCATTAAAGCCATAGCCGTTCATGAAGCGTGTGCACGATCACGGCCAGAACGTGTTGCCGGGTAAACAACCACGGCGGCACGCAGCTTGTCCGTCCCGAAACAGCTCATTCGATTGAAGTCGGCATGGCTCACCGGCAGATGCTGACAGTCCAGGGCCTGGCGGTGCAGGCTGTGATCGATATCCGGGTCATGCAAATAGACGAAATCGTTGTCGCAGTCCGTGACCATCACCCAATGCGGCGCCTTGGAGCGGGTCAGGCGATAGCTGCTGATCAGCACCAGCGGCTTGCCGCCTTCCGCCAGCACACGCGGCAGGTTCAAGGCATGATCGGCCAGCATCTGGACGCCTGAAGCGTCAAGTTCGCGACAGAACTGCTCGTGTACCAGGCGCACCACCTGCTTCTTGGTATCGCTGCGCACACCGTTCAAGAACAAAGGCCCGGACACCGACACCAACAGTTTCACGGCAAAGCCGCGCCGCCAGGCTGCCAGCGCAAGTCCCTGCGGACTGCATCCGCCATGCCCCGAGGTCATGAATACGGTGGTCGCCTCACGCCAGATCTGCAACTCCTCGGCACGCATCATCGAGCGCCCGGGTTGCAAGGCTTTCATCGCCATCAACAGGCAGGCCGGGCCGCAGGTGAAATCCAGCGTTTGCTGGTAGTAAGGCACCGAACGACCATTGTGTCGGGCGTGCTCGACAATCCGCTTTTCATACCGCAGGGCCGGCGCATGGTCCTGATAGTAATCGTCGACCTGCGCGAAGCGTCGATAGCCGCTGCGTTCATATAGACCGATGGCGGCGAGATTATCGGGCCGCACTTCCAGACGCAGATAAGCACAATCGCGCTCGACCGCCTGCTGCTCTGCGCGCTGCAACAGCTGCTTGCCAAGCCCCTGACCGCGCGCGGCATCGGCAATCGCCAGCGAATACAGACGCCCCAGCGATGTGCCACGGTGAAACAGCACCAGTGCATAACCGGTCAGTTGCCCGGCCCGCTCGGCCACGATCAGACAAGCGTTGGCCCGACGGATCATCCAGTTGAAACTGCGTGCCGTCAGACGGTCACCTTCGAAGCACTGGTTCTCCAGAAACAACAAACCCTCGACATCGGATTCCACTGCACCGCGAAATATAAAGTCCATCTGCACCGCCGTAAAAGTTGTGTAACGAAACGGGACATTTCAATAAGCACATGCTTAATAGAAAGGACTGTTTCCCATCGGATCGATTACCCATGTCAGCGGCGCAGGTGAAGATGAACGAAGTATCGGCTCAACGTGAAGTTTCAGCAACAACGAAACGGGCTTATCCCGCCGTTCCTTTTGCAGCACAGAGCCAAGTGGTCATTATTGTCGAGCGACTGGAAGACTGGGCGTCCTACTTCCCCAGCGAAGACCTGATGACGGCTCAGGACTATCTGGAAAAACCGCTGAAGGCCACAGCAGGCAAGCGTGTACAGGTCATCAACCTGTGCCGGAGCTACAAGTACCTGGGCCACGGTTATTACTGTTCGCTGTTGGCTGAGGCGCGTCAGCATCATGTGATTCCTTCAGTGCGCACGGTCAGCGAACTGACGCGCAAGTCACTGTACGGGTTGGCACTGGATGACCTGGACAAGTTGCTGGAAACCGCACTTCAGGATCACCCTTATGATGACACCGACAGTTTTACCCTGACCCTTTACTTCGGTCAGACAACCTTGGCGCCCCTGAACGATCTGGCGCGCCAGTTGTTCGAAGCGTTTCCCTGTCCGATTCTGCTGGTTGAATTCCGCAAGCGGGATAATTGGCACATTTCAGGTATCAAGGCTGGCGCACTGCCCCGCTTGCGTGACGATCAGCAAGACGAGTTCGCCCTCGCGCTGGATGGTTTCAGTCGCAAGATCTGGCGTCAGCCCAAGTCGCGCCGTCTGGCCCGCTACGACCTGGCGATCCTGCATGATCCGCATGAGCAATTGCCGCCCTCCAATGCCGAGGCACTGGCCAGTTTCATTCGCGTCGGTCAGCGACTGGGTGTCGATGTCGAATTGATCGAGAAGAAGGACTATGCGCGACTGGCCGAATACGACGCGCTGTTGATCCGTGAAACCACCAGTGTCGATAACCATACCTACCGGTTTGCCAAGAAAGCGGAAAGCGAGGGATTGGTGGTCATGGACGACTCCACGTCCATTCTGCGCTGCACCAACAAGGTGTACCTGACCGACCTGCTCAAGAGCCACGATCTGGGTATGCCGCGCACAGAAATCCTCTACAAGGACAGGCCCGAAGAGCTGGAAGGCGTTGCTGAACGCCTCGGTTTTCCGCTGGTGCTGAAAATCCCTGACGGCTGCTTCTC
Source organism: Pseudomonas asturiensis (assembly GCF_900143095.1). Taxonomy (GTDB): domain Bacteria; phylum Pseudomonadota; class Gammaproteobacteria; order Pseudomonadales; family Pseudomonadaceae; genus Aquipseudomonas; species Aquipseudomonas asturiensis. The sequence continues at coordinate 466,622 of NZ_FRDA01000001.1, read as the reverse complement.
GCGCGGAGTCATCAAGGTCAGCACGCCTGAAGAAATGCAGACCGCCACGGCTCAGTTATTCGAGCATTCGGTATTGCTGCTGGCACAGGAGTTTTTCTACACCGAGTACGACTGGCGCATCGGCATCCTCAACCGCAAGCCGATCTTTGCCTGCCAGTACTTCATGTCCAAGGGGCATTGGCAGATCTACAACCACAAGGCCGTCGGTGCCGAGATCAATGGCGAATGCCGCACCCTGGCGGTTCACGAAGCGCCACGAGCCGTGGTCGAACTGGCGCTCAAGACCGCTAACCTGATCGGTGACGGCCTTTACGGCGTTGACCTGAAGCAGGCAGGCGACAAGGTGGTCGTCATCGAAGTCAACGACAACCCCAACCTGGACGCCGGTATCGAAGACGCTTACCTGCAGGACGATCTGTACAGTCTGGTGCTGGAGGAGTTTATCCGCCGCCTCGAACTCAAACGCCTCGGTCAGGCCTGGTGACGTCCGATGATCAAAGGCCTGAAACTCGATGCAAACCGCCTGCAAGCCTGTGACCCACAAACCGCTCAGGTGCTGTGGTTCAGCAAACCGGACGCCAGCGAGCGCACGCTGCTGGCGGAGCGTTTTCATCTGGATGAGCATGCCGTGGCATCCGCATTGGACCCGGATGAAATCTCGCGCATCGAGTTTCACCCCGATGCGTTGTTTCTGATCTGGAAGCGGCCCGAGAACTATTCGGGCCAGGACAGTTTTTCGTTTGATGTTTCGTCATTCGGCGTCTTGCTCAAACAGGATCAGTTGCTGTTGATCTGCGACGACGACCAGCCACTGACGTCACTGGTGACGCAACGCCCCCTGGAACAGCCGCTGGATATCCTGCTGGAAATGCTGTTCAACAACATCCATCACTATCTGGGCCACTTGAAGGTGATCAAGATGGTGGCGCGCGAACTGCAGCAGAAATTTAATTCATCGCTGGAAAACCGCCATTTGCTGCAGATGTTCAACCTTAGCGAAAGCCTGGTGTATTACATCAACGCGATCCACAGCAACGGCACGGTCCTCACCCGCCTGCGCAATCATGCGCAGGGCAAACAGTATGGCAGCGCCAGCCTGGCGTTGATCGACGACATGATCATCGAGAACGACCAGTGCTACAAACAGGCTGAAATCTACTCGACGGTCTTTGCCGGGCTGATGGATGCACGGGGCAACCTGGTCAACAACAGCACCAACACCCTGCTGCGCAAGCTGACCCTGATCAATGTGGTCTTCCTGCCGCTGAACCTCATCGCCGGGATCGGCGGCATGTCGGAATTCAGCATGATGACCGCCCCGCTGCAGTGGTGGGTCAGCTATCCCGCATTGCTGGTCGCCATGCTGGGTATGGGCGCTGCGATGATCTGGGGATTGCGCAGGATGGCGCGCTCGGCGTGATGCAAGCCGCCTCCCACAAGTTCTCGATCCATCATCAAGGGGCGTGTGATCAGATAAGGCGCCGCCCAGGACGCCAGAAATCTAGATCTCCCATTCAGCCTTGGCGATCTGCAGACCATGCAGCCCGTTGTACGCTGCGCGCTGTGGGGACTGCCAGCCTTCCAGCAGGGACGCTTGCAGGTCATAGATTTCCACACCCAACGGCCTGCATACGCTTAACGGATCCTGGGCATCCGGCCCCCACATCGGCAGCGACAGGTCACCGCCCGGGCAGGTCGACAAGGCGCACAGCAGATCGATTTCGGCGAAGAATTCAAGATAGTCCCCCTGCTGCGCCGGGCAAGCCTTCATGAAGTACATGTCGTCATGGTTGAGCCCGGTGCACTGGAAGATGTTCAACACGTCGTGCACATCGAATTCGGTCAGGCCGTAGGGCAGCACCGCGCGTGTCAGGTTCGAATGGCAATGATGATGGAAGTCCTCGCCGGTCAGCATCTTGTTGACGTAGGGGTCGCAGCGCGTCCCCAGCAGGTCATGCAGTCGCCCGCCGTGCTCGTCGATGCCGTAACTGGCCAGACTGTCGTCAGTGATGGTGACCATGGGGCGCAGGAATGGCAGGTTCGACCAGAGCCGGTCGTGAGTGCTGACATGAGCGCCCTGCAACTGACGGGTTCTGGCCGCCCACAGCCGTTCGCGGGGATCATTGGCGTTCCAGACGTTGAAATCACCCACCTGCGGGCCGACCGGTGTGGTGACGCGAAACACTTGCCCGGCCTTGACCTTCCAGGCGCGACCGGTGCGGATCGGCACTTCGAACTGCTCGACCAGTGTGCGCTGCTGCGCATTGGCGCGGATGCGCTCGTAAAAGGCCGTATCAACCTGCAGTGCGGCACCTTTGCTCACCTGATAAGCGGCTGGATAGTCTTTGTACATGCAAGGCCTCTCGTGGACAGAATGGGAAGGCGTTCAATGCTGCAAATTGCGAGCCTGTTTCGCGCCCCTGCGCTTACTGGAAATCCCGGCTGCGCACATCCAGCCCGGTCAGCAACGGCGTCAGGTCATACAACCGCTGGGCGATCAGATGCCTGACACCACTCTTGGACTCCAGACGCCCGAACACTTGCAGCAACTGTGAACCGACCAGCACTTTACGCTGACGCTCGGCCAGGTCGCGCCAGACAACGACATTGACCATCCCGAATTCGTCTTCCAGGGTCACAAAGGTCACGCCACTGGCCGTGCCGGGGCGCTGCCGGCCGATGACCAGTCCTGCCACGCTAAGGGTTCGGTCATTCTCCAGGGTGAGCAAATCCTGCGAACTGCGAAAGCGCCTGGCGGCCAGTTGGCGACGCAGCAAGGCCAACGGGTGCGGCCCCAACGTGGTGCCCAACGTGGCGTAGTCGGCGACCAGATCCTCGGCCACGGTGGGCAGCGGCAGCGTGACCTGATGTTCTTCACTGGGCAGATCATCAAACAAGGGCCGCTGGGCTTCTACACCGGCCACTTCCCAACGTGCCCGATGCCGATGGCCGATCAGGCCACGCAATGCACCGGAATCGGCCAGAGACTCAGCAGCGCGGTGGTCGAGCCCGGCGCGAATCGTCAGGTCAGTGGCATCGACGAACGCACGAGTCGCTCTGGCGCTTTCGATACGCAGCGCATCTTCTTCCCGAAAGCCGCGCACCATGCGCATCCCTAGACGAATCGCCAGATTGCGCCTGTAGTCGGGATGCTCGATGGGTTCCAGTGAACAATCCCAGTCGCTGTACCGCACATCCACCGGGCGGATTTCAATGTGATGGCGGCGTGCGTCCTGCAACAGTTGATCCGGGCTGTAAAAGCCCATGGGCCAACTGTTGATCAAGGCGCAGGTGAAGGCCGCCGGCTCATGACACTTGAGCCAGCAACTGGCGTAGGTCAACAAAGCAAAGCTGGCGGCGTGGGACTCGGGGAAGCCGTAACTGCCGAAGCCCTTGATCTGCTCGAAAATGCGATCAGCGAAGGCCTGCTCGTAACCGTTCTTCAACATGCCTTTGGTCAGGCGCTCGCGATGCGGTTCAAGCCCGCCGTGGCGTTTCCAGGCCGCCATGGAACGACGCAACTGATCAGCCTCGCCGGGCGTGTAGTCGGCAGCGATGATCGCCACTTCCATGACCTGTTCCTGAAACAGCGGTACGCCGAGGGTACGTTCGAACACTTTTTCAAGCGCTGGCGGATAGCTAATCGCCTCTTCACCGTTACGCCTGCGCAGATACGGATGGACCATATCGCCCTGAATCGGCCCCGGCCGGACGATGGCCACCTCGATCACCAGATCGTAAAACTTCTCGGGCCTGAGGCGCGGCAGCATGGCCATCTGTGCCCGTGACTCGATCTGGAACACGCCGATGGTGTCGGCGCGACTGATCATGTCGTAGGTCGGGCGATCATCGGCCTCGATGCTCGCCAGCGTCCACTGCTTGCCGCGATGCAAGTGCACCAGATCGAAGGTCCTGCGCAGCGCGCTGAGCATGCCCAGGGCCAGGATATCGACCTTCAACAGGCCGACCAGATCAAGGTCGTCCTTGTCCCACTGAATGATGGTGCGGTCAGCCATGGCCGCGTTCTCCACCGGTACCAATGTGTCCAGGGGATGCTCGGAAATCACGAAACCGCCAGGATGCTGCGAGAGATGCCGAGGAAAACCGATCAATTCGTCCGTCAGGGCCAGCACTCGTTTGAGCATCGGCGCTTCGGGGTCGAGGCCGTATTCGCGCAGGCGTTCAGGGGACGGCAGCGTGTCGCTCCAGCGACTGAAGGCATCGGCCAGTGCGTTGATTTGATCAGGCGGCAGGCCCAGCACCCTGGCCACGTCGCGCATCGCGCCGGAGCCGTGATAAGTGCTGGCCACGGCGGTAAGCGCTGCCCTGCCCCGGCCATAGCGCCGGAACACGTACTGAATGACTTCCTCGCGGCGGTCATGCTCGAAATCCACGTCGATGTCAGGCGGTTCATTGCGCTCTTTGGAGATGAACCGTTCGAACAGCAGGTTGCTCGTTTCCGGGTTCAGCTCAGTGATCCCCAGCGCATAACACACCACCGAATTGGCCGCAGACCCTCGTCCCTGGCAGAGAATGTGCTGGCGGCGGGCAAAATCGACGATGTCGTGAACAGTCAGAAAGTAGCTGTCGAACTTCATCTCCGCGATCAGCGCCAGCTCCTTCTCGACCTGCTCACGGGTCGAGTCGCGCAGGCCGTCGGGCCAGCGCTTGCGTACGCCACGCTCGGTCAGCTCGCGTAGCCAGGACGACGGGGTCTGGCCTTTGGGGACCAGTTCCTGGGGGTATTCGTACTTCAAGTCTTTCAGGTCGAACGAACAGCGCTGGGCAACACGCACCGATTCTGCCAGCAGCCAGTCAGGGTAGAGCTCGGCAAGCGCGTCTTTGGTGCGCAAGTGACGCTCGCCGTTGGCAAATAATCGGTGTCCGGCCTCGGTCACGGTGGTGTGATGGCGGATCGCAGTCATGGTGTCCTGCAAGGCGCGTCGTCCACGGGCATGCATGTGCACGTCGCCGCAGGCCACAGCCGGAATGTTCAGGGCGTTCGCCAGCGCCAGCAGATCAGCGAGGCGCTGCTCGTCATCCGGCCCACGATGCAGTTCGACGCCCAGCCAGAGGCGTTCGGCGAAGCGGCCACACAGCCAGCGTCCTTGCTCCAGACAGGCTTGAACGTCGCCATCGATGTCTGGCAGCCAGATGGCCAGCAAACCGCTGGACGATACCTCGATGTCATCGCGCAGCAGCCGGTATTCGCCCTTTTTGGCGCGACGCCGAGCCACGGTGATGATTCGGCACAGTGCCTGGTAGCCGATCAGGTCTTCCACCAGCAGCACGACCTTGGGCCCGTTCTCAATCTGCATCTCGCTGCCGACGATCAGGGGCAAACCGCTGTCCTTCGAGGCCTGCCACGCCCGTATGATACCGGCCAGCGTGCATTCATCGGTGATCGCCAGCGCTGCGTAACCATGCCGTTCAGCCCGCTGAAACAGCTCTTGGGCACTCGACGCGCCTCGCTGGAAGCTGAAGTTCGACAGGCAATGCAGCTCTGCGTAATCGGTGTTCACGCGAACCATCCGTGCAGCAGCAGCTCGCCATTTTCGCCCACTGTGCGATAGGCCCATCCGCGCTGACCGCTCAGGGTCTCCACCCGATAGTAATCACGACGCACATCGCCGCCGTCCCACCAGCCAGACTCGATGCGCTCAGGACCGGCCACGATTCGGGCAGTATGTGCGGGCAATGCCTGCGGCTGATGCAGCAGCCAGCCCGGACGGGCATGGACGCTTGTGGTCGCGGCTGCCTTGCTTTCAGCTGTCGGCTGCCAGGCACATTCGGGCCGATGGTCGGCAAGCGCGCGCAGACCGTTGACCGACTCGTCACCCAGTCGTGCCCGCAGGCGTTCGCGCAGTTGTTCCCATGGCAAGGTCTGATGCTCTCGCTCATCGAACAATGTTCGGTGTGTGGGAACGAAATCCGGCAAGTCCCGAGCCAGCAAGCGAACCGCACGGACCGGAGAGGCCACCAGCACCTGCTCCAGCCTGCCACGTGCCAGTTCAAACAGCATCGCAGCGTCACGTTCGGCACTGAGCAGGCCGACCTGCACGACGGTATCCGGTCCGTCGACATGCTCAAGATGCAGGGCGAATCGCTGCACGCCACTGTCGCGTCCCGTCAGGAAAACCGCCAGATCGGCGATCAGGCGCTTGAGCGGGAACAGCAAGGCCTGATGCGATTCGACGTCGAAATTCAATTCGATGCGCAGTTCGAAAAAGTCCGGCGGCAGATAGCATTCCAGGGCCACCGGCCGCTCGCCCAGCAGTGTGTCGAGATGCTGCAGAACACTGACCGGAAAACGCCGCGCCAGGGTGTCGCGCGGCAAGGCCAGCACCTGGCGGACATTGCGCAGGCCCATGCGGGTAAACGCCGTTGCCACTTCACGCCCAAGGCCGATACGGTCAACAGGCATCTGCTCAAGGGTGCGACGCAGAGCGTGCGGGCAATCGATGCTCAGGCCATCGTGCATGTTGGCCAGCATGCGCGCGGCCACCGGGTTGGGTGCCACAACAATGCGATGACAAAAGCCAAGCCCGGTCAGCTCTTCGCGCAACCTTGCCTCGAACACCGGCCATGGCCCGAACAGCTTCAGGCTGGACTCGATTTCCATCAGCAGAACGCGAGGATATTTGAGGCTGACGTTGGAGCTGAAACCATAGGCCCAGGCTGCCAGTAATTGCTGCAAGCGTTCGGTTTCGGACGGATCATGGGCGACCATCGTAAAACCCGACACCAACGCCTGCGCCGCACTGAGCGACTGTCCGGCGCGCAGACCCAGGGTTCGCGCGGCCGGATTAACGGCCTGCAACACCCGACGTTGCGCGCTGCCGCTGATCAAGGCCAGTGGCTCATCCGGATCGGTATGGCGGCGCATGACGCCGTCGAGTGCCAGTTGCGGCAGCAAGACACAGGCCCACAGCATAAGAACCTCAAGCGTCGGTCGGGAATGGAATCGGCAAGGCGGGAGCAAGCCCGCCACGGCATTTGAGCACCCGCAATTGTGCGGGACGGGTATCGACAGCAATGCGCAGCGCAGCGGGCGAAGGATTGGCAGCGGCCTGCTGAGGCCGACAGGCAAAAGCCAGGGTCTGTCCGGTTTCGGCAGCCACCTGCAGGCGACGCAACGCACGGTCATCGACCATACCGGGCCAGCACACCACAGCCCCACAACTGCCGGAGCGCAGGCATTGCTCGGTGGCCCACAAGGCGTCCTTGCTGCTGGCATTGATCAAGGTCATCTGTCGCAGATCGACCCCGGCAGCCAGCCAGGCCTGCGGGTACGGCAGATACGGCGGCGCGACCAGTACGATGCGCTCACCGATGCCGGACAGCCGCGCCAGGCTGGGCCATATCAGGCGCAACTCGCCACTGCCATTGGCGGGGATCAGGATTTCAGTCAGTGCGGCAGGCGGCCACCCGCCAGTGGGCAGGACGCTGTCGAGCAAGGCATGGCCGCTGGGCTGCGGGCTGGCCTGCGGCGCTGACTGCTGACGCCCTTTCCAGACCCTGCGCTCATCCAGCAGGCTGTCCAGGCTGACGACGGCGCCCATCATTCGCGCCGGACCAGACCGCAGAACACACCTTCAATGGCGAAGTCCTGATCCGGCGTTACGAGAATGGGCTGGTAAGCCGGGTTGCGTGGCAGCAACTGCAGCCCGTCGGCGCTGTGACGCAACCGCTTGATGGTGACTTCACCGTCCAGACGGGCGACGACAATCTGACCGTCGCTGGCCAGCGGGTTGCGATGCACGCCGACCAGATCGCCATCGAGAATGCCGTCCTCGATCATGGAATCCCCCTGCACCCTCAGCAGGTAGTCCGGTACGCGGGTGAAGGTGCCCCGATCCAGATGCAGGGTGGCGTGCACATCGAGATCCGGCCCGATGGGCGCACCGGCAGCGACGCGACCCAGTACGGGGATTTCCAGCAGCTCTGGCCGCGAGGCGTTCTGCACCAGACGAATGCCGCGTGCCTGGTGGGGCACGACTTCGATCAGCCCGGCCTCGGTCAGGGCCACAATGTGTTTGCGCGCCACGCTTCGCGAGGCAAAACCGAAAGCCTCGGAGATTTCTGCCAGGCTCGGCGATTGCCCTTGCTGCGCGATGCGATCGCGGATGAAGGTCAGGATGGCGCTACGGCGGGGAGTTAATATGCTCATGGAGTACATTTGTACTCTTTTGCGTTTTTGCTGACTAGTGCGTTTTGTCGGATCAGGAGTGCGGGCTCATGAAACTTGTCATGCATATAACGGCCAGCACGGATGACTGTTTAGATAATCCGAACAGTCAAATCAGAAACACCCGGTTTATTGCGCAAGACAAAGAGCAGAAACTGACCCGGTCTTTTTATCTCAAGGAGAAATCACCGTGATCACACGTCAACTCGGCAAACAAGGTCCCAAGGTTTCCGCCATGGGTCTGGGCTGCATGGGGATGTCGGATTTCTACACCACAGGGATCGATGAACAGGAGTCTGTGGCAACCCTGCATCGCGCACTGGACCTGGGCGTCACCTTTTTCGACACCGCTGACATGTACGGCCCGCACACCAACGAATCGCTTCTCGGCAGAGCATTACAGGGCAAGCGTGAGGGCATTTATCTGGCCAGCAAGTTCGGCATCCTGCGCAGCGCCGATCCCCACGCCCGTGGTGTCGACGGGCGGCCCGAATACATTCGTCAGTCCATCGACGGCAGTCTCAAGCGTCTGAACACCGATTATCTGGACCTCTACTATCAGCACCGCATAGACCCGAACGTGCCAATCGAAGACACCATCGGCGCCATGGCCGAGCTGGTCAAGGCTGGCAAGGTGCGTCATATCGGCATTTGCGAGGCCAGTGCCGCAACCATCGACCGCGCCCACAAGGTGCATCCATTGGCGGCTGTACAGAGCGAATATTCGCTGTGGTCGCGTGACCCGGAGCACGATGACGTACTCGCCACCTGCCGGCGTCTGGGCATTGCGTTCGTGGCCTACAGCCCGTTGGGACGAGGGTTTCTGACTGGCGAACTGCGCACTCCGGACGACTTTTCCGCAGACGACTATCGTCGTTTCAGCCCACGCTTTCAGGGTGAGAACTTCAATCGCAATCTGATCCTGGTGGAAAAGGTCAAAGCGCTGGCGGCAACAAAAGGCATCAGCGCTTCACAACTGGCACTGGCCTGGGTGCTGGCACAAGGCGACGAGATCATCCCGATTCCTGGCACCAAACAGCGAAAGTACCTGGAAAGCAACGTGGCGGCAGCCTCAGTCACCCTGAGCGAGGATGAGCTGGCACAGCTGGATGCGATATTCCCCGCCGAGGGCGCTGTGGCAGGTGAGCGTTACGGAGCGGAGTCGATGAAGTTTCTCAACGGTTGACTGGATGGGTTTGATCGCCCTCATCAGACATCGTCAAACCTGCTGAAGAAAAACGCATTGAATTCAATGTATTCAGCAGGTTACCGCCTCAACCTCAGCCTCAGGTCGACTGCGGACACGCTTCGGTCCCATTGTTGAGGCCCTGCTTGTGATTCTGGTATTCCAGCGTGGCCTTGCCATCGACCCACTTCAAGGTCACGACCACCACCGAGTCAAAATCATCGCCTTCCCAGTCATTGACCAGCTTCACATCCTTGCCGGACGCTTCCTTGGCCACCTTGTTGATCAGCTCAGGCAGATAACCATGGGACCAGGCGGTGTAAATGATCGCGTTATGGTACTTGTCGTGCATCAACTCGTCGGCCAGGTCGCTGGTGTCATTGGCACCGAAGTCGATATTGATCGGCAGGCCCAGCTTGATTGCACTCGGGCCAACCGTCATCAGGGGCCTAACGTAGCTGTAAGAAAGATCACCATCACCCTCTTCCACATGTCGGCTCGGGTTGGCGGCGAAGATGAAGTCGGCCTTGCCAAATTCCTTGGGCAGCAGTTCGGACAGCTCGATGGCGCGATTGAGCCCCTGACAGTTCAGCTGGCCAAGACCCATCGAAGGTTTTTCCGCATGACGCAGAAATACCAGCGTCTGGGTGCCGTTTTTCGGGTCGGCGTACACGCCTTTGCCCATGGAAAACAACAGCACGGCTGAGGCCATCAAAATCGTAGGAAGAGAAATCCATGCGATGCGCCGCTTAAGTCGGCTGCTCGAAGACAGGTTTGGAATATTCATTATTTTCTGAGTCCGGTACGCGGTTTACGCGGTTAAGGGAGAAGTCAGCGTGTCGCTGCTGCGAATGCGCTTGCCTTAGCGGGTTCGCGACCCTTTTTTGTCCCTGCGGATCAGTCGAATGCGTGCCCCTTGATCACGGATAAAGACTAGTTCGGTAATGTTTCGGAATGAAGAATACGGACGATAGGAGTCCCAAAAAGCGTTTGTGTTGCATAAAGGCCGCAAAAAACCTGAATGTTTCTCAGTAAAGCGGTCCGCCAATGGATGCTTTTGACCCAGACCACACTGTTGATTCAGCAACAGCTTCTCGACAGCACTGTACTCCTGAAAACAGTGCCTGCGACTTCAGTTCACCCCAAACCGCGCAGAACATCCCCTCAGAGGCATCTGGCACAGAGCCTGCATATTCCCTTTTATGCGCTTATTACCTATTCAACCGCTGAATTGGAAATAAAAACCAGTGGTTACTCCCTCACTCTGATCCGGATCATCTACCCATGCTACTACCTCGCTTTGCGCTCCGCCTGCAGACATCCCGCGTGCTTGCAAAATGGTTGCTGACCAGCTTCACACTGGCTTTCACGCTGCAGACCGGCGCTCAGGCCGCTGAAGCCTTGCCCGCCGAAGTACGCCTCGATTACGCCTATTACTCGCCGGTGAGCCTTGCGCTGAAGCATTTCGGCTGGCTGGAGCAGGCGCTGCCCCAATCGAAAGTGACCTGGGTATTGAGTCAAGGCAGCAACCGCTCCCTGGAATACCTCAACAGCGGCAGTGTCGACTTCGCCTCCTCGGCCAGTCTGTCGGCGGTATTGGCGCGGGCCAACGGTAGCCCGATCAAATCGGTATACGTCTACAGCCGGGCAGAATGGACTGCCTTTGTGGTGCGCAAGGATTCGCCGCTCCAGTCGGTTGCAGACCTGAAAGGCAAGAAGATCGCAGCAACCAAAGGCACTGACCCTTACCTGTTTACTCTGCGCGCCCTGCAACAGGCCGGTCTGAAAAAAGATGATGTGGAACTGCTTCATCTGCAGCACCCGGATGGCCGCATTGCGCTGGAAAAAGGCGATGTGGACGCGTGGGCTGGACTGGATCCGCACATGGCTGCCAGTCAGATCCAGGCAGGCTCGCGCCTGCTCTATCGCAATAAGGATTTCAACAGTTACGGCGTGCTTAGCGTCACCGAGTCGTACGCCAAGGAGCATCCGCAAGCGATAAAAACCGTACTGACGGCTTACGAAAAAGCACGCGACTGGGCAGTGAAGAATCCTGAAGAGCTTGCCAGCCTGCTGGCCAAGGAGTCCGGTCTGCCTCTGGAAGTGGCCAGGCTGCAACTGTCGCGTACGGACCTGAGCAACCCGCAACTGAGCACCAGGGATGTCGAGTCCTCCAAGGCGGCTGCGCCGATCCTGGTCTCCGAGGAACTGGTACGCAAAGGCGTGAACGTCGAGCAGGTCGTCGATCAGTTGATTACTCCTGACTTCTCGGCCTCTGTGATCACTCGGCCATGAACAGCGCACGCAAGACGCTCGAGCACGCGCAGCCTGCCCTGTTGACTGCGTCGAAACGCGGTGTGTGGGACCGTTATAAAACGTCAGGTAAAGGGTTGGTATTACCAGCACTGATCGTGGTGTTGCTCGAGTTCGTTGTGCGCATCGGCTGGCTGCCGTCCTATCAAATGCCGGCGCCCAGCGAGATCGTACTGACCCTCTACAACCTGGCCGATGGCGCGTTGTGGAAACACATCAGTGCCAGCCTGATGCGTGTGCTCAGTGGCTTTGCAATCGGTGCGAGCCTGGCACTGGTATTCGCCGCCTGGGTGGGCCTCAGCCGTGAGGCCGAGGCCTATCTGGAGCCTACATTCGCCGGGCTGCGCTCGATTCCGAGCCTGGCCTGGGTACCACTTCTGTTGCTGTGGCTGGGCATCGGCGAAACGTCCAAGATCGTGCTGATTGCCATTGGTGCATTCTTCCCGGTCTACCTCAATGGCGTGGCAGCCATTCGCGGCATTGATCGCAAGCTGGTGGAAGTCGGTCAGATGTACGGCTTCAGCCGCTATCGGCTGACACGCCGGATTCTGCTGCCTGCCGCCCTGCCCGGCCTGTTCACCGGGTTGCGCAGCGGCATGAGCCTGGCCTGGATGTTTCTGGTGGCTGCCGAGCTGATCGCCGCGACAAAAGGTCTGGGCTACCTGTTGAGTGATGGACGTGAAACCTCGCGCCCGGACATCGTTCTGGCGGCCATTGTCGTGCTGGCGACCCTGGGCAAGCTGAGCGACGGCCTGCTGGCCGGACTGGAAAAACGTTTTTTGAGCTGGCGCGATGCATTCAATGGCCAGAGCCGGGAGAGTTGATTGATGACAGCGTCATTGATGGATATTCGCGTCGCACACAAGGCGTTTGCCGAGAGTACGGTCTTGCAGGACATTGACCTGTCATTGCGACCAGGAGAAATTGTCAGCCTGCTCGGCCCGAGCGGCTGTGGCAAAAGCACGCTGCTCAGGATTGCCGCAGGCCTTGAGCGTGATTTCAAGGGCGAGGTCAACAGGTTGCACGGTGAGGTGGCGTTTGTGTTTCAGGAGCCACGCCTGATGCCGTGGCTGAGCGTGGCGCACAATATCGGCTTGAGCGACGACCAGCACTTTGATCGGCACTGGGTCGGGCAATTGATTGAAGAGGTGGGCCTGTCCGGCTTTGCCGACGCATTGCCCAAGGCGCTGTCAGGCGGCATGGCTCAACGCGTGGCGATTGCTCGCGGTCTGTATTCGCATCCCGGTGTGCTGCTGCTGGATGAGCCGTTCAGTGCCGTGGATGCCTTCACGCGCATGAAGCTGCAGGACCTGCTGCTGCAACTGGCTCGACATCACGCCATCACGCTGTTGCTGGTCACGCATGATGTCGACGAAGCGCTTTACCTGAGCGACCGCGTACTGGTGATGGGCACACGCCCCGGCAGAATCGTCCATGAGCTGTCGGTGGATTTGCCCGCGCCCCGAGACCGCCGCAATCCGCTACTGGCCCATCTCAAGGCCCAGGCGCTGACTGAATTGCAGCAGGCACATTTGATTTAAGAATCCAGCGGTTTGAAAGATCCATTATTTGCCGGCCTTGATCGAGTTCCAGATCCCTGCGCGCAACTGATCGATCTTGACCGAGACCGGGGCCATGGCAAACAGGCGGTCGAGCATGTCGGCATCAGGGTAGACGTCGGTGTCGCTCCACAGCCCTGGCTTGATCAGGGCATCAGCCTTCTCGTTGCCATTGGCGTAATGCACGACATTGGTGATGCCGGCGATGACGTCCGGACGCAGCAGATAATTCAGGAATGCATACGCAGCCTTGGGGTTCGGCGCATCTTCGGGAATGGCGACCATGTCGAACCACATCGGAGCGCCTTCTTTAGGCACAACATAGTTGATCGCAATGGCCGGACCCGTCTGCGCTGCTTGCTCCTGAGCCTGTGAAATGTCACCGGAATACCCCACCGCCACGCAAATCTTACCTGTTGCCAGATCGGCGATGTACTGCGAGGAGCTGAAGTCACGAACATAGGGGCGCACGCTGCTCAGTACGGCCTGGGCCCGGACATAGTCTTCAGGCTTTTCACTATGAGGATCAAGGCCCAGGTAATTCAGGGTGATCGGCAGCATGGCCGGCGCGCTGTCGATAATCGCAACGCCGCACTGGGCAAGCTTTTTGATGGTTTCAGGCTTAAGGATCAGGTCCCAGGAATTGAGCGGCGCATCTTTACCCAGCGCGGCCTTGACCATCGCGACGTTATAGCCGATCCCGGTGCTGCCCCACAGGTAGGGAAACCCATGCTGGTTGCCCGGATCGCTGTTATCCAGAGCCTTGAGCAACACCGGATTGAGGTTTTTCCAGTTGGGAAGCTGACGCTTGTCGAGGGTTTTGAGTAGCCCCTTCTCGATCTGTCGCCCCATGAAGTGAACCGAGGGAAACACCACGTCATAGCCGGAGTGGCCCGTTGTCAGCTTCGTGTTGAGCTCTTCGTTGGTTTCGTAAGTTTTATAGGAGGCCTTGTAGCCTGAGGCCGTCTCGAAATTTTTTAACGTGTCCGGCGCAATGTAGTCGGTCCAGTTATAGATATTGACCGTTTCCGCTGCATGGCTGGTGGACGCCAGCAACATCAGTGCAGCAAGGGAAGCTTTAAGCATTGTTGTTTCCTCAGGTCAATATCGACAGCTTGCCTCAGTCCATGTCAGGGCTACAAGGCCTGCAGGAAAGCACCCAAGGAATAGCCGATTTTGACGCAGATCAAACAATTGAAAAATTCTTCCCACGTCATAAAAAATTTTTCCAGCAATGCGTTGTCGGGTGCTATTTTTAGTCCTTGTCAGACCGTTCGGATAACACCGTAGGAAAGCAAAGTGATCAGGCGAGGACTCGCATCCGTGACACGTCTGTCAAATGGGCTTTTGCAGGGTTCATCTCGGTCGGTCTTCCTACCCTTTGGAGCGAAGGAAGTGCTCGATTGAAACAGGTGGGCCATCGCTATGAACAAAGTCACGTTTCCCAACGCCTGCCAACTGATGCGCTGGCATTTCCATCCAGTAGGCTTTGAAGCCACCATGGACGCCCCCAGCAGCATGATTGCCCGACTGTTTGATCGCGCCAGTGGCGAGACGGTTCTGGCCATCGCCGGACTGCCCTGCGCTACGGTGATGAATGCTGCGGATGTCGAGCGGATCATCGAAGCCATTGAAGCCGAGCTGGAGTTGTTCGGCGCCAATGTCCCGGTGGCCAGTTTTTCATGAAGCGCCTTCGCTCATTCTGCCTGTGATGGCCTGCGCAGGTCCTCGAAGAATGGCTTGTCAGCCGGCACTCGATCCGAGGCCTTGGGTGTATGCGGGTTATCCCCACCACTCGCGCTCTCGTCGAGATACCAGTAACAGTGGCGGGCAGCACGCGTGATGGCGACATACGCCAGGCGCAACACTTCATCCTTCTGCGCTGTATCGTAAGGCTGCAGATCATTCGCCTCACCCAAGGATGCCAGGCGATACACCTGGTTCTTGTAAGGTGACACGGTCAGGTGCTGACAATCACCCAGCAGAAACACTGCATCAGCCTGTAATCCCTTGGAGCTGTGATAGGTCAGTGTTTTGATGCGACGCCCCTGAGACCCTTGCATTGAATCCGCATCGATCAAGGCTTGCAGGCGTGGAGAAAAGCGGGTTTTTTCGCTGCTTTTTCGATACAGCAGCAAAATTGAGTCGCCATCATCGTAATGTTCGGCAATACGCTCGGCCAGTTCATCTTCATCGCGATTCAGCACCCTCACCGGTAACAACTCTTGAGGCGCGCCGCTGGCTCGTGCCTTCTTGCCAGGAATCGCAGGGGCCGCACGGACAATATGCTCGGCAGCATCAATGATGTGCTGATGGCTGCGATAGTTTTCACTGAGCATGACTTTAGTGGTCGCAGGCGACGAGAACTCCTTGGCGAACTCCATGAAGTACTTTGGCGAGCTGCCGCGCCAGCCATAAATGGATTGCCAGTCATCCCCCACACACAGCAGTGAGGAGCGCTGGGCGATGCGTCCGGCATGCATGGCCGGACCACGCCGACGAATCTCACGCAGGCACGCGCGGATCCAGGAGACGATCTGTGGCGAGACGTCCTGAAACTCATCGATCATCAGGTGAGACAAAGGGCGCAGTACGGGGTCACTGACGTGCCTGAGGTTTTCCGGCGAGGTTTCGCCAAACAACGCGAACATGCGGTTGTACGTCATGACCGGCGGCGACTGTGCCAGCAGGTGCTGCTCGAAGGCTTTCCAGAACAGGCTGAGCGCCTCAAAGAAGAATCGATCGGGGTCATCGCTGGCAAAACTCATCTCGGCCACAGCGCCTGGCACGTCCAGCCCCAGGTTCTCGATAAAGCTTGCCGCCGTCACGAAACAATCCAGCAACGGTGCGGCGCCCAGCTCGCCCTTGACCCGATAATCGAAACCCGGCCCGGCGACGGCAGATCCGGCCAGGGACTGCATCACCTTGCTCGCGGATTCGTAGTTATCCATCCATATCAATGGCTTACTGCAGAAAGCTTGAAACAGGGTGCGCTTTATGACGCCCTCTGCCCACACCGGTAACTTGGCACCGGGACGCTTCAGTTGCTGATCTTCACGGGAGTCCAGCCCCAGCACCACCCAGGCATCCAGCTCGGCGATGTAACCGTGAAAATGAAAGGGAAAGCCATTTATTTCAACCACTTGGCGCATAGGTTCAATGCCGTTTATAGGCCAGGCCTTTGCACGTATCCACAGATCCTCGACCGTATCGCACCACTCTTCATCCCGTTTCGAGGAAAGCTCGGTCACCGCCGCGCGCTTCTGAACATCAGGATGATCACGATCCAGCTCCTTGAGTTGCAAGGCGTGGCGATACAACGGTGCCATGACCTCTCGGAAGCGCTCATTGCTGGCGTAGAGGTCGCGATAGCAGAGGTTCATCTGGTGGCGCTGAGCGTCGTTGATACGCAGATCGAATGGGTTGCTGTCGGCATCCTCTTGCGCAGGCGCCTGACTGTCCAGCGTCTCAAAGGCCCGCAACTGTTCAAACCCTGGCAAGCTGCGTACCAGCGGCAGAATGCGCGAATGGAACGTGCGCACCACGTCCCGCGCCTGCTTCTGGCTCAAGGCATGCCCCCACAGCGCCATGATGTCGATCAGCTTGTTGATGAAGTCCTTGCGTGACTCGCGCGTGAAGGTCACGACCGTCATCGCGTCCAGCTCATACCCAAGATAGTGATGCAGCAGCAGAATACGCAGCACCAACGAGGTGGATTTGCCCGCACCGGCGCCCGCGATCACATAAGTGGATGGTGTGTCGCTGAAGATCATTTTCCACTGCGCCGCACTCGGCTGGGCATGCGCGGGAAGTTTTTCGGCGACGTCATTCTTGATGCGCTTTTTCAGCTCGGGCGTCAGGGCCAAACGCCAGTCATCGAACAAATGGTCGTCCACTTTCGGCCCGCGGTGCCTGGCAGGCCGCGTGTCGCTGATCACCATCACCTGACGGCCTTGTTCCTGACCATCCAGATAGCCGTCGGCATAACCTTCCCTGACACCTTCGATGTGCCCGTTCAGATAGCCATCAGCATGCCCTTGAAACCACGAAGGTGTGTGCTGCGCACCCAGCCCGGTCAGGCTGCGGCCTATCAGCCGCGATAACAGCCGCCTGAAGAACGGCAGTTGCCGGGGTGGATTGAGGTCGACATCCAGGTCAGGAGGAAGCGCAGAAGGCAGGTCGTCGGGCACGCAGACTCCAGTCGTAGGCTCATGGGCATAAAGGATGCCTATGGTGGCCGGATTTTTGGTCGGGTTCCAGCGAAATGCTTTGCGGTCAGTGCGTTAGCCGATCAACTGCATGTAATGCGGTAAATGCCATTACTGCGGCATCACGGCCTTTGGCACCAGCGCGCCCGGATGCTGAATGACGATACCGGCCAGTCGATGCCCCGCTTCGGCCGCCTGCTGCGGGTGTTCGCCCTTGAGTCGAGCCGCCAGATATGCGGCGCTGAAAGAATCACCGGCGGCGGTGGTGTCCACCACGCGCTCGACTTTCTGCGTCGGGATCTCGAAACGCTTGCCACCGGTTTCCACCAGACAGCTCCGGGCACCGCGCTTGATGACGATTTCATCGATACCACGCTCTCGGTAGGCCGCCAGCAACTCCTCGGTGCTGGTGTAACCATAGAGCGCCTGCTCATCGTCTTCGGTCAGCAACGCTAGGTCCACATGCGCCAGACACGCCAGATACGCTTCGCGCGCCTGCTCCACGCTGGTCCATAACCTGGGCCGGTAGTTATTGTCGAACGCAACCTTGGCACCTCGCGAGCGGGCCTTGGCAAGCATCGTCAGCAGGCGCGAGCGACCTTCGGCACCCAGCACCGCCAGGGTGATGCCGCTGAAGTACAGCACGTCGTAGCTGGTCAATGCCGCAAGAATCGGTTCGGCGGCAGGCGTCATGAAACAATCGCGCACGGCAGCCTCGTTGCGCCAGTACAGAAACCGCCGCTCGCCACTGGCATCGGTCTGAATGCAATAAAGACCCGGCAGACGTCCGGGCAAGCGCTGCACCTTGCCCAGACCGATGCCCTCTTGCGACCAGACCTTGCACATGGCATCGCTGAAGCTGTCGTCACCCAGTGCCGTCACGTAATCCACCTGCCCGCTGCCTAGCAAGCGCGCCAGATAGACCGCTGTGTTCAAGGTATCCCCGCCGAAGCTCTGACGCAGGCTGCCGTCGGCATGCTGCTGCAATTCGATCATGCATTCGCCGATCAAGGCGACACGTGGAAGGCTCATGTGGCGGTCACTCCTCTGAACGCGAGACTCAGAAATACGTGCTGAAGGGCTCGATCACCCGCAGGTCATCATCCACCAGACAACCTGAACGCCACTTGTCGAAGGTGAGACATGGATGCGACGTGCCAAACGCGATGATGTCGCCGACCTTCAGCTCGCAACCGGGTGCAACGGTCATGAACGCGTGCTGATCCATGACAGCCGTCACCGTGCAGGCGCTGACATCATCACCGCTGGCGGGCAATACGCCTGCCTGGTAACGGCGCAAGGGTGTCGGCAATCCGGCATCGTAGGCCACGTCGCGCTTACCCATGGCGATGACGGCAAAGCCCGGCTCGGGCATGGACTGCACGTGTGCCCAGACTTCCAGCGCCGGACGTAACGCCTCACTCAGCTCGGCACGCCGATCCAGCACGCAGCATTGCGCATCCTTGTAGATGCCATGGTCGTGCACCACATAACTGCCGGGGCGCAGCACACTGAGAAAACGCTCCCGCACTGCCTGCGCGTCGAACGCTTCGGCAATCAGGTCATACCAGGCTGAACCCGAGGCGGTGACAATCGGGCGGTCCAGCGCGAATGCGTGCTTGTCCTGCAATTCGACCGCCACACGCACCATCGAAGCGGCGAAAGCCTTGATCCCGCTGATCGCGTGATCCCCATGAATCACGCCTTCGTAACCCTCGATGCCCGTCAGCGCCAGTCCCGGTTGGGCCAGAACGGCATCTGCCAGCGCCAGGACCTCGGCCTCGGTGCGACAGCCACAGCGCCCGCCCGGCACGCCGTATTCGATCATCACGTTCAAACGCAGTCCGCGCTCAGCGAAAAATGTGCCCAGTGCGGCGACATTGTCCGGGTGATCGACCATGCAGTGGAACTCGAAAGTCGAATCCGCCAGCAGCCCGGCAATCAGTGCCATGTTGGGCTGGCCGACCAGTTGGTTAGCCATCAGGATGCGTCTTACGCCATGGGCATACGCGGCCTGGGTCTGCACGGCAGTCGCCAGCGTCATGCCCCAAGCGCCCTCTTCGATCTGACGCCGGAACAGTGCAGGCACCATGCTGGTTTTGCCGTGGGGTGCCAGTTCCGCGCCGCTGTTGGTCACGAAGGTCTGCATCCAGCGAATGTTGTGGTCCAGCGCCGACTGGTGGATGACCAGCGCGGGCAGGCTTACATCGCTGACCAGATTGTCTCCCGGCTGGGCGAAACCCTTATCGATGACGGCAATGCTCATCAGTAATCTCCTGCTGAATCCAAGTTATTCGTTGATTCGACGCGCCAGGCCGTTGGCACTGTCGATCAGTACCCGGCGATAGTCGCTGTAGTGGGTCCTGGCATCGGCGCGTGGCGCAACGATGCACAGGGTCGCAATACATTGGCCCTGTTCGTTCTTGACGGGTGCGGCAAAACAATGGGTGAAGGTGTCGGCCACGCTGTCGAAAGAAAAGAAGCCTTCCTCACCCGCTTTGCGGATCTCGCTCAGGAAGGTGTCCAGCGGCAGACGCTCGCCACCCGGCAAAATGAAGTCTTCCGGGTCGATCAAATCGACAATCTCCTGATCACTGAGATGACTGAGCAACAAACGCCCGGAAGCCGTCCAGGGAATCGGCGCGTTTTCGCCGATGTCGGAGGAAATCCGGAAGTGTCGCTCACCCTCTTTCATCAGTGCCACGGTGTATTTACGCCCGTTGAGCAGACACATTTGCGCCGTTTCGCGGGTCTGGCTGACGATATCTCCCAGGCAGAGCTCGGCCTCGCGAGTGAAGTCAAAATGGCGCAAGTGCGCCTGGCCCAGAAAATACAACTGACGACCGAGGTAGACGTGCCCGTCCCTGCCAACCGGTTCCAGAATCCGCCGTTCCAGCAGCGAGGCCACCAGTTCGTACACCGTCGACTTCGGACTGCCGATGCCGCTGGCAATTTCGTTGGGCCGCATGGGCGTGGCTTTTTCCTTGAGAAAATCGAGGATGTCGAACGCCCGATCCAGCCCACGGGCGCGGCGCTTGATGGTGTCTTCGCTCGCTTGAATCACATCGGTCATTTGCTGCTATCCATAGTGTTGAGCCGCCAGCGCAAACCGACGGCAAACCAGAGCCGCTACTTCTGCCGATAGGCGATGCAGTCGATCTCGACTTTGCAGTCCACCATCATGTTGGCCTGCACACAAGCACGCGCAGGAGCGTGTTCGGGGGTGAAGTATTCGCCGAAGACCTTGTTGAAGCTCCAGAAGTCTCGTGGATCCTCCAGCCACACGCCCACCCGAATGACGTCCTTGAGCTCATAACCGGCCTCATCAAGGATCGCGATCAGGTTGCGCAGGGTCTGGTGCGTCTGCTCGACGATGCCACCAACAATGATCTCGCCATCCACCGCCGGGACCTGCCCGGACACGTGTAGCCAGCCATCGGCTTCGACCGCACGGGCGAATGGACGGGGCTGACCGCCTCCAGCAGTGCTGCCAGCACCATAACGGGTAATGCTCATGGGGGTTCTCCTTCTTGAAACGTATTAAAACCGGATGTTTTTGAGAAATTCGCTCAGACGTGTCGATTTGGGTTGCTCGAACAATGTCTTGGGCGGGCCCTGTTCTTCGATACGGCCCTGATTCATGAACACGATCTGATCAGACACTTCATAAGCGAAACGCATTTCATGCGTCACCAGCAACATGGTCATGCCTTCTTCCGCCAGGTCCTTGATGACATTCAGCACTTCACCGACCAACTCCGGGTCCAGCGCCGACGTCACCTCATCGAACAGCATCAGGCTCGGGTTCATGGCGATGGCGCGGGCAATCGCCACCCGCTGTTGCTGCCCACCCGACAACTGGCCTGGAAAATGATCGCGCCTGGACAACAGACCGACCCGATCCAGCCACTTCTCGGCCAGCGCCACCGCCTGATCCTTGGGCATCTTCTTGACCTTGAGCAGCCCCAACGTGACATTCTGCAAGGCACTCAAATGCGGAAACAGGTTGAATTGCTGGAACGCCATGCCGGTCATCGCCCTGTGCTGGGCGATGAGTCGCTCCGGATGGCGGGTACGCTTGCCGTTGATGTCGCTGTACCCAATATCCTGGCCTTCCAGGCGGATATGCCCGCCCTGAAACTCTTCCAGCAGGTTGACGCAGCGCAGCAGCGTGGTCTTGCCTGAGCCGCTGGAGCCGATCAGGGTCACGACGTTACCTTTCTGCATGCGCAGATCGACGCCCTTGAGCACTTCGACAGTGCCATAGGATTTGTGCAGCCCCTCAATGCTGAGCAACGCAGGCGCAAGGGCTTTGGATTGAGTCAGTGTCATGGCAAGGCCACCCGTTTTTCGATGTATCGCCCAAGCAGCTCGATGGCGTAGTTGATGATAAAGAACAGAAAACCCGCGAACAGATAGAACTCCAGGGTCATGAAGGTCCGGGCGATCACCTGTTGGGTGCTGAGCAGCAATTCGGCGACGCCGATCACTGACAGCAAGGTCGAGGCCTTGACGATTTCGGTCGAGGAATTGACCCAGGTCGGCAGGATCTGACGCATGGCCTGCGGCAACAGTACGTACCGTAACGACTGGCCGAACCGCAGACCGATCGCCTTGCCCGCCTCCATCTGCCCACGCGGAATTGCCTGCAGGGCGCCGCGTACGATTTCCGACACGTGCGAGCCGCAAAAAAGCGTCAGCCCCAGCGCACCGGCCTGAAAGGCACTGATCTGCCAACCCAGCGCCGGCACCATATAGAACACCGCGAGCACCAGCACAAACACAGGCGTGCCGCGAATCAAATCCACATACAGGCGAATCGGCAGACGAGCAAAGAATCCGCCATAGGTCAGCACAAGACCGGCCAGCATGCCGATCAAGGTCCCAAGCACAATGGCCAGTGCCGAGCACTGAAGGCTGGTCAGAAAACCCGACAACAGCACCTCACGGGCATTCCACACTTCCTGCAGCCAGCCAGGGGGTTGATACATGACGGCCTCCTAGCGGCGAATCGCCAGACGTTGTTCGAGAATGCGCAGCAACAGGGCAATCGCGTAGCAGGCCACGACGTAGAGTGCCGTGGTCACGAGCCAGGTTTCGATCACCCGGTAGCTTTCGACGTTGATCTTGCGCGCGTAATAGGTCAGCTCCGGCACCGCAATGGCAGCGGCCAGCGACGTATCCTTAAACAGCGAAATGAAGTTATTGGAGAGCGCAGGCAGCACATTGCGTAGCATCACCGGCACCACGATGTACGCCCTCACCTGCCATTCACCCAGACCAATGGCCAGGCCCGCTTCGCGCTGACCTTTGTGGATGCTCAGCAGACCGGCACGAAACACCTCAGTCAGATAAGCGCCCGCGTAGAGCGACAGCGTGATTACAAACGACGGCAGTTTGTCCAGGCGGATGCCCAGACTGGGCAGCGCGAAGTAGATCAACAGAATCAACACCAGAATCGGCGTATTGCGCACCACCGTGACGTAGATCGACGCCACGATGCGCAGCGCCTTATAACGCGACAACAGCGCAAAAGCGTTCATCAGACCGATCACGCAGCCAATGGCAATCGAGATCAAGGCCAGTTCCAGCCCAAGCCCTAGACCGGCCAACAGACTGGGAAAATCGCGCCAGACGGCATCAAAATTCAACTGATAGTTCATGGTTGCCTGTACCCGGCAGGGTGAGCACAAGGTTCGCCCTGCCCTTCAAGAGGTCTGATCCGGCTTATTTGTATTCCATCGGGAAGCCAATTGCAGGCACCGGCAGGTCCACGCCGAACCATTGCTTGAACGAGGCGGCATAGGTCGGGAATTCAACACCGGTCATGGCTTCATGCAGCGCAGTGTTGACGAAGTTCAGCCAGTCCTGATCGCCACGCTTGACGGCACAGGCATAGGTCTGCGGGCTCCAGGCGAAGGCTGGCGAGCGATAGCGGCCAGGGTTCTGCACCATCAGGTATTTGACCGAGGACTGGTCAGTCGCTGCGGTGTCGGCACGGCCGGAGTTGATGGCTTGATACATCAGGTCAACGCTGTCGTACTGGTCGACCTTGGCCTTGGGCAGCGCCTGATGGACCAGCTCTTCGGCGTACACGTTCTGCAGCACCGCGACCGTCACGCCATCGCCTGCGGCTTTCAGGTCATCGATTTCCTTGAATTTACTGTTGGCAGGCAGCAGCAAGGCGACACCTTCGCGGTAGTACGGCAAGGTAAATGCAACCTGTTGGGCGCGGCTCGCGGTAACGGTAATGAACTGGCAACTGATGTCCACCTTGTCCGTCAGCAGGTTGGGAATGCGTGCGTCAGAGGACTGAACAACGAACTCGACCTTGCTCGGGTCGTTGAACAGGCCCTTGGCGATGATCCTGCCGATGTCGATATCGAACCCCTGCAACTTGCCGTCCGCCCCCTGGAAGTGCCAGGGCGCGTTGGTGCTGCCTGTGCCGACCACCAGATTGCCGCGTTTCAGTACCGCATCCAGTTTACTGCCCTCTGCCGCCATGGCTGGATTGACCAGCGTGGCTGCAGATGCAAAAGCAAATACACAGGCTTTCAGAAAAGAAGGTCCGTAGCGCATCACATGAACTCCACCGAGGTTGTCATAATTCCGCTATAGCGGATACAGGTATGTAACAACGGAATAGACAGCAGAAAGTGTGCCACAGAAGGCAGGCAATGACATCGTTTTGAAAAGTCCAGATAAATCAATCATCTGAAAAAGGGACGAGAAGCTTGCGTCGATGAGGCTCGGTCAACCACGACGTTACGCGCAGCGTGCGCTGTGTAGCCAGGCCCCACAGGTGCGCGTGCGCGCCATAATCGGGCGCGCGGCAACATTTCAGTTTTCAGGGACGAAGCCGATACGTCTGCATTGCTCGCTGCTGCGACGACACTGCCCGGCATTCAAGGAAGGCTCGATGCTCAAGATCAAAACCCTGGTACTCGCCACGCTCGTCCTGACACTGACGGGCTGCGCGCTCGGACGAAAAGTCGATTACGCCACCATCGGCCCGGATCTGGCGATCGCCACCGGCAAATCGGTGGCGGTGGCCGTCTATGACGTACGCCCGTATGTAGTGTCAGGAGAAAAGAAGAGCACGTTCGTAGGGGTCTCGCGCGGCACTTATTACAATCCGTTCGACATGAACACCGCCAGTGGCAACCCGCTGGCGGTTGACCTGCAACGCTCCGTGCTCAGTGCGCTGGCCGATTCCGCCATCGTCGCCAGCGCCAAGCCATTCGACCCGCCGCTCAAATCGGCCGGCCCAGGCCAACGTGTGCTGGTGCTCAAGGTGAAAGAATGGAAAACCGACACCTACCTGAGCACGCATTTCATCTATGACGTGACGGCTCAAGTGCTGGACGAAAAAGGGACGGTGCTGGGTTCACGAACGGCCAGGGACGACGTTCAGATCAAGGATTTTCAAGACGCCGGCCAGCAGGTACTGCACGACCTGCTGGCCTCTGCGGCGATTCATAGCGCATTGGCGCCTTGAGATAGACAGGCCCGGCAGATAGACAGGCCCGGCATTCAGGCCTTGAAACTTCGACGAAGGCTTAAAGGCACGTTGCGATTGCGGCTGATCGCAGGTTCGCCTGCGTCTCCCCTTGAGCCGCGTAGAACTCCACTGACGTGGCCCCGCCCTTAGGTCGGACATCGGCGAAATAGCGGGTTTCGGTCGTGAACACCGTAAAGCCGCCTTCAGAGAGCGTGTGCAGGAACACATCCGACGATGAACCGAACATGGCTTCGTTCTGCCAGGTCACCTGAATGCACTGAGCGACGGCCGCTGCCTGCTTGTTGCTGGACAAGACCTTGGCCGGCCCACCTGAACGCGCTGAGTTTGAAGGCGCCGCACATCCGACCAACACTGCTGCCGCAATCACCAAAACCGGAAACTTCATGTCATGCCTTCATTCAGAAAAAGCCGATTCTAGCACTGCGGGCATCGATCATCCTTCGGCCAGTTGCTCTTCGTACTCTTTCACGTAACCGCCAGCCAGGGACTGCTTTTGCTTCTCATCGAGGAGCTTGCCGGCCATCTGGAAAAATTTCTGTTCTTCTTCTTTCAAATGGTGATGCACTTTTTCCGAGAGTTTCTTCGCAGTTGCCAGCCAGGCCGGGCTAGACATCTCGGTTTCGTCCAGCTCCTCCATCATTTCATCCATTTCGTGATGCTCGGAAATGGCATGACGGCTCAGATCAATGCCTTTGTCGTGCTCCATCAAAGGAATGTAGAAAAATCGCTCCTCAGCAGTTTCATGCGCCTGAAGCTCTTCCTTGAGCTGCTTATAGGCCTGTGCACGTTCTTCTGAATCGCCACTGGTCTTGATCAGGGCATCGGCATAGCCGCGTTGACGGTCGTGACTTTCACGTAGCGCTTCGAAAATATTCAAGGACTGATCTCCAGTTCGGCTTCCAGGTGGCGGAAGCATTGTTGACTAGACCCCTGGCGAAGATCAGCGGTTCCAAAAAATACTGGCGAAGTAACACATGACTCAGACGCCGTGTTACGCCAGTTCGAAGACCACGTCCTGCGCGCCTTCCCACAGCGTCTTTACGCCCAGCTTGCGCAGGTTCTCTTTGCCCTGCGTGATGGTCAGAAAATGATTGCCCGCCAGTTGCCCCATCTTGCTGGCAAAGCAGCACGAGCCGTAAGCCAGGAGGATTTCCGTCTCGCTGTAACCGCCGGGATAAAACAGGATGTCGCCTACCGAAGGATGGCTGGTGGCGTTTTCAAACCCCACAAGTGCGTCCTCGAACTTCAACTCATAATCATCAAGCGGCACCCAACACCCCTCGCCACTCCAGCGCACGTGAATGAATTTCTGCCGGTAAGGCAACAGTTTCAGGAAGGCCGCCACCGTTTTAGGTGCGTCCGGGTTGGTTTCCGCCAGGAACTCGTATCCGCCGGCGGTCATTTTGATCAGGGTCACTGCAGCGTCTCCTCAAGGGGCAAAGACTTTAAACCGGTGAGCAGCATAGGCGCAGAAAGCTGCTGACGTCACGGGGTGCCGTTTCTCCCGTACAGCAGATAACCGGGGCGATTGCTCAAGCGTTCGTAGTAAGCATTGACTGCGGGCAGGTCGGGATGATTCAGGGGTGTCTCGAACCAGCGGTTGATTGAAAGCCCGATGGGAATGTCGGCGAGCGTAAAACGACCACCGCTCACGTAGGCACCCGTTGTTTCGAGCTGCTGATTCAGTACGCGCATATGCCTGGTCCAGTTCAGGCAGGAATCAGCCGATGCACGGACATCCTGAAAGTCGGGCGAACGACGGACCAGGGACATGAACGCATAGACCCAGGACTTGTTGAGGTCGGCAGCCTGCCAGTCGATCCATTGATCGACGCGGGCCCGCGCTCTTGGCTCGACGGGGTAGAGATGAGTACCGTCATGGCGACCTGCCAAGTACCGGATGATGCTGTTGGACTCCCAGAGCACAAAATCATCGTCCACGATAACAGGCACCATGGCGTTTGGATTCAGGGCAACAAAGGCAGGGCTGTCCGTCGGTTCGAAACCGCTGCCCCACTCTTCCAGGCGAAACGGTATCGCCAGTTCTTCGCAAGTCCACAGGACCTTTCTTACATTGATAGAAGTATTCTTACCCAATATGCGCAGCATCTAACATCCTTATTACAGAGCGCCCGCGTAACGTTCAAGGGAGTCGGGCGTGTGCCTGGCCGGCCATTCGGATGGCGAAGGTGGGTGGCTGACGAAACCTGACATCACACGGGGTGGTATTAAAACTCAAAAAGCGGTTTTACAGCCACTTTGGCACTGGCGCAGAAATTTAGAAAGAAGCGGGCTCGACATTAAGAGCGGGCCCGCAGGATCGATCAATGCTGAAACAGATGCTCTTTTGCGGCCTTGATGCGTTTTTCACGCTCTTTGACGAGTCTGTCTGCAAGGTCGGCAGCAGCGACCACCGCCTCCTCTGCTGTCTCGGTGCAGGTGATCGTCGTGCTGAGCGCAGCCGCTGCATAACGATCCCAAGCCAATACTTCATCATTAAAAAGGGGTGGTATTGTCGACATGGGATACCTCCTCACTGCCAGGCCCGACAAGGCGTCAGGCGGTCAGTCAGACAGACTAGGCGTTGAGGCGTAAAGCGCAACTCCAGTGTCAGACTCCGGGACAACCGAAATCACTGCACGGTCGCAGAACTGCAAACCGGACCCTTCCTGTTTTCACCCATGATGAACCGCGCGAGTCCGATCCGGACTGCATTCTTCAATAATCCTTGGCGGTTCGCCATGTCCCTGACGCCTCAGCTATGCGACAATGCGCGCCGATGTCTGGCATGAATTCCCACATTCATATCCCGGCAACGCAGCCATGACAGGCTGACGTTGCTGTCGGCCTATGCCCGCAGGATCAGCTCGAACCCGGATCGGAGCGAACTGGAAATACATCCAGATTGGCCCGGTATTGGTCCCAAATGGGTCCCAGCCAAAAAATGCGTCCCCTAAGCTATTGATAGGTAAAGTAATTGATCTCCACAGCTAACATTACGATGCAGTTCGGTCCCAAGCCTCTGTTCGAGAACGTCTCGGTCAAGTTTGGTGCCGGTAACCGTTACGGCCTGATCGGCGCGAACGGCTGCGGTAAATCCACGTTCATGAAAATCCTGGGCGGCGATCTCGAGCCTTCGGGTGGTCAGGTGATGCTGGAACCGAACGTGCGTCTGGGTAAGCTGCGCCAGGATCAGTTCGCCTACGAAGAATTCACCGTGCTCGACACCGTGATCATGGGTCATGAAGAGCTGTGGAAGGTAAAGGCCGAGCGCGACCGCATCTACTCGTTGCCGGAAATGAGCGAAGACGACGGCATGGCCGTAGCCGAGCTGGAAACCGAGTTCGCGGAAATGGACGGCTACACCGCCGAGTCCCGCGCCGGTGAACTGCTGCTGGGTCTGGGTATCGGCATCGAGCAGCACAACGGCCCGATGAGTGAAGTCTCGCCAGGCTGGAAGCTGCGCGTGCTGCTGGCTCAGGCACTGTTCTCCGATCCGGAAGTGCTGTTGCTCGACGAACCGACCAACCACCTGGACATCAATACCATTCGCTGGCTGGAAAACATCCTGACCCAGCGTAACAGCCTGATGATCATTATCTCCCACGACCGTCACTTCCTGAACAGCGTGTGCACCCACATGGCTGACCTGGATTACGGCGAGCTGCGTCTGTTCCCGGGCAACTACGACGAATACATGACCGTGGCGACCCAGTCCCGCGAGCAACTGCTGTCCGACAACGCCAAGAAGAAAGCGCAAATCTCCGAACTGCAGTCTTTCGTCAGCCGCTTCTCCGCCAACGCCTCGAAAGCCAAACAGGCGACTTCCCGCGCCAAGCAGATCGACAAGATCCAGCTGGCCGAAGTCAAACCGTCCAGCCGCGTCAGCCCGTTCATCCGCTTCGAGCAGACCAAAAAGCTGCATCGCCAGGCGGTCGTGGTCGAGCGTATGGCCAAGGGCTTTGAAGGCGTGCCGCTGTTCAAGGACTTCAGCTTCACCGTTGAAGCCGGTGAGCGTGTGGCGATCATCGGGCCAAACGGCATCGGCAAGACCACGCTGCTGCGCACACTGGTCAACGAGCTGCAGCCGGATGCAGGCTCGGTCAAATGGACCGAGTCGGCGGAGATCGGTTACTACGCTCAGGACCACGCCCACGATTTCGAAGACGACAGCACCCTCTTCGACTGGATGGGTCAGTGGACTCAAGGTGGCGAGCAGCTGGTTCGCGGCACACTGGGCCGCATGCTGTTCTCCAACGACGAGATCCTCAAGTCGGTCAAGGTGATTTCCGGGGGTGAACAGGGTCGTATGCTGTTCGGCAAACTGATCCTGCAAAAGCCGAACGTACTGGTGATGGACGAACCTACCAACCACCTGGACATGGAATCCATCGAGGCGCTCAACCTCGCTCTGGAAAACTACCCGGGCACACTGGTATTCGTCAGCCACGACCGTGAATTCGTGTCCTCGCTGGCCACACGCATCATCGAGCTGAGCCCAAGCGGCGTGATCGACTTCAGCGGTACATACGATGACTACCTGCGCAGTCAGGGCGTGACGTTCTAAGCAGCACGCTTAGCGTCACACTCGCGCGGTATTTGAAAACCCTGCCCTTGCGGCAGGGTTTTTACGTTATGAAGCCCCGATTACTGCGCCGGCTGACTGAGCATTTCGATCCACAGCGCACCCTTGCCTGATGGCGCCTCACCGACCCGCTTCAACGCACCGTCGGCCGCGATGCTGTAGCTGCCAACCGTCTCGCTCTTCTCTCCGGTCACCAGCAACCATCGCCCGTTCGGTGACACTGCGATGTTGCGCGGCTGCTTCTCTTGAACCGGGTAATTCTCGATGAACGTCACCTTGCCACTGGCCGGCTCGACCTTGAACACCGACACGCTGCTGGTGGTGCGCTCGCTGGTAAACAGCCACTTGCCGTCCGGCGAGATCCGCACATCGGCCGCCCAGATGCGCGGTGTCGGATCGTCCTTGAGGTCATTGTTGCGTGCGTCACGCACCTGACCCGGTGCCAGCTTCAAACGCTCGGGAATACCGTTCGCGTGATTGACCGGCGTTAACCCGCCGGTCTTGTCGTTGATCGAAAAGGCAGTCACGGTGCCGCTCATCTCCCCCACGACGTACAGAAACTTGCCGTTCGGCGAGAAAGCCAGATGGCGTGGTCCGGTGTTCTCGGGAACCGTGACGTAGCCCTCGCCAATGGGCACCAAGGTGCCGTCCTTGGGTTGCAGCTTGTATTGCAGAACGCGGTCAACGCCCAGGTTGCCTGCGTACACGAACCGGTTGCTCGGGTCGGTGCGCACCGAGTGGGCATGCATGCCGGTCTTGTAGGTCAGAATGCTGTCGCTGGGGCGATGCTGGGCGTCGATGGGCTGGACGCTCAGCAAATCGGCGCCATAGGAGGCGCCCAGGAGAAAGCGACCACTGCGATCGGTGGACAGGTAGGCCAGGCTTTCCGCCAACGGCGCCTGAGCCAATGGCTTCAAGTGCCCTGTACCGGGTTCGATGCTGTAGCTGACGACTTGGTAAGGCTTGACGCGCAAGGCCGCAAACAACGCCTTGCCGTCTGGGGTGATCGCCATCGGGTTGACTTGATCACCCGCCTTGGTCTGCTCGATGAGGCTGAGTGCGCCACTGGCGTCATTCAGCTGATACTGCGAGATCAGGCCGTCTCCAGGGCTTGAGATGTAAGCGAACGTTGATGCCTGAACAGGCAGACCGAATGAGCAGCCGACAGCAGCGGCCATGAGGAGGATTTTCTTCATGTGAACCCTTTTTGTTATTGTGTTGTGATCAGTCATCCTATGACTATACCGACGTATCGGCAACCACCCTTTCAAAGTGATCTGTAAAACGATAGCGTGCTTTCATTTGATCCCGGTGCGGGCCATGATGAGGTCACTCCCACCGCCTGCCAGCGAACGAGCCCAATGTCTGCCGCCACACCAGAACAACCTGTCGCCCAGCCCGGTTCGACGACGATCACGCTGCAAATCGTCTCCATCGTTTTCTATACCTTCGTGGCCTTCCTGTGCATCGGCTTGCCTATCGCCGTACTGCCTGGCTATGTGCATGATCAGTTGGGCTTCAGCCCGCTCATTGCAGGTCTGGCCATTGCATCGCAATACCTTGCCACCCTGCTCAGCCGCCCATTTGCCGGACGGGCCACCGACACGCTGGGCAGCAAGCGTTCGATCGTCATTGGGCTGTGGGGTATCGGTGTCAGTGGCGCGATGACCTTGTTGGCCACCCTGCTTCAGGATTTTGCGACGGTGAGCCTGTCGATCCTGATTCTGGCTCGCCTGTTTCTCGGTGTGTCCCAAGGACTGATTGGTGTCGGCACCATCAGTTGGTGCATCGGTAAAGTGGGACCGGAACACACTGCGCGCTCGATTTCCTGGAACGGTATCGCCTCCTACGGCGCCATTGCCATCGGCGCGCCGCTGGGCGTAGTCGTCATTGATGTCATCGGCTTCAACAGCCTGGGTGTCGCGCTGATGGCAATGGCAGGCCTGGCGCTCTGGTTGATTCGCAACAAGCCGTCAGTGCCTGTCATTCCCGGCAAGCGCCTGCCGTACTGGTCGGTGTTCGGGCGCGTCGCGCCCTACGGCCTGGGGCTGACATTGTCGTCGATTGGCTACGGCACCCTCACCACCTTCATTACCCTCTTCTACCTGAGCCGCGGGTGGGAAGGCGCGGCTTACTGCCTGAGTATGTTCGGGGTATGCTTCATCCTTGCCCGTCTGCTGTTCATCGGGGCCATCAATCGTCTGGGCGGGTTCAACGCTGCCATCCTGTGCATGGCGGTGGAGACCTGCGGGCTGGTGTTGCTCTGGCTCTCGCCGAACAGCGCCTTTGCGTTGGCTGGTGCTGGATTGACAGGTATCGGCCTGTCGCTGGTCTACCCGGCGCTGGGCGTAGAAGCGATCAAAAGCGTGCCAACACCCAGCCGAGGCGCAGGGCTGAGCGCATACGCGGTGTTCTTCGATCTGGCGCTGGCGATTGCCGGTCCGGTCATGGGGGCCATTGCACTTGGCCAAGGCTATGACTGGATATTTTTCTATGCCTCGCTGCTTTCGGTCAGTGCATTGCTGCTGACACTCTGGCTGGCTCGTCGCGCCCGCCTGCAGACCTGAACCCTGCCATTCAGGTCTAAGCTTTTCCCTTCTTGTTCCAAGGGTTGCCTGATCGGTCATTACCTGCGCCGCCGGTCGGTCAACTTCTTGACGCACCGTAGGATCCCTTCTTGACTTGATGCTGCGGGCCTTCTATCGGGCTGGCATAACAGTCGTCGCCACTCTCAACGCGACGTTTCTGGCGTGGCAGTCGGGCACGTATCACGCAACCTTTAATTGCCTCCCTGACCACCTCACAGGGAGCGCGGTCATGACCCTCAAGTATTTCACCTTGTGCTGCAGCGGCAAGCTCTTGTCCGTCGCACTGCTGGCGATGGTTTCTCCACATGCCGATGGCAGTTGCGACCTCGTGCCTGGCACCGCCAGTGACACACAGATCTGCGACAGCGGCAGCAGCGGTTCCGTGACCTGGTTCGGCGCAAACCACACACTGACGTTTGCGCCACAGGGCAGCGGCACCGTTAACGGCAATGTCACGTTCGGTCCTGGCCAGGACAGTGTGGAGATGAACTCGGGCCGTATCACCGGCAACGTGAATCAAGGCGGGGGCGCGGACCGGTTCACACTGTCAGCGGGAAACGTCAACGGCGACGTCAACCAAGGGCCGGAACCGGATGATTTCGTCATGAGCGGTGGCAGTATTGGCTCACTGGCTCAGGGAGACGGACTCGACACCTTCCTCATGACGGGCGGGACCATCATCAGGGCGTTCGAAGATGGTGATCGGGCGCGCATGACCGGTGGCAGCATCGGCCGGGTGGACATGAAGCTGGACAATAACCTGTTCGAGCTGTCCGGCGGCACCATCATCGGCAACCTTGTGACAGGCTTTGGCCGAGACACCATTATCGTGTCGGGAGGCAGAATCGGTGGCGTGATCAGTGTCAGTGGTGGAGATGACCGACTGACGCTCAGTGGTGGCGAAATCCTCGGTGGCATCAGGGCCAGCGTTGGCAACGACCTCTTCACCTGGCGGGACGCCGGAACCGTGAGCGGCAGTGTCCTGATGGCCGACGGAAACGACGTCGCAAGCCTGTACAACCTGAATGAGTATTACCTGAGCCACAACAGCACGCTCGAAGGCGGTTTGGGCAACGACACCCTGACACTTGATAACACACGCTCGTCTGTACCTGCCCGCTACCTGCAGTGGGAAACGGTTAATGTGAGCAACGGATCACACCTGGATCTGGCAGGTACCTTCACGCTGGGTGACAGCAGCAGCGTGACGGGAGTCATGAACGTCGATGCCAGCAGCCGGATTACATCGGCATCAGGCACGATCACATCGTTCAACGATACAACGCCAGTGACGCTGAACAACGCAGGCACTGTCGACCTCAGCAAGGGCGGCGCTCAAGACACGTTGACCGTGTACGGCAATTACACGGGCCTTGATGGGCAACTGCTCTTGCAGTCGGTATTGGCCGACGATGCCTCTGCCACTGACAAACTGGTGGTCAGGCAAGGTCGCATCGGCGGCACTACCCGTATGAGTGTCATCAACACTGGCGGTTTGGGTGCACTGACC
Organism: Pseudomonas asturiensis; assembly: GCF_900143095.1. GTDB lineage: Bacteria > Pseudomonadota > Gammaproteobacteria > Pseudomonadales > Pseudomonadaceae > Aquipseudomonas > Aquipseudomonas asturiensis. The sequence continues at coordinate 432,963 of NZ_FRDA01000001.1, read as the reverse complement.
CAAGGCAACGGCATCGAAGTGGTACAGGCTACGCAAGGCGCGACCAGCGATGATGCCGCATTCTCGTTGCAGAATTCGTTGTCGGCCGGCGCGTACCAGTATTACCTGTTCAAGGGCGGCGCCACGGCAGGCAGCGAGAATAGCTGGTTCCTGCGCTCATCCGTTCTTTCACCCCCGCTTGCGATTGCCAGCCTGCCCAGCGAGCCAGCGCCGACACCAACACCAACACCAGCACCCGCACCGACACCAGAGCCCGAACCTTCTCCCGTCTCCCCATCAGTCCCGCCGCCAGGGCCCATTACGCCGCCTTCACCCCCGGTGTCGCCCCCTGCGCCGCCGCCTGTACCACCTGCCCCGTCCCCCTCACCCGAACCGGCTGCCGCCCTGCCCGTTCCGGCCATCGGCACGCCAAGTCTTCCAGAGCCCGTACGCGGTGCGGCCCCCATTGCGCTCTACCGACAGGAAGTCCCCAACTACTCCGTAGTCGCGCCTGCTGCTGCCGTCCTTGCACTGTCTTCGCTGGGCACCTTTCACGAACGTCAGGGCGATCAACGTCTGCTGACGCAACAGGGTGAGGTTCCCGCAGGCTGGGCGCGTGTATTCGGCAGCGACCTCAAGCAACACTGGTCAGGCGCTGTCAGCCCGAGCGTGAACGCATCTCTTGAGGGCTATCAGATCGGGCACGACCTGTTTGCCGGGCAATCCGGCGATGGCACACACCAGCGCGTCGGCATCTTCGTGGCACACAATCGATTGAAAGGACGTATCGACGGTTTCGCAGGCGGACGTGAGGACAGCCGCACAGGGCGACTGAGCCTTCAGGGAGACAGCATCGGCGCGTACTGGACTCTTGTCGGCACCCAAGACGGTTACATTGATGCGGTGGCAATGGGCACGCGCCTGGACGGTTCCACCCGCTCTGAGCGCGGCGTGCACAGTGATACCGAAGGGCAGGTTCTGAGCCTGTCCGTCGAAGCAGGCTACCCCATACCCGTAAACGACAATTGGGTAGCAGAGCCGCAGGTGCAGGTCATTCACCAACGCGTCGATCTTAACGATCAGCACGACGGGATTTCGTCTCTTGAATTCGATAACCAGCCTCGCAACACAGGACGCTTGGGCGTGCGCTTCAAGGGTCACTACGAACCGGCAGGCGTACCCATCGAGCCCTACCTGACAGCGGATGTATGGCGTACTGCGGATGGACACGACACGGTTATCTATGAAGGGACGGATCGGATCAGAACAGAGCACGATTCGAAAACCGCAAGCCTGGGGGCTGGAATGGTCGCGCGCCCTACAAATGAGCTGGGTGTTTACCTGAGTGTGGATTACGCACGTGATCTGGATGATCACGCCATGCAGGAAACGGGGGTCAGCCTGGGTCTCAGGTTGAACTGGTAACCGGTTTGACACCAGCGGTTCGGGGTGAAAGCCGCTTGAAAGCATGCTTGCCCTACAGAGAACCGCATCATGCTGCAAAACACCCGTGTGGAAAGCGGCCGCGTTCCACACGGGTATAACCGCCGCAAGACTGATAACCGAGCGAAGGACGCCCGGCTAACTCGCGAGTATTATCTTCAGTCCTGATGCCCGACCGGCTTGAGAATCAACACCGCCAAAGGCGGCAGATCCAGGCTCAGCGACACGGGCTGACCATGCGCCTGCTGGTCTTCAGCAACCACCCCACCGCCGTTACCCATGTTCGACCCCGCGTACATCTCGGCATCGCTGTTGAGCAGCTCGACCCACTTGCCGTCGAATGGCACGCCGACGCGATAACCCAGACGTGGAACCGGCGTCATATTGGCAACCACCAGCAGCGGCTCACCCTCCTTGCTCCAGCGCAGGTACGCGTACACGCTGTTGGCCTTGTCGTCACCAATCAACCACTGAAAACCCATCGGCTCGGCATCACGCTCATGCAGAGCCTTTTCCTCGCGGTAGATGCGGTTCAGATCGCTGACCAATTGCTTCACACCAATGTGATCTGCGTACTGGAGCAGATACCAGTCCAGTGGCTGGTCATGGTTCCACTCACGCCATTGGCCGAATTCGCAGCCCATGAACAGCAGTTTCTTGCCTGGATGCGTCCACATGAACGTCAGGTAAGCACGCAGGTTGGCGAACTTCTGCCAGCGATCACCTGGCATCTTGTCGATCAGCGAATGCTTGCCATGCACCACCTCATCGTGGGAAATCGGCAGAATGAAACGCTCGGACCAAGCGTACACAAGACCGAAACTCAGCTCGCCGTGGTGATGGCCACGGTGAATCGGATCCTGTTCCATGTAGTGCAGCGAGTCATTCATCCATCCCATGTTCCACTTGTAGTTGAAGCCCAGGCCGCCTTGCTGGGTCGGCTGACTGACGCCCGGCCACGCCGTAGATTCCTCGGCAATGACCATGGTGCCCGGCGCTTCGATGGCAACCACATCGTTCAGGTGGCGCAGGAAGTCGATGGCTTCAAGGTTTTCGCGGCCGCCGAAACGGTTAGGCACCCACTCGCCCGCCTTGCGGGAGTAATCGCGATAGAGCATCGAAGCCACGGCATCCACACGCAAGCCGTCGATGTGGTAATGCTTGAGCCAATGCAGCGCAGACGCGAGCATGAAGCCATGAACTTCGGTACGGCCCAGGTTGTAGATCAGCGTATCCCAGTCCTGATGGAAGCCCTCTTTAGGGTCGGCATATTCATAAAGTGCGGTGCCATCGAACTGTGCCAGGCCATGGGTATCGGTCGGAAAGTGCGCAGGTACCCAATCCAGAATCACGCCGATTTCCGCCTGATGGCAGGCGTCCACAAAGGCCGCAAAATCCTCAGGCGACCCATAGCGAGCGGTCGGCGCGAACTGGGCCAGCAGTTGATAACCCCACGACCCCCCAAACGGGTGTTCCATGATCGGCATCAATTCGATGTGAGTGAACCCCAGCTCCTTGATGTACGGAATCAGACGATCCGCCAGCTCGCGCCAATTGTACTGACGCCACGTGTCACCCTCCTCGTTCTGCTCCATCTGCCATGAGCCCGCGTGAAGCTCGTAGATCGACAAAGGCGCAGACACGTCATGACGCCTGGCACGTGATTCCAGCCAGTCATGGTCATTCCAGGCGAAATGCAACGGTGCCGAGACTTTGGACGCGGTGTCGGGTGGCAGCGTAGTTGCCAGTGCCATAGGGTCGCACTTGAGCGGCAGAATGCCGTGAGCACCCAGGATTTCGTATTTGTAGACCTCGCCGGGTTGCAGGCGCGGAACGAAAATTTCCCAGACGCCCGTGGGGTGACGCAAGCGCATCGGATGGCGACGCCCGTCCCAGTTGTTGAAGCTGCCGACCACCGAAACCCGTCGGGCATTGGGTGCCCAGACGGCAAAACGTACCCCGTCCACGCCATCCACGCAGGTCACTTGAGCCCCCATGCAGCTGCTCAAATCGCGGTGATTGCCCTCGGCGAACAGGTACAGATCCATCTCGCCCAGCAGCGGACCATAGCTATAAGGGTCTTCAGTGATCTGCTCACCGCCCGCCCAGTTGATCTTCAACTGATAAGGCTGCACGTGATCCAGATGGCCAATAAAGAAACCGGGGACTTCGCTCATCTCAAGCTCACCCAGCTCCCGACCATCTTCCGGCGAGAGCAGGCGCACACTCAAGGCACCCGGCAGGTAGGCACGGACAAACTGACCACTGCCACCATCACCATGAGGGCCAAGGATAGAAAACGGGTCACGGTGTTCAGCACGGATCAACGCATCCATATCCACTGCGGCGGGCATTGCCTGACGACGTATAACGGTTTTGTCAGGTGCATTCATGTTGGCTCTCCATCAGACAGGTGCAGCAACCCACGCAAGCCTTGCAACGGCACGGCCAGCCAGCTCGGGCGATTCTCGGCTTCGTAGATTACTTCATAAGCGGCTTTTTCCAGGGTGAACAGTTCCAGTGCGGCGTCCTCCCCGTTCGAATCTTTCCAGGTATGAGCCATGTCGGTGGTCGCAGCGCGATACCCCTCGATGAAGGCCTCACGGGCCTGGGACAAATAGGTACTGGCGACGCGTTTACGAGCGGCAGCGGCCTCCTCGGAGGTATCCACGCTCTGCGCGCTGCGCACGGCCATGGCCGCAGCGTAGTCGAAAGATCGCAACACGCCGCTCACATCCTTGAACGGGCTGTGCTTGGCACGTCGTTCGCTCAACGCACGCGCCGGCTCGCCCTCGAAATCGATCAGGTAGGCATCGCCTTTTACGACAAGCACCTGCCCCAGGTGCAGGTCGCCATGCACACGCATGCGCAAACCGCCCACCGAGCGGCTGGCAAGACTCGCCACATGCTGCTGGATACGTTGGCGCTTGCTGATCAGGTCATCCACCAATTGCTGGTCATCTGCGTCAAGGTCGGCCTTGCGCTGCTCAAGCAGATGCAGGGCACGGTCCATTTGAGCAACAACGCTTTTCGCCGAAGCCTCGCCGTCTTCACGGCTCGTCACCTCAGCAGCGAAGTCCGCATTGTCAGTCGGCGCAGCCAGAATCTGATGCATCTCGCCCAGACGCTGTCCCAGACTGCGGGAAAAGTCTGCAAGCTCAAGCAGCGCGTTGTAATGCTGTTCCTGACCCGAGATACCGTGCGCCATTTCATCACGCACGGCGCGCTCAAGGTTGTTCTGGGTCCACTCCCAGGCATCGCCCTGGTTACTGAGATAACCCTGGGCAATCATCAGCAGATGCGGCTGACCGTCATGACCCACCCGCACAACCGAGCCCAACAATGGCGAAATATTGCGATAGCCCGCGTCGGTGAGATAAGCCCCCATTTCCAGCTCCGGGTGTGTACCGGCGCTGACTTTGCGGATCATCTTGAGAACCAGGGCCGTGCCCACCACCACCGAACTGTTGGACTGTTCGGCAGACAGGTAGCGGACCTCAGACTCGTTGTGCAGTCCCAGCGGCGCAAGTTGAGCGGTCTGCTCAAAGCGTAACTCGCCGTCGTCACAAGGGATGACGGTATCGGACTGCATACCGTCAATGACCGCGCGAATGAAGGTTTCCAGGGTGAATGCATCGGTGATCAGACCCACCTGGCGACCGCGGCGAACACGGGCCAGTGCCAGCTGCTGAGGCAACGCGCTGCTGATTTCTTCTTCCGGGAGCAGGCCGAAGGGCAATTGATAACGTTCGGTCTGCTCGCCCGCCGTGACCTCAATTTCGTTGAGCAGCACCGGGTGGTCCGGGTCGCCGAAGCGAACCGCATAGGCAATATTGACCCGCTCGATCGGCTTGTCCTTGCCCGCGAACCAACGGCGCTTGGGCAGATAAACGGACAGCGAAGTATTTTCCATGGTGCTGCGAAGGGGCTCGTCCAGCAGCTCCTCCAGACGCTTCTTGAGCACCAGGGTCGGGAAGTCCGGCATGCTTTGCGCCGGTTCGACGTGCCAACTGGGCATTTGATTCTCCGAAGCCAGTAGAAACCAGTAAAAGCCGTATGGCGGCAGTGTGAGCAGGTAACTCAACTGGCCAATCGGCGGAAACGCGCTGCCACCCAGCATCTCGACCGGTACGGTGCCGGCGTAGGCCGACAGTTCCAGTTCGGCGGCCTGGGCTGCGCTGGAAACGTTGGCCACACACAGTATGATTTCGTGGTGGCCGTCAGGTGCGGTGTATTCACGGATGTACGCGAGAATTCGCCGATTGGACGGCGAGAGCATTTTGAGCGTACCGCGGCCAAACGCTTTCTGCTGCTTGCGCACGCCCAACATGCGGCGGTTCCAGTTCAACAGCGAATGCGGGTCGCGCTCCTGACTCTCGACATTCACCGATTGATAGCCGTACATAGGGTCCATGATCGGCGGCAGTACCAGACTCGCCGGATCGGCGCGCGAAAAACCACCATTGCGGTCGATGGACCACTGCATCGGTGTACGCACGCCATCACGGTCGCCCAGATAAATGTTGTCACCCATGCCGATTTCGTCGCCGTAATAAAGCGTAGGCGTGCCCGGCATAGACAGCAACATGCTGTTGAGCAGCTCGACCCGACGACGATCACGTTCCACCAACGGCGCAAGGCGGCGACGAATACCCAGGTTTATGCGCGCACGGCGGTCGGCGGCGTAGTAATTCCACAGGTAGTCACGCTCACGATCCGTGACCATTTCCAGCGTCAACTCATCATGGTTGCGCAGGAAAATCGCCCATTGGCAGTTCGCGGGGATCTCCGGTGTCTGACGCAGGATGTCAGTGATCGGAAATCGATCCTCCTGGGCCAGCGCCATGTACATGCGTGGCATCAGAGGGAAATGGAACGCCATGTGGCATTCATCGCCGTCGGGCCCCTTGCTGTCACCAAAGTACAGCTGCGTGTCTTCAGGCCATTGATTGGCCTCTGCCAACAGCATGCGGTCCGGGTAATGCGCGTCGATCTCGGCGCGAATACGCTTGAGCACCTGATGGGTTTCCGGCAGGTTCTCGTTATTGGTGCCATCGCGCTCGATCAGGTAAGGGATCGCGTCCAGACGCAGGCCATCGATGCCCATGTCCAGCCAGAAGCGCATCACTTCAAGCACGGCATCCATCACCGCCGGGTTATCGAAATTCAAATCCGGCTGGTGTGAATAGAAACGGTGCCAGAAGTACTGGCCCGCAACCGGGTCCCAGGTCCAGTTAGACTTTTCTGTGTCCAGAAAAATAATCCGCGTACCTTCATACTTCTGATCGGTGTCCGACCACACATAGAAGTCACGGGCCTTTGAGCCGCGTTTGGCGTTCCGGGCTTTCTGAAACCATGGGTGCTGATCCGAAGTGTGGTTGATCACCAGTTCGGTGATAACCCGCAAACCACGCTTGTGCGCTTGCGCGATGAACCGCCTGGCGTCGGCCATCGTGCCGTAATCGCTGTGCACGTCCCGGTATTCGGAAATGTCATAGCCATCGTCCCGGCGCGGCGACGGGTAAAAAGGCAGCAGCCAGATCGTATTTACGCCAAGCTCGGCAATGTAGTCGAGCTTGTCGATCAGGCCTGCGAAATCGCCGACTCCATCGTTATTGGAGTCGTAAAACGATTTCACATGCACTTGATAAATCACCGCATCCTTGTACCAGAGCGGATCTTTGATGAATGCCGCGTCATCGGGCTTTCTGGCCATGACTGACTCCTTCCGGTTTTACTGCGCGACCTGGATACGCCAGATACCAAAGGGCTGATACGACGGGTCAATGCGCATCCACTGCACCTTGCCGTACCAGTTCCAGCGATGCCCCGTCATCAAATCCTCGCCGGACGTCACTGCATCGTCAGGCAAGCCCATCTCCCAAAGCGGTAATTCGAAGTGCGCTTCCTGAACGTTATTCGGGTCCAGATTGACCGCAATCAGAATGAAGTTGCTGCCGTCTGGCGAACGTTTGCAGAAGTAGAGGATGTTGTCGTTCCAGGCGGTCAACAACTTCAAGCCCAAATGGGTCTGCAGCGCCGGGTTCTGACGACGGATGCGGTTCAACTGCGCGATCTCGGCAATGATATTGCCGGGCGCCGTGAAGTCCCGAACGCGAATCTCGTACTTCTCGGAGTCCAGGTATTCTTCCTTGCCGGGAATCGGTGCCGCCTCGCACAGCTCGAACCCCGAATACATGCCCCACAGGCCGGAGCCCATGGTCGCCAGTGCTGCACGGATCAGGAAACCAGGACGCCCTGAGTCATGCAGGAAGTGCGGATTGATGTCCGGCGTATTGACGAAGAAGTTGGGGCGGTAGCAGTCGCGCCAAGGCACGTCATTCAACTGAGCGAAATACTCGGACAGCTCGGCCTTGGTATTGCGCCAGGTGAAGTACGTGTAGCTCTGCGAGTACCCCACCTTGCCCAGACGCGCCATCATGGCGGGTTTGGTAAAGGCTTCAGCGAGAAACATCACGTCAGAGTGCTGGCCGCGCACTTCACCGATCATCCACTGCCAGAACGGCAGCGGCTTGGTGTGCGGGTTGTCGACACGAAAGATCTTCACGCCCTCCTCGACCCAGCCCAGCACGATGTCACGCAATTCCAGCCACAGGCCGGGGATCGCGTCGGGTGCGTAGAAGTCGACGTTGACGATGTCCTGATACTTCTTCGGCGGGTTTTCCGCATAACGTATGGTCCCGTCGGGACGCCACGAGAACCAGCCCGGATGCTGCTTGAGCCACGGGTGATCCTGAGAACACTGAATGGCGAAATCCAGGGCGATTTCCAGGCCATGATCCGCTGCCGCTACAACGAGCCTGCGGAAGTCTTCGCGACTGCCCAGTTGCGGGTGAATGGCTTCATGACCGCCGTCTTCGCTGCCGATGGCGTACGGGCTACCCGGATCATCCGGGCCAGCTGTCAGGGAGTTGTTCGGACCTTTGCGGTGTGCACGGCCAATCGGGTGGATGGGCGGAAAATAAAGCACATCGAAGCCCATGTCGCGAATAACCGGTAGACGGGTGTGCACGTCATTGAAAGTACCGTGGCGGGCAGGATCGTCAGTGATCGAGCGCGGGAACAGCTCATACCAGCTGGCAAACTGAGCGAGTTCGCGCTCGATATCGAGGGGGAATTCCGCGCTTCGGCTCAGGAATGCGTGATTATCTGCCTGCTTCATCAGCGCGGCAGTGTCACTGTTCAGCAGCAAGGCAACCTTCTCGTCGTTGTCGGACTGGCCGAGACGCGCCAGTACACCTTCCAGTGCATGACGCTGCTCTCCCTGACTGCGCTCTGCTGCCTGCGCCAGATGAATGCGGCCTTCTTCCAGTTCCAGTTCGATTGAGACGCCAGCGCCGAACTTTTTCTCAAGCTCATAGCGATAGCTGCCGAACTGGTCGATCCAGGCTTCGAGCCGGAACACATAGCGTTCGACAGACGTCGGGGTGAACTCACCGATCCAGCTGTCATTACCCAGCTCGCTCATCGCAGCGGTGTGCCAGTGTTCTTCATCCACGGCGCGCCAGCGAATACTGACCGCCATTTTGTCGTGGCCGTCCGCGTACACCTTGCTGGTGACAGTCACTGGCTGTCCAATGATCCCTTTGGCCGCAAACTGTCCGCCATCGATCACTGGCAACGTGTCTTCGATCACGATGCGAGGCAACTGCAAGGCTTGGGTCAATGACAAGGGACGACTTGGGTGCGCTATTTCCGAGGCCAGGGAATCCGGGCCGTATGGCTGTTCATTCATCGAGCATCACTCCTTCACGCCCCAGGGACGCTCCTGTGCAATCCGTGCAATTGAAAAAATTAACGATACGGCAGCACAAATCCCCCACGCGCTGAAAACTCGCCTGATTCGGCTGCCTAGGTTCCGAGCGGTCTGCGTAACTAAAGTTCAAAGGTTTTGAGAATGGGACAGGGGCGCTTCAGAGCATAGCGCAGCGTTCAACGTCCGGCTGCTTTGAGGCGAATCGCTCGCAGGCCGCGGCGCAACAGCGATTGGATTGAATCATCAGGAAAGGACGACAGTCGAAATGAAGCCAACAGGCCAACAAGGAGGCTGAAGCCATGAACATCCCGATTCCGCCAGAACCGACAGATCCGAACATCGATGATCCTCCCGTCCCCGTACCACCACCGGAAGAGGAACCGCCTTCGACGGTGCCGCCGGTGATCGACCCGCCCGTGGGTGATCCACCGGTTCAGGAGCCACCGGTGATTGTCTGACCCGTGTCTGGCACGCTAAAGGTCTTCTGGCCCGTCGCTCTCCAGGGAATATCTCTGGCTACGGAATTTTTCTGGACGGGTCAGTTTTTACAGCGACCATCATTAGGGGTTCAGTCGCTATCCTGCGTCCCACGGGGTGCGTTCAGGAATTGACCGGCGATACTGGCTTCAACGCTGGGCAGCGTATCTGTCAGCGACCACCCGCCAGGTCGAGGAATGTACCGGTTGCATACGACGCCTTGTCCGATAGCAACCACAGGATACCTTCGGCCACCTCTTCGGCGCGGCCACCACGCCCCATAGGCAATGAGCCTTCCAGCTTGCTGACCCGAAACGGATCGCCGCTCATGGCGTGAAAGTCGGTAAAGATAAAGCCCGGTCTGACAGCGTTGACCCGAATGTTCTCTGCAGCAACCTCTTTCGAAAGCCCGAGGGTAAAGGTATCCAGTGCGCCCTTGGACGCTGCGTAATCCACGTATTCGCCCGCCGACCCCAGCCTGGCTGCGGCCGAAGACACATTGACGATGCTGCCACCCGTACCGCCATGACGTGGCGACATGCGCAGCAATGCATGTTTGCTGCACAGCATGGGACCGACCACATTACTCATCATCATCTTGAGCAACCGAAACTCGGACATCTCTTCGACACGCGAGGCCTGCGCCAGCGTGCCTGCGTTGTTGACCAGGTGAGTGACACGTCCCAGCTCTGCGTCGACACGCGCATAAAGGCGAATGATCTCGTCCTCGTTACTGACATCAGCCTGCACGGTGATCGCTTGCGCGCCCAGCGCCCTGACCTGAGCACAGGTCTTCTCGGCTGCGGCGTGATCCGACAGGTAGTTGATGCAGATTCGGTAGCCTTGTGAAGCGGCAAGCACCGCCGTGGCAGCACCGATCCCGCGGGAGCCGCCTGTAATGATGAGGACCTTTTCCATGAATGTGTCTCTTGCTCTTTTTTGAAAACCGACTGTGTACGACGGATCGGCAATGTGATGAGTGCGAATGCCTGCCCCTGGCAACGATCCTGCCAGTGTTTCAAAGCAGACGCCATCGTCATATATCAGTTCGCGGCAGCCAGCCGGGCAGTTGCCTGCGCGTCCAGCCGCGCCTCCACAACGCGGATGTCGTCCAGAAAGCGCTGGGCGGGCAGCGGATGCCCGAGTAGAAATCCCTGCAGGGCATTACAGCCCAGACTGGTCAGAAAATCCTGCTGAACCACCGTTTCGACGCCCTCGGCAACGATGCGCAAGTTCAGTGCCTGCCCCACTGCAATGATTGCGGACACAATGGCGGCGTCGTCGCTGTCGTGCTCCAGGTCGCGGACGAAGCCGCGATCAATCTTGATTTCATTGGCTGGCAGGCGCTTGAGGTACATGAGACTCGAGTAACCGGTTCCGAAATCGTCAATGGAAAGATCGACGCCCATTTCGGACAGTTGCCTGAGCACCGCCATGCTGGCGTCGGCATCACTCATGGCTGTCGTTTCGGTGATTTCCAGCGTCAGGCAGTTGGCGGGCAACGCATGGCGGGCCAGCGTATCGGCCACTGTATTGACCAGCCCCGCATGACAGAACTGCAACGCCGACAGGTTGACCGCCATACGCCAGTGGACATAGCCCTCGTTGAACCATTCGCGCATCTGCCGGCAGGCTTCGTCGAGCACCCATTCACCGATCTGAATGATCAGCCCCGTCTTCTCGGCCAACTCGATAAACATAGCGGGGCTCAGAAGCCCCTGTTCCGGATGATTCCAACGCAACAGGGCCTCAGCCCCGGTCGGCCGGCCGGTCACCGCATCAAATTTTGGCTGGTAATGCAGGCAGAAATGCCCGTGCCTGACCGCCGAGCGCAGATCCTGCAAAAGCTGCAACTGGTTGCGGGCATTGCTGTTCATGGAGGCGTCGAAGAAGCTGTAGTTGTTCTTGCCCGCCGCCTTGGTGTGGTACATCGCAGCATCGGCATTAACCAGCAACTGGTGCTGCGTGTCGCCATTGCCGGGATACATGCAAATGCCGATGCTCACCGATATCTGCACCATGTGCTCGCCGATATCAAACGGTTGAGCAATCACGCTGACCTGCCGCGCAGCGATTCCCGCTGCATCCTGAGCGTCGTTCAGCTCAATCAGCAGTACGAACTCATCGCCTCCGATCCTGGCGAGCGTGTCGTGACGGTTGAGGCTTTCACGCAATCGCGTCGCAACCCCGCTCAACAGCAGGTCGCCGATATGATGCCCAAAAGCGTCGTTCACCGGTTTGAAGCCATCCAGGTCCATGAACATCAACGCAAAGCAGCCGCCCTGCTCGTTGGTCTTTTTCATGGCCTGTTCGATGCGGTCCGTCAGCAGGACTCTGTTCGGCAGCCCCGTCAGGTTGTCATGCAAGGCCAGGTGGGTCAGTTCCTGATTGGCCTTGATCAGCGACTGGGCGAGGACCGTGGTACGCGCCTCAAGCCGGGCGTCGAGAATGGAGGCCGACAGCGCAATACTGAGCACTGCAAGGCTGGTAACCAGCACCAGCTTGTCCAGCCCGTCGGGACCAAGTCCATTGGCAAGCGCGCCGCAATAACTGCCTTCGGGAAAACCGGCCGCCGCCATCCCGGTGTAGTGCATGCCGACAATGGCAATGCCCATGACGACCGCCGCTGCGGCACGCGCCAACTGAATTTTCGGTACGTTCTCACGTAGCCGGAAAGCGATCCAGAGCGCCACGGCCGACGCTGAAATGGCGATAACCAGAGACAGACTGAACAGGGCCGGGTCGTAATCAATGCCCGGCTGCATCCGCATGGCGGCCATGCCGGTGTAATGCATGGCACTGATGCCAAGCCCCATGAACAGCGCACCGAGGCCCAATTGCAGCGCAGGCATTTGTGGCTGATTGACGAGCCACAAGGCAAAACCGGACGACACGACGGCAATCAGCAATGAGCAGAGGGTCAGCGGGATGTCGTAGCCAAGGCCCAACGGCAGCACGAACGCCAGCATGCCGATGAAGTGCATCGACCAGATGCCGATACCCATCGCCACAGCACCGCCGCCCATCCACAAATACACAGCGCGGCCCTTCGCCGATGCAACGCGGCCAGCCAGATCAAGTGCGGTATAGGAAGCAAGCACCGCCACCAGGACGGAGATCATGACGAGCGAAGGGATGTAACTGCCAACCAACATGGACGCACCCGCGAAACCCAATGAACGCGTCCATGCCGATATGATGAGCCTAATTGTACGCAGTTGTTGCGAAATGTCGCGGTAACTGGTCGAAAATATGGCACTGAGCCATTATTTTATCGAATACGGGTCAATCGGGGCCTCGCCGCGCCCCCTGCCCGGGCTTGAGGCTCAATCGCGGCGTGTCAGATCACGCTCCGCGTCCCAACCGCCGCCCAACGCGGCAATCAGCTGAACGCTGGCCACAAGACGACTCTGCAGCACGTTCAAAACGCTGCGTTCATTGCTCAGCGCAGTCGTCTGCACATTGACCACATCCAGGTAACCGATCAGACCGGCTTTGTACTGATTACTGGTGAGACGCAGCGACTCACGCGCCGAGGCAAGTGCTTCCTGACGCACTGAAGCCTCCTCTTCGTACACCTTGAGCTGAATCAGATAATTTTCCACCTCACGAAAACCGTCGAGCACGGTCTGGCGGTACTGCGCGACCGTCTGGTCGTAGACCGCCTCGGTGCGCTCCACTTCTGCCGAGCGTCGGCCACCGTCGAACAGGGTCAGTGCGAGTTGCGGCCCCACCGACCAGAATCGATTTGGCAGGCTGATCCAGTTGGAGAACGTACTGCTGCTGTAGCCACCACTGAGGCTGAGGGTCAGGTCAGGGTAATACGCCGCCTTGGCGATCCCGATATTGGCGTTGGCAGCCATGACCGAGCGCTCGGCAGCGGCAATGTCCGGACGACGCTCAAGCAGTTGCGATGGCAGGCCCGGTGGAATGGCCGGTAGACCCGGTATGGAGGTCGTGGCCTGCAGATTGAAGTCGGCCGGCGCCATACCCATCAGCACGGCGATGGCGTTCTCGAATTGCGCTCGCTGCCAGACCAGATCGATCAGATCAGCCTGGGTGCCTTTGAGCTGAGTCTGCGCCTGAGCCACTGCATCACGCCCGGAAATACCGGCGCGGTACTGGTTCTGGGTCAGGGTCAGCGAGCGCTGATAGGCATCAACCGTGGCTTCCAGCAAGCGCTTCTGCTCGTCGATCACCCGCAGCTGGAGGTAGTTCTGCACCAGCTCCGATTGCAGACTCAATTGCATCGCGGCCAGATCGGCCAGGCTGGCCTGGGCGCTGGCGCTGTCCGCCTCAAGACCACGTCGTAACTTGCCCCAGACATCGGCCTCCCAGCTGACGCCCAACTGTGCGTTGTACGTCTCGCGGATACCTGAATTGAGGTTGCTGCTTCCCGACGTGCTGCTGCCGGTTCCCTGGCTGGAACGGGTCTTCCCGGTGGTCAGGTCGAGCGTCGGGAAAAACGCGGCGCGCGAACTGCGCACCAGCGCCTGCGCCTGTCGGTACTGAGCCTCGTACTGTGCCACGGTCTGGTTGGAGCTGTTGAGGCGTTCCACCAGCGCGTTGAGCGTGGTGTCTCCATACACCTCCCACCAGGCACCCCTGGCGTGCGCATCGTCCCTGGGCGTCGCCTGGCGCCAGCCCTGCACTGCCTTGAACTGCGCAGGAGCGGCCATTTCCGGTCGCTGATAATCCGGGCCGACCGCACAGGCGCTCAGCACCAACGCGCACAGCCCCATGCCAAGCGGACGAAGCAGCCATCTGTGATTGAGTTTGCAGGCCAGGCTATCGGTCATAACGGGGTTTCCAGAGCAGCATCGGTACGAACGCCCCGCCACCGGCTGAACCGGTGACGCAAACGGTCGAGATAAAGGTAAACCACAGGGGTGGTGTAAAGCGTCAGCACCTGGCTGAAAATCAGACCGCCGATGATGGTCAGGCCCAGGGGCTTGCGCATTTCAGCCCCCTCGGCAGTGCTCAGCAACAGGGGCAAAGCCCCCAGAATGGCCGCCATGGTCGTCATCAGAATCGGCCGCAGGCGCTGCAGACAGGCGCTACGGATGGACTCCTGGGGACTCATGCCCTGATCACGCTCCAGATGCAGGGCAAGGTCGATCATCATGATCGCGTTCTTTTTCACCACGCCGATCAACAGAAACAGCCCCAGCAGCGAGATCAGGCTGAACTCGCTGCGCAGTACATAAATGGTCAACAAGGCCCCGACACCTGCAGATGGAAGGGTCGAGAGGATTGTCAGCGGATGAATGTAACTTTCATAAAGAATACCCAGCACCAGGTACACCGCCAGCAACGCGCCGAGAATCATCCAGGGCTGGCTTTTCTGCGTGGCGGCGAACGCATCGGCGGTGCCGGCCATTTTGGAAATGATATCGGCGGGCAAACCAATCCCGGCAATCGCGCGCTCGATGGCCACGGTGGCCTGGTCCAGGCTCACGCCTTCGGCGAGATCAAATGAGATGTTTTCTGAAGCAAACTGACCATCGTGTGAAACCCGGTCGTTCTCCAGGCTGCGCTCGTAGTGCGCGATGCTCGACAACGGAACGCGCTGCCCATCGGCAGTGATCACCTGGACCTGCTCAAGTGTGACCGGGTCCTGGGCGTACTTGGGGTTGACCTCCATCACCACCTGATACTGGTTCAGGCTGTCATAAATAGTGGAAACCTGGCGCTGGCTGTAGGCGTTGTTGAGCACGGCCGTGACCATGTTCATATCGATGCCCAACCGTTTGGCGGTGTCGCGATTGACGATCAGCGTGACCTGTTGCGCACCCCGTCCTTCCCGCGCATCGATGGCCGTCAGCTGCGGCAGTGACTTGAGCGCGGCGACGATTTTCGGATACCACTCGCGCAGACTGTCCAGGTCCGCGCTCTGCACGACATACTGATACTGAGAGCTGGTCTGCTCGCGGCCACCCCCCAGTTGCAGGTCCTGATCCGGCGCCAGAAACAGACGGCCGCCCGGAACATGCGGCAGGTTCTTGCGCAACCGTTCGACCACCTTTTCCGCCGACAGCTTGCGCTCGGTGATTGGTTTGAGACGCACGATCATGAACGCGTTGTTGGTGCCGCCGCTGCCGCCGATGAAGCCCGCAACACTCTGCACCGCCGGGTCCTCCAGCACTGCCCGGCGGAAAATCTCCATCTTGGGCTGCATCACCTTGAACGACAGGCCGTCGTCACCACGTACAAAGCCCATCAACTGACCGGTGTCCTGCTGCGGCAGAAAGGTCTTGGGCACCACAACGTACAACGCAACGTTCACCACGATGGTGATCAACAGGCTCAACAAGGTCAGGCGCGGATGCCGAAGCACCCAACCCAGGGAGCGGTCGTAACCTGCAACCATACGGTCGTTGACCCGCTCACTCCAGCGCTGAAAGGCGTTTTCCTGCTCTGCTTCGCGAGGCTTCAGCCAGCGCGCGCAGAGCATGGGTGTCAGGGTCAGGGACACGATCAGCGAAACGACGATGGCCACCGACAGGGTGATGGAAAACTCCCGGAACAGACTTTCCACCAGTCCGCCCATGAACAGAATCGAAACGAACACTGCCACCAGCGAGACGTTCATGGACAGCAGTGTGAAGCCGACTTCCTTGGCCCCCAGAAAAGCCGCCTTCATCGGATCCAGGCCGTTGTGGATGTGCCTGGAGATGTTCTCCAGCACCACAATGGCGTCGTCTACCACCAGACCCGTGGCAAGGATCAGGGCCATCAGCGACAGGTTGTTCAGGGAAAAACCGCACAGGTACATGATCGCGAAGGTGCCCACCAGCGAAACCGGTACCGCAAGCGTCGGGATGAGCGACGCCCGGAAACTGCCCAGAAACAGAAACACCACCAGCACCACCAGCACCACAGCGATCAACAACGTCATTTCCGCTTCATGCAGCGTTGCGGTGATGACCGGAGAACGGTCCATGGCGATGTCGAGTTTCACGCTGGCCGGCAGCACGGCCTGCAAGGCCGGCAACTGGGCCTTGATCTGAGCGACCGTTTCAATGATGTTGGCACCGGCCTGACGGTTGATCACCAGCAGCACCGCCTGATTGTCGTTGAAGAATCCGCTGTTGTAGCGGTTCTCGACCGCGTCGCTGACCTTGGCCACGTCCTTGAGGCGCAGCGTTGCGCCGTCCTGGTAACGAATGATCAGCGGCGCATAGTCCTTGGCCTTCTCCAACTGGTCGTTGGCCTGCACCTGCCAATTGTTCTGGCCGTCCTCGACCGAGCCTTTCGGGCGTCGCACGTTGCTGCCGGTGATCGCGTTACGCACATCGTCCAGGGATACCCCGTATTGCGAGAGCATCTGTGGCTCCAGCTCAATGCGCACGGCAGGCAGCGAACTGCCGCCGATCTGCACCTCGCCTACCCCGGTAACCTGCGACAGGCTCTGCGACAGGATCGTAGAGGCCAGGTCGTACATCTGGCCTTTTTCCAGGACGGTCGACGTCAGGGACAGGACCATGATCGGTGCCTGTGACGGGTTGACCTTCTTGTAAGTCGGCATGCTGCGCATACCACTGGGCAGCAGATTACGCGATGCGTTGATGGCCGCCTGAACCTCTCGGGCCGCACCATTGATATCGCGATCCAGATCGAACTGCAGAATGACCCGCGTCGAGCCCTGGCTCGAGTTGCTGGTCATGGTGTTCACGCCGGCAATCGTCCCCAGCGAACGCTCCAGTGGCGTGGCGACGCTCGACGCCATGATTTCCGGGCTGGCACCTGGCAGGCTGGCAGAGACCACAATCACCGGGAAGTCCATATTCGGCAGCGGCGCAACGGGCAACAACCGAAAACTGACTGCGCCCAGCAGCATGATTGCCAGGCTCAGCAGGACGGTGGCAACCGGTCGACGGATGAACGGCGCAGAGAGGTTCATGCGTCAGCCTGTTCCAGTCGGGCTGGTGCGGCGGGCTTACGGCGCCAGCGACGACCCAGTCGGTCGAAATACAGATAGATCACCGGTGTGGTGAACAGGGTCAGCACCTGACTCAGCAACAGTCCACCGACCATCACCAGACCCAGCGGCTGACGCAGTTCCGCGCCAGAGCCGGTGGCCAGCATCAGCGGAATGGCACCGAACAGGGCCGCCAGCGTCGTCATGAGAATCGGACGGAAGCGCAACAACGCAGCTTCATAGATCGCTGTCTCCGGATCGACCCCTCGATTGCGTTCGGCGTCCAGGGCGAAGTCGATCATCATGATGGCGTTCTTCTTGACGATACCGATCAGCAGAATGATGCCGATGATGGCGATCATGCCCAGATCGTTACCGCTGATCAGCAGCGCCAGCAGGGCACCGACTGCCGCCGAAGGCAAGGTCGACAGAATGGTGATCGGGTGAATGTAGCTCTCGTACAGCACGCCCAGCACGATGTACATGGTCACCACCGCCGCCAGAATCAGCAGCAGCGTGCTGGACAGCGACGCCTGGAATGCCTCTGCAGCACCCTGAAACTGGGTTTGCACGCCAATCGGCATGCCGATGTCTTTCTGCACCTGCTCGATAACCTCGACCGCCTCGCCCAGGGCAACGTTGGGTGCGAGGTTGAAAGACATCATCACCGCAGGAAATTGACCGATATGGGCAATTGCCAATTGCGCCTGCCGCTGCTCGACACGTGCCAGACTCGACAGTTTGACCTGGGCGCCGTCAGTGGTTTTCACATGAATCTGTTCCAGCGCCTGAGGGCCCAGCTCACTGCTGGACGCCGCCTGCAGGACCACACGGTACTGGCTGGCCTGGGTATAGATGGTGGATATCTGCCGTTGGCCGAATGCGTCGTACAACGCATCAGTGATGTTCGCCACCGTGACGCCGACGCGGCTGGCCGCATCGCGGTCGATCAGCAGATACACCTGCAGGCCCTTGTCCTGCAGGTCGCTGGCAACATCGGTGAGCTCAGGCCGTTTGGCCAGTGCGTCCACCAGCTTTGCGCTCCAGTCGCTGAGCAATTCGGCATCAGGTGAAGACATGCTGAACTGGTACTGAGTGCGACTCACCCGGTCCTCGATGGTGAGGTCCTGAACCGGCTGCATGAACAGGCGAATATCCGAGCGTTTGTCGACTTCCGGCTGGATCCGCTGAATGATCTGCGCCGCCGTCAGGTCGCGCTGGCTGTGGGGTTTGAGGTTGATCAGCAGCCGTCCGCTATTGAGCGTGGCGTTATCGCCGTCCACGCCGATGTACGAAGACAGGCTCGCGACGTCAGGGTCTCTGAGGATGATGTCTGCCAGCGCCTGCTGCCGTTCGCTCATAGCCTTGAACGAGACCGACTGAGGTGCCTCGGAAATACCCTGAATGACACCGGTGTCCTGCACCGGGAAGAACCCTTTCGGGACTGCGATATACAGCACAACGGTGAGGCCCAGCGTAGCGATGGCGACCAGCAGCGTCAGCGGCTGATGCTTGAGCACCCAGCGCAGGCCCCGGCTGTAGACCTCGATCAGCCAGTCGATCCAGGCACCGCTGGCGCGGTAGAAACGGCTCTGCTCCTCTTCTTTGGGTTCGCGCTTGAGCAGACGTGCACACATCATCGGCGTCAGGGTCAGCGATACCACCAGGGAAATCAGGATCGCGACCGCAAGCGTGATGGCGAATTCGCGGAACAGCCGCCCGACGACATCGGCCATGAACAGCAGCGGAATCAATACGGCGATCAGCGAGAGGGTCAGGGAGATCAGGGTGAAGCCAATCTGCTTCGCCCCTTTCAAGGCGGCCCGCATCGGCGTCTCGCCCTCCTCGATGTGACGGGAGATGTTCTCCAGCATCACGATGGCATCGTCCACCACAAACCCGGTCGCGATGGTCAGGGCCATCAGGGTCAGGTTATTGATCGAGAAACCGGCGAGGTACATGACGCCAAAGGTGCCGACCAGCGACAACGGTACGGCAATCGACGGGATGATGGTGGCGCTCAAACGACGCAGGAACAGGAATGTGACCAGCACCACCAGCACGATGGCAATCAGCAATTCGTGCTGAACGTCGGTGACTGAGGCGCGGATCGTCTGGGTCCGGTCGGTCAGCACCGTCACGTCCAGACCGGCCGGCAGGTTGTCGGTGATCGCCGGTAGCATGGCCTTGATCCGGTCGACCACGTCAATGACGTTGGCGCCCGGCTGACGCTGAATATTGAGCAGCACTGCCTGACTGCGATTGGCCCAGGCCGCAAGGCGCTCGTTTTCCGCGCCATCCACGATGGTTGCCACGTCCTTCAGGCGCAGCGGCGCGCCGTCCTTGTAGGCCAGAATCAGGTTGGCGTATTCCTCAGGCGACTTGAGCTGGTCGTTGGCGTCCAGCATCGACACCCGTGTCGGACCGTCGAAGTTGCCTTTGGGCTGATTGACGTTGGAAGCGCTGATCAGGGTACGCACATCGGCAAGGTTCAGGCTATTGGCCGCCAGTGCTTCGGGATTGACTTTAATCCGTACCGCCTGACGCTGACCACCGGCAATGCTGACAAGGCCGACGCCACTGATCTGGGAGATCTTCTGCGCCATGCGTGTATCGACCAGATCATTGAGTTTGGGCAACAGCATCGTTTTCGAGGTGATCGCCAGGGTCAGCACCGGGGTGTCGGCCGGGTTGACCTTGTTGTAGACCGGCGGTGCGGGCAGGTCGTTGGGCAACAGGTTGGTGGCCCCATTGATCGCGGCCTGCACTTCCTGCTCGGCCACATCCATGTTGATTTCAAGACTGAACCGCAGCGTGATCACCGAAGCACCGCCCGAGCTGGTCGATGCCATCTGGGTCAGCCCCGGCATCTGTCCGAATTGACGCTCGAGGGGTGCGGTCACGGCGCTGGTCATTACTTGCGGGCTGGCACCGGGATACAGCGTCATGACGCGAATGGTCGGGTAATCCACCTGCGGCAGCGCCGAGACAGGCAAAAGCCCATAGGCAATCAGGCCCGCCAGCACGATCGCCAGCATGCTCAGTGTGGTGGCGACCGGGCGCAGGATGAACAGGCGAGACATGTTCATACGCTTGGTTTATCCACCTTCAGGACTGACGCCGATTTGTCCGCCTTCGGGTCCGGCTTGCCTTGCAGCTTTTGCGCAGGGCCTGCTGGCACGTCCTTACTGTCGTTGACGATTTCCACTTCTGCGCCATCGCGCAGGCGATCGGTGCCTTCCAGTACGACGCGCGCTCCGGCAGCCAGGCCTTCGGTCACAACGGTGGAGGTTTCGTTGCTGGGGCCGGTCTTGAGCAGGTTGATCTTGACCTTCTTGTCACCGTCCAGCACGTAGACGAACGTACCATTGGTGCCGAACTGGACGGCAGCCGTTGGCACAAGAATGGCCTGGGTCAGTGTGTCTGCCCGCAAGCGGACATTGACGAACTGATTGGGGAACAGTGCTTCGTCACGGTTATCGAAACGGGCCTTGAATTTCAAGGTGCCCGTGGCGACATCGATCTGGTTGTCCAGGCTGGCGAGGACGCCAGTCGCCTGCATCTTCACATCACCACGATCCCAGGCCTCGACGGGCAGTTTGTCGCCGGTACGGTAGCGCGCGATCACGCTGGAAAGGTCTTTCTCAGGCAGGGTGAAATTGACAGAAATCGGCTGGGTCTGGGTAATCACCGCCAGCGCAGTGGTGTCATTGGCGGCCACCAGGTTGCCGACGTCCAGTTGCTTGAGGCCCACGCGGCCGGCAATCGGCGCACGAATGCGCGTGAAATCCAGATTCAGCTTTGCTTCGGCCACTGCAGCCTGATTGGTCTTGATGGTGCCCTGGTACTGATTGACCAGCGACTCGGCAGTGTCCAGCGTCTGTTTGGCGATGCTGTCTTCGGCGTACAGGCCACGATAGCGCTGAACGTCAAGCTGGGCATTCTTGAGCAGGGCCTGATTGGTGGCCAACGTGCCCTCGGCCTGCAGCAGCGCGACCTGATAACTGCGCGGGTCGATTTCCGCCAGCAGATCACCGGCCTTGACCATCTGGCCTTCCTGGAAATTCAGCTTGACCAGTTCGCCTGCCACGCGACTGCGCACGTTGATGGTATTCATGGCGGTGACAGTACCCAGCGCCTTGTAGTAAATCGGGAACTCGCCCTGAGTGACCGGCGCGACACGCACCGGAACAGCTGCAGCCGATCCGCCGAAGCCCGGCCTGACCACGCCGCTCGATTTGCTGGTGTGCGCGCCTTTTGCGGCGGTATCAGTACCTGATGTCGAGGTCGAACCGGGCCAGAACCACCAGCACAGGCCGACGATGACCAACAGGACCAGCAAGCTGATCAACCAGCGACGGGATTTACGAGGGCCAGACGATTGCATGAATAAATCAACCATTACAGGTGGGAGCTACTTTGGAAGGCTGAACAATAAGCACAGATGAGCTGCAAGCAAAGCGCCTTTACCAAGCGCTTACTTTCGTTAAACGGTTGAAGCACAAATAAAAAAACGGCCTGAACGGATTCAGGCCGTCGATGTGTTGCAGAACGTTATTTCAATACAGCCAACGCGGCTTCGTAGTTCGGCTCTTCGGCGATTTCGGAGACCAGCTCGCTGTGCAGCACGGTGTCATTTTCATCCAGCACCACGACTGCGCGGGCAGTCAGGCCTTTGAGCGGACCGTCGGCGATGGCAACGCCGTAGTGCTCGCTGAAATCCGCACTGCGGAAAGAAGACAGGTTCTTGACGTTTTCCAGACCTTCGGAACCACAGAAGCGGGCCTGGGCGAATGGCAGGTCGGCGGAGATGCAGAGGACGACCGTGTTGCTCAGGTCATTGGCCTGGGCGTTGAACTTGCGGACCGAAGTGGCGCAGGTCGGCGTGTCGACGCTTGGGAAGATGTTCAGCACTTTGCGCTTGCCGGCGAACTCTTTCAGAGTCACTTCAGCCAGACCGGCACCGACCAGCGTGAAAGCCGGCGCAGCGCTACCTGTTTTTGGCAGTTCGCCGTTGACTTGAACGGGGCCGCCTTTGAGAGTCACTTGAGCCATGAAGCGAGGTCCTTTTTCCAGTGGGTTTGCTTTAGAACGAGAAGTTAAACACGAAAAGGCATCACGACCTATATCGGACAATTCCGAATTTACTCAGGAAACCAACCTGTCCCTGACTTCCGGACGCGCACACAACTCGACCAGCCAGTCGACGAATACCCTCACCCGTCGTGACAGCTGTCGATGCGGTGGGTACAGCGCCATCAACGGCAACGCTGGGGGACGATACTCGCGCAACACCTCCACCAGCGTGCCGCTGCGCAGCTGTGCGGCGACGTGATAACGCGGGGCCTGTATCAGGCCGAATCCTGCCTCGCAAGCCGCGACATACCCTTCAGCATTATTGACTGCAATGGACCGGGGCAGGCGCGGCGCCTGCAGATGTCCGCGCACCATGAACTCCAGCCCGTAGCGCTTTTGAGTCCCGGCAGAGAAATACTCGATCACTCGGTGCTGCGCCAGATCGTCGAGATCAAGAGGCGAGCCGTGCTCATCCAGGTACGCCCTGCTGGCGCAAGTTATCTGCGTGAGCTGTTCCAGCGGTCTGGCCACCAGGGTTTCGTCATGGGAGTTTCCAGCACGCAGCACGCAATCCACACCTTCGCGTATCAGGTCGACCTGCCGGTCACTCATGCCGACCTCCAGCTCGATCTGAGGGTAGCGCCGGACGAAATCAGGAAGCGCTGGCATCACAATCATGCACCCCAGGCTCATGGGAAGGTCGATGCGTAACAACCCCTTCGGACCGGTGCCGAGTGACGAAAATGCCGACTCGGCATCTTCCAGATCCGCCAGCAGGCTCAGGCAACGCTGGTAATACGCCGTGCCATCGGGCGTGGTGCTGACCTGGCGAGTGGTGCGCTGCAACAACTGGACGCCCAGATGGGCTTCCAGTTGCTTGATCAGGATCGTGACAGACGCACGAGGCATTTGCAGGCTTTCGGCGGCTCTGGCAAAGCCGCCCAGCTCGACAATGCGGGTGAAAACGCGCATGGCGTTGAATCGATCCATGATGTACAGAAATCCGCTGTTCAGTGTGTGCCAATAAAGACAACCGTTTTAGCGGGTTCTTGCCTCTCCTGTCGAGCACAACATGTGTCTATGTGCCTTCATCCCCTTCCTGTCAAAAGTCCCGCTTATAGAAAATATCCAGCGAACTGGCGATGCCGCTGGCCGCTTCCAGGTAAACCCGCTTGCTGAGCAGATAGCGTAACGCAATGGTGTTGGCAGGCTCGAAGACACCGACCCCATAGCGCAGGCTGAGTTTGTCGGTGATCTTGCCGCTGGCGACCACATTGGTTTTATCGCCCGTCCCGGATGTATCCAGCTCGAAATCCCTGATGCCCAGATTATCGGCCAGCCTGCCCGTCGTCGAAGCACTGCCTGCAACGCCAAGTGCCAACGCAGCCTGGGCAACCATGTTGTTATCCTCGCCTGAGTTGCCCAGCGGACGGCCCATTACCAGATAGGACAGTGCCTGCTCCTGACTCATGGCCGGTTCGGAAAAGACCTCGGTGGTCGGCTGCTCGGCACTGCCGGTCAGACGGATACCGGCGATCACATCATCGGTCTGGCGGATGGCTTCGATGTCGAGATAGGGTTGATCCACGGGACCTGCGAACAGCAGCCTGGCCTTGCGGATGGTCAGACGCTGCCCGTAGGCGCGATAACGCCCGTTGTTGAGATTCAACTCACCCCGGGTGTCCAGATTGTCGCCAATATGAACGCGCCCGACCAGATCGGCAGTCAATCCAAAACCGCTGAAGCTGAGCTTGTCCTGCCCTACCTCGACGTCGACATCCATGGCAATTGCAAGCGGTGGCGCGCCCTCCTCGGTCTGCTGACCAACGATGACCGTATCGCCCGAGAGCTTGACGGTCGAAGGCGGCAGCTCACGGATCGTGATTGTGCCTTTGGGGATCAGCACCTTGCCGGAGACTGCCAGTCGCTCACCCTTCATCGAGATCTTCAGGTCCGGTGCCGCCTCGACCTCCGCGTAAGGTTCCACGTGGATGGGCAGCCTCGAACCTCTCAGGCTCAAGTCAACCGCCAGCGCCTGCCCCCAGGCCACCTGCCCGGACAGCGACCCCTGGCCGGCGGTGCCACTTTTCCAGCCGCCGTTCACCTGCACGTTTTCCCCGGCGATCAGCGCTTGAACGTTCAGGTCGCGCAGCTCCATCGGCAGTTCTGTGCCTGATACCTCGCCGCCCTGAAGGGTGACACTGCCATTGACCTGCGGCGCCAGCAGCCCTCCTGACAGACGGCCGCTGCCGTTGAGACGGCCACTGACCTTGTCGACCATCGGCGCAAACGGGCGAGCCACCGAGAGGTCCAGCCCTGAAAGACTGAAATCGCCAGACAGTGCCTTATTAGTCGACAGTGGATCAATCTGGGCGGTGAGCAACAAACGGCCGAGTTTCGCGCCATCGAAATCCAGTCGGGAATCGATCTTTCGGGGTGTCAGGGTGCTGGTCAATTTGAGCGTCTGGTACGGGAAGTCCAGCCATTGATCCTTGTCCCGGACACGCAACGTTCCGCCGCCGGCATCGACACTGATCTGGCCATTGGGGCCAGCAGCAGGCACGTCAAGCTGGACATCGGCATTCAGCGAGCCCTTCCACGCAAAATCCTTGGGCATCCATTGCGCGAGACTGTCGAGCGGGAAGTTACGGAGGCGATAACGAATGCGCGGAGCGGGCATCAAGCGCTGATCCTCACCGCACAGGCTGGCGCTCCCCGACAACCAGCAGTGGGCACCGAAATTGATTCTGCCATCGGCCAGTCGCTCGAGCTTCGCCGGCTGTTGCAGACGCCAGTCCTGCCCGCCGCTCTTGACGTTGCCACTGGCAAGACGGCCACGCCAGTTGCCGTTATCCAGCGTACCGTCCAGTGCCAACGCCAGCTTGAGCAACGGCCCTTGCAGATCCAGCTTCAGTTGCTGCGCCTTGAGCGTACCCTGACCGTCCACGGTCAATGTACCTAACGCCGTGTCGCCTGCCTGAAGGCCAACCCCCTTCAGGCTCACGATCGCACGCTGGGCAGGATCCAGCTTCGCGTTGGCGGTCAGGCTTTGCAGCCGATTGTCCTGAAACGCCAGTTGACTGCCTTGCAGCGCCAGCTGACCTTGCGGTGCCTGCGGCGTACCGGCCAGATCCAGACGCCCCTTGGCCTGCCCTTGCAAACGCGGCCACAGTTGGCCCAGTCGAGGCAGGCTCAAGTCCAGTTGCCCCTGCAAGCGCTGGTTGAGGCTGCCGCTGCCTTGAATGCGGTTATCGCCGAGAAGAATGTTCAAGCTGGCCAGGCTCCACTGTTGAGCCCGACCGTCGGCCTTGGCCTGCACCCGCGCAGGCTGACCGCGCAAGCGACCTTTCAGATCCAGATCGGCCGTCAGTTCCAGTTGTTCGTGCTTGAACTGCCCCTTGCTGCGCAACGGACCGCCCAGTGTGCCTGGCAGCTCCGCGACCCAGAATGAAGGGTCAAGGGAACTCAGGTCCAGCGCCGTGTCCCAACCGATGCCATCGGCAAATTGCAGGTTCAGGTGGCCACTGGCCTTGCCCTGCCCTGCAACCAGTTCCAGTTGCGGCAGATAGATTTGCTGCAGATCGCCACTGAACGGACTGCCCAGGGTAAAGGCTCCGGCAGGCCCATTCAGGCTGGCATTGAAATGACCCAGGTACTTGCCGTCGGTGTAGGACACTTCGCCTTTGAACGCATGGAGCGCAACCTGAGGCGCGGCTTCCAGGGGGTACAACCGCTGCCACGGAAAGTCCAGCCAGTCGACCGTTGCGTCGGCGCTGAAACCGGTCTCCCAATTCAGGGTGCCCTTGACGACCAGTCGCTGCTGCTCGCTGGCAGCGAGATTCAATGCTGCGATGGTTGCGCCTTTAGCATCAGCACGGCCTTGCAAGGCCAGGGTCATCGGGCCTTTTTCAGCGGGCAGACTGGCCTTCCCGTCGATCTGATAGCCACTGTCCAGATTTCCTTCCGCCGTCAGCACCCATTGCTCGAGCTGCAAGGTGTCGGGCAGTCCGGCACTGGGCTTGAAACGATCCGAGACCAGTTTCAGGCGTGCTGGCAGATGCTCATCAAGCGCTTGCAGCTCACCACTCAGAACACCTGTCAGATAGCCGCTGCTGTTCGCGTTCAGTTGCAGCGTCTTGAGCAGTTCACCCTTGATCTCCAGCGCCAGTGCCCAGGGTTTGCCGTCCTGAGGCGGCAATTGCAACTGTCCTTTAACGCTCAGGGGCCAGTCACCTTCAGGGCTGAGCAGGCCGTTGAGGTCCAGCACCAGTTCATCGCGCTGCAGGTGAGCACTGTCGATCTGCAGCCCTTGGGCCGTCCAGTGCGCGGCAAGCCTGAGGTCGCGCAATTGCTCGACCCCATCAAGCTGCAGGCTGCCGAGCTGGACTTGCTTCAACTGAATCGCCAGCGGCAGCTTGAGAGTGGGCAACGTGATCGGGCCCTCAGGGCCGGGCTCGGCGCCAGGTGCAAAATGCATCATCACGTTTTCGGCACTCAACCGGTCAACACACAAGGTCATCTTCAACAGGCAGGCAGGAGCCCAGTCAAATGCCAGCGAGCGAACCTCGATATGGTCCTCGCCTTGCTGCCATACCAACCGGTCGATACTGAACTGTCCGCCAAGTCGCCCCTGGAAATTTTCCAGCTGCAACCCTGGAACACGGGCCAGTGCCCACTGGCTCCCGCCCTGAGTGCCAAGTACCAGCCAGACGCCCGCCATCAGCAGCAGCAACACCGCAAACAGGCTCAGTCCGGCGATCTTCGCGCCACGCTTGATGTTCATGCCCGTCAAAGCTCCGGCCCCATGGAAAAGTGCAGACGGATGCCACCGTCATCATCCAGAGGATGCGCAAGGTCCAGACGCAGCGGCCCTACCGGCGACACCCAGCGCACGCCGAAGCCGACACCGGTCTTCAGGCTGGGCATGTCCAGACTGTTGAACGAATTGCCTTGGTCGACGAAGGTCGCCAGCCGCCATTTTTCAGCAATCGAATACTGGTACTCGACACTGCCGGCCACCATGTAACGCCCGCCGACGCGGTCGCCATCGGAGTTGGTGGGTGACAGGGTCTGGTAATCGTAACCGCGCACGCTCTGATCACCGCCCGCGAAGAAGCGCAGCGAAGGCGGTATCGAGGTGTAACCGTCGGTGAAGTTGCCGCCAAACTGGACTCGCCCGAGGAAGCGGTGATTTTGCGCCACGGTGGTCAGGCCTTTGAGCAGCACGTTGCCACGGATCAGGTTGGCATCGGACATCAGCCCTTCCTTGGCCGCCTGTGCGTCGAACTGCAGGCGATAGCCATGGTGTGGATCAATGCGGTCGTCGCTGCGCAGGTAGGAATAGCTGATACCTGGCATCAACAAGGTACTCAAACCCGAGTCATCTCCGAGCCGATACTCTTCACGCTGCCATTTCAGCGAGATGACGCGCTCCCAGCCGCTCGGCAACTTGCTGTGCCATTCGGGCCCCAGGGTCAGCAGCTTGCTGAGGCTGTCGGTGCCCGCGATTTCTTCGTATTGATAGCCGCCGGCAAAACGCAACTTGTCGGTCAACGGCGGATCCAGTGGCACGTCGTACCACAGACCTACGTTTTGTCGGGGTGCGGAAATTTCTGATTCGAATCCGTAACTGTGGCCCTGAGGGTTGGCCCAGTGTCGCGTCCAGTTGGCTTTGCCGCGCGGCCCTACGTCGGTCGAATACCCCAGCCCCAGGCCCATGGTGCGCGGCTTGCGGGTTTCAAGCTGTACGGTGACCGGAATGACTTGCCCAACGGCAGCAGTCGGAGCTGCATCCACCCGCACACCTTCGAAATAACCGCTGGACTGCATCGCCTGATTAAGCTCGGCGATCAATTGCGAGTCGTAGGGGGTGTCTTCCTTGAACGGCACCATACGTTTGAGCAGATCTTCATCGAAAGGAGCGTCACCGCTGAACGCCACTTTGCCCAGGGAGTAACGCGGGCCGCTGTCGAACACCAGCTCAATGTCTGCGACACCGGCGCGCGGATCAATGGCGAGGCGCTGCTGAGTGAAATGCCCGCTGAAAAAGCCATAACGAGATGCCTGATTCTGAATCAGGCGCTTGGCGTCCTCGTATTTACCATGGTTGAGAACCGCACCCGCCTTGAGCGCATCGCTCTTGGGCACCTTGAAGGCCTTGAGCGACGAAGCCGGACCTTCAATCCGCACCACGACGTTGCGCAGACGGATCGGCTCTCCCGGTTGAATCTTCATGATCAAGCGCGGGGTTTGGCCATCCTGGATTTCGCTGTCGATCTGCGCCTGATAGTAGCCGAGTGCCTGAGCGGCCTTTTCGGCCTGCTGCTCGGCACCCAGACTGAAATTACGCAGCGCCTGGGCATCGCGCTCGCCCAATTCGCCGATATACCCTTCGATATTGGCCTTGAGGTCTGCGTTGGCGGGCGTGATCCGGACGTCAAGACGTGCCTCGGCAAACACCGCGGCACTCAGGGACATCAGAAGCGCGCTGCCGCTGAGTATTCTGAAAAGCTTCATGGGTGTGGATGCTAACACGAGCCACGGGCCTCGCTGAAAACCCCAAAACAACGGGCTATCAAACTGTTACGTCATGGAGCGACAGTGAAACCTGAGGGCTGGGATGGAAGAACACATGTTCTCGGACAGGTCCCACCGCAATTTCGCCAATTTCCTCGTAGCCCTGTCGCCTATAGAACTCAAGGTAGCGGGGATTTCCCGTGTCGAGCACGATGCCCTGAGAGTTTTCGTCCTCGGCACACCAGTCGTGAAGCGCCTGCAGCAGCTGCTCACTGAGTTCCTGGCCAACCTTCTGCCCTTGAAACTCAGGGTCCAGTCCGATCAACGGCAGCACATGAACAGTATCGGACGGCAGGCACGCCAGTACCGCGTTGTAATACGCCAGGTAGCGCTGCGTGCAGCTCAAGCCCGTGCCTACAACCATGCGCAGACGCCACGCCCAGCTTTCCGTAATACCCAGACGACGCTGAGGCGGCGCGATCAGGGCGACGCCCACCAGGCGGTCATTCATGAACAGGCCCAAACCCGGCTGGTTCTGCAAGAAATGCTGCTTGACCAGTTGGCGCATGGTCTCGCGAATACGATTCTCGAAGCCCGAGCGCTGCGCATTGAACACATAGGCAAAGGTAGGATCGTTGCGATAGGCCCGGAACAGCAAGGCACGGGTTTCACGGGCATAACCACTGTCGAGCTGGCGAACTTCGCCCCGGATGGCAGCAGGTTGGGACATAAAGGGACCTCACATTAGCGGAACTGCTTTGGCGCAGCACTTTTGGCAAGCATCGTTTCGAGTGATGGCACCTTGCGACAGTTCAAACAAATTGTCCGACACGCTCGATAGTTGGCTATGGACGGCATGCTGGCCCTGAGTCGACAGGTCAGCTAGCATCGCGGTTTGTTTTTCCTCAGGACTGCCGTTTTATGAAAATCGTCTCGTTCAACATCAATGGGCTGCGTGCCCGACCTCATCAGCTGGCAGCGCTGATCGAGAAGCACCAGCCTGACGTGATCGGCCTTCAGGAAACCAAAGTGTCGGACGAGCAGTTCCCTCAGGCAGAAATCGAAGCCTTGGGTTACCACGTCCATTTTCATGGCCAGAAGGGTCATTACGGCGTGGCGCTGCTGTCGCGCAACGCGCCACTGGCCTTGTACAAGGGCTTTGACAGCGACGATGAAGAATCACAGAAACGCTTCATCTGGGGCACATACGCCGATGCTGACGGCCAGCCCGTCACCATCATGAACGGCTACTTCCCGCAGGGCGAAAGCCGCGACCATCCGACCAAGTTTCCGGCCAAGCAGCGCTTCTACAACGATCTGCAGACGCTGCTGGAAACCCGCTTCAGCAACGATCAGTCGCTGATCGTGATGGGCGACGTGAACATCTCGCCGCAGGACTGCGACATTGGCATTGGTCCCGATAACGCCAAGCGCTGGCTGAAAACCGGCAAATGCAGCTTTCTGCCCGAAGAACGCGAGTGGATGGAGCGCTTGAAGAACTGGGGACTGGTGGACAGCTTCCGATACCTGTATCCGGAGGTCAGCGATCGATTCAGCTGGTTCGACTACCGCAGTCGCGGCTTTGAAGACGAACCCAAGCGTGGCTTGAGGATCGACCTGATCATGACCTCCAGCGGGTTGCAGCCGCGCATCAAGGCGGCCGGCGTGGACTACGATCTGCGCGGTATGGAAAAGCCTTCGGACCATGCCCCGATCTGGCTGGAACTGCACTGACGGCGAGGTTTGCACACCTGCCCGCCAGTGCGGGCAGGTAACGCGTCATCCGGCATGAAAACTGTCACCTTGCGGTAACTTCCCTGTCTTATTCTCTCGGCACTCCCGTTCATTCAAGGTGCCGCCGATGTTGCGCGCTCTGCTGGCGGCGCTGATTCTGTCGAGTGCCACCCTGCCCTGCATGGCAGCCTCCATGCTGACCTTGCCGACCGACAACTCCCCGGTGTTGCGCATTCAGGGCTCCAACACCATCAACGCCCAATTGGGGCCGGCCCTGGTCGAAGGGCTGATGCACCAGCAAGGCTTGCAAGCGGTGCAGACCCTGCCTGGCGACGCGCCTAACGAGCAACGGGTGATGGGTACGCTGCCTGACGGCCAGAAGTCGGTCCGGGTGGAAGTCGCAGCCCATGGATCGGGCACCGGGTTTGAAGCCTTGAAGGCCGGAGCGGCTGACATGGCCTCCTCCTCGCGCCCAATCAAGACTCAGGAAGCGACAGACCTTGCCCGCCTGGGCGATCTCAAAAGTGCAGCAGGCGAACAAGTCATTGCCATTGATGGTGTTGCGGTGATCCTCCATCCGGGCAACCCTCTGCGCCAACTCGATACGCGGCAACTGGCGCAGATTTTCTCGGGCGAGGTCAAGGACTGGAGTGAAGTGGGCGGCACGGCAGGGCCTATTCATTTATACGCACGAGACGATAAGTCAGGGACCTGGGAAACCTTCAAGGAATTGGTGCTGGTCAAGCAGGGCAAGAGCCTGTCCAGAGGCGCGGAGCGATTCGAGTCCAGCGAACAGCTCTCGGATGAAGTCAGCAAGGACCGCAATGGCATCGGTTTTATTGGCCTGCCTTATATAAGAAGCGCCAGAGCCATTGCGATAGCCGACGGCGATTCAAAACCCATGCTGCCGACGATCAACCTGATCGCCACCGAGGACTACCCGTTGTCGCGACGCCTGTTTCTCTACGTACCGCCACTGGCGCAGCAGCAGTGGGCTCAGGCCTTGGTGCAATTTGCGCAGAGCGCTGAGGGTCAGGCAATTGTGGCGCATAACGGTTTCGTCGCGCAGACCGTGCAGGCCGTCAAGGTGGCCACGACCGGCCAGATGCCGGCCGATTATCAGGCACTCACCCGCAAGGCCGAGCGCCTGTCGGTCAATTTTCGCTTCACCCAGGGCAGCGCCCGGCTGGACAACAAGGCACAACTCGATCTTGAGCGCGTGGTGAAATACTTAAAGGCTAACGACAAGCTTGACCAGCACGTCACCCTGGTCGGTTTTGGCGACGCCAAGAGCGACCCGGAGCGCGCCGTACTGCTATCAAGACTGCGCGCCATGGCGGTGCGCCGGGAACTGCAGAAAAGCGGTGTCACTTTTCGGGAAGTCCTGGGCCTTGGCGACGAAATGCCGGTGGCCGCCAATGACCTGGACGACGGCCGGATCAAGAATCGCCGGGTTGAGGTGTGGGTGGAATAGGCCGTACGCGCCACCTGGGCGTGAGAGGCTCGCCGCCAGGCAACGCCGCTTCGAAAACGCGGCGGGAACGCCCACCACCCCATTGCCGCCCGGAACACTCAGGAGCGGCTGCGCAACACCTGCGCAGGCACGTATTTGCCCAGTTCAAACTTGCCAATGGCGGCGCGGTGGACCTCGTCCGGCCCGTCGGCCAGACGCAGGGTTCGCTGCATGGCGTACATGTACGCCAGCGGGAAGTCGTTGGAAACGCCCGCCCCACCATGCATCTGAATGGCCCGGTCAATAACCTTCAGCGCCACGTTCGGCGCAACCACCTTGATCTGCGCAATTTCGCTTTTCGCCACCTTGTTGCCCACGGTGTCCATCATGTACGCCGCCTTGAGCGTCAGCAGTCGGGCCATGTCGATTTCCATACGCGAATCAGCGATCTTGTCGATATTACCGCCCAACCTCGCCAAAGGCTTGCCGAACGCGATGCGATCAACGGAGCGCTTGCACATCAACTCAAGCGCCCGCTCAGCCATACCGATCGAACGCATGCAATGATGGATACGCCCTGGCCCAAGGCGTCCCTGAGCAATTTCAAAACCCCGTCCTTCGCCCAGCAACACGTTTTCATAGGGCACTCGCACGTTTTCGAACAGCACCTCGGCATGCCCGTGAGGCGCATCGTCATAGCCGAACACTGGCAACGGTCGAACGATCTTCACGCCCGGCGTGTCCACTGGCACCAGAATCATGGAATGTTGCTGATGACGCGGACCGTCCGGGTTGCTCAGCCCCATGAAGATCAGAATCTTGCAGCGCGGATCGCAGGCACCGGAAGTCCACCATTTGCGGCCATTGATAACCCACTCATCGCCCTGACGCTCGGCACGCGCCGCCATGTTGGTGGCATCGGAAGAAGCCACCTCCGGCTCGGTCATGGCGAAGGCCGAGCGGATCTCGCCGCGCAACAGTGGCTCCAGCCAGCGGGTTTTCTGCGCTTGCGTGGCATAGCGGACCAGTACTTCCATGTTGCCGGTGTCCGGCGCCGAACAGTTGAACGGCTCAGGCCCCAGCAGTGAACGGCCCATGATTTCCGCCAGCGGCGCGTACTCCAGATTGGTCAGGCCAGCGCCCAGTTCCGATTCGGGCAGAAACAGGTTCCATAATCCCTCGGCCTTCGCCTGGGCCTTGAGCTGTTCCATGATTGCCGTCGGCTGCCAGCGGTCGCCTTCTGCAACCTGCTGCTCGAAGACGGGCTCGGCCGGATATACGTAAGCATCCATGAACGCGGTCACACGCTCTCGCAATGCCTGCACCTTCGAAGAATACGCAAAATCCATGAGCAGCTACCTTTTCGTTCAGGGCGTCGATGTGATGAGGAGATGCTAGAGAACGGCCCGGTATTTATCTAATCTATTCTCAGCGTGTATAAACATTCATAACCGATATATGATCCAGCCACGTCGCGGCACAAGCGACGATCCACAAAAACAGGACGAGGCGCCCCATCAATGAACCTGAGCAAGGTTGATCTCAATCTTTTCATTGTCTTCGACGCCATTTACACCGAAGCCAATCTGACACGAGCCGGGCAGATCGTCGGTATCACTCAGCCTGCGGTGTCGAACGCGCTGGCGCGTTTGCGCGAGACCTTTAACGACGCGCTGTTCGTACGCACGGCCCAAGGCATGGTCCCGACACCCATGGCGCAGAACATTATCGGTCCGGTGCGCAATGCGCTGTCGCTGCTGAGGGTGTCGGTCCAGGAAAGCCGGATATTCAATCCGCAACAGGCCAGCAAGAACTACCGCATCAGCATGACAGACCTCACCGAGGCGGTGATCCTGCCCCTGCTGTTCCAGCGTCTGCGGCGTCTCGCGCCGGGGGTCACCATCGAAAGTTTTCTGTCCAAGCGTCGCGAGACGACCAAAGAACTGGCCGCCGGACGTCTGGATTTCGCCGTTGACGCACCGCTCAATACTGACCCGCAAGTACGTCACGTCAAGTTGATGGAAGACAAGTACGTCTGTGCCATGCGCAAGGGCCATCCCATGGCCGGCAAGTCAACGTTCGGGCTGGACGACTATCTGGCGCAGGCGCACATCCATATCTCCAGCCGCCGCAGCGGTCTGGGCCATGTGGACCTTGCGCTGGGCAAGATGGGCATTCAGCGCAAGATCGCGTTGCGCTCCCAGCACTACCTGATGGCGTCTCAGGTTCTGCAACAGACAGACATGGTCATGACCGTGCCTGAACGCTTCGCCCGTCGCAACGATCTGCACTTTGTGTACCTGCCGGTAAATGACGTGCCCTCGGTGGAAACCCACCTGTATTGGCACGAAAGCACCGACCAGGATCCTGCCAACCGCTGGATGCGCGAGCAGATCATCGAACTGTGCCAACGCGTCACTGCGCAGGAACAAAACCTCGAAAAAGCCTAAGCTTGATAAATTAAATAACTGAAATAAAACAAATAAACAGAAAATGTTAAAGTTGTTTCGAGGTCGCAAATAACCGTATTCAGGTTATGACTTCAAAGCGTGCCTGCTTGACGTATACGTCAAGCAGGCCGTAGGTTACGGCTTACACTCTCCATTGAGTCACGTCATGAGCAGCCAGACCTACAGCATTTCAGAACTCGCTCGCGAGCTGGATATCACCACCCGCGCCATTCGGTTCTACGAAGAACAAGGCATGCTCTGCCCTGAACGACGCGGCATGGAACGCATCTATTCGGCACGGGACAAGGTCACGCTCAAGCTGATTCTGCGTGGTAAACGCATCGGTTTCTCGCTGGCCGAATGCAAGGAGCTGATCTCGCTCTACGACCCGAGCGGCGACAATCAGAAACAACTGCACACCATGCTGGGCAAGATTGCGGAGCGTCGCGAGCAGTTGGAGCAGCAGCTTCTGGACATCCAGCAAATGCAGCTGGAGCTCGACACAGCCGAGGAACGTTGTCGCGCGGCGCTGGATCGAACGGCCGCCCCTTCTCTATGACTTCAGGTAGCCATCACATGTCTTTGCCCCTGTCCTTGCCACAACATGTCAGTCTCGTTGAAGTGGGTCCACGCGATGGCCTGCAGAACGAATCGCGCCCGATCAGCATCGAGGACAAGGTTCGTCTGGTGAATGACCTGACAGCGGCAGGCCTGGGACACATCGAGGTCGGCAGCTTCGTGTCGCCCAAATGGGTCCCGCAAATGGCAGGTTCGGCACAGGTCTTCGAGCAGATCCAGCGCCGTGAAGGCGTCATCTACTCAGCGTTGGCGCCCAACCTCAGAGGCTTCGAAGACGCACTGGCAGCCGGCGTTCGGGAGGTCGCAGTGTTCGCAGCGGCGTCCGAAGCATTCTCGCAGCGCAACCTCAACTGCTCGATCAGCGAGAGCCTGGAACGTTTCGCGCCGATCATGGAAGCCGCACGCCTGCACGGATTGCGCGTCAGGGGCTACGTCTCTTGTGTGCTGGGCTGCCCTTATGAAGGTCGCGTCTCTGCCGAGCAGGTGGCGGCGGTGGCCAACGAGCTGCATGCAATGGGCTGCTACGAAATTTCGCTGGGAGACACCATCGGCACTGGCACGCCCGGCGCGACCCGCACGCTGTTCAATACCGTGGCCGGCCAAATCCCGCGCGGCAAGCTGGCGGGGCACTTTCATGACACCTACGGGCAAGCGCTGGTGAACATCTACGCCAGCCTGGAGGAAGGTATTCACGTGTTCGACAGCTCGGTTGCAGGTCTGGGCGGCTGCCCTTATGCCAAGGGTGCCAGCGGTAACGTCGCCACTGAGGATGTGTTGTACATGCTTGAAGGCATGGGCATTGAAACAGGTATCAACCTTGAACAGGTGATTCAGGCAGGACAGCGGATCTGCGATGTGCTCGAACGCAGCAATGGATCGCGGGTGGCGAAGGCGCGGTTGTCCGCATGAGACTGTCAACGGTCGGCCGGCAGGTGCGACACGTTGTCACAGAGTGTTACCCTGCGTCGCGTCTTGTCGAGACAAACGGGTAACACGGAAACAATCGGCAGCCTATTTGAAGGTCCCGTGATACAGAGATTCCTTCAACCCCCCGGATTCAAAGGGTTTTGAAAAACTGGCACGGGTCCTGCTATATCTTTTGTACAACAAGAATAAAAAAACACGCAGCATCCTAATAAAAACAACACGTAGCGGCTCTGACACAACAAGAACAACACGGACAGAGGCGTAGCTAACAGATTTTTTTGGAGTGGATAGCTTTTCGGAACTGCTTGTTCGCAGGCTGTTCGCAACCAGACAGAGAACAATAAAACTGCCTCAAGGCGGCTACCAGACTGGTTGGATCGATACGATGGAAGTGTCATCAGCGCTCAAAAAAATACGTTTGCTCTTGGTCCCGTATGGGGATCGCTCAAAAAAGATGTGAAGGGCAAGGTCGCCAAAAACAACAACAGGCCTCCCGACAACAAAAAAAGAGCATATGAGTAAAACCTTGAAGGGGAGCCTAGGCTCCCCTTCGTGCTTTCCGGCATTTGATTCGCCCTCTCCCCCTGCATACACGCCCAAACGCTTTTGAACACAGCGTTGACAGCGACACCTCCGCAGGCTTACGTTAACGTAAAGGTCATAGCCTATCCGCCAAGAATAAAACAGGACGCTACCCATGAGTTACCCCAGCCTGAACTTCGCCCTGGGCGAAACCATCGACATGCTGCGCGATCAGTTACAGTCTTTCGTCAGCGCAGAACTTTCTCCTCGTGCTGCGCAGATCGACAAGGACAACCTGTTCCCGGCCGATATGTGGCGCAAGTTCGGCGACATGGGCCTATTGGGCATCACCGTCAGCGAGGAGTACGGTGGCGCAGGCCTGGGTTATCTGGCTCATGTGGTCGCGATGGAGGAAATCAGTCGCGGCTCAGCCTCGGTAGCCTTGTCTTACGGCGCGCATTCGAACTTGTGCGTGAACCAGATCAATCGCAACGGCAACCCTGAGCAAAAAGCCCGCTACCTGCCGAAGCTGATCAGTGGCGAACACGTCGGCGCCCTGGCCATGAGTGAGCCCAACGCTGGCTCTGACGTAGTCTCCATGAAGCTGCGTGCCGACAAGCGTGGCGATCATTACGTGCTCAATGGCAGCAAAACCTGGATTACCAACGGCCCCGACGCCAACACCTATGTGATCTACGCCAAGACTGACCTGGAAAAGGCTGCCCACGGCATCAGCGCGTTCATCGTCGAGCGCGACTGGAAGGGTTTTTCCCGCAGCAACAAGTTCGACAAGCTCGGCATGCGCGGCTCCAACACGTGCGAGCTGTTCTTCGATGACGTCGAGGTTCCTGAAGAGAACCTGCTGGGCAAACTCGACGGCGGCGTCAGGGTCCTGATGAGCGGACTGGATTACGAGCGCGTCGTCCTGTCTGGCGGCCCGACCGGGATCATGCAGGCCTGTATGGACGTCGTGGTGCCCTACATCCACGATCGCAAGCAGTTTGGCCAGAGCATTGGCGAGTTCCAGTTGATCCAGGGCAAGGTGGCAGACATGTACACCCAGCTTAATGCGAGCCGCGCCTATCTGTACGCCGTCGCTCAGGCCTGTGATCGCGGCGAAACCACCCGCAAGGACGCCGCAGGCGTGATTCTCTACAGCGCTGAACGCGCGACGCAGATGGCGCTGGAGGCTATCCAGATTCTGGGCGGCAACGGGTACATCAATGAATTCCCGGCTGGGCGGCTGTTACGCGATGCCAAGCTCTATGAGATAGGCGCAGGCACCAGCGAAATCCGCCGCATGCTGATCGGCCGCGAGCTGTTCAACGAAACCCGTTGATATTGGAGTCCACATGGCCATTCTGCACACTCGCATCAATCTTCGGGACCCACAGTACACGCTCAACTACGCCGCATTGCTGAAGCAGGTCCATGAATTGCGCGCCCTGCTGGGCAAGGTCCAGCAAGGCGGCGGCCCCAAGGCGCAGGAGCGGCATACCTCGCGCGGCAAGTTGCTGCCGCGCGAGCGCATCAATCAGTTGCTGGATGTGGGCTCGCCGTTTCTGGAAATCGGCCAACTGGCGGCGCATGAGGTGTACGGCGAAGACGTTCCGGCAGCCGGTGTGATTGCTGGAATCGGTCGGGTCGAAGGCGTCGAGTGCATGATCGTCGCCAACGACGCCACAGTGAAAGGCGGTTCCTACTACCCGCTGACCGTTAAAAAGCACCTGCGTGCGCAGGCGATTGCGCAGCAGAACCGCCTGCCCTGCATCTATCTGGTGGATTCCGGTGGCGCCAACCTCCCGCGTCAGGACGAGGTTTTTCCGGATCGAGAACACTTTGGCCGGATCTTCTTCAATCAGGCCAACATGAGTGCCCAGGGCATTGCGCAGATCGCCGTGGTGATGGGGTCCTGCACGGCGGGTGGCGCCTACGTACCGGCGATGGCCGACGAGGCAATCATGGTCCGTGAGCAAGCGACGATCTTTCTCGCCGGACCGCCGCTGGTGAAGGCTGCAACCGGTGAAGTGGTCAGCGCCGAGGACCTGGGGGGTGCCGATGTGCATTGCCGCACCTCAGGCGTGGCCGACCATTATGCCGAAAGCGATGAGCACGCACTGGCGCTGGCCCGACGCTGTATCGCCAACCTGAACTGGCGCAAGCAAGGCCGGTTGAATGTGAAAACACCGATCGAGCCGCTGTACGCCAGCGGCGAGCTGTACGGCATCATTCCTGCCGACATCAAACAGCCGTTCGACGTACGCGAAGTCATCGCCCGACTGGTGGACGGCTCGGTCTTCGATGAGTTCAAGGCGCTGTTCGGCACCACGCTGGTCTGCGGCTTCGCCCACTTGAAAGGCTATCCGGTCGCGATTCTGGCCAACAACGGCATTCTGTTCGCAGAGGCGGCGCAGAAAGGCGCGCATTTCATCGAACTGGCCTGCCAGCGTGGCATTCCCCTGCTCTTCCTGCAGAACATCACCGGCTTCATGGTCGGCCAGAAATACGAAGCTGGCGGTATTGCCAAGCACGGCGCCAAGCTGGTGACCGCCGTGGCCTGCGCCAGAGTGCCGAAATTCACCGTGATCATCGGCGGCAGTTTCGGTGCGGGCAACTACGGCATGTGTGGCCGCGCCTACGACCCGCGTTTTCTGTGGATGTGGCCCAACGCCAGAATCGGTGTCATGGGCGGCGAGCAGGCCGCAGGCGTGCTGGTACAGGTCAAATGCGAACAGGCCGAACGCAACGGGCAGGCCTTCAGTGCGCAACAGCAGGCCGAATTGAAGCAGCCGATCCTCGATCAGTATGAGCACCAGGGCCATCCGTATTATTCCAGTGCCCGCTTGTGGGACGACGGCGTCATTGACCCTGCGCAAACCCGAGACATCCTCGCACTGGCCCTTAGCGCTTCGCTCAACGCGCCCATAGAACCCACCACGTTCGGCCTCTTCCGAATGTAAGCCGGGAAATGACCATGACTGCATTCGCGACAATAGAACTGATCGACGACCCACGCGGTTTCGCCACACTGTGGATGAGCCGTGCGGACAAGAACAACGCCTTCAACGCGCAAATGATCCGCGAGCTGATCCTGGCGCTGGACGCCGTGCAGAGTAATCCGGCGTTGCGTTTTCTGCTGGTGCGCGGTCGCGGCAAGCATTTCAGCGCGGGCGCTGATCTGGCCTGGATGCAACAGGCCGCAGAACTGGACTACAACACCAATCTGGACGACGCCCGGGAGCTGGCCGAGCTGATGTACAACCTCGCCAAACTGAAGATCCCGACCCTGGCCGTTGTGCAGGGCGCAGCCTTCGGTGGCGCACTGGGCCTGATCAGTTGCTGCGACATGGCGATTGCTGCTGAGGATGCGCAGTTCTGCCTGTCCGAAGTGCGCATTGGCCTTGCGCCCGCGGTCATCAGCCCGTTTGTGGTTCAGGCCATTGGCGAACGCGCTGCACGACGTTACGCGCTGACGGCAGAACGCTTCAGCGCCCAGCGCGCGCAACAGATCGGTCTGGTCGCCGAGCATTACCCGGTCGCAGAACTGGAAAGCCAGACAGCGCTGTGGGTCGACAATCTGTTGCTGAACAGCCCGCAAGCCATGCGCGCCAGCAAGGACCTGCTGCGCGAAGTCGGCAGCGGCGAATTGACCCCTGCCCTGCGTCGTTACTGCGAGAGTGCCATCGCCCGCATTCGAACCAGCGCCGAAGGCCAGGAAGGCCTGCGCGCGTTCCTGAACAAACGCTCGCCCGGCTGGCAGGCACAGCCCGAACAAGGCGTATCCCACGAAGAGGACTCGCAGCCATGAGCAACCTTGAATTGAACACGCTGCTGGTCGCCAACCGTGGCGAAATTGCCTGCCGCATCATGCGCACCGCAAAGAAAATGGGCCTGACCACGGTTGCCGTACACAGTGCAATCGACCGCGATGCGCGCCACAGCCGCGAGGCCGACCTCTGCGTCGATCTGGGCGGCAGTAAGGCATCCGAAAGCTACCTTGTGATCGACAAGCTGATCGCAGCAGCCAAAGCCAGCGGGGCGCAGGCGATTCATCCGGGCTACGGCTTTCTTTCGGAGAACGCTGATTTTGCCCGTGCCATTGAAGCCGCAGGACTGATTTTCCTCGGTCCCCCCGCCTCGGCCATCGACGCCATGGGCAGCAAATCGGCGGCCAAATCGTTGATGGAAGAGGCAGGCGTACCACTGGTGCCTGGTTATCACGGCGCAGCGCAAGACATCGAAACCTTTAGCGCCGCAGCTGAGCGCATCGGTTACCCGGTGCTGCTCAAGGCCACGGCCGGCGGTGGCGGTAAAGGCATGAAGGTGGTCGAGCGGCATAGCGAGCTGGCCGAAGCCCTGGCGTCGGCCCAGCGTGAGGCGCTGTCTTCGTTTGGCGACTCACGCATGCTGGTCGAAAAATATGTACTGCAGCCGCGCCATGTCGAGATACAGGTGTTTGCCGATCAACATGGCCATTGCCTGTACCTCAACGAACGTGATTGCTCGATTCAGCGTCGCCACCAGAAAGTCGTCGAAGAAGCACCGGCGCCCGGCCTCTCTCCAGAACGCCGACAGGCGATGGGCGAAGCTGCGGTCAAGGCAGCGCAAGCCATCGGTTACGTCGGTGCAGGCACGGTGGAGTTTCTGCTGGACGCCCGCGGCGAGTTTTTCTTCATGGAGATGAACACCCGCCTGCAAGTCGAACATCCGGTCACCGAATACATCACAGGGCTTGATCTGGTTGAATGGCAGATCCGCGTGGCGCGTGGCGAACCGCTGCCTATCACGCAGGCGCAGGTCCCGCTGATCGGCCACGCCATCGAAGTGCGGCTTTACGCTGAAGACCCCACCAATGATTTCCTGCCTGCAACCGGCACGCTTGATCTCTATCGCGAGCCGAAACCGGGTCACGGGCGACGCGTCGACAGCGGTGTGGGCGAAGGCGACCACATTTCATCGTTCTACGACCCAATGCTGGGCAAGTTGATTGCCTGGGGCGAGAACCGCGAAGAAGCGCGTTTGCGCCTGCTGGGCATGCTCGATGAGTTCGCCGTCGGTGGTGTGAAAACCAACCTGGCCTTTCTGCGCAGAATCATCGCCCACCCCGCCTTCGCCGATGGGCAACTGGACACCGGCTTTATCCCGCGCCACCAGGCCCGATTATTCCCCGAACAGCAGCCCTTGCCGGAGGCGTTCTGGCAAGCGGCGGCCGAAGCCTTCCGGCAGAGCGAACCCCAGCGTACTCGGGACGACGATCCGGCTTCACCCTGGAGCACGGCGTCCGGGTTTCGCGCCGGTCTGCCGTCGGAAATCGATCTAAATCTGGAGTGTAATGCCGTGCGCAATCGGGTCCGGCTGCGCAATGACAGCGCCTCAAGGTATCGGCTGAGCGCAGAGACACTGCATGTCGAAAGCGATGGCGTACGGCAGCAGCATCTCGCCATGCGACGAGGTTCCAGTCTGTACCTGAAGTGGGACGGCGAGCTGTACACCGTCACCCAGCCAGACCCGATTGCTCAGGCAGACATGAACCATGCGCAACACGGCGGACTGGTCGCGCCCATGAATGGCAGCATCGTGCGAGTGTTGGTCGAGTCAGGT
Organism: Pseudomonas asturiensis; assembly: GCF_900143095.1. Taxonomy (GTDB): domain Bacteria; phylum Pseudomonadota; class Gammaproteobacteria; order Pseudomonadales; family Pseudomonadaceae; genus Aquipseudomonas; species Aquipseudomonas asturiensis. The sequence goes on along the minus strand of NZ_FRDA01000001.1, from coordinate 390,508 downwards.
CAGCGGGTCGAAGCAGGTTCGCTGCTGGTGGTGCTGGAAGCCATGAAGATGGAGCACAGCATCCGCGCGGCCAGCCCTGGCGTGGTGACGGCGCTGCACTGCCAGGAAGGCGACATGGTCAATGAAGGTACGGTTCTGGTTGCGGTCGAATCCGACTGACAGCGGATACAGAAATGCCCTGACCAGGTCAGGGCATTTCTCGAATCGACAAACCAAACCACTCAGTAGTAAGCGTTTTCTTTCTGAGTGTGGTCAGTCACATCGCGCACACCCGACAGCTCGGGAATGCGCTCCAGCAAGGTGCGCTCGATGCCTTCCTTCAAGGTGACATCCGCCTGACCGCAGCCCTGGCAACCACCACCGAACTGCAGAACAGCGATGTTCTGCGTGTCTTCCTCAACCACGTCGATCAACGTGACCTGGCCGCCATGACTGGCGAGCCCCGGGTTGATTTCGGTTTGCAGGTAGTAATTGATGCGCTCGTTGATCGGGCTGTCGGCATTGACCATCGGCACTTTGGCGTTCGGTGCCTTGATGGTCAGCTGGCCGCCCATGCGGTCGGTAGCGTAGTCGACGACAGCGTCGTCCAGAAAGGCCTCGCTGAAACCATCGATCCAGGCCGTGAAGCTTTTCAGGCCAATGGCCTTGTCTTCAGGCTTTTCTTCGCCAGGCTTGCAATAGGCGATACAGGTTTCGGCGTACTGAGTGCCCGGTTGGGTAATAAAAACGCGGATGCCGATGCCTGGAGTGTTCTGCTTTTCCAGCAGATCGGCCAGATAATCGTGGGCGGCGTCGGTAATAGTGATAGCGGTCATGAACATTCCTCGCAGACGTGCCAGCAGTTTACGCCAATCGAGGTCGCCACACAAAGTCCTAGTGTTTTTGTCGGAAATGCGCTCATTACGAAACTGCTCTTGCGGGCTGCACGGCTCGTCGGGCGTCCAGCCAGTCTTTAAGCCGACGGTACACCCCCTTCTCGATCCATTCGTAACTGAGCCAGGCACCGATAGCGATCACCGGCACGCAGAAAGCAAACACCAGATAAGGGCTCAACCCATAGCGCTGCGCCATCAGCAAACCACCGTACAGCACCAGTACGTGCAACAAGTACACCGAATACGAGCAATCACCCAGTACCTTGAGCAGTCGGCTACCCCGGAAATACGGTTCCAGCGAAATACAGGACAGCACGATCAGCGCGCTGGGCAATCCCCAGTTCAACAGGCGCTGATCATTGGTCAGATGATTGATTGCATACAGCCCTACGGCGATCCCCGCCAGCGGCAGCCAAAGCGCTTCCTTGATCCAGCCACGGCGATAAAGAATGCCGATACCGATGCCCAGCAGGAACTCATAAATGATGTCATTCCCATAGAAGCGGCTGATCAACCCGGCCTTGGCCAGCACTTCGCTGACGCCGAACAGCGCCGCAGCGATGATCAGCGGCCGGTGACGCTGCTTGAACAGGAACACCATGGAGAACAGCAGGTAGAAGAACATCTCGTAGTTGAGCGTCCAGCCCACATTCAACGTCGGGTACAGGCCATAGCCGCCGGGATTCTCCGAAGGAATGAAGACCAGCGACAGCAGGAAGTTCTGCCAACCGATGACCTGGTGCGGCAACATCGGCGCTGCCGCCAGCAACAGCAACCCCATGGCGGCGGTATACAGCCAGTACGCAGGGACGATGCGAATCAGGCGATGGAGAATGAAACGCCCGGCGGTCATATCGCTCTTCTGGGTGGACAGGAAAATCACCAGCCCGCTTATGACGAAAAAGATATCGACGCCTACCGCGCCCTTGGACACGAAGAATTCACCGATGGGACCGCTGGCCTTGAAGTCGTAAAAAATCTGCATGAAGTGATGACACACCACGACCCACGCTGCGAATGCCCGTAAGGCCTGTACCGAAATCAACATCCAAAAAACCTCTACTGCCTGACTTTCAACTCAACCACGGATCCGCGTTCGACGCTTGCGTCTGGTTCCATGGCGCGCCCTTCTGGGACCGCTCATTTGAAAAAAAGATCGTAGAAAATGTGATTCGTTCAGGTTTGCACAGATGGCCGCAGGCCATGTAGCTCATGGCCTGCAGCCTGAAACAACCGGGCTAGAGGTTCTCGTAACGGTTCATGTCGAGCACCGCCGCTTCACGCGGGGCGGTTTCCTGAAGGTAACGGTTCAGGTCGTGGAAATACGTCCAGAACAGCGGATGCGTACGCCGAATGCCCCAGCGCTGCACAATCTGTTCAAAGCTCGCCTGGTCCTTACTCTGCTGCATGGCATCGACAAACGTTGGCACCTCGGCAGCCGGGATGTTGAACATGAAGTTGGGGTAACTGCTGAGCACGCCAGGGTAGATGGTCAGCGTATCCAGCCCCGGAATATAGCGATAAGACTCTCCCAGCAGGAATGCCACGTTGGTGTGCGCACGATTGCGCAGCATGCTGTACATCTCTCGCTTGCCGCCGCTGTCCTCGATTCGCAGCATGGTGGCTTCGGGCAGTTGGTCGATGACCTTGAGGCCCGCGGCCGGGCGCGACGCCAGATGGCTGAGCGCCTGCTCTGCCTGGGCAAGACTGCCGCTCAGTCCGGGACGCGAGCAGTAGGCACTGTTGCAGCGATTGATCGGATCGGGCGAGGCATTGAGCGGACCGGCCTGCTCGATCAGTCGGGTCGCGAAATCGCGAACGGGGCTTTTCTTGTCCAGCCTGATGCCGGTGGGCGTGTCATCGTCGATGTCCTGATAGTCCAGCCACATCTTGACCTTGCCGCTGTCCTGATAGAGGTCACTGAGCAGGTTCTCACGCACATCAGCAGGCATCAGACGCAGGAAATTGATCTCCGCACCATTGCGAATCAGATCGAAATACAGACGCGTCTGGGCTTGATGGGACACGTTGCCATAGACGTCGAAGTTGACTGCCAACTGATAGTAGGTGCGCTCCAGCAACGGGTAATCGAACAGCCACATGGAGTGCGGCACATCGCCGATCAAGCCTTTAGTGACCGAGGCGCTGTCGAAATGGCGGAAAACGGTCAACAGCGCGTTGTCATTGCCGGCCCACACATCACCCCAGCCCGGCGGCGGCTTCTTCGCGTAAGTGTCGCGACGCAGATCTTCGTAAGCGTTGCGGCGATCGCGGTACGACAGCCACAGGCTCAGCACACTGCCCACGTCATCGTTCTGCCCAGGCATGGCCAGCAGCGGCGTGGCCTCTCCCCGATACACGGCATCGGTCACGTAACGATCATGGCCCGGCTCCTGGAACATCACCCAGAACTGGTCGCGGATCACGTCGGTCGCAATCTGCCCACGGCACACCGGACCACGAATGAAGGTGCGCACGAAGTACTCGGCGTTATCGAGCATGAACTGATAGCGCGCAGCAGCCGGAATCGCCTCGAAGGTCAGAAACGGATTGGCCCGATGCCCAGGACCATAGCCGGGCAATGCGGCGACCTTCCAGTCGCTGCCATAGAACAGCTGCCTGACCCGCGCCATTTTCTGCGGGCTCAGCGCGTACGTGATGTGCGTTTTGTGAACGATCACCCCCTGTACGGGAACAAGCCGGTAATAGAAGTCCCTGCCTGGATCGTCGTTCGGCCGCCGCGTAGCGATCAAGTCCACCGGTTTGCCGGTAGGCGTGCGTGAACGTACCCACTGATAGAAGTGTCCCGCCGCGCCATCTTCGAAGTAGAGATGAGCCAGAAACAGGTGTTCAAACAACCAGCGGCCGACCAGTGCCTGATTGGCACCGGCCTGATTAAGCAGGTTTTCCCAGGCCAGAATCTGGCTCGCTTCAGTCACCGTTGGGGTGATTGCCTGAGGTTCCACCGGAGCGCCTGCAGCCAACCAGCGTTGCAGAGTCTGATACTCGGCGTCGGTCAGCCCGGCCACCGCCAACGGCATGCCTTGTTGGCCGTGGGCCGCCGCGTAGGCATTGAACTCACCCGGCAACGGGCATACGTTTTCCCGGTTGATGCCCAGTGCAATGCTGTCTGGAATCTTGCTGTTGGCCGGCAATGGCGCGCTGCGACCCAGTTCCAGCATGCGGGTCATCAACGCCGCCTGGCTGCCCTGCGCGTCAAGCACCGAATAGAACCCCTTGCCGCGCCAGGCGTCGGTGTCGCGGGCGTCATAAAACAAGCGGGTCGGCGCGACCGCCCGGGTTCGATCCCCCTGATAGACCGGTATCTTGTTCGCCCCGCGACTCACGCCCTCGCCACTGCCCAGATTCAACTGGCAAGGCGCATCGTTACAGGCGTGGCAGGCCACGCATTTTTCGGTGAGGATGGGTTGAATGTCCCGCACATAAGAAATGGCGGGTGACGAAGCCGGCGGGGATGTCTGGGCCTGGAGCGCACAGCAGGAAAAAAGCAGGGCAATGCCTGCCAGAAAGCGGTACGGCATGGAACCTGAGCCCTGATATTAAAAAGGCATTAATTCTACAAGGGCACGCGCACCGCCAACATGAACGATTTTCATGCAAAAGCCCGGACAACACTAAATCCGTTCCGGTTTGCTATTATCGCGTTCTTTACGTATTGACCTTCTCAAGGTAGCCCTCATGTCTGACCGCAGCGCCCGCCATCAAGCCTTTCTCGACGCTCTGAAACAGAGGATCCTGATCCTCGATGGCGGCATGGGCACCATGATCCAGAGCTACAGGCTGGAGGAGCAGGACTATCGCGGCACCCGTTTCGCCGACTGGCCCAGCGACGTCAAGGGTAACAACGACCTGCTGATCCTGACCCGCCCGGACGTGATTGGCGCCATCGAGAAGGAGTACCTCGATGCCGGCGCCGACATCCTTGAAACCAATACTTTCAACGCCACTCAGGTGTCCCAGGCCGATTACGGCATGGAATCGATCGTCTACGAACTGAACGTCGAAGGCGCACGCCTGGCGCGCAAGGTGGCGGACGCCAAGACCCTGGAAACCCCGGACAAGCCACGCTTCGTCGCAGGAGTGCTCGGGCCGACGAGTCGCACGTGCTCGCTGTCACCAGACGTCAACAACCCCGGCTATCGCAACGTCACCTTCGACGAACTGGTAGAAAACTACACCGAAGCCACGCGTGGCCTGATCGAGGGCGGCGCGGACCTGATTCTGATCGAAACCATCTTCGACACCCTCAACGCCAAGGCCGCCATCTTCGCGGTGCAAGGTGTGTTCGAGGAACTGGGCTTCGAACTGCCGATCATGATTTCCGGCACCATCACGGATGCGTCTGGCCGTACGCTGTCCGGCCAGACCACAGAAGCATTCTGGAACTCGATCAGTCACGCCAGACCCGTGTCCGTGGGCCTGAACTGCGCGCTGGGCGCCAGTGAGCTACGTCCGTACCTGCAGGAACTGGCCAACAAGGCCAATACCCACGTCTCCGCGCACCCCAACGCAGGCTTGCCTAACGCGTTTGGTGAGTACGACGAGCTGCCGAGCCAGACCGCGAAGATCATTGAGGAATTTGCCCAGAGCGGTTTCCTGAACATCGTCGGCGGCTGCTGCGGCACGACCCCTGCGCATATCAAGGCCATCGCCCAGGCCGTTTCGGGCTATGCGCCGCGCCAGATTCCGGATATTCCCAAGGCCTGTCGCCTGTCGGGTCTGGAGCCCTTCACCATCGATCGTCAGTCGCTGTTCGTCAACGTCGGCGAGCGCACCAACATCACCGGTTCTGCCCGCTTTGCCCGCCTCATCCGTGAAGACAACTACACCGAAGCGCTGGAAGTCGCCCTGCAACAGGTCGAAGCCGGTGCACAGGTGATCGACATCAACATGGACGAAGGCATGCTGGACTCGAAGAAGGCCATGGTGACCTTCCTCAACCTGATCGCAGGCGAGCCGGACATCTCTCGCGTGCCGATCATGATCGACTCCTCCAAGTGGGAAGTCATCGAAGCAGGCCTGAAATGTATTCAGGGCAAGGGCATCGTCAACTCGATCAGCATGAAGGAAGGCGTCGAGCAGTTCATTCACCACGCCAGGTTGTGCAAGCGTTATGGCGCAGCCGTGGTGGTCATGGCATTCGACGAACAGGGCCAGGCCGATACCGAGGCGCGCAAGAAAGAAATCTGCAAGCGCTCCTATGACATTCTGGTCAATGAGGTCGGCTTCCCGCCGGAAGACATCATTTTCGACCCGAACATCTTCGCCATCGCCACCGGCATCGAAGAACACAACAACTACGCCGTGGACTTCATTAACGCCTGTGCCTACATCCGCGATGAACTGCCGTACGCGTTGACTTCTGGCGGCGTGTCCAACGTGTCGTTCTCGTTCCGGGGCAACAACCCGGTGCGCGAGGCGATTCACTCGGTGTTCCTGCTGCACGCGATCCGCAACGGCCTGAGCATGGGCATCGTCAACGCCGGGCAACTGGAAATCTACGACCAGATCCCGGCCGAGTTGCGCGACTGCGTGGAAGACGTGGTGCTCAACCGCAACCCCGACGGCACCGATGCGCTGCTGGCCATTGCCGACAAGTTCAAGGGCGATGGCAGCGTCAAGGAAGCCGAAACCGAAGAATGGCGCAGCTGGCCGGTCAATCAGCGCCTGGAACACGCGCTGGTCAAAGGCATCACCACCCACATCGTTGAAGACACTGAAGAGTCACGTCTGTCGTTCAATCGTCCTATCGAAGTGATCGAAGGCCCGCTGATGTCCGGCATGAACGTGGTGGGCGACCTGTTCGGCTCCGGCAAGATGTTCCTGCCGCAGGTGGTCAAATCCGCCCGCGTAATGAAGCAGGCGGTGGCGCACCTGATTCCGTTCATCGAACTGGAAAAAGGCGACAAACCGGAGGCCAAGGGCAAGATCATGATGGCCACGGTCAAGGGCGACGTGCATGACATCGGCAAGAATATCGTGGGCGTGGTGCTGGGCTGTAACGGCTACGACATCGTCGACCTGGGCGTGATGGTGCCTGCCGAGAAGATCCTGCAGGTGGCGCGCGAAGAAAAATGCGACATCATCGGCCTCTCCGGCCTGATCACCCCGTCGCTGGACGAGATGGTCCACGTTGCCCGGGAAATGCAGCGACAGGATTTCCACCTGCCCTTGATGATCGGCGGCGCGACAACCTCCAAGGCGCACACGGCGGTCAAGATCGAACCCAAGTACAGCAACGATGCGGTGATCTACGTGACCGACGCGTCGCGTGCCGTCGGCGTGGCGACTCAGTTGTTGTCCAAGGAACTCAAGCCTGCCTTCATCGAGAAGACGCGCCTGGAGTACATCGAAGTGCGCGAGCGCACCTCGGCCCGCAGCTCGCGCACCGAACGTCTGAGCTACGGCGCGGCTGTGGCGAAGAAGCCCCGGTTCGACTGGGAAAACTACACGCCTGCCGAGCCGACCTTTACCGGCACTCGTGTGCTCAATGACATCGACCTGAACGTGCTGGCCGATTACATCGACTGGACGCCGTTCTTCATTTCGTGGGATCTGGCCGGTAAATACCCGCGCATCCTGACCGACGAGGTCGTGGGAGAGGCTGCCACATCGCTGTTCGCCGACGCACAGCAGATGCTGCGCAAACTGATCGACGAAAAACTGATCAGCGCTCGCGCCGTGTTCGGTTTCTGGCCGGCCAATCAGGTCGATCATGATGATCTGGAAGTCTATGGCGACGACGGCAAGCCGCTGGCAAAACTCCACCACCTGCGCCAGCAGACCATCAAACCCGACGGCAAGCCGAATTTCTCGCTCGCTGACTTCGTCGCACCCAAGAGCAGCGGCCTGACCGACTACATCGGTGGCTTCATCACCACCGCAGGTATCGGTGCCGAAGAAGTGGCCAAGGCCTATCAGGACAAGGGCGACGATTACAACTCGATCATGGTCAAGGCACTTGCCGACCGTCTGGCCGAAGCCTGCGCCGAATGGCTGCACCAGCAGGTGCGTAAGGAATACTGGGGCTACGCGAAGGATGAGGCGCTGGACAACGAAGCGTTGATCAAAGAGCAATACCTGGGCATTCGTCCGGCTCCAGGGTATCCCGCCTGCCCTGACCATACCGAAAAAGGCACCTTGTTTGCCCTGCTCGACCCGCTGCCGGAAGGCACGCCCGAGCATACGCCGGGTCGCAGCGGCGTGTTCCTGACCGAGCACTACGCGATGTTCCCGGCAGCCGCCGTCAGTGGCTGGTACTTTGCCCACCCTCAGGCGCAGTACTTCGCTGTCGGCAAGATCGACAAGGACCAGATCGAGAGCTACACCGCCCGCAAAGGTCAGGACCTGAGCGTGACGGAGCGCTGGCTGGCGCCGAACCTGGGCTACGACGAGTAACGCCAGGCACCCCTTACATCGTCGCCGGGCAATCCGGCGACGAGTTGCCCGTCCCCGCCATGCACGTTTGGCTACGCTGAACAGGTATTGCTCAGGCGAGTGTTATGGACGATCCCCGCGAAGACTCCTCCAACCACTCTCCCAAAGACAAGGCCCCCACCTTGCGGCAGATGCTGCACAGCGTGCTGGCAGCCGCATTGGGGGTGCAGAGTGGCAAGAATCGAGAGCGCGACTTTACTCACGGCAAACCGGCCCACTTTCTGTTGCTGGGTCTGTTGCTCACCGTGCTGTTCGTCGCGATTCTGTTCGGCATCGTGCAACTGGTGCTTTATCTGGCGCTGGACTGAGCGGGCGGCAGCATGTTTTTCAAAGCGAATGGCGAGTCATCTCCAGTGCCACTGATATTGAACGCTTGAACGTCCAGTCGATAACGCTCGTTCCAGGTAGCCTCCAGAAAACGTTGCGCATCCTGGCGCTCGACCAGATGCAAGACTTGAATCGTTCTGGCCCCGGCCTGTTGGCGCGTTTGTCGCTGAGCGGTGTCGTAGCGGTTCAGCAGAATAATTGCCCAGCCGCCGAGGGTGAAGTGACCGGTGGCGACCACGCTCAGGCTCCCATCTAGTTGCGCTTGCAGCGAAAGCGAAGTGCCATTGATGGCGCTGAACAGAATGTCCTTGCCTGGACGCCCACCTCGCTCGCGCAACGCCTCCATGGCGCCGAATGCCATCTGTTCGTTGGCCGACCAGATCAGGCGAATGCCCGGATAACGATTGAGCAACACGCGCGCCTGCTCCAGTGCCCGGTCCCTGCGCCAGCCGCTCAAGACGATCTGCCGCAAATGCACTTCCGGGTGCTCCGACAATGCGCGCCGCAGGCCCTGCTCACGATGCAGTGAAACCGGCGTGGTATTGGTGCCCGAAAAAGCCAGCATCTCGACCACCTCACCTTCTTCGGCGGGCGGTGAAAGGCTGATCAGCCGCTTGGCGGTGATATAACCGCCCTCCTCGTCATTGCCGGTCAGGCTTCCGATGAAGTCGGGATAACGGGTGGGAAGATCGCCGAGAATACGGATCTGGTCCGCCGTCAGCGTGTTGTTGACGGCGAACAACTTGACGCTACTGCCTCGGGACAGACGCAGGATTTCCGGCGCGACATTAAGCTCGTTGGAGAACAGCAGATAGTCCGGACGCACACTGCCCTGCAACGTTTCGCGGGCCATCGCCAGAAGTTTTCGGGTGTCGCGGTCAGAATAAAGAACGTGCAATGTCATGCCGGTGGTGTGAGCCGCCGATTGCATCACCCGGACATAACTGCGCCAGTACCCGTCACTTTCAGTGCCGGGACTGATAAACACCACGTCCGCCGCCCATGCCGAGCCTGCCCACAGACAGCTGAGCAGAACCAGCCAACGGACCACCAACACTTTCATATATCCAGACCTTGAACCGCGGGTTGATCGCTCTATCGCTCTATAGCTGATCTATCGGCTGCACCCACAATGTTCTGGAGCGCTAGAACGAATTCTTTGCCGTGAGCCAGGCTCAGTACGAACAGTCGGCCAGCGAAGGTCAGGCAAGGCAAAAACAGGCGAAGAACGGCCGGGGTCGCGTTCGACTCTACGGATTGTAAATGAGCATTGCGATCGGACTCGCGCACGAGCCCGTTTTTAACGCAGCATCACCGATGCGTCGCCATTTGTCGTGCAGAGCCTAATGCCCGCTAACCCAGAATACAGCGGCGCCCACGGCCAGGATGATGATGAAAAGTATGGCCCAGGCATCCACGGAACTGTCGGACCTGGTCGTTTTAGGGTGCTTGCTCATCGCATCGCCTCTTGTAAGTCTTGTGGGTGATTGCATATGAAAAGATTGATGCGATACGCATCAGGCAGTGATCAAACCTCAGTTAAGCCGAGACTTGCCCACACGGCAAGCAAGGTCTTGTTCAATTGTCGCGTTGCTTATCGCTTTTAGTGATTTGCATATATATAAACATCACTTTTATCGATATCTGCAAACTGCTATCTTCGCCTCCGCTCCGCAGGGAGTGCGCGACCGTGCGCGCAGAATTGATTGAATGAAGCCGTGCCCCGATACGCGTGACCTGCAGCGGCGCTGCTTCATTACGAAGCCTGAGAACAGGACCTATATGTACGTATACGACGATTACGATCAGAAGATCATCGAGGACCGCGTCAAGCAGTTCCGGGATCAGACCCGACGCTACCTGGCCGGGGAACTGAGCGAGGAAGAGTTTCGACCGTTGCGCCTGCAAAACGGTCTTTATGTTCAGCGTTTCGCGCCGATGCTGCGTGTTGCCGTGCCCTACGGCCAGCTGACATCACGCCAGACCCGCATGATGGCGAAAATTGCTCGTGACTTCGACAAGGGTTACGCGCACATCAGCACCCGCCAGAACGTACAGTTCAACTGGCCGGCGCTGGAAGACGTGCCGGATATCCTGGCGGAACTCGCCACGGTGCAGATGCATGCCATTCAGACCAGCGGCAACTGCCTGCGCAACGTGACCACCGACCAGTTTGCCGGTGTCGCGGCAGACGAATTGGTGGATCCGCGTCCATGGTGCGAAATCGTGCGTCAGTGGACCACTTTCCACCCGGAGTTCGCCTACCTGCCGCGTAAGTTCAAGATTGCGATCAATGGCTCGAGCGGCGACCGCGCCGCCATCGAAGTGCACGACATCGGCCTTGAACCACTGCGCAACGCAGCGGGCGAACTGGGTTTCCGTGTACTGGTCGGCGGTGGCCTGGGCCGCACGCCGGTAGTCGGTGCGTTCATTAACGAGTTCCTGCCGTGGCAGGACCTGTTGAGCTACCTTGACGCCATCCTGCGTGTGTACAACCGCTATGGCCGTCGTGACAACAAGTACAAGGCGCGCATCAAGATTCTGGTCAAGGCACTGACGCCTGAAGTATTCGCCGAGAAAGTCGAAGCGGAAATGACCCACCTGCGCGGTGGCCAGACCACCCTGACCGAAGCTGAAGTGGAGCGCGTTTCCAGGCACTTCGTGGACCCCGACTACAAGGCACTGACCGACCAGCACGCCGAACTCGCCGCGCTGGACGCCGAGCACCCAGGCTTCGCTCGCTGGCGTCAACGTAACGTATTCGCGCACAAAAAGCCGGGCTACGTTGCCGTGACCCTGTCGCTCAAGCCGACGGGCGTTGCGCCGGGTGACGTGACCGACAAGCAGCTGGATGCCATCGCCGACCTGGCGGATCGCTACAGCTTCGGCGAACTGCGCACCTCCCACGAGCAGAACATCATTCTGGCGGATGTGGAGCAGAGCGAGCTGTTTACGCTGTGGAACGAGCTGCGCGAAAACGGCTTCGCCACACCCAACATCGGCCTGCTGACCGACATCATCTGCTGCCCCGGCGGCGACTTTTGCTCGCTGGCCAACGCCAAGTCGATCCCGATTGCAGAATCGATCCAGCGTCGTTTCGATGACCTGGACTACCTGTTCGATATCGGCGAGCTGGACCTGAACATTTCCGGCTGCATGAACGCCTGTGGTCACCACCATGTCGGCCATATCGGTATTCTGGGCGTGGACAAGAAAGGCGAAGAGTTCTATCAGGTCTCGTTGGGTGGCAGCGCCAGCCGCGACGCGAGTCTGGGCAAGATCCTTGGCCCGTCCTTCGCTCAGGACGCAATGCCGGATGTGATCGAGAAGCTGATCGACGTCTACGTCGAGAAACGCAACGAGGACGAGCGCTTCATCGACACTTATCAGCGTATTGGCATTGACCCTTTCAAGGAGCGCGTCTATGCAGCGAATCATTAAGAACAACGAAGTCATCGACGAGACCTGGCACCTGCTGCCCAAGGACACGACCTTCGACAGCCTGTCCAATTGCGACGACCTGATCGTGCCGCTGGCGCTGTGGCGCGAACATGGTCACGCGCTCAAGGCGCGTGATGGCGGTCTGGGTGTATGGCTGGACAGCGATGAAGAAGCCGAGGAAATCGGCGATGCGGTCGATCAGTTTCAGGTCATTGCCCTGAACTTCCCGGCCTTCACCGACGGGCGCAGCTTCTCCAATGCGCGTCTGCTGCGTGATCGCTACGGTTACAAGGGCGAATTGCGCGCTATCGGTGATGTACTGCGCGACCAGTTGTTCTACATGCGCCGCTGCGGTTTCGACGCTTTTGCGGTGCGTGCCGACAAGGACCCGTACGAGGCGCTGGAAGGCTTGAAGGATTTCTCGGTGACCTATCAGGCCGCTACCGACGAACCTCTGCCACTGTTCCGTCGCCGCTGATTGCACTCATTCGGTGACAGCAAAAAGCCCGGGCCTTCATTGAAGGTCCGGGCTTTTTGTTGGGTGTTGGGTTCTGCCCCGTCCTGAACCGGACGCTGCGCTTCACATCTGGCGGTGGTTCACCAGAAACGCTGCTGCGTCAGTCGCCCCCACCACCTGGTCAGCAAACCATCGGCCGATGCCGCAGCCGCCATGCCCATGCGCTCCTGCAGGCTCTTGCGCTGCACATAGTGCAGATGAAACACATCGGCGTCCTTGGCACGTTCGGCCAGGTACTCGTCGCTGGTCTTGAGCTCATCGACCAGTTGTTTGTCCAGCGCAGCCATACCCAGCCAGACTTCACCGGTGGCGACTTCGTCAATGGACAATTGTGGGCGATAGCTGGCAACGAAGTTCTTGAACAGGTCGTGAGTGATGTCCAGGTCCTGCTGAAACTTCTCGCGGCCTTTTTCTGTGTTCTCGCCAAACACTGTCAGGGTGCGTTTGTACTCGCCAGCTGTGAGCACTTCGAAGTCGATGTCGTGCTTCTTCAGCAGACGATTGACGTTCGGCAACTGAGCCACCACCCCGATGGAACCCAGAATGGCAAACGGCGCGCTGATGATCTTGTTGCCGATGCACGCCATCATGTAGCCGCCACTGGCCGCCACCTTGTCGATGCAGATGGTCAGCGGAATACCCGCCTGACGAATACGGGCCAGTTGGGAAGATGCAAGGCCGTAGCTGTGAACCATGCCGCCGCCGCTTTCCAGACGCAGCACCACTTCGTCCTTGTCCGTCGCCAGGGTCAGCAGCGCCGTGATTTCATGACGCATGCTCTCGGTGGCAGAGGCCTTGATGTCGCCGTCGAAATCCAGCACATAGACCCTGGCCTTCGCGTCAGCCTGCTGCTTGTCCTTTTTCTCTTTTTTCAGGACTTTGGCCTGCTCCTTGCGCAGCGCCTTGAGCCGCTCCTTGCACAGCAACGACTGCTCCAGACGCTCGCGCAGACCTTTGTAGAAGTCGTTGAGCCGGGTAACCTGCAACTGGCCAGCGGTCTTGCGACGTCCCTTGCCACGCATGGACGCAATGGCGATCAGCACCACGACGATGGCCACCACCAGCGTGACTGTCTTGGCCAGAAAGCTGGCGTAATCGACAACGAACTCCACGGATATTCCTCACTTACGTTGCGCCCTTACCAATCAAGGGCTGCGATGTCGCCAGCATACCGAGGCCCCCTGATGATCACCAGCGGCATGGGTTACAAGCCGTTAAAACGGTGATTTCAAACGAGCGTATGTTTTTTCATTGACAGCTCACCGGCATCCCTCATAACCTCGCCGGACCTTCAACGTACCGAGACGACACGGACGTGGGCAGCATCTACCTGATACGACATGGCCAGGCCTCATTTGGTGCAGACGATTACGACGTCCTGTCGCCCGTGGGTGTTCGTCAGGCGCAAATTGTCGGTGCCCACCTTGCCGATCTGGGCATTGGCTTTGATCGTTGCATCTCGGGCGACCTGCTTCGCCAGAAAGACACCGCACGCAATGCGCTGGCGCAGTTCGCCGAAGCTGGCCTGCCGGTGCCCGAACTGGAAATCGACAGCGCGTTCGACGAGTTCGACGCTGAAGGTATCGTTCGCGCGCTGATCCCGGCGATGCTGACAGAAGAGCCCGACGCGCTGGAAATCCTGCGAGATGCGGTCAACAGACGCGCAGAGTTTCAGCGCCTTTTTTCATTGATCGTTGGCCGCTGGATCGGCGGTCAGCACGACATCCTCGGCCTGCAAAGCTGGCCGGGGTTCGTCGCCCGCGTCAAGGCCGGGCTGGACAGAATCATCGCCAGCGCAGCCCCTGATGAGCGCATCGCCGTATTCACATCCGGCGGCACGATCACGGCGCTGCTGCATCTGATAACAGGAATGCCTGCGCCGCAGGCGTTCCAACTCAGCTGGCACATCGTCAACACTTCGCTGCACAGGCTTGGATTCAGAGGCAGCGAAGTCACCCTGGCTTCCTTCAACAGTTACACGCATTTGCAATTGCTGAAGGCGCCGGAGCTCATCACCTATCGCTGAGCCCGGCCAATCGCGCCCTTGTCGGGCGCCAGAACCCACCATAAAAGGATCAAGACATGACCTCAACAGCCGACGCCGTCAAAACAATGCAAGCCAAGTTCAACCCAAGCGCTGCTGCAGGCCTGGACCTGGTCTTCGGTTTCCATATCACTGACGAAGACAAGCATTACGCGCTGATCGTCAAGGACAGCACCTGCGACCTGCAGGAAGGCGAGAACCCTGATGCCAACGTCACTCTGGTGATGGACAGCGAGACCCTCAAAGGCATCGTCAGCGGCGAGACCGATGGCATGCAGGCATTCATGGGCGGCAAGCTTCGCGCCGAAGGTGACATGATGCTGGCCATGAAATTGAGCGAGCTGTTCCCGGTCTGAGTCCCGAGCACCGCGTGACGCAAATGAAGAAACCGAAGCCTGCAGGCTTCGGTTTTTTTTCGCCTGTCCATCGACGGCTGGTAATCAAGGCCGCTGATTGGCCAGCAACACGCTAGCCTATAAGGCTGACTCACGGTTGTTCGCAGGTCAGTCGGTCATTAGATTAGTCAATGTTTAGGGCTGACCATAATAAGCAGAAGGGATAAGCATGGCGCTGACTGACCAGTCCACCGACATTCGTAGCGGCGAAGAACTCGACATCGCCCTGATCGACCCGTACCTCAAGACCCACATTCCGGACCTGCACGGCGCGCCCCTCATCAGCCAGTTTCCGGGCGGCGCGTCAAACCTCACCTACCTGATCCAGTACCCTGATCAGGAACTGGTGCTGCGTCGGCCACCCTTTGGGCACAAGGCGCGTTCAGCCCATGACATGGGCCGCGAGTACCGCATCCTCAATCAGCTCAAGGATGCATTTCCCTATTGCCCCAAGGCGTATCTGCACTGCACCGACGAGTCAGTGATCGGTTCCGAGTTCTACGTCATGGAACGCGTCAAGGGCATCATCCTGCGCTCGGACCTGCCGCCGGCGCTGGGTCTTGATGCGCTGCATACTCAGGCGCTGTGCAAAAGCTTCATCGATAAGCTGGTGGATCTGCATCGGGTCGATTATCAGGCGTGTGGCCTGGGCGACCTGGGCAAGCCGCAGGGCTACGTGCAGCGGCAGATTCTAGGCTGGACTGAACGTTACGAAAAAGCCATGACGCCCGACGCGCCGGCCTGGGCGCAGGTCAAGGCCTGGCTTTCAGCCAAGATGCCTGCAGACTCCCCGGTTTCCAGCATCGTGCACAACGATTACCGCTTCGATAACGTCATCCTCGACCCCGATAACCCGATGCGCATCATCGGCGTGCTGGACTGGGAACTGACGACCCTGGGCGATCCGCTGATGGACCTGGGCAATACCCTCGCCTACTGGATTCAGGCCGACGACCCTGCGCCAGTGCAATTGATGCGTCGCCAGCCCAGTCATGCGCCCGGCATGCTGACCCGTCAGCAATTCGTCGACTACTACGCCGAACGCGCTGGCATCCAGATCGAGAACTTCGACTTCTATTACACCTACGGCCTGTTTCGTCTGGCGGGGATCGTGCAGCAGATCTATTACCGGTTCTACCACGGCCAGACCCAGGACAAACGCTTCGCGCAGTTCATTCAAATGAACAAGCTGCTGGAGCACATGAGCCTGAATGTAATCGCCAAATCCAGCCTTTGATGACATCAGAACAAGGAAAAGACATGTCCAGAACCCAGCTTTTCGACCTCGACGGCAAGATTGCTTTCGTTTCCGGCGCCAGCCGCGGGATTGGTGAGGCCATCGCCAGGCTGCTTGCCCAGCAAGGGGCCCATGTGATCGTGTCCAGCCGCAGAATCGACGGATGTCAGGCGGTGGCTGACGCCATCACGGCCGAGGGCGGCAAGGCCACGGCCATCGCTTGCCACATCGGTGAGATGGAGCAGATCAGCAGCGCCTTCGAACAGATTCGACAACAATTCGGCCGTCTGGATATTCTGGTCAACAACGCCGCGACCAACCCGCAGTTCTGCAATGTGCTGGACACCGACCTGAGCGCCTTTCAGAAAACCGTGGACGTGAACATTCGCGGTTACTTCTTCATGTCGGTCGAGGCCGGCAAGCTGATGCGCGAGAACGGCGGCGGCAGCATTATCAACGTTGCATCGATCAATGCTGTTTCACCGGGTGCGTTTCAGGGTATCTATTCGATGACCAAGGCGGCGGTCATCAACATGACCAAAGTGTTCGCCAAAGAGTGCGCAGCGTTCGGCATTCGCTGCAACGCTCTGCTACCGGGGCTGACCGACACCAAATTTGCTTCGGCACTGGTCAAGAACGACGCGATTCTCAACATGGCACTTGCGCAGATCCCGCTCAAGCGTGTGGCAGCACCCAGTGAAATGGCCGGCGCCGTGTTGTATCTGGCCAGTGAGGCGTCCAGCTACACCACAGGCGTTGCGCTGAATGTGGATGGCGGCTTCCTGTCCTGAGCCCTTCAGGACAAACGCTGCACGCCGCGAATAAATGAATTATATTTTCCATTGGTTATTTATTTGGAATATATTTTCCGCATAACAACAATCCTTTCTGGAGACTGTCATGCGCGAACCCCACTCTTCCACGTTGCCCGAATTCGGTATCGGCCTGATCGGTACCGGTTTCATGGGCCGCGCGCATGCCTTGGCGTTTGGCAATGCCCGTGCGGCCCTCGACCTTCCTGCACGTATTCGCCTTGCCGCGTTGGCCGACGCCGACAGCGTACGCGCCGAGCACTGCGCACGGGCCTGGGGTTTCGATCACAGCCATGCCGACTGGCAGCAACTGATCGACGACCCTCAGGTACAGATCGTCGCGATCACCACGCCCAATCATCTGCATTTTCCGATGGCCATGGCTGCCATTGCCGCCGGCAAGGCGGTGTATTGTGAAAAACCATTGGCCGTCAGCCTGGCCCAGGCCGATCAGATGCGCCGCAGCGCCAAGGCCTCTGGTGTCGTGACACAGGTGGGTTACAACTATCAGCACAACCCGATGATTGGCCTGGCCCGAAAAATGATCGACGCTGGTGAACTGGGCGACATCATCAGCTTCCAGGGTGAATTCAGCGAAGACTTCATGGGCAATGCACAGTCGCCCTGGTCGTGGCGCTGCGAAGCCGCTCACGCGGGCGGTGCCTTGGCCGATCTGGGTAGCCACCTGCTGGCCATGGCGCGTTACCTGCTGGGTGACGTTGAAGCGGTGTGCGCCGATGTCAGCACTGTCCATCGCCAACGCCCTGCCAGCGCTGGCAGCACGGAACTGCGCGACATTGCCGTCGACGACCAGACCCATGCCCTGCTGCGTTTCGCCAACGGCGCACGCGGCACGTTCAGCAGCAGTTGGCTCAAGCACGGTTACAAGAACCATCTCAGCTTCGAAATCAGCGGCACCCGAGGCACGCTGGCCTTCGATCAGGAACGCCTCAACGAACTGCGCCTTTATCGCGCAGGTGATCCTGGACGAGACGGTTTTCAGCGCCTGTTGGCCGGACCATCACTGCCTGGCTACGCGGCATTTTGCCCGGCTCCCGGCCATCAACTGGGCTACAACGAACTCAAGGCACTGGAGGTTCAGGCGCTGATCCTGTCGATGTGCGGGCAAGGCAGTCGCGGCCCGGATTTCGAAGAGGCCTGGCAGATCGAACGCCTGGCCGCGGCAATCCGTCTGGCCGCCGAGCAGCAACGCTGGATAGCGCTCGCCGATATTTGACAGGCTTCCTGCAACATTCGGCAAAGGGTTAGAATGCGCCGCCATTCTGCCCCTCTGCCATAAGCCGCCCTCCATGCCCTTCGAACTCAGCGTCGACCTGACCACCCTGGCCATTCTGGCGGTGGTAGCCTTCATTGCCGGATTCATCGACGCCATCGCAGGCGGCGGCGGGCTGCTCACCACACCTGCATTGATGACAGCAGGCCTGCCACCCCATCTGGTGCTGGGCACCAACAAGCTCAGTTCAACCTTTGGTTCGGCGACTGCAAGCTTTACGTTCTATCGGCGTAAGCTGTTCGATCCAAAACAGTGGGTTCACGCCATTATCGGCACCGCTGCCGGCGCGGCTATCGGTGCGATCATTGCGCATTACCTGCCCGCCGAATGGTTGAACCAGATGCTGCCCGTGATTGTGTTCGGCTGCGGCCTGTACCTGCTGTTCGGCGGTACGCCCAAGGCGCCGCTGGACAGCGATGCGCCGATCAAGAAGAAATGGCAACTGCCACAAGGCCTGGGTCTGGGGTTTTACGACGGTGTCGCCGGACCGGGCACTGGGGCGTTCTGGACGGTCAGCACGCTGCTGATCTACCCGGTCGACCTGGTGAAGGCCAGCGGTGTGGCGCGCAGCATGAACTTCGTCAGTAACGCCGTGGCGCTGTCGGTGTTCATGTTCTCCGGCCAGGTGGACTATGTGATCGGCCTGTGCATGGGTCTGGCGGTCATGTTTGGCGCGTACTTCGGTGCGGGCACAGCGATCAAGGGCGGCGCGAAGTTTATCCGCCCTGTGTTCATCACCGTGGTGCTGGGCCTAACCGTGCGTCTGGCCTGGCAGCACTGGTTCGGGGGAGCCTGATCGCTCGGCCAGATACGCTTCGATGAGATAGCGCGCAATCGAGCGGCTGGCCGGCAATGGTGGCAGATCGTCGATCCTGAACCAGCGCGCATCCTCGATTTCATCGGCCTGCGGCACGATCTCACCGCTCTCGTACTCGGCATGAAAACCCAGCATCATCGAGTGCGGAAACGGCCAGCACTGGCTGCCCATGTACTTGAGATTCTTGATGCGGATCTGCACTTCCTCCATCACCTCACGGCGCACGCAATCCTCGGCCGACTCGCCGGGCTCGGCGAACCCTGCCAGGGTGCTGTAGACGCCTGTCACGAAGCGCGGCGACCGGGCCAGCAGGATCTCATCGCCTCGCGTGATCAATACAATCATGCTCGGGGAGATGCGTGGGTAGAAACGCAGGTTGTCGTGTTCGCAGTACATGGCACGCTCGCCACGCACCTGTACGGTCGGACGGCCACAGGCGCCGCAAAAACGGTGTTCTCTGGCCCATGTGCTGATCTGTGCGGCATAGCCGAGCTTTTGAAATACCGCAAAGTCGCCTTCCAGCATGAATTGCCGCAAGCCCTGCCAGGAACAGCCCTCAACCGGTACTGACCGCTCCAGCACCAGCAGGTAAACCGCCTCGCCGTCAAAGTGCCCGATGCCGTGCTCGCTCTGCACCGGCAGATCCAGTCCTTTGAGCCAGGCTCTGGGGAACAATACACCGTTGCCGTCAAGCAGAAACCCCTGGTCGCCATGGACCACAGCCCAACCGCCACTGGCCTCGATATCCAGCACTGCGGTCGTCCAACGCTCCGGGCGCGTCATGGAAAAACTCCTCTGTTTGAACGCAAGCGTGCTAGCGCTTCAATTGTCAAAGACCGGCTTCTGCTTGCTCATCTGCGCAACCATTGCCAGCTTCAGGTCCGCTGATTGCAACATGGCAGCGTTCCAGATAGCAACGTGCTCAAGGCCATCGTCCACGCTGTGGTCACGCATGTAACCGATCATCTGTTTGGTGCCCTCGATGGCGATGGGCGATTTTTCGGCGATTTGACGAGCAACCGCCATGACGCCTTCCAGCAACGCAGGCGTGTCGTCGAATACCCGGTTGACCAATCCGATCCGCAAGGCTTCCTCTGCACCGACCATGCGGCCGGTGTAAGCCAGCTCACGCATGATGCCATCGGGGATGATCTTTGGCAGGCGTTGCAAGGTCCCGACGTCAGCCGCCATGCCCATGTCGATTTCACGAATCGCGAACTGCACGTCGGCGGCGGCATAGCGCATGTCGCAGGCCGACACCAGATCAATGGCGCCGCCCAGGCAGTAACCCTGAATGGCAGCCAGAACCGGCTTTCGGCACTTGTCTACGGCTGTGAATGAGGCCTGCATGTCGAGAATCGTGCGCCTGAGCACCCTGGCATTGCGCCCTGCGTCCTTGCCTAGCTGACCGGCGACCGATGCCAGCATTTTCAGGTCGATGCCGGATGAGAAGTGTTTACCGGCACCGCTGAGCACCACGACCCGCACCTCGTCTTCACGATCGATCCACTGGAAGATCTCGATGATTTCGGTCCAGAACGCTTCGCTCATGGCGTTGACCTTGTCTGCACGATTAATCTGCACGTGGGCGATGTTGTCGTTCAGCTCGACCAGCAAGGTTTGGTAATCAGGCATGGCAAAATCCTTGAAAGGCTTTTATGGAATCAACCGACTATAACAAGCCAGGCATGGCAGTCGTAGGCGGCTGATAGGACATTTGCCGGATCCTCATCCATGCTTTTTCGAGGTTTCCAGCACCCCTTGCCCGGCAAATTAGTGTGAACCGTCGTAGTGCCATGATGTCCAGTATTGGGTGACACTACTACTGCTCCGTCAGTCATCAGAGGGCGATACTTGAATACGTCAAAAGCGGCAACCGGCATTGAAGGTCTGGACGACATCCTTTCGGGTGGTCTTTCACGCAGTCACGTTTTCCTTCTCGAAGGAGAACCCGGAACCGGCAAGACAACCGTAGCACTGCAGTTTCTGTTGGCTGGGGCAGACGCTGGCGAAGTGTGCTTGTACATCACGCTCTCCGAGACTGAGCGCGAGTTACGCGACGGCGCTCGCTCCCATGGCTGGGAGCTGGATGAGCACATCAGGATTTTCGAGCTGACGCCGCCTGAGAACTTCCTGGATACCAACCACCATCAGAGCCTGCTTTACTCCTCTGATCTGGAACTGGGCGAAGCCACACGGCAGATTTTTGAAGTGGTCGAGCGCGTCAAACCCACTCGAGTGGTCATCGACTCCCTCTCGGAAATTCGCCTGCTGGCGCAAAGCTCGTTGCGTTATCGTCGGCAGATTCTGTCGATCAAGCATTACTTTGCACGCTATGACGCCACGGTGGTGCTGCTGGACGACCTGACCACCGAAGCGCTGGACAAGACGGTACACAGTGTTGCCCATGGCGTGATCCGCCTCGAGTCGCTGACCCCGGCCTACGGGGCCGAACGCCGGCGCCTGAGGATCGTCAAATACCGTGGCCAGAAATACCGTGGCGGCTTTCACGACTTCACCATCGCCGAAGACGGGATCCATGTGTTCCCGCGCCTGGTGGCTGCGGAGCATCGGTCCAGCTACTCACGCAAACAGTCCAGTAGCGGCATTCAGGAACTTGACGACCTGTTGGGCGGTGGCATCGAAGGCGGTTCCAGCACGCTGATTCTTGGTCCGGCTGGCACGGGTAAATCCCTCATCTCGATGGTTTTCGCGGCGCAGGCAGTCGCGCGAGGCGAGCGTGTCGGTCTGTTTATCTTCGATGAAGAGTTGGGCCTGTTGTTTGAGCGAATGCTCAAAATCGGCATCGATCTGCGCTCGCTGCAGGAAACCGGCAATATGGTGATCGAGCAGATCGACGCTGCAGAATTGTCCCCCGGCGAGTTCTCTCATCGCGTCAGACGTGCCGTGGATAAAAAGCAGATCAAGACGGTGGTCATCGACAGCATCAACGGCTATCAGGCATCAATGCCGGAAGAGAACGCACTGGTGCTGCACATGCACGAGCTTTTGCTCTACCTCAATCGTCAAGGCGCATCGACTTTCATGACCGTCGCCCAGCATGGACTGGTCGGCGACATGCGCTCCCCCGTCGACATCACCTACTTGGCAGACAGTGTGATTCTGTTGCGCTATTTCGAAGCGCTTGGCCAGGTACGCAGAGCCATTTCGATCATCAAAAAGCGCACCGGCACCCACGAATCCACGATTCGCGAGTATCGCATCAGCAGTAAAGGCTTGAAAATCGGCGCCCCGCTGGAAGCCTTTCAAGGCGTTCTGCGAGGGGTTCCAACCTATCTGGGCGAAAGCAAACCGCTGCTGACGGACGATGAATTGTGAGCACTCCAGGGCAACTTTCAGAACGGGCGATCATCCTGGCTCCGCGAGGGCGTGACGGCCAGATTGCCCTGATGATCCTCAAGGAAGCCGGTTATCCGGCCACAGTTGCACGCGACCTGAACGAGCTCGTTGGCGAGCTGCAGACGGGTGCCGGGGTTGCGGTGATTGCCGATGAGGCACTGCGCACCGTCGATATCAGCCCGCTTCTGGATTTACTGAGCCAGCAGCCAGCCTGGTCGGACCTGCCCATCGTATTGCTGACGCATCACGGCGGCCCCGAACAGAATCCATCGGCGCGCCTGGGCAGCCTGCTGGGCAATGTCACGTTTCTTGAAAGACCCTTCCACCCCATTACTCTGGTCAGTCTGGTGGCGACCGCCGTACGCGGGCGACGACGACAGTACCAAGCCCGGCTGCACCTTGAGGACCTGCTTGAAAGCGAAAAACGCCTGCAGAATGCACTCAAGGCCGGACGCCTCGGGTCATGGGAGTTGCAAGCGGAACGCCTGCAGATCACGTGCTCGGCGATCACCCGAGGTCATTATGGCCGCGAAGAACATGAGCCGTTCAGCTATGACGACTGGCTGCGTGTGGTCTATCCCGATGACCAGCCACGCATGCAGTCAGCGCTGCAGCGCAGCCTGGACACGGGCGTCGACTTCATCATCGAATACCGTAATGTGTGGCCGGATGGATCGCTCAATTGGGTGGACGTGCGTGCCCGAGCCATTCGCAACAATCAGGGTCAGGTCAGCTCCCTGGTCGGGGTGACATCTGACATTACCGAGCGCAAACAGGCCGAATCCCAACTGCGACGCCTCAACGAGACACTGGAACAGCAAGTCGAAGAACGCACTTCGCAGCTGCAACACAAGGAAGAAGTGCTGCGGCAGTCCCAGAAAATGGAAGCGGTGGGGCAGCTGACCGGGGGCATCGCCCACGACTTCAACAACATGCTGACCGGCATCATCGGCAGCCTGGAGCTGATCAGAAGACGCCTTGCCAGAGGACGCACCGAGGGCCTGGATAACCTGATTGATCTGGGCGTGACCTCAGCCAACCGCGCAGCCGCCCTCACCCACCGCCTGCTGGCTTTTTCGCGGCGTCAGTCGCTGGATTCCAAACCGGTGGAAATGAACCACCTGATCAACGCCATGGGCGAACTGATTCAGCGCAGTGTCAATGAGAGCATCCAGCTGGACATGCGCCTGTCGGATGACCTGTGGACCGCCGAAGCCGATCCCAACCAGCTGGAAAACGCGTTGCTCAATCTGGTGCTCAATGCGCGGGATGCAATGCCTGACGGTGGCCTGCTGACCGTCGAGACGTATAACCAGCAACTGGACACCGTATTTACCAACGCCCACGAAAACCTGCTGCCGGGTGACTATGTCGTTCTCAGCATCAGCGACAACGGGTGTGGCATGCCTGACTCGGTCATGAGCCGAGCTTTTGACCCGTTCTTCACCACCAAGCCTATCGGCCAGGGCACAGGGCTGGGGCTGTCGATGATTTATGGGTTCAGCAAGCAGTCACATGGCCATGTATCGATAAAAAGTGAAGTCGGTCGGGGCACCACCGTGCAACTTTTCCTGCCACGCTTCCAAGGCAATCAGGACGAGGATGAACAGAATTTCCAGAGCAACGCGATTTACGCCAAAGCCGGGGAAACAGTGCTGATCGTCGAAGACGATCCGGCCGTCAGGGCATTGGTCAGCGAGGTGCTTAGCGAACTGGGTTACAGGTTCATTGAGGCAGGCGACGCGCTGACAGCGGTGCCTGTACTGGAATCGGGTCAGCGCATTGATCTACTGATCAGTGACGTCGGGCTGCCCGGCATGAACGGGCGCCAGTTGGCGGAGATTGCCCGACAACTGCGCCCCGACCTCAAAGTGCTGTTCATCACTGGCTACGCCGAGCATGCTGCGGCACGTGCAGGCTTCCTGGACACCGGCATGCAGATGATCACCAAACCCTTTGCGTTCGATCACCTGACGTCGAAAGTGCGGGAAATGATCGAGGCCTGAGACAACGCTCAGGCCTCGGTGCGTCCCGCCCGCATTCTGCACATCGCGTGCCCTGCCACGTGCTGCACCGAGATCAGGAGAGCAATTCCTGGATCTGCGATTGCAGGGTTTCCATGGTGAATGGCTTGGCCAGAATCGGCGCCTTGGCGGCAATCGGGCTGCCCGAATCGACGATTTCTGCGGGATAACCGCTGATAAAAATCACTTTCAGCTCTGGTCGCAGCATGACTGCTGGCTCGGCAATCTGCACACCCGAAATACCTCCAGGCAGGCGATAGTCAGTGATCATCAGATCAAGATGCGGCTTGGTCGCAAGGATTTCGAAGGCCTGCTCACCGTTTTCTGCCTGCAGGACGCGATAGCCCACACCCGACAGATAATCGGCCAGCAGCATCAGAATCAGGGGTTCGTCTTCGACGATAAGTACAACGTTTTCTGCGTCAGCGCTCATTGAACTGCCTTTGATCTTATAGATAGCTGCCAATACGACCACAGCGCACAGCGGAGGTTGCGACAGAAATACGATAATTCCGTAATGCCATCAGCTTTTGCAGTGTGCCACTGATCACTGCGGCAGGCAGACTCGAAACACGGAGCCAACGCCCTCTTCGCTTTCCACTTCGATCCGGCCGCCGTGGGCCATGACGATCTGCTCGGAGATGAACAACCCCAGGCCCAGTCCGGCAACCGCATGGCTTGCCGAGACGCGCTCGAACTGTTGAAAGATGCGCTTCTGGTTTTCGGCAGTGATACCGATACCCTGGTCCCGAACCTCTACGTTCGCCTGGCCACCCTCGCAATAAACGCGCACCTCGATAGGCTTACGGGCACCGTAGCGCAGCGCATTCGTCAGCAGGTTGGCCACAACCTGTTCGATCCTGAACTCATCCCATACACCGATCACGGGCTGGTCGGCAACCAATGTAATGGTGGAGTTGGCAGCGGCGATCTGGGCCGAGAAATTCTCCAGCAATTGGGTCACCAGCTCGCACAGGTCAAAGGGACTGGGGCGAATCGACAGTTTGCCCGTGCGAATGCGCGACACGTCCAGCATGTCTTCGATGAGCCGGATCAGGCTTTGAATCTGGCGCTCGTCGCGGTCGACCATGGCGCGCAGTTTGTCGAGCGTGAACGCTGCCATATTTGCTTTGGCCAGATGCAGTTTGCGCAACTGGGTTTCCAGGATCAGGCCGTTGAGCGGCGTGCGTACCTCATGGGAAACGATCGACATGAAGTCATCACGCATGCGTATCGCGTGCTCAAGCTCGCCCTGGGTGGACTGCAGGCGCTTGAGCAACGTCTCTTGCTCGTGACGGCTGCGCTCGAGCTCTTCGACCTGCATCTTCATGGCCTTGCGCTGGCGATACAGGTCAACGAACACATTGACCTTGCTCTTGACCGCATGGATGTCCAGCGGTTTGTGCAGGAAGTCTACTGCGCCGCTTTCGTAGCCCTTGAACGCATAATTGAGTTCGCGGCCCGCCGCGCTGACGAACACGATGGGAATGTTCTTGGTCTTTTCGGTACTGCGCATCAGCTCTGCCAGCTCGAAGCCGTTCATGCCGGGCATCTGCACATCGAGAATGGCCAACGCAAATTCATGCTGCAACAAAAGCGACAACGCCTCGTCAGCCGAAAGCGCCTTGAACACCGAGCGGTCCTCGCGCTTGATCAGCGCCTCGAGAGCCAGCAGGTTTTCCGGCAGATCGTCGACGATCAGCAGTTTTGCCTGGATTTCATTTAGCATGCGATTCGTTCCAGCTCCACCAGCAATTGGCCAATTTCGTTCAAAGACAGAAGGTAATCCGGCGAATGCAGCGCCAGGCCGGCCTCGGGCATGGTACGCGCCTGGGCCTGCTGCGGGTCCTGAATTACCGTTAAACCGCCATACTTTTTGATCTGCAGCAAACCTTGCGCTCCGTCATTGTTGGCACCGGTCAGGAGTACGCCCGCAAGGCGCTCACCGTAGGCATCAGAAGCCGAGTCGAACAAAATGTCGATGCTGGGCCTTGAGTAAAACACCCGGTCTTCCTGACTCAACGACAGCGTGCGGTCAGTCTCCACCGACAGGTGATAACCCGACGACGCAAAATACAGCGTTCCGGGTTTGACGCTTTCCTTGTCGTCGGCCTCTTTGACCGGAATCGCCAGGCGACTCTGGAACACCTGCGCCAGTTGACTGTTTCGATCGTCGGGCAAATGCAGCACCACCAGAATCGGCAGACAGAACCCAGGCCGCAATCCGCTGAAAATCTTCAGCAACGCCTCGACCCCGCCAGCAGACGCACCTACCACAATCGCATCCACGACCGGCAACACCTCTCGGGTCGTCCCACCGACGAACGTCGTCATCATGATTTACGGTAGATCCGCTCAGGCTTGACCAGGGTTTCGAATGCGCCGCTGTACGCAGAAAAATCCAGCGTCTCCTTGCTGCCCAATGCCAGAAAGCCACGATGGCAGAGCGATTCGTGAAACAACCCAAAGGCGCGATCCTGTAGCTTTTTATTGAAGTAAATCAATACGTTACGACAGGAAATCAATTGCGTCTCGGAGAATACACTATCCGTGGCCAGACTGTGATCGGCAAAGGTCACGTTTTCACGCAGCGTCTTGTCGAAGATCGCGTAATCGTAGGCGGAGGTGTAGTACTCGGTAAAATCACGCAGCCCGCCGGACTTGCGATAATTTTCCGTATAAGCGCGCAGGTTCTCCATCGAGAAGATGCCCTGCTTGGCTTTCTCCAGGGAGCTGGGGTTGATGTCCGTGGCATAGATGATCGTGCGCTCCAGCAACCCCTCCTCACGCAGCAAAATGGCCATGGAATACACCTCCTCGCCCGTGCTGCAGCCCGCAATCCATACCTTGATGGAAGGATAGGTGCGCAGTAACGGCACGACCTCCTGACGAATCGCCAGGAAGTGCGGCGGATCACGGAACATCTCGCTGACCGGAATGGTGAGTATCTGCAGCAGCTGCATGAATGCAGCCGGGTCGTGCAGCACACGCTCTTGAAGCGCAGAAATCGTGCTGCAATCGAACTGGCGCAGGGCATGGGCCACGCGGCGCTTGACCGAAGCGCCGGAATAATCCCGAAAGTCGTAGCTGTACTTGAGGTAGATAGCCTCGATGAGCAGCCTCAACTCGATCTCGGCGTTACGATCAAGATGCATGGATGGACCTGAATGAGTTGTCGAGGACGCTGGGTTGGGCCGTCTTCATTCAGATACGTTCCATTTTCGGCAGCCACACGCGAATCAACGAGAACAAGCGGTCCAGATCGATAGGCTTGGCCAGGTAGTCGTTGGAGCCTGCCTGCAGGCAGCGCTCCTGATCATCTTTCATGGCCTTGGCCGTGACAGCAATGATTGGCAGCTTGCGCCAGCGAGGATCCTTGCGAATCTCGATGGTCGCTTCATAGCCATCCATCTCCGGCATCATCACGTCCATCAGCACCAGGTCAATGTCTTCGACTTCGTTGAGTTTGGCTATCGCCTCAAAGCCGTTGCGCGCGATTTCGACCACAGCGCCTTTGTGCTCCAGCGCACTGGTCAGGGCAAAGATGTTACGTACATCGTCATCGACCACCAGAATCTTGCGCGCCTCGAACACCTTGTCGCGGCTGCGGGCGGTCTTGAGCATGTTCTGCCGCTCATTGGAGAGCTGGGATTCGACCTTGTGCAGAAACAGCGTCACCTCATCGAGCAGACGCTCCGGCGAACGCGCACCCTTGATGATGATTGAGCGCGAATACTTCATCAGCTCGGCTTCTTCATCGCGGGTCATGTTGCGCCCGGTGTAGACGATGACCGGCGGGAACGAACAGATTTCCTCGGTCGCCATACGCTTGAGCAGTTCGCCGCCCAGCATATCCGGCAGCTTGAGGTCGATGATCATGCAGTCATAGATGTTGTCGCGCAGCAGGTCCAGCGCCTCCTGCGCGAAGCCCACTGCGGTGATCTCGATGTCATCGTCACCGATCAGGCGCGCAATGCTGTCACGCTGCAAGGCATCGTCTTCCACCAGCAGGATTCGCTTGACCTTCTGGGTCAGCTTGGCTTCCAGCTTGGCAAACACGTCCTTGAGTTCTTCGCGTGTCGTGGGTTTGACGGCATAGCCGATCGCGCCCATGTGCAACGCGGCTTCCTGGCGATCTTCGACGGAAATCACATGCACCGGGATGTGCCGGGTGGGTGCCAGTTCCTTGAGGCGCTGCAGCACCGTCAGCCCCGAGTGGTCCGGTAGACGCATGTCCAGCAGGATGGCATCCGGGGTGAAGCGTGCAGCCAGATTGAAACCATCGTCGGCCGCATGCGCCACCAGACAGTAGTAGCCCAGCTCATGCGCCAGATCGAACAGGATCTGCGCGAACCGGACCTCATCTTCAATGACCAGAATGCAGCGTTTGTCGAACGGCGCCTTGTCACGATCATCGTCGAACACCGGAATCGACTCATCCCGCTCGGCCACTGGCTCGATCACCGGACGGGCAACGACTGGCAACGCAGGCACAGGTGCCGACACGACGGCCGCAATGCTTGCAGCCTGGTAGCCGTCAGCCTGCTCGGCGTACTGCTCCGGCAATATCAGGGTAAAGATGCTGCCCTGCCCCGGTGCACTAGTCACGCTGATCGAACCGCCCAGCAGCGCGGCAAGGTCACGGGAAATCGACAGCCCCAGCCCGGTGCCGCCATAACGACGGTTGGTGGTGCCATCGGCCTGACGGAACGCCTCGAAGATGCTCTGTTGATGTTCTTCGGCAATCCCGATGCCTGAGTCACGAACGGTAAACGCAATGCCGGCGCCCGGCTGACGCGAAACGATCATGCTGACCGTGCCTGCCTCGGTGAACTTGATGGCGTTGGACAGCAGATTTTTGAGAATCTGCTCGAGTCGCTGGCGGTCAGTGAACAGCATCGTCGGCGCACCGGCCTGCATTTCGACCGTGAATTCAAGACGCTTTTCGGTGGCCAAGGGCTGAAACATGTTCCGCAAGCCATCCACCAGACGCGACACACTGCTGTTTTCCGGGCGCACTTCCAGCTTGCCGGCTTCGACCTTGGAGATGTCCAGAATGTCGTTGATCAGGTTCAGCAGGTCATTGCCGGCCGAATAAATCGACTCGGCAAACTTGACCTGTTCGGCCGTCAGGTTCTCGGTCGGGTTTTCGGCCAGCAGTTTGGCCAGGATCAGCGAGCTGTTGAGCGGCGTGCGCAGCTCATGGGACATGTTGGCCAGAAACTCTGACTTGTACTTGCTGGAGCGCTGCAGTTCGTCGGCACGGGCCTGCAATTCGACCTGAGCCCGATTCAGCTCTTCGTTGTTGCGATCCAGTGCGTCACGCTGATCTTCCAGCGCCTGACTCTGCTCAGCCAACTGCTCGTTGGTCTGTTCCAGTTCGGCCTGCTGAGTCTCCAGATGCGCCTGTGACTCCTTGAGAATCCGCGACTGCTCTTCAAGCTCTTCGTTGGCCGTACGCAGCTCTTCCTGCTGCACCTGCAACTCTTCATTGAGCTGCTGGGTTTCGGCCAGCACTTCCTGCAGACGTTGACGATAGCGCGCGGCCTCGATAGAGGTGCCGACGTTGTCGGAAATCAGTTCGAGGAATTCAACGTCCTGCTCGGTCAACGCGTGCAGGAAACCCAGTTCGATCACGCCGTTGACCTGATCGTCGTTGCTGGTCGGCACAACGATCACGCTGCGTGGCGAGCCATCGCCCAGACCGGAGCTGACCTTGAAATAATCGACAGGCACATCCTGCAGGCTGATCACACGGTCCTGTCGCGCAGCCTGACCGACAATGCCTTCGTCGCTGTGAATGGTCTGGTCACGCTCTTCCTGCTCGCGGGAAAAACCGTAGGACGCCACACGGGTCAGGCCGCCATGCTCCTGGCGCACATAGACCGCTGCCACCGACGCCCCCAGATAGCGGGCAAGAAACTGCAGAATATTGCGACCCAGCATGTTCAGGGTCAGTTGCCCCAGAACCTGCTCGGCCAGTTCGCTCTGACCGTTGCGCAGCCAGGCGACTTTCTGCAGGCGCTCGGCGTTGATTTCCTGCTGCCTGAGGTTTTCGCTGTAGGTGTCAGACAGCGCCATAAGATCGCGACGCCCGATCCAGGCCAGAATGCCACTGACAATGATCACAAAAATCAGGTACAGGGTGACAGACACGATGGTGCTACGTGTGACCTCGGCGTTGCGCGTCAGGCGCAACTGCTGTTCCATCTCGACAGCCTGATCGTATTCGGTACGGATCTGGTCGGTGATGCGCTTGCCTCGCCCGGCCAGCACAGGGGTCTGATAGTCGCCATTCTCTCGGCGCAGCGTAATCATTTCCAAGGCAAAGGCGTTCCACTCTTCCTGGAGGGTCAGCAACCGCCTGAATCGGTCCAGCTGGGTCGGATTGTCTTCCACCAGCATTTTGAGGCCCTGCAGTTCTGCCGTCAGCAGAGGCTTGGCAACCTCATAAGGGTCGAGAAAATGCTGATCGCCGGTCAACAGGAAGCCGCGCATACCGGTTTCCATGTCGATGGACAGCTTCATTGAGCGATTGGTGTTGTTGATGACCCGATCCGTGTGCTCAACCCATTGAATGGCCGACAACAGATAGCTGATCAAAAGAATGAAGAAAACCGCACTTAATACGCCGACACCCAGAGGCAGACCGACGTTACGCCCCAGCAGTTTGCGAAAGCGTTGTTCATCGACGACAGACGTCCGATTCATGAAAAATCCCTGACGATTGGATCAAAACCGTAGAGTTTGCCGTAAAGCGCTAAAAAAGACTCTCATTTCTCACATATAGGATTGAAATTTCACACATAAATCGGCGATAAGCTCCGACATATCTGCCAGCATGGCTCTTTGCCCAAGGCTTGCTATGCTGACCGGCGAAGAAAGGCAATAGATTGAACTTCCGAGTGGATTTTATTTACTGATACAAGGACTGTAAAAGAAGCCGCCTGTGCGACGTCCCGGACCTCACACAGACCGGTAAGGCGCAAGAGAGCTGCGCTTTTTGTATCAACATTATTTTCAGGCTTTAAGGAGTCAAACCATGCCGGACGCAACCAGCACCATTCTTGTGGTCGAGGACGACGCCATCGTGCGCATGCTAATCGTCGACGTGCTCGAAGAGCTGGAATACAAGGTCCTCGAAGCCGAAGATGCGGAGAGTGCCCTCGCCGTTCTGAAAACCGAGCACCCCGAAAACAAGGTCAACCTGTTGATGACGGATCAGGGCCTGCCTGACATGAAGGGTTCGGAACTGGCAAAAATTGTACGAGGCCTTTATCCAGAAATCCCCGTGCTGTTCGCCAGCGGTTATTCGGAAAACATCGATGTGCCTCAAGGCATGCATTCGATTGGCAAGCCCTTCTCCATCGACGACCTGCGCGACAAAGTGAAGAGCATTCTTGACCCACACTGATATCCCGACCGGCACTGACCCCAGACCACCCATGACCCGGCTGCTGATTATCGGCTACGTCTGGCCAGAGCCTCGCTCTTCGGCAGCCAGCGGACATGTGATGCAACTGATCCGTTGCTTTCTGGAGCATGGCTGGCAGATCACGTTCGCCAGCCCTGCAACCGAAGGCGAACACCGGGCCGACCTGATCGGGCTGGGCATCCACGAAGTACGCATCGAGCTTAATAACAGCAGCTTCGACACCTTCGTGAGCGAGCTGCAGCCCGATGTTGTGCTGTTCGATCAATTCATGATCGAAGAACAGTTCGGCTGGCGTGTCGAGCAGCAATGCCCCGATGCCCTGCGCATCCTGGAAACCTCGGATCTGCAGAGCCTGCGCCAGGCGCGCCATCAACTGCTCAAAGAGCAGTTGGAGGATGAGGGCCAGCCCGGCGATCTGCACAGCATTCCTGATCATTCGCCCGAAGTGCTGTTCAATCGCATGGCGGCCAGCGATCTTGCGCAGCGCGAAATGGCATCGCTGTACCGGTGCGACCTGAGCCTGATGACCTCGGATGTGGAGATCGAGCTGCTGACCGGCGTGTTCGGTCTGCCTTCATCACTGCTGCATTGGTGCCCCTTGATGATGGGCGCCCCCGCCGAACAGGCACTGCCGTTCGACGAACGCGCGCACTTCCTCAGCATCGGTAATTTTCGCCATGCGCCCAACTGGGACGCGGTGTTGTGGATGAAGACCGCGCTCTGGCCGCTGATTCGCCGACGACTGCCCGACGCGCAGTTGCACATCTACGGCGCCTACACGCCGCCCAAAGCCACCGCCTTGCACAACGCGGCGCAGGGGTTTCATGTCATGAACTGGGCCGAAGACGCCTTGCAGGTCATGTCTCAGGCCCGTGTCTGCCTGGCGCCCTTGCGTTTTGGCGCGGGCATCAAGGGCAAGCTTATTGATGCCATGCTGTGCGGAACCCCTTCGGTCACCACGCCAGTGGGCGCAGAAGCGATGAGCGGCGGGTTGCCCTGGCCAGGCCTTATTGCCCGCGACACCGCCGGGATCGCCGAGGCCGCAGTTCGCCTCTATCGGGACCGAACGCTGTGGGCCGACGCCCAAACGGCAGGCTGGGCGCTGTTGAACGACCGGTACCTGCACCCGCAACACTGCGCCAGCCTGATGGAGCGCATCGACACGTTACGCCAGAATCTGACCGGCCATCGGCTGGCCAACTTCACCGGCGCGATGCTTCGACATCACCATCACAAGAGCACCAAATACATGGCGCAGTGGATCGAGGCGAAGAATCGTACGCTGTGAGCGTCGCTAGCACGGCCTGCGCAACAAATAGGTGTCCATCACCCAGCCCTTGCGCTCCCGCGCCTCGGCGCGCAGTTGTTTGATGTGTTCGTACACGTCATCGAGCCTGCCTGACACCATTATCTCGTCCGGGGTGCCCAGATAAGCACCCCAGTAGATGTCCAGCCCCTTGCCGACAAAGCGCTCGAACGTGCAGTGGGCGTCCAGCATCACCACGGCGTTGTCCGGGCCTTCAGCCGGGCTTGCCGCCATGCGGCGTCCGGTGGTGATCAGCACTGGCTCACCGATCCGGTTCAGTGGGATGCGGTGCCTGGCCACCAGTGCCTGCACGCTGGTGATGCCGGGAATCACCTGATAAGCAAAGACTTCCCTGCCCCGTGCCAAAACCCTGTCAAGGATGCGCATTGTGCTGTCGTAAAGTGAGGGATCACCCCAGACCAGAAATGCGCCGACGTCGTCCACTCCCAGTTCCTCGCTCATCAGGCGTTCAAACAACACCGCGCGCTGCTCGTGCCAGTGCTCGACACCGCGCTCGTAGCGGGCCGGATCATCCTCGCGACGAGGATCCTGCACCTGCACCAGCCGATACTCATCGTGGCGGATATAGCGCTGACAGACCGCGTTGCGAAGCTGCAGCAGGTCATCATCGATGTAGCCTTTGTCGAGGATGAACACCACACTCGCCCGGTTCAGCGCATTGATGGCCTGGATCGTGATCTGCTCGGGATCACCGGCGCCCATCCCGATGAGGAGAATCTGTTTCATCGTCAATCACTCCCGGCTGTCGCCATGATCAGTCGCTGATCCTAAGGGTTTTTTCCGTCTCGGTCGGGCAATGATTCAGAAAATGAGGCACATTAACGTCCTGGCAACCACTGCAAACGGCTACGCCATGAGTAAAACAACAAGAATTGCGGACCCTTCCTACGAGTTGATGGACGACCACAACGGCCTGTCCATTATCTATCGCGAGCACGGTTTTCCCTGTCCGCTGGTACGCTGGCACTTTCACAAGGAATACGAACTGCATCTGATCGTCGCCAGTTCCGGCAAGGTCTTTGTGGGCGACTACATTGGTAACTTCCACCCGGCGAGCCTGTTCCTCACCGGCCCCAACCTGCCGCACAACTGGATCAGCCAGATCGATGAAAACGAAGTCGTGCCCAAACGCGACATGCTGGTGAATTTCACCGACGAACTGCTCGAAAGCGGCAATCAGGTGTTCGCCGAACTGCGCACCCTGGCGCCGTTGCTGGAGCGGGCACAGTACGGCATCGAATTTCGCTGCAAACGTACGATCCGCCAGGCAATGAAGCTGATGCAGCGCATCGCCGATTCCAGCGGCATCACACGTCTGGGCCACTTTTTCATTCTTCTGGAATTGCTCGCTGCCAGCGACGACTACCAGTTGCTGTCCGGCACGGCCGTCACCCAGACCGCAGACGAACACAGTGTCGACCGGACCAACAGAGCGGTGGATTACATCTTCGCCAACTACAGTCGAGAGTTACCACTTGAAGAAGTGGCCGACTATCTGGGCATGAAGCCCACTTACTTCTCCAGAGTGTTCAAACAGGCCACCGGGCGCTGCTTTGTTGAGTTCGTCAACCGCCTGCGCATCAGCAAATCCTGCGAACTGCTGGCCGATGGTGACAAGCCGGTGACCGATGTGTGTTTCGAGTCCGGTTTCAATAACATTTCCAACTTCAACCGACGCTTTCAGCAGCTCAAAGGCATGACCCC
This sequence comes from Pseudomonas asturiensis, assembly GCF_900143095.1. GTDB lineage: Bacteria > Pseudomonadota > Gammaproteobacteria > Pseudomonadales > Pseudomonadaceae > Aquipseudomonas > Aquipseudomonas asturiensis. Next base: position 355,441 of record NZ_FRDA01000001.1, on the reverse strand, counting down.
TTCGCACTACCGCCGCCTGGCCGTCCAGCGTCTGACCGAACAAAACCTGTACTGATTCGCCCCGCCTGCGCACGCATCGTCTACGCTGGAAGTTCGCCAACGCCTGTCACAAGGCGTTTGCGTAACAGCCACGCCCGCAAGCCCACTGCAAAAAAGTATCAGTCGGAGTGTGGTGCAGGATTTGTCTTTCGCGTCGAACGCCGGTGTAATCGGACCACATCTTCCTACCTCCGGAAGAGACAAAAACAATAACCGTCCTTCTGCAGCCTTCCGGGCGTGGAAGAGGAGTGATCAATGAAGACCTTCGCCAAAGCTCTGCTTGCAAGTTCCGTCCTCAGCACCTGCTTCATGGTCAGTGGCACCGCCACTGCTGGCACTGTGACTATCGCCACAGTCAACAACAGCGACATGATCCGCATGCAACGCCTCTCCAAGACCTTCGAAGAAAAACACCCCGACATCAAACTCAACTGGGTGGTGCTCGAAGAAAACGTCCTGCGCCAACGCCTGACTACCGACATCGCCACCAAAGGCGGCCAGTTCGACGTGCTGACCATCGGCATGTACGAAGCCTCCCTGTGGGGCGCCAAGGGCTGGTTGCAGGAAATGAAAGACCTGCCTGCCAGCTACGAGCTCGATGACGTATTCCCTTCGGTCCGTGATGGCCTGTCGGTGGACGGCAAGCTGTTCGCGCTGCCGTTCTACGCAGAGAGTTCGATCACCTACTACCGCAAGGACCTGTTCAAGAACGCGGGCCTGACCATGCCAGAGCGCCCGACCTGGACACAGATTGCCGAATTCGCCGGCAAGCTCACTGACAAGTCCAAGGAACAGTACGGCATCTGCCTGCGCGGCAAGGCAGGCTGGGGCGAGAACATGGCGTTGATCACCACGGTCGCCAACTCGTTTGGCGCGCGCTGGTTCGACGAGCAATGGAAACCGCAGTTCGACCAGCCCGAGTGGAAGAACGCTCTCAGCTTCTACGTCAACACCATGAAACAGTCTGGCCCGCCGGGCGCATCCAGTAATGGCTTCAACGAAAACCTTGCCCTGTTCAACAGCGGCAAGTGCGCAATCTGGGTGGACGCCAGCGTTGCCGGTTCTTTCGTGACCGACAAGACTCAGAGCAAGGTGGCCGACAACGTCGGCTTCACCTATGCCCCGCATGAAGTCACCGACAAAGGCTCGGCCTGGCTCTACTCATGGGCGCTGGCGATCCCGAACAGCGCCAAAAATGCCAAGGACGCCGCCGAGTTCACGCAATGGGCCACGTCCAAAGAGTATGCCGCGCTGGTTGCGCAGAAAGATGGCGTGTCCAACGTGCCGCCAGGCACCCGCGCGTCGACTTACAGCGATGAATACAAGACGGCAGCGCCGTTCGCCAACATCACCCTGGAATCACTCAAGGCCGTCACGCCCAAGTCGCCCACACTCAAACCTGTCCCGTATGTGGGCATCCAGCTGGTCACGATTCCTGAGTTCCAGGCCATCGGCACCAGCGTGGGCCAGCAGTTTTCGGCCGCCCTCATCGGCCAGAGCACAGTGGACAACGCGTTGAAAACCGCTCAGACCGCCACCGAGCGGGACATGAAGCGCGCGGGTTACCCGAAGAAGTAACCGCGTGCTGCGGGGCGGGAAACGCGTGTTTCCCGCTCTTGCCCTCAGACACTGTGATATCCGGTGGGAGCCCCCATGAAAACCTCAGCCATTTCTGATCGTACGGATTCGTCCGGCGAACTGCCCCCGATCAAAAGCCGTCGTTTCAAACCGGGCTGGTTTCTGGTCAGCCCATCCGTTGCCCTGCTGCTGGTCTGGATGATTGTGCCGCTGGGCATGACCATTTATTTCTCGCTGATCCGCTATAACCTGCTCTCCCCCGGCGACAACGAATTCGTCGGCCTTGAGAACTTCGAATACTTCGTGACCGACAGCGGTTTTCTGCCCGGCGCAGGCAACACCCTGCTGTTGGTGGGCAGCGTGCTGGCCATTAGCGTGATTCTCGGGGTACTGATCTCGGCGCTACTGGAAGCCAGTGAATTCTTCGGCCGCGGAATTGTGCGGGTACTGCTGATCTCGCCCTTTTTCATCATGCCTACGGTCAGTGCGCTGATCTGGAAGAACCTGATTTTCCATCCGGTCTCCGGCGTGTTGGCGGCGGTCTGGAAGTTCTTCGGGGCCGAGCCTATCGACTGGTTTGCGCACTACCCGATGCTGTCGATCATTATCATCGTGTCATGGCAGTGGTTGCCGTTCGCCATCCTGATTCTGATGACCGCCATGCAGTCACTGGATCAGGAACAGAAGGAAGCAGCACGTCTGGATGGCGCAGGTCCGATCGCAATCTTCTGGCACCTGACCCTGCCGCACCTGGCACGCCCGATTGCGGTTGTGGTGATGATCGAAACCATCTTCCTGCTGTCGGTGTTCGCCGAAATCTTCACCACCACCAACGGCGGTCCGGGCTTTGCCTCGACCAACCTGGCCTACCTGATCTACATCCAGGCGCTGCTGCAGTTCGACGTCGGCATGGCGTCTGCGGGCGGGCTGATCGCCGTGGTCATCGCCAACATCGCAGCGATCGTCCTGATCCGGATGATCGGCAAAAACCTCACCGACAAGTCATGAGGACCTTGCCATGATGACGCTCAAACAATCACGCCGCCTGCAAAGCCTGCTGCTCGGGACCCTGTCCTGGCTCATTGCCGCGCTGATCTTTTTCCCGATCTTCTGGATGGTGTTGACCAGCTTCAAGACCGAGATCGACGCGTTCGCCACGCCGCCGCAGCTGTTCTTCACGCCGACGCTGGAAAACTACCTGCACATTCAGGAGCGCAGTGATTACTTCCACTTCGCCTGGAACTCGGTGCTTATCTCCTTCAGCGCAACGATCCTGAGCATGCTGGTGGCCATTCCTGCGGCCTACTCGATGGCGTTCTTCGAGACCAAACGCACGCGCGGCACCCTGCTGTGGATGCTCTCGACCAAGATGCTGCCGCCGGTGGGAGTGCTGATGCCGATCTACCTGCTGGCCAAGACCTTCGGCCTGCTGGATTCGCGCCTGGCGCTGATCATCATCTATACGCTGATCAACCTGCCGATTGTGGTCTGGATGATTTATACCTACTTCAAGGACATTCCCGGCGAAATCCTCGAGGCTTCGCGACTCGACGGCGCCAGCACGCGCCAGGAAATCTTTCGCGTGCTGATGCCCATCTGCAAAGGCGGCCTGGCGTCCACCGCGCTGCTGTCGCTGATCCTGTGCTGGAACGAAGCGTTCTGGTCCCTGAACCTCACCTCGTCCGCTGCCGCACCGCTCACCGCGCTGATCGCCTCCTACTCAAGCCCCGAAGGCCTGTTCTGGGCCAAGCTGTCAGCCGTTTCGACCCTTGCGTGCGCGCCCATCCTGATTTTCGGCTGGATCAGCCAGAAACAACTGGTTCGCGGTCTCTCGTTCGGCGCCGTCAAATAGCCCCGGCCCACAGAATAAAAAGGAGTCCATCATGGCTAACCTCAGCATCAGAAATTTGCAAAAAGGCTTCGACGGTCACCAGATCATCAAGGGCATCGATCTTGACGTGAAAGACCGTGAATTCGTGGTTTTCGTCGGCCCGTCGGGCTGTGGCAAGTCCACCCTCCTGCGGCTGATCGCAGGGCTTGAAGAAGTGACGTCCGGCACCATCGAACTCGATGGCCGCGACATCACCCAGGTCACGCCGGCCAAGCGCGACCTGGCGATGGTGTTTCAGACCTACGCGCTTTACCCGCACATGACAGTCGGCAAGAACCTCTCGTTCGCGCTGGACCTGGCAGGCGGCAACAAGGCCGACATCAAGAAAAAAGTGGATGAAGCGGCGCGCATTCTGGAGCTGGGCCCACTGCTGGAGCGCAAGCCCAAGCAGCTTTCCGGTGGCCAGCGTCAGCGCGTCGCCATTGGCCGCGCCATCGTGCGCAACCCGAAAATTTTCCTGTTCGACGAGCCGCTGTCCAACCTCGACGCAGCCCTGCGCGTGCAGACTCGTCTGGAGCTGTCGCGACTGCACAAAGAGCTGCAGGCGACCATGATTTACGTGACCCACGACCAAGTGGAAGCCATGACCCTGGCCGACAAGGTGGTGGTGCTCAACGGCGGCAAGGTCGAACAGGTCGGCTCGCCGCTGGACCTGTATCACCACCCGGCCAACCTGTTCGTGGCAGGCTTCCTCGGCACGCCGAAGATGGGCTTTCTCAAAGGCAAGATCAGTCGCATCGACAGTAACAGCTGCGACGTGGAACTGGACGCCGGGACCCGGATCACGTTGCCGGTCAGTCGTGCGGGCCTTGCGGTCGGGGCACCGGTCACGCTGGGCATCCGTCCCGAACACCTGGACATCGCTCAGAGCAGCGACTGCCAGTTGCACGTCATTGCCGATGTCAGTGAACGCCTGGGCAGCGACACCTTTTGCCATGTGCGCACGCGCTCGGGTGAGGCGCTGACCATGCGTATTCGCGGCGATCTGGCCAGTCAGTATGGAGAGACGCTGAGCCTGCACCTGGACAGCACCCATTGCCACCTGTTCGACGCTGAAGGCCTGGTCATCGCCAAGGCCTTGCAGACCGCTGCCGCCTGAGTCCTGGAGAGTTTTGTCATGAAATTGAACAAGCAGAACCTGTCGCGCCTGGGCGCCGATATCGATGTGCCCGCTTATGCGACGGCCGACACCCGCCAAGGCATTGCGCATATCGGCGTTGGCGGTTTCCATCGCGCCCATCAAGCGTTCTACACCGACGCGCTGATGAACACCGGCGAGGGCCTGGACTGGAGCATCTGCGGCGTCGGGCTGCGCCCCGAAGACCGCGCCGTACATGACGCCCTCGCCCAGCAGGATTACCTGTACACGCTCTACGAGCTGGGCGACACGCCGGATACCAAAACCCGCATCATCGCCTCGATCAGTGGCATGCTGCTGGCCGAGGACAACCCGCAGGCGCTGATCGACAAGCTTGCCAGCCCGGACATTCGTATCGTGTCACTGACCATCACTGAAGGTGGCTACTGCATCGACGACAGCAACGGGCAGTTCATGACGCACCTGCCGCAGATCCAGCATGACCTTGCAAACCCGAGCAACCCGAAAACCGTGTTCGGTTTTCTCTGTGCCGCGCTGGACCGACGCCGCGCCGAAGGCACGCCGGCATTCACACTGATGTCCTGCGATAACCTGCCACACAACGGCGCAGTGACCCGCAAGGCGCTGCTAGCCTTTGCCGCCCAGCGCGATGCCGATCTGCACGACTGGATTGCCGAGCATGTGAGTTTCCCCAACGCCATGGTCGACCGCATCACACCGATGACCAGCGCTGCACACCGCTTGAAGCTGGCCGACGAAAAACACATCGACGACGCCTGGCCGGTGGTCTGCGAACCGTTCGTGCAGTGGGTGCTGGAAGACAAGTTCGTCAATGGCAGGCCAGCCTGGGAAAAGGTCGGCGTGCAGTTTACCGATGACGTGACGCCTTACGAGGAAATGAAGATAAAGCTGCTCAACGGCAGCCATCTGGCGCTGACCTACCTGGGCTTTCTGAAAGGCTATCGCTTCGTACATGAGACCATGAACGACCCGCTGTTCGTGCGTTATATCCGCGCCTACATGGACCTCGACGTCACGCCGCAACTCGCATCAGTCCCCGGCATCGATCTGGAGAGCTACAAGGACACGCTGATCGAGCGTTTCTCCAATCAGGCGATTGCCGATCAGCTGGAGCGGGTCTGCTCGGACGGCTCCTCGAAATTCCCGAAATTCACGATTCCGACCATCAACCGGCTGATTCTCGATCAGGGCAATCTGCAGCGGGCATCACTGGTAGTCGCCGCCTGGGCCCTGTACCTGAAGGGAGTGGACGAGAACGGCACGGTCTACAGGATTCCGGACCCGCGCGCCGAGTTCTGCAAGGGACTGGTCGCCGACGATGCGTTGATTACCGAACGCCTCTTGCAGGTCGAAGAAATCTTCGGCCTGATCATCCCGCAATCGGCCGCATTCGTTGCCGCGTTCGAACAGAACCTGAGTGACCTGCGGGAACGGGGCGTCAGTGCAACGCTGGAAAAACTTTTGGCTCAACGCCACTGAGGGACGGTCATGTTTCTTGGCATCGATTGCGGCACACAAGGCACCAAGGCGCTGGTGCTCGACGCGCAAAACGGGCAGGTGCTGGGCGAAGGCTCGGCACCCCATAGCCTGATCAGCGACCACAACGGCCGTCGCGAACAGGACGTCCAGCAATGGCTTGACGCTCTGCAGCAGGCCGTCGGTGAGGCCTTGGCGCGGGCCGGGGTCTCGGGTCAACAGGTCCAGGGCATCGGTATTTCCGGCCAGCAACACGGTCTGGTGCTGCTCGATGAGCATGGCCAGGTGCTGCGTCCTGCCAAGCTGTGGTGCGACACTGAAACCGCGCCCGAAAACCAGCGTCTGCTGGAGTATCTGGGCGGTGAACAAGGCTCGCTGGAGCGTCTGGGCGTGGTCATCGCACCGGGCTATACCGTCTCGAAACTGCTGTGGACGCTGGAACAGCACCCACAGTTGTTCCAGCGCATCGACAAGGTCCTGCTGCCCCATGACTATCTGAATTACTGGCTGACCGGGCGTTGCTGTACAGAATTCGGCGACGCCTCGGGCACCGGTTATTTCAACATTCGCACTCGCACGTGGGATCTGCCCCTGCTGGCGCACATTGACCCCAGCGGCCGCCTTGAAAAGGCACTGCCGCAATTGCTGGAAGCGGATACATCCGTCGGCACGCTGCGCCCCGAAATTGCCCGCCTGCTCGGCCTGAACCCGCAGGCGCTGGTGTCCAGTGGTGGCGGCGACAACATGATGGGGGCCATTGGTACGGGCAATATCCAGCCTGGCCTGATCACCATGAGCCTGGGTTCATCCGGCACTGTCTACGCCTATTCCGATCAGCCGGCGGTCAGTGAGCATGGTTCCGTGGCGGCATTTTGCTCGTCGTCCGGCGGCTGGTTGCCGCTGATCTGCACCATGAACCTGACCAACGTCACCTCAGCCATCCGAGCGCTGTTTGCGCTGGACATCGCCACCTTCAACGAGGCGCTCGCCAGCGCCCCGATCGGGGCCGAGGGTGTATTGATGCTGCCATTCCTGAATGGCGAACGTGTACCCGCCCTGCCCGAGGCCACCGGCAGCATTCTCGGTCTGGACAGCACCAATCTGAACCAGGCCAACCTTTGTCGAGCAGCTGTCGAAGGGACGACGTTCGGCCTGCGCTACGGGCTGGACTTGCTGCGCGCCAGCGGCATCAAAAGCGAGCGTATTCGTCTGATCGGCGGAGGATCAAAAAGCGCCATCTGGCGACAGATCGTGGCCGACATCATGAACACGCCGGTTATCTGCACCCGCCATGCCGAAGCCGCAGCGCTGGGCGCAGCGATTCAGGCTGCCTGGTGCTGGTCCAGCAGCAACGGGCAACCTGACAGCCTTCAGGACCTGTGCGAGCGCAGCGTGAGCCTGGACCCCGATAGCGAAACACGCCCGATCACGCAGAACGTGGACGCCTACCAACAGGTCTATGAACGCTATCAAGACCACCTGCGGGCAGTTTGACCCTGACCCTTTTTACGGAGCACTTATGTTTCTGGTTTGCGGCGAAGCACTGTTCGATATTTTCACCCGCGCTGACACAGGCGGCGCCCTCAACCGGTTGGGGTTTGATGCCATTGCTGGCGGATCGCCCTTCAACGTTGCCATCGGCCTGCGTCGTCTGGGTGCCGACGCCTCGTTTTTCGCGGGTGTGTCGACCGATTACCTGGGCTGTCGGTTACGGGCCGTTCTGGAACATGAAGCCGTCGATACCGAACACCTGATCGATTTCGACGCGCCGACCACGCTGGCCATGGTCGCGGTCGGCGCCGACGGCTCCCCTACCTACAGTTTTCGCGGTGATGGCTGCGCCGACCGCCAGTTACGCCATGAGCACCTGCCAACACTCGATGACAGGGTTCGCGGCATTCACGTGGGCTCATTCTCGCTGGTGGTGCAGCCGATCGCCGATACGCTGCTGGCCCTTGTTGCGCAGGAAAGCGGCAAGCGTCTGATCTCGCTGGACCCCAACGTGCGTCTCAATCCTGCTCCGGACATCCAGCGCTGGCGTACGCAGATCGCGGCATTCGCCGAGCACGCGCACTTGATCAAGGTCAGTGATGAAGACTTGCACCTGCTGTATCCCGACAGCGACCCGCAGCAGATTGCCGAGGGGTGGCTAAACGGCCATACGCACCTGGTGATCGTCACTCGCGGCACGCAAGGCGCAAGCATCTTTACGCGTGAACACGGGACGTGGTCAGTGCCTGCAAAAAGCGTGACGACCGCCGATACGGTGGGCGCTGGCGATACGTTTCAGGCCGCACTGCTGACGTTTCTCAGCGAGCGAAAACTGGACACGCCGCAGGCACTCTCACGTCTTTCCAGGGAGCAGTTGAACGAGATGCTGGCGTTTGCCGTCGCGGCAGCGGCGCTGACCTGCACGCGAGTCGGCCCGGACCTGCCGTACCGCAATCAACTGGCCTGACTGGACGGCAACGGTTTCGCGCCACCTGTGGCCTGCAATGCGAACCCGAACCCTCTTTTCGCAGGCAAAAAAATCGCCAGCAGGCCTGCTTCCAAGGACCGCGTGGAAGCAAGCCTGCCGGCGAAGGCGTCACTGCAGACTTTCGGGGTATCAGGCCAGCAATCCTGCCTTGATGCCCCGGATGCGCGTATTGATGTCATCCGCCACATCATTCTGCTTGTCCTTAAGCGCATCCTGAACTTTCTGGTCGATTGCCAGTTGGTCCTCAGGGCTCATGGCCGTGTACTGCTGCTGATTGATTCCGGTGAGCTTTTCACGCACCTTTTCTTCAGCGGTCTGCTTCAGCGAATCCATGAACTTCTGGACCGACCCGCCCACCGATGTATCCGATGCGCTGGCGTTGGCCGCTGAAGCGGTAACCCCGTTATCACGGTCGGCGGTCTTCTCGGAAAGCGACGTATCAGCGGCACTCTTGAGATTGACCATCATTCGTGCGAACGACTCGTTGTAGCCATTGTTGCTCTGTGTGTCATCTTTCGAAGCCGCGACGCTGGTCTGTGACGTGACCGGCAAGGCCCCATTGACAAGACCCGCGGCACTGACCGCGCCGAACGTGTCCTGAGACACCTCGTCTACGCTTTTGCGCCCGACAGCACGGGAAACCAGCTGTTCAAGCGCACCTGTGCCAATAATCATCTTTCACCTCCCGATGACATGATGCTCCTGGAACAAAGCAATTCGGATGCCAGCCAGACATAAACTTCATAAGCCTTTGATTTTAATAGACAAGTATCAACTTAAAGCCTGCAAGATTGATCGCAGCACACCGTCAATTGCCCGTCGCGGCAAGCTATTGCCGCACGCGTGAGGGGTTCATGCCGCATCGATCCGCAAATCCTCGAGCGGCATGGCCTGTGCGAAATAATACCCTTGGGCCTGCCCCGCACCCATTTCCCGCAGGGCCAGCAGGGTTTCGTGATTTTCAACGCCTTCGGCCACCACACTCAGGCCCAATGACTCGGCCATGCGCAGGATGGCCCTGACAATGGCACGGCTGCGCGCGCTGGTCGTCAGCTCGAAAATAAACGACTTGTCGATCTTCAGTCCGCTGAAGTGGTACTGATGCACATAGCTGAGGGAAGAGAACCCGGAGCCGAAATCATCCAGAACCACCGTCATGCCTTGATCAGCCAGCTGCTTCATGGACAGACGCGCCTGGTCGGGGTCCGCCACAAGCGCACCTTCGGTGAGTTCCAGGCACAGTCTGGTCGGCGATACATCACGCTCGGCCAGCATCGCCAGCACTTCGCAGGCGAAAGTCGGTCGGGTGATGCTGTAGCTGGAGCAATTGACATGCACCGGCGGCAAGTGAGCGTTGTCAGGGTCGGCAAGAACGGCGATGACCGCCCTGAGCATGTACAGATCCAGACGGCCGATCAGGCGCAAACCTTCCAGCGCCGGCAGGAAGCTTGCGGGCACAACCACCTGCCCATCGGGCAGTTTCCAGCGAATCAACGCCTCCAGCGCAAGCAGCCGGCCGGTGTTCAGGCATTTGATGGGCTGGAAGTAAGGGATCAACTGGTCGCTGCGCTTGAGTGCCTTGCGCAACGCTACTTCCTGTTCGATCTGGTCGGACACTTCACGACGCAGCGCCTTGTTGAACACGACAAAACTGTCACGCCCGCCGTTTTTGACCCGGTACATCGCAGTATCGGCATCACGCAGCAAGTCGGCGGGCTCCTGATGAAAGCGTCGGTCGGCGGCCACGATGCCGATGCTGCACGAGGTGAAGACAGTCTGGTCATCGACCACAAATGGCGATTCGAAGGCCGTCAGGATGCGTTGCGCGATACCCGTTCCCACTTCCAGTGGAGCGCCCATGGCCAGTACCGCAAATTCGTCTCCCCCCAGGCGAGCCAACAGGTCGCCATCGCGCAGGCAGCCGCGCAACCGGCGCGCCGCCTGAATCAACAGCAGATCCCCGCAGTGATGCCCCAGGCTGTCGTTGACGATCTTGAACCGGTCCAGATCGATGAACATGACAATCAGCGGCCGTGCCCGCTCGCAGAAACTTCGCCACGCGGCATCCAGTTGCTGCTGCAAGTGGCTGCGATTGGGCAACCCTGTCAACGAGTCGTGGGCGTTCTCATGCTGGAGCCGCGCATTGACCAGATCCAGCTCTCGGGTGCGATCACGAACCCGCGCTTCGAGCTGCACATTGGCCATGTGAATGGCCTCCGCGGCGCTTCTACGTGACAGTGCCGTGTCGATGTGGCGCGATACAAACGTCAGCAACTCCTGATCACGCAAGGTGTAGCTGACGTTCTTCGAATAGCTCTGTACGACCAGAACGCCCCTTACCTTTTCGTCTTCAAACAAAGGTATTCCCAGCCAGGACGTCGAGCGGTTGGACTGGTTCTGCACCTCGATTTCCCGTTCTGCCTCAAGCCTGCGGGCATCTTCCTCGTCGATCAGGCAAGGGCGGCGCTGTCGAATCACATACTCGGTAAACCCTCGCTGGCCACGGCGTGACGCAGGCGGCCTGGTCAGGCGTTCATCCACGTAATAAGGAAAGGTGACTTCCCCGGTGGAGTCGTCATAAAGCGCAATGTAAAAATTGAGCGCCACCAGCAACTCGTCAACGATGGTATGCAGGCTCTGAAACAGCTCGTTCATGTCCCCCTGACGACTCGACAACTCGGCGATCTGAAACAGCGCGCTCTGCAGATGCTCGGCGCGCTCACGTTCCACCACTTCCTGACGCAACGCATGGTTGACGGCCGACAATTGTTGAGTGCGCAACAACACGGTCTGTTCAAGGTCGGCGCGATGCAGCAGCCTGTCCATGGCCATCGCCACATGCCGTGAAACGGCTGAAAACAATGCCCGGTCCTGATTGCTGTAAACCCTGGAAATGTCGTAGACCTGCATGGCAACCATGCCAAACACTTCGTCAGACGCATTCTTCAACGGCGCGCCCATCCAGAACTCCGGGCGACGTCCCTTGCAGGTGAAACGTCCCTGCGTACGCGCCTGCTCGATCCCGGCGGCGTCGATACACAAGGGTTGCCCGTGCAGCAGCACATAACCGGTCATGGAAATGTCGGACTGATCCAGATACTCGAAAGTCTCCGGCTGCATGGCCTCGTCGTCGAACCGGTCAATGTAATACGGGTATGTGATCTTGCCGCTCTGGCTGTCATAAAGCGCCAGGTAGAAGTTTTCAGCATCGATCAGTGTGGCGAGCTGTTGATGAGTCCCTTCCAGGAACGCGCCCCTGTCACGGGTGGAGCTGGCGAGCAAACTGATCTCGTACAGCGCACGCTGGGTGATCTGCGCCCTGATCAAAGCCGCGCTCTGCAACAACATGCCGAGCCTGACAGACAGGTCTGCAAGATGCGGGTTGCTCGTCTCGCTCATGGGGGCCAGCAGCCAGCCGAGCACCTCTTCGCCATGACCCGTTACCCATCGAAACACTTGCCGAGCGGTACAGAACGCTTCGAACAGGTCGATATCGATAGAGTCAGGCCACTCGAACTGACCTGCCCCCTGCGCCAACAGGCGCTTTTGTTCGCCTGCGATGTACACCGCCCACGCAGTCTGCGGCATTTGGGCAAACGCCGCGCCCAGCAGTGCTTCAATGGCAGCATGATTGGAAAACCGGTCGAGTCTGTTGACCGAAACGTCGCCCGATTCGGCGAGGCTGATCGGCTGACGCAGGCAGGAAACCGAGGGGGCTACTGTCATGAAAACGAAATCCGGAAACACATGGCAATTAGAGTTGACGCCGCTGATCACAGGAGGCAAGCGCGCCATGGCATCACTGTGCAGATTGCGATGCAAGGATTGTACCTGCGTTCCTTGCGCCACGTGGCATTGAGGCGACAACGGGTGGCTCAGGCACTAACCAGGGTGATGACCTGTCAGACACTATTCGCAACGCAGGCAGTTCTCCAGGTTCACGTCTATGCTGGCCTGCGCTTCATTCGCCACTGACGACCTCCAGGTGATTGCAATGATCAAGACCCTCAGCTACGCAGCGCAGACGTCCAAAGATGCTCTCAAACCCTACAGCTTCGAGCGCCGCACACCCGGTGCCGAGGACGTACAGATCGACATTCTTTTTTGTGGGGTCTGCCATTCCGACCTGCACACCGCGCGCAACGAGTGGCACAACACGATTTACCCGTCAGTTCCAGGCCACGAGATCGTCGGCCGGGTGACCGCCGTCGGTTCGGGCGTCACGCAGTTCAAGGTGGGCGACCTGGCGGGCGTCGGCTGCATGGTCGACAGTTGCCAACAGTGCGCATCATGCTCTGAAGGCGAAGAGCAGTATTGCGAACAAGGTTTCACGGGCACCTACAACGGGCCGGTTTTTGGCGGCGAAAACACCTTCGGCGGCTACTCGGACACCATTGTCGTCAAAGAAAAATTCGTGCTGCGCATTTCCCACAGCGACAATCTGGCAGCCGTTGCACCGCTCCTTTGTGCAGGCATCACCACCTATTCCCCCCTGAACCACTGGAAAGTCGGCCCCGGCAAGAAAGTGGGCATTGTCGGCCTGGGCGGCCTGGGCCACATGGGTGTGAAGATCGCTCATGCGATGGGCGCTCACGTGGTGCTGTTCACCACCTCACCGAACAAGCGCGAAGACGGCCTGCGCCTGGGTGCCGACGAAGTCGTGGTGTCCAGGAATCCTGATGAGATGGCCGCGTACGCCAACAGCCTGGATTTCATCCTCAATACCGTTGCCGCCCCTCACGACCTGGATGCGTTTCTGGCGCTGCTCAAACGCGACGGCACCATGACGCTGGTGGGTGCGCCCGCCGAACCTCATCCTTCGCCTACCGTATTCAACCTGATTTTCAAGCGTCGCAGCCTGGCGGGCTCCTTGATCGGCGGGATCGCCGAGACTCAGGAGATGCTCGATTTCTGCGCCAGGCACGGGATTGTCTCGGACATCGAAATGATCGCCATGCAGGACATCAATGAAGCCTACGAGCGCATGCTCAAAGGTGACGTGAAGTACCGTTTCGTGATCGACATGGCAACCCTCAAGCAAGAAAGCTCTGCGGCCTGACCGTCGCGCTCCCGCATCGGGCAGACTCGGATAAAGCCTGCCCGAAATCCGCATGCTCATAAAAGAAGCGCAGGCGACTGTACGAAAACCGTTCGTCAAATAGCCCTTCCCTCGCCGTCGCCACGCCATTGACACGCACTTTTTTGGGGCGCGAAATCGTCGTCCGGTTGAAATACAGCGAATGGGCTAAACCCGTCGGCGCCGCTGGAGGCGTCATGCTCGCAGGAGAGGAGAAAGCAATGACCTTTCTCACATCCCTGAGCGACGGCCGAAAATGCTCGCTGGCAACGACGAAAGGACCTAACAGAAGTCATTGGAGCGCATGGCGGTGCGGGACATCCCCCTCCATCGTAGATAGCAAGGTTCGATGTTTTCTATCTGGCACTGAATGTGCTTTAGCGAACTTATGAACTTTTTATTACATTTTGGTGACTACTCACCACTACACACCGGTCTCAAGTTCACGAAGTCCTTGCAGATACTCAGGGTGAAGGACGCTTATCAGGTGAACGGAATATGAAGCAACGGGCCACAATCATCTGCGAGCGAGACGGCCAGATCCTCTACGTGCGCAAACCAAAATCCAAATGGGCACTGCCAGGCGGCAAGATCGAAGCCGGGGAAACGCCCGTTCAGGCGGCGATTCGTGAGCTGTGTGAAGAGACAGGCCTGAAGAACCTGGAGCTGCGCTACCTTGCCGAATATGAAAAGGATCGGGTGACGCACTATGTGTTCATGACGCTGGTGCCCGACGCCAGCGAACCCTCGCCGCAAAACGAAATAGCGGCCTGCAAATGGCTCGCGCCAAAGAATGTGACAGACCTCAAGACCAGCACTGCGACCCGCAGTATCGTCAAGTCCTTCGCCAGAAAAAGCTGAACGCCGCTCACCGCAAGCGTGCGCTTTGCGTACGCCTGCGGGGCTGAGCGTTTTTCAAAGGCAAACGAAAAAAGGATGATCCTTTCGGATCACCCTTTTCATACCGCCCAGCAGAGCGGATTTTGTTTGGTAGGCGCGATTGGACTCGAACCAACGACCCCCACCATGTCAAGGTGGTGCTCTAACCAACTGAGCTACGTGCCTGCTGTGGGTCGGCATTCTACGGATATTCAGATACGTGTCAATCGCTTTTTTGGCAGTAACCCTCTGAATATGCGAATTATTTGACTGCTCAGGATTCGGCCCCTGAAACGAAAAAAGGCGGCCCTTTCGGGTCGCCTTTTTTCTACCGCCCAGCAGAGCGGATTTTGTCTGGTAGGCGCGATTGGACTCGAACCAACGACCCCCACCATGTCAAGGTGGTGCTCTAACCAACTGAGCTACGTGCCTGCTGTGGGTGTGCATCCTACCGGCTTTGACATTCATGTCAATCTGTTTTTATCGCTAACCCTATGAATTAACATGTTTTTTGCACAGCCCCGAACAAAAAGTCTTTTTCCCCGGCGCTGGCAGAGCAACATTATCTCGGGTAGGATCGACGCACTCGTCAAGAATATTAAACGGAGTCTCAGGATGGCCAACACGCCCTATCCACAGTCCTACTACGCTGCGTCAGCCCATTCAGTGCCCGAACGTCCTGCGCTGCAAGGTGAGGTGGAGACTGATGTGTGCATCATCGGTGCCGGGTACACAGGACTGTCGAGCGCTCTGTTTCTGCTGGAAAATGGCTTCAAGGTCACCGTTCTGGAAGCCGCCAAGGTTGGATTCGGCGCCTCGGGCCGCAACGGCGGGCAGATCGTCAACAGCTACAGCCGCGATATTGATGTCATCGAGCGAACGGTTGGCCCGAAACAGGCTCAGTTGCTGGGACACATGGCATTCGAAGGCGCAGCGATCATCCGCGACCGCGTCTCGCGCTACGGCATCCAGTGCGACTTGAAAGACGGC
Source organism: Pseudomonas asturiensis (assembly GCF_900143095.1). Lineage (GTDB taxonomy): Bacteria > Pseudomonadota > Gammaproteobacteria > Pseudomonadales > Pseudomonadaceae > Aquipseudomonas > Aquipseudomonas asturiensis. The sequence goes on along the minus strand of NZ_FRDA01000001.1, from coordinate 339,912 downwards.
GGCGTGTTTGCAGCACTCACAGGCAAGCAAATGGCTCACCTTGAAGCGCAAAAACGCCTGTGGGAACGCTACGGGCATACTCAGCTGGAGCTGATGGACCAGCGACGCATCAATGAAGTCGTGGCCTGTGAACAGTATATCGGCGGTATGCTGGATATGAGCGGCGGCCACATTCATCCGCTCAATCTGGCCCTCGGTGAAGCGGCTGCCGTCGAAACGCTCGGCGGGACTATCTACGAGCAGTCAGCTGCAATCCGCATCGAGCGAGGCGCAAGCCCGGTGGTGCATACCGCTCAAGGCAAGGTTCGCGCAAAATTCATTATCGTGGCGGGCAATGCCTACCTCGGCAATCTGGTGCCGGAACTGGCTGCCAAGTCCATGCCTTGCGGCACTCAGGTGATTACCACCGAGCCGCTGAGTGAAACACTCGCCAGAACCTTGCTGCCGCAGGATTACTGTGTCGAAGACTGCAATTACCTGCTGGACTACTACCGCCTCAGCGCCGACAACCGCCTGATCTTCGGGGGTGGCGTGGTGTATGGCGCGCGTGACCCGGCCAACATCGAAGCCATTATCCGGCCGAAGATGCTCAAGGCGTTCCCCCAGCTCAAGGACGTGAAGATCGATTACGCGTGGACCGGCAACTTCCTGCTGACACTGTCTCGCCTGCCTCAGGTCGGACGACTGGGAGACAACATTTATTACTCGCAGGGCTGCAGCGGACACGGCGTGACCTATACCCACCTGGCGGGCAAAGTGCTGGCCGAAGCGCTGAGAGGTCAGGCCGAGCGGTTCGACGCCTTCGCCGACCTGCCGCACTACCCTTTCCCGGGTGGACAGCTGTTGCGAACGCCGATGACGGCACTGGGCGCGTGGTATTACAGCCTGCGAGACAAACTGGGGTTTTGACCCCCTCATGAAAACGGCGCCTCATAGGGCGCCGTTTTCGTTATCAGTGTCTATTTCATTTAACGCCACGGTTCAGCGTTCGGGTCGCCTCACCTGCCGCCTGCTCCTGCCCGGCCTGAGACAAATCAGCGGCTGCCTTGAGCCAGCGCTGCGAGTCGACCTGGGCCGGCAACTGTCGAGGCGACTGAATCAATACCGCCCAGCCTCCTGCATGCTTCCATGCGGCGACAAAGCTGCTGAAGCTCATGACATAACGCCGATCCATGCCCGCCTGCAGCAATACGGTCTCCTTGACCCTGTTGTAGCCGACCAGCACGCCATAACGCGGCTCCTTCCAGAAGGCAGAGCCTTGCGAGAAGCGCAGCATCACAGGGTAGCCAGCCGAGACCTGAGTCAGCAGCGACTCCAGCGTGCTGTCCAGCGGGTACACCACAAAACCGTACTCGCGGGCGACTCTGGGCATGTTCTGATCAAGACGATCTTCAGCGCCAGGCAGTTGTAACGGTTTATCCAGCAAACCCGGCGTGGTTTGCACCTGTTGATGGGTCAGCATGGTCGCCAGCGCCACAGGACCGCTCTGATAGATGTTGCCGCGAAAGAAAGGTACCGAGTTGAGCTCGACGCGATCCGGCAGGCTTTTTATCTGCGGAGTCACCATCGAAGCGCATCCCGACAGGCTCATGACGAGCACAGCGAGCAGTAGCAAACCCTTTGAACGAACTGCGTTTACAAGACTGGATACCGGCGACATGTTCACTCACTTCAACTGACATCGAGCAATCATCACTCGACCTGAATGCGGATCATAGAGCCCTCGGCGAGTCCGGTATAGCCTTTGGGCGCAGTCAGGCGAAGCCGATAGATCGAATCGGTCATACCAGAACGCCATTGGTCAATTAATCGAAACATGCCCAGTACTAGACTGTCAGTTATCAGGAATGCAACACAAAGCAGGAATGACGGAGGCAGTTATGAGCCTGGAATTGACAATCGTGATGCTGATCGCTTCGTGGCTTGCTGTGGCGTGCGCCATGCTGTGGGGAGTGCTGCGTATTTCCCGCCGCCATCACCCGCGCAGCGATGCAGCCACGCCTGTGGGTCGCCCCCCTTTGAACAGCCCCGTAAAGGTTCACCCGGCTGCGGCTCATTGAGAAAACTTCACGCCTGATCAAGTCGCGCTGGCTGAGCCTGTAAACGTAAAACGGCCGACCCGATTGCTCGGGCCGGCCGTTGTTTTTTACAGCGCTATCAGACCGTGGAAGCCTGACGGGCGGCCTTCTTGCGCTTGGCCTTGCGCACCAGCATGTTCAGGCCTTCAATCGCTGCCGAGAACGTCATGGCGGCGTAAATGTAGCCCTTCGGAACATGGGCACCGAAGCCTTCGGCGATCAGCGTCATACCGATCATGATCAGGAAGCCCAGCGCCAACATGACCACTGTCGGGTTGTCGTTGATGAACTTCGCCAGCGGGTTGGCGGCAACCAGCATTACCACTACGGCACTCACGACAGCGATGATCATGATCGGCAAGTGCTCGGTCATGCCCACAGCAGTGATGATGCTGTCGATGGAGAACACCAGGTCCAGCATCAGGATCTGAACGATCGCGCTACCCATGGTCAACGCAACGGTGGCGCTCAAGGTTTTCTCTTCCTCGGTCTTCACGTCCATGCTGTGATGGATTTCCGTTGTCGCTTTCCAGACCAGGAACAAACCACCGGCGATCAGGATCATGTCCTTCCACGAGAAGGCCTGACCAAACATTTCAAACACCGGCTCGGTCAACTGCACGATGTACGCCACGGTGCTGAGCAGGCCCAGGCGCATGACCAACGCCATGCCGATGCCCAGCTTCCTGGCCTTCTCACGCTGGTGTTCCGGCAGCTTGTTGGTGATGATCGAGATAAAGATCAGGTTATCGATACCCAGTACCACTTCCATCACGACCAGTGTCGCCAGTGCAATCCAGGCGGCTGGACTGGTCACGAGTTCCAATAGGTATTCCATAGATCACTGCCCTGCCTGAGCCAATAGTTGAACGAACGTTAGATTTCTTTACCGGGTTTGCTTTCTGATTCAGCGGAGCCTGATGCCGGTTCCAGCACCGAAAGTTCCCGCTTGGCCTCGTCCAGCGCCTTGGTTGCCGCCTGATGTGTTTCGTCGATCGCCTGCCTGGCTGAATCCGCGGCCTTGTCCAGCACTTGCTTTGACGAAGACTCGATCTGATCGCACCCTGCCATTACCAGCAGCGAACCGCCCAATAGTACAGCGTAAAATGATTTTTTCATGTGTCCCTCGACAGTCAAGGCCGGACAGTGCTTTCGGTCCGGCGTTGGAACAGCATTCTAGGGAAACGGAAACATCAGGAAAATTCGATTTTATAAGCGATATACTTCGGTTTTAACGAATCGGGAATCGACATGCTCAATTACCGTCAACTGCACTACTTCTGGATCGTGGCCAAGACCGGCAGCATCGTGCGGGCATGCGAGCAGTTGAACCTCACGCCACAGACCGTCAGCGGTCAGATAAGCCTGCTGGAAACAGCGTTGGGCGTGGATCTTTTCCAGCGCGTGGGTCGCCAGCTGGAAATGACCGAGGCCGGCCGTATGGCGCTGCCCTATGCCGAGCAGATGTTTCAGTTGGGCAACGAACTTGAGACCCTGCTGAGCTCACACCCTGACGAACAACAACTGCTGTTTCGGATTGGCGTGGCAGATGTCGTGCCCAAATCCATCGTCTACCACCTGATTGCGCCGACGATGGATCTTGATGAATCGATCCGCATCACCTGCCGTGAGGACAAACTCGAACGGCTGCTGGCCGACCTGGCTATTCAACGTCTGGACATGGTGATTTCCGACAGCCCGATGCCGCCTCACCTGGACATCAAGGGCCATAGCCAGAAGCTGGGAGAATGCGGCGTAAGCTTTTTTGCGACCCGGGAAGTGGCTGAGCGTATCGGGAATGATTTCCCGCACTGCATGCATGGCGCACCGCTGTTGATACCCGGCCAGGAAACGGTCGTGCGGGGTCGGCTGATGCGGTGGTTCGCCGAGCTGAAACTCCAGCCGCGCATCGTCGGCGAATTCGATGACAGCGCGCTGATGAAGGCTTTCGGGAAATCAGGCAGCGGCGTGTTCGTGGCGCCCAGCGTGATCGCGGACGAGGTACAGAGTCAGTATGGCGTAGACGTCATCGGCCGGACCGATGCGGTGACAGAATCGTTCTACGCAATCACTGTAGAGCGCAAGGTCCGGCACCCCGCCGTGGTCGCCATCGCCGAGGGTGCGCGTAACCAGTTGTTCACCGACGGCGTTTAGGCGGGTATCGGTGCGGGCCTGCTCTTCATCAACAGCCCGGCCAGTACGATCGCCAGAAAAATGATCCCGGCTGCGGCAAAGCCAAGCTTGCCAAGCCCCAGGTGATCGATCACCCGCCCGCCAATGACTGCGCCGATGCCGATCCCCAGATTGGCACCAGCGATATTCAGTGATGCGGCGAACGCCGGTGCCTCAGGCGCAGCCTTGATCAGGCGTACATGGCTGACCAGAAACAACGCAGCCTGGGTCACGCCCCACACCGCCAGTGCAAGTGCCAGGGCGAAGTAGGAGTGTATGCTCGGCACCACCGCTACCATGCCCACCACCATGAATGCACAGAACACCAGACTGGCGATCAGTGGATGTCGGTCCACCATGCGCCCGCCCAGCGAGTTGCCGAGCAGCCCGACGGCACCAAAACCCATGAGGCACCAGCCGACCAGCGTGCCGTCGAAACCGGCCAGACGCTCCAGCATGTCTGCCAGGTAGGTATAGGCCGTGAACATGCCACTGAACACCAGTACCGACAGCAGCACGTGACCCTGCATCAATGGGCTGCGCAGGATGCCGAACTGACTGAGCATGGAAACCGGATCTTTTGTGATGATGGTTTTGGGCAGGTACACCGTCAGCAGCAGCGCCTTGGCAAAAGCCAGCACCGACAGGGCTGCAAATGCCGTCCGCCAGCCGAATGCATCGGAAATCAACGTACCAACCGGGATGCCGAACACGGTGGCGCACACAATTCCGAAACCGATTCGAGCAATCGCCCGCCCCGCGAACTTCGGACCGACAATGTCCACCGCCGTTTCGCTGGCCAACGCCCAGAATACCGGCAGCCCCAATGCCGGGATCAGCCGGGCAAGCCCCATGACCGCGATGTTTGGGGCCAGCGCTGCCAGCGCATTGGAGAGCCCGAACAGAATCAGAATGCCCACGAACAAACGCTTGCGATTGAAGCGCGAACAATACGCCGTCAGGAATGGGCCAAACGCAGCCACGGTGAACGCGAACAGGGTCACCAGCAAACCCGCCTGAGGCACGGTGACCTGCAGATCACGAGCCATGGCAGGCAAAAGGCCGACGATGACGAACTCTGTGGTCAGCACGGTAAACCCGGCGGCTGACAACAGCAGAATGGGCAATAACATCAACACTCCACAACAACGACACAGGCTCACCCAAGGGGTGCGCCTGCGATGAACGAGTAAACATCAGTATCGACTGTGACGCGAGTCTGGCGTCGTTGCCTGTGCTGGCAACGACACCTGACGAGAGGGCGTATCCGACTTAACGCGACAACCTTAGAACTTGCCCATGAAATCGCGCTTGCCGATCTCGACGCCATTGTGGCGCAGCAGGTCGTAAGCCGTGGTCACGTGGAAGAAGAACTGCGGCAAGGCGTAGCTCAGCAGATAAGCCTGGCCGTTCAAGCGGCGCTCTTTTTCGGTGCCTGGGCGCAGCACGATTTCGATACCTTCGTTGCCATCGACCTGCTCAGGCTTGATGCTGCCGATGAATTCAAGCGTCTTGGCCAACAGCGCCTGAAGCTCGGCAAAGCTGGTTTCCGTGTCTTCATAGACCGGAATCTCGACACCGGCCAGTCGCGCCGAAGCACCCTTGGCGAAATCCACAGCGATCTGTACCTGACGGGTGAATGGCAACATGTCCGGGAACAGACGCGCCTGAAGCAATGCCGGAGGCTGGATCTTCTTCTCGGTCGCGTGGGTTTCAGCCTTGGTCAGAACGTCGCTCAGCGCGTTGAGCATTTGCTGGAAGACAGGAATCGAAGCGGCGTACAGGGAGATAGACATGACATATCCTGAGTGAGAAAGGCGCAATTATAGACCTGCCGAACACGAAAGACCCCGAGTCTTTTGAAAGACCGTGCGTATGCGCTGGCAAAAAACTGCAACACCTCATAGGCTGATCCACCGCCATTACTCAGGGAAGCGTCCATGTCCACCGAACCCTCCTCGACCGAAGCGCCAGACACGGCAGAAACCTTGCAGCTCAGCAGTACCGAAGTGCGCATTCTGGGCTGTCTGATCGAAAAGCAGGCGACCAACCCCGAGACCTACCCGCTGACCCTCAACGCGCTGGTGCTGGCCTGCAACCAGAAAACCAGCCGTGACCCGGTCATGAACCTGACTCAGGGTCAGGTGGGCCAGAGCCTGCGAGCGCTGGAGGGCCGCGGGTTGACACGGCTGGTGATGGGCAGCCGCGCCGACCGCTGGGAACACAAGGTCGACAAGGCGCTGGAGCTTGTACCCGCCCAGGTCATCCTGACCGGCCTGCTGCTGTTGCGCGGCCCGCAGACGGTGAATGAGCTGATGACGCGCAGCAACCGGATGCACGACTTCGAAGATGCCGAGCAGGTTGTCCACCAACTGGAACGGCTGATCGCCAGAAACCTGGCCATGCTGGTGCCGCGTCAGGCGGGTCAGCGCGAGGACCGCTACATGCACACGCTGGGCGACCCTGACGACCTGCAAGCGCTACTCGCCCATCGCCAGACTGCGCCGGACCGCAGCGCCGCCGGCACAGCGTCGAACGAGCGCATTGACGAGCTTGAGGCACGTGTCGCCGCGCTCGAAGAGCGGCTGGCAAAGCTCGAACAGCAGTGACAGCGCAGGCGGCTCAGCCTCGGGCGAAGGCCGCCGCCTTCTGATATTGCTCATCGGTCGGGCGAACGCCGGTGTACAGCACGAACTGCTCAAGCGCCTGAATGGCCGCGACTTCATCACCGCTGATGACCTTTTTGCCCAGACGGCGGGCGGCCTGGATCAGCGGTGTTTCGGCAGGTGTGGCCACCACATCGAAAATCGTTTGGGCCGCTTCGATGGCCTGCTCGTCGAACGCCAGCTCATCAGCCTGTGCGCCGGTCATGCCCAACGGCGTAACGTTGACCAGCAACGCCGGACGCTCATTGCCCAGCTCGGCTTGCCAGCGAAAACCACAGGCTTCAGCCAGACGCTTTCCGGCCTGCTCATTACGGGCCACGATCAGACCGTCGGTGAACCCTGCGTCGCGCAGCGCGAAGGCCACGGCCTTGGCCATGCCACCGCTGCCACGCAAGGCAAACGCGGTGTGGGGGACGGCATGGCTTTGCATGAGCTGAGCGACCGCGATGTAATCGGTATTGAACGCCTTGAGATGCCCGTCGGTGTTGACGATGGTATTGATTGACTGAATGGCCGCCGCTGAAGCATCCAGTTCGTCGACCAGTGCGATGCAGTCTTCCTTGAAAGGCATCGACACCGCGCTGCCGCGAATGCCCAGCGCCCGGATACCCGCCACCGCAGCCGCGAGGTCATTGGGAGCGAAGGTCTTGTAGTAGTAATTGAGGCCCAACTGTTCATAAAGATGGTTATGGAAGCGTACGCCGAAGTTTCCTGGGCGTGCCGCCATGGACATGCACAGTAACGTGTCCCTGTTGGCAGTAATGGCCATCGTTTTCTCCCGAACGGTATTGGATTAAAGCGGTGTGCCAGGCGTACACTGCGCCTTGCCGGCCACGATATCGTTGCCTGGCACTCTGGATCGAAAGCACCTTACATAAAATTTACTCAACGATTTCGCAGTTTTTTACAAATTCGATGTCTTAGAGTTATCCCGTGGCAGTGCTTGAGAGTAATGCAGGCCCGCGACAACGGGTTGAAAGCGAGGAACACTCATGATTCGTCAAATCCCCAAGATTGCCTTGTTTATAGGTGCGTTGGCCTTGGCAGGCCAGGCGAACGCCGATCATCGTGGCTGGGGTGGCCCAGCCGTGGTAGGTGCTTTGGTAGGCGCGGCTGTGGTGGGAGCAGCGGTATCGTCCAGCCGTGACAGAACGGTCTATGTCGAGCGTCAGCCGGTTTACTATCAGCCACCGGTGCAGCAGGTTTACTACGCGCCGCCGCCTCCGCCGCCAGTGGTTTATTATCAGCAGCCCGCGTATGAGGTCGTAGAGCGCTATCCGGCTCCGCCACCACGTTACTATCGTCGTTATGACGGGCCGCCTCCAGGTTACTACCAGGGCTACGGCCCGCATGGTCGCTGGTAACAGCACAAAAACCCGCCTTTATCGGCGGGTTTTTCATTTCTTGTTCACACCCGGGCGTATTGCCGCAACGTGCCGGACCCTCGTTCCCGTCAATGACGACTATTGAGAGCGTCGATTTCTGCCCGCAGCGATCAACTCGTAAAGTAGCGCCATGGAAAGAAGGAGGTTGCTATGAACAACGTTCAAATCATGTCGGTGGTAGGCAGTGCAGTCCCGGCTCCGCTCAGAGAGCGCGGCCTGTTGGCGTGCTGGTACCTGATTCAGGACGGTGAACCGGTCAGCGGCCCCTTCGCATCACTGCCCGTGGCCCAGGCTTTTTCCGAGGAGCTGAAAAGTCGCGTCCTGGATAGCTGAGCCCTTTGATGAAAGAACTTCGTGCGTTGCTCCGCACTCTCCCTTGACCGCATCGTTTGATGCGGTTTTTTTATTTGGCAGGCCAGTACACAAGGGGCTGTGCGTGACGCGCTGCGCTGTGGAGTCAATCTACAGAGCAACCCCGATCACGTACGCTCGGCCATGGCCGCATTGACCTGGCAGCGGTGCGTCAGCTTCTGCAAACGCTTTTCCAGCGCCATGAACACCACGCGATCATTGCGACCGCTGTCCAGTTCGTCGATCAGGTCATTGGCCACCTGCCGCAATTCGTAGGCCAGTACCACGCGGTCATCGTTCAGGTCCTGCTTGTGGGATTCGAACAGGCGATGAAGGTAATCCTGCAACGTGAACTTCAGGCTGTGACGATCACTGGCGCGCAGGTGCGCGAGGTTAAGATTGATGCGCCCGTGCAATTCGCTCAGTTCACCGCACAAGTACTGCATGCGGCGGGCATAACCTGTCTCGCGATCACGCAGTTGCTTGCGAGCCAGCACCGCTTCCTGCCTGCGCTGGATGGCGGGCACAGCAATGGCGACCATCATGCCCACAATCAGCGCGATGGCCTGCATCCAGCCTGCCCAATCCGAAGGCCGCGAGAAAAAACCGGCCAGCACCAGCAACACGGCGACCAGTGAAGCCGCGATGACCAGAACGACGTAATCCTTGCCGATAAACCCCTTGAGCATTGCGTAACTCCTGAAATCCATACCTTTCTATGGCAGGGAATGCTAATCGGTGTGAGCGTTGTACACCACGACTATTCAGAGTGCCGTCGGTTTTATGCTGTTTTCCTACTTAACAGCAACTTAACAACATGCGATTTTCCGATTTTATTGACGAAACGCCCTACAACGCCCATCGACATACTGCAAAGCCTGCTCATAAAATGCCGGGTTTTCCCTTGTCCCTTTCGTTAACACACCTTTATCGAGTGAGCCTTGCTCTTGAAAATTCGTCTGTCTGTTCTGAGCCTATTATGTGTACTTACGGGTTCGGCATTTTCCACTTCCACCCTGGCAAACGAAACCGCCGCGCTGAATCGCGACCCTTCCAACCTGCACCTGGCCTCCGGCAGCGCCATGGTCATCGACCTGCAGACTGACAAAGTCCTGTATTCCAGCAACCCGGACGTGATCGTGCCGATTGCCTCGGTTACCAAATTGATGACAGCGATGGTGGTCCTGGACGCCAAGCAGTCGATGGATGAAGTCATCCCCGTCAACATCTCCCAGACGCCGGAGATGAAAGGCGTGTTCTCCCGCGTGAAGCTGGGCAGCGAGATGAATCGTCGGGACATGTTGCTGATTACCCTGATGTCGTCCGAAAACCGCGCGGCTGCGAGCCTTGCGCACAGTTATCCGGGCGGCTATCCGGCATTCATTCTGGCGATGAACGCCAAGGCCAAGGCGCTGGGCATGAAACACACAGCGTATGTCGAGCCGACCGGGCTGTCGGTCTACAACGTCTCGACAGCCCGCGACCTGACCAAGCTGGTCATGGCCGCCCGCAAGTACCCGATGCTGAGCGAATTGAGCACCACCGAAACGAAGACCGTCACCTTCCGCAAACCGACCTACAGCCTGGTGTTCAACAACACCGACCATCTGGTGCGTAAGGAAAACTGGGACATCAAGCTGACCAAGACAGGCTTCACCAATCAGGCCGGACACTGCCTGGTGCTGTTGACCACCATGGCCAACCGTCCGGTTTCGGTCGTGATCCTTGATGCCTTCGGCAAGTACACGCATTTTGCCGACGCCAGCCGCCTGCGCAAGTGGATGGAAACCGGTCAGAGTGGCCCGGCGCCGGAAGTCGCGTTGCAGTACAAGAAAGAGAAGAATCTGGTCATGAAGCAGACCGGTATTCAGGCTCGGGATTGATCAGCGCGAGATAAAAAACGGCCGCAATGTGCAGACATCGCGGCCGTTTTCATTTCTGTGCAAAGGCTCAGTTGTACTGAGTGACCAGCTTGGTATTCAGGTACGCCTCGATGGCCTCGGTGCCGCCTTCCGAGCCATAGCCGGAATCCTTGATCCCGCCGAACGGAATTTCCGGCAGACCGATGCCCTGATGGTTGATCGACAGCATCCCGGCTTCTATATAGGTGCTGAGCGCCTGAGCGGTCTTCATCGATGTCGTGAACGCATAGGACGCCAGACCGAATGGCACACGATTGGACTCGGCAATCGCCTCTTCCACTGTATCGAACGGCACCAGCAACGCGACCGGGCCGAACGGTTCTTCGTTCATGATGCGCATGGTGGGCTTCAAGCCACTCAGCACAGTCGGTTCAAAGAAGTAACCCGCCCCCTCGACAGCCTTGCCACCGGCCGACACAGTTGCGCCCGACTTCACGGCATCGTCGATCAGGTCGACCAGCGCCGGGATGCGACGATCGTTGGCAACCGGGCCCATGGTCGTGCCAGATTCCAGACCGTTACCGACCTTGATTTCACGCGTCAGGCCGACGAACTTCTCGGTGAACGCTTCCAGTACCTTGCGCTGCACCAGAATGCGCGTTGGCGAGACACAGACCTGACCGGCGTTACGGAACTTGGCGGTAGCCAGAACCCGCGCGGCAAGGTCGATATCAGCGTCATCAAACACCAGCGCAGGCGCGTGGCCGCCCAACTCCATGGTCGCGCGCTTCATGTGTTGACCCGCCAACGCCGCGAGCTGCTTGCCAACCGGCGTGGAGCCGGTGAACGTCACTTTGCGGATCACTGGATGAGGAATCAGGTAGCCGGAGATTTCTGCAGGATCGCCATACACCAGACCGATCACACCGGCTGGAACACCCGCGTCAGCGAAGGCACGGATCAGCTCAGCGGGCGAGCCCGGGGTTTCTTCCGGCGCCTTGACGATGATCGAGCAACCGGCAGCCAGCGCCGACGACAGCTTGCGCACCACCTGGTTGATGGGGAAGTTCCACGGTGTAAAGGCGGCGACCGGACCGACCGGCTCCTTGACCACTTTCTGCTCGATGTTCACACCACGCGACGGCACGATGCGGCCGTAGCTGCGACGACCTTCCTCGGCCAGCCAGTCAATGATGTCAGCCGCGGACATCGCCTCCATGCGCGCTTCGGCCAAGGGCTTGCCTTGCTCCTGGGTCATGATGCGGGCAATGCCATCGGCACGCTCACGCAACAGATTCGCCGCTTTCTGCATGATTTTGTAACGGTCGTAGGCCGAGGTAGTGCGCCAGGCGGCAAAGCCCTTCTCGGCGGCGGCCAGCGCCTCATCCAGGTCAGCGATGCCTGCGTGAGCCACAGTACCGATTGAATCACCGGTCGCCGGATTGATGACCGGAATCGTGCGGCCATCGCGGCTTGCGCGCCATTGGCCGTCTACATAAAGCTGTACATCAGGGTACATGGCAACTCTCCATAGGTCGTTGCGCGGGAGCGTGGGACACCCGCTCTGAAAAACCGAAACAAATTTAGGGGCGTATACCCCTAATGGTCAAGTGACTTCGCGAAGCCACCATCAGTTGCATTCGTTCCCAGCCTGCCCGACCTGATGGCAATAAAGTGTGAAAAATTGAAAAACTTCATAATAAAAGCCCGCGATTCAGGCGGCGTCGGTCTCGACACCTCCCTTCGCGGGCAGTCGTGTGGGCGTTACAGAATCGGCTTGCCGCCTGTCACCCCATAGCGTGTTCCCGAGATATAGCTCGCTTCATCCGATGCCAGCAACACATAGATCGGCGAGACTTCCACGGGCTGGCCGGGACGGCCGAGGGGCGTCTGGCTCCCGAAGTTCGCGGCCTCTTCTTCCGGCATGGTCGAGACGATCAACGGCGTCCAGATCGGTCCCGGCGCTACGCTGTTTACCCGGATGCCCTTCTCGCCCAGCATTTGCGCCAGACCGGCAGTGAAGTTGGCAATCGCGCCTTTGGTCGTGGCATAAGGCAACAGCGTCGCCTTGGGCATGTCCGAGTTCACCGAACTGGTGTTGATGATCGAGCCGCCGCGTCCCATATGAGGCACCGCAGCCTTGCAGATACGAAACATCGCCGTGATGTTGACATCGAAGGTCATCAGCCATTCTTCGTCGCTGATTTCTTCCAGCGTTTCATGACTCATCTGGAAGGCCGCATTGTTGACCAGCACGTCGATACGGCCGAACTCAGCAACCGTCTTGCTGACGATATCCTCGCATTGCTGCTTCTGCGCCAGATCACCGGGCAGCAGCAGGCATTTCCTGCCAGCCTCTTCTACCCAGCGCGCGGTTTCTTTGGCATCTTCGTGTTCGTTCAGATAGGAAATCGCTACCTGGGCGCCCTCTCGGGCAAAGGCAATGGCGACGGCCCGGCCGATCCCGCTATCGCCCCCGGTGATCAATGCGATCTTGTCATTCAGGCGGCCGGATCCGGTGTAGCTTTTTTCGCCGCAATCCGGATAGGGGTCCATCTTGCCCTGTAGGCCAGGTACGTCCTGAGGCTGCCTGGGAAAGGGTGGCTTTGGGTAGCTTTCGAAATCTTTCATGTATGAATCTCCTGGAAGAAGATGACGCCTCGCGTCGCCGGACGACGTGAGGCGAATAACGGGGTCGCGACGATCAGGCAGCGGGCTTGAGCACGACTTTGGTCCAGCCGTTATCGCGATCATCGAAATGCTTGTAAGCGTCCGGACCTTCGCTCAGTTTCAGGCGATGGGAAATGATCTGCGACGGCGTGGCTCGGCCGTGATGGATCAGCTCGGCCAGGCGGCGGTTGTACGCCTTGACGTTGGCCTGGCCCGTGCGGATCTGCTGACCCTTGAACCAGAATGAGCCGAAGTCAAAGGCCATCTTGCCCTCCTTCGCCAGCTCGTTATGTGCGCCTGGATCCTGTGGCACGAACACGCCAACGACACCGATTCCACCCGCAGGCTTCGTCGAAGCCACCAGATTATTCATGGTCAGGTGATTGGCTTCGCGGCCGTGACGATCGCAGCATTGATAGCCCACACACTCGCAGCCGCGATCTGTGCCTTTGCCATGAGTCAGATTGAGGATCTGCTCGACGGCCTCCTGCTCGGCCGAATTGATCGGCGTAGCGCCCATTTTCGCGGCCAGTGCCAGGCGATCCGGGTGACTGTCGACCACGAACACTTGCGACGCGCCCTTGATCATGGCCGAGTGGGCAGCCATCAATCCCACAGGACCTGCGCCGTAGATCGCGACACTTTCACCGGGCAGCAGCCCTGCCAGCTCGGTGGCGTGCCAACCCGTGGGAAAAATGTCGGACAGCATGACGTAATCGTCTTCTTTCTCGACGGCATCTTCCGGCAGCAGCAGGCAGTTGAAGTCGGCATAAGGCACGCGCAGCAGTTCAGCCTGTCCGCCCTCGTAAGTGCCCATGTCGGCAAACCCGTAGGCGCCCCCTGCGCTGCCCGGATTGACCGTCAGGCAATAGCCGGTCAGCCCTTTCTCGCAGTTCTCGCAAAACCCGCAGCCGATGTTGAACGGCAGGCAGACCCGGTCGCCGACCTTGATGCGGTCGACGCCCGAGCCGACGGCGACGACCTCGCCCATATTCTCATGGCCGAATATGCGCCCGGTTTCAAACGAGGTGCGGCCCTCATACATGTGCAGATCGGAACCGCAGATATTGGTAGTCGTCACTCTGACAAGAGCATCGGTCGGCTTCTCGATCCTGGCGTCCGGTACGTTCTTGACGCTGACGTCGCGCGGGCCGTTGTAGACGATGGCTTTCATTCATGGCTCTCCTGAAGTGAAAAAACGTTGAGCGCTTCATGGCTCACCGAATATCTGTCACACCCAGAGCCCACGTGTTCAAAGCGATGGTCCCGACACCTGACGAGTGGTCAGACATGGCACTTACCCATCATCCATTGGCGCGACGTGCATTCACATGAAGAAAAACGCTTGCACGAGCAATCTTATGGTATACCATCATACGAAATACAATAGTGCTCGTTCCGGGAGTCCTTCATGAGCTTTGAAATCCGCAAGATCGTCAATTACACCGAAGAAACCTTCATCGAAGGCGGCAAGGCAACCGACACGCCGGTGACCATGGTCGGACTGGCGGTCGTGATCAAGAACCCTTGGTTGGGCAATGGTTTCGTCGAAGACTTGAAGCCACAAATCCGCGCCAATTGCTCTGATCTGGGCGAGCTGATGGTCAAACGCCTGACCGATGCCATAGGTGGTGCCGACAAGATCCAGGCTTACGGCAAAGCTGCTGTCGTCGGTGCAGACGGCGAGATCGAGCATGCGTCGGCGGTGATTCACACTTTGCGCTTTGGCAATCACTACCGTGAGGCGGTCAACGCCAAGAGCTACCTGAGCTTCACCAACAAGCGCGGCGGACCGGGCACCTCGATTCAGATTCCGATGATGCACAAGGACGATGAAGGCCTGCGTTCGCACTACATCACCCTTGAAATGCACATCGAAGACTCACCACGTGCCGACGAAATCGTCGTGGTGCTGGGTGCCGCCAACGGTGGACGCCTGCACCCGCGCATCGGCAACCGCTACATCGACCTGGAAGAACTGGCCGCTGAAAAGGCGCAGTAATCCCCTTCATCCATGTCCGCGCAGGAGCGATCCATGAGTCAGCTCACCGCTGAATGCACCCCGGCGGGTACCAGTTATCTGGCCACCGGCCAAGGCCACCCCGTGGTGTTGATTCACGGGGTGGGCCTGAACAAGGAAATGTGGGGCGGCCAGATTGTCGGCCTGGCCCCGCATTACCGTGTCATTGCTTACGACATGCTCGGGCATGGCGCCAGTCCGCGCCCGGATCCGGATACCGGCCTGCCTGGTTATGCCGAACAACTGCGCGAATTGCTGGAGCATCTGGGCCTGCCGCAGGCCACGATCATCGGCTTCTCGATGGGCGGTCTGGTGGCTCGTGCCTTCGCACTGCATTTTCCAGAGCACCTGTCGGGCATGATCATCCTCAACAGCGTGTTCAATCGCAGTCCTGAACAGCGTGCTGGTGTCATAGCGCGCACCAGTCAGGCCGCCGAGCATGGCCCGGATGCCAATGCGGGTGAAGCGTTATCACGCTGGTTCAGTCGCGAGTATCAAGCGGCCAATCCGGCGCAGATCGCGGCCATTCGCCAGAACCTGGCAAGCAACGATCCGCAGGGCTACCTGACCACTTACAAGCTCTTCGCCACACAGGATATGTACCGCGCCGACGATCTGGGCGATATTCGCGCACCGACACTGATTGCCACCGGCGAGCTGGACCCGGGCTCAACGCCTGAAATGGCACGGGAACTGGCGATGCGGATCAAAGGCGCGGAAGTCGCGATACTGCCGGACCAACGTCACATGATGCCGGTGGAGTCGCCGCGCCTGGTCAATCAGGTGTTGCTGGACTTTCTCGACAAGTCGGCGCGTGTTCACAACTCGATAAAGGGGATCGTTGCATGAGCCTCACCCGTTTTCAGATGTGCATCGACGGCCTCTGGGTCGATGCACTTTCAGGCAAGACCTTCGACAGTCTTAACCCGGCGCTTGCCCAACCCTGGGCGCAACTGCCCGACGCTGACGAAGCGGACGTGGAGCGCGCCGTGCAAGCCGCTCAAAAAGCCTTCGAAAGCCCGGCCTGGAGAGGATTGACGGCCACGGCGCGCGGGAAGTTGCTGCGCAGGCTGGGCGATCTGATCGCCGAAAACAAGGAGCAACTGGCGCAGCTGGAAAGCCGTGACAACGGCAAGCTGATTCGCGAAACACGCGGTCAGGTCAGCTACCTGCCGGAGTTTTTCCATTACACCGCAGGGCTGGCTGACAAGCTCGAAGGCGGCACCCTGCCCCTCGACAAGCCAGACCTGTTCGCCTACACCGTGCACGAGGCGATGGGCGTAGTCGCGGGGATCATTCCCTGGAACAGTCCGCTCTACCTGACCGCCATCAAGCTGGCTCCGGCGCTGGCAGCGGGCAACACCATTGTACTCAAGCCGTCCGAACATGCTTCGGCCACGGTGCTTGAGCTGGCACGTCTGGCACTGGAAGCAGGCATTCCACCGGGCGTGGTCAACGTGATTACCGGCTACGGCCCCACCACGGGTGCGGCGCTGACCCGCCATCCGCTGGTGCGCAAGATCGCCTTCACCGGCGGTGCTGCCACTGCACGCCACGTCGTGCGCAGCAGCGCCGAAAACTTCGCCAAACTCTCGCTGGAGCTGGGCGGCAAATCGCCCAACATCATCTTTGCCGACGCCGACCTGGACAGCGCGATCAATGGCGCCGTCGCAGGCATTTATGCAGCGTCGGGGCAAAGCTGTGTGTCCGGCTCACGGCTGCTGGTGCAGGACGAGATCTACGATGAATTTGTCGAGCGACTGGTCGAGCGGGCCAGCCGTATTCGCATCGGTAATCCCCAGGACGAAACCACTGAAATGGGCCCGATGGCCACGGCGCAACAGCTCGCGGTGGTTGAAGGGCTGGTCGCCGACGCGCTGGCTGAAGGCGCTCGTTTGCGCCTGGGTGGCAAGCGACCGGAACGGGCCGGCGAAGGCTGGTTCTTCGAGCCAACCCTGTTCGAATGCGACCGCAATTCGATGAAAATCATGCAGGAAGAAGTGTTCGGCCCTGTGGCGTCAGTGATTCGCTTCAAGGACGAGGCCGAAGCGCTGGCGATTGCCAACGATTCACAGTTTGGTCTGGCCGCTGGCATCTGGACCCGCGACCTGGGCCGGGCCCATCGCCTGGCGCGGGATATCCGTTCGGGTATCATCTGGGTCAACACGTATCGAGCCGTATCGGCCATGGCGCCTATCGGTGGCTTCAAAAACAGCGGCTATGGCCGCGAGAGCGGGATAGACTCCGTACTGGCCTACACCGAACTGAAAACGGTGTGGATCAACCTTTCGCAGGCCCCCATGCCTGATCCATTTGTCATGCGTTAACGAGGCCGCTGCGATGATCGAACCCGGTATTTATAAAGAAGTCATGGCGTCGTTCCCTTCAGGCGTCACCATCGTCACCGCGCTGGACCCGGAGGGCAATCTGGTGGGCATTACCGCCAGCGCATTCAGCGCATTGTCCATTGATCCGGCGCTGGTGCTGTTCTGCCCCAACTATGCCTCGGATACCTATCCGGTGCTGCGCGACGGCAAGAAATTCGCCATTCACCTGCTCTCGGCCGATCAACAAACCGAGGCCTATGCGTTCGCCAGCAAAGGCAAGGAAAAGACCAAGGGCATCGAATGGCACCTGAGCGAGCTGGGCAACCCGCTGCTCAACAACGCCACGGCGATCATCGAATGTGAGCTGTGGCGCGAATACGACGGCGGCGACCACGCCATTATCGTAGGTGCGGTGAAAAACCTGATCCTGCCGGCAACGCCTGTGACGCCGATGCTCTATCACAGAGGCAAGATGGGTGCCCTGCCTGCACTGGTCTGACGCTGTCAGGCCGGTTTTGGTGGATGCGGGCAACAGCGTGATAAACTCGGCCGCGATCCGGTTTACACCTCCGGACCATGCAGCAGCCCGCTCGAACCGCGGGCTGCCGACATGAACGCGGCCATGATGCACCGGTCGTGTTTTTATCTGACAGCCTTACTCTGAGCACACCCGATGAAACGCCTGCCACTCGACGATAACTTCAAGGTCAACCGCAACCCCGTTACCCTGCGGGAGATCGTGCTGGACAAACTGCGCAGTGCGATCATGAACTTCCAGCTGCTGCCGGGAGATCGTCTGGTCGAGCGGGACCTGTGTGATCGCCTGGGTGTGAGCCGAACGTCGGTGCGTGAAGCATTGCGTCACCTGGAATCCGAAGGCCTGGTGGAATTCGCCGACGCCAAAGGCCCGCGAGTGGCCATCATCACGCTGGAAGACGCCTGCGACATCTACGAGCTGCGCTGCGTACTCGAAGGTCTGATCGTTCAGTTGTTCACCCTGCGCGCCAAACCCAAAGACATCAAAGCGCTGGAAAAAGCACTGCAGGTGAACAGTCAATCGCTCAAGGAAGGCGAGCTGCAACAGGTCATCGATTCGGTGCAGGGTTTCTACGACGTGCTGCTGGAAGGCTCGGGCAACCATGTCGCTGCCACTCAGCTTCGTCAGTTGCAGGCACGCATCAGCTACCTGCGTGCAACCTCGGTTTCGCAGGAAAACCGTCGCGGCGCCAGCAACAAGGAAATGGAACTGATCGTCGAAGCCATCAAGAGCGGCGATCCGCTGGCTGCGCATCAGGCATCGGTCGATCACGTACGTAATGCCGCCCGCGTGGCGCTTGAATACCTCAAATCCAAACAGGATGACGACGCCGGGGTCCGCGAGATCGTGGCGCCCGTTGCCCTGAAAGAACCCCGCATAGGTCGATGAAATGGCCCTGCCGCGCTTCTGTCCCCAATGCGGCAGTGCTGATCTCGATCAGCGCATCCCTGTCGGCGACACCCACGCGCGGCTGATGTGTGGCAGTTGCCAGTACATCCATTACGTCAATCCAAAAATCATCGCCGGCTGCATCATCGAGCAGGAAGGCAAGTACCTGCTGTGCCAGCGCGCCATCCCGCCCCGTCCCGGCACCTGGACCTTGCCCGCCGGCTTCATGGAAAGCGGCGAGACCACCGAACAGGCGGCGCTGCGCGAAGTGTGGGAAGAAAGTGGCGTACGCGCCGAAATCCTCTCGCCCTACTCCATCTTCAGCGTGCCGCAGATCAGCGAGGTCTATATCGTCTTCCGCGCCATTGCGCTGGAGATTACCGGCCAGTTCGGCCCGGAGACCCTGGAATATAAATTCTTCGCCCCTGAAGACATTCCCTGGGACCGCATCTATTACCCCGCCATCCGTCAGATCCTGGAACGCTATATCGAAGAGCGTCAGGCCGGGGTGTATGGCATCTACATCGGTAACGACGACACCGGGAAGGTGCATTTCATTCGGTAGGCGTGACGGCTGGGACGTGAGCCTACCCGAACAGGTCAGACACATCAGGCGTGAACTGATCGCAGACTGCGCAGGATTTCCCGGCTAACCCTATGCCGTGCGAGGCGGCTTGGCGGCGATGGCGTCAGTTCAGTCGCTGACAGATTGCCCGGAAGATCGAATCGCCGGCAAGCCGCCTCCCACGAGATGTATTCGGTCACTAACCTTCGCGTACATCATCGCAACCGCGACATTGTCAGTGCATCGACCATCATGCCGTCACGTATCGCGTATTGACGCAGCCGACCCTCAGTTTCGAAACCGAACTTTTGATACAGACCAATGGCAGCCTCGTTGTCGGCATAAACCGTCAGCTCGACTCGACGCAGATTCATCCAGTTGTCGGCGACATCAAGCACAGCGGCCAGCATCTTCGACCCTACCCCCTTGCGATGCCAGGCAGGCGTTACGACCATGCCGATGCCACCAACGTGGGTCTGGCGAATACGTGAGGACTGCTCCAGGCCGATATGGCCGATCACCTCGCTGCCATGCACCGCAACCAGCTTGAGCTGGCGCTCGTTGCTCGCCGACAGGCGTTTGCGCCAGACCTCAACCGACTGGTGCGGCATCTGCAACACCTGACGGCAAACAGCGGGGTCGTTATAAAGCGCAGCGAGGCTGTCGAGGTGCGTTTCGGCCAGACACTGGATGAGGATATTTGAAATGGGGGCATGCACTGTGTTTAGTCCGTTAATACAGGTGGCTGCGCAGTGTAAAGGCCATGATCTGCCTGTGACCAGTCCTGCCCTCCGTAGCGGCCCGCTACGCCATGCCTTCAACGATCACGATATAAGCCCTGGACGCGCCCTGACGATGGCGGATGGCGTCCTGATACTCAGGCGACCGATAGCAAGCAATCGCCTGTTCATCAGACTCGAACTCGATCACCTCCGTACGCTGCAGACCGCGCAGGAGTTCCCGGCTAACACGATCCCGTGGGAGGCGGCTTGCCGGCGATGGCGTCAGTTCAGTCGCTGACAGGTCGCCCGGAA
>NZ_FRDA01000001.1:0-318901 GCF_900143095.1 Pseudomonas asturiensis | reverse complement strand
CCGTGGGAGGCGGCTTGCCGGCGATGGCGTCAGTTCAGTCGCTGACTGGGTTGCCCGGAAGATCGAATCGCCGGCAAACCGCCTCCCACAGTCATGTGTTGGCTGCGCGACAGCGATGGGTCACCGCAAAAGCAATGTCCTCACAAGAAATGGCAACGCTTCAGACGGCCTGCTGACTTACGCCATGCCTTCAACGATCACGATATCAGCCCTGGACGCGCCCTGGCGATGGCTCATGGCTTCCTGATACTCAGGCGACTGATAGCAAGCAATCGCCTGTTCATAGGACTCGAATTCGATCACCACCGTGCGCTGCGGCGTCGCTCGTCCTTCCAGCGCTTCAGAGCGCCCGCCGCGTGCCATGAATTTGCCACCAAATAATGCGAAAGCGGCTGGCGCACGTTGAGTATATTCGCTGTACTGCTGAGGGTCGGTCACGTCGACGTGTGCAATCCAATAAGCTTTCATCGCGATCTCACTGTTTCATTGATAGGGAATCTGTGAAATATTCTGTCTTATGGTATACCACAATAACTCATCCATAACACCGGGATCCCAGCATGGCATTCGATCGTATCGAAGACATCATTGAAGACTACCGCCAAGGAAAGATGGTTCTGCTGGTCGACGACGAGGACCGCGAAAATGAAGGCGATCTGCTGCTGGCGGCGGACTGCTGTTCGCCACAGGCCATTAGCTTTATGGCCCGCGAAGCGCGTGGCCTGATTTGCCTGACGCTGACCGACGAACATTGCCAGCGCCTGGGGCTTGAGCAGATGGTGCCCAGCAACGGCAGCGTTTTCTCTACGGCGTTCACCGTATCGATCGAAGCCGCTACAGGCGTCACGACCGGTATCAGCGCAGCAGACCGGGCGCGTACGGTTCAGGCAGCGGTCAACCCTGAGGCGGTGCCGGAAGACCTGGTCCACCCGGGCCATATCTTTCCGCTGCGCGCCCGCGAGGGCGGCGTGCTGACACGTGCCGGGCATACCGAGGCCGGTTGCGACCTGGCGCGTCTGGCCGGCTTCGCACCCGCCTCGGTGATCGTCGAAGTCATGAACGACGACGGCACCATGGCCCGTCGCCCTGATCTGGAACGTTTTGCCGAGAAACATGGCATCCGCATCGGCACCATTGCCGACCTGATTCATTACCGGCTGAGCACCGAACACACCATTGTCAGAATCGGCGAGCGTGAGCTGCCGACGGTGCACGGTACGTTCCGGCTGTTCAGCTATGAAGACCGTATCGAAGGCGGCGTGCACATGGCGATGGTGATGGGCGACGTGCGCCGCGACGAGCCCACGCTGGTGCGCGTGCATGTAGTCGATCCGCTGCGCGACCTGGTCGGTGCCGAGTACACAGGACCTGCCAACTGGACCCTGTGGGCAGCCCTGCAGAAGGTTGCCGAGGAAGGCCGCGGTATCGTTGTGGTGCTGGCCAATCATGAATCCTCGCAAGCGTTGCTGGAGCGCATCCCGCACCTCACCCAGCCCGCACGCCAGTACAGCCGTTCGCAGTCACGCATCTATTCGGAAGTCGGCACAGGTGCGCAGATCCTGCAGGACCTTGGCGTCGGCAAGTTGCGTCACCTCGGACCGCCGCTGAAGTACGCGGGCCTGACAGGCTACGATCTGGAGGTGGTTGAAAGCATTCCATTTCCCGGCTGAACGTTGCGTCTGGCCTTCAGAAGTCTTGCGACCAGCGTGGCTTAAAACGCCTGTAAACACTGCGTTCAAAGCAAAAAAAACGATCAGCCCGTCACCGTGTGAAGGCAAAATACTTGCACAAAGTTTGGAATACCATAATATGACATTCCACAGCCGCAGCAATTTGTCAGACGCCCCCGACCAGGGACAGCATCAATAAAAAGCGTCTGGCAGGTGACTGGTTTCAAAGGCCCATTGGACCTACTGCTCCCGAATACGCGGGCAAAAAATGCCCGCTCAAAACACAACAAATGAGGGCGTGAAAATGGTGTTGAACAAACGTGCAACGGCAGTCCTGGCGGCTGGCGTGTTGGCTTTCTCGAGTGTCGCCGCCATGGCCGCCGACAGCGTCAACTTCGTAAGTTGGGGGGGCTCGACTCAGGATGCCCAGAAACAGGCATGGGCGACTCCATTCGCCAAGACCAGCGGCATTACCGTCGTGCAGGACGGTCCGACCGACTACGGCAAACTCAAGGCCATGGTCGAAAGCGGTAACGTGCAGTGGGACGTGGTGGATGTCGAAGCCGACTTCGCGCTGCGCGCTGCCGCCGAAGGCCTGCTTGAACCTCTGGACTTCAACACCATCAAGCGTGACGAGATTGACCACCGCTTCGTTTCCGAACACGGCGTCGGCTCGTTCTTCTTCTCATTCGTCCTCGGCTACAACGAAAGCAAGCTGGGCGACAAAAAGCCGGTCGACTGGACAGCCATGTTCGACACCAAGACCTATCCCGGCAAACGTGCGATGTACAAATGGCCAAGCCCTGGCGTCCTCGAACTCGCTCTGCTGGCTGATGGTGTAGCCGCCGACAAGCTTTATCCGCTGGACCTGGACCGCGCCTTCAAGAAACTCGACACCATCAAGAAAGACATCGTCTGGTGGGGCGGTGGTGCGCAATCCCAGCAATTGCTGGCGTCCGGTGAAGCGTCGATGGGCCAGATGTGGAACGGTCGTGTCTACGCCCTGCAACAGGATGGCGCGCCTGTGGGCGTGAGCTGGAAGCAGAACCTGGTCATGGCCGATTTCCTGGTCGTGCCAAAAGGCGCCAAGAACAAAGAGGCTGCGATGAAGTTCATTGCCAACGCGACCAGCGCCAAAGGTCAGGCAGACTTCTCCGGTCTGAGCGCCTACGCCCCCGTGAACGTGAAAAGTATCGAGCGTCTTGATTCGACGCTGGCACCCAACCTGCCTACCGCTCACGCTCAGGATCAAGTCACTCTCGACTTCGCATACTGGGCCAAGAACGGTCCGGACATTGCGACACGGTGGAACGAATGGCTGGTCAAGTAAAAATGACGGCTGTTGCGTCCGGTCAATCCCATCCGGCCGGGGGTGCCTCGCGCACCGCCGGTGCGGTTTCAGGCAAGGCGACGAACATGCAGCCAACCCCTTCTCTGGCACAACGCTGGCGCGGCAGTCGCAACCTGATTCCTGCGCTGCTGTTCCTGGGCCTGTTTTTCTTCGCCCCGTTGATCGGTCTGCTGTTACGCGGCGTGCTTGAACCCGTTCCAGGGCTGGGCAACTACGAGCAATTGTTCGCCAACTCGGCGTACTCGCGCGTGCTGCTCAACACCTTCTCGGTGGCTGGGCTGGTCACGCTGTTCAGTCTGTTGCTGGGCTTCCCGCTGGCCTGGGTGATCACGCTGGTGCCACGCGGTTGGGGCCGCTGGATCCTCAACATCGTGCTGCTGTCGATGTGGACCAGCCTGTTGGCGCGAACCTATTCGTGGCTGGTGCTGCTGCAGGCATCAGGGGTCATCAACAAGGCGCTGATGGCGATGGGCATCATCGATCAACCCCTTGAAATGGTCCACAACCTGACCGGTGTGGTGATCGGCATGAGTTACATCATGATTCCCTTCATCGTGCTTCCATTGCAGGCGACCATGCAGGCCATTGACCCGATGGTGCTGCAGGCCGGTTCCATCTGCGGCGCGAGCCCCTGGACCAACTTCTTCCGGGTGTTTTTACCGCTCTGCCGTCCGGGCCTGTTTTCCGGCGGGCTGATGGTGTTCGTGATGTCGCTGGGTTACTACGTCACCCCCGCTTTGCTGGGCGGTGCGCAGAACATGATGCTGCCTGAATTCATCGTCCAGCAGGTGCAGTCGTTCCTCAACTGGGGACTGGCCAGTGCCGCTGCTGCATTACTGATCGTGATCACCCTGGTGCTGTTCTTCTTCTATCTCAAGCTCCAGCCGGAATCGCCGGTCGGCGCCAGCAACGGGAGGTAAGCCGTCATGCTCCTGACACCCAATGCCATGAGCCTTCGCCTGAGGTCAGGGCTGTACCTGACCACAGGGCTGATTGCGCTGTTTCTGTTGCTGCCGATCCTGTTCATCGTTCTGCTGTCGTTCGGTTCATCCCAGTGGCTGGTGTTTCCACCACCGGGCTGGACGTTCAAGTGGTACCAGCAGTTCTTTTCCAACCCCGAGTGGATGGACGCGGCGATGTCGAGCTTCAAGGTCGCCGTCCTCACCACCATCAGCGCCGTGGCGCTGGGCCTGCCCACGGCGTTTGCACTGGTGCGTGGCAAGTTTCCCGGCCGCGACATGCTGTACGGCATCTTCACCCTGCCGATGATTGTGCCGCTGGTGATCATCGCAGTCGCGGTCTACGCGTTGTTCCTCAAGCTCGGCTACACCGGCACGCTGTTTTCGTTCGTGGTCAGCCACGTGATTGTCGCCCTGCCGTTCACCATCATTTCCATCATCAACTCGCTGAAACTGTTCGATCAGTCGATTGAGGACGCAGCCGTGATCTGCGGCGCATCCCGCTTGCAGGCCATCTACAAGGTGACGTTTCCCGGTATTCGTCCCGGTATGGTCGCAGGTGCGCTGTTCGCGTTTCTGGTGTCGTGGGACGAAGTGGTGCTGAGCGTGATGATGGCAAGCCCCACCCTGCAAACCCTTCCCGTAAAAATGTGGACCACGTTGCGTCAGGACCTGACCCCGGTCATCGCCGTCGCCTCGACACTGCTGATTGCCCTGTCGGTGTTGGTCATGTTCATCGCCGCGACCCTGCGTCGCCGCAACGAAGCCAGGAGTACCTCATGAGTGCCGTGATCAAAGACCCTGCACACCCGCATCAGAAAGCGCTGGTCAGTTTGTGCAACCTCAACAAACACTACGGCGATTTCGCTGCCGTCGACGATATCTCTCTGGATATCCAGAACGGCGAGTTCCTGACTTTTCTGGGCTCCAGCGGTTCGGGCAAGAGCACCACGCTGTCGATGCTCGCGGGCTTCGAAACGCCCAGCTCCGGCGAGATTCTGGTGGAGGGCAAATCGCTGGTGAACGTGCCGCCGCACAAACGTGACATAGGCATGGTATTTCAGCGCTACTCGCTGTTTCCGCACCTGAGCGTACGCGACAACATTGCCTTCCCGCTGGCGATCCGCAAGCTGCCGGCGGCCGAACGCGAGCAGCGCGTGGACGCCATGCTCAAGCTGGTGCAGCTCGAAGCTTTTGCCCATCGCCGCCCGTCCCAACTCTCAGGTGGCCAGCAACAACGTGTGGCCATTGCCCGGGCGCTGGTCTACGAACCACGCATTCTGCTGATGGACGAGCCGCTGGGCGCCCTGGACAAGAAGTTGCGTGAAGACCTTCAGGACGAATTGCGCCAATTGCATCGCCGTCTGGGCATCACCATCGTCTACGTAACCCACGATCAAGAAGAAGCCATGCGCCTGTCTCAGCGCATTGCGATTTTCAGCCATGGCAAGATTGTGGGCCTGGGCAGCGGCTATGACCTGTATCAGAACCCGCCCAACGCATTTGTCGCCTCATTCCTGGGCAACTCCAACTTCCTCAGGCTAAAGGCGCAGGGCAACGCAGTCGCGACCTTCGAAGGCCATCCGCTGGCGATCCGTATCACCAACGGCCTGAAGAGCGATCAGGACGTGCTGGCCATGATCCGTCCTGAAAAGGCCCAGGCACTGAGCCTTGCGCAAGCAGCAGGCGCTGCACTTGAGCCAGGCTGGAACGAAGTTGACGCGACGGTCACTGAGGTGCTGTTTCTGGGTGAAAGCCAGACCTGTTCAGTGGTCACCGCCGGCGGCACGGCCATGACGGTCAAGGCGCTGTCTGCCACTGGCATGCCGATGCAGACGGGCGACGCCGTAAAAGTGCGCTGGGCAGCAGCGGATGCGTGCATCTACACCGAATGGACCGACAGCGACTTGAATAAGGCGGCCGGGGCGCATTGATCTGTTCGCAGACCAGCCTGCTTCTCTTGATACGCTCTATCTGCTGAAAAACGTGCTGCTTGTGGGAAGCGGCTTGGGAAGTGTGGGAGTGGACTTGTCCACGAAAAGGCCAGAGCACCCGGTAGAGAGGTCGCGCCCGACACACTGCCTTCGCGGACAAGTCCGCTCCCACTTCGGCTCGCGTGATCAGGCGTCCCGAAGTCCTGTTTAGAAGCACAGACAACGTTACTGCCCAACTACCCCAACCTGACCCTGCGCAAAGAACTCACGCAAAAACTCCACCGTGACCCGCACTTTGGCCGAACGCATGAGCGGCGAGGTGTAAACCGCCCAGATATCCGCTTCCTGACGATACTCCGCCAACACCTGAACCAGCCGCCCTTGCGCCAGATCGGCGCGCACATCCCAGAGTGAACGCAGCAACACCCCTCGCCCGTCCAGGCACCATTGACGGGCGATCTCGCCATGGTTGGTGGACAAACTGCCGGTGACTTTCACCGTTTCAGCCCCCTGCGGCCCGTTCAGATGCCAGATGCCGAACGGCCGGTCGCGCTCCTTGATCACCAGGCAATCATGGTTGGCCAACTCGGCAAGATGGGTGGGCGCACCGCGTTGCGCAAGGTAAGCCGGGCTGGCACACAATACGCGCCAATTGCTGGCCAGATGGCGGGCACGCAAGTGCGGGGCGATTTCATTACCGACGCGAATGTCCAGATCGACGCCCTCCTCAATCAGGTCAATCAGCCGATCCTGAATGTCCAGCCGGATATCCAGCTTCGGATAGCGCGCCGCCAGCTCCGACAGCGCCGGCGCCACGAAGCGACGGCCAAATCCCTGGCTGCTGACCACACGCAGCGAACCACTGGGTTCGTCATGCAGGGCCGCCACTTCATCGCCCATCTGCTGTACCGACTCCAGAATGCCCTTGGCCCATTCATAGACCCGTTCGCCATCTTCGGTAATCGATACCTGGCGCGTCGAGCGGTGCAGTAACACCACGCCCATGCTCTGTTCCAGCAGGCGAATTCGCTTGCTGACGTACGCTGCAGACATGCTCAGCTCGTTGGCCGCGCCCACAAAGCTTGAACGGCGCGCGACATGGATGAACACATTCAGGTCATCGAGACTGGGGTAATTGTTCACGAATCGTGTTCCTTGAATGCATTAGTCGACTGATTATCTTTGCTTCGTGGGCTTATAGCATAAGAACCCAGAGCAACTCATCCATCGAGAGAGCCACGCCATGAACAATAAGAAACTGCGTATCGCTGCCATCGCCGGGGACGGTATCGGCCAGGAAGTGCTGCCCGAGGGCGTGCGCGTCGTACAGGCCGCCGCTGCGCGCCACGGTATCGAGCTGGAGTTCGAATACTTCGAGTGGGCCAGCTGCGATTATTACCTTGAACACGGCCAGATGATGCCGGACGACTGGTTCGAACAGCTCAAGGGTTTCGATTCGATTTTCTTCGGTGCCGTGGGCTGGCCAGACAAAGTGCCAGACCATATTTCGCTGTGGGGTTCGCTGCTCAAATTCCGCCGCGAGTTTGACCAGTACGCCAATATTCGCCCGGTGCGGCTGTTCCCCGGCGTGCCCTGCCCGCTGGCCAACCGCAAGCCTGGCGATATCGATTTCATCGTGGTACGCGAGAACACCGAGGGCGAATACTCGTCCTTGGGCGGCATCATGTTCGAGAACACTGAAAACGAATTCGTCCTGCAGGAATCGGTATTCACCCGACGCGGTGTCGACCGCATTCTCAAGTACGCCTTCGAGCTGGCCGGCAAGCGCGAACGCAAGCACGTGACTTCGGCGACCAAGTCCAACGGCATGGCGATCAGCATGCCTTATTGGGACAAGCGCACCGAAGCGATGGCCAGCCAATACCCGGCGATCAGTTGGGACCGGCAACACATCGACATTCTCTGCGCGCGCTTCGTGCTGCAACCGGAGCGGTTCGATGTGGTGGTGGCGTCCAACCTGTTCGGCGACATCCTCAGCGACCTGGGCCCGGCCTGCGCGGGCACCATCGGCATCGCACCGTCGGCCAACCTCAACCCGGAGCGCAACTTCCCGTCACTGTTCGAGCCGGTACACGGGTCGGCACCGGACATTTTCGGCAAAAACATCGCCAACCCGATTGCGATGATCTGGTCAGGCGCGTTGATGCTGGATTTTCTGGGTCAGGGCGACGAGCGTTTCACCGCAGCACACGACGAGATTGTCAGCGCCATCGAGCAGGTGATTGCCAGCGCACAGATCACACCGGACCTGGGTGGCAAGTGTTCGACGCAGGAGGTCGGCCAGGCCATCGCCGAAAGGCTTTCGCGCCTGTGATACCGCGAGTCGCTCAATCGGTCCTGGGCGACTCGCCCCGCGCCTGAACCAGCTCGACGAAACGCGTCAGGCTGGGAGAGTCGGTGCCACGACGCCAGATCAGCCAGGTCTGCAGGTAGCGAAAGGCATCCGACATCGGCCAGATGCTGACGGTGGTGCAGCCTGGCATGCTTTCCAGCATGCTGCGTGGCATCAACGCCAGCCCCGCCCCGGCGCTGACGCAGGCCAGCATGCCGTGGTAGGACTCCATCTCGTGGATCTTGCCCGGCACGGCACCGTCATCGGTGAACCAGCGCTCGAAGTGGTGCCGATACGAACAGTTGGCACGAAATGCGTAGATGCTCTCCCCGCTGACATCAAGCCCACGCGTCACCGGCGCATGCTGTAACGGCGCGATGATGACCATTTCTTCTTCGAACACCGGCACGCCATCCAGGGAAGGATGCAGCACCGGACCGTCAACAAAAGCGGCCACCAGTCGCCCCGCCAGAACACCGTCTATCATCGTGCCGGACGCTCCCGTGGACAGGTCCAGCTCGACCTTGGCGTACTGCTGATTGTAGGCCGCCAACAAAGCCGGAATCCGCACCGCCGCCGTGCTTTCCAGCGACCCCAGCGAAAACGGGCCTTGTGGTTCCGCACCGGACACCGACAGGCGAGCCTCCTGCACCAGATCCAGAATGCGTCGCGTGTAATCGAGAAAACTCCAGCCAGCGGGCGACAACCTCAGCCGCGACTTTTCCCGAATGAACAGTTCGACGCCCAGATCCTGCTCCAGTTGCTTGATGCGTGTGGTCAGGTTGGAGGGCACCCGATGAATGTGCTGCGCAGCCGCGCTGATGCTGCCGTGCTCGGCAACCGCCTTGAACATCTCAAGCTGGACCAGATCCACATCATTCTCCAAACGTGAAAGATATGATCAGTATTATTCAGTTTCGCAAAGCATGTCACGGGCCTATTCTGGTTTCATTCCCCACCTGAACAGGATGGCGCCATGACTGCTGTATCCACCCACACCCATGCAATCTCGATCAACCCCGCCACCGGCGAGCAGATCGGCCATTACGCGTTTGAATCCGAAACCGACCTTGATAAGACCCTTGACCGCGCGGCATTCAGCTTCGCCGCCTGGAAGCGCAAAACCGTCGATCAGCGTGCGCAGTTGATCATCGCATTGGGCCAGGCCTTGCGCGATGAGGCTGACACGATTGCGCAGATGATCAGCCGAGAAATGGGCAAGCCGATCAAGCAGGCCCGAGGCGAAGTCGAAAAATGCGCCCAGTTATGCGCCTGGTACGCTGCACAGGGACCCTCCATGCTTGCGGCCGAATCGACTCAGGTTGAAAACGACAAGGCCCGCATCGAGTACCGTCCGCTTGGCCCGATCCTCGCGGTCATGCCCTGGAACTTCCCGATCTGGCAGGTGCTGCGCGGCGCTGTACCGACGTTGCTGGCGGGTAATACCTATGTGCTCAAACATGCTCCGAATGTCATGGGGTGCGCTTATCTGATGCTTGAAGCGTTCAAGCGCGCGGGTTTCCCTGACGGTGTGTTTGAAGTGATCAATGCAACCCAGGAGGGCGTTTCCAAAGCCATCGCCGACCCCCGAATTGCCGCCGTTACGCTGACCGGCAGCGTGCGGGCCGGTCAGGCTATCGGTGCGCAGGCCGGTGCCGCGCTCAAAAAGAGCGTCCTGGAGCTGGGTGGTTCCGACCCATTCATCGTGCTCAACGACGCTGACCTGGATCAGGCGGTGAAGGCGGCGGTCATCGGTCGTTACCAGAACACCGGACAGGTCTGTGCGGCCGCCAAGCGCCTGATCATCGAGGAAGGCGTGGTCGAGGCATTCACGCGCCAATTCGTTGAAGAAACCCGCAAGCTGGTCATCGGCGACCCGCTGGCGAACGAGACTTATATTGGCCCGATGGCGCGTTTCGACTTGCGTGACGAGCTGGACGCTCAAGTGCAGGCGACGCTCGCCGAAGGGGCGACCCTGCTGTTGGGTGGCGAAAAAATCGCAGGCCAGGGCAACTTCTACGCGCCGACCGTGCTGGGTGATGTGACTGACCAGATGACCTCGTTCAAGCAGGAACTGTTCGGCCCGGTGGCATCGATCATCACCGCCCGCGACGCCCGACATGCGCTGGAACTGGCCAACGACAGCGACTTCGGACTCACCGCGACCGTTTACACCCAAAACCTGGAACTGGCCGAGCAACTGGCTGGCGAACTGGACACTGGCGGCGTGTTTATCAACGGTTACAGCGCATCAGACCCTCGCGTAGCCTTCGGCGGCGTGAAGAAAAGCGGCTACGGACGTGAGCTGTCGCACTTCGGCGTACGCGAGTTCACCAATGCACAGACCGTGTGGCGTGACCGTCACTGAGTGTACGAGGATCGACCCACACGCGATGCGCATTAGCTCGATACCGGTAACGGGAGGTAGACAAACCTTATAGGCGCGAACTCGCTCGCTCCTATAAGGTTATGCGGTCAGCCGGTCGCTAACGTTCAAGCCTCGCCGTCCGTCTGCACCACAGCAGCATCACCAATGGTGTAGAAATGCCCGCCTGCCACGTAATGCAGGCTGCGCCATTTCGGGTCCGCGGTTTCGAATTCCCAGTGCCCGTCACGGAACACGCGCGTGTCGGCCCAGGCCCCCACGACTTCGGCAATGAACAGATCATACGTCTGCTGATTGTGCGGTTCGGGAATGACTTTGCAGATCAACCAGGCAGAGCAACCAGCCACCAGTGGCGTGTCATGCCCTTCGATTCGAAACAGCTCGACCCCGGCCTTATCCAGCTTGTCCGGTGTGAAGATCATGCTCTGGGTGCCGACGTCGAACGTCAGTTGCAGTTGATCCCGATTGGGCACCTGTAACGCGAAGTAGCCGCTCTTCTCTACCAGCCCGCGGGTCTTGGTCATCTTGTCGATCACCAGCGTCACTTTGGGCGGCGAGAAATCCAGCGCACACGCCCAGGCGGCCGACATGACGTTATGGACACCCTCATGACTGGACGACACTAAAACGGTCGGTCCGTGATTGAGCAAGCGGTAGGCCTTTTCCAGCTCGACCGGGTGAATATGATTGTCCACGTGAAACCCTCGAATAGGTAGATCTTGTCACTGCAAAAAGGCGGCGCAATCAGGCATTGTACGTGTCTCACGCAGAGGTCATCGTGTGGCGCACTGGATGACGAACCGGCCCTTTTCCCTTCACCTGTTTCAAAAGGCTTCGGATTGACCAGCATAGACAGCCCAATTCCCCAAGTGTTCGCACTGCTCCTGGCGGCAGGTCGCAGCCGGCGTTTTGAGGGCGACAAACGTCTTGCCTGCCTGCCCTGCGGCCGCACCTTGCTGCGCGCGAGCCTCGACAATGCCCGAGAGGCGTTCAGCGATGTGTGGGTGGTCTTGAGAGATGAAGATGACGCTGACCAGTTGGGTGTTCCACGCGACGTGACAGTGGTACGCAGCCCATTGGCAGACCTGGGCATGGGCCACAGTCTGGCCAGCGGCATCGCCGCATTGATGCCCTCCGGAGCCGATGCTGTCGCGGTCCTGCTGGCGGACATGCCCTGGATACAACCCGCCACGTTGCACAGCCTTGCGCGCATGGCCGATCCACAACGTATCGCGCTGCCCGGGCATGACGGACAGCGCGGCCACCCGGTCATCATCGGGCGTGAATTCTGGCCGCTGCTACTCAACCTTGAGGGCGACCAGGGTGCCCGGTCGATCATCAAGCGTCATCCTGAGCGCTGTGACGTGTTGGCGTGCGACGATCCCGGCATCCTGCGCGACGCCGACACGCGAGCGGCGTTGGCACTCGCTTGCCAAACCTTCGCTAAAGCGCCTGACGACTGATCCCGTTGGCCACGCGCAATATGTCGGCCATGACCGCAATCGCGATCTCGGCCGGTGTCTTACTGCCCAGATTCAGACCGATGGGCGCGTGAATTCGCGCCAGCGCCTCCTCATCCAGGCCACCAATCCGGGCCAGACGCTCCTTGCGCTTGCCACTGGTGCGCATCGAGCCCATCGCACCGATGTAGAACGCCTCGGTACGCACAGCCTCAAGCATGGTCAGGTCATCCAGCTTCGGATCATGGGTCAACGCCAATACGGCCGTCGAGGCGTGACAGCCACCTTCGGCGATGAACACCGCGGGTAGCACGTCACGCACTTCGACACCTTGCATGGAGAAACCGGCTGTGACCTCGGTGCGAGGGTCGCAGACGATGACTTCATAGCCCATGGCAACGGCGAAACTGGCGCAGAACTCCGCGACCGGCGACAAACCGGCCAAGAGCACACGGTAGACCGCGCCCATGCGGATGCTGACGCGCTGACCGTCGACCTGCACGCGGGACTCGCCCAGCGCAGCAGCGCACGTCGTGCGCCGTACACCGCCCAATACGACCTCTCGGCCGATCAAGGTACGGCCGGCAAGGGCCTGCTCCACACCTGCCAGATGCTGATCAGCGTCAGGACTGGGGGTGATGCACTCGATCAACACATCAAGTACCCCGCCACATGGCAGCGCCAACGTAGGTGCCAGGCCGCCATCGCCGTAACGCACCACCTGGTTGAGCGGCTCGAACTGCCCGGCGGTCAGCCGCTCCAGAAAGTCCTCTTCCACACAGCCGCCGGACAGCGAGCCGCGGTGTTCGCCATTATTCAATGCCACCAGCATCGCCCCCGGTCCACGCGGGGCGGAACCGAAGGTCGAGAGGACGGTGCAGAGCCACACGGTTTTGCCAGTTGCCAGCCAGTCACGTGCCTGCTGGATAACCTGCAAGTCGAGCTGCTTCATCGTTACCGCCCCGCCATCAGCTTTTCTTTGGTGATGGGCAAGTTTCGAACCCGCTTGCCGGTAGCGTGGTAGACCGCATTCGCCACCGCCGCAGCCAGCCCTGTCACGCCGATTTCACCTATGCCACGCGCACCGAACTCGCCCAGGTTGTAGTCCGGATAATCGAGAAGAATGACGTCGATCTCCGGCTGATCCGCGTGCACGGGCACCACGTACTCGGCATAGTTGTTGTTGACCGGCAGACCCGTGCGCGGATCAAACTCGGCGGCCTCGAACATCGCCATACCGATACCCATGACGATTGCGCCTTCAACCTGATTGCGAGCGGCCAGCGGATTGACCACCTTGCCCACGTCGATGGCGCTGACCACCCGAGAAACGCGCAGGCTGGAAATACCCGGATCCCAGCGCACCTCGACAAAGTGCACGCCGAACGAGCGAAACGAATACTTGCCGGACTCCGGCAGGCCGCTTTGAAAGTTACCTTCGGCACGCGACAGGCGCTGCGACTTCAATACGTCGACAAAGCTGACCCGCTGCTCGCCCGACACCAACTGGCCGTTTTCAACGGTGATCGACTCGGCGTCCTGGCCCGCGAACACCGCGTTCTTGCTCACGGCATATTGACGAAGCTTCTGTAACGCCTCGCGAGTGGCACCGGCAATCGCCGGCATCACGCTGGCTGTCACCCAGGAACCACCGGACACTGGACCTGCCGGAAATGACGAGCTGCCCAACTCCACTTCAACGCGGTCCAGCGCAATGCCGGTCAGTTGACTGACGGTCTGGGCAACGATGGTGTAGGTTCCGGTGCCGATATCCTGCAGTCCGCACTGCGCCAGGGCCGTACCATCGGAGCGCAGGATGACCCGCGCGTCGGTCGGCACCTGATAGGCCTCCCAATTACAGGCACCCATCCCGTAGCCGATGATCTCATCGCCCTCGCGCATCGAGCCCACCTCTGCCTTGCGCGCCTGCCAACCGAACTGCGCGGCAGCCTTATCGATGGCTTCCGGCAGGTGATTACTTGACCACGGCAGACCGGCGCTCTGGTCTTTATCGGACAGGTTGAGCTTGCGAAACGCCAGCGGGTCCATGCCGTTGGCCAGGGCCAATTCATCAATGGCAGACTCCAGCGCGAACAACCCTGGCGCTGCGCCCGGCGCACGCATCGAGGTCGGCGTACCGCGATTGACCGCCCCGATCCTGTGGCTGACCAGCACGTTGTCGCAGCCGTACAGACTCTTGGTCACACCACCGCAGTTTTCGGTGTAGTCGTCGAGCGTCGAGGTGCTGTTGAACGATTCGTGACGGATCGAGACCAGCTTGCCACTGGCATCGCTGGCCAGGCGCAGGCGCTGCCGGGTTTCCGGGCGGTGACCTACGGTGGTGAACATCTGCGCACGCGGCAGCACCAGCTGGACCGGCCGCCCAGTGACCTTTGACGCTGCACAGGCCGCAATCGAATGCGGCCACGGCCAGAGCTTGCCGCCAAAGCCTGAGCCAATGAATGGCGCGCGCACTTCCACGCGATCCGGCGGCAGATCGAACACATTGGCCAGCAGGTTGCGGTGGTTGACGACGCCCTGGGTGCTTTCGTAAACGTAGAGTTTGCCGTCCTGCCACCATGCGGTGCTGGCGTGCATTTCCATCGGATTGTGGACTTCGACCGGCGTGGTATAGGTCTGATCGACTTTTTTGGCCGCCCCAAGAAACGCACCGTCAGGATTGCCACGTGTATGCCCTGCACCGCCATCGCGGGCGCCGTTATTGCGCAGCGCTTCCTGCAGATCCTTGACCGGCTTGCTCTCTTGATAGTCGACCTTCACACGCAGCGCCGCAGCCCTCGCCTGCTCGAAGCTCTCGGCCACGACCAACGCCACAAACTGGCCAGGGTAGTACACACGCTCGTCCTCAAACGGCAGACGATGCTCGTCGGTCTTGCTCGCAGACAGCATCTTGGCGAAGCTCAACGGCGCATTAGGGGTGCGATGCAACTCGGGAAAATTACCGTGGTGAAAAACCGCCACGACGCCCGGCATCTTGCGCGCGTCCTGATCGTTCACTGCAACGATACGGCCACTGGCGATGGTGCTGTAGACGCCGTACGCGTACAGCATGTCTTTGATGGGGTGGTCGGCCGCATAACGTGCCTCGCCACTGACTTTCTTGCCGCCGTCGATGCGCCGGTGCGGCGTGCCGATGATCTGTTCGCTCATGGAAAACTCCTACGCCGTAAGGTCACGAAGATTGCGGACGATGACCTGCTCACCCAACGGGATCTTGAAGGCGTTGTGTTCATAAGCTCTGGAGCCTTTCATCGCCAGCGCTGCGACGCGGGCAAAGGTGTCCATGTCGGCGCGCTGACCGATGAGGGCACGCTCCGCCTCCACGGCACGCCACGGTTTGGTACCCACGCCGCCCAGCGCAATGCGTGCATCGGCGATGCGTTTGCCATCCATGACCACGATGATTGCGCTGGACGCCAGGGCAAACTGATACGAGGTGCGGTCACGTAACTTCAGATAGCTCGAACGGCCGCCGGACAGCGGTGCATCCAGCGTCACATGGGTCACCAGTTCGTGAGGTGCCAGCGCATGCTCACGCTCAGGGGAGTCGCCCGGCAGCAGGTGGAAATCGGCGAAGGGAATGTCACGCGTGCCGTTCGGGCCCTGGACAGTCACCTGAGCCCCGACGGCGGCCATGCCCACGCACATGTCCGAGGGGTGGGTCGCAATGCAATGATCGCTGGTGCCTAGCACCGCATGCACGCTGCGGTTCAACCCGCCAATGGCCGCACAACCCGAACCAGGCTCACGCTTGTTACAAGCAGAAACGCCGTCGCGAAAGTACGGGCAGCGTACGCGCTGCAAAAGATTGCCCGCCGTGGTGGCCTTGTTGCGCAACTGCGTCGAAGCGCCTGCCAGCAAAGACTGCGAAACCACAGGGTAGCGTTCACGAACCAGCGGGTCACTGGCCAGCGCCGTGTTGCTGACCAGAGCGCCGATACGCAGGCGACCGTCAGGCAGCGATTCAATCTGCTTGAGCGCCAAGTGGTTTATATCGACCAGTTGCTGAGGCTGCATGACATCGAGTTTGACAAGATCCAGCAGCGTGGTCCCACCTGCCAGATAGAAACGTTCGCCGTCTCCTGACGCCGTGCTGACGGCCTGCGCGGGTGACGCAGCTCTGGAATAATCGAATGTTCTCATCAGGCTGCGCCCCCTGTTTTCGAGGCTGGCATTTTCGAGCGCGCAGACTGCACGGCCGACAAAATGTTCTTGTAAGCCCCACACCGACAGATATTTCCGCTCATGGCTTCGCGGACACTGGCATCATCAGACGCAATATTCGGATCGTTGAGAATCGCCACGGCGCTCATGATCTGGCCCGACGTGCAGTAACCGCATTGATAGGCGTCGTGCTCCCAGAAGGCTTCCTGCACCGGGTGCAGCTTGCCGTTCTCAGCCAGGCCTTCGATGGTGGTGATGCTGTCGCCGTCGTGCTGAATGGCAATCGACAGGCAGGAATTGATCGCAACCCCATTCACCAACAGGGTGCAGGCCCCGCACTGGCCGTGGTCACAGCCCTTCTTGGTGCCGGTCAGTTGCAGCCGGTCACGCAGCACGTCCAGCAAGACCGCATTGGCTGGCACATTCAGTGAATGAGTCTGACCATTGACCTTAAGCTGGATGCGGTGCTCGCCTGCGCCCGGCGCACCGGTGTCGTCGATGACAGCCGGTGCAGGTGCTGGGGCAGGAGCGGCCTGCAGCATCCCGTCCGACGGTATCCAGGTGGACAGGGTCGCGGCGGCAATGCCCGACGCGCCGAACTTCAGAAAATTGCGTCGTGATGGCTGGACGCCCTCGGTAGGGTCCACCGGGGTCTTTTGCTTTTCGGGTTCACTCATCGGGGTCACCTTGTCATCGCCACCAATGCTATGCAGTGGCGGGCTTTATTCTGTTCTGCAGCGCCTCCATGCTCGCACAACCGCTCCTAAGGGCTGGTTCAGTGCCCTTGTTTAAAGGTGCTCGGACGTTGCAGGCAATCATGGAGAAGCCATTTGGCATCACGGTTCAGATAAGTGTTTAACTGGCCAGCACCCGGAAAGTTCAACGATTCAGTCGAAGCGACGCCCGTGCAGATGTTGCTACATGTGTGCAGGTGAGCGGCCCGCGGGCGCGACTGCCGTGTGCAATGGCCAGACTCCGGGACCTTATCAGCCGATCAGGACCGCGATTAGCCGGCGCCCGTTACTTGAAGTCATGAATTGCGCTCATCAATCAGAACAGCGCACGTTGAACCTGACCGTCGCGCTAACGAGTACCGTATTTCGGCCATGCGCAGGCTGTCGCTAAAGGTGTGAGGGTATCGGGCGATAACGGTGGAGACAGGTGTCGCAGAGGCCTGCTCGGCGCGGTGACGGCAGATATGCAGATCGCAACTCGCGCCAGAGGTACACAGTGTGCGAAAATGCCGCGTCTTGCCGATATGGCACCATGGCGTGCCGTACCCTGCGAGCACAAAAAACGCCTCAGAGCGTGTCTCCATGGTCCAATGCGGCGTCCAAGACTCCGTGAACAGGCTGAACAGGTGCGCATTACGCACGTGAAAGGGACCCGGTCCCCAACGTTGCGCTGCACCCATTAGCACATGTCGCTTCATGACGCTGAATCCAATGACGATAAGAAGCCAGCGCAGTAGGACATAAAGTGAGGTCTTGAGCAGTATTGTATTGGCCTTGTATGTCCACCTCTAGCCCCTGATGGTGCGGGCGTTTGTCGCATGTGTTGCGGCCTGCGCAGACCCGGACCCTCAGAAGCAGTCGGCGGATGGCATTTATCAAATGGATTACAGCATGTTGAAGAAAGTGAACACGGCCCTTCTGGGTCTGGCGATGTCGCTCGGGATGATGCCCGCGCACTCCGCCGAAACCAAGAAAGTTGACGTATTGCTCGTCGGCGGCGGCATCATGAGCGCCACCCTGGGCGTCTGGCTCAATGAGCTGGAGCCGGGCTGGTCGATGGAAATGGTCGAGCGCCTTGATGGCGTGGCCGAAGAAAGCTCCAACGGCTGGAACAACGCCGGTACCGGTCACTCTGCCCTGGCCGAGCTGAACTACACCCCGGAAGACAAGAACGGCAACGTCGACATCTCCAAGGCCATCGAAATCAACGAAGCCTTCCAGATTTCGCGTCAGTTCTGGTCCTGGCAGGTGAAGACCGGCGTTCTGAAGAACCCGCGTTCGTTCATCAACTCCACACCGCACATGAGCTTCGTGTGGGGCGACAACAACATCGAGTTCCTGCGCAAGCGGTACGCAGCGCTGCAATCGAGCCCGCTGTTCAGCGGCATGCAGTACTCCGAAGACCACGAGCAGATCAAGAAGTGGGTTCCATTGATGATGGAAGGTCGTGACCCGGCGCAAAAGCTGGCCGTGACCTGGAGCCCGATTGGCACCGACGTGAACTTCGGCGAGATCACTCGTCAGTTCGTGGCCAATCTGCAGAGCAAATCCAACTTCAGCCTGAAGCTGTCGAGTGAAGTCCAGGACATCACCCGCAATGACGACGGCAGCTGGCGCGTCAAGTACAAGAACCTGAAAGACGGTACCGAAACCGAGACCGATGCCAAGTTCCTGTTCATCGGCGCCGGTGGTGCTGCCCTGCACCTGCTGCAAGAGTCTGGCATTCCTGAAGCCAAGGAATACGGCGGCTTCCCGGTCGGCGGTTCGTGGCTTGTGACCGAGAACCCTACGCTGGCCATGCAACACATGGGCAAGGCGTACGGCATCGCGTCCACTGGCGCGCCACCCATGTCGGTTCCGCACCTGGACACCCGTGTTCTGGACGGCAAGCGCGTCATCCTGTTTGGCCCATTCGCGACCTTCTCCACGAAGTTCCTGAAAAACGGTTCTTACTTTGACCTGCTGACCAGCACCACGACGCATAACGTGTGGCCAATGACCCGTGTCGGTGTCGCTCAGTACCCACTGATCGAGTACCTGGCAGGTCAGGTCATGATGTCCGATGACGACCGTTTCGCAGCTCTGCAACAGTACTTCCCGAACGCCAAGAAAGAAGACTGGCGCCTGATGCAGGCCGGTCAGCGCGTTCAGATCATCAAGCGTGACGAAGAGAAAGGCGGCGTCCTGAAACTGGGCACCGAAATCGTTGCTTCCAAAGACGGCTCCATCGCCGGTCTGCTGGGCGCATCGCCAGGCGCGTCGACTGCAGCGCCGATCATGCTCGGCGTGCTTGAGAAAGTCTTCAAGGACAAGGTAGCGACCCCGGCCTGGCAGGAAAAACTGCGCCAGATCGTGCCTAGCTACGGCACCAAGCTGAACGACAACCCGGATCGTGTTGCACAGGAATGGGCTTACACCGCCGAAACCCTGCAACTCACCCCGCCGCCACCTGTGAACAAGGCAACAGCCGCTACTGCGCCTGCTGCCAAGCCTGCAGAGAAGCGTGAAAGCAACCCGGCCAGTGACATGGCGCTTTAAGGCCTGTAGCGCTTGAAGCAAAGCCCCGCCAGACGTGTCTGGCGGGGCTTTTTTTTGTCTGTCGGCTTATAGACAAAAAGGCCCATGCGCTGCATCAGATGTCATCCAGTGCCGCCGGGACCGACCAGCACCTGGGTAGATCGCACTGCCTGAATCTGCCTTGTAGGCCTGACCGACATCAAGGCGCCCCGAACAGCATCGTCCAGTAAACCCCATAGTCGGTCTGCGCGCCCGTCGCGTAAGCCACGCCGACCTCGGTGAACATCGGATTCATCAGATTGGCGCAGTGTCCGGGGCTTGCCAGCCAACTGGCCATGGCCTTGCTCGCCGAGCTCTGTCCGGCCGCGATATTCTCGCCGATCTGCCGCCCGCCGTAGCCCGCTGCTCGCGCCCGATCGGCAGGCGAATCCCCATCGAAGCCGCGGTGCTGAAAATAGTTTTCAGTGGCCATCGACTGGCTGTGCCCTTGAGCCGCCAGCTCCAGCGTCGAATTCCAGACCAGAGGCCGTGCCGCTGCAAACGGGCGTTTGACACGGCCGAAGCCTCCCGGCGCTACCTGACCATGGTCAGGCAGTCGACCAAGGCCGGCACGGGAAAAGGACTGGGGCTGTTTCTGGTGCGGCGTATCTGTGATCGTTTTCACTGGCGCCTGACGCTGGAGTCGATGCCGACGCTGGGCACGTGTGCGATTCTGGATTTCAGCACGCCCAGTCTAGACAACGACGCTTGAGCGAAACACAAAAATGCCCTTGCCAGGTTTGCTGACAAGAGCATTTCTGACCAGACCTGAGGCGTCCTAGCGGCGCTTCATCCGGTCGATAATCACCGCCAGTAACAGGATCGTGCCGCGAATCACATACTGGTAGAAGGTGTCGATGTTCTTCAGGTTCATTGCGTTCTCGATGATCGCCAGAATCAGCACGCCGGCAATGACGTGGCGAATCATGCCGATGCCGCCGCTGAGCGACACACCGCCCAGTACGCAAGCCGAGATCACCGTCAATTCGAAACCCTGGCCGACCATAGGCTGGCCCGAAGTCATGCGCGAGGCGAGCACCACACCAGCCAGCGCGCCAATCAGACCGTGCACGGCGAAGATGATGATCTTGGTGCGATCAACATGCACGCCGGCCAGCAGTGCAGCTTCCTGGTTACCACCGATGGCCATCGTGTTGCGCCCGTAGGTGGTGTAGTTGAGCAGCCAGCCGAAGAAGATGAAGCAAACGATGGTGATGAGGATCGGCACCGGCACGCCGTACAACTGGCCGTTGCCGAACACGAAGAAGTCTTCGTTGGAAACGCCCACGGCCTTGCCGTTGGAGAAGATGTACGCCAGGCCACGCACGATCTGCATCGTCGCCAGCGTGGCAATCAGGGCGTTGATCCTGAGCTTGGCAATCACGATGCCGTTGATCAGCCCCACCACCAGGCCCATGGCCAGCGCCGCGGACACGCCGAGGAATATGCTGTCGGTGTCACGGATCACGATGCTGGCGATTACGCCGGAGCATGCCAGAACCGAACCGATCGACAGGTCGAAGTGGCCGGAAGCCAGGCAATAGAGCATCGTGCACGCGGCGATACCCACAGTGGAAATCGCCAGGCCCAGGCCGCGCATGTTCAAGGGCGACATGAAGTTGTCGATGAACACCGCGCAGAGCACGAAGATGCCAACAGCGGCCAGCAGCATGACCCACTCATCGGCAAAACGTCGCAGGTTCAAGCCCTGACGGGGAGCCCGCAGGCTGGATTCGGTAGACATACGCACCTCTTTTTTATTGTTCATGGTCCGGGACCAGTTATTCAGCCGCGCGTGCGTGGCAGAGCCAGTTGCAGGAGTCGCGACTCTTCAGCCTCGTCGCGGTTGAGTTCACCGGTAATGGCACCTTCGCTCATCACCAGAATGCGGTCAGAAATGCCCATCACCTCCATCAGGTCGCTGGACACCACGATCACGGCGATGCCATCGGCCGCCAGGTTGTGAATGATCTGATAGATCTCGGACTTGGCACCGATGTCGATCCCGCGGGTCGGCTCGTCGAGCAGCAGCACCTTCATCGGCATCGACAGCCAGCGACCCAGAATGGCCTTTTGCTGGTTGCCACCTGAGAGGTACATGATCTGCTGGTCAGGCGACGGCGTCTTGACGTTCATCGCCTGGATCTGGCCCTTCGCGTTGTCGCGTTCCCAGCGTCCCTGAATCAGGCAGCCGAGGCTGACGTGTCGAGGACGGGCACCGATGTTGATGTTTTCAGCCACACTGGACAGCGGCACGATGCCTTCCTTTTTGCGATCTTCCGGGCAGAGCAGAATGCCGGCAGCGATGGCGTCACGCGGCGATTTGAGCGTCAATGGTTTGCCATCCAGTTGCAGCGAACCGGTTGTGCTGCGGGTCAGCCCGGACAGCAGGCGAAACAGCTCGGTACGACCGGCGCCGACCAGACCGAAGAAGCCCAGCACCTCGCCCTTCTCGACCGCAAAACTGACGGGTTCTTGCAGCCCAGGCCCCATAAGGCCGGTTACCCGAAGACTCGGTCCTTGGTGCTGACGTGGACGGTAGTTATAAATGTCCTGGATGTCGCGCCCGACCATGCAGGTCACCAGGCGGTCGTGGTCCAGATCGGCCATCTGTTCGAACGTGCGGACAAAACGCCCATCCTTGAAAACAGTCACTGCATCGCAAACCCGGAAGATTTCTTCCATGCGATGCGACACGTAAAGGATGACCCGACCCTCATCACGCAAACGCACAATGATCGCCATCAGGCGGTCGATTTCACGCGCCGACAGGCTGCTGGTCGGTTCGTCGAATGCAATCACATGGGCATTGCGCGACATGGCCTTGGCGATTTCTACCAGTTGCCGCTGACCGAGTGACAGGTCTCCCAGACGCGTGCCGGGATCGATCTCGTCAGCCAGTCCCTTGAGCAACTCAGCCGCCCGCCGCCGCATGGCGCCTCGATTGATCAAACCGAAGCGGTTCGGCATATGGCCCAACAGCAGGTTTTCGGCGACAGTCATTTCCGGCACCAGGTGCAGTTCCTGGTGAATCACGGCAACACCTGCCGCAATGCTGTCGGCGGTGGATTTGAACTGGCAAGCCTGATCGCCAATCTGCAGCGTGCCGCTGTTGGGCTGATAGGAGCCGCCGAGAATTTTAAGCAACGTGGATTTGCCCGCGCCGTTCTCGCCCATCAGCGCATGAACACTGCCGGGACGCGCTTCGAAGCTGATGTCCGACAGCGCCTTGACGCCGGGGAAGACCTTGCCGATGCCGTTGAAGCGCAGGGCACCGGTGGTGGAATGTTGTTCGATAGCCTGTTGCATGACACCAACCTCTTGCACGTTAGGGGCCTGTTTTCAGGCCCCCTGTTTCAGTTCACTTCGACTGACCTTTGTCAGCTTGCTGTTTCTTGAAGTTATCGCGCGGTCGGCATCAATTTGCGGCTGCAGACTTTTGTTCTTTTCCTTGTTCCGCCGGCATCAGGCCAATCTTGGTCAAC
The DNA here is from genome assembly GCF_900143095.1 of Pseudomonas asturiensis. Lineage (GTDB taxonomy): Bacteria > Pseudomonadota > Gammaproteobacteria > Pseudomonadales > Pseudomonadaceae > Aquipseudomonas > Aquipseudomonas asturiensis. The sequence goes on along the minus strand of NZ_FRDA01000001.1, from coordinate 295,828 downwards.
ACCTCCCTGAAGTTGGCACGCGTGATCAGCGTGACGTCGTCCATGGCGGTGTACATAGGTGGCTCTTTACCGTCCTTGACCCAGTCGTACATGTATTTGGCGGTGTTATAGCCTTCTTTGTCCGGGCTAGGCAGCATCGAACCGAAGAAGCCACTGTCCTTTTTCTTCAGTTCATCGATTGCGTCAGTCCCGTTGATGCCGATGCCGATCACGTTTTTAGGGCTGAAACCGTTGCTGGCCGTAGAACGTACACCGCCCAGCACGGTGTTGTCGTTCATGCCGCCAATGATCAGGTTCTTCGCATCGCCCGGCAGCTTGGGCAGCGCCGAGTTGGTGGCGTCCATGCCGCCAGGCACATCCAGGGTTTTCTGGGCGGTGAAGAGGATATTTTTCTCAGGCAGACCGGCTTTTTTCAGTGCATCAACAGAGCCGTCGGTGCGCTTCTTGCCAGTGTCCAGTTCATTGTAGGTGTTGATGATTGCGTAGGTGCCTTTCCAGCCACCCTCATCCCACTTGCGGTTCTTGGCTTCGGTGGCCATTGCGGCACCCTGCTTCTGGCCGACTTCAAAGGCGGCCATGCCCAGATAAGGCACGTCCTCCATGAATTTGCCACTGGCGTCGACAAAGCGGTCATCGACGGCCATGACTTTCAGACCCAGTGCCTTGGCCTTGGCCACGATGGCCGGGCCGAGCGAGACGTCAGGCGGGCAGATCACGAAACCCTTGGCGCCGTTGGCAGCGAGGTTGTCGATGGCGGCCAGGGTTTTCTCACCGTCCGGCACGGCAATCTTGAGCACGGTAAAACCGTGATCCTTGCCTGCTTTCTCGGCAAAGGCCCACTCGGTTTGAAACCAGGGCTCTTCAGCCTGCTTGACCAGAAAGCCGATTTTGATCTCGTCGGCAGCGTAAGTGATACCACTCATGCCCAGGATGGCAGTGGTGACGGCGGCACAGCACAGGGAACGAATCCCGTGACGACTCAACATAGCTAACTCCTTATTTTTATTGAATAGCTACAGCGTTCAGCAAGGTGGCGGCTCTCAAACGCGGATGCGTCTGAAAACCGATTCAATAGTCATACCATATTATGAATGACCGCTATGTAACCGAATGTCACGCCAGGTGGAACAGCCCGCTCGACTACGCCTGACCTCGCTACCAAGAGGCCGGAATCAACCCGCAAAGCGGCTGCATTCAAGGCCTTCAATGCCGACCTCGGCCATCAACACTGCACCGTCGAACTCACCCTCAGCGTCGGCAGGCATAGCGCTGGTGACGTACAACGTCTTCAGGTCAGGACCACCGAACACGCAACTGGTGGGATGGCTGACCGGCAGGTCGATCTCCCGATCAACGCTGCCGTCAGGTGCAAAGCGGATCAGGCAGCCTCCGCCCCAACGCGCATTCCAGACATAACCCTCGGCATCCATCGCCGAGCCATCGGGAGAACCGCGCGACTGCCCGGCGGCCCAGACCTGACGCGGGCCCAGGCTGCCGTCTGACCGAATCGGATACTGATAGATGACTTCATCCAGGGTGTCGGCGCTGTACAGCACGTCCCCCGAGGCATTCCACAGCAAGGTGTTGACGATGCCCTGGCTGTCAAGCAGCCGCGTGACGCGCGCATCGGGATCGACGCGAAACAGCCCGCCCGACCGGCGAACCAGCGGAACATCGCCGCCCTGCGCATCGATATTGTTCTGCATGCTGCCCAACCACAGACGGCCCTGCGTATCGCAGCGCGATTCATTGGCGCGGTTGCCGGACACGGGATCCGCGACACAGAACAGCGAGAGAGAAGTTTTGACGGCATTCAGATCAAGGCGATAGACGCCGCTGGCCAGTGTGACCAGTGCATCGCCCTGCGCGGTCGGGATGAAGGCCGACACCGGCTCGGGCATTCGCCACTGCCGGTACTCGCCATTGACGAGCCTGCAGGCCAGGAAGCCTGCGATATCGACCCAGTAGAGGGCCTGCTGTTCGGCGTCCCAGAAGGAGCCTTCGCCCAGCTTGAATCGGTGCTCGGAGACGGGCAGCCAGTTCATGAAAATGTCCTTTGTTATTGTTGTAAAAGGTACTTTTCAGGGTGATGCAATCATCGCAACAGCATTTCTGGTGTTCACAACGCGTCGTCAGAGGCGCCCTTCTGGCGTGCAAAGTAGGTGTCGATCACCTCCGCCGCCTGCTCGATCAGGCTCATGCAGGCCCACACCCCACGCCCCGCATCGCGAGTGGCGATGGCCTCGGCCAGCTCCCTGTGCAATGGCAGGGTCTTGCCCAACTGGCCCGGCATCCCCGAGGTCACTTCAAACGATACGGCCAGTAACGCCCCCAGGGCCGGCAACATTTGCTCGATGAACCGGTTATGACTGGCCGCCAGCACCGCCTCATGAAAACGCCGGTCCGCCAGGTTGTAATCACCCTTATCGGTCACCGATGCCTCCAGCAGGCGATACGCTTCACGAATCTCTTCAATCTGTTGTGCCGAAGCCCGTTCGCACGCCCAACGCACGGCCATCGGTTCGATGGTTCTGCGCAGATCCAGCAGATCCTTGACGAACGCCTCAGGAAGCCCCTTGCGCGCCAGCCAACCCACGACCTGTGGGTCGAACAGGTTCCACGAACGCAACGGCAACACGCGCGTCCCGACCTTGGGACCGACCTCCAGCAGCCCTTTGGCCACCAACGTCTTGATTGCTTCCCGCAGCACCGTGCGGCTGACACCCAGCTCCTCGCACAGCGCGGCTTCCACTTTCAGTGTCTGCCCCGGCAACACATTGCCTGCTGCAATCCAGGCACCCAGCCAATCCACCGTCGATGCGTGGAAATTACTGCTCATGTCCCGATGCCCCGCCTGGCGATTCAGTCAGCCGAGGCTAATCATCATACCAATGGCTGTCAAACCGGCTGATGATCACCCCTCGGCAAACGCAACGCCTGCATTACTAAATAGTATTACAATTAATTTTTCAAGCAGCATTTTTTGGGCTATAAATCCTTCCATCGGATAAAAAGCCGATCAAATAGTCTTACCAATAAAAATAAAAGTGGGTAGATAAGATGAAAAAGCATGCTCTTCTCAGCACCCTTGGACTGTCTCTCATGATCAGCACCTTGACCGCGCACGGCGCAACGCTTTCCAGCGAACACAGCAACTTCGGGCAACTGCCAGATGGCACGGCGGTCGAGAAGTACACCCTGCGCAACAGCCACGGCGTACAAGCCAGCATCATTACCTACGGCGCTACCCTGCAATCGCTGCTGGTCCCGGATAAAGCGGGCAAGGTGGAAGACATCGTGCTGGGCTTCGACGATGTGCAGGGCTACCAGAACAACGGTACGGTGTACTTTGGCGCCACCATCGGTCGGTTCGGTAATCGCCTGGCAGGCGGCAAGTTCACCCTGGACGGCAAAACCTATCAGGTGCCGCTCAACGACAAGACCAACGCGCTGCACGGTGGCAATCAAGGCTTCGACAAACGGCTCTGGAAAGCTGAGGAGGCCAAGACCGGTGAGTCGGTCGGCGTGAAGCTGACCTATGTCTCCCCCGACGGCGAAATGGGTTTTCCCGGTACGCTGACCACCGAAGTCACCTACAGCCTGAACGAGAAGAACGAGCTGAAGATCGACTACCGTGCCACCACGGATAAACCCACCGTGCTGAACCTGACCAACCACAGCTACTTCAATCTGGCGGGCGCAGGCAGCGGCGATATTCTCAAGCAGGTCGCCACGTTGCACGCCTCGCACTACACGCCGGTCAACGACAAACTGATTCCGACTGGCGAGCTGCCCGCCGTCAAGGGCACACCCATGGACTTCCTCAAGCCCACCGCCTTTGGTCGGCACATCAAGGAAGACAACCAGCAGCTCAAATATGCCGAACCCAAGCAAGGCGGCTTTGATTTCAACTGGGTACTCGACACCAAGGGCGACGTGAAGAAGCTGGCCGCTGAAGTCACCGATCCGCAGTCGGGCCGCACGCTGCAATTGTTCACCACCGAACCCGGCGTACAGCTCTACACCGGCAATTTCCTGGATGGCAGCATTCATGGCAAGGGCGGCAAGGTGTACCCGCACTGGGGCGCGTTCACACTGGAAACCCAGCACTACCCGGATGCGCCTAACCAGCCGAAATTCCCGAGTACTCGACTCGATCCCGGCAAGGCCTACACCCAGACCACCGTCTTCAAATTCGTCAACAACTGAGGCAGCCGGTCGCGCAGCCCTTGTCTATCAAGGGCTGCGCGTTATGATCTGTAGGTCGCGCAGTAAAGGAGTACGACATTCCCTCCACCCTCCGAACAGAGAGGATGACGACATGTCTGCTCAGATTGACCCTTATCGCTTACCCGCCCTTCCCCACTATTTGTCTGGCCTGGTGTTCGCCGACCGGGCGACACCGCAACAGCCTCAGCCTCTGTACACCCTCGTCGGACATTACAACGCCGTGCTGGAATGGCTGTCGCTCGACGACTTCATCGACACAGGCAAAACCGAAGGCATTACAACTGAAGGGTTCAATGCGTTCTGGATGATTACGCTTGCAGGCGACGTACAGGACGACGTCGCCTGCAATACAGCGCCTGACGGGGCAAGGGAAACGGTCGCGTTCAGGTTGCCGCTTACCTGAACGCGAGCGAGGCGTATGGCGACTGGATAGCCTCGACCTGCTACACCCCGCTGAGGATTGATCGTGATTACTGATGCTTCTTCATCGCGGCCACCAGGGTGTCTACGTTGTAGCGAAACATCTGTGCGTAGGTCGCAGCCGGACCGTCTGCTGGCGACAACGCCTCTACGTACAACTCACCACCAGGCTGGGCGCCGCTGGCCTCGGCAATCTGCTTGACCAGGCGCGGATCACCCGAGTTCTCGAAGAAATAAGCGCTGACGTGCTCGGCCTTGATCTGACGGATCAGTTTCGAAACGTCTGCCGCCGAGGCTTCCGACTCAGTGGAAAAGCCAAGCGGCGACAGGAAAGTTACGCCGTAGGCATCGCCGAAATAGCCGAACGCATCATGCGAGGTGAGGATCTTGCGGTTGGCTTTTGGAATCGCCTTGACCTGGTCGCGGGCATACTGATCCAGCGCCTGCAACTGAGCGATGTAACGGTCGCCATTGGCTTGGTAAACACCTGCGCCCTCAGGGTCGGCCTTCTTCAGCGCAGTCACGATATTACGCACGTAGATCACGCCATTGGCGGCGCTGTTCCACGCATGAGGGTCGGTGATGCGCTTGCCATCCTCATCCATGCTGCGGGTCTTGATGCCGTCGGACAGCACAACCGGCTGGCCCTTGTAGCCCGATGCCTTGATGAGACGATCCATCCAGCCTTCCAGATGCAGGCCGCTGACGAAGGTGAGGTCAGCGTTCTTCAGCGCTTGCGCATCCGTCGGCGTCGGCTCGTAGACGTGCGGGTCGCCATTGGGGCCAATCAGCGATTTGACATGCACCCGATCACCACCGACGGTGCTCACCATGTCGGCGATCACCGTAAAGGACGCGACCGCTTCAAGCGGCTTGGCCTGGGCGATGGACGCAAAGGCCGACAACGCCAGCGCAGCCATTGAACTCAATAACATCAATCGTTTCATGACATACCTTTTTCAGTGAGCCAGGTGAGGTTTGGGAAACAGTCGGCGCAGGATGCCCGTACGCCCGAACAGCAGAGAAAACATGTAGAACGCACTGGCAGTCAGGACAATGGCTGGCCCCGAGGCGACGCCGAAGTGGTAGGACACGATCAAGCCAATCAAGCCTGCCAGAGTGGCCAGCAGGGTCGAGATCAGCATCAGTGCGCTCAACGAACTGGCCCAGAAACGCGCCGCCGTCGCCGGCAGCATCATCATCCCGACGGCCATCAAAGTGCCCAGCGCCTGAAAGCCCGCTACCAGGTTCAACACCACCAGCAACAGAAAAAGCACGTGATAAAGCGATCCGCGTCCGCCGACAGCCCGCAGAAAGCCCGGATCGAAACACTCAAGCACCAGCGGGCGATAGATCACAGCCAGCAGCATCAAGGTGAACGAAGCGATGCCGCCGACCATGTAGATAGAAGCGCTGTCGATGGCCAGGATGGTGCCAAACAGCACGTGCAGCAGGTCGACGCTTGAGCCATGCAGCGAAACGATCAACACGCCTGCCGCCAGAGAGGTCAGGTAGAAGCTGGCAAAACTGGCGTCCTCGCGCAATGCGGTGAGTCGGCTGACAAGACCGGACAACAAAGCCACCGCAAGCCCCGCGATCAAACCGCCAAAGCCCATGGCAGGCAGTGAAAGGCCCGCCACCATGAAACCGACCGCAGCGCCCGGCAGCACGGCATGGCTCATGGCATCACCCACCAGGCTCATGCGCCGCAGCATCAACAACACGCCGACCGGACCGGAGCCAATGCCCAGCGCAAGACACGCCACCAGCGCGCGGCGCATGAAGCCGAATTCGACAAAGGGCTCAATGATGAGCGTATAGAGCATCATGAGCGCTCCTCCCCGACGTCGCACATCGATTCATCGACGCTCCAGTACTCGGCCATGTTGCGCGCCTTGCGCAGGTTCGCGACGCTCAGCACCTCGGATGTATCGCCCCAGGCGATGGCTTCGCGGGCCATCAACAAGGTCTGCGGAAAATGCTGACGCACCTGATCAATGTCGTGAAGCACCGCGATCACGGTCCGGCCCTGGCCGTGCCAGACACGCACCAGTTCCAGCAGATCGCGGGTGGTGCGCGCATCGATGGCGGTAAACGGTTCGTCGAGCAGAATCACTGACGCATCCTGGAGCAGCAGCCGCGCAAACAGCACCCGCTGGAACTGCCCGGACGATAACGAGCCGATGCTGCGCGCTTCAAAGCCTTCCAGCCCGACCGTCAGCAGCGCCTGCCGAGTCAGGTCGGCATGCTTGCGCGTCAGACTGCGAAAAGGCCCGATGCTGTGCCAGGCGCCCATGGCCACGGTGTCGGCAACGCTGAGCGGAAAACCGCGGTCGATCTCGGCGGCCTGGGGCAGATAACCGATAGTACGGGTCGCCAGACGACCGCGATCAACACGGCCCTGCGCAGGTTTCATGGTCCCGGCAATGGCCTTGATCAGGGTGGATTTGCCTGCACCATTGGGACCGACAATGGCGGTCAGACTCCCCGCTTCGAACCGCCCGCTGATGTGATGCACGGCAGGACGGCGCTCATACGCGACCGTGAGGTTTTCCAGCGCAATGGCGGCACTCACGGAATGTCCACCGACCAGGCGACGGCCAGCCACAACAAGGCGAGCACGAACAGGCAGAACACAATGCGTTTCCAGGCTGACTGGGCCAGAACCGAATGTGCGATTGAAGGAGGCTGGGATGTCTTCACAAAAAATCAACCTGAAACTATTCGTTACAGTATTACATAGCCTCGTTATAAACCGTTATAAAATAACATTTACATTTGCCATCATTGGGCAGATGCCGAGCGACCTTCGGTCTGCTTGCTGTCGAGTGACTTGAGAGTTGACCTGCAACCCGATACTGTACATGCAAACAGTAAAGGGGTATTCCATGCAGCTCATCGACAAGCTCAGCATTCTGGCGGACGCCGCCAAGTACGATGCGTCATGCGCGAGCAGCGGAGCACCCAAACGCAGTTCGCAGGATAAATCCGGCCTCGGCTCCACCAACGGTATGGGCATTTGCCACAGCTACACGCCTGACGGGCGTTGTGTTTCGCTGCTGAAGATTCTGCTCACCAACTTCTGCCTGTACGACTGCCAATATTGCGTCAATCGCCGTTCCAGCGACGTGCCCCGAGCCCGCTTCACACCTGAGGAAGTGGTCACCCTGACCCTGGATTTCTATCGCCGCAATTGCGTCAGCGGGCTGTTCCTCAGCTCCGGCATCATTCGTTCGGCGGACTACACCATGGAACAACTGGTCGAGGTCGCCCGCCTGCTGCGCGAGGTCCACGAATTCCGGGGTTACATTCACCTCAAGACCATTCCTGACGCCGATCCCGCACTGATCGCCCAGGCCGGTCGCTACGCCGATCGTCTGAGCGTAAACATCGAACTGCCGACCGACGCGAGCCTGCAGACGCTGGCACCGGAAAAGGACGTCGCCTCGATCAAGCGCTCCATGCAGACCATCTATACCGGCGAGCAGACCGTGCGTAACGAGCCGCGTGCCCCGAAGTTCGCACCTGCCGGGCAGAGCACGCAGATGATCGTCGGTGCCGATGCGACGGACGACAGCACCATCCTGCACAGTGCCCAGTCGCTGTACAGCAACTTCAAACTGCGTCGGGTCTATTACTCGGCGTTCAGCCCGATCCCCAACAGCCCGAACAGCGTGCCGTTGGCCGCCCCGCCGTTGATGCGCGAGCACCGGTTGTATCAGGCGGACTTCCTGCTGCGCGGCTATGGTTTTACTGCGGGCGAATTGCTCAATGGCCCGGGTGATCTGGCGCTGGACATCGATCCGAAACTGGCCTGGGCGCTGGGCAACCGGCAAGTGTTCCCGCTGGATCTCAACAACGCCGACCCGGCACTGATCGCACGCGTGCCCGGTATTGGCATTCGCACGACACAGCGACTCGTGGAGCTGCGTCGGCAACGGCGCATCCGCTATGAAGACCTGACCCGCATGCGCTGTGTGCTGGCCAAGGCCAAGCCGTTCATCATCACCAGTGACTACCATCCGCCTCAGGCCGAGACCACCAGCGAGTTCCTGCACCATCAGTTGCGTGACCGGCCGCAGCCCCAGCAGATGGGGCTGTGGGGATGATCTGCCTGGATTGCGATGACCTGTTCGACACCTGGCGACAGCAGGCGCGCTGGCTGTTGAGTCATGGAATAGACCCCAGCCGTGTTAGCTGGAAGTCTCCCGATGCCGCCGACCTGTTTGGCAGCGACGAAGAGTGTCCGAGCCAGCAAGGCCCTTTTCAGGCACGCGTTCCGCTTGAGCTGCTGCATCTGCTGGAAAGCGCCTCACGCTATCGTGGCGAACAGCGCTGGAGCTTGCTGTATGAGGTTTTATGGCGTGTCAGTCACGGCGACCGCACGGCAATGATGGCGGGCGACAAGCTGGGCAGTGAATTGCATCGGCGACTCAAGTCCATCAGCCGAGAAGCGCATCACCTGCATGCTTTTCTGCGTTTCGTGGCGCTGCCTGCGCCTGAGCAGTCGGATCAACTGATGCGCCCGGAGTACGTGGCCTGGCATGAACCGGCCCACGACATCCTGCACAGTGCCAGTGAACACTTCATCGGCCGCATGGGTCAGCACCGCTGGATGATCGCAACGCCCCAGGACGGGGTTTATTACGATGGCAAACAACTGATTCACGAGCGTCGCTGCCCAGAAGCCTGGAAGACAATGGCGCGACAGGTCGACGACCCGCATGGCGAGCTGTGGCTGACCTATTACAGCCACATCTTCAACCCGGCACGGCTCAATCCCGAGGTCATGGAGGGTCATTTCCCCTCACGCTTCTGGAAGAATCTGCCAGAGGGTCCCTTGATTCCGGCGCTGATCACCCAGGCGCGAACCGGCAAACAGCGTGACGGTCAGGCCAACGACATTGCCGCCCGACGCGGCAAGAAGATTGCGCATCGGGATTGAACACCGGTCGTGGGAGCGGACCGGGCGGCGCTCGGTTTGCCCGCGAAGGGGTTGGTACATTCAGTCGAAATATTGCGCCTGAAAGTCAGTCTTCGTGGACAAGTCCACTCCCACGGATTGAAAACCGGTTTCAGTCAGTGGGACTTGTCCGCGAAGGGGCCAGTTCACCCAGTTTCATCAATGGGTTAGACGCCGTTCGAGACCTTGTGGGAGCGGACTTGTCCGCGAATACCGTCTTCCAGTCCCTGAATATTTGTCGGATGTACCTGCCTCTTCACGGACACCCGCACCGATACCTGCCGGTTCAAGGTTTTTTCAAATCGAAACCCGCCCGTCAATGCACGTCACCGTCGCCCCTCCCACCCACACATCATCGCCCAGGCGTTTGACGTGCACCCGCCCCTTGCGGCCTATCGCAGCACCCTGACTGGCGACATAGCTGTCCGCCGCAAGCCCGTCCTCCAGCACCCAAAGCGCAATAGCGGCGTTGAGGCTGCCCGTCACCGGATCTTCGGCCATACCGTCTCCTGGCACGAAAGCGCGCACTTCAAACTGCGCTTCGTCGCCCTCCGTTGCCGGGTTCCAGGGTGCGAACACCCCGATTTTCAGCCCCTCAAGCTTTACGTTATCCGGCTGTAAGGCAAGTACGTCGGCACGACTGGCCAACCTGACAACCAGCCAACCCGGACCGTTGTCGGCCCAGCGCGCTTCCAGAATCGCGCCTTTTTCAAGGCCGAGGCCATCACGGACGCGCTCGACCAGATCCGTTTCCACAGGACCGGAACGCAACAATGGCGGTGCGGTAAACGCCAATTGCTTGCCGTCACGACGAATCCTGATCAGGCCTACGCCACACTCTTGAACGATTTCGTCGCCTTGAGCAATACCTCCGCTCTCCAGCCACGCATGGCAACTGCCCAAGGTCGGATGGCCTGCAAACGGCAGCTCGTCGAGTGTCGTAAAGATGCGCACGCGATAATCGGCGCGAGGATCGGTGGGCTTGAGCAGAAACGTGGTTTCGCTCAGGTTCGTCCAGCGAGCGAAGGCTGCCATTTGCTCATCACTCAAACCGTCCGCACCGAGCACAACGGCCAACGGGTTGCCGAGCAGCGGTTGATCACTGAAAACGTCAACCTGCTTGAAAATGAACGATGGCATGCGTGTAGATTCCTTTCCGGGAGTGGGCCGCAAAGGTTGCCACGCAGGTCCGGCTGTAGCAATCAGGTGTTCCGCATTAATGCACGCCAGCTGTACCGCAGCGCCGGCGAGCTTCTCCGTTAACGTTGACTCAAGGAAGTCACCTCAAGCCGATCAAGGAACCTCGCGATGCCGGATCTACAAACCATCGCCGTTTTCAGCGGTGCGATCATCCTGTTGCTGCTGTCTCCCGGGCCGAACATGGCGTTTGCACTGAGCCACGCCATGGCCTATGGCTGGCGTGGAGCCCTGGCCGTGGCGCTGGGCATTGCGCTGGCGGACAGCCTGTTGACACTGCTCACCGCCACCGGGGTTTCCGGGCTGGTGGCGGCCTGGCCGCCGTCATTCGACATCATTCGTTACTGCGGCGCCGCCTACCTGCTGTGGATGGCTTACAAAACGCTGCGAAGCGGCAGCCTGACCCAAGGCACGGCCAGACAGGGCGTTTCGATGAAGGCTGTGTTCTGGCACGCCACGCTCAATAGCCTGCTCAACCCCAAGGCGCTGCTGTTCTTCATCGTGTTCCTGCCACAGTTCGTCAAACCGGAGGCAGGTTCAATCGCGCAACAACTGCTGATTCTCGGCCTCTGGCTGACCTTTCTGGCATTGATCTTTCATGTGCTGCTGGGGGTGTTTGCGCACTCGTTGGGCCGGCTTTTCTCTGCCAATGGGCGCTTTCCGATGCTGCAGTCCGGTCTGCTGGCTGGCGTGCTGACCTTGCTGGCCGTGCGTTTGATGGTAATGTCCCGCCCATGATCTGCCGACCATCCGAGGTTTGAAATGCTGGCCAGCCCTGTTCGCGAACAGCTCGATGCCCTTGCACGATACATGGCCGAGCGGCCGTTTCTGGTGATCACAGGGGCAGGCATCAGCACTGCGTCCGGCATTCCCGACTATCGTGACAAGGAAGGCGTGCGCCGCGGCAAACAGCCGATGATGTATCAGGAGTTCATCAATAACCCGGCAGCGCGCCAACGCTATTGGGCGCGGGCCATGCTGGGCTGGCCGAGAATCCGTGCGGCGCTGCCCAATGCTGCGCATCAGGCATTGGCGCGCCTGCAAAACGATGACGCCATCACCGGTTTGATCACCCAGAACGTCGACGCGCTGCACAGTCAGGCGGGTAGTCATGACGTTATCGAGTTGCATGGCAGCCTGCATCGAGTGCTGTGCCTGGATTGCCAGCAACGTCACGATCGGGCGGCGATTCAAGACGTGATGCTGGAACACAATCCCTATTTGCTCGGCGTGCATGCCACTCAGGCGCCCGACGGCGACACACTGCTGGACCCCGCCTTCGAGGCCGCCTTCAAAGTGCCGCATTGCCCTCACTGCGACGGCAACCGCCTCAAGCCTGACGTGGTGTTCTTCGGCGAGAACGTCGCGGCCCCGACCGCCGCAAAAGCCACGCTCAGCGCCGAGCAGGCCGAAGGGTTACTGGTGGTAGGCACCTCGCTGATGGCCTGGTCAGCCTTCCGTTTGTGCAAGGCGATGGCCGAACAGGGCAAACCGGTCATTGCCATCAACCACGGCAAGACCCGCGCCGACGAGCTGCTGGACATGAAAATCGAAGCATCGTGCGAGCAATTGCTGCCAAGACTGGCTGAGCAACTGACGCCGCATTGATCACATCACCCGTTACTGCGCCGCCTCGCGCTGCTTCTCGTCACGGATCAACGCCGGAATCGCGCGAATGTAGATCAGCTCACTGACCAGCTCGATCAGCGTCTGGGTGATGACGGCCGCGGCCGCCAGCTGCCTGATCCCTTCGGGCAAGGCCAGCGCCAGCGGCAAGACCACCAACGAGTTGCGCGTCGAAGTGCTGAACGCCACCGATCTGGCAGTGGCTGCAGGCAGCCTGAAGCCCTTCGCGACCAGCGCGCCTGTCAGCGGCGCAAGCACCATGAACGCCAGGTAGACAGGGATGACCGGCAGCAACTGATCCAGGCCGCTCACCACCGCCGTGATCTGCGAACCCATTACCACGACCAGCACCCCGGCCATCGCCGGAACAGGCATCCACGCCCAGGCATTGTTCCAGTGCGCCACAACCGGAAAGCGCTTGACCCCGGCGGCAGTGAGCACCGCAAGTACCAGAGGCAGAACGATCAGCACCACGAACGCCTCGACAAAGGGGCTGATGGAAATCGCCACTGATGACGCACTGCCCAGCATCAACGCCAGGTACAGCGGCAGTAACAACAGTTGCAGCAGAAGCAACACGGGCGTGGCCGCCAGGGTCAATCTGGAATCACCCTTGCCAAGGTGAGTAAAGACCACCACATAGTCGATACACGGCGTGAGCAGCACCAGCAAGGCCCCCACTAAAATCGCCGGGTGTTCACTCAGCCCAAGAGTCAGTAACCAGACCAGTACAGGTATCACGATGAAGTTGGCGATCAGCAGCGCGAGCAGGAAGCGTTTGTTGCCAAGCCCCTGACGCAAATCCAGGAACGGGATCTGCAGAAACATGGCGTACATGAGCACGGCAATCGCAGGCGTGACCAGCACACCCAATGCCTGCCCGGCAACAGGCGCGAAAAGGCCGCCGACAGCCGCTACCAGCACGGCCATGAAATAGATCGCAATCTGCTGCTGTTCAAGTTGTTCTCTGCTCACACTCAATCCTTACAAGCGTTGCGTCATGTCCAGCGCGCAGGACAGTGCCTGCATCCAGAAAAAAACGGGTTAAAACAGCCCAAGCTGCCCGCCGATCAAGGTGCCGAAGTCGTCATCCACGAACGGCAGAATGGCATCGGCCAGCGGCTGAAGCTGGCGGGTCACGTAATGGTCGTAGTCGATGGGCGCGGTACGGATTTCAAGGGGTTCAGGCCCGGCCAGGGTCATCACATAGCTGATCCAGCCGCCGCTCTGGTACTGGCGCGGACGGCCCTGCAGATCGTTGTAATCATCGGCAAGCCGCGCGGCGCGCACGTGGGGCGGGACGTTGCGCTGGTAGTCGTCCAGCTTGCGGCGCAGACGTTTGCGATAGATCAACAGGTCGTCCAGCTCGCCTGCCAGTGTGCGCCGCACATAGTCGCGCACATAATCCTGATACGGCTGACGCTTGAAGATCCGCAGGTACAGCTCCTGCTGAAATTGCCGGGCCAGGGGCGACCAGTCGGTACGAACGGTTTCCAGCCCCTTGTAGACCATTTCTTCACTGCCGTCGGCGCGGATGACGAGCCCGGCGTAACGCTTCTTGCTGCCCTCCTCTGCGCCGCGAACGGTCGGCATCAGAAAGCGTTTGAAGTGTGTCTCGTATTGCAGCTCAAGGGCACTGTCCAGACCATAGGTGTTCTGCAAATGCTCGCGCCACCAGTCGTTGACCTGCCGGACCAGCGCCGTGCCGATGCCTGCCGCCTCTTCCTGGCCATGCGGTCGGCCAAGCCAGACGAAGGTCGAGTCAGTGTCGCCATAAATCACTGTGTAGCCCTGCGCCTCGATCAGCTCGCGGGTCTTGAGCATGATTTCATGCCCGCGCAGGGTAATGGACGATGCCAGCCGCGGATCGAAAAACCGACAGCCACTGGAGCCCAGTACGCCGTAGAACGCGTTCATGATGATTTTCAATGCCTGGGACAGCGGTGCATTCTGTTCCCGCTTGGCTGTTTCCCGCCCCTGCCAGACGCGCTCGACGATGGCTGGCAGGCTGTGCCGCGTTCGGGAAAACCGTGCGCCGCGAAAACCCGGCACCGAGGTGCTGTCATCCGGGTGACGCAGGCCTTCGACCAGCCCGACCGGGTCGATGAGAAAGGTGCGAATGATCGACGGGTACAGGCTCTTGTAATCCAGCACCAGCACCGATTCGTACAGGCCCGGCTGCGAGTCCATGACAAAACCGCCGGGGCTGGCTTCGGGCAGGCGCTCGCCCAGATTGGGCGCGACAAAACCCTGGCGATGCATCAGCGGAATGTACAAATGGCAGAACGCAGCGACTGAGCCGCCACTGCGATCGGCGGGCAGCCCGGTGACGGTGGCGCGTTCGAGCAGAAACGTCAGCAGTTGAGTCTTGGCGAAGATCCGCGTGACCAGTTCACAGTCCTTGATGTTGTAACGCGCCAGCGCCGGTTTGTCCTCGGCGAACATGCGATTGATTTCATCCATGCGCTGATACGGCGTGCTGATAGCCTTGCCTTCGCCCAGCAGGGTCTGTGCGACGTTCTCCAGACTGAACGACGCAAAGCTCCAGGTCGCCGACCGCAACGCTTCGATCCCGTCAATGACCAGCCGCCCGCTGATGTCGGCAAAAAAATGATTATTGCGGCTGCCATGCTCGCGCCAGCCCATGGCCTCGCCACCACGGCCCAGCTTGAGCGCAATGTTCAAGCGCTGGGCATGCTCGTGTAGCACCCGCAGGTCGAACTGCACCACGTTCCAGCCAATGATCGCGTCGGGGTCGTGGAGCGCCAACCATTCGTTCAACCGCTCCAGCAGCTGCGCGCGGGTGTCGCAGTAGTCGAGCTGAAAGTCCAACGCCTCGTTGCCACCGTTGGCAGGCCCCAACATGTACACCTGGCGCTGACCACAGCCTTCCAGCGCAATCGAATACAGCTCGCCACGCGCCGTGGTTTCGATGTCCAGCGAGACCAGTTTCAATCGGGGACGATACGCCACAGCGGGCCTGATCTGCGCATCGCACAGCACACCTTCGGCATTCGCCGTGCCGCTGAACTGCACAGGCGCAGTGATGAAGCGCTCCATCAGGTAGCGTTCGGGCGGCCGGATGTCGGCTTCGTAGACATCGACGTTGCCTTTGCGCAGCAGTTTTTCGATGTTCATCAATTGCCGATGCTGCTGGCAGTACACCCCCAGCACCGGCCGATGGCGAAAGTCGCACAATTGCAGCGGCCGCAACTCCACGCCACGCTCGGCCCGCAGCAATGAACGGGCGCGCTCCTGCTGTTCGGCGGGAATGAACGCGACAGAGGGTTGGCACGGCAGGCGGATGTGGCGCGGGCCGTCATCGGTCGCCAGCCAGAAGTCGACTTCAGTCCCGGCGGGCGTGTCCTGCCAGTGCCGGCTCAGAATGAAGCCCTGCTGTAACTCCAACGGTACAACCTCGATCAGACGATTAAGCGCCTGATTCTACGTGGCTATGACTGCACGTGCGCGCCTGACGGTCGGTTCAAGAAACATTTGTCTGAGCCGATAACCCGGTACACGTATGTGGCCATGGACTGCACATCCGAGTGGACGCACCCGCCACAGGTAAGTGAAGCCTTTCTGTTCGCAACCTGTCGTGTGGACGCTACTGACCCTGGAATAGCAGTAATGAAATCGCTCGATTCGCTTGATCCCCTGCCAGTCACCGTTCGTGGCAACACGTTTCTGGCGCGCCGCACCCTTTTGACCATGGCCGGCCTGCTGGGCGCGCTTTCGTCTGTCATGATCGCTTCGTTGTTCTATATCGCCTGGCAGTTGAATCAAAGCGCAGCGCAGCAGAGTCAGCGGCTGGTCGAAAAAATCTGGCAATCAAGGGAAAAAGCCCTGGTAGCGACCTTCAAGGACAACGCGTTCTGGGGAGACGCTTACAAGCATCTGCACATCAAGGTCGACAAGGAGTGGGCGTATACGCGTAACAACCTTGGTGCCTCGCTGTACACCGATTTCGAGTTCGAAGGGGTGTTTGTCATCGATGGGCAGAATCAGACCTCTTACGCCGTGGACAAGGGCGAACTGGCCACGCTGCAACTGACAGACTGGCTGGACGGCGGTCAGGATCAACTGGTGACCCAGGCCCGCGAGCCTGCGGGCGAGGATGAAGTCTTTACCCAGATGCGCAGGGTCAATCATGTTCCGGTACTGCTGATCGCTGCGCCGCTGACCACCGGAGGCGATGATCAGGTGCAACCGACCGACTCCGCTCAATCGCTACTGGTTCTGGCCTATACGCTGACGCCCCAGAAGCTGAGAACCATGGGGCAGCTCTATGGCCTGCATGGCTTGCGCGAAGCGTCCGATGCCCAGGATGCCAAACACCTTCCATCGCTGGAAATCGCCCCCGGCCTGCTGTTGCGCTGGGACCCGGAGCGGCCGGGCATGAAGCTGGTGAGCGGACTGCTGCCGGTTCTGATCCTGTTCCTGATGACCCTGGCCTTCGTCGCCAGACGCGTTTCCAGAAAAACCATCAGGACCGCCGAACTGATGGATCGACAGTTCGAACTCATCAACCAGAGCCGGGCTGCGCTGCTCAGCAGCGAAGAGCGTTTTCGCAACGTGGCTGAAAGCGCCTCGGACTGGGTCTGGGAAACCGATGCGCAGCTGCGCATCACCTACCTTTCAGAGCGCTTTACCCGCGTGACCGGCCACGCATCGCTGCCCTGGAAAGGCCGCCATCTTACTCAACTGCTGACCAGTCCGACCCAGTCTCTGGAAGAGTGGGTTCGCACTGAACGCCCTTCGGACGAGCGCGCCGTGCTGCGTTGCACGCACTATTCGCTCCAGGGTTCGGTACGGACCAGCAACATTGCCGTCAGGCCCATCGTGCTCGATTCGCGCATCGTCGGGTATCTGGGGATTGCCTCGGACATTACTCAGGAAGTGGAAAACCAGACGCGGCTGTTTCACCTGTCTCAGCACGATGCCTTGACCGGCCTGCCCAATCGCACCCAGATGCAGGCTTTCCTGAATCGCACGTTTGAGCGCCGTCATGAGCCCGGTTTTGCAGTCACCATGCTGAATCTGGACCTGGACAGCTTCAAGCCCATCAACGACATCTTTGGCCACAGCGTGGGTGACAGTGTGCTCCGGGAAGTGGCTGAGCGGCTATCACGCTGCCTGCCAACGGGCGGTCTGCTGGCCCGGCAAGGGGGCGACGAGTTCCTGATGGTGACGACGAGCCTTGCGACGATCGACGACATAGAACGCCTGTGCGAGCGTTTGATCGCCCTCATCGGCCGGCCTTTCACGCTCAATAACCAGGAAGTGTCGATCGGCCTGAGCATCGGTATTGCGCTGTTCCCGCAGCACGCACAGGACAGCCAGAACCTGATTCGGTTTTCCGATCTGGCGCTCTATCAGGCGAAAAAAGAAGGCCGTAATACGTGGCGATTCTACGAAGAGATCATGAGCACGCGCATCACCCAACTGCGCGAGATGGAAAAGAACCTGCGTGTGGCCATCAAAAACGATGAGTTCAGTTTGCGCTACCAGCCACGTTACAACATCGCCAGCGGCAGGATATCCGGTGCCGAAGCACTGATCCGCTGGGAACATCCCACGCTTGGACTGTGCATGCCCGATCAGTTCATTGGTCTGGCCGAGGACAATGGGCTGATTGTGGCGCTGAGCGACTGGGTGCTGCATCGGGCCTGTAGCGATGCGGCGCGCTGGGACGATACATTGCGCGTGTCGGTAAACATCTCTGCCGTGGAATTCCGTACGCCGGGTCTGGTGGAGCGCGTGCGCCAGGTATTGATCAGGACCGGCCTGCCCAGTCATCGGCTGGAACTCGAAGTGACAGAGCGGGTGATGATTCATGACGCACACGCGGCACTGAAGCTGATCAATCAACTCAAGGCACTGGGCGTAAGGTTGTCGATGGATGACTTCGGGACCGGCTACTCGTCGCTGAGCTACCTGAAGATGTTCCCGTTCGATGCACTGAAGATCGATCGCAGTTTTATCAACGAGATCGACACCAATACCCAAAGCCACTCGATCGTCCAGGCCATCATTCAGCTGGGGCGCAGCCTGTCGATGACCATCACTGCAGAAGGCGTCGAAACCGCGCAACAACTCACCAGCCTGCAGTCATTGGCCTGCGACGAGGCTCAGGGGTATTACCTGAACAGGCCCATGCCCTTGTCGTCATTTCTTGAGGCCGTTGAGGCTCAGACTGGCCAGTCGTAAAGCTGACTGTCGGGTTTTCAACTGCTTGTAGTCGCTTTGCGACTTGCTGGATTGCACTGACTGCACGATTCTGTAGCAGACAGCACTGTGCCCAGACACAGAGTCATCCTCATCCCGGAGAGCGCCATGAAGACCGTCGCCCAGTTGTTGAAATTAAAAGCTGAACAGAACCAGAAAGTGCACACCATTGCCCCGGATCAAATGGTGCTCGATGCGCTCAGGCTGATGGCCGAGAAGAACATCGGGGCCCTGCCGGTGGTCGAGAAGGGTGCGGTGGTCGGGGTGGTCAGCGAACGCGACTATGCACGCAAGATGATTCTCAAGGGCCGCTCCTCAGTCGGCACGCCCGTCAGCGCGATCATGAGCAGCAAAGTGATCACCGTCGATCCTCAGCAGAGTGTCGAGGCGTGCATGGGCATCATGACCGACGGCCATCTGCGCCACCTGCCGGTGGTGGAGAACGGTGAACTGCTGGGCTTGCTCTCCATCGGCGACCTGGTCAAGGAAGCCATCGATGAACAGGCCAGCCTGATTCAACAGCTAGAACAGTACATACGCGGCGAGTAACTGCGTCGGTTGGTAGTGAGTGCAGGCGTGCTTGCCCTTCGCAATCACGCCCCACTGCGGCAATCAATCGTCCAGGGTTTTACTGCCCGCCGCAGGCTTAACCGGTTTTCCGGCCTTTTCGGCAGGTGCAGGTTTGGGTTCAGGCTCTGGCGGCGGTGCGCTGGCTTCCCGTTCGCGCATCGGCATCTGGTCGATGGTGGCGAAGATTTCCTTCGGATCGACGACCCCTTCCTTTTCGATCTTCTTCTCCCCGTCCTTGCCCACCAGAATAACCTTGGTTTTCGCGCCAGCGCCCAGTTTCAGCTCGCGGATCAGGGCCATGGTGGACTGCGCATCCATGGTTTTGCCATTGCGTTCGCCAATGGTGTTGATCACCGTGAACAGCACCATGTTACGCTGCGCGAAGGCTTCACGATTGGCAGGCTCATCAAGCGCCTTCTTGATGCTGACAAGCGTCGGATCGACGGTGCTGGGGGCGATGATGATCAGGGGACGTGTCTTGCCACGCTCCTGCGCCAACGGGCTGTCGCTGTCGGCGGCGAAAACCGGGCCGGCAGTGAAAAGCCCGCCAGCGACGAGCAGGGTGGCGAGGGTCAGGGACCGGATTGACATGGTGCGCTCCTTTTGAATCCATGGGGTAGCCATTGCGTCGACACACGCAATGCTCCCCTGTTCTACCGCATATGAGGCACCACGGTACAGCCCGGCATAGCCCTGACCCGCAAACGGTCTTGTCAGGCCGAGCGTTCCAGTCGCACGCCCGTGGCGCTGTCCAGCGTTGCGACGATGCCTTGTGCGATCATCTCCACCTCGGCGGCATCCAGCACCAGCGGCGGCAAAAGACGGATGATCTTGCCCCGGGTGACATTGATCAACAGGCCGTGCTCCTGCGCTGCCAGCGCCGTCAACCCAGGAATCGCCTGTAGCAATTCGATACCAATCATCAGACCCCTGCCCCGGATTTCCAGCACCTGCGGATGGCCCTTCAATACAGCCTGCAGACGCTCCAGCAGAAGTTGCCCCTGTTGCCGCGCATTTTCCACCAACCCTTGCTGCTCAATGATGTCGATGACCGTACACCCTGCGCGGCATGCCAGCGGGTTGCCGCCAAACGTACTGCCATGGCTGCCCGGCGTGAACAGCCCCGCCGCCTTGCCCCGCGCCAGGCACGCACCAATGGGGATGCCGTTGCCCAGTCCCTTGGCCAGCGTGATGACATCAGGCACGATGCCCTCGTGCTGAAACGCAAACCACTTCCCCGTACGCCCCATACCGGTCTGGATTTCATCGAGCATCAGTAACCAGTCCCGCCTTGTGCAGCGCTCACGCAAGGCCTTGAGGTAACCGGGCGGGGCGACCCGTGCACCGCCCTCGCCCTGAATCGGCTCGACCAGTACAGCGCAAATCCTGTGGCCGTGGGTGACGCAGACCTTGTCGAAGGTCGCCAGGTCACCAAACGGCACCTTGACGAAGTCACCCGGCAGGCTTCCATACCCCAAGCGCACCGCCGGGCCGTCACTGGCGCACAGCGTGCCAAGCGTACGGCCGTGGAAGGCGTTTTCCATGACCACCACCAGCGGCCGTTCGATGTACTTATGCCAGCCATGCAGACGCGCGAGCTTGAGCGCCGTTTCGTTGGCTTCGGCACCGGAATTGTTGAAAAACACCCGTTCAAGACCCGACAACCCCGTCAGCCTCTGCGCCAGGCGTTGCTGCCAGTCAATGCTGTACAGATTGGAGGTATGCAACAACAGACCTGCCTGCTCGCGAATCGCTTCTACCAGCACAGGATGGGAGTGACCGATATTAGTGACCGCCACGCCCGCCACGGCATCCAGATACTCGCGCCCGGTCTGATCCCACAGGCGAGTGCCCAGGCCGTGGCTGAAACTCAGGGCCAGCGGTTGATAAGTGGTCATCAGGCAGGCAGTGGTCATGCTGTGTCGCTCCATAGGTGCACAAGGTATTTTTGCAGTATGGTTAGCCACCCATACTGGATAAACCCCGTAACACTTCAATCATTTTAAAGTCGGGATTGATAATGGACCTTTTTCAGGCAATGACGGTGTACGTCAAGGTCGTCGAAGGCGGTAGCCTCACAGCCGCCGCCCAGGCGTGCTCGATCTCCACCACCATGGTCGGCAACCATCTGCGCTCGCTGGAGCAGCGTCTGGGCGTCAGCCTGCTGATCCGCACCACCCGCCGTCAGCGCCTGACCGAGTTCGGCAGGGCTTACTACGAGCGCTGTCTGGAGGTGCTGGGCCTGGTGGCTGCTTCCGAGCAACTTGCCGAACAGGCGCAGGGCGAACCGGCAGGTACCCTTCGCATCACTGCACCGTTGACCTTTGGCTCCGAGGTGCTGGCCCCGGCACTGGTCGAATATTCCCGACGCTTTCCCGACGTCAGGTTCGATCTGGTGCTCAGCAACCAGCGACTGAACCTGATCGAAAACGGCTTCGACATTGCGATCAGGCTGGGCACTCTGCCCGATTCCTTGCCGATGATTGCCAGACCTTTGCAGGATTACACCCTCACCATCTGCGCCTCGCCCGATTACCTGGCTCGCCACGGCACGCCAGCCCGCCCCCAGGACCTGCGCGCGCACAACTGCCTGGCGTTCGCCTACCCGGCCGGCGATGACTGGAGTGATGTCGGCAGACGCTGGCGCATGACCGGGCCCGAAGGCGACGTTGTGGTGGATGTAGAAGGCTCGATGGTCGTCAATACCTCGACAGGTCTCTACCAGGCGGCCCGTGCAGGCATGGGCATTGTCATGCTGCCTGACGCACTGGTGCAGCGCGACCTGCTGGACGGTCAGATGGTGGCGCTGCTGCCGGACTATCAGCTGCCCATACGGCCCATGAACCTGTTGTATGTGCAGGATCGCTACCGCGTACCGAAGCTGCGCAGTTTTGTCGAGTATGCGCTGGAAATCTGGGGGCGATAACCCGGTACGCGCATTGCGCCCGCACCGAGTCGCCCAGCCGCCGCTTCGGTGTCAGACCTTGAAACGGCTGACCAGCCCTTGCAGATGAACGCCCAGACGCGCCAACTCAATGCTTGAAGAGGCCGTTTCCTCGCTCGCCGATGCGGTCTGTTCGGAAATATCGCGCACTTTCAGAACACTGTTGTTGATCTCGTCGGCCACTGCACTTTGTTGTTCGGCTGCCGCCGCAATCTGATGATTCATGGTCTCGATGGTTGAAATGGACTGCGTGATGCTGTTGATCGACCTGCCGGCATTACGCGTTAATTCCACGCTGTTTTCGGTGAGCTTGCGGCTGCTCTCCAGTATGGTCGCCACCTGTGTGGTACGCGTATGCAGCCCACCGATGAGCGAGGCAATTTCCTCAGTCGAGGTTTGCGTACGCTGGGCCAGGCTTCTGACTTCGTCAGCGACCACAGCAAAGCCTCGGCCGGCTTCCCCGGCTCTCGCCGCCTCAATTGCAGCGTTGAGCGCCAGCAGATTGGTCTGCTCGGCAACCGCTTTGATCACATCCAGCACGCCACCGATCTTGTCGCTTTCGCTTTTCAGGCCATCCATTGCAGATTTGGAATGCTCGACCTCGCCTGCCAGACTTTCGATCTGCACAATGGCTTTGGCAACCACACCATCTCCCTCACGCGCTTCTTTGGAGGCATTGACCGCTGCCTGTGAAGCCTGCTCGGCATTCCTGGCGACTTCTTGTACCGTCATCGACATTTCATGCATGGCGGTTGCAACCTGGTCGGTCTCGGTCTTCTGCGTGTTCACGCCTGCGCTCGTCTGCTCGGTGACCGCAGAGAGCTGTTCCGCGGCACTGGCGATCTGGGTCACGCCATCGCGCAGCCCGCCCATCAGATCCCGCAAATTACCCGTCATGCGCTGCATGCTGCCTTGCAACAGGCCCAGCTCGTCTTTGCGAGTGATGACCTGGTCATGAGTCAGGTCGCCATCGGCCACGCGCTCGGCCAGTTTCAGCGTCTCCAGTAGCGGACCGACGATCAGGCGAGTGATCACCCACGCGGCCAGCACACTGGCGACGATTGCGGCGGCCAGCCAGAGGATCAGCAATGTTCTGGCCTCGTCCATGTCTTCCATTCTCAGCGTGACCTGATTTTTGGAAAGCTGGTCCGTCGACGACAGAAGAATATCGATGTTCTTTGAAATACCCGCCTGAGCTTGATCAATGCTGGCCTGAGCATTGACGAACTGCTCAATCGTGTTTTGGTAGGCCGTCAAATTCGTCAAAACTTGCTGGAGGGTATCAGCCTGACCGGTGAACCCCTGCAAGTTGTTCATGAAATCGATCGTTTCTTTTATTGACGAGTGCGCAAGCAACAGACTGTCGGCTTTCAATGAAAATGAATACCCACGCACATCAAAGCGCATCTTTTGAAACACCGCCATCGCTTGCGCCATTGTTTCGCGTGCTTCAGCACTGCCCTCGCCGGAGTTGGCGAAAACCTGTAACTTGCGTAACGCCTCGGCTGCAGAATCACCCTGTCGTCCGAAGGCCGCTCTGGCTGCCTCCCGGGCCTCGGTCGCCCGCATCAGGTTGTCATAGTGAACTCGATAGTCCTTCATGGCTGTCTGCGATGCCTGGATCAGCGGCACGTTGGCCGCTGACGTAAAGACGGTGGCGACATAGCGCACGTGATTGTCGAGGGTGTCATAGGCCTTGAGCCAATTGCTGGCGCGCTCAGCGTCGTAATTAATGATGAACAACAGGCGGGCAATGCGCATGTCACGTGTCAACGTGCTCAGCTTGCCGATGTCTGCAGTCCGCTCACTGCGGTCGTTCATCGTCAGAATGCCATTCCATCCGGTAAATGCAATCAGCACCGTCAACAGAATAACCAGCGTAAACCCCAAAACGAGTTTAGACCTGACCGTGATATTACCCAGTATCGTTTTCAGCATAATTGGCTCTTTATGACATATTAAAATAATGCAATTGGCCACTCCCTGCCGCTGCTCCAGTTCTTGGTTTTCGGCCTGCCTGATTGAAACTTTAAACTTAGAGCAAACACTCTTATTACACGACGCACGACCCGCTCCGAATGAAAAGATTCAATTATTCAATCGACCCGATAAAAAAATAAATACACGACCCCATGATCATTACACATGTGTGGCGCACTTAAATCCTGCTATACGAATAACCGTATTCTGAGCGCTGTTTTATTACTACACGCTGAACGTGCACGTCTTCACACTGGACACAGAAAGGCGCTGCCAAACCTGGCATATGTCGTATCGGGCCGTTATGCGATACTTGCGCACACCCCATGAACGGTCCCTGAATTCGGAGAAATCAATGGCATCTGAGTTGACGGCCACTCGCGTCCTGCTGACCGCCGAGGAGCGTTCGGCGATTGCCGAGATAGAAGCGACCACTAACGTGCTGAGGCTGGTGACACGCCTGACCGGCATGCGCTTTGCCGGCATCGCAAAGTTTACCGAAGCCGACTGGGTTGCCTGCTCGGTGTATGACCCCAGCCACATCGGCATGGAGGACGGTGACGCATTCGCGCTGGAGACGACGCTGTGCAGCGAATTCCGACGTAATCCTCAGGCATTGTTCGTGCCCGAGGTCAGCAAGAATGGTCGCTACGCGAACCTTCCCATCGTCAAGCAATACGCCATCGAGAGCTATGCCGGAGTGCCGATCTTTCTCCCGGATGGCCGTTTGTTCGGCGCATTGTGCGCACTGGATTCGCGCCTGGCCCTGTTCGACGACCCTGACCTGGCCGAAACCCTCAGCCTGTTTGCCAGACTGGTGGGCTGTATCTTCTTTGCCAGCCTTACCGAAGGCGAGTATCGAGCGTAACGGACTGCAGTTGCAGGGCAGCAATGGGTTCGGCGAGTGCCTTGCTGCTCATCTGCGGTTCAGGCAACACCTCGATGCCACTGTGCGGAAACGGCTCCTGCGCGGCCCACCCGCCTGCCGCCAACAGCAGCAGTACAAACACACCTGCAATGGGTTCCTTGGGTCCGCACATGTCAGTTCTCCGGTCGAATGACAACAGTTGAGCGTAGGGGGAATCGGCCGATGATAGGCGGCCAAATGTCGCGAAAATGTGATGAGCAACACCCGCTCATAACTGCACCAGGGTGTGTATTTTTAGACGCCTGACCCGTTCGCGTCAACGCATAAATGTACATCCTGGTTTATTTATGCACTGAGTTCACTCGAAGGGCTCTTCGCCCGCAAGCTTGGTTCGATGCATCATCCGACCACACTCGGGGTCATAGGCTTCGGCGCGATGCAGGGTACCGGTGTTGTCCCAGATCACCAGATCGCCTACCTGCCACGCATGGCTATAGCTGAACGACTCGCCGGTCGCCCATTGGCGCAGTCCGACGAGAATCCGCGCGCTCTCGGCGTGATCGACATCAATGACGTGATGCGCCGTACATCCCAGGATCAGCGACTTGCGGCCCGAGCGATGTTTCCATACCAGCGGCAATTCCTTCTCGCCAATGGCCTGCATCGATTCAAGCATGGCCAGGCTCGGTTCCGGGTTGTAATAGAGCAACGAAGCCCAGGGCGCGTGCAGCACGCGCAGGTCCTCGTAACGCTGCTTGTCAGCCTCGGACAACGCTTCGTACGCCGCGTAGGTGTTGCAGAATCCGGTGTTGCCACCCCAACTTGCCGTGGCCTTGCACGACAGCAGTGACGCGAGAATCGGTGCGTCATTACGCGTTCCATCGATGTGCCAGTAAAACGATCCTTTCAGAAACTCGGCACCGGCCGGGTTCTGCTTCACATCCAGGGTGATTTTAGTGATGTTGCGGCCGTCGCTGGCCTCGGCGGAAAAGGTGCCCAGGGTTTGCGTAAATGCAATCTGCTCGGCGTCGGTAAAACCAATCTGCGGAAACACCAGAACGCCCCGTTGCTCCAGCAAGTCGCGTATTTCCCCCGCCAGCGTCCCGCTGAGGAGTTGTTCCTTGTCATTGAAGACACGCGTCCCGATGACGGGCTTGATCGATTCGTGAACCAGACAGGCGTTCGAAGTGGCTGACATGATGCGACCCTCCTCATAAGTGAACCGAACGGTACGCTTATGGATGACATAGCGCAAGCCTTGTACACTGCGCAGCATCAAAGAGGCGGTGACATCTCTCGCATTAAAATCCGGTTCATTCAGTCAACGGTCTGTCTGGACGAAAGACTGCCACGTGGTTAGCACTGCGTCGGCACTGCGTCCACGTCATAAGGGATCATTCATGAAAATCGGCATCATCTCCGACACTCACGGCCTGCTTCGTCCTGAAGCCATTGCCGCGCTTGAAGGTTGCGAACACATCGTCCACGCCGGCGACATCGGCAGCGCCGAGATCGTCGAACAGCTCAAGTCCATCGCCCCCTTGCACATTGTGCGTGGCAACAACGACATGGGCGCGACTTGGGCTGACACCCTCCCCGACCACCTGCGCTTTAAGCTCAATGGCTGGCAGGTGCTGCTGGTGCACGACATCGCCGATGTACCTGCCCTGCTGGAAGAGCCCTCCAGCGACCCCGTGAGACTGGTGGTCACCGGCCATTCGCACAAGCCGTGCATCGAATGGCGTGGCGAACGGCTTTACCTGAATCCGGGCAGCGCGGGACGCCGTCGTTTCAAGCTGCCGGTGACGCTCGCTTTGCTGGACGTACAGCCTGCATCGCTGGAGTCGCAGCTGGTGCAGTTGCTCGATTGAATGACGTCAGTCGCTCGCTTCTACAGTTCGCGCGACATCAGCCATTGCGCCTTGCCCCAGGCGTCGAAACGCTCCTGGACGCTCCATCCGCGTCTGGCGTAATACGCCTGTTGGTCGTGGGTGTGGAGGTACAAACGGGTCACCCCCCGGGCCCTGGCGTGACGGCAGATGCCTTCGATCAATTGCGCTGCAAGCCCCCTGCCCCGTGCCTCGGGTTTTACGAACACACAGGCAAGCCAGGGCCCGAGATCCGGTCGATCGGACAAGTCGTTATCGGCGAACGCCGCGCCACCCAATAACTGCCCCTGCTCATGCGCGATCAGACAGGTCCAGTCATTGTTGTGTTGACCTTGGGAGAATTCGTGCTGCCAGTCAGCGAGCGACTGATCGGCGAATTCATAGTTGAATTGTTGATGCAGCCACTGCGCAAACGTGTCGCTGTGTTCCATGTGATGGGCGAGCCAGTCCAGGCTGTGCATTGGGCGTCCTTGAGTGCTGATGAGTGATTACGGCCGACTTAACGATAGCGGTTGCCGAGCGATCGGGTAATCAGCGTTTGAACCACTGCCTGAGTCGGCTGTGCGGCGCAGCCTGAAAAACCCTGTGCAATTGCCTGGCGCTGATCGGCCTGTCGCGGCCGTCACTCATGAGTGCCTGACGTAAGGAGGACCAGTAACCGGACGGCATACCGGCAGGTTTTTCCAGCGCTGCAACTGCACACCTCGTCCCCGACCCGACGATACTTGAACCTTGCCTGCCAGCGGCCATTTCGTAGACCACCAAGGCCGCAGCGTACACATCGGCCTGGCTTGTCGGCGGACCGCCTTCGAGTATTTCATGTGCCGCGTAACAGGGTGTCCAGGCCTTCAGACGCTGGCGATCCAGCTGCGGCAACCCGTCGAGCACACCGTCGACAGGGCGCCCAAGGCCGAAGTCGAATAGTCGCACGCCGCGCTCGGTAAGCATGACGTTGCCCGGCTTCACGTCGCCGTGCACCACGCCTCGTTCGTGGACATGCGCCAGTGCATCCAGTAGCGCAATCGCGACCTCGCGACATTGGTCCCACGGCAGGCCGTGCGGGCGTCGATGAAGCCATTGATCAAGACGCATGCCGCGCATGAGCTCAAGCGTCATGAACGCCCGATCCGAATCAGCGTCCACCTCGAACGCATAGGGTCGAATCACATGCGGATGATGCAGGTGCCGGGTCAAGGCAAACTCGCTGTAAAGCAAGGCAGCAGCATCCGGGGCCTTCACGAGGTCATCGTTAAGCACTTTTATCGCGATAGCAGGCTCAGGCTCGCCGAGCTGCTCATGCAGAAGGTCGCGTGCCTGATAAACGGCTCCCATGCCGCCAGTGCCGAGCAGTCGCTCGATGCTGTAGCGACCTGAAAGCACGTCCGGCATCGTGTCACACCCCCTCAAAGCTGCGCAGGCATGCGCAACCTGCGCAACACAGACATGTCGAACGGGTTCGCAGAGCGTTGGCTCAACAGCAGGTAGTTGGCGCGCATCCCGCCGACATCGGCCTTGAGCACCCACACATCACGCCCTTTCAACGGCTCGGTCTGCATCAGTTCCAGCAGACGGAACAGCGACCACGGCCCTGTGTTTTTCTCGATACCCAGTGGACGGCCGACCATTCTGTCCATAACCAGACTGGCGCGACCATCCTCGATCTCGGTCGGCCAGGTGAACGCGACCGGCACGATAGGCCCGTGACGGTATTCCATCGACTGGTTGCCCAGACGAAACTCGGCGCGGCTGACTGTCGAATCCAGGGTATAGGGCTCAAGCTTGAACTGCACCAGCGGTTCCTGAGTGCCGCCTGCAAAAAAGCTGTCACGAATTGCCTGCACACCGCTCATCTGGTCAAGATAGGCACGACTCATCGGCAGGCTGTAGCCGTCGACGCTGCGTAACCGGTAATGCCCGGGTTCGCCACTGACAAAGGGCTTCAGGTAACGGTTGAAAAAACGATCGGCAACGCCCTGCGACTTGAAGAACTCGCGAAAATCATTGAGCGCCACATCGCTGCTGCTGTGGGCATGAAACGGATAGCGCTTGTCGAGCGCCTGCCCGTAGAAGCTGTAGAGCTCTTCCTTGTAACGTTGATTGACGTATTGATAAGACAGATGCAGCACATGATTCCAGGCATCCTCGGCCAGCGCATTGAACCATCCGCCTATCGGTTGTGGGAGCTGCGCAGCCGCGTTGCGCAGACTGCTCAAGGCATCGCGCTGGCCGTTCATGCGTGCGCGTGCCATTTCGAATGCCGCCACTTCGGGCTGTCCCGATCGGCCCAGCGCGGCCATCTGTAGCTGCAGCTCATCCAGGGCAACCAGCATTGTCGTCAGGTCGGCACCCGGTGCGCTCTCTTCATCCAGCAGTCGATGCAACGGGTCGAAGCGGCGTTGCAATGCCTTCTTCGGCGCATCAGGCAAGCTCTCTGCAAGCGCCTGCTGCACCTGTGTGCCTACCGCTGACGCCACCTTGCCCACAGCATTGAGCGGCGCACCTGTCGTCTCGACGGATGCCAGCTTGTCGATGCTCTCGGCCAGGGTCGGGAAACGGGTGTTGTCGCGAATCTCGACCAGCCATTGCACCATGGGGGAGTTGGCGGCAGTCAGACCGGCCATCTGCAAGGCACCCTGCCTTGGGCCTTCGAAAGGTTGCAGGGCGGTCTGCGCCACCGCTTCTGACCAGTGATGGGCGTAATCGCGGAAGTACAACTGCTCCAGCTCGATCATCAATCTGCGCATGTCGGTGGTGTCCAGCTCTGCGCGATCACCCAGCACCCAATTGTCGCGCAGGATCTCACTTACGACGCCTGCGCCCTGGACCACGAAATACTGCTGATAACCCTGACGAGTGAAGAAACCCGGGATTCGATAGTCGGCTCCCGACAGCAACATCCGCTGTGGGCCGATTCGCTGGGCCAGACTGTAATCAGGGAGACTGCGGGCCTTGTCTCGCAATACTCTGTAGACGACATTGGCCAGCGACTCGTTGCGCAGCAATTCGCGAGCCTGCGCCACCACCGTGGCGTTGGCGGGATAATCGAAGGGCAGGTCCAGCAGACGCTGCAAGTGTTCGTTCAACTGACGTTGCGCCTGAGCATGGCCGGCATAGCGGATCGACCAGTCGGCGGCCACCCACTCTTTCAACCAGACGCGGTCGCGTCGCTCCGGCCGGGTGAGCATCAAGTACGCACGCAGATTGCCCAGCAGTTGCTCACGATTCGCGGTGTCTACCTGCAATTGCGCCTCGAGCTGACGCGCCACGCGTGGCAACAACGCTTGCTGCAGTTGCGCCTGGTAGCTGGCCAGCAGCGTCCTGTTGGCAGCCTCGCCCTGATAGAGACCATTGCGCTCGATCAAGCCCAGCGCTTCGGTCGCGGGAAAGACCCGAGTGGACTGGTAATGCGTATTCAAGGCATCAAGCAGCGTCAGTACATCGTGCTGCGGCGCAATCTGCGCACGCTGCTGAAACAATTGCTGGGCGGTGAGACGCAGTGTTTCCAGACGGTCGTGATTGGCGCTGAACCCGTTGGCCCAGACTGCGCCAGCCGCCAGCACCACCAGCGCAGCACCGCTGTAGAGGGCGCGCTGCCGCCAGTCGATGACGCGACGCACCGCCTTGTCGAGCATCGCCAGGCTGGATTCGGGAAAAATCACATGAGCCAGCAAGTCATGGATAAACCTTGGCCGTCCTGCATGGTGCAAAGGCAGGCCGCCGGTCTCCTGGCTGGCCGCTGCGCCTGGCAACGCATCTGCCAGATCGGTCCGATGAGGCGCCCGCGTCAGGTAAAACCCGCGCAGGTGAGTCGCGCGCTGGTAGCGGTTTCCCGAAAACGCCATTTCGACAAAAACGTTCAGGCCGCTGCCGATACGCTCCAGTTGATCGGGGAACTCCAGCATTCGTGCGCGGCGCTGAGGGTCGCGCTCCTGGTGGAGACGGGTGATGACCTGGCTGCTCAGCCTTTTCAGCAGCGTTTCCAGTGCCTGTCCGACCACCGCGATATCGTTGCCGCGCTCGCCTTTGCGAAAGGTTGCGCCCAGCACCTGTCGACTTTGCTCCATGGACAGTTGATCGAAGAATTCATCAAAGCCTTCAACCGCATCGGCCTTGGTCAGCACCAGGTAGACCGGCACCTCGATACGCAATTGTCGATGGAGTTCATCCAGGCGGGCGCGAACCGTTTCGGCCAGGGATTCGAGCCGATTCGGTTTGCTGTCGATCAGCATGTCCACTGGCAACGTGATCAGCACACCATTGAGCGGGCACGCGCGGCGCCGGTCACGCAACAGCGATAACAGCTTACGCCACGCGCTGCTGTCGATCTCGGATCGGGCCTGGCTCAGGTAGCGGCCGGCCGTGTCCATGATGACGGCCTGATCGGTCAGGTACCAGTCGCAGTACGCCGTGCTCAGGGTGTCGCGGGTCAGCTTGCGCTCGACCTTGTTGAGCGGAAAATCGAGTCCGGAGAAATCCAGCAGGCTGGTCTTGCCACTGCCTTCAGGGCCGATCATCAAGTACCACGGCAACGCCTGACGCCATGACTCACCCTGGTTGCCGTACAGGCTCGAACGCTTGATCAGCCGCAACGCATCCATAAAGCGCCGGGCAAGTTCCTGACGCTCTTTATCGATCGCAATACGCTGCTGCAACTGTTCCTTATCGACGTCACTGTCTTGCTGTTGTTGTTGACGCTTGCCCGCACGTCCGTTGGCCGCGACCATTACCAGCCCCCAGCACAGCAGCAGGACGCTGGCTGCCAGCAGACGTGAAACCGCGCTTTCCCAGAACCGCTGGTCTGCTACGGCCAGCAACGGGCCGAAAAACCAGATCAGCATGATCATGCCCAGCACCGTCAACAACGACCAGGCCCAGGTTTTGCGCAGCACGGAAAATACGTGTTTAAAAAGGGTTTTCATGGTGCCTCTCGGTTTTGCGACGCACGGCCAGGCGCCACGGAATCAACGATGTGGTACGGCGCGAGGACGGTCTCGCGATGCTTGCCCAGAACCCAGGCGAACCCTGAATACATCACCGTCAACGTCATCAGGGTAAACATCACAATCAGCCATGACGGGACGAGCCGCGGGTGATCCGCGCGCGGCTCCTGCAGGCCTCGCCATTGAGGCGAAAGGGTCAGCGGCACATCGCCCCGCAACTGGCGTATCTGTCGATAAAGCCCATCACGAATGCCCTCCAGTTCGTCAGCACCGCGCAACGTCACGCGGTACTTGCCTTCAAAACCGAGGGCCATGCACAGGTACATCAGTTCGAGCATATGAAGATGCCTGTGGGGGTTACTGCCCAGCTTCTCCAGTAACTGAAAGAACTTCTCGCCGCCGAATGTCTCCTTGTGGAAATGGCTCAACAGGCTCATCGTCGACCAATTACTGGTGCTGCCCCATGAGGTTGTCAGCACAGCCTCATCCAGCACCGTGCATAGCACGTAGCGGGCCGCGAGCATCTGATCGTGCTCTATGGTGTGGTGATGAGCGTGAGCCTCGAAAAGCTTCACCTGATCGATCAACTGCCTGTTCATCGGGCGGACATCGCCCACCGCAGGGGCCATGGCCAGTCGCGAAAGCTGTACCAGCAGATCACTGGCTGCAGCGACGAGTGGATTGATATGAATGTCGAGGCGTTTTACGGGCGCGTGCCTTGCGCTGTAGGCGAGCCGCTCCTGAAGACTCTCGAACGGATGTGAGTCAGCGGAATCGGTCAGCCGCCTGTCACGGCCGTCCGCTGAACGCAGATCGGAAAGCACCGTCTGGTTGTCATCATTGCTTTGCATATCCGGTCCCCTGCCCATCAATTTCTGACTGCCCAAAACTGCAGCTCAAGCCCGGAAAACTCGCCTGACACATGAAACGCAAAGCCGCCGGACGTATCGATCTGAGCCTGTTCGTGGTCGTTGATCTCCAGGACGAAATAGGTTTTGTTCGAGTGAAACGGGATCTGACGCGGAGCCACTGGGAGCGGCCTTATGCGAATCCCGGGCAAATGCAAACTGACCAGTTCGCGAATGCTTTCCACCGAGCCCACCTTGAGGTGCGAGGGCAATCGATGGCGCAACTCCTCAGGGTCACACTGCGCGCGGGCCGCGAGGACGAACGAGCAAGACCCCAGCAACTGTCTGTCCACGCGCGGGGAAACCAATACGCCGTACTGACGGGGCTGCAACTCAAGCTCAATGGCGTGCTGTTCAAGCACCATCGACAACACCTGCCGAATGGCGAGCATCACCTTTTCAAAGGTCGCACCCTGGTCACTGTGTTGATACGCACAGTCAAGCTGCGGTCGTTTGCTTTCAGAGCCGAAAGTCGCCAGTTCACCCAGCAACGCGAGCAAGGCGCGATAGAGGGTTTCAGGATGAACGTCCTGAATCGTCAGGTAATGCTGAAGAACCGGCTCGGTCCGGTTGATCAGTTGCAGCATCATGAAATCACCGACCTCGGCACTGCCGGTCTGTCCGCTCGAGCGCATGCGCGCCGCGATGGCGTTGCCCCGGTGCTCAAGAAGGCCCACGACCTCCTTGAGGCACGACATCAGATAAGCCGATCCGCCAGCATTGATGAACGACGGGACAAACCCGGCATCGAGTCTGATCGCCTTGTCGGCCGTGCTGACCAGTACGTGGCACACTTTGAGCTTCACATAAGCGTGCTCGCTGTGTTGCTCCCCAAGCAGCAACTGAAACTCGGGCCGGGCGCAGAATATTTCCGTCCGGTTGTCCTCACCGGCGTTGGAGTCGGCGATATTGGCCGTGTAAGACGTAAAACGCGCGACCACATCCGGCTGATCGGCACTGCGCGCCTCAATGCAGTTACCCGTCACCAACGGCAATGCCAGATAAACAGCGGTATTGGCAGTGTTTGCGGGTACTTCCAGCACCAGAGGCCTGGCCCTGTCACCCAGGTCGAAAACGGTACCGTCCGCCAGCACGCCTGAAGCGTGGTGAAGCACAATCTGGCCCGAGCCCAGAAACTGCTGATCGATCTCAACCCTCGTAAAACCCCAGATGTAAGCCCCGGTCAGCCGAGTACGTACCCTCATCTGATGGTCGTAGTAGCGATCGTTATGCTGAAAATGCTGAGGGCGCAGCAGCATGCCCTCCTGCCAGACTACCTTGTGCGCATCCATGCTCAACGCCCTGCCCTGGTGATGGATTCGTCACTGCGATGCAGGCCCGCCTCGTCGAGCGTGAACTCGGCACGCGTAAGGCTTTCGGGTGTCAGCTCGATCACATAACGCCATCGTGCTTCCGGCAAATTGCGATAGGCCGCCAGCACACCGACATAACGGCTATCGGGAGCCACTTTCAACTTCAGATCGATGCGCTCGCCAGGTCGCAGTTCAAGCTCTTCGCTGGCAACCAGATCCTGAGCCAGTACATCCTTGCTGCGCGCGTACAGAGAGAAGAAATCCAGGCTCTGAAACGCCGCCGGATGCTTCAACTCAAGCAGGCGCAAAACCGTCGGCGAGGGTCGGCCGTTGAGATCCGGGTTGAGCTGATGGCTTCCCGTCAGGCTGATGTCCAGCCGGGTCTGCGTGGAGTAAGGCGACAGTGCCGAACAGCCGCCACACAGCATGAGCAAGACCACTAGCACTGGCCTCGTTAGGTATGAATACATGGGTCGATCTCTGTGGTTCAGGTCAAAGGGAGTTGATCAAGCGGATCTGTTCGTCATAGGCATGCACAAAGTCCCGGCCCCAGAGCCCGGCGCTCCAGTTATCGTCCCGGACCAGAGCGCTGTGATGATGCACATAGGCGCGCCATCGACTGCCGGCCGTTCGTAGCCACGACTTGCCTTCATGCTCGAAGTGCCAGTGCAGCCGCTGCGGAGAAAAGTGCTCCAGGGTCGAGCGCGCCATGGCCCGGCACCCCGCCAGAAGTGCGACCTGATGAGCCTGCGAATCGCGAAATAACCGCGTGATCGTCCGGGCGGCCTGCTCGGGCTGGCGCTGCATGAGCTGGGAAATGATCAAGCCGCTGTCCGATGCGTCAGATCCGCTTTCGCGTCCGCACTGTTGCGATGTACGCAACTCGGCTTTGAGTTCGTGACGCGTCGCAGAGCTGTGCTCAAGGCCATCGAGGCACTGTTTGAACAGGCGCGCGACATCGACCGCCAGCACCTCGCACGCCGGCGCATCGACATCGCTCAGATCGACACCCAGCGCGTCGCCAAATAGCTGCCAGAACCGTCCGGTATTTCCATCCAGCGGACGAGGAGAATGGTCGGGCTGAACAGCCATCGGGGCAGCGACCAATTCCGGCAAACGTACCTGTTCATGGTCTACCGGCACCTGAACACCGACACCGCTCGATGTGATCCGTGTTGCGATGACTGATGAAAGCTCATCAATAACGCAATACGCGTTGTCACGCGCCTGCAACGCATTCAGGGGATCCAGCGCCGCAGTCAACTGCCCCTTGAGAAGAAATGACGGCAACGCTTGATGGGAGGAGTCACCCCGAAACTGAACACGTTGTGCCCGTATCTCAAGGCTTCCCAAGCGATAGGTATCGCCCTGTCGGATGCGCCTTTTCTCTGCGCCCTGAAGGGTCTCGATACCGTTGATCACGGTCCCGTTCCGGCTGATGTCCGTCAGATAAAACGCGCCGCCCTCTTGACTGACGCGCGCATGCTGTCTGGACACATGAGGTGCGTGATCCTCGATGTACCAATCGCAATCGCCACTGCGCCCGATAATCCCGTTGCCGTCCCTGAACATCCAGGATCGAGCACAGCCCTCCTTGAGCTCCAACGGATTGGTTATTTCAAATACCAGTTCCATCAATACATCTCTTTAGATCATTGATCGCGATTGATTGAAGTCGAGTGGCCCAACGCACGGTATTGGTCGTCGCTGAACTTGAAGGGGCCGCTGCAACCGCCCAGAAACATCGGTAAAACACATAAAAAAAGCACAGCTGTCCGGTGACTGAAGTTCATCAGGCATCTCCATGAAACCAAGGGTGGGATGATCGCGAACGCCTAGCAGCGTCCTTTTTGCGCACTGTTGATATCCAGGTGCGCCAATCGGTAAAGCAGGGTGCGTCTCGACAGCCCCAACGTTCTGGCCGTCACGGTGCGGTTGCCGTTGCTCTTGTGCAGATAATCAAGCAACAGCCCGCGTTCGAACTGCTCCATCCGTTCGCGGAACGTCACACCCGCCAGCCCCTCCTGGGGCGCTGGCGCAAAAGGAAAGTGTTCGGGCAACAGTTCTCCGTTCTCACTGAGCAAGACAGCGCGTTCGACAAAGCCCTTCAATTGCCGGATGTTGCCAGGGAACGGATGACTGGAAAGCGCTGCGAGTGCGGCCTGCGACCAGGCAACCCGTGCGCGCTTGAGCGCATCGCACGCGTTGTCTGCGAAAAGCCTGGCGAGCGGTTCAATATCCTCGACTCGTTGGCGCAGGGCAGGTAGCGCGACCGGAAACTGCGCGAGCCGGTAGTAAAGATCCTCGCGAAACCGCCCTTGCGCGATCAGCGCCGGCAGATCCCGGTGGGTCGCCGCGATGATCCGCACATTGACCTTGCGCACCGTGCTGGAGCCGAGCGGACGTATCTCTCCCTCCTGCAACACACGAAGGAGTTTGGCCTGCAGCCCGATCGGCATGTCGCCGATCTCATCGAGCAGAAGCGTGCCTTCATGCGCAACGTCGAACAGTCCCCGGTGATCACGATCAGCGCCGGTAAACGCACCCTTGCGATAGCCGAACAATTCGCTCTCAAGAAGACTCTCGGGAAACGCCGCGCAGTTCTGCACAACGAACGCCTTCGACCGCCGCGGCCCATGCTCGTGTATGGCGCGGGCAACGACCTCCTTGCCGGTTCCTGTCTCACCGGTGAGCAAGACCGTGTAGGGGCTTTGCAATACCTTGCCGACGAGCTCGCAGGTCTGGCGCATCGTCGCACTGTTGCTGATCAATCCGTAACTCGACACGGCAGGCGGTGATTCGGTTACCGATGGGTATGCAAGAGACTGATGGCGCGTAAGCAGGGCCCGCTGTGACACCACGAAGGCACCCAGACAGCCAAGAGACGCTGTGAAACCCTCCAGTGAGGCCACCTTTCTGCTTGCACAGACCAAGAGCCCGGCGACGCTCTGATCCCGACTCACCAAGGGGATACACGCCAGGGATTTCCAGGCTGACTCGCTGCCGGGCAGAAAACACGTGTTGTAGAGCGCGCAATCCAGATCACTGATGCTGACAGGCTTGCCATTGCGCGCAACGAACTGAAACAGGTGCTCCGCGCTGTAGTCGGTCACATCGTTATCCGGCGATCCCGACCGAATGTTCCCATCCAGTACCTGCGCCTTTAAGTTCAGGCATCCTGGCGTTGCGTCGAACATGAACAATTGGCTCAGTTCGCAACCACTGAGGCGCGAGGCAGCGTGAACGAAATCATTCAGCAGCATGGCGTCGTCAGTCGCCTGTGACAAATGCGTATAGATCGAGCACAGCTGCTGTGCGTAGCTCAAGGGGTGCCGGACCGAGCTGAACATCGGTTCCATCCTATTCAAACTCACAGGCAACACGACCTGCCGCGTCAAGGGTCGCGTGAACCCGGTGGAGGTCTTTGCCCTCGGACATCGCAGCCAGCAACCGATCGGCGATCAGGGGCGTGACGCACGCCTCCAGCAATCGGTCGACACGTCGCGCGCCGGTGTCACCTTGCTCGCAGCGATCAAGCAGGAACGTGACCAGGCGACTGGAGTACCCGAAGCTCAGCCCTCTGTTTTTCAAGCGCGCGCCCATTCGCTGCAGCTTGAGTTCAACCAGCTCACGCAGCACGTCTCTGGTCATCGGGTAGTAAGGCACCACGTGCATTCGGGCCAGCAACGCGGGCTTGAAATGTGCGGTCAGCAGGGGCCGGATACCCGTCTCCAGTTGCTCGAGATCTGGCCGCTGATCCGACTGACACAAGGCCGTAATGCGTTCGCTTCCCAGGTTGGACGTCATCAGAATCAAGGTATTGCGGAAGTCGACCTCCCGGCCCTCACCATCGTTGGCAATGCCTTTGTCGAAGATCTGATAAAACAGGTTCATGACATCAGGGTCAGCCTTCTCCACCTCATCCAGCAGAATCACCGAATAGGGCTTTTGCCGGACGGCTTCGGTCAGCAGCCCCCCTTCCCCATAACCCACATAACCTGGAGGTGCGCCGATCAAACGCGACACCGTATGTTTTTCCTGAAATTCCGACATGTTGATGGTCGTCAGGAAGCGCTCGCCGCCATACAGCAGGTCCGCCAGTGCGATAGCCGTTTCAGTTTTGCCCACCCCGCTGGGTCCCACCAGGAGATACACGCCAACCGGCGCGTCCGGCTTGTTCAAACCGGCCGCAACCGCACGCATGGCTCGGTCGAGCACATGCACAGCCTGGTCCTGACCCCGGATACGCATTTTCAGATCGGCCGCAAAACCGGCGACTTTCGAACTGTATTCCAGCGCAAGCTGTGACAGAGGAATGCCGGTCCAGGCACTGACCACTTCAGCAATCAACCTGGGGCACACTTCAAAACTGACCAGACGCTCGGTGGCCTGGCTGCCGCTCAGCTCGCCAAGGGTCTGTCGCAACTCGGCTTCCAGTGACTCGATGGCCTGATCCACACCGTGCAGTGATTGCGAGCCGCTTGCAGCGTCGCAATTGTGCTGTGTCCGCAGCTCAGTCACCTGCTGGCGCAGCGAAAGCAACCGCTCCACGCCCTTACGTTGCTGTTGCCATGCAGACTCAAGGGCGCTTATCTGCTGCTGGATTGCCTGAAGACCGTCCGTCAGCGCGATAAGCCCCTGTCCGTCAACAGCAAGCCCGGCACCCGCATCACGTTGCATGGCATCAAGCTGGCGTTGCTGCTCGGCAAACGTGGTTCGCAGGCGCTCCAGGTGCTCGGGGGCGGCGGCAAGGCTGATTCGAACCCGCGCGCACGCGGTATCAAGCAGATCCACTGCCTTGTCCGGCAACTGCCGTCCCGTCAGGTAGCGAGCCGATAACTGCGCGGCGGCAACCACGGCATCATCGCGCAGGTAAACCCCGTGGCTTTTTTCGTAGACTGGCGCCAGACCACGCAGGATGGTGATGGCCTCTGCGACGGTGGGCTCAAGCACCCGAACCGGCTGGAAGCGACGCGCCAGAGCAGGATCCTTTTCAAAGTACTTTTTGTACTCTGCCCAAGTGGTCGCAGCAATTGCGCGCAACTCTCCGCGGGCCAGGGCCGGCTTGAGCAGATTCGCAGCATCCGAGCCACCCGCCTGCCCTCCAGCGCCTATCAGGGTATGCGCTTCGTCGATAAACAGGATGACGCTCTGCGCTGACGCTTTGACCTCTTCAATCACGCCGTTCAGACGACGCTCGAACTCGCCCTTGATGCTCGCACCTGCCTGCAGCAGCCCCATGTCCAGGGTAAGCAGCTCAACGTCCTTGAGGGACTCGGGCACCTCCCCTTCGATGATTCTCAGGGCCAGTCCCTCGACGATCGCGGTCTTGCCGACGCCGGCCTCGCCGACCACGATCGGATTGTTCTTGCGCCGCCGGGCAAGGATGTCGACCATCTGGCGTATGGCTTCGTCACGACACAGCACAGGGTCGAGCCGACCTTCACGTGCCTGTTGAGTCAGGTTGTGAGTGAAGCGTTTGAGCCACGACTCGTCCACGCCCTTCAACGGCTGTGCATCTGCACCCGCCT
Source organism: Pseudomonas asturiensis (assembly GCF_900143095.1). Lineage (GTDB taxonomy): Bacteria > Pseudomonadota > Gammaproteobacteria > Pseudomonadales > Pseudomonadaceae > Aquipseudomonas > Aquipseudomonas asturiensis. The sequence goes on along the minus strand of NZ_FRDA01000001.1, from coordinate 256,221 downwards.
GATCACCAAGTGCAAAATCGCGCAAACGATCGGCATTGATCGTGCTCAACAGCCGGTGATAGCGAGCGCCTGCGTAACGCATCGGATTACGCAACAACGCCAGAATGAGCGCTGCCTGTTCGATGTGGTTCTGGCGCAGTTCCAGATTCGCCACCAGCAGCGCGTCTTGAAGCCACTGAATCAACTCTGTCGCGAACACAGGATTGCTGGATGCATTGTGTTCGATCGCGGGCTGCAGCGTAGCAGCCAGGTGTGCGGACTCGGCACCTGCGTCCAGCAGCGCACGAGCGAGAAGACTTTCAGGACGCTCCAGCAAGGCCAGTAACAGGTCCTCCACCAGAATTTTGCTGCCGCCCCTGGCCACACATCGCCCCGCGCAACTCTCCAGGTCCTGCCGAGTGTGCGCATCCAGTGCGTTGACCAGTTGTTGCAGATCTACGTTGATCATGAATATCTGTCCTTAATGAATAGACTGGCCGAGCGTGACAACACCGTCCGCCCGCTCGCACCCCAACCAACTGGTCCAGCCGAGGCGGCAGGTATTCTGCTCGCCGATACGCAGCTCCCTGATCTCCTCACGGCGCAATGCCAGAGAGAGGTCGTAGGCGAGAAAGTCGCGCTGCGTGAAACGCACCAGCGCCTTCAGCGGCTGATGCCCTGGCCCGATGGGAAGAAACTCGTGAAAGCGCTCCCAGCACAGTTGTTTGATGTGGATACGAAACTTGCCGCTTCGATCACGAACACGCTCGCCCAGCACCACGTCATACCCCACTCGGTGATTGACGCGGCCCAATGAATTGAGCTGTCCCGCGCTGATGTACACCTCACGCTGCGTGCATTGTTCGATGAACAGGTCTGCATGCTTGAAGTAATAGCGAAGAACCGACTCGATCAGCGCAGCAGAGTGGGCGCGCAGACTGAGCAACCCCAGGTAGGGAAGCAGTCGCTTCCAGTTGAGTTCGCGCGTCCCTCGGATCCGCTCGCCACCCAGCCCGATCAACGCAAACAAATGCTCGGAAAATGGGTCCTTTGCACCTTTGGTAAAAACAGCGCGATAACGGTACTTGCGCCAGACAGGCAACATGAGTTTCTGGAGACGGTGGTGAAAAAGATCGAGAAAATCTAGGGTCGCATTACAACGGCTTCCATCATCCAGCGCCTGCTCACTGTAAAAGGCAGGCAAAGGCGAACCGGATCCACACAGGCTGATAACGTTAAGGCGCAGCCGAACGTGGACGAGCCCACGCTCTTCGAAAAGCTCAAGCCCTTCGATATCGCTTCCGGGAAACCCCAGGCTCGGATTTGCCTGCAGTTCCAGAAACTCATGCAGGCCCTCATCGTCGGCCGTGGGGTGCAATTGACGCAGTACATTCAAAATCAGCGGGATGGCCTGATAGATCGAGTACTCGCGGATCGTGCGCCCCAACGCAACTAGAGCAGCGGCTGGAGTCCCATGCGCGGTGTCCATTCGTAAATATCTCCGTGAGTACTTTTTACATGCAGTTCATGGAATGAATTGAGGCTGGCGTAGAGCGCAAAGAACTCATTGAGTACCGAAGCAAACAGGAAGAGCGTGCCCTCCCCCACATAGCCATCGGGATTGATCACCAACACTGTCTTGACGCCACGTACCGGACGGCCTTTGTACAACCGATCAACAGGTTGATGGCTGATCGACTCAAGACCGTTGAGCAGATGCCGACTGGTTTTCTCGGACTGCTGATCGTAATGACGCGGCAAGTCGTAGGTTTCCAGAATGACTTTCAACGCATCAATATTGGCCAGCGACAAGTAGTTGAGCGACATGTTGCTGATGACTCGCCACAGGAAATCCCGACTGATAGGAGGTGGATAACTGGGGGTGGCGGGCATGATATTTTTGAACCGAAGAGCGTCTGGTGTTCCATCACACGCCCTGGAAATACCCCCCACTTCAATCTGCAAGGGAAGGTTATGGTTCGTGCAGGTCAGCCTGATGGAAACCGCTTCCTGATACTCGGCACCGCGAAGATCGAAACTCAAGTAAGTGTCCAGCCCCTCGTACTGCAAGGACGGACGCTGGCGAACACTGTAGAAGGGTGTATTGGCCTTCACATCAGCCACCGGATCATGTTCAAACGACTCGAACACTACATATTCCTGGTGCCCCAGACCGCCTGACTGCCAGCCCGTTACTTTGTCGACCGAATACACACCGCAACTGTCCACGCTGTCTCTGGATGGCATGAGCAGATACTCATCCCGTTTGCCATCGACGAGAATAGGCAAGGCGTCCTGTTCAAACAGATTCACCACAGGCGTGCAGTAAAGCCTTACATGATCCAGGGTAGGACGCAGACGTTGAATATCCGCACCTTTGATCGTGAAAGCCAACTGTAATCCGCGCGCGCTTTTCAGAAGCGCCTCAGGCAGGGCATTGAAAACACCCAATCCCTTCACGTCGACAAACATGAATTTTTCCTGGAAGAAAAAATACTCCTGCAGGTACCGATAACCCCGAAAGGTATTGAAGGGATAAGGTATTAACGCTTCCTCTTCAGCGAAGCCGACCGGGCACACTTCGCTGACCGGAATCTGAAACTCGATGGGCTGGCCGTCCTGACCAACAAGCAGACCACCCTCGGCATCCAGCAAGTTCAAGTTGATCCCTTGCAGTTTACGCATCAGCCCAAGGTATAGCGCCTGGCTGATATGACGATCACCTGCAAGGTGCAGCCTCAGTCGGGTCAACTGAACATCACCTACATGACCATCGCAGCTCATTTCCAGATGTAGCTTCAAGGTCACGCCATCACTGGTCGAAGAATAATTCAGCTCTTTAAGCACGAGCGGCAACACTTCCGTCGCAAAGCACGTACGGAACTGGCAGACCACACCGTTGACCGGCTCACTCTCGACAGGGGTCGAACGTTCGACCAGCACGGCTGGCCCAGGCCGCAGCAATGGCTCGAACTCAAGCATGCTGACCGATGGCAGCGGCCGCATGTAGTTGGGCCATAGCAACTGCATCAAGGAGTGCGTCAGCTCGGGCAATTCGTCATCCAGCTTCTGACGCAGCCGCCCTGTCAGAAATGCGAACCCTTCGAGTAACCGCTCAACATCCGGGTCACGCCCTGTCTGCCCCAGAAAAGGTGCCAACGCAGGATTACGCTCGGAGAAACGACGCCCAAGGTGACGCAACGCCGAGAGCTCATCCTGATAGTAGTCATTGAAAGACAACGTTCGTTTACCTGTTTTGAAGTGGGTACATGCTGTGGTTTAAAAGGTGCAAGCAACGCGGTGTCTGTGTTAACGAACACACGCGCTGCTCGCGGGCAGACGTTCAGTGACTGCTCACGTTCACGCAGCCACGGCCATCCAGAGCGCCGTGAAATACCACTTCCTTATTAACGCCATCAACCTCAAGAAACGCCTTGATGGAGAACATAAACATCAACACATTGTCGTGATCAGGTTCTGCCATGACCCGAACATGGCTGAGGCGTGGTTCATAAGTACCAATGAAGTGTTCAATGGACTTCTGAGCGTGCCGCAGTGTGTCGTGAAGACTGAGGCGCATATCGTTCAAGTCTGGAAGGCCGTAATCAGGCAGCATGTGGACGCTGCCTGCACGAGTGCTTAACATTCTTGAAAGATGCGCCGCCACCGAAGCCATCAGGCGCGCTTCACGACTCAATCCGGTTCGGGTGTCAGCGGTGTTGCCCAGTCGCTCGAACAAACTGGCGCCGCAGGTCATTCCTTATCCATCTTCCCAACCAGAGAAAGCGTGAACGAGGCCCCCATGTATTTGAAGTGCGGACGCACGTTCAGCCCGACGCGATACCAGCCCGGATCACCCTCGACATCACTGACGGTGATATGCGCGGCACGCAGCGGACGCCGGCCGCGAACCTCGGCACCCGGATTTTCCTGGTCAGCCACGTATTGACGTATCCATTTATTGAGTTGAAGTTCAAGGTCCGTCCGTTCTTTCCATGAGCCGATCTGCTCGCGTTGCAACACTTTGATGTAGTGAGCCAGTCGATTGACGATCATCATGTAGGGCAGTTGAGTGCCCAGCTTGTAATTGAGTTCGGCGGTCTTGCCCTCTGGACTGTTTCCAAAGAACTTGGGTTTTTGCACAGAATTCGCCGAGAAAAAAGCTGCGTTGTCGCTCCCCTTGCGCATGGTCAACGCAATAAACCCCTCTTCCGCCAACTCATACTCGCGGCGGTCGGAGACCAGGACCTCGGTGGGTATCTTGGTTTCAATCTCGCCCATGCTATCGAAATGATGCAACGGCAGGTCTTCAACGGCCCCGCCGCTTTGCGGGCCTATAATGTTGGGGCACCAGCGAAACCTGGCAAAACTGTCAGTCAAGCGTGTCGCAAACGCATACGCGGTGTTACCCCACAGATAATGCTCATGCCCACTGGCAACATTCTCTCTGTAGGCGAACGTCTTGACCGGATTTTCCTCCGGGTCGTAGGGGCTACGAAGCAGGAAACGAGGCACCGTCAGCGCAAGATACCGGGCATCTTCCTGCTGACGGAAACTCTGCCACTTGGCAAACTGCGGACCTTCGAAATGATCCCTCAGGTCCTTGAGATCAGGCAGACCGGTGAACTGTTCAAGTCCAAAAAACTGCGGCCCGGCTGCTGCGACGAAAGGCGCGTGTGCCATGCATGCCACGCTCGACACGTACTGCATGGTCTTGACGTCGGGCGAACTGGCGGAAAAATAGTAGTTGGCAATGATTGCACCCACCGGATTGCCACCGAACTGCCCGTATTCCGCGGTATACACATGCTTGTAGAGGCCGGACTGGAACACTTCGGGCGAGTCTTCGAAGTCGTCCAGCAAGTCCTGCTTGGACACATTCAGCATCTCGATCTTGATATTCTCTCGAAAATCCGTTCGATCGATCAGCAACTTCAACCCGCGCCAGGAAGACTCCAGCGCCTGAAATTCGAGGTGGTGCAGGATCTCATCCACCTGACGACTGAGCTTGACATCGATCTCGGTGATCATACGGTCAACCAGCGCCTTTTTGACCGGCTCGGCACTGTTCTGAGGTTTGAGCAACTCTTCGATAAACGCGGCCACGCCGCGTTTCGCTATCGCGTAGGCTTCGTCACCGGGAGACATCCTGGTTTCAGCGATGATCTGATCAAGAATGCCGAACTCTGCCTGTTCGGCAGTGTTTTGCTGTGCAACGTTGGTCTTCATGGATGTGCCTCCTGGCCGTTCAAACGTTTCATGCTTGCACCGCCTCGACACCTAGTTCTTCAAGCACTCGATGGCGGGATGTTTCATCGGTGAGTACACTTTCAATCGCCTTGCGAAACGCCGGCGCATTGCCTAACGGCCCTTTGAGGGCCATCAAGGCGTCTCTTAACTCCATGAGCTTTTTCAGTTCCGGAACTTGCTCGACCAGGCTGGCGGGATTGAAGTCGCTCATGGAACTGACTTTGATATCCACCGCGAGCTCAGTGGCCTCACCCTCCGTCTGCAAGCGATTCGGCACGCTCAATGAAAGTTGCAGTTCCTGCTTGGCCAGCACCTCATCGAAATTATTCTTGTCGATGCTGATCGACTTGCGGTCTTCAAGTTTTCGCTCATCGACCCGCTGAACGAAATCCCCCAGCACTAACAACTTCAGAGGCAACTCAATCTCTTCCTGGGCGTCGCCGATGGCGGGTTTGAACGTGACGTTTATCCGTTCTTTAGGCGCGACAGAGCCTTCTTTGGCCATAGTTTCTCTCCTTGCCTGTGCAGGCGTTATGATTTGCTCAATACCGACTCAAAATCGTACTGACACAACCGTCGATAGAGTGCTTCCTTACTCACCCGAGTCTCTTGAGTCGGGGGAAGCAGTTCATAGCAACTGTATAAAAGTTGCGAAACCTCCAGAAAGGTGTCGAACTCCCAGTGCTCAAGCCCTGCGTTCTGAAGTTGCTGATCCAGCAGTTCCAGCTGAACCCTGGCCAGCTCAAATTTCTTTGCCCGACAACAGAGCCGGGCGACAGCAAATTGCCAAAAAAAACGTTCACGCGCGTTGCGTGCTTCTTTCAGGTGCTGCATTAATACTTGAACGGCCTGTTTGAAACCGGTTTTCGGCAGCGCCTCGGCAACCTCATCCGACACGACATTCCAAACGGTTCCGACACTGGCATTAGCCGAAGAACGCTCAGACTGCTCGGGAGTAACGTGCGGCATTACATGAGTCGCTATCCAACTCTGCGTGGCCTCATCAGCAAACGGTTGCCCGTCGTAAAAGTGCAGGTCGGCGATGCCGGAAACCCGCTGCAGAAAAAGCGCAAACTGGATTTCAACTTCACGCATTGCCCCCTGGGCCTGAAGTGCTTCAAAACACTCCCAGACCATACGCTGACCGTCGAACCAAAACGGCGAACGCGCGATGCTCATTTCAATGTCCACTACCAGATCGGCGTATTTACCCTGCTCAAAACGCCCTTTGTAATCATTCAATCTATCCGCAGGCAGGCCGCGCAGCGCTGTTATCCGTTCGCCATTGCAATCCGGCGCGGACTCGATCGTAAGCCACAGCAGCGTGCGATTAAGACGCAACGCACGTGGATCGGTCGCCTTCTGTCGCAACCACCAGGCACACAGCGCCCGGGCAAGTTCCTGTTGAGTGCCGAGCGCTTTGCGAGCCTCTTTATCATTGCCCACAGGAGCAGGACTGAAAAGCTGAGTCGCGACTTCCTTGACCTGCGTAACAATTGCCATGGGCTTGCTCTCGTCTTGAGATGCAAGCTTTAGCATGCGGTCCAATCGCCTGCGCAGTGGCAGCAGCAAAGGCGACGCTTCCCCGAAGTGAAGCCCCAGCAACTCATCCAACACTTCTAAATGCACTGACAGTCTTTCAAACAGCGACAACTGCTTTTTTACAGACACCTCTTCCACAAGGACTTTTTCGAGTCGGGACACCAGCCACGCAAAGGCTGCTGTGCGTGTTCCCGATTTGATCGGGTACAAAACGGGCCAGTGGTGTTTACATATATGAAGTAACAATTCTATCCCAGCCAATAAACCTGGAAACGCTTCGCATTTATAGAGCGCCCAGACTAACCAGCACGCGACACGAAGGTCCTTGGACTGTTCGCGCAGAATACGTTCACTGAGTTCGCGAACCTTGTCCCAGTCAACATGTCCGGCCCCGTGCATTGATTGCTCACCCTTGAGGTGAGTTTCCAACGCTTCAAAATCGGTCGAATAGCGAACATCATTACCTGCGTAACAAAGACTGGAAATGGACGTCTGAGCAATACGAAGGTAAAGAGCAGAGAGTCTGTCCATGTGCCGCCCTACTGTTATTCTTATCGCCAATCGATAGGTGTTTAACGCTGAATACTGTTGACGGGGTAAACATTAACTTTAAGATTTGCCTTTAACAAGCCACTCAATCGCGCACACTATCTTTTCAGAAATGTCCTACAGCGCAGAACAGAATAATTGTAGGACCACAAACTAAACACAACCGTTCGCCTGCGTCATTTCCGCCCACGCCCACAACTGCCGCATCCGCTCTGGCAACATGCGCAACTATTTACACACGCTCCAGCGCTGCACACCTGGTGCTGGTTACTTACACTTAATAAACACTGACCTTTGCAAGCGCTGCGCAACTATTCTTCCTCCTGTGCAAAAAGCTGCGCAACTCCCCACACTCAGCAGCCTGCAAGATCACGAAGAACACTGATTTGACTCACCAGAAGGCCATGTAATCGGGTTTTTCATCAAATGGCACGGTTCTTGTTAATACTCGATGACCAGCAAAACAGAACAGGCTGGGTATTCAGTATTATAAGGAGCGTACCTAATGGCAACACCTGCTTACATAACGATTACTAGCGAAACGCGTGGCGTTTTGACCCTGAATGCTTTTACTCAAGAGTCTGTAGGGAGTATTTATCAAGAGGGGCATACTGATCAGGCCATGGTACAGGCCTTCAGCCATATGATAACGATCCCTCGGGATCCGCAATCAGGCCAGCCCACCGGACAACGCGTTCATTCACCTCTGTGCATTACCAAAATCTTCGATAAATCATCGCCATTACTCCAACAGGCGCTCACCTCCGGCGAGCAACTGAGCAAGGTCGAGATCGTGTGGTACCGCACCTCAAGCGAAGGCAAGCAGGAGCCCTACTACACGACGCTGCTGGAGAAGGCGATCATCGTCGAGATCAAGGACTACATGTACAACTGCCAGGACTCCGCCACGTCACAATTCACTCACCTTGAAGACGTCCATTTTTCTTATCGCAAGATCACCTGGACCCATGAAAAAGCCAGTACATCGGGCTCTGACGATTGGGGCAGCCCGATCTCGGCCTGAATGTGACTGACGGCTATCGACTCGCAAGGGCCGATAGCCTCTACGACCTTTTTTCACACAGAACACGAGTGTGATGACACACTCCCCTCTACTTCTGTTGCCACTCCCGGCAACATGGAAGTCCCTCGCAGACCAACGCACCTGCGGAATCGCAACCGTCAGAGACGCTTGAAAAACGAATCCGTGCGCCCCGACGAGGCGTTTTATCCACCCTGCTTGCGCCCTCCTCATCCAACGAATAAGGTGCTCTTCAGCGCAGTCCAGTACCCGTGAGCCTCGAACAAAGGTCCCCCATGATCCAGATCCGCACCATGACCCCAGAAGACTTCGACCGCTTCTGGCCCACCTTCCAGTCTGTCGCAGTGGCTCAGGAAACCTACGCCTACGACCCGGCATTGACGTTTGAGCAGGCCCGTGACATCTGGATGAAGCTGCCCATGCACACGCTGGTCGCGGAGGAACAAGGTGAATTGCTCGGCAGCTATTACCTGAAGGCGAATGCTGCAGGTCCAGGTGATCATGTCTGCAACTGTGGCTATATGGTGACCGATGCGGCGCGTGGCCGGGGGGTGGCGCGGTTGATGTGCGAGCACTCGCAGCAACTGGCGCGTGACAGTGGCTTTCAAGCCATGCAGTTCAACTCGGTGGTCGCGGCCAATGAAATCGCCGTGGCGCTCTGGACCAAGCTTGGATTCGACACTGTCGGACGCCTGCCTAAAGCCTATCGGCATGCCCGGCTGGGTCTGGTGGACTGCCTGGTGATGTTCAAGTGGTTGGGCGATGCGCCCAAGGCCGACGAACGTGACACACGCCAACCTGCGCAATCCATGTTGATCGGGCGCAAGAACATCGAATCCGTCGTTTCACGTCCACGTCGCAAGTAACCCACTGCCCTTGCCGCAGGCTTGCCGATCAGCCTGTCACTCCTTGACCTCGGTCAGTGAGAACCGATGCCCCCTGGTATCTCGCACTTCGGCGCCCACGATGTAAGCGATGGTCTGTCCATCATGGTCGACCAGGCGCTGCGGAGTTCCAAGACTCAATGTGCCGATTTCGCCGCTCCAGTCTCGACGCGGATCGTGTTCCAGGTACGCATAAACCTTGCGCTCGCGAATGCGCCAGACCGGATAGCGCTTGCGAGTGGAGATGACATCGTAGGTCAGGTTGGGGTTGAAAATGAACGCAGCAGTCATGGCAGTCTCCGTTTCATGGGGTGGCTGACTGCGCGGTGAAGCCACGTGATTGATCCAGAATAGACCACTCTTGCAACGCGTCGCCTGTGATCGGACGACCAACCGTAACCCCACGAAAAACGGGCCTTCCGGCCCGTTTTCGTTGTCACTGCATGTCGCTACTTGCCCGTGCTTGCTTCGGGCTGCCGTTGCAACAACACCCGGGTAACACGACGCTCTTCAACGCCCACCACTTTAAGGTCCCAACCCTGCCAATTGAGGCTGTCGCCCGTCGTCGGCAAGCGGTCCAGCAGACTCATGACCAGGCCGGCCAGCGTCTGGTAATCGTCGGTGGCCTGGGCCTGAAAGCCGGTCCGTTCGCGGATCAGGCTCAGGTTCAGGGCACCCGACACGATGAAGTCATCACCCTGCGCCACGATGTCCGGACCTTCGACCTCACTGGCATCTGGCAACTGGCCGGCAATCGATTCCAGGATATCGGTCATGCTCAACACACCGATGAAATCACCGAACTCATTGACCACGAACGCAATGTGGGTCGACTCCTTGCGCATCTGCTCCAGTGCATTGAGGATCGTGAAGTTCTCAAGCAGGTTGATGGCCTTGCGTGACAGCAGCCTCAGATCAGGCTCGTTGCCGGACAACAGCTCCTTGAGCAGTTCCTTCTTGTGCACGAAGCCCAACGGCTCGTCGATACCGCCTTCGCCGATCAGCGGCAGACGCGAGTACGAGGAGTGCATCAGTTTCAGGCGGATCTTGTCAGCGTCGTCGTTCAGGTCGATGTAGTCGATCTCGGCGCGTGGCGTCATGACCGTACGAATCGGGCGTTCTGCCAATTGCAGGACACCGCTGATCATCACGCGCTCACGGCGGTCGAACACCGGCCCGGCACTTTCGCCTTCCATCATGTCGATGATTTCCTCGTCGACATCACCAGACTCCAACCGGCGACCGCCCAGCAATCGCATGACAGCATGGGCTGCGCGCTCGCGACGGGGAAGATGACCATGGTTGGACTTCTTGCTGCGCTTGCGGGCGATCTGGTTGAACACCTCGATCAGGATCGAGAAGCCGATGGCCGCATACAGATAGCCTTTGGGGATATGGAAACCCAGGCCTTCCGCGGTCAGGCTGAAGCCGATCATCATCAAAAAGCCCAGGCACAGCATGATGACGGTAGGGCGACTGTTGACGAATTTGGTCAGCGGTTTGCTGGCTATCAGCATCAGGCCGATGGAGAAGATCACGGCAATCATCATCACCGACAGGTGCTCGACCATACCCACAGCCGTGATCACCGCGTCCAGCGAGAACACCGCATCCAGTACGACGATCTGCGCCACGATAGGCCAGAACAACGCATAGCCTGCATTGGCTGCTTTTTGACTGACATGCCCTTCGAGTCGCTCGTGCAACTCCATGGTGGCTTTGAACAGCAGGAAAATACCACCGAACAACATGATCAGGTCACGACCGGAGAACGTCTTGCCGAACACGTCGAAAAGCGGCTCGGTCAGTGTCACCATCCAGGAAATACTGGCCAGCAGGCCAAGTCGCATGATCAAGGCCAGCGACAGACCGATCACCCGCGCCTTGTCGCGCTGTTCGGGCGGAAGTTTGTCAGCCAGAATAGCGATGAACACCAGGTTATCGATACCCAGTACCAGTTCCAGAACGATCAGCGTCAGCAGGCCAAGCCATGCCGTTGGATCAGCAATCCATTCCATGGGAATTATTCAGCCTCTAGAACTTGAAGAAGGTGACGAGCAGACACGACCGTAGCTGCCAAAGATTCATCAGCGACGATACGAGGTAAACGGAGGGTTGAAACGCTGGAAAGAAAGGGAGGTGCGCCATATGAACAAGAGGTCACTGGCCAGCCAATGGCTGATGAAGGAAAACAACTCGGAGGTTCCTGGAGGGTGTTCATACGGTCCTGAAATTGAATGCGGGCGATGATCGTACAATACACAGATTGGTTTAGCGCGCCGAATAAGTATTACAAGAGTTGACCGGGAATTGATTGAGCGCCATCGCCAACGTCATGCCGGGCGACGTTTTGTCGCACCCTGATTCATGACCAGTTGTCTGACAACGCAGGATTCGCGGTAGCTGACGATCATCAATTTGTTTTAAAATGTTGCCATAACGTCATTGATGCCCGGAATCGAAAAGCAGACACCTGCCGCTGTCGAATCCGACTGACACTTGACCAGAATCATAAAAAGAAAGCCCGTCATAGACGGGCTTTTTTCGTTTTCAGCTTTTGTATCAGACGCTCACCGTAGCGTCCCGGTCGAACCGTTTTCTGACATTTGAGGATCATTCCCCATGCTGCGTATTGTTGTTGTCCACCTGTTCCAATGGTTCAAACGTCTGTCTTCCGGCCTGCTGTCTCGCGGTTCGCACAGCAGCGACTCGCGCGACTTCACCCGTGAAAATGACGAGGGCCGCTGGACCTTCGTTTCGGTCGTCATCATCCTGACCCTGAGCCTCTACTGCCTGGCCGGTCTGGGTTACTACGCGAAGGTCAACGTCTGGGACGGCTTTACTCAGGAACAGAAAGAAAATATCGCTCAGGCCATGGTGGTCAGCTCGCAGAATCTTTGAGCGTCCATGACTGACAGACCGAACGGGGAAGCCAGCGCTTCCCCGTTTGCGTTTCTGTTCGCTTGTCAGGGGTCGCCATTTCTGCGAGAAAGCACCCCGCACTTTCAATAGAAGGCCAGCCGATGAGCAATGAATTACAGATCACTGACCTGCACCTTGGCGATGGCAAGGCCGTGGTCAAGGGTGCCTTGATCACCACCCATTACACCGGAACGCTGCAAGATGGCACGGTATTCGATTCCTCGCATGAGCGCGGCAAGCCTTTCCAGTGCGTGATCGGCACCGGGCGGGTCATCAAGGGCTGGGATCAGGGCTTGATGGGCATGAAAGTAGGCGGACGGCGCAAACTGTTCGTGCCGGCTCATCTGGCGTATGGCGACCGGAGCATGGGCGCCCACATTCAGCCGGGTTCCGATTTGAGCTTTGAGATAGAGCTGTTGGAAGTCCTGACCCGCGACGATTGAAGGTGCTTCAGGCCTTGATAATCGGAGCACTGCTGCCAGACCGCTCATCGTCCGGCACTGATTGCGGGTTCAACGCCGGACCTTTTGATGCAAGCATCCCTGTTCGTGGACGTCGCAGATGAGCGAGCAGTCGTCCTGACCGGAAACGATCCCGGGTTTCGCAAGGAAACCCGCGGCAAGGGGCTGCTACGCTGAACAGCCGCCAGCCCCTTCGGATCAAAAGGGAGCTCAGCATGATTGACGACACGTTCAAAGACCTCACTGGCCTGACATGGAATCAGGCCGTCACGCGAACCAACGCCTTGTTCTTCGAAGCGGACGCGCTCAATGAGCGTGCTTACTCACTGCTGCGCAGAGACACGCTGTCACCGCAGCTATGGGCCGACTTTTCTGCGACCCGTAAAGAGGCGGACGAGCGCTACGCGCAGGCACGCCTGGAGTGGCTCAGGATCAAACGCATTCTGAGTTCCGTCGAACGCGCCACGCATGGTTCCCGGATCTAGCACAACCCATGGAACAGGCCCGGGCTGTGTCAGTACGGGCTCAATCCTTGCACTTTTTGTTCAGGTACACCTGCACAACTCGCGATGCCGGATTGCTTGTGCTGACAGAAAAAGCCATGCTCGGGGTATGGAATTCAACGATTGCTTACAGGACACCTCATGGCGCTCAACAAGTCGACCCAAGAGCTGAAAAAGCACCTCAAGGGCACGGCCACCAACCTTGAAAACACCGCAGAAGAAATTCTCAAACTCGCCTCTCAGATGAAAGACGTCGACGTCACCTCGATTCTGCAGATGGTCAATCGCCTTTACAGCGATGCCGATCAGCTCAAGGCCTATGCCGACGAGGTCAAGGCCAAGAGGATTGTGCGCGCGAAGCCGCTGTGAACGCCTGACTCCCGCTTCGGGACGGTCTATTCGACTTAGCGCTTCAGAGCGAGCGATCAATGCCATCAGCCCACACCCCCGCCAGGATTCGATACCTGGCCTTACAGAGACGCCGCGACCGGATCGGCATGACACTGGCCGCCAGTCTTTCGGTGTTGGCAGGCATGACCGACGCTATCGGTTTCATGGCGACGGGTGACTTTGTCTCGTTCATGAGCGGCAACACCACTCGGCTCGCGGTAGCGATGGGCGAAGGCGATCTGAACACGACCGCTCGCCTGACCCTGGCCATCGTGGTCTTCATCGCAGGCAACGTGCTGGGCGTTGTTCTTGCACGACTGGGCAAGCATCGCGCCCTGCCGTTGCTACTCAGTGTGGCGACCCTGCTGTGCGCGGCCGCCGCCTGGCCGATGGAAAAGAATCTGCTGGCACTGGTCTGGGCGATCCTGGCCATGGGCATGCTCAATGCCGCTGTTGAACAGGTCAACGGCCAGTCTGTCGGCCTGACCTACGTAACCGGCGCACTGTCCCGGTTCGGGCGCGGCCTGGGGCGCTGGTTGCTGGGTGAACGCAAGCACGGCTGGCAGACTCAGTTGATTCCCTGGATCGGCATGTTTCTGGGTGCGGTCATCGGCGCGCTCATCGAACGTCAGTTGGGCTTGAGCGCGTTGTTGATCAGCGGTGCCCTCGCTGCAGTGCTGGGGGTCGTATCGCTGGCCATTCCTCATCAGTGGCAGCGCTCTTATATGCCACGCTGACAGAACACGCTCACCACCGCCCGATCACACGCGTTCGCATCGACGCAAATAGGTTTACCATACGCGCCTTTTTCCTGACCGACCCTGCTCATGAATTCCGAAGCGCTCGCCACCCTGCAACAGCACCTGCTCGATGCCTTGAGCAATGTCCCGACCGAAACCCGCCGGCTGTTTCATGGCCGTGGCCGCGTATGGCCAGGGCTGGAACAGATCACGGTCGACTGGATGCAAGGCGTGGTGCTGGTGTCGCTGTTCAAGCAACCGCAGGAATCCGAACTGGCGGACCTGCAACGGCTGCTGATGGAACTGATCGAAACGCCACAATGGCAGCACAGCGGCGCACACACCCTGTTGTTGCAACATCGCTATCTGCCACAAAGCACGACCCAGTGGCTGACCGGCGAACATATTGACGAGTGGGTCATCAGCGAAAATGGACTTCGCTACAAGGTCGATTTCGGCAAGAAGCAGAACAGCGGCCTGTTTCTCGACATGCGTTACGGTCGTGAATGGGTGCAGGCACAGGCCGGAGGCAAGCGCATTCTCAATCTGTTCGCCTACACCTGCGGCTTTTCAGTTGCCGCCATTGCCGGTGGTGCCGACCACGTGGTGAATCTGGACATGGCCCGCGGGGCACTCAATCGCGGGCGCGAAAACCATCGTCTCAACGGGCATGACTTAAGCCGCGTGACCTTTCTGGGCCACGACCTGTTCAAATCCTGGGCCAAGGTGACACGCTCCGGTCCTTACGACCTGATCATCGTCGACCCGCCCTCTTTCCAGAGAGGCAGCTTCATGCTCGACAAGGATTACCAGCGCGTCCTGCGGCGCCTGCCGGAATTGCTAGAGGAAGACGGCATGGTGCTGGCTTGCATGAACGATCCGGCGCTTGGCGCTGATTTTCTGATCAGGCACACGGCAACCGAAGCGCCCTGCCTGCGCTACGCGCAGCGTCTGGACAACCCGCCCGAGTTCCCGGACGCCCATGCAGAGGGTGGACTTAAGGCGCTGATCTTCAAGGCCGAAGGCTTGAGCCGTTCCGGTTGGGCCTGAGCGCAAGATGATCGATTCAATGCCAGACAACAGTATTGAATCGATCGTTTAAAACAACTGAAAACTGGCGTCAATACTTCAACTTATATACGCAAGCAACCCAAACAAAAAGTCGGACTATTCGTGAATAGCCCGACACTACAGTGCGTCCACTTAACTTTAATAAATATTTATCCGCCCCCTATAGTTTTTTATGTACACGCCGCTAAAGTGATATCAGTCACGCCATAAGTTACAGCCCCAATGCCGTGGAGTGACGAAATAAGGGGATCCAACAATGACAATAAGAAGCATCGGTATACACCTCAGGGCGCTCCTCAGTTTCGGCATTGTCTGCCTTCTGCTTGCAGGCCTTGGCGGGGTTGCACTGAACAAGATGAACGGCATTCACGACTCGGTCGTCCAGCTACAACACGACTGGCTGCCCAGTGTCAGGCAGGCTGGTCGTATCGAGTCCGCGGGTCTGGTGTACCGGCTCGACGCCCGACGCTTCGTCATGGATGAAGACCGGCAGTCAGCCGAGTCCGTCAACAAATTGAACGGCCTCAAAAAGAACTTGCTGCAGGCCACCGACACTTACGCAGCGATGGTCTCCAGTCCCGAAGAAGAACAGGCTTATAGAAAAGTCAAGAACGACGCGCAAGCGTACATTGGCAAGATTGATGAGCTGGTCGAACTGAGTAAAGTCAAATCCAACAGCGAATTATTCGCGTTCATTCGTGACACCACCAGCCCGCAAGCGAAGGCATTGCAAAGTTCTATCGAAACGCTGATCGAAGTGAATATGAAAGGCGCCGAACAGTCGGGCCAAGTCGCGGATCAGGAATTTAAAAGCGGCCTGACGATGACCATCGCATTCATCGTGGCGGCCGTCGTCATCACCCTGATTGTGGCCACGCTCTTTATTCGCAGCATTACCCTGCCCGTAAAAGCCCTGCTGGCGTCCACTCAAAAAATTGCTGAAGGTGACTTGCGTACCACCGTTGCCATCAACGGCCGCGATGAACTGACCGAGCTGCAAACGGCAACGGCGGCCATGCAGGCGAGTCTCAAGACCACCCTTCAGCACATCTCCGAGTCGTCCGGTCAGTTGGCGTCTGCCGCCGAGGAAATGAGCGCCATTACCCAAGACTCCACACGCGGCATTCAGCGCCAGACGATGGAAACCGAACAGGCCGCCACGGCGGTCAATCAGATGACTGCAGCCATCGAGGAAGTCGCACGAAATGCAGTCGCGGCATCGGCTTCTACCCAGACTTCCGAGCGCTCTGCGCAAACCGGTCAGGACTGCGTGAGCCAGACGATTGGCGCACTCGAAAAACTCAGTGCTACGGTCGATCGTACCGGCACTGAGGTGGAGGGCCTGGCCCATCAGGCGCAAAGCATCGCCAAGGTCGTGGACGTCATCCGTGCCATTGCCGAACAGACCAACCTGCTGGCACTCAACGCAGCCATCGAGGCGGCCCGTGCCGGCGAGCAGGGTCGCGGTTTTGCCGTGGTGGCAGACGAAGTCCGGGCGCTGGCCCATCGCACCCAGACCTCGACTCAGGAAATCGAGCAGATGATTCAGAGCATTCAGAAGAATTCGACCGAAGCCGTCCAGTCGATGAAACAGAGTAACGAAGAAACCGATGCCACATTGTTGATAGCCCAGCAGGCCGGTGTGGCGATCAAGGAAATCACCACGTCGATCACCCAGATCAACGAGCGCAACATGATGATTGCCACGGCCTCGGAACAGCAAGCCCACGTTGCACGGTCGGTGGATGAAAATCTGGTGAGCATTCGTGATCTTTCCGTAATCAGTTCCTCCGCCGCCAGCCAGACCTCGACGGCCAGTCAGGAGCTGTCCAGGCTTGCCGTGGATCTGAATCGACTGGTGTCCAGATTTTCTGTTTGACCGGCGGGTCGGAACACTCAGGGAACGACGGTTCTGCCCATCCCTATCCCGTCATGATGGGTGGTTTCTGTGCTGAAACGTATTCCAATGGCCGAGCTTCGCCTCGGCATGTACGTCCATGAATTGTGCGATCTGCAGGCGCAGCAGCATTTTCTGAGCAAGAGCTTTCTGCTCAGGCACGAAGGCGATCTGCAGCGCATCCGTGAGACCGGCGTCGGTTGGCTGTCGATAGACCTGAGCCGCAGCTTGCTGCTCGCACCCGAGCAAACGGCGCACCCGCGACCCCAGGTGCCGCAAGGGCCTGTGCCACTGTCGGAAGAAGTCCAGAGTGCGCTTGCATTGTGCCGCCGCGCCAAAGCCGTGGTGACGCGCCTGATCACTGACGTGCGCATGGGCCGGATTGCCGAGCTTGATGCGATCCGCGATCTGGTCACCGAGGTCTCGGACTCACTGTCCCGCCATCCGGACGCCTTGCTGGGCATGGCGCGCCTGAAGGGTGCGGACGAGTACACGTACCTGCATTCTCTAGCGGTATGCGCCCTGATGATTGGCCTGGCCCGTCAACTGGCGTTGCCCGACAAGCTGGTCAGTGAGGCCGGCATGGCGGGTCTGCTGCTGGACATCGGCAAACTCGACATACCCAAAGCCATTCTGGGCAAAACGGGCACATTGAGTGAAGAAGAACTGGCCGTCATACGCAGCCATCCTGCCAACGGTGTCAGGCTGTTGGGCCTCAATAATCAGTTCAGTGAGCGGATACTCGATGTCTGTCTGCATCACCACGAACGTTACGATGGCTCCGGCTACCCGGATAAACTGGCGGGCTCGCAGATCAGCCTGTTTGCCCGCATGGGTGCGATCTGCGATGTGTATGACGCAATGACCTCAGAGCGCCCGCACCAGCCCGGCCAGGGCCCGGCCGAGTCGATCGGCAGGATGGCCGGGTGGGTCGGGGCGTTCGACGAGAAGGTCTTTCATGCCTTCGTCAAATGTGTCGGCATCTATCCGGTCGGTTCACTGGTTCGCCTGCAAAGCGGCAACCTCGGCGTCGTTGTGGAGCAGAACCCGACTTCCCTGCTCACGCCCAAGGTCAAGGTGTTCTACTCGGCGCTGCGCAAAGTCCCTATCGAGCAGAGGCTGATCGACCTGTCGATGGCCGACGAACCTGAGCGGATCGTCGGCCGCGAGTGCGCAAAACACTGGGGTTTCAAGCATCTTGACGCGCTATGGACGGGACTGCCGGCGCAACAGACGTCGCGCAGTGGATAACCACCCGGCCCTTTTTTCGGGCTACTCCACCTGCCCGAACACCTGACTTGGTCGTCTCAGGGACGGGTCGAACGGATTGATCCGGGCACTGACTGCCGTTGCCTCACGCTTGAGCAATTCTACGACGGTCAGCAGACGATCCGGGCCCAGACGGTCGCTGATGGTCGCCACGCTGAGCGCCGCCACCGCACGGCCATTGCGGTCCAGGATCGGTACCGCAAGACCAGCCATGCCAGGCAATGCGCCCGTGTTACGCGCTGCATAACCGAGACGCCTCACGTTCTCGACTTCCGAGCGCAGAAAGACTTCGTCATACAGATGGAAGTCCTTGAGTCTGGGCAGGTTGTAGGCGATCACCGTTTCGCGCTCGTCTTCGGGCAGGAAGGCGAGAATCGCCAGACTGCCCTGCCCCACCCCCAAAGCAACGCGTCCGCCGATATCGCCGGTAAAGGTGCGAATCGGATACGGCCCCTCACTGCGATCCAGACAGATCGCGTCAAAGCCACTGCGCGCCAGCAAAAACAGTGAATCCCCAAGCGATGCGGACAGGCGCAACAGGCTGGGCCTGACCAGATCGCGCAGATTGCCTGTGTTGCCTGCCTTGGCGGCCAACGCGAAGAACTCGATGCTCAGTCGATAGCGTTTGCTGAGCAGGTCCTGCTCGACCATGCCCTCGTCCATCAGGCTACGCAGCAGACGATGTGTGGTGGGCTGAGACAGACCGACGCGCTGCGCCAGTTGAGTGACCCGCTCGCCGCCTTCGTCGCATTCGCCCAGACAACGCAGTACCGCGAACAGCCGCGAGACGGCACCGACGCCGACATCCTTCGGCTCACTATTCCGATCAGTGGAATCTTGTATGCCATTAATCACATTGAATTCCACCTGATGAATTAATACGAAAAAAGATGTTGCTCAGTGAAATTGCCCATTGAGTGCATCCTAGCCTTCGTCCTACTCTCAGTCCACAGGGGCGATTTGAACAATCACCGGTAGCCGACCCAGATCGAGCACCAACGTCCATAGCTGCATGACTTCACTTCGCATCTGCCCATGACAAACGCGTGCCCCGGCGCGCATGTATAGAAGGTGGAAGCAGGCATGGCATTTCTGCAGCTCGAAGGTCTCTCCAAACGCTACGGCTCGATAGACGCCGTTGTCGCGACCAACCTGAACGTGGACAAGGGCGAGTTCGTCTCGCTGCTGGGCCCGTCCGGTTGCGGTAAAACCACCACCTTGCAGATGATCGCAGGCTTCGTCGACGTCAGTGACGGACGCATCGTGCTCGACGGGCGCGACATTACTCACGCCAAACCCAGCAGCCGTGGCCTGGGCGTGGTCTTTCAGAGTTACGCGCTGTTCCCCCACATGACGGTCGCCGACAACGTCGCGTTCGGCCTGCGCATGCGCAAGGTGCCAACTGCCGAGCTCCAGAGCAGGGTCAGCAAGGTCCTCAAGCTGGTGCGCCTTGATCAACACGCCGAGCGCTACCCGCGTGAATTGTCAGGAGGACAGCGTCAGCGTGTGGCGCTGGCACGAGCGCTGGTGATCGAGCCGCCGGTGCTGCTGCTCGACGAACCGCTGTCCAACCTGGACGCCAACCTGCGCGAAGAAATGCAATTCGAGATTCGCCGTATTCAGAACGAAGTGCGCATCACCACGCTGATGGTCACTCATGACCAGGCCGAAGCGTTGTCGATCAGTGACCGGGTGGTCGTCATGCAGGCCGGGCGTATCACCCAGATCGATGAACCCTACACACTCTACGAGCACCCGCGCACGCGCTTCATTTCCGGTTTCGTGGGCAAGGCCAACCTGTTGCAGGGCGATCTGGACGGCAGCGGCGTACCGCAACTACGCCAGTTGCCGGGCGAAGGGGCGTTAACCCTCAGCCTGCGGCCGGAAAAGATTGATCTGGTTGCGCCGGGCTGCGGGCGTCTGTCAGGGCGCGTCGTCACCCGTTATTTTCTCGGCAGCCAATGGCTGTACAGCATTCAGACCGGCGTCGGTGAATTGACCGTCGTGCGCCGTAATGACGGTCAGGCGCCACTGGAAAAAGGTGCGGCGGTCGGCCTGGACTGGTCGTCCGAGCTGCTGCGCGTGCTGGACGCCGGCGAGGTAAGCGCATGAGCCTGCTGACCCAGATGCGTCAGGGCGGGCGCGGTTACTGGCTGTCAGCGCCTGCGCTGGCGCTTTACATAGGCTTGCTGGTATTGCCACTGGGCCTGACGCTGCTGTTGTCGTTCAACGTGTTCGACTATCAGGTGGGCGTCAAAAGCGACAGCTACACGCTGGACAACTACGGCGCGGTACTCACCGACAGCTACTTCTACGAGATCTTTCTGCGCACCTTCTGGATCAGCGCGCTCGTAACCCTGCTCTGCGTGGTAATCGGTGTGCCCGAGGCCTACATCCTGAGCCGCATGGGCACGCCGTGGCGTTCGATCTTTCTGATTCTGATCCTCACCCCGCTGCTGATCTCAGTGGTGGTCCGGGCGTTTGGCTGGAGCCTGTTGCTGGGCGCAGACGGGCTGATCAATCAGGGCATCCAGGCCATGGGCGGACGCCCTGTCAAGCTGCTGTATACGCCGTTCGCGGTGATCATCGCGCTGGTCCACGTCATGTTGCCGTTCATGATCATTCCGGTCTGGACTTCGCTGCAGAAGCTTGACCCGACGGCAGAGCAGGCCGCGCTGTCGCTGGGCGCCAGTCAGGCCAAAGTGATGCGCCTGATCGTGTTGCCGCAGGTCATGCCCGGCGTGCTGTCCGGTTCGCTGATCGTCTTTGGTCTCGCCGCCAGCTCGTTCGCCATTCCCGGCCTGCTCGGCGGCAGACGCCTGAAAATGGTCGCAACGGTGATCTACGACCAGTACCTGTCGGAACTCAACTGGCCGATGGGTGCGACGCTGGCCGTGGCGCTGTTACTGGTGAACCTGCTGGTGATGCTGTCGTGGAACCGCATGATCGAAGGCCGCTACAAGAAATCCCTGGGGGAATGATTCATGTCCAAGAACGGTCCTCTGGCCCTGTCGTTTCATGCGTTGGTCGTGGTGTTCATGATGGCGCCGCTGGTGGTCGTCTGCCTGGTGGCGTTCACCCCGGAAAACACCCTGAGCCTGCCCACCACAGACTTCTCATTGCGTTGGTTCAAGGCGGTGTTCGAACGGGCGGACTTCATCGACTCGTTCTATAACAGCCTGATACTGGCCTTTATCTCGGCCACGCTGGCGACCCTGATTGCAGTGCCCGCAGCCCTGGCAATCACCCGGCACACTTTTCCGGGACGCAACTTTTTCAACGCCCTGTTTCTGTCACCGATCATCATTCCGCACCTGGTGCTGGGGGTCGCGATGCTGCGCCTGTTCGCCCTGATGGGCGTCAACGGCAGCTTCACGTGGCTGATCTTCGCTCACGTGCTGGTGATCACGCCTTACGTATTACGGCTGGTGCTGGCGGCGGCCATCGGTATTGATCGCAGTGCCGAACACGCTGCCGAATCGCTCGGTGCCAGCCGCTTCACGCTGTTTCGCCAGATCACCCTGCCGATGATTCTGCCCGGTGTTGCGGGCGGCTGGCTGCTGGCGTTCATCAACAGTTTCGACGAGGTGACCTTGTCGATCTTCGTCACCTCCCCCGCCACACAGACCCTGCCGGTGCGCATGTACGTCTACGCCACCGAATCCATCGACCCGATGATGGCGGCCGTGTCGGCGCTGGTCATCGCACTTACGGCGGCCACCATGATCCTGCTCGACCGGGTCTATGGGCTGGACCGCGTGCTGGTTGGCAAACACTGATTACGGGGCTGGAGCATATTAATGGCACTGCTTAAACGACTCGCCGAACAGGAACGTCCGGCTTTGCGCTTCACGCTTGATGGACAGCCAGCCACGGGCCTGCTCGGCGATACATTGCTGACAGCGGTACTCACGGCCAGTGATCACTTGCGCGGCAGCGACTTCAGCGCCGAGCCGCGTGCAGGCTTCTGCATGATGGGTGCGTGCCAGGATTGCTGGGTTCGTCTGGGCGATGGTCAGCGGGTGCGTGCCTGCTCGACGCTTCTGGAGGCTGGCCAGACGGTCAGCCGCGAAGCGGGACGGCGTTTTTCCGAGGAACCGCAATCGTGAGCAACGAGAAGGTGGTGATCATCGGCGCCGGGCCGGCAGGCATCCGGGCTGCGCAGACGCTCCTGGCTCATGGCATCAAGGCGTGTCTGATCGACGAGGGCCTGCGTGGCGGTGGACAGATCTACCGTCGCCAGCCTGAAAACTTCAAGCGCTTGCCAAACGACCTCTACGGCTTCGAAGCGAACAAGGCCGTGGCCGTCCATCAGACGCTGGATGCATTGACCAGCCGCATCGACTATCGGCCCCGCACGCTGGTCTGGAACGCTGAAGCAGGACGCCTCGACACCTTGCAGGATGGCCGTTGCGGGCATGTCGATTACACGCACCTGGTCGTGGCCACAGGCGCGACCGACCGGATTCTGCCTGTACCCGGGTGGACCCTGCCGGGCGCTTACAGCCTGGGCGCAGCGCAGATCTCGCTGAAATATCAGGGCTGCGCCATTGGTGAGCGCGTGGTGTTCTGTGGCAGCGGGCCGTTGTTGTATCTGGTCGCCTATCAATATGCCAAGGCCGGTGCCAAGGTATTGGCCGTACTGGACAGCGCACCGTTTTCCGCACAGTGCCGCGCCCTTCCCGCCCTGCTTCGCCAGCCCGCGACCCTTGCCAAGGGCCTGTATTACCGCGCCTGGCTGACAGCGCATGGCATCCCGGTGCATCAAGGTGCGCACTTGACGCGTATCGACGGTGAGCAACGGGTCGCGGGCGTAAACTGGACGCGCAATGGTCAGAGCCACCATCTGGACTGCGACGCCGTGGCCTTCGCCCATGCACTGCGCAGCGAAACCCAACTCGCCGATCTGATCGGCTGCGCCTTCGACTGGAGTCCTCTGAACCGCGCCTGGCTGCCGGTTCGCGACGAGGCCGGGCGTAGCAGCGTGGCGCAGGTGTATCTGGCGGGCGACGGTGCCGGAATCATGGGGGCCGATGCGGCTGAAATGGCTGGCGAACTGGCCGCGTTGAGCCTGCTGCAAGACTGCGCCCTTCAGGTGGATGAGCATCGTGTCGACAGCCTGAACGCACAGCTCAAGCGCATCGAGCGCTTTCGTCACGGACTGGAAACCGCTTTCCCGTTCCCGGACGACTGGGCGACTCTCGTGCCCGACGAAACGCTGATCTGCCGCTGCGAGGAAGTCAGTGCAGGCGATATCCGCCGCACGGTGCAGGACGGCCATTGGGAAATGAATCGCGTCAAAGCCATGTGCCGGGTCGGCATGGGACGCTGTCAGGGCCGGATGTGCGGTCTGGCCGCGGCCGAGCTGGTCGCCTGTGAGAGCGGTCGCCCGGTGCAGCAGGTCGGTCGTCTGCGCGGGCAATCGCCAATCAAGCCGATTCCATTCGGCCTGGAGGCGCAGCCATGAGTACGCTGATCGAAACCGACGCGCTGATCATCGGCGGCGGCATTGTCGGAGCCTCGGCGGCGCTGGTGCTGGCACGCAAAGGTAAGCGCGTGGCGTTGCTGGAACGCGATTTCTGCGGCTCACACTCCAGCGGCGTGAACTACGGCGGCGTTCGACGTCAGGGTCGTCCACTTTCGCAGTTGCCACTGTCTCAACGTGCGCATCAGATCTGGGGCAGCCTGCCAGACCTGATCGGCATTGATGGCGAATACCAGCGCTCCGGGCATCTGAAACTGGCTCGCAGTGATCAGGATATGGATGCGCTGCGAGCGTATGCGCAGGCCAGCCAGGGCTTCGGGCTGGACTTGCAGTTGCTGGATCGGGCTCAACTGCGCGCACGGTTTCCCTGGGCCGGCGATGTCGCGGTCGGGGCCTCGCTGTGCGCCGATGACGGACACGCCAACCCGCGTCTGGTGTCGCCCGCCTTTGCGCGCGCTGCACGTCTGGCTGGCGCTCAGGTCTTCGAGCAGGCGCAGGTGACGCAGGTCAGCCATGACGGACATGCTTTCATCGTCGAAACCCTTAACGGCTTGAAACTGCGCGCGCCATGGCTACTCAACTGCGCGGGTGCCTGGGCCGGGCAACTGGCGGCGCAGTTCAACGAACCGGTGCCCATGTATTCCGGGCACCCGGCCATGCTGGTGACCGAGCCATTGCCGATGTTCATGGACGTCAGCACGGGCGTGGAAGGCGGCGGCATTTACGCGCGCCAGGTGGCACGAGGCAACTGCGTACTGGGCGGCGGTCAGGGCTTTGCGCTCGATCCGGCGCGTGCGCGACCGGGTCAGGCTGCCGTGCTCGACATTCTGCGCAACGCCGTCGAACTGTACCCGCCGCTCAAAGGCGCTCAGGCCATCCGCACCTGGAGCGGCACCGAAGGCTATCTGCCGGATCGTGAGCCAGTGCTTGGCCCCAGCCTGACGCAACCAGGCCTGCTGCACGGCTTCGGTTTTGCAGGAGCCGGATTCCAGATCGGTCCGGCGGCGGGCGAAGCGCTGGCCGAGTGGGTCTGCGCCGGTCGGTCGTCGATACCGCTGGACGCGTTTTCAGTCGGCCGATTCCGGTCCGAACAACCCGATTTGCTCACAGACTCAAACCTGATCGCCACACCCCGCACTGTCCCTGAACCCGTTTCGAACGTCATCCCATTGCACAGAGGAAGGTCGCCTTTATGAACATTGCCAAACGTGTCGCCCTAACCGGTCTGTCTTGCCTGCCCCTGGCGGCTTTGCTCACGTCCATGCCCGCCAGTGCCGAGACCACACTCTATCTGGGCATGAACGGCGGAACGATGGAACGCCTGTACGCCGATCAGGTGCTGCCCGCCTTCGAGAAGGCCAACAACGTGAAAGTTGTCATCGTGCCCGGCACATCGGCCGATATCCTGGCCAAGGTTCAGGCCAGCAAGGACAACCCGCAGATGCACGTCATGTTTCTCGACGACGGCATCATGTATCGAGCGATTTCCATGGGCCTGTGCGACAGCCTGCAGCCCAGTGCGGCGCTGAGCGATCTGCCGGCCAAGGCAAAGATCAAGGAACAGGCAGCAGCCGTCAGCCTTGGCGTCACGGGGCTGGCTTACAACACGCGCATGTTCAAGGAAAAAGGCTGGGCTGCTCCCACCTCCTGGATGGACCTGGCGGACAAGCGCTTTAAGGACAAGGTGGTGTTTCAGTCGCTGGCCTCGTCGACCTTCGGCCTGCATGGCTTTTTGATGTTCAACCGCATTCAGGGCGGCAGCGAGAAGGATGTCGAGCCAGGCTTCAAGGCGTGGCCGAAAACCGTCGGCCCGAACGTGCTGGAATACATCGCAAGCTCGGCGAAGATTTCCGAGATGGTGCAGACCGACGAAGCCGCGCTGTTCCCGCTGACACCGACTCAGGTGACCGCCTTGAAGATCAAGGGCGTGCCGGTGGAATACGCCGCACCCAAGGAAGGTGCGGTGGTCTTGAACGTGGCCGAATGCACCATTGCCAACAATACCCAGCCTGAGCTGGCACAAAAGCTCGCGGCTTATCTGCTGACACCTGAAGCACAGGCCCCGGCGCTGGAATTCGGTGATCAGATTCCGTCCAACCCGAAAACCCCGACCACTGACAAGACCCGCAGTCAGGTCGAGGCGATGAACAGGTATCTGGAAACCGCTGTGACCATCGATTGGGATCAGGTGAACCAGATTCGTCCGGAGTGGAACGCCCGCTGGAGTCGCAGTATCGAGCGATAGTCTCGACTGACGCAGCATGATGAGCCGGCCGCGACACTGATCGTGCCGGCGCTCTACGCTCAGCGTTATACACAAGCCCGCAGGACGCGCAAAACGGGGCCTAAACGAGGGTGTCTAGCTGAATGCATACCCCGTGGGAGGCGGCTTGCCGGCGATGGCGTCAGTTCAGTCGCTGATGTTTCGCTTCAGAAAAAGCATCGCCGGCAAGCCGCCTCCCACAGTTCGTTGGTTGCAGCAAGACTTGTGTAGAACGATGGGCGCGGCACACAAGAACGATCAGCGAGCAGCACGCTCATCTATTCGTTAACAAATTATTTCAACTTATTTCCCCTAACGGCAGTCCCAAGGTAACGCCCTCTTTTCAAGGCGCTTTCACGGCGACTTCCCCATTATGAGTTTCATCATTTGCATGAGCGTGCTCGGCGCGCTGTTGATGCTGTTGGCATTGACGTCTTCCTACCTTCGCTGGATGCCGGTCACCACGTCGGCGTTGTGCCTGGCTTTTGGCTTCGGCATCGGCCCGATGGGGCTGGGTGTACTGGATCTGGACTTCAAGGAGTCCTATGAATGGCTTGAACGCCTGACCGAAGCCGCGGTGCTGTTTTCGTTGTTCAGCACCGGCATCAAGTTGCGCCTGCCGCTGCACTGCAAGGCCTGGCATGCAGCCTATTGGCTGGCAGGGCCGGTAATGCTGGCATCGATTGCAGGCGTGTCCATCGCCGCCCACTACCTGTTCGGCCTGACGTGGGGAATCGCATTGCTGCTGGGCGCTGTGCTTTCGCCGACAGATCCGGTGCTCGCGGGAATGGTGCAAGTGAACAACGCACAGGATCAGGACCGTCTGCGCTTCGGCCTGTCCGGTGAAGCCGGGCTGAACGACGGAACAGCGTTCCCCTTCGTGATTTTCGCGCTGCTGTACCTGAGTTCTGGAGAGACCACCACAGACTGGCTGCAGTTGTGGTTTCTCAAGCATCTGATCTGGGCGGTGCCTGCCGGTCTGCTGATTGGTTACGGCATGGGCCGGGGCGTCGGGCATCTGATGATTTTCCTGCGTATCCGAAATGCCGACAGCACCTCCTCGCCCAACGACTATCTGGCGCTGGCGCTGATCGCGCTGTCCTACGTCGTGGCGCAAAGCGTAGATGCCTTCGGGTTTCTATCGGTGTTCGCAGCAGGCGTCGGTCTGCGTCAGGCGGAAGCACGCGTCACCCGCTCAGAAGTGCCTTCTGAACACGTTGCGCAGCCCGTGCTCGGCCACATGACCGGTTCGCTTGAAAAAGGCACCGTGGCCGAAGCCGAAGAGCTGAGCGATTCGCAACTGGCCGCCGGGGTCATGATGGGCGACATGTTGGCGTTTGGCAGCCTGGTCGAGCGGGCAATGGAAGTGCTGCTGATCACACTGCTGGGCGCAGCGTTGGCAGTTTATTGGGACTGGCGCGCCATCGGTCTGGGGCTGGCGCTGTTCTGCGTCATTCGGCCAGTGAGCGTGTGGTTTCTGATCAGCAAACGGCTGCTCAACAATAGCCAGAAAGCGCTGGTGGGCTGGTTCGGCATACGCGGTATCGGCAGCCTGTATTACCTGTGTTTTGCGCTGTCCCATGGGCTGTCTGACGACGTCGGTCATCTGGTGATTGGCATGAACTTGTCAGTCGTCGCGCTGAGCATTCTGCTGCATGGCATCAGTATCCAGCCGCTGCTGGAGCGCTATGAACGCAGTTCCCGGGCCAATACGGCTCCAGAATAACGGCAGAGAGTGCTGCCATAGAGCAACTCGATGAGACCATTGGAACAAGCGATTGGACTGCGGCATTTCGACTCGGTAGCGTGGATGGCATGAAGCCAGTGCAATCGTCGTGACCTGTCGCTACTATGGGTCTGCACTATGATCCTGAATAAATCAAACTCCTTCAGTGCGTTGGCGTCCAAATCGGGCAACCCATTCATTGATCGATCACGTAAGAAGGTGAAATGTCAGAACCCGTCCTGATGGACCGCTTTGCCCGCAAAGTCGACTATCTGCGCATGTCGGTAACCGACCGGTGCGATTTCCGCTGCGTGTATTGCATGGCCGAAGAGATGACGTTTCTGCCTCGTCAACAGATTCTTTCGCTTGAAGAAATCCTGCAGGTTGCCGAACGCTTCGTGGCGCTGGGAACGCGCAAGATACGCCTGACCGGTGGCGAGCCGCTGGTGCGCGCCGGTGTCGTGGGCCTGTGTGAGCGAATCGCCGCCCTGCCCGGCCTTCGTGAACTGTGCATGACGACCAATGGCTCGCAGCTGGACAAGCTGGCTGGTCCGCTGTTCAACGCAGGCGTCACGCGCCTGAACATCAGCCTCGACAGCCTGGACCCGGCCCGTTTTCGTGAATTGACCCGCACCGGCGACCTGAACAAGGTCATCGCCGGTATCGACGCCGCCAACGCAGCAGGTTTCACTCACACCAAGCTCAACTGCGTGGTGATGCAGGGCCGTAACGATCATGAGGTCAACGACCTGCTGGCTTTCGCGATTGATCGCAATCTGGATGTGTCGTTCATCGAAGAAATGCCGCTGGGCATCATCAGCGAGCACAGCCGCGCTGAATCGTTCTGCTCCAGTGATCAGGTTCGCGAGCGCATTGCAGAGCGCTATACGCTCGTGCCGTCCACCGACTCCACGCAAGGCCCGTCACGTTACTGGCGGCTGGCTGAAGCGCCCGGGATTCGCATCGGTTTTATCTCGCCGCACAGTCACAACTTCTGCAGCACCTGCAACCGGGTTCGCCTGACGGTGGAGGGTCGCTTGCTGCTGTGCCTGGGCAATGAGCACTCGGTAGACCTCAAGGCTGTACTGCGAGCCAACCCCGGTCAGCCGCACAAACTGGAAAAGGCGATCATCGACGCCATGCAGATCAAGCCCTGGAGCCACAACTTCACCCACGATGATGGTGTGCAGGTGGTGCGCTTCATGAACATGACCGGCGGCTAACGCCGGTTCATCGCTATTTAGCGACGTCCTGTTTGCGGAAAAACAAGGTGACCTGCCCGACCTCGACACCCAGTTTGGTCATGGATGAACGGTTGGCCATGGTCTGCTTGTCGATCAGGTACATCCAGTCGTCCAGGCTGACGTCATACTCGGTGCCGTCCACCGGCAGTCTCAGCACATAACGCCAGTGAAAGCTGTTGCCTGAGACCTCTCCCGCGGCCACGCCGACCACATCACCGGCTGTGCCCGTCCAGCGCCCCGGTCCGTCCGGACGCAAGCGCCATTCGCGAACCTGCTGGGTGCCGTCGCTGTAGCTGAACGCCTCATGCATCACCAGCACTTCGCCCTCGCTGTGGCCGTTGATGATCACGTGAAAGCGTTTGGTCACTTCGCCCGAGCGTTTCTGAAACATGCCCCAGGCTTCAACGCGGCCGCTGAAGTATTCACGAAGGTCGAGCTTCGGCGTTTCCTGGCTGTAATGGCTGACGGGGACGCCGCCACAGCCCGCGAGAAGCGATCCGAGACAGAGCGCTAACAACCACTTTCTGAGCATGAGCCCTCCATGAATTTTCAAGATTCTGCCTTGCCCAGCAGACGTTCCCTGAGCTCCGGATTACGGGTTTTCGGGTCGAGCCAGATGAGAAAGAATGCCTTGGCGAAGGCGCTATCAGGCACGACATGCTGCAGTTTCTCACCTACATAAAACCGCGCTTCGCGTCCTGGGACATAAACACCGGTGATTTTCATGCCCGGCTGCACGTCGACAAATGACTGCTCCATCTGCCGACGCCACGCCGTGAGTTGTTCGGCGGTGACAGCAGAGCCGGAGATACGCTTGATTTCATCGATGCTGGCATCGACCAGATCTTCCCGGTCGATGGCCCGGTGATAGGTGAGTTCAAGCGCCATTGGCGCATCGACCACGAAGGGTTTCGCAGGACTGAGCAGCCTGGCTGAATAGATTCGAAATCCGAACAAGGTCAGTTCGCCGGAGCCAACGACCTGCGCATCAGGCAGGGCTTCACGCCAGTTGGCCTGAGCACCACCGCTGATCAGCAGCAGGACCAACAACCATCTCGGCGCAACCATTGTCAGCCTCTGGCAGATCCCGTCGATATGGGCACCGACGGGTGTAAATGAGGTGAGTCAGCGGTGTGGTCTATACCGGAACCGGCAAAAACAGCGCCATACGCGCTGACTCATGGCTAAAAATCTATACCAGTCAAATCGCTTTGTACAACAATACGACAATCTTTTTTTCAATTTTGAAACAGTCCGTTATCAAAACCGATACACAGACTCCAATGAGTGCACCGCTTTAAGAGATTTAATGCGCAGCCAGTCATCAGACAGCAGGCGACTTTAAACGAGACCTGGGCTGGCAACGGTCAATATCGATAAACGTCGATAATGAACAACACACGCACTCAGACAGCATAGACGCACTGTTTAAAGTCGCTACCCCTGGGTACTTAATCATGTATAACAAAACGACTTATTAAAACAAAACGACTTATTAAAAAGGCGCGATCGTAAAAAGTCTGCCTGCATGTTTGACATGGAGGCAGACTGTCGTGACAGGCAACAAAACGTTATTGAAACATACGCACTAACGCCTCGACCGTATCAAGCGACTCGACTGTGTGCTTGACGGCGACTGTTATGCCATTCGGTCTTGAGCGCCTGCAGGGTACTTTCCATGTAGGCACGATCAGCGGCCGCCTTCTTGCCAACGTAGCCCAGGCCCCGGCGGAACATGCCCAGCGCGGCGCGCAGCTCAGGGTGAGCCTCGCGGAACTCATCGTCCTGCGTGTGCGGTGTCATGGGGTCTACATGAACTTCGCCGGAATCGGCAATCCATGCAATATGGTTATCAAGCGTGTCTTTGCGGGCGGCAAACAGACGAGCCAGTTCATCAATATTCGGCTGCTGGTTCATGTTCATGTTGATGCTCCTTCGCTCGTAAGCAGTTCAATGGTTGATACATCAAGTTCATGTGCCAGACGATTCAGCACGAAACACGATGTCGTGTTCGTCGAATACAGATCCAGCCCTCAAGGAAGTGCAGGTAGCCTTGATGCAAAGCCACTACATGGCAGCGTCATCGAAGAGAGAAGAAGTCGCGAAACTCAAAAGCCTGATGATCATTGATTGATCAGCCACAAGCATCATGAGGACGTTTCGCCAGCTTCTCGCCCGTATCGACGATCATGCCAGGTCAGCTTCATCAATCTGCCTTGTGGGCAGCCTACATCCGGGAACATCTCGACGGCTTGCCGAGCCTGTTCAATACATCTTTGCGGCGCTCCCGATCAGGGAGACAGCTGCATAATGCAAAAGGAAACCGGGGGCGTCAATCATTATGTAGTGATATTTTTCAGGCACTACATAATTGTCCGACAAGAACAGAAAAATGGCTCAGTGACCGTTTGGTCACTGAGCCATTGATGCGCGGGGGTTATGGATGAGGGTTTAGCGAGCGGTAAAAGCGCTGTAGCTGTTCATCAGGTTGCGGTAGTTCGGAATACGCTGCGACAGCAGGTTCGCCAGGCCTTCCATGTCGTTGCGCCAGTCAATCTGCAGCTCGCAGGCCACCGAGAACCAGTTGACCAGTTGCGCACCCGCCGCGCTCATACGCGCCCAGGCCGCTTTCTGGACAGTCTCGTTGAACGTGCCGGAGGCATCGGTTACCACAAATACTTCGAAACCTTCAGCCAGTGCGCACAGGGTCGGGAATGCAACACAAACGTCCGTCACCACACCGGCGATGATCAACTGCTTGCGCCCAGTCTTCTTGACCGCTGCGACGAATTCCTCGTTGTCCCATGCATTGATCTGGCCGGGGCGCGGAATGTAAGGCGCGTCGGGGAACATTTCCTTGAGTTCAGGCACCAGCGGACCATTGGGACCGTTCTCAAAACTGGTGGTCAGGATGGTCGGCAGACCAAAGAACTTGGCCAGGTCGCCCAATGCCAGCACGTTGTTCTTGAACTCATTGGGGGAAAAATCCTGCACCAGCGAAATCAGGCCGGTCTGATGATCGACCAGCAGAACCACGGCGTCGTCTTTGTTCAAACGGTTGTAAGGGGTTGCAGTGCTCATGATTGACTCCTATTAGGGTTGTCGCTAATGGCACGGGGCGCTACGGCCCCGTGCAGTCCTGGGTAATGTGATCAGAAGGCGAAGCAGGAACAGCCGAAAGCGCCCCAGAAGCCCTGGAAATCGCTGACCGGGGCATTGGAAAGCCGCGCCCGTTCATGGCTGTGGACGTGCACGGCGCAAGGGCCGCTGCACTGATGTACCTGGGCGAGCATCGGTGAGGTGGGACGCCAATGGCCTGGAACCCTGGCCACCGGCGACCAGTCCGGCAGTACCGGCGGGCTGGGTGGCGCCAGGGTTTCGAAGTCGCCGCTGCCGTACACAACCTTGCCGTCGACGACCGTCAGCACCGACTCGATCCACTTGATGGCTTCAGGCTCGACGCTGAAGTAGTCCGCCGAAAGCGCCACGACATCCGCCAGTTGCCCGACCTTGATCTGGCCTTTCTTGCCCTGCTCGGACGAGAACCAGGCGCTGCCATGGGTGAAGAGTTCCAGCGCGGTCTCGCGTGGCAGTCCTTCGGGATAGAGTTCCAGACCGCCAACCGTGCGCCCGCTGACCATCCAGTAAAGCGAGGTCCAGGGGTTGTAGCTGGACACTCGCGTGGCGTCGGTACCTGCGCCCACCGGCACGCCTTCGGATAACATGCGCTTGATCGGCGGCGTCATCTCGGCGGCCTTGGCGCCATAACGCTCCACGAAATACTCACCCTGAAACGCCATACGGTCCTGGATCGCAATCCCGCCGCCCAACGCACGAACGCGCTCGATATTCTTCGGCGTGATGGTTTCGCAGTGATCGAAGAACCACGGCAGGCCATTGAACGGAATGTCGCGATTGACCTTCTCGAACACGTCCAGCATGCGGCTGATGGATTCGTCGTAGGTGGCATGCAGGCGGAACGGCCAGCGATGCTCGACCAGGTGACGGACGACAGGCTCCAGATCGCCTTCCATGCCAGTCGGCAGATCCGGACGAGGTTCGAGGAAATCCTCGAAGTCGGCGGCCGAGAAGGTCAACATCTCCCCTGCCCCGTTGTGCCGCAGAAAGTCATCACCCTGATGCAGCGTGACGGTGCTGGTCCAGTTCTTGAAGTCCGCCAGCTCTTCCTTGGGCTTCTGGGTAAACAGGTTGTAGGCGATGCGCACGGTCAGCTGTTTTTCCCGGGCCAACTGTTCGATCACCGCGTAATCATCGGGGTAGTTCTGGAAGCCGCCACCGGCGTCGATGGCACTGGTCAGGCCCAGGCGGTTGAGTTCGCGCATGAACTGCCGCGTCGAGTTGACCTGATATTCCAACGGCAGCTTCGGCCCCTTGGCCAACGTCGAATACAGAATCATCGCGTTGGGCTTGGCCACCAGCATGCCGGTCGGGTTGCCCTGCGAATCACGAACGATCTCGCCGCCCGGCGGGTTCGGTGTGTCACGGGTATAGCCTGCCACGCGCAAAGCGGCACGGTTGAGCAAGGCGCGGTCATACAAGTGCAGCACGAACACCGGCGTGTCAGGTGCGGCCTGATTGAGCTCTTCCAGGGTCGGCATGCGTTTTTCGGCAAACTGAAATTCGTTCCAGCCGCCCACTACACGCACCCATTGCGGGGTCGGCGTGCGATCAGCCTGATCCTTGAGCATGCGCAGTGCGTCGGCCAGCGAAGGCACACCCTCCCAGCGCAATTCGAGGTTGTAGTTCAGACCCCCACGAATCAGGTGCAGGTGAGAGTCATTGAGACCCGGAATCACCGTGCGCTGCTTGAGGTCGATCACCTGTGTCGCACTGCCGCGCAAGGCCATGACGTCTGCATCACTGCCCACCGCGACAAACCGGCCACCGCTGATCGCCACAGCGCTGGCCTTGGGCTTTTCGCGGTCAACCGTATGGAATTGACCATTGAACAGAATCAGTTCGGCATTCATCGCTACACCTTTGGCGGAAGATTGAGAGGCACCGGCCAGGCCGGAGAAAGACAGAGAAGGCAGGATCGCCGCAGCCGCGCTCAGCAGTGAGCTCTTGGCAAGGAAGCGGCGTCGTTGCAGATCGGTTTTGTCATCTGTCATCGGATCACCCTCCCTGTGGTTTTTTCGCGGACGCGTTCAGCCATGGCGCCATCAGACGCGTTGCGGCAGGCATCATCAGGTAGACCACCAGCAGAACGATGGTCACGGTCACCAGCGCGGTGCTGACGAAGTAGCTGGACAGCCAGGGGACACGGGCAAAAATCGGCCCCCAGAACAGGGGAACGAACAACGTCAGGGGCAGGATGACCATGAACGAGACGCACGCCTGCTTCCAGCGTGGCGGCGGACTGCCTTCTTCGCTGTTCGGCGTGAACCAGAATTCATTGTGCGGGTTGACCAGGGTCTGATCGCCATCGGCAAGCATAGGCTCTGCTTCCTGCACCAGCTTTTTGCGCTCATCGGAGTCCAGCCAGTCCTGCATGGCCTGCGTCGAATGAAAGCGCAGCACGCTGGTGAACATCTGCAAACCGCCTTCTTTCGCGCGGATCACATCCACGCCCAGATGGCCGGGCTTGCCGCTGGCAATGGTCACGATGCGACGCAACCAGCTCTCGTAGGCGCTTTCCTGCCCGGTCTTGACCCGATGCTTGATGACCAGGGTGACGACTTCATTGAAGACCGCACTGCCGATAACATGAGCTTCGGTGTCGAGACGAACGGAATCGGACATGACCAGTGGCTCCAGTGACGTGAAGTAAATATCAGGTCCTGGCCAGTCGAATCTGTACGGCTCAGGATGTCGACGATACTGCCGTCAAACCAGCGTCAGAAATTGAACGTATGTGCTGTCTTTGTTTTTGCCTGCCTTACTGCAGCGTCTTGATGTCCAGCGGACCGGACATGTGCTCGGCAATCCGGCCACGCAACCAGCGCTCGGCAGGATCGTTGTCGTGCACTCCGCTCCAGACCATCGACAACTCGGCGGGCACGATCGGAAACGGCGGCTCCTCGGCACGCAACTGACAGCCTTCGAT
Source organism: Pseudomonas asturiensis (assembly GCF_900143095.1). Taxonomy (GTDB): domain Bacteria; phylum Pseudomonadota; class Gammaproteobacteria; order Pseudomonadales; family Pseudomonadaceae; genus Aquipseudomonas; species Aquipseudomonas asturiensis. The sequence continues at coordinate 220,937 of NZ_FRDA01000001.1, read as the reverse complement.
CAGCGCACACGCTGCGTAATCCGGCACCGTGGCGATCAACTCGGTGCCTGCCAGCAGCGCCCGCAAGCCATTGAACTGGGGGACCGCCAACACGACCTTGCGTGCCCGTCCGACGCGCGCGAGGTCCAGATCGATATTGCCGCTCAGATCGCCGGAGAACGACACCATCGCGTGCTGCCGCTCGCAGTACTCGTCCAGCGTCAGCGGCTCTGGTCGCGCGTCGCCCCGGATCACCTTGCAACCGATGTCGCGCAACTTCTTGCGCTTGGCATTGGCCGGCAGATCGACGGTGTAACTGACCCCGACCGATATCTCTCCAGAGGCTAGCAGTGCAGGCAGCAACAGGTAGTTGGCCCGACGAATCACCACAATGATGCCCGGCGCCTCCTCACGCAGACGCGAGAGCAACGGCGGCAGCAAACCGAACTCCGCATCGTCAGACAGGCCGATGCGAAACACATCGCTGCTGGTCGAGGGGGCAAACTCCTTGGCCCGACTCACCGCCCCGGAAATGGTGTCCAGAGCAGGCCGAATCTCCTTGAGAATCGCCAGCGCACGAACCGTAGGCTCCATCGCCCGCCCGTTGCGCAGCAGCAACTGGTCATCAAACAAATCACGCAACCGACCCAGCGCCGCACTGACCGCAGGCTGGCCGATGAACAGTTTTTCTGCCACACGCGTGAGATTGCGCTCGAACATCAACGCTTCGAAAATCACCAGCAAATTGAGGTCGACGCGGCGCAGGTCGTTGCGATTCATGAGAGAGATTCCATGGCTGATGATCAAGGTGCCTGCGAGGCGAGGCTTTGACGTCAGTAGGCACGAATGTGGGACGGGAGGATTGTATAGGTGTGCTGAGTGAATTCCCGTCGGGTCTTCAACGAATCGCTGTATCGCAGCAATTACCCGACCTTGAGAGGCTGTTTGCCAGTGATCAGAAAAAAAGCGAATCCACAAACTCTGCAACAGGCTCAGGCAACAAATCCTGCGGATGATCGCCTCCCAGCGTCGAAAGCCCGCTCTTGCCCGTGATGATCCCGGAGCTGATCACATCACCCGACGCCACCTGCACCACGTCGAACTTGATCTCAACCCTGTCGGGAATCATCGACCACTCCGTTGCACGGTCTTCCCAGTGCAGGATTTTGGGAAAGATCAGAACGTCCTGGCCAAGGCTCTGCGCCTGTTCGATGGCGTCCTGAAAGTTATCGGTCACGCCGCCTACGCGTACCCAACGGGAGTGTTTGCTGACAGCGCTGGAAAGGATGCTGGACGTGTTACGACCCGAGCCGCGATAGACGTGGTCGCCATACTCGCCGTCAGCAGGGATCGAGATGTAAATCCTGTCGGTTTTGGCAATTCGGGCAGAGCCGTTCTGCAAGGGGGACCATTGATGAGAGTCGGCACAGCCGGACAACGCGGCGATCAGGGCAAGACAGAGGGGAACACGCATGATGGACATCCTTGTGCGGCTTACATGGCAATTCGACATCAGATAGTACCGCAAAGCCGTATCACGCTCGCCAATGAATGTTGCGCATCAAGCGACCACTGGATTGGGCAACCCTTCCCCTCAGGCGTTAACCTGAACAAACGACAAGGAGGAAACCCCCATGATCAAAACAGTCGGACCGACCGGGATAAAACCGGTTCATCTCGCGTCCTGTCATTGCGGCGCAGTCGTGCTGGAGCTGGATTTGCCGGACGGTATCGTAGACCCAAGACGCTGCGACTGTTCGTTATGTCGACGTCGGGGTGCCATCGTGGCGACGGTGGCGCAAGACGGTGTTCGCGTGATTCACGGGCAGAGTGTGCTCAAGCTGTATCAGTTCAACAGCCGCACGGCCGAGCATTATTTCTGTGGCCGGTGCGGGGTTTATACCCACCACCGGCGACGCTCGAATCCGCATGAATACGGCTATAACGTCGCCTGTCTGGACGGCGTAAACCCGTTCGACCTGGGACCGGTGCCGACCAATGACGGGGTGAATCACCCCGCCGACCGGCCTGCAGAGCCCCTGCCCTCGTGTGATTAACGCAGGTTGGTCTTGGCCAGTTCCAGCACTTCGCTGCCACGGCCGCTGAACACGGCGCGCATCATGTACAGGCTGAAGCCTTTGGCCTGGGCGAGTTTGATTTTTGGCGGAATGCCCAGCTCCTGCTTGGCAGTCACGACGTCGATCAACACCGGGCCTGGATGGTCGAAGGCTTTGCGCAAGGCGGCGGGCAGTTCTTCGGCGCTCTGCACGCGCAGGCCAAGGATGCCAGCCCCCAAAGCGACACCGGCGAAGTTGGTCTCATGGAAATCGGTGCCGTGGGGCACGTAGCCAGCGGCTTTCATTTCCATGTCGACGAAGCCCAGCGAACTGTTGTTGAACACGACCATTTTGATTGGCAGGTTCAACTGACGAATGCTCAACAGGTCGCCCATCAACATCGACAGGCCGCCGTCGCCACACAGCGCAACCACTTGTCGATCCGGGTGTTCGGCCTTGGCGCCCAGCGCCTGCGGCAGCGCGTTGGCCATCGAACCGTGGTTGAACGAGCCCAGCAGGCTGCGCTGGCCATTCATGTGCAGGTAGCGCGCCGCCCAGAGCGTGGGCGTGCCTACGTCGACGGTGAAAATGGCGTCAGCGTCGGCCTGCTCGTCGATCAGACGCGTGAGGTATTGCGGATGGATGGGCGTGTCCGCAGGCGTTGGTGTGGCCAGTTCGTCCAGCTCTTCGCGGGCCTTGGCGTAGTGCTTGAGGGCCTTGTCGAGAAAGCGGCGGTCCGAGTGCGGCTTGAGTTTTGGCAACAGCGCATCGAGGGTTTCACGCACACCGCCGGTCAGCCCCAGCGTCACCGGTGTGCGACGGCCGAGTTGGGTCGGGTCCAGGTCGATCTGGATGACCTTGGCTTTCTCGGGGTAGAAATTACGGTACGGGAAGCTGCTGCCCAGGATCACCAGTGTGTCGCAGGACAGCATGGCGTGGTAGCCGGAGCTGAAGCCGATCAGGCCGGTCATGCCCACGTCGAACGGGTTGTCGTACTCGACGTGCTGTTTGCCCCGCAGGGCGTGCACGATGGGCGCGCTGAGCTTTTCGGCCAGCGCCACTATTTGCTCGTGAGCGCCCGCGCAACCAGCACCGCACAGCAGGGTCGTGGCTTTGGAAGCGTTGAGCAGTTCGACCATCGTCTGCAGGTCGTTTTCAGCCGGAACAACGGTCGGCGGCGTGGGCTCGACCCATTTGGCCGGAACATCCGGCGCGGCACTGAGCGCAACATCGCCGGGCAACACGATCACCGCCACGCCCTTCTGGCTGATCGCGGCGCGCATTGCACGCTCCAGCACGCGAGGGAATTGCTCGGGGTTGCTGACCAGTTCGACGAAGTGGCTGCACTCCTTGAACAGTTCCTGCGGGTGGGTTTCCTGAAAGTAATCCAGACCGATTTCCGAGGACGGAATATGCGCGGCAATGGCGAGCACCGGTACGCGGTTGCGGTGACAGTCGTACAGGCCATTGATCAGGTGCAAATTGCCCGGACCGCAACTGCCGGCGCACACCGCCAGCTTGCCACTGCTCGCAGCCTGGGCACCGGCGGCGAACGCGGCGACCTCTTCATGACGGGTGTGCATCCAGCGAATCGAGTCGGTGCGTTCCAGGCTGTCGGTCAGGCCGTTGAGGCTGTCACCGGAAACGCCCCAGATGTGAGAAACACCTGCCGCTGCGAGGGTTTGCGCAAGATGATCGGCAATGGTCTTGGACATGCGGGGTTCCTTGTCGAGGCAAAGGGGTTCGGCTTCCTTACTGGAAGAAACATGCGCAGCGCTCTGCTACGCCTGTTGTGGTCGACCGGTTGTGCGCTCGACAGTTCCGGAAAACTGAGGGGTGTTCAGGTGGGCAGGCCAAAGCCCTATGAAGCCGAGTAAACGGTGAACGGGATAAGCAGTCTGTGCCATTTGTGACGCGCAGCGTTCATCGTTTTACACACGCCTTGCTGCAGCCAACGAACTGTGGGAGGCGGCTTGCCGGCGAGGCTTTGTCAGAAGCGACCTATCAGTGACTGAACTGACACCGTCGCCGGCAAGCCGCCTCCCACAGGGTATGCCTTCATGCTCACACGCGATGGGTACGATCAGGCGTGCGGATTGCCGGTCGCTTTGCTCGGCACCGCGTATTGCGGCTTGAGCTTGCCATCGCTGTCCAGCAGCCAGGCATCAAGGACTTCACGAACGACGGGGCCTGCCACGCGGCCGCCCGCCTCGCCGTTCTCGATGGTGACCGACACCACGATTTTGGGGTGCTCTGCCGGGGCGAAGCCGACGAACAAGGCGTTGTCCCGGTTACGCTCCAGTGTCTTCAGGCGGTTGTAACGCTCGCCCTGTTTGATCGCGACCACCTGCGCCGTACCGCTCTTGCCTGCGATGCGGTACTGCGCGCCTTTGGCCGCATCCCGTGCGATGCCGCGAGGATCGTGCATGACCATCTGCATGCCCTCATTGACCTGGTCCCACTCACGCGGGTCATGCAGCACGATGTTGGGCATCGGGTGCTCATCCACAGGAGCCACGTGTCCGACCTCGATCGCCAGATGCGGGCGATGCCAGACACCTTTGCTGGCAATCAGCGAGGTCGCCTGGGCCAGTTGCAGCGGCGTGACCTGCATGTAGCCCTGACCGATGCCAAGAATGACGGTTTCGCCGGGAAACCAGGCCTGACGGCGCGTGGCGCGCTTCCACTCACGAGACGGCATCAGTCCTGCCGACTCTTCGAACATGTCCAGCGAGACTTTCTGGCCGATGCCGAACATGGTCATGTAGTCGTGCAGACGGTCGATGCCCAGCTTGTGCGCAAGCGTGTAGAAATACGTGTCGTTGGACCGCATGATCGCGGTGTCCATGTCCACCCAGCCGTCGCCGCTGTGGTTCCAGTTGCGGTACTTGTGATCGAAGTCCGGCAGCTGGAAATAGCCGGGGTCGAAGACCTTGGTCGAGGCGTTGACCACGCCGCTGTCCAGGCCGGCAATCGCCACTTCTGGCTTGACCGTCGAGCCCGGCGCATACAGCCCGCGCAGCACGCGGTTGAACAGCGGACGGTCGATGGAATCACGCAAGGCGGCGTACTGTTTGAAACTGATACCGGTCACGAACAGGTTGGGGTCGAAGCTCGGTTTGCTGACCATCGCCAGCACTTCCCCGGTTTCGGGGTCCAGCGCCACGATAGAACCGCGACGATCACCCAGGGCCTTCTCGGCGGCAGCCTGCAGGTGCACGTCAAGGCTCAGGGTGATGTTCTTGCCAGGCACCGGATCGGTGTGTTTCAGCACACGCAATACGCGGCCCTGGGCGTTGGTTTCGACTTCCTCATAGCCCACCCGGCCGTGCAGCTCGGACTCATAGAACCGTTCGATACCGGTCTTGCCGATCGATTGCGTACCGCGATATTCGTTGTCCAGTTGCGAGGCTTCTTTCTCGTTGATACGCCCGACATAGCCGATGGAATGGGCAAAGTGATCGCCCAACGGGTAATGCCGAACGAACTGCGCCGCGACATCCACACCTGGCAGCAGGTACTGGTTAACGGCCAGTATCGCGATCTGCTCTTCGGTCAGCTCATACAGCAACGTGGCGGGCTCGAACGGATGCCGAACCTGCTTCAACTCCTTGTCGAACAGAATGCGGTCTTCGTCCGGCAAGGCCAGCAGCGTCATCAGCTCATCGATAACCTTATGCCAGTCACCGGCGCGCTCGCGGGTCAGGGTCAGGTTGAAACTGGGGCGATTGTCGGCCAGAACTTCGCCATTGCGGTCGAAGATCAACCCTCGCTCCGGCGGAATCGGCAGCACGTGTACGCGATTGTTTTCGGATATGGTCGAGTGGTAATCAAACTCGGTGACTTGCAGGAAATACATCCGTGCAACCAGGCAGGCAGCCAGCACGGCGACCAGGATGGCGCAGGCGATCAGTCGCTGGTTGACCAGCCGCGTCTCTTTCTCGTGGTCTTTAAGAGGAATGGGTTCGGGCATTTCTACAGCTTCTCGGTGAAGGTAACGACGCAGCCAACATGTAAAAAAATATTTCGGCGCGCACCATACCAAGAAGTGATGATTGCAGGGGGCTTGACCCGGCAATCACCGGATGAAGAATCTGTCAGTAAACGGTCATGCAGGTTCATTCTCAGCCTCTTCCCGCAGCATCTGTGACGCTTCGCGGGCACGCATGATGTCCGGCAGGTGCGTCTCGACCCACAGCGCCAGCGTCTCTACCTGCAACGCGACCTCCTCACCCATGGCTGTCAGCCGGTATTCGACATGCGGCGGCACCACGGGCAGAGCCTTGCGGTGCACGAAGCCGTCCTGCTCCAGATGCTGCAACGTTTGGGCGAGCATCTTTTCGCTGACACCGCCGATCTTGCGCCGCACCTCACTGAACCGGTGCATGCCACCGCGCAACACAATAAGCACCAGCACGCCCCAGCGTCCGCAGACATGGTTGAGGATCACTCTGGACGGGCAGTCACTGGCCAGCACCTGTCCCTGGCGAATGGTTGCCAACATGGACTCGCCGTCGCTGATCGGCATTGGAGAAGATGAATCGGACATTGCACTTACCTTTTTGTGCGTACTTACGAAAGGTAAGCGCTATGGCTATGCTCGCCGTTCTTTCAACCGAACACAAGGACACTGTCATGATCGTCGTCACCGCTGCCAACGGCCAACTGGGTCGCCTCGTCATTGAAAAGCTGCTTGAAACCGTCCCTGTAACGCAGATCGTTGCCGCGGTGCGCAGCCCGGAAAAGGCCGCTGACCTCGCGGCGCTGGGCGTGCATGTACGCGAGGGCGACTACGCAAAACCTTCGACCCTGGCCAGTGCGTTCGCAGGTGCGGACAAAGTGCTGCTGATTTCCTCGAATGAGATAGGCCAGCGCTATCCCCAGCATCAGGCCGTGATTGATGCCGCCAGACAGGCCGGCGTCAAATTGCTGGCCTACACCAGTATTTTGCGTGCGGACAGCTCGGCGCTGGGGCTTGCCGATGAGCATGTCGAAACCGAAGCCTACCTGCGCGACAGCGGCGTGCCGTTCACTTTGCTGCGCAATGGCTGGTACACCGAGAACTACGCAGCCTCCATTCCCGGCGCACTGGCGCATGAGGCGTTCATGGGCAGCGCGGGCCAGGGCCGTATCAGTTCGGCGGCGCGCCTCGATTACGCCGAGGCCGCAGTGGCAGTGCTGACCTCAGAAGAAGATCAGTCAGGGCGTACTTATGAATTGGCAGGCGATGAGGCCTACACCCTGTCGGAATTTGCCGCAGAAATCTCCAGGCAAAGTGGCAAGACCATTCCTTATGTGGACATGCCACAAGCTGAATTCGAAGCCGCGCTGCTGCAGGCAGGTTTGCCCGCTGTCTACGCCCATCTGCTCGCCGACTCAGACACCGCAGCCTCCAAAGGCGCGCTGTTCGACGATAGTCACCAGTTGAGCCGCCTGATCGGCCGTCCCACCACGCCGCTGCCCGTGACCATCAGCGCAGCCCTGAAAGGCTGATGCAGGCAAACCCGATCGAATGATTTTCAACCGTGAAGGTCCCAGTCAGTACGAAAGGCATTTGCCATCGCATTACGACAAGACTGGGAGTCTTCACATGAAAAGCAAATCGTTGATCGCCTGCATGACGTTGCTCGGCTGTTTCTCGGTCGCCACCCTGCCCGTTCACGCAGCGGATGCGCCGGAACCGAAAGTGGCCGAGTCCAGGGACAACACGCATGAGCTTGAAATGGGTTCGCGCGTGCCCGAGAAGTATCGCCGCAGCGACTCCAGCATCAAAGACTGGAAGAGCAAAGGCCTGGAAGCACCTGCCAAGGAAAGCGAGTGGGTGCAGATCAATGACAAGTACGTGCGTTTCCAGAAGGTCAACGGACAGATCGTCGACATCGTACCGATCAAGAAGTAATCAGGTTCGAGGGAGCGTCACACGGCGCTCCCGCTTGATCAGTTCAGTGACACGGCCCGGCCGCAATAGGCTACCCTCGGCGCAGCACAGGTAATATCACGCCAAAAGGGACTTCAGCATGGCCAACCCTCCTCTCAGCCCGTCAGACAGCACGCCGTTCTTCTGGCGTGACGAACACCTGCCGTTCATCGAAGCGCGCTCGGTTCAGGATGGCCGCAAGGTGTGCTACGCACGCCATTCCCACGACATCTTTTCCATTGGCGCGATCACGCGCGGCCAAAGCACTTACCTGCACGAGAAGACCGCGCAGCGCGTGTCCGCAGGTACTGTCGTGTTGATGAATCCGGGGGATGTCCACGCCTGTAACCCGATCCAGGACCAGCCGTGGTCGTACCTGATGCTGTACGTCGACAGTGACTGGCTGGGCGCGATCCAGCATGAAGCCGATGCTGCGTTTCAACCGCTCGCCCCCACCCACAGCCGCGACCCTGCGCTGTTCGGCGCCTTGACTGCGCTGTACCGCACGCTCGTCGATGCGCAGTCCGATACCTTGCAGAAACACTGCACCGCAGTGTCCTTCTTTACCCTCATGCAGAAGACGCTGGGCGAGCAGATTTCAGTGCCCGACAAGCCATCACCCAAAGTGGCGCGCGCTGCCGAGTACATCAACGAGCATTTCACCCAGGCCATCAAGCTCGCCGATATCTGCGACGCGGCGAACCTGTCAGCGTCGTACCTGATTCGCTCGTTCGAACAGCGGTACCACATGACGCCTCACGCCTACCTGCTCAACCGGCGCATTCAGCATGCACGCACCCGGTTACGTGAGGGGCGACTGATCGTTGACGTGGCGCAGGAAACCGGCTTTGCCGATCAGGCGCATTTTCAACGCGAATTCAAGAAACACCTGGCTGCAACGCCAGGGCAGTACCGCTTCTGAGACGTTGTTTCAGATGACCAGATACAGCGCACACCCTGCCAGCAACACCGCCATCAGCCGATTGAACACTCGCACGCCCCTGGCGCTGCGCAGGTAGTGACTCAGAAAGCTGCCCGCGTAGGCCCAGCAGCCGAGCGAGGCATAGCAGACAACGAAATAGATTGCCGCAAACTGGCCGATCAGCAGCGCCTCGCCATTGGCGACGAACACGCCCATGCCCGCTATCGAGGCCAGCCAGGCCTTGGGGTTGAGCCATTGCATGATGGCGCCGTGCAGCATCGAAGGTGCGCGTCCCGGCTGTGAAAGGCTCAACTGGCCATCGTCCATCGCCAATCGCACCGCCATGTACAGCAGAAACGCCACGCCTGCCCACTGAATGATTCGAGTCAGAGAGGGCCATTGGCGCAGGGTTTCGTGCAGGCCAAAACCGATCAGCACCAGCAACAGCGTGAACCCCAACGTCGCACCCAGCACATGGCGCATGCCGGACCAGAACCCGTAACGGGCGCCGGTGCTCAGAGCCACGATATTGACCGGCCCCGGTGTGATGGACGATGCCAGCGCAAACGCTGCCATGGAAATGAACAGACTCATGAAAAACCTCGACCGCGATCAGAAAGACGCGATCAAGGTAATGAGCCGGGACAACAGGCGTATTGAAGAAAATTACCCTTCTGCGTTAGCCCCTTCGGCACAGCCTGCGTGGCGCGACACAAAACAATTGCTTTTTTGATCGCAAGGACTACAAATGCGATGTCATCACGGTGCAATCATCGTCCGTCTTTCAATTGCGAGCTTCGTTACATGTCCCGACCTATTGCGATCGCCTTTGCCTGCCTGCTCTCGTCCACTGCACAGGCTGCCTGCCCGGCCGCGACGCCGGTCGATACAGCCCGATGGATCTATGAGAAACACCAGGACTTTTATATCAATGGCAAAGGCGCGGCGGACTATCTGTCGAAACCGTTGCTAAGCCTGCTGAAAAGAGACTGGACCTGCCAGGGCCCGGGCGGGGACCAGTGTGCCATTGGTGCCAACCCCTGGACCGATGCCCAGGACGGCGATGTGCAAAAGCCCATCGAATGGGCAACAGTGTCGAATGCGGACAAACAGGCCGTGGTCGAAATGACCTATCTATTGGGTTACAAGGATGCCCCCCAGCAACCGGCCGCCACTCAGACGACACGCATGCGAATGGTCAAAAACCCCAATGGCTGCTGGGCGCTGGACGACCTGCAAGGGCCGCAGGATGTCGCCCTGACCCAGACCTTGCAGGACTTCCCTTATGAAGGCGACTGATTGATCTTGAAACAATCGGTCATTATCTGTATCACAGCAAGCTCAGCCCTCGAGAGCGAGCAACATGAATACCTTTGAGCAGTCGATTATTGAAGCGGCGCAGGATGCCACGCCCAATAACACTGATGCCGAACGCGAAGCCGCCAGGGTCGCGGCCACTCAGGCAGTGGCCGAAATCATGTCCAGCCTGACCGGCCTGGATCGCACCCTGGCGCTGGCCGAGTTACTCGACTCCTACTCCGAACAGGACGATGAGGACGACGACCAGGCCTGAACATAAAGTTGGCGGCTGCCCTAAAGCAAAATGCCATCAACGCCGATAGACTGGTAACTGTCTCGTGGAACCTCTTCACTCAGTGCGCTCGGATGCGATCAACAGGAATGCACCGGTGCAAATCGAGCAACTCAAAGACATTCAGGCCTATGTACAGCGTACCGCTGACGACCTAGAGCGCGTGTCGCGTAACATGGCAGGCCATCTCGCTTACTTGCAGAGCCACTCGCGTTCGACTGAAGCTCGTGCCGTCAGCGAGCAGATTCAGGGACTGAAGGCATCGGTCCAGGATCTGCGCGGCGTGTTCAACAGCTAATCATCCCTGGCCTGAGACAACGGCCGCGCCACCTCCTCCAGCGACTTGCGTTCCGCTGCCGCGCCCCAGATTGACTGCACGAACGCCGCCAGCAGCATCAACCCCGCCCCGATGAGATAACCGATCAGCACATTGCTGCGATCATGCGTCTCGATCAACTCACCAAACAGCGTCGGGCCGATGATCCCGCCCAGCCCTGTACCGAACGCATAGAACACCGCGATGGCCAGCGCACGAATTTCCAGCGGGAAGGTTTCGGCGACCGTCAGGTAAGCCGAGCTGGCGGCGGCCGACGCGAAGAAGAAAATCACCATCCAGGCGATAGCTTGCTGGGTCACGTCCAGCAGACCTTGCTGAAACAGATAGCCACTGATCGCCAGCAGAACACCGGAAAGCCCGTAGGTCAGGCTGATCATGATGCGCCGACCGACCAGATCGAACAGCCGTCCCAGCAGCAACGGTCCGCAGAAATTGCCCAGTGCCAGCGGCAGCACATACCAGCCCACCTGTTCAGCCGGTACGCCATAGAAATCAGTAAGCACCAACGCGTAGGTGAAGAAGATTGCGTTGTAGAAAAATGCCTGCGCGGTCAGGAGCGTCAGGCCGACCAGCGAGCGTTGGCGCAAAGACACGAACAGCGTGTGGAATATCTCGCCAATCGGTGTGTGGTCGCGGGCGTGCAGGCGCAGCGGCTTGCCTTTCACGGCAGGCAGCACGTGCCCTCGTTGCTGCATGCTGGCTTCGATCTGCTCGACGATCTTGCGCGCTTCGCCCGAGCGACCATGAATCATCAACCAGCGCGGACTTTCCGGCAGCCACAGGCGCATCAGTAAAATGAACAGCCCCAGCACCGCGCCAATGCCGAAGCACAGCCGCCAGCCCAGTTCGGCGCCCACGCGTTCGGGGTCCAGCAACACGATTGAACCCACCGCACCGAGCGCCGCGCCCAGCCAGAAGGTGCCATTGATGGTCAGGTCTACCCAGCCGCGATAGCGCGCAGGTGTGAACTCCTGAATGGTCGAGTTGATGGCCGTGTATTCACCGCCGATGCCCATGCCGGTCAGAAACCGAAACAGCATGAAGCTCCAGACGTTGAACGAAAATGCCGTCGCGAAGGTGGCGCAGATGTATAGCGCCAGGGTGATGAAGAACAATTTGCGTCGTCCGAGACGATCGGTCAGCCAACCGAAAAACAACGCTCCCAATACCGCTCCGGCAATGTAAGCAGCGCCCGCAAGACCGATATCGGCATTGCTCATGTTCAACGTCGGGCTGGCTTTAAGCGCGCCGGCGACAGAACCGGCCAGGGTGACTTCAAGCCCGTCGAGCAGCCAGGTGATCCCCAGCGCCACCACCAGCAAGGTGTGGAAACGCCCCCACGGCAATCGGTCCAGCCTGGCAGGCAAGTCAGTCTCGAATACCTGCCCTTTGTCAGCGGTCTGGAGGGTCGTCATTTCCGGATTCCTTCACGGCGGACCTGTTGTCAGGAGTGAGAGCCGTGCAGCAATACCTAAGTTCAGCTTACCCAGAACCACAGCAGCGTCAGGTTGGCGGCCGAGATCAAGCCAAACAGGCCCCAGGCCACGATTTGCACCACGCGGCCATTAACGAACGGGCCCATTAAAGATTTGTCACTGGTGAAGCGAATGAGCGGCCAGAGCGCAAACGGCAATTGCAGGCTCAGCACCACCTGACTGAGCACCAGCATCTGGCCGACCGAGCTGTCGCCCAGCCAGATCACACCGATCAGCGCCGGGATCAATGCCAGCGCACGCGTAATCAGGCGTCGCTGCCAGCAAGGAATCTTCGCCTGCAGAAAGCCTTCAAGCACGACCTGGCCTGCGATAGTGCCGGTAAAGGTCGAGCTCTGCCCCGCTGCCAGCAAGGCCACACCGAACAACACGCTGGCTAACGCGCCGCCCACCAGCGGGTCAAGCAGATGGTAGGCGTCCTGAATCTCCACCACGTCGGTGTGACCGGTCTTGTGAAAGGCAGCAGCTGCGAGAATCAGAATGGCCGCGTTGATCAACAGCGCGAGGCTGAGCGAGCCGATCGTGTCCAGGCGCGCGAACCGAATGGCCGTGGCCTTGCTTGCCAGGTCAGAACCGTTGACCCGTGTCTGCACCACCGAGGAGTGCAGATAGAGGTTATGCGGCATAACCGTCGCGCCCAGGATGCCGATGGCGATGTACAGCGGTTCCTGACTGCTCAGCACGTCCCAGCTGGGTTTTAGACCGGCTGCAACGTCCGGCCAGAACGGTTTGATCAGGATCAGCTCGACGGCAAAGCAGGCAGCGATGGTTGCGATCAGCCCCAGCACAATGGCTTCCAGACGGCGGAAGTTGGCGCCCTGCAAGGCCAGTACGATCAAGGTATCGAAAGCCGTCAGTGCCACACCCGTGGTAATCGAAACGCCCAACAGCAGGTGAAACGCCAACGCCGCGCCCAGCACCTCGGCCAGGTCAGTGGCAATGATCGACAACTCGGCCAGCAGCCACTGCCCCTTGGCGACGTTACGGCTGTAACGCGCGGCCGACAATTGCGCCAGGTCACGCCCTGTGGCGATGCCCAGACGCGAGCACAGGTTCTGCAGCACCATGCCCGACAGACTCGCCAGCACCACCACGAACAGCAGCGCATAACCGAAACGCGACCCGGCCTCAATGGCCGTCGCCCAGTTACCAGGGTCCATGTAGCCGATGGAGACCAGCAAGCCGGGACCCACGAACAACATCATCTTGCGCAGCAGTGAAGCGTTGGGCGCAATAGCGACGCTGTCGGTCGTTGCAGAGGGACAGAATGGAGCCGTTGCAGTGGTAGGCAGTTTGTACGTCACAGGAACCCGATGAGGCAGGAAGCGAAGCACTTATCCTAAAGTTTCGCGACACATTCTGATACATCGACGCCCGTAAACGGGCTGGGTATCGCGTTTCACAGGTCGTTAATCATTCATCCGGCGTCGATTACATGACAACGGAAATCTTAAAGAAATCGTCATACTTGCTACACAAATCACCCTTTAAAACACTTTTTCAGCAATAAACTGTCTTTTACACCCCGAAAATAGCCTTATTCTGCAAGTATTACCAAATGTAAAACGCGTAATATGGCCCATCCTCTTTTTCTGGACAGCCTCCCCATGCCCTCCACGCCCCTGGCCACTGACACCCTTACGGACGCCCATCGCGCCGCATTGATCTCGGCGCGCATCGACCGCCTGCCCGCCGTGGCGACGATCTGGAAACTGGTCGCGCTGCTGTCCATCGGTGGATTTTTCGAACTCTACGATCTGTTCCAGACCGCCTACATCAGCCCCGGCCTGATCCGCGACGGGATTTTTGCCACCGGCAGTCAGGGATTGTTCGGCTTCTCCGATCAGGCAGCATTCGCGTCAGCAACCTTTCTGGGCCTGTTCTTCGGTGCCAGCCTGCTCAGCCCGGTTGCCGATCGCTTCGGGCGTCGCGCCATCTTCACCTTCGCGCTGATCTGGTACACCGTGGCCACGGTGCTGATGGGCCTGCAAACCTCCGCGATGGGCGTGATCGGCATGCGCTTTCTGGTCGGCATCGGCCTGGGGGTCGAATTGGTCACCATCGATGCCTACCTGTCGGAACTGGTGCCCAAACGCATGCGCAGCGCGGCGTTCGCGTTTGCCTTCTTCATTCAGTTTCTGTCGGTACCCAGCGTTGCCCTGATGTCATGGTGGCTGGTGCCACAGGCGCCGTTCGGTTACTCCGGCTGGCGTTGGGTGGTCATCAGCAGCGCGGTGTTTGCCCTGTTCATCTGGTGGCTGCGTTCGGCGTTGCCGGAGTCGCCACGCTGGCTGGCGCAACAGGCGCGTTTCAAGGAAGCCGAGCAGGTGGTGGACGATCTGGAGGCACGCTGCCTGAAGGACCATAAAAAGCCGCTGGACGAACCCGAGCTGGCGCATGTAGTGGTCGAGGGCAAGGGTCGCTTTGCCGACATCTGGCAGCCACCTTACCGTCGTCGCGCCTTGATGCTCATCGCCTTCCACGTCTTCCAGGCCATCGGGTTCTTCGGTTTTGGCAACTGGCTGCCGGCGCTGCTTTCCGGCCAGGGCGTCAGCGTCACCCACAGTCTGGGTTACGCCTTCGTGATCACACTGGCGTATCCGTTGGGTCCGTTGTTGTTCGTGAAGTTTGCCAATCGGTTTGAAAACAAATGGCAGATCGTGGGATCAGCCCTGGGGTCGATGATCTTCGGGACGCTGTTCGCCTTTCAGACCAGCGCCGTGGGGCTGATTGTTTGCGGGGTCATGATCACATTCTGTAATGCGTGGTTGAGCTTCAGTTATCACTCGTATCAAGGCGAGCTATTCCCCACCAATATCAGGGCTCGGGCGGTCGGCTTCTGTTACTCGTTCAGTCGACTGTCGACGGTGTTCAGCAGCTTGCTGATCGGCATTTTTCTGGAGCATTTCGGCACGCCCGGCGTGCTGGCATTCATCGTCAGCAGCATGCTGATCGTCATCGTGACCATCGGGGGTTTCGGGCCCCGCACGCGAAACCTGGCGCTGGAAAACATTGCTCATCGTTGAAACAATGCACGGATGGGCTCACGCCTGAGCCCATTCCACGTTACTGATGCCGAAGTGCTCAGCGTAAGGTTTGGTGACGCGCGGCACCTTCTCCAGACGATACTTGGGGATGCGCGCCAGACCTGCATCGACACTTGCGTAATGCCAGGCCTCGACCGTATCCATATGTTCGGTTCGTATATAGAAACTCTTGAAAGAGCCATTCAAAAGATAATCAATGCGAAAGTGCTTGGGCAGTGCCATTGAAAGCCTGATCCTTTTTCAGTGGTGGCTTGAATAATAGGTGACCCAAGTCGTTATGAAAAAATTCACTCTTTTTCAGATATCGGCGACCAATGAACACCGATCGACGTCATCAGCGGATGCCCAGTCGCTTTGAAAGTCTATTGAGATTGGCTCTATCGACCGACAGCTCGCGGGCTACGTCCACCCATCGCCCCTGATGGCGGTCAAGAGCGTCGGCAATCAACGCCCGCTGATAGGCGTCCACAGCCGCTTTGAGTCCCTGCCCCTGAATCAGCGGCGGACAGTCCAGCGCCAGTTGCGCTGACAAGGCACTGTCGAGAGGTTCATCAAGGCCCAGTGCCTGGGGCTCGATGGTCAGAATGCGCGGCCTTTGCGCATGGGCCGAAAGTGCCTTGAGCACCGCGCGACTGATCAGGTGCTCCAGTTCCCTGACATTGCCCGGCCAGGCGTACGCCAGCAGCATTCGCTGCGCATCCGCGTTCAGGCGCAGGCTGCGCAAACCCATGCGCAGCCGGTTTTCCTCCAGAAAGTAGCCGGCCAGCAACAGCACGTCGCGGCCACGCTCGCGCAGTGCCGGCACCTGTAAGGGGTAGACGCTCAAACGATGATAAAGATCGGCGCGAAACCGGCCTGAGCGCACCTCCTCAGCCAGATTGCGATTGGTGGCCGCGATGATCCTTACATCCACGTGATGCTCATGATCGGAGCCCACACGCTGCAACTGGCCGCTCTGCAGCACACGCAGCAGCTTGGACTGCACGGTAAGCGGCAGTTCGCCGACTTCGTCCAGAAACAGGGTGCCGCCATCCGCCAGCTCGAACTTGCCGCTGCGACCATTGACGGCACCGGAGAACGCGCCTTTGACATGCCCGAACAGCTCGCTCTCAACCAGTGTTTCCGGCAGCGCTGCACAGTTAAGGCTGATCAGCGGCTTGTGAGCCCTGGGGGAATGCAGGTGGATGGCCTCGGCGACAAGCTCCTTGCCGACGCCCGTTTCGCCGGTGACCAGAACGGTCAGCGGGCTGTTGGCGACCAACTGGATTTCCTGCTGCAGACGTTCCAGTACAGCACTTTGGCCGATCAGCTCACGCGGCGCTCGTCCACCGGCTGCGCGCTTATAGACTTCCGCCAGTTGTCGCTGATCCTCGAACCCGCGTGCCAGATGCTGGATGCGCTCGCTGGCCATGACCGTGGCGGCGGCGAGACTGGCGAATGCCTGCAGGTTATCCAGATCGACCTTGCCGAAGCTGGACGGGTCCAGCGAGTCGAGGGTCATCAGCCCCCACGGCCGCTCCTGGAAATACAGCACGCAGCCCAGGCAATCATGGACTTCAAGAGGGCCGTGCCCTTCGACGAGGCCGTCATAGGGATCAGGCAGCGGGCAATCGTAGGAAAAGCGCACCGGCACCGGGCTTTCCAGCAACGCCTTGAAACGAGGATGCTCGTCGACCTTGAAGCGTCGCCCCAGCGTATCGGGGCTTAATCCATCCACGGCGAGCGGAATCAGAACATCGCTGTCCAGCCTGAGCAGCGCTGCAGCGTCGCAATGCAGCCATTGCCGCAGCGCCTGCAGCAACCGCCGATAACGCTCCTCGTCGGGCAGCTCGCGTGACAGATCGGCAACCAGCGGTACCAGCGCGCGTAGCAATGGATGGGTCATCTTGACTCCCGGACAACGGCACAAAGGGTGTCATTATGACTCCTGTCTTGAAACTCACCATCCCTGTTTTAACATCGTGATTCGAGGACTTCGGCGCCCGTAAAAAACCAGTATCTATTCCAGTACCTATTAAAGGTCCGATCACACCTGGTCGGCAGTCATTATAAACGCCCCCACCGCGGCGGATATATCGCCTCTCGACGGCGTGAATGTGTTACTTGAATGAAACAATAGAGTTAACGGTCGACCGCTTTATTATCCCGGTCTTTTCTGACGCCATGCAGACGGCAATTAAATCCGCCGTGTTTAATTTTATTGAAGTGGCGGTTGTCCATTTTCGTTCCATAGTGCGCTCACTTTCACAGGAGCCACTGTCCATGTCTGGCATTCAGGGAAGAATTCTCGAAGTCCATCCACCCTTGGTCGTTGACCTGGATGGCACGCTGCTACGTTCAGACTTGCTGTTTGAAACGGCCATGGCGTTCGTGCGGCAACATCCGCTCCAGGTCTTCACACTGCTGCTGTGGTTGTTGAAGGGCAAGGCAGCGCTGAAACAGGGTCTGGCCTTGGCCAGCTCGGTCGATATTGCGCTTCTGCCCTATGACCCGCAGGTGCTCAAATACATTGAGGTGCAACGCAGCACAGGCCGACTGATCGTTCTTGCCACCGCCGCTCATGAAACCCTGGCCAATCGCATTGCAGCGCACCTGAATCTGTTCGATCAGGTGTGGGCCTCAGACGGTGAGGTCAATCTTTCGGCCCATCGCAAGCGGGATCTGCTGATCAGCCACTACGGTCACGGCGGTTTCGACTACATCGGCAATTCTTCGGACGACCTGTGCATCTGGACTGTCGCGCGCAAGGCCATCGTCGCCAACCCGCACACCGGCGTCGAACGCCAGGCGCTGGCACACGGCAATGTCGAGCAGGTCATGAATGCCAACGCGTCGAGCCTCAAGGACTGGCGCAAGGCACTGCGCCTGCATCAGTGGCTCAAGAACGCACTGATCTTCGTGCCGCTGCTGGCGGCGCACCAGATCCAGCAGCCGCAACAGTTGATCGACGGCCTGTTGGCGTTTTTGCTCTTCGGCCTCTGTGCATCGAGCGTCTATGTGCTCAACGACCTGCTGGACCTGGCGGACGACCGACACCATCGCAGCAAACGCAATCGACCGTTCGCCAGTGGCCGTCTGCCGATCAGGTCGGGCCTGATCGCTGTACCGACCTTGTTGCTGCTGGCTTTCGGCGGAGCTGCCTGGTTTCTGCCGTGGCAGTTTTCGGCGGTGCTGGGGGCGTACTACGTGTTGACGCTGGTGTACTCGCTGTACCTCAAGCGGCACATGGCCGTGGACGTCATTGTGCTGGCCATGCTCTACACCACACGCATTCTGGCAGGTGCAGCGGCCTTTCATCTGCCACTCACGTTCTGGATTCTGGCGTTCTCGATGTTCCTGTTCCTGAGTCTGGCGCTGGTCAAACGCTACGCCGAGTTGCGCGAAGCGCGGGTGCGTGAGGTCGAAGGCAAGACGCGCGGTCGCGGCTATTACCCCAGCGATCTGGACATGATTGCCTCGCTGGGCGCGTCATCCGGCAACCTCGCCGTAATGGTTCTGGCGCTCTACATACACGAAGGCGCCACTGTGGTGCTGTATCAACACCCGCATGTCATCTGGCTGGCGTGCCCGTTGCTGTTGTTCTGGATCACCCGGCTGTGGATGCTCACCCATCGCGGCTTGATGAATGATGATCCGGTGGTGTTCGCCATACGCGACCGCATCAGTCAGGGGGTCGGCGCGCTGTTCCTCCTGGTGTTCTGGATTGCCGCATGACGGCGCCTCTCTATCCGTGGGGGCGGTATCCCCTGATCGCGCAGCAGGGCCATGAATGCACGTGGATCGATGATCTGTCACAGCATCTGGACACCACGCTGGCCCTGCATGAAAGCAGCCTGCCCTTCGGCAATGGGCGCAGCTACGGCGACAGTTGCCTGGCCAGCAGCGGGCACGTGCTGCACATGCACCGGCTGGACCGTTTTATCGCGGCCAACTGGACGACCGGCGTGGTGCGCGTCGAAGCGGGCATGACCCTCGCGCAGGTACTCGCCGCCGCCATCCCGCAGGGCTGGTTTCTGCCGGTGACGCCGGGCACACAATTCGTCACGGTAGGCGGCGCAATCGCCAATGACGTACATGGCAAGAATCATCACCTGCGCGGCACCTTTGGCTGCCATGTACCGCGCTTCGGCCTGCTGCGTCACCGCGAGCAACCGATGATCTGCTCGCCGGCCGAGAACCCGTTGCTGTACGCCGCCAGCATCGGCGGGCTGGGGCTGACCGGGGTCATTCACTGGGCCGATCTGCAGTTGATGCCGATTCGTACCAGCCAGATCGACAGCACCGTGGTGCGCTTCGCCAACCTCGGCGAGTTCTTTGCGCTGTCGCGGGAGCTGGATCATCAGCACGAATACAGCGTGGCCTGGATCGACTGTCTGGCGCGAGGCAGCCATAGCGGGCGTGGTGTGTACATCGTCGGCAACCATGCGCGCTTCGGCTCGCTTGAGGTCGAGCGGCGCAGCAAACTGAGTGTGCCCCTCACCCCGCCGCTGTCGCTGATCAACAACCTGTCGCTGCGCCTGTTCAACTCGCTGTACTGGCACGCCCACCCTGCCCGACCTACGCCACGGCGCAGCACCTACGAGCCGTTTTTCTATCCGCTCGACCGTGTACTGCACTGGAACCGGATTTATGGGCCCAAGGGCTTTCAGCAATACCAGTGCGTGATTCCTGAAGACTGCGCGCAGGACGCCATGCAGGCGCTGCTGACTGTCATCGCCGAATCCGGTCAGGGCTCATTTCTGGCGGTGCTCAAGCGCTGTGGTGACATCGCCTCGCCCGGCCTGCTGTCGTTCCCGATGCCGGGCACTTCGCTGGCGCTGGATTTTCCGCAACACCGCGACCTTGCCGGGTCGTTATTTCCGCGTCTGGACGCCATTGTCCATGAGGCCGGCGGACGTCTGTACCCGGCCAAGGACGCCCACATGAACGGGAGCGATTTCCGCCAGGCCTACCCGGCCTGGGAGCGACTGGAAGCCCTGCGCGACCCTTCCCTGATGTCCCGCTTCTGGAAACGAGTCCTGCCATGAAACGAATTCTGATCATCGGAGCCACCTCGGCCATCGCTCACGCCTGCGCTCGTCTATGGGCCGCACAAGGCTGTGAATTCTTTCTGGTGGCGCGCAGTGCCGACAAACTGCAGGTCACGGCGGCCGATCTCAAAGGACGCGGCGCAAAGACCGTCACGTTGTATGAAATGGACGCCACGCATTTCGCCGAACACCCCGCCATGCTGGCCGACTGTCTCAAAACCCTCGGTCAGATCGACGTCGTGTTGATCGCTCATGGCACCCTGCCGGATCAGCGCGCCTGCGAGCAGGATGTCGGGCTGGCACTGCAGGAGTTCATCACCAACAGCGCGTCGGTGATCGCGTTGCTGACCCTGCTCGCTCAGCACTTCGAGGTTCAGCGGTGCGGCACGCTGGCGGTGATCTCGTCGGTCGCGGGTGAACGGGGCCGGCCGTCCAACTACCTGTACGGCTCGGCCAAAGCGGCGGTCACGACCTTTTGCGATGGCTTGCAGGCGCGGCTGTTCAAGCTGGGCGTGCATGTGCTGACCATCAAGCCCGGCTTTGTCGACACGCCGATGACACAAGGCCTGTCGCTGCCCGCTGCGTTGCTCGCTCAACCCGAGCAGGTCGCCGAACGGATCGTCAACGGCATCGCCCGTCAGTCCACGAGTCTGTACGCGCCGGGGTTCTGGGCGTGGATCATGCTGGTGATCCGCTCGATTCCACAGCCATTGTTCAAGAGGCTCAACCTGTGACAGGCACGCCCTGGCTGTCGGGATGGCGCTACCGGGCCGTGGTGCTCTCGGTCATTGGCTCGGCGCTGGGCTACCTGGCGTTCTGTCTGTGGGGCGGCTGGCACGAAGTAGCGCAGGCCACAGCAAGAGTCGGCGCGGCCGGCATCGCACTTACGCTGCTGATGTCGGCGGTCAACTACGGGCTGCGCTTCCTGCGCTGGCAGCTCTATCTGCAGGTGCTCGGCCACCCGCTGGCGTGGCGCGACAGCCTGCCTGCGTACCTGGCAGGCTTTGCCTTGACCACCACGCCGGGCAAGGCGGGAGAAGCGCTGCGTGGCGTATTGCTCAAGCCGCTGGGCGTGCCTTACCCGCAGAGTTTTGCGGCGTTTGTCAGCGAGCGGCTGTCCGACCTGCTGGCGATTGCGCTGCTCACGCTGTTCGGCCTGTCCTGGTACCCGGCTGCGCAACCGATGATTGCTGTGGGTCTGGCGCTGGTGATGGCGGGGTTGCTGACCCTGTCGCAACGTCGCTTGCTGGAAGGGTTGCGTGGGACGATTGCGCAAGCCACTGCTCGACTGCCGACGCTGCTAAGGCACCTGCTCGACGTGTTGCTGGCTGCTCGTCACTGCCATCGCTGGCATGTGCTGCTGGGCGCCAGCCTGCTCAGCCTGACCGCCTGGAGCGCCGAGGCGCTTGCGTTTCATTGGGTGCTTGGCTGGATGGGCGCAGAGATTCCACTGACGTTTGCGGTGTTCACCTACGCACTCGCGATGCTGGCCGGTGCATTGAGTTTCATGCCCGGCGGGCTGGGTGGTGCAGAGGCGGTGATGATCAGGCTGCTGATGTTCAAGGGAATGCCCGCTGCAGACGCGATTGCCGCGACAATTCTGATTCGCCTCGCGACCCTGTGGTTTGCGGTCGCCATCGGCGCAGTCATGCTCAGCCGGTTCAAGGACTCGACGTCGATGGAACATCCAGCCCGATAAGGCGATGCCATCGGACAAGACCACCCGCCTCAAGGAGGAGCTTCTCAATGACTTCATCCCCCGTTCGACCTTCAATCGCGATGGCACTGCTGTTGCTGTGCGCCGCCATTACGGCCAGCTTCATCGCCTCCAGCGGCCCGATCCAGTGGATGGACAACGGCATGTTCCTGGCCGACGCCACTGCCGGTGAATATTTCAGCCAGTCACTTGGCCCGCTGGATCATCCATTCTTTCACTTCTTCAGTTCGGTGTTTTATGCGGTGTTCGGCTCGCAGGTGCTCAGCCTGATGAACTCCCTGCTGTTACTGCCGCTGGCGTGGATCATCTACCAACTGGCAACCCGGGTCGGTGCTACAGCGCGTCAAGCGGTGCTGGCCGCCACGGCCACGATACTGGCCCACGCGGTGTTCTGGGTGTCGACCAAGGCCGAGGTCTACCTGCTGCACACCCTGTTCGTGCTGTTGGGCTATGCGGTGCAATTCAGTGCCAGCCCGCGTCTGACGCCTCTGAAAAAACTGTTCGTCATCGGCGTACTGACCGGACTGAGCGCCTCGATTCATCAACTGACCTTCATTGTGATGCTGCCGCTTTACATCCAGTTGCTGTACCAGCACAAGGCGCGAATGTTGATGACGGTGCCTGGTTTCATCCTCGGGTTCGCAACTGCCGCCGTGGCAGTGTCCAACGACCTGAACGCGGGAATGGGGCTGATCGATATCGTTCGGCGCTACCTGACGGGCGCCTCGACGACCCTCGCTGGCCCCGAGTGGGAAGGCAGCCTGTTTCGATTCGACGACCTGTGGCACGAGAAGAACTCGGTGGTGCTGCTGTTGCTGTCGTTGATCGGCCCACAGATTGCCGGGTTGCTGTTATTTCCCGCAGACAGCCGATTGCGCCTGCTGTGGAGTGCAGCGCTGTTGAATCTGCTTTTCGCGATTTCCTACAACGTCACTGACCGCTTCACCTTCTTCCTGCCGGGCATCGCGATGCTGAGCATAATCGGCATGATTCAGTTGCCTGCGCTGCTGCCGCGCAATCGGACAGGCATTGCGCTGCTGAACGTCTCAGTGTTGACGTCACCGCTAGTGATTATGCTGGCCTACTCGCTGTATGCCAGCGGTGTGGTCAATCTGCCGACCCACAAGGAGAAACTGCCGTTTCGCGATGACATCCACTACTTCATGGTGCCCTACTTGCCCGACCGCTCTGCCGAACAGTTCGTGAAGGCCTACGAGCAATTGGTGCCTGAGGGAGCGTTGATCATTGCTGACTGGACGCCCATGGGCGCAATTCGCTCCGGGCAGGCGATGGGTTTGCTGCGTGATCGCAAGCTCGCCATGTGCGGGGATAACGTCGACATTCGCCCCTATATCGGCAATCCAGGCGTCTACCTTGCACGTCTGAGCTACTGCGGGATGATCGCAGACAATTACACACTGGAAGACCAGTCGGTGGGATTTGCATTACATGCCAGGTAATGCAAATCCCGACGGTGCAGGAAGGCTCAGGGTTGCCAGAGTGCTTGATCGCCACTCAGCTTGCGGTCCAGAAAAGTGGCCGCGCTGATCAGCGCCAGATGACTCAACGCCTGTGGCGTATTACCCAGATGATGGGCGTGGGCGTCGAACTCCTCGGCGTACAGCCCCAACGGGTTGGCGTAACGCAGCAATTGCTCGAACTCCAGATGCGCCTGCCCGACCCGCCCGGCGCGGGCCAGGCATTCGACGTACCAGAACGAGCACGCGACAAACGCGCCCTCTTCACCTTCAAGACCATCATCGTGATCGTCATCATTGCGATAACGGAACACCATACCGTCACGTACCAGCGTGCGCTCGATAGCGTCCAGCGTCGCCAGCCACTTGGGGTCGCTGGCCCCGACAAAGCGGACAAGCGGCATCAGCAGCATTGAGGCGTCCAGGTTGCGGCTGCCTTTGTACTGCACGAAATGTCCCAGCTCTTCGCTCCAGAAGTTGTCCCAGATGTCGTCGTGAATCTGCTCGCGTACCTTGGTCCAGCGCTCGAAGGGGCCTGACAGCGAGCGCTTGAAAGCCAGACGCAGCGCCCTGTCCAGCGCCACCCAGCACATCAGCCTTGAGTGCAGGAAATGCTGATCACCGCCGCGCATTTCCCAGATACCCACGTCGCGATCATCCCAGTGCTCGCACACGTAATCCACCTGACGCACCACATGCTTCCAGCCATCGTGAGAAATCGCATCGCCATATTTGTTGGCAAGGTAAACGGCGTCCATCAGCTCGCCGTAGATATCCAGCTGCGTCTGCTCGTACGCTTCGTTGCCGATCCGCACGGGCAATGCGCCGCCATAGCCAGTCAGGTGATCGAGGTGTTCTTCAGGCAGCTTTTCGCGGCCGTCGAGGGCATAGAGAATGCCCATCTTTTCAGTGCCCTCGCAGCAATCATCCAGACGACCGCGCATCCAGCCCATGAATGCGTTGGCTTCATCGGTGTAACCCAGACGCATGAAGGCATACACCGTAAATGACGCATCGCGGATCCAGGTGTAGCGGTAATCCCAGTTACGCTCACCACCGGGTGTTTCCGGCAGACCGAAGGTTGCCGCGGCGATGATGCCGCCGTGCTTGCGCGAGGTCAGCAGTTTGAGCGCCAGCGCCGAGCGCATGACCATCTCGCGCCAGCGCCCGTGGTACAGGGACTGCCCGGCCCAGCGTCGCCAGAACGCGAGGGTGTCGTCGAAATACCGTGAGCATCTGCCGGCCGCGACCTGCGGATCATCCACGCCGCCGAGAATGAACTCGATGGTCTGCCCTTTTTCCATCTGGAACTCGGCCAGTGCCGCGTCATGCTCCACATGCAACGGTGTTGTCGCGGACAGGCGCATGCCCGGCTGGCCCGTGGCCTGAAAGCACACGTCGCGGCCTTCCAGGTGCGCGGTGGTCTCGACACGGCTGTAATCCATACGCACCTTGCAGCGCATGCGTATCGTGGCCTTGCCGAAGCGCACCTGAACACGACGCACGATGCGCGGCAAATCGTCCTTGTTTTCGCCAATGGGCATCAGGTCCGTGACCTCCACGACCGCCTCTTCCGATATCCAGCGGGTCTGCAGTACGTTGGTGTCCGGCAGGTAGATCTGCAATCGACGCGCATCAGGCAAATCCGGCGCCAATTGGAAAATCCCCGCGTCGTTGGTGTCCAGCAACGCGGTAAAGATTGATGGGCTGTCGAAGTCCGGCCAGCAACAGAAATCGATGCTGCCGGTATCGGCAATCAGGGCGGCACTGCGCATGTCGCCGATGATGCCGTGGTTCTCGATGGGGTTCTGTGCTTCTTCCGGGAGATCAGCCATTGCCACGAAACTCCGGATAGAGGGTCATCCCTCCGTCGATGAACAGGGTCGTACCGTGGACATAATCGGATGCATCGGACGCCAGCCAGACCACTGCGTTGGCCACGTCTTCGGGTTCACCGATGCGACCATAGGGAATGAGTTCGAGCATCTTGCTCTCAGCATCGCCCTGCCTGGCATCGGCATTGATCGGCGTGCGAATCGCGCCGGGTGCAACGCTGTTCACGCGAATTTTCTGCTCGCCCACTTCCTGCGCAATGCTGCGCATGAGCAGATCGACGCCACCCTTGGAGGCCGCGTAATTGACATGCCCCGCCCACGGAATGACCTGGTGCACCGAACTCATGTGAATGATCTTGCCCATCGCCCGTGACACATGCTCACGCATGCCCTGGCGGATGAACTGGCGCACGGCGGCGCGTGCGCACAGGAACTGACCGGTGAGGTTGACATTGATGACGGTGTTCCAGTCCTCAAGGCTCATGTCCACGAACGCGGCGTCCTTTTGCAGGCCCGAGTTGGCGAACAGAATATCCAGCGCGCCGAACTGCTCGATGGTCTGGGCGAACATCCGTTCGACTTCGTTTTCTTTGGACACATCAGCACCGATGGCGATGGCTTGTCCGCCCGACGCGCGAATCTCGTCCGCCAGTTTCTCGGCCGGTTCCGCCTTGGAATGGTAATTGATGACCACCGCCGCGCCGGCGTCTGCCAGCGCACGCGCTGCCGCAGCGCCAAGACCGGAACTGGCGCCGGTCACGAGTGCGACTTGTTGCTTGAGAGAGATGTGCATCGGATTTCAGCCTCGAAGTCTGCTAGTGCATGCGTTAGATGCTGACTCGCGAGGCTGAAAGTTAGTTCAGTGGCGTTCGGCTTACGGCGCCGGGTTAGGTTGCGAAATATGTATGGCTTCGATTCCGGCAATCACTTCGTCCGACAGCGTGACATCAATGCTCGCCAGGTTGACCGCGAGTTGATCCAGCTTGGTTGCGCCAATGATGTTGCTGGTCACGAAAGGCCGGCTGGTGACATACGCCAGCGCCATCTGCGAAGGGTCAAGACCGTGCTCGCGGGCCAGCGCCACGTAGCGGGCCGTCGCACTGACCGCCTGCGGGTTGTTGTAACGCTGGAAGCGCTCGAACAGGGTCAGGCGACCGTCGGCAGGACGTGCGCCGTCCAGGTATTTACCCGCCAGTACACCGAACGCCAGCGGCGAGTAGGCCAACAGACCGATCTGCTCGCGAATGGCAATTTCTGCCAGACCGACTTCGAAGGTGCGATTGAGCAGGTTGTACGGGTTCTGGATCGACACCGCTCGCGGCAGGTCCAGCTTTTCGGCCAGATGCAGGAAGCGCTGGGTGCCCCACGGCGTTTCGTTGGACAGGCCGAAATGACGAATCTTGCCCGCTTTGACCAGATCGCCCAGCACCGAAAGCGTTTCTTCGATTTCCACGGCGACGTCGTCAGGGTCGTGGGTATAACCCAGTACGCCGAAGAAGTTGGTCTTGCGGTCCGGCCAGTGCAGTTGGTACAGGTCCAGATAGTCGGTGTTCAGGCGCTTGAGGCTGGCATCCAGCGCGGTGATGATGTTGTGGCGATCCAGACGTGGATTGCCATCGCGGATGTGTTCCATGCGGCCGGGACCTGCGACCTTGCTGGCCAGCACCCAGTCACTACGATCGCCGTACTTCTTGAAGTATTCGCCAATGATGCTTTCGGTCTTGGTATAGGTTTCGCCACGCGGCGGCACCGGGTACATCTCGGCGGTGTCGAGGAAATTGACCCCGGCCTCTTTGGCCATGCGAATCTGCTCGAAGGCCTCATCCTGCGTGTTCTGCTCGCCCCAGGTCATGGTGCCCAGGGTGATGGCGCTGACCGACAGATCAGTCTTGCCCAATGAACGAAATTGCATTGATCACTCCATCCGGTAGATAGGAAAGCGCACAGGGGCGCCACAAAAAACGAACCCTATAAAACGCCGACAGGTGACGCACTGCAAGGACTTTTGTTGCTTTTGATGACAGTTTTCATCTAGCGATAACCCTGAGCCTGGAGGTCGAAAAGCGCGGCGTAGCGCCCTCCCGCCTCCATCAGGCTGTCGTGACTGCCACGTTCGAGCACACGCCCATGCTCCAGCACCACAATGTGTTCGGCATTGCGCACGCTGGAAAAGCGATGGGAAATCAGCAGCGTCATGCGGCCTTTGGCGTACTCGCGAAAATGGTCGAACACCGCCGCTTCCGCCCCCGCATCCAGCGCGGCAGTCGGCTCGTCGAGAATCAGGATGTCGGCGTCACGGCGCATGTAGGCACGCGACAGCGCGATCTTTTGCCATTGGCCGCCGGACAGCTCCTGGCCGCCCGCGAACCAGCGTCCCAGTTGTGTTTCGTAACCCTTGTCGAGCTGTTCGATGAACGGCGCGGCCATGCCCTGAGCGGCGGCCTCGCGCCAGCGTGCTTCGTCATGAAACGCTTCAGTGTCGCCAACCCCGAGGTTTTCGCCGACCAGAAACTGGTAGCGGATGAAATCCTGAAAGATCACGCCGATTCGGGTACGCAATGCCTCTTCGTCCCATTCCTGAAGGTCACTGCCGTCGAGCAGGATGCGCCCATGATCGGGCTTGTAGAGCCGGGTCAGCAGTTTGATCAGGGTGGTCTTGCCCGAACCGTTCTCGCCCACCAACGCCACGCTGCGGCCCGGCGCCAGATGCAGGTCGATGTGTTCCAGCGCCGGACGGCTGGTGCCGGGATAGGTGAAGCTCACGTCTTCGAAGCGCAGGCCGTCACCCGGCAATACGCCGTGAGCCAGGCTCCCGGTCGGTGCGATGACCGGCTGGGCCAGATAGACATAAAGATCCGACAGGTACAGCCCGTCCTCGTACAGGCCACTGATCGCGCTGAGGCTGCTGCTCACGGCTGCCTGCCCCTGCTTGAACAGCACCAGGTACATGGTCATCTGGCCAAGCGTGATGCGGCCATGGACGGCATCGACTACCACCCACGCGTAAGCCAGATAGAACGCCGCAGTGCCCAGCAAACCCAGCAGAAATCCCCAGCCGTCGCGGCGCACGGTCAGGCGGCGGTCTTCGGCGTAAAGCCGTTCGAAGGTCTCGCGATAGCGTTTGAGCAGCAGCGGCGCGAAACCGAACAGCTTGACCTCCTTGATATAGCCCTCGTGAGAAAGCAGCGTTTCGATGTAATTCTGCCGACGGGTTTCCGGGGCGCGGCGCGTGAACAGCCGGAATGCATCGCCGGAAAAGTGCGCCTCGGCAAAGAACACCGGTAACGCGCCCAGCACCAGGATCGCCAGCGCCCAAGGCGAGAAATGCACCAGCAGCACGGCAAAGCTGATCAGCGAGATGAGGTTCTGCAGCAGGCCCAGCGACTTGGTGACGAGCGCCAGCGGCCTTGTCGAGGCTTCACGCCGCACACGCACCAGTTTGTCGTAGAACTCCGAGTCTTCGAACTGCATCAACGACAGGGTCTGCGCCTTCTCCAGAATCAAGGTGTTGACCTTCTGCCCCAGCAAGACGCGCAACAATGCCTGCTGCACCGACAGGCCTCGCTGGGCAGCGGCCAGCAATGCCAGCACGCCCGCTTCGTAAAGCACGTAGCGCAGCACCGGCCAGAGGGGAGCCTCACCGCTGCTGGCATGCAATTGCATGGCACTGACCACGGCGTCCACAATGCGCTGGCCCAACCAGGCAGCCAGCGCAGGCAACAGGCCAGCCACCAACGTGGCGAGGATCAACCCCAGTGACAGCCACCGCGAGGTGGTCCAGACCAGTTGCATCGCGCGAAAGGCCTGCTGCATGAAAGATGAAAAACGCTTGAGAACCGGCATACGTAAAAGAACTCTGGATACAGAACCAACCCCGTAGAGGTCGGCCATCATACGGCCGCAGACGCTGGCTCGCTAAAAAACAGGAGGTCCATCATGAACGATGCTCACAACCTGCAACGCTTTGTTGATGCTCAGTACCCCGTGTTTCCAGAAGTACTGACGGAGCTTGAAGCCGGGAAGAAACGCAGTCACTGGATGTGGTTCGTGTTTCCGCAAATCCGTGGGCTGGGCCGCAGCGACATGGCCCAGCGCTACGCCATCGGCAGCCTCGATGAAGCGCGGGCCTACCTGCAACACCCGCTGCTCGGCCCACGCCTTGAGCAGTGCGCCCGACTCATAGCGCCTCAGGTAGAACGCACGGCTCGGCAAATATTCGGCTCACCGGACGACATGAAACTGCAGTCGAGCATGACCCTGTTCAAACTCGCAGCGCCTGACCGGACGATTTTTCAGGAGGTGCTGGACACCTTTTTCGATGGCGAGCTGGATGCGATGACGGTGACGCGGGTCAGTGGTTGAGTCCGCTCCAGAGTCCTGTGTGTCCAGCGTCACACCCCCGCCGGAGCACGCTGTACGCAACGCTCACGCCGATCGTCCACGCGCTCGGCGAACCAGGCGGTGGTCAGGTTGCGAGTGATCTTCGGGCTCTTCAGCGTAATGCCCGGCAAAATCGCGCGAGGCAGCGGCTTACCCGCCGCCCGGTCGGCCATCGCGAACACCTTTCGGTACAGCTCGGTGTCTTGGAACTCGAACGTATCGCCCTGCTTGAGCTGGCTCCATATCTGCGACTTGTTCATGCCCAGGCGATCACCCAGGGTCCGAACGGCCAGCTCGGTAGAACCCGGCGAGGTGGAGTCGAAGCGAATCAGGTCGCCATCCAGCGCCAGGTCGATGCCGGTTGCCTGGCTGACGGCTGCCTGAAAGGCCGCATTGCGGCTTGCGTACCAGCCGGCATTGAAGTCAGCGAAGCGATACAGCGACTTGTCATAACTCACCGGGTAACCCAGCAGGTGTGCGATGCCGAAGTACATGCCGCCGCGTCGGGTAAAGACCTCGCGTCTGATCGAGCCATCTACCGGGTAGGGATAGTCCTCGGCGCGTTTTTCCGCGAAGGCGATGCTGACCTGCATCGGACCACCGGTCTTGACCGGGTTGAAGGTGCCGAACAGCGCCTGACCCAACGGCACCATACCGATGAAATCATCGAAGATCGCGCTCAGTTCCTTCTCTGTACGGGCAGCATCGAGGCGCTTGCCGTAGGTTTTTCCATCCGGGGAGCGGACCCGCAGTGCGGTCGCGATCAAGGCATTAGGAATGTGCAGTCGCGCCGCGCGGCGGTCGATCTCGGCGCGCGCGATGCGGCCCATGTTCGGCACTGCCGGATCAACTGAATAGGTGGACTCCTGCTCGGTCACAGCCAGCACGGAACACAGGTTTTCGGTGGTCAGGGGGATTTTCTGCGCAGCGAAGGCCGCATGGATATCCGTAGCCCACGCCTGGCGATCACTGACCGTGGCCGGCATCAGGCGCAGAATACGTGCCCGCGCCTGCTCGGGCGTCAGCTCAGGTTCCTGGGGGCGCTGAGTGCCGCACGCGGCCAGTAATATCAGCGCGACGCTCATCGTGAGCGACTTGAACAAACGTCGTTTCAATCCATGACTCCGCTGGCGGTGCTTCAGAGGTGGGCGTCAGTGTTCTAGCTTAAAACACCGACCAGTCGATCCTCGCACTGAGTTTTTCCAGTGCAGCCATACCGACAAGCGAATTGCCTGCCGCGTTCAACTCCGGGGACCAGACACAGACCGAAAACCGCTCTGGCACGACCGCGACAATCCCGCCGCCCACGCCACTCTTGCCGGGCAGACCGACACGGTAGGCAAAGTTGCCCGCCTCGTCATAAAGGCCACTGGTGGCCATGATCGAGTTCAATTGAGTGGCCTGCCGCGCGCTGAGAATCTGCTCGCCACTGTGGGTGCAGAAACCCTGGTTGGCCAGAAAGCCGAACGCACGGGCCAGGTCGATGCAGCTCATGCTCAGGGCGCAATGGTGGAAGTAGCTGCGCAGCACGTCTTCCACATCACCGTGGAAGTTGTCGAACGACTTCATGAGGTACGCCGCTGCAGCGTTGCGCGAACGGTGCTGGTATTCGGATTCAGCCACTTTGGAATCAGAGGTGATCGAAGGGTTGCCACACAGGCGCCGCACAAAGTCGCGCATCGACAACGACGGAGCGGCGAAGCGCGCCTGATTGATGTCGCAGATCACCAGCGCACCGGCATTGATGAACGGATTGCGCGGCCTGCCCCGCTCGAACTCCAGCTGCACCAGTGAGTTGAAAGGCTGGCCGGAAGGCTCGTGGCCGAGGCGCTGCCAGATGTCCTCACCGGAATGCCCGATGGCCTGCACCAGGCTGAAGACCTTGGAAATGCTCTGGATCGAAAACCGTGTCTCGGCATCTCCGGCGCTGAACATCTGACCGTCATTGCCGTACACCGCGATGCCCAATTGATCGGGTCTTACCCCACCGAGCGCCGGAATGTAATCGGCGACTTTGCCCTGACCGAGCAAGGGTCTTACTTCATCGAGGATTTCGTTCAGCAGGTCTTGCATGTGTGCGCCCCTTGTTTTGGGTGCGCACACTACACCAACCCAGGACGCCTCGCATCATCGCGACGTGATATCACGGTCTTTCGCAAACGCCTGCCGATCGACCAGCTCGGCAACCTTGACGGCATGCGGGAAGATTTTCTTCTCGACGAACAGATCATCGACCTGCTGCAAGGCCTCGATATCACGGTTTTCGACCGGTTCAAGCGCCTCGATCCCCCAACTCTGCAAGCGACGCGACACTGGCAGCGGAATGTCGTTGACCCTGGCAAAGACCTCGGCGTACTGATCGGTGTTGTTGCGCGCCCAGTCGAACGCCCTGGCAAGGCGCTTCAGCACATCATTGATGGCCTGACGCCGGACGGGATCGGTCAGCACTTCGTCCGACGCGGTAATAAAGGTAAGGCCCGTGTTGATGCCCTCGCCGCTGAGTAACACCCGAGCGCCCTGCTCTTCGGCGAATGCCTGATAAACGCCGAACGTGGCCCAGGCCTCGATCTTGCCAGCGTTGAATGCAGGCAGCGCGTCGGTGGGCATGACGAAACCGATATTGACGTCAGCCTCGTTGACCCCGGCATTGGCCAGCGCACGGATCAACAGGTACTGGGAGATGCTGCCGCGTGCGGAAGAGATCACCACATTGCGGCCCTTGAGGTCGGCCACGGATTGAATCGCAGATGCCTTGGGCACCAGAATCGCGATACTGCGCGACTGACTGCGCCGCACGCCGACAATG
The DNA here is from genome assembly GCF_900143095.1 of Pseudomonas asturiensis. Lineage (GTDB taxonomy): Bacteria > Pseudomonadota > Gammaproteobacteria > Pseudomonadales > Pseudomonadaceae > Aquipseudomonas > Aquipseudomonas asturiensis. Next base: position 188,348 of record NZ_FRDA01000001.1, on the reverse strand, counting down.
CGCAGCGGCGCACCGCCAGTGGCCGCCGCCAGCACGGGGGTATCGCCAGCAGGTGCAAGGTCCACCGCTCCGGCGCGCAGGGCCTCGAACAGCGGCGCTGCCCCCTGAAAATTGGCCCACTCGACCTGATACGGCAGGCCCTCGAATGCCTTTGATGCTTCAACGACCGTGCGTAAGCCTTTGGCCTGATCGCCAAGCACCAGTTTGACCTTCGACCAGTCCACCGCTTCGTTACTGGAAACCACTTGCCTGTCGTCATTGCCGCAGCCCACCAACGTACTGAAAAACAGCAAGGCAGCGCAGCTTCTGACCCAATATGTGAAACCCATTCTGTGCGTCCTTGTGCGGGTGATTCGTCAGTCAGGTCTTGTAGGTCGTGTCGGTGCGTTCCAGTTCACGGATCAGCGCATCCCAGTGCCGCGCCACACCCGGACCGTGTCCGTCCTTGATGACTTTGGCCTGCTCTTCAACCTTGGCGATGACCGCTTGCGGAGGGAAAACCAGCTCGGCGTTGCCTGCCGATTGCGCGGCAATCTGAATGTTGCAGGCGTATTCCAGATTATGCAGTTGCTGAAACGCGTGCTCGATACTGACGCCGCCAGTGAGCAACCCATGGTTACGCAGGATCATCACGCTCTTGTCACCCAGGTCGGCCACAAGCCGTTCGCGCTCATCCAGATCAAGCGCAATGCCTTCATAGCCGTGGTACGCCACGCGACCGGAAAAGGCGATGGCGTGCTGGGAAATCGGCAGCAGGCCGTCCTTCTGCGCCGACACCGCAATACCGTCCCGAGTGTGGGTGTGCAGCACCGCCTGCAAGTCCGGGCGCGCGGCGTGAATGGCGCTGTGAATGACATAGCCTGCGTAGTTGATCCCCAGGCCGGTCGGGTCATCGACAATCGTGCCGTCGATATCGACCTTGACCAGGTGGGACGCGTTGATTTCATCGAACAGCAGGCCAAAGGGGTTGATCAGAAAGTGCTCGTCTGGCCCCGGCACGCGGGCAGAAAAATGTGTGTAGATATGATCGGTCCAACGCTTGAGAGCAGCGAGACGATAGGCAGCGGCAAGCTTGACCCGAATCTCCCATTCTTCCGGGGAAACCCGGTCCCGCACGCTCGATTGTGACGAAGTGGCCGTGTCCGTCTGGACTGGCAAGGCACTGACATTGCTCATGATGGCTCCCTGTGATTGGCAATCGATGACGCAAGACTATGCGCATAAGAAATCAATTAAAAAGCACATTTACTTATAAGATAATTATAAAAAAATAGAATATTAAAATTCATCATTATGCTTACATCGGCGCTCGATATTCCTGAGTGAATCAGGAGCAGTCCACTTTCAGGCTTGCCGGACCGCAAGGACGAGACCGTATGAACCAGACATTCAACCGACGACATTTTCTGACTGCCAGCGCCGTGACCCTGGGCGCTGCCACACTGGGTATGGCGCCCCGGTTATTCGCCCAGGATCAATGGGCCGACCTGACGCTGCAGGTCGCCACCTACCGGGGCGGAGATGCCAACTTCAACGAAAATGCCGGCAACGACAATCGTCCCTACAAGGTGCAGTTTTCCGAATTTCCAGGCGGCAATCTGATTGTCGAAGCGCTGGCATCGGGCAGCATCGATATCGGCTCGATGAGCGAGATACCACCGATCTTTTCGATTCAGAGCCACCGCCAGCCCAAATTGATCGCCGTGATGGAAGGTGACGTCAATAACCAGGTGTTTCTGATTCCCAAAGACTCCCGCGTCGAATCGGTTGCCCAATTGCGGGGCAAGCGCGTCGGGTATGTCAAAGCCACCACCGCTCATTACTTCCTGATCCAGGCGCTCAAGGAGCAAGGCTTGAGCATGGAGGACGTCAAAGCCATTGCGCTCACGCCGCAGGACGGCTTCACCGCCTTTCAGAGCGGCCAGCTTGACGCATGGGTCACGTACGGCACCTTCATCCAGTTGGCGAAATTTCGCAGCGGCGCACGGGTGTTGAAAACCGCTTTGGGTTATTTGTCCGGCAACTACCTGCTGGCCGCCCGCCCCGCTGCCCTGGCCGATCCGCTGCGTCGTCAGGCCATCACCGATTACCTCAGGCGCCAACGCCAGACCCTGGAATGGATCAACGATCACCCTGAAGAGTGGGCGGAGAAATCCGGAAAACTGCTGGGCATCGACAAGGCCGTCTTCGCCGATCAAATCGCGAACCGCAGCCAGCCCTGGAAACTCAGGGCCATTGACGATCAGGCCATCGCCTCGCAACAGGAAGTGGCTGATGTGTTTTTCGAAGCGGGTGTGTTGAGTGAACGGATTGATGTGTCACCGCTATGGGATCGGCAATTCAAGCTCGCGTGAAAGGTCTTTCGAAGCGGCTTATGGTTATTCATTAACGTTATTTAAATAATATTTTTTATAGCGATATGCTCAGAAAACACCCCTTTCACTGGAGCGGCATATGTCAACGACCGACACACCCACCTCACGCCTCACGCGACTCGCTGCCGCCATTGGCCTGGGCGCAACACTGATCGCCGGATCGCTGCTGGTGCCGGCCACGGCGCAGGCTGAAGGGGAAATCCGTATTGCCGAACAGTTCGGGATTGTCTACCTGCTGCTCAACGTGGTGCGCGATCAACGCCTGATAGAGAAGCACGGCAAGGAAGATGGGCTGGACATCAAGGTCGACTGGACTCAACTGTCCGGCGGCTCGGCGGTCAACGATGCGCTGCTGTCGGGCTCGATAGACATTGCTGGCGCAGGCGTCGGCCCGCTGCTGACCATCTGGGACCGCACCCTCGGTCGCCAGAACGTCAAGGCGGTCGCGTCGCTGGGCAACTTTCCGTATTACCTGGTCAGCAACAACCCCAAGGTCAAGACCATCGCCGACTTCACCGAAAAAGACCGCATCGCCGTGCCGGCCGTCAGCGTTTCGGTGCAGTCGCGTTACCTTCAGTATGCTGCGGCCAGGCTATGGGGAGACAAGGAGTTCGCGCGTCTGGACAAGTACACCGTCAGCCTGCCGCACCCGGACGCAGCCGCCAGCCTGATCGCAGGTGGCACCGAACTGACCGGGCACTTTTCCAACCCGCCCTATCAGGACCAGGAACTGCAGAATCCCAACGTGCATGTGGTGTTGAACACTTACGACCTGCTGGGTCCGAACTCGCCGACCTTGCTGTTCGCCACCGAGAAGTTTCGCAACGACAACCCCAAGACCTATAAGGCCTTCATCGAAGCCTTGAGCGAAGCAGAGCAGTGGGTCAGCAAAGATATCGGCGCTGCCGCCGACACTTACATCCGCGTGACCCGCTCCAAAATCGACCGTACCGAGCTGCTCAAGATCATCGACCAGCCCGAATTCCAGTTCACCATTACACCCAGGAACACCTACCCGTTGGCCGAGTTCCTGCACCGCGTCGGCGCAATCAAGAACAAGCCCGCGTCGTGGAAAGACTATTTCTTCCAGGATGCGAAACCTCTCCAAGGCAGCTGAGCCCCAGGCGCGTCTTCGACGCGCTGTCCTACGAAAACCGCTTTTGATAAGCGCAGGCTCGCTTCCACGAGCACTGCGCTTGCTAGTCGAGTCCGTAGCGTCGAAACGCTACGGGAACGCCCGCAGAACGGGCGTCTGCTCTGTAGCCCTTACCAGTTGTACGTCACCTTCCCATAGTAAAAAGCCCCGCTGTACCCGTAGGGCGAAAACGTGCTGTACGCCAGGTTGCCGCCGCTGGAGGAAAAGTCGTTGAGCTTCTCGGGGTATTTGTCAGTGACGTTGTCGCCACCCAGCGTGAACACCCAGTTCTTGTGCGTGTAATCCACCGCCAGGTCCAGCAGCCAGGCCGCGCTGAAGGTCTGATCGTTGACCTTGTCGGCCTGATAGCTGGTGAACTCGCCGTAGCGAACCAGATTGGAATGCAACGCCCAAGGCCCGAACGTGAAGTCGTTGCCCAGGCTCAGCTTGTGCTGAGGCGTGGTGTCCCCCAACAGACCGATGCGTTCGCGTCGATCGACCCGCACCAGATTCACACCCAGTTGATCCAGTATCCCTGGGTTGGCTTTAACGTCGGTGACCTTGGTGTGGTTGTAGTTGTAGCCCACTGTGCTGTTCCAACGCACCCCGTTATCGAGCTGATAACGATAGTTGGCCACCAGATCGATGCCGTCGGTACGGGTGTCAGTGGCGTTGGTGAAGTAGCGGGCACTGGTGTAATTGATGTCGCCGACGCCGTTGCTGCGCAGGTAGTTGATGGCAGTGTTGTTGAGCACCAGGTTGGACGACAGCGAGATCCGGTCGCGAATGTCGATGCGATACACATCGGCCGTGACAGTCAGGTTGTCCAGCGGCTCCAGCACCAGCCCCAGGCTGTAGTTGCGGGACTTCTCGGCTTTGAGGTCCTCGGCACCGAGCAGTTGCGCGACATTGCTGGACGCCGGGAATGTGCCCGCCTCCTGAATGGTGTTACCGATCAATTGCGATGAAGTAAAAGTGAAGTTCTGCTGGGCCAATGACGGCGCACGGAAACCGGTCGACACGCTGCCACGCAAGGCGACCTGCGGGGTGAAGTCATAGCGGGCCGACAGCGAGCCGCTGATGTTGGAGCCGAAGTCACTGTAGTCCTCATGACGCACCGCCGCCGACACGCCGAGTTTCTCGGTCAGGTTGGTTTCCACGTCCAGATACTGCGCAAAGTTGTGCCGTGAAGAACTGCCCGCATCAGCCGCCCGGAACCCGCCCAATCCGGAGCTGCCGGTCTGGAAATACGATTCGGCCTGCCCTGCTTCAATCTGGTAACCCTGACGCAGGTACTCGGCACCGAACGCCACCGACACCGGATACGGCAGCCAGGCCGCACTGAACTCCCGAGACAGGTCCAGGCTCAGCTGCTTTTGATCATTGGTCAGCGTGCCATTGTCGAATGAGCGCGGCGTGGCCAGGCCCAGCGAGGTATTGATGGTTTTGGTGCGAATCTCATAGCTGTTCTTTCCGTAGTTGGCCGACAGGTCGTAATGCCAGTCATCCGCCAGCTCGCCGCGCAAGCCTGCCACCAGCGAGGTGTCTTGCAGGGTGCCGTTGATCAATGGCAGATAACCATTGGGGAAAATCGCAGCGTTGTTGTTCGAGGCGTTGCTGGGCCGGTAAAAGGCAGCGGTTTCGCCGCGACGTTTGCTGTATCCGCCGAAACTGTAGAACTCCAGCGCATCGCTGAAACTGTACTCGGTGTTGAATTGAACCTTGCCCTCCTCGGTTTCCGGCTCGCCCTGCCGGAACACGCGTTGGCCATAGGTCGTGGAGCCGACACTGGAGGCGCGCAGATCATCGCCGGCGCGGTTGGTGTAGTCGTTATTGGCGCCCTCGCCTGACAGATTGAAAAAGCCATTACTGCCCAGTGCGAAACCGGTATTGCCCGCCACTTGCCGCTGAATGCCGTCGCCTTTCTTGTACTGACCGTAACGCGTCGACACCGAGCCACCGTGGTCTGCGTTCTTGAGGATGATGTTGATCACCCCGGCGATAGCATCAGAGCCATAACGGGCCGAAGCACCGTCACGCAGCACTTCGATGTGGTCGATGGCCGACAGCGGGATGGCATTCAGGTCGGCAGGCGCCGAGCCACGCCCTACCGCGCCACCCAGATTGACGAAGGCCGACGTATGGCGGCGTTTGCCGTTGACCAGTACCAGCACCTGATCAGGTGACAGACCGCGCAATTGCGCAGGCCGCGCCAGCTCGGCACCGTCCACCAGGCTGGGACGCGGAAAGTTGATGGACGGAATGAGCCGCGCCAGCACCGTGCCCAGCTCGCTGGAGCCGGAGCTGCGCAGGCTGTCGCCGGAAATCACGTCGATAGGTGACAATGAACCGCTGGCGGTGCGCTCCTGTGCGCGGGTCCCCGTCACGATGACAGTGCCCAGCGTGGAGGTTGTCGAACTGTTGCTTTGCTCCGCAGGCTCGTCGGCCCAGGCTGCTGAACTCACCGTAACGGCGCCCAGCACATTGGCCGAGAAAATCGCCGTGGCCAATACACTGCGTTTGAAGCTCCCCATACCGCTACCCCTTGAATTCCCTGATCCAGAACATCGTGTTCTGGTGACAACGAGCGATCCGTGCGGTGGACGGTGGCGATCATTACGATTTGGATTAATGGTGCGGTGGTCCGATGCGTTATAGCTTAACGCCATTAAATATCAGGTTTTAAATACTAATAACGCATAAGCTGCAACGTTTTGGTCAACTCGAAAAAGGCCGGGATGAGCCATAAAAAAAGGGCCGTATCTGCCTGAGAATACGACCCTGAAAAAATGAATTGTTTGAGCGCGGAGTTCTATTTGGCGGTGATCACCGACAGTTTGGTAATCCCGGCACGCTCGATAGAAGCCATGGCCCGTGCCACTTCGCCGTAGTTCACGCCATTGTCGGCCTGCAACTGCACGCGCACGTCCGGCGCTTTGTCCTTGGCAGCCTTGAGGTTGGTTTCCAGCAGGTCCGGCTGGATTTCGTCCTTGTTGATGAACAGCTTGCCCTGCCCGTCAATGCTCACCACCAGCGGGTCTTTCTGCTCAACTGGCGCGACCGATTCGGTCTTGGGCAGGTTGATCGGGATCGAGTTGGTCAGCAGCGGCGCGGTGACGATGAACACCACCAACAGCACCAGCATCACATCCACCAGCGGCGTGACGTTGATCTCGCTCAGCACCTCATCGCTGTCTTGTGTGGAAAAGGCCATATCAGGACGCCTCCTTCACTTTTTGCCCGGTGCTGTTGGCGCCGGATTTGAGCACAGGATGCAGCAGCACCCGGAAGGCACTCTTCTGCGCCAGGCTGTAGAAGTCGTGGGCAAAGTCGTCCAGGTCGGCAACCGTCAGCTTCAGGCGGCGCAGGAAATAGTTGTAAACCAACACCGCGGGCACGGCGACCGCGATCCCGACGCCTGTTGCCACCAGCGCAGCACCGATGGGACCCGCCACGGTTTCAAGGCTGGCGGATCCTGCGGCGCTGATGCCCTTGAGTGCCGACATGATGCCCCAGACCGTACCGAACAAACCGATAAAGGGCGAGGTGCTGCCGATACTGGCGAGGACTGCCAGACCATTCTCCAGCGAACGGCGCTCACGCACGATCTGCTGGCGCAACGACCGCTCCAGTCGATCCTGATGATTGATGGACTGACTGAGATCTTGAGGCTGAGCGCCTTCACTGACCTGAATGGCAGCATAACCGGCCAGCGCAACGCGAGCCGCCGCACCTGGGTGTTCGTGAGCCAGTTGAGCGGCGGAATCCAGGCTCGATGCGGCCCAGAATTGCGTGTGGAATTTGCGGTCCTGGGACTTGAGGCGCGAGAACTGCACGCCCTTGAGCAAGGCCAGGCCCCACGTGGCGACGGAAAAGATCACCAGCAGCCAGATAACGGCGTGTTCAATGGACTCAAACGGCGAAGCAAGTAGGTTCATGGCGCAGCTCTCTCTGAACAAGGCATGGGTGTCGCGATGCGCCTTTTGTCAGGTAGCCCGCATGGTCAATCGAATGCGTGGGTTTAGTTGATCTTGAAATCGATGGGCACGCTTACCCAGCCGTCCTGGGCGACATCACCCTGCTTGGCGGGCACGAAGCTCCAGCGTTTCACTGCGGCCAATGCCGCATCGTCGAGTTGCTCACGGCCACTGCTTTTCTGGATCTGGATCTCGCCGGGTTTACCGCTGGCCAATACGTGCACCCGTAACAACACCGTGCCCTCCCACCCGCGCCGCATGGCCAGCGATGGGTATTCCGGGGCCGGGTTTTTCAAGTAACCAGCGCTGGCGGAGGCCGGCGTCACCGGTTTGGGCGCAGGGGGTGCTGGCGGTGCCGGGGCTGCAACCGGTTGTGGCGGAGCCGGTGGCGCTGGCGGTTGTTCGACCGGTTTGGCAACGGGCTTGGGCACAGGCTTGGCGACCGGCTTGGGTTTGGGAATCGGTTTAGGTGGCGGCGGTTTGACGGCCAGTTCGTCTTCCACGGGTGGCGGCGGTTCCTCGACCACGGGCTGCACGATGGGCTCCGGTAGCGGTGGCGGCGTCTCCACGACTGGCGGCGCAGGCTGGGAGAACTCGATGGTCATCGGCGGTATTTCCGGCGGCACAACCGGCAACACGGGCGTCGGTTTCTGGCTCAGCCAGTAAATCACTGCGCCGTGCAGCACAAGTGCAAATCCACCCAGCAGTATGGCTTCTCGACGTCCGAGTACAGGTCTGGGGGTGCTGTGCAGTCGCGACGACGACAAGGGGCCACGAAAAGGACGCCCCAGATCGACCAGGTCGCCACCCGGCGTCTGGCGCCGTGGCACAGCCTGTGCGCTGACGGCGGTCTGGAGATTGCCCATTGATACACTCCTGCATTTTTTTGATAAAAATCCAGGTTCTGTTGGTATCAGTCACCTTTCCAAAGTTGATGTGGCAAGGCAATCATGGCTGAAAGACGCTTGTTCCTGAAAAGAATATTTGGTTCGATTGTTATTCTTTTAAGAAATATAGAAGGATGGGGGCTTCTGTCAGGACGGACGCGACCTGCGCCATTCACGAACCGGCAGGGAAGCGGCATAGGCCATGGCTTCCTGACGGGTGTCGAATGAAGCGAGTCGGTCTTTGGGTGTACAGACCGTCCAGGGTCCGCGGTTGACGCTGATCAACTGATAGCCGTTGATCTGGGTCTTGGAAAGCATGGGAGCACTCATATTCACCTCCGGTAAAAAGAGAAAATAGTCGTGATGCCCGCCTACCTTACACCTGGACGGTCAGGCTGAGATGGCCGCTCAGCCGGTAGCGGTCAGTGACCGCTGTGGTCGCCATGGCCGCTGTGTTCATCAGTCGTCAGGGATCTGGCCACTGCCGTTACCTTGATCGACTCCTTCACGCCCTTGGCGTTTTCCACCGTCAGGGTCAACGGCACTTGATCGCCTTCTTTGACCTGCGCCGCCAGCCCCATGAACATGACGTGATAACCGTTGGCGTCGAACACCACTGACTTGCCCGCAGGCAGGTCGACCGAAGGCACCTGCTGCATGTTCATCACGTCGTTTTTCATGCTCATCTGATGGATCTGAACAGTTTTGGCGACTGGCGACGCGACATCGACCAGCTTGCTGTCCTCGCTGCTGGTGATACGCATGAAGGCACCGGTGGCAGGTTGTCCCGGCACGGTGGCGCGCACCCAGGCGTCATCGACCTGCGTCTGGGCAAACGCCTGAGCGCTCAGGCCCAGCAACGAAACGGCCAACAGCATGGGTTTTACGGCGTTACGAATCAGCGTATTCATCAACATACTTCCATCAAAGTGAGCAAATCTTCGGTGCATTGCTGGGCAGTCAGCTTGTGTGACAGCCCCAGGCGCAGCACGCCACGGGTGTCGTAGACATAACTGGTGGCCGTGTGGGAGATCGTATAGGTATCGCCAAGCGGGACCTTTTCGAAGAACACACCGAACTCTTTCGCCGTGGCAGCGGTTTCTTCAAGCGTGCCGGACAGCGCAACGAAGGTCGGATCGAAGGCTTTTACATACGCGTCGATGACCTCTGGCGTATCGCGCTCCGGGTCCAGGGTGATGAACACCACCTGAAAGGTCTTGCCATCCTCGCCCATCAGCTTTCTGATTTGCGCCGCACGGGCCAGCGCTGTGGGGCAAACGGCCGGGCATTGGGTAAAGCCGAAAAAGACCATCGGCATCAGGCCGCGAAAGCTCGACAGTGTCTTGACCTCGCCCTTCGAGTCCTTGAGCCTGAAATTGCGGCCGACGATTTCGTTGCTCATGTCCTTGCCATGCTTGAACGGCAGGGCATTGGAGTTGCCACAACCGGCCAGCAGGCCAAGGCTGAGCAGCGAGAGGCCCGAGACCACTTCGCGGCGGGTGAAATTCTGCGTCATGTATTACGTCCCTTGAAGGATAAGGCGCGGCCGCTGGCCTTCAATCCAGCAACCGTTCCCGTAAACAGACAAGGCAGGCGTGTTGCTATGCCTTGTCACAACCGATGAGCATAGGCGCGCAGGCTCAAGGTGCCTGCGCGATGCAACCGGGCGAGGCATGACGAGGGGACTGGCGAATCAACCCTTGCGGGATGCGCAACCTGATAGTGAGCATGCGCGACAACCAGCCCAGCCCGATGAAAAACAGCAGCGCCAGGGTCAGCTTGCCGGCAAAGGCGCAATCGAAGGCGACCCATTGCATGACCTGTGCGTGGGTGCTCTTGTCCATTGCAGGTGATGAATCGCCAGCATCACCGCAGATATCGTTTGCCGATGCCGATGCCGATGAAAGCGCCGACAGCATTTGCCCGTGACCGAATCCGCACGCCACGCCATTGAACAGGACGAAGCCGTACAGCATCCAGGCGATGAGCGAGCGGTGGGTTCGGACGAAATTCATGGCGGCGAATTTACCACTCACGGCTGCTGGCGAACACCGCGAATGCTGTTACAAAAAACGTGCTGGCGGGCGAGCCGCGCTGTCATGGGCTGCGCGGCGGGTGCGACAAAACGGCGCAGGGGGACTATCCGTTCAGTTCAGTTCCGCGCGTCTGGCGTGTGATCCGCCGCCGCAGCGTCCGCGGCAAGGTGTGGCCCCTGCGTCCAGGCGGGCACCGTATCGGTCACGACGTCGGACGCCACGCTGACCCGATTGCGTCCCTGTGACTTGGCAGCATATAACGCCCGGTCGGCCAGCTGGATCAGCCCGCGCTGGTCCAGTTGCCGATCGGTGCCGATAAACGTCGCCACCCCCAGGCTGACGGTCACGATCCCGAAAGGGCTCGCCGGGTGCTCAATGCGGCTGTCCTGCAGTTTTTTCAGAATGCCTTCAGCCACCTGACGGGCGCTGGCTTCATCGGTATTGGGCAGCACCACGGCGATCTCCTCGCCGCCATAGCGGGCGGCGATGTCGCCCGGACGACGAATGCACTGCTCGACGAGCCGGCTGATCGCGACCAGGCACTCATCCCCGGCCAGATGACCAAAGTGGTCGTTGTAGCGCTTGAAATGGTCAGCATCGAGCAGGATCAACGACAGCATGTTGCGCTCGCGTCGGGCACGCTTGAATTCGATCTCGATGAACTGATCGAAGCGCCTGCGATTGGCAAGTCCCGTCAACTTGTCTTCGGATGCAATAAGTTGCAGATGCTGGTTGAGCTCAATCAGGGTCGCCTGGGACACACGCAATTCGTCTTCGGCGCGAATGCGGCTGTGAATGTGGACGATCAGGCGAACGCCAAGACCGACCACCAGCACGAGCAACACCAACACCAGTAACAACGACTGTTTGGCTTGCACCATCCAGGCGTGCATGGCCTCCTGCTGCCCCAGTGCAACCACCGTCACCAGCGGGTAGGCATCACTGCGCTGAAAAGCGTAAAAACGAGGCACCCCGTCCAGCCGGGAAACGAACTCGGTGGTCCCGGATCGCTGGTCAGGGTACAGGTTGAAAATAGGTGTCGAAGACAGATCACGGCCGATGTCACCTTCGCGATACGGGTACCGCACGTGCACCTGACCTGTCGCGGTGGTCAGGCTGATGACGCCTGACTCGCCAATCTGAATGTTGGAATAGAATTTGAGCAGGTGATCGATACCGATGGTCGCGACCATCAGACCCGCGAAGCTTGAGTCGCGATTATCAATGCGCCGGCTGACCGAGATGACCCACTCACCCGTTGCGCGACTGCGAATCGTAGGGCCTACGAAGGTGGCACGGCTGGTGTTCCTGGCGTGATGCTGAAAATATTCACGCTGTGTGCTGTTGATGCCAATGGCGTTCCCATTGGTGGAAAAGATGCAGTTACCTTCGGCGTCGTAAAGCGACACGCTGCTGATCTGCGGTAGCGTTCCCATTCCACGTGCAACGACCGACCTCAAGCGTTCAATTTGCGCAGGCCCCGTGCCGTCCTTTTCAACCCGCTCGGTCAGGCCGAGCAGCATGACTTCGCTTTGTTTGAAAATACCGTCGGTGTAGGTGCTTAGCGCGCTCGCCAGATTTGCGCTGTTGGTCTGGATGTTTTCAAAGGTTTTCTGGCGCGCAGTCCAGGTTTGCCAGACCATGAGCAGCACAACACAGGTACAGGTTGTACAGATCAGCCAAGAGGCAAGCCTGAGATCGCGTTTCAAAGCCTGCCTCCGTAGCGAATGAGAGCTCGCGCAACTGATGCGCACGATACCTGGGCATGAATGTTCAGATACATCGATATTCCTGTATCGGCACCAATGGTCGCAAGCTTCAGCGCCCGACGCTGCGCCTGGCAATTGAACACGTCCGATCAAGCAGCAAACAGGGGGCAACATACGCGCAAGTGCGCACATTGGATCACATGCTCAGGAATTTTTTTTGAAGGGCCGTGAGCGCGATGGCTCACGGCAAGTGGGGCGGGTATGTTGCGAGGGTGCTGAACGGGTCAGGCTATTGCGGCGCTTTGCACAGCGGTATGCGCAGACGCGGTTTCCAGCTCACGAACCAATGGCAGTACATGCTCGCCGAAATAAGCGACTTCTTCCTGAAAGTGCAGGAAGGCGGACAGCACCAGATCAACGCCCACGGCCTTGAGCTGCACGATGCGCTCGGCGATCTGCGCAGGTGTGCCGATCAGATTGGTCTTGAAGCCGTCGTTGTATTGCACCAGATCCTGAAAGGTGGACTTGGCCCAGTTGCCCTCGCCCTCCGGGCTCGCCTTGCCGGCCTGTTTCGCCGCGTCACCAAAGGCATTGACCGCTTCCGGGTCGGCCTTGTCGACGATTTCCGCCAACACGGCGTGTGCCTCCTCCTCCGTGTCCCTGGCAATGATGAACGCGTTGACACCAATCTTCACCGAATGCCCGTTGGCGGCGGCCTTGGCACGGATGTCATCGACCTGGGCCTTGATGCCTTCCACGGTATTGCCGTTGGTGAAGTACCAGTCCGATACACGGGCAGCCATGTCCCGCGCGGCTCTGGAGCTGCCGCCCTGGAAGATTTCCGGATGCGGACGCTGGATCGGCTTGGGCTTGAGGGTGTAGTCGTGAAAGCGATAGAAATCGCCCTTGAACGTGAAATTGTCTGTGGTCCAGATACCTTTGAGCGCGCGGATAAACTCTTCCGAACGACGATAACGCTCGTCGTGCTCAAGCCAGGGCTCGCCGATGGCGGTGAACTCGCCCTTGAACCAGCCACTGACAATGTTGACCGCTACGCGTCCGGCAGTGAGTTGATCGATGGTCGCCAGTTGCTTGGCCGCCACAGAAGGCGTCCAGGGCCCTGGCAGAATCGCGGCGATGACCTTGAGTTTATCGGTGGCCGCCAGCAGCGCATGACTGAAGGCGACTGACTCGTGCTGGTACTCGGCACCGTAGCCGGCTGTGAAGCGAATCTGCGTCAATGCGTATTCAAAGCCTGATTTTTCGGCAATCTGCGCCAGCTTTCTGTTGTAGTCGATGGTCCAGCTGGTGCGTTGTTCGATCGTGCTCACCACTAGGCCGCCGCTGACGTTGGGTACCCAGTACGCAAATTTGATAGGGGTTTGACTCATATCGTTACTCCTCCGGCTTCAGGGTCCCGAGCGCAAGAATCGAGCGGGCTTGATACCCAGTGACAGAGCAGCAACCGTGCCAGCCTGTTATTTCCTTAAAGATCAATAAGTTAATCAGCCTGATTGAGAACAGTCGCTGTCGACAGACCGCAAAGGTGTCGAGCAGGTGTTGCCCAGGCAACAGTGTGTGTTCTTGTGGGAGCCTGTCGGCTGCAACACAATGCGGCACCTTCACCCACGAAGGTCCTGCATGCACAAGGCATCCTTCGATGTTCGAACTCTCAAGCTACTTCGGTCTGTTCATGGCGGCATTGGGCGCGGCGACGCTGCTGCCCATGCAATCGGAAACCGTACTGGCCGCAATGCTCATCAGCAAAGCCTATCCGGTGGTGGTGCTGCTGTGGGTCGCAACCGTCGGCAACGTGCTGGGTTCTGTTCTCAACTGGCTGCTTGGCCGCTCCATCCTGCGCTTTCGCCACAAACGCTGGTTTCCGGCCAGCGAAGCGCAGCTGGAAAAAGCTCAGGGATTTTATTTGAAGTATGGCTACTGGTCGCTGTTGCTGAGCTGGATACCCGTTATCGGTGATCCGCTGACAGTGATCGCAGGTGCCTTGCGAGAGCCGCTTTGGCGCTTTGTGCTGATCGTCACGCTGGCCAAGGGCTTGCGCTATCTGGTAGTGGCTGCGCTGGTCACCCGGACGTTTGCCTGATGCTCAGGAATACGTCGTCATAGCCTCACCAGATACATCGGCAGAAAAAGAATTCTGCTCACTCAAAAACGCGCATTGACGACAAACGGCAGGCGTGGATCACCGCCCGTCAGGAACCCGCTGCAAACCCGACAGAAGGCATGGCCACTGGCTACCCAACCGGCGTACATCGCCGTACGTTTGGATCCAATGAAGCCTTATTCATCTGCAGGAGCACCGATGAAATTTCATGCCTGGTTTTTACTACTCATCATCCCCGCCATGTCGGCACACGCCGAAGGTAGAAATATTGTGGTCCCGCACGACCCGACCGGTCAGCACGCACTGGTGGAAAAGACCGGTGCCCCGACAAACCGGATAGTCGTGACCCGCCGCGAAAGTCTATTGGGCGTGATCTACTCCAAACGCGTGTATAACTGCGCCAACCACACGGTCAACCTGGTGGGCACCGGCTCAACGCTGGAGATCATGGAAAGCGCTCAAGCGGTCAGCGGCATGGGCCCGGTGATTCGCGACTCCACCGCCGAGTACATTCAGACCGAAGCCTGCAGCTAAGCGGCTCACCCTCATCAGTCAGTGAGGGCGATCCATTCAGCCAACGTGCTTTTTGCGAACGTCAGTCTTCGTGGGCACGTTCACCGCTACAGGTAACCGGTCTCTGCAGAGCGTCACAGCCACATTCGACGAATCAATCCAACGCGGCGCTCGACAAAAAGCGCTGCGTAACCGCCTGCGCATCTGATCGAAAAAAACATTTGCACACCGAATATTACGGTATACCATCAGACAAACAATAATTGTCGCTGTCGGTACACCGAGCAGAGGTAGCAAATGATCGACGCAACTGACTACAAGAACGTCATGGGCTCCTTTCCATCGGGTGTCACCGTTGTCACCACACTCGATGAGGATGGCGAAGTCGTCGGCCTCACTGCCAGCGCGTTCAGTTCCCTGTCCATGGACCCGCCGCTGGTCCTCTTCTGCCCCAACTACAGCTCCGACTCGTACGCCACGCTGATCAAAAGCAAACGCTTTGCCATTCACCTGCTTTCCGGCGGTCAGCAGGAAGAAGCCTATGCGTTCGCCCGCAAAGGCAAGCTCAAGGCGCAAGGCATCGCGTGGACATTGAGCGAGTTAGGCAATCCGCTGCTGAACAACGCCACGGCAATCATCGAGTGCGAATTGTGGCGCGAGTATGAGGGTGGCGATCACGCGATTATGGTCGGCGCGATCAAGAACCTGATTCAGCCCCAACAGCCTGTCGACCCGATGGTGTACTGCCGAGGCAAGATGAGCACCCTGCCCGCGCTCACCTGACGTACATGGTTTTTTCCACATCCATTTGAAAATACGGGTGCTGCCACCTGCGCACCCCGGTCCGATCGAGGTAAGCGTCATGAAATTTTCGCTGTTCGTGCACATGGAACGCTGGGACGAGACTGTCAGCCACCGCCAGCTCTTCGAAGACCTGACCGAACTGACGCTGATGGCCGAAAAAGGCGGTTTCAGCACGGTCTGGATCGGCGAGCACCATGCGATGGAATACACCATCTCGCCAAGCCCCATGCCATTGCTGGCGTATCTGGCGGCCAGAACCGACACCATTCACCTGGGCGCAGGCACCATCATCGCGCCGTTCTGGCATCCGCTGCGAGTCGCTGGCGAATGTGCCTTGCTGGACGTCATCAGCAACGGGCGCATGGAAGTGGGCCTTGCACGCGGCGCCTATCAGGTCGAGTTCGACCGCATGGCAGGCGGCATGCCCGCGTCCGAAGGTGGCAAGGCGCTGCGTGAGATGGTTCCGGTAGTGCGTGCGCTGTGGCAAGGCGACTATGCCCATGACGGCGATATCTGGAAATTCCCCACGTCGACCTGCGTGCCCAAGCCCATCAACACCCCGCCGATGTGGATCGCCGCCCGCGACCCGGACTCACACAATTTCGCGGTGGCCAACGGCTGTAACGTAATGGTCACGCCGCTGATGAAGGGCGACGAGGAAGTCGTCGACCTGAAAAACAAATTCGAAGCCGCACTGGCCAACAACCCGGGCGTTCCGCGCCCGCAGCTGATGGTACTGCGGCATACACACGTGCATGCCGAAGATGATCCTGAAGGCTGGAAAGTCGGTGCCAGGGCAATCTCGAAGTTCTATCGCACCTTCGATGCCTGGTTTGGCAACAAGCAGACACCGGTCAACGGTTTCCTCGCGCCCAGCCCGGAAGAGAAGTTTGCCGAACGCCCGGAATTCGCCCTCGACAGCCTGCACAAGACGGCAATGATCGGCACACCGGATGAGATCATCCCGCGCATCAAGTATTACCAGGAACTGGGTGTCGACGAGTTCAGCTTCTGGTGCGACAACAGCCTGCCGCACGCCGAAAAGAAGAAGTCGCTGGAGCTGTTCATCAAACACGTGGTGCCAGCGTTTCGGTAAAGTCTCGCCGCAGACACCGGACTGTTGAAGAAGCGTTGAATCTGCTTCTGCCCGGAGGGCGTGGGAGCTCTCGCAGGTTACGACGGCAGCGATGGGCTGCGCAGCAGCCCTTGAATGCATCTGATTACAACGCTTGCGCAGGTTTTGCTGCCGGTTCCCGGCAGATCGCCGGCAAGCCGCCTCCCACAGTCCGGTGCTTGCTGCGCGACAGCGCTAACTCGAAGAAGTGGTGGGGCCTCCCACAAAAACGTACCTTACCTCAATGGTTATAGGCGCGCTCGTTGTGCTCGGACAGATCAAGCCCCAGCTCTTCGACGGTTTCATGCGCTCGCAAGCCAATGAGCGCCTTGACCCCTTTGAGAATCACCCAACTGACCACGAAGCAATAGACCGTGGTGAACAGCACGCCTTTGATCTGCGCAACAACCTGCGCCCCCATGGTCACGTCCGGCACCAGGCCACCCATAGAAGGCACGCAGAACACGCCGGTCAGAACCGCACCGATCATGCCGCCGATGCCGTGCAGGCCGAACACATCGAGGCTGTCGTCATAGCCCAGGCGTTTCTTCAATACCGTGACGCTCAGATAGCAAAACACCCCGCACAAAACGCCAATCGCCAGTGCGCCACCGACGCCGACATAGGCGCATGCAGGCGTGATCCCCACCAGACCTGCCAACGCCCCGCTGGCCAGACCCAGCGCACTCGGTTTGCCGACCTTGAACCACTCGGTGAACATCCAGCCGAGAATCCCGGCGCAGGCTCCCACCTGGGTGTTGAGCATGACGATGCCGGACGTGCCGCTCAGTCCACCGCCAGAGCCGATGTTGAAACCGAACCAGCCGACCCAGAGCATGGCTGCACCGGCCATGGTCAGGCTCAGGTTATGGGCGGGCATCGGAGCGTTCTGATAACCCTTGCGCTTGCCCAGCACCAGGCAAGCCGCCAACGCCGCGACGCCTGCGTTGATGTGTACGGCAGTGCCGCCTGCGAAATCCAGTACACCCCAGTTATGCATCAGCGCCCCCGCCCCGCCCCAGACCATGTGCGCCACTGGCGCATAGACAAAGGTGAACCACAGCGCCATGAACAGCAGGGCGGCGGAGAATTTCATGCGTTCCGCGAAGGCGCCGGCAATCAGCGCCGGTGTGATGATGGCGAAGGTCATCTGGAAGGTCACGAATACGCCTTCCGGAATATCGCCGACGAGACTGTCGGGCGTCATGCCCGCCAGAAACGCACGGCTCAGCCCGCCCACGAAACTGTTGAAGGTCACCTGGCCTTCGACCATGTTGCTGGTATCCACCACCATGCTGTAGCCATACATCACCCACAGCACGCCCACCACACCCGCGATGCCGAAACACTGGGTGAACAATGACAGCATGTTCTTGGCGCGCACCAACCCGCCGTAGAACAACGCCAGACCCGGAAGGCACATGAACAGCACCAGCACCGCTGCCGTGATCATCCAGGCGGTACTGCCGGTATTGAGGACGGGGGTTTCTGCGGCCTGTGCCAGCGGGGCAAAGATACCGAGGACAAGTGAGGCCAGAAGGGGTTTGCCGAGTAGACGATTGACCATGTTCAAAGCTCCTGCAAATGAATGGAAAAGTGCCGGGCAGTAAACCAAGGTAGTTATCTGAAGCAATGGGCCTTCAAGGCCTCTTATGGGTGACTTGCCGCCATGACGGTGCGGCGCGGTTTTGACGCAGAGCGTCACGGGCTGCATACCCACGCGGAGCATGGGCACGATCATCTTCAGCCCTCACACTGATCGCAGCGCGCTACCCACGTAGAGCACGCATAGCTACGCAGGTCTCACTGGATAGATGCAGACCCTGTGAGAGGCGGCTTTCCGGCGATTGCGTCGGGCCAGTCACTCATGGGCAGACTGGAAAAACGCATCGCCGGCAAGCCGCCTCCCACTGTATCTGTACTCAGCCAATCAATACCCGCTGGCACCTCCAGGAATCCACGACGTTCCGGCCAGTGGCACGCGGGCCATGGCTGCGGATTCAACGGTCAAGGCCACCAGGTCTTCAGGATCAAGGTTATGCAGGTGCGACTTGCCGCAGGCGCGGGCCATGGTCTGGGCTTCCAGCACCAGCACGCGCAGGTAGTTGGCCAGACGGCGACCACCTTCCACCGGGTCAAGGCGCTTGGACAGTTCCGGGTCTTGTGTGGTGATGCCTGCCGGGTCGCGGCCGTTCTGCCAGTCATCGTAGAAGCCAGCCGCCGACCCGATCTTCTTCAGTTCTTCATCCAGACGCGGATGGTTGTCGCCCAGCGCGATCAGCGCTGCCGTGCCAATCGCCACCGCATCGGCCCCCAGCGCCATGGCCTTGGCCACGTCGGCACCATTGCGAATGCCACCGGAGACAATCAACTGCACCTTGCGATGCATGCCCATCTCTTGCAGCGCCTGAACCGCTTGCGGAATGGCGGGCAGGATCGGGATACCGACGTGTTCGATGAACACTTCCTGAGTCGCCGCCGTGCCGCCCTGCATACCGTCGAGCACGATCACATCGGCACCCGCCTTCACCGCCAGCTTGACGTCGTAGTACGGACGGCTGGCCCCGATCTTCACGTAGATCGGCTTCTCCCAGTCAGTGATTTCACGAATCTCGGCAATCTTGATCGCCAGATCGTCCGGGCCGGTCCAGTCGGGATGCCGGCACGCCGACCGTTGATCGACGCCCACCGGCAAGGTGCGCATGCCCGCGACTCGCTCGGTGACTTTCATGCCCAGCAGCATGCCGCCGCCACCTGGCTTGGCGCCCTGCCCCAGCACGATTTCGATGGCGTCGGCCTTGCGCAGATCATCCGGGTTCATGCCGTAGCGCGACGGCAAGTACTGGTAGACCAGGTGCTGGGACTGGCCGCGTTCTTCCGGCGTCATGCCGCCGTCACCGGTGGTGGTGCTGGTGCCCGCGATGGTCGCACCGCGGCCCAGGGCTTCCTTGGCGTTGGCCGACAGCGCACCGAAGCTCATGCCTGCAATCGTCACCGGAATTTTCAGGTACAGCGGCTTCTTGGCGAAACGGTTGCCGAGCACCACGTCGGTGCCGCACTTCTCGCGATAGCCTTCCAGCGGATACCGGGACACGCTGGCGCCGAGCAACAGCAGGTCATCGAAGTGCGGCAGTTTGCGCTTGGTGCCGCCGCCGCGAATGTCATAGATGCCGGTTTCGGCGGCGCGCTGGATTTCCTGAATGGTCAGGCGATCAAACGTGGCCGACTCGCGCAGGACCGGGGCTTTGGGAGAGGTGGAATCGCTCATGGTCTTGCTCCTGGATCAGTACGCGGAGGCGTTGTCGACTTTGAAGTTGTACAGCTGACGGGCCGAGCCATAGCGTTTGAAGTCCGCCGCCCTCTCGTTGAAACCTGCGCGGTTGAGCAGTTCCTGCAATTCCTGCAGGTGCTCTTCGCGCATCTCTTTGGCAATGCAGTCCGAGCCCAGCGACTCGACGGTGCCTTTGACATAGATCCGGGTTTCATACAGCGAGTCGCCCAGCGCATCGCCTGCGTCGCCACAGACCACGAGTCGACCGGCCTGGCCCATGAAGCAACTCATGTGACCAATGCTGCCGCCGACCACAATGTCGATGCCTTTCATGGAAATCCCGCAACGGGCACCGGCGTCGCCTTCGATCACCAGCAGTCCGCCGTGGGCCGTGGCACCCGCCGCCTGGGAGGCGCTGCCCTTGACCCGGACCGCGCCGGACATCATGTTTTCTGCGCAGCCAACCCCGACATTGCCATGCACGGTGATCGAGGCTTTCTGGTTCATGCCCGCGCAGTAGTAGCCCGCATGGCCCTGAATATCGATGGAAATGGCTTCATTGACGCCAACCGCCAGGTTATGAGCGCCGTCGGGGTGAGTCACCACCCACTCGCGGTCTTCCAGTGCTTTCACCTGATCGTGCAGGGCCTGATTGAGGTCACGCACGGTGGCGTTGGACAGATCGATGGTTTTCATGTGCGTGCTCCTTAGGCCGACTCGCGTTCCCAGATGTACATGGTGGCCGGGACAGGTTCCCAGACCCTGGCGTTCTCGATCCCCGGCAGGCTGGACAGCGCCTGATACTCCGAGGCCATGGCGACGTAATCGTCGGTTTCGGCGAGGATCGCCGGCTTGCAGGCTATCGGGTCACGAATCACCGCAAAGCCATTGCGGGTGCCAATGGCAAAGGTAAAGAAACCGTCGAGGTCCTCCAGGGATTTATCCAGAGCCTGCTTGAGGCTGTCGCCCTGCTGCAGACGCCAGGCCAGGTACCCGGCGGCCACTTCGGTGTCGTTGTCGGTCTCGAAATGAATGCCTTCGCGGCGCAGGTTCTGGCGCAGGCGGAAGTGATTGGACAGCGAGCCGTTGTGAACCAGACACAGGTCAGCCCCGGTGGAAAACGGGTGACTGCCTTCCATGGTGACTGCGCTTTCGGTGGCCATACGGGTGTGGCCGATGATGTGACTGCCCTTCATCGAACTGAGCCCGAAGCGTTGGGAAATCTCCCTTGGCAGACCCATGCCCTTGAGGATCTCAATGCTTTGTCCGGCGCTCATGATGCGCACGGTCGGCGCGAGTTGCGCCAACACAGCACGCACCGTCGCTTCTTCTGCCTGAATCTTGAGGACCACGGCGCTGGCGTTCTGAAACCAGTCCAGTGGCACGTTCAGCGTGCTTTCAATCTCGGCAATCAGCGCCTTGAAGTCGTACGCCTCAGTGGTTGCCTGCAAGGTCAGTTTGATCCAGCCATCGGCCACTTCATCGCCGTAAATCGCGAACCCTGCGCTGTCAGGACCACGATCGGTCATGGCTTCGAGCATCGGTTCGAACAACTGGCCGAGCTGCGATTCCAGCGCCGGATTTTTCAGGTAAAGCCCTACGATTCCACACATGACTCAACTCCTGGGCAGAGACGTCCCGCCCAGCGGCAAGACGTCGAAAACGGTTGCGTGACGATCCGCTGGATCAGAAGAATTCGATGTAGCGCTTCACTTCCCAATCGCTGACATGGCGGCTGTATTCCACCCATTCCATGCGCTTGAGGCGCACGAACTCGCCGACGATCTCGTTACCAAGCACTTCGGCGAATAACGGATCGGCTTCCAGCGCGTCGCAGGCTTCCTTGAGCGATTGCGGCAAGGTTTTGATGCCACGGGCGGCGATCTCTTCAAGGCTCAGCTTGTAGAGGTTCTCGTTGCAGACGTGGTCGATTTCCAGCTGGCGGTCGATGCCGTCCAGGCCTGCGGCGATGATCGCGGCGCTGACCAGGTACGGGTTGCAACCGGCGTCCGGCAGACGGAATTCCAGACGGCCATAAGGGACCCGCACCATCGCTGAACGGTTGTTGGCACCAAAGGCGATAAACGCCGGCGCCCAGGTCGCGCCTGACAACGAGTTGCCAACCACCAGCCTTTTGTAGGAGTTAACCGTGGGCGCGGCGAACGCACACAACGCCGGACCATGCGCCAACAAGCCCGCAGCGAAGTGATAGGCCATCTTTGACAGCCCCATGCCGCTGGGATCGCTGGCGTCGTGGAACAGATTCTTGTTGCTGGCACTGCCGATCGACAGGTGAAAGTGCATGCCGTTGCCAGCGCGTTTGGGATCGGGTTTGGGCATGAACGAGCAGATCATGCCCATGTCGTTGGCAATCTCGCCTGCGGCCATGCGGAAGAAGGTGAAGCGATCCGCCGACTCCATCGCGTCGCTGTAGGTGTAATTGATCTCGAACTGGCCGTTGGCGTCTTCGTGATCGATCTGGTAGATGTCAAAACCGACTGGCTGCAGCGCTTCGGTCAGACGTTCGAGAAATTCACGGGAGCGCGACAGGCCTTTGTAGTCGTAGCAAGGCTTGTCGAGGTTATCGCTGGCATCGACCATTTGCAGGCTGCCGGCCGCATCGCGCTTGAACAGACTGAACTCGGGTTCAAGCCCGGTGTTGAGGGTCCAGCCACGCTGGGTCAGGCGTTCGACCTGTTGCTGCAGCACGAAACGGCTGTCATAAGGCCAGGGCTTGCCGTCCACATGCCCAATGCACACCACCCGACCGTAACCGGGCTGCCAAGGCACCGGCGTCAGCGAAGACAGATCGCCCTTGGCCATGAAGTCGGGACCATGCGGCTCCATGCCCATACCGCAAATGGCAAACCCGGCGAAACCGGCACCGTCCTCGGCGACCATTTCCAGACCCGTGACCGGCACTGATTTGGTCTTCGACGAGCCATGGATATCCACGAACTGAGCCAGTACGTACTTGATGCCGTGCTGTTCGATCAGACGCTGTGTTTCGGGTGGCAACATGAGACTTGTCTCCTGGCATGGGCAAAACGTTTCAGGTAGGAATCGTTGTTTCACTGTCCGCTGTCTATATTCCGCAAAGGAAAGTTACTTTCCCTTTAGGAATGCAAAGCGCTTGCCAGTTTGGTATGCCAGGAGTCGAATGCTTCAGAGAGGGGTAATTCTGCTGTTTATATGGGAAACTCGTTTTCCCTCCGGGAATAATCTGCCTGTCCATCGGACAAGATGCACATTTCCGGTGCGAAATAAAAATTAACGAGCGGAAACCGTGCAAACCTGATGACAGACTCCATGAATAAGCCGAATGAAACGCCTCCCAAGCTGAAGCTTGAGCAATACCTGGGCATTCAGATCAAACGTCAGCGTCAAGCGCAGGAGCTGAAACTGGCCGACGTGGCGCGGATTGCCGGGATCAGCCAGGGCATGCTGAGCAAGATCGAGAACGCCCAGGTCTCGACCAGCCTGGATAACCTCAGCCGACTGTGTGACGTGCTGGGCATGCCTATGTCCAAGCTGTTCAGCCAGTACGACCAACAAGGGGGGAGCGCGCTGCTGGTCAAGGCCGATGAAGGTCTGGAAGTGGTCAGGCGCGGCACCGAGAAAGGCCATACCTATCACCTGCTGAATCACACCCGAGGGCCGAAGAAGAGTTTCGAGGCGTACATGGTGACGATGGACGATGCCAGTGAAGAGTTTCCGACCTTCTCCCACCCAGGGACCGAGTTCTTGCACCTGCTGGAAGGCGAGTTGATCTACCGTCACGGAAATCAGCTTTACCCCATGCAGGCGGGCGACAGCCTGACCTTCGACGGCGACATTCCCCATGGGCCGGAGCAATTGGTCCAGGTGCCGATCCGGTTACTGTCGATCATGAACTATGGGGCGCAGGGGGAGTAAGCCGGGCCCGTCACGCCAACCTGATCGGTCCCAAGTGCCAGCCTGGGACCGCCTCACCGGACGATCCGCGTCCGGCTCTACGTACTGAATACAGCCTGTTCAGACTCGAATGAGACCCTGAGCGTCCACGGTTGAGTGCCGACGCAACGCGCGGACACGATCACCTACGATTCACTGCCAAAATATTCCCCTCAATTAATAAAGTTTCCATAAACCTCTGGACGCTGCATTTTCTTTCGCCTATAAAACAGCAATTGTGAATATTTAATTCCTGATAGGAATTTTTATTCACCCATCAAAATAGTTTTTACCCCTGAATTTTTTGCCACATCGAGCTGCCGCCACCTTCCAGAGGACTGACCATGCAACACGAGAAGAACCATTTCATCCTGAAGATCAGTTGCCCGGCAACATCCGGCATTGTGGCGGCGGTCACTTCATACCTGGCAGGCAATCAGTGCTACATCGGTGAAATGGCGCAGTTTGACGACGAGTTCAGTGGCACGTTTTTCATGCGTGCCGTGTTTCGCTTCAACGATGGGCACGCAGGCGATATTCAGCAGCTCAAGGCCGGATTCGATGCCGTGGCCGGCGATTTTGCAATGCAGTGGGAGTTGCACGATACGCGCCAGCCGATGCGGGTGCTGTTGATGGTCAGCAAGTTCGATCACTGCCTGACCGACCTGCTCTATCGCTACCACAAGGGCGAGATGGACATGACCATCACCGCCATCGTGTCCAACCACCTGGACCTGAGGCCGATGGCCGAGCGTGAAGGGATTCGATTCATCTACCTGCCCGTGACCAAGGACACCAAGGCCGCACAGGAAGCGGCATTGATGAAAGTGGTCGACGAGACCGGCACCGAGCTGGTGGTGCTGGCGCGCTACATGCAGATTCTGTCGGACGACCTGTGCCGCCAGCTCTCGGGCCGGGCGATCAATATTCACCACTCGTTCCTGCCCGGCTTCAAGGGCGCCAAGCCGTATCACCAGGCCTACGAGCGGGGCGTAAAGCTGATCGGTGCCACTGCGCATTACGTCACCAGTGACCTGGATGAAGGCCCGATCATCGAGCAGGAAGTGCAGCGCGTCGATCACGTTTACCTGCCGGACGACCTGGTCGCAGCGGGCCGCAACACCGAGACCATCGCACTGTCGCGCGCCGTGAAATATCACCTGGAACATCGGGTGTTCCTCAACACTGACCGAACGGTGATTTTCCGATGAATCAGGCCCGACTCATTGATGGCAAGACCGCAGCCGGCAAGGTGCTGCAGCAGGTACGTGACGAGGTGCAACGCCTCAAGGCTGAAGGCACCTCCCCGACGCTGGCAGTCATTCTGGTGGGCGACGACCCGGCCAGCGAAGTCTACGTGCGTAACAAGATTCTGCGCGCCGAGGAAGCCGGGATCCGCTCGCTGGAGCACCGCTTGCCGGCCGACAGCTCACAGGCCCGTGTTCTCGCGGTGATCGCCGGACTCAATGCCGACCCGGGCGTGAACGGCATTTTGCTGCAATTGCCCTTGCCAGCTCATATAGAAGAAACCAGCGCCCTGCAGGCCATCGATCCGGCCAAGGACGTCGATGGTTTTCACAGTGAAAATGTCGGCGGCCTCTGTCAGGGCCGCGATGTGCTGACGCCCTGCACACCGACCGGCTGCATGTACCTGTTACAGGCAACCTGCGGCGACCTGACCGGTAAACATGCGGTGGTGATCGGTCGCTCCAACATCGTCGGCAAGCCCATGGCCGCCCTGCTGCTTCAGGCTCATTGCTCGGTAACAGTCGTGCATTCGCGCAGCCAGGACGCCAGGGCCTTGTGCCAACTGGCGGA
Organism: Pseudomonas asturiensis; assembly: GCF_900143095.1. Lineage (GTDB taxonomy): Bacteria > Pseudomonadota > Gammaproteobacteria > Pseudomonadales > Pseudomonadaceae > Aquipseudomonas > Aquipseudomonas asturiensis. The sequence goes on along the minus strand of NZ_FRDA01000001.1, from coordinate 162,654 downwards.
CATCGTGGTCGCTGCCGTCGGCCGGCCGCGCATGATCGACGCCAGCTGGCTCAAGCCCGGCGCTGTGGTGATCGACGTCGGCATCAACCGTATTCAGGATCAGGGGCGCAGCCGACTGGTGGGCGACGTGGATTTCGACAGTGCTCGCAACGTGGCTTCGGCCATCACGCCGGTGCCAGGCGGCGTCGGCCCGATGACCATCGCTTTTCTCATGAAAAACACCGTGACCGCTGCCCGTCAGCAGTCCCAGGCGCAACGCAGCCAATCGGAGGCCGTATGCCTTTCAATCTACTGAAATACGGGCTCAGCCCGGAATACCCGGTGGACGTGGACCTGCCCGCGCCCAAGGAACTGAAAAAAGCCTACGACGTGGTAATCATCGGCGGCGGCGGTCATGGCCTTGCCACCGCTTACTACCTGTCCAGATACCACGGCATCACTAACATCGCGGTGCTGGAAAAAGGTTATCTGGGCGGCGGCAACACGGCGCGCAACACCGCCGTGATCCGCTCCAATTACCTGACCAGCGAAGGCGTCCGGTTCTATGCCGAGTCGGTGAAGATGTTCCAGGGGCTGTCCAACGAATTCGATTTCAACATCATGTACTCCGAGCGCGGCCAACTGACCCTGGCGCACACCGATGCCACCGTGCGTTCATTCCGCCAGCGCGCCGAGGTCAACAAGCATTTTGGCGGGCGCACCGAGATGATCGACCGCCAGCAGATTCGTGAGCTGGTGCCCAGCCTCAACCTCGATCCCGGCCACCTGCCGGTGCTTGCCGGCCTATGGCACATCGATGGCGGCACTGCCCGTCACGACGCCGTTGCCTGGGGCTATGCCAAACAGGCGGCCAAGCGCGGGGTGGAAATCCATCAGCTCACAGAAGTTCAGGAACTGGTGATCGAGAACGGCACCCTCACCGCAGTCAAGACCAATCGCGGCACCATCCAGTGCGGCTGCGCCGTACAGGCGGTCGCAGGCATGAGTTCGCAGATGATGAAAAAGGCCGGAATTCGCTCGCCCATCCAGACCTTTCCGCTGCAGGCAATGGTCACCCAGCCGTTCAAGCCGTTCCTCGATCCGTTGGTCAGCTCTTCCGCGCTGCATTGCTACGTGCAACAGACCAGCCGTGGCGAGGTGGTCTTCGGTGGCGGCTCGGATCCGTACCCGCTGTTCAACACTCGCTCCACGCTGGACCTGAAAGAGAGCCTGTTGGCACACGCCATCGAGATGTTTCCGTTTCTGGCCAACGCCAAGCTGATGCGCCAGTGGGCCGGGATCACCGACATGACCCCGGACTACAGCCCGATCATGGGCCTTTCGCCGGTGAAGAATTACTACCTGGACGCAGGCTGGGGCACCTGGGGATTCAAGGCGACGCCCATCTGCGGCAAGACCATGGCTGAACTGGTCGCCAGCGGCGGCAAGGTCCCGGAACTGATCAAGCCTTTCGCCCTGGAGCGTTTTTCGACCTTCCAGCAAGTCAACGAAATGGGCGCAACCGCCGCCAGCCACTGACCCGTTATCGGTAAGGAGCATTACATGAAAATCATGACCTGCCCGCTCAACGGGCCGCGCAATATCAGCGAGTTCACCTACGGCGGCGAGTTCAAGCAGATGCCAGACCCGCAGACGTGCAGCGACGCCGAGTGGGCCGACTACGTATTCAACAGCGAAGACACGCTGGGCGTGGTGCGCGAATGGTGGATGCACAACCCGTCCAGCTACTGGTTTCTGGCCGAGCGTCACACTGGCAGTGACCAGATCATCCGCACCTTCGATCCACGCGAGGTATTCACCGCCCGCGTCGACTTCGCCCCCGTGCCTTCCAAGGAGATCGCAGGATGACCACCCTCGCCCGCCTGCCCGCGCCCATGGGCTTGCTGATTGACCGCAACCAGCCGCTGACTTTCAGTTTCGACGGCAAGACCTATCAGGGCCTGCAAGGCGACAGCATCGCCAGCGCACTGCTGGCCAACGGTCGTTTTCTGCTCTCGCGTTCGTTCAAATATCACCGTCCGCGCGGCCCACTGACGATGGCAGGGCAAGATGCCAACAGCCTGATCCAGCTGCCCCATGAGCCCAACGTGCTGGCCGACACCTTTGCGCTGCAGCAAGGTCTGCACGCCAGCGGACAGAACTTCAATGGTTCGCTGGATAACGACAAGGATGCGTACCTGGGCAAGTTTTCCAAATTCATGCCGGTGGGCTTCTATTACCGTTCGTTTTACAAGCCCAAGGGTATGTGGAAAGTCTGGGAGCCGATCATTCGCAAGAAAGCCGGTCTGGGTGTGCTCGACCTGAAATTCCAGCCGGAGTATCACGACAAGGCCTACCTCTTCACTGATCTGGCAATCGTTGGCGCAGGGCCAGCAGGCATGCAGGCCGCACTGACCGCTGCCAACGCCGGTGCTCGCGTGCTTTTGATCGAACAGCAGGCAATCCTCGGTGGTTCGCTGACTTACGCGCGCTTCGACCTCGAAGGCCTGCGTGCCGAACAGGTCCGCCGTGATCTGGTCGAGGCCGTGGAGGGTCACGCCAACATCCGCGTGCTCAAGCAAGCCACCTGCAACGCCTGGTTCACCGACAATTATCTGCCGGTGATTCAGGGCAAGCGCATGTACAAGGTGCGCGCCACGCAGTGTCTGGTGTGCAGCGGCTCGTTCGACCAGCCGGTGATCTTTCGCAACAACGACCTGCCCGGCGTGATGCTCACCAGCGCCGTGCAGCGTCTGATGAAGCTTTACGCGGTCAAACCCGGCAAGCGCGCGGTGGTACTGACCGGCAACGACGATGGCTACCTTGCGGCGCTTGACCTGCACGATCAGGGCGTGGAGGTCGTTGCCGTTGTCGACATGCGCACCCACGCGTCCGACCGGGCACTGCACAACGCCGTCGAACGACGCGGCATCACCTGCCACATGAGCACGACGGTGTTCGAAGCCCTGCACGAAAAAGGCATGCGCCACGTCAGTGGTGCGGACCTGCGCAAGATCACCGGACAAGGGCAGGTGGCGAGCAGCGGCCTGACAGTCGAGTGCGACCTGTTGTGCATGTCCGGCGGCTACATGCCCGCCTACCAGTTATTGTGTCAGGCAGGCGGCAAACTCGACTACGACGACGCCCAGGCCGAATTCGCTCTGAGGGGCCTGCCGCAGAACCTGCGCATCGCCGGTTCAGTCAACGGCTGCCATGCACTGGACAACGTGCTGGCCGACGCAACTCGCGCCGCCGCCGACGTGGTCACAGCGCTGGGGCTGGCCTTCAGCGGCACCCTGCAATCACTGCGTAGCGAAGCGCGGGTCAATTTTGCCTGGCCGATCTTTCCGCACCCCAAGGGCAAGGACTTCGTCGATTTCGATGAAGACCTTCAAGTGCGCGATATCATCAACGCTACCCGGATCGGCTACCGCGATATTCAACTGGTCAAGCGTTACTCCACTGTCGGCATGGGCCCGTCGCAGGGTCGCCACTCGGCGCTGCCGACGGCACGTCTGGTCGCTGCCTCAACCCAGCGCAGCATCAGCGAAACCGGCGTGACCACGGCGCGTCCGCCGTTCGAGGCCGAAAAGCTGGCCCACGTTGCAGGCCGTGCCTTCGACCCGTATCGGCAAACACCCATGCACCGCCGACACCTTGAAGCGGGTGCGAAAATGATGCCCGCCGGTATCTGGCAACGCCCGGCGTTCTACGGCAAGCCGTCGCAGCGTGATGCCTGCATGCAGGAAGAAGCGGCGCATGTACGTGGCAAGGTCGGGATCATCGACGTGTCGACGCTGGGCGGGCTGGACATTCGTGGGCCTGACGCCGCCGAGCTGCTCAACCGTCTGTACACCTTCGCGTTTCTCAAGCAGCCGATTGGTCGTTCGCGCTATGCCCTGATGACCAACGAACAAGGCGTGGTGATCGACGACGGCGTGTGCGCGCGCTTTGCCGAACAGCATTTCTACGTGACCGCCACCACCAGCGGCGTGGATCGCATCTATCAACAGATGCTCAAGTGGAACGCCCAGTGGCGCCTCAACGTGGACATCACCAACGTCACGGCGGCGATCTGCGCGGTCAACGTGGCCGGGCCCGATTCGCGCAAGGTGCTGGAACAGGTGTGCAGCGATCTGGACCTGTCGCCCAACGGCTTTCCTTATCTGGGTGTACGTCAAGGCACGGTCGCGGGCATCAAGGCGCGTCTGCTGCGGGTCGGATTTGTCGGTGAACTGGGTTACGAGATCCACGTGCCGGCGCGCCACGGGCTCAAGCTCTGGGACGCGTTGACACAAGCGGGCCGTGCGTTCGACATGCGCCCGTTCGGTGTTGAAACCCAGCGTCTGCTGCGACTGGAAAAAGGTCACGTGATCATCAGTCAAGACACCGATGGCATGACCCACCCGGCCGAGATCGACATGGGCTGGGCGGTCAGCCGCAGCAAAACCTTCTTCGTCGGCCGCCGCTCGGTGGACATCCTCGAAGCCCAGCCACAGAAACGCAAACTGGTGGGTTTCACGCTGCCCAAGGCCAGCCCGATGCCGCTCGAAGGCCATCTGGTGCTCAAGGGGCCGGATATCAGCGGCAACGTCACCTCCTGCGAGTATTCGCAGACACTGGGCAAGATCATTGGCCTGGCCTACGCCGCGTTCGACCAGAGTGTGCCCGGCCAGCAGATTCCGATTCGCGTCGAAGACGGCGTAGTGGTCCAGGCCACCGTCGTGAAACTGCCCTTCTTCGACCCCGAAAATCAGCGCCAGGAGCTCTGAACCATGACCCTTCTTATTGCAGAACGCGCTGTCGGACTCGACCCGATGCCCTTGTGTACGCTTGAGGACATGATCGACCTGCCCCGTGTCGGTTTTCGCGGCACAGACAGCGCCGGTTACCTGACCGCACGTGGTTTCACCCTGCCCGACGCGCCCAATCGGGCCGTGGCTCAGGCCGACGGCAGCCATGTTGCGCGCCTGTCACAGACCGAGTACCTGTTGCTGGGCAGCCCGCAGGATCAAGGCCAGCGAGTCGCCGACGAGGAAGCCCGCTGGGAACTGGACCACGCTGCCAACTACCTGCTGCCACGCCAGGACAGCCACGCCTGGCTGCAACTGAGCGGCGTGTGCATCAGCGAGGTCATGGCCAAACTGTGCGGCGTCGACCTTCGCGCGCAAGCCTTCCCGCCGGGCGCGGTGGCTCAGACCTCGGCGGCGCGTATCAATGTGATCGTGATCAACCTCGGCGCGCAATCGGTGCCGTGTTTCCAGATCCTGTTTGATCGGGCGTCACAGACGTACTTCAAGGATGCGCTGCTGGATGCGATGGCGGAGTTTGACGGGGTGAGTATTTGAGATCGTTCTGACGTGCTGTATTCGTCATTGCACAACGAGCGCGAAAAGCGGACCCAAAACAAGGGTGGCTGGCTGAATGCATATCCCGTGGGAGGCGGCTTGCCGGCGAAAGCGTACGCCCCGTCAGCGAGCGGTCAACTGAACAAACACATCGCCGGCAAGCCGCCTCCCATACATTCTGTGTTTCATCCAGCGGGGACGAAAACGAACATGAGCCAGTGTGAAGCTATCCATGACTGACACGACTGAAAAAGACACCGACTACCTCGTGCCCGCCCTGGCTCGAGGGTTGAGTGTGCTGGGCATGTTTTCGGCCCGGACCCGCTCGCTCGGCATTCACGAAATCGCCGAGCGTCTGGGGGTCAGCAGTTCAGCCGTTTACCGGATTCTGTTCACCCTGACCACCATGGGTTATCTGAACAAGAACGGCACCCAGTACGAGCTGGGTGCGCGAGTGATCAGTGATGGTTTCAGCTACCTGGCCAGCCGCGACATCGTCGACGTGGCGATGCCGCATCTGAACCGCCTCCGCGACGAGTCTTCACTGTCCTGTCACCTCAGCATTCGCGAGCAGACCGACAGCCTGTACCTCTATCGTGCGTTCGCCGCGCAACGCCTGTCGGTGAACGTACCCGTCGGCACCCGTATCGCCTGCCACTGCACGGCGATGGGTCGCATGTTACTGACAGCGCTGGACACCGCCGCACTGGGCAGGCTCTATCAGCATCTGCGTCTGGACGACTACCCTGCCCCGGCGCCTCGCACACTGCCTGAGCTTCAGGCAATGGTCGAGCAGGACCGCGAGCGCGGCTGGGTGCTGCACCGCTCGGACTATTCAACAGCCATCGCAACGTCGATCAAGGACCACGCCGGAAACGTAACCGCTGCCATCAATCTGTCAGGTCCAGATGCGATTATGGACCCGGAGGGCGCGCGAGAACGTTTTCAGGACCTGTTGCTGGCCTGCAGCGAACGCATCAGCAATGACCTGGGTTATCGCCCCTGACCCAGAAACGACAGAAATTCCCAATCGCGTCATAACCGCTAAAGAATCCCGTTCCGATGCCGACGTGCTAGTGGTAGACCATAAGACAACGCTCCAGGTGATGACTTGGTTCGACAGACTGCATGCCTAAATGCAGCGCCCAACACGCGGTAGTAATGGACACTCCGGAGCTCACATGAACATCAAACAGAAATTGACCTGGGCATTCGCAGTCATTGCGTGCCTGCCCATCCTGGTAGTGGCGACCGTTGTCGTCGTGAACCTGCGCGATGAGGCGACCAATGACTTCGTGAACAGCAGTGGACGCGAGATTCGTCAGGTCGATAACGCCATGCAGCTGTTTTTCGACGGCATCACTCAAAACGTCAATTACATTGCGGCGCATCCGCTGATCGCGGGCGCCAGCGATGATTTCAGAAACTATACGGGAGCAGCGGCAACGCCTCAGTCGGAAAACGACAGGCAGGCGACCGAACTGTTCGCCAGCATCGCCAAGGCACACCCGGCTTACTCCTATGTGTCCTACGGCCTGATCAACGGCAGTTACGTCATGACGCCGGAAGACCCGAGGATGAGCAACTACGATCCGCGTGTTCGTCCCTGGTACAAGACGGCGATGGCCAACGTCGGCAAGACCGTGCGCAGCGACGCCTACTACTGGGCCGCCGACGATGCGGTGCTGGTCAGCACCATCCGCGCGATTCCCAACAAGCTCGGCAACCCCGGCGGCGTGGTCAACATCGATGTGTCGCTCAAACAACTGACCAACATCGTCAAGCAGATCAAACTGGGCGAAAGCGGCTACCTGATCCTTACGGAAAAGAACGGCAACGTACTGGTCGATCCCAAGCAACCGGAACACAACTTCAAGAAGCTGGGTGAACAGGGCGAAGGGTTTGTCGATCTGGCCAAAACCAGCAGCGGCCTGGTCGAAGTCACGCTCAATGGCGAGCGCTATATGGCCAACGTCTATCCGTCCGAGCAACTGGGCTGGAACTTCATCGGCCTGATCAAACAGGACGAAGTGATGGCCTCTGCCACACGCCTGACCTGGCTGATCGGTGTCATTGCCGCTGTGCTGGCGCTGGTGTTCGCCATTGTCGGTGCGAGGTTCGCCAGCGTCATCGTGCGTCCGATTCACAGCGTCTCGACCGGTCTTGAGGGCATCGCGGGCGGCGAAGGCGACCTGACCCATGACCTGACTGTGCGCGGAAACGATGAAACCGCGCAACTGGCGGGCTGGTTCAACAAGTTCCTGACCGCGATTCGCAGCCTGATTCAGCACATAGGCCAGGCTGCACACAAGATTCTCGAGGCGTCTCACAGCTCCACCCGTGTCTCCAATGACATGGCTGAAGCAGCAGGTCGTCAGCGCGAAGCAGTGGACATGGTGTCCACGGCGTTCCATGAGATGGTTGCAACCTCCAACGAAGTCGCCCGCTCCTGCAGCCAGGCCGCAGACTCGGCCGACAGCGGTCAACAGCAGGCCCGTGAAGGTCAGCGCCAGATCGACGATGCGGTCCGCAGCGTGGATCAGTTGAGTGAGGAAATCGCCCGCTCGGCCAAGGACGTCACACAATTGGAGAAAGACAGCGTCGATATTCAGTCGATTCTGGCCACCATTCGCTCGATTGCCGAACAGACCAACCTGCTTGCACTCAACGCCGCCATTGAAGCTGCGCGAGCCGGTGAACAGGGTCGCGGTTTTGCCGTGGTGGCTGACGAAGTCCGCGCACTGGCCAAACGTACGGCCGACTCGACCGCCGAGATCGACACCTTGCTGGGCAACCTGGCCAAACGCACCAAATCTGTGGCGCAACAGATGAACGCAAGTCTGGACGTGTCCCAGGATTCCGTCACCAAAATCGGTCAGGCGCGCAGCAGCTTCGGGCAGATTCGCGAATCGGTGGACGTGATCCGCGACATGAACACCCAGATCGCGACGGCCGCCGAAGAGCAGCACCAGGTGGCCGAAGACATCAACCGGCACATCAGCCAGATCCATGGCGATGCGCAGCTGATCGCAGACCTGTCGGACTCGGCCCGCGCAGACTCCAGCAGCCTGGCGTCACTGTCCAACGAACTGGATGCACTGGTGCGCAAGTTCAAGACTTGATGCCTGGAGTTTCAGGAAGAACGCGAACCCAAGGCGAACGCGTGACCTGCTGAGGGAACGCGTTTTTTATATACATCCGAAGAAAATGCAGTGGCTTGGCTGCTGCATTCGCGGACAAGTCCGCTCCCACGGGGTTTCATCGTTATCCAGTCAGACGTGCTCAAGTGAGTCTTCTGACTTTCCAAATAACGCAGCAGCACTGACACGTTTTTTCTACGCGTCAGTGGAGACACTCCCGAATCAGTGTCAGGACGAAGGAACCCCGGCGAAGCCGGGGCCGGAACCGGAGCCAGGGACTTTGCCTACTTTGGTCCCTCAAAGTAGGGCGCCGTAAGGGCGCAAGGGTGACTTGAGCCAGGCACTCGGCTCACTGAGTCCGCATTCTATGCCTTCCCGTGATGCGCCGCGTCACGGTCGGCCTGCCCGCGTGGAGGCCGGTACATCCAGTCGAGACGTTGCGTGTGAAACATGGCTTTCGCGAGCAAGCTCGCTCCCACGACCGCGTGAACTGCCGAGCAAACGCCTCCCTCTGCCCGGTTTTTGCCCCAGCGCAGCCCGGACACAGACATCCCTCACAGTAAAAGACCTTGCTGGTCTACCCGCGCAACAAAACCTCCCCGCCAAACCACTGCGCCAGAAAATCCAGCATGGTACGCAGCGTCGCTGACTGATGATGACGCGAGGTGTAGATCCCGTGCATGCCCAATGAGCGAGGCGAGTAATCGGGCATCAGGGCGACAAGCTTTCCATTGGCCAGCAATGGCGCGGCTGAATACGCCGGTTGCAGGGTAATGCCCGCCCCGGCCACTGCGGCCTCCAGCAAGACCACTGAATCATTGGCACTGAGGTTGCCACCCACCGGTACACTCAACGGCTGTCGCGCGACGACAAACTCCCAGAGGCTTTTGCCGAAGTAGGAATAGGTCAGGCAGTTGTGACTGCTCAACTCCTGCGGCCGGGCTGGCGTGCCATGCGCAGCCAGATAAGCGGGCGATGCGCACATGATCGACTCGCACGTTCCCAACGGCCGGGCAATGAGATTGGGGTCCAGTTGATTGGTGATCCGAATCGCCAGATCGATCCGTTCGCTGACCAGATCCACGGCCTGATTGCCGATCAGCAGATCCACCGACGTGCCGGGGTAGCGTTGCAAATAGGCCGTCACTGCAGGCGCCAACACCGTCTGCGCCAGTGACTGGGAACAGGCGATACGTAACATGCCGCGTGGCTCGTCCACTTGCGTGTCGGCTGCCAGCGGCATGGCATCGGCCAGCTCCAGCAGCTGCTGACAGCGTGCCAGCGTCACTTGACCGGACGCCGTCAGGCCGAGCTTTCGGGTGGTTCGGTGCAGCAATCGTGCACCCGCCCAGGTTTCCATTTGCGCCAGGTAACGCGTGACCATCGCCCGAGACATATCCAGCGATTCGGCCGCCGCGATCAGGCTGCCTCGCTCGTTGATGGCCATGAAAACCCGTGCCGCCATGATGCGATCCATGATTCGTCCGATTCAAGCAACTGATAGTTGCCAATAGTGGGGCTTTTGTTTCAGTTCAAGCAACTTAAGATAAAAGCACTTCTGTTCTGCTATTCGAAAAGGTCATTCCCATGTTGCGCAGTTCCCTGCTGGCCCTCTCCTTCGCCACCCTCTTTCCGCTGGCTGCACAGGCCGCCGACCCGTTGAAGATCGATGTCTACAACCCGGCTGAAAAAGCCATCTTCCCGGTCTCTTCCGAATTGATCACGGGCCAGCACGACGCCGTGCTGATCGACGCTCAGTTCCAGCGCAATGACGCTGAAGCACTGGTGCAGAAGATCAAGGCCAGTGGCAAGAAGCTCACCACCGTCTACATCAGCCACAGCGATCCGGACTATTACTTCGGCCTTGACGTGATTCAGGCCGCGTTTCCTGAAGCGAAGATCGTCGCCAGCGCGCCTACCGTCAACGCCATCAAGGCCTCGATGCAGGGCAAGCTGGCGTACTGGGGGCCGATCCTCAAAGACAATGCCCCTGCCAGACTGGTACTGCCTGAAGTCCTGAAGGGCGATCATCTGACGCTTGAAGGTCAGACGCTGCAGATCAAAGGTCTGGACGGCGCGGCACCTGAACGCAGCTACGTGTGGATTCCATCACTCAAGACCGTTGTCGGTGGTGTCGTGGTGTCCAGTGGCATTCATGTCTGGATCGCCGACACCCAGACGCCGAAATCCCGCAAGGACTGGCTGGCGACACTTGAGGGCATCCAGGCGCTGAAACCGACGACGGTGATCCCGGGCCATTACCTGGGTCAGGTGCCCGAAGGCACCAAAGCCGTGACGTTCACCGCCGACTACCTCAAGTCCTTCGACGAGAACGCCACCAAGGCCAAGGACTCCGCTGCGCTGATTGATGCCATGCAAAAAGCCTGGCCGCAACTGGCCGAGCCGGGTTCGCTGGAGATGAGCGCCAAGGTAATCAAGGGCGAGATGAAGTGGCCGCACTGATCTGATCGGTCGTTGCACGCGTAACATCAGGGCTGGCAACTTTCGCAGAATCCCGGACGGACGCCGAGCGCCCTGACGGGCTGCGCTGTCTCGAAGCAAACACGCGATTGTGGGAGGCGGCTTGCCGGCGATAAGGCGCGCACGATGTATCAGAAAAATCGCCGGCAGCATTTATCGCAGGATTGCCGCCCGGACCAAGCCGCCCTCCTGTCCAGCCATCTGTGATCCACTGAAGAAAAAATCGTGTTAGCGCCACGATAAATGACCTGAAACACCTATGGTCAGACGCCATACTCCGTGGCTATGCTGAGCGCCATGAATGCCTCGCCTCCTACACGAAACCCCTGCCCACCTGGCGTCTGCGATTGTAAGCGGGAGCAACTGGACGCACCCGATGCAGACCGGCGGATTCTGCTGCTGACTCGGGATCAGGAAAAGCGCCTGCTCGAACGGCTCGAAGCCATCACCAGCCTGAGCGATCTGGAGCACGTTCTGCACAGGATCGCCGAACAACTGGGCGTGCGCGTAGAGGTCATGCCAGGCTTCAACGAGGTTCGAACCATGCGCGGTATCCATATTGCCGTCGAGCAAAAGGTCGGGGTATGCCGCAAGACTCGCCAGTCCATTCCAGCAGCCATTCGGCGGGCACTGGAAGCAAACCCGCATATCGCCTGGCAATTGCTCAACGCCAACGACCTGTTGCGTGACGCCTGACTACCGGATTGCAGGACCCTACGGCTATCATGCCGCGTCCATCATCCAAGGAGAGTCTTTGTGTCCCTCGACATTCGTCCCGCCACTGCTGCCGACGCCGATCAGATTCTGGCCTTTATCACCGAACTTGCGATCTACGAGCGTGCCGGGCATGAGGTCAAGGCCAGCGCAGAGGACATCCAGCGTTCCCTGTTTACCGACGACGCGCCCGCCAAGGCATTGATGTGCCTGTACGACGATAAGCCCATCGGTTACGCGGTGTATTTCTATAGCTATTCCACCTGGCTGGGGCGCAACGGCGTGTACCTGGAAGACCTCTACATCACGCCAGAACACCGCAGCGTCGGTGCCGGGCGCGCACTGTTGCGCCACATCGCGCGCGAAGCGGTGGCCAACGGCTGTGGTCGTCTGGAGTGGAGCGTGCTGGACTGGAACGAACCGGCCATCAAGTTCTATGAAGCCATCGGCGCAGCGCCCCAGGACGAGTGGGTGCGCTATCGAATGGAAGGCAGTGTCCTGCACGATTTCGCCGCCGGAAAATGATCGTCACACACCTGTTAATGCCAAACGCCCGACCTTTGATGACAGGCCGGGCGTTTGGGTGAAGACCGGTTTCAGCAGGCGCCGGGCGGAATGCCATCCTTGTTGAAATCCTTGAGGCGCTCCTTTTCCTCAGGCGTCGAGTGCGCAGGCACGTCGTCGCGAGGTTCCGGTTTCTTTTCGTCTTTCTTCTCGGTCATCGTCAGATGCTCCACTCGTGGCTGTTCATGTAAGGCCACGTGTGCCGCATTCGGTTCAGATTGATTCACCACACATCAGGCCACTGCACGCTGATCGACGCTGCGCTCCAACTGCCTGGCGACGCCCTGCAGATCCAGCAGCGTCAGACGCAAGCTGCGCTCAGAACTGCCGACACTGACCAGTGAGCGCGCCCGGTCGTTGACCGAAATATCCCTGCCCAGCGTGTTCTGCCAGCCCTGATCCAGCATTGCCGGATCAAACTGATTGAACGCATCGATAGCGTCGACACGACTCACCGTAAAACCAAAGCAGAGACGCTCGCCGCGCACAATCAACACGCGGGAGGCTTCAGTCGGCTCCGCAGACGTCTCCCCAAGCAGGCTGCTCAGGCAGATCAACGGCACCTGCTCACCGCGCAGGTTGAACTGCCCCAGCAGATGCGTAGACGGCTGAGCCAGGCCGATCAGTTGCCTCGGCATGGCAAGGATTTCGACAATCTGGCTTAACGGCGCTACGAAACGGGTTGGGGCATCGAACAGCAGACAGGCATGCCGCAGCATGGCTTTGGTCACATCATGCGAAGCTTGCGCCGGCTGCACGTCGTGCTGGTAGACCTTGGTGTAACTGCTGACCTCAGGCCGTTGCAGTAACGCCGGGTGATTGAGCAGCAAGGCTTGCTCACCCTCCTGCAAGTTCATCACGCCAGCAAACAACTGCGGATGGGGTAACCCATAGCCAGGCACTGCCAACAGACTGTCCGGGTCCTGCCGGTGGATCGCAACCATCCGGTCGTAACCGAACCCGCATACCCGGCCGTCCGGCGTGGTCAGGAGCAACAGTTGGGGCTTGAGCGTTTGCCGCGTATGGTCCAGCCCCAGCACTTCAGAGAGGTTGAGCGCCGGAACCTTCGTGCCGCGCACCGAGGTCACGCCAAAGCAGCAGTCACTGCCAAAATCCGATGCACTGATCTCAGGTCCGTCCACCAGTTCGGTGACAACGCTGGCATCAATGCAGAAGTGGCGACCGTCACATTCGAACACCAGGTAATGCAGCAGGCGCCGCTTGGCCGCCTGCGCTTGCTCTTCGAGCAATTGCGCGTGCTGATCAGCCGCGAACATGACACCTGGCAGATCGGCCAGCACCTGCAGATCCAGCTTGTAGATCATGCGTGACTCTTCGCCCCCCAACAGCAACTCCGGCAGCAATCCGGTGCGGGTGCCTCCAGGCCCTATCGAGCAGAACTGCGAGTCACTTGCCTTAAGGATGTCGCACACCGCATCGATCGCAAGCCCCAGAAACCCGCCGCCGAACTTGAGGATGGCAACCAGCGCCGTGGGTGCCGAATGGTCAGCCCCGTTGGCAAGCTGACCGCGCAGATCCACCAACGGTACGGGTTTGCCACGCAACGTGAACACGCCCAGCAACGCACCCTGCGTGAGCGGATGCGGTTGCAGATCCGTCGGCCAATGCACGGCCTCCATCAGCGCGTCCGCGACGACAGCAAGATAGGTGCCGTTGATCTGCACCACGCCATAGGCGTTCATGCCGCTCATGCAGGTTGTCCGAGAGACATCCTGTCCAGCGTCTCGGTGCTGCCGTTGGCATTGGCTTTGTGCAATTCGACGATCAATGCCTCGACTTCCTGGGCAGACTCACGCTGTTTCTCAGTGGCGGTGTTGATCCCGTCAATCGCCTGGGTGGTCTGCATGACGCCTTCGACGATGTGCTCGAACGCTTCGCCAGCGCTGCGGGAAATCTCGTTGCCCGACTCGATCCGGCTGACCGTTTCCAGAATCAGCTTGTTGATTTCCTTGGTGGCCCGCGACGACTTTTCGGCCAGCTTGCGCACTTCGTCGGCCACAACCGAGAAGCCCAGACCATGCTCGCCTGCACGTGCCGCTTCGATGGCCGCGTTGAACGCCAGCATGTTGGTCTGGCTGGCGATTTCGCTGATGACCTGAACGATGTCCTGAATGCCCTCGGCGGACTTGGCGATCATGCCCATGGCTTCGGACGCCTTGCCCAGCGTTTGCGAACCACGGCTGGCCTGATCACGCGTGAGTCTGGCCAGCCCGGTCGCCGTATCGGTGCTTTGCGCCACGTAGGCGATGGCGTTCATCAGCGACTTGACCGACTCGCCCATCGCCACGGTCTTGGCCTCGATGGCCTGCTCGATTTCGACCTGCCGGGTGATGTCGGTAGCAAACTTGACGACCTTGAAAGGCTTGCCTTCGTGGTCGAAGATCGGGTTGTAAGTGGCCTGAATCCAGATGCGCTGGCCATATTTGCTCAGGCGCATGAAACGCCCGGAGAAGAATTCGCCCTGCCCCAGACCGTGCCAGAACTCGCGATAGGTCGTGCTGCGCACGTATTCTTCTTCACAGAAAATCCGGTGATGCTGGCCCTTGAGTTCCTGCATGCCATAACCCATTGCTTTCAGGAAGTTGGGGTTGGCGGTGAGGATATTGCCGGCCATGTCGAACTCGATCACCGCCTGGGCACGGTCGATTGCCGTGACCTTACCCTTATCCTCGACACTGCTTTCTTTGGCGTCGGTCACGTCCAGGGCGAACTTGACGATTTTGTATGCCTTGCCCTGGGCATCAAAGATCGGGTTGTAGGTGGCCTGAATCCAGATTTCCTTGCCGTCCTTACGCTTGCGCTTGTATTCACTGGCGTCGTACTCACCACGACCCAGCTTGTCCCATAAATCGCGGTAAGCATGGCTGGCGATGAATTCCTCGGAGCAAAACATGCGGTGATGCTCGCCGACGATCTCCTCGAGGTCATAACCAAACACGTTCAAGAAATTGCGGTTGGCGGTCAGCACCTTGCCGGTCAGATCGAATTCGATCACGGCCTGAGAACGCTCGATAGCGGTCACCTTGCCGGCCTGTTCGGCCTGACGTGCGCGACTCTCCGTCACGTCGTTGGCGAATTTGACGACCTTGTAAGGACGGCCATCCGGGTCAAGGATAGGGTTGTAAGTGGCGCTGATCCACAACTCGCGGCCGTTTTTGCCGACACGCTTGTACTCACCGGAGTCGTATTCACCACGCTCCAGCTTGGCCCAGAACGCACGGTAAGCCGGGCTACTGAGGTACTCTTCATCACAAAACATTCTGTGGTGCTGGCCCTGCACTTCATCCAGGCGATAGCCCAGAATCGACAGGAAGTTTTCGTTGGCGGTGAGCACCCGGCCGTTCAGATCGAATTCGATCACCGCCTGAGAGCGTTCGATGGCGGAGACCTTGCCTTCGTATTCGGCATTGGTCTTGCGCTGGTGAGTGATGTCGGTCGCGAACTTCACGACCTTGAACGGATTGCCTTGCTCGTCGAGCACCGGATTGTAGGTGGCCTGCAGCCAGATTTCCTTGCCGCCCTTGCCCAGCCGCTTGTACTGGCCTTCGTCGAAAGCGCCCTCGCCCAGCTTTTTCCAGAACGTTGCATATTCGAGGCTGGAAGCGTGGTCGGGGGTGCAGAAAATGCGATGGTGCCGCCCTTGAATCTCATCGAGACGATATCCGACACAGTCCAGAAAATTGGTATTGGCGTGCAGAATATTGCCTTCGAGATCGAACTCAATCATCGCCTGCGACCGATCAATGGCCGTCATCAGCGAGCGCAGGTCCAGCTGCACCTCGGTTATTTCCTTAGGGGTGCTTTCAATGGTGGTCGGCATGGAGTGGTGCTCTGAAGGTAAAACAGCAATGGAAATAGTGATGACACATCGGCGTTTCTCAACCCTGCAAAACGTTCCCCGATGCGTAAGACCTTGCTGCCTGCAGGGCCAATCCGGTAATCGTATTTATCAATTTGCCCGATAGGGCCGCCGCGCAGTTTTCAAAGGCCTGCCAGGTATCAAGCCCTGAACACTTGATACAGACTGCCCGAGGTGCCATT
Organism: Pseudomonas asturiensis; assembly: GCF_900143095.1. Classification (GTDB taxonomy): domain Bacteria; phylum Pseudomonadota; class Gammaproteobacteria; order Pseudomonadales; family Pseudomonadaceae; genus Aquipseudomonas; species Aquipseudomonas asturiensis. The sequence continues at coordinate 146,366 of NZ_FRDA01000001.1, read as the reverse complement.
AGTTCGCCACTACCGATAATCCGAAGATTGCTGCAGCGTCGAATCAGGAAAAAAACCACATGACTACGCCTACGGTTGCGGCCCAGGTAAGGGTAAGCAGGAAAGAAAGGCCTGCCAGACGCGGATCCATGTGCCTCCCGAACGTGAGAAGATCAGTACCTGAAAAAAACCAACCTCTGCATACGCGCAGTTGCGCAGGTCGGATCACGGGCGTGCTGATTATTTTTTTGCACCCCGTTGCCCTGCCTGTATCAGCAGGTACTCATCGACAGTAGCGGGCGACGCCGAACAAACCCAATGTTGCAACCTGGCTGAGTGCCTATCGCCCCTCGGTACACTGCGACCTGATAAAACAGTGCAACACTGTCTATTTACGCTCTTATCTGTACACCTGCTTTACAACTGCCGCCACGCAACAGGCGACCCCCACGTCGTACAAACGATGTACACATGACGCTTATTGAAACAACGGGCCACGCTCGACGAGCACACACTTCAAGAACCATTAGTTGATACCGTAAAATCCGACCCGCCCATAAGGCGAAACAGACACTTCGGGGTACTGGCCTTGTTATTCCTGAGGGGAATGACATACGTATCCGGGCAGAACCGGAATAAAGACTTATGCACTTACAGGGGGGGGGGGCCTGACATTGAACGTACTTGATGCTATTACTGGACTGGCGCCCACCCTGTACCTGACGGATACCGGTCAGTCATCGTCGTCCTCTTCCCGATCGGCGCGATCAGCGCAGGGCAGACGGCCCGACTCCCCTCCGGCAATCCGCTCGGCCTGATCCCGGCCGCGCTTCATGGCATCCGGGACAGTCCATTCAGCGCCCGGCAATTTCGTCGTCCGCCTGGCGACTGTATGTCCGTGTGGACCAAACACACACACCACCAGTTCGATATCACCGTCGGGCAACTGATGAGCGCAGACATTGGCCTTGCAGCCGTTTTCAAGATGGCGTTCATACTGTTTGTCGATGACCGGGTGTTCAGGTTGCGCAGCAGACGTGGATCGTTTATTGAACATATTGCCCTCCGATAACGTAATAACAAGGGACACGCATCCCTATCAGCATATTGAATCCGCGGACACTCTCCAGGCCCGCCGACAAGAGGCACTTTATCAACTAGCGAGCTGTACCACTCGTCGTTTGCCGGGCATTTTTCTGAAAGCAAGCCACACTGTGTTCATTCAAGCCGATTAACAGCCCCCGACGAAGTTAGCCTCGGAAATAGTGCAAGTCTTTATAGTGTGCGCACGACATGGGTGTTCCTGATGCCGCTGACATCGAATAACGAGCTTCAACAGCCTTTCGAATATTAAAGGCTGTAGTCGGACGCAATAGTTATGAGTGCCTGATGAATAGACTGGCCAGTGGACCGTTCAGGTATCCACCCTTCACAAGGCCCGCACGCTCACGTACCTGACACTCACTCGGCTATCAATGGCGAGCCACAGGAACGAAACACCGTTAACCGTTGATCGTTAGCTGAGCGCATGACATGAGACAGACCGATCAACTCCGTAGCAGCGTGACCGCCAGTCAGCCTCCTGAATCATGGCAACTTAACTGCAGTTGGTTTATCCGGAACGCGAGGTACAGCGTCAATGCGAAGGATCAAGTCTTGTCTGATGGCGCTGGTGATCGCCCCGATATCAGGATGCAATTGGGTGCTGTTCAATCCCAAGGGCCAGATCGCACTTGAGCAGCGCAACCTGATCATTCTTGCCACTGCATTGATGCTCATCGTGGTGATTCCCGTCATCGTCATGACGTTCCTGTTTGCCTGGCGATATCGATCGACGAACAAGAACGCCAGGTACTCCCCGCGCTGGGACAGCTCTCACAAGATCGAAGCGGTGGTGTGGGGCGTACCGCTGATCATCATTATGATCCTGGGCTGGGTCACGTGGGTCACGACGCACACGCTCGATCCCTATCGACCGATCGAGTCGGCCAACCCGCCCCTCAATGTCCAGGTCATCGCCATGGACTGGAAGTGGCTGTTCATCTACCCGGACCTGGGTATCGCCACCGTGAACGAGCTGGCCATGCCCGTGCACACGCCGGTCAGTTTCACGGTCACCTCCGACGCGGCCATGAACTCGTTCTTCATTCCCGCACTCGGTGGCCAGATTTACGCGATGGCGGGGATGCAAACCAGGTTGCATATGATCGCCAACGAGGCGGGTCAGTACCGGGGTTTCTCCGCCAACTACAGTGGCCCCGGTTTTTCCGACATGCACTTCAGCACGCTGGCGACCTCACCCGCCGAATTCGACGCCTGGGTCGCCAGGGTCAGAGCGGCTTCTCGCCCCCTTGATCTCGGTGCCTACAAGACCCTGGCGATCCCGACCCACGGCTATGACGTCACTTATTACTCGAGAGTTGATCAGCAGTTTTTCAAGACCATCGTCGACAAATACGAGGGCATGAACAAGGCCAGAAAGACGATGCCGGAGCCCGTGGCGGGTGAAGAGGCTGATGACCGGAATTTGACCCGGAAGGAGCGCTGAGATGTTCGGAAAACTGTCCTGGGATGCCATCCCGCTTCACGACCCCATCATCATGTACACCCTGGGCGGGGTCGGCGTGCTCGCCATGGCGCTCCTCGCGGCCATTACCTGGAAAGGCGCGTGGGGTTACCTGTGGCGCGAATGGTTCACGACGGTGGATCACAAGAAGATCGGCTGCATGTACATCATCGTGGCGCTGGTCATGCTGCTGCGCGGCTTTTCCGACGCCATCCTGATGCGCACCCAGCAAGCGATGGCCGCCGAAGGTGGGCCTGGCTATCTGCCGCCCGATCACTACGATCAGATCTTCACCGCACACGGCGTGATCATGATTTTCTTCATGGCGATGCCGTTCATGGTCGGCCTGATCAACATCGTGGTGCCGTTGCAGATCGGTGCGCGCGATGTCGCGTATCCGTTTCTCAACGCGTTGAGCTTCTGGCTGTTCGTAGTGGGTGTCGCGCTGGTGAACCTCTCGCTGGGCGTGGGCGAATTCGCCCGGACCGGATGGGTGGCCTATCCCCCGCTTTCAGAGCTGGGCTACAGCCCCGGCGTGGGCGTGGACTATTACATCTGGTCATTGCAGGTGTCAGGTATCGGGACGCTGCTGACCGGGCTCAATTTCTTCGTGACGATTCTGAAAATGCGCACCACGGGCATGACATTGTTCAAGATGCCGGTGTTCACCTGGACCGCGTTGTGTACGTCGATCCTGATTCTTGCCGCCTTTCCGATCCTGACTGCCACGCTGTTCATGCTCACGATGGACCGTTATCTGGGCATGCATTTTTTCACCAGCGAAGCGGGCGGCAACCCGATGATGTACGTGAACCTGATCTGGGCGTGGGGCCATCCAGAGGTTTACATCCTGATCCTGCCAGCCTTCGGTATCTTCTCCGAGATCGCGGCCACCTTCAGCAGCAAGCGCCTGTTCGGCTACAAGTCGCTGGTATGGGCCACCATCGTGATCACTGTGCTGTCCTTCATCGTCTGGCTGCACCACTTTTTCACCATGGGTGCAGGCGCCAACGTCAACGCGTTCTTCGGCATCATGACGATGATCATCGCCGTGCCGACGGGGGTAAAAATCTTTACCTGGCTGTTTACCATGTACCACGGTCGGGTGCGCTTCGAGACGCCGATGCTCTGGACCATCGGTTTCATCGTGACCTTCAGTATTGGCGGCATGACCGGCGTGCTGCTGTCCGTGCCGGGCGCTGACTTTCTGCTGCACAACAGCCTGTTTCTGGTCGCGCACTTCCATAACGTAATCATCGGCGGCGCGGTATTCGGCTATATGGCCGGGTTGACGTACTGGTTTCCCAAGGCGTTCGGCTTCATTCTCAATGACAGGCTTGGGCGCATTTCCTTCTGGTGCTGGCTGGTCGGCTTCTATTTCGCGTTCATGCCGTCCTACATTCTGGGCTTCATGGGCATGACCCGACGCCTCAACCATTTCGACAACCCTGAGTGGCGGCCGTGGCTGATGCTGGAACTGATCGGCGTGGCGATCGTTCTCTGCGGCGTGGCCGCTCAATTGCTGCAGTTGTTCGTCAGCATTCGCAATCGCCACAACACCCGCGATACCACGGGCGATCCCTGGGACGCCAGGACGCTGGAGTGGGCGACCGCCTCCCCGCCGCCGGTCTACAACTTCGCCGAGCAGCCCAGGGTCGATGACCTGGATGCCTATTGAGGCATGAAAGAGCGCGGGGTCAGTACGCTCCTCCACACCGACTACCGCGCCATTCATATGCCTCGCAATACGCCTGCCGGGCTGATCATCAGCCTGTTTGCACTGATCGCAAGCTTCGCGCTGGTCTGGCACATCTGGTGGCTGGCGGCATTGGGCCTGGTCGCGTCAGTGACCACGATGGTGATGCGCAGTAACAACGATGACATCGACTACTTCATTCCAGCACGCGAGGTGGCTGAGATCGAACAGGCGCGCCTCAAAGCATTGGCAGAGGCCTGAGCATGTCTAATATCGTGATCGACAAGGGCATCGCCCACACCGAAGAACAAGGCCACGAAGACTCGGGATCGATGTCGGTCTTCGGCTTCTGGATCTACCTGATGACCGACTGCATCCTGTTCGCGACCCTGTTCGCAGCGTATGCAGTGTTGCGCGACAGCGTCGCGGGCGGGCCTTCTGCGGTCGATATTTTCGAGCTGCCTTACGTACTCACCGAAACCATGCTGCTGCTGTTCAGCAGTATTACCTATGGCTACGCCATGCTCGCCATGAACCGTGACGACCGCGCCAGCGTGCTGCGCTGGCTAGGGGTGACATTCCTGCTGGGCAGCGCCTTCATTGCCATGGAGATCAATGAATTTCATCACCTGATCCAGAATGGCCACGGACCGGACCGTAGCGCGTTCCTCACCGCGTTCTTCACCCTGGTCGGCACCCACGGTGCGCACGTGCTGACGGGACTGGTGTGGATGGCCGTGCTGATGTGGCAGGTCAACGCGCGCGGGCTGACCACCGTACACGCGACGCGGCTCAGTTGCCTGAGCCTGTTCTGGCATTTTCTGGACGTGGTCTGGATCTGCGTATTCACCGTCGTCTACATTCTGGGGGTCATCTGATATGTATTCGCAAAGCCCTGTGCGCAGCACTGCCGGCACCAGCCATGGCAGCAGCCGGTCCTACATGGTCGGCTTCATCCTCTCGGTGGTGCTGACGCTCATTCCTTTCCTGATGGCGATGTACCCGGCGCTGCCACGTATGACCACGCTCTGGCTGGTGGTGCTGACCGGCATGATTCAGGTCGTCGTCCACCTGAAATTCTTCCTGCATCTGGACACCGCGGTCGAGCAACGCTGGAACCTGCGGGCGTTGATATTCTCAACCGTCATCATCGTGCTGCTGGTCGGACTGACGCTGTGGATCATGTTCAGCATTCATCACAACATGCTTGCTCATTGACACGGCCGCCTGTTGAAGTCACCGGCTCAAGTGGCGGCCGCACTCATGAGTTCGGCATCCCGCTGTCATAGGCAACGGGCGTTGACCAGCGGCACGCGTCCGCGCCAGGGCTGTGCCCGCTCCAGTTGCGCGGCGAGCGCCAGCAGCAGGCTTTCTTCGCCAAACCGTCCGGCAAAGTGCGCGCCCAAGGGCAGACCTGTTGCGCCCCACGACAGCGGCACCGACATGGCCGGCTGCCCGCTGGCATTGAACAACGCCGCAAAAGGCGAGTAGCGGTGAGAGCGCTCGATCACTTCATCCAGGCGGGTGCTGACATCCGCGACGACAAGCTCGCCAATGCGCACCGGCTCACGTGTCAGAACCGGCGACAGAATCACATCGTAGTCCTGCATGAAGACCGCCAGTTGCCGACCCAGGGCGTGAATCCATTCGACGGCGGCGGTGTACTGCGCGCCGCTGACGTTGCCTTTGTCACGCAGAATAATGCGTGTGCGCGCTTCCAGTTCAGCATCCCGAACATCAAAGCCTCTCATACGCCCCAGCAGGTCGACATGGTTGCGTGTGTTGGCGCCGATGATGGTGAACACATGGTCCAGAAACTCGGGCAACACCACGGGCAGACTGACCGGTTCGACCCGATGCCCGAGGGAGTCGCACAACTGCGCCGCCTCGCGCACGGCGGCAAGACTCTCGACCGAGGTGGGCCAGGTCCCTGACTGCTCGACCAACGCAATGCGCAGGGGTTTGGGGTCACGCTGCACGGCGCTGGCATATGAGGTGGCCTGAACAGGCGCCGCGTACGGCGCGCCCAGATCCATGCCCGCCGTGGCATCCAGCAAGGCGGCGCTGTCGCGTACCGACAGGGTGATCGCGTGTGCGGTGCTCATGCCCGCCCAGCCCTCGCCCACCATCGGACCAGAAGGCATCAGGCCCCGACTGGGCTTGAAACCGAACACGCCGCAGCACGATGCAGGCACCCTTAATGAACCGCCGCCGTCGTTGCCGTGGGCAAAGGGCACCACCCGCGCTGCGACGAGTGCCGCAGCGCCACCACTGGAGCCCCCGGCGCTGTACTCGAGGTTCCACGGGTTGCGGGTCGCGCCGAAGCGCGTGGACTCGGTGGAATAGGACGTGCCGAACTCCGGTGCAGTGGTGGTCCCGGCAAGCACGCAGCCGGCGCGCCTCAAGCGACTGACCCCTTCACAATCAAAGGTCGCGCGGAACTCGCCCATCGACAGCGAGCCATTGCTCATGACGGCACCGGCGACCGGCGAAAACAGGTCCTTGATGAGCGTCGGCACCCCTGCGAAAACACCGTCGACCGTCTCCAAATCCCGAGCTGCAGCGCGCGCCGCGTCATACAACCGCTCGGCCAGCGCGTTGAGCTGCGGCTCGACCTGCTCGATGCGCCGGATCACTCCCTCCAGCAAATCGATCGGTTGAACCTCTCCACGCTTGACCCACTCGGCCAGACCGGTACCGTCCTCGTCGTTCAACAACGTCTGAATGTCTTTCATGCGAAGGTTCCTGATGGTTGGGATTCAGGCTGAAAAATTCATGCACATCATCCTAGAAGCTTTGGCCCACACGTAATGCCGCGGTATAGCCCTCGGCGCGGTTACGCGCACCGAACTCCTTGTAAATGTGAAACCAGGCGGCAGGCATGCCGGGCTTGAAGTAGCTGATCGCGGGACCCGCTGCGACCACTCTGGCGCGGTTGCCCGTTTCCAGCCCAGGCGCATCGTCATCGGAAAACTGCCGGTAATAGAACCCGCCCAGCCCCAACGTAAAAGGGCCTGCATGCTGGCCCACGGCAAATTCGTGCCGGTACTCGACGCCGTTCCGGTAGTCGGTCGCGGGGTTGCGCGTATTAAAGTCAGTCTGAAAGCTGCTGGACACTTCAAAACCGCTGTCAGTGATATAGGTCGCGTTGAACGTGGGAGAAACCGTCCAGTGGTTCACGCCTGGCGAGATCGGGCGATTCTTGTCGTAGTCGCCGGTAGGTGCCTGAACCTGCAGGCGCGCGTTCACGAACAGATTGGGAGAAAGATCCCACTGAAGAATCAGCGGTGACACCGAGATATCGGCCATCCTGAAAGGATCCGCCTTCAGGTCCAGCGGGCCGGAAGGGGTCTGAACCCGAAACGAGGCATCCATCTGAAAGAATGGCACCGCCACGCCGTAGCCAAAACGCGCGCCCAGCATCCGGTAATCGGTCATGCGAAAGTACCCAACGCCAATGGACAAGACGTCCAGGGAAAAACGGTTGTCCAGCGAATGGCCCTGACGGTCTCTCTGCACATTGGTTGAGTAAAACGCGACCCGCATGCCCAGCGTGCCCACGGGGGTAGACGGAGGCGAGATGCCTGCGCCGAAGTCGTAGACGCCAAAGGAGGTGGTAGGCGCCCCGTTTTCAGTGGCCTGCCCCGTGTTCCAAAGGCTCATCAAGCCGAGCGTCAAGCAGGTGAAGCGTCTGATCCTGAAATTATTGTTATGACTCATCGCATGCCCCTGACCGCGAAGGTGATGGGGTCATGCTATTGAGCTATGCGCCGCGTCGTTATCCGTTTTCAGCAAAGATGCGTGCGCTGCAATGTCTGCGACGGGGTTTCACCGAACAATGTCCGGTAGTCGCTGGAAAACCGGCTCAAGTGCCAGAACCCCCAGCGCGCGGCCACCACCTGAACACGTTCGATCCGGCTGCTCTCACGCAGTTCGCGCCTGACCGCGTTGAGTCGCTGGGTGCGCAGGTAGGCAACCGGGTTGATACCCAGCGTTTCCTGAAAACAGTACTGAAGCTTGCGACGGCTGGTGCCGATGTGGTTGCACACATCCAGGATCGACAGAGGCTCGTCCAGATGCGCCAGAACGTAGTCACGCGCCCGATCGACCATCCTTTTGCGCGCCGTGGGATTGAGAGGCGGAGCCTGATCAGGTGCGACCAGCTCAAGCACCTGCAACATCACCGCATCACGGATGCCACGCCGGATCGAATCGTGCTCAAGCTTATCCAGGCACGCCTGATCGCCGGTCAACAGCGTATCGAACAGTGCCGCGAACCTCTTTTGCACAGTGGAGCCGACCAGACGGTAACACGTGGGAAGATCGGTAATTTCAAAACGACTGCCCTGGCGTTCCAGCGCATGCGCCAAAGCGCCCTCTTCAATCGCCACACCCACCGCATCCAGTTGCAGCGGCGTGCTCAATTCCGGCAGATGTTCGCCATGGGCCACGATCATGCTCGGCGCTTGAAGCGTATGCCCGGCGCAGAACGCGGGCCCCGCAGCGCTCAACGGCAACGCGAAAGTGATAGCGCCCTTCCAGGCCATACCACTCTTCGTGAGCGCCTGATTAGAGCGGTCGCGGACCAATTGCAGCCAATCCGAACGGAATTCCGTCAATTCGCCCTCAAAGCCTCCGGGCGTCAATTGATCGTAACGAACCTGCCAGCCGCCCAGATTGCGGCCGTGCTCGTCGATGTCACAGGTCTGGAAATGCTGCAGGTGAGGTGCAGCCTGTGTCGCCACATTATTGTTGTTCATCGGCCTTGCCCCTTAATACGTTTCAAGGTCACAAGGGTGACGGCACGCAAGTTTCATTCCGGTGGCGTCGGGTTTGGGAGATGTGTGCCGAAAACGGCTAGTCATCAGTGAAGGCGCCAGCGAGCCGTTGCGACTGGCTGCTCGCCCTCTTCACTTTCTCTGCCGAACCCTTCTCCCGAAAAAACATCCGCCGATAATCCGAAGGTGAGGTCCCCAACTGCGCGCTGAACTGTTGTCGCAAGGACAGCGGCGTTCCGAATCCGGCTTCACCCGCGATGGATTCAACCGGCAGATCAGTCGTTTCCAGTAACTGCTGCGCTCTGGCCACTCGCTCGGCGTTCAGCCAGTTGGAGACCGTACTGCCGGTCGCTTCCTTGAAGCGACGCGTGAACGTACGTCTGCTCATTCGCGACTTTTCAGCCAGAACATCCAGCGACAGATCGTTGCCCAGATTGAGGCGCGCCCAGGCCAACACGTCGGACAGATGAGTGTCGGTCGCCAACTGGGGGACAGGGTTTTCAACATACTGCGCCTGACCACCCAGCCTGTGCGGGGGCGTCACGAGCAGTCTCGCCGCGCGGTTTGCAGCGTCAGCACCGTGACGCTCACGTATCAGGTGCAGGCAGCAATCGACGGCAGCCATGGTTCCGGCCGAGGTCATGATGTTATCTGCGCTTACGTACAGCACATCGGGTCGAAAACGTGCCTTGGGAAAGCGCCGAGCGAATACGTCGCGGGCCACCCAGTGTGTGGTGGCTTCCCTGTCGTCAAGCAGGCCAGCGTCTCCGAGCGCGAAAGAGCCCAGGCACAACCCCACAATCAGTTTACCTTGAGCATTGGCGTGTTGGAGCGCCTTCACGAGCGGTGCAGAAGCAGGCTCAAGGTCATCGCCCCATGCGGGAATGATGATGACGTCACTCACCTGCATCAGCTCAAGTCCGTGCGTAACGGCGATGCCTATGCCCTGATCGCAGCTCACCATTCCCGGCACCTCGGCGCAGTAGCTGACCTCGTAGGCAAGCCCGCCCGCAGTGGACTCGACGCTGCCCAGCACGATACCGGGCACGGACAGGTGGAACAGGCTGACGCCGTCAAAGGCCAGAACAGCAACGCGCATGGAAGGCATCGATCTATCTCTGATGGGAGCGGGATTGGCCCGATTCTATCGGATTATGTCATTCAGGCCACTGTTGGATGATCCCGCGTTTGGCAACAATGGGGTCCTTGGCAAACCCATGTCCGGTTCATCATCTGATTGGAGACAGCTCATGAAACAAGGCCTTATCGTCGTTGACCTGCAGAACGAATACTTGCCCACCGGCAAACTGCCGTTGACCGGCATTGAAGCCGCGGTCGCCAATGCTGTGCGGGTGATCGCTCACGCCAGAAGTCATGGCGTTCCGGTTGTCCACGTTCGCCATGAGTCCGACGCCGAAGGTGCCGGGATCTTCACCAAGGGGTCCGGCGGAGCCGAGATCCAGCCAGCGGTTGCTCCGCACGGCAACGAACCGGTTATCGTCAAAAAGCATATCAACGCGTTCCGGGAAACCGGGCTCAAGCAGCAGCTGGAAACGTTTGGTGTCGAGGAGGTCGTGGTGATCGGCGCAATGAGCCACATGTGCATCGACGCTGTGGTGCGCGCGGCGGCCGACATGGGTTACCCGGTGACGGTGCTGCATGACGCCTGCGCGACGCTGGACCTGACCTATAACGGCGTGCATGCGCCTGCTGCCCAGGTGCATGCGGCGATGATGGCCGCGTTCGAGTTTGGCTACGCCACGGTCAACTCCGTGGACGGCTACCTGTCGGCCTGAGGCCCGTGGTGGGAAAACGCCCGGACGTATCCGGGCGTTTGGCTGGCGCGTAGCGGTTTCAAGCATGCGTTCAAGCACGCGGCGGCTTGGGAAACTCCCCCCTGATCTGTTCGTAAGCCTGCGCTACACGCAGCGCCAGCGCGTCCTGAAAGCGTGGCGCGACAATCATCATCGCTACAGGCAAACCCTCGGCAAGCCCGGCAGGAATAGACGTCGCCGGGTGCCCGGTGAGGTCGAACGGTGCCGTGTTGGCAAGCATATTGAGGGCGCTGTGCACGTACTCCTCGATGGGCGCATCCGGCGCGGTCAGTGGCGTAGCCACGAAGGGCATGGTCGGCATCACCAGCACATCGAACGACTTGAAGGCCTCGTCGTATTGGCGCGTGAGTTCTGGCACCAGCATGCGGGCCTTGGCGTAACTGGCTCCATGCAGGTTCCTCAGGCTGTAGTGACCGGTCAGCGCCACAGCACGCACGCTGTGGGACAGCGAGTTGGCGTGTTCGCGCCGTTTGGCGCCGTAGTAACTCATGATGTCCGGATCGTAATACCCATCCACGTTCATGCCGTAGCCGTTGCCTTGCAGCATCTGATAAGCAGCGCCGTCGGTAGCGATCACGCTCCACATGTCCAGCGCTACGCCTGAATGCCACGGCGCGCTCGCTTCGCCGACGATGGCACCGAGGCCTTCCAGCTGGGCAACGGCAGCTTTGACCAACGAATCCACCTGCGGCTCGGACATGCCAGGGATGGCGAAGCCTTCACGCAGCAAACCGATTTTCAAACCGGCAACGCCTTGATCCAGGGTGGCGAGGCAATGGACCGCTGGCGGATTTTTCTGGCGGGAGTCCAGACCGTCGGCACCGGCGATCACGTCCAGCATCAGCGCGCAGTCACGCACCGTGTTGGCCATCGGCCCGACGTGGTCGATGGTGCGTTCGATGGGAAAGGCTCCGGTGTACGGCACCAGGCTGTAGGTTGGTTTGTGGCCGACGATGCCGCTCCAGGCCGACGGCATGCGGATCGACCCGCCCTGATCGCCACCGATGGCCATGTCGACCTCGCCCAACGAAACCAGCACGGCGCTGCCGCTGGATGAACCGCCCGCGTTGCGGGTCATGTCCCAGGGGTTCTTCACCGCACCGCTGGCGGCGGTGAAGCTGGCACCGGAGAAGCACAGGTCTTCGCACACGGATTTGCCGACCACCGTCGCACCGGCCGCCAGCAAGCGCTTGACCACCGTGGCGTCTTCGGACGGCACGTAGCCTTCAAGGCTCAACGAGCCGTTGGCCATGGGCACACCTGCGACCGAAACATTGTCTTTGATGACCACCGTTTTGCCCTTCAGCGGTCCCTCGGCAGCACCGGCAATATGGGTTTTCACATACCAGGCGGCATGCAGGTTTTGGGTATCGTGGGGCTTGCTGTGCTCGCGCACCGGTGTCGGCTGGGCAATGTGGGCGGCGTACAAGGTGTCGATGGCTTCGTACGCGTTCAGGGTTTCATCGGCGAGGTTCAGGTACGCCTGCATCTGGCTGTCAGACAGGTCGTAACCATGGTCTTGGGCAGCAAGCAGAAAGTCGGCTTTTTCAGGGCGTTTTACGGACATGATGTTCTCCAGATGACGGTAGGAGCCGCCCGTGCCGAGTGCACGGGCTCAAGCTCGTTCCGGGGGACGCCGTTGTCCATGCCGGTCGCCACGCGGTGCTCCATACCTGCCGGTCAAGGGCGTATGGCAAACGTCCACGCAGAAGAGGATCAGGGATGGACCTGACACTCCAGAGATAATCAGGAACAGGCTTGTTGAAATAACTCATGGGCCTTGACCAGGGCCTCGGCGATTTTCTCCACCGGTTCACGCTTGCTCATGGCCTGGTCACGCAGTGCGTTGTAGGCGTCGATTTCCGACAGTCCCTTGGTTTCCATCAGAATGATTTTTGCCTGCTGCACGGTGCGCATGACGGCCATGCGCCCTTCGAGCCGCTTGACGTGCTTCTCGCGCTCGCGGGTCTTGCGCGCCTGGCTCAGGGTGATCGTCAGGGCCGTGAGCAAACCGAAGGATCGCACGGGTGAGGGAATCACCGAGCAGGCGTTCAACTGCACCAGCGCCTCGACGATGATCGGGTTTTCATAGGCGATCACCGGGATGATCGGCGGGGTCGCGCTGTGCAACAGCCAGGGCGTGTTGGTCGCCAGGCTTTCCGGCGACACCGCCAGCACAATCACATCGGCCTCGCTGTGCAGGCGTTCGGGAATCGGCCATTGAACGCGCACCTGACAGCCGATGCGCTGCAACTGCGCGATCAGGTTACGACCGTCTTCGTCATCCGGGTGCATCACCAGCACGCTGATATCACGCAGGTCCTTGATGCCGCCTGCGCTGTCGTTGCGCAGACGTTTCTTCGCAGCTCGCAGGGTCATGGACGCCTCCCGGCCAGACCGGACCAGCCACTGAAATCGGGCGCAATGGCGTAGGGGTCGGGTTTGAGCGCCTTCTGGCTCTCGTAAAGCATGTCGAACTGACCGTCGGCGTTGGCGCGTCCGATCCGTGAGTACAGGTAGGTATGGTGATTGTTTTCATCGATTCTCACTCGTCCTTGAGGTGCGTCGAACTCCAGACCGCGCATGGTCTGCAGCACAGCTTCCACGTCGGTGCTGCCTGCCCGACTGATGGCCTTGGCCAGCAGGTGCACTTGAAAATAAGCGGCTTCCCAACAGCGATCGGTCACTTGATGCTGGCCGAACAGTTCACGGTACTCGGCGATGCACTGGCGATTGAGCGGCGTGTCGATTGACTGGAAATAACTGGCCGCCGAGATGTGTCCGGTGCCCAGGTGCACACCCATCTGTTGAATGTCGGTTTCGCTGGTGGTCACGCTGGCAATCGGCATGACCGCCGGATCCAAGCCTGCATCGGCGTAGGCCTGGTACAGATGGGCCATGGTTTCACCGACCACCGTGGAGAAAATGAACGAGGGTTTCAGCTCCCGCGCCTTGACCATCAATTTGGCGAAATCCTCGGGACGGGCGTTTTTGAGCGGCAGGTAATACTCACCCAGTTTCTGGCCGCCACGCTCGTACAGCAGGTCGCTCATCAGGCGATTGGTTTCGTAGGGATAGACGTATTCGGAGCCGATCATCAGGACGCGGCTGCCGAAGTGATCGAACATGTAATTGCCCAGCGGCACAGCGTTGTGATTGGGCGTGGCACCGGTGTAGATGATGTTGCGTGAATACTCGAAGCCTTCGTAATACACGGGGTACAGCAGCAAGGCATCGTAGCGCTCGACGACAGGCAACACGGCCTTACGTGCTGCCGAGGTGTAGCAGCCGAAGAAAAACTTCAGTTTCTCTTCACGAATCAGCGACTCGACGTGCATGGCGAACAGCGCAGGGGTGGAATCCGGGTTACGGGTAATCATTTCCAGCGGTCGGCCATCCACGCCACCGCTGGCATTGATCTGCTGAATGGCGAACTGCGCGCCGCGCATCGTCGAGCACTCGCCTGCGGCCGTGACCCCGGTGTTGGAAAACAGACCGCCTATGCGGATCGACTGGTCAACCATGCCTATAAACCTTGTTCAACGTGAGATGAGACGCCCGCCACTGGCCGGGGTCTTGAGGTCCATGCATAAAAGGGCTGAGCGAAAAACCGCGCGGTTCAGCGGTGGCTCTCAGGCGGTTGTGCCTGGGCTGGCGTGACGACAGTGTCAGGGCCAGCGCATGCGAGAGGCCTTCCACACCTGCCGAGAATGGGCGTGTGACAAGGCACCCTGCGAAGGTGTCGTTCAAGGCTATGCAGGGAGCGGGCCAGCGCCCGTAACCTCGAGAATCGACAGGCACCACGCCGTCTGTCACAGGTTTGCGGTCACGTTTTTGGTGCACCCCGCCCTGCCTTCGCGCCAAAGCAGCGCAGGCCCTTGCGCGCGTGCAATTAATGAAGGGGAACTCTGGCGGCCCGTTGCAAGACGGCCTGAGGCGCCCTTTTCGGCACTTGGCACCGGCCTTGCTATGACTCTCTGGAGACATCGCGCCAGTTGCCTGCCCTACGCCCTCTTGGCAAGTAGGGAGACACCTCGCGTACGACTGGATCGGACATCGTCTGTCCCGCCAGATTCGGCACAAAAGCCTGACCTTCCGCCTGTTCGCAGGACGGAACGTCGGGCTTTTTTTATTCCTGGGAGAGAAGTGAATGCGTAACGACAAACGCCGTTTGATCAAGCATGCGCTGTTGCTGAGCGCCATGAGCTTGCTGCCGTTTTCCCTGATCGGTCAGGCGCAGGCTGCCGACACCGTGAAAGTAGGGATCATCCACTCGCTCACCGGCACCATGGCCATCAGCGAAGCCTCGGTGGTGGACGCCGAAAAACTGGCCATCGATGAAATCAACGCCAGCGGTGGCGTGCTGGGTAAAACCATCGAGCCGATCGTCGAAGACGGCGCCAGCGACTGGCCGACCTTCGCGGAGAAGGCGCGCAAGCTGCTGGAAAATGATCATGTCGCCGTCACCTTCGGTGCCTTCACGTCAGCCTCGCGCAAAGCCGTGCTGCCGGTGTTCGAGCGCAACAAGGGCCTGCTCTACTACCCGACTTTCTACGAAGGTCTGGAAAAATCCCCGGCGATTATCTACACCGGCGCCGAGGCCTCGCAGCAAACCCTGGCAGCTGTCACCTGGCTGATGGCCAACAAGGGCAAGAGCGTTTATCTGGTGGGCTCGGATTATATCTGGCCACGCACCACCAACAAGCTGGCCCGTGTGGCGGTGACCAAGCAAGGCGGCTCGATTGTCGGCGAGGATTATCTGCCACTGGGCGCTATCGAGTTCTCCTCGGTGATCAACAAGATCAAGGTCGCCAAACCTGACATCGTGATTTCCACCATCGTCGGCGGCTCTAACGTGGCGTTCTACAAACAGCTCAAGGCCGCCGGCATCGACAGCAGCAACCAGACCCTGATGGCGCTGGCCGTGACCGAGGAAGAAGTGACCGGCATCGGCGCTGAAAACCTCGTCGGCTTTTTGACCTGCATGAGCTATTTCCAGAGCCTGAAAAACCCGGTCAACGACAAATTCGTTCAGGCGTTCAAGACCCGTTACGGCCAGCAGCGCGTGATCGGCGACCCGATGGCTGCCGCTTATACGGCCGTCTATCTGTGGAAAAAGGCCGTCGAGAAAGCCGGCAGTTTCGACGTGCCGAAGGTCATCGCTGCGTCCTCGGAAATGGAGCTGGATGCGCCTGAAGGCGAGATCAAAGTCCACAAGGACAACCATCACCTGTGGAAGCGCGCACGTATCGGCACCCTCAACGCTCAAGGTCAGGTTGACGTGATCTACGAGTCCGCGCCCATCGAGCCCAATCCGTTCCCGAAACTCTGACACCTGCGGGGGCGTGAGTTGACGCGCGCCCGCCTCTTTCAACCTTCAGCGACAGGTGGCGACGCCATGACTCTCGATACGCTGGTAATGCAAGTCTTCAGCGGGTTCTCGCTGTTCTCGGTGCTGGTGCTCATGGCACTGGGGCTGACCATCGTGTTCGGCCTGATGGGCGTGATCAACATGGCCCACGGTGAACTGATGGCGATGGGCGCGTACATGACCTATGTCACGTCGGTGGTGTTTCAGCGCTACCTGCCCGAACTCATGGGCTGGTATTTCATCGTCGCGATTGGCGTCGCTTTTGTGGTGACCTTCGCTTTCGGTTTCCTGCTTGAACGCTGTTTCATTCGCTTCATGTACAACCGCCCGCTGGATACCCTGCTGGCGACCTGGGGCCTGTCACTGGTACTGCAGCAAGTGTTCCGCCAGGTCTTCGGCCCCAAGGAAGTCAGCGTGCCCACCGTGCAGTGGCTGCAAGGTGCGTGGAAAGTCAGCGAAGGCCTGGAGCTGCCGATCAACCGGATGTTCATCATCGGCCTGACATTCGTCATCGCCGCCGCCGTGTTCCTGTTTCTTTACCGCAGCCGCTGGGGCCTGCGCATTCGCGCCGTGACCCAGAACCGCGCGATGGCGGGTGCTGCGGGCATCAACACAGCACGTGTGGACTCGGTGACGTTTGCCCTGGGGTGCGGGCTGGCGGGTATCGCCGGCAGCTCGTTCACCATGCTGGCCTCCACCGGCCCGGTCAGCGGTCAGCAGTACCTGGTGGACACCTTCATCGTGGTCGTGTTCGGCGGCGTCGAGAGCCTGCTCGGGACCTTCCTGTCGGCCTTCGCCATCGGCCAGACACAGATTTCGCTGGAGTATCTCACCACCGGTTCCATGGCCAAGGCCATGACCCTGCTGGTGGTCATCGTACTGCTGTTCTTCCGCCCCAACGGCCTGTTCGCCACGAAAGTGAGACGTTGAGATGAATGACATGACTGAAAAGCCGCCCGCCCTGCCTCAGACAACTACGTCCCGACCCGGCTGGCTGAGTGGCGGCTGGCTGCCGCTGCTGGAGCGCTACAGCCTGATCTGGCTGTCGGTTCTGCTGCTGGTGGTGTTGCCATTGTGCCTGGGCGATTTTCGCCTGGGGCTGGCGGGCAAGTACCTGAGCCTGGCGTTCTGTGCGGTAGGCATGGTGATGATCTGGGGTTACGGCGGCATCCTCAGCCTCGGCCAGGGGATCTTCTTCGGCCTGGGCAGCTACATGATGGCGATGTACCTGAAGCTTGAAGCCACTGCCACGGACGAAGCCGCCAGCGCTCTCGCCGCCTTCTACGGCTCGGCCCTGCCCGACTTCATGATCTGGAACAGTGTCGAGGCGTTGCCATGGTGGTGGAAGCCGTTCGAATCGGCGACCTTCACACTGGTCGCGATCCTGATTCTTCCAGCGCTGCTGGCGTTCCTGTTCAGCTACGCCTATTTCAAGAAGCGCGTGGGTGGCGTGTACTTCTCGATCATCACCCTGTCGCTGGCCTCGATCATGTCGATCATGATCATCGGTCAGCAAGGCTACACCGGCGGCGTAAACGGTCTCACCGACTTCAAGACCGTCTTCGGCCTGAGCCTGCAAACGCCGCAGACACCCTGGATCCTGTACCTGATCACCACCCTGTTGTTGCTGGCCTGTGTCGCGATGTGCGGTTTCATCCTGCGCAGCCGACTGGGCAAGGTCATTGTGGCGATCCGCGATCGCGAAGACCGGGTGCGCTTCTCCGGCTACAACACCGCACTGTTCAAAGCCTTCATCTTTGCCGTGGCGGCGCTGATCTCTGCACTGGGCGGCGTGATGTTCACCCTGCAGGTGGGCCTGGCCTCTCCCTCGCTGGTGGGCATCATTCCGTCAACTGAAATTGTCATCTACGCCGCCCTGGGTGGACGTCTGTCGCTGGTCGGTGCGGTGTACGGCACGCTACTGATCGGCACGGCGAAAACCTATCTGTCGGAAAACTTCGTCAGCTTCTGGCAGTACTTCATCGGCTTCCTGTTCATGGGTGTGGTGCTGTTCCTGCCCACAGGTCTGGCCGGTCTGCTGCAACGGCTGAACAACAAGGAGACCCACTGATGGGTGCGCTGCTACTGAGTGTCGAAGACCTGACCGTGTCGTTCGACGGTTTCAAGGCCGTGGACAACCTCAATTTCTACGTCGAGGAAAACCAGGTTCATGTGGTGATCGGCCCGAACGGCGCGGGCAAGACCACGCTGCTGGACATGATCTGCGGCAAGACCCGCCCCAGCGCCGGCAGCATTCGCTTCAAGGACCTGCAACTGGCGAACATGATCGAGTACCAGATCACCCGCGCAGGCGTGGGTCGCAAATTCCAGAACCCGTCGGTGTACGAAGACCTCACCGTGCGCGAGAACCTGGACATCTCCTCGCCGGACAAACGCGGCATTTTCAACTGCCTGTTCGCCGGCAGGAACATCGCCCTGCAGACCGAGATCGAGCAGACCGCCGAGATGATCTTTCTCAAGGATCAACTGGGCCGCAAGGCCGGGCTGCTGTCCCACGGCCAGAAGCAGTGGCTGGAGATCGGCATGCTGCTGATGCAACGCCCGGAACTGCTGTTGCTGGATGAACCGGTGGCAGGCATGAGCGCAGGCGAACGGGAGAAAACCGCAGGCCTGCTCAAACTCATCGCCAAGGGCCGGGCAATGGTGATCATCGAGCACGACATGGAGTTCGTGAAGTCGGTGGCCGACAAGGTCACCGTGCTGCATCAGGGCAAGACCCTGGCCTATGGCTCGATGGATCAGGTGCAGAACGATCCTCGCGTCATCGACGTCTATCTGGGGCACTGAACATGCTGAATGTCACTCACCTGAATGTCTATTATGGCGACAGCCATGTGCTGCGCGACCTGAGTCTGGACCTCGCGCCAAGCGAATCGCTGGCGATCATGGGCCGCAACGGCATGGGCAAGACCACCTTGCTGCGCAGCCTGGTCGGCATGCTGCCGACCCGCAGCGGCAGCATCAAACTGGCCGGGCAGGAACTCACAGGCAGCAAGAGCTACGAACGCGTTGCGGCAGGCGTGGGTTTCGTACCACAAGGCCGGATGATCTTTCCTTACCTGAGCGTCGAGGAAAACATCCTGACCGGCATGCAGGGTGCGCCCGCGACTGCGATTCCCGACTACATCTTCGAGTACTTCCCGGTGCTGTTCGAGATGCGCAGGCGCAAGGGCGGCAACCTGTCCGGTGGCCAGCAGCAACAACTGGCCATCGCCCGGGCGCTGGTCTCCAACCCCAAGGTGCTGATCCTCGACGAACCCACCGAAGGCATTCAGCCCTCGATCATCAAGGACATCGCCAAGGCCCTTAACCTGCTCAAGAAGGAGCGTGGCTTCTCGCTGATCGTCTCCGAACAGGTGCTGTCGTTTGCCATGGCGGTGGCTGACCGCTACCTGATCATCGAAAAAGGCGAATTCGTGCACAGCGAAGTGCGCGAAACCGTCGACCGCGAGCGCATCCTGCGCTACCTCACGATCTGAACCGGAGCAGGAGAAACCGCCATGCTGATACTCGACCGCATCCTCGGCCAGGCCAGCGACCCGGCCCTCGCCGACCGGCTTCATGACCTGAGCCACAACGGGCAGGTGGAAACCCTGAGCCTGTCCGGCAGCGACATTCAGCGCCATCGCCTGCGTCTTTCCAGCGACCAGGGCACCGACTGCGCGATTCGTCTGGAGCGCCATCAACAGCTGCGTAACGGTTCGGTGCTGATGCTCGACGGCCAGCGCGCCATCGTCGTGCAGATGCAGGATCAGCAATACCTGAGCCTAAAGCCGCGCGATGCAGCCGCGGCGCTGGAACTGGGTTACTTCGCGGGCAACATGCACTGGGCAGTACGCTTTGCCGAAGACAGATTGCAGATCCCGCTCAACGGACCTGAAGCCGACTATCTAGAACGTCTGGCCCCGATGCTCGCCGACGGTCGGGTGGCGCGCGCATGAACGCCCCCGGCAACGACCAGAGCATCGACCTAAGCAGCGCCCTGCTGGCCCTGCAGCAAGCCGACAGTTTCTTTCCTGGCGGTGCGGTGGCCTGGTCATGGGGCCTGGAAACCCTCAAGACGGACGGCTATCTGGGCTCGATCGAGCGGATCCCGCCACGACGCCGGCAACGGGAAACACGCCCTGACCGAAGCGCTGAGGTGTGCGGTTTCGTCGAAGGCCAATTGCGGCATCGCTGGAACAGTTTTGATCGGGCTTTCCTGGTCGCTGCCTGGCAGTCAGCCGATGATCTGGATCAGTTGATGGCGCTGGACGCACAGGTCGAAGCGCTGACCCTGGCCGAAGAGCTGCGTCAGGGCTCACGGCGTATCGGCCAGGCGTTGCTGGGCGTTCACGTTGCGTTGGGGACGTCCGGCGCGGCGTCGTATCAGCAACGGGTACTGGCGGGCCAAACGCCAGGGCACCTGCCCGTGTTGCAGGGTCTGATCTGGAAACACCTGGGCATGCATCTGGAGCATTGCCAACTGGCGGCCGCCCACGGCCTGTGTACCGGTCTGGTCAGCGCCGCCGTGCGCCTCGGCGTGATAGGCCACATTGACGCACAGCGAGTGCTGACCACGATGCAACCGTTGATTGCGCAACTGCTGGCTCAAGCCCCACCGGAACCGGACAACGCCAGCGGCTTCACGCCCATGGCCGAGATCGCCGTGATGCGCCACGAAACCCAGGAATTGCGCCTGTTCGCCAATTGATCACCTGCCCGCAGGAGCCACGCTATGCTGCTGACCCCCACCGAGCTTGAACGGCTCACGCTGTACACCGCCGCCGAACTGTCGCGCAAACGTCGCAGCAAGGGACTGCGCCTGAATTTCCCGGAAGCCTCGGCGCTGATCGCCGACGAGATTCTGGAAGGCGCTCGCGAGGGACGCAGCGTGGCGGAGCTGATCGGCTTCGGCTCGACGATTCTGAACACTGACGACGTGATGCCCGGCGTTGCGCAGTTGCTGCCTGTGCTGCAGGTCGAAGGTACCTTTGCGGACGGCACCAAACTGGTCACTGTCCATCAACCGATCCGGCCGGGTCGGTTGCCGCTGACCGCGATGCCCACGCCCGGCGAGATTCTCGCGCCTGACGGTGACATTCAGCTCAACGCCGGTCGGCCGACAGCGACGCTGCGCGCCCTGAACACCGGCGACCGGCCTGTGCAGATCGGCAGCCATTACCACTTCTTCGAGGTCAACAAGGCGCTGGATTTCCCCCGCGAAATCGCCTTCGGCATGCACCTGGACATCCCGGCCGGCACCGCTGTGCGCTTTGAACCCGGCGAGCTGCGCGAGGTGCAACTGGTGCAGTTCGGCGGTACCGGCGACATTCACGGTTTCAGCGGCCTTACCAACGGCAACCTGCACGACCCGGACTGCAAGCGCACGGCGCTGGGCCGCGCGCGTGCCCAGCACTTCAAGGGAGCCTGAACCCATGGCCACAATGACCCGTAAGGAATACGCCGCGATGTACGGCCCGACCACCGGCGACGCTGTCCGGCTCGGTGATACCTCGCTGCTGGCCGAAGTCGAGTTCGACCACGCGGTGCCCGGCGACGAATGCCTGCACGGCGGCGGCAAGACGCTGCGTGACGGCATGGGCCTGATGCCCGGTCACGACAGTGACGACGGCGCCCTCGACATGCTGATTTGCAACGCGTTGATCATCGACCCGGTGATCGGCATCGTCAAAGGCGACATCGGCATCAAGGACGGCAAGATCGTCGCCATCGGCAAGGCCGGCAACCCGCAGATCATGGACGGCGTCCATCCACAACTGATCTGCGGCGTCGCCACCACCGTGCGCGATGCCGAAGGCCTGATCGTCACGCCAGGCGGCATTGACGTGCATGTGCATTTCGACTCGGCACAGCTGTGCGATCACGCGCTGGCAGCCGGGCTGACCACCTTGATTGGCGGCTCGCTGGGCCCGATCACGGTGGGCATCGACTGTGGCGGCGAATGGAATGTCGGCAAGATGCTGCAGGCCTCCGAGCACTGGCCGATCAACTTCGGCTTTCTCGGACGTGGCAACTCGAGCAAGCCCGAATCGCTGCTCGGGCAACTGCGCGGCGGCTGCCTGGGGCTGAAAATCCACGAAGACTGGGGCGCAATGCCGGCGGTGATCGACACCTGCCTGAAAGTCGCCGACGAATACGACTTTCAGGTGCAACTGCACACCGACACGCTCAACGAGTCCGGTTTTCTGGAAGACACGCTGGCGGCCATCGGCGATCGCACGATCCACATGTACCACACCGAAGGCGCGGGCGGCGGCCATGCGCCGGATATCATCAGCGTGGCGGGCAAGCCCAACTGTATCCCCTCCTCGACCAACCCGACCAACCCCTACACCGTCAATACCTTCGACGAACACCTGGACATGATCATGGTCTGCCACCACCTAAACCCGGACGTGCCGGAAGACGTGGCGTTCGCCGAATCCCGAGTGCGGCCGCAGACCATCGCGGCGGAGGACATCCTGCACGACACCGGCGCGATCTCGATCCTGGGGTCGGACAGCCAGGGCATGGGCCGCATCAACGAAGTCATCTGTCGCACCTGGCAACTGGCGTCGAAGATGAAAGACCAGCGCGGTCGTCTCCCGGAAGAAGCCACTGCGCTGGGCGACAACGAGCGCATCAAGCGCTACATCGCCAAATACACCATCAATGCCGCACGCGTGTTCGGTATCGACAGTTACATCGGTTCACTGGAGCCAGGCAAACTGGCTGATCTGGTGCTCTGGCGACCGGCGTTCTTCGGCATCAAGCCGGAACTGGTGGTCAAAGGCGGTTTCATCGTGCATGGCGTGATGGGTGACTCGGCGGCGTCGCTCTACACCTGCGAGCCACTGATGATGCGCCCGCAATGGGGGGCGTTCGGCGAAGCGAGCAAGGCGCTGTCGGTCAACTTCGTCAACCGGCTGGCCGTCGAAGCCGACACCGCCAGCACGCTGGGCCTCAAAAAAGCGCTGCTGCCCGCGTTCGGCACGCGCACCCTGCGCAAGTCCGACATGCTGCACAACGATGCCTGCCCGGACATTCGCGTCGACCCGCAGACCTTCGACGTCTACGCAGACGGCGAGCGGCTGTTCTGCGACCCGGTCAGCCAAGTCCCGCTCGCCCAACGCTACATGCTGCGCTGAGCCTGTTTTCTGAAGGAGAATGACGATGAACCTGCCTTTGAATGCGCCCACCCTCGCTGCAGCACAGCCTCACCCTGGCGCCGCCCGTGTCGGCATCGGTGGTCCGGTCGGCTCAGGCAAGACCCGTTTGCTGGAACAGTTGATCCCGCGTTTTATCGCACGCGGAACCGAGCTGGCGATCATCACCAATGACCTGGCGACCCGCGAGGATGCAGAACGTGTACAGCGCAGCGGCCTGATCGACCCGATGAGAGTCCGCGCCGTGGAAACCGGCGCCTGCCCGCACACAGCGATTCGTGAAGATCCGACTCTCAACCTGCAAATGGCGGATGAGCTGGAGGCGCAGTTCAGGAACCTTGATCTGGTGCTGATCGAGTCCGGCGGCGACAACCTGGCCTCGACCTTTTCGCTGGACCTGGTGGATTACTGGATCTTCGTCATCGATGTGGCCGGAGGTGACGATATCCCGAGAAAACGAGGCCCGGGCGTGCTGAACTGCGATTTGCTGGTGGTCAATAAATACGACCTGGCGCCCCATGTCGGCGTCGATCTGCAGCGTATGCGCCGTGAGTCAGCCGACGCACGCGACGGTCGCCCGGTGCTGTTCACCAACTGCAGCACAGGCGATGGTGTCGATGACGTGGTCGAGGCGATCAGCCGGGCCGTGCTGTTCGACCGAGCATGAACGCCCGCCCGACGATGCTGCCAGCGCAGACGCGCCCCGCGGCGCAGATTAGCTTCAGCAGAGCACCATCAGGGATCAGCTATGTCTCTCGTCAGGAAGTGGGCTATCCCTTTCATCTGGGCCGCACCCTGAAACTGCCGCAAGACCCGCCCGGTATGGCAGCGATCTATCTGCAATCCTGCTCGGGAGGCCTTTTTGCCGGGGAACACGTGCGTTTGTATCTGCATGCAGAGGCTGGCACGCAGGTCCACGTCAGTACGGGTGCGGCGACCATCGTCCACAGTATGGTCGAACAACCGGCGCGCCAGACCGTCACCCTGCTGGCCGAAAGTGGCGCGCTGCTGGAATACCTGCCCATGGCGACCATCCTGTTTCCGCAGGCTCGCCTGCACAGCCAGGTGCTGCTGACCTTGCACCCCGACGCGCGAGTGCTGATGTGTGACGCGTTTTGCGTGCACACCCCATCAGGCTCAAAGGGGCCGCCGGGCTATTACCGGACGCACCTGGAAGTGCGCTGCTCCGCCGGACGTTTGCTGGCTGCGGATCGTCTGGCCCTCACCGGCGAAGACCTGCAGCGTTGTCTGCCGGGTGTCAGCGGGTCGTTCCAGGCCCTGGCGACGTTCATGCTGATCGGACAGGGCTTGCCGTTGGATGAAGTGAAACAGGGCTTGCGCACCGCACTGTCTGCGCTGACCGACAGCTACGTGGGCGTCAGTGCATTACCCAATGATTGCGGCGTTTCGGTACGGGTCATGAGTCTTGATGCAGTGGCCTTGCGTCATGCACTGCACCTGGCCTGGGCCGCGGCCCGGCTGCACCTGACCGGGGTTTTGCCGCAGGTAAGGCGCAAATGACGACACCTGAAAACAGATGGTTACCAGAGCGACGGGGCGGTGAACTTACCCAGCGGTGCTACACCAGCGGCCATGTCCGCACCGTGATGCTCGCCAACTCATCTTCGAGCGCGGCGCGAACATGGTCTGACGCCAGCGGTCCATGTCAAGGCAGGCTGACGGGCGAACACTCAGGCGTGAGTGAGGTACCAGCGCCAGTCCTGCTCTCCGACTTCAGCATTGAATGCACGGAACTCGCTCCACTTGATTGCCAGAAACACCTTGAGGAATTCAGCGCCCAGCGCCTCGCGTGCCCAGGTTGAACGCTGCAATGCCTGCAACGCTGTCAGCCAGTCGGTGGGCAGGAAATCGGTCGCCTGCTCATACCCATTGCCCTCAATCGCCGCACCCGGATCGCTTTGATGCGTGATGCCGTGATGAATGCCGGCAAGTACTGCGGCAGCGGCGAGATAGGGGTTGGCATCGGCACCGCAAATACGGTGTTCGATATGCCGGCTTATCGCGGGGCCGCCAGGCACGCGGAAAGACACGGTACGATTGTTGACGCCCCAGCTTTTGGCCAGCGGCGCGTAACTGCCGGTCTGGAATCGGCGGTAGGAGTTAGCATGGGGGCAAAATATCGCCAGCGAGTCGAACAAGGTCGCCATCATTCCTCCTATGGAGTGACGCAACAGCGGCGTGCCCTGTGGGTCTTCGCTCGCATACAGGTTGTTGCCCTGCTCGTCGGCCAGGCTGACGTGCAGGTGCAGACCGCTGCCGGCCTGATCGCTGAATGGCTTGGCCATGAAGCACGCCTGCAGCCCGTGTTTGTTGGCCACACCCTTGACCAGGCGTTTGTAACGTACGCCTTCGTCAATGGCCTGGAGTGCGTCGAAACGATGCTCCAGCGTCAACTCGAGCTGACCCGGCGCATACTCGGAGATCGCTGTGCGCACGGGTAATCCCTGTAATGCACACGCTGCGTAGAGGTCATCAAGAAACGGTTGAAGCTGCTCCAGTTCGTATACGCCATACACCTGCGGAGCCACGGGGCGTACCCCATTGGCCTGCAACGCGGGCTGCGGCCGACCGTTGACGTCGCGTTGCCGGTCCAGCAGGTAAAACTCCAACTCAACGGCCATGACCGGATGGAATCCATCGGCTTTCAACCGCTCGATGGTGTTCACCAGTACATGGCGCGGGTCGGCCGGGGCGGCCGGAATACCTTGGGTCGGGTGCATGCTGACCTGCACCTGGCCTGTGGGGTTGGTGCGCCAGGGCTGCAGGGTCAGGCTTCCCGGCAAGGGGTAGGTCCAGCAATCAGCATCAGCGACATCCCAGACCAGACCTGTCTCATCTACGTCCTCACCCTGCACGGTCAAGGCAAGAATGGAACTTGGCAGTGGCCGCCCGTTTTCGTAGATCGCCAGCAGCTCATTACGATGCAACAGTTTGCCCCGTGGAACGCCATTGGCGTCGATAAGGAACAACTCGATGCTCAGCACTTCAGGGTGCGCGGCCAGATAATCCTCGGCCTCTTTTTTATCAGCAAATTGCATGTCAAACCTCTTGGCGCTCATTCAAGCGACGTGGCAGTACTTGAGAAAGGTGGCGGTGTCAGACGTCCCGTCATGAACGGATGACCCGCGCTCCAGGCAGGGCCAGCAGCGTGGTCAGCGCGTTATCCAGCTCACCGATCAGCCTGTCGATATCCGCTTCACTGGTTTGCGGGCAGCACAGGGTCATGTTGTGAAAAGGCGTGATCAGGATGCCGCGATTGATCAGATAGAGATGCAGGGCCATTTGCAGACTGTCATGGAAAGCCGCTTCGGCTTCTGCACCGGTTCTGGGCGAGGTGGCACAGAATTGAAACTCACAACGAGCCCCCAGCTCCGTTACCGACCAGTCCAGCTGGTGGCGCCTGAACAACGCTCGAAACCCGTGCGCCAGTCTTGAGGCCAGGGGCAGCATGTGTTGATAGGCAGACGCTGTCATGACGTCTTCGAGGCTGGCGCGCATGCAACGCATCGCCAGTGCATTGGCAGACAACGTCGTTCCCATGCCGCTGTGTCCATGCCCGCCACTCTCTTCACTGCCACGCGTTTGAGCGTCCTTCATAGCCAAGGCAACTGACTCGGTCATGCCGAACACAGCGCAAGGCACGCCACCTGCGATGGGTTTACCCATCACGAAAAAGTCGGGTTTCAAATCCCATTGGCGGGTGCATCCGCCCAGGCCCGTGGAAATAGTGTGGGTCTCATCAATGACCAGCAGGCTGCCATATTTAAGCGTCAATTCCCGGCACTTTTGCATGAATCCAGGATCCGGCAGGACCATGCCTATGTTGGTCATCGCGGGCTCGCACATCAGCGCGCAGACATCGCCCTGGGCTAACGCAGCCTCCAGCGCGGCCACATCGTTGAACGGGATGGATCGACTGTACTGGGTCAAATCATAGGCCTGGCCCACGAGACCCGCACGGTGCACTGTTTTGCCGTCGCGGTAGCGCACCATCACGTCATCTACGGTGCCGTGGTAACAGCCATCGAACACCAGCAAGACCTTGCGCTTGGTGATAGCCCGCGCCCAGCGCAGAACGTAACGGTTGGCATCAGTTGCAGTGGCGGTCACCTGCCAGTAAGGCAACTCAAACCGCTGAGCCAGTAACTCGGCGCAGACCACCGCATCTTCGCCAGGCAGCATCGTGGTCAAGCCATTATTTGCCTGCTCGGCTATGGCGCGGGCAACAGGATCAGGTGAATGGCCAAACATCGTACCGGTGTCACCCAGACAAAAGTCGATGTATTCATGACCGTCAACATCGGTGAAACGTGCACCTTTGGCACGCTGGACGAAGAGCGGCGAAGGCATCGACCAGTCGCTCATCCAGTGCATGGGAACACCGTTGAACAAATTGGCCTTGGCACGCTGGGCCAGCGCCATTGACGTCGGGTTGTTTTCCATAAAGCGTGCGCGCTCGGCGGCGGTAAAAGCAGCAATCGCTGATTCACAAATACCACTGTTAGACATGATAAAAACCCTATGCTTACTATGAAATTAATGAAATCCGTTGTCGCTCAGATAACAACACTCCATCGCCCTCTTCACGCCCCGATCAGTTGTTGAATGGCGGGGAAAGGTGCTGTCTGACTTGCAGCCAAAGAAGAAGGACCGTCCGTGTCATGAGGTCAGGCTTGAGCGGCTTTGTTCTCGACCAGACAATTACCGCCATCCACCACGAGTACTTCACCGGTGATGTAACTGGCCTCAGGCGACGCCAGAAATGCAACAGCCGCCGCCACTTCGCGCGGACTGCCTGCCCGTCCTAGCGGCGTATAGCGCCCCGCCTCTGCTTCAACGGGCGTGGTTGAACCGGTGGTGATCCATCCGGGAGCCACGCTGTTTACAGTGATTCCCTGCCTGGCGACTTCAAGTGCAAGTCCCATGTTCATGCCCACCATCGCGGCTTTGGCAGCGCTGTAAGCGGCTTCACCTGGATTGCTTCCCCGGGTGCCCGTGGTGGAACTGATAGTGACGATGCGCCCATAACCTCGCGCCTTCATACCGGGCAAGACGGCCCGTGTCAGAAGAAAAGCGGTCGTTAAATTCCTGGCCAGTGAAAGATTCCACGCCTGCAGTTCCATCGTGGCCACTTCCGATAACACCTCAGGGCTTCCCTGCATGGACATACCGGCATTGTTCACCAGAATATCGACCCGTCCCCATACGGACTCTGCCCACAGACTCAATTCACGCACCTGACTTTCATCAGTGAGGTCAGCTGGCCGGCCTTCCACTTCGAACCCTTCAGCGCGCAGTTCTTCAACCCGTTCAAAAATGCGCTGACTGCTTGCCGTAATGATCAACTTCACGCCGGATGCAGCCAGTCTGCGAGCGATGGCCATGCCGATCCCGGCTTCACTTCCGGCACCGCTGACAAGTGCCACATGCCCTTCCGACTCCATACCCAACATGGTGTGCTCCGCATATTTAATTTGAAAGCAGAGTGGAAACTAAGCCAGTAAACCTGATACATAAAGACGACCATTATCAGAAAAACTGACGACCCTTATGGCGTTCACCAGCGAGTCCCTTAAAGTCTTCCTCTGCGTCATGGACAGCGGCTCCTTTTCTGCTGCGGCCCGGAAATTGGGTCGGGTCCCTTCGGCCATCAACATGGCGGTGTCGCAGCTTGAGGCAGAGCTGGATTTGTTGCTTTTTGACCGTTCAACCCGCAAAGCCATTCCTACGGCAATCGCCAAAGCACTGGAGCCCCAGGCACGTCAGGTTGCCAGCCAGCTAAACCTGCTGGACGCCCATGCGCTCCAGCTTCATCAGGGGCTGGAGGGGCGCCTGGTCCTTGCGATGGCGCCGGAGTTGCAGACAGGCCCATGGAATCGTCCGCTGGCCATCATCGCCAGGGAGTTTCCCACGCTTGAAATCGAGATTCGCTCCGCGTCCCATCCGGAGGCGATGCGCATGTTGCATGAAGGGCGCGTGCAATTGGCACTGGGATTTGAACGGCCAGGACTTGACGAGCGCGAGACGTTTCTTGAAGCAGGGAGCCAGTTGTTAGTAGCGGTTGCTGCTCCAGATCACCCTGCGGCCGCCGGCAAGAAAAGTCCCTTAAGTGAGGAGCAACTGGTCGACGTTCGGCAGATCATCGTTGCTACTGGAGGACCTGCAGATTCTGACCCACGTGTTGTGCTGTCGCGGCGGATTTGGCACAGCGACAATTATCTGGCCACGCTGGACCTGGTGCAGCAAGGATTGGGCTGGGCTTATCTTCCACAACCGCTGGTACAGCCTCTCATCACGTCGGGCGCATTGACGGAGGTGGTGTTTGACTACATGCCGAGCCAGATGCGGTTATGGGTCGATATCATCTGGGTAAAAAACCGGCCCTTGGGGTTGGGCGCGCTTCGTTACCTGAGCCTGATACGCGAAATTGCCGAGGGCGAGCCTCGTCGTGTTTGACGAGTCAACATGACTGGCCTCTCTGCGCTGCCACGTTCTTAAGCGCTTGTACGCGAAAAACATATCGAAAGATCAAATAACCCAAGAGCAGAGAATCCGACTTCGGAAAACTCAAACAACTTATCACTGACAACTTAGGGTACTGACCCCGAACAGCTCAATGATCCGCCGGGGTCAGTGCCGGTGCAGCCGCTTACCAAACCGCGATATGTGAGTCCGCCCTCGGCTCAGTGCCGCCGCACAACACGCCGGTAACCGGGTCACGCAGGATGATCTGTCCACGCCCGTAGTCGGTCAGGTCGCTGTCGGTCTGCACTTTGTGCCCGCGCCGCGCCAGTGCATTGACCAGGTCGCGGGAAGCACCGTGTTCGATGCCGACCTTCATGTCGCCCAGCCATTGCCAGCGTGGCGCGTCGAGGGCCGCTTGCGGGTTGAGGCCGAAGTCCACCAGGTTCATCACCATTTGCACATGGCCCTGGGGCTGCATGTAGCCGCCCATCACGCCGAACGGTCCAAGGGCCTTGCCGTGCTGGCTGAGGAAGCCGGGGATGATGGTGTGGAAGGTTTTCTTGCCCGGTGCCAGGCAGTTCGCATGGGCCTCATCGAGGCTGAATTCCTGACCGCGGTTCTGCAAGGCGATGCCGCTGTCGGGCAGTACCACGCCGGAGCCAAAGCCGTGATAGTTGCTCTGGATAAACGAGACCATATTGCCCTCGGCGTCCGCTGTGGCCAGGTACACCGTACCGCTGGCATGGGGGTCACCGGGCTTGGGTGGCTGTGCCTGCTCGCCAATCTGACGACGGCGGCGGGTGCTGTAGTCGTCGCTGAGCAGGTCGGCCACTGCCACGCGCATGTGCGCCGGGTCGGTGATGTAGTGCAGGCCGTCGCTGTAAGCAAGCTTCATCGCCTCCAGTTGCCGATGCCAGGTCTGCTGGCTGTCGCGGTGATCGAAGCTGAAGCCTTCGAGAATTTTCAGCGCCATCAGTGCCACCAGGCCCTGGCCGCTGGGCGGGATTTCCCAGACATCCACGCCACGGTAATTGATGTGGATCGGATCCACCCACTGGGCGCGGTAATCCTTGAGGTCGCTGGCGCGCAGGTAGCCACCGCTGGCACGCGAATGCGCATCCAGGCGCTCGGCCAGCGCACCGCGATACAGGCTCTCGCAGCGGGTGGTGGCAAGTTCTTCGAGCGTGCGGGCCTGGGCCGGGTTGCGGAAAATCTCGCCCGCCCGGGGTGCGCGCCCATCGATGAGGAACGTGTCGAACCAGGCTTGCAGCACTTCATCGCGGTGCGGACTGAATTCGTTCAGGGAGATCTGCCATTGCTGGGCAACCACTGGCGATAACGGGAAACCGTCGCGTGCCAGGCTGATGGCCGGCTGCAGCAATTCGGCGAACGGCAACTTGCCGAAGCGTTGCGACAACTCGGCCCATGCCGACGGGCAGCCAGGCACAGTGACCGGGGTCCAGCCATACAACGGCATCTGCGCATGCCCCGCCGCCTTGACGGCCTCGACACTCAACGCAGCCGGCGCATGGCCGTTGCCGTTCAGGCCATGCAACTGGCCGTTGCACCACACCAGGGCAAACGCGTCGCCGCCAAGACCGCAGCCGGTGGGTTCAACCACAGTAAGGGCCGCCGCCGTGGCGATTGCTGCATCAATAGCGTTGCCGCCCTTTTGCATGATCTGAATGCCGGCCTGGGCGGCCAGCGGCTGCGACGCCGCGACCATGCCGCGACGGGCAAATACGCTCTGGCGCTGCGACGGATAGGGATACTCGTGAGCAGAAAACTTCAACATGGCAAAGGCTCTTCAAAAAGGTCATAACACGCGGCTGAGAAACGCCCGGGTACGCGGATGGCTGGGGCGACTGAAGATCTGCTCCGGCGGCCCTTGCTCGATCAGTTCCCCCTGATCGAGCACCACCACGCGGTCGGCCACCTCGCGGGCAAAGCCCATTTCATGGGTAACCACCACCATGGTCATGCCCTCCTCGGCCAGCTCCTTCATCACCTGCAAGACCTCGCCGACGGTTTCCGGGTCGAGGGCACTGGTAGGTTCGTCGAACAGCATGGCCTGGGGCTTCATCGCCAGCGCACGGGCAATTGCTACCCGTTGCTGCTGGCCGCCGGAGAGCATCGACGGATAATGGCTGGCCTTGTCCGCCAGGCCCACCCGCGCCAGCAAGCCGCGCGCCTGCTCCAGTGCCTGGGCACGTGGCACGCCGAGCACCTGGATCGGCGCTTCGATAATGTTCTCCAACGCGGTCATGTGCGGGAACAGGTTGAAACGCTGGAACACCATGCCGATGTCGCGGCGCTGGCGGGCGATGTTGCGCTCCGAGTCGCGCACCAGGCTGCCGTCGCTGCGTTCGCGATAGCCCATGGCGCGGCCGTTGACGCGAATGCGCCCACTCTGGATGTCTTCGAGCAGGTTGATGCAGCGGATGAAAGTGGTCTTGCCGGAGCCCGAGGCGCCGATCAGCACCACCACTTCACCGCGCCGCACTTGCAGGGAGATGCCCTTGAGGATCTGCAGTTCGCCGAACGACTTGTGGATGTCCAGCGCCTCGATGATCAGTTCGTCACTTTGGTGCGCCATGATTAACGTCCCCTCAGCAGTTTCAGGGTGCTACGGCCGAACATGCGGCTGGCGGCCGGCGGTGGCACCGAAGGCCGATCGGACTGGCCGAAGCGGTTTTCGAGCCAGCGCTGGAAAAAGCCCCACAAGGTCGTCAGCGTCAGGAAGTAAAGGGCGACCACCAGGTACAACTCGAACACGCGAAAGGTCGCCGAGGTGATCATCTGCGTGCTGAGGAGCAATTCCTGCACACCGATCACGCTGACCAACGTGGTGTTCTTGAGCATCACGTTGAACTCATTGCCCAGCGGCGGCACGATCACGCGGAACGCCTGAGGCAGCACGATACGCCGCATCAGCTTGGCGAAGCCCATGCCCAGAGAGCGTCCGGCTTCGTATTGGCCCTTGTCCACCGCGCCGATCCCGGCGCGAATGATCTCGGCCATGTACGCGCCTTCGTTGAGGCCCAGGGCGATGATTGCTGCCTGAATATTGCCGGGGATGATCAAGCCGAACAGCTCGACGTCTTCGAAGCGGAAGATCCCGCCCGCGGCCAATGCGGTGTACAGAAACACGATCTGCACCAGCAACGGCGTTCCGCGCATCAGCCACACGTAAAAGCGTACCGGCAGGTGCAACAGCGGGTTCTTCGACAGGCGCAACAGCGCCGCTGCCAGGCCCAGCGCACAGCCCAGCAGCATCGCCAGTACGCTGATCAGGCAGGTCAGCCACAGCCCGGTAAGGTATACGCCGCTAGGCTGCAGCAGGTACTGCCAGAACACATCCCAATTGAAATTCATCGTTGTAGAGCCTCAGTCGAGTGTGTCGCTGCTGACATGCCATTTGTTAAGCAATTGCGCATAGCTGCCGTCGCTGCGCATGTCGCTGATGATCTGCTGCACGGCGGCGGTCAATTGTGGGTCGTCCTTGCGCATGCCCAGGCCGGTGAGGATGCGACTGAATGCCGGCACGCCTTCCTGAAACAGATCCGGGGCCATCGCCGCGTAGTAACCGGCAGTCTCCACAGTGGTGCCATAGGCATCGACCTGGCTGATGCGCAGCGCCTGGAACGCATCGGTGTCGGTGTTGTAAACCACCAGCTTCATCGGTGGCTTGCCAGCCTTGGCGAGGCTTTCGTTCTGTGTGTCGAGCAAGGTTTTGATAGTGGAGCCGTTGAGCACCGCCACCTTGTGCGCGGACAGGTCATCCAGGGTCTTGATGCCTTTGGGATTGCCCTTGGGTACCACCACCGCCTGACTGGAATACATGTAGTTGACGATGTCGATCACCTGCCGGCGCTCGGGCTTATCGAACAACTGGTCGACGATCATGTCGCACTGCTGGGCAAGCAATGCCGGCACCAGCCCGGAGAACGGGATGACCCGCCATTGCACCTGTTTGCCGCCCAGACGTTTGGCGATTTCCAGGCCCAGGTCAACAGTGAGCCCACGCGGTTTCTGGGCTTCGTCGAAGGACACCAGAGGCGGTGAATCCATCCCCGAGCAGTACGTGAGTTTATCGACCTTTTGCAGGCGCTCCGGCACTTGGGGCGCGGCAAACGCCCATTGCGAACAGAGACCAAGGGTTGCAGCCACCAGCAAGGCGCGGCGTTGTTTATGCATGACCAGACACTCCACTTCGTTGAATAACGGGGCAGGACTAAAGTCAAAACACGGACGGGTGCGACCCGCCTCTCTTATTTTTTCAACTGCAGAAATTGACTCAACTCCGGCACAGTGCTTTCGATGTGTTCGCGCACTACGGCTTCGGCGCGAGCGGCGT
Source organism: Pseudomonas asturiensis (assembly GCF_900143095.1). Lineage (GTDB taxonomy): Bacteria > Pseudomonadota > Gammaproteobacteria > Pseudomonadales > Pseudomonadaceae > Aquipseudomonas > Aquipseudomonas asturiensis. The sequence continues at coordinate 112,129 of NZ_FRDA01000001.1, read as the reverse complement.
CACCGGCGCGAATCGCATCAAGGATCACCGCGTGCTCCTGTCGCGCACTGAGGGGTTTTTCACTGTGCTGCAGCCACAAGCGCATGGGAGCTTCTACCAGCGAATAGAGCGCTGAAATCTGCTTCATCAAGCGCGGGCGCCCGCTGAGGCTGCACAGGTACTCGTGAAAAGCGCGGTGGCAGCGGACCCACGCAGCGCTCTCGTCGCGGTAGTCATCCATCTCATCCAGCAGACGCTCCAGAGCCGCCATCTGGCGTTCGCCGATGCGGCTAACCGCAACGCGCACCGCCAGGCCTTCAAGGGCGCTGCGCATCTCGAACACCTCATGCAACTCATCGATATCCAGACCGCTGACGACCGCGCCACGGTTCGGCCGCAGCGTCACCAACCCTTGGGCATCCAGGCGGCGAAACGCTTCGCGCACCGGCATACGGCTCATGCCGATCTCGCTGGCAATGTCCTCTGCAATCAGTCGGTCACCCTTGCGGTAGCGGCCGCTGCAAATGGCGTCAAGCAGGAAGTTGTAGGCCTCCTCCTCGGCTGTGAGGGGCTGACGGTCAACGTAAGCGGGGGCAAATTGCATCGGCAGCCTCTCTGTATTTTTGTATCCAATTATCCACGGATACACTTAAGCAGGGTGCGTGCCAACTGACCCGCTTCAAAGTAACCACCTGATTTGCTTGCAATTCTCTGATTAGATGCCGCTGATACACGGGCGGCAGGCAGCGCATTGTGCTACCAGATGGCGCAATGACTGCCTGTTTCTGTGCAGAAAAGTAGCGGATGTCTGTGGAGTTGGGCTGGCGATTGAGCGGTGGGGGGAAACGGCAATATTCAAGGAGGCTTCAGCGCGGCAGACTGTCAAAAGCAACGCCGCGTTCGGAGGTAACGAGGAATTCTGACACACACATGCCAACTTCATTAAGAAGACAGCTTTGGCGCCGATAGCCTTGCACTGCATACCGCAGTGCAAGGAGGCATCATGAAAAAGCTAGCTGTAGCCGGACTTATCGCACTACTTTCAATCGTTTCAGTCTCTGCGTCGGCCTGTCCAAAGGGCACACATCCGACCGGAGGAACGGGTTCGCACCATAAGGGCGGGACCTGTAAATGAGCCAAGCCCGGCCAGGTGCCGGGCTTTCTTGTTACGCCAAGCCAGTCGCTTCATCGACACCCCATCTGACCCATGAGGTCCCTCTGCTCTTTCAGCGAGGAGGACAACGCAGCCATGATCGGTCAAAACCGGCGAAACACATGCATTGCCTGAAGTCAGGTCATCAATGCTTCGCTCTCACTGCGTGTGCTCCGGTCTCTGGAGAGTGTCTTACGAGGTCTTGCTGGCAAGCACGGTGTCGCGGCAGCCGTGCGCACGATTGAGCTGCACTTCGATGTGTTCGAACCGGTTGCCAGCCAGCAACGCCACCAGAGACTTTGCAGTGAAATTGTGCCCACCCTCAGTCAGGATCTGTACATACAGACTCATGAGCGTCGGCAGAATCGGCCCGGCCAGATCATCGTCCAGCAAGGTCTCACTGACCACCAGGCACCCTCCCGACTTGAGGTAATGGTAAGCATTGGCCAGCAACTTGACCTGATAATCATGACTCCAGTCCCCCAAGACCGCGGAGATCAGCACCACATCAAAACCAGCCTCAGCCAACGGCAAGCGAGCGAAGATATCTCCTGGCAGGCAGGAAATTCGATTGCCCAGCCCCTTGCGATCAACTTCGGCGCGGGCAAAGCGCGTGGCTTTTTCCAAATCGATCAGTGTGATCTGCGCCTGTGGGATCGCCTGTGCGATTTCAATAGACACCTGCCCACCGCCGCCGCCCAGATCAAGTATGCGCAAGGGAGCAGCAGAACCGATTCTTGCGCCCAATGTATCGGCAATGCGTGTCCCCGCTCCCGTGCTGAACGTGTTCATGGCCGCCATAAACACGGCGAAGTCGCTCTCGCTTTTATCCAGTTCGGCATAAAACTCATGAGTATCGCCTTGCACCGAAGACAGGTGCAGACGATCAGAGATGGGCTTGCCACTTTTGAGCGACTCGGCCAGATGGCCGAATAACGGATAGACATGACGACGATGGTGCTCGACCGCCGAGCAGATATTGTGTGCACTGTGGCGGGAGAGCAGTTTCTGTGCATCGCTTGAGTTGAAGAACTGATCATCCCGCTGAATGATCAGTCCGACTGACAAACCGAAGGACACCAGTTTCTGCACGTGCGCCGCACTGAGCAGACATGCGTCGGCCAGTTCACTGATTGCGGTTCCTGAGGTCTCATCCAGATGACTGAACAGATCCACCTCTACGCAACCGAATAAGGAGGCAGACAACATATAGCCATTCACCAAGGTGTGAACCAATGCTTCGGAACTTGGCAATGTACCGCGAAAATCAATCGTTCCCTGATTCAGCATATCTAGGATTCCAGTATTGAGTTGATGTAAGCCAAGGTTCTGGCCGGTGCGTACTTGAAAGCGGCGCCTTCGCCGAAAGCAAATACATGCGTACGTTTAGGCAATGTGGTTTGCGCCTCGTGAGCCCTTGGAGCGAAGGCGTCTGCAGAGCGTGTGGTTCGAACACCTGAGAATGAAAGCGGCACGGGTGCGTAGCGCTGCAAATGGGCAACGGCCTTGTTCAGATGAGCGCTGGCGCGGTCAGGCAGGTCATCTGGCGAAACGTCCCAATCGAGCTGAGGAACGCCAAATAAAATCTCGCCAAACGCGGTCGGACGAGCATGGAAGCCACTGTCGTGTTCAACCACAAAAGGCAGATGCGGCAGGTTATGGCCGCAGAGCCGATGAACGGTGATGGTTCGATTGCGCACTACGACCGGCAGTGCCAGGCGCTCAAGCAGGCTGGATGTCCAGTAACCCGTGGCGAAGATCACCCCATGCGCCACATGACGCCCCGCTTGCGTCAACAGCTGATACGCACCGACACCTTCCTCGAACGCCAGAACCTGATGACCGAACCGGAAGGTCACCCCAAGTCGCTCACAGGCGGCACGCAGCGCATGCCATGTGATCAGGGGATCTCTGAAGCCGGCATGCTTATCCTCTACGGCGTAATCCACTGCGCCCCATTCGATATGCGGGCTGTCAGCCTGAAGCTGAGTGCGCGAAAGCACTCGCTGCCCCCTCGCCCTGGCGTTGTCCAGCAGACAGTCAGCATCTGCCGCACCGAAGCAGTAATAACTCGGGCAAGGATGAAAATCGTCGGCCAGGCCCAGTTCCGAGTAAAAATCATGGCTTTGTACGACCTGAGCGCTGACAAGAGGGTCAGGATCGAAAAAGCGTATCCCGGCTCCGGATACAGTGGAGGCGTTTGCCACCCGGGACATCTGTTCGATGACACACACACGCAGCTTGCGTCGTGCCAGGTGCAGGGCGGAGCACAGACCGATGAGCCCGGCACCGACGACAATCCAGTCGTAGTGGCTGGATACCTCGCTTGAACTCATGGGCGATCCAGTTCGCAGATCACTTGCGGCATTATGCAACCCAAGTGCAGGCGCAACAGTGTCATGGCTTCGGCCTCCAGGTGCATGCTGGTACGCCGTTCGCCGTGATCGGCCGACGCCTCGAAGTCGCCGCAGGTCATCCGTTGAAAGCGGGCCACTACATCAAGCAATTGCTTGACCGAACTGGCGTATTGTTTGACGGCATAGCCGTTAGGCACACTGAGGGCGTTGCTCAGATGAACCTTGTGCTGATTGAAAAACGTGCCGTATTCCTGATGCAGCCGAGTCCAGGAACCGGGCTGCGGGACAACGCCTGCGAACTGCCCGTCGAGTCGCTGTCGATGTGTAGCGGACACCTGCGTCAGATCAGCCAGAGCGCTTTGCCGAAAGTTTTCAAACTCACTGCGATCATAGTTTTCTCGGTGGACGTCGGGCCTTTTCAGCGACAGGTAAAAGCGGTACCAATCCGCAATGGCAGGTGAGGTAAACACATCGTTGGCCCAGATAGCGTGATTGCGGCTGGTCGAAAACTTCAACTGATCCAACAGCAAAAACTCATTGACCACGAACGTTATCTTTAATCCCCGCACGCCCAGCGCGGCGAACAATTGTGGGTACAGATGGGCGTAATAAAACGAGTTGTCAAAACCCATCAGGTGAATGATTTCAAAATCTGCGGCATTCAGGCGCTCGATTGCCCGCTCGACATCACTGACTTCTTCACCAAACACACCCTTGTAAACGGCGGCCAGGTAACCCGCAGCCATTTCAATCCAGGCCAGATAGGATTGGCCCCTCAGCTCAGGATGTCTTGACGGTACACCCCACTCACTCTGGAACGTCACCACATAATCTTCCTGTGCGAGCGCGCGTTGTTTGAGCAAGTAGTTTTCAAGCTTCGGCGGTGCGGTGACCTGAAACCCGGCGTTTACAAAATCGGCGCCACAGCGGCCCAGATCCAGTACACCTTTTTTGCCCCGTCTTTGCGTTGGCGTCGCACCGCACAGGTTGCATGACACGTCATGCAGGTTGTAGCTGTTATTCGGGCTGCCGCAGTCTTCGCAAACACACCCATTGGAGGGTGCATGACACGTAGGACAGCCGCCTCGGGCGAAGGCATCAAACACTTCAATCTGGCAACCGGTACACTCTGCAATGGTTTGCTCTTTGATCTGCAGAATGTCTTTTGCAATCAGGCGCTCGATGAAGTCATGCACGAAGTCGAGATGAAACTGGCTGTCGCAATCATGCACGTCGTCATAACCGATATTGGCGTTATCGAAAGTACACATGATGGATCGACTGAATTTTTCATAGATATCGCGGGCATGAACACCCTGTTGCTGCGCCTTCAGGTCGACATACGACTGATGCTTGTCCAGACCGACAATCAGGCTGGCCGATGTGCCCTGGCCCTGTAGATAGCGCTTGATGATATCGGCGCAAATATAAGGCCCGGAAATATGCCCCAGGTGCAGATCGCCATTGGGTGTCGGGGGCGGCGTAAACAGGATCTGGCGAGTGGTCCGCGGCTCGGCTTCCGACTCCAGGTCTTCCCACCAGATACTCATGAACTCGACGTGCGACTGAGGATGAGCTTCGATGTAGTGCTCGCTGAACGGCTTGATGTAAATAACATCTCCGGCCGAGATGTTGCGTCGAACACTGTCCTGAACAAACTCGCCATGACCGGAAACGATAATGAACGTTTCATGTTCGTGGTGCAGATGGGGTTGGCTTAGCGTCCCGGCTTGAACGGTGACACTGGCAGAGCCAAAGGGTGTACGCAGCGACGGCTCAGGATAGATACGCTTGATCAGAGCGTTGTATTCATGACTCAACTTGAACTGCTGATGCTTTCTGACGACTTCCATGATGGTCTCCCCAACGTGCAAAAATGCTGATCACCGGGCACAGTAATACCCGGGTGCAGACGTGTGTCTGCACCCCTGATCCTTTCCTGGTGGTTTAAATCGTTTCCAGCGAAAGCAACTCGTCGAATGTCTGGCGACGACGAATGACTTTGACCACGCCGTCATCCAGCATTAACTCCGGGATCAACGGTCGACTGTTGTAGTTGGACGACATGCTGGCACCGTAGGCGCCGCAATCATGGAAAACCAACAAATCGTCCACTTGCAGATCCGGTAATAACTGGTGATCGATTTCGGCGTTGCTCTGCTGGGTGAATACATCACCCGCTTCACACAATGAACCGGCCACTACCGTTTTGCGCCACAAATCCCGATCAGACACGGGGGCTTTCTGAAGAGCGGTGATCCGGTGGAAACTGCCATACATGGCCGGCCGTATCAGGTCGTTGAAGCCGGAGTTCACCAACACGAAATGATTCGTCCCGACATCCTTTTTGGCCCTGACTTGCGCCACCAGACACCCGGATTCGGCGACCAGAATACGCCCCGGTTCGATTTCCAGTGTCACTGAGTGCCCGAGATGTTCTTCAATCTCGCGACGGGCAAGATCCCAGATGCGGAAATACTCGTCGATGTCGATCTGCGGATCATCGTCGCGATAGGCGATCGGCAATCCGCCTCCCGCCGAGATCGCCGAAATATCGAACGGGCAACGCAGCACATGCTCGACCATACTCGCGCAGACACGTTGCAAGTGCTCGTAATCGACGCCGGAGCCGATGTGCATGTGCAGCCCAACCAACTCAAGACCGTAGGTTTCGATCAGTTGGTAGCAGACATCCAGGTTTTCATGCCAGTTGCCGTGCTTGCTGCTTTGGCCCCCGGTATTGGTTTTGCGACTATGGCCGTGACCGAACCCTGGGTTTATCCGCAGCCAGACTTTATGCCCCGGACTCGCCTTGCCCAGTTGTTCCAGCATTTGCGGTGAGCCGGCATTGACCGGAATGTTCAGTTCGATGACCCGCTGCAGCGTCGCTTCGTCCAGGACATCACAGGTGTAGACAATTTGGGCATGCCCCCCGTCGTTACGAAATCCGGCTCTATGGGCTCGTTCAATTTCACCCAGCGACACGGCATCGACCATGGCGCCCAGGCTTTTCATCAGTTTGAGTATCTGAATGTTCGGGTTGGCTTTCTGTGCATAGCGAATCACATCGAATGCACGCAGTTGCGCGGTTCGACGCCGAATCGAATCGGCGTCATACAGCCAGAAGGGCGTGCCGAACTCATGAGCCAGTTGGTTGATCAGCGAATCGTTGATGTTGTTCACAGTAGACACTCGTTCAAAGAGCCGGAGGGCTTAGTTCGTACCAGACGTAGGCTTTTCGAGAGGGCTCCAGTACATTCCACTCGCCCTTGTAGCCTGCGGGAAAGACCAGTTGCATACCGGGCAAAAACAACACCTGGGTGCCATGCTCGTCTTCGATCATGATCCGCCCCTCCAGCAGACTGGCGAATTCATGCCCCGTGAAATTCACCGTAAAACTGCCCACGCTGCAGTCCCATATCCCTACCGAAAACAACCGGTCGGCGCTCTCGAACTGCTTGTGAAACGTTTGCACCGGACGACCCCGCGTGCACTTTTCCAAGGGTGTTACGTACTCAATCAATTCCATGGCCGGGTTGGCCAGCGAACGAATGTGGCGATTGTCGAACATGCTGTTATCTCGTGAAGGCGCTGGCGGAGCAGGGTTCAGTTTCGTTCGATTTCAAACAGATCGGCTGAGAGCCTGGCCGTTTGAAACATGAAGTCAGGTGTGTCCTGATGCTCAATCGGCCAAAACCATTCCACATGGCCTTCACGTGTTTCGAAGTTCTGTGCATCCCTGGCGGAAAAATCTCCGACGCCTTTGTAAAGACTCAGTTCGTGCACACCCTCGGGAAGTACAACGGGATTGATACAGGTGATCTTTCCCGGTGCCGCTTTCAGGAAAGCGACGGCAGCCGTGCCACGACGTTTGATCAGGGGCATGTCGTCCCAGATATCGCAATAGCTTTTTGCGTGCAGGGCATAAAGATCGACACCCAGCGAGCGATAGACCAAATCGATAATGCGGTCACCTGCGGGCCGGGCGCCTACCTCAATAATGAAAGGCACGCCCTCAACGATCTTGATCTCGACATGGGATACCCCTCGTTCTATGCCCAGCGCCCGACAGGCCTTTTCGGCGGTCTCGCACAAAGCGTCGTAATCAAACCCGGCATAAGGAACGATATGGCCCATTTCAGCAAAGTAAGGTCGTGGCGACAGTTGCTTGTGGGTGACGGCCGCTGCCTTACATTCGTCGGGTCTGCAATAGACTTCGACGGAGACTTCCAGCTCACTGTCGAGAAAGGCTTCCAGGTGAATCCGCTCAGGATCGATGTAGAGAATATCCTTGTACTTGTGCAACAGCTTCGCAGCGTCATCAATCGCCACTTGCAACTCCTGCGAGTTGCTCACCAGACGCACCCCGCCGCTGCCACCAAAGACGCTGGGTTTGAAAATGGCCTTTTCCTGGTCTTTGAAGACGTAGCTGGCGGTGCCCTCATTGACGGCAAGGGTCGGCGCTACATTAAGCCCGGCTTTTTCCAGTTCAGCCTTCATCAGTAACTTGTCACGACAGCGCAGAATCACCGCGTCACTGTGGAACGGTATTGAGTATTGCTTTGCGATCGCCGCGCCAGCCTCCAGAACGAAATCGTTGACCGGAATGACAGCAGCAGGCGTCAGACCGGTCTTGCGTTCGTAGTCTTTGACCGCCTCAAGCGCGTGGACCGGATCCAGCAGGTACGGGCTGACGATGTAGTCGTCGGCCAGGCTGGCTGCCGGCCTGCGCCGCTGCGCCAGAACCTCGCCAGGGTAGGCCAGCACCACAACGGCCATGCCCAGCGCACGCGCGGTACACAGTACAGCCCGCTCCCTCATGGGCAAATCGGCACCGATCAACAAGGCGTAACGATTGGATAACGTCATATCGAGTCCTCAAACTTTTACGTAAACAAGGTGCGACCTGTATCAGGCACCGACGGATGCCGCGCTCGTCTGCCCTTGAGCGAAACGAGTCGCAGAGGTCTGCAGCAAGAGCGCAATGGACAGCGTGACCATCAGGAAAGGTACGAGCCAGGCAGTTTCAATCATTGCCAGTTGCAGACTCAGAATCAGCAACAACACAGGTGTGGCCAGCGCATTCGCTTTGCTGACACAAAGGCCGACGACGGCCTCGCTGTAGCGATAGGCAATCGCAGCGCGGATATGGACCCGGGCGCCGCCAAAAGCCATGCCAAGGATCAGCAGGCTAAGGGCCTTGAGGACAAGCGTGTCGGGTACCAGAAACCACACCAGGGCGGCAGCGACGGCAAGTGCAATCAACCCGGACAGGAAGATCGACAGGTTACGGCCGGTATTACCCAAAATGATCAGTACACCGATCAATGCCATGCCCATGCCGAATACCGCGTCCAGTACACCCAGCTCAAATAGCGCCCAGCCATGGCTCGACACGTACACCGGGAGCATGAAGTTGAACGCTCCAAGAATTGGCCAGATCAACACCATCGGAATGAACAAGGTCAGTGGAAGCTTCGCGGGCGCCACCAAGGCACCACCCTCCCCGGCCTCAAGCACGGCAGTGCCGTTTCGGGTATGGCAAACCGCAGCGACGAGTAAAAAGCTGACACCCAGAAGAATAGAAAACCCCATGCCGGTCAGAATCGGCATCAGGCCGGCGGCCAATAACGGGCCAATCATCAGCGCCGCCTGGCTGGTGGCCGTGGTCGCACCGCTGATGCGTCTGACCGTCGCTTCATCCATGCCGCGCTGAACCTGGGTAAACCACATGTCCAGGCTGGCTTCCAGCAGCATGAATATCAGCCACACAAACAGATTGGTGATCAGCAGTCCGACCGTGATATCACGGCACACCCCGGCAACCAGGCTAAGGCCTGCGAGACAGACCAGGAACCCACTGCTCATCTGGCGTCCGTTCATTCGGGCCGACAGGCGCTTGATCATCATCGGCGTAACAAATGCCGGAATAAATGAGCAGAAAATCGCGAGTGCCAACGGCAAATAGCCGCCTTCATTCTGATTGAGAATGGTCCATGTCAGGGAAACCAGCAGTGCACCGGAAAACAAGCGGTAGACCGTGGAACAGACTAAAAACACGATCAGCTCTCTGGGTACTTTCACGACGCAATCGCTCCCTGCATGACCCTGTTACTCAGCGTATTGACGATCTCCCCACCCACTTCATGAGACCGTCGTGAAATAACCGAAAGCAATGTATCGCTCAGCCCATGGGTGTGCTCCGACATGCCCTGGATATAAATATTGGGTTTGAAGGTGTCACTCATCTGCAAGGCGTAATGACGATTCAATCGCGGTAGGCTCTCAGGCTCTGCCCAATAAGGTTTGAGGGCGTCCAACAGAGCCAAATTGTTCTTGCGGCTGTAACCGGTCGCGCAAATAACCACATCCACTTCCAATTCCTGACGCTCACCGTTGAGCGTCGACACCAGGGTGACGGACAACGCATTATTGTGCTCGACCACATGGGTGAGCCTTTTAAACTTGAGCATGCCGAAGCGGTCGACATCCCCGCCAATCGTGGCTTCGTACTCTTCACGATAAAGGCTTTTGATAAGGGCCAGATCGGCAACCGAGTAATTGGTGTCGAAGTGTTTTCGAATCAATGCCTGCCGATTATCCGGATCCAGGTAATAAATCCGATCGATCATTTCATTATCAAACACCTCATTCACGTACTCACTGTCATCGGCTTGCTTGAACCCTATGCCACTGCTCGCTACCCGTACATCTGAATGACGATAATGGCTTATCAGGTGCTGATAGATCTCCGCCGCGCTTTGCCCGGAGCCTACGACCAGAAACCGATAGGGTTTGCTTTCATCGTACTCCGGCAGCTTTTCCAGCAACTGCGAGGAATGGAAGACGTGTGGACTGGCGCACGCCACCGGCATTGCCGGTTCGCCACCAATGGCAATGGCAAGGTTTTGCGTCCTGACGACCTGCATATTGCCCGTCAGCATGTCATTGACGGTGACATCAAGGGCGACGACCTGATGACCTTCTTTGACAGGCAGAACGGATTGAACCCATGACGAGTAACGCGTGACATGATTGAAATGGCCGGCCACCCAGCGCAAGTAATCATCAAACTCCTTGCGACTGGGGTTGAAGTCCCGCAGGTTGGCGAAAGAACCCAGCCGGCGATGTTCATGTAAATAGTTCACGAAGGTGAAATGACTTTTCGGGTTACGCAAAAAACAAAGATCTTTCATGAAGGAAATTTGCATCTTGGCACTGGGCAACATCATGGGGTGGTGCCAGCCATGCTTGTTCTTGGCTTCAAAGAACATGATCTTTTTGCCTTCAGTCTCCTCTTTATAATCCTCATAAAGCGAGACCGCCAAGCCAATATGCGAAGGACCAAAACCAATGCCGACCAAATCATGCATGTCCATAAGTTGACCCCTCACATGGGTCGATTCCAGTTATTCCATTGGTAAACTTGATCCGTCTCTCACTCACTCTTGCAGGCATGCCGATGCCTTGGCGGCGCCACTGAATAACAGGCACCGCATCGCACATCCCGGGAGCCGAGTGGTAGAGATTTATTTGTCGGGCCAGTCTAGCCACATAGCCGTCATATTCAAAATATCATTTCTTGGCAGGTGTCTTTCATTCTTGATATACCTAAACGAGGCTGAAACAGCTTCGCATGCTATGCTCGCTGGCGTTTTCAATAGGTTCAGGTCGCATCTGCGTGGGGGGATGGTGTGAGATTCAGTTTTAGGCAAGTCGAAATATTCTGGGCAGTCATGACCACGGGCAGTGTGACGAAGGCCGCGGCATTGCTCAAAACCTCACAGCCGACCGTCAGCCGTGAAATCGCACGATTCGAGCATGTCCTGGGGCTCAAGTTGTTTGAACGAACGCAAGCGCGCTTGCAGCCAACCACCCAGGGACTTAGCTTGTTTGAGGAGGTGAAAACGTCCTATTACGGGCTCGAACGCATCCACAATGCTGCGCAATCGATCAAGAATTTCCAGAGCAGCCTGACGATCGCATGCTTGCCTGCCTTCTCGCAGAGCCTGCTGCCCTATGTGTGTGGTCGGTTCATCAACGCGTTTCCAGAAGTGAACATCAACATCACCCCACAGGAGTCACCGCTGCTCGAGGAATGGATGACGGCCCAACGGTATGACTTGGGGCTCACTGAAAACAGCGAAACGCCGCCCGGTACTCGATGTGAAAACATTTTTACAGGCGACGAAGTATGCGTGCTGCCATCCGGTCATCCGCTGTGCGACAAAAAAGTGATTACACCTCTGGATATGGCCGGTATCAACATGGTCAGCCTGTCGAGTCAGGATCCGTACCGGATCATCTTCGACAAGATACTTGCCGACGCCCAGGTAAAATGTCGCACCGTCATAGAAACCCATAGCGCAGCGGCCGTCTGCTTCTTCGTTCAGCAAAATGTCGGGGTCGGCATCATCAATCCTCTGACGGCCTTGAGTTTTGCCGATCAGGGTGTGTGCTTGCGACGGTTTTCGATTTCGATACCCTTTTCCGTCAACCTCATCAAACCGCTGTATAGGCCACAGACGCCAGTCGCCACGGCCTTTATTGATGAGATGAAATCGAGCTCAAATGAATTGCACCAACAGCTTCATACGTCTCTTGGGTAGAAACGAAGAATGGGCTCGCTCACGGTCCTTGAGACCAGAGCTCATCAGATCCTGAACATTCGCGGAAGTAAGGCGGGCGTTTGCTGGACATGAAAAAGCCCAACCTTTTCAGATTGGGCCAAGTCATTGAAAAACAGGGTCGGGACGGAGTGATTCGACCACTCGACCCCTGGCACCCTATCTCCTTTTTCATACTTCTTGAAAGACTCCGAAATTTCACTCTGGATTTTTAAAAGCGAATATTTACTTGAGCTCCAGCGGTGTTCTGCTCTACGAGCGCCCAGTAAAGTCCATCAAGAGCCGGCGTTTTCTTGGAGGTAAAAGTAGGGGAGTCCGTTTCATGGCCAAAATCACCATCGAAGAACTCGAGTCCCTGACCGCCAACGAGGCAGGCCGAATCCTCAGGGAGGCTGGCAATCTCGCCGGTCGAATCTCAGTCCGCAAGGGCGGTGTGTTGGTCAGCTTTTTTTATCGGTATCGCTGGGGCGAGCAGAATAAAGAGTACGCCTGCGGATCTTGGCCGCGCTAATCCCTGACGGACATCTGCAAGGCGCGTAATCAGGCCAGGGCGCTCATTGATGAGCAGATCAATCCTAACGAGCAAAAGAAAACCGCCAAGGCACAGGCTTACGCCACGGCTAATGTAGAGGCCGAACAAGTAAAAACGACGAAGGTGCAAACGCTGACCGTCCAGGATCTGGCCAAGGCGTGGCTGTTGAATGGCATGCCGCGGAAAGATGGCAATGCTGAATTGCAGTGCCGTTTTAACAAGGACCTATACCCGGCACTTGGCAAGAAGCCGGTCAGCAGTGTGTCCGAACACGATGGTCGGGCGCTGATCCGCACCGTGGTCACCCGTAGAGCGCATGACTGGATGTTGCTTGAGGTTCTTGATCCAGAGTCTGCTGCAATTCAAGAGTAGTCCGGCAAGCCTGGGCTTTTCACACCGAACCAAACTGATACGCAACCAGTCGCTTGTAATTGCTTGCAAAAGTCCCACCTTGGGACTACATTCTCACCCATGAGAATTATCGCCATCAGCCACCTCAAAGCCTTCTGGGAGAAACACCCGGATTCCGAGCAGCACTTACGCGCATGGGCTGACGAGGCGAAAAAGGCTAACTGGGCCAGCCCCGAAGTAATTAAGGCGCAGTTCGGTAATGCCAGCATCCTCAAAAGCCGCCGCGTCGTCTTCAACATCAAAGGCAATGATTACCGACTAATGGTCGCCATTGCTTACCGTTTCGGCGCGGTCTACATCAAGTTTGTCGGAACCCATGTGGAGTACGACAAGATCGACGCAAACACCGTGGAGATGGAGTAATCATCATGAACATCCGCCCAATCCGCACTGATGAAGAATACCGAGCAGCCCTGAGAGAGATTTCTCCGCTGTTCGAGCAGGAGCCTGAGCCAGGCACTGCAGAAGGAGACGCTTTCGAGGTCATGATCACGTTGATTGAGGCCTACGAATCGAAGAACTTCCCGGTCGACCTGCCTGATCCGATAGAGGCGATCAAATTCCGCATGGAGCAATCAGGGCTGACTGCCGCCGACCTTGCGCCAGCCATAGGCAAGACCAATCGCGTCTATGAAGTGCTGAATCGTAAGCGCTCGCTGACTCTGCCTATGATCTGGAGGCTGCACGACATGTTCGGAATTCCGGCCGAAAGCCTTATCAAGCCAGTCAGGGCAGCTTGATTCGGAGTCCTGCAGACGGCCTAACTTTTGGTTAGGGGTGGGAATCCGATTCACACCCCTATACAGCGAACAAGCGAAGTGACGCGGGTTCGATGTGAGGCCCTAAGTTCAACTCAGGGGGAAATCGCCGCGAACTATGCTCACCATAGGGCTGCTCACTTAGCGAGCGCTCTGCACAACACCCAACAAGGAACGTTTAATGCTCGACATTCTCGTCAACATATTCAAGACACTGCTGCAGATATGGTCTTCCCTCACGAACGACCAAAAGGACAGCATTAGCAAAGCCTTCACTGATCTTTTCGAAGACCTGTTCCGGGCCTACTACAAAGAAAACTCTGGAGGCGCACAATGAAATCTTTGGTCGAGCTCATGCATTCGAAAAAGGCGGCTGGCACGCTTGCGGCAACTACCAAGGCAGAAATTAGCCTCACAACGTTTGCTGTTCTAGGGGCCGCGCTGGGCGCAACAAAAGCTCAAAAGTTCTCGGACGGCGCGGCCAGCCTTGTGACGAGTGACGATTTCCTGAATGAACTCGAGTCAGAGCTTGGCCTGCCTGGCCAGGGCGAAACAGAAGACGAATTCGTGGCCCGCGCAAAGGCGAGCATGTTTGACATGCTAAAGGCCAAGCTCAAATGACCTAGTCAAAGCCCTGTCCTCGCCACCCTGCAGGACAGAAGGCCCCAATTTCAACCCAGGCTACTCGCTCAGCGAGTGCCCTGCCCTCACCTACCGATCAAGGAAGACACCATGCAGCACACATACCGCTTTGTCCTCGGTCCAGAGCATGAAATCGCAAGCATCACAACTGAAGGAGCTATGCCCCATATCTGCGTAGGCGCGCACATAGACTTAATCGCTGATGGTTATCAGCAGCCGCCTCAGACTCACCTTCACATTCAGCAGGTATCGGTGACCCTCCACCAGATGAGCGGGAAGGTAGTAAGAAATAATATTCTGGTTCACTGCGTTGAGATGCCTGGTTTAGCCAACTGAAGTCTTTAACGAAAATTGGCGGTGACTGAGACGAATTTCACCGCCTTCACAGAGCCTCCCCTAGATCCGGAGATCTGCTTCGGATCAGATCTCGCTAATTGTCCGCGAGATTGAAGTTTTCGGGTTCTAATCTTTCGTCAGTGCCGGAGGCTTAATGAGTACAGAGGACCGTTTTAAACAAGCAGTGATTACGGTTCTGGCGAAGAGAGCGGGTAATCGATGCGCTAACCCTGAGTGTGGAGCCCTCACAAGCGGCCCTGCTGACGAACCTGTTGGCGCTGATTGAAAACTGACCCACTCTGCCGATTGAAAATTGACCCAGGGCGGATTGCTGATTTTTGCCCCAGCAATTGTGGATAAGCTTAGCCGTAGTGTCCTGGTTGAAGACGCATCTGGCCCCACCGCATGCAGGCATGCGGAAGGGTGTTTACGGTGCAGATCAAAACGCTTCATCGTCCTCGATACCATCTTCGTCCTTGAGCTTTCGTTCACGCGATTTGATCTTTGTCTGGGCGGCCAAGGTGCTGTGTTGCAGGCGGTAGGACTCGTTGCCCGTTTCGACGATATGGCAGTGGTGTGTCAGCCGATCCAGCAACGCTGTGGTCATCTTGGCGTCGCCAAACACACTCGACCATTCCGAGAAGCTGAGGTTGGTGGTGATGACCACGCTGGTATGCTCGTACAGTTTTGAAAGCAGGTGAAATAACAGCGCGCCACCACTCTGACTGAAGGGTAAATACCCCAGCTCATCGAGTATCACCAGGTCTGTCCGAAGCAGTCCCTGGGCGATTCGGCCTGCCTTACCATCGTACTCTTCACGCTCCAGCAGGTTGACGAGATCGACTGTGGAGAAGAATCGTAGTCGTTTGTTATGAGTGGTGATTCCGGACACGGCCAAGGCACTGGCCAGGTGTGTTTTTCCGGTTCCAGGCCCACCAATGAACACGACATTTTGCGCAGTCTCCGTAAACTCAAGGCTGGATAATTCCTTGACCAGACGGGCATCTGCGCTGGAAGCGCTGAAGTCAAAGCCAGCTAAATCACGGTGCATGGGGAGCTTTGCCATGTTCATCTGATGATTCACAGAGCGCACGGCGCGATCTGCCTGCTCCTGTTGGAGCAGATGCTCAAGCAGCCATTTCGAGGATGCCGTCGAAGCTTCTCCCTGGGCCGCTAGTTCTTTCCAAGCCTGCGCCATGCCATGCAGACGCAGTTCTTTAAGTTCTGCCATCAAGTCACGCATTGCGGCTCTCCTCATCTGTTGTACGGAGTTGGTCATATCGGGCCGTGTTGGCAACTGGAGCCACCTTGAGTTGCAGGCTGGTTTCTACGGAAGGCGGTGGTGCAGTAGCGGTGAGTCGGGCGAGAACATTTAAGATGTGATCGGCGCTCAGACTCCCCGACTCAAGCACCAGTTCTACCGCTACCAGCACCGGGTCGAGACCGGCGATGGGCACGGCAGCGAGCACCTGCGTCATGATTCGATCACCGTTGCTGTGACGTCTCAGGCCCCGTTTAAGAAGCCGCAACGGATTGGGCAGATCGGCAAACGGTGCGCCATTGCGCAGTGCACCCGGCTTGCGTTCGATGAGTGGGATGTAATGCTGCCAGTCAAAACTGACCTGATCTCGATCAAAGAGGCGCTCGTGGCTGGCAATCATCGTTTCATCGGCGATGACCACGATCCGGGATGGGTAAAGACGGCTGCTGACCCACTGGCCGACTCGCTCACAAGTCACCGAATAGCGATTTCGCGCCACGCTGATCAGGCAGGTGCTGGAGACCCATACGGTACGCTCGACGTAGCCATCAAAGGCCGTCGGCATCGGCATCATTTCGACCCGTTCCAGCTCCAAAACTTCCGCCACCGTAAGTCCGTTGTACTGCGGATGCAGCAGCTCGTTCCAGAGCGCACGACAGCGTTGGCCGAGCCAGGCATTCAATTCCTCGAAGGTGTGGAACATGCAGTTTTGAGCGTCAAGCCAAATGCGCCGTCGACTGTCTTGAACGTTCTTCTCGACAATGCCCTTTTCCCAGCCAGAGGCTACGTTGCAGAAATCCGGATCGAACAGGTAGTGCGCACACATCACGGAAAACCAGGCATTGACCGTGCGGCCCTTGCCTTTATTAACCTTGTCGACAGCCGTTTTCATGTTGTCGTAGATGCCGCGACGCGGCACGCCACCTAACGCTCCGAACGAGCGTGTATGGGCATCGAATAGCATCTCGTGACCTTGGCTAGGGTACGCAACCAACCAGAATGCGCGACTGGCGCACAGCTTCATGTGGGAGACCTGGATGCGTCGAAACAGGCCACCGATCAGCAGTCCTTCTTCGCTCCAGTCAAATTGAAAAGCTTCACCGAGCGCAAACGTCAGCGGTACAAAAGCGCGTAAAGACTTGCCTTGCTCACCTCGCCACGAGCGTACAAACGCCGTGAGCTGGCTGTAGCCACCGTCATAACCCTCGGCCTTGATCTGCTCGAAAAGTGCTTTGGCGCTTCTGCGATTGTGCTTTGCCCGGAACGAGTCGGCTTTCAGCGCCTGTTCCAGCGTGTCGTGGAATGGGCTGAGTTTGTTGAAGGTCGCGCACCGCTGGTACGCCGGCTGAGTGGCTTTGGGCGCTCCTCCTGCTCGGAAAGTGAGCAGAAGCAGTTGAACACCTGGGTCAGTTTTCGGTCAGCGGCAACACGCAAAAATCACGCACGTAAAAAAGGCCAATGGTGCGAACATTGGCCTAACTTACTGAAAAATATGGTCGGGACGGAGTGATTCGAACACTCGACCCCTAGCACCCCATGCTAGTGCGCTACCGGACTGCGCTACGCCCCGACTAGGCGTGAATCTGTTTCGCATGCTGCGAAAACTTCGAGGAATATACCCTAAGCTTTTGAATTATGGAAGTATCTGGTTGGCCCAGTTAAGCCTTGAGCATCACCAGCACATCTTCCAGCTCGGCAATCATCTGCCGGATCATCTGCTTGTACTGCTGAGCATCGTCCTTGACCTCGCCATTGGTCAGGCGCAAACGCGCCCCGCCGATGGTAAAGCCCTGGTCGTACAGCAAACCGCGGATCTGGCGGATCATCAGCACATCCTGGCGCTGATAATACCGACGATTTCCGCGGCGTTTGACGGGGTTGAGCTGAGGAAATTCCTGTTCCCAGTAGCGCAAAACGTGCGGTTTCACCGCGCAGAGCTCACTCACCTCACCAATGGTGAAGTAGCGTTTGCCAGGGATCGGCGGCAGCTCGTCGTTATGACTTGGTTCCAGCATATGCCTCAACTCGGGCCTTCAACTTCTGCCCTGGACGAAAGGTGACCACACGGCGTGCCGTGATCGGAATTTCTTCGCCGGTCTTGGGATTTCTCCCAGGCCGCTGGCGTTTATCTCGCAGGTCGAAATTGCCGAAACCGGACAATTTCACCTGTTCGTTATCTTCCAGAGCGTGCCTGATTTCCTCAAAGAACAGCTCCACCAATTCCTTGGCTTCTCGTTTATTCAGGCCCAGCTCTTCGTACAGACGTTCGGCCATTTCAGCTTTCGTCAGAGCCCCCATACGCTACTTCCTTAATGTGGCGTTTAACCTCTCCTCGAGCGAGGTGAGGATGGCAAGTGTCGTTGCGTTTACCTCATCGTCATTAAGAGTGCGCGATGGATGCTGCCAGGTCAAGCCGACCGCAAGGCTTTTTCTATGCGGATCAATGCCTTTACCCTGATAAACATCAAATAGCCTGAGGTCTGTGAGCCATTCGCCTGCATTTTCACGAATAACGTCCAGAACCGCACTGGAAGAGACATCCCGATCGGCCAGAAGTGCCAGGTCGCGACGAACTTCCGGGAAACGCGACAGCTCGTGGAATTTCGGCAGCCGGCCTTTGGCAACTTCGCCAAGAACCAGCTCGAAGACGAACACCGGACGATCCAGCCCCAGGTTTTTCGACAGCTCAGGGTGAATGGCGCCCAGGAAGCCCACTTCACGACCATTGCGCAGGATACGCGCGGTCTGGCCAGGATGAAGCGCAGGATGCTCGCCTGGCGTGAAGCTGAAATCGCCCAGCGCACCGGCAAAGCCCAGCACGGCTTCGACATCGGCCTTTACATCGAAGAAATCGACTGCGTCGCGACCTTGCGCCCAACCTTCCGGCAAGCGGCTGCCACAGACCACACCCGCCAGCATCGGCTCTTGCTTCAGGCCTTCCAGCTGACCGACGAAACGCAGGCCACTTTCGAACATCCGCACACGATCCTGCTGACGGTTGAGGTTGTGCTGCAACGCCTTGACCAGACCTGGCCACAGCGAGGCGCGCATCGCCGCCATGTCATTGGAGATCGGGTTGGCCAGCAACAACGGCTTGACGCCTGGCGTGAACAGCTCGAACCACTTGGGATCGATGAAGCTGTAGGTGATCGCTTCCTGATAACCGCGTGCAACCAGCAGACGGCGCAACTCTGGCAGATCGCCCTGGGCTTCGGCCTTGGCCTGTGGCGCAAGACGGGCTTGCGGATAACGAACCGGCAGGCGGTTATAGCCGTACAGACGCGCCAGCTCTTCAATCAGGTCGACTTCAAGGCTGATGTCGAAACGATGACTTGGCACAGTGACATGCCACTGGCCGTCGGCCTCTGCCGATACACCCAGACCCAGCGCCTTCAGCAGACGCTCGATTTCAGCGTTCTCGATCACCAGGCCCAGCATCTGCTCGACACGGCTTGCCCGCAACGTCACTGGAGCCACGGACGGCAAGTGCTGTTCGCTGACGGTTTCGATCACAGGACCTGCTTCGCCACCGGTGATTTCCAGCAACAGACCGGTTGCCCGCTCCATCGCCTCTCGAGCCAGCTGCCAGTCAACGCCACGCTCGTAGCGGTGGGATGCGTCAGTGTGCAGACCGTAAGAACGCGCCTTGCCAGCCACCGAGATGGTGTCGAAGAACGCGCTCTCCAGGAATATATCGCGTGTACTCGCAGTCACACCGCTGTGCTCGCCACCCATGACACCGGCGATGGCCAAGGCACGCTGGTGGTCGGCAATGACCAGCGTGTCGGCGCGCAGACTGACTTCCTGGCCGTCGAGCAGAACGAGCTTCTCGCCCTCCTCGGCCATGCGCACGCGAATCCCGCCGTTGATTTCAGCCAGGTCGAATGCATGCAGTGGCTGCCCCAACTCCAGCATCACATAATTGGTGATGTCGACTGCGGCATCGATGCTGCGTACATCGGAACGACGCAGGCGCTCGACCATCCACAGCGGCGTCGGGCGCGAAAGATCGACATTGCGGATGACGCGACCCAGGTAGCGCGGGCACGCAGCGGGCGCCAGCACTTCGACAGGACGGACTTCATCGTGTACGGCAGCAACGGTTGCGACCTGCGGGCGTGTCACTTCAGCGGCGTAAAGTGCGCCGACTTCTCGGGCCAGACCAGCCACCGAAAGGCAGTCGCCACGGTTCGGGGTCAGGTCAACCTCGATGCTCGCATCGTCCAGGCCCAGATAGACACGAATGTCCTGGCCCACGGGTGCATCAGCGGCCAGCTCCATCAAGCCATCATTGCCCTCGCCCGCCTGCAATTCGGCAGCGGAACACAACATGCCGTTGGACTCGACACCACGCAGCTTGGCTTTCTTGATTTTGAAATCGCCGGGCAGTTCGGCGCCGATCATGGCGAACGGAATTTTCAGACCAGGGCGCACGTTCGGTGCGCCACAAACGACCTGGAAAGTCTCGGAGCCATTGCTGACCTGGCAAACGCGCAGTTTGTCGGCGTCTGGATGCTGCTCGGTGCTCAGCACTTCGCCGACCACAACCCCGGTAAAGACGCCGGCGGCCAGCGTGACGCTGTCAACCTCAAGACCGGCCATCGACAGACGAGCAACCAGCTCGTCACGGGAAACCTGCGGGCTTACCCAGCCGCGCAGCCATTGTTCACTGAATTTCATCCTGCTCTCCTGAAAGATTCGTTACGTTCGACCTAGCGAAATTGCGCGAGGAACCGCAAATCGTTGTCGAAGAACAGGCGCAAATCGTTGACGCCGTAACGCAGCATGGCCAGACGCTCTACGCCCATGCCAAATGCGAAGCCCTGAAACTCTTCAGGATCGATACCGGACATGCGCAGCACGTTCGGGTGAACCATGCCGCAGCCCATGACTTCCAGCCAGCCGGTCTGCTTGCAGACACGGCAGCCCTTGCCGCTGCACATCACGCATTCCATGTCGACTTCCGCCGATGGCTCAGTGAACGGAAAGAAGGAAGGACGGAAGCGGACGGCCAGCTCTTTCTCGAAGAATACGCGCAGGAACTCTTCGATGGTGCCCTTCAGGTCCGCAAAGTTGATATCACGGTCGACCAGCAAGCCTTCGATCTGGTGGAACATTGGCGAGTGGGTGATATCCGAATCACAGCGATAGACCCGGCCCGGACAAACGATCCGGATCGGCGGCTGTTGCGACTCCATGGTCCGAACCTGCACCGGCGAGGTGTGGGTGCGCAACAGCATGTTCGCATTGAAATAGAAGGTGTCATGCATCGCCCGCGCCGGGTGGTGGCCAGGGATGTTGAGCGCCTCGAAGTTGTGGTAATCGTCTTCGACCTCAGGGCCTTCGGCGATGCCGTAGCCAATATGAGTGAAGAATTGTTCGATACGCTCCAGAGTGCGGGTAATCGGGTGCAGACCACCAGAGGTCTGACCACGGCCCGGCAGGGTCACGTCGATGCATTCGGCCGCGAGTCTGGCAGTCAGTTCTGCCTGCTCAAACGATGCCTTGCGTGCATTGAGGACCTCTGTGACACGTTCCTTGGCAACGTTGATCAGCGCACCGACTTGCGGACGCTCTTCAGCAGGCAGGTTCCCCAGGGTCTTCATCACCTGAGTCAACTCGCCTTTCTTGCCGAGGTAGTGAACCCGGATTTGCTCCAGGGCATTGATATCTTCGGCGCTTTGCACAGCCTCAAGAGCTTGAGAGACCAGCGCGTCCAGGTTTTCCATGTACAGACTCCAGATACGAAATAGGGGAAGAGCTTAAGGCTCTTCCCCTATTTATGACGTTCAACACCGACCCCGGAAACCGGGGCCAGTGATTGTCGGGGACTTAGGCCAAGGTGGCTTTAGCTTTCTCGACAATCGCAGCAAACGCCGCTTTTTCGTTCACTGCCAGATCAGCCAGAACCTTACGGTCGATCTCGATGGACGCTTTTTTCAGGCCGGCAATGAAACGGCTGTAGGACAGACCGTTAACACGAGCACCAGCGTTGATACGAGCGATCCACAGAGCGCGGAACTGACGTTTTTTCTGACGACGGTCACGGTAGGCGTATTGGCCTGCCTTGATTACCGCTTGCTTGGCAACACGGAATACGCGTGAACGCGCGCCGTAGTAGCCTTTAGCAAGTTTCAGAATTTTTTTGTGACGCTTACGGGCAATGACGCCACGCTTTACACGAGCCATGAGTTACTTCCTCTATATCTTGATCAAAATTAACGAAGGCGCAGCATGCGCTCGACTTTTGCCACGTCGGACGGATGCAGCAAGCTGCTTCCGCGCAGTTGACGCTTACGCTTTGTCGACATTTTGGTCAGGATGTGGCTCTTGAAAGCGTGTTTGTGCTTGATGCCGTTAGCAGTTTTCAGAAACCGCTTAGCTGCACCACTTTTAGTCTTCATCTTTGGCATGTTCGGATACTCCGCATTCAGTTGATAAACATAACCGCAAGGCCTGCCGTGCCCTGGTGGTTATTTCTTCTTTTTCGGGGCGATGACCATGATCAGCTGGCGTCCTTCCATCTTAGGATGCTGTTCGACGGAACCGTATTCGAGAAGGTCAGCTTCAACCCGCTTCAACAATTCCATACCCAGCTCCTGGTGGGCCATCTCACGACCACGGAATCTCAACGATACCTTGGCCCTGTCCCCGTCACTCAGGAAACGTACCAGGTTGCGCAGTTTTACCTGGTAATCCCCTTCCTCCGTCCCTGGACGAAACTTGATTTCTTTAACCTGGATCTGTTTCTGGTTTTTCTTCGCTGCAGCCACCTGCTTCTTCTTCTCGAAGATCGATTTGCCGTAATCCATCACACGGCAGACCGGAGGTAGTGCGTCGGCAGAAATCTCTACCAGATCCAGCTTCGCCTCTTCGGCTATACGAAGCGCTTCATCAATCGAGACGATGCCAATCTGCTCGCCGTCAGCGCCAATTAACCGAACCTCGCGGGCCGAGATATTCTCATTGATCGGGGCCTTGGGTGCAGCTCGTTTATCTTGTCTCATTTCACGCTTAATAATAATTACTCCGAATCTTGGCGACCACGCCGGGAAACCGCTTGTGCGAGGAATTCAGCGAATTGGGCGACCGGCATTGAGCCGAGGTCAGCGCCTTCACGTGTCCGCACAGCGACAGTTTGCATTTCAACCTCCCGATCTCCTATCACAAGGAGATAAGGAACCTTGAGCAAAGTATGCTCACGGATTTTAAAGCCGATCTTTTCATTTCTCAAGTCGGACTTGGCACGAAACCCGCTTTGAGCCAAGGTTTTTTCCACTTCGAGGGCAAAATCGGCCTGTTTATCAGTGATATTCATGATCACCGCCTGAGTCGGCGCGAGCCAGGCCGGGAATGCACCTTCATAATGCTCGATCAGAATACCGATGAAACGCTCGAAGGATCCGAGGATTGCACGGTGCAGCATCACAGGACTCTTGCGACTGTTGTCTTCCGAGACATACTCGGCGCTCAAACGGATCGGCAGGTTGAAGTCCAGCTGCAGGGTACCGCATTGCCATACACGGCCGAGGCAGTCTTTCAGGGAGAACTCGATCTTGGGACCGTAGAAAGCACCCTCGCCCGGCTGCAGATCATAAGGCAGACCTGCGCTGTCGAGCGCAGAAGCCAGTGCCGATTCCGCACGATCCCACAGCTCATCCGAACCCACACGCTTTTCAGGGCGCGTTGACAGCTTGAGCTCGATGTCCTTGAAGCCGAAGTCGGCATAGACATCCAGCGTCAGCTTGATGAAAGCTGCGGACTCGGACTGCATCTGCTCTTCGGTGCAGAAGATGTGCGCGTCATCCTGAGTGAAACCACGCACGCGCATGATGCCGTGCAAGGCACCCGAAGGCTCGTTGCGATGGCAGGCACCGAACTCGGCCAGGCGCATCGGCAGCTCACGGTAGCTTTTCAGGCCCTGATTGAATACCTGCACGTGACACGGGCAGTTCATGGGCTTGATAGCGTAGTCCCGGCTCTCGGACTCGGTGGTGAACATGTTGTCGGCGTAGTTGGCCCAGTGGCCGGACTTTTCCCACAACGAGCGATCAACCACTTGCGGCGTCTTGATCTCAAGGTAGCCGTTTTCGTGCTGAACCTTGCGCATGTACTGTTCAAGCACCTGATACAGGGTCCAGCCCTGAGGGTGCCAGAACACCATGCCCGGCGCTTCTTCCTGGGTATGGAAAAGGCCCAGGCGCTTGCCAATCTTGCGATGGTCACGCTTTTCGGCTTCTTCGATACGCTGGATATAAGCGGCCAGTTGCTTCTTGTCTGCCCATGCGGTGCCATACACGCGCTGCAATTGCTCGTTCTTGGCATCACCGCGCCAGTAGGCGCCGGACAGCTTGGTCAGCTTGAAGGATTTCAGAAAACGGGTGTTAGGCACGTGCGGACCGCGGCACATGTCGACGTATTCTTCGTGATAGTACAGGCCCATGGCCTGTTCATTCGGCATGTCTTCGACCAGGCGCAGCTTGTAGTCTTCGTGACGGGCGCTGAACACCTCGATCACTTCAGCACGCGGGGTCACTTTCTTGATGACGTCGTAATCTTTTTCGATCAGCTGCTGCATGCGCTGCTCGATCGCCGCCATATCGTCAGGCGTGAACGGGCGCTCGTAGGCGATATCGTAATAGAAACCGTCGTCGATCACCGGGCCGATGACCATTTTTGCAGTCGGGTACAACTGCTTGACTGCATGGCCTACCAGGTGGGCGCAAGAGTGACGGATGATTTCCAGTCCTTCCTGATCCTTCGGGGTGATGATCTGCAGACTGGCGTCGTGCTCGATCAGGTCGCAGGCGTCGACAAGCTTGCCGTCGACTTTACCGGCCACGGTGGCCTTGGCCAGACCCGCGCCAATCGAGAGCGCGACATTGGCTACGGAAACCGCATGATCGAATGAACGTTGACTGCCGTCGGGAAGAGTAATAGTTGGCATGGCGCCTCCTCTCCTAGTGGTGACCCCTACCAAAGGTCACGTGGGTTGGGATGAGCCAGTACGTGATCCGGTGGTACGCCTGCCTCACAGTGGCAGGAGCCTTGCGGCCAACCTTGAAACGGACCAGATGACTGGAGTGTACAAAAACCTGTTCGCACCTGACTGAAAACCAGGCCATTCGGGCTGCTGGAAATTCACAGGACGCGCATCCTATCACAGCGCAGTGCATCACGTCGCACTTCCAGGCAAATGAACATGAAATTGCACGGCATCTGAACTGGAGCGCTCCAGGGTCGTCTGAGCTAGTCGTTACGTCGCAAGACTCTTCCACTGCAAAGGAGAACACCATGAAGCCTTCAAGCCTGTCCGCACTCCTCGCTTGCGCTGCCATCCTGGCCCCTTGGGGCGCCCAGGCAGCCATGGACAAAACCACGCGCGACACCTTCACTCAAGAGTGCATTGCCGCCGCCAAGCAGCAGAACCTGGACGATAAGACCGCCAAGGCGCATTGCGATTGCGGCGCAAAACAGGTGGACAGCCATTTCACGGACAAGGAAATCGCGACGCTCAACGGCCCTTCCAGCGATTCGAGCCCGGCTTTGACGCAAAAACTGCAGAAAGTAGTGACCGAAAACTGCACCAGCGCAAAAAAATAATTTTGCATCATCGCCTCGAAGGCCGTCATCTGAGCGCCCTGAAATCATCTCGCCCATAACGCCAAAAGCCCCGTAAAACGGGGCTTTCAGCGCATCATAAGCTCAACGAAAAACCAGGCCGGCCACCCCGCAAATCGGGCACATCAGAGTATGACACCCCCCATACACAGGCCCTTCGCTCAAAGTTCCTACCTAAATAGCTGTCTTTTCGTACATTTCGACTATGATAGGCCGGTGTGCCCAGTTGGCCTGAGCAGCACGTTATTGAAAATTATGTTCCTGGAGATACACCATGTCTAATCGCCAAACCGGCACCGTAAAATGGTTCAACGATGAAAAAGGCTTCGGCTTTATCACTCCACAAGGTGGCGGTGACGACCTGTTCGTACACTTCAAAGCAATTCAAAGCGACGGTTTCAAAAGCCTGAAAGAAGGCCAGACCGTTTCTTTCGTTGCTGCTAAAGGCCAGAAAGGCATGCAAGCAGAAGAAGTCACAGTGGTCTGATCCACTTGATTTGAAAAAACCCCGTCATTGACGGGGTTTTTTTATGCCTGCCGAATCAGAAGGCTCAGCCGCAATTGACGCGCACGACCTTGCCGGATGCGTCGGTATTGACGTTGACGCGCTCGGAGCGGTACTCAAGCGTGACCATGTCGTTGGGACCCAGAATGCGTGCATCCATGGAGCCTGAGCGGCTGCGCACCTGGGTCAGCAGTTCGATAGACGCTTGCTGGCCGACAGCAAATTGTGCGGGCGCTGCGTCACAGCGACCCGGCACGGCATTACTGGCAGGCACCTCAGCCTTGCTGGAGGCTTCGGGCGCAGAACCAGACGTACTGCTGCACCCCGCAAGAACCGACGTCACGACCACAAAACCCAATGTTGCGAATTTCCAGGGCATACACCCTCCTTTGCCAATGAACATTTCCAGACCTTGTGCGACCGCGCCTCGGCGCATTGGTTGCACAGCGCCCGTCATAACCATGCTGAAACGGATTAGCCTGCAAGACGCGTGCAGTCTGCCTTGACGCAAACGCCTGCGTGCCAGCAAATCGTCACAAAACGTTTTCGAGCAACAGGCTGATCACGCCCCAGACCTTCATGATGCGTAAGTAGAAGTGTCAAAAGGCTCGCGCAATGGTTTACTGGAAAGGAGATTATGGACCAACGGCGATGCACAGCCGCCGTCGCAACGCGGTGCTTCTTGAGAAGAGACAGACATGACAGCGATTTCAATCGATGCGGACATCAAGGCCAAGTGGCCTCAAGGGCATTGCTCCCACAGCCCGGGAACCCCGGAAGAGCTGATGATCATTGCTGTTGATCTGTTGATCAAGGAGCTGGGCACCGACGGTGCCCGCGCCTTTATCGGTCAGGTGCTGAGCCGATACGCTGCGGCAGAAGTGCCTGCGTAGAGGGCTCAACACACGCTGATTACTTCAGCCGCGCAAGGCGTTCGGTCAGCAGATCGAAAAACCCCTGAGCGTCGCCATTTTCGACCCAGAACACGTTCTGAGGCTGTTTGAGCGTTCCGTACCAGTCAGCGACGGTCTGACCGAAACCAATGCCCTCACGGCTGTCGATCGCCACATTGATCTGCCTGCCGGAGAACAGCTCGGGCTTCAACATCCAGGCAATTACGCTGGCATCATGAACCGGACCACCGGGCAGGCCGTAGTGCTCCATGTCCAGCTTGACGTATTCATTGAGAATGCCGTCCACCAGCTTGCCGGCCTGATTGTTCAGTGCAGCGATCTGCTTGAGGCGCTGCTCGCTGGTCAGGATCTTGTGGGTCACGTCCAGCGGTACGTAGGTGAGCTTCACACCGCTGGCCAGCACGATCTGAGCAGCGTGCGGATCGGCAAAGATGTTGAATTCGGCCGTCGGCGTAATGTTGCCGCCGTTGAAGTGCGCGCCGCCCATGACGATCACTTCCTTGATGCCCTGAGTAATCTCCGGTGCCTGCACCAGTGCGAGCGCAAGATTGGTCTGCGGCCCGAGCATCGCAATGGTAATGCTGTGCGGCTTGGCCTTGCTCAAGGTCTGGATCAGGTAGTCGACCGCATTACCCTGAGCAAGCCCCTTGGACGGCTCGTGAACAGGCACGCCCGGCAAGCCTTCCTGTCCGTGCACGTTTTCTGCGTAGATCGGCGTGCGCACCAGCGGCCTGGGCGCACCCGCGTACACCGGGACGTCTTCGCGACCGGCCCATTCACGCGCCAGTCTGGCGTTACGCGACGTCTTGTCCAGACGGACATTGCCCGCGACCGTGGTAATGGCCATCACATTGAGCTCTTCAGGTGAAGCCAGTGCCAGCAACAAGGCAACGACATCGTCCGCACCGGGATCGGTGTCGATGATCAGGTCACGCTTTTCAGCCGCCTGCACAGCGGTCGCGCCGAGAATGGACAAGAGCAGTGCTCCCCGAATGAGTTGTCTGGAAAACTGAATCAACGTCATATGAAACTCCCTTTAATGAAAAAATCTGTCCCGTCCTGGAGCCTAGGCTCTGTACGTAAAGTCGGCGAGCGAAGGTCAGGCAAGGCAAAAACAGGCGAGGAAGCGGAGTCTACGTGTTGTAAATGAGCATTCCGAGCCTGTTTTTAACGCAGCATCACCGAGCGCAGCCACTTTTCGTACAGAGCCTAGAACACAACCCCGGAAATCAACGCGACATTACTGTACGGCTGAAACTCTCCGGTACGTACGATGGCCTTGGCCTTGCGGCTCAGGATTTTGAGATCTGCATGGCTGATCCAGCGTTGCTGGCCCAGTTGATCGTCCAGATTCAGGCTCTCGATCACCTGCAGGGCGGGCGGCTGGGCTTCGGCCATTTCACTGGCCAGCACGTGGCTTTCGACATGCATCTCGCTTAACACGACATCCAGCACACTGACGAAATCCGGTACGCCGCGCGTCAACGCCAGGTCGATCAGCTCGACGCCAGGCGGCACAGGCATACCGGCGTCGACGATCATCAGCATGTCGCCATGCCCCATTGATGCA
The DNA here is from genome assembly GCF_900143095.1 of Pseudomonas asturiensis. Lineage (GTDB taxonomy): Bacteria > Pseudomonadota > Gammaproteobacteria > Pseudomonadales > Pseudomonadaceae > Aquipseudomonas > Aquipseudomonas asturiensis. The sequence goes on along the minus strand of NZ_FRDA01000001.1, from coordinate 83,463 downwards.
ATTACGCGGGACAAGGCGATATTGAGTAGCGGTGTTTTTTTCATGTTGGATTGAATCCCTGTACTTCCTCAAACGTCGGAATGGACGGCTGCGCACCGGCGCGTGTGACCGACAGCGCGGCGGCGGCCTGACCAAAGCGGATGGCCTGCATTTCACTCTGCCCTCGGGCAAGCGCTGCTGCAAAACCACCGACAAAGGTATCACCTGCGGCGGTGGTGTCCACGGCCTGGACACGCCGTGCGGCAATATGCTCGGCACCGCGCGCGCTGGCGAACAACGTACCGTGTTCGCCGAGGGTGATGATCACGTTACGGGCACCTGCGGCCAGCAACGCGCTGGCCGCCTGCTCCGCCGAGGCTGGCGAGTCCACATTGATGCCGGTGAGCGCGCGCGCCTCGCTTTCATTGGGAATCAGATAATCGATCAACCCATACCAGTGCGCAGGCAACGGCTCGCTTGCCGGGGCGGGGTTGAGGATAACAATCTTGCCCAGTTGACGGGCGCGACTCAGGGTACGAAAAACGGTTTCGGTCGGCACTTCAAGCTGGCAGATGACGATCTCGGCACCCGCCAGCAGCGCATCGAAACGCTCGATAAGTTCAGACGTCAGTTGACCGTTGCCGCCAGCGACAATGACGATCGCATTCTGGCTGTTGGCATCGACCACGATCGACGCGATGCCGGTGGGCACACCCGGCACTATGGTCACGGCCTGGCAATCGATGTGCTCGGCGAGCAGCGCAGCACGCAATTGCTCTCCATAGGCGTCTGCACCCACGCAGCCGATCATTGCCACCTGCGCCCCCAGGCGCGCTGCTGCAACGGCCTGGTTGGCACCCTTGCCACCGGGCACGGTGTCGAAGGTCTGGCCAGTCAGTGTTTCGCCGGGGCGCGGCAGACGCTGGGCGCGGATCACCAGGTCCATGTTGAGGCTGCCCACTATCACGATTTTTGCTTGCATGGCTCATTCACTCGTTGCTGTGCGTGCTCGTCATTCATTCGGAGCGCTGTTGGGTGCCGCTGTAGATTCTCGTACCATGACGACGGGCGTCACAAGGCGCTTTTCAACCGGTGAAGCGTTTGGCGCGGCGATTCTGCACAGCAGCATTTCAGCGGCTGTTTCACCCAGTTGCATGATCGATTGCCCGACTGTCGTCAGCGCCGGGTACACATAACGACTCATTTCGATGTCATCGAAACCGATGACGGACAAGTCCCGAGGCACATTGATACCGCGCTCGGCGGCCGCACGCAGCACACCGATGGCGATCACGTCGTTGCCGGCAAAAATCGCGGTCGGCCGGTGTTCGGCGAGCAATTGACCCGCAGCGTCATAGCCTGCGGAACTGGTGAACTCGCTGTGCACCGCCCAACCCGAAACGATTTCGGCAGCAGCCTGCTGCATGGCACGTCGGTATCCCGCCAGCCGCATCTCGGCCACCAGACTGTGTTGCGGCCCACCGATGCAGGCGACTCGCCGATGACCCAGATCCAGCAAATGACGCGTGGCCAGATAAGCGCCCTGCTCATGATCGATACGCACCATGTCGGCTTCTATGCCTGCCAGTTCGCGGTCGACAATCACCAGCGGCGTGCGAACTTCCGTCAGGCCACCCTGGATGCTGGTATCGCCGCCCACCGACGACACGATCAAACCGTCGACACGTTTCTCCAGCAGCACGCGCAGGTAACTGCGCTGCTTGTCCGGGTTGTCATCCGAGTTGCAAAGAATCACGCAGAAGCCGTTACGCTCGCAGTAATCCTCAATGCCCCTGGCCAACTCGGCGAAATAAGGGTTCATGCCGTTGGGAATCAACAACCCGATGGTCGAGGTACTCTTGGCCTTTAGCGAGCGGGCCACTGCGCTGGGCACGTAGTCCAGTTGCGCGATGGCCGCCTCGACCTTGAGCCGCACCGGCTCACTCACCGGCCGGGTCTTGTTCAGCACATGGGAGACCGTTGTGTAGGATATCCCGGCCAGTGCTGCTACGTCCTTGATGGTTGCCATGTCAGCCCTGTCGCCGCGCCCGATTGCTGCGGTAGGTGTCCAGCACCACGGCAATCACGATGACGGCGCCGGTGATGATGCGTTTGGTGGGTTCTGTGGCACCGATCTGAGCCAGGCCAGCCGCCAATACCGAGATGATCAACACGCCGAAAAACGTGCTGATGATCGAGCCGCGCCCGCCCATCAGGCTGGTACCGCCAATGACCACGGCAGCGATGACCTGCAGTTCGAGCCCGGCACCGGCATTGGGGTCGGCGGCTTCAAGGCGAGAGATCTGGAACAGCGCCGCCACACCGGCCAGCAGCCCCATCAGCGAGAACACCAGGATCTTGTACGGCTTGGGATTGATGCCTGCCAGGCGCACAGCTTCTTCGTTGGTGCCGATACCGATCAGGTAGCGACCGAATACCGTGCGCGTCAGCACCGCCTGAGCAATGAAGATCACCATCAGCGCGATGATGAACGAAGGTGAAATGCCGAACGCCACCGGGTCCGACAACCAGGCGAATGAATCACCGATGTAGGCTGTGCGCGAGTTGGTCATCTGGTACGCCACACCGCGGGCCATCTCCAGCACGCCCAAGGACACGATGAACGATGGAATACGCCAGGCCACAGTAATCGAGCCGGTAATGGTGCCTGCCAGGGTCGCGCAGGCAATGCCCAGCAGCGCAGCCGGAAAAACGCTCCAGCCCCAACCGAGAATCGCCACGCTGACGGCCGAGGCAGCCAGCGCCAGTACCGACCCTACGGAGAGGTCGATGCCGCCGATAATCAGGATCAGGGTCATGCCCACCGCCAGCACCATGAGATCGGGGATCTGGTTGGCCAGCGTGCTGAAGGTCTGATACGACAGGAAGTGGTCACTGAGCAGCGAGAACAGAACGATCATCGCCAGCAATGCGCCCGCCAGGCCCAGATAGGTGCCCAGCCCGAGGTAATTGCCGCCGCGGCGCACAGGCATCGTCGGCGTCGAGGGTGTAGTGTTTTTCATGAGTCGTTCCTGGGCGCGGCGTCATTGAGCAGCGCGTCACGTTTCTGATATCCGGCAAAGGCGGCGGCAAGCAATTGGTCCTGGCTCCAGCTGTCACGGTCGAACGTTTCGATCATTCGACCGGCCGACAGCACGCCGATGCGATCACAGATCAGCATCAGCTCGCGCAGGTCACTGGACACCACCACCAGCGCCCTGCCCTGACGGGTCAGTTCGGCCAGCAACGCGTAGATGTCGAACTTGGCGCCGACATCGATGCCACGCGTCGGCTCGTCGAACAGCATCACCGGGCAGTCACGCTCCAGCCAGCGGCCAATCACGACCTTCTGCTGATTGCCACCGGACAGCTCCGACACCAGTTGGGTCGGACTTGAGCTGCGAATGCGCATGGCGTCCACTTGCCGTTGTGCCAGTTTGAGTTCATCACCTGCGTTGACAATGCCGCCTCTGGAGATCGCATTCATGTTGCCAAGTGCAATGTTGGCGCTGATTGATTGCGACATCAGCAAACCTTCGCTTTTGCGGTCTTCGGTAATCAGCGCGATGCCGTGCTCGACGGCATCGGCGGGCGAGCGAATGCTGACTGCCTGCAGGGGCTGGCCTACTTCAATGCTGCCGCTGTCGGCAGTATCGGCACCGTAGATCAAGCGCAACAGCTCAGTACGCCCGGCGCCGATCAGGCCGGAAATACCAAAGATCTCGCCACGGCGCACGTCAAACGAGACGTCCTGAACCTTGCCTTTTCGGTTGAGCGATTTAACAGACAGCGCGACTTCGCCAATCTGTCGCGCCCCCATGTCCATGTGTTCACCCAGCTCGCGCCCGACCATCAGAGTGACCAGTTGCTCACTGTTGTAACGCGAAATCGGCTCGACGCAGACCAGCTTGCCGTCACGCAGTACAGCGATACGCTGGGACACTCTGGCCAACTCTTCGAGGCGGTGGGAAATGTAGATGATCGAGACACCGCGGGCCTGTAGCCGGGTAATCTGTTCGAACAGCATCTCGACTTCACGCGAGGTGAGCATCGCCGTCGGTTCATCGAGAATCAGCACATGGCAGTCGCCCACCAGATTACGGGCAATTTCGACCATCTGCTGGTGCCCGATCCCCAGATCGCCTACCAGCGTATCGGGGTCGATGGCTTCCAGGCCAACCTGGGCCATGGCCTTGATTGCGTTTTCACGCAGGCGCTTGCGATCGATCCAGCCTGCACGGCGCGGAAGATCATCCAGAAACAGGTTTTCGGCAACAGTCAGGGTCGGCAGCAGGTTCAACTCCTGCATGACCATGCGGACTCCGAGCTTTTCGGCCTGGGTACGGTTCGCCGGTTGATAAGGCTGACCCTGATAGTGCATCTGGCCGGTGGTCGGAGTGACCAGTCCGCCAATGATCTTTGACAAGGTGCTTTTACCGGCACCGTTTTCCCCGGTCAGGGCCAGCACTTCGCCGCGCATCAACGTCAGGTCGACATCGCCAAGCACGGGTTGAGCGTAGGTTTTACCAATGCCACTGACCGAAAGAACAGCCGTCTGAGCAGACGCTGACATACATTTCTCCCAGCGCCTGCCCTGTTCGGGCAGGCGCCTTTACCCGGCGTGGATCAAGGTTTGGTAACGAGCTCGACTGGCGTTTCGATAACGCCTTTTTCATTGACGTCGACCTTCTCGCCCTTGACGGCCTTGAGCGCCGCTTCGATCCCGAACACCGCTTGCCTGGCAGCGAACTGATCGGCAGTGGCGAGCACGCGACCATCCTTGAGCATCGGTTTGATGGCGTTGATGTTGTCGTAACCGACCACCATTACCTTGCCTGCCTTGCCGGCAGCACGCACGGCCGAGACCGCACCCAGCGCCATGCTGTCGTTACCCGCCAGCAGTGCCTTGAGGTTCGGGTACTCATTGAGCATGGCCGAAGCAACGGCATTGCCCTTGTCGATTTCCCAGTTGCCGGATTGCACCGAGACAACCTTCATCTGGGCTTTGTCCATGGCGTCCTTGAAACCTGCAGTGCGCTGCTGAGCGTTGGTGGTGGTCGGCACACCTTCGATGATGCCGACTTGATCACCGGCCTGGAGTTTCGTGGCCAGGTAATCGCCCACCTTGGCAGCACCCTTACGGTTGTCCGGGCCTACGAACGGAATCTGCAGGTCCTTGCCCTTGAGCACGTCGGGATCAAGCTGGTTGTCGATATTGACGACCTTGATGCCCGCGTCGGTGGCTTTCTTCAAGACCGATACCAGCGCTTTCGAGTCGGCAGGCGCAATGACCAGCGCGTCGACCTTGGAAACGATCATCTGATTCACGATGCTGATCTGGGCAGCGGTATCGGACTCATCCTTGATACCGTTGGTGATCAGGTCGAACTCACTGGCGTGTTCTTTCTGATAGGCCTTGGCACCATCTTCCATGGTCAGGAAGAATTCATTGGCGAGGGATTTCATGACCAGCGCGACCTTGGGCTTTTCCGGCGTCTGGGCGTGTACGGCAGAGAGGGGGACCACTGCCGCAAGGGCAGAAAACATGGCAACAGCGAGAAGGCGTCCAGCGAATGGCAGCTTCATGAGTTCATCTCCGATCTTGTGATTATTGTTCGGGCGAACGACGCAGGATCAATCCGGCGGATTGATACGCAAACGTTTGCGAGAAACGAACTATGAAAAATGTCGCGCGCTTTGTCAATCGTCTGAATCAAGTCTGCCCGAGGGATTGACCCGGGCAGCGCTGTCTCAGTCTTTTGGGCGGATAGTGGCCACCTCGTCGGCCTTGATCCTGATGGTTTTTCCCGAGATGTCCTCGAACTCATAGAAGCCATCGCGGCTCTTGGTCTTGGGCGCATCCTGGGTGATGTACTGCGTACCATTCTGTAACGTGACAACCGAAGGTGTTGAACACCCCGTCAGCACCAGCGACGCTGCCACCACAGCCGGTAACAGCAACCAGTTGAAATTCATGTGTCACTCCTCAAGTCGGATAGCGAAGGTGTCGGCAAAACCATACAGGCTTGCGAATGCGCCGCAAACATTATCCTACGTAAGTGTTGCGAAAGATTAGACACTCAAATACTGTACGCACATACAGCTAATTGAGGGATTTTTTCGTGGCAAATTCATCCGCAGCGACCTCCACTCCCGATGCCTATCAACGCATGGGCATTCGGGTACAAAAGATCATCAATTCGCCGACAGCACAGAAATCCAGAGCCGCCCTGCTCTTTCGGCTGCCGGACGAATCGGAAGACGATTGGGCGCAACTGCTCGAAGAAATTGCGGAGAACGATAACGTCACGCTCGCCTGGCGCGACGACGGCGGCGTGCAGATATTCTGGACAGTGCCCAAGGAAGACTGACGGCATGGCGCTCCGGTTGTCCACGCTGTTTTGCCTCGGCCTCCTCGCCACGTCCGCTCTAGCCGAGGCGCCACGCACGTTCAGCGAGGCGAAGAAAATTGCCTGGGGCCTGTATGCGCCGCAGTCGACCGAGTTCTATTGCGGGTGCAAGTACACGGGCAATCGCGTCGATCTCGCGGGCTGCGGATATGTACCCCGCAAAAACGCGGCTCGTGCGAAACGTATTGAATGGGAGCACATCGTACCGGCCTGGCAAATCGGCCACCTGCGCCAGTGCTGGCAGAACGGTGGACGCAAGAATTGTACGAGGAACGACGTGGTCTACAAGCGCGCCGAGGCCGACCTGCATAATCTGGTGCCCAGTATCGGCGAGGTCAACGGTGACCGTAACAACTTCAGCTTCGGATGGATTCCCGAACAGAAAGGCCAATACGGCTCATGCCTGACGCAGGTGGATTTCAAGGCCAGAAAGGTCATGCCTCGACCCTCGATACGCGGCATGATTGCGCGCACCTACTTCTACATGAGCAAGCATTACAATCTGCGGCTGTCCCGGCAGGATCAGCAACTTTATCAAGCCTGGAACAAGACTTACCCCGCGCAGCCCTGGGAACGCCAACGCAACCAGCGAGTTGCCTGTGTGATGGGCCACGGCAATGAATTTGTAGGCCCTGTCGACCTGAAATCCTGCACGTGATGACAAGCTGAATGAATGCCAGACCTCCATTTGAGCAGCTATCCGACATCACGTGTGCGCAAATGAATGTGACCTGATGCCACTTATCGGACGACTGTTCACCTTCCCGAATAAAGGTGCAATTCTCGACCTGCGGTTCCTAGAGACAGCAGTCCGATCAAGGCCCCTTCCAGCAGTTAAAGCCCGTATCGATCTCGAAATGAAATAGCAGTTCTGAGGCGTCTCACACCTCACATTGCCCGTACCCGAACGTACTCATTTTAAGATGGCGTAGCGTATACGCCTTGCAGGCGACCAACGATGAATCAAATGGAATTTGAAATTCACTACCGGTTCAAAGGCGAAATCCACAGCTTCGTTCACCAGGCACTGCACCTGTGCCAAAGCGATGCACTGCACTGCGCAACTTTGCATGCCGGCGTGGGTACGGTCAGCGACCACATCGCGGCAGGGCCGATTCGTCTGGCAACCCTGCAGGCGCAAGGTTTCGGGGTGACAGACGTCCGCTGGAAAAGATGCACCCTGTAAAGCGCACACCCTGAATGCTCATAGAAAAAACGACCTGTTCAAGGTCGTTTTTTTAACCGTTGCCGACGCGATTCATATCGCCGGATAAGAACCGGTGCCTTCGGGCCAGGGCGTGAGCAACTCGAAACCGGTTGCCGTGACCGCAACCATGTGTTCCCACTGCGCCGACAACGACATGTCGCTGGTCAGAACCGTCCAGCCATCCGGCAGTGTGCGGGTGCCGGCCTTTCCAGCGTTGATCATGGGCTCGATCGTAAAAACCATGCCTTCTTTCAACTTCAGGCCTTTGCCTGGAGTGCCGTAATGCAGCACCTGCGGCTCTTCATGGTACTTGCGACCGATACCGTGTCCGCAATACTCACGCACTACACTGAATCCCTCGCGATGAGCGACGGTCTGGATCGCATGGCCAATATCGCCCAATGTCGCGCCGGGACGGACCGCATGTATTCCGGCTCGCGTTGCTTCGTAAGTGGTCTCGACCAGACGCCGGGCCAAAGGACTGACTTCACCTACCAGATACATGCGGCTGGTGTCGCCGTACCAGCCGTCCTTGATAACGGCGACGTCGATATTGACGATGTCGCCATCCTTGAGAATGTCCGACGCAGAGGGAATGCCATGGCAAACCACCGCGTTGGGCGATATGCATGTCGTCTTGGTAAAGCCGTGGTACCCGACGTTGGCCGGGATCACCTTGAGATCCTTGACGATATAGTCGTTACAGATATCGTCCAGCGCTTCTGTGCTGATACCTGCCTTGACGTGAGGCGTGATCATGGCCAGCACATCAGCGGCCAGCCTGCCGGCAATGCGCAGATGAACCAGGTCTTGCTCGCTCTTGAGGCTGATTGAATGGCTCATGAGGCCGCCTTCGACAGTTCGGACATCTTGAACGAGTCGGACTTGAGTACGTTGCCGTCAGTACCTTCAAGACGAATCAGCATCTGACAGATCTCGCTGTAATCCAGCGTCGGGTGCAATTCGGCCAGCATACCGATGCGCATCCAGTGCTCAGCCTGCGCATTGATGGAACGACTGAGCGCAACGCTCGCACAGCGAAGATTCGCGTGCATTTCTTCGGAAATTTTTACCAGGCCCATCGCTCACCTCACGTTGAATATACGAATCATATATGTTTCGTATATTCACAATCAACCGGACGGCTTGAACGAGAGTGAAATGATGATCAGTCGAAGTGCTTGCGCAGGGACAGCGCCAACTCTCTTATCGCATTCTGGGCCGCCTCGCTGAGCGACCTGAACTGAAGAATGATGTCTCGCTCGGCCGCTGATAGCGAGTCCACGCCAACCGGCATTCTGCTGCCCGATAGCAGATAGAGCACATCGACACCTCTTTCACTCAGCGCCACCAGATAGCTGGAACGCGGCATGCGATTACCATTTTCATATTTGCCTTGGGCATTGGCCTCGACACCACCAATTGCAGCGAACCCTTGCTGCGACAGCCCCATTGTCTGGCGCTCTTCTTTGAGTCGTGCGCCGAAATCGTTCATCAGCTATATCCGAAGTGGAATGACACCCCACCATACGCTGCATCCAATACACATGCTGGCCTATCGAGCGTTTATTCGACACGCGTTTGGCGGTAATCACTTCCTGCCTGGGCCGCCGCAACCACCATGCAGACCTGCGCTTCGTAAGCGTTGAACTGGCGCAGGGCGGCGGCCAGGGCAAGAAAATCTTCCCGCTGCATCTCATTGACCGTTGCACTGCTACGAAGCTGATGAGCAACCGGGCTTTGCGCTGACTTCAGGGACATGAAACACCTCTTCTCTATTTACTGGTTATGCATACAGTATTTAGATCAAGGCGCTAACACAAGCCCAATCACGACGAATGGTCATGGGACTACACGGTACCTAAAAGACCCCAGCCAGCGACTGGAGTCGCGCAAGGTCCTGCGCGGCAATCGGAATGCCATGGACACTCGACTTCACTCGCTCGCTGTACCGCCGGTCACCGGGCATGCGGGTCTGGCCAACGCCGTGAAGCTGGCGCACAAGTTCTTCGCTGCGCTGCGCAAAAGACTGGCCGCTGCCCTTGTCCGGGTCGATGACAATCACCAACTGACCGGTCCAGGGTGTCTGCGCGCCCGGGTGTTTTGACCAGTCGAACTCGAATGAAAAATGTCCGCCCGTCAAACCTGCGGCCAGCAGTTCGACCATCATCGACAAAGCCGCCCCCTTGTGCCCACCAAACGGCAGCAACGCGCCACCTGCCAGAATGGCCGCCGGCTCGACCGTCGGCTGACCGTTACGGTCGACCCCCATGCCTTCCGGTAGCAGGCGACCTTCGCGAGCGGCGATCTGTACGTCGCCATGGGCCATGGCACTGGTGGCCAGATCAAACACAATAGGGTCTGCACCTGCCCGCGGCGCGGCAAACGCAATCGGGTTGGTGCCGAACAGTGGCTTTTGTGCGCCATGCGGCACAACACAGGTCATGCTGTTGACCAGGCTCAACGCGACCAGACCTTGTTGGGCGAAGGGTTCGACATCCGGCCACAGCGCCGCAAAATGATGTGAGCTGCGAATGGCGAGGATCGCGATGCCTGCATCACGTGCCTTCTCGATGAGCAACGGCCTTGCCGCCGCCAGCGCCGGCTGGGCAAATCCGTTGGCGGCATCGACCCTGACAAAGGCGGCACCGACATCTTCCACCACGGGCACTGCCCTGCCATCGACCCAGCCGCTGGCCAGTGAAGACAGGTACCCGGGAATGCGAAAGATACCGTGGCTGTGCGCCCCGTCACGCTGGGCGCCTGCGCAGTTTTTCGCCAGCTCGCCCGCAACCTGAGCCGATGTGCCGTGGGCCAGAAAGATTCGCTCGAGCAAGTCAGTCAGTTGCTGATATGAAAGCGTGGGTGTCGAGTCATCAGGATTAGGTGTGTGCATCTGAGCTCCGGTGCATCAGAACAGGAAGACGATCAATGCCACCGAGAGTACCGCTGTGCAGACACGGGAGAAACATGCGTGTCGTTTTTACATCAATGAGAGCCGATCACATTCACGAGGAATTAAGGGCTGCGACGATAGGCAACAGCCACGCGATGTTCTCCCACGCTGTCATCCGGGGGTAGAATGCGCCAACGGTACACACCGGAGCGCCCATGAGCGACCCCCTCCTCAGCGAAGCAGAATACGATGCAATCACCGATGCCGCCGCGCATTGGTGCATGCGTCTGCATGCTGACGACTGCTCGCCTGTGGAGAGAAAGCACTTCGAACTGTGGCTCCAGGCCCATCCGGCGCACGCCGCCGAGTACAAGGCCATGCAGGAAATCTGGGATATGTCCGGTCAGGTCGAGCCAGTCAATCCCGCGCCCGTCGCCTCTACTGCGCCAATCCTGTCACCGACAGCGGCGAAATCAGTGCCTGCAGTTCGTCGGCAAGGCCGCTCGCGATCCTGGCGCACGTTTGCTGCCGCTGCGGCTATTTGCGCCCTGGCGGTTCCGGTGGCCGGTTATATTGGCTGGAACCAGGGCCTGATCCCCAACGCCTATGAAACCTACAGTACGACGAATGCCACCCGCCTGGTCACGTTGAACGACGGCAGTCGTGTGGAAATGAACCTGGGCACAGAGCTGAGCTATGCCAACTACAAGAACCGGCGCAACGTCACCCTGAAGAAGGGTGAAGCGTTCTTTGAGGTCAGCCACGACAGCACCCATCCTTTCGTGGTGGATGCGGGCCAGGGCAGCATCACGGTCACGGGAACCCGGTTCAATGTGTGGACGTATCAGGATCAGGTACGAGTCATGCTGGTAGAAGGCTCGGTGCAGGTCGAGAGTGACCGCACCCTTACGGGCGCACGTCATCACCTCGATCCCGGCATGCAGGCCAGTTACAAGGCAGGAGACACCCGACCCGGCATTAGCCGCACGGATGTCAACGACACCAGCCTGGCATGGCGCAATGGCAAGCTGATCTTTAACGACGTACCGTTGAGTCAGGCCCTGCCGCTGATCAATCGCTACCTGCAGACTCCTATTCTGCTGGCCGACAACGCGACCGGCGCGATTCGTCTCGGAGGCAGCTACAACACCCGTGATATATCCAGTCTGCTGACATCCCTTCCCAAGGTATTGCCGGTCTTTGTGACCCAGAATCAGAACGGTAATCCAGTGCTCAACAGACGTCCGCCAGCCTCGCCCAAAGGCTGATAGCGAAGCCCCGTTACGCCATACGCTTACATTCAGAAACAGTGCATCTGCCTGCGCTCAGGGCGCCAGGCCCCTTGATGCGTAAGGGGCTACGGCGCAACGTCAAACTCCGTCCGGCAATCGCCTGCCATTTTTTTTCGCGCAACGCTGAGGTTTTTAGCCGCTCGTTCGTCTTATTAGGTGAGAGTTGTCTAAAAAGCCTGAAAAGGAGTTTGCGCATGTTCAACCGTCAAGGAGTCACAACCCGCACGATGCTCAGGCAGACGGCCATTGCCTCGCAGGCACGAACGTCTGCGGCAGAGGTAGAACGCCCTGGTAACGACCATATCCGGCTGCTGCTGAAAAGCTTCGGACTGCGTACCAGTCTGGTCAGGCTCAAGGTACTCGACGCCTTGCTGGTTTCCAGCGAAAGCGGTCAGTCACTCGGCGTACGAGGCGTTCATAGCCAGCTACTCAGGCTCGATGTACCGCTGTCGTTCCTCAGCGTGCGAGAAGTGCTCAAGCGCTTGTGCGATGAAGGCGTGATCCACCTCAATGAGGACAAGACCTACAGCCTTCATCCGCGCGCGATGGAATGGCTGGGGAATTCAGACAGATAAACCGTCCCGCAAATGCCGCGCGTCTGGTCACTCTCAGCGCTTGACCTTGCGACGCATGATCCCGTTCAGGACCACGACCAGAACCGCAACACCGATGGCGATGTACTGAAAGGTTTTCTCGCTGATCACGCCGCTGTTCTGCAGGTGCGACAGGCCCAGCATGATCGCCAGTACACCCAGTGCGATCAGAATCGAATACATCAAACGTTGTTTATTGGTCATTTCGGTTTTTCCTGAATACTTCGTCAACGGCATTGGCGCTGTGCAAACGCGCCGACATCTTACGCCGATGCCGGACCGATGGCATCGCTGCAATGCGTTGCACTCATTACGTGACACACGCCTTATCCGATCACAACCGGCTCATTCATCAATTGCACTGATGATCGTCATGCCCCGTTGAGCATTGCCGAGAAAAACTCACGTGGTTTAATGCGGACCTGTTTCAAATCGTTTCCCGTTATTGCCAAGGAGTTTCACATGCCCCATGAAGGCAGCCTGCTGCAGGCCGCAGTTGTGTTTCTGTTCGCCGCGGTCATTGCGGTGCCGCTGGCAAAGCGCCTCAAACTCGGCGCTGTCATCGGCTATCTGTTCGCAGGCGTCGTGATCGGCCCATCGGTACTGGGGTTGATAGGAGATACCGAGAGTGTCAGCCACATCTCTGAACTTGGGGTGGTATTACTGCTGTTCATCATCGGTCTGGAGTTGTCCCCGAAACGCCTGTGGGTGATGCGCAAGGCCGTTTTCGGCGTCGGCATGGCCCAAGTGCTATTGACCGGCCTGGTGATCGGCACCGTTGCTTTGCTCGCGTTCGGTCAAACGCTGAACACTGCGGTGATTCTCGGCCTGGGCCTGGCGCTGTCCTCCACGGCCTTCGGCCTGCAAAGTCTGGCCGAGCGCAAGGAATTGAACAGCCCGCATGGGCGCATGGCGTTTGCCATTCTGCTGTTTCAGGACATTGCCGCCATCCCACTGATCGCCCTGGTGCCGTTCCTTGCAGGCGCCGACCACGCAACGACCACTCAGGAAAGCATCAACCATGGACTGCGTGTGCTGGGCAGCATCGCCATCGTGGTCGTAGGCGGACGCTACCTGCTGCGCCCGGTGTTTCGTGTCGTGGCCAAGACTCGTATTCAGGAAGTCTCGACGGCGACGGCGCTGTTGGTAGTGATCGGCACGGCGTGGCTGATGGAGCTGGTCGGCGTCTCAATGGCACTGGGCGCGTTCCTGGCAGGCCTGCTGTTGGCCGATTCTGAATACCGCCACGAACTGGAAGCCCAGATCGAGCCCTTCAAAGGTTTGCTGCTCGGGCTGTTCTTCATCAGCGTTGGCATGGGCGCCAATATCAGCCTGCTGTTCAGCGCGCCCTTGGTGGTGTTGGGCCTTACGCTGTTGCTGGTCGCAATCAAGCTGCCGCTGCTGTTTTTCATCGGCCGCACGGCAGGTGGGTTGAGTAAAAGAAGCGCACTGCGCCTGGGCCTGGTCTTGGCAGCGGGCGGCGAATTCGCCTTTGTGGTGTTCAAGATCGGCAGTGCGCAAGGGCTGTTCGAGGCAGGCCTCTACGACATGCTGGTACTGACCATCACCCTGTCGATGGCGATCACCCCATTGCTGTTCATTGCCCTGGCGCGCTGGATCAAGCCCAAGGCCAAAGTGGTGGAAGTGCCGGAGGAGTACCGCGACATTCAGACCGACAAGCCGCGAGTGGTGATCGCTGGCATGGGCCGTATGGGCCAGATCGTCGCGCGGATTCTGCGTGCGCAGAAGATTCCGTTCGTGGCGCTGGACACCGCCGTGGAGTCCATTGAATTCTCGCGCAGTTTTGGCAACGTGCCGGTCTTTTACGGCGACCCGTTGCGCCCGGAAATCCTCAGGGCCGCCAAGGTGCAGGACGCCGAGTTTTTCATCATTGCCACCGATGATCCGGACATCAACATCAAGACTGCCGAACTGATCAACAAGCTCTACCCGCACATGAAGATCATCGCTCGTGCTCGCAACCGCCAGCACGTTCACAAGCTGATGGATGCCGGAGCCCATGCGGTGCGCGAAACGTTCTACTCAAGCCTTGAGATGTCCCGTCAGACGTTGCTGGGGCTGGGCCTGAGCGAGGCGCAAGCCGACGCACGCATAAGCCGCTTCAAACGCCACGACGAACAGGTGCTCGCCGCGCAGCATGAGATTTACGACGACGAGGCCAAAGTACTGCAAACCGCCCGCGAGGCGCGTGCAGAACTCGCCCAACTGTTCGAAGCGGACCGCCTTGAAGAAGAGGAAGCTGCCAAAGCGTAACGTTACCAGCCACCACCCAGTGAAGCGTACAGGCTGACCAGGGCCTGAGCCTGGGTGGTGGAGCTTTGCACCCATTGCTGCTCGACCTCTAGAAGCGTGCGTTGCACGGTCAGCACATTGAGGAAATCCACCACGCCTTCCGCGTACTGACGTCTGGCGGTCTCCAGCGCGATACGATTTTGGCGCACCGCCTCTTCCAGCTTGCGCTGCTGAAGCTGGCTGGCATTGTAGAGGCTCATACTGTCGTCTATTTCCTGCCAGGCGCGCAGTACAGTCTGTTGATAGGACAGCGCAGCTTCCTGCTCTTGGGCTTCGCGCAACCGCAACATGCCACGCAGACGCCCGCCTTCGAAAATCGGCAGGCTCAATTGCGGGCCGATACCCAACTGGCGTGAGCCCCAACTGCCAAAGTCAGACAATTGCAAGGCCTGAAAACCCACGTTGCCCGACAGCACAATCCGCGGGTAGAAATCACCCTGCGCCACACCGATGCTCGCTGTCGCCGCATGCAGGCGCGCTTCGGCGCGGCGAATGTCCGGGCGACGCTGCGCCAGCTCCGAAGGCAGCCCCACCGGCACAGTGGCAGGCACGGCGACCATGGCTTGAGGTTTCTCCAGTTCGGCCTGCAAGGCTCTCGGAGACTGGGCCAGCAGCAACCCCAGCGCGTTGATCAATTGCGCCTGCCGCTGCTCAAGCACTGGCAAACGCGATTCGACAGCCGACACCTGCGCCGCCGCTTCAGCCACATCCAGATTGGTCGCGACCCCACTGCCCTGCCTGATCTGCGACAACTCCAGGCTGTTGCGTGACAGCTGAAGATTCTGTCGGGTCACGGCGAGCACGGCCTGGGTGCCACGCAGTTGCAGATAGTCCCTGGCCACTTCAGCCTGCAGCGACAACAGCGCCGCACGCTGATCGTTTTCGGCAACGTCCACATTGGCATCGGCAGCCTCGACCTCACGCTTGACGCGCCCCCATAGATCCACTTCCCAACTGGCATTGACGCCGCCGTCCCACTGGCTGAAGGCCGCCCTGCCCTCGTTACCTGACGGATCGTTCAGCCCTTCGGCGCTGTTGCGTTTGCGCTGATAGCCCAGCGTGCCCGCCACGCTCGGCGCTTGCTCGCCGGTAACCACCTGACGCGCCGCCCGGCTTTGCGTCAGCCGCGCCTGCGCCATTCTCAGATCAAGGTTGGAAGCCGCTGCCCGATCAACCAGTGATGACAACTGCGCGTCACGGAATATCTCCCACCAACGCGCACTATAAGGGGTGGTATTAATCTGACTGGCGGCCTGTTCGCCCTGAATCGGCAGCCACTGCACATCGCTGCTCTGCGGGCGCTGGAAATCCCGACCGACCTGACAACCCGACAGGCTCGTCAACAACGCCAGACCGCTCATTGCAATGAGGCGACTCACAAGGCACCCGCTTTTTGTTCAGTGCGCGGCGCTTGCGTGTCGATGCTGGCGTCCACCGACATGCCGACGCGCAATCGCGCAGCCAGCGGCTGGCCGGGATCCAGGATGATTTTCACCGGAATGCGCTGCACCACCTTGGTGAAGTTGCCCGTCGCGTTGTCAGGCCGCACGGCGGCAAAGGTCACGCCGGTGGCAGGGGCGATGCTGTGTACATGCGCTTTAAGGACTTCATCAGGGTAAGTATCGACCCGCACTTGAACCGCTTGGCCGACGCTCACATGGGTCAGCTGGGTTTCCTGAAAGTTGCCCACCACATAGGCGTCGGCCAGCGGCACCACCGACAGCAGCCTGCTACCTGGATTGACGTAGTTACCCACGCGTACCGCACGCTCGCCGACCACACCGTCAATCGGCGCAACGATGCGCGTGTAAGACAGTTGCAGCCGCGCCTGATCGCGAGTGGCCTGCGCGTGCTTGAGGTTCGCCTCGGCGCTGTGCTGGCGCGCACTCAGGATGTCGATCTGTTTACGCTCGGCCACCAACGAAGCGCTGGCACTGGCGTGATGGGCGTTGGCCGTGTCTATCCGGTTACGCGCCTGTTGCGCGTTCTGCACCGTGCCAGCGCCTGCGCCTGCCAGATGCTCGTAACGGGTACGTTCCTGCTCGGCAAAGCGAACTGCCGCCGTGCTGGCTGTCAACGCGGCCCTGGCCTGATCAATCATGGCTGTCTGGCGTTGCAGCAGCGCGATGACCTGCTCAAGCTCCGCTTCGGCAGTCATGACGCCCGCCTCTGCCGAGGCCAGCGCAGTTTGCACATCACGGTCGTCGATCACTGCCAGCAGTTGTCCCGCCTTGACAGGCTGGTTGTCCTCAACCAGCACCTGACTGATGAAACCTGACACTTTAGGCGCAACCACTGAGTAGTCCGCCGTGATGAATGCATCGTTGGTCGCCTGATGGGTGCTGTCACCGACCAGTGTGTAGATGCCCAGAGCGGCAAGCACGATGGCTGCGCCACACAGGGCCAGGGTCTGCTTTGAGGTCATGCTCATGAAAAAAGTCTCGACGGGAAATCAGTTCAGTGCACGCGGCGGATAGACCCGCGTCGGCATCAGGGGAATCAGCAGGATCAGCCCGGCGGCGAGCCAACCCATGCAGAAATACAAATCGGCGCTGGTCAGTACCACGGCTTGCTCATGCAGACGATGAGTCAGCGACGCCACAGAGTCGTCGGCGGCCAGCCAGGGCGAATTGCCCAGCCGGTCCACCAGCACGTTGGAGTGGAAATGCTGGCGTGAGGTGGTCAGGGCTTCCAGCAGGCCAGTGGCAATGACTGCCGACAGCCCGCGCACGGTGTTAAACCACGACGAGGCAAACGGGCCGTCGGGCGGCGCAATGCCTCCGGTCGCCTGCATCAGCAACGGCAGCACCGCCATCGGCTGGGCAACGATCTGCAGCAATTGCAGGCAGTAGAAATTGTCGCGGATCCACTCGGAGGTCATCTGCGTAGCCAGACCGCAATACAGCGCCAGCAGGCCAAGCCCAAGCGCCAGTACCCAGCGGCAGTCGATCCAGCGCAGGTTGCACAACGCAGCGACAAGTGGCAGCGCGATCAATTGCGGCAAGGCCACGATCAGCATCAACGGCGCGGTCTGCAAGGGCCGATAACCCTGCACCTGCGCCAGGTAGGACGACGGAATCGACGCCACGGCCGTGAGCACGATCAGCACGCCACCCAAGGTAAGCAAGGCGTGCGACAGGTTACGGTCGGCCAGCAACTGCAACTTGAAAAACGGCACGGGCGTAAACCATTCATTGACCATGAACGCCACCAGCAACAACAGGCCGCCGCCCAGCAACCAGCGGATCAATGAGGACTCCAGCCCGTCCAGACGATTGGCCTGCAGGATGCCGATCACCACTGCAACGATTGCCGGCATCCCCAACACGATGCCGCGCCAGTTGAAGGTTCTGAAGCGCTCCAGCCGCAGTGGGTCTTGAGGAATGCCTTGGCCGATGGCGATCATCGCGACCAGGCACGGAGGAATGACCTGCCAGAACGTCCATTGCCAGTTGAAGTGCTCGGTCCACAACGCGGCGAGCGGCGTGCCCAGACTCGGGCCGAAGGTCGCCGTCAACGCGTAACCGGCCAGCCCGTAGAGTTTGATGTCGGGCGGCAGAAAACGCAGCGCAACGGTCATCAGCATCGGCGGCAGGCAGCCTGCTGCCAAGCCTTGCAGGATGCGCAGGACCAACAGGCTGGGATAGTTCGGCGCAAACGGACACAACAGGCCCAGCACGACGAAGGCCGTGATCGCACCCAGCGTGAAGCGCCGCAGCGACAGGCTGACCGCAAACCAGGGTGCGAACGCCATCGCCGCAACCGAAGTCGCTGAATAGGCCGCCACCAGCCAGCTGGCTTCATCAGCGCCGATGAACATCGCGCCACGGATGTCGGCCATGGCGATGCGCGTGACGCCTTCGTTGATTCCGGCGACCAGCACAGCCAGTAACACGCCCAGAAGCCCGATGATGGTCTGCAGGCCGAAGGGCGCAGGTTTAGCGGGCTGGGCAGCCGGGGCGACAGGGTCGATGGCGACAGAGGAAGACATGAGCGGCGGGGTCCAGAGCGAGGAAAGCCCTGGCATTTTAAAAAACGAAGCCGCTCAGGAAAATTTACATGTGTACAGCGTATAAGTGCACGGGACGCACGAATGCACGGGCATCAGTGACATTCGGGTTTTATCGCTCTTCGTGCCGATCCTGACAGCGCCGGCCAGAAAACCGTACGCGGGCTTCAGGATATGACGCAGGGCGTCACGGGCTGCACCTGCTCACGCATACGGACTGTCCCAGTATCGCGTGTACATCCCAAGCCTTTTCTTCACGCCGGTCGGAAGATGCTTTTCCTGTTTGCTCAGTTTGTAGGCCAGCAGCTTGACGGCGTTGCGCACGAACGACATTGGCCACCAGAGGAAGCGTCTGGGGCCAAGGAACGCAAGCTCGGATTTCACATAGCGCATGCCCTCGCCCGCGATGCCGCCGAAGGTCTCGTAAATCCATGACTCACGCGACTGGAACACGCCGATGTCGAAGTAACGACGAAACTCTTCACGCAGGCTGTAGTTATGCGAATGGCGGCAGACCGCCGAGCCTTCGTAGGCCACTTTCCAGCCATCGATCAGCATCTTTGCGGTGACGTACATGTCTTCGGACAGGATCACGTGCCGGGGGAAGCCACCAATGGCCAGCAACGCTTCGCCGCGATAGGCAGCAAAGGAGTTGGACATGAACGGCGTCTTGATACCCAGCACCGGCGCGTCGGCCAGGGTCTTGATCTGCGAAGTGGGCGGGTAGTTGAACAGCCTTGCATGCTGGGCCAGCAGGTTGGCGTTCTTGTGCGGCAATTGCCGTCCGCACACAGCTCCGACCTTTGGATCGGCGAATGGCAGCAGGATGTTGGCAATTGCATCGACGTCTTCGAGGTAGGCGTCCTGGGTCATGTAGACGTAAACGTCATACTCGGGATGCAGATCGACCATCATCTGCCGGGTGCCGCCGTGGTTGAAGTCCTTGCTGTCGATGCGCAACACATTTGCACAGCGGGCACGCGCCAGCTCAAGCGTGCCGTCCGATGAACTGGAGTCGACGATCAGCGTGTCGAACGTCGCAGTCTGCATGGCCAGAGAGTCCAGCAGGCGCTCCAGGTCCTTACGTCCGTTGTAGGTCGGGATGACACAAGCCACTCTCAATGACGCCATAACAATACTCCGGGGCAAAAACAGGGTGCCCGATTTGTCAGCGTTATTGAGGGTAGCTCATGCCCGGTCAGCCAGCCATGACGTCAGCCCATGACCTCGCTCAGGGGAATGAAGTTGACCCAGTCACCGTCTGCAACCGTTGCGCCTTCACGTACCTCGATCAGCCCGTCAGCCCAGGCCGCGCTGCGCAGCACGCCGGAGCTCTGATTACGATAGGGAACGGCCTTGCCCTGCTCCAGACGACCGCGCAGGTACTCGCGACGATTGCCTGGACGCGTCCAGGCAAATCCGGCAGGCACCGCAAACTTCAGAGGCGCGACATCGAGCACGCCCTGACGACGCAACAGATAGGCGCGGGCCAACAACGCAAAGGTCACCAGCGTGGACGCCGGATTACCCGGCAAACCGATCACCGGCACCCCTCGAAAGTGCCCGAACGTCAGCGGTTTGCCCGGTTTGATCGCCAGCTTCCATAACGACAACTCGCCCTCCTCACGCAATGCATGACCGAGAAAGTCCGCCTCACCCACCGATACGCCACCCGTGGACAAAATCAGATCGACCCCGTCAAGACTCGCCAACGCAGCGCGGGTCTGGAGCAGATCATCCGGCAGGATGCCCGCATCCACCACCTCGCACTGCAGGCGTTTCAGCCAGCTGCACAACAGCACGCGATTGCTGTTGTAGATCTGTCCCGGCCCCAGCGGCTTGCCCGGTTCAATGAGTTCATCGCCGGTAGACAGCACCGCTACACGCACGCGCCGGACCACGTCCAGCGCGGCCAGACCAAGCGATGCGGCAAGCCCCAGTTCGATCGGGCCCAGCCGTGTACCGGCGGCCAGCACCGTATCGCCGGTGCGGGTTTCCTGGCCCTGAGGGCGAATGTTCTGACCCACGCTCAACGGCTCGGTAAACCTTACGCGCTGGTCGTCCTGCACCTCGGCGTTTTCCTGCATCTCCACACAGTCCGCGCCTTCAGGCACGGGCGCGCCGGTGAAGATGCGTGCGCAGGTTCCCACCGCGAGCGGTTCGGGCGCCTGACCGGCAAAAATGCGCTGACTGACCGGCAAAGGCTCTCCCCGCCAGTCCGCCAGACGCATGGCGTAGCCGTCCATCGCGCTGTTGGGCCAGGGCGGCAGGTCCAGCGTCGATACCAGATCCGTAGCCAGTACGCGCCCTTGGGCATCGGCCAGCGCCACCCGTTCACGCTGTTTGATGGGCGCAGCTTCAGCCATTTCCAGCAGTCGCTGGATGGCGTCTTCGACAGGCATCAAGGCCTTTGGCTCAGCACTCATGACCCGTCAACCACGGGTCGCGCAGGGCTCGGCCTGCTTGAGGTGCGGGACAAAATTGCACGGACGGAAACGCGAGTCCAGCTGCTGGGCCAGGATGCCGTCCCAAGCGGTACGCACCGCATTGGTGGAACCCGGCAGGCAGCATACCAACGTGCCATTGGACAGCCCGGCCAGCGCGCGGGACTGAATGGTCGAGGTGCCGATGTCCGGAACCGAAATCTGCCGGAACAGCTCGCCAAACCCATCGACCTGCTTGTCCAGCAGACAAGCCACCGCTTCCGGCGTGCTGTCGCGGCCAGTAAAGCCTGTACCGCCCGTGATCAAGACGACTTGAACCTGCTCGTCGGCAATCCAGGTCGCCACCTGGGCACGAATTTTGTAAAGATCGTCCTTGAGCAGGACACGCTCGATCAGGCCGTGACCGGCTTCGGTCAGGCGGTCGACGAACATCTGGCCCGAGGTATCGGTTTCGCGGGTACGGGTGTCGCTGACGGTCAGCACAGCGATATTCAGGGGTACAAAAGGTGTGTCAGCCTTCGCTTTCATGGCCTCGATCCGGTTGTTAAGGGAACAGGCCGGTGTTATATCACAGCACTCCTTTTCGCTGCCCGTCGAGTGTCCGATGAACGCCCCTGCCCCACTGCCTCCCTGCTCGATTCTGCTGCTCGCAGGAGGTCGCGGACAGCGTATGGGCGGTCGCGACAAAGGGCTGATCGAATGGCGGGGCGAGCCCATGATCCAGCATCTGCATCGTTTGACGCGGCCGCTGACCGACGACCTGATCATTTCCTGCAACCGTAATCTGGATCGATACGCCACCTACGCCGACCAGGTGATTCAGGACAGTGACACCGATTTCAACGGTCCGCTGGCCGGGATCCGCGCCGCGCTCCCGCTGGCACGACATGCAGCGCTTCTGGTGCTGCCCTGCGACGTGCCACTGATCGATGAGTCGCTGCTGCAGGCGCTACGCGAAACGGCCGGCAGGCACCCGGATAACCCGGTCATGGTGCGTGAAGGCGAACACTGGCAGCCACTTTTATGTATCATCCCGACCGCGCACGCTGCCATGCTGGAAGCCGCATGGCAGAGCGGCGAACGCAGTCCACGGCGAGCCCTGGCACCGCTGCAGCCGATCGCGTTGCAGGTCGACGCCGACGACCCGAGACTGGCGAACCTGAACACACCCTGTCTACTGGCCGGGATAGATGACAACCGACGCAAGTGACTGGTCATTGAACTTGCTGCGGGTGTATACGTCTTACGGTCAGTTAATCAAGAATCCATCTGGAGACACAGTAATGAAACAACGGACCCTTCCCGCTGCCTTTCTGCTTGCACTGGGCATCGCCTCCCTGGCTGGCTGCGCATCGCCCACTGTGATCACCCTGAATGATGGTCGTGAAATCCAGTCTGTCGACACGCCGAAGTACGATGAAGATTCCGGCTTCTACGAGTTCAAGCAACTTGATGGCAAGCAAACCCGCATCAATAAGGATCAGGTACGTACCGTCAAGGATCTGTGATCCTCGCGTAGCGTCCCTGATGTGAAAAAACCCGCCGAGTGCGGGTTTTTTTCGCCTGCTCGCTTTATGGCTACCAGTCGAGCTGCAACCGGCTTTGAAATTCACGCGGCTCGTTGCTCAGCGGATCATCGAAACGCAGCGCCTTGGCCAGCAGTTTCAGCGGCTGCTGATCGTCATCGACCGCATCCTTGATCACCTGCGGATAGAACGGATCGTTGCAGATCGCAGCGCCCAGTGCGGCCATGTGTACACGCAGTTGATGCTTCTTCCCGGTAACCGGATACAGCCCGTAACGCCACAACGGCCCATTACGCTCAAGCACTTCAATGCGGGTCCGGGTGTTGGCCGGGCCTGAAGCTTCCTGCATGCGGAAAAACGGCTCGCCATCCACCAGACGGCTCTCATGCATCCGTGGGAACGCCAGCGACGGCAGCGCTGGGGCAATGGCCTCGTAGAACTTTTCGATACGTCGCGTCGGAAACAGCGCCTGATAGGCAGAACGCGTCTGCCGGTTCGCCGAAAACAGCACCAGCCCGGCGGTGTGGCGGTCGATGCGATGCAAGGGCACCAGGTCCGGATTATCCAGACGATGGATCAGGCGTCGCAACAGGGTTTGCTCGACGTATTCCCCTGCTGGCGTCACTGGCAGGAAGTGCGGCTTGTCGGCCACCACCAAGTGCTCGTCGGCGTACAGAATCGTCTCGACGACACGGATCGGCTTCTCGTTCGGCACTTCGCGAAAATAATGAATCTTCAGACCCTCGCGGTACGCCAGGTCAGCCGTGATGGCTTGACCTTCGGCGTCCAGAACCCGGCCTCGGGCGATGCGATCCAGCCATTGCTCACGGCTGATGGCGGTGAATTTCGCACACAGGCAATCCAGCACCGTCGTCCACGGGCCTGCTGGCAGATACAACGTGCTGGCTTGCTGTCGGGCAGCGTGAAAAACGGACTCGGACATGCGTGGACTCGTGACGGTTGAATGAGCCTGAAGCGGCTGGCCGGGCATTATCGCCGATCGGGGCGATCACCGCACAGAATCAACACATGACAACCGATCTGCCACTGCGTCACTATTAACCATCTGGTACATTTTTTAAAAACCCGCTCGCAACCGGGCGGCAAGACAAAAACAAGAGACATATTGTCATGAGCCAAGCTGAACACACTTCCGTCCTCGCCGGCCTGATCGGCTCGGGCATTCAGGCCTCTCGCACACCGGCCCTGCATGAACACGAAGGTGACGCCCAAGGCATGCGTTACCTGTATCGGCTGATCGACATCGATGCACTCAAGCTGGACATCAGCGCCCTGCCCCGCCTTATTGAAGGCGCGCGTGACTGCGGCTTCACCGGTCTGAACATCACCTTTCCCTGCAAACAGGCAGTCATTCCGTTGCTGGATGAGTTGTCCGAGGAAGCGCGTGGCATCGGCGCGGTCAATACCGTGGTGTTCAAGGACGGCAAAAGCACCGGCCATAACACTGACTGCCTGGGTTTTGCCGAGGGTTTCAAGCGCGGTCTGGACAAAGCGCCCCGTCAACATGTGGTGCAAATGGGCGCAGGCGGAGCCGGTGCTGCGGTGGCCTACGCGTTGCTGGGCGCAGGCGTCGAGCGCCTGAGCGTATTCGAGGTCGAGCCACAGCGCGCCCAAGGCCTGGTGGACAACCTGAACAGCCACTTCGGTGCCGGACGTGCGCAGGTCGGTCTGGACCTGGCGGCCGCGATGGCCGAGGCCGATGGCGTGGTCAATACCACGCCGGTCGGCATGGCCAAACTGCCTGGCACGCCGCTGCCGGTCGAGCTGCTGCGGGCCGCGCAGTGGGTTGCGGAAATCATCTACTTCCCGCTGGAAACCGAGCTGCTCAAGCACGCCCGTGCGCTGGGCTGCCGTACGCTGGATGGCACGACCATGGCGGTCTTTCAGGCGGTGAAAGCCTTCGAGCTGTTCAGCGGCCGGTCGGCGGATGCCGAGCGCATGATGCAGCACTTCCACAGCCTGTAAAAATCAGGCGGTGAGGATCACGCCTTGAGGTAGCGCAGCACAGCGTCGCAAATCATCGCTTTGTGGCGCTGCTTGACCTCATCGCTCCACAGCTCGATCTGGAAAATCTCGCTGAAGGTGTGGCGGTTCGAGATCCGATAGAAACAGAACGAGCTGATCATCAGGTGCAGGTCTATCGGATGAACCCCTGCGCGAAACGCCCCGCTGTCTTCGCCGCGCCGCAAAATGTCTTCCAGCGCCCGGATGATGTTCTGGCTCTTGGCCTGAATGGTGTCCGACTGTTTGACGTTTTCGCCGTAATGAATGTTTTCGATGCACACGATGCGTACGAAATCGACGTTGCTGTCGTGATGGTCGAAGGTGAATTCCACAACCCGATGAATCGCCTCGATGGGCGCCAGTTCGCCCAGGTTCAGCTCGCTTTCAGTGTTGCGGATCGCGCCGTAAAGCTTTTCCAGCACTTCGACATACAGCTGTTCCTTGCTGCCGAAGTAGTAGTAGATCATTCGCTTGGACGTCTGGGTGCGCTCGGCGATCGCATCGACGCGCGCGCCTGAAAGCCCATGGGCAACGAATTCGGCCACAGCGGCCTGGAGAATGTCTTCGCGGGTTTTTTCCGGATTGTTCTTGCGGCCCCTCGCAGGCAGCGTGACAGGTTCGAGGGCAACGGCGTCGTCGGTTGTTTTCATTATTGGCTCATGACCACGGGTGATACGCGGAGTATGCCGCCGACGGCATAGCCAGGGAAGCTGCAAGACACCTGAGCGCCTGCAGCCACACACCGGCCATGATCGACTTCAGAGCCGCGCCTGACGCACCGCCACACTACGCGCCTTGGCCATCGCGGCCAGACGCACCGCAACGTTGGCCGCGCCATAACCGATGTAGCCGTTCTTGCGCTGCAGAATCTCGAAGAAGAAACGTCCGTCGAACGCGTCGGTGTAGACGTGAAACAGCTCGCCACCCTGTGCGTCACGGTCGTACAACACGTTGTAGTACGCCAGTTCGCTCAGGAACTCGTCGTCGAAATCGAAGCGTGCCGCCAGGTCATCGTAGTAATTGAGCGGGATGTCCAGCAGCGGCACACCGGCTTCCTTGGCGCGGCTGACCTCGGCAAAGATGTCTTCGCAGGAGAATGCGATGTGGTGAACGCCCGAGCCGCGATAGCTCGACAGCGCATGGGAAATCGCCGTGTTGCGGTTTTCGGAGATATTCAACGGCAGTCGGACGGTGCTGCAACGGCTGCGCAAGGCGCGGCTCTTGACCAGGCCGTAAGGGTCCGGCAGCACCACTTCGTCGTCGGCCTCGAAGTCCAGAATGCTCTTGTAGAACAGCACCCAGCTGTCCAGGCTGTCTGCCGGCAGTGCCATCGCCATGTGGTCGATGCGCTGCAGACCGCCTTTACTGGCGGCCTGCGGGTTGACGACGAAATCGCTGTCATAGATCGAATCACCCGGCGCGGCGTTGTCGACCAGGTAGATCAGGCTGCCATCAGGCGCACGCACCGATGGAATCTCGCGCTCGTTGGGACCGACCAGCCCCCGATAAGGCTGGCCTTTGAAGGCCCGCGCACGCTCCAGTGCCTGATGGCCGTCATCAACCCGCAAGGCGGTTGCGCACAGCGACGGGCCATGGGCTTCGAAAAAGCTGTGCGCGAAGGAATAAGGCTCGGCGTTAAGCACGATCTTGATGTCGCCCTGCCCCAGCAGACTGACTGCCTTGGAGCGGTGCTGACCCAGCTTGGCGAAACCCAGCCGCTCCAGCCAGCCCGACAGACGCGCGCCGTGGCTTTCATCAACGGCGAACTCGAGAAACTCGACCCCGTTGTAGGTACTGGCCGGTGGCGGGCTGAAGAGGATATCCGGAATGTTCGTTTCGGCCTCACGGGCCATCAACTGGCGGGTCTTTTCTTCCAGGTACAGCAGCGAACGCAAACCGTCAGCGGCATTGGCGCGCGTTGGGGCCGCGCGGAAGCCATCGTTGAAGACTTCCAGCGACAACGGGCCGGTGTAGCCCGTGCGCAGGATCGGCGCCAGAAAACCCGCCAGATCGAACTCGCCCTGGCCGGGGAAGCAGCGGAAATGACGGCTCCACTCCAGCACGTCCATGGCCAGAACAGGTGCGTCGGCCATCTGCACGAAGAAGATCTTGTCGCCCGGGATCTGTGCAATCGCACTCGGGTCGCCCTTCAGCGACAGGGTGTGGAAGCTGTCGAGCAGAACGCCCAGCGCCGGGTGATCTACCTGACGCACCAGGTTCCAGACCTGCTGCCAGGTGTTCACGTGACGCCCCCACGCGAGGGCCTCGTAGCCGACCCGCAAGCCACGCGCGCCAGCGCGCTCAGCCAACAGGCTCAGGTCGTCGAGCAGGATGTTTTCGTCGCCCACAGAGTCGGCGGATGCGTTGCTGCAGACCAGCACCAGATCGGTGCCCAGCTCCTGCATCAGGTCGAATTTGCGCTCGGCACGGTCCACGTTGCGCTGCAAGCGATCACGGCGGCAGCCTTCAAAGTCGCGGAACGGCTGAAACAGGGTGATCGCAATGCCCAGGTCGGCACACATCTGCCGGACGTTGCGCGGGCTGCCGTCGTAGTACAAAAGGTCGTTTTCGAAAATCTCGACGCCATCAAAGCCGGCTGCGGCGATGGCCTCGAGCTTTTCGGGCAGAGTACCGCTCAAGGATACGGTGGCAATTGAACGCTGCATGCTTTTCAGCTCCTGGATGAACACGACCCTTTGGATCGTGACTGGACAGCACCGCATTCCTGGCCTTTCTCGGCCTTATTCAGAGGTGCGAGTAAAGTATTTCCCTGTCAAAATACTACAGCAACACAAAGTGTACGAACTGGTTAGTTTTACGTTCGATTATCGAACAGAAGCCGTTTTACTCAATTGACGCTGTACCGCGCAATGCTCAACATCAGCTCCACCTTGCAGCGCAATCGATGGTTTTGATCACGCTTCATCAGCAGCAACCATAACAATTCAAACAACAGGAACATTGCTCATGTGCACCCTTCCCGCTCCGTCCGCCAGCTCGTCCATCCGTCATTCTCGATTGCAGGCTCGAACAAGCCATCTGGCCAGAAGCCAGGTCGCGCGCCTCATCGCCTGAAACAATCCAGCGCACTCGACGGCAACAGCCTGTAAATTACCCGCCCGCAGGATCGTCTCGAAAAGGCCTTGAGCCTCTGAACTTTCGAACCCGGCGGTTTTACTTTACACGCCTGACGCTTGAATCGAGTGGACTTCTCAGTCCGACTGTCGCCAGCAGCGCAGTCTTGGAACGGATGGTTAGAACATCATGCTCAATACCCAGACCAACCCTGTCGCCCAGGCCGCCCGTGCGGGCATGGGCGAAAAGATTCGCGGCGCACTCGCCGTGGGCAAGACTCGCTGGGGCATGCTCGCTCTGGTGTTCTTCGCCACTACGCTGAACTACATCGACCGCGCAGCCCTCGGGGTCATGCAACCGATTCTTGCCAAGGAGATGAGCTGGACGGCGATGGATTACGCCAACATCAACTTCTGGTTCCAGGTCGGTTACGCGGTAGGCTTCGTGCTTCAGGGCCGCTTCATCGACCGGGTCGGCGTCAAGCGTGCGTTCTTTCTGGCGGTCCTGCTGTGGAGCCTGGCAACCGGTGCACATGGCCTGGCCACTTCAGCGGTCGGCTTCATGGTCTGCCGATTCATTCTGGGCCTGACAGAAGCAGCCAACTACCCGGCCTGCGTCAAGACCACACGCTTGTGGTTCCCGGCTGGCGAACGTGCGGTTGCCACCGGTATCTTTAACGCCGGGACCAACGTCGGCGCCATGCTGACTCCGGCGCTGTTGCCGCTGATCCTGACCGTCTGGGGCTGGCAGGCTGCGTTCGTGGCGATGGGCTCGCTCGGTCTGATCTGGGTCATCCTGTGGCGCCTGAAGTACTACAACCCTGAAGAACACCCGACCGTCAGCAAGAGCGAGCTGGACTACATCAATCAGGAAGTCGAGCCTGAGCCTGTCAAAATGCCGTTCTCGGCCATCCTGAAAATGCGCGGCACCTGGGCCTTCGCCCTGGCGTATGCGATCACCGCGCCGGTGTTCTGGTTCTACCTTTATTGGCTGCCGCCGTTCCTCAATCAGCAATACAACCTGGGCATCAGCGTCACCCAGATGGGCATTCCGCTGATTCTGATCTGGCTGACCGCTGACTTTGGCAGCATTGGCGGCGGCATTCTGTCCTCGTGGCTGATCGGACGAGGCGTACGGGCCACCACGGCGCGACTGGTCTCGATGCTGATCTTCGCCATCACCATCTGCAGCGTGGTCTTTGCCGCCAACGCCAGCGGCCTGTGGGTCGCCGTACTGGCCATCTCGCTGGCCGTCGGTGCGCACCAGGCCTGGACTGCCAACATCTGGAGCCTGGTGATGGACTACACGCCCAAACACATGATGAGCACGGTGTTCGGCTTCGGCGGCATGTGTGCAGCCATCGGTGGCATGTTCATGACCCAGATCGTCGGCGCGGTACTGACCGCCACCAACAACAACTACAACGTGTTGTTCACCATGATCCCGGCGATGTACTTCATCGCACTGATCTGGATGTACTTCATGGCCCCGCGCAAGGTACCTAACCTGAGCCAATGATCAGTAGATGCACATGAGAAAGGCCCGTTCACGTGAGTGAGCGGGCCTTTTTTGCCATCTGCAACGGATAAACAGTCGTCTTCGCAAGCCGGCCCGCGTCCATACTGGCTGCCCAACCGTGTTTACAGAGTTAAGCGCCTTTACGCCGCTGCTGCCACGCCGCCGCCAGGCCACTCAGGCAGATGATCGCGATGCCCGCCTGGGCCGTCGGCGAGGGCATGTGATCGAACACGATGAACCCCAGCAACCCGGCAAACACGATCTGGCAGTAGCTGAAAGGCGCCAGCATCGCGGGCGCAGCAAAGCGGAACGCCTGGGTCAGCAGCAGGTGCGCGGCCATGCCACAAGCGCCCAGCGCCAGCAGAAATGGCAGGTGCCTGAGCGCAGGCATTTCCCAGAAGAACGGCACCAGCGCACTCATCAGCAAGGTATTGAACAAGCCGGCGAAAAAGTTGCTGGTGGTGGGGCTGTCGAAAGGGCTGACCAGTCGGGTCAGCAACTGATAGAGCGCAAAGCACAAGGCCGAAGACAGCGGCAGCAGAATCGCGGGCGTAAACAATTCGCCGCCCGGATGAATGATGATCATCACCCCGATGAAGCCGACAATCACCGCAATCCACTGCCCGCGCGTCACCCGCTCGTGCAGCAGCGGCACCGACAGCGCGGTAACCAACAATGGCGCAAGAAAGTTGACCGCCGTGGCCTCGGCCTGCGGAATGAACATCAGGCTGCTGGTGAACAACAGACTGGTGCCCAGCAGGGCCAGCGCACGCAAGGCCTGCAGCCCAGGGCGCTTGGTGCGCAGTACACGCAAGCCTGAAGACGGCATGAAGATGCAGGCCATCAGCAGCGTGTGCACCAGGTAGCGCGCCCACACCACTAGAATGATCGGATAAAAGCCGGAGAGGTATTTGGAGAGCGTGTCGTGGCTGGCAAACAGAAACGTGGCCAGCAGGATGAAACCGATACCTTTGAGAGGTTGATTGACGCCGGACAGGGGCGTACTGGCAGTGCTCATCGGGCTTCCTTACTCAATTATTGTCGGGCTGAATGCGCGCGGGAGGTGCGGATTGATGAGCATCGCAGCCTGTCCTCGCATCGTCCCGCATAAAATGTTCGAACCGGTTCATTAACGTTCGGTAATCGCCCGAAAACACGTTTTCACAATTGCAGACACCCTTCTGCCCTTTCACTATCACAGCCAGTTCCACCGACTGAATAACTACAAAAAAGGTCTTCCATGCGCTCATCTCTTCGCTGCAAAGTCGTTTGCGGTCTCTCTGCGGCCATCTCGGCCAGCCTGACGCCCACTGTCAGCCACGCCGCAGGCTTCGTCGAAGATGCCAAGGTGAATCTGAACCTACGCAACTTCTATATCAACCGCAACTTCGTCGACCCGGCCAATGCGCAGAACTACGCCGAGGAATGGACCCAGAACTTCATCCTCGACGCTCGCTCCGGCTTCACACAGGGCACTGTGGGTTTCGGCGTCGACGTACTGGGTCTCTACTCGCTCAAACTGGACGGCGGCAAAGGCACCGGCGGCACACAATTACTGCCGATCCATAGCGATGGACGTCCCGCGGACGACTTCGGACGCCTGGCCGTGGCAGGCAAGGCGCGTTTTTCCAAAACCGAACTGAAAGTCGGTGAATGGATGCCCGTGCTGCCGATTCTGCGCTCCGACGACGGCCGATCCCTGCCGCAGACATTCCAGGGCGGTCAGGTCACGTCCAAAGAGATCGACGGTCTGACCCTCTACGGCGGCCAGTTCCGCGGCAACAGCCCGCGCAACGACGCCAGCATGGAAGACATGTCCATGAACGGGCGTGCGGCTTTCACCTCGGACCGTTTCAACTTCGGTGGCGGTGAATACGTCTTCAACGAGAAACGCACTCAGGTCGGCCTGTGGTACGCCGAACTTGAAGACATCTACCACCAGCAATACGTCAACCTACTGCATAGCCAGCCATTGGGCAGCTGGACGCTGGGCGCCAACCTCGGGTACTTCCAGGGCAAGGACGACGGCCAGTCGCTGGCAGGCGATCTGGACAACAAGACCTGGTCGGCCCTGCTCTCGGCCCGCCAGGGCGGCAACACGTTCTACGTGGGCCTGCAGAAGGTCAGCGGCGACAGCGCGTGGATGCGTGTCAACGGCACCAGCGGCGGTACTCTGGCCAACGACAGCTACAACTCCAGCTTCGACAACGCCCGGGAAAAATCCTGGCAACTGCGCCATGACTACGATTTCGCGGGCCTGGGCGTGCCCGGTCTGACCCTGATGAACCGCTACATCAGCGGCGAAAACGTGCACACTGGCGCGATCACTGATGGCGAAGAATGGGCACGCGAAACCGAGCTGGCCTATGTATTCCAGAGCGGCGCATTCAAGAGCCTGTCACTCAAGTGGCGCAATTCGACCATGCGTCGCGACTACAGCACCAACCAGTTCGACGAGAACCGCGTAATCGTCAGCTACCCGCTTTCACTGCTCTGATCCCGCCCGTCCCACGAAAAACGCCGCCGCCGTTCAACACGGCGGTGGCGTTTTCAGTTCAACCGGATCACGCCTGGTTCAGCGACTCCACGCCCATCTCGTCCCACACCTCTTCAGCCAGGTGAAAGGTGGCGTTGGCCGCAGGAATGCCGCAATAGATCGCACTCTGCATCAACACTTCCTTGATCTCCTCGCGGGTCACGCCATTGTTTTTGGCGGCTTTAAGGTGCAGGCGCAGCTCACCTTCGCGGTTCATGCCGATGAGCATGGCGATGGTAATCAGGCTTCGGGTATGACGTGGCAGGCCGGGGCGTGTCCAGATATCACCCCAGGCATGCCGGGTGATCATTTCCTGAAACTCCTCGTTGAACGGCGTCAGCTTTTTAAGGCTGTTGTCGACATGTGTATCGCCCAATACGGCGCGGCGCACCTGCATGCCGGCCTGGTAACGTTCGTCTTCGGTCATTGCGTGATCCTTGTGTGTTCGGCCACGGCGCGCTCGACCCAACGTCGAGCCTGGCCAAGGTAATGGGCCGGATCGAGCAAACGATCCAGCTCGTCAGAAGAAAGTTGTGCCGTCACCTGAGGGTTTTCGCCCAGCACCTGACGCAGGTGAGCGCCCCGCTCCACGGCCTGACGACAGCTCTGCTCGATCAGATGATGCGCGGCGTCGCGGCCGATACGCTGGGCCAGCGCAATGCTGACGGCCTCGGCCAGCACCAGCCCCTGAGTGGACTCCAGGTTGACCCGCATGCGCCCGGCATCGACCTGCAGGCCTGGCACCATGTGCAGCGCCTGCTGCAAGGAACCGGACACCAGGCAACACAGTTCAGGCAGGGTTTCCCACTCGGCGTGCCATAAACCCAGGCTGCGTTCGTGTTCCTGAGGCATCGCCGCAAACATCGTGGCGACCAGACCCGGCGCACGTGTCGCTGCGCCGATCATGACGGCAGCCCCCACCGGATTGCGCTTGTGCGGCATGGTCGACGACCCGCCCTTACCCGGCGCGGAAGGCTCGAACACTTCACCCACCTCGGTCTGCATCAACAGGCTGACATCGCGGCCCAGCTTGCCCAGGCTGCCGGCGATCAGGCCGAGCCACGAAGCGAACTCCACCAGTCGATCCCGTTGCGTGTGCCAAGGCTGTTCGGGCAGTTCCAGGTGCAGCTCGGCGGCCAGCGCTTGCGCCACATCGAACGCCTGATCGCCCAAGGCCGCCAGACTGCCGGATGCGCCGCCGAATTGCAGGCACAACAGGCGTGGTTTGATTTCCTGCAGGCGCTGTTGATGGCGCGTGACGGCCCCCAGCCAGCCCGCAATTTTCATCCCCAACGTGACGGGCGTAGCCTGTTGCAGCCAGGTGCGACCGGCCAGCGGCGTTGCGGCATGAGCCTGCGCCTGTTGCGCCAGCGACGCGCCCAGTTGAGCCAGGTCGCGCTCCAGCAGGTCAATGGCGCTGCGAATCTGCAGAATCAGCCCACTGTCCATCACGTCCTGACTGGTGGCCCCCATATGCACGTAGCGTTCGGCTTCGGGGCTGTGTGCAGCGATGCGTTTGCCCAGCGCCTTGACCAGCGGAATCGCCGAGTTGCCCGCGTTGCCGATGGCAACCGCCAGCTCATCGAAATCGAACAGCTCGGCACGGCAGCTTTGCGTGATATCCGCGACCACACCCTGCGGAATCAGACCGACCCGGGCCTGAGCCCGCGCCAGTGCTGCCTCGACATCAAGCATGCCCTGTACGCGCCCCTCGTCAGAAAAAATCCGGCGCATGTCAGGCTGCGTGAAGTACGCATCGAAAAGTTGATTGCCCGGTCTGTTCACTTCAACGCTCCAGAGTAAAAAGTTTCAAGTGGCGTCCGAATGGCTGACCCAGCCCTTGACCAGGATCGCCAGCGCGGCCAGTGCAGCAGGCACCACCAGCGCCGTCAGCACTTGCTCGAAGGTCCAGCCCAGGCCCAGCAAGGTAGCACCGGCCCACGCGCCAAGAATCGCACCGAAGCGGCCAATGCCCAGCATCCATGACACACCGGTGGCGCGGCCCTGAGTCGGATAGAAGCGTGCCGCCAGCGACGGCATCGCCGATTGCGCGCCGTTGATGCACATGCCCGCGACCAGTACCAGCGTCGCCAGCACCGCCACATTACCCAGGCTTTGCCCGACCAGCCAGGCGAACACGCCCGCCAGTGCGTAGGCTACGCCGATCACCTTGTGCGGGTTGTAACGGTCCATCGCCCAGCCGACGCCCACGGCACTGAGCACACCGCCGAACTGGAACAGCGCACCGATGAACGCGGATTGCTCCATGCTCGCGCCGCTGTCACGCATCAGCGTCGGCAGCCAGCTGGTCAGCAGGTAAACGATCACCAGCCCCATGAAGTACGTCAGCCACAACAGCAAGGTGCCTGCGCTGTAAGTACCCGAGAAAATCACTTTCAGCACGTTGCGACTGCTGACGGTCTTCTGCTCGGGCACGCTGAACGCCGTTATACCCGCCACTTCCTTGGGCGCAATCGGTGCCAGTACCTTGCGAATCCGCTCGGCACCCCGGTTGCGCACCACCAGAAACCGTGCCGACTCCGGCAGCCAGACCATCAGCACGACCGACAACACCAGCGGCAGAATACCGCCGAGCATCAACAGGCTGTGCCAGCCCAGGCTCGGAATCATTTTGGCAGACACGAAACCGCCGCAGGCCATACCGAGGTTGAAGCCGCAGAACATGCTGGTGACCAGCAATGACTTGAGGCGTTCTGGTGTGTACTCGGACAGCAGTGTGGTCGCATTGGGCATCGCCGCACCCAGCCCCAGACCGGTCAGCAGGCGCAGCACCAGCAGTTGATCAATGTTGGTGCTGTAGGCCGACGCCAGGCTGAACAGCCCGAACAGAAACACTGCAACCACCAACACCACCTTGCGACCGAAACGGTCGGCCAGCGGACCTGAGCCCAGCGCGCCAAACACCATGCCGATCAGCGCGGCACTCATCACCGGGCCCAGGCTGGCGCGGTCGATACCCCAGTCCTGACTCAGGGCTGGCGCGATGAAACCCATCGCGGCCGTGTCCAGTCCATCCAGAAAGACGATCAGAAAGCACAGCGCGACCACACGCCACTGATAACCCGACAAGGGCTGAGCGTTGATGAAAGCCTGAACGTCGAGCGTGCCCGTCGCAGGCCCGCGAGCGGATAGTGTCATGAACATTTCCTTTTATTTTTATTAGCGGCACCTGCGTTTGCAGGCGCCGTGTAGCACGCAGCTCAATCAAAAATCGAAAAACACCGTCTCGCCGTCACCCTGCACGCGAATATCAAACCGGTACGCTGGTTTGCCCTCCACTTCGCAGCGGCGCGCGATCAGCGTTTCGCGGCGCTGTGGCTGTTCGATCAGGTTGAGCACCGGATCAACGCCATTGGCCTGCGCTTCGTCGTCGAAATATAGCCGGGTCTGCAAGTGAATATTGATGCCACGGGCGAACAGAGAAACGTTGATGTGCGAAGCCATCGGCACACCGGCCGCGTTGCGCACAGTGCCGGGCTTAATCGTTTTCAGAATCCATTGACCGTCATCGGTCGTGGCCGTACGACCGAAGCCATTGAACAGGTTCGCCGGATCGTATTCGCTGTGATACGCGCCCTCGTGATCGGCCTGCCAGAACTCCAGGTAGGCATCACGAATCAGGTGGCCATTACCATCGAAGACATTGCCCAGCAGAACGATGTGCTCACCCGGCGCGCCCGGCCTGGCCATCTCGTTCCAGATCTCCAGCTCGCGGGTCGGGTTACCGGCCACTTGTGGTGCCAGGCCGATATGCACATAAGGTCCAGCGGTTTGCGAAGGGGTTTCCTGCAGCAGTTGAACGGGCATGTCGGGCCTCCTCAGCAGTTTTCGAAGTGGGTCTTGCGCTGGCCGCGCAGAACAATGTCAAAGCGATACGCCAGGCAATCCATCGGATTGCCCATGGCCAGATCAAGTCGGGCGATCAGGCTTTGCACCGCATCAGGGTCGACGATGGACTTCACGATCGGGCAGATCGGAATCAGCGGATCGCCTTCGAAATACAGCTGGGTGATTAGCCGGGTGGCAATCGACGGGCCGCTGATGGAGACGTGGATGTGCGCCGGACGCCAGTCATTGGGGCCGTTGCGCCAAGGGTACGGGCCGGGCTTGACGGTGCGGAAGCTGTAGTTGCCTTCGCTGTCGGTGAGCGTACGTCCCACGCCGCCGAAATTGGGGTCGATGGGCGCCAGGTAAGCATCGCGCTTGTGACGATAGCGACCACCGGCGTTGGCCTGCCAGATCTCCACCAACGTGTTCGCAACAGGCTTGCCGTACTGATCGCAGACCCGCCCGGCAAGCAGGATGCGCTCACCGATCGGCAGTCCGCCGTTGTTGAAATTGAGCAGCAGGTCGTTGTCGTGCCGACCGAACGTGAGGTGCGAAAAATCCGGCCCCGAGGCTTCGGAAACGGACTGAGGGATACTGACCAGCGCCTGACGCGGCGAGCGCAGGATCGAGGTCTTGTAATCAGGCGTGAGGGCTTTGGGATGCCAGTTGCGATCACGAATGACGAAGCGGCTATTGTCCGCGACAGACATGGCGTTCTCCTTGTTATTGGCTTTTTTATGAGCGCGCGAGCGTGAGCACTTGCGCGACAGGCTGTGGCGAAGTGTCGCGTGCTTTACGCATCATCGAAAACTGAAATAACGCCCCTCATCCATAACCAAATGGTTATGTATAACGCCCAGTGCGGTAAGCCTCTCCGACGACCCTCAATTCATCCACGCACCATTGCGCCGCGCGAGTCAGGGGCAAGGCCGGGTTACTGCACAGCCCGACCGAGCCACCCGGCTCGCGGATACCCATGTCCAGCTCGACCAGCGTCCCGCTTTGCAATTCTTGCAACACCGCATCCAGAGGGGCGATCCAGATGGCATTGCTGCACTGGACATACCGACGGCTCAGCGTCAGCGACAGGGTTTCCAGCCGCTGGCGTGGAGGCTGAATGCCGCACTGCACGAACAGGCTGTCGGCGAACTTGCGGATGGTGGTGCCGGCCAGCGGCAATACCAGCGGGAAATGCTCCAGGCTCTCACGCTTGAGAGGCGCGGCGAGCAGCGGGTGATCGGTGCGCACCACCAGCGTCATCGATTCGTTGTACAGATGCTCGAACGTCAGCCCCTGAATCTGCGGGCTGTCAGTCATTCGGCCGACCACCAGATCCAGCTCCCCGACCCGCAACTGCGACAACAGGTAAGCGCTGGGGCCGGTCATCACGCTGACGATCAACGCCGGATGCTGCGCATGCAACCGGGTGACGACTTCGGGCACCAACAGGCTCTCGGCCGTCGAGAGTACGCCCAGTCGCGCCGTAACTGTCTCATGCTCGCCGGAGCGCAGGCTGTTCACACCTTCGCGCAAGGCCTGAACGCTGGGCCCGGCAAAACGCATGAACGCCACACCGGCCTCAGTCAGCGCCGCGCCACTTTTGCTGCGCACGAAGAGCGTGGTGGCCAGCAGGGTTTCCAGCTCTTTGAGTGTTTTGGACAGCGCGGGCTGGCTGATCGACAACGCATCGCAAGCCCGAGCCAGGCTGCCCTGACGCGCCACTTCAAGAAAGCACACCAGATGGCGAAACTTTATTCGGGTATCGATATTCACTGCGTGTCGTGCCTTGAGGATGAAAAGAAGAGCCGGTCAGTTGCTCAGAAAGGACGCCACCTGGGGCGCATCGAAAGGCCAGTCCAGTTCCTCGCCGGTGTCGACACGGCGCAGCACCGGAATCCGCAACTCGTAACGCTCGAACAGCCACTCATCCTCGCAGATGTCGCGCCGCTCAACCAGCAGACCGCACTCGTCAACGAACGGCAGTAACACCGCCTCGGCGATTTCACACAAGTGACAGTTCAGCGTGCCGAACAGTTGGCACTCAGGCAGCATAGAGCGACCTCCAGTACAAAATGCGTAACGAAACTGACACCTATTCTAGGCTCGCCCTGATCGAACGTCGAGGCGACAGACGGCCGGAGCGCGGCTACAACGGCTCGGTAGGAGCGCGCCAGTCGGGTTGCTTGAAGGCGCGCTCGGAACCGGAAATCTTCACTGAAATCCGGTCCAGCAGTCGTTCGGCGTTGTACTTGGTCGCCGTGCTGCTGATGGCGATGAACAGCAGGCCCACGACCACGGCGGACGACGGGATTCTTCTGGGAACATGGCCCTCAAGGCCCAGCAGAAATGCGCCAGCGGCCAGCGAGCCGACCAAAGCCCCGGCGATTGCCTCGGCCAGTGGATGAATGAACGGTGCGACGCAAAACACGCTGTAGAGCCACCCCAACGTCAACCCAAGCGTCGCACCCGCCCAGCGCAGCCGATGATTGAGCTGACGTGCCAGCAGGCTCAAGCTGACGGTGAGAATCAGGCAGGTGTTCATGGCATGGCCGCTGAGCACGTAGATGCCCAGGCTTTCGATGGCCACGCCCCAGCCCTTGAACAGCACCTTGCTGAGCACGACTGTCGAATAAGCGAAGAAAATTGTCGCGCCCCACAGCAGCGCAGAGCGCTTCGAGCGCGCGGTCCACAGCCACGCGCCGATCACCAGCGCGGCCGGCAGCATGACCGTGATTCCGCCATACGGTGTGATCAGGTGTGGACCCATGTGCAGCCTCCTCGATGTGCGTGTCTCAACGACGCATCACAGCAGAAGACCCGGGCCTGACGCCACGCAAAGTTTTCTATGCACCCACCCTGGCAGCGTCAGCTTTAAAGCGCCGTTTACCGAACGCGTTGGCACGGTCCAGTACCGGTTTCTCGAAGCAGCGATAGCCCACCCAGCCGTAGCACACCGTTGCCGACAGCATGAGCAAGGCGAAGAACAGGTTATCCAGATAGCTCTCGGGCCATGCGCCGACCAGGCTCCAGACACGCCCGATCACTCCGATGACCAGCACGTGGGACAGATAGACCGTGTAGGACATGTCACCGACGGCAACCAGCGGCGCGGGGACGGTTATCTTCCTGCGCCGCTCCAGCAGGGCCAGCGTCAAGGCCAACACACCAAATGTGCTGCCCACCATCAGCATGCGCACCACACCCTGGCTGTCGTAAAGCCGATAGGTCGCAATCAGCGGAACGCCAACCAGCAGCGCTGCCGCCAGCAACGACCAGGTTGCAGACGTCGGCACGCGTGCGCTGTGCCGACCATAGAAGAACAATGCCAGCGCGACACCGATGATGAACTCCAGCGAATAGGGATGCAGAATGATCTTCAACGCCGGGGGATAGTCCTGCCAGTCCTGCAACAGGTTGAACGTCACGATCAGCAGCGCCCAGCCCGCGATCAGCCAGGGCAGATGACGCTCCTTGAACAGCAGCAAGCCGCAAAACACCAGGTAGAACCACAGTTCGAACAGCAGCGACCAGGCGACCATCACCAACAGCACCTTGTCATTGGGCAGCAGCAGGAACGACAGCAGCAAGTTGGACGAACCATGGCCGCTGTTGACCATCCCTGGCTGCACCAGGTAAACCCCAAGGGTGATGAAAAAATACAGCCAGTAGGTCGGGTAGATCCGCGACACCCGGTTGAACAGAAAGCGCCGGGCCTCGACGCCACTCTGAAACCGCCCGCGACTGACAATCACCATCACGAACCCACTGATGACGAAAAAAAGGTCCACCCCGAGCTGAAAGAACTCCAGCGAGGACGGCAACAGGATGTCGCCACCGGAGAATCGTGCCTCGATCGGCATCATGTGAAACAGCACCACACCCAGAACGGCCAGGCCCCTCAATCCTTGCAGCGAGTACAACCGCTCCATGCCCCTCTCCAATCACTGACCGACGCTGCGTCGGTACTTCCAGAACTGCCTTACGTGGTCACGACATCCGGTCCAAGCGAACCAAGGCTCGTGAAAGACCACTTTGCCCGCTGAAGAACCCCTATTTTTTGCAGCAGCGAGTTGGCTTGCGAAGGCGTCAGATCAGTCAACGACTCGTTGCCTGATCGACCGCCACGCCGGCAAGCCGCCTGCCCCCACTCCGGTGTTTTGCCGTGAGGCAGTGCGGTGTCATCCTGCCCACGCACAACGAGCATAGCCAACCGCAGCGAATATGAAACCGCTAAACCACCACCCGGGTTTTTTCTCGTGTTGTGCGCTTATGGAGTAAGGTTGCGCATCTGCCATCGCAACGATGCGCCGATGTGGCGCAAAGGCACCTGCATCGCGCACCAGCGCAAGGCGAAAAGACTGGCCGTACCTGACTTGATTCAGGTGCAGCAATTGAAATGAACCTTCGCCAATTCCCTGTACTCGAACCATCCATACGCCACCAAACGGAGAACACCATGCCTCGCCAAACCGCACAGAATGCTCAGGAAATCCTGATGGCAGACTTCCAGGTCCTGGTCGCCGACACCGAGAAACTGCTGGCGCACACCGCGACCCTCGCAGGCGATCAGGCAGATGAACTGCGTGCCCAGATCCAGGAAAGCCTGCTGCGTGCCAAAGAGACCATCAAGCAGACTGAAGACTCCCTGCGCGAACGCGGCGAAGCTGCAATCATCGCCACTGAAGAGTACGTACAGACCAACCCCTGGCAGTCGGTCGGCCTTGCCGCCGGTGCCGGCTTCCTGATCGGCCTGTTGGCCTCAAGGCGCTAATACCATGACTTTGGGAACGGAATCAGGTCCGCCCAACGCGGACCAAGGCTCTTCACCGCGGCGCCTGGGTGCCGCTTTCCTGGGCTTGCTGCACAGCCACGTCGAGTTGTTCGGCATCGAGTTGCAGGAGCAGAAAGCACGCACCGTCAGTCTGCTGTTGTTTGCAGGACTGGCGCTGGTGTTCGGTCTGTTGCTGCTGACCGGGCTTTCGGCGCTGCTGTTGATCGTGCTGTGGGATACCTACCGCCTGGCCGGCATTGTCGGTCTGTGTACGTTCTACTTCCTGGCTGCAGTGTTCTGCGGACTTCGGTTGAAAGCGGCGATTTTCGACGAGTCCTCACCGTTCCACGCGACCCTCGAAGAACTGGCCAACGACCGCGAGCGACTGCTGCCATGAGCGAACCCAAATCACATCAGGGCAACACCCGTCGCGAGCTGCGCAAGGCGCTGATCCGGCTGCGCATGGAAATGCATCGCCAGGAAATACGCCACGAGTCCACCACGCTGCTACAGCCCCTGCAACGCTTCAGGGGGTTGCGCCATGACTGGAAAAGCGCACTGGGCATCCGCCACGCGCCACTGTGGGGAGTAGGTTCGGTCGCGCTGCTGGGTTTCCTCAGTGGCAAGCGGGTCAAGACTGGGCGTACCAGTTTTCTTGGCAAGCTGCTCAAACTGGGAATCACCCTGACGCCGCTGATCAAGGTAGCCATGCAGAGTCGCGCCCGCAAACGCTGATCTGCCTGTTGGCTGCATTCTTGCTAATTCCTGCCGTATGACACTTGGCCCGCTGTGGATCACCGCAGCGGGCCAAGTTCGTGTATCACCCCTCTCAGCCACCCTCACCCCTCACTAAGGAGGGCCACGTGATTTCAGGGCAACCTCTTGCCTGCTTTCAGCCATTCATAGACACCGCCACCGGCCGCATCGCGGGCGTGGAGGCCCTTGGACGCTTGCGCGACGGCGAAGGACGGCTGCAGTCGGTCGGACCACTGTTCAACGACCCGCACACCTCTGCCGTAGAACTGCGACGCCTTGACCGCCTGATTCGCGACCACGCCCTCAGCCGCCTGCACCAAGCCCCGAATGACTGGTTCCTGAGCCTGAACATATCGCCTCGCTGGATCAGCCGATTGAAGCCGGGCCAGGCATTGCCGAGCCTTGCGCAACTGGCGCAGCACGGTGTCCCCGCCGAACGCGTGGTGTTTGAGATCACCGAGCTGGGCGGCGACATCCGTCGATTGAGCGAGGTGGTTGCTCGTTATCGAGAGGCAGGCGCACGTATCGCCATCGACGACTTCGGTGCCGGGTACTCGCAGCTGGACAGGGTTCTGGCGTTGCAGCCGGACATTCTCAAGCTCGACATGCGCCTGTTTCAGGCCGCCGCGAAAGGCGGTCCAAGCAGCGACGTGGTCAAGGCGCTGGCCTTGATGGCCGAGAAAACCGGCTGCTGGATCATTGCCGAGGGCGTAGAGACCGAGGCCGAGTTGCATTTCGCACTGGAGTGCGGTGCACGCTATGTTCAGGGTTACCTGTTCGCCAGAGGCGAGCTGGAGTTTTTTGCCGCTGACGCCTTTGTCGCCCGTTTTGCCGAACTGCGCGATCGTTACGTACTGCGCAAGGTGGCAGAACGTGCACGCCTGATGAGCCTGCGCCAGAGCCTGGCAACCCTGATGGACAGCCTGCAGCGCTGGGCACAGACGCAGGCACCGATCAGCGCCCTCCCGCAACTGCACGACTATCCCTGGCTGCTGCGTTTCTATCAGTGTGATCGGCACGGCACGCAACTGACTCCCAATCTGGAGTGGCGCAACGATGCCTGGCACGCCGACGCCCGTTACCTGGGTCACAATTGGTCGTGGCGTCCTTACTTCTATCACCTGCTTGCCGAGGGCTGGCACGAACGTCGGCTGACCCTGTCCAACACCTACCGCGACGCCACCAGCAACCAGTACTGTCTGACGGCTGGCCAGTTCTTTGACGACGGCAATCGCCTGCTTCTGATCGATATCGACGCCGCCGGGATGTGAAAGCCTTGCGGCGCGAGCGTCGAACCGGGAAGCTAGCCCCAAACGACTGACGGAGTGAACGCCTTGGATTGGCAAACCCTGCTTAACCGCGAACGACTCGGCAAGACCCTGCACAGCCCTGAAGAGCTGGGGCGCAGTCCTTTCCACAAGGACCATGACCGCATCATCTTTTCGGGTGCCTTTCGCCGTCTGGGACGCAAGACCCAGGTTCATCCTGTCACCAGCAACGACCATATCCATACTCGCCTGACCCACTCGCTGGAAGTCAGTTGCGTCGGACGCTCGCTGGGCATGCGGGTCGGTGAAACCCTGCGCAGCGCCCTGCCCGACTGGTGCGACCCCAGCGATCTGGGCATGGTGATTCAGTCGGCGTGCCTGGCGCATGACATTGGCAACCCTCCGTTTGGTCATTCAGGCGAAGACGCCATTCGCAACTGGTTCAATCACGCGGCCGGACGTGGCTGGCTGGATGCAATGAGCGACGTCGAACGTAACGACTTCCTGAATTTCGAAGGCAACGCACAGGGCTTTCGCGTGTTGACGCAACTGGAATACCACCAGTTCGACGGTGGCACCCGCCTGACGTATGCGACGCTGGGCACTTACCTCAAGTACCCATGGACAGCCCGCCACGCTGACTCGCTGGGTTACAAGAAACACAAATTCGGTTGCTATCAAAGCGAGCTGCCGATTCTTGAGCAGATCGCAGCCAGGCTGGGTCTGCCGCAGCTCGAGGAGCAACGCTGGGCGCGGCATCCGCTGGTGTACCTGATGGAGGCAGCCGACGATATCTGCTACGCCCTCATCGACCTTGAGGACGGTCTGGAGATGGACCTGCTGGACTACGCCGAGGTCGAAGCCCTGTTGCTCGGTCTGGTGGGCGACGACTTGCCGGAAACCTATCGACAGCTCGGCCCCGACGGGTCGCGGCGCCGCAAACTGGCCATCCTGCGCGGCAAGGCCATCGAGCATTTGACCGATGCGGCGGCCAGCGCCTTCGTCGAGCAACAGGATGCTCTGCTGGCGGGCACGCTGCATGGCGATCTGGTGGAGCACATGCACGGTCCGGCAAAACGTTGCGTGCTGGACGCCAAGGACATGGCGCGCAAAAAGATTTTTCAGGACAAGCGCAAGACCCTGCATGAGATCGGCGCGTACACCACCCTGGAAATCCTGCTCAACGCCTTTTGCGGCGCGGCGGTCGAGCAGTACGGTGGACGCACACCGTCCTTCAAGCATCGACGCATTCTCGACCTGCTGGGCAGCAGCGCGCCAGATCCCAAGGCCCCTCTGCACGCGTCGTTCCTGCGCATGATCGATTTCATCGCGGGCATGACCGACAGTTACGCCACAGAGATGGCCCGAGAAATGACCGGCCGTTCAGGGCAAATCTGAACGCTGCAGACTGCGCAGCTGAGTCATCAGGTGCGCAGCACGGCACAGGAGACAGGCAAGAAGTGCTCGATTGAGCGTTTGGGGTCGCTGGCGGCCCCACCGGTCTTTCTTCGGCTTTTACCTCGTCTTGCCTTTGCTCACGACTCGTTCGCACAACTTGTTAGGGTGAGTCCTACACACTTATAGGACGAATCCTATCGCAGCCTTTCCGGCTCCCCCCCAATAATCCCGCCACTTCAATGGCCGAACCGGTGAGGTGCCCAACTGTCCGCGCCGCTGCAGGCCGCAGGCAGGTATCGCCCCGGCTCGCTTCTTCCCTGCTTCGTCAGCTCTCAGCCGGAAAACTCATGTTCAAGCACAATCTGCGAATCCTGTTGGTGGAGGATCATCCTTTTCAACTGATCGCCACACAAATCCTGCTCAACAGCCAAGGGTACTTTCTGCTTACCCCGGTCCTCACGGCTGGCGAAGCCATGGCTGCAATGGAGCGCAGTCCGCAGCCTTACGACCTCATCCTGTGTGACCAATGCCTGCCGGATCAGCCCGGCCTGGACCTGATCAGCGAAGCGTTCAGACGAGGCCTGGCACGTCAGGCCATTGTCCTGAGTGGCCTGCCCGCGACGCAATTGCTGGATCTGGCGTCACTGGCAAGCGAGCAAGGCGTACCGCTGCTGGGCTGCCTGAGCAAACCGCTGCATGGACCGGATCTTGTACGCCTGCTGGCCGAGCCGCCGCTGACGGCCTGACACAGTCTGCCCGTACCGACGACCCGACGCGCGCGCCGGATAACCGACAGTACCTTGGGAAATCAGTGACAACCATGAAGGCTAATTCCCAAACGCAATAAACAGAGGTGTAACTCTTCAACTAATCGTCACACTGAAGCGCGACATGCTTTTAAACAAAGCGCAATAAAAGTAGGCATTTACGTACTCCGATACTCTAAATACTGTAGGAACTTTCCTATATA
The DNA here is from genome assembly GCF_900143095.1 of Pseudomonas asturiensis. Lineage (GTDB taxonomy): Bacteria > Pseudomonadota > Gammaproteobacteria > Pseudomonadales > Pseudomonadaceae > Aquipseudomonas > Aquipseudomonas asturiensis. Next base: position 38,628 of record NZ_FRDA01000001.1, on the reverse strand, counting down.
TGCCTGCCGACCAAGTCTCTTCATGTGCCTGCCCGAACATCTGAGCTAAGGTGCGCGCTTTCTTCGCTGCTTGTATGGATTGAAATATGAACTCAGTTTTTATCATCGACGACCACCCTGTTGTTCGACTGGCTGTGAGAATGCTGCTCGAGAACGAGAACTACGAGGTGGTTGGCGAGACCGATAATGGTGTGGATGCCATGCAGATGGTCCGCGAATGCATGCCCGACCTGATCATCCTCGACATCAGCATCCCCAAGCTTGACGGCCTGGAAGTCCTGGCCCGCTTCAACACCATGGGCCTGCCCTCCAAGATCCTGGTGCTGACTTCCCAGACCCCCAGGCTGTTCGCCATCCGCTGCATGCAGTCCGGTGCTGCCGGCTATGTGTGCAAGCAGGAAGACCTCAGTGAATTGCTGAGTTCGGTGAAAGCGGTATTATCCGGCTACAATTACTTCCCCAGCCAGGCATTGGCGCCCGCTGTTCGTGAAGATGGGCACCCCAGCGAAATCGAACTGTTCAAGTTGGTCAACGACCGCGAGCTGATGGTATTGCAATTGTTTGCCCAGGGCCGTTCCAACAAGGAAATAGCCAAAGGCATGTTCCTCAGCAACAAGACGGTCAGCACATACAAAACGCGACTGATGCAGAAACTGAAAACAAAAACCTTGGTAGAACTTATCGAGATGGCAAAACGCAACGCGCTAGTGTGAGAGACCGGATGTCCAAGCGCTTCAAGCATTTCCTGATACTGGCCACCAGCCTGTTCCTGGGCTGGGGCATGCAAGCCCGCCTCGAGGCCGCCGACAGCTATACCTTGCTCGGTCGTTCAAGCCCGGCTCACATGGACGTGAAGCTGGAAAGCCCTCAATGGCAATGGGTACGCAGCAAGCGCGAGCTGATCCTCGGCACCTCGGCACCCGACTATCCCCCCTTCGACATCACTGTCTCTGGCAGCGACTACGAAGGCATCACTGCCGATTACGCGGGAATCATTTCCCGTGCACTGGACCTGCCCGTCCGGATCCAGCGCTTCGACACACGGGACGCGGCCATGAGAGCCCTCATCGACGGTGAGATCGATCTGCTGGGAACGGCCAATGGATTCGAAGCCAGGGACCGTGGCATCCTCCTGTCGCAGCCTTATTCGGTTGATCAACCGGTACTGGTCACACGCATAGGGGAAACGCGCCCGCTGACCGATGGACTGCTGGGGATGCGCCTGAGCATGGTCTATCACTACCTGCCCCTGTCCGACGTCAAGGCGACCTACCCCAACGCAACCCTGCGTACCTACCCGTCCTTTCAAAGCGCGATAAACGCTGTCGCCTTCAATCAGGCAGACGTGTTTCTGGGCGATACCATCTCGACCCAATACGTGATCAACAAGGGCTATCTGAACAACGTACAGATGGCCAACTTCGGCAAGCATGAGGCCGAAGGCTTCAGTTTCGCCGTCAGGCAGGAAAACACACTATTGCTGGGCATCATCAACCAGACGCTCAAGGCCATACCTGTTGACGAGCGCATCGACATTTCCAAGCGCTGGAGCGCCGGCAGCGACTTGCTGCTCACTGACCAGAAACTGCAACTGACCCAGCGGGAGGAGCGCTGGATCGCCCAGCATCCGACGGTGCGCGTCCTGGTCAACGAGGTCTATGCACCCCTGACATTCTTCGATACCTCAGGCAACTTTCGCGGTATCACGGCAGAGGTGCTTGAGCAGATACGATTGCGGACCGGGCTGAGATTCGAGGTCCAGCGCGCAGCAAGTCTGGGCGACATGATGAATCAGGTCAGTCAGGGTCAGGCAGACATGATCGGTGCACTGGATTCCAGCGACGAGCGCGAGGACCAGCTGACGTTCAGCCGCCCTTACATCGACACGTCTTTCGTGCTCGTGACACGCAAGGATACGGGCTCGCCGATCCACCTGGAGCAGCTGAAAGGCAAGCGACTGTCCGTTACCCGAGGCAGCTCGCTCCTGAACTGGCTACGCCGTGAGCACCCTGAAATCGTGGCGGTGGAAGTCGACAATCCGTTCCAGGCGCTGGACATGCTGGCACTGGGCAGAACCGAAGGCACCGTCACCTCGCTGCTCAGCGCCAACTACTTTCTGTCCTCCGGCATCTTCGGCGACCGATTGCAGATCACCGCCACCGCAGGCGATGATCAGGCGCTGATTTCCATGGCAACCTCCCGCAACGCCACCGAACTGAGTTCGATCCTCGATAAGGCGCTGGCCAGTATCGCGCCACAGGAAATGGCGGTGATCAACAATCGCTGGCGCTCCTACTCACCTGCCGGCGCTAACTGGCATGACTACCAGCGACTGATCTACCAGATTCTGACCGGAGCCGGGCTGCTGCTGATGGCCCTGCTGGCCTGGAATGCCTACATGCGTCGCCAGATCAAGCAGCGTGAGGCAGCGGAACGAGCGCTTGGCGATCAATTCGAGTTCATGCGCGCTCTGGTCGATGGGACGCCTCACCCCATTTACGTGCGTGACCGGGAAGGCCTGCTGCGCATGTGCAACGACAGTTACCTGACAGCGTTCACGGCCCGGCGCGAGGACATCATCGGCAAGAGCGCCACCGACGGTATTTTCAGCAACGCATTCGAAGCCAAGGAATACGCTGCCGACTACCAGCGCGTCATGGACAGCAACACCGCAATGGTCCTGGATCGCACGCTGCATATCGGCGACAGGGAGTTGACCATCTATCACTGGATCCTGCCCTTCCGTGACACGCTGGGGGAAGTGCAAGGCATTATTGGTGGCTGGATCGACATCAGCGAGCGCCGCCAGCTTATCGAGGATCTGCAGACGGCCAAGGAGCAGGCCGATGCCGCCAACCGCGCCAAGAGCACGTTCCTGACCACCATGAGTCATGAGATCCGCACCCCCATGAACGCCGTGATCGGCATGCTCGAACTGGCACTCAAGCGCGCCGATCAGGGCGAACTGGACCGATCGGCGATCGAAGTCGCCTATGGGTCGGCAAAGGAACTGCTGGATCTGATCGGCGATATTCTCGACATCGCCCGCATCGAATCAGGCCGATTGGCGCTCAACCCGGAACGCGCCAATCTCAGGCAACTGGTGGAATCGGTCGTGAGGGTCTTCGAGGGGTTGGCACGACAGAAAAACCTGGTCCTGGCGCTTGAACTGGACAGCCGGATCAATACTGATGTACTGCTCGACCCGTTACGCTTCAAGCAGATCCTCTCGAACCTGGTCAGCAATGCCATCAAGTTCACCCAGCGAGGTGAAGTCAGGGTCGTCCTGCAGGCCAGCGAGATACCCGACTCCAGTCAGCTTCAGCTCCATGTCACCGTGCAGGACAGCGGCATCGGCATCAGCGCCGAAGACCAGCGCAGGTTGTTCGAGCCCTTTGCCCAGGTCGACAACAACGGTCAGATGGCCCGTACCGGTGCAGGCCTGGGGCTGGTCATCTGTCGCAGCCTGTGCGAGATGATGGGTGGCACCCTGACGCTGACCAGCGAACCTGGAAAAGGCACGCAGATCAACATGCATCTGCTGCTCACCCCGCTGGACCCCGCGCTCAACCTCCCCGTTCAGCGTGATCCGCCGCCAGCAGCGACCCACGTTCTGCACATCCTGATCGTCGATGATCACCCGGCCAACCGGTTGCTCCTGTGCGAGCAACTGGGTTTTCTGGGGCATCGCTGCGAGGTCGCCGAGAACGGTGCACAAGGACTGGAGCGCTGGCTGGGCAACCACTTCGATCTGGTGGTCGCCGACTGGAACGCCCCAATAAATCCCTAATATCTCTTTCTATTCAAATAGTTACCCACAAAAACAACCTTTTTAAGCTTTGCGTTTACCGCCTTAACTATCCCCATAAAATCAGATGCTTACAGTAGCGTTTCGGGGAGGTTTTCAAGACCAACCACGCGTAATCACCCCATCCCCGGCGTCCTGCCGACGAACACCACTCCCCAAATCTGAAAGACTCAACTACTGTATACACATACAGCATTTGAGAATCACATCATGGATATCGACGTCGCCGACGATTGGCCTTACAACCCAACCGAAGAACAAATGATCCGGCAGCATGCCCACCTCATCAACGAAGAGAACCGGTTGCTGCGTGATGAGGTGGCCCGGTACCGGCAGCACCTGGCCAAGCTGATCGACATGCACAATACCGCATCGGTCGAGCGCGACAGACTGTCGGTCAAGCTTCGCGATGCAGAAAGCCGAGTGTCCGACCTGCTGCGCAAAGCGGCTGACTCATGGGGCAAGATCAACTCGCAGCAGTACGTAATAAACCAGCACCGAGAGGTGATGCGAGAAGCTGGTATCGGCCCTGAGTCTTGGGGGGAAAGGCTGAGTAATCGGGTTGAGCCTGCAAGCGACTGATGCGCCGCCGAACCGGTATGCGAACCCGCTCACCCTTGTTCCAGACGACGGCCTATCGTTTTTATCTCGCTCATGTCAGCGCCCGCCGCACACCCTCAGCAATCACCGCCTGACTGTAGGGGTTTCCGCCGTTCTCATGCTTGATGATGGCGGTGACCACTGCCAGCAGAATGCGACGATCCCGAATGTTGATGCTCTCGTTCGGCAGCACGCCCGCTTCCGCTGACACCGCCCTGACGTAAGCGTCGGTGTTGTTCTCCACGGCCGGAGCCCAGCGGTTGATCGTCTCGCGCACGGTGTCTATTCCCTGCAGGCCGATGCCAGGCGTACCGTCCTTCCCGCGATAGTTGATCAGCAGCTTGGCCAGGGCGCGGATCCCGTTCTCGGGCGAGTCGAACCGGGCGAAGCGTGGCTTGGCGACGCCTTCCTCGATGCCGATCTGGCCTTGCCAGTCGTTCCGGGAGTTGTAGTCGATGTTGCCGGGGTTGTTATTGGAAATTCCGCGTGGTAATTTTTTCATCATGGATAACCTCATTTGGCGTACAGTTAGCGAGTTCCCTCACTACGAAATCTGCGAAGATGGAAGGCTTCGTAGCTATCGAAGGAAGGCGCGTTCGTGGAGAAACCCACAGTCGGATATCAGGCCAGAACCGGTAGAGGTTCCTGGATCGATCACTTCTAAGGGGTATGTAGCGTTTATTTTGAGAAAAGAAGGCTCGACAAAGCCGCATCGAAGACTGGCGCATCGGTTAGTAGCGCTGGCATTCATTCCGAACCCTTCTGGCTTTTCCGATGTCGCCCACAACGATGGAGATCCCGGAAACAACTGCGTATTGAACCTTCGATGGGATACGCACAGAGCAAACCAAATGGATATGCGTAAGCACGGAACGATGCAGGACGGAGAACGCTGCATTACGGCAAAAATCACCGAAGCGCAAGCTGCCGAGATCAGACGCAGATCCTCAACGGAGGGGCGAGGTGTAGGTAGGCGACTTGCAGCGGAGTTCGGGCTTTCGCCTGCACAGATAAGCCGCATTGCAAGCGGTACGAGATGGGCCTCCCTACCCTAGTTTTCTCCAGGCGAAAAAAAGCCCGCTCAGTGGCGGGCTGCGTGTAATTAGGTTGATTTAGCCGAGGCGTGCAGATCTCACCTCAGGGCTGAGTTTGAACTCAAGGTAGATTTCTACTGCGGCGACCCAGTGGCGGTCGGCAGGATCGATAACTGAAAATAACAGCAGCCGTGCTTCCTCCAAGCCGACAAGATCAGCCATCGTTCCACCCGTATTCGCGCCTATATGCTCTAGAGCTCGCTTCCTTGCATTTGTGAGGTGGCGACCGACTTTGACCACCGCGTTTGGCTTCCAGAAGACGTAGACGCCAGGATTAGCCACGTAACTCTCAGAACAAGTTGCTGCCTCGTTGACCTTCAACTGACGAATATGAAACTTGGAAGCAATCCCTCCAAACTCGCCCGCGAAGCACTCCAATACCTGTCTGATCTCCATCACTCACCACCCCATCCAATAATGAGAGAATCATGACCGCTACTCATCAGTTTGCCTAATGGGGGAGCTATCCAGACGAAGAAAACCCCGGACTGGCCGGAGTCGTGTTGTAGTGGGACTTGCCGCCGAGCCTGACACCGGCCCAAAACAGCCAGGCGCGCCAGCGGGCGACACCTTCGGCGCGCAGGGCGCGGTAGAGAACGTCGTCGCACTGGCGGCGGGTCAGCAGGCCCTGATCGTAGAGCCAGTCGTGCACAGCGCAGGACGCATTGCCGTAGCCGACCAGCAGCGCATAGATCAGCACCAGCCAGACGCGAAGGCCACGGATGCTCGCGAAGTTGGTCAGGTAGCCGGCCGGGACGACGATCAATCCATGCTCAGGGTCAGCCAGCTCCAGATCGCGAATCAGCCGCCATTCCCAGCGGCCCAGTTGTTCGGCCGCCAGCGGCGCGATGAAGTAGGACATGGTTTCTCCGGGCGCAAAAAAACCGCACATCGGCGGCTGGGGGAGTAACTGGAATTTGTAGTCGTCAGGTGGGCAGTTCCAGCTTCGGAAGCTCAGTGATGAACTCGGCCACTGTCGGCTGTGCACGATCACCAGAAGTTACCGCGGCCAGTTGCTCATAGGCATACGCCCAAACCAGAGAGCGCCACTTGCGGAAGGCAATCCCGTCTTTCTGAAATCGCTCAACTTCCGGCTCTTCTGCATAGCTGATAGCAGTCGAGATACTGTCGTAGCCGCGCGCCACGGCAGAGTCATTGAGCAAGGCCTGAATTGCTCGCTCAAACATGCCGGCCAGCTCTTTTTCAGTTGGGGGGATGACCTTCCATGCCTGAATAACTCGCTCACCCTCTCTGCGCAGCTCGCCGGGCTCCAGCCGACCACCTTCAGGAAGCGCGGGAGCGTCGTCGAACTCAATTACCGTGTATCCGAGCGGCTCAACCTGGTGTGCTTCTATCGTGTCTGAGAAGCCCACATTAGGGAACATCTTTCTGAAATCTTGCTCATTGAACTGAGCCAGGGTTTCGACGTTAACCAACATAAACCGTACTCCTGAAGTTTGCCGAATCAACACCTTTAACGACAGAGATTATGGAATCCACACCATTAGATGCTGATCGTATGCCAGCATTAGAGGAGGCGGTCGCGCCCAATACTGCTGGAACGCCAATAGGAAATCTTGATATAACTGTGTATACGCCATCCTTGTATTGATAGGTTGTGGAACCATCAATTATGACTATCCTGTCAGGAAAAGGCACAATGAATTGCTGATATTTATTCGCGCTTAATGTTATTGCGGTAACAGCAGTGATGTTAACTAGCTCGTTTGTTGAGCTATACAAAATACCGTTTTTTATCGCCAGCGTAACAGAGCCTAACTTAGCAGCAGAAAGAAACTCGGTAACAGAAGTCTGAGATGTTGTGGTAACACCATTGTCGCGAGATATGAATACATCTGCCTCATTACCTCGAATTATAATCATTAGCGTATCGCTGACATGATATATCTTTGACTGAAACGCAACAACTGAGCCTGACGACCCCAAGCTTCTAGCGGCAAAGGTGTCGCCTAGGTTGTCAGAGCTTGCAAATCTGGTGCCCCCGGACGTGCCCCTATCTGTAATTAGAAACAATCTTCCAAGCCGAAAGGAAAGGTCGATAATATTACCAACACCGCCCAGGGTAGGAATCACTGTTGACCAGTCTTGTCCGCCGCTCGAGGACCTGTAAAGCGCGAAAGCGTTGCCAGATGACTCGGCAGAAAACCTCGAAACAAACACATTTCCTGAGCCATATGTTATCCCGTAAATCTGAGCATCTACTGGTCTTGATAGAAACTGAAAGCTTCTTCCGTTGTTGGTGCTTTTGTAAACCATTCCGCGTCTAGCGGGGTCATTGGAAATATCTATACCCCACCACGTACCCGCGCCATCGGTGGCAAACTTGCTCATGTAGGTAGGTAGATTCCTCGGATCAAATATAACCTCGTTAGGAATTTCAGGCGGTGTTCTCTGCGATGGGAAATACCTTGAATCACCCGGCCACAAAACCAGTATTACACCAGCACCGCCTGCCCCTCCTGGCGATCCTTGAGTTGACCCCTGTACGTTGTAACCTGCCGCTCCTCCACCCCCGCCGCCACCAGGATAGCTTCCGGGCAGCGCAGTTTGAATATTGGTTATTTGATTTGCGGTAATAAATGGATAGCTGGCCTCGGCATCAAAATAAGAGATTGGAGAGCCAGGGTTTCCGCCCGAGGTCGGCGATGTTTGCAATGCCCCAGTACTGCCACCAGGATATCCATCACCCGCTGCGCCTGCATCTACGCCGCCCGACGTACCGGTAAGAATAGACCCAAATGAGAACGCACCAGCAGCAATCGAATAACTTATCTGTTGGCCCGGCGTAACAGAAACGTCATTTATATATCGACGACGCCCACCTTTGCCGCCCGCGCCACCAATTCCCCCAACGTTCAATACGTGGTTTCCGCCTGTAGTTCCGGTATTCCCTTGCTCGATACCGAGCACAGAGATAGAGGTAACGCCAGCGGGCACGGTGAACACGCCCGATCCGCTGAGCAGCGCGCTCCCGCCCTCCTTGAATTCTTCAGACGTGAGAAACATGCGCTTAAGAGTCAATTGGAAGCCCCTTTGCGGCCTTTGACCGTCGTGCCTTGGACCGTGAGGATGTATTCGGCGCGCTTGCCTGCGTTCGGACTGGTTGGCGCAACGCCGCCTGGAGTCGTCCAGACGATTGAGCCGGGCCAAGTGATCGCGAAGGCCGTGCTGCCCTGTTGAATCTCCACAACGAACACCATCACCTGCGTGGTCGTGAGTGTTGGCAGGCTGAGTGTCAGGGTCGTGGCGGCCGTCGGTGTCAGGCTGAAAAACCCGGTGGTGTTGACGTTAAGCGCGTAGGTGCCGGAAACGCTGGCGGTCGCCATGGCGGGCTCAATGAATGAACCCATGATTAGCGTCTGGTAAGAGACGCCGGTTTCGTTCGCGTTAACGGCCAGCGCGCGCCGGGCGTTGCCGGCCATCGAAGGCAACCCGGCCTGACTGCCGATGGCCGCCGCGATTGCCGCCGCAGAATCTGCTGAAGCTTTGGCTGCCGCAACATTCCCTGACACGGTCGCGGCGTAACCCTCAATGGCGGTGACCTGCTGGCCGATCCACGTGAGCGAGGCATTAACCTGCACAACCATCGGCGGCATGGCAGCAATGAACGGATCCGCGTACTGATTGAATGCTTCTTGTCCATCAGCCCGCGATGGCGCACGTGGAAGCGGTGTAACGACCGGTATAGCCATCAGATAAGCCCCTCAATGGAAAGCTGGCAGTCAGATGCATCCGGTCCCGAGTAGATCAGGTCGAATGATTTGAAAAAGCCGTAAATGATTGTTGCCTCGTAGGACTCTTCACCGATCCAGACCACAGGCTTGGAGCGGACTTCGGTCAGCAGCTTCTTGATCTTGCTTACCTGATCGGTAGCGACGACGACAGGGAAATCGCCCGTGTCCGAGAATGCTCCCGGCACCACCACAAGGTTGCCGAACCTGTCGCGCTCCTTGCGACTGTAATCATCAATCCCGACCTTGGCGCTGTAAGTGGTGACACCGATCGGTACCAACTTGCCCAGCACGAGCGCTCCCACAGATGCGATCGCAATGCTGGTGATGGTGACTGTGATGCTCGCGCCCCCGTACGCTGGCATATCCAGCATGACTAGGCTGTTTCGCATATCGATGTCTGCAAAGAACCAGTCGTACCAGTTGTCCACGGCCCCATCGACCAGGCTGACGGTCTTCGAGTAGACCTGCCCCTCTAACGGGTCGGTGACAGTGACGGTGACGGACTGGCCCTGGACGTTGAACAACGCAAGCGAGTTGACCACCGAGCCGGGCTTGATGGTCACTGTTACGGTGCCGGGGTTAGACGTTGCCGTTCCGACCACCTCGTCAAACATCCGCCAACGGTTGGTGTAGCCGATTTCCATCCACGTCGGCGGATCGGCCGCAAGACCGGTCAGCGGACTGTCGGTGGTCGTCGCGGCCAGCACTTCGTACACCTTGTGCTGAGCCGCGATGATCTTCCGAGTGCCTATGGTGTTGGTGCCGGCGGTCCACTCCGGGTAATCGTTTTCCGCCACGTTGGAATTGACCAGCTTGGCGGGTGTGACCTCAATTGGCCTGATGAACCTCATGCGGACGCACTCGCTTTTCTGGTGGGTGGCATACCTTCCTTGTCGAATTTCTCGAACAACTTCCGGCTTTTGTCCGAATCGATCTTCATTGGCCCAACGATCTGTTTCACGACGTCGATCAGGGTGTCGACCTTACGCTCCAAGGCATCACTGCCCTTGCGGTCGTCACTTTCCATTGAGCCCGCTTGCGGTGCGCTGTAGATCTGGCCAGGGCTGGTGATATCCAACACCGGGCCGCCCGCCGCAAACGCTGGCATGTTTCCGGCGTTCATCTGGTCAAGAAACTCGGTACCGAACATTCGGGTCGCATCGGCGTTCATGACGTACTCGCCGTTTGAAAGCCTGGCCAGAATGCTGTCACTGGTTCCAGTACCAGGCCCGTACACCCGGCCGCCGGTTGCGTACGCACGAACAGAGCCGTTGGCCTTCGCTGCGTTGGCAATGGCCTGCTCAAGCTGCGCCACTGTCAACGCGCCCGATGCGACCTGATCGGTCCAGTACGACGCGCCATCGTTCATGGAGATTCCGGCAGCTTTGTAAGCCGACTTGATCGCGTCCTCAGTGGCCGCGTTCTTGATCGCAACCGCCAACTGATCCAGGCCTACGGAGCCGTTGCCGACCTGCCCCTGCCAGTATTCCTTGCCCTTCGCGTCTGCGTTCTTGCCCAGCAGATCCCGGTATACCGAATCAATGAACGTTCCGGTGTTAGTCGCATTCGACGGCTTGATCACTCCGAGCGCAGCCACCACGGCCGCATTCATTGCGTTCACGGCGTCGGTGACACTCATGATCGAGTTGTCGACACCGTTGATGGCATCAATCTGCGCCTGGGCGAACTCAAGCTGTTGATCGAAAACGGCCATCTGATCGTCGTAAGCGGTTTTGGCCTGCTCGAGCTGATCCTCCAACGACTTGACCAGCTTTTCCGCACTGGTGAGCTGCTTGCCATTCAAGGCGTTCAGCTCGGCCACCACGTTGGCCGTCCGGCCTTGATCCCGATTGAAGTCCTCCAGGGAGGCGTACAAGTCGGTGTTGTTGCCGCTGATAGTCGAGAGCGCGTCATCCAGACCGGTCACGCTGGACAGCGAGCCGCCCGCCTTCACCGTCGCCAGCGCGGATTGCAGCGTGGCCTGCGCCTGGCTGCGCAACATCTTGACCGCATCAGACGAATCACCGCGCAGCGCCTTGAGCGCATTGCCCAAGGAATTGCTGACGGTGGCCAGGTCGTTCACGCTCTTTGTGGCAGTGCTCGACATATCGTTGAGCGCGGTGACACGTGCGTTGTAAGCGGTCGTCGTGGCCTTCTGCTCGGCCGCGATGGCTCGCTGCACAGCAGACTGGCTTGTGGTCGCAGCGCCCACCAACTTGTCGATGATCGTCTGTACCGCCTCGGCCGCTGTATCGGCGGCCGTCTTCGCAGCTGCCGCCGCGTCATCGGCGCGCTTCTCCAATATGGAGTAAGCCGCCGCTGCGTTTTCGCTCAGGTTCATCAGCGTGAAGAACATCGACCGGCCAGCATCCGTTGTGCTGTCGATACCCTCCACCATCGCCCGGAACCCGGATCGGCTGGCAGGCAGCGCCAGGCCGAGCGCCGTGAACTGCTTGTTCACGGCCGCCAACGTGTCGTCCGCACGCTCGGTTTCGCTGAAGAAAGCTTCGTAATAAGACTGCGACGACTTCTGCAACGCTTCCATGCCGCCGGCCATTGCCACGTACTGCTCAGTCAGCTTGCCGCCCCACACAGACACGGGCAGCGCATTGACATTCAGCAGTTCGAACATGCCATTGATGCTGTACAGGTTGTCCACGAACTCCGTCAGCTGCACGAAGTTGTAGTTGCCGATCCCTGAGTTGGTCGCATCGGAAATCGCGGTCACGGCCGCCTGCCCAAGCTCCGTATACCAGGCGTCCAGCGCGGTCTGAATCTCTTCCTCGGTGCGGCCCTGCGTACTGATGTACTGGGTCGCCATGTTCAGGTTGTCGAGAACCGTCTCGTTCAGCGTCACGTTCAGGCGATGAAAGTTATTCAGCGCGGTGAGAATCGTGTCGTTGTACTGCTGGCCCAAGGCGTCGCTGACGCCATCAGCCAGCGGAGTGTCCAAGAATCGGGTTTTGCTTGATCCGGAAATCAGGCCGCCCTTCTTCTTTTGCTTGATGTAGCCGCTGGCATCAAAGTCGCCATTGGCCACGCCGAGAGCTATGCCAGAGTCTTTGGTCTGGTAGCCGCTGCCGAACAGCTTGCTGCCGACTTTGCTCCATACCGCCTGGAACAAGGTCGAGCCGGTCAGGATGGCGGCCATCTTTCCGCCGACCACCTTGCCCAGCATGCCGTCCATTTTTTCGAAGTACTTGGCCGTCAGGGTCTGAGGCAGCATTGCCACCTTGCCGAGCGCAGTATCGCCAGCGCTGTCCCACATCGCACTGGCGTCCGGGCGCACGCCGGCGCTGTACAGCTTGCCCGACTGATACATGCCCATGATGATCGCCAGCGGCCACATCGCCGCCGCGCTACTCAGGGCAGCACTGATTTGACCGCCCAAGGTCGCGGCGCTCGCAGCGACCCCGGCTTCGGCTGCTGCATAAGAAGCCGTTGTCATGGCGGTGACGCCGGTACCGAACTGCGCCCCAACCGATGCCGCGCCCTGGGTGATTGCACCCGACAGCGCAGCCGTGGTGATGCCTTCCGCGCCAACGATGGCTGCAGCATTCGCCGCCGTCGCACCGGTGAAGGTGCTGGCCAACTGTGTGAAGCCCGATTTCAGCGTGGTGGTGATGCCGCTCAGCATGTTGCTGTAATAGCTCACGCCGCCCGACACAGCGCCGCTGACGCCACCGGATGCATAGCCGGTCGCCACGGACGAGCCGACGCCGGTAATGGTGTTCCAGGCAGACATCAGGTTTTTTCCGATCCCGACCGCGCCACTCCACAGACCGCCCGAAGTGCCGCCGGTCGATGTTCCGCCAGCACTCCCGAGCAGCTTGCTCCAGACAGCACCCAGCCCTTGGCCGTTGTCCGTGCCGGTCAGCCAGTTGCTGAACGACGCCAGCAGCGGCTTGGTGGTCAGCATGTGTGCAATCTCGCCCAGGGTTTGTTTGAAACCCTTTTTGAGGTTATCCCACAGCGATTCCGCGCCCTCGCCGATGTTGGCCCAGGCGTTGGCAAAGACGCTGTCGATTCGATCGATCGCGGCCTCGGTCATCTGACCCCAGAGCGTGGCCTTGGAGCGGTTGACCTCGTATTCATTGCCCAACTTGACCAGCGCATCGCGGTACAGCGCGGCGTTTTCTGGATACAGCGCCATCGCAGCGTTCAACGCTTTCTGCTCGTCGGTGTAATCCTTCAGCATCTTGATCTGAGGGTTCAGGCGGTCAACGATTTCGTTGGCTTTGTTGGCCGCCTCCAGCGCCTTGTTGGCCTCCAGCTGGGCTTTGGTTGTCGCCAGCAGCTGCTTGTATTCCTCGCTGCCCACAGCAATGTTTTTGCCCGCCAGTTCGGCCTTGACGGCCTTCTCGACGTTGAACGCCTCAAGCGCTGCGGTGCCCTGCAGCGTTGCTTTGGCTTCTTTTTCGAGGTTCTGAATCTCGACCTTCATGTCGGCAATCGTTTTGGCAACGTCAAGACGATCTTGGGCATCGTGCTGGGCGTTGATTGCCTGAGTCACTTTCTCACGCGCTCCGGCGCCGGTCTTGAGCAACTCCTCTTCGATTTCTTGCTGGATGGTCAGAGCACGGACGTTATCAGCCCCCTTGAGATACGCATCGGCCATCGCGTTCGACGATTTGAGGGCGATATCAGCTTTTTTGGTGAACTCGTCGAGGGCTTTGGCCTGTTTCTCGATCAGCTTTTCGCCGTCGCTCTTTTTGGGCTTGTTCGGATCGGTACTGGCAACGATACGGTTCATTGCAGCTTCTGCCCGATCCTCTGGGCTCGCACCCGGCAAAACAGGTGTAGGTAGTGGAGCTGCGCCATTGGTGAGCAGCGAGTATCCAGAACGATTGGCCTGAGGTGCTGAGGCCCCCATAGCAACGCGCGTGGCAGAGGCAACAGCGAAGTTCGCAGCCTGCTCGATTGCCGTAATTTGCCGAAGGGAGCTGCTTTCCGCAGCGGCGGCGGTATCGGCATAGGCCTTGCTCTGCACGGCAGCGGCTTTCGTCGCCGCATCCTCGGCCGTATAGAGAGCGACCAATTGCAGCTTGAGGCTCTGCTGCTGGACCTTGTTCCCCTCTTTTACTGCGTCCTGATACTTTTTCAGGGTGTCTGTCTGCTCAGCGATGATTTTCGCCTGGGCAGCCTGAGCGGGAGTCGCCCCCATTTTTGCAGCCGTGTACGCGGCCTCTGCCTCTGCATTCGCGCCGAGCAAATCACGGGTTTTGGTCAATTGCTCAATGTATTTGTCCCACGCGTCCTTGGCGGCCTGCGTTTGGCCGCCTTTCGACTGGGCGTCCTTGAGCTGTTCCGTGTTGGAGGTCGCTTGGGCTGTTGCGGAGGCAACGCCGTTGATTTTTTTCCCGAAGTCGGCGGCTTCCTTGGTGCTTTTCTGGTACTCGCTCGCTAATACCACGAGTTCTTTACTGAACGCCGGATACAGCTTTGTGTTTTTTTCGATCCAGGCAGTGACGCTGTCCAGTGTCTTGCGACCAGCCTCTACGTCCTCAATCATTCCTCGAAATTCGGCCGCCATCGGGCCAAGAGTGATCCCGCGCTCTACTTTATAAGTGTAGGAATCAAGAGCATCGCTTGCCGCGTCGATAGCTTTGATCTGCTGCTCGGCCCACGTAATTTTCTGCAGGCGCTGCTGCTCCGCCGAAAGGGCTTTGTACTGGGCAATCGAGTCTTCAACTGTCGTGTTGTGCCCAATCAGAGAGCTGGTCGCACTGTCTGCGCTGGTACCCACATTGAAGAACGAATAGGCCACTGCGGCCGTCATGGCGATCAATCCCACCGGGCCAGTGAGCAGCGCAAGCAGACCTCTTCCCGCGGCGCCGACGAGCAGCATCGCTTTACTCGCACTGGTTGCAGCGGCAGTAGCAGCTTCAGAAGCCCTGATTGCAGCATTGGCGGCCAAAGTTGTTTCAGCAACTCCGGCAGCTGCTACCCCGCGTGCGGCGTAAGCGGCCTGAATCTCGGCAGAGGTCGCAGCGGTGGTAGCCGCGAGTTGGAGCTCCGCTTCCTGGATCTGGCGGATGATGGCAACTTCTGCCAACCGTGCCTCGGCCATTCTGTTTCGAGCGGCAGCCCGGCCTTGCTCGGTAATTTGGGCCGATAGCCGCTGCTCTTCAAGGACACGCTCAGCGGCGAGCGTTGTTTGCACGGTCTTCAGGTTGTTGATTTCGGACTGCTGACGCATGCGGTCCGCGCCCAACTTCTGCTCTGCTGAAAGAACCTCAGCGGCAGCCCGCGCCAGCATCGCTTTAGCGTCAGCCTGGCGGGACTGAGCAGTCAAAACAGCCTGCTTGGCAGCAGCCGAATCAGCCTCAAGTTGGCGCAACGTAGCCGTCGTTGAGGTGGCGAGCCCAACGGCCTGCTGCAGTGCTGCCTTCGTAGACGCTGCAAAACCGATAACCATCTGACCAGCGGCCAATGCAAGTCGCCCGCCGATGATGGCGGCAAGGGTCTCTGCCACGCTTGAAACGCGCGCAAATGTCCGCTCTACGGCAGCAGAGTCAGCTGTAAGCGTATCAATAGCTTTGGACACATCCACAATGACACTCGCAACCCGCGCGCTGGCATTGCCAGCCTGATCGACCCGACCGATCAGCTGTGTATATGAGTTGCCGATTGCCGTAACGCTGTTGCCGATCGTGACGGCTGTTTTCGCGTAAAGGCTTTCGACGGCCTTTGCCTGGCTCTGAAGCGCCTTCACAACAGCATCGGCGGTCAGCTTTCCGTCCGCGCCGAGTGTGCGGAGCTGCCCTACAGTTTTGCCCATGCCAGCAGCGATAGCCTGCGCCAGCGCCGGGGCCTGCTCCATGACACTGTTCAGCTCTTCGCCGCGCAGCACGCCGGATGCGAAGGCCTGGCCGAGCTGAATCAGCGCAGCGTTGGCAGAAGAGGCAGAAGCGCCCGAGATCGCCATCGTCTTGCTGATCGTGCCGACGATGCCTGCAACGCCCTCACCGGTCAGCTTCAGCTCTTTCTGGTTAGTCGCGATCCGCTGATACAGCTCAGCTGTTGCAGTCAGGGGCTGGTACGAGCTCTGGGCGATGGAAAATACCGCCTTCTGTGCAGCATTGAATTCAGCGGCGCTCGATGTGACCAGTCGCAGACGGCTGGCAATGGTCGCGTAGGCATCTGCCTGGCTCACCAGCGAGCTGAGGCTCATACCTGCAACGACGCCAGCCATGGCGTTTCGAACCATGTTGCCTGCAACAGACGCTGATTGGCCTGCCCGGATAAAAGCCGAATCCACAGTCGCGAGCTGACGGTCGATACGCCCAGAAACTTGCGCCACTGTAGCATCAGCGCGGGCCATTTCCTGACGTAGCTGCGCCGTGGTTGCTTCGAGGCGGATCAGCATCCCCTGGACTTCTTGAGACATTCACTTTTCTCCAGGCATAAAAAAACCCGCCGAAGCGGGTTGCGGTTCAATCAGGGGTATCAGGCGGCGTCTTTGCGACTGAGGGCGGCAGCGCGGAACCCAATACGAATGTCACGACCAATCGCCTCTTTGGTTTTAGGCTTTTCACTCGCGCCAAATGGATTGGTGTTGCGCAGGAATTCGACCTTTGCATCCCAAGCCATCAGGATTTCGGGAACTGGGATCGTCCAGGCCTCACTGGGCGGCCAGCCCAGCCAGCCGGTAGCCATGCCGAATAGCTCGTCGACATAACTACCGTTGCCGTCGCGCTTTACTTTTTTGGCTTGGGGTTTGTCGCGTCAGCAGCAGCGGCAGCTTCTTGCTGCTCTGCGGTTTTGGCAGCGGGGTTCAACAGCGCGCCGAGGTATTCGATCAAAGGCGGGGTGACGCTGATAATGCCCTGGCGGTAGATCTCTTCCTCAAGCTCTTCCATCGCGGAAGGTTTCAGTGCCAGGCCAGCGCCAGCAATGATCACTTGGGTGACTGCCTGCAGGCTGAACTTCTGAACCTCATGCATCGCAGGGAGGATGCCGCCGAACATCTTTTCGATGCGCTTCACCGCTTTCAGGTTGAACGTCAGGGTGTAAAGCTCGGTACCAACTTCAACATCAACAGTGCCGTGGTCAGTCTTGGACATTTGTTTATCTCTCTAAAATAAGGTTTGGAACCGGTGCCGCAGAATTGCAGCACCAGGCATTGCAGGCAGGGCTTACGGCGTCGGCAAGACTTCGTAGATGCCGGAGTTGATGCCGACGGTGACGTTTCGCTTGATCACGTCTTCAGCGCCGCCGACGGTCTTGCGAGAACTCATCACCTTGACGGCGAAGTAGTCGATCAGGCCGTCGACGTACTCGACTTTCACCGGGTAGTCGAACTGCGAGCGGTCTTTCTGCGCCGCCACAAGCGCGAGCTGGCCAGCGTCACCAACATCGAAGCCGATCGCCAATTCAACCGAACCAGCATCAGCCAGCCCTTTCAGGTGGCGGGTGCGCGAATCAGCCAGGGCCGAGAACGTGACATCACCGACTTCGTCGCCGTAGTCGCCGATGTTTTCCAGTTCGCCAACTTCGACGTAAGTCAGCCCGGCGAACAGAGTGATTGCGGCAGCTTCAGTCGCCGGGAGTTTTGCCGTGAGACGCGGACCAATAGAAAGTCGCGTACCGGCAGCGGTATTTACAGGCATGGGTAGTCCTCCTGAGGACAGGTGATGTAGCCGCAGCGCGGCCGGATGATCGGAAATTAGTGCTGGGTGATAATTCGGAGCGTGACTGAACCCATGTAGGTTTTGCCGTCAGGCTCGCGAGTGGTCTGGGATCGAATAACGCGAACAGAAACAGCTCGCCCCTCGTCCAGGTGCAGGGGTTTTTCGTTCAGGGCCTCGTAGATCTCGGACATGATCCGCTTTACTTCCATCTGCCCCTGAAAATCACTCCAAACAGACAGGTAAAACAGCCGATTCTCGCGCTGCCGCCCATAGATGGGAGTGGTGTTGCCGGACACTTCGTAATCGAGTGTCACATACGGATAAGGCGTGCCTTCAGGCACCGCATCGAACACCGGCACGGTGAGTTTTTCAGTCAGTCGCTCATCCAAGGCAATCTGCAGGGCCATGTCCGGACTGCTCATCGAACGCCCCCTGCCGCCTTGGCCAGAGTGCTCTGTATCGCTGCCCGAATGAGTCGAGCAATGTCGTCCCGGTTTAGATCGATCGATGGACGGAGCCAAGGATGCGCAGGCCTGGCCGCCATCATGGCATCGCCGAATTTATACTGCTTCGTGCCGTACTCGGTGAACTTGGCATAGAACACTCTCTTGTTGTCCCGTTTGCCCCGGATGCCGATCTGGGCATCCAGACCTGACTTTGATACGAACGCTTTAAGGGTCTCTTCGGCTTTGTGCGTATCCTTCGGAATCAGCTCCTTCTGGGTGGCAAGCACCAAATCGGCCGCCGCGACCATCGCTGGCCGCAAATCACTTTCCATCTGGTTTCCGATCCGGCGCAGGAGGCCTCGCAGCTTGAAATCGCCTCTAGAGCGTCTGGCCATATCAGGATGCCTCGGCAGGAGCTTTATCGAGGTCCTTGGACTTGGCACTGGTGATCGGGACTTCCTCGGCAATGCCGCGCTGGACCAGTTCAGCGCCGGCCGCTGCGTTGACGACAAACTCTCCGCCGGCTTCAACGTTTCCGAACGGGCCGGACAAATTGGCTTTCGCAATGAGCTTCATGCTGATTCCTTAAGGGTTTAGGACGTTGGAACACAGCAGGCGAAGCATGCTGCGCTCGTTATCGGGTAGAACGGCTTCAATCAGATACGTGATCCCGCCATCTACCAAGCGGCGCTGCGCAACCAGGTCAGGCGCCGGACGGCAGCGCATTTCAGCCGAGATCACCGACTTTATCTGCTGGGCCACCACCTGGGTGCGCCCGGTAGGGACGGTGATTTCTGCGCGCACGTCTCGGACCTTTTCCCACGTTTCAGCGTAACCACCACCAGGCTCGCGAACTCGCGTCACCTGCTGCAGTTCGCACACGTGCCTCAATGGACCGGCGCGCATCAGACCCCCAGCGACACGCGGTAAGGGTGCAGCAGCGACCGAGAGCCTTGCGGCAGCTCGGCGACGCTGACACCCACCACGCTGTCTTCACGATTGGCGTAAAGGTTGCCCAGGATCAGCAGACAGGCCGATGTGATCGCCTTGTTGATTATCATCGGGTCCTCACCAGCCGAAAGATCCAACACGGCCGCAGCCATGGATTCGGTATCGGCGTAGAACGACCGATTCAGGTAGGCCATTGCGGACTCTTCTGCAGCTTCCAGCTTGAGCTGCACGTCAGAACGATCCGCCTCTTCGGCCCGACAGTGCAGCATGGCCGCTTCGATATCGATCACCGACATGTCACGCGCCTTTTTTCTTGGTTGGTTGAGCCGATTTTTTGGCTGGGTCGTTTTTTTCCGGTGAGAAATCAAGCGACCCGCTTGTCATCACGCCTGCCGGGGCACCCTCTTCATTTTCGAGCGTGACGACCGGCTCATCATCTGAGCTATCTGCCTCGGCGTAACCCTTGGCGATCAGCTCACGACCATGTTGCTCAATGGTTTCGAAAGAGCGCCCCTCAGGCAGAACCTGCCCGCCCAAATACAGCGGCTTCAGAGTTTTCAGTTTCACGAGTGCCTCCAGTGGGCTGCCATTTCGGCAGCCCGGTCAGGGGTTTTAAGGAGTGGTCACCGGGGCGGTGAACTCGCCGTAGATGAATGCTTCCGGGCGCTTCACGGCCAATGCGGCGCGCTCCTCGCAACGGATCGAGATCAGGTTCTTCTCGAAGTCATCGGCGTTTTCAGTCGAGATCACCACGTTGGCATCCTCGCGGTCGAACAGCTGGGCGCCGGTCTGGAATGCTCCGGTCAGGAACTTGCCCTGGAAGCCCGCCGCCTCGGTGGCCACTACCGGCAAGCCCCACAGGACAGGACCGGCGAGGCCGAGCGGGTTAGCCAGGATGTAACGGCCGAGGCTGTCTTTGGTCAGCTCGATTTTCGCCCAGTCGATGAAGTGCAGCACGTGACCGCTGGCTGGCAGGCGCGCAAGCTGGGCCTGCAGCATGGCCAGGCGCAGGTCATCGATGCCGGACTGATTTTCAACCTCGAACGCAGGATTGAACACCGAAGCCTGCGGAACGATGCCGTGCAGATGAACGCCGGTCCCGTCACCGAAGAGAATTTCTTGCTCCTCGGCATATTTCAGGCCGTAGCGCATTTCCACGTCGATGGTCGATTGCAACTGTGCGAAATCGTCCAGGATCTGCTTGGACGCTTTGAACATGTGGGCAATCGTCGAGACCGCAGTCAGCTTCGAGGCAAACTCGATGTTCGAATAGGGCTTTTGCATGCCCTCGGCAACAACACGCGCGGCATTGGTAAAGCCAGTCTGCTGAACCCAGAAGATCGCCGGGGAGCTGGTGCGGCCTGGAGCAATCAGATCACGAATGAACAGCCGCTGCTTGGGAGCGACGTCGATGCCTGGCAAACGCTGCGGCTCAACAATGCCCTGAGCCACATCAGTAGACAGCAGAGCGGCGCTCACCGGAATATTGATGCGCTTGCCGCCTTCGATACTGGCGGCAAACGCCTTCAATGCCTCGCTCTTGATGACGGTCGCACCCAGGCCGTCACGGGCCTGCGCAGTACCTTGCGCCGGCAGACGGGCGAACTCTTGCTCCATCTCGCCCAGCTGGGCCTTGAGCTGCTTTTCAGCCTCGGTCAGCGAGTTGAATTTCAGCGCCAGCTCGTCGACGGCGGCCTTTGTTTCAGCGGACAAAGTGCCCGCCTTTTTGGCTTCGCACAGAGCAGATTCAGCCTTCAGGCTGAACTCGCTGGAGGCCTTGGCCAGCTCGGCGGAAACATTCTTGAGCAGTTCGTTTGTATCGGTCATGGGTCAAACTCCAGGTACTGTTGAGGCTGCCGACTTGAACGAGGCAAGGGCCTTTTCGAGTTCAGCAATGGCGTCGGCCGGAACGGCCTTTGATTCGGTAGCGCTCGGCGTACCAGAGTCGGCAGCGCTGGGCGTGCCGGTTTTGAGTTCTTGAATCATTGCCCGGCGCTCTGAGCGCGGCATGCCCTGCTTGGCCAAGATCAGATCCAGGCGCCGGGCGGCAATTTGTTGAGGTGTGGAAGCCTTGGCGCTTTCCTTGGTTTCGGCGCTGTCGAGCAGCGAGTCTGCAAAGCCGTTCTCGACCGCAGCGCCGCCACCGATCCAGCTTTCAGCGTCCATCAGCTTTTGCATCGCTTCGATGCCGTCACCGGTGCGAGCCGCATAGATGTCGGCCATGGCCTTATCGAAAGGCTCCAGGGTGTCAGCCATCTCACGCAGGCCGAGCCTGTTTGCGGCGACCCCTACCCAGCAGTTGTGAATCATCAGGAACGCACCGAGACCCATCCGAACCTCATCACCCGCCATCGCAATGACAGAGGCTGCCGAAGCGGCAATACCGAGAACCTTGACGGTGACTTTGCCTTTGTACTCGCGCAGCAGGTTGTAGATCGCCAGGCCTTCGAACATGTCGCCACCGGGCGAGTTGATGTTCACTGTCACGTCAGCGCCATTGAATGAGCGCAAGAGCCCGCTGATACGCTTGGCGGTCACGCCGTCGCCGGTCCAGTAGTCGTAGCCGATGGGGTCAAACATCGAAATCGTGTTCTCTTCCTCGGTCGCGGCACGAATGTCCGGATTCCAGCGTTCAAGAGCCAGCGGCAACAGATCCGATGAAGCGCTCGCGCACGGGCGGCCCGCCGGTGCGGCAGGCAGTGTTCTGATCGTCATGTTTACTCCGTGGGTTCAGTGATGCTGAGCCGGGAAATAGAAATAAGGGCGTGGGCCATCGTCGGCGCGTCGGGGTCGCCGCCATCGAGCGCGGTGCAGATGTCCTGCAACAGCTCCCGTGTTGCCTCTTTGTTGCCGTCCTTGTGCGCGGTGAGCGCCTTGGACATGAAGCGGTTGAACTTGGCGGAGATATCCGAGCCCTGTTCCAGACTTTCCAGCGCCACCATGGCTGACTGGACCGTAAAGATGTCACCACCGGGGATAGGCGGCAGGTTCTCCAGGCGGCGGACCTCGTTACGGCTCATCCAGCCATTCATCAGCGCGGTGTTGTACCAGGCGCCACGGCCAGAGCTGTCGGCACGCAGCAAACCCTCGACAGAGAATTCAGCGAAGAATTCATCGGCATCAGCATCACCGATCAGGCACCGCGTGATTTCCTGTTCGATATTCACCAGCAATGGTCGCAGGCTGTTGGTCAGAAAGTGCAGGTTCTGCGCTTCGACGCTGGCCGCCCAGCTGCTTTGCTTGTCCATGTGCCCGACCATGAACGGCGGGACGCGGAACCAGCGGCAGATTTCCTCAACGTTGAACGCCCGGGTTTCCAGCATCTGCGCTGCCTCGGGATTCATCGTGACGCTCTGATATTTCAGACCCGCCTCAAGAACCATGGTCTTGCCAGCATTCTTGGAGTTGCTGAACGCCGCCAGGCTGGTCCGCAACTGCTCGCGCTGCTTGGGAGTGAGCGTGCCAGCACCCTGCGCCGCGCCGCCTTCGACAGTGAGGAAGCCGGAAGCCTGCAGGCCGTTGGCAAAAACCTTCGCGGCAGCCTCTTCCGCAGACATCGCAGCGCCGATCACGTCGCGACCCGTTGTCACCGGCAGCATGCCGCACACGCCATCCAGACCGAAGCCGCGAATGTGCATCAGGTTCTTTTCGGGGATGTCTCGCTCAATGCCGTTTTCGTTATAGGTGTATTTCAGCCGGCCGTTGTCCATGCGCTTGACCGTCATACACTGCGGCTTCAGCGGATCCAGTGCCACGATTCGGCTACCGATGAATTTTTTCTCGATGAACGCATTGCCACGAAGACAGATGCTGGCCACTACCATCAGCATGAATCGCTGCGGCGTCATCTCGGCGTTGGGCGTCCGGCAAAGCACCCGGTATAAAGGGTGATCGCGGGCCGATTCCCGAGATCCGTCAGGCATGCGCCGGTATAACTTGAGCGGCAGCGTGGAGACCGACTCCGACAGCAACCGAACGCAGGCCCAGACCGTGGATAGCCGAATCGCGCCGTCTACGGTCACGTTTTTACCGCTGGTGGACGTGCCAAACCATTCCTGCCAAAACGCTTCGCTGGTCAGCCCGACAGGAACGCCGAGCCAGCTCTGAAGCGCGGAGCGAATCCGCCCCGGTTTCTTTTTGCTCGCCATCAGAGCCCTGCCATTATTGGATTATCAAAGAAGTCATCCACGTTGCCCCGCGCCGTGGGATTGAGCGACATAAGTGCCACGGCGTTGAAAAAGGCCATCAGTGGGTCAATTTTTGCGGTACCCGAAGCCTGCTTGGTGATCAGGATCGAGTTGCCAACCGGCACCACCTTGGCGTTACCGCAGCACCAGGACATCATTGGCTGTCCGCCATGGACGATGCCGCCTTCTGCGAGCTTGCGTTCAGCGGTCTTGATGGAGCCGCCAAGCTTCCAGCCCTGGGAGATGCCAATCACTACGTCTTTCGGGATTTCCGCAGCGATCAGCGCGTCAAGAATGCCGCCTACGCCAGCCGGGTCGACCCCAACCATATCCAGCAAGCCGGACACGTAAATCTGCGAAACCAGCTCGGCGACCTGCTCGACGTCCTTACCGATGTAGTCAACCAGGATCAGGTCGCCGTCTTTGGCGAAGTCCATGAAGCGCGGCGCTTCGCTTTTCCGGCGCTCCAGCACGGTCGGGTGAGCCCAGGCACGGGTCCAGACCAGCCACTCACGGGTTTTGGCGTCACGACCTACAACTGCCATGCCCAGCAAGTCATCAAGTCCGCCGCCGTCGATGCCGACGTCAATGACTTCACAGCGCTCGATCAACAGCTCAAGAGATAGGTTCTTGATCCTCGCCTGCCCGATCCAGAATTCAGCGCCGGCCCACCGGTTGGCCCGCAGATTCATCCCTATTTCGACGTTCAGGTGCTTGGCGAGAAACTTGCGCTGCGCACCGGGCTCTTTCTGAGCCTCTTTGATCATCTGGTCTTCGAGCCATTCACGGCTTACGGATCGGCCCATGTTCGGGTTGGTGACGTAGAAGTTCTCAGGCTTTAGGTAATCCTCTGCCTCGATCATCGCCTTCGGGTATTCGTAAATAACACCCAGAGACTTTTTGTCGGTGATCTTGCCGTCACGCACATCGCGGTAGTAATCGACCTTCTCTTTGAAGACGCCCGCCGGTGGCTCGTCGCTCTGGGTGGAAAGGAAAATAACGAACCCTTCATCCCGCGAAATCTGGCCGCCAGTCGCCTCCATGAGCATCGCGTCGGCGTTGGGCCGCTTGCCGAACACCCAGAGCTCATCGACGAGGATCTTGCCGGACTTCTTGCCGGACACCGTGTCAGAGTCGGCGGCGACCACTTTCAAGGCCGCCTTGGTGGTCAGGTGAGTGATGGTCCGAATGTGATCCTGAACGTGGAGCATTTTCTCCAGCACTGAATTGGCACGCACCATCGCGGCGGCAGGCTTGTAGCTGTTCTGGGCAACCTCAATGGTCGGGGCCAGAATCAAAAGCTCTTCGTTGTCCCGCCAGTTGCGCACCAGGGCAGTCACCATGATCCCGGCGGCGATGGTCGATTTGGCGTTCTTCTTGCTGATCAGCAGGAAGTACTCTCGGATCATCTGCTTGCCGGTCTCGGCGTCGTATGCGCCAAAGATCGCGGCGACAAAATCGAATACCCACGGCTCGCAGCATTCGCCGAAAGTCGGCTGGCCTGGCACATCGACAACCCGCAGCGACTTGAATAGCTCGAGCGCGGCGTCAGCCTCTGATCGGAACAGCGGGGGAAATGGAATCAACGACTGGCGCGAAAGTATCCGCCGCTCCCAGTCGGGACAGGCTGTCGACCATTCCATCTACTTCACCGACCGCAGGGGCGGTGGCTTGCCTGTGCTGTAAATCCCGGCGGCCGCCTTCTCCGCCTCGTTTTGCTTCTCTTCCTTCTTGCCGGTCTCGCCCTTGCGCTGGTGCATGAACGGCATCAGCGCCTTGGCGGCGTCGACTCGCAGTTTTGCCTCCGCTTCCGGGTCGTTCATGGCGGCGATAAGGAATGCCTTTGGGTCGGTGAAGGTCAGCGCTCTGGACAGGTCGAAGGCTGGGCCGTCTTCCGCGTCGCTGACGTCGGGCTGTTCTGGTTCGGCCTGTTTGGCTGGCGACCTGGCTTTAACATTTTTGTTAACGGTGCTGCTCGCGAGTGCCGCCAAGACGTGAGGGTCTTTGGCGAGCCTTGATCCGGCAGCAGATGCGCTGGAAGCGCTGTAACCAGCGGCTATGGCGGCTTCTTTATTGGACGCACCTCCCCTCAAAGCATCGGCGAATGCGCGCTTTTTGGGTGTTAAAGCCATTAACAAAAATCCTGAAAAGGGGAAAAAAACTACGAATGCGGACCGGGTGGTCTAGAGCACGAAAGCTCCAGACTTTCGAGGCACCCCCACCTCGGCGGCACGTCACTGGCGTGCCGCACCAAAAAAGCGCATGGCAGCTCGGGGAGCTGGCGTGCTACAAGCTCCCGGCCTCCTCCCGCTGCTTCACGGATGAGTGACAGGTGGTGCACAGCGATGCCCAGTTGGATCGGTCCCAGAACAGCGTCATATCGCCCCGGTGAGGCTCTATGTGGTCGACTACAGTGGCGGCAGTGACTCGACCCAATCGGTCGCAGTACACGCACAACGGATTACTCAGCAGATGTCCGGCTCGCGCCTTCTGCCACGCGTAGGTGTAGCCGCGTTGGCTGGACGACGTCTTATCCGTTCGCCACGACCCCGGCACCATCACCGGCAGAGGGTTGCTATGAGTGCCGACGCGGTTGCCGAGTGACTTCAAACGGGTCATTGATGAAGCCTCACTGAATGACACATGCGGGCCAGATGCCCTGGGCGTATGCCAGTGCTCCAGCGTGGTCGTGATCTTCTTGCATGATCATGGGGAACGGCGGGTAGCCGGGTGCCGTGACTGACCATGCCTTCTTCATTTGCTCTGGCTGCGCACGATTTGGGCGTCCACCTGATCTGCACATGTGTCGAGCAGCTTGATGGCCTGATTCTTCAGCTCCCAAAGCTGACCGTTGTCGGCGAGGTCTTCATCTTCAACCCGCTCACAAGGGACCAACGCTGGCGCTTCAATCCTTACCGCGCTGACCTTTGTCACTACCGGCGGCTTTGCCGCGCAGGCCGTCAGGCAAAGGCTGAGCAGCCCAATCGCGAACAGGCTTGCTGTTTCGTTTGAGAGTTTCAAAGTCTTTCCTCGCCTGTTTGGCTTTGTCTTCGCTGACCTTGATGCGCTTGGCCAGGTCCGCCGTGTATGCAGCGTTGCGCTTGGCTTCAGCCTGCAGCGTGGTGATGGTGGCTTGGCTCTCAGTGTTGGCAGCAATGGCGTCGTTCTTGCCTTTGGTCTCGACAGTGAGCGCGCCTTGCAGCCCAACGTATCGGTACTGCTGGAAGCCGATCAGCAGCACCGCGACAAGGGCGACGATGAATGCAGCTGCAAAGGCCTTCATGCCGCGTCCGCCTTGCGCCCAAGGAAGCGCGTCACCAGTTCACGAATGGCGGTCACGCCGAGGAATCCAATACTGCCGCCGGCTGCCACTGACAGACTCGGAGGCCAAGCCATCCACTCGATCAGGCTTGAAGCCACAAGGCTTAACGCTCCACAGATCAACGCTTCGAAGAAGATCCGGCGTTTACTGGTTTCTTTCGCGTCGTAAAGGATGCGCAGTAGGGAAACGATGACGGCCATGATCAGGCCCTGCACTGAGGGATTCGAAAGGGCGACCCAGAGCGCAGCCCATGTATCTGGCTTTTCAGGCATGTTTGGCATCCGGTGTCTCCCTTTCAGGGAGTGAATTAGGTCGGCCCCAACAGCACTCCCAGCTTGGCGCAATGGGTGTGGTGGAGCCGAAAACGAAAAAGCCCCGGCATCGGCCGAGGCAATAATTTACAAATACAGCAAATTTGCTATACATATACCAAATTTGCTGTATACTGAACTCATCCAATCAACGAGGCGAGGTGATGAGCTACAGCGAATTTAGACGGTGGTTAAAGGCTAAAGGAGTCAGGTTTGAATCGCTCAAAGGTACGAGCCACTTCAAAATCTACTACGAAGGCAAACAGACGATCTTTCCGGATCACGGTGCAAAAGAGATGAAAGAAGGAACCCGGAGAGGAATCATCAAACAACTGGGGCTCAAGTGAGCCCCTTCCACCGTTGAGATACGTTCATCACTTCGCTTCACGAACATCACTCAGAGAGCCGCCCAAGGGAGGGCTAGGAAATGTTTGACTACCCAGTAACTGTACATACGGAAGACACCCCAGGTGTCGCGCTGACCTGCGACACCATTCCAGAATTTAACGCGGTCGGTGATGACCTCGCGGAAGCCTTGACCGAGGCTGGCGTTTTAATGCCTGCCGCTCTATCGATCTATGTAGATCAGCGCCGTGTCATTCCCCATGCTCCGGTACCCGAGGATGGCCAGCCAGTTGTGCGCCTATCTGCGCTTGCAGTTGCCAAGATTGAGCTATGGAACACCATGATGGAAAAAGGCCTGCGCAAAGCTGACCTATGCCGGTTGCTTGGGGTAAGCCAAAGCCAAGGAGATCGACTCGTCGACTTCATGCACGGCACCAAACTGGAAGCGCTTGAAGCTGCATTAGCCGTACTGGGCAAACGTCTGAAAATCTCAGTGGAAGCCGCTTAATGCAAAAGCCCGGCTCAATGGCCGGGCTTTTTACTATCAGGGTGCCGCGCTGGTACAGCTGAACACCGTTGCATGAAAACAGAGCTATTCCATATGGACAACTGTTTTTTCAAGCTGCCTCTTTCACTGCCTCCAGAGCGCAATCCACCCAAGCAACACCAGCCTTGATCAGCTCGCGTGCCTTCATCTCGCTGAAGCCGTATTGACGGCCTACACGAATCGCGGGCCACTTCGCACCGAAGTACAGCCAGACCATATCGCCCATCTGCGCATCACGGCGGCAGAGCCTGGCAACGGCTGCATCAACCAGCCCAGCAAGCTCGTCAGTGATCACATAGGCCTTTGTGGTCGATGGCATCACGTCACGCATGATTGCCAGCGATGGCGACGTATAGCCCGGCACACCCATGCCATCCATACGCCAGAAGCCCCACTGCTCGAGCATGTTTTCGGTATCCCCAAGAGGACGGTGCAGCGGTTTGCGAATCATCATGATCAGTCCCCTGTGTAGTTCGATCCGCCGGCACCGCGGCGGTTGTTCTGTTCGTATTGCTGGTGTGCACCACCACGCTGACGGTTAGCACTTGCGATTTCGGCCAAGGCCTCTTTGAGCCTTTGATTGAGCACCGGGACAATATCGTTGAGTGGCACCGGCTGAAGCGTGTGGCCACAGACCCAGCCAGAGCCGTGGCAGCTAACACACTCCAGCTGGTGAAATAGCCCGGTGTAAACGCCCTTCCCCATGCAGATGTTGCATTCGACGATGAACTTCAACTCGCGGCGAAACGACGGGCCGTGACTCTTCTTCATTGGGCCTCCCGTATCTGGCGGTAGATCGCATATGCGTCATCCCAAGGTGGGCAATGTTCGATGCGATGGAGCTCACCGGTGAGCATGAAAATATCCATATATACGTGAGGCCCCATATACACCCAAGTCATGCTGGAGACGGCGGCTGGGTCAATTTCCGGGGTATTGCTGACGAAGTGGATGACCGTACCCTGAGGACAAATGATCATTTTGAAACCTCGCCTATGGTTGATTCTTGAATAGGGTCACAGCCCTTATGTTCCGTGACCTGTAGCCCGTTACCAGAATCTCCCGTTCTAAAGCCGGTCAATGCTTGAATCTGGTTCAGGCCCTTTGAATCTAGATGCGCGTGCCACTTCTCAAGGGCATCACGCTTGCGGCTCATCACGTCCGACTGGATATAAACCTTCACGTTATGGCCCATGGCGTGGTTGATCAGCAGTTCACCGATCAGGTGGTCGATGCCGATATCTGCCCAGCCCGTGCGGGCCAACTTGCGCAGGTCGTGGCTGGTCCACTCGCCCTGCCCCAGCCTTGCGAACACGGCGCTGGCCTGGCCTTCACTGAGCGCCTTGCCGCTACGGGATGGAAACAGGAACTGACCGCTGTAGCCGCTGGCCCACTGCATATCCCGGTAGCTGATCAGCAGACTGCGTACCTGATCTGTCAGAGGCAGGTGATGCTCTACACCCGTCTTCGTGTTCTCCGCCGGGATAAACCATTCACGCTCAGCCAAGCTGATGTGTGACCAGCGCGCTTGCCGCGTCTCGCCGATTCGGGTGCCATGGCAGAGCATCATCAGCGCCAGCAGACCGTCCGCCGGTTCGTCCTCGAGCACGGTCAGCAGACGCGCTATCAGGTCCTGCAACTGGGTGCCGCGCAATCGGGACGGCTTGATGCCGACCTTGGCTTTCGAGAAGTCGCTGAACTTGATGTCCTTCATAGGGTTGACCACGATCAGGCGGAGTTTGAACGCCTGCCGGAATGCCAAGGCCAACAGCTGAAACGCCGATCGCACGTAATCAATGCCGATGGTTTCCTGCGCTGGCCACATGAACTGATCATCAAGACTGGCCTTGTCGATGCCGGTAAGCGCCAGGTCGCCCAGGCGTGGCTTGAGGTGGCACTTGATCAGCGAGGCGCCGGTCTTCTTGCGCTTCTCGGACAGGCTGCGGTCGCGTGCCATCCGGTCAGCGTACCAGTCCAGCAGCTCGCCAGTCGTGACCCACTTCGACAGGTTCGACCCGGCTCCGGCATTGAGCCGCAAGCGGATGCCAGGCAAGGCCGCAACGACCTGTTTGGCCGTCAGGTCGGGGAAGCTGCCGACGAGGTTCCATTTGCCCTTGCTGACCAGGTACCACGACGCCCGGGAACGATCCCGCGTAAAGCGCAGGTACAGGCCTCGGTTTTCAACGTCGCGCAGGTCACGCTCGGTACCAGCGGCCTGCCGTTTGATTTCAGCATCGGTGATGCGCACGGCGGCCGTCATGCTGACACCTCAATGTAATCCGTGATGCGAACTCGGACGGCTCCGCCCTTGATGGTTTCGGCACTGATCTGCAGCTGAGTGACGAACCTGCTGTCGTCAATGCCCAGCGCCTGCGCCACACCGTCACGACCAGACTTGAACGCGGCGATGCAGTTGTCATCGTCACGACGGCGTCGGTCTGGCGGTATGAACTCGAGCGAAAGCAATGCCCGGCCGGTGGGCACTGGAAGTGCGGCCTGACGGCAAAGCAGAAAACAGGTATTGCGGTACGCTTTCGCGGCCCGGCTTTTGGTGGCCCAGTGCGTACGCGCATTTGGGCTGAGCGCCTTGGGCGGCCACGGCAGCATCAGTTCAGTCATGCGACCCCCTTGACGGTGAGGATTCCAGCCCTGATCAGGGCTTCGTGGGTTTCGGCAATGGCGCGAGGAATATCCTGCCAATCGATATCGCCCGCGCCGCGACCATCGATCACATCGTGACAAGCGCTGCAGGCGTAAACCGCTACGGTGTCGAAGCCCTTCATGCCCATGCCCTTCTGGCCACAAGGCAGGTGGGCCAGCACGGTTGTTTCTGGGTTGTGATTGCAGGCACCAGGGATGCGAACAGTGCATTCTTGGCCGTTGGCCGAAGCGCGGAGTTTCTTCGAAGTCACGCGCATACCGACTTTCCCGTGACCACATCGACCACATCGAAGGTGTTCGGCCACATCCAGGCGCCGTAGCGCTTGGCCATGGCAGCGTCAACGAACAACGCTAATGCGTGGTCAGGCGTCGAGCCCAAGTCAACCTTGAACGAGCAGCAGAACACCGCGTACCGGTAGGTATCGATGTCAGGAACAGCCAGACGACGGTCAGTCATGCGAACCTCCACGACGGGCACGGAGTTCGGCGAGCGCTCTGTTGCCCACGTCTGGTGTAATTGATTTACCTCGCGCAGCCAGTTGCGCGACTGGCACTGGTGGGAGTTCTTCGCCCCGCCAGATCTTGCGACATTGCTCGAGATACTTCTGCTCGAACTTCGCCATACCCAGATCCCGTGGCAGCGTTTGCAGGCTCATAAAGCCCGCTGCCGCGGTCGCGTGGTAAATCGCCGGGTGAAACCATTTGCCCCGGCCCTGCATACCCGGATGGGAATTGCGCATCGCCTGCGAATAGGCCACCTCGACACTGGGTAGGCCAAGTCCTTCCGGCGCAAAACACCAACTCACGAACACACCGGGCGCGGGCACAAACGCGGATTTGCTGGCGCTGACCATCCTCATGCCGTGGCGCAACTGGTCCATGGAATTGATCCCGGAGCGCATAAACTCGGCGAGCCATTCCAGCTTCGATGCGTCCATGATCTCTTGGTTTGGCCAAGACTGACGCCACGCCCCGCACGCCCCTTGTAAGCGCAGAAACAAATCGTCAATGACCTGCTGGGTTGCCGGATCGATTTCAACCGGTACCGCTGGCGCAGGCCGATAGTTCGGGTCAGTCCGCCGGTTCTCAACCAGGTACCCTGCACGCACTGGACCAGTCACAGGATCACCCCCTTGGATGCCCAGTCGCCGGTAGACTCAGCCTCTGGCTTAGCGGCGGGAACGTTGCCCTTGGCGCGCTCTTTCTGGAACCAGATCACCAGCCGATTGCACCAGCCCGCAGCGGAATCGACGGTGCCGGGCTTGGCCACGAACCAGCCCTTGAATGAGCGCAGGATTGAGTCGGAAATATCAGTCGGTTTCACACCAGCGATCTGGGCTTGGGCGATCAGGTAGCGGCTGTCTGGCGACCAGTCGGCGAACATTGCGAAACGCTGACGGTCGTCGGTCGGTTCGATGGCCTGCAGATCCTGATCAGCGATGACGTCAGAAATCTCGCGCGGCTGCTGCTCTTTGGTTCCTTGATGGTTAAGTGATGTATTGGGTGCAGCTGCTGCACCCCGTTCTGCGTTTTCCTGCACCCCGTTCTGTTGTGAGCTGCACCCCGTGCGGTCATCTGCACCCCGATCTTTACGGGGTGCGGCATTTGCACCCCGCTTAAGCTGAAGGTCATACACCACGGGGCGGCGGTCACGGCGGTCGATGTAGGCAGCAGCGATTGCCTGATTACCCTCAGCGATCCACCCGGCCTTCGCCAACTCATCCAATTTCAGTCTGACAGTACGCTCTGAAAGCCCTGTCTGTTTCGAGATGGTCGCTGCTGACGGAAAGGCACCTCGGCCTTCAGGCCCGGCGTAGTTCGCCATGCACAGCAAGACATGCCGCGCGGCGGGGTTGTCCAGAGAGGAAGTCGGGATATCCATAGCCCAGGTCATTGCTTGAACGCTCACAGTGCTACTCCAATCGATCCGCCTTTGTTGCCTTGCTTAGGTCTGATGTGCATAATCCGTCTCGCAATGTTGTGAAGAAGCCGGTCTAGCCACCGGCTTTTTTTTGCCTGAAATTCAGGCGTTATGGGTGCCTGGCGCTTCCGTGTTAGCTTTTTGCTTCCACACGAAAAGGCCACGGAGGCCAGACATATGAAACTTCCCGAAATCCACTACCCATCTGCCTGGGCGAATGCTGTCGACGCCCAAGAACAGGCGCTCAGAGGCGCAAGCAATGCCGGAGGCGAGGGGCGAGAATCTAGAGCGGCGCGCCTGGCCCTCGGGCCTTACAAGCTGACGTGCTTCCTCCACAATCTGCGATGCAAATACAGCACTCCATGGCTGGATCTCTCTCCCGCCCAAGCTGGCCAGCTCTATCTGATCAACAAACATCACTGGCTACCGGGTGCTTTCCAGAACACAGAGGCGAGTGACATGCTTTACATCCTTCATGAAGAGCTGATGGATCTTCAGCTGACGTCAGAGCAGTTCCAACCAATTCGGGAATCGGCTTCGCACCTGCCCGCTTGGGCCGATCTGGCTGCAGAAGGTAATCAAGAGTGACAACCGGCAGCACCTGGCCGTAAGCGACAGTCACAAAGGAAGTTGGAGCCTGACCCGCAGCAGGTCGGGTTTTCATACCGAGACGCAATGCAATACAAGCCCCGCCCGCTGATCCGGCCGCCAAGGCGAGAAGATAGATAACCAAAAACTCCAAACCCATTCGCCGTCTCCACTGGTTGTATAAACAGCCAATCCGCTGTACTACCTAGCCTTCGCGTATGAGCGGACAATCAGTTCGTTGCCGCTCATCGACGGGTTTAAGCGGCTGATTTTTTGTCGGACGCCTTGGTGCTCTTACCCAGCTCCACATGCATCTGGTCGATAGCAATCCCAACGATGTAACTCGGGTTACTGATCTGGCCGCTACGGATACGGAAAATGGTCGAGATGTCGCACTTGGCCCGCTCTGCGATGGCTTTGTAGGTCAAGCCAGAGCCAAGCAATGCATCCAATTTGTTCGGAAGATCGGTAGCGCTCATGGCTGCCTCCTTTGTAGATATGCACATAATCATGCACCAGTGCATAACTGTCAACGCTGCACTCTATTGCGGTATGCACTGCCGAAGGCGACGATTGCACTCATGCATAAAACTATCGATAAAATTCTGGCCGAACTGATGGCCCGCGACGGCCTCAACCAGGCTGAATTAGCTCGTCTATCGAATGTTGGTCAACCAACAATTTCCCGGATACTCAAGCCTTCTGGCCCGAAAGGAATAAAGGACCCGACCGATAAGCAGGTGCGCCCCTTAGCGTCTGCCCTAAGGGTCACCACGGATCAACTGCGAGGCTATGCACCGATTGATGGCAATACGGCCGATAGCGCGGTGCATGAACAGAGATCATCTTCTACCGATCTGGTACTCGCTATGCTGGCTCGTAGCTCGAACCTACCCGAGAACCTCAGGAAGAAGATTCTAGCTGTCGCAGACGCCGAAGACGGCGACCGCTCAATCGAGAGCGACTTCTACCGTCCGGGTGTTGTAGGCGACGAAGTATGGATCGCTCACTACGATGTACGCGCGGCGATGGGCGGCGGGCAGATCCCACATGAATACCCGGAAATGCTCCAGGACATCAGAGTCAGCCCCAAGCACCTGCGTGAGATGGGCGTAACGTTCAAGGAGCACTTCCACCTCAAGATGATCACCGGCTGGGGTCAGTCTATGGCTCCGACGATCAAAGACCGCGACCCATTGCTGGTCGATGTCACGATCCGTGAGTTCACCGGGGATGGCATCTATCTGTTCTCTCACGATGAAATGCTCTATGTGAAGCGGCTCCAGAAAAAGGGGAAGGCCCTTTTCAAGATGATTTCGGACAACAAGCATCACGACCCAGAGGACATCCGGGTCGACGACACGCACATCCTGGCTCGCGTGCTGTACGTGTGGAATGGGAAACCGGTTTGACGCATAGCGGGAGGAGCCATGGGCCTAACAAAACCGAATCAACAACTCGCACGCGACCTTCAGGGCCTCGCTGCCGACTTCAAGTGGTCAGCGGTAGAGCTGATGCGGATCGCTGAGCGGTTGAGCCTGGTGGGCAATGAGTCTGACGCTCAGGCCATCATGAGGATGATCACTGTGTTCCATGCTGGCGAGGACAAGCTGGCCGGGTATGCGGACGAGGTGAAGGATGGGCGGATTGTGCGGGAACGGGCTGAGTGACCTTCCCCCCCCACATCGTCATGAAATATAGGGCTTACCTGGCGCAGAGCAAAGGTACGCGGCTACCAGCGGTTAAAATCTAAGGAGAGGCAACGTGTCTGATGGCAGTGACTTGCTGGATGAGGTAAATCGAATTACTTCACTGAGTGTAGAAGAATTCGCTACATTCCTAAAAAGTGTAAACGCTGATGGTGCTTGCGGGTCCTGCGGCCGAAACGTCGACTGGTTGATTCGACGCAGTGACGACAAGCCTGTGCTATTGCAGGCGCCATTTTATAGCTTGACCGACGAGGCTGACGTCTTTTTCTCTACTCTCTGCCCCTTGTGCGGAAATACCCGATTTTACAACGCGCGATATGTTGCGAAATACCTGGCCCAGAAGAGGTCCCCCGGTAATGGCGAATAATGATAACGTGCGTGATATAAACGGCGGATTGCCCATTCGACCGAAAAGCGGTGGCGGGGAACCACCAGGGGGTAACGAATTGGAAGCTCGGGTAGCAGCGCTTGAAAAGTCGAATCTGGACATTCGCGAAAAGCTTGTGCGTGTAGAGACAAAGCTCGAAGGACTGGCTTCTCAGGTTGCAACGAAGGCAGATATCGCAGAGCTTGCCACAAAGAACGACCTGCACGGATTTGTTCGGGCGAGCAGCAAGGATATTCAGGACTTGGCCGTGAGCTTCCAGAAGTCAATAAACGAACAAACTTGGAAATTCATAGCATGGTCATTCACCATGGCCACGTTTCTGACAGGCATATCCTTCTGGATAGGAAGATTGCTAAAGTGATTTGAGCCCGGCCCAGCACCGGGCTTTTTCGTTCTACGTTTACAAATTTTTCACGCCATGCCCCGTATGGTCATCACAGCTCCAAGTGTTTAAGCCCGCTGATCCCCATCGCGGGCTTTTCTTTGCCCGTTAGAAAGGTGCGGGCTCCTCTTCAGGCTCCTCGTACGCCTGCGTAGGCAAATCCTCAATCGGCTGCGGCTCCCACCTTACCGTTACGCTACCGTCATCGTTGAACGTCATGTCCAGCTCATCGGTAGCGACGAGTACACCCATCACCTCCTCCCATTCTCGATCCCCGTCCGTATCCAGGCGATGAATCGTTACCCATCGCCGCGTCTGTGCGACTGGGTGGTTGATCATCTCTGAAACCCGAAGACCCAAACGCTCTACCCCGGACATATCCACGCGTACTGCTTGTGTCGCCTTCGCCTGCGCCATACCCATAATCACCTCCATTTATACTGTATGCATATCCAGTTAAATCAGAGAATAACTTAGGCTGTAGGAAAAGTTAACCCGCCGAGGAGAGAAGATTTTTCAATGCAGATGTGCAAATTATTATGCACCAGTGCATTGACAGTTAAATTGCACCAGTGCATATTTCACCCATCGCAGCGATTAAAGCGCAGCGCACAAGACTGGTGAAGCCGCCAGATAGCAAGGGATCAGCGAAGTGATCTCCCAGCCCCGGAGGACGGGACCGACTGGACGAAGCTCTTTACAGAGGACGGAATGACATTTTGGAAAGCATCACTGAAGCACCTGGTCTGCCGGGTGCTTTGGGATGACAACCACCGAGTAAAAAGAATGGATACAACCATCGTAAGCGGGGCATGGAAAGGCCACCTCGGCCGTGGACTTGCGCCGCGAGAGTTGCAGTTTCTACTTTCAGTCGCCCAGGGCTGCACGGCCAAAGAAATCGCACGGACGTTCGGCATCGCGCCGGGCACCGTCGTTAAGCGCCTGTCCGTTGCCATGTTCAAGCTGGGCGTGAATCGCCAGACAGCAATGATCGCTGAGGCCATGCGCCGACAGATCATTTCCCCAGTCTGTTTCATGTTTGCGTCGTTGATAGCTCTGCATTCAGTCCTCGATGACGACGCCATGAGGCGAGACCGCAAGATCCCTGAGTCACGCCGGGGCGGGTACGAATTGAAGATGAGCCGCAAGGGCGCCGAGAAGTTGAGGCCCGCAGCGGCGATCTGCTAACAACCAGCGCCAGCGACAGCATGTCGTTAACTGCCCGATCCTCTCTATGAGGGCGCATCGGTCTGCAATCTCGCCGGAACGTGCGTACCGGTTACCCGCCAGCCCGGCACGGGGCTGCCAATACGGCGGGCTGAGGGTTCGCCCTCTGAGATTGCAGATCGATGCGGATGAGTACACACCGCGAAAGCGGCCCCTGCATCACCTCCCCCTCAAATCAAACGACCGCATCGGCAGGTGCCAGGCCAGTCTCACGGCTGGGGTTGGTCACCCGTGCCTGGCATCTGGCCAATGCGGTCATGGAGAACTCTATGAATCAGACACTCAGCCAGCGCCGCGCAATCCTCGAAGGCCTGCGCCAGCGCTGCACCCTTTCCACTGCCGAGTTTTACGACAAGGTCGGCCGGTTCAACCCGGCCACCCTGCCGCGCTTCACAGTGATTCCGAACGGCAACAACGAGTTCGGCATCGTCGAGCGCTCGACAGGCGTTGTTCGCGGTGTGCACCAGGGCCATGGCGCCGCCTGCAAGGTGGCTGCCCAACTGGAAGCCCAGCCGGTGCCTAAGCGGTCGTTCGCCTCCTACATGCTGCTCTGGACCAGCGCCATCGCGACTGGCCTGGCGTTGTTCGCGCTGTACGGTGCAGGGTGATGATCAGCCCAGAGCTGAGCATGATTCAGCAGAACGAACAGAAATCTGCGGAGCTGAGCAGAGCTGTTGACGACTTCCTGCAACGAGGCGGCGTCATCGGCACGCTGACGGGCTTCCCTGTAAGGCCGCAACCAAAGCCTTATGGCCGCTTGGTCGCGCCAAACGTTCACCGGTCAGCACCGCGCCGCCGCACACAAGAGGCGGTACGCACAGCAGCCACGACCAATGCGGTTCCAGGCAGGTGCCACGGCCGAGCAGAACAGGTAGAGAGCATCCGCAAGCTGGCGGAGACGAGGACGATCACCGAAGTCATGCGCGAAACAGGCCTAAGCATCTACAGGCTTCGGAAAATGGCCCGCGTGCATGGCTTCGAATACACGGCGTTCATTCCGGCTTCCAACCTGATTCCCTATCAAACCGATCCGGTAGCTGACGCATTGAACGTGGTTCGGATCAAAGCCGCCCGCGACCGGGGCATATCGCGTAAAGCCGCCGTCGTCGAACTCGGACTGAGTAACACGATGATCAAGCGGCTGATCCGTGAGTTCAACATCGATTACCCGCTGCAAAGGCCAAGCCCGAAATGAGGCGCATGCAGTGCCTCGCCAACCAGCGGCGTCGACCACTCCAAATTCACATACCAGCATCCGGGATCCTACCGAATGGCCCAATCAAAAAAGACACCGGCAGATCACTCCCGAGACTACCGGCAGCGGGAGCAGGAGCAGGAAAAGGCCACCAAGCTGGGGATCGAGAAGATTACCATCGACATGGCAGCAGGTGTGAAAGCCGGGATGGCCGCTGCCATGAAGCGCAACGGCATCAAGAACGCTCAGGAAGCCTGGCAGAACATCGGGCTGTACCTGATGCGAGCCAGCCCTGAAGAGCAAGATCGGATGTTGAAATCTGGTACGTCAGATTTTGTTATCTCGCTAAAACTGGCGCGTCAGTATCTCGAAACAGCTTCGGCGGAACTAAAGGCCAATCCTGGTGACGAGATTGTCCCACCGGAATCCACTGAAGATCCGGCATGAGCTGTTTGAATTAACTCTAAGGATGCTCCGATCAACTTGCTACGCAGCGGCGGCGAGTCGCAATTTGCCCGGCACCCAGCGCTATTTGCTGAAAATGGCCTGATGCAGCGC
>NZ_FRDA01000006.1:211149-361794 GCF_900143095.1 Pseudomonas asturiensis | reverse complement strand
GGCGCAGATCGGTCATCACACCTTCGAGGTCTGCCGCCATTACGTGGACGAAGTGATCACCGTCAGCACCGACGAGATCTGCGCGGCCATCAAGGACATCTACGACGACACCCGTTCCATCACCGAACCGTCCGGCGCGCTGGGCGTGGCCGGGATCAAGAAATACGTCGAGCAGCGCGGGATCAGCGGCCAGACCCTGGTGGCGATCGATTCCGGGGCCAACGTCAACTTCGACCGCCTGCGTCACGTGGCCGAACGCGCCGAACTGGGCGAAGGCCGCGAGGCGATCATCGCCGTGACCATCCCCGAGCAGCCGGGCAGCTTCAAGGCGTTCTGCGAGGCCATCGGCAAACGGCAGATCACCGAATTCAACTACCGCTACCACACCGACCGTGAAGCCCACATCTTCGTCGGCGTGCAGACCCACCCGGAGAATGATCCGCGCCGCGCGCTGATCGCCAGCCTGACCGGGCAAGGTTTTCCGGTGCTGGACCTGACCGACAACGAACTGGCCAAGCTGCACATCCGCCACATGGTGGGCGGGCACGCCGAGCGGGTCAGCGATGAAGTGGTGCTGCGCTTCGAATTCCCCGAGCGTCCCGGCGCGCTGTTCGACTTCCTCAACCGCCTGGGCGGACGCTGGACGATCTCGATGTTCCATTACCGCAACCATGGCGCAGCGGATGGACGGGTGGTCGCAGGGTTGGTGGTGCCGGAGGACGAGCGGCACCTGGTAAACCAGGCGCTGACCGAGATTGGTTATCCCTACTGGGATGAAAGCGAGAACCCGGCGTATCGGTTGTTTTTGGGCTGACGCCTGGCGCCTGACCCCGCAGGACGAACTGCTAGACTCAACTTGCCCCGATTCAAGAGGAAGACCCTGTAATGGAACCCGTCACGGCCCTGAAAACCCTGCACATTGCTGCGCTCACGCTACTGCTGCTCAGCATTCTGTTGCTGGCCAGCGGCGTCATCAAGGTGCGTCTTGAGGGGGATGCGACCATTCAGATGCGCCTGCTCAAGCGCCCGCTGCTGTTTTTCTGGCTGCTGATGGCGGTGTGTCTGGCGATTCTGCCGTTCAGCGGCTGGTGGCTGGTGCACACCGTGGGGTTATCGCTGGGTCAGACCTGGGTGCTGGGCAGCAGCGTGCTGTACACCGTGGGCCTGTTCAGTTGGGTCTGGCTGGTGACGAGGCTCAACCGTTTGCGCCTGGGCGGCACAGCCGGCAGGCGTGGTTTCACGCTCGCCCTGGCCGTTGTCAGCGGCGTGTGTTTCGTGGTGATCGCCGGTTTGATGGGCTTCAAACCGGCGTGATCATCGACGCAATCAATTGCGCAGCGTAATCACCGGCCAGCCGCGTTGCTCGGCTTCGGCGCGCAGCTTCGCGTCAGGATCGACCGCCACCGGATTGGCCACCTGCTCCAGCAGCGGCAGGTCGTTCATCGAGTCGCTGTAGAAATAACTGTCTTCCAGGCTGAACGCATGCTCCTGCAGCCACAGATTGAGGCGCGTCACCTTGCCCTCGCGAAAGCACGGAATGCCCGTGGTGCGGCCGGTATAACGGCCATCGACCATTTCGCATTCAGTGGCCAGCAGCGTTTCAATCCCCAGTCGCTCCACGATGGGCGCGGTCACGAAGCGGTTGGTCGCAGTGATCACCACCAGCTTGTCGCCCGCCTCGCGGTGCTTGCCAATCAGCTCCATGGCCTTGGGCAGCATCATCGGTTCGATGCAATCGCGCATGAACTCGCGGTGCCATTGCGCCAACTGATCCATCTCGGTCGCCCCGAGAATCTCCAGCGTGAAGTTCAGGTAGTCGGTCATGTTTAACGTGCCGGCCAGATAATCCTGATAGAACTCATCGTTGCGTGTCTTGTAGGACGCGGTATCAAGGATGCCACGTTGGCACAGATAATCGCCCCAGGCGTGATCGCTGTCGCCACCCAGAAGTGTGTTGTCGAGGTCGAATAAAGCCAGGCGCATGCGGTTACTCGCTGAATTAGCTGAAAAAAGAGCCCCAGAATACGAGGTTTTCACAAGTCTTCACATAAGGTGATAAGCCTCGTTGCTGGTTTGATCGCCTTTGTGGAACAATGCGGCGACATG
This sequence comes from Pseudomonas asturiensis, assembly GCF_900143095.1. GTDB lineage: Bacteria > Pseudomonadota > Gammaproteobacteria > Pseudomonadales > Pseudomonadaceae > Aquipseudomonas > Aquipseudomonas asturiensis. The sequence goes on along the minus strand of NZ_FRDA01000006.1, from coordinate 359,688 downwards.
CGTCTGCGAGGTTGTTGCCGTGATCGACCCCGATGGTTTCCGTCCTAATGTCGGGATTATTCTGACAAACGATGCCGGTCAGGTCCTATGGGCCCGACGCATCAATCAGGACGCCTGGCAGTTTCCACAAGGGGGAATCAACCCACAGGAGACGCCGGAAGACGCGCTGTATCGTGAGTTGAATGAAGAAGTCGGGCTCGAACGACACGATGTGCAAATACTTGCCTGCACTCGGGGCTGGTTGCGTTATCGTCTGCCGCAACGACTGGTGCGTACCCACAGCCAACCGCTGTGCATCGGCCAGAAGCAGAAGTGGTTTCTCCTGCGCCTGATCTCCAACGAGCAGCGGGTGCGGATGGATTTGACCGGGAAACCGGAGTTCGATGGCTGGCGCTGGGTCAGTTATTGGTATCCGTTAGGCCAGGTGGTGACATTCAAGCGCGAGGTGTATCGACGCGCACTCAAAGAGCTTGCCCCGCGCCTTTTATCGCGCGACTGACACGGAGTTCGACCCCGAGCCATGCTCAATACGCTGCGCAAGATCGTCCAGGAAGTTAACTCCGCCAAGGATCTCAAGGCGGCGTTGGGCATTATTGTGTTACGCGTCAAGGAGGCCATGGGCAGCCAGGTCTGCTCGGTCTACCTGCTCGATGCCGAAGCCAACCGTTTTGTGCTGATGGCCTCCGAAGGCCTCAACAAACGGTCTATCGGCAAGGTCAGCATGGCGCCGAACGAAGGCCTCGTGGGTCTGGTCGGTACGCGCGAAGAACCGCTGAACCTTGAAAACGCAGCCGATCACCCCCGTTATCGCTACTTCGCCGAAACCGGTGAAGAGCGTTACGCATCGTTCCTCGGCGCGCCGATCATCCACCACCGCCGTGTAGTCGGGGTGTTGGTCATCCAGCAAAAGGAGCGTCGCCAGTTCGACGAGGGCGAAGAAGCCTTTCTGGTCACCATGAGCGCGCAACTGGCGGGCGTTATTGCCCATGCTGAAGCCACTGGCTCGATCCGCGGTCTGGGTCGTCAGGGCAAGGGTATTCAGGAAGCCAAGTTCGTCGGCGTGGCCGGTTCGCCCGGCGCTGCAGTCGGCGTGGCCGTGGTCATGTTGCCGCCTGCCGACCTGGAAGTGGTGCCGGACAAGACGGTCACGGACATCGCAGCGGAACTGGCGCTGTTTCAGAATGCGCTGGAAGGCGTGCGCAATGACATGCGCACCCTGTCCGCCAAGCTCGCCACGCAGTTGCGCCCTGAAGAGCGCGCCCTGTTCGACGTCTACCTGATGATGCTCGACGATGCGTCCCTGGGCAGCGAAGTCACCAACGTTATCAAGACCGGCCAATGGGCGCAGGGCGCGTTGCGCTCGGTGGTCAACGAACACGTCAAACGTTTCGAGCTGATGGACGACGCCTACCTGCGCGAGCGGGCGTCGGACGTCAAGGACCTGGGCCGCCGTCTGCTGGCCTACCTTCAGGAAGCGCGGCAACAGGCGCTGGTCTACCCCGACAACACGATTCTGGTCAGCGAAGAGCTTTCCCCGGCCATGCTGGGCGAAGTGCCGGAAGGCAAGCTGGTCGGTCTGGTCTCGGTGCAGGGTTCGGGTAACTCCCACGTGGCGATTCTGGCCCGGGCCATGGGCATTCCGACGGTCATGGGCCTGGTGGACTTCCCGTACTCCAAGGTCGATGGCATCGACCTGATTGTCGACGGCTACCACGGCGAGGTGTTCACCAACCCCAGCGACATCATGCGCAAGCAGTTCGGCAAGGTGGTCGAGGAGGAGCGACAGCTTTCCCAAGGCCTCGATGCGCTGCGTGAGCTGCCGTGCGTGACACTCGACGGCCACCGCATGCCGCTTTGGGTCAACACCGGCCTGCTGGCCGACGTGGCGCGGGCGCAACAGCGTGGGGCCGAAGGTGTTGGCCTGTATCGCACCGAAGTGCCGTTCATGATCAACCAGCGCTTTCCCAGTGAAAAAGAGCAACTGGCGATCTATCGCGAACAACTGGCCGCGTTCCATCCGCTGCCGGTGACCATGCGCAGCCTGGACATCGGTGGTGACAAGTCGCTGTCGTATTTCCCGATCAAGGAAGACAACCCGTTTCTGGGCTGGCGCGGCATTCGCGTCACCCTCGATCACCCGGAAATCTTCCTGGTCCAGACCCGCGCCATGCTCAAGGCCAGCGAGGGCCTGAACAACCTGCGCATTCTGTTGCCGATGATCTCCAGCACCCATGAGGTCGAAGAGGCACTGCACCTGATCCACCGCGCCTGGGGCGAGGTGCGTGACGAAGGCACCGACGTGCCGATGCCGCCGGTGGGCGTGATGATCGAAGTCCCGGCAGCGGTCTACCAGACCCGCGATCTGGCCCGTCAAGTGGACTTCCTGTCGGTCGGCTCCAACGACCTGACCCAGTACCTGCTCGCTGTCGACCGCAACAACCCACGTGTGGCCGACCTCTACGATTACCTGCATCCGGCGGTGCTGCAGGCGTTGCAAAGCGTGGTGCGTGACGCTCACGCCGAGGGCAAGCCGGTCAGTATCTGCGGTGAAATGGCCGGTGACCCTGCAGCGGCCGTGCTGTTGATGGCGATGGGCTTCGACAGCCTGTCGATGAACGCCACCAACCTGCCGAAAGTGAAGTGGATGCTGCGTCAGATCAATCTCAGCAAGGCCAAGGATTTGCTGGCGCAACTGATGACCAACGACAACCCGCAAGTGATCAGCAGCTCGCTGCAACTGGCGCTGAAGAACCTGGGCCTGTCGCGGATGATCAACCCGGGGTCCGTGAAGGGGCACTAGGGTCTATTGATCGTCTGATCGCTCCGCTCCTGCGTGGTACGCCGCCCAAGGCGCTCCGCGTCCGCTCTCGAGTGTGATGCGGAGCGACGGGCATGATCAGTATCGAGGCAGACTTGTGTACAGCAGTGATCTTCAGGAAAAGCCTTATTAAACAACCTGTTAAACACTGACGAAGCTCAATGTGTGGGAGCGGACTTGTCCGCGAAAAGGCCGGTACATCCGATGCAGATTCAGTCGCTGAAATACTGCATTCGCGGACAAGTCCGCTCCCACGACGCGCGGTGTTTGCTGCGCGACAGCGCTACGTCGAGGATGTGGCGGAGCCTCCCAAGGCGCTCCGCATCTGCTAAACCCTCAGTTCAACTTCACCCAACTGTCCACCCTGCGGCCCGAAGCTGTGTTCGATCATCTGTCGCGTGCCGTCAGCATTGACGATCAGTACGGTGCTGGCGCGGGTGCCATAGTTGGGGCTGGCGATGAATACGCTGGACAGCAGCTTCTCGGTCACCAGGCCAACCCCCGTTTCAGGCAGCTCAGTGTCGGCGGCGGGCTCGGCATCGCGCAGCAGCTTCAGCAACGCCTCAGGCTGCGGGTCATCCAGCTGCGCCGTCAGCGCTGCCCTGGCCTTGAGCAGCTTGGGCCAGGGTGTGTCCAGTCCTGCATTGGACAGCCCGTACACACCTTCACCCAGTAACCGAGGCATCGGGTCGGCCGAGTTCAGGAAATACAACTGCCTTGCGTCACCCGCCAGCAGGTTGAATCCAGCGTACTCACCCGCCCTCACAGCCATTTCGGCCACGTAATCGTCAGGTGATTGCTCGCCCGCCAGAAACTTCGCGACCAGCTCGCCCCGGGAGCGAAGGCCCAGCGTCTGGCCCGGATCACGAATATTGGTCACAGCGGCAAAGCGCCCCTGAGCACTGATGCCCATCCAGGTGCCACCTGCTTCGAGGTCCCGGCCTGCATAGAGGTTCGGCATGTCTTCCCACTGGCTCAGTGGCCGGGTAGGCCGGGCATAGAATTCGTCACGATTGGCCGCCACAATCAGCGACTGAGCCTTGGACGGGCGCCAGGCGAATACGATCAGACACATTCGGTTCTCCTTTTTCCTGAACTGTACGCAGCTTTGATCGGTGTCTGCTAGAGCAACCGGCCGGGGTCCGGTAACATGCCCGCCTGATTCAGTCGCCCGCAAGGGCGTTCCAATTGAGGATTCGCAATGCTGCCTTACCCGCAGATTGACCCGGTGGCTGTCGCCATCGGCCCGCTGCAAATTCACTGGTACGGTTTGATGTACCTGGTCGGCATCGGCGGCGCCTGGCTGCTGGCTTCGCGTCGCTTGAACGCGTTCGACCCGACCTGGACCAAGGAAAAGCTTTCCGACCTGATTTTCTGGCTGGCCATGGGCGTGATCGTCGGCGGACGGCTGGGCTACGTGTTGTTCTACGACCTGTCGGCCTATATCGCCAATCCGTTGCTCATCTTCGAGGTGTGGAAGGGCGGCATGGCGTTCCACGGTGGCTTTGTCGGTGTCATGATCGCGGCCTGGTGGTTCGGCAAGCGCAACGGCAAAAGCTTCTTCCAGCTGATGGATTTCGTCGCACCACTGGTGCCGATTGGTCTGGGCGCCGGACGCATCGGCAACTTCATCAACGCCGAATTGTGGGGCAAGCCGACCGACGTGCCGTGGGCCATGGTGTTCCCGCCGTTCAGCGACCCTGCGCAGCTGGCGCGCCATCCGTCGCAGCTGTACCAGTTCGCGCTGGAAGGTGTGGCACTGTTCATCATTCTCAATCTCTATGCGCGCAAACCTCGCCCGACCATGGCCGTTTCCGGCATGTTCGCGTTGTTTTATGGCATTTTCCGTTTCGTGGTCGAGTTCGTCCGCGTGCCGGATGCACAGCTGGGCTATCTGGCGTGGGGCTGGGTCACCATGGGTCAGATCCTGAGTCTGCCGATGATCATTGCCGGTCTGTTCCTGATCTGGCTGGCCTACAAGCGCGCTCCCGCAGCGACCAACGCAGCGGTCTAACACCGAAACGCCGGGAAACACGCCCGGCGCTTTCACCAATGCAGGTGATTTATGAAGCAATATCTGGAACTCGTCGCTCACGTGATCAAGCACGGGACGTTGCAGTCCAACCGTACGGGCGTGAACACCATCAGCTTTCCGGGTGCGATGCTGCGTTATGACTTGCAGGAAGGTTTCCCGGCGATCACCACGCGTCGCATGGCGTTCAAGTCGGCCATTGGCGAGATGGTCGGTTTCCTGCGCGGCGTGAGCAATGCGGCCGAATTTCGCGAACTGGGCTGCAAGGTCTGGGACCAGAACGCCAACGAAAACGCTCAGTGGCTGAACAACCCGTTCCGTAAAGGCGAAGACGATCTGGGCGAGGTATATGGCGTGCAATGGCGCAAATGGCCCGCCTACAAGCGTATCGATGCGGCCAATGTCGCGGCTATCGAGCTGGCGCTCAGTCAGGGTTATCGGCAGATTGCCGAGTCCGAAGAAGACGGCCAGGCGTTCGTGGTGCTGTACAAGGCCATCGACCAGATTCGTCAGTGCGTCGACACCATCATCAACGATCCGGGCAGTCGCCGGATTCTGTTCCACGGCTGGAACTGCGCACAGCTCGATGAAATGGCGCTGCCGCCGTGCCATCTGCTCTACCAGTTGCACCCGAACCCGCAGACGCGTGAAATCTCGCTGACGCTCTACATTCGCTCGAACGATCTGGGTCTGGGCACACCGTTCAACCTCACCGAGGGCGCTGCCTTGCTGAGCCTGATCGGCCGCCTGACAGGCTACACACCGCGCTGGTTTACCTATTTCATCGGCGACGCCCACGTCTACGAGAACCATCTGGACATGCTCAACGAGCAGCTCACCCGCGAGCCGTTCCCGATGCCGAAGCTGAAAATCTCTGACCGTGTGCCGGAGTTTGCCAAGACGGGTGTGTATCAGCCGGAGTGGCTGGAACTGATCGAGCCGTCGGATTTCTCGCTGGAAGGCTACGAGCACCACCCGGCGATGACGGCGCCGATGGCGGTTTAGGCTTTACACGAAAAAGTGGCTGTGTTCGCCGACTTTTAGCACAGCGCCCAAGCCCTGATGATCGTTCCCGCGCGTGGGAGCGATCAGGTCAGGCCAGTACGATCTGATTCTTGCCCTGACGCTTGGCCTGGTACATCGCAGCGTCTGCGCGGCCGTAGAGAGCTTCCAGGCTGTGGTCGTCCTTGCTGAGGTTGGTCAGGCCCTGGCTGGCGGTGATGCTGAAGGTGCTGTTGCCGCACTGGAAGCTCTGGCGCTGGATCTCACGTTGCAGGCGCTCGGCGATCTGCATGGCCATTTCCGGGGCACAGCCGGGGAACACTGCCGCGAATTCTTCGCCACCAATGCGTCCAAACAGGTCCGCACGCCTGAGGGCAGAGCGACCGCTTTCCGCAATCCGTTGCAGTACAGTGTCGCCTTCCTGGTGCCCGTAGGTGTCGTTCACCAGCTTGAAGTCATCGATGTCCAGCAACAGAAACGCCAGCGGCGTGCCATTGAGGCGCGCCAGTTCGAACTCCCGCTGCGCGCATTCGAAGAAGTGCCGACGGTTGCTGCTCTGGGTCAGCACATCGGTGGTTGCCAGGCGCTGCAGTTCGTCTTCGAGGTGCTTCTTTTCGGTGATGTCTTCGGCGATGCCTACCACGATCAGGCGCTGGGCATCATCGGCCTTGCGGCTGACAAAACACTTGTCGCTCAGCCAGCGCACCTCGCCGTCGGCGCGGATGATCCGGTACTCGCGGTCTTCAATGGCGCCCTTTTCGATCACTTCGCTCAGGCTGCGCTCGGCATAATTGAGATCGTCCGGGTAGATGCTGTCGCGCCACTCGCTGTAATCCGCCAGCAGCAGCCCCGCAGAGCGTCCAAAGATGCGCTCGTAGGCAGGGCTGACATAGATCATGCGCTGGGTTTCCCAGTCGAACGCCCACAGCACCGCATTGACGCTGACGAGCAGCGAGCTGAACAGTTGTTCGCGTTCGCTCAGCCGCGCCACTTCGGCCTGCGCGTGCATCAGGGCCAGTAAGGTCTCTGCGGCAGCGGGCATTTCGGGGATGGGGGCGTCGGGTGAAACGGTAGGGCTGTGCTTATCCATAGGGCGATGTCTCAAACGGCGTACGGCAGGTGCCGCACCCTTTCCCGATCATGTATGGGAAAGAGAATGAGAGGCTTTTTTAGGCGGTAAGTTCCGAAAACGGCGCGCCAGCAGGGGGCGCGCCGATCAATGGTGTCAGGCCTGAGCCGGACGCAGCGAATAGGTTTTCAGCTGGTCGGCGAAGTCGCGCAGTGACTGAATGCCGCTGGCTTCGGCCTCATGTATCCACTCTTTCATGGCAGACAACATGTCGTGACCGTTGCTGCTGGTCTTGGCCCAGATCTGCTGCAATGCCAGGCGTTTTTCGTAGATCACCTTGAGGGCATGGCTGTGTTCCAGCATGGTCTGGATGCGCAGGTGGTGCTTGTCGTCCAGCAGGCTGGTCTCGCGCGATAGCAGGCGCTTGGCGCGATGGAACTGGTGACGGACCGACGCGTCGGCCTTGGCCAGCTCTTGAGTGACCAGCGGGCCGATCACGACATTGCGGTACTGGGCCATGATCTGGAAGCGGTTGTTGAGGATCGCCATCGCGGTGTCCATGTCCAGATGACCCTTGCCTTCAACCCGGTGGGCGATGGGCGCGACACGCTGAACCTTGGCCAGACGCAGGAAACTGAACACCTGGATCCACGCCCAGCCCATGTCGAACTCCCAGCGCTTGACCGACAGCTTGGCCGAGTTGGGGTAGGTGTGGTGGTTGTTGTGCAGTTCTTCGCCACCGATGATGATGCCCCACGGCACCAGGTTGGTCGCCGCATCACGGCATTCGAAGTTGCGATAACCCACCGCGTGACCCAGGCCGTTGACCACGCCTGCCGCCCAGAACGGAATCCACATCATCTGGATGGCCCAGACCGTGATGCCGATGGCGCCGAACAGCGCCAGGTCGATGACCGCCATCAGGGCGATACCCAGCAGCTTGTAGCGCGAGTACAGATTGCGCTCGATCCAGTCCTCCGGGCAGTTCTTGCCGTAGATACGCAGGGTGTCCTGGTTCTGGGCTTCTTCGCGATACAGTTCGGCGCCCTTGCGCAGAACGGTCGACAGCCCTTTGACGACCGGACTGTGCGGGTCATCGACGGTTTCGCATTTTGCGTGATGCTTGCGGTGGATGGCGGTCCACTCGCGGGTGTTCTGTGCTGTGGTCAGCCACAGCCAGAAACGGAAGAAGTGCTTGAGCCCCGCATTGAGTTCCAGGGAGCGGTGAGCTGAGTAGCGGTGCAGATAGACCGTGACGCCGACAATGGTCACATGGGTCATGGCCAGGGTGACTGCTATTACCTGCCAGACGGAAAGGTCGAGCAAACCGTTGTACCACATAGGCTGTTTGGCCCTCGAAAAGATACGCGTGAAGAAAAAAGTAACAAACGCATTATCACTGACATCCCACAGAAAACCAGTCACGCTTTTAGATAAGAGTCGCAGGATGTTTCTTGTTCTATAATCCCTGGCTTTCGTAAGGTTGTCAGTTTTCTTATGACGCAATCAACGTCCGGCGCGCTGCGGACCGCCATTCTTTATGGCCTGCTGTCCGTTGTGTGGCTGGTGGCCTGCGACGGCCTGCTGCCGAGTCTTATCGAAGATCCGGCCCAATTGGCCATCGCTCAGCGGACAGGCGGTTATGGATGGGTCTTGCTGAGCGCGGTCATGCTCTTCGTTGCGCGTGACCGTTTGATGAAGGCCATTGGCGGCAAGGCACAGGCCGAGCGTCGGCAGGAAGACCTTGACCGGCTGCGGCTGGCGGCAGCGGTGTTCGACAGCACCCTTGAAGGGGTGTTGGTCACCGACGCCCAGGGCCGGATCGTTCACGTCAACCGTGCCTTTGTGGACATCACCGGCTATCAGCCGGAGGAGGTGCTGGGTTTCAACCCCAGCACGTTCAAGTCCGGCCGACACGGCCCTGAGTTCTACCGGCAGATGTATCGCTCGATTCTCAGTGCCGGACAGTGGAGCGGCGAAATCTGGAATCGGCGCAAAAGCGGAGAGGTCTATCCGCAGTGGCAGACCATCCGCAGCATCAAGGGCGACGATGGCCAGCCCCGGCATTTTGTCGCGGTATTCTCCGACATGACCGCGATCAAGCGCTCGGAGCGTGAACTGGCGCAACTGGCCCATTACGACGCCTTGACCGGCCTGCCCAATCGCTTGTTGCTCACCGACCGTATCAGCCAGGCGCTGGTGTCCGCGCGCTCCAGCAAGCGCGGCTGCGCGTTGCTGCTGATCGATCTTGATCATTTCAAGATCATCAACGACAGCCTGGGTCACAGTGCCGGCGATGAACTGCTCCGGGCCGTGGCCGAACGCCTCAATGGGCTGCTGGAGAGTGACATGACTCTGGCGAGGCTGGGCGGCGACGAGTTTGCCTTGCTGGCCAGACACTGCCAGCAGATGGTGCAGGCGGCGGCGCTGGCGCAGCAGGTGATCGAATTGATGAAAGCCCCGTTCGTCATCGACGGCCAGCCACTGTTCATCAGTGCCAGTCTGGGCATCAGTCTGTTTCCCGGTGACGCGCTGACTGACGGGCAATTGCTGCGCAATGCCGATTCCGCGCTGTTCAAGGCCAAGAGTAACGGGCGCGATGGCTATGCGCTGTATACCGAAGAGCTGACGGCCCACGCCCGCCAGCGGGTGCAGTTGGCCAGCGAGTTGCGTCGCGCCATCGAACAGCAGGAATTGCGCGTGTTTTATCAGCCGGTTCACGACCTTGCTACGTGCCGGATCGTGGGTGTCGAGGCGCTGGTGCGCTGGCAGCATCCTTCACGCGGAATGGTTTCACCTGCCGAGTTCATTCCCATCGCGGAGCAGAGCGGTTTGATCGCCGATATCGATGCCTGGGTGCTGGACGCCGCGTGCCGACAGATGCAGCGTTGGCTGGCGTCCGGTGCAGCGGTCAATTTCGTTGCGGTGAATGTCTCCAGTCGGCTGTTCAGTCAGGGCGATCTGGATCACCAGGTGGCGCGCGTCCTGCGTGATACGGGCCTTGACCCCGCCTTTCTAGAGCTTGAAGTGACGGAAAGCGCGGTCATGGATGACCCGGAACAGGCAATTGAGCAGTTGCATCGTCTGCGCGAACTGGGCCTGAGCCTGGCCATCGATGACTTCGGCACCGGTTATTCCTCGTTACTCAGGCTCAAGCGGATGCCGGTCCAGAAACTGAAAATCGACCAGGGTTTCGTGGCCGGGTTGCCGGGCGATGAGGACGATATCGCGATTGTCCGGGCGGTCATCGGGCTTGCCGGCAGCATGAACATGCGCGTTCTGGCCGAAGGCATCGAGCAGGCAGATCAGGCGGCCTTCCTCCTGGACAATGGCTGCGAGCTGGGTCAGGGCTACTGGTTTGCGCGGCCCATGCCGCCTGAATCGATTGACTGGACGCACGCCCCGGCCTTCGTTGCCGCCACCCTCTGACTGTCTGGAAGCGCCAGAAACACAGGTTTGCGGGGCGTGCAACGCGCTGCGCCGATGCCTGGCAGTCGTTAATTTCTTTTGGTTATATCTGCATTCTTAAATAGTCTTTTTAAGAATATCCGCGCCTCACTACTATTGCCTCATCGCCATACGCCAACGCCCGGTCGCGACGGCAGGCTCACACATTCAAGGAATACGATAATGAGCGCATCTCTACGTAGTGTTGACGGTCAGGACGAAGCGGCAATTTTGCGTGAAATTCAGAGTGCGTTGCGTGACCTGCGTTTTGGCGCCGTCGAAATCACTGTGCACAACGCACAGGTGGTGCAGATCGAGCGCAAGGAAAAGTTTCGTTTGCAAAACCCTGCTAACAAGCCGAGCTGATGCAGCGTCGGACGAATTAACGCGATGCGATGCACCCTGACAAGCAGTGCGCCAATGTGACTATCGCCCTGGCGTGCGACGAAGAAATCAAAAAAGCCGACACACAGAATTTCCAGGAGCTTCACCTATGTCCATTCGCCGTTTTGCTCTGGCCGCGCTCGCCAGCGCCGTATTTGCAGGTTCCGCAGTCGCCAAGGACTACGAGCTGCTCAACGTGTCGTACGACCCGACGCGTGAGCTGTATCAGGAATACAACGCAGAATTCGTCAAGCACTGGAAAGAGACTCACCCCGATGACAGCGTGAAAATCCAGCAATCCCATGGCGGTTCGGGCAAGCAGGCCCGTGGCGTGATCGACGGCCTGCGCGCCGACGTCGTGACCCTGGCATTGGCGGGTGATATCGATGAAATCGCCAGACTGGGCAAGACCTTGCCTGAAAACTGGCAGACCCGTCTGCCGGATGCCAGCACGCCTTACACCTCCACCATCGTTTTTCTGGTGCGCAAGGGCAATCCCAAGGGCATCAAGGACTGGGGTGATCTGATCAAGAAAGACGTGTCGGTTATCACGCCCAACCCGAAAACCTCAGGCGGCGCTCGCTGGAACTTCCTGGCCGCCTGGGCCTATGGCCTGAAAGCGGGCGGTGGCGACGAAGCCAAGGCCAAGGAATACGTGCAGACCCTGTTCAAGCACGTACCGGTTCTGGACACCGGTGCACGCGGTTCGACCATCACGTTCGTCAACAACGGTCAGGGTGACGTGTTGCTGGCCTGGGAAAACGAAGCGTTTCTGGCGCTGAAAGAAGACGGGGGCGCCGACAAGTTCGACATCGTCGTGCCTTCGCTGTCGATCCTGGCCGAGCCGCCGGTGGCCGTCGTCGACAAGAACGCCGAGAAAAAGGGCAACACCGCCATCGCGACCGAGTACCTGAAACATCTGTACAGCAAGGAAGGTCAGGAAATCGCTGCGAAAAATTTCTACCGACCACGTAACGAAGAAGTCGCAGCCAAATACGAGAAGCAATTCCCGAAACTGGACCTGGTGACTATCGACAAAGACTTTGGCGGCTGGAAAACTGCGCAGCCGAAGTTCTTCAATGACGGCGGCGTGTTCGACCAGATTTACCAAGCGCAGTAAACCGAGTGACGATACCGCCCATGCAGGCGGTATCGCACGTTGCTGAAACAGCCCGGATCGACGTCCGGGCTTCGTGCAAGTGAAACCAGGGACTTTTATGTCGCGTCGTATCTCCCCCGTCATACCCGGCTTCGGGCTGACGCTGGGCTACACCTTGGTGTACCTCAGTCTGATTGTGCTTATACCGCTGGCCGCCATGTTCGTGCATGCGTCACAGCTCACCTGGGATCAGTTCTGGACCATCATCACCGCGCCCCGCGTGCTGGCGGCGCTGAAACTGAGTTTCAGCACTGCGTTCTACGCCGCCGTCATCAATGGCGTGATCGGTACGCTGCTGGCCTGGGTTCTGGTGCGTTACACCTTCCCGGGCCGCAAGATCATCGATGCGATGATTGACCTGCCATTCGCCCTGCCGACCGCCGTGGCCGGTATCGCCCTGACAGCGCTGTACGCGCCCAACGGCTGGGTCGGGCAGTTCGCCACCGACCTGGGCTTCAAGATCGCCTACACCCCGTTGGGTATTACCCTGGCGCTGACCTTCGTCACGTTGCCTTTCGTGGTGCGCACGGTTCAGCCGGTGCTGGCCGATATCCCCCGTGAAGTCGAGGAAGCCGCCGCCTGCCTGGGTGCGCGTCCGCTGCAGGTGTTTCGCCATATTCTGGTGCCTGCGCTGCTGCCTGCCTGGCTGACCGGTTTCGCCCTGGCATTCGCCCGTGGCGTGGGCGAGTACGGCTCGGTCATTTTCATCGCGGGCAACATGCCGATGAAAACCGAAATCATGCCGCTGTTGATCATGGTCAAGCTCGACCAGTACGACTACACCGGCGCGACCTCCATTGGCGTTCTGATGCTGGTGGTTTCCTTCATCCTGTTGCTGCTGATCAACCTGCTGCAGCGGCGCATCGAAACCCCATCCTGAGGAGGCGAGCATGTCTTATTCATCAGTATCCGCTGCGGCCTCCGCCAATGACGCACGTCGTGGCAACGCTGTAGCGCGTCGTATCCTGATCGGTCTTGGCTGGCTGATCTTCGCTGCTTTTCTGGGCTTGCCGCTGTTCATCGTGGTCTCGCAAGGCCTGAAAAACGGTCTGGGGGCGTTCTTTGCGGCCGTGCTTGAGCCGGATGCATTGTCGGCGCTGAAGCTGACCGTCATCGCCGTATTGATCTCGGTGCCGCTCAACCTGGTGTTCGGCGTCAGCGCCGCGTGGTGCGTGAGCAAGTACTCGTTCCGCGGCAAGAGCATTCTGGTCACTCTGATCGACCTGCCGTTCTCGGTGTCGCCGGTCATTGCGGGTCTGGTCTACGTGCTGATGTTCGGCGCGCAGGGCCTGTTCGGGCCGTGGTTGCAGGATCATGACATCCAGATCGTCTTCGCCCTGCCAGGCATTGTGCTGGCGACCATCTTCGTCACTGTGCCGTTCGTGGCGCGTGAACTGATCCCGCTGATGCAGGAGCAGGGCACGCAGGAAGAAGAGGCGGCGCGCCTGCTGGGCGCGAATGGCTGGCAGATGTTCTGGCACGTCACGGTGCCCAACATCAAGTGGGGCCTGATCTACGGCGTGGTGCTGTGTACTGCGCGGGCGATGGGTGAGTTCGGCGCAGTGTCGGTGGTGTCCGGCCATATTCGCGGCGTCACCAACACCCTGCCGCTGCATGTCGAGATCCTCTACAACGAATACAACCACGTCGCAGCCTTCGCGGTGGCGAGCCTGTTGCTGGTCCTGGCGCTGTTCATCCTGCTGCTCAAGCAGTGGAGCGAATCCCGTATTAACCGTCTGCGCCAAAGTGCGGCGGAGGAATAATCATGTCGATCGAAGTCCGTAACGTCAGCAAGAACTTCAACGCCTTTCGGGCCTTGGACAGCATCAATCTGGACATCCAGAGTGGCGAACTGGTCGCCTTGCTCGGCCCGTCAGGCTGCGGCAAGACGACATTGCTGCGCATTATCGCGGGTCTGGAAACGCCGGACCTGGGCAGCATCGTGTTCCACGGCGAAGACGTCTCCGGGCATGATGTGCGTGATCGCAATGTCGGGTTCGTGTTCCAGCACTACGCATTGTTCCGCCACATGACGGTGTTCGACAACGTCGCGTTCGGCCTGCGCATGAAGCCCAAGCGCGAGCGTCCCAACGAGACGCGAATCGCCGAGAAAGTCCACGAGCTGTTGAATATGGTGCAACTGGACTGGCTGGCCGACCGCTATCCCGAGCAGCTTTCCGGTGGTCAGCGCCAGCGCATTGCCTTGGCGCGCGCGCTGGCGGTCGAGCCCAAGGTGTTGCTGCTGGACGAGCCGTTCGGTGCGCTGGACGCCAAGGTCCGCAAGGAGCTGCGCCGCTGGCTGGCCCGTCTGCACGAAGACATCAATCTGACCTCGGTATTCGTGACCCACGACCAGGAAGAGGCCATGGAAGTAGCAGACCGCATCGTGGTCATGAACAAAGGCGTGATCGAACAGATCGGCTCGCCGGGTGAAGTCTACGAGAACCCGTCCAACGACTTCGTCTACCACTTCCTGGGCGACTCCAATCGCCTGAGCCTGGGCGACGAGGGCCATGTGTTGTTCCGTCCGCATGAAGTGTCTCTGTCACGTCAGGAGCTGGAGGATCACCACGCCGCTGAAGTCCGCGACATTCGCCCGCTGGGTGCGACCACGCGGGTCACGCTGAAGGTCGAAGGGCAGGGCGAGCTGATCGAGGCCGAAGTGGTGAAGGATCACGACAGTCTGGTGGGTCTGGCGAGGGGCGAAACGCTGTTCTTCAAGCCCAAGGTCTGGCAGAAGTTATGAGGCACTCAAGCTGATCATGCGCTCTGATTGAGTGCATACCCTGTGGGAGGCTGCGCTGTCTCGCCGCCTCCCACAGTGCATTGGCTGTGATTTAAACCGCAGCCTTGCGCACGTTGCGTCCCACCGGGCCTGAGCGCTGTTCGATGGCGTGCTGCAAGGGTTTGAGCAGGCCCATCAAAAATGCCAGTTCTGCCACCACGAACAGCGGGCCGATGATCAGGCCGGTCACGTCGTCGATGAACGCCGGTTTACGGCCTTCGTAATAATGGCCGATGAACTGGATGATCCAGCCGATCACAAACAGGCCCACGCCTGCACTCAGCCAGACCATGGTTGTCTGTTGCGCCAGATTTGCCCCCGCCCAGATGCACAGCAGCAAAAGCGCGGCCATTACCACGCCGAGTACACGATCCAGTCGCAGATAGAAAACCGTTGATGCCAGTGCCACCAGTGCTGCAGGCGACACCCAGAGACCGCCCACCGCCCAGCCTGGCCGGGACAACAGCACGGCAACCGCCAGGACAATCAGCGGGATGCCTATGAAGTGGGTCACGATATTGCGCGAGTCTCGGTGGTAAGACGCATATTGGCTGAGATGATCGACAAGGGTTTTCATTATTATTCCTGCCTGAGACGATGATCGGATCAAGTGCCGAATCGTATTCTGCGACGCGAATGCCTGAAAAAAAAGGGAGCAAACATGACAAATGGAGTGCTTTGGCGGTCAAGACTGCTGTCTGACTACTGGTTTTCTCAATTGCCTGCTGGTTTGCAGGATAGCCTGCTGGACGCGGCCCGCCAGGTTCGCAAGACCCCCGGGAAATCTTTGATCGAAAAGGGCGCTGCGCCCTGCGGCCTTTATGTGTTGCTCGAAGGCAATGTACGCGTGGGCGATGCGCATGAGCAGCGGCTGGTGCCTCGTCTGGAGCCGGTCCGGCTGCCGTACTGGTTCGGTGAGGTGTCGCTGTTCGACGGGCTGCCGCGCCGGCTCGATGTGGTGTCACTGGACCAGACCATCTTTCTTCACGTCCCTCAGCCGGTACTGGTCGAATTGCTTGATCGGCAACCGGCCTACTGGCGCTCGTTCGCAGGGTTGCTCAGCCAGAAACTGGGCTTGCCGATCCTGTCCTCCGAAAAACTGGAGCAGTTGCCCGACAGGCCCTGGGTTGCCTGGCGGTTGTTGATGCTGTGCGAGGGCTACGGCCCCTTGAGCCATGCCCGGCGTTTGATCACGCTCGATGAGCTTCAGTCGCCCCGCACGCTTGCACCTGCGGCGCTGCTTGAGGTGTTGCAGGACCTGCACGACCGCAAGATCGTGCGTCTGGACGAGGGGCAGGTGGAAGTCTTCGATGTGGACAAACTGCGCAAGGTGGCGAACTTCTCCAAGGCCAAAGCGGTGTGCCAATAACCCTGCCTGTTGATGCCGATGCTTGAAGGGCACGGTTCCTGCCGGACTAGCGCATCATCTCGTTGCGGTACTGCCCCGGCGTCAGGCCGGTCCAGCGTTTGAAGGCGCGGCTCAGGCTGTCGGCGTCGGCAAAGCCCAGCAGATAGGCGACTTCGCTCAGCGAGCTGCGCGGATCGTTCATGTGCAGCAAGGCCAGGTTCTGGCGACATTGATTGAGCAGCAGGTCATAACGGCAGCCTTCATCGGCCAGGTGACGTTGCAGGCTCCGTGCGCTCAAATGCAGCGCTTCGGCAATGCTTTCGGCAGACGGCTCGCCGTCGGGCAGCAGGGTCTCGATGGCCGAGCGCACGCGCTGCTCCCAGATCAGCGAGGGTACAGGCTCGCCGTTCGCCGTCTGCTCGGTCAATTGAATCGGCCCGTCATCCAGATGGCTGTCGAAGTCATCGCAGGCGAACTGCAACAGGTTTTCCGGTGCCGAAAAAAACAGCGGTGAGCGGAACAGGTCATGCCAGGGTTGAGGGTTGTCTGGCTCGGGGCGTCGCAGGTGAACCGCCAGCGGCGCGTAGTTCTTGCCCAGCCGGCTACGGCAGGTGCGCACGTAAATGGCGGCGAAGGCATCCAGCACTTCATCGGTCGTCGACTGGCAGCTCCGAGGGGCGTCGAAGCGAAATTCGTAACGCTCCTCAACGGCGCGGAAATCCAGTTCCAGCGAGTCCTCGGCCATCGAGTGGTAGCGCACGATGCGCTCGAACACTTCACGCAGCGAACCGCTGGCCACCAGCGTGTAGCCCAAGGCATGAAAAGTGGTGGGGCTCACAAAGCGGGCCACACGCAGGCCCAGCGCCGGGTCGTCACTGGCGCGCACCGCCATTTGCCAAAGCCGGGCGCTGGCGTTTGCCGGGAATGCCGCGTTGGGGTCATTGATCAGGTGTGGATCGACGCCTGCAGCCTGACACATCCCGGCGCTATCAAGCCCGAGCGCGTCGAGTTGCCTGCGCAAGGCGCGGGTCCAGCTGGCGAGGCTGCTTGGCTCAGGCATGCGGGCGACCTTTCCTGTCATGGGTTGGTGATCAGCGTCGGTCCAGGCCGACAGGGCATCAAAAGGCAACTCCTTTGCCTGACGCCGCCTTCAGAGAATGAAAGCATTTATGACATTTGTGCAAGCCCTCCCTGACTGAATACATCGGCAGGGCGCGCAACACAAAGGCTCGTCAACGGTTTTGGCGGGTATTTCTCAGGTCATCGTATGACAGCCACTCATCGCCCTTACGTCCATTACAGCTTTTATGCACGTGATCAGGCGATCTATGCGAATCCGTCATTTGACACCGTGTAGGCAAATGACTATAAATGCGCCATGTTGTACGACAACGTATGGCTTTTAAAAATTACAACCATAAAAATAATTCCAAGAGTAACAAAGCCTATGGCTACCTCACATATCCCTTTTCCAGACGTAGATGTATTGGTCGATAAAGCCTCTATAAAAGCTGATCATCGGCAATTGTGTGCGCAAAAAACGTCCAGGCTCTTCGTAATCTGAAGTTACAAAATCCAGCCGACTCGCGATCAAGACCGCGAGGCGCTCGTCGCCAATCCAAGAACAAAAGGTGAAGAGATGAAAGTAAAAGGCATTCGGTGGTGGATGGTCGGGCTGGTCACAGCCGGTCTGGTCGTCAATTACCTCGCTCGCAATACGTTGTCTGTCGCAGCGCCGACGCTCATGAGTGAGCTGAGTATCTCGACCGAGCAGTACGCACACATCGTGGTCGCCTGGCAGATGTGCTACGCGCTGATGCAGCCGGTGGCCGGTTACATCATCGACGCCATTGGCACCAAGATGGGCTTTGCGATCTTCGCCGTGGCCTGGTCTGCGGCCTGCGCGGCGGCCGCGTTTGCCACAGGCTGGCAGAGTCTGGCGATTTTTCGCGGCATGCTCGGCCTGACCGAAGCGGCGGGGCTGCCGGCAGGCGTCAAGGCCACCACTGAGTGGTTTCCGGCCAAAGAGCGTTCGGTTGCCATCGGCTGGTTCAACATCGGCTCCTCGTTCGGTGCCTTGCTGGCGCCGCCGCTGGTGGTGTGGGCGATCCTGCACAGCGGCTGGGAACTGGCGTTCCTGATCGTGGGCGGTCTGGGGATTGTCTGGAGCGGCGTGTGGCTGCTGCTGTACAAGCACCCTCGTGATCAAAAGCGCCTGAGCGATGCCGAGCGCGATTACATTCTCAGCGGCCAGGAAGCGCGCCTGAAGGATGCTCCCGCGCAAAAGGGCAACTGGAAAAAACTGTTCAAGAACCGCAACTTCTACGCCATTGCCTCGGCCCGGATTCTGTCCGAGCCCGCCTGGCAGACCTTCAACGCCTGGATTCCGCTGTACCTGATGACCGAGCGGCACATGAACATCAAGGAAGTCGCGATGTTCGCCTGGCTGCCGTTCCTGGCGGCAGACATCGGCTGCGTGCTGGGCGGCTACCTCAGCCCGCTGTTTCACAAGTACTGCAAGGTCTCGCTGTTCACCTCGCGCAAGATGGTCATGCTGTTCGGCTGCTCCTGCATGATTGGCCCGGCCTGCATCGGGCTGGTTGAAAGCCCGTATACCGCCATCGCCCTGCTGTGCATCGGCGGCTTCGCTCACCAGACCCTGTCGGGCGCGCTGTACTCCATCACCTCGGATTCGTTCGGCAAGAACGAAGTCGCCACGGCAACCGGCATGGGCGGTATGTTCGGCTTTCTGGGCGCCGCCGCGTTCACGATGGTATTCGGTGTGCTGGTGACCAAGATCGGCTACAGCCCGCTGTTCGTCGTGCTGGCCATCTTTGACGTGATCGCAGCCATCGTGGTGTGGACCGTGGCGCGTGAAGTGACCCAGAAAGACGATCCGGTGATCGTAGACACCATTGATCCAGGCAGTCGTTCTCTGCCCGCCACCTGATTCGCCGTCGCAAGGTTGTCACAAAGACCGGTTAACCTTTGCTCAATGTGATTTTTTATTCAGGGTCGTTCCTTCAAGGCAGGGAGCGGCTCTTTTTTTGCGTCGAGGTTTATATTCTTTTTGGGAATTAATAAATATCTTCTTATTCCTTAACGAATATATGTTCACTCCCTATACTCGCCCCATGAACGCATACATGCAGGAGGCGAATCCATGCATAACGAGTCGATCCGGTATCTGATCCTGCCAGGCTGGCAGGGGTCTCCTGATGATCATTGGCAAACCCACTGGCAGAACAGCCTGCCCAACAGCGTGCGCGTGGAGCAGGCTGACTGGCTCAAGCCGCGTCGCGAAGACTGGGTGGGTGAATTGCAGCGCACCATTGCCGCGCAAGACACGCCCGTGATCCTGATCGCTCATAGCCTGGGTTGCGTCACGGTCGCGCATTGGGCGCAACTGGCGCCGCTGGAAACCCTGCGTCAGGTACAGGGCGCGCTGCTGGTGGCGCCTGCCGATGTGGATCGCCCGAACTGCCCGCCTGCGTTGCGCAATTTCGCCCCGATCCCGACCGACCTGCTGCCGTTCCCGACCCAGATTGTCAGCTCCGACAACGACCCTGCCGTCAGCTCGCAGCGCGCGCTGGAAATGGCGCGTCACTGGGGCGCGGAACTGGGCTTTCTGAGCGAGGCCGGGCACATCAACGTCAAGTCCGGTCATCAGCGCTGGGAGCAGGGTTTCGCCTATCTGTACCGTCTGCAAAACCGTCTGGAGCAGCACGCGCGTCGTCGCGCATGACCGGATTGCCTTGTACTGCGGGCCATCCGGCCCCTTTTTTTAACGCCTGAGACCCCGCGCGGCTCGGGCGGGAGTGCGTCATGAGTCTTCACGAAACGTTCGGCCAGCCGCTGTTGACCTTCCCCGATGCCGAAAAAAGCCCGCTGAGCATACGGGCCAAGGCGCTGGTCTTCATCGACCCGCGCTCGCGCCAATTGCGCGAAGAAATGGAGCTGCTCGCGCCGCGTTCGCTGCCGGTGCTGATCCGTGGTGAGTCCGGGACCGGCAAGGAGTTGCTGGCGCGGCACATTCATCGCGGCAGCGACCGCTCCGGCCTGTTCGTGTCTGTGAACTGTGGTGCCATCAGCCCGACCTACGCCGATGCCGAGCTGTTCGGCTATGCAGCCGGGGCGCACAGCGGTTCGGTCAGCAGCCGCGCAGGCTGGTTCGGTTCGGCCAACGGCGGCACCTTGTACCTGGATGAAATTGGCGATCTGCCGTTGCCCATTCAGGTCAAATTGCTGGCAGCGCTGGAAAATCACGAAGTCACCCGAGTTGGTGCGCATCAGCCGAGCCCGGTCGATGTGCGGCTGGTGGCGGCCACCAGTATCGATCTGGCCCAGGCCGTGGCGGCCGGAAAATTCAATGAACGGCTTTATCACTACCTGAGCGAAGGTCGGCTCGACTTGCCCGCATTGCGCGAGCAGCCCGGCAACATTCTGCCGTTGGCCGAGTACTTTGTCGGTATCTACAGCCAGCGCCTCAACCTGCCAGTGCAGCTCATCAGTGAAGCGGCGCAGAAAACGCTCGAGGCGCACAACTGGCCGGGCAACACCCGTGAACTGGAAAACGTGATTCATTTCGCGTTGCTGGTCAGCCGGGGCGACGAGATTCAGTCCGAGGATATTCACCTGCCTGAGCCTGGCAGCCCGTTGACGGAAATCGAGCATCAGGCCCAACGACTCATCGCTGAGGGCGATCCTGGGCAGCTCGCGGCACTCAAACGTTTATTACAGGCCGTGACGCAGAGCGTGGAGCAGCATACGGCGTAACCCTTGCTCTAGAGCGCTGCGGACGAGTCGAGAGCCGGGTCTGCGAAAAAAAGCATAAGCATTAACTTAAAAAGTATTTTCTCGGAATAAGAAATCTCGGTAATGTCCACATGATGTCGCAGCACGGGATAACGTTGCGGCAAACCACTGAAAAAACGTCATTTTTTGTGACGCTCACGGATTCGCTAAGGACATTTGCATGAAAAAGACGTTGTTGATGACTGCTCTGGCGGCTGCATTCTCGATTGGCCTGGCGCACGCCGGTGAAAAACTGGTCGTGGGCGCAACGCCTGTGCCACACGCGGAAATCCTTGAGCTGATCAAGCCGACCCTGGCCAAAGAAGGCGTGGACCTGGAAATCAAGGTCTTTACCGACTACGTTCAGCCGAACGTGCAGTTGAACGAAAAACGCCTGGACGCCAACTACTTCCAGACCAAGCCTTACCTGGACGGCTTCAACAAAGGCAAGGGCGCCAAGCTCGTGACCGGCGTTGGCGTGCACGTCGAACCGTTCGGCGGCTATTCCAGCAAGTACAAGACCCTCGCCGAACTGCCTGAAGGCGCCACCGTTGCCATCCCTAACGAAGGCAGCAACGCCGGCCGTGCACTGCTGCTGCTGCAAAAGGGCGGTCTGATCACCCTGAAAGACCCAACCAATGCACTGGCCACGCCGAAAGACATCGCCACCAACCCGAAAAAACTGAAATTCCGCGAACTGGAATCGGCAGTACTGCCGCGTGCGTTGAGTCAGGTTGACCTGGCGTTGATCAACACCAACTACGCGCTGGAAGCCAAGCTCAATCCGAAGAAAGACGCGCTGATCATCGAAGGTGCCGACTCGCCGTACGT
Organism: Pseudomonas asturiensis; assembly: GCF_900143095.1. Taxonomy (GTDB): domain Bacteria; phylum Pseudomonadota; class Gammaproteobacteria; order Pseudomonadales; family Pseudomonadaceae; genus Aquipseudomonas; species Aquipseudomonas asturiensis. The sequence continues at coordinate 338,019 of NZ_FRDA01000006.1, read as the reverse complement.
GAACTTCCTGGTCACCCGTGAAGACAACGCCAACAGCGACGCCATCCAGAAGCTGTCCAAGGCCCTGACCAGTCAGGAAGTCAAAGACTTCATCAACAAGAAGTACGACGGTGCTGTGCTGCCGGCGTTCTGATTGAACTGATCGCGCTCACGCGCTGCGCATGCGTTGCTGGACACCGCGGCCCTTCGGGGCCGCGATGTCTCGCAGCAAACTTGTTGGGAGCGGACTAGTCCGCGAATGCAGCAGCTCGGCCACTGCATCGTCATCGGATGTACCTGTCTTTTCGCGGACAAGTCCGCTTCCACAGGGCGCTCAGCCAGTTTCTTCCGTTTATCGGGGAGCTTCAGGGCGCGCTCAGACGCCCATACCCCTCAAAACGCCAGTGTTACCCGCGCATTCAACGCCTGATCGGTCGTGTCGCTGCCGATCTGTCCGTTGTAGCTCACGCCTACACTCAGCTTTTCACTCAACCCCAGATCCACACCTGCTCCCAACACCGCTGCGTTACGGGCAATGGGTGCGCCGGAGAGTGCAAAGGTGTCGCCGCCGCTGAAGGCTGCGCGGCTTTCCGGCGTCACGTCGCCAAACGCACGTCGCCAGCCGAGGGTGGCGTTGGGTTTTACCTCGACACTGCCCACGTTCAGGTGCGTGGCTGCCCGCAGGCCGAGAGTGCTGAAGGTGACGTGGTTTTCCTCAGACTTGTTGCGCAGGCTGATAGCGTTGCTGTTTTCATTGAAACCGTCGGTGTCCAGTCGCACATGGGCGAGGTTGGCGAAAGGTTCGAGCTGTGCATTGCCCAGTTCGATCGCGTAACCCAGTTCACCGAATACCTGATTGGTCGCAGCCTGATAGTCCTGTTTGAAGCGCTCGGAAGCGCCCGGCAACTCCAGCGTGCGTTTGGAGGTCAGGTCGTGCCAGGTTCGCACCGCGCCCAGACGCAGGCCCAATTGGCCCCATTTCGCGCCGCCATAGACACCCACGTGATAGTTGTCACTGTCGCTGGAACCGGACGTATTGCGCAGGTCGAAACTGCTGCGGCTGAAGCCTGCCAGCGCACCGACACGCCAGGTATCGTTGACCGGCACGTCTGCGCCGAACAACAGGCCGCTGGTGTGGCTGTCCAGGCCAGAAGCGTCTTGCGTGCTGTCGGTTCGGCCGGTCGCGCCAATGGCCTGAGTCCAGACCAGACCGCGAGAGGCATCACCCGCCAGGGTTTGCGAAGCGCCACCGGACGCTTGCCCGGATTGCGATTGCTGCAGGCGGTCAGTGATGGCGTTGCGCACCAGACGGCTGTCTTCAATCAATGCAGACTGAGTCGAGGCATGCAGTTCGTTCGACAGCGCGTTGAAGGTCGCTTGCGCGGTTTGCGCGTCTTGCTGCACCACGCTTCTCCACAGCGCATTGCCTGCGCCTGCGCTGTCCAGTCCCTGAGCGACGGCCTGGGCATTGCGACTGGTCGCGAGGCTGGCGAAGCTTTGCGCATTGCGGTCGAGCGTCAGGCCGACATCGGTCGCGGTGTAATTAAGGGTCGGCGTCAGGAACGCGAAGTTCGATTGCACCGTGTTGAAGGTGCCGCTGATGCCGCCCGCGGCCGAGAGAATTGAATAACGGCTCGCCGCCACCCAGTTGCCGCCCTCGACCAGTGAAACGGTAGCGTTGTTCAGTGTTGCGCGCCCCGTGGCGACAATGCGGTCGGCGTTACCGGCAGCATCCGACTCGACCTGATAGACCGAGCCCTGAGCGAAATTGACGTTGCCGTTGACGTTCAACTGGCCCACCGAATTGCCCGGAGCGACCACACCGCCAGAGGCGGCAGTGATCCCGCCGACCGAGCCGTTACCGCCCAGCACCGCACCTGAATTGACGGTCACGACCGAGTTGCCGAGGTTGCCATTCACCGCCAGCCGCCCGGCCTGGACGGTGGTCGGGCCGGACAGGCTGCTGTTGCCGGTCAGGTTCAGCGAGCCTGCGCCTTGCTTGATCAAGGCACCGTTGCCAGTGATGGCGTTGCTGAACGTGTCGTTGGTAGATTGATCGAGCACCAGCGTTGCGTTGTCGGTGATCGTTCCGCTGCCGAAGGCTTTGGCGTGGCCGGTCAGCACGCCGCCGTTGATCACGGTGCCGCCCGAATAGCTGTTGTTACCGGTCAGCATCAGGTTGCCGGTGCCGTTCTTGGTCAGGCCGCCGCTGCCGGAAATGTCGTTGCGCCAGGCGTCGATGGCGTTATAGCCGCCCAGGCTGGCGTTCATGTCGACCGTGACGTTGGTGTTGAACGCGGCATAACCATCGCCTGCGGCGTATAGGTTCAGGCGGCCATAACCGTTGGACTGGTCGATCACCGCGTAGCCCGAAGAAATCTCGGTGGTGCCCAGAATCTCGCGACGCTGGCTGGCGTCCAGGTACGGAAAGCGGGTTTCCAGCAGCACTTCGGCGTTGACCGGCACCACGGGCGCCAGGTTGGTCGGGCCGACGGGATCGAAGTCATAGGTCATGCGGGCGGTGTACAGCGCCTTGTCCTGCGCATGCTGAGAGGTGCGGTCGGTGGCCGGGTCGATCTTCGCCATGCAGTTATTGACGTCGCCGCCGCACTGCGCGGTGAAGTACGCCAGCGACTGAGCGCGGGCATCGGCGCGCAACTGGGCGTTGGCCGGGTTGGACAGGTTGTCGATGGCGAAATAGGTGGCCGTGATGCGCCCGCCCATCACATCGAAAGGCGAGTGCATGCCGGCTTCGATGCGGTTGTCGCCGATGTCCGATGCCCTCAGCATCAGTTCGCTGTAGCGCTCGGGAATCGCATAAGCCAGTGCGATGGATGACAGGTACGCCGCATTGGTGTGGCCGCTGGGGAAGCCCGAGTCACTGGCCGGTGTGGTGCTTTTTGCCGGGCGCAGGGAAGGCTGCACCACGAACTCCAGGTTCTGGCCGTCCAGCGTCTGCCGCCATGGGCGCGGGTACAGATAATGGGATTTGGCGGGCGTGGTGGACGCGTCATTGCGCACCGCGCCGACCAGATCGACAACCTTGCCCAGCGCCGAGGACGAACTGCCTGCGCCGTTGCCTTTATCGTCGTACTTGATGGTTTTGTTGCTGTCGTCGAACTGCGTGATGGTCGTGAATGCCCCGGAGCCTGCCTTGTACGCGTCGCTCAGCGAGCCCAGGCCGCTAATAACGCTGTAGCTCTGGTCGCGCCGGTCATCGAAATACGCGGCGGTTTCCTGCGCAAGCGTGCGCGAGTTGGCGCGGTCGAGCACCAGTTGCAGGTTGCGCTTGAGCAGGCTCTGGCCCAGCGCGGTCGGCGTGCCGGTGTCCCAGGTGGCGCCGGTGGTCCACAGGGTGTCGAAGCCGGACAGCAGGTCAACGCCGTTGATGCGGTCATCCCCCGAACGGCCTGCTGCATGGACCGAAACGGCAAGCAGCGAAAGTATCAATGTCGATACCACAACGTGGGTGGTGGGCTTGTAGCACGGCATATCTCAATCCTTCACGCTTTCCAAATGAGGCGCTGACGCTAGCAAGCCGTTCTTACAACTGGATGTATCAGCCGTGACACATTTGTGTGACCTGTTGGATCTTTGTGGGAGCGAGCTTGCTCGCGAAGGCAGTGACACAAACCCTGAAGATGCAGTGCCTGGCCAATAGCTTTCGTGAGCAAGCTCACTGACACCAGGGTTCAGCCAGCAGTTTTAACTGAGTCTGTCGCGCAGTCTTTACGATCTGCACGCTATCCCATTCCGCGCTATGCATATTCCCTAACGGTATTTAAATTCCGTTTCTTATATCTATACAGTTCTCTACCTCAGTCACATTCTGGAGTCGGAGTTCTCATGCCAGCAGCCTCCCTCGCTTCATCGTCCGCACCACTCGCGTCGCAATCGTTCGAGGTACGTCCATTCGCCGAAAAGGTGGGCGCTGAAATCGTCGGGCTGGATCTGTCCCGCCCCCTGAACGACGTCGACTTCGCGCGTGTTCATCAGGCGCATCTGGATTACCACGTCATCGTGTTTCGCGATCAGCACATCACGCCGCAGCAGCAGATCGATTTCAGCCGCCGTTTCGGTGTGTTGCAGATTCATGTGCTCAAGCAGTTCCTGCTGGCCAATCATCCGGAAATCCTGATTGTCTCCAATATCGTCGAGGACGGTCAGCCGGTCGGTCTGGGCGATGCAGGCAAGTACTGGCATTCGGACCTGTCGTACAAGGAACTGCCAAGCCTGGGTTCGATGTTGCATGCGCAGGAATTGCCCAGCGAAGGTGGCGACACACTGTTCGCAAACATGCATCAAGCCTGGGACACGCTGCCACAGCACCTGCGTGATGCCGTCGAGGGGCGTTCTGCCGTTCACAGTTACACCGCGCGTTATGCCGAGGGCCATAACGCGGTCAATTGGCGCCCGACCCTGACGGCCGAGCAACTGGCGCAGGTCGTGGAAGTGAGCCATCCCATCGTGCGCACCCATCCTGAAAACGGTCGCAAGGCGCTGTTCGTCAGCGAGGGCTTCACCACGCGCATTCTTGGCCTGCCGGAAGACGAGAGCCGCCAGATTCTCAACGAGATCCATGCGCACAGCGTTCGCCCCGAGCACATCTATCGCCATCAGTGGCAGCCCAACGACATGGTGTTCTGGGACAACCGCTCGCTGATTCATCTGGCGGCCGGTTGCCCGGCGCACCTGCGACGCAAGCTGTATCGCACGACCATTCAAGGCTCAGCGCCGTTCTGATGGAGAACCGTTCATGAATGCTGCCCTGCAAAGCCACACGGCTAGCCAGAACACCCCATCGCAATCGGCCGCTCAGCACACCACTGAAGCCTTATTGCAGGTTCGCAGCGTCAGCCTCGAATACCGCACGCCCGAGCGCGTGGTGCGGGCGACGCATCAAGTCAGTTTTGAGGTCGATCCGGCGGACCGTTTCGTCTTGCTCGGCCCCTCGGGCTGCGGCAAATCCACGCTGCTCAAGGCGGTGGCCGGTTTCATCCAGCCCAGCGAAGGCGAGATCCGGCTGGCGGGCAAGGAAGTGCGCGAGCCTGGCCCTGACCGCATCGTGGTGTTTCAGGAATTCGACCAGCTGCCGCCGTGGAAAACCGTAATCGAGAACGTCATGTTTCCACTGCTGGCGTCGCGCACCTTGAAGCGTCCCGAGGCGCTGGAACGTGCGCGTTACTACCTGGAAAAGGTCGGGCTCAGCGCCTTTGCCGACGCGTACCCACACACCTTGTCCGGCGGTATGAAAGCGCGCGTGGCCATCGCCCGGGCGCTGGCGATGCAACCAAAAATCCTGCTGATGGACGAACCCTTCGCCGCGCTCGACGCCCTGACCCGTCGCAAGATGCAGGAGGAGCTGCTGGAGTTGTGGGACGAAGTGCGCTTCACCTTGCTGTTCGTCACGCACTCCATCGAGGAAGCGCTGGTGGTGGGCAATCGCATTCTGCTGCTGTCACCGCATCCGGGACGCGTGCGTGCCGAGATCAACAGCCATCAATACGATCTGAAAAGCCTCGGCGGCGTCGGTTTTCAACAGACCGCGCAACGCATTCATCGTCTGTTGTTCGATGAAGATGAGTCAGGGCAGGGCGATGAAGAACTGAATTTTCAGGACATCCGCATCGCGTACTGATCGTTCCCACGCTCTGCGCTCCGCGCTCTACCTAACACCAGGGAATCGAACACCATGAGCCTCGCACCTCCCGCTCGCGAAGAGTACGAAATCACGCTGCAGCCCTTCACCCAGGAAGACCTGGCCCGCGATCTGCCGTTGGCCCAGCGCATCTGGCAACTGAGCTGGGTGCGCAAGACCGTGATCATGATCGCGCTGGCCGTGATCTGGGAACTCGCTGCACGCCTTCAGAACAATGACCTGCTGCTGCCCAGCTTTCTGCAGACCGCCGCCGCCTTCTACGACGGTATTGTCAGCGGCGAGCTGCCGGGCAAGGTCTGGATCTCTTTGACGGTGCTGATTCAGGGGTATCTGATTGGCATCGTTCTGGCCTTCGGTTTGACCACGCTGGCAGTGTCCACCCAACTGGGACGCGACCTGCTTGGCACCTTGACCGCCATGTTCAACCCGTTGCCTGCCATCGCGCTGCTGCCGCTGGCATTGCTGTGGTTCGGGCTGGGGCAGAACAGCCTGATTTTCGTGCTGGTGCATTCGGTGTTATGGGCGCTGGCGCTCAATACCTACGCGGGCTTTCTCGGCGTTTCGGAAACCCAGCGCATGGCCGGTCGTAACTATGGGCTCAAAGGGCTGCGCTTTGTCTGGCACATCCTGATCCCGGCTGCACTGCCGTCGATCCTCGCAGGCCTGAAAATCGGCTGGGCATTCGCCTGGCGCACGCTGATCGCTGCCGAGCTGGTGTTCGGCGCGTCTTCCGGCAAAGGCGGACTGGGCTGGTACATCTTTCAGAACCGCAACGAGCTGTACACCGACAAGGTGTTTGCCGGGCTGGCTGCCGTGATCCTCATCGGCCTTCTGGTGGAGAACCTGTTGTTCGCCAACATCGAGCGCCTGACCGTCAAGCGCTGGGGCATGCAGCGCTGAAGCAACCTTCACAACCACTTTTTGAACAACTACGGTGAGCACTTCATGGCAACTCCTTTCAAGCGTCCGGTGCTGACGGCACTGGCAGCAACACTCGGTCTGTTCGGCGCGTTGCTCAGCAGCGGCGCGCAGGCCGAAGGCAAGATCAGCATCGCCCAGCAGTTCGGCATCGGTTACCTGATTCTCGACGTGGTGCGTGATCAGAAACTGATCGAAAAACATGGCAAGGAGCAGGGCCTCGACATCAAGGTCGACTGGAACAGCATCTCCGGTGCCACGGCCATGAACGAGGCGTTGCTAGCGGGCGCGCTGGACGTGGTGTCGGCGGGCGTGCCACCAATGCTGACCGTCTGGGACCGCACCAAAGGCAAGCAGAACGTCAAGGCCATCGCCTCGCTGGGCTCGATGCCCAACTACCTGCTGACCAATAATCCCGACGTGAAAACCATCAAGGACTTCACCGACAAGGACCGCATCGCCGTGCCGGCCGCGGGCGTGGGTTTCCAGTCGCGCACCTTGCAGATCGAAACCGCCAAGGTGTTCGGTGACGCCAACTACAAGAAATTCGACAACATCTCGGTCAGCCTCGCGCACCCTGATGCCACCGCTGCGTTGCTCGCTGGCGGCTCGGAAATCAACTCGCATTTCTCAAGCCCGCCGTTCCAGTATCAGGCGCTGGAAAACCCGAACGTGCACAAGGTGCTCAGCTCCTATGACGTGCTGGGCGGTCAGGCCAGCTTCAACGTGCTCTATACCACCCAGAAATTCCACGACGAAAACCCCAAGACCTACAAGGCGTTCTACGACGCACTGGCCGAGGCCGAGAAGATCATCAAGGCCGACAAACCAGCGGCTGCACAGACCTACATCCGCGTCGAACAGTCCAAATTGCCGTTGCCGCTGGTGGAGAAGATCGTCTCCGACCCTGAAATCGACTTCACCATCACCCCACAGCGCACCTTCATCTACGCCGAGAAACTGCACGAACTGGGCGTGCTGAAGAACAAGGCCGCGAGCTGGAAAGATTACTTCTTCGAAGAAGCGCACGGTGGCGCAGGGAGTTGAGTGTAGGGAAGATGCCCTCGCGGGCGTGAGCCCTGCTCGCTGAATGCACCGGCCTCTTCGCGGACGAGTCCGCTCCCACTGGCTGATGAACCGGTTTTGAACGTGTAGGAGTGGACTTGTCCACGAAGACTGACTTCCAGACGCAACTACTCGACTGAATGCACCGGCCTCTTCGCGGACGAGTCCGCTCCCACTGGCTGAAACCGAGCTTCAACTTGTGGAAGTGGACCGGGCGGCGTTTCGCTTGTCCGCGATGAGTGATGACGCTTTTTCTGATAAACCGTGGCCCGCTTCATCGTCGGCAAGCCGCCTCCCACGCGTCTCGTGTTTGCTGCGAGACCTGTGGATGATGATGAATGCGCGTGGGCATGCATTCCCGCACGTTCCGCGTCTGCTAGAGCGAATGTGTTACTTAAGCTAACGAAAAACCGGTTTTGAAGGACCTATCCTTCAGGTATTTCCCTTTCCCGAGTACGAACTTTCCTAGAAAATCCCGAGCCCTTGTGTGCATGAATTCCGGACACTAGGCTGCGTTGGTCGCTGAGTTTCAGCGATCGGGTTTAGCAGCCTGTCTAGAGTCATGAATTCAAGAACCGCTTGATGGCGGCTTTGCGTGGGGCACCTTCGGGTGCGCCGGGTTTCGTGTTCTCTACCGGTCTGCTAACCCGCGTCAAAGTCGCCACCCTTGTTCGTTTAGCAGCGAATGCGAGGTGGCCTTAATCAGCAGAGACCACAGCAATGATCAACTCAACACCCGCCCCTCCTCAAAAATCCCTCGAAGACTCCCTGATACAGGTCAGCGATATCCTGCGCTGCGCCTCTGCCGCCGCCTATGAAACCGGCGACGCCCTCAGTGGCGCGAAACGTGATCTGGCGTTCTCGGTGGTCCACCTCATCGACATAGCCAGAACCCGGCTTGATCATTCGCTGGAGGATGTAGCCAGCCGTTGAAGACCAGGGCGAGCCTGTTATTTCTACGAGTAGCCCATAGGTTTCCCGGCGGTGCAATGTGATGGTGTGAGCAAGCCCGGCGTGCTTGCACCGACCGTTACCCGCATGGACTTCTGAAAATGCCTCTGGAAACAGTCTTCAGCCACTACCGCTACGACCCGCTGGACAGACTTGCCAGCCGGGCGTCGCTGGTCGGGGCCATTTCGCAGGTGTTCTACCGTACTCACACACGCGTCACCGACCTTGACGGCGGTGAGCGTCGCAGCGTCTTTCACTACGCCCGCCAGTTGCTGGCCTGCCAGGCCGTCATCGGTCACGCCCACAGCGCCTCATTAACCGCTGTCGACCCGCAGAACAGCGTGCTCAGCGCAATAGGCATTGATCAGGCAGTTGCCATGGCCTACACGCCTTACGGCCATCGCCTGCCAATCGATCACGTGCCGGGCTTTAACGGCGAGCCGCCCGACCCGATCACTGGGGATTATTGGCTGGGTAACGGCTACCGCGCTTATAACCCGACGCTGATGTGCTTCAACAGCCCGGACAGCTGAAGTCCGTTTGGCGGTGGTGGTTTGAATGCGTATGCCTATTGCGCGGGGGATCCGGTTAACGCAAGTGATCCGAGCGGGCATATACATGTAGGGAATCCCTTCAAAGGGCTATGGAAGCGTTTGACGCGCAAGAAAGCTGAGGTGCCGGGATTGAAAAGCAAGCCGGAATTGATCGGCCCGCGCCAACTGGGATTGGCTGATATGCCGGCCCCGGTGATGGACACTATTTTGAGCTATCTGCCGTCAGAGGACGTCGCTAATCTTCGATTGGCCTCTCGGGATGTCAACAGAGTCACCGATCTTAGCGCGGCTCATAACTTTGAAAAATACATGCGCCAGACCATTTACTATCAAAAATACAGAGGGGTTTTTCAGGTATTGAGAGAGATCGAGAAAGTCGAGTTCGTGCATGATCGCTTGGTGCCTGGCACTCTTCGCCTTGATGCACATAAGGTCGTTAGTCCCAGAGCGATGGATGAAATGGAGAAGACTTATTCTCGATACAAAAAACAGAGTCGACGGTTCAGGCGCAGCGAAAATCTCTTGAACTATGACTACGACAGTTCCTCTCTTTCCAGCTCGGGATCATTTGACGACTGGATGTCACGCCTCTAGACGCCGGTACCAGAGCCTGAATACAGGCTGGGTCTGGCGGCAAGCGGGGTGAAGTGCACACTAGTAGTTATGAGAGTAGTCAATGCCTGCACAGCGGTTCATGGTAGTGGCGTCGCTTGCACGCACTGCGCTCAACCTACTTAGGGACTCGTCATGCCGCAGCACGTCACCCTTTGCCGCTATCACTACGACCCCCTGGACAGACTCGCGGGCCGCACGCCTCTGGCTGGTGCCATCGTTCGAGGGTTTTATAAAGCGGGCACGCTGGCAACCGAAGTCCAGGACGACAAACACCGCAGTTTCATGCGTCACGAACGTCAATGGCTTGCCTGTGACTGTTCCGGCGCAGCGCTGATCGCGTCTGACCGGCAACACAGTGTGCTGAGCGCTTCGGTAGATGGGGATTCAGCCAGCTTTGCCTACACGCCTTACGGCCATCGCCCGCCAGTCGATCACGTGCCGGGTTTCAACGGCGAGCTTCCAGACCCAGATACCGAGCGTTATCTGCTGGGTAATGGCTATCGCGCCTACAACCCGGTGCTGATGCGATTCAATAGCCCGGACAGCCTTAGCCCGTTTGGCAAGGGCGGGCTGAATGCTTACGGTTATTGCGCCGGGGACCCTGTCAATCGAAGCGACTCCAGTGGACATGATTGGCTTGATATCGTGCTATCGGCTGCCTATATCGGTGCTGGCCTGGCGACAGCTGGAATAGGTCTGGCGATGGCTCGGCCCTCGCTGAAAGCAGTGTTCAAAGGGGTGAAAGTGAAAGCCCCGCCCGCCGACGTGAGCCCGCCATCACCCGCACCCAGGCGGCCAGCCAATACGAGCGAGAAGCTTTCGGCTGCCGTCGCAGTCGGCGCAGTGACCGCCGGTGTTTTCTGGGGGTCAGCGTTCATTGTCAAAAACGTGGCTCCCGACTCACCCCTGCAACAGCCTCTGGCCGCAGTTGCGGTGGCCGTGAGCCTGCCGACGCTTGGTTTTCGAGGATTTAATTTCGCTCGCGCCGAAATCGCAAAACGCACGGCCATGCGTACGACTGCCACTGTCGGCATCCCCACCCGACGCAGCGTTGGCGTCCAGACCTCCGGCAGCATCCGTCGCCAATCCTCGAGCGTGCGTGATGATGATTTTGTGGAGGAAACAGCGCTCTGACCCGGAGTCGAGCAACGCCGGGGAAACCGCCTCCATCGAGTATCGACGGTCTACGCTGCTACTTCTGCCAGTAGATTCGCTTCCCGAGCGGGCGCAAGCTGATATTTGCCTCAATCATCAAGGACGTGATTATGGCCACTCTTTGTCGCTATACCTACGATGCGCTGGATCGCTTTTCGGCACGCAGCGCTTTGGCCTCGGCGCCTGCAAGCCGATTTTATTGTGCCGGACGACTGACCACCGAATTACAGGGAGAACAGCAACGGACGCTTTTCCAGGCCGGTGGTCAACTGTTGGCGCAACTGCACAGTGATGCAGACATACGCTGCGCAATGCTGACGGCCATTGACCATCAGGACAGCGTTCTGCATGCAGCGGCCGCCGGACAACAGACCGATATCGCCTATGCGCCTTACGGTCATCGTGAAGCGTCCTTGGCCGACGTACTGCCGGGTTTCACGGGTGCCCAACCCGAACCTTCGACGGGCCATTACCTGCTAGGCAACGGCTATCGTGCCTACAACCCGGTTTTGATGCGCTTCAACAGTCCAGACGCCTTAAGTCCATTTGGTGAAGGTGGGTTAAATGCCTATGCCTACTGTCTTGGGGATCCAGTCAACCGCATTGATCCTACCGGGCATGTCGGTTTTTTTATATCCGTTACTGCACTAGGTTTATTGAGTACGTATGCTGGGACTGCCACTCTCATAGCGGGTGCGGTCACTCAAAGCTCAAACCCGGAACTCTCCGGGAAACTTTTAACCGCCGGGGCGGTTCTGGGTGGCTCTGGCTTGGCACTCTTGGGTGGGGTGGCAGCCACCCGCAGGATCGGTGCAAGAAAAAAAACGCTAACGTCACCTTTAGCCAGTTCGCCCGCACCGGAACATAGACCCAGTTTCAGGCGTGGAGGTGCTGATGACACCTCTTTGACTCTGTTTGAACGTATAGAAAATCTTCAAGATGAGCGAGCCGCCAGCGCCCGAAAACTGCAAAGACTGGATGCGCGTGCTCTTAAAGACCCCGCTTACCTGGCTCAGCGTCTACCCACCACTGCGGGGCTTGAACCGATCGCCCTCTCGCTCGGGCTCCCGCCCGATATGACCTTTGATGAAATGGAGTCATTTCTGGCTCATGGCAGCTATCCTTGGCGAAGGATAAGAGGGTCGTCGGACGTTTGAATACTCACAGGGTGCCGTTTGCTTTCAGGCAGCTACGGGCCTGTCTGTTCAATAAAGTTATTGGCGTTTCCAGGCATGCCAACGGCCACCTGCTTTAATCATAAGGACATGATCATGACCATTCTTTGCACCTACACCTACGATCCGCTGGATCGAATTGCCACGCAGGGCACCGCGGCTCAATCCCTCACCCAGCGCTTCTACTGCGACAGACAAATGATCAGCGAGCAGCAGGGAAGCCTGCAACGGACGTTGCTCCAGGCAGGCGGTCGTCTGTTGGCGCAACGCAATCGGGAGGGCGATGCAGAGTCTGTCGATCTGATCGTCACGGACCAGCAGAACAGCGCTCTGAATGTACCCGCTTCGGCGCAAAAGACCGACCTCGCCTACTCGCCCTACGGCCATCGTAAAGCTGACCTGTCGGGTACCGAGCTGTCGGGTTTCACTGGCGCGCAACCCGAGCGGGTCACGGGCCATTACTTGCTGGGCAATGGTTATCGCGCTTTTAACCCGACGCTGATGCGCTTCAATAGCCCGGACGGTCTGAGTCCGTTCGGTAAAGGCGGGTTGAATGCGTATGCCTATTGCGTAGGGGATCCGATTAACCGCACCGACCCGACGGGGCAAATGAGTTTCCTTTCATTCGGGGCTATAGCCGGTTTGATACTCAGCACTGCTGGCATAGGAAGCGCTGTCGTCAGCGGAGTGACCAGCGAGTCAAACCCTGAACTCTCCACGCCGCTGATGATAGCGGGGATCGCTGTTGCAGTCCTGGGTGTGGGAGTAGCAGGGGGTTCGGTCGGTGCGGCACTTGCCAAAAGAGCCGCAGCAAAACCCCCTCCACCACCGGTGGGGCGGCAAGGGCATGGTCCGGCTGTAGTGGGTGGCGCGACGCCAGGACGCAGGAACGGTCCTGTTCCACGCAATACCCCACCGCGACCGCGAAGGAATGCTGTTGTTTTTCCGGACTCACCGCGAAACAGTTGGGGTCGTCCTGTTTCCAGCGATGGACCTGTTCCCTATGCACCTTTTGAGTTGCCTCGAGCGAACTATGATCAAGCGTCTCCACTGGTCTACGGTCGGTCGCCTCCACCGCCCTACGATGAACTTTTCCCACCTTCTTATCAGGACCTTTTTCCAGGGCAAGGGAACTCCCTGCCGTCTGCGACACAACAGATCAGAACGTCAACGTCCAATGTGAGTGAGACAACTGTCTGATAGACGCATAGCGCGGTATCCCGCATGCCTGCTGCTTGCATTCATGGCAGGCATGCGCCTCAATGTGTTCATCGCGTCATTGGCGCTGGCAGCCGATGCGGGTACTCGGGCATTTCGGCGCGGCCATAAAACCTGTCCTGTCAGTTACACCTGCCGCTGCCCCGAAGATCCTCCAAGGAACCCTCCCGCACGCCAACAGTCGCATGTTCACGTGATTCTCTCGTAACCCCTACGCTTGCACCCTGGCATCCGCAAAAGGAGTCTGCATGCCTGCTCGACCTTCAAGTTTTTTTGCGCTCGGCCTTGCCGCTGCCATGGCGGTGCTGGCGGGCTGCGGCGAGGAAAAACCGGCGGCGCCTGAATTGCCTCGCGTGTATGTGCAGTCGGTAAAAACCGCCGGGTTCGCCGCCAGCGTGGCGCTGACGGGCGATATCCAGGCCCGGGTGCAGACGCAGCTTTCGTTTCGGGTCAACGGCAAGATCATTCAGCGCAGCGTGGACGTGGGCGACCGGGTGAAAGCCAGTCAGGTGCTGGCACGGCTCGATCCCAAGGACCTGCAGGTCAACGTCGACTCGGCGCAGGCGTCGGTTGCCGCCGAGCAGGCGCGAGTCAGCCAGACCCGGGCCGCCTTCGTGCGCCAGCAGAAGCTGCTGCCCAAGGGTTACACAAGCCAGAGCGAATATGACTCGGCGCAGGCCGCGGTACGCGGCAGCGAGAGTTCGCTGAAGGCTGCCCAGGCGCAACTGGCCAATGCTCGCGAGCAACTGAGTTACACCGCGCTGGTCGCAGAGGCGCCCGGTGTGATTACGGCTCGTCAGGCCGAAGTCGGGCAGGTGGTGCAGGCCACGGCGCCGATTTTCACCCTGGCACGTGACGGCGAGCGCGATGCCGTGTTCAACGTCTACGAATCCCTGTTCGTGCAGCCACCGGGCGACCAGCCGGTGCAGGTGACGCTGCTCGACAACCCGGCCATCAAGGTCAGCGGCAAGGTGCGTGAAGTGACGCCTGCGGTGTCGGCGCAAACCGGCACGCTGCAAGTCAAGATCGCCCTGGATCCGCTGCCCGACGGGATGGATCTGGGCTCTGTGGTCAGTGTTGCGTTGAGCAAACCGGCCAATGCCAGCGTCGAGTTGCCGTGGTCGGCCCTGACCAAGGACCTTGGCGAACACCTGGGCAAACCTGCGGTGTGGGTGGTGGACCCGCAAGGCAAGGCCAACCTTCGCCGGGTCACGGTGGCGCGTTACCTGACTTCCAACGTCATCATCAGTGACGGCCTCAAGGCCGGGGAAAACGTAGTGATCGCAGGCGGGCAGTTGCTGCACCCCGACATGCAGGTGGAAATCGCCCGGCAACCCCAGTCGCAGACTACTCAGGTGCAACCATGAAGCGTGTCTCGTGCCTCGTACTGAGTGGCCTGCTGTTGGCGGGCTGTGGCAAGGATGACGCGCCGCCCGAGCCGCTACGCCCGGTGGTGTTCGTCGAAGCACAGCCGGAATCGATACAGGATTTTGGACGTTTTGCGGGCAATATCGAGGCGCGCTATCAGAGCGTGCTGGGCTTCCGTGTGCCGGGTCGCATTGCACGGCGCAACGTGGACGTCGGCAGCGAAGTGAAAAAGGGCGACCTGCTGGCGACGCTCGATCCGACCGATCAACAGAACAACGTGCGTGGCCGTCAGGGTGATCTGGCCCGCGCTCAGGCACAGTGGATCAATGCCCAGGCCAATGCGCGTCGCCAGCAGGAGCTGTTCGACCGGGGTGTCGGCGCACAGGCGCAACTGGACATCGCCCTGACTGACTTGAAAACCAGTCAGTCCGCGCTGGATCAGGCAAAGGCTGCCGAGCAGCAGGCCCGCGATCAATTGAGCTACAGCGAACTGCGCAGTGATCACGACGCAGTGGTCACCGAATGGAAGGTCGAGGCCGGGCAAGTCGTCTCGGCAGGCCAGGAAGTGGTGACGCTGGCGCGGCCCGATATCAAGGAAGCGGTGATCGATTTGCCGGCGCAACTGGCCGATCAACTGCCCGCCGATGTGGTGTACACCGTGGCCAGCCAGCTCGATCCCGAGGTGAGCACCACGGCGACGCTGCGTGAAATCGAACCGCAGGCCGATCGTTTGACGCGCACCCAGCGCGCACGTTTTTCCCTGACTGAAACGCCGCCCTCGCTGCGCCTTGGCACGGCGATCAGCATCAGCCTCAGTTCGGCCATTGCGCCGCGCATGCGCTTGCCGCTCAGCGCGCTGCAGGAGGTCGATGGCAAGCGCCAGATCTGGGTGATCGATCCGCAAAGTCAGACCGTCAATCCCAGGGTCGTGAACATCGAGAGCCAGGAGGGCAGCAGCTTTCTGCTGGCGAGCGGCGTGAGTGCCGGCGAGAAGGTGGTCAGTGCGGGCGTCAATAGCCTCAAGCCCGGTCAGAAAGTCAAAGTCGATGAGGAAAACCCACGATGAAAGGGAATTTCAACCTGTCCGAGTGGGCGCTCAAGCATCAGTCGTTTGTCTGGTATCTGATGTTCGTCGCGCTGCTGATGGGCGTCTTTTCCTACATGAAGCTGGGGCGTGAAGAAGACCCGTCCTTCACCATCAAGACCATGATCATCCAGACCCGCTGGCCGGGCGCGACCATGGACGAAACGCTGGAGCAAGTGACCGACCGCATCGAGAAGAAACTCGAAGAGCTGGACTCGCTGGACTACGTGAAAAGCTACACCCGGCCCGGCGAATCGACCGTGATGGTGTTCCTGCGAGACACCACGGATGCCAAAGGGATACCGGAAATCTGGTATCAGGTGCGCAAGAAGATCGACGACATTCGTGGGCAGTTTCCTCAGGGCTTGCAAGGTCCTTCGTTTAACGATGAATTCGGCGACGTGTACGGCTCTATCTACGCGTTCACGGCGGACGGCTTCTCGATGCGTCAGTTGCGCGACTACGTCGAGAAGGTCCGTGCTGACATCCGCGAAGTGCCGGGGCTCGGCAAGGTCGAGATGATCGGCCAGCAGGACGAAGTGATTTACCTGAATTTCTCGACCCGCAAGCTGGCCGCTCTGGGGCTTGATCAGCGACAGGTCGTGCAGAGTCTGCAGGCGCAGAATGCGGTAACGCCTGCGGGCGTTATCGAGGCCGGGCCGGAGCGAATTTCGGTGCGGACCTCCGGGCAGTTCGCTTCCGAGAAAGACCTGGCGGCCGTCAACCTGCGCCTCAATGACCGTTTCTACCGCTTGAGTGATATCGCCGACATCACCCGTGGCTACACCGACCCGCCCAGGTCACTGTTTCGCTACGACGGCAAGCCTGCCATTGGTCTGGCCATCGCGATGCAGAAGGGCGGCAACATTCAGGCCTTCGGCAAGGCCCTGCATGCGCGCATGGACGCCACCACGGCCGAACTGCCGGTGGGCGTTGGCGTGCACAAAGTGTCGGATCAGGCCGAGGTGGTAGACAAGGCCGTCGGCGGTTTTACCAGTGCTTTGTTCGAAGCAGTGATTATCGTACTGGTGGTCAGCTTCATCAGCCTCGGGATGCGCGCCGGTCTGGTGGTGGCGTGCTCCATTCCGCTGGTGCTGGCGATGGTGTTCGTGTTCATGGAATACAGCGGCATCACCATGCAGCGCATCTCACTCGGCGCACTGATCATCGCCTTGGGCTTGCTGGTGGACGACGCGATGATCACTGTCGAGATGATGGTCACGCGGCTGGAAATGGGCGAGACCAAGGAGCAGGCGGCGACCTACGCCTACACCTCCACGGCCTTCCCGATGCTGACCGGTACGCTGGTGACGGTGGCGGGTTTCGTGCCCATTGGCCTGAACTCCAGTTCGGCCGGGGAATACACCTTCACGCTGTTTGCGGTGATCGCTGTGGCAATGCTGGTGTCCTGGGTGGTCGCCGTGCTGTTCGCGCCAGTGATCGGCGTTCATATTCTGAGCAGCAAGGTCAAACCCAAGTCCGAAGAACCGGGCCGTGTCGGTCGGGCCTTCAACAGCAGCATGGTCTGGGCGATGCGCCATCGCTGGCTGGCGATTGGCATCACGCTGGCACTGTTTGCCGGGTCGCTGTTTTCCATGCAGTTCGTGCAGAGCCAGTTCTTCCCCTCGTCTGACCGGCCGGAGATTCTGGTTGACCTGAACCTGCCGCAAAACGCTTCGATCAACGAGACCCGCAAGGTGGTCGATCGCTTCGAGGCAAGCCTCAAGGACGACCCGGACATCGAGCGCTGGAGCACCTACATCGGCCAGGGGGCGTTGCGCTTCTACCTGCCGCTGGACCAGCAGCTGGAAAACCCGTTTTATGCCCAGTTGGTGATTGTCAGCAAAGGCCTGGAAGAGCGTGGTGCATTGACGGCGCGCCTGCAGAAGCGTTTGCGTGACGATTTCGTCGGCATCGGCGCCTACGTGCAGCCGCTGGAAATGGGGCCGCCGGTCGGGCGTCCGTTGCAGTACCGCGTCAGCGGCGAGGACGTCGACAAGGTGCGTCAGCACGCCATCGAACTGGCCACGCTGCTGGATCAGAATCCGCATGTGGGTGAGGTGATCTACGACTGGAATGAGCCGGGCAAGGTGTTGCGCATCGACATCAATCAGGACAAGGCGCGGCAGCTAGGCTTGTCTTCCGAGGACGTGGCCAACCTGATGAACAGCGTGGTCAGCGGATCGGCCGTGACCCAGGTGCGTGACGATATCTACCTGATCAACGTGGTCGGCCGCGCCGAAGACGCCGAACGTGGCACGCCGGAAACCCTGCAGAACCTGCAGATCGTCACGCCGAGCGGGGCGTCCATTCCGTTGCTGGCGTTTGCGACCGTCGGCTATGAGCTTGAGCAGCCGCTGGTGTGGCGTCGTGATCGCAAGCCGACCATCACCGTGAAAGGTGCCGTGCGCGACGAGATTCAGCCAACGGATCTGGTCAAGCAGTTGAAGCCCGAGATCGAGAAATTCGCCTCTGGTCTGCCGGTGGGCTACAAGGTCGCGACCGGCGGCACCGTGGAAGAAAGCAGCAAGGCGCAAGGCCCGATTGCCAGCGTGGTGCCGTTGATGCTGTTCCTGATGGCGACGTTCCTGATGATCCAGCTGCACAGCGTGCAGAAGATGTTCCTGGTCGCCAGCGTCGCGCCGCTGGGGTTGATTGGTGTGGTGCTGGCACTGATCCCGACCGGTACGCCGTTGGGCTTCGTGGCGATTCTGGGCGTGCTGGCGTTGATCGGGATCATCATCCGCAACTCGGTGATTCTGGTGACCCAGATCGACGCCTACGAACGCAGCGGCTATCTGCCGTGGGATGCCGTGGTCGAAGCGACCGAACACCGCCGCCGCCCGATCCTGCTGACCGCTGCGGCAGCGAGCCTGGGCATGATCCCGATTGCGCGGGAAGTGTTCTGGGGGCCGATGGCCTACGCCATGATCGGCGGCATCATCATCGCCACGCTGCTGACGCTGTTGTTCCTGCCGGCGCTGTATGTGGCCTGGTACAGGATCAAGGAACCGACCGAAGCACAGCGTCGTGAGGCCGATGAGAAGAAGGAGCAAAGTGGGGAGCTGGCGACGGGGCATTGAGTGAGCCGCGCGCAGGCTATGGAGTCGGATGCGATTTTTGTGGGAGGCGGCTTGCCGGCGATGCGGTTTTTGAAGCGCCATATCAGCGACCGAATGGACGCTATCGCCGGCAAGCCGCCTCCCACAGTTTGATGTCAGCTGCAGCCCATGCTGTATCTCACAGAGTATTGTGCTTCTTTGAAAACCGTCGGCTTACACCCTGCGCCAGACGCTCGCCAGCCATGGCTGTTGCTCTCGTGGCAGTCCGGCGGGGCGGTAGTAGTGTTCCAGTTCGACGAACCCGGCTTCGGTCAGCAAGGCGCGCCATGATTCCAGGTCGTGGTAGGCGCCGTAGCGCTCACCGCTCCAGCCTTCCTGGTTCTGCCCACGCGGGTTGGAGCTGAACAGCACACCGCCAGGCTTGAGCGTGGCGTGCAGTTGAAGCAGTACGCGTGGCAGTTCCTGACGCGGCACGTGGAACAGCACGGCGTTGGCGAAGATGCCGTCGAAGCGCGCGGGCGGCAGGTCGAGTTCGAGGAAGTTTTGCTGTAGCACCTCGCAACCGGTTTCGCTGCGTGCCATTTCGGCAAAGCGCTCGGAGCCGTCCAACCCGACCGCGACATGACCCATCGACGTGAAGGTCTTCAGATCACGCCCCGGTCCGCAGCCGAAATCCAGAATCTGCCACGGCGTCGGTCCTTCGATATGGCGCAACAGCGCGTCGATGTTCTGGCTGACGTCATGGTCCCGCGTCCCTTCGCGGAAGTCGTCGGCAACACGGTTGTAATGTTCCACCGTGGTCGTGGTGATCTGGGCGAGGGTCTGGGGATCGAGTTTCATCAAAGGCGGTCCGGTCCGGGAAGGCCGCCAATATACCCCGGACCGTCAGCGCTTGTTCAATCGCACCGCCAACCTGTCCCCACCCAGTTGAATGACGGCCACCAGCACCACCAGCAATACGATCACGGTCAGCATCACTTGCGTGTCGAAACGCTGATAGCCGTAGCGATAGGCGATGTCGCCCAGGCCGCCCGCGCCTATTGCGCCCGCCATGGCTGAGGAGTTGATCATGGTCACCAGGGTGATGGTGAAGCCGCCGACAATGCCCGGCAGCGCTTCGGGCAACAGCACGTGCCAGATGATGTGCCAGCGGCGGCAGCCCATGGCCTGCGCGGCTTCGATCAGGCCGTGGTCCACTTCGCGCAAGCTGACTTCAGCGATGCGTGCGAAGAACGGCGTGGCGGCAATGGTCAGCGGGACGACGGCGGCCCAGACCCCGTACGTCGTGCCGACGATCAGTCGGGTGAAAGGTATCAGCGCGACCATCAGAATCAGAAACGGCACAGAGCGGAAGATGTTGACGAACGCGCCCAGCACGCGGTTGACGTTAGGCGCTTCGAAAATCCCGCCCTTGCCGCTGGTGACCAGAATCACCGCCAGCGGGATGCCCAGAATCAGCGCAAGCAGCGATGACACCCCCACCATCAGGAACGTGTCGATAATCCCTTGCCACAAACGATCAAGCCACATAACCCAATACCTGTGCGTGTTGCGCCTGCGTGCGGGCGCGAGTGAGCAGCTCTTCGACGGACAACGGCGAATGGCTGATGGCGAGCAAAAGGTGTCCCAGCGCACGGCCTTGAATGCGCTCTACACCGCCATGCAACAAACTGACGCGCCCGCCGAATGCGCTGAACAGCGCAGACAAGTCAGGCTCCTGGGCCGTGCTGCCGGTGAACTGCAGGTCGAGCACGACGCTTGAGTGTTTGTCAGAGGGCTGCTGCTGCAAGCGAGCCTGCAGGTCCTCGGGCAACGCGTGTTGCAACGGCGCCAGCAGGGTTTTGCTGACCTGGTGTTGAGGGTTGCCGAACACTTGCCAGACCGGGCCTTGTTCAACGATCTGGCCGCGCTCGAGCACCACCACGCGGTCGCAGATTTCCCGGATCACGGCCATCTCGTGGGTGATCAGGATGATTGTCAGGCCCAATCGCTGATTGATTTCACGTAACAACGAAAGAATCGACTGCGTGGTTTCCGGGTCGAGCGCCGAGGTGGCCTCGTCACACAGCAGAATGGCCGGGTCGTGCACCAGCGCGCGGGCGATGCCGACGCGCTGCTTCTGACCACCGGACAACTGCGCGGGATAGGCGTTGTGTTTGTCCTGCAAACCCACCAGTTCCAGCAGTTCTGCGACCTTGCGCCGACGTTGCTCCTTGGGCACGCCTGCGACCTTGAGCGGCAGCTCGACGTTCTTCCAGACGGTCTTGGCCGACATCAGGTTGAAGTGCTGGAAGATCATGCCGATGCGACGGCGCAGCTCTACCAGCTTGTCTTCGTTGAAGTCGCCGATGTCCACCTGATCGATCAACACCCGGCCGCTGCTGGGCTGTTCCAGACGGTTGATGGTGCGGATCAGCGACGACTTGCCCGCGCCACTGCGGCCGATGATGCCGAAGATTTCGCCGCGCTGGATCGCCAGATCGATGTTGCCCAGCGCCTCCACCGGGCCTTGTCGGCCCTGATAGGTCTTGCCCAGGTTGATGAAGCGCACGTGTGCATGGTTCAGGTCCGGGTGCAGCTCGGTCTGTCGCGCCGAAGGTTTGACGTCCGGCGTCCATTGTCGCTGAGCGATGGCCGTCATTCTTTCCACCCCACCTGATAGAGCTTGCCGTTGACCTTGTCCAGCGCGGCCCGGACCACCGGCGAGTGCTGGTAGATGTCGACGAACTTCGCCAGGCGCGGATCGTCCTTGCGCTCGGGCTTGATCACGAACTGGATGACGTACTCAGGGTGATCCATGCCGTCGAACAGGATCGCCGAATCGGCCGGGAAGGTCTTGGCCAGGCGAATGTAGGCCGGGTAGCCCTGCACCAGATCGGCGTCGTCGTAGGCGCGTACCAGCTGCACGGCCTCGACCTGGATGAGCTTGAGTTTTTTCGGGTTGGCGGTGATGTCGTCTTCGGTCGCCTTGTAGCCGACGCCTTGCTTGAGCGTGATCAGCCCGGCCTTGGCCAGCAATTGCAGGCCGCGCCCGCTGTTGATCGGGTCGTTGGCGATGGCCACGGTTGCGCCAACCGGCAACTCGTCGAAGCTTTTGTACTTTTTCGAGTACAGCCCGACGTTGTTGATGATGCCCGGCGCGTACGGCACCAGGCCGAAACCTGCGGCTTCGTTGGCGTTGGTCAGGAAGGGAATGTGCTGAAAGTAGTTCACGTCGATGTCGCCTGCCGCGAGGGTGACGTTGGGTGCGATCCAGTCGGTGAACTCGACCAGCTCGACCTTCAGGCCCTGCTTGCCCGCCTCCTCGACGGCGGCCTCAAGCGGAATGGCGAAGGCTGCGGTGGTGCCGACCTTTAAAGGCGCGTCGGCGGCGTGAGCGGTCAGGGTCAACAGGCCAAAGGCCAGGGCTGCGAAGGTTTTGGTCATGGTGCATTCCGTTGAAATGACGGGTTATTGAGATGATCAACATCCTGTGGGAGCGAGCCCGCTCGCGAACGGGCCGATGCAGGCGCTAGAGGCGTAGCGTTTGAAAAATGGCCTTCGCGAGCAAGCTCGCTCCCACAGGTTTTAGCTATTGGGTACAGCCTCTGTTCCTCCCACGGGTTGTCGTTATTCAGTACAAGCCCGGTTGCTCCCAGAGGCTGTGGCTATTCGGCATAACCTGTGTTGCCCTGCCGATAACCGGCGCCCGCGTGCTGCGGCGGGAGGCGGTCGGTACCTTGGGGGAACAGTTTTTTGCGCAGGCTGCCGTCTTCATACGCGGTCTTGTACGACCCTCGGCGTTGCAGTTCGGGGATCACCAGATCGATGAAGTCTTCGTAGCTTTCCGGGGTGACGATGCGGGTCAGGTTGAAGCCGTCTAGGCCGGTTTCGGCGATCCACGATTCCAGCTCGTCGGCGACCTGTTCAGGCGAGCCGATCACTGTGATGTAGCGGCCGCCCAAGGCGTGCTGATCGAGCAGTTTCTGGCGGGTCCAGTCATTGTTTTTCAGGTTCCTGGTCGCCGACTGAATAGCGTTGCTCTTCACGTACTGAATGGGCTCATCCAGTTCGTACTGCGCGAAATCGATCCCGGTGGACGCCGCAAAGTGCGCCACGCCTGCTTCGGCGCTGGCGTGGCGGCGATACTCGGCCTGTTTTTCTTGTGCCAGCGCCTGGGTCGCAGCGACGATCACGTTCAGGCCCATGAACACCTTGATGTCGTCGGGGTTGCGCCCGGCCTGCACGGCGCTGGCGCGCACCTTGTCCACCTGCTCGCGGGTCGAGGCCTTGTTCTGTCCGCTGATGAACACGCACTCGGCGTTCTGCCCGGCGAACTGCAAACCACGCTCCGAGCTGCCCGCTTGAAACAGCACTGGCGTGCGCTGTGGCGAGGGCTCGCACAGGTGATAGCCCTCGACCTGATAGAACTCGCCTGCGTGCCGCACTTTGTGAACCTTGCCTGGCTGGGCGTAAACGCGTTGCTCGCGATCATTGATCACTGCACCGTCCTCCCAACTCCCTTCCCAGAGCTTGTAGAGCACCTCCAGGTACTCGTCGGCCTGGTCGTAGCGTCGGTCGTGTTCCACCTGTTCGCTCAGGCCCATGGCCCGTGCTGCGCTGTCCAGGTAACCGGTCACGATGTTCCAGCCGACCCGGCCACGGCTCAGATGATCGAGCGTGGACATGCGTCGGGCGAACAGATAAGGCGCGTCGTACGTCAGGTTGGCGGTCAGGCCGAACCCCAGGTGCCTGGTGACGCCCGCCATGGCCGACACCAGCAGCAACGGGTCGTTGACCGGCAACTGAATCGCCTCCTTGAGCGTGACGTCCACTGAATTCTGATAAATGTCGTACACCCCGACGATATCGGCGATGAACAGCCCGTCGAACAGGCCGCGCTCCAGCAGCTTCGCCAGATCGGTCCAGTATTCCAGGCTGTTGAACTGCGTGGACGTGTCACGCGGGTGCGTCCACAGGCCATGGTTGATATGGCCGATGCAGTTCATGTTGAAGGCGTTGAGCAGGATCTTCTTGCGCGCCATCAGATCGTCCCCCGCAAGGGAGGGTGGGTGTCGTTGAGGTAATAGTTGCCGATGGCGTGGAATTTCCAGCGCACCGGATCGTGCAATGTGTGCACGCGAGCGTTGCGCCAGTGGCGATCCAGGCCATGCTCGGCGAGCGTCGATTGACTGCCCGCCAGTTCGAAGAGGGTGCTGCCTGCTGCCAGGGAAATCTCGGTGCTGATGGCGCGCGCTTCCGCGACGGCGATGGACGCGGCGGCAACGGTGTCGGCGTTGCTGTCAGCCTGCGCACGATCCAGATACTCACCCGCGCGCTCCAGCAAGGCCTCGGCGGCGTGCAGGCGAATGCCGAGCCTGCCGAAGCTGTGCAGGGTCAGCGGATCGTCCACGGCCTTGTCGATGCCTGAGTCGATCCACGGCCGGGTGCGCGTGCGAACAAAGGTCAGCGCGTCTTCGAAGGCCGCGCGGGCGATGCCGGTGTCGATGGCTGCGTGGAGAATCTGCGCCAGCGGGCCGACCGTGGTCGGGCGCTCGAAGGCGCTCTGGAAAGGCACGACGTCCTGTTGATCAACGTATACGTTGTTGAACGCCACCGAACCGCTGCCCGTGGTGCGCTGGCCGAAACCGCTCCAGTCGTCGATGACTGTCAGGCCCGCACTGTCGTGCGGCACGAACGCCAGTTGCTGAATGCCGTCGTCGTCGATCACCGAGGTCGGAATGCGCTGCGCATACAGCGCACCGGTCGCATAGAACTTGCGCCCGTTGATGCGATAGCCGCTGCCTTCACGCATCAGGCGTGTGGTGCGGTCGTGTGCTGTTTTGGTGCCCAGTTCGGCCAGTGCGCTGCCGAAACGCTGGCCCGCCAGCGCTTCGGCGTACAGGCGCTTTTGCTGCTGCGGGCTGCCGTTCACGCGCAGCACCTCAAGGGCGTAGAAATGGTTCTGTGGAATCTGCCCCAGGGAGCCATCGGCTTCGGAGATCAGGGCAATGACCTTGGCCAGAGTCACTGAAGACACGCCCGCACCGCCAAAGGCTTTCGGTACGCTGATGCCCCACAGCCCCGACTGACTGAACAGCGCCAGTTCGGCATGTGGCAAGCGTCGTTCGCGGTCGCGCACGGCGCTTTCGGTCTTGAAGTGTTCGGCCAGTTCGCGGGCGACCTGCAGGGCCTGGGCGTCATGGGTGATCAGCGCTGCGTAGTCGCGCGCCTGTGGATTGAAACTCATGAAAGGTGTGCTCCAGTGGTCTGGTTCAGATCCAGGAATGGCGAGCGGGCAGGGTGCCGTTCAAATGCCAGGTGCCGACGGCGTGGTATTTCCAGCGCACCGGATCGTGCAGCGTGTGGACACGTGCATTGCGCCAGTGACGATCAAGGTTGAATTCGGCCAGCGTCGCTCGGCTGCCCGCCAGCTCGAACAGCTTTTCACTGGCCTGCAACGAGACTTCGGTGGTCAGCACTTTGGCGCGCGCCACGGCAATGGACGCAAGGGCGGCGGACTGTTCGTCGATGGGGAAGGCGCTGACCTCGTCCAGAACCTGTCCGGCCTTGCGCAACAGGGCCTCAGCCGCGTGCAGTTCGAGTTTGAGCTTGCCGATGTCGGCGATCACATACAGGTCGTCACTGGCGCGCTCGACTTTGGCGTCGATCCACGGCCTGGAGCGATCCCGGACAAAGGCAATGGCATCGTCGATAGCGCCGCGTGCGATGCCTGCGTCGATGGCGGCCTGAATCAGCTGCGATACGGCACCTTGAATGTTGGGCGTCAAAGACAGTCGCCAGTTGGCGACCACGTGCTCTGCCTCGACCGGTACGTTATCGAGCAGTACGGTGCCGCTGGCCGTGGTGCGTTGGCCAAAGCCTGACCAGTCATCGACGATGCGCAGGCCCGGCGTGCCGCGCTTGACGAACGCCATGACCTGCCGGCCTTCGTCGTCCAGTGCCTTGACGGCGACCCAATGGGCGAAGAGCGCCCCGGTGGAGTAGAACTTCTGGCCACTGATTACGAAGCGATTATCGTCGGCGGTGATTCGGGCTTTAAGGTCCAGGGTGTTTTTGGTGCCGCGCTCAGGCCCGGCGTTACCGATGCGCCAGCCGTCCAGCACGCTTTTGAATAGCACTTTCTTCTGCTGTTCGCTGGCGGTGCCTTGCAGCAAATGCAGGATGCCGAACTGATTCTGCGGGATTTGTCCCAGTGCAGGATCGGCCGCCGAGATGATCCGGAACACCTCGGCAACCGTGACGAACGACACCTCTGGGCCGCCATAGGCGCGCGGAATGGAAATGCTGCCCAGCCCGCTGTGCGTGAACTGCTCAATTTCCGGCCAGGGCAGCAACCGCTCTTGATCGCGCCTGGAGGCTTGCGCTTTTGCTGCTGCAGCCAGTGCATGGGCAGCAGCAATCGCTTCGGCATCATTGTGCAATACCTTGGCGGGCAATAAGCGAGGGGCAACGTCATGCTCTTGTGGAGCTTGCGCAACCCGGGTGCCATCCACAGGGGGTAGTGTGAAAGTGACCATCGAAACCTCGTAGCAATAGACCGCATGGGGTGCGGCTGAATACATCACGATGTCCGGTGGTCCGGTGCATATACCCTAAGCTTGTATAAAAGATTTTAAAACGTTCATTTTGGAATAAGCATAGATTGGCAATGACGGGTCGCAAGATGCGAGCCTGTCGTGACGCTCATCGGCTTCCAGGCCACTCATCTGAGGGGAGGCGGGTTATAAAAACCACGCTAACTTTACGCAGTGCGGTAAAACAATCCGGATTAATGTATGAGGTATTAATTAATTATATTGAGTGTCAAATAACTCTCTGTGCCGCCCTCACCGGTCAAGTCGTGTTTGTCGTTACGTCGGTCGCGCGAAAACTGTCCGGTTGTCATGGCGCGATAACACCCAAGGGCGGAATAGTTAGTTCGCGTGGCGGTGCCCACAGTGAGTTATTCCCGACCCGATCGATTACGCAATACGTGACTTCAAGTTGTTGGTCACCGGCCTCCATGATCAGCGCGGGCGGAACGACCAGGTCAATCGGTTCGCCGATGTCTTCCTGGGTCAGAGGCGGCAGGTCCATGCGCAGATCACCCCAGCGTACGGTGATTTCGTCATGGGCCGCCATATTCATGTAGGGCTCGATAGCCATTGGCAATCCGCCATCCAGATGCCTTTTGGTCAGGCCGCGACGCAGTACCGACGGTGCCACGTAAAGCGGCGCCAGGCCCTGATTTTCCTCCGCGTTGGGGCTGAGCAGGCGTCCCCCGGGCGGGTTGAGCTTTACCCACAGCTTGCGGCACGCCGATGTCACGGGCAGTCCACCCACTTTCATGACTCTGTAGTAAGTACGCGCCTTGCCGTTCTGTAGAAAGCTTTCAGGTACTCGTAGGACAATATCCGTCCCAACGTCAGACGGTGTTAGAATTTTCGACGCAACGTAACAGCCGTCCCAGAACAGTTCGATCAGGTCGCCTTCGTCCATTTCCTCATAAGAATCGATGTGTACGTTGAGGCTGGACGCTGCCCTGACGCCGACGCCATGTCGGCTGGCCTGCGGCACAGAAGGGGCCGAGAGCTTTACGCAGTCGTTTTTGAAAGAGGTCTGGTTCATGTCGGGTACTCCAGAATAGGGGAGGTTCAAGTAAGAATTCGTCACACGGTGTCATGTTCAATTAAAATAAGACTCAAAACAGGCAAGTGGATAAGTACCGCAAAATTCCAAGGTATGGCAAACATTACAAAGTGTCGAAATTGGAGGCTTGAAAGTTTGCCAGGTACTCAGATGCCTTGTTTCAGGCGAGCTAATTAGCTTTGCTCGTGTGTGTCAATATACGGCTGCTGTTGAGTCGGTGTTTTCTGAAAAATTAGATGCTTCCTACAAATGATATTCGGAACCGTTTACTTGGCAGGCATCAACTGTCCTACCACAAGAAATCGATAAAGCGATGCCGGGATCATGCTGGGCAGGTTCAGGTGAAGGGGCTTATCGGAGGCGGTATCAGGCGGTACGAAGCGTCGATATCAATGTGACCAAACGTCGTTTTCACCGGTTGATTATTTAGATGGGTTGAACCAATAGAGGGCGTGATTCAGCGAATATCCTGATTGATCAATCCTTTTTGAAATGTAAAACAAAAAAAGGCAGCACCCGGAAGGTGCTGCCTTTGGGAAGCAGGCCGTAGGATCAGGCCCTGATTCGTTCCAGAAATTGCCGCGTGCGTTCCTCTTTGGGGTTGGCAAACAGCGCCTTGGCCTCGCCTTGCTCCACGATCACGCCCTTGTCGATGAAGATCACGCGATTGGCAACGTCGCGTGCAAAGCTCATCTCATGGGTAACAATGACCATGGTGCGTTTTTCTTCGGCCAGCGCCCTTATGGTGGTCAGCACTTCGCCCACCAGTTCCGGGTCGAGTGCCGAGGTGGGTTCGTCGAACAGAATCACCTGGGGCTCCATTGCCAGCGCCCGGGCAATCGCCACGCGCTGTTGCTGGCCGCCTGAAAGCCTGCGAGGGTAGGCGTCTTCCTTGCCCGCCAGCCCCACCTTGGCCAACAGCTTTCGACCCAGCGCCAGCGCGCTTTCGCGAGCCACTTTCTTGACCACTACCGGGCCTTCGATAACGTTCTCAAGCGCAGTGCGGTGTGGAAACAGATTGAAGTTCTGAAACACAAACCCGACCTGCTGACGCAACTGGCGGATAAGGCCCTGTTGCTGATTCATGGAGCGAGTGCCGTCGATGGTGATGTCGCCGACCGTGATACGGCCGCTGGTCGGGGTTTCCAGCAGGTTCAGGCAACGCAGCAAGGTCGTCTTGCCTGAACCGCTGGGCCCGATGATGGCCACGACTTCCCCGGCTTCGATACGCAGGTCGATGCCCTTGAGCACGGCATTGCCCTTGAATTCCTTGGTGAGTTGTTCAACCACGATCATGCGTCAGGACTCCAAGTCATGCCGGTTGACCCGCGCTTCCAGCTTGTTCTGCAGGTGCGAGAGCGCCGTGGCAAGGATCCAGTAGATCAGTGCAGCGGCCAGGTACATGGTGAAAATTTCGAAGGTGCGGGCCGTGATCAGTTGCGCTTGACGGAACAGTTCCGGCACCTGAATGGTGGCGGCCAGCGCCGTGTCCTTGACCAGCGAAATGAAGCTGTTGCCCAGTGGCGGCAAGGCCGTGCGGGCCGCCTGCGGCAGGATCGCCCGGCGCATGGTCTGCCAGCGGGTCATGCCGATACTGGCGGCGGCTTCCCATTGACCGCGTTCTACTGCACCGATGGCTGCCCGCAGGATTTCACAGGCATAAGCGCCCATGTTCAGCGAAAAGCCGATCAGCGCAGCTGTCAGGGGATCCAGTTCGATGCCCAGTTCCGGCAGGCCGTAGTAGATCATGAACAGTTGCACCAACAGCGGCGTGCCACGGAAAAACGATACGTAGATGCGCGCCACCCAGCTCAGCGGTTTGAAGCGCGACAGGCGCATCAATGCCAGGCCGAAGCCCAGCAGCAAACCAAAGAACATACCGCCCAGGCTGAGGAAGACTGTGTAGTACGCGCCCTTGAGCAGAAAGGGCGCGGAATCCAGCGCGAGCTTTAGGCTCTCTTCAATCATTTGGTCACGTCAGCCTTGAAGTACTTTTGCGACAGCTTGGCCAACGTGCCGTCGGCACGCAGGTTGTCGATGGCCTTGTTGATGGCTGCCAGCAGTTCCGGCTCGCCTTTGCGCAGTGCAACGCCCGATTCCTGACGGGAGAAGGGTTCGCCAGCGACGGCCATGGCGCCCTTGGTCTTGGTGACCATTTCCAATGCCGCCAGACGGTCAACCAGAATGGCGTCGATACGGCCCGATTTCAGGTCCTGAAACTTGGTAGGGTCATCGTCATAGGTCCTGATGTCCGCGCCTTTGACGTTCTCCTTCAGCCATTGCTCATAGTTGGTGCCAAGGCCAACCCCGACTTTCTTGCCATTGAGGTCGTCAGCGGTCTTGATGGTGCCTTCGTTCTTCTTCAGGGTCAGCGCCTGAATACCGGAAATGGTGTAAGGCTCGGAGAAGTCGTACTTCTTCTTACGCTCATCGGAGATAGTGACCTGGTTGATCACCAGGTCGAGACGCTTGGACTCCAGAGCGGCCAGAATGCCATCCCATTTGGTTGGCTGGATCTTGGCCTTGACGCCCAGTTCCTTGGCCAGCGCTTCGGAGAACTCGACCTCGAAGCCCGTCAGCTTGCCGTTCTCGTCCACGAAGCTGAACGGTGGATACGTGCCTTCCAGGCCCACATTCAGGGTGCCGCTGTCCTTGATTTTCTGCAGTTGCTCGCCAGCCATGGCGTGTCCAGCAATACCGGTACCGAGCATTAGGCTCAGGGCCGAGAAAAGAAACGTGCGACGAATGGCGGAAATGTTCATGCGAGCCTCTTGTTGTGTGAGTGTGTCAGGCCATTTTCAGACCGGGCGGACGCGACGTGGTGCTGTGAATTCAGCTTTTTTTCAGTGAGTTACGCCGGAAGCTGTGCTTGCCGGGCGCCACTATAAGGCCATCCAGTTATGAACAAAAATAACTAAAAAAGCACGTTTCGTTCTTTTTCGGCATAACCCCACTCCTTGTTCATGCCTTCAATTGGCAAACACATCCGGGTAGGCAAACAGCGCGGGTGCGCCGCCGGTGTGCAGGAAGATCAGCGGACCGTCGTTGAAGCGCTGACGACCGATACCGTCCAGCAAACCTGCCATCGCCTTGCCGGTGTAAACCGGGTCTAGCAGCAGACCTTCATGACCCGCCACAAGTTTGATCGCCGAGAGTGTCCCGGCATTCGGTTCGCCGTAGCGCGGGGCGAAATACTCGTCCCACAGTTCGACCTTGAAACGCTGTGGCAGCGGGATTTCCAGCAGTTCGGCCGTGCGTTCTGCCAGACCTTGCACCTTGGGCAGTTGCGCTTCTTCGCTGCGTGAAACGGTAACACCGATGACCGACAGGTCCGGCAGTTCACTGGCCAATGCCAGCGCCAGACCGCTGTGGGTGCCAGCGCTGCCTGAGGCCAGCACCACGGCGGCGAAGTCGATGCCGGTCTGCCTGATCTGCTCGGCCAGTTCCAGCCCGGCGCGTACATAACCCAGTGCGCCAACCGGGCTTGAGCCGCCAATGGGCACCAGATAAGGCTTCTTGCCACTGCTGCGCAGACGTGCGGCCAGCGCGTGCAACTGCTCGTCGGCGTTGTCGAGGTTTTCGACCAGTTCCACCTTGGCGTCGAACAGCTCCAGCAGCAGGCGATTGCCGTTGTGCAGGTAGTTGGGATCGTCGGTGCCGATCGGGTTTTCCAGCAGGGCCACACAGCCCAGACCCAGACGGGCAGCCAGTGCGGCGGTTTGGCGTACGTGGTTGGACTGGATCGCGCCCGCCGTGATCAGGGTGTCCGCGCCCTGCGCCAGCGCGTCGGCCGCCAGGTATTCCAGCTTGCGGACCTTGTTGCCGCCCAGCGCCAGCGTGGTGGTGTCATCGCGTTTGACGTAGATATCACGGCCTGCCCAGCTTGACAGACGGTCGAGTTTTTCCAGAGCCGTGGGGGCGTTGATCAGGTCCAGGCGGTTGAAGCGGGCCAGCTGATTTTTGATCATTGTGGTGAGTAAGCCGTGTAGAGAGTGAGCGAACTGAGTGAGCGGACTATAGGCAGACGTTTCCTGCACGGCAACCTATCGGTGTTTATGCTCCGCTTAGCTGTTTCGCACAAAAATTCTTATTTTTTCCACTTGAATGTTTACCGTAGAGTGGCACAAGCAGCGGCCAGTAGTGTCGGGTCGTCATCGTCAAGACCAAGGAGAGTTCAGCGTGAGCGATATTCCAGAAGCATCCGCCGACGGCCGTTCCAGCCATTGGCAGTTGCAGCGTATCGTCAGCCAGTTGCGCACCGCGCGTGAGGACTGGCGTACGCGCAACCGACGCGTAAGCGGTGAACACGGCGGTCGTGAGTTGCCGTCGCGTGCGGCCATGGGTGAGATTCTCGAAGCACTGAGCGGCGCGCTGTTCCCGATGCGGCTCGGGCCGGTTGACCTGCGTGAAGAGAGCGAGGACTTCTATGTCGGCCATACGCTGGACGTGGCGCTCAATGCGCTGCTGGCGCAGGCCCGGCTTGAACTGCGTTATGTGGCCCATCAGCAGGGCAAGGCGCTGACGGGGATCGACGAGCATGCGCTGGTGCTGATTCAGGATTTCGCCACGGCCCTGCCGGGCATTCGTCAACTGCTCGACACCGACGTGCTGGCGGCTTACCACGGCGACCCGGCGGCGCGCAGTGTCGACGAGGTGCTGTTGTGCTATCCGGGCATTCTGGCGGTGATTCATCATCGACTGGCGCATCATTTGTACCGCGCAGGTCTGCCACTGCTGGCGCGCATCAGTTCCGAGCTGGCGCACTCGGCAACCGGCATCGACATTCACCCCGGCGCGCAGATCGGCCCGAGCTTTTTCATCGACCACGGCACAGGCGTGGTGATCGGCGAGACCGCCATCATCGGCGAGCGGGTGCGGATCTATCAGGCCGTGACGCTGGGCGCCAAGCGCTTCCCGGCCGATGAAGACGGCCAGTTGCAGAAGGGCCATGCGCGTCATCCGATCGTCGAAGACGACGTGGTGATCTACGCCGGCGCGACGATTCTGGGCCGCATCACCATCGGCCAGGGCTCGACCATCGGCGGCAACGTATGGCTGACCCGCAGCGTACCGGCCGGTTGCAACCTCACCCAGGCTAACCTGCTGCAGCAACAGGATGACGGGACGCAGAAGTAATCGATGGTGTCGCGCCGATCAGCGTCGCACTGAGGGATCGTGCCCGGCGCTGGTCTATGGCGTCAGCGCCGGCCTTTTCGCGAGCAAGCTCGCTCACTCTTCAGTGTTTTTATGCGAGACAGTCAGCGGCAAAGATGAAGCAGATCCCAACTGTTAATTCATCGGCTCGCACCCGGGAACGATCCCCTCTCGCACACGTCATACCCAAGCCTGAGCCAGCATTCACAGCCCCGCGATTCGTGTTCGCGGGCGTTTTCATGTTTAAATTGAACGTTCATTCAAGTTAAACCGGTGGTTCGCTGCCCGCTCACAACAGGAGGCTAACCCTTGCCGTATGCGTTTTTTGTAGTGGTTTCAATCAGTCCGGAGGCATGCAGTCGATGAGTACTCCGAGTACGCAACCCAGCGGTACGGTCCGCATGAACGCTCCAGTGTTTTACTTCGCTGCGAGCTTTATCCTGATCTTCGGCGTCATTGTAATCGCCTTCCCCCAAGCCGCCGGTGCGTGGCTGCTGGCGGCGCAGAACTGGGCGGCCAACACGGTCGGCTGGTACTACATGCTGGCCATGACGCTGTATCTGCTCTTCGTGGTGGTCACCGCCGTATCTGGCTACGGCAAGATCAAGCTCGGTGCCGACCACGACGAGCCCGAATTCAGCTATCTGTCCTGGGCCGGGATGCTGTTTGCAGCGGGCATCAGTATCACGCTGTTTTTCTTCTGCGTGTCCGAACCCCTGACGCACCTTTTGCAACCGCCGCAAGGCGAGGGCGGCACCACTGAGGCTGCGCGGCAGGGCATGCAGTTGCTCTTTCTGCACTGGGGCCTGCATGGCTGGGGCGTGTTTGCCTTTGTCGGCATGGCGCTGGCCTACTTCGCCTATCGCCATAACCTGCCGCTGGCGCTGCGTTCGGCGCTGTATCCGCTGATCGGCAAGCGTATCAACGGCCCCATCGGCTATGCGGTGGACGGCTTCGGCATCATCGCGACCATCTTTGGCCTGGGAGCCGACATGGGCTTCGGGGTGCTGCACCTGAACTCGGGTCTGGACTACCTGTTTGGTGTTGCTCATACCCACTGGATTCAGGTCGGCCTGATCACGTTGATGATGGGCGCAGCGATTCTGGTCGCCATCGCGGGCGTCGATAAAGGCGTACGCGTCATGTCCGACATCAACATGCTGCTGGCCTGTGCGCTGCTGCTGTTCGTGCTGTTCGCCGGTCCCACCCAGCACTTGCTCAACACGCTGGTGCAGAACATCGGTGACTACCTGGGCGCGCTGCCGACCAAGAGTTTTGATGTGTACGCCTACGATAAGCCGAGCGACTGGCTGGGCGGCTGGACCGTGTTCTACTGGGCCTGGTGGATTGCCTGGTCGCCGTTCGTGGGGCTGTTCATCGCGCGTATTTCCCGTGGTCGCACCATCCGCGAATTCGTCTTCGGTGTGCTGTTGATCCCGCTGGGCTTCACCCTGGCGTGGATGTCGATCTTCGGCAACAGTGCCATCGATCAGGTACTCAATCACGGCATGACCGCGCTGGGCCAGTCAGCCATCGACGATCCTTCGATGACCCTGTACCTGCTGCTGGAAACCTATCCGTGGAGCAGGACGGTCATCGCCGTGACGGTGTTCATCAGCTTCGTGTTCTTTGTCACCTCTGCTGACTCGGGCACCGTGGTGCTGTCGACGCTGTCGGCCAAGGGCGGCAACCCGGATGAAGACGGCCCGAAATGGCTGCGTGTGTTCTGGGGCGTGGCGACCGCACTGATCACCAGCGGGCTGCTGTTCTCGGGCAGTATCGATGCGTTGAAATCAGCGGTGGTGCTGACGTCGCTGCCGTTCTCGCTGATCCTGCTGTTGATGATGTGGGGGCTGCACAAGGCGTTCTTCATGGAGTCCCAGCGTCAGATCGCGCAGTTGTACTCGCTGGCTCCGGTATCGGGCTCACGACGTGGCGGCTGGCGTCAGCGCTTGAGCCAGGCCGTGCACTATCCGTCGCGAGACGAGGTGTACCGCTTCCTCGATCAGACCGTGCGCCCGGCCATTGAGGATGTGACGGCGGTGTTCGTGGAGAAAGGCTTGAACGTGGTCAATGTACCCGACCCGTCCAACGACTCGGTGACGCTGGAAATCGGCCATGGCGAGGAGCGTCCGTTCATCTACCAGGTGCAGATGAAAGGCTTCTTCACCCCCTCGTTCGCCCGTGGCGGCATGGGTTCCAAACAACTGAACAACCGCCGCTACTACCGAGCCGAGGTTCACTTGAGTGAAGGCAGTCAGGATTACGACCTGGTTGGCTACACCAAGGAGCAAGTCATCAACGACGTGCTCGACCAGTACGAGCGGCACATGCAGTTCCTGCACATGGTGCGTTGATCGAGTGGACCTTAATGTGACGCGCAGCGTCACAGGCTAAGTCCCCACGCACGTGGGGACGATCAGATACGGCAGTTGCCGACTGAATGCTTAACCCTGTGGGAGGCGGCTTGCCGGCGATGAAGTCGGCGCGGTGTGTCAGACGAACCGTGTCATCGTTCATCGCGGGCAAGCGCTTTCACAGAGTAAGTGGTTCGCTGCAAGCGTTGCTTATGACGGTGAGCGCGCAGCGTGGGGGACGATCAGGTTATGTGCTCTCTCGCTCCACCAGCTCGCACTGCAGCAGATTCAGCCGCTCAATCCCGCCCTCGACCGGCAATACTCCCAGGCTCTCCAGCACCCGCTGTGCCGCCAACACGCCGATTTGCAGGGCAGGCGGTTTGATGGTGGTCAGGCTGGGCATCATCATTTGCGCGAAGGCGTAATCGCCGAAGCCCATCACGGCACAATCCCCCGGCGTCTGCAGGCCGATGCGCTGGCTGGTGAGCAGGCCGCCTGCCGCCAGGTTGTCGTTGGCGAAGAAAATGGCATCAGGGCGAGGATGCTGGTTCATCAGCACATCCATCGCCTGCTTGCCTGCTTCAAACGGCGTAAGCCCTGCATCCGGCACAAAAACACCCGGCTTCAGACCGAGGGCCTGAAGCGTTGCGACATAACCGTCGCGGCGCTCCTGTGCGCTGAAGTCGCCCGCCACGCTGTTCTCCACGAAGACCGTGCGACGGTAGCCCTTGCCATGGAGATAGCGCGCCGCCGTGACCCCGACGTCGTAGTGAGAAAACCCGATCTGGATCGGGCTGCGTTCAGGTTGATGGTCCCAGGTTTCGATGACCGGAATATCCGCCTGTTCGATCATCCTTTCCGTCGCTTCGCTGTGAAAGCGGCTGGTCAGCACCAGTGCTGCCGGCGACCAGCCCAGAAAAGCGCGCACGGCGCTTTCTTCCTGCTCGACCGAAAAATAGCTGGAGGCCAGCAGCAACTGAAAACCGTGCTGGCTCAAGGTGTCGCTGAAGCCCTGAATGGTGTTGGCGAAGATCGGCCCGGAGATGTTCGGGATCACCATCGCCACCACTCGGCTGCGCGCTGACGCCAGGCCGCCTGCCACCAGATTGGGCACATAACCCAACGCACTGACCGCCGCCGCGATGCGCTCGCGCAGTGGCGGCGACACCTGTTCCGGCTGATTGAAATAGCGCGAAACTGTGATGGCCGACACGCCTGCCTGTTTGGCTACGGCATTGATCGTCACCCGGCCTGCGCCTCGGCGTTTACGTGTCACGGGTACTTCGTCGGCCATGCTCGTCCGCTTCTTTTAAAATTTAAAAGCATATAAAACTAATTTTTCAGTATTGGACGATCTATCTGTCATTTCCTGATACTGGCGATGTTAGCGCTAACAAAGATGGTTTGTCTGCTACTCGCCACCGCGAATGCCCGGACCCGTTTAGTTGTAATCAAAGGCGTCAGTGCCCGAGGCACTGTCGGATCAGGGCATATTTCAGGCAGGCACGCAGATGCACACAACACGTGGGGATGGCGTCAAACACACACGGCTGGCGCAGGCCATCAATCAGGCTCATACGGCGCGGGGGCGTCGTTGTGGCTGGTTGCTGATGGGGCTGACGGCGTTGCCCATGGTTCCGGTCATGGCGGCTGAAACCGTCGAGCAGGCGAGTGATACACCGACACTGGAATCGGTCACCGTGACCGCCACGCGCCGCGAAGAGTCGCTGCAGAAGGTGCCGGTCGCCGTGTCGG
Source organism: Pseudomonas asturiensis (assembly GCF_900143095.1). Taxonomy (GTDB): domain Bacteria; phylum Pseudomonadota; class Gammaproteobacteria; order Pseudomonadales; family Pseudomonadaceae; genus Aquipseudomonas; species Aquipseudomonas asturiensis. Next base: position 301,319 of record NZ_FRDA01000006.1, on the reverse strand, counting down.
TGATTCAAGGCGAGCAACTGGAGCGCGATAACCGCAACGGTGTCGCCAGCATCGTCCAGCAGGTGCCATCGCTGAACTTCAGGACCGGCGCGTCGAACAAGGACACTTCGCTGTTCGTGCGGGGTGTCGGCACCATCTCCACTTCGCCGGGCGTCGAGCCGACCGTGGCGACGGTCATCGACGGTGTGGTCTACGCCCGTCCCGGCCAGGCCACGCTCGATCTGCTTGATCTGGAGCGCATCGAAGTCCTGCGTGGCCCGCAAGGCACGCTGTTCGGCAAGAACGCGTCGGCCGGGGTGCTCAACGTCACAACCAAGGCGCCGACCGAAGAGACCCACGGCTACATCGATCAGTCCTACTACAGCGGCAACGAAAGTCGCACGCGTTTCGGCATCGGTGGCAGCCTGATCCCGGAGACCCTCAAGGGCTCGATCACCACGTTGTTCGGCAGCTACGACGGCAATGTCGACAACAAACTCAACGGCCATGAGGTCAACGGCTACAACCGCAAGGGCGCGCGGGGCAAGCTGGAGTTCACGCCCAACGATGACATCACCTTCACCCTCGCGGCGGACTACATGCAGTCCCACGACGACGCGCCCAATGGCGTGGTGACCAAATCGCTGACGCCAGCGTTCACCAGTGCGCTGTCACCGGTGCGTGCCGACAGCGACAACCGCAACGTGATCAGCGATTACCGCAGCCATGTCGAAGACACCAACAAAGGGCTGTCCGGGCAACTGGACTGGCAATTGGGCGACTACACCCTGACGTCGATCACCGCCTGGCGCGGCTGGGACAACACGCAGTATCAGGACGGCGACCGCCTCGGGACCATTACCGCAGCGTTCCCCGGTACCGAAGACAAGGGCGATCTGACGTTCAACCAGTATTCACAAGAGCTGCGCCTGGCCTCGCCGAAAGGTCAGTTCATCGAATACGTCGGCGGCCTGTTCTACATGCACGGCAAGAGCGACGAGACCTATCAACGCACGTTGATCACGCCGACGAGCAGCGATCAGGGAATTGCGGATTACAGCACCACCAATCAAAGCTACTCGGTGTTTGGCGAGACCACGTTCAACTTCACCCCGGACTTGCGTGCCATTGCCGGGCTGCGCTGGACTCACGACGACCTTGAGTACGATCACCGCCGCATTTCGACGTCGGCCACCACGGTGAGCGGCATTCAGCCGGCGACCAGCAGTTCCGGTTCGGTGAACGAAGAGGGCAAATCGGGGCGTCTGGGCCTGCAATACGACCTGAGCGACAGCGTGACCAGCTACATCACCTACTCGCGTGGCTACAAAGGTCCGGCCTACAACGTATTTTTCAACATGCAGCCGCGTGACACCGAGGCCCTTAAACCCGAGACGTCCAACACCTGGGAAGTCGGCATCAAGGCCACCACCTGGAACAATCGCCTGACCACCAACCTGGCGGTATTCCACAGCGATTACGATAACTATCAGGCCAACTTTTTCGACAGCGTTGCCGGTCAGGTCGTGACCCGGCTGATCAACGCGGGCAGCGTCAGCACTGAAGGTGTCGAGCTGGATTACGCCTTGCAGGCCACGCGCAACCTGAAGTTCTCCGGCGCGCTGTCCTATACCCGGGCGCGCATCGACACCTTCGCCTGCCCGGCCGGTGCCGCCGCATCATGCAATGTCGATGGCAAAACCCTGCCGTACAGCCCGGACTGGAAAAGCTATGTCCGCGCCGATTACACCATCCCGCTCGACAACGGTCTGGATATCGAACTGGGCACCGATTACAGCTGGCAGAGCGAGGTGCAGTACGACATCAGCCAGAACCCGGACACCAAACAGGGCGCCTACGGCATCTGGAACGCAAGTGTTGCGCTGGCCGATTACAACAGCGGCTGGCGCGTGGCGCTGCTGGGCAAAAACCTGGCGGACAAGTCCTATTCACCCATGCTCGCCACGGGCGGCAACTATGTGTATCGCTCGGTGCCGCGTGACGACGAGCGTTACTTCGGTGTGCAGGTACGCAAGGATTTCTAAGCGGGCGACCGCCCTGAAAGGAGACAGGTATGAGCACGACGGCTCGACAGATGAAACTGGGCGCTTTCCTGATGGCCACCGGGCACCACGTGGCGGCCTGGCGACACCCGGAAGTACCCGCCGATGCGGGGCTTGATTTCAAGCATTACCGGCATCTGGCCCAGGTCGCCGAAGCGGCGAAGTTCGATGCGTTGTTCGTGGCGGACAGCGTCGCTGCCGCCACGGGTGACATTGCCAGTCGTATGGCACGCTCCGATCATTTCGAGCCGCTGACGCTGCTGTCGGCGCTGAGCGCGGTGACCGATCACATTGGTCTGATCGCCACCGCAACCACGACCTACAACGAGCCGTATCACGTGGCGCGCAAGTTTGCCTCGCTGGATCATCTGTCGGGCGGTCGGGCAGGGTGGAATCTGGTGACCTCCGATGCTGCTGCCGAAGCGCACAATTTTGGCCGCAGCGAACACGTGGGTCATGCCGGGCGCTACAGCCGCGCCCGTGAGTTTCATCAGGTGGTGGTCGGGTTGTGGAACAGTTGGGCAGACGACGCGTTCACACGAGACAAGGCCAGCGGTCAGTATTACGACCCGGCCAAAGTACAGGTGCTCAATCACCAGGGTGAACACTTCAGCGTCAAAGGTCCGCTCAACGTGGCGCGCTCTGCGCAAGGCCAGCCCGTCGTTGTCCAGGCGGGCTCTTCGGAGGTCGGCCGCGATCTGGCGGCGCAAACGGCTGAGGTGGTGTTCACCGCACAGACGTCTCTGGCCAGCGCACAGGCGTTCTATGCCGACATCAAGGGCCGCCTCGAAGCGTATGGGCGCAGTGCCGATTCGCTGAAAATCATGCCTGGTGTGTTGATCGTTGTGGCGCAGACCGAAGCGCTGGCCAGGGAAAAGTTCGAGTCGTTTCAAGCGCTGGTGGAGCCCGAGGTCGGTATTGCTTTGCTGGGGCGGATGCTGGGCAATTTCGACCTGTCCGGTTATCCGCAGGACGGCCCGTTGCCCGAGTTGCCGTTGACCGACAGCGGCCAGCGCAGTCGCCAGACATTGCTGACCGAACTGGCTGAGCGCGAACACCTCAACCTCGCGCAACTGGGCCGTCGCATTGCCGGTGGCCGAGGGCATTACAGCCTGATCGGCACGCCTGCACAGGTCGCCGATGAGCTGCAAACCTGGTTTGAACAGGGCGCTGCCGATGGCTTCAACGTGTTGGTGCCGCACCTGCCCGGAGGCCTTGAAGACGTGGCCCGTCTGCTGGTGCCTGAGTTGCAGCGCCGTGGCCTGTTTCGCACCGAATACGAAGGCACCACGCTGCGTGAAAACCTCGGCTTGCAGCGCCCGGCAGATGGGTTCTGATCGACACGTAACGTGCTGAGAGACTGATTTTTGTGGGAGGCGGCCTGCCGGCGATGCTTTTTCTGAAGCGACATATCGCTGACGGAACTGACGCCATCGTCGGCAAGCCGCCTCCCACAGTCATGTATTCGGCCATTATTTTTTGATCCTTCCCCCGCTGCATTTGGGAAGGCTCATGTTTAAAGGGAAAAACTCATGAAACCATTCGCACTCATCGCCGCCATTCTCGCGCTCAGCGGCTTGATCAACTCAGCCTCGGCCTCGGCCAGCGAGCCCGACACCCTGCGTATCGGCTATCAGAAAGGCTCGATTACGCTGGTCCTCGCCAAGGAACACGGTCTGCTGGAGAAGCGTTTTGCGCACACGCACATCAAGTGGATCGAGTTTCCGGCCGGGCCGCAGATGCTGGAGGCGTTGAACATCGGCAGCCTGGACATCGCCTCGACCGGTGATATTCCGCCGATCTTCGCCCAGGTGGCGGGTGCGGATCTGGTGTACATCGGCGCCGAACCTCCCAAACCGCGAGCCGAAACCATTCTGGTGCGCAACGAAAGTCCGCTGCGCAGCGTGGCTGATTTGAAAGGGCGCAAGGTCGCATTCCAGAAAGGCTCCAGCGCCCACAACGTGGTGCTGCGGGCGCTGAACAAGGCAGGGCTGACCTTCAAGGACATTCAGCCGATCTACCTGACGCCCGCCGACGCCCGCGCAGCATTCGAAAACGGCAGTGTCGACGCCTGGGCCATCTGGGACCCGTACTACTCCATCGCTCTCAACGAGGGCCACAGCCGCCTGTTGGCCAATGGCGAGGGGCTGGGATTGTCCGGCCCGTTCTATACCGCGCGCCGCGATTTTGCTGACCGCAACGGCGCTTTCGTGCAGAGCGTACTCGACCAACTGACTACCGCCGACGCCCTCACTCGCTCGCAGCGCGCCGAGAGCATCCAGATTCTGGCGCGCAGCATGGGCTTGTCCGAAGCGGTGATCACTCAGTATCTTGATCACCGTCCGACATCGCCGAGCCTGCCCATCACGCCGGAAATCGTGCGTGCGCAGCAGGCGACCGCTGATCTGTTTTACGACAACCACCTGGTGCCCAAGCGGGTCGATATCCAGCAGGCCGTGTGGAACAGGCCTTGAGTGTCGCCCTGACAAGAGAGGATTCAATGACGTATATCGCTGCCGAACATCGCTACAACGACATGCCTTATCGCCGTACCGGTCGCAGCGGGCTGGTTCTGCCTGCGCTGTCGCTGGGCCTGTGGCACAACTTCGGTGACAGCACGCCTATCGACACCCAGCGCGCCATGCTGCGCACGGCGTTCGATCTGGGAATCAATCATTTCGACCTGGCCAACAACTATGGCCCGCCCTACGGCAGCGCCGAGATCAACTTCGGCCGTCTGCTGCGCGAAGACTTCAAGCCGTACCGCGACGAACTGATCATCTCCAGCAAGGCGGGCTGGGACATGTGGCCGGGGCCTTACGGGCAGGGCGGCGGTTCGCGCAAATACGTGCTGGCCAGCCTCGACCAAAGCCTGCAGCGTATGGGGCTGGATTACGTCGATATTTTCTATTCGCACCGCTTCGACCCCGACACGCCGCTGGAAGAAACCGCCAGCGCACTGGCCACTGCTGTGCAGCAGGGCAAGGCGCTGTACATCGGCATTTCGTCCTATTCCGGTGCCAAGACCCGGGAAATTGCCGCGCTGCTCAAAGAGTGGAAAGTGCCGTTGCTGATTCACCAGCCGGCCTACAACCTGCTCAATCGCTGGGTTGAGAAAGACCTGCTCGATGCGACGGAAGAACTGGGCGCAGGGGTGATTGCCTTTACGGCGCTGGCGCAAGGGTTGCTGTCGGACAAGTACCTCAATGGCGTGCCCAAGGATGCACGGGTCAATCGTCCGGGCGGCGGTTCGTTGCAGGCGTCGCACCTGTCCGAGCAGAACATCGCGCATGTGCGTGCGTTGAATGAAATTGCCCAGCGTCGCGGCCAGAGCCTGGCGCAAATGGCCCTGGCCTGGACACTGCGCGATCCACGCGTGACGTCAGCGCTGATTGGTGCCAGCCGTCCCGAACAGATCATCGAGAACGTTGGTGCACTGAAGAACCTTGCGTTCACTCAGGAAGAACTGACCGAGATCGACAGCTTCGCGGTAGAAGGCGGGATCAACCTGTGGGAGAAACCTTCGCTGGCTGAGTAAGCGAGGCGAGCGCCGGGTAGTACGCCAGGCTCAACGCAGGTTGCCATTTGACCGCGAAGAACGGCTCTGGCGGTGTGCTCGCCTGGCGATTCAGCAACGCAGGGCTGTTCAGTGTCCTCCACTGAACAGCCAGAAAAGGCGTCTGGGTCATGACGGTATTCTCCGGCCTTCAAGTATGACAAGCGGGTCGGCGGAATATCGAGACGGAATGTCGTCGAAGGCCCACAAATGCATCCGCGGACGCGGGGTGAAGACCGGGTCCGGCGGTGCCATGGTGTGGTACTGGGGATAGTGCGTCTGGAAATCGATGGCGGCTTGCACCAGCAACGGCTCACTAAAGCGCCTGCCCCAGAACGCTGCGTTGATGGGCAGCGTCTGGGTCACGCCTGTCGTTCCATGACCGACAGGCAGCGTCAGCATCGGCCAGGCCAATGCGTTGGGTAGATCGTAATGCATGCGCTGCACGGGCAGCGTCTCGGCTACCGCGCCCGAGCGTTTCCCGATGTGGGCACCCAGCGGCAGTACCACCATGAAGTCGATTTGGTCGTCATCCAGAGCCTTTTCAAAAAGTGCCTGTTGTTGACGCCGCCGATACTCGGCTTCAAGCCTGATGCCAGTGGGAATCCATGTGGCCACCTGATCGAAAAACTCACCGTTTTTTTGAAGCAGATAGTCCCGGTGTTCCTGATTCTCCAGGGTTGCGGCGAAATCACGGACGGCTGACCAGTGTCGCGTCTCCAGTTGGTTGGCGTAGCTCGTGGCCGCCGGTGCGTTAAGGCTCATCAGCAAGGTGCCGTCTGCGTCGTGCACATCGTGAAACGGGTAAGGCGAGGTGTAGGGCACGTTTTCCACTTTTTGCGCATCAAGCCATGGAAAGTCGATCACCTCCGCGCCCAGCGCCGTGAGTTGGGCCTTGAAGTGCACGAAGGCTGTGCGGTAATCCTCGTCGTAGCTTTGAGCAGGAGGCACACCGGGTGCGGTCATCCAGTCGGTCTGCGGGATGCCGAGTTTCAGCCCTTTAAGCGGTAATGGTTCGACAGAAGGGCTCACGGGCAGGTAGCGACCTAGCGAGGGCGCGCTGAGGCTCTGCGGATCGTTCTGCGCATCCGTCCCGGCCAGTATCGACAGCAGCAGCGACGCATCGCGCATCGAACGGGCCATCGGCCCCACCACGTCCCAACCCGTGCGCAACGGCATCACCCCTGCGCCGGAAACAAGACCCAATGAAGGTTTAATCGCGCTTGCACCGTTTGCGGCTGCGGGAATAATGATCGAACCGGCCGTTTCTTCGCCCAGGGCTGCTGCGCAGAGTCGGGCCATCGGTGCGACGCCAGAGCCTTGGCTTGAGCCTCCGGGCACCCGCTCTGGGTCCCAGGCGTTACCGGCGAACTGGCCGACGGTATGGGTAGACAGCTCAGAGCAGATGGTGTGGCCAAGGATGATTGCGCCCTGTTTGCGAAGACGCTGCGTGCAGGTTGCGTCCCTGGCCGCCAGGTTTGTGGTGAACGCGTGCGTGCCATTCTTGCTTTCCAGACCCTGGATGGCGATGGAGTCTTTTATGCCGATGGGAATGCCGCACAGGGGCGGTGCCGGTCCTCTGTCGTCATCGGGATTCATCAGCCAGAGATCCGCGAGCCTGGCCTGTTGCACGAGCATGGGCCTTGCTTCGAGTCGGACAAAAGCGTTGTAGAACCCATTGTCTCCATAGACTTCTGTCGGGCCGTTGAGGCGGTCGATGCGCTCAAGGTAGGACAGCAGAACCTGCTCAGCGGTGAGGCGCTGCGGGTTGCCTTCTCTGAACAATGCGGCGAGTTCAACCACTTCGTAATCGATGATCCGCTCGCGCGGCGGGATGGATGAGCCCTTTGGCAGGTCTGCCAGCAGGCGGACGTTGTTGAGGTGTTCTTCGGGTGTAAACGTGGGTGTCAGGGGGTTAAGACTGTCCATTGCATTCAGCTCCTTTCATGCCTTGATAGCGAGGCATGTCAGGAGCTAAACAGCATGGTCCGGGTTCGTATACTGTCAGAAGTGACAGAGTCCGGTCATATCAAAACGGTCAGCCTTCCTCACCCTCGTCGTCGTCCCCGCCATCGACCTTCATGCCCAGTTCCTTGATCTTGCGGGTCAAGGTGTTGCGGCCCCAGCCCAGCAGCACGGCGGCGTCGCGGCGGCGGCCGGCGGTGTGCTTGAGGGCGGTTTCGATCATGATGCGTTCGAACGTCGGCACAGCGCTGTCCAGCAGGCTGGACTGACCGCGCGACAGGGCCTGATCTGCCCACTGACGCAGTGCCTGTTCCCAGTTGGTAACCGGCGCGGCGTCCTGCGGCAGGCTGAGCAGTTCAGGCGGCAGGTCGCTGATGTGCACTTCACGACCCGAGGCCATGACCGTGATCCAGCGGCAGGTGTTTTCCAGCTGACGCACGTTGCCCGGCCAGGGCAGGTGCTTGAGGTATTCCTCGGTCTCGGCCTTGAGCAGTTTCGGCTCGACCGCCAGCTCTTGCGCCGCACGGCTCAGGAAGTGGCGGGCCAGGGTCGGGATGTCTTCGCGACGGTCCGACATGCGCGGGATGTGAATGCGGATCACGTTCAGGCGGTGGAACAAGTCCTCACGGAACTTGCCGGCCTGCACGAGGGTTTCCAGATTCTGGTGGGTCGCGGCGATGATGCGCACATCGACCTTGACCGGCGTGTGACCGCCGACCCGATAGAACTCGCCGTCTGCCAAGACACGCAGCAGACGGGTCTGGGTATCGGCAGGCATGTCGCCGATTTCATCAAGAAACAGCGTGCCCCCGTCAGCCTGTTCGAAACGACCGCGACGCAGGTTGGCTGCGCCGGTAAACGCGCCTTTCTCGTGACCGAACAGTTCGGACTCCATCAAGTCCTTGGGGATCGCCGCCATGTTCAGCGCAATAAACGGCGAGGCCGAACGCGGGCTGTGGCGATGCAGGGCGTGGGCGACCAGCTCTTTACCGGTGCCTGATTCACCATTGATCAACACGGTGATGTTGGAGTGGCTCAAACGCCCGATGGCGCGAAACACTTCCTGCATCGCGGGTGCTTCGCCGATGATTTCAGGTGTGCGGGTCAGGGTTGGCGCGACATCCAGGCCTTGCTGTTCCTGAGCGTGCTGGTTGGCGCGCTTGACCAGCGAGACCGCCTCATCGACGTCGAACGGTTTGGGCAGGTATTCGAACGCGCCGCCCTGATACGACGCCACGGCGCTGTCCAGGTCCGAATGAGCGGTCATGATGATGACCGGCAGGCGCGGGTGCTGTTCGCGAATGCGCGCGAGCAGGTCCAGGCCGCTGGCACCCGGCATGCGGATGTCGGAAATGATCACGTCCGGTTGCTGACGGGCCAGGCGACTCATCACCCCATCGGCGCTGTCGAAGCTTTGCGTGGTCATGCCTTCCTGTTGCAATGCCTTTTCCAGTACCCAGCGAATGGAACGATCGTCGTCTACGATCCAGACAGTTTCACTACGGCTCATGTCGAAGCTGCTCCTTGTTCCAGCGGCAGGAAGATCGAAAATGTGGTGTGGCCGGGATGGCTGTCACACTCGATCAGGCCCTGGTGCTGGCTGATGATGTTCTGGGTAATGGCCAGACCAAGCCCTGTGCCATCCGGGCGGCCACTGACCATGGGGTAGAAAATGGTTTCCTGAAGCTCGGCCGGAATGCCCGGACCGTTGTCGATGATTTCGATCTTGCTTACCAGCCTGTGGCGCACGTGGCCGATGGTGAACTGACGCATGGCGCGGGTGCGCATGGTGATGCGGCCCAGGCGTAATTCGTTCTGGCCGCTGATGGCCTGCATGGCGTTGCGCACGATATTGAGCACGGCCTGAATCATCTGCTCGCGGTCGATCAACACATCCGGAATGCTCGGGTCATAGTCGCGCACCAGTGTGATGCAGCCCTGGCTCTCGGCTTCGACCAAGCTGCACACCCGCTCGAGCACTTCATGCACGTTGGTCATGGCCAGCGAAGGCAGTTTGTTGGAACCCAGCATGCGGTCAACGAGGTTACGCAGCCGGTCGGCTTCCTCAATGATGACGTTGGTGTAGTCCTTGAGGCTTTCTTCGGGCAGTTCGCGCGCCAGCAACTGTGCAGCGCCACGAATCCCACCCAGCGGATTCTTTATTTCATGGGCCAGGCCACGCACCAGCATCTTGGTGGTTTCCTGCTTGGACAACTGAGCCTCTTCCTTGGTGATGCGCAACAGGCGATCGCGAGGGTGGACCTCAAGCAGCAGCAGGGTTTCGCCTTTACTGAGGATCGGCGTCACGGCGTAGTCGACGGTCAGGGTCTGGCCGGTCAGCGCGGTGAGCATTGCTTCACGCTTGGTAAACGGGTGCGCCTGTTCGACAGCCTGGCGAAGTGAACTCAGTGCTTCGGCCGACTCGGTAAACAGTTCGCTGATGAATTGCCCATGGCTGCGCTGCCCGCTGATGGCGAGCAGCATCTCGGCTGCCGGGTTCATGTACTCAAGGCGCAGGTCGGCGTTGAGCAGAATGGTTGCAGTGGTCAGGTTGTCCAGTAACAGTCTGTGCAGCGCGTCGCTGATAGTCATGAATCGTGTTGACCTCTTTTGGCACATGGCAATCGCGCTATGCAGGTGCTTGTCGGCGTAAGCAAAGCCACCATTACGGTGCGTGACGGGGTGCTATGCCTGAGAAGTTGCAAAAACCAAACCAAGGCTCCGAAAAGAAGCGCTTTCTCTGCAAAACAGCTGCTTTTTCCGAAATCGTGCCCGCATACGGCGCTGCCTCAGGGGCATTTCTGAACCAAAGTGGGCTGTATTGTTGCGCGGATGCAAGATATGCGCACCAAAAAGGTGCTTTGGCATAAGCCATCCCTTCTCAAACATCTGACTGCTGAAATAGTGCCGGATCTGCGTCTGCCCGCAGGGCGTGGGAGCTTTCGGAGGTTACGACGGCAGTGATGGGCTGCGCAGCCACCTTTGGTTGCATCTGATAGACCGCATGCGCAGATCTTGCTGCCGGTTCCCGGCAGATCGCCGGCAAGCCGCCTTCCACAGTGAGTGATGGTCAGTGGCGAGGACGGTTTCAGAAGAACGGCAGAATGCTGCTTTCCGGCTTGGGCTTGTCCTTGAGCGGGCATTCCAGGCGAACGCCGTACTCTTCAGGCTTGCACGGGTTGGTGGCGCGCTTCTGGGCCAGCGTGACGCGTTGCAGGTGAAAAGGCTGGTTGGGTGTCTTTTCCAGAACTCGCCCCATCGTGTCGAAAATCTCGACAGACAGCTGATGGGTGCCTCGGTCGATGTTGCTCAGCGGGAAGACCGGGCTGCGTCCGGGCTGGCCCACAGGCAGACCGTCCAGGAGCAGGCGATAGCTGTGACCGGGTTGCAGGACCGGGTCGCTGGTAACGGTCACGATCAGGTCGCCACTGGGGCTGCTGATCGTGGCGTCGGGCTCGGGCACCAGCACCCGCAATAACTGATACTGAAAGATCGCAGGCGGTTTACTTTCAGCAGGCCTGGCTTTCAGCGTTCGGGTTGGCGGGGTGCCGGTCATGTTATTGCTGGGCGGTATGTCGACACGTTTGGCGTTCTTGTGCGGCTGATCGGTGAACACCCGATTACCGTTGGCGTCGATGTAGGTGTAGACGTCTGCCAGCGCTGGCAGTGCAAGCAGCACGGACAGCATCATCAGCAGCAGGCTGCGCATCTTCATGGTTTGCCGAGGTGGACGCGTTGCACGGTCAGGGTAATGGTCTGGCTTTGCTGGATGATGCGTTCGCCATCCTTCACCACCACTGCGAAGCTGTGTTCGCCACGATCAATGTTCATCACCTGAAACCGGGGCAGGTTGGTGGCCTGTCCATACAGGTTGCCATCCAGCAGCAGTTGCAGGCGATGGTTCTGTTGCAGGCGAGGCTGGATTTTCACGCCGATGATGAAAGAGCCGCTGTTGGCGCGTAAGGCCTCATCGGTGGGCAGGTCGGTCAGCTCCAGCGTGGTATAGGCATCCTGAGGTTGTGCCTGGGCACTGGCCGGTTGCGGCGCGGTGTTCATGACCGGCCTGGCGGGGGCCTGTGTCTCGACGCTATTGAGTGGCGGCAACTCCACGACCTCGGTCTTGATGCCGTTGGGTGGCTGATTGCTGAACGCCGTGTTGCCATTCGCATCGGTGTACTTATAGATCTGCGCCATTGCAGGCAGGCTGATCAATAGGAACAGGCAAATGAGGCTTTGACGCATGAGGCTCTCGACAGCAAAGGGCAAAGGTCACCAGCATAGAACACTTCACCCTGTATCGTGCAGGCGGGCTTACAGTTTCGTGGTGCACAGGTCTGCGGTAGCCAGCACCAGGGCCTGATCGTGAATCGGGTCAACCTGATAGCGCTTGAGCCTGGCATCCAGCAGCAACTGGCAGTTGCCCGACGCACGCACTGGCTGGAAGCCGGCGTAAGCCTGCAACAGTTCTGTCTGCAACCGGTCCAGTTTCGGGCGGATATCGTTGACCAGGCTCTGGCGGGCTGTATCGGGTGCTCGCCCGGCAGCATGCCACTGGGCAAGCAGCGCGTTCTGCACCGACTTGTTGGCTTCTATCTGGGCGCGGAACAGCCGCTCCACGTCATCCGGGTTCAGCTTGAACTCGACCGCACGGGCCTGGGCGGCACTGATGACCTGCTGCTCGCGAGGCGGATCTTCGACCGCCTTGCCACTGTCCCACTTGCTCAAGGCAACCTGATCGGCAAGAGTCAGGCGCTCACTGATGGCGTGCAGCAGCGGCTCCAGAGCGGAAGCTTTCTGCTCGGACGCGAAAGTCAGCCCGGAGGACATGCAGGTCAGAGTCAGCAATGAAGTGGCCAGGAGCATGCGCATGGTGACGTCCGTCTTGAAGGGGGACGTCAAGTAAACGACATGTTCCTGATCACGACCAGCGCTGGAGAGTGAACAAAAGTTCATGCACCGCCAGCCATCACTTTGCCTTCAGGGTTGTTGCGACAGCGGGACCTGCGGCGTTCCAGCGTAGAACACGATCAGTTCGACTGGCTTTTTACCGGTCTTGCCGCGGTGCGGTATGCCGACCATCTCTGCCAGCGTGTCGCCTTTTTTCAGGAAGATCTGTTTGCCGCTGTCCCGGGCCTCCACCGTAAGCTCCCCGGAGACCACATACGCGGCGTTGGGAATGGGGTGGGTGTGCCAGTTCAGGCTGGTTCTGGCAGGTATGTTGATTTTCAGAATGGTCAGTTCGGGCTGGCCTTGAGGATAGGCCGCATAGGGGGTGCCGTCCCAGGAGGCGGTGCTCTTGAGCAGTACTCGGGACTCGACGGTTTGCGGTTTATGGTCGGCCATGGCGTGGCCGGTCAGCAGCAGGCAAGTGGCTGCGACGAAGAGCTTGATACGCATATCGGAATAACCTCGGGGCTGGGATTTTCAGCCTCCAAGAGTGCCATCCGGATTTTTTTGCAGTCGGTAGACTCTTACCGCACGCCCCTGAAAGTTTCTGGTAGCCGCAAACGAAAAGACCTCCCGAAGGAGGTCTTTCGTGTTACGCCATCAACGTCAGGTCATCAACGCGGGCGCGACTGGATCAGCAGCTGTAGTACAGCTCGTATTCCAGTGGGTGTACGAAGGTGCGTACCTTGATTTCTTCTTCGCTTTTCAGCTCGATGTAAGCATCGATGAAGTCGTCGCTGAATACGCCGCCCTTGGTCAGGAACGCACGGCCCTTGTCCAGCTCTTCCAGGGCTTCTTTCAGGCTGCCGCAAACTTGTGGGATCTCTTTGGCCTCTTCAGGCGGCAGGTCATACAGGTTCTTGTCAGCTGCGTCGCCAGGGTGGATCTTGTTCTGGATGCCGTCCAGGCCAGCCATCAACAGTGCAGCGAATGCCAGGTACGGGTTGGCTGCCGGGTCCGGGAAACGTGCTTCGATACGACGGCCACGTGGGCTGGAGACGTAAGGAATACGGATCGAAGCGGAGCGGTTACGTGCCGAGTAGGCCAGCATGACCGGTGCTTCGAAACCTGGGACCAGACGCTTGTAGGAGTTGGTCGACGGGTTGGTGAAGCCGTTCAGTGCCTTACCGTGCTTGATGATACCGCCGATGAAGAACAGGGCAGTGTCGGACAGACCGGCATAGCCTTCGCCTGCGAAGGTGTTCTTGCCATCTTTGGCGATGGACATGTGTACGTGCATACCCGAACCGTTGTCGCCATACAGAGGCTTCGGCATGAAAGTAGCGGTACGGCCATAGGCATCGGCAACGTTGTGTACGCAGTATTTCAGGGTCTGAACTTCGTCAGCCTTCTTGACCAGCGTGTTGAACTTCACGCCGATTTCGTTCTGGCCAGCGGTGGCAACTTCGTGGTGGTGAACTTCCACGATCTGGCCCATTTCTTCCAGGGCGTTGCACATTGCGGTACGGATTTCGTGGTCGTGATCGACCGGTGGAACCGGGAAGTAACCACCTTTGACGCCAGGACGGTGGCCTTTGTTGCCGCCGTCGATGTCGCCGTCGGTCATCCAGGAAGCCTGTTCAGAGAAGATCTTGAACATGGAGCCGGAGATGTCGGACTTGAATTTCACTTCGTCGAAGACGAAGAACTCTGGCTCAGGACCTACGAATACGGTGTCACCGATACCGGTGGACTTCAGGTATTCCTCTGCACGGTGAGCGATGGCGCGCGGGTCGCGATCGTAGCCCTGCATGGTCGAAGGTTCGATGATGTCGCAGACCAGGATGATGGTCGGCTCTTCGGTGAACGGGTCCAGAACAGCGGTTTCGTCGTCCGGCAGCAGGATCATGTCGGAGGCTTCGATGCCTTTCCAGCCAGCAATGGAGGAACCGTCGAACATTTTGCCGACTTCAAAGAAGTCATCTTCCAGCGCATCGCGCGCAGGCATCGTGACGTGCTGCTGCTTGCCCTTGGTGTCTGTGAAGCGCAGATCAATCCACTTAACGTCATGATCTTTGATGAGTTGAACCGACTTCGACATGGTGTCCTCCGGGTGGCTAGGGACCGCCTTATGGTTTTGGGCCCCTTAAATTTGGGTGATGCCGGCGCGAATACTCTGCCATGGCAACCTGCCTCACAAGGGAGCAATTTGCATGCCAGTGCCCTGTGTTGGGTTTTTTGCCTCAAACAGAGGCTTTCAGGGCGTGAAAAAAGGATTATCGAGGAAAATGCGCACCTTTATGGCGCTCACAAATAGTGCGCCGACTCTTTTTGGTGCGTTGACGATTGGCTGTACGATAACTGGTTAAACCTTGAGCAATTTCCGCTATAATCCGCGCCCCCCTTTTTTGGTCGGCACCTCACGCACCGTTTCCATGAAACTAATCGTTAAAGTTTTCCCAGAAATCACCATTAAAAGCCCGCCGGTGCGCAAGCAGTTCATCCGGCAGTTGGGCAAGAACATTCGTACCGTGCTCCGGGAACTGGACGCGGACATTGTGGTGGGTGGCGTATGGGACAATCTTGAGGTGGAGACCCGGCTGACCGACCCCAAAGTGCTGCAGGCCATCACCGATCGCCTGAGCTGCATGCCGGGCATCGCCAACTTTCTGCAGGTGGCCGAGTACCCGCTGGGCGACATGGATGACATCGTTGCCAAGTGCAAGGCGCACTACGCCGACCTGCTGCCGGGCAAGATGTTTGCGGTGCGCTGCAAGCGTGCCGGGCGACACGATTTCAGCTCCATGGATGTCGAGAAATACGTCGGCAGTCAGTTGCGCCGGCAGTGCGGTGCGGCCGGAATCGAGCTGAAAAAGCCGGATCTGGTGGTCAGAATGGAAATTCGCGACCAACGGTTGTTTGTCGTGCATGACCAGCATAAAGGCCTGGGCGGCTATCCGCTCGGCGCGCTGGAGCAGACCCTGGTATTGATGTCCGGCGGTTTCGATTCCACCGTTGCGGCCTACCAGATCATGCGCCGCGGGCTTATGGCGCACTTCTGCTTCTTCAATCTGGGCGGTCGCGCCCACGAACTGGGCGTGATGGAAGTCGCTCATTTCATCTGGAAGAAGTACGGCAGTTCCCAGCGCGTGCTGTTTGTGAGCGTGCCTTTCGAGGAAGTTCTCGGAGAAATTCTGCAGAAAGTCGATAACAGTCATATGGGTGTAGTTTTGAAGCGTATGATGTTACGCGCTGCTTCATCCGTGGCGGATCGTCTGGAGATCGATGTGCTGGTTACCGGCGAGGCGATCTCACAGGTGTCCAGCCAGACGCTGCCCAACCTGTCGCTGATCGATTCGGCGACCGACAAGCTGGTGTTGCGGCCACTGGTTGCCAGCCACAAGCAGGACATCGTGGACCTGGCGACTGAAATCGGCACTGCCGACTTTGCCCGGCACATGCCTGAGTATTGCGGGGTGATCTCGGTCAACCCCAAGACCAACGCCAAGCGGAATCGCGTTGAGTACGAAGAAAAACAGTTCGACATGGCGATTCTCGAGCAGGCGCTCGAGCGCGCAAAGCTGGTTTCGATCGATCGGGTCATCGACGATCTGAGCCGCAATGTCGATATAGAAGAAGTCAGCCAGGCGCTGGCCGGGCAGGTCGTCATCGACATCCGTCACCCGGATGCCCAGGAAGACCAGCCGCTGCAGGTGCCGGGCATTGAAGTACAAACGCTGCCGTTCTATGCACTGAACAGCCGTTTCAAGGAACTGGATAACACGCGCCAGTACCTGTTGTATTGCGACAAAGGCGTCATGAGTCGCCTGCATGCTCACCATTTGCTCAGTGAGGGGCATGCCAATGTGCGCGTTTATCGACCGAGCTAAGTGCCCGGGGCTGTTTGCCTGTGGCTTGCGTCACCGGCCCCCCGACACCAGTCGCCAAGCCGTAACGGCTTTTGCCGACTAGTAACTGTTAATCGCCGGCGTTAAACCGTCAGCAGACCGAATCCTCTGATCGAGATACACAAGTGATCGAAAATCTACGCAACATCGCCATCATCGCCCACGTTGACCATGGTAAAACCACCCTGGTAGACAAACTCCTGCGTCAATCCGGCACTCTGGAGCGCAACGAGCTCAACGACGAGCGCGTGATGGACTCCAACGACCAGGAAAAAGAGCGTGGTATTACCATTCTCGCGAAGAACACCGCGATCAACTGGAACGGCTACCACATCAACATCGTGGACACCCCGGGCCACGCCGACTTCGGTGGTGAAGTAGAGCGCGTGATGTCGATGGTCGACTCCGTGCTGCTGCTGGTCGACGCTCAGGACGGCCCTATGCCGCAGACCCGTTTCGTGACCAAGAAGGCTTTCGAAGCCGGCCTGCGTCCAATCGTGGTCATCAACAAGGTTGACCGTCCAGGCGCGCGTCCGGACTGGGTTCTGGACCAGATCTTCGACCTGTTCGACAACCTGGGCGCTACCGAAGAGCAACTGGACTTCCAGGTCGTCTACGCCTCGGCCATCAACGGCATCGCAGGTCTGGACCACAACGAAATGGCCGAAGACATGACCCCGCTGTACCAAGCGGTCGTCGATCACGTGCCTGCGCCGAAAGTTGACCGTGACGGTCCTTTCCAGATGCAGATTTCGGCACTGGACTACAACAGCTTCCTGGGCGTGATCGGTGTTGGCCGTATCGCTCGCGGTCGCGTCAAGCCGAACACCCCGGTTGTGGCGATCAGCGCTGACGGCAAGCGTCGCAACGGTCGTATCCTCAAGCTGATGGGTCACCACGGTCTGCACCGCATCGACGTCGAAGAAGCAGCTGCCGGCGACATCGTCTGCATCAGCGGCTTCGAAGAGCTGTTCATCTCCGACACCCTGTGCGACCCGACCGTCGTTGAAGCGATGAAGCCGCTGACCGTTGACGAGCCAACCGTTTCCATGACCTTCCAGGTCAACGACTCGCCATTCTGCGGTAAAGAAGGCAAGTTCGTGACGTCCCGTAACATCAAGGACCGTCTGGACAAAGAGCTGCTGTACAACGTTGCACTGCGCGTTGAAGAAGGCGACTCGGCTGACAAGTTCAAAGTATCCGGCCGTGGTGAGCTGCACCTCTCGGTACTGATCGAAACCATGCGTCGCGAAGGCTTCGAGCTGGCCCTGGGCCGTCCTGAAGTGATCATTCGTGAAGTCGACGGCGTCAAGCAAGAACCGTACGAAAACGTGACCATCGACATCCCTGAAGAATCGCAGGGCAAGGTCATGGAAGAGATGGGTCTGCGTAAAGGCGACCTGAGCAACATGGTGCCGGATGGCAAAGGCCGTGTGCGTCTGGAATACAACATCCCTGCTCGTGGTCTGATCGGTTTCCGTAACCAGTTCCTGACCCTGACCAACGGTGCTGGCATCCTGACCTCGATCTTCGATCGCTACGACACCGTGAAGTCGGGCCACATGTCCGGCCGTCAGAACGGCGTTCTGGTTTCGGTTGAAACCGGCAAGGCTTTGACCTACTCCCTGGAAACCCTGCAGGCGCGTGGCAAGCTGTTCGTTGAACATGGTCAGGAAATCTACAACGGCCAGATCGTTGGTCAGAACAGCCGTGACAACGACCTGGGCGTCAACCCTACCAAGGGCAAGAAGCTCGACAACATGCGTGCTTCGGGTAAAGACGAGACCATTGCTCTGGTTCCACCGGTCAAGTTCACCCTGGAACAGGCTCTGGAATACATCCAGGAAGACGAGCTGTGCGAAGTGACGCCGAAGTCCATCCGTCTTCGCAAGAAGATCCTGGACGAAAGCGAGCGTACCCGCGCTGCCAAGAAAGCCAAGGCTTGATACCTAGCCCTCGCTGAATGAAAACGCCCCCGGTCGAAAGGCCGGGGGCGTTTTTGTTTGTGTGGCTTTTATAAAGGCTTGATCGTGCTGACGCTCATTGCGCGTGCGTTGCTGTCAGGGACGCTCTGCGCCCCTTCAGCCGATCATTCAGAACTTGGGGACAGGCGCGCTGGTGGCGTTTCTCAGCGAGCCGCTTTCAGGGCGTACGACGGCTTTTGGCTTGTAGGCGCAATAGCCGGGCCGTGGGCCGATCTTGGGGTGGTTGCGGCACGTGTCCGGGCGCTTCTCATAGATCGTGCACAGACGGCTCTTGCGATCCAGGTACAGGCAGTCGTTGTTGCTCATGCGCTGCAAGGTGAAGATCTCGGACTTCTGGTTGTAGCGCTCGACGATCCCTTCCTTCTGCAACCGCTTGGCGATGTTCTTCGCTGGCTCACCGCGCTCGAAATCATCGACGATGCCGATGCGGATCAGGTCCTTGATCTTCACTTCGACCGGCAGCGTGCAGCAACTGGAGACGCAGCCTCCACACATGTGGCTGGAGTACTTGGCCCAGGTATCGATGCGATCGAGTTCTGCGGCGGCGATCAAGGTGGGTTTCATTTGAGTTCAGACTTCCGGGTGAATCGGGCGCGCGATCATACCGGGCTCGAAGGTTTTTCAGTAAGTAAAAATTATCGGGGCGACTGTCGGTCGTGCAGGTAGGCCTCACGGGTGGCAATCACGGTGGGAGTGAGCTTACTCACAAAGAGGCCGGCACATCTGCTGAAACCGGGTCGTCTGAACCATGGCTTTCGCGGACAAGTCCGCTCCCACGGAGTGCGTAGTTCACATCCCGGTGGGAGTGAGCTTGCTCACAAAGAGGCCGGCACATCCGCTGAAGCCGGGTCGTCTGACCCATGGCTTTCGCGGACAAGTCCGCTCCCACGGAGTGAAAACCGGTCCCGTCAGCCAGTGGGAGCGGACTTGTCCGCGAAGGGGTCAGTACATTCAGCCAAAGTGGGGCGCCTGAAACTCAGTCTTCGCGGATAAGTCCGCTCCCACGGAGTGCGCAGTTCACTGCTCCGTGGGAGGCGGTTTGCATCAGAACAAGTCGATCGGCGCCGACTCATCCGCTGGCAACGGGCTGCCCGGCGCGCTGCCGCCGCCCAGTTCGTTGACGCTCGGTGGCGTGTCTTCGCTTTTGAACAGTTCGAAGAACGCATTCGGCGTACTCGGCGTTGCCGCGCGGCCGCTGACCGGGTCGACGCGCAGGCTGAGGATGCCATCCGGCTCTGCCTGCTGATGCGGCGGCTTGTCTTTCAGTGCGGCGCTCATGTAGTCCATCCAGATCGGCAGCGAGACCGTGCCGCCGAACTCATGACGTCCCAGGCTTTCCGGCTGATCGAAACCGCTCCACACCGTGGTCACGTAGTCAGCGTTGTAGCCGGAGAACCACGCATCCTTGGATTCGTTGGTCGTACCGGTCTTGCCTGCAATGTCAGGTCGGTTCATGGAGAGTGCGCGACGCCCTGTGCCACGCTTGATCACGTCCTGCAGCATGCTGTTCAGAATGTAGGTCGTACGGCTGTCGACGATTCGCTCGGCCACGGCGGGTGCCTGAGGTTCGGCAGGTGCGTTCGAAGCGTTGGTCGTCAGGTCGGGGCTGTCGTGTACCGCAAAGGTCGACGTATCAGGCGCGGTCTTCACATCATGAGCCGGTACGCTGGGCGGGTTGGCCGCGAACAGGGTCTGGCCGTCGCGGTTCTCGATGGTCTGGATCAGGTAAGGGCTGACCTTGTAACCACCGTTGGCAAAGGCGCTCCAGCCCGTGGCGATTTCCATCGGGGTCAGCGTTGCGGTGCCCAGAGCCAGCGACAGGTTGCGCGGCAGGTCCTGCTTGGCGAAGCCGAAGCGGGTGATGTAGTCGATCGTGCTGTCCACGCCCAGTGCCTGCAGCAGGCGGATCGAAACCAGGTTGCGCGACTTGTACAGCGCTTCGCGCAGGCGGATCGGGCCGAGGAACGTGTTGGTGTCGTTCTTCGGACGCCAGACCTTGTCCAGGTATTCATCGACGAACACGATAGGCGCGTCGTTCACCAGGCTCGAAGCGGTGTAGCCGTTATCGAGTGCAGCACTATAAATGAATGGCTTGAAGCTCGAACCCGGCTGACGCTTGGCCTGCATGGCACGGTTGTAGTTGCTCTGCTCGAACGCGAAGCCACCGACCAGTGCGCGAATGGCGCCATTCTGCGGATCCAGTGACACCAGTGCGCTTTGCGCGACGGGAATTTGACTGAATTTGAGCGAGCCGTCGTCCTGACGCAGCAGGCGAACCAGATCACCGACCTTGGCTACATCGCCCGGCTGCTTCGGATTGGCGCCCAGGCTGTTGGTGTTCAGGTACGGGCGCGCCCACTTCATGGTGCTCCAGTCGACCGTTTCCTCTTTCTCGCCATTGCGCGTCAGCACGCGCAAGCCGGTTTTGTCGACCTGGGTCACGATGGCAGGCTCAAGGCCGTTGATCGTGCGTTGCCTGGTCAGTTCCTGAGCCCAGTTGGCGCGGGTCATGCCGGGGAAGCGGCTTTCCGGGCCGCGATAGCCGTGGCGCTGATCGTACTCGATCAGACCGCGCTGAACGGCCTTGTTGGCGTCTTCCTGCAGGCCGCTTGGAACGGTCGTGGTAACGCGGAAACCCTCGGTGTAGGCGTCGCTGCCGTAACGGCCGACCATTTCGGCGCGGGCCATTTCAGCGATATAAGGGGCGTTAACTTCAGGTGTCGGAACGTGGTAGCTGGCGTTGAGTGGTTCGCTCAGAGCGGCCTGATAGGCCGTCTGGTCGATCTTGCCCAGACGGTACATGCGTCCCAGGATCCAGTCGCGACGTTCCTTGGCGCGGGCCGGGTTGGCCAATGGGTTGAAACGTGACGGGGCCTTGGGTAAACCGGCAATCATGGCCATTTGCGCAAGACTTACATCGCGAATCGATTTGCCGTAGTAGACTTGCGCCGCCGCCTCGATGCCATAGGCCCGGTTGCCCAGATAGATCTTGTTCACGTACAGCTCAAGAATCTCGTCCTTGGTGAGTTGGCGCTCGATTTGCAGAGCGAGAAGAATTTCGGTGGTTTTGCGTGAAAAGCTTCTTTCGCTGGTCAGGAAAAAGTTTTTCGCGACCTGCATCGTGATGGTACTGCCGCCTGATTGAATGTGACCGCTCTTCACCAGTTGTGTGGCGGCGCGCATCAGGCTGCTGGGATCGACGCCGTAGTGATTGGCGAAATTGTCGTCTTCGGCCGATAACAGGGCGTTGATGAAGTTGGGTGGGATCTCGGCGAAGCGAATAGGGGTGCGGCGCATCTCGCCAAATTCGGCGATCAGCTTGCCGTCGCTGCTGTAAACGCGCAGGGGAATTTGCAGTTGGATGCTTCGCAGCGCCTCAACGGATGGCAGAGTGGGACTCAGATAAAGGAACGCGCCACTCAGGCCGAGCAGCAGCGAGCAGAATACCGCGACGAGAGACCACCAGAAAAACTTCAGCAGGCGTATCAAGGCTTTTGGATTTCCAGAAAAAATAATGGGTTAAGCGCAGGCATTTACAAATGAACACGCCTTGAAGCTTTCTCAAACGAAAAAAACGCTGGGCATTATAAGCATTTTTCGTCCCCAAGCGTGATTTGCGCTACTGTCAAGGCTGCCGACAGTGACGTCGACCCGAAATAACTCCGTAAGTGACGGAAACTCATAGGAATCAGGTTGTGTTCGAACTCTTCAGTAAGAAGGCCAACACCCTTCTAGGGATCGATATTAGCTCCACCTCGGTAAAACTCCTTGAATTGAGTCGCTCCGGAAATCGCTACAAAGTCGAGTCTTACGCCGTCGAGCCGCTGCCTGCCAATGCCGTGGTCGAGAAGAACATAGCCGAGCTCGAAGGGGTCGGTCAGGCGCTGTCACGGGTTATCGTCAAGGCCAAGACCAGCGCCAGAATCGTGGCGGTGGCCGTGGCCGGTTCGGCGGTTATCACCAAGACCATCGAGATGGATGCCGGCCTGTCGGACGACGACATGGAGAACCAGCTCAAGCTCGAAGCCGACCAATACATTCCCTATCCGCTGGAAGAAGTCGCCATCGATTTCGAGGTGCAGGGCTATTCGGTGCGCAACCCCGAGCGTGTCGAGGTTCTGCTGGCAGCCTGTCGCAAGGAAAACGTCGAAGTTCGCGAGGCTGCACTGGCACTGGCCGGGCTCACTGCGCGGGTTGTCGACGTCGAGGCTTACGCGCTGGAACGTTCATTCGGCTTGCTGGCGACGCAATTGGGCAATGGCCATGACGAGATGACTGTCGCTGTCGTCGATATCGGTGCGACCATGACCACCCTGAGCGTACTTCACCACGGCCGCATCATTTATACCCGCGAGCAACTGTTTGGCGGACGACAACTGACGGACGAGATCCAGCGACGCTATGGCCTCTCGATGGAAGAAGCCGGCCTTGCGAAAAAGCAGGGCGGCCTGCCTGACGATTACGTCAGTGAGGTCCTGGAACCCTTCAAGGATGCGCTGGTGCAGCAGGTCTCGCGTTCCCTGCAATTCTTCTTCGCCGCAGGTCAGTACAACTCTGTGGATCACATCATGCTGGCAGGCGGCACGGCTTCGATTTCAGGACTTGAACACTTGATCCAGCGTCGCCTTGGTACGCCCACCCAGGTGGCCAACCCGTTTGCCGACATGGCGCTCAGTTCCAGGGTCAACGCCGGTGCGCTGGCCAGCGATGCGCCAGCCTTGATGATCGCGTGCGGTCTGGCGTTGAGGAGCTTTGACTGATGGCACGGATCAACTTACTGCCCTGGCGTGAAGAATTACGCGAAGAACGAAAAAAGCGTTTCCTGACCGCGCTGGTCGGCGTGCTCGTGATCTCTGTCGGGATTCTGTTCCTGATCGATCGCTTCGTCAGCGCCGCCATCGACCAGCAGCTGGCGCGCAATGCCTTTCTGCAGAAAGAGGTTGCGCTGCTCGACACCCGCATCAAGGAAATCGGCGACTTGAAGGCGCGTCGCAAGCAGTTGCTGGAGCGTATGAAAATCATCCAGGACCTGCAGGGCAACCGTCCCGTCACAGGTCGGGTGTTCGACCAGTTGGCCCGTACGCTACCCGATGGCGTGTATTTCTCCGAAGTCAAAATGACCGACAAAATGATCGCCATCACCGGCGCTGCCGAATCCAACAACCGTGTCTCGGACCTCATGCGCAACCTCGAAGCGTCCGACTGGCTGGAGGCGCCGAGCCTGACTGAAGTCAAGGCCACCACAGCCGGTGCTGTCGACCAGGCGAACATCTTTCAGCTGACCGTGCGCCAGACCCAGCCTCAGGCTGCTGCCGAAGGAGCCAGGCCATGAGCATGACCGAATGGCTGGAAGGGCTTCGCAAGGTCGACATCAACGAGCTTGACCTGAGCAACATGGGTTCATGGCCGGCTGCGGTGAAGGTCATTTCAGGGGTGCTGGTGGCGGTGCTGATCTTCGCCTTGGGCTATTTCCTGTTTATCCAGGACCTGGAAGCCCAACTGACTGGCGCGCAGGCAAGCGAAGCCACGCTCAAGGAGCAGTTCTCCACCAAGGCGTTCCAGGCGGCGAACCTTGAGCCCTACAAGAAGCAGATGGAAGAAATGGAAAACACCTTCGGTGCCTTGCTGCGGCAACTGCCCAGCGATACCGAAGTGCCGGGCCTGCTCGAAGACATCACACGCACCGGGCTGGGAAGCGGTCTGGAGTTCGAGGAAATCAAGCTGTTGCCCGAAGCCGTCCAGCAGTTCTACATCGAATTGCCCATACAGATCACCGTGGTGGGTGGATATCACGATCTTGCGACCTTCGTCAGCGGCGTAGCCAGCCTGCCGCGGATCGTGACACTGCATGATTTCGACATCAAACCGGTTGATCCCAAGGTGTCCGGCAAGCTGCGCATGAGCATCCTGGCCAAGACCTACCGCTACAACGATGAAGGGCTGAAGAAATGAGGGTGGCGCGTATGTTGTGCGTCAGTGCGGCCCTGACAGGGCTGGCCGGCTGCGGCGGTGACAAGGATTTTGCCGATCTGAGCGAGTTCGTGGCTCAGGCCCAGGCGCGTCCCAGCGGCACCATCGAGGCGTTGCCCAAGTTTCGGGCGTATGAAGCGTTCACCTACAACGCGGCGAGCCTGCGCAGTCCGTTTCAGCCAGCCATCAAGCTGGACATGCTCAACCGTCAGAAGGGTTCGCGACTGGTCGCGCCGGATCTGAACCGGGTCAAGCAGTTCCTTGAGGGGTTCAATATCGAAGCGTTCGAGATGGTCGGGACCATCGGCAACGAGTCGGGTACGTTCGCCTTGCTGCGCGGAGCCGGAGGGGTTCACCGGGTCAAGGTGGGAGATTATATAGGCCGTAATAACGGCCGGATTGTGTCGGTCAGCGATGCGCAGGTCGATGTGATTGAAATTGTTCCTGATGGAGAGGGGGCCTGGCTTGAAAGGCCGCGCAGTATTTCCCTCAAAGAACGCTCATGAAGTGGGCAAGGCCAAGCATGCAAAGCACCGCACAACGGAAATTGATCATGACCCGGATTCTTTCGATTATCGGCGTGTCGTTATGGATAGCGATGATGTCGCCGGTTCTCCAGGCGGCCAACCTCAAGACCCTGGACGTTGCTGCGCTGCCGGGTGACCGGATCGAGCTCAAGCTTGCATTCGATTCGCCGGTGCCTGCCCCGCGTGGCTACACGACCGAGCAGCCGGCGCGCATTGCGCTGGACCTGCCGGGCGTGACCAGCCAGCTTGCAACCAAGAGCCGTGATCTGGGTGCGGGCAACGCGCGCAGCGTGGTCGTGGTTCAGGCCCAGGATCGGACGCGGGTCATCATCAACCTGACGTCGCTGTCGCCTTACAGCTCGCGCGTCGAGGGCAATAATCTGTTCGTGGTGATCGGTCAGGGTGCCGCTGCCGCCCAGGCCTCCCAGCCCAGTACCGCCAAGGGCGCTGTCAGGGTTGCAGTACCGCCGCCTACGCCCGCCTCAGCACGTCCTTATGTGCCTGCCGGTGCGCGGGCCATTCGCAACGTCGACTTCCAGCGCGGTGAGCTGGGCGAAGGCAATGTGATCATCGACTTGAGTAACGCCAGCATTGCGCCGGACATTCAGGAGCAGGGCGGCAAGATTCGTGTGGACTTCGCCAAGACCCAGTTGCCCGATCCACTGCGTGTGCGACTGGACGTCAAGGATTTCGCCACGCCGGTGCAGTTCGTGAGTGCTACTGCCTCGGGCGACAAGGCCAGCATCTCCATCGAACCGTCCGGTGCGTTCGACTACTCGGCCTTCCAGACCGAAAACAAACTGACCATCAGCGTGCGTCCATTGACCAACGAGGACGTGGACCGACGTGCCGCCGACAAGCCGGTGTATACCGGCGAGAAGCTGTCGCTCAACTTTCAGGACATCGACGTGCGTTCGGTGCTGCAGTTGATCGCCGATTTCACCAACCTCAATCTGGTTGCCAGCGACACGGTTCAGGGCGGCATTACCCTGCGACTGCAGAACGTGCCGTGGGATCAGGCGCTGGACCTGGTGCTCAAGACCAAGGGCCTGGACAAGCGCAAGGTCGGCAGTGTGTTGCTGGTCGCGCCGGCCGACGAGATTGCCGCCCGTGAACGTCAGGAGCTGGAATCGCTCAAGCAGATTGCCGAGCTGGCACCGCTACGCCGCGAACTGCTGCAGGTCAACTACGCCAAGGCGGGCGACATCGCCAAGCTGTTTCAGTCGGTCACCAGTGCCGAGTCCAAGACCGACGAGCGCGGATCCATCACTGTGGATGAGCGCACCAACAACATCATTGCCTACCAGACTCAGGACCGGCTGGACGAGTTGCGCCGCATTGTGTCCCAGCTCGACATTCCGGTACGTCAGGTCATGATCGAGGCGCGCATCGTCGAGGCCAACGTCGACTACGACAAGCAGATCGGCGTGCGCTGGGGCGGCCGGACCGATCGGTCTCGCAAGTGGAGCATTGGCGGTCTCGATGATAACGGCGACGAGGCAGGCAATACGGGGAACGACCTGACCGCGAATATTCCTTTCGTGGATCTGGGAGCACCCGATGCCACGGCTGGCGTTGGCATCGGCTTCCTGACCAATAACGCGCTGCTCGACCTTGAACTGAGCGCGATGGAAAAAACCGGCAACGGCGAAATCGTCTCCCAGCCCAAGGTCGTGACCTCCGACAAGGAAACCGCCAAGATCCTCAAGGGCACGGAGATTCCGTATCAGGAATCCAGCTCCAGCGGCGCCACGACCGTGAGCTTCAAGGAAGCGTCCCTGTCGCTGGAAGTCACCCCGCAGATCACCCCGGACAACCGCATCATCATGGAAGTCAAGGTCACCAAGGATGAGCCCGACTACCTCAATGCCGTGCTGGGTGTGCCGCCGATCAAGAAAAACGAGGTCAACGCCAAGGTGCTGATTTCCGACGGCGAGACGATTGTGATCGGCGGTGTGTTCTCCAATACGCAAAGTAAAGTTGTAGAGAAAGTGCCATTTCTCGGTGATGTGCCGTATCTTGGCCGCCTTTTCAGGCGCGACGTGGTATCAGAGGCAAAATCCGAGCTGTTGGTATTTCTGACACCGCGTATCATGAACAACCAGGCGATTGCTGTGAGTCGTTGATTCTGTGCGAAATTTAATACTTGTGGGGCCGATGGGTGCTGGCAAGAGCACCATCGGCCGTTTGCTTGCCAAAGAGTTGCGACTGCCGTTCAAGGATTCCGACAAGGAAATCGAGCTGCGTACGGGCGCCAATATTCCCTGGATTTTTGACAAGGAAGGCGAGCCGGGCTTTCGCGACCGTGAGCAGGCGATGATTGCCGAACTGTGCGAGGCCGACGGCGTTGTCCTGGCAACGGGCGGCGGTGCCGTCATGCGCAGCGAAAATCGTCAGGCGCTGCATGCAGGCGGGCGCGTGGTGTACCTGCACGCCTCTGTTGAACAGCAAGTCGGTCGTACGGCGCGTGATCGCAATCGTCCGTTGCTGCGCACGGCAGACCCGGCCCGGGTGCTGGGTGAACTGCTGGCAATTCGCGACCCTTTGTATAGAGAGATCGCCGATCTGGTGGTCGAAACCGATGAACGGCCGCCGCGTATGGTGGTTCTGGATATTCTGGCGCGTCTGGCCGAGCTTCCTCCCCGTTAAAGCGCGGCCAAAAATGCGCTATCCTCGGCGACCATTAAAAAACAGTGACGGTACAGGCTCCCGGAGCATGGCTGTCCTGACGCACGCAAGCGTGCAACCGCCCAACCCGTAATCAATGTGGGGACACATGCAGACACTTAAGGTCGAGCTTGGTGAACGTAGCTATCCGATCCATATCGGCGAAGGCCTTCTGGATCGGCTTGAGCTGCTGGCCCCGCACATCGTCGGGCGCCAGGTGGCTATCGTGTCCAACACGACAGTGGCACCTCTGTATCTGGAGCGACTGACCCGCACATTGGCGGGCTACAACGTGCTGCCGATCGTGCTGCCCGATGGCGAGGCCTTCAAGAACTGGGAAACCCTGCAGACCATTTTCGATGGCCTGCTAACGGCCCGTCACGATCGCCGTACTACCGTGATCGCGCTGGGCGGCGGTGTAATCGGCGACATGGCCGGGTTCGCGGCCGCGTGCTACCAGCGCGGCGTGAACTTCATTCAGATTCCGACCACCCTGTTGTCACAGGTGGATTCGTCAGTGGGTGGCAAGACCGGTATCAACCATCCGCTGGGCAAGAACATGGTGGGTGCGTTCTACCAGCCAGGTGTCGTGCTGATCGATACCGCGTCGCTCAATACCCTGCCTGCGCGTGAGCTGTCCGCCGGGCTTGCCGAAGTCATCAAATACGGACTGATCTGCGATGAGCCGTTCCTGACCTGGCTCGAGGAGCACATGGACGCCTTGCGCGGGCTCGATCAGGCTGCGTTGACCACAGCCATCGAGCGCTCCTGCGCCGCCAAGGCGCTGGTGGTCGGTGCCGATGAGCGCGAGTCGGGTATCAGGGCGACCCTGAACCTGGGTCACACATTCGGTCACGCCATCGAGACGCAGATGGGCTATGGTGTCTGGCTTCACGGCGAAGCGGTTGCTGCCGGTACGGTCATGGCGCTGGAAATGTCCTCACGCCTGGGCTGGATCAGCACGCAGGAACGTGACCGTGGCATCCGGCTGTTCCAGCGGGCCGGACTGCCCGTGGTGCCACCACAGGACATGACCGAGGAGCATTTCCTCGAGCACATGGCGATCGACAAGAAAGTCATCGACGGACGCCTGCGGCTGGTGCTGCTGCGTCGGATGGGTGAAGCGGTTATCACGGACGATTATCCAAAAGAAGTATTACAGGCCACCCTGGTTGCGGATTACCGCGCCCTGGTGGATCAGCTTAGAGGTTAACGGAATACCCAT
Source organism: Pseudomonas asturiensis (assembly GCF_900143095.1). Classification (GTDB taxonomy): domain Bacteria; phylum Pseudomonadota; class Gammaproteobacteria; order Pseudomonadales; family Pseudomonadaceae; genus Aquipseudomonas; species Aquipseudomonas asturiensis. Next base: position 272,587 of record NZ_FRDA01000006.1, on the reverse strand, counting down.
GACTAGTTTGCACGCCGACGAGGCCTTCCTCGGCCATTACCAGTTGAGTCATGACCCCTTTGCAGCGCGGGTACCTGGCTTCAAATTTTTCCCTGCCCAGCGCAAACCCGTGCTGGGCCAGTTGCACCACCTGGCGCGTTACAGCCAGCTGCTGCTGGCAGTCACCGGGCCTCAGGGCAGCGGCAAGACCCTGCTGCGCCAGGCGTTGGTGGCAAGCACCAATAAACAATCGGTTCAGAGCGTGGTCGTTTCCGCACGCGGCGCCAACGATGCAGCCGGTGTGCTGCAGCAGGTTGCCCAGGCGCTGAGTGTTGCCCAGGCCGAGATGCAGCCGATCCTGTCGCAGGTCGTTCAGTTGGGGCTGACCGGTCAGGAAGTGTATTTGCTGGTTGACGACGCGGAACAACTTGGCGATTCGGCGCTCGAAGCGTTGCTGGGTCTTGCTGTGGGTACGCCGGAAGGGCGTCCGCACGTGTTCCTGTTTGGCGAGCCATCGCTGCTCGACCGTCTCGATCAGCTGTGTGCCGACATGCAGGGTGACGTCGAAGGCGAACGCTTTCACGTCATCGAGCTGCAACCTTATACGGAAGAAGAAACCCGGGAGTATCTGGCTCAGCGTCTGGAGGGTGCAGGGCAAGGAATCGCATTGTTTACTGCCGACCAGATCACCGATATTCATGAACAGTCCGATGGCTGGCCTGGGGCGATCAACCAGGTGGCCCGCGATTCAATGATCGAGGCGATGATCGCAAGTCGTTCTGCGGTCAAGCGTCCAAGTGTGGGGTTCAACATGCCGAAAAAACACGTATTGGCTCTGGGTGCCGTCGTTATCGTAGCCGTGGCAGCCGCTGTGCTGATCCCGGGTCGTGGCGACAAGACAGGCACACCGGCCAATGCCCCTGCTTCTGCCCAGGCACAACTGCCTCTGGGTCAGGGCACGCCATCTGCTCAGCAGTCGAACAACGGTGGCCCGGCCATCGAGTTCGCGGGCAATTCACAGCCAATGCCGTTGCCGCTGGTCGGCAATTCGCAGCCTGTCATGCGCGGCCCTCTGGCCGAGGCCGCAGGCTCGGGTGACTCGGATGAAGACGCAGTGCCGATGGGTTCGCCTGCTCAGCCTGCAACCGTGACCACCACTGCGCCACCTGCTGGCGTTCCTGCTGGTCAGGCTGCCGCGCAGACGCCGCGCTCTTCGATACCCGCGCCAACACCGGCAACGCCTGTCACACCAGCCGCCAAGCCTGCGCCTGCGCCGACTCAGGTGGCCACCGCCAAGCCAGCGCCGGCTGCGGCCGCCAAGCCCGCCGAAAAACCGGCTGCTGCCAAGCCTGCTGCCGGTGGCAACTGGTACAGCGGTCAGGCACCTGGTCACTTCGTGGTGCAGATCCTCGGCACCAGCTCCGAAGCCACCGCTCAGGCCTACGTGGCGGAGCAGGGCGGCGAGTACCGCTACTTCAAGAAAACCCTGCAGGGCAAGCCGCTGTATGTGGTGACCTACGGTAACTTTTCTGACCGTGCTGCCGCCCTGGCAGCCATCAAGGTATTGCCAGCCAAGGTTCAGGCTGGTAAACCTTGGCCTCGTACTGTCGCCAGCATCCAACAAGAGCTTGGCGCCACTCGCTGAAGTCGCAGCGGCCCTATCCGGGCCGCTCACCCGGCAAACCTGACTTTACCCGCTTGAGCGCGCCGCCTTTTCGGGGCGCGCCTTGTGGCGTCTGCGTTACAAACGCTCCGCAGTCTCAGTCGCTTCAGTCAGATTCTTCAAGAAATACTTTGACTACCACAGCGACCCGCTTTAAAACTTTCATAATTGCGACATTGATTATCCACCAATCGTCGTTAAATTTGTGAGCCCCAGTATCGCTGTGTACAATGACCTCCGTTTTGCCCGTCCGAAGCCGGCGTACGTTCGGCGTGTCAGGTAATTCGTTGAATTAAAAGGAAATTTGCCTCGCATAGAGGCAGCCTGGTGAGAAAGTGTCTATGAAAGCAGGTCTGTACCAACCAGATGAATTCAAGGATAACTGTGGTTTCGGCCTGATCGCACATATGCAAGGCGAGCCCAGTCATCACCTGTTGCAGACGGCTATCCAAGCCCTGACCTGCATGACCCACCGCGGCGGTATCAACGCCGACGGCAAGACCGGTGACGGTTGTGGTCTGCTGATTCAGAAGCCCGACGGCTTCCTGCGCGCGATGGCCAAGGATCACTTCGGCGTCGATCTGCCCCGCCAATATGCCGTGGGCATGGTGTTCCTCAATCAGGACGACGCCAAGGCCGATGAGGCCCGTGAAAACATGAACCGCGAAATCCTGGCCGAAGGCCTGGATCTGGTGGGCTGGCGCCAGGTGCCGATCGACACCAGCGTGCTGGGCCGTCTCGCGCTGGAGCGTCTGCCGAAGATCGAGCAGGTCTACATCGGCGGTGAAGGCCTGAGCGATCAGGAATTCGCGATCAAGCTGTTCAGCGCCCGTCGCCGCTCGTCGGTTGCCAACGCGGCGGACACCGATCATTACATCTGCAGCTTTTCCCACAAGACCATTATTTACAAAGGTCTGATGATGCCGGCCGACCTCACGGCCTTCTTCCCGGACCTGAGCGACGAGCGCCTGCAAACCGCAATCTGCGTGTTCCACCAGCGCTTCTCGACCAACACCCTGCCGAAATGGCCGCTGGCTCAGCCTTTCCGCTTCCTCGCCCATAACGGCGAGATCAACACCATTACCGGTAACCGCAACTGGGCCCAGGCGCGCCGCACCAAGTTCACCAACGACCTGATGGACCTGGACGAACTGGGGCCACTGGTCAACCGTGTCGGTTCCGACTCATCGAGCATGGACAACATGCTGGAGCTGATGGTGACCGGCGGTATCGACCTGTTCCGCGGCGTGCGCATGATCATTCCGCCTGCGTGGCAGAACGTTGAGACCATGGACCCCGACCTGCGGGCGTTCTATGAATACAACTCCATGCACATGGAACCGTGGGACGGCCCGGCCGGTGTCGTGATGACCGAAGGTCGCCACGCCGTCTGTCTGCTCGACCGTAACGGCCTGCGCCCGGCGCGCTGGGTCACCACCAAGAACGGTTACATCACCCTGGCGTCGGAAATCGGCGTCTGGGACTACAAGCCTGAAGACGTTATCGCCAAGGGCCGTGTCGGTCCGGGCCAGATTTTCGCGGTCGATACCGAGACCGGCCAGATTCTCGACACCGACGCCATAGACAACCGCCTCAAGTCGCGTCATCCGTACAAGCAGTGGCTGCGCAAGAACGCCTTGCGTATCCAGGCGACCATGGAAGACAACGACCACGGTTCGGCTTTCTATAACAGCGACCAGCTCAAGCAGTACATGAAGATGTACCAGGTCACGTTCGAAGAGCGTGATCAGGTGCTGCGTCCGCTGGGCGAGCAGGGTCAGGAAGCCGTGGGTTCGATGGGTGACGACACGCCGATGGCGGTGCTGTCGCGTCGCGTGCGCTCGCCATACGACTACTTCCGCCAGCAGTTTGCGCAGGTCACCAACCCGCCAATCGACCCGCTGCGCGAAGCCATCGTCATGTCGCTGGAAATCTGCCTCGGTGCCGAGCGCAACATTTTCCAGGAGTCGCCTGAGCACGCTTCGCGCGTGATCCTCAGCTCGCCGGTCATCTCTCCGGCCAAGTGGCGCTCGTTGATGAACTTGGAGCGTCCGGGTTTCGAGCGCTACATCATCGACCTGAACTACGACGAGCAGATGGGCCTTGAAGCCGCTGTGCGCAATGTCGCCGATCAGGCCGAAGAAGCCGTGCGTTCCGGTCATACCCTGATCGTGCTGAGCGATCGTCACATTGCACCGGGCAAGCTGCCGGTCCACGCCTCGCTGGCGGTTGGCGCGGTTCACCACCGCCTGACCGAGCAGGGTCTGCGTTGCGACAGCAACATTCTGGTTGAGACCGCGACCGCCCGTGACCCGCATCACTTCGCGGTGCTGATCGGTTTCGGCGCTTCGGCGGTCTATCCGTTCCTGGCCTACGAAGTGCTGGGCGATCTGATCCGTACTGGCGAAGTGCTGGGCGATCTGTACGAAGTCTTCAAGAACTACCGCAAAGGCATCACCAAGGGCCTGCTCAAGATCCTGTCCAAGATGGGCATCTCGACCGTTGCGTCCTACCGTGGTGCGCAGCTGTTCGAAGCCATCGGCCTGTCTGAAGAAGTCTGCAACACCAGCTTCCGTGGTGTGCCGAGCCGCCTGAAAGGCGCGCGTTTCGTGGACCTCGAAGCCGAACAGAAAGCCCTGGCTGCCGAAGCCTGGAGCCCGCGCAAGCCGATCCAGCAAGGCGGTCTGCTCAAGTTCGTGTTCGGTGGCGAATACCACGCCTACAACCCGGACGTGGTCAGCACCCTGCAAGCGGCTGTACAGCAGGGCGACTACAGCAAATTCAAGGAATACACTTCGCTGGTGGACAAGCGTCCGGTGTCGATGATTCGCGACCTGCTGCAGGTCAAGACCCTCGACCAGCCGCTGAACATCGACGACATCGAGCCGCTGTCCGAGATCCTCAAGCGTTTCGACTCCGCCGGTATCTCGCTGGGCGCACTGTCGCCTGAAGCGCATGAAGCACTGGCCGAGGCCATGAACCGCCTGGGCGCTCGCTCCAACTCCGGTGAAGGCGGCGAAGACCCGGCGCGCTACGGCACCATCCGCAGCTCCAAGATCAAGCAGATCGCGACAGGTCGTTTCGGTGTAACGCCGGAATACCTGGTCAACGCCGACGTGCTGCAGATCAAGGTCGCCCAGGGCGCCAAGCCTGGCGAAGGCGGGCAATTGCCCGGTGGCAAGGTCAACGGTCTGATCGCCAAGCTGCGTTATGCAGTGCCGGGCGTGACCCTGATTTCGCCGCCGCCGCACCATGACATCTATTCCATCGAAGACTTGTCGCAGCTGATTTTCGACCTCAAGCAGGTCAACCCGGCCGCGCTGGTCTCGGTCAAGCTGGTGGCAGAAGCGGGCGTCGGCACGATTGCGGCCGGTGTTGCCAAGGCCTACGCCGACCTGATCACCATTTCCGGTTATGACGGCGGCACCGGTGCGTCGCCGCTGACCTCGATCAAATACGCGGGCGCGCCGTGGGAGCTGGGCCTGGCTGAAACGCACCAGACCCTGCGCGGCAACGACCTGCGCGGCAAGGTCCGTGTGCAAACCGACGGCGGCTTGAAAACCGGCCTCGACGTGATCAAGGCAGCGATCCTGGGTGCCGAAAGCTTCGGCTTCGGGACCGCGCCAATGATCGCGCTGGGCTGCAAATACCTGCGTATCTGCCACCTGAACAACTGCGCTACCGGCGTTGCAACCCAGAACGAAAAGCTGCGCAAGGATCACTACATCGGCACCGTCGACATGGTGATCAACTTCTTCACCTACGTGGCTGAAGAGACTCGCGAGTGGCTGGCCAAACTGGGCGTGCGCTCGCTGGAAGAGCTGATCGGCCGTACCGACCTGCTCGAAATGCTGCCGGGTGAAACCGAGAAGCAGCAGCACCTGGACCTGACGCCATTGCTGGGCAGTGACCACATTCCGGCTGACAAGCCTCAGTTCAGCCTTGTGGACCGCAACCCGCCCTTCGACAAGGGGCTGTTGGCCGAGAAGATGGTCGAGCTGGCCAAGCCCGCCATCGAAGCCCTCAGTGGCGGCGAGTACGAACTGGATATCTGCAACTGCGACCGTTCCATTGGCGCACGCATCTCCGGCGAAATCGCCCGCCTGCACGGCAACCAGGGCATGAACAACGCACCGGTCACTTTCCGCTTCAAGGGCACTGCCGGTCAGAGCTTTGGTGTGTGGAACGCTGGCGGCCTGAACATGTACCTGGAAGGTGATGCCAACGACTACGTCGGTAAAGGCATGACCGCTGGCAAGCTGGTGATCGTGCCGCCCAAGGGCAGCCCGTTCAAGACCCACGAAAGCGCAATCATCGGCAACACCTGCCTGTACGGCGCGACCGGCGGCAAGCTGTTCGCGGCGGGCACTGCGGGCGAGCGTTTCGCAGTCCGTAACTCCGGTGCCCACACAGTTGTGGAAGGCACTGGCGACCACTGCTGCGAATACATGACGGGTGGTTTCGTTTGCGTACTCGGCAAGACCGGTTACAACTTCGGTTCCGGCATGACAGGCGGTTTCGCTTATGTGCTCGATCAGGACAACACGTTCGTTGACCGCGTCAACCACGAACTGGTTGAGATCCAGCGCATCAGCGGCGAGGCGATGGAGGCTTATCGCACTCACCTGCAGAGCGTGCTGAACGAGTATGTCGCAGAAACCGACAGTGAATGGGGTCGCAACCTCGCGGAAAACCTGGACGACTACCTGCGTCGCTTCTGGCTGGTCAAGCCCAAGGCTGCCAACCTGAAGTCGCTGCTCTCCAGCACCCGGGCGAACCCGCAATAAGCGCAACTGCACGCGGCGTGTTCCACGCCGCACGACCACAGCAGTGCGCGAATGCCTGCGAACATGATTTCCTGCAGCTTCAGGGCCATGGCCTGAAGCTGTCGTGTAGAGGTTCTAGAGAATGGCCGAGCGTCTAAGTAACGACTTTCAGTTCATCGATGTCGGGCGTAAAGACCCGAAGAAGAAACTGCTGCGTCAACGCAAGAAAGAGTTCGTGGAGATCTACGAGCCCTTCAAGCCTCAGCAGTCCGCCGATCAGGCGCACCGCTGCCTGGGCTGCGGTAACCCGTATTGCGAATGGAAGTGCCCAGTGCACAACTTCATTCCCAACTGGCTCAAGCTGGTCGCCGAAGGCAATATCCTGGCGGCGGCCGAGCTGTCGCACCAGACCAACACCCTGCCGGAAGTCTGCGGCCGCGTGTGCCCGCAGGACCGTCTGTGCGAGGGTGCCTGCACCCTGAACGACGGCTTCGGTGCCGTGACCATCGGTTCGGTCGAGAAGTACATCACCGACACCGCGTTCGCCATGGGCTGGCGTCCTGACATGTCCAAGGTTGTGCCGACCGGCAAGCGCGTGGCAATCATTGGCGCAGGGCCAGCAGGCCTGGGTTGCGCCGACGTACTGGTGCGTGGCGGCGTGACCCCGGTGGTGTTCGACAAGAACCCGGAAATCGGCGGTCTGCTGACCTTCGGTATTCCGGAGTTCAAGCTCGAAAAAACCGTGCTGAGCCATCGTCGTGAAGTGTTCACCGGCATGGGTATCGAGTTCCGTCTCAATACCGAAGTCGGCAAGGACGTCACCATCGACCAGTTGCTCGAAGAGTACGATGCCGTGTTCATGGGCATGGGCACCTACACCTACATGAAGGGCGGCTTTGCCGGTGAAGACCTGCCAGGCGTTCACGATGCACTCGACTTCCTGATTGCCAACGTCAATCGCAATCTGGGCTTCGAAAAGTCGCCTGAAGATTTCGTCGACATGAAAGGCAAGCGGGTGGTGGTGCTGGGGGGTGGCGATACGGCGATGGACTGCAACCGTACCTCGATCCGCCAGGGCGCCAAGTCGGTGACCTGCGCCTATCGTCGTGACGAAGAGAACATGCCGGGCTCGCGCAAGGAAGTGAAGAACGCCAAGGAAGAAGGCGTGAAGTTCCTCTACAACCGTCAGCCCATCGCCATCGTCGGCGAAGACAAGGTTGAAGGCGTGAAAGTGGTCGAGACCCGTCTCGGCGAGCCGGATGCCCGTGGCCGTCGCAGCCCCGAGCCGATTCCGGGTTCCGAGGAAATCATCCCGGCCGATGCCGTGGTCATCGCCTTCGGTTTCCGCCCGAGCCCGGCTGCCTGGTTCGAGCCATTCACCATCAACACCGACAGCCAGGGCCGCGTGATCGCGCCCGAGCAGTCACAGTACAAGCACCAGACCAGTAACCCGAAAATCTTCGCCGGTGGCGACATGGTTCGCGGGTCCGACCTGGTTGTGACCGCGATCTTCGAAGGCCGCAACGCGGCTGAAGGGATTCTGGATTACCTGGGCGTCTGATTGCTGTCACGCAGCGAACACCTGTCCGTGGAAGCCTGCTCGCGAAAGCCCTGTTCAAACCGCCGCATGTAGCGGATGAACAGGCTTCTTCGCGAGCAAGCTCACTCCTGCCAGACAACCCGTAACCGATTGAAGGAACGCTATCTTTTTCGTCAGGCCTTGGTCTGGGCTGCAATTCGACGATAAATGATGACGGCGATTCTTCTGATAAACCGTGCAAGCTTCATCGCCGGCAAGCCGCCTCCCACAATCCCGTAGGACTCCCTATCCAGTGCGTCAGCGTGCGTTCGATGGGCACCGTTTCTACGCTTCAGGCCTTTTCCCCACCTCTACTGGCAGTTCTGACAGTTTCCGTCCCGGACTCATTCCGCTTAACTGAAAATCGGTTCAGTCGAGTCATGACTCGCTGCCGACCAAAATGTCGACGTGCATTGCAGGATCGCAGGCGCGTTGTCACAGGGATTCAGTCACGATCAGGGAGTTGATCATGAACAAACTATTGGCGTTTATTTGCCTGATCGTCGTACTCGGCGGTTGTACGGCAAACCATTCTGATCACGATGTCGGAAAAATCATCGGCGGGGAGCCCGCGCCCAGAGGGGAGTATCCGTTTTATGTGGCGGTGGTCAGAGCAGATGGGTCTCACATCTGCGGTGGGACGCTGATCGCGCCGCAATGGGTGCTGACGGCTGCACATTGCCTGGCAGAAACCGGGGCTCACTCGGTCAGCGTAGGTCTTGAGCAATATCGGCCAACGCTCATCGAAAACGAGCGGATTTTGATCGGCACCGTCTTCCTTCATGCTGGTTTGAATTATCGCGGGCAGAGTGACATTGCGCTGATCAAGCTGGATCACCCTGCGCGCAGCACCCATTTCATGACGCTGGACAGTGGCGGGTCTCCTGTCCCGCTGCCTGCAGGCACGCCGTTGACCCTCATTGGATTTGGCCGTACCGATGAGGGCGTCAAATCCGATGTTCTGTACCACGGTCAGGGTGCGGTGCTGGAAGACAGGCTATGCGGCAACACACGCCCCGGTTTTCCGGACACCGATTTCAATCCCGCTTACAACATTTGCGCGGGCTACAACCAGGCCGGGGGCGATTCTGGCGGACCGCTGTTGTACAAGATGGGTGATGATTACGTAGAGGTGGGTCTCGTCAGTCGCACCTTGATTGACGGTGCCGGTCAATACACGCGCGTGTCTTATTTCATCGACTGGATAAACACGATCGTCAAGGCTGATAAGTAGCCACTCGTGATTGTCGTCAGGTGCGGGAATATCGACGTTTTGCTTACCTGTAACGCTCAATGTTCCCACGCCGACTGGCTATTTCGCTGATATCAGATCGACAAGCCCTTTCCTAGAATGTCTGGCGTTCGCTCAGCACCGAGCGTATTGGCCAAGGAAGGCAGTCGATGAACATAAAGCTACTCGTAATACTTTCTCTCCTGGGCTCGTCAGGGGCAGTTGCTGCAGACGCGGTAAAAGCCGACTTCGACGGGCCTGTCTTCGGCGCAGTCATTGAAAACAAGGCGGTGTACTTTGAGTCCACTGCCCAGCTCCAACAGCGAATGACCGCGGGCGACCTGACTTCAGTGGCCCTGGTGACGCATATGCTGCAACGCATCGATGCGCTCAATCACAAAGGTCCGCAACTGAACGCGGTGATTGAAATCAACCCCGATGCGCTGGACATTGCAACGACGCTCGATGAGGAGCGTGCGGCAGGGCAGGTACGCGGGCCGCTGCACGGCATTCCGGTATTGATCAAGGACAACCTGGATACGGCGGACAAGATGCAGACCACTGCAGGCTCGCTCGCGCTTGCAGGTCCGCCCGCATCCAGCGACGCATTTGTCGTGCAGCGGTTGCGTGAGGCCGGTGCGGTCATTCTGGCCAAGGCCAATATGAGCGAATGGTCCAATTTCCGTGGGAACAATGTTCCAAACGGCTGGAGTGGTCGTGGCGGACAGACGCGCAACCCTCATAACCCGAAGGCAGATCCTTGCGGATCGAGTTCCGGGTCGGCAGTCGGGGTCGCTGCGGGGTTCGCGCCTGTTTCAGTCGGTACGGAAACCAACGGATCGATTATCTGCCCGTCGAGCATGAACGGGGTCGTGGGAGTTCGTCCCACCCTCGGTTTGCTCAGTCGCTCGGGTATCATTCCGATTTCCAGCCGCCAGGACACGCCCGGGCCTATTGCGCGAACAGTCACCGATGCGGCCATCATGCTCAATGCCATGAGCGGAACAGATGCCCGTGACAAGGCGACTTATCGGGTGCCGGAAGATCCTGTGGATTATCTCGGTCATCTGCGGCCGGATGCGTTGCAAGGTGCGCGTCTGGGTTATCCGGTGACGAAGTCCGATGGCAGCTACATGGACGACGATCCTGCCTTCATAAATATGAAGCGGGTCCTGAGGTCATCCGGTGCGACGCTGGTTGCGGTCAAGGTTCCGCCAACCAGAAGGCATTTGGAGTGGTTCCTGCTGCAACTGGACTTCAGGCGCGAGCTTGAGGCTTATCTACAGACCCGGTCCGGGCAGCCCGTTAAAACGCTTGAGGACATCGTGGCGTTCAACATCAAAACGCCAGGTCACGAAAACCATGATCAAAAGAATCTGATCGAAGCCTCTTCACTGACGCTTTCGCAAGGCAAGTACATCACTGCGGTGGAGGAAACCCAGGGTTACCACCGAGCGTTGATCGATGAATTGCTGCATAAGTACATGCTGGATGCGCTCATTGACTGGTCGAGCAGTTCCCTCGGGCACGTGGGCGCTGTCGCGGGTTACCCGGGTGTATCAATACCGGTGGGTTCAGGTTCGCAAGGGCTTCCCACAGGTTTGTACTTTCTGGGAGCCCCGTGGGCGGAGGCGCGATTGCTGAGCTTTGCTTACGCGCTGGAGCAGGCGCTTATTTCAAACTCGCTGGTGCGTTAACTGCGGCAAATCGACCCGATAGATAAAAGGCACGGCTCTTGCCGTGCCTTTTGCTTCGCGCTCTGAGAAAATGCCCGCACTTTTATAGCGGATGCCGACATGACTGCCCTGAAGAACGACCGTTTCCTGCGCGCCTTGCTCAAGCAACCCGTAGACGTCACCCCTGTCTGGATGATGCGTCAGGCGGGTCGCTATCTGCCGGAGTACCGTGCCAGCCGCGCCAGCGCCGGTGACTTCATGAGCCTGTGCAAGAACCCGCAGTTCGCCTGTGAAGTCACGATGCAGCCGCTGGACCGCTATCCACTCGATGCGGCCATTCTGTTCTCCGACATCCTGACCATCCCGGATGCCATGGGCCTGGGCCTGTATTTCGAGACCGGCGAAGGTCCGCGTTTCAAGAAAACCGTCAGCACCCTGGCCGACATCGAAGCCTTGCCGGTTCCTGATGCGCAGAAGGATCTGGGTTATGTGATGGACGCGGTCAGCACGATTCGCCGCGAACTCAATGGCCGTGTGCCGCTGATCGGTTTTGCCGGCAGCCCGTGGACGCTGGCGACCTACATGGTCGAAGGCGGCTCATCCAAGGACTTCCGCAAGTCCAAGGCCATGCTGTACGACAACCCGCAAGCCATGCACCTGTTGCTGGACAAGCTCGCGCAGTCGGTGACCAGCTACCTCAACGGCCAGATTCTGGCCGGTGCGCAGGCGGTGCAGATCTTCGACAGTTGGGGCGGCAGCCTGTCTTCGGCGGCGTATCAGGAGTTTTCTCTGGCTTACATGCGCAAGATCGTCAACGGTCTGATTCGCGAACATGACGGCCGCAAGGTCCCAGTGATTCTGTTCACCAAGGGCGGCGGACTGTGGCTGGAAAGCATCGCCGACGCCGGTGCGGATGCACTGGGTCTGGACTGGACCTGCGACATCGGTGAAGCGCGTCGGCGCGTCGGCAGCAAGGTGTCACTGCAGGGCAACATGGACCCGACCGTGCTCTACGCGCGCCCCGAAGCCATTCGTCAGGAAGTGGCGCGTATCCTCGCCAGCTACGGCAGCGGCACAGGCCACGTATTCAACCTCGGCCACGGCATCACCCCCGAAGTCGACCCGGCAAACGCGGGTGCCTTCATCGAAGCGGTGCATGAGTTGTCCGCCCGGTATCACCAGAACTGAGTTGACGTGCGTTGATCGTGCTCACGCCAGCGTGGGCACGATCATGATCCGTCAGCCTTTTCCCGCCAATGGCTGCAATTTCGCCAGCCGCAACGCCACACCCAGTGCCATCAGCAGCAACACGGCAATGAACATGCCGATGCCGTTCCAGCCGGCGTAATGCCAGAAAACCCCGCCGCCGGTGCCTGCCACGCTGGAGCCTGCGTAATAGCAGAACAGGTACAGTGACGTCGCCTGGCCTCGGGCGACGGTCGCTCTGCGGCCCACCCAGCTGCTGGCCACCGAATGCGCGCCGAAGAAGCCGAAGGTGAAGATCAGTACGCCTGCGATGACGACCGGCAATGGCGTGAACAGGGTCAGGCTCAGGCCGAACAGCATCATGACGATTACGGCCCACAGCACGCGGCGGCGACTCAGTCGATCCGCCAGTGAGCCGATCTTTGCCGAGCTGTAGATGCCCGACAGGTACACCACGGAGAACACACCCACGACCGCCTGGCTCAGGTTGTAAGGTTCGCTCAGCAGCCGGTAGGCGATGTAGTTGAACAGGGTGACGAACGCGCCCATCAGCAGGAAACCGACCAGAAACAGCAACGGCAGGCCCTTGTCGCGAAACTGCACGACAAAGCCGTCCAGCAGGCTGCGAGGGTGTAATGAGCGGGCGCGAAAGTGGCGGGACTCCGGGAGGATTCTCCAGAACACCGCCGCTGCAATCAGGGCCAGGCCTCCGACCACCAGCATCGCGGCGTGCCAGCTCACGTAATCGATCATCACCCCGACGATCAATCGGCCGCTCATGCCGCCGACGGCGCTGCCCCCGATATACAGCCCCATTGCCAGTCCGAGGTGCGTGGGGTGTATTTCTTCGCTGAGGTAGGTCATGGCCACGGCCGCAAGGCCGCTGAGCGACAGCCCGACCAGCGCCCGGGTGATGAGCACGCCTTCCCAGCTCGGCATCAACGCGCTGGCGATGGTGAACAGCGAGGCGCAGAACAGCGCCATGACCATGACCGACTTGCGTCCCAGCCGGTCGGAGATCGGCCCGGTGATCAGCAGGCCGATGGCGAGCATTGCGGTGGCGACCGAGAGGATCAGGCTGCTCTGGGCTGCCGTGATGGAAAACTCCTGCGAGAGCATCGGCATCATCGGCTGTACGCAATACAGGAGCGTAAAGGTCGAAAAACCACCCGCGAACAAGGCCAGTGCCGTGCGTTTGAACAACGGCGTGTTTTTCTCGATGTAACTGTCTTCCAGCGCGACAGACGCTTCGCTGAGCAGGGTGTTTGACGGAACAGGAGATGGCGCGGTGACAGGGTTCACGGTAAACCTCAGAGCACGGTTCGGGCAGGCATGGAAAAATCATATAGCTGGCTAATGATTCAATCCAATATATTGTTCGACCTGTTTGATAGGTAAAACGACTTGATCGAGGCCGTATGGAACTGCGTCACCTGCGTTACTTCATTGCTGTTGCCGAAGAGCTGCATTTCGGGCGAGCCGCTCAGGTGCTGGGCATTTCCCAGCCACCTCTGAGCCAGCAGATCCAGGCCCTGGAACAGGAGCTGGGCACGCGTCTGTTCGACCGCACCAATCGGCGTGTGGAGTTGAGTGAGTCAGGGCGGCTGTTTCTCGACGAGGCGCGACTGGTGCTGACGCAGGTCGACAAGGCTGCTGATGTCGCAAGGCGTGCGCAGTTGGGGCAACTGGGCGAGCTGAAGATCGGATTTACGTCCTCGGCACCCCTGACATCGAACATACCCGAGGCGATTTTCGCGTTCCGCCAGGCTTACCCGCAGGTGCATCTGAACCTGACGGAGATGACCAGCCAGCAGGTCGCTACAGGCCTTGAGGACAAGACCATTCAGGTCGGCATCATGCGACCACTGGAGCTGCCCGATGCCCTGGACGTGTTCGAGCTGTTGAACGAGCCTCTGGTCGCAATCATGCGCGCCGACCACCCGCTTGCGGCGGGCAGTGAAGACGGCATCTTTATGTCAGCGCTGGCGGCCGAGCCCTTCGTGTTTTTTCCACGCACCTACGGCAGCGGGATCTATGGCCAGATCCTGAGTCTGGCGCGCGCCGCAGGCTTCAATCCGTTGATTGCCCAGGAAGCGGGCGAACCCATGACCATGATTGGCCTGGTGGCGGCGGGACTTGGCGTTACCGTATTGCCTGCCCCGTACCGCCGGATGCGCATCGATGGCGTAGTTTATCGCAACCTGCTCGACCCCGGCGCAACCAGCCCGGTCTGGCTGGTCAAGCGCAAGGACGAACAGTCAGCGATGGCCAAGGCGTTTTTCGAGCTGGCGACCAAGGGCCAGGATGCTGGGGCAGTGATCACGTAAGGCACTGAGCGTGATACACACGTCCCGCAACGCGCTCAGTGTTGTGGGAGGCCTCACTGCGTCTTCGATGTAGCGCTGTCGTGCAGCAAACACCGGATATCGTGGGAGCGGACTTGTCCGCGAATACTGTGCTTCAGTCGCTGAATATTTGTCGGATGTACTCGCCTTTTCGCGGACAAACGGAACGCCGCCCGCAGCAGGCTCACGCCTGCCGTCGTAAGTATGCACAACGCCGAGCACCCCGCGCGGCAGGGACCATCAAGCCCAGCGCTTGAAGATCAACGAGGTGTTGACGCCACCGAAGGCAAAGTTGTTGTTCATCACGTATTCGTTGCTCATTCGCCGTGGTTCGCCAACGATGTAGTCCAGATCGCCACACTCAGGGTCGATGTTGTCGAGGTTCAGGGTATGGATGTAGCGATCGCTGTTGAGCATCTCGATGCTGAACCACGATTCCAGCGCACCACACGCACCCAGGGTATGGCCCAGAAAGCTTTTCTGCGAGCTGAGTGGCATGCGCGAGCCGAACAGGCTGCTTGTGGCCAGGGTTTCGGCGATGTCACCCTGTTCGGTGGCCGTGCCGTGGCCGTTCACGTAGCCAATGGCTTCAGGCGGCAGGCTGGCGTCTTCCAGCGCCAGCTCCATGGCGCGGCGCATGGTGATCTGTTCCGGCCGCGTGCTGTGAGCGCCGTCAGCGTTGCTGCCAAAACCCACGATCTCGGCATAGATATGCGCGCCCCGGGCTTTGGCGTGTTCAAGCTCTTCCAGCACCAGCATGCCGCCGCCTTCGCCGATCACCAGCCCGTCGCGCCCGGTGTCGTAAGGACGTGGCGTCGTATGGGGTGCGTCGTTTTTCAGGCTGGTGGCATACAGCGCGTCGAACACCATCGCTTCGGTAGGGCACAGTTCTTCCGCGCCTCCGGCCAGCATCAGCGGCAGGCGACCGAACTTGATCGCCTCGTAGGCGTAGCCGATGCCCTGGCTGCCGCTGGTGCAGGCACTGGACGTCGGGATCAGACGCCCGGTCAGACCGAAGAAGATGCTGATATTGGCAGCGGTGGTGTGCGGCATCATTCGCACGTAGGAGTTGGCATTCAGGCCGACTGCCACCGAATTGATCAGCATGGCGCCAAACGCCTTGATCTCGTCGGTGCTGCCGGTGGACGAACCGCAGGCGGTGCCCATGCGGCCGTCGCGAATGATCGGGTCATTGAGCAACCCGGCATCGATCAATGCCTGCTCCGAAGCGCCCACGGCAAACCGCGACACACGGCCCATGCTGCGCTGTTGCTTGCGCGTCCAGTGCGCGGGCACGGCGTAGTCGTCGATGGGGCCGGCCAGTCGGGTGTTCAGCTCAGTGAACCGGTTCCACTCGTCCATGCGCCGGATACCACTACGGTTGGCGCTAAAGTTCGCCTCGACGCTGGCCCAGTCGCTGCCGATCGAGGTAATGCCGGACATGCCGGTGACCACTACGCGTTTCATCAACACAGCCCTCCATTGACGGCCAGTACCTGACGCGTGATGTAGGCCGCTTCGGCGGACATCAGAAAATTCACTGCGCCCGCCACTTCCTCAGGCGTGCCCATGCGTTGTGCCGGGATCATTTTCATCAACTCATCCACGGGCACGTTCTCGTCGAGCATGGCGGTGTCGATCAGGCCCGGCGCGACGCAGTTAACGGTGATCTTGCGTTTGCCCAATTCGATGGCCAGCGCCTTGGCCGCACCAATAAGGCCCGCCTTGGAGGCGCTGTAATTGACCTGTCCGCGGTTGCCGATCAGGCCGGAGACCGAAGTGATGCACACAATTCGTCCTGCCGTACGCCGCCGGATCATCGGCATGGTCAACGGGTGCAGTACGTTGTAGAACCCGTCCAGATTGGTACGCAGCACCTGGTCCCAATCGTCGTCAGTGAGCGCCGGAAACGCGCCGTCACGGGTCAGACCGGCGTTGAGCACCACGCCGTAGTAAGCGCCGTGGGTTTCCACGTCCTGCTCAAGAATGGCCTTGCAGGCCGCACGGTCAGACACGTCGAACTGCAAGACGCGGGCCTGTCGACCCAGCGCGATAATGTCTGCCTGCACCGCTTCGGCTTCACTGCGCCCGGTGCGGCAATGCAGGATCAGGTCGTATCCGGCCTGAGCCAGACGCAATGCAATGGCACGGCCGATGCCGCGGCTCGAACCGGTGACCAGTACGGATTCAGTCATGCCGGGGCTCCTTCAGCCAGGTAATCAGCAGTATTGGGTGGGCAATATACATTGAGACGGGCAAAAGCCTTTATATCCGGGCCTGTCAGGCTGCATTCGAAGACGCCCATGCCGCTGTCGTCCTGCAGGGAACGCACGGCATGAATGTGCAGCTCGCTGCCTGCCGGAAAGTACGCGACGTTGCACTCGAACTTGCGGCTGCCAAGCAGGAAGCCCAGCTTGACCGCTTCGCCTTTGCTGCGCGCCTGGCAGCCAGCGTATGCCGCCACGCTCTGGGCCATCAGCTCCACACCGAGCCAGGCGGGCAGGCTGCCGTCGGCCTCGTTGAACAGTCCGTCGGCGCGCACCGTCAGGCGTGTCTGAATCTGCTCTTCATCGAAAGCCAGCACCTGATCGATGAGGATCATGTCGCCTGCGTGAGGGATAAGCTCGTCGAGCGGCCAGGCGATCATGCGGCATCTCCGATAATCAGGCTGATGTTGTTGCCGCCGAAGGCAAAGGAATTGCTCATCATGTAGCGAGCTTCGGCAGCGCGAAGGCGTGCGCCGGGCCCGGTAAAGTGCAGCGCTGGCAACAGAGGATCCGCTGCGCCGTCCCAAAGATGAGGTGGCAAGGCGTGTCCGGTATTCTGCGCGGCCAGGCTCAGCCAGCAGAAGGCGACTTCCAGCGCGCCTGCTGCGCCGAGGGTATGACCGCTCAAGGGTTTGGTCGATGAGCACGGCACGCCGTCCGGGAATACCGCCTGCACGGCGAGGCTTTCCATGGCGTCGTTATGCACGGTCGCGGTGCCGTGCAGGTTCAGGTAAGCGATCTGTTCTGGCGCGAGCCCGGCGTTGTTCAACGCTTGCTGCATGGCATCGCGCGCACCGCGCCCGGTCGGTTCCGGGGCGGAAATATGGTGCGCATCGCAACTGGCGCCAGCACCCAGCAAGGCGATTGAATGCTCGTCGCTGGCTTCGCGGGTCATCAGGAACAGCACGGCGGCTTCGCCGATATTGATCCCGTTGCGGTTGCTGGAAAACGGGTTGCAAAGCTGCGGCGACATGGCTTCCAGCGCTGAAAAGCCGTTGAGCGTCAGTTTGCACAGGCTGTCCACGCCGCCGCACAGCACCGCATCGCACAGCCCCATGTCCAGCGCACGTCGGGCGCTGAGCAGCGCGCGTGCGCTGGATGTGCAGGCGGTGGAAATCACATAGGCCGGGCCGCTCAGTTGCAGCCAGGTGGCCAGAAAGTTCGCTGGCGCGCCGAGCTCCTGCTGCTGGTAGTCGTAGTGTGGCGGGAAGGCCCGGTCGCGCAGCCAGGTCGCCATGCTGCTGCTGGCCTCATCGATACCCGAGGTGCTGGTGCCGATGATCACGCCGATGCGTGACACGCCATAGCGGTCGATGGCCCGACGAATATCGTCTTCGATCTGCAGCGTCGCAGCCATGAGCAATTGATTATTGCGGCTGCGTTGCGACTGCATCCCCTCGGGAATCTGCGGCAGCGCGTGCCTGACTGCACCCACTGGCAGCGCGCGTTCCGGCACCCAGCCGGGCTCGACGACCATCGCGCTGCTGTCGGCGGCGAACAGCTTTCGCGACACCTCTTGCTGACCATTGCCGAGTGCACAGGTAAGCCCCAGGGCGTTGAGGTAGGTGGTCATGGAGCGGTCTCGCTGTTCAACGGGGTGACTTTGTAGCTCAGACCTTCCTTGAGGCGGAGGGTAAAGGCGTTGGCCGACTGGTACTCGACCAGCCAGCGATCTTCCAGACGGCGCTGCATACCCTGGCGGTACGCCGTGGGGTAGCGGTCATGCATTTCCAGATCCGGTGTCATGGCAAACATCAGGGCAGCGAACAGCTCGCGGGCTTCCGGGTTGGGCGGCAGCAGACCGTCGGCCTGCCACTTGCCGTCGATCAGCAGCTGGCGCGCCTGTGGAATGCCCAACGGGTCCATCATCGACCAGCGTAAACCCGCTGGCTCACGTTGAATGATCAGCATCCAGTCCTGACGCTGATCCGCCTGCCTGCGCTCGATGTGCAACTGCATCGGCAATTGCAGCGTCACAGCGGAGGTCGGCAGCGGTGTCTGGCTGACGCAGCCAGCGAGCAGCAGTAGCAAGGAAAAAAACAGGGTCCGGATCATGGTGTCTCACTCCGCATCGGTTTGCGGGCGACCACGTTGACCAGGGTTTCCTCACGTTGCCCGAACGGCTTGGGCTTGCGCAGCTTCAGCGCCTCCAGCAGGCCGAAATCTATCGCACGGCTCCACCACAGGTACGGGTACGAGACATTGCGCGTGTCGAACTCGAAACCCTGCTGGCGGATCATGTCCAGGTATTGCGCCGCGCTTTTTTGCACGTGCATCGGATGGCGAAACAGCCAGCGAATCACCCAGGTGTCGATGTAGGCCTCGGTAGACTCAGCGAACAACAGATAACCACCCGGTTTCAGGACGCGATAGAACTCGACCAGGGCTTGTTCCTGCTCGACCAGATGGTGAAAGGTCTGGTGGCAGAACAACAGATCGACGCTGGCGTCAGGCAGTTGCAGGGCGGCGCAGTCGCTGCCGATCAACTCGATATCAATACCCAGCGCAGCGGCTTCTTCGCCGCTTCGGGTCAGGCTGTCAGGATCGGCATCGACACCGAGCAGTCTGGCCGGGGCGAACACCTTGCTCAGGTGCTGGAACGATTTGCCCTGGCCGCAGCCCGCATCCAGCAGGACCGGCGCGGCAGGCAGCGGGCTTGTGAACAGGCTGCGCAGATCATCAATGGCAACGCGCAATACACGGTACTGCCAGGTCTGGCTGCGCAGGAACCAGAGACCGAAACGGGTTTCCTCGACGTAGTTTTCGCTCAGAAACGGACGACTCATGAAGCGCCGTCCGTGCAGATTTCCGAGAGCATCCGCAGACGCCGCTTGGGTTCGCTGACAAACGGGTTGCGCTCGTCCCAGGCGTAACCGGCCAAAATGGCGCTGATCATTCGTCGAATGTCGGGCGTGCCGCCCTGATAGAAAATGACGTTCTGGAAGGTGTCGTCATACCAGCCCTCAACGTAGGCGCGGAACGTATCGACGCCTTTTTTAAGCGGGATGGCAAATTCGGTTTCCCAGTTCACGTGCTCTCCTTGCAATTGTCGATTCAGCACGCCCGCGGCCATGCTGGCCGAGCGCATGGCGATGGTCACGCCCGATGAGAACACCGGGTCGAGGAATTCCGCCGCGTTACCCAGCAGCGCAAAGCCTTTGCCGTGCAGGGTCTTGACGTTGGCCGAGTAGCCGCCGATGGTTCGCGCCGGGGTGTCCCAGACCGCGTTTTTCAATACGCCGGCCAACTGCGGCGTTTCCGCAACGAAGGCGCGCAGGCAGGCGTCCAGATCATCCGGCTTGCCCTCGAAGCGCTCGGCCGATGCCACCACACCCAATGAGCAGCGGCCCTGACTGAACGGAATGGTCCAGAACCACACATCGCTGAATTGGGGATGGATGCTGACCAGGATCTTCTGCCGGTCGAAAGGCGGGCTCTGGATGTGGTCTTCGATGTGGGTGAACACCGCCTTGCGCACCGGAAACCCGGACGGTGCTTCCAGGTCCAGCAAACGCGGCAGCACGCGGCCATAGCCGCTGGCGTCCAGCACGAACGTCGCCTGCACGCTGTATTCGCTGCCGTCTTCACGCCTGACGCGCAGCAGCGGTTGCGGGCCGTCGAAATCGGCGCTGATGATTTCCTGCTCATAGCGGATCTCGACGCCTTGCAGCGCGGCCTGATCGGCCAGCAACTGGTCGAACTGGGCACGCTGCACCTGAAACGTGGTCGGCTTGCCGTTGCTGAACGTGTCGCCAAAATCGAAATCGCTGTACTGATCGCCTCGCGCAAACGCCGCACCGTTTTTCTGCTGGAACCCGGCGGCCTGCACGGCTTCGAGCATGCCGGCCTCTTCGACGAAGTCCAGGCAGTGGCAGAGCAGGCTCTCGCCGATGGAGAAGCGTGGGAACAATTGTCGCTCCACGATCAGCACATCGTGACCCTGGCGTTTGAGCAGCGCGGCAGCGATCGAACCGGCCGGACCGGCACCGATGACGACGACCTGGCGAATTTCCTTGTCAGTGATGGGCACAGGTGTTCCTTTTCGATGGGTCGATTGAAAGGGGCGCATGCGAGGGCGCACGCCCCATCCCGGTCAGTGCAGGCATGAGTGTCGCAATCAGGCCCATCAGCATCAACGCGAAGTACAGGGCCGGGCTGATGAGTTGTTGTTGCAGCAGCAGGTTAAGGAAAACGATTTCGCTCAGGCCACGAATGTTCAGCAGTACGCTTTCACGCCAGCGGCTGGCGCCTGCGAACGAGGGCGTTGCCCAGTGCAGCCCGATCCAGTTGCCGAGCAGTTTGCTGGCGATGGGCAGCACGATCAGCGCAACCAGTGGCAGCCAGCCCATTGCACCCAGCGCGCTGTGCACGTCGATCTGCACGATGCCGAAGGTCAGCAACAGCGGGATGGCCAGCCGGTTTTGTATGAATCGCAAGGTGGCCGCACTCAAAGGCGGCACCCACGGCTGACCCAGTCGCGACATGCACAGCATATAGCCGATGCCGAACACCAGCGCGTTGAGCCGGTAATGCTCGGCCATCATTAACAGGGCGAAAAACGTCAGGCTGTAGAACAGCGGCTGGCGCAGGCGCAGAAGACGAAACAGCAACGGTACGCAGGCACCCAGCAACGGCAACAACAGGCTGCTCAGGTGCAGGCTGCCTTGGGCGAGGGCGAACAGGCTCCAGCAGGTCAGGTCGATGAGGATGGCTGTCTGCACCAGACGGCGCGTGGCGGCGGGCGGGTAATCGATGTGGTGCAGGTACAGGTACAGCACAGGAATGGCGGTGATGGCGAACACCAGTCCCACGGCCAGCGAGCTGATCCACGCCTGCTCAGGCAGCAGCCAGACGGCGCAGGCGAGACCCGACAGAAACGGAACGAAGAAACTCGGCAAGGCAATTTTCAGGCTCTGTCGATCCAGCTTCACGTCGATCACTTCGCTGAGAATTTGCCCCAGCACCACCGCAAAGGCCAGGCCGTAGAGACTCTTGAGCCAGACGGGTGAAACCAGCTGTGCGCCGTTCAATTGCCAGTGCGGCTCGATCCACAGCAGCATCAGCAACGGCAGGCCGAAGGTGGCCAGCAGCAACTGGCTGACAATGGGAATCAGCCCCAGCCGCTGACCGGCCCAGGTGGCCAGCGCGAACAGGGCCAGCGCCATGAACCAGAACATCAGCACCATCATGGGCGTGGCTCCGGTGATCCGGCAGGCTGATGAGTCACCCGACGCGGGCTGGCCCAGGGCGCCAGCATGAAGCTGAACGCCAGCCCTAGACTGACCGACAGACCGAAATTGCTGATCGCAGGCGTACCGGAAATCGCCAGCAGCCCGAACGATAGCCAGGTGGTGACCGCGGCCAGCAGCGTGCCGAGCAAGCTGACGGCCGCGCCACCCACTTGCTCATGCATCAGGATGGCGTAATCGACGCTGATTGCCGTCACCAACAGCAGGCCGAACAGGCTGAACAGGGTCAACGGCTGACCCAGCCAGCCCAGGCTCGCCAGGCTGCACAACGCCGCCAGCAGCGGCAGGATGACGATGTGCAGCGCACCGTTGAGGCCGAACGGCACGACCAGCAACAGCACGATCAACACGCACGACGCCAGTTTCAGCTCGGCGGCGCTGATCTGGGTGCTGGCGAACACCTCATTGAGTTCACCCAGCCGGTCTACCAGTTGCACACCGTCCAGACCGGTCGCCTGCACACGCAGCAACGCCGGGCTGTTCAAGCCGCGCAGGCTGACCATGCTGGCTACGCCTTCGTCGTTCGTGCCCAGCCAGAGCGTGCGCCAGGGCTCGGCGAGCGGCCCTTGCAGCGCCTGGTCGATGTCTTGCGTGGGCAGCGCCTGCAACTGAGCAAGTTCGGTTTTCAGGGCACTGGCCGGAACGCCGAGTTGCACCAGCGGTTGCCAGTGCTCAGGCAGCTTCGCCAGGGCCGCGCGGGTCGCCTGCTGCTCGGCAGGCGAATCGAGCAACTGGTTGATCGCCATGTAGCCTTGCAGCTTGTCCATGCTCACCAGTTGATCGAGGCGCTGGGTGAGCGCCGTCTGACGGTCCAGCAACTGCTGCTGGTCCTTGCCGCGCACCAGAAAAAACTGACTGGTGGGCTGATAACCGGTGATGCGCGCGATGGCTTGGGCTTCGTCGGTCAGGGACTGTGGCGCAGCGACCCATTGGCGAATGTCGTTCTTAGTCGTCAGGTGCCACAGGCCGCCACCGCAGAAGGCCAGCAGCAATACCAGCAGAATCGGCGTATTGACGCGTTGCAGCAGCGCGGCGCGGCAATCGAGCATCTGCTGCGCCAGTTTGAGCGGCCATTGGGCGGGGTGAATCTCGATGTTGCTCAGCAACGCCGGCAGCAGGCACACCGCGGTCAGATAAGCGCCGATGAGGCCTGCGGCCGAGAACACGGCAATTTGTGTCAGCGCCGGGAAGGGCGTCCAGGCCAGCGCCAGGTAGCCGATGCAACTGGTGATCAGGCTCAGGCTCAGGCCCGGCAAGGTCAGGCGCAGGGCTGGCCAGCTGCGCCAGGGTTTCAGGCTCCAGCTTTTGGACAGGTAATGCAGCGGGTAATCGACGGCGACGCCGATCAGGCTCGAACCCAGCACCAGCGTCATGACGTGCATGCTGCCAAACACGGCCACACAGGCAACGGCACCAAACAGCATGCCGATGATGACCGGTACGAATGCCAGCAGCACGCTCCAGCGCCGGAACGCCAGCAACAGCAGCAACAGAATGCCGACAGTTGCGCCGCCGCCGACCCAGGTGATTTCCCGGCTGGCCTGTTTCTGGCCATCGGCGGCATACAGCAGACCGCTGGCCGCCAGCAGTTGGCCGCCTGCCTGAGCGGCCTGTTGGCGGGCCTTGGCAAGCAGGTCTGCGACGTGCCCGGGCAAGCGCATATCGAAGGCGTCGTTGCCGGTGCGCGTGCGCAGCAGCACCCAGCTTTTGTCATCGGCCGTGGCGATCAATGCACCGCTGGCCAGGTCCGGCTCGACCGAACCCTGCCGGGGCAAACCGTTCTGGATGCGCCCGGTCAGGCCCAGCCAGTCGTCCTGGCCCGGCACCAGGCTGAAGCCGGCAAACGGGTCGAACAGGGTCTGCACGCGCTGGTCAATAAAGGCCTGCGGGTCGTCAATCAGTTGTGCCCGGTCCGCTGCCGGCAGCATTGCAATTCGCCCTTGCAGCAGTTGATTGCGCAGGGCGGGCAGGTCGGCTTGTAGCGTCCACTGGACTTTCTCGAACAGCCCGGTGGCCTGCCATTGTTCGGCCAGTGTGCGCGCCAGGGCGATGGCCTGCTGGCGGTCGGTATGGCCGACCAGCACCAGCATCTCGCGGTTGAGCGGTTCCTGAATGCGTTTTTCGGCCGTGGTGACCAGCGCATCGGTGTCAGTGCCCGGCACCAGCTCCATGAGGTTGGCCGACAGCGGCGAACGGTCGTGCCACTGCCAGGCGGCCAGTGCCAGCACCCCCGCCAGAATCAGCAGGAACAGACGCGGCAGCAGGCGCTCAGTTGGCAAAGTCATTGCGCTGCGCGTCGGTCAGGGTGGGTGCGCTGGTGCTGTCGACCATCTTAAGTACCGTGCTGTCACCCTGGGTTTCCAGCAGCTCGATGCGCTGCACCAGTTCGCCGCCATCGATATTGATCTGTTTGAATACCTGTTGCAGCAACAGCGAGCGCGGTGTCAGGGTCAGGTGCCAGGCGTTGGCCTCGCCTTGCAATTTCAGTTCGAAGTCCCGTTGCAGGCCACTGCTGTCACCTTGCAGCACAGCGAGGAACAGGCGGTTCTGTTCCGCTCCGGCGTTCTTGTTGGGCACTGCCTTCCAGACGCTGGTGCCGCCCACCGTTTCCCGGCGGGCAATGCCAGTGGCGTTGATGCGGTAGTCCTGTTTCAGCGGCGTTTCCAGCAGCCAGAGCAGCCCGGCGTCCTTGGCCAGCACAAAGCGGCCTTTGCTGATCAATGGTTGCGGCAAGGCACGCAGATGCTTTTCCTGAATGAAACGGCCCTGCACCACGGCAGGTTTTGCCAATTGATCGCTCAACTGTTGCAGGTCAAAGGCGTGCGCCAGCGACGACAGGCACAGCAGGCCCAACACGCATAACGTTCGAAACGGACGGCTCATGACAAGGCCCTCTCTACGGCATCAATGAAAACCCTGGGCGAGGCCATTTGCATTTCGTGAGTCTGACTGTCGACGGCCACTTGCACCGTGCTGGCGCGGGTCAGGCGTTCGCCGGTGCGGGCGTCGGTGATCAGGTAATTGATCTTCAGCCGGTTTTCCCACTCCACCAGGTCGGCGCGCACATTGAGCGTCTGGCCGAAGACCGCGCTGCGCACGTAACGCAACTGGACGTCGATCACCGGCCAACCATACCCGGATTCAAGCATGTGCATGTAGTTATGGCCGATGTGGTCGAGCAGCGCACAGCGCGCCACCTCCAGGTATTTGACGTAATGCCCGTGCCAGACGATGTTCATCATGTCGACGTCGAAAAACGGCACCACGATTTCGGTGTCGACCTGCAGGAAACCCTTACTGCGCATGCAACCTCCAGTGGCGGTTGGCGATGTGTTTCAGGCACAGGCGCAGTTCCGCCTCCAGTGCCCGGTCTTCGATGACGGGGGCAAAGTCCCGGCTCAGTTGCTCGTGCATCGCCGCCAGCGCCGGCGGCAACGGGCGCGCATCGGCGGCCTTGCTGCGCAGCCAGACGCCCTGGTTGGCGGCGATCAGCGTGGCGGCTGCGACCTGTTCGGTCAGTTCCAGTACCCGAATCGCATCGCGGGCGGCGATAGTGCCCATGCTGACCTTGTCCTGGTTGTGGCATTCGGTAGAGCGCGAAAACACACTGGCCGGCATGGTGTTTTTCAACGCCTCGGCAGTCCAGGCACTGGCCCCGATCTGCACGGCCTTGAAGCCATGATTGAGCATTGCCCGCTCGGCGCTTGCGCCTGACAGGTTGCTCGGCAGACCATGGTTGTAACGCTCGTCCACGAGCAGCGCCAATTGCCGGTCCAGCAGGTCGGCGACATTGGCCACCAGTGTCTTGAGGCTGTCCATGGCAAAGGCGATGTGCCCGCCATAGAAGTGCCCGCCGTGCAGCACGCGCTCGGCTTCAGCGTCGATGATCGGGTTGTCGTTGGCGCTGTTGAGTTCGATCTCGATGAACGAACGCAGCCAGTTCAGGCTGTCGGCCAATACGCCCAATACATGGGGTGCGCATCGCAGCGAGTAGCGGTCCTGCAGGCGATGCAGTGGCGCGGTCGGCGCGTCGATGGCCAGATCCTGACGCAGCCAGGCCGCCACCTGGGTCTGGCCCGGATGCGGCTTGGCGGCGAACAGACGCTCGTCGAAGTGCTCCGGGTTGCCTTGCAGCGCCACCACGTTCATGGCGGTGATGCGGGTGGCCAGTTGCAGCAGGTAATCGGCGCGGGCGAACGCCAGGCATGCCAGCCCGGTCATTACTGCCGTGCCGTTCATCAGCGCCAGCGCTTCCTTGGGCCGCAATACCAGCGGTGTCCAGCCCAGTTCTCGGTGCACGTCGCGGGCCTCTCGACGTTCGCCCCGAAACATCACTTCGCGCTCGCCTGACAGGGTGGCCGCCACGTAGGACAGCGGCGTCAGGTCGCCGCTGGCGCCCACCGAGCCTTCTTCGGGGATCAGCGGCAGCACGTCCTGATCGATGAACGCCAGCAGGCGTTCGAGCAGTTCGACACGTACCCCGGAGACGCCCTGACACAACGACTGCAGACGCGCCGCCAGTACGGCACGGGTGGCTTGCGCGCTCAGCAGATTGCCCAGGCCGCAGCCATGAAAGGTGTACAGATGACGCGGCAGCGCTTCGACATGCTCCAGTGGCACCGCGACCACGCAGGAGTCGCCATAGCCGGTGGTCACGCCATAGATCACGCCTTCCTTGTCCAGAAGCGAATCCAGAAACCGCGCACCTTTGGCGATGCGCTCACGAAACGCCTCGTCGTCCTGCAGAACGGCAGGTGCCTGGCGGTTGGCCAGCGCCAGCACGTCTTCGATGCGCAACGCCCGTTCGCCGAAGGTGAGGGTGTCAGGAGTGTGATTCGTCATCGGACTTCCAGAATGGATAGAAATTGAACCACTGCTGTGGCGCCTCCAGGCAATAGTGGCCCAGACGGTCGGCGTAGCGGGTTGCCCAGTGTTCGATGACCTGTGCACGGTCGCTGCGCCGCCACTGGATGGCGTCGGCGAACGGTTCGAGAATCACGCGATAGCCGGTCGGGCCCTTGAGGCAGAAGAACAGGTTGACCGGGCATTTGAGCAGCCCGCCCAGCAACCATGGACCCTGGGGAAATGCAGCAGGCTGGCCGAGAAAATCGACCCGCACGTTGCGGCCACCATGCAGGGCGACGCGGTCACCGGCGATGGCCAGCCATTCGCCTTCGTCGATGCGCTGGCTCAGTTGCAGCATGATGGCCGGGTCCAGCTCGCTGACCTGAATCAGGCGCAGGTTGTTTGCGCCGGCCTCGCCCAGCAGGCGGTTGAAGCGTTCGGCGTGCTTGGTGTGCACCAGCACGTTCATGGTGACTTTTTCGCCCAGCTCGGCGAGTGCGCGGCACACTTCAAGGTTGCCCAGGTGGGCGCCGACCAGCAGTTGGCCACGCGTCCCGCGCAGGTTTTGCCGCAGATGCGCCGTGTCGATAATCTCGATCTGCTCGATCCCCAGCCTGCCGTTCCACACGTCGAGCTTGTCGAGCAGCGCATCGGCGAAGGCCATGAACTGGCCGAACACGCGGCGCTGGGTCGGACGCAGTTCGGGGCGCTGGCTCCATAGGGCCAGACGCTGTTGATACTCATGAATGCTGTGTCGGGCGCGGCGGCCGAACAGGAAAAAATACAGCACGATGCCGTACAGCACCGGCGTCAGAAGACGACGGCCCAGCACCTTGACGCCCCAGGCGGTGAGCTTCATCAGCAGAAAGCTGCCGCGCTCTTCGTGGCTGGCCCAATGCTGCCTGGGCGGCTGTTTTGCGCTCATGCCCGCCACCGTTGCCAGAGTATGACGGGCAGGCGAACCAGCATGCCAACGAACAGCCTGGCGTGCATGGTCGAGATCAGCGCGTTGTCGTGGAACAGGCGAAAGTGCGACAGGCCGTCCTGCGGATAATGCACGCGGGTCGGCAGCCAGCGCATGGTCTGCCTGCGCCACGACAGGCGCACGAGAATTTCCGAGTCGAAATCCATCCGTTTACCGATGTGTGCGCTGTCGATCAGCTTCAGGACCGGCGCCAGCGGGTAAAGCCTGAAACCGCACATCGAGTCGCGAATCTGCAACGACAGCGTGTTGATCCAGACCCACACGTGGGTCAGGTAGCGCGCATACAGACGCCCCTTCGGAACGCTCTCGTCGTACTGCGGATAGCCGCAGATCAGCGCGTCGGGATAGGCTCGCGACTGTTGTAGAAACAGCGCGATATTCGTCAGGTCGTGCTGCCCGTCGGCGTCGACCTGCAGCGCATGGCTGAAACCCAGGCGCGCCGCTTCGCGAAAGCCGGTCATCACTGCACCGCCCTTGCCTTGATTGACCGGCAAGCGCACCAGATAAACCTGTTCGGCCTGGGCCAATTGCTGCAAAACGGCTGCACAAGACGGGCTGCTGGCGTCGTCCACCAGCACGCAGGGCAGCCCGGCTTCACGTACCGCCTTGACCACGTTGGGCACGGCCAGTTCGTGATCGAATACCGGGATGATCGCGCAAGGCTTATGCATGCGCGGCCTCCAGGAGGATTCGGCCGCTGGAGCAGGGCGCGCCGTCACTGTTGTGAAAAGCGAAATGCAGTTTCGAGCGCTGATTGTCGAAGCGCAGGGTCAGCCTGAGCCGGTCGCCGGGACGGACCAGTTGCTGAAACTTCAGCACTTCCATGCCGGCAAAACGTGGCGGCAGGTTCAGCAGGCGCTGCCCCAGTTTCATGGCCCAATCCACCTGCACAACACCCGGCAACACAGGGGCTTTAGGGAAGTGCCCACTGAAGCAGGCAAGGTCAGGCGGCACGATAAGGTTCAGCTGTAATTCGTCATCGACGGTTTTCTGATCGAGCAACTCCGCAGCTTTCGGGCGTTCGGCCATAAGCAGTGCTTCGACGTCAGCCTGCGGCAGCTTATCCTGAGCATTGAGCGGCATCTGTCGCAGCAGCCGCCAGCGGCGTGGCAGTGCGAGGGGTTCACAGTGTGGGCGCAGGTGCTGACGCAACGCCTCGGTGAGGGCGCGACGACCCTGGGTGCGCAGTGCGATCAGGCCGCTGTCACTCAGCACCACCAAGGCTCCCAGCGAGGCGCGATTTTCCTGCACCACCCCCAGACGTACCTCGCGAACCCAGTGATGAGCGCTGAGCGCCTGCTCTATCAGTGGCAGCGAGACACGTTTTTCTTCCAGTTTGACGATGCGGTCCAGCCTGCCCAGCAGCTCGAAACGCCCGTCGTCATCAAGGCGTGCTGCGTCGACGGTGTGTTCCACATGCCCTTCGGGCAGGTACGGCGAGCGAACGCGCAAGGCGCCGTCGTCGCCCAGCGTCAGGGTCACGCCCTCGAAGGCTTGCCAGCGCTGTCCGCCCTGACGCCATGCAATACCACCGGTCTCCGAGCTGCCGAAGATTTCCGTCGGCCATTGCCCCAGACGCTCGTTCAGGCTTCGTGCAGCGTCGGCAGGCAATGCGCCACCGGACGAGAACACTCGACGTACCGCGCGCAGGCTGGACCAGTCCAGGTTGTCACCCATGCGCTTGAGCAGCGCAGGACTTGCGACCCAGGCAAAGGCCGGGTAGTCGCGGCTGGCGCGCTGCACGTCTTCCGGGAAAGGTAACTGGCGACGCACGAAGGCCCTTGCGGCGCTCAGCGGCCAGAGCAGTCGGAACAACAGGCCATAGATATGCTGGGTCGCGACACTGCCAATCATGCACGCCTGGCCCAGATCCGGCCCCCACAACTGTTCCAGTACCGCGACTTCGTTGGCCAGTTGGCGGAGCCGTTTTTCGATGAGTTTCGGTTCGCCGCTGGAGCCTGACGTGCACAAGCTCAGGCGACACGCGTCCAGATCCAGAACGGCTGCCGGCAATGGCGCGGCATGCAGATCACTCAGCGGCGTATCGCCCGGCAGGTCCGTGACCCAGAGGTCAACCTGGCCGCTCCAGCGTTCACGCGTCTGCGCCTGCAGGTCCGCAGGCAACAGCACGCTGACCCCGGCACGCCAGGCACCGAACAGGGCGACGGCAAGCTCGGCGGCGTCCTCAAGATGGACGGCCAGTTGCCTGACGCCCCGGGCCTGCAGACCGGCGGCAACGCTCAGCGCCTGCCCACGCCATTGGGCATGAGTCAGCTCGGGGGCGTTGGTCAGCAATCGATCTTCAGGTAGAGCGAGTAGCAGGTTTTCGAGGTTTGACCCGTTCATGCAGTCCATTTCAGGTGGTGCCTCTGACGCGCAGGCGGACAATCAGTTCGCCTGCGAACAGCAGGCCCATCAGTCCATAAGAGATCAGGCCGGTGTAGAGCGTCCACCACGACAGCGGCGCCCACAGCGTCAGTGCAGTGGCTGCGAGCCCGTTGCTCAGAAAAAACACGCACCAGACCTGAGTGACCCGCCGGGTGTAGCGAATTCCGGATTCAGGCAGTTCAGGGCGGTTGATGCGCGCCATTCGTTCGACGATCGGCGGGCCGTAGATCAGGCTCGACCCGAACAGGCCCAGCATGAAGCCGCTGACCAGCACCGGATACCAACGCAGCATCGCATGGCTGTCGAGCACACCGAGCACCACGCAGAACACCAGCGCAACCACGGCCATCGCCAGGCTGCCGGGTTTGCGTTCGCCGGTCAGGATTCGCGCCAGCCACAGGCTGCCCAGCAGCAAGGCAAACTGCCACGGCGCGAAATGCTCGATTCCCCAATAGACGGCAAACGGATAGAGCACGCCGACCAGCAGCAGGACCAGGCCTACCAGCCGTTTCATTCGGCGGTGTTGACCAGTCGGTAGACGGCCTCGACCACGTCATTTACGGTTCTGACGGACTTGAATTCCTCCGCCGCGATTTTCTTGCCGGTCTTGCGCTTGATGTGATCGATCAGGTCGACGGCGTCGATGCTGTCAATTTCCAGATCCTGATAGAGGTTGGCTTCCGGAACGACCCTTTCAGGCTCTAGTTCAAACAGCTCGACCATGGCCGCGCGCAGTGTTTCGAAGATGTCTTCACGGGTTTGCATGTTCAATCCTCAGGCCTGCTGTCTGGCGCTGACGAACGCCGCAAGGCTGTCGACGCTGGCGAAATGGTTACGGGTGTCCTTGGCGTCGGCGTCGATCTTGATGCCGTAGCGTTTCTGAATGGCCAGCCCCAGCTCAAGTGCATCGACCGAATCCAGTCCAAGGCCTTCGCCAAAGAGCGTCTGGTCATTGCCGATGTCTTGCGGGGTGATGTCTTCGAGGCCCAGGGCATCGATGATCAGCAACTTAATGTCCAGATGTAGATCGCTCATCTGCGGCGAGCTCCTTGATGAAATAGTCATGCAGGTAATCGTTGAGCTTGCGGGACGCCAACGGTGGCGGGCCCAGCGCGCTGAAAGTGTCAGGGGCAATATCGGCACCGACGTGCAGCGTGAAGTGCACACGGCGTTGCGGAATTCGGTACCAGGGCTCGGCCTTGGTCAGGGTGGTCGGGTTGACCCTGATGGTCACTGGCGTGATCACACGGGCGCCACGCAAGGCGATGGCGGCGGCACCCCGGTGGAACTCAGGCGGCTTTCCAGGCTGGGTGCGGGTGCCTTCGGGAAAGATGATCAGGGTCTGGCCAGCCTGCAGGCGCTCTACGGCGGCGTCCAGCATGTCCATGCTGCCATCGTTGCTGATATAGCCGGTCGAGCGCACCGGGCCCCGGGTAAAAGGGTTTTCCCACAGGCTGCGCTTGACCACGCAGTTGGCGTCGCGCACCAGCCCGATCAGAAACACCACGTCGATCAGCGACGGGTGATTGGCGATGATCATCTGGCCGGGGCGGCCGAGTTTTTCGGCGCCTTTGACCTCGTAGGTCAGCACGCCCATACGGGCCATGATCCGGATGAACCGCCAGAACAGTCGGCTAATGGTGCGGCGTGCACGACGCTGATGGCTTGCGGCATCACCCGGCAGGCAGCTCAACACCGGAAAAACGAACAATCGCAGGCACAGGCCGCTCAGCCCGAACAGGGCAAAGCTGAGACCGGTTGCCAGCAGACGCCAGTAATAGGCGTCCCGGCCCTTCTTCAATCGTTGCGTTGCCAGTTCCATAGTCGGTTGTTCCATGGGTGCAAGCAGGAGGGCTGGTCAGTGTGCAGGGCCTGCAACAGGTTCAGGGCGTGGGGCCACTGCGTGCGTTGCGCGCCTTGCGTGTCGGTGCTCAGGGACAGTTGCCACTGGCTGCCGGGTGTCAGCAGCAGACCGACGGCATAGGGGAACGGCACGTCGTCGATCCATTGTGCATAGGCTTGCGGAGGCTGTTCTTCAGTCACCACCAACAGAACCGCGGGTGCGCCTTCGGCCAGCAAGGCTGCGGCTTCGAACGCGCCATACTCAAGGCCGTCACCGGCGGCCGCCAGCGCCGTCATTTCGCTGGTTTCAACGCGCAGGATCGACCACAGACCGATGACCGCATTGTGGACCGACAGGCTGAACTGCGTGGGCGACAGAGGCTCCTCCGCCGCCAGGTCACGAAGGATTTCAAACGTGCGTGGGGTTTCGCCATGACGTGACACGAATACCAGCGGTACGCGCTCAAGACCTTCAGTGAGTGGCCAGCCAACGGCGAACGCCATCCGGGCCATACGGCCCAGGCGTCTGCGCTGCATGGCGGGAAGAAATGACACGTCCGGGGCTTCGTCGCTTTGCTGCAGCAACGTCGGATTCCGGCTCCATTGCTTCCAGTCGTCGACGCTCGCAAGGCCAGGTGCCCAGGCGCGCCATTGTGCAATGTTGAAGGTGATCAAAACTTCTCTTCCCGCCCCTGCGGGCATACTTCTCGCTACTTCGATATCGGGACGATATCAGTCTGGGTGCGGTAATTTGACCGAGTGCGCGCATTATCCTGATGGGGGTCAGGACTAGCAACTTTGTTACATATAAGCCGTTTACAAAATGCAGACTTGGAGCGTAAGGACAGCGCTATCCGATGCCGCTATGCCTTGCGGGTGCCTCATACACCCGCAAGCGCCTGCGAGGGGTGTTCTTTTGCGATAAGCTCGCTGTTGTCATATGCACTGCCTAGACTCGACCACTCGCACAGCCTTTATCGGTCAGTCGCACCGTTTCTTAATCACTCAAGGAATTCAAAGCATGCGTCGCGTGGTATTCAATCAGAAGGGCGGTGTCGGCAAATCGAGCATCGCTTGCAATCTGGCTGCAGTCAGCGCTAACGAAGGCTACCGGACCCTGTTGATCGACCTTGATGCCCAGGCCAACTCCACCCAGTACCTGACGGGCCTCACCGGCAATGACATTCCGATGGGCATTGCCGAGTTTTTCAAGCAGACGCTGTCTTCCACGCCCTTCGGCAAGAAGAACCACGTCGATATTTACGAAACGCCTTTTGACAATCTGCACGTGGTAACCGCCACCGCGGAGCTTGCCGACCTGCAACCCAAGCTTGAGGCAAAGCACAAGATCAACAAACTTCGCAAACTGCTGGATGAGTTGAGTGAGGACTACGAGCGTATTTATCTGGATACACCTCCAGCGCTCAACTTTTACGCGGTGTCGGCATTGATTGCCGCTGACCGTGTATTGATTCCGTTCGATTGCGACAGTTTTTCCCGGCAGGCGCTGTATGGCCTGCTGCAGGAAATCGAGGAGCTGAAAGAGGATCACAACGAGGCTCTGCAAGTGGAAGGCATCATCGTCAACCAGTTCCAGCCGCGTGCCAGCCTGCCTCAGCAAATACTCGACGAATTGATTGCCGAAGGCCTGCCGGTGTTGCCGGTCTACCTGAATGCTTCGGTGAAGATGCGCGAATCGCATCAGGCCAACCTGCCACTGGTCCATCTTGATCCCCGGCACAAGCTGACCCAACAGTTCGTCGATCTGCATCATCTGCTCGAAACCAACGCTCACGCCTGATTCGATTGTCGCCATGCGGTCTGCGATACCTGAAAGGCGGCCATTAATGAGTCGCCGCTGAAGAAATACGCTCGTGGGAAGCGGCTCGCCAGGGACAGGGTCAAGCCAGTCACAGGCACGTCGCCTCCCACGGTCCGGGTATGTTTTCACACCGTTTGAAAGAGCGGGCGGATGACAGGGATGTCGAAGGTGCCGTCCTTGACTGAATTCGTCAGGAACTGGGCACGCAGGCGCGCTGTGCTGGCGAGGTCTTCCGGTATGTCGATGGCCGCGTCCATGTCAGCCTGGAAGTGCTCCTGCGAGGCGTTCAGCCGGTTGCTGCCGGGCTCGCAGCCGCATCGTACTTCGTGACCATGGGTGGCAACCGCCACCCGGTCGTCGATGTAGGTCGGGTTACCCTGAGCGATAAAACCTACGCTCTTGCACGCGGGGCACCAGACGGGATCTCCCATGCGTGCGACCCGACGCAGGTCAATGACCTCGCTGGAGGAGGTGATCAGCACAAGGCCGCCGCTGGTCGTTGGATCGCCTTCCCTGACTATGTATGGCATAGCGATGACTCCTATAGGGTTCTGGAAGCCCGAATGCTAGGTGCAAATGCTTTGAGTGGGGGGCTTCGAAAGCGTTTAAGGACGATTCGTACACAGAAATCAGCCAAGTGTTTCGGGAGTGTTTCCAACGTTCCCGCTAATCGTTACTCCAGGCGTAATGATTGCGTCGGTTGCTTGATTGATGCCCGACACTGATCGCTTCTAAGGTGAGCCACGACAGCGAAATCGTGGAGCGATCATGACAACAACAACTTCCCCCGACGCGCGCTGGACGCGTCGCCGCACCGAGAAACAGCGGCGACTCGAACAGGTGCGGGCCCTGGCTGACGGCGTGGTGCTGCCGACCGACAAAATCGTCGCGGCGCTGGAGGCCTTGCTGGTGTCCGGTGATCGTGTGGTGCTTGAGGGCAATAACCAGAAACAGGCGGACTTTCTGTCCCGAGCGCTGGCCAGGGTCGATCCGGCCAGAATCCATGACCTGCACATGATCATGCCCAGCGTCGGACGCGCCGAGCACCTGGACCTGTTCGAGCAGGGCATTGCCCGCAAGCTGGATTTCTCCTTCGCCGGCACCCAAAGCCTGCGCATCAGTCAGTTGCTGGAAGACGGCCTGCTGGAAATCGGCGCGATTCACACCTACATCGAGTTGTACTCGCGGTTGGTGGTCGACCTGATCCCCAATGTAGTGCTGGCCGCCGGTTTCATGGCCGACAAGGCCGGCAACATCTACACCGGCCCGAGCACCGAAGACACTCCCGCGCTGATCGAGCCCGCTGCGTTCAGCGATGGCATCGTCATCGTGCAGGTCAATCAACTGGTCGAAGACGTCAGCGAACTGCCGCGTGTAGACATTCCGGCCTCGTGGGTCGATTTCGTGGTCGTCGCCGACAAGCCGTTTTACATCGAACCGTTGTTCACCCGCGACCCGCGCCACATCAAACCGGTGCATGTGCTGATGGCGATGATGGCCATTCGCGGTATCTATGAGAAACATAACGTTCAGTCGTTGAACCACGGCATCGGCTTCAACACCGCCGCCATCGAGCTGATTCTGCCGACCTACGGCGAGTCGCTGGGTCTCAAAGGCAAGATCTGTCGCAACTGGACGCTCAACCCGCACCCGACGTTGATCCCGGCCATCGAAAGCGGTTGGGTCGAAAGCGTGCATTGTTTCGGCACCGAACTGGGCATGGAAAACTACATCGCCGCGCGGCCTGACGTGTTCTTCACCGGGCGCGACGGTTCGTTGCGCTCCAACCGGCAACTGTGCCAATTGGCCGGACAGTACGCGGTGGACCTGTTCATCGGCGCGACCTTGCAGGTCGATGGCGACGGGCATTCCTCGACCGTTACCCGTGGACGTCTGGCAGGTTTCGGCGGTGCGCCGAACATGGGCCACGACCCGCGAGGCCGTCGTCACGCGACGCCCGCCTGGCTCGACATGCGCCAGCAGACCGATGACGGCCCGGCCGCTTACCTGGAGCGCGGCAAGAAGCTGGTGGTGCAGATGGTCGAGACCTTCCAGGAAGGCGGCAAACCGACCTTCGTCGAAACCCTCGATGCTGTGGAGGTGGCCCGCAAAAGCGGCATGCCGCTGGCCCCGATCATGATCTACGGCGATGACGTGACTCACCTGTTGACCGAAGAGGGCATCGCCTATCTCTACAAGGCCCGCAGCCTGGAAGAGCGCCAGGCGATGATCGCCGCCGTGGCGGGCGTGACCGCTATCGGCTTGCGTCACAACCCGAAAGACACCGCCCGCATGCGTCGGGAAGGCCTGATTGCCTTGCCGGAAGACCTCGGCATCCGCCGCACTGACGCCAGCCGTGAATTGCTGGCGGCGAAAAGCATCGCCGATCTGGTCGAGTGGTCCGGTGGCCTCTACAACCCGCCTGCCAAATTCAGGAGTTGGTGATGAGTGCACTTCAACTGACACCGCAACCCGTTTCGCTGGCCGAGCATCTGGCCGATCTGGCTGTCGATGCGCTGATGGATGAAGCCAATCTTTCGCCCAAACCCGCGCTGGTGGACCGACGCGGCAACGGCGCGCACACCGATTTGCATCTGGGATTGATGCACGCCTCAGCCCTGTCGCTGTGGCCAACCTTCAAGCTGATGGCCGAGGCTGCTGCGCAGTTCAAGACCATCGGCCAGCCACTGCGTGAAGAGTTGGGGCGTCTGGGGCGCGAAGGTGAAGCCGCGATGTTGCAGACCACGGGCGGTGTGAACACGCATCGTGGCGCAATCTGGGCCTTGGGTCTGCTGGTGACTGCCGTGGCGCTGGATGCCAGTGACTGTAAAGCCGCGGCTGTTTGCGAACGTGCCGCCCGACTGGCGCTGATCGAGGATCGTCAGGTGGTCGCCAGCAACAGCCACGGCAGCGTGGTTTCTCAGCGCTATGGCGCGATGGGCGCTCGCGAACAGGCGCAACTGGGTTTTCCTGCGGTGATGAACGTCGCGCTGCCGCAATTGCAGCGCAGCCGTGCTGCGGGCAGTGGCGAGCAGAACGCGCGTCTGGATGCATTGCTGGCAATCATGACCACCCTGGCCGATACCTGCGTGCTGTACCGCGCCGGGCTTGAGGGGTTGCAGGCCATGCAGCAGGGCGCGCAACGGGTGCTGGACGCAGGCGGTAGCGCCAGTCTGGCAGGTCGGCGCACACTGCATGACCTTGACCAGCAATTGCTGGCCCTTAACGCCTCGCCCGGCGGCGCAGCAGACCTGCTGGCGGCCTGCCTGTTTGTCGAGGGCCTTGAGCCTGCGCTCGGCCACGTACACCGCCTTGCACCGAGGAGTGCCTGATATGGAAACCCTGTCTTTTGAATTCCCCGCCGGACAGCCGCCCAAAGGCCGTGCGCTGGTGGGCTGCGTTGGCTCCGGCGATCTGGAAGTGCTGCTGGAGCCCGGACAGCCGGGCAAGCTGACGATTGAGGTCGTGACCTCGGTCAACGGCGCTTCGCTGCGCTGGAAACACCTGTTCGAGCGCATGTTCGAGGGCCAGACGCCTCCTGCGTTGAGCATCGATATTCACGACTTCGGCGCCACGCCGGGCGTGGTGCGCCTGCGCATGGAGCAGGGCTTCGAGGAGATCGGCCATGACTGATACCGCCCGCTTGCTGAGTCAGCACAGTTTCATCGAACTCGGCGCTCGTCAGCGCGCCCGCGCCTTGCTGGATGCAGGCAGTTTTCGCGAACTGATCGGCCCGTTCGACCGTGTGATGTCGCCTTGGCTAGCGCGCCAGGGTGTGGTGCCACAGGCCGACGATGGCGTTGTAGTCGCCAAGGGCACGGTCGATGGCCTGCCCGTGGTGATTGCAGCCATCGAAGGTGCTTTTCAGGGCGGCAGCATGGGCGAAGTCGGTGGCGCGAAAATGGCCAGCGCACTTGAACTGGCCGCCGAGGACAACCGCAACGGCATCCCGACTGCCGCCATCGTGCTGCTGGAAACCGGCGGTGTGCGTTTGCAGGAAGCCAATCTGGGCCTGGCTGCGATTGCCGAGATTCATGCGGCGATGGTCGATCTGCGGCAATACCAGCCGGTGATCGGTGTCGTGGCAGGCAGTGTCGGCTGTTTTGGCGGCATGTCCATCGCCGCCGGTCTGTGCAGTTATCTATTGGTCACGCAGGAAGCACGACTGGGTCTGAACGGCCCGCAGGTGATCGAGCAAGAGGCGGGCATCGAAGAGTACGACTCTCGCGACCGGCCGTTCATCTGGAGCCTGACCGGTGGCGAGCAGCGCTTTGCCAGCAACCTGGTGGACGGTTTTGCCGCTGACGACGTGGCTGTCATCAGACAGCAGGTCAGTGACTGGCTCAAGCAGGGTGTGCCTGCGCAGCATCGCAGCGCACAACACGCGCTGTTTCTGGAGCGACTGGCGAATCTCGACACCGAGTTGCAGATCGATCCGCAAACCGTGCGCACTCTCTTTCAAGGAGCCCGGTCATGAGTACTCAACAACGGGGTTTGAACTGGTTCAACGCACTGAGCGCAGGCGCCACGCCGGTCGCCGGCCTGCCGGCTTCGCTCAGGGTGGCCGACGGTACGCTGGGTGAGCAAAGCGTGCGTTTTGTGGCGGTGGTGGCCGACGCGCAAAACCGTTTTCCCCGGGCGCGTCAGGGCGAGGTCGGTCTGCTCGAAGGCTGGGGCCTGGCCTGGGCGGTGGATGAGGCTATCGAGCTGGATCGTGCGCGTCCCGAGAAGCGCGCGTTGATCGCCATCGTCGATGTGCCGAGCCAGGCCTATGGTCGCCGAGAGGAAGCGCTGGGCATTCACCAGGCACTGGCCGGCGCCGTGGACAGCTACGCCCGGGCGCGGCTGGCGGGCCACCCGGTGATCAGCCTGCTGGTTGGCAAGGCGATGTCAGGGGCGTTCCTGGCCCATGGTTATCAGGCCAACCGACTGATTGCCCTGCGCGATCCGGGCGTGATGGTGCACGCAATGGGCAAGGCTTCGGCGGCTCGTGTCACGTTGCGCAGCGTCGAGGAGCTGGAAAAGCTCGCCGCGACGATTGCGCCGATGGCGTACGACATCGATAGCTACGCAAGTCTGGGGTTGCTGTGGGAGACCCTGTCGGTCAGCCAGATCGAACAGCCAGGCGCGGACGATCTCGCCCAGGTGCATCATGTGCTGAGCAGCGCAATCAAGGATGTGCACGCCAGCGGTACTGACTTGAGCAGTCGTCTGGGCGCCAGCAATCGTGCGGCGTCGGCCCATGTGCGCCAGCTGATGCGGACGCAGTGGTGAGCGAGCTGTCTTCCGCCGTGCTGCCCCACGACCTGTTGTGGGGCATGCCGCTGTCCGCGTTGCCAGACGATGCGCCCGACTGGGCTGTCGAGGCTGTGCTCGCCAGTCGGCCAGTGGTGGTGCGGCGTCAGGTCGTGGCAGCGGGGCAGGTCGCAGTCGGTCTGCGTGGCCGTACCCGTGAACAGCGTTATGCCGCGATCATGGCCTGCGCGGATATCCATCGCCGGGTAAGTCCCGAGCACCTGGTGGATGCCCGTGTTGATTGCCTGCGGGACTGGCCTGCACTCAGGGCCTTGCGGCAGGTGCGTCCGATCATGGATTCATTGGGCTTGAGCTGGGGCGTTGGTGGCAGCGCCGGATTCGAGCTGGCCAGCGGTTTCAGTGCGCTGCATCAGCACAGCGACCTGGATTTGATCCTGCGCACGCCCCGGTTTGTGGACCGGCGCTGGGCTGCTGAACTGGTTGAAGCGCTGGAAACATCGGTCTGCCGGATTGACGTCCAGATGCAGCTTGAGCAGGGTGCCGTTGCGCTGCGCGAGTGGGCACGGCCAGCCGGTCGGGTTTTGCTCAAGAGTGCCAGTGGTGCCCGATTGGTGACCGACCCCTGGCCACTGGCCGAGGTGTGCGCATGAGCAGCCTGTGGGTGTTCCCCGGTCAGGGCGCGCAACAGGCGGGCATGCTGCATCAATTGCCCGACGATCACACCGTGCGCGACTGCCTGCAACACGCGTGCGTGGCGCTGGATGAAGACGTCATGGCACTGGACACCGCTCAGGCGCTGCAATCCACGCGTGCCGTTCAATTGTGCCTGCTGATCGCAGGCGTGGCCTGTGCCCGGCTGTTGCAGGCACGTGACTGCCAACCGGATTACGTGGCCGGACTGTCCATCGGTGCTTATCCGGCCGCCGTGATCGCGGGCGCGCTGGCATTCGAAGATGCGGTTCGGCTGGTGGCGTTGCGCGGCGAGCTGATGCAGCGCGCCTACCCCGAAGGCTACGGGATGACAGCGGTCATGGGGCTGGACCAGTCGCAGGTCGAAGCGATGGTCGCTCAGGTTCACAAGGCTGAAACACCGGTCTTTCTCGCCAATATCAATGCCGATAACCAGCTCGTCATGGCGGGCAGCGCCGAGGCGATGCGTCAGGTCGCTCTGCTTGCCAAGGCCGCAGGTGCGGCGGCCATCAAGCGTCTGGCGGTCAGCGTGCCGTCGCACTGCTCATTGCTCGAAGCGCCCGCGCGAACGCTGGCCGAGGCTTTCTCCAGGGTCGATCTCAGGAAGCCGAACATTCGTTACCTGAGCGGCAGCACGGCGCGGCCGGTCATGGACATTGAAAAGCTGCGTGATGACCTGGCGTTCAACATGTGCCGGGTTGTCGACTGGCGCAGCACCGTTGAGACCGCCTACGAGCGAGGCGTACGTCTGCAGATCGAATTGCCGCCTGGTGCCGTGCTGACCGGGCTGGCGCGCCGGGTGTTCGAACAGGGAACGGCAGTGGCCTTTCAGGCTGCGCGTCTGGACAGTCTGGTCGCGCTATCGCGAGAGGAGGGCTCCCGCACCCTATAGAGACGCCGTGCAGCTGCTACGAAGGACAAAAACAACAACTTCAGCAATGCAAACAGAGGAATAACAACAATGATTATTTACGGTGTGGCTCTACTCGCTATTTGCACCCTGGCCGGGGTCATTCTCGGCGATATGCTGGGCGTGCTGCTGGGCGTGAAATCCAATGTCGGCGGAGTGGGTATCGCCATGATCCTGCTGATCTGCGCTCGCCTGTGGATGCAAAAGCACGGCGGCATGACCAAGGACTGCGAGATGGGTGTCGGCTTCTGGGGTGCGTTGTACATCCCGGTCGTGGTCGCCATGGCCGCGCAGCAAAATGTCGTGACGGCCCTCAAGGGCGGCCCGGTCGCGGTGCTCGCGGCCGTCGGTTCGGTGGTGTTGTGCGCCTGTACCATTGCGTTGATCAGCCGTACCAACCGGGGCGAACCGCTGCCCAGGGAAGAGTCGCTGCTGACCCCCGATGTCACCCCGGCAGGAGGTCGCTGATATGTGGGATCTCATCGAAAAAGGACTTGAGCACAACGGCCTGATCACGGCGTTCGCGTTCGTCGGCGTCATCATGTGGGTATCGGTGGTGTTGTCGAAACGCCTGACGTTTGGCCGTGTGCACGGCTCGGCCATTGCTATCGTCATCGGCCTGATTCTCGCGTGGGTCGGCGGCACGCTGACGGGCGGCCAGAAAGGGTTGGCCGACATGGCTTTGTTTTCCGGAATCGGCCTGATGGGCGGTGCGATGCTACGCGATTTCGCCATCGTGGCGACCGCCTTCGAAGTGCAGGCCACCGAAGCGCGCAAGGCCGGGATGATCGGTGCGGTGGCCCTGCTGCTGGGCACCATTCTGCCGTTCATCGTGGGGGCGAGCATTGCCTGGGTCTTCGGCTATCGCGATGCAATCAGCATGACCACCATTGGCGCAGGCGCTGTGACCTATATCGTTGGGCCGGTGACTGGCGCGGCCCTGGGCGCCACGTCTGACGTCATGGCCCTGTCTATTGCCACCGGCCTGATCAAGGCGATTCTGGTGATGGTCGGTACGCCAATGGCGGCACGCTGGATGGGGCTGGACAATCCGCGCTCGGCGATGGTTTTCGGCGGTCTGGCCGGGACCGTCAGCGGCGTGACGGCCGGGCTTGCCGCAACCGACCGGCGTCTGGTGCCCTATGGCGCGTTGACCGCCACTTTCCATACAGGACTGGGCTGCCTGCTAGGGCCTTCGTTGCTGTATTTCATCGTGCGCGGCATCGTCGGCTAAGCGCTGGTTCGGGGCCTCTCCGTTTTTTTGCACGGGAGGCTCAGGTTGTCTGTTCGATCAGCCGATTGGCATACATCCGGCATTCTGCTACCAGTGCCAGCAGGTTGGGGTCGCGCTCCTTGGACTTGAGAAACACCATGCCGATGTGTTGCTGCATCCGGTAGCGCTGTTGCAGCGGGATCAGCCGCACACGGTTTTCATAGACAGCCGCGATGCGCCCCGGCAGCAGCGCATAGCCGACGCCAGAGCTGACCATGCTCAGCAGCGTGAAGATGTCGTTGACCTGCATCGCCACCGTGGGCTCGAAACCTGCCTGTTCGAATACCCGGATGCCGTCGCGGTGGGTCGCGAAGCCTTGGGTCAGGGTGATGAACGTCGCTTCGCGCAGGTCGCTCAGGTCCACTTCGTTGTGTTCGGCGAATGGCGAATCGGTGGGCACGGCCAGAAAGATATCGTCCGAAAACAGTGCCAGGTGCTCGCAGTCCGGGTCGTTGGTGCTTTCGTCCAGCGACACCAGCATCGCGTCCACCTCCATGTTCTTGAGCTTGTAGAGCAGGTCGATGTTGGAGCCCAGAATCAGGTCGATGTTCAGCTCGCTGCGGCGGATCTTCAAGCCCATGATCAACTGTGGCACGGTCTTGACCGTCAGCGAATACAAGGCCCCGAGCCGAAATCGCGCTGCCGAGAAGCCCGCAGCCTGACGCGTCAGTTCCACCGTAGTGATCACGTCCTGAATCAGCTTTTGCGCACGCTCCTCCAGGATATAAGCACTCTCCAGGGGCGTCAGGTTGCGGCCTTCGTGCTTGAACAGCGGGCAGCGCAGGGCGCTTTCCAGCGAGTGAATGGCGCGATGCACGCTGACGTTGCTGGTCTGCAACTCTGCCGCGGCACGTGCCAGATTGCCGGTGCGCATGAAGGCCAGGAAGATTTCCAGTTTTTTGAGCGTGAGTTCGTCATCGATCTGCATGGTGTGGCGCTTTTTATTGATGTGGCTGGATTGTGCACAACTAAAGCGAGGCTGGCTGCCTGAAATATCTGTCACAGACAGATACGTTGCACTTTGTTTCAATAACCGGGAGCCTCTGCAATCAGCGTTTTGGGCAAAACAAGGTAATACGTGGATGTACTACGGAGAGA
Organism: Pseudomonas asturiensis; assembly: GCF_900143095.1. Classification (GTDB taxonomy): domain Bacteria; phylum Pseudomonadota; class Gammaproteobacteria; order Pseudomonadales; family Pseudomonadaceae; genus Aquipseudomonas; species Aquipseudomonas asturiensis. The sequence continues at coordinate 229,517 of NZ_FRDA01000006.1, read as the reverse complement.
AATTCAACGCATGGTCTCATCTCGTTGGCGCCGTTCTGGCAGCCGTCGGGGCGATCTGGCTGCTGGTCATGGCGAGCCTGCATGGCGATGTCTGGAAGGTCGTCAGCATGGCTATCTATGGCGTCTGTCTGGTTACCCTGTACAGCGTCTCGACGGTTTATCACAGTGTGAAAGGGCGCTCGAAGTCCATCATGCAGAAGGTCGATCATTTTTCGATCTACCTGATGATCGCCGGCAGCTACACACCGTTCTGCCTCGTCACGTTGCGCGGGGCGTGGGGCTGGAGCCTGTTCGGGATCGTCTGGGGTCTGGCGCTGATCGGTATCCTGCAGGAAATCAAGCCGCGCTCGGAAGCGCGCATTCTTTCCATCGTGATCTATGCCGTGATGGGCTGGATCGTACTGGTCGCGATCAAACCCCTGCTGGCGGCACTCGGCGTCGCGGGCTTCATCTGGCTCGCGGGCGGAGGCGTGCTGTACACCGTCGGCATCCTCTTCTTCGCCTACGACCACATCCGCCACTGGCACGGCATCTGGCACCTGTTCGTGATCGGCGGCAGTCTGATGCACTTTGTGGCGATTTGTTTTTATGTGCTTTGAGGGGGCCGGATCACCACTCCGGAGTGTGCCGGGAAACGTTGCGACACACGGCACTCAGCGGACTGCTGCATTCGCGGACAAGTCCGCTCCCACGAAATCAGGTTTCTTCAGTGGGTTACGGGTTGCTTGATAGGGGGCGGTTTGCCGGCGATGAGCGATGACACGATTTACCTGACATACCGCGTCATCGTCCATCGCGGGCAAGCCCCCTCCCACAAGGACTCTGCGTCATACCTAAAAATCCCCCCACAACTGCTGCGCCACGCTCAGCGCCACGACGGGGGCGGTTTCAGTGCGCAGTACGCGCGGACCGAGGCGCGCGGCGTGGAAACCGGCAGTTTGGGCTTGTTCGACTTCGGCGTCATTCAGGCCGCCTTCCGGGCCGATCAGAAACGCCAGGCTTGCGGGTTTTTCATGGCTGGTCAGAGGTTCGGCAACCGGGTGCAGGACCAGCTTCAGATCGGCTTCGGTCTGTTTCAACCAGTCGGCCAGCGGCATGGGCGGGTGGATCACTGGAACCACTGAACGGCCGCACTGTTCGCAGGCGCTGACCGCGATCTGCTGCCAGTGCGCCTGACGCTTTTCAGCGCGTTCATCCTTGAGGCGCACTTCGCAGCGTTCGCTGACGATCGGGGTGATTTCACTCACGCCCAGTTCGGTGGCTTTCTGGATAGCCCAGTCCATCCGCTCGCCCCGCGACAGGCCCTGACCCAGATGAATGCGCAGCCCTGACTCGACCTGACCGGCAAAGCATTCGTCCAGTTGCACGCGCACGCGCTTCTTGCCGACCTCCAGCAAGGTGCCGCGAAACTCGCTGCCGGACCCGTCGAACAGCTGCAAGGCATCGCCTTCGGTCATGCGCAGTACGCGGCTGATGTAATGCGCCTGGGCTTCGGGCAATTCGTGCTCGCCCAGGCTCAGCGGCGTGTCAGTGAAAAAGCGGGACAGTCTCATGGCGTGTCTCTGTAGGCGTACTGATGTGTTTGTCTTGAGAAAGCCTTCGCGGACAAGTCCGCTCCCACTTTGGGCTGCATACTGCGTGGGAGCGGACTTGTCCGCGAAGGTGTCGGTCGGTGTTCAGCGAATCACCCCGGATCCCTGAAGTCCGGATGAAAGTTTTCCCGCACCGCTACGTTGATGCTGCTGCGCGTGGCGATGTCGATGCCTTCGGTGGCCACCTCGGCCAGAAAGTCGATCTGTTCCGGCGTGATCACGTAAGGCGGCAGGAAGTAAACCACGCTGCCCAGCGGCCTCAGCAGTGCACCGCGTTCCAGGGCGTGCTGGAACACTTTCATGCCCCGGCGCTCCTGCCACGGGTAGGCGGTCTTGCTGGCTTTGTCCTGGACCATCTCGATGGCAATCGCCATGCCGGTCTGGCGTACTTCCGCGACGTGCGGATGGTCCACCAGATGCGCCGTGGCACTTGCCATGCGTTGCGCGAGCGCCTTGTTGTTCTCGATCACGTTGTCCTGCTCGAAGATGTCCAGCGTCGCCAGCGCCGCAGCGCAGGCCAGCGGGTTGCCCGTGTAGCTGTGCGAGTGCAGAAAGGCGCGCAGGGTCGGGTAATCGTCATAGAACGCGTCGTAGACATCGTCGGTTGTCAGGCAGGCCGCCAGTGGCAGATAGCCGCCTGTCAGGGCCTTGGACAGACACAGGAAGTCAGGACGAATACCCGCCTGTTCACACGCGAACATCGTGCCGGTACGGCCGAAACCCACGGCGATTTCATCGTGGATCAGGTGTACGCCATAACGGTCGCAGGCTTCGCGCAGCAGTTTCAGATAAATCGGGTGATACATGCGCATGCCGCCCGCGCCCTGAATCAGCGGCTCGACGATCACGGCCGCAACGCTGGCATGGTGCTCTGCCAGCGTCTGCTCCATGGCCGCGAACAGGTTGCGCGAGTGTTCTTCCCAGCTCATGCCGTCGGGGCGGTGGTAGCAGTCAGGGCTTGGCACCTTGATGGTGTCCAGCAGCAGCGCCTTGTAGGTTTCGGTGAACAGCGGCACGTCGCCGACCGACATCGCGGCCATGGTTTCGCCGTGGTAGCTGTTAGTCAGCGTCACGAAACGCTTCTTTTCCGGCTGGCCCCGATTTAGCCAGTAGTGAAAGCTCATTTTCAACGCGACTTCGATGCAGGACGAACCATTATCGGCGTAGAAGCAGCGTGTCAGCCCTTCAGGTGTGAGCTTGACCAGGCGCTCCGACAGCTCAATCACCGGCTGGTGACTGAAACCGGCCAGAATTACGTGCTCCAGCTGATCAACCTGATCCTTGATGCGCTGATTGATACGCGGGTTGGCGTGTCCGAACACATTGACCCACCAGGAACTGACGGCGTCCAGATAGCGCTTGCCTTCGAAGTCTTCCAGCCACACCCCTTCACCACGCTTGATCGGAATCAGCGGCAGGTTTTCGTGGTCTTTCATCTGGGTGCAGGGGTGCCACAAGACCTTGAGGTCACGCTGCATCCACTGGTCATTCAGGCCCATGTGCAATCTCCGGGTAGCGACTCGCTTGAGGCGAGGACGAACAATCGCGCAAGCCTATGCAATGCCCGGCTATGCCACAACCTTTGATGCAGTTTTAAAGGGCGATGGACATTGCTGGCGGCTATCTGATGGCTCGCGTATCCTGCCTCGCTATTCGATGTTCCGGGCCGACTTGCCCAACCTTCCCCTTGTTTTTTCGGAGTTCACGGAATGCTTTCTGGGTGGCTGCGCGCGTGTGCGCTGATAGTGACAGGGCTGGTCAGCGTTTCGACGCTCGCCGATGACAAACAACGAACCGCGATTGTCGTCGGCGGCGGCATGGCTGGCCTGACAGCGGCCTATGAGCTGCAAGTCAAAGGCTGGCAGGTCACGCTGCTCGAAGCCAGGCCGAGTCTGGGCGGACGCTCGGGGCTGGCCACCAGTGAGTGGATCGGCAATACCAAGGCGCAGCCGGTACTCAACCGCTACCTGGACACCTTCAAACTGGCCACCGTGCCTGCCCCCGAGTTTGTGCGCACGCCCAGCTACCTGATCGATGGTGTGTACTTCACCCAGGCGGATCTGGCAGCCAAACAGCCGGCTACTGCCGAAGCCATCAAGCGTTACAACGATACGCTGGACAACCTGGCGCGGTCGATTGACGACCCGCAGAACCCGGCGTCCAACAGCACCCTGTTCGCGCTGGACCAGATCAACGTCGCCAACTGGCTGGATCGCCTGAACCTGCCGACCACGGCGCGTCAGTTGATCAACCAGCAGATTCGTACGCGTTACGACGAGCCTTCGCGCCTGTCGTTGCTGTATTTCGCTCAGCAGTCCAGCGTCTATCGCTCCGTGGACGAGCGTGACCTGCGGGCCTCGCGCCTGCCCGGTGGCAGCACCGTGCTGGCTCAGGCGTTCGTCAAACAGCTGAAAACCATCAAGACCAACTCGCCTGTATCGGCCGTCATTCAGGACAAGGACCACGTCACGGTCAAGGCCGGTGCTGCGAGCTACACCGCTGATTACGTCGTCCTGGCAGTGCCCTTGCGTTCGCTGAGCAAGATTCAGATGACCCCGGCGCTGGATGCCCAGCACATGGGCGCGGTCAAGAGCACCAATTACGGCTGGCGCGACCAGATCATGCTCAAGTTCAAGACGCCGGTCTGGGACAGCAAGGCGCGCATGTCGGGTGAAGTGTTCAGTAACACGGGCCTTGGCATGCTGTGGATCGAGCCTGCGCTCAAGGGCGGCGCCAATGTGGTGATCAACCTGTCCGGCGACAACGCTCGCATCATGCAGGCCTTTGGCGACAAGCAACTGGTCGATCAGGTGCTGATCCGTCTGCATGCGTTCTACCCTGAGGCACGCGGTGCCTACACCGGTTACGAAATCCGTCGCTACAGCGTCGACCCGTCGACGGGCGGTTCGTATCTGGCGTTCGGTCCTGGCCAGATCAGCAAGTACTGGCGTCTGTGGGAACGGCCGATCCAGCGTGTCGCGTTTGCGGGTGAGCACACCGACACCTTGTACCCCGGCACGCTGGAAGGCGCGCTGCGCAGTGGTCAGCGTGCAGCCAGTCAGGTGCAGGATCTAGCGGCAGGCAAGTCATTCGAGCCGGTCAAGGTCGTTCCACCGAAGGCACCAGCGCCAGCGCCGCAGAAGTCGGAAGGCAACTTCTTCAGCAACCTGTTTGGCGGTTCATCCGATAAGCCGGCTGAGCCTGCCAAGCCGCAGGCCGACAAGCCGGGTTTCTTCTCGCGGATGTTCGGCGGCTCCGACACACCGGAGCAAGCCCCGGCACCCGCCGAGAAAGCCCCTGAACCTGCTCCTGCTCCAGTGCCTGCTCCGGTCGCACCCGTCGTCGCCCCTGTGGTTACGCCGCCGGTTAAAGCCGAACCCGTCAAGAAGCCTGCCACCAAGGCTGAACCGGCGAAGAAGACGCCGCACAAAGAGCCTGCCAAGAAAGAACCGGCCAAGAAAGAGCCGGTGAAAAAGGAGCCAGCGAAGAAGGCTCCGGCCAAGGCCGATGACACCAAAAAGCCTGCAGCCAAGGCCACTGATACAGCGCCTGCAGACGTCAAGAACTGACGGGCAACCGCTGAACGCAAGGGGCACGGTGCGAACCGTGCCCCTTTTTTTATGCGCGGCGAATTCGTTCTCTCTGTTGGGCATGCAGTGAAATGAGTTCGCGGGGTGCAATGCTGCCGTTCATCGGCATCGAACGGCCGATGGTCATTGCAAAGTGTTACAGCGCTGAATTTATCGGGATGCTGCTGCTGCGAAGGCGATGAAAGGTCAGGCATGAGGAAAACTTCAGCCGCCGATTGATCATGTTCTTCGATGCATCGAAGCGAAATTTTGCGCTTTCATTCGATAGATAAAACGCTAGTCTGGTAACACTTCTGACAAGGTATTGGCAATGCAGTTAGGTAACTCATCCTCTCGCTACGGTCTGGTCAGCATGGTGCTGCACTGGGGTGTAGCCGTTGTAGTGTTTGGTTTGTTCGCACTGGGGCTCTGGATGGTCGGGCTGGATTACTACGATACCTGGCGTAAAGCCGGGCCTGATCTGCACAAGAGCATTGGCATCACCCTGTTCGCAATCATGCTCGTTCGTGTGGTCTGGCGTTTGCTCAGTCCGCCTCCGCCGCCGTTGTCGAGCTACAGCCGCATGACGCGCATCGGCGCTGCGTTTGGCCATCTGTTTCTGTACGTTGCGCTGTTTGCCGTGATGTTTGCCGGTTACCTGATCTCCACCGCCGATGGCGTAGGAATTCCGGTATTCGGCCTGTTCGAAATACCTGCCCTGGTTTCGGGTCTGCCGGAGCAGGCAGAAACCGCTGGCTGGATTCACCTGTATCTGGCCTGGACCATCGTGATTTTCGCGGGACTCCATGGCCTGGCTGCACTGAAACATCACTTCATCGATCGCGATGTGACCCTTAAACGCATGTTGGGTCGACATTGATTGTTCAACCAAAACGGGAATAAAAGCATGTTGAAGAAGTCTCTCGCCGCTCTGGCTCTGGGTACCGCACTGTTGTCTGCCGGCCAGGCAATGGCTGCCGACTACGTTATCGACAAGGAAGGTCAGCACGCTTTCGTTGACTTCAAGATCAGCCACCTGGGCTACAGCTTCATCCACGGTACCTTCAAGGACTGGGACGGTACGTTCAGCTTCGATGCTGCCAAGCCTGAAGCCAGCAAGATCGCGGTCGAGCTGAAGACTGCCAGCCTGTTCACCAACCATGCCGAGCGTGACAAGCACATCCTGAGCAAGGACTTCCTGGACGCCGGCAAATTCCCGGAAGCCAAGTTCGTCTCCACCAGCGTCAAATCCACCGGTGCCAAGACGGCTGACGTGACCGGCGACCTGACCCTGCACGGCGTGACCAAGCCAATCGTGATCAAAGCCACGTTCAACGGCGAAGGCAAGGATCCATGGGGCGGCTACCGTGCCGGCTTCAACGGTACTTCGACGCTTAACCTGAACGACTTCGGCATCAAAGGCCCAGGTCCGACGTCGCAGACGCTGGATCTGGACATCACCTTCGAAGGCGTACAGAAGAAGTAAGTGTTCACCTGAACGAAAAAACGCCGACCCTTGGGTCGGCGTTTTTGTGTGTTCGTTTACTGGCTCATCGTTCCCGCGCGATGTGCCTGCCTGCTCAGCGTTATACACAAGCGTCTCTGGATAAATGCAGACTCTGTGGGAGGCGGCTTGCCGGCGATGCGTTTTTTCAGTCGACTCTGCAGCGACTGGCCTGACGCCATCGCCGGCAAGCCGCCTCCCACTTGGTGTGTATGCCGTCAGCCACCATTGTGGGTGATCGCTCCCATTCCGTGGGCTGCCTCTCTGGACGCCTTTGGTGTGACGTGGCACCGATGGGCACGGTCGGCGAGCAGCAACCGGCACACACAAAAACGCCCCGGCAAGCCAGGGCGTTTTGTTTACTGCTCGGCGATCAGCTGTCGCGATTGCGGGTCAGCAGGGCCGGTTTTTCGCCGCGTGGGCGGGCAGGCAACTGATCCAGCTGCTCTGCCGACGGGAAGCGGTCGATCTTTGACTCTTTGTGCACGATCTTCGGCTGTGGCTGACCATCGCGCTGGCTGCGCACGACCGGCTCCTGCGGCTCGCGAGGTGCACGGTCGTCACGAGGCGCTGACGGACGACGGTTGCGCGGAGCCTGACCATCGCGTGAGCGGGGTGCGGAACCTGCACCTGCGCCGTTACGCTTTGGTGCGCCGGTGCCGGAAGCCGTACGAGCGCCGCCACCGGTACGACCCGGATTGGCAGGACGTGCTGCGCCGCCGGCTGCCGGAGCTGCCGCGCCAGGTGCTGCCGCTGGACGACGACCGCGATTCTGGCCTTTGCCCTGATAGGGGCTGACGTAGTCGGCGCGGTTGCCGAAGTTATCCACTTCGTCATCCAGGAACTCGTCAGGCGCACGGTCCGATTGCGGGCGCGGTGCAGCGGCTTGTGAAGCGCGCTGTTCGCCGCGAGGCGTGCCTTCACGAGGTTTTTTTTCGCGTGGTTGACGGGCAGGGCGTTCGCCACTGGCTGCAGATGCGGCCGGTTTTTCCTTGCCCTTATCCTTTCCCTTGTCGCGACGACCGCCGTTGTTCTTGTCGCCATCACCACGGGCCGGACGTGCGCCACGGGCGTTGCGAACGTCAGGACGCTCACGCACTTCAGGCTTTTCAGCCTCGACTGCAGTGATGTCGAAGCCCATCAGATCGCCGTCCGGGATCTTCTGCTTGGTCATGCGCTCGATGCTTTTGAGCAGCTTCTCTTCGTCCGGTGCGACCAGCGAGATCGCCTCGCCCGAACGACCGGCACGGCCGGTACGACCGATACGGTGAACGTAGTCTTCATCGACGTTCGGCAGTTCGAAGTTGACCACGTGCGGCAACTGATCGATATCCAGGCCGCGTGCGGCGATATCGGTGGCAACCATGATGCGGACGTCGCCAGCCTTGAAGTCGGCCAGGGCCTTGGTGCGCGCGTTCTGGCTCTTGTTGCCGTGAATCGCAACGGCAGCAAGGCCGTGCTTGTCCAGGTACTCGGCCAGGCGGTTGGCGCCGTGCTTGGTACGGGTGAACACCAGCACTTGTTCCCAGGCGCCGACGGTGATCAGGTGCGCCAGCAGTGAACGCTTGTGGTTGGCTGCAAGGCGGAACACACGTTGCTCGATACGCTCGACCGTGGTGTTCGGCGGCGTAACCTCGATGCGCTCCGGGTTGTGCAGCAGCTTGCCGGCCAACGCTGTGATGTCGTTGGAAAAGGTGGCCGAGAACAACAGGTTCTGGCGCTTGGCAGGCAAACGGGCCAAGACCTTCTTCACGTCGTGGACGAAGCCCATGTCGAGCATCCGGTCTGCTTCATCGAGCACCAGAATTTCAACATGGGACAGGTCGACGCTGCCTTGGCCAGCCAGGTCGAGCAGGCGGCCAGGGCAGGCTACCAGCACGTCCACACCACGGGACATGGCCTGAACCTGCGGGTTCATGCCGACGCCGCCGAAGATGCAGGCGCTGACGAACTTCAGGTCGCGGGCATAGATCTTGAAGCTCTCATGCACCTGTGCGGCCAGTTCGCGGGTCGGGGTCAGGACCAGCACGCGGGGTTGGCGCGGGCCGTGACGTTGGGATTTGTCCGGAACACCATTGGGAAACAGCCGCTCCAGGATAGGGAGGGCGAAACCGCCGGTTTTACCAGTACCTGTCTGTGCCGCAACCATCAGGTCGCGACCTTGCAACACGGCGGGAATGGCCCGCTGTTGCACCGGAGTAGGCTGGGTGTAGCCCGCTGCCTCGATGGCGCGGACTAAAGCCTCGGAGAGACCGAGGGAAGCAAAGGACATGAGTAATCCTGTTCTGTTGGAGCTTAAGCTCAAGGGATGTCTTGCCTGGCGTGAATGGCGTGTAAAGACAACGCGATCCCGTCCGGTCCTGCGGGGTCTTCAGCCTTCTCCTGACGCCTGCACTGGATGAAAAACGTGCTGTTGGCGTGAGCGAGGTGGCGTTTGCAAGACCGAGCGTCCGGGCGTAAGCCTGGCGGGAAGGCTGGAGTATAACAGAGCGAACGCAATACGCCGCGTTCCTGCTGCCCAACGGTGTATTGCGCCGCGATCTCCCGGAAATTATCAGGGAAATCGCGGTATTGCAGCGGTTGTCAGCGTGGCAGTTTGAGGTTGTTCCAGACTGCCAGGCTCGGGTCCGCCTGATTCAGGGTGTAGAAGTGCAGGCCAGGCGCGCCGCCTTGCAGCAGGCGTTCGCACATTTCGGTAATGACGTCTTCGCCGAATGCCTGAATGCTTTGCACGTCATCGCCGTACGCTTCCAGCTGTTTGCGGATCCAGCGTGGAATTTCCGCACCGCAGGCATCGGAGAAACGCGCCAGTTTGCTGTAGTTGGTGATCGGCATGATGCCCGGCACGATCGGAATGTTCACGCCCAGCTTCTGCACGCGCTCGACAAAGTAGAAATAGCTGTCGGCGTTGAAGAAGTATTGGGTGATCGCACTGTCGGCACCGGCGTTGGCCTTGTTGACGAAATGCTTGAGGTCGTCTTCGAAGTTGCGCGCCTGAGGGTGCATTTCCGGGTAAGCGGCGACTTCGATGTGGAAGTGGCTGCCTGTCTCTTCACGAATGAAGCTGACCAGGTCATTGGCGTGACGCAGCTCACCGCTGGCCATGCCCATGCCCGAAGGCAGGTCGCCACGCAGCGCAACGATGCGCTTGATACCGGCGTCCTTGTACTGACTCAGCAGGGCGCGCAGGTCGGCCTTGCTGTCACCCACACACGACAGGTGCGGTGCGGCCGGTACTTTGACTTCGTTTTCCAGCTGCAGCACGGTATTGAGCGTGCGGTCGCGGGTCGAACCACCGGCACCGTAGGTGCAGGAGAAAAAATCCGGGTTGTAACTTGCCAGCTGACGAGCAACGTTCAGCAGCTTTTCATGTCCAGCGTCGGTCTTGGTCGGGAAGAACTCGAAGCTGTAGCGACGTTCTTGGCTCATGGAGGCCGATCTCATCTTGAAGCGAACGGGAGGTCGCAGAGTGTGGAAGCGGACTTGTCCGCGAAAAGCTCGTATAGGCGTCAAGGAGCAGCCGGTTCAACGAATCTCTTCGCGGACAAGTCCGCTCCTACAAGTCATTGATTGCTGTGAGCGTGCGGAGCGTCGGAAACGCCGCGCACACTCACAGCGATCAATCAGTAGCGGTAAGCGTGTGGCTTGAACGGACCTTCGACGGTCACGCCGATGTAGTCGGCCTGGGTCTTGGTCAGTTTGGTCACGACGCCGCCGAAACCGCGGACCATTTCCAGGGCCACTTCCTCGTCGAGTTTCTTCGGCAGCACTTCAACGGTCAGGCGCTCGGCTTTCTGGGCTGGCGACAGGTTGGCGTACTTCTGCTCGAACAGGAAGATCTGCGCCAGAACCTGGTTGGCAAACGAACCATCCATGATGCGGCTAGGGTGGCCAGTGGCGTTGCCCAGGTTAACCAGACGGCCTTCGGCCAGCAGGATCAGGTAGTCATCGTTCTGGGCGTCGAATGCGCCAGCGCCAGTACGGTGGATCTTGTGAACCTGAGGCTTCACTTCTTCCCATGCCCAGTTCTTGCGCATGAAAGCGGTGTCGATTTCGTTGTCGAAGTGGCCGATGTTGCAGACCACGGCACGCTTCTTCAGGGCTTTGAGCATGTTGGCATCACAGACGTTGACGTTACCGGTAGTGGTGACGATCAGGTCGATCTTGCCCAGCAGCGCCTTGTCGATGCTTGCTTCGGTGCCGTCGTTTTCGCCGTCGATGAACGGGGAAACCAGTTCGAAACCGTCCATGCACGCCTGCATTGCGCAGATCGGATCAACTTCGGTCACTTTGACGATCATGCCTTCCTGACGCAGGGACTGGGCTGAACCCTTGCCCACGTCACCGTAGCCGATCACCAGCGCCTGCTTGCCGGACAGCAAGTGGTCGGTGCCGCGCTTGATGGCGTCGTTCAGGCTGTGACGGCAGCCGTACTTGTTGTCGTTCTTGCTCTTGGTCACCGAGTCGTTGACGTTGATGGCCGGGATTTTCAGCTCGCCCTTGGCCAGCATGTCCAGCAGGCGGTGAACGCCCGTGGTGGTTTCTTCGGTAACGCCGTGGATCTTGTCCAGCATCGCCGGGTATTTCTTGTGGATGATCTCGGTCAGGTCGCCGCCGTCGTCGAGGATCATGTTGGCGTCCCATGGCTGACCGTCCTTGAGGATGGTCTGCTCGATGCACCACTCGTACTCTTCTTCCGTTTCGCCTTTCCAGGCGAACACAGGGATGCCGGCAGCGGCGATGGCAGCGGCGGCCTGGTCCTGAGTGGAGAAAATGTTGCAGGACGACCAGCGTACTTCGGCACCCAGGGCAACCAGGGTTTCGATCAGTACGGCAGTCTGAATGGTCATGTGGATGCAGCCGAGGATTTTCGCGCCTTTCAACGGCTGCTCACCGGCATACTTGCGGCGCAGACCCATCAGGGCTGGCATTTCGGATTCGGCGATGATGGTTTCGCGGCGGCCCCAGGCAGCCAGGGAAATGTCGGCAACCTTGAAATCGTTAAATTCTGCGGGCGTGATTACAGCACTCATAGAGAGTCTCCATTCCATAAATATGCGAATGGGCGCCGTTGTGCGTTTAAGGCTTGCCGACTGAGAAACGATCGGTCAAACAACGCCCCATCCGAGCCTGACAGGGAAACCTGCTGCAGCGCCCCTCGGACAGGTGGCGGGAGCGGCATCAGCGTGGATGGCCGCTTGAAACGGTTGGCAGTATAGCCGCGCTGGCGATTCTTCCCAAGGCTTTCTGTCGGTTTGCGAGCGTCTGGCTCGGCGTCTGCCGGAATATTCTTGGCCCACAGCAGCTTACGATGCCTGATTGTTTGTGCCGGTCGTGGTGCGTCAATCGTGTCGATACACAGTCACAATGGGTCCAGGCATGGGCGTGGGCGTCCCGCTCTGCCATCATGCGGTTCTCTTATCGAAGACGCTCAGGAGTGAACATGAATTTCCACACCCGCAAGTGGGTCAAGCCTGAAGACCTGAATCCCAACGGCACCCTGTTCGGCGGCAGCCTGTTGCGCTGGATCGATGAAGAAGCGGCCATCTACGCCATTGTCCAGTTGGGCAATCAGCGTGTGGTCACCAAGTACATTTCCGAGATCAACTTCGTCAGTGCCTCGCGGCAGGGCGACATCATCGAGCTGGGCATCACCGCCACCGAGTTTGGTCGTACCTCGATCACACTGATGTGCCAGGTCCGCAACAAGATCACCCGCAAGAGCATCCTGACCGTTGAAAAGATGGTGTTCGTCAACCTGGGCGAAGACGGTCAGCCTGCGCCGCATGGCCGTACAGAGATTCGTTACATCAAGGATCAGTTCGACGCGCCCGAGTGACCCGCCTCAACTGGCAGGAGTGCACGTGCAGAATTGAAAACCGGTTTCAACCAGTGGGAGCGGACCGGGCGGCGCTCCGCTTGTCCGCGAAGGAGCAGTGCATTCAGCCGAAGTGTTGCGCCTGAAAGTCAGTCTTCGTGGACACGTCCACGCCTACAAATTGAAAGCCGGTCCGCTCCCGGAAAATCACGTTTCGTAAGTGACAGGTTGTTGGATAAGAGGCGGCGTTTCATTGAGCTTGAGAAAGCGCCGCCTTACCTTTCAGATCACTTCCCTTGCAACTGCCGCAGCCACGCCAGCCCTTCGCTGGTGTCGCCTTTCGGGCGGTACTCGCAGCCGATCCAGCCTGTGTAACCCAGCTGGTCGATGACGTTGAACAGGTGTTCGTAGTTCAGCTCGCCCAGGTCCGGCTCGTTGCGATCCGGCACGCCAGCGATCTGGATATGGCCGATCCCGGCGAAGTCACGACGCAGTTTGCTGGTCAGGTCGCCTTCGACGATCTGGCAGTGATAGCAATCGAACTGCACCTTGAGGTTATCGGCACCCACCTGCTTACAGATGGCCTGCGCCTGATCCTGGCGATTGAGGAAGAAGCCCGGCATATCGCGGGTGTTGATCGGCTCGATCAGGATCGTGACGCCAGCGCCCCTGGCCTGTTCCGCCGCGAATGCCAGGTTTTCCAGATAGACCGCCTGATGACGCTCACGCAGGTCTTCGCTGGGCAGCAGACCTGCCATCACGTGAATCCGATCATTGCCTAGCACCTGCGCGTATTCCAGCGCACGTTCGATGCCGCTGCGAAACTCCGCTTCACGACCCGGCAGGGTGGCGATGCCTCGTTCGCACGCATCCCAGTCACCCGGTGGCGCATTGAACAGCGCCTGCACCAGGCCGTTGTCGTCCAGGCGCTGCTTGAGCTCCTGCGCGGTCCAGGCGTAAGGAAACAGGTACTCGACCGCGCCGAAACCATCGGCGGCGGCTGCGGCAAAGCGCTCAAGGAAATCATGCTGCGGGTACAGCATGCTGAGGTTGGCGGCAAAACGAGGCATGTTAACTCCAGTCTTCAAAAGGTCAGACGAATGGCCAAAGCAGCAGGGTAATCACGAAGCCCAGTGTGCCCAGCAGCGTGACCAGTACGGTCCAGGTGCGCAAGCCGTCGGCGACGTTCAGGCCTGCCAGCTTGGTGAACATCCAGTAACCGGCGTCGTTGATGTGCGACATGGCCAGACCGCCACCGCCCATGGCCAGACACAGCAGGGCCAGGTGGTTGGCGCTCAGGTCCAGCGTCGCGATCAGCGGGCTGAGAATCCCGGCGGTAGTCACCAGTGCAACCGTGGTCGAACCTTGTACTGCACGCAGCAGCAGGGTCAGCAGGAAGCCCAGCGCCAGTACCGGCAGGCCGGTATTGCGCAGTGCTTCGGAGACAACCGCGCCGATACCGGTATCGACCAGCACCTTGCCGAATACGCCACCGGCACCGGCGATCAGAATCACCATCGCCACACCCGGCAGCGCCGAACCGATCACGTCGGACACTTGCGTGCGGCTCCAGCCACGACGCGAGCCCAGCAGCCAGGCGCACAGCAGGGTATCGATCAACAACGCCACCAGCGGCGCGCCGAGTACGGTCAGGACGGCACGCAGCGTGGACGTGGCAGGCAGCATGGTCGTCGCCAGCGTGCCCAGGAGGATCAGCACGATTGGCAGCAGAATCAACGCGATGATCAGACCGAAGCCCGGCGCAGGCGCAGGCGGCAGCTTGCTCGCCAGGCTGCTGGCGCTTTCCTCGGCACCCAGGGTGCGGGTTTCAGTGGCTTCACGCACGTTTGAATAATCGTTGCGCGCCCAGGCTTCCAGGTCTTCGTTGGTGACATGCGGGCCGTAGACTTCGGCGCGGATATCGTCGGTCATCGGGTAGGTCTTGCGTGTCATGCGACCGGCCACGAAATAACCAATCACACACAGCACGGCCACGATCGGAATGCCCAGCATCAGCACGCGACCCAGGTCTGCGCCCAACTGACTGGCCGCTGCAACAGCGCCCGGATGCGGCGGCAGAAAGGCGTGTACCGCCAGCAACGCTGCACACATCGGCAGGGCGAAGATCATCAGCGGCTTGCGCGCGGCACGGGCTACGCCGTAGGCCAGCGGCATGAGGATGATCACGCCGACTTCGAAGAACACCGGAATGCCGACCATGAAGCCCGCCACTGTCAGCGCCAGCGGCGTGCGCTTGTTGCCGAAGCGGTTGATGAGGGTCTTGGCCAGCGCTTCGGCGCCACCGGAGAGTTCGATGATGCGCCCGATCATCGCGCCCAGGGCGATGATGATCGCAATGTGGCCGAGGGTCTTGCCCATGCCGCCTTCAATGGTGGCAACCAGGTCGGCAGGTTTGACGCCCGCGACCAGCGCCACAATGATGCTGACCAGCATCAGCGCGACAAAGGGCTGAAATTTGTATTTAAGGACCAGAAACAACAACAGTGCGATGCCCGCACCGGCCACGACCATCAACATGAGTGGCGTCATGCTTGCGCGCTCCCATCAAGGCCGACGAAGGGTGACAGCGAGCAAATCCGAACAGCGGGGGTGGGGTAAGTCATGCTCTCGATTCCTGTTGTTATTGTTTTCCGGCCATGCCGGGTTTGGCCTGGAGGCGCAATACGCCCCCTGATCAATTCGTTTTGGTTACCACTTGGCGCCGAACACCTGCCGCAGTTCTTCCAGAGCCTCAGGCTCCAGCGGTGCAGGTTTTGGGTGGGTCATCAGCCACAGACGGGCCGTTTCTTCAAGTTCTTCCAGGGCGTAGCACGCCTTGGCTACCGAGCTTTCCCAGACCACCGGGCCCAAACGCTCAAGCATCACACCGCGCACGCTATTGGCCAGTTGTGCGACCTGCTCGGCCACTTTCGGCGAGCCCGGACGCTCGTAAGCGATCAGCGGGATGTGCCCGACTTTCATGACCTGATAGGGCGTCAGTGGCGGCAGAATGTCGTCTTCACGCCACACGCCCGCCAGGGTCAGCGCCACCAGGTGCGTGGAATGGGTGTGCACCACGCCGCCGACGTGCGGGTTGCGGTCGTAGACTTCGCGATGCAGCGCCAGGGTCTTGGACGGCTTGCTGCCGGATACCCATTCGCCCGCCAGGTTGACCTTGGCGATATCGGCCGGGTCCATGCGACCCAGGCAGGCATCGGTCGGCGTGATCAGCCAGCCGTCATCAAGGCGCGCGCTGATGTTGCCCGCGCTGCCGACCGTATAGCCACGGCCGTAGAGCAGCCTGCCGACATCACAGATTTCCTGACGCAGTGCGTTCTCGTCGATCATCAGGCTTCCCCCCCCAGTTGCTTGAGGGCCTTGGCGAAGAAATCGCGGGCGCCGAAGTTGCCGGACTTGAGGGCCAGCGCCAGCGGTTGAGCGCCGTTGCTGAACGTGGCCGGAACCCCCGGATCAATCTGTGCGCCGATCTGCAGCAGTTGCACGCCCAGCGCCTGAACCACTGCCCCGGACGTTTCGCCGCCTGCGACCACGAAGCGTCGCACGCCTGTGTCGAGCAGGCCTTTGGCGATCTGGCCCAGCGCTTCCTCGACCATTGCGCCGGAGCGCTCCACGCCCAGCTCTTTCTGCACGGCTTTGACTTCATCCGGTGTGCTGGTCGCGTAGATCAGCACGGTTTGCCCGGCATCTCTGGCGAACGCCAGTGCCTGCTCGACCACGGGTTTGCCCGCAGCCAGGTCCAGCGGATTGATGCGCAGGGCAGGGCGATTGCCTTCCAGCCAGGCCGCAACCTGACCGTTGGTGGCGACCGACGCGCTGCCTGCCAGCACCACTTCACCGCCGCCGACGTCAATGTGTCTGGCTGCTTCTATATCGCGCAGTTTGCCTGCCTTGCGGAAGTTGCCCGGCAAGCCCAGCGCCAGGCCAGAGCCGCCCGTCAACAGCGGCAGGTCGGCGCAGGCTTCTCCTAGCACATACAGGTCGGCATCGGACAACGCATCGGCAATCGCCATGCTCACGCCTTCGGCGCGCAGTTCGGCAATCTTGCTGCGCACGGTTTCCACGCCTTTGGCGACGCTGTCGTAACGCAGCAGGCCGACTTTGTGGGTGGTCTGCGCTTGCAGGACGCGCACCAGATTGGCGTCGGTCATCGGCGTCAGCGGGTGATTCTGCATGCCCGATTCGCTGAGCAACTGGTCTTGAACAAACAGATGGCCACGGAAAATCGTGCGGCCGTTTTCCGGGAATGCCGGGCACGCCAGGGTGAAGTCGCTGCCCAGTTGTTCCAGCAATGCTTCGCTGACCTGGCCGATATTGCCTGCGGCGGTGGAGTCGAAGGTCGAGCAGTATTTGAAGAAAATCTGTTCACAGCCGCGTTCGCGCAGCCATTCCAGCGCGGCCAGCGACTCGGCGACCGCGTCGGCTGAAGGCGTGGTGCGCGACTTCAGGGCGATGACAATGGCGTCGGCATCCAGACCGGCTGCCATTTCGGCGCTCGGGATACCGATGCTCTGCACGGTGCGCATACCGCCGCGCACCAGCATGTTGGCCAGGTCAGTCGCGCCGGTGAAGTCATCGGCAATGCAGCCCAGCAGCGGGCGAGCGTCAGTCAGGCTCATCAACGGCTCCTCAGGCTTTATCGGTCTTGGCTTTCGGCAGTTCGATGCCCGGGAAAATCTTGATCACCGCGGAGTCATCCTCGCGACCGAAACCGGCGCTGGAGGCCTGCATGAACATCTGGTGCGCGGTGGCCGAAAGCGGCAGCGGGAATTTGCTGCTGCGGGCGGTATCCAGCACCAGACCCAGGTCCTTGACGAAAATGTCCACAGCCGACAGGGGCGTGTAATCGGCGTTGAGGATGTGCGGCACGCGGTTTTCGAACATCCACGAGTTGCCGGCGCTGTTGGTGATCACTTCGTACAGAGCGTCGGCATCGACACCTTCACGCAGACCCAGCGCCATGGCTTCGGCGCTTGCGGCAATGTGCACGCCCGCCAGCAATTGGTTGATGATTTTCACTTTCGAGCCCAGACCGTGGACGTCGCCCAGGCGATAGACCTTGCCGGCCATGCCGTTGAGGATCGCTTCTGCCTTGGCGTACGACTCGGCCGGGCCTGAGGTCATCATGGTCATCTGGCCGGAAGCGGCCTTGGCTGCGCCGCCGGAGATCGGGGCGTCGAGGTACAACAGGTTCTGTGCGGCCAGACGCTCGCCCAGCTCGACAGCGAAGGTCGGCGCGACGGTGGCGCAGCCGATCACCAGACTGCCAGGGCGCAGCGCGGCGATTGCACCGTTCTCGCCGAACAGCACGGTTTCGGTCTGCTCGGCGTTGACCACGACCGTGACGATCACGTCACAGGCAGCCGCCATGGCAGCCGGGGATTCACATGCAACACCACCTTCCTGAGCGAACGCCTCGGTCACGCTGGTGCGCACATCGCACGCATGCACATTGAAGCCGCTGCGCAGCAATGAACGGGCAATGCCCAGACCCATCGCACCCAAGCCGATAACGCCAACATTCTTAGTGTTCATGCAGTAATCCTCAAAGTCAGTGTCCGCGCCTGTGCTGCCAGCGGGTGGACGTTATTGTTCTGATCTGTGAACCGGATAGTGGATCAATGAGTAAATAATGTGAAGTATTTTTATTTTTCACATAAGTTAACATCGATAGGGTTTTTCGATCAGGCACGGGGAAAGACGGCCGATTTGTGATACGACAGACGGCAGATTAGCCCGCGAAGGGGCCGGTATATTCAGTTGAAGGGTTGCGGCTGGAAGTCAGCCTTCGTGAGCAAGCTCACTCCCACAAGTTGAAAACCGGTTTCAGCCAGTGGGGGCGTACTTGTCCGCGAAGGGGCCGGTGT
>NZ_FRDA01000006.1:95549-210789 GCF_900143095.1 Pseudomonas asturiensis | reverse complement strand
CTGGAAAGCAGCCTTCGTGAGCAAGCTCACTCTCCACAGGTCTGCATCTGTTCAGTCACGAACCTGGCGCTTGCCGCCCACTGGAGCCAGCAACAGTTCAATGCGCTGTTTGCGGATGCCGTCGGCGGCGGCTTCG
Organism: Pseudomonas asturiensis; assembly: GCF_900143095.1. Taxonomy (GTDB): domain Bacteria; phylum Pseudomonadota; class Gammaproteobacteria; order Pseudomonadales; family Pseudomonadaceae; genus Aquipseudomonas; species Aquipseudomonas asturiensis. The sequence goes on along the minus strand of NZ_FRDA01000006.1, from coordinate 210,653 downwards.
GCCAGGGCGGCGTCGGTGATGATGGTGTCGAACTGATCAAGCCCGGCGACCTTGTACATGCCAAACGTGCCGTATTTGGAGCTGGTTGCGACCAGCACGGTTTGTGAGGCGGATTGCATGGCCGCCTGCTTGACCTCGACTTTCAAGGCCGAGGGCGTCGTAGTGCCGCGCTGCAGATCCCACGAACTGGTGGACATGAAGGCCACGTCTGTCGCCAGTTGCCGCAAGGTCGCCGCCGCCAGTCCGCCCACGCTAGACAGGTTGGGATGGTCGAGCAGGCCGCCAGTGTGAATCACATCCACATGCCCCGCATCGGCCAGCGCATTCACCACACCGAAGTCATTGGTGACCACGGTCATGCCCGACAACGCCACGATGTGCGGCACGATTTCCAGTGTGCTGGTGCCCGCATCCAGATAAATCGTCATGTCCGGGTGCAACAGGCCGGCTGCCAGCCGCGCCATGCCCTGTTTCTGTGGCAACTCGACCACGGCCTTCGATTGATGGCTGGGTTCGCTGTGCACCTGGCTGGCGATGCGCACGCCGCCGGTGACCGAATAGGCACGGCCTTCCTGCTCCAGCAACGCGATGTCACGGCGGATGGTCATGTGCGAACACTCGAACATTTCCATCAGCTGATGCACGCTCAGGACCTGATGCTTGCGCAACTGCCGCAGCATCAACTCCCGGCGCTGATCGGGAATCATCGGTGTGCCGCCGGAAATGGCGAGCTCCTCTTCGGTGGACATTGCAGCTCCTGTGCCTCGGTGATGCCGCAGATCACAATCTGCGGTTCGGGCATCTTAGCCAATCGCCTCGCCAATGGAAGTGGCGACCGGCTTTTGTTCACTCACTCAGTGGGCGGAGTCCTTGACCTGCGGCTCGCGCGTGACGGCCTTGACCAGTTTGCCGATGGTCAGGCCCTGCAGCAGGATCGAGAGCAGTACCACGATGTAGGTGATGCTCAGCAGCAGATCGCGCTCCGGACCGGTCGGCAGGGCCAGCGCCAGTGCCACCGATACGCCGCCGCGCAACCCACCCCATGTCAGGATGCGCACAGTGCCCTGTGGCACAGTCCGCCAGCGACGCAACAGCAAAATGGCAGGTGCCACGGTGACGAAACGCGACAGCAGGATCGCCACGGCCAACAGGCTGGCGGCAATCAGGTGCTGCCACGAGAACGGCAGCAGCAACAGCTCCATGCCGATCAGCGCGAACAGCAGGGCGTTGAGCATGTCATCCAGCAGCTCCCAGAAGCCGTCCAGGTAGCGACGGGTCATGTCGTTCATGGCCAGGTTGCGACCCAGATTGCCGATGATCAGTCCGGCCACGACCATCGCGATGGGACCTGAAACATGCAGCTCCGACGCCATCGCCGAGCCGCCGATGACCAGCGCGAGCGTCAGCATGACCTCAATCTGGTACTGCTCGATGCTCTTGATCATCAGGTACACGGCATAGCCGATCAGGCCGCCGAACAGCACGCCGCCCACTGCCTCGTGCACGAACAGCATGGCGGTTTCGCCCACGGTCGGGGTTTCACCGAGTTGCGCAATGCCCAGCAGCACGGTGAACACCACCACCGCTGTGCCGTCGTTGAACAGCGACTCGCCAACAATAGTGGTCTTGAGCGGTTTCGACGCGTTGGCCGTGCGCAGTACACCGAGTACCGCAATGGGGTCGGTCGGCGAAATCAGTGCGCCGAACAGCAGGCAATAGAGCGGGCTGACGTGCCAGCCAAACAGGGCGAAGATCCAGTACGCCAGGGCACCGATCACGGTGGTTGCGATCAGCACGCCGAAGGTTGCCAGCAGGCCGATGGGCCAGCGATAGCTGCGCAGGTCCGCCAGGTTGACGTGTAGAGCGCCTGCGAACAGCAAAAAGGACAGCATCCAGTTCATCAGCAGGTCGCCGAAGTCGATCTGGCCGATCAGTTCCTGCACGCGGTTTTCAAGGCCGGGAAAGCCCATCAGGCTCAGGCCTTGCAGAATCAGTGAGAACATCAGCGCCGTGACCATCACACCGATGGTAGGAGGCAGACCGATAAAGCGAAAGTTCACATAGGTCAGCAGCGAAGTGAGGCAGATAAAAGCAGCAACAAGTTCAAGCATCCGTCATTCCAAAATCCGTGAATCCAGTTTCAATTCCAGCGTGGTCGGCAACGAGTATCCCGGCCGAGTCATGCCCAGGCAGACTCTGATGGCCCGGACAGCCGTTCAGGCACATTGCGTCGAACACGCACGAGGGCATGCGTTGACCACGTAAATGCGCAGGTGTTGCAAAAAAACACCTCGTTCAAGGGCCGAGCAGGCTGGGAACAAGAGGGCAGGCACAACGGGCAGACGCAAAAAAGTCAGCCCGGACGATTGTCCGGGCTGACGGTGGGTGGAGCGTTGGGTTCAGCGTTTCGGGGTGGCCTCCTGGCGGGTCTGGAATCATTGGCTGTTTCTGCACCCGCTGAGGATCTGGTACTGAACGGTCTTCAAATTACCCTTGGAATCCTGGTAGGTCATGAGTTTGGGCATGACGCTGCAGGTTTTCAGATCCGGTGATTTGCGGATCACCTTGGCAACGTCCAGCTTCATGCCGTACTTGTATTCCTGGATTTCCGGCATGGGCTTGTTATGGGTGGTTGCATACTTCTGCACGCTGGCCTGGTGATCCTTGATCAGGGTCTCTGCTTTTATTTCATCGCTGGTGTAAGCAAAGGCACTTAGCGGTGAAAGGATGGCCAGGGCCAGCAACAACGATTTGGCAGTACGCATGTTCTTTGTCTCCGTTTTTGAATGTGAGCCAAGGTTAACGGTTGCTGGCTAACCGGAACGTGGCGATAACATTACAAGTTGGTAATCTTCAAGATGTCAGGTTTCTAACAAGATTGTCATTCTCTGCTCACCTTCCTGTTAGCTACCGCACCGTAAGCTGGCCTCATTCCTGACAAGCGTCCAGCGCAACACAGGACCCAGACATTAACGAGAGAAGAGGAAATGACGATGAAACTGGTTAAATCGATGGTCTTCGCCGTGGCGGCCTTGTCCTTTACAAGTGCATTTGCTGACGACGGCAATGAATTCGCAAGTATTGCTGCCGACAAGATGCGCGCGGCTCAGGAGCAGCGCTTCAACGAGCAGCAGCGTGCTAGCCAGAACGAGCAGTATGTCAACTCGGACGAGAAATCCACGTCCGGGAAGTCCACCAAATCCGAGGGCTAACAACAGTCGGCCCGTAACGAGCAGCACCCTGTTCGCCTTTAGTAGCTTTCCGGCTCCTTTGGTTGAGGCGAATCTTCAAGCGTCCTTCGGGACGCTTTTTTTATGGGCGAATACGTAGACGGGCCAGTTGGCATATTGAGTCTGTTCTTTTTTTGTGAATCTGCAATTTGCCGTTAAGTTATTCCGGCTTTCTTTCATATTTGTAATCTCGCTGTCATCTTCACGTTATGTTCGCCTCTTCAAGATTGTGCCTCACTGGCAGCCCTCTATTGATCAATAGAACACCTATAAAAACAGGCCAGGCCGACAGGTTTAACGATCTGCCCAATCAACGGAGCGCACATGACACCACGTAAACGTTTTTCCTTCGCCTTATGTTCAACGCTCGCGGGTATTACGCCGCTGGCCACCGTTGCCGAAGAGCAGAAAGAAGGCTTTGTCGAAGGCAGCACGCTGACAATCCTCAACCGCAACTTCTACATGAACCGCGACCATCGCAACGGCGAGTCGAGCCCGACGGGCAACGGCTACTCCGAAGCCTGGGCACAGGGAATCATTGGCCGGTTTCAGTCGGGCTTTACCCAAGGTACGTTCGGCGTTGGCGTGGATGCATTCGCCATGATGGGCATCAAGCTCGACACCGGCGACGGAAGAAACGGCGGTCGCAGTGCGTTCGATGTGTTGCCTGTGGATGGGCAAGGCAATGCTCGCGACGAATACACCAAGGTCGGCGGCGCGCTGAAAGCCCGTGCGTTCGACACCGTGGTCCACGTGGGCGATGTGTTTCCGGTGACGCCCGTTGTCGCGTATGGCGATGCTCGCCTGCTGCCGGAAAGCTTTCGCGGCGTTACCGCCCTCAACACCAGCATCAGCGGCCTGACCTTGCAAGGCGGGCGCCTGCATTCGATGAGCCAGCCGGTGTCCAGCAACATGCGCGACGGCTTCGTTACTTTTTACGGTGGTGCGGTCGATTCGCCCTGGCTCGCCTATTTCGGCGGCGATTACGAGGCCACCGACAGGCTGAGTCTCTCGCTGTACACCAGCCGGTTGAAGGATGCCTGGGATCAGAAGTACGGATCGGCGTCCTACGTATTGCCGATCACCAACGACCTGTCCCTGACCAGCAGCCTGAACTATTACAACGCGACCGACGAAGGCAAACGGCTACTCGGCGAGTTCGACAACGACATCTGGAGCGCGAAGCTCGCCCTGCAATACGGCGCACACACCGTGTCGCTTTCTCACCAGCGCAACCAGGGCGATGACGACTTCGACTACCTGAGGCAGTCCGACTCGATCTACCTGGCCAACTCCATCCAGTACAGCGACTTCAACTCACCCAACGAACGCTCGTGGATGGTCACCTACAACCTGAACATGGCGACCTACGGCGTGCCCGGCCTGACATTCATGACCCGCTACGGCAAAGGCACGGATGCAGACTACGCCAACGCCAACAGCACCTACATGCGCCGCGACGCCCAGGGCAACCCGCTGACCGATCAGAAGCGTTGGGAGCGTAACATCGAAGCCAGGTACATCGTTCAGACCGGCACCATGAAGGACCTGTCTGTACGTGTTCGTCAGGCTACCACCCGGGCGACGGCGTTCGAGTCGGATCTGGATGAGGTGAGGGTGATCGTGGAATATCCGTTGAGCGTGCTTTGACGCCAGCCGGTCTCAGTCTGCAGGCGAGTGTTGTGCGGGGTAGCTGACATCACGCAGCACCCCGCCATAACCGTTATAGAGGTTGTTTCCCGGCAGCAATTGCCGGGCAGCCAGTGCTTGATGCACGCGGCGCAAATGATAGAAGGGCATGCGCACATAGAGGTGATGCTCGATGTGGTAATGAATGGCATGCGGACCGAAGATAAAGGTCTGCCAGTTCGCGCGCACGATGCTGCGCGCGTTCTGGCTCTGGTCATCGCAGGCCGGCAGACCTGCGTGCTCCATGATTGCTCGTATGCGGCCCATCAACGGCAGCAAGGTGATCGCGGGCAGCAACCACAGACTCAGGTACAGAATCCCATGCCCCGACCAGGCCAGCAGGCTGAACAACAGCCCGTTGCTGACCAGCATCGACAGTATTTCCAGAGCAACCTGGCGACGTGACTTGGCGACCTTGGGCATGATTGCGCGATAGTCGCCGCGAGCAAACCTGAACGCGCTGATGAAATAACCCACGGCGCACAGGTCTGCCAGCAATCGCCTGACCAGTTTGTCCCGTGGCAGCGGGTAATCCCCCAGACCGAATACCGCCACCACCGGATCGTCATGCTGCATGGGCCGCAAGTGATGCTTCAAATGCCCCGCACGGTAGGTATGCAGCGAAAGAAAAAGAGGGCCTGCGGCGCACATTTGCCCGACGAAGTCATTGAGGGCCTGTCGGGGCAACAGCACGCCGTGGGCGCTCTCATGCATGATCACCGCCAGCGCCAGTTGGCTGCGTGCGATCACCACCGCTGCCAGCAGATACGTCACGGGGTGTGGCCATAGCGCCGCACAGATGAACGACGCCGTGATCAGCAACCAGTCGCCCAGCAGCGCGCGCAGGGCAATCCAGGGTTTGAGGGTGAACCATTCGACGGCAGGCGCAAAGGCTTTCAGTGCCAGATTGTCGCCAGCACGTGATTCAGGCAGAGGCACAGGCGTTGCTTCCTTGTCGTTGAGTCAGCAGGGTACAGGCCACGGCCAGCAGTACACCGCCAGCCACATCGATCACCGTGTGTTGCTTGAGGGTCAGGGTGGATGCACAGATCAACAGCCCGGTGATTGCGATCAGCCCTTTGTAAGGTCTGTCCCAGAGCGCTCGGCAGGCCAGGCAGGTCAACGCGACATGCAGACTGGGGCAGCCATTGGAGGCCTGGTCCAGTTGCCAGAGTCGGCTGAGACGCTGCTTCAGAAAGGCGTTTTCGACGAGTTCGATATCGGGCCGGGGCACGATTTCCGGGAACAGCCAGAAACACAGCAGGGCGACACCAAAGGCTATTGCCGTTGCGGTGCCGAAGGCTTTGAATCGCTCGGCGCTGGCGTAGGTGGCGGCCAGCATCACGAACGGGAAGAACAGCACGTAGACCCACCAGGAATGTGCAATGAACGGAATCCATTGATCCGCCGAGGTGACCCAGTAATAGCGCGGTGTGATGAAACGCTCCAGGGCAATGAAAACGCTCAGGCCCGACAGCAGTCCCACCAGGGCAAGCAGCGCCTGACGGTAGTCCGGGCCTTGGGGCCGGCGCCGGGATGGCCAGAATGAGGGCTTCACAGGCTGGACAGGCAACTGACCCAGGCGTCGATCCGGGCCTGGGCGCGCGCACTGCCGGCCGCGCTGGAGTGATCGGGCGAGTGCTCGGCGCACAGCTGTCGGGCCGCTTCGGCCACTTGATACTGAAAGTCGGCCGCGTCGCCGCGCCAGGTGACCACCCGGTGCGACAAGCCCAGCCGGGCAGCACGCTGGGCATTGCTGGTCTGCTCAGGCTGATCGCTGACCACCAGGATAATCGGCCGCTGGTAGACGAGCGCGATGGACAGCGCGGCCATGCCCGGTGCCGAGACCATCAGTTGCGCCTGCGCCGAGCGGCTTGCCCAGTCGGAGTCAATCGCCAGCCAGCCAGTGCGTCCGGCGTAACCCTCACCCACCAGGTGCGCGCACAAACCTGCTTCGGTCAGCCCCGCACTCAAGGCGTCGGCCAGTGCTGGCTCGCTGAAATGCGGGTTGAGGTAGACCGTTGCGAGGTTGCGTGGTGAGTCCGCCAGAGGGCACGCCAGCGCGACGGGCGTTGGTAAGCGATACAGCGCGCCAGCGCCGGGCTCATCCAGGGAGTAGGCAAAATCATGCTCGATGCAGGCGCGTGCCGCGTTGATCTGTTTGTCGACAATCCAGCCGAACAGGCGCCCGAATTGAGGCGGCCACATGCCCTCGAAATTGTTGATCAACGCGACCTTGAGGCTCGCGCCATAGACATGCACCACCTTGCGCCGCCAGCCGGGCAGCATGCCCATGTACAGCAGCGCCGGGTGGAAGGAGTCGTTGATCACCAGATCCTTATCGCGCAGCAAGCGGCGCAGCCGCAGGATGTCGCGCAGCATGCGACCGGGGCGGAACAGGTACTGCGCGACATTGCGGTTGGTGGCCTTGCGCAGCATGTTCTGCTCGCGGTCGAACTGCACCGCGTAGTGTGGCGACAGCATCCCGGCCGTAATGTCGAAGCGTTGCAGAAAGCGCTGCCCTTGTTCCGAGGTGGTCAGCACGTCGACCTCAAACCCTGCGTTGCGCAGCGCGTGTACCAGCAACTGCGCGCGCATCAGGTGGCCGCGGGCATCGGCCGTCGCCAGGTACAGAATGCGTGAACTCATCGATAGCCGCCGCGCAAGCCGCCCAACGCCCAGCCTGCGGCGTACATCGCCAGCGCTCCGGTGACGCCAAAGCTGGCATCCACCACGCGGATGTCCTTGAGCAAGCGCGCCAGGTCAGTCAGCTCATGGGGAGCGACGATGCGGCGCAAGGTGTTTTCACACAGGCGCACATGCGCTTTCTCGTCGGCCAGGACCTTTGACAGCAAGGGATGGAATGGATGCTCGCGGCCAATGACTGCGCAGTGGCGGCTCAATACACGCTCGGCCATCTGTTCGGCACACAGCCCGGTGGCATAGGCCGGTACCAGCAGGCCGTGTTCGAAATGCCCCGCATACTGATGCGCCAGGCGCTGCCAGCGCTGTATCTTGCGTCGGCTGAGCCAGTCCGGTTCCATTCGCGTGGTGCCGTCATCGCCCGCGGCATGCAAGGCCTCGGTGAACAGCGTCACGTGTCGGCGTTCGTCGGCCAGGTGCTGTTCGACCTGACGTTCGAGCCACGGGGGCGATTGCGGCATCAGTTCGTCCAGCAGCGCACGCTCTGTGGCGTCTTCACCGGCCAGGTACATGCGCAGCAGCAGGCGTTCGCCACGCCGGCTGCGGTGCAGGCGCAGCAATGCAGCGCGTTTGAGACGGTCCACCAGACGGGCCTGCAACCCGCCAAAGCCGTGAGCTTTGGGCGCGGTCAGGCAACTGAAGTCAGGCGGGCTGACGCTGTGTTCGATCACGTTCATGGCGTGAGCTGCGGACTGCGATGCCAGGCAAGAATCAAACCGATAAAGCTGTCACGCATGAACGCTGCGCCTGAAGTCGCGGCCGCTGGAAAGCTTTCTTCCGCGCCGTTGTAACGCAGATAACCCTTGCCGTCGACCGCACCCAGTTCCAGCGTATCGCGCTTGTTGAAACCACGCTTGCGCACGTCCGAGAGCAGTGGGCTGTCTTCCAGGCCGAAGATGAACAGCTGACGCTGAACCGCCCAGGTCGGAATCTGGCTGCTCAGGGCCTGCAATTTGAGCGTCCACGTGCCTGTGCTCAGCAACGGTTTCAGGTCGGCAGTCCCGGGTTGATCCGAGGCGAAGCTGGCGCGCAGCAATGACTTGGAGACCTTGCCCACGCCCAGCGCAATGGTGATGTCGTCGGCCGCCGGGTTCTTCTCGTCGCTGGGGCGCACTGCAATGAAATAGCTGGCCACGCGTGCGGCAATCGACGGTTGCGCCAGCACATCGTGCGCCTGTGCGGCGGTGAACAGCACCCGCTCGCTGGAGCCCTCGCGCACGGCGATCTGGTACGGATCAAGTTCGATCTTGCTGAACGTGCCGCGCACCGGCGCGTGAACATAAGTGTCGGCGTTCCACTTGGTTTTCGAGCGACGCAGCAGTACGTGCAGGCTGAGCGGTACACGTTGGCCCTGCTCGGAAAGCCCGCTGCCATGCAGCAGCACATCGCCGATCACCGTCTTGCTGTCGTGGCTGGCGTCGGACGCCAGCAGGATGGTGTGTTTTTCGGCATCGACGCTCGCGTAGCCGTCGGCCACATCCAGCGCCACGCGGTTGCAGTTTTTCTCCGGGTCACTGACGGCCGTTGCGCAGCCGCTGTCCGATGCGAAGTGATACACGCCACGGCCTTTGAATTCAGCGGGCGCAGCGTGAGCGATCCCGCTCAGTGTCAGTGCAGCAAGGCACACCATGGAGTAGCCAAGTGAAGCGGTCGAAAAGGGTTTCATGCTGACTTCCTGTAAGCACGCAAGGCGCGCAACAACGTGGTACGACGGGGTCAATCTCGATTGCGGTGGTAGGACAGCGCTTCGCTGTGGCGGGCACCGGCTCGCCCGACGGCGAGGCCGCAACCACGGACCACTGCCCCGGCGGTGTCCAGCAGCGACATGCCGATCACGACCAGGGTCGCGGCCAGGCGCTGCATTCCGCGCAACGGTTCAAGGTCTTGATGGTTGAGCGCTTTCAGGCTGTAACCAAGACGTCCGGCCATGACGCAAAGCGGTCCGACGGGTCCGCTGCGTGCGAGCCATTGCAGCCAGGCGGGCATGTAGGCGCGCACCAGATACGGGGTCAGGCCGACGCTGTCGCCGCCGCGCAACCAGCGCAGCTTGACCAGTTCGCCCTGGCTGTCGGGCAGACGATGTTCGGTGTGCGCACGGGGCGCATAGACCACTGCCACGCCCGCTGCCTGCAGGCGCAGGCCCATCACTTGACAATGAGCACGGTAGATACCGCCAAGCGGTTCGTAGCGATGCTGTTCAAAGGCATCGCAGCGAAAGGCCACATTGTTGGCGTAGAAGTTACGGGTGGCACCGTTGCGCAACGGGCTGGGGAAGTACATGAAGTCGATGGCCGTCAGCGCACTACCGGCGATGCCAGGTGCATAGCTGGTGCGCCCGGCCACTGCGACCGGCGCATCGGCCTGTATGAACGGCACAAGCAATTGTTCCAGCCAGTCGGCGCCGGGCAGGCAATCGGCATCGGCAAATACCACATAATGGCTGCGCGTCTGATCGACGCGATCAAAGCCGAGATTCTTCGCATCGTAATAGCCGGTCTGGGCATCGATCTCGACGAAATCCAGCGCTCGCCCTGCCAGTGTACACATCGCGTCGCGCGCTTGCAGGTCGAGGCCATCGTGGGTAATGACCCATTGTGCAAGATGCCGGGGTGAAAGGCTTTGCAGGGTCAATCTGGCGATCAACCGTTTGAGGCTGTCCAGCGCCTGCACGGCATCGTTGCCTCCGCGCAGGTTGTTGGTTTCCAGCACCAGCGCCGTACGGGCCGCAACGTCGAGCAGCCTTCTGTCCATACCCTCGCCGCAAGGCGGCCTTGCCGCTGGAGCTGTCGCTTCCTGGCTATCCATGTCTGAGTGTCTCTAAGACCGGGGCTGTCTGCTCGCCTGGCTTGGCAAACGGGACGCGCGACACCGGGATTGCGAAGCCGCGATCACACCACGAACCCTGGAATTATTCAAACACAGAGTTTGCCTTGACCGTTGTCTGCGTTGATGTTTGATCAAGCGCAGCCATGCCCCCTTTCAGGCTCTGGCTGCGCGGTTGATCCTCTTGACGCCTTACTTCGTCGTCTCAAGCGTCCCGGTGTCTTCCTCCTCCCGCCGATGTGCCCATTGATACAGCGCAGGCAGCACCAGCAAGGTCAGCGCTGTAGACGAGAGAATCCCGCCAATCACCACCGTCGCCAGCGGCCGTTGCACTTCGGCCCCCGTCCCTGTGGCCAGCGCCATCGGGATGAAGCCCAACGAGGCCACCAGGGCAGTCATCAGCACCGGACGCAGTCGGGTGAGGGCGCCTTCGGTAATGGCGTCGTGCAGCGAGCGACCTTCTTCGCGCAGGTTACGGATGAAGGCGATCATCACCAGCCCGTTGAGCACCGCCACGCCTGACAGGGCGATGAAGCCCACGCCTGCGGAGATCGACAGGGGAATGTCGCGCAGCCACAGGGCCATGACGCCGCCGGTGAGGGCGAACGGGATGCCGGTGAAGACCAACAGGCCGTCCTTGAGGTTGTTGAACATCAGGAACAGCAGCGCGAGCACCAGCAGCAGCGCAACGGGCACAACGATCTGCAGACGTTTGGCGGCCGATTGCAGCTGTTCGAACTGACCGCCCCAGTTGGTCCAGTAGCCCGCCGGAATCTGCACGCTGCTGTCGAGGGTCTGGCCCGCCTCCTCGACGAACGAGCCCAGGTCGCGGCCGCGTACGTTGGCGCTGACGATCACCAGACGTTTGCCGTTTTCGCGGCTGATCTGGTTCGGACCTAACACCAGATCCAGGCTGGCGACCTGAGCCAGCGAGATAAAGCTGATCTGCTGGTTGCTGCTGCCCGCACTGGCTGGCACCGGAATGAGCAGGCTGGACAGCCCGGCTACATCGGTGCGCAGTCGCTCGGACAGGCGCACCACCATGTCGAAGCGGCGATCACCTTCGTACAGCGTTCCGGCCTGACGCCCACCCAGTGCAATGGCGATGGCGTCCTGTACGTCGGCGACGTTGAGGCCATAGCGTGCCGCCTTGTCGCGGTCGATGTTGATGGTCAGCACCGGCAGGCCGGTGGTCTGTTCGACCTTCACTTCGGACGCGCCTGGCACCTTCTGCATCGCGGCAGCGATTTTGGCGGCGGTCTGGTTGAGCACGTCCATGTCATCGCCGAACACTTTGACCGCCACGTCGCTGCGCACGCCCGACACCAGCTCGTTGAAACGCAGTTGGATCGGCTGGGACAACTCGTAATTGCTGCCCGGCACGCTCGCGGCGGCCTGTTGCAGCTCGGCGATCAGGGTTTCCCGCGACTTGCCGGGGTCAGGCCATTCGCTTTTCGGCTTGAGCATCACATAGCTGTCGGAAATGTTCGGTGGCATCGGGTCGGCGGCGATTTCTGCGGTGCCGGTGCGGGCGAACATACGCTCCACTTCCGGCATTTTTTCGATTACGGCCTTTTCGAGGCGCTGCTGCATGTCCACCGATTGCGTCAGGCTGGTGCCCGGCACGCGCAGGGCCTGCAGCGCAAAGTCGCCTTCGCTCAGGCTCGGAATGAACTCGCTGCCCATGCGGCTGGCGGTAAAACCGGACAGCACCATCACCACGAACGCCAGGGTGAAGGCAATCCAGCGATGCCCCAAGACCCAGCCGAGCACCGGTGCATAACGCTGGCGAGCCGTGCGCATCACCACGCCTTCTTCTTCCTTGACCTTGCCGGTCACGAACATCGCGATGGCCGCAGGTACGAAGGTGACCGAGAGGATCATGGCGCCGAGCAGGGCGATGACCACCGTAAACGCCATCGGGTGGAACATTTTGCCTTCAACGCCGGTGAGGGCGAAGATCGGCAAGTACACGACCATGATGATCAACTGGCCGAAGATCAACGGGCGGCGTGCTTCTCGGGCTGCGGCAAACACTTCATGGAAACGCTCCATGCGCGTCAGCATCCGGCCGTGTTTCTGCTGAGCGTGGGCGAGCCTGCGAATCGAGTTTTCGACGATCACCACCGCACCATCGACGATAATGCCGAAGTCCAGCGCGCCGAGGCTCATCAGGTTGGCGCTGACCTTGTTGGCGAACATGCCGGTGAAGGTGAACAGCATCGCCAGCGGGATAACCATGGCGGTGATGAGCGCAGCACGGATGTTGCCCAGGAACAGAAACAGGATCGCGATGACCAGAATCGCGCCTTCGATCAGGTTTTTCTTGACCGTGGCGATGGCTTTTTCGACCAGATTGGTGCGGTCATACACCGTCACCGCTTCGATGCCCTCGGGCAACGTGCGGTTGATGTCGGCGAGTTTGGCGGCCACGGCCTGGGAAACGGTGCGGCTGTTTTCGCCAATCAGCATGAACACCGTGCCGAGCACCACCTCCCGGCCGTTTTCAGTGGCAGCACCGGAGCGCATTTCCTTGCCGATGCCGACGTCGGCCACGCTGCTGACCCGGATGGGCGTGCCCTGTACGTTGGCGATGACAATGTTGGCGATATCGTCCACGGTTCCGAGCTGGCCCGGCGCACGGATCAGCAATTGCTCGCCGCCGCGTTCGATGTAACCTGCGCCCACGTTGGCGTTGTTGCGCTCCAGCGCAGCCACCAGATCGTTCAGGGTCAGCTTGTAGGCTGCCAGCTTCTTGGGGTCCGGTGCGATTTCATACTGTTTTGCAAACCCGCCGATGGTATTGATTTCGGCCACGCCCGGCACGTTGCGCAACTGCGGTTTGATGATCCAGTCCTGAATCACCCGCAAGTCGGTCGGCGTGTACGGCGTGCCGTCTTCCTTCAATGCGCCTTCACGGGCTTCGACGGTCCACAGGAAAATCTCGCCGAGCCCTGTGGAGACCGGCCCCATCATCGTCTCGACACCTTCGGGCAATTGGTCCTTGGCAATCTGCAGCCGTTCGTTCACCTGCTGACGGGCGAAGAACAGGTCAGTGCCGTCTTCGAAAATCACCGTGACCTGCGACAGTCCCGAGCGTGACAGTGAGCGCGTCTGTTGCAGGCCGGGCAGGCCGGCCATGTTGGTCTCGATGGCAAAGGTGATGCGTTGCTCGGTCTCCAGTGGCGAAAAGCCTGGGGCCGAGGTATTGATCTGCACCTGCACGTTGGTGATGTCGGGTACGGCATCGATGGGCAGTTTCTGATAGCTGGCGATGCCCAGCCCTGCCATCAGCAGGACCGCGAGCATCACGACGATGCGCTGTTCAATCGCGAATTTGATCAACCGTTCAAACATGGAGGAATACTCGTACGACGCAGGTCAATGGGCGTGCTCGGCGGAGCCTTTGCCCAGCTCCGACTTGAGGATGAAGCTGCCAGCGGCGGCCACTTGAGTGCCTGCTGCCAGGCCTTTGACGATTTCCACGTAGCCGCCATCGCTGCGACCGAGCGTGACCGGAGTCAACTGAAAGCCTTCGTCATTGCGCACGAACACCGACGGTTTGTCTTCGACGGTCTGGATGGCCGAATCGGGCAGGCTGACCGCAACCTGGCTCTGTTGCGCCGCCACGTCGACCGAGACGAACAGCCCCGGACGCCACGCGCCATTTGGGTTGGCGAGGGTCACGCGAACGGTGGCCGCGCGGGTCTGCTCACCCAGCAGGCTGCCGACATAACCGATGCGGCCTTCAACGCGAGCGTTCAGGTCAGGCGCGCTGACGGTGACGGGGCGACCCACGATCACCTTGTCCAGATCCTTGGGCGCGACGCCGAAAGTGGCCCAGACGCGGGACAGGTCCGACAGCGTGAACGCGTTGCTTGCGTCACTGACGACTTCGCCGATGGCCAGGTGTTTTTCCACGACCATGGCGTCGAACGGGGCGATCAGCTCGTAACGGTTGCCTGCCGTGGGGCTGACGCTGGCACCGATGGCGCTGAGCTTCTGCCGGGCGTTGGACAGGCTGATGTCCGCTTCCTGAAAGGCCTGACGGGCCTGTTGATAGTCCTGCTCGGCCGAGATGCGGTCTTCCCAGAGTTTCTTCTCACGTTGCAGGGTCAGCCGCGCCAGTTCCTGGCGGCGCTGAGCGGCGCTCAATTCACTGCGTTGATCGGAAATCTGCTGGCTGGCGATGATCGCCAGCACCTGGCCTTTCTTGACGCTCTGGCCCAACTCGACCTTGACCGCTTCGACGACGCCGCCGACCCGAGGCACGACATGTGCGGTGCGGTCTTCATCGAAGCGGATTTCGCCGGGGAAGGTGACTGACGTGCTCATCGGCCGGGGTTCGGCGGCGACCAGCTCTATTCCCGCCGCCTTGATCTGCTCGGCGCTGAGTTCGAGATGGCCTTCCTCTTCCTCGTGCGCGGCTTGCGGCGCGGCGGCGCCATGCTTCTCGGGTTCGCTGCCGTGGCCTTTCTCGCCATGCTCTTCGTCAGCGTGGGCTTCTTCTTTGGCGTGGGCGTCGGCTGATTCGTTGGCGTGTGGGTCGGTTCCGGCCTGGGCGCTGAAGGGCAGCATTCCAGGGTTGAGGGTCAGGCTGCCCAGGCCAATGATGACCACCACCGCCAGGGCGATGCCAATGCTTCGTTTGTTGTCCATGGGTGCTCCCGGCAATCATGTAGGTGCAGCGCACACAGGGGTGCGCTCGGTAGAGGCAGAAAAAGGGGTGTCAGGGTGTGCGGCTGAAGCGGTCGAGGTCGCCGTAGATGCGTTCAACGGTGACGCTGGCGTCGGTGGCCATGGCCAGCGATTCCAGGTATTGGCTGCGGGCTGAAATCAGGGTTCGCTGGGCGTCCAGTACGTCGAGGAACCCGAACTTGCCCATCTCGAAACCGCGTGTCGCCGTATCGACGGCGCGCTGCGCGGCGGGCAGGATGACCTGATTGAACGACTCCACTTCCCGCGCGGCGTTGGCCCATTGATCAAGTGCCGACTGGACCTGCGTGCGCAGTTTCAGCTCTACGGCATTGCGCAGGTCGCGTGCCTGGTCCGAGCGTCTGGCCGCAGACAGGACATTGCCCTGATTGCGATCAAACAGCGGAATCGGCATCGACAGGCCGACCACATTGATGCGCTCGCGGTCTTCGCGGCTGTACTGGCTGCCAATACTGACGGTCAGGTCCGGCACGCGCTTGGCACGCTCCGAACCCAGCGCGGCATCGCGCTGGTCGATCTGGGCCTGAGCGAGGCGTAGTTCGGCGGTCTGGTTGATGGCCGTGAGGATTCTGGCCGAGGGCGGCGCATTGCCGGGCGAGAGGTCGGTGTACTCCAGCCGACTGAACGAGGCCGCCGGCGACCCTGTGGCCCGGGCCAATTCGCGGTAGCTGTTGATTTTCAGGGTCTCGGCGCGGCGCACCAGCAAATCGGTTTCAGCCAGTTGCACTTGAGCGCGTGTCGCTTCCACCGGCGAGGTCTTGCCCGCCTGCACTCGACCGTCCGCCACTTGCAGGCCGCGCTCGGCCAGGGATCTGGACTGACGCGCCAGATCCAGACCGGCCTGCGCACGGGCTGCCGCATAGAACGCCTGGACGACTTCGGCACGCAGCTCGTTGCCGCGCCGTTCGAGCTCTATCCGGGCTGCGTCCTGCCCACGGCTGGCGGCTTCGATTCGCGCGCCGCGCTTGCCGCCCAGTTCCAGCGCCTGGCTGAGCATCACCGTGGTGGTGCGGGTCTCGCTGCGGGTGTCCTCCGCTTCCCAGGAGGCTACAGGGTTGGGGATCAGGCCCGCCTGCTGGCGCTCGCCCTCGGCCACACCGATTTCCCATTGGGCGGCAGCCAGATCAGGGTTTTTCTCGAAGGCTGCTTCGAGCGCCTGTGGCAGACTCAAACCCTGTGCGAAGCTCACCATGGGCATCATCATTAGCAGCACGCACAGCGTGCCGGTTCTTATCGGCGGCATGGCCAATGCCAGTCTAGACCCGAGCACGTTCGTGGCTCTCCCGTCGCATACATCACCCCCATCAAATAGAAAGAACAACTGCGCCACAGGGGCTGTTGAATCTGGATGCGGGGACTTTATGCAATGGCAGTTATCAGAGGGATTGCCGGAAAATTACAATTCCGTTATCTACTGTGGAGGGCGGTTCTTTGCCCGTACACTGCGGGTCGCACGGCTCCAGAGCCATAACCATCGGCAGGGATTTGCCCATCAGACAGGACACACCTATCCATGCGAATCCTGGTAGTAGAGGACGAGCCGAAAACTGCCGAGTACATGCATCAGGGGCTGACCGAGAGCGGCTATGTGGTGGACATCGCTGCCACCGGGCTCGATGGGCTGTACCTTGCGCAGCATCAGGCGTACGACGTCGTGATTCTGGATGTGAACCTGCCTGAAATGGACGGTTGGGAAGTCCTGACCCGACTCAGGAATACCGTCAATACCCGGATCATGATGGTCACCGCACGCGGCCGCCTCGAAGAGAGGGTCAAGGGCCTGGAAATGGGCGCCGACGATTATCTGGTCAAACCGTTCGAGTTCCCCGAGCTGCTGGCTCGGGTGCGCACGTTGATGCGTCGCTGCGAGCAGCCGACGGCGCCTCAGGTGCTGCAGGTCGGCGATCTGGAGCTGGATCAGGGCCGTCATCGGGCATTTCGCGGCAAACAGCGCATCGACCTGACCACCAAGGAGTTCGCGCTGCTGCACCTGTTGATGCGCCACACCGGGGAGGTCATGTCGCGCACTCAGATCATCTCGCTGGTGTGGGACATGAACTTCGATTGCGACACCAATGTGGTCGAGGTATCGATCCGCCGCTTGCGCGCCAAGATCGACGACCCGTTCGAGACCAAACTCATCCACACCCTGCGCGGTGTCGGTTATGTGCTGGAAGTGCGCGAATGAAACCCACGCGCCTCTCGACGCGGCTGGGCCTGACAGTCACTGCGTTGAGCGCGTTTCTGGTGGTGATCATGGAGGTTTTCGCTTACGCGTCCATTTCCCACCAGTTGGACCTGCGTGCCGAAGACAGCCTGAACGAGAAGTTCGGGCAGATCGAGCACAGCCTGAGCGAGGGGTTTCTGTCGATCGGGGACATCGTTCAGTACCCGCACACCTTGCGTGATCAGATTGTCGGTCATGACAGCTTTGCCCTGACTGTTCTGGATTCGCGCACGCCCCGGCAGACGTTGATGAGCATCGGCAATCAGCAAGGCCGGGAGTTGCCGATCCCGACGTCTGGCCGTCTGCCTCAAGATTTCCAGGAGGTGATGTCCAGCGCGGGCAACCATTTGCTGGTGGGCTATCGGGAGATTCGCCTCAAGACCGACGAGAGCATTCTGGTCGTGCTGTCGATGGACAGGGAAAGCGACGCCACACTGTTGCATGCCTACGTGAGGTCGACCTTCCTGATCCTGCCGGTGATCCTGTTACTGGTAGGTTTCGGGGCGTGGTGGATCGTGCGTCGTGGCCTGAGGCCGTTACGTGCGTTCAGAAAGGTGACGGCGCTGATCTCGGCCCGAGACCTGTCTCACCGCATGAAAGTGAACGGCCTTCCCGATGAGCTGCGCGATCTGGCTCACGCCGTGAATTTCATGCTGCACCGGCTGGACGGCGATGTTCAGCAGTTGTCGCAGTTTTCGGACGATCTGGCGCATGAGATGCGCTCGCCGATGAACAACCTGATGGGTAAGGCGCAAGTCACCCTGTCGCGACCACGCCCTCCAGAGGAGTACAGGCAGGCGCTGGAGTCCTGCACTGAAGAGCTGGAGCGCATGTCGCGCATGATTGCCCAGATGCTGTTCCTGGCCAGCGTCAGCCAGCCCTCGGCACCGTTGGCGCTCGAAGCCATCGACCTGCGCGAGGAATCGGAGAAAGTGGCCGAGCTGTTTTCGGCGTCGGCCGAGGACCGTGACATCACCTTGCAGGTCGAGGGCACCGGGCGGGCCATGGGTGATCGGCTGATGATTCAGCGGGCCATCTCCAACCTGCTGTCCAACGCCATTCGGCATGGCGCGAGTGGCAGCACCATCACCATCAGGATCGCCACCCATGCCGAAGACATCTCGCTGGCGGTACGCAATGCCGGCGAGGGCATTGATGCCGAGCACCTGCCGCGTCTGTTCGACCGGTTCTACCGGGTCCACGTCAGTCGCGCCCGCCAGCAGGGCGGCACGGGACTGGGGCTGGCCATCGTTCGCTCGATCATGAGCCTGCACGAAGGGCAGGTTAAGGTCGAAAGCGAGCCAGGGCAGTTCACGACGTTCAGTCTGATTTTTCCCCGGCTGACATAAGGGCAAGAACCTTTCGCCCGCTTCCGGCTCTGAGGTTGTAGGCTGTCCGGCCTGGCATGCTTCGACGTGAAGCCAAAAATGATAAGGATGGATGTATGACAGTAGCTTTCTGGTGCGTGCTGGTCGCGATCCTGTTGCCGATCGCCTGCGCAGGCATCGCCAAGGTCGGCAGCGGCAAGTTCAAGATGGGTAACAATCACGACCCTCGTGCCTTTCTCGACAAGCTGGAAGGGTTTCCGAAGCGCGCGCACGCAGCGCAACTGAACAGTTATGAAGTGACGCCTGCGTTTGCAGCTGCGGTGATCATTGCTCACATCGCGGGCAATGCGCAGTTGGTCACTATCGATGTACTGGCGGTGCTGTTCATCACCAGCCGCCTGCTTTACATCATCTTCTACCTGGCCGATCTGGCAGCGATGCGCTCCATTATCTGGCTGGTCGGGATGGGGTTGATCGTTGCGCTGTTCGGGGTTTCGGCATTCCCGGCTGCGGCGTGACTGGCTGAAACACTGTCGACTGCCGGCTGTGCCTGGATCAGGCTTTGCGACGGATTCCACCCCGCATCCGTGAGAGAGCGCAGTTTCGCAGCAAAGTTAGTGGGAGCGGACTTGTCCGCGAATGAAGTATTTCGGTCACTTCATATCGTCGGATGTACAGGCCTCTTCGCGGACAAACGGAACGCCCCCCGTTCCGCTCCCACCGAATCGCGTTTCTTCAGTAAATTACAGGTTGTTTGATAAAGCGCGGCTTGCTGGCGATCTGCCGGGAATCGGCAGTACAACCCGCAGACTCGGTGCATCAGCCGAAACATGGGGCGTCGTAACCTCCGAGAGCTCCCACGCCCTTCGGGCAGAAGCAGACTTCAGCGTATGCTCATGAGGTGATGTGAATAAGCGCAAGTGGTCAGTCGCTCAATCGTCCGACTGTACTTTCTCGAGCTCCGCCTGCGCATCCTGCAATTCCTTGCGGGATTCGGCGAGCTTGTCCTTGCGCTTGTTGATCTTCTCCGGATCTCCTTTGTCCATCGCCTTGTTCAGGTCAGTCTGACGCCGGCTGACTTCCCGTTTGGCATCCAGCACCTTCTGCTCACGCTGTTTGAGCAGTGACGTCTCGGTGCAGTTGGCGTTGACCTCGGCCAGTGCCTTTTCCAGGCCTGCCTGTTCGGCCTTGTTGCCTTCGGTCTTGGCGTCCTGAATCTTGCTGCTGATTTCCTGGCTCTTGAGCAGGCATTCGGAAGGGGGCGCCTGTTCGGCGGCCAACAACGGTGTAGCCAATAATGTGCAGCTGGTGAAAAGAACCAGCGGTGATAAAAACTTCATATGAACTCCTTTTGAAAGCGACAACGTCCGGGCGTAAAGAATGAAACCCGGACTCTAAAAACCTGAAATACCTTGAACACGCAATTGCTGGCTCAATGCCTGTACCTGTGGGTCCTTGAAAAATGCACTGAGTTTTGCAGCTCGCCCCGGACCTATCCCCGGTTCGACCTGCCATTGTTCGACACTGCGCGCAGCCAGTGCTTCCCAGCCAGCGCTCAGATCAGCGCTCCCGGCAGGCGGCAAACCAATGGCCTTGAGCCATGTCTGGAAGGGGCGGTCACGGGCCGTTTGCAGGCTGGCGAACAGTTTAGCGCTGCTGCGCTCGGCGAGGCCGGGAATGTTAGCAAGCTCAGCCTGATCGAGGGTCATCCAATCGACCAGGCCGTTGATTTTCCCGCTTTCAATGAGCTTGTCCCAGGTTCCTGGCCCCACGCCACTCAAGGCCAGGCCTTTTTTGCCGCTGAGCCAGGTCAGTCGTGCGCGAAACTGACTGTCGCAGCCCGGCGTGGGTTGCCAGCAGCTGAGTTCATGAAAGTCGCTGGCCTGGGGAATGCTGAGTGGGGCGCGCTCCACACTGCGTGTAATCACGCCATCGAGTCGAGGAATCGTCAGCCCTGCCAGACTGACTGCTATCTGGTCTCCGGGACGGATGTCCAGGGTCTGCCAGCGCTTGAGTGAACCTGCGCTGATGCGAGTGATGGTGCGGTCGTCCAGCCGGATGGGCATCAGCTCAAGAATGGGCGTGATCCTGCCACTGCGACCAATGGTGAAACTGACCTTGCGCACCTCGGCCAGCGCCTGTGCAAGCGGGTGTTTCCACGCCGCGATCCAGTAAGGCGCTTTTGCCTGCCAGCGTTCGGCAGAGGGACGTTCGCCCTGGCGCATGATCACGCCATCCGTGGCAAACGGCAGCGGGTTGCGAAACCAGTGTTCGCGCCAGTGTGCAGCCTGAGCGTGATGTGTCAGCGGCAGCGTGTAAGCGGCGCTGTCGGCAAACCCCAGGGCTTTGAGTCCGGCCAGACGCTCGCTCATGGTGCTCGGCCCGTTGGGCCAGTCCCAGACGAACAGCCCGATGGTGTCAGCCTGTGTGGGGCTCAGCGTCTTGCGTGCCAGCAGGCCTGCGACCTTGCTGCGCGCATTGACGCTGCCCGATGCTGCTTGAACATGGTCAGGCAAACGCTCGTACAGCTCGCCTTGCAGGATGACGTCATCCGGCCACGGCAATTGGTGAGGAATGGCCTTGATCAGCAGCGCCTGGGGCGTCCAGTCCTGCCCTTTCACGCCATCCCCCCGACTGATGGCCTGGGTCAGTCTGCCTTTGGCGTAAACCAGCGTGACGGCCACACCGTCGACCTTGGGTTGAATCCACAGGTCGGTCCGGCCTTGCAGCCAGTTGCCGACATCGGCCTCGTCAGCCAGCTTGTTCACGCCCGTGTGCGCAACCGGGTGCGTCACCGAGCCGCCTGCAGTCTTCAGTGGGTTGTCACTTGGCGTCGAGACCGCAAAGCATCCACGCCAGGTCTGCAGTTTCTGGCGGGACTGATCGTAAAGCTCATCCGGAATCTGCGAGATGCCCAGGCGATGATAGCTGTCGTTCCATGCGGCGATCTGTTGTTGAAGCGACAGGATTTCAGTCCGTGCCTTGCTGGCAGCCCAGTCCGGGCATTGGCTGGCGCTTGTGAACGGGGAAAGGGCGATCAGAAGGGCGAAGCTCATCAGGCGGTTAACAGACAGCATCGAAGCATCCTTGCTTGGGGTTGGCTCGGGAAGGCTAGCTGTTGCTGTGCTGCGTGGCTGATCGGGATGGTTACCAGGTTTTTCGACCCTGGTGCATTGCAGGTAATGGCGTTCGTATCCAGTCGGTAAGGTTCGTTCGCTGTTACAAAAAGGGTCGATGATGAGCGCCGATGTTCGTGTAAATAACGGTTTGCGCAGAGGCTGTGATGTTTCTACAATGTATCTACTATTTGGCGGGGTGGTGTATGGAAGTCAAAATTCAGCAATGGGGCAATAGCGCAGCGATACGATTGCCAGCCAATGTTCTCAAGCAGATGAGCCTTGTCAGCGGCGACGTCTTGGTGCTCGATGTTTCTACCGACGTGATGACGCTCAAGCCTGCCAGGTCCAAGCTGCATTATCGGCTGGCCGACCTGATGGCGCAGTGCGATTTGGATGCAGCCGAGCCTGAAGAATTGTCTGATTGGAACGCCATGCAGCCGACAGGGCGCGAAGTGTGAAGCGGCCCAGATTCAATCGCGCGGATATCGTCCGCATTAATTTGAATCCGACCGCTGGCCGGGAGCAGCAGGGAGATTTTCGCCCTGCGCTTGTTCTTACTCCCGCAGCGTATAACGTCTCGGGCCTGGCAATCGTCGCGCCGATAACGCAAGGTGGTGACTACGCCCGCTATGCCGGATTCGCAGTCCCGCTGAGCGGTTCAGGCACCGAGACGCAGGGTGTAGTTCTGTGTAACCAGATTCGCACGGTTGACCTGGAGGCTCGCGGGGCAAAGTGTATCGAGGCCGCTCCTGATGTCGTGATCAACGATGTTCTTGCCCGAGTACAGGCCCTATTCGAGTAAAAAATACTGACTGAGTGAGAGCGATACCCCAAAACAAAAGCCCCCGGAGACTCGCGTCGCCGGGGGCTTTTTGATGACCGCAGGAAAATTTACAGACCGGCAGCAGCGCGCAGGGCGTCGGCGCGGTCGGTTTTTTCCCAGGTGAAGGCGGTGAAGGTGTCATCGCCAACGGTCATTTCGACCGGGGTGCGGCCGAAGTGGCCGTAGGCCGCAGTGGCCTTGTACATCGGGTGCAGCAGATCCAGCATGGTGGTGATCGCGTACGGACGCAGGTCGAAGTGCTCGCGAACCAGGCCGATGATCTTGTCGTCGGACAGCTTGCCGGTGCCGAAGGTGTTCAGCGAGATCGAGGTCGGTTGGGCAACGCCGATGGCGTAGGACACCTGAATTTCGCAACGCTCGGCCAGGCCCGCAGCAACGATGTTCTTGGCCACGTAACGACCTGCGTAGGCAGCCGAACGGTCAACCTTCGATGGATCCTTGCCGGAGAACGCGCCACCACCGTGACGGGCCATGCCGCCGTAGGTGTCGACGATGATCTTGCGGCCGGTCAGGCCACAGTCACCCACCGGGCCACCGATGATGAAGTTGCCGGTCGGGTTGATGTGGAACTGGGTGTCCTTGTGCAGCAGGTGCGCTGGAATGACGTGCTTGACGATCAGTTCCATCACGCCTTCACGCAGGTCGGCGTAGGAAACGTCCGGGTTGTGCTGGGTCGACAGCACGATCGCGTCGACGCCCACGACCTTGCCGTTTTCGTAACGGCAGGTGACCTGGGATTTCGCATCCGGGCGCAGCCATGGCAGCAGGCCTGATTTACGGGCTTGTGCCTGACGCTCGACCAGTTGGTGCGAGAAGGTGATCGGTGCAGGCATCAGCACGTCGGTTTCGTTGCTGGCGTAGCCGAACATCAGGCCCTGGTCGCCCGCGCCCTGATCTTCAGGCTTGCTGCGGTCAACGCCCTGGGCGATGTCCACCGACTGCTTGCCGATGATGTTCATCACGCCGCAGGTCGCGCCGTCGAAGCCGACGTCGGAGCTGTTGTAGCCGATGTCGAGGATGACGTTACGCACGATGTCTTCCAGATCGACCCAGGCCGAAGTGGTCACTTCGCCAGCAATGATTGCCACACCGGTCTTGACCAGTGTTTCGCAAGCCACACGGGCGTATTTGTCTTCAGCGATGATGGCGTCCAGAACCGCGTCGGAAATCTGGTCGGCGATCTTGTCCGGGTGCCCTTCGGACACGGACTCGGAGGTGAAAAGTGAGTATTCGCTCATCTCTACGGGTTTCCTTCATTTTACCGATGGTGAGTGTCGCCAGCCGGTCGCTGAAAATGGCGAACCTGGATCTGGAAACCATTACGTAAGCCTACATAGAGGCTTTCCCCGGGAACTAGCCCCGCAGCGATGGCCCAACGGGCCAGGTCTTCCTGCTCGAAACCTAACCAGAGATCGCCACAGGCCTCCCTGGCCCAGCTCTGGTCATGACTACACAATTCTGTTACCAGCAAGCTACCGCCGGGTTGTACGCATTCGGCCAGTTGCGCCAGCGCTTCGGCCGGTGCGGCGAAATGGTGGAGCACCATGTTCAAGACGACGCAGTCGGCGCTCACTTTACGGTCTGTCAGTGCATCGGCCAGCGTGAGCTCGACATTAACCAGCGCCTTGCGCTCGCAGACTTCGCGGGCCAGCTCCAGCATTGCCGGGCTGTTGTCCATCGCGATCACATGCTTGAAACGCCGCGCCAGTTCAGGCAGAAAGCCGCCGTCGCCGGGGCCTACTTCCAGTGCCGTTGCCTCGCTGCCGAAGCTGAGCTTGTCGAGCAGCGTCAGCAGGCTTTCGCTGTATTGGGCAAGGCCCGCAATCAGGTCCTGCTGGGCGCGAAACTTTTCCGCCGTACGAGCAAAGAAGTCCTGGCTGGCCAGCGCCCGTTGACGATGCACCAGGCCAATACGCCCTTGAACCTCATCCGGCAATGCCAGGGTGTCCACTTCATCGAGCAGCGCGGCGTGCAGCCTGCCGCCCGGCAACTCGGTGTGGGGCAGGGCGCGACGGTAGAAAATCGCGTTGCCTTCACGCCGTGTCGCCACCAGGTCAGCCTGCGCCAGTACCTTCAGGTGATGGCTCATGCCCGACTGGCCAATGGCGAAAATCTGCGCCAGTTCCAGAACGCCGAACGAGTCGTTGGTCAGCGCGCGCAGAACGTTCAGCCGCAGCGGATCGCCGCCGGCCTTGCACAATGCAGAAAGGTCGTCGCATGCATCATGGCGAATTGCAGGCACGCGCAGGTTCATGGGTCCGCAGTCTAGTGAGCGATTCCTGATGCCGCAAGGGCAATATCAAAAAGTTTTGATATTGCTCGATGGGTGGCGTCTGTCGATCCTGCTGAACTTGTCACCAGCGCCTGTTATCCAGTATTAACAGGCTAATTAATGTCCATGACAGAGGAAAAAAGCCTAAGGTCCACTATCTGTGATTGCCCCCGGCCTGTCCCTGAGGGAAAATGGCCGCCTTTTTCAGATCCCAATCCTTTACTCCCAGGAGATCAGCGATGCCAAGCCGTCGTGAGCGTGCCAACGCTATTCGTGCCCTCAGCATGGATGCCGTGCAAAAAGCCAACAGCGGCCATCCGGGTGCCCCCATGGGCATGGCGGATATCGCCGAGGTTCTTTGGCGCGATTATCTGAAGCACAACCCGGCCAACCCTTCGTTCGCCGACCGTGACCGTTTCATCATGTCCAACGGGCATGGCTCGATGCTGGTCTATTCGCTGCTGCACCTGACCGGCTACGACCTGTCCATCGATGACCTGAAGAACTTCCGCCAGCTGCACAGCCGCACGCCGGGCCACCCGGAATACGGCTACACCCCGGGTGTCGAAACCACCACCGGCCCGCTGGGTCAGGGTTTCGCCAACGCCGTGGGTTTCGCTGCTGCCGAGAAGACGCTGGCGGCGCAGTTCAACCGTCCGGGTCACTCCATCGTCGATCACCACACCTATGTGTTCATGGGTGACGGCTGCATGATGGAAGGCATCTCGCACGAAGTCGCCTCGCTGGCCGGCACGCTGCAACTGGGCAAGCTGATCGCGTTCTACGACGACAACGGCATCTCCATCGACGGCGAAGTCGAAGGCTGGTTCACCGACGACACGCCGAAGCGCTTCGAGTCGTACG
Source organism: Pseudomonas asturiensis (assembly GCF_900143095.1). Classification (GTDB taxonomy): domain Bacteria; phylum Pseudomonadota; class Gammaproteobacteria; order Pseudomonadales; family Pseudomonadaceae; genus Aquipseudomonas; species Aquipseudomonas asturiensis. The sequence goes on along the minus strand of NZ_FRDA01000006.1, from coordinate 184,838 downwards.
GCTGGCAGGTCATCCGCAATGTCGACGGTCATGACGCCGACGAGATCAAGACCGCTATCGATACCGCTCGCAAGAGCGATCAGCCGACCCTGATCTGCTGCAAGACCACCATTGGTTTCGGCTCGCCGAACAAGCAGGGCAAGGAAGAATCCCACGGTGCTCCGCTGGGCGCTGACGAAATCGCCCTGACCCGTGCCGCCCTTAAATGGAACCACGGTCCTTTCGAAATTCCGGCTGATATCTACGCCGAGTGGAATGCGAAAGAAAAAGGCCTGGCTGCCGAAGCCGAATGGGATCAGCGTTTCGCGGCCTACTCCGCTGCGCACCCTGAACTGGCCAATGATTTCATCCGTCGCATGAGCGGCGAGCTGCCCGCTGACTTCGCCGAAAAATCGGCTGCCTATGTGGCTGAAGTGAACGCCAAGGGCGAGACCATCGCCAGCCGTAAAGCCAGCCAGAACGCACTGAGCGCCCTGGGCCCGCTGCTGCCCGAGATTCTTGGCGGTTCGGCTGACCTGGCCGGTTCCAACCTGACCATCTGGAAAGGTTGCAAGAGCATCACGGGCGAAGACCCGAACGGTAACTACCTGCACTACGGTGTGCGTGAGTTCGGCATGGGCGCCATGATGAACGGTATCGCCCTGCACGGCGGTTTCGTGCCGTACGGCGCCACCTTCCTGATCTTCATGGAATACGCCCGTAATGCCGTGCGCATGTCTTCGCTGATGAAGAAGCGTGTGATCTACGTGTTCACTCACGACTCCATCGGTCTGGGTGAAGACGGCCCGACTCACCAGCCAATCGAGCAACTGACCAGCCTGCGCACCACGCCGAACCTGGACACCTGGCGTCCAGCCGATGCCGTTGAATCGGCAGTGGCCTGGAAATACGCCATCGAGCGTAACGACGGTCCTTCGGCACTGATTTTCTCGCGTCAGAATCTGCCTCACCAGGCGCGCGACGAAGCCCAGTTGGCCGACATCACTCGCGGCGGCTACGTGCTGCGCGACTGCGCGGGCGAGCCTGAGCTGATCCTGATCGCGACCGGTTCGGAAATCGGTCTGGCCGTGCAGGCCTACGACAAACTGATTGAGCAGGGCCGTAAGGTGCGCGTGGTTTCCATGCCATGCACCAGCGTGTTCGAAGCTCAGGACGCCGGGTACAAGCAGAGCGTTCTGCCTCTGCAAGTCAGCGCACGTATCGCCATCGAAGCCGCGCATGCCGACTACTGGTACAAGTACGTCGGTCTGGAAGGCCGCGTGATTGGCATGACCACCTTCGGCGAGTCGGCGCCTGCGCCTGCGCTGTTCGAAGAGTTCGGCTTCACGCTGGAAAATGTCCTGAGCACAGCTGAAGAGCTGCTCGAAGACTAAGCAAGACGTGTGTCTCCTCGCAGGAGCGCGCTTGCCCGCGAATGAATGGTTCAGACGACAGCTCGTTGTCTGGACCGTTGTAATAGCCGGCAGGCGTGTTTTTGCGGGTTCAGCTTAAATCCGAGAGAACCTCATGCCTCAGCCCCGTGCTTACAAAGTTGCTCTGAACGGTTACGGCCGCATCGGTCGTTGCGTCGTGCGCGCGCTGTGTGAGCGAGGGACGAAAGCCGGGTTTGAAGTGGTTGCGATCAATGATCTGGCCGATATGGCCAGTCTCGAATACCTCACGCGCTTCGATTCCACCCACGGCCGGTTTCCCGGTCAGGTCAGGGTCGAAGGGCAATACCTGCACATCAATGATCACACGATCAAGGTGCTGCGCAGTTCTACCCCGGAAGAGATCGACTGGGCGGCCCTGGACGTCGATCTGGTGCTCGAATGCTCCGGTGTCTACAACACCCGTGAAGACGGCCAGCGGTTTCTCGACGCTGGCGCACCACGCGTGCTGTTCTCGCAACCGATGGCCAGTGAAGGCGATGTCGATGCTACGGTGGTGTTTGGCATCAACCAGCAAAAGCTGACGGGCCATGAGCTGCTGGTGTCGGCTGCGTCCTGCACCACTAACTGCAGCGTGCCATTGCTGCGCTTGCTGGATCAGGCGGTGGGGCTTGAATACGTCACCATCACCACCATCCACTCGGCGATGAACGACCAGCCAGTGATCGACGCCTATCACCACGAGGATTTGCGCCGTACGCGCTCGGCGTTTCAGTCGATCATCCCGGTGTCCACCGGTCTGGCGCGCGGGATCGAAAGACTGCTTCCGGAACTTGCCGGCCGAATTCAGGCCAAAGCTGTTCGCGTACCGACCGTCAATGTGTCCTGTCTGGACATCACCGTGCAGACGGCACGCGATACGGACGCCCGGGACATCAATCGAATCCTGCGCGAGGCCGCCACCAGCGGCCCGCTGAAGGGGCTGCTGGCCTACACTGAGTTGCCGCACGCCAGCTGCGATTTCAATCATGACCCGCATTCGGCGATTGTCGATGCGAGTCAGACCCGCGTTTCGGGACCCCGGCTGGTGAATCTGCTGGCCTGGTTCGATAACGAGTGGGGCTTTGCCAATCGAATGCTCGACGTCGCAGAGCACTTTCTGCGCGTCGCTGACCAACAACAGTAAAAAACAGGAACGCCTCATGACCGTGTTGAAGATGACCGACCTCGATCTGCAAGGTAAACGTGTACTGATTCGTGAAGACCTCAACGTTCCTGTGAAGGACGGCGTCGTCAGCAGCGATGCACGCATCCTTGCTTCGCTGCCGACCATCAAGCTGGCGCTGGAAAAGGGGGCGGCCGTGATGGTCTGCTCGCACCTGGGCCGTCCGACCGAGGGCGAGTTTTCTGCCGAGAACAGCCTCAAGCCGGTTGCCGACTACCTGAGCAAGGCGCTGGGTCGTGACGTTCCGCTGGTTGCCGATTACCTGGATGGCGTTGACGTCAAGCCGGGCGATATCGTGTTGTTCGAGAACGTGCGCTTCAACAAGGGCGAGAAAAAGAACGCCGACGAACTGGCGCAGAAATACGCTGCCCTGTGTGACGTGTACGTGATGGATGCTTTCGGCACCGCACACCGCGCCGAAGGCTCGACCCACGGCGTGGCCAAGTTCGCCAAGGTCGCCGCTGCAGGCCCGCTGCTGGCTGCAGAGCTGGACGCACTGGGCAAGGCGCTTGGCGCACCGGCCCAGCCGATGGCAGCCATCGTGGCGGGCTCCAAGGTGTCCACCAAACTGGACGTGCTCAATAGCCTGAGCGCAATCTGCAACCAGTTGATCGTCGGCGGCGGCATTGCCAATACCTTCCTGGCCGCAGCCGGTCACAAGGTGGGCAAGTCGTTGTACGAACCGGACCTGCTGGACACCGCACGCGCAATCGCCGCCAAGGTCAGTGTGCCGTTGCCGACCGATGTGGTGGTCGCCAAAGAGTTCGCCGAGAGCGCCACGGCTACCGTCAAGCTGATTGCCGACGTCGCTGATGACGACATGATTCTGGATATCGGCCCGCAGACGGCTGCGCACTTCGCCGACTTGTTGAAATCTTCCAGGACTATTCTGTGGAACGGTCCGGTGGGTGTGTTCGAATTCGATCAGTTCGGCGAAGGCACCAAGACGCTGGCCAAGGCGATTGCCGAAAGCACGGCGTTTTCCATCGCGGGTGGCGGCGACACGCTGGCGGCCATCGACAAGTACGATGTGGCCAAACAGATTTCCTACATTTCCACAGGCGGTGGTGCGTTCCTCGAGTTCGTGGAAGGCAAGGTTCTGCCCGCGGTTGAAATGCTTGAACAACGCGCCAAGGCCTGAATCCAGTCTTTTGGACAAGGAGTCGTACATGGTCAGGGCGTTACCGTGGTTCCTCATCGCAGGGTTGCTGGGCGGTTGTGCAGGCAAGCCTGAAGCCGAAGAGGCCGAGAGCGCTTCCCGGACCGATGTGCTTCATTTGAGTTGTTACCAGGCGGGCTGGCAGGCAGAGACTGTGCCGGTGATCTACAAACGCGGCGGTCAGGAAGTCTGGGATCGGTACGAATTCATGCCCAAGGCAGGGCTGACAGGCTGTCCTTGAGTCAGGTTGAGCCCGTTTCGGCAACATCGACGGGCTCGCGCGGTCACTAATGGGTGGACATCTTTTTATCAAGAAGGAGTTTTGCCATGAAGATCGCTGCCCTGGCGCTTGTAAGTTGCGTGGTATTAGCCGGCTGCGCCGGTTCCGGTTCCCATGCCGGAGCCTGCAAGGTACTCAGCCCGGCCTCTGTGGATGTGCCGACGACCGAGAACACTCAACGGGTCGAGGCGCGGGTTACGGGTGAGCCGGCCGACGACCGTAAACAGGAACAGAACTGCCCCTGACGTATTGAAACCCCAGGCACACGCCGGGTTTCGCGGGGCAGGCCAGGAGAAGTCATGAAAGGCTTGATTGCCCTCGGAATATTGGCGGTGCTTGGTGGCTGCTCGAGCATGAGCACGCCGCAACAGAATGACCCTTGGAACCATTGGGTCTGCGACAGCAAGGCCGAGATTCATTGGCGCTATATCGATTCAGCTAAAAAAGAGGTGGATGCGCGCCTGAATCAGAGCGAGCAGGTTTTCCGCCTCAAGGCCGAACCGGGCGCTTCCAGTGGCACGCTTTATAGCAATAATGTGCTGGCGTTCGACAACAAGGGCAGCGAAGGCCTTGTCTACTGGGACGCTACCAACGACTTGATCGGTCGCGGCTGCAAGGCCAGATAAGCCGTAGCCGATGCACCACCCGCAGGGCTTGTGGCCCATGCGTATAACTTGAATAGCAGCCGCCACTACGGCAGGCTTGCACGATTAACGACCCTACCGGGAGAGACACAGACAATGGCACTTATCAGCATGCGCCAGATGTTGGACCACGCAGCCGAGTTCGGCTACGGCGTTCCTGCTTTCAACGTAAACAACCTGGAACAAATGCGCGCCATTATGGAAGCGGCCGACAAGACCGACTCCCCGGTGATCGTTCAGGCTTCGGCCGGTGCCCGCAAATACGCCGGTGCCCCGTTCCTGCGTCACCTTATTCTTGCGGCAATCGAAGAGTTCCCGCACATCCCGGTGGTCATGCACCAGGACCACGGCACCAGCCCCGACATCTGCCAGCGCTCCATCCAGCTGGGCTTCAGCTCGGTCATGATGGACGGCTCGCTGAAAGAAGACGGCAAGTCGCCCGCTGATTACGAATACAACGTTGACGTGACCCGTCGCGTGGTCGCCTTTGCTCACGCCTGTGGCGTTTCCGTGGAAGGCGAGCTGGGCGTTCTGGGTTCTCTGGAAACCGGCATGGCCGGTGAAGAAGACGGCGTGGGTGCTGAAGGCATTCTGGACCACAGCCAGATGCTGACCGATCCGGAAGAAGCCGCTGACTTCGTGAAGAAGACTCAGGTCGATGCCCTGGCGATCGCCATCGGCACCAGCCATGGCGCGTACAAGTTCACCAAGCCGCCTACTGGCGACATTCTGGCGATCGAGCGCATCAAAGAGATCCACAAGCGTATTCCGAACACCCACCTGGTGATGCACGGTTCGTCGTCCGTTCCACAGGAATGGCTGAAAATCATCAACGAATACGGCGGCGACATCAAAGAGACTTACGGTGTGCCGGTCGAGGAAATCGTTGAAGGCATCAAGCACGGCGTGCGCAAGGTCAACATCGACACCGACCTGCGTCTGGCCTCCACCGGTGCCATCCGCGAATTCATGGCCAAGAACCGCAGCGAGTTTGACCCGCGCAAGTACCTGGCCAAGACCGTCGTTGCCATGCGCGACGTGTGCATCGCCCGCTACGAAGCCTTCGGCACCGCTGGCAACGCCTCGAAGATCAAACCGATCTCCCTGGACGCCATGTTCGAACGCTACGCCCGTGGCGAGCTGGATGCCAAGATCAACTGAGTTGATTTAGCCTTGAAGAAACCCGCAGCGATGCGGGTTTTTTTATGCGTGCTTCAATGTGAAACATGGGCACGAGCAAAACCCGTAGGAGCGGACTTCTGCGGAAAGGCCAGTCCATCCGACGACTATTCAGCGACTGAACCACCGTATTCGCGGACAAGCGGAGCGCCGCCCGGTCCGCTCCCACCAAGACAATGAATGCCCTGCTCAAACTATCGGGCGCAACCCAAAACCCCGTGGGAGCGAGCTTGCTCGCGAAGGCTATGGCTCAGTTGCCCGATAGTCAGCGGCTGTACGGGCCTCTTCGCGAGTAAGCTCGCTCCCACCTGGTATTGCGGAGCAGGCGCATGATCGACGTGGAAGACGGTGTTTTACGCCGACTTCATCAACCCCGCACACGCGGCCTTGTACGCCTCATGCTGATATTTGTTCAGTGTGTCGTGCAGAGCAAACGCGTGTTTCTTGTTCTGGGCGTTGATGGTCTGCGGCGAGATGAGCACCACGTCGCAATCGGACAATAACTGAAACACCGTCTCGATCTTGAACGTGGTCGGGCCGCCGGCGAATTCGCCTTTCTTGCTGCGTTTCTTGATCGCAACATGGCTGATGCCGTTTTCACGAACGAAGCTGGCGATCTGGGTCGCGAATGCCTTGACGTTGGCAGACTCGTCGTCATCCTCCAGCGCAATCTTTTTGGTTGCCAGGGGCAGGTGAGCAACGCCGTTTTGCTGACGCGTGGCGAGAGCAAAGATGGCTTCACTGCCTTTGATTTCTACACCGCAAATAATCATGAGAAAACCTGATGAAATGATTCATAAAAGAAACAGGTTATCTCATCGCTGGCATTATTCCTGTGCAATCGATTCCAGATACTCCGAACGTTCATCGCTCATGCGTGCCACGCAGTCGTTTTCACTGATGGTAAAGGTCTTGCTGCCTGCCGCTGACGGGAACACTTCGACCGCACAGTCGGCATCACGCAGCTTTTCCCAGGCCTGCTGGGCAGTCTTGAGCTTGCTGGTGAAGTCGTTGAATTGCGTCTTGTTGGCGACAAACTGCGACTGAACCCGCTGCAGCAGGTTCTGGAAATTTTCCTTGAGCAGTTCTTCAGCTGTACGCCGGCTGTAAACCGAACACTCCAGGGTCTGTTTGTCGCTGTCCACGCCATCGCATGGCGTGCTGTCCTGGTCTTGTGCGGCTTGCGCGCCCGTCACGGCCGTGGCCATCAGGGCCAGGGTCAGGAAAATCGTTTTCATCGAGTCGCTCCGATCCATTGATTCGATGAATTCTGTCTCAACCGCGTGACAAAGAACAGGTTTACGACAGGGTGTGACGACGTGCCATCACCCTTTGTCGTTTCTTGACGCTTTCGGCAAACCCCCTGTCGTTTTTGCACCCGGCTCGCCTGACCCTCCGGCATATGCTGACCCCATTAGCGCCGACAGCCGATTCGGTGCGCAAGAACCTAAAAGGGGACAGCCTGATGAGCCCAGCCGAACTGCACGCCGACAGCATCGTTATTGACGGGCTGATCATCGCCAAGTGGAACCGTGAATTGTTTGAAGACATGCGCAAGGGCGGCCTGACCATGGCCAACTGCACGGTGTCGGTATGGGAAGGCTTTCAGGCCACCATCAACAGCATTTGCACCAGCCAGAAACTGATGCGCGAAAACAGCGATCTGGTCATGCCGGTCCATACCACGGCCGACATCCGCAAAGCCAAGGAACTGGGCAAGACCGGCATTCTGTTCGGCTTCCAGAACGCCCACGCCTACGAGGATCAGATCGGCTACGTCGAGATCTTCAAGAAGCTGGGCGTTGGCATCGTGCAGATGTGCTACAACACCCAGAATCTGGTAGGCACCGGCTGCTATGAGCGTGACGGCGGCCTGTCAGGCTTCGGTCGCGAGATCGTGGCCGAAATGAACCGTGTGGGCGTCATGTGCGACCTGTCCCATGTGGGCTCAAAGACGTCCGAAGAAGTCATTCTCGAATCGAAAAAGCCCGTCTGCTACTCCCATTGCCTGCCGTCCGGCCTGAAAGAGCATCCTCGCAACAAGTCCGACGCGGAGCTCAAGTTCATTGCCGATCATGGCGGCTTCGTGGGCGTGACCATGTTTGCGCCGTTTCTGGCCAAGGGTATTGAATCGACCATCGACGACTACGCCGAAGCCATCGAATACGTGATGAACATCGTCGGCGAAGACGCGATCGGTATCGGCACCGATTTCACCCAGGGCCATGGCCAGGATTTCTTCGAATACCTGACCCACGACAAGGGTTATGCCCGGCGTCTGACCAACTTCGGCAAGATCATCAACCCGCTGGGCATCCGCACCGTGGGCGAATTCCCCAACCTGACCGAAACCCTGCTCAAGCGCGGCCATCCCGAGCGCGTGGTGCGCAAGATCATGGGCGAGAACTGGGTCAATGTCCTGGCCGACGTCTGGGGCGAATAAGCCGCCCGTTACACCCGAACCCATTACACGCCCACGGCCCTTGTTGCCGTGGGTGTAACCCGAATCATCCGGAGTTTGTTCCCCATGGCCAAAATCGCCCCGCAACTGCCTATCGAAGTCGACAGCGAAACCGGTATCTGGACGTCCGACGCATTGCCGATGCTCTACGTGCCTCGCCATTTCTTCGTCAACAACCACATGGGTATCGAGGAGGTCCTGGGGGCTGATGCCTATGCCGAGATCCTCTACAAGGCCGGCTATAAATCCGCCTGGCACTGGTGTGAAAAAGAAGCCGAGTGCCACGGTATCGAAGGCGTCGCAGTATTCGAGCACTACATGAAGCGTCTGTCGCAGCGCGGCTGGGGGCTGTTCAAGATTCAGGACATCGACCTCGAAAAAGGCACCGCCAGCGTCAAGCTCGAACACTCCTGCTTCGTGTACGTCTACGGCAAGGTCGGTCGCAAGGTCGATTACATGTTCACCGGCTGGTTCGCGGGTGCCATGGACCAGATTCTGGCTGCCAGCGGCAGCTCGGTCCGCACGGTTGCCGAGCAGGTCTACGGTGGCTCCGAAGAAGGTCATGATGACGGACTCTTTGTCGTCAAGCCGCTGTAAATCGAGGATCGCGTTATGGCTTTCGAAGCGATGTTCCAGCCGATCCAGATCGGCAAGCTCACCATCCGCAATCGCGTGCTCAGCACCGCGCATGCGGAGGTTTACGCCACCGATGGCGGCATGACCACCGACCGCTATGTGAAGTATTACGAAGAGAAAGCCAAGGGCGGTATCGGTCTGGCTATCTGCGGCGGCTCGTCCAGTGTCGCGATTGACAGCCCGCAAGGCTGGTGGAAATCGGTCAACCTGGCGACCGACCGGATCATTCCACACTTCCAGAATCTGGCCGACGCCATGCACAAGCACGGCGCCAAGATCATGATCCAGATTACCCACATGGGTCGACGCTCGCGTTGGGATGGCGACCACTGGCCGACGTTGCTGTCGCCGTCGGGCATTCGTGAGCCCGTGCACCGCGCCACCTGCAAGACCATCGAGCCCGAGGAGATCTGGCGCGTGATCGGCAACTACGCCAGCGCCGCGGCGCGTGCCAAGGCCGGTGGCCTGGACGGCGTGGAATTGTCGGCCGTACACCAGCACATGATCGATCAGTTCTGGAGCCCGCGGGTCAACAAGCGTACCGACGAGTGGGGCGGCAGCTTCGAGAACCGCATGCGCTTCGGTCTTGAAGTGATCAAGGCCGTGCGCAAGGAAGTCGGTCCCGACTTCTGCGTGGGCCTGCGGATCTGCGGCGACGAGTTCCACCCCGATGGCCTGAGCCACGAGGACATGAAACAGATCGCCAGGTATTACGACGACACCGGCATGATCGACTTCATCGGTGTCGTGGGTTCGGGGTGCGACACACACAACACCCTGGCCAACGTGATTCCCAACATGAGTTATCCACCGGAACCGTTCCTGCATCTGGCGGCCGGGATCAAGGAAGTGGTCAAGGCCCCTGTGCTGCATGCGCAGAACATCAAGGACCCGAACCAGGCCACGCGGATTCTGGAAGGCGGCTATGTCGACATGGTCGGCATGACCCGCGCGCACATCGCCGACCCGCACCTGATCGCCAAGATCAAGATGGGGCAGATCGACCAGATCAAGCAGTGCGTGGGCGCCAACTACTGCATCGACCGCCAGTATCAAGGGCTGGACGTGCTGTGTATCCAGAATGCGGCAACGTCACGCGAATACATGGGCGTGCCGCACATCATCGAGAAATCCACCGGACCGAAACGCAAGGTCGTGGTCGTGGGCGCCGGGCCTGCGGGCATGGAAGCGGCGCGGGTGTCTGCCGAGCGCGGGCATGACGTGACGCTGTTCGAGAAAAAGGAATTCATTGGCGGCCAGATCACGACGGCCTCGAAAGCACCACAGCGTGACCAGATTGCCGGGATCACCCGCTGGTTCCAGCTGGAACTGGCGCGCCTGAAAGTCGACCTGCGTCTGGGGACGGCAGCCGACGCGGCCACCATCCTCGACCTGCGGCCCGACATCGTGGTGCTGGCGGTGGGCGGCCATCCGTTTGTGGAGCAGAACGAGCACTGGGGCGCCGCCGAAGGGCTGGTTGTGAGCAGTTGGGACGTGCTCGACGGCAAGGTTGCGCCGGGCAAGAACGTGCTGGTCTACGACACCATCTGTGAGTTCACCGGCATGTCCGTCGCCGACTTCCTGGCTGACAAAGGCTGCCAGGTTGAAATCGTCACCGACGACATCAAGCCCGGCGTGGCGATTGGCGGTACGTCGTTCCCGACTTACTACCGCAGCATGTACCCCAAGGAAGTAATCATGACCGGCGACATGATGCTGGAAAAGGTCTATCGCGAGGGCGACAAGCTGGTGGCGGTGCTGGAGAACGAATACACCGGAGCCAAGGAAGAGCGTGTGGTCGATCAGGTGGTGGTGGAGAACGGCGTGCGTCCGGACGAGGCGATCTACTACGCGCTCAAGGAAGGCTCACGCAACAAGGGCCAGATCGACATCGACGCCCTGTTCGCCATTCAACCGCAGCCTTCGTTGAGCGAACCGGGCGACGGCTACCTGCTGTTCCGGATCGGCGACTGTGTGGCACAGCGCAACACCCATGCGGCGATCTACGACGGCTTGCGCCTTTGTAAGGACTTTTAAGAGCTCCTTTTCAGTGGGAGATCCCACTGCGTCTTCGACATGGTGCTGTCGCGCAGTAAATTCCGTGGGAGCGGACTTGTCCGCGAATGCAGAGTTTCGGCCACTGCACCTGCGTCGGATGTACCGGCCTTTTCGCGGACAAGTCCGCTCCCACGAATTGAGTTTCTTGAGTGGGTTACAGGTTGTTTGATAAGCGGACCGGAGCAGAGCCATCATGCTAAGCACTATTCTTCCCATCCTGCTGTTCAGCGCGCTGGCCCTTGCGGTGCTGGGCGCGCTGCGGCGGGTCAGCCTGTGGCGCAACGGCCGGGCCTCGAAAGTCGACTGGCTGGGCGGGTTACTGGCGATGCCCAAGCGCTACATGGTCGATCTGCACCATGTGGTCGCCCGCGACAAGTACATCGCCAACACCCACGTCGCCACGGCAGGCGGTGCGGTGGCATCGATCATTCTGGCGATTCTGGTGCACGGTTTCGGGCTGCATAACCGCCTGCTCGGCTATGCGTTGCTGTTGATGACAGCGGTCATGTTTGTCGGCGCAATCTTTGTTTACCGCCGTCGCCTGAACCCGCCTGCGCGCCTGTCCAAAGGTCCGTGGATGCGCCTGCCGAAGAGTCTGATGGCGTTCTCCGCCAGCTTCTTCATCGTCACGCTGCCGGTGGCCGGCATTCTTCCCGAGCATTTCGGCGGCTGGGTGCTGGTCGTGATTCTGGGCGTTGGCGTGCTGTGGGGCGTTAGCGAGCTGTTCTTCGGCATGACCTGGGGCGGGCCGATGAAGCACGCCTTTGCCGGTGCGCTGCACCTGGCCTGGCACCGCCGCGCCGAGCGCTTCGGGGGTGGTCGCTCCACCGGCCTCAAGCCACTGGATCTGACTGACCCGACCGCACCGCTGGGCGTGGAAAAACCGAAGGATTTTACCTGGAACCAGCTGCTGGGCTTCGATGCCTGCGTGCAGTGCGGCAAGTGTGAGGCTGCGTGTCCGGCGTTCGCTGCAGGTCAGCCACTCAATCCCAAGAAGCTGATTCAGGACATGGTCGTTGGCTTGGCGGGCGGCACCGATGCGAACTTTGCGGGCAGCCCGTATCCGTCACTGGACGGCAAGGGCAAGCCGATCGGCGAGCATGGCGGCCATCCGCATCAGCCAATCGTCAACGGTCTGGTGGATGCCGAGACACTGTGGTCGTGCACCACCTGCCGGGCCTGTGTCGAGGAATGCCCGATGATGATCGAGCACGTCGATGCCATCGTCGACATGCGTCGTCACCTGACCCTGGAGAAAGGCGCAACGCCGAACAAGGGTGCCGAAGTGCTGGATAACCTCATCGCCACCGACAACCCGGGTGGTTTTGCACCGGGCGGGCGGATGAACTGGGCGGCAGATCTGAACCTGAATCTACTCAGCGAGAAAAAGACCGCAGACGTGCTGTTCTGGGTCGGCGATGGCGCATTCGACATGCGCAACCAGCGGACCTTGCGGGCGTTCGTCAAAGTCCTGAAAGCGGCTGGCGTTGACTTCGCCGTGCTGGGTCTGGAGGAGCGCGACAGCGGTGACGTGGCGCGTCGTCTGGGTGATGAAGCCACGTTCCAGATGCTGGCCCGGCGCAACATCCAGACCCTGGCCAAGTACAGCTTCAAGCGCATCGTGACCTGTGACCCGCACAGCTTCCATGTGCTGAAAAACGAATACGGCGCGTTCGGCGGTGACTATCTCGTGCAACATCACAGCACGTACATGGCCGAGCTGATCCAGGGCGGATCCATCCGGTTGGGTCAGCACAAAGGCACCCGCGTGACGTATCACGATCCGTGTTATCTGGGCCGCTACAACGGCGAGTACGAAGCGCCACGCGAAGTACTGCGTGCGCTGGGTATCGACATCAAGGAAATGCAGCGTTCAGGTTTCCGCTCGCGTTGTTGCGGCGGTGGCGGTGGCGCGCCGATTACTGACATTCCGGGCAAGCAGCGCATTCCCGACATGCGCATGGAAGACATACGTGAAACCGGCGCCGAACTGGTGGCAGTAGGGTGTCCGCAGTGCACAGCGATGCTCGAAGGCGTTGTCGAACCACGACCGCTGATCAAGGATATTGCCGAACTGGTGGCTGATGCGCTGCTGGAGGATGACGTTATCCCCAGCCAGGTCATCCCGGCGAAACGTGAACCTGCGGAGGTGCACTGATGAGCGACATTATCCGCCGCGACCCGCGTGCTGAATGGATTGCCCGTAACCGCCTGCACCCGCTGCATGCGGCGATGCAACCTGCGCAGACCCGCTGGATGGGGCCTAACGGCCTGATTCGCAAGAATGTGCATGGCCTGGGTTTCATCGGTCCCAACGGCATCAAACGCATTGACCGCAGCGGCGCGCAGCAGGGCGGCGCAGCCAGGCGTTCGGCTGCAGCCGAGGTGCAGTTGCCGTTGCATCAGGTCGTTGATCCGGTGTTCTACATCGCTGTGGTGCCGGACATGGTCGGCGGCCGCCTGAGCAGTCATGACCGCGACCTGCTGGGGCTGGCGCGTCAGTTGTCAGGGGCTGAAGGCGCGGTATTGGCCATCGTATTCGGCGAGCACAAGGAAACCACGTTCGAGACGGCAGGCGTGGATCGTCTGTTGGTTCTGGATGGCTCGCAGTTCAGCGGCTATGCCCCTGAACAGCGCGTGCAGGGGTTGCGGGCTGTGGATAACCAGTTCAGTCCACGCCACTGGTTGCTGCCCGACAGCCGCACCGGTGGAGGAGAGTTGGGCCGCCGGTTTGCGGCCAGCATCGGTGAACGTCCGGCGACGCGTGTCTGGCAGGTCAAGGATGAACAGTGTATTGGACGCGCAGGGGCGGGGCGTGAAGATCTGGTGCGGCCTATCGCCAGATTGATTCTGGCGGCTGCCGAATGTGCAGAGCCTGTCAGCGAAACCCGGCATGAAGCGTCCGCAGTGGAGTTATCCACAACGGTGGCACGCAGTCTGTCGCGTATTGAAGACATGGGTGCTGTGACGGTCGACCCGGCAGTTATCCCCATGGCCGAAGCCGAATTCATTCTATCCGGTGGCAACGGGGTCAAGGACTGGGCGCTGTTCCATCGCACAGCCTCGGCCCTGGGCGCAACCGAAGGCGCATCGCGCGTGGCCGTGGACGACGGTTTCATGGGCCGCGAGCGTCAGGTGGGTGCCAGCGGCACCTGGGTGACGGCGCGTGTCTACGTGGCGGTGGGGATCTCCGGCGCCATTCAGCATCTTCAAGGGATCGGGGCTTGCGACAAGGTCGTGGCGATCAACCTCGATGCAGGCTGTGACATGGTCAAACGGGCCGATCTGTCGGTTATTGGTGAGAGCGCCGCCATTCTCGATGCGCTGATTGCAGCCGTCGAGGCCTGGCGCAACAGGGAGAAACGTGATGCAGCCTGATCAAGCCAGACAAGCGGTGGATAACCCGGGCGTGCAGATCATCAGTCTGGTGTCTGTGGGCGCACACCCGACGTCAGGTCGGGCACGTCGCGCTGAACAGGATGCACGAGCAGTTGAACTGGGACTGCAACTGGTTGGGAATCAGCTGCAGGTGCTGCATGCAGGTGATGCGCAGGAGCCAGCATTGCGTGCTTACCTGGGCATGGGGCTGAGCGAACTGCATGTGCTGGAGCAGCCACAGGGTGCGGATGCGCTGATCGGCCTGACGGATTACATCCGTGATTCCTCGGCTCAGGTCGTGCTCGCGGGCAGCCAGGCTGAAACCGGTGAAGGTTCGGGCATGCTGCCGTTCCTGCTTGCCGAGCGGCTCGGCTGGCCGCTGGTGACCGGGCTTGCCGAGGTCGAATCGCTGGCCAATGGTACGGCCCTGGTCCTGCAGGCGCTGCCACGCGGGCAGCGTCGTCGTCTGAAAGTACGCCTGCCGTTTCTTGCCACTGTGGATAACGCGGCACCTAAGCCGCGTCAAAGCGCTTATGGACCTGCACAGCGCGGCGCGTTGGGCGTGGAAGACGTCGACGTGGTCGTCGATGAGTTACTCACAGGTCAGGCGCTGCAAGCGGCCAAGCCTCGGCCCAAACGTTTGAAAGTGATCAAGGCCAAAAGTGGTGCTGATCGCATGAAGGCCGCGACGGCCAAGGCCAGCGGCGGTGGTGGGCAGGTGCTCAAAGGTGTGAGCCCTGAAGAAGGCGCAGCCGCGATTCTCAAATTGTTGATAGAAGAGGGCGTCGTCCGCTAAGTCCCGCGGCAAGACTTACACACATTCCCTGTGCGTGCGCCTGTGGATAAGGTGTTCGCGCCTTGCCACATCCCTTTAAAACCGTGCCCTGCAAGCGCCTGATCAATTAATGATCAGGCTAAGTGCCGGATTTATCAGGCATTCTTTTGTGGATAAATAAGCCACGGGTCTGTCATTGATGTGATAACTGCCCACAATCTCTGTGAGCGGCTCTGTGGACAAGTTGTTCGTGATCCTCTGCAAGCCTTTAGGCTAAAGCCTTTCGTGGTTTTGTACAAAAAATAGCCAGTCAGGCGAACCAGAGTCTCTCAGCGCCGTAAATTCAAGGAAAAGAGAGTTTTCCACAGGCCCGTTGCGTAGCCGATAAAGTTGTACCCAAACTCTGTTGGCGCTTCTGTGGATAACGTGTTTGCGATCTCCTACAGCCCTTCAAAACCGTGGTATCTGGCCTTCTGGTTAAAAAACGTACAGGCAGGGTTCGAAATGGGGTGCTGGTTAAGTGCCGGTTTTATCGTGCTTTTTTGTGGTTAGCGAAACGACCTGCCCGCAGTGCTCAGAACACAGCTCTGTGGATAAGTCGTTTCTATCCTGCTGCCCGTCCGCTAACGGGTCAGCTATTTCGTTTCAGCTAGCGTCTCTGAGACTTGCTGCGATCCGTCCTGAGGGCGTAAGGGGACCACAGGGCGAATGCTTCGGGTGGGGTCCAGGCCGGATTTGAAATGTGAGCCTGGATGCAGATATAAATTAAGCCGTCGTACTTGGCCAACTCGTCAATTTTGTAGCTGTGGTCCACGACCCAGTCTGATGCTTCGCCTCCGCCGCCCTCAGGTTTGGTTGATGTAGTCAATATGTTGCTGGGAGAGGAGAACATATTGGCGCTGTCGCGCGTAAAGACGGCGTATTGATAGGGCGTGTTGGCAGTCAGCCCTGTATCGGTGAAGGTGGTCGCAGGCGCCTTCACCGCTGCGATCTGGCCATTATTGCGAACGATTGCGTACTCCACGATCGGGTGCGTACCGGGAGAGGACGCGTTCCACATGATCGAAATGCTGGTCGTTGTGATCTCTGTCGTGTGCAAATCACTGGGCGCTGTTGGCCGTTGATCTTCGCCGCTTTCGGTCTTCGTGCTTACACTGAGTTCGCTAGAAGGCTCGGAGCTGACACCATCCGTATCGATGGCGGTGATTCGATAGGTGTAGAGGGTGCCAGGCTCAAGCCCTTCGTCCGTGTAGGGAGGGGCGGTTACCTTGATAGAGGTGTCACCTCTGCTCAGCCGGTATTCAAGGACTGGACGCGGCCCTGTAGACAGTTGCCAGGTCAGTGTGATTGACGTGGTGGTTTGATCACTTGAAGCAAAACCTGCAGGCACAGATGGCTTGTCGGCAGGCGGCTCGCTTTCGGTGAGGTAGCCATAACGCGACACAAACTCCCAATCGTAAGGCACGCCGTTTTTATCGTTTCCGTTATCCCAGTTGACTGACCATGTCATGAGACCGCGAATCGGATTACCGTCGTCTGCCAGGCGATCTAATGCGTACTTCACGCTCTGTGGGTCGATGACATAGCCGGTCGCGGCGGCGTCATTGTTAGTGGGTAATCCGATAGCAAATCGGTCAGCCGGAATTTCCGTATAACCACGTGTGCCATGAACCAGGCTGTCGGTCAGGTAATAAAGAAACTCTTTCTTGTAACTGTCATCGTTTTGAGGAATCCACTGCTGCAGTTCTTCGACCCAGACGCCATCGCCCCCTTGGTTGTAATACTGCGGCGCAATGAAGTCATATAAGTCTTCCAGCGCTTTGGTATAAGCAAGGTACTCACCATTCGCCACAAGGTAAGGGAATTCGGGCGCCATGCTGATGATAAAGTGCTTACCTTCGCTGGCGTAATGATTGCGTACCATCCTCAGCGCCGAAGGCAGTACTGTCTTATTGTCTCCGTCGGAGATTGCACTTTGCTCCAGGTCTATATCCAGCCCGTCAAACCCATAGGTTTCAACCAGACGAATGATTTCATACGCCAGTGCTTCTTCCTGCCCCTGGTGGAGGAGGATTTCCGCTCCCGCGCCACCGAGAGAGATCAGCACTGCACGGCCCTGTGCGTTGAGATCCCCCACTTGAGCACGAAAATCGGCGTCGCTGATGGTGTAGGGCTTGAACGTTGGAATACCGCTGCCTTTCATGAAGGCGACGGCGATGACATTGTAAGCTTCCGGGATATCGGTCAGGTCCATCTCCGTGAACATTCCCTGCTGATAACCCTGGCCGGGTTCAGGGCCCCAGTTATGCCAGAATCCCATAAGAATGTTTTTGCCCTTCATGTCAGGCATGGCCGATGCTGCATCGACAACGTGGTTTTTGTAACGTCTTAGTACTTTGGCTTTTAGCATGATTCGAGCGTCCCTTCGTTTGATCTGCACCTGGCCGTGCGTGCCGTGTGCGAGCCATTCCATGGCGTCCTGACAACAAGCGTAGTCAGAAAAAGATTCATTTAAAGAAAGGGCGTTTTTTCGCGCGATGTTCAGCACGTTTTGCGACAGGCGGTGGACGTCGTTGAAACAGTGCCAGGACGGCGAACTAAAACGTTTTAAGCACGTGATGCCTGGAGGGGGACATGCAAGGCGGCTGTAATACCGCTTGTGATGATGCCATGCGGGCGAGGGGCCTGGCCTGAATCAACTGATGAGTGCTGGAGCGATCCACGTTTCAAGGGGCACGTTGAGCGCCGACACCCTGTTTTCATTGGCTGCACCCTTCCCTGACTCGGCTGTGCGCGTGAGTCAGGGTGGGAGAAACGTTCAGGCTTACTCGTGATTGACCGCCACACCCTTCAGATAAGGCGCAGGCTCCGCTCCGAGATTTTCCAGCATGCGCGAGCTGTACCAGTCGACGAAGTTGACCACGCCGAACTCGTAGGTCTTCGAGTACGGTCCGGGCTGATAAGCGGTGGAGTTGATGCCACGCTGATTCTCTTCGGCCAGACGACGGTCCTGATCGTTGGTGGCGTCCCAGACCTGGCGCATGCGCTCCACGTCGTAATCCACGCCTTCCACGGCGTCCTTGTGGACGATCCATTTGGTGGTGACCATGGTCTCTTGCGCGCTGATCGGCCAGACGGTGAACACGATGATGTGATCGCCCATGCAGTGGTTCCAGGAGTGCGGCAGGTGCAGGATGCGCATCGAACCCAGATCCGGGTTCTGAATGCGCCCCATCAGCTTCTTGCAGCCGACCTTGCCGTCCATGGTCATGGACACGGTGCCTTTGAGCAGCGGCATGCGCACGATGCGGTTACGCAAGCCGAAGCTGGCGTGTGCGTAAGGAATCTTCTCCGCATCCCAGGCCGCGGCGGAGGCGGCCACGTGGTCCTTGAACGCCTGATCGGCACGCGGATCCGTCACGTCATCCCATTCCAGCAGGGTCTTGAGCAGTTCCGGGTGCGATGCGTTGCAGTGGTAGCACTCGCGATTGTTTTCGAGCACCAGCTTCCAGTTGGCCTTTTCCATCAAGGTGGTCTGCACCGCCACCTTGGTGTTCTCCATGTCATAGGGTTCCATGTAATGGCGCAGGGTCGCCAGGAACTCGTCGATGGCCGGCGGGTTTTCCGCCAGGCTGATGAAAATGTAACCGCCGGCGGTTTTTACATTCACAGGCTTGAGGCCGAACTGCTTCATGTCGAAGTCTTCGCCCATCTCGCTGCCCGCGTAGAGCAGGCGGCCATCCAGCTCGTAAGTCCACTGGTGGTAATGGCAGACCAGCTTGGCCACTTTGCCTTTCTCGGCGGTGCACAGGCGCGAGCCACGGTGACGGCACACGTTGTGGAAGGCATTCACGACACCGTCCGGCCCTCGCACTACCAGGATCGGGTTCTTGCCGATCTGCAGTGTCAGGTAGTTGCCCTTGGCCGGGATTTCGCAGGTCATCCCCGCAATCAGCCACTCCTTCTGGAAAATCTCCTGCATGTCGATTTCAAACAGCCGATCATCACTGTAGAAAGGCTGCGGCAGCGAATACGTGCGTTCGCGATTTTGCAGCATCTCGGCAGTGGCCTTGCGTGCAGGGTCCAGCAGGTCGCCCAGGCTCAGGGTTGCGGTGACGTCCATCGTTAAAATCCCTCATGACCGCGTCTGAAGGCGGCCTGCGAATGTGGCTGATACGGTTGTTGTCGCGTTGCACGCAGGGCACCGGATGGGTCGTCCATGTGTGGCTACCCTTTGTGGCGAGTGTGGCGGCGAGCGCGTGGCGAACCTTATCCATGGGCGACATGGCCGAATCCGTTCCCGACGCGAAACACCTTGTCTTTGGGGGCTGGTCGCCGTAAGTACGTGAATGTCGTTGATGGATAAGTGACGGTGTCTTCTGTTAAGCAGAATCCGCACCATAAGAGGCCGACAGTCGGCCGTGGAGATCATGTATGTCCCAAAGTTTCCTAAGCCCGGTCACCACCCAGACATGGGCCAACGGGCGTCACCTGGTACGAGTCGTCAAAGTCATTCAGGAAACCTGGGATGTACGCACGTTCTGCTTCATGGCCGACCAGCCGATCCTGTTCTTTTTCAAACCCGGGCAGTTCGTGACCCTGGAGCTGGAAATCGACGGCGTGCCGATCATGCGCTCCTACACCATCTCCAGTTCGCCTTCCGTGCCCTACAGCTTCTCGATCACCGTCAAGCGCGTGCCTGGCGGCAAGGTCTCCAACTACCTCCATGACACGCTGCACGAAGGCCAGGAACTGGCGGTGCACGGGCCGGTCGGCCTGTTCAACGCCATCGACTTCCCGAACCCCAGGATTCTTTACCTCAGCGGAGGCGTCGGTATCACGCCAGTGATGTCCATGGCGCGCTGGTTCTATGACACCAACGCCAATGTCGACATGGTGTTCGTGCACAGCGCCCGCTCGCCCAAGGACATCATCTACCACCGCGAGCTGGAACACATGGCGTCGCGAATCGACAACTTCAGCCTGCACCTGGTCTGTGAAAAACACGGCCTCGGCGAGCCCTGGGCGGGGTATCGCGGCTACCTGAACCAGAAAATGCTCGAACTCATGGCCCCGGACTTCATGGACCGTGAGGTGTTCTGCTGCGGGCCTACGCCGTACATGGCGGCCGTGAAACGCCTGTTGCAGGAAAACGGCTTCAACATGGCGCAGTACCATGAGGAATCCTTCGGTGCCACGCCGCCCGAAGCCCGCGCCGACGCTGTGGAGCAAGCCGAAATCGCCGCCGATGCACCCGATGTCGATGTTGCCGATCTGCATCAGGTCGAGTTCACCGACACCGGCAAGAGCATTCGCGTGGGCCCGGGCGAAACCGTCCACGCGGCTGCCGCCAAGCTGGGCCTGATGATCCCCAAAGCCTGTGGCATGGGGATCTGCGGGACCTGCAAGGTGATGAAAGTCAGCGGTGAAGTGGAGATGGAGCACAACGGCGGCATCACCGATGAGGACGTTGCAGAAGGCTACATCCTGTCCTGCTGCAGCGTGCCCAAAGGTGACGTGCGTATCGAGTACTGAGGCCCGGCCCGGGTGATGCAGGTCAGCCCTGCATCACCCGGCGAATGTCGGCTGCCAGCTCCCGGACGCGATCTTCCTCGGTGTCCCACGAGCACATGAAGCGTGCGCCGCCGTTGCCGATGAAGGTGTAGAAACGCCAGCCTCTGGCCGTCAGGGCAGCAATCGCCGCTTCCGACAGTTGCAGAAACACACCGTTGGCCTGCACGGGGAACATCAGCTCCACGCCGGGAATATCCTTGACCAGATCCGCCAGCAACTGCGCGCAATGGTTGGCGTGGCGGGCATGCTTGAGCCACGCGTCGTTTTCCAGCAGACCGACCCACGGCGCTGACAGAAAACGCATCTTCGAGGCCAGTTGCCCGGCCTGTTTGCAGCGATAGTCGAAGTCTTCGGCCAGGTCATGGTTGAAGAACAGAATCGCCTCGCCCACTGCCATGCCGTTTTTGGTGCCGCCAAAACACAGCACATCCACGCCCGATTTCCAGGTCAGTTCAGCCGGGGAGCAGTCCAGAAACGCACAGGCGTTGGAGAAACGTGCGCCGTCCATATGCAGATGCAGGCCCAGCTCTTTGCAGGTGGCGCTGATCGCCTTGAGTTCGTCCGGCTGATAGACGCCGCCCACCTCGGTGGCCTGAGTGATGGTCACGACCCGGGGTTTGGGGTAGTGAATGTCCTGACGCTTGAGCGCCACTTCGCGGATCGATTCCGGGGTCAGCTTGCCGCCTGCACTGCGGGCGGTCAGGAGCTTGGAGCCGTTGGAGAAAAATTCCGGCGCGCCGCATTCGTCGGTTTCGACGTGGGCCGTTTCCGAACAGATGACACTGTGGTAACTCTGGCACAGCGACGACAGCGCCAGTGAGTTGGCCGCCGTACCGTTGAAGGCAAAGAACACCTCGCAGTCGGTTTCGAACAAGCGGCGGAAATCATCCGACGCCCGTGCAGTCCATTGATCGTCGCCGTAGGCACGTTGATGACCCTTGTTCGCCTGTTCCATGGCTGCCCAGGCTTCGGGGCAGATACCGGAATAGTTGTCGCTGGCGAACTGTTGGCTTTGGTCTGTCATGGCCGATTCCTTGTGGGCTTATGGTGCGCACTGTACCGAATAATGAGGGTTGCGGTCATGTCTCGACGACATGACGCGCTGATAACGTCAGGAGTGCTATGGATCTTTCCAACCCGCCTTTTCTGCCGGGACGCAACAAGGCGCTGGACCTGCTCAAGTGGCTAGCGATGCTGAGCATGGTGCTTGATCATCTGCGCTACGTGGGCTGGTTGGTCAACGAGCTGTATGTGCCAGGGCGTTTTGCCTTTCCCTTTTTCTGTCTGGCCATTGCGGTCAATCTTTCACGGCGCAGCGCGGCAGCGGTCGAGCCGCGTGTGCAATGGCGATATCTCGCGTGGTTGCTGGCGTTTGCTGCGTTGTCAGAGATTCCCTATCGCCTGTTCATGGCCGATGCAACGGTGCTCAACGTCATGCCGACGCTGCTGCTCGGCTTGCTGATTGCACAGGGTTGGCAGCACCGCACGGCCGTGACGCGGGTGATGGCGATTGTCGCGCTGCTGCTGGGGGTGATGTTTCAGCAATACCTGATGTTCGGGGTGGCTGGCGTGTTGCTGCCCGTGGTGTTTCTTTTGGTGCTTGATAGATCGCTCGGTTATGCGATTTTTCCGGCAGTGTTCTGCGTGGCGGGCAATGCCTGGCCCGAGATGTTTGCCGGGGCAGCGTGGGGTGATCCGATTTCCATCGGATCGCTGATCGCCTGTCTGCTTGCGCCGGTGCTGGGCCTGGCGTTGTTGCGCAGCAAACCGCGCTTCAGGGTCCTGCCGATGCGGCGCTGGGCGTATGCGATCTACCCGCTGCATTTTCTGGCGTTGCTGGGGTTGCGTGAGGTGTTGCTGTGGTGACGTCTGGACGTGGATCGTCCAATGAGCACGGAGTGTAGGTACGATCAGCGTATCGCTATAGACAAAACGCCATTACTGCATTTATCTTCCGCAGCAGGCCGCCTCATGTGGCCAACGTCGCTCGGACGGTTCCGGGCGCTTACGTCTGCGAGATTCTCATGGCTGACCAAGGTTCGCCGCGCCGCTTTGCGCGCATTGATCGACTTCCCCCTTATGTGTTCAACATCACCGCCGAGCTGAAAATGGCTGCCCGTCGACGTGGTGAGGACATTATCGACCTGAGCATGGGTAACCCCGATGGGGCCACGCCGCCGCACATTGTCGAAAAACTGGTGACCGTTGCCCAACGTGAAGACACTCACGGCTACTCGACTTCGCGTGGCATTCCGCGTCTGCGTCGGGCGATTTCCAACTGGTACAAGAAGCGTTACGAGGTCGATATCGACCCCGAAAGCGAAGCCATTGTCACGATCGGCTCCAAAGAAGGCCTGGCGCATCTGATGCTGGCCACGCTGGATCAGGGCGACACGGTGCTGGTGCCAAACCCTAGCTATCCGATCCACATCTACGGTGCGGTGATTGCCGGCGCCCAGGTGCGCTCTGTGCCGTTGGTGCCAGGCGTGGATTTCTTCGCCGAGCTGGAGAAAGCCATTCGTGGCTCGATTCCCAAGCCGAAGATGATGATTCTGGGCTTTCCCTCCAACCCGACCGCGCAGTGCGTAGAACTGGACTTCTTCGAGCGCGTCGTGGCGCTGGCCAAGCAGTACGACGTGCTGGTGGTTCATGACCTGGCCTACGCCGACATCGTCTACGACGGCTGGAAAGCACCGTCCATCATGCAGGTTCCCGGTGCCAAGGACATTGCCGTGGAGTTCTTCACCCTGTCCAAGAGCTACAACATGGCGGGCTGGCGGATCGGCTTCATGGTCGGCAATCCGGAACTGGTCAATGCGCTGGCGCGGATCAAGAGCTATCACGACTACGGCACCTTCACGCCGCTGCAGGTGGCCGCCATTGCCGCGCTGGAAGGGGATCAGCAGTGCGTGCTCGACATCGCCGAGCAGTATCGCCAGCGTCGCAATGTGCTCGTCAAGGGCCTGCATGAGCTGGGCTGGATGGTCGAAAACCCCAAGGCGTCGATGTACGTCTGGGCAAAGATCCCTGAAGCCTACGCACATCTGGGCTCGCTGGAGTTCGCCAAGAAGCTGCTGCTCGAAGCCAAGGTATGCGTCTCGCCGGGCGTCGGTTTTGGTGAGTACGGCGACGATCACGTGCGTTTCGCGCTGATCGAGAATCAGGACCGGATTCGTCAGGCCGTGCGCGGGATTCGCGGCATGTTCCGGGCGGATGCGTTGGTTGCGCCGAAAAGCTGACCACCATCACGTATACGCCAGGGTTGCGGCGACACCTTGGCGTCTCTCACGCTTGCGCCGGTGAGTTCGGGGTCGGAGCCGGTCCTGCTGGCAACGGCGTGTGCTTGATGACCGGCGTGAACGGAATTTCAGAGCGGGTGGTAACGCCCTACACGACCGACAGTTCATCCGGACCGTTCCCCACGTAATAGTCGCCCGGCACTGCACATCGGACCGCTTCAGCCTCCGTTACGGTTGTTGAGTAGCTTCTTCCTTCAACGGTACGGATATTGACCGAGGCCCGATGGTCTTCAGACATTCTGATGGTTCGGTCCATCACAATATCTTGCTCAGCGCCACTCACGTAAAACGTCGAACCTTTCGGCAGATAAAGAGGCAGGTCCGATTCGATGGCGTCGGGTGCGACCGGTGCGGGTATTTCCCACAGATAGATGTCGGATATGACGGTGCCATCTGAATAGGAAATGACCTTGAAGATAACGGAGTTAAAGGCATCGTTCTGATGAATGATGTCTTGAGTGGTCGCGTAAAGCCTGGCGTCGGTTATCGACGTTGTAGTGGTAAGCGTCGGCTCCATGCCCTCGATGTAGACCGTTATCAGCGCCTCGAGAGTAGGCAGTTCCTGGATGGTTCTCAGCTTGACCTGGCCTAGCAGATTCGAATCATGAAGCACGCCCTGAGAGAGCAGGAGCAGCGGCTCGAGAGCGGGTGCCTGGTGGTTTTTTTGAACGCTCAGCGCTCTCCATAATGCTGGCGTCAAGGTATGCGTTCTTGCGATCAGGCTCATCATGGTCTCCTTCCTGGCGTCGGCGAAATCCAGTCCGTTGAATAAAAAGAGTGATGTGTTCGCGTTGTTACAGACCCTGTTGGTCCAGCGCCATCGACCTCTTTACGCCGCCAGATTAGGTTTCTGCGTTTGCCCCCGTCTACTGTCAGAACTGGCAGGTTCTCTGCCTTGATTGCGCTCATGCGCTACGTTTTCGTCGTGTGCACGGGGCTTTTTGCGGACCAGTCCGCTCCCTCGGTCTCGAATCATGCGCGCGCTGAAGCGCGCAGCATGAGGTACGACCAGTGGGGCCGATTCGGGCAATGTCGTAAACGCACCTTTGTGTGGCGTCCGTAGGCATCTGGGCGGGCGGCGTCGGCCATACCATCGCTTCCAAGGGGCCATTCACACGCCCCACCGATAAGACAGGCGCAGCGCCGCCGCTGGGAGAACCGCGATGTTCAGCAAGCAAGACCAGATCCAGGGTTATGACGACGCACTGTTGGCGGCGATGAATGCCGAGGAGCAGCGTCAGGAAGACCATATCGAGCTGATCGCCTCGGAGAACTACACCAGCAAGCGCGTCATGCAGGCCCAGGGCAGCGGCCTGACCAACAAGTACGCCGAAGGCTATCCCGGCAAGCGCTATTACGGCGGTTGCGAGCATGTTGACAAGGTCGAGCAACTGGCCATCGAGCGCGCCAAACAACTGTTCGGCGCAGATTACGCCAACGTCCAGCCGCACTCCGGCAGTCAGGCTAACGCTGCTGTCTATCTGGCGCTGCTGCAGGCCGGCGACACCGTGCTGGGCATGAGCCTGGCCCACGGCGGTCACCTGACGCACGGCGCAAAAGTCAGCTTCTCCGGCAAGCTGTACAACGCTGTGCAATACGGCATCGACACCCACACCGGCCTGATCGACTACGACGAAGTCGAGCGTATCGCGCTGGAAAGCAAACCGAAGATGATCATTGCCGGTTTCTCGGCCTACTCCAAGACACTGGATTTCCCGCGCTTCCGTGAAATCGCCGACAAGGTCGGTGCCTACCTGTTCGTCGACATGGCTCACGTGGCAGGTCTCGTGGCCGCGGGTCTGTACCCGAACCCGCTGCCTTATGCCGACGTCGTCACCACCACCACCCACAAGACCCTGCGCGGTCCGCGTGGCGGCCTTATTCTGGCCAGGGCCAACGAAGAGCTGGAAAAGAAATTCAACTCCGCTGTGTTCCCCGGCGGTCAGGGCGGACCGCTGATGCACGTCATTGCCGCCAAGGCGGTGTGCTTCAAGGAAGCCATGGAGCCAGGTTTCAAAGCCTATCAACAACAAGTGATCGATAACGCCCAGGCCATGGCACAGGTCTTTATTGATCGCGGCTTCGATGTCGTTTCCGGCGGCACCGACAACCACCTGTTTCTGGTCAGCCTGATCCGTCAGGGCCTGACCGGCAAGGACGCCGACGCTGCACTGGGTCGTGCCCACATCACCGTCAACAAGAACTCGGTGCCCAACGATCCGCAATCGCCGTTCGTGACGTCCGGTCTGCGCATCGGCACCCCGGCCGTGACCACTCGCGGTTTCAAGGTGACTCAGTGCGTCGAACTGGCGGGCTGGATCTGCGACATCCTCGACAACCTCGGCGATGCCGACGTCGAGGCCAACGTTGCAAGTCAGGTCGCCGCACTGTGTACCGATTTCCCGGTTTATCGCTGAGTCAGGAGTAGCCCTACATGCAGCATTACTCAGGCTTCGGCCTTCTCAAGCACTCCCTCAGCCACCACGAGAACTGGCAGCGCATGTGGCGCACGCCGACCCCGAAGAAGGTGTACGACGTCGTCATCGTCGGCGGCGGCGGGCACGGTCTGGCCACTGCCTACTATCTGGCCAAGGAGCATGGCATCACCAACGTTGCTGTGGTCGAGAAAGGCTGGCTGGGCGGTGGCAACACTGCGCGCAACACCACCATCGTGCGCTCCAACTACCTGTGGGACGAATCGGCTCACTTGTATGAGCACGCGATGAAGTTGTGGGAAGGCCTGTCACAGGACCTGAACTACAACGTCATGTTCTCCCAGCGTGGCGTGTACAACCTCTGCCACACCCTGCAGGACATGCGTGATTCCGAGCGCCGTGTCAGCGCCAACCGCCTCAACGGCGTGGATGGCGAGTTGCTCAACGGCAAGCAGGTTGCCGAAGAAATTCCGTATCTGGACTGCTCGAAGAACACCCGTTACCCGATCATCGGCGCGACCGTTCAGCGCCGCGGCGGCGTCGCCCGTCACGATGCCGTGGCCTGGGGCTTTGCCCGTGCCGCCGATGCACTGGGCGTGGACCTGATCCAGCAGACCGAAGTGATTGGTTTTCGCAAGGAAAACGGCGTGTGCATCGGTGTCGAAACCAATAAGGGTTTCATCGGGGCCAAGCGCGTCGGCGTTGTGACCGCCGGCAACTCGGGCCACATGGCCAAACTGGCCGGCTTCCGTCTGCCGATCGAGTCGCATCCGCTGCAGGCGTTGGTGTCCGAGCCGATCAAACCCATCATCGACAGCGTCATCATGTCCAATGCCGTACACGGCTACATTAGCCAGTCCGACAAGGGCGACCTGGTGATCGGTGCCGGTATCGACAGCTGGGTCGGCTATGGGCAGCGCGGCTCGTACCCTGTGATTGAGCACACCATCCAGGCCATCGTCGAGATGTTCCCGGTGCTGTCGCGCGTGCGCATGAACCGTCAGTGGGGTGGCATCGTCGATACCACGCCGGATGCCTGCCCGATCATTTCCAAGACGCCGGTCCCGAACATGTTCTTCAACTGCGGCTGGGGCACGGGCGGCTTCAAGGCCACACCCGGCTCGGGCAACGTATTTGCCGCCAGTCTGGCCAAAGGCGAAATGCATCCGCTGGCCAAGCCTTTTTCCATCGACCGTTTCCACAACGGTGCCTTGATCGACGAGCACGGCGCAGCCGCGGTCGCCCACTAACAGGAGAAATACCCATGTTGCATATCTTCTGTCCTCACTGTGGCGAACTGCGCTCCGAAGAGGAATTTCACGCATCGGGCCAGGCGCACATTCCGCGCCCGCTCGATCCGGGTGCCTGCACTGACGAGCAGTGGGGCGATTACATGTTCTTCCGCGATAACCCGCGTGGCCTGCACCACGAGCTGTGGATTCACGCAGCCGGATGCCGTCAGTACTTCAACGCCACGCGAAACACCGTGACCTACGAGATTCTCGAAACCTATCCGATTGGCGCCAAGCCGCAGTTCACGGACAAGGGAGACAAGGTATGAGCCAGAACAACCGACTGCCCAACGGCGGCCGTATCAACCGTAGCAAGGTGCTGAATTTCACCTTCAACGGTCAGACCTATCAGGGCTTTGAGGGTGATTCCCTGGCGTCCGCGTTGCTGGCCAATGGCGTTGATATCATCGGTCGCAGCTTCAAGTATTCGCGACCACGCGGCATTTTCGCGGCAGGTTCCGAAGAGCCGAACGCCGTGTTGCAGATCGGCGCGACTGAAGCCACGCAGATCCCCAACGTGCGAGCCACTCAGCAAGCGCTCTATTCGGGCCTGGTCGCGACCAGCACCAATGGCTGGCCGAGTGTGAACAACGATGTGATGGGCATTCTCGGCAAGGTCGGCGGCAAGCTGATGCCGCCGGGCTTCTATTACAAGACGTTCATGTACCCGCAGTCGTTCTGGATGACGTACGAGAAGTACATCCGCAAGGCCGCAGGCCTGGGCCGCTCGCCGACCGAGAACGACCCCGACAGCTACGATGCGATGAACCAGCACTGCGACGTGCTGATTGTCGGCGCAGGCCCTGCCGGCCTCGCCGCAGCATTGGCTGCAGCGCGCAGTGGCGCTCGTGTGATTCTGGCCGACGAGCAGGAAGAGTTCGGCGGCAGCCTGCTCGACAGCCGTGAGAGTCTGGATGGCAAACCGGCGGTTGAATGGGTCGCCACTGTGGTTGCCGAGCTGAAAGCCCTGCGTAACGTGACCCTGCTGCCTCGCGCTACGGTCAACGGCTATCACGATCACAACTTCCTGACGATTCACGAGCGTCTGACCGATCACCTCGGCGACCGCGCGCCGATCGGCATGGTGCGTCAGCGCATGCACCGCGTCCGTGCCAGGCGCGTGGTG
Source organism: Pseudomonas asturiensis (assembly GCF_900143095.1). GTDB lineage: Bacteria > Pseudomonadota > Gammaproteobacteria > Pseudomonadales > Pseudomonadaceae > Aquipseudomonas > Aquipseudomonas asturiensis. The sequence continues at coordinate 155,947 of NZ_FRDA01000006.1, read as the reverse complement.
CTGGCGACCGGCACCCACGAACGTCCACTGGTCTACGGCAACAACGATGTGCCCGGCAACATGCTGGCCGGGGCGGTCTCCACGTACGTGCGCCGCTATGGCGTGGCGCCGGGCAAAAAGCTGGTGCTGTCCACCAACAACGACCATGCCTATCGCGTTGCGCTGGACTGGCTCGACGCCAGCCTGCCCGTGGTGGCGATTGCCGATGCACGTCACAACCCGCGTGGTCCGCTGGTGGAAGAGGCGCGTGCCAAAGGGATTCGCATCCTGACCGGCAGCGCAGTGATCGAAGCCCGGGGCACCAAGCGCGTGACGGCTGCACGTGTTGCCGCCATCGACGTCAAATCACATAACGTGACCAGTCCCGGTGAATGGCTGGAGTGCGACCTGGTGGCCAGCTCTGGCGGTTACAGCCCGATCGTTCACCTGGCATCGCACCTGGGCGGCAAACCGGTCTGGCGTGAAGACATTCTCGGGTTCGTGCCGGGCGAAGCGCCACAGAAACGCGTTTGTGTCGGTGGCGTGAACGGTGTCTACAGCCTGGCGGACAGTCTGGCCGATGGTTTCGAAGGTGGCGTGCGCGCTGCCAGCGAAGCGGGCTTCAAGGTGGTCGAAGGCGTCATGCCCAAAGCCCTCAGCCGCACTGAAGAGCCGACCCTGGCGCTGTTCCAGGTACCGCACGAAAAAGGCACCGCCCGTGCGCCGAAACAATTTGTCGATCTGCAGAACGATGTGACCGCTGCCGCTATCGAGCTGGCGACCCGTGAAGGCTTCGAGTCCGTCGAACACGTCAAGCGCTACACCGCGCTGGGCTTCGGCACGGATCAGGGCAAGCTGGGTAACGTCAACGGTCTGGCCATTGCAGCCCGCTCGCTGAACGTATCGATTCCGGAAATGGGCACCACCATGTTCCGCCCCAACTACACGCCGGTGACCTTCGGCGCGATTGCCGGTCGGCATTGTGGGCATGTTTTCGAGCCGGTGCGTTTCACTGCGCTGCATGCGTGGCATGTGCGAAACGGTGCCGAGTTCGAGGACGTCGGTCAGTGGAAGCGCCCTTGGTACTTCCCGAAAAATGGCGAAGACATGCACGCCGCCGTTGCCCGCGAATGCAAGGCCGTGCGTGCCAGTGTAGGTCTGCTGGACGCCTCGACACTGGGCAAAATCGATATTCAAGGGCCAGATGCCCGTGAGTTTCTGAACCGCATTTACACCAACGCCTGGACCAAACTGGACGTGGGCAAGGCGCGTTACGGCCTGATGTGCAAGGAAGACGGCATGGTCTTCGATGACGGCGTGACGGCCTGCATCGCCGACAATCACTTCCTGATGACCACCACCACCGGTGGCGCTGCACGCGTTCTGCAATGGCTGGAAATCTATCAGCAGACCGAATGGCCGGACCTGAAGGTGTACTTCACTTCAGTGACCGACCACTGGGCGACCCTGACGCTGTCCGGCCCCAACAGCCGCAAGCTGCTCAGTGAAGTCACCGATATCGACCTGGGGCGCGAAGCGTTCCCGTTCATGACCTGGAAAGAAGGTCTGGTCGCAGGCGTACCGGCGCGGGTGTTCCGCATCTCCTTTACCGGCGAGCTGTCCTACGAGGTCAACGTTCAGGCCGACTACGCGATGGGCGTACTGGAAAAGATCATCGAGGCGGGCAAGCAGTACAACCTGACGCCGTATGGCACTGAAACCATGCACGTGCTGCGGGCCGAGAAGGGTTTCATCATCGTTGGTCAGGATACCGATGGCTCGATGACGCCGGACGACCTGAACATGGGCTGGTGTGTCGGTCGTACCAAGCCGTTCTCATGGATCGGCTGGCGCGGCATGAACCGGGAAGACTGCGTGCGCGAACAGCGCAAGCAGCTGGTCGGGCTCAAGCCTGTCGACCCGACCCGGTGGCTGCCGGAAGGCGCGCAACTGGTGTTCGACACCAAGCAGACAATCCCGATGAGCATGGTCGGTCACGTGACCTCCAGCTATGCGCACAACTCGCTGGGCTATTCGTTCGCGCTGGGCGTGGTCAAGGGTGGCCTGAACCGCATGGGCGAGCGGGTGTTCGCACCGCTGGCCGATGGCAGCGTGATTGAAGCCGAGATCGTTTCGTCGGTGTTCTTCGATCCGAAGGGCGATCATCAGAACGTCGAATAAATGATCGTTCCCGCACGCTGGGCTGTACAACAGAATTCAAAGCAGGTGATCCATGACCACAGTCAATGTTTACCCACAACGCCCGGCCACCGACGTCAAAGCCGAGTCGCCGTTGTTCCATGCGAGTCTGGAAAGCCTTGTCGGCAAAGGCCGCGCCAATCCGGGTGTGTTTTTGCGCGAGAAGAAATTGCTGGGCCATCTGACCCTTCGGGGTGATGCCCACGATCCAGCGTTTGCCGCTGGTGTGCACAAGGCGCTTGGTATGGAATTGCCCGCCGCACTGATGCTGGTCAACGCAGGTGAAAGCTCGCTGCAGTGGATGGGGCCGGATGAGTGGCTGCTGATCGTGCCGACCGGCGAAGAGCTTGCCGCCGAGCAGAAACTGCGTGAAGCCCTGGCCGGTTTGCACATCGCAATCGTCAACGTCAGCGGCGGCCAGTCGATCCTTGAACTGACCGGGCCAAAGGTGCGTCAGGTCTTGATGAAGTCCACCAGCTATGACGTGCACCCGGACAACTTTCCGGTGGGCAAGGCCGTCGGCACGGTGTTCGCCAAATCGCAGCTGGTGATTCGTCGCACCGGCGAAGAAACCTGGGAGCTGCTGATTCGTCGCAGCTTCGCCGATTACTGGTGGCTGTGGTTGCAGGATGCGTCGGCGGAATATGGTTTGAGTATTCAGGCGTGAAGTGAGTGGTGCCTGATCCAGCGTCTTTGCAAAGACCTGACAGGCGATAAGGATTCAGGAGTAATCGCGTAATGAGTCGTGCCCCCGATACATGGATTTTGACTGCCGACTGCCCCAGCGTGCTGGGTACGGTCGATGCCGTGACCCGCTTTCTGTTCGAGCAGGGTTGCTACGTGACCGAGCACCACTCGTTCGATGATCGCCTGTCGGGGCGCTTTTTCATTCGCGTCGAGTTTCGTCAGCCAGAAGGCTTCGACGAGGACGGATTCCGGGCAGGCCTGGCCGAGCGGGGCGGTGCGTTCGGCATGATCTTCGAGCTGACGGCGCCCAACTATCGGCCGAAAGTGGTGATCATGGTCTCTAAGGCGGACCATTGCCTGAATGACCTGCTGTACCGCCAGCGCATCAATCAGCTGTCCATGGACGTGGTCGCGGTGGTGTCCAATCACCCCGATCTTGAGCCGTTGGCAGCATGGCACGGAATTGCGTACTACCATTTCCCACTCGACCCCAACGACAAGCCCGCGCAGGAGGCCAGAGTCTGGCAGGTCATCGAAGAATCAGGTGCCGAACTGGTGATCCTCGCCCGCTACATGCAGGTGCTGTCACCGGACCTGTGCCGCAAGCTCGATGGCAAGGCGATCAACATTCACCACTCGTTGCTGCCCGGTTTCAAAGGTGCCAAGCCCTACCATCAGGCCTACAACAAGGGCGTGAAGCTGGTAGGGGCGACGGCGCACTACATCAACAACGACCTGGACGAAGGTCCGATCATTGCGCAGGGCGTCGAAGTGGTCGACCACAGCCACTACCCCGAAGACCTGATTGCCAAAGGCCGGGACATTGAAGGACTGACACTGGCTCGTGCAGTGGGCTATCACATTGAACGGCGGGTGTTTCTCAACGCCAACAGGACGGTGGTTTTGTAGGGCTTCACAACACACTCACAGGAATCACAGGGCCGTGGGAGGCGGCTTGCCGGCGATGGCGTCAGACCCGTTATCCGCGGCTCGCCTGAAAGCATGCATCGCGGGCAAGCGCACTTCCACAGTCATGGTTTTCAGCAAGTTACGACACAAGCAACCCAGAGCAATCGATGCGTTGCCGTAACACCCCATCAAAGCAGCGCATTTCTCCGCTACAACACAATAAAAGCGAGGTGAAAGCATGTCTGGTAATCGCGGTGTAGTGTATCTCGGCGCTGGCAAGGTCGAAGTGCAAAGCATTCCTTTCCCCAAAATGGAAGATCCACGCGGCAAGCGCATCGAACACGGTGTCATCCTGCGCGTGGTGTCCACCAACATCTGCGGCTCGGACCAGCACATGGTTCGCGGCCGCACCACTGCCCAGACCGGGCTCGTGCTCGGTCATGAAATCACCGGCGAAGTGCTCGAAGCCGGTCGTGATGTGGAACACCTCAAGGTCGGCGATCTGGTCTCCGTGCCCTTCAACGTGGCGTGCGGCCGCTGCCGCAGTTGCAAGGAGCAGCACACCGGTGTCTGCCTGACCGTAAACCCTGCCCGCGCCGGTGGTGCCTATGGTTATGTCGACATGGGCGACTGGGTCGGTGGCCAGGCGGAATACGTGCTGGTGCCTTATGCGGACTTCAACCTGCTCAAACTGCCGGATCGCGATGCCGCGATGGAAAAGATTCGCGACCTGACCTGCCTGTCCGACATTCTGCCCACCGGCTACCACGGTGCAGTGACTGCCGGTGTCGGTCCGGGTAGCACGGTCTATGTGGCGGGTGCCGGGCCGGTCGGTCTGGCAGCCGCTGCGTCGGCGCGTCTGCTGGGCGCTGCAGTGGTGATCGTCGGTGACGTCAATCCGACCCGCCTGATTCACGCCAAGGCTCAGGGTTTCGAGATTGCCGATCTGTCCCAGGACACGCCGTTGCACGAGCAGATCGCCGCGCTGCTGGGCGAGCCGGAAGTGGATTGCGCCATTGATGCGGTCGGCTTCGAAGCCCGAGGTCACGGCCATGCGGGTGCTCAGTCGGAAGCGCCCGCAACCGTACTCAACTCGCTCATGGGCGTGGTTCGCGTGGCTGGCAAGATTGGTATTCCCGGCCTTTACGTTACCGAAGATCCGGGAGCCGTGGACGCTGCTGCGAAGATGGGCAGCCTCAGTATCCGTTTCGGCCTGGGTTGGGCCAAGTCCCACAGCTTCCACACTGGGCAGACGCCGGTCATGAAGTACAACCGCCAACTCATGCAAGCCATCATGTGGGACCGCATCAAGATCGCTGACGTGGTGGGTGTTGAAGTCATCAGTCTTGATGACGCGCCGCGTGGCTATGGCGAGTTCGATGCGGGTGTGCCGAAGAAGTTTGTGATTGATCCGCACACGTTGTTCAGCGCGGCGTGATATGGGTGGGCGGGCAGCGCAGGCTGCCCGTCCACATCACAGGGCAGCGGGTGATTCACTTCCGTCAAACCAGACGGGTGCATAGCTAAACCTTGCGCCACGCGCTTTGTGTTTTTTTGAAGAAGAGCGTTCATACAGGTTTTTACGCAGAATTTCGATCCTGATGGCGTTACCCTTCATCGTTTCTTTGGCGTTCACAATGCCCTGGTAGCCCAGCGTGGGGAGGCCCGTTTGACGTGAGAATTGTTCTGCGAACGGCATGCTGGTATCTGCAGAGTGACACGCGATGATGTGAGCACTTTGGTAGTTTTCCAACGCAATGCCTTGTTTCGTGAGTGCAGCGCTCAGATGCTCTGCACCTATGTACTGGCCATCCGCGTACAGCGTGCTGTTATCGGCAATACCGGGGCGTGCGCCATGTGCGTTAACGACCAGCTGTTTGTTTCCTGACTCGAGAGTGTGATCGTAGAGAGTGATGTCCTTAAAGACAGTTCGTTTATTGCTCAGTTTCAGGCTTACGAGGGCGTCTTTAGCCTCCGACGGCGTAGTCATGTGCGACAGCAACTTGCTCAAAGGCTTCAGGAACGCAGGTATGTGCCCTGTCGAATCTGTCTGATTAACCGGTTCCCCCTTGCAATACGCATAGGCATTCAACCCACCGTCGCCAAACGGGCTCAAACGGTCCGGGCTGTTGAACCTCATGAGTACCGGGTTGAACGCGCGATAGCCGTTACCCAGCAGATAGTGCCCGGTCACCGGATCTGCCTGTTGGCCTGTAAAACCCGGCAGGCTTATGGGATCGGCCTGTGGATGCCGATGACCGTAAGGCGTATAGGAAAATGCTGACAGTGGCGTTGCAATGACCGAGTCCTGTCGGTCGGTGGCGAGTACTGCGCAGTCTGAACCCTGATCATGCGCACGCTGCAGCGCCAGCAAATGATCACTTGCATGCAGATACGTGTGTTGGATGAACGCTTGGACCTGCGTGTTCAGGCGGTTCTTTTTATAGAAGTGCCGAAAAGAGTCCAAACCTGCTGGCGAAGCGTTTGCCAAGCGATCCATAGCATCGTAGTGATAACGGCAGAGCATCTTGATGTAAGCCATCGTAATTGCCTTTTCGGCTTGAGCTACTTAGGTAAACATTTGTGCAGGGGCTGATCAGTAGACAGCTAATCAGCAGCTCAGGCACTACTTGACGGTTTCCTTTACAGGTAGGTATGCCATACGGGTTCATAAGCGAACGATTTATACAGGCCGCTGCCTTTGCGGAAGGTGTTTCTTTTATAGATGTCTCTGAGCGTATCACCGTCAGAGACCGTATGGCGAATGTCATAGACATACTTGTAGATGAACCTCCCTTTGTAGCCTTTCACCGGCAAGCGGGTGAGTTCGGATAGTTGCCCCGCAAACGAATGTGCCCCGCCGTCGGCAGAGTAACAGACAGCAAGGTGAATGTTGTCATAGTTGTCAAGATTTCCTTTGTTTCTCATGATTTTATAATTAAGAAGTTCTGGAGAAACAACGCCTGTCCCCATGCTCAGTTGTGGGTGGCCTGTTGACTCCACTGGAATGCCGTGGGCGTGAACCAATAATTCCCGCTGTCCTTTTTTGGTCACGTTATCGTAGACATTGAGGCCGTCTCCCAGATTGACGTGATTACTCAGTTTCAAACCCTTCAGCGTTGATGGAAACTCCTGAAGCAGCGAACGTTTTTGTCTGAGCCCCATGTGTCGCAGAAGTCTCAACAGCACGGGCGCATGGCCGCTGGGATCGATCTGGTTGACCGGATCCCCCTTACAGTACGCATACGCATTCAGCCCACCCTCGCCAAACGGACTCAAGCTGTCCGGGCTGTTGAACGTCATCAATATCGGATTAAACCCTCGATAACCGTTGCCCAGCAGATAGTGCCCGGTCACGGGATCTGCCTGCTGGCCCGTGAAGCCGGGCAGGTTCATGGGGTTGGCTTGAGGGTGTCGTTGGCCGTACGGCGTAAAGGAAGCCTTTTCCTTGGGCGTCATGATGACCGAGTTCTGCTGATCGGTCGCAAGCAACACATACGTTGTCGTTTGATTCTGCCCAAGCTGAAGCGCCAGCAACTGTTCATTGGCGTGCAGCAGTGTGCGCCGGGTCTGGCCCTGAAGGTGTGTAGTCAGGCGGTTCTTTTGAAAAAACCGCTGCACGCTCTCCTGTCCCGCCTGTGCGCTGAGCACCATCTGATCCAGAGGGTCATAGTGATAACGGCAAAGCAGGGCCGGTGCGATCGCGCTCATGGGACTTACCTTCTCTGACGTGAATCATTCAGGTTCGAGTCTGCGCCAGGCCCCTCCCGCGGCCTAGCTATCAGAAACGTCAGGTGCGAGGGCGCGCGGTGCAGTGAGACCCAAGCGCGGTACCGCATCAAGATTGATGATCCGCTGCGTGGCGATGGCGAGTTCGATGCGGGTGTGCCGAAGAAGTTTGTGATTGATCCGCACACGTTGTTCAGCGCAGCCTGATGCCAATAGCTGGGCGGCTTAGGCCGCCCATGCTATTTACCACCTGATCCAGAGCGTCATAGTGATAACGGCACAGCGTTACCGGATCGCGGGAAGTCATAGGCATACATTTTCCAATGTGCGTATCAGTCTGATGTATCAGAGTCTCTCGGCCCGTACTGTCGACCGGCTGCGCGTCTGCGGGGCTGAGTAAGGTGATCCAGACCTCGAATATCCAGCATGCTTTGGTCAATATCATTGAACACGCGATTGTTTGTGGGATGAGAAGACGCCTGCTTATAAGGGCGGGCCATTTCAGGAAGAAACCCTTTCCCTTTACCTGACAGAGCGTCTTCAACCCTTTGCGCCACTGACTCTTTGGCATTACCACCTTGCACGATGAAGCGTTCCAGGTTTTTCCGGCCGACTTTGGCATTGAATTTCTTTATGACGTTTTTATAAGGCAGTGTGTTTTTTAGTGCGTCCAGCGTTTCACCTCTTGCCGCGTTGAAGCTCAATGTTTTTAAGCTGGGAAGCGTTTCCGACGCAGTGGAAATGGGCGCGGTGATGTACTCCTTTTTACCGGCTAGCCAGGCAGCGTAAGGTCCTTTCTTGAACCGTTGGACAGCGGTCGCTACCAACGTCGCCGCCGGAAATGACAGGTGACCCTCTGGATCGACTAAATTGATCGGGTCACCTGCACAGTACGCATACGCATTCAGCCCACCCTCGCCAAACGGACTCAAGCTGTCCGGGCTGTTGAACGTCATCAATATCGGATTAAACCCTCGATAACCGTTGCCCAGCAGATAGTGCCCGGTCACGGGATCTGCCTGCTGGCCCGTGAAGCCGGGCAGGTTCATGGGGTTGGCTTGAGGGTGTCGTTGGCCGTACGGCGTAAAGGAAGCCTTTTCCTTGGGCGTCATGATGACCGAGTTCTGCTGATCGGTCGCAAGCAACACATACGTTGTCGTTTGATTCTGCCCAAGCTGAAGCGCCAGCAACTGTTCATTGGCGTGCAGCAGTGTGCGCCGGGTCTGGCCCTGAAGGTGTGCAGTCAGGCGGTTCTTTTGAAAAAACCGCTGCACGCTCTCCTGTCCTGCCTGTGCGCAGAGCACCATCTGATCCAGAGGGTCATAGTGATAACGGCAAAGCAGGGCCGGTGCGATCGCGCTCATTGGAGTTACCTTCTCTGACGTGAATCATTCAGGTTCGAGTCTGCGCCAGGCCTCTCTCGTGGCCTAGCTATCAGAATCGTCAGGTACGAGGGTGCGCAATGCGGTGAGGCCGGAAGTTGCGACTGAACTCGTTCGGTCATGGAAACCTGACCGAGTGGTAGACTGGTTTTTCGCGGAGCACGCCATATTCATCGTATGAGTCCTTCTTGTAAAAGCCGACCAGGAAATTGTCAGTGGAATCTTGAATGTTGCGTATTTCGTGGGTATAGACGTATCCAATATAGGCTTTGACAGGTTTTTTCGTAATTCTTGCAACTTCAGCTGCATACGACCTGGCACCGCCGGTTCCCAGGAAGCATGACACCAGGTGAATGTTTTCAAAGTTGTTCAGGTGTACACGCTGTTCTGCCAATCGGTCGACAAGCTCTTGTGGATACACATAACCCTTTCCTTGCGCGATCAGGGCTGAAAGGTCGGACGTCGGTAGCGTCGCGGCGTGACCGTTGACGATCAACTCCAGGTTTCCATTTTTTTTCAGTTTTTGATACGCATTAACACCACCGCCCAGTTCCAGCCGGTAACCCAGGTTCAGTACCTTTACACCGATATTTTTCTGCTCGATGCCGGGGATCCTTTGGCTGATGAAGCTTTCCCTTTCCAGTAAGAAAGGCACGCTGTTGCCAGGTTGCAATCCTTGGAGCGCTGTTTTAAGAAACAAGGGCATATGCCCACTGGGGTCCACCCGATTGACCGGATCCCCCACACAATACGCATACGGGTTCAAGCCGCCTTTGCCAAACGGACTCAAACTGTCCGGGCTGTTGAACCTCATCAGCACCGGGTTGAATGCCCGATAACCATTACCCAGCCAATAATGCCCGGTCAGCCGGTCTGTCTCCTGACCCTTAAAGCCCGGCAGGTACAGGAGGTTTGCCTGTGGATGCCGATGACCATAGGGCGTAAAGGATGCCTTCTCGTCGGGGGTCGCGATGACCGAAAACTGCGGGTCGGTCGCTAACAGTGCGTACGTGGTCGTTTGATTCTGCCCAAGCTGAAGCGCCAGCAAATAGTCATTGGCGTGCAGCAGCGTGCGCCGGGTGTGTCCCTGAATGTGCGTGGTCAGCCGGTTCTTTTGATAAAAAAACTTCAGGCTGGTTTGACCTTCACGTTCGCTGTGTGCCAGCCGATCCAGAGGGTCGTAGCGATAAAGACAATGCGCTGCAGGTCTGATGAAAGCCATTGGTGTTAACCCCTTCCGCTTGAGTCATCCACATGGCAGCTTACACGGAGCACTGCCTTCAGCCTGGCTATCAGGACTATCAGGACTGTCAGGTAGAGCCCGTCTGGGCGTCAGGCTTCAACGTCACAGTCGGAAATAACCGCTATCTGCTCCGAGGCACCGGGAACAAGCTTTGGCCCACTCAGTCAAATCGTCTGTTTTACCGCCCACTCTCGGGCGGTTCAGTTTGATGAGGTTGACCGAATGAAGACTGCACGCGTGATGGCACTGGCAACGTTGATGGGCCTGGCAGCAAGCCCGGTGTTTGCCTTCAACCTGAATGACGCAGCGAATGCGGTTTCCAACGCCACAGGCGGGAATCAGAAAGCCACAGCCGCACCCGAGGCGGCCGGCTTGCTGAACGCGTTGGGCTCCCAACTCAATGTCACTCCCGAACAGGCGGTAGGCGGGACGGGTGCACTGCTGGGGCTGGCGAAGAACAAGCTGGCCGGCAACGATTACGCGCAACTGGCTCAGTCGGTTCCCGGCCTGGAGCAACTGTCCGGCGTCTCGGCGCTCGACAGCCTCGGAGGTGCTAACGGTCTGGGCAAGCTGCTGGGCGGGAGCAAGTCAGGCGACAATTCAATGCTTAACAGTGCCTTGGGCAACGTGCAGGACATGGGCGATGTCAACAACGCGTTCAAGGCGTTGGGCATGGACAGCAATATGGTCGGTCAGTTTGTACCGGTGATTCTGCAGTACCTCGGTCAGCAAGGCGCGAGCGGTTCCGCGTTGCAGAGTCTGAGTGGAATATGGGGCGTAGGTAGCTGAGCGCATATCCTGCTTCACCGGGCAGTGAAGTCAAGCGCGAACAGTGCGCAGTTCGTTCGCTAGATATCTCTGATAGCTTTCACTGCTTCTACATGGTGGCGCTGTAAAGCGGCTGCTTTTTCTTTACGGAGTATGGTCATGTCCTGCACCAATTGTTCAAGAGCTCGCGTGTCCAAGTCGTAGATTTCACTGTCATACGACCCCGTCGGTCTATTACGGAACGTGCGCATGTCCGCCAGTTGGCCTATGAGGACACGTTCCTTATTGTGTGGTTGCAGGTGTTTGATTACTCCGAGCGTGGGCTCGAAGTTCCTGAGATGCGCTTCGAAGGGGAGTGCTGTGCGGGGTAGAAACCCCCGGCCTTGACCCGAGAACGCCTGATCTGTCCGCTCAGCCCAGCTTCCTTTTGCCCTGGAGAGAAAGTCGGTCAGATGATGTGCCCCGGATCTTTCATTTATCTGGGTAATCACCTTGCGATAAGGCGTGTTTTGCAATTCTCTCAGCGCGTTACCGCTGAACAATTTTAAGCTTCGCTGCAGCAGGGACGGAACATTGGCTGTTTGTTGTACGACTTTCTTTACGTTAAGCCTTCTTGCCAGCGCGGCTGAACGGAAAGGCAAGTGCCCATCCGGATCGACGGAGTTTATTGGGTCTCCCTCGCAATAGGCATATGCGTTCAGGCCGGCTTTTTCAAACGGACCGAGGCTGTCCGGGCTATTGAATCTCATGAGTACAGGATTGAACGCTCTGTAGCCGTTCCCCAGTAAATAGTACCCGGTCACCTTGTCCACTGGCTGGCCATTAAAACCTGGCAGGCTCTTCGGGTTGGCCGCTGGATGACGAACACCGTAGGGCGTGTAGGACACTTTCTGTAGCAGGTCCGCAATGACGGAACCTTGCTGATCTGTCGCCAGCAACGCGCACTCACTCGCTCCATTTTCCAGGCGATATTGAGCCAACATGTGTTCGTTTGTGTGAAGCCCGATGTACCTGATCGAGCCCTCAATCCGGGTGGCGAGGCGACTCTTTTGATAGAAGTGTCGCACAACGTTATTTGCCGATAGGGAAAGGTTCGCCATGCGGTCCAGTGCGTCATAACGATAGATCGCCAGAGTAGGTAACAGCACGGTCGAACTCTCCTGTTCTGTTGGGATCAGTTTCAATCGCCCGCGAAAAGCCGTCTACCTGTCGAAACTACTAGTCATTGTTGTTGCTGCGCTGCCTCCAGCCTTAACGCCGCAATCCGTACATCCTTCTCGGTCCAGAGCTGATTGACCCAGCTCTGAACCTTCTCCCGAAACACTGGGTCGTTCTCGTAGTCTCCCTGCCACAGCCAGGGATCCAGCTCGCGGGTCCTGATGTCGACAATGACGTTCGAGACCCGTCCGCAGAGCATGTCCCAGAAGCCCGGGATGGTTGAGCCGGGATACACCACCGTAACGTCCAGAATCGCATCCAGCTGCTCACCCATGGCGGCCAGCACGAATGCCACGCCACCCGCCTTGGGTTTGAGCAGGCTGGTGTGGGGCGAGGCTTGCGCCGAATGCTTGGCCGGCGTGAAGCGGGTGCCTTCCAGGTAGTTGACGATGGTCACTGGCTGGCGTTTGAACAGTTCGCAGGCAGCCTTGGTGATTTCCAGGTCCTTGCCTTTGAGTTCCGGGTGTTTGGCCAGAAAGGCCTTGGTGTAACGTTTCATGAACGGGTAATCCAGCCCCCACCACGCCAGACCCAGCAGCGGCACCCAGATCAGCTCTTTTTTCAGAAAGAACTTGAAGAACGGCGTGCGCCGGTTGAGCGCCTGAATGAGTGCGGGGATATCGACCCACGACTGATGGTTGCTGATCACCAGATACGATGTGTCGCTGCGCAGGCCCTCGTCGCCGCGAATATCCCATCGCGTCGGAATGCAGGCGGCGAAAATGAGCTTGTCGATCTCGGCCCAGGTTTCGGCAATCCACATCACGGCATGGGAGCAGTGATCCCGCATGCGGCCTCTGAACAAAAGCTTGAGCAGGGCGAAAACCAGTAAGGGACCAATCAGCACGAGCGTGTTGATCAGCAGGAGGAGGGTGACAAAACAGCCGGTGAGTACACGGCGCATAAAAGGCTCTTGAGGGTTCTGGGCCGGCAATGATAAAGATCATCGCGTTTTACGCCAATTACACAGGTGCTTACAAATGTTTCACGTACGGGAGATTATGCTCGCCGAACACTGAACTGCCGAACCAACGGCAGGTTCGCTGTCTAAAACCGGGCGCCAATCAGGCGTTGTCCCTTGTGAGGAACCTTGCACGTGAAACCGATTCTGGCGCTGTTGTCCCTGCTCGCCCTGCCTGTCATGGCAGCCGAACCGACGCTGTATGGTCGCTACGAGAACATCAAGGTGGTGGATGTCGGCCAGACCTTCAAGGCCAAGATGGACACCGGCGCGTTGACCGCTTCGTTGTCGGCCAAGGATATCGAGCTGTTCAAACGCGATGGCGATGACTGGGTGCGTTTCCGTCTGGCGACCAAAGACGCCGACAGCAAGGTGTACGAACACAAGGTCTCGCGGATCAGCAAGATCAAGGGCCGCTCCGAGGGCGAGGACGAAGACGACGAAGTGATCGACCCGACCAAGCGCCCGGTGGTGGACATGGAGCTGTGTCTGGGTGACAAGAAACGCACAGTCGAAGTCAATCTGGTGGACCGCAGCCACTTCAACTACCCGCTGCTGATCGGCGCCAAGGCGCTGCGCGAGTTCGACGCAGCGGTCAACCCGGCACGCCGTTATACCGCTGACAAACCCGATTGCTGATTGACGCAGAGGGCTGAAATCGCGCAACGTTTCGCCCTCTCCTCCAGCGCCCGGATGCCATGCCGCACATATTGATTGTCGAAGACGAAGCCGCGATTGCCGACACGCTGATCTATGTGCTGCAAAGCGAAGGGTTTACCACCTCCTGGCTCAGCCTTGGGCAAGAGGCCGTCGAGCAGCAGCGCGTGTCGCCGGCCGACCTGATCATTCTGGACATCGGCCTGCCGGATATCACTGGTTTCGAGGCCTGCAAACAGTTACGGCGTTTCAGCGACGTGCCGGTGATTTTCCTGAGCGCGCGCGACGCTGAAATCGATCGCGTAGTGGGGCTTGAGATCGGCGCGGATGACTATGTCGTCAAACCGTTCAGCCCGCGAGAAGTTGCCGCACGGGTTCGGGCGATCCTGAAACGCATGCAGCCGCGCCCTGTCACGGTTTCGGAAAACCAGCCGTTCACGATCGATCTTGAGCGTTTCCAGATCAGTTACCGCAACCAGCCGCTGAGCCTGACCCGTCACGAATTCCGCCTGTTGCAGTGCTTGCTCGCCCAGCCCGAGCGCGTGTTCAGCCGCGAGCAATTGCTCGATGCAATGGGGGTTGCGGCGGATGCCGGGTACGAGCGCAACATCGACAGCCACATCAAGAGCGTACGTGCCAAGCTGCGTGTCGTCGCGGCCGATGCCGAGCCGATCCAGACCCATCGCGGGCTGGGTTACAGCTTCAGCCCGGGCCACAGCTGATGCCGTTGAGCATGCGGATTTTTCTGGTCTACGCGGTGTTCATCGCGTTGACCGGCTACTTCGTGCTCAATACGGTGATGAAGGAAGTCCGCCCCGGCGTGCGTCAGTCCACCGAGGAAACGCTTGTCGACACGGCCAATCTGCTGGCTGAAATTCTTCATGACGATGTCAAGAACGGCACCCTGAACCAAAGCCGACTCCCAGACGCACTCAAGGCCTACGGCCTGCGTCAGCCGGCTGCGAATATCTGGGGGCTGGACAAGAATCAGGTCAACAATCGCATTTATGTGACCGATGCCAACGGCATCGTCCTGCTCGACTCCAGCGATCAGGCGGTGGGTCAGGATTACTCACGCTGGAATGACGTCTACCTGACGCTGCGGGGCCAGTACGGTGCGCGCTCGACCCGCAGTGATCCTGAAGACCCTGACTCGTCGGTCATGCACGTTGGTGCGCCGATTCGCGATCATGGCGTGATCATCGGCGTGGTCACGGTCGCCAAACCCAACAGCTCGTTGCAACCCTACGTTGACCGCGCCGAGCGCAGGCTGCTGTGGTACGGCGGCGGCCTTATGGTGATGGGCCTCTGCATGGGCGGCCTGTTTTCATGGTGGCTGGGTTCGGCATTGAGACGTTTGACCGGCTATGCCCAGGCCGTCAGTGAAGGACGCCGCGCAGCGCTGCCGCATTATCGGGGTGGCGAGCTTGAGCAACTGTCTGCGGCGGTCGAACACATGCGCACTCAACTGGAAGGCAAAGCCTACGTCGAGCGCTACGTGCACACGCTGACCCACGAACTGAAAAGCCCGCTGGCGGCGATTCGCGGTGCTGCCGAGCTGTTGCAGGATGAGATGCCCGGCGAACAGCGAAAACGTTTCGTCAGTAACATCGAGGGCGAAAGCGCCCGTTTGCAGCAACTGATCGAACGGCTGCTGAACCTGGCGATGGTCGAACAGCGCCAGGGTCTGGAAGAAAAGGTCGCGATAGCGTTGGCCGATCTGATCGATGAGCTGCTGACGGCCAGAAACACGCGCATAGAGCGTCAGGGATTGCGCATCGACATCCAGATCGATGCCAGCCTGCAGCTTTTGGGTGAGCGCTTCCTGTTGAGTCAGGCGCTGGGCAATCTAATCGATAACGCGCTGGATTTTACGCCCGTCAATGGCAGATTGAGTCTGGAGGCCATGCGTGATGGCGAGCGGATCCGCTTCACGCTCTACAACGACGCCGCCCCGATTCCCGACTACGCCTTGCCTCGTCTGAGCGAGCGTTTCTATTCCCTGCCGCGCCCGGACAGCGGTCGAAAAAGCACCGGGCTCGGACTGAATTTCGTGGAAGAAGTCGTGCAGTTGCATGCCGGGGAAATGCAGATCGGGAATGTCGAGGGCGGGGTCGAGGTGAGGTTGATTTTGTCGGGCGAAGGATGAGGTCGTCACGGGTGTGGTTGGCTGCCTCCTGTCAAACAACCTGTAACCCGCAGAACAAAGGCATTTCACTGCGGGATACGGACTTGTCCGCGAAGACGTCATTTCGGTCACCGCATCCTGTCATGCATTCCGGCGTCTGCATGGGCCCTTTCGTGGACAAGTCCACTCCCACGAGGTCGGGTGTTTGCTGCGCGACAGCGCGGCGTCGTAAACGGGGGCGGGACCTTCTTTAGTTCATTTGTCTGGACGTCCATACCAGACAGGCTCATAAGTAAACCATCTGCTGCGCTCAGTGCCTTTCTCAAAAGGGTTGGTTTTTTCAATATATGACGGCCTTACCCCCCGCACCTGACTGTTGTCCAGAACCATGGATGCAGTGACTTTGCCTTTGTAACTTTTGACCGGTAAACCGGTAATGGAAGACAGGGTTTCCCCGAATGGAACGCTGCCATCGCCTGAGTAACAAACAACGGTTCGAATGCTCTCATAGTTGTCCAGGTCCACACTATTGCGTCTGAGCTCGTTATAAAACGCGTCGGCCGCTATCGGCTTGTTGTCCAGATAGATGAACGACCCGTCGCTGTTTGACGGGCGAGTGCCGTGGGCACTGATGAGCAATTCCTTCTTGCCGTTTTTCTTGATCCGGTCGTAAAGAGCAACGCCCGATAGATCTCTGCCATTGGACAAGCGCATTTTTGTGGGGCCGAAGAGTGCCCGCCGAACGCGTTGAGAGGCCTTGTAAAAGGCACCCGATAATCGGGAAACAGCCTTTTGAATGCCCTGCAAGCCTGGCACATGTCCCGTCGGATCCTTGCGATTGACCGGATCACCCAGGCAGTACGCATAAGCATTCAGTCCACCCTCCCCAAACGGACTCAGACTGTCCGGGCTGTTGAACCTCAATAGCACCGGATTGAATGACCGGTAACCATTGCCCAACAAATAATGCCCTGTCAGTGGATCAACCGGTTGACCATTGAAACCTGGAAGTCGGCCCGGATCGGTCGATGGAGTGCGTGTGCCGTAGGCTGTATAGGTAAACGCTTGCTGGGGGGCTGCAATGATTGAACCCTGCTGATCAATCGAAACCGGCAGGCAATCCATGTGGTTGCCGATCTGGTTCTGCTGGGCCAGGACATCGTTTTCTGTCTGGAATAATGAATGCCGTACGGCGCCCCGGACTTGCGTGGTCAATCGGTTCCTTTGGTAGAAAAAAAGCACACTGGCCTGACCGTGCACGGCGCAACTGGCCAGGCGATCCAGAGCATCGTAGCGATAGATACACAGTACGACCGGTGCGCTGCCAGCCATGGCTTTTTCTCTCGATCATGAGTGGTCGTGGGTACATGGAGCCTGCATGTGCCCCGTTTGTTCGCCCAGCTATCAGAATTGACAGGCCGGGCGATGTCTTCAGGCAAGCGTGAGCGCTGTTCGATCCACACCACACAATCTCCACACAACCCCCATCCTGCCTCCACATGCTCATTCCAGACTCTCCCCATCGAAAAACAGGGAGAGTCCCATGAACCGAAATCTGGCTGTAAAACTGGGCACCATTGCCCTGCTGATCATGCTGTTGCTGATTCCATTGTTGATGATCGGCAGCCTGATCACAGACCGACAGTCGCAACGCGACGGGGTGCTTGAGGACATCGCGCGCAGTTCCAGCTTCAGTCAGCGTCTGACGGGCCCGATCCTGGTCGTGCCCTACCGCAAGATCGTGCGGATATCGAAAACCAACGCCCAGACCGAAGAGCGCTATGTTGAAAACGCGTCTGAGCGCGGGTATCTGTATTTTCTGCCGGAGCGTTTCGAACTCGATGGCAAGGTGCAGACCGAGCTGCGCGCCCGAGGCATCTATGAGGCGCGTCTTTATCACGCCGATAACCACATCAGCGGCCAGTTCGTATTGCCCGAGAAGCTGGGCGTGACCGATGACGTTGCCGATTACACCTTTGAAAAACCGTACCTGGCGCTTGGCATCAGCGATATCCGTGGTATCGAAAGCGCGCCGAAGCTGCAGGTGAACGGGCAGACGCTGGACCTGCTGCCAGGCTCGCGGACCGAGTGGCTGGGCGAAGGGGTCAGCGCCAGCCTGCCGGTGCAGGACGGGCGCGAGCAGACCACACTGGACTTCACGCTGGACCTGCGTCTGCAGGGCACCGGCCAGCTCGAAGTCGCGCCGGTGGGCAAGTCCAGCAGCGTACAGTTGAGTGCCGACTGGCCACATCCCGGTTTCATCGGCAATTACCTGCCGACCCGACGCGAGATCACCGATCAGGGTTTCAAGGCTGAGTGGCAGGCCTCGTTCTTTTCCACCAACCTGGAAGATGCGCTCAGCCGTTGCCTGACAGCGCAGGCGTGCGAGGACTTCAAGAGCCGCAGCTTCGGCGTGAGCTTCGTCGACCCGGTGGATCAGTACCTCAAGAGCGACCGGGCGATCAAATACGCGCTGTTGTTCATCGCACTGACCTTTGCCGGGTTCTTCCTCTTCGAGGTGCTGAAAAGCCTGGCGGTGCATCCGGTTCAATATGCCTTGGTGGGTGCGGCGCTGGCGTTGTTCTACCTGATGCTGCTGTCGCTGTCCGAGCACCTGGGCTTTGCCATGGCCTACGTGCTGTCGGCGGGTGCCTGCGTGTGTCTGATTGGTTTCTATGTCAGTCACGTGCTGCGCAGTGTGGGTCATGGGGCAGGCTTTGCAGCGGGGCTGACGGCGCTGTACGGATTGCTCTATGGCCTGCTCAGTGCCGAAGATTACGCGTTGCTGATGGGGGCTTTGCTGCTGTTCGGCCTGCTGAGCGTGTTCATGGTGCTGACCCGCAAGCTGGACTGGTATGGCATTGCGATCAGTCGCCCGAGCCCGACGCGCGACGTGGACCTGGAGGTGCGTCATGAGTAAATGGCTCGGCTTGCGGGAGGATCAGGTCCGGGCGCAGGGCCTGATCTCCATCATCACGCGCCTGTTGCCTGAGCCGCCACGGTACCGTGCGCGTCCCGGCAACAGATCCCGCGCAATTACGCCGGCGGCTGAGTCGCCAGCATCGAAGGGCGCTGGCTGATCTCCAGATACCAGCTCGCCAGGCGAGGGTAGGCACCACGCCAGCGCAGGTCAGGCTGGCGGAAATCCAGGTAACCCAACGCGGCAGCGACGCTGATGGACGCCACATCGAATGACGAGCTGAGTTCGGTAATGGCGTCCTGCTCGAAATAGCTGAGCGTGCGTTCGATTTTTTCCTGCTGGCTGTTCAGCCACAGGTCCCAATGCTTTTCAACAGGCCGCAGGAAGGTTTCGTAGCGGATCAGTACAGCAGCGTCGAGCAGGGCGTCGGCCAGTGACGCCAGGGTCAGGCGCCGCCAGCGCGCCGACCCTTCGCGCGGGATCAGTGGATTGCCGACATGCTGATGGTCCAGATAATCAAGGATCACACGGCTGTCGTGGATCACGTTGCCATCGGCCAGACGCAGGGCCGGGAGCTTGCCTGCCGGGTTGTCGTCATTGAGCTCGGCAGACGGATTGACAGGCGTCAGTACCGTGGGATGCAACTGCACACGGTCGAACTGACCGGTTTCGTGAAGCAGCACCACCACCTTGCGGGCGAAGGGAGAAGCGGCGTTGAAATACAACGTCATCGTGGGCGCAGACATGGGTGTTCCTCGCTGGGACAGGCCCATAGACTAGTCAGCGAGGGACGGGACTGCAATCGGAGGTAACAATCATGGATCACCATCATCGCCGAGTCAGCAATCCTCTGATACTCACCCCCGCCGCGATCCCCATGCCTGCCCACGCCAAGGTGTCCCATCCGCCATCACCCAGCAGCGCCGCAAACAGACCGACCCCGGTCAGCAGGGTGATCCATGCAGGCTTGGCGAAGGTTTTCCAGAACCGCGACGGCTTGCCACTCATTGCGCCACCTGCGCCTGACCCGCGCGCTCCGTGCGGGCGACACGCCGTCTGACCCACCACAGATAAACGCCACTGCCGAGCACGATGATGGTCAGCACATCCAGCGTGGCCCAGAGGATCTTCATCGGCATGCCGCCGTAATCACCGAAATGCAGCGGCTGCGACATGCCCAGCGCGTCCATGTACCAGGGCCGTTCGACCACGGCGGTGACCTGCAGGGTCTGCGCGTCGATCAGCACCGGGGTCGCCAGGTGCGCGGTCAGGTGCGTGTTGCCTTTGAGAAATACAGCGTAGTGATGCTCGCTGGAGAAGCGCGTGCCGGGAAAGGCGATGAAGTCGGCCTGCATGCCGGGCACCGCCGATTCAGCGATCTCCAGCAGCCGCGTGGCCGGCGCGCGTTGAGTCAAGGGTGGCGCGTCGCGGTAAGGCGCGATCATGGTGGCCAGCGCGTCGTTGCGCCACGAGGCAATCAGCAGATCGGCGCAGGCGCTGATCACGCCCGTAACGCCCACCACCAGCGCCCAGGTCAGGGTTACGACGCCGATCAGGTTATGCAGGTCCAGCCAGCGGGTTCGTGTGGATTTGCCTGCCCGTACTGTGCCGAACTCCAGCTTGCGCATGAACGGCGAATACAGGACCGTCCCGGACACAATCGCTACCACGAACAGCAGCCCCATGAACGCTAGCAGCAGTTTGCCCGGCAGTTCGGCGTACATGTCCACGTGCAGGCGCAGCATGACCATCATGAACCCGCCATTGGCCGAGGGCATTTCCAGCGCTTCGCCGGTACGCGCATCCAGCGCGAAGGTGTGGGACGAATTGGGTTCGGTGCCGGCCGTTGCCGCCGTGATTGCCATCACGCCGTTCGGTTCTTCGTCATCCCAGCCAAAGTACTGCATCACTTCTCCCGGCCGATGCGCTTCGGCCGCCCTGGCCAGGTGCTCCAGGTTCAGGCGCGGCGTGTCGGCGGGCATGTCCTTGTAATGCGGCGCATCGCCCAGCAGGTGGTCGATCTCGTGGTGAAAGATCAGCGGCAGGCCGGTGATGGCCAGCATCAACAGGAACAGTGTGCAGATCAGGCTGCTCCAGGTATGGACGACAGACCAGCGACGCACGGTTTGGCTTTTCATGGGGTATCCACAGACGAAAGGACAGGGCTCGTTAAGGCTAAGCCGCATGAGACCGGAAAAGTGTCAGCCTGGCGCAGGGTGCAGCTTCGCCGCTGTGTTTCAGGGTTTTGCAGCAGCAGCGTCATTCCTGGGCTGCACCGTGGTCCACCAGGGCGTGTGCTGCTCGATACGCACCGGCAAGGTCGGCAGCAGCGCCTTGAGGGCCAGGTTGGTATCGGTCAGCGGGAAGCTGCCCGTGATGCGCAGGTCTGCGACTTGCGGATCGACGCCCAGATGCCCCTGTCGATAACGCGCCAGTTCCGCCAGCATGTCTTGCAGGCGGGCGTTATCCACCACCAGCATGCCGCGCGTCCAGGCGTCTGCGCCCATCGGCAGGGCGAGCAGCGGGCCAAGGCCGTCACGGGTCAGGCGGATTTGCTGGCCTTCATGCAGAATCTGCTCTTGGGGAACATCACGGGCATTGGCCGCAACGGCCGATTGCAACACGCTGAGCAGCGTGCCGTCGGCGTCGCGCCTGACCAGAAAGCGCGTGCCGAGTGCACGCATCTTGCCGTCCGGGGTTTCCACAATGAACGGCCTAGGGTCGTTATGATCGCCGGTCTGCACCAGGATTTCGCCGTCCTGCAGGATGACCCGGCGCTGCCGGGCATCGAAGCGCACGTCGATTGCGCTGTGGGTGTTGAGGCGAATCAGGGTGTTATCGGCCAGACGCACATCGCGTTGTTCGCCGGTCGCCGTGCGTTGATCGGCAAGCCAGTAGTCCAGCGCCAGGTAACGATCAGCGGTGAACAACGCCAGGCCACAGGCCAGAAACACTCCGGCCAGACCACCACCGAGCTTGCGCAGGCTGCGTCGCAAGGTGCCGGGTGATTGCTGCAAAGCCTTGCGCGCCGGACCTGAGGGCACCGCAAAGCGCTGATTGATCATGCCCAGTTGGCTCCAGGCGCGAGCGTGCTCCTCATCCGCAGCCAGCCAGCGGGCGAACTCGGCGCGCTCGCCGTCACTGCCGTTGGCCGAGTCCAGATTCAGTTGCCACTCGATGGCCGCATTCAGTACGCGGGCTGATACCGGGCGGGTGTTCATGTTGGCTCGCCATACAGCGACACGTAACACTGACGCATGGCCTGGGCCAGGTATTGCCTGACCCGCGATACCGAAACGCCCAGCCGCTCGGCAATCTCGGCGTGGCTCAGCCCGTCCAGACGGTTATAGAGGAAGGCTGCGCGCGCCTTGCCGGGCAAGGTGTCCAGCAGGCGGTCAATCGCTTTCAGGTCTTCCAGGATCAACAGTTGTTCTTCGGGCGAGGGCTGTTCGGCCTCCGGGACCTGCATCAGCTCGCCGAGATACGCCTGCTCCAGCGCAGCACGCCGGAAATAGTCGAACATCAGGCCTTTGGCGATGGTTGCCAGAAACGCCCTGGGCTCTCTGGGCGACTGCAACTCGTCACGACCCAGCAAGCGCACGAACGTGTCCTGACTCAGGTCCTGAGCGCGCTGCGGGCAGGCGACATTGCGCCGAAGCCAGGCCAACAGCCAGCCGCGATGATCGCGATACAACGCACCAACGATTTCGCTATGAGGGCTTGGGGCTGACGACACGAACGGCCTCGATGAGAAGAATCTAACTAAAGAGAATCATTCGCGATTGTGACAGGGCGCGTGGGTAGTGGCAATTAGCGTCTGTCGGCTGAGGAGTGACATTCGACTGCCTGATCGTCCCCACGCTTCAGCGTGGGAATGCAGCCCGGGACACTCTGCGTCCCAATGGCGCCGATCACATGATCAAAAAGAATGCGACTGCTTGCGTCTGCGCCACTGTCCCAGGCATTCCTCCAGCCGGACGGGGCTGTCGATCTGTTGGCGGCGTGCGTGGCTGAAGAGGATCAACGCGAGTTCGGCGGTCACCAGGGCGTCGGCGCTGGCGTTGTGACGCTCCTCGGCATGCAGCCCGAAGAAGCGGGTCCAGTCGTCCAGGCCCGCATGGCGCAGGTTGGCCTGCTCGCAGAGCATCGGGGCGATCTCTGCAACGTCGAAAAAAGGGTGTTGCAGTCGATAGTCCAGGCTGTCTTTCAACGCACGTGACAGCATGTGCTGGTCGAACGGCGCGTGAAACCCCAGCACCGGGCTGTCGCCCAGAAACGCCATGAAGTCCAGCAACGCGTCGACCGGCTCGCTGCCCGCCGCAATCGCGCTGGGAGCCAGGCCGTGAATCAAGACCGCCGGGCTGACCTTGTGATCGACGCGCAACAGCGTGCGCTCGAACTGCTGGCCCAGATCAATGGCACCGTCCTCGATCACCACGGCGCCGATGGACAGCACCTGATCGCGGTTCATGTTCAGGCCGCTGGTTTCCAGGTCCAGCACCACCCAGCGCTGCTGGCGCAACGGCTTGTCGCTCAGCCTGGCGCAGGTCGGCAGAGCCTTGAGCCGCTGCAGTTGATGGCTTTCCAGTGGGGTTCTTTTCGGGCGAGGCCGCAGCCATTCGAACAGATTCATAAGGCGTCGATATTCACAGTTGGTAACGCAGCGTCAGGCTGGTCTGCAGACGCTGCGCCTGACGAAACGATTCACGCAGGATGCGCCG
The DNA here is from genome assembly GCF_900143095.1 of Pseudomonas asturiensis. Lineage (GTDB taxonomy): Bacteria > Pseudomonadota > Gammaproteobacteria > Pseudomonadales > Pseudomonadaceae > Aquipseudomonas > Aquipseudomonas asturiensis. The sequence goes on along the minus strand of NZ_FRDA01000006.1, from coordinate 132,446 downwards.
GTCCAGATGGTTCAGGGTGTCCGGGTCGATGCGGTTGGAATACGCAAGGTTCTGGCGACTCTGCAATTGATGCTGTTGCATGCGCGTCTGCTGGATAAAGTGATACGCCTCTTCGTAAGCCGCGCCGTCCAGTGGGTCGATGACCTCGCGCTCGACCAGTTGCCGCAAGCGCTCCAGGGTGTTGTTGGCGCCAATACCGTTGGCCAGCGCCAGCAGACGTGCGCCATCCACGAACGGCGTCAGGCCTTCGGTCTTGAGGTCCAGCGTGTCTTTTTCGCTGCCTTTGCGGGCCAGCACGAAATCCTTGAAGCGGCCCACGGGCGGGCGTTGGCGCAAAGCGTTGTCAGCCATCATGCGCTGGAACAACCGGTTGTCCGCCACCTGATCGAGAATGCCGCGGCGCAGTTGATCGCCCCCGCTTTCATCGCCCCACACCACCCGCAGGTCGAAATAGATGCTCGATGCCAGCAGGTTCTCGGGCGTGGCCTCGCGAATGAACGCCGCGAACCGTCTGGACCATTCGGCGCGTGACAGGCACAGGTCCGGGTTGCTGGCCATGATGTTGCCTTTGCAGAGCGTGAATCCGCACTGCGCCAGGCTCTGGTTGATGCGCTCGGCAATCGGCAGCAGCAGGGCACGGATCCGAGCGGCTTCTGCCGCGTCGGCGGCTTCGAACAGAATGCCGTTGTCCTGATCGGTGTGCAGCGTCTGTTCGCGTCGGCCTTCGCTGCCGAAACACAGCCAGCTGAACGGCACGCCGGGATCACCCTGTTCAGCAAGCGTCAGCTCGATGACACGGCAGACGGTGTGGTCGTTGAGCAGGGTGATGATCTGGGTGATCTGGGTCGAGGACGCACCATGGGCCAGCATGCGATCCACCAGTTGAACGATATCGCCGCGCAGGCCAGTCAATGCCTCGATGCGCGGCGCGTTGCGGATGGTACGTGCCAGGTGCACCAGATCGACCCGTTGCAGGGAGAACAGGTCGCGCTCGGAGACCACGCCGCACAGCCGTCCGTCTTTCACCAGGCAGACATGGGCGATGTGCCGCCCGGTCATGGCGATGGCGGCATCGAATGCGCTGGCATCCGGGCTCAGGTGAAAAGGCGCCAGGCTCATGCTGTGCCGAATCTCTGCGCCGAAGTCGGTGTTGACGTCGGCAACCGCTTCGCGCAGATCACGCAGGGTGAAAATCCCGAGCGGAGATTGACGCTCATCGACGATCACGATGCTGCCCACCTGCTGCTCGTGCATCAGCTTCACCGCTTCGCGCATGGGCATCTCGGGACCACACATCACCGGGTGACGCATGGCCAGCTCGCCCAGCCGCGTGTTCAGGGAATACTGTGTGCCAAGGGTCTCGGCGGCGCGTTGCTGGACCTGCTGATTGACCTGATCCAGCAGACTGCTGACCCCGCGCAGGGCGAAGTCGCGAAAGGTGGTGGACAGTGCGAACAGCTTGATGAAGGCCTGCTTGTTCAGTTGCAGGCAGAAGGTGTCTTCAGCCGCCAGATGCTCGGTACGTGTGGCCCGTTCGCCCAGCAGGGCCGCCAGCGGAAAACACTCGCCGGTGGTGATCTCAAACGTGGTTTCCGTGCCGCCTTTGGCCGAATGAGGACGTTCGCCTACCACTCGGCCTTGTTTGACGATATAAAAGTGTTCTACTGGCCCATCGCCAGGCTTGATGATGCTCTCATCGGCAGCGTAAAACCTGAGCTGGCATTGTTCGACGAGGTACGCCAGGTGGGCGTTTTCCATCTGGTTGAAGGGCGGGAATCGCTGCAGGAACTGCATGGTGCCGTGGATGTTCTGCAGCACGGCTGTCTTGCCTGCCTGGGTGAAAGCGTCTGCTTTACTCATGAGCTGTTCCGCGTTCTTGTTATTGGTGCCCATGGTCGGCCGCTTGCAGCACAGTGCCCATTGGACGTAAGTCTTACGCCTGCGTTGAACGCGATGGTCATCTTGATGCCAGATAAGTGATTGACGAACGCATTGGAGCGCGAACGATCATTGGCCGGGAAGCCGACGAAATACATCGCAGATCTCGCGCGATCTGCGGTCGGATGGGTTCAGGGAATGATGAGATTGCGATGATTGACCACGACATACTGAGCGACGAAGAGCGCAGTGCCCTCACTGAGGTCATGCTGGAACCGAACCGCGATATGCCGCAACGCGTGCTGATCGTCGACGACGACAACGATGCGCGCGAACTGCTGGCCGAAATTCTGAGCCTCAATGACATCAGTTGCCTGACAGCGCCAGACGTTGAAAGCGCGATGGCGCTGATAACGACGCGTGATTCCATCGGCCTGCTGATCACGGACCTGCGCATGGCACCGTCCGACGGCCTTGACCTGATACGTCAGGTCAGGGAATCGGAGCGCGCCGAACTGCCCATCATCATTGTTTCCGGCGATGCCAACGTGCGTGACGCCATCGACGCCATGCACCTGAACGTGGTGGATTTCCTGCTCAAGCCGCTCAATACCAAGCAACTGGTCAAGCTGATCCGGCGAGAGCTGGGGATGTAATAGCCGCCCCAATGGCTCTCACACCGCGCCGTCTCGTGGCAAACACGGAACGGCGGCAGGCGGCTGTCCGGTGATGCCATTTTCCAGTTGGCCCCTCACTGCCTGGCCTGACGCTATCGCCGGCAAGCCGCCTCCCACGGGATTTTTATTCAGCCACAATCAGCAGCTCAATACTAAAACCGGAATAACCTGCGTAAAGGGGCGACCGATGCAAGCTGCCATGCTCAGCGCCAGAACGCGGCTTGCTGGAGGAATGCAAACCATGTGGGAGGCGGCTTGCCGGCGATGGCGTTTATGCAGTTTGCAGGTAGGGCGCTTTGGAAACCGGGTCGCCAGCACGCCGCCTTCCGCAAAAAAGATGTCTGCCCAATAAATGACCTGTCGTTTGATGAGCACGTGCGCTACCAGGGCCTGAACCCTGGAGCGCTCTTCGTGCGGTGTTACTGAGCGTTTCTAGCCTTGAACTCGCGACGACGACGATGCAGCACCGGCTCGGTGTAGCCGTTCGGCTGGCGAGTGCCCTCGATCACCAATTCAACGGCTGCCTGAAAGGCGATGTTGTTGTCGAAGTCCGGTGCCAATGGACGATACAGCGCATCGCCCGCATTCTGACGATCCACCACGGGCGCCATGCGCTTGAGGCTTTCCAGCACCTGCGCTTGCGTGACCACGCCGTGGCGCAGCCAGTTGGCCATGTGCTGGCTGGAAATGCGTAGCGTTGCGCGGTCTTCCATCAGGCCGATGTCGTTGATGTCTGGCACCTTCGAGCAACCGACGCCTTGATCGATCCAGCGCACCACGTAACCCAGAATGCCCTGGGCGTTGTTGTCCAGTTCGTTCTGAATCTCGTCAGGCGTCCAGTCGGTATCGGGGGCAAGCGGAATGGTCAGGATGTCGTCCACCGAAGCTGGTTCGCGCTGAGCCAGTTCGGCCTGGCGGGCGTGCACATCGACCTTGTGATAATGCAACGCATGCAACGCAGCCGCCGTCGGCGACGGCACCCAGGCCGTGTTGGCACCGGCCAGGGGGTGAGCGATTTTCTGCTCGAGCATCGCGGCCATCAAGTCCGGCATGGCCCACATGCCCTTGCCGATCTGCGCCTTGCCCTGCAGGCCGCACTTGAGGCCGACATCGACGTTGGCGTTCTCGTAGGCCCCAATCCACTTCTCGGCCTTCATCTGCGCCTTGCGCACCACCGGGCCTGCCTCCATCGAGGTGTGGATTTCATCGCCCGTGCGGTCCAGGAAGCCGGTGTTGATGAACACCACGCGCTCGCTGGCCGCCTGGATGCAGGCCTTGAGGTTGACCGTGGTGCGGCGCTCCTCGTCCATGATCCCGACTTTCAGCGTGTTGTGCGGCAGGCCCAATACCTGCTCGACACGGCCGAACAGTTCGTTGGTAAACGCAACTTCTTCGGGGCCGTGCATCTTCGGTTTGACGATGTACATCGAGCCGCGGCGGCTGTTGCTGCGTGACGTGTTGCCGTTGAGGTTATGGATCGCCGCCAGGCTGGTCAGCAGGCCGTCGAGAATGCCTTCCGGCACTTCGTTGCCGTGCTTGTCGAGTATGGCGTCGATGGTCATCAGGTGACCGACGTTACGAATGAACAGCAGCGAGCGACCGTGCAGCGTGACTTCACCGCCTTTGGGCGTGGTGTAGACCCGGTCAGGGTTCATGGTGCGGGTGAAGGTTTCACCGCCCTTGGACACCGATTCAGCCAGGTCGCCTTTCATCAGGCCCAGCCAGTTGCGGTACACAATGACCTTGTCGTCGGCATCGACGGCTGCAATGGAGTCTTCGCAATCCATGATGGTGGTCAGCGCAGCTTCCATGAGAATGTCTTTGACGCCCGCAGGGTCGGTTTGACCCACCGGACTGGACGCGTCGATCTGAAGTTCGAAATGCAGGCCGTTGTGTTCGAACAGGATGGCGATTGGTGCCGATGCGTCGCCCTGAAAACCGATCAGTTGCGTGTCGTTTCTAAGCCCGGTGTTGCTGCCACCCTTGAGGCTGACCACCAGCTTGCCGTCGATCAGCCTGTAGGCGGTCGAGTCAAGGTGCGAACCGGCCGACAACGGGGCGGCTTCGTCCAGAAAAGCGCGGGCAAAGGCAATGACCTTGTCGCCGCGTACCTTGTTGTAACCTTTGCCCTTTTCGGCACCGCCCGCTTCGCTGATGGCATCGGTGCCATAAAGCGCGTCGTACAGCGAGCCCCAGCGGGCATTGGAAGCGTTGAGCGCGAAACGTGCGTTCATCACCGGCACGACCAGTTGCGGGCCTGCCATGGTGGCGATTTCTTCATCGACGTTTTGTGTCGTGATCTGGAAGTCCGCCGCTTCTGGCTGCAGATAACCGATTTCCTGAAGGAATGCTTTATAAGCCGAGGCATCGTGGGCCTTGCCGGCATGGGACTGGTGCCAGGCATCGATTCTTGCCTGCAAGTCGTCACGTTTTTCGAGCAGAGCCCTGTTTTTGGGGGCGAGATCGTGAATCAGTTGATCCGCACCGGCCCAGAATGCACCGGCATCGACGCCGGTTCCGGGGATGGCTTCGTTCTGCACGAAGTCGAACAGGGCTTTGGCAACCCGCAGGTCACCGACTTGAACGTACTCAGTCATTGCACTTGCCTCACTCTGCTCAGCAGGGTCGAGCTCACTCAAGGAGCGCTCTGTCATTGGTTTTAGTGTTATGTAGTGCGCGCCGCGAAATACTACATGAGCGGCAGCATTGTGAAAACGCTGGCGAATATGTCATTAAAACGACTGGATTTCCCGATCCAGTCACGATTTCCGGTCTGTACTCAAAAAACAGGCCGGATTGTTCCATAAGTCATGCTGAACGGTACACGATTTGCCGTATGAGGTTCGCTGCGCAACTGTGCCTATACTCATTCAACCCCCACATTGTGAACAAGAAGAGGAAGTGACCGTGGATCATCTCGTCGTAACGCTGATTGCCCCTGACAAGCCCGGGCTGGTTGAACGCATTGCTCAGTGTATTGCCGAGCAGGGCGGTAACTGGCTGGAGAGCCGCATGTCGCGGATGGCCGGGCAGTTCGCAGGCATCCTGAAAGTGGGCGTGGAGCCTGAAAAATACGATGACCTTATTGCCGCGTTGAATGCACTCTCAACCCATGGCATCCGCATGCTGCTGGCCGAAAGCGTGGTCGAGACCACAGGCCAGGCCCGTCCTATCAGCATGGAACTGGTCGGCAACGACCGCGCCGGTATTGTGCGCGACATCACCCGTCTGCTGGCCGAGCAGGGCGTCAACGTCGAACGGCTGATCACCGACGTCTCGCCCGCACCCATGAGCAGCGAACTGCTGTTTCACGCCGAGGCAATGCTGGGCGTACCGCTGAGCCTGTCGCTGGACGACTTGCAGGCGCGACTGGAAACGCTGGCGGATGATCTGATGGTGGAGTTGGTGTTGCGTTCGGACACTTGAGTCACACTCAAGCTTATCCACGCTTATCCTGCGCCTGCCTGTGGATAAGCTGGGGGAATCGCGTTGTGTGCCAGGCGGGACAAGGCTTTGCGGGATTTGATCAAAAAACCAACAGTTTCAACGGCTTGTGCACAAATAGCGTGAGCCTGCCTGTGGATAACCGTTGGAGAACCCTTTGCAGGCCACGCAGGACGTGGCTTGCGAAGGTTTGTATGTTTTTTGATCAGGCTCGCCGGCGTAAACTCAGCCAGGCGTCGATGCTGTAGATCGCAAGACCCGCCCAGATGCAGGCGAAGGTAATGATGGTGCTGGCGCTCATGTGCTCGTCATAGATCAACACGGCCAACAGCAGCACCAGCGTCGGTGCCAGGTATTGAAGAAAGCCGAGTGTGGTGTAGGGCAGGTGACGGGCCGCTGCGTTGAAACACACCAGCGGTATAAGTGTCACCGGACCTGCAGCTGCCAGCCAGATGGCTTGCGAGGTGGTCCAGAATTCGGCTTGTGCGCTGAGCGCAGTCGGGTTGAGTGCCAGCCAGATCAACGCCAGCGGCACGAGCATCCAGGTTTCCACGACCAGGCCGGGCAAGGCGGCGACCGGAGCTTTTTTGCGGATCAACCCATAGAACCCGAAGGTCAGCGGCAGCACCAGCGAGACCCAGGGCAGGTTGCCGACCTGCCAGACCTGTTGCGCGACGCCCGCTGCGGCGAACCCGACCGCCAGCCATTGCAGACGCCTGAGCCGCTCGCCCAGCAGCACCATGCCGAGCAGCACGTTGACCAGCGGGTTGATGTAATACCCGAGACTGGCTTCGACCATGCGGCCGTTATTCACCGCCCACACGTACACGATCCAGTTGGCGGCGATCAGCGAACCACTCAGGGCCAGCACCGCGAGGCGCTTCGGGTTGTCCCGCAGCTCGCGCCACCAGCCGGGGTGCTTGCAGAACATCAACACAATCGAGCCGAACAGCGCCGACCACAGCACCCGATGGATGATGATCTCGATGGCGGGGACGGCGGCGATGGCTTTGAAGTAGAGGGGGAACAGGCCCCAGATGGTGTAAGCACTCAGGCCGAGGATGTATCCGCGGCGCGGATTGGCAGCTTGCATGGGTCGTCCCTTAAAAGCAGGTTGTTCCGGTTTTTAGTAGTGAGTTGCTGACTGTGCCCAGGCTTCGCGCCGAGGCTCTTGAACAGTTTTGCTCGATAGATACAAGGACTTGTGGGAGCGAGCTTGCTCGCGAAGGCCAGCGTTCAGGCGACTCTTCTTCCGGGGCTGTTCCGGCCTCTTCGCGAGCAAGCTCGCTCCCACCAACGCCCGCGTCGATTCGCCCAGATGTGCGTATACGTGTAGGGGAACGTTCAAAACAGCTTCAACGGCTCCTCATTCAACGCTGACATTTGCTCGCGAAGGGCCAGGATCTGGTCGCCCCAGTAACGCTCGGTGCCGAACCAGGGGAAGCTGTGCGGGAACGCGGGGTCATCCCAGCGCCTGGCCAGCCAGGCGCTGTAATGCATCAGGCGCAGGGCGCGCAGCGGTTCGATCAGGGCCAGTTCGCGCGGATCGAAGTCGTGGAATTCGTTGTAGCCGTCCATCAACTCGGACAATTGGCCAAGGCGTTCCTGGCGATCACCGGCCAGCATCATCCAGATGTCCTGCACCGCAGGCCCCATGCGACAGTCGTCCAGGTCGACGATGTGGAATACATCGTCGCGGCACATCATGTTGCCGGGGTGGCAGTCGCCGTGCATGCGGATGTTGGTGTGTGGCGTGGCGGCGTAAACGTCCTCGACACGCTTGAGCAGATCGCGGGCCACGGACTCGTAGGCGGGCAGCAGGCTGCGGGGGATGCAGTCGTTCTCCAGCAGGTAATTGACCGAATCACGACCGAAGTTCTTCACGCCCAGCGCCTCCCGGTGCGCGAATGGCTTGGTTGCGCCCACGGCGTGAATGCGGCCGAGCAACTGCCCCAGACGGTACAACTGGTCGAGATTGCCCGGCTCGGGCGCACGTCCGCCACGACGCGGAAACAGCGTGAAGCGAAAGCCTGCGTGTTCGAACAGGGTTTCACCGTTGTGCACCATGGGTGCGACCACCGGTACTTCGACCGTGGTCAGCTCGTGGGTGAAGCTGTGTTCTTCGAGAATCGCCTCGTTGGTCCAGCGTTGTGGACGGTAGAACTTGGCGATCAGCGGCTGGCCGTCTTCGATACCGACCTGATACACCCGGTTTTCATAACTGTTGAGCGCCAGAATGCGCGCATCGCTGAGAAAACCGATGCTTTCGACTGCATCGAGGACCAGGTCGGGAGTAAGTGTTGCGAACGGATGAGCCATGACTACTCCTGCGCGCAGCAGGTTGCCGCGTCGGACCGCTGATGTTAACGCAGACCGGTCCCGGTTCGCCAAAACCCTGGATGTTTAATCTGCGCGAACCCGGGTTTGTCACCAAACGGTCATCGTCCGTTCGCTATTCAGCCATGTTTGGGCTTTACAGTCGCCGCCAATGAGATCGATCTCAAAAGGGGGCGACAATGACGGATCTGAAAACGGTGGCACGTCTGGCGGGGGTTTCCCGGGCCACGGCTGCCCGTGCTTTCGCCACACCAGACGTGGTGCGTGCCGATACCCGGGAGAAGGTTTTCGTTGCCGCTCGCGAGCTGGGCTTCCGGCCGAACCGGCTGGGGCGTCAGTTGCGCCTGCAGACCACCAACCTGATCGGCGTGGTCGTTCCCAATCTGCACAACCCTGTCTTTGCCGAACAGTTTCAGGCCATGGAGAGCGCCGCTCGTCAGCGCGGGTACAACCTGTTGCTGGTCACCACCGACTACGCCAGCGAGCGCGAAAGCGACGTGGTGGAAGAGTTGCTGCGCCAACGGGTCGACGGGCTGGTGCTGACAGTGACCGACGCCGAGCACAATCAGGTGCTGCAAGGCCTGATCAACGAAGACACGCCCTTCGTGCTTGCCTACCACCAGACCGACAACCCGGACTACAGCGCGGTCTCGGTGGATAACCGTGCGGGCATGGCGCTGGCCACCCGCCATTTGATTGAACTGGGGCATCAGCGCATCGCCATGGTCGCAGGTCCGGCCATGCAGTCGGATCGCGCTCGCCTGCGTTATGCGGGCTATGGCGATGCCGTCGTCGCCCATGGCCTTGAACAGCTGCCGGTCATCGAAATGCCTGCTCACACCCAGGCTGATTTCGCCGCGCTCGAACCCCTGCTGCGTGGCCCCGACGCACCGACGGCGCTGGTGTGTTCCAACGACCTGCTGGCCATCAGCCTGATTGCCGAGTTGCGACGCAATGGGCTGGAGGTGCCTCAGCGTGTGTCGGTGATGGGCTTCGATGGCATCGCCCTTGGCACTCAGATGCACCCCACGTTAAGCACCGTCGTTCAGCCCATTGCCGAACTGGCGCACACCCTTATTGACCAGTTGCTGGCCCAGATCGCTGGCGCTGCGCCGGTTTCCCATTGCCTGCCGTGCCATATCCGGCCCGGCGAAAGTACCCAGTCCTATCAGGAGACGTTTCATGCTCAGCTTCAGTAAAACCCTCGCGGCACTGTTGTTGTGTGGTGCGGCCAGCCTTGCCCAGGCCGCCGAAAACGCGATTTGCTACAACTGTCCGCCCGAGTGGGCGGATTGGGGTTCGCAGCTCAAGGCAATTGCCGACAGCACCGGCGTGCAGGTACCGCTGGACAACAAGAACTCCGGGCAGGCGCTGGCGCAAATCGTCGCCGAGCAGGCCGCGCCGGTGGCCGATGTGGTGTATTACGGCGTGACCTTCGGCCTGCAGGCGCAGAAGGCCGGTGTGGTCGACACCTACAAGCCCAAGCACTGGGATGAAATCCCCGCAGGTTTGAAGGACCCGGCCGGGCACTGGTTCGCCATTCATTCCGGAACGTTGGGCATCATGGTCAACGTCGATGCCCTGGGCGGTTTGCCGGTGCCGCAGAGCTGGGCAGACCTGCTCAAGCCTGAGTACAAAGGCATGGTCGGCTACCTTGATCCTTCCAGTGCATTCGTCGGTTACGTCTCTGCTGTAGCGATCAACCAGGCCATGGGCGGCACTCTGGACAACTTCACACCTGCCATCGACTACTTCCAGAAACTGGCGAAAAACTCACCCATCGTGCCCAAGCAGACGGCTTATGCCCGCGTGCTGTCCGGTGAGCTGCCGATCCTGGTCGACTACGACTTCAATGCCTATCGCGCGCGCTACAAGGACAAGGCCAACGTCGCGTTCGTGATCCCCAAGGAAGGCACCATCGGCGTGCCGTACGTGATGAGCCTGGTGGCCAAGGCACCGCATCGTGCGAATGCCGAGAAGGTGCTGGACTTCGTGCTGTCCGACGCAGGTCAGGCGCTGTGGGCCAAGGCGTATCTGCGTCCGGTACGCTCGACCATGCCTGCTGACGTGGCGGCGCAATTCCTGCCGGACAGCGACTATGCCCGCGCCGGTGTGGTGGATTACCAGCACATGGCAGCCGTGCAGGAAGCGTTCGCCGCCCGTTACCTGCGAGAGGTGAAGTAATGTCCGCCTCGCTGGGGAATGTCATTGCTGTGCGTTCGAGCGGATTGTCCAGGTTGCGCCTGCGCCCGTCCGCGGCCGTGGCGCTTGCCCCGGCGATGGCGGTTCTGCTCGCATTCTGGCTGCTGCCGCTGACGCATTTGATCGTGCTCGGCGCGCAGGGCAACGAGGTCGATGGCAGCGGTTACTGGCAGGTGCTGAGCAGCGCTCAGTACATGGGCAGTCTGGCGCAGACCTGTGTGCTGGCTGCCGTGGTGACACTGGCGGCGTTGTTGGTCGGCGGGATCAGCGGTGTGTTTCTTGCCCGCAATCAGTTCTTCGGCCGCTCGGCGCTGGTCGCACTGCTGACCTTTCCTCTGGCGTTTCCCGGCGTGGTGGTAGGTTTTCTGGTGATCCTGCTGGCCGGTCGGCAAGGCATCTTCGCCGCGCTCGGTCTGGAGCTGGCCGGCGAGCGGTGGATCTTCGCCTATTCGCTGACCGGGCTGTTCATCGGCTACCTGTATTTCTCGATTCCGCGCGTGATCCTCACGGTGATGGCGGCGTGTGAAAGCCTGGACCGAAGTCTTGAGGAGGCTGCGCATTCTCTCGGTGCCGGACACTGGCGCGTGGTGTGCGACGTGATCGTGCCGGGCCTGATGCCTGCACTGGTGTCCTGCGGGGCGATCTGCTTTGCGACGTCAATGGGGGCATTCGGTACGGCGTTCACCTTGGGCACGCGCCTGAATGTCACGCCGGTCGCGATTTACAACGTATTCACCAACTACGCCAACTTTACGGTCGCTGCTGCGTTGTCGGTGATTCTCGGCCTGGTGACTTGGGCGGTGCTGTTGCTGGCGCGCCGTCTGGTCAAAAATTCGGGGATTGCCCTGTGAAACGTTCTCCCCTGTTTGCTGCGCAATTGCTGTTCACCCTGATGGTCTGCGCGTTCATGCTGGTCCCGGTAGTGCTGTCGCTGCTGGCAGGTCTGACGCGCAATTACTTTCAAGGCCTGTCGAGCGGGCTGACCTTCGACTGGCTGGCGCAGGTCTGGCAGGCCTATTCGCCGACGGTGTGGCTGTCGCTCCAACTGGCTGTGGCCTGTGCGCTGTGCGTGTGCCTGATTGGCGTGCCGGCCGCGTATGCACTGGTGCGCATGAACAACCGCTTCAGTCGTGCTTTTGAAGAACTGATGGTGTTGCCCGTCGCCATGCCGGGACTCGCCAGTGCCCTTGCGCTGCTATTGACCTACGGACAGTTCGGCAGCTTTCGGGGCAGTTGGCTGTTCATTCTGGTCGGCCACGTGCTGTTCACGCTGCCGTTTCTGGTGCGTCCGGTGATGGCCGTCATGCAGCGCCAGCAATTGCCAGTGCTTGAAGAGGCTGCCGCGAGTCTGGGGGCCGGGCCAATCAAACGGTTCTTCAGCGTGGTGGTGCCCAACTGCCGCGCCGGGATCCTGGCCGGTGTGCTGATGGTGGTTACATTGTCGCTGGGCGAATTCAACCTGACCTGGATGCTGCACACGCCCATGACCAAGACCCTGCCGGTTGGCCTTGCTGACAGCTATGCCTCGGCGCGGCTGGAAGTCGCCAGCGCCTACACCCTTCTTTTTCTGTTGCTGATTGTGCCGCTGCTGATTGCGTTGCAGGCCATCAGCGCCCGACTTGCTCGAGGAGACAGCCGATGAGCGGCACGACCATTCGCCTTAAGGGCTGCCGCAAGGCATTTGCCGACGGCACCGTTGCGTTACAGGACCTGCACCTGACGATTTCGCCCGGCGAAACGCTGGCGATTCTCGGTCCGTCCGGCTGCGGAAAAACCACCACGTTGCGTCTGATCGCCGGGCTTGAGCGCCCGGATATCGGGCAGGTGTTGTTCGACGATCAGGACGTCACGCACCTGCCCATCGAGCGGCGTGACGTCGGCATGGTGTTTCAGAACTACGCGCTGTTTCCCAATCTCGATGTGGCGGGGAACATTGTCTATGGCCTGAAGATTCGAGGCCTGTCGCACGCCGAGCGAAACAAGCGCTGCGATGAATTGCTTGAGCTGGTCGGGCTGACCGATCACGGCAAGCGTCGCGTTCACGAATTGTCCGGTGGCCAGCGCCAGCGCGTTGCCTTGGCGCGTGCGTTGGCGCCGCGTCCTCGGGTGTTGTTGCTCGACGAGCCGCTGGCCGCTCTGGATGCACAACTGCGCGAGCGCCTGCGCAGCGAGCTGGATCAATTGCTGCGCGGGCTGGGTATCACCTCGGTGTTCGTGACCCACGATCAGGGTGAAGCCATGGCGTTGGGTGACCGGATTCTGGTCATGGACAAAGGCTGTGTGTCGCAACTGGCAACGCCCAGGGAAATCTATCAACAGCCTGCCAATGCGTTCGTGGCCGGATTCGTGGGCAACCTCAACGCGTTCAGCGTGCTTGGGCGTACGGCGTCTGGCCTGAAGGTCAGTGGCGGCGAGTTGCCGTGGTCGGGCGTTGATCTGCCGGACACGGTGTATTGCCGTCCCGAGCATCTGCGCCTGACACCCGAGCGCGGGCAGTTGCAGGGTCGGCTGGTCGGGCAGTTCTTCCAGGGCGCGCAGAGTCGGCTGCTGGTGGATGTCGGCGGCGCTCAACCCTTGCTGGTCGACAGCCCTGACAACCTGATCCATGCAGCAGGCGCGCACCTGGGACTGAGTGTCGACCCCAGCGTGCTGTTCACCCTGAATTCGTAAGCCGTTTTCTGTCGAGAGATTATTTTGAATCGTCCGTTTCTTATCGCCCAGATCAGCGACCTGCACCTCAAGGCCGATGGCCGCCTGACCTATGGCATCGTCGATACGCTGGGTGCGCTTCGCCGCGCTGTCGAACACATCAATGCCAGCAAACAGCGTCCCGATATTGTGGTGATCAGCGGTGATCTGGTGGACTTTGGCCGTGCCGACGAATACGCGGTGCTCAAGCCGGAACTGGATCGCTTGCAGATGCCGTTTTACCTGGTGCCCGGCAATCACGACGATCGTGAACACCTGTTGGCTACCTTTGCGGATCACGTCTACCTGCCGCTGTCAGCGAACGGCCCGCTGGACTGGGTGGTGGAGCAGCATCCGGTGCGGCTGATCGGCCTGGACTCGACCATTCCGGGCGAGCACGGCGGGCACCTGGATTTCTGCCAGCTCGACTGGCTGCACGCTCAACTGTCGCGTCGACCTGATGTGCCGACAGTGATCATCCTGCATCACCCGCCGTTCATGTCCGGTATCGGCCATATGGATCATCAGCCGTTTGGCAACGCGAAGGAGCTTGAGCGGGTCATCGCCAGGCATCCGCAGGTGGAACGTCTGTTATGCGGGCATTTGCACCGGCCGATGCAGCGTCGCTTCGGTGGCAGCCTGACCTGCGTCTGCCCCGGCACCTCGCATCAGATCGTGCTCGACCTGGACGCTGACGCGCCTGCGCATTTCAACCTGGAGCCTGCCGGTTACGTGCTGCACCGCTGGCACCCCCAGGAAGGGCTGGTCAGCCATAACGCGGTGTTCGGAGAGTATGAAGGGCCGTACCCGTTCTATGACGTGAACGGATTGATTGACTGAGGTTGGCTGTACCTGATCGTGCCAACGCTCGGGATGCTGGTGGCGGACGTGTCCGCGAATACTGTGTTTCAGTCGCTGAATGCTCGTCGGATACACAGGCCCTTTCGCGAGCAAGCTCGCTCCCACAAAGCGTGTGTATTCAGTGAGTTGCGTGGTGTTCGACAGGCGGCTCGCGCCGCACTGTCAAACGATCAGTCTCTGTCAGGCGCCGATAACGCCGCCGTCCTGACGGGTAATCACCATCACCGAGGAACGCGGTTTGCCGTTGGGCAGGTGCTCGGGGAACGTAGAGCCGCCGTTTTCGCCGGGGTGCTGAATGCCGATGAACATCGTGCGATAGTCCGGCGCGAAGCTGATGCCGGTGATTTCGCAACCAATAGGGCCGACCAGAAAACGACGGATTTCCCCGCTCGCAGGGTCGGCACACAGCATCTGGTTGTTGCCCATGCCCGCGAAGTCACCCTTGTTGCTGGAGTCGCCGTCGGTCTGGATCCACAAGCGTCCGGCTTCGTCGAAGCTCAGGCCGTCCGGGCTGTTGAACATGTTCTGTGCGTTGATATTGCTGGAGCCAGCCTGCGGCGTGCCAGCATGCACAGTCGGGTTGCCCGCGACCACGAACAGATCCCACTCAAACGTCATGGCCGACGCGTTATCTTCGCTTTCACGCCAGCGCAGGATCTGCCCGTACTGGTTCTTCGCTCGCGGGTTGGGGCCGCCGACCGGTTGACCGTCGTCGCCACGTTTGACGTTGTTGGTCAGCGTGCAATAGACCTGGCCATCCTTGGGGCTGACCACGATCCATTCCGGGCGGTCCATGCGCGTCGCTTTTACAACGCTGGCCGCCAGCCGTGCATGGATCAGCACTTCGGCCTGGCTGTTGAAGCCCGCCGCCGCGTCCAGGCCGTTCTTGCCGTGAGTCAACTCGATCCACTGGCCTTTGCCTTTCGGGTGATCCGGGTTGCTGTCGCCACCGTCGAACTGCGCCACGTACAGCGTGCCGTGGTCCAGCAGGCTGCGGTTGTTCTTCGGGTTGATGCGGTCAATGGTGTTACGGCTGATGAATTTGTAGATGAACTCACCGCGCTCGTCATCGCCCATGTACACCACGGCGCGACCGCCCTTGCTCAGGGTGAAGGCGGCGTTTTCATGCTTGAAGCGGCCCAGTGCAGTGCGTTTGACCGGCGTGGAGTCGGGCGCGAACGGATCGATCTCGACGACCCAGCCGTGACGGTTGACCTCGTTGGGATTCTTGGCGATGTCGAAGCGCGGGTTGTGCTGATGCCAGTTGATGTCCTTGCTGGCCGCGACCACGCCATAGCGCTTCATGCCCGCGTCGAAGGTCTGCTCGGGATTGCTGCTGCCGAAGCAGTCGGTGAAGTTCTCTTCACAGGTCAGGTAGGTGCCCCACGGTGTCTTGCCGTTGGCGCAGTTCTGAAAGGTCCCCAACACGCGGGTGCCGGTCTTGTCGGCGTCGGTCTTGAGCCACTCATGCCCGGCGGCCGGCCCGCTCAGGGTGATAGGCGTATTGCCATGCACGCGGCGGTTGTAGCGCGAGCCCTGCACGAACTGCCACTTGCCGTTCTTCTGCTGGATCTCGATCACCGAGACGCCTTCTGCGGCAAGGGCTTTCTGCACGTCCTCGGCCGACTGTGGTTCCTTGCCGTGATCGAAGAGGTAGCGGTAGTTGGTGTATTCGTTGTTGATCGCCATCAACGCGCGATCCTTGTGACCCGGCATCGGGAACAGGCTCATGCCGTCGTTGTTGTCGCCGAACTGGACTTCCTGAGCCTTGGCCGTGCCTTTGCCGCTCGGGTCGAACGCCGGGCCGCCTGCCTGCAACGGCTGGCCCCAACTGATCAGCACAGAGGCGTTGTAGCCTGGCGGCAGGCTGATGCTGTCAGCCGTGGCGGTGGGGATGCTTTCAAAGCCCAGCAGTCTGCCGGAAGCCGCGCCGACACCGGTGGCGAGCGCGCTTCGGGTCAACAGGTTGCCACCCAGAAACATCGCTGCGCCGCACAGGGCGCCAGCGGTGATAAAGCCTCGGCGGGTGAGTCCGACCATGTTTTCCAGATCGGTGGTTTGATTTTCTTCTAATAGTTTCATCATCACGGCTCCCACAAATGTGGTCGCTACCTTAAAGCGCGTGTATGACGGAATTGTGTCGTGGCGATGACCCTGAATCGCTAGAGCGGTGTGCCCAGCAGCACCCGTGACGGAGCGAAGCGGACGTTCACCGGTTTGCCGGTTTCCAGCTGCTGTGCCAGCAACGCGTCGCGGCTCGCCAGGGCGCACAGCGTATGGCCGCTGGGCAGAAGAATGCGCACTTCGCTGGGACCGTCCTGCGCGTCGATGACGTCCTCGATCTGGCCGAAAAGGTAATTGTTTCCCGATGTTTCAAGATGGTCCGCGGCGAACAGTTCCAGCCATCCGGCCTTGATCAGGGCGACGACTTGCGTATCGATATCCAGGTCCATGCGCAAGGTGCTGTCATGGGTGATTTGCGCGTCGATGAACACCTCATCAGCCAGATGCAGGCGAATGGTGTCGTTATGGCCCTGGCGCCTAATGCTCACGATTCGCCCCAGCAATTGATTGCGCGCACTGGTGCGCAGGGTCAGGCGCGTGAGCAGTTCCAGATCGCTGCTGTCTTCGGCCGCTTCCAGCACTTGAGCCTGTAGCGCCTGGATACGTTGGTAAAGACGCAGCACGCGCTCGCCCTCTGCCGACAGCTTCGCGCCACCGCCACCACGGCCGCCGACGCTACGCTCGACCAATGGTTTTTGCGCCAGGTTATTCAACTCATCGATGGCATCCCACGCGGCTTTGTAACTCAGCCCGGCGCTCTTGGCCGCGCGGGTGATAGAGCCTTGTTCGGCAATGTGCTGCAACAGCGCGATGCGCTGCGGACGACGGGTCATGTGTTGGGTGAGCAGTGGCGGTAGAGGCATGGGGATTTGAACGCTCTGGCAGATCACGCGAGTGTAAAACGTGAGAGCGGACTTGTCCGCGTAAAGGCCTGCGTACTCCCGCGCGGAGCCCGGGCACGATCAGTGTGCCTGGGAGCGATGATCAATTTCCGGGTTTCGGTGTTCTGGCCAGGCAGTAGACGTCCACACGGCTGGCGCCAGCGCCGGTCAGCAACCGAGCAATCACGTCCGCTGTAGAGCCCGTGGTCAGCACGTCGTCCACCAGGGCCAGATGCTTGCCACGTACCCCTTCGCTGTCGATCAAGGTAAACGCGCCCTGCAGGTTGCGCTTGCGGGCTTTGGCGTCAAGGCCCTGCTGGTTGGGGGTTTCCCGGGTGCGCAGCACGCGGCGTTCATTCACCGGCAATTGCAGCGGTTCACTCAGCCAGTCGGCCAGCATGGCCGCCTGGTTGTAGCCGCGCTGGCGAAAACGCTTGTTGGCCAGCGGCACCGGCACAAGGCAATCGGGACGAGGCAGGCCCTCGTCAAACCGATGGTGCAGAAACTGACCCAGCAATTCAGCCATCAGGCGTCCCATGGGCCACTTGCCGTTGTGCTTGAAACGGGTGATCAGGCTGTCGACCGGGAAATCATACCGCCAGGGCGCGATGACCTGGGTGAAGCTTGGCGGCTTGCTGATGCACTGTGCGCAACTCATCCCGGATGTCGGCAAGGGCAGAGCGCAGGATTCGCACTGGTCACCCAGCCACGGCAACTCGGTTTCGCACGGCACGCAGATAGGCACTGAAACATCGGTAAGCTCATCGCATAACAAACAGGATTGTTTGTTTTTTAACCAGATGTAAACCTCTCGCTTACTGTTTGGTTGACAGTGCATCGCTCTTCCTTAAATATGCCGAACATCCGTGTAGCGCTTGTGGTCTTTGTGCCCCTGCGCACAGCCCCCAGAAACACAAAGGAGCCGCCCGATGAGCGCCAGCATCACCGCCACTCTGCGTCACGACTGGACTTTAGCCGAGGTCAAGGCGCTGTTCGTACAGCCATTCAATGACCTGCTGTTTCAGGCGCAGACCGTGCACCGCGCTCATTTCGACGCCAACCGCGTCCAGGTTTCGACCCTGTTGTCGATCAAGACCGGTGCGTGCCCGGAAGACTGCAAGTACTGCCCGCAGTCCGGCCACTACAACACCGGTCTGGAAAAAGAGAAGCTGCTTGAAGTGCAGAAAGTGCTGGAAGAGGCCGCTCGCGCCAAATCCATCGGCTCGACGCGTTTCTGCATGGGCGCGGCCTGGAAACACCCTTCGGCCAAAGACATGCCGTATGTCCTTGAAATGGTCAAAGGCGTGAAGGCCATGGGCCTGGAAACCTGCATGACCCTGGGCCGCCTGGATCAGGATCAGACCGCCGCGCTGGCGTCCGCCGGGCTCGATTACTACAACCACAACCTGGACACCTCGCCTGAGTTCTACGGCAGTATCATCACCACCCGTACTTACAGCGAGCGCCTGCAAACCCTGGCGTACGTGCGCGATGCCGGGATGAAAATCTGCTCGGGCGGCATTCTGGGCATGGGCGAGTCGCTCGACGATCGTGCCGGTCTGCTGATCCAGCTGGCCAACCTGCCCGAGCATCCGGAATCCGTGCCCATCAATATGCTCGTGAAAGTCGCCGGTACACCGTTGGAAAATGCCGAAGACGTCGATCCGTTCGACTTCATCCGCATGCTGGCAGTGGCACGGATTCTCATGCCCAAGTCCCACGTGCGCCTGTCTGCCGGTCGCGAGGCGATGAATGAGCAGATGCAGGCGCTGGCGTTCCTTGCCGGTGCCAACTCGATTTTTTACGGTGACAAACTGCTGACCACCGCCAACCCGCAAGCTGACAAGGACATGCTGCTGTTCTCCCGTCTGGGCATCAAGCCGGAAGCGGGCGAGGAGCATCCTGACGAAGTCCATCAGGCCGCCATCGAGCAGGCACTGGTCGAACAGCAAAGCAGCGCGATGTTCTACGACGCCGCGTCCGCCTGATCTCTGGAACGGAGCCTGCATGTCTTTCGATCTGCGTACCCGACTCGAGGCTCGCCGTCACGAACACCTCTATCGCCAGCGACCTCTGCTGCAGACCCCGCAAGGTCCGCAGGTGGTGGTCGATGGCAAGCCGTTGCTGGCGTTCTGCAACAACGACTACATGGGGCTGGCCAATCACCCCGAGGTGATCGCTGCGTGGCAGGCCGGGGCCGAGCGTTGGGGTGTGGGCGGCGGAGCATCACACCTGGTGATCGGCCACAGCACGCCGCACCATGAGCTGGAAGAAGCCCTCGCTGAATTCACCGGCCGACCGCGTGCGCTGTTGTTCTCCAACGGCTACATGGCCAACCTGGGCACCGTCACGGCGCTGGTCGGGCAGGGCGATACGGTGCTGGAAGACCGCCTGAACCATGCCTCATTGCTGGACGCCGGGTTGCTCAGTGGCGCGCGTTTCTCCCGTTATCGGCATAACGAGGTGGCGAGCCTCGAATCCCGACTGGAAAAGGCTGTGGGCGACACATTGGTGGTCACCGACGGCGTGTTCAGCATGGACGGCGACGTGGCCGACCTGCCGGCGCTGTCGCGTGCCGCCAGGGCCAGGGGCGCGTGGTTGATGGTCGATGATGCGCATGGCTTCGGCCCGCTGGGCGCCAACGGGGCCGGGCTCGTCGAGCACTTCGGCCTGAGTATGGAGGATGTGCCGGTGCTGATCGGCACCCTCGGCAAGTCCTTCGGCACGTCCGGGGCATTCGTCGCGGGCAGTGAAGCGCTGATCGAAACCCTGATCCAGTTCGCCCGGCCTTACATCTACACCACCAGCCAGCCGCCTGCGTTGGCCTGCGCCACGCTGAAAAGCCTGGAATTGCTGCGCGCCGAGCATTGGCGTCGAGCGCACCTGGCCAACCTGATCCGCCAGTTCCGTCAGGGTGCCGAGCAGCTTGGCCTGCAACTGATGGACAGCTTCACGCCCATCCAGCCAATTCTGATCGGCGATGCCGGGCGCGCCTTGCGCCTGTCGCAGTTGCTGCGCGAGCGTGGCGTGATGGTGACCGCGATTCGCCCGCCCACCGTGCCGGTCGGTAGCGCCCGTTTGCGCGTGACGCTGTCGGCGGCGCACACCGAAGCACACGTGCAGCTATTGTTGAATGCATTGGAGCAGTGCTACCCGCTGCTGGATGCGGTTGAATCCATGGAGCCCGATCATGCGTGACCGTCTGATCCTGCTGCCGGGCTGGGGCCTGGGTGTTTCGCCACTTGAACCGTTGGCGGCTGCGTTGCGCGGACTGGACGAGCATTTGCGTGTCGAGGTCGAGCCGTTGCCTGACATCGACAGCTGCGATCTGGCGGACTGGCTCGATGAACTGGACGCCAACCTGCCGGATGACGCCTGGCTGGGCGGCTGGTCGCTGGGCGGCATGCTCGCGGCGGAACTGGCGGCACGTCGGGGTGAACGTTGCTGTGGTCTGTTTACCCTGGCCAGCAATGCCTGTTTCGTGACTCAGGGTGCCTGGCCGCATGCGATGCCGGTGCCGGACTTCGAGGCGTTTCTGGCGGGCTGCGCTGCTGATCCCGACGCCACTCTGAAGCGTTTCAGCCTGCTATGTACCCAGGGCGCCGAGGACCCGCGTGGCCTGGCCCGTCTGCTCAAGGCCGGTGCGCCGCATACCTCGCCCACGGCGCTGGTCGACGGGCTGAAAATATTGCAACAGCTTGATACCCGCAGCGCCTTGCAGACTTATCGTGGACCGCAGTTGCATGTATTCGCCGGGCTCGATGCGTTCGTGCCTGCCGAAGCAGCGGGCGATCTGCTGGACCTGTTGCCGGATGTCGAGGTCGGTGTGATCGAACAGGCCAGCCATGCGTTTCTTCTGGAAAACCCCCATGGCGTGGCGGCTGCGATCCAGGCCTTTCTACATGAATCGGAACACGAGTCGGACCATGACTGACCTTTCACAGGCCGTATTGTCGGCAGGTCTGCCTGACAAACGTCAGGTGGCGGCTTCCTTTTCCCGCGCGGCGGGCAGTTACGACAGCGTCGCCGAATTGCAGCGTTCGGTCGGGCACGAGTTGATGTCACGGTTGCCTGCCCAGTTCAGTCCCGCACGCTGGCTCGACCTGGGCAGTGGCACCGGTTATTTCAGTCGAGTGCTGGCACAGACCTTTCAGGAGAGTGAAGGCGTTGCGCTGGATATCGCCGAAGGCATGTTGCGCCATGCGCAGCCGCTGGGTGGCGCGCGTCACTTCGTGGCAGGCGATGCCGAGCGACTGCCATTGGCCGATCAGGGTTGCGAGCTGATTTTCTCAAGCCTGGCGGTGCAATGGTGTGCGGATTTCAGGGCAGTACTCAGCGAGGCCTCTCGGGTTTTGAAACCGGGCGGGGTGTTTGCCTTCGCCAGTCTGTGTACCGGCACGCTGTATGAGCTGCGTGAAAGCTGGCAGGTCGTTGATGGTTGCGTGCATGTGAACCGCTTTCGGCGTGAAGACGACTATCGTCAGTTGTGCGCGGCCAGTGGTTTGCGTGTCACCCGCCTCGACGTCCGCCCGCACGTGCTGCATTACCCGGATGTGCGCAGCCTGACTCATGAGTTGAAGGCACTGGGCGCACACAATCTCAACCCGGGAAGGCCCAGCGGCTTGACGGGGCGTCAACGGATTCTAGGCTTGGTGCGAGCGTACGAGCGCTTTCGTCAGGACGCAGGGCTGCCCGCCACTTACCAAGTGGTCTACGCGGTACTTGAAAAACCCTGACCGGGTTCACGTCATATGGGAAGACCGCCGAGATGAGCGTTGCGTATTTCATCACCGGAACCGACACCGATGCCGGCAAGACCACGGTCGCGGCCGGCTTGCTGCATGCCGCGAGGTTGAACGGCCTGAGCACGGCTGCAGGCAAGCCCGTGGCATCAGGTTGCGTCGTCACGCCGCAAGGGCTGCGCAATGCGGATGCGTTGGCGTTGCAGGCCGAATGTTCCATCCCGCTGAGTTACGACGAAGTGAACCCGGTGGCGTTCGAGCCGGCCATCGCCCCGCATCTGGCGGCCCGTGAGGCTGGCGTGGCGCTGACCGTTCGCTCCCTGCTGCAGCCCATGCAGCATATTCTGAACAAGCAGGCGGACTTCACCCTGATCGAAGGCGCGGGAGGCTGGCGAGTGCCGCTGGCCGATCAGAGCAATCTGTCCGACCTTGCCATCGCGCTGGGCCTGCCGGTGATTCTGGTGGTGGGCGTACGCCTGGGGTGCATCAACCATGCGTTGTTGACGGCCGAGGCCATTGCCAGAGACGGGCTGCACCTGGCTGGCTGGGTTGCGAACGTCACCGATGGCAAGACCTCGCGCCTCGAAGAGAATCTTGCCACCCTGGCCGAGCGTCTGCCTGCACCCTGTCTGGGGCGTGTACCACGGTTGAAAAAGGCCAGCGCCGATAATGTGGCGCAATGTCTTCATCTGGAGCTGCTCGACTGACAGCGGCGCTATGTTGCTGACACGTATGGCGGTTTTGAGATTTTCAAGACTGAGGCTATTAACAGGCCTAGTGCCATTAGTCTATTTGTCGAGCGTTTCCGGGCATTTGCTGGTTCAATGACACGTGTTCGCTTTTTGAACTGAGGATCGGCTTATGCAAATCACCATGAACAACACCCTCTATCCAGGTCTGAGCGCCATGCAGGTCGGGCAGAGCCGTGTCGATCAGGCAGCCACGCAGATCGCCAGCAGCAACATTGAGGTGTCGGGCAGAAGCCAGTCTTCGGACTTCCAGCTCGAGAACCTGCGTTCGGTCGACCGCAGCCAGCGTTCCGACCTGCCTGCCAACATCGTTGAAATGGCCGCAGGCAAATCGCAGATCGAAGCCGGGCTTGCCTCACAGCGCGCGAGCGACGAAGCGCTTGGCACGTTGATCGATACCTTTGCCTGAGTAACGGCTTGCCACACCCTCACGCCGTGCCTTCCGTGCACGGCGTTATCTTCTGAATCTTCCTGTATCACCGTCCTGTATCACCGCTGCAACCCTTATTCCCTCGGCTAGACTTCCCGTTATCGTCTACATGACGTTGTACCCCTTTGCCTGCGCGGTCTGCAGCAGCGTGGACGAATGGTTCATGTGCCGCTATTGACAAGGTTTGGGCGTAAACGTATGTTTCAAACACCTGTTTGACCGTAAGGCATACGAGATTGTCTGGTCCTGGGAGTATGCTTCCAGTCACCGCCCGGTCATTCGTTCCAGGATTCATCAGCAGAGGTTTATCGCTATGCCTGATTACAAGGCCCCCTTGCGTGATATTCGTTTCGTTCGTGACGAACTGCTCGGTTACGAAGCGCACTATCAGAGTCTGCCCGCCTGCCAGGACGCTACCCCTGATATGGTCGACGCCATTCTTGAGGAGGGCGCCAAGTTCTGTGAACAGGTGCTGGCTCCGCTGAACCGGGTAGGCGATACCGAAGGCTGTACCTGGAGCGAATCGGGCGTGAAGACGCCGACCGGTTTCAAGCAGGCGTATCAGCAATTCGTCGAAGGCGGCTGGCCGAGCCTGGCGCATGACGTCGAGCACGGCGGTCAGGGCCTGCCTGAGTCGCTGGGTCTGGCAGTCAGCGAGATGGTTGGCGAAGCCAACTGGTCGTGGGGCATGTACCCAGGTCTGTCACATGGCGCGATGAACACCATTTCCGAGCATGGCACGCCCGAGCAGCAAGCGGCGTATCTGACCCGACTGGTGTCCGGCGAATGGACCGGCACCATGTGCCTGACCGAGCCACACTGCGGCACCGACCTGGGCATGCTGCGCACCAAGGCCGAGCCTCAGGCTGACGGCACCTACAAAGTGTCCGGCACCAAGATCTTCATCTCCGCTGGCGAACACGACATGGCCGATAACATCGTCCACATCGTGCTGGCGCGTCTGCCGGATGCTCCGGCGGGCACCAAAGGTATTTCGCTGTTCATCGTGCCCAAGTTCCTGTCGGCGGCCGACGGCGGCGTTGGCGAGCGCAACGCAGTGAGCTGCGGTTCGATCGAACACAAGATGGGCATCCACGGCAACGCCACTTGCGTGATGAACTTCGACGGTGCTACCGGTTACCTGATCGGCCCGGCGAACAAGGGCCTGAACTGCATGTTCACGTTCATGAACACGGCGCGTCTGGGCACTGCACTGCAAGGTCTGGCGCACGCTGAAATCGCGTTCCAGGGCGGCTTGAAATATGCCCGCGAGCGTCTGCAGATGCGTTCGCTGACGGGTCCTAAAGCGCCGGAAAAAGCCGCTGACCCGATCATCGTCCACCCGGACGTACGTCGCATGCTGCTGACCATGAAGGCGTTCGCCGAGGGCACGCGTGCCATGGTGTACTTCACGGCCAAGCAGGTCGACATTGTCAAATACAGCGAAGACGCAGACCAGAAGAAAGCAGCCGATGCACTGCTGGCCTTCATGACCCCGATCGCCAAGGCCTTCATGACCGAAGTGGGCTTCGAAGCCGCCAACCACGGCGTGCAGATCTACGGCGGCCACGGCTTTATCGCCGAGTGGGGCATGGAGCAGAACGTTCGCGACAGCCGTATTTCCATGCTGTACGAAGGCACCACCGGTATCCAGGCGCTTGATTTGCTGGGCCGCAAGGTCCTGATGACCCAAGGCGAAGCGCTCAAGGGCTTCACCAAAATCGTGCACAAGTTCTGCCAGAACAACGAAGGCAACGAATCCGTTCAGGAGTTCGTGACCCCGCTGGCGGCGCTGAACAAGGAGTGGGGCGAACTGACCATGAAAGTGGGCATGGCCGCCATGAAGGATCGCGAAGAAGTCGGCGCTGCGTCGGTCGATTACGTGATGTATTCGGGTTACGCGTGCCTTGCCTACTTCTGGGCCGACATGGCACGTCTTGCGGCCGAGAAGCTGGCAGCCGGTACATCGGACGAAGCGTTCTACCGCGCCAAGATCCAGACCGCACGCTTCTACTTTCAGCGTATTCTGCCGCGCACCCGCACTCACGTTGCCGCCATCCTCTCGGGTGCTGGTAACCTGATGGACATGAAAGAAGAGGATTTCGGTCTGGCTTACTGAGTCGGTTCCGAGTCACCCAGGCCGCCTGATCGTCGATCAGGCGGCTTTTTTATGGGCGTTTGATCTTGATCGTGCCCCGCGCTTGAGGCGCGGGCTGAAGCCTCCAGCCTGTGATCACTCAGTGTTACAGGGCTATCTGCCCTCGATCCATAAACCTTTTCACTCTCCTGCCGTTACAGACTCAGTCACTGATCAATCCTGCTGAATGCATTGTTTTCAGGATGAAGGCACAATGCTATTAATTCGGGTGATGACTCGGGTTCAGGCAAGGAGACAGCCTCTTTTGTTACGTCCATCTGCTGCGCGACTGAGTCATTTTCTACCATCACTGGCATTGCTGGTGGCGGGGCTGGCGGCTGCTTACGTCAAAGACCTGAACGTATTCTTTACCTCACTGTTCAACGTGCTGCCCACTCTGGTGCTGCTGTTGGGCGGTGCGTACTGCGGTGTCTACCGGCGTCAGCGCGAACTGTTCCTGATGATCACCGTGTACATCGCCTATTACCTGCTCGACACCCAGACCGACTATTACCGCGACTTCGGCAAGGTTCGGGAAGATGCCGCGGTGATCTTTCATCTGGTCTGCCTGTTGCTGCCGGTGCTCTACGGGTTGTACGCCGCCTGGGAGGAGCGTACGCATTTGTTCCAGGACATGGTTGCCCGGCTCGCGGTGCTGCTGGCCGTGGGCAGTGTGGCGCTGGGGCTTGAGCAGAGCTATCCGGTGGAATTGCAGGCCTGGCTGGCCGACATCCGCTGGCCGGCGTTGCATGGCGCGTGGATGAGCCTGATCCAGTTGTCGTACGCGATGTTTCTGATTTCGTTCGCAGTCTTGATCTGGCAGTACCTGGAAAAGCCCCGGCCGTTGCATGCGGCGCAGATCGTCGGGCTGCTGGGCTTGTTCTGGGCACTGCCCAAGACCTTCATCCTGCCCTTCACGCTGAATATTCTGTGCAGCCAGGTGATGCTGATGATTGCCGCCGCTGTCGCCCATGAGGCCTATCAGATGGCCTTCCGTGACGAGCTGACCGGCTTGCCTGGACGTCGTGCGCTCAACGAGCGTATGCAGCGCCTGGGGCGCAATTATGTGCTGGCGATGAGTGACGTCGACCATTTCAAGAAATTCAACGACACCCACGGCCACGACGTGGGCGACCAGGTATTGCGTCTGGTGGCCAGCAAACTGTCGAAGATCAGCAATGGCGGCGGCAAGGCATACCGCTATGGTGGCGAAGAATTCGCCATCGTGTTTGCCGCCAAGACCATCGATGAGTGTTTGCCGCATCTGGAAGCGATTCGCGAGTCCATCGCCAATTACGAAATTCAGCTGCGCAACAAGGACAGTCGGCCTCAGGACGACCAGCAGGGAAGGCAGCGCCGTAGCGGCGCGCATACCGGCACGGTATCGGTGACGGTCAGCATCGGCGTCGCCGAACGTCAGCCGGAACATCGCACCCCCGAAGAAGTCCTGAAAGCGGCTGACCAGGCGCTCTACGCCGCCAAAGGGGCCGGGCGCAACTGCGTGATTTCCCATCAGCAGCAAAACCGCCGTGGCGCCGTGCGAACCACTGAAGCGGCCACCTGAACACAGTGTTTTCAAGCAGTGACCTGTTATGACTTTATAGTCATGACACGACCCTATGTGTCTGAAATGTTGTTCGGGTAGACTCGGAACTATCGACGGCTGATCCGCATTCCCGACCGGGGCAGATCAGCACTTACAGGTCTCACGCTCCGTGTTCACGAGGTTTGCCATGGCTGACTACAAAGCGCCGCTGCGCGATATGCGCTTCGTCCTCAATGAAGTGTTCGAGGTTTCCATACTCTGGGCTCAACTGCCGGCGCTGGCCGAAACGGTCGACGCTGAAACCGTCGACGCCATTCTTGAAGAAGCCGGTAAGGTCACCAGCAAGACCATCGCGCCGTTGAGCCGTAATGGTGACGAGGAAGGCTGCCACTGGAAAGACACCGTCGTGACGACGCCGGCGGGTTTTCCTGAGGCCTATCGCACCTACGCCGAAGGCGGCTGGGTCGGTGTGGGCGGCAACCCCGATTTCGGCGGCATGGGCATGCCCAAGGTGGTGTCGGCCCAGGTTGAGGAAATGCTCAACTCGGCAAGCCTTGCTTTCGGCCTGTACCCGATGCTGACCTCCGGCGCTTGTGTGTCGATCAACACCCACGCCACTGAAGCGCTCAAGGCCAAGTACCTGCCAAACATGTATTCGGGCCTGTGGTGTGGATCGATGTGCCTGACCGAAGCCCATGCCGGGACCGACCTGGGCATCATTCGCACCAAGGCCGATCCGCAGACCGACGGTTCCTACAAGATCACCGGCAGCAAGATTTTCATCACCGGCGGCGAGCATGACCTGACCGAAAACATCATCCATCTGGTGCTCGCCAAGCTGCCGGACGCGCCAGCAGGCCCGAAAGGCATCTCGCTGTTTCTGGTGCCCAAGTTCATGGTCGGTGACGACGGCAGCGTGGGTGAGCGCAACACCGTGAGCTGTGGCTCCATCGAGCACAAGATGGGCATTCAGGCATCGGCCACGTGCGTGATGAACTTCGATGACGCCATTGGTTATCTGATCGGCGAGCCCAACAAGGGGCTGGCGGCCATGTTCACGATGATGAATTACGAGCGTCTGGGTGTGGGCATTCAAGGCCTGGCATCTGGCGTGCGCTCGTATCAGAACGCTGTGGAATACGCCCTCGACCGCCTGCAAAGCCGGGCACCGACCGGTGCGCAGAACAAGGACAAGGCCGCTGATCCGATCATCGTCCATCCGGACGTGCGGCGCATGCTGCTGACCATGAAGGCCTTCAACGAAGGTGGCCGTGCGTTCTCCAGTTACGTTGCGCTGCAACTGGACATCGCCAAGTTCAGCGAGAACGACGCGGATCGCAAGCGCGCCGACGATCTGGTGGCGCTGCTGACGCCCGTCGCCAAGGCCTTCCTGACTGATGTGGGGCTGGAAACCACCGTACATGGTCAGCAAGTGTTTGGCGGCCATGGTTACATTCGTGAATGGGGCCAGGAGCAATTGGTGCGCGACGTGCGCATCACGCAGATCTACGAGGGTACCAACGGCATTCAGGCGCTGGATCTGGTCGGTCGCAAGATCGTCGGTTCGGGTGGTGCGTTCTACCAGTTGTTCTCCGATGAAGTGCGTCAGTTCATTTCCGACGCCGACAGCTCGCTTGGCGAATTCACTCGCCCGCTGGCCGCAGCGCTCGACATGCTCGACGAACTGACGCACTGGATTCTGGATCGCTCACGCAGCAACCCCAATGAGATTGGTGCTGCGTCTGTGGAATATTTACACCTGTTCGGTTACACGGCCTATGCCTACATGTGGGCGATGATGGCCAAGGCCGCTGTCGGCAAGGAAGCGCAGGAAGATTTTTATGCCAGCAAGCTGGGTACGGCGCGTTTCTACTTCGCGCGCCTGCTGCCGCGTATCCATTCGCTGAACGCATCGGTGCGTGCTGGCAGTGAGTCATTGTTCATGTTGAGCGCCGAGCAGTTTTGAAATATGACGACGTGTAAGCAAATGCTTACACGCCGTGCTGACATTTGGCCTCTTCCTTTAGGTGGGATCCAAAGTTACTCTAAATCCATGGACGTAGCGCAGGATGCGCAATAAGACATAAAAGGGACACGTAGGGATGCCTGCCAGGAAGGTGGGAAGAAAAGGATGTCAGGGAAACAGTCTGGAAAGCCCCGCTTATGCGGGGTTTTCTTTGTCTGCGTTTTTTGCAGGCGGCGTTTCGCGGCTTTTTCAGATACTGGGAAGCAGGTTCTTCGAGCCTCTTATTCCCAAGAATAATGGCTTCGTGCCAGAGCGGGTGGAACCCTCATTGATGCCAAGGGTCGATTAGCTGTATGGCCAATCAGAGCCAATCAATCAGGAGCTTCCCATGGACATCATTCGTATCATCTTCGCCATTCTGTTGCCCCCGCTGGGTGTGTTCCTGCAAGTAGGTCTGGGCGGTGCTTTCTGGCTGAACATCCTGCTGACCCTGCTGGGTTACATCCCGGGCATCATCCACGCGATCTACATCATCGTTTCGCGTAAGTAGCCTGTGGTGCAGCAGTCCGGCATCGCGCCGTGCTGCACCAGGTTTGATCGTTCCCGATATGGGGACGATCAAACGGCCCCGTCTAACACCTCACGATAAAAACGCCACTCTTTCTCCAGTGCATCTGCCAGGTTTGCAGCCTTGCGGAAGCCATGATGCTCGTCCGGGTAAAAGTGACCCTCTGCCTGGATGCCTCTGTCCTGCAAGGCCTTGAGCATGTCGCGGGTCTGCTCGGGTACGACGACAGCGTCCAGTTCTCCCTGGAAGAAGATGACCGGTACGTTGATGGTGTCGGCATGCGACAAGGGCGTTCTCTCCTTGTAGCGTTCGATATCCTTGACCGGATCACCGATCAGCCAGTCCAGATAATCACCTTCGAACTTGTGTGTTGCGCGCGCCAGTGCGATCGGATCGCTGACGCCATACAGGCTTGCGCCCGCACGGAAGACATCCTGAAACGCCAACGCGCACAGCGTCGTGTAGCCCCCGGCGCTACCGCCGCGAATGAATGCCTTGCTGGCATCAATCAAGCCTCGCGCTGACAGGTGGGCGACCACCGCGCAGGCGTCTTCGACGTCGGCTATGCCCCAGGTCAGGTGCAGGCTCTGGCGATAGTCACGGCCATAACCGGTACTGCCCCGGTAGTTGAGATCGGCCACGGCAAACCCGCGATGGGTCCAGTACTGAATGCGCGGATCCAGAACGGGGTAACACGCAGAGGTAGGCCCGCCATGGATGAAGACCACCAGCGGCGGCGTATCTGTATCTGTCATTGCTGGATAGAAATAGCCGAAGGCCTCTGCGCCGCCGCTGGGATAGCGAAGCGGTTCGGGTCGGCTGATCTGTTCCGGCGGCAACGGCGCACCGCCGCCCGCCAGAACCTGCACGCTTTGGTCGCTGCGCGAAATGGCCAGCACTGCCGAAGTGCTTACGGCCGAGGCGGCGATGCAATAAATGTATTCCTCATCCATCGCCAGGCTGCGAAAGCGGCTGTAGCCAGCGCTGAAATCAGTGACTGAACCGTCGGCCTGAATCAGCCCCAATAGTCCCGAGCCATCCTGCGACCAACTGGCGAGAAAACCGTCGCTGAGCGGTAGCCAGGTGCATCCTCCAAGCTGCCATGGGGCGGGGGAATGGTCCGCCTTAGCCGCTGGCAAGGGCGCAAACCCTGTCGACGATTCGACCCACGGCTGCCAGAACCCGGCCCGATCCGTCAGGCAGTACAACCGGCCTTGAGCGTCGAAGCGCGGTTGCTGCAACGACTCGTCGGTCTCGTCGCCGGCAACGCAACGCGCCGGGCCCCAACTGCCGTCATCCTGTTGTTGTGCACACAGGAGACGGGTCGATGTCCAGGGCTGATGCGGGCGTTGCCATTCGATCCAGGCCAGTCGCTTGCCGTCGGCGCTGACCACTGGCGAGGCATAGAAGTCCGCGCCCTCGGCCAGCAGTTCGCGTTGCCCGTCAGCCAGCTCGATGCCGACCAGTCGATGGATGTTGTGATCTTCCTCGACCGCGAGAATCTGGCCGTTGGTGTAAAACACGCCGCCGTAACGCTTGTCACCCTGAGTCAGCGGAACAGGCGTGCTGCCATCGAGGGGTTGGCGATAAAGCTGCTGGTCGCGTTCGTTGACGAACACCAGGGCGTCATCGGCCAGGCAGAACGAACCGCCGCCATACTCGTAGACCCGGCTGCGCACACTGAAGCCATCAGGCGTCAGGCAGCGCGTGGTGCCCGCGTACCAGTGCCAGAGGCGGCACGCGCCGTCTGCGGGTCGGTATTCATTCCAGAACAGGCCCGCCGAGCTGACATCCAGTTCGGCGAAATCTACGCCAGCGGCGACCGCCTGGGCGGCAGAAAGCCGTTCAGGAAGATTTGGCGATGAGTCGTGAGTTTCGTTCATTGCGAAAGGCCAGCTCTTCGATGGTTTGGGTGGCGGTCTCGGATTCGTCGCGAGCCTGCGTGATCATCCCGTGGTGCGGGGACTTGCTGCACACCGGGTCGGCGTTGGCCGCGTCGCCGGTCAGCATGAAGGCCTGGCAGCGGCAGCCGCCGAAATCCTTTTCCTTTTCATCACACGAACGGCAAGGCTCGGGCATCCAGTCATAACCGCGAAAACGGTTGAAACCGAACGAGTCGTACCAGATGTGCTGCATGCTGTGGTCGCGCACGTTCGGGAACTGGATCGGCATCTGGCGTGCGCCATGGCAGGGCAGGGCGGTGCCGTCCGGCGTCACGGTCAGGAAGATGCTGCCCCAGCCGTTCATGCAGGCCTTGGGACGTTCTTCGTAGTAATCGGGTGTGACGAAGATCAGCTTGCACGGATGATTTTCCGCTTCGAGCTGTTCCCGGTACTCATTGGTGACCGCTTCGGCGCGCACCAGTTGATCCTTGGTCGGCAACAGACCAACCCGGTTCAGGTGCGCCCAGCCATAGAACTGACACGTGGCCAGTTCGACGAAGTCCGCTTCAAGGGCCAGGCACAGCTCGATGATCTTGTCGATCCTGTCGATGTTGTGCCGATGGGTAACAAAGTTCAGCACCATCGGGTAGCCGTGCTTCTTCACCGCACGGGCCATTTCCAGCTTCTGCGCGAAGGCTTTCTTCGAACCTGCGAGCATGTTGTTCACCTGCTCGTCGCTGGCTTGAAAGCTGATCTGAATATGGTCCAGACCGGCTTCCTTGAATGCGATGATCTTCTCTTCGGTCAGGCCAATGCCCGAGGTGATCAGGTTGGTGTAAAAGCCCAGTCGTCGCGCTTCGGCGATCAGTTCGGCCAGGTCCTGACGCACCAGCGGTTCACCACCGGAAAAGCCAATCTGCGCGGCTCCCATCTGTCGGGCTTCCTGCATCACCTTGAACCACTGCTCGGTGGTCAGCTCCTGACCCTGTTTCGCGAAGTCGAGCGGGTTCGAGCAATACGGGCATTGCAGCGGGCAACGGTAGGTCAGTTCAGCCAGTAACCACAGCGGCAGGCCGGTCTCCGGCCTGGGCGGTATCAGTGGGCTGGCGGTGGCAAGCGTCAGTTCAGTCAAGGGTGATCCAGTGTTTTTCCTGAGCGTGTTTCATGAAGTCATCGACATCCATGCCCAGCTCGGGGACGTTGGGGAATTTGTGCTCCAGGTCCTGGATGATGGCGGCGATGGTTCGCTTTCCATCGACCAGACCGCCAATCAAGCCAGCACTGTCGTTGAGCTTGATCATGCCTTCCGGGTACAGCACCACGTTGGCGTTCTGGGCCGGTTCGAACTGGAAGCGATAGCCTTGTCGCCATGTGGGGACTTTGTTGCGAAATGACAGGCGTTCCGGATTCGAATTGTCTTTCTTGGAATGAACGTTCATAGCGCGATTCCCTTATGCCAGACCTTCTGGTCTGTGACGCTGTGGTACGGCGGGCGGTTCAATTCGTAAGCCATGGACATGGCATCAAGCATGCTCCACAGAATGTCGAGCTTGAACTGCAGGATCTCCAGCATGCGCTGCTGGCCTTCATACGTAGTGTAGTGCTGCAACGTAATCGCGAGACCATGTTCTACGTCGCGACGTGCCTGGCCCAGGCGCGTGCGGAAATATTGGTAACCTTGCGGGTCGATCCACGGGTAATGCTGCGGCCAGCTGTCCAGACGCGACTGGTGAATCTGCGGCGCGAACAGCTCGGTCAACGAGCTGCTGGCCGCTTCCTGCCAGTTGGCGCGGCGGGCAAAATTCACGTAGGCATCCACGGCAAAGCGCACGCCTGGCAGCACCAGCTCCTGGGAGCGCAACTGATCAGGGTCCAGGCCGACGGCCTGACCCAGACGCAGCCAGGCTTCAATGCCGCCGTCTTCGCCGGGTGCACCGTCGTGGTCGAGCAGGCGCTGAATCCATTCGCGACGAATCTCGCGGTCCGGGCAGTTGGCCAGAATCGCGGCATCCTTGAGCGGAATGTTCACCTGATAATAAAAGCGGTTGGCGACCCAGCCCTGAATCTGCTCGCGGGTCGCACGGCCTTCGTACATGGCAACGTGATAGGGATGGTAGATGTGGTAATACGCGCCCTTGGCCCGCAAGGCCTGCTCGAATTCGGCGGGAGACAGTGCAGTGGCTTCGCTCATGTCGGCTCCTAAAGCTCGATGCTCATGCCATCGAAAGCAACTTCAACGTTGCGGCGGACCAGCTCGGCGCGCTCCGAAGAGTCTTCGTCGAGGATCGGGTTGGTGTTGTTGATGTGGATCAGCACCTTGCGCTGGGTCGGGAAGCCTTCCAGCACTTCGAGCATGCCGCCAGGACCGTTTTGTGCCAGATGGCCCATTTCCCGGCCAGTGCGAGTGCCCACGCCACGACGCTGCATCTCGTCGTCGTCCCACATCGTGCCGTCGACCAGCAGGCAGTCGGCGTCGCGCATCTTTTCGGCCAGCGCGTCATCGACCTTGCCCAGGCCCGGCGCATAGAACAGCTTGCCGCCAGTGCGGGTGTCTTCCACCAGCAAACCGATGTTGTCGCCCGGATGCGGGTCGAAACGGTGAGGGGAATAAGGCGGCGCGGCGCTGCGTAGCGGAAACGGCGTAAACCGCAGGTTCGGGCAGGCCGGAATCACAAAGCTGCCTTGCAGCTCGATGCGGTGCCAGTCCAGGCCGCCGTTCCAGTGCTTGAGCATCTCGAACAGCGCAAAGCCCGTGCTGAGGTCTTCATGGACCATGTCGGTACACCATACCTGATGCGGGCAGCCTTCGCGCAGGCTCAACAAACCGGTGGTGTGGTCGATCTGGCTGTCCATCAGCACAATGGCGCTGATCCCGGTGTCGCGCAGCGCACGGCCCGGTTGCATCGGCGCAAAGCTCTGCAGTTGAGCGCGGATGTCCGGCGAGGCGTTGCACAGTACCCAGTTCACGCCGTCGTCGGACAGGGCAATGGAGGATTGAGTGCGCGCCTGCGCCCGCAGGCTGCCGTCGCGAAAACCTGCGCAGTTGACGCAGTTGCAGTTCCACTGGGGAAAACCACCACCGGCAGCGGAACCTAAAATCTGGATGTACATGTCAGCTCCCTACCACATGACCCGAAACAAAAAACCAAAGCAGCCCGACAATAAAAAAAGCCCCGGCGAACCGAGGCTTTGCAGCGCACTGAAATCAACGGCTGGCGAAGTACATGGTGACTTCGAAGCCGATACGCAGATCAGTGTAAGCAGGTTTAGTCCACGACATAAAAACACTCCTTCAGATAGTGCAGCGGTTGGTGACTACATCTTAGTGCGCCAGCAACGGCATACGTTCAGATGCTTAGGGAGCTATGTTACTCAATTTAACAATTTGGCAGTGCTCAAATCTTTATGAAAGACCGTTACCGTTCAGGTAACGATCCTTGAACGCCGTGGCTGGCGGGCGATTGGCCAGGATCAGCCAGCCCGCGTCGGCATCGCACAGTGCGCGGGCGGCCGTGGCTAAAGAGTGTGTATCCAGATTTGACAGCGCGTTGTGCAGATCAAGCCTGTGCCTTTCAGTATGGCCGGCAAGGTGCGCTTGCCAGCGCGTTTCTGCGACTTGCTCGTGAGACAGCGTGGAAACGTCCTGCTGCGTGATCAAGGCCTGGCGCTGCTCGGCCAGATCGGCGTTGTGTATCAGGTCAGGAAGCCCTTCCAGAAAAGCCTCGATGTGCGCGACCAACTGATCGACGCTGCACGACGGCGATTGCACGCCAAACAACAGCCCTGTGGTGCCGTCTATCTGCCGGATGCCGCTGAACACCGCGTAACCCAGCTGCAATTCGACCCGAAGCCGGTGGTAGAACGGCGCTTGAATTCGATGCGCGAGCAGGCGCCAGGCGGCCTCATCCCGGGCGGATGCGCTGGCTGCCGGGCAAAACAACAGCACGGCGCTTTCCGGGGAAGACGAGGCTTCTGTCTGCCAACGCTTGCCCGGGCTGCAGGTGGTTGATATCGCCAGATGCGCCTGCGGTTCGCCAGGCATGCCTTGCAGCGCCTCTTCGACACGGTGCTGGCCGTCGGTGGGCAACCCTGTAGCAAAGCTTGTCCAGTTTGAGCTGGCCCAGACGCTTTGCAGGTCATCGGTTTCCTGGCCGGAAGGGCTGGCTAAAAAATGATCAGGCAGCCGTTTGAGCAACTGACGAATCGGGATCAGTGCCGGCTCGTTTGCAGGCCGTGCGTAGCGGGCCAGTGCTTCAGGTGCCGGATGCTTCAGGCGATTCAGGCAGTGTTCGATAATGGCAGCGAACGGCTCGTGCAGGCCGTTCAGTCTGAGTTGCCAGTACGTGCCGTATTCACTGAACGCCAACGCGACCCCGGCCTGTCGGGCCTCCTCAATGAGGTCTTTCAGGCTGTCGTTGAGTACCTGCCAGAGTCTGGGCTGTGGGTGTTGCAACGTCCAGCGCAGGTATACAGCGGCTTCGGCGGCGAGCGGCCGAGGTGCTGAATCGCCCGTTAAAAACGGGTTGGGCGCAGGCAGGTGCCAGTCGTCAGGCTCGCCTGCCGGGTTATCCACACCTTGAACATTGATCAGCGTTTCAGGGCCGAGTTGATCCAGCAACGCTCGCAACGCCTCGCCGCCTTGCTCGCTGAGTGTTGCCGGAAGATCGCGGCAATAATGATGCGCCAGCGCCAAGGTACCGCAGACCTGCAACTGACGGTGCTGAATACGCCGGTATTCCTCTACCAACGAGGGCCAGTTCAGTTTGAAAAAAGCCAGCCAGTCGAGCGACAGCCCCGCCGCTTCTGCGGGCGAAAGCTTGTTCGCGAAGCCTTTATCAACGCTCACCTCCAGCAACAATTGCTCGCCAAACTGATACAGCGGCGCGGCTTTCAACGCGTCAATCAGACCTCGTTCACTCAACGTGGCCACCAGACCGCCCGGCTTGGCGGCATTCATCCAATGGCACAGAAACGCCACGGCTTCGTCAGCCTTTTCCGGCAAGCCGTCGCAAGCGAACAGCAGATGCAGGCGCTGCGCATCGGTTTCCAGCACGGGCGTGGCGTGTTCAGCCAGTGGAGGCGCAGACTGTTGCTCGACGCGCTTGCCCGTTGCGAACGACACACCGTAGCGCATCGCCAGGCTTTCCAGCTCAGCCAGTGACTGCGGGCCGCTCAGGCAAAGCGTCATTTGCCCGGCCTGATAAAAGCGTTGGTAGAAGGCCTTCAAGGCCTGCTGAAACGCAGGGTTGGGCACCGACAGGCTGTAGCGATTGCCCGCGTGAAACCCGCGTAACGGGTGGTGTGGATTGATCGACGCCAGCAAGTGGATTTGTTGGCGGGCTTCGGCATCCCCGCGCCAGGCGATGAACTCGGCATGCAGCACCTCGCGCTCCCGCAGTTGGTCCGCCATGGCCATGCGTGGCTGAGCGAGCATGTCGCACAGGCGTTCCAGGCCGTCGGCAAAAACGGCAGGCGGCAGTTCGAAGAAAAAGTCGGTGGTGCGTTCTCGCGTACTGGCATTGAGCTGACCGCCGTGGCGCTGCACGAAGGTCATCAGGTTCTGCTCGTCGGTGAAACGCTCGGTGCCCAGAAAGAACAGATGCTCCAGAAAATGCGCCAGCCCCGGCCATGCCTGGGGCACATCATGACTGCCCGCCGCAACCCGCAGCGAAGCGGCGCAGCGTTTGAGCCGTGGCTCATGACACAGCACCACGCTCAGGCCGTTGGCCAGAGTGATGCGTTTGACGGCAGACGTACGCGGGGACGGCATGGCGGGTCGCAGTGACAAGGAAACAGAGCGTCATGCTAGCGGATAATCAGGCCGCTTCGCGAGGTGCTGATGTA
>NZ_FRDA01000006.1:0-95018 GCF_900143095.1 Pseudomonas asturiensis | reverse complement strand
TTCGCGAGCAAGCTCGCTCCCACGAGGTTTGTGTTCATCCGTCACGATGGAGCGGAGCATGGGAACGACCAAAGGATTTGCGAGCGTTCAATACAAATCCTGCCTGCGATCCTTGAAGTAGTCGTTGACGGTTCTGGCCTGTGTGAGCTGCGTCCGGTCCAGTTCGCCGATCAGCAATGTCTCATTCTGCCCCGCCAGTACGGGACGACTGCCATCCGGCGCGCAGAGGCTGCTCAGGCCGCAATAACGAATCTCGCCCTCGCTGCCGCAATAGTTGGCGTACACCACGTAGCAGTGATTTTCGAACGCTCGCGCCCGCACAGTCACGTCGCAGACGAAATCGAAAGGCGCCATATTCGCTGTCGGCACCAGAATCAGCTCGGCACCGGCAAGTGCCAGACGGCGTGTGTTTTCGGGAAACTCCACGTCGTAGCAGATCAGCATGCCCAGCCGCCAGCCATTGAGCTCGACCACCGGGCAAAGGTCTTCACCCGCTGTGAACATCGAGGTGTCCAGTTCGCTGAACAGGTGCGTCTTGCGGTAGTTGGTCAGTCGGTTGCCCTGACGGTCGATCAACTGCACGGCGTTGTAGATCTGCTGTTCGGCGCTGCGCTCCGGGTAGCCATAGACAATCGCAATCCCGTGCTGACGGGCAATCTGCGCAATGCGCATTGCAGCGGGTCCGTCACAGGCTTGTGCCAGCTCAGCGCATGCTTGCGCGCCAATGTTGTAGCCGGTCAGAAACATCTCCGGGCAGACCAGCAGCTGCGCACCTTGTGCGGCAGCCGCCTCGGCCTGTCGGTGCAGTCGGGTCAGGTTGCCGCTGACATCCAGCGGCAAGGGTGTGCACTGGTACAAGGCGACACGCATGGGCATTTCCTTCTCTCAGTCGGCCAGTGCAATCGGTCCGATCTCGTGGAACACGTCGCCGGGACCCGGGTTTTCAGCGTGGGTCTTGCCGCCGAAGTGATTCATGATGCCCCACACGGCGTTCAACGAGGTCTGCACCGCGCCTTCCACCCAGGCGGGCGTCCAGGACACGTCATCACCGGCGATGAACATACCGCGCTGTTCGCTGGGCATGTCCTGCTGTATGAAGTGCGCATACATGCGCTGGTTATAGCGGTAATGGCCGGGCAGCGCACCTTTGAAAGCACCGAGGAAGTGCGGGTCGGCTTCCCACGAGACGGTGATCGGGTCGCCGATAATGCGCGCTGCGATGTCGACCTTCGGGTAAATCTTCTTCAGGGCATCCAGCGCCAGCTTCACGCGTTTTTCGACGGGTTGCGGCAGCATTTTCAACGCATCGCTCATCCACGAGTATGACAGGCAGATCACGCCAGGCTTGTCGTCGCCGTTATCGAACAGGTAAGTGCCACGGGTCAGGCGATCGGTGAGGGTCATGCTCATCAGGTCGCGGCCGGTTTCCGGGTCTTTGTCCTTCCAGAACGGGCGATCAACCATGACGAAGGTTTTCGATGACTGCATGTAGCGCGTGCGGTCCAGCGCCATCCACATCTTCTGCGAAAACAGCGATTCTTCGCACTCGATCTGGGTCGTGAGCAACCAGCTCTGGCAGGTGGTCAGCACAGCTGCGTACTGGCGGGTATCACCCCAGTTATCGGTCACCGACAGGCGGCCATCTTCGGCGCGGGCAATGCGCTTCACGCCGGTGCGCGGTGCACCACGATGCAGGGACGAGAGGCTGGTGCCTTTGGGCCAGTGGGCGCAGCGCTCGGGCACGTGGCTCCACAGGCCCACCGGCACCTGCTGCACACCGCCGACGATCAAATGCTGGTGTTCGTCGCAGTTGGTCATGACCACGCGAAAGATTTCCAGCATTGAGTTGGGGAAGTCAGAGTCCCAGCCGCCTGTGCCGAAGCCCACCTGGCCGAACACTTCACGATGGTAAAACGACAGTTTGGCAAACGCTTTGGAGGTCGCCACGAAGTCATAGAACGTGCGGTCGTCCCACAGTGGGACCAGTTTGTTCCACAACGCTTTGAGACGCGGCACATCGCGGTCACGAATGGCTTGCTGAATCTCGGAGAACTGCGAGCCGCTTTCCAGTGCGTCGGCCCAGGCGTCAGCGACTTCCTGAAACAACGCAGGTAGGTCAGAGAGCATCTGTGCGTAGTAGGTGGTGCCTTCCAGGTCGATGACCGTGCTGCCGGAGGCGGCAGTCAGCGGGTTGGGGAAAGGCCTGGACTCAAGGCCCAGCTTGTCGACGTAATGAAAGAAGGCCGTCGACGATACCGGAAAGCGCATGCCGCCCAATTCGGCGACGATGCCCTTGGCACCTTCGAACTCCTGCGAGCGCAGACGACCGCCCATTTTCGAGGCTTCATAGACGAC
Organism: Pseudomonas asturiensis; assembly: GCF_900143095.1. Taxonomy (GTDB): domain Bacteria; phylum Pseudomonadota; class Gammaproteobacteria; order Pseudomonadales; family Pseudomonadaceae; genus Aquipseudomonas; species Aquipseudomonas asturiensis. The sequence goes on along the minus strand of NZ_FRDA01000006.1, from coordinate 92,663 downwards.
TGGCTTGAGGCCCATCTTCATCAGCTCATAGGCTGCCACCAGCCCGGCGATACCGGCACCGATGATCGCCACTTCCGCGCCATGCTGTTCTTTGGGGATGCTGCCCAGACCTTTCGGGTGCTCGATCCAGTCATCGAAGGCAAATGGAAAATCGGGGCCAAACAAGGTGATCGGCTTTTTGCCGTTGGCGGGATGACGGTTGTTTTTCATGACTGACCTTGGTGGGCAACGGCGAAAAACAACAGTCTAGATAAGTGTGAGCACGTTAATAAGACGCAAAGTGTCGTCGATATGATGTTTGTTTGTGCAAACTGACGATATGGCTGGTTATTTTGAGTGTGATTCTTTCGTTCTGGATGGGATCAGACCGGTTGTCCACGGTCGATCTTGCTGCTGAGGATGATCGAGGTGGTGGTTTTTTCCACACCGTCCACGCTGCCGATCAGGTCCAGCAGTTCGTCCAGTTGCTCGGGTGAATCGGTACGCAGCCATGCCACGTAATCGAACTCGCCGCTCACCGCGCACAACTGCTGCAACTGCGCCAGCGCACTGAGGCGGCGCAGCACTTCCTTGCCCGAACGCGGTTGCACGGTAATCCCGACGTACGCCTGCAAACCGCCGTCGATGACGCGTTGACCAAGGCGCACGCCATAGCCGGTGATCACCCTGGTGCTCTCCAGGCGTGCAAGCCGGGAGGTCACGGTGGTCCGGGCGATGCCGAGCTGACGGGCCAGCGTCGCGACGCTTTCGCGGGCATTGATCTGCAGCGCGGCGATCAGCCTGCGATCTATTTCATCCAGCGCTGGCGGGTGGGAAGTGGACACTGCTCTCTCCATCAAAAGAACTACAGGCTACTGACGAAACACTTTTTGTGGGAGGCGGCTTGCCGGCGATCGGGTTTTTCAACGCAACCCGTCAGTAACTGGCCTGACACCTTCTCCCGCAATCGCATGCCTGCGGTGAGGCAGCGTTGTATCAGAACTTCCAGCGCTTTGCCGTCTTGGCCAGGCGGGCCTGCAGGCCGTCCAGGTTGTGCGCCAGTTGTTGAGTCATCAATTGATAGCCGACCAGTTCAGCGGGAACTTCAGGTTTCACAGGGCTGGCTTCCGAAGAGCGCGCCAGCCGTTCGGTGGCGCCAGTCTGCAGCGCACGCGCCATGCCGATCAACTGGCGGCGGATCTGTCGATACTCGCCGTCCAGCGACGCCTTCAGCGGCTCGCCGGCCATCTGGTCGAGATTGGCTGGTCGAATGTTCGCAAGGATTTCCAGGGTGCTCAGGCACATGCGGAAATGCCCTTGAATGGCGTCCAGTTCGACCATGGACATCTTCACTTCCTTGGACACCGACGGCAGCAGCGAGCGCAGTTGCAGCATGGTGGCGTTGAGCTTTGCAGTCAGTTTCAAATGCTCATCGGCCGTCACCGGCTGGCCCTGCACGATCCGCCCGTACACCTTGGCGCAATCACGCAGCCCGCTGGCCAGGTTGTAGCGCCACGAAAACACGGCATACAGCGGCAACGCAAAGGAGAACGCCAGCGCCAGCGCGATACCGATCAGAATATCCACCGTGCGCCACAGCCCGTCGCTGATCGGGTTGTAGCCATGGCCTGCGACGATGAACAGGGTGATCGCCGACAGCAACGCGGTATAGCCGCCCTTGCCGATGGCGTGATAAGCGAAGAAACCGCACAGCACTGACATGATCGCGTAGGTCAGCAGCGGCATTTCCAGATAACCCTGCTGCACGACCACGATCAAGCCCAGCCCCGCGCCAATCAGCGTGCCGTAGGCCCGTTCGACCGACTTCTTGCCGATGTTGCCGTGGTGCTGCAGGCCGCCGATGACGATCAGCATCGTCACCGACGCCCATTCGCCATGAGGCAGGTTGAGGCCGGTGGTCAGCAGAATGGTGACCAGCAACCCCACCGCAATACGCGCCGCATGGATCAATCGTGCATGCCGATAACGGCGATACGGATCCAGCAAAGGACGCAGAACAGGGCGAAGCCAGGAAGGTATGTAAGCAGAGCGCGAATTCGTCATGCGTTAAAAGACCGCGAGGGTAGGGAAGAGATCCCTGATTGGATGGCGATGAGTGCCAGTAAGCCACATTTGGTGGCGCACGGGTTTGGTTTGTGGTGGCCGGACTGCTCCAAATGCCTTACTTGCGTCGCTTGAGGTTCTGAACATGTTCACGATGTGTCGCACGCGTGGGCGCCCGTCGTTTGCCTTGCAGCGTCTGCATCAGCGCGTCGACCTCAGCTTCGCTGAACACCGGCTGCTGAAAGGAACGGATGTAGCGAATGTAACCGATACCTTGCGTCACGTTGGCCGGCATCCGGGTTTTGAACGTGCTTTCGCCCACAAAGCTGACAACAGAATGAAGGTGCTCCAGACCGACGCCCAGCGTCGCTTCAAGCGCTTTCAGGTGTTTGTAGTTCTGTCGGAGCGGGTTCTGGAATCGGTAGGTGCGTCGGTAGATTTTCTGGGTCCACTGAGGTTGTAGTTCGCTGCCGAAGATCCAGCCACTCATGTTCTTGGTTTCCAGCACGAAAATGCCGAAAGGCGAGAGAAACACATGGTCGATCTGCGTTGTGCCGTCGGCGGTGTCCAGCGTGACGTTGTGCAGACGCCGATAGACCTGCCTGTCCAGTTTCCAGTGCGTGAACAGTCGCACCCAGAATTCGCCCATCTGCCCCTTCGCCCAGGGTGATTTGAGAAACGAGACGAACAGCACGGCCGGAACCAGCCAGATGAGCAGGTTCAGGGCCGGGCCAAACATGGCGCTGTAATTCATGTGGAATCCTTTCCAGGTGCAGAGCGATTGCGGGTTTCAAAGTGTTGAGGTTGAAAGGCTGTCGGACAGGGTCGGGAATTCTTTACTGCGACGGCCAGTTGATTGGGTAACGCGTGCTTCGGCCGCCGCCTGGCAGGCGTGCGGCCTGGTGCTCCCCTTGCGCCAGCGCAAGATCAGTGAGGGCTCGGGTGAGGCGGCCGTTGCCATCGTCAAAAGGATGAAGCGTGACGAACCAGAAATGCGCGACGCCTGCGCGGATCAGCGGGTCAAGTTGCGCATCCTTTCGGCTGGCGGCAAACCATTCAAGGAAGTCAGTCAACTGAGGTTCGAGCAGGTGTCGCGGCGGAGCTTCAAAATGCACGGTCGGCCTGTCAAGGCCACCGGAAACCACCTGCATGGGCTCGTCACCGCTTAACTGGCCAGCTTGAACGCTGCTGGAGGCGAACGTTTCCTGCGTTGGAAACAGTCAGTGATGCCAGGTAGAACGTCTATTCGGCTCACGTGATGAGCCGAATGTGCGAGCTATTCGGCTCATCGTCCAGCTCAGAGGCTCGATGTTGCGTCAGCCTGTGTTCTTGCCAGCAGTCGACGGGATGCTGCATTGCGTCTTTTGAATCAGCGCCTCGATCCACACCGCGTTTTCCTCACTCACTACGCTATAACGCTGCGGGTAGAAAAAATCGTAGTGATGAGCGATTTTGCCTAGATAGTGTTGTTCCGATTCACTTAACCACAGGCCGGACTGGGCGACAGGCAACGCATTACCGCCGAAGCGCTTGCCCAGGCACAGATTGGTCCGGGGTGCGAAGGCGAATACGAGGTCTTGAGTGGGGTGTAGCTGAAGATCGTGCGTGGGGACTTCAGGGCTTCCCTTCAGCATCTCGCCCTTTATGGCGTGCCGCAATACCAACCACTGGCCGGTAGCGGTTTTTGCCAGCAGCCATTGCGACACGCCGGTGTAGCAGACCGTAGTGAGTTTGCCATCGACCCATTCAGACACCACACAGGCGTCGTAATCGATATACGCTGACCACAGGTTGATCGCGGAGACCAGTCTGTGCGGCTCCAGGTCAACCACGCCTTGCCGGGGCATGGTTTTCCAATAACGGGCCGTGACGCTGCATTTGACACGCATGATGTTGTACATCGCCCAGCAGGCCAGTACGAGCGCAGCGACGTCGAGAATCCAGCGTTGAGGGTGATCAGTCATGTGATCGACACCTGCAGGCAGCCCGAGCAACGTCGACAAGTCGACAGGCACCACAAGCAGGGCCGCGAGAAACAGAACGGGTACGAACAGAACCAGCCCCCAGTTGTTTTTCAGCTCAAGCGCGTAACCGCGCGCCGTTGTCAGTTCCTGCGCTGTCATCGCCGATTGCTCGCGGTGGCTGAGCCTGATGTCTGGCGTGAAAAAACGTAGGTATCGCGTGTAATCGCTTTCTGCCATGCCGGCTGAAGCTCCTGGAGCATCGTCTGCCAGCCGACAGGTTCGGCTGGCTTCGGGGCACATTTCAATAAGGCGCGAGAGAGACAAATCCAGCGCACGGTTTCATGAAGCGGGCAAATCGGCAACCGGCGACCTGTTATGCCGAGCCCGTTCGACCAGCGCATCGATCCATCGAGCGTCTTCCTGACTCACTACGCCATAACGCTGCGGATAGAAAAAATGCCAGTGATGAGCGATTTCGCCCAGATGCTGTGCTTGCGTGTCGCTCAGCCAGAGACTGGTCTGTGCAACAGGCAGGGGGCTGCCGGAGAAGCGCTTGCTCAGGCACCGGTTGGTCCGGGGGGCGAAGGCGAGGGCGAGGTCTTGAGTGGGGTGTAGCTGAAGCTTTACAGCGGGCGTTTCGGGCCCTCGCATTATCCACATGGCGCCCTCGATGGCGTGTCGCAGTACCAACCACTGGCCCGCAGTGGTTCTTGCCAGCAGCCATTGCGAGACACCACTGTCATTCACTGATTTGAGCTGTCCATCGACCCAGCGGTCCATCGTGCTGGAGTCTGAATCGAAGCAATAGGACCACAGGTTGATCGCCCACGTCAGTGTGTGTCGCTCTATGTCGACCAGCCCTTGGTCGGGCATGGTTTTCCAGTAACGCTCGGTTACGTCGTATTTGGCGCGCAAGGTGCTATAGAGCGCCCAGCTTCCCACGACCAGCGGTGTGGCGGCGATCACCCAAGGGCTGTAGTCGCCTACGGCTTTGTCCATATCGTGGCGCGTGGAAAACACGCTTGCATAGGCGATCACGCTCAATAGAAAAACAAAGTACGGAGCAAGACTGCCAGCCAGGATGGGCACAAGCAGGATCTGGATCCGGTTTGAAATATTCGCACAGGCATGAACACGCGCCTCTGCCAGCTCCTCAGCCGTCATCGCCGATTGCTCGCGATGCGAGAGTCTTGTGTCGGGCGTGTCGAAGCGTTTGCGCAGCGTGTAAATATCTTCTGCCATGCCGACGCTCCTGAAGACATCGCCTGCCAGCCGATGAATTCGGCCCCGAGTCAGGCGGTTCGATGGGTCATTTCGACAGTTTCCGTGAAATGTTTCAAGGGGCGGTCCCGGCGGTCTTTACGCTGGCTTTCAAGAGGTCGCTGAAGACCTGAATGTAACACTCGGTTTCATGAAACCTGCCGATCCGGGTGCTTATACTGCGAGTCCTTCTGGCTTCCCGGATACCTGCAATGTTGGCTTCGCGCACGCTGTGGTTGTTGATGTTGAGTGCCCTGCTGTTTTTCTTCGCACTGGGTAATCATCAGCTTCAGAGTTCGACGGAGCCGCGCGTGGCGGGCATCGCCATGGAAATGCACCTGACGGACAACTGGGTCACGCCGACCTTGAGCCGTCAGCCGTTTCTGGAGAAGCCTCCGTTGAGTGTCTGGCTCGATGCGAGCGCCATTCGGGTGTTCGGTGCCCAGCCTTGGGCGGTGCGACTGGCATCGGCATTTGCCGGGCTGTTCAGCGTGATGTTGCTGTACGCCATGCTCAGGCGCATGGGGCGTGCGACGCAGGTCGCCTGGCTTGCTGCGTTTTTGCTGACGACCACGGCTGGTTTCTGGAGCAATTCGCGCCAGGTCGGTGAAGACGCGCTGCTGGCGCTGGGTGTGACCACGGCCTTGCTGATGTATGTTCATGCCGTCACCCGAACGCCTTCAGACGATCGATCGTCGTGGCCGTGGTGGGTGTTCACGCTGGGTATTGCGATCTCGACGCTGAGTAAAGGCGTGTTGGGGCTGGCGTTGCCGGGCGTGGTGATTTTTGCCTGGCTGGTTTGCCAGACGCTGCAACAGCGGCGGCTGGTCGTGGCCGACTGGCTGCGCCCGGCGGCGTTTACGCTGCTGGGCTTGATACCGCTGATGGTCTGGCTGTATTTCCTGTATGGACAGGGCGGCGTGCAGTCGCTCAAGGATGTGCTCTGGACCAACAGCGTCGGGCGTTTCAGTGGCTCGTTCGAGGAGGCCGGGCACTACGAGCCCTTCTACTACTACATCGCCAAGCTGCCTGAAGCGTTCATGCCCTGGAACCTGCTGGTGTATCTGGGGCTGTGGCACTTTCGCAAGCAACTGCTCGCCAACCGGTATTTGCTGTTCTTCAGCCTCTGGCTGACTGCACAGTTTTTGCTGCTGACGCTGGCATCAAGCAAGCGCATGGTCTACCTGATGTCATCGGCACCTGCGGCCGCCGTGATCGCAGCGGAGTACGCATGGGTGTTGGGTGCCAGGCTCAAGGCGCATTCCCGAACCTCGTCCGCTGCCGCGTTTGCAGTGCGCAATCAACGTGCCTTGCTTGCGACGGGGGGCGCGCTGACCGTCGCCGCTTACCTGTCGGCAGCGGTGTGGCTCATGCCACGAGAAGACCGGCACTTTTCATTCCTGCCGTTGGCGGGCGCTGTTCAGGCATTGCAGGCTCAGGGGCATCACGTGGCATTGTTCCAGCCCAGCGAGCGGTTGTCGGGCGCGAGTGCTTTTTACATTCATAGCCTGCTCGACGCTTATGACAGCGATGCAAGCGTGAACCGCTTTCTGATGAGCGACCCGAGTAACGTGGCGATCATGGAGCGCACCATCGAGCCCGAGCCGCCGCTCAAAACCGTGGAATGCGTGAAGGTCGGCAGTCGCAGCTACTACTTCGTCAGCTACGACGCCGCCAGTGCCGGCCGTTGAGGTCAGACCGTCTGACGAGTGACGACCGGTTGCACAGGTGCCCATTGTTTCTGCGGAATCGGCAGCTCGCACGATTCGCCCCGGCCGATAGGGAAGTAGTGGAAGCCGCTTTTTGACAGGCGTTCGGTGTCATACAGATTGCGCCCGTCAAAAATCACCGGCGCGCCGAGCCGTTGCTGGATCAGGTCGAAATCGGGTGCCTTGAACTGCTGCCACTCGGTGCAGATGATCAACGCATCGGCGTCGTTGAGTGTCGATTCCGGTGTTCCCATCAACACCAGGTCCTTGCGATAGCCGTAGATTCGCTGGGTTTCCTGCATGGCTTCTGGGTCAAACGCACGCACAGTCGCTCCCGCTGCCCACAGGGCTTCCATCAAGACCCTGCTGGGCGCATCGCGCATGTCGTCGGTATTGGGCTTGAACGCAAGGCCCCACAGCGCGAAAGTCTTGCCGCGCAAATCTCCCTTGTAGAACGCGTTGATCCGCTCGAACAGCTTGTTCTTCTGCCGCTCGTTGATGGCCTCGACCACTGACAGCAGGTCGTTGGAGCAATTGGCCTCACGGGCACTGTGGATCAAGGCCCGGATGTCCTTGCCAAAACAGGAGCCGCCATAGCCGCAGCCGGGATAGATGAAGTCATAGCCGATGCGCGAGTCGGCACCGATCCCCAGCCGCACCGCCTCGACATCCGCGCCCAGGTGCTCGGCCAGCTCGGCGATCTGGTTGATGAAGCTGATCTTGGTTGCGAGCATGCAGTTGGCCGCGTATTTGGTCAGTTCGGCGCTGCGCAGGTCCATGAACATGATGCGGTCGTGGTTACGGTTGAACGGCGCGTACAGTTCACGCATGACCTTGCGCACCGCTTCGTTTTCGCAGCCGATGACAATGCGGTCCGGGCGACGGCAGTCGTTGACGGCCGAGCCTTCCTTGAGAAATTCCGGGTTGGAGACGATATCGAATTGCAACAGGCGTCCGGCCTGGCGCAGGGCCTTGTCGAGATGCGCACGCAGCGCGTCACCACTGCCCACCGGCACGGTGGATTTTTCCACGATGATCAGCGGTTCGCTACGGTGCCGGGCAATGCTCTCGCCGACCGCGAAGAAGCTGCGCATGTCCGCTGATCCATCCTCGCAGGACGGCGTGCCGACGGCGATGAACAGCACCTCGGCATGTTCGACGGCCATTTGTTCGTCGCTGGTGAAATGCAGGCGTTTATGGTCAAGGTTTTCGCGTACCAGATTGGCCAGTCCTGGCTCGTAGATGTGCACCTGACCCTGGCTCAATTGATCGACCTTGGCCTGATCGATGTCCATGCACACAACGTCATGACCCACTTCGGCAAGCACTGCTGCTTGTACCAGACCGACATATCCGCTACCGAAAACGCTGATTTTCATGGAAAGAACCCTGCAGAGAAGTGCGAGAAATGCGCCGAAGGTTGATGGTCAGAACCCCCATCACGATCAGGATGACACCCACAGTTTTCGATACCGTGAACGTCTCATGGAAAAACGGCAGGCCAGCGGCCAGCAGGTACACCAGCACGTAGCTGATGCTCAGTAACGAATAGGCACGGCTCAGGGGCAAACGGCGCAGGGCCAGCAGCCACAGCAGCATCGACAGCGCATAGGCCCCTATTGAAGCGAAAATGACAACCATGGCGTGCCAATCAAGCAGCGCCAGACCCTGAGTCTCGATCAATCCTGAAGGCGAGGGCAGGCGACTCATGCCCCAGCGCATGCCCAGTTGCGCGGCGCTGACCAGCATCACGCTGCCAAGGGCCAGCATCACACCCGGGCGGATCATGCCTGACGCCCCAACAGAACGACGCCCGCCAGAATCAGGATCACGCCCAGCCAGTGCCGCTGGTCGACCGGCTCGTTGAACAGGTACCGGCCGGTCAGGGTGATCAGTACGAAATTCAGGCCCAGCATCGGGTACGCAACGCCGACGTCCATGCGCTGCAACACCATCAGCCAGACCAGCAACCCAAGGCCCAGGCACGACACCGCGAGCCATAGCCAGGCCGAGCGCGCCGCCGCCAGCAGGCCGGGAAACTGACCCCGCCAGCGTTCGACCGCGAGTTTCTGGGCAATCTGGCCCAGGCAGGTCAGCAGGCAGGCGGCGAGCAGCAATAGCCACGTCATGACCCTGACTGCCCGTAGATCACGATGACCAGATCGCCTTCTACATAACGCGTGCCGTCTTTGGGCAGCGCATTGAGCTCGCGCAATTCTTCTTTTCCGTCACCGCGCATGATCACGCCGACCTGGCCGTGACGCCGGGCTTCGCTCATCCATGCATCAATGCCCTTCAAGCTGACCTGGCGCTGGCTGGCATCCGGGTAGTCGAGGCCGTATTTCAGCTCGCCCCAGGTATTGAATAAGGTGACGTCCGAACGTTTGAGCCGCCATGCCAGGGCCGAGGCCGCCCCCAGGTCATTGCTCAGTAGCGACTGGCTGGCGACCAGCGCCGAGTAATGCCGGGCGACGAACTGGTCGGGCGTTTTGTCATATACCAGGCTGTAAGGCAGCGCCGCAGGCAACAACGCCACCAACAGCAGACTGCCTGCTGCGGGCATCGCCCACAACGACTGCGGACGCAGGCCTTGCAGCGCATTCGTCAGGATCCAGGCCGTCAGCACACTGATGGCCAGCAGCAGGTGCATCGGTTCGTGGGCGTAGATTGGGTCCTTCCATTGCAAGTACAGCAGCGCCACCAGGCCGACGAGCGCGGCGGTGGCATTTGCCCAGCCATTGAGGCGCAAGGCCGTGACAGGGCCGTGCTTGAGCCGTTCGACCAGCGCGTCGGCCATCAGCAGTGCCAATGGCAGCAGGCACGGCAGGATGTAGGTGGGCAGCTTGCCTCTGCTCAGGCTCAGAAAGATCAGCGGCAGAAGGGTCCACATCAGCAGAAAACCGATGGCCGGCCGGCTTCTCTGCTGCCAGGCCTGCCTGAACGTTATGGGTAGCAACAGCGCCCAGGGCAGGGTAGCGAGTATCAGCGTGGGCAGGTAGAACCATACGGGCTGGGCATGCTGGGCATCTTCCCCTGCGAAACGGCGAACATGCTCGTGCCAGAAGAAAAAGCGCCAGTAATCGGGCTCCTGGTCATGAACCGTCAGCACCCACGGCAGACACACGGCAATGGCGACCGCCACCGCGAGCAGGCCATAGCGGATCAGTTCGAGCAGGCGTTTCTGCCACAGCATGTAAGGCACGGTAATGAGCACCGGCAGCGCCCAGGCCAGAAATCCCTTGGTCATGAAACCCATGCCACAGGCCAGCCCCAGCACCATCCACGCGCCCACTCGTGCGCGGCCGCTGCTGTGAGCCGCATACCAGAACGCCACCAGTGACAGGTTGACCCACAGCGTGAACTGCGGATCCAGGTTGCAATAACCCGCTTGCCCGGCAACGAAGCCAAAGCTCATGAACAGCAGCGCACTGGCGAAGCTTTTGCGCCGGTCGTTCCATATCCATGAGGCAATCAGCCAGGCCAGCCAGGCGCTCAGGCCAGTGCTCAACGCCGAAGCTATGCGCACGCCGAACAGGTTCTCGCCAAAAAGTGCCTGCCCGGCGGCGATCAACCAGTAACCGGCGGCGGGTTTTTCGAAGTAACGCACGCCCATGAAGTGCGGCGCAGCCCACTGTCCGGTGCGGAGCATTTCCTGGCTGATCTGCGCGTAGCGTGTCTCATCGGGAATCCACAGCCCGTGCGAGCCAAGCGGCAACAGGCAGGCGACGACAAACGCCAGCAACAGCAGGGCGATGTCACGGCTGCGGCTTGAGGTCATCGTTGCACCCCGAGCCAGCCTTCGCGTCCTGCAAGGGTGCCGCGAACCACCTGACCGGATGGCAACTGCTCGATGGCGTCCGGCAACAGGTCACCCAGGGGCTGAAAGCGGATGCCTTGAGCACGCGCCTGCGCAAGCAACTGCCTGAACTCATCGGCCATCACAATGCCTTCGACTTCGGCATGCAGGGTGTAGACGTTCAGTTGATCAACGGCGAAACGCCCGAGGATGAAGCGGTTGAACGCCTCGGCGTCGAGTTGCGGGCCGACCATTTCGTCAAAGGTCGGCAGATCCACGGGAATCTGTGGTGTGCCCGGTGTGCCGTCGGCCAGCAGCGGACGAAACAGCGAATGGCCCCGGCAGTCACTGTTGTAGCGAAACCCGAAAGGTTGCTTGGCATGCACGACGCGCGCGTCGGCGCGCCAGCCTGCAGCGGCTGAACAGGTCACCGGGCCGCCCAGAATATCGCTCAGGCAATCGACGCCCCGGCGGATCTGCGCCGTCAGACGCGACGCGTTCCAGTGTCCGGCATGGGCTTGCCAGCCGTGATGGTCCCAGGCGTGCAGGCCGACTTCGTGGCCTGCCTCCATGGCGCGGCGCATCAACGGACCCAGATCGCGGCCTATCGGCTTGCCCGGCCAGGCCGTGCCGGCAAGCAGAATGTCCCAGCCGTACAGGCTGGCGGCTCGCGAGCGCAGCATTTTCCAGAAGAACTGCGGGCGAATCAGCCGCCATAGGTGGCGGCCCATGTTGTCCGGGCCGACGCTGAAAAAGAACGTGGCCTTGATCTGTGCCTCGTCCAGCATGTCCAGCAAACGCGGCACGCCTTCACGGGTGCCGCGGTAGGTGTCGACGTCGATTCTCAGGCCTGCCCGCATCAATGCCGATCCGCTTGTTCGGCCATGGCTTCGCGCAGAAAGAAATCCAGCGTCTTGCCGATGGTTTCGCTCAGCTCAATGGTCGGCGTCCAGTCCAGCAGCCGCCTTGCGTTGTCGACGCAGGGTTTGCGGTGGCTGACGTCCTGATAGCCCTTGCCATAGAACGACTGGCTTTCCACCTCACGAAAACCTGCGAACGGCGGGAAGTTGGACCGCAGCGGGTGGGCTTCGAACTGACGCAGCAGCTCTTCGCCCAGTTGCCGAATGCTGGCCTCGTTGTCCGGGTTGCCGATGTTGATGATCTGACCGTTGCAGCGGTCGCCTCGGTTTTCGATGATACGCGCCAGTGCCTCGATGCCATCGACCACGTCGGTAAAGCAGCGCTTTTGCGCGCCGCCATCCACCAGCCGGATGGGCGTGCCTTCCACCAGGTGCAGGATCAATTGAGTAATGGCGCGAGAGCTGCCGATGCGTGCCGAGTCCAGGCGGTCCAGGCGTGGCCCCATCCAGTTGAACGGGCGGAACAGCGTGAACTGCAACCCTTTCTGGCCATAGGCCCAGATCACGCGGTCCAGCAACTGCTTGGACACGGAGTAGATCCAGCGCTGCTTATTGATCGGGCCGACCACCAGATTGGACGTGTCTTCGCTGAAGCTGGCGTCCTGGCACATGCCATAGACTTCGGAGGTGGACGGGAAAATCACCCGCTTGTTGTATTTAACGCAGTAGCGAACGATCTTGAGGTTTTCCTCGAAATCCAGTTCGAACACGCGCAGCGGATTGCGGGTGTACTCGATGGGCGTTGCAATGGCCACCAGCGGCAGAACCACGTCGCACTTCTTGATGTGGTATTCGATCCACTCGGTATGAATGCTGATATCGCCTTCGATGAAATGGAAGTTGGGTTTGGCACGCAGTCGTTCGATGGCGTCCGAACCGATGTCCATGCCGTAGATTTCATAGCGCTCGTCCTGCAGCAGACGCTCGGACAGGTGGTTACCGATAAAGCCGTTGACGCCCAGAATCAGCACACGAGTGCGACGCGCCGTGCGGCCCTCGCCAGCGCCCTGCAGGCGCGAGCCTTCCACCAGCCCGAACTCGCGAGCCAGTTGCGCGCCGCTCAGGTACAGGCCCTCATCGCCACGCTGGCCTGCGTTGATCACCAGCGCGCCCTCGCCACAGGCAATACGCAGCGGGTCGCAGCCGATCACAGTGCCGGGTGCCAGACCGTGACTGACATCCTCTACGCGCGCACTCCAGATAATCATCGTGTGCTCGCCCACCGCGCAGAACGCGCCAGGGTAGGGCTGGGTGACGGCGCGAATCAGGTTGTTCAGTTGCGCGGCGGGGCGTGCCCAGTCGATCAGCCCGTCCGCCTTCGTGCGCCGGCCGAAGTACGTTGCCTGGGTTTCGTCCTGCGGCGTGCCGGGCAACCTGCCCAGGGCCAGCAACGGCAGCGCGTCGGAGAGCAGATTGGCGGCGGCCTCGCGCAGTTTTCCGTGCAGCGTCAGCGCGGTGTCCAGCGTACTGATCGGCACGCGTTGCTGCGCCACGATGGGGCCTGCATCTGCGCGCTTGACCATGTGGTGAAGGGTCACGCCGGTTTCGCGTTCGCCGTTGACCAGTACCCAGTTCGCGGGCGCCCGGCCCCGATAGCGTGGCAGCAGCGAACCGTGCAGATTGAGTGCGCCCTTCGTCGCGCAGGCCAGCAACGGTTCGCTGAGCAACTGGCGGTAGTAGAACGAGAAGATGAAATCCGGGTTCAGCTTGTCGATACGCTCGATCCACAGCGGATGGTTCGGGTCTTCGGGAGCGTGCACCGGTATGTCGTGTTGCGCGCACAGTTGAGCGACCGAACTGAAGAAGGTCTTTTCGCCAGGGTCATCGGCGTGGGTGAACACAGCCGCGATGTCATAACCGGCCTCCAGCAACGCCTGCAGGCCGACACAGCCAATATCGTGATAAGCGAAAACGACAGCTTTAGTGCTCATGGCGCAACCTTGTTCAGATAAGGAGAAGCGGAGGAGTCAACAAGGTCAGTCGTCGTCTCGGTTGAGCGGCGCACGACCTTTTCGATAAAGAAGCGCGGCCGGGCCCGTACATCGCTGTACATGCGACCCAGGTACTCACCCAGCAGGCCCATGCCGATGAACTGTCCGCCCGTGAACACGAACAGCACGGCGAACAGCACGAAGGTGCCGTTCTCGGCCCACGGCGCACCGAAGATCAGCCGCAGAACGATGAGCATCACGGCGAACACAATGCCCAGAAACGCCATGCTGAAGCCGACGATGCTGAGCAGCCGCAGGGGCGTGGTGGTCATGCAGGTGATCAGGTCGAACATCAGATTGATCAACCGCATGGGGCTGTACTTCGAGTCGCCGTGCTCGCGCTCGGCGTGTTCGACCAGCACTTCGGTGGTGTGCCGGGCGAAGCTGTTGGCCAGGATCGGGATGAAGGTGCTGCGCTCACGGCAGGCCAGCATCGCGTCGACGATGGTGCGTCGGTAGGCGCGCAGCATGCAGCCGTAATCGTTCATGGCCACGCCTGTCGAGCGCTGCACCGCGAGGTTGATCAGCTTCGAGGGCCAACGTCGCCAGGCCGAGTCCTGACGGTTGTTACGCACCGTGCCGACCACGTCGTAGCCCTGTTCGGCCAGGGCGATGAGGCGCGGAATCTCTTCCGGCGGGTTTTGCAGGTCGGCGTCGAGGGTGACGATCACATCGCCCCTGCACTGCTCGAACCCGGCCATGATCGCCGCGTGCTGGCCATAGTTGCGGTTCAGGATCACTGCAACGACCTGACTGCCTTCGCGTTCGGCAGCCTGTTGCAGGATCTCGGCGGATTGGTCTCGGCTGCCGTCGTCGACCAGCACGATCTCGTAATCATGGCGCAGCCGTGCGCAGGCCGCTTCGGTGCGCCGCAGCAGTTCCGGCAGGCTTTGCTGTTCGTTGTAGACCGGGATGACGATCGACACGCAACGGATAGGGTAGGGTCTCAAGGGTGGGCTTCCACAATCGATTCAATGGCGTCCACAACCCGCTCGACATCGTCCAGGGTCATGTCGGGAAACAGCGGGATCGAGCACAGCCGCGAGGAGTTCCACTCGGTATCCGGCAGGTGAACATCGGGAAAACGCTGGCGGTAGTAGCTGTGCAGGTGGGTGGCGATGAAGTGGATACCGCTGCCGATATGGTGCGCCTGCAGCGCTTTCATGAACGCATCGCGGTCCAGCCCGCAGCGCTCGGCATCAATGCGCACGATGAACAAATGCCAGGCGTGACGCTGTGCATAGTCGGGTTGGGCGAGTGGCAGTACGGCGCTGCTGGCCAGCCTGTCGAGGTAGCGACTGGCGAGCATCTGGCGTTTGGCATTGATCGCGTTCAGGCGCTGTAACTGCACCCGTGCAAGGCTGGCGTTGATGTCGGCCAGGTTGTACTTGAAGCCGGGCTCGATGACCTCGGCCTGCGGTTTGCGGCCCAGTGTCATGCGGTCATAGGCATCGACGCCCAGGCCATGAAATTTCAGCTGGCGTACACGGTCCGCCAGTCCACGGTCGTCGGTGACCAGCATCGCGCCTTCGGCGCAGGTCATGTTCTTGATGGCGTGAAACGAAAAAATCGCCGTGCCCCGAGCGCCCACCGGGCGGCCTTTGTATTCGGTGCCGGCTGCGTGGGCGGCGTCCTCGATGAGAGCAATGCCGTAGCGGTTGGCAAGCGCATGGAGGGGATCCAGGTTGAGCGCAGCGCCTGCATAGTGCACCGGCACAATCGCCTTGGTTCGGGGAGTGATGGCCTGTTCGATCTGCGTGGCGTCAACCATCAAGGTGTCGCGGTCCACATCGACGAACACCGGCGTCGCGCCCAGCAGACAAATCATGTTTGCCGTAGACACCCAGGTCTGGGAGGGCGTGATCACTTCATCGCCGGGGCCGACACCCAATGCCAGCAATGCGACATGCATGGCGCCGGTGGCCGACGACAACGCTATCGCATGCTGCGCCCCGACACGCTCGGCGAATTGCTCTTCGAGTTGCTGGCATTCCGGCCCGGTGGTAATCCAGCCGGACTTCAGCACGCGGGTTACAGCCGCAATCTCTTCGTCGCCCATAGAGGGGCGAGAAAAAGGAAGGAAAACCTGATTCGGCACTATCTTTCCCTCAGGGGACGGACAACGTTAAGTGTGTTTTTCATCACGGGGTGAGTGCGCAGAAGTTAGTGGCGCTCTGTGCGCAGATCAAATGAAATAACCTTTATAAGGTGCGGCATTCCTGCGGTGTTTTTAATGTTTTAAAACAGCTGTAGTTCATCACGCTCACGAAGGTTCTGCACACGCATCGCGTTCAGGGCTATACACAGGGCGAGTCGCGCTGATGCCCGGTTTCATTGCGTTAAGCGGCGCTTGAAGATCGCAGGGCGACGTTCAATGAAGGCATTGTTGATCCGAATGACGGGTGCCGTGTTGCAATCTTCGAGATCGTTAAGTGAAGCGACAGGTTTGTCGCGACTTTCCATTTTATTTGATTTGAATTCATGTGTTTGTCTTGCGAATATCAGACACTGGGGAGGGTGTTTATTACCGTTTTGTGTATCACGTTTTTGTCGGCCTGGAATAAGCGCGTTATTTAAAACTTCAATTGTTTTAAGCGTCTGTTCAGGGGGCGCGTATGGTTGCGTCTGCGCGGCATCGCGTCATCAGGTTTTTCATTTCTGCGCCGCTTTTACCGGTCAAGGCGACAGAACACGGAGCGCAGGCTCCCGCAGTCGTCCTTTCAGGTGCTATTTTGAGAACGTTTCTGATCAAGTGATCAGCTATTTCTCACGCCTTTTCTGCAAAGGAATGCCTTGCGCAATGAATTTTTCACTCAAGCATCTGGCTGCGACCACCCTGATGTTCGCCAGCCTTTCGTCGTTCACCACCGCTGCACAAGCCAACATTACGCCACAGCAGAGCGCGGCCATTCTCAAGTCCTTCAGCGACGCTTCAGTGAAGGATTTCCGGCAGTTTCTGGGCCGTCTCGCCCAGAGTGAGTTCGCCAGCAGCGACAACCTGAGACCCGCCCTCAGCGCATTCCTCGACAACAAGACCCTGACAGCGGAGCAGCAAAACGAAATCCATCGGTTGCTGGGTCTCTACGCGCGGGTGAAATACGGCAGCGCTGCAACTGAAAATCTGCGTGAGCTGGTGGCCATTCCGACGTTTGCGGTGGAGGGTGTCGCGCAGCACGACAACCCCGAGTTCATCAGGATCGCCGACAAGATTAAGGCCCTCGCGGAGTCGTTCAACCTTAACTTCCGCAACATCGATAACCGCGTCTATGAGATCTCGCTGGACGGCGCGGGCGACGAGGTGGTGGGCATTCATGCGCACGCCGATGTCGTGCCGGTCACGCCTGCAAACTGGGTACTGCCCGACGGCACTAAACTGGACCCGTTCAAGGTCACGCTGATCGGCGACCGCATGTACGGGCGCGGCACCGAAGATGACAAGAACGGCGTCGTGGTCGCGATGTACGCCATGAAAGTCATCAAGGAAGAGAAGCTGCCGCTGGCACGTAATTTCAAGCTGCTGATCGATACCACTGAAGAAACCTCCGGTGACGCGATCCCGTATTACTTTGAACGCAACCCGACGCCCAATTACAACCTGGCGCTGGATGGCGGCTATCCGGTGGTGATCGCCGAAAAAGGCTCCGGTACGGTAATGGCCAGCTTCACTCGGCGTGCCGGACAAGGCTCGGGTGCCGAGATCACGTCGATGACCGGCGGTATGGCCACCAACCAGATTCCGTCGAAATCGGTGGCCATGCTGGTGACTGACACACCCGCCGAGCTGGCTGCCAGCCTGCAGAAGGCCGGGACTGAATACGCCAAGAACAACGGCGGCAATTTCGATGTGGCAGCAGCGGTCGATGGCAAGGGCGTGATGCTGACGGTCACAGGCGTGTCTGCTCACTCCTCCGAGCCTGAGTCCGGTGTCAATCCGGTCGCCCGGATGCTCGACTTCATCAACAGCCTGGACGGCAAGGTTGCGCTCAAGCACAACCACATCACCGACGCTGCACGTTATGCCGCCGACAATTGGGGCCTGGACTATCTGGGCAACAAGCTGGGCATTGGTTTTGCCGATGACTTCATGGGGCCGCTGACCGCGTCGCCGACCTTTGTGGGCATGGACGAAAAGACCTTCAAACTGGCGATCAACCTGCGCGTGCCGAAAGGCAAATCCCCGGAAAAACTCAAGTCCGAGATCGCCGACAAGCTGACCGCCTGGAGCCAGAAGAGCCAGATCACGCCAGCCTTCAACTACTCCATCGCCGAACCGATGTATCGCAATCCTGAGGGTGAATGGGTCAAGGCGCTGCTTGCCGTGGCCAGCGAAAACCTGGGCATGAAGCACGAGTTCGGCACTTCCGCAGGTGCCACGTCAGTGCATAAGTTACCCAACGGCGTTCAGTTCGGCCTGGCCAGACCGGAAGTCAAATACACCGGCCACACCGACAACGAGTTCAAGACCACCGAGCAATTCCTGCTCGACCTGCAAATCGTGACCGAGATGATGGGTCGTATCGGGCAGTTGCCATCGCTTTGATATGAGCACCTGAGCGTGCCCATGCGCTGCCATCCGCATGGGCATGCAGCCCGGGACGTTGGGCGTTCCGGGAGGCTTACAGCGAATGTCTGCGAATCAGGCTTCAGCCTGCCACCTGCCATTTGACGCCACCCTGAATAGTCGGCATATTTCGCTCGTTTGTGATCGTTAATGCTCGTTTATGCAGGTTCCTGATTGCCATGACTCCAGCCCACGAAACCTTTCCCGGCGAACGCCAGCAGTTGATCCATGAGCGCCTGGCCCGTTTCGGGCGGGTGATTGCGGCGGATCTGGCCAGCGAATTCAATGTCTCTGAGCACTCGATACGCCGTGACCTTACGGCGCTGGCTGCGTCCGGCGTGTGCAAACGGGTCTACGGTGGTGCGATTCTGTTGCGCGCTTCCGAGGGGCCGATGGCGGTTCGGGTCCAGCAGGACGCCTCGCGCAAGGACCTTCTCGGTCAGGCCGCGGCGTCGTACCTGAGTCGCGGTCAGCACGTGTTCATTGATGCCGGATCCACTAACCTGGCCATCGCCAGCGCCATCGACCCCCGACTTGAGCTGACGATCACTACCAACTCACCCCTGATTGCCGTGCCCCTGATGTCATTGCCCAAGGTCGAGGTGATTCTGCTGGGTGGCCGTTTGAATCCTGTGACGGGAGGCGTGATCGGGCTGACGGCTGTCGAGCAGTTGCGGCAATTCAGCTTCGACCTGTGCTTTCTCGGGGCCTGCGCCATTGACCCGGATAACGGCGTTACCGCTTTCGGTCTGGAAGACGCCGAGTTCAAACGGGCCGTGGTGGCTGCAAGCGGCCAGGTAGTAGTGGCCGTCACCAACGAAAAGCTGTCCAGCGTCGCCCACTATCAGGTCGCGCAGTGCGAGGAGGTCGCAGGCCTCGTGGTCGAGCACGACGCGCCACGCGAGCGGCTTGACCCGTTCGTGGGGCGGGTGTCGAGCATCACGCCCTCAGCGCAATAAGCCGCCGACTCACTTGTGCAGAATGGCTTGATGAATGTCCTGCAGCGCAATGATGCGTTGCGCGGCGTTGAGCTTGATGGCTTCCTTGGGCATGCCGAATACCACGCAGCTGGCTTCGTCCTGAGCGACAGTCGAACTGCCGGCGTCGAGCATTTCCTTGAGGCCGCGCGCGCCGTCATCGCCCATGCCCGTCATGATGATGCCGGTCGCGTTCTTGCCAGCGAATCTGGCCACCGAGCGAAACAGTACATCCACTGACGGACGATGCCGATTGACCAGCGGGCCGTCGATGACCTGCACATGGTAGTAGGCTCCGCTGCGCGTCACCATCATGTGCTTGCCACCCGGTGCGATCAGCGCCAGGCCTGGCAGGATTCGATCGTTGTGCCGGGCCTCGCGTACTTCGATCTGGCACAGGCTGTCGAGGCGTGCCGCGAACGACGCCGTGAACTTCTCCGGCATGTGCTGCACGATCACGATGCCCGGACAGACTCGCGGCAATGCGGTCAGCACCGCCTCCAGCGCCTGGGTGCCACCGGTCGAGGTGCCAATGGCGACGATACGCTCCGTGGTTTGCGCCATCGCCTGGCCGCTGGCGGCAGGCAGGATGGCGTCGGCGGTGAGCTTGTGGGCGGGCGTCAGGACCGGCGCGGCCACCCGTTTGCCCAGGTTCTTGACGTTGGAATGGGCGGCCGCGCGAATCGCTGCCACCAGTTGCGCTGCCGAGTCGATGAGAAAGTTCTTCAGGCCCGTGGTGGGTTTGGTGATGATTTCCACGGCACCCGCCGACAGCGCCTGCAAGGACGTCTCCGCGCCTTTCTGGGTCAGGGACGAGCAGATCACCACCGGCGTCGGCCGCTCGCTCATGATCTTCTTGAGAAAGGTGATGCCATCCATGCGTGGCATTTCCACGTCCAGCACGATTACATCCGGCCACTCCCGGGCCAGCTTGTCCATGGCGAAGATCGGGTCCGAAGCGGCACCCATCACATACATGTCCGGCGTATCGTTAAGGATCGCCAGAAGCACTTGTCGCACTACTGCCGAATCATCGACCAGCAATACGCTGATTTTTTTGGTGGGCATCTTTTTCGAGCGTTCCCGTTGGTTGGTGCCGGACCCAGACGTTGCCGCTCCACAGGTCGAACATGATGTTGCGGTAGCCTGTACGGCCCAGGTCCTGGGCAATCAGGTGCAAATGATAGTGCTCGGCAAGCGACAGCGCGGCACCGATGTTCAGGTTGGCAACATCGTGTTGGCCAAGGTCATTGCGATGCTCGGGAAACATCTGCCCGCCACCGAACAGCTTGACCTCGTAGTCCTCTGGCCGCGTGTGATTGGCCCGGACATGCCCCATGAGCAACTCCAGGGCTTCGTCAGCGTATTTGCCGTCCAGAGGCTGCCCTTTGCGTTTGCGCCCCGGCAGCATGAAATGACACATACCGCCGATGTGGCGCCGCGGGTGCCAGAACGTAATTGCCACGCAAGAGCCGAGCAGGGTGCGCAGGCGGGCCGGACGCGTCGCAAATGCCACTTCGCCGGGTGCCAGCACCCTTTCGGTCGCGCCGACAGGCTTTTTCATGGTTTGCGGTAAATCGAAGGCGCAACCAGTTTCAACGTGTCGTTCACCCCGTTGAGGCTTTCCGAGTGGCTGATGATGAAGTACCCCCCGGACTTGAGGCGCGGCAGCAGACGCGCGACCACTTTGCTCTTGGTCTCCTGATCGAAATAGATCATCACGTTACGCAGAAAGATCACGTCGAAATCGCCCAGGTCGGGCAGGGTTTCATTGAGATTGATCTGCACGAAGTTGACCCGGCTGCGTAGGGACTTGTCGATGAGAAACGTGCCGTTCTGGCGACCCGTGCCCTTCAGGCAATACTTGACCAGCAGCGGCTGGGGCAGGGTGCCTGCGCGCTCCATGGGGTAATGGCCAGTGCGTGCCTTGGCCAGCACCTGAGTGCTGATGTCTGAACCGATCACTTCCCAGGGCGTGGTGCCCAGCCCTTCGGCCAGGGTCATCGCCAGGCTATAGGGCTCTTCACCCGAGGAACTGGCGGCGCTCCACAGCCTGAACTGTTTGCCCGGCGCGGCGTGCGGCAGCACCTGCTGACGCAGGAAATCAAAATGCTTGGGCTCGCGGAAAAAATAGGTTTCGTTGGTGGTCAACAAATCCAGAGCGACCTGCAATTCACCATGGCGCTGGTCGGTCATGATCAGCTTGAAATAGTCGCCATAGCTTTCCAGCTCATAGTGCTTGAGGCGCTTGAACAGGCGCCCGGCCACGAGTGCTTTCTTGGCGGGTGACAGATTGATACCCGCCGCGCGGTACAGCCAGGATTGAAACTGGCCGAATTCGCGGTCGTTGAGCGACGCTGTGTCAGGCATGAACAGACCTCAATGCGCGTCGAAGTCGAGCGCAGGCGTCTGGCCTGCCTCGGCGAGGCTGGACATTTCATCGATGGATAACACGCGGTCGACTTCCAGCACGATGACGAATTTGCCCTCGACCTTGGCCATGCCACTGATGAAGTCGGCCCGAATCCGCGCGCCGAAATTCGGTGGCGGCTCGATCTGCGCAGCGGGAATTTCCAGCACCGCCGAGACGGTGTCCACGAGCAGACCGATGTCCTGCGGCTGACCGTCTTCGGTGCTGGCTTCGATGATGATCACGCAACTGCGCCGGGTGGTCTCCGAGTTCTGCCGACCGAAACGCGCCGACAGGTCCACCACTGGCACCACCGCGCCCCGCAGGTTGATCACCCCGCGCACGAACGACGGCATCATCGGCACCACTGTCAGGCTGCCGTACTCAATGATTTCCTTGATGCCCAGAATGCCGATGGCGAACATCTCGCCCCCCAGCATGAAGGTCAGGTACTGCGCCTCGTCCTCGACCGCCGCAGCGGTCTGACGGGTGTTGGCCAATGCGCCCATAGGTTTCTCCCTGTATCGAACCTGCGATCAGAAACGGGTGAATTCCGATTCATCCGGGGCACTGGCCATGTTGTAGGCGAACGCCCGTTTCGGTGCCTGTTGCGCCGGTCGCGACGGTTGACGCGGCGCACTGCCGCCGGACATATCGGTGTGGGTGCTGGTCACGGCTGTCTGAGTGCCGGGGCTCAGCACGAAGAAACTCATGGCCTGTTGCAACTGCTCGGCCTGGCTGCTCATTTCTTCGGCCGTGGCGGCCAGCTCTTCGCTGCTCGACGCGTTCTGCTGTGTCACCTGATTGAGCTGCGTCATGGCGGTGTTGATCTGCGCCACGCCTGCGGCCTGTTCTTCGGAGGCCGCGCTGATTTCCTGCACCAGGTCAGAGGTTTTGTTGATTGACGGCACCATCTCGTCCAGCAGCTTGCCGGCTTTCTCGGCCATGTCCACGCTGCTTGAGGACAGCTCGCCGATTTCCTGCGCCGCCACCTGACTGCGTTCGGCCAGCTTGCGCACCTCGGCCGCGACCACCGCGAAGCCCTTGCCGTGCTCGCCTGCACGGGCCGCTTCGATGGCGGCGTTGAGCGCCAGCAGGTTGGTCTGGTAGGCGATGTCGTCGATGATGCTGATGCGCTGGGCGATTTTCTTCATCGCCACTACGGTCTGCTGTACCGAATCGCCGCCCTCGGTGGCTTCCTTGGCGGCTTTGCTGGCCATGCCATCGGTGACCTTGGCGTTTTCGGTGTTCTGATTGATGCTGGCGCTCATCTGCTCGACCGAAGCGCTGGTTTCCTCAACGCTTGCCGCCTGCTCGCTGGTCGCCTGGCTCATCGACTGCGCCGTGGCGCTGACTTCTTCGGAGGCGCTGGCCAGATTGTCGGCGGCGTTGCGCACTTCACCGATGATGTGGGCCAGCTTGCCGACCATGTTGCGCATGGCGTTGAGCACCATGCCGGTTTCGTCTTTGGAACCGACTGAAATCTGCGCGTTGAGGTTGCCCTCGGCCAGTTGTTCGGCGGCGATGGCGGCCTCCTTGAGCGGGCGCGAAATGATCCGTGCGATGAACAGTGCCAGCCCCAGGCCGATCAGCAGCGCTGCGACCAGCACGGCGATGATCGAAAGACGCGCGCCTTCGTACAGGGCCGTGCCCCTTTCACTGGCAGTCGTGGCGCCTGCGTCGTTGAGTTCGACCATTTTCTGCAACTGGTTGGTCGCTTCATCGAAGTGCAGTTTGGAGTTGCCTTTCAACAAGACACGCGCCTCGGTCTCAAGGCCTTGTCGGGACTGCTCGAACAGCTCTTTACTGACCGCAAGGTACGCAGTCCATGCCGTTGTTACGTTGTTGAACATCTGGCGGTCGGTGTCGTTGGAGAGCAGCTTTTCGTAGGTTCCCAGGCGGGTTTCGAATTGCTTGCGGGCTTCTGCAGCCTCCTGTTCCATCTGGCCTTTTTCCTGTGCGGTATCGGCCGCGATGTGGCGGTTTTCCTTCAGGCGGTAGCTGGCGGCGTAAAAACGCATGCCCGACGCCGCCCGCATGGACGGCATCCAGTTTTCCTTCATGTCCTGAGCCGTCTGGTTGACCTGCCCGAGCTGGATGATGGCGAAGACGCCCATGGCCGCCGTCAGCACCAGCACCACCAGAAAGGAGGAAATCAGCTTGGTGGATATTTTCAGATCGTAAAACCATTTCATCGGGGTTACCTCCATGGAATTGCAGGCGCGTCAGCGAGCCGCAGCCGAGAGCGAATGAGGGGATTGGGTCGAGCGGGTTTCCAGTTGAACGATCTGGTTGAGCAGCGCCGGGATGTCGAGAATCAGTGCCACCGCGCCGCTGCCCAGGATGGTCGAGCCGCTGATGCCACGCAGCCCGCCGAACAGCTTGCCCAGCGGCTTGATGACGGTCTGAAACTCACCGAGCAGGTCGTCCACCACCAGCCCGGCCTTGTGCTCGGCGTAACGCACCACCACCACGTTCTGACGGCGCGCGACCGGGCCTTCGTGGTTGAAGTGATCACGCAGGTTCACCAGCGGCAGGACTTCGCCGCGCAAGTCCAGATAGCCATTCTCGCGACTGGACTGGCGATCCTGTTCGTCGAGTTCGATGCACTCCTGGACCATGTCCAGCGGAATGACATAGGTCGACTGGTCGATGCCGACCAGAAAGCCGTTGATGATCGCCAGCGTCAGCGGCAGGCGGATTCGCACGATGGTGCCCTGACCGGGCTGGCTGTCCAGGTCCACGGTGCCACGCAGCAAGGTGATGTTGCGCTTGACTACATCCATGCCGACGCCACGCCCGGACAGGTTGGTGACCGCCTCGGCGGTGGAGAAACCGGGCTCGAAAATCAGGTTGTAGATTTCCTGATCGCTCAGCGTAGCGCCGCTGGCCACCAGGCCACGCTCCTGCGCTTTCTGCAGAATGCGCTCGCGGTTCAGGCCAGCGCCATCGTCGGCAATCTCGATCACGATACTGCCGGAGTCGTGATAAGCGTTGAGGCTCAGATAACCTTTGGCGGGCTTGCCAGCGGCACGTCGCGCTTCGGCGCTTTCGATGCCGTGGTCCATTGAATTGCGCAGCAGGTGCATGAGCGGGTCGCCGATTTTCTCGACCACGGTCTTGTCCAGTTCGGTCTCCGCGCCACTGATGATCAGGTCGATGTCCTTGCCCAGTTCCTGACTGACATCGCGCACCACGCGGCGGAACCGGTTGAAAGTGTCGCCGATGGGGATCATGCGCAGGTGCAGCGCGCCGTCCAGAATCTCCTCGACCAGCCCCGACACCGTCGAGCTGGCTTCCTGCAGCGGAGCGTTGTTGCAGGAGCGCGCCAGCAGGTTCGCGCCGGCACTGGCAATCACCAGCTCACCGACCAGGTTGATCAGCTCATCGAGCTTGTCGGCGTTGACCCGCACATAGCGGCCGTCCTTGCTCTTCTGCTCGGCCGAAGACGACGCGCGCTCTGCAGGAACCTGAGCAGGGCCTCTCGGCACGGCGCGCTGATCGCCCAGCAATTCGCCGCTGCTGACCACCGGGTTGTGATCGTCCTGCGACATCAAACCGGTGCCCGTGGATTCAGTGCTTTCGTCTACGACGGTGATCTCCACGGCGCAGTCTTCACGCACAAAATCGAACACCTCGTTGATCGCTGCGTGCCCGGCTGCCGAGCGAAAATCAATCTCGAAACCCAGATGACAGGATTCCGGGTCCCACGCGTCAATGGCTGGAATGGTGTCCGTCACGGTCGTGACCTGAACCATCTGACCCAGCGTATTGAGGTAACGCAGGAACGACAGTGGGTCCATGCCGTTGCGAAACACGTCCACGCCGAAGCGCAGGGAAATGTGCCACAGCCTTTGCGGCTGCACATCGCTGCTTGACCGGTCCTGTGTGGGTTCGGCTGCGGCGGGCGCATCCGTGGGTGCCTGATACGCCTGCAACGCCTCACGCAAGCGCGCTTCACGCTCAAGCGCCGGGGCTTGAAGCTGCTCGCCACGGCTGGCCACGACGTCGATCAACTCCAGCATGTGATCGCCGGACTTGAGCAGCACCGCGATCAACTGCGCGTCCACCGACACGCTGCCTTCGCGCAGTCGGTCGAGAACGTCCTCGACGATGTGGGTAAAGCTGACAATCGGGGTCAGACCAAACAGCCCGGCTGAGCCCTTGATGGTGTGAGCAGCACGGAATATCGCGCCAATGGCATCCTGATCGCCTGGCTCGCTTTCGAGTTGCAGGAGGGATTCCTCCATGGCCTGCAACAGCTCGCGAGCCTCGACGATGAACGTCTGCTGTGCCTGATCGAGATTAATGCTCACGTGGACTTCCTTTTTCGATCACTGAACCACACTGCGACGGGGGCTACACGAAGGCACCCGGATGACACAGCTCGAATGTTTCCACGACCGCCTTGCTCTGCCCGCTCAGACTGAGCGAAGTGCCGGTCCTGCCAGCCTCACGCTCGACCACCGCCAGCAGTTGAAAACCCGCGCCGTCCATCTCGGTGACCTGCGACAGGTCGATTTCCATACGCGGCGCGGCGCCGATCTGCGGCAGCAGCCCTGCGGCCAGTTCGGTGACGGTGTAGATCGTCAGTTCGCCATCGATGCTCACACGCACGGTGTCATCGATCGTTTCGCTCAACATCGGCATGCAGGTCTCCTTGGCTGGCAAGCTCAGGGCAGAATGAGCTTGGAGACCGCTGCCAGCATTTGTGCGGGCTGGAAAGGCTTCACCACCCAGGCCTTGGCTCCGGCGGCCTGACCCTCGGCCTTCTTCGATTCCTGCGACTCGGTGGTCAGCATGATGATGGGCGTGAACTTATAATTGGCCAGCTTCTTCACCTCCTTGACGAAGGTGATGCCATCCATGTTCGGCATGTTCACGTCGCTGATGATCAGGTGCACTTTCTGGCCCGTGAGCTTGCCCAGTGCATCTCGGCCATCGCTGGCTTCGATAACGTCATACCCGGCGCTTTTCAAGGCGATACCGACGACTTGCCGAACACTGCTCGAGTCGTCGACCACCAATACACTCTTAGCCATGATTCGCTCCTAGAAGAACGTGATTTCCTGAGAATTCTGCTGCGCAGCCGATTCGCCATGGTGCGTACGGCGTTGTTCGTCGGTGGCGTAGGTGGACTCCATGCGCGCCAGCCACTCACGGGCATTGATCGCGATGGCGTCGTCGGGTGACTGGCTGGACTGCTGCAGATGGGCGTGCAGCGAATCGATGTTGTCCCGCACATGGGTGAGGATCTGGCTGACCCGATCCTGAAACTGCAGGCTGACCAGCACGTCGGTCATCTCGTCGCGAATCCCGTGGCTTTCCTGCTTGAGCAGGTCGGCAGACTCGGCCAGGCGACCGGTGATGTTCTGAAAGCGTTGCAGGACATGCTGAATGCTTTGCTCGGACTCGGCCACCGAGTGGCTGTCCTGATCGGCACCGCTGGACGCGGCCTGCACCAACTGGGTGATGGCGTTGTTGATGATGTCGACCTTGGCCGACATCTGCTGGCCGGTCTCGCTGGACTTGCTCGACAGGCTGCGCACGGCATCCGCGACCACTGCGAAGCCTCGTCCGGCTTCCCCGGCGCGAGCCGCTTCGATGGCGGCGTTGAGCGCCAGCAAATTGGTCTGCGCCGCAATGGCCGCCACATCGGCCGCCATGGTGCGCAATTCGCCGGTGTACGCGGTCAGGCTGCGTACCTGAGTGAGCGTCTCGTCGCGGCTGGCCTGCGTGGCCTTCAAGGAATCAATGACCTGGCTCAACTCGCTGTCGCTTTGAGCCAGCACTTTCAGCGCACCATCGGCGTTCTGTCCGTCCAGCTCACCGGCGGCCTGTTGGGAGGCCTGAACCGTTTCCTGCAAGCGTTCGGCGATGCCGGTGAAGCGGCTGGTCAGCTCGATAATCGCGGTTTCGGTCTGCTGGCGCGAGCTTTCCACCTGCTTGGCCCAGATCGGCATGGCACCCAGCAGCACCTCATTGAGCTGCGCCCGAGAAGCCCGCGCGCCGAGCGCACTGTCGTTGGCCTGATGCTGCTCCAGCGCGTTCGCTGTAATACGCAAGGCTTCGTCGCGTTGCGAGCGCGCACTCCACACGCCGGCACCTGCGCCGAGAATGATCAGCACAGCACAGGCAGCAAGATTGGCAGAAGAGGTGCCCGACTGAGTCAGGATCCAGGCAATGGCCGGGATGACCGGGACCAGCGGAAACCAGAGGAAGCGGGGATGACTTTGACCTGGAGTACTACCGTACTGACTCGACGTCATGGGTTCGATCCTTGAACATTACAGCGGCTAGAAGCAACGTAAGGGTTATCTGCCTTGTTCACGGCAACTTGAGACCGCACACGTACCTTCCGTCCGTTGATGACGAACTGGGGGCAACATGCGCGAAGTCGCTACAGGATAGGTTTAGCTGTGATTCTGGAATTTGCGAGGGGAAGGGGGATTTTGCGCTACGTTGCAGCGAACACCAGGTTGTGGGAGGGGGCTTGCCCGCGATGGCGCTGCCATTCCTCCCAGCAGTTCTCAGCAACGATATCCGGGTAGCCTCGCTCCTTTTCCATACTGAGCGCGACACTGAACCGGACTGCCATGCATGTCGCCTTGTCCCGGATGCCGACGACTTCCTCCTCAGTGAGTGGCGAGCCTTTTTCGTTTTCTACGGCTGTCAGAATGACTACCAGTGCAGGTATGAAAACAAGGCAAATCGGATCGGTTTCCATGGGCATCTCCAAGGTTTTTGCACCCTGGCAGGGTAGCAGAACGGTCCTGCTGCTTGCTCACAGTCAGGGCGCGGGTATGTTATTGGCTACTCCGTAAACGCCTCCTCGATAAACGCCTCCAGCGTTTTCTCTTCCAGAATCTCCACAGAGAAATGCCCGAAGCGCTTGGGCAGCCAGATGATCCGTCCTCCGGATGGCGACTGCAGGTTCGAGCGGGCCAGCGGCTGGCCGTTCTCGTCTTCGGGCTGCACACCGGCCGCGATCAATTGGTCGTAAGCCTTCTCGATGTCCGGTGTCGAGTAACAATGCCGATAAATCATTCCCTCACCTGATGCATCCAGCAGCGCCTTCAGATTTCCCGCCAGCGGCTGGACCAGCATGAAGCGTTCAGTGCCGATCATCGCGATGGCATAACGCACATGCAGACCGCCTCGTTCCCAGATCAGGGTTCTGGAGATTCTGGCTTGCAGGATGTGCGCGTAATAAGCGCAGGCTTCTTCGAGGTTGCTGACGAGGACGTCGATGTGGCTGAATTTCAGGTCCATTGAGAGCTGTTCCTGCTGATGCGATGAATAACGAAGTGCCCGCAATTTCGCATGCCTGAGGTGCGGTGTCATATTCTCCGTTTTGAGTCATTTGCAGATAAAGAGCCAGAGGAGGGGCGTATGACCGAGTGGGACATCTTTGAGACCGCGCACTGGCGTATCAGCCATCGGCGTGATGCGCGATACAGCGGCTATCTGATGGTTGCGTCTGTTGCGCCCGCCTCTGATCTGGGCGACCTGAACGAGGCAGCGCTGGCCGAGCTGGGAGGTGTTTTGCGCAGCACAGAACAGCTTCTGATGCGGGGATATGAACCTTGGAAAGTGATCGTCTACAAACTGGGTTTCTCGGCAGGATTCAATCTGCATTTCCATATCGCGCCAGTCACCAAGAGATTGTTTGCGCAGGTTGCGGATCACCCTGGGTATGCCGCAGAGCCGGATGGGAACGACGTGATACTTTTCCTGAGTCGTGAGTATTGCGAGCAGGCATTGAGTGCAGAGGAGAGGTTGATTCAAGCGCGGGAGGTGGTCAGGTTGAGGGGGATGCTGAACTGATGGTGGGACTTGATATAGAGGTACATGCAGGAGGGCAAAATGCCCTCCTGTGACGACCTGTCAGCGTGCAGTCAAGGCCGCGTAGCTGTTCATCAGGTTGCGGTAGTTCGGAATACGCTGGGACAGCAGATTGCCCAGGCCTTCGATGTCGTTGCGCCAGTCACGTTGCAACTCACACGCCACCGAGAACCAGTTCATCATCTGCGCGCCTGCCTGGGTCATACGGTTCCAGGCGGCCTGCTGCACAGCCGTGTTGAACGTGCCGGACGAGTCAGTCACCACGAACACATCAAACCCTTCCGCCAGGGCCGACAAGGTCGGGAAGGCGACACAAACGTCTGTGACCACACCGGCAATGATCAACTGTTTGCGACCGGTGGCCTTGATCGCCTTGACGAAGTCTTCGTTGTCCCAGGCGTTGATCTGGCCAGGGCGAGCAATGTAAGGCGCGTCCGGGAACATCTCCTTGAGTTCCGGCACCAGCGGGCCATTCGGACCTTGTTCGAAGCTGGTGGTCAGAATGGTCGGCAGCTCAAAGAACTTCGCCACGTCGGCCAACGCCAAAACGTTGTTTTTGAATTCGTTCGGGGTGAAGTCCTGTACCAGCGAAATCAGACCTGTCTGGTGATCGACCAGCAGAACGACGGCGTCGTCTTTGTTCAGGCGGTTGTAAGTGGCGTTGGTCATGATGGAATCCTTTTTCGAAGTGGTGAGTGGCTGTCGTTTCAACATGTGGCTAGATTAATGTCCATCTGTAAGTTGAAAAAGCGCTTGAAAAAGGTTTGTCTGTCAACTGCAAGGAGACAATACAGGCAGGTTAGCCGCACATGAGCGAGCGTTGAGTGTGCAGGAGAGGACGCTTCAAAGTGGGGAGTTGGTCAGGCTGCAGGACGTGGCAGGGCAGTGATGATAAAAGCAACGCCAAGGCCGCGTGCCGCACACAACGCAACAAACCGTGGGAGTGAGCTTGCTCACGAAGCTTTTGATCCTGAGCAATGGCCAACCGACGGTGCGAAAGTGTGACGCTGGCGTCATGCAAGGCCGAGACATTCAATGTACCGATACCTGAGGAGCTGCCATGGGAGCCAATGTCGATTGGATCGTCGTTCTGGATGCCTCGCTGGAAGCGGCAAAACCTTTGGCCCAGCAGGTCAGGGACTGGCTTATTGCACAACAGATAGTGTCCCTGTCAGCACCACAAGCACCCTCGTGGGCAGGGCCGGATTTGCTCGGTCGCGGCCTGAGGGCGGCGAACTGGGACGCTTGCCCGGTGGAGGATCTGCTCTCGCAGGGCGGTGTGCAAATCATCATCGAACGACGCGTATTTCATACGGGCGATAACGGCATACAAGCCTTTGAATGCCCCAGCTGTAACGCCACGCACAGTCCCGATGACGTGCCTTGGAGTGACGCTGTGCAAGCATGGGTTTCAGCAGAACCTGACGACCGCCTGCAATGCCCGACCTGCCGCGAACGTTGCAGCATCGTGGAATGGAAGTTCATGAGCTGTGAATGGGGCTTTGGCAACCTCGCCTTCGGCTTCTGGAATTGGCCCATCGACGAGCGCCTGGTCAACGAGATAGCGTCTCTCACCGGCCACCGCTGCCGGCTGGTTCATGAGCATCTGTAGCGCAACAGAGATGATTGAATGGACTGCGTGAGGATGCGTTCAGACCTCGGAAATGAGCGTGGTTACGTGGGGCTGGCGGTATCACGGATCAGTGAGGTTTCACGTTGCGCCGGATAGACGTTCAGCACATCCGCTGGCCGGCATAGCGGCTCAAACAACCCACTCTCATGTTGGCTTTGATTTTTTCAGAGGTTAGGTATACGTTACATTTCATCTGATTTGTTATGTATACGGAACATGGACTATATCCTGATCACAACGCGCCTCGGCCAGCAGATTCGACAGCGCCGCCTCAATCGAGGGCTGACGCAAGCCAGGCTCGCCGCTTTGGCAGCCGTCACGCGGCAAAAGATCATCGCCATAGAGAAAGGTGATCTCTCGGTAGGCATGACGGCCTATGCGCGGGTGCTCGGAGCTCTGGATTGTGAACTCTCGGTCATACCCGCCGCCATGCCCACGCTGGATGAAATTCAGGGAGTGTTTGACTGATGATGACCGCGCTGATGGTCGCAACGCCAGAAGGCGAGAGTGGAAGAATCCTGAGCAGCGCAGGTGATTACCTGTTTCGTTATCACCATGACGCCAAGGCTCAAGCCGCGATCAGCCTGCTTATGCCTCTGCGTCTGGATGAGTACCGCCATCGTGAGCTGCATCCAATTTTCCAGATGAATCTACCGGAAGGTTACGTCCTGGAGCAGCTACGTAACCGTTTGGCCAAGATCGCAACCGTCGATCCGATGTTGCTGTTGGCGCTGTCTGGCAGCAGCTCACCTATCGGTCGAGTAACGGTCCGTTCGCCGGAGGTCGATGCACTATTGCAACGACAGCAGTTCCCAGGAGAGCGTCTTGACGAGATTCTCGCGTGGGACGGTACCGAGGACATCTTTGCGGGTTTGGTGGATCGTTACATCCTGCGTGCCGGCATCTCGGGCGTGCAACCCAAGGTGCTGGTTCCAGAGCGACAAGAGCAAGCGCCGTCGCGTTTTACGTCGAAGACCTCCGACCTGATCATCAAGAGTGGCCGGGATGAGTTTCCGGGTTTGGCGATCAACGAATTCATTTGTATGTCTGTGGCAAAGGAAGCAGGCATTGCGGTACCGGAGTTCTACCTGTCCGATAACTCCAAGCTGTTCATCATGCGACGCTTCGACCGGGATGACCAACTCAACCCCATAGGCTTCGAGGACATGACGGCACTGATGGGGCTGCCTGCTGAGCAGAAATACAGCAAGAGCTACTCTGCCATCGCTAAAGCAATCCGTCTGTTTTGTGCCCCTGATCAGGTGCAAGACTCATTGGCCCAGCTATTTGCCATTGTGACCCTGAGTTGCATAGTCGGGAACGGTGACGCTCACCTGAAAAACTTTGGCCTGTTGTACTCCGACCCCATCCAGCGCGATGCACGGCTTGCTCCTGCCTACGACATCGTCAACACCACGGCCTACATCCCCGAGGACGTCCTGGCGCTGGATCTGGTTGGCAACAAGTCACTATTTGCTTCGCGGCAAGGCCTACTGGATTTCGCCCAGACCTGTGATGTGGTGCGCCCAGAAGAGGTGATCTCGGAGCAACTGCAAGCACTGGAGCAAGTCTTGGCGCGTTCAGTTGAACTGAGCGAACAGGCGCCGGATGTATTCGCTGCAATCGGGCGATGCGCTGAGCCGTTTATGAAAACCTTCGGGTGAACCACGTTCGTTTTCAGGGCCTGAGTCAGGCCTATTGAACGGGCTTGTTCGCAGTGACGGGTAATGGAATACGCAGGTAAATATCGTTATAGAGGCCGCGTCATCTGGCGCCGGCGGATCCATGCGGCCATGTGGTAGCCGCCTCCTGCGGTGAACACGAGTGCGAACATGCCCGCCAGCAGGCTCGCGCCCCATAGCGCGCCATTGTCTTTAATGATCGCGGTGCGGGAGGGGGCTTCGGTGCGGTAGAGCACCTTCACTGCGTCGCCGACTGCGTAGCCGAATATAAATCCGCTCTCAGGGTAGCTGATTGCCTGGCCTGTGGCGGCGTCGATGAAGTCAATCTGGGGATGGCTGCCGCCCGCGTTCAGGGCACTGACATGCCCTTCAGCACGTTGCGCTTGGGCGAGAAAGCTCAGTCGGTCTTCAACCAGCCAAGCGGTGAGGAAGAGCAGGCAAAGGCCCAGCGGGATGAAAATCAGCGCGCGGAGCAGATCGCCCCGGCCCGAAGATGACGTCTTGGTCATGGCAGGTCCCTTGCATTATCCGTAAACGTCGGCCATTACAATGAACCAGCGGGAATCTGTCAATTGGATGGTAAAGGACGGCTCATGGCGCTGTCCGGCGTCTGTGTGTGCTCAAGGATTTTAGGTGTGGTGAGCCACCCATAAACGCGAAAAGCCGCGCAATGTGAGGCGCTCAAAGGTGGTGGCACGCGCGGACTAAAGCCGTTACCGACTCATTTTGTCGAAGAATGCGTTAGCTGCGATAACAGGTCCGGAGGTTAGGGTGGGCAAAAAACACTTCAATGGTCAAGGCCTTGGTGCTGATGGGGCCTTGACCACGACTGCTACTTTTACTGCCACATCATCTTGCTACTGCGGCATCTACTGCGTGCACTCTCGACCCCTTCATGGGGTCAATGCATTCAGGCAGCCCCGGTGAGAATCGCAGCAGAGCTGTGATACTTCAGTGTAAGGGTGGCTGTGTGAGTGTCAGAAAGTCCCTTCCGGGCCAAATGCCCTCCAGGACAATGATCCACATCTTCGTCAGAAGCCTTGTGAAAACTGGTCTTTGAGATACGCCACCAGAGCCGTGACTGCCTTGGGAATTTGCGGCGAGTAAGGCCGGATCAGGTTGATTTCGTCGGAGAACGCTCCCTTGAGTTGCCAGTGATCAAGTACTTGAACCAGCGAACCTTGCGCTAACGCTGCCTGGGCGCTGAAGTCGGGAAGCAGCGCAATACCCAAGTGAGCCTGAGCAGCTTCACGAAGCGCTTCACTGTTGTTGGTCGCGAATGTTCCTTTAATCGGGACGGTCAACCGCTCACGCAACTCACTCCCTTTCGACGAGCACTCGAAAGTCCAGGCTGGCGTATCGGAGCCCCGTGGATAATACAGGCAGTTGTGTTGTGTGAGATCACCCGGTGTTTCAGGTTCGCCACAGTGATCCAGATACTCACGGGTGGCTACGAGTACAGACCGTGTTTCACAGAGCTTCCACGCAACGTGCGTGTCCGGCACCTGGTAACCATGACGAACAGCCAGGTCGTACCCATCGGTGGCAATGGAGCTAATGCTGTCGGAAACGTCCAGTTGCAGGCAGACCTCAGGGTATTTTTCGAGAAAGCCTGCCAAGCGTGGCACCAATTGTTGCCGGGCGAAGGCAACAGGTGCAGTTAACCTCAGAAGCCCACGCACAGCGCCTGCAGAGTCCCTGACATCCAAGAAGCTCTTGGCAATATGGGCATAAGCACCGCGCACCTCTCTCACCAGTGAGCTGCCTGCGTCAGTCAATCGAACACTTCGTGTTGTTCTCAGAACCAGGCGCAGCCCCGTCGCCTCTTCAAGCTCACTGATTCGTTGGCTCACTGCAGACTTGCTAACGCCTAATCGTGCTGCCGCCGCTGTGTAGGTCCCTTGTTCCTCCAGAACAGACAGCCAATGGATGTGCGTCCATAACCCTTCAATTTCCGACTTTTTCATGATCCGATTGTTCTCATACGCAAACAATGAGTTCAATTATCTTATCTGGTCGTGAACAGTTTGACGCTTTATCTTGTGATCCCTGTCCTGCGCCACGGCGCTTTCCATTACGAGATTTCAATCATGCCATTGATCAACATTGACCTCATTGAAGGCCGTTCCGATGACCAGGTGAAAATCCTGCTCGATGCTGTACACCGCGCCGTGGTTGAAGCATTTCAGGTGCCTGAAGGTGATCGCTATCAGATCGTCAACGAACACCGTCCAAGCCGAATGATTGTCGAAGACACGGGGCTTGGTATTCCCCGCACGGACAAGGTTGTGATGATTAGCGTGACCAGCCGCCCCAGGACTGAAGAATCCAAGGTCAGGTTTTATCAGTTGCTCGCCCAGGCGCTGCAAGAAGACTGCGGGATCGACGCCAATGACCTCATGGTGTCCATCGTCACCAACACGGATGCAGACTGGAGCTTTGGTCATGGCAGGGCGCAGTTTTTGACTGGGGAGCTTTGAGAGACTGCGTGTGGTTTTACGAATAAGTGCTTTTCAGGCGTCGTGACGGGGTTGACGAGAGTCGCCATGAGAAGGGGGCGGCTAAGGCTGCTGGCTGACCGATCCTGTACCTAAATCGTCATGAGACTGTATCTGTGAGGGTTCCGCCAGAAACACAAAAGCCCCGCAATGCGCGGCTTTCAAAGGTGGTGGGCCCACACGGACTCGAACCGTGGACCAAAGGATTATGAGTCCTCTGCTCTAACCAACTGAGCTATGGGCCCTCAGCAGGACGCGGATTATAACGGCGGTTTCGCGGCTGTGCTATCCGAAAAGTCCTAAACGTCGATAAGAAGAAACCTCGCGCAGAATTCCTCGGGCGGCAGCGGCAGGCTGACGATGTAGCCTTGCATCTGTTCGCAGCCTTCTGCGGCCAGGAATTGCTGTTGTTCGCTGTTCTCCACGCCTTCGGCGATGACGGTCAGTTGCATGCTGCGGCCCAGGGCGATGATGGCGCGGACGATGGCGGCGTCGTGGGTGTCTTCGGGCAGGCCGCGGACGAAGGACTGGTCGATCTTGAGGATGTCGAGCGGCAGGCGTTTGAGGTAGCTCAGTGATGAGTAGCCGGTGCCGAAGTCGTCGATGGCCAGTTGCACGCCGAGTTTCTTGAGTTTATGCAGCACGGCCAGGGCTTCCTGGGTCTGGCTCATGATGAAGTTTTCGGTGATTTCCAGTTGCAGGCTGCCGGGCTCCAGGCCGTGGTCGCTCAGCAGGTGTTCGATGCGTTCGACGAGGTCCGGTTGGCGCAGTTGTGCGCCGGCGAGGTTGACGGACAGCGGGCCGAACGGTTTGTGGGTTTTGCGCCAGTGGTGCATCTGACGGCAGGCCTGTTCGATGACCCAGTCGCCGATCTGCAGGATCATGCCGTTTTCTTCGGCCAGCGGGATGAAGTGTTCAGGTGGTACTTCGCCGAAGGTCGGGTGGTTCCAGCGAATCAAGGCTTCGGCGCCGACCAGGGTGTTGGTCAGCAGGCTGGTTTTGGGCTGGAACGACAGGCTCAGTTCGTTGCGCTCCAGTGCGCGTCGGAGTTCCTGTTCAAGGGCGATGCGTTCGCTCGCCTGAACGGTCAGGTCGCGGGTGTAGCTTTCGACGCGGTTGCGCCCTTTGGCCTTGGAGCGGTACATCGCGGCGTCGGCATTTTTGACCAGCGTCGCGACGTCTGTGCCGTCGATGGGGAACAGGCTGCAGCCAATGCTGGAACTGATGAAGAATTCGTGTTCTCCCGCCTGAAAGGGCGCGCTGAAGCAGCCCAGCAGCTTGTTGGCGATGGAGACGGCGTCGCTGGGTTGCAGCAGGCCGGGCAGCAGGACGATGAATTCATCGCCGCCCAGCCGTGCGACGGTGTCGATGTCGCGCAGGTGTTCCTTGAGGCGCACGGCAATGCCTTTGAGCAGCAGGTCGCCGACGGGGTGCCCGAGGCTGTCGTTGATGTGTTTGAAGCGGTCCAGGTCCAGAAACAACACCGCGCCCAGGCTGCCGGACTCTTCACTGTGCAGCAGCGCGGTCTGCAGGCGACTCTCGAACAGGGTGCGGTTGGGCAGGCCGGTGAGGGGGTCGTGGTGCGCCTGGTAGTCCAGGCGGGCCTGAGCTTGTTTCAGGCTGGAGATATCGGCGAAAACGGAGACGAAGTGAGTGATGGCGTGGTCCTTATTGCGCACGGCGCTGATCGTCAGCCAGTTGGGGTAGATGTCGCCGTTCTTTCGGCGATTGTAGATCTCGCCTTGCCAGTGGCCCTCTGCTGTCAGTTGATGCCACATCGCTGCGTAGAAGGCGCTGTCGTGTCGACCGGAGGCGAGCAGGCGAGGGGTGTGGCCAATGGCTTCGGCCTCGCTGTATCCGGTGATCTCACTGAAGGCGCGGTTGACGGCGTTAATGCGCTGGCGGGTGTCGGTGATCAGTACGCCTTCGGCCGTGCTTTCGAAAACGGTGGCGGCCAGGTGCAGTTTTTCCTGCATCTGTTGACGCTCAGTGATGTCGCGAGAAATGGTTAGCAGGCAGTCTTCGCCCTCAATCAGCACCGGGTGTGACGAGAGCTCGCAGAGCAGGATGCTGCCGTCAGCGCTACGAATCCTGGCGCGGAAGTCGTGTACGGAGCCGTGCTGCTGAAGGTGGGCCAGAATCGCCTTGCGTTCATTCGGGTCGGCCCAGATACCCAGATCGAACGTGGAGCGCTCAATGCACTGCTTTTCGGTGTAGCCAGTGATGCGGGAAAAGCCCTCGTTGATCTCCAGAATGATCCCGTCGCGTATGCGGCTGATGGTCAGCCCGTCTGGAGAGGCGTGAAAGGCTTTGGCAAACTTCTCCTCGGAGAGCTGCAATTGTTGTTGCGCCTGTTTGAGCGGGGTGATGTCCCGGACCACCAC
The DNA here is from genome assembly GCF_900143095.1 of Pseudomonas asturiensis. Taxonomy (GTDB): domain Bacteria; phylum Pseudomonadota; class Gammaproteobacteria; order Pseudomonadales; family Pseudomonadaceae; genus Aquipseudomonas; species Aquipseudomonas asturiensis. The sequence goes on along the minus strand of NZ_FRDA01000006.1, from coordinate 54,990 downwards.
CAGGACGGCGGGCGTTGAGCCCAGTTCGAAAGGTTGGGCGGAGATGAGTCCGGAGAAGGTTTGCCCGTCCTTGCGCCGAAACGGTATTTCCAGATTGCGAATGTTGCCCTTCTGCAGCTGCTCAAGAAGGCCGGGGCCGATACCGGGAACGCCCCAGACGTTGATCTGGGTGGGGGTCTTGCCAATGGCTTCTTCGGCGGTGAAACCTGATTGCTCGATGAAGGCGCTATTGGCCTCCAGTATCTGGCCATCGATGAGGCTGGCGATGACCATGATGTCGGGGCAGTGGGCGAAGACTGAGGCGAACCTGTCTTCGGATAGACGAAGCGCTTCTTCGGTTTGCTTGCTGTCACTGATGTCGGTCATTAATCCACGCATAAGTGCTCACGTCCGTGCTTGGTCTGGCTTCCGATAACGCGGGGGCTCGGCACTCGATCCCTCGTCGTGGACGAGTGGGGCAAGGCTGTGGCCGTTACCGCTGCTGGTGTGTTGCGTGCATAAGGTTTCAACATCGGCGCGATTTCAGATGCGCGATGCTGCAATACAAAACCTTGGCAACAACCGATAGGCCAAAGGGTAGCCAGCAGGCTTTTTGCCTGAGGTGACACATAGTTGTAGGTCAAATTCTTGAAGTTTGCCTTCCGGACGATCATCGACGGGCTCGCCTGACGATCAGCTTTGAGCGCAGGCCGGGGAGGGCGCTGGACGTGGCGAGCAGGCCTGAAACGCAAAACCCCCGGCACAGGGCCGGGGGTTTTGTTTGATCGCATCGCGTGTTGCGTCTTACTCGTCGAGGAACGAACGCAGGTGTTCGCTTCGGGTCGGGTGACGCAGTTTGCGCAGTGCCTTGGCTTCGATCTGACGAATCCGCTCGCGGGTGACGTCGAACTGTTTGCCGACCTCTTCCAGCGTGTGGTCGGTGTTCATGTCGATGCCGAAACGCATGCGCAGAACCTTGGCTTCACGAGCCGTGAGGCCCGACAGCACTTCGCGTGTTGCTTCTTTCAGGCTTTCAACCGTTGCAACGTCGATTGGCGATTGCATGGTCGAGTCTTCGATGAAGTCGCCCAGATGGGAATCTTCGTCGTCACCGATCGGGGTTTCCATGGAGATCGGCTCTTTGGCGATCTTCAATACCTTGCGGATCTTGTCCTCAGGCATTTCCATGCGTTCACCCAGCTCTTCCGGGGTCGGTTCGCGACCCATTTCCTGCAACATCTGGCGGGAAATGCGGTTGAGCTTGTTGATCGTCTCGATCATGTGCACCGGAATACGGATGGTGCGTGCCTGGTCGGCAATCGAGCGAGTGATCGCCTGACGGATCCACCACGTGGCATACGTCGAGAACTTGTAACCACGACGGTATTCGAACTTGTCTACCGCCTTCATCAAGCCGATGTTGCCTTCCTGGATCAGGTCGAGGAATTGCAGGCCACGGTTGGTGTACTTCTTGGCGATGGAGATCACCAGACGCAGGTTCGCTTCAACCATCTCTTTCTTCGCGCGGCGGGCCTTGGCCTCACCGATCGACATGCGACGGTTGATGTCCTTGATCTCGACGATCTTCAGGCCTGTCTCTTCTTCGAGCGCAGACAGCTTCTGCTGGCAACGCTGGATGTCGGGCTGCAGGCGACCAATGGCTTCGGCATATTTGCTCTTGCCTTTGGCCAGCGCGTCGGTCCAGCTTTCGTCGACTTCGTTGCCGGGGAACTGGCGAAGGAAGTCGGCGCGCGGCATACGTGCATCACGTACGCACAGCTGCATGATGGCGCGTTCCTGAGCACGCAGACGATCAAGGGCACCGCGTACGCGCTCTACAAGACCTTCAAACTGTTTTGGAACCAGCTTGATGGGCATGAACAGTTCGGCAAGGGCGACCAGCTCGGCAATGGCGTGCTTGTCTTCGCGACCGTACTTCTTGAGCGCCTTGCGGGTGATCTCCATCTGATCGGACACGGCACCGAAGCGCTGTTGTGCGATGACAGGATCCGGACCGCTTTCGACTTCGTCTTCATCTTCGCTCGAGTCAGCCGTTTCCTCTTCGTCATCGTCAGAGCCTTCGGCCTTGACGGCTTTAGGGTCGATGGGAGGAGGGACTTCGGCAGGCGGCGCGATGCCGTCATCCGGGTCGATATAGCCGCTGAGAACGTCGGACAGGCGGCCGCCTTCACTCGTGACACGTGTGTATTCGGAAAGAATATGGTCAACCGTGCCAGGGAAGTGCGCGATTGCGCCCATCACTTCACGGATGCCTTCTTCGATACGTTTGGCGATTTCGATCTCGCCTTCACGGGTCAGAAGTTCAACGGTGCCCATCTCACGCATGTACATGCGAACGGGATCGGTGGTACGACCGATGTCGGTTTCGACCGCTGCCAATGCTGCGGCCGCTTCTTCTGCGGCTGCCTCATCGGTATCGGCGTCGGCCAGCATCAGGGCGTCCGCATCCGGAGCACTCTCGTGTACCGGGATCCCCATGTCGTTGATCATGCGGATGATGTCTTCCACCTGCTCAGGATCTGAAATATCCTCGGGCAGGTGGTCGTTGACCTCTGCGTAAGTCAGATACTTCTGCTCACGACCCAGGGTGATCAACTCTTTGATACGAGACTGCTGTTGCGCTTTTCCGGACATAACACCCTATCCACTGAAGGTCTTGGCGGGCAAAAAACAAGCCGAGGATTATACCCGAGCTATGACCTCACGCGCCAGTTGAGGTCGGGGTTTGTGCAGGAACATTGCGATTTAGCAGGTCACGAAGCTGAATTTTCTCTTCTGCACTCAGTTCGGTTTGACGTGCTTTAGTGATCAGATGTTCCAGGCTGCGCTCGCGTTGGCGAGCGGATAAGCTAGTTATAGTGTCGAAAAACTGTTGTTCAAGGTTGTCGGCCTCAATCAACCATTCCTTTTCGGCCAGTGCGCGCAGCAAACGGCCCTGTTCGGTACCATGCCATCGCGCTATCAACTGTAACGACCGAAGGTTGGGATTCTTTTGCCTGGCTTCAATGAGCGAGACCAGCAATTGAGCTTGAGACTGGTCTTCTGCCGCAAAATGGCTGGCATTTTCGACCTTTTCGGCCAGTTCCGGGTGGTGCAGTAATGTCCTCAGGGCGGCCTGCATCGGCGGCTCGACGGCTGTTGGCACCCGTGGGGTGCGTGGCTCGAAGTCCGGTCGCTTGCCTTTTTTATCCCAAGGTTTCTTTTCCCATTTTTTCTGATTCGGACCGCCGGTTTTCTTTGGCGTCCATTCCTGCTGTGCTTCATAACCGCCTTGTGGCTGGTAATCGGCAAAGTCAGGCATGGCGTCGTAATCGACGTACGGATCGTAGCCGGGCGCCGCCTGCGCCGGTGCGCTCTGCACCAGTTGGCTGACCGCTTCGCCTGTCAGGCCGGTGATTTCGGTCAGGCGCTGACGCATCAAGGTCTTGAGATTAGCGCCGGGCACCTTGTCGATCAGGGGAGCGGCGAGGGTGGCCATGTGCGCCTTTCCCTCCAGCGAGCGAGGATCAGCCTCTTTGGTCAGCTGTTCGAAAAAATAATCCGCCAGCGGTTGAGCGTGCTGGTTGATGCGCGCCTTGAACGCGTCGGTGCCTTCGGAGCGCACCAGAGTGTCGGGGTCTTCTCCCTCGGGCAGAAACAGAAAGCGCGCACGCCGTCCGTCCTGCAGGTTCGAGAGAGTCGCTTCAAGGGCTCGCCAGGCGGCATTGCGGCCAGCCTGGTCGCCGTCGAAGCAGAACAGCACGTTGGGCACGACCCTGAACAGGCGCTTCAAATGCTCTTCGCTGGTCGCCGTACCCAGCGTGGCCACGGCGTTGCGCAGGCCTTGCTGGGCCAGTGCGATCACGTCCATGTAGCCTTCGACGACGATGATCTCGTCGAGGTTGCGATTGTATTTGCGTGCCTCGAACAGGCCGTACAGCTCTTGGCCCTTATGGAATACAGGTGTTTCCGGCGAGTTCAGGTACTTGGGCTTGTCGTCGCCCAGCACCCGCCCGCCGAAGGCGATGACGCGGCCGCGTGAGTCGCGAATCGGAAACATCACCCGGTCACGGAAACGGTCGTAGCGCTTTCCGGTTTCGGCGTTCTCGATCAGCAGACCGGCGTCGATCATCACCTTTTGCTGCAATGAGTCGCTGCTCAGGTGTTTGTAGAGGTTGTCCCAGCCCGGTGGCGCAAAGCCCAGGCCGAAGTCCCGTGCGATTTCGCCTGACAGGCCGCGGCCCTTGAGGTAGTCCACTGCGGATTTGCGCGTCGGGTGGTTCTTCAGGGCCTGGCGATAGAACTCGGCAGCGGCGGTCAGCAACGGGTAAAGCGGCGAGTCCGTCGGCTGACGTGGCTTCTGGCCTTTTACGCTTTGCTCGCGCGGCACTTCCATGCCCGCGGCCTTGGCAAGGTCCTCGACGGCCTGGGGGAAGTCCAGGTTGTCGTGGTCCATGATGAAGCCAAGCGCGTTGCCGCCTGCGCCGCAGCCAAAGCAGTAATAGAACTGTTTGTCCGGGCTGACGCTGAAAGAGGGGGTCTTCTCTTTATGGAACGGGCAGCAGGCGCTGTAGTTCTTGCCGGTTTTCTTGAGCTGCACGCGCGAGCTGACCACGTCGACAATATCGGTGCGGTTCAGAAGGTCGTCGATGAAGCTCTGGGGAATCAGCCCGGCCATGGCGTTCTCATATCAAGCGTATTACGAAAGTATCGGGTGACTCTACGAGCGTTGCGTCAGCCTGTCAGCCGCCATTTTGAAAGGCAGTGCAACAAACGGGCACGTCTTCGCATCCGAAGGTCGGCGCTTGGGCATGGAAAGGAAATAGGCACATACTCACTGCATGCCTGGGGCATGAGCGAGTGGCACACGAGACGCTGCCTTGGCTGAGCTTCTTGCGAAGTCATCAAGGCATACTCGTCTTGTCCATTGATCGATTTGCTGTCCGAGTGGACGTGATCAATGTCACCTATAAGCAGGCTGGACGTGCTTGACTGAAGTCTGGGTCGCATGTGCGGCCTGGACTGCTCGGTCAATCTAGCGTGATGCGATCACTGCAACTGCCGACAGCCCGACTGTAAGGTCGGGCAAGGCAGAAGCTTGCGACGCTAGTCTGTATTAATACAGACGAACGGCGCGGCGCTGTTCGCGCTGAACTTTCTTGGCGTGACGTTTGACAGCAGCTGCTGCCTTACGCTTACGCTCAGAAGTCGGCTTCTCGTAAAATTCGCGGCTACGAACTTCAGCCAGAACACCGGCTTTTTCGCAGGAGCGCTTGAAACGACGCAGAGCTACGTCGAAGGGTTCGTTCTCTTTAACTTTGACGGCTGGCATCCAGAGCTACCTTCATTCATTACCGGGGTCAACGCTTCGTGCAAACACTGCACAAAAGTACGTCGGTTTTTAAGGGTTGCGGATGTTAACCCCTCATTGAGAGGAATGCAAAGCCTCTGATCGAAAACCGCTGGTCGGCGCCTCGGTCGGCGACTATTATGCGCGCCTTCAAATCTGCCCCCTACAAGGCGCAAACCCATGCTAGTACTGGGATTAGAAACGTCCTGCGATGAAACCGGCGTCGCACTTTACGACAGCGAACGCGGTTTGCTGGCCGACGCATTATTCAGCCAGATCGACCTGCACCGCGCCTATGGCGGTGTGGTGCCGGAGCTGGCTTCGCGCGATCACGTCAAGCGCATGCTGCCCCTGATTCGCCAGACGCTGGCCGAAGCCGACTGCGTGGCGACGGACATCGACGCCATTGCTTACACCGCGGGGCCGGGCCTCGTGGGTGCTTTGCTGGTCGGCGCGTCCTGCGCTCAGGCCTTGGCGTTCGCCTGGGATATTCCGGCGCTCGGTGTTCATCACATGGAAGGCCATCTGCTGGCCCCGATGCTTGAGCAAAACCCGCCGCAGTTCCCGTTCGTCGCTTTGTTGGTATCCGGCGGCCATACGCAGCTGGTTCGCGTCGATGGCATCGGCCAATACGAATTGCTGGGCGAGACGCTTGATGATGCGGCAGGCGAGGCGTTCGACAAAACGGCCAAGATGATGGGGCTGCAATATCCGGGTGGTCCCGAGATTTCCCGCCTGGCGACGCAGGGCGTGGCAGGGCGGTTCGTCTTCCCGCGGCCGATGACCGATCGTCCGGGGCTGATGTTCAGCTTCAGCGGCCTGAAAACCTCTGCGCTCAATACCTGGCAGCAATGCCAGAGTGCCGGGGACGACAGTGAGCAAACCCGTTGCGACATCGCTCTGGCCTTCCAGCAGGCGGTAGTGGAGACTTTGACCATCAAGTGCAAGCGCGCGCTCAAGCAGACCGGGCTCAAGAGTCTGGTCATCGCCGGTGGCGTCAGTGCCAACAAGGCATTGCGGCAGTCGCTGGAGAGCATGCTGGGTGAGTTGCGCGGGCAGGTGTTCTACGCGCGTCCCGAATTCTGCACCGACAACGGCGCGATGATCGCGTATGCCGGCTGCCAGCGTTTGCAGGCAGGCCAGAAGGAAGATTTGAGCATCAGCGTGCAGGCGCGCTGGCCAATGGAGCAACTGTCGGGCCTCTGAGGCGTGTATGTCAGGTGCGATGGCATGTCGAGTGAGCCGGTTTCATCCGGGCATTCAGAAATGCCGTTCGCGCCCGGCGAGCAGGTCGCGTAGATTGCCGCGATGGCGCCAGACGATCAGCAGGGTCAGCACGCTCATGGGCAGCAGCGCCCTCGGTTCTTGCCAGGCCAGCAGTGGCAGGGTGAGGGGCGTGGCTATCAAGGCAGCGAGCGAGCTGGTGCGGGTCAGACGGAATGTCAGCAGCCAGACGGCAATGGCCAGCAGGGCCGCTGGCAGGTACAGGCCCAGCAGCACGCCAGCGGCGGTGGCAACACCCTTGCCGCCCCGGAAGCGAAAGTACAGCGGGAACAGATGGCCCAGCACTGCACAGACCCCGATCCAGCCTTGCTGGAAGGGATCGAGGCCCAGAGCGTTGGCGATCAGTACCGGGGCAAGGCCTTTGCAGAGGTCGCCCAGCAGCGTGAGGATGGCCAGTTTTTTGCCTGCCAGGCGCAACATGTTGGTCGCGCCTGCATTGCCTGAGCCGCTGTCACGCGGGTCGGGGTTGCCGCTCAGGCGGCTGAGCAGGATAGCGAAGGACAGTGAGCCAAGCAGGTAGGCGAAAGTCGCCAGTAACCAAAACATGCTAACCATTCCGGGCGAGGATGCCCTGATTCTAACGGCGCATCGCGCCCTTGTCGTGCAGTGGAGAGTAGTGCTTGGACAGAGTTTTCATCCAGGGTCTTGAGGTCGATACCGTGATCGGCGCCTATGACTGGGAGCGCGGCATTCGTCAGTGCCTGCGTCTGGACCTGAGTTTTGCGTGGGACAACCGACCTGCTGCGGCGGGCGATGACCTGAGCAAAGCGCTCGACTACGCCAGTGTTTCGGCCCGCATTCAGGCCTTTGCCGAACAGGCCCGGTTCCAGTTGGTCGAGACGTTCGCAGAACGTCTGGCCGAGGTGCTGATGGCGGAGTTCACTATTCCCTGGTTGCACCTGAGGCTGACCAAGCCCGGTGCGGTTCCTGCCGCTGCCGGTGTGGGCGTGGAGATCGAGCGCGGATGTCGCTGACGCGGATTTTTCTCGGGCTCGGCAGTAACATCGAGCGCGAAACGCACCTGCATGCCGGGCTGGATGCGCTCGATGGTTTTCTGAGCGACCTGAGCTGCTCGCCCGTGTTCGAGAGCCACCCGGTGGGCATCAAGAGCGGCCCGTTCTTCAATCTGGTGGTCTCGGCGCTGACCGACCTGCCGTTGCTGGAACTGGATCGCCGCTTGAAATTCATCGAGGCCGACAATGGCCGCTATGCCCCGGATCGCAAGGGCCTGCCGCTGGACATCGACGTGTTGCTGTATGGCGAGCAGGTCGGCAATTTTGACGGGCTGATACTGCCCCGTGCAGAAATCCTCAAAAACGCCTTCGTGTTATGGCCGCTGTCGCTGATCGCCCCGGATCGTTCGCATCCGGGTGTCGGCGTGCCGTTCAGCACACTGTGGGCCGAGGCGCAGATCGACCAGCAGCTCTGGCCTGTGGCGTTCGAGTGGCGAGGGCAGGCACTCACGCCTGCGGGGTTGCTCAAGGGCTGATTTCACAATGATCGTGCCCCATGCATCAGTGACTGAACGGACGCCATCGCCGGCAAGCCGCCTCCCACGGGGTATGCATGCAGTCAGACACTTTCGTTCTGGCCCCGCTTTGCGCGTTTTCCAGGCGTCATACACACGTTTTGCTGCGACCAAAGGACTGTGGGAGGCGGCTTGCCGGCGATGCTTTTTTTGAAGCGACACATCGGTGATTGAACGGCCGCGATCGCCGGCAAGCCGCCTCCCACGGGTACGCATTCAGTCAGATACTTTCGCTTTTGCCCCCCCCCCCGTTTTTCGCGTCTTCCAGAATTGTGTAGAGCGATGAGTGCTGAGCATGGACACGCGCAGCGTTGCGGGCTGCGTGTACACGCGAAGCACTCAGCGTTATACGCAAGTGTTTCTGCAAGCAACGGACTGTGGGAGGCGGCTTGCCGGCGATGCTTTTTCTGAAGCGACACATCGGTGGCTGAACTGATGCCATCGCCGGCAAGCCACCTCCCACGGGTACGCATTCAGTCAGACACTTTCGTTTTTGACCCCGTTTTGTGCATCTTCCAGGCCTGGGTGCATGCAGCCGTGATGCTCATGCGCGTAGCGTAGGATCAAATCACTTATCCGCCATACTCCGCCTTGTAGATCTTCAGCGCATCCAGTCGCTCGTTTTTCAGGGCGTCGCCCAGATCCTTGCCCTGCAAACCTTTTTCAAGCAGCGGCTGTACTGACACCGATCGCGCCGCCTGCGCAGCACCGCGCAGGTAGTCCGCCTGTGGATAATTGCGTTGTTCAAAGCCCTGACGGCCCCGCGCATCCATTTCGCACGCCGCGATGAATTCTTCGAAACGTTGTGGTCTGCGGTATACGTCGAAGCTTTGCAGCAGTTCCAGCACGGTCGAGGGTTTCAGCTCCAGTGCCCGGTGTCCGTGGGTATGGTACTGGCCGACCAGTAGCGCCAGTTCCTGGCATTCCCTCGGCACGCGGAAGCGCTCGTTGACGATCTTGATCAGGCGCAGGCCGGTGTGTTCATGGGCAATGTGCCTGGGCCATTCCGATTCCGGCGTCAGTCCTTTGCCCAGGTCATGCAGCAGGCACGCCCAGCGTACGCTCAGCGAATGTTCATGGCGGGCGGCTTGTTCCAGCACGCTCAATACATGCACGCCGGTATCGATTTCCGGGTGATGCGCTTCGGGTTGGGGCACGCCGAAAAGCGCTTCGACTTCAGGCATCAGGTCTTTGAGCGCGCCGCACTCATGCAGCACCTTGATGAACACCTGTGGCTGTTTTTCCATGAGTGCGCGGGAAATCTCCTTCCAGCTGCGCTCGGGCGTCAACGCCTGGAGTTCACCCGATTCACTGAGCTGGCGCATCAGGTCCAGGGTCTCGGGAGCAATGCTGAATCCTTGCGGTGCATAACGCGCCGCGAAGCGGGCAACGCGCAGCACCCGGAGCGGATCTTCGGCAAATGCGGGGGAAACGTGGCGCAAGATGCGTGCTTCAAGATCCTGCTGGCCGTGGTACGGATCGGTCAGGTTGCCGTCCTTGTCTTCGGCCATCGCGTTTATCGTCAGGTCGCGACGGATCAGGTCCTGTTCCAGCGTGACGTCTGGGCTTGCATGAAATACGAAGCCGCCATACCCCACGCCGCTTTTACGCTCAGTACGCGCCAGGGCATATTCCTCGCCCGTCAGCGGATGAAGAAACACAGGGAAGTCTGTGCCGACCGGGCGGTAGCCCTTGATCAGCATTTCTTCGGTCGAAGCACCGACCACCACCCAGTCAATGTCGGTGACTGGCTGACCCAGAAGGCGATCACGTACAGCGCCGCCCACTTTATAAATCTGCATAAAAAACCTCCGTAAGCGCGACAGGATAAACCTTGTCGTGCCTGCGGAGGCTAAAACCGAACGATTACCCGCTCAAGAGTGCAGGCGTCTAGTCCCTAGAGGTGAACGACCGCCATATCAAGCCGGGGATATTCACTGTCGGCGTGCTCGCCTCTCGGTGGCACATGATGGGTTTTTACGATCTGATCACCCAGCAGGGTTTCCAGATGGATATCGAAGCCCCACAGGCGATGCAGGTGCTTGAGTACCTCGTCCGTGGAGTCACCCAGCGGCTTGCGATTGTGCTGCTGGTGGCGCAGGGTCAGCGAGCGGTCTCCGCGACGGTCAATGCTGTAGATCTGGATGTTGGGCTCGCGGTTGCCCAGGTTGTACTGCGCGGCAAGGATTTCGCGAATGGTCCGGTAGCCGTTCTCGTCGTGGATGGCGGGCACCAGCAGGTCGTCCTTCTGGTCGTCATCCATGATGCTGAACAACTTGAGGTCGCGAATGACCTTGGGTGAGAGGTACTGAAGGATGAAGCTCTCATCCTTGAAGCTGCTCATGGCGAACTTGATCGCCGTGAGCCAGTCCGTGCCGGCAATTTCCGGGAACCACTGACGGTCTTCATCGGTGGGGTGTTCGCACATCCGCCGAATGTCCTGATACATGGCAAAACCCAGCGTGTACGGATTGATGCCGCTGTAGTAAGGGCTGTCGAAGCCGGGCTGGTAGATGACGCTGGTGTGCGACTGCAGAAACTCCATCATGAAGCCGTCGGTGACCAAGCCTTCGTCGTACAGGTCATTCATCAACGTGTAATGCCAGAATGTTGCCCAGCCCTCGTTCATCACCTGAGTCTGGCGTTGGGGGTAGAAGTACTGCGCAATCTTGCGCACGATGCGCACCACTTCGCGCTGCCAGGGTTCGAGCAGCGGCGCGTGTTTCTCGATGAAGTACAGGATGTTTTCCTGGGGTTCAGCCGGGAAGCGCGCGTTGTCTTCCTTGCCGCCTTCTTTCGCGCTTTTCGGGATGGTGCGCCACAGGTCGTTGATCTGGCGTTGCAGGTGTTCTTCGCGGTCCTTCTGCCGGCGTCGCTCTTCCTCGGCGGAGATCGGATAAGGGCGTTTGTAGCGATCCACGCCGTAGTTCATCAGGGCGTGGCAGGAGTCGAGCAGGTCTTCCACCGCATCGATGCCGTGGCGTTCCTCGCATTGCATGATGTACTGCTTGGCGAACACCAGGTAATCGATGATCGAGCTGGCATCGGTCCAGGTGCGGAACAGGTAGTTGCCCTTGAAGAAGCTGTTGTGTCCATAGCAGGCGTGAGCGACGACCAGTGCCTGCATGCAGATGGTGTTTTCTTCCATCAGGTAGGCGATGCACGGGTCCGAGTTGATCACGATCTCGTAGGCCAGACCCATCTGGCCTCGCGAGTAGGATTTTTCGGTGCTGAGGAAGTGTTTGCCGTAGGACCAATGGTGATAGCCCAGCGGCATGCCCACCGACGCGTAGGCGTCCATCATCTGTTCAGCGGTAATCACTTCGATCTGGTTGGGATAAGTGTCCAGCGCGTAACGATCAGCGATGCGGCTGATTTCCCGATCGTAGGTCTGGATCAGTTCGAACGTCCACTCTGACCCCGTGGAGATGGGTTGGCGTTTCTGCTCTCTGGCGGTCATGACACTAACCTTCGCTGGAAGAGTTCGCGGAATACCGGATAGATATCACCGGCAGAGACAAGCTGCTGCTGGGCGAACGTGTCGGCATATTCCTCGCCGATGCGTTCATATTCGTACCAAAGTGCCTGATGTTCGCGCGGCGTGATTTCCACGTAGGTGTAGTACTGCACGAACGGCATGATCTGTTTGGTGAGGATGTCGCGGCATATCGGCGAATCATCGTTCCAGTTGTCCCCGTCGGAAGCCTGGGCCGCGTAGATGTTCCACTCGTTGCTCGGGTAGCGCTCGGCCATGATTTCCTGCATCAGTTTCAAGGCGCTGGACACGATGGTGCCGCCGGTTTCCCGTGAATAGAAAAACTCTTCTTCGTCCACTTCGCGGGCACTGGTGTGGTGACGAATGAACACGACTTCGATCTTGTCGTAGTTACGCTTCAGAAACAGGTACAGCAGGATGAAGAAGCGTTTGGCGATGTCCTTGGTGGCCTGCGTCATGGAACCTGAAACGTCCATCAGGCAGAACATCACGGCTTTGGAACTGGGGTTGGGCTGCTTGACCAACAGGTTGTATTTGAGGTCGAAGGTGTCCAGATAGGGCACGCGACGGATACGCGCCTTGAGACGTTCGATTTCCACCTCAAGCTCTTGAATGTCGCCGAAATTGTCTGGTTCTTCGCGCTTCATGCGCTCAAGTTCGCTTGTGGCTTCCTTGAGTTTTGCGCGGCTGCTGCCGGACAGGGCGATGCGCCGTGCGTGTGCTGAGCGCAGCGTGCGAATGATATTGATGCGTGAAGGGTTGCCTTCGTTGCTGATCCCGGCACGCACTGTTTTGAAGGTGTCCGTACCGGTCAGGTTACGCTTGACCAGATTAGGCAGCTCAAGGTCCTCGAACATGAACTCGAGAAACTCTTCCTGGGTGATCTGGAACACGAACTCATCCATGCCTTCGCCGGAGTTGCCCGCCTTGCCAGGCCCTTTGCCGCCGCCACCGCCTTGCGGCCGGGCGATGTGCTCGCCGGTGGTGAACTCCTTGTTGCCGGGGTGAACGACCGTCTGTTTGCCACCACGCCCGTGGTGTAGCACTGGTTCGTCGATGTCCCGACCGGGGATACTGATCTGTTCGCCATGCTCCATATCGGTAATGGAGCGTCGGCTGACCGCTTCTTCCACAGCCTTCTTGATGTGGTCGCGATAACGCCGCAGAAACCGTTGCCGGTTTACCGTGCTCTTGTTCTTGCCGTTGAGACGTCGGTCAATCACATAGCTCATAGGCCCTCCGGGCAGCTTCAAGTTGCAAGCTTCAGGCGGTGAACCTGAAGCTTAAAAGCAAGCGCTGGCACAAAACAGCACCTCGGGCGGGCCTGACGCCGGCCCGAGATTTACAGCCTGCCGCTTGCCGCTGCCATTACTGCGACTTGCGTACGCGCAGATACCATTCGGAGAGAAGACGTACCTGTTTATCGGTGTAGCCCCGTTCAACCATTCGAGTGACGAAGTCGTTGTGCTTCTGTTGGTCTTCCTTGCTGGCCTTGGCGTTGAAGCTGATGACCGGCAGAAGGTCCTCGGTGTTGGAGAACATTTTCTTCTCGATCACCACGCGCAGCTTCTCGTAGCTGAGCCAGGTCGGGTTCTTGCCATTGTTGTTGGCGCGGGCGCGCAGCACGAAGTTGACGATCTCGTTGCGGAAATCTTTCGGGTTGCTGATGCCGGCGGGTTTCTCGATCTTTTCCAGTTCCTCGTTCAAGGCCACCCGGTTGAGAATCTCGCCGGTTTCGGGGTCGCGGTATTCCTGATCCTGAATCCAGAAGTCTGCATAGAGCACATAGCGATCGAAGATGTTCTGACCGTACTCGCTGTAGGATTCCAGATAAGCCGTCTGGATTTCCTTGCCGATGAACTCGATGTAGCGCGGTGCCAGGTATTCCTTGATGAAGCGCAGGTAACGCTCGCGCGTCTCGGCCGGGAATTGCTCCTGTTCGATCTGCTGCTCCAGCACATAGAGCAGGTGTACCGGGTTGGCGGCGATTTCATGCGGATCGAAGTTGAACACCTTGGAGAGGATCTTGAACGCGAAACGGGTCGACAGACCGTTCATGCCCTCGTCGACACCCGCGCTATCGCGGTACTCCTGAATCGACTTGGCTTTCGGGTCGGTGTCCTTGAGGTTCTCGCCGTCGTACACGCGCATCTTGGAGTAGATGTTGGAGTTGTCCGGCTCCTTGAGGCGCGACAGGGTTGTGAACTGCGCAAGCATCTTCAGCGTGTCCGGTGCGCAATGCGCCTTGGACAGGGAGCTGTTGAACAGCAGTTTGTCGTAGATCTTGATTTCGTCGCTGACGCGCAGGCAGTAGGGCACCTTCACGATGTAGATACGGTCGATGAAGGCTTCGTTGTTCTTGTTGTTGCGGAAGCTGTGCCATTCCGATTCGTTGGAGTGCGCGAGCAGAATGCCGGTGAACGGAATCGCGCCCAACCCTTCGGTGCTGTTGTAGTTGCCTTCCTGAGTAGCCGTCAGCAACGGGTGGAGAACCTTGATGGGTGCCTTGAACATCTCGACGAATTCCATCAGGCCCTGGTTGGCCCGGCAGAGTGCGCCCGAGTAGCTGTAGGCATCGGCGTCGTTCTGCGGAAATTCTTCCAGCTTGCGAATGTCGACTTTACCGACCAGGGCCGAGATGTCCTGGTTGTTCTCGTCACCCGGCTCGGTTTTTGCCACAGCGATCTGGTTGAGTACCGACGGATAGAGTTTCACGACCTTGAACTGGCTGATGTCGCCCCCGAACTCAGCCAGACGTTTGGTCGCCCAAGGCGACATGATGGTGCTCAGGTAGCGACGCGGGATGCCGAAGTCTTCTTCGAGAATGGCACCGTCTTCATTGGCATTGAACAGGCCCAATGGCGACTCGAACACCGGCGAGCCCTTGATGGCGTAGAACGGGACCTTTTCGATCAGTTGTTTGAGTTTTTCAGCCAGAGACGATTTACCACCGCCAACCGGGCCAAGCAGATAGAGAATCTGCTTCTTTTCTTCCAGGCCTTGAGCGGCATGGCGGAAGTAGGAAACGATCTGGTCGATGCATTCTTCCATCCCATGGAAGTCAGCAAACGCCGGATAGCGCCGTATCACCTTGTTGGAGAAAATTCGCGATAACCGCGAGTTGGCGGAGGTATCCACCAGCTCAGGTTCACCTATGGCCAGCAGCAGACGTTCGGCGGCTGAGGCATAGGCACTGCGATCCTGTTTGCAGAGCTCAAGATACTCCTGCAGCGAGAGCTCTTCCTGGCGTGTCGTTTCAAAGCGTTGTTGGAAGTGGCTAAAAATACTCATGACGTCACCTCGCTCGATACGTTGAGCCGGCGGCGGATCGTCAGTCGATGCTGGCAGCAGCTGAGTATCCAGATGCCGTTTACCCCCCAGAACACCATAAAAGTAGCTACCGATGACCCACGCGCCGGTGTACCGGCTCTCCCCTGATTTCGGATGGCCTGAGGCTAAGGATAGTTCGGATTCGGAAAGATAAAGAAGGGATGAGCGAGAAGACGGGCTGACCGTTCGTCAGTTGGGGCGCGAGCCCGCGTAGAACGCGGGATCGGCTGTCATAAAAATATTTTTCAGCGGCCTTGCACGGTTTCTGCCGGAAAAGTCGAGCGCCAGAGCTCGAAGCCGCCGTCCACGCTGTAGACATCCGAGAAGCCCTGACCCACCAGATAGGCGGCAGCGTTCTGGCTGGAGTTGCCGTGATAGCAGATCACGACCAGAGGCTTGTCCAGATCGGCCTTGGCGATGAAGTCGGCAATGGAGTGGTTGTCCAGGTGCAGCGATTCGGGAATATGGTTGCTCTCGAACGTCTGGGCGTCGCGAACATCGACCACGACCGCGCCTTGTTCACGCAGCGCCTGAGCCTGCTCTGGGGGAATACGTTTGAACTCGCTCATTGTTTGGGCTCCTGTGCCTCTGGGGGCTGATGCGGTGCGACGTGGCTCGGTATTCGGGTGATGGCCGGTGTCGCGACATTGCCGGCAGCATCGCAATTGCATTGATGGCGTTCAAGGGTGTCGACGTTGAGCAGTGTCATTGCGCCGCCCCATACGCAGCCGCTGTCCAGGGCGAAGACACCCGGTTCGTCACAGCGGCCTTCGAGTGCCGCCCAGTGACCGAAAATGATTTTAACCGAGCGCGTCTTGCGTGTCTGATGGCTGAACCAGGGCGCGTAGCCAGGCTTGGCGGTTTCTACACCTTCCTTGCCCTTGAGGTCCAGCTTGCCATCGCTGGTACAGAACCGCATTCGGGTGAAGTAATTGGTGATCACCCTCAAACGAGTGACTCCATGCAAGGCATTGTCCCATTTGACAGGCTCGTTGCCGTACATGCCATCCAGAAAGGGTTCGTACAGATTGTCGTCTTGCAAGGCCTGTTCGACTTCGGCGGCGTGCTTGAGCGCTTTCTTCAGCGACCATTGTGGCGCGATACCGGCATGAACCATGGCCACGTTGCGCGTTTCGTCGTAGTGCATCAGCTTCTGCTGGCGTATCCAGCCCAGCAGATCGTCGCGATCAGGCGCTTCCAGAATTTCACGCAAGGTGTCGCTCTTTTTGAGACGCTCGATGTTGCGCGCGGCAGCGAGCAGGTGCAGGTCGTGGTTGCCCAGCACGCACACCAGCGACTGACGAATGTTGTACAGAAAGCGCAGCGTTGCCAGCGACTGGGGGCCGCGGTTGACCAGATCACCCACCAGCCACAGGCGATCTTTTTCAGGGTCGAAACCCACATCGTCAAGCAGGCACTTCAGTGGTTCCAGGCAACCTTGCAGGTCGCCGACGGCGTACACCGCCATCAGTGAAGGGCACCGGGTACGGCAAGACGGAAGGGGGCGATGACGGCGTCGAAACGTTTACCGTCTTCAGCGAGCATCTGATACGAGCCCTGCATGTTGCCGACCTTGGTGGTCATGACCGTGCCGCTGCTGTACGTGTGGCTCTGCCCGACCTTGATCAACGGCTGCTGCCCGACCACACCCTCGCCCCGGACTTCCTCGACGTGGCCGTCGCCATCGGTGATGACCCAGTGTCTGGACAGCAGCTTGGCCGGCAACTGGCCGTTGTTCTGGACCGTGATGGTGTAGGCGAACGCGAAGCGATTCTGCTCGGGTTGCGACTGTTCTGCGAGGAAACGTGTGACGACGCTGACGTCGACCTGATAACGGGAATCGGACATTCAGTAGGCCTTGAAATCCATAGCGAAAAAAACGGGAGCACTGAGTAGAAGCATCAGTCTAGGACAAGTGCGCGGAAAATGACGAATGGCCGTTCGCCGTTCACTTGTCTCGACAGGTTACGGTGCTACGGTCTGCTCGCTGAGCTTGTCGGCCAGGCGTACAAAAGCAGCCAGATCCAGTTGTTCCGGACGCAGGCTGCCGTCTACGCCAGCGCCGGTGATTTCGTCGCTGCTCAACAGCAGCTTGAGCGTGTTGCGCAAGGTCTTGCGGCGCTGGTTGAAGGCTTCGCGTACAACGCGCTCCAGCAGGCGATGATCCTTGGCAGGGTGGGGCAGTGTTTCGTGCGGCACCAGGCGCACAATGGCCGAGTCCACTTTGGGCGGCGGATTGAACGCGCCTGGCCCGACGTTGAACAGGTGCTCCACGCGGCAATGGTACTGGACCATGATCGACAGGCGACCCCAGTCACCGCCGCCCGGGCCCGCCGCGAGGCGCTCGACCACTTCTTTCTGCAGCATGAAGTGCATGTCGCGAATCAGGCTGGCGTTCTGCAACAGATGGAAGATCAACGGTGTGGAGATGTTGTAGGGCAGGTTGCCGACAACGCGCAGGCTGTTGGGTTGTGCGCCCAGACTGTTGAAGTCGAACTTCAATGCATCGCCCTGATGCAGGTTGAAGTTGGGTTTGCCGGCGAACTGGCTGTTGAGGATCGGGATCAGGTCTTTGTCCAGTTCCACGACATCCAGATGAGCCCCGCTGTTGAGCAGGCCTTCGGTCAGCGCGCCCTGGCCTGGCCCGATTTCCAGCAGGCGGTCTTCAGGCTTTGCCCGAATGGCACGCAGGATCTTGTCGATAACGCCTGCGTCGTGCAGGAAGTTCTGCCCGAAACGCTTGCGCGCCCGGTGTTGGTATTGCTCGGTCATGAAGGGGTCTCGGCCATCTGGTAGGCGGTTTGCAGCGCCACGTGCAGGCTGCCGGTGTCGATCTTGCCACTGCCCGCCAGATCCAGCGCGGTGCCGTGGTCGACAGACGTGCGAATGATCGGCAGGCCCAGCGTCACATTGACCGCTGCGCCAAAGCCTTTGTATTTCAGCACCGGCAGGCCCTGATCGTGGTACATCGCCAGCACCGCGTCGCAGTGCTCCAGATATTTGGGGGTAAACAGAGTGTCGGCAGGCAGCGGGCCGCGTAGGTCCAGCCCATCGCTGCGCAGACGCTCCAGAGTCGGTTCGATGATGTCTATTTCCTCGCGCCCCAGATGCCCGCTTTCACCGGCATGAGGGTTGAGGCCGCACACCAGGATGCGCGGGTGGGCGATGCCGAACTTGTTCACCAGATCGGCGTGCAGGATGCGCGTGACGCGCTCCAGGCGATCTGGCGTGATGGCGTCGGCCACATCGCGCAATGGCAAATGCGTAGTCACCAGAGCAACGCGCAGATCGCCGGTGGCCAGCATCATCACGACCTGTTCGGTATGGGTCAGTTCGGCAAGGAATTCGGTGTGTCCTGAAAAGGCGAACCCGCCTTCGTTGATCACGCCCTTATGGACCGGTGCTGTGATCATGCCGCTGAACAGGCCGTCAAGGCAGCCTTGCCCGGCGCGTGTCAGGGTTTGCAGCACGAACCCGGCGTTGGCCTTGTTCAGCTCACCTGTGACCACCCGTTGCGCCAATGGCGTGTCCCAGACATACAGGCTGCCGGCGGGCGCTGGCGCGTCCGGGAAGGCATCGGGGGCAGCGTCGATCAGGTTGACGACCACACCCAGCTGCGCGGCCCGCTCAAGGAGCAGGTCACGGCTGGTGATGGCAATCAGGGGGTGTGGCTGAGGCTGCGTGGCGAGCAGCAGGCAAAGGTCAGGACCTATGCCGGCCGGCTCGCCGGGTGTCAGTGCGAAGCGCTTTGGCGTCACTGTGCAGCCTGGGCTGCGCCAGGGAGCTTGATTTCAACGTAGGCTTCGTCACGGATCTGACGCAGCCAGGTTTGCAGCTCTTCGTCGTACTTGCGGTTACGCAGCACGTTCAGGGCTTGCTGGTCACGGGCCTGGCTGGTGGCGTCCGTGGCGCGACGGCCAAGTACTTCCAGTACGTGCCAGCCATAAGCGGTCTTGAACGGCTTGGACACCACGCCCTGAGGCGTTTCAGTCATGACTTCACGGAATTCCGGAACCAGCGAGTTGGGGTCGACCCAGTTCAGGTCACCACCGTTGAGCGCCGAGCCCGGATCTTCCGAGAAGCTCTTGGCCAGCTCGCCGAAGTCTTCGCCGTTTTCAATGCGCTCGTAGATCTTGGTGGCCAGACGACGGGTTTCATCTTCGCTGCGAATTTCGCTTGGCTTGATCAGGATGTGACGCACATGAACTTCATCACGCATCTGGGCCTGACCTTGTCCGCCGCGTTTTTCCAGCAGCTTGAGAATAATGAAGCCACCAGGCGTACGCGCCGGAGGCGTCACGTCACCGATCGGCATCGAACTGAGCATATCGCCGAAAGGTGGAGGCAGTTGCGCGGCTTTGCGCCAGCCCATGTCACCGCCTTCCAGTGCGCTTTCGCTCGACGATTTGGCAATTGCCATCTGCGCGAAGTCGGCACCTTTCTTCAGTTGGTCGTAGACATCCTTGGCCTTGCGCGCGGCGGCCTGAATGGCATCGGACGATGCGCTGTCAGGCGTGGCGATCATGATGTTGGCCAGGTGAAACTCTTCGGACAACTGAGCCTTGCCCAGGTCGGAGGCCAGGAAGTTCTTCACTTCCTGCTCGGACACCTGGATACGCTCGGCTACGCGGCGCTGGCGCACACGGCTGATGATCATTTCCCGGCGAACCTGCTCGCGTGCATCGTTGTACGAGAGACCATCGTGGGCGAGGGCAGCGCGGAACTGCTCCACGCTCATGTTGTTACGCTGGGCAATGGTGCCGATGGCCTGGTTCAGCTCTTCGTCAGTGACGCGGATGCCGGAACGCTCGCCGATCTGCAGCTGCAGGTTTTCCAGAATCAGACGATCCAGAACCTGCTGCTGCAGCGCTTCGGCGGGCGGTACGCCCGACCCGCGCTTGGCGATGGTTTGCTGAACTTCGCGAACACGCTGGTCCATCTGGCTTTTCATGATCACGTCGTTATCGACGATGGCCACAACACTGTCCAGAGGTTGAACCGCTGCATGCACGGCGCCGCTCAGGAGTAACGCGCCCAGCATCAGCGGGCGCAGACAATCAGAAAGCTTGGTCTTCACGTTCACGATAACCTTGGATGCCTTTGTCGAGGAAGCTCTCTACTTTGGCGCCGGTCACGCCGCCGAGTCCCTTCAACACGATTTGTAGGAATATACCGCGGTCGCCTTTTTCGTTCTGAGGCGCTTCCTGGCTGAATTCGTCGTAATCAACCCAGTAACGGTTGATCAGGCGCAGTTTCCAGCAGCAGTTGTCGTATTCGAAACCACCAAAGGCCTCGATGGTACGGTCGCGGTTGTAGTCATATTGCCAGCGGCTGATAAGGCTCCACTGCGGCACGATTGGCCAGATGACCGAGAAGTCGTGCTGCTGGATCTTGTAGTAATCCTTCACGTAGTTCGGATCGCCCGGGCTGCCGTAGTCACCACCGCCCACGGTCCAGCGGCCAGTGGTCTGGTCGAACCGGATCTGGTCGTTGCGATAGCGATAGCCGACGTTGACGACCTTGTTCGGGTTGTCTTCAGGCTGGTAATGGAACATCGCGCTGCCCGAACGGGTGCTCTTGCTGTCCGGATCCCAGTTGAAATCGGAGTTGAAGCGCCAGTCGCGGTTGAAGCGGTATTCGTATTCCAGTGCGTAAGGCGACACGTTGGCCTTGGCGTCGTCGCGGTCTGCGAATACCACACCCGGCAATTGCACCTTGCGGTCTTCGAAGTACAGCGCCTGGCCAATGCTGAAGCGCTGACGCTCGAAACCGTTCTCTTCGATCCAGCGGTTGGTCACGCCCAGCGACAGTTTGTTTTCGTCGCCGATGCGGTCGGAACCGGTGAAGCGGTTGTCACGGAACAGCGAGGCGTAGTTGAAGGTGCTTTCGCTTGAGTCGAATACCGGAATGTCGGTCTGGTCTTTCTCGGGAACATAGAGATAGAACAGGCGCGGTTCCAGCGTCTGGCGATAGTCTTTGCCGAACCACTGCGTATTACGGTCGAAGTAAAGGCCGCTGTCGACGCTGAAGATCGGCACGGAGCGGCTCTGGCTGCTGCTGTACTCTTCGTCAGCCAGCAGTGTGCTCTTGCCCTGGCTGTCCAGATCCAGATCGTACTGGGTGTAGACATACTTGAGCTTTGGCGTCAGGAAGCCGTAGGTCCAGTTCATCGGCAGGCTCACCGACGGTGCCAGGTTCAGACGGTCGCCGTTGGAGCGGGCCAGACCTGCAACGTTTCTGTCCAGACGAGGTGTCGAGTTGCCGTTTTCGTCGATGAAGTTGCCGTTACGCAGGTCGCGTTCGAAGCGCACCGCTTCTGTCTGGTAGTCGAACTTCAGGCCGCCCGGGTTGTAAGGCAGGGTGCCGTTGAAGGTGATCTGTGGCAGACGGTTGTAAGGCGTGATGTTCGCAACGGTCGCCAGCTTGTACGCCTGGGCGTTGAAGACTGCCGAATAGTTGTCGCCGCGATACGTCAGGGAACCCTGCTGGTTGATGTAGTCGGTTCTCTTGACGCCGATCTGATCGGTTTCCAGGTCCTGGAAGTAATACGGATCGCTGATGTCGGTGTAGTCGACCTTGGTCAGCCAGCGGGTATCGAGACCGCCCACGTGCTGCCAGTTGATCATCCAG
Organism: Pseudomonas asturiensis; assembly: GCF_900143095.1. GTDB lineage: Bacteria > Pseudomonadota > Gammaproteobacteria > Pseudomonadales > Pseudomonadaceae > Aquipseudomonas > Aquipseudomonas asturiensis. Next base: position 33,393 of record NZ_FRDA01000006.1, on the reverse strand, counting down.
CGTGTCTTGTCGTAGTCGGACTGCTGCCTGCGTTCGTCGTTCTCGTCGTTCAGGTATGCGCCGCCAAACTGGCCTTCGCTGCCTTTGGTCAGATAACGGAACTCGCCTTCCATCAACAGGCCGCGATCGGCCATGTAGCGTGGATACAGCGTGGCGTCGTAGTTCGGCGCCAGGTTGAAGTAGTACGGCGTGACCAGCGTGAAGCCGTTGTCGCCACCTGCCGAGATGGTCGGCGGCAGGAAACCTGACTGGCGACGATCGTCGATCGGGAAGTAGATGTACGGGGTGTAGAGGACCGGTATGTCCTTGACCCGCAACGTTACGTTGGTCGCGGTGCCGAAACCGGTCGCCGGGTTCAGCGTGATGTTGTTGCCTTTCAGCGTCCAGGCGTTGCTGCCCGGTTCGCAGGAGGTGTACGTACCGTCCTTGAGACGAATGATCGCGTTCTCTGCACGCTTGGCGTACAGGGCGTTACCACGAATGTTCGACTTGTGCAGAACGTACTCGGCGTTGTCGACACGGGCTTCGCCGGTATCGAGCTGCAGCTCGGCCTTGTCACCGACGATCAGTGCGCCGTTGTCGCGCAGACGGACATCGCCGTTCAGCTCGCCACGGTTTTCGGCTTGATGCAGGGCGGCCTCCTGGGCCTGTACCTGCATGCTGCCCTGACGCAGCACAACGTCACCCGCGAGGGTCGCAACCTGTGCTTCCTGCTCGTAACGCGAGGCTTTAGCACCGACGAACATCGGTGCCTCACTCATCGGTGTCTTGTCATCCATGCCTGGGCGAATCGGCTCTACGTAGGCACCCGAGCAGTACGGACCGGTTTCGGCCAGTTGCGCTGCGGTGAGCTTTTCGCGAGGAACCCAATCGAGGTGGCTGTAGTCAGCACTACGCGACTTCAGGCCTTTACCCTTGGCTTCGGTCACCAGTTGCGTGGTGGCTGCCGGTTGACCGTCGACGGTACTGTCCGACGTCACGGTGCCGTTGGAACTGACCGACGTTGTGCTGTGCACAGGACGTGGAGGCAGCTCTACGGCAGCGGTAGAGGATTTCGGCGCACAGTTCCAGGCACCCGAAGCAGAGACTGAGCAGTCATACTGTTCCGCGGCGACCACGAACTGAGTGGCCAGAGGTTGCATCGCCAGCAGACTGCCGGTTACGAGCAACGGAAATTTTTTACGAAACGCGGGGGATTTCAATGCCATCTTATTAGTCCGGGCTTCCTGCGCGCCATCTGCCCGCGGGGGGGCCGCACGCCTCTCGATGGGCTGAAAAAGATCCCGGATAATAAAGCATGACCCGCTTGACGGCTAGCGCCGTCGGAGACCCTTGTAATGCCAGATCAAGATATACGCCTGCAATCCCTGAAAGTTTGGCTCGACGAGCAGTTGCCAGCGCTGTTCGCGGCGCAAAATTGGGGCGCCGTACCCCCGGCTACATTGACTGCGGCCAGTAGTGATGCCAGTTTTCGCCGATACTTTCGCTGGGAAGGCGAGGGTCGAACTTTTATTGTCATGGACGCGCCGCCACCCCAGGAAAACTGCAAACCGTTCGTTGATATCGCTCATTTGCTGGAAAAGTCGGGCATCAATGTTCCGAAAATTTACGCCGAAGACCTCGAACAGGGCTTTTTACTGCTCAACGATCTGGGTCGTCAGACTTATCTGGACGTGATCGATGCCGATAACGCCGATGCATTGTTCGCCGATGCCATCGACGCGTTGCTGGCGTATCAGCAGTTACCGATGGACGCGCCGTTGCCCAGCTACGACGTGGCATTGTTGCGCCGTGAGCTTGAGTTGTTTCCCGAGTGGTACGTGAAACGTCATCTGGGCGTCGACATGGACGAGGCGCAGTTGACCGACTGGCGTCAGGCCAGCGAGCTGTTGATCGAAAGCGCGTTGATACAGCCCAAAGTGCTGGTGCATCGCGACTACATGCCCCGTAACCTGATGATCAGCGAGCCCAATCCCGGTGTGCTGGATTTTCAGGATGCTGTTTACGGGCCGGTGACCTACGACATTACCTGTCTGTTCAAGGACGCGTTCCTGAGCTGGCCGCAGGAACGTGTCACGGGCTGGTTGAAAGGCTACTGGGAGCAGGCGCGCGCGCAGGGCATTGCGGTTCATGACGACTTCGCCGCGTTCGAGCGAGCCAGCGACCTGATGGGTGTGCAGCGTCACTTGAAAGTCATCGGGATCTTCGCGCGCATTTGTCATCGCGACGGCAAGCCTCGTTATCTGGGCGACGTGCCACGCTTTTTCGCCTATATAGAAGCCGTTCTTTCGCGACGCCCGGAGCTGGCGCAACTGGGTCAGTTGCTGACCAGCCTGCAGCAGCCGGTCGAGACGGCCGTTTGAATCATTTTTGAAAAGGTATCGATTGTGTTGAAGAGGACTGCATGAAAGCGATGATTCTCGCCGCCGGGAAAGGCGAGCGCATGCGCCCGCTGACCCTGCACACGCCAAAACCTCTGGTGCGTGCGGGCGGTGTTCCCCTGATCGAGTATCACCTCAATGCCTTGCGTGAGGCCGGATTTCACGACCTGGTCATCAACCACGCGTGGCTGGGCCAGCAGATCGAGGACTATGTGGGTGACGGGCAGCGTCTGGGCCTTGATATCCGTTACTCGCCTGAAGGCGAGCCTCTGGAGACCGGTGGCGGCATCTTTCGCGCCTTGCCGTTGCTGGGTGATGACCCGTTTGTGGTGGTCAATGGCGACATCTGGACCGATTACAACTTCGCCGCATTACGTACCCCGCTGGCAGGGCTAGCGCATCTGGTGCTGATCGACAACCCGGCGCATCACCCGAGCGGCGACTTCTCGCTGGTCGATGGTCAGGTGCGCGATGACGACTCGGCCGGAGCGCGCCTCACGTATAGCGGTATCGCCATCCTGCACCCGCGTCTGTTTGCGGGATGTGAGGCGGGCGCGTTCAAGCTGGCACCGCTATTGCGCGACGCCATGCGTGACGGAAAGGTGACCGGCGAGCATTTCAAAGGGCGCTGGGTGGATGTCGGCACCCACGAACGTCTGGCCGAAGTGGAACAGCTGTTGTCGGGACGCGCTGAATGATCTGGCCGGGCACGCTGGCAGGTGCCGGGATCGGCTATGCCATCGCCGACATTCCTGGCGCGCTGCTGGGCGCATTGCTGGGGCAGGCGCTGGATCGGCGGCTGAAGCTGTACAGCTGGGCGCACTTGCGCGAGCGTCTGGGTGGTCGCGCGGCCATTCATGACGATGAGTTGCTGTTCGTATTGCTGGGGCGTCTGGCCAAATGTGACGGGCGCGTCGTTGCCAGTCACATCCATCAGGCGCGTGCAGAGATGCAGCAGTTGGGCCTGGGCAAGGCCGATCAACTGCGCGCAATCAATGCGTTCAAACGCGGCAAGGATGGCACTGACGGGCTGCGCAGTTACCTGCGTCGTCTGCGTGGCCAGCCGGACAGCACTGAGGGGTTGTTGCGCGCCTGCTGGCGAATGGCGTGGGCCGACGGCAAGGCGTCACGGGCCGAGCGCGAGCTGATAGGTGTCTGGGGAATGTGGTTGGGCTGGACCGAGCCGCAGATCGAAGCGCTGTCTGCCGAACATGACCCGATGAAACGCCCGCCGATCAGCAGCAGCGATGTCTACAAGGGTGCGATGCTGTTGCTGGGCGTGCAGGCCGACACCGACCCTGTGAGCATCAAACGCGCGTATCGGCGATTGCTCAGCAGGCATCACCCGGACAAGATCGCAGGTTCGGGCGCCAGCTCGCTGCAGGTCCGGGTGGCGACCGAAAAAACCAGCGAGTTGCACAATGCCTATCGGGTGATCAAGGCGCGTCGCGGGTTCCAGTGAGCAGGCATTGATCTGAAGACCCTCTTCGCGGACAAGTCCGCTCCTACGTGTTCATCAATCTGTAGGAGTGGACTTGTCCACGAAAGCTATTTTGAGGACGCAGCATTTCTGGTGAGGCGTGCCAACCGCTATTTAGCCTCGACCCAGCCGCGTACCCGGCGGAAGATTTGTTCCTGTTCGGTTTCCTGATTGCCCGCGATACTGAGCAGCCCGATTTGCGTGAAGCCCGGACCTTTGGCGCGTTTGCTGGCTTGCAGGCGGTCCGTTGCGGCCTGTTGGTCCGGGGTTTTGTAGATGAAGTCCCCGGTCTTGACCTTCAGTTCAGGCACCATGTCGCGCAACGAGGGCGCAAGGTTGAGCGGTTCGCGTGCGGCAACCATCACCAGTTTCTGTACCAGAGGCGATGGCCGTTCGCTCATGTAGCGCGCCGCCCAATAAGCACCGCTGCTGTGGCCCAGCAACACGATGCTGTGTGCCTTGTTCTGTTGTGCAAACGCAATTGCGCTATCAATGCGGGCAAACACCCGTTCGGCCTGTGCCTTGTTGCTTTCTTCATCGGCTGCTGCCTTGGCCGTCTCGGCGCTGGCCTGGGCTTCTGCCTCTGCGGTCGCATCTTTCGCAGGCGCGTCCTTTGGCACTGCCTTGGCTTTTTCTGCACCGGCGTCGCCAGTCGCTGCTTCAGGTTCACGCGGCATCAACGCAGTGTCCTGGGCGTCGGGCAGGGTGACGCTCAGGCTGGCCCAACCGACATCGGGAAACTTGCGGCGCAGCGGCCCGACCACATCAGGCCAGTCCGGAGACTCGCCGGCGCCGGGCAGGATAATGACCGCGCCTTGCGGCTCTGGCGTATTGGCCGGCTTCCACAGCGCCAGGAAGCTTTCGTCTCCTGCCTGCAACTGTTGCTGGTCTTGCCGGGGCAACTGACGCTCAAGCGCCAGAGCATCTTCCTGCGCACGACTGAGCAAGGGTGCGCGCTCTTCAGGTGTCTCTTTGGCAGCATCCTTTGGCGCATCGGCGGCCATTGCAGGTAGGGCGCAAGGGACGATCAATGACAGAAACAATGCAGGAAACATTGCGCGAATGGTGTAGGACATCGGATATTCCAAGCCAGAAACTATCCCGGCAGCCTAATGGGTTGATCGGCTTTTGTCAGGCACGCGCCTTTGCGCAATACTTTTACATGAGAACGACACGTTGCTAACTCGTCTTTGGCGCATCGGTTTTATCGGCTGCCTGGCTGTGCTCTTGATGGCGCAAGCGGCGAATGCACAGTTCGATGAGCCTGGCCTGGTGGCTCGTGCTCAATTGAGCCCGACGCAGCGCGACTGGCTGACCCGGCATGGCCCGCTGCGCGTTGGACTGGTGTTGCGCGCGCCCTATGCGCAGTTCGATCAACGCCTGCAACAACTGTCGGGCGCTAACGTTGACCTCATGAATGCGCTGGCGGCCACGCTGCCGGTCGAACTGCTGTGGCGAAACTTCTCCGATCAGGCCGCGCTGGAAAAGGCGCTGGCCGATGGCGAAGTGGACGTCGCACCGGGTCTCATGCAGACGCCGGCAGGACTGCGGCATTGGCTGTTTTCTGATCCGTATCTACGTGTCTCACAGTTGCTGATCGGCGAGCGTGATGGCAGCGCTGTGGTGGATCTGGACAAGCTCGACAGCCTTTCGCGGGTCGCGGTGCGCATGCCCAGTACGACGGCGGACTACCTGCGCAGTAACTACCCGCACCTGAACCTGCAAGGCGTACCGCTCGAACGCCAGGCTCTGCAACTCCTGCTCAGCCAGCAGGCGCGCTATGCCGTGGCCGATGAAGCGCAACTCAGTCGTCTGTTGCGCGAGCCTGAGTTTGCCGGGTTGGCGGTGGTGGGCGATATCGGTCTGCCGTTGTTGCTGAGGGTCGCGTCGCGTCGAGATGAGCCGCAACTGGCGGACATCGTCGCCGAGGCCTTGCGCACCATCCCGGCCAAGGAGCTGGAGCAATTGCACACCCGCTGGATGCCCATGACGCCTGCGCATTTCAGCGAGTCGCCAGGGCTCTGGCAAAACCTCTGCATCTTGTTGCTGGTCATGATGCTCGCCTGTTTTGCCATCGTGATCTGGCAACGTCGCCAGCAACGGGCACTTGAGCAGGAGCTGTTGGCGGCCCGCGACGACATTGCCCGTCGAGTGCAGGGGGAGGAATCGCTGCGGCTGGCGCAGTTTTCCATCGACCAGAGCACCGTCGGCATTTTGTGGGTCAATTGGGACAGCCGCGTGCGCTACGCCAACCAGGCAGCGGAGACCATGCTCGGGTATGCGCCGGGGAAGGTGGTCGAGCGCCCCCTGATCGATTTCGACCCCGGCCTGCATATGGACCGCTGGCTCAACCTGTGGAAAAACGCCCGCTCTGCCGAAGACAGCCCGCAGTTGTTCGAGACCAATTGTGTGTGCGCCGACGGCAGTGTGCTGCCGGTCGATGTGTCACTGAGCTTCTTGCGCTTTCGTGAGGCGGAGTATCTGGTGGTCTTCCTCAGCGACGTCAGCGAGCGCCGTCGCGCCCACGATCAATTGCGTGAACTGTCGGCCCACCTGGAAAGTGTGCGCGAAGAAGAGAAGGCCAGGATCGCCCGTGAGGTTCACGACGAGCTGGGGCAAATGTTGACGGTGCTCAAGCTGGAAACGTCGATGTGTGAACTGGCTTACGCTGATCTGGACCCGGGATTGAGCGACCGGCTGGGGAGCATGAAAAAGCTGATCGCGCAGCTATTCCAACTGGTGCGCGATGTGGCCACAGCATTGCGGCCGCCGATTCTCGATGCCGGCATTGCCTCGGCCATCGAGTGGCAGGCCCGACGCTTTGAATCGCGCACGCAGATTCCTTGTCTGGTGCAGGTCCCGGACAACCTGCCCGTGCTCAGCGATGCCAGGGCAACGGGCATGTTCAGGATTCTTCAGGAGGCGCTGACCAACGTGATGCGGCACGCCCAGGCGCACACCGTCGAGATCAGCCTGACGCTTGAAGGGGATGTGATGTGCATGACCATTGCCGACGACGGGCAGGGCTTCGTCATCGAGCCGGGCAGGCCGGTGTCGTTTGGTGTCGTCGGGATGCGTGAGCGTGTATTGATGCTGGGTGGCCGATTGGAGCTGGACAGCGAGCTGGGTGAGGGCACAACCTTGCGCGCTTATATTCCGTTGGACCCCGCTGGACAGGAGCGAGCAAAGTGATCCGTGTACTGGTAGCCGAAGACCACACCATCGTGCGTGAGGGGATCAAGCAATTGATCGGCCTGGCCAAGGACCTGCAAGTGGTGGGCGAGGCCAGCAATGGCGAGCAGTTGCTCGAAACCCTGCGCCATGTGGCCTGTGAAGTGGTGCTGCTGGACATTTCAATGCCAGGCGTCAACGGTCTGGAAGCGATTCCCAGAATTCGTGCGCTGAACAATCCGCCGGCCATTCTGGTGCTGTCGATGCACGATGAGGCTCAGATGGCGGCGCGTGCATTGAAGGTCGGTGCAGCCGGCTACGCCACCAAGGACAGCGATCCGGCATTGCTGCTGACAGCGATTCGCCGGGTGGCGGCGGGCGGGCGATACATCGACCCGGAACTGGCCGACCGGATGGTGTTCGAAGTGGGCCTTACTGACAATCGGCCGCTGCACTCACTGCTGTCGGAACGCGAGTTTTCGGTATTCGAACGTTTGGCCCAAGGCGCGAACGTCAATGACATTGCCCAGCAACTGGCGCTGAGCAGCAAGACCATCAGCACCCACAAAGCGCGGCTGATGCAGAAAATGAAGCTCAACTCGTTGGCCGATCTCGTGAAATACGCGATGGAGCACAAGCTGCTCTGAGTCTGAAAACGACATGCATCAGCGTTCTGGACACCGCGCCGTGGGAGCGGACTTGTCCGCGAAAAATGGGTCAGGCGACGCAGATGCTCAGGGTTGACGCTCTTGCTCGGACAGGCCCGCTTCCACCTGATGCTGTGCAATGTCGAAGACATGTCCAATCCCGCCATCCCTGTAGGGCAATCCCTACCCCAAGCCTTCCAGACCGCCTAGCCTAATCTCTCATTACCCCCGATTTGCGGGGGCTTCGGGCTGTTCTAGTCTTGAAGCCACGCAGACAAAACAAAGGTGTGGGTAATGAGCGACGTCGATACAAGCGCTGGAGCAAGTGATGTTCTGGTCAGCTTTCGTGGTGTGCAGAAGAGCTACGACGGCGAAGCACTGATCGTCAAAGACCTTAACCTGGACATTCGCAAGGGCGAGTTCCTGACCCTGCTCGGGCCGTCCGGCTCCGGCAAGACCACCAGCCTGATGATGCTGGCCGGTTTCGAAACCCCCACCGCCGGTGAAATCCTGCTCGGCGGCCGCGCCATCAACAATGTGCCGCCGCACAAGCGCGACATCGGCATGGTGTTCCAGAACTACGCGTTGTTCCCGCACATGACGGTTGCCGAGAACCTGGCGTTCCCGCTGTCGGTGCGTGGCATGAGCAAGACCGACGTTGGCGAGAAGGTGAAGCGTGCGCTGGAAATGGTCCAGTTGCACAGCTTCGCTCACCGCTACCCGGCGCAGTTGTCAGGCGGTCAGCAACAGCGCGTCGCTCTGGCGCGTGCGCTGGTCTTCGAACCGCAGCTGGTGTTGATGGACGAACCCCTGGGTGCGCTCGACAAACAGTTGCGCGAACACATGCAGATGGAAATCAAACACCTGCACCAGCGTCTTGGTGTGACCGTGGTTTACGTGACCCACGATCAGGGCGAAGCGCTGACCATGTCTGACCGTGTAGCCGTATTCCACCAGGGCGAAATCCAGCAGATCGCCCCACCGCGCAACCTGTATGAAGAGCCGAGAAATACCTTCGTCGCCAACTTCATCGGCGAAAACAATCGCCTCAATGGGCGTCTGGTCAGCCAGGACGGCGACCGTTGCGTGGTCGAGCTTGAGCGCGGTGAAAAAGTCCACGCTCTGGCGATCAACGTGGGTCAGCCAGGCGGGCCGGTCACGCTTTCGATTCGCCCGGAGCGCATCCACCTCAATGGCCGCAGCGAAAGCTGTGCCAACCGTTTTTCCGGCCGTGTGGCCGAGTTCATCTATCTGGGCGACCACGTGCGTGTGCGTCTGGAAGTGGCAGGCAAGACCGACTTCTTCGTCAAACAGCCCATCGCCGAGCTGGACCCTGCGCTGAGTGTTGGCGACGTGGTGCCGATCGGCTGGCAAGTCGAGCACGTCCGCGCGCTCGACCCCTTGCAGCAAGTGCATTGATCCATCGATAAAAGCAATAACAGAGGCGAATTCATCGCCCACCCCAATCGCTTACCAACACTGCTCGTGGAGAAAAGAATAAATGCTGAAATCATTGAAGTTCACCGCCATCACCCTGGGCATGATGTGCGCAGCGCAGACCATGGCAGCCACAGACCTGACGGTCATTTCCTTCGGCGGTGCCAACAAGGCCGCTCAGGAAAAAGCCTTTTACGCGCCGTGGGAAAAGGCGGGTAAAGGCAAGATCATTGCCGGTGAGTACAACGGTGAAATGGCCAAGATCAAAACCATGGTAGACACCAAGAGTGTTTCCTGGGATCTGGTAGAAGTCGAGTCGCCGGAGCTGGCTCGTGGTTGCAGTGAGGATATGTTTGAGGAGCTGGATCCAGCCACGCTGGGCAAGGCAGCTGACTTTGTTCCTGGCGCGATTACTACCTGCGGCGCTGGTTTCTTCGTCTGGTCCACGGTGTTGGCGTACAACGCCGACAAGCTGTCCAGCGCGCCGAGCGGCTGGGCGGATTTCTGGGATACCAAGAAATTCCCGGGTAAGCGTGGCCTGCGCAAGGGTGCCAAGTACACCCTGGAATTCGCTTTGATGGCCGACGGTGTTGCGCCGAAGGATGTCTACAAAGTGCTGGCCAGTAAAAACGGCCAGGACCGCGCGTTCAAGAAACTTGATGAGCTCAAACCGAGCATTCAATGGTGGGAAGCTGGCGCACAGCCGCCACAGTACCTCGCTTCCGGCGACGTGGTGATGAGTTCGGCCTACAACGGCCGTATCGCTGCCGTGCAGAAAGAAAGCAACTTGAAGGTGGTCTGGACCGGCGGCGTTTACGACTTCGACGCATGGGCCATTCCGAAGGGTTCGAAAAACGCTGAAGCGGCTAAGAAGTTCATCGAATACAGCCTGATGCCGGAGCAGCAGAAGGTCTACTCGCAAAACATCGCCTACGGCCCGGTCAACACCCAGGCTGTTGCGCTGCTGGACAAGGAAACCCTGCAGAACATGCCGACCACGCCTGAAAACATCAAGGATCAGGTGCAGATGGACGTGGCGTTCTGGAACGACAATGGCGAATCCCTGGAGCAGCGTTTCACTGCCTGGGCCGCCAAGTAATCGCGTTACGTTGAGTTAGATCCGGGTGTTCCCTGACTCAGGGAACACCCTCTTCGTTGAAAGATTCGGAGTTCGCTATGGCCACCGCCGTGCCCCTGACTGAAGGCGCCAGCCCCAACTTGAAGCAACGTCTCGCGCGTGCAGAGCGAGTCAATCGCTGGAAGGCCCAGGCACTGATCGCTCCGCTGGTCATCTTCCTGCTGCTGGTGTTTCTGGTGCCCATCGCCGCGCTGCTCTACAAGAGCGTCGGTAACCCGGAAGTCGTTGCCGCCTTGCCGAGCACCGTGATTGAAGTCCAGAAATGGGATGGAAAAGGGCTGCCGCCCGAGTCGGTCTACAAGGCGTTGAGCCTGGACCTGGCTGAAACCCGCAAGAATTCGACCTTGGGCGATCTGTCCCGACGCCTGAACACTGAGCTGGCCGGCTATCGTAGCCTGCTGAGCAAGACGGCGCGTGCCTTGCCGTTCAAGACTGAGCCCGCCTCTTATAAAGAAGCGCTTGAAGCGCTGGATGAACGTTGGGGCGACCCGGCCTACTGGCAGGCTGTGCGCCGCAACACCAGCAGCATCACGCCTTTTTACGTGTTGGCCGCCCTGGATCATCGCATCGATGACCTCGGTGAAGTGGCCCCCGCGACCCCCGATCAAGCGATCTACCTGGACATCTTCGCCCGTACCTTCTGGATGGGCTTTGTCATCACGGTCATCTGTCTGGTGCTGGCGTATCCCCTGGCGTATTTGCTCGCCAGCCTGCCGTCCCGCCAAAGCAACCTGCTGATGATTCTGGTGCTGCTGCCGTTCTGGACCTCAATCCTGGTGCGTGTTGCTGCGTGGATTGTTCTGTTGCAATCGAGTGGTCTGATCAATAGCGCGCTGCTGGCAATGGGTATCATCGACAAGCCGCTGGAGCTGGTCTTCAACCGGGTCGGCGTGTACATCTCGATGGTGCACATCATGCTGCCTTTCATGATCCTGCCGATCTACAGCGTGATGAAGAACATCTCGCCGACCTACATGCGCGCCGCGATTTCGCTGGGCTGCCATCCGTTCACCAGCTTCTGGCGCGTGTACTTCCCGCAGACCTATGCCGGCATCGGCGCGGGCTGCCTGCTGGTGTTCATTCTGTCGATCGGCTACTACATCACCCCGGCCTTGCTGGGCAGCCCGAACGATCAGATGGTCAGTTACTTCGTCGCGTTCTATACCAACACCAGCATCAACTGGGGCATGGCGACGGCGCTGGGCGGCCTGCTGCTGTTGGCGACCATCGTGCTGTATCTGATTTATAGCTGGCTGGTCGGCGCAAGCCGCCTGCGTCTGAGCTGAGGAGCGTCACCATGTTGAATCCCTACACATCGCCGATCGAGCGCATCTGGTACTTCGCGTTACGCATCCTGTGCGCGCTGGTGCTGCTGTTTCTGGTGCTGCCGGTTCTGGTTATCGTGCCGTTGTCGTTCAACTCCGGCAGCTTTCTGGTCTACCCGCTGCAGGGCTTTTCGCTGCAGTGGTACCAGGACTTTTTCAACTCTGCCGAGTGGATGCGCTCGCTGAAGAACAGCATGATTGTCGCCCCGGCGGCGACGCTGCTGGCCATGGTGTTCGGAACACTGGCGGCGATAGGGCTGACGCGGGGCAACTTCCCCGGCAAGGCGCTGGTCATGGCGCTGGTGATTTCGCCGATGGTGGTGCCTGTGGTCATTGTCGGTGTGGCCAGCTATTTGTTCTTCGCGCCGCTTGGACTGGGCAACAGCTACACCTCGCTGATTCTGGTGCATGCGGTGCTGGGTGTGCCGTTCGTGATCATCACGGTGTCGGCGACCCTGCAGGGTTTCAACCACAATCTGGTGCGTGCGGCGGCCAGCCTCGGTGCGTCGCCGCTGACAGCGTTCCGCCGGGTGACCTTGCCTTTGATCGCGCCGGGGGTAATTTCCGGCGCGCTGTTTGCCTTCGCGACGTCGTTCGATGAAGTCGTGGTGACACTGTTCCTCGCAGGCCCGGAGCAGGCCACCTTGCCGCGCCAGATGTTCAGCGGCATTCGCGAAAACCTCAGCCCGACCATCGCGGCGGCGGCAACCTTGCTGATCGGTTTTTCGGTGGTGTTGCTGCTGGTGCTCGAATGGCTGCGTGGGCGCAGCGAGAAGTTGAGGACGCAGGCGGCTTGATGCCGTTGCGCGATTCAATCTGGCAGGCAGTTTGCGGCCGATGCATTTCTTGTGGGAGCGAGCTTGCTCGCGAAAGCTGTAGTTCAGTCACCACATCAGCAGCGGCTGGACTGTCCTCTTCGCGAGCAAGCTCGCTCCCACGGTTAATGTATTGGCCGCGAGACAGCGCCGCGTCGAAGCCCATTCAATCTGGCAGGCAGTTTGCGGCCGATGCATTTCTTGTGGGAGCGAGCTTGCTCGCGAAAGCTGTAGTCCAGCCGCCACATCAGCAGCGGATGGACTGTCCTCTTCGCGAGCAAGCTAATGTGTTGGTCGCGAGAGGGACACCTGAAAAGTGCACCTGCGACATATTGAGAAACGTTGGAGTACAATGCGCGCCACCGTGATTCTGCTCAAACAGGTGCGCCATGCAGCCCTTCGTTATTGCCCCATCGATTCTTTCCGCTGACTTCGCCCGTCTGGGTGAGGAAGTCGACAATGTTCTGGCCGCTGGCGCGGACTTCGTGCATTTCGATGTCATGGACAACCACTACGTCCCGAACCTGACCATTGGTCCGATGGTGTGCAGCGCGCTGCGTAAATACGGCGTAACAGCACCTATCGATGTGCACCTGATGGTCAGCCCTGTGGATCGCATCATCGGCGATTTCATCGAGGCCGGTGCGACCTACATTACCTTCCACCCCGAAGCCACCCAGCACATCGACCGCTCGCTGCAGTTGATCCGCGAAGGCGGTTGCAAGTCGGGCCTGGTGTTTAACCCGGCCACGCCGCTGAACCTGCTGGAATACGTCATGGACAAGGTCGACATGATCCTGCTCATGAGCGTCAACCCGGGTTTCGGTGGTCAGAAGTTCATTCCCGGCACGCTTAACAAACTGCGCGAAGCGCGGGCGCTGATCGACGCGTCGGGGCGTGATATTCGTCTGGAGATCGATGGCGGCGTCAACGTCAATAACATCCGCGAAATCGCAGCGGCTGGCGCTGATACATTTGTGGCCGGCTCGGCCATCTTCAATGCGCCCGATTACCGTGAAGTGATTGAGAAAATGCGTGCCGAACTGGCGTCTGCCCGCGCATGAACGGCTTCGAGCAGCTGTTTGCAGGTCAACTGCCCAGGCTGATCATGTTCGATCTGGACGGAACCCTGGTGGACTCCGTACCGGATCTGGCCGTAGCAGTGGACAAGATGCTGCTGCAACTCGATCGTCCGGCAGCGGGGCTTGAGTCGGTCCGTGCCTGGGTCGGCAACGGCGCTCCGGTATTGGTGCGCAGGGCGCTGGCCAATGACATCGAGCACAGTGGCGTTGATGACGCGCTGGCCGAGCGCGGGCTTGAACTGTTCATGGAAGCGTACGCGGAAAAGCACGAGTTCACCGTGGTCTATCCCGGCGTGCGTGAAACCCTGAAGTGGCTGCAGAAGATGGGCGTGCAGATGGCGCTCATCACCAACAAGCCGGAGCGCTTTGTTGCACCGCTGCTCGATGAAATGAAGCTGGGGCGGTTCTTTCGCTGGATCGTGGGCGGCGACACCATGCCGCAAAAGAAGCCCGACCCTGCTGCGCTGTTCTTCGTCATGAAAATGGCCGGTGTGCCCGCTTCGCAGTCGCTGTTTGTCGGCGACTCGCGCAGCGATGTGCAGGCGGCCAAAGCCGCTGGTGTGGCGTGCGTTGCCTTGAGTTATGGCTACAACCACGGTCGCCCGATTGCCGAGGAATCTCCAGCCATGGTGATCGATGATCTGCGCAAGCTGATTCCCGGTTGCCTGGATCAGGACGCTGAGATACTGTTGCCCGACATCGAACGTCCCTCCCTTAGAGATTCCATCGTGGTGGTCACTCGCAAACTCTGGATGAAAGTCATGAAGGCCCTGGCCCGCTGGCGTTGGCGCGCCTGACTTGATCCTGGCCGGCTCGCCGGTACGTTTGCCTATTTGACCGATTTTTCCTCAAACCACGAGGTTGCTCATGAACCGTGAAGAATTCCTGCGTTTGGCCGCTGACGGCTACAACCGCATCCCGCTTGCCCGCGAAACCCTGGCCGACTTTGACACGCCGCTGTCCATCTACCTGAAGCTGGCTGACCAGCCGAACTCTTATCTGCTGGAGTCGGTGCAGGGCGGCGAGAAATGGGGGCGTTACTCGATCATCGGTTTGCCATGCCGCACCGTGATGCGCGTGCACGGTCATCGCGTCAGCATTACCCATGATGGCGTCGAGATCGAGAGCCATGAAGCCGAAGACCCGCTGGCGTTCGTCGAAGCCTTCAAGGCGCGCTACAACGTGCCGACCATTGCCGGTCTGCCGCGCTTCAACGGCGGGCTGGTGGGCTACTTCGGTTATGACTGCGTGCGGTACGTCGAGAAGCGTCTGGCGAACTGTCCGAACCCGGATCCGCTGGGCGTGCCCGATATCCTGCTGATGGTGTCCGATGCGGTCGTGGTGTTCGACAATCTGGCGGGCAAGATGCACGCCATCGTGCTGGTCGATCCGGCGCTACAGGACGCCTACGAGCAGGGTCGCAAGCAGCTCGATGAGCTGATGGACAAACTGCGCCAGCCCATCACGCCGCGTCGTGGCCTGGACCTGGATCGACCGCCTGCGCCTGATCCGGTGTTTCGTTCAAGCTTCACGCAGGACGATTACGAAGCTGCGGTCGATACCATCAAGCAGTACATCCTGGCGGGCGACGTGATGCAGGTTGTGCCGTCGCAACGCATGTCCATCGACTTCAAGGCCGCGCCCATCGATCTGTACCGGGCGCTACGTTGCTTCAACCCGACGCCTTACATGTACTTCTTCAACTTCGGTGACTTCCATGTCGTCGGCAGTTCGCCGGAAGTGCTGGTGCGGGTCGAGGACAATCTGATCACGGTACGTCCGATTGCTGGCACACGCCCGCGTGGTGCCAACGAAGAGGCTGACCTTGCGCTGGAAAAAGACCTGCTGTCCGATGACAAGGAAATTGCCGAGCACCTGATGCTGATTGATCTAGGCCGCAACGACACGGGTCGTGTTTCGGAAGTCGGTACGGTCAAGCTGACCGAGAAGATGGTCATCGAGCGTTATTCCAATGTGATGCACATTGTTTCCAACGTCACCGGTCAGTTGAAAGAAGGCCTGACGGCAATGGATGCACTGCGGGCGATTCTGCCAGCGGGCACCTTGTCGGGCGCACCAAAGATTCGCGCCATGGAAATCATCGACGAGCTGGAACCGGTCAAGCGCGGCGTGTATGGCGGGGCAGTGGGTTACTTTGCCTGGAACGGCAATATGGACACTGCCATCGCAATTCGCACCGCTGTGATCAAGAACGGCGAGCTGCATGTGCAGGCCGGCGGCGGGATTGTGGCGGACTCTGTCCCGGCGCTGGAGTGGGAAGAAACCCTCAACAAACGTCGTGCAATGTTCCGTGCCGTGGCGCTGGCGGAGCAGACAGCAGGGGAGTGAGCTGTTCAGTTCGCTCCGCCTGACCGAATGTTGCTGATCGTTCCTGCGCGCTGTGCAGGAACGACCGGGAACCGACCTCCGATCAGAAATTCAGGCTTAACGCCACGTTCGCGCCTTGCTGGGTCACGTCATCATTCTTGCGCCAGTTGTAGTTGGCGCGCAGCGTGAGGTCCTGAGTGAGTTTCTGACTGACGCCCACTGTGGCTCGGTTGAGGTTGCGTTGCGGGGTGTAGCCGTCCAGCGTGAAGTCGATGGATGGCACGCTGTTAAGTGACATTCTCACGTTCTGCTGATCGGTTTCGAACTCCCGTTCACGCGCCACTTCTCCCCAGAGCTGAGTCGAAGGCGTGACGTCGAACTTGCCCTGTAAGCCTACGCCTGCGCGTTTTGACTTGCGTGTCTGATCGCCAAAGGTCAGGGCCGTCGAGCGAGCGCCTTCCTCTGAGTAGCCGTCCACATCGATGTGCGCATAGTCCGCGCTGATGAAGGGTGACAGGTGCCAGCGGCTGGCCATGCCCGCAATGTCGAAACCGACGCGTGCGCTCACCGCCCACAGCTCACCCTCGGTATCGCCCTTCTCCTGACCCTCGCTCACGCCCAGCGCGAACTTGCGCTCGGCGTTTTCGTAATCCAGCTTGCCGCCGGACGCTGCCAGATCGCCCCACCAGTGATTGGCCTGATACTGCAGAAACGCAGTGGCGATGTAGCTGTTGAGTTTGTAGTCCGAGTCTCTTGGGCCTGCCTCAAGGTTCTGTCGATAGGCGCCGGCAACTACGCCTGTACGCCAGTTCTCGGCGAAACGGTAGCTGGTGCCAATGGTCAGGCTGTAGCCCTTGCCGTCAGCATCGGCAGAAGTGTCCTGGGCATCGATGTCGAGCTTCTGACCGCCCGCCGAGAGAATGCCTTGCCACTGACCCACCGCCTGCCAGTTGCCGAAGTCGCTGAGCCACTGGGCATGCAGCTCGTCCTGATGAGCACGCAAGGTGCTGTTGGCCATTTCAGGCAGCAGGGTGATTTCCCAAGGCGCCGACAGCAATGAATACGCATAGTCGGCCAGCAAGCGCTGGCCGGCTTCGGTCGGGTGGACGCGATCATTGAAGAACAACCGGCTCGGATTCGGTGTCGCACTGGACCTGCCGTTGGTAGTGCTTTCCCGGCAGCTGTCGCCGCTAAAACAGGTGCTGACCAGGTTTTCGTTGGAGTCGAACCCGAAACGTGCCGGTTCAGCGAGGATTTCATTGATCAGCAACGGAACGTTCAGCGGAATGATCTGAGCATTGATCTGTGCCAGTCGGCTGACCAGTTGCTGATTGAAACCCGCGCTGAGTGCTGAAGTTGCCGAAGCCAGTGGCGAACCA
Organism: Pseudomonas asturiensis; assembly: GCF_900143095.1. GTDB lineage: Bacteria > Pseudomonadota > Gammaproteobacteria > Pseudomonadales > Pseudomonadaceae > Aquipseudomonas > Aquipseudomonas asturiensis. The sequence continues at coordinate 16,210 of NZ_FRDA01000006.1, read as the reverse complement.
CTCAAGGCTGGCGTTTTACCGATATCCGGCAGCAACCAGACCATGATGTAGCGTGCACCGGCCTGTTGCAGGGCTTGCGCGCTGTCAGCCAACTGATTGGCAGCTTGTGCGGCGCTGCCGGCACTCAACACACGACCCTGCAGAAAATCGTTGCCGCCCCCGGTCAGGTAATACAGCGCGTTAGGGTCAGCGCGCAGTCCGTTGGCCGGAAGATAGCCGGTCCGGCTGCGCAGGACGGTCTGCGAGCCATTGGTGATGGGCGTCACCGCGTCGGATCGCGTCGTGATCGAATCCAGAATCTGGTCGGTCCGATAGCCGCCCACCGCCCAGTTGTTGCCATCTGGCAAGCCCAGCGCGGCATTGACCGGCGAGGTCGAGGCTGCCAGATCGCCAGCGGGTACATTGAGCATCCTGCCGATGAGTGTTGAAGAGTTGAGGTTATAGACCTCGCCGCTGCCATCCTGGTACGTCGGACCGACGCGGTTGGTGAAGCGCAGGGTGGAACCGGCAGGCCCGCCGGTGTCGGGGAACTGCCCTGCGTCGGCCAGACTGTCGCCGAACACCACCATGGTCGAGTAGGGCGCGGCAACGGCCGTGCTGCAGGCCAGCGAAAGCAGACAGGCCGCAAAGGGCCAGCGCCTTGATGTCGTGATCATGAGAAAAGATCCTTTCCTGTGTTTTTATTCTGTCTAGGAAACGTAGCAAGCCTCTTCATGACCGCCAGCGCTATCGAAAGTTACCGCCCAGTGGTTGGCCTATCACTGAGGTAAATTATGCAGCCCCGTCTGTCCATTCATGGAAAAGCACGTGTGCGCTTTCGGTACTTTTCACATCCATGAATAGCCTTTCGCTATCGTACAATGATATTGCACCGTGCAGCCGGGTACGCTAATGTCCCGAAACGTACCGATGAGACCCCTTCCGTGACGATTGTCAGCAAACTCTTGATGCGCGTTATCAAGGCTCACGCCCGCTGGCGTTGGCGCGCCTGACTATTTCCTTGCCGGCCCTGCCGGATCCGCACCTGTATGTCTTCAATTCGTCATGTTCTCCCGCCACTGTCACGTCATTCGATGCGGCTGAACAGGCGGATGCTTGAGCGAGTGGCGATCTGAAGGCATGAACAAAGTCAGTAAATTCAAAAGGCTAATAGCAAAATGCTGCTGATGATCGATAACTATGATTCCTTTACCTATAACGTCGTGCAGTACCTGGGTGAACTGGGTGCCGACGTTAAGGTCATCCGCAATGACGAGCTGACCATCGCCCAGATCGAAGCCTTGAACCCTGAGCGTATCGTTGTCTCGCCGGGTCCTTGTACACCCAATGAAGCCGGTGTCTCGCTGGAGGTGATCAATCACTTCGCGGGCAAATTGCCGATTCTGGGTGTGTGCCTGGGGCATCAGTCCATTGGTCAGGCGTTTGGCGGCGACGTGGTGCGTGCGCGTCAGGTCATGCACGGCAAGACCAGCCCGGTCATCCACGAAGACCAGGGCGTGTTCGAGGGTCTGAACCATCCTTTGGTCGTCACGCGTTACCACTCGCTGGTGGTCAAGCTGGACACGCTGCCAGAGTGCCTGGAAGTGACCGCATGGACGGCACACGACGACGGTTCGGTCGATGAAATCATGGGCCTGCGTCACAAGACACTGAACGTCGAAGGGGTGCAGTTTCACCCCGAGTCGATCCTGACCGAGCAGGGCCACGAGCTGTTCGCCAATTTCCTCAAGCAGCGCGGCGGCAGTCGTCAGGGTTAAGGACTTTTTATGAATACCCCCATGAATATCAAAAGCGCGCTGAACCGCGTGGTCAACCAGCTGGACCTGACCACTGACGAGATGCGTGACGTCATGCGCGAGATCATGACCGGGCAATGCACCGAATCGCAGATCGGTGCGTTTCTGATGGGCATGCGCATGAAGAGCGAGACCATCGACGAGATCGTCGGCGCGGTGTCGGTCATGCGTGAACTGGCCGACCAGGTCGAGTTACAAACCCTGGAAGGGGTTGTCGATATCGTCGGCACCGGCGGCGACGGCGCCAACATCTTCAACGTCTCGACGGCCTCAGCCTTTGTGATCGCGGCAGCGGGTTGCACCGTGGCCAAGCACGGCAACCGTGCAGTCTCGGGCAAGAGCGGCAGTGCTGATCTGCTGGAGGCGGCGGGCGTTTACCTGAACCTGACGCCGGTCCAGGTCGCGCGCTGCATTGACAGCGTCGGCATCGGCTTCATGTTTGCCCAGTCTCACCATCGCGCCATGAAGCATGCTGCCGGCCCTCGGCGTGATCTGGGCTTGCGCACCCTGTTCAACATGCTCGGCCCGCTGACGAATCCGGCGGGTGTCCGCCACCAGGTTGTGGGAGTGTTTAATCAGGCGCTGTGCCGTCCGCTGGCCGAAGTGCTGCTGCGACTGGGCAGCAAGCATGTGCTGGTGGTGCATTCGCAGGATGGGCTGGATGAGTTCAGCCTGGCCGCTCCGACCTTTGTCGCGGAACTCAAGAACGGCGAAGTGACCGAATACTGGGTGCAGCCTGAAGACCTGGGCATCAAGAGCCAGAGCCTTTATGGGCTGGCGGTCGAAGGTCCGGCGGCCTCGCTCGAGCTGATTCGTGATGCACTGGGGCGTCGCAAGACCGAGAACGGCCAGAAAGCGGCTGAAATGATTGTGCTCAATGCCGGCGCTGCGCTTTATGCCGCTGACCATGCCACCAGCCTGAAAGAAGGCGTGGCACTGGCGCATGATGCGTTGCACACCGGCCTTGCGCGGGAAAAACTGGAAGAGTTGGGCGCCTTCACGGCAGTGTTCAAACAGGAGAATGAAGGATGAGCGTACCAACCGTACTGGAAAAGATTCTCGCCCGTAAGGCCGAGGAAATCGCGGCTCGTCGCGCCATCGTCAGCCTGGCGGAACTGGAGCAGCAAGCCGCTGCGGCCGACGCGCCACGAGGCTTTGCCGATGCCATGATCACGCAGGTCAAAAAGAAACAGCCTGCGGTCATCGCAGAGATCAAGAAGGCTTCGCCGAGCAAGGGCGTTATCCGCGAAAACTTCCTGCCGGCAGACATTGCCAGAAGTTATCAGGCGGGTGGCGCAACCTGCCTGTCAGTCCTGACGGACGTCGATTTCTTTCAGGGTGCTGATGCGTACTTGCGCGAAGCGCGTGCAGCTTGCAATTTGCCGGTGATCCGCAAGGATTTCATGATTGACCCTTATCAGGTCGTCGAGGCGCGTGCTCTGGGCGCCGACTGCATCCTGTTGATCGTGTCTGCGCTGGACGATGGGCAGATGGCGGAGCTGGCTGCCGTCGCCAAGGGCGTCGGGCTGGATGTGCTGGTCGAAGTGCACGATGGCGACGAGCTTGAACGCGCGCTCAAGACCCTCGACACTCGGCTGGTCGGTATCAATAACCGCAACCTGCACACCTTCGACGTCAGTCTGGAAACCACGCTGGACCTGCTGCCGCGCATTCCTCGCGACCGGATCGTGATCACCGAAAGCGGCATCCTCAATCGCGCGGACGTCGAGTTGATGGAAATCAGTGACGTCTACGCGTTTCTGGTGGGCGAGGCGTTCATGCGCGCCGAACATCCGGGAACCGAATTGCAGCGTCTGTTCTTCCCTGAGCGTGGCAGCCCGGTGAGCGGCTCGACGCTCGACTGACAGCGGTCAGACCGACCATGACCCAGAGGCCCAGCATGTCGGACTCGATCATCGATATCTGTGTGGAAAAAGGCCTGCAGATTGAGCAGGATCTGCTGGCCTCGGTCGGGGCGGGTGAGTCCGATCACGGGTTGCTGTTCTGGCGGCCCAATGATCGGGCGCTGGTCATGCCGCGACGCATGAGCCGCTTGCCGGGCTTTGTCGAAGCCAGTGAAACGCTGTCCGATAACGGTTGGCCGATTCTGTTGCGAGAAACCGGTGGTGAGCCGGTGCCACAGTCATCGGCTACGGTGAACATCGCATTGGTCTACGCGCAGCCATCAACTGACGTGGATCGCGACCGGATCGAGACGGCCTATCGACGCCTGTGTCAGCCCATTCTCGATCTGCTGGTGGAGCTGGGAGGGCAGGCTTCGCTGGGCGAGGTCGAAGGTGCGTTCTGTGACGGTCGCTTCAACGTCAACCTCAACGGTCGCAAGATGGTCGGAACGGCCCAGCGCTGGCGCCAGAGTCAGGGTGGATCACGGCCCGTCGTACTGGCCCATGCCGCCTTGCTGCTGGAGAACGAGCGTGTGCCCATGGTGGCTGCGGTCAATCGCTTCAATGAGCTGTGCGAACTGGATGCCAGGGTTCGGGCTGAAAGCCACATCGCCCTGCAGGAAGTGTTTGCCCAGGATGATGTCCTTGAGCGTCTGATCCGATCCTACCGGCAACTGCTCGCGCGGTTGTGACAGGCTGCGATCAGCGCGTGCCGAACACCACCATGGTCTTGCCCTTGACGTTGATCAGGCTCTGCTCTTCCAGAGCCTTGAGTACGCGTCCGACCATTTCCCGCGAACACCCCACGATGCGTCCGATTTCCTGACGGGTGATCTTGATCTGCATGCCATCAGGATGGGTCATGGCATCCGGTTGCCTGCACAGGTCCAGCAACGTACGGGCCACGCGTCCGGTGACATCCAGAAACGCCAGGTCGCCCACCTTGCGTGTGGTGTTGCGCAGGCGATCCGCCATCTGGCTGCCAAGGGCGTAAAGGATTTCCGGCTCCTGCTGAGTCAGCTCACGAAACTTCACGTAAGTGATTTCAGCCACTTCGCACTCGGTCTTGGCGCGCACCCAGGCACTGCGTACCGATTCATGGCCGGGCTGTTCGAAAAGACCCAGTTCGCCGAAGAAATCTCCGCTGTTGAGGTAGGCGATAATCATCTCCCGGCCTTCATCATCCTCGATCAGAACCGTGACTGACCCTTTGATAATCAAGAACAACGACTCAGAACTGTCACCGGCATTGATGATATTGCTTTTGGCTGCGCAGCGACGACGTTGTGCGTGGGGAAGAAGCTTGTCCAGACTCTTTGTTTTTGATGTAAGTGTGATCGCGACCATGCGTAACTTCCGAAAAAAGACCTTCGCCAAATGGCATACCTGTAGGTATCGGCTGCACCTGCAATCTCGCCAGCTTTTCGACGAATGGCGGGCTCAATTTACGAAACTTCCTACACATTAGCTACATATCCCATTTTTCTTTACGCAGCCGGGCGATAGAGCAGCCCTATGCTAAGCTGACGACCCTTTTTTAGCAGTGGAGTCTTGGCGATGAAGGCACGCATCCAATGGGCTGGCGAAGCCATGTTCCTCGGCGAGTCCGGCAGCGGGCATGTGGTGGTCATGGACGGCCCGCCTGAAAGCGGCGGTCGCAACCTGGGCGTTCGGCCCATGGAAATGGTCCTGATCGGTCTGGGCGGTTGCAGCAACTTCGACGTGGTGAGCATCCTTAAAAAGTCTCGTCAGCCGGTCGAAAGTTGCGAGGCGTTTCTTGAAGCCGAACGCGCTGACGAAGACCCGAAAGTCTTCACCCGCATTCATTTGCACTTTGTCGTTAAAGGTCGAGGGCTGAAAGAAGCCCAGGTCAAACGGGCCATCGAGCTGTCTGCAGAAAAGTATTGCTCGGCCTCGATCATGCTTGGCAATGCGGGCGTGAAGATCACTCACGATTATGAAATCGTCGAGCTGGGCTGACATCCAGACATCCAACGATCATAAAAACGGCGCACACTCTGGCAGACGGCTTCGGACGTCTGCATAATGCGCCACTTTTTCAGGGCACAGCATGCATGGGTTTTCTGCTGTTGTGCCCGAGCAGACAACCAAAATCGCCAACGCGAAGAGGTGTTAACCGTCCTACGCAGCTGAGCCGGACTCATCTGACGGGCATGCTTGATCACGCGGCTGGCGCCGCACACATATAGAGAGTTTTTAACGGTGAAAAGCAAACTCAAGCTCCACGGGTTCAATAACCTGACAAAGACCTTGAGCTTCAACATTTATGACATCTGCTATGCGGAAACCCCGCAGGACCAGCAGGCGTACGTCGAATACATCAACAGTGTGTATGACGCAGAACGCCTGACGCGGATTCTGACCGATGTTGTCGATATCATTGGTGCCAATATCCTGAACATCGCGCGTCAGGATTACGATCCTCAGGGTGCCAGTGTGACCATTCTGATCTCCGAGCAGCCGGTAACGCCTACCGAAAGCCAGATCGAAGAGTCGCCAGGTCCACTGCCGGAAACCATTCTGGCTCACCTGGACAAGAGCCACATCACGGTTCACACCTACCCGGAAATTCACCCGGTGGATGGCATTGCCACATTCCGAGTGGATATCGATGTGTCGACCTGTGGCGTTATTTCACCGCTCAAGGCGTTGAACTACCTGATTCACAAGTTCGAGTCGGATATCGTGACAGTCGATTATCGCGTGCGCGGTTTTACCCGTGACGTGGAAGGCAAGAAGCACTTCATCGATCACGAGATCAACTCGATCCAGAACTACCTGTCCGAAGACACTCGCAACGGTTACCAGATGACCGACGTGAACGTGTACCAGGAAAACCTGTTCCACACCAAGATGCTGCTCAAAGAGTTCGAACTGGACAACTACCTGTTCGGCGACGCGACCAGCAACCTGTCCACTGAACAGCGTGAACAGGTCACCGCGAAGGTCAAGCACGAGATGCTCGAGATCTTCTACGGTCGTAACGTAGCGGTCTGAATGCAACTGCATTGACCGGCACGGACTGCCGCAACGAAAAAGGCGCCTTTTAAAGGCGCCTTTTTTGTGCGTGCGATCCGCTCAGATGCGATAGGTACTCTTGGTCATGACTTTGGCCAGAATACTCATGCCAAACTTGATCGGTGCCGGAAAGCGGAAACCGCCTGCCTCCAGCGCAGATTCGGCATGATGCTCTTCATCGCTGAGCATCTGTTCGAGGATCGCCCGAGACTTGTCATCTTCGGCCGGCAGCTGTTCAAGGTGTTCGCTCAGGTGCTTGCAGACCTGATCTTCCGTCGCTGCAACAAACCCAAGGCTCACTCGGTCGCTGATAATGCCAGCCGCTGCACCGATACCGAAGGACAGGCCGTAGAACAATGGATTCAACACGCTGGTGTGGCTGCCAAGCTGATGAATACGCTGCTCGCACCAGACCAGATGGTCGATTTCTTCTTCGGCGGCGTGCTCCATGGCTTTGCGTACCTTGGGCAGTTTGGCGGTCAATGCCTGCCCCTGATACAGCGCCTGGGCGCAGACTTCGCCGGTATGGTTAATGCGCATCAGACCCGCGACATGGCGCGTTTCGACATCGCTCATGGTGCGATCAGGCTGCACGATGGCAGGCGACGGTCGCTGCGAGTGGCCGCTCGACGGCAGCAGCGTGCGCATCGCGCTATCGGCTTGCAGTAAAAGACGGTCAATGGGGGAGTAGTGACGTTCGGTAGCCATGGGCACCTCCGGTTGGGTCCATGGAAGGCAGTTTACCCGAATCAGCAGGGGAGGGTTTGGGCATGTACCGCCTTGCCGGCTTCCAGGGTGCAAGCCTGGCAAGGCGTACTCTGCGCAACGGCTGACTCAGCCCGGCGGCCAGTTCATCTGGCGTTGACCCAGTACGTGCATGTGAATGTGATAAACGGTCTGTCCACCCAGCTCGTTGCAGTTCATGACCACACGAAAGCCATCTTCACAGCCCAGCTCCTTGGCCAGGCGCTGCGCCGTGAACAGGATATGACCGGCCAGACCTTTGTCGTCCTCGGTCAGGTCATTCAGTGTGCGGATGGGCTTTTTGGGGATAACCAGAAAGTGCACGGGAGCCTGAGGGGCAATGTCGTGGAAGGCCAGCACCTGATCGTCTTCGTAGATGATCTTTGCCGGTATTTCCCGATTGATGATCCTGGTGAACAAAGTATCCACAGCCGTGTGCTCCTTGTCGGTTGATGATTATCTGCAGGTTATCGATGCGACCGAGTGTACTGAGCGAGGCAGGCCCCGCCCAGCCCTTTGTCGATCAGCGCGGGCAGCATGACTTGTTGATGTAGCCGCTGATTTGCCGTGTCACCCAGCGCGATACGAGGCGTGGGCTGAACGTCCAGAGTCTGTTGCGCCAGCCGGGTATGATCACGGCGCGATTCTTTGCCAGGGCCCGCACGGTGTAGAGCGCAACCTCTTCGGCACTGATCATGTTTTCGGTGTTGACCTTGAGCTGCGCCGTGCGGAAGAACGCAGTGCGGGTCGGGCCAGGGCACAGTACCGACACCTTGACCCCGGTTTTTTTCACTTCTTCACGCAGGCCTTCGGAGAAATGCAGGACGTAAGCCTTGCTCGCGTAGTACGTGCTCATCCACGGACCTGGCTGAAACGCCGCCACGGACGCGACATTGAGAATCTGCCCGCCGCCCTGAATCGCCATCAGGTTGCCGACGGTATGACACAGGCGTGTGAGCGCCAAAATGTTCAGGTCGATCAGGTCCTGTTCCGCGCCCCAGTCCTGGGCCAGAAACGGGCCACAGGTGCCGATGCCCGCTGCGTTTACCAAGAGGTCGATCTGATGCGCGCCGTCTTCCAGTTCAAGCAGAAACCCGGAGAGACGCAACGGCTCGCCCAGATCACATGCGCGAAACAGCACCTCCACGCCAAAGCGCTGCGTCAGCTCCAGCGCGATGGTTTCCAGCTGATCCCGCTGGCGAGCGACCAGAATAAGGCTGCGGCCACGGCGCGCCAGTGCCTCGGCCATGGCCAGGCCGATGCCGCTGGATGCGCCAGTGATCAGGGCGTAACGGGTCATGCAGTTCTCCATTGAGCATAATGCGGTCGGCAGTTTACCGGGCCGCGAGCCCTTTATTGCTTCTCGGTGTTGTCTTCGGGCGATTTTTCCACATCGGCAGCGTTCGTTTGAACGCTGTCCCGCTCTGCTTCGTCGTCGTAGGGCAGGGACTGTTCGTACTCATCTGTCTGAACGTCCAGTTCGTCCTTGATCGCATCCACGCCGCCGGAAAGGCTGCCCACAATAATCAGAGGAATCAACAAGACCCACAGTCCGGCCAATATCTTGACTGCACGTGAGTTAGGCGGCTGGGGGGCGCCGTACTTGTTCGGGCCTTTGGTGCCGGGTATGGCCGTCATCAGGATCGGAAAGAAGCTGCCCACGAAGGGCACAAGGTTCAGCAGTAAAAGCCAGCCCGACCAGCCGATATCGTGCAGTCTCCTGATGCCCATTTGAGCGGCGAGGAGTGCGTACGCCATCAGCAGAACCGCGAACAGCAGCCCGCCGGCCACCAATGACTGGGTCAGGAAACTGACTGTGATGAGCGACAGCGGTAACAAGGTCACGCTAAGGACCAGAATCCACGCCAGATAACGCAGACGGCCGATACGGCCCTGAATACCGAACACCTTGAGCGTGGACGGCTCGGCAAACTCCGTTCCGACCTGCGATTTTGGAGGGGCATAAGGCGAGGCGGACGGTTGAGCCTCTGTTTTATTGAGACTCAGGCTGATGGCTGGATCCGGTTCGATCCGCGCTTCGACGCCTGCATCATTGAGGGCGTTCACATAGCGCTCCGCCTCGTCATGAGGCAGACCCCGCTTGAGCGCGACAGGGTGTCCGCTGAACAGTTTTTCCACCGCAGCGGCTTCGCTACTGAATAGCCTGGCGAGATTGGCTTTCGCCACTTCGGGTTCAACGCCTGGGCGCACCTGCCCTTCGAATACGATTTTGAAGTGGGTATCGGCCATACAGGGCTTCCTTGTCTTGAAGTGAGAGCGAACCAGGCGCCGCCGCGTGGGGCACCTGTTTTACAGGCTGTGTCACCGCGATCAGAAAGGTCTGACGATGACCAGAATGACGATGGCAAGCAGGATCAGAACCGGAATTTCATTGAACCAGCGGTAGAACACATGGCTACGACCATTCTCGCCGCGGGCGAAACGTTTGACCTGCGCGCCACAGACATGGTGGTAACCGATCAGCAACACGACCAGCGTAAGCTTGACGTGCATCCAGCCCTGACTGAAGTAGCCGCTGGGGTTGAAGCTGATCAGCCAGCCGCCGAAGATCAGGGTCGCGATCATTGCGGGTCCCATGATGCCTCGGTACAGCTTGCGCTCCATGATGCAGAACCGGTCCCGGCTGATGGTGTCTTCGCTCATCGAGTGATAAACAAACAGCCGTGGCAGGTAGAAGAGACCTGCAAACCAGCAGACCATTGAAATGATGTGCAGTGCTTTGATCCATAAATAGAGCATTTTTAGTTATTCCCAGGTTCACGGTGGCCGAATAGTAGAGGCTTGGGTGTCCATACGTCACGTTGTCGGTTGTCGCAGAGGCCATAGGCCCATATTATCGACCGCTTTCCAGTTGTTTCGTTGAGGGCAGGTTATGGTCAAGGTCGGTATCGTCGGTGGCACGGGTTACACCGGGGTCGAACTGCTGCGTCTGTTGGCACAGCATCCGCAAGCTGAAGTGGTGGTGATTACTTCTCGCTCGGAGGCCGGTCTTCCTGTCGCCGATATGTACCCTAACCTGCGAGGCCATTACGACGGTCTGGCATTCAGCGTCCCGGACGTGCAGACACTGGGCGCGTGTGATGTCGTGTTTTTCGCCACCCCGCATGGTGTCGCTCACGCACTCGCCGGCGAATTGCTGGCTGCCGGCACCAGGGTGATCGACCTGTCTGCCGACTTCCGCTTGCAGGACTCGGATGAGTGGGCCAAATGGTACGGCCAGCCCCATGGTGCCCCAGAGCTGTTGAAAGATGCGGTCTACGGCCTGCCTGAAGTCAATCGTGAGCAGATCAAGACGGCGCGCCTGATTGCGGTGCCCGGCTGCTACCCGACCGCCACTCAGCTAGGTTTTCTGCCGCTGCTTGAAGCGGGCATTGCCGATAACGGGCGGCTGATTGCCGACTGCAAGTCGGGTGTGAGCGGCGCAGGGCGCGGGTTGAACATCGGCTCGCTGTACTCGGAAGCCAACGAAAGCTTCAAGGCGTACGCTGTCAAAGGTCACCGTCACTTGCCTGAAATCACCCAGGGCCTGCGCCGCGCAGCCGGCGGCGATGTTGGCCTGACGTTCGTTCCGCATCTGGTGCCCATGATTCGTGGTATCCATTCCACTCTGTACGTAACGGTCACTGACACCTCTGTGGATCTACAGGCGCTGTTCGAGAAGCGTTACGCCGATGAGCCGTTCGTGGATGTTATGCCAGCTGGCAGCCATCCCGAGACGCGCAGTGTGCGCGGTGCCAACGTCTGCCGCATTGCGGTGCATCGTCCGCAGGGTGGCGATCTGGTCGTCGTGCTGTCGGTTATCGACAATCTAGTCAAGGGCGCTTCAGGCCAGGCGGTTCAGAACATGAACATCATGTTTGGTCTGGACGAGCGTCTGGGCCTGTCTCATGCCGGGATGATGCCGTAAGTTCCGACTCGGGCGGCAAGCGAACATAACCTTCGCTTGCCGCTGCTCTGCAAATAGTTGACCGATTTTCTAGGACAAGCGGATAATGCCCGTCATTACGCATTACGACGGCTTAACGCCGGGAGATATCTGACATGAGTGTCGAATCCTTCACTCCGACGGCTTTGGAATTCACCCCTGGTGCAGCGCACAAGGTGAAGTCTCTGGTCGATGAAGAGGGCAATGATCGCCTTAAACTGCGTGTCTTCGTGACCGGCGGCGGTTGCTCCGGCTTCCAGTACGGCTTCACGTTCGATGAAGACGTCGCAGACGATGACACCATCGTCGAGCGCGAAGGCGTCAGCCTGGTGGTCGACCCAATGAGCTTCCAGTACCTGGCAGGTGCCGAGGTGGATTATCAGGAAGGGCTGGAAGGTTCGCGCTTCGTGATCAAGAATCCGAATGCTTCCACTACCTGCGGTTGTGGGTCGTCGTTCTCGATCTGACAACGCATCGCAGTCATGAAAAACGCCGCTCATTGAGCGGCGTTTTTCATTCTGGCGTCCGACATCAGGCGGGGTAGATAGCGCCCAGCACGCGCAGCCCCTTGGCGCCGGTGACCGTTGGCCGATTGGCCGGTACGCTCTCCAGGCAGCAGTGCGCGAGCCAGGCAAAAGCCATCGCTTCGACCCAGTCAGGATCAACCCCGAATTTGGCTGTGCTGCTGACACGGGTATTGGGTAGCAGCTCGGCCAAACGGTTCATCAGCGCAGTGTTGTGAGCGCCACCACCGCAGACCAGCAGTTCCATGGTGCTGGACTGGGCTGACTGCAGGGATTCGGTAATGGTAAGCGCAGTCAGTTCAAGCAGCGTAGCCTGCACATTCTCTGGCGCCAGGGTCGGCAGCTGGAACAGATGATGATGCAGCCAGCCAAGATTGAACACCTCACGGCCGGTGCTCTTCGGCCCCTTGGTCAGGAAGAACTGGTCGCTCAACAGGGTTTTCAGCAGCGCTGCGTCTACCTGACCGCTCGCCGCCCATGCACCATCCTTGTCATAGCTCTGATTGCGTTGCGACTGGATCCAGGCATCGAGCAATACGTTGCCAGGACCACAGTCGAAACCCGAAACCGGGCGATCAGACTCGATCAGGCTTAGGTTGCTGAACCCCCCGATGTTGAGCACTGCGCGATGCTCCTTGTTGTCATCGAACAGGGCTTCGTGGAAGGCAGGCACCAACGGGGCCCCCTGACCACCTGCCGCAATGTCGCGACGGCGGAAGTCGCTTACCACTGTGATCTCGGTCAGCTCGGCGAGCAGCGCAGGGTTGCCGATCTGGATACTGAAGCCGCGTGCAGGTTCGTGACGGATGGTCTGACCATGGCTGCCGATGGCACGGATCTGACCGGCCACCATGTTCTGCTCCTTGAGCAGGGTCAATACACCCTGGGCAACCAGACGACACCATTTCTGCTCGGCGAGGGCGGCTCGCGTGAGCTCATCCGTGCCGCTTGAGCAGAGGCTCAGTAGTTCCGCATGCAGGTCTTCCGGCATGGGAATGTAGTGAGTTGCCAGAAGTCTTGGTCGGTCATCCTGCTCCAATAGGGCGATATCAATCCCATCGAGGCTGCTGCCGGACATCACACCTATATAGAAGAAGGCCATGGATTACCTTTTATTCGAGGCCAGCGTGGTGGCCTTTTCCTGGTCCATACGCGCCATCAACGGTTGGCTTTGCTGCATGAACCGCTGTTTTTCGGACTTGGCGATCGGATCCGCCATCGGAAGTTTCTGACCCAACGGGTCGACGTGTACGCCGTTGACCTGGAATTCATAATGCAGGTGCGGGCCCGTCGACAAGCCGGTTGTTCCAATATAGCCGATCACCTGACCTTGTTTGACCGATCCACCGGTTTGTACGCCTTTGGCGAAACCTTGCATATGGCCGTAGAGCGTGCGGTAGGTATCGCCGTGTTGAATGATCACGGTGTTGCCGTAGCCGCCGCGACGACCGGCAAGAATCACTTTGCCATCACCGGTTGCCTTGATTGGCGTGCCACGTGGCGCTGCGTAATCGACACCTTTGTGAGCGCGGATCTTGTTGAGAATCGGGTGTTTGCGGCCCATGGAGAACATTGAGCTGATGCGGGCGAAGTCCACCGGAGTACGGATGAACGCTTTGCGCATGCTGTTGCCATCGGCGGTGTAGTAATTGGTGTTGCCTTGCTTGTTGGTGTAACGGACCGCGGTGTAGGTCTTTCCGCGATTGGTGAAGCGGGCCGACAGAATGTTGCCGGTGCCGACGCTCTTGCCATTGACTACTTTCTGCTCGTAGACGACGTCGAATTCATCGCCCTTGCGGATGTCCTGGGCGAAGTCGATGTCGTAGCCAAAGATGTTGGCCATATCCATGGTCATGCTGTGGGTCAGGCCTGCGCGCTGCGCCGACTGCGACAGCGAGCTGTTGATCACACCATGGACATAGGCATTACGGACGTTGGGTTTGCTGACTTCGCGATTGAACGTGAAGCCTGCGGCCGTTTTGGACAGGCTGATGGTTTCGAGTTCGCTGAGTTTTGTGTGCAGCTGTTTCAACTGTCCATCAGGCGTGAGCTCGAACTGCAGGACCTGACCGTTCTGCAGCTTGCTGAACTGCTTGGACTGTTTGTCGCTGGCCAGTACTTCATGAACCGTGGCGGCTGGAAGGCCTACTTTTTCAAACAGGGTAGACAGCGTGTCGCCCTTGGCGACGACCACTTCCCGATGATTAGGGTTTTTAACCGCTTCAGGGATCTGTTTCTTCGCTTCGGGTTGAGTGCTCGCCGTTTCTGAAGTCTGTTCTTCAGTGTTATCGATCTGTGCAAATGGCGATTCAGCGCTTTCAGGTGTGGCTTGGGCGGCGTCTGGAGCGTCTTGATCCTGTGCGTTCTGATCTGACGGCATCTCCAGATCAAGAACCAGATTGGTACGTTTGGCTTCGACTTCGCTGGAAGGGAAAACCAGAAGAGCCAGGCTCAGCAGGGCGGCGATGCCGCTTGCAGCGAGCAGATGACTCTTCGGATAAAGCGGGGGCGCTTTAGGCGGTGTGTCTATCATAGGTAATTTTGACTTTGAAAAAGGTGAAAAGGAAAAGATGAATGACATGATGAAGATGAAATAACTGTATAAAATATAACCAAAACCTGCCCGAAGCAACCCTTCCCACGAATCCCTTCCTGATTCGTAGGTGAGTGCTGGGCAAAAACTTGTAATTGGGCTCTGATCTTGTATGGTTGGTTCCCTTTAAATTAGGGGCTGATATGAAGTCGGTTGAAGAGCAGCTGGCGCTGATCAAGCGCGGCGCGGATGAACTCCTGGTCGAGGCCGAACTGGTCGCCAAAATCAAGCGCGGCCAGCCGCTACGCATCAAGGCCGGATTCGACCCGACGGCGCCCGATCTGCATCTGGGTCATACCGTCCTTATTAATAAGCTGCGTCAATTCCAGGAGCTGGGCCATCAGGTCATCTTCCTGATAGGCGACTTCACCGGCATGATCGGTGATCCGAGCGGCAAGAGTGCCACTCGTCCGCCGCTGACCCGTGAACAGGTTCTGGAGTACGCAGAAACCTATAAGGCTCAGGTGTTCAAGATCCTTGATCCGGCCAAGACAGAGGTCGCGTTCAACTCTACCTGGATGGACAAGCTCAGTCCGGCAGACTTCATTCGACTGTCTTCCCAGTACACGGTAGCGCGCATGCTGGAGCGTGATGACTTCGACAAGCGCTATAAAGGCAGTCAGCCGATTGCCATCCACGAATTCCTCTACCCGTTGGTGCAAGGCTACGATTCGGTCGCGTTGCGCGCCGATGTCGAGTTGGGTGGTACGGATCAGAAATTCAACCTGCTGATGGGTCGTGAGCTTCAGCGTGCGTATGGTCAGGAGCCGCAGTGCATTCTGACCATGCCGCTGCTCGAAGGTCTGGATGGCGTCAAGAAGATGTCCAAGTCCCTGGGTAACTACGTCGGCATCCAGGAAGCGCCGGGCATCATGTACAACAAGCTGGTGTCGATGCCTGACTCGCTGATGTGGCGCTACTTCGAGCTGCTGAGCTTTCGCTCCATGGAAGAGATCGAAGGCTTCAAGGCTGATTGTGAGGCGGGTGCCAATCCGCGTGACATCAAGATCAAGCTGGCAGAAGAGCTGGTCGCTCGTTTCCATGGTGAAGAGGCGGCCGCCAATGCGCACCGTTCTGCGGGCAACCGTATGAAAGAAGGTGAGCTGCCGGACGATCTGCCGGAGATTTCCGTCAGCGCTGCTGAAGATATGCCGATCTCGGCCGTCCTTAATAAAGCAGGCCTGGTAAAGAACTCCGCCGTTGCTCGTGATCTGTTGGCTTCCGGTGGTGTGCGTATAGATGGTGAGGTCGTTGATCGCAGCTTTATCTTTAAGCTGGGTTCTACGCATGTCTGTCAGGCCGGGAAGAAGGCTTTTGGGCGCGTTACTCTGGTTTCTGAAGAAAGTTCAAAATAACGGTTGACGCGCTCTGTGATGTGTCTATAATTCGCCCCACTTCCGGCGCAGACGGAAACGAAAAATCCTTGAGATTCAATGAGTTACAAGGGTTTATCGGATGAGGTCAGCGAGGAAGCAGGTCGAGTTTGTTTGAATCGACAGCGGTGAGAAAAAAGAGTTTGACACGCGGTTGTAACGCTGTAGAATTCGCCTCCCGCTGACGAGCAGCGCAGAGTTGGTCGAAGCGCAAGTGATTGAAGTTGATCGGGAAAAACGAAAAACTTCAGAAAATAATCGCTTGACAGATACAGAGGACGCTGTAGAATG
>NZ_FRDA01000012.1 GCF_900143095.1 Pseudomonas asturiensis | reverse complement strand
CGAAATCGGAAAAGCTCATCTGGCTCATGGGCGGCTCGGATCAGGTGGTCAGGCGTATTTCATCACATCTTGGGACTTGTTCGGAGATTCCCTAGGTTTAACTCAAATCGATTTGATAGGTGACTTTGCCGGACGGTTACAGCTAAATGGACTCCCGGTATGACTGGCTCATACCGGGAATCATCACTGCCATACAGGCCGGTCAACCACGCGATCAGCAATGAAATCGATGAAGCATCGCACCTTCGAAGAAACGATTCGCTTCGGGGGATATACAAACCAGACGGCGCCAGACTCCTGTGAGCCCTTGACCTCCCAATCAGGCAGCCAACGCACCAGTCGACCATCGCGCAAACCGGCGCTAGCAAGCCAGTCTGGGAGCAATGCCATTCCCAACCCGCTGCTCACCGCCATTAGCTGAGCGTCAAGGTCATTTATCCAAAGTACAGGATCAACGGGCAACGCAACCTGCTCGTTGTCGTTGGCCCATATCAACACCTCTGGGCACTCACGCCCGATGATCATCATGTCGACGGGCAGTTGATCAGGGCAATCCGGTTGAGGATAACGAGTGGCAAACTCTGGACTCACACATAGGAAAGTCTTTACCTCAGCCAGCTTTCTCGCCTTGAGATTGGAGTTGGCCAACTTGCCAATTCGAATCGCAAGGTCGATTCCATTGGCGATCAGATCGACTTGTGACTCATCAAGACTGAGATCCAGTGTGATGTCTGGGTAACGCTCGATAAACTCGCCTACTAGAGGGAGTATATGATGACGTGCAAAAGCAGGAGGAAGACTAACCTTCAATCTCCCTCGGGGATTTTGATTGAGGGCGGACGTTGCCGCCCTGGCTTCTGACAATTCAAAGAGGACTTTTTGGGCGTGGTACAAGAACGTTTGCCCACCCTCCGTCAATGCGAGTTTTCGTGTTGATCGATTGAAAAGTGCAATGCCGAGATCTTGCTCTAGATCTTTGATGTAACGCGAAACCGTAGAAGCTTTGATCCCCAAACGCCCTGCTGCTTTGGAGAAGCTGTTCCCATTGGCAGACTCTACGAAAGCGGTCAGTGCGGCTAGGTAGTCCAAGTGCGCCTCTCTGGTTTTTGGTGTCGCTAGCCCGGCTGTTCGGGGCACTTGAGTCTTAAGATCAATCGGAAAAAGTCGGTTGCTTATGAGACCACAGCCTGGGTCATATCTGGAGGGTATCCCACCGCAAGCGTTCAGTGAAGTCACCTTCCGCTCGCGCAGCAAGCATGACTGCCCCACTCAATAACGGTGTCACCTGTCGACCGAGAGCAACGGGGCCACCCATCGCCAAGTTGTGAATCGCCAGCATTTCGTAGACGTTTCTGCGTCTAAATGTGCAGTTGTTGCGGTCAGGATAAACGCTCGCCCCCGCACTGATAGCTGGCACCTTCAAGGCTCGCTTCAAATGCCTCAAGTCCGGCATATATCTGCTGCAACCCATTGATCTGCCCCATCACTTCCAGCTTCTTATCGGCAATGGCCTTGCCCGCTAACTCCCACGGCAAATCAAATCCCCGATGGCCCTTAAGAATCGTGTGCATTTCCTTAAGCTTGAAACCTAGCTGCTGCGCGCATTTGATGAACGTCAACAGTTCAACGCTTTGCTGGGTATAAACGCGATAGGTCCCTTGGCGTTCGGGGGGCGGCAACAGGCCGATCTTTTCATAATGACGGATGGTCTTGACCGTAGTGCCCGACAGCTGGGCGGCTTTGCCGATGTACATGAACGTCCTTTTTACATGGGTATTGCGCATTTTTGCATAGCGCTACCGGATCGGGAAACCCGGTCCCTGGTCAGCGGCTGGCGATGCCTTCAGCCTGTTTGAGCCAGGCATCCCGCTGCCGTGAACTGGAGCCCAGTAATGGCCCGAACATCAGCGTGTTCAGCGGTTTGATACCGCAGAACTGCAACGTGTTCTTGCGCACCTGATGAAGGCCAGGCATACGATAGACCCACCGGTAGTACCAGGGTGGTGTGTCCATCGTGACCAGCAGATGCGCCGTTCGGCCTTTCAGCAGTTGCTCCGGGAAGGCTTTGCCTGGCCGGTACTGAAAAGCGTAACCGGGCAGGAAGACCCGGTCGAAAAAACCTTTCATCAAGGCCGGAATACCGCCCCACCAAATGGGGTAGATAAATGCCAGGTGTTCGGCCCAGGTGATGTCTGCCTGTGCCTTGATCAGGTCGGGTTCCAGTGGCTGAGGCACCCTGTAACCTGCGCGTAGCAGCGGGTCGAAGTTTAAGGAATCGAGTCGTAAAACCCGTACGTCATGGCCGGCACGTCTGGCTGCCTCGACATAACAGCCGGTCAGTGCACCGCAGAAACTCTCGTCTGAAGGATGGCCCAATATCACAAGAACGCGTTTGCTCATCATCACTTATTCCTGAACATGAAGCCCTGAGGGTAAAGCCTGCCCCTGACAGGAGAGTCAATCGCTCAGTGTTACCGGATTGCCTGCGCCAATTACGGGTGCGCATGCTAGAACGAACGCCCCTCGCGACTCAGACGCCACAGTTCTGAAACCATTGCTAAGTCTCTGTCAGACAATCAAGCAAAGGCATCCTGGCGAGCGCTCCATGTTTTGAACCGCTGATCGTACGATGGGGTGAACTTGAAACCCGCCGTTGGCGATAGTTCGCTTCCTTCAAACAACGGCCCGTCAGTTCAGCCTTCTTTTCGGTCAGCAGTGAGGAGGGCAAAGGTTCTGATAGATTGGCAGACATTACGACCTGTCTGAGAACCGCGATCAATGAGAGTTATCCGTAGCAAAGACTTCACCGCCACTCGCGCCTGGGGAGCTGATGACATCGCCAACATGGATGGAACTACCGTGCGCCTGCACTGGACCGACCAGCCCTACAAGTGGCATGTCAACGACGGTGAGGAAGTATTTGCCGTCCTCGACGGTAGCGTAGATATGCATTATCGCGAATCAGGCATCGAGCGCGTCGTGACCCTGGAGGTGGGCGACGTGTTTTTCGCAGGGGTTGGATGTGAACATGTTGCGCATCCTCGTGGAGAAGCACGGATTCTGGTTATCGAACGTGAGGGCAGCGTTTGAGTTGGCCGACTATCGCTCAGCGCCAAGGTGAGCCTTCAGCCTAAGGCCGTTTTCGTCAGGTGCGTTTGTCACAAGTCGTCCACCTGAACGTCATGCCTTGTTCCGAAGTCATAAAAACACTTCAGCCATGCTCCTCAAGGTGCCTTATGAGTTTGATACCCGAACTGAACAGCGAAGCTCACGTGCTGATCGGCGGAGCCAGCCGAGGTATCGGCCTGGCGCTGTGCGCTGCCTTGCTTGCTCGCGACGACGTAGCTCAGGTATGGGCCGTCGCGCGAAAAGCCAGCACTTCCACAGAACTGGCAAAGCTTGGAGAGCAATACGGCCAACGCTTGAAACGAGTGGACTGCGATGCGCGCAATGAGCAATCCCTCGAAGCACTGGTGAGCGAAACGCTTAAAGGATGTGCTCATCTGAATCTGGTCATCAGTGCGCTAGGCATTCTTCATCAGGACGGCGCAAAAGCAGAAAAGGGTCTGGCACAACTGACGCTGGCGAGCCTGCAAGCGAGTTTTGCAACCAATACTTTTGCTCCGATTCTGTTGCTTAAACACTTACTCCCGTTGTTACGCAAACAACCCTCTACTTTCGCGGCGCTCTCCGCGAGGGTTGGCTCTATTGGCGACAACCGATTGGGTGGCTGGTACAGCTACAGAGCCAGCAAAGCGGCGCTCAACCAGTTGCTGCACACGGCCAGTATCGAGCTGAAACGCTTGAATCCTGCCTCCACTGTCCTGGCGATACACCCAGGCACCACTGACACGGAGCTGTCTCAGCCTTTCCAGGCGAACGTGCCTGATGGGCAACTGTTCGAACCGGCTTTTTCGGCGGAACGCATTCTTGAGTTGGTGGGCGGACATGGGGCGGCCGACAGCGGGACTTTCTGGGCCTGGGACGACACCCCCATTGTCTGGTGACTTATTGCATTCACCAAATCCAGGGCAATACATGAGCCAAGTAGACATTCGACACATCACCCATCTCCCCGCGCAAATTCTTGTGCTAGAGAAAGAGGCGATTGGGGAGGGTTTCAGGTTTATTACCCGCCTCATTGACGAGTGGCACTCAGGGGCTAATCGTTTCGATGCTCCCGGCGAATGTCTTATAGCGGCGTATTTAGACCAGCAACTCATAGGCATAGGAGGCCTTTCAGTTGATCCGTACGTCAACACGAACACGGCAAGGCTACGACGCGTTTACGTCAGGGCTTCGTCAAGAGGGCATCACGTGGGGCAGACGCTGGTAAAGGCGCTTGTTGCGCACGCAGCGCTGCGCTTTCAAAACGTGCGTCTGGCCACCGATACCTGCGCGGGCGACGCGTTTTATCTGCAATGTGGCTTTATGCGAATAGATCATGACGATGCCACCCACTCCATGTGCTTGAGCGACACCTGACTCAGGCAACTATAGGCTAAGACCGATGATTGCCGGGAGATGCTTATGCCGCTAGTGTGCACGAGCCCCCCATAGGGAGACCTATCGACGTATGAATTTGGCCCACGAAGACATCCGACAGTTTCTTATCAATGGCATCGTTGTGGGTGATCTTCTTTTACCCACGCACTATGCCAAACTGGATCGTCTTGATGATTTTCAGGCTGGCTTCCGGACCCACGGGAATACCGGCGAAAGCCTGGTATCCCAAACTGAAGGCGAATGGAATCCCGACTGGTATGTCCTTGCAATGACTGGCCTGGATGACCCGGTTTTTATTGCCGCGACCGAAGCTCCAAGCGGCTATCCCGTCTATACCGCAGTCCATGGAGCAGGTCGGTGGGACGCAATACAGATAGCACCGAGCCTTATGGTTTTTCGCCGTTTGCTGGAAGCATTGGCAGAAGTGAATCATGACGCCGCCCAATTCAATCGCTTGATCATGGCCGAGATCGGCTCTGCGCATCAGTACTGGCGGGAAGTAATCGACGCGCGTCAGGAAGCAGAGCACCTGGAGCAATTGACACCCGAAATCAGTGCCTATGATCCGGCTGATTATGAAAGCGGCGAATTGATCGTTATTGCCTTGGGTCTCCATAAGCTCAAGGTCGTTCAGCTAGTCAGCAAAGGGAGCGAGTTGTCATTGAAGGAAGTACTGAGACTTGCCGACGCGTCTGAACTCAAGGCCGGGAGTGGCACAAGACGTCAACTGCGCCCATTGCGCGACAAGCTGGAGGCCTTAGGCGCAACGGTCGAATTCCGGCTTGATCAATAGCGGCGCGCCTACTCAGCTTGTCATGCGTGGCAGATCGTAATCGACCAGAAGTAGCGCAGCGAGAAACGCCGCGTTGCCGAGTAAATTTGTCATTATTTACAGCCGTCCAAAATGCGGGAACATTGCGTGCGGAGCCTACTCTGTAGAGATTGAAAGGAGCGATACCGGCGTTGTCCGGAATTCGTTTGCGTATGAAAACGGATTAGCCGTTGGAGTACATCCACCCACTGGTTTGCCGGCGGGCAGCCCACATGTCCTGGGTGAGACATAAAAAAACCGCTGCCTGTTTGAGCAGCGGTTTTTTCTTTCGGTCGGCGATACCGGTTATCTCGATACGCCGATGCTGCAACGGGAGTTATGCAGGCAAGGTGGGTAGCGTCACAATACCACTGGCAATGGAGGCCCCAGTTAGCGTTTGCTGCCCCGTCAATTCGATCACGCTGTCATGACCTGCCGAGAAGGTGGCGCTGGCTGAGCTGTCTTGGACGATGTAAGTATTACCCGAGTACTGGAACCAACTGAGTACTGTGTTCCCGCTGCCATCCCCAGCCGTAGCGGCATCCAGATACTCCTGGAGGGAGGCTTGCGTCGTCACTGGCCCGGACAAACTCGTCTGCGTTGAAACACCCGTTGCGCCGCCCAACGCCCCGGCGAAGCTGATAATGTCGCCATTACCCAGCCCGGTGACTTTGGCAATTGCCGTTGCTGAGGTGGACGCAGCGGTCAGGTTGATCCGGTCGGTGCCTGTGCCAACATCAATGTTCAGCGGAGCGTTGATAGCCCCCACGTTGACAATGTCATTGCCCGCCCCAGTGCTGATCGTCCCTGAACCACTGCCGATGGTGAGCGTGTCGACACCTGAGCCGCCTTTGTAGTCGATAGCTCCTGAGGCGCCGTTGATGCCAATGGTCATATTACCGCTGGTCGAGCTTGCGTCGATCTTTGACAGCGTCGAAGAGTTGAAGCTGGCAGTCAGCCCTGCTGCGCCGCTGACTGTCACGTCTTGAATGGCCGACAAGCCCGCCGTGGAGTTCAGGGTCAATACCTGAGTGCCGTTGAGCGTCAGATGCTGAAGGCCGCCAAAGGTGTTATTGGCCAGCGTGGACGCTGTGCCCGTGGTGGTGATGTTCAGTGTCTGGTAGATGTCGGTGTCGTCCAGCGTGCCGCCGGTAAGACCATTGATGGAGAGGTTGAGGGTGGTGTTGGTCGGGGTGTTCAGTCCGCTGTTATCAATGATGATGTTGCCTGAACCGCCCTTGAGGGTCAGGTTGGTCAAGGCGTTGTCTGCGATAAAGGCAGACGTGTAGTTGTTAATCGTGATGTTCGTGATCGTGCCTGGAGTATTGGCCCCCTGTGAGTCATCGCTGATCCGCACGTCTGCCTTGGTGATACCTGCGACGAGCGCGCTTGCCGTGACGGCAGCGGCATTGTCGACGATCACCGAGGTGGTATCGGCGCTGCCCTGCACGTAGACGCTGCCAAGGCGGGCGGTGGTGTTGACTGCGTTTTCAGCGCCCTGGGTCACATGGACAGTGGTGCCACCGGCCACACTGATCGTACCCATCGGAGTCGTGTCGATAGCGATGTGGGTGACGTCTACGGCACCCGTCGGGGCGATAACGTTGCCTATTAGAATTTCTGCGCCACTTGGCCCACGGGCGTTGACGGTCACATCCGATCCACCCTGGAACGTCAGGCTCGTATTGGCCATGTTCTCCACAGTGGCATTGATCACCGTGCTGCTGCCCGCTGTAACGGTGGCGTAGCCTTGGCTGGAGGTCGTCAGGTGGGTCAGGCCGGTCCACGTGGTCGTGTCGACGGTCAGCGTACCGCCGGTGGTGAGAGAGGCTGTCTCGACATTGGTGACGGTGATGCCTGAGGTCACTATCTGCGACGCGCCAGTCACCAGCAGCGTGTCGTTGCCACCGCCGCCATTGATCGAGTCACCGGAGGAAAAGGCGCCATTCAGCGTGGAGCGAATGGTGTCAGCCGAGGCCGTGCCGCTGATGGTGTCAACGCCAGCAGTCAGGGTGAAGGTTTGGCCGCTTGGTGTGGTCTGGGTGCCGGTGGCGATGGCCACGGCGGTGCTCAGGCTGTTGGTCGCCGCTTGTAACGAAGCGGCATCTGCGCCAACGGTTTTAAGGAACGAGCGGGCGTAGTCCAGGGAGGCGCTGCCACCGTAGCCGCTGAGCTCTGCGGAGGTATCGACCTGCGCTGTAAAGGCTTTGGCGACTGTCAGCTTGTTGGCCACCGCCGTGACGTCGCTCGTCAGGGCGCCAAACAGGATGGCCTGGGCGGCTTGTGCCTGGGGCACTGCGCCGTCGTCCAGTTGCTGCTTCCAGTAAGCCAGACCGGCAGCGTCAGGTTGACGATTGAACAGGTTGGCGTAGATAGCGGTGATCACCTGATCAGTGGTCAGTTGGCCGTACAGCGCAGCGGATTCTGCCGACGCCGAAAACCCGCCGATGACCCCGGCGAGACTGCCGCCTTCGGCATCTACCTGGTTGGCCCAGTAGTCCAGACCGTCGGGGTCAGCCGGACGTCCGAGGTAAGCAAGGTAGATTTGTTGAATCTGATCAAAATACGCTGAAGCAGCCATCGTTAAGACTCCATCACAACGTCGCGGAATGCTCGATTGATACGCTACTTCTAGCATGAGATTCGAGAAATATCTTGTGTGAAAAATAATTTTTATCAGCTCCAAGACCAGTAAAACCAATGCTTTTGCGGGCAGCGGCTTCTCCAGTCATCGAGCTCAGTGACACGCAGGCGCTCTATTACAAGGCCTGCGGAATATCTGCGACATGGCCTGACGCCACTATCTCGCTGATGGCGACTGTGTTGGTCAGATCGACCAGGTCTGAGAATTTGATCACGCTGTCGTCTTATCGCGAGGGTCGTGCTGGCCGAGGAGTCCTGGACGATGTGTGCTGCCTTCACCCAGTGTCGCGGCATCCGGGTCGTGGCGTCGCTGGTTTGCTCACCGAACAGCACAATGTGCGGCTGATGCACGACGCCGTCGTCCAGTTGTTGCTGCAGTGGCCAGGCGTGGGGCGTGCGGTTGGCGATTGAACAGGTTGGCGTAGCTCGCTGATCACCTGGTCGGCACTCATCGAGCCGTATAGCGACCTGAATTGCGCAGATGCCGAGAATCCAACAACCACTGTGGCGAAGCTGCCATCCGCCGCAGCGACCTCGTTGGCCCAACAGGCCAGACTGGATGGATCAGCCAAATATTTTCAAGCGCCAGGATTGGCCGCTTAAAAAGACTTGAAAGGTCGCCGGGGCAGCCTTGTACACTGCGTCGTCTGCACCCTTCCTTCGCGGCACTAAGGCTTTAGGCACCATGGAACTGACGTTGGCACTGGATGCATTGGAAACCGTTAAGCGTGCAGCGCATTCGTCCCTGCTGTGGCAACGGCTGTGCAAATACGTCGGTGAGTTGTCAGGCGATGCGCGGGCGCAGATGGTCCAGCGCATTACGGCGCTTGAAGTCGAAACTGGCCAGGCAGAATGGTTGCGGTGTTCGGTACTTGCCGATTTGACCAAAGACCCGCTCTGGTATGCCCGGCAAGGCGCGCAAGCTGACGCGAGCTGGCCTGCCGATGCCTTGATGAGCCTGCTGGGGCTGGCCTGGCACAACGCCTTGGCGCGAGCGAGCGACCGTACGCAGATGATCGACCGCCTGCGCAATGTCGATGTACTGCGCCTGCAACGTCTCATCGCCGCACAACTGGCCGTACCGCAACGCCTTGTTCCCGCCAGGCCCATAGCACGCCCTGGCACCCGACGCCTGCGCATTGCGCTTTATACCCCGCACATCGCCAACCCCAACCACGGGGGCACGCTGTTCACCCTTAATGTGATGAGCGCACTGGCCCAGGCATCTGTCGACATTCATACCTTCACCGCCCAGGAAAACGCTATACCGGCGATCGGCAGCTACCTCGGCGGCAACGAATACGTGGTTCCGGTCGCCGCGCAGCCGCAGACCTTGCAGCTCAAACGTGCAGGCGAGGCGCCGATCACCTTGCCCAATCCGGATTTATCGCTGCATGGGCGCTTGCAATCGGTGTCGGACGCCATCGATGCATTTGCCCCGGATGTGGTGCTGTTTGTCGGGTTTATATCGCCCCTCGTGCACAGCCTCTATGAGCGCTACCCGGTGCTAGGCCTGTCAGTGCATGCCCTGCCTCCGCTGGCACCGGTCGACTGCTGGCTTTGCGCGGATCCCCAAGCCGATGCGGCATGCTGGCAAGGCTTGCCGGCGCCTGTTGCGTACCCGTTCACCTACCGTTTCTGGCCGGTAGGGCAAGCCGCTGCGGTGCCTCTTACCTCGCTGAACCTGCCCGCGGGCGCGACTGTGCTGATTTCTGTCGGTTATCGCCTCGAAGTCGAACTGACCGCTGAGTGGCAAGCGCGCATGCTTGCGCTGGTTGATCGTCACCCCGATACGCACTGGCTGCTGGTCGGTGTGGGCGAGAACGTTGCCATGCACAGCTTGCCGCGCCATGCCAGGATCTACCGCGTCGTTCCGCAAGCCCAGGTGCAGGCCTGGCTGGCAGCGAGCGATATCTTTGTGAACCCGCCGCGGGTGGGCGGTGGCGGCGCCGTGGCAATGGCCATGGAGCAAGGCGTGGCGGTGGCGGCGTTGTGCGATGGTGATGCCGGGGACAAACTGGGGCCATTTGCAGCGCAAGGCATCGATCAGTACTTTGCCACGCTGGAAGACTGGATCGCCCGACCCGAGGTGCGCAGCCAGGCCGGTGCCGCGCTCAAAGAGCGTTTCTTCGAGCGCCTGGATTTTTCAAGTGCCGCCGCCACCCAAGGCTTGATCGACGCCTGCTACGCGGCGAGTGTTTCCTTCCAGCAACGTCGAGGGCTGACCTGTGAGTAACTTTTATCAGACCGCGCTGGACGATACCCGTCCGGTGGTGGTGTTCGGCAACCTGCGCTCCGCGAGCCTGGCCTGGTACTGCCTGTGCCACGACACGCCGTGGCAAGTCGCAGCCTTTACCGTCGACCAGGCGTACATCACCAGCCCTACGTTTGAAGGCCTGCCGCTGGTTTCCTTCGAACACCTGGAAGCGTACTACCCTCCCAGTGATTACCGTTTGCTGATTCCCATGGGCTACCAACAGATCAACGGCGTGCGTCGTGAACGTTTCGAGGCGGCAAAGCGCAGGGGCTACGATTTCGTCAGCTACGTGTCGAGCCGCGCCAGTGTCTGGCCGGACCTGGACATTGGCGAAAACGTGTTGATTTACGAACACGCGATCATCCAGCCGTTCGCGCGCATTGGCAGCAATTGCATCATCCGCAGTGGCGCGCACATTTCCCACCACTGCCAGGTTGCCGATCACGCTTTCGTGGCCGCCGAGGTCGCCATGGGCGGTGAAGGGCAGGTCGGCGAGCAGGCGTTCATCGGCGTCGGCGCCGTATTACGCGATCGCATTCGCATCGCCGAACGCACCTTCGTCGGTGCCGGGGCGGTGGTGCTCAAAGACACCGACGCCGACGGCCTGTACGTCGGCAACCCGGCGCGAAAAGCGTCCAAGACCGCGCTGCAAGCGTGCGGAGGCTGAATGCAGGTCGGCAAGCCGTATTTCATCAATCTGGCGTGCACTGGCGTAATGCCGACCAAGGCTATGAACAGCCACGTGCCATTACATCATGAAGAAATCCTGGCCGATGTCGCCCAAGCCTTGGCGCTGGGCGTGCAGATGGTGCACTTGCACGCTCGTGACGATGCGGGCATACAGACCGCTGACCCCGCGCCGTACGGCCGTTTGGTGGAGGCTATTCGTGCCTTGCCGGGCGGTCGGGAATTGATCGTCGGGGTGACCACCAGCGGGCGCCAGGACGCTGGTTTCCAGTCGCGCTCGCGCGTGCTGGAACTGGATGGCTTGGCCAAACCGGACATGGCCAGCCTCACCTTGAGTTCGCTCAACTTCGCGCAGTCGGCCAGCGTCAACGCCCCGGATACTATCCGCCAGCTCGCAGAACGCATGGCGGCAAACGGCATCAAGCCGGAGCTTGAAGTGTTCGACGCAGGCATGGCCAACTTCGCCGCGGTGCTGCTCAAAGAAGGCCTGCTCAAGCCACCGCTGTACGTCAACGTGCTGTTGGGCAACGTCGCCGGTGCGCAAGCGGATCTTCTACAACTCGCGGCAATTCTGGCGGCCTTGCCTCACGACTGCATCGTCGGTGTGGCCGGACTTGGCCGCTTCCAGCTGGCCGCCAACGGGCTGGGCCTGCTTGCCGCCGATGGGGTACGCGTGGGGCTTGAAGACAATCTCTGGTTCGACCAGCAACGGACGGTTCTGGCCAGCAACACACGACTGATCGAGCGGGTCATCGCTCAGGCGCATCTGCTGGAGCGCCCGCTGTTGTCCACAACGGCGATCAGAGATCGTCTGGGGATGACCTCATGAGCCAGGATTTTATCGTCTTTGGCGCACCTGACATCGGCGAGGAAGAGATCCTCGATGTCATCACGACGATGCGTTCCGGATGGCTGGGCACTGGCCCCAAGGTCAAGGAATTCGAAGAGCGCTTCGCCGCGTTCAAAGGGATGGACGCCGAGCAGACTGTGGCGGTCAACTCATGCACGGCCGCGTTGCACCTCAGCCTGCTGGCAGCGGGAGTCGGTCCGGGTGACGAGGTCTTGACTACCCCACTGACGTTCTGCGCGACCGCTAACGCGATTTTGCACACCGGCGCCACCCCGGTACTGGTGGACGTGGACCCGCAGACCATGAACATCGATCCGTCTGGCATTGCCGCGCGCATCACGCCGCGCACCAAGGCGCTGATGCCGGTGCACTTCGCCGGGCTGCCTTGCGCCATGGACGAGATTCTTGCGATCGCTCGCGACCATCGTTTAACCGTGATCGAGGACTGCGCGCATGCTGTAGAAGCCACCTATCGCGGAAGGGCTACGGGCACGCTGGGCGATTTTGGTTGTTTCAGTTTCTATGCCACGAAAAATATCACAACCGGCGAGGGCGGCATGGTGTTGTCCCGCAACATCGCACAGGCCCGGCGCATGCGGATGTTGGCCTTGCACGGCATGACCCGCGATGCCTGGAAACGCTTCTCGGATGAAGGCTACGAACACTACCAAGTGGTCGAGGCCGGTTTCAAATACAACATGATGGACATGCAAGCGGCGATTGGCGTGCACCAGCTTGCGCGGGTCAACGATGGCTGGGAGCGTCGGAAAACCATCTGGAATCGCTACCGCGAAGCGTTAGCGGATTTGCCGGTTATTCTGCCCGCCGAGCCACCCGGCTACGTGCGCCACGCCTATCACCTGTTTACGTTGCAGATCGACGCCACCCACAGCCCCGTCAGCCGTGACGTTTTTATCAGGCGCATGACCGCCGTCGGGATCGGGGTCGGTGTTCACTATCTGGCGCTGCCCGCGCACCCTTACTATCAGGATCACCTGGGCTGGCGACCCGAGGACACGCCCCACGCCAGCGCCATTGGCCAGCGCACCGTCAGCCTGCCGTTGAGCCCGGCATTGAGCGATGCCCAAGTGCAACGGATCATCAATGCCGTGACCGCCATCCTGGGGCAGGTCTGACGTGCACGCCACGCCCCCGCTCCATAATCGCCGCAACCCCATCAACCGGAGCATGATCCAGAGCAAGGCCCAGTAAACCGAGCCCCTGATTTTCCTGGCGGCATCGTTGCTGCGGCGAACCCGAAACGGTGGAAGGCGGCTTGCCGGCGATGGCGTCAGGCGAGTCATTGCAAGGTTGGCTGGTAGATCGCATCGCCGGCAAGCCGCCTCCCACAAGGGATGGTGTGTTCCCGGCCGGTCAGGTGCGGTCGAGCTCTTTTACCGACGGCTCAGCCTTGTGACCGCTGTGAACTTGCCCATGAACATTTCCTGCTGCGCGATTCAATGTCACGAATACATTGCTACAGCGATTGCACCTATAAGCAGGCAAACGCTAGCCACCGTTGTCAGGCGTAATCGCATTGGCAGGTACCAGGCGTGCAGGCTCACAACCCTGACCCACTGTCTGTCTTGCCAGAAGTGGACAACGAATCCGACGATCAACAGCGAGCAACCCAATGGCATGGGCAGTAATGTGCTGAGCCAGGCAATAAGAGCCGGGATCACGCTCCATATAAACCGGTCGCGGCGCAGTCTGGCACTCATGCCTTGTACTGACATGGCGAAGCCCCAGTGCAAGGCGCCAATGAAACTCAGGATCACAGCGCCATAGTTGACCAATGCCGCAGCCCAAAGCGGTCGATATTCTGGATAAGTAAGGATAAGCAGCGCGAGCCCCATAAACGGCAGCAAGCCGCCATAGCCCAGCAGGGCGACATACCTTGGCGGCGAGGTCGAAGACGACACGTTCATTTCAAATTCTTCCCATGTTCGAGAGACGAGACTATAGACCCAAACGCATCCGACCTGATGCCATTGCTTTTCACTTGAACAGTTGTTCAGTCCATCCCTTGATTGACCGGCCGCGTTGGGCCGAGTTCTGGCTGTGGCGGCCGGATGAAAATGGCCGATTCTGTTGGAAAATCAGGTCTCCTGCCTGGCGTGCGGCAACATTGTGTCGACGGCCGGCGCTCACATGTCACGAAAGCCGACAACATCATCTTTAGATCCCGGCAAACCGACTGCGCTACATGCTCAATGAAAGATCGCTGCTGCCCGAACACATCGTCTCGAAAAAACGCACGCAGCGTCCATGAAGCGGCGTGCGATGTCGCGTGCCGCATCGCAAAGACACCTCAATGCGTGTGCTCTCGCCACGAACGCAAGAAGGTCGAGATGTTGTTCGCTCACATCAAGCTAGTCCGGAAACTGGATCGGTTGCGACTAGGAGGAATGACCGGTGCAACCGACGAATTCACTTTGGCGGCTGCGGTACAGAATCTAAGGCTACTGGCGAAACTGACCTCACAAGGTCCGCCGAACACGGGATAGATAAGCCCGCTACCAGCAAAAAACTCACATTAACCTATCAACCAAGCTGCAACGATCAACGCAGAGCCTGAAGCCACGCAACGTGATGAACAGGTTCTGAAGTGAGGGCCAAGGTCGACTTCTTCCAGCCTGAAATTACCATTGTTTTTAACAGAATCCGGTCGAAAGCTGTCCTTCACGATAGGCAGTAATCGACCAAAAACTGTCTTTCGCAGGCGCGATCTTAATGCCCTAGGTTTCGCTGTCGTCCAGGACTGCCGGAGTCGCAGTCGTCCCAGCCAATAGACCGCCATCAATGTTGAACTCACTACCCGTGATGTAAGTGGCGTCGTCCGACGCGAGCAACAAGGCCAGAGCGGCCACTTCTTCAGGCATTCCGAATCGTCTGAGCGGAGTGTCTCGAACCAGCGCGGCCATTCGCTCTTCACGACCGGCATCGCTACCTAACATGGGTTCCCACATGGGGGTAAGGATGGCCGCCGGATGAATTGAGTTGCATCTAACGCTCAGTCCTTGCTCGGCGCAGTAAAGCGCCACCGTTTTAGTGTGATTGCGAACGGCAGCTTTGGACGACGCGTACGCTGCGGCACCTGGAATTCCAACCAGGCCTGAGCGAGAGGAAATGTTGACGATGGAACCGGCTCCTGACTGGCGCATCGAGCGAATGGCGTATTTGCATCCGAGGAATACACCGTCGAGATTGGTTTCATGCACCGAACGCCAATCTTCCAGCTTTGCATTTTCAGGGTCATGCTGCTTAGTGCCATTCTCGAATCCGGTGATGCCCGCGTTATTCACGAGAATATTCCAACTCCGGCCTTGATTTGAAATCTGCGCGGCCAATCGTTGCCAATCCTCTTCACGCCGGACATCCAGACGTATAAAACAGGCGCGATCACCCAGCGAACCTGCAAACGCATTACCAAGGTCGTCGTTAATATCAGTGATGTAAACGAAGCAACCTTCTTGCACAAAGAGCTTTGCAATGGCGGCACCTATGCCTTGAGCCGCGCCGGTGACGACCGCTGTCTTGGAAACTAGTTTATTTTCCATAAGTGATGACATTTCCATGATGAGGCGTGTTCAGATCCCGTGAGAATGATTTTAGTGCATGCTCATGCTTGGTAAAGAGGCTGATCCATAACCGAATGCCGCGAAACCTGAGAGGCTGAAGGCCAGGCAGGGTCAGCCTGATTCTGTTTGTTTTTGGTTCGAGGCTTGAAGTGAGTGGACCCTGGTTTCGTAGACGCCAATTTGAAAAAAACAGGCCGTTGTGAACGTCTGCTTCTGGCCGATTTCAGCCCTTCGTGTACGTCGGGAAGCGGCCAGAAGCGGACGCTCTCCAGTGTCTACTTAATCAGCGATGATTCAGGGGCTGGTGGGTATCCATAGTTGATTGCCAAGCTAATCCCCAAGCTCGAATTGCTGAAACCCCAAGCGCCTGACGTAAACCCAAAAGTTATCCTTTGGCTCATATTGCTCCATGCAAACACTGTGTTCCTGGCACAGTTCATCTTCGTCGATCAGGATGCGATCCCAATCGAAGTCAGGGTTCTTGGAAATGGTATAGCTAGGGTAAGGTTTGTCGAGATCGAAGTGGATCGAGTACACGAATAACGGAGATTCCCACGGCATGTGGGTTTCGTACAACCGCATCAGTTCGGGCATCTGTGCTTTACAGTGCTGTTCGGCAAACGTCAGTGCCTGGGGCAAATCATCCCACGTAGCCTTGACCGCGCGTTGCGCAGCGGCGAGCCTGGCGTAAGGTGGCTCGTCATTGTGGTGCTGGACGTAAATCAATCGGCTGCCGAACTGGAATTCGCATTGCCAGACACCCGAGGGAGCACGCCAGTGGCCAAGCATGGATTCGGTCAGTAGATTGATGTCCATATCGGTACCACACAGATGGAACGGTGCTCAGTTTACCCTCTCAAATATCAGCCTGGGAATGCGTAGGCGTTTGGGCTATTTGTCCGACATCCACGGGATCTGACCGGCAGCTTTGGGTCGAAATCGGTCAGCCACGACCGGCTGCTTTCGACCCAAAGCGGACATTTGATACCGGGGTCGCTCACCGACCCATCGGTCATTCAGGAATGGATATTCCGGCATGAAGTAGCGCCGCGATAATAAACGGAGACTTTTTCTCCAGATACTCAGCCATCCCACCAGTATTGCTCGACTCCAACTGAAGCTTCAGCGCTTCATACTGCTGGCGGATCGAGGCATCGCGCCTAAGCAAATCTCTGAACCCCAGCATCTGTGTGATCGTAAGGTGGCCACGGGTACAAGCGTGGAGCTTGTGCGTGCGAATCCCATCCACATTACGCCGATAGAAATGATGCCCTTCCGATAGATCACTTCCTCGTACATATCCCAGACCCATCAACACCTCGTCCCGCGCCGAGGCATTGCGATGATCGTGAACCTCGATGAGCACATCGATCTCGGGCTTCGCAGCGAGCCTTGGAACAGAGGTGCTTCCAACGTGTTGTATGGCAATCAGTTCATCGCCAAAGGCCGAAGCGATGAGTGACTTGTCTGCCAGAAAGCGGGCGGGCCAAGTGGGGTTGTAAGGAGTGATCTTGCTGGTCAGTGCCATGTCCGTTCCTTGGCGGCTAATATCTAAAGCACAAAATCTTCCCTCAAAACATGTGCATTCGCCAGCGACTGATAACCAAACCTCGGCAGTACGGCGATTCAGAAGATCGAATTAGAATCTGGTCGAGGTTGGGTAGCTGTCCTGTCCAGCGTCTGCTTCTGGCCGATTACTGCCCCTCCTAAAGGGCTGCAACCGACCCATAGCTGACATTCGGACAGGGCAGAAATCGGCCACAAGCACCCACTCCTGTCCAGGGACATGGCCTGAAAGTCCTACGACTGGACGCAACTCCACCCCTCAACCCACCCACATACCGGGAACATCAGCCTCAGCCTGATGGACTAAATTGAATCGCTTTTACGGCCAGCCCCATAGGAACGAATTCAATGCATATCCTTCACATCGCCAGCTCACCACGCGGGGAGCGGTCTGCTTCTCTCAAACTGGCCGCATGCTACCTCCAGACCCTGACCTCGCTTCATGCCGACACCACGGTGGATGTTCTGGACGTATGGACAACGGATCTGTTGCCCTTCGACGGCCCGGCTCTGAATGCCAAGTACGCGGACCTGCAAGGTCTGCAAATGAGCGCTGAGCAGCAGGCGGTGTGGAAGCAGATCCACGCACTGGGTGAGCGTTTCCACCGTGCCGATGTGATCGTCTTCAATGTGCCGATGTGGAATTTCGGGATTCCATATCGCCTGAAGCACTTGATCGACGCCGTGTCGCAGCGCGGGGTGCTGTTCGATTTCGACGCCCAGGGCATGCGCGGTTTGCTCAAAGGCAAACAGGTGGTGGTGTTCGCTTCGCGTGGCGTGGCGCTTGGAGAGGACTTCCCCACGGAGGACTTCGATCACCAGGTCGCGTATCTCAAAACCTGGGCCCGCATGGTCGGTATCCCGGCCATCGACGCGGTGGTGTCGGAAGCGACCCTCGCGGATCCGGCGACGGCAGAGGCCAATTTCACGGCTGCGCTGGCCGAGGCGTCGGCGCTGGCCGTCAAACTGAAATGAAGGGTTAGTGATCTGGGCCCGAGCGCTGGGGCCTGAATTTTCGTGACCTGGCGCATGCCGGGCCTGAGGCAAAAATTGCGCATCAGCCAGCTGTCAGGCCCTATGACTACGGGCCTGACACGTGCATCAGTGATTACTGCACTTCCACCGCCAGGCTGTCGCTGATCTTCTTCTGCCAGATCGCGGGGCCTGTGATGTGAACCGACTCGCCGTTGCTGTCGACCGCAACGGTCACCGGCATGTCCTTGACCTCGAACTCGTAGATCGCTTCCATGCCCAGTTCGGCAAAGGCAACGACCTTGGATTTCTTGATCGCCTGGGCGACGAGGTAGGCGGCGCCGCCGACGGCCATGAGGTAGACGGCTTTGTGGTCACGAATGGCTTCGATAGCGGTCGGGCCGCGCTCGGATTTGCCGATCATGCCCAGCAGGCCGGTCTGGTCGAGGATCTGACGGGTGAACTTGTCCATGCGCGTGGCAGTGGTCGGACCTGCCGGGCCAACGACTTCTTCGCGCACCGGATCGACCGGACCGACGTAGTAGATGAAGCGACCCTTGAGGTCGACCGGCAGGGTTTCGCCCTTGTTGAGCATTTCGACCATGCGCTTGTGCGCAGCGTCGCGGCCGGTGAGCATCTTGCCGTTGAGCAGGACGGTTTCGCCCGGCTTCCAGCTCTGCACTTCTTCCGGGGTCAGGGTATCGAGGTTGACGCGGCGCGCCGATGGGCCGGCTTCCCAGACGATTTCCGGGTAGGCGTCCAGCGGTGGCGCTTCCAGCGAAGCCGGGCCCGTGCCGTCGAGCACGAAGTGCGCGTGGCGGGTGGCGGCGCAGTTGGGGATCATGCACACCGGCAGCGAGGCCGCGTGGGTCGGGTAATCCATGATCTTGACGTCGAGTACGGTGGTCAAACCGCCCAGGCCCTGAGCGCCGATACCCAGTTGGTTGACCTTCTCGAACAGCTCCAGGCGCATCTCTTCGATACGGTTCTGCGGGCCGCGGGCCTTGAGTTCATGAATGTCGATGGACTCCATCAACACTTCCTTGGCCATGACCGCTGCCTTCTCGGCAGTACCGCCAATGCCGATGCCAAGCATACCCGGTGGGCACCAGCCCGCGCCCATGGTCGGTACGGTTTTCAGGACCCAGTCGACGATCGAGTCGGACGGGTTGAGCATCGCCATCTTCGATTTGTTTTCCGAACCGCCGCCCTTGGCTGCTACGTCCACTTCCACGGTGTTGCCCGGGACGATGGAGTAGTGGATGACCGCTGGAGTGTTGTCCTTGGTGTTCTTGCGAGCACCGGCCGGGTCGGCCAGGATCGAGGCACGCAGTACGTTTTCAGGCAGGTTGTAGGCGCGACGCACGCCTTCGTTGATCATGTCGTCCAGGCCCATGGTGGCGCCGTCCCAACGTACATCCATGCCGACGCGCACGAAAACGGTGACGATGCCGGTGTCCTGGCAGATCGGGCGATGACCGGTCGCGCACATGCGCGAGTTGATCAGGATCTGGGCGATGGAGTCGCGGGCCGCAGGCGACTCTTCACGCAGATACGCCTCGTGCATGGCCTGGATGAAATCCACGGGGTGGTAGTAGGAAATGAATTGCAGTGCGTCTGCAACGCTCTGAATCAGGTCGTCTTGCTTGATCACGGTCATGCGGCGCGCTCCTCTGTAAGGACGGGAACATTCAATTACGCTATCGGCGACAGTCGGGGACTGCGGCTTGAACCAGAGCTGTCAGGGTAGCCGTAGCGGGCGCAAAAAGGCGCGGCAGTATAACCCGCCCGACAGGCCAGTCTGTACAATCGCTGTTATTTTCTGCACGGGGCGCCTTGATGCCGCATTTGCACGTCGGTGACCGAAGTTGGGCGGTCAGCGAAGCCAGTAATCTGCTCGACGCCTTGAATCAGGCCGGTGTGTCTGTGCCCTACAGTTGCCGGGCGGGCAGCTGTCATGCGTGTCTGGTGCGCTGCGTGAAAGGCGATCCGCTGGATGCGTTGCCACTGGCGCTGCCCGCTGACAAACGCCAGCAGGGTTGGCGGCTTGCGTGTCAGTGCAAGGTGGTTCAGGACCTGACCGTCGAAGTGTATGACCCGATGCAGGACGGTTTGCCTGCGACGGTGCAGAGCCGCGACTGGCTGAGCCCGACGGTGCTGCGGTTGCGTCTGGAACCGGGCAAGCCGTTGCGTTATCGCGCGGGGCAGCATCAGGTGCTGTGGACGGAGCAGGGCGTGGCGCGGCCTTACTCGCTGGCGAGCCTGCCGGGTGATGACGGGTTTCTGGAGTTTCATCTCGATTGCCGACGCCCCGGTGCGTTTTGCGACCATGCGCGGCAATTGCAGGTGGGCGATGGCGTGAGGCTCGGCGAATTGCGCGGCGGGGCGTTGCGTTACGACCCGGACTGGCAGGACAAGCCTTTGCTGCTGTTGGCGGCGGGCACCGGGCTTGGGCCGTTGTGGGGAATCCTGCGTGAGGCGCTGCGTCAGGAACATCAGGGCGCGATTCGGTTGATTCATCTGGCGCATGACGAGCAGGAGCATTATCTGAAAGCCGAGTTGCAGGCGCTCGCTATCAGTTGCCCGAACCTGCAGGTTCAGCTAATCACTCAGGAAACGCTTCAGGACGCGCTGGCCGAGCTGCGCATGCTGTCGCGGCATGCCATGGCGCTGGTGTGCGGCAGTCCCGAAAGTGTCGAGGTGTTTGCCAAGCGGCTGTACCTGGCCGGTTTGCCACGTAATCAGTTGCTGGCGGATGTGTTCGTTCGGCGGGAGTGATGTGACGCGCAGCTAGCGGTAAACACACGGTTCGCTGACAGACTCCGGACTGTGGGAGGCGGCTTGCCGGCGATAGCGTCAGTTCAGCCACTGATAGGGCGCTTGATAAACCGCATCGCCGGCAAGCCGCCTCTTATCAAACAACCTGTAAGCCACTGAAGGAACTGGATTTTGTGGGAGCGGACCGGGCGGCGTTCCGTTTGTCCGCGAAGGTGCGGTGCGGCCGATGAAGGTTCAGCGACTGAAATGCAGCATTCGCGGACAAGTCCGCTCCCACGACGCCCGGTGTTTGCTGCGCGACAGCGCTATGTCGAAGACGTGGTGGTGCCTCCCACGATGGATTGTCCATTCCTGAAACCCATAAAAAAGCCCCGGCTCTCGCGAGACGGGGCTTTTGCGTGTTGCGCTGACGTCAGACCAATGGGTCGCCGACGTGCAGGATCTTCATGCCGTTGGTGCCACCGATGGTGTGGTAGCTGTCGCCCTTGGTCAGGATGACCCAGTCGCCTTGCTCGACCAGACCGCGCTTGAGCAGTTCGTCAACGGCTGCCTGGCTGACCTGACCTGGCGGCAGGGATGCCGGGTCGAACGGTACGGTGTAGACACCACGGAACATCGCCGCGCGGGCCTGGGTGCCACGGTGCGGGGAGAACGCGTAGATCGGCACCGAGGAGCGAATGCGCGACATGATCAACGGGGTGTAGCCGCTTTCGGTCAGTGCGATGATCGCTTTCACGCCCGGGAAGTGGTTGGCGGTGTACATGGCCGCCAGCGCGATGCTTTCGTCACAACGGGTGAACGAATGACCGATGCGGTGGCTGGAGGTTTTGCCGGTCGGGTGCTTTTCAGCGCCGACGCAGATGCGCGCCATGGCCTGAACCGCTTCGATCGGGTACGAGCCAGCAGCACTTTCAGCCGACAGCATGACTGCGTCGGTGTAGTCGAGCACGGCGTTGGCCACGTCGGACACTTCAGCGCGGGTCGGCATGGGGCTGGAGATCATCGACTCCATCATCTGCGTGGCTACGATCACCGCCTTGTTGTGGCGACGTGCGTGCAGAATGATGCGTTTTTGCACGCCGACCAGCTCGGCGTCGCCGATCTCCACGCCCAGGTCGCCACGGGCAACCATGACCGCGTCGCTGGCACGAATCAGTTCGTCGAGCACTTCGTCGTTGGCAACGGCTTCGGCGCGTTCGATCTTGGCGACCAGCCAGGCTGTTCCGCCGGCTTCGTCACGCAACTGGCGAGCGTATTCCATGTCGGCCGCGTCGCGCGGGAAGGAAACGGCCAGGTAGTCCAGGTCCATTTCAGCGGCGAGCTTGATGTCCTGCTTGTCTTTTTCGGTCAGTGCCGGCGCAGTCAGGCCGCCGCCGCGACGGTTGATGCCTTTATGGTCTGACAGCGGGCCACCGATCAGCACGGTGCAGTGCAGTTCGTCAGCGGTCTGGGTGTCGACGCGCATGACCACGCGACCGTCGTCGAGCAGCAGCTCGTCGCCCACGCCGCAATCCTTGACCAGGTCCGGGTAATCGATACCCACGATCTGCTGGTTGCCACTGGTCAGCGGGTGAGCGGTGGAGAAGGTGAACTTGTCACCGACTTTCAGCTCTATCCGCTTGTCGGTGAACTTGGCGATACGGATCTTGGGACCTTGCAGGTCGCCCAGCAGAGCGACGAAGCGCCCGTGTCTGGCGGCGATGTCACGGATCAGTTTGGCGCGAGCCTTGTGCTCATCCGGGGTGCCGTGGGAGAAGTTCAGACGAGCAACGTCAAGACCCGAGAGGATCAGTTGTTCGATGACTTCCGGCGAGTTGCTGGCAGGGCCAAGTGTGGCGACGATTTTGGTGCGGCGAACGGTCATGCACAAACTCCTTAATTGAAGCGCAGCGAGAGGCTACTCCTGTCTGTCTCTTTAGTCATTGTTCCTTTGCACTACCTTGCTGCTGGCAGGCAGGGCAATCGGCTGACGGCCGGTGCTCGATCGGCCTGAAGAAATTGGATGTCGAGCCGATAAATGGCAGAGAACAGGAGAGTCCCATGCGTATTGTAACGATTGTTGTATTACTGGCTGCGGTCAGCGGTTGCACCCGTTGGGCAATGAACTCCAATCTGGATCATGCCTATCGTGCTTATCAGGAAGGCGACTGTGATCGCGTGATGCTCGACCTGTCCAAAGTTGAACGTCAGAGTCGCGAGCGGCGTTACGTCCAGCCGGAGGTCTCGATGTTGCGCGGACAGTGCCTGGAGCGTCAGAAGCTTTACGTCGATGCGGCATCGACCTATCAGTTTCTGATGAACCAGTATCCAGCCAGTGAATATGCGTACCGCGCGAAGGCCCGGCTCGACACACTGGCGCAATTGGGCCACTACCCGGCGGCGCAACCCGCCAGAGCGATTCCTGCCTCAAAATAATTACACCCGATCGGGTGATTGGTGTCGTATACGGGTGGATGTTACAAAGATTTGCGCTAGGCTGACTGTCAAGGGAATGAAAGAGCCATAAGGCTCTGGTCTAAGGAGTTCCTGCGGCACTGCCAGTTTCGAAAACCCGCAGGATCAAAGTTCTACGTGACCATGTTCACTGGTCTCTGAAGGCGGCCTGCCATGCTAAAAGAGCGAAAAATCGAACGACACCAATTGCAGGAATATCTTCAGGTTTTCAATAGACACACCGACCGACCACTCGGTTGTCTGGGTAACGTTTCAGAAGAGGGGCTGATGCTGATCAGCAGCATTCCTCTGCTGGTCGGTGCCAGGTTTGATTTGCGTGTGAAGATGCCCCGTAGTGAGGGGCTCAAGACCATCGACGTCAGCGCGACGTGCATGTGGTGTCATGAAGACGAGACACCCGGCTGCTATGACTCCGGCTTCGAGCTTTCCGAGATGTCCACGGACTATCTCGAGTTGGTTCGCATCCTGCGGCAGTATTTCTGTTTCTACCCCAGCCTCGAGGCTTCGGCCTGACAGGTCAGCAGTCGGAAGAGCGGGTCAGAGCGTTCCCGCTTTCTTCCAGCCAAGATAACGAGTCACCAATTGTGCGCCCAGTTCCCCTGGGCGCACGTCCACCACGTTGATGCCATGCGCGACCATCCGGTCGTGCAGCGTTGTGCGCGCGTTCAGAAAACTCACCGTCCCGCAGTAGCTCAGCGCTTCGTCATAGGTCTCGACGGGTGCCTGACGCAGACTGTCGAGCACTTCCTCGCGCAGGCTTGCAACCAGCACACGATGCCTGCGCCCCAGTTGATTGATCGCCGACAGCAGCTCATCGTCGTCTTCATCGCGCAGGTTGGTGATCAGAACCACCAGCGAGCGCCGCTTCTGTCGGGCCAGCAAATGGCGGGCGGCGGCGCTGTAATCGGCGGGTCGCTGGGTGGTCTGCAGGTCGTAGACGGTATTGAGCAACAGGTTCAACTGACCGTGCCCCTTGACCGGCGACACATAGCGGTCCTTGTCGCCAGCGAAGGTCATCAGGCCGATGGCATCGCCCTGACGCAGCGCAACGTAACCGAGCAGCAGGCAGGCATTGAGTGCGTGATCGAAATGGGACAGGTCGCCGTCCTGGCTGCGCATGCGTCGTCCGCAGTCCAGCATGAACACGATCTGCTGGTCTCGCTCGTCCTGGTATTCCCGCGCAATGGGTGAGCGCTGGCGGGCAGTGGCTTTCCAATCAATCTGCCGCAGGCTGTCGCCTTCGCGAAATTCGCGCAGCTGGTTGAATTCCAGTCCCAGGCCACGGCGCTGCGACTGCCGCACACCGATCTGGCTGAGCCAGTTGTCCACCGCCAGCAGTTGCCCGCCGTACACGCGCGCAAAGTCGGGGTAAACGCGAGTGGCCCCCGGCAAGGCGATACGCCGACGCGAAGACCAGAGCCCAAGGCGGCTGTGCAGGTGGATTTCGCAGTGCTCGCAGGTGAAGTGGCCGCGCTGCAGTGGGCGAATCCGGTAGCCAAGCTGCGCTTTTCCGCGCGCTGCAAGGGTGATGGATTGCGGCAGGTTTTCGGACTCCAGCCCATGCGGCAGGTGGTCGAAGAGGCTCATGCTCAGGGTGGCCGCGCCATCGTGCTCGACGTCCAGTCGGGCTTCGTTCCAGCGGCTCAACGCCAGGCTGCCCGGCAGATGCCGTCGCAAGCGGGGCGACGCGCGACGCGCAAGCCCCAGCGCATCGAACACGCTCAGCCCTGCCAGAGCCAGTAACGCCCCCCAAAAAAGGGTATCGACCTGCGCAGGGTAGGTGATGCCCAGCGCATGAATCACCCCTGGCACTACGGCAATAGCTGCCAGCGTGCCAAGCCAGCGCAGCAGGCGCGCCGAGGGCTTCAATACCTGTTTCACAGACGCGGCGCCGGAACCTGATCAAGGATCTGCCGCAGGACCTGATCCACCGAAAGGCCTTCGATGTCCAGCTCTGGAGACAGCCTCACACGGTGGCGCAGCACGGCCAGGGCGCAGCCCTTGATGTCATCCGGGACCACGAATTCGCCCCCGCGCAGCAATGCCCGCGCCCGGCCGCCTCGCACCAGGGCAATGGACGCACGCGGGCCGGCACCCAGGCTCAGGCCTGGCCAGGTACGGGTACCACGGGCCAGCCGCACGGCGTAGTCCAGCACCTGATCGTCCAGCGGCAGTTCGCTGGCAATGCGTTGCAGTGCCTGGACCTCGCGGGCCTGCATGATGACCCTCAACGGCCTGACATCGAGCATGTCCGCCCGGGTCGAGCGAGTGACCTGACGAACCATGTCCAGCTCTTCCTGGGCCTGCGGGTAGTCCATGTGCAGCTTGAGCATGAACCGGTCCAGCTCGGCTTCCGGTAACGGGTAGGTGCCTTCCTGTTCGATGGGGTTCTGCGTGGCCAGCACCATGAATGGCTGGGTGATGGGCAGTGCCCGGCCCTCCAGTGTGACTTGCCGTTCCTGCATGGCTTCAAGCAACGCAGCCTGAGTCTTGGCCGGAGCCCGATTGATTTCGTCAGCCAGCAGCAGGTTGGTGAAAATCGGCCCCTTGCGCAGCTTGAACTGCTCGGTCTGCAGGTCGTACACGGCGTGACCGGTCACGTCGCTGGGCATCAGGTCGGGGGTGAACTGAATGCGCGCAAACTCGCAGCCGAGACAGCTGGCCAGTGCGCGTACCAGCAGCGTCTTGCCCAGACCCGGAACCCCTTCGAGCAGAACGTGCCCGCCGCCAATCAAGGCGGTCAGCACATCGTCGATGACGGCATTCTGGCCGATCACTGCTTTTTGCAATTCATTGCGCAAGGCCTGGGCCAATTGGCTGGCGCGCTGGCGCTGCTGGGCCTGAGTGCTGGCAGGAGATTCGGCGTTCGCCGTCGTAACCGGCTCGATGCTGCCGGACTGTTCGGGCGCTTGATCGCTCATAGGGCATTCCTGAGGGTTTGCAGGTGGGCCACCTGACGGGTGAAATCGCTGTGGGAAAGGCGCTGCTGCGGTCTTGGTCGCAGCGCGTCGCTGATGGCGCTGGTGGGTTGGCGAGTCAGGCGCGAGAGGACTTGCCACTGCTCGGCAACAGGCAGTCGCTCGAAACCTGGATGAAGGCGTCGGGCACGTCGCAGGATGTCCACTTGCAGGCCTTTGAGCAGCTGTTGTTGTCCGCTGCGCCTGCGCAGAAACTCGGCGCTGGCGTGCAGGTGCTCGGTCAATTGTCGTCTGGCCCGTGTCGCAGGCAGTTGAAGCGGTCCCTCACGCAGCCCGACATGCCACAGGCCCAGGCCGATCAGCAGCGCCAGGGCGACCAGCGCCATTGTAAAGTGGCGCAGCAAAAGGCTCAGCAGGTTGTCATGTTCGGTTTGCAGCAACAGGGTCACGTCGCTGTCCTGAGTCAGGTACCACAGCAGCCATGCGTTGTCGTACTTGCCGATCGAAC
This sequence comes from Pseudomonas asturiensis, assembly GCF_900143095.1. GTDB lineage: Bacteria > Pseudomonadota > Gammaproteobacteria > Pseudomonadales > Pseudomonadaceae > Aquipseudomonas > Aquipseudomonas asturiensis. The sequence goes on along the minus strand of NZ_FRDA01000012.1, from coordinate 153,749 downwards.
GGGTCTTCCAGAGGTTGGCATCTGTGAGCACGGTAATCAGTCCTTCGCCGTAGCTCAGTTGCAGCATGTGGGTGGCCTCGGCGCTGTTGGCCCATGACTGGGCAAGGTCCTCCGGGTCTTCCAGATGGAAGGCCGGGTCGAAGCTCATGTAGGCCGGAGCCTCTTCGTTTTCCAGGTAAAGGCGGGTCAACTCGGGCCATTTCGCCTTCTGCTTTTTGGCGGACGGGGCCATCAGAGGGATGGGGAGAGGAGGGCGCACGTTATCTGTCGGCTCATCCTGCACCTTGAGGTCAGTGGTCAGGTATTGGCGAACCTTGACCTTGTCGAGCAGCAGGTCACCGCTGCGGCCTTTTTGCTCGTCCCATAACTGCTCGGCCACGAACAGCAGGTGCCCGCCGGATCTGGCCCAGGTCAGCAGTCGCTCGGCCTGGGCGGGTGTCATGTTTTCGCGATTGTCGAGCAGCAGCAAGGTCTGGGTACGCTGGCGGGTATCAGGCAGGTCGACCAGGGTCCTGGTGATGTTCACCGGCAAGGCGCGCTGACGCAGAAATTGCGCCGCAGCCAGATAGGGATTGGACCGCACCTCGGGTGATGGCCCCTGGTCCACAGTGGTCTCGTAGCGTTCAAGATGGCTGCCGATATAGAGGGTGATCAATACCAGCAGTGTCAGCACTGCGCCTGTGATCAATAGCCCGCGTTTGCTCATGGCGTATGACCTGCCTGGAACAGGCGACGCCAGGCGTTGCACAGCTCCTGCTGCACAGGGGGTGGCGGCAGGCGATGGCCATAGGCGAGATTTTGCCAATGGGTGGTCAGTGTGCGGCTGAACTCGCTCAAGTGTGGCTGATTCAATTGCGCGACCTGCTCAAGCACCTGGCCTTCGGTGTCGGATTTCTTGAGCGCCAGGCGATGGTCGATCAGCAGGCGGCTGAGCAGTGCCCGATACAACAGGCCCAGTGCTTCGCGTGGCGCATCAGCCCAGAGTTTCTCGGCGCTGCCAGCTACGTCGTCAGGCAGGCTCGCCGCATTGACCTGCAAGCCAAACAGCTGCTCGGGTGCCTCGCGAACCTGCCTGACCGGCGCAGGCGTGCGACTGACGAATGTGCTGAACCACGTGCGATAACGCCACACCAGCATGCCGACCATGATCAGGGCCGCTCCCCAGAGCGCCGCTTCCAGAAAACCTGCGACGGCGTTGGCTGCCCGCAGCAACCGATTAAGCCAGTCCACAATCAGCGTCTGATGATCGCTGCTGCCAGGCGTTGCCGTCTTTTTGTCCGGTTCCGGGAAGCGCCAGCCAGAGAATGTTTTCGGATTCTTGAACAGCGGCTGCTGCAGGATGCCCTGAATCTCGCTGCGCGCTGCTTCGCTGGTCAGGGGCTGGTGCGTCAGGCGTGGCGAGTCGGGCGCAGCGAGCACGGTCGGCCGTTCTGGCAGCGCCGATTCGGGCAGCGGGCAGCTGTAGTCCTGGGGCTCGGCCATGGCCGCTTCTGGCACTGCCGCGATAATCAGTCCGACACCGAGTAGCAAGGCATACGCCGTGCCGATCAGGCGTTGGCGCAATCGCCTGAATGTCAGTTCGATATCCCATGCTTCGAGGGCCGTGCGGCGATTGAGGTAAAGGGTGAAGCCGCAGGCCACGTAGACAGGCTCCCAGATGATCAGCGCCAGCACGTAGAACAGGTTGGTCAGGTGTTCGAGCCAGTTCCAGTCGGCCTGCGTGTCGACGAGGCTCAGCCACTGCCAGTCGATTTCGATTTGCTGCGGAATCAATAGATAGAAAAGCACCAGCAGGCCGATCCATAGCGAATACTCCAGATGCACGCCCACGATCGTCAGCAGCTGCGCGGCCCGCAGGTCTTTCTGGCTGAGCAGATTGATGCGAAGCGCACGTGCGTCCCCGGACAGGTTTTCCAGTTGCTGCACGGGGAGCTGAAAGCTGCGGGTCAGGCTCAGGCGTCGCCACAAAAGGCTGGGCAGCAACTGGTTCTTGAGGGTCGCTGGCCAGGCCCGCAGTGCCTGTTTGAGGGTCGGCGTTTCCGAGAACAGTGCCTGCGAAAGAATCAGCAGCGGGAGGCGATCGAAGGCGGGCTTGAGCCACCAGAACAGGAGCAGCGCGATGGTCGGGTAATCCCAGAGCAACAGGGTGAGCAGGGCGAAGACCGGCAGGGTGACGATGGCCCAACTGCCGAACAGCACCGCACGATGTTCGCGCGCCATCAGCACGCCCAGGTCCAAGGCTTCCCAGGGCGAGCGCGGGCGGATGGCGACACTCGATTCAGTCAGGCGCATGAGCGGTCCGTCCGGCCAGTGTCAGATAAGCGCCGACCAGCACCCAGAGGGCGGCGCCCACCAGGTACTTGATCAAGGGGCCGGGCCAGGTCATTGAGGACCAGAACGCTTCGATGAACGCGGCGATCAGCAGGAACAGCATCACGCCGCCGATCAACTGCACACTGCTTCGTGCCGCGATCCGCAGGGCTTCGCCGCGTGTGAGCCTGCCTGGAGCCAGCAGTGCCCAACCCAGTTTCAGGCCGGCGGCTCCAGCGAGTGCGATGGCGGTCAGCTCGAAAGCACCATGACCGATCACGAAAGACCAGAAGGTCTGGCCGTAACCGATCTCGGTCAGGTGGCCTGCAACCGCGCCGATCATCAAGCCGTTAAAGAACAGAAAGAACAGGCTGCCCAGTCCGAACAGCAGTCCGCTGGCGTAGGTCTGAAAGGCGATGCCTATGTTGTTCATGATGTAGTAGCCGAACATCATCCAGTCATCGTCGGACCCTCGTTCCAGGGATTGCCCGATGCGGCCGGCGGCCGGGTCATACATGCTTTGCATGTCGCTGACCTGTTCAGGGCTGACGACGCTGTAGATCAGGTCAGGGAAGCCGTAAACCAGCAGACCCATGCCCATCAGGCTCCCGAAGAACAGAACACAGGCGACCAGCACGAAAGGCCATTCGGTACGTACCCGACGTGGAAAGTCGGCAAGGATGAAGGCCAGAAACTGAGCGCCCAGCGCGCTGCGATGACGGTACAGCTGTTGATGGCCGCGCATGGCCAACTGATGAAGCGGATCGACAAGGTGGCTGCTGTAGGCACGCTCATTGGCCAATGCCAATTGATGGCAAATGCGTCGATAGTCCGCTGGAAACATGGCACCCACTTCAGGGCCGGCCTTGCCGCGTTCCAGTGCGTCCAGGCATTCACCAAAACGCTGCCATTCAGCCTGGTGGCGTGCTTCGAACTGGCTCTGCTTCATGTCGCCCCCATCAGGCTGCGTGCAATGCCATTGACCTGGTTGACCGGGTTGTCAGCATGCAGTTGCAGCGGCTCGACCAGAATCTGCGCCAGTTCATGAACACGTGCCGCGGACAGGTCGCCTTGTCGCTCGGCCAGACTCAGCACTGCTCGTTGTTCCTCAAGTTGCAGGGCAAACGCCACGACGACAGGCTCGGCGTGCGGCACAACCGGGCGATGAACCGGCACGTCCATGTGGATGACCAGTGTTCCGGCAGCCAGATCACCAAGACGCTTGAACTGAGGATGGTTCAGGCAACTGACGGCTCCAACGCTGTAGGCCAGGGGCAGCATGTCGACAAAGCGCAGCAGGTTGCGCACCAGCGACGACGCCCAGCCGACAGGCGTGCCGTCATCATTGACCACTCGCAGCTTCATGGCCCGCTTTCCGGGTGTGCGGCCCTGGTTCAGTACCTCGAACAGCACCATGTACCACCAATTGACCACAAAAATCGCGATAGCAGCCAGGCCCATGCCGAACGTGTCGAATAGCTGAAGAACGACGAACAACGCGCCGAGGGCCGCCGCACGGATGCTCAGGTCGATGCCGAATGCCAGCGCACGTGGAACCAGACCCGCTGGGCGAAGGACCATGTCGATGCCTTCCGGGGTCTCGATAGCGATGCGGGTATCGAGCTGCACACTGTGCGCTGCAATCCCTTGCGAAGCGGGAGGAGGGGACATGATCGGGAGGCATTACCTAAAGGCGAAAACTGATGCTAGCTACCACGGCGATGCTAAGCAACCGACCTGTCAAAACAGATCCTGTAAGAAAACGTATCGTGAGCCTGGCGCGTCTTCCTATTAGCCAACCTCCTGCTCCACGCCCTACACTTCAAGGGTCTTTTGTTCAGGATCAGCCCGTGACCTCCAGCATCTTCTGGTATGACTACGAAACCACCGGGATCAACCCGCGCAATGATCGAGCGCTGCAGATGGCCGGTATCCGTACCGACGCCCAGCTCAACGAAATTGCGCCGCCGGTCAATCTTTACTGCCAGCCCAGCGACGACATCCTGCCGCATCCTGCCGCCTGTGTGATCACCGGTATCACCCCGGCCACGCTGGCCGAGAAAGGATTGTGCGAAGCCGATTTCATGACGCGGGTGCATGCCGAACTCTCGGCGCCCGGTACCTGTGGCGCTGGCTACAACACGTTGCGTTTCGACGATGAAGTGACGCGTTACAGCCTTTATCGCAACTTTTTCGACCCTTACGCCCGTGAGTGGCAGGGCGGAAACAGTCGTTGGGACCTGATCGACGTCGTGCGCGCTGCCTATGCGTTACGGCCTGACGGGATCGTCTGGCCCGAGGAAGGCGGGCGCGTCACGCTGAAGCTTGAACGTCTTACGGCGGCCAACGGTATTGATCATGGCCAGGCCCACGATGCCTTGTCCGATGTGCGCGCAACCATTGCCCTGGCGCGGCTGGTTCGTGAGAAACAACCCCGGCTGTATGACTATTTGTTCACACTGCGCAGTAAACAGAAGGTTCAGGATCAGATTCGTCTGATGCAGCCGCTGGTGCATATCTCGGGACGTTTTTCTGCGGCCCGTAATTACCTCGGGGTGGTGTTGCCTCTGGCCTGGCATCCGCATAATCGAAATGCACTGATTGTGTGCGATTTATATCAAGACCCTTCGCCCTTACTCGAGCATGACGCTGAAACGCTGAAGCAACGCTTATATACCCGCCATGACGCGCTGGCCGAGGGTGAGCTGCCGGTCCCGCTCAAACTCTTGCATATAAATCGCTGTCCGGTGGTTGCCCCATTGGGTGTGCTGCGCCCCGAAGATCAAGAACGTTTGCAACTGGACATGACGGGCTATCAGGACCGCGCGTTGCGATTGAGGGAGGGTCAGGAAGTTTGGCAGGAAAAACTACACGTGATTTACGGCAAGGATGATTTCGTTGCCAGTGAAGATCCCGAGCAGCAATTGTATGATGGATTTATCGGCGACCGGGACCGCCGGCTTTGTGAACAAGTTCGCAGTGCAGAGCCCGAGCAACTGGCGCGTGACGCATGGCCATTTGATGATGCGCGCTTGCCCGAGTTGTTGTTTCGCTATCGGGCCCGTAACTTTCCAGAGACCCTGAGCACGGAAGAGCAACAGCGGTGGCGTGATTTTTGTCAGACAAGATTGCACCGCCCTGAAGCGGGTGCGCCAAATACTTTGCAGGCGTTCACCAACGCGCTGGTGGAGTTGTCGCTTAGTGCCAGCCCAGAGCAGTTGGAGGTGCTCAGACAGTGGCAGGACTATGTCCAGTTGCTGCGCGCCCGAGTGGGTGCCTGAGGCCTGAGGACCGAACGGTGGGCAATAAAAAACGCCAGCAAGCTGGCGTTTTCAAGTCGCGAATAAACGATTTCGTGAGGCTTAGCCCAGCAGGGTAGCCCAGCTTTCTACCTCGTCACCGCCCCACTTGGCTTTCCACTCTTTCAGTGTTTTGTGGTTGCCACCTTTGGTTTCGATGACTTCGCCATTGTGCGGGTTCTTGTATTGCTTGACCTTACGGGCGCGCTTGGTGCCGGTAGTTTTCACGGCGCCGCCACGAGGGGCTTTGTTGACCTTGGAGTCCGGATCCAGCAGAGCAATGATGTCACGCAGCGATTTCTGATATTCGCCCATCAGCGTGCGCAGTTTACCCTCGAATTCCAGCTCGGTTTGCAATTTGCCGTCTTGCGACAGGTTCTTCAAACGGGCTTGCAGTTCTTTGATGGCATCTTCTGTGGCGCGGTATTCGTTGATCAGGGACATGAGGGGACCTTATGTTGTGAAGGGTGGCAGGGAGACAGTGACGCAATAATAGTCAGAGGCACTGGGCAAGTAAACATTAAATAAAAGTTTTATTTGAATTATTTAGAAATATACACACGTCCTACAGACTGTCGAACTAGATCGGCGCGGTTTTCATTACTAACAGCCTTGCGATAAAACCCTGCTTAAGTATGGGGCTTGTTTTTAGCATCGCCTGCGCAAAAATGCCGTACTGGCACGATGCAATCTTCTACCCTCGTCGTGCCCGCGTGACCGCCTGGATTCAGGCAACACAGATACTGCAGTTTTCCCGCGCAGTCGCTAGAATGGCGGCTTTGCGAAGTTCTGGAGTTTCCCCTAATGCGCACTTTTCGTCTGGTGATTGCTTGCCCGGACCGTGTCGGCATCGTTGCCAAAGTCAGTAACTTTCTGGCTTCCCATAACGGCTGGATCACCGAAGCGAGCCATCATTCGGATAATCTCAGCGGCTGGTTTTTCATGCGTCACGAGATCCGGGCCGACACGCTGCCGTTCGACCTGGACGGTTTTCGCGAGGCGTTCACCCCGATCGCCGAAGAGTTCTCGATGGACTGGCGCATCACCGATTCTGCTCAGAAGAAACGCGTGGTGCTGATGGCCAGCCGCGAATCACACTGTCTGGCGGACTTGCTGCACCGCTGGCACAGCGATGAACTCGATTGCGACATTGCCTGCGTGATCTCCAACCACCAGGACCTGCGCAGCATGGTCGAGTGGCATGACATTCCTTATTACCACGTGCCTGTCGATCCCAAGGACAAGGAGCCGGCGTTTGCCGAGGTGTCACGTCTGGTCGGGCATCATCAGGCCGATGTGGTGGTACTGGCGCGTTACATGCAGATTCTGCCGCCGCAGCTGTGCCGCGAATACGCGCATCAGGTGATCAACATTCACCACAGCTTCCTGCCGTCGTTCGTGGGGGCCAAGCCTTATCACCAGGCTTCGCTGCGTGGCGTGAAACTGATCGGTGCAACCTGTCACTACGTCACTGAAGAACTGGACGCAGGTCCGATCATCGAACAGGACGTGGTGCGCGTCAGCCATCGCGACAGTATCGAGAACATGGTGCGTTTCGGCCGTGACGTCGAAAAGATGGTGCTGGCGCGTGGTTTGCGTGCGCACCTTGAAGACCGTGTACTGGTTCATGACAACAAGACAGTCGTTTTCGACTGATGCGTTGTGGCAGGATCGCCTGTACGGCGCTCCTGCCCATCTCCCAGGCGGACATTCCCATGACCGACCCTCTCGATAAAGCCACTTCCACCGCGCCGGCCACGCTCGGCGAAGGCTGTCTGAGCCGTTACGATCCCGATGCCCTGACACCTGAAAACGGTACCGACTTCGAGGGTGCAGCCGAGTTGTGGCACCAGTTGCAGCAACCCGCTGAAGATCAACCCGAGGGCAGTTGATGCGTGCGTAGCCACTGCATCTTGGTCATGGGCTGCCTGCCAGCCTGCAGAAGGCGAGTGAGCAGTTCCAACCAGTAGTCGCGTGAAGATTCATGGAGCATGTCCACCGGGTGCAGGCCCAGGCGCAGGGTCGGTGCGTCTTGCAGTTGATGCTCCCTTGCACTGCAGTAAAGACTCGACGCCGCGCGTCTCCAGGCGCTTCGGGCACTCCATACCAGCCCGGGCGCTTCGAGAGCAGTGAAGTCCGGCAGAACGAACAGGTGCTGCGGGTCGCTGGTGTAACTCAGTGGCAACTGGCACAACGCTTCGCGCGTACCCTCGCTCATCAGCCATGCAGGCGCGACGAAGCCATGCAATGGCCAGTCCAGTTGATGGAAAACTTCGATGCCAGCCTCAAGTCGTGCCAGCGACTCACGCACATCCAGACAGTAGAACTCGCCTTCCCAGGTGTAGATGCGCCGCATGAAGTAATCACGCAGCGTCCTGGGAGCAGGGCTTTCATCGCAGTGGCAGTAGCCGTGTAGGGCCAGTTCGTCGCCGCGGTCCAGTCGCTCGCTCAGCCGATGTTGAAACCGGATGTCGTCTGTTATCGGGCTGCGCCGGTGAAAGTCCGGTACGACCAGCCAGGTCATGTTCACGCCCCCTAGCTGGTCGACGGCACTCACGAAAGGCTCGTACATCGTCCAGCTGTGCGGTGCGACGTCGTGCAGCACCAGCATGAAGCTACGTAGAACCGCCGGGGTGAGGGGGTCAACCATGAGCGAACGCTGAGGCATAGGTACCCAGCACGGCTTGATAATGATGCAGCAGCTGCATGACCACGACGTCCCAGCTGTAGCGGTCCTCCACGTAATGCCTGGCCGCAAGGCCCTTGCTGTGAAGGTCGCAGGCAAACAGTTCTTTAATTGCGCAGGCCATGGCCCTGGGATTATTGGCCTCGCACAGTTGACCGCAGTGAGGCGGAACAATCTCGCTGAACGCGCCGGCATCCACCGCGACGATGGGCGTTGCGCTGGCCATGGCTTCGAGTATCACCAGCCCGAAGGTTTCCTGGTCACCGGCATGCACCAGCGCATCGGCACTGGCCAGCAGGCGCGCCAGATGGTCAACCCGGCAGAACCGATGGATGACGCTGACGTTGTCGGGAACCTGCGCGGGCATGTGCGAACCCACCAGCAACAGGTGGTAACGCGGACCGAGTTTTTTCATGCACTGCAGCAGGACCGTCAGGTTCTTTTCTTTAGAACCGCGTCCGGCGAAGATCAGCAGCCGTGTGTCTTCACGCAATCCCAGTTCGGCTTTCAAGCCGCTGTCTGCGTGGCGGGGGTGGAACGTTTTCAGGTCAACACCCAGCGGTTGCACGTAAACATTGTCCACGCCCATGCCTGCCAGTTTTTCCGCCATGATCCGGCTGGGTGTCAGAACCCGGTCGAAGTTGTTGTACAGCTTGCTGATATACGCCTGTGCGCTGCTGCCCATCCAGTGGCCCATACGGTTGCTGACCAGCAACGGCAGGTCGGAGTGATAGAAACCGATCACCGGCACATCCAGTTGCCGACGCGCATCCAGCGCGGCCCAGGCGGTCAGGTACGGATCGCCTGCTTCTATGAGGTCCGGCTGCAGGTCCTGCAACTGGTTGCACCACGGCGAGACCCGCAGCGGAAAGCGGTAGCCGTTGCTGAAAGGCAGGGCAGGGGCCGGGACCTTGTACACGCCATCAGTGTGCGTGGATCGAGCGCCCGGAATCAGCAGGCTGTGACGCACCCCTGGCAATCGCCCCAGATGCCGGTGCTTGGCGTCCAGGTAGGTGCGCACCCCACCACTGGCGGGCGCATAGAACATGGTGATGTCCGCGATATGCACGGCAACGTTCCTCCGATCCGGGGTCATCCTTTCTTGCCCCTCCCAAAGAATAGATGCTCGTGGCGGGATGGACCGCCCGGCGGGCAGGCGGCAGACGCGAGCGCCTGTTGGGGGGATGATGCACGGTGCAGGCGTTCGCGCCTGGACGGGTCGATACCGCAATCGCTGCGCTCAAGGCCTGCGCGTCTCATGGTTTGGAGAGAGTGAAACATGCACGATTCTCAGGAAATGATTCCAGGTGCCACCGCAGACGGGCAGCCCGTCTCTCAGGCCATGCGCCTGGCCAATCGCCACGGGCTGATCGCGGGCGCGACAGGCACTGGCAAGACGGTCACGCTGCAGCGTCTGGCCGAACTCTTCAGTGATGCCGGGGTTGCAGTCTTTGCGGCCGATATCAAAGGCGATCTGTGTGGTCTGGGCGCTGCGGGCAATCCGCAAGGCAAGGTCGCCGAGCGGATCGCCGGGATGCCCTGGCTCAACCACCGACCTCAGGCCTATCCGGTCACCCTGTGGGACATTGATGGCAAGTCGGGTCATCCGCTGCGCACGACATTGAGCGAAATGGGGCCTTTGCTGCTGGGCAACCTGCTGGAGCTGACGGACAGCCAGCAATCAGCGCTGTACGCGGCGTTCAAGGTGGCTGACCGCGAAGGCCTGTTGCTGCTGGACATCAAGGACCTCAAGGCGCTGCTCAATCACCTGCGTGACAACCCACAATTGCTGGGCGAGGACAGCGCACTGATGACCACCGGTTCAAGCCAGGCGCTGCAACGGCGTCTGGCCGTGCTTGAGCAGCAGGGTGTCGAGGCGCTGTTCGGCGAGCCTGCTCTGCAACTGGAGGACATTTTTCAGCCGGACAGTGACGGACGAGGGCGCATCCATCTGTTGGACGCCAGTCGGCTGGTGCATCAAGCACCGAAGGTCTACGCGACATTCCTGCTGTGGCTACTCGCGGAGCTGTTCGAGCAACTGCCTGAGCGAGGCGACGCCGACAAGCCGCTGCTGGCCTTGTTCTTCGATGAAGCCCACTTGCTGTTTGCCGATACGCCCAAGGCATTGCAGGAAAGGCTTGAGCAAGTGGTGCGCCTGATCCGCTCCAAAGGCGTGGGTGTGTATTTCGTGACCCAGTCACCCAGTGATCTGCCCGATGAGGTGCTTGCCCAGTTGGGGCTGCGGATTCAGCATGGCTTGCGCGCGTTCACGGCCAAGGAACAGAAGTCACTGCGCGCTGTGGCCGACGGGTTCAGGCCCAACCCCGCGTTCGACACGCTGAGTGTATTGACTGAGCTGGGCACCGGCGAAGCGCTGATCGGTACGTTGCAGGACAAGGGCACGCCCGCCATGGTGCAGCGTGTGCTCATTGCCCCGCCCCAGTCTCGCATCGGGCCTTTGACGACAGACGAGCGTGCGGGGCTGATCGCACGTTCAGCACTCGGCACGCGTTATGACAAGCCGGTGGACCGGGAGTCGGCTTACGAGATGCTGGCGGCGCGCAAGGTGTCCGGGCCTGATGTAGCGGATGGTGCGAAAGCGGATGACCAGCCCGAAGAGAGCTTCAGTGACAAAGCGGGGGATTTTTTGGGCGGGTTGGCCGGTCAGGCGATGAAGAATGCGATGCGTCAGGCGGCGAGTCAGTTGGGACGGGAGTTGGTGCGGGGTTTGATGGGGTCGTTGCTGGGGACGAAGAAGCGCAGGTAAGGCAGATTCACTCGGACGGCGCGGTCGCACCGCCCGAGTGACTTCAGATCAGGACAGCGCCTTGGAAGCCAGCCAGAACAGGCAGGCCGACAACGCAACCGTGGCGGGCAGGGTCAGTACCCAGGCCAGCAGAATGGTCCGCACGGTGCCGCCTTGCAGGCCGCTCTTGTTCGCGACCATGGTGCCGGCCACGCCCGAAGACAGGATGTGCGTGGTCGAAACCGGCAGGCTGAACACGTTGGCCATGCCGATGGCGCAGGCGGTCGTGATCTGCGCCGACATGCCTTGGGCGTAGGTCATGCCCTGCTTGCCGATCTTCTCGCCAATGGTCAGCACCACACGCTTCCAGCCCACCATGGTGCCGATACCCAGAGCCAATGCCACCGCCAGAATCACCCAGAATGGTGCATATTCGGTGGTGCCGGTGAGATCTTTACGCAGCTTCTCGAGGTCGGACTTCTCACGCGCTTCCAGGCCTGGCAGTTTGCCGACCTTGCGGGCCGTGTCGTCCAGGCACAGCAGGTAACGACGGACTTCGATGCGGCTTTCGGACGGCATCGAATGGTAATCGGAAACACCTTTCAGACGATCAAGCAGCGCGTCGATGGTCGGCTCGGTTTGTTCCGGGTTGCACGCGGAGCTGGAAGGCAGGTCGCCTTTTTCTGCCTTGCCCATCGCCAGGTATTCGCCCAGTGTGCTGCTGTTGCGCTGGTAGAACTGGCTCAGATGCTGAGTGGCGTCGCGTGTACGTTCGATCTGGTAGGTCGTGCTGTTGAGGTCCAGTACGAACTGGCTCGGCACGATGCCGATCAGCACCAGCATGATCAGGCCGATGCCTTTCTGACCATCGTTGGAACCGTGCACGAAGCTGACGGCCATGGCGGAAATCACCAGTACCAGTCGGTTCCAGAACGGCGGGTGTTTCTTGTCGTCGAGCTTGCGACGCTGTTCCGGCGTCTTGTGCATCTTGGACAGCGGGCGCCACCATTTCAGTGCGATCAGTACCAGACCTGCCACCAGAAAACCTGCCAGCGGCGAGAACACCAGCGACGCACCGATATCGATTGCCTTCTGCCAGTTAACGCCATCGGCCAGCGGAATGTCGTTGATCAGGGCGTTGGCCAGGCCGACGCCGAGGATCGAGCCGATCAGCGTATGGGAGCTGGAGGCCGGAATCCCGAAGTACCAGGTGCCCAGGTTCCAGGTGATCGCTGCTGCCAGCAGCGAGAACACCATGGCCAGGCCGTGACCGGTGTTGACGTTGATCAGCAGTTCGACCGGCAGCAGGTGAACGATGGCGTATGCAACGCCCACGCCGCCCAGCAACACGCCGAGAAAGTTGAACACACCGGAAAGGATGACAGCCAGGTGAGGCGGCATGGCTTTCGTGTAAATGACAGTTGCCACCGCGTTCGCGGTGTCATGAAAGCCATTGATGAACTCGAAGGCAAGGACGAAGGCCAGGGCAAGCAACAGGCTCACAAGCACCCAAGCATCTAGCCCGCTGAATAATTCGATCATGTAGATTTTCTGACCCGGTCTGAAGGGGGCGCGATTATGACAGAAAAAATACGGATCGACTTGTCGGCCTCGACCGGTGTCGCCTGAAACCAAAAAAAAGACGCATGAGCGCCGCCTCTCTGAAGATGCAGCGAGGCAGTGACACGGTGATTCCGGGCGACGATGACGCAGTTCGGACAGAAAGCGCCTTCAAGAATTGTCAGTTATGACTCTTGCTTGAGTTCTTCTTCCATTTTTTGCAGTTCCTGCTTGAACGCCTGGTCCCGAAGGCTGGCTCGTTTACGCCAGGGTTTGCGCTCAGGTTCCGGTTGCGCGGCATAGGTGGTGATTTCGCCGCCGTAGACATCCTTGAAACGTTGCTCCTGGCGCTCAAGTTCGGCGCGCAGTTCTTCTTTAGTCACTGTATTACCTGATCAAGTCAAATGAGTCCGGTGATAACGCAATGCACCGCGCAAACAGGTTCTATTCAGTGTCAGGTTGCAGTCTCCGTATAGCCTGGTGGCCTTGTCGGATTGTCCTGAAAAGGAATGAACTTATCGCGGTGCCAGCGGCTACGGTCACCAGAGATAACAACTGTCGTAGCAACATACGGTTTTCGGGTTCAGGCGCAAGGCCTGCATTGACCGGCATTTGCAGCAGCGTCATGGCGGCTGTGCAAGGAGGTAGGCGCACTCAGTGCACCAGGCTTCTGTGGATTCGCCAATGGCGCGATCATACACGGAGGTGAGCCGGTCAATTGACGGATACTATCTCCAAGAAGTTCGGAGACGTCAACTACAGCAGTTGGAATATTTGAAAAGATATACGAGCTTTGTACGATTGTTCTGAAGTATGAGTGGGTCATGTAAATGACGGAACTTTCATGATCGAAAAGTTGACGGGGGTGGAACGGAAAACCGGCGTCGGAATTCAGTGAGGCCGAACGCTTGATGACGAGTGCGATACATGTGCTGCAGCGAAGAGTGTCCGAGAGGACCGGATGCAGGCGGGGCACAGGATGCGCTGTAATGAAAACGGCCTTGCTTAATGGGCAAGGCCGCTGCCTTGGACTTCTCAGTGGGTACCTGACCAGTAATTTCCAAGAAGTCACTTCGTGGCAGTCGTAAAGGTATAAGTATATTTACGATGGGTCAATTGCGATTATCGGCCATTGGTTCGATAATCGCACAAGCCGAGGTGGGTCAATGCGCTGCATGGGCCTGAAACCGCCGGTTCACAAGGCCTGAAAGGGTGTATAGAGGTTGCGGCAATGAACGACGAACTGCGTAATTCTTTTTCCTCGCTGGCTCCGCCAATCGTGGCATCGCCTGCCAAGCGTATTCAGGCGCTGACAGGCGACCCTGATTTCATGACCTCGCTGGCGCGCGGGCTGGCAGTGATTCATGCCTTCCAGGAGCGCAAACGGCACCTCACCATCGCGCAGATCAGTCACCGCACGGAAATCCCGAGGGCGGCGGTGCGTCGTTGTCTGCACACGTTGATCAAGCTGGGCTATGCCACCACCGATGGCCGCACCTATTCGCTGCTGCCCAAGGTGCTGACGCTGGGTCATGCCTATTTGTCGTCAACGCCGCTGGCGATTTCCTCGCAGCCTTATCTGGACCGCATGAGCGACCAGTTGCATGAGGCCTGCAACATGGCCACGCTTGAGGGTGACGACATCCTTTATATAGCCAGATCGGCGACGACCCAGCGGTTGATATCGGTCGATCTTTCAGTCGGCGGTCGCCTGCCGGCGTACTGCACGTCGATGGGGCGCATTCTCCTGGCGGCGCTGGATGACGTGTCGTTGCATGAATACCTTGATCACGTGGACCTGCAACCCAAGACCAGTCGGACCATCCGTACGCCCGAAGCGCTGCTCGAATGCCTGCAGCAGGTGCGTCAACAAGGTTGGTGTATTGTCGATCAGGAACTGGAGCAGGGGCTTCGCTCGATTGCCGTGCCGGTCTATGATGCATCGGGTCAGGTACTCGCCGCGCTCAATGTCAGTACCAGCGCCGGGCGGGTGGCTCGCAGCGAACTGGAGCAGCGCTTTCTGCCGATCATGCTTGATGCCAGCCGCGATCTGAGCACCCAATTGTTTACCTGAATTTGTTCGATTACCGAACAGTTAGTCGATTATCGGATTGTTTGCAGCGATGCTCAGGCATAACCTCATTTTCATTCCGGCGCAGGTCTTCGCGCTGATCATTGAACGTGATGTTGGGTTCGGAGCACCTCATGGCAGATATTCTTTCTCTACGCGATGCGGTGAAGCAACTGGTCAACGATGGCGACACCGTTGCGCTGGAAGGCTTCACGCATTTGATCCCTACGGCCGCTGGCCATGAAATCATTCGTCAGGGTAAAAAAGACCTGACGCTGGTGCGCATGACCCCCGACCTGATCTATGACCAATTGATCGGTGCCGGCTGTGCGAAACGTCTGATCTTCTCGTGGGGTGGCAACCCTGGTGTCGGTTCGCTGCATCGCTTGCGTGACGCGGTCGAAAAGCAGTGGCCGCGTGCTATGGAAATAGAAGAACACAGCCACGCTGACCTGGCTAACGCCTATGTTGCAGGCGCCTCGGGTCTGCCGTTCGCGGTGCTGCGCGCCTACGCCGGCTCCGATCTGCCCAAGGTCAACCCGCTGATCAAGACCGTGACCTGTCCGTTTACCGGTGAAGTGCTGGCGGCCGTGCCTTCGGTGCGCCCAGACGTGACGGTCATTCATGCCCAGAAAGCCGACCGCAAGGGCAATGTGCTGCTCTGGGGCATTCTCGGCGCTCAAAAGGAAGCGGCGCTGGCTGCCAAGCGCTGCATCGTTACCGTCGAGGAAATCGTTGATGACCTCAAGGCTCCGATGAACTCCTGCGTGCTGCCGACCTGGGCCTTGAGCGCGGTGTGCCTGGTACCCGGTGGCGCTCATCCTTCCTACGCGCATGGCTACTACGAACGCGACAATCCTTTCTATCAGGCCTGGGACCCGATTGCCCGAGACCGCGAAACCTTCAAGGCCTGGATTGACGAATACATCCACGGTACCGCGGATTTCAGCGAATTCCAGAGCAAGCTGGCTCGCGCTTCGGAGGCAAAATAATGACTTACACCACCAGTGAAATGATGACCGTCGCTGCGGCCCGTCGTCTGCGCAATGGCGCGGTCTGCTTTGTCGGTATCGGCCTGCCGTCCAAGGCGGCGAACCTGGCACGCCTGACGTCTGCACCTGATGTGGTGCTGATTTACGAATCCGGCCCGATTGGTGCCAAACCGACCGTGCTGCCGCTGTCCATCGGTGATGGCGAACTGGCCGAAACGGCAGACACAGTCGTCGCCACCAGTGAGATTTTCCGCTACTGGTTGCAGGGCGGACGTGTGGATGTCGGTTTTCTCGGTGCCGCACAGGTTGATCGTTTCGGCAACATCAATACCACGGTCGTCGGCGACTACCACAATCCTAAAGTGCGTCTGCCGGGTGCCGGTGGCGCGCCGGAAATCGCAGGTTCGGCCAAGTCGGTGTTGATCATTCTCAAGCAGTCGGCGCGCTCGTTCGTCGACAAGCTTGACTTCATCACCTCGGTGGGCCATGGCGAAGGCGGCGATTCGCGCAAACGTCTGGGCCTGCCAGGCGCGGGGCCGGTGGGCATCATCACCGACCTGTGCATCATGGAGCCCGAAGAAGGCAGCAACGAATTTGTAGTGACCACGCTGCACCCGGGTGTCACCCGTGAGCAAGTCGTTGCTGCGACCGGTTGGGAAGTGCGCTTTGCCGACAACGTTGTTTATTCCGAAGATCCGACCGATGTCGAGCTGACCGCCTTGCGCGATCTGGAAGCCCGGACCGCCGCTGCCCATGGTCAGGTCGCAGGAGAAGCATGATGCGTGACGTATTTATCTGCGATGCGATTCGCACCCCGATCGGCCGCTTTGGTGGCGGTCTTTCTTCGGTGCGTGCCGACGATCTGGCGGCGATCCCGATCAAGGCATTGATGGAGCGCAACCCGACGGTCAACTGGAACGAAGTCGACGAGGTGTTTCTCGGCTGCGCCAACCAGGCTGGCGAAGACAACCGCAACGTTGCGCGCATGGCCGCGCTGCTGGCCGGTCTGCCAACGACTGTCCCGGGTGTGACCCTCAATCGCCTGTGCGCATCGGGCATGGACGCCATCGGTACGGCGTTCCGTGCCATCGCCGCTGGCGAGATGGAATTGGCGATTGCGGGCGGTGTGGAGTCCATGTCGCGCGCGCCGTTCGTCATGGGCAAGGCTGACACAGCGTTTTCGCGCAACATGAAACTGGAAGACACCACCATCGGCTGGCGTTTCATCAACCCGGCGATGAAGGCCTCGTATGGCGTGGACTCCATGCCCGAAACGGGCGACAACGTGGCCACAGACTTCGCTATTTCTCGAGCCGATCAGGACGCTTTCGCCCTGCGCAGCCAGCAACGCACTGCCGTTGCCCAGGCTGCGGGCTTTTTCGAGGAAGAAATCGTGCCGGTCCGTGTGGCGCACAAGAAAGGCGAAACCATCGTCGACAAGGACGAGCACCCACGTGCCGACACCAGCCTGGAAACCCTGAGCAAGCTCAAGCCGGTCAACGGTGCGGACAAGACGGTCACTGCGGGCAATGCTTCCGGTGTCAACGACGGCGCTGCCGCGTTGATTCTCGCCTCCGCCGAAGCCGTGAAGAAACACGGTCTGACGCCTCGTGCCCGAATTCTCGGCATGGCCAGCGCAGCCGTCGAGCCTCGCGTGATGGGCATCGGCCCGGTGCCTGCAGTGCGCAAACTGGTCGAGCGTCTGGGGCTTGCGGTCTCCGACTTCGATGTCATCGAACTGAATGAGGCCTTCGCCAGCCAGGGTATTGCTGTGCTGCGTGAGCTGGGCCTTGCCGATGATGCCCCTCAGGTCAATCCCAATGGCGGCGCAATTGCGTTGGGTCATCCGCTGGGCATGAGCGGCGCGCGTCTGGTGCTGACTGCATTGCATCAGCTGGAAAAGACCAATGGTCGCAAAGGTCTGGCGACCATGTGTGTCGGCGTAGGACAGGGTCTGGCGCTGGCCATTGAGCGCTGATCGCAACCCGTATTGTTGAGTTGTTCAGCAACCCGTGTCTCTGTTTTGCCTCCACGAAAAGGCAAGTCAGGGGCGCGGGTTGTTGTGCTTGGAGCAGCAGGGTGTTACAGATTGTGTCTTATGGATAGTTCTGCTTGGGGATAACAATGACCACAACATCGAAAGCACCGCACTACACCGGCGAGGAGCGAAGCAAAAGAATTTTCGCGATTGTCGGCGCTTCTTCCGGGAACCTGGTCGAATGGTTCGACTTTTATATCTATGCCTTCTGTGCGATCTACTTCGCGCCCGCTTTCTTTCCTTCCGATGATCCGACCGTTCAGTTGCTCAACACCGCAGGCGTGTTCGCTGCCGGTTTTCTGATGCGGCCGATAGGCGGCTGGCTGTTCGGGCGGGTGGCCGACAAGCATGGTCGCAAGAACTCCATGCTGATTTCGGTGACCATGATGTGCGCCGGCTCGCTGATCATCGCCTGTCTGCCAACCTATGCCTCGATTGGCGCCTGGGCACCGGCGTTACTGCTGATGGCGCGCCTGCTCCAGGGCTTGTCGGTGGGCGGGGAGTACGGCACCACAGCCACCTACATGAGCGAAGTGGCGTTACGCGGGCAGCGCGGTTTCTACGCCTCGTTCCAGTACGTGACCCTGATCGGCGGTCAGTTGCTGGCGGTACTGACCGTGGTCATCCTTCAGCAGTTTCTCACCACTGAAGAACTGCGCGCCTACGGCTGGCGAATCCCGTTCGTCATTGGCGCAGCGGCTGCGGTCATCGCCTTGCTGCTGCGTCGCACGCTGAATGAAACCACCACAGCCGAAAGCCGTCAGGACAAGGACGCAGGCAGTATCACGGCGTTGTTCAAGCACCATAAGGCCGCGTTCATTACCGTGCTGGGCTATACCGCCGGTGGTTCGCTGATTTTCTACACCTTTACCACGTACATGCAGAAATACCTGGTCAACACCGGCGGCATGGAAGCCAAGACCGCCAGTTACATCATGACCGGCGCGCTGTTCCTGTACATGTGCATGCAGCCGTTGTTCGGCATGCTGGCTGACCGTATCGGCCGGCGTAACTCCATGCTGTGGTTCGGCGCGCTGGGTACGCTGTGTACGGTGCCGATCCTGATGACCCTGAAAACCACCACCAGCCCGTTCATGGCGTTCGTGCTGATCACGCTGGCACTGGGCATCGTCAGCTTCTATACCTCGATCAGTGGGCTGGTGAAGGCTGAGATGTTCCCGCCTCAGGTGCGTGCTCTGGGCGTCGGTCTGGCTTACGCCGTGGCCAACGCAGCCTTTGGTGGCTCGGCTGAGTTTGTTGCCTTGAAGCTGAAAAGTGCCGGTATGGAAAACAGCTTCTACTGGTACGTGACGGTGATGATGGCGGTGGCGTTCCTGTTCAGCCTGCGCTTGCCCAAACAGCCTGCCTACCTGCACCACGATCATTGATCGCAGCTGTTCGGCACGCATAAAAAAACCCACCGGATCCGGTGGGTTTTTTATTGGGCGTCTGTCTGAGCGGAGCCGTCAGAACAACTGAATCGACGGTTTTTCCTTGTCGATGGTTGCCGTCTGACCGGTCTTCTCATACCAGCCGCCGCCGAGGGCCTTGTACAGGTTAACCTCGCTGGTCAGCTGCGCAAGGCGGTCGGTAATCAGCGTTTGTTGCGCGCTGAACAACGAACGCTGGGCGTCGAGGAAGGTCAGGTTGCTGTCGATCCCGATACGATAACGACGCTCGGCAAGACGGTAGTAGTCCTGGTTGGCGGTGACGAAGTCACGCTGCGCCTGGAGCTGCTCGTCGTAGGTCTTGCGCGAAGCCAGGCCGTCGGACACTTCCTGGAAGGCGGTCTGAATCGCCTTCTCGTAGTTGGCGACGCTGATTTCCTTCTGGATCTTGGAGTAATCCAGGCTGGCGCGCAGGCTGCCGGCGTTGAAGATCGGGATATTGATGCTTGGCTGGAACAGCCAGGTGCCGGAGCCTCCCTTGAACAGACCGGACAGTTCGGTGCTGCTGGTGCCTGCGCTTGCGGTCAGGCTGATGCTTGGGAAGAACGCCGCACGTGCGGCGCCGATGTTGGCATTGGCGGCCTTGAGCGTGTGTTCCGCTTGCAGAATGTCAGGGCGACGCTGCAACAGGTCCGAGGGCAGGCCCGCTGGCATTTCGGTCAGTACGTCGGAGGCGAGCAACTGGCTGGCAGGCAGGTTGTCAGGCAGCCCGGTGCCAAGCAGCAGCACCAGGTTGTTCTGATCCTGGGCGACCAGACGCTGATACTGCGCCAGTCGGGCGCGCGCGCTTTCGACGGCGGTGCGCGACTGGCTCAGGTCCAGTGCCGAAGAAACGCCCACTTCATTACTGCGCGAGGTCAGGCGATAGCTTTCTTCGTAGGTCTTGAGGGTGTCCTGCGTCAGCTTGAGCAGTTCCTTGTCGGCCTGCCAGGTCAGGTAGGCGTTGGCCACGCTGGCAACCAGACTGATCTGGGTGCTGCGACGTGCTTCCTCACTGGCGAAGTAGGTTTCCAGTGCCTGTTCGCTCAGGCTGCGCACGCGGCCGAACAGATCCAGCTCGTAGGCGCTGACGCCCAGGGTGGCCGAATAGCTGCTGTTGATGCCCGACTGGCCGGTCTGCGACTGGTCGGCCGGCACGCGCTGTCGGCTGCCGCTGCCGGTGGCAGAGACCGCAGGCAGCAGGTCTGCACGCTGGATGCGGTATTGCGCGCGGTAGGCGTCGATGTTCAAGGCCGCGACACGCAGGTCGCGGTTATTGACCAGCGCGGTCTGGATCAGGCGTTGCAACGCCGGATCCTTGAAAAACTCGCGCCAGCCCTGTTCTGCGGCGGCCATGTTGGCCGCCTCGGCCGGCGAATACGCCGGACCTTGCGGGTACTGAGCGGCGACCGGGGCCTCCGGCTGCTTGTATTCGGGGATCAGAGAGCAGCCGCCGAGAATGAACGCGGTAACTGCCAGAGAGATCAGGGACTTGCTCATTGGCCAGCCTCGGTAGGTTTGACTTGTTGCTTGCTTGATTTGTCTTTGCCTTTGAACACCGACGACACTGCGACGTAGAACATAGGCACCCAGAAGATCGCCAGGACCGTTGCGGTAATCATACCGCCGATTACACCCGTACCGATGGCGTGTTGGCTACCCGAACCTGCACCGCTGGAAATGGCCAGCGGAACCACACCCAGGATGAACGCCATCGAGGTCATGATGATCGGACGCAAGCGCATCCGGCAAGCTTCCATCGCCGACTCGACGAGGGACTTGCCCTGCTCATGCAGTTCCTTGGCAAATTCGACGATCAGAATGGCGTTTTTCGCCGCCAGACCCACCGTCACCAGCAGGCCCACCTGGAAGAACACGTCGTTGGACAACCCGCGCAGGCTGGTCGCCATCAACGCACCAATCACGCCGAGCGGCACCACCAGCATGACCGCGATCGGAATCGACCAGCTCTCATAGAGCGCCGCCAGGCAGAGGAACACCACCAGCATGGACAGTGCGTACAAGGCCGGTGCCTGAGAGCCGGAGAGGCGTTCTTCGAACGACAGACCGGTAAACGAGTAGCCGATGCCAGCAGGCAGTTTCTTGGCGATGGCTTCAACCTCGGCCATGGCCTGGCCGGAGCTGTAGCCCGGAGCCGGCGTACCCAGTACTTCCATGGCCGCTACACCGTTATAGCGCGACAGCTTGGGCGAACCGTATATCCACTCACCGCTGGCGATGGCCGACAGGGGCACCATCGTGCCGCTGTCATTACGCACGTACCACTTCTGCAAGTCTTCAGGCGTCATTCGGCTGAACGCTTCGCCCTGCACGTACACTTTCTTCACTCGACCACGGTCGATGAAGTCGTTGACGTAACTGCCACCCAACGCGATGGACAGGGTCTGGTTGATGTTGGACAGGGTAATGCCCAGTGCGCTGGCTTTCTCGTCGTCCACGGTGAGCTGGTATTGCGGCTCGTCGTTCAGACCGTTAGGGCGTACGCCCGCGAGAATCTTGCTTTGCGCTGCCATGCCCAGGAACTGGTTGCGTGCATCCAGCAGTTTCTGGTGGCCGACGCCGCCCTGATCCTGCAGGTACACGTCGAAACCGGTGGCGTTACCCAGTTCCAGTACCGATGGCGGTACTACGGCAAAGACCATGGCGTCACGGAAGCTGGCGAAATGGGCCTGAGCGCGTGCGGCGATCTTGAACACGGTATTTTCATCGTCACGCTCGTCCCACGGCTTGAGCATCACGAATGCCAGGCCCGAGCTCTGGCCACGACCGGCGAAGTTGAAGCCGTTGACGCTGAACACCGAGTTCACGCCTTTGCCTTCCCCTTTTTCCTTGTCGAGCAGGAAGTCGCGCATCTCGTCGATGACTTTCTGGGTACGTTCTGCGGACGAGCCGGCCGGAGTCTGTACCTGGGCGAAGATGACGCCCTGGTCTTCTTCAGGCAGGAACGCCGCCGGAATGCGGGTGAACAGCCAGATCATGCCCGCGACGATGATCAGGTAGACGACGAAGGCCGGCAACTTGTGGGTCACCATGCGCTTCACGCCGTTTTCGTAGCTGACCACGCTGCGGTCGAAGGTTCTGTTGAACCAGCCGAAGAAGCCACGCTTGGGTTGGCCGTGTTTTTCCGGATCGATGGGTTTAAGCATGGTGGCGCACAGCGCCGGGGTGAAGATCAGAGCTACCAGAACCGACAGGCCCATGGCAGACACGATGGTGATCGAGAACTGCTTGTAGATCACCCCCGTAGAGCCGCCGAAGAACGCCATCGGGAGCAGAACCGCCGACAGCACCATGGCGATACCGACGAGGGCGCCCTGGATCTGGTCCATGGACTTCTGCGTGGCTTCCTTGGGCGACAGATGCTCCTCGGCCATCACCCGCTCGACGTTCTCCACCACCACAATGGCATCGTCCACCAGAAGCCCGATGGCGAGAATCATGCCGAACATGGTCAGCGTGTTGATGGTGAAACCGAAGGCGGCCAGAATGCCGAATGTACCCAGCAGTACCACCGGCACGGTCATCGTGGTGATGATCGTGGCGCGCAGGTTTTGCAGGAACAGGTACATCACCAGGAAGACCAGCACGATGGCTTCGATCAGGGTGTGAACCACGCCGCTGATCGATTCGGTGACGGTCGGGGTGGTGTCATACGGGTAAACGACCTTCATGCCCGGCGGGAAGAAAGGCTCCAGCTCGCTGATGGTGGCGCGAATGGCTTTGGCAGTGTCCAGTGCGTTGGCACCGGAGGCCAGTTTGATCGCCATACCGGAGGCCGGTTTGCCGTTGAACTGTGCGTCGATGCTGTAGTTCTGGCCGCCCAGCGCGATACGCGCGACATCCTTGAGACGAACCTGCGAACCGTCGGTATTGACCTTGAGCAGAATGTTGCCGAACTGTTCAGCGGTCTGCAGGCGGGTCTTGCCGATGATGGTTGCGTTCAACTGAGTGCCGGGCAGCGCTGGCAGGCCGCCCAGTTGGCCGGTCGCAATCTGCACGTTCTGCGCGCTGACCGCTGTGGTCACGTCCACAGGGGTCAACTGGAAGTTGTTGAGCTTGGCCGGATCCAGCCAGATGCGCATTGCATACTGCGAACCGAACACCTGGAAGTCACCGACGCCGGAAGTACGCGAGATCGGGTCCTGAATGTTGGAAACGATGTAGTTGGACAAGTCCTCGCGGGTCAGGGTGCCGTCTTCGGCAACCAGACCGATCACCAGCAGGAAGTTCTTCACCGACTTGGTCACGCGCAGACCCTGTTGCTGCACTTCTTGCGGCAGCAGCGGGGTGGCCAGGTTCAGCTTGTTCTGTACCTGTACCTGAGCGGTGTCAGGGTTGGTACCCTGATTGAAGGTTACGGTGATGGTCATGCTGCCGTCGGAGTTACTGTCCGACGAAACATAACGCAGGTTGTCGATACCGTTGAGCTGTTGCTCGATGATCTGTACCACGGTGTCCTGCACGGTCTGTGCGGAAGCACCCGGGTAGCTGACCTGGATATCGATGGCCGTCGGCGCGATGGCCGGGTATTGGTTGATCGGCAGCTTCATGATCGAAAGCGTGCCTACCAACATGATCACCAGGGCTAATACCCAGGCGAAGATGGGGCGGTCAATAAAGAATCTGGACATCTATCACTCACCTTTGCCAGTGGCAGCAGGGGCAGCATTGGCAGACTGGTCAGTGTTGAGGTTGGTTGCTTCCTTGACCTTCACTTCAGCGCCTGGTTTGACGTATTGCAGGCCTTCGGTAATCACGCGATCACCCTCGACCAGACCTTTCTCGATCAGCCAGTAGGCACCGGCAGTGCGACTGGTGACCAGCTCACGCTGCTCAACCTTGTTGTCCTTGTTGACCACCAGAGCGGTCGGCGTACCTTTGAGGTCGCGCGTCACACCTTGCTGCGGCGCGAGGATCGCTTTGCTGTTCACACCCGCTTTCAACTGTGCGTGAACGAACATGCCGGGCAACAGAATGTGGTCCGGGTTGGGGAACACGGCGCGCAACGTCACCGAACCGGTTGCCTGGTCGACCGACACTTCGGAGAACTCCAGCTTGCCTTCCTTCGCGTACTCGCTGCCATCTTCCAGGGTCAGCTTGACCGACGCTGCGTTGTCACCGGACTTCTGCAGTCTGCCGCTGGCCAGATCAGCACGCAGTTTGAGCATGTCTGCCGAGGACTGGTTGACGTCGACGTAGATCGGGTCCAGTTGCTGGATGGTTGCCATCGCGGTGGTCTGCGCACTGCTGACCAAAGCACCTTCGGTGACAGCGGAGCGACCGATGCGACCGGCAATCGGTGCCAGCACCTTGGTATAGCGCACATTGATCTGAGCGGTTTCCAGTGCTGCCTGAGCTTCCTGGGTGTTCGCCAGGGCGGTGTCGTATTCCTGACGGCTTACCGCTTGCTCGTTGACCAGTTGCTTGTAGCGATCGGACATCGATTTGGCAGATTGCAGGGTGGCCTTGGCGCTGTTGGCGTTGGCTTCGTAAATGGCCGGATCGATCTGATACAGCTGCTGTCCGGCCTTCACGTCACCCCCTTCGGTGAACAGGCGCTTAAGAATGATGCCGTTCACCTGAGGACGAACCTCGGCCACACGGAAAGCGGTCGTGCGGCCCGGTAGCTCGGTCGTCAGCGTGTAGGGCTGAGCTTTGAGGGTGACAACACCCACCTCAGGTTTCTGCGGAGGCGGCGCCTCCTGCTCCTTCTTGCTACAACCGCTGAGCAGGGTTGCCAGGGCGACGGCAGTGACCAGAACGGTAACAGCTGGCTTGAAATGCATGAAGATCCTCGGGGGCAGGAGCCTGTTCGTTCAACAGAAAGTTGAAGTGTTAAAAAATATTTCGGCTAGATAAGTAGCATGCTAAGGAATATACTTACATTCACGGTTGTTTGTAAACACCTTCTATGTGAGATTTGCCACTACGAAGGGCACCATCAGCGGGTTCGGGACAAGGCGAGACAAATGCCGCCCGGTTACGTCGTAAGGCTTGCAGCACAGCAGCGGCCTGACGCGAATTTTTTGAGGTTTGATTGCCATGGTTCGTCGCACCAAAGAGGAAGCCCAAGTCACTCGCAGCCAGATTCTGGAGGCCGCCGAGCAAGCTTTTTATGAGCGTGGTGTGGCACGCACGACGCTGGCTGACATCGCGACCCTTGCAGGCGTGACGAGGGGGGCGATCTACTGGCACTTCAACAACAAGGCTGATTTGGTCCAGGCGATGCTGGACAGCCTGCAGGAGCCGCTTGATGAAATGTCTCAGGCAAGCCAGAGCGAAGACGAAGAAGACCCGTTGGGGTGCATGAAAAATCTGCTGGTTCACTTGTTTCATGAGCTTGCACTTGACCCGAAAACCCGTCGCATCAATGAAATCCTTTTTCATAAGTGCGAGTTTACCGATGAGATGTGTGATTTCCGTCGTCAACGCCAGGAAAACGCCATCCAGTGCCATGTTCGAATTCGCCTCGCGTTGAGCAACGCCGTGCGTCAAGGGCAGTTGCCTGCCGATCTGGACACGGCCCGCGCTGCGGTCGCGTTGTTCTCGTACATCAACGGCATCATTTATCAGTGGCTGCTGGTTCCCGACAGCTATTCGCTGCCCTCTGAGTCCGAGCAACTGGTCGAGGTCTGCATGGACATGCTGCGTTTCAGCCCGACATTGCGAATCGCTCGTCTCGGCGACCTCAAAGATGACCGAATATAACGCCCGACGGTTCCCCGTGGGCACTGTCTGTCTTTAATTTAATGCTGAATAAACAAAAAGTTTAACGCTTGCTGTCCCGTCAGGACTTTAACCGTCCTTCCAAGGGGCTGTTTATGCGGCGGGATGACAAAAGTTTGTAGGAAGTCGGTAGGACATTTCCTGATACATGTAGCTGATTTCCCAAACTAAATTCCGTGTATTGCTCCGCTTGAAAACTCCCTTCACTCTTCGCGCCTTAATCGACAAGGTGGGAGGAGGTTGCATGTTCTTGCGGAATCCCGCGCCCTCAGGGTCTGAAAGCACTGACAGCTGCCCGGAGACAGACACGTCG
Organism: Pseudomonas asturiensis; assembly: GCF_900143095.1. Lineage (GTDB taxonomy): Bacteria > Pseudomonadota > Gammaproteobacteria > Pseudomonadales > Pseudomonadaceae > Aquipseudomonas > Aquipseudomonas asturiensis. Next base: position 127,560 of record NZ_FRDA01000012.1, on the reverse strand, counting down.
CGACGCTGCGGTCGCATTGTCTGGATAACCGGATCGGTGGCGGCTGTCCCCGCGGGCGTTACTCATGGAATAGGCGCCACCTCAACCTCAAGGTATGAAAGGGAGGCAGGTGATGTCGGAAGCGGTATCTGACGGCGTAAGTTTATTGGACAGACTCGAGCGACAATCTGAACGTATCGCCGTGGACTCGGCACTGGGTACACCGGTTGTACGGCTGGGGCTGATCACTACGCTGTATTTCAAACAAGGCCATACACAGGAAGTGAAGCGTCGGATTGCGGCGTGTTTCTCGCGCTTCTACCAAACGTTCAAACCCGTGCTCAAGTGGCAGTTGTACGCGCGCATGCGCCGCTTGTCGGCATCGGGATTCGCGTCGTGCAAGCGCCATGTGTTGTTGGGGTCGCCCGATGATCAGTTTGTCTGGTCGCTAGCCAGTGCAACCCAGGCGGAGGTTTCCTCATACAGCCTGTTCGTCATGAACACGCCGCAAGGTCAGGCTGATAATGATCTGTCCTGCCTGAAAATGGTGCTGCCATGGTCTTACCTGGCTGAGCCTGACGGTCTGAAAAATTACGAAACCTGGATCCGCTACCTCAGCAGCGAAGTGCAGGCCGAACATGGCTTTGGGGGGCTTGCGTGCATTCTGCCCTGCGACGGACATCATCTTCTGCCATGGGAGTATCGCCTGGCCCGGGAATATGTCGGCCTGATGGTCGATCCCGGCCCGCATATCGAAAGTCTGCGGCTGCTGGACCGCATCAAGGGCGTTGGTTGGTACACCGTGCTGGGGGAGGCGTTCGTCAGGCGTCTGGGGGGCAGTGACAAACTGCGTGGCCAGCTCAGCCCGTACAGCGAGGTAGTGTTCCACAGCTACAGCAACGGATTGATGATTCGTGCCGGCGCAGTGCCTGAGCTGGGGGGCAGGGACAAGTCGGTGCCCAAGGCCTACATGGCGGTCAACAAGGTGATCAAGCCGATCCGCCTCCAGGACACCGGTAATCTTCACCCCTACATCGTGCCGGGCACGGGCTTCAACGAAGACACCACCGCCCAATGGTTTGCCCGCTTCGATGAAAAGGTTCTGCCGCCGGTCGATGCCGGTCACGCCTGCCCGCAGTCGGGTTACTGGTTCAGCAACGCCCAGGCCCGCTCCAGACGGCTGTTCAACGAGGGTGACATCATGCCGGCCTTCGAGCACATCAAGGGCAAGCGCACCCAGTGGTTCTGGGCGGCCCAGGCGGACTGACGGGCATCCGCAGTTCTCCCTGTCAGGTCTGATCCCGGCCGCGCAGCAGGTTGTTGGGCATCGCCCATGCGGCCGCCAGTCCGAGCAGCGAGACAGCAGCGCTGATCATCAGCAAATGCCTGAATGTCAGAGCAAGCTCTGCGCGCAAGGCTTCCAGCGCCGGGCCTGTTGCGGCATTCAGGCTGTCGAGCAGCACATTTCCAGACCCGCCTTCGTGGGCCAGCACCGCGCTACCTAACTGGCCCACACCGGTGTGCTGCAGCATCGCCAGCAGCAGCGCCGACATCATGGCTACGCCGACCGCGCCACCCAGAGAGCGGAAAAGATTGGTGGTGCTGGTGGCCACGCCCATGTCCTTCACCTCAACCGAGTTCTGGGTTCCTACCAGTGACGTCGGGAACTGCATGCCGGTGGCGATCCCGGTCAGGATCATGAACAGACTCATCAGTACGATCGATTGAGGGGGCGTGAAGGCCATGCCCAGAATCGCGATGGGCATAAGCGCAGCGCCCGTGGTGATCAACGGTTTGTAACGGCCAGTCAGTGCCGTGCGTCGTCCGGCAAAGTACGCGCCCATGGGCATGCCGATTGCCAGCGGCAGCAAATGCAGCGCAGCGCTGTCGGCCCCGCCTCCCGTCACTGTCTGGTAACGCAGCGGCATTAACACTATCAGCGAAATGGCCTGAAAGCTGGTGAAAAACACGGTGCACCAGCACAGCACTGCACTGCGGTTGGCGAACAGGTGCATAGGCAGCAGGGGTTCGGGTGTGCGGCGTTCGTACCAGACGAAAACAGCCAGTGCCAGCAACGCGACAGCCAGAAGCAATTGAACCTGTGGATTTCTCAGGTCATGGCCTTGGCCGATTTCGGTGATGCCCAGCAGCAGGGCTGTCAGGCCGATGATCATCAGCACGGTGCCCAGATAATCGATGATCGGTTTACGTTGCGGAACCGGCAGCCCGACCAGCGTGCGCCACGCCACGACCCACGCGATGATGCCCAGAGGCAGGTTGATCAGAAAGACCCATCGCCAGGACAGGTATTCGGTCATCAGGCCACCCAGTACCGGACCAGCCACGCTGGCGACCGCGTACATGCTGCTGAAATAACCTTGATAGCGACCCCGCTCGCGCGGCGGAACGATGTCGGCAACGATCGCCTGGCTCACAGACACCATGCCGCCCGCGCCGATGCCTTGCAGCACGCGCGCCAGTACCAATTGCTCCATGCTCTGGGCAAATCCGCAAAAGAGCGAGGCGAGGGTGAACAGGCCCAGGCCGAAGAGCATCAATTTGCGTCGTCCGTACAGGTCACCCAGCTTGCCGTAGATCGGCACGGCCACGGTCAGCGAAACCATGTAGGCGGAGATCACCCACGCCAACAGGTCGATGTCCTTGAATTGAGCGGAAATGGCCGGCATCGAAACGGCGACGATGGTCTGGTCCAGCGCGCTGAGCAGCACGGCCATCATCAACGCGAACAGGATGCTGCGGATAGCAGGAGGGGTTTGAGTAAGACTGGTCAAGGCAGAACCTGATGGCAGTGTTGACCCGCCCGAAGCGTGGCGGGAGAAGTCTGGCCAGTCTAATCCGATAGGTTGCTAATCGATAGCACCCTTTGTTCAATCTGCGGTGGAACAGGCGAAGCCTGTACCGGTCATCGCAACGCGCTGAAGGTGGATTCGTTCGGCACGCAATGACCGAACGAACAACTGACGACGGTCGTTGCCTGACGTGCCAGTTCGACACGATAGACACCTGCTGCATAAACACCCAGCACCGTGATAACACCCACAACAGCCATGCATTTTCTTGTTTTCGCTTTCATGACGCACGCCTCACTTCAGTGGCAGAGCAATGTGAAAGAGCTGACTGAAGTGTAGGACAGGATTGGGCGATTAGCAGGAAACTGCAGCCCACACAGGGTCGGGCGGACAGGCTAGAATCCGCGCTTTTATCAATCGGACAGGATCAAGACGGATGGCGCGCACGGAATACGAAGAGTTCGAGGCAGTATCGGCAGTTATACCTGGCGAGGAAGGTTATCGGGCGGCAATCGCGGTCAAAGCGCGGGCCGGTGGTGCGCCTCGCTTTCATGCGGTGTTGCCGGGGCAGACCTTCAAGACCGCCCATGACGCCGATCTGGCCGCTGTCCAGGAGCTGGAGCGGCTGGTCAATGTCGACGCCGAGGGCGAGCTGGTATGGGACAAGCCCTGATCAGGCTCCCGGTCTGAACATTTTGAACAAGGCCTCGGGGCCCAGCTGGAAATAGTCCGCCGGGCCACCGCCACGCAGAATCGGCTCGGCCGCGGCGGTGTCGTAGATGCCGTCTTTGAGCAGCGACTTGGCGATATGCACCGCGACCACTTCGCCCAGAATCAGCCAACTGGGCACCAGCGCCTGGTCTGCACGCTGCAACTGGACGATCTGCGTCACCTTGCACTCGAAGGAAACCGGTGTTTCGAGCACACGTGGCACGGCCACGATCTGTGACGCCAGCGGCGTCAGGTTGGCCAGTTCGAACTCACTCACCTCTGCGCCGACCGGTGCGCACGTCTGATTCATGGCCTCTGCCAGGTCGCGTGTCGCCAGATTCCAGACGAACTCGCCGGTCTGCTCGATGTTATTGAGGCTGTCTTTGCGGCCCACGCTGCAAAACCCGATGATCGGCGGAATGTAATTGAACGCGTTGAAAAAGCTGTAGGGCGCCAGATTCAATTTCCCATTGGCATCCTGAGATGAAATCCAGCCGATGGGACGCGGCCCGACAATCGCGTTGAAGGGGTCGTGAGGCAGGCCGTGACCTTTGGAGGGTTCGTAGGAGTGAATAGCGTCTGACATGCTCGATTCCTGATCAGATCAATGACGGGTGTCGCAGCGAAGTGCTGCGCTTCAACAAGGGGGCAGAGTGTCGCGCATTCCCTCAGACACTGAAAAGCCCGGCATGTGCCGGGCTTTGGAGTGTTGTGAAGCGGCTGATCAGCCCAGACGGTTCGCACCTACACGGTCGGCACCGTCAGCGGCCAGACGATTTGCACCGACATGGTCAGCGCCGTCGGCGGCTTGGCGATTCGGGCCAACGTTATCCGCGCCATCGGCCGCCAGACGGTTTGCACCGACGTGGTCAGCGCCATCAGCGGCTTGACGGTTCGGGCCGACACGTTCAGCGCCATCAGCGGCTACGCGAATCGAGCCCACATTGGTGTGCTTGGTGCCGCCCTCGGCAACGATCGTTGCGTTGGACAGGTCGCTGGTGGTGACGGCAGGCAAAGCGAACGCGCTCGAAGCCAGAGCAGTGAGAGCAAGGCCAAAGATCAATTGAGTGGTTTTCATGGGGGTGTCTCCAATTTGGGTTCGGGTGAGTTGTCATCCCGGTATGGAGGCAATGCTACGCGTTGACGGATTATTAAGAAGTTAATCGGATTGCTAGCGACCATCGCTGAAAATGATAATGCGCTGCAGCGCACGGCTTTCGGGCGTTTCAGGCGGTAACGCCTCGACGTGGTGCAATTTTTGAAATTTCTTGCAATAAAGCCTCTTGACAAATTGAAAAGCCATTTAATTCATGAGTTTACGAGCGAAATGATCGAAAAGTCTGCACCACGTTGAAACGTTATGAGACAGGTAAGCGCTTAAATGATTACGTGTATCACGGCTGTCCAGTGGCGTTGTATTGATCATGTCGATGATGTTTGCGCTCACAAAAAAGGGCAGCCCCGACCACGGACTGCCCTCTCATCACTGCAGCACGGGATCAGTCGGTTTCAATCCGTGAGTGCTTGCGGGTGTCTTTCATGAACACATAGACCAGCAGCGAGCACGCAATACAGGCCGTGACGTACCAGTAATAGCCCGTCTCCATGCCGATACTCTTGAACCACAGCGCAATGTATTCAGCCGTGCCGCCAAAGACCGAGACGGTCAGTGCGTACGGCAGCCCAACACCCAGTGCACGGATTTCAGTCGGGAACAGTTCGGCTTTTACCACTGCATTGATCGAGGTGTAGCCACTGACGATGATCAGCGCCGCCATGATCAGGAAGAACGCGCCCCACCAGGTCTGGATGGTGTGCAGGGTGGTGAGGATCGGCACGGTGCACAGGGTACCCAGCACGCCGAAGGCGATCAGGATCGGACGTCTGCCGACCTTGTCGGACAGCGCACCGATCACCGGTTGCAGCACCATGAACAGGAACAGCGTCGCGGCGGAAATGGTGGTCGAGTCGGTGATGCTCATGCCGACCGTATTCACCAGGTACTTCTGCATGTAGGTGGTGTAGGTGTAGAAGGCCAGCGTACCGCCCATGGTCAGACCGACCACGGTCATCAGTTCCTTGGGGTGGCGCATCAGGGTGCGCATCAGGCTTTCCTTGGCCTTTTCTTTCTTCTTGCGAGTGAACGACTCGGTTTCTTCCATGCCGCGACGCAGGAACAGCGCCACCACGGCACACAGTGCGCCGATGACGAACGGGATACGCCAGCCCCATGCGTACAGCTGCTCGGTGGTCAGCGTCTGTTGCAGCACGATCAACACACCGAGTGCGATGAGCTGGCCGGAAATCAGCGTGACGTACTGAAAGCTGGAGAAAAAGCCGCGACGCTCCTTGGTCGCCATTTCGCTGAGGTAGGTGGCCGAGGTGCCGTATTCGCCACCGACCGACAGGCCCTGCAGCAGGCGAGCAAACACCAGCAGAATGGGCGCGCCGACGCCAATGCTCTCGTAACCCGGGGTCAGGGCAATGATCAGCGAGCCGAAGCACATCAACAGCACCGAGGCCATCAGTGCAGCCTTGCGGCCTTTATAGTCGGCGTACAGGCCCATCAGCCAGCCACCGATAGGACGCATCAGAAAGCCGACGGCGAAGATCGCCGCGGTGTTCAGCAGTTGAGCGGTGGTGTCGCCCTTGGGGAAGAAGGCTTTGGCGAAATACAGGGAGAAGGCAGCGTAGACGTACCAGTCATACCACTCGACCATGTTGCCGACCGAGCCGCTGAAAATGGATTTGAGACGACTGGAGGTGGTCTTCGGGGCAGCCGAGGCACCGGCCGACCCTGCGGGGGCGGAGTTGGAAATTTCCATGATGTACCTTTATGTCATTATTTTTAGAAGTAGGCGTTCAAGGCCTTGAGCCTATACATAGCAGGAGCTGTGCCACACCTGAAAAGGCTGTTTTAGAGGGGTTTCTGGTTTTTTATAAGCAATAATCCGCTCATTCGGCGGATTTGAATGAGCGGATTATTGCCGATGCGCAGGGTGGCGCCGGGATTTTCAGTGCCGAGGGTCTGGACTGGAGATGATGACTGCGATGACGAAGATAAGCATGATGCCCAACGTGATCATGACCCACCGCCCTGTGTTTCTAGCCCAGTAATGCTTGAATCCTGTCCATCCACCTGTTTTCCGGGCAATGGCCTCAGATATCAGCGACATTCGATAGGGCGACAAGTAGATCCAGAGCAGCATGGCCACACTGTAAGGCAGCAGCAGTAGCGGATTTTCCTGCGCATACACACTGCCGATAAAGAGGACAGGCGCGCCATGGCGGATCAGCAGGGCCTGATAGCCTGGCCAACTGAGCGCCTCGGGCAGTAATCGCTCGCTCAGCCAGACGTCCAGAGGCTTGATCTGATCGCAGCCAGCGTTCCAGATCGATTTGGCAATGTAAAATCCCCACAGCACCAGCAGCGGCAAGGTCATTGTGTAGATGATGACGTCGGACCAGCCGATTTTGCCGGTAGTGGACCGCGATAGCAGCATCATGATGGTCAGGACGATGCCAACCAGGTACACCCGGACCTTGGGCCTGAACGTCACTTGGGCACGCCGTTTTTGCCACCCCTGCAGATCGGCATAGGGGAAATGCTCAAGAAGGTCTGGAAAACGGTGTGTCAGGTCCATGTACAGGCGTTCGCAGGCTTCCCAGACGGAGTCGTGACATTCTCTGGCGATACGCAGTTGTGTCTTCAAGGTCGGTGGATCGAGGAGCAAATGCGCAGCGTAGGCAGGAGAGCTGTCCATAGGGCCTTCGAGCAACTGCTGCTGGCGTATGACGAACTCTTTTTTCTCGCAACGCTCGATCAGGTGCATCCAGAGCGAGGGCGTGCCGGCATGCACGTCATGTTTCTGATCCCAGTCGAAGAGGTCGCAAATGCGCTCGAAAAGCGGCGCGCTCCATTCATCGCTGCTCAGCAGCAGCGTCATGATCCAGTGTTCCAGCTGATCATGCTGATCCAGTGACGACAGCCAGGGCTGTTGCTTGAGCGCTTTCAGCGCCTCCAGAAATTCACGCTCTTTATGGTCTTCCAGGAGCGCGCGCAACGCAGGCCTTGAGCTGTCCAGCAGCGCCAGCGTCAGGCGGCGCGTCTGATGTGAACTGAACTGCACTTTCTGCCACGGGGTCAGCCATTGCAGTTGGGCTACGGCTGCCTGAATGAGCTCCAGATGATCATCCAGGTCCAGCAAACAGCGCCTGGCCAGGTGTTGCTGAAATTTTTCATCGCAGCCCTGGTCCCTTGCCGTCTGGCGTTGTGATGCCAGATTCTGCGGCGTGGTCAGACTCGCCTGCTCGTACCAGCTTGTTTCCACGGCAGGACGCAGCGAGGGCTGCTCGTGCTCCGTCTCCTGCTGTTTCTCCACAGACGGCAATGGTCTTGTCTCGGGAGGCTGAACGACGGGCGCCGGGGCGAAGGGCAACGGCGTCAGGGCTCTTGCATCGAGGGTGTCCACAGCGCCGTCGTTGTCATCGCTGTCTTCTTTGGCGCCATTGCGAGCCCACCCCAGCGCTTGTTCGTAGGCGTCACGCAGGGTCTGAAACGCTGCGGGATCATCATCGGGCCGATTGGTTTTCAGCAACTTTGCGTACTGGCGCTTGATGCTGCGTTCGTCGGCGTTACGGTCCAGCTCCAGAACAGCCCAACAATCCATTGTCGTCACCACTCACCTCGTTCAAAGCGGTCTGCCTGCTGCTCCAGTTGCCGGCGCATCTCGCTGATCTGCCTGTCGTCCTGGGTTTCCAGAACGCGTTGAAATTGCGCCGCCCAGACGCCGATCATCTCCCGTGCCTCGCCAAGGTATTCCTGGTAAAGCCGCTCCAGCCGGGCGCTCAGGTGGGTGTTGACCTGCTGCTCGCGAGGATGGACCTTGAGGGCCTGCAGCACCTGGAGTCGTTCCTGGATTTCAGCGGGCGTCATCACGCCCGGGTTGTTCTCGATGACCAGCCTGTGATTCAGACCGGTTGCCGGTATCCGGACGTCGGCTTCCAGCAGGCCGTTATTGTCATAGGTGAATCGGACTTCCAGATCAATCTCCCCGGCTTTGGCTTTCGGGATCGGGATGCTCAGCTCGCCCAGCGCGATGTTGTCTTTCACCAGGCGACTTTCGCCTTGAAAGATTTTCACCAGAACGTGTGTCTGATGATCCTTGACGGTACTGACCGTTTGCACACGACTCACCGGCACCACGCTGTTGCGCTCGATGATGGGCAAGTAGTGCCCCGACTGATAACCGTTGAACACCTGCTGAGCCGTCTCGATGCCCAGCGTGTAAGGGCAGACATCGGTCAGCACAATCTCTTCCAGCGCCGCGTCTCGCTCTTTGAGCGCCGCCTGAATCGCCGCGCCCTGGGCGACCACCTCGTCCGGGTTGAGGGTGATGGACGGGAAACGTCCGAACATGCCCGCGGCCAGTTTACGAATCAGTGGCATGCGCGTAGTACCGCCCACCAGCAGGATTTCATCGAGGTCGGCGACCCGGATCTTCGCATCACGCAGCGCGCGCTCGATGGGCGCGCGCAGGCGAGCCAACAGTGGCGCATAGAGGTCGGCAAGCTGTTCCTGGGTGATCGTGCGGCGCCATTCGCGATCGCCATGGCGCACAACGAAGTCGGCGCGTTCATCCTGCCCCAGTGCCTTGCGCACGCGCTCGGCCTCACGCCGCAAGGCAGGTTCGATCAGCGTTCGGGCAGGGAACGCGGATTCGCCCTGAAGCAGGGTCAAAAAGTGATCGAGCAAGGCCCGGTCGAAGTCTTCGCCGCCCAGAAAGTTGTCTCCGGCGCTGGCCCTTACTTCCATCACCCCGTCGAAGAGTTCCAGAATCGAGATGTCGAACGTCCCGCCGCCCAGGTCGAAGATCAGGAACGAGGTTTCGCCTTCTTTCTGGTGCAGTCCATAAGCCAGGGCAGCGGCTGTAGGTTCGTTGATGAGCTTTTCGACTTTCAGGCCCGCCAGTTCGCCAGCGATCCGGGTCGCCTTGCGCTGGGCGTCACTGAAGTAGGCCGGCACGCTGATGACCGCTTGGGTGACAGGCTCGCCAAACGCCCGCTCGACATCGGCCTTCAGGCTTTTGAGCACCAGTGAGGACAATTCTTCGGGTCGGTAGGTGTCCGGGCCGAGCCGGGTTTGCTGGGCACTGCCCATGTAGCGCTTGAACAGCGCAGTGGTTTTATCGGGGTGGGTCTGCAGGCGTTCGCGGGCGGCCTTGCCGACCAGAATCTGACCATTGTCATCGAGCCCGACGACGCTTGGGGTGAGCGTTTCACCCAGGGCATTGGTGACCAACTGGCTGCGACCGTCACGCCATACCGCGACCAGACTGTTGGTCGTGCCCAAATCAATACCGACAATCATGTCTACATTCCTCCTTGCGTACGACAGTCCAGAAGCGTGCAAAAGACGAGGTGTGTGGCGGGCGTTCTTCTCGAAAAGAACACCCTCTGGCTACCGCAGGTTTTCAACGTACTCATCGCGAGCCGTTCATGACGCGGGGGTCACTCCTCCTGCCGGGTGCTGCGCGAGGCGGCCTTGTGCAGAAGGGCTGCGAGGTCTTCCAGCGCGTACGGCTTTTGCAACAGGTCGAAGCGATGCGATTCATCCTGAGCGAACTGGGCGAATTCGGTGCTGTAACCGGTTGTCAGCACGACCGGCATCCACGGATACCGCGCTTCGATCTCGGCGTACAGCTCCAGACCACTCATGCCCGGCATGGCGATGTCCGAGAACACCACGTGAAAGCTTTCGGGATTGCCACGCAGCTCATCCAGTGCCTCGCTGGCACTCGTTACCCAGACCACCTGAAAGCCCAATTGTTCGAGCATGGGCAAGGTATAGGTGCCGATATCCTGATTGTCTTCCACCATCAGGACGCATAAACCGGGCAGAGCGCCCAGTGCAGGGTTTTCGTTTTCGGGATCGGCTTCGTGCGCCTGAGCGCTGGGCAGGCACAGCGTGAAGCGGCTGCCGCTGCCCAGTTCACTTTCGACCAACACTTCTCCACCGGACTGCTTGGCGAAACCGAACACCTGCGACAAGCCCAGCCCCGTGCCCTGACCCACGCTTTTGGTGGTGTAGAACGGTTCGAAGATCAACCCGAGCTTTTCTCGGGCGATGCCTGAGCCCGTATCGGTCAGCGACACCGTTACGTAGTCGCCCTCGCTCAGCGAAGACGTCAGTTCACTGGAGGGGCAGGTGCATCGTTCCACCTTGATTGTCAGGCGGCCAGACCCTGCCATCGCATCGCGTGCGTTCACCACCATGTTGACCAGTGCCGTGTCGAACTGGCTGCCATCGGCAAAAATGAAACACGGTTCGGCAGGCACGTCGATGTCGACCTGGATACGCGATCCGGTCAGGGTGTCCATCATTTCCCCGATACGCGACACACTTTTACCCACGTCGAACACTTCCGGCTGCAAGGCCTGGCGTCGGGCGAACGCCAGCAACTGTCCAGTCAGGCGCGCGGCGCGGTCCACCGTGGTTGAAATGGCTTCGACGTACTTTACGCGGCGTGCTTCATCCAGATCGGCAGGTTTCAACAGGTCGCTGCAGGACCGAATCACGGTCAACAGGTTATTGAAATCGTGCGCAACACCGCCCGTAAGCTGACCGATGGCTTCCAGTTTCTGCGCCTGGTGAAGCGCATCCTGAGAAAGTCTCAGCGCCTCGTTTGCCTCTTCTTCGGCCTGAATATCACGCCCTACGGCATGGATGAAATGCGTGTCCGGCACCGCCGTCCAGGCAATCGTGCGGTACGACCCGTCCAGATGGCGGTATCGATTCTTGAAGTGCGGAATGTTCTGGCCGCTCTCCAGCCCGCTCATGGCACCCAGTGTGCTCTCTAGGTCATCGGGATGCACCAGTGTCAGGAACTGGCTATTCAGCAGTTCCTGCTCCGACCAGCCCAAGGCCTGGGTCCAGGCCGGGTTGACGGCCGTGATGATGCCGTCGAATTGCGCCACCAGCATCAGGTCGGTCGACAGTCGCCAGATCCGGTCGCGGTCCCGAGTGCGTTCGACCACGCGTTGTTCGAGCGACTCGTTGAGCGATTTCAGCGCCTCTTCAGCGTCGCGCAATTGCGTCATGTCGCGGGATACGCACAGGATTTTTTCCGGCTTGCCGTCTTTGCCGAAGATCGGACTGACCTGTACGTGCCACCATTTGACGGTGCCGGCCATGGTCTGCGCCGAACCCATGAAGTTGGCGCTGTTGCCTGCGCGCGCGGCCTCAATGGCAGCGACGGCGTCGAGGTTGCCCTGGTTTTGCCAGAAGTCGGGCCACGGGCAGCCGCGAATGGCATTGAAGTCGCTGACTTCCATGATGCGCTGGCCCCCTTCGCTCATGAACGTCAGGCGTGACTCGAGATCCAGGACCTTGATGCAGTCATTAATGCTCGACAGCACGCGATCGGTAAAGGCTTCACTTTCGCTCTGGCGGGCCTGATCCAGCACCTGCGATGTAGTCTCGTTGACGCGGCAGAACACGCCTTCGATCAGACCGGTGTCGCCGTACAACGGCGAGTAGGACAGCGACCACCAGGTTCTTTCGGGCCTGCCATTGCGGGTTACGGTGCGCTGGATATTGTCTGATCGACAGCTGCTTCCCGTCAGTGCCTGCTCGGCCAGATGCTGCACATCTACCCAGGCATCGCCCCAGACGGCCGCGATAGGTTGGCCCTGAGCCTGCTCAGCAGCCATTGGCAGGACTGAGCGGTAGGCGTCATTGAAAAACAGCGTGAATTCAGGCCCCCACAGCAGGTACATGCTGTCCGGGCAGTTGAGCATCAGGTTCAGCGACGATATCAGCGCGCAGGGCCATGTATCCCTGGCTCGCATGGCAGACGCCGACCAGTCTGTCTCTCGGATCAGCCGACCCATTTCGCCGCCACCCAGTGGGAGGTCGAGGGGAGTATTCACGGTAGAAAATGCCCCATCTTTCGGACTGCTGAGGTTGGCTGGAAGAATAAGGTCGGCATGATGTCATTATGCCTTGCCATTATCCAGCCATCACGACCGAAGGCGGCGTGACAGTATGCAGACCCGGCGTATCTGAAAATGTTCGCTTCGCTCCGAGCAAGTTGTTCAGGTATTTCAAGGCGTCAACCGAGAAACATTTCCCGCATCAGGCCGTGACGCTGCATTTTCTCGTTAAGCGTGCGGCGAGGCAGTTGAAGTTCATGGAGCACAGCCTTGATATCCCCTTTGTGGCGAGTCAGCGAAGCGCGCAGGCACTGAGCTTCGAAGGCTTCCTGCTGGGTGGCCAGGGACTGGCCTGTGAACTCGAAGGGGCTGTCCGAATCCGGCTGCGTCAGCCCCAGAGTCTGGCGCTCGGCCGCATTGGCCAGCTCGCGCACATTGCCGGGCCAGTCGTGGCTGAGTAACTGGCTCAGGCGGGCTGCGCTGACCTGCGCGGCCTCACGGCCCATACGCGTCGCTGCGGCACGTGCGAAGTGGTTGAACAACAGGGGAATGTCTTCACGTCGTTCGCGCAGCGGCGGCAAGCGCAGTTCGGCCACATTGAGCCGGTACGCAAGGTCCTCGCGGAAGCGTCCGGCGCGGGCTTCTTCCAGCAGGTCAGGCTTGGTGGCGGCAATGATCCGCAGATCGACCTCGATGCTTTGATTGGAGCCCAGCCGTTCAAGGCGCTTGTCTTGCAGCACCCTCAGCAGCTTGACCTGCTGCGCCATCGGCATGCTTTCTATTTCGTCGAGAAACACTGTGCCGCCGTCGGCGTATTCCAGCCGGCCGATGCGCTTGCCCTGAGCGCCGGTGAACGCGCCGCTCTCATGACCGAACAATTCCGCTTCAAACAGGTGCTCGGGAATGGCTGCGCAATTGAGCGCGACGAACGGCTTGCTCGCGCGTGGACCGAAGTCGTGCAGGCAGCGAGCGACCAGCTCTTTGCCGCTGCCGGTCTCGCCGCGAATGATGACGTTGACCGAAAGCTGTGACAGCTCCAGCACATGGCGTCGCAAGGTCTGCAGGCTCGGCGACATGCCCAGCAGCGTGGCGTCCAGCCGGGTGCGGGCGTCGGCCTGTTCGTGCAGTCGGCGGTTCTCCAGAACTAGCTGTCGTTTTTCCAGCGCACGGCGCAGATTGCTGATCAATGTTTCCGGGCTGAACGGTTTTTCCAGAAAATCATAGGCACCTTCGCGCATGGCTTCGACCGCCATGGGGACATCGCCATGGCCGGTCAGCAGGATGACGGGCAAGTCCTTGTCCAGGCCTTGCAGGCGCGCCAGCAGGTCAAGACCGCTCATGCCCGGCATGCGCACGTCCGTGAGCACCACGCCCGGAAAGTGTTCGGGTAGATGGGCCAGGCATTCTTCGGCACGGGCAAAGACCTGCACGGTAAAGCCCGACAACGTCAGCCACTGCTCGACGGCCTGCCTGATGGGCGCTTCGTCGTCTACTACGATGACCGAGTTCAACATGCCGGGTCAGGTCTCCAGAAAATCGTTGGGCAGGCTGAATGAAAACACCGCGCCATGGGCGTGGTTGTGTCCAGTCAGTTGACCGCCCAGTTCATGAATGATCGCAGACGACACCGCCAGCCCCAGACCCAGTCCGTCACCGACCGGCTTGGTCGTGAAGAAGGGGTCAAAGATATGGTTCAGGTTTTCCGGCGCAATGCCTGTGCCCGTGTCGCTGACGCTCAGGCACCATTGGTCCCCGACAGATTCGATGCTCACTTCCAGGCGGGCAGGCGTTTGGTCACGCATGGCGTCCAGCGCGTTGCGTAACAGGTTGATCAATACCTGCTCCAGGCGGATGGCGTCGCCTCGAACCCAGGCGGGGCGGGACAACTGCAGCACACACTCGATGTGCTCCTCACGCAGACGCGGGTTCAGTAACAGCAGCGCCTGATCGACCACCGTGGCCAGGTCCAGCCGTTCGCGCAGGCCGCTGGGGCTCTTGCGCGCAAAGGTTTTGAGGTGGCCGGTCAGTGCCGCCATGCGGGTCAATTGCTGATCGACGGGAACGAGTGCCTTGCAGGCTTCTTCGACGCGTTCCTGATCCAGCAACAGACGCACCGTTGCCAGTTGCATGCGCTGGGCCGTCAGCGGCTGATTGATTTCGTGGGCCAAAGCTGCCGACATCTGGCCCAGCGCGGCCAGCTTGGCCGACTGCACCAGGCCATCCTGAGCGGTTTGCAGATCGCGGGTGCGCTCCCGAACCAGGCGTTCGAGTTCGTCCCGACTGCGCTCGCGCAGGCGCGCCAAGCGCCAGCGCTGGTAGAGAAACAGGCCCAGAAACACAATGGCCAGCCAGATACCGGCAGCGGCGATTGCGGCGTTGCGGATGTCTTCATTGGCCATCGGCGGCTTGCGCAGCAAATGCAGCGTCCAGTTTTCGTCTGGCAGCGGCAGGGACTGCCACAGGTAGTCAGCCGTACCGTCCGGTGCATCGACCCTGCGCAACTGGCTGTGCTCTCCCAGCCGCTCAAGCACCTTGCTGCGCAACGGCGAGAGTGGTTTTTTATCGTATTGGCGGGTACGCAGCAGCTCGGTGCGGTTCTCGACCGAGATAGGCTCCAGTTCGCGATAACGCCAGCCGGGCTGGTTGGCGATGAATACGATGCCTTTGTCGTCACTGACCAGCAACAGGTCATCGCCCTGGCCCCACTCCTGCTCCAGGGTCGGGAATTCCAGTTTCACCACCATGGCCCCGATGAAGCTGCCGGCATCGTCCAGCACTGCGCTGGACAGGAAGTAGCCGGGAATGCCTGTGGTCACACCGACCGCATAGAAGCGCCCGACGCCTTGAGCGCGGGTTTGCAGAAAATAGGGGCGAAAGCCGTAGTTGTGGCCCACGTAACTGTTGGGCGATTGCCAGTTGCTGGCGCCGATGGCCAGACCATGACGGTCCAGCAGTTCCAGCGTCGAGGAGTGCGCCGTGGCGTTGATTTTTTCCAGCTTCAGATTGAGCGCGTTCTGAACACTGTCGGTCACTGGAGCGCTCAACGACGCACGAATCTCCGGGTCCAGCGCCAATACAGAGGGCAGGGCGCGGTAGCGTTCGATGAGGGTGTGCAGTGTGTTGGCGTAAAGGGCGAGCTGCCCGCTGGCGCGAGAAGCATCCTCCAGCAGCGCATGACGCTGTGCCTGACGCATCGCCAGACCGGCCGACACAGCGGCACCGGCCAGAATCAACAGGACATACAGGGAGAGCCGCCAGTAGCGATGCTTGAACGTCATGTCACGTGCACTGCCTGAACAGGCCGTGGCGACGCATTCACGGATCAATGCCCGTGAATGCGTCCGCCGCGGTCATTACAACAGATTGAAGGTCGCTTCTTTGACTGCCTGGGAGTCCAGACCGATCATGACCTTGAACTCGCCCGGCTCGGCGGCGTACTTGAGCTGAGGGTTGTAGAACTTCAGGTCATTCTCGCTGAGGGTGAACGTAACGACTTTTTCTTCACCCGGCTCCAGCGTGATCTTTTCGAAGTTTTTCAGCTCTTTCACCGGACGGCTGATCGAGGCCGCGATATCACGCAGGTACAACTGCACGACCGTCGCGCCCGCCACTTTGCCGGTGTTCTTGACCGTCACGCTGGCGGTCAGTTTGCCTTTGCGCTGCAGGTTGGCGTCCGACAGCTTGATGTCCGAGACGTCGAACTGCGTGTAGCTCAGGCCATAACCGAAGGGGAACAGCGGGCCGTTTGGCTCCTCGTAATAGTGCGAGGTGTAGTTGCCGGGCTTGCCTTCGTGGTACGGACGACCGGTGTTCAGGTGCGCGTAGTAGACCGGCAGTTGCCCGATCGAGCGCGGGAACGACATGGCCAGCTTGCCCGATGGGTTGTAGTCGCCGAACAGCACGTCAGCCACGGCGTTGCCGCCTTCAGTACCCGGGAACCAGGTTTCGAGCATGGCGTCAGCCTGTTCCTGTTCGTCGACCAGCACCAGTGGACGGCCGTTCATCAGCACCAGCACCAGTGGCTTGCCGGTGGCCTTGAGTGCCTTGATCAGGTCGCGCTGCTTGCCTGGAATGTTCAGGCTGCTGCGGCTTGCCGACTCATGGGACATGCCGCGCGATTCACCCACCACTGCCACGATCACATCGGATTGCTCCGCCACTTTGACCGCTTCGTCGATCATTTCCTGAGCCGGACGCGGATCGATCTCCACTTCCTTCTCGATGAAGTTCAGGTAGTTGAGAATGTGCTCGTTGTCGCTGACGTTCGCGCCGCGGGCATACACCAGTTTTGCCTTGTCACTGACGGCGTTTTGCAGGCCTTCATACACGGTTACCGACTGGTTCGGGCGACCGGCTGCCGACCAGCTGCCGAGCATGTCGAGGTGGCTCTGCGCCAGGCCACCGATCACGGCGATGGTGCCTTGCTTCTTCAGCGGCAGGGTATCGTTCTGGTTTTTCAGCAGCACCAGCGTCTTGCGCGCTACTTCGCGGGCTTCGGCACGATGCAGTCGGTCGTCGGAGTAGGTGTCGGCAGGATCATCTGCAGCCACGCCAATGCGGCCGTAAGGCGACGCAAACAGGCCCATGTCGTACTTGGCACCCAGCACTTCGCGCACGGCGTTGTCGATTTCCTTTATGGACACCTCACCGTCCTTGACCAGCCCCGGCAATTGCTCGCCGTAGGCCACGTCGTTCATGCTCAGGTCCACGCCCGCCTTGATCGCCAGCTTGGCTGCCTCACGGTAATCCTTGGCCACGCCGTGCTCGATCAACTCCTTGATCGCGCCGTGGTCACTGATCGTGACGCCTTTGAAGCCCCAGTCCTTGCGCAGCAGGTCTTGCATCAGCCACGTGTTGGAGGTGGCCGGAATGCCGTTGATCGAGTTCAGGGCAACCATGATGCCGCCTGCGCCCGCGTCGATACCGGCGCGATACGGTGGCAGGTAGTCCTGGTACATCCGGGTCATGCTCATGTCCACGGTGTTGTAATCGCGTCCGCCTTCGACCGCGCCGTACAGGGCGAAGTGCTTGACGGCTGCCATGATGCTGTCGTTCGCGGCAACGTTCTTGCCCTGAAACGATCTGACCATGACGTCCGAGATGCGCGACACCAGATAGGTGTCCTCACCGAAGCCTTCTGAGCTGCGGCCCCAGCGTGGATCTCGGGAAATGTCGACCATGGGGGCGAAAGTCATGTCCAGGCCGTCGGCACTGGCTTCTTTGGCCGATACGCGGCCGGTCAGGGCGATGGCGTCCATGTCCCAACTGGCGGCCATGCCGAGGCTGATCGGGAAAATCGTGCGATGACCGTGAACCACGTCATAGGCGAAGAACATCGGAATTTTCAGACGGCTCTTGGCGACTGCCGCTTCCTGCAAGGGACGGTTTTCCGAGCGTGTAATCGAATTGAACGTACCACCGATGCGTCCGGCGGCAATTTCCTTGAGAATCATCGGCTGTGGCATTTCTGCGCTGATGCTGATGAGGCGCAATTGACCGATCTTTTCGTCCAGGGTCATTTGTTTCATCAGGTTGCTGATGAACGCATTCTTGGCCTGCAACGTGGCCTTGTTCGAAACCGCAGATTGAGCCGGAGCGGTAACGGTGGCGGCGCTTTGGGCCATCACTGAATGACTGGCCAACCCCACCAGCAATCCTAATAAACACAGCTTATTCATGAATAATTTCTCAAGGCTTTTGTCGACAACTCGCGTGTAATATCCGACAGCCAGTTTTTGGGTTATGGACCTTTGGCGTTATTGTTCGAGCACGGCGCAAGGATAGTGGCTGCCCGGCCTCTTTCCAGGGTGTGTACGAAAATCTTCGGGTTGATTGATTTTTGTACACATCCTGATTCGCTCAAGCGGCAGCCCATGCACGGCATCGGCGGGGGATTATGCCGGGGAACGCGGGTTTTAGGTAAGGCGTGTCGTTTCAATGGATTCAAAATGTACCGGAGGTCTGATTTGAAGTGTGTGTCACAGATGATGTTCTGCGCATTAATGATGTGGGGTACGGCATTTCGCGCCTATGCCGAGCAGCCGGTGTTGGTGTTTCCGCCCATGACCGGCAGCGTCGTGGATGCTGGTCAGATGCTCGACAGTCAGACCTCGGTGCGGCTGTCCAAATTGCTGCGCGCTTACGAGCAGGCCTCCGGTGAGCGCATAGTCGTCGTCACGCTGGGTGATCTGCAGGGCGCCAGCATTGAAGAGTTCGGTTCACAACTTGGCGATGCCTGGGATCTGGGGCGCGGCGGCAAGGCCAACAGCGCCTTGCTGGTGGTCGACCGTGACAAGCGCAAGGTGCTCATGGAGGTCGGTTCTGGCCTGCAAGGGCGTCTGAGCGATGCCCAATCTTCACTCATCATCAATATGTTGATCACCCCCGAGTTCAATGACAGCCGTTTTGCAAGCGGCATCGAGCGCGGTACGCAGGCGGTGATCACGGCGCTGGGCGGCCAGGTCCCTGACTACCCTGAACCGACAGCGAGGCTGGCGGGCTATGAAGATCCGATCAGTGATGTCAGGATCTGGCTATCGGCTATTGCGTTGACCCTGGTCGTGATGCTGATTGTGGCTATCAGCATTCGGCGCTCTGTCTGCCGCCTTCGTCCCGGCGAGCAGGCTGGTGAGCGCGACGGCGGCCGGTTTGGCGGCGGTGGCGCTTCTGGCAACTGGTAACCGGTGGATTCGAGAAAAGAGAACTTCATGGCGTTATTGAGTAAAGACGAACAACGGCAAGTGGCGCAAGCGATAGATCGTGTCGAGCAACGCACCGACGCCGAACTGGTGACGGTGCTGGCTGCGCGTGCCGATGACTATGCGTACATGCCACTGATCTGGGGCGGCCTGATCGGTCTGCTGCTGCCTGGCACGGTCAACTATTGCCTGCAGTGGTTGAGTGCCGACGAGTTGATGCTTGCCCAGATGTCGACCTTTATTGTCGTGGCACTGGTGTGTCGCATTCCGAGGGTCACCGCCCACCTCGTCCCGGCGTCTGTGCGTCGCTGGCGGGCCGGGAATCTGGCGCGGCGTCAGTTTCTGGAGCAGAACCTGCACAAGACGCATGACGGGACCGGCATTCTGGTCTTTGTCAGTGAAGCCGAGCGCTACGTTGAAATCCTCGTTGATCACGGCATTGCGAGCCGTCTCCACGATGACACCTGGAAAGCGATGGTGGACGTGTTCACTCAGCAAGTGAGAAACGGGCAGACCCTGCAGGGTTTTTTGGGCTGCATTCATGCCTGCGGTGAGTTGCTGGCCGATCATGTACCGGTCACCCATGGTCGCAATGAGCTGCCCAATCGGCTGGTGGTGCTGAGCTAGGGGAAACAGGCAGACGCGGGCAAAGCCGCTGCCTGCCTGAAGGCTGCCGGAAAGGCTCAGACGGTGCGCGTCACGCTGTACAGCGACTTTATGTAAGCGCTGAGCTGGCTCACATGCAGACTGATTGCCGCCGGGTCGTCGGTTTGGGTCAGGCCATTGTTCACAAAGTGGTAGAGCGACTCACTGAGCTTTTTGGACTGCTGAACCCAAATCATCCGGTTATTGTCCAGGCTGGCGAGCGTGGCGAGTTCCTCGAGGTTTCGGGCAATTGCCTTGGCTTCCTTTTGGGCTGATCTGGATTCGGCCATCAGGCTGTTGTAGCGATTGCGCAACTTGTCCCGCTCGTCAACGAGGTCAGAATACGTCAGTGCGCTGCTGATCTTGCCCAGCAGCTTCTGCAGTCGGACAATTCCGACTTGCAGTGCCATAAGGTGCGGTGAAGGCATGGAGAGGGCCGACAGCTCCTCGGTGCTGGGCAGTGTCTCTTTGAATAGGTCCACCAGTTTGTGTTGCTCATACGTCTTGATCGTCTCATCCAGCAGTCGGCGATCTTCTGCAATGGTGCTCATCTTGTCTTCCTTGTCGGCAGACTGTTGAGTGAGCGTATCGAGTTGTCGTTGCAGTGCCTCGTGAATACTGCTGTTGGTGGGCTGCAACTTGATCTGCTGAAGATCATCCGTGCTTTGCGCAATCGCTTGAGCCCCCGAGCGCACCACGGCTGTGAGGGCTGACACCTCCCGGGCGCGCTGAGCATTCAGCATGCCGAGCGCCTGTTCTTTTTGTTCATTGCTCAGTCGTGTGTCGGCTTCGACCTGCTGTTGTTTCTGATCGATGTTTGCAAGGCCCGCGGTGTTCAACTGGGCGGTGATCGCGGCCAGTTTGTTCAGGCATTGCGTATCCGCAACATTGAGGGCGGTTTTCAATGAGGGCAGTTTTTCTTTGATGACCGGCAGAAATTCAAGCGACAACGACGCCACCTGGGTGTGAATCAGTTGTCGGGCGGTGTCCATGCTGGCTTTGTCAGGTAAATCGAATACCGCAGGGGTGGGCGTACTGATGTTCATATTCATGTCCTTATGATTATTTGCTTTGTTCGTTCAAAAATTGATTCACTGCGCTTTCAAAGAGCGTCAGCAACTGAGCCGTAATGCCTTTGATATCGGTCCAGGGGGTGACAACGCTTCGAAACTGAAGGGCAAACGTCAGTAACGCCTGGTCGTCGCGGATCTGCGCCAGTCCATCGGCAGAGCTCGCGATGTAGTTGACCAGCAATGCCCAGAGGTCTTGCAGGTTGGTGGCGCTCTGGTGAGCGTCGAGCATGCGAATTTTCATGTCTTCGAACAGCAGTTCCAGGCTGCGTACCGCTGCGGCGAGGGGACGTTTTTGCTGCAGTGACTGCACATTCGCTTCTTTCTCTTTGATCAGCCGGTTCTTTTCCTTGCGAATCTTTTCCGCCTTGCTCCCGAAGATGCCACCCGTGATGCCGACCCCGATGGGGCCGCCGAAAATGCCCCATGCGATATTGTTTGCAGTCGTGTAGTACTCATCGTGCTTTCGATCAATTTCCGCCGTCAGCTGGTCGATGTTTTGTTCAAGCGCCAGTATTTCCTCGTCCAGGTCAGAGCGGCTGGCCAGTCGCACCTTGTCGCTGATGGCAGGGATCAGTTCTACGGTCAATGTTTGCGTGAACTGACCAATGTCCTCGGCAAGCTTTGCCGATGACACCCTGTGTTCTTCGATCTGCGCTGCGATTTTTTTGAGAAAGTCTGCCAGCACCTGACAGACTTTTAGGTCGGTCTCGGTCAGCGGACCGGGTTTGACATGGTTGATTGTTTCAACGGTGAGATCGGCGACCGTCAACTCAAGTAGCTGGACAACTTCCATCTTGTCGATGTAGTCGAGGATCTGACGGCCCTGAGAGGAAAACGCTCCGGCAAAAAGATCGAGGTTGAAACCGTTGGATTTGATATCGCTCTCGATGGCTGACCAGCTTCTGCCGTGCTCGTTGATAGCGCGGTACGTCAGCAGCAGGTCGTTGGGTTCCAGGCCAGGGATACCGCTGCGTGTGAAGCCGATGTCTTGTTCCACACGAAGAAGTGTATTGGGCAGATTCAAACTGCGTCGTTCATACCGTTTGATACTGAGGATGTCTTCTTTGGTGAGAATAAGCGCTGCGGCCCGGCCGTTGTTTTTTTCATCTTCGGCCAGCGCTTTGATGAACTCGATGGGGGTGATCTTCACCCTGGCAAAGTCAGGGTCTTCGAAGGTAGGGAGTGGCGTGTTCATGGTGCACGATCCTTGTGCAAGTTCAGATAATAATCAGGGGTTAAGCCGTTGTGTCGCTTCAATGGATTTGAATATAACGGTGTTTTTCAGCGTAAAAACATATTTATATAGGACCGCCCACAAAGTGTTGCGTCGTTACCGGCAGGTTGCAAAGCGCACGATCATCGGGCGTTCATCGCCAGGTCGGAAAATAGTCCTGCCTGATCCTCGCCAGCACGCTTAAAATGCCTGCCTGATTTTTTCGAGTCCCTGCGGGGACGCTTGAGGCAGCTTTCGATGTCCGTCACACCCACCGCTCCATCCTCTGCCGCGCAGGATCATCGTGCGCAATTTCTCGGCCTGCTGGACACCAGCCTTTCCCAGAACTCGCTGATCAAGCTGGTGCTGGCCAAATACGTGGGCAGTGAGGCCGAGTTGCAGCGGGTGATCATCAAGCCGCTGACGGTCCGTGAGCAGCCTTGCCTGTCCTTCGTGTATCGCTACAAGACCCGTGACATCACCAAGAACTTCCCGCTTGCCGAGGCTGTGGAGGTCATCGCGGGCCTGATTCCCGAGTCGTTCAAGAACGCGCACCTGCTGTCGCTGACCGATGAGGTTCAACTGGAATTCAGCAAGAAGGGCAAAAGCACGCTGTTCAAGAGCAAGGCCCAGCAGGAGCGCGAGGCGCCCACCGCCGCACATGATCGCGAGAAGAAGCGCTATCTGGAGTTGACCCGTCCCTTCCTGAGCGACCTTGGGGTGACCAACCGTCAACATGAGCTGATCCCGGCCATGTCGCGCAAGTGGAAGCAGATCAACAAGTTCATTGAGGTGTTCTCCCACGCGCTGACGTCATCGCCGCTCAAACTGGATCAGCCGATCAAGGTGGCGGACTTCGGTTCGGGCAAAGGCTATCTGACGTTCGCCATTCACGATTACCTGCGCAACACCCTGCAGGCGCAAGGCGAGGTAACCGGTGTCGAGTTGCGCGAGGACATGGTGACACTGTGCAACAACGCGGCCGCGCGTCTTGAGCATCCGGGACTGGTTTTCCAGCACGGCGATGTGCGTACCGTTGCACCGAGCGCGCTGGACGTGATGATCGCGCTGCACGCCTGCGACATCGCCACCGACTATGCCATTCACATGGGCATTCGTTCCGGCGCGTCGATCATCATGTGCTCACCATGCTGCCACAAACAGATTCGTCTGCAGATCCAGAGCCCGACGCTGCTCAAACCCATGCTGCAGTACGGCCTGCACATGGGCCAGCAGGCCGAGATGGTCACTGACAGCCTGCGCGCCTTGCTGCTTGAGGCCTGCGGTTACGAGACCAAGGTGTTCGAGTTCATCTCGCTGGAGCACACCAACAAGAACAAGATGATTCTGGCGGTCAAGCGTGCCGAGCCTGCCGCCCCGGCTCACTTGCTGGCGCGCATTCAGGAGCTCAAGACGTTCTACGGCATCACCGAGCAGTGTCTGGAAACACTGCTTTTGGCAGACGGCTTTCTTAGCTGATGGCAGCCGCCGGTTTGGGCGCGATGACAGCTGTCCTGCGCCCCAGCACGACGGTCGCAATCACGGCGGCTGCGAACACCCAGGTCATGGGCTCGATGTGTTCCCCGAAGAACAGCGCCGACAATGCCATGGTGAAGAAAATCTGCAGCAACTGGACCTGGCTGACCCGCGAGATGCCTCCCATCGCCAGCCCTGAATACCAGGCAAAGAAACCGATGAATTGCGAGAAGAACGCAACGTAGCCGAACGCCCACCAGGTGCTCATCGAGATGGGGCCTTGATGCTGTGCCGCCATGTACAGGAAAGGCCCGAGCAGGATCGGACTCGACAGCACCAGCGCCCAGCAGATTACCTGCCAGCCGCCCATTTCCTTCGCCAGTCGACCGCCTTCGGCATAGCCCAGGCCGCCGACCGCAATGGCGCCAAGCATCCACAGATCACCCACCTGAATGCTGCCGGCCCCGCTCATCAGTGCATAACCCAGCACCAGCGCGCTGCCCAGCGCGGCGCAGGCCCAGAAGGCTTTCGAGGGACGTTCATGGGACAGCCACGCGGCGTAGATCGCCACGAACAGCGGCTGTATGCCATTGACCAGCGCGCCGTGCGAGGCGGGCAGGGTCTGCATGGCCCATGCGGACAGAATCGGAAAACCGATGATCACCCCGGCTATCACCAGCGACAGACCTTTGAGTTGCTGCAGCGTGGGCCATTTTTCCCGACGCCAGTACAGCAAGGCCGCCGCCGGGATGGCTGCCAGCAGGGCGCGGCCGATGCCGTTGAGCAACGGGTGCATTTCCTGCACAACCACGCGGGTCATCGGCAGCGTCAGGCTGAAGATAATGACACCCAGCAGGCCCAGGGCCATACCCATGTTTTCGCGAGACGACATGATTCGATCCGGTCTTTGTAGTTCTGTATTCAAGGACCGGCATTGAGCCATAGAACAGACCCGCTTTTCCTTTACAGCTACGGTCTGATTCGGCCGTACAGTTGGTAAAAACGAGCCTGTTCAGGCTTCTTCACGTGCCCGATTTGATTTTCGTCCAGGCCCGTGTGCGCGCCCTTTCGGCCGCAGCGGGCAATGGTTGAAGCGTGTACAGGGTTTTCATGGCCTCTTCGGTCGGGTACAGATTGGGGTTGTTGCGGATCGCCGGATCAACGCGGTCGGTGGCGTTCATGTTGGGGTTCGGATAACCGACAAAATCGCTGATCGGCGCGATGACTTTTGGTTGCAGGAGGTAGTCGATGAAGGTCAGAGCGTCCTGCGTGTTCTTCGCACCTTTGGGAATTGCCAGCATGTCGAACCAGATCGGCGCGCCTTCCTTGGGCAGGCGCATGTCGACGATCACGCCGTTTTTGGCATCCTTGGCGCGGTTGGCGGCCTGAGAGAAGCTCCCGGAATAACCGACCGCCACGCAGATGTCACCGTTGGCGATGTCGGCCATGTATTTGGAGGAATGGAAGTAAGTGATGTACGGACGGATCTTGAGCATCAACGCTTCGGCCTTCTTGTAATCATCGGCCTTGACGCTGTTGGGCGGCAGGCCTAGGTATTGAAGCGCCAGCGGCAGGATTTCCGAAGGCGAGTCGAGCAGGGCGACGCCACACTGTTTGAGCTTGCTGATGTTTTCTTCCTTGAAGATCAAATCCCAACTGTCGACGGGTGCATCATCGCCCAGCACGGCCTTGACCTTGGCCGGATTGAAACCGATCAGGATCGTGCCGTACATGTAGGGCACGGCGTATTTGTTGCCGGGGTCGTTGGCCTCCAGCAGCTTCATCAACTTGGGGTCAAGGTTTGCGTAGTGGGTCAGCTTGCTGCGATCCAGCGGCTGGAAAACCCCGGCCTCGATCTGCTTGGCCAGAAACACGTTGGAAGGGACCACTACGTCGTAACCCGAGTTGCCGGTCAGCAGTTTGGCTTCCAGCGCCTCGTTGGTGTCGAAGATGTCGTAGATCAGGTTGACCTTGGTCTGGTCCTTGAAGTCAGTCAGCGTCTGTGGGGTGATGTAGTCGAACCAGTTGTAGACACGCAAGGTGCGGGGTTCGTCGGCCTGTGCGCCGGCGCATAGCAGGGAGGCGCACAACATCGGGATAACGCGTGCCGGGATAAAGCGTTTGAGTCGGTTCATGGTGGTCTCCAGAGGGCGAGGGGATAAGCTCAGACGCGTTCAAAACCTTCCAGCACATTCACGGCATTGACGCCGATTTCTTCGACGGCATAACCGCCTTCCATGACGAACAGGGAGGGCTTGCCAAGGCGTGCGATGCGCTCGCCCATGCGCAGGTAGTCGTCGCTGTCGAGTTTGAACTGGGAAATGGGGTCGTCCTTGAACGTATCGACGCCGAGTGAAATCAACACCACCTCCGGATCGTAACGGTCGATTTCCTGGCAGGCCTTTTCCAGCGCTTCGCTCCAGCACGCCCAGCCGCTGCCGGCTGCAAGGGGATAATTGAAGTTATAGCCTTCACCCGCGCCTTCGCCTGGCTCGTCGGCATACCCTAGAAAAAACGGAAACTCTGCCTCCGGGTGCCCGTGGATGGAGGTGAACAGCACGTCGCTGCGCGAGTAAAAGATCGACTGCGTGCCGTTGCCGTGGTGGTAGTCCACATCCAGGATCGCAACCTTGGCGCAGCCCTGATCGAGAAACGCCTGCGCGGCGATCGCGACGTTGTTCAGGTAGCAGTAACCGCCCATCAGATCACTGGCGGCGTGGTGTCCGGGCGGACGACACAGCGCGAAAGCACTGTGGGCGCCCTGGCTGATTGCGCGCTGCGCGGTCAGGGCCACCTGGGCTGCGCTGTATGCGGCTTGCCAGGTTCCGGCGGTGATCGGCGCGCCGGCGTCAAAGCTGTAGTAACCCAGTTCGCCATGCAGGCTGCGCGGGGTGACACCGCGTAAGGTGCGCGCCGGCCAGGTGTAGGGCAGCAGATCGCCGTCACGGCCCATTTCGCTCCAGCGCTGCCAGGCATTCTGGAAGAAGGTCAGGTAATCGGCGCTATGAATGCGCTGTACGGGGCCAAGCCCGAAATCTTCCGGCGGCAGGACCTGGCCGATTGCACGAGTGCGGATGCGCTCAAGCACATGGTCGGCCCGCGATGGCATCTCGAAACAGGGCATCAGTTGCCCGTCGATCAGCTCGCAGCGTCCATGATGAAGGTGGTGATCATCCGAATAGATCGTCAGCATTTTTGTTCTCCTCTCGGCTGGCGTGTGTGTTCATTCTTGGCGAGAGGCGCTGCACAGGTGAACGATCAGAACGGCCAAAAAGGGATAAATGCGGACATTAAGATTGACCGTATATCGCCCCTTATTGAGGCGTCACGCCCCGTTTCGAGGCAGCGTTCAAGCCCGGTAGTGGCTGGGCGCAACGCCGCTCCAGCGCGTGAACGCGTGACGAAAGCTCGCGGTTTCGCTGAACCCCAGCTCTTCAGCGATGCGATGGATGGGCAGGCGGTCTTCCTGCAGCAGTTGCTTGGCCTTTTCGAAACGCAGCTCATCCAGCAGCGTTTGATAAGTGCTGCCGTTGGCGTGCAGATGTCGACGCAAGGTGCGCTCGGAGCAGTTCATGTGCTGCGCAACGGCGCTCAGGCTCGGCGTGCTGCGCAACTGGCGGGTGATGACTTCGCGAATACGCGCCAGCCAGGCCTGGCGGCCCGTGAACTCGGTGTTCTGACGCCGGCAACGCTCGTGCATGTCGCGGTGGGTGATGGGATCGGCCAGCGGCAGCGGCTGCTCAAGCCAGGCGCGGGAAAAAGCGAACGCGTTCTGTCTGTGCTCGAACTGCACAGGGCACGCAAAGCTTTCGTCATAACGGTACCGATATTCAGGCGCCGGATACGAGAAGCAGGCCTCCAGCAGCGGCAATGAAAAGCCCAGCATGTCGTCACAAATGACCTTGAGCGATGCCAGGCACAACTCGGTGTTGAACACGTGCAGTTGCACCTCGTCACCGTAGTTGCTCGCGCTCAGCCAGACGGTGTCGTCAGTCGTGATCAACTGCAATTCGAACAACGTACCCAGCAGGGCCGGATACGCCAGCGCCAGGCGCAGGGCGTCACCCAGCGTGGCGCTGGTCAGCAGGGCGTAACCCAGAATCCCATAGGACGACACATGCATGCGTCGGCCCAGTTGAAGGCCAATGTCCGGACGCAAGGCGACCGCATTGGCGCAGACGCGCATTTCCTGATGCGTAGTAATGCGGATGTCCGCCCGTTCCATCTCCGCCACGCTGATCCCGCTGCCTTGTAGCAAGGTTTCACGGGCGTAGCCTTCGTCTGCAAAGGTATCGAGGATCAGCGAAACAGCGTTCAGTGTGGTGAGATGCGCGTGCAGCATGGGCGTTATCCTTTCCAGGCAAAGGCCGTGAAAACGATGCACTGTCCGTACCCAGGTGTACAGCAGGCACAAGGTTTGCAAATTTATCGGTAAGGTCTTAGCCCGTTGGCTATGCTTGCGTGCAGCATTGAAAAGAACAAGGTTCGCCAATGGATACGCTTCGCCCTTATGCCCTCATGGATCGAGATACCTGTTTGCGTATTTTCGACAGCAATGTCCCGCGCTACTTCGATCCCTCGGAGCGTGACAAATTTGCCCGCTTCTTGCTGGAGCCCATTGGGTCTTACTTCGTGGTCGAACGTCACGCTACGGTTATGGCCTGCGGCGGCTACCTCGTCCTGTCGCCACCCTCGGTGGCCGAACTGACCTGGGGCATGGTGGACTGCACTCATCAGGGCAGCGGCCTTGGCTCATTTCTGACCCTCGCCCGGCTGGATGCCATGAAGACCATTCCCGGCGTTTCGCAGGCCTACATCAATACCAGTCAGCGCGTGCAGGGCTTTTATGAGGGGCTGGGCTTCAACCTCACCCGTTTTAAACGAGATGGACATGGCAAGGGGCTCGACAGCGTTGAAATGCATCTGAAGTTGTAACGAAAAAAGACACGTTTATTGAACGGGCAATATAAAAAGCACTGTTTCAGGTTACGAATGTTGAGCTTAATCGATACGGCTTTTAAGACTTTGTACAAGAATAGACGCGGCATTAAAAAAGCGGTGCCCTGATAAATATTTATGTGGAACGCTGGCGGACACCCATCCTCTGAATACCGTCGATAACCCATTTTTATTTATGTAAAGCAGGCAATCATGAACGCATACAGACTCTCAACGCTTGAAATCAAACACATGGTCGAGCAGGCTTTATTGCCCCATCGCTGCACATGGGAAGCCGCTCAAGGCGGTACCCTGGCATTGACCCTGACCAACCCGGGCAACCCGGATCACGCCATCTGCGTAACGGGCATCAAGCTGGAACGCATGGTATCCAGTCGTGCCATTTCGGAACTGGTAGGTGAAGCACGCCTGCTGATGTCGATGAACCAGGTGCCGGTTTCGGCGCTGGATTACCGTCAGGCGTCTGCTAAACACTGGTAAAAAAGACGACGATAAGTTTCAAACTTTGCAGGCCGCGAATCAGGCTGAAAGCCCACAAGTGCGGATAATCGATTTATCCACACTTGCCGGATCAGGCACGCCGTTAGCGTGACGGAATATTCTCGATGTCATCCACAATGAAGCGTGGTAGCAGGTTGACGTTGTAGTCCTCCACGCTTGCGTTGCTCTTGTTGGTCAGTACGCTGGCCGCTGTCTTGAGATTCTGCCAGTGCCCGATTGCTCCGCCAGGCTGCAAGCCTGTTCTCTCCTGGCCGAAGTGCAGCACTTGCTTGCCTGATCGCTCTACCGAAACCTGATAGCCGAAGTCCACGCTGGCCATGACCTTGTTGTCATCCACGATGTGCGACATCAGCCCGCCTTTCGAATCACCCAGGCGGCGCCTGTAGACACTGTCGACATCCAGCAGATAATCGGCGCTCTCCTTGCTGGCCGCATAGCGATTGGCCTGTTGCAGGCGCTCGATGAGCTTGAGCCTGATACCGTTTTCCAGTTGCTCCCGAGACATGAACAGCTCGCTTTCGCCCTCCAGTTTGAGCTTGAAAGAGTCCACCCAATAAGTGGCGGTTTTGGGAATCGAAACAGGAGCAGGGGAGATGTAGTAGTCGGGTGTAGAGGCGCAGCCCGCGACGCAGGCGATGATCAACGGCAGAGCGGCAAAACGCATTGTTCGTCCTTGAGGATCTGATTCGGGGACGTGATGGAAGCACAGTGCTGCGCAGCTTGCCTATCGGAAATTGCCTGTTCTGCCGTCGGTCATGTGCAATGACCTGCACGTTGTCCCTGTGATCCGCGAGCGTTATTATCCGGTCGGTCAATTCACGAGCTGACGAAGGAATCCTCTTGCCTCGTTCCAACTGGCTGCCTACGCCGCCTTAGCGCTACGCCCCCTCGCAACACCCTGACCGCCCTCTGGCTGCGGTCTATTTCTGCTGTGCCTGATTCGGCCGCAGCACATCCTCAACACCACTGAAGACAGACGCACCTGCATCGCCCAGCGCCCGACGCTGCGCGCCATGCCGTGCCTGCATGGATGAATCAATGCTTGAAAATATAAAGGCTGCCTGGCTTTCCAATGTCCGGGCTGACGTACTGGCGGGTCTCGTTGTCGCGATGGCCCTCATTCCCGAAGCCATCGCTTTTTCCATCATCGCCGGGGTCGACCCGCGCGTCGGGCTTTACGCCTCCTTCTGTATCTGTACCGTCATCGCGTTCGTGGGCGGCCGCCCGGCGATGGTCTCTGCGGCCACGGGTGCCATGGCGCTGCTTATGGTGAATCTGGTCAAGGACAATGGTTTGCATTATCTGTTGGCGGCCACCCTGGGCTGCGGAGTTTTGCAGATCATCGCGGGTTATCTGCGGCTGGGTGAGCTGATGCGTTTCGTGTCCCGCTCGGTGGTGACCGGCTTCGTCAATGCATTGGCCATTTTGATCTTCCTGGCGCAGTTGCCGGAACTCACCAACGTCACCTGGGTGGTGTACGCCCTGACGGCCGGGGGACTTGCGATCATCTATCTGCTGCCACGAATTCCCGTCGTGGGCACGCTGCTGCCGTCGCCACTGGTGTGCATTCTGGTGCTCACCGCGATCTCGATTTACATGGGGCTTAACGTCCGCACGGTCGGCGATATGGGCGCGTTGCCCGACAGTCTGCCGGTCTTCCTGTGGCCGCAGGTGCCGCTGAATCTGGAAACATTGCTGATCGTGCTGCCGTACTCGGCGGCGTTGGCAGTGGTGGGTTTGCTGGAGTCGATGATGACCGCCACCATCGTCGATGACCTGACCGACACGTCCAGCGACAAGAACCGTGAGTGCAAAGGCCAGGGCGTCGCCAACATCGCCAGCGGATTGATCGGCGGCATGGCCGGTTGCGCCATGATCGGTCAGTCGATGATCAACGTGAAGTCTGGTGGCAGAACGCGCCTGTCCACGCTGAGTGCAGGTGTTTCGCTGCTGGCCATGATGATCTTTCTAGGCGACTGGCTGGCGCGCATTCCCATGGCTGCGCTGGTGGCGGTGATGATCATGGTGTCGATCAGCACGTTCAGCTGGAGCTCGATCCGTAACCTGCGCCAATACCCGCTGTCCACCAGCCTGGTCATGATCGTGACCGTCGTCGTGGTTGTCGCCACGCATAACCTGGCGTACGGCGTGGTGGCCGGAACCCTGTTGGCGGCGATGTTCTTTGCCAACAAGATCGCGTACTACCTGGACGTCAGTTCGAAACACGACCCTGATTACAGTCACCGCACCTACTACGTCACCGGTCAGGTGTTCTTCGGTTCGGCAGACCGGTTCGCCCGCACGTTCGACCTCAAGGAACCGCTTGAAACCCTGACTATCGACCTGAGAGATGCGCACTTCTGGGACATCACCGCCGTGGCCGCGCTGGACAAGGTGGTGTTGAAACTGAGGCAAGCCGGGATCGCTGTGGATGTAATCGGCATGAACAGCGCGACTGCCACATTGGTGGACCGGTTCGGGGTGCATGACAAGCCGGGAGCGATCGAGACGTTGATGAAGCATTGAAGTGTTTTGGGCCTGAAACCCACAAACGGGCAGGCCCTTTTTTTTGCCCCAGCGTTGGGCGCAGGCTGAAAATGGGGTGTTTTTTCGCACCCCAGCGGTGCTGTTACAAATTTAAAGTCCATAAATACAACAAAAGCAACATTTACCACTTGACGGTTTTTACCACCTGATCAGTAATGCGCTGGCCTGGGCGAAACGCCCATGACTTGCCGGAGCATCCCCATTGATTGAGTCAAAACGCTTCTCCATGCCCACCGTGATTCAGGCCCGCGAGCAGTTGGACGCAGGCACGATCACGTCTGTGGCATTGGTGGAAGCAAGCCTTGAATCGGTCAAAACCCACAATCACACATTGAATGCCTTTGGTGATGTTTATACAGACGCTGCGCTCGAACAGGCACGACGTCAGGATGACGAGGCGGGCGACGGTCGCGTTCAAGGGCCGCTGCATGGCATCCCGTTCGGCATCAAGGACCTGTTTTCCACGGCAGGTCTGCGGACCACCAAAGGGTCACTGACGAGTCTGGACAGTGTCCCGCTCAAGGACGCGCCCATCATTCAGCGCCTGAAAAACGCTGGCGCCATCATTCTCGGCAAGACGGCGACAACCGAGTTTGGCTGGACAGGGGCGAGTACCTCGCGGCTTTTCGGCAACGGGCGCACACCGTGGAATCCGAGCCTGACCAGCGGCGGCTCCAGCTCAGGCTCTGCGATTTCGGTTGCGGCGCGCATGGTTCCAGCGTCTCTGGGATCGGACGGCGGCGGGTCGGTGAGGATTCCCGGTTCGTTCTGCGGGATATTCGCCCTCAAGGGTTCACTGGGACGAATTCCCACATGGCCATGGTCCGCGACTGAAATGCTCAGCCATGCAGGCCCTATGACCCGTACCGTGCGCGACTCGGCGCTGTTGTTCGACATTCTTTCAGGGCCGCATCCGCTGGACCATCAGGCGCTTCCGGTGCCCACGGAATCTTATCTGGCCCGCTGTGACCAGCCGCTTGGTCCGCTGCGCATCGCTTTCGTCCCGACGTTGTTCAACACGCCCGTCGAGCCGGTTATTGCGGCCGCGGTCGAAGCTGCTGTCGAAAAGATCGCTGCAAAACTCCCGGTAGAGGTGAGCATTCTTTCGCTTGATTGGCCGGATCCGTTGGCCACCTTTGAAACGCTTTGGGTGGGAGGGCGTGGCATCGTCTACGGACGCGCGCTAGCGGACAGACTGGGCGAACTGGACCCCGGTTTCGCCCATTTGATCGAGCAGTCGGCCCGCTACGATCTTGCCGGTTATCTGCAAGCCCTCGAACAGCGTGCCGCCTTCGCCAATCGGGTGCATGCGCTGTTCGACGATTATGATCTGCTGATCATGCCGACCCTTCCCGTGCTGCCTTTCGATGCAGATGAGGTCGCACCTTCCGGTTTTGCCGATCAGGATGGCGCCGTGCCGTGGGCACGCTGGACGCCGTTCACCTATCCCTTCAATCTTTCAGGAAATCCGGCGGCAACCATTCCCTGCGGCTTTGCCCCGGAAGGGCTGCCCATCGGTCTGCAGGTGGTCGGTCCTCGTTTCGCGGACGGTGATGTCCTGCAATTCTGCGCCGCCTTCGAGGCGATTTCGCCGTGGGATCAACAGTTGCCACCGATGCTTGCGCAATGAGCACGCCCGACATGAGCAGCCATCAGCAGCCGAAGACAGATGGGTACACTGAACGCCTTTCTTCACAACGGAATGTCAGCCCCATGCTCAATCAGCCTCGTCTGGACGAAATCATGCGCCTGTTGGCTCAGCAACAGCGCGTCAAAGCGTCCGAGCTCGCACAGTCGCTTTATGTGTCGGAAGAGACCATTCGCCGCGACTTCAAGTACCTGGAAGAGATGGGCAAGCTGCGGCGCATTCATGGCGGGGCGATTCTGCCGCAGTTGAATGACGAGCCGCCGTTGCAGGTCCGCAGTCGCATGAAGCCGCAAGCCAAGGCGAGTATCGCCAGCAAGGCGGCAGGCTTGATCAGCGACGGCATGGTGCTGTTTCTCGACACCGGCACGTCGACGCTCGCACTGGCGCAGATGCTGTCCCAGTTCAGCCGGTTGAGGATCATCACCAACTCGCTGGACATCGCTCAGGTGGTAACCCATCAAAGCGACAACCAGGTGCTGGTCGCTCCCGGAGACGTGCGCCGCAACGACAACGCATTGATCGGCCCGCACACGCTGGCATTCGCCAGCCAGTTCAATTACGACATCGCGTTCATGGGCATCGGCGCCATCGACCTTGAACAAGGCCTGATGGATTACCACGAGCCGGAAGCCATGTTGCGGCGCACGCTGGTCAAGCATTCCCGGCAGCGTGTGATCCTCGCCGACGACGGCAAGTTCGGTCACCGGATTTTTGTTAACACCCTGCCATTCAGTGCAATCACAACCCTGGTCACGAACCGTCCGCTATCGGCTGAGTTTACGGCTCGCCTGGAGAGAGATGATGTCGACATCCTGTACGCATGACTTGCTGACGCCCGATGCAGCCGACCATGCCCGGTTCGAGGCGCTGTTCGCCGAGAGCTCGGCCATTGGCGCGACACCGGCGGGTGGTTTGCATCGGCTCGCTGCATCGGTTGAGGACGGTCAGGTCCGCGACCTGTTCTGCGACTGGCTCAGGGCGCATGACTTTGAGGTTCACATCGACCCGGTGGGCAATATTTTCGGCCTGATGACCTTCGACCCACATGCTCCATATGTGGTGTGTGGTTCGCACCTGGACAGCCAGCCAAGTGCCGGCCGATTCGATGGTGTATATGGCGTACTCGCCGGTGCCGTGGCGGTTTCCAGCCTCGGGCGACAGATGCGGGAACGCGGAGAAAAGCCGGCCTGCAATCTTGCTGTCGTGAACTGGACCAATGAAGAAGGCGCTCGCTTTCAGCCGAGCCTGATCGGCAGCGGCGTGTTCACCGGCGCGCTGAGTCTTGAGCACGCCTGGAACAGTTGCGATGGCGACGGTATCAGCCTTAGGCAGGCATTGCAGGATATCGGTTATCTGGGCGGTGGCCCGGTCAGCCTCGACATCGCGGGTTACGTGGAAATTCATGTCGAGCAGAGCACCGCGCTGGAGAGCCGGAAGCTGTCGATTGGCGTTGTCAGGGAAACCTGGGCCGCGCTGAAACAACGCATTCGTTTCGACGGCGAGCAGAACCACACCGGGCCAACGCCCATGGCCGCGCGCCGCGATGCAATGCTCGCTGCCGCACATGCCATCGTTGCGGTGCGTGCGGAAGCCGACCTGCACGGGTTGCAGATGCACAGCTCGGTAGGCCGCGTGGAAATCTGGCCGAACTCGCCCAACGTGGTGCCGTCCCGCGTGTCGCTGCTGGCGGAACATCGCTCGCGGGACACTGAACTGCTGCGCGCAGCCGCCGAGCGTCTGAACGCTACATTGCATGAGATCGCCGACCGGACCCAGACCCGTTTCCACATCGAAAGCAGCGTGCTGCGCCCCCCCGGTGTACTTCCCGACGGCTTCGCCGAACTGGCGCATGCAGTGGCGACCGAATTGGGTCTGCCCATCACCGATAGCGCAACGGTGGCCGGTCACGATGCGATCAGCATGAACAGCAAATACCCGGTCTGCCTGTTGTTCATCCCCAGTCGTAACGGCCTTTCGCACAACGAAGCCGAGTACACCAGCGACGAGGACATGCACAACGGTTTGAAAATGCTGACTGCCTTGCTTCATCGCGCCTGCACGGCGCCGGATTCCTTTCGCTGAGGGCAGACCATGTTCAAAGAGACCGCACCGCTGGATCGTCTTCACATTGCATTATCGGAAGCAGGGTTGGGCGACAACCTGAATGTACAGGACGGGTCGTCAGGCATTGCCTCGCCGTCCAGGCTGGCCACCGAGTGGCTGGGGTATCACGTCACTGACGGCCAGACCGCCTGGTACGCAAAAGTGTTGCAGGCTGACATGACGCCCTTGATTGATGTCGAGCGCAGTGTGCAGGCCAGCGAGTGTGCGGGCCTGAGCGGCTCAGCACCTCGCCTGATCAGTGCAGACAGCGCCAGCGGCGTGCTGATTTTCGAATCGCTGAGTCCGAAAGACTGGCGCTGTGCTCGGCTGGACGAACTCATCGCGCCGGGGCGACTTGAGCGGCTGTGGGATCTCAAGCGCGTTGTTCATACCGGCGCAGTACCGGATTTTATCCGTTCGCCAATGGACGATCTGCAACGCCTGCGGGTGTTGTGCGCGCGGGACCGGGTGGTGTTGCCGCCAGAACACGCGTGGATCGACCGATGCGTCAACATGGCCTGGGACGCACTGCAAAACCGGCCGTTTCATGCGGTGCCGATTCACGGCGATGGTGTTACCAGCAACGTCATGGTGTCGCGGGACGGGCGTCTGAAGCTGGTCGACTTTGATTACGGCGGCTGCATGGATGCCTGGTACGACGTCGCCATCACCCTGAACGAGCTGTTTTCGTTCGAAGCGCAGTGGCGCGAAGGTATCGAAGCGTGGGCAGGACAATGCCTTGAAGTGGATTACGCCGTCTGCCGTCTGTATGCGCTGATCAACGACTGGTACTGGACGCTATGGGGGTTCTGGGCAGGCACGGTGTCTTCCCGGTCGCTCGAGTTTTCCAAGCTCGGGCAATGGACCTTCCTGCGCTGTTTGCAGAGCACCCGGGATCCACGTCTGGAGAGCTGGCTACGTCAGGTTGAGGAGTCGCGCGCATGAACGTTTTGGGAGAGGCCATGAGTATTCATGAACAGCAACTTGAAGCGGCGGTGTCCAGCATCAGCCAGTGGCGCGGCAAGCGGATCACGTACAGGCCGGTCAGCGGCGGCATTTCCAACACCAACTGGCGTGTCGAAGTCGAGGGCGCCGATACCGCGTATTTCTTCAAGATTCCGGGTGCCGGGACCGAGATGTTCATTGATCGCCGCACGGCTCATGACGCCAGTGTCGCCGCAGCGGCGACGGGATACGGCGCGCCGGTGTTTGCGTTTCTGGAAGAGTTAGGTGTCGAAGTGTTCGAGTTCATGGAAGGCTGGCGGGCGTCGTCGAATCTCGATTTTCTGCAGCGCGACGTGCGCCATAACGCACTGCTCGGGCTCAAGGCATTCAATGATCAGGCGCTGCTGTGTCAGACCAAGACCGTGTTCGACATGATTGCCGAACATCAGACTCAGGTGGCTGAACTCAACGCCTTGAAACCCCAGGACGGTGCCTGGTTATCCCTGCAATACGAGAGGGCGAAATCTGCGCTGCAAGCCTCAGGCATCGATCTGGCGCCGTGCATGAACGACACGCTGGCCGGTAACTTCATGCTCAACGACCGGCAGCACGTCAGGTTGGTCGATTTCGAATACGCGTCCAATAACGATCGGCACTACGAGTTGGCGCTCTGGTTTGGCGAAATGTTCTTCACCGACGAGGTGGAACTTGAATTGGTCGAAGACTATTTCGGCCGCGTCGACACCCGGACGCTGGCCCGGATCAAGGTCAATAAAGCGCTGGCGGATATCAAGTGGTCCACCTGGGCGATGGTGCAGCATGCCGTGTCGCAACTGGACTTCGACTTCTACAAATACGGTGCATGGAAGCAAATGAGGGCGCGTAACGCCATCAACGATCCGCGCTGGGAAACCTGGCTTAGACAGGTCTGAACCTGCGTATGACAAGACCCGACAACCACAAGATCGGGCTATCGGCGGCAACTTTTTTACTGCTTGAGTTTTACTTGATCGATTAATCGCAAGATCCAAAATTCAAGGAGTCTTCCATGAGTACTGTTTCGATTGCGCGGCCAGGGCGTGTGAAAACGCTCGTGTTCGGCGTTTACTTTTTTGCATTGTTGATGATGGCGCTGTTCCCGCCGTTTTACCTTCAGGTCAGTGGCAGTACGGTCATCGTGCTGGGTATTCCGTTGCCGATCTTTTACTGGATTCTGAACGCTGCGCTGATGGGACTCGGCCTTTGGGTGCTTTATATGGTTGAGTCCGCCAGTGGCGAGATTCCTGAAGACGGGGGCGCACAATGATCAGCACACTCGTCAATTCGGATCTGTACATAACCTTCGGGCTCATCAGCCTGTTTCTGGCCGGGATGATCGGCGTGCTGTACGCCACCAATCGCAAGAGTGACTCATTTTCCGACTACGCGGTGGGCGGCCGTTCCTACGGGCCGTGGTACATCGCGATGTGCTACACCAATTCGTGGTGGCCGGGCGCAACGTTCACAGCGTTCTTCGCCCTTTCGGTCGGCGGTGCGCTGGGCTTTTACGGCATGGTGTACGCGACCCTCGGGGTCACCGCCATGTACCTGATGGCCAATCGCGCCTGGACCTGGGGCAAACGCTTCAACCTCACCACCCAACCCGATTTGCTGGGCATGCGCTTCGACAGCCCGGCCGTGAAACGCATCGCCTCGATCATCGGCATTATCTCGGTATTTCCGTGGGTGGTGATGGGCATCCAGGCGTTGGCCACGCTGTTTCAGTTCGCCAGCTTCGGGCGTTGGGGCGTGACGACCTGCCTGACGGTGGGTGTCGTTGTGATCCTGATTCGGCAGTACTGGACCGTAAGCATGGGCATGCGTGGTCTGATCATGACCGACATGTATCAGGGACTGATTGCCTACGTACTCTGTGCCGCGCTCTGCATCATCCTTCTGTTCGGTGATCAGGCGTCGTTTTCCAACCTCGCGCAATTGCCCGCCGGCATGCTGGTGATTCCGGGCGGCGCAGGCAGCACCTACGGACCGCTTTACATGTTCAGCCTGATCTTCACTGGCGTGATCGGTTCGATGTGCTGGCCGATGAGCTTCCAGCGTATCTACACCGCCAGCGGCGTGCGGTCTGTGAAGAAAGGCACGCTGATTACCATTCTGCTGGTCGCAGGCTTCTACGGGATTCTGATGCTGTTCGCTGCCGCGATCAGTCAGGACCCGAACGTCGCAGCGCATCCACAGCATGGCTGGTTCCTGTCGCTGTTCGACATTGGCGGGCCGTGGCTGTTGGCGGTCGCCATCGTGATCGTGCTGGCCGCCAGCATCGGCCACGTGGACGGCTGTGTACAAGTCTGCGGCACGCAGTTCGCCAACGACCTGGCGACCTGGAACAAACCACGAACCGACCGGCAGAAGACCATCCTCGCCAAGGTGGGCATGGTGGTGTTCATCAGTGCTGCGTCGGTACTGGCCTACCTGACCTTCGACTATGCCCGACTTCAGTTGCTGGCGCAGATTTCCTATCAGGGCATCATCCAGTTGGCTGTGCCGTTGTTCTTCGGCATCTTCTCCCGGCGAGGCAATAAACAGGGCGCGATTGCCGGCATGGTCGTGGGCATCTTCGTGGCCATCGTGCTGACGACGATTTACCCGGACGACATCCCTCAACTGGGTTCCCTGACCAGCGGGATCATCGGGCTGATCTTCAACGCATTGATCTTCGTCGCGTGTGCATTCGCCATCAAGCCCAGTGCCGCGGAAGTGAAGCGGGTCGATGATCTGTTCGCGATTGCAGCGCCAGCTCCCAAGGCGATCAACGCCTTTCCCGCCATGAATTGATACAGGCGCGCGCCCGTTTCGGGCGCGCTCGTTCGGCGCAGTTCAACAGTTGAGAGGACCCGATGGCTTTAGCGATTTTTGATCTGGATGACACCTTGATTCATGGCGACAGTGCCAGCCTCTGGAGTCGGGAAATGGTGCGACTGGGTTGGGTGGAGGACGAAGCGTTTCTCAGCCTCGACCAGGAACTGATGAACGCCTACAGCCAAGGAAAACTGGCCATGGAGGAATACATGGCGTTCAGCCTCACACCGATGGCCGGGCGTACTGTGGAGGACGTGGCCGAGGCCGTCGCGCACTTCATCGAGGCCGTCATCGAGCCGCTCGTGTATCACGAAGCTCGTCAGACCATCGCCAGGCATAAGGCGGCGGGTGACCGGCTGCTGGTCATTTCGGCGACAGGCTTCCACATCGTCTCGCCTGTTGCAGCGCATCTGGGTATCGATGAGGTTTTGGCCATCGATCTGGACGTGCAGGAAGGTCAGTTCACCGGTCTCACCGAGGGCATCCTGACTTACCGCGAAGGTAAGGTGCTGCGGCTGAAGGAGTGGCTCAGGGTGCAGGACGAAATTCTGGAAGGCGCGTTCTTTTACTCGGATTCGAGGAACGACCTGCCGCTGCTGAAGCGTGTCGACAATCCCATTGCCGTGAACCCGGACCCGACGCTGCGGGCGTATGCGCAGGAGCAAGGCTGGCCGGTTCTGGATTGGTCGTGAGTGGCGTGCCTTCTCCCGATAAGCCGCCTCTTACCCAGCACCTGACTTGCGAGAACGCGCTGAAAACGGCTTTACCGTAGGGCATGGGTCCCCTCAAGGGGTTCATGCGATCTGACGCACCGGGTGCTTTTGGTTATGCCGCGTGTGTCAGACTCTGGCGCAAGCGCTGCAGGGATGTCCGGCCTGCTTCTATGCGACGATCAGGCCATTTTAATCGAAACCGTGAGTCAGCAGGCAACCAGGCAAGTCACGTCTTTATGCATCATCCCAGTTGCCGAAGAATGGTTGCCAACAGTCCGGGAAAGCGTGTCTCGAGTTCTTCATTGCGCAGCGAGTTCATGTGCGTCGTGCCTACGTTGCGGGTATGCACGAGCCCTGAATCACGCAGTACGCGGAAGTGGTGGGAGGCGCTGGACTTGGGCCGGTCGCCACACAGTTCACCGCAGGTTGCCTCTGGTACGCCCGCCAGATAGCGCACGATTTCCATCCGCACGGGATCGCTCAACGCATAAAGCACACGGTCGAGAGTGAAGGCATCGGGTTCTGGGTGTTTTAGAGTTCGCATGGGCGCCATGATAACGAGGGGTTTCAATTAGCGCTATATTTCGAATACTATCGAACAATCGTAATTCGATGTATCTGGAGATTTCCATGTCAGCGTTGTTTCAACCCTACACCCTCAAAGACATCACCCTGCGTAACCGCATCGCCATTCCACCGATGTGCCAATACAAGGCCGACGATGGCTTGATCAACGACTGGCACCACGTTCACCTGGCCAGCATGGCGCGTGGCGGGGCAGGGCTGGTGGTGGTCGAGGCGACGGCTGTTGCACCTGAAGGCAGAATCACACCCGGTTGCGCCGGTATCTGGAATGACCAGCAAGCCCAGGCATTCGTTCCCATCGTGAAAGCAATCAAGGCCGCCGGGTCTGTTCCAGGCATCCAGATTGCCCACGCGGGCCGCAAGGCGAGCGCCAATCGTCCGTGGGAAGGCGACGACCATATTGCCGAGTCTGACGCACGCGGCTGGGAAACCATCGCGCCATCCGCCATTGCTTTCGGCGCCAACCTGCCCAAGGTGCCGCGTGAAATGACCCTGGACGACATCGCCCGCGTTAAGCAGGACTTCGTCCACGCCGCACGTCGTGCGCTGGAGGCCGGCTTTGAATGGATCGAGCTGCACTTCGCCCATGGCTATCTGGGACAAAGCTTCTTCTCCGAACACTCCAACCAGCGCAATGACGCTTACGGTGGCAGCTTCGACAACCGCAGCCGCTTTTTGCTGGAAACCCTGGCCGCTGTGCGTGAGGTCTGGCCAGAGCACCTGCCACTGACCGCCCGTTTCGGCGTTATCGAATACGACGGCCGTGACGAGCAGACCCTCAGCGAATCCATCGAACTGGCGCGCCGTTTCAAGGCGGGTGGTCTTGACCTGTTGAGCGTCAGCGTCGGCTTCACCATCCCTGACACTAACATCCCGTGGGGGCCTGCTTTCATGGGGCCGGTCGCTGAGCGCTTGCGTCGCGAAGCGGGCATCCCTGTGACCTCGGCGTGGGGTTTTGGTACACCGCAATTGGCTGAAGAGTCTATCAAATCGGGCCAGCTCGATCTGGTGTCGATTGGCCGCGCACACCTTGCGGATCCGCATTGGGCGTACTTTGCCGCCAAGGAACTGGGCGTGGAGAACGCGTCCTGGACCTTGCCGGCGCCTTACGCGCATTGGCTTGAGCGGTATCGTTGAGAGGCTGATCCTGGAATGACTGGATCGGCTTTGCTCTGAGCTGACACAACCCCGCCCAGGCGGGGTTTTTTGATGCTCATTGCCAGACGCCAAATCGAGAGGTTGATCAATAAGGTCGGGCCGCAAGCCATTCGCGATTGGAAAACAAACCCGGCACTCATCAATTTTCCACCAACCGTGAGCACACTGATGGCTTCTGAACCGGCCTCGTTTTTAGTGCAACAGGTCATTGAGCCACCGTACCTGTGTTTGACAGGTAATATCGATCTGCAAGGGTGGTAATCATGCTGAAGGTGGACACGAGGAACACCATGAAAACGATCCCATAGGTAGCAAGCCATCGCGACCCTCCGGATTTTGAATCCAGCGCGCAGAGGATCACTATCACAGGCAGGGCAAAGTACCTGCCCTGTATGCCGTCGATAACCTGTGCAGGGTGTGGCGTCCAGATGACTAGCATGGCAAGGAATACGAGAACCATCGATGCGAAACCGCACAGCAAAAGAACCCATGCGCTGCGTGGCTTGAATGCACTGAGCCTGACATTTATCAAAAGAGCCAAGGCAATGAGTGTCGATATGCCAATGTAGACCGACATGGGCATTGTGGTGTCGAGCCACCCTAACGTTCCGATAAATGATCGCCAGTATTGGGCGGTCAAGCCCGCGTCTGACAGCGTCGCATACATGACATTCCACAGCGCAGCCGGGTCAGTCAGGTAATACTTTGCTATCGCTCCCGGCGTAACCTTGTGGCCCGACCTGAGGTCTGTTGTGACCGCCATGCCCAGTACTGTCCAGGCAACCACAGCGCCTGTCGCTGCGACCGCTATGATCAGCCTCTGCCTTGATCTGTGCAGGATGGCCGGAGCGATGAGCATGAGCAACATGGGCGCCATGTAGGCTCTGCAAGTAACAAGCACGGCAACCGAAACCGTGAGCATCATGAATACTCGCCGATCAGTGTTTTCTTGCTCCCAGTCACGCTTGAAACACGACACAGCGAAGAACGCCAGCGCCATTGACATTCCGTCGATGGTTGATGCGGTCATCTGAAAAAGGCTCATCGGCAGCACCAGGACGATCAGGGCCAGCGGGCTGGGCCTGTAGAGTTTAAAGGCTGCGATTAGCAACGACAGGGTCGTAATGAGTACGAAAAGTCGCGCCATTCGATAACTGGCGTCGATGCTGAGATTCAACTGCTCGCCAATGGCAAGGGCCAGCGCCTGGGGCGCGTAGATCGCAGGAAGGTTATACCCGGTGCCGGGCAAGGAGCTGAAGCCGTGCACACCTGTCCACTGTGCCGCTTCGCCGTGGCGTTTCAGATCGGCAGTCAATCGTGCATCAGGCTTGCCAGCAAGCGTTGCGTAATTCACCAGGTAGCCCACAAGGCCAGTATCGACTTGCCCACCTGAAGACGCTCCGGCTGGCGTTTGCAGAAAAATCTGCCCATGGGCAAGCAGGTATGCGCGCTGCAAATGGTCTATCTCATCAGGCGATTGCATCGGCGGCACCAGCATCGAGACGCCATGGACGACGACGGCCAGGAATGCGTACAAAAAGAAAGTGATGTGCCGTCTGGCTAAGGCGCGGCTCTGCGTGAGGTATTCCTGCAACTGATTGACGGTTTGATCATCGTTGGCGGTGCGGTATTCATGATCCATGGAGTGGCACCGTACTGGCCAATGGTCGAGGCTTGACTTCGAGTAGTTTGATGACGGTTAAGTGTAGGCGGCTGACTTGAGGCTACGCACGCCGTACGTCCAGCCATGCGCTGAATCAGGGCCGAAAGGACGCAGCATTGACCGGTCTTGGCCGAGAGTCAGGGTGACGAAGGTGTGGGGGCTACAGCGATATTGCAGGGAATGGCGGGTATGAAACGATGGAGCGGGTAGAGGGAGTCGAATTTGCCCTATTTTACGCGGCTTTCAGGGCTATATAGATCGCCTCCAAACATGACGTCATATAAGGATTCGGGGGGCTGTTATGAATCGTCCAGCCCCGTATCGGCAGCATGCCAATCAACTTACACAGCGGCATCTTCCCGGGTGTTTCTTGCCGCCTTCTTCAACCTGATCCATTCCTCCATCTCAGCCAGTTCACAGCGTGGGCGTGCCTGACGCGAATCGTTTGTCTTGATCGGCTTGGGGAACGTGGCGTCTTTGTTCCGGAGTTTGTTCAGGCCGGACTGAGTTTGCATGCCAAGCATCTGGCTGATCATCACCCAGCACCGTACATTGCGAAGAACGCCAGGCCAGGCACCTGCCGATGCGGTCGTTTGATTTGAGGGAGAGGTGATGCAGGGGGGGCTATTTAACGGTTTGGACTCATCAGCATCGGATATTGATCGGAACACCAGGGCGCAATCCCTGCCTGGTTCCCGCCGCGTTTCTGGTAGTGGCCGGCAGATCAGGCTCAGGACTTTTCCTGGGCTTTGCGATCCTGGCGCTGCAGCCCGCTTGGGCCCGGTACGATCAATCTTCGATGCGGCCAGGCGATCGGGAACCAGGGCTTCGGGCAGCTTTCGTCAGGCTGATGCTGGCGCTGGTTGTTTAGTCGCTGTCGCCTGATCCGGTCGAGCCGCTATCGCTGGTTGAGCAACTCGAGCTACTGTCGTAACTGTCGTAACTGTCGTAACTGTCGCCACTGCTGAATCCGCCGTAGTGCGAACGTGACAGTGTGTCGTCGCTTGAGCTGTAAACGGCATGGCCGACTTGGATCGGCGGACTAAGCGGGCTGCTAATTTCCACATGTACTTCGCTTCGATCCCGTGCGGTGGTTGTTTTTGGCGAGTTACCGCGGTGTATCGGTGGTGCGATGCATTCAGATGGCACCACTGGATGCGGTGCCTGTGCCGTTGAAACGATACTTGGCTGTTCCGACTTCTCTGTTGGCGCTACCTCAGATGGCTTGTCGCCGAATAGCGTGGACATGAACTTGAACATTCTGTCGCCCTCGGTTGATTTTCGGTCTGGCTATGTTGCCAAGGCTAGCCAGTGGAATCTACGTTCAGCTGATCGCCGCTACGGGCCTTAAATTCTCGGCACGCTTGCGACTTATCTTCAATTCGTACCCTCGAAGTCGTTGATGTGGTTACAGGGCAGCCGTTATGAGCATGATCGATCTGA
Source organism: Pseudomonas asturiensis (assembly GCF_900143095.1). GTDB lineage: Bacteria > Pseudomonadota > Gammaproteobacteria > Pseudomonadales > Pseudomonadaceae > Aquipseudomonas > Aquipseudomonas asturiensis. The sequence continues at coordinate 82,900 of NZ_FRDA01000012.1, read as the reverse complement.
TGTTGCCTAGGCCACCAAAGGTGCTGAGCCAAATGCGCGGACGTACTGTGCCACAAAAAACGGGCCGCTAAGCCGGATTGGTGGGGCGAGGGCTACGCCGGTGTATGCCAGCGGCCTTGGCAGTTCAGATGCTGGAACAAAAACGACCCGAATTCCAGTTTTTGAGCGGAGCAAAGCCGATTGCTTTTTGTGAGTTCGCCCAAGCGCGAATCGCGGCTGACCTGATTATCGACGGCATGCAGCCAGACTCGACGGCGGGTGTCACCCACTATGACGCGACCACCATGCCAAAGCCGCCTGCCTGGGCTGTAAAGGCAAAGCAGACGCTGAGGCTGGGGCGGAATGTTTTCTTCAAGGACGTGCCATGACATCGATTTGTGTGCGGCTCGCCGGCGTGCTGCTGATCCTGCTGGCCGTTGGCGTATGGTGTGGTTCGATTTATGTCTCACCCTACGCAGCGCCATACATAGCGCCATACACGGAAATCAATCCTGTGCGGGATATATTAGGGATCATGCGGATTTGTAGTTTGACCCGGAAAGGCTCGTTATAGCTGGGCTGTAGGTCGTTTGGTGCTTAGAGGGATCATTCGGGGATGAAACGATGGAGCGGGTAGAGGGAATCGAACCCTCAACTAAAGCTTGGGAAGCTTTCGTTTTGCCACTAAACTATACCCGCTCGAAGCGGCTGACTTTGTACCAGATGCGGTCCCGCATTTGAAGCGTTAATTTCCCCAATCCCTGCTTTTTTCCCGGACTTTCACCATGGAAGCCTTCCGCCGAGTGCCGCTGTCCGTGCGCTGGCGGAGGGTTCCCTGGCTCTGTCGAGCGCTGGTGTCAGAGGGCGAGGGCATGATGGTTCTGAACCAGGTTGTACGCGTGGCGCGACGCTTGCGTCGTGGCCGGTTCCGGTTGCAGGAAACTCAGCAGTGCCAGCTTTGAATCCCGGCATGCGGCCTTATTTTCCATGTCCAGGAAATGCCCGGCAGTGTCGATGGTGCTGAAGGTACAGTCCTTCACATAGTGTGCGAAATGCACGGCGTCGTTCGCGGCGGTGTATTCGTCCCAGGCACCGTTCATGAATAAAACGGGTACGTTGATGTTCTTCGCAGCGGTCAGGTAGTTGCCCGGATCGATCTCCAGTACCTGGCTGATGTGGTGGTGCATCTGGTCGTACTCGTGCAGGTCCAGGCTGCTGACGTGGCGATAATTGAAGCGCTTGAACAGCGATGGCAGGTGCTTGCCGATGGTGTCGTTGATCAGGTGGCCGACTTCGTAACGATTGTGCGCGCCCAGATGGGTGAGGCTCCGGTTCAGGTAGTCACGCATGTGTTCGTTGATGACCGGCGAAAACGAGCTGATGACAGCGCTCTCGATACGCTTGGGGCGATGCGACAACGCAACCAGTGCCGCCGCGCCTCCCCATGAAAATGACATGACGTGTTCGGCGTTGAAGTGGTCAATCAGTTCCAGCAGGATCTGGCCTTCCATTTCCCGGCTCAGTGGCTGTTCATGCAGGTTGTGAGGTTTGGATCTTCCGGCATACGGCTGATCGTAGAGAACCACGTTCATGGTCGGGTGAAGGTTGCGAACGGTCTGTGCAAATGACGCAGTGGTGGCCAGTGAGCCGTTTACCATGATGATGGTTTTTTCCGCGGCATCTGCGCGATAGAACTCCGTGTAAACCCGAAACTGTCCTTGTATATCAAGCACGGCTTTTTCTGGCGACATAGGTATAACTCCTGGCGTAAACAGGTATGCGTACAACGACGTTGCACGAGTTTCGTGACAGGCAGGCATTAGCCGATTAAAGGCCCATGTCGATCCGAACGATCTGTCCGACAGGTATTGTTATTGGCGGGCAATTTGCCGTGAGCCCTGACGGCTCAATACGGTAAAAGGTTTCTTGGAATGATGTCCTGACTCTTCAGTCACATGTGGACTGACGGGTTGGATTCAAGCAGTGGATACGTAAACCCGCAAGTGCCATTCAGAGGCTTGTTGCGCATTCCGCCGAACGGTTGTGACTTTTTCAGAACAGCGCTATTTCCGCGACGTGCAGCGCGCGGTAGCTGCCGGGCTCTAGCTCGGGGTCCAGAGCCAGTGCGCCCATGCTTTCCCTATGCAGATTCAACACTTTATTGTTGAAGTGACCAAACATCCGCTTGATCTGATGGTAGCGGCCTTCAACGATACTCAGCCGAGCGCAATACGGCCCCAGTACGGTTAATACCGCCGGTTGTGTGGTGATGTTTTCGAACGGGAAGTAAAAGCCTTCGGCAAATCGGGTGATATACCGTTCGTCGATAACCTGTTCGGTTTCAACGTAATACACCTTTGGCAACTTTGTTTGCGGTTGGGTCAAGCGTCGTGACCAGTGACCATCATTGGTAATCAACATCAGACCGGTGGTGTTGAAATCCAGACGCCCTGCAATATGCAGTTCATGTTTGTCAGGTTCATCCAGCAACTCCAGTACCGTCGGGTGATGTGGATCAACAGTGGCACTCACGCACCCTTTCGGTTTGTGCAGCATGAAATAGCGCGCCGGTCTGCCTGCCTGAATGATCTCGTCGTCGAAGGCTACGCAGTTGAATTCCCGCACATCATGATGCGGGTCGCTCGTGACGCGCCCGTCGATCTTCACTCGGCCGCTGACCAGCGCCAGGCGGACCTCCTTGCGGTTGAAACGGGGCAGGTTGCTGAGAAAACGGTCAAGGCGCATGGTGTCGGAGCAAGGTCAAGGAGGTGGCGTATGGTACGCGATCTAGCGTGCAGGTTGGCTCAGCGCCGTCTGTTCAACGCCTGCGCAACGCGGACACAGACAGGCCTTGTTGCGCACTTCATCGGGCAGGGCTTCAAGCCGCGCCGGGTCGATGGTTTCGGAAAAACACCAGCACGGCTGGCTGGCGGTGCGCGGGTCGGCCAGGCTGCAGCGGTTGCTGAAGCCGCACACCGGGCAGAGGTGGGTTACATCGTCGGCGGTTGTCATGGCGATATCGGGACCAGGCGAAGGGGCAATCACGTCAGGGCATCTTAACAATCGCAGGCTTCAATGTCGGCGCCCGATACACCGGCGCTCGTTGCAGCACGGCGGCGATGGCAGCGCAGCGGCAATGCACCAGCAATATTTTGTCGTAGTGAATGCCGTGCGCCGACAGCGTGCTGAACAAGTCAGCCAGTGTAGGGGAAGTCATGCCGAAGCGATTACGCACCGTCAGCACGTCCATGGGCGTAGGCGGCAGGTGCCCGAGCAACGGCGATGCGTTGGCGTTGCGCACGACGTTGGCGATGTCTCCATAGGGCTCATTATGGAGTGTCTGGAATTTTGCCAGTGAGTAGTTCTTGAACCGGCCAAGAAGCGACGTGCCCGCCATGAGCTTGTCGGTCATGACCAACGGTTCGAGTGAGGGCGCAAGGGCAACAGGTATGTTGCCGGCTGAGTTTGAAATCGCGAAGGGCAGTACACGCTTGCTGACAATGTTGTGCAGCATCGGGTCGACCAGTTCGTAGCCATGAGGGGCATAGGTGCGCAGTTCGGTGCCATTGGGGATTTTCACGCTGGACGCCCAGGGCATGTAGTGACCATGCGTACTGACCACCAGTGTGCGGGCCTGACCCTTGTCCGACGTCCACAGCAAAAACCGACGGCCCAGTTTCCAGGCGTGTACCGGCACACCGCTAAAATGTGCCCTGCCGACAAGGGTCCAGCGCTTGAGCAGTGCGTCTGTGTGAAAGAATGTTTCTAGCTGAGTCGGGTGTCCAGACATCGAAGTGCTGGCCCGCGTACCTGGGCCTTTAAGCGTCTTGCGCACCTGCGAAACGATGCGCGTTGCCTGACGAGCAGGCTTCACGAGTCTGTTCATGGAACGCAGCAGCCCCGGGGTTCGCGGGCCAAGGTGCATCAACCCAAGCGATAAAGTGGCCAGCACGGCCTGATTTTTTTCGGCGTAACGGCTGCCAGGCAGGTTCGCGGATGCGATGTTCAGGGACGTGATGCCAACCTCGGTCGCCAGTGACGCGATCAGTGCAGGTGTCAGCAACACAGCCATCGGGGCCAGAAGTAGCTGCAGATGATTGAGTCGTTGCGTCCACTCGCTCAACGAGAGTTGTACGGACGTGACGATCTGGTCCTGCGCATCCATCAGCGCGTGCTGCTTCAGTAAGTGATGCATAAATGTAAAGGGCGAGTCGTCCACTGCGTGTCGATACCACAAGTGCTGCACGGCCTTATGTGTATCGGGGTTGTAGATCAGGTCTGTCCAGGGACGCAGGACAGACGCCGCCGGTGTGGGTGCCTTGACGCCGCCCCAGACCCTGAACAGGTAGTTCAGGCGTGCCTGATGGCGCACCGGCACATGGCGCAAGACTGTCTCGCGCCACTCGCTATCAGCGGTGGCGACCCTGAGGTAGCGGTTGAGGGCGTCTTCGTCGGCGAACTCCATGAACGCCTTGGGATGGCCTGCCTGATACAGCACGATCGGCAAGCCAGGCTCTTCAAGGGCCAACAGTCCTGTGCATTGCGTCATCAGACCATCGAGCAGGGAGCCTTTGACGTAGAAACTCAGGCTGTACCAGGGCATTTTCCTGTCAGTGGAAAGCGCCTGCACAATCAGGTCGAAGCTGCCGCGTGACAGGCGTTCCTGCTTGAGACCGATCAGGGCCTGGCTGATGAACATTGACCTGAAGGCCGATTCAATCCCGGTCTGGTTCTGCTCCCAGAACGCATCGAGTCGTTCGGTCATCAGGTGAAGGAAATCGATGGTTTTCAGATGATCTTCCAGCGCGCGCGGGTCAAGTTCCAGTACCTGGTCTTCACGCCAGGTGCCCTGGCCCGTGGTGTCCAGAAACACCACCGTCGCTGCGCCGTGGTCGAGGTAGCCCATAGGGGTCTGAACGCGGTACTGAGTGACCAGTGCCGTGCTCAGGCTCATGGGGCGTTCGTCTGGCGTACTGACCTGGATGGGGGGTGTCCGGGCGTCTCCCAGTGGCGTCGTTGACGTGCCGCGTCGATAGGCAACGAAGACGTGATCGGGCTCATGTTCCAGCCCTTGGGCCTTGAGGTACCGGGCCATGATCTGTGCTGCCAGTTTCGACGGCGCGGGCAGTTGCTCCAGCACGGACGGACGGGATTGCCAAAGGTCCACGCCGCTTGCCAGGGTAAGGCCGCGTGCGATCGGTTTTAGATAATCGAAACGGTCATAACGCTCTTCGCCAAGCAGTTGACGGGCAAGGTACTCCTGGGCCTGTGCAAGTGCGGTGAACACGTCGCCCTCAAGCTGTATCGAGTCGAAGGCGGGCGCGGTTTTTTCTTCACATTCAAGCAGATGGAATGCGTGTTCCTGAAGGGCCGAGTCATTCAGTGCGGCCAGCAGATTGCGGGTCATCTGCTGCGGCTCGTTGCTGATGAATTCCACCACCGGCCCTTTGCTGCCCAGCACATGAATGAAACAGTGCGAGGTGTTATCCGAGCTGACCTGAAAGATGCCCGGCACGGGTTTGCCGTTGAACGTGAGCATCCGTACCTGTGCCTGCTTGCCGCGTGCGCTCTGATCCAGTGTGGAGATGTCTGTTGGAAAGTCGTTGAGCCCCAATGCATCCAGCGTCAGGAAGTAGCCGTAGCGGCTGATCTGGCGACGGGCATATTGGCGCGCCAGCGTGTCGAGGAAGCCCAGCCTGGATAAGGCTCGATAGGTTGCTCTGTGCCGCGACCAGAATGTTTCCAGGGCGATGGTGTAGTCGCGGGTCCACGTGGCGTTGAGTATCAGCGCGAACACTTCTGATGCGCCAACCGACGGTGCATCGTCTGTGAGCTGAGTATCCTCAAGCGTGCTGCGGTGCAGCGCCATAAAACGCGGCGGATCGAAGCTGACGAGCGCCAGCTCGGTCAGCGACAGGCGGATTTCGTCGTGCTCGCTTCCATCGTCGTTCACTTCAGGATGAGCTTTGTTGGAAAAGGTGATGTGTAGCTGGTCAGGGTCCAGTGCCAGTCCGGTCTTGTTCTTCAGGTACGAGGCCAGTTGCTCGCGCAGGAAGTGACGCCTGGAGGGCGGGGCGTCCATATCCAGTTGGCAGGCCTTGAGCAGCAGGGGCGAGTCGGCGATCAGTGCAAACCCGGGGCTTTCGCGCAGGGCCTTGAGCCGTTGCTCGATGGCTCGATCAGGATCGCCTCCGGTAGTGGGCCGCTTCGGCGGCAACTCTGATGGCGGCGCCGAAGCGTGAAGCGAGGTGTCTGGAGTGAGGGGGCTGTGTGTAGCGTTCATGGCTATTGATCGAAGGAAATGATCCCGCACTATGGCGCACCGCCTGGGTCGATCAGACACAACTATGTATCTGATCGACTAGCAGGTTTACGACTGCCGCAGGTAAGCGCGCCAGCCGCCCAGTTCGCTGATATTGCGTGCACCTTCAAGCCCGTAGTGCTCGCAGATGAACCCTGTTTCCCAGCGTCCATCGGCCAACTGCACCTTGCCCAGCCCCAGCGGAGCGGGAATGCCGGTCAGGAACGAACCCAGCTCGGCACTCGGCAGCTCCCAGACTTCCACGTCTATCGCCACGCCGTCTTCTGCCACACGGACCATGCCGGGTCGAAACGGCGGACCGCCAGCGAGTGCGTAAAGCTGATAGTCGGGTGAGCTTTGCGTGGCTTCCAGCAAGCGAGCGCCGCGTTGCTTGAGTTGCCCGTTGAGCGCCAGACCGTCCAGATGCGCGCCGCACACCACCAGCCTGACCCTGTCGTTGCGCGCTGCGTTGTTCGGCGTGGGCAGTTGCGGCGCTCCACCGGCGATCAAGGGCAATGCCGTGTGACGCTGAAAGGCGTCGGCGAGGCTGAGCAGGTATTGATCGGTGAAGGCACGCCCCAATAGCGTCACGCCCCAAGGCAGGCCATTGTCCATGAACGTGCAGGGGACGGCGACGGCTGCGTAATCGAGCAGATTGACGAAGTTGGTGTAGTAGCCCAGTTCGGAGTTGCGCAACACAGGTTCGGCGAGCAGTTCAGCCGATGTCACTGGCCGGCCGATGCTCGGCGTTACCACGCAATCAAGCCCTTCCAGCGCTTGGTCGCAGATGACCTTGAGGGCTTGCAGACGATACTGGGCGCGAAAGGTGTCCACGCCCGTTACCCCAGGTGCCTTGGCCAGTACCGCGCGGATGACCGGCAGTACGGCAGCGGGATTGTCCTGCATCAATTGCCCGGCAACGCTGTAGCGTTCGGCAACCCACGGGCCGTCGTACAGCAGGCTGGCGGCCTCCAGAAACGGCGACAGGTCGACTGTCACCGCTTCGCCGCCCAATGCAGTCAGGTGATCGATGGCATCGCTGAACAGCAGCGGCCCCTGAATGCAGCCAAAGAACTCCAGATCTTCGGCACGTGGCACGCCGAAGCGGAACGGGCGCGGGCTGCCAAATGCGCCCGCGTCGTTCCACGCAGGGTTGCGGCGGCTGTACTCATCGCGTGGGTCGGGTTGTGCGACCAGTCCCAGTAACTGGCTGGCTTCTCTGGCCGTGGCGGTGAACAGCGATACGCAATCCTGCGTACGACAGGCAGGGACTACGCCGGCGGTCGAGATCAGGCCTTTACTGGCTTTGGTGCCGACCAGATTGTTCAGCGCGGCAGGCACTCGGCCGGACCCTGCGGTATCGGTGCCCAGCGAGAAGCTGCTCACGCCCAATGCCACGGCCAGCGATGAGCCTGAGCTGGAACCGCCGGACGGATAGTCCTTCAGCACGCTGTTAGGGCAGGGGCCGTAGGGTGAGCGGCTGCCGTTGAGGCCGGTGGCGAACTGGTCCAGATTGGTCTTGCCCATGGGCACGGCACCCAGCGCGATCAGTTGATCGACAATGGTCGCCGAGGCTTCTGGCAGGTAGGCGTAGTCGGGGCAGGCGGCAGTGGTCGGGACGCCTGCCAGATCGATGTTGTCCTTGATCGCGAACGGCACGCCGTACAGCGGCAGATCCTGGATATCGCGACCTTCCAGATCGGCCAGGTAAGGCTCCAGCTCGTCAGTGCTGAGCAGATGGATGAACAGGTGATACTCAGGGTTCAGCCCGGCGGCTTTTTCCCTTAGCGCCAGGATCAGCTGACGTGGCGACAGGGTGCCGGACTGGTACGCGGCGCGAACAGAATCCAGGCGCAGATCATTCAACAGGTCGTTAGGGATCATGGTGATGTTCCATCAAATTGAGTGATTGGGTTCAATCGGCGTCCAGCACGACGACGCGCTGGCCTGCACGCACGGCGGAGCCGGGTTGCACCCGCACATCGCGCACAATGCCGCTGATCGGCGCAAGCACCGGGATTTCCATCTTCATGGACTCCAGCACCACCAGCACATCGCCTGCCTCGACCCGTTCGCCGGACTTGACCTGCACCTGCCAGAGATTGCCCGCAATGTGGCTATCGACGCCTTGCTGGCCGGGCTCCAGTGCGGTTTCGTCAGTGGTCGGGGCAACGCTTTCCTCGCTCTCGAAGTGGGCCTGCCCGTTGGCGATCCAGCGTTCGCGTTCGGCGTTGAACGCTGCTTGCTGCTGCGCTCGAAACGCCGCAATACCTTCGGCCTCGTTGCTCAGGAAAGTCTGGTAATCCGTGAGGTTCAGGGTGCTGTGTTCGATGTTCAGGTCGAAACGTCCCAGCGGGAAATCGCGGCGGATGCGCAGCAGTTCCTCGGCGCTGACCGGGTAGAAGCGAATCTGGTCGAAGAAACGCAACAGCCAGGGTTTGCCTTCGAACGCCGCGACCTCGCGGTAGCGGTTCCACATTTGCAGCGTGCGGCCCACGAACTGATAGCCGCCGGGGCCTTCCATGCCGTACACGCACATGTAGGCACCGCCGATGCCGACCGAGTTTTCCGCGGTCCAGGTGCGGGCCGGGTTGTACTTGGTGGTGACCAGACGATGACGCGGGTCCAGTGGCGTGGCCACCGGTGCGCCGAGGTAGACGTCGCCCAGGCCCATCACCAGATAGCTGGCGTCAAACACGGTGCGTTGCACTTCGTCGAGGTTGGGCAGGTCGTTGATGCGACGGATGAACTCCAGATTGCTCGGGCACCACGGCGCGTCCTTGCGCACGGTGGTCATGTACTTCTCGATGGCCAACTGGCACGCCGGGTCATCCCAGGACAAGGGCAGATGCACGATGCGCGAGGCCACTTGCAGGTCTTTCGCGGCGCACACGGCATCCCATTCGCCAGCGACGATCTCCAGCAGTCGCTTGAGCGGCAGTTGCGCAGGGCGGTAATGCACTTGCAGCGAGCGGATCCCCGGCGTCAGATCGATCACGCCCGGCAGAGCCTTGGCCTCCAGCGCCAGCATCAACGCATGACCGCGCAGCCGCAGTACCAGATCCAGCTCCGGCGCGCCGATCTCCAGCAGCACATGCGTGTCGCCGGACAGACGTGCCACGAGGCGTTTGTCGTCCTGGCCGATGTCCAGAACGATCGGGCTTTGCAACTGGGCGATGATTGAGGTGTGGCTTACATCGCCTTCGCGGACAAGTCCGCTCCCACTTTGGAATGTGTCCCCACTCTGGAATGTGCTCTCACTTGGGGGCGCATTCTCCTGTGGGAGCGGACTTGTCCGCGAAAAGGCATTAGCGAGCGCCGCAGATGCCATGGCATGACACGCCTCGACACTCACCGGATGAAACCGCACCTTGTCACCGGCCTTGAGCTGGCCCAGCTGCCACAGGTCGGCTTCGATGATAGTGACCGGGCAGACGAAACCGCCCAGGCTCGGCCCGTCCGGCCCGAGGATCACGGGCATGTCGCCGGTGAAATCCACCGCACCGATCGCATAAGGGTTGTCATGAATGTTGGACGGGTGCAGCCCGGCTTCTCCACCATCGGCACGCACCCACTCTGGCTTGGGGCCGATCAGTCGCACGCCGGTGCGACTGGAGTTGAAGTGAACCTCCCAGTCCGTGGCGAAAAACGTCTCCATGTACGCCTCAGTGAAGTACTCGGGCGCCGCATGCGGCCCGTAGATCACGCGCATGTTGCGAACTTCGCCGAGTACCTCGAGCGCATCATCGGCGATGCGCTCGCCGACACTGCGATCGGTCAACGGCGCAATATGCAGCACATCCCCGGCCCGCAATGCACGCCCGCCATGCCCACCAAACTGGCCCAGGGTGAAGGTACTTTTGCTGCCCAGATAATCCGGTACATCCAGCCCGCCCCGCACGCACAGGTAACTGCGCGCGCCGGTCCCGGTGATGGCGCCCAGCGCCAGGGTCGAACCCGCGTTCACCAGCAGCGTGGTGTTCATGGGGCACGCTTCGCCATCCAGCGTCAGCGCAATCGTCGCGCCGGTCACGGCCACTACGGCATCGGTGTTGAAGCGCAGCAGAGGCCCGCTCATGGTGATTTCCAGCGCGGCACACCCTTCGGCATTGCCCAGCAACAGATTGCCCTGACGCAAGGCACGGCTGTCCATTGGCCCGGATGGCGGTACACCCACGGCCCAATAGCCCAAACGTCCCGGATAATCCTGAACGCTGGTCTGCGTGCCGCCGCTGAGCACTTCGAAGGTGTCGGCGTGATACACCAGATCCTCCAGGCAGCGCGTCCACGGCTGCCCGCTGGCGAATGGCACGTCCGCGATGATCTGCCGCAAATAGTCGCGATTGGTCTCCACGCCATACAGACGGCTTTCGCCCAACGCGTGGGCCAGTGCAGCGCTGGCCTGGTCGCGGCTGGGTGCCCAGCTGATAAGTTTGGCGATCATCGGATCGAAATACGGCGGGATCTCGCAACCGGCTTCAACCCAGGTATCGATCCTCAGCGCCTGGCCGTCGGCAGGCGGAAAGCTCACGGCGGTCAGCAGGCCAGGGCAGGGCTGGAAATCGCGGCCTGGATCCTCGGCATACAGGCGCGCCTGAATAGCATGTCCACTGGGTTTCAGCGTCGCTTGCAGTTCAGCCAGCGGCGGCAGATCACCGGCGGCCAGTTGCACCATCCAGCTGACCAGGTCCACGCCCCACACCTGCTCGGTGACGCCGTGCTCGACCTGCAGACGGGTGTTCACTTCCAGAAAATAAAAGCGCTGATCCTGGCTGTCGAAAACGAATTCCACGGTTCCGGCGCTGCGATAATTCACTGCCTTTGCAAGCTTGATCGCTGCGGCGCACAGATCATCCGCCATGCCTTGCGGCAAATTGGGCGCGGGGGTTTCTTCCAGCACTTTCTGATTGCGGCGCTGCACTGAACAATCCCGCACGCCCAGCGCCAGCACTTCGCCCTGACCGTCGCCGAACACCTGCACTTCCAGATGGCGGGCGCGCTGGATGTACTTCTCGATGAACACACCGGCGTCGCTGAAATTGTTCTGACCCAGACGCTTGACTGCTTCGAACGAGTCGGCCAGTTCCTCGGCGCTGCGGCACACCCGCATGCCGATGCCGCCACCGCCTGCGGTGCTCTTGAGCATCACCGGATAGCCGATCAGCCTGGCGGCTGTGAGGGCTGCCTCGACGCTGTCCAGCAGTTCGGTGCCTTCCAGCATCGGCACGCCGTGTTGCCTGGCCAAGGCCCGAGCGGTGTGCTTGAGGCCGAACACGCGCAGTTGCTCAGGCGTCGGACCGACGAAGGCAATGCCTGCGTCTTCACAGGCCTGAGCAAAGGCGGCGTTTTCGGACAGAAATCCATAACCCGGATGAATCGCCCCGGCCCCGCTGGCTTTGGCGATGGCGAGGATCTTGTCCACCGCCAGATAGGTGTCAGCCGCGCCGCCTTCACCCAGGCTGTGGGCTTCGTCGGCCTGCATCAGGTGCAGGCTGGCAACGTCGGCTTCGGAATAGACCGCCACGCCCTTGACCTGCAAGTTACGCAAGGTTCGCAGGATGCGGCAGGCAATGGCGCCACGGTTGGCGATCAGCAGTTTGTCGAACATGGCATGACCCCGGAAACCGGACTGAGTCGGTTTCGTGATGGGAAGCGGGCCGTCCCGCTTATAAACGTTTCGATGCAACGGTCGTCCGTTGCCGCCCAGATGTGGGGCTTAAAGCATCAACTAGTCGCGAACCTGCAGCTGCGCAGGCGTCGGGTTGTAGCCGTTGCAGGGGTTGTTCAGTTGCGGGCAGTTGGAGATCAGCACGATCACGTCCATCTCGGCACGCAGTTCGACGTATTTGCCGGGGGCGGAAATGCCGTCTTCGAAGGTCAGACCGCCGTCCGCTGTCACGGGCACATTCATGAAGAAGTTGATGTTCGGGCCGATGTCACTTTTGCTCAGGCGACCGTCGTGCAGGCAGGCGCGCAGGTAGTTGTCGCGGCAGCTGTGCATGTAGCGCTTTTCCAGTGCGTAGCGCACGGTGTTGCTTTCCTGCGCACAGGCGCCGCCCAACGTGTCGTGCCGACCGCAGGTGTCCTCGACGATGGTCAGCATCGGCTGGCCGAGGTTGGAATACAGCACGCTGCCGGTGGTCAGGTAGACGCTGTTCTGGCGACGCAGAGTGCGCTGCACGTCATAGCGTTCGCGCGGGTTGGCGAGGCTGAAGAACAGCGTATCGATGGCCTGATTGCCTTCCAGGTCAAGGATGCGCACCGTTTGTCCGGCTTTCACTTCGGCCAGAAACGGTTCACCGGCAGGAATGGTTGCGTCACAGTGGTGATGGTCGTGGGCATGCAGATTCATGACAGGGCTCTCCTCAGGCGAACAGGCGGTCGGTGTTGATGAAACCGCGCTCGTTTTCCGGGCGCGAGGTCCGGCAATGTTCGGCAATGCTGGCGTCGGCCTTCATCCAGCTCAGCGTGAGCGGTTGCGGCGCGTAGGTCGGGTTGGGGTCCATCGGGTGTTGCAGGGCAGTCAGTACCACCAGCGTGTCCATCGGCGCATACAGCTCGATGTAGTCGCCGGCTTTGGAGTTGTCCGGCACAAAGTGCAGGGCGCCGGTTCCGTCGACGTTGACCCGGCTGAACAGGTTCAGGGTCATCAACAGGTCCGACAGGCCCAGGCCCCATTTGCCCAGCTCGACCAGCAGGTTATCCACGCCGTTGCGGAAGAATCCGTTACGCAGTTCCTGATAGCGTCCCTGGCCGTATTTTTCGGCGACTTCCTGAGCGTTGAGCACGCCGCCGATGCTGTCGCTCCAACCGCAGGTGTCGGTGACGATGGCAGCCAGCACGCGGCCCATGTCCGAGTACAGACAGTGACCGGCGCTCAGGCGCGCAGTGTGTTGGCCTTTGAGGCTGTCAGGCAGATTGAGGCGCTCGGTCTTTTCGTGAGCGTTGAGCAGCGTCAGGCTGACGTTGGCGTTGCCGTGCAGATCGGTCAGGCGTAACAGTTCGCCGCGCTTGAGGATAAACGAGCGATGCCCGCCGCCGGGCAGCAGTTCTTCGGCGAAAACGGGGTATAGCGTGGTGGAGTCAGTCATTGAGTGGGCTCCTCTAAAGCCGGTTTCAGCAGTTCGAGTGCCGCACGCTCGGCGCGGCGTTCGCTGTTGAGGGGAATGTCGTAGGTGATGCGCGCGCCATAGGCGCCGGGGGCGTGCGGGTCGTAGCGAACCTTGTCGAACACCAGCAGGCGCGTGCCGAGGTTGAAACCCTCGGACAGGTCATGAGTGACCATGAACACGGTCAGTTGCGTTTCGCGCCACAGCTCCAGCAGCAAGTGGTGCATGTCCTTGCGAATGCCAGGGTCGAGCGCGCCGAACGGCTCGTCGAGCAGCAGCACGCGAGGTTTCATGATCAGTGCCTGAGCGATGGCCAGGCGTTGCTGCATACCGCCAGACAGCTGCGACGGGTACTTGTCCAGCGCATGGCCCAGGCCGACCTTGTGCAGCAGTTGCGCCGCCTGTTCCCGAGCGTCCCGTTTGGCCTGGCCGAACAACCGGCCGATCCAGCGCGAACGAGGCAGCTCAAGACCCAGCGCCACGTTGTCCAGCACGCTCAGGTGCGGGAACACCGAATAACGCTGGAAGACCACTCCACGGCTGGCGTCCGGTTCATTGGCAAGCGGTTGGCCATCGAGGGTGATCGCGCCACGGCTGGAGGTTTCCTGACCCAGCAGCAGGCGCAGAAAGGTCGATTTGCCGCAGCCCGACGCGCCAACCAGGGTGCAGAACTCACCCTCGGCAACGTCCAGATTCAGGCCTTCGAGCACCACCTGATCGTCGTATTGCTGCCACACATTGCGCACGCAGATAAAGCTCATGTCCGCGCTCCTTCGTACCAGGGAAATGCACGCCGGGTCAGGGCTTTGAGGCCCCAATCCATCAGCCAGGCGAGCAGGGTGATCCACACCACGTAAGGCAGAATCACGTCCATTGCCAGATAGCGGCGTACCAGAAAGATCCGGTAACCCAGGCCGTCAGTGGAGGCGATAGCCTCGGCTGCGATCAGGAACAACCAGGCCGAACCCAGCACCAGCCGCAGCGCAATCAACAGACGGGGCAGCAGTTGCGGCAGAATCACCCGCAGGATCAGTGTCCAGGTCGAGGCCCCGAGGGTCTGTGCCTTGATCAGCAATTCCACCGGAATTTCACGTGCCCGTTGTTCCAGATCCCGCGCCAGAATGGGCGTGATGCCGATGACGATCAGCATCACTTTCGACAGCTCGCCCAGACCGAACACGATGAAGAGAATCGGCAGGATCGCCAGCGGCGGCACCATCGACAGCACCGTCAGCAACGGCGACAGCGGCGCGCCGAACATCGGCAGAATGCCCGCCGCTATACCCAGACACAGCCCGAGCAAGGCACTGATGCCCAGACCCACCGCCAGCCGTTGCAGGCTGGACGCGGTGTCCTGCCACAACAGGTATTCGCCGGTGCGAGTGTCGGCCTTGAACGCCATGCGATTGACCGCGTCGGCCATCTGCACCGCGCTGGGCAACAGTTTGTCGTTGGGGTTTTCCGCAAGCCTGCCGGCCGAGCCCAGAAAATAGGCGAACAGCAGCAGGGCGAACGGCAGGATCACCAGGATCAGGCGACCGGCGCGATCCGGGTGGCGGTTTATCAAGCGCATGGCAGTGACCTTTGTGCGAAACGTGGTTTACAGCTTGCCGTCGGCGGCCATCTGCACGTAGCTGGGGTCAAAATGCAGCTTGAGATTGCCCTTGTCGCCGGTGGTCACGCCATTGGCGAACGTCATGCCCACTGCCTTGTCATCTTTGGCGCCTTCACCGAGCAGACCGTGGGCGAACGAAAAGCTGGCGACTTTGCCCATGGTGTCTGGCAGTTGCTTGCTGGTGGCGAACTCAAGCGCTTCCTTGGGCGTGGCAAACAGTCTGGTGGTGTCCAGTTGCGACTGGAAGCCCGCCAGATCGGTGCCCGAAGCCTTGGCCATGTGTTCCAGCGCGGCTTTGCTTTGGGCATTTTTAGCGTTCATCAGCGCGACGACTTCAAACCACGCGCCGGTCAGGGCCTTGCCCAAGGCCGGGTTGTCTTTCAGGGTCTGGGTGTTGACCACCATCATGTCCATGATCTCGCCGGGGATCTGGCTGGAATTGAACACTTCAGTCACGCCCGGTTTGGCCTTGATTTCCGAGAGCATCGGATTCCAGGTGGTGACGGCCTTGACGTCCTTGGTGTTGAAGGCCGCTGCGATGTCGGCGTCCGAGGTGTTGACCACTTTCAGGTCTTTCTCGCTGAGCCTGGCAGTGTCCAGCGCGCGGGCCAGCAAGTAGTGGGAAACCGAAAGTTCGACCAGGTTGACGTCCATGCCCTTGAGGTCGGCGATTTTCTTGCCTTCGCCCTTGAGCACCACGCCGTCGTTGCCGTTGGAGAAATCGCTGACGATCAGCGCGGTGCTTTCCACGCCACCGGCCGCCGGGATGGTCAGGGCGTCCATGTTGGTCATGGTGCAGCCATCGAACTGTCCGGCGGTGTATTGGTTGATCGACTCGACGTAATCATTGAGCTGGGTGACATCAATCTTGATGCCGTACTTCTTGGCCCATTTGTCGACGATGCCTTGGGTGCCCGCATATTCCCACGGCATCCAGCCTGCATAGATAGTCCAGCAGACGTTGAAGTGGTCTTTGGGAGCGGCGTTTGCCGAGAAGCTCAATGCAGCGAAAAGGCCGGCGCAGAGCAGGCTTGAGAGACGGGACGTTGACTTGAGCATCGAGAGATATCTCCAGTAGTGAAAAGGGCGGCCAGGAGCAACGTGACACCACTGGTGTCCTGTCTCCCGGGCTTTTGTCCCGCCGTGTAACCTCTACTGGAGGTCGCCAACTCTCGGACCAGCCACTTGCCCTCTGGCAAGCCGGAACCCTAGTCAGCTATTGCAAATTGTGGTGCCGCGAACCGTGTGTTGACTCCTGCACAACAAGAACCAAGCGAGAGTTGTGCCAACTCGCCAAAAGGCCCGGCTGGCAAGGCTCCTGAGATTTTGAGGCTTGATGGAGGCGTGGGATTTGCCTTGTGCTGGTGCGCGGGCGCACCTTGATGAAGCGTCAATATGAAATGTTTTGTAGCATCTTTGTAAGAAGGCACTACAACCCTGCAGGCCTTGATTTCCAAGCCTGGCACCCTGAAAGCCGTTCGTACGGCCGATGGGCGGAGCCGGCGACTGAGCACTAGATCGTGTTTTTAGTGTCTTATTCGTTGTCTGCCAACCCGTTTGGCGGATGCCGGCCAGCGTCGCTGGTTTGTGCCAATCGCGGTCCAGGAGGCCGCTATGTATCGAAGACCCTCGCTTATCGTTTTGCTGACCCTCTTCCTTGCTGGTTGTTATGGAGGCCCTGGTTACTATGAATCCGATGCGTACACGCAGCCGACGACAGTCGTGGCGGGCGGATACGCGTATGACAACGGCTATCGTTCTACCTATTACCAGGAGCGGCGCATCTATGTGGCGCCTCAACCCCGTTATTACCAACAACCGCGTTACTACACACAACCCCGGTATTACGCACCGCCGCCGCAGCCCCGCTATTACGCACCCGGACGCCCACCGGGCTATGGCTGGCGCAATGACCGTTTCCAGGGGCATGACGGCTGGCGTGGTGACCGTGGAAACCGAGGCTGGGATGACCACGGCGGTCGCGGCGGACGTGACCATGGCGGCAGAGGCGATGGGCGCGGTCGTGGTGATGGACGCGGCGGGCATCGCTAAAGCCCGGTCGTGATGGCTGAACGTTGCTAGCCACACGCTGTTGCCGGTGGGAGATACCGCTGCCTCTTCAGGGCTGCGATGTCTCCCACGTCCGGCCTGCCATGCGGAATCAATACTCCGACAAATCGGCCAACGGGTGCCGTCCTTCCCAGACCTTTTCAAAGTGCGCTTCGATGACCGCAGGCGGCACTTTGCTTACGTCCGGCCAGTGCCAGTGAGGCGTGTGGTCCTTGTCGATCAACCTTGCCCGCACGCCCTCGCTGAATTCGGGGTGGCGACAGCAATTGAGGCTCATGGTGTATTCCATCTGAAACACCTGCGCCAGCGACAGGTGACGGGCACGATCGATCTGTTCCCAGACCAGATGCGCAGTCACCGGGCAGCCTTCGAGCAGATTCCGGGCTCCCTTGGCCAGTAAGGCGTCGTCCTGATGTTGCAGGTGACTGATCGCCTGCCAGGCACAGACCAGGTTACCCACGTCCAGCAACGCATCGATACGCTCCCGGCGCGGTAACCACTGAGCTTCGGGCAACTGGCTGTTCGCCTCGTGCTGCAGTGCCTTGAGCAGGCTGTTGAGCTGCACATCGGTCTGTTCCTGCCAGTTGAGCTGCAGCAGGCCTTCGATCAGATCCGGCTGCTGCTCATCGAGCAGGCAGCGGTCGGCCAGGTCAAGATCCAGCGCGTCACGCCCATTGATGTGCGAGCCGGTCAGGCCCAGAAACAAACCCAGTTTTCCTGGCAGCCGTGACAGAAACCAGCTTGCGCCGACATCGGGGTACAGACCGATGCTGATTTCCGGCATCGCCAGACGACTGCTCTGGGTGACGACCCGGATGTTCGCACCCTGCAGCAAGCCCATGCCGCCGCCCAGCACATAACCCTGCGCCCAGCAGATCAGTGGCTTGGGATACGTGTGCAGGCTGTAGTCCAGGCGATACTCGGCACCGAAGAAATTTGCGGCCAATGCGGGCACGGTGCCGGGCTCCTCAAGACAGGTTTCCACCAGCGTGCGCACATCGCCACCGGCACAGAAGGCTTTCGGGCCATTGCCGCGCAGCAGTACACAGGCGATCTGTGGATTGCTTGCCCAGGCGTCGAGCTGATCCTGAAGGGCCAGAATCATCGGCAGCGACAGGGCGTTGAGCGACTTCTCGGCGTCCAGCGTGGCAACGCCGATACGTGCGCCGCCTTGAGCATGAAGTTCTTCGAATTGCAGGTTCATCGTGACCCTCTCTATAAAGACGCTGCCGTTAACCTTGGTCTTCGCGCTGCGCTGTTAAGTTGCAAGGGGAAATCTGCAGTGTAGGAAAAGGGTGAAGTCGATGGGGGGTATTTGACATTGTCCGCCAGCTTTCCTAGTGTCCGCGCAATCTTTTTACCGGATGTGACCATGACGAGCGACGACCGCATCAAGCTTGAGCCGAGCTGGAAGGAGGCACTGCGTGAGGAATTCGAAAAACCTTACATGCATCAGTTGCGTGAGTTTTTGCGTCAGGAGCATGCCGCAGGCAAGGAAATCTATCCGCCCGGCCCGCTGATGTTCAACGCGCTGAACTCAACGCCGCTGGATAACGTGAAAGTCGTGATCCTCGGTCAGGATCCGTACCACGGCCCCAATCAGGCCCACGGCTTGTGCTTTTCGGTGCAGCCCGGCGTGCCGACACCCCCTTCGCTGGTCAACATCTACAAAGAGCTCAAGCGTGACCTGAACATCGACATTCCCAACCATGGCTGCCTGCAAGCCTGGGCGGATCAGGGTGTGCTGCTGCTTAATACCACCCTTACGGTCGAGCGGGCCAATGCGGCGTCTCATGCCGGCAAGGGGTGGCAGCATTTCACTGACAGAATCATTCAGGTGGTCAGCGAGCATCAGCCGCACCTGGTGTTTCTGCTGTGGGGGGCCCATGCGCAGAGCAAGCAGAAGCTGGTCGATGCCACAAAGCATCTGGTACTGACCTCGGTCCATCCCTCGCCGCTGTCGGCCTATAAGGGCTTTCTGGGCAACGGGCATTTCGGACGGGCCAACAAATACCTGGAGCAGAACGGCCTTACGCCGATCGACTGGCGTTTGCCGAACATCTGAAGCGCTCAGTCAGCGAGCCGTCTGTTCCAGCGCCGGAACAGCGGCTCGGCCAGAAACAGCACGAACAGCAGGCGCATGACCTGCATCGCCGTGACCAGTGGCACCGACAGTTGCAGCACCTCGGCCGTAAGGCTCATCTCGGCAATGCCGCCGGGCATCATACCCAGCGTCAGCGAGCGCAGATCCAGATGAGTCAACGCGCTCAGGCCGAAGGCGGCGAGGGCGGCAATCAGCATCGTCAGTGCGGTTCCCAGAAGCGTGCGCCCCAGAAACGACGGTGCACGACGAAAAAACTCCCGGTTGAAGTGACAGCCCAGCCCGCTGCCGATCAGCAATTGTCCCAACTGGCTGGCGCCATTGGGCAGACCGATTTTCAGGTCCCAGACCACACTCACCACCGCGCTCAACAGCAGTGGCCCGAACAGCCATGGATTGGGTTGCTTGAGACGTTGCCACAGCCAGGCCAGTAACGCGCCGAACGGCAGCAAAAATGCCAGCCAGCGCCAATCGACGCTGGTGGCGTGCAGCGCTGGCGCGCCATCGCCCAGCAAGTATTTGAAGATCGCTGGCACGCACAACACCACTGCCAGCACACGCAGGCTCTGTGCGGCCGCGACGCTGCTCAGGGTTGCACCGTTACGCGCGCCGAGGTTAACCATCTCGCCGGAACCGCCCGGCATGCTGGAAAAGAACGCCGTCGGTCGGTCCTCGCCCGTGCGCAACATCAGCCAGACACCCACCAGGCACGACAGGCTCGTCACCAGCGCACCGAAGAAAATCAGCCCGAAGTGCGCCAGCACTTGCTCGATCACCACGGGAGTGAAGTGCAGCCCGATGCCGATCCCGATGATCAACTGGCCGCATTTGCGGCCACCGGGGATCTGTGTGATCTGCCAGCGTGTCAGGCAGCGCACCAGGATGATCGCCAGCAACGAGCCGACCATCCAGGGCAACGGCCAGCCGACCAGACTGGCAAGGTAACCGCCCAGCAGGCCGACCACCGGGGTCGGCCACCATCTACGCAAGGATGAATCAGACATCAGCCACGGCAGCACGCTGGCTGGCACGCTTGCGCCAGATACGGATCAACGGGAACAGCAGCATGAGCACAGTCAGTACCCAGACACCGAGGGTGATGGGGCTTGCCCAGAGAATCCCCAGTTCGCCGTTGGAGATCGACAGCGCGCGACGCAGGTTCTGCTCCATCAGACCGCCCAGAATGAACCCGAGCAGAATTGGCGACAGCGGGAAATCCAGCTTGCGCAGGATGTAACCGAAGATGCCGATGCCGACCATCAGGAACAGGTCGAAGGTGGTGGCGTGTACGGCGTAGACGCCGATCCCGGTGATGATCGCAATGACCGGCACCAGCGCCCAGTTCGGCACCGCGAGGATGCGGGTGAAGATGCGGATCATCGGTATGTTCAGAATCACCAGCATGATGTTGGCGATGAACAGCGAAGCGATCAGGCCCCAGACGATGTCCGGTTGCTGTTGGAACAGCATCGGGCCCGGCGTGATGTTGTAGAGCGACAGTGCGCCGATCATCACCGCTGTGGTGCCGGAACCCGGAACGCCCAGGGTCAGCATTGGCACCAGTGCGCCGCAGGCCGTTGCGCCAATGGCGGTTTCAGGGGCCGCCAGACCGCGCATGTCACCTTGACCGAACGTGCCGGTGGGGCCTGCGATACGTTTCTCGGTCATGTAGGCAACGGCGCTGGCAAGTGTTGCGCCTGCGCCCGGCAATACGCCGAGGATAAAACCCATCAGGCCGCAACGAATGTTCACCGTGAACACTGCCGCCGCTTCCTTGAGGTTGAACATCATGCGTCCGGTGGCTTTGACCGCCTCTTGACCGCGATGGGTCTTCTCCAGCAGCAACAGAATCTCGCTGATCGAAAACAGGCCCAGCACCAGCACAACGAACTGGATGCCGTCGGCCAGATGGATATTGTCGCCCGTGAAGCGGTACACGCCGCTGTTGGCATCGATCCCGATGGCTGACAGAAACAGCCCGATCAGTGCCGCAATAAAGGTCTTGAGCGGTTTGTCACCGGCCATCCCGCCCAGGCAGACAATGGCGAAGACCATCAGCACGAAATACTCCGCAGGACCAAAGGCTATCGCCCACTTGGCCAGCAGCGGCGCGAACAGCACCATGCCGCAGGTGGCAATAAAGGCGCCGATGAACGAACTCCAGGCCGACAGTGACAATGCAACACCTGCCAGACCCTTGCGTGCCATCGGATAGCCGTCCAGCGTGGTCATCACGGTGGACGCTTCGCCCGGAATGTTCAGCAGAATCGAGCTGATACGACCGCCGTACTCGCAGCCCAGGTACACGGCGGCCAGCAGAATCAAGGCTGATTCAGGTGGCAAACCGAGTGCAAATGCGATGGGAATCAGCAGCGCCACGCCGTTGATCGGGCCCAGCCCCGGCAGCAGGCCGACGATGGTACCGATCAACGTGCCCGACAGTGCCGTGATGAGGTTGTAAGGGGTAAGGGCAACGCCGAAGCCCTGGCCCAGATAGCTGAAAGTATCCACGTTTAATTCTCCAGAACGCTGAGCAGGCCCAAAGGCAAGGGAACGTCCATGGCTTTATCGAACAGCAGGTAAAGGCCGACGCTCATCAGAATCACCACCACCACACTGGGTACCCAGCGCCCGCCGTACAGGCGCGCCATGGGAATGCCGATCAGGATGCTGCTGAGAATGAAGCCCAGCGGTTCGAACAGGCCGGCGAACACCAGCAGCAAGGCGATGCAGATGCCGATCTTGACCAGCGTTTCGCGGTCCAGCGGCGGCTCGTCTTCACTGTGTACGAGGGGCGTGGGACGAATCAGCAGGTACAGCAGGGCAGCACCCATCAAGCCGAGCATCAGCAGTGGAAACGCCCGAGGGCCGACCGGTTCGTAGGAAAAGGGCGCCTGGTAGGGCCAGGCCATGAGGGCCAGGCCGATGCAGACCAATAGCAGGACGCCCGCAAAAATGCGTTGTATGACCATGAAAAGCTCCTGAGTCGCGCCCGCAGTGCGGGCGCAACCGCATGTCAGTCAATTGGGTGCAATTACTGAATCAGGCCGAATTCCTTGGCCATCAGCTTGTAGTCGGCCACCTGTTTCTTGACGTAGGTGTCCAGCTCCTGGCCGGTCATCGCAAACGGGAACAGCTCGCGCTGGTCACGCAACTTGGCGAAGTCTTCCGAGGCCAGCACTTTGTCGAACGACGCTTTCCACCAGTTGTAGTCTTCGTCGCTTACCTTCGGCCCGAGGTAGAAGCCACGCACCACCGGCCAGACAATGTCGTAGCCCTGTTCCTTGGCGGTCGGAATGTCTTTCATTTCCGGTTCGTCGATGCGTTTCTCGGCAAACACGGCCAACAGACGCATGTCGCCGCTGAGGATATGTGGCATGGAGTCGGAGATGTCGGTGCTGCCGACCTGAATGTGACCGCCGAGCAGGGCGGTGGCAATTTCGCCTCCGCCTTCAAGGGCAACGTATCGCAGCGCACGCGGGTTGATGCCGGCCGCCTTGGCGATGAGTGCCGTCTGCATCCAGTCCTGGCTGCCGACCGTGCCACCTGACCCGATCACCACTTTGCTCGGGTCGGCCTTGAGCGCTTTGACCAGGTCGTCGAGGTTGCGGTATGGGGAGTCGCTCTTGACCGCGATGGCACCGTAACTGGTGCCGACTGCCGCCAGCCAGCGCACGGCGTTTTCATCGAAACGCCCGAACTTGCCTTGCGCCAGATTGAGCAGCGAACCGCTGGACCAGGCCACCAGCGTACCGGCATCGGCGGGACGCTGAGCGACCACGGCGTTGTACGCCACAGCACCCACGCCACCAGGCATGTAAGTCACGCGCATCGGCGTGCTGAGAATTTTCTCGTTGATCAACGCGCTCTGCACCAGTTTGCAGGTCAGGTCGAAACCGCCACCCGGCGATGCCGGTGCGATGCATTCAGGGCGTTTGGGCTCGGCCAGCAACTGAGTGGCAACCAGCATGCAGCCGGCGGTCATGGCTACCTGACGCAGGGAAAATTTCATGTGCAGTCTCCTGAGGTGTTTTTGTTTTTGGATGTGGAAAGCTGTTCAGCTCAAGGGATGTCGGTCAGGTGCATTCGATGACGTGACGGACACGCGAACGCTGGCGGCGCTGCAGCAGGCTGCATCGAACGTCTGGAGAGGTGCGGGTGCGGGGGATCGACCTGTAGCGGTCGAGAGGGGAGCGCAATAGATGCGCTGCCTGGCCTGAGAGGGCGTAGACATGTCGTGACTCCATTGACCAACTTATTGTTTTTATTTTCAGACGCATCCGGGCGCCTTGTTTACGTACCCTTTGTCGGGTCGTATCGCGATGCTAAACGACGAACCTTTCAGTTACCTTTCAGATCGGCGTCCAGGCGCGTTGAGCTGTTTCAGTGCTTCACAGCGGGCGACACGCCTGTAAACTCCGCCTTCACACGCCTCAATAACAACATGACAACACCGACAAACAGGAGACGGCGATGCGGGTTCTTCTTGTGGAAGATCATCTGCAACTGGCTGAAAGTGTCGCGCAGGCGCTCAAGAGTGCAGGTTTGACGGTCGACGTCTTGCACGACGGCGTCGCTGCCGACCTGGCACTGACCAGCGAGGAGTACGCCGTCGCCATTCTGGATGTCGGACTGCCGCGCATGGATGGCTTTGAAGTGCTTGCCCGCCTGCGAGCGCGCAGCAAGAATCTGCCCGTCTTGATGCTGACCGCGCGCAGCGACGTCAAGGACCGGGTTCACGGGCTGAATCTGGGCGCCGACGACTACCTGGCCAAACCATTTGAGTTGTCCGAGCTTGAAGCGCGGGTCAAGGCGCTGTTGCGCCGCAGTGTGCTGGGCGGCGAGCGGCAGCAACGCTGCGGTGTGCTGACGTACGACCTGGATACACGGCGTTTCACACTCGGTGACGAACTGCTGACCCTGACGTCCCGCGAACAGGCCGTGCTTGAAGCGCTGATCGCAAGGCCGGGCAGGGTCATGAGTAAAGAGCAACTGGCCGCACATGTTTTTGGACTGGATGAAGAGGCCAGCCCTGACGCCATCGAAATCTACGTGCACCGTCTGCGCAAGAAGCTCGACGGGCATTCGGTGGCCATCGTGACCTTTCGTGGTTTGGGGTATCTGTTGGAAAGTCGCGATGATTAACGACAGCCTGCGCTGGCGATTGTTGTGGAACCTTGCGCTGTTGCTGGTCGTATTGATGCTGGCCAGCGGCATGAGCGCTTACTGGAACGGGCGTGAAGTGGCCGATACCGCCTACGACCGCACCCTGCTGGCCTCGGCACGAACCATCGCGGCCGGCCTGACTCAGCGCGATGGCACGCTGAGCGCCGACATTCCTTACGTGGCGCTGGATACCTTTGCCAACGACAGCGAAGGCCGGATTTACTATCAAGTCAACGATACTAGACAGAAGCTGATTTCCGGCTACGAAAACCTGCCTTCGCCACCGCCAGGCACCTTGCGTACGGATGATTATCCGGCGCTCGCCAAATTCTACAACGGCACGTACCAAGGTCAGGATGTGCGGGTCGTGAGTATGCTCAAGCCCGTCACCGACCCAGGCATGAACGGCATGGCGGAAATCCGCGTGGCCGAAACCCAGGAAGCGCGCAAGGGCATGGCCCGCAGCCTGATGGCTGATACCTTGCTGCGTCTGGGTATGCTGGGCGGTGGTGCCTTGCTGCTGGTGTGGTTTACGGTCAGTGCCGCGTTGCGCCCGCTGGAGCGTTTGCGCACCGCCGTTGAAGAGCGCCAGCCCGACGATCTGCGAGCGCTGCCCATGGTCGAGGTGCAGCACGAATTGCGACCACTGGTCGGGGCGCTCAACCATTTCACCGAGCGTCTGCGCCTGCAGTTCGAGCGTCAGGCGCAGTTTATCGCCGATGCTGCGCATGAGTTGCGCACGCCGTTGGCGGCTCTCAAGGCGCGTGTGGAACTGGGCTTGCGCGAGCGCGATCCGCAGCAATGGCGCACCACACTTGAATCCGCAGCACTGGGCACCGATCGTCTGACCCACCTGGCCAATCAGTTGTTGTCGCTGGCGCGTATCGAAAACGGAGCCCGAGCGATTGCCGAGGGCGGCGCACAACAGCTGGATCTGAGTCAGCTGGCACGGGAGCTAGGGATGGCAATGGCACCGCTGGCGCATTCACGCGGCGTGGCGCTGGCGCTGGAGGCTGACGAGCCAGTCTGGCTGAGAGGCGAGCCGACGCTGCTCAACGAGCTGTTGAGTAACCTCATCGACAACGCGCTGGCCCATACGCCGTCTGGCGGCAACGTGGTGCTGCGCGTCTACGCGCCGGGCATTCTGGAAGTCGAAGACGACGGCCCCGGTATTCCGCAGGCCGAGCGTGAACGCGTCTTCGAGCGCTTCTACCGGCGCAGTCAGCAGGGCAGTGGTGCCGGGCTGGGGCTGGCGATTGTCGGGGAGATCTGTCGGGCGCATCTTGCCCGTATCTCCCTGCACGATGGCGTTGAGCGTGGTTTGAAGGTCAGGGTCAGCTTTGGTATGGCTCAGGCTCAGTAGAGCATGTCCTTGGCGTCATCCATTTCGGCACTGAGCATGCCGTTGGCCCTGCTTAGCCGCAGCTGGCTGTAGGCGGGCAAATCTGCGATGTCGATCTGACTGAACGGATGGTCGGTGTTCTTGTGGATGTGCAGCGCCGCGACCTGCACCAGGTCAATGTAATCGGGGCTTCTGGATACGCGGGTGAAGTCCTGGAACTTACCTGGCACGCTGGCCAGTGGCTCAGGGAAGTCCCAGGAACGCAGCAAGCGTTCGCCGATCACCGGATGAATGTTGTCGATCACATGATTGAGGCTGACAGGGTCGGCCAACAGATCGAAATGGTCTTCGGCATAGGTCAGGATCGGCAAAATCCCGATCAGGTGAATCAGCCCGGCCAGCGTGGCCTGGTCCGGCTTCAGGTTGGTGTATTGCTGGCACAGGTAATAGCTTATTCCGGCGACCTGCAGGCTCTGCTTCCAGATCTCGCGCATCTTCTGTTCGATGACTTCCGACTTGGCATGGAACATTTGCTCCACGACCAGGCCAATGGCCAGATTGCAGGTGTAATTGACGCCCAGACGGCGAATCGCTGTGTTGACGTCGCTGACCTCGAAATTGGGTCGCAGCAACGGACTGTTCGCCACTTTTATGAGGCGAGCGGACAGCGCGGTATCGCTACCGATGACCTTGCTCAGTGCGGCGATACTGATTTCAGTGTCTTCAGCGGCAAGGCGGATTTTCAGTGCTACTTCGGGCAGGGTTGGCAGAAACAAGGCATCTCTGTCGATGGCCTTGATCAAATTTCTCTGCACCTCGTCAGCCATCTTGCTCATGTTGCGTCTCGCAGCCTTTAGGGGTGTCCAGAGTCTTTCTGGCGCTCAGTGAGCGCCAGGATGC
The DNA here is from genome assembly GCF_900143095.1 of Pseudomonas asturiensis. GTDB lineage: Bacteria > Pseudomonadota > Gammaproteobacteria > Pseudomonadales > Pseudomonadaceae > Aquipseudomonas > Aquipseudomonas asturiensis. The sequence goes on along the minus strand of NZ_FRDA01000012.1, from coordinate 56,317 downwards.
TGGGTCGCTTTAATGACAGTAGGATCCTGGAAGCGTTCGTTCGTTTCAGCGCTGCGTTTCGAGCTTGCTGTCCAGAATGTAGGGAAGTTCACGCAATTGCAGGGCCGGACCATCGGCAGCGCCGAGGTGCACCTGAGCGCTTTCTGCTGCATCGGCCTGCAGGACGGCCAACAGCTCGATACCCTGCTCTGACCGCGCCGCGAGTACAACGTTGCCTACGGCACTTGCATGCACGGGCGAAAACAGCGGCGCCCCTGGCGCTGGAACTTCGCTGCCCTGCATCGACAGTCGGTACAGCCTGCGCTTGAGCTTGCCCAGATACTGCATGCGCGCCACGATTTCCTGCCCGGTGTAGCAGCCTTTCTTGAAGCTGACCCCGCCCACCGCCTGCAGGTTGATCATCTGCGGGATGAACTCTTCGCGGGTTTCGGCGAACACCTGGCCGATGCCTGCATCGATCTGGCCAAGCAGCCAGTCATTGAGCGTGCCTTCACTGAGTTGCGAGGCAAGCCGTGACTGCACGGTGCCGGCCTGTTCGGCGCGAACCCAGAGTTCGGCTCGCAAAGGTGACACGCGAATCGCGATAAGATCATTGGCACGTGTCACCGAGTCGGTTTCCTGCGCCAGGTCGAGCCCCAGGCTGACCAGCGCGCCGTCGCCATTGTGCAGGCCAAAGCGTACCCAGGCCGCACTTTCGTCGGTCAGCTTCGATTTGGAGAACACGGCGTATTTGCGCAGGTCCAGCAATTGCGGCTCGATCAGCTCCAGCGCCATGGCCAGCAGGCATCCGTCGCCTTCCAGCAGGACCCGGAAGCTGGACTGCATCCGGCCTTTCTGGGTGCAGCGGGCACCGAGGCTGGACCGGTCGTCGCTCAGATAATTGAAGTTGCAGGTCAATTGTCCCTGCAGAAACTTGCTGGCATCCACGCCGCGAACGGCAAGAACGCCCTCATGGGATAGCGTGCAGAAGAAAGCTGAGTGGGCCATGGTCATCGCAAATGGAAAAGTCTGGGGCACATCATAGTGCCCAGTCATGAATATGAATACGGCTACATGAAAACTGCTGCGACCATTGCGCGATTCGCTCAGTCGTCTCACGGCTGTATACTCGCCGCCTACTTTGAGGAGCGCTCCATGGTCGAAGACGTTGAACTCAACCGCCTTTACTGGCACAGCCGTCGCGGCATGCTTGAACTGGACGTGCTGCTGGTGCCGTTCGTTCGCGAGGTCTATCCACATCTGGACGACGTGGACCGCGATCTGTATCGCCGTCTGCTGACGTGCGAGGATCAGGACATGTTCGGCTGGTTCATGCAGCGTGCCGAGTCCGAAGATGCTGAATTGCAGCGCATGGTTCGCATGATTCTGGACCGTGTTCAGCCCAAATGATCGCTTCGAGTGCCGCTGGCAGGCTTCTCGCCTGCTACTGGCGGCCTACCTCGCGGCCCAGGTGCTGGCGCTGTTTGCCCTGTACTGGATGGATATTGCAACCCTGACGGCAGCCGTCGGTGTTGCGCTCTGTGCTGTGCATGCAATCCGGGTTTTGCCTGGATCGATACTGCTCCGTGGTGCCACGGCGTTCAGTGGATTGCAGCGTGATCATCAGGGGTGGCGCGTGTGGAGCGAACGGGGCGGCTGGCAGCCCGTGCAGTTATGCAAGGACAGCCTGGCGCTGCCGCTGGTGGTGATTCTGCGTTTTCGCACCGTCAGTGCCGGGCGGCCTTCGCGGCGGGTAAGCAGCTGCTGCATTCCCTTTGATGCGCTGACGCCGGATGGTCATCGACGTCTGCGCGTACGCCTGAAATTCAGCCGGCGTAGGTGGGTGGTATCAGAATAGTGTCCAGCGCCTGCGGCGACAGATCCGGGTAGTCCAGCGTGAAATGCAGGCCGCGGCTTTCCTTGCGGTCCATTGCCGAGCGAATCATCAATTCGGCGACTTGCGCCAGATTGCGCAGCTCGATCAGGTCGCGGCTGACCTTGTAGTTACTGTAGAACTCGTCGATTTCATCCAGCAGCAGTCGTACGCGATGCTGTGCGCGTTGCAGGCGCTTGTTGGTGCGCACGATACCGACGTAGTCCCACATGAATCGCCGTAGCTCGTCCCAGTTGTGCGCGATGATGACGTCCTCATCGGAGTCGGTCACCTGACTGGCGTCCCAGCCCGGCAGGTTGCTCGGCATCCGGATATCACCGAGCTGCTGTTCAATGTCCGCCGCCGCAGAGCGTGCGTAGACGAAGCATTCGAGCAATGAGTTGCTGGCCATGCGATTGGCACCGTGCAACCCCGTGAAACTCGTTTCGCCGATGGCATACAGGCCGGGCACATCAGTGCGCCCGTGGCTGTCGACCATCACGCCGCCGCAGGTGTAGTGCGCGGCAGGAACCACCGGGATCGGCTGCCGGGTGATGTCGATGGAGAACTCGAGGCAGCGTTCGTACACCGTCGGGAAGTGGCTCTTGATGAACGCTTCGGGTTTGTGGCTGATGTCCAGGTAGACACAGTCGATACCCAGGCGCTTCATCTCGTGGTCGATGGCGCGGGCCACGATGTCGCGCGGGGCCAGTTCTGCCCGCTCGTCGAAACGTGGCATGAAACGCTCGCCGTTCGGCAGCTTGAGGTAGGCACCTTCGCCGCGCAGTGCTTCAGTGATCAGAAAGCTCTTGGCCTGTGGGTGATACAGGCAGGTGGGGTGGAACTGGTTGAACTCCAGGTTCGCCACCCGGCAGCCGGAGCGCCAGGCCATGGCAATGCCATCGCCGCAGGCGCCATCCGGATTGCTGGTGTACAGGTAGACCTTGGCCGCACCGCCTGAGGCCAGAATCGTGAAGCGGGCGCCGTAGGTGTCGACCTCGCCAGTTGTACGATTGAGCACGTAGGCGCCCAGGCAGCGCTGGCCTTGCAGTCCCAGTCTGCGCTCGGTGATCAGATCAATGGCGGCGCGTTGTTCAAGCAGTTCGATGTTCGGTCGTTTGCTGGCCTGTTCGAGCAGCGTGCGAAAAATGGCAGCGCCCGTGGCGTCGGCGGCATGAATGATCCGGCGATGACTGTGGCCGCCTTCGCGGGTCAGGTGGAACTCAAAGCCGCTTTCCTCGGTGTCAGCATGGTCGCCACGGGTGAACGGAACACCCTGATCGATCAGCCACTGGATGGCTTCGCGGCTGTGTTCGACGGTGAAGCGCACGGCCTCTTCATCGCAAAGTCCGCCTCCGGCATTCAGGGTGTCCTCGACGTGGGATTGCACCGTGTCTGTGTCGTCAAGCACAGCAGCCACGCCGCCTTGAGCCCAGAATGTCGAGCCGTTGGACAGATCGCCCTTGCTCAGGACCGCGATGCGCAGATGTTCGGGCAGAGTCAGCGCCAGGCTCAAGCCCGCTGCGCCGCTGCCGATCACCAGTACGTCATGCTGAAAATGTTGGCTCATCTGTAAGTTCTGCCTCTAGCGGCCACTAGTATAAGTTTTGGGGGATCGGCACAATAGCCGCGCCTCATGGCATTGTGGAACCACGGTGAACGAGGATTGTGCTTCAGTCCTTGCCAACATGCATACGCTTTTGCTCCGGATTCCTTTGTTCAAGCGCCTCAGGCGCAACGATGGGGAGGCGGGGCGTGCAGATCGAGGTTAACGCCTGCGTTTGTGCTCATGGAACTTTTCAGAGGGATCCGGGCTCAATAGCAGGTTGCCTATAAAGGAACAGCGTTGGCTTGCGCAGGGTTCGATAAGTGATCATCGGCTGCGCACCGACGACAAGACTATTCACGCAGTCGACCGTGTCGCGCTGCGTTTTTCGTGCAGGCCGAATGACTGTCTGCAGGAAACTTGCTTGAAGGGGGAGAACTTTTGCGCAAAGCCCGAGTCTATGTTTGCGAGCCTGAACAATATCAGTTGCAACGCTCCTTTAAGCTCAATGAGGAGTGTTCATGCTAACCCAGGAAGAGGATCAGCAGCTTGTCGAGCGCGTTCAGCGCGGTGACACGCGAGCATTTGATCTGTTGGTGCTGAAGTATCAGCACAAGATTCTAGGGTTGATCGTGCGGTTCGTGCACGACACCCATGAGGCTCAGGACGTTGCGCAGGAAGCCTTTATCAAGGCCTATCGCGCACTCGGAAATTTTCGCGGCGACAGTGCGTTTTATACGTGGCTGTACCGCATCGCCATCAACACGGCGAAAAACTATCTGGTGTCGCGCGGTCGGCGGCCACCTGATAGCGATGTGAGGTCTGAGGACGCGGAGTTCTACGATGGCGATCATGGCCTCAAAGACATCGAGTCGCCGGAGCGTGCATTGTTGAGGGATGAGATCGAGGGCACTGTCCATCGGACCATCCAGCTTCTCCCGGAAGATTTGCGTACTGCACTAACTTTACGTGAATTCGATGGTCTGAGTTACGAAGACATTGCGAGCGTCATGCAATGTCCTGTTGGTACCGTGCGCTCTCGCATCTTTCGCGCTCGGGAAGCCATCGATAAAGCCCTGCAGCCGTTGTTGCAGGAATCCTGAGACAGCGGCGATAGCCCAAGAGAGGAACCCGCCATGAGTCGTGAAGCCCTGCAGGAATCGCTGTCCGCAGTGATGGACAACGAAGCGGACGAATTGGAATTGCGTCGGGTATTGAATGCCATTGACGATGCAGATACGCGTGCCACATGGTCGCGTTATCAGATTGCCCGTGCAGCCATGCACAAAGAATTGCTGGTCCCTCATCTGGACATCTCGGCAGCTGTATCTGCCGCGATCGCCGATGAAGTCAGCCCTCTTAAAGCAGCGCGCGGTCCGTGGCGTTCGCTGGGTCGTCTGGCCGTCGCCGCTTCGGTAACCGTTGCTGTTCTGGCTGGTGTTCGCCTGTACAACCAGGACGAAATCACCGGTACGCAATTGGCACAGCAGACCCAACAGCCTGCCAACCTGACTGTTCCACAAGTCAAAGGTCCGGCCGTACTGGCTGGTTATACCGAGAGCGCCGAGCAGGCACCAGGCCCTATGGCCAACGGTGTGTTGCAGGGTCAGGCTGGCGAGGGCGACAAGCGTCTGCCAGGCTACCTGCGCCAACATGCTCAGGAAGCTGCGTTGAAGGGCACTGAAAGTGCGCTGCCTTACGCTCGTGCTGCCAGCCTGGAAAACCGTTAAGGAGGATCATGCGAGCCGTTCCGCTATTGCCGTTGCTGTTAGGTGGATGGCTTGCCCTCCCGGTTCATGCCGATGATGCACAGGACTTGCTCAAGCGTCTTGGGCAGGTCGATCAACAGCAGAGTTATCAAGGTACGTTCGTTTACGAGCGTAATGGCAGTTTTTCGACTCATCGGGTCTGGCACCGCGTAGCGGATGGCAAAGTCCATGAGCGACTGCTCCAGCTTGATGGCTCTGCTCAGGAAGTGTCACGTGTTGACGGGCTGACTCAGTGCGTCAGTGGCACTCTGGAAGCAGGCGTCACCAATATTCCTGATGCCGCTGCTCGCTCATTCGATGTCAAGAAGCTGTCTGCCTGGTACGACATGAAAATTGTCGGCAAATCCCGGGTGGCCGGTCGTGCGGCAACCATTGTTGCAGTGACACCGAAGGATCAGCATCGCTATGGCATGGAACTGCATATCGATAATGAAACCGGGCTGGCGCTCAAGTCATTGCTGTTGAGTGACAAGGGTCAGTTGCTTGAGCGGTTTCAGTTCACCGATTTTGATACCGCCAATGGTCCATCGGACCAGTCGCTTCAGGCCAGTGCCGAGTGCAAACCTGTGGTTGCTATGGCGACCAAGGGCAAGCCTCAGGCGCAGATCAATGCCGTTTCCTGGCGTTCCGACTGGCTGCCGCCTGGCTTCGAGCTGAGCAGCAGTGGTGTTCGCAAGGACGCTGGAACGAATTCGCCGGTCACCAGCCTGATGTATGGTGATGGCCTTGCGCGTTTTTCCGTGTTCATCGAGCCTGTCAGCGGCAATGCATCGTCTGACATTCGTACCCAGTTGGGCCCGACGGTCGCCGTATCACGACGTCTGACCACGCCTCAGGGTGACACCATGGTCACGGTGGTTGGAGAGATACCCTTGGGTACTGCCGAGCGTATCGCGCTGTCCATACGTGGTGCCGATGCTCAAGGCAAAAAATAAGTCGATTCGATGAAAATCGCCCGGGATGTAAAAGGTTTCATCTTGGGTTCGACGTTCTCCCAGACCGCAGTCAACCTGGCCTCGGGCCGAGATACTGAAATGTTTGGTGAGGTTTGCAAGTTGCAAAAACTCTCATTTTTTTCTATAGGTCACAGCCTCGCAGCTCTGGCCTTTGTCGTTTGTGGGGCCTTGAAAACCTGCCGGGGAGCGCATCGAACGATGTCTGGTTCCCTGGGTTGGTTGATCTGTACTGCTTAACTCTGCTCGTTGTGAACGGGAGTCGTATGTCGATACCACGTGTGAAATCTTATCTATCTCTCATTGCCGCCGTGCTGATGCTCGGACAGGTCGCTGCCGTTCAGGCCGAGAACCTGCCGGACTTCACCGGGCTGGTCGAGCAGGCATCGCCAGCGGTCGTGAACATCAGCACGCGCCAGAAATTGCCTGATCGTGCCATCGCCAACCAGCAGGTGCCGGATCTTGAAGGCCTGCCGCCGATGCTGCGCGAGTTTCTCGAGCGCAGCATGCCGCCAGGAACGCGTCCGCCAGGCAAGGGTGATCGTCAGCGCGAAGCTCAGTCGCTGGGCTCCGGTTTCATTATCTCTCCTGATGGCTATGTCCTGACCAACAACCACGTGATCGACGGCGCAGACGAAATTCTCGTGCGGCTTTCCGATCGTAGCGAACTCAAGGCCAAGCTGGTCGGCACTGATCCGCGCACTGACGTGGCCGTGCTGAAAATCGAGGGCAAGGACTTGCCGACCGCCAAGCTGGGCAATTCCAACACGCTCAAGGTGGGTGAGTGGGTGTTGGCGATTGGCTCGCCATTCGGTTTCGATCACTCGGTGACCAAAGGTATTGTCAGCGCCAAGGGTCGTAGCCTGCCGAATGACACCTACGTGCCGTTCATCCAGACCGACGTGGCGATCAACCCCGGTAACTCGGGTGGTCCGCTGTTCAACATGGCCGGTGAGGTCGTGGGCATCAACTCGCAGATCTTTACCCGCTCGGGCGGTTTCATGGGCCTGTCGTTTGCCATTCCGATCGATGTCGCCATGGACGTTGCCAATCAGCTCAAGGCAAGCGGCAAAGTCAGCCGCGGCTGGCTGGGCGTTGTGATTCAGGAAGTGAACAAGGACCTGGCTGAATCGTTCGGCCTGGACAAGCCAGCCGGCGCGCTGGTTGCGCAGGTGCTTGAAGATGGCCCGGCCGCCAAGGGTGGGCTGCAGGTCGGTGACGTGATTCTGAGCGCCAACGGTCAGCCGATCATCATGTCGGCAGACTTGCCGCACCTGATCGGTAACCTCAAGGACGGCAGCAAGGCCGAACTGGAAGTGATCCGCGACGGCAAGCGTCAGAATCTGACCGTCACGGTCGGCGCACTGCCGGATGAAGGCCAGGAAATGGGCGGTGTGCCAGGCGCGGGTGCTGAACGCAGCAGCAATCGCCTGGGTGTGTCGGTGATTGAGCTGACGGCCGAGCAGAAGAAGACGCTTGACCTGAAAGGCGGCGTGGCGATCAAGGAAGTGACCGGTGGTCCGGCTTCGCTGATCGGTCTGCAGGCGGGTGATGTGATCACGCATCTGAACAACCAGGCCATCACCTCGGCGAAGCAATTCACCGATGTGGCGAAAAGCCTGCCCAAGGATCGTTCGGTCTCGATGCGCGTCCTGCGTCAGGGTCGTGCGACGTTTATCACCTTCAAACTGGCTGAATAACCGGTCGGTTTGATGAGGAAGGGCGGCCATGGCCGCCCTTTTTCATGACCCGGCTTCGGGTTAGGACCGATACGGGTGCCTGCAAGCGTGACGCCCTTGGCTTACTTCAGGTACAATTCCCGGCTATTTTTCGGCGGGCAATCTGCCTGCAACCTTTTTGAGTGTTGATCCGTGAGTGATTTGAGTCATATCCGCAATTTCTCCATCATCGCCCACATTGACCATGGCAAGTCGACGCTGGCCGACCGCTTCATTCAAATGTGCGGCGGCCTGTCCGAGCGCGAAATGGAAGCGCAGGTGCTTGACTCCATGGATCTTGAGCGCGAGCGCGGGATCACCATCAAGGCCCACAGCGTAACCCTGTACTACAAGGCCAAAGACGGTATCACCTACCAGTTGAATTTCATCGACACCCCGGGCCACGTGGACTTCACCTATGAAGTCAGCCGCTCGCTTGCAGCCTGTGAAGGGGCCTTGCTGGTGGTCGATGCGGGTCAGGGCGTCGAGGCGCAGTCGGTTGCCAACTGCTATACCGCCATCGAGCAGGGCCTTGAGGTCATGCCGGTACTGAACAAGATGGACTTGCCGCAGGCCGATCCGGACCGCGTCAAGGAGGAGATCGAGAAGATCATCGGCATCGACGCCACCGACGCTGTGGCCTGCAGTGCCAAGAGCGGCATGGGCGTTGACGAAGTGCTCGAGCGCCTGGTGACCACCATTCCGGCGCCCACCGGCAATATCGAAGATCCGCTGCAGGCGTTGATCATCGACTCCTGGTTCGACAACTACCTGGGCGTCGTGTCCCTGGTGCGCGTTCGCCACGGCCGCGTGAAGAAAGGCGACAAGATTCTCGTCAAATCCACCGGCAAGATGCATCTGGTGGACAGCGTCGGGGTGTTCAATCCCAAGCACACCGCGACCGTCGATCTGAAGGCTGGCGAAGTGGGCTTCATCATCGCCGGCATCAAGGACATTCATGGTGCGCCGGTCGGTGACACCCTGACCTTGAGTTCCACCCCGGACGTTGATGTACTGCCAGGCTTCAAGCGCATCCAGCCACAGGTCTACGCCGGTCTGTTCCCGGTCAGCTCCGATGACTTCGAAGACTTCCGCGAAGCGTTGCAGAAGCTGACGCTCAACGACTCGTCGCTGCAATACCTGCCGGAAAGCTCCGACGCGCTGGGCTTCGGCTTCCGTTGCGGCTTCCTGGGCATGCTCCACATGGAGATCATCCAGGAGCGCCTTGAGCGCGAATACGACCTGGACCTGATCACCACGGCGCCAACCGTTATCTTCGAGTTGTTGCTGAAGACCGGTGAAACGATCTACGTCGACAACCCATCCAAACTTCCAGACCTGTCAGCCATTGAAGACATGCGCGAACCTATCGTTCGGGCAAATATTCTTGTGCCTCAGGAGCATCTGGGCAACGTCATTACGCTGTGCATCGAAAAGCGCGGCGTGCAGCATGACATGCTGTTCCTCGGGACTCAGGTCCAGGTCAGCTACGATTTGCCGATGAACGAAGTGGTGCTGGATTTCTTCGATCGTCTCAAGTCAGTCAGCCGCGGTTATGCATCGCTGGATTATCATTTCGACCGTTACCAGTCAGCCAATCTGGTGAAACTGGATGTTTTGATCAACGGCGAGAAGGTCGATGCACTGGCCCTGATCGTTCATCGTGACAATGCGCACTACAAAGGACGTGCATTGACCGAGAAAATGAAAGAGCTGATCCCGCGGCAGATGTTCGATGTGGCCATTCAGGCCGCGATTGGTGGCCAGATTGTGGCCCGGACAACCGTCAAGGCACTCAGAAAGAACGTACTGGCCAAGTGTTACGGTGGCGACGTGAGTCGCAAACGTAAATTGCTCGAGAAGCAGAAGGCCGGTAAGAAACGCATGAAGCAGGTCGGCAACGTGGAAATCCCACAGGAAGCCTTCCTTGCAGTGCTCAGGTTGGAATAGTCAGGTCCTATGTCACTAAATTTCCCGCTGTTGTTGGTCATCGCTGTCTTCGTCTGCGGCGTGCTTGCACTGATCGATCTGGTCTTCCTGGCGCCTCGTCGTCGGGTCGCCATTTCGAAGTATCAGGGCAGTGTCGGAGAGCCTGACATCGCCGTCGTCGAGCGATTGAACAAAGAGCCCTTGCTGATCGAGTACGGCAAGTCGTTCTTCCCGGTGTTGTTCATTGTTCTGGTGCTGCGCTCGTTTCTGGTCGAACCCTTCCAGATTCCGTCCGGCTCCATGAAACCGACACTCGACGTGGGTGATTTCATTCTGGTCAACAAGTTCTCGTACGGCATTCGCCTGCCAGTGCTGGACCAGAAAGTGATTCAGGTCGGCGATCCGCAGCGCGGTGACGTGATGGTCTTTCGCTACCCGAGCGACCCGAGCGTCAACTACATCAAGCGGGTGATCGGCCTGCCGGGTGATCATATTCGCTACACCAGCGACAAGCGTCTGTTCGTCAACAACGAACTGGTTGCCAAGAAACTGATTGGCACCGAGCCTGGCACGCTGGGCAGTGCCGAGCTGTACGAAGAGCAGTTGGGCACCGTAGAGCATCAGATCCGTCAGGAAATGAGCCGCTATCGTGCACCGCCCGACAGCGAATGGACCGTTCCGGCCGCGCACTACTTCATGATGGGCGACAACCGCGACAACTCCAATGACAGCCGTTACTGGGATGATCCCAACATTCCCAAGGACGAGCTGGGCATGGTTCCGGACAAGAACATCGTAGGCAAGGCCTTTGCCGTCTGGATGAGCTGGCCCGAACCCAAGCTGAGCCACTTCCCTAATTTTTCACGCGTAGGGTTGATCAAGTAATCGATGCGGCGCTGCCTGGGCAGCGCCGTATGTCATTTGGGGGCGCTTCAGGCACGTCCTGAGCAGGCATTGCGTTTTACAGTGCGCCAGTGTGTATCCAAGGAGGTCAACAGGAACATGACGTTCTCTGCTTCTCAAAAAGGTTTGTCGTTGGTAGGCGGGTTGGTGATGCTGGTTCTGGCCGTGTTTGCGATCAGTACCGCATTCAAGCTTGTCCCCCATTATCTTGACTACAGCCGGATGAAAAATATCATCGAGGCGGTCGAGAGCAATCAGGGCCTGGGTATCACCACGGTCAGCGATTTTTACAGTTATGTCGAAAAGAGCATGCAGCTCAATAGCATCCGGGATATAGATTTGAAACAGGCGTTAAGAGTGACGGTGGAGAACAATGCGTTCAACGCCCGTTTGAATTACGAACAGCGTGAGCCGTTGATTCTGAACATCGACGTGGTTCTCAAGTTCGACAAGCAACTGAGCGTGGGCAGACCGTGAGCGTATCCTTGAGCCGCCTTGAGCGTCAGCTCGGCTACACCTTCAAGGATCAGGAACTGATGGTCCTGGCCCTGACCCACCGCAGTTTTGCCGGTCGCAACAATGAGCGGCTGGAATTCCTCGGTGATGCCATTCTCAACTTCGTGGCCGGCGAGGCGCTGTTCGAGCGTTTTGCGCAGGCGCGTGAAGGTCAGTTGTCCCGTTTGCGGGCACGGCTGGTCAAGGGCGAGACCCTGGCATTGCTGGCGCGTGGTTTCGATCTGGGCGAGTATCTGCGTCTGGGCTCAGGCGAACTGAAAAGCGGCGGATTCCGTCGCGAGTCGATTCTTGCCGATGCACTGGAAGCGTTGATCGGTGCGATCTACCTCGACTCAGGCATGGACGTGGCGCGCGAGCGTGTACTGGCATGGCTGACGACCGAGTTCGACAGCCTGACGCTGGTCGACACCAACAAGGACCCGAAAACCCGGCTTCAGGAGTTTCTGCAGTCCCGGGCCTGTGATCTACCGCGTTACGAAGTGGTGGATATCCAGGGTGAGCCTCATTGCCGGACGTTTTTCGTCGAGTGCGAGATCACCCTATTGAATGAAAAAAGTCGAGGTCAGGGTGTCAGCCGCCGGATTGCCGAACAGGTAGCCGCAGCCGCAGCGCTCATTGCCCTTGGCGTGGAGAACGGTCATGACTGATACAACCGCAACACGCTGTGGCTATGTTGCCATCGTCGGCCGCCCCAACGTAGGCAAGTCCACGCTGCTCAACCATATTCTGGGCCAGAAGCTGGCAATCACCTCGCGCAAGCCGCAGACCACCCGCCACAACATGCTGGGCATCAAGACCGAAGGCGCCGTGCAGGCGATCTACGTCGACACCCCCGGCATGCACAAGAATGGCGAAAAAGCGCTCAACCGTTACATGAACAAGACCGCATCGGCGGCCTTGAAAGACGTCGATGTGGTGATCTTTGTCGTCGACCGCACACGTTGGACCGATGAAGACCAGATGGTGCTGGAGCGTGTTCAGTACGTGCAGGGTCCGGTCATTCTGGCGATCAACAAGACCGACCGCATCGAAGACAAAAGCGATCTCATGCCGCATCTGGAGTGGTTGCAAGGCCAGCTGCCGAATGCGTCCATCGTGCCGATCTCGGCGCAGCACGGCCACAATCTGGAAGCGCTGGAAGGTCTGATCGCTTCACATCTGCCGGAGAACGATCACTTCTTCCCGGAAGACCAGATCACCGACCGTAGCAGCCGCTTTCTGGCCGCCGAGCTGGTTCGCGAGAAGATCATGCGCCAGCTGGGTGCCGAGCTTCCGTACCAGATCACCGTCGAGATCGAAGAGTTCAAGCAGCAGGGGCGCACCTTGCATATCCATGCGCTGATCCTCGTCGAACGTGATGGCCAGAAAAAGATCATCATTGGCGACAAGGGCGAGCGCATCAAGCGCATTGGCAGCGATGCCCGCCGCGACATGGAGCTGCTGTTCGACTCCAAGGTGATGCTCAATCTCTGGGTCAAGGTCAAAGGCGGCTGGTCCGACGACGAACGCGCACTGCGTTCGCTGGGCTACGGCGACCTCTAGGTTGTCTTTTCACCCGGCCTTCGGTCGGGTGAACTTTTCTCTTTTCGAGCCCGCCCGATGAGCACGCCAACCGGCCAATCTGCTTATGTGCTGCACAGCCGTGCGTATCGCGAAAACAGCGCGTTGGTCGATTTTCTGACGCCCCAGGGTCGACTGCGTGCCGTGTTGCGCAGTGCCAAAGGCAAGGCCGGGTCGCTGGCTCGCCCTTTCGTACCGCTTGAAGTCGAGTTCCGCGGGCGCGGCGAACTCAAGAATGTCGGTCGTATGGAAAGCGCCGGTGTCGCTACCTGGATGACCGGTGAGGCGCTGTTCAGCGGCATGTACCTCAACGAGTTGCTGATTCGCCTGCTACCTTCCGAAGACCCCCATCCTGCCGTATTCGATCACTATGCCGCCACGTTGATGGCGCTGGCAGAAGGGCGTGCGCTCGAACCTTTGCTGCGTTCGTTCGAATGGCGTTTGCTGGACGACCTCGGCTACGGCTTCGCGCTGGACGCCGACATCCATGGCGAGCCACTCGCCGCAGACGGGATGTACCGCCTGCAAGTGGACGCCGGTCTTGAGCGGGTCTACCTATTGCAGCCCGGTCTGTTTCAGGGTGTCGAGTTGCTGGCCATGGCCGAAGCGGACTGGAGTGCGCCGGGCGCGTTGTCGGCTGCCAAGCGTTTGATGCGTCAGGCACTGGCCGTGCATCTGGGCGGCCGTCCATTAGTCAGCCGTGAACTGTTTCGCAAGCCGTAAACAGGCTTTATGCTCTGCGGCCTGCTTCGATCAACTATCAGGAGACCTCCCGTGACTCAAAGCACCCGCATCCTTCTTGGCGTGAACATCGATCACGTGGCTACGTTGCGTCAGGCCCGTGGCACGCGCTACCCGGACCCGGTCAAGGCTGCGCTGGATGCCGAAGAGGCGGGTGCCGATGGCATTACGGTGCACCTGCGCGAAGACCGTCGCCACATTCAGGAGCGCGATGTCCTGCTGCTCAAGGACGTATTGCAGACCCGCATGAACTTCGAAATGGGCGTCACGGAAGAGATGCTCTCGTTTGCCGAGCGGATTCGTCCTGCTCATGTGTGCCTGGTGCCAGAGACGCGCCAGGAGCTGACTACCGAGGGCGGTCTGGACGTTGCCGGTCAGGAGGCCCGTATCCAGGCGGCCGTCGAGCGCCTGTCGAAAATCGGCTGTGAAGTGTCGCTGTTCATTGACGCCGATGAGCGCCAGATTGCGGCGTCCAGACGTGTCGGTGCGCCTGCCATCGAGCTTCACACCGGCCGTTATGCCGACGCGCAAACGCCGACTGAGGTCGCGGTAGAGCTGCAGCGGGTTGCCGATGGCGTTGCGTTCGGTCTGGCACAGGGGTTGATCGTCAACGCCGGTCATGGCCTGCATTATCACAACGTTGAAGCCGTGGCAGCGATCAAGGGCATCAACGAACTGAACATCGGCCATGCACTGGTGGCGCATGCGCTGTTCGTGGGCTTCAAGGCGGCTGTGGCTGAGATGAAGGCACTGATTGTCGCGGCAGCACGATAGGCAGCGCTACTGTCCGCATGTGAGGGCGGCTTGCTGGCGATAAATCACGCCGACTTCATCGCCGGCAAGCCGCCTCCCACAAGGTTTGCTGCGCGACAGCGCGGCCGTCTTAGACGAGACGAGACCTCCCGCAGATCGTGTCCTGGTGATTTTTAAGGCTTACGCCCCACAATCACCGCCCGCATCGGCGCGGGCAGGCCTTCGACGGTCTTGCTATGGTCCTCGGGGTCGAGGAAGTCGCCCAGCGACTGGTAGCGCATCCACTCGGTGCTGCGCTGCTCCTCGACCGTCGTGTGGCTGACATCCACGCAGCGCACATCAGTGAAGCCTGCGCGACGCATCCACAGTTCCAGGGCGGGTACGGAAGGCAAAAACCAGACGTTGCGCATCTGCGCGTAACGATCCTCGGGCACCAGCACCTGATGTACGTCGCCCGGCACCACCAGCGTTTCCATGACCAGCTCGCCACCTTTGACCAGGCAGTCTTTCAATGCCAGCAAATGGTCGATGGGCGATTTTCGGTGATACAGCACGCCCATTGAAAACACCGTGTCGAACCCTTCCAGGCTGGCAGGCAGGTCCTCAAGCGCGAAAGGCAGGTGCCAGGCGGGCAGGTCGGGCAAGTAACGCTGCATGGCCTGAAACTGGCAGAAGAACAGCCAGTTGGGGTCAACGCCGATTACGCAGTCAGCCCCGGCACCCAGCATGCGCCACTGGTAATAGCCATTGCCGCAGCCCACATCCAGTACGCGCTTGCCCTTGAGGTCAAGGTGTGGCGATACCCGCGACCATTTCCAGTCCGAGCGCCATTCGGTGTCGATGTGCACGCCGAACACGTTGAACGGTCCCTTGCGCCATGGCGACAGGCCCATCAAGGCCTTGCGCAGCACCGTCCGGGTTTCGCCGTTGCACTCGGTTTCCAGGGTAAAGCTGTCGGCCAGATCCACGCGGCTCGGCGTTAGCGGCGGCAGGGCGTCCAGCGCACTCTGCCAGCGCTGCAGGTCGCCGTGGCCCTTGGTCATCTTGGTGTCGAGCTGGGCTTGCAGGCCGTTGGCCCACTCAGCAAGCGGGGTGCCTGCCAGACGGCGGGCAAGTGGAGCGAGATCAATCATGGCAGGGCAATCAACGAGGCAAAGTTAAGGCATTGGAACCACGGCACCACCTTGGAAAAACCGGCGGCGAGCAGACGTTGGCGATGTTCTTCGAGGCTGTCGGGTTTCATGACGTTCTCGATGGCGCTGCGTTTCTGGGCAATCTCCAGATCGCTGTAACCATTAGCGCGTTTGAAGGCGATGTGCAGGTCAGTCAGTAGCGCGTGCGCCTGCTCGTCTTCGAAGCGCAACTTTTCCGACAGGATCAACGCACCGCCCGGCACCAGCGCGTTGCGGATCCGGCCCAGCAGTTCCAGACGCTGCTCGGGTGCGATGAATTGCAGGGTGAAGTTCAAGGCGACCACCGAGGCGGGCTGGAACGTCAGACCCAGAATATCGCCCTCGATGACCTCCACCGGCAACAGCTCCTGAAACATCGAATTCTGCGCGTTAAGGTACTCGCGGCAGCGTTCGACCATGGCCTGCGAGTTGTCGATGGCGATCACTCGGCAACCCTCGCCACGCACATGGCGGCGCAGTGCCTGAGTGACAGCACCCAGCGAACTGCCCAGGTCGTAGAGAACGGTATCGGGTTGTGCGAACTGCGCCGCGAGCACGCCGAGGTTTTCGACAATCGTCGGGTAGCCCGGCACCGAGCGCTTGATCATGTCCGGGAACACCCGCACCACGTCTTCATTGAAGGCGAAGTCAGGCACCTGAGCCAGAGGCTGGGCGAATAGGCGGTCGGGTTCTTTGCTCACGGCGATTCCGGCGAAGGCTTTTGAAAGGCGGGCATTCTAGCCAAGTTGTCGCCGGGATGCATGGTACAGCGCAGCTTCTCGGATGAGTCGCCGCGCCAGGCGCCTGAAAGGCTTCAGTTGACCGTGATGGCGCAGTCGAACGTCTGCTCCGGCGGGACTTCCGGTGCCCAAGGCTGCTGGTAGACCATCATCAGGCGTCCGGTGCCGGCCTCGGTCGCTTTGTAACGCCACACCGACTCGCCGCCGCTGCCGATCATTTCCTTGTTTGCGCCGTTGGCGTACACCTCAGGCCCCAGACTGCGCAGAATGTTTTGCGCCGGGTTCTGGGTCAGCCAGCGAAAGCCGGTGGTCGGGTTGCTGGGCAGCGTCAGAATCAGCGTTTGCCCGGTTTTCAGGCTCAACGGGCAGTCGTTCTGGCTGTCGATGGAGACGATATTTTTAGGTGTTTGAGCGCAGGCACTCAACAGGGCGAGGCTCAACGGCGCGATGAGGCGGGCAGGAGTCATGGCAAGGTCCGGTTTTGCGAGACGATGCTGGAGAATAACCGATCAGGGTTTTGGAGGGGAGCTTGAGGTGCAGGTGAGTGCCGTCACAGAACATGGCGCACGATCAGCATCGTAGGGGAGTGAGCAAGCTCACTCCCGCGCGATACCCGTTACAGCTTAAAACAGCACTTTCGCCACGTCCGCAAAGCGCTTGGCAAAGTGCACGGTGATACCTTCTTTCAGGTAATCGGGCAGCTCCTCGAAGTGACCGCGGTTGGGCTCCGGCAGGATCAGCTCATTGATCTTCTGACGACGCGCCGCGATGACTTTCTCCCGTACGCCGCCAATCGGCAGCACATGCCCGGTGAGCGTCAGTTCGCCAGTCATGGCCACGCCTTTTTTCGGCGGCTGGTTGCGGGCCAGGGACAGCAACGCGCTGGCCATGGTCACACCTGCGCTCGGGCCGTCTTTTGGCGTTGCGCCTTCCGGTACGTGCAAATGCACGAATGCTTCATCGAAGAACTTCGCGTCGCCGCCAAATTTCGACAGGTTGGAACTCACGTAGCTGTAGGCGATTTCCGCCGACTCTTTCATCACGTCGCCCAACTGACCTGTCAGTTTGAAGCCGCGGTTCAGTGTGTGGATTCGGGTCGCTTCAATGGGCAGCGTAGCGCCGCCCATGCTGGTCCAGGCCAGACCTGTGATGACGCCTGTGCCCGACAACACTTGCTCGCTGCGGAACACTGGCATGCCCAGCGACGCTTCAAGGTCCTTGGGCCCGATCTTGATCACCGAGTCAGGCGCGTCCAGCAGTTTGACCACGGCCTTGCGCACCAGCTTGCCGAGTTGCTTCTCCAGATGCCGCACGCCCGCTTCGCGCGCATAGCCTTCGATCACTGCACGCAATGCGCTGTCGCTGATGGTCAGTTTGCTCTTGGCAACGCCGGCCTTTTCCAGTTGCTTGGGCCACAGGTGGCGCTTGGCGATGGCGAGTTTTTCTTCGGTGATATAGCCGGACAGGCGAATCACTTCCATACGATCCAGCAACGGGCCGGGGATCGAGTCCAGCGTGTTGGCGGTGCAGACGAACAGGACTTTGGACAGGTCCAGACGCAGGTCCAGGTAATGATCGAGGAATTCGACGTTCTGCTCCGGATCCAGCGTTTCCAGCAGCGCCGACGCCGGGTCGCCCTGATAGCTTTGTCCCATCTTGTCAATTTCATCGAGCATGATGACCGGGTTCATCACTTCCACATCCTTGAGCGCCTGCACCAGCTTGCCGGGCTGCGCGCCGATGTAGGTGCGACGATGCCCCTTGATTTCCGCTTCGTCGCGCATACCGCCGACACTCAAGCGATAGAACGGTCGCCCCAGAGACTCGGCTATCGAGCGTCCGACACTGGTCTTGCCCACGCCCGGCGGGCCGACCAGCAGCACGATCGAGCCGCTGATTTCACCCTTGTACGCGCCGACGGCGAGGAATTCGAGAATCCGCGCCTTGATGTCATCCAGGCCTGCATGATGCTGGTCGAGCACTTTACGCGCGTGTTTGAGGTCCAGCTTGTCCGCACCATAGATGCCCCAGGGCAGGGAGCTGACCCAGTCCAGATAGTTACGGGTCACGGCGTATTCGGGCGAGCCGGTTTCCAGGACCTTGAGTTTGCCGATTTCTTCGTCAACTTTCTTGCGTGCCTGTGCCGGCAGGGTCTTGCCTTCCAGGCGCTGCTCGAACTGTTCGATGTCGGCGCTGCGGTCATCCTTGCTCAGGCCCAGCTCCTGCTGGATGACCTTGAGCTGTTCCTTGAGGAAGAACTGGCGCTGGTGTTCGCCGATCTTGCGATTGACCTCGGCGGAAATCTCTTTCTGCAAGCGCGCAACTTCCACTTCCTTGCGCAGCATCGGCAGGACTTTTTCCATGCGCTTGAGCATGGGCACGCAATCCAGCACCTGCTGCAATTCCACGCCCGTCGCCGAAGTCAGGGCTGCGGCGAAGTCGGTCAGCGGTGAAGGATCATTAGGGCTGAAGCGGTTGAGGTAGTTTTTCAGCTCTTCGCTGTACAGCGGATTGAGTGGCAGCAGCTCTTTGATCGCATTGATCAGGGCCATGCCATAGGCTTTGACCTCGTCGGTCGGCTCATTGGGCTGTTGCGGGTATTCGACTTCTACCAGATAAGGCGGGCGATGATGCTTGAGCCAGGTACGGATCCGAACCCGGCTCAGCCCTTGTGCCACGAACTGCAGGCGGCCATTTTCGCGGCTGGCGTGATGAACCTTGACCAAAGTGCCATACTCGGGCAACGCACTGGTATTGAAGTGGCGCGGGTCTTCCTGGGGCGTGTCCATGAAGAACAGGGCGAGCGAGTGATGCTCGGACTTGCTGACCAGTTCCAGCGTTTCGGCCCAAGGCTCTTCATTGACAATGACCGGCAGGACCTGAGCCGGAAAAAACGGGCGGTTATGAATCGGAATGATGTAGACCTTGTCCGGCAGGTTCTGGCCGGGCAGGGCGAGGGAGGTGCTGTCGGAACTCAGGGACACTTCGTGCTCGGTCTGGTCATTCGGCGAATCTGGCGAGTCTGTCTGCTGGTCGCTCATGGGGCACCTGAGAAGTTGAACATGGCTCTTAGATGGGGCAAGCATCCTCAGGTTTCAATGGCTTTGGTCGATAGTGTGAAGAGTGGCGATAAAACCGCGGGTTCAGCGGTTTTCCAGGACCTTTCAATTGTCGCCAAGGCTGGCTTATTTATTTACGGCGCTGCCGTGGCGGGTTGAATCGGTGATGACCAACATATTTTTCTCAGCAGTGCTTGCCGGGCTATGGATAGCGTCGGCGGCGAATGCGTCGGCTGCTACGTTGACGGCGCAAATACTCGATAAGCAGGGCACGCCCCTTGCCGATGCCGTGGTGACGCTCAAAGGCCCGTCGAATGCCTCGCCTGCGCCGCTCAAGGCGGCCATGGACCAACGTGATCAGGAGTTTTCGCCTCACGTTCTGGCCGTGCGTGTCGGCACGCAGGTGAAATTTCCCAACAGCGATAACATTCGCCATCAGGTCTATTCGTTTTCCCCGGCCAAGCGATTCGAGTTGCGCCTTTATGAAGGCACGCCTTCGGAGCCCTTGCTGTTCGACAAGCCGGGCGTCGTGGTGCTGGGCTGCAACATTCATGACTGGATGGTCGGTTATATCTACGTCACCGACGAGCCCTGGTTTGGCGTGACCGACAGCACTGGTCAGCTCAAGCTCGATTCGATGCCGGCCGGTCATTATCAGGCCACGCTCTGGCATCCGCAGGTCGAGGACATGCAGCCCATATCGGGTGGCGAATTCGACATTCCGGCTGCGGGCCTCACGCAACGTTTCATCCTGCCGGGCCAGCCTAAAGCCGCCGACACGCCCGCCAAACCGGCCACCAGCGGTTTCGGTGACGCCTTTCACAAGGCTGCGCATGAATGAACCTCAAGCTCAGCTTCCAGGCGCGCATCGCCGTCGTATTGACTGCCCTGCTGCTGATTGTGGTCGGTGCCGTCTTTCTTGCGGTCAAAGTCGCGACGGGTGATGCCGTTCGCACGCAAGCCCAGGCGCAATTGGAAGTCGGTAGCCGGGTCTTTGAACGCCTTATCGACCTGCGCGGCAAGCGCCTGCGGGATACCGTGCAATTGCTGTCCTCTGATTTCGGGTTTCGTGATGCCGTGGCCAGCTCCGACTCGTCGACCATTCGCTCGGTGTTGCTCAACCATGGTAAGCGCATCAACGCCAGCGACATGTTTCTGCTGGGCATGGACGGCACTGTGATTGCCAGTACCGAGGCCGAAGTGCCCGAAGGGTCGAAATTCGTCTACGACCAGGCGTTGCGTAATGCCAAACGCAACAGCCAGTCGGTGCTGATCGTACCGGGCGGCGGCACGCCGCATCTTCTGGTAGAGAGCACGGTGCTGGCACCGCTGCCGATCGGTCGCGTGGTGATGGGCTTCTCCATCGACAGCGACATCGCTCAGGAGCTTCGCTCGTTGAGCGGTCTTGAGGTGTCGTTCCTCACGATTGAAAACGGTCAGCCTGGTGAGTTGATCAGCACCCAGCCCGAGGCGCTGCATGCCGGTCTGATTGAATTGATGCGCAGCTCGTCCGGTGGGCAAATGCGGGTCACGGAGCAGTCGAACCTGAACTTTCTCAGCCAGGCCCTGATGCTCGCCAATACAGGCAATGCAGGCGACGGACAAGTGATCGCCTTGCTGCAGAGCCCGCTCGACAAAGCCTTGCAAGCCTTTGCGCCACTGGATGAAAAGATTTTCTGGATTTCCCTGGCGGCACTGTTGGCGTCGCTGATCGGCACCCTGGCGCTGGCGCGCAGCGTCTCGCTGCCGGTGCGCGCGCTGGCCGTTGCCGCCAAACGCATCGGCGACGGTGACTATGCAACGCCGGTGAACATGGCCCGCAGTGATGAACTGGGGATGCTGGCGCATGCGATCAACAGCATGCAACACGGTATCGCGGTGCGTGAAGGGCAACTGGCGCACAACGCGCTGCACGACAACCTGACCGGGCTGCCCAACCGCGCGCTGGTCATGGAGCGCCTTGGCAGTGCTGTTGCGGCTGAACGTCCGGTGGCGTTGCTGTACATGGGGATCGAAAACCTCGCCTTGATCAATGAGGGCTCGGGTGCCGAAGGCGTGGAGCAGTTGCTGCGCGAGATAGGACAGCGCCTGCAGAGCACCTTGCGCGCGGGCGATACGGTCGCCCGGCTGAGCGCCAATGAGTTTCTGTTGCTGCTCGACCACACGACCAGCGACGGCGCGGTCGCCATGGCGGACAGCCTGCAACGCTTGCTCAGCGAGCCACAGCGTCTGGACAGCCACGACATTACGCTGGAGTGCAGCATTGGTATCACCGTCTACCCCGAAAGTGGTCATTCGGCGCAGGAACTGGTCAGCCGAGCGGCCATCGCTCGCAAGGATGCTGCCTTACTGCCGGGCCGTTTGCAGATCTATCAGGACGGTCGTGACCTGGCGCATCAGCGCCAGATCAGTCTGATTCGGGATTTGCGCAAGGCGCCACAAAACGGCGAACTGGCGCTGCATTACCAACCCAAACTGGATATCCGCCAAGGCACCGTACGCCAGGCCGAGGCCTTGTTGCGCTGGACCCATCCGCAATTCGGCAATGTATCGCCTGCGGAATTCATCGTGCTGGCCGAGCGCACCGGCAGCATTCATCTGCTGACCAACTGGGTCATCGAAGAGGCGATGCGCCAGTTGGCCGAATGGCGTCAGCGGGGGCTGGTGCTGCAGGTGTCGGTCAACATCTCCGCCGACGACCTGTTGGGTGACGACCTGGCCGGATTCGTGGTGCGCCTGCTCAAGCACTACAACGTACCAGCCGAACAGCTGGTGTTTGAAATCACCGAAAGCGCCGTCATGAGCGAGCCGGAAAAGGCATTGGTGGTGCTGCATCGCCTGCGCGATTGCGGTATCAGCCTGTCGGTGGATGACTTTGGCACGGGTTATTCGTCGCTGGCGCACCTCAAGCGTCTGCCGGTCCAGGAATTGAAGATCGACCAGTCCTTTGTCCGCAATCTGGATGAAACCAGCGAGGACGCGGTCATCGTGCGTTCGACCATCGAAATGAGCCACAACCTGGGGCTCAAGGTCGTGGCCGAAGGTGTGGAATATCAGCACAGTCTGGACCTGCTCCAGCGCTGGCATTGCGATACCGCGCAGGGCTATCTGATCAGCCGGCCGCTGGCGGCCACTGCGTTTGAAACCTGGATCGTCCAGTCCATGAGAACACCCGGCCTGATGGTGAACTGAGCCATGCACTATAAATTACCGCTGTTGTTGGGTTGTCTGTTGGGAGCCGTTGCGCCCCTTGCCCTGGCCGATAATGGTCGTTTGATCGCCACTGGCGGTGCCAGCAACATCGAGGGCAGCGCGGGCGGCGGCATTACGCCCTGGGCGGTGATTACCGGCTACAGCGAGCAGGGTGAGTGGGGCGCGACAGCGTTTGCCACCCACGTCAACCTGCCCGACTACAACCTGGACGTGGCAGGCGTGGCCTTCGCCTATGGCAATCGCGTGGAGTTGTCCTACGCGCATCAGCGTTTCGACATCAGCACCTTGCAACATCGGCTAAGCCTGCCGGATGACAACCTCAGCCAGGACGTATTTGGCGTCAAGGTGCGGCTGTTCGGTGATCTGATCTACGACAGCCTTCCGCAGGTATCGCTGGGCGTGCAGTACAAGCATCAGAACGATTTCCTGATTCCGAGCCTTGTCGGCGCGCAGCGCGATTCCGACGTGGAAGGCTACCTCACCGCCAGCCGCCTGTTCATGGGGGCGGCGTTTGGCTACAACGTGGTGGTCAACGGCGGCGTGCGCTACAGCCGTGCCAACGAAACCGGTCTGCTGGGTTTTGGTGGGGATCGACGCGACACGCGCAGTCTGCTCAAGGAAGGCTCGGTGGCCGTGCTGTTCAACCCGCGCTGGGCCATGGGCGTGGAGTACCGCGAAAAGCCCGACAACCTGTCGTTTGCCGGCGAAAGCGACTGGGCGGACGTGTTCGTGGGGTACTTCCCCAACAAGCATCTGTCCTTCGTGCTGGCTTACGCACGCCTGGGGGAAATTGCCACGCTGGATAACCAGAACGGCACCTATCTGTCTGTTCAGGGGAGCTTCTGATGATGCGCTTGCTGATGTGCCTGACGCTGGCATTGCTGGTGGGTTGCGCACAACAACCGGCCAAGGATGATCGCCTTTATCAAGACCTCGGCCAGCGAGCCGGTATTCAGCGCATCGTCGAGGGCATGCTGCTCAATGCTGCCAAGGATGAGCGGATCGTCGAACGGTTCAGGCGGGTCAATATCGTGCTGCTGCGCGACCGGCTGGTCGACAAGTTCTGCGTCGTGGCAGACGGCCCGTGCACCTACACCGGCGACAGCCTGGCCGAATCCCACAAGGGGCAGAACCTGAGCCCCAGCGACTTCAATGCACTGGTCGAAAACCTGATTGCTTCCATGGATGCCGAGAAAATTCCGGTGCCCGTGCAAAACCGCTTCATCGCACGCCTGGCTGCGTTGCGTGGGGAAGTGATCGGCAAGTAGTACCCGCACAGACCTGATCGTGCCAACGCGCAGATGGCAACAATCAGAACGGGGGGCGACTGACGTTGCTGATCAACTCAGCCGCGTCAGATACCCCGGCACTTCCTGCTCGGGCAGCACCGACAACACTTTCAGGCGCTGAAGCATGCGTTGGCGGGCGCGGTGCAGGTGTTCCTTGAGGTTGAGCGCGGCGGCGTCAAAGGCGCCGTGCAGGAGCAGCTCAAGGATCATCCGGTGTTCAGCGAGCATCGCCTCATCGGCACCGATGCTCAGCAACTTGTAAAAGATCCGGTTGATGATCATCGGGCTCTGCGCCTGGCTGATCAGGGTCGCGATCTTGCGATTCTGCAGCCCCGCCAGGCACTGCTGGTGCAGATCGTCCTCAAGCCGCTCGATCTGTTCCAGGCTGCAGCTTTCAGCCTGCTGCGCCTCGATGACTCTGGCCAGCATGGCTTCCAGGTGTTCGCGGCTCAGGTTCGGTGCGGTCTGGCGCAAGGCTTCTGGTTCAAGGCAGGCGCGCAGTTCGTAATCATCCGTCACTTCACGCGCTGTCAGTGGCCCGGCCAGCCATTGGGAGTAGGGTTCTTTTTCCACCAGCCCGCGATCACGCAAGCGCATCAGCGCCTCACGAACCACTGCGCGGCTGACGCCGAAATATTCGGCGGCGCTCTGTTCATCCAGACGGTAATGACCGAACGCGATGCACGCCGACAGCGCTGCGCCAATCTCATCATGAATACGCTCACCCAACGGCCGGGTGTCGACCAGTTCTTCACCGATGTCCAGCCCAAACTGCTTGTGGCTCAGGCTCAGACGCAAGGGCTCGACCGTACGGCCTTCGGGGTTGACCAGATAGCCGCGACCGTCGAAGCGGCTGATCAGCCCTTCGTCGTGCAGCAGATTGAGTGCCTTGCGCACCGGCACGCGGCTGGTGCCGAACAGTTCTGCCAGCGGTGCTTCGAGCAGCACCAGTCCATTGGCGGCCGCACCCGTGAGGATGGCATTGCGTAACACTTCACGGATCGTGGCGTAGCGCGAGGCGGTGCGCGTGTCCTCATCTGACATCGTTTTCTTACACTTCTGGCGGTTGACGAATGATTCTCGCACAGATGCGCCACTGTCACCTTGAGGTACATCTGCGCGCTCACTCATAGGGCTACCGTTACCTATCTGCACTAAAATGTATCTTTTATAAAAGATACATTATTTCATTGTGACCACCGACCAAACGCGACATTGATCCTGAACGTACTTTTTGTCCTGTCCCTGCAAGGTTTCTAATCCAATGGTCTTGGCGCATTCAGTCGTGATCGAGGGGGGGCGAAAGAACCTTGAGCGAGAGATTGGCACGGATTCTGCCTTCGTTAAATGTACATTTTATTAATAAGTACATTTTAAGAGTCCGCCATGTCGATGATGGATACCGCTGCCAACGCACTTGCGCCTGATGCCTGCGCACTGGCTGAGGACTTCGCCCAGGGTCGCACTGACCCCGTGCAGGTTTTGGAACAGGCGCTGCACCGAGCCCGTCAGGTCGACCACGTGTTCATTTCAATGAGCGAAGAACGCGCCCGCCGTGAAGCCGAGGCGTCGGCCGTCCGCTGGAAACAAGGGCAACCGCTCGGCGCGCTCGATGGCGTTCCAATTGCCTGGAAGGACCTGTTCGATGTCGCCGGATCCGTCACCACGGCAGGTTCGGCGACCCGCCGACAAGTGTCGGCCGCCTGGCTGGACGCGCCGGTTGTCGGGCTGCTGGCCCGCTCCGGCCTGGTCAGCCTGGGCAAGACCAACCTCAGTGAGTTCGCCTATTCCGGGCTTGGCCTGAATCCGCATTTCGGCACCCCGGTCAATCCATTGAGCGACGACTCGCCACGCATTCCCGGTGGTTCGTCCTCAGGCTCAGGTGTCGCGGTCGCTGCGGGCATCGTACCGATCGCGATGGGTACCGACACGGCTGGCTCGATTCGCATTCCCGCCGCATTCAATGGCCTGGTGGGCTTTCGCAGCACCAGCCGCCGCTACAGTCGCGATGGCGTGTTTCCACTGGCGCTCACCCTCGACAGTGTCGGGCCGCTGACCCGTAGCGTTCGTGACGCACTGGTGATCGACGACCTGCTGTGCGCGCGCAGCAAGCCGACGTCACGGGTGCCGCGCAGCCTGGCCGGCCAGCGTTTCATCGTCGATCAGGCGGTGCTGGACGATGCGCGTGTCGAGCCTGCGGTTCGCGACAACCTGCTGCGCGCCGTCGAAGCGTTGCGCAGCAGCGGCGCGCTGGTCGAGGTGCGCCCTTGCGAGGCCTTTCAAGCCACCCTGCAGCTTATCCAGCACAGCGGCTGGCTGGGCGCGGCCGAAGCGTTCGCTCTGCATCAGCCATTACTCGACAGCGATGCCGCCAGCCAGCTTGACCCTCGAGTGCGCAAGCGTCTTGAGGCGGCACGGCACATGCCTGCCAGCCTGCTGATTCATTTGTATGCAGCCCGCGAGCGCTTGCAGGAACAACTGACCCTTGAGCTGGACGGCGCACTGCTGATGACCCCGAGCGTCGCTCACGTCGCGCCGGCCCTCGCGCCTTTGCTGGCGGACGAGGAGCTGTTCATTCAGACCAACCTCGCCACGCTGCGCCTGACCATGCCCGGCAGCCTGCTGAACATGCCGGGTGTGTCGTTGCCCAGCGGTACTGATGGCAGCGGCTTGCCCACCGGCCTGTTGCTCAGCGCCCCGGCAGGCGAGGACGCACGGCTGCTGCGCGCCGCTCTGGCGTTGGAAACGCTGATGGCAAGCTCTTGAACACCCTATCAATGGCTGACCGGCGCCCATGTTCGATGGGGTGAAACCGGTCTGATCAACCCGCGGAGAAACAACAATGGCTAAAGAAATTCTGTGTGCGTTTGGCGTAGATGTGGATGCGGTTGCGGGCTGGCTGGGCTCTTACGGCGGTGAGGATTCGCCGGACGATATCTCACGCGGCCTCTTCGCAGGCGAGGTCGGTGCGCCGCGCCTGCTCAAGCTGTTCGAGCGCTACGGGCTGCGCACCACCTGGTTTATTCCGGGTCATTCCATGGAAACCTTCCCTGAGCAGATGAAAGCTGTGGCCGATGCGGGCCATGAGATCGGCGTGCATGGCTACAGCCATGAAAACCCGATTGCAATGACGCCCGAGCAGGAAGAAATCGT
Organism: Pseudomonas asturiensis; assembly: GCF_900143095.1. Classification (GTDB taxonomy): domain Bacteria; phylum Pseudomonadota; class Gammaproteobacteria; order Pseudomonadales; family Pseudomonadaceae; genus Aquipseudomonas; species Aquipseudomonas asturiensis. The sequence continues at coordinate 29,451 of NZ_FRDA01000012.1, read as the reverse complement.
CCTCGACAAGTCAATCGAACTGATCACACAAATGACCGGCAAACGCCCCACCGGCTATGTCGCGCCGTGGTGGGAATTCAGCAACGTCACTAACGAACTGCTACTCAAGAAAGGCATCAAGTACGACCACAGCCTGATGCACAACGACTTCCATCCGTACTACGTTCGTGTGGGCGACAAGTGGACCAAGATCGATTACAGCCAGCACCCGGACACCTGGATGAAGCCGCTTGTGCGTGGCGAAGAGACTGATCTGGTGGAGATCCCGGCCAACTGGTACCTGGATGACCTGCCGCCGATGATGTTCATCAAGAAAGCGCCCAACAGCCACGGCTTCGTCAACCCGCGTCACCTGGAAGAAATGTGGCGCGACCAGTTCGACTGGGTCTATCGCGAGCATGAGCACGCGGTATTCACCATGACCATTCACCCCGATGTCTCCGGTCGCCCACAGGTGCTGCTGATGCTGGAGCGCCTGATCGAGCACATCCAGAGCCATGCGGGCGTCAAGTTCGTCACCTTCGACGAGATCGCCGACGACTTCGTGCGTCGCAACCCACGTAACCGTTGATTCATAGCCCTGTCCGAGGCATCACTCATGTCCATATACAACAAGCTTGACCTGACCGGCTGGAAGCCAGAGCAGTTGACGCCGGAGCAAGTGCGCTTCGCCACATGGATAGCCTTTTTTGCGTGGGTGTTTGCGGTATACGACTTCATTCTGTTCGGAACCCTGCTGCCCGAAATCGGACGGCATTTTTCCTGGAGTGAAGTGGAACAGGCCGAAATCGCGACCTGGGTCGCGGTCGGTACGGCGGTAGTGGCGCTGGCCATCGGCCCGTTGGTGGATCGCCTGGGACGGCGCGTGGGGATCATGTTTACCGTGAGCGGGTCGGCCATCTGTTCGGCGCTCACGGCCATTGGTGGATCGTGGGGCAAGTCGCCGTTGATCCTGATCCGCTCGCTCGGCGGTCTGGGGTATGCGGAAGAGACCGTCAATGCGACCTATCTGAGTGAAATCTATGCGGCATCCGACGATCCGCGTCTGGCCAAACGCCGTGGCTTCATCTACAGCCTGGTGCAGGGCGGCTGGCCGGTAGGTGCGCTGATTGCGGCGGGGCTCACGGCGGTGCTCTTGCCGATCATCGGCTGGCAGGGCTGCTTTGTGTTTGCGGCCATTCCGGCCATCGTCATCGCGATCATGGCGCGCAAGCTCAAGGAGAGCCCGCAGTTCCAGATCCATCAGCGCATCACGCAACTGCGCAAGAAGGGCGATGTGAGTCAGGCGCAGGCCGTGGCGCACACCTACGGCGTCGATTATGACGAACACAGCAAGGCGGGTATCGGCGCTGCATTTCGCGGCACCTCGCTGCGCGCAACCCTGGTGATAGGTGCAGCCATTCTGCTCAATTGGGCGGCGATTCAGGTGTTCAGCGTCTTGGGCACCACGGTCATCGTCAGCGTGCATCACATCTCGTTCGAGAACTCGCTGATCATTCTGGTGCTGTCCAACCTGGTGGGCTATTGCGGTTACCTGACCCACGGCTGGATGGGCGACAAGATCGGCCGTCGCAATGTGATCGGTCTGGGCTGGATGCTGGGCGGTCTGGCGTTTGCGGGCATGCTTTACGGGCCGAGCAACATGCCGACGGTCGTCGGACTGTACAGCCTGGGTCTGTTCTTTCTGATCGGGCCTTACTCGGCCGCGCTGTTCTTCATCAGTGAAAGCTTTCCTACCAGCATCCGTGCCACCGGTGGCGCGATCATCCATGCCATGGGGCCCATCGGCGCAGTGGTCGCTGGCTTCGGCGCTACCTCGGTCTTGAGCGCAGGCGGCGACTGGCAGACCTCGGCGTTGTATTTCGGTGCGCTGCCTTGCTTCCTGTCCGGCGCGCTGATGTTTGCCGCTCGTCACGTGCGTCCTGAAACCGTCAAATGAGGAGTGGGATATGACGCGTAAAGTTGCAGTGGTCACCGGTGCCGCCAGCGGCATCGGTCAGGCCCTGGCCGTAGCGTTTGCCCGGCAGGGTGTGGCAGTGGCAGGCGGGTTTTACCCGGCTGACCCCCACGACCCGGATGAAACCCGTCGGTTGGTCGAAGAGGCGGGCGGCGAATGCCTGATGCTGCCGCTTGATGTGACCAGTACCGAGTCGGTGGACGATCTGGCCAGCCAGGCGCTGGACGCGTTTGGCCGGATCGATTACGCGGTGGCCAACGCAGGCTTGCTGCGTCGTGCGCCGCTGCTGGAGATGACCGACGAGCGCTGGAATGAAATGCTCGACGTGGACCTGACCGGTGTCATGCGCACCTTTCGCGCCGCCGCCAGACACATGGGTGAGGGCGGCGCGTTGGTGGCAATCTCGTCGATTGCCGGTGGCGTGTATGGCTGGCAGGACCATTCGCATTACGCCGCGGCCAAAGCGGGTGTGCCGGGTCTGTGCCGTTCGTTGGCGGTTGAGTTGGCGCCGAAAGGGATCCGCTGTAACGCCGTGATTCCGGGCCTGATCGAGACGCCCCAGTCGCTGGACAGCAAGAACTCGCTGGGCCCGGAAGGCCTGAAACAGGCCGCCAGAGCCATTCCGCTCGGGCGAGTCGGGCGGGCGGATGAAGTGGCAGCGCTGGTGCGGTTTCTGTGCAGCGACGAGGCCAGCTACCTGACCGGGCAAAGCATCGTGATCGACGGCGGCCTGACCGTGCGCTGGCCGGAGTGACCTGTTTGATCGCTGCCAGAACACAAGGCGATCTTGCTGACCGAATGCAACACCTGTGGGAGCGAGCTTGCTCGCGAAAGGGCCGGTGCGTCCAATCGAGAGGCTGTGCTTGAAACATGGCCTTCGCGAGCAAGCTCGCTCCTACTGGGGCTGCGCTTATTCAGCCGGTTGCCTGTGTGATGTGAGCGAGCGCGCTTCATTTCGTTGATCAGTAAGGAACTCACCATGCAACAACTCAAAGACAAACGCGCCGTGATTACCGGCGCAGGCAGCGGGATAGGCGCCGCCATTGCGCGTGCCTACGCCACCGAAGGCGCACGTCTGGTGCTGGGCGATCGTAATCCCGACAGTCTGGCGAAGATCGCCGGGGAATGCCGCACGCTCGGCGCGCAGGTGCAGGAATGTGTGGCCGACGTCGGGACCGTCGAAGGCGCACAGGCCAGTGTCGATGCGTGCGTCGAGCAGTTCGGCGGCATCGATATTCTGGTCAACAACGCAGGCATGCTGACGCAAGCACGTTGCGTAGACCTGAGCATAGAGATGTGGAACGACATGCTGCGCGTCGACCTCACCAGCGTGTTCGTCGCCAGTCAGCGGGCCCTGCCACACATGCTGGCGCAGCGTTGGGGGCGGATCATCAACGTCGCCTCGCAACTGGGCATCAAGGGCGGCGCGGAGCTGACTCATTACGCCGCGGCCAAGGCCGGTGTGATCGGCTTCACCAAGTCCCTGGCGCTGGAAGTGGCCAAGGACAACGTGCTGGTCAATGCCATCGCGCCCGGTCCGATTGAAACCCCCTTGGTGGCCGGCATCAGCAGCGCCTGGAAAACCGCCAAGGCGGCCGAGCTGCCGTTGGGCCGCTTTGGCCTTGCAGAAGAAGTGGCGCCTGTTGCGGTGCTGCTGGCCAGCGAGCCGGGCGGCAACCTGTTTGTCGGTCAGACACTGGGGCCCAACTCAGGCGATGTAATGCCGTGATGCATTTGAACGAGGAATAACCCATGTGTGGACTGTGCGGCCTGTTGGGCGAAGACGTGCACTGGAGCGATCCATTGAGTGGTGAGCTACCCAGACGGCGTGAACGCCTGCGACGCATTGCCGCCATCAATAAGGTGATGGCGCCGTTTCGCCTGAGGGTCGAGGACTTTCAGGGCGTCTCCTACCTGTTGCTTGGCGCTACCGGCAAGCAGGAACTGGCGACAGGCCTGGAACAGCTCTGGCAGAAGGCCGAACTTCTGATCGGTCGTCCGCTGGACCCACTCGACTCCCAGCTGCTTGACCATTTGCAGAGGTCCTCATGAGTATTGCGTTGAACGTGATCACCGGTTTTCTGGGCAGTGGCAAGACCACGCTGCTCAAGCGCCTGCTGGCCGACGAAGACATGGGCGACACCGCGCTGCTGATCAACGAGTTCGGTGATGTCGGTATCGATCATCTGCTGGTCGAGGAGGTCGCACCCGACACTGTGTTGTTGCCCAGCGGCTGCATCTGTTGCTCGATTCGCGGTGAACTGAAAGACGCATTGCTCGGTTTGCTGGAGCGCCGCAGTCGCGGTGAAATCCCTGCGTTTCGTCGCGTGATTCTGGAAACCACCGGTCTGGCCGATCCGGCACCGATCCTCACAACACTGAGCAACGATCCACAATTGCGCGGACGTTTTCATATCGGGTTGATCGTCACCCTGGTCGATGCCTGTCATGCCGCGCTGCAGGAGCGTCTGCACCCTGAGTGGCTGGCGCAGGTCGCTGCAGCGGACCGGTTGCTGCTGAGCAAGACCGATCTGGTCGACGAGGCGAACCTCGACGCTTTGCGTCTGCATTTACAGGCCCTTAATTTTTCCGCGCCACTGCTCGACACGGCACAGGTCCACAGTGGTGATCAGTTGTTGCTGGGGGAGGGCATCCGCAGCGCGGAACCTGCGCAGGAAGTGACCCGCTGGCAACTGCATCGGCCGCAATCGACACTGCCCCGGCATGGGGACGCACAGGTCTGCTGCCTGACCCTGGAGCGTGCGCTGGACTGGGTCGGGTTCGGGGTGTGGCTGTCGATGCTGTTAAGATGCCATGGCGAACGTATCCTGCGTGTCAAAGGACTGCTCAACGTGAATGCCAATCAGGCCCCTGTCGTGATCCATGGTGTGCAGCATTGCCTGCATGCGCCAGTCCACCTTGCGACCTGGCCGGGTGAGGATCGCACCTCGCGGCTGGTGTTCATCCTGCGCGGGCTTGACCCTGAATTGCTGCGTCGCTCGTTCGAGGTGTTTTCCAGCACCTTCGCACCGCCCCTGACCTTACTCCAGAGCGAGACCGCTGCATGACCATCACGTTGCGTGTGCTGGGCACCTCGGTCACCTTGCTCGACTCCCTGCGTGAACGGGCCGAGCAGGAGTTGGGCATCAAACTGGTCTATCAGATTCACGACGTGCAGACCGCGCAGCGCATTGCGGTCATGCAGCCGGACAGTTACGACCTTTACGATCAGTGGTTTCACAACGTCGATTTTGTCTGGCCGGCGCGGGCGATTCAGCCTATCGATACGCGGCGTATCGCGCTGTGGCACGAGATCAACGACCTGCCCAAGCGTGGGCGTTTGAGGCCCACGGATCAACCCGGCAGCGGCAGCGTGCCCAGCGAGCGCCTGTTCGTGCAGCACGACGGTAGCCTGGGCAGCGCGGTCACCGAGCGCATCAGTATGCTGCCGCTGACCCACAACGCCGACAGTTTCGCCTACCGCCCGGAGCGCCTTCCGGAAAGCCTCAGCACCGCCGATGAAAGCTGGGGCTGGCTGCTGGACCCGGTCTGGAGCGGACGCATCGCGTTACAGAGTGATGCCGCCATCGGTGCGCTCGACGCCGCACTGGCGGTGCAGGGCGCGGGATTGGCGCAGTTCAAGGACATCGGCAACATGAGCATCGAGGAAATCGACCGGCTCGCCGACGTGCTGGTGCGCAAACAGCAACAAGGGCATTTCGGTGCATTCTGGTCGGATGACGAAGAAGCGGCGGAATTGATGCTCAGCCCGACCATCGACATTCAGAGTCTGTGGTCGCCGACCTTGGTGCGACTGCATCGCGCAGGCGTCAAGTACCGCGTTGCCGTGCCCAGGGAAGGTTATCGCGGCTGGTTCGGTGGGCTGTCGCTTTCACGCCACGCCAAAGGTCCGGTGCTCGACGCAGCGTACGCGTATCTGAACTGGTGGCTGTCCGGCTGGCCGGGTGCAGTGATGGCGCGTCAGGGCTATTACATCGGCAACCCGGCACGCAGCCGCGATCACCTCAGCGCAGCCGAGTGGGACTACTGGTACGCCGGATTGCCCGCACGCGAGCAACTGCTCGGCAGCGATGGCCTGCCGCTGATCGATGCCGGGGAAGTGCGTGACGGCGGCTCATACGAAGAGCGCATGGGGCATATCGCGGTGTGGAACTCGGTGATGAACGAGCACAACTATCTCGTGCGACGCTGGAGCGACATCCTGCGGGCGGGAGGGAAGGCGGGCGGGAAGACGCGTTAGCGCTTGAGCGCGTCCATCGCTCCGCGCGCATCGTTATACACAAGTCCTGCTGCAGCCATCGGACGGTGGGAGACCGGCTTGCCGGTGATGCTTTTTCCGGGGCGACCTATCGGTGACTGAACTGACGCCATCGCCGGCAAGCCGCCTCCCACGGGAAATGCATCCGCTCATCTGAGAGCACAAAAAAAGGCGGCTATCTTTCGATAGCCGCCTTTCCTTTGCCTCAGCAACGCATCACTTCGGCAGTTTGAACGCCATCACGTAGTCGCCTTGCTTGGTGCCCAGCGAGCCGTGACCGCCAGCCACGACCAGCACGTATTGCTGACCGTCCTTGCCGGTGTAGGTCATCGGTGTCGTCTGTGCGCCCGCTGGCAGGCGGCCTTCCCACAGTTGCTTGCCGTTACGAACATCGTAGGCGCGCAGGTACTGATCAAGCGTGCCGCTCAGGAACGCCAGGCCGCTGGCCGTGGTGAACGTACCGCCCAGGCTTGGAACGCCCATGGTCAGCGGGATCGGAACCGGTGAGCTGTCACGCACGGTGCCGTTCTTGTGCATCCAGATGGTCTTGTGAGTGGTCAGGTCGACCGCAGCCACGTAACCCCATGCTGGCGCCTGGCAAGGCAGGCCCATCGGCGACAGCAGTGCTTCGAGGATCACACCGTAAGGTGCGCCTTTGTTTGGCTGTACGCCTTCGGTTTCGCTCTTGCGACCCGGACCGCCTTCTACTTCGGCCGATGGCACCAGCTTGGAGCGGAACGCCATGTAGCTCGGGTTCACGAACGCAATCTGGCGAACCGGGTCGATGGAGATACCGCCCCAGTCGAACACGCCGAAGTTGCCTGGATAAACGATCGAGCCTTGCAGCGATGGCGGAGTGAATGGGCCGTCATAACGCAGCGACTTGAAGTCGATCCGGCACAACATCTGGTCGAACGGGGTCACACCCCACATGTCTCGCTCTTTAAGCGGAGGCGGCATGAAGTTCAGGTCAGACTTGGGCTGGGTCGGCGAAGTGTGGTCGCCTTCGACCGCGCCTTGCGGCACCGGCACTTCGTTGATCGGCACGATAGGCTGGCCATTGCTGCGGTCCAGCACGTAGATGCTGCCTTGCTTGGTCGAGGCCAGAACAGCGGGTTTCATGCCGTCAGCCGTTTTCATGTCCATGAGGGTCGGCTGACCGCCCACGTCCATGTCCCACAGGTCGTGGTGAGTGAACTGATAATCCCAACGCACGCGACCGGTCGCGATGTCCAGTGCAACCAGCCCCGCGCTGTACTTCTCGGATTCCGGCGTACGGTCGCCGCCCCACTGGTCCGGCGTCTGGTTACCCATCGGCAGGTAGATCATGCCCAGCTTTTCGTCGACGCTGAACATGGACCACATGTTCGGCGAGTTGCGGGTGTAGACCTGACCCTCAGCGATAGGGGCTGTGGCTTCAGGGTTGCCGCTGTCCCAGTTCCAGACCAGACGACCGGTGTGCACGTCGTAGGCACGGATCACGCCGGACGGTTCGTCCATCGAAACGTTATCGGTGACGTGACCACCGATGATCACCAGATCCTTGGTCACGGCCGGAGGCGAGGTGGAGTAGTAACCGCCCGGAGCGAAGGTGCCCATGTTGGCTGTCAGATCGACCGAGCCTTTGTTACCGAAGTCTTCGCACATCTTGCCGGTGTCGGCGTTCAGGGCGATCAGACGGGTGTCGGCGGTCGGCAGGAAGATCCGGCGTGGGCAGGCGCTGGCTGTCGAGGTACCTTGCGCAGCAGGCGCTGCCGGGCTTTGTGCTGGAGCCCCAGCGGCGGCATAGGCGGCGTCATCGTGGTACGAAACGCCGCGGCAGGTCATGTGCGCCCAGCCTTTGAAGTTCTCGGCGTTCTGGGTACTGATCTTCGGATCGAAGCGCCAGATTTCCTTACCCGAATCCGGGTCAAGCGCGATGACCTGGCTGTGCGGCGTGCAGACATACAGCATGCCGTTGACCTTGAGCGGGGTGTTCTCGGCAGTCGTCTCGCCCGGATCATTCGGCCCCGGGATGTCGCCAGTGCGATAGGTCCACGCCGGCACCAGCTTGCTCACGTTTTCCGGTGTGATCTGCGCCAGTGGCGAGTAGCGATCACCGAAACCGGTGCGGCCGTAAGACTGCCAGTCGCCGTCAGGCATGGCTGGCGCGGTGTTGGACGTACCGGCCGTCTCGCGGTCCAGCTGACCTTCGATGCGGCCAGGGTGGGTGAACTGGCTGGCCAGCGCGGTCAGACCGGCAAGCACCACCGCGATGCTCAACGCACCGGTGCCCATGCGGGCCGGGCCGTTACGCAGCAGTGGACGGCGGAACCAGGGCATCAGCAACACCAGACCCAGCGCGAACCACAACGCCAGACGCGGTACCAGTTGCCACCAGTCCAGACCGACTTCCCAAAGAGACCAGACGGTGCTGGCGAACAGCAGCAGCGCGTACAGGCCAAGCGCAGCGCTGCGTCCGGTGATCAGCAGTAGGCCAGTCACCGCGAAGCCGAGACCGGCCAGCAGGTAATACAGCGAACCGTCCAGTTGCAGCAATCTGATGCCACCGACCACCAAGGCCAGCCCCATCAACAAAATCACCAGGCCGAGCAATGTCGGTAACAGACGATTTCTACCCGAAGCACCATCAGTGCTCATAATGCGAATCTCCGCGAGAATTGAATGATTGACGCCCTGGAATGCTGTAAGGCAGACCTTGATGTCACTCTTGAACAGCCTTTGAAACCAAGCGTACTGTTGAGACGATTTACCGCCGGTTGAATTCAACCGCCGGTCAGAACGAGAGTTGCACCTTCAACCCGGCCACCAGCGCATCATCGACCTCGTCCAGCCCGCCTGGATGGCGGACGTATTGCAGGTTCGGTCGCACGGTCAACCCGTTGGCCACGTGCACGCCGTAATACAGCTCGGCGTTGTATTCCGTGTCCTGCAGAGGCATGAAGGATGGGTCGTTGTAGTCGTAGACCGCCGCTGCCTGATTTCGTGCATCAGCGTTTTTGCGGTACGCAGGATTGACGTGAATGCGCGACAGGCCCAGGCCGATGTCGTCCTGAGTGCGGGCATCGAACGGACCTTTGTAGACCATACCGACCGAAACATAGTGATCGACCTTGTTGGTTTTCTTGTCGTGCAGCGTGCCGTTCGCGAACAGGCTCAGGCCACGGCTGGCGTCGCCGTCATGCTGCGTGACCTGCTGGCGCAGGTTGAGCCACAGACCGTGTTTACTTGAGGCACCACGATACGCCGTCCCGGTGAGGGCGGCGGGTTGCCCGTCGCTGTTTTTGTAGACGTCTTTGCTATCAGCGGTGCTGTAGTAATAACCGGCGCGGTATTCACCCGGCAGCCCGTTGACCTTGGGCGACCAGACCAGCTCGACCGGCAATAGCGCACCCTGGGTGCCGCTGCCGCTGAGTTTGAATGCGTTGTCGTTTTCCAGATTGGACGGGTTCTGCTCGAAGGCACCGATCTGAACGAAGACCTCGGGCGTGAGCTGATACTTGATACGCATCGCCCATTGGCTGATCGGCCAGTTGTACCAAGTATCGACATAGTTGCCGGCCTGCGAGCCGCACAGCGACAGGTTCTGGAAGTCGCACGGCATGCTGTTGAAGTCTTCGCCTTCGTTGAAACGGCCGAGCTTGATGCTCAAGGCCTGGTCGAAGAACGCCTGCTGATACCACATCTGCGTCAGCCGGGTGACGCTGCCGCGCCCCCAGACCTCCTGGGAAGAGGAGAGTGTGCCGGTGCGTGGGTCGCCGATTCGGTCGTTGCTGATGTTGTCGCCGTTGCGGTTGTTCAGGGTCAGCTGGAATTCGGCGTCGTGCCAGCCAAGGATTTTCTGCAGGTCCAGGTGAGCGCCCACGGCGATCTGGTCGCTGTAACGGGTCGCCTTGTCGTGGTTGTAGCCGCCGTGCAGATTGGCACCCGTCTCGCTGGTGTAGTCGAGTTTGAAGTCGATACCTTGCGTGGAGAGGTCGGTGCGCTTGCCGCCCCAATCGCCCAGCATCCAGGGCGAATCGGTGGACAGGGCCGGCGCGGCATGGACGGTGCTCGCCAGGCCGATGAGCGTCAGCCCCCACAGACTGACAGCACGATGAACCGTGACGACGCGATGATGCTTGGATGAACTAGGCATGAAAAGGGGCATTCTTTATTAAGTTTTTTGGGAACGACAAGGCTCTCCCGCGACTGTCTGGGCAGTCGTCGGGGAAATACTTCCAATGCAGAGAATCGGTTCAGCTAGAGCCGTAATGATAGGACGCTAACGAGTTTGCAAAAAGACATTAACCTGACATGGATCATTGCAGGTTTGGTAACAGTGCTTTGAGCGACTATGGTTAAAGGCGCTGCGACGCTTTGCGCACGAAGTGCTTTGCGCCGTGCGAGCGCTCGGCTAAGGTGCGCACCTTCCTTTATCGCGTCACTCATCGGCTTCAAGGTTCGACATGACAACACCCACTACCGACCCGCTGCACGGCGTCACGCTGGAGCAGATTCTTAACGCCCTGGTCGAGCACTACGAGTGGTCAGGCCTGGCCGAGCGCATCGATATTCGTTGTTTCAAGAGCGACCCGAGCATCAAATCCAGCCTGACGTTCCTGCGCAAGACCCCTTGGGCGCGGGAAAAGGTGGAACGCCTGTACGCAAAGCTGCACCGCAGCAAGGGTTGGTAATCAACACATGGCAGGGAGGCTGATATTCAAGGAAGCACACCGATGCACAGTCAACACCTGCCTCGTTCCCGACGGCAGCGCACCTTCATTCTTCTGGCCGCCTGCCTGGGCTGGTCAGGGCTTGCGATTCAGCTTTATCTGATCTTTATCGGGCGCTGGATGGATCACGCCAGCCTGTTGGGCGGGCTGGTCCGGTTCTTCAGCTTCTTTACGGTGCTCACCAATACGCTGGTGGCGATTGCACTAAGCTGTGCGCTCAGCGAGCGGCAGTCGGCGGGGCATCGGTTTTTCCGCAGTCCCGTGGTGTGCAGCGGTATTGCAGTGAGCATTGCCGTGGTCGGCATCGCCTATAACATCCTGCTGCGCCATTTGTGGCATCCGCAGGGCTGGCAGTTCATCGCCGATGAGCTGCTGCACGACGTGATGCCGCTGGCGTTTCTGGCGTACTGGTGGCTGTGCGTGCCCAAAGGGGGGCTGCGTCTGGGCCACGTGTTGCTGTGGGCGTTGTACCCGGTGGTGTACTTCGCTTACATCCTGCTGCGCGGCGATGTGATCGGCGACTACATGTACCCGTTCATTGATATCGGCACCATCGGTTACACCCAGGCCTTCATCAATGCGCTGGGCGTTCTGCTGGGGTTCGTGATGATTGCGCTGGTGCTGCTGGGTGTGGACCACTGGGCGTCGCGCCGTCAGAAATGATCAGGCGCACAGTAGGGTGGTCTGACGTTGCCGATAGCGCCAGACCGCTCAGGTTCAGGCTTCTTCGCCGTCCAGCTTCCAGTAACCGGCAGCCTTGACGAACGCCTCATCCAGTCCGAATTCTTCCAGCAGCACACGACGCAGCTTGCGTGACAGACCGGATTCGGTGGCGACCCAGGCATAGAGCTTGCCCTCGGGCATTTCCAGACGACGCGTCACGTCAATCAGGTTCTGCTCGCCGCGCACGATCCAGATTACATCGACCTGCGCCGCGCTCTGGAACACCTGCTGCTCCTGCTCGTTGGCCACTTCGACCACCACCAGTGCAGCGCGGTTGGCTGGCAGCGATTCCAGGCGTCGGGCAATGGCCGGGATCGCGGTTTCATCGCCGATCAGCAAGTAGCTGTCGAACATGTCCGGCACCACCATCGAACCCTTGGGTCCCGCAATATGCAGAAACTGCCCCGGCTCAGCCTGAGCCGCCCAGGTAGCGGCAGGGCCCTCGCCGTGCAGCACGAAATCGATGTCCAGTTCGCCGTTGGCTGCGTCATAGCGACGTGGCGTGTAGTCGCGCATCGGCGGACGTGGCGCGTCCTTGTCGGTGGCGGGCGTCAGGGTTTCCAGCGCTTCGTGTTCCTGCGGGGTGCGCGGGAAGAACAGTTTGACGTGATCGTCGCTGCCCAGGCTGATGAACCCGTTCAGTTCCGGGCCTTGCAGGGTGATACGGCGCATCAGCGGTGTCAGTTGGGTCACGCGCAGCACCGTGAGCTTGCGGCGCTTGATGTCGTGCATCACGCGGTGAATTGTTTGCTCCTGAGTCGTGGGTTCTGACGTCATTGCGACTGCTCCGAGGCTGATTGCGGCCCATCGACGATGGCTTTGGCGGTGTTATTGAGCAGATCACGAACCCGAATGATTTCTTCCGGGCTCCAGCGGCCGTCATGCATGTGCATGGCATGGCGAAGGTTGTGCACCGCTTCGTGAATTTCCGGCGGCCGATCATGTCCGCGCAACGAGCGCTTGCTGACGTCGATGCGTGTACGCACGCCGTCCAGCGCAACGGCCTGTTCCAGCAGGGAGGCGCGACCGGCATCGGTCACGGTGTAAAGCTTCTTGCCTGCCTGGGCGTCGCCGAGGATCAGCTCGCTTTCTTCCAGGAAGGTCAGGGTTGGATAGATCACGCCTGGGCTTGGGCAATACGCACCGTCGAACAGGCCTTCGATCTTGCGGATCAGGTCGTAGCCGTGGGCAGGCTGCTCGGCGATCAACGCCAGCAGCAGTAATTTCAGGTCGCCCGGGGCAAATACACGCGGGCCACGTCCGCCACGTTCACGGCCGGGGCGCTTTTCAAAGCCGTCGCGGTCTTCACGAACATGATGGGGGCGGGGGTGGGGGTGATGAGCGTCATCACGCATAGTTGTCATCTCTCGTTGTCCGATTTAGATATACCTTAAGATATATCTAAACTGAGCTGCAAGTGATCATGACGAACGGTAACGGGCTATGTCTGCGTGCGGTTGTCGAGAGGCGGCGCGTTGCACATCGCTTTTCCATTGCGCTCCAGATAAGGCGTCAATATCGGTGCCATGCCCTTGAGCACCTGCACCGGCAGTGCCGAGGTGAAACGGAAACCCTCAGCGGCGCGGCCCGGCACGAACGCTGTCAGGGCGCCGAAATGGTTCTCGCCGATATAAAACACGAAGGTCGCGGTACGGTTGATGGCCCGCGAACTGATGACGCGTCCGCCTGCGCCGATGCTTTCGATACGGTTATCGCCGGTGCCGGTTTTGCCGCCCATGGCCAGCACGCTGCCGTCTTGCAGTTTGAAGGTGCCTTGCACCCGTTTTGCGGTGCCGCCGTCCACTACCTGCGACAGCGCTTCGCGCATCGCTGCGGCCACTTCGGACGGCAACACCCGCTGGCCCAGTTCCGGGTTGATGGTCAGTTCGGTTTCATAAGGCGTAGCGGCGGCAAACTGCAGGCTGTCGATACGCACAGCGGGCAGACGGATGCCGTCGTTCTGGATGATACCGATCAGCTCGGCCAGGGCTGCCGGGCGATCGCCGGAGCTGCCGATGGCCGTCGCCAGCGAGGGCACCAGATGATCGAAGGGATAGCCCACGCGCTGCCAGCGTTGCTCGATGTCCAGAAACGCCTCGACTTCCATCATGGTGCGGATCCGGCTGTCACGCGCGCCCTTGTGCCGGCTCTTGAACAGCCAGCCATAGACTTCCTGACGTTCGAAGCGGCTGGCCGACACGGCGTCCTTGAACTGCGCGTCGGGGTGCTTGAGCAGATAGCCCACCAGCCACAGATCCAGAGGATGCACGCGCGCGATGTAACCCTGATCCGGCAGGTCATACGCGCCCGGACCATAGCTGTCATACAGATCCGTCAGACGTTTTTCGGTCAGTTTCACTGTGGCTCTCGGGTCTTCAAGGTGCGCACGAACGAAGGCATTGAAGGTGTTGCGGTCAGCCCCCGGCAACAGGTAACGGTGCACGGCGGCCAGACGGATGGCGGTCGGGTTGATGCCGTCCAGAAACGTGTCGAGACGTTCCTGCGTGGTCTTGTCCTTGTAGCGCTTCCAGAAACGCAGCAGGAACACCGTGCCTTCTCGGTCGGCGAACTGGCTCAGGTATTCCTGGCGACGCGGGTTGTCGTCGTCCTTGAGCAGTGCCGCGCTGTTGCTGGGGGCCTGATAGGTGCTGTAGCGCACAATATCGCGCATCAGACGAATGAACGGCAGGTTGATGGACTCACGCAGCGACTCACGCAAGGTCGGAATTCGCCCGTCGTCTTCGTGTCGGAAGTTGTTGAAACGATGCATACCGCCGCCGGTGAAGAACGCCTCGCCGGGGCTGGCCGAGTAGGTGCGATCCAGCGCGGCTGCAAGCATTTTCGACAGGTCGCGGTCCTTGTTCTGTATCAGGTAGTCCACCGACCAGCGTGTCAGGCGATCGGGCTCTTCGATGGGGACTTTCCTCAGTTGCGCGACACTCATGTCGGCATAGCGCCCGTGCAGTTCGGCGATGATTTCCAGGTAGGTCGTCAGCACCCGCATCTTGGCGGTCGAACCCAGTTCCAGCTTGCTGCCCTCGTTGATGTCGAACGGCTGATCGGTGCTGTCGGTCTGCACGCGCACCCGCGAGCCATCCGTCCCGCGCTCGAACAGCGTGAAGCTGTAACGCACTTGCGTGGTACTGGCAGGGGTCAGCAGACGCTCACCCATCAGACCGATGCTGCCCGCAAACGCCGGGTCGGCCAGGTCGCGCAGGTATTGGCTGACCTGGGTCTGCAACTGACCGTGCAAGGTGCTGGTGGCCGACAGATCGAGGCGGTCCAGGTCATACAGCGGACGATTCAGCAGGTTCGACAGCCGGGTGCGCGCAACGCTGATGCCCTTGTTGGTTTCAATGGGCTGAATCGTCGGCTGCTGCACCCAGTCGCGGTAGGTGACAGTCGCCGCCAACGCCGCATCTGCAAGGGGCTGATCGATCACTTTGGCCTGGGCCAGCAGGCGAATGTGGCTGTCGGTGAGCTCAGCCAGTTCCAGACGACCCTTGGCCAGATAATGGGAAGGGCGGCGCTGGGCAATCACCAGCGACAGCACCTCGCGCAAGGCCAGCGCTTTTTCGGCCAGGCTTTTTGGGTCTGCAGGACTGGACGCGAGGATTTCATTGGTTCTGGCAAAGTCCACACCGAACCAGACTCGCAAACCCTCGGCCAGACCATGCACCTCGCCGTGCCCGGGAACCGCGGACAACGGCACACTGTTCAGATAATCCCTGACCACATGCTGACGTGCTTCCAGCGTCTGTGCGCCGGGTTGATAAGCCCGGACGCTGGCGGAAATCATCTGCCGGATTTTCTCCGAGCCAGACTGCGTCAGCCCATCCGGCGAGTGGCGATACTTTTCCAGTTGCGTGGCCAGCGTACTGCCGCCCGCTGACTGACCAGGCAGCGACAGCAGCCGTGCCACTTGCGACCACGCGGCCTTGGCAAATCGCGGCCAGTCCACCGCCGGGTTAGCCAGCGGCTGCTGCGGGTCAAGCAGGTCGCGGTTTTCGATGAACAGCAGGCTGTGCACCACCACTGGCGGAATGTCGGCAAATGCCGGGTAGAACTGTTGCGGATAGCGAAACTCATACAGCGGCGCGCCACGGCAGTCGGTGATCGACAGCCCGGCCTGAATCTTTTCCTGATACGGCACGAAGAAGCCGTGCTGGCTGTAGCGCATCAGTTCGGGGGAAAAGCGCGCCTGCCGCGTGATCACATAATCGCGCTTGAGCAAACGCGGCAGGAATTCATCCAGCGATGAGTAGCCCAAGCGTTTATCGAAAGGCCCGTCACCCGGATACACCACCTGCGTACTCGGCCCTGGCTGCACCGAATAACCGAGGCTGGCGGCAAAGCGACTGAATTCGCGTGCCTGAAGCCTGGAACTGCGGCTTTCCACGGCCACCGCTGCGCCCAGCGCGACACCGCCCAGTGCCACGACCACCCAGAACACCCGCCATCCATAACGTTTACGACGGGGCTGCTGCGGCGCGCGTGGGTCATCCTGACGGTCAGCGGAAATCACATCTTGCCTGCTATCGGAATGCCTGAATACGCCCATAGTCGATGGCCCGTCACCCTGTTAACGCACCTGAGACAAGCTTAGACGCTGGTTGGGATTACAGGAGAAATTGTCGGGCTCAATGTGAGACTGTGCAGCCGATGCGGGGCGGTCAGAAAAATTGCAGTCGGGGGCGTCCTGGAGTGACTGATCCAGCATGTTGTTTGAATACGCACGATTTTTTAATGTGTAGGATGTTTCCGTAAAGTTGTTCTCGGTATTGATCTTCAACGTATTCGCTGATTACGTCCAGGCAGTCAGTGGCAATGAGGCCCGGCGTACATTAATGGACTTACGTTGAGAATTTAAAATGAAAAACAATAAAAGTAATACGTGCCGCATGCTCGTGTCGGGACTGTTTCTGGCAATGTCCTGCCATGCGCTTGCACAGGGTGAAAGCGGTGTTGTCAGCATTGCGTCGGATGCGCTGCACGAAACATCGGTGTTGCGCGCAGAAAACCCAGGTGTGGTCGTGCTCTCCGACAAGATTCACCAAATTACTCAGACGCTGGAAAGTGTTTCGGCGGTCCATCAGTACAGCTTTACCGCGGTTCGTGGCCAGAATGTTTTGTTGGCAACGCCTGGCAGTCAATACGACAAACTCTGGAAAGTTGAATATCAAGTTGACAGTGGCGAGTGGAAGCCTAAACGCTTTGCAAGCGCTCAACTGATATCCGGCTTGAACCCCGGTGCTCAGGTCAATGTCCGCGTAATCACCGTTGAAGGGAGCAAGTTTGAAAGCGCGGAATACAGGATTGTGCTCGGGTCGTTTCCTCACATGAGTTACGACCTGCTCAACGAGAAAGGTATTTTACCGATTTCGGCAATTCAGAGTGACAAGAAAGGGTTTCTAGCCACTCAAGGATTCAAGGAGGTAACGCTGGAGGCGAATTTTACGGACAGCAAGGCGTATCCCTTGGAGGGGGGGCAGTTGTTCTTTTCACTGACTACGGGTGCCGGAGAGGAGGTGAAAAAAACCTTTTTATCTGATGAAAATGGAAAAATATCAGAGCTGATAGAATTCAAGCGTTGCGAAGGAGGCTGGCTCGCAGACAGCATATATGAAAACGTCGATAAGAAAAGGCTTACGTGGAGTACGCGTTACGAGGAGGGGGTTTATAGTGCCAGTAATATTTTGACGGGGCGGCTGGAGGACAAAGTTTATGAGTTCAAGCTAGGGCATTTGTGTAAGCGTTGGCTAACCAATTTGCATACAAGGCCGTAAATTTTAAGAAAGGGCGGCTCCGCTTGTCTACGGAGCGCCCTTTTTGACACCTACGCGTAGGTGTTTATCAGAGAATTCCCATTTTTCTCGTCATGCTCCTTCACTTGCTTCATCCATCCTTCAGTCATGTCAATCGGGTCTGAGAGTACCTTCCCGAGGTCGACAATATCCTGAAAGTTCAAAAGGTTCAGGTTGGTTTTTCCTGAAAGATTTTTGGAGTCATGGTCAAATATCGTCATTATAAGCTTCGCACCTTCTCTTACCGAACCCTTGAAGTCGCCGTCTGAATTAATGGCTCTGGTTAACCATTGTAAGTCGTCGTCGTTCAGTTTTTTTCCGGGGTCCAATATTTTGATCTCCGCGTCGTCGCCAAGAGTAAAGCTGAAGTTTTTCTCTGCCAAGTCCGGTCGGATATGTGCGACTTGTTTTTTAAAAGCACCAAAAAATAGTTCTTGGTTGCCCAGCTCTCTAGCGGCCGACACTCTCATGGACAGTAAATAGCATTCCTTCGCATAATGCTGCATTGATACGGGTACACCGTCCTGCATGTAATCGTAAGATATTTTGTTCCAAGGCTCTTCCTCCCTTGTGTAGAACTCTTTCGCATAGGCTTCTTTCTTCTCCTGATGCGTTGACACATCGGACGAGGGCGGGTTGGTCGGCAGAGGCGCAAGAGTCTGCCGAGGTGTTTGAGCGGGTATGTAGTATGGAATTGCGCTGTTGATATTCATGTCTCGCTCCTTGCTGAATGGATGACGCTTCCTTGATAACGGCGATGTGGAGAAAACCTTTGCCTGATAACCCTGTAGGAAGTTTCCGGATGAGGGCGGTGGTGTGATGCCTTTCTCGGTTTCAAGCGTGAACGTCCACCAACGGTTCCTCCTTGACCTCGCGCTTTGGTGCATAGCGTTCGATCTGGTAGATGATGGTGTCCATGAAGTTACCAATGGTGTTGCGGCTGAACACTTGTCCGTAGTCAATGACCTTGCTGAATTTCTCCAGGTTGAGCGTGTGCTCGGTACCGAATTTTTCTGAGTAGTGATCCAGCAAGGTCATGATGCTTTTGGCGTTGGTGATCAACGCATCCTTGAGCGGCTTGCGTTTGTTGAGTTCTTCGGTGAGGTAGGTGTGCTCCGCGGGCGTTAATACGCCATCCGGGTCAGTTATCTTTATGGTTTCGTCGAAGCTCAAGGTGAAGCCATAGTGCTTGCCTGCAAGTCCGGGGTTCAAATAGGCGAGTTGCTGTTTGAAATTGTGAAAGTCGTCGAACATGCTACAGATCGAGCTTTCAAATTTTTTCAGTTCAATTTCGAGAAACTTATCCCTCATTGGTTTTATGTCTTCGGCCGAAAGGAATTTGTAAATTTCGTCAATTTCCCCTTTGTCGTTTTTTGGCAGCCAAGGGCTTTCTTCGAACCGGTAAAATTCTTCATTTGGATCGCGCGGAGGTTTGACAGGCGTCGGCAGAGGTTTTGACAACTCCGCAAGTGCCGGGCTGGAGGTCGCTTTTTTGATGAGGTCAGGTTGGAACGCGAGGCTCATGGTTGCTGCACTGATTTTCATGTCAGGTATTCCTGCTGATGAGTTAACTCGCTAACGGCCTTAGGTTGAAAAACTTGCCCTGATAATGTTGTAGGATTTTTCTCTAGAATTTGAATGGATGATTTTATTGTAGGAGTTTTCTTGTTTTGGTTAGTGTGGGTTGACTGATGGGGTGGCTTTCTATTATGTCGGTTTTATCAGCGGCATTCAGCCCTGTCTAAAAAATTATAATGAGGATGATTTACAAGAGATACGTCTGCCTCTGGCTTGTGCCTGTATTTTTCAGTGTGGCGTTAAGCTCTGGTATGAAAAAAATCCCGCCAGACTTTTTATGCCGATACAGAAATATATGAATGGCTGATCTTTTCAGCATTGCTCTGAACTTGCCGTACCCATTCACTTTGCATAAGGTTAATGCCAGTGTTTAGTATCTTGTCGTAATCTATAATGCTGTGAAAATTCTCGATGTTCAGGTTGTATCGATTTCCGAACGTTTCGTGATCATGGTCCACCAGGGTCATGAGCATTTTTGCATTTGCCTGGACCATGCTTTTAAGTTCTTGGAAGTTGTTGATGGATTCCGTCAGCACCGCTCTGTCGGTTTCGGTTAAGCTGTTGTCATAACCAATGATTTTCAGGGATGCGCTTTCGTCCAGTGTGAAGCCAAATTTTTTGTTTGCGATGTCTGGATGGGTATCTATCAGCTCTTTTCTGTAAGCGTCATACGTGATCTGCATGAGTCTCAAATCGATAGCATTGAACATTTTTTGATGCGCCACATACTCTTCACGATTCGTGATCAGCGGATCCACTGGCTCTGAAAGCCAGGGTTCTTTCTCACATTCATAAAAAGGCTTTTCTTTCGCTGTTGTGGCGTCAGCCGTCATAGCCTCTTTTTTTGGCGCAGCGCCGCCAACCATTCCCGATTCCAATGCGCGTGGCATGGCCGTAGGCTGCAAGGTCTTCATGTGGGTTGTGACGGTATCAATATTCAAGGCATTACCCTCCCGTTAAGTTCATACCGAATAACGGCCATTTCAAGAAAAACTTGGCCTGATAAAGCAGTAGGAACTTTCCGAGAGGGCGATTGAATGTGATGCGATTCTCAGGTTGGCAAGAGACGGGGCGCTTTATCGAAGCGTTTGTTCAACTCAAGCCCGTTGGCCATCAGCATCATCAACCCGAGGCCGACGATCGCGGTGGTGACTTGCATTGGCCAGGTGTCTCCCGCCAGTGCATTGGCCATGTCGGCCAAAGGGGCGAGCAGTACGCCCAGGCAGAACACTTCCAGTGAGTAGCGGCCCATGCGGCAGGTCTGGCGAGCAGGCCAATTTTCGAGCCAGGTGCTGGTGGCGGGCAGCAAGCGGGCGACCACGTAGACCAGCGCCAGAAAGTGCAGCAGCCGCACAGGTGCCAGGTCGGTCTTGCTGATGGGGTAGAGGCTTTCCAGTTGCAGGGTCGATACCAGTGCGGTGTGCAACCCTGGCCATTTCTCGCTGAAGGTCAGTACGCCAGCGATCAGCACGTAAACGGCGGCAAGCATGAACAGCGGTTGTTGACGCAACGGGACACGTTCCCTGGCGATTTGCGTCTCGGCCCGCAGCGCACAGGCACCGCCGAGGATGAACAGCAACTGCCAGGCCACCGGGTTGAAATACCAGACGCCGCCGCCTTCATAGGCGCGCAGGTTCCAGCCAAACAGCGGCACCATCAGGTACAGGGCAATCGACAGGCCGACCGCCAGCTCCAGCTTGCGCAGCATGAGCGGCAGGATCAAAGGCAGCGTCAGCAACAGGACGATGTACAACGGTAACGGGTCGGTCAGGTTGGGTTTGAAGCGCAGCAGCAGTTCATCGGCCAGCGCCTGCTGGGGGTTGCCGACGAAGTATTCGAGCCCCATCTGCTGCACCATATCGCGGGTCTCGACATGGTTGTTGGCGACGAAGACGATGCCCATCAGCAAGGTCAACAGAAAGATGTGCACCACATACAGCACCCAGGTGCGCCGCAGGATACGCACGCCTGCGACCAGCATGCCCTCGCGTCGGGCAATGCGCCCGTACGCAAGAATCGCCGCGTAACCGGCCAGAAAGACGAAGATCTCCGCCGCATCGCTGAAACCGAAGTTGCGCACGGTCAGTTGGGCCAGCGGGTTGTCTGGCACGTGATCCCAGAAAATGAAGATCAGCGCCAGGCCCCGAAAGAAGTCGATTCGATGATCGCGTCCGTTAGTCATAACGGTGGACTCTTGAAAGTTGCTAATAAGATGGGCCACAGAGGGCTGAGGTTCCGCGCCGCCAGTCAGTGTCTTTCGGCGGCGCGGCAGGGTGGCGTTAAATCAGGATAATTGCAAAATCAGGCTATTACAGAATGTCTCCACACCAGCCTGCTTAGGCGACGTCGGCGGGCTCGAAACTGTCGGCTCGCGCCATCTGCCACATGCGTGAATAAAAGCTGTCGTCCTTCACGCCGTTGAGCAACTGGCCCGGTTGCAGGAACACGTGAGTTTGCGAGAACAGCTTGATTTCAGTGGCCGACATGCGCCTCACCAAGTGCTTGGCTTCCAGTTGTGAAGGGTGATCCAGACCTGCTGCGGCGAGCATCTCGGCCAGCCCCTTGAGCGTGTTGCGATGGAAGTTGTACACCCGCTCGGCCTTGTCCGGCACGACCAGTGCGCGTTGACGCAGGGCATCCTGAGTGGCGACGCCGGTGGGGCATTTGTTGGTGTGACAACTTTGTGACTGAATGCAACCGATGGCGAACATGAAGCCGCGCGCGGCGTTGGCCCAGTCGGCGCCAATGGCCAGCACGCTGGCGATATCGAAAGCACTGACGATCTTGCCGCTGGCGCCCAGTCGGATCTGATCGCGAAGGTTCAGGCCGACCAGCGTGTTGTGTACGAACAGCAGCGCCTCGCGCATCGGCGTGCCCATGTGGTCGGTAAATTCGACCGGCGCGGCCCCGGTTCCGCCTTCCTTGCCATCGACCACGATGAAGTCCGGGTAGATGCCGGTGTCGAGCATGGCCTTGGCGATGCCCATGAACTCCCATGGATGGCCCAGGCAGAACTTGAAGCCGACCGGCTTGCCGCCCGACAGTTCGCGCAACTGCGCAATGAACTGCATCAGCTCGAAGGGTGTGGAGAACGCGCTGTGCCGTGACGGCGAAATACAGTCTTCACCCATCGGGATACCCCGAGTGTCGGCGATTTCCTGAGTGACTTTGTGTTTGGGCAGGATGCCGCCGTGACCGGGCTTGGCCCCTTGGCTCATCTTGATTTCGATCATGCGCACTTGCGGGTCCTTGGCCTGCTCGGCAAACCGCTGCGGGTCGAAGCGGCCATCCGCCGTGCGACAACCGAAATAGCCGCTGCCCAGTTCCCAGGTCAGATCGCCCCCGTGCTCTCGGTGATAAGGGCTGATGCTGCCTTCCCCGGTGTCGTGGGCGAAGTTGCCCAGTTTCGCGCCCTTGTTCAGCGCACGGATGGCGTTGGCGCTCAGCGAGCCGAAACTCATGGCCGAGATGTTGAAGATAGAGGCTGAATACGGCTGCGTGCATTGCGGGCCGCCGATCGACACGCGAAAGCTGTTGGGGTCGCTCAACGGAGCGGGTCGCATGGAGTGGCCGATGAATTCGAAACCGGTCTGATAGACATCGATCAGCGTGCCGAACGGCTTGTCGGCCGACTCATTTTTGGCGCGCGAATACACCAGTGAGCGTTGCGCGCGGGAAAAGGGCAGGGCGTCGCTGTCGGATTCGAGCAGGTACTGGCGAATCTCCGGGCGTATGGCTTCAACCGCGTAGCGGATGTTGCCCAAAATCGGGTAATTGCGGCGTACCGAGTGCGGTTTCTGCAGCAGGTCGATGATGCCGACAACGCTCAGTAGTGCGGTCAGGAGGGTGAACGGCCATAGCCACTCGTGATGCCAGAACGGCAGACTGAACAGGGTGAAGAGTACGCATCCGACGAAGACTGCGTAACGGCTGAGTAGTGAGAGGCTCATACGACATCCTTGGGCTAATGGTTTTCAGCGCCAGGCGCCCCGTCTTCGCCTGCGAATGAGTGCATGCAGGACCGCAGGGCTACCGGACTTTGCGCACCCTGGCCGGTTCGCATAAGCGATCCAGCGCAGGGCGCAACTGAAATGTAGCGGATTGCCGCCATGGATGTGAGCAGTAAGTGCGGCGCCAGCGATGGCTTCTGGTGGTGCTGCAGCGTTCGTTCAGCTTTCCAGCACCCAGGGTTTCTGGTGTCTCAAGCGCTCTGTGGCGGCGTACACCTCTTCGCGACCCTCCAGGTTGATCCAGCGCAGGTGCTGGATGAGGGCCAGTTCCTTAGGGTTGAGGGCCACGAAACCTGGTTCATCTGCCTTGTTCATGAAGTTGTCGCGAGCTTGGGCGGGTGTGCTGGCTGTGATCACGTCCTGCAGTACGTTCTGCAGTAGCGACACATAACCCACCAGCATCGAAGGGTTGCACATGACGTGGGTCTTGTTGACGTAACCATCGAGCAGCCGCAGTGAATCCCGGGCTTCGATCAGGCGTTCATAAGCATGTGCAGGCAGGTCGTAGCGGGCGGTGTCAGGCATGAAAGTCCTACTGGCTTTTATTGTTGTCCCCTCCGCGGCTCGGGGGCCGTCCCTGGGCACCGATTGGCAGAGGCGCGTCGAACCTTAGCTTCAAGTGCCTGCCCGATCAAGCCTCTCGATACGGCCCATCGACAGGAATCATTATCATCTACAGGATTCATTATGTTACTGTGTAACACTTAAATCACCTGTGTGACCGGAGGTCTCCATGAAACCCGATATCCATCCCGCTTACCGCACCGTGCTGTTTCACGACACGGCCGCTGACGCGTTTTTCCTGATCGGCTCCACCGTCGACACTGATCGTACGCAGCAGCACACCGACGGTAATGCCTACCCGTATGTCGCTCTGGACGTGTCCAGCGCGTCGCACCCGATGTACACGGGCCAACAGCGCAAGACCACCAGCGAAGGTCGAATCGCAGGCTTCAACAAGCGTTTTGCCACTTTTGGTTCCGCTGGCAAGAAAGACACGTCGGCCGAATAATGTTCCATCTGCCGTCCCGGTCGAGGGCATCCGCACAGGATGGCTCTGGGCCGGGATTTTTTTTGCCCGGAGTGAGGGTTGCGACCACTCGTCCTCTGGACTAACAGCAGGAATTGCTTTTATCTTCGCGGCCTGAAAAACAGGAGTACCCGCTTTGAAAAAGTCAGTGGCCATCATTTTCGGTGGGCAATCCAGCGAGCATGAAGTTTCGTTGCAGTCAGCGCGCAACGTGATCAATGCAATTGATCGTGAACGCTATGAGCTGACCCTGATAGGCATCGACAAACACGGCGGCTGGCTGCGGTTCGATGAGCGCGATTACCTGCTCAACGCGGGCGATCCGGCAAAAATCAGCTTGAGCGCGTCCGGCAAGCGCCTGGCATTGCTGCCCGGCAGCACCGAGGGGCAGTTCGTCGAGGTTCGCTCCGGGGAACCACTGCCGCGCATCGACGTGGTGTTCCCGTTGATCCATGGTGCCTATGGCGAGGACGGTTCGCTGCAAGGCCTGCTGCGTCTGCTGGCGATTCCTTTCGTGGGGCCGGAGGTGCTGGGCTCCGCTGTCTGCATGGACAAGGACGTGACCAAGCGCCTGCTGCGCGATGCAGGCATCGCGGTTGCGCCTTTCGTGGTGCTGAGCCGTGGTCAGGCCGTCCGGTTTTCGCAGGTTGCCGAACAGCTCGGCCTGCCGATGTTCGTCAAGCCTGCCAGTCAGGGTTCGTCGGTCGGTGTCAGCAAGGTGGTCGACGAAGCCGGTTTCGAGGCCGCTCTGGCACTCGGGTTTCAGTTCGATCACAAGCTGCTGATCGAGCAAGGCATCGCTGGCCGCGAGGTGGAGTGCGCGGTGCTGGGCAATCGCGACCCGCAGGTCAGTGTGTGTGGCGAAGTGGTCGCCAACGACGAGTTCTACGCGTACGACACCAAATACCTCAACGGTGATCAGGCACGCATTGCCATTCCGGCAGAGCTGGCGGCCGATCTGAGTGATGAGGTACGTAACGTCGCGCTGACAGCCTACAAGGTGCTGGGGTGCGAGGGGCTGTCACGGGTCGATTTCTTCGTCACCGAAGCACGCGACATTATCATCAACGAGGTCAACACCATTCCCGGTTTCACCTCCATCAGCATGTACCCCAAACTGTGGCAGGCCAGCGGTCTGTCCTACGCCGGGCTGATTGATCGTCTGATCGCACTGGCACTGGAGCGCGCTGACGAGGCGCGACTGCTCAAAACGGACATTTTTGCATGAAGCTCATCACCATTGCGGCAGCCTTGTTAGTCAATCCTGACGGCCAGACCCTGCTGGTGCGCAAGCGCGGCACCCAGGCCTTCATGCAGCCGGGCGGCAAGATCGAGCCTGGCGAAGCTGCGTCACTGGCGCTGGCCCGTGAGCTGGAGGAGGAGCTTGGGCTGATCATCGATCCGCAGCAGGCGGTTTTTCTCGGCGAGTTCACGGCACCGGCCGCCAACGAGCCGGGCTTTGAAGTGCACTGTCAGTTGTTCGAAGTCATGACCGATGCGCCGGTGGTACCGGCTGCCGAGATCGAGGAGGTGATCTGGATTGGAGCAGAACCTCATCCGGAGCTGCATCTGGCCCCGCTGACCCGCGACCTGATTCTGCCGTTGTACCGGCAGCGCCAGATCGAGGTGGCCTGAGCATACGCCGGGCGTCAGCGCACTGCGCTGACGCCATCCAGCGTCGAGAATGACGTGTCCTTGGCCGTCAGCAGGAAATCGCGCATGTAAGGCGCGTCGAGCATGTCGGCGCGTATGCCGGCATAGAGCGTTGCGAACAACCCTTTCTCTCCAAGACGCTTGGCTTTCACATAGCCCCGCGAGCTGTACTCGTGCAGCGCCCAATGCGGCATCCCGCACACCCCGCGTCCGCTGGCGACCAGTTGCATCATCATCACGGTCAGTTCCGAGGTCCGCACCTGCGCGGGCTCGATATCGGCCGGCTCCAGGAAGCGCGTGAAGATGTCCAGTCGATCACGCTCTACGGGGTAGGTGATCAGGGTTTCGTCCAGCAGATCTTCCGGGACGATGTAAGGCTTGCTGGCCAACGCGTGCTGATTGGCGACGGCCAGCATCGCCTCGTAGGTAAAGAGCGGCACGTAGGTGATACCAGGCAGTTCCAGCGGGTCCGAGGTCACTACCAGGTCCAGGTCTCCTCGGGCCAGCGCGGGCAGCGGCGCGAACGAGAAGCCTGAAGACAGATCCAGCTCGACTTCAGGCCACGCATCGCGGAACTGGTCGATGGTCGGCATCAGCCACTGAAAGCAACTGTGGCATTCGATGGCCATGTGCAGGCGGCCCGCAGTACCGCCCGCCAGACGTGCGATATCCCGTTCTGCGCCGCGAAGCTGAGGCAGGATCGAATCGGCCAGTTGTAGCAAGCGCAACCCGGCACTGGTGAAGCGCACGGGTTTGGTCTTGCGCACGAACAGCGGCATGCCCATGCGCTCTTCCAGCTCCTTGAACTGGTGCGACAGCGCCGATTGTGTCAGGTGAAGGCGTTCGGCGGCTTCCACCAGGCTGTCGGCCTCACGCAGCGCGTGGAGGGTTTTAAGGTGGCGTATCTCAAGCACGGTCAGTGCTCCATGAATAGTATTTGTGATCAACACGAAAAAAATGAGTTTGTCTCATGTTGCTCCGGCTGTCGACAATAGCGCCATCTTTTATGGAGGACGCCTCATGGCCCTGGCACTCAACGCTGACTACCTGCGCATAGGCGCTGATCATGAACTGCAGCAGGCTTTGCAGGCGTGCTGGCAGCGCGAAGAGTCGTCCATGACCGGCGCCGCCGAATGGCTGGCCGTTCAGTGTCCATCACTGATTCCACAACTGACTCAGAATCAGCGTTTTCAGCCGGACTGGGAACGGCTGCTCAAGGATGCACAAGCGGCCAGCGAGCAAGGTCGCAAGCCCTCGCTTATCGGTCCACTCACGTACCTCTGGTTTTCTCAGGCATTCCAGGACTTCGACAAGCTCGATCTGCTTGATCGCCTGCTGCCAGCCTATGGCGAAATCTTCGGTCGTCTGGCGGCCAGGGGTGTTGAGTGGGTGCAGATTGATGAGCCGATCCTGACCCTCGACCTGCCCCTGGAATGGCGCAATGCATTCGAACGCGCTTACCACATTCTTCAGTACTCGCCGCTGAAAAAGCTGGTGGCGACCTACCGCGGCGACCTCAAGGACAACCTTGGCGTGGCGGCTCTGTTGCCGGTCACCGGCCTGCACATCGACCGTGTCAGCGTGTCAGAGCAACTGGCGCCGGTGTTCGATCGTCTGCCGACCTACAAGGTCCTGTCCCTCGGTCTCGTCGGCGATCAGGTCGAGCTGGTTCAGGAAGCACGCGCCCGTTTTGGCGAAAACCTGCTGCTGGCCTGCGCCTGATCGAGTGCATGCCGGTCTCGTAGACGACCGTTGAGCCCCCTTCATCAAATTGTCACGCAACTGTGGCAGCGCGCTTTGCAAAACATCATCAGACTTGTTGCCTACTGGGGATCTGTTTTTTGGTGTTTTTCATGCGGGTGTTAATTTTTCTGGCCGCGCTTCTGTGCAGCTTGCAGTCTTTTGCGGCCGATCGTTGCGACGTCGATGTTCCTGTGCAAATTGCCGAACTCAAGCAAGTGCGAATTGCCTACCAGAGTATTGGCAGTGAATCCGACCCTGCCTTGCTGCTGGTCATGGGCCTGGGCGGGCAACTGATTCACTGGCCTGACGAGGTGGTGGTCGCGCTCTGTCAGCAGGGTTATCGGGTGATTCGCTATGACAACCGTGACGTGGGCCTTTCCACGTGGGTGCAACAGCCTGCCGATGCCAACCTCACCTACGAAGTGCTGCGCTACAAGCTCGGCCTGCCGGTTTCCGCACCTTATTCACTGACTGATATGGCCGATGATGCGTTGGGCCTGATGGATAGCCTGCAGATTCGGCAGTTTCACGTATTGGGCGCAAGCATGGGCGGGATGATCGCCCAGCATCTGGCGGACCTTGCGCCTTCGCGCGTTGAGAGCATGACGCTGATCATGACCAGCTCCGGCGCTCAGGGCCTGCCGATGCCCAGTGCGGCGTTGATGCAATTGCTGGCCCGCCGTGGCGCGCCGAACCGGGAAATCGCCATTGAGCAACAGGCCGATCTGTTGGCGGCGTTGGGCAGCCCGCAGGTCAAGGATGATCGCGCACAGCTGCTGCATCAGGCGGCGGTCTCCTACGACCGCGCCTTTAACCCCGAGGGCGTCAAGCGTCAGATCATGGCGATTTTGGCCGAGCCCAGCCGGGTCGAACTGCTCAATCGCCTGCGTCTGCCGGTACTGGTGGTTCATGGCACCGCCGACCCGCTGTTGCCCGTGATGCATGGCGTGCACGTTGCGGCGCACATTCAGGGCAGTCAGTTGCGTTTGATTCCGGGGCTTGCGCATCGGTTTCAAGAGGCGTTCAAGGCTCCGCTGCTCGGTGCGGTGCTGCCTTATCTGAAAGCGCAGCATGACGACGGCAGGAATCTGGCGCAGTTGTAGAAGCCCGTGCGGTTGAAAGGGGTGGGCAGAGGTGTATCGTGTGGCTTTTGCCGATTGAGCGAGGGCCACTATGAGCACTGCACTGAAAATCGATTTCGTTTCCGACGTTTCCTGCCCCTGGTGCGTCATCGGCCTGCGGGCGCTGGACAAGGCGCTGGCAGAGCTGGGTGATGAAGTCCAGGCGCACATCCATTTTCAGCCTTTCGAGCTGAACCCGAACATGCCGGCCGAAGGCCAGGACATCAAAGAGCATATCGCCGAGAAATACGGCTCCACGCCCGAACAGATCGAAAGCATTCACGACACGATTCGTGAGCGTGGTGCCGAGCAGGGCTTTGTCTTTGCCAAAGGCGAGCGGCGTATCTACAACACCTTCGACGCGCATCGTCTGCTGCACTGGGCCGAGCTTGAAGGCAAACAACACGCCTTGAAGGACGCGCTGTTCGAGGCTTACTTCAGCGAGCTGAAAGACCCTTCAAACCACCAGGCTCTGGCGGATGCTGCGCAGAAAGTGGGACTGGATCGCGTGCGTGCTCAGGCCGTGCTCGACAGCAACGAGTACGCGAGTGAAGTGCGTGAAGCTGAAAAGCTGTGGACGTCTCGCGGCGTAAGCTCAGTGCCGACCATCGTCTTCAACGACCAGTACGCCGTATCGGGCGGGCAGCCGGTGGACGTGTTCGTCAGTGCGATCCGGCAGATTGTCAGCGAGGCGAAGTGAGGGCAGGTTTCACGCCTGCTCGTCCACGAATAGGCAGGTACATTCAGCCAGTGGGAGCGGACTCCTCCGCGAAGGGGGCGTTGTACTCAGTCGAAGGGTTGTGCCTGGAAGTCAGTCTTCGTGAGCAAGCTCACTCCC
>NZ_FRDA01000025.1 GCF_900143095.1 Pseudomonas asturiensis | reverse complement strand
CGAGGCGACTTTAAAAGCAGCGATTCTTTCATCGCTTTTTTGGGCATGGATCTGAGGGTGAGTGACTCGGGCCAAAAAAATGGTCGTAGATCCTTAACCAAGCGAGGGTGCTCGGAAGTTCGTCGATTACTGCATAACGCAGCCATGTCGGCCTGTCGATCAAGTACCTGGAAAGGGTTCTACAACGAACACCTGAGCAGCGGAAAAGCGACTACCCAGGTGCTTGTCATGCTCAGCCGTAAGCTCGCTCGGATCGCGTTCTCCCTGCTGAAAAATCAGAGCGAGTACCAACCGAAAGGGCTGATTATGGCTTGATGACAACCATAGAATCTCCCACGGTTCGCGCAACCGTTTCTATGCAGTCATTTGCATTACCGATACACATCCTCGCGCGTCAGCGGCAATCCCGTTCCGCCATCCGCAAACGGCTTCACCGCCAGTATCTGGTGCAGGTTGATCCAGCCCCGCGCAAATGCGTAGGCGCAGCCGGCCAGGTACAGCCGCCAGATGCGCAGCGTGTGCTCCGCAACCATGGCAGCGGCTTCGCCGAGGCGGGATTCGAGTCGGGCGCTCCAGTGCTCCAGGGTCATGGCATAGTGCGGACGCAGACTTTCGACATCGACCACTTCAAGCCCGGCCTCGCTGATATGCGCACTGATCATCGCCAGGTGCGGCAGCTCACCGTTGGGGAATACGTAGCGATCGATGAACTCACCCGCCCCGCGTCCCACCGGACGTCCGTCGGTGTGTCTGGCAGTGATGCCATGGTTCATCACCAGACCGCCCTCCTTCACTGCGCCAAACAGGCGCTGGGAATACAGCGGCAGGTTGGCGTGGCCGACATGCTCGAACATGCCGACGCTGACCACCTTGTCGAAGCGGCCGTCTTGCGGCAGATCACGATAATCGAGCAGCTCAAGCTGGACCTGACTCTCCAGCCCTTCAGCCTTCACACGCTCACGTGCCAGCGCCAGCTGCTCGCGGCTGAGCGTGATTCCAAAGACCCTGGCGCCATACTCGCGTGCTGCAAAGCGCGCCAGACCGCCCCAGCCGCACCCCACGTCCAGCAGATACTCGCCCCGCGTGAGGCGCAGTTTGCGGCACAGGTGATGGAATTTGTCCTGCTGCGCCTGCTCCAGCGACTCATTACCGGTCTTGAAGTAGGCGCAGGAATACACCATCTCCTGGTCGAGCCAGAGCTGGTAGAAGTCATTGGAAAGATCGTAGTGGTACGAGATCGAGGCGGCGTCAGTGGCCTTGTCGTGCCGGGTGCGTACCGGCGTGTCGGAATCTTCATCCTCCACCAGTGCATGAGTCAGCTCGTCGCACACCCTGACCACTTCACGGATGGAGCCCTCAAGTTCAAGTCGCCCTTCCACGAATGCGCGGCCCAGCAAGTCCAGACTGGGGTGGGTGAAATCTGACACCAGTTGCGGGTCTTTGACCACGATAGTGACGCTGGGATCAGGCCCCAGGTCCATTTGATGCCCGTCCCAGAGCTTGAGACGCAACGGCAGATGAAGGTTCTGCAAGGCCGACGGAAGTTGCGTGAGCATACAAAATCACCCCCTTATCCAGAAACTCGAAAAGAGCATCCAGGACAAGCCCTCCAAAAGGGCCGATAGGCTAATGGCGATGGCGAAACTGCATTGAATCAACTTCCGGGGAACAGCCTTGTGCCCACTGACTCGCGCCAGACGACAGCCTGAATCTGGATCGCACTCTGATAACACCGTTAATTTGTAACAGAGTTCTTCAAAGCTCAAGCCATTTTTTGTACGTAAAACCCGGCAATGACCTGAGCGGTCCAGGGATGACGACTGCTATTCATGCCTGCGAACCGCTCACAATTTGATCAGCGGCTCCTGAAAACGTAGCAGACGCCCGGCATTGCCCAAGACCAGTAAGGTACTGAGGTTGTGCAAAATGGCAGCAATCATCGCGCCCGCTGCGCCCAGCAGACCAAAGGCCGCCAGTGCGACGATGGCCAGCGTCCAGCCCAGGCCGATGATCACGTTCACGTGCAGGGTCTGACGGCACTGACGGCTCAGGCGCACGCAAGTGCCCAAGCGGCGCAGATCACTGCCGATCAACACGATATCGGCCGAGGCCAGTGCGATGTCTGCACCGCCCGCCCCCATCGCCACACCGACTACGCCGGCCTTAAGCGCCAGCGAGTCGTTGACGCCGTCACCCACCACCATGGGCCTGAAGCCACTGGCAATCTCGCCCATCACCCGGTTGAGCTTGTCTTCCGGCAGCGCCTGCGCGTGAACGTCGGTAATGCCGACCTCCCGGGCCAGTTGATGAGCCACACTCTGGCGGTCGCCAGTCAGCAGCAGTTGCCTGCCCATGCCCAACTCGCGCAACGCCTGCAATGCAGCCTGCGCTTCCGGCTTGAGGGTGTCGGCCAGCAACAGCCAGGCAAGAAACTCGCCATTGAGCGACAGGCCCGCCAGCGGTCCGTCGTGCTCGGGGACATTCGGGGTAACGATACCCAGTTGCTCGAACAACTCGGGACGACCCAGCGCCGCATCGCCGTGCCCGGTCGACGCCACCACACCCAGCCCCTGACGCTCGCGAATGTCGGTCAACGGCATCAACGCAGACTTATCCACAAGCCCGGCCAGCGCCCGACTGACCGGGTGACTGCTGGCAGACCCAAGGCTGGCCGCCAGTTCCAGCAATTGCGGATGTTGCGCACCCCGCGCCTGTATCGACTGCAATCGCAAGCGGCCGAACGTCAGGGTCCCGGTTTTATCCACAACCAGCGACGTCAAGTCCGCCAGCTCCTCGAGAAACGCCGAGCTGCGAATCAGAATACCGTGGCGCGCCGCTACAGCGATGCCGGCGATGGCGGTGGCCGGAGCCGAGAGCACCAACGCACAAGGACAGGCCGCCACCAGCACCGCCAGCATCGCCTGGGCGTCGTTTGTGATGAACCAGGTCAGCGCGGCAATCAGCAACACCAGCACCATATAACTGCCTGCATACCGCTCCAGCAGGCGCGTGATCGGCGGCTTGGAGCGCTCGGCGCTCTGCATCAGGGCGATGACCTTGCCCAGCGTGGACTCCTCGCCGATGCGTGTCACTTCAATGCGCAGCAGACCATCAAGGTTGATCGCGCCGCCAAAGACTTCCACACCCACCGTCGCCTCCAGCGGCACCGACTCACCGGTGATCGACGACGTGTCGAGACTGGCCTGGCCAGAGAGGACGCGTCCGTCCGCCGGAACCCGATCTCCGGCCCGCACTTCGACCTGATCGCCCGCTTTCAGCGTTGTGTTATCGACCTCGCGAACACTGCCATCGGCGGCCAGCAACCGGGCATGGCTGCGGGTCAGGCGGCCCAGTGCCTCAATGGCTTCCTGCGAGCCGATCACACTGCGTTCTTCCAGCACATGGCCGAAGATCATGATGATGGGCAGCAAGGCGGCAGTCATCAGGTCGCCTGTGGCCCACGCGCCCAGCATCGCCAGCGCAATCAGTTGATCGGTGATGCCATGCAGGCTCGGATGCCGCAGGCTGTGCCAGCCGGCACTGACCACCGGGATTGCAACCAACAGCGAGGCCGCGCCCAGCAGCAGCTGACTGACACCGGTCTGCTGGGGCGCAATAAACCGCCAGATCAGGCCAAGCCCCAGCAAGCCCAACGCCAGCATCGCCAGCGTCAACTGGCGTGCCGCACTGCGCTGCTCGGCCCCACTCAACATGCTGCCGGCTACGTGCGGTTTGGCAGGTTCGTGGGTGTGAACGGCTTCGCCACTCATTGTTGTGCTCCCTGAATGATCAGGCGGGAATCGTCTTTGGGATCGACCGTCGTGACGGAACCGGCCTGACGCAGAATGCCGGGAATCCGCTCGCGATAGAGGCGTTGCAACAGGCCGGGGTCGCTGCGGTTCTGCACCGACTGCGTCAGGCTGACCACCGTGGCGGTATCCGTCTGCGCCCTGGCCAGCCGTTCAGACGCCTGGGCGTGCGCCACCTGCAGGGTTCGGTCGGCTTGCTGATTGGCGGTCTGGGTCAGTTTTTCGGCATCGGTGCGGGCATTGGCCACCGCTTGATCCGCCTGCTGGCTGGCGGTCAGCACAGCATTGAACGCATTGACTGCCGACGCCGGCAGGCTCGACTGCACGTCAACGCGAGCGACTTCGATGCCGATGCTCATGCCCTCGTCTTTCAGTGCGGCCAGACGCTGATTGATGCCGCGCACCAGATCGCCGCGCAGACGTTCGCGTCGCTCTGCTGCCTGGCTGTCGGCGCGCATCAGTTCAGGCCGTGCGACCAGAATGGTGTCCAGATCCCGCGCAGCTGCCAGCGCCACCGCGCTGCGATTGACCAGCCGATCCAGTGCAGGCTGCACATGCTCGCCCTGCAACACGAAGGCATAAGGGTCCGTGACCTTGTAGAACACCGTCACGTCCAGTTGGACCACACCGGCATCACCCGTCAGCAGAAAGCCCGAGCCTGCCAGCGCGTCGCTGATCGGTGCCGACAACGTCGCGATTTCGTCCGCCTTCTGGGCCGCTGACGAGCGCAGCAGGGTTTCGACACGTCGCTCGATCACTCGATCAGCCGAGGGCAACAGCACCACGTGTTCGAAGGGTTGCGGCCAGGCTGTCAGCAAGCCTGCGTTCTGGATGCGTTCAAGCGCACCGAAACGCATGACCACGGCACGATTCTGCGGATCGATCTGGCGCACGTTGGAGGTGATCCAGCCCAGCGCCGCCAGCAGCGTGACGCCGTACAACCCCAGAAACGCCAGGCGACTGGCCTGCAGCCAGGGCCCGTTACTGGCTGGACGCTGTGACGCGGTGTCGGCAGCAGGCTCGCTCATGGCTGCGATCCACTCTTGCCGTCCAGTGTCGGCGGACCATCGACCAGCACGCGGAACGGTGCAGCATCGGTGCGCAGGATCAGGCGGGTGCTGGGCGTAACCACCGTACCCAGCGTATCCAGCGAGCGCAGCAGGTTGTAGAGCTGTGGCGAACCGGCGTAGGCACGGCCGTAAATCTGCGCGGCCTCGACGCGTGATTGCGCCTCGATGTCAGCCGCCTTGACCGTCGCGTCGGCTTCGACGATGCGCGCATCGCGCTCGGCTGCCGAGCGAATCTGCGCCGCTTCACGCTTGCCCACGGCGGTGCGTTCGGTGGCGATGGTTTCGCGCTCGGCACGCATCCGGTCAACGGTGGCGTTGAGCGTCACCGACGGCAAGGTCAGGCGTTCGACGCCGACCTGCAGCACGCGCACGCCGTAGGTGGCGAGCAACTGCTGATCGATCTGCTGACGCAACTGGTTCTCGAACGCCGTGATGTTCACTTTGTTTGCGTCAGTATTGATCAAGCTGGACAGGTCGAAGCTGCTGGCCGTGGTCTCCAGCGCAGAACCGACAAAGGTGCGGATCTGCCGCGCCGCTTCGTCCGGCTGGTTCTGCACCGCACGCATGAAGCGCTGCACGTTGTCCGCGTCGCCCTGAACCTGCCATGCCACGTAAGCCTGAACGATGATCCGCAAGCCATCACGGGTGCCGACATCCTGCAGACCACTGGAGGTCGTGCGCAGGCGCAGGTCAACCGGAATGGTCGCCTCGAACGGCGCAGGCCAGCGCCAGTTCAGGCCCGGCTCCAGCAGTACGCGGGACGGGTTGCCGAAACGGGTGACGACTGTCGCCTC
The DNA here is from genome assembly GCF_900143095.1 of Pseudomonas asturiensis. Classification (GTDB taxonomy): domain Bacteria; phylum Pseudomonadota; class Gammaproteobacteria; order Pseudomonadales; family Pseudomonadaceae; genus Aquipseudomonas; species Aquipseudomonas asturiensis. The sequence goes on along the minus strand of NZ_FRDA01000025.1, from coordinate 74,326 downwards.
GCCCGAGCGCACCTGCACCAGGCTTGCTGCGGCGATGGCGAACAGGACCAATACCGCAGCCAGACTCGCCCGCCGCCATGGAAACGCAGCCGGACCCGCCGCTTCATGATGATGATGGTGGTGGTGACCGTGACCGCTGTGATCGTGGTGGCTGTGATCGTGATGATGATGGAACAGACTCAAGGGACGACTCCTTACTGAGCGGCTTTACGCGGCGCCGTTGGGTCTGCCGGTGGTGTGAAGGAACGCAGGTCGAGGGTCGGCGCGTTGTCGCCGCCCAGACGGTGATCGAGTATCAGCAGCTTTGCATTGCCCAGCCCTTCATTCAGGCGCGTCAGGTAATGCTCCAGCAGAAATGCCTGCCCGGCGCTGCTGTACGCCTGGCGCTCGGCGCCGAATTGCAGATCGGCACCTTGTGCCGTGGCCAGCACTTCGCGGGCAGTGGCGCTGGCCTGATCATGGGCGACGCTGGCGTTGAGTTGCGCCTGGTTGGCCTTGTCACTCGCTGCGCCGCGCTCGCGGGAAATCAGTGCCTGCGCACCAATCTGCGCCGCCTGCACCGCGTGATAGGCATTGGCGGCACCGGCCGGCGGGTGAATCGCCTCGACCACGGTGGCGAGAATTTCCACGCCGCTGTCCAGCCGCTGCAAGTCGGCCTGCACGGCCTCGCCGATGTCTTGCGCCAGACCGCCACGTTGCTCGCCGAGCAGTTCATCCAGCGTACGCGAGGCAAAGTCGTGCACCAGCACGCGGCTGGCGGTACTGCGAATCAACGCAGGCACATCGGCACTGTTGTAGGTGGCCGCCAGTGCTGCGGCATCCGTCAGGCCGATGCGGTAAACGAAACGCACGTCCATGTTGACGATCTGAAAGCTTTGTTTCTCGCCTGCGCTGCTGGCAATGACCTGGGATTTCTCATTGATGTGGCTGGCGTCCCACAGGCGGTTGGCGCTGGCCGGTGGCGGTCCTTCGGCAGGATCGGCCACCTGCTCCACGTCACTGGCGGGAGACACACTGGTCGCCAGCTCATGAACCACACCATTTTCAACGGCCAGCACGCGACCGAACGGCCACGGCAAACCGGCATGCAGGCCTGGGCCGAACACCTCGACCGGCTTGCCAAAGCGTTCATAGATACCTCGCCCCTGCAGCGGGATTTCATGCACGCCGGTCAGCGCCCAACCCAAGGCTGTCACGACCGCCAGCACCGGCAGAAAGGCCCGACGCATGTAGGTGAATGCCCAGATCTGGCGCAGATCGATGCCGAAACGGTTATGCAGTTCATGCTGCAAGGCCAGCAGCGGGCGCGGTGGCCAGCGCAGCAGATCGGCCACGAAACTGCTGGCCAGCAAGCGAGGCTCAAGGCGCTCGTTACGAGGGCTGAACAGCGACAGCACCGCGCGGAGCAGAAACTCGATAGCAACCGCCATCGGCAACAGGCCAATAAACACCGCCAGACGTGCTGGCCAGACCCGGTCGGCGCTGGAGAAAAACAGGCACAGCGCGCCGGACAGCAGCACGACAATCGCCATGCGCGCCAGTCTGCAAAGCGGCTCGGCTTCAGGCCACTGGGTGTCGCTGTGCAACTGACGTTCGAACACCAGCAAGCCGAACGCCAGCAACAGCATCACGCTGCCTGCCAGGCTGGCCAGTGAAGAAATATCGTTGCCGGGCAACGTCAGGTCCCAGATGGATCGGATACTGATCAGAACCAGCAGTGCCCAGCCGGCGAGCCACAGTGTCGAGGCGCCCACCTGACGCACCAGCGACTCACCCGAATGGCTCAGGCGCGTCAGCAGACGTTCGTACCAGCCCGCGTCCTCAACGAGGGGATCGCTTTCAGGTTCGGTCGCCGCGGACGAACCCAGCGCCATGTTCCGCCAGACCGACACACTCTTGGCCGATTGCGCGGCAGCGGCCAGCAACAGCAAGGCCGCGCCACTGTTCACCAGTACGGCCATCCACAGTGAGCCCGGGGAAAAAAGATCGACAAAGAACGCCAGCACCCCGGCGGCAATGCCAAGCCCTGCGGTCACGTACATGACCTGCGCGAGACGTCGAACCTGACGCGCCGCCATTTGAAAACGCGGCAGACCTGCAAGGTCTGCGTGTTCGACATCCAGATCAACCCGCATCACTACCCCGGAACCTGCCCACAATTGCCATCGGCCTGCTGGAGGCCCGTTTCGGCTGTCTGAATGACCGGCATCATAGCGTTATGATGTAACAACCGGAGTGAAATTTTCTTCAGGTTCAACCCGTGTTCAGCGAGCCCTCGCGCCCACGAATTTATCAACGGTGAGACACATCGCACAAACAGCAGTGCGTGATACAGGTCACATTATGTTTCACTAGCGGCCTGGCCTGCGCCGCCGCCTGAATGGCAGCAGGGCTTTGTAGTTATCCACAGACACGGATGCTCTTCGTTGATTTCTATCTACCAGCTCAAACCCCGCTTTCAAAACCTGCTGCGCCCTGCCGTGCAGCGCCTGTACGACCGTGGCGTGACCGCCAATCAGGTCACGCTTGCCGCCTGCGCAGTGTCCTTGCTGGTCGGCGCCATCGCCGCGCTGTCGATTCCGCATTACGCCGTGTTCGCGCTGATCCCGCTGTGGATGATCCTGCGCATGGCGCTCAACGCCATCGATGGCATGCTCGCACGCGAGTTCGGCCAGAAGTCCCGACTCGGGGCTTACCTCAACGAATTGACCGATGTGATTGCCGACAGCGCGCTGTTCCTGCCGTTTGCCCTGATACCAGACGTCAGCATCGGACTGGTGCTGGCCGTCACACTGCTGGCGATCTTCACGGAATACGCAGGCGTGCTCGGCCCGATGGTCGGTGCATCCCGACGCTACGACGGCCCCATGGGCAAGAGCGACCGCGCCCTGGTCTTTGGCGTACTGGGCGCAGGCGTTGCGGTCGGCTGGTTGCCCGCCCTGTGGATAAATGGCGTCCTCGCCATCGTCTGCGCGCTGCTGGTCTACACCCTGTACAACCGCGTTCGGCGCGGTCTGGAAGAATCCACCTCCCCTCAAGAATAAGCAGCCACAAGCCTCCGGCGTAAGGAAGTTGCAATGCGTGAGATGAATGATCGGCGCTTCACGACTCATGACGGGGTAGAGCTGTTCTACCGCCACTGGCCTGCAACGACGCAGACCGCTGACGCCCCTCGACAGGCCATTGTGTTGTTCCACCGGGGCCACGAGCACTCGGGGCGCATCGCCCATCTGGTCGATGAACTGGACCTGCCGGGCTTCGATTTCTTCGCCTGGGATGCACGCGGCCACGGCCAGTCGCCCGGCGCACGTGGCGACAGCCCAAGCTTTGCGACCAGCGTTCGCGACGTGCAGACTTTCGTCGACCACCTGAGCGTGACCTTCGATATTCCCGAAGAGAACATGGCCGTGATTGCCCAGAGCGTCGGCGCGGTCATTGCCGCCACCTGGGCTCACGATTACGCGCCGAAAATCCGTTCACTGGTCCTCGCCTCGCCAGCCTTCAAGGTCAAGCTTTACGTGCCGTTCGCACGCTCGGGTCTGGCGCTGATGCGCACGTTCAAGGGCAACTTTTTCGTCAACAGTTACGTCAAGGCACGCTTCCTGAGCCACGACCCACAGCGCATCGCCTCTTATGACAGCGACCCGTTGATCACCAAGGCCATCTCGGTGAATGTGCTGCTGGGTCTGTACGAAGCCGCCGACCGAGTGGTTGCCGACGCCCAGGCGATCCAGATTCCGACCCAGTTGTTGATCTCCGGCGCAGACTTCGTGGTGCATCGCGGCCCGCAGGAACGGTTTTTCGACGGGCTGGGCAGCGTGCGCAAGGAAAAACACATCCTGCCGGGCTTCTTCCACGACACACTGGGCGAGCGCGACCGCCACCTGGCGATCAGCCGTGCGCGGCGCTTCGTGCTGCAGAATTTCGAAACCCCGGTGGCGCGACCTTCCCTGCTGGACGCCGATAAACTGGGCGTGACCTGCGCTGAATCCGAAGAGCTGGCCGCGCCGCTGCCGCACAATTCATTGCGCGACCTCTACTGGCGCATGACGCGTGCCAGCATGCGCCTGGGCAGCAAGTTATCCACAGGCGTGAAACTGGGCTTCGACACCGGTTTCGATTCCGGCAGCACGCTGGATTACGTTTATCGCAACAAACCCACCGGCACTGGCGCGCTGGGCCGGATGATCGACAAGAATTACCTGCAATCCATCGGCTGGCGCGGGATTCGTCAGCGCAAGATCCACGCCGAGGAATTGTTGCGACTGGCGATGGCGCACCTGCGCAATCAGGGCAAGCCGGTACGTATCGTGGATATCGCCGCCGGGCATGGCCGTTACATTCTTGAATCGCTGCAAGGCGTCGACCCGCTGCCCGAGTCGATCTTGCTGCGTGACTACAGCGACATCAACGTGCGCGACGGCAGCCTGCTGATCGAACAGAAAGACCTGGAAGACGTCGCGCGTTTCGTCAAGGGCGATGCCTTCGACCGCGCCGACCTGGCCGCGCTGGACCCCAAACCCACGCTGGCGGTGGTATCGGGCCTTTACGAACTGTTCGCCAGCAACCAGATGGTCGGCGATTCGCTCGCCGGGCTGGCAGCGGCCGTCGAGCCTGGCGGTTATCTGGTGTACACCGGACAACCCTGGCACCCGCAGCTGGAACTGATCGCCCGCGCCCTGACCAGCCACCGTCAGGGGCAGGCCTGGGTCATGCGTCGTCGCAGCCAGTCGGAGATGGATCAACTGGTCGAGGCCGCCGGCTTTCGCAAGATCACCCAGCGCGTGGATGAATGGGGGATTTTCACGGTATCCCTTGCGCAGCGTATCCAGTGAACAAGGTTCGCGAGCGGGGCCTGTGGAAAAGAGCGGTGGTCTGGCTGCTGGTGCTGGCACCGTTCTTTTTCGCCAGCTACGGCTTTGCCACCTGGTACACGTCCCAGCGCAGTGATGTCGGCACCCTGGCGTTCGACTGGGAAAGCCATATGCCGTTCTGGGCCTGGACCATCGTGCCCTACTGGTCCATCGACCTGCTGTACGGTTTTTCGCTGCTGGCCTGCCTGACGCGCCGGGAGCTCGATACTCACGCGCTGCGCCTGTTCAGTGCTCAGGTGATCGCCGTCAGCTGCTTCCTGCTCTGGCCGCTGCGCTTCACCTTCGAGCGCCCGGAACTGGATGGCGTGTTCGGCTGGCTGTTCGCCGTGCTGGCCGGATTCGACAAACCGTTCAACCAGGCGCCCTCGCTGCACATTGCGCTGCTGGTGGTGCTGTGGGTCTGCTACGACCGCTATGCGCGGCATTTTCATGTGGCGTGGCGCTGGCTGCTGCACAGTTGGTTCGCACTGATCGGCGTGTCGGTACTGACGACGTATCAGCATCACTTCATCGACTTACCCACAGGCGCGCTGGCCGGCTGGCTGTGCGTCTGGTTCTGGCCCGATGAAGGCCGCAGCCCTTTACTGGCCGCCCGCCTGACCCGGCAGCCGCAGCGACTCAAGCTGGCGCTGTTCTACGGCATTGGCGCGCTGCTGCTGGCGACGCCCGTATTCACCCTGGGCGGCGGCTGGCTCTGGCTGGCATGGCCTGCCATGTCCCTGCTGCTGGTGGCGCTGAATTATCTGGTGTTTGACGCGGCGGGTTTCCAGAAGCGCCAAGACGGAACGTTATCCCCAGCGGCGTGCTGGCTGATGGCGCCCTACCTGATCGGCGCATGGGTCAATTCACGGCTGTGGACAAAAAAACGGCCCGATCCTGATCAGGTTGTGGACAACATCTGGCTGGGTCGTGTGCCGGATGCAAAACAGCTGCAGCCATTCAGTGCGGTTGTGGATATGTGCGCCGAAATCCCGCTCAGTGTCGGCTCGACAAGTTATCAACAGGTTGCGGCGCTGGATCTGGTGCCACTGACCCCCGAGCAATGCCGACAGGCTGCTGAGGCTATCGAGCGCCTGCGCGCCAATGGTCCACTGCTGGTGTGCTGCGCCCTGGGATACTCGCGCAGCGCAATGGCCGTGGCCGCATGGTTGCTGCACAGCGGGCGGGCGCGGTCTGTGGATAACGCCATCGAGTTGATTCGCAAGGCAAGGCCGGGTGTCGTGCTGCGCAGTGGCCATGTGGATATCTTGAATGACTTCGCAGGATTTTCATTTAAAGCGCCTGTGTCTGGCTGAAACACCAAGGCCCATGAAATGACACGGGCCAGCAGGAGGCGGCTTGCCGGCGATGAACGATGACGCGATGTTCCTGAAATACCGCGTCGACCTCATCACGGGCAAGCCTCCTCCCACGGGCCGTCGCTTGCCCCATGACAGCGCTGTAGTGGGGTCGTGGTGAGGCTTGCCACGCTCAGCTTTCACAGGTCATTACCGGAACCACTTATCCACAGGAGTGCTCAATCATGTCATCGGAAATGCAGCTGCATGTGGTGGCCGCGCTGCTTCGGCGTGGCAAGTCGCTGGATTACTTGTCCACTGGCCTGCTGCTGCTAAGCCTGCTGTTCGGCCTGATGCAGCTGTGGGCTGGTTCTGCCAGCGTATTGATGATGATGTTGCTGGCGTGCATGGTCCTCACCGGTGGGCTGGCCAAATCCCAGGCGTTTCGCGTCGCGTTCGATGCCGATCTGTTCCAGCACATGGCTGATCGCCCGAGCCAGTTGAGTGATCGCACTCAAGAGCTCGATCAGGTACTGGCCGACCTCAGGCTGCAGCCCATCGAGAAAGGCGGCCGACCCTGGGGGCTGCGCACGCAAGGCGCACTCAGGCAATTGCGACTGCAGGTCCGTTATATCGCGCTCCAGTTGCTATGGCTGGTGGCCGCCATTTTTATCTTTCCCTGGCTGTCCTTCGCTCAATAGGAATTGTCATGTTCGAACCTCTGGTCGCCACGATCATTACCGCCGGTGCGCGCAGCATCACCGGCGCTCGCAGCCTGTGGCTGGGCTGTACGCCCGAGCCCCGGCAGCGGATCTACTATGCCAACCACAGCAGCCACGGTGACTTTGTGCTGCTCTGGGCTTCGCTGCCACCTGCCTTGCGCAAGACGGCCAGGCCTGTTGCCGGTGCCGATTACTGGCAAACCAGCCCGCTGCGCCGCTACATCATCAACCGCGTGTTCAATGGCGTGCTGGTGGACCGCAATCGAAGCTCCACGCCGGATGCGCCCGTTAAAAACCCTTTGCAGCCCATGCTCGAAGCACTGGAAAACGGCGACTCGCTGATCCTGTTTCCAGAAGGCACGCGCAACCCGGACGAAGGCCTGCTGCCGTTCAAGAGCGGGCTGTTTCATCTGGCGCAAAGTTATCCCCAGGTGGATCTGGTGCCAGTGTGGATATCCAACCTCAACCGCGTCATGCCCAAGGGCCGCATGTTGCCGCTGCCGTTGTTATGCACAACCAGCTTCGGCGCACCGCTGCGGCTGGACAGTGAAGAAAGCAAAGAGCAATTCCTCGCCCGCAGTCGTGATGCACTGCTGGCCCTGGCACCGGAGCCGCTGTAATGGATAACCAGACTCAAATGCTGTTCATGGGCATCGGCGCTGTCCTGCTGCTGGCCTCGCTGATCGGCTACGTACTCAAACGCCGGGCAGGCGGACCGAACTCGGTCATCGACAACCTGAACGCGCGAATCAACGCGTGGTGGGTCATGGTGCTGGTGATCGGCATAGCCTTCTGGCTTGGCCAGGGCGCGGTCATCCTGCTGTTCTACGCAGTGTCGTTCTACGCCCTGCGCGAATTCCTGACCCTGACGCCGACCCGGCGCAGCGACTACCCCGCGCTGGTGGCCGCGTTCTATCTGGCGCTGCCGCTGCAGTACGTGTTGATCGCCATGAACTGGTACGGGCTGTTCTCGATCTTCATTCCGGTCTACGTGTTTCTGCTGCTGCCGATCCTCGCGTCTCTGGGTGGCGACAGCAAACACTTCCTGGAGCGAGCCTCGAAGGTGCAATGGGGCCTGATGATCGCCGTTTTCTGTGTGTCCTACGTGCCAGCCCTGCTGACGCTGGAAATCGCAGGCTACGAAGGCCGCAACCTGTTGCTGATTGCCTATCTGGTGATCGTGGTGCAGATCTCGGACGTGCTGCAGTACGTGTGCGGCAAGCTGTTCGGCAAACGCAAGATCGCGCCCAACCTCTCGCCGTCCAAGACCGTCGAAGGCTTCGTCGGCGGCATCGCCCTGGCTTCGCTGATTGGCGGCGCGCTGTTCTGGATCACGCCATTCAACCCGTGGCAGTCAGCACTGATCGCGCTGCTCATCAACCTGCTGGGCTTTGCTGGCGGCATCGTGATGTCCGCCATCAAACGTGACCGGGGCGTGAAGGACTGGGGCCATATGATCGAAGGCCACGGCGGCATGCTAGACCGGCTGGATTCGGTGTGTTTCGCCGCACCGATTTTCTTCCACCTGGTGCGCTACTGGTGGACATGAGGGGTCAACAACGAGACCGAAGGTTTCGCCAGCGTATTGGCCGATGAGCGCACCGATGAGGTCCTCGGGGGTGCATCTGGTGGGTCCGTCGGTCAGCGAAATGATTGCTGAATATTGCATGGCCATGGAGTTCTCGGCTTCCTCCGACGACATCGCGCTGCCCAGCCATCAACACCCGACCCGCTCGCAAGCCTTGCGCCAAGCGGCGATGAGCGTGATCGGGCTACCGACACAGACCTGAACATCGCCCGTTTCAAACGCCCGACGCCGTTTTCATTCACCCTGAACGGCGTTTTTTTTCGGCCTATTTTCGAACCGGATCTCGTCTTTGTTATCTGTTGTGGGTAGTTTGCGTTCGGCAAGGAGTCGTTGGCGCGCCATTTTTTGTGCAGGACGCACAGAATTACCTAGAGGCTTCACCCTTATGAATCGCAGGAATCTCCTGAAAGCTTCCATGGCGTTGGCCGCTTATAGCAGCGTGTCGGCTTCAGGCTTATTTGCCGCTCGCGCACTGGCAGCAGCAGCCGATGGCGAAATCGAACACTTTGATTTCGCCGAGCTGCAGGCCCATGCCAAGAAGCTGGCCAGCAAAGGTTATGTGAGTACCAAGCAGGTGCTGCCACCGGTATTGGCCAACATGACGCCGCAGCAGTTCAACGCCATTCGCTACGACCCCGAACACTCCTTGTGGAAAGACGTCCACGGTCAACTGGACGTGCATTTCTTCCACGTCGGCATGGGTTTCAAGACGCCCGTGCGCATGTACAGCGTCGACCCGCAGAATAAGCAGGCGCGCGAGGTGCATTTCCGCCACGACCTGTTCAACTACGAAAGCAGCGGCATCGACAAGAACCTGGTCAAGGGCGACCTGGGCTTTGCCGGCTTCAAGCTGTTCAAGGCGCCTGAAATCGCCATCAACGACGTGGTCTCGTTCCTGGGCGCCAGCTATTTCCGCGCAGTCGACAGCAACAAGCAGTACGGCCTGTCTGCACGCGGTCTGGCCATCGACAGCTATGCCAAGCGTCAGGAAGAGTTCCCGGACTTCACCAAGTTCTGGTTCGAGACACCGGACAAGAACGCTACCCGCTTTGTGGTCTACGCCCTGCTCGACTCGCCGAGCGCGACCGGCGCGTACCGTTTCGACATCGACTGCCAGGCCGGTCAGGTGGTGATGGAGATCGATGCGCACATCAATGCCCGCGTGGATATCCAGCAACTCGGCATCTCGCCGATGACCAGCATGTTCAGCTGCGGGACCCACGAGCGCCGCATGTGCGACACGATTCACCCGCAGATCCACGACTCCGATCGCCTGTCGATGTGGCGCGGCAACGGCGAGTGGATCTGCCGTCCGCTGAACAACCCGGTCAAACCGCAGTTCAGCGCGTTCTCGGACAAAGACCCGAAAGGTTTCGGTCTGGTGCAGAGCGATCACGAATTCTCCAGCTATCAGGACACAGTGGTCTGGTACAGCCGTCGCCCGAGCCTGTGGGTCGAGCCGGTCACGCAGTGGGGTGAAGGCGAGGTCAGCCTGCTGGAACTGCCTACAACCGGCGAGACGATGGACAACATCGTGGTGTTCTGGACGCCGAAGACCCCGGTCAAGGCGGGCGACTCGCTGAACTACGGCTACAAGCTGTTCTGGAGTCCGTTGCCGCCGGTCAGTACGCCGCTGGCGCAGGTTCATGCCACGCGTTCCGGTATGGGCGGCTTCCTGGAAGGCTGGGCACCGGGCGAGCATTACCCGAAAACCTGGGCACGCCGCTTTGCGGTGGACTTCCATGGCGGCGGTCTGGATCGCCTGCCCGAAGGGACCGGCATCGAGCCGATCGTCACGGTCTCCCACGGCAAGGTGCAGGATTTCAACATCCTCGTGCTGCCGGACATCAAGGGTTACCGCATCACCTTCGACTGGGTGCCGGACAGTGACTCGGTGGAGCCTGTGGAAATGCGCATGTTCATCCGCACCGGTGACCGCACGTTGAGCGAAACGTGGCTGTACCAGTACTTCCCGCCAGCACCGGATCGCCGCAAGTATCCTTGAGGGGCTGACTGAAGCGCATTCGCGGGCAACTCTGCTTTCACACCGGAATGTGTGGAAGCTTGCTCGCGAAGGCTATGTTTCATACGCAACCTCTCGATTGGACGGACCGGCCCTTTCGCGAGCAAGCTCGCTCCCACAGGTGTTGCATTCGGTCAGTAAAATCGCCTTGTGCGCTGGCAGCTATCAAACGGATCACTCCGCAAGCAACCGGCCGAATAACGCACGTCCAGTGGGAGCGAGCTTGCTCGCGAAGGCTGTCTTTGAGGCACTACATTCGTGGGGCGGATGCACCGGCTTCATCGCCGTACTGCCGCCCGGAGCGCGCAGAAACAATCCAGCCTGCGGCACTCATCGGATAATCCGCTAATTCTGACGAATTAATTGACAGTTTCCCGAACTGCGACTGATATACACCCTGTCACGCCGTTGCGAGCATTCGCTCCAGACCTCCCTTGTTTGTTCTCAGACGCATCCCCTTCTATCGACCCGCCTGTCGCGGTCGTCGGGCGGTAGCGTTGTCCGTTCGAATTTCCTGACGCCATTCAGAAGGCAGACCTCATGGAGCTGAACCCAGCGAACAGAGCTGGCGATTCGTCGTCGATCATTTCTTTTGATAAATCCACAGTCGTCGTATGGGTTGCGATCAGCCTGATTCTGGTCGAGACCTTTTCCGGTGCCTTGCGCTTCTACTTTGACAAGGCAGGAATCGGCCCTCTGCTGTACCTGCCCAAAGTGGCCTGCATCCTGTTGTTCGCGCTGGAACTGCGCACCTTCAAGGCCGGACGGTTGTTCTGGACCTTTGTCATCCTGTGGGCGATCTCCGGGCTGCTGGCCATGCTGCACCGCGCCAGCCCGCACAACCTGGCGTTCAGCCTGTTTGCGTTGAGTCCATTGGTGTTCGGGCTGGTGTGCAGCGAGCACCTGATTCATCGCAGAAAGCTGCTGTGCTGGGCCGTCGGTTTCTGCCTGCTGGCCTCGCTGGCGGGCCTGGCGCTGGACAGGTTCACCAGCGTGCCGTGGAAAGGCTACAGCTACAGCGTGGGTGAAACCGAGCTGAGCGCCAATACCACGTGGAGCGCCGACGATGAGGACCGGCTCGCCGGCTTTGCGCGGGTCTCCAATGTGCTATCGATCCTGATCGCTTTCTACACCCTGTACCTGTTCATGTTCCTGCGTTCGCGACTGGTGATGATGCTGCTCAGTGCCATCGCGCTCTATGCCATCGTGCTGACCACCAGTAAAGCGCCCGCCGGAGCCTTTGTGCTGACCATGGGCCTGCTGTTGATCCAGCGCATGAGCTGGACCTGCCGCACGCTGTGCATTGTGGTGGTGTTCGTCGGCCTGCTGCTGCCCACGTTGGGCATGGTGATGAGCTTCGATGCGCGCACGGTCAGCAGCAGCGGCAGTACGCTGGCCTCGCTCTACGACCGGCTGATCAACACCTGGCCCAACGTGATCAACGCCCTGACGCGCGAAGGCTGGGTGCTCACCGGCGCAGGCTTCGGCATGGTCGGCAGCACCATGGGCATCTTCCCGGTGGAAGGCTGGGAGATTTTCCTGGGCATGGACAACTCGGCGCTGTACCTGTGGGCGATGCTCGGCGTGGTCGGCGGCTTGCTGTACACCCTGCAGGTTCCGCTGCTGTTCAAGCTGATCGAGGACGAAAGCCGGGTCGGGCGCATGCTGCTGTCGATCAGTGTCTGCTGGTGCCTGATCAGTTGGACCACGGACATGTTCGAGGTCGCGGTGGCCAATCTGTTTGCAGGCTTGGCCATCGGCTATGTCATCGCGGAAAAAAAGGAGGCCATGACGCCCCGACCGGCTGAACTGCAACTCACTGCCTTTCCCGACCTGCGCTGAGGAGGCTGTGCCATGACCCGCTCTTTACGCTGCACCGCGACGCTCCTGCTGCTGGGCTGGCTGAGCGTCGTGCCGATGGCTCGGGCCGAACCGCCCTTCGTCGTCGGCATCGCGACGCACCTGATGAACTTCGACCGCAAGCTTAAACAACCCCTGGAGCTGACCGCAGAAGCCGGTTTCAACTCGGTCAAGGACGATGCATTCTGGTCAACCGCAGCGCCTTATCCCCACGAACTGCGCATCACCGCCAACTGGCGCAACTACCTGACCATCGCCCGGGAACTGGACATGAGCCGCCTGGCGATACTGGGCTACAGCACGTACTTTCACGACAACAAGAAGCCTCGAGAGCCGGTGGTGATGGGCGCGTTTCTGAATTACGTCGATTACGTCACCCGCCAGCTCGGCAACCGCATCACCTATTACGAGATCTGGAACGAGTGGGACCTTGAAGCCTCCGCCGACCCCCAGCTTGCATTGGACTACGTGACGCTGGTGCAGAAAACCGTGCCGATCATCCGCAAGAACACTCGCAATGGCACAGGCCCGCAGGCGAAGATTCTCGCCGGCTCAGTGACCCCCGACGGCATGAAATACGGCTTCGCTGATCCCTTGATCGAAAGCGGTGCGCTGGACCTCATCGATGGGTTGTCTGTGCATCCCTACGCGCACTGTGCCGCCGATGACGGCAACACACCCGAAGCGTGGGTGGTGTGGATGGCCGACTACGAGCGCTACATCCGCACCAAGGCAGGCCGTGATGTACCGATTTACCTGACGGAAATGGGCTGGCCCAGCCATCAGGGGCCCTGTGGCAAAAGCGAACTGACCCAGGCGCGCTACATGGCGCGGATCTACTTTCTGGCGCGCACCATTCCCAACGTCAAAGGCATGTGGTGGTTCGACCTTTACAACGATGGCCCGGATCGCTACGACCAGGAGCACAACTTCGGTTTGCTCAATGAAGACCTGTCGCCCAAACCCGCCTACACCATGATGAAGGCCATCGCGCCGGTGGTTCGTGACTTCACCTACGACGCCCAGGCCAGCTCGCTGACCAAAGACCTTTATCAACTGCACTTCAGCAAGGGGAACGAGCGGGTGCTGGTGGCCTGGGCGATTGGCAAGCCGCGTGAGGTGCAGGTGGTCAGCCAGGGCAACGGGAACGGTCCTTTGCGGATGACCGATACGGTTCATGCCGAGCGCGGAGAAGTGGACAGCGGTCAGTCATGGGCCTGTGAAGGCAATCAGTGCTCGGCCTCGATCACGCTGACCAACTTTCCCAAGATCATCCGGTTGAGCCCGGCGAGTCGCGGCGGGCAGATTGCTCAGAAAGAATGAGTGGCGACGACAGATCCGGGTTGAGCCAGCCCAGGCCTTCGCGAGCAAGCTCGCTCCCACGGGGACCTGTCGTGAGCACGTCCGCGTAAGGCGTTCAGTTTCTCGTGGGAGCGAGCTTGCTCGCGAAGACTGACGACCGGACAACACATCTCCCTCTGACAGAACCGCTGCTTTGCTGAAAGCAGGGCCATCGCCGCAATCACCTGAACCTACCTCCCCGATCACCCACGGACCGGCACTCTCCCATGGACTTCAGAAAAGACATCAATGGCCTGCGCGCCATCGCGGTTATCGCCGTGCTGCTGTTCCATTTCCATCCCGCCTGGCTGCCCGGTGGCTTTGCCGGGGTGGATGTGTTTTTCGTGATTTCGGGTTACCTGATCACCGGGATCATCATGCGCGGTCTCAACGATGGCACCTTCAGCCTGAAGGCGTTCTACACATCCCGCGCGCGGCGGATCATGCCGGCGCTGGCGGTGATGTGTTTCGTCTTGCTGGGGTTGGGCTGGTTCTACCTGCTGCCGCTGGACTACAGCGCGCTGGGCACCCACATCGCGAGCAGCCTGGGTTTTGTGTCCAACTTCGTCTACTGGCGCGAAGCGGGCTATTTCACGGCCAGTGCGCATGAAAAATGGCTGTTGCACACCTGGTCGCTTTCGGTCGAGTGGCAGTTCTATCTGCTGTACCCGATCGCCCTGCTGGTACTGCGTCGCTTCGTGGCGCTGAGGAATCTGCGCTGGTGGATCCTGGGCGGCAGCCTGACCGGGTTCGTGGTGGGCGTGCTCGCCTCGGCACGCTGGCCGGAAGCGTCGTTTTACCTGCTGCCGACCCGGGCCTGGGAGTTGATGTTGGGCGGCGTGGCCTGCCTGTTTCCCTTCCAGCTGCGCAGCGTTCAGAAGCGCATTCTGGAAAGCGTCGGGCTGGCGCTCATGCTGGCGAGTTTCTTTCTGGTGTCGGTGCAGGACCTGTGGCCGGGTTATCTGGTGCTGTTGCCTGTGCTGGGCGCATTTGCGGTGATCGTCGCGGCGCGTCAGAACTCGCTGCTGACCACCCACGCGCTCTCGCAGTGGACCGGCAAACTGTCCTATTCGCTGTACCTCTGGCACTGGCCGGTGGTCGTGCTGATGAATTACGCCGGATGGCTGGGCGAAGCTGGCAACGTGCTGATGGGCATCGGTGTGGCTTTTTTGCTGGCCATCGCCTCGTACGAGCTGATCGAAAAACCCACCGGTCGTGCGCGCCACAGGCAACGCTGGACACTCGCCACGCTCGGTACGGCCGTTGCACTGGTGTTCGTGGGCGGCACGGCGGTGAGCGCGACGCAGGGCGTGGTCTCGCCGATGCGGGAGATCAGCCTGTCCGCCAAGGCCTCGTTCATTCAGGATTACGTGAACCGGCAGCAGAACCTGTACGAGCCCTACTGGCTCAAGTGCGACGCGTTTTCGGCGTTCACGCAGCGCGGGCAGTCGAGCATCGATGAGTCGTGCACACGCAAGCAGGGTGAAGGCGGTGTGTTTCTGTGGGGCGACTCGCATGCGCAAGCGCTGTCGCTGGGTTTACGAACCTTGCTGGCCAGGGACACGCCGTTCTATCAGGTCGCGTCAGCCAGTTGCCGTCCCGGCCTGAGCGTCCACCAGGGCAGGGCATCTCCCACCAGCAGGGCCTGTGATTACTCCAACAGGCTGGCGCTGCACAGCATCGAAACGTTGCGCCCGAACATCGTAGTCATCGCCCAGAAGGACGGTCACGACAAGACCGACTGGAACGGCATTGCGATCAGGCTCAAGGGGTATGGAGTGAAACATGTGGTGTTGATCGGCCCGCTACCTCAGTGGAATCCATCGCTGCCCAGCGTCATTGCCAACCGTCACTGGGGCCTGAACGAGTCACACATCAGCGACCCGGCTCTTGATGAGGGCATGATGGCCGTGGATCAGGCGACCCGGCAACTGGCCGCGTCGGCAGACATCCAGTTCGTCTCGCTGATCGACAGGCTGTGCATCGCCGACGCCTGCCTGGTGCGTCTTGAAGACACCGACTCGCTGCTGCAGATCGATTCGGGGCACCTGAGCACGGAAGGCTCACTGTTTGTGGTGAAGCATTACGTGCTGCCGGAGCTGGTGAATTAGCTACCGCGGTTTGGTCGTATCCAGGCAAAACGTGGCTAAAACGAGAATGTCTGACTGGATGCATAACCTGTGGGAGGCGGCTTGCCGGCGATGGCGTCAGTTCAGTGAGTGCTGCAGGACGTGTGTATAACGATGAACACGGCGCACGGACACGCTCATCCACTCAATCTCCCGCCTGCAAGCGCTCGGCAAACCTGACCAGCTCCGCCAGGGAGTCGGCCTGCATCTTGCGCATCATCGAGCCGCGACGGACTTTGACGGTGATTTCGCTGACGTTCAATCGCGACGCTATCTGCTTGTTCAGCAGGCCTGTGACCACCAGCGCCATGACCTGTTGCTCGCCCTGATTGAGGCTCGCATGCCGACGCCGCAGTTCGGCTTCCACCGCAGCGTTCTGACGGCGAACACGGTCCAGCGCCAGGCCTTGCTGGATGGCGTCGAGCAGGTCCTGCTCGCGAAACGGCTTGGTCAGAAACTCCACAGCACCGGCTTTCATGGCCCGCACCGACATGGGAATGTCGCCGTGTCCGGTGATGAAGATCACAGGCAGAAAAATTCCCGATCGCGCCATCTGCTCCTGAAACTCCAGGCCGCTCATGCCGGGCATGCGGATGTCCAGAATCAGACAACCCGGCGCCTCGGGCCGGGGCGTGTCCATGAATTGCTGCGTGGAGCCGAACAGCAGGCTGCGCAGCCCCACCGACGCCAGCAGGTCTTCCAGCGAAGTGCGCACCGACAGGTCGTCATCGATCACGTAGATGATGGGTTCTTCGGCCTGCACGGTGGTGTCGGTGGTGTTCATCAGGAGTCCATCTTTCCGGTAGGCAGCGTGAAGTGAAACGTAGCACCGACTGACGAATCAGGCGTCACCCAGATACGCCCGCCATGTGCCTCGATAATGGACCGGCTGATCGCCAGACCGATTCCCATCCCCTCCTCCTTGGTCGTGTAGAACGCGTCGAAAATACGCTCGATGTTTTCCGGCTGCACGCCGACGCCATTGTCGCGCACCGAGAACTTCACCTCCCCGCCTGCGTTCCAGTCCACCATCACCTCCAGGCGAGCCTCACCGGGCTCGACCTTTCTCATCGCGTCCACGGCATTAAGCATCAGGTTCAGCAGCACTTGCTGAATCTGCACGCGGTCGGCCAGCAGCGGCGGCAACCCTTCCGACACCTGGACCGCGAGCGCGACCTGCTGCTCGTCGATTTCACTGTGGGCCAGCGAGACGATCTCGGCCACCGTATCGGCCACGTTGATCCACTCCTTGTGCGCTGCCGAGCGCTTGGCCATTGCCCGCACTCGCACAATGATATCGCCCGCCCGATTGGCATCGCCGATCATTCGCGCAAGCGCCTGGCGCGCACGGTCCAGATTGGCCGGTTCCGCGTCCAGCCAGCGCGTACAGGCGTTGCCGCTGGTAACGATGGCCGACAACGGCTGATTGATTTCATGGGCGATGGACGCTGTCAGCTCACCCAGCATGTTGACCCGGGCGATCTGCGCCAACTGCGAGCGTGCTTCGTGGACCGAGCGGATGGCTATCGCCATGCGCAGCGCCAGATAAGTCGCCATGGCAATCGCCGCCAGACTGATGATGCAGTTGATCAGCGCCGCCTCGCTGCCCCGCGATGTCGTCAGCTCGTAACTGAGCATCGTCAGCGCCATGCAGGTCACCGCGACAGCGATGACACCCGCGACCGGCAGGAACGTGACCGCCATGAGCACCACGGCAATCTGGAACACGCCCACGGCAATTTCCAGATCGGTCAGGGTATCGGCAATCGCGATCACAACGGCCAGGACCAGCAAGGCCGCCAGCCTGACCGCCATCGCGGCCTTGCCAAAGGATTCAGGCTCGCGCATCTGCACCATCTCACTCGTTTAAAGGGCCCAGCGCAGTATGCGCTGACACACCTCAGGAAGGGTTATCCAGACTGAACTGATCGGCCAGTTCATCGTAGGCGAACAACTCGGCGTAGCGTCCCCACTGCGTCACCGAATCCAGCGTCTGGCGCGCATCGCTTTCAGACATGAAGTCTTCCAGTTGATCCCGAAAACGCCGTGCCGGGGCGGTATGGGTGGAGCGATCATCCAGCACCCGACGAATATGCGCCACCAGCGGCACAAAGCTCAGCAGGTGCTGGGCAAACAGCTGCTTGCGTTCATCCACGTCCGCCAGCGCGTAACGATTGGCCGCAGGCAGCAGGCGAATGTCGCCCCCCTTGAGTTCGGCGAAGCGCAGCAGTTGCAGCACTTCGGCAATCGGAAACAGCTCGTCGGCGTTGTAGTGCAACGCACTGGCCAGTTCCGGCAGGTCGGCTTTCATGCTGTACGGCGGCGCATGAATCGCCTCGATCAGACCGGCCAGCGCGTTGGTCGACACGTGCGGCAGGACCATGCCCAGCCCGGTCCCCGGAAACACACCCTGACGAATCGCGCCCGCGTCGCTGTCCTGAGTCATCAGCACGTAGATTTCTTCGACCAGCGCCTGAAAGATCGGGTCCTGACGGTTACGTGGCTGAGGCAGGTCGACCTTGATTTCACTGATCACCCGACCCGGATTGGAGGAGAACAGCAGGATACGGTCGCACATCAGCACGGCCTCGGCGATGTTGTGCGTCACCATCAGGATTGACTTGATCGGCATGCGGCCTTCACTCCACATGTCCAGCAGGTCGGTGCGCAGGGTTTCGGCCGTCAGCACGTCGAGCGCCGAGAACGGCTCATCCATCAGCAGCACGTCAGGGTCGATCACCAGCGCCCGCGCCATGCCGACTCGCTGGCGCATGCCGCCCGACAATTCCTTGGGGTAGGCGCTTTCGAACCCGTCCAGGCCGATCAGGTCGATCGCCGCCAGCGCCCGCTTGCGTCGCAGCGAAGCCGGTACGCCTTGCGCTTCAAGCCCGACTTCAACGTTTTGCAGTACCGTCAGCCACGGAAACAGCGCGAAGCTCTGGAATACCATGCCCACCGACATGGCCTTGCCCTGCGCACGGTTGGGGAAAAGCACCTGGCCCTCGGTCGGCACCACCAGCCCTGCGATGGAGCGCAACAGCGTGGACTTGCCCGAGCCGGAGCGGCCCAGCAGGCCGATGATTTCGTTTTCGTGGAGTTGCAGCGTCACGTCATCCAGCACAAGCCGCTCTTTGCTGGCCTTGCCGTACACATGTCGAACCTTCTGCACATCCACCAGGCAACGCTTTTCGACAGCCATCATCGTGGCATCCTCCCCAAACCCAACATCAGACAAGACTCAGACGTCGCTCGGCGAACCCGTACAGTGGGCGCCACAGCAACCGGTTGAACGCGATCACGAAGACCGACATGACGGCAATGCCCAGCGCAACCCGTGCGTAGTCGCCCGCCTGAGTGGCGTTGGCGATGTACGAGCCCAGACCGGCAGCCTCCAGATGCTTGTCGCCCCAGGACACGGCCTCGGCCACAATGCTGGCATTCCACGAACCGCCCGATGCCGTCAGCGCGCCGGTAATGTAGTAAGGAAACACACCCGGCAACGCCACCCGACGCCACCACTGCCAGCCACGCATATTGAACATCGTGGCCGCTTCGCGCAGGTCGGTCGGCAAGGCGCTGGCCCCGGCGATGACGTTGAACAGGATGTACCACTGGGTGCCGAGCACCATCAGCGGCGACAGCCAGATGTCGGGGTTCAGGTGCAGGCCGACGATGGCGATGACTGCGAATGGAAACAGCACGTTCGCGGGAAACGCCGCCAGAAACTGCGCGATGGGCTGCAACCGTTCGGCCCACACCGGACGCAGACCGATCCACACGCCGACAGGCACCCAGATCAGACTGGCGATCACGATCAGTACGCTGACCCGCAGCAGCGTGGCCAGGCCCAACCCGAACGCCGTGACCAGATCGCCAAGCCCCAGCGATGCCTCGATGAAACGGAACAGGCAGACACTGGCTGCCAGGCAGCCGGCAATCACCAGCCCCAGCCAGGCGGTGTCGAGAAAACGGCTGAACCCTGGCGTGGGCTTGACGCTCCAGAAGCGCGTCAAGCCGCGCCAGTCGATCAGCATCAGGCCCTTCCAGGGCGCCACCAGCACGGCACCCAGCAACGGTGCGATTCGCGAGCGACCCAGCAGGCTGTACATCCAGGAACGCGGGCGCTTTTGCGAAGCGGTCTGCTCGAAGCGAAACTTGTCCGCCCAGGCCACCACCGGCCGAAACAGCAACTGGTCGTAGGCCACGATCACCAGCGCCATGGCAGCGACCGCCCAGGCAATCGCCGTCAGGTCTTTCTGTGCGATTGCCAGCGCGAGCCACGAACCGATGCCGGGCAGATTGACGGTGGTATCGCCCACCGAAATCGCCTCGCAGGCCACCACGAAAAACCAGCCACCGGACATCGACATCATCATGTTCCAGACCAGCCCCGGAATGGCGAACGGCAGTTCCAGCCGGGTGAACCTGAGCACCGGCGACAAGCCAAACTGACGGCTGACCTCACTCAGATCGTTGGGCACCGTGCGCAACGACTGGTAAAAGCTGAACGCCATGTTCCAGGCCTGGCTGGTAAAGATGGCAAAGATCGCCGCGCACTCGACGCCCAGTTGCCGCCCCGGAAACAGACCGATGAAAAAGGTCACGGTAAAGGTCAGAAAGCCCAGCACCGGAACCGATTGCAGAATATCCAGCGCCGGAATGATCACCTGTTCGGCCTTACGGCTTTTGGCCGCCAGCGTGGCCACAATCAGGGTGAAGACCAGCGAGGCTGCCAATGCGATGAACATGCGCAGCGTGGTGCGCAATGCATACTCCGGCAGGTTGGCCGGATCAAGCGTCATGGGGTTTGAAGTCAGCAGGGACAACGGCTGAAACATCTGCCCGACGCCGTGCAGCAACAGCATGACCACCAACGCCAGCAACGCCACACAGACGAGGTCGACCCAATACGGCATGCGCGCTCTTGCATCGCCATAGCGGGTGGCACGCAGGCTTTTACCGGGCTCGAAAATCGAATGCATGGGTTCACCTCGAAACGGCTGCACGGGTACGCGCCGACAGCGTTTCAGAAAACTGAATGTCAGCGGATACAGAGAAAATGGCAGTGAGTGTCTAACCACTCGTTGAACACAGCTTATCGATTTCCGGTGCGCGGTTAAAACCTGCAAACGTAGACCGTGTCGACTCGAAAGTATGAATGTCATATACCAAGGTATATACATACCGCTGAACATCCGACCGGCCTGTCAGTGCGTATCGGTGCAACGACGAAAGGATATCGAATGAGGGGATTACGCGTTCTGGTCCTGGGGTGTGCATGGGCGATGTGTCATCCCATCGGCGTGGCGCAGGCACAGTCGTACGTGGCCGCCAGTACCGAATGGCGGCCTTTCATCTACACCGATGAGTACAACACCTTGCGCGGTGTTTCCACAGACATTGCCCGCCAGGTATTCAAACAGGCGAACATTGATGCGCAGTTTGTTTCCTATCCAGGCAACCGCATGCAAGTGATGCTGGATAAGGGAAAGATCGATATCAGTTATGCCGAATCACCGAACTGGACCAGCGCCAATAACGCGAACAAGTATGTCTTTTCCGTGCCCTATCTGGCAGTTCGTGAGCACTTGTACTTTGCCGCGGATGATCCATTGTTGCGCGTGCCGCTGAGTGAGTTGCAAGGCGTGACGATTGGCATGGTCCGGGGTTACACCTATCGCGCTCTGGACTCCGCCCTTCAGGAACGGCGTGTGACCAAGCTTGAAACCTCGGAGGATTCAGCCCTGCTCGAGCTGGTCGCCAACAAGCGCGTAAATGCTGTGGCCATGGTCGACGACCTGTATGACTACCTCATCACGACCCACCAGATCGACCCTGGCCGGTTTCGCCAGGGCGCCCTGCTCAGCGAATCGCACTTGTCGATGATGCTGGCGAACCAGCACGCTGCGCTGCTGCCGAAAATCAATGCCGCGATCCTCGACATGCAACGTCGCGGCGAGCTGCAACGGATACGCGACGCTTACCTGCCGACGTCGTCCTCTAAAGACTGCACAACACAGGGCGTGACCTGCTGAGCCCGGAAATGGATCTCAAGGGCGGCCACAGAACCTGCGCAACATACGGCAGCAAATAAAGGATTGTAGAAGCGGACTTGTCCGCGAAAAGGCCAGTGTATTCAGTAGAAGGGTTGCGTCGGAAAGGCAGTCTTCGTGGACAAGCGGAACGCCGCCCGGTCCACTCTTACAGGCTGAAAACCGATCTCAGCCAGTGGGAGCGGACTTGTCCGCGAAAAGGCCGGTACATCCGACAACTATCCAGCGACTGGAACACGGCATTCGTGGACAAGCGGAACGCCGCACGGTCCGCTCTCACGAGGTTTGCTGCGCGATGTCGAAGACGTGGTGAGGCTTCCCACCCGTCTTCGTTTATCCGCTCGTCCGGTTAAAACCATTACACCCGAAAATGGCTGACCATCATCTGCAACTGTCCACCTAGACGCGCCAGCTCAACGCTGGAGGCGGCGGTTTCTTCGCTGGCTTCGGCGGTCTGTTCGGACACGTCGCGCACATTCACGATGCTGCGGCTGATCTCGTCGGCCACTGAGCTTTGCTGCTCGGCAGCGGCGGCGATCTGCTGGTTCATGGCCTGAATGTTCGACACCGTACGGGTGATGCTTTCCAGCGACACACCGGCCTTGCGGGTCAGTTCAACACTGCTGTCGGTCAGCGTGCGGCTGCCCAGCATGATCTCCGAGACCTGACGCGTGCCGTTCTGCAGACCAGCGACCAGGGTCTCGATTTCCTCGGTCGATTGCTGAGTACGCTGCGCCAGGCCACGCACCTCATCCGCCACTACCGCAAACCCGCGACCCGCTTCGCCAGCACGTGCGGCTTCGATGGCGGCGTTGAGCGCCAGCAGATTGGTCTGCTCGGCCACGGCCTTGATCACGTCCATGACCTTGCCAATCTTGTCGCTTTCCTGCTCCAGCACCGTCATGGCGTCGGAAGAACGAATGACTTCGGCGGCCAGTCGTTCGATCTGGCCGATGGCTTCGCCCACGACCTTGTCACCGGCGCGCGCTTGCTTGTCCGCATCGGAGGCAGCTACGGACGCCTGCTCGGCGTTGCGCGCCACTTCGTGCACGGTGGCCGACATTTCGTTCATGGCTGTGGCGACCTGATCGGTCTCGACCTTCTGGCTGTTGACGCCCGCGCTGGTCTGCTCGGTGACCGCCGACAACTCTTCGGCGGCGCTGGCAATCTGCGTCACGCCATCGCGAATCCCGGAAATCAGGTCGCGCAAAGTGGCACCCATGCGCTGGATGCCCTGTTGCAGCACGCCCAGCTCGTCGCGTCGGGTGATGACCTCGGTGTGCGTCAGGTCGCCAGAGGCGATGCGATCAACAATGGCCAGGGTTTCCTGCAACGGACGCGTGATCTGACGCGTGATAACGACTGCAGCCAGAATCCCGAGCACCAGCACCAGCAGCACGCAACCGATCTGCAGGTTGCGCGCCTGAGCGGTATCCGCGTCGCCCAGCTTCATCTGCAGGTCATAAAGTTCATCGCCCAGCTTGACGATGGTCGCGCCCTGGTTAGTCAGGTCCTTGCGCACCGTTGCCGCTTCTACAGTCGTGGCCTTGAAGGCCTCAACCGAACGGCGATAGCTGCGCAGTGCGTTTTCCAGCTGCACGACCCTCGTACTGTTGGCTGCGCCAAGGGTGGACTTGAGGCTGTCCAGGTGCTGAATGGCGGCGTCCAGTTGCTCAAAGACAGCTTTCTCGGACTTGTCGTCGGGCTTGCCGGTGTAACCGCGCACTTCATAGCGCACCAGAATCAGATCCTGCCGGGCCGTGTTCACCCACTGCACCTGATCAAAACGCGCCGGGTCCGAGGCATCCAGTTGCAGAACCGCATCGTTGAGGGCTTCAATCGACTGCATGGCCACGGCCGCGTTGGCGATCATTTCGTTACGCACTCTGGCACCGGTCTGGTAGACCGCGCGCATCTGGTTCAACGACGCCTCATAGTCGCGAATGACGTCGCTGAGCTGGTTGAGGGTTTTGACGTTGGCGGGGTTGGTGAAGGTTGCCAGCAATGATTGCTGATTCTGTTTGAAGCTATCCAGCTTGCCCTGCATGTTCTGCGCAGCGGTCTCATCACCGTCGGCCAGCATGTATTGCAGTCGGGCGATTCGCAGGTCGGTCAGCTTATTGCCGAGCTGGGTGATGTCACTGATTCTGTCGGTGCGATAGATCAGTGTGTCGAGGCTGGTCCAGCCGACCAGGGCGAGAATGGCAGTGAAAAAAAGGACGGCGCCAAATCCCAGAGCCAACTTCATGTTGACGCTGATGTTCGCAAAGCTACTGTTCATGCAATCTCCTGAATATGCTTTTTATGCGCAACGAAAGAGCTGAAGATTTGTTTTTATGAACAGCAAACCTGCGCGCTAGAGCTATCGGCTGGTATCAGGAAAAACTTGATCGAAAAGACAGAATCCGCGCGAAGACCGTTGATTCAGGAGTGATTTGGCTGAGTTTCGACACGGCGTGCAGCAGAACCCGGACCTCGTAGGAGCGGACCGGGCGGCGTTCCGCTTGTCCGCGAATACTCTGTTTCAGTCGCTGAATAATTGTCGGATGTACTGGCCTTTTCGCGAGCAAGCTCGCTCCCACAAAAGCGCGTGTATTTAGTGGGTTACAGGTTGTTTGACAGGAAGCGGCGCCAACACGCCGCTTCCCGCCATCAGGTAACGCCCATTCAGCTCAGGTCACGCCCCCAGCTTGAATCGCGACACCACCGAGCGCATTTCACTGGCCACGCGTCCCAGTTCGTCAGCCGTGACTGCGTTGTTCTCGATACCTTCCATCAGGGTCCCGGAGCTGCTGCGAATGCCCATCACGTTGCGGTTGATATCTTCGGAAACCGCGTGCTGCTGGACAGCGGCGCTGGCGATCTGGGTATTCATTTCAACGATCCGCTCCACCCCCTGGCTGATGCTCGACAGACTGCCCGACGCCTCGCCCGCGGCATTGATGCACGCCTGCGCTTTCTGTTGGCCGGCCTGCATCTGCTGTACGGCAGCTTCGGTCGCCCCCTGCAGTTGCTGGATGATGCTGCGGATCTCTTCGGTGGAGGACTGGGTCCGCGACGCCAGCGTACGAACCTCGTCAGCCACCACCGCAAAGCCGCGACCTTGCTCGCCGGCACGCGCCGCTTCGATGGCGGCGTTCAATGCCAGCAGGTTGGTCTGATCGGCGATGGTGCTGATCACCTGAATGACGCCACCGATCGACTGACTGTGCAGCGCCAGCGCCTGAACTTTCTGAGCGCTGAGCTCCACTTCCTCGGCCAGTGCCTGAATCGTCGAATGTGCCTGGTGCATGACGCGCAACCCGGTACGCGACGCGGTATTCGCCTCGTCGGCAGCCTGCGCAGCGCCTTCTGTGTTCTGCGCAACGTCGGCGACGCTGGCGGTCATTTCGTTGATGGCGGTGGCCACCTGTTCGGTTTCAGCCTGCTGGGCGTTCATCGACTGCTTGGCCAGGCTGATGGAGTTGCCCAGCCGCGCGGCCACTTCAGACAATTCGTAAGACGTGCGGTCCATGTGCGAGATGGACCCGGAGAAGGCTTGCGCCATCAGGTTCAGACCATTACCGATGTCTGCCACTTCGTCCTGGCTGCGGACCTGGACACGGGCACTCAGATCACCATCCGCCAGACGGCGCGTGACGTCCAGCAGGCCGTCGATAGCCAGACGCAAGGCACGGTAGATGCTGCAGAACGCATAGAGCAGCAGCAGGCCCATGAACACGCAGATGGCGATGACCATTTCGCGTTGCAGCAACAGTGCGTCATAGCGTGTGTCCAGCTCACCTTGCAGCGACGCCTGGATCTCGTCCTGCGCTTTGTAGAAAGCGGCGACAACGGCATTACCGCGAGCGCTCAACGACTGCCCTTGCTGAACCGATAGCGTGGTGCCGGTCACGTAGGCCTTGAGTTCATCACGGAAACTGTCCATCGCGGCGATGGCGGCCACGACCGGCGCATTGACGCGCTCGGTCAGTTCGGGCGCTCGGCGCTTGAGCAGGCGAATGCTCTGCTCCAGTTCCAGGCGGGTCTGCGCTTCCTGCTTGAACAGGGCATCCAGCGAGCCACGCATTGTCGGGCTCAGGTTCTGCCCTGTGCTCAAACCCGCCGTAATGCCGCGAATCTGGCCTGCGATGTTGATCTGACGAGGCATGCGGATGGTGCTCAGGTCGATCAGAAAGAGAGACGCGTAGTCTTCATCCAGAACCAGCCCGGACGTGGCCGACAGGTAATAGATGAAGTTGAGGGTCTGGGTCAGTTGTTCATTCCACTGAATGAACACTTCGTCCGGCGAGGCACCGGGCTTTACGCTGTCCATGATCGTGCGGGCACCATCACGCAGGCGTTGAACCCGGTTTTCTGTCTCCAGCGTACGGCCCTGACGGGTGTCAATGTCCGCCAGGTTGGCAAACGCAGCTTCCAGCTGGCTGCGATTGGCAACCAGGTCTTGAGCCGCAGCAGCGTCGCCGGTCAGCATGCGATTGGTCAGCGCACGCTGCAGCATGGAGAGGCGCAACACCGGTGTCACGACGTGCAGGTATTCACGTCCCATGCGCTCTTGCGCAACGGTATCGATACTCGCATTGAGGCTGTTGAACACCCGCAGCCCGAGAACAAGCAACGGAATCACGATGATGATGGCCAGAACGGTGAATTTGGCAGGGAAACGCAAGCGGTTGGTCAGGGAGATACCGGGCGACAGAATATTCATATCGTTCTCTTTCTAATAGGGGGCCTGATCCGGCTGAAAGAACTCCCTTCTTTGCATCGCGACAGGTGGGCGGTCAGTCACTTTTACACTCAAACGGATACATCCATATCGAGTGAAGGCATTGTGACATCACTTCTGAGCGTGCCCTCATGGGTTAGTTCAATGGGGCTCATACAATGTGATACCGGACCTATCGGCCTATCGGAGGGAAACCTGAGCGCGGCAACGCGACGCAGCACTGACGTTCGTCAACAGCTTCGGCGACGACTTTGTGTAACGTACTGTTTCTGTTGAAAACCTTTGCACACAGCTAATTCGAGGTCGGCGCGATCGCCCCCTCAATCATTTGAAACGGGATTTCATTGATTATTCGCAAAGACATCTGCGCTGAATGAAGCCATTGCGGCTCCACGAATGAGGTTGCCTGCGTGCTTGCCGCCATTGCAGGGTTATCTTCATGGAAGGACGCTGGATCAGATCAATCCCCTCGCCCCCCCTCCACCCGCGTGCGACATCAAACCTGCACGCGGGTGAATATCATCGCCCACTCAGTGCCCCGGCCTCACGCCTGCTTCCACTCCACGTTCGACAACCCGAGTTTCTCGGCCTGAGGCTTGCTCAGTTTTGGCGCCCTGTCGGAGCGGTACTTGGGAATCGCACCGAACCCTGCATCGACCGTCGCCCAATGCCAGGCTTCCTGGTTATCCATATTGACGGCCCTGATGTAGAACGTCTTGTAGCTACCGTGCAATAGATAATCAATCCGGTAGTGTTTTTCATCAGCCATTTTGGTGCTCCTGCTTTGTCCACTCGCAAAACAGATCGTGCTCATTTCGAAAAATTCCAACTTTTTTAAGGTGGGATATAGTCGATATCATATAGCCATCCCTGCCGCCCATTCATACGAATGGAAGTTGTCAAAGTTGCCCCATAGGTATTATTAATAAGTGCAAAAACTTTAATTTCCGCTGACGCGCTATAAAGAATTCATACACCCTTTGTATTCAGGCGCTGACACGCGGATCGGGAGCGGCCTGCGCAACCCCATGGCAAATAACGAAATTCTATTGAACTCCTGATAACCGCGTTTCCCGTCACCCATTCACGGGCCTGACGACTGTGCGCGCCTGATTATCCGCCAGCTGCGGCGTAATCGGCCGACAGTGGGCAGGTAAGGGCCACCTATCGGCAGGCGGTAAAAAACGCTGAATTTTCTGCAACGCCCGGCACTCCTTTCTAACTAGAACAACAGAAAGTCTCGCGCGATCGTCTCTCGTGACTCTCAACTGCCGAGGTATGTTTTTTATGACGTCTCTTCACATGATGACAGGCAGCACTGTCGTCAAACCAACCGTAGTGGAAGAAGAATCGAAAACCGTTTACCAGTCCTGCATGAGAGAGAACGCTGAAGCCCCGCGGCACGAGGCGGCCGCATTTCTGGAACGTTGCCTTGCCCTGGCCGACCGGGAAACCTGTGACCTTCCGCAACAGCCTGAAGCGCTCGAATCCTGGATCGAGCAGAACGTGGCTCAGGTTGCCGATCAATACGCGACGTATCTGGAACAACGCCGAGCGGGCGAGCCGCGACGTTTCTTCAAGAACAAAGCCCACGCCATGTACTTCATCCAGCAGGTCGCGCCCACCAAACTGGTGGACGGGGCCTGGCTCTATGGACTGCTGCCGCATTGGGCGGATTACCGTTTTCACGGGCTGATTCGCACGTATCTGGAAGAGCTGGGCGATGGCGAGCAGGCACAGAATCACGTGTCGCTGTATCGCAAGCTGCTGTCGGACCTCGATTGCGATACCCGTGCCCCGCTGCAGGACGAAGCTTATCTGCAAGGCGCGATCCAGCTCTCGCTGGGCGTGTCCAGCGATCAGTACCTGCCGGAAGTCATTGGCTACAACCTGGGTTATGAACAACTGCCTCTGCATTTGCTCATTACTTCGTTCGAGCTGAACGAGCTGGGCATTGATCCGTATTATTTCACCCTGCATGTCACCATCGACAACGCCAGCACGGGTCACGCCCGCAAGGCAGCACAGAGCGTCATGGCGCTGATGCCTGTCGGCCAGGAGCGCAACGAGTTTTATCGCCGCGTCGGCAGCGGTTACAAGCTAAACGAGCTGGGACCTGGCTCGTCTACGGTGATCCAGTCGTTCGATCTGGAACAGGAAGTCATTGCCATGCTCGAACGCAAACGCACCTTCGGCCAGCACATGCATTCTGACTACTGCCGTCTGGACGGCAAGACCGTCAATGAGTGGCTGGCCCAACCCGATCAGATCCCTGAATTTCTCGCCGTTCTGGAGAACCGAGGCTGGATCAAGCTCCATCAGGACCCGATCCACAGCCGCTTCTGGCAATTGTTCGAGGGCGTCGGCGCGCCCATGTTCGGCGTGTTCAACGGCTACGAAAAACAACTGGTGCATGACTGGATTGCGGGCGACTGGCTGGCCGATGGCAGCGCTCAGCCCAGTGCAGGAAAGCGCCTGCCGGAAGCATTCCGCTCGCGGTTTCGCAACCTCCCCGGTACGGGTCAGCCGGCACCGTTGCAGGCAGCCCACACCTCGACGGACGTGGATCCGGATGTCCGCGAACTGCATGCAAAACTCGAATCCGTTGCTGCCATTGAAAGGATGCCCACATTGATCGACAGCATGTCACCTGCACGCCACGCGAGCGCTGCCGGTCTGCACGCCACCCGCCTGTTCGTCTCCCACATGGCCGAACGCATGACAGGAGCTCACGCATGAATCCGACGCTGCCCGACCGCATGGCACTGACAACCCTCGCACAGCGCTTGAAAGCAGGCGGTTATCAGTTCATTACGCCAACCCCCCTCACCCACCAACGGGTCAACGAGCGCCCGGAAAATCGCGTCGCCTTGTCGCTGCGTGATGTCTTCGGATGGAGTCGGATCATCCCGGAGTCCATGCTGCCCGCCTCGGAAGCTCAAGGGCTGCTGGAAGCCGGTATTCTGGCGAGAAGTGATGACGGCTTGAAAAGCCGGGTCAGATTTTCCAGCCTGGATGACTTGCTGCTGGTGCATTCCGCCTACCCGACCCTGGACGAAGACTCAGTGTTCTTCGGCCCGGACACTTACCGGTTTGCGCAGTCCATCAAGGCCCATTTGCACAGCACCCCACACACCATCGCCCGCGCGGTGGACATCGGCTGCGGCACTGGCGCAGGTGCGCTGCTCATCGCACACGCCAGGCCGAGCGCTCAGGTGCACGCCGTGGACATCAACCCCAAGGCCTTGCACTTTGCGCACACCAACGCCGCCGTTGCAGGTCTTGAGAACCTGGAGTGCAGCCACAGCGATGTCCTCACTGGCATGACCGGCAGCTTCGACCTGATCGTCGCTAATCCGCCGTACATGAAAGACACTCAGAAGCGTGCCTACCGCCATGGCGGCGATTCGCTGGGCGCTGACCTGTCAGTGCGCATCGTGCGCGAATCCATCGACCGCCTCACACCCGGCGGCTCGCTGGTGCTGTACACCGGTGTCGCCATGACCGGCGAACGGGACCCGTTTCTTGAAGCCGTGAAGAGCGATATCGACCACACGGCATTGACCTGGACCTATCGCGAGCTGGACCCGGACGTGTTCGGAGAAGAACTGCTGGAAGAAGGTTATGAAGAGGCGGAGCGTATTGCGGCGGTCGAACTGGTGGTGACGCGGCAGGGGTGAGGCTGTGTTTTCAATAACATTCATGGGCCACCCAGAACGGGCGCCAGTGTTCAGCAAGGACGTGGGAAGCTGTCCAGCATCGAGCGGAACGAATCGGACCCGTCATTCCGATTGCAACGCGAACGGGTCCTTGGGAATCGAAGAACGACAGGGAAACGTTGAAGGCGAAGTCGTGTCTCGAGCAATCTGTGCGGCTTTAATTCTCTAAGATAATCACTGGTTTTAGAGAGTGAAAACTATCGCCATGCTCTAACACGGCGTTTTCGGATACTTTCATAACCTGTTGAAACCTGGCTGTTGATGCTGATCCCGAACTGCCCCATGCCTTTACCGCACTGTTGCTCAGCGTCACTGGCTGACTAACAGCCCCCCTACGGCTGCCATGGAAAGCAATAACGCAATTCGTTGCACAGGTATTCCTTGGAGAGGTTCTGGAGCAGGCGCCGTTTTTCAAGAGTCATCGCGGCGCTCGCCGTATTTTGCGCGTCGTGACCGGTCATTCCGTTACCGGTAAAACCAACTCCTTCTGCCCTTCCACCGTCACGTCATAAACCTTCTGGCTGCACTCCGAGAACCCCTGCAAATCAAACTCCACCAGATAGGTCTTGTTCGCTTTCGGCAGAAAGCTGAGCGACAACGGCCCGCACTTTTCCAGGCTGTACGAGGTCCCGCGATCATTGCGCCAGTTCGCAACGCCCTCCACCACCGTCAACTGATCCGCCGGCACCAACGTCTCACGGAACGGCCGGGCACGATAGAGCCCACGGGCCAGGCCCTTGTATAACCCTCGGAACAATGCCGGCGCCTGTTGCTCCAGGGAATCGTTGTAAACACCCCCCACGCTGCTCAAATTCCCCACGGGCCCAGCGCTAAAGCTCACCAGCGATTCGGTGCTGAGCATTCTGAAAATAATCTTCGCATGTTGGTCATCTGCCATCAGCACGACCGGCTTGGGTTTGGCCGGCGGCGGGCCTTTATGAGAAGAACAACCCGCACCCAAAACAGCCACCAGGCACAACGGAAAGACCCAGGCAAAGGAACGACCCATAGATAAATTCAAACCCTGTCAAATGCCATGATGGTTAACTGCGAGCCAACAGAAATTTGTTGCGCAGAAGCTAGATGCCCTGATCGCTCAGACCACAGCTAGCTGCATTCGCGGCGTCATGAAAACTCGAAGTGGGAAAGCGGCCACTTGCGAACGTTTTAATTCACAAGCGACCGGTTTGATTCACAAAACTGAAGCTAAGGAATAAAAACTGTCGCGCAAAACCTAGCAAACACGGGGTATGGCTGAAACCCAAACCAGCTCCAAAAACTGTCGCGACGTCCAAAAACGGCCATTCCATGAGTTGCTCTAGGTATTAAAAACTGTCGCGGGCATTTCACAACCATCAATTGGCTCGATTCGCCGCTAGGGCGGACCGGCTTTGCCAACCGACTGACTATCACTCTTAACCTCCTCCCGGTGCCGATAAGCGGCTAAATCCGGCATCCGCCCGTCTCTGCGAAAATACGGGGTTGCCTTGCTGAAGCTGATCTAGCATCTCGAACTGGTCAGTCGCGGTGCGAACAGCCATCGGTATGTTGACGCTGACATCGAGTTGACCCACTGGCCGATGCCACGCTGACCCAGCATCGATTGGTGAAAGCTCCGCACCGGTAATGGTCCGTAAGGTGGATGCATGGGTTAGTGAGTTTTTAGCAACTGGGTCAATCCTATGCTGGCGATGACACTCCGTTATTGTCGATGGGCATGTAACCGCCTTGGAATACGGCGATTCTCCAAAATGCTTGGTTTCTAATTTTTCGTAATGCTGTTTCGTTTAAATTAACAGCATTATACGGATACGGGGCGTTCCTCTTGAAAAGACGCAATGGCGAGTGCGTATTGTACTCAAGCGGTATCTGCACTAGTGTCATCAAACATCTGTTTGTCGAGATTTAAGACCTTGTCCATCACGTCCTGTGCACTGCCCGTGCCTTCAGCGGTATGGGTCTTGTAGTTGAAATCGAGTGCTATCCAACCCTGTAGCTTCGCCTCATAACTATTAGGATATTGTGCCTGCTCAATAGCGGGTAAATCCTTGTAATGTTCAAGGGCTTCAGTAAAGAATTTCGTTAGCTTCCCGGTTCCATTATATTCTGCCATCGCACTAGCAACAACCTTTTGCTGCCAGGCGTATTCGCGATCGGATGACTCACTCAACGCTGCGCGGCGCTCATTAGTCGTAAAACTCCCGCTGTCATCATAGATAATCAATGAGAGCTGATCGCTCGACATACCCGCAAATGGATTTTTACCGTTGCCATTGACGAATTGCGTCGCATTCTCCGCACGTGCCAATAACTCAGGGTCCTGAGTGTCAGGCACTTCTGCATCGATGGCTTTTTTGTTGGCGAAATAACCATCACCAGAAATCTGGCTCAAAAGCTCACTGGCTTTTGCACCAAGCTCTTTCCTGCTCAAGCTCGAGTCCCTTGCCGCCGCACGCGCCGCACTCTCACTCAACTGCAGAGAGAGTGAAGAAAAGCTACTGGTATCTTTCTGACTGCCACCAGCGGCGTATTCAGTAGTCACCTGATTTTTAGTCAGCGATTTATTTTGGCTCGCGGTCATATTGGAAACCTGCGAGTTGGATACCTTATTTGAGTCTATCGAAACGACCATAGTTATGCCTCCATGTTATTAGCCATTTCTGAATTCCCAGCTAGTCTATTATCGGCAGCACTCAAAAAAACTGTAATACTACGCGATGAATGGACAAAAAACCGGTGCAGGCCCAGCGGCACAGGTAGGATCTGCGCAAGCAGCACACCGCCAGGCCCAGCGTGGGTATTACTTCATGGTGAATTCAACAGCCCAAGCGTATGTGGAGATATTGGTTGACGTTACTTTCGCCGTACATACTGCACCACCGCTAGGCGTTGCTGTATTGTTCCATTTTGGAACAGTCGAACCTAACTGGCCAACCGTCCCAACGTAGGTTGCTAGGAAAGTACAAGTCTTCCCACCAATGGTGTAACGCAAGTTCGCATAGTTGACAATAGGCGAAAGATTACTCTGAATGGTATAAGTATTAGAGTCACCCGCCAGGACCGTAGTCATTGGCTTCGGGGTCGAATTAACATTAGTCGTTGCTTCATTACTGGTAATGATTTTGTAAGTGGCATCGGCTGTCCCAAGATTCTTGAAAGTAACAGCAACGGGAGGACCTGCAAGGGCTGAACCCGCAATCAACATACTTACAGCCAGTACCGGAAAAACTGATTTCGACATTTTCATACATTTATTCCTTTGAATTGAATTCCATGTTCATATTTTTCATAAAGCAGCAAAATATCGCCACAACAATTCGACCAACAGTAAAAATCACACATTATAAAATAACATGCAAAATCCAAACACACTCCTTCCACCACAAGGAAAGCAGTTCTGTGATCTAATTGAGGGAAAGATAATGCATAAGAAATATGACGTGCTCATTGCATCCCGCAGAACACTTCACATCTAGACAGCACTTACTATGACATCCCTATCAGTACCAGACTGTATCACAAGCTTTGCAATCCAACCATACCTGGACTTTCGTCAGAGCTGCGCGGGCTTCAACTCAACGTACCCCGGCTCAAGATTCTCTACCTCAAGACCATCAGGCATGGTCCGCCCCGTTGTTACCACCACTTGGCTTGGTCTTTCAGACAAAGTAGGGCGATAGGTCACAACGGGCCGCCCATGACTGTCGCTGGACAGTGCCTCAAGCGGCACCACTAGACCGCGATCACGGTGATAGGTGACGATCTGCAGCCTCGCACTCATTCCAAGTCGCAATCGCTGCAGTTGCTCGCTCTCGATATCTTTAATTGAAGCAATCACCTCATAAAATGCACCGCCAGATGTAGCCTGTGCATCGACACCCTGTACACCGACGCTGTTAATTTGACCATGCAGCACCACACCATCGAAACCATCACCAGTGATTTCCACCGGCAGCCCCTCGTGGAGCTGATGAACGTCGCTTTCCTCGACCCGCGCAACAACTTGCACCTGCTCGATATTGATCAGCTCAAATAACGGGGCGCCTTGACCAATACGCTGCCCTTTTTGTATGAAGGGCAGATTAACGCCATTTCCTTGGGGCGTGCGTGAACGAATCACCACGCCGGCGAATGGTGCTAGTACCTCTCGTTGTGCCTGTTGCTCAACAAGTGATTTGTAACGTGACTGAGTATTGGCCCATTGCATCTGAGCTATCTGAAGATGCTCTTCGCCCCCTTTTTTCAGGACCTCGCCGAGTTCCGACTGGGCAGCCGCCAGATCTAACCGTTGCGACCGTACCTGCTGCTCAACTGCATCTAACTCCATCCGCGGCACAATTCCTTGGGCCAGAAGGACTTTTGTTTCTGCCAAGCGGCTTTCGCTATCATCCAAAGTAGACTGGACGCTGGAAAGCGTCCGTTTTGCCCGAGCGACGTCCTGTCCTTTAGACCAGTGTTCGACTTCCAGCACATTACGCCTGGCGATCAGTTGCTCCGCCAAAGCGGAACGCAACTGGATATCCAGTTGCGTCGTGTCTAGGCTCAGCAAGCGTTGTCCACGCTCAACACGCTGGCCTTCTTTTACAGCGACGTCCGCAACAACTCCCTCGAAAGGCGATGACATAGTTTGTTGCATCGCTGCCTCAATACGTCCAACAAGCCCCAGTCGATTTTCCAAGGGCTGATAGTCCACCTTGAACCAGCTGGACACTGCGGTCTGCTCCCTTTGAAGTCGAGGTACTGCAGCTACTACTGCAACGACCACCGCCACTAAAGCTGCCGCCACGAGGAGCAATCGCAGATTGTTCCGACGAGAAAATCCGGTAAGTTTAATCATTAAGGACAATATCCCAACTCGACAAAGTGGTCCCTAATGCCTGATCCAGAAGGGTTTTTGCATTCAAATAAGAGATGAGCGCGTCCAAGCTTGTATTTTGTACGTTACGAAAATCAGTCTCATAACTGATGACTTGAAAATTGCTTGAGCGACCGACTTGTAACTTCTGTCGTTCAATATCAAGCTTTCGGCGCGATAAATCCCGCGCACGCAACGAAATTTCGTACTGGCGCCACCGCGTGCCTACTGTACGAACCGCGTTCGTTACATCTCGCTCTAAGGTTTGGCGAGCCTCGACTACCCCGATCCCTTGGTTCTCCAGATTTACCTGGGCACGCACCATCTCCTGCCGACGATTGAGATCGCCAATCGGAATTTCGACCTGGATTCCCGCATAACCCTCCCAGCGCCGATCCGAACGCTGCCCCTCTCTATCAGGGTAACGATCACTAACCTGACTTGCTCCGCCGACCAATGAGACATCCCACAACTGGTTATTGCGGGCAACCGCTAGGTTGATGCCGGCCTGTTCGTGCGAAATCAGCTGCCCAAGGTAAGCTGGCTGCTGCTCCAGTGCTGTATCAAGCGCCTGCGTTCGACTCAGCTGAACAGGCGTGGCATCCAGCATTTCTACCGCCTGAATACGCGACTCCTGCCCCAACGCCAAGAGCTGAAGTAACTCAAGACGATAGGTATCCAGCTGATTCTGAGCTTCTTGAACACCCAACTCCTGTGTAGCGTAGTCGGCCTCCGTTTGCACAATTTCAAATTCAGCCATACGGCCCGCCGTAATCATGGCCCTGTTTACATCCAGTAACTGCTGTGAACGGCTCAACGCCTCTGTCGCGATACGCAACTGCTCTTGAGCACGAAGCAAATCGCGGTAAGACGTGATGATCTGCGTGATGGTTTGCGCCACCGTCGCTTTTAACGCAAGACGGTTCGTCAATTCGGAAAGCCTTGCCAAGCGCATCGGTGCTGTCGTGACCTCCGCTCCAGCCCCCCGAAGCAAGGGCTGTATGAGTGTAAACGTCGCACCATCGCTTCGGGTACGCCCGTCATTATTACTATCGGTCAACTGATTGGCCCACGAGAGGCTTAGCCGTGTACCGAACTCCCCCAACAGAGTGGTTGTTGGAGACAGCTGCCGATTACGTGAACCATCGCTTTCACTTCGCTCACCCCGATAATCCCCCCTCAACACCAACTTGGGTGTAAACATATCCTCAGCGACGCGCAAATCGAACTTCTGCGCAACACGCTCAAGGTAAGCACTACGGATGGAGCGGTTGTTTCGCAACCCTAGATAGACTGCATCAGCCAACGTCAGATTGATCGTTTCACCTCGCAAAGATACGGCAACACCTGGCATCGATGCTTGAGACGGCTTTAGCGCTGCGAACACCGTCGGCGCAAATAGCGTCCACAGCAGCCCCAGAAAAATCCAGAGTCGCCGGTGCTCAATCATCTCGCAAAGCCTGAACCGGTTGCAGGCGAGACGCGGTCACTGCGGGATAAAGGCCGAAGAATAGGCCGATCAATAAGGAGCTTCCCACCCCCATTGGCAGAGATTCAAGGGCCAGCGTAAATCGCCACCCCGAGAGCCATACGAACAAAAAAGCTGAAAGCAGTCCGATGGCCGCTCCGACCAGTGACCCTGTCACTGACAAGCAGGCCGCCTCCAGAAGAAACAACATGCGAATGTCGCGTGCACGCGCACCGAGGGCCATTCGCACGCCAATCTCCCGGCGGCGCTCAGAGACATTCATGAGCATCACATTCATCACCCCGGCTCCGCCGACCAGGAGGGAAATTCCCCCAAGACCGGCCAACAGGTAAGAGAACGTATTAGATTGACGTGTGAGGCTGTCTATCAGTTGTTGTGGCACTAGAACCTCAACGTCACGCCCCTTGAACAACCCTTCCAAATAAGCACGTAAGTCACTCGCACTTTCTGTGATCATTGCACCATCGTGTACCGTTGCAATTACGCTGTTAATTTGTGGAGAAGGCTGAAGCCGTCTCATGCTTTCTATCGGTATAAACAATGCTTCATCTACCTGAATCGGGATCAAGGGATTCGGTATCTGAGGTTGAGCAATACCGATTACTTCAAACAAATACCCTTCGATCTGAAGCTGCATACCCCTTACCAGCGGTCTATCCGGTCTGCCTAGCCCAAGCTCATTAGCGACCTTGGCCCCAGCTACGATGTAGGTTGCCTGCTGATCGAAATCGGAGATAAAGCGTCCTTGAGCGAGCTTGAGATCTAAGGTTTCGGCTAATCCTCCGGTGGTCCCCAAAATCGCCGAGTCAACTTTTCGTCCTGCGAAACGAACTTCACCAGAATGAAATGTTGTTGGAGCCACTTGAGCAATTGAGGGAAGCTTTTTCAGAAGCGACCGAGTGTCCAGCGTGGGTGGTAGCGCCCGATTGTTGAGCTGCGAGAATGGAAAGGACGCCACCATGCTCTCGGCGCCCATCCCCTTGAAGGCCGTCATCGCTTCATTCGCGGCGTTCTGCCCGATGTTCAGCAATGCAACAATCGCCGCGCAGCCAACGGCAATGCCCATCATCGCAAGCCACGAACGCCGCCCCAAGAGGCGCAAGCTGTCTAGGGACTCAATCAACGTCTGCAAAAAGCCCGGACCTTGATGATGAAGTGAACCTTCAAGCATCCGTCATTGCTCGGTTATTCGCAGTTTCTTTCAAAATCCCGTCTTGAACCAACAGGCAGCGGTCAAGGCGTTCGGCCAATTGTGCATCGTGAGTCACCATGACTAATGTCACTGCCTCCTCATCGTTGAGACCGAGCAGCAGATTCATCACGTCATGGGC
The DNA here is from genome assembly GCF_900143095.1 of Pseudomonas asturiensis. Taxonomy (GTDB): domain Bacteria; phylum Pseudomonadota; class Gammaproteobacteria; order Pseudomonadales; family Pseudomonadaceae; genus Aquipseudomonas; species Aquipseudomonas asturiensis. The sequence goes on along the minus strand of NZ_FRDA01000025.1, from coordinate 36,339 downwards.
TGTTGAGCGGTCCAGGTTACCCGTCGGCTCGTCGGCAAGAATCAATGAAGGACTACCCACTAAGGCTCGCGCAATCGCCACACGCTGACGTTGCCCACCGGATAGATCAGCAGGCCTATGATGAGCTCGATCATCCAGACCCACGCGTGCTATCTGAACCCGCGCGCATTCACGCGCTTCGTTGCGCGCAAAGCCCCTATAGAAAAGAGGCAGAGCAACGTTATCGAGTGCAGTAAGGCGAGGAAGCAAGTTGAAGCTCTGGAACACGAAACCGATCTCACGGTTGCGTAGCTGAGCGCGCTCGTCGGCGGTGGCATCGATCATATTGCGGCCAGCGAACAAGAATTGGCCGGATGTAGGAAGGTCAAGAAGTCCCAGGATGTTCAACAGAGTGCTCTTGCCGGAACCAGATGTACCGAGAATGGCGCAAGTTTGCCCACGTCGAATATCGAGCGACACATCGCGCAGAACGGGCAAGTTGTGTCCTGCCATAGGATAAGACTGGCACACATCTTTCATAGTGATGAGCGTATGTGTCGACTGTGGCTCCATGCCGGACCTCTTTTCTCCATTGATCTAGCCGTCTGGCCACAGGGTTCGCGAAGTGACACGTCAGGGGAATGCGCTTCGTGAGGCGAAGGTGTTTACCACAAAAATCAGAAAGAAGGAAAAAGCATCTGACTCAATAGTCCTGGCGCGGTGCCCATGCGCTTTGATATGGGCTATAGCCAGCAGATCCGCGCTCGATCGCAGCGGCGGGTTTGGGCGACATCCAGGGCCTGGTGCTGCAGATGTTGCCGGTGTCCACTCTGGTGAGCATCATCTGTTCCTGAGAACCACTGCCACATCACGCAAACGTTTCAAATCGAACAACGGATTGCCATACAGTGTTATCGCTGATACAGAATTGACCCTGCTGCCGACTTGGCGTTGCCCCATACGCATTCAGCCCAAAGTCAGACCTGCTAACGCTTTACGAAGTAAACGCTTAGGTCAGCAAAATTCCGGCAGCTGGGTCAAACCTGTATCAGCGGCCACAGACCTATGCCCACATCTGTTTAAGGGACAAGATTTGACAACTCGAACACGACAAGAAAGCGGTTCTGGCAAAGTTTCGGACGGGCTCGACGCTCTAGGACACAGCACTCTTGTCATGGTCTGTTTTATGCTTTTTGGCCCCTAGGAGATTCAAGCGCAGCGGCTAAGATGCTTGAGCGAAGTCTTGGCCACCGGCCTGCTTCCGTCCCAATGAAACCTCAAGGAGATGAGTGCAATGTCGCGTAAAGTTTTTGTAGCCGGCGCATCCGGTGTAATCGGCAGAGCCCTGCTCAAGCTCTTGGTGGCTGCGGACTACAGCGTATATGGCGCTACCCGTCGCGCCGAAAAAGTGAAGGACATTGAGGCCACAGGTGCTACGGCAGTAGTGGTCGATGCCTATGACGCCGAGCGTTTAAACGAAGAGTTGGTCCGCATCCAGCCATGGGCTGTTATTCATCAACTGACAGATCTGCCTCGTGGCCTAAGTCCCGAATTGATGGCAAAAGCGGTCGAGAACAACGCACGTATCCGTACAGAAGGAACGCGTAATCTGGTAGCCGCCGCTCGAGCTGCTGGCGCTACCCGTCTGATAGCTCAAAGCATCGCCTGGGCCTACCGTCCAGGCGACACCCCTTATCTCGAAACATGTCCTCTGGACGAGGAGGCACAAGGCAGCCGTGGCATAAGCGTGGGGGGTGTGGCGGCCTTGGAAAAGCAAGTGCTCAGCGAGCCTACATTGAAAGGAACCGTCTTGCGCTATGGCCAGTTATACGGGCCCGACACTGGCACTGACGAGCCGACAGGCACCAGCCCTGTGCACGTAGAAGCCGCTGCACGCGCCGCACTGCTGGCGTTGCAAACAGAGCAAAGTGGTATTTTCAATATCACTCAGGACAGCCCGACCGTCAGCAACGAAAAAGCCAAGCGCATACTGGGGTGGTCTCCTACCGTGGAGGCTTGACGCCCCAACGCAGCTACTCCGTACGAAGGCAGGCTTTCTATCTCCAGTCGCTTGCCTGCCACGGTCAATGGATGGCAACTTTCAGACAGGAAAGTGTTATGAAATCACTGGACAATATTTTTCATGAGTTACACAACCATGGTCTTTTGATCTTGGCCAATGTCAGCGATGCAGGCGGGGCAAAAGTCGTAGAGTCATTGGGTGCCACCGCGATCGCCACCAGCAGTGCAGGCATGGCGTGGGCGCATGGTTACGCCGATGGCAACCAGCTCCCCCTTACGCGGCTGGCAGCCAGCGTTGAATCTATGACGCGAATACTGCGCGTCCCCCTGACTGTAGACATTGAGGCCGGTTACTCCGACGATCTTCAACATGTCGCCAGCGTTGTCGAAGCGGTTGTCGCCGCAGGTGCCGTGGGTATCAACATCGAAGACGGTACCGCACCACCGGGAGTACTTGTGCGCAAAATCGAAGTTGCCCGAGAAGTCGCCGACAAGCATGGTATTAATCTATTCATCAATGCGCGCAGTGATGTCTATCTGAAAAGCCTGGTGCCACCCGTACAGCGTCTGGATGAAATCATCCGGCGTGCAGCGCTTTACGCACAAGCAGGAGCCAACGGCCTGTTCGCCGCCGGTATGGTCACACCTGCCGAGATTTCCACACTGTGCAACACCTCCACGCTACCGGTGAACCTGCTTGCACGCGATGGGCTGTCGGCGCCCGACGATTTGCAGCGTTTAGGCGTAAGACGCCTGAGCACCGGTTCAAGTATCGCGGAGTTCCTTTACGGAGCGATGGAAGGGCTTGCGCGCTCTTTCATCGAGCGCGGGCAGTTGGATACGCAAGCGCTTACGGGTTTTACGTATGCAAAGTTGAATGGGTTAATGGGGGAGCGTGGATAATGCTACACGCCCACGGGCAGAGTATGCGGTGGTGCCCAGGGGCCACAGCACAGGCGTGCTGGGGAAACGCCTGCTGGCTTGGCAAGGTCCTGGAGCACACTACCGGGTCATGAACCGAGCGGTAAAACGGCGCCAGCCCGGATCTAACCGGATCTCAGAAGCAGCGCCGACTGTATGTCGCGCTAGCCGAGTAGCACATCAGCAACCTTGCTGCTCGGCTAGTTGCGGGTGGCGCCAAAAAGAACTGCATAAGCGATGGGGCGACTTTAGAGAACTGTCGCGGGTATTTCACAACCATCAATTGGCTCGATTCGCCGCTAGGGCGGACCGGCTGTTGCCGCTGATGCAGAATTGATCCAGCTGCCGAAATTTAGCTGACCCAAGCTTCTACTTCGTAAAGCGTTAGCAGGTCTGACTTGGGCTGAATACTAATGGGGCAATGCCAAGTCGGCAGCTGGGTTAATTCTGCATCAGCGATAACAACAGAGTTATCTGGCTTACAGGAAGTAGCGCCAAATTTGGTTGCTACCAATCTGCCGAGCAATGTTAGGAAGGCCTCAGTCCGCAAGACATCTGACGAAGAAATGGCCAAGAATCATGCCAGATTACTAGCTAAAACACTCGCTTCAAAAAATAAGCCTAAGACCTGACTATCAAACTAATTACAACGACTATATTGATTTTCCATATTGTATTTCTAGTAAATTTTCTAGCTCTTGGAATTCATCCTCAGTTATAGCATTTCCTTTTCTGGGACTTACAATAACCCTAGAAGAAAAGCACTTTAACGTCTCCATTAGCTCACTAGATCGAGAAAATTCATCTACTGTTTTTTTTCCTAGCCTAGGTATACTAAACATTGAGGCACGTGCAGGGCCATCGGATGTGCAATTACCTTCAAAGCTATCGCAGAGAATTTCATTATCAAGCTGGATATCATGCCCGTAGCCTTTGTAAATTCCTTTCTTCTTGGGTGCCGCAAAAAAGAAAATTCCGATTCCTGAGCGATAATTCTCCTCTACATACGCATCTTGATCAAGAGAGGTATAGAATTGATGTGTTAGCCATAAGTCATTGATTTTTATCATCTCACTGGCGTCACAACCGATACTGACGACAAAATCATCAAAGCTTTCAAAGCCATAACTCAAAGCTTTTAAAAAAGTATTAGTGCACTCTATGCTTTGGCTAGTTAGGGGCACTTTATAATATCCGTAATGGACGCAAAACTGATCAACCACATTGAAAAAGCTTTGATTAACATCTAGAACTTCTTTATCTTCTACTAAAGTATTTATTCGGCTATTAATTATGTCCAGTGCCATCTGTGCAGGCAAGTGATACCTAAATTCACATATATCATGCGCATCTCGTGCAGCTCTCAGCGCAGACACATCCATGTTGGGGCTTGAGGAGGACTCAGAGACGTAGTGCCCATTACACCCTGACCAAAGAAAGTTTAAGGCGTGCCTCCCAAACTTAAACGGCTCGTCACAAAAAGGGCAGCGGTTTATGAGTTTTACGTTATGTCGTGCGCAGACCGACCAAGGTTGTCTATGAAGCCTACGCCAGTAAGTAAATCCAATATTATCAAGGTCTTCACGGACACAGTCAGGACAATAACTAGCTGGAGAATCTTCGTATCGAAAATGCTTCATAGAATAAGCTGAGCCTGAATAAGCGAGCTCATTATAGTGCTTCAGTAGCGCACGAATAGGAAAGTCGGAGTGGCAGTGAAGCAGTCGATTGAAACCATAAACTCCAGGCCATTTTAGTACGCTGGCAATCTTCCTCAAATCCATCATATCAAAGTACGAAGTCGAAATTTTATGTAGAGCTTTAGCGATAGGCTCGCCTTGACTCACGAAAACAGTTCGCTCGACAAAGGAACGGATCGATTCATCTTTTTGGATTGTGACTAGCATCTGGGATTGCCGCTTAGGCGAACCGAATCGGTAGTCAGTTCGCAGTAGCTTGGATATCAAGAATCGACAGTTCCCAAATGAGGAACCACCCGAAAACAGTGCTGCTGAAACGCGTATTTCAGCTCATCGCGGACGGGGCGCCATAGGTTTTTTTGGGGCATCCCCCCCCCCCGCAGCGCGAGCCGCGAATCAGGAGATCGATCCCTTAATCTAATCATAGGTATACAAATTGCCGCAGAGTGATGCCGTGTAGCTATCACTCTGCGACAGTTTTTAATACCTAGCGACAGTTTTTAATACCTAGGACCAAAAACCGCACACCCTGTGGATAACTACTCCACCGTCACCGACTTCGCCAGATTGCGTGGCTGATCCACATCCGTGCCCTTGAGCACCGCCACGTAGTACGAAAGCAACTGCAGCGGGATGGTGTACAGAATCGGTGCCAGGGCATCGATGATGTGCGGCATCGCGACGACGTGGGTGCCTTCGCCGTTTTTCATGCCGGCCTGTTCGTCAGCGAACACCACCAGTTCTCCACCACGTGCGCGGACTTCCTGCAGGTTGGATTTGAGTTTTTCCAGCAGTTCGTTGTTTGGCGCGACAGTGACCACGGGCATGTCGGCATCGACCAGCGCCAGCGGGCCGTGTTTCAGTTCGCCAGCCGGGTAGGCTTCGGCGTGGATGTAGGAGATTTCCTTGAGCTTGAGTGCGCCTTCCATCGCAACCGGGAACTGCGCGCCTCGTCCGAGGAACAGGGTGTGGTGCTTCTCGGCGAACAGCTCGGCGACTTTCTCTACCGTAGTGTCCATCGCCAGCGCTTCGCCCAGACGGGTTGGAAGGCGGCGCAGTTCGTCGACCAGTTGCGCTTCGACGCCCTCTTCCAGCGAGCCTTTGACCTGACCCAGAGACAGGGTCAGCAGCAGCAACGCGACCAGCTGTGTGGTGAATGCCTTGGTGGAGGCGACGCCGATTTCCGGTCCGGCCTGGGTCAGCAGGGTCAGGTCGGATTCGCGCACCAGCGAGCTGATGCCCACGTTGCAGATCGCAAGGCTGGCCAGAAAACCCAGTTCCTTGGCGTTGCGCAGCGCAGCCAGGGTGTCGGCGGTTTCGCCGGACTGGGAGATCGAGACGAAGAGCGTGTCGGGCTGAACCACGACCTTGCGATAACGGAATTCGCTGGCCACTTCCACCTGACACGGAATGCCGGCCAGGCCTTCGAGCCAGTAACGCGCGACCATACCGGCGTGGTAGCTGGTGCCGCACGCCACGATCTGCACGTTGCGCACCTTTGCAAACAGCTCGGCGGCCTGTGGACCAAAGGCGTGGACCAGCACCTGCTGCTGACCCAGGCGGCCTTCGAGTGTGCGCTGCACGACCTTGGGCTGCTCGTGGATTTCCTTGAGCATGAAGTGGCGATACTCGCCCTTGTCAGCAGCTTCAGCACCTTCGTGGTACTGCACCACTTCACGCTCGACCGGCAGGCCGTCCACGGTCCAGATCTGTACGCTGTCGCGGCGAATCTCGGCGATGTCGCCCTCTTCCAGGTACATGAAGCGGTCAGTCACCTGACGCAATGCAAGCTGGTCGGAAGCAAGGAAGTTCTCGCCCAGGCCCATGCCGATCACCAACGGGCTGCCACTGCGTGCGGCCAGCAGACGATCCGGCTGGGCAGCACTGATCACTGCCAGCCCATAAGCACCGTGCAGTTCCTTGACCGCCGCCTTCAGGGCAACGGCCAGGTCCGGCGTGTCCTTGAGCTTGTGGTGCAGCAGGTGAACGATGACTTCGGTGTCGGTATCGGACGAGAACACATAGCCCAGGCTCTTGAGTTGTTCACGCAAGGCTTCGTGGTTTTCGATGATGCCGTTGTGGACAACTGCCAGCTCATTGGCCGAGAAATGTGGGTGGGCGTTACGCTCGCAGGGCGCACCGTGGGTAGCCCAGCGGGTGTGAGCGATGCCCAGACGGCCGACCAGTGGCTCGCCGGCAAGTGCCTGCTCCAGCTCGCTGACCTTGCCTGAACGACGACGACGCTCCAGCGTGCCGTCGTTGCTGAAAACAGCCACGCCTGCGCTGTCATAGCCACGGTATTCAAGACGTTTCAGGCCTTCGAGCAAAATGGCCGTGATATTCCGTTCAGCGACTGCGCCGACGATTCCACACATGGTTCTCTCCTAGCTGACAGCAGCACAAATCAGATTGATGCCGCGGGCCTTTATCTGGTCGCGCGCCTCGATGGGCAGACGATCATCGGTAATAAGGGTGTGGATACTGCCCCAGGGCAGTTCCAGATTGGGGATCTTGCGGCCGACCTTGTCGGCCTCGACCATCACGACGACTTCCCGGGCAACTTCAGCCATGACGCGGCTCAGGCCCAGCAGTTCGTTGAAGGTCGTGGTACCACGGATCAGATCGATGCCATCGGCACCGATGAACAATTGATCGAAATCGTAGGAGCGAAGCACCTGTTCGGCGACCTGCCCCTGAAAGGACTCGGAATGCGGGTCCCACGTTCCGCCGGTCATCAGCAGGACGGGTTCCTGTTCCAGTTCAGTCAGGGCGCGCGCGACGTGCAGCGAGTTGGTCATGACCACAAGACCAGGTTGTGCGCCCAGTTCAGGGATCAACGCTGCGGTGGTGCTGCCGCTGTCGACGATGATTCGGGCGTGCTCGCGAATGCGCGTGACGGCGGCGCGGGCAATGGCCTGTTTGTATTTGGAGACCGGCTGGCTGCCTTCGCTGATCAGCTCGTGGGGCAACGTGACGGCGCCACCATAACGACGCAACAACAGGCCATTGGCTTCGAGCGCGGCCAGATCCTTTCGAATCGTAACTTCGGAGGTTTCGAAGCGCTTGGCCAAGTCGTCCACACTGACCTCACCCTGCTCGTTGAGCAAAGCAAGGATGTTGTGGCGGCGTTGTGGTGTATTGCGCTTCGACATGACAGCCTTAAGTTTCGTTTCGAAAGATAACGAAGGCAATCAAAACCTATTTGAAGGCATTGGTCAAGCGCTCAGGTGGTTCACAGGACCAGTGAGTGAACGTGCGCACGAAACGCTATAGGCCGTGGCGTCAGGCCTTTCGCGAGCAAGCTCGCCCCCGCAAAAGACCTGTTTGACGCCTGAACAGCATGTGCACGTTTTCGGGCTGTGGATAACTAGTCCTTCCTGGTTTTTACCGGACGCTTCCAGCCGTCGATGTTGCGCTGGCGAGCACGAGCGACGGCCAGCTGGGACTTATCCACATCTTGAGTGATGGTCGAGCCCGCCGCTGTGTTCGAACCACTGCCGATATCCACAGGTGCGATCAGCGAGTTGTTCGACCCAATGAAAACGTCCTCTCCGATCGTGGTCTGATGCTTGTTCGCACCGTCGTAGTTAACGGTGATCGTACCGGCACCAATGTTGGTACGAGCCCCGATAACCGTGTCACCCAGGTAAGTCAGGTGCCCGGCTTTCACACCTTCACCGAGCACGGCATTCTTGAGCTCGACAAAGTTACCCACATGCGCCTTGGCCCCCAGCACGCTGCCTGGACGCAGACGCGCAAAAGGACCGGCATCGCTGCCCTCGCCCAGAATTGCGCCGTCGATATGCGTGTTGGCCTTCACCACGACCCCTTTGCGCAGGGTGCTGTCCTTGATGACGCAGTTGGGACCGATAATCACGTCATCCTCGATCACGACGTTGCCTTCCAGCACCACGTTGATGTCGATCAGCACGTCACGACCCACGCTGACCTTACCGCGCACGTCAAAGCGCGCAGGGTCGCGCAGGGTTACGCCAGCGGCCATCAGACGACGGGCCTCACGCACCTGATAGTGGCGCTCGAGTTCGGAAAGCTGCTTGCGGTCATTGGCGCCCTGCACTTCCATCGCGTCGTGCGGCTGTTCGGTGGCTACCACCAGGCCGTCATCTACCGCCATGGCGATCACGTCGGTGAGGTAGTACTCGCCCTGCGCGTTATTGTTGGACAGACGCCCCAGCCATTCAGCCAGCCGCTTGCCAGGCACGGCCAGAATGCCGGTATTGCCTTCCTTGATCGCCCTCTGTGCCTCGCTCGCGTCCTTGTGCTCGACAATGGCCGACACACAGCCCTGCTCGTCACGCACGATACGGCCATAGCCGGTCGGGTCTTGAAGCGTGACGGTCAATAAACCCAGCTGCATGGGAGTCACGAGCTTGAGGAGGCGCTGCAGCGTATCGACTTCAATCAGCGGAACGTCGCCGTACAGAATCAGGACGGTGTCAGCGGTCAGCGCAGGCACGGCCTGAGCGACGGCGTGACCAGTGCCCAGTTGCTTGTCCTGCATCACGAAGTTCAGATCGTCAGCTGCCAGACGCTCACGAACCACATCCGCGCCGTGGCCGATGACGACGTGTATGCCGGCTGGGGATAACTGACGTGCGCTGTGAATAACATGACCAAGCATGGAGTGGCCAGCAACGGGATGGAGCACCTTCGGCAGGGCCGAACGCATCCGGGTACCTTGGCCAGCAGCGAGAATAACGATATCGAGGGACATGAGGACTACCAACTGAGCGGGGCGGCAAACAGCGCCACGTACCGGGAACGGGCTGATTCTGAAAAAAGAAAAAGGGTAGCCGAGGCTACCCTTTTTCTCAATCGCGCGTGAAGCAGCGGGGTTAGCCGCCGAACTTCTTGCGAATTTGCTGAACGGTGCGCAGCTGAGCTGCGGCCTCGGCCAGACGAGCAGTTGCAGATCCGTAGTCGAAGTCTGCGCCTTTCTCGTTCAGGGCCTTCTCGGCAGCCTTTACGGCTGCTTGAGCGGAGGCTTCGTCCAGGTCGGCAGCACGTTGCACAGTATCGGCAAGCACCTTGACCATGTTCGGCTGAACCTCAAGGAAACCACCGGAGATGTAAAACACCTCGGCTTCCCCACCCTGCTTGATCAAGCGGATCGGGCCCGGCTTCAGATCAGTGATCAGCGGCGCGTGGCCTGGAGCGATACCGATATCACCCAGGTTACCGTGCGCAATCACCATCTCGACCAGACCGGAGAAGATTTCCCCTTCCGCGCTGACGATGTCGCAATGGACTGTCATAGCCATTTGCTTGCCTCAACCTGATTAGCGCCCGTTGCCGGGCGCCGGGATTACAGTTTCTTGGCTTTCTCGATCGCTTCTTCGATGCCGCCGACCATGTAGAACGCTTGTTCTGGCAGGTGGTCGTAGTCACCGTTGAGGATGCCTTTGAAGCCAGCAATGGTGTCTTTCAGGGAAACGTATTTACCCGAAGCACCGGTGAAGACTTCTGCCACGAAGAAAGGCTGGGACAGGAAGCGCTGGATCTTACGAGCACGGTTAACCAACTGCTTGTCGGTCTCCGACAGCTCGTCCATACCCAGGATCGCGATGATGTCTTTCAGCTCTTTGTAACGCTGCAACACGTACTGAACGCCGCGAGCGGTGTCGTAGTGTTCCTGGCCGATAACGTTCGGGTCCAGCTGGCGCGAAGTCGAATCCAGTGGATCGACCGCCGGGTAGATACCCAGGGAGGCGATGTCACGGGACAGTACGACGGTTGCGTCCAAGTGGGCAAACGTGGTCGCTGGCGACGGGTCGGTCAGGTCGTCCGCCGGTACGTATACCGCCTGGATCGAGGTGATCGAACCGTTCTTGGTCGAAGTGATGCGCTCTTGCAGAGTACCCATCTCTTCAGCCAGGGTTGGCTGGTAACCTACTGCGGAAGGCATACGGCCCAGCAGTGCGGATACTTCTGTACCGGCCAGTGTGTAACGGTAGATGTTGTCGACGAACAGCAGAACGTCGTTACCTTCGTCACGGAACTTCTCGGCCATGGTCAGGCCGGTCAGGGCTACGCGCAGACGGTTACCCGGCGGCTCGTTCATCTGGCCGTAGACCAGAGCAACCTTGTCCAGAACGTTGGAATCCTTCATCTCGTGGTAGAAGTCGTTACCCTCACGAGTACGCTCACCCACACCGGCGAACACGGAATAACCGCTGTGCTCGATGGCGATGTTACGGATCAGTTCCATCATGTTTACGGTCTTGCCGACACCGGCACCACCGAACAGACCGACTTTACCGCCTTTGGCAAACGGGCAGACCAGGTCGATAACCTTGATGCCTGTTTCCAGCAGATCGTTGCCGCCCGCTTGCTCAGCGAAGGTTGGCGCAGGACGGTGAATGCCCCAGCGCTCTTCGGTGTCGATCGGACCGGCTTCGTCAATCGGGTTGCCCAGTACGTCCATGATCCGGCCCAGTGTCGCTTTACCGACCGGTACGGAGATGGCTGTGCCAGAGTCTGTCACTTCCAGACCACGCTTCAAGCCCTCGGTAGAGCCCATCGCAATGGTACGAACCACGCCGTCGCCCAGCTGTTGCTGAACTTCCAGGGTGGTTTCTGCCGCGCTTTGTACTTTCAGCGCGTTGTAGATGCTCGGTACGCTATCGCGTGGGAATTCCACGTCGATCACGGCGCCGATGATTTGAACGATACGTCCGCTACTCATTAGCTGGTTCCTCTAATATTTGAACCGTTAAACCGCGGCAGCGCCGCCGACGATTTCCGAGATCTCTTGGGTGATCGCTGCCTGACGCGCCTTGTTGTAGATCAGCTGCAAATCACTGATCAGATCACCGGCGTTGTCGGTGGCGTTCTTCATTGCAATCATCCGCGCCGCTTGTTCAGCTGCGTTGTTCTCGACCACCGCCTGGTACACCTGCGACTCAACGTAGCGAACCATCAAGCCATCGAGCAGCTCTTTGGCATCGGGTTCGTAGAGATAGTCCCAGTGGTGCTTGAGTTTCTGATCCGGGGTTGCCACCAGTGGAATCAACTGCTCCACCGTTGGCTGTTGCGTCATGGTGTTGATGAACTTGTTGGATACCACGGACAGGCGATCAATACGGCCATCCAGGTAGGCATCCAGCATCACCTTGACGCTGCCGATCAAGTCATTGATCGACGGCTCTTCGCCCAAGTGGCTGATCGCAGCGACGACGTTACCGCCGAAGTTGCGGAAAAATGCCGCACCTTTGCTGCCAACCACGCACAGATCGATCTCTACGCCGTTTTCACGGTTTACCGCCATGTCCTTGACCAGAGCCTTGAACAGGTTGGTATTCAAGCCACCGCACAGACCACGGTCACTGCTCACCACGACATAACCGACACGCTTTACTTCGCGCTCGATCATGAACGGGTGGCGATATTCCGGGTTAGCGTTGGCAAGATGACCAATCACCTGGCGGATGCGCTCCGCGTAAGGACGGCTAGCAGCCATGCGCATTTGAGCCTTGCGCATTTTGCTGACCGCCACTTTTTCCATGGCGCTGGTGATCTTTTGCGTGCTTTTGATGCTCGCAATCTTGCTGCGAATCTCTTTTGCGCCTGCCATGTAACACCTATCAGGTTAGCAAGCGGGAGCCTTGCGGCCCCCGCTGCGGCTTACCAGGTTTGGGTGGCCTTGAACTTCTCGATACCGGCTTTCATGCCAGCGTCGATTTCGTCATTGAAGTCACCCTTCACGTTGATCTTCGCCATCAAATCGGCGTGATCGCGGTTGAAGTAAGCAATCAGCGCTTGTTCAAAGCTGCCAATCTTGGCGATTTCGATGTCGGTCAGGAACCCACGCTCAGCGGCATACAGCGACAGCGCCATGTCAGCGATCGACATTGGTGCGTATTGCTTCTGCTTCATCAGCTCGGTAACGCGCTGACCATGCTCAAGTTGCTTACGGGTCGCTTCGTCCAGGTCAGAAGCGAACTGGGCGAATGCCGCCAGTTCACGGTACTGAGCCAGAGCGGTACGGATACCACCGGAGAGCTTCTTGATGATCTTGGTCTGAGCGGCACCACCTACACGCGATACCGAAACACCGGCGTTCACAGCTGGACGGATGCCAGAGTTGAACATGGCCGATTCCAGGAAGATCTGACCGTCGGTGATGGAAATCACGTTGGTCGGAACGAACGCGGAAACGTCGCCAGCCTGGGTTTCGATGATCGGCAGTGCAGTCAGGGAACCGGTTTTGCCGGTCACTGCGCCGTTGGTGAACTTCTCTACGTATTCTTCGGAAACACGCGATGCGCGCTCCAGCAGACGGGAGTGGAGATAGAACACGTCACCTGGGTACGCTTCACGACCTGGCGGACGGCGCAGCAGCAGGGAAATCTGGCGGTAAGCCACTGCTTGCTTGGACAGATCGTCATAAACGATCAGCGCGTCTTCACCGCGGTCGCGGAAGAATTCACCCATGGTGCAACCCGAGTACGGTGCAAGGAATTGCAGCGCAGCGGATTCAGAAGCACTTGCAGCCACGACGATGGTGTTAGCCAGTGCGCCGTTTTCTTCGAGCTTGCGAACAACGTTGGCGATGGTCGATTGTTTCTGACCGATTGCCACGTAGACGCAGAAGATGCCGCTGTCTTTCTGGTTGATGATTGCGTCGATGGCCAGAGCGGTCTTACCGATCTGACGGTCACCGATGATCAGCTCACGCTGGCCACGGCCGACTGGAATCATGGCATCGACAGCCTTGTAGCCAGTCTGTACAGGCTGGTCTACCGACTTACGCCAGATCACGCCTGGAGCAACTTTCTCGACCGCATCGGTCTCGGTGTTGTTCAGCGGACCTTTGCCGTCAACTGGGTTACCCAGTGCATCGACTACGCGACCCAGCAGTTCCTTACCTACCGGAACCTCCAGGATGCGGCCAGTGCACTTGGCGCTCATGCCTTCAGCCAGAGTCGTGTAAGCGCCCAGTACAACGGCACCCACGGAGTCTTGCTCAAGGTTCAGCGCCATACCGTAGACGCCGTCCGGAAACTCGATCATCTCGCCGTACATTACGTCGGCCAGACCGTGAATCCGCACGATACCGTCAGACACGCTGACGACTGTGCCTTCGTTACGGGCTTGGGAGGTTACATCGAGCTTCTCGATGCGACCCTTGATGATTTCACTTATTTCGGAAGGATTGAGTTGCTGCATTGCTCTGCTGCCCCTTCAAACTCAAGATTTCAATGCTTCGGCTAGTTGCGCGATTTTGCCGCGAACTGAGCCATCGATAACCAGGTCGCCGGCGCGGATTACGACACCACCGATAAGGGTGGCATCCTCCGCAGCATGCAGGCGCACTTCCCGGCCGAGCCGTGCACTGAGAACCTTGGCGAGTTTGTCTTGCTGTTCTTGGTTCAATGCGAAAGCACTGGTGACATCCACATCGACCGATTTTTCCTGCTCGGCCTTGTACAGGTCGAACAGTTCGGCGATCTCCGGCAGAAGCGGGAGGCGGTCGTTTTCAGCAACGACGTGAATGAAATTCTGTGCCTTGGCATCGAACTTGTCGCCACACACTTCAATAAAAGTGGTGGCCTTTTGTGCGCTCGTCAGTCGCGGGGCCTTGAGCATGCGCTGCATGGTGTCGTCTTGCGACACCGCAGCAGCCAGGCCGAGCATGGCTGACCAATTGGCCAGTTGCTGGTGGGCCTGCGCGTGCTCGAAGGCCGCCTTCGCGTAAGGTCGGGCCAACGTGGTCAGTTCTGCCATGATCGCCCTCGCTTAAATTTCAGCAGCCAGTTTGTTAACCAGCTCCGCGTGCGCGTTTTGATCGATTGTGGCACCCAGGATCTTCTCTGCGCCATTGACTGCCAGGCTGCCCACTTGGGCGCGCAAGGCGTCTTTGACACTGTTCAGTTCCTGCTCGATCTCGGCCTGAGCCTGAGCCTTTACACGGTCAGCTTCAACGCGAGCCTGTTCACGGGCTTCGTCGACAATCTGAGTACCGCGTTTCTTGGCTTGCTCAATGATTTCAGCTGCTTGAGCCTTAGCTTCGCGCAGTTGTTGACCCACTTTGTCTTGGGCCAGCTCCAGGTCGCGAGCTGCTCGGGAAGCAGCGTCCAGTCCATCCGCGATCTTCTTCTGACGTTCGTGCAAAGCCGCGATGACCGGAGGCCACACGAACTTCATGCAGAACAGCACAAAAATGAAGAACGCAACGGACTGGCCAATCAGGGTTGCATTAATGTTCACGCCAACACCTCGCTCGTTCGTTGTCCATCACACCAATCAACTCGAAAATTCGAGTGATCAGCCAGCGAGTTGACCAACGAAGGGGTTCGCAAAGGTGAAGAACAGAGCGATACCAACACCGATCATGGTCACGGCGTCGAGCAAGCCCGCAACGATGAACATTTTAACTTGAAGCATTGGAACCATTTCCGGCTGACGCGCTGCGCCTTCCAGGAATTTGCCGCCCAACAGGCCGAAACCGATTGCAGTACCCAGTGCGCCCAGGCCGATCAACAGTGCAACAGCGATAGCGGTTAGACCAACTACAGTTTCCATCTTTCCTCCCGACTTTTACGTCGTATTGGTTAGGTTTTTTTAATTAAAGCGGTAAAGCAAAATCGTTTGTTGCATCAGCCCTTGCGGGCACCGTCCCGCGCACGGCGAGACGGTCATCAGATACGCCCGAAGGCGGATCTCAATGGTTATCTTCGTGAGCCATCGACAGGTAGACGATGGTCAGCATCATGAAGATGAACGCTTGCAGGGTGATGATCAGGATGTGGAACACAGCCCATGCCCATTGCAGAACGATACCCAGCCCGCTCAGCCAGAGCAGACCGCTGCCGAACATGACGGCGATCAGGATGAACACCAGCTCGCCAGCATACATGTTGCCGAACAGACGCAGTGCCAGAGAAATCGGCTTGGCTACCAGCGTCACGAACTCCAGCAGGAAGTTGACCGGAATCAGCAGTGCCTGAACGAAGATGTTCTTGCTGCCGAACGGGTGCAGGGTCAGTTCGCCGATGAAGCCGCCGATGCCCTTGACCTTGATGCTGTAGAAAATGATCAGCGCGAAGACCGACAGGGCCATGCCCAGGGTCGCGTTTGGATCGGTGGTCGGAACGGCACGGAACGCAATGTGCTCGTTGCCCGACACCATCATCGCCAGTTGAGGAATCCAGTCGACCGGCACCAGGTCGACGGCGTTCATCAGGAACACCCAGACGAAAATGGTCAGGGCCAGTGGCGCGATGACCGCGCTGCGACCGTGGAAACTGTCCTTCACGCTGTTGTCGACGAACTCGACCAGGACTTCAACGAAGTTCTGCAGGGCGCCCGGCTGGCCGGAAGTCGCCTTCTTGGCCGCCATGCGGAAGATCAGAACGAAAATCAGACCCAACGCAACCGACCAGCCGAGGGTATCGACGTGGAAAGCCCAGAAACCCATTTCCTTGGCTTCTGCTGCGGTGTGGGCAAAGCCCCATTCGCCATTGGGCAGGTGCCCGAATGTCAGGTTCTGCAAGTGGTGCTGGATATAGCCCGAAGCTGTTTGCTCTGCCATGGTTGCCTCAAACGCCCTAAGGTCTCGAAAGTCTTGTTCTCGTAAGCAGGGGAGCGAACCAGTTGACCACCTGGATCAACATGAACACTCCGAAAACCGCCAGCGGTGCCAGCGGCTTCACGCCTGCAAACGTCAGTGCAAACAGCACTGCCGTCAAAATAAGTTTGCCCGCCTCACCGGCGTAGAACGACCGGACGATGGCTTGAGCGGCTCGGGCCCCGGAAAACCGGAACGCCTTGTGAGCGAAATATAAATTGGGTAGCCAGGCTATCAGGCCTCCACAGAGCCCTGAGTATCCTGCTACGACTCCGCGCCACTGCCACAGCGCCAATGCGGCTATCAGCAGGACGATCAATTGAGCCAGCAAAACCGGAAAAACCGCGAGGCGATGAAACGGCAAGCGGTCTGGCATGCGTGATTCCATCGCATCTGCTCCTTGGCTGTCGGTCGCCATCATCTGTAACTTGGCATAATTTGTGCCGACAAAATGCGCGCAGAGTATAGGGGCGGTTAAGTCCCTATTCAACAGTCAGGTAGTGATTTCCGACTATACGCTACGGAGCAATTGTTTCAGCGGATGTGGGCGAGCACACCTTGCAACTCATCCAGCGAGTTGTAGCGGATGACTAATTGCCCTTTTCCCTTCTGTCCGTGACGAATCTGGACTGCAGACCCTAAACGCTCGGCCAGACGCTGTTCGAGGCGGCTGATGTCAGGATCGGTCTTGACCGGTTCAGCAGGGGTTTCCTTGCCGCTGAGCCATTGCCTGACCAGTGCTTCTGTCTGGCGTACGGTCAGCCCGCGTGCGACAACGTGTCGCGCCCCTTCAACCTGCCTCTCTTCCGGCAGACCGAGCAAGGCACGTGCATGCCCCATCTCGAGGTCGCCATGGGACAGCATGGTCTTGATGACCTCAGGCAGCGCAATCAAACGTAACAGGTTGGCGACGCTGACCCGCGACTTGCCGACAGCATCGGCCACCTGTTGTTGAGTCAGTTGAAATTCCTGCTGCAGACGCTGCAAGGCCATCGCTTCTTCGATGGGATTGAGGTCTTCGCGCTGGATGTTCTCGATCAACGCCATGGCGATAGCGGTTTCATCCGGCACATCGCGGACCATGGCCGGAATCGTTTCGACACCGGCCTGCTGACTGGCGCGCCAGCGACGTTCACCGGCGATGATTTCGAAGCGGTTGTCACCGATCGGACGAATCACGATGGGCTGCATTACGCCCTGGGCCTTGATCGACTGCGCGAGTTCTTCAAGCGCCTGAGGGTCCATGTCGCGGCGTGGCTGATACTTGCCCCGCTGGATCATGTCCAGAGGCACATGCTGCAGTTCGCGTTCGGGCGCCTTGATGGCCTGCTCTTCCAGCGAACTGACGGTTGGACTGCTCAGAAGTGCGTCCAACCCACGTCCGAGACCTCGTTTCTTGACGGCCATGGGAATTCCTTAGGTTGGCTGAGCGGTTTTCGTACCGCGACGTTGACGACGTACCAGCTCACTGGCGAGCGCCAGGTAGGCCAGCGCCCCCCGGGAGGACTTGTCGTAGGCCAGTACCGGCATGCCGAAACTTGGCGCTTCGGCCAGCCTGATATTTCGTGGAATCACCGTGTCGTACAACTGCTCGCCAAAGTGTTCCTTGAGCTGCGCCGAGACATCGTTGATCAGGCTCAGGCGCGGGTCGTACATCGTGCGCAACAACCCTTCGATCTTGAGTTGCGGATTGAGCAGCTCGCCGATGCGCTTGATGTTATCCACAAGGTCGCTCAGACCTTCCAGGGCGAAATACTCGCACTGCATGGGGATAATCACGCCGTCGGACGCCACCAGGGCGTTGAGCGTCAGCATCGACAGCGATGGAGGGCAGTCGATGAGAATGTAATCGTAGTTTTCGCGGATCGGCGCCAGCGCGTTGCGCAGACGGCTTTCCTTCATCTGCATTTCCAGCAGCACCACTTCGCCCGCCGTCAGGTCGCGGTTGGCCGGAAGCAGTTGATAACCGCCGTGTTCGGAGAACTGCATGGCCTCGGCCAGATCGCACTCGCCGATCAGCAGGTCGTAGACGGAGTTCTCCAGATTGTGTTTATCCACACCGCTCCCCATGGTCGCATTGCCTTGGGGATCGAGGTCGATCAGCAGCACGCGTCGTTTGGTAGCAACCAGTGACGCGGCGAGGTTGATGCATGTGGTGGTCTTGCCTACTCCACCTTTCTGGTTCGCTATCGCGAATACCTTAGCCATTATCGCTTGTGTTCCCAATCATGCCGTGCGGCGCAGTATCAGCAGATGGCGTTGGCCTTGGCAACCTGGAACGGTCAAGGCTTGTGCGCTATCGAGTTGAAAATCCGAGGGCAATGCTACCAGCTCATCGGCAGGATGCAGCCCTTTCATCGCCAGCCAGCGTGTCTGTGTGTCGCCCATGTGGCGAGTCCATCCGGTGAAGTCTTCCAGACTGCTGAACGCACGGGAAATGATTCCGTTGAACGGTAGCGCTGGCTGGTAGGTTTCGGCACGGCTGTGGATAACTTCCAGGTTATCCAGCTTCAGCTCCAGTTTGACCTGGGTCTGGAAGCGAGTCTTCTTGCCGTTGCTGTCCAGCAGCGAGACTTTCATCTGCGGAAACATGATGGCCATGGGAATACCAGGCATGCCGCCACCACTGCCCACATCGAGCCAGCGCTCGCCTTCGATACCGCCTTCGATGAAGGAAATCACGCTGAGGCTGTCCAGCAAATGCCTGGACACCATCTCGTCGGGGTTGCGCACAGCCGTGAGGTTGTAGGCCTTGTTCCACTTTATCAACAGCGCCAGGTACGCCAGCAGTTGCTCATGCTGAGTCTGGGTCAGACTGATGCCCAGTTCACGGGCACCGGTGGATAACTCTGCTGCGTGTTGCGGGGTGACCATAGAACTCAAGCGCTTTGCTCCAACTGACGGCCCGCGCCGCGTTTTTTCAAGTGAATCATCAACAGGGAAATCGCTGCCGGCGTGACACCCGGAATGCGCGAGGCCTGTCCGAGCGTCTCGGGACGAGTTATCCCCAGCTTGCTTTGAATCTCTTTCGACAGCCCGGAAATCCCGGCGTAGTCGATGTCTTCAGGCAGCTTCGTGTCTTCACTGGCCCGCAGACGAGCGATTTCGTCCTGCTGCCGATCAATGTAACCGGCGTATTTGGTCTTGATTTCGACCTGCTCGGCGACTTGTGGGTCGCTGCAGCCTTCACCGGTGAGGGAAATCAGGCTGGCGTAATCGATTTCCGGACGCGTCAGCAGGTTGAGCAAGTTGTATTCGTGCGTCAGCGGTGTGCCGAAATGCGCGGCAATGGCATCGCCTTGCTCGGTACCGGGGCGGACCCAGGTACTTTTCAGACGCTGCTCCTCGCGTTCGATGTTTTCACGCTTGGTGCAGAACGCAGCCCAGCGTACGTCATCGACCAGACCCAGTTCGCGACCCTTTTCGGTCAGACGCAGGTCGGCGTTGTCTTCGCGCAGGATCAAACGGTATTCGGCGCGGGACGTGAACATCCGGTAAGGCTCTTGGGTACCCAGCGTGATGAGGTCATCAACCAGCACGCCGATGTACGCCTCGTCCCGACGCGGGCACCAACTGTCTCTGCCCTGCGCGCGCAGCGCGGCGTTGGTTCCGGCCAGCAAACCTTGAGCGCCCGCTTCTTCGTAGCCGGTTGTTCCGTTGATCTGGCCTGCGAAAAACAGGCCGCCGATCACTTTGGTTTCGAGGCTGTACTTCAGATCGCGAGGATCGAAGTAATCGTACTCGATGGCATAACCCGGGCGAACGATGTGCGCATTCTCCATCCCGCGAATCGAGCGAACGATCTGCAACTGAACGTCGAACGGCAGCGACGTGGAAATCCCGTTCGGGTACAGCTCATGGGTGGTCAGTCCTTCCGGTTCGATGAAGACCTGATGGCTTTCCTTGTCGGCAAAGCGATGAATCTTGTCTTCGATCGACGGGCAGTAACGCGGGCCGATGCCTTCGATTACCCCGGAATACATCGGCGAGCGATCAAGGTTGGACGCGATGATTTCGTGCGTCCGCGCATTGGTGTGAGTAATCCAGCAACTGACTTGCGCCGGATGCTGTTCCTTGGACCCCATGAACGACATGACCGGAATCGGCGTATCGCCCGGCTGTTCGGTCATCACCGAAAAATCGACAGAGCGACCATCGATACGCGGTGGCGTGCCTGTCTTCAGGCGCCCGACCCGCAAAGGCAGTTCACGCAGACGGCGTGCAAGTGCGATGGAAGGTGGATCGCCCGCACGGCCACCGGAATAGTTCTGCATACCGATGTGGATAAGACCGCCCAGGAACGTACCGGTGGTCAACACGACGGAGCCGGCCATGAAACGCAGACCCATTTGGGTCACAACACCGCGTACCTGGTCCTGTTCGACGATCAAGTCGTCACAGGATTGCTGAAATATCCACAGGTTCGGCTGGTTTTCGAGCGTTTCACGTATTGCAGCCTTGTACAGAACCCGGTCTGCCTGCGCACGGGTTGCCCGCACCGCCGGACCTTTACGGCTGTTCAGCACGCGAAACTGGATACCGCCTTTGTCGGTGGCCATGGCCATAGCGCCGCCAAGGGCGTCGATTTCCTTGACCAGATGGCTTTTACCGATGCCACCGATAGCGGGGTTGCAGCTCATCTGGCCGAGGGTTTCCACGTTATGCGTCAACAGCAGGGTTTTGACACCCATGCGTGCCGACGCAAGTGCGGCCTCGGTACCGGCATGACCGCCACCGATGACGATCACTTCAAAACGGGAAGGGAAATCCACCACGCACCTCGTGCCTGTTGTCGATGGGAAATTGGGATAGCTGACAAGTATAGGGACTTACCCCACCTGAATGAAACCCGTTGCACAAAATTTAACCAGCTGTGGAAAACTCGCGGATAAAGAAAATAAAAAGGAAAGAAAGTTTATAAAGCCTTGTTTTTATGTTTATTCTTACTGAGCCTACTTTCTGTGGATAGATCGCTACAGACCTTTATTTTCAATGTGTACAGAGAATCAAAAGTCTGTGGTCAGGTGCCAATGAGGGTTTGGGATAACCGTCCTGAGCCTGTGGATTAAAGTGCCATTTGTCCACAGGCAGGTTTATCTTCAGCTTTCAACCCCGGTTATCAACCGAGCTAAGGCGCGGTTATGCACAGGGCTTATTTCACAGAAAATGATGAAATGCCGTCGCCGGGTACGTTTTGAGAGGCGTTACTCGGTCGTGGATGAATTCCACAGCGGTCAAAAATCGTATTTTCTGGACGAACGATATGCACGGACATGCTCACTCAGCGACAAATCTGGTTGCCAGTGAGCCGCGCATGGGCTGGGATGTGGATTGATGTGACGACTTATCAACAGGACGCAGGACCGATTGCCGTGTCCTTCCCGTGGTGTCGTGAGTGACATGACGGGTGCCCGGATGCTGACGCCCCTGTTCAAAAACAGAGGGCGTCAGCGTGTTGCCTGGCTACTTTCCGATGCAGAAACTGGAGAAGATCCTGCCGAGCAGGTCATCGGAGCTGAAGGCACCGGTGATTTCACCAAGCGACTGCTGCGCCTGGCGTAAATCCTCGGCCAACAGCTCTCCTGCACCCGCCAGCGTCAATTGTGCCCTTCCGTGCTCCAGGGAGTCGCTGGCATGTCGCAATGCCTCAAGGTGCCTGCGACGGGCGCTGAAGCTGCTTTCCGACGTCTGTTCGTACCCCATGCACGCTTTGAGGTGTTCACGCAGCAGTTCAAGGCCTTCCCCACCCGCCTTGGCGCTGAGGCTGATGGTCACGTGCCCGTCATGGCTGGTTTCAAGTTCAGTTCTGTCGCCGCTGAGGTCCGACTTGTTACGGATCAGCGTGACCTTGGCCGGGTCCGGGCGTTGCTCGAGGAACTCGGGCCACAGGGCAAAGGGATCACTGGCTTCTGGTGCTGTGGCATCTACTACCAGCAAGATTCGATCGGCCTCGCCAATGGCCTTGAGTGCGCGCTGTACACCAATCATCTCCACTTGATCCTGTGTGTCGCGCAAGCCGGCAGTGTCCACCACGTGCAACGGCATGCCATCAATGTGGATATGTTCGCGCAACACGTCGCGCGTGGTGCCGGCGATTTCGGTCACGATGGCCGCTTCGCGCCCGGCCAGTGCATTGAGCAGGCTGGATTTTCCCGCATTGGGACGACCTGCGATCACCACCGTCATGCCATCACGCAACAAGGCGCCTTGACCGGCCTCGCGCAGGACTGTGGATAACTCATCGCGCACGTCATCGAGCATGGTCAGCACATGACCGTCGGCGAGAAAGTCGATTTCCTCCTCCGGAAAGTCGATGGCCGCTTCGACATAGATTCGAAGACTGATCAGTTTCTCGGTGAGGTTATCCACACGCTGGGAAAAAACGCCCTGCAGCGAGCGCAGTGCATTACGCGCAGCCTGTGCAGAACTGGCTTCGATCAGGTCGGCAATGGCCTCGGCCTGCGCAAGGTCCAGCTTGTCGTTGAGGAATGCCCGTTCACTGAATTCCCCAGGACGTGCCAGTCGGCTGCCCAGTTCCAGACAACGCTGCAGCAACATGTCGAGCACGATAGGACCGCCATGGCCCTGCAGTTCCAGCACGTCCTCACCAGTAAACGAGTTCGGGCCGGGAAAATACAGAGCGATGCCTTCGTCCAGAACCTGGCCGTTGGCATCGGCGAACGGTCCGTAATGGGCATAACGCGGTTTGGGCGTTCGGCCGATAATGGCGTGCGCAGCCTTGCTGGCCAACGGCCCTGAGATGCGGACGATACCGACGCCACCCCGACCTTGAGCGGTAGCGATGGCGGCGATGGTTTCACGAGGAACGTTCATGGTCCGGCTCCTGTACAACTGACAGATAGCAAAACGCCCCACGAGGGGGCGCTTTGTAGAACTTATTCACAGGTTAGATCAGGCAGCTGCTTTCTTGGTAGCCGCTTCGATCTTGCGAGTGATGTAGGCCTGCTGTGCGATCGACAGGGTGTTGTTCACAACCCAGTACAGAACCAGACCGGCAGGGAACCACAGGAAGAAGAACGTGAAGATGATTGGCATCATTTTCATGACCTTGGCCTGCATCGGATCCGGCGGAGTCGGGTTCAAACGCTGCTGGATGAACATGGTTGCGCCCATGATGATCGGCAGGATGAAGAACGGGTCCTTGATCGACAGGTCGGTTATCCACAGGATCCACGGAGCCTGACGCATTTCCACGCTTTCCAGCAGAACCCAGTACAGCGAAAGGAAAACCGGCATCTGTACAAGAATCGGCAAGCATCCACCCAGCGGGTTGATTTTCTCTTTCTTGTACAGCTCCATCATGGCCTGGGACATTTTCTGGCGATCATCGCCATGTTGTTCCTTCAGCAGCGCCAGTTTCGGCGCCACGGCACGCATGCGGGCCATGGATTTGTAGCTGGCTGCCGAGAGCGGGAAGAACAGGCCTTTGATCAACATGGTCAGGACAATGATCGACCAGCCCCAGTTGCCCAGAATGGCGTGAATATGTTGCAGCAACCAGAAGATCGGTTGGGCAATGAACCACAGGAAGCCGTAGTCGACAGTCAGCTCAAGGCCTGGGGATAACTCTTTGAGTACCGCCTGGCTTTTCGGACCTGCGTACAACGTTGCAGTGGTTTCGCCTTTGGCACCCGGAGCAACGGACAACGTCGGGCTGGTGAAGCCGATGATGTAGTTACCCTGGCTGTCTTTGCGGGTCTGAACGACGTTGGTTGCGTTGTGATCAGGGATCCACGCGGTCACGAAGTAGTGTTGCAACCATGCAACCCAACCACCATTAACCGTCTCCTTGACCTGACCCTTGTCGATATCTTTCATCGACACTTTCTTGTAGGGCTCGGCCGCTGTCCACAGGGCAGCACCCAGATAGGTTGCGGTGCCGGTAGCAGTGGTCGACGAAGGATCGGAGCTGGAATCGCGCTTCAATTGCGCGAACAGATTACCGGCCCATGGCTGAGCGCTCTGGTTATCCACAACGTACGTCACGACCAGGTCATACAGGCCGCGCTTGAACGTGAAGCGCTTGATGTAATTGACGCCGTTTTCCGAGAATTTCAGGTCAACGACCATATCGTTCTGGCCGTCAGCCAGTTGATAAGTCTTCTGCGCCGAGGTGTAAACCGGACGACCGGCAGCACGCGCATCAGGACCATTGGTCCCTGTCAGGCCGCTCTGTGCCAGAAAAGTACGCTCGCCGCCGTTATCGAACAGCTGAAACGGAACGTCAGGACGATCCTGACGGCGTGGGTACAGAGGCAGACGAAGCTGTACAACGTCACCACCTACCGGATCGATCGCCAGATCGAGCACGTCGGTCTTGACCTGGATAAGGTCTTTGCTGGCTACGGCCGGAGTCTCAAGAGGTGCCGTGGCATTGGTCGCATTGGCGCTTGGAACATCGGCGCTAGCAGAACCATTATTACCAGCAGCCGTATCCGGAATACCCGGTGCGGTGTTGCTGGTTGCAACATTCTGGGTCGGCATGGCTGCCTGACCGTAGTCCTGGTTCCATTTCAGAACCCCGACGTAGGTCACGATTGCCAGGGCGACGATCAGGATCGTGCGTTTAATATCCATGATTACTCGGCCATCGAAGAAGAACGGGAGGTGGGAACAGGTGGAACCGGGTCATAACCACCGGGATTCCACGGATGACAGCGACCCAGGCGACGAATTGTCAGCCAGCCGCCGCGTAAAAGGCCATGATTATCGATGGCTTCATACGCGTAGCAGGAGCAACTGGGGTAGAAACGACAGTGACTGGCCATGAGCGGGCTAATGGCGTAGCGATAAAACTGGATCGGAACGAGTGCCAGTTTACGCATCGGGACTGTCCACCCCTGCAGGTTCGGATTTTGCCGCGGGAACAGGCTGGCTACGTGCCAGACGTTTCCACAGTTTGCCGAAATGCTGAATGAGTTCAGGGTTTTCTACGTCACCCAAACCTTTACGCGCGACGATAACGATATCCCAACCGACCAAACTGTCTTGGTGTTGGCGAAATGATTCGCGCATCAGGCGTTTCAAACGATTGCGCTCAACGGAAAGCTTGACGCTCTTTTTACCTATCACCAGCCCCAGGCGGGGATGATCAAGGTCGTTGTTGCGCGCAAGGAGCAGGAGATTTTTCCCCGGAACCTTGCCGGTAGGGGAGTCAAAGACTGCCTTGAAATGCCGGGGAGTCAGCAAACGCTTTTCCCGACTGAAGTCTCGACTCACCTCCTGTGCCGATTTATCAAACTGCCAGACGCTTACGGCCTTTGGCGCGACGACGCGACAGGACTGCACGGCCGTTTTTGGTGGCCATACGTGCACGGAAACCGTGGGTGCGGGCGCGCTTGATAGTGCTGGGTTGGAAAGTACGTTTCATGGCGTGTTACCTGGTTCGTCCACTACGGGCCGGAATGGCCCCCGTTTTAAGAGACCGGGGATTCTAGAGAAAGCAGGGCCTCAGGTCAATTTCCAACCAGTTTTTCTTCATATAGCTCCGACAGAGGTCATTTGCCCTTCCGACCAGCCTTTTTGTCCGCACCCGGGTTGGCCCGTTATAGAAATAAGAAGAGAGAGTATTTAAAGCTTCTTTATAAAGCTTATAATTCTTACGCAGCGGATATCTGTGGATAACATCCTGAAAGGCTTTAACAGCAAGGTGTACAGCGTTTCAAAAGGTTGTCCAGAAGCGGTGCTTTGCCTGTGCCAGGCCTTCGGAAAAGCTGTGCATGGAATGCGATCTTATCCACAGGCTGGTTATCCACAGATTTACGACCCGGGTTATGCAACGGGCTGAGGCTGGTTTATCCACAGGGCTTATTCACATACCGTTCGTCATGTTTCAGGGTCATAAATGACTGATTTATAGCCCTCTGTGCATACGCTACATGTGGATAAGTCTTCCCCGGATCGTTACAATGGCGGCTGTTTTTGCCTCACCGGCTTTCAACTTAGGGGATATCCGTGTCAGTGGAACTTTGGCAGCAGTGCGTGGAGCTTTTGCGCGAGGAGCTGCCTGCCCAGCAATTCAACACTTGGATCCGTCCGCTACAGGTCGAAGCCGAAGGCGACGAGTTGCGCGTCTATGCACCGAACCGCTTCGTACTCGATTGGGTCAATGAAAAATACCTCGGTCGTTTGCTCGAGCTTCTGGGTGAGCGTGGTCAGGGCATGGCGCCCTCGCTTTCCTTATTAATAGGAAGCAAACGCAGCTCCGCGCCTCGTGCTGCTCCCAATGCACCGTTGGCCGCTGCCGCTTCGCAGGCCTTGTCTGCCTCGTCAGTCAATAACAACGCGCCTGCTCCCGCTCCCGCACCGGCTCAGGCAGCTCCAGCGGTAACGCCGTCGCCTGCGGTCCAGACTGCAACGACTCACGATGAACCGTCCCGCGACAGCTTCGATCCGATGGCAGGTGCCAGCTCACAGCAGGCACCGGCACGTGCCGAACAACGGACCGTGCAGGTCGAAGGTGCGCTCAAGCACACCAGTTACCTGAACCGCACGTTCACCTTCGAGAATTTCGTCGAAGGTAAGTCCAACCAACTGGCACGTGCTGCCGCCTGGCAGGTGGCAGATAACCCCAAGCATGGCTACAACCCGCTGTTTTTGTACGGCGGTGTGGGCCTGGGTAAAACTCACTTGATGCACGCGGTGGGCAACCACCTGCTCAAGAAGAACCCCAATGCCAAGGTGGTTTACCTGCATTCGGAGCGCTTCGTCGCCGACATGGTCAAGGCGCTGCAGCTCAATGCGATCAACGAGTTCAAGCGTTTCTATCGTTCGGTCGATGCGTTGCTCATCGATGACATTCAGTTCTTCGCTCGTAAGGAGCGTTCGCAGGAAGAGTTTTTCCACACGTTCAACGCGTTGCTGGAAGGCGGACAGCAGGTCATTCTGACCAGCGACCGTTATCCGAAAGAGATTGAAGGCCTTGAAGAGCGCCTCAAGTCGCGTTTCGGCTGGGGCCTGACCGTTGCGGTCGAACCTCCAGAGCTTGAAACCCGCGTCGCGATTCTCATGAAGAAAGCAGACCAGGCCAAGGTCGATCTGCCCCACGATGCGGCGTTCTTCATAGCCCAGCGTATTCGCTCCAACGTCCGTGAACTGGAAGGTGCGCTCAAGCGAGTTATCGCCCACTCGCACTTCATGGGCCGAGACATCACTATCGAGCTGATCCGTGAGTCGCTCAAAGACCTGCTCGCGCTCCAGGACAAGCTGGTGAGTGTGGATAACATTCAGCGCACGGTGGCCGAGTACTACAAGATCAAAATCTCCGATCTATTGTCCAAGCGACGTTCGCGCTCTGTCGCGCGACCGAGGCAGGTCGCAATGGCGCTCTCCAAGGAGCTGACCAACCACAGCCTGCCCGAGATCGGCGACGTGTTTGGCGGACGGGACCACACCACTGTTCTGCACGCCTGCAGAAAGATCAACGAACTCAAGGAATCCGACGCGGATATCCGCGAGGACTACAAGAACCTGCTGCGAACTCTGACCACGTGATGACGCCAGTGCAGCTTATTAAGGCAAGGGACTAGACCATGCATTTCACCATTCAACGCGAAGCCCTGTTGAAACCCCTGCAATTGGTCGCCGGCGTGGTTGAACGCCGCCAGACCTTGCCGGTGCTATCCAATGTGCTGTTGGTCGTCGAAGGTCAGCAACTGTCGCTGACCGGTACGGACCTTGAAGTGGAACTGGTTGGGCGTGTCCAGCTGGAAGAGCCTGCCGAGCCAGGGGAAATCACCGTCCCTGCGCGCAAGCTGATGGACATCTGCAAGAGCCTGCCCAATGACGCGCTGATCGACATCAAGGTCGACGACGCCAAGCTGGTGGTCAAGGCCGGTCGCAGCCGCTTCACGCTGTCGACGTTGCCAGCCAATGATTTCCCGACCGTCGAAGAAGGCCCGGGCTCGCTGAAATTCGAACTGGTGCAGAGCAAACTGCGCCGTCTGATCGAGCGCACCAGCTTCGCCATGGCTCAACAGGATGTCCGTTACTACCTGAACGGCATGCTGCTGGAAGTCAGTGCAGGCGTGTTGCGCGCTGTTGCCACAGACGGTCACCGTCTGGCGATGTGCTCCATGACGGCAGACATCGAACATGCCGATCGTCATCAAGTCATCGTGCCACGCAAAGGCATTCTGGAAATGGCGCGCCTGCTCACCGAGCAAGACGGCCTGGTCAGCATCGTTCTGGGTCAGCACCACATTCGAGCCACGACGGGTGAGTTCACGTTCACCTCCAAACTGGTCGATGGCAAATTCCCCGACTACGAGCGCGTTCTGCCAAAAGGCGGCGACAAGCTGGTACTCGGAGATCGTCAGGCGTTGCGTGAAGCCTTCAGCCGAACGGCGATTCTGTCCAACGAAAAGTACCGTGGCATTCGCCTGCAACTGGCCAATGGTCAGCTCAAGATTCAGGCGAACAACCCTGAGCAGGAAGAAGCAGAAGAAGAGATCGGCGTTGAGTACAACGGTGCTTCTCTGGAGATCGGATTCAACGTGAGCTATCTGCTCGACGTGCTGGGTGTCATGACCACTGAACAAGTGCGTCTGATTCTGTCTGACTCCAACAGCAGTGCGCTGGTGCAGGAATCGGACAACGACGACTCGGCTTACGTCGTCATGCCGATGCGTCTGTAATCCATGCACAGCGCAACCTAGATGTCTCTTAGCCGCATCTCGGTCACCGGGGTGCGCAATCTGCACCCGGTGACCCTCTCCCCCTCCCCGCGTATCAATATCCTTCACGGTGCCAACGGCAGCGGCAAGACCAGCGTGCTGGAAGCCATCCATCTGCTGGGTATCGCCCGGTCGTTTCGCAGCAGCCGTCTGCTTCCTGTCATCCAGTACGAGCAACCCTCTTGCACAGTGTTCGGCCAGGTTGAACTCGCCCAGGGCGGTCATAGCAGCCTGGGTGTTTCACGTGACAGACAGGGTGAATTCCAGATCCGCATCGATGGCCAGAATGCACGCAGCGCAGCGCAGCTCGCCGAGATTCTGCCTCTGCAATTGATCAACCCGGACAGCTTCAGATTGCTTGAGGGTGCGCCAAAGATTCGCAGGCAGTTTCTGGACTGGGGAGTGTTCCACGTGGAACCTCGTTTCATGGCCACGTGGCAGCGCCTCCAGAAGGCCTTGAGGCAGCGAAACTCGTGGCTTCGGCATGGTACACTTGACGCCGCTTCGCAGGCGGCATGGGACCGAGAGCTGTGCCTTGCGAGTGACGAAATCGATGAGTTTCGTCGAGCGTACATCAAGGCATTGAAGCCAGTCTTTGAGCAAACTTTGAGCGAACTTGTTGAGCTTGAAGGTTTGACCCTGAGCTATTACCGAGGATGGGACAAGGAAAAAGAGCTGAGCACAGTGCTCGCTTCTTCCCTGAATCGCGATCAGCAGATGGGCCATACCCAGGCCGGACCACAGCGCGCTGACCTGCGCCTTAGATTGGGCGCTCATAACGCCGCGGATATTTTGTCGCGGGGTCAGCAGAAGTTGGTGGTCTGTGCGTTGCGCATTGCTCAAGGGCATCTGGTTAGCCAGGCCCGACGCGGCCAGTGTATCTATCTCGTCGATGACCTGCCCTCCGAACTGGATGACAACCATCGCCGAGCGCTCTGCCGTTTGCTGGAAGAATTACGCTGCCAGGTTTTTATCACCTGTGTAGATCAAGAATTTTTGAGGGAAGGCTGGCAGACGGAAACGCCAGTCGCTTTGTTCCACGTGGAACAAGGCCGTATCACCCAGACCCACGACCATCGGGAGTGATTGCATGAGCGAAAATCAAACGTACGACTCGTCCAGCATTAAAGTGCTGAAAGGACTTGATGCCGTACGCAAGCGTCCCGGAATGTACATCGGCGATACAGACGACGGTAGCGGTCTGCATCACATGGTATTCGAGGTAGTTGATAACTCGATCGACGAAGCGCTGGCAGGCCATTGCGACGACATCAGTATCATCATCCACCCCGACGAATCGATCACCGTTCGCGACAACGGCCGCGGTATTCCGGTAGACGTGCATAAAGAAGAAGGCGTGTCGGCAGCCGAAGTCATCATGACCGTGCTCCACGCAGGCGGTAAGTTCGACGATAACTCGTACAAGGTCTCCGGCGGCCTGCACGGTGTGGGTGTCTCCGTTGTAAACGCCCTTTCGGAAATTCTGCTGCTGACCGTGCGTCGCAGCGGCAAGATCTGGGAACAGACCTACGTTCATGGTGTTCCACAGGAACCGATGAAGATTGTAGGCGAGAGCGATACGACCGGTACCCAGATCCACTTCAAGCCGTCTGCCGACACGTTCAAGAACATCCACTTCAGCTGGGACATCCTGGCAAAGCGGATTCGTGAACTGTCCTTCCTGAACTCCGGCGTCGGCATCATGCTGAAAGACGAGCGCAGCGGTAAGGAAGAACTGTTCAAGTACGAAGGCGGTTTGCGTGCATTCGTTGAATACCTGAACACCAACAAAACGCCGGTCAACGAAGTGTTCCACTTCAACGTCCAGCGTGACGATGGTGTGGGTGTCGAGATTGCCCTGCAGTGGAACGACAGCTTCAACGAAAACCTGTTGTGCTTCACCAACAACATCCCGCAGCGCGACGGTGGTACTCACCTGGTTGGTTTCCGCTCTGCGTTGACACGTAACCTGAACAACTACATCGAGCAGGAAGGCCTGGCCAAGAAGCACAAGGTTGCCACGACCGGCGACGATGCGCGTGAAGGCCTGACCGCAATTATCTCGGTGAAAGTGCCCGATCCCAAGTTCAGCTCGCAGACCAAGGACAAGCTGGTTTCGTCCGAAGTCAAAACCGCCGTTGAGCAAGAGATGGGCAAATACTTCTCGGACTTCCTGTTGGAAAACCCGAACGAAGCCAAGGCTGTTGTCGGCAAGATGATCGACGCCGCGCGCGCTCGTGAAGCTGCACGCAAGGCCCGTGAAATGACCCGCCGTAAAGGTGCGTTGGACATTGCCGGCTTGCCGGGCAAACTCGCCGACTGCCAAGAGAAAGACCCTGCCCTCTCTGAACTGTACCTGGTGGAAGGGGACTCTGCTGGCGGATCAGCCAAGCAGGGGCGTAACCGTAAAACCCAGGCCATCCTGCCGCTCAAGGGCAAGATCCTGAACGTCGAGAAAGCACGTTTCGACAAGATGATCTCTTCGCAGGAAGTGGGCACCTTGATCACCGCGCTGGGCTGCGGCATCGGCCGCGAAGAGTACAACATCGACAAGTTGCGTTATCACAACATCATCATCATGACCGATGCTGACGTCGACGGTTCTCACATCCGTACCCTGTTGCTGACGTTCTTCTTCCGTCAGTTGCCCGAGCTGATCGAGCGCGGTTACATCTACATCGCTCAGCCGCCGCTGTACAAGGTCAAGAAAGGCAAGCAGGAGCAGTACATCAAAGACGACGAGGCCATGGAAGAGTACATGACCCAGTCGGCTCTGGAAGACGCCAGCCTGCACCTCAGCGACTCCGCGCCGGGCATTTCCGGTGAGGCGCTGCAGCGCCTGGTCAACGACTTCCGCATGGTCATGAAGACGCTCAAGCGTCTGTCGCGCCTGTACCCACAGGAACTGACCGAGCACTTCGTTTACCTGCCGCCCGTCACGCTGGAGCAGCTTTCAGACCACGCCGCCATGCAGTCGTGGCTCGACCTGTTCGATGCCCGTCTGCGCACCGGTGAGAAGTCGGGTCTGGTGTACAAGGCCAGCCTGCGCGAAGACCGTGAACGTAACGTCTGGCTGCCAGAGGTCGAACTGATCTCCCACGGCCTGTCGAACTACGTCACCTTCAACCGCGACTTCTTTGGCAGCAACGACTACAAGACCGTCACAGCGCTGGGCCTGCAGATCAGTTCCTTGCTGGAAGAAGGTGCCTACGTGCAACGTGGCGAGCGCAAGAAGCAGGTTACCGAGTTCAAGGATGCCCTCGCCTGGCTCATGGCAGAAAGCACCAAGCGTCACACCATTCAGCGATACAAAGGTCTGGGTGAAATGAACCCGGATCAGCTGTGGGAAACTACCATGGACCCAAGCGTGCGTCGCATGCTCAAGGTCACCATCGAAGACGCCATCGGCGCTGACCAGATCTTCAACACCCTGATGGGTGATGCGGTCGAACCACGCCGTGACTTCATCGAGAGCAACGCGCTGGCAGTGTCCAATCTGGACTTCTGACAACGTGTAGGTTCTCAAGATAAATGAGAGCGCTCACCATGAGTTGAATCGCGCTAGACAAAAAAGCCAACGCTATTAAGCGTTGGCTTTTTTTTGGGGCAAGAACTCGCCACCCTTTCGGTGCGCGAACAATGTTGTCAGGCCATATCAAAAACGAATGCATGGCAGAGATCGGTATATTTCTTCCTCCGCGCTTGGCTCGACACATGGAAACGTGCACCCGAAATCGAATGCACGTCTTCATCAAACGCGGGATGAGGTGAAAGGTTGCTCAATCCTCACAGAACCGAATCCTGTTTCCGAATGGATCGTGAACCTCCAGCACTTTCCCCCAACCCTGCTCGACAATATCAGGGCGGCCGTAGCCATAACGCTTGGCCAGCAACTCGTCCCGCAACATCTGAATATTCTGCATAGGGATGAACACCGTCGAGCCGGGGCTGCAATCGCCATGATGCTCGGATAAATGCAGCCGCAACCCGTCTCGGATAATGCCCAGATACAAAGGTAAGTCAGCCTCGAAACGGTGCTCGAACTCCACACTGAAGCCCAGGAAGTCCAGGTAGAACTCACGTGCTTTGGCCTCGTCGAACATCCGTAATATCGGTATCGGGCTCTTGAACGTGATCGCAGGTTGCGCCGGGTCTTGAGGCAACAGCGCCGAGGCGGTATTCCAGTCCTTGTAACCCAATTGCTGCGCTACCAGCTCCAGGGCCGCAGAGTGAGACACAGGCTGATCACGGGCTTCCAGCGACGCACGCAACGTCTTGGCGAACTGCTTGGCTTTCTCGATGGATAACATCATTCCTCCCGGAGTCGAAGCATGCGGGTGCTCGCGTTGCCAAGCCTCGACCGGTTCAGAAGATGCGATTGAGTTGGAAGAAGAAATGCTTTCACCTTTCCTTTCGGAGCGAGCGGCGGGCAGCATCGGCCCGTGGAAGATGGTACACAGGCAGAGCGGCGCAGGGGAAGTGCTTACTTCCCATCGTGAGCGACTACATACCGGTTGCGGTTAAGAACAAGATCGAGTCCTGTAGCCCAGGCAGCGACGTAAACATAATGAAAGCCCTCGGGTGCGAGAGGCAGCAAGAAAATGGCGATCAGGCTTGCCGCAATCAGCGAAGTGCCCAGCCCTACCCTCCAGCGTGGAGGCTGTACTCCGAATGACATCAACAGGCCTGCCGCCAGGGAAATGCCGATGATGATGACGTCGCTCATTGGCTGCCGCCTCCGACCTTGATCAGCAGTGATGTTGAAGTGTGCTGTGGACCAATGCCACCCACGACTTTGGCATCGACCGCCACAATCACGTCGCCTGCATGGCGGGCTTCTAAACGACTGTACACAAATGCCGATACCGCCGGCCCTGCAGGAGCGCCATAAATACCCCCGGGTTTCGCCGCTAAACTGACGGCGCCCGCAGCAACTGCACTTATCTTGATACGCTGTTGATTGAACAGATCAGCCTGTTCTCGGGTTAGCGGGTTGGAAATCGCTACCACTATGTCGCACGGTCGCTGATCAGCAAGCATTCGGTCGTAGGTTTCAACGATGAGGTCGCTGACTTTGTAGCACTGCGATCCAGGCTCGCAGAAAAAGACCTGACGCAACACGGGGCGATCCGATGGCGCGACGGTAAACGAAGTGACGTTGAAGACCACGCCAAAATGGCCCTGATACCGAAATTTCCGCTTGTTCAAGTCCAGATCTCTATCGATGGATCTTGTGGATGAACAAGACCAATGCTCGGCGCGTATTTTTCCATTCAAGAATCGCGAGCGTCTGTCTGATAGGGCTGGGTATTGGGTAAGAGACATCTGGCAATTCAGTCAGATGTGGTCTGCAGTAATGATGATGGCCGGTAGAGCAAATCGACAGTCGATTGAACGCGAGCTGCTTGGTCGTTTGACCGGAAGCCCGCCGTGTCAGCATAGAGTTTGACGCGGCAAACCCCTTCATCGCGACCAGGCTTTCCTTGGGGTCGCGCAGGAAGCTGACGGCACTGTTGAGCGTGTCGAGGCCTGTACCCGCCATGCCCTCGGTGAAGCCTTTGGCGATGCCTGTGCCGGTCAGGACATTCTGGGGCATGGAAGTGCCTTCCCACTTCGCAACGACGCGCAGCTCTTCGCTGATTGTTTTGGCCTCGGCGAGTTCTTTTTTGTACTGCACTTCCTGTTGGGTGGCGAGCCAGTTGTTATCGACGTTGGCGGTCGCCGCATTGCTCGCCGTGGCCGCGCCGGATGCGCTGTCCATGGCCGCGATACCGGTCACCAGGCTGGTGATGATATTGCGCTTGGCCTCACAGAAGGCAACGCCTCTTACGGCACCGGCCTTGCAGTTGTGGACCAAACTGAAAATGCTTGATCAACTCGGAGCGTTACGTTGAAGCTGTTTTTTACCGAAGGGACCAGTCATGTATTGATATAAACTTGATAACTTGTTCTGGTGCATCTTCCAAGGAAGCTCTGTAGTCCGTAATAAAACTAACGCCCGTCAATATGCTGTCACTTTCTTTTAGAAGAAAGTCATCATCCGCATCATTGAACAAAATATCAAAACCCCTTTCTAAACTTCGAAGATCATCGCCTACGCTGACGCCACTAAATTTGCCATGATACCCTTCACCTACTGAGATTCTATAAAGTCTTTCGCTGTTTTCGAAGTACAGTGAGACCGACTCATTCATAAATCGATATGACAATAAAAGCTCATTGCCAAAACCGATCCTTCTCTTAACTCCGATCCAAGACTTGCTATTAAGGAGAATATCTCGAACAGCTACTTCCGGACCATACCACTCAACCATCCCAACTTTTTCGCTAACGTTGGAAAACGATTCACCTAAAGAGAACCCTGCTGCTGAAATGCCTGGAACAAGGTCAGAGTATAAATCAGGGAATAAATTTCTCATCGATCACTTCCAGCCCTTCCACTCACCGCCTTCATATTTAAGACGATTTCCTTGGGTGTCATAATATTGTTGATAACGCGTAATGGTGCCCGGACTAAAATCAGGCGATGGATCAATTACGCGTATTTCTATATTTTTATTGTCAATCTTCTCAGTACTAACAAGCTTATAGTACGGACTATCACCGTGGGTCCCTCCGCCCGGATGGAACTCTACCTCTTTTATTTTCGGGTGTCCTTCAACGTTAAAGACCTGTGCTTTACCTGAAGTACCAGCCAATGGTGCTTTCGGCGTAAGGCTCGCACCATCAAGCGTTAGCGACTGCTTGATATCATCAATTGATTTACCCCACATGCTAGACGGCGATTCAGCAATATTTCGAGGAATCCCTGCTTGGGCGGCCAGATCGTCTCTTAGCCCAACACGCGCAATTGCAGAAGTAGCTGGCACTTCATCTGCAACAGTCGCTTTCGCCTCAGCAATCTCACGCTCAGCCTTAACCAACTGGGCCAGATTACCCCCAGCCTTGGGTGTGAGTCCACCGTCTGCTGTCTGGAGGTAGAGCGTGCCGTCAGGGCCGGCAACCTCCACGTTTCCGGTCCTGGTGTTGATGACTCGCTGGTAGCCCTCAGGCAGACCTCCCGTTTTGTTGAAGGATGCTCCCGCCGAGCTATCTTCACGGTAGTAAGAGGGCAGCGTAATCTTCCGGCTCTCCGCATCGGCAACGCGGGGTGGGGTTTCCGGCTCGATCATCGGAACATCCGAGTCCCTGCCCGGCGGCCGCTCCAGTTCGGCGATTTCTTTCTTGAGGCCTTTGAGTTTGACAGTGGTGGCGATTTCTTCGAGTTTCTTGCTGGAAATGTCGATGCCCATTCGGGACAGGGTCAGTGATTTGGAGGCTGTACCGCTGCCACCGCTCGCAATCGCACCGATGCTGATGGCGGCGGCCTGTCCCATCTTGTAACCCAGGCTTTCCGAGTTTTCG
Source organism: Pseudomonas asturiensis (assembly GCF_900143095.1). Classification (GTDB taxonomy): domain Bacteria; phylum Pseudomonadota; class Gammaproteobacteria; order Pseudomonadales; family Pseudomonadaceae; genus Aquipseudomonas; species Aquipseudomonas asturiensis. Next base: position 28 of record NZ_FRDA01000025.1, on the reverse strand, counting down.
TCGCCTCCTTTGTCGAACGCTTCATCGA
>NZ_FRDA01000021.1 GCF_900143095.1 Pseudomonas asturiensis | reverse complement strand
GCTTGCCGGCATATTCGAAATCGGAAAAGCTCATCTGGCTCATGGGCGGCTCGGATCAGGTGGTCAGGCGTATTTCAGCACATCTTGGGACTTGTTCGGAGATTCCCTAGCGAAGAACGCGACTAAGCGAAAGCTTTCACCTGTCATAGACTCAAGACCTAAAAGGGTATTCTCACGTCGCCCAGAGAAGGCGATAGGAACCACGGTCCCCAATGGTGCGAGTAGCTCAGCAAACTTCGGGACTAGCGCGTATTCGGCAGTTTTATCTGAGTAAAAACCCGTCAAATTATCCTCCTGATAACCATGCATTACATCAATGGGGGAGGGTTCGTGTCAGCAAGAACGATGCAGGGCTTCGCTCGATGATAGATCGTTGTGGGCTGTCTGTGATAGCTTTCTGATACTGATACTCCGCTGAGATCGCACCGATGTTTAAAAGCAAAGGTACGGAATTTTGGCTTGAAGCTGCATCGCGTGATAGACCTTTTTTATGGCGACTGTGGTCACTCCTCTGATGCAAGTTCTTTCATTAATGCACTCCTTAGGTAACCAATGAGTCTTGCCGGTGTTCGTTCAAATCGAGGGGATAGCTATCAGACACTGATCGCTATGCGATGGGCTATAACGATTCTCTCTGACGCCGAGTACCAATGGCTGGAGGTTGACTCCACTCGTTGGTTAGTGGATGACGTGGTTATCGGGAAGGCCGATGGATCGATCATTTGCTGTCAGTGCAAAAAAAATCAGCCTGATTTCAAGCCGTGGACAGTTGTCGATCTTTCAAGTGAGCTTGAAAAGGCGTCCCGTCTATTAGCGGGGGATTTGAACGCAGAGGTGCGTTTCTATTCGCGGGGTACGTTCGGTCTCGTGGCTAAGCTGCGAGAGCATTGTGCAACGCAGCCCGATGAGAAGAGCTACCTAGACAGCCTTACAGCGGAGCATGCGACAACTGATGCCTCTTTGGGCCGTACCTTCAACACCACCGTATCGCTTACTACCTATGATTTCTTAGGCCGCACTACCTTCCACAACACAGATGATTTCAGTGATCTTGAAGGGGCGTTGCTAGAGCGGTTGCGTCTTCTGGCGACCAATGTGCAGACTGCTTACGACACCCTTTGGCACCGTCTCAATCAACTGGGCTCGCGGCGGCCCTCGGTCGGCTCAAAGGCGGCGTCTGTTCATCATCGATTGACGAGGGAGGACCTCATTGCACTGCTTAAACAATCAGGGTCAATGCTTGCGCCGCATATGGACGAGTCTGAAATTCGCGCCTCGCTTAACGACGTATCTGCTGTTGGGCGGAATTGGCGGCGCGAAACAGGTGGAAGGCGGCTTCCAAGTCATGTCGTTGATGATTTACTTTCTGCTATTCACAATAGGAAGCGCTCCATCCTGCTCATTGGACTGCCAGGATCGGGAAAAACGTGCGCCCTTCTAGCTGTGCAAGAAGCACTGGAACTCCGAGCCAAATGTGATAGCTCATTAGTGCCTTTGTTCATCCAGGCCCGAGAGTTTGCTGACCTTGCGACTGCACAGGATCGCCAGGCTCAGGGTTTATGCGAAGACTGGGTAGAAAAGGTTGCTCGTCTTGCTGACAAAGCTCACGTTGTCATTGTTGTTGATTCGCTCGATGTACTGTCTATCGCGCGCGAGCACGCGGCACTAACGTATTTCTTGGCACAAATCGACAGGCTATTGTTTATCGAGAACGTGACCGTGCTGACGGCCTGCCGTGATTTTGACCGTCGCTACGACCGTCGTCTGGCAGCGCGAGTGTGGGAGTGTGAGCTGGCTTGCCAACCTTTGGATTGGAACTGCGAAGTGCTGCCGTTGCTTCAGTCACTTGATATTGATACTGCGGGAATAGACGTATCAACGCGCGCACTCATTCAAAATCATCGAGAACTCGCGATCTTCATCGAGCTTGCGCAGTTGGAGGGCGGGTTTAGTGTTGTGACTAGCCAAGCGCTGACACAGCGTTACCTGGATACATTGGTTCGTGCAGACGCGAGATTGGGTGATGTAGCGCTTGAAGCAATAGAGTCAGTCGCGGACGAGATGCTTCGTACCCGCAGCCTCACTATCCCTGCTCAGCGATTCGGTGGGTTGCAAAGTGTCTTGCGTGTACTGCTCAGTCACAACGTGCTGCATCAAGCTTTGGACGGCCGGGTGGGGTTTGGCCACCAGACTTTGCTTGATGTGCTAGTGATCAGCTCAGCCATTCGAAGGGGAGTGACACTGAACGGGTTTATCCTGAGCTCGTCACCTGCGCCATTCATTAGGCCGAGTATTCGAAGTTTCGTAGCGCAGTTGGCTGTCGGTGATCGTCGGGTGTTTCGAACTCAGTTGCGCGCTGTTCTTATGGGGAAGTGCTCATTCCATGTGCGTCGCCTTGTGGCGGAATCATTCGCGGATCGACCGCCTCATAATGATGACTGGCCGCTACTTCGCGATCTCCGTAGAGATTGTAATGATGTGTTTCAGGTCATCTATTTGCAAGGCGAGGCGGTCGAGTGGGGCGAGTTTTGGTTTACGCATTTAGTACCTGTGCTGAGGGCTGAGCGGGACCAAGAAGCGCTGATGATGCATCTGCACAGATCTTCAGTGTGGGTCAATCAGACTCCATTATTGGTCTTGCCATTCTGGACCGAACTGCTTGAGGCCGACTGGATGGATCAAGGCCTTGTTGCAAGCAGGCTGGGGTACTTGCTGTCCGATGTAGCGCCTGAACATGCAATTCTTACCGTGAAGTTGGTGGAGGCACTTCTTCGTATACCTGTGCATGAGCATAGCCACCTTGGGCGATCCATCGCGCGTTGCATCGCCGTTGGTCTCTTATCAGATGAGGTGCTGTGGACGTTTGTTACCGGTGGAGTTACTGAGGATGACGTGCGTGATCTTCACCATATTGGCGCAAAGCTTAGGTGGCAGGATTATGAGTTCGGTGATCAATGCAAGCATTACATTGCCGAGCGTATTAAATCCTCTGTAGAGCTATTGAATCTTGCAATTTCTTCTATAGAAGATTGGAGTCGATTCAGAATATCGGAAATTGGAGAGTGGGCTGCTGATAGCTCGGGATTCTTGCGGAGTACTTCGTATAGGGCTATTCGCACCCAGGACGATTTCCAGCATGTAGAGGCAGATAGCCTACTCATGAGCGCAATTGAAGCGGCTGTGCTCAACCATGCTTCACTTGATTCAGAATGGTGGCGAGGCAATCGTGAACGGCTCTGTCTCAGCCATGAGGGGGCGTTGCGCTATTTTGGGATGCTCGCGTGCAAAGAAGCCCCGTCTCTCAATGCCGATCTTTCAGTACGATTGTTCTGTGATCAGTTTTTGGAGGATTCCGAGTTTCTCTACGAGCTAGGTTGTCTTGCCAAGGTTGTGTTTGTTCATTTTGATTCGAGCCAACAGGACATTGTGAACGCGGCAGTATTCGCTATTGGTGAGTGTGATGACCAAGACGAGCGAGAGATCTCATGGAGGCGAAGTGTTCAGGCACGGCTTATTGCATGTATTCCATGTCATTTGCGTCCGATAAACGCTCAGTTGCTACTTGAAGAAGTAATTGAGCGCGAGGGGATCTTCAATGATGCGCCACCAATTCGGGCTTGGAGTGGGATGGTTTCAGCGCCTTTCCCATATAGCGTATTCCTCGAAACGAGTAACCGTGGGGTACTGCGGCTCCTAAAGCAATACGCCGGATACGAACGTGCGTTTGAAGAACACTTGATCGGCGGTAAGGATGAAGTTGCCTCGATGCTTCGAGAGGCAGCGTCTCGTGATCCAGATCGTTTTTTGGGAATTATGTTGGAAAGTTGGTATGACATTGCCCCACTTTTTCGCGACGCAATCATGAGCGGATCTGGTAATTGCTTAGCTCATCTTCACGGCAATTTGCGGTCAGAGAGTTCCTGGGTGCCATTTGTCGCTGTAGATGGACCTACGTTGGCAGGAAAGATTATTCACGAGCTTGGTTACAATGCAAAATATTGGCGACAGAACCGCGCTGCGTCGAACGCTCTGAACGCATGTGCTCATGTGATTGAGGACGTCGACCAGGTTCAACGCCTGGTTAGTTTGGGGGCGGAATTTTTGAAGATGCGTGAGGAGGTGTCTATCAGTGGTGATGGGGTCGACCATCTTGATGTTGGGATCAACATGGCTCGTGGGCATATTGCCGAGGCGCTGGTGATTCTGGCTACTAACTTGCTGGACGATGGTACACCGCTGCCTGACGCATTACTGCGACTTTTGTTCGATTTTGCTGATGAGGGAAATCCGGCTATAGCCGCTGTGATTATTCGGCGCTTGGCGTACCTGCAGAGTTTGGACTCCAACGTGGGCTGGGATTTGTTCGATCGCTGCATGAAAGGCAGCACGTCTGGGCTGTGGGGAGGGGCGGAGCCATGTCTCTATTACGCTTACCATAATGATTTTGAGCGCGTTTCGAAATGGTTGCGGCGTCTTCGCTTGGAAGGGGTTGGTAAGGATTTCGAGACTTGGGGAAGAATATCCGCTTTAGCCGCCTTACCTCATCACGGTCGTACTTCCGAGCTAATGATTGAGCTGTCTGCAATAAATGAAGTTTCTGCATGGCATGGAGCTTCAGCCGTCTGGGCGAACGCCCAGAACTTCGGCAGGTACCGCACCCAATGTATTGCAGGTCTTGAATATGGCCTGTCCGTCGGTTCGCATGTCAGCGCTGTCGTGCAGCGAATGAGCCAGCTGTTTCGTAGCGATGTGACGGGCGTACCTTCTGATCTCATCCGTTGCTATTTCGCCTCTCGGGAGGCGAGTAGCGATGGCGCCAATGCACATATCTATGGTCTAGATGAATGGTTAAGCGCTACTGCGCAGCGAGATCCTGCGGAAGCTCTTACGGTCTTTGAACTGTACCTTGACTATGTGCGAGAGAAAGGCGCACACATGTACGACCATGGTGGAAATTTCACTCAGTTACTTACCCGGCTGTTTGCAGAAGCGGAAGAATGGGAAGAAACCGATGGAGGAGCGATGCTTCAGCGTGTCGTTTCGGTGCAGGACGAATTGTTGTCTCGTGGAGTTTCAGGTGTCAGTGATTGGCTTGCGGCAGCTGAGCGACCTTAAAAACAATGTAGGCACCTGAGGTTTACGGTGGCTGTAGAGTATATAAAGTCTACAATTGATCGTGCGGAATATGTAGTAAGCTGCGATCGTTGGTCCTGCCTAGTAAGTGGGGTGAAATATCTTAGAGTATTCTTGCTCTGATGGAAAAATATCCGTTAGTATCTCGTGGGTGTAATGAAGTTTTTCAAGGAAGTCTTCCGCTAGCTCTGGTAAACCGCTAATATAAATATCCCTGTTGATGATTTTGAATAGGCTGTAATTGGGTAGGCTGCCAATTCGTCCGCTGGATACTGGGTTGAACGGCCTGTTGATGATTATTCTTGTGTTGAGATTTTTATCTTCAATGATGTTGTACTGGTCAGCTGTTATATCTATCGCTATTTCTTGGAGCTCCAGCCAGTAGTGAGATATCGTATCATTTTCGTAGTGGTCAGTGGCCACTCCAGATACGCCATAGACCGTGATTGTCGGCCATTTTTTTAGAATGTGGTAAGTAAGTATTAATGAGGATAGCTTGCAGTTCATGGCAGGAAAGTCTTTTGTAACCAATGGAGTTGTTTCTTTATCGCATAATTCTAATGCGCGTCTGATTTTTTCTGCTTCGGCTACTATATCATTGATATCTGGCACGATAATGACTCTATTTACTTAGTGATTAGATACGGGGCTTTATGTTGTCTCGGTGAATGACTTGAGAGCTATTAGATGCTCTTACCTCCACCGGGCAACAACGGTCCCTTTCCACGATTGTGTTGATGGCTACGGCAGCGCCTACCATTCGGGAATGGTTTGATGACGCGGCCTCGAACACAGCCGTTACTGGAGTGTGAACATAGCAGCTAAACGACGACAAAGGGTGGGTTCAAGTCATACGATGGGCCTATCCGAACACCATAGGGCTATGAATTCCACCCGATAATTGAGGCCGGCGTTTGATCGCGCTGAGACCTAGCTCGATGGCTCATCAGTACCGTTGTGGTGGGCACTGGCGCAAAACCGAAAGCATCATCGTCCAGGTGATCCCCAAGAAACATTTGAAGCAGGTTTTCTGCTGCGGTTGTAGCAGACGCTGATCATGCGGCGTGAAGCCGTCACCTCCCAATCAACCAGCCTTGATGCCTGAGTCTGTAATTGACGTTTGAGACTTTGCTTTTCCTGCCAAGCCCTCCGATCTAGCGGTCTTTGATCGCGCTGGTCGGAGGGTTCACTCTTCTTTTGAAGCCACCGCTATCCACCGTCTCATTTCATATCTGATTAGCACCACGCTTTCCTTTTTGCGTCAGTAATTGCCCTCGATCTCTATCGAGTGCAACGCAGTTTCGACGTCAGAGCCGAGCTTTTCTTAGGGATATGGCTATAAATGGCGACAGCGGCGACAACGCATGTAGAACGTGGTCTGGAGCATGGCGACAAAAGTGGCGACAGTCGCCACTTTCTGAACGCTTTGGTCGTGATGCTTGACCACCTTTTCGAGTGGGTATAACAATTTGCGCACGGACCGCTGTCTTTGACAGCACCAGCCCAGGTAGCCAGAACCTTCAAGGCTATGCCACTTACGTGGCGGTTCTCCCGAAGTGCGATTAGCGTCCGGCGGCTCGCACGGTCACTCCACAAAAGGGATGGATGCCTACTCGACTTATCTGCCCACTGCGGCGGACGATGGGCCTTCCTCGCTGCGCTGCAGCAACTTCATCTCTCGGCACACTTAGCTGAGCTAATCCGCGCCCGTCTCTTTCTCCTTGAAAGAGACGGCCGCTCGTATCACTGCTGCAAGCCACGTCGTACAAGGCATTGCCGCAACTCTCCTAGTGACAATCGGCCTGACAAATCCGATTCGTCGCCATCCGCAACGACACAGGCACCGGTGCCGCAGCCCATGGAAAGGCTGCACCTGACTGCCAGTCAGGCATGCCCCAGGCGTCGATGTTGTTGCCTTCTCCCACTCAGGGTCTCCAGGTGCCGAACTCGTCAGTCGGCACAGCCTCCGCCCGCCCGCATTTTCGGATGCGCTAAGAAGGCCAGATTCCTGGGTTCATGCCCTCGCTTCCGGTCGTAAGGAGCCGTGCGTTTCGCGTCAGTGAACACCTCACAGGCCGCAAGTCCTTGGTCCTGTAGCGACAAACACGTGAGATAGTTTCTGAAGCACTATCTGGGTTGTTCAGCACATGGACTGTCTACTACTAATACTACGGATTAACAGCGAGTTCATATCCCCGACCAAAGCTGATCGATGCAACGAAATTCATAGCTTTCAGGCGGTAGGCACAAGGATGACCGAGGGCTGTACGTGAGTACTGACTGGTTTACTGAAGAAGTTTTGGATGAGGGCGAGCGGGCAAATGTGCACCTTACGATGCGGACGCTGGGTGAGTTGGCTCACACGCTGAGGGCGTACGATCCAGCAGATGATCCCGAGACAAGGCGATTGGTGCCGTTGAACTATTTTTACGTGCCTGCGTGGAGGTGCTGTGAGATCGCGTCAATGATCAAATTCCACCCACAAAAAAAGACGTCCAAGGACGTCTTTTTCAATGTGGTGGAGCCGGGGGGATTTGAACCCCCGTCCGCCAGTACTCCGCTGTCGGTACTACATGCGTAGCCGTGTCTATTAAGTTAACCCTCAGCGACCCGACGGGCAGGGTGCTTTGGGCGAGTTGCGTAAGTTTTAGTCGCTTCGTCCACAACGTACTAGGCGACGATCCTGTTCTATATGACAATCATTTCGGGTTTACAGGCATCCCCTGATGATTGCTGGAGCCGAAGCTACCAGAAGAGCTAGTCGCGCCGCTTACGCAGCGAGAGCGTAGCCCTCGTAGTTTTCGTCATTGGCAACTATAGAAAGTTGCAACAGTGGATTTACGAGTTCTGTTACCAACTCGGCATGCACCTAAAGTTTCATCACCGGCGTCGAATCCTAATCGGCCCCGAGACTGCTTTCGCAGTCGCTGGGCGGAGTGTACGCCAATCGGCGGGGCACGTCGACCCGTCTGCTGCATCCGATGAGGCCAGTGTGATGCCTGGCCTCTTCAGGATTCTTACTTGCTGGCGCCTTCGCTGCCGGAGCCAATGCCTTTGAGGCGGGTGATGGCCTGGGTGGTCAGGTCAACGCATTTTTTCTCGTCACCGCTGGCCTTGGCAGCCATTGCGTCTTTTTCGGTTTTGGCCATCATTTCTTTCACATCAGGGCTCAGGTTGGTGCCGGAAGAAGTCTGGGCATCCTTGAGCGTTTGCAGGTTGGCACCACACAAATCATCGGCAGCAAAAACCGGCGAAGCCAACAGTGCAGCGCTGAGGAACAATCCTGTGAGGGCGGTACGCTTCATGTGTCTCTCCTTATAGCCTGTGGACTCGGTATGGCCGGTCAGTGAGGCCGTTGCCCGAGGTTTCTGGGAGCCCGCTAAGTTGTCGGGCCTAAAGGATGGACTGTGCTGAAACGCAGGGGTTCTATTTATTTTCAGGCTCATGCGAAAAAGCCATATAGGTGCCATAAGGCACCAAAATGGGGCGATCTACGGCTTAATGGCTTGATCATGCGGTTTTGCGTGTGTCACCCGGTCCACCAGATAGACCAGTCCGTGGTAGTCGATGCCGCTGTGTTGCGACAGCCCGATTTCACAGGTGCGGCTGGTGGAAATGCCTTCATGACAGTACTGAACAGCATCCTTGAGTGTCCTTAAGGCATGGGCGTTCAGCTCGGGCGTGGTAAAGCCCTTGTCGCCCGCAAACCCGCAGCAATGAATGCCCTCAGGGATGACCACGTGGGTACTGCACAGCCTGGCGAGTTCGATCAGGGCCTGGCTTTCGCCCAGGTGTTGGGTGCTGCAGGTGACGTGGACGGCGACCGGTTCCTGTTGCGGCGTAAAGGTGAGTTTGTCCAACAGGTGGGTGCGGATGAAGCGCACCGGGTCGTACAGGTCCAGGCGGGTGTCTTTGAGGTCTTGTACCAGACGCAGGGTGCAGGGGCTGGTGTCGCAGTAGATCGGGTCGAGGCCGCCGCGGCTGGCTTTGGTCAGGGCGGCGAGGAGTTGCTGGCGTTTTTCGTCGGCCTGTTCGCCGTAACCTTTTGACGCAAAAGGCTGGCCGCAACAGAGGTTATCCTGATCGTCCGGGAACACCACTTGGTAACCGGCTTTTTCCAGCAGGCTGCGGGTCTTGTCCATCAGCGACGACTGTTCTTTATCGCTGGCGCTAGGCCCCATGACGCGGGAGACGCAGGCGGGCAGGTAAACCACGCGTGGTCGCTGATTGTCGACCGGCGGTGTGAAGCGAATCAGGTGTTCGGCCTGGGGCATGGCGGGTGTCCATTGCGGGACGCGGCCGGCCGACAGTTTGCTTAATGACGCTGACAGTTTCGCCAGCCGTGGCGCGCCCAGCAGCATGCGTGCGCCGTTGGCTGCGTGCAGGGTAAAGCGCGCGCCTTGCAGTGCCGTCCTGAAGTTGTTCGCCAGCCAGCCTGCGGTTTTGCCGTGATGGGCGTCGAGGCTGCGCAGCTTTTTCACCAGCTCGCCCGTGTTGATACCGACTGGGCAACGCTGGGCGCACAGACCAGTCGCAGCGCAGGTGTCGATGCCTTGATAGCGGTAGTCTTGCTCAAGTTGCCGGGTGTCCACGCCCGCACGTTTTTTCGCCTGAATGTCGCGCCAGATCACGATGCGTTGGCGTGGGCTCAGGGTCAGTTCTCTTGAAGGGCAGACCGGCTCGCAGAACCCGCATTCGATGCATTTGTCGATGATCTCGTCGGCGGCGGGCAGGGGTTTGAGGTGTTTGAGGTGGATGTGCGGGTCGGTGCTCAGCACCACGTCGGGGTTGAGAATGCCGTTGGGGTCGAGCAGGTGTTTGAGCTGCCACATCAGTTGATAAGCGTCGCTGCCCCATTCCTTTTCGACGAAGGGCGCCATGTTGCGACCGGTGCCGTGTTCGGCCTTCAGCGAGCCGCCGAACTCCACCGCCACCAGCTGCGCGACGTCTTCCATGAAGGCCTGATAGCGCGCGACTTCGTCGGGGTTGTTGAAGCCTTGGGTGAAGACGAAGTGCAGGTTGCCCTCCAGCGCATGGCCGAACAGGATCGCCTCGTCGTAATGGTGCTTGTCGAACAGTGCGATCAGGCGGCGCACGCCCATGGCCAGTTGTTCGACCGGGAAGGTCACGTCTTCGATGATGACCGTGGTGCCGGTTTGGCGCACGGCACCGACGGCGGGAAAGGTGTCTTTGCGAATGGCCCAGAGGCGAGCGTTTTCAACAGGGTCGTGGGTGAAGTCCACCTGTTTTTCCACCGGGAAGGCGGCCATCGAACTCATGATTTGTATCAATTGCTCGTCGAGCAAGGTGCGGGACGCGGCGCGGGCTTCGATCAGCAGGGCGCAGGCGTTTTCCGACAGTTCGCGCACGAAGGCGGGCATGCCGGGTTTGTCCTGCACCGAGCGCATGCTGCGCCGATCAAGCAGTTCGACGGCGGCCACCGGCTGACTTTTGAGGACCGTGACCGCATTGCAACAGGTTTCCACATCGGGAAACACCAGCAGCGCTGACGCTTTGTGTGGGTGATCGACCACCGTGTTGTAAGTCACGGCGCTGATGAAGCCCAGCGTACCTTCGGAGCCGACCAGCAGATGACTGAGGATCTCCAGTGGCTCATCGAAATCTACCAGCGCGTTGAGTGACAGGCCGGTGGTGTTTTTCAGACGATATTTGTGGCGGATTCTCGCGGCCAGTTCGGTATTGGCGCGGGTTTCCTGGGCCAGGCGATCCAGGTTGTTCAGCAGGTCGGCGTGGCTTGTGCGAAATGCTGCGACGCTGGCGGCGTCTTCGGTGTCGATCAGCGTGCCGTCGGCCAGGATCAGGCGAATGCCCGCCAGCGTGTGATAGGTGTTTTGCGCGGTGCCGCAGCACATGCCGCTGGCGTTGTTGGCGACGATGCCGCCGATCTTGCACGCATTGATCGAAGCCGGGTCCGGGCCGATCTTGCGGCCGAAGGGGGCCAGCCAGGCGTTGGCCTGCGCACCAATGACGCCCGGTTGTAGGCGAATTTGTGTGCCTTCGTTGCGCAGTTCGCGCCCGTTCCAGTTGTCGCCGAGCACCAGCAACACCGAGTCGCTGATGGCTTGCCCGGACAGGCTGGTGCCTGCGGCCCGAAAGGTGACGGCCACTTTTTCGGCCTGGGCCCGTTTGAGCAGGGCGATGACTTCGTCTTCGGATTCGACGCGGATCACCAGTTTCGGGATCAGCCGATAAAAGCTGGCGTCAGTGCCGAATGCCAGGGTCGAGAGCGGATCGTCGAAGCGACGCTTTTCCGGGATCAGGCGGCGGACGTTTTCCAGAAAGGCAACAGGCAGACTCATGCGTCCTCCACGATCAGTACGACAAGGTCCTTGGGACCGTGGGCGCCATAGGCCAGCACTTGTTCGATGTCGGCAGTCTTCGACGGGCCGGACACCAACAGCGCGTTGGTGGGCATGCCGCCTGCCCAGTTCTGTTTGAGTTGGGTTTCATAAAGATTGTCGTAGATCTCGCTGGCTTTAAGCAGCGCGAAATGCACGGGCGGCACCAGGCTCATCAGGCGCGGCTCTTCGCGGGTGGGCCAGATGATCAGGCTGCCGGTGGCGGCAATCGCGCCCAGCGTAGTGGTGAAGCTGGCGGGCGTGTCGTCGAACAGGTCTTTTTTCCATTCTTCGATGGGCCGGTCGTAAGCCTTGAGTGCGGGCAGATCGGGCTGCGCAGCCCAATGTTCGCTGACCCTGCGGCCGTGCGGCGTGCCCGGTGCGATAAGCAGACTGGACAACTGACGGTCCTTGACCAGTTCGCCGAGCCTGCGTGGCCAGTCCTGTTCGCGGCACAGGTGGATTTCGGTGTGGACCGCCTCCATCAGTTTGCGCAATTGCTCGATCCGGTTTTCCGGTGCGTAACGCCACGGCTCGGTGACCAGCGTTTCGTCGAACAGGTCGGTCACTGGCGTGGTGCCTGTCAGGCTTTTGCGCAGCTTGGCGAGGATATTCTGCTTGGCACTCATGGTTGGTCTCCAGACTTCCTTTCCAGATGCTCGCGGGCCATTTCGTGCAGGGAGCGGGCGGCGGGTTTCGGGGCGCTGTGGTTTTGTGTCCACGGGCCGATGTTGCCGGGTGTCAGGCCGCGCAGTCGGGTAGCGAAGAAGCCGAACAGACGATACAGCGCAGGCGAGGTGTTGAGCCTCGACCAGGCGTTCCAGATGAAACGTTCCTTGCGCGAGAATTTGCTGCCCTGATCACGCATGACCCGGTTGGGCGCGTCAGGCGCTTTGACGTTTTCTTCGCGCAGACGCCGCAACAGTGCGGGAATCGGAATTTTCACCGGACAGACTTCGCCGCACGCGCCGCACAGGGATGACGCGCTGGGGTGATCCGGGACCTTCGCCAGGCCCGCCATGTGCGGCGTGATGATCTTGCCGATGGGGCCGGGGTAGACCTCGCCGTAGGTGTGACCGCCGACGCGGGTATAGACCGGGCAGTGGTTCATGCACGCGCCGCAGCGAATGCAGTTCAGCGTCTGGCGCAGCTCGCTGTCGGCGAAGGCCTGGCTGCGGCCGTTGTCCAGCAACACCAGGTGCACTTCCTGCGGGCCGTCCAGCTCATCGGCCTTGCGCGGGCCGGAGATCATGTTGACGTAGGTGGTGATCGGAATACCCAGCGCCGAGCGGGTCAGCAACGACAGCAACGGCACGGTATCACGCAGGTTCTCGACGACCTTTTCGATGCCGGTCACCGCGATGTGCACAGGTGGCACGCTGGTGACCATGCGGCCGTTGCCTTCGTTTTCCACCAGCAGCAAGGTGCCGGTTTCCGCGACGGCGAAATTGACGCCCGAGACGCCAATGTCCGCTTCGAAGAATTTCTGGCGCAGCACGCGACGGCCGATCTGAATCAGTTGATCGACGTCGGTGGTGTAGTCCACGCCGAGCTTTTCATGGAAAAGTTTGCCGACCTGGCCTGCGTTCTTGTGGATGGCGGGCATGATGATGTGCGAGGGCTTTTCGTGATCCATCTGCACGATGTACTCGCCCATGTCCGCTTCCAGGCACTCGATGCCGCGCTCGCCGAGAAAGTCGTTCATCTCCATTTCTTCGCTGACCATCGACTTGCCCTTGATCACCTGTTTGGCTTCGTGGGCTTCAACGATGGACAACACGATGGCGTTGGCTTGCTCGACCGTTTCCGCCCAGTGCACCTGCACGCCATTGCGGATCAGGTTGCGTTCCAGCTGTTCCAGCAGGTCGGGCAGTTTGGACAGGGCGCGGGCGCGGATGGCGTTGCCCAGCGAGCGCAGGTCTTCGCGCTCATCCGCGTTGCTGAAGGCGGCGGCGCGCTTGGTCATCAGCGAATCCATGGCGCGTCGGAAATTGCCGCGCAGTTGTGGATCGCCTAGTGCCTCGTGAGCTCGCTCGCGGAAGTCCGGGGTGTGGATTTCGACGGCGGGGATGCGGGTCTGCATGTTCATCGCTGACCTCCGGTGCGTTGCCAGAGAAAACTCGCCAGATGTTGGCCGCGTATCGCTTCGCGCTGTTTTTCCAGCGAGCCGTTGATGTTCATCAGGCAGCCACAGTCGGCAGTGAGGATCTGATCGGCGCCGGATTCCTTCAGGGCGCGGGTCTTGTCGGCGACCATCGCACCGGAAATGTCCGGCATGCGCACGCTGAATGTCCCACCGAAGCCGCAGCATTCGCTTTCGTGGTCGTGATCGACGCGCTCGACGTTACCCAACTGGGAGAGCAGTTCGCGAGCGTGCAGATGGGTGTTCATTTCACGGCGTGCGGAGCATGAGGTGTGCAGCGCGATGCGGGTGGGGCGGCCGTTGTCGCTCAGGCGTGCCTTGCAGACGTGCAGCAAGAATTCAGTGAGTTCATACGTGCGTGCGGCGAGGTGCTGTACCTGCTTCAGCGTCTCGGGCTCGTCTTTGAACAGGTCGGGATAGTGTTCGCGAAACATGCCGGCGCACGAACCAGACGGCACGACCACCGGGGCGTCGCCCTTGAATAGTTCGAGCTGGACGCGTGCGACTTCGCGGGCCTGATCGGTGTAACCCGAGGTGTAGGCCGGTTGCCCGCAACAGCTTTGCGCCTGTGGATAATCGACCTGAATGCCTTCGCGTTCGAGCAGATGAATCGCGTCCATGCCGGCTTCCGGGAAGAACAGGTCCACCACGCAGGTGCCGAACAGGTAGACGCGTTTCGGTTTATCGGCCGGGTACTCACGGGGCGCATGGCGAGCAGGCGCCAGGCGGGTGGCGTTGGGTGCTGTGTCGGGTGCGGCGTTGTAAAAAATCGTACTCATCAGTTTGAGTCTCCGGGTGGGCCCGGTTATGAATGGCTGACGCCGACGGGTCTGTTCGGCGTCAGGTGGTGCGTCATTCAGGCATTAATGAACCAGCATGCCGGTGAACCAGTACGCCTGGGCATAGGTGATGCAGCCGACGATGGTGGCGAAAAACAGGCTGTGCTTGAGCGTGAAGCGGAACAGGTCCGACTCCCTGCCGACCAGGCCGGTCGCGGCACAGGCCACGGCGATGGATTGCGGCGATATCATCTTGCCGGTCACGCCGCCGCTGGAGTTGGCCGCTACCATCAGCACATCGCTGACGCCGAGTTGATGGGCAGTGGTGGCCTGCAGCGATCCGAACAGCGCGTTGGCCGAAGTATCGGAACCGGTCAGGAATACGCCCAGCCAGCCGAGGAACGGCGAGAAGAAGGGGAAAGCCGCGCCTGTTCCGGCCAATACCAGCGCCAGCGTTGAGGACATGCCCGAGTAGTTCATGACGAAGGCAAAGGCCAGCACCATGCCGATGGAGACAATCGCCCAGCGCAACTCGATGAGGGTTTCCTTGAAAGTGGTCAGACCAATCTTCGGGGCGATGCGCAGCACCAGCATTGCAAGGATGGCCGAGAACAGAATCGCAGTGCCCGACGCGGCAATCAGGTCGAACTTGTACACCGCTGGCATCGCCGTGACCTTGGCAACAATGGGCGCGGTCTTCATCACCAACTGGTCCAGATGCGGCACCGGGATGTTGAAGGTAAAGGCCTGCAGAGCGCCGCCGGGTGCGAACAGGGCTTTGAACGGCTTGAGGGTCCAGATCGTGACCATGCCGGTCAGGATCAGGAACGGCGACCAGGCCTTGATGATCTGGCCGAGGCTATAAGGCGTTGCCACCGATGAGCGAGGTTTGTTGAATCCGCCCGGGGCGCCCATGATCGCAGCCGAACCACCGCTGGCCACGACCGTGTCGGATGCGCGCTTTGGCTGCCAGACTTTCAGGAACAGCGTCAGCGAGACAATGCTGACCAGCGCCGAGGTGATGTCGGGCAGTTCAGGGCCGATGAAATTGGAGGTCAGGAACTGGGTGATCGCAAAGGTCGTGCCCGCGATCAGTGCCGCTGGCCAGGTCTCTTTGACGCCGCGCACGCCATCCATCATGAACATCAGCCAGAACGGCACGAAGATCGACAGGAACGGCAACTGGCGTCCGGCCATTGCGCCGATCTTGAACGGGTCAAGCCCGGAGACCTGACCTGCCACGATGATCGGAATACCCAGCGCGCCGAACGCGACGGGTGCCGTGTTGGCGATCAGGCAAAGGCCTGCAGCGTAAAGGGGATTGAGCCCCAGGCCCACCAGCAACGCAGCCGTGATGGCGACCGGTGCGCCGAAACCTGCAGCACCTTCCAGGAACGCACCGAAGCAGAAGCCAATCAGCAGCACCTGAAGACGCTGGTCGTCGGTGATCGACATGACCGAGCTGCGAATGATCTCGAACTGCCCGCTCTTGACCGTCAGTTTGTAGAGAAACACGGCTGCCACGATGATCCATGCAATGGGCCACAGACCATAGGCGAATCCATAGCCTGCAGCTGCCAGCGCCATGTCGCTCGGCATCTGGAAAGCAAAGATCGCCACCAGTATCGACAGCGCCAGCGTGATGCTGCCCGCGATATGGCCTTTGAGCCGAAACACGGCCAGCGCCAGAAAGAAGAACACGATCGGGATCAGTGCGGCCGCGGCGGAAAGGCCAAGGCTGCCAAGCGGTGTGTAGAGCTGTTGCCATGTTTGCATGTCGGGAGGCCCCTTAATTATTTTTGGTAAGGCCCGGTGTTCTGTGTGCGCGGCTTCGATTCGACGTCGTGTTGGCGAGCGCCTGGTCGATGCTGACGATTGAATCGCACAGCTCACCAGCTCAAGTCTCTCTGTTCGAAAGGTCTTGCAGCGCGACGGTGGTTGGCCGTCTAACACTGGCATTGGATAATTGGTAATACCAATTTACAATGTCTGTTGGCTAGAGTAGTGGCCTTGCTGTTGGTGTGTCAATTTGCGTGGCCGAGACTTTTGTCGCAGACGCTTGAAAAGGAGGTGTCCGGCGTGGTTTTCGGCTGAATTGGATAGGTGCCTTGATGACGGCAATCAGCCAGAATACGCGCGCCCGGCAACGAGTCGGGACGGTGGAGTAAGTGCTATGGGCTTTGATCAGGTGCGTCAGCGCCGTTTGTCCGACGATATCGTCGAGCAGCTGGAAAAGATGATTCTGGAAGGGACCCTTAAATCGGGTGGGCGTTTACCGGCCGAGCGGGCGCTGGCCGAGCAGTTCGGTGTGTCGCGTCCTTCGCTGCGCGAGGCTATTCAGAAACTGACGGCCAAGGGCTTGTTGGTCAGTCGTCAGGGTGGCGGCAATTATGTGGTCGAGAACATTGGCTCGACATTCAGCGACCCATTGCTGCATCTGCTGGAAAGCAGCCCCGATGCCCAGCGCGATCTGTTGGAGTTTCGTCACACGCTGGAAGCGTCCTGTGCGTACTACGCGGCGATGCGCGCCACGGAGATGGATCGCGAGCGCTTGCGCCTGGCGTTCGAGTCGTTGCTGGATTGCTATTCGCGTGCCGATGAAGTCAGTCGGGCCGAGGAGGGTGCAGCTGATGCAAACTTTCATCTGGCCATTGCCGAAGCCAGTCACAACGCCGTGCTGCTGCACACCATTCGGGGTCTGTTCGATCTGCTCAAGCGCAACGTCGTGATCAATATCGGCGGCATGTACAAACAACGCGCAGAAACCCGCGACATGCTCATCAAGCAGCATCGGGAGTTGTACGTAGCGATTATCGAAGGTCGTGCTGATGAGGCGCGCGAGGTGTCGAGCAGGCACCTGACCTATGTGCAGGAAGTGCTGGAAGAAGTGAGGCAGCAGGTGCAGCGCACCGCCCGGGCCGAGCGGCGCAACACGATGTGATCGTGCAGGCTGTGCAGAGTCGTAGGAGCGGACCGGGCGGCGTTCCGTTTGTCCACGAAGGCTGACTTCCAGGCGCGACCCTTCGAGTGAATGCCCCGGCCGCTTCGCGGACGAGTCCGCTCCCACGGTTTAGATCGTGGGCGCAGAAACGAGCGCTGGGCATTGGCGCGATGAGCGAAGGCTCAGTCGTCCTTGCCCTTGCTGCGCACGGCGCGCTGCAGCTCACGGTCCGAGTCGCGTTCGCGTTCGGTGTGGCGCTTGTCGTATTCCTTCTTGCCTTTGCCCAGAGCAATTTCGCACTTGATCAAGTGCTGCTTCCAGTAAAGGGAGAGGGCCACGCAGGCATAGCCTTTCTGCTGAACCGACGTGATGAGCTTTTCGAGCTCGCGCTGGTTCAGCAACAGTTTACGGGTGCGTGTCGGGTCAGCGATGACGTGCGTGCTGGCCGTCTTGAGCGGCGTGATATGGCAGCCCATCAGCCATGCCTCGCCATCCTTGAGCAGCACGTAACTGTCGACCAGCTGTACCTTGTTGGCACGCAGGCTTTTTACTTCCCAGCCAGACAGGACCAGACCGGCCTCGAACTTGTGTTCGATGAAGTAATCGTGTCGCGCCTTCTTGTTCTGCGCGATGGTCCCTGTAGGGTGTTTCTTGAGCTTAGCCATAGGGGGCGCATTATAGGGAGTTGCTTCAATGTCGGCTACGGGAAAGCGCGTGCTTGAGCACAATGGTTGAATCCCGGACAATGCGGGCTCTTTTTTGGTTGGGCGTTTCTTTGATGTCGACGGACAAGGTTTCGGTCCACGGTAGCTGGGCGAGCCGCTGGGTATTCATTCTGGCAGCCACGGGCTCTGCAGTCGGGCTAGGCAGTATCTGGAAATTCCCCTACATGGTCGGTGCCTATGGCGGCGGCGCGTTCGTGCTTGTATTCCTGGCGTGTATCGCCCTGATCGGCATTCCGGTCATGATGGCCGAGACGCTGATCGGTCGTCGCGCCCGCTTGAGCCCGGCCAATGCGTTGAAGACGCTGGCGGTCGAGGCCGGGCACTCGGGCCGTTGGTCCTGGGGTGCGTTCGCGGGGATGATCACGGCGCTGTTGATTCTCTCCTTTTATAGTGTGGTTGGCGGCTGGTCGCTCGACTACATCATCGACATGGGGCGTGGCGATTTTCAGGGCGTGACGCCTGATCAGGTGGGCGCGTACTTCGGTGCAGTGATCGCCGACCCTTGGCGTCTGATTTTATGGCACACCGTTTTCATGTTGTTGTCGGCTGTGGTGATCGGCAGGGGTGTCGAAGCCGGCCTTGAACGCAGTCTGCGGATCATGATGCCGATGCTGTTCCTGCTGATGCTGATCCTGTTGGGCTACAGCCTGACCACCGGGCATTTTATGGAAGGCGTGCATTTCATGTTCGACTTCAACCCGGACAAGGTGCTTGACGGGCTGTTGCCCGCCATGGGGCATGCGTTCTTTTCGCTGAGCGTGGGCGTGGGTTCGATCATGGTCTATGGCGCGTACATGACCAAAGGTGCTTCGATCAGCAGCACTGTGGTCGGCATTGCGTTGCTCGATACCTTCGTCTCGTTGCTTGCGGGTCTTGCGCTATTCCCAATCGTTTTTGCCGCAGGTCTGAACCCGAGTGAGGGGCCGGGCCTGATGTTCGTAACATTGCCATTCGCATTCGGTAACGTGGCGTTTGGTCAATTGATGGGCGTGGTGTTCTTTGTGTTGGTGGCGGTTGCAGCCTGGAGCTCGGCGATTTCCCTGCTTGAGCCGATGGTTGCGTATCTGGTGGAACGCACCGGAATTCGTCGGGGCTGGGTCACGTTCTGGCTGGCCTTCAGCTGTTGGTTTGTCGGCCTTGGCACGGTGTTCTCGTTCAATATCTGGCAAAAGGCCAAGTTTTTCGTGAACGATGAAGGCGCTTTCCGCCTCTACCAGTGGGGCGCAACCAGTGGCCTGGACTTCTTCGGAGTCATTGATTTCTTCACCTCGCGCATTATGTTGCCGTTGGGTGGATTGTGTTTTGTGGTATTCGCCGGTTGGGTGATGGGCCGTGAGGCGGTGCGCGATGAGTTGTCGATTCGCAGCCCGCTGCTGTTCAGCCTGACGTTCTTTTTGATGCGCTACGTGGCGCCGCTCGGCATTCTTGTGGTGTTTGCCGCTCAGCTCTGGAAATGACGCTCACATGACTACGCATATTCAACGTTCTGCCCTTTTGCCGTATCCGGCTCGTTTTCTTTACGATCTGGTCAATGACGTCGCGCGTTACCCGGAGTTTTTGCCGTGGTGCTCTTCGGCGACCGTCCTGGAATCCAGCGAGGAGCAGATGCGCGCGAGCCTGGAGATCGCCAAGGGCGGATTGAGCCAGCAATTCGTGACGCGCAATACGCTGACACCGGGCGAGTCGATCGTGATGGACCTGGTTGAAGGGCCATTTGAGCAACTGCACGGCGTCTGGACGTTCAAGCAGTTGGGCGACAAGGCCTGCAAGATCAGCCTGGACCTGTCCTTCGATTACGCGGGGCCTATCGTGCGTGCAACCCTGGGGCCGCTGTTCAATCAGGCTGCCAATACACTGGTGGATGCATTCTGTCAGCGCGCCAAGCAGTTGCATGTCTGACGCATTGATTTCGGTCGAGGTGGTGTATGCCGCGGTCGAGCGTCAGGTGCTGATGGCATTGAAGGTGCCCGCGGGCTCGTCAGTGCGGCAGGTGCTTGCAGCGTCGGGCATCGATCAGCAGTTCCCTGAGCTGGATCTGGCCCGTTGTGCGGTCGGTATCTTCGGTAAAGTGGTCGCTGACCCTTCAGCGCGTTGTGTCGAGGCGGGGGAGCGAATCGAGATCTATCGGCCCTTGCTGGCAGATCCCATGGAGGTACGCCGTCAGCGTGCCGCGAAGGCACGACAGAGCAGGGCGTCTTCGGCTGAATGATGGCTGAACGCGACACACAAAAAAGCCCGGCATGCCGGGCTTTTTGTTGGGCGCTCTGGATCAGCGAGGATTGACGTCCAGAGGCTCTTGAGTCGGTACCGGTACGGTCTCGACACTGTCGACGTCTTTCTGGATCTTCTCCAGCAGCGAGCCTGGTTTTGCAGGTTCTTCAGGCTTCTGTTCAGGCTGGTTTTCAACCGGTACAGCGTTGGTGTCGCTGCTTTTGCCCAGAATGGCTTCATCGCGGCTGACGCCAGGCATGAAGTCACCGGAGAGGCTGACCAGTTGATCATTACCGTTGAAAATCAGACTGACACGCTCCTGCTGGCGTTCACCGCCACCTGGCTGCAGGCTGTACAGGTAGTCCCACCGATCGGAGTGGAAAGTGTCGGTCAGCAACGGGTTGCCCATGATAAACCGTACTTGCCGTCGGGTCATTCCCGGGCGCAACTGGTCTATCATGTCCTGCGTGACGACATTACCCTGCTGGATGTCGATTTTGTAAACCCCGGGGAATGAACAACCGGCGAGTGCGAGCAGTCCCACGAAGGTGAAACTGGTTAGCAAGAGCTTGGTGTTTTGCATCGGTGGGCGACTTCCACTATCTTGGCTGGGACAACGTAAACCCCGATCATACCTGCATTAAGAGAAGCTGCGAAGCAGCGTCTGCGAGAAAGCTGACCATGGTTGAAAATAGCGAACTACGTAAAGCAGGACTCAAGGTGACCCTACCGCGGGTCAAAATACTCCAAATGCTCGATTCTGCCGAGCAGCGCCACATGAGTGCCGAGGATGTTTACAAGGCATTGATGGAGGCGAGCGAGGATGTCGGTCTGGCCACGGTCTACCGTGTTCTGACTCAGTTTGAAGCCGCCGGGCTGGTGGTTCGCCACAACTTCGACGGTGGTCATGCTGTGTTCGAACTGGCTGATGGCGGCCACCACGACCATATGGTCAATGTGGAGTCAGGCGAAGTGATCGAATTCTTCGACGAAGAAATCGAAAAGCTTCAGAAAGCCATTGTCGAGAGGCACGGCTTTGAGTTGGTTGACCACAATCTGGTGCTCTACGTGCGTCACAAAAAGGCGTAAGCATAGCGACAAAAAAGGCGACCCTCGGGTCGCCTTTGTGCTTTTCAGGGTTCAGCTTTTGGCTGTAATGACCATTTTTTTCGCATGAGCCAGCGATTCCTTGGTCAGGTCGATGCCTCCCAGCATGCGCGCCACTTCCTCTATACGCTCGGCCTTGGTCAATTTCGACACGGCAGTGCGTGTCGCGTCGTTATCCCTGACCTTGTGTACGAACAGGTGCTGGTGACCCTGTGCCGCGACCTGCGGCAGGTGAGTCACGGTCATGACCTGTCCACGCTCGCCCAGGCGTCTCAACAGCTGACCAACAATCTCGGCCGTCGGGCCACCGATCCCCACATCGACTTCATCGAAGACCAGCGTCGGTACACGAGAGGTCTGGGCGGTGATGACCTGGATCGCCAGACTGATCCGTGACAGCTCACCGCCAGACGCTACTTTCGCCAGCGCCTTGAGCGGTTGCCCGGGGTTGGCGCTAACCAGCAGTTCAACGTGCTCAAGTCCGTGAGGATGCGGCTCGGTACCTGGAACCGCTTTCAATTCGATCTGGAAGCGCCCGCCGGGCATGCCCAGCCGCTGGATTTCCTGCTCGACGGCGCTGGCCAGCTTTGTCGATGAGGTATGACGCAGGTCGCTCAGCTCGCGTGCCTTTTCCTGATAATGGCGGGCAAAAGCCTGCACTTCATGCTGCAGACGCTCGATGGACTCATCATTGGCGTTGAGCGTTTCTATTTCATCGAGCAGCTTTTGCTGCATTGTCGCGACTTCGTTAGGCTGGATGCGGTGCTTGCGCGCCAACGTGTAGATGGCGTCGAGTCGCTCTTCGAGCTGCTGCAGCCTGGCTGGATTCGCGTCGAAATGATCGAGAAAGCGATTGAGCTCACCCATCGCCTCTTCCACCTGAATCTGTGCGCTGGACAACAGATCAGTGGCTTCGCACAGCGCCGAGGGTGAATTGTTCACGCTGCCCAGTCGATGCAGGCTGGCGGTCAGGGCGTTGAGCACATTGCCGGAATCGCTTTCGCTGCATTGCTCGACCACCTGACGGCAAATGCTCAGCAGGCTCTCGGCATTGGTCAGATTCTTGTGTTCCTGTTCGAGCTGTTCCAGCTCGTTTTCGCCAAGGCTCAGGCTTTCCAGTTCTTCCAGCTGATAGCTGAGCAACTGATGCCGTGCGCGTTGTTCGTCGCCCGAATTGGAAAGACGCTCAAGCTCCTGGCGGGTCTGGCGCCAGCGCTGCGCGGCGAGATTTACCTGGCGCGCCAGATCGGTCGCACCTGCGTACTCATCGAGCAGCCGACGATGGGTGTCGGTCTTCAAGAGAGACTGGTGTTCGTGCTGGCTGTGAATGTCGATCAGCAGCTCGCCGAGCGCTTTCAGATCCCCCTGAGGGCAGGGCGATCCATTGATATAGGCGCGCGAACGGCCCTCGGCAGTGATGACCCGGCGCAATATGCAGGGCCCATCGTTGTCCAGGTCGCGCTCCTTGAGCCAGGCCTGCGCCTCGGGAATATCGTCCAGGTCGAACGTGGCCAGAATATCGGCCTTGTCGGCACCCGGGCGCACGACGCCGCTGTCGGCGCGATCACCCAGTGTCAGGCCCAGCGCGTCGAGCATGATCGATTTGCCAGCGCCGGTTTCGCCAGTGATTACGCTCATGCCCCGATCAAGTTCGAGATCGAGGTGTTCGACGATGGCGTAGTTATGTACGGAAAGGTGCACCAGCATTGAGCGGCTCCCGAGCGGTTTGTCTGGTTATTTATACAGTGTTTTATTTGCTCCTGACAATGCCCCGGTTTAGCTCGATTTGATTGGTGTTCACGATTTTTTAGTCCTTGCCGTGGTGGAGGGGCATTTTTTTCGTGGCTCGATTCCCCATGTTTTTGTGAGGAAATGCACACATCCAGCGTGCATGACCCTTGAAGCGGAAAAATCCGATCCCATATAGGGGGCAGAAGCGCGAGTTGGGATCGCGGACGTTTTTAGAGGAGAACACTGATGGCTGACGAACAGAATCTGGATGCGCAGAGCCAGGACCAGGCTGCCGAAGCAGGCGCGGGTGACGAGTTGACGACCCGCGTGCAAGTGCTCGAAGAGCAACTGGCTGCCGCGCAGGACCAATCCCTGCGAGTGGCTGCGGATCTGCAGAATGTCCGCCGCCGTGCTGAACAGGATGTTGAAAAGGCTCACAAGTTTGCGTTGGAGAAATTTGCCGGTGATCTGTTGCCGATCATCGACAGTCTGGAGCGGGGTATCGAGTTGTCCAACCCGGATGACGAGAGCATTCGCCCGATGCGTGAAGGCATCGAACTGACCTTGAAGATGTTTCAGGACACGCTCAAGCGTTATCAGCTCGAAGCCGTAGATCCGCATGGTCAGCCGTTCAGTGCCGAACAGCACCAGGCAATGGCCATGCAGGAAAGTGCAGATGTAGAGCCCAACACGGTGCTCAAAGTGTTTCAGAAGGGTTACCAGCTCAATGGTCGTCTGCTGCGTCCGGCCATGGTCGTGGTCAGCAAGGCACCATCGCCTGTTACGCCGTCAATTGACGAACAGGCTTGAAATCAGCTGCAAGGCCCCCATTTACAGGTCAAGCGTTTAAGAGCTACCGCAATTTGTAAACGCAATTGCGGCAACCAAATCAAAGTTTCGGGAGAGTCAAGATGGGCAGAATTATCGGTATCGACCTGGGGACAACCAACTCCTGCGTCTCCGTTCTGGAAAACGGCAAAGCCAAGGTTATTGAGAACGCTGAGGGTGCTCGCACCACGCCTTCGATCATTGCCTACGCAAACGATGGTGAGATCCTGGTCGGCCAGTCCGCCAAGCGTCAGGCTGTAACCAATCCGCACAACACGCTGTACGCAGTAAAGCGTCTGATTGGCCGTCGTTTTGACGAAGAAGTCGTTCAGAAAGACATCCAGATGGTCCCTTACAAGATCGTCAAGGCTGACAACAGCGATGCCTGGGTTGAAGTGAATGGCCAGAAAATGGCACCTCCTCAGATTTCCGCTGAAATCCTGAAAAAGATGAAGAAGACGGCTGAGGACTACCTCGGTGAAGCCGTTACCGAAGCGGTCATCACCGTTCCGGCTTACTTCAACGACAGTCAGCGTCAGGCCACCAAAGATGCTGGCCGTATTGCAGGTCTGGACGTCAAGCGCATCATCAACGAGCCTACCGCTGCAGCGCTGGCTTACGGCATGGACAAGGCGAAAGGCGACCACACTGTCATCGTTTATGACTTGGGTGGCGGTACCTTCGACGTCTCGGTTATCGAAATCGCTGAAGTCGATGGCGAGCACCAGTTCGAAGTGCTGGCAACCAACGGCGACACCTTCCTGGGTGGTGAGGACTTCGACATTCGTCTGATTGATTACCTCGTCGACGAATTCAAGAAAGAAAGCGGCATGAACCTGAAGGGCGACCCTCTGGCGATGCAGCGTCTGAAAGAAGCTGCGGAAAAAGCCAAGATCGAGCTGTCCTCCAGCATGCAGACCGACGTCAACCTGCCGTACATCACAGCAGATGCGACCGGTCCAAAGCACTTGAACGTGAAAATCTCCCGTTCCAAGCTGGAATCGCTGGTTGAAGATCTGGTTAAACGCACCATCGAGCCTTGCCGTATCGCGCTGAAAGACGCTGGTATCGACATCAGTTCGATCAACGACGTGATTCTGGTCGGTGGTCAGACGCGTATGCCATTGGTCCAGAAAAGTGTCACCGAGTTTTTCGGTAAAGAAGCCCGTAAGGACGTCAACCCGGATGAAGCCGTTGCCATGGGTGCTGCCATCCAGGGTGCAGTGTTGGCCGGTGATGTAAAAGACGTTCTGTTGCTCGACGTCAGCCCGCTGACCCTGGGTATCGAAACCATGGGCGGTGTGATGACTCCGTTGATCGAGAAAAACACCACGATTCCGACCAAGAAATCTCAGGTGTTCTCGACTGCCGATGACAACCAGGGCGCGGTGACGATCCATGTGCTGCAGGGCGAGCGCAAGCAAGCCGGTCAGAACAAGTCTCTGGGCAAGTTCGACCTGGCCGAGATTCCACCAGCACCACGTGGCGTGCCACAAATCGAAGTGACCTTCGACATCGATGCCAACGGCATCCTGCACGTCGGCGCGAAAGACAAGGCGACCGGCAAGCAGCAGTCGATCGTGATCAAGGCCAACTCCGGTCTGTCCGAGGAAGAAATTCAGCAGATGGTTCGTGATGCTGAAGTCAACGCTGAAGAAGACCGCAAGTTCGAAGAGCTGGCCTCTGCCCGTAACCAGGGTGATGCGCTGGTCCACTCGACTCGCAAGATGATCTCCGATGCAGGCGACAAAGTGACTGCTGAAGAAAAGACCGCAGTCGAAGCTGCAGTGGTCGCTCTGGAAGCCGCCATCAAAGGCGACGACAAGGCTGCCATCGAAGCCAAGGTCGAGGAGCTGTCCAAGGTTTCCGCGCCAATCGCTCAGAAGATGTACGCCGAGCAGGCCGAGAACCCTGAAGCAGCGGCCAAGCCTGCAGAAGATTCGACCAAGGCTGACGACGTTGTCGACGCCGAGTTCGAAGAAGTGAAAGACCACAAGTAAGCGCAGGCTCACTTGAAAGCCGGTTGACCTCTTTCGAGCGGTGGCTGGTAGGATGTCGCCGCGCGGGAGCTTGCTCCCGCGTTGGCGTGTCTGGAACAAGCAAAAATTCCGGTGTGTGGGTCTGTCCCGCACGCCATGTGGCAAGATCGCGATGCTCCTGCGTGGCGACTCGTTCTGCCGCTTTCTCGGTCGGGTATTCCTGGCTGTTGAACGAAGACCAGGATCGTTGAAACGACGTGAGTTGGGTCCGGGCCTGTATGGGGCTCAACGAGTTTGGCAAGGCTCAGGAGGGTTTTGCCGGACGTCCTCAAGAGTGCGGAAGAATTATGGCAAAGCGTGATTATTACGAAGTGTTGGGAGTGGAGCGAGGCTCCAGTGAAGCGGACCTGAAAAAGGCCTATCGTCGTCTGGCGATGAAGCATCACCCTGACCGTAACCCCGATGACAAAGCGTCGGAAGAGATGTTCAAGGAGGCCAACGAGGCCTACGAAGTCCTGTCCGATGCCAGCAAGCGCGCAGCCTACGACCAGTACGGTCACGCCGGTGTCGACCCGAGCATGGGTGGCGGTGGCTTTGGTGGTGGCGCGGGCGGTGCGAATTTCTCCGATATCTTCGGTGATGTATTCAGCGACTTCTTCGGCGGTGGTCGCAGTGGCGGCGGCGGTCGTGGCGGTGCCCAGCGCGGTAGCGACCTGCGCTACACGCTGGAGTTGAACCTGGAGGAAGCCGTTCGCGGTACCACGGTCAGCATCCGTGTTCCGACGCTGGTCAATTGCAAGCCATGCGATGGCAGTGGCGCCAAGAAAGGTTCTTCTCCGGTCACCTGCCCGACCTGTGGCGGTATCGGTCAGGTGCGCATGCAGCAGGGCTTTTTCTCTGTGCAGCAGACCTGCCCGCGTTGCCATGGTCATGGCAAGATCATTTCCGATCCGTGCGACTCGTGCCATGGCGAAGGTCGTGTCGAAGAGTACAAGACGCTGTCTGTCAAAGTGCCGCCAGGTGTCGATACCGGCGACCGTATTCGTCTCTCGGGCGAAGGCGAGGCGGGTGTCCAGGGTGGTCCTACCGGCGACCTGTACGTTGTGATCAATGTGCGTGAACACGACATCTTTCAGCGCGACGGCAAGCATCTGTTCTGCGAAGTGCCTATCAGCTTCACCGATGCAGCATTGGGTGGCGAGCTGGAAGTGCCGACCCTCGACGGTCGCGTCAAGCTGAAAATCCCTGAAGGAACTCAGACCGGCAAGCAGTTCCGCCTGCGTGGCAAGGGTGTTGCGCCTGTGCGTGGTGGTGGGGCTGGCGACCTGATGTGTCGTGTGGCGGTCGAGACACCGGTGAACCTGAGCAAGCGCCAGCGCGAGCTGCTTGAAGAGTTCCGCACATCGCTTGAGAACGACGAGTCCCATTCTCCCAAGGCCAGTGGCTGGTTTGAGGGTGTGAAGCGGTTCTTCGGCGATTTGTAAGGCTATCTAAGGAAAACGGCATGCGACGTATTGCAGTAGTAGGCGCCGCCGGGCGCATGGGCAAGACTTTGATCGAAGCGATTCAACAGACGCCTGGCGCCGGGTTGACCGCTGCGATCGACCGTCCTGACAGTACGCTGGTTGGTGCGGACGCTGGCGAGCTGGCAGCGCTGGGCCGTATCGGTGTTCCGCTGTCGGGCGATCTGGCCAGGGTGGTCGACGAATTCGACGTACTGATCGATTTCACGCACCCCTCGGTCACCCTGAAGAACCTGGCCTTCTGCCGCAAGGCGGGCAAGGCCATGATCATCGGCACAACCGGGTTCAGCGTCGAAGAAAAGCAGCGGTTGGTCGAAGCGGGCAAGGAGATCCCGATCGTGTTCGCCGCCAATTTCAGTGTCGGCGTTAACCTGTGCCTGAAGCTGCTCGATACCGCAGCGCGGGTTCTGGGCGATGACGTCGACATCGAGATCACTGAAGCGCATCACCGTCACAAGGTCGACGCGCCGTCTGGCACGGCGTTGCGCATGGGTGAGGTGGTGGCCAGCGCTCTGGGGCGTGACCTTGAAAAGGTTGCGGTCTATGGGCGTGAAGGGCAGACCGGCGCACGTGATCGTCAGAGCATCGGCTTTGCGACGATTCGTGCGGGTGACGTGGTCGGTGATCACACGGTGCTGTTCGCTGCTGAAGGTGAGCGTGTCGAGATCACCCACAAGGCATCCAGTCGCATGACCTTCGCCAAGGGCGCCGTCAGGGCTGCGATGTGGCTTGATGGCAAGGCACCTGGCCTTTATGACATGCAGGACGTGCTGGATCTGCATTGATCCATGCATTCGCGTTTGTCTGGCCGGATTTCGCACAGGGTGCGGGATTCGGCCTTCTGTTCAGTGTCACTGCTCGAAAAGCTGTCGCATTTCCCCGCATTTGAGGCACATTGGTGGTAGACCAAAAAGGGCCTTTTCTGTAAGCTACAGCTTTAGTGTGTCCACTAAAAGCGCGCAGATGATTCTATAAGAAAGCGGGGTGACGTATCTACGTCATTCCGCTTTTTTGCAACCTGCGATCGCCCTTTCAGGCTTTATTTACGGGAGGTCTTCTTGACTAAGCCAGCCATACTCGCCCTTGCTGATGGCAGCATTTTTCGCGGCGAAGCCATTGGAGCCGACGGTCAGACCGTTGGTGAGGTGGTGTTCAACACCGCAATGACAGGCTATCAGGAAATCCTTACCGATCCTTCCTATGCCCAGCAAATCGTTACCCTGACCTACCCGCACATCGGCAACACCGGCACCACCCCTGAAGATGCAGAGTCTGATCGCGTCTGGTCTGCCGGCCTGGTCATTCGTGATCTGCCGCTCGTCGCCAGCAACTGGCGTAACAAGATGTCGCTGGATGATTACCTGAAAGCCAACAATGTCGTTGCCATCGCCGGTATCGATACCCGTCGCCTGACCCGCATTCTGCGAGAGAAAGGCGCACAGAACGGCTGCATCATGGCCGGCGACAATATTTCCGAAGAGGCCGCGATCGCGGCGGCGCGCGGCTTTCCGGGTCTGAAGGGCATGGACCTGGCCAAAGAGGTCAGCACCAAGGAAGCCTACGAGTGGCGTTCCAGTGTCTGGAACCTGAAAACCGATAGCCATCCTGAAATCGCTGCCTCCGAGCTGCCTTATCATGTAGTCGCTTACGATTACGGCGTGAAGCTGAACATCCTGCGCATGCTGGTCGAGCGCGGCTGCCGCGTGACTGTGGTTCCGGCCCAGACGCCTGCGAAGGATGTCCTGGCCTACAACCCTGATGGTGTGTTCCTGTCCAACGGCCCTGGCGATCCCGAGCCTTGCGACTATGCGATCAAGGCCATCAAGGATGTACTGGAAACCGAAATTCCGGTCTTCGGTATCTGCCTGGGCCACCAGTTGCTCGCGCTGGCCTCCGGAGCCAAGACCCTGAAAATGGGCCACGGCCACCACGGTGCCAACCACCCGGTTCAGGATCTGGACACCGGTGTCGTCATGATCACCAGTCAGAACCACGGTTTTGCGGTGGACGAAGCCACGCTGCCAGCCAACGTGCGCGCCATCCACAAGTCGCTGTTCGACGGCACCCTTCAGGGTATCGAGCGCACCGACAAGAGCGCCTTCAGCTTCCAGGGTCACCCTGAAGCCAGCCCGGGCCCGAACGACGTCGCCCCTCTGTTTGATCGCTTTATCGAAGCCATGGCCAAGCGACGCTGACCGGTTGCCTTGAGAATGTAGTAAGCAGGTGACCTGGCTGGACCCGGACGATACGTCCGGTTGCCGCCACCCAGGTCACCTCAATGAAATGTTCAAGACGGCTTGCCGACTGACCTGCGGATTTGAGTGACAACCCATGCCAAAACGTACAGATATTAAAAGCATCCTGATTCTCGGCGCCGGCCCCATCGTGATCGGCCAGGCCTGTGAATTCGACTACTCCGGCGCCCAGGCCTGCAAGGCACTGCGCGAAGAGGGTTACCGCGTCATCCTGGTGAACTCCAACCCGGCCACCATCATGACCGACCCGGCCATGGCCGACGCCACTTACATCGAGCCGATCAAGTGGCAGACCGTTGCCAAGATCATCGAAAAAGAGCGTCCTGACGCACTGCTGCCAACCATGGGCGGTCAAACCGCACTGAACTGCGCACTGGATCTGGAGCGCGAAGGCGTTCTGGAGAAGTTCGGCGTCGAAATGATCGGTGCCAACGCCGACACCATCGATAAGGCCGAAGACCGCTCGCGCTTCGACAAGGCCATGAAGTCCATCGGCCTGGATTGCCCGCGTTCCGGCATCGCCCACTCGATGGAAGAAGCCAACGCTGTTCTTGAAAAGCTCGGCTTCCCTTGCATCATCCGTCCGTCCTTCACCATGGGCGGCACGGGTGGCGGCATCGCGTACAACCGTGAAGAGTTCGAAGAAATCTGCGCCCGTGGTCTGGACCTGTCGCCGACCAAGGAACTGCTGATCGACGAATCGCTGATCGGCTGGAAAGAATACGAAATGGAAGTTGTCCGTGACAAAAAGGACAACTGCATCATCGTCTGCTCCATCGAGAACTTCGACCCGATGGGCGTGCACACAGGTGACTCCATCACCGTCGCACCCGCGCAGACCCTGACCGACAAGGAATACCAGATCCTGCGCAACGCCTCCCTGGCGGTACTGCGCGAGATCGGCGTTGAAACCGGCGGTTCCAACGTTCAGTTCGGCATCTGCCCAAATACCGGCCGTATGGTCGTGATCGAGATGAACCCGCGTGTCTCGCGTTCCTCGGCCCTTGCTTCCAAAGCCACCGGTTTCCCGATTGCCAAGGTCGCAGCCAAGCTGGCTGTTGGCTACACGCTGGACGAGTTGTCGAACGATATCACCGGCGGCAAGACCCCGGCTTCCTTCGAGCCGTCCATCGACTACGTCGTTACCAAGCTGCCACGCTTCGCATTCGAGAAGTTCGCCAAGGCTGACGCTCGCCTGACTACTCAGATGAAGTCGGTGGGTGAAGTCATGGCCATCGGTCGCACCTTCCAGGAATCCCTGCAGAAAGCCCTGCGCGGTCTGGAAGTCGGTGTCTGCGGTCTGGATCCGAAGCTCGACCTGAGCCATCCGGAAAGCATGAGCACGCTCAAGCGCGAGCTGACCGTGCCGGGTGCCGAGCGTATCTGGTACGTCGCTGACGCGTTCCGCGCCGGCATGAGCGTCGAAGATATCTTCGCCATGAACATGATCGACCCTTGGTTCCTGGTCCAGATCGAAGATCTGATCAAGGACGAAGAGAAGGTCAAGACGCTGGGTCTGTCGGCCATTGACCGCGACCTGATGTTCCGTCTCAAGCGCAAGGGCTTCTCCGATGCGCGTCTGGCCAAGCTGTTGGGCGTGACCGAGAAGAACCTGCGTACGCACCGTCACAAGCTGGAAGTGCTCCCGGTCTACAAGCGCGTCGACACCTGCGCGGCCGAGTTCGCAACCGATACTGCCTACATGTACTCCACGTACGAAGAAGAGTGCGAAGCCAACCCTTCGACTCGCGACAAGATCATGATTCTGGGTGGCGGTCCTAACCGTATCGGCCAGGGCATCGAGTTCGACTACTGCTGCGTACACGCCGCGCTCGCGCTGCGTGACGACGGGTACGAGACCATCATGGTCAACTGCAACCCGGAAACCGTCTCCACTGACTACGACACCTCCGATCGTCTGTACTTCGAGCCGGTTACGCTCGAGGACGTGCTGGAAATCGTGCGTGTCGAGAAGCCCAAGGGTGTGATCGTTCAGTACGGCGGCCAGACTCCGCTGAAACTGGCGCGTGCGCTTGAAGCCGCTGGCGTGCCGATCATCGGCACCAGCCCTGACGCCATCGACCGTGCGGAAGACCGCGAGCGTTTCCAGCAAATGGTCGAGCGCCTGAACCTGCGTCAGCCGCCAAACGCTACCGTGCGCAGCGAAGACGAAGCGATTCGTGCCGCCGCTAAGATCGGTTATCCACTGGTCGTGCGTCCGTCCTATGTACTGGGTGGCCGTGCGATGGAAATCGTTTATCAGGAAGACGAGCTCAAGCGCTACCTGCGTGAAGCGGTTCAGGTTTCCAATGACAGTCCTGTGCTGCTGGATCACTTCCTCAATTGCGCAATCGAAATGGATGTCGATGCAGTCTGCGACGGCACTGACGTGGTCATCGGCGCGATCATGCAGCACATCGAACAGGCGGGCGTTCACTCCGGTGACTCCGCGTGCTCGCTGCCACCGTACTCGCTGCCTGCTCACATCCAGGACGAGATGCGCGAACAGGTCAAGAAAATGGCCCTGGAATTGGGCGTTGTCGGCCTGATGAACGTGCAGCTGGCCTTGCAGGGTGAAGACATCTACGTCATCGAAGTGAACCCGCGCGCATCGCGTACCGTGCCGTTCGTGTCCAAGTGCATTGGTGTTTCCCTGGCCATGATCGCTGCGCGCGTGATGGCTGGCAAAACCCTGAAAGAGCTGAACTTCACCAAGGAAATCATCCCGAATTTCTACAGCGTGAAAGAGGCGGTGTTCCCGTTCGCCAAATTCCCGGGTGTAGACCCGATCCTCGGCCCGGAAATGAAGTCGACCGGTGAAGTGATGGGCGTGGGCGATACCTTCGGCGAAGCGTTCGCCAAGGCCCAGATGGGCGCCAGCGAAGTGCTGCCTACTGGCGGCACCGCATTCATCAGTGTCCGTGATGACGACAAGCCTCTGGTGGCGGGTGTCGCACGTGACCTGATCGGTCTGGGCTTCGAGATCGTTGCCACGGCGGGGACCGCCAAGCTGATCGAAGCGGCTGGCTTGAAAGTACGCCGCGTCAACAAAGTGACCGAGGGTCGTCCTCACGTGGTCGACATGATCAAGAATGATGAAGTCACGCTGATCATCAACACCACCGAAGGTCGTCAGTCGATTGCGGATTCCTACTCCATTCGTCGCAACGCCTTGCAGCACAAGATTTACTGCACCACGACTATTGCAGCAGGCGAAGCCATCTGCGAAGCGCTCAAGTTCGGTCCAGAGAAGACTGTACGTCGCTTGCAGGATCTCCATGCAGGATTGAAGGCATGATCAAATACCCAATGACTGTTCAGGGCGCTCGCGCCCTGGAAGAAGAATTGACCCACCTGACCAAGGTGATCCGTCCCAAGCTGAGCCAGGATATCGGCACGGCGCGGGAGTTGGGTGACCTGAAGGAGAACGCTGAATACCATGCTGCGCGTGAGCAGCAGGGCATGGTCGAGGCGCGTATTCGTGACATCGAAGGCCGTATGCAGAATGCCGTGGTGATCGACGTCACCACCATTCCTCATACTGGCAAGGTGATTTTCGGCACGACCGTTGAAATCGCCAACGTCGAAACGGACGAGAGCGTCACTTACCAGATCGTGGGTGAGGATGAAGCGGATATCAAGAAAGGCAAGATTTCGGTGGGATCGCCCATCGCTCGCGCCTTGATTGCCAAGGAAGAAGGCGATGTCGTGGTCGTGAAGACGCCTAGCGGTGTCATCGAGTACGAAATCGTCGAAGTTCGCCACGTCTGACACCAGTGCCCGCTTCTGGCGGGCGCAACTGCCTGGTCCTTTCGGCATCTGCCTTGAGGATCTTGGCGGTAGTGTGTGATAGCGGGTCTGAACGACCTGAAGACAAGCGAAGTTGCGTAAAAAAGGAGCAGGGCGCGCAATCTGCGGCCCTGGCTTCTGTTTTTTTAGTTTGCGCGGTGGACGTTGGACAACAGCTTGTTTACCTTTGGGTTCTTGCGATAGATCAACGCCATTTTGCCGATGACCTGAACAAGATCCGCCGAGCCGGCTTTGCAGATTTCTGCAATGGCCTGCAAGCGACTTTCGCGGTCGAGGATGTTGAGCTTGATCTTGATCAGCTCGTGATCGCTCAGTGCGCGTTCAAGCTCTGCCAGCACACCTTCAGTCAAACCATTGTCAGCCACGATCAATACCGGTTTCAGGTGGTGGCCAATGGATTTGTATTGTTTCTTCTGCTCTTGAGTGAGCGGCATAATCTGACCTCTGCGTCTGATCTTGTAAAAAGCGGCGGCCAGTTTACCCGAGCGAGTCCGGGACCGCCCAGTTAATCACGACTCGTTTATTTTTGAGGTGCCCCGTGGCCCGTTCCAAGACAAGCCATAACTGGCTCAAAGAACACTTCGACGACAAGTACGTCAAAATGGCGCAGAAGGACGGTTACCGTTCACGTGCCAGTTACAAGCTTCTCGAGATCCAGGAAAAGGACAAGATCATCCGTCCCGGCATGACCGTGATCGACCTCGGTGCCGCGCCTGGAGGCTGGTCGCAGGTGACCAGTCGTCTGATTGGCGGTCAAGGCCGCCTGATCGCTTCCGACATCCTTGAAATGGACAGCATCCCTGACGTGACCTTCATTCAGGGCGACTTCACGGAAGATGCCGTGCTCGCACAAATTCTGGAAGCGGTCGGTAATACACAGGTAGACCTTGTGATTTCCGATATGGCCCCCAATATGAGTGGATTGAGCGCTGTAGATATGCCGCGGGCGATGTTTCTCTGTGAGTTGGCGCTTGATCTGGCTGGCCGGGTTTTGCGTCCGGGTGGCGATTTCCTCATCAAGGTCTTCCAGGGTGAAGGCTTCGACGTGTATCACAAAGACATCCGCAAGCTGTTCGACAAGGTGCAGATGCGAAAGCCGTTGTCGTCGCGTGATCGATCCCGTGAGCAGTACCTGCTGGGTCGTGGCTTCAAGGGTATCGAAGGCGCGGCCAGCGATGAGCGTCTTTGATGCCAGGCGATAGCTTTTTTTAAATGGCGTTATCGATGCAGCATGTTCGACCATCGCGTAGTCAAAGTTTCACAAAGGGTTACAGACGGCGCCTGCCACATCTGTAGGTTCTGTAGTAAGTTAGGCCGGTGAATATCATGCGAGGCACGCTTGCTGCGTGGAGCTTGCTTCAGAGGGTAGCTAATTGAACGATATGGCAAAGAATTTGATCCTGTGGTTGATCATCGCGGCTGTCCTGGTGACGGTGATGAACAACTTCTCCAGCCCGAACGAGCCGCAGACCCTCAATTATTCCGAGTTCATCCAGCAGGTTAAGGATGGCAAGGTTGAGAAGGTTTCCGTCGACGGTTACGTCATCACTGGCAAACGCAGCGATGGCGACACCTTCAAGACTATTCGTCCGGCCATCCAGGACAACGGTCTGATCGGTGATCTGGTCGACAACCACGTGGTCGTCGAAGGCAAGCAGCCTGAACAGCAGAGCATCTGGACCCAGTTGCTGGTTGCCAGCTTCCCGATTCTGGTGATTATCGCCGTCTTCATGTTCTTCATGCGCCAGATGCAAGGTGGGGCCGGCGGTAAAGGCGGTCCGATGAGCTTTGGCAAGAGCAAGGCCCGTCTGTTATCCGAAGATCAGGTGAAGACCACCCTGGCTGACGTCGCAGGTTGTGACGAAGCCAAGGAAGAAGTGGGTGAACTCGTTGAGTTCCTTCGCGATCCGGGCAAGTTCCAGCGCCTGGGCGGTCGCATTCCCCGTGGCGTGTTGATGGTCGGTCCTCCGGGTACCGGTAAGACGCTGATCGCCAAGGCGATTGCAGGCGAGGCGAAAGTACCGTTCTTCACCATTTCCGGTTCCGACTTCGTCGAAATGTTCGTGGGTGTTGGTGCAAGCCGCGTCCGTGACATGTTCGAGCAGGCCAAAAAACACGCGCCGTGCATCATCTTCATCGATGAAATCGACGCAGTCGGTCGTCATCGCGGTGCTGGCATGGGGGGTGGTCACGACGAGCGTGAGCAGACCCTCAACCAGTTGCTGGTCGAGATGGATGGTTTCGAGATGAATGACGGCATCATCGTCATCGCTGCAACCAACCGTCCTGATGTACTCGACCCTGCGCTGTTGCGTCCAGGCCGTTTCGACCGTCAGGTCGTGGTAGGTCTGCCGGACATTCGCGGTCGTGAGCAGATTCTCAAGGTTCACATGCGCAAGGTGCCGATGGGTGAGGATGTCAATCCTGGTGTTATCGCTCGCGGTACGCCTGGTTTCTCCGGTGCCGATCTGGCCAACCTCGTCAACGAAGCATCGTTGTTTGCGGCTCGCTCAGGCAAGCGCATCGTCGAGATGAAAGAGTTCGAGCTGGCGAAGGACAAGATCATGATGGGTGCCGAGCGCAAATCCATGGTCATGTCCGAGAAGGAAAAACAGAACACCGCCTACCACGAAGCGGGTCACGCTATCGTTGGTCGTCTGGTGCCTGAGCATGACCCGGTCTACAAGGTCTCGATCATTCCTCGTGGCCGTGCCCTCGGCGTGACCATGTTCCTGCCGGAAGAGGACCGTTACAGTCTGTCCAAGCGCGCGCTGATCAGTCAGATCTGCTCGCTGTACGGTGGTCGTATCGCAGAAGAAATGACCCTGGGTTTTGACGGTGTCACCACGGGCGCTTCCAACGACATCATGCGTGCCAGCCAGCTTGCGCGGAACATGGTGACGAAATGGGGTTTGTCGGAAAAGCTGGGTCCTCTGATGTACTCCGAGGACGAAGATTCCGGTTACCTGGGTCGTGGCGGCAGTCAGAACTCCAACTTCTCTGGTGAGACAGCCAAGCTGATCGACTCCGAGGTTCGCAGTATCATCGATCTCTGCTACGGGACCGCGAAGCAGCTGCTGACGGATAACCGTGACAAGCTGGATGCCATGGCTGACGCGCTGATGAAGTATGAAACCATCGATGCGGATCAGATCGATGACATCATGTCGGGTCGTCCACCGCGTGAGCCGCGCGACTGGGAAGGCGGTTCGGGTACCAAGGGTACGCCGATCACTCCAGACCCTCGCCCGGAAGCGCCGATCGGCGGCCCTGCTGCTGAACACTAAGGCCTGACATGACTTCTGCGCTGTACCCGACCCGGTTGCCTTGCGGCAACCGGGTTCTTGATTTGGCCCATACGCACGTGATGGGCATCCTCAACGCTACCCCCGACTCGTTCTCTGATGGTGGTCGCTACAGTCAGCTCGATGCTGCGTTGCGTCATGCCCAGTCCATGGTCGCTGCGGGCGCCACGCTGATCGATATCGGCGGGGAGTCAACGCGTCCGGGGGCTCGTCCGGTCTCACCCGCTGAAGAGGTGGAGCGCGTCGCGCCGCTGGTGGAGCTTATCGCTCGCGAGCTGGACGTGATCATCTCGGTCGATACGTCTACGCCAGGCGTCATGCTCGAATCTGCCAGGCTGGGGGCGGGTCTGATCAATGATGTCCGCTCTCTGCGGCGACCCGGAGCGCTGGAGGCGGCTGCCGCAACGGGCTTGCCCGTATGCCTGATGCATATGCTGGGTGAGCCTGGCGATATGCAGGATAATCCACGCTATGAAGACCTCGTCGGTGAGGTCGGTGCTTTTCTTGTGGAGCGAATTGAGCGATGCGAAGCCGTCGGCATCGACCGCAGCCGGATCATTCTTGATCCCGGGTTTGGTTTTGCGAAAACCCTCGACCACAACCTGAGTCTGTTCAGGCACATGGAAGCCCTGCATGCCCTTGGTCGCCCGCTGCTTGTCGGTGTGTCGCGCAAGAGCATGATTGGTGCTGTGCTGGGTCGCCCGGTGGATGAGCGTTTGTATGGTGGTCTGGCGCTGGCTGCACTGGCCATGACCAAAGGTGCAAGAATTTTGCGTGTGCACGATGTCGCCGAAACGGTGGACGTGGTGCGCATGATTGCAGCTGTCGAAGCAGCTGAATAACAACAGTGGGGCATCCATGAGTACCAGAAAATATTTCGGAACCGACGGCATTCGCGGTCGCGTGGGGCAGTTCCCTATCACGCCTGACTTCATGCTCAAGCTGGGTTGGGCGGCAGGCATGGCCTTCCGTAAGCTGGGCACCTGCCGGATTCTTGTCGGCAAGGACACGCGTATCTCCGGCTATATGTTCGAGTCTGCCCTCGAGGCCGGATTGTCGGCTGCCGGCGCTGACGTGATGCTGCTGGGTCCGATGCCCACGCCTGCCATTGCCTACCTGACGCGAACCTTTCACGCCGAAGCGGGCATCGTGATCAGCGCGTCGCACAACCCGCATTACGATAACGGTATCAAGTTCTTTTCCGGTCAGGGCACGAAGCTGCCTGACGAAATCGAGATGATGATCGAAGAATTGCTCGATGCGCCGATGACCGTTGCCGAGTCTGAAAACCTGGGTAAGGTCTCGCGTATCAACGACGCAGCCGGTCGTTATATCGAATTCTGCAAAAGCAGCGTGCCGACCAGTACCGACTTCGCCGGGCTCAAGGTGGTCATCGACTGCGCGCATGGCGCTACTTACAAGGTCGCGCCCAACGTCTTTCGTGAGCTGGGCGCGCAGGTTGTTGTGCTTTCCGCGCAGCCAGACGGGCTCAACATCAACAAGAACTGCGGCTCTACCCACATGGAGGCCCTGCAGGCTGCCGTGCTGGCCGAGAAGGCCGACATGGGTATCGGTTTCGATGGTGATGGCGATCGCGTCCTGATGGTCGATCACACGGGCACCATCGTCGATGGTGACGAGTTGCTCTACATCATCGCGCGTGACCTGCATGAGCGAGGTCGCTTGCAGGGCGGTGTGGTTGGAACGCTGATGAGTAACCTGGGACTTGAGCTGGCGCTGGCCGAGCAGAACATTCCGTTCGTGCGCGCCAATGTCGGCGATCGTTACGTCATTGCCGAGCTGCTTGAACGCAACTGGCAGATTGGCGGTGAGAACTCCGGGCACATCGTGTGCTTCCAGCACGCCACCACCGGCGATGCCATCATTGCGGCGCTGCAGGTGATCCTGGCGTTGCGTCGCAGCGGCATCAGTCTGGCAGAGGCGCGCCTGAGATTGCGTAAATGCCCGCAGGTACTGATCAATGTGCGGTTCGGTGGTGAGGGTGTCGACCCTGTTTCACACCCTTCGGTGCAAGAGGCCTGTGCGCGGGTTACCGAGCAGATGTCGGGTCGTGGTCGGGTTCTTTTGCGCAAGTCCGGGACTGAGCCGTTGGTGCGTGTGATGGTCGAAGGCGAAGACGAAGCGCAGGTCAAGGCCTACGCAGAAGAGCTCGCGAAACTCGTTGCTGACGTTTGCGCCTGATTTCGGCTTGCCAGTGCCTGAACTGTTGGGTAACATCTGCGCCCACTTTGACCCACGAGGTGTAGCATGCGTCGCCCAATGGTAGCTGGTAACTGGAAAATGCACGGTACCCGCGCCAGCGTCGCTGAGCTGATCAAGGGTCTTGCCCTGCAATCGATGCCGGGTAATGTCGATGTTGCTGTAATGCCGTCGACTCTGTTCATCGAGCAGGCGGTCAAGGGGCTTGAAGCCACTTCGATCATCGTCGGTGCTCAGGATGCGGCGACACAGGCTGAGCAGGGCGCGCTGACAGGCGAAATCGCTTCCAGTCAGCTGGCTGATGCGGGTTGCAAGCTGGTGTTGGTTGGGCACTCCGAGCGTCGTCAGTTGATTGGCGAGCGTGATGATGTTCTGAACAGCAAGTTTGCCGCTATTCAGAAAAGTGGTTTGACGCCGGTGCTCTGCATTGGCGAGACCCTTGAAGAGCGTCAGGCTGGTCGGACTCTCGAAGTCGTCGGGCAGCAGCTCGATAGCGTCATCGCCGAGTTGGGCGTTGATGTGTTTTTCAACGCAGTAATCGCTTACGAGCCAGTCTGGGCCATCGGCACCGGGTTGACCGCTTCGCCTCAAGAGGCGCAGGAAGTGCACGCAGCCATTCGTGCGCAACTGGCGAAACAGAATGCTGAAGTCGC
Organism: Pseudomonas asturiensis; assembly: GCF_900143095.1. GTDB lineage: Bacteria > Pseudomonadota > Gammaproteobacteria > Pseudomonadales > Pseudomonadaceae > Aquipseudomonas > Aquipseudomonas asturiensis. The sequence goes on along the minus strand of NZ_FRDA01000021.1, from coordinate 50,066 downwards.
ACAAGGCGTGCGTCTTCTTTATGGCGGCAGCGTGAAGTCGGCCAATGCGGTCGAACTATTCAGCATGCCGGATATCGATGGGGGGCTCATTGGTGGTGCCTCCCTGAATGCAGATGAGTTCGGTGCGATCTGTCGCGCCGCGGGAAACTGAAAAAATGCTGGAAACAGTCGTAGTCGTTTTTCATCTGTTGGGCGCTTTGGGCGTTGTTGCCCTGGTATTGCTGCAGCAGGGTAAAGGTGCGGACGCAGGTGCGTCTTTCGGAGCCGGTGCATCAAATACTGTCTTCGGAGGGCAAGGAACCTCTACCTTTCTTAGTAAGTTTACTGCTATACTTGCCGCCTGTTTCTTCATAACCAGCTTGGGGTTAGGTTACTTTGCTAAAGAGAAAGCTCAACAGCTGACTCAGGTAGGGTTGCCAGATCCAGCGGTACTGGAAGTCAAGCAAAAGCCGGCAGCAGATGATGTTCCGGTGCTCGAAGGGCAAAAGCCAGCGGTTGTTCCAGCTGACGTACCTCAAGCTCCAGAGCAGAAGTAAAAGAATTCAGGCGATGTTAATGAGGTCGCCAAAAAGAGTTGTAATGCCGAGGTGGTGGAATTGGTAGACACGCAACCTTGAGGTGGTTGTGCCCGTAGGGTGTAGGGGTTCGAGTCCCCTTCTCGGTACCAAATTAACAAGAAGGCCCGCACTAGCGGGCTTTCTTGTAGGTGGATGTTCGATTGACCCATAGATGGATCGGTCGTATACTTCCGCCCCAGCTTTGTCGCGGGGTGGAGCAGCTTGGTAGCTCGTCGGGCTCATAACCCGAAGGTCGTTGGTTCAAATCCAGCCCCCGCAACCAGTTTTAGCGGAGCCCCTTTTCAGGGGCTTTTTGTTAGCTGGACAGTACATGACGTCGATGTTCAGCGGCGTTCTCATGGATGGGCTTTTGCCCATTTTTTTATTTTTAAAGCATGCACGAGGGGGTTCAGGTGTCGAGCAAGCTAGAACAGTTGCAGGCCTTGTTGGCCCCGGTGGTCGAGGCTCTTGGCTATCAATGCTGGGGAATAGAGTTTCTTTCCCAGGGCCGACATTCACTGCTGCGCATTTATATCGACAAGGAAGGTGGTGTTCTGGTGGAGGACTGCGAAATCGTCAGTCGCCAGATCAGTGGTGTGTTGGACGTAGAAGATCCAATCGCTGCCGAATACACGCTTGAGGTGTCTTCTCCCGGCATGGACCGCCCACTGTTCACTCTTGAACAGTTTGCCTTGCACGCTGGGGAACAAGTGAAAATAAAGCTGCGCTCGCCCTTTGAAGGCCGACGCAACTTTCAAGGCCTTCTCCGCGGGGTGGAGGAGCAGGATGTCGTGGTGCAGGTAGAAGACCATGAATTCCTGTTGCCGATCGACTTGATCGACAAGGCCAACATTATTCCCACGTTTGACTGAGACGTGCCAGATACTGCGGATCCCGCGGATCCAATGGCTTGCGAAAGGCGAGGCGTACGATGAGCAAAGAAGTACTGCTGGTTGTTGAGTCGGTGTCCAATGAAAAGGGCGTTCCGGCAGGTGTAATTTTTGAAGCGCTGGAGCTGGCTCTTGCCACTGCTACCAAGAAACGTTTTGAAGATGAAGTTGAACTGCGTGTGGAAATCAACCGTCACACGGGTAACTACGAAACTTTCCGTCGCTGGACAGTGGTCGAAGACGAAGATCTGGACGATCCGGCTTACGAGTTGGCCGTTGATCAGGCCCAGGCCAAAAAGCCGGGTGCCGTTGCAGGCGATCTGATCGAAGAAAAAATCGACTCCATCGAGTTCGGCCGTATTGCCGCACAGACCGCCAAGCAAGTCATTGTGCAGAAGGTTCGTGAAGCTGAGCGCGCTCAGGTTGTCGATGCCTACCGTGAGCGTCTGGGCGAAATCATTTCCGGTACTGTTAAAAAGGTTACACGTGACAATGTCATCGTTGACCTTGGTAACAATGCCGAAGCACTGCTGGCTCGTGAAGACATCATTTCCCGGGAGACTTTCCGGGTGGGTGTTCGCGTTCGGGCGCTGCTCAAGGAAATTCGCACCGAAAACCGTGGCCCTCAGCTGATCTTGTCGCGTACTGCGCCAGAGATGCTGATCGAGCTTTTCCGTATCGAAGTACCGGAAATTGCCGAAGGTCTGATCGAGGTGATGGCTGCCTCCCGTGACCCGGGTTCGCGTGCAAAAATCGCTGTTCGCTCCAAGGACAAACGAATCGACCCGCAAGGCGCCTGCATCGGCATGCGTGGTTCGCGAGTTCAGGCTGTTTCCGGCGAGCTGGGTGGCGAGCGTGTGGATATCGTGCTTTGGGACGATAACCCGGCACAGTTCGTGATCAATGCAATGTCCCCTGCAGAAGTAGCGGCAATCATCGTAGATGAAGATGCGCATGCAATGGATATCGCGGTTGGCGCGGACAACCTGGCCCAGGCGATTGGTCGTGGCGGTCAGAACGTGCGTCTGGCAAGTCAGCTGACTGGCTGGACCCTGAACGTAATGACCGAATCGGACATCCAGGCCAAGCAGCAAGCTGAAACCGGCGACATCCTGCGCAATTTCATCGACGAGCTGGAAGTCGATGAAGAACTGGCACAGGTTCTGGTTGATGAAGGCTTCACCAGCCTGGAAGAGATTGCCTACGTACCGTTGGAAGAAATGCTCAACATCGACGGCTTTGACGAGGACATCGTCAACGAGCTTCGCGCTCGTGCCAAGGATCGTTTGTTGACTAAAGCCATCGCTACTGAGGAAAAGCTGGCAGACGCCCATCCGGCCGAAGACCTGCTCTCGCTTGAGGGTATGGACAAGGATTTGGCGATGGAACTGGCGGTGCGCGGCGTAGTTACCCGCGAAGACCTGGCCGAGCAGTCTATAGATGACCTGCTCGACATCGACGGCATTGACGATGATCGTGCCGGCAAGTTGATCATGGCCGCCCGAGCCCATTGGTTCGAGTAAGTAGGCGCGGCCTGAGGAGAGAAGTGCATGACGCAAGTCACGGTGAAAGAACTGGCCAAAGTGGTCGACACACCGGTAGAGCGCCTGTTACAGCAGATGCGTGAGGCAGGTCTGCCGCACACCGCCGCCGAGCAAGTTGTGACCGATAACGAGAAACAAGCCCTGTTGACGCATTTGAAAAGCGGTCACAAGGCCAAGGTGGAAGAGCCGCGCAAGATCACTTTGCAGCGCAAGACCACCAGCACCCTGCGCGTTGCTGGCAGCAAGAGCATCAGCGTTGAAGTGCGCAAGAAGAAAGTCTTCGTGCAGCGTAGCCCGGAAGAAATCGAAGCCGAGCGCAAGCGCGAGATGGATGAGCGCCGTGCGGTAGAAAATGCCGCTCGTCAAAAGGCTGAAGAAGAAGCCAAGCGTCGCGCCGAAGAAGAAGCGCCTCGCCAGCCTGCTGCTGCACAAGCCACGACTAACGACGCTGTCGCAGCGCCTGCTGCGGTAGCCGAGCCAGTGCGTGAAAGCGCCCCGGTTGCGGCTGCTGCTCCAGCACCGTCTGCTGACGTTCGCAACAAGCAGAACGAACAGCGCCGTCCGGACAAACCGCGCGCCGACGATAACAATCGTCGCAGCGGTGGTGGCGACGGCGAGCGTAAAAACGCGCCTCATCGTGCTTCGGTCAAAGAGAAGGCGCCGGCTCCACGCGTTGCCCCTCGCACCACCGATGAAGAAAGCGATGGTTTCCGTCGTGGCGGTCGTGGCAAGTCCAAGCTGAAGAAGCGCAATGCACACGGTTTCCAGAGCCCTACCGGTCCTGTGGTTCGTGACGTTGCCATCGGCGAGACCATCACTGTCGGCGAGTTGTCTGCGCAGATGTCGGTCAAGGCAGCTGAAGTCATCAAGTTCATGTTCAAGATGGGCACCCCGGTGACCATCAACCAGGTACTGGATCAGGAAACTGCCCAGTTGATCGCCGAAGAGCTGGGCCACAAGGTCACGCTGGTCAGCGACAATGCCCTGGAAGATTCCCTGGCTGAATCGTTGAAGTTCGAAGGTGAGACGTTCTCCCGTGCACCTGTCGTGACCGTAATGGGCCACGTTGACCACGGTAAGACTTCCCTGCTCGACTACATCCGTCGTGCCAAGGTAGCTGCTGGCGAAGCCGGTGGTATCACCCAGCACATCGGTGCGTACCACGTAGAAACCGAGCGCGGCATGGTCACCTTCCTCGACACCCCGGGTCACGCCGCGTTTACCGCAATGCGTGCCCGTGGTGCCAAGGCGACCGACATCGTGATCCTGGTGGTTGCGGCAGACGACGGCGTGATGCCACAGACCATTGAAGCGGTTCAGCATGCTGTTGCTGCTGGCGTGCCTCTGGTGGTTGCAGTGAACAAGATTGACAAGCCGGGCGCTGATCTCGATCGCATCCGCAGCGAGTTGTCGGTTCACGGCGTGACATCCGAAGAGTGGGGCGGTGATACGCCGTTCGTATCGGTTTCCGCGAAAATGGGTACCGGCGTCGACGAACTGCTCGAAGCTGTCCTGTTGCAAGCCGAAGTTCTGGAACTCAAAGCAACCCCATCGGCTCCTGGTCGTGGTGTGGTTGTCGAGTCCCGTCTGGACAAGGGCCGTGGCCCTGTTGCGACGGTTCTGGTTCAGGACGGTACGCTGCGTCAGGGCGACATGGTGCTGGTCGGCTCGAACTTCGGCCGCATCCGCGCCATGCTCGACGAGAACGGCAAGCCGGTCAAAGAAGCAGGTCCTTCGATTCCGGTCGAAATCCTGGGTCTTGATGGCACGCCGGACGCTGGCGACGAGATGTCTGTACTGGCTGACGAGAAGAAAGCCCGTGAAGTCGCTCTGTTTCGCCAAGGCAAGTTCCGCGAAGTCAAACTGGCTCGCGCTCATGCCGGCAAGCTCGAAAACATCTTCGAGAACATGGGTCAGGAAGAGAAGAAGACGCTTAACATCGTCCTCAAATCCGATGTCCGTGGTTCTCTGGAAGCATTGCAGGGCGCCCTCGGCGGCCTGGGTAACGATGAAGTGCAAGTGCGCGTAGTCGGTGGCGGTGTCGGTGGTATCACCGAGAGCGACGCCAACCTGGCACTGGCCTCCAACGCTGTACTGTTCGGTTTCAACGTGCGTGCCGATGCTGGTGCTCGCAAGATCGTCGAGCAGGAAGGCCTGGATATGCGTTACTACAACGTGATCTACGACATCATCGAAGACGTCAAGAAGGCCCTCACCGGCATGCTTGGCAGCGACGTCCGGGAAAATATCCTGGGTATCGCCGAAGTCCGCGATGTGTTCCGTTCGCCGAAATTCGGCGCGATCGCAGGTTGTATGGTTCTGGAAGGCGTTGTGCACCGTAACCGTCCAATCCGTGTACTGCGCGAAGACATCGTTATCTTTGAAGGCGAGCTGGAATCCCTGCGCCGCTTCAAGGACGACGCTGCCGAAGTGCGTGCCGGCATGGAATGCGGTATCGGCGTCAAGAGCTACAACGACGTCAAGGTCGGTGACAAGATCGAAGTCTTCGAGAAGGTCCAAGTGGCTCGCAGCCTCTAAATCGCGAGCTTCAGGAGCCATGGTGAAACATCGCATGCAAATGCCGCGGTCTTCATCATGGGCTCTCAACGCAACGCCCGGTCTGGCTTTTGTCAGGCCGGGCGTTTGCCGCTTTCAGACTGTCAGGGTTTGGTCCCTGATCAGTAACAGGTAACAAGCATGGCAAAAGAATATAGCCGCACCCAACGTATTGGCGATCAGATGCAGCGTGAGCTGGCGCAGCTGATCCGACGTGAAATCAAGGACCCTCGCGTGGGTCTGGTCACCATCACTGCAGTCGACGTCAGCCGCGATGTCGGTCATGCCAAGATTTTCATGACCGTCATGGGTCAGGACAGCGCTGAAGACATCGCGCAGAGCATCAAGGTGCTCAACGCGGCCGCAGGTTTCCTGCGCATGCAGCTGGCGCGCGAGATGAAGCTGCGCAGCGTGCCGCAGTTGCACTTCCACTACGACGAAAGCGTCGTGCGTGGTGCTCATCTCTCGGCATTGATCGAGCGGGCAGTCGCCGAAGACGGGCAGCACAAGGAAGGTTCTGCGCCACAAGGCGTCAAGCCTGAAAGTACCGAGGAGTAAAGGGTGGCTCAGGTCAAGCGTATACGGCGCAACGTCAGCGGTATCATCCTGCTCGACAAGCCGCTGGGTTTCACCTCCAACGCGGCCTTGCAAAAGGTCCGCTGGCTGCTCAACGCAGAGAAGGCAGGTCACACGGGCAGCCTTGATCCTCTGGCAACCGGCGTATTGCCGTTGTGCTTTGGTGAGGCCACCAAGTTCTCGCAGTACCTGCTCGATTCGGACAAGTCCTACGAAACCCTGATGCAACTCGGCAAGACCACCACCACGGCGGACTCCGAAGGCGAGGTTTTGCTGACGCGCCCGGTGACCGTTGGTCGTGACGATATCGAAGCCGCATTGCCCGCTTTTCGTGGACAAATCAGCCAGATACCGCCGATGTACTCGGCCCTCAAGCGTGACGGGCAGCCTCTTTACAAGCTGGCACGTGCAGGGGAAGTAGTGGAGCGCGAGCCTCGTTCTGTTACTATTGCGCGCTTGGAATTGCTTGCCTGCGAGGGCGAGACGGCACGTTTGTCGGTCGATTGCAGCAAAGGCACCTATATCCGGACCCTGGTCGAGGATATCGGTGAGCAGCTCGGTTGTGGTGCTTACGTCGCAGAACTGCGCCGTACACAGGCCGGACCGTTCAGCCTGGCCCAGACAGTCACGCTGGAAGAGCTGGAGCAAGTACACGCCGACGGCGGCAATGAGGCAGTTGACCGTTTCCTCATGCCATCGGACAGCGGGTTGCTGGACTGGCCGCTCCTGAAGTTTTCGGAGCACAGTTCGTTCTACTGGTTGCATGGTCAGCCAGTCAGAGCACCGGACGCGCCGAAGTTCGGCATGGTGCGGGTGCAGGATCATGAAGGTCGCTTCATCGGTATCGGTGAAGTCAGTGAGGACGGGCGTATTGCGCCGCGTCGCTTGATTCGGTCAGAGTGACCGGAACCAGTTCATCCGCAGGCCAGCCTGCAGGTGAGGTGGAACGAGGATGGCTGTCAACAGGCACGGTCATGCCTCATTTTTTAATACGAGGATTTGTCCTCGGCCTGTTGGAAACGTTTCTTTTGAAGCGTTCCCTTGAAGATAAGGATTGCCCACATGGCACTCAGCGTTGAAGAAAAAGCTCAGATCGTAACCGACTACCAGCAAGCTGTTGGTGACACTGGTTCGCCAGAAGTGCAAGTTGCACTGCTGACCGCCAACATCAACAAACTGCAAGGCCACTTCAAGGCCAACGGTAAGGACCACCACTCGCGTCGTGGTCTGATCCGTATGGTAAACCAGCGTCGCAAGCTGCTGGATTACCTGAAAGGTAAGGACGTTAGCCGTTACAGCACCCTGATCGGTCGTCTGGGTCTGCGTCGCTAATAACGACGTTGCTAGAGGTTGGTTGTCTGTCGCGAATCGTCGGGTTTACCCGGCGGTTCGGGCAGGCTCCCAGCCTCAAGTTTTATCTGGGCTGTGGAAGGGGCCGATTCCCCACGCTGCCCAAGAATTCGCAAGAAACCAGTTCCCCAAGAGCCACAAAGAAAGGTAGGAAACCGTGAACCCGGTAATCAAGAAGTTTCAGTTCGGTCAATCGACCGTAACCCTCGAGACAGGCCGTATCGCCCGTCAGGCCTCCGGCGCAGTATTGGTCACCGTTGACGATGACGTCAGCGTGTTGGTGACTGTCGTCGGCGCCAAGCAAGCCGACGCCAGCAAAGGCTTCTTCCCCCTGTCTGTGCACTATCAGGAAAAGACCTACGCTGCCGGCAAAATTCCTGGTGGTTTCTTCAAGCGTGAAGGCCGTCCTTCCGAGAAAGAAACCCTCACCTCGCGTCTGATCGATCGCCCGATCCGCCCACTGTTCCCTGAAGGCTTCATGAACGAAGTGCAGGTTGTCTGCACCGTCGTTTCCACCAGCAAGAAAACCGATCCGGACATCGCTGCGATGATCGGTACGTCGGCTGCCCTGGCCATCTCCGGTATTCCGTTCGACGGTCCGGTCGGTGCTGCGCGCGTTGCTTTCCATGAAAGCACCGGCTACCTGCTGAACCCGACTTACGAGCAGCTTCAGGCGTCGAGCCTGGACATGGTTGTAGCCGGTACTTCCGAAGCCGTTCTGATGGTTGAATCGGAAGCCAAGGAACTGACCGAAGACCAGATGCTGGGCGCTGTGCTGTTCGCCCACGACGAGTTCCAGGTCGTGATCAACGCCGTCAAGGAGCTGGCTGCCGAAGCCGCCAAGCCAACCTGGACCTGGCAGCCAAAGCCTGAAGCCACTGAGCTACTGGGCGCGATCCGTGCCGAGTTCGGCGAAGCGATCTCCCAGGCTTACACCATTACCATCAAGGCCGACCGTTACGCGCGTCTGGGCGAGCTGCGTGAGCAGATCGTTGCCAAGCTGGCCGTCGAAGAAGGCAGCCCGTCTGCCAGCGAAGTCAAAGCCGCTTTCGGTGAAATCGAATACCGCACCGTTCGCGAAAACATCGTCAACGGCAAGCCGCGTATCGATGGTCGTGACACCCGTACCGTTCGTCCTCTGAACATCGAAGTCGGTGTTCTGCCGAAAACTCACGGTTCGGCTCTGTTCACCCGTGGCGAAACCCAGGCGCTGGTCGTTGCCACACTGGGTACTGCACGTGATGCACAGCTGCTCGACACCCTTGAAGGCGAGAAGAAAGACCCCTTCATGCTGCACTACAACTTCCCTCCGTTCTCGGTGGGCGAGTGTGGTCGCATGGGCGGCGCGGGTCGTCGTGAAATCGGTCACGGTCGTCTGGCGCGTCGCAGCGTACAGGCCATGCTGCCGGGCGCTGACGTTTTCCCGTACACCATCCGCGTTGTATCGGAAATCACCGAGTCCAACGGTTCCAGCTCCATGGCTTCGGTCTGCGGTGCATCCTTGGCACTGATGGACGCAGGTGTGCCGATGAAGGCGCCGGTTGCCGGTATCGCCATGGGTCTGGTCAAGGAAGGCGAGAAGTTTGCCATTCTGACCGACATCCTGGGTGATGAAGACCACCTGGGCGACATGGACTTCAAGGTAGCCGGTACCTCGAAAGGTGTGACCGCGCTGCAGATGGACATCAAGATCAAGGGCATCACCGAAGAAATCATGGAGATCGCTCTTGGGCAGGCCCTGGAAGCTCGCCTGAACATCCTCGGTCAGATGAACCAGATCATCGGTCAGTCGCGTAACGAGCTGTCGGCCAACGCTCCGACCATGATCGCGATGAAGATCGACACCGACAAGATCCGTGACGTTATCGGTAAAGGCGGCGCGACCATCCGTGCCATCTGTGAAGAGACCAAGGCTTCGATCGACATCGAAGACGACGGCTCGATCAAGATCTTCGGCGAAACCAAGGAAGCGGCAGAGGCAGCTCGCCAGCGCGTTCTGGGCATCACTGCAGAAGCGGAAATCGGCAAGATCTATGTCGGCAAGGTTGAGCGCATCGTCGATTTCGGCGCATTCGTCAACATTCTGCCTGGCAAGGACGGTCTGGTTCACATCTCCATGCTGAGCGACGCTCGTGTCGAGAAAGTGACTGACATTCTGAAAGAAGGTCAGGAAGTTGAAGTGCTGGTACTGGACGTCGACAACCGTGGCCGTATCAAGCTGTCGATCAAGGACGTAGCCGCTGCGAAAGCATCCGGTGTCTGATTGATCCGCTAGCTGCATGAAAAAGGACCCTTCGGGGTCCTTTTTTTATGAGCGCAATTAATGGGTTAGGCGAGGCCCTGCAGAGTGCACGGCATAAACATGCATCTTGCATGTGTTATCACGCTCAAGCGGGCAATCTGCACGATTCCGAGAAAATAGAATATTTATAACCTTTTGATTTTATTGGTTTTTTTGTTTGAGTAGAGATTGGCACAGCGCTTGCGATATACCTGATAACCCTGCAGCCACGATGCTGGCGCAGATTTCGAGAAAAACAGGAGTTATCGTATGAAGAAGTTCGTTATCGCTGCTGCTACCGCTACTACCCTGACTCTGACCATGGCTGGCGCTGCATTCGCCCAGACCGCTGTTCAAGCCCCAATGGTTCTGGCAGCTAACACCACCACTCAAGAAGTGAAAGAAGACACTTCTGATACCTGGATCACCACCAAGGTCAAAGCAGATCTGCTGACCGAGAAAGGCATCCCGGGTTCGGACATCAAGGTTGAGACCAACAAAGGTGTGGTTTCCCTGTCCTCGACAGTTGCTGTGACCGAGAGCCAAAAGAAAATGGCTGTTGATATCACCAAGAAAATCAAAGGCGTTCGTGACGTTTCGGCCGCTGGCCTGAAAGCCGAGTAACAGGATTTCGCCCATGAGCATCCCAGTCATCTGACCGATGGAAAGTTCATGCGAGGCTACAAGGATGTAGCCATTACAGGCCCCGACTCTAGAGTCGGGGCCTGTTCTATTGTGGGGAAGGAAAATATATGAGGAGGCTTAGTTGCCGCGTTTGCTCTCGATGCTCGTGAGGCGGCCGCCTTCAAAACGCAGATATTGATACATGCCGTTATTCGGGCCGTAGATCCACTCTTCGATGTTGACCGATTCCGAGCGCCGGTAAGTGTTGTTGAATGTCTCCTTGGAGCCCACTATCTCCTGGCTGACAGGCTCACCACACTTCTGCTGAACCTCGAATGCCCTGTCGCCTGCACTGACCAGTTGGCTACCACAGCGCAATGTGGAGGCCGCCTGTACGTTGAGGACCGCTGACCCGGCAACGACGGCGAGGGTCAGGCTGACAAGCGCTTTGCTTCGGAAAAAGGCCAATGAGTTATTCGCTATCCAGGTGCAATGGGCTGACGACTTTACCATCCGGCTGAGCCTGACCCAATCGGGCATCGACAAAGTAGACGCGCTCGTCCTCCAGCTTGCCTTTATCGACCAGATAGTCCTTGATGCTGCTCGCCCGGTCCTGGCCCAGTTCACGCAGTAACACTTCATTGCCGCTCCAGAATTTCAGTATCGCGGCGCGCATCTGATTACTACGTTCTTCCTTGCCCAGATTTGCCCACTCAGCCGGCGGCTGCTGCTTCAGACGCGCTCTGTAGATGCCTTCCAGCATCGGTGGCTTCTCGCCATCCGGTACTTGCAGCAGCGCTGCACGGGCAGGCACCTTGTCGCCACGACGCTGAAGAATCTTGTAGTACGTGGCCTGGTATTCCCGCTCGAGTCGTTGCTGGGCGATCAGCGGACCGTCGCTGCTGGCCGCGCTGGTGCCTTCGATCTCAAGCTTGAGGGCAGGGCGCTCCTTGAGGGCCGCCGAGAGCTTGTCCAACGCCTTTTGCGTGTCGGCGCTCAGCTCACTGGAGCCAGGCGCAAAGCTCACATTGCCGAGGTCCTCTGAGCTGCCACCCGATACCAGACCGCCCAGCATCTTGAACGGCGCCTGTGCCGCACGCAGGACCAGGTTGCGCAGGGTCTGCCAGACAATCGGCATAACGCTGAACTGCGGGTTGTTCAGATCACCCTCGACGGGTAGCTCGATGGAGATCCGCCCCTGGGTATCCTTGAGCAGCGCGACCGCCAGCCGAATCGGCAGATCGACCGCATCCGGACTGTCGACTTTCTCACCCAGTTGCAGCTGCTCCACCAGCACCTTGTTCTGTGCCTTCAACTGGCCGTTGGTGATGAGGTAGTGCAGGTCAAGGTTCAGTCGGCCTTTACGAATCCTGAAGCCGGCGAACTTGCCGGAGTAAGGCGTCAGTGTGGTCAGCTCGACCCGTTTGAAGCTGGTCGCGATGTCCAGGCTGGCCATCGGATCAAACGGGTTGAGACTGCCTTTGATCGTGACCGGCGCATAGCGATCGACCTTGCCTTCGATGTTCACCGGAGCCGGTTTCGACTGGCGATTGTCGATGGTGCCAATGCGTCCGTTGAGTTGCTGCACGGCCGTAGAGAAGTTCGGCGTCAGGGTCAGGTCGGCAAAATTGGCCGAACCGTCCTTGATGTTCACCTCACCTACATAAATGCCCAACGGATTCTCGTTGGCGGGTTTGGACGTGTTTTTGGCCGTGGTTTTACCGGCCGTCTTCGCAGCCGGTTTCCCGTCGTCGGGCTGCGGGATCAGCAGGTCGTCGACATTGGTGGTGCGGTCGTCGTTGATCATGAAGCGGGCATAAGGCTGCTGCATGTTGACCTTGGCAATCGACAGCATGGCGCCGTGCTGATAGTCCAGGCCTTCCAGTTCAAGCTTCTCCCACTTGACGAAGTCTCGTTGTTTCAGGGTGTCGAGCGTATGAAGCTGATTGACCTGTGCCTTGCCGGTCACGCTGAACGCCAGGGGCTCGGTGCTTTTGAGGTTGACCGCAAGGTCACTGCCCAGCATGCCGCTGCGCATTTCCAGCTTTATGAATGGGCTGATGTAAGCCTGAGCCAGTCGCAGGTCGATGTCGCGCGTGGTGACATTCAGGCGGGCAGTGACAGGGTTGAGGTTGACCTCACCAGCTGCCGCCAGATTGCCTTGCTTGCCCAGGCCAGTATCAAGTTTGAGGGTAAAGGGCGATGTGTTCAGGCTGTCGAAGTTCTGCACGTCCAGATTTAGCGGGCCGACGTCCAGAGCCACTGGCTCTGTAGGCACACGGTCGGCCAGATGGACCTGATAGTTGCGCAGTTGCACGTCGCGCAGCACGACTTGCCAGGGCTTCCCGGGTTTTTCGGAGCGGGCTGTCGCCGTCGCCTTGGCCGATGTGTCGGTAACCGGCGCGGGCTCGGCGGCTTTCTCATCCACCGGCGGTTTTTGCGCAGGCGCAGGCGTGCCGGGCTTGCTGGCAAACAGCTTCTGCCAGTCCAGTTGACCGTCCGCTTCACGGGCGGCCCAGGTTTCCAGACCTTGACTGCGGATCTTGCCGACGTTGACGTGCTGTCTGGCCAGATCAACCGTTGTTTCGCTGACATCCAGGCGTTTGAGGCGCACCAGCGGGCGGCCATCGGGCGCATTCAGGCCGAAAGGTGCAACGCTTGCCGACAACTGGGTCAACTTGAGCTCGGTGTCTTTGGCCAGATTGAGAGAGTAGGCGGTGCTGAAATTCAGTACGCCATCCTGCAGAGCGAGCGGCAGTGCGTCACGTACGTAAGGCCACCAGAGCTTCATCTTGCCGTCAGTGATCTTCAGGGTGCCTTCGGAGGTGATCGGCACCAGGCTGATACGTCCCACCCAGTCGATCTGCCCGCCATCGGGGCCTGCCGCCACCAGCGTCATGTCGGCATTGTCTTCAGGCAGGGTGCTGAGGTTTTTCAGCTCGAAATTCAGCTTGTCGTAGAGGAATTCAATGGGCTCGCTGGGGCGCAGGTCGCGAAAATGCAGATAGCCGCCCGCCAGCTTGATTTCGTCGATACGCAGCGGAAAAGGTTTGCTCGGCGGCTCGTCCTTGACAGGCTCGCTGGCCGGAAACGTGAACAGCTGCGTCAGGTTCAGCTTGCCTTGCTTGTCGAACAGCAGCTCGGTCTTGGGCTGAAGAAGCTCAATGCGCTGCAGATGCAAGGCACGGGTCCAGAGACTGTCGAGCTGGAGATTGGCGTAAAGCTTCTCGAAGGCGATCTGCTCCTTGCCGGGCGTGCCGATGTTCAGGCCCCAGAGGGTCACCTCCAGCGTGTAGGGGTTGAACTCAAGTCGCTCGATTTTCGCCGGCGCTGTCGAATAAGCGGCCAACTGTTGGTTCGCGACCCGCAAGGCGATCCCCGGGAGGATGAAAAACCCCAACAAACTGTAGAGCACGACCACGGTCAGCAGGGAGCCGAGTGTGATTTTCAAACCTCTGGACATGGGCTACGACATCTCGCTCTTTTGGAGGTCCTTGGAGTATGGCATGCCTGTTCGGTTCCCAAGGCAATGCCGACCTTGCTCGTAGGAAGTTTCTGGTATCACGTGCGAACTAGAATTGCAGAATCAGGGTTTTCAGCGGTGGCTGGTTGTCCATGGAAGGAAAGTCCTCGGCCGGCCGCATCACCTGCCACTCACGCACCGGACGACCTGCTTTCGTGGCGCAGCGCAGCACCTGTTCGCGCCAGTCGTCCATGCTGACCTTGGCCAGGTTGTTACAGCAGATCAGCACACCATCCTCTGCGGTGCTTAACAGGGCAGGCTTGAGCAGGCTCTGATAGTCGCGCAGCAGGTCGACGGTGCCGAACGCACTCTTTGCCCACGCGGGTGGGTCCAGGAGCACCAGATCGTACTGACGTGGCTGCAGCTTGATGTAATCGGGCAGTTTCTGGCTTCGCCGCGCCGATACCGGCAGGCCGGCCAGTTGGCGTATCGCCGGAAAATAGTCCGACTGGATGAATTGCATGGTCGGCAACTGCGGATTCAACGCACCATTCTCACGGCCGACGGCCAGATTGCCCTCGGCGAAGTCCAGGTTGCACACTTCGCTCGCGCCACCCGCCGCGGCACTCAGGCCGACGCCGCAGGTATAGGCGAACAGGTTCAGAACCCGCTTGCCTGCACTGTGCTGCTTGACCCAGCCACGCGTGTTGCGCAGGTCGAGAAACAGTAATGGGTCCTGGCCTGCGTGACGACCGCGAACCCGATAGTTCAGGCCCCACTCGTGACCGACCTGATCCTGCAGAGCGGCATCTTCGGCCTTGTACACGGCGTCCTGACGGTCGATGCGTGAATTGCCTTGCGAACGGTCGTTGTAGACCAGCAGGGTTTCCAGCTCCAGCCAGCGATTGACCTGTGCGTGCAGCGCCAGCAGTGTGTCGCGCTCCAGAGAGGTATGAAAGCTCTGCACCAGCAATTGCGGTCCATATCGGTCAATGGTCAGGCCGCTTGCACCCTCCTGACTGCCATGGAAAAGGCGATAGCAGTCGGTGCCTTGCTCGTGCAGTTCGGCTAACAGACGCTGACGATTATCGAGGGCGACGCTGAGCGCCTGATTCAAGGAAGACATACAACGCGCCTCGGGCTGGAATGAGGCGCGGGAGTTTAACAGTTACTGACAGGCTGGATAGGCATCGCTACAAATGACGCCTTCGCGGACAAGTCCGCATCCCACTTTCAAATGTATTCCAAGGGTAGGAGTGGACTTGTCCACGAAAGGGCCGTTACAGACGCCGTGATGCATCGTTCGGAATGACGCCTTCGCGGACAAGTCCGCGTCCCGCTTTGAAATGTATTCCAAAGGTGGGAATGGACTTGTCCACGAAAGGGCCGTTACAGACGACGGGATGCATCGCCCGGCATGACGCCTTCGCGGACAAGTCCGCATCCACTTTGAGATGTATTCCAGGTGTAGGAGTGGACTTGTCCACGAAAGGGCCGGTGCAGACGACGGGATGCATCGCTTGAAACGAGGCCTTGGCAAAAAAGGTCATCAAATCCAAATGGCATCCCACAACGAATAGTCGCCTAGCTTGGTAACCAGACCGGCTCGTATAGGGTTGGCTACAACGTAGCGCGCAACTCCAACAAGGTCCTGCTCCTTGCGGATCGCCTTATCGTGGTAGCCCGGCTGCCATAATGGCGTCTGCTCCGGCTTTAGTTTTCCCACTGCGATTGAGCTTCGCGCCTTTAACTGCTGTACAACCCCGGACAAACTTTTGTCCTGAAGTTCAAAAAGCCAATGGAAGTGGTCAGGCATCACAACCCACGCCAAAGTTCTTGCCAGTTTCTGTTCTTCGCAGCGCCTCAGTTCACGTACGAGCAAGCGGCCCATAAGTAAATCATTGAATACGGGTTCGCGCTTTCTGACCACCGAGGTCACTAGGTAAATCTGGCCAATTTCCGAGTATCTACCCTTGCGCAAGCGTCGCGATTCAGCATGAGCAGGCATTCCCTTGCCCTCAGTATTTTCCAGGAGCTAAACGTTAGTCCATGACTCTGCGGGTGTAGGAGTAAAGTCTTTCTGAGTGTAAGCGCCCAAGCCGCAGCGGAGCCTCTGCCCTAGAGAGGGTGTTTGCACGGAGGATATGGTGCTTGGAATGACGCCTTCGCGGACAAGTCCGCATCCCACCTTTGAAATGTATTCCAAAGCTGGGAATGGACTTGTTCACGCAAGGGCCGGTACAGACGCCGTTATGCATCGCCAGGAATGACCCCTTCGCGGACAAGTCCGCATCCCACTTTGAAGTGTATTCCAAGGGTAGGAGTGGACTTGTCCACGAAAGGGCCGGTGCAGACGGCGGGATGCATCGCCAGGAATGACGCCTTCGCGGACAAGTCCGCGTCCCGCTTTGAAATGTATTCCAAAGGTGGGAATGGACTTGTCCATGAAGACATCGGAGCGGGCGCCGAGGATGTATCGTTTAAAATCAAACCCTGGTGATCAGGCTTGCTTCAGTGAGTGCGCGTCGTTCAGCGCGCCAATGCCAATGCCACGCCCTGGCCGCCGCCGATGCACAGGGTCGCAAGGCCTTTTTTGGCGTCGCGTTTGACCATTTCGTGCAACAGGGTGACCAGCACGCGGCAGCCTGAGGCACCGATCGGGTGGCCGATGGCGATGGCGCCACCGTTGACGTTGAGCTTCGCCGGATCCAGTCCCAATTCCTTGCCGACCGACAGCGACTGCGCAGCAAAGGCTTCGTTGGCTTCGATGAGGTCCAGTTGTTCCAGCGTCCAGCCTGCCTTGTCCAGGCAGCGGCGGGTGGCGCTGACCGGGCCGATGCCCATGATCGCAGGGTCTACGCCTGCGTTGGCGTAGCCTGCAATACGCGCCAGTACGGTAAGGCCCAGTTCCTCGGCCTTCGTGGCGCTCATCAGCATCACGGCCGCAGCGCCGTCGTTGAGGGATGACGCGTTACCGGCGGTCACCGTGCCATCCTTCTTGAACGCGGGCTTGAGCTTGGAGAGCGACTCGGCCGTAGTACCTGCGCGCGGCTGTTCATCGGTGGCGAAGGACAGCGGATCGCCTTTGCGTTGAGGAATCAGGATCGGGGTGATTTCGTCGACAAATCGGCCACCCTCAATGGCGGCAATCGCTTTTTGCTGGGATGAAGCGGCGAACGCATCCTGGGCTTCACGGCTGATTTCGTACTTCTCGGCCAGATTCTCGGCCGTGATACCCATGTGATAGTCGTTGAAGGCGTCCCAGAGACCGTCGCTGATCATGGTGTCGACCATGGTTGCGTGGCCCATGCGCAGGCCGGTCCGCGCACCGGGCAGGACGTAGTTGGCCAGGCTCATGTTTTCCTGGCCGCCCGCGATGATGATCTCGGCGTCGCCGCAGCGGATCGCCTGAGTAGCCAGGTGCAACGCCTTGAGGCCCGAGCCGCAGACTTTGTTCAGGGTCATGGCGGGTACCGCGAACGGCAGCCCGGCCTTGATCGCGGCCTGACGAGCAGGGTTCTGCCCGGCACCGGCCGTCAGCACCTGGCCCATGATGACCTCATCGACCTGCGCGCCGTCCACGCCGGTCTGTGTCAGCAGCTGGCGAATGACCGCCGCGCCCAGATCAACAGCGCAAACAGTGGCCAGTGAGCCCTGGAAGCTGCCCACAGCGGTGCGCGTGGCGGCAACGATAACGACGTCTTGCATGGTGCGGATCCTCATTGTTTTTGGAGGGCGAGCCTTGTCGGGCCTGCCGTGATCACATGGCTCATGGTGTCACAGATGGGGATGAACCTTCCAACTGCGAACCCGATGGTCACTTTCTGTCCGGGTCAAAGCCCCATTCGTCGTTTCGCCCGATGAGACGAGCCGTCGCGCACGGCCCAGCGAAGAATCGGCGCGCAGTGGTTCACGCCCAGGCGAATCACCTTTCGTTTCAGTGGCCCTTGCGGCACATCGAGCAGGTCGCTTGCCCAGACCGGCAGCAGCTCGATGCCGGCCTGCATCATCAGCACGCCAAAGGGCTTGGCCAGCCAGTTGGGCGCAGGGGCGTTCAGTAGCAGGCGCAGCACTTCCCGGCTGCGCGCGTCGCACACCAGCTGTTCACGCACACCCTCAAGATAGGCGGCGATGGCGTGACGCGAACGTGGCACGTTCCGCGCGCCAAGCCGCTCGGCGATCAAGGCCGTTTCAGCGTAATAAGCATCCTGATCAGGCAGGGACAGTCCAGGGTTGAGGTAACGCAGGTGTGCGGCCAGAAAACTGCTGACTTCTGCCACATGCACCCAGGTCAGCAAATCCGGGTCGCTGGCCGCATAGGGACGACCGTCTGGAGCGGTTCCGGTGATCTTCAGGTGGATAGTGCGTACTTTTTCGATCAGCCAGTTGGCGTCCTGCGTCGAACCGAACGTGGTGCCGGACAGAAACTGCCCCGTTCGCCGCAGTCGCCCGAGCATGTCATCGCGGAAGTTGGAGTGATCCCAGATCCCCGCCAGCGCCAAAGGATGCAGCGCCTGTAACATCAAGGCGCTGATGCCGCCGACCAGCATACTCGTGAAGTCACTATGGACTCGCCAGCACACACTCTGCGGGCCGAACAGACCCGGATCACCCTTGGGGTTTTCCAGGTCCAGTTGCCCAAGTGACAGGCCGGTCAGGCTGATGACTTGCGTTTCGATACGACTGCGGATGAATTCCATGTTTCCTCATGCTCGATACAGCGTGCGGCGCTGACCATGCCTTGCGCGCTTCAGCGATTCAAGCGTTTGTCGATCAGGTCGTCCACAACGCCCGGATCGGCCAGTGTGGACGTATCGCCCAGGCTGTCGAGTTCGTTGCAGGCAATCTTGCGCAGGATACGACGCATGATCTTGCCCGAGCGGGTCTTGGGCAGTGCGTTCGCCCACTGGATATGATCCGGCTTGGCGAAGCTGCCGATTTCCTTGCTGACGTGGCTGAGCAGTTCCTTTTTGAGGGCTTCATCGGGATCGATCCCGTTGATGGGGGTGACGAACGCGTAGATGCCCATGCCTTTGACGTCGTGGGGATAGCCCACTACGGCGGCTTCGGCAATGTTGTCATGCAACACCAACGCGCTTTCAACCTCGGCCGTGCCGATGCGATGCCCGGAAACATTGATCACGTCGTCCACCCGGCCGGTGATCCAGTAATCGCCGTCCTCATCGCGTCGCGCGCCGTCGCCGGTGAAGTAATAGCCGGGGAAGGGCTTGAAGTAGGTGTCGATCATCCGCTGCGGATCGCCGTACACACTGCGAATCTGCCCTGGCCAACTGGCCTTGATCGCCAGCAGACCACTGCCGGGGCCGTCGATTTCCTTACCTTGTTCGTCAAGCAGCACCGGTTGTACACCAAACATCGGGGCGGTGGCGCATCCGGGCTTGATCCTGCTGAAAGCCGTGAGCGGCGTCAGCATGATGCCGCCGGTTTCGGTCTGCCACCAGGTATCGACGATGGGGCAGCGTTCCTTGCCCACGTGATGGAAATACCATTCCCAGGCTTCCGGGTTGATCGGTTCGCCTACGCTGCCCAGCACACGCAGGCTCTCGCGGGACGAGCCTTGCAGCGGGCCTGAGCCTTCACGCATCAGGGCGCGAAGGGCGGTGGGCGCGGTGTAGAAAATATTGACGTTGTGCTTGTCGATGACCTTCCAGAAGCGGGACGTGTCGGGATAGTTGGGCACTCCCTCGAACATCAACGTGGTTGCACCATTGGCCAGCGGCCCATAGACGATATAGCTGTGCCCGGTGACCCAGCCGACATCTGCGGTGCACCAGAAAACCTCGCCGTCGCGGTAGTCGAATACGTACTTGTGCGTCATGGCCGCCTGCAACAGGTAGCCACCGGTCGTGTGCAGCACGCCCTTGGGTTTGCCGGTGCTACCGGAGGTGTACAGAATGAACAGCGGGTCTTCAGCATCCATTGGCTCCGGCGGGCAGTCGTCGCCGACCCCGTGAATCGCTTCGTGGTACCAGATGTCCCGGCCTTTCACCCAGTCGACCTCACCCTGCGTGCGTTCTACCACCACCACTGTGCTCACATCCGGGCAGCTCTGGAGTGCCTTGTCGACATTGGCCTTGAGCGGGATGTACTTGCCGCCGCGGATGCCTTCGTCAGCGGTAATGACAGTGCGGCAGTCGGCGTCCAGAATCCGGTCGCGCAAGGCATCGGGTGAGAATCCGCCAAATACCACCGAATGCACCGCTCCGATTCGTGCGCAAGCCAGCATGGCGTAGGCGGCTTCGGGAATCATGGGCATGTAAAGGCACACGCGGTCGCCTTTTTTCACACCGCGCCTTTTCAACACGTTTGCCAGGCGGGCAACGTGGTGGTGCAGTTTTTTGTAAGTGATTTCTGCAGATTCAGAAGGGTCGTCACCTTCCCAGATAATTGCTATCTGATCGGCCCGATCCGCTAAATGACGGTCGATGCAATTGTGACTGACGTTGAGTGTGCCGCCCTTGAACCAGGTGGCTTCTCCGGTCTTCAGGTCTGCCTGATGCACCTGGCTCCAGGGCGCTGACCAGTCAATAAAGCGTCTGGCCTGTTCAGCCCAGAATGTATCAGGGTCATCTATCGATTGGCGGTAGAGACGTTGATAGTCGGCTTCACTGAGTTGCGCATCTTTGCGTACAGCGTCGGCCTTGGGGAAAGCGCTGATATCGAACATGACGGCGTCCTTATTCTGTGATCCACAGAAATGGGAGTCATGCGTGGGGAGAGGGGTTCAATACAAGAGGAGGTTTGGCGTTTCCTGCGCCCTGCGCGGCGGCCCAGGCCGCCCGTGGCAGCAGGCTCCCACGGGTGTTGGATTCACTGAGCCAGCTTTTCTGACAGCGCCCGGTGTGGGCGCTGTCAGATCAAGCCATCAGCCGCGGTGACGACCACGGAAGTAGTTGATCAAGCCTTGAGTCGATGCATCGTCAGCCGGCTCTTCAGTGCCGCCAGTCAGACGCTGGTACACCGCCTTGCCCATTTCCTTGCCCAGCTCGACGCCCCACTGATCGAAGGCGTTGGTGCCCCAGATCACGCTCTGCACGAACACCTTGTGTTCATACATGGCCACCAGCGCGCCAAGACGACGCGGGCTGATACGTTCGACGACCAGCGTGTTGCTTGGACGGTTGCCAGGAATGACCTTGTGCGGCGCCAGCTTCTGCACCTCTTCTTCGCTCATGCCTTTTTCGCGCAGCTCGGCTTCAGCTTCAGCGTGGGTCTTGCCCATCATCAGCGCCTGGCTCTGCGACAGGCAGTTGGCGTACAGCCACTGATGGTGGTCGGCGACCGGGTTGAAGCTGACGATCGGCACGATGAAGTCGGCCGGGATCATCTGGGTACCCTGGTGCAGCAACTGGTGATACGCATGCTGACCGTTCGCACCCACGCCGCCCCAGATCACGGGACCGGTGTCGGTGGACACCGGCGTGCCGTCCTGGCGCACGCTCTTGCCGTTGGATTCCATATCCAGCTGTTGCAAGTGCTTGGTGATGTTGCGCAGGTAATGGTCGTACGGCAGGATCGCGTGGCTCTGCGCGCCCCAGAAGTTGCCGTACCACACGCCCAGCAGGGCCAGCAGCACCGGCATGTTCTGTTCGAACGGCGCGCTCTGGAAATGCTGGTCCATGGTGTAGGCACCCGACAGCAGTTCCTTGAAGTTGGACATGCCGATGGCCAGCGCGATAGGCAGACCGATCGCCGACCACAGCGAGTAACGACCGCCGACCCAGTCCCACATCGGGAAAATGTTTTCTTCACGGATACCGAACGCTACGGCTGCGGCGTTGTTGCTCGATACGGCGATAAAGTGACGATGCAGTTCGCTCTCGGAGCCACCCTGCGCCAGATACCATGCGCGTGCTGCCTGAGCGTTTTTCAGGGTTTCAAGGGTGTTGAACGACTTCGACGAAACGATGAACAGCGTGGTCTCGGCACGAATCTTCATCGACAGCTCATGAAACTCACTGCCGTCGATGTTCGCCAGGTAATGACAGCGCACGCCCTTGTGCGCGTAGGCAACCAGCGCTTCGGAGACCAGCTCGGGGCCCAGGAAAGAGCCGCCGATGCCGATATTGACCACGTCGGTGATCGGCTTTTCGGTGTAACCGCGCCACAGGCCGTCGTGAATGCGCCCGACCAGCTCGGTCATCTGGTTCAGAACACGATGTACATCCGGAATCACATCGACGCCGTTGACTTTCAGCTTGTCGCCTACCGGGCGACGCAGCGCGGTGTGGAGCGCAGGGCGGCCTTCGGAGGCGTTGACCAGTTCGCCGTCATACTGTGCCTTTATCGCGTCTTTCAGGCCCACTTCGTTGGCCAGGCTTACCAGCAGGTCGCGTGTCTGGGCAGTAATCAGGTTTTTGGAGTAATCGAGAAAGAGGCCGCTGCTGCTGAGCGTGAACTGGCTGAAGCGCTGCGGATCGGTGATGAACGCGTCGCGCATGCTGAAATCCTGCATGGCTTTGCGGTGCTGACTCAGCGCCTGCCAGGCGGGCAGGGCGGTCACGTCGGAAGAAGTGCGGTAGTACGCCATCGCTGCGGGTTTCCTTTCTCTGGGTCTGTCTTGGACATTATCAGGCTATATGAAGCGAGGTCGCGAAATGACCCTTCGGCCACATGACGCAGACTACCCCCTCGTCTACCTGTTTGTCTGCGCTTCGCCATACCTGAGCCCGGTACTATTTCACACCGGAACGCGGGGCGTTTCGCTCGAATGCTGTCGGGTTTCAGTTACGCAAACTGTACCGGTATGGCATTGCTGGTGTGGCTTAGTTCATTGCCAGGCGACATGTACAGCATGCGCGGCTTGAAATTCTCCAGCTCTGCCTCGCTGTAGTGAGCATAGGCGCAGATGATCACCCGGTCGCCGACTTTTGCCTTGTGGGCGGCGGCGCCGTTTACCGAGATCATGCGTGAGCCGTCTTCACCGCGGATGGCGTAAGTGGTGAAGCGCTCGCCGTTGTCGATGTTATAGATCTGGATCTGTTCGTACTCGCGAATTCCCGACAGGTCCAGCCACTCGCCATCAATGGCGCACGAACCCTCGTAGTCGAGTACGGCGTGGGTGACTTCGGCGCGGTGCAGTTTGGCTTTGAGCATCACGGTGTGCATCGGGTCGTTATTCCTTGATCAGGTGCAGATTGTCGATCAGGCGGGTCTTGCCCATGAACGCGGCAGCGATCACGACCAGGTCGCGGTCCTGCACAGAGGCTGGACGCAGGCTGGCGGCTTCGCGTATCTCGAAATAGTCGATGCGAAAGCCTGCTGCCTCCAGCGCCGATCGGCCGCGCTGCAGCAGGCTGTCCAGGTCCTGCTCGCCAGCATTGATGGCGTCAGCTGTCTGGCGAAGTACCCGGTACAGCGCAGGGGCAGCAGCCCGTTGTTCTTCGCTCAGGTAACCATTGCGCGAGGACAATGCCAGACCGTCGTCGGCGCGCACTGTCGGCTCGCCAATGATCTGGATCGGCATGTTCAGGTCACGCACCATGGCGCGAATGACCGCCAGTTGCTGAAAGTCCTTCTCGCCGAATATCGCCACGTCCGGCTGGACCATGTTGAACAGCTTGCTGACGACGGTCGCGACGCCATCGAAATGGCCGGGACGGCTGGCACCGCACAGGCCTTCGGAGACGACCGGCACGCTGACCAGCGTCTGCTCGCCCATGCCATTGGGGTACATCTCGTCGACAGTTGGTGTAAACAGCAGGTCACAGCCTGCCTGCACCAGCCTGTCTTGATCCGCTGCCAATGTGCGCGGATACGTGGCCAGATCCTCGTTGGCGCCGAACTGCAGCGGGTTGACGAAAATGGTCGCGACCACGAAGTCGGCGCACTGGGTCGCTCGGGTCACCAATGCGGCATGACCGCTGTGCAGGTTGCCCATGGTCGGCGTCAGACCGATGCGCTTGCCTTCCCGGCGTGCCTGGGCAACCGCTGCGCGCAGTTCTGTGACAGTGGAGACAGTGATCATGCCGAGAATCCGTGTTCGGGTGCAGGGAAGCTGGCACTTTTGACAGCCGCTACATAAGCCTGGATGGCCGACTGGATGTCAGGCTGGCCGACCATGAAGTTCTTCACGAACTTGGGCACCCGTCCGGTGATGGACAGGCCCAGCATGTCGTGCAGTACCAGTACCTGACCATCGGTGGCGCTGCCTGCGCCAATGCCGATAACCGGGATCTTCACCGCCTGGGTGATTTCCTCGGCCAGTTCGCTCGGCACGCATTCAAGCAGGATCATCGCCGCACCGGCCTGCTCCAGGGTAATGGCGTCAGCGCGCATCTGGCGCGCCTGTGTCTCCAGCCGACCCTGCACCTTGTAGCCGCCCAGCACATTGACCGACTGCGGGGTCAGGCCCATGTGGGCGCATACCGGAATGCCGCGCTCTGCCAGCAGGCGGATCGACTCCGCCAGCCAGGCAGCGCCTTCGACCTTGACCATGTGCGCGCCAGCCTGCATCAGCGTGGTGCTGTTGATGAAGGTCTGTTCCAGCGTGGCGTTGGCCATGAACGGCAGGTCCGCGAGGATCAATGCACCCTGATTGCCGCGCTTGACGCAGGCCACGTGGTACGCCATTTCCGCAGTGGTGACAGGCAGCGTGCTGTCGTGACCCTGCAGGACCATGCCCAGCGAGTCGCCTATCAGCAGCACTTCGACGCCCGCCTGGCTGGCAGCGTGGGCGAAGGTTGCGTCGTAGCAGGTCAGCATGGTGATCTTTTCACCTTTCTGTTTCATACCCAGCAGCGACGTAACAGTTATGTTCGGCATGTAAAGTCCTCCATCAGGCGCTGAAAACTGCGGCACTCAGCGCGTGAGAGTCATCCTGGAAAAGCAGGCACACCGTCGTGTCGCGGTGTTTTGCAAAGGCCTGTTTCGCGCCCGTTCGCCACGGGGGTGGCGGCGGGAGGCCTATCTTCGTGAGGAGGGGGCATGAAGTCAAATGCAGGTGTTACCCGTTTGCCGGGGCGGTTACAACGCGGGTAACGAGTGGCAGTAAGACACTATGCCTGAGAGGGTAAACGTTCCAGGCCGACGAAGGGGCAATCATCCAGCATCTGATTCAGTTCGCGGCCGTCGGCCAGCGTCAGCCGCGGGGTCAGTTCGGCCAGCGGATAGAGCACGAATGGCCTGGCCTGCATGTGGTAATGCGGCACTTTCAGGCGGGGTTCGTCGATCAGGCGATTGCCGAACAGCAGGATGTCGAGGTCCAGCGTGCGAGGCCCCCAGCGTTCGTGGCGCTCGCGGCCCTGATCCAGTTCTATGGATTGAAGGGCATCGAGCAAGACAAGCGGCGCAAGGGTGGTGTCCAGCGCGGCGACTGCGTTGGTGAAGCGCGGCTGGCCGGGGAGCAGCGAGTCACTGACATAGAACGATGAGACGCCCGCCAGTTGACTGTCCGGCAACTGCTCCAGCGCCTTGAGTGCGCTGCGCAATTGCTCCGCCGGGTCAGCAAGATTACTGCCCAGGCCGATGTAGACGCGTTCGACCGTCAACGATGCAGGACTCGATAACGTCTTATTCACCGCCGGCTGTCTCGCCATCGGTGCGCTTGCGCTTCGCGCCGCTGCTGCGCCGGCGTTTGCGTGGCGCTGCTCCGGCCGCTTCAGGCTTGCCGCTCAGGTCGCGGATCATCTCGCGGCGCTCGCTTTCGTTGCATTCCTGGTAATCGGTCCACCACTGGCCCAGACCGTCGGTCTGTTCGCCTGCGGATTCGCGCAGCAGCAGGAAGTCGTAACCGGCGCGGAAGCGCGAATTGTCGAGCAACAGGTCGGCCCGCTTGCCCGAACGGCGCGGCAGACGCTCCTGCATGTCCCAGATCTCGCGGATCGGCATCGTGAAACGCTTTGGAATTGCGATGCGCTGACATTGCTCAATGATCAGCTCGTGCGCCGCTTCCTGCATTGCAGCGATCGGCGGCATGCCACGTTCCTGAGCGCGCAGCACCTTGGCGGGCAACGCTGGCCATAGCAAGGCGGCAAACAGAAACGCCGGGGTGACCGGTTTGTTCTGCTTGATGCGCAAGTCCGTGTTGATCAGCGCATTACTGATCAGGGTATGGGTGTACGTCGGGTTGTATTCCAGCGCCTTGGAGCTGGCGGGGAACAACGGTTCGAACAGCTCAAGGTCCACCAGCATCTCGAAGGTCGATGCGGCGTGGCCGGACAGGAACAGCTTGAGGACTTCTTCGAACAGACGCGCCGACGGAATATCACGCAGCATAGGGGCCAGCGGACGGATCGGCAGGGCGCTGTGCTTTTCAATGCCGAAATCCAGCTTGGCGGCGAAGCGCACGGCGCGCAGCATGCGCACCGGGTCTTCCTTGTAGCGCTGTTCTGGATCGCCGATCAGGCGGATCAGACGATTGCGGATGTCATGTACGCCATTGGCGTAATCCAGTACGCGTTCGGTCACTGGATCGTAATACAAGGCATTGATCGTGAAGTCGCGACGCTGGGCGTCTTCCTCAAGGGTGCCGTATACGTTGTCACGCAGGATGCGACCGCTTTCGTTGCGCGAGGACTGATTGCTGTCCTCTTCTTCGTCATCCTGTGGATGATTGGCGCGGAAGGTGGCGACTTCGATGATCTCGCGACCGAAGTGAATGTGCACCAGCTTGAACCGGCGGCCAATGATGCGTGCGTTGCGAAATTCTGCACGCACTTGTTCCGGCGTGGCGCTGGTGGCGACGTCGAAATCCTTGGGCGTGATATTGAGCATCATGTCGCGTACGCAGCCACCGACCAGGTAGGCCTGATAGCCTGCAGTTTGCAGACGCTCGACGATGTTGACGGCATAGCGGCTGAACTGGCTGCGTTGCAGCGAATGCTGGCTGCTGTTGAGCACTTCAGGCGTGGTGCGCGTGTGTTGCTGCGGCTTGCGCAGTGGGGAACGAAATGACTGGAACAACTTCTTCAGCATGGGATGCACTGTTTGAAGGAATATTCGGCCAAAAACGTGGAATGACCGCATGATGGGCGGGGATTCTAGCATTTAGTCGAGGGATGGTGTAGGAAGCTGTCGCGGAAGGGAGAAAGTACGGTCTGCTTTTACCGTGGAAGCTACTGGGGGAGCCGAAGCTCCCCCAAAGTGTGTGCTCTTTATTATTGTTTTCTGTACGGGCTTTTTGTTTTTGTTGAGTGCCCATTCACGAGACTTTCGTCTGTGAAACCTCCCAATCGGGAGTCAAGAGCAAACGGATTGCTTTGGTCGCTGCGTTGCAATGATCGTTCGATCCAACCAGTTCAGGCGCTACCTAAGGGTAGTTTTTGTTGTTCTCGGCCTGGTTGCGGGGCTAGCCCCAAATACAACTCCTCTCCAAAAGAATCAGTTAGCTGCGCCTCCGCCGTGTTGTTCTTGTTATGCGTGAGTCGATTCGTGTTGTTCTTGTTATGGGTGTCGTACTGCTTGTTGTTCTTCTTGTACCAGAGATATAGCAGAACCTGTGCCAACTTTGGCAAAGCCCCGTAAACCGGGACTTTGCTGGTTTTTTCCGGCCACGGCAGGCGTAAAAAAGCCGGGGCTTCGTTACCGTAAGACCCGGCTTTTGTTACGTGAGGCGAAGAAGGTAACAGTTTGCGCAAAGCGCTGAGCACTGCGTGCCAGAGCCTTGCGCAGACACTCAGGTTTCGTTGGCCACACCTTTGCGACGGGGAATCCCCAGGCGTTGGCGGCGTTCCCACAGGCATTTGCGGCTGACCCCGAGTTTGCGGGCAAGCTCGGTCTCGGTCATGTGGTCCTGATGTTCAAGGACGAAGTGCTGGAAATAATCCTCCAGCGACAGGTCCTCGGTCGGCTCGTTGTTGGTCGAGGTCGCGCCGTTGGACAGGGGCGAAAGGCCCATGTACTCGTCGTCGCCCAGGCCGTCCAGTTCGATATCGATACCCAGCAGGTCGGCGGTGATTTCCGGGTTTTCACACAGAATGACCGAACGCTCCACGGCGTTCTCCAGCTCGCGTACGTTTCCGGGCCAGCTGTAGTGACGAATGGCTTGCTCGGCGTCAGGGGCAAAGGTCAGGTCGTTCCGGCCGACCTTGGCGCTCTGGCGTGCCAGAAAGGCACGGGCAATTTCCAGTACATCGCTGCCGCGCTCACGCAATGCCGGAAGCTTGAGCGCGATCACGTGCAGACGGTAGAAAAGGTCTTCACGGAATTCGCCGTTCTTGGCCAGCGTCTTGAGGTCGCGGTGGGTTGCCGCAATCAGCCGTACATCGACTTTCTGCGACTGCACCGAACCTACGCGGCGAATTTCACCTTCCTGCAACACGCGCAGCAGGCGCGCCTGGGCTTCCAGAGGCAGTTCGCCGATTTCATCGAGAAACAGCGTGCCGCCGTCTGCGGCTTCAACCAGTCCGGCACGTCCGGCGCTGGCACCGGTAAATGCACCTTTCTCGTGGCCGAACAGCTCGGACTCGATAAGCGATTCCGGGATGGCGGCACAGTTGACGGAAATCATCGGTGCCTTGGCGCGACGCGACAGGTTATGCAGCGCGCGGGCGACCAGCTCTTTACCTGTACCCGACTCGCCTTGCACCAGAACGTTGGAGTCGGTTGGCGCGACCTTGCGGATCTTGCTGTACAGATCGAGCATGGGCGGACAGGAACCGATGATGCCGATCTCGCCATTGCTGTTGGGTGCGGCGCCTTTCTCGGTAGCGCCGGCTTTGCCCATGGCGCTGCGTTCAGCCTGCAGGCTGGTCACGGTCTGGCGATCACGCAGGATGCGTGAAACGGCCTGCAGCATCTCATCGTGATCGAAAGGCTTGGCGATGTAATCCACCGCGCCCATCTTCATCGAGTCAACTGCAGAGCGAAGGCTGGCGTAGCTGGTCATGATCAGCACCGGCTTGCCTTCGCCAAGTTTGATCAGTTCGGTACCGGGCGCGCCCGGCAGTCGTAGATCGCTGACAATCATGTCAAACGACGGGATGCTGAAACGCTCCTGAGCCTCCTGAACAGAGCCGGCTTCGCTGACTTCGTACTGATTGCGTTCAAGCAGGCGACGCAGGGCTGAGCGGATAATCGTTTCGTCTTCGACGATCAAAATATGCGGCATTGATTCAGTTCTCTCGACGGTCTCAGTTCGCGGTGGACGTCGCGTCGACATGGCGTGGCAGAGTCACCCGGATACGGGTACCACGCTGGTGCTCGGGGTCGGCCGGGCTGTCGATGGTGATTTGTCCATAATGCTCTTCAACGATGGAATAGACCAGCGCAAGGCCCAGTCCTGTTCCTTCACCGGGGTCCTTGGTGGTGAAGAATGGCTCGAACAATCGGTCCATGATTGCCTTGGGGATGCCACTGCCTTCGTCTTCGACGATCAAGTCCACAGTGTGTTCGGAGGCCTCGCTCTTGACCCTCACTGCGCTGCCGGCGGGCGAAGCATCGCGCGCGTTGGAGAGCAGGTTGATCAGCACTTGCGCAAGCCGCTGCGGGTCGCCATCGACCCAGTGTTCGGGGTTGCACAGGTTGTAGAACTGGACTTCGAAGTTGCGTCGGTTCAATGCCAGCAGGCCGATGGCATCCTGCGCCACTTCGGCCAGACAGACGGCTTCGTCACTGTGCTGATGAGCACCGGCATGGGCAAAGCTCATCAGCGACTGCACGATACGCGACACGCGTTTGGTCTGTTCGAGAATCTGGCTGCTGATTTCCTTAAGTTCGTCGTCTTCTTCGCGCTCTTCCCGAAGGTTCTGCGCCAGGCAGGCAATGCCGGTGATCGGGTTACCGATTTCGTGGGCGACGCCCGCTGCCAGTCGCCCGATGCTGGCGAGGCGTTCCGAGTGCACCAGCTTGTCTTCGAGCATCTGCGTGTCGGTCAGGTCTTCGACCAGCACCACCAGGCCGCTGTTGCCCGGGGCGAGCGGTTCGTTGATCGCCGCTTTGTGCAGGTTGAGCCAGCGCGTCTGTCCGTCCAGGGCCAGTCGCTGTTTGTGCAAGTGTTCGTCGGGGACGCTGATGAACCCGGTCAGCAGACCTTTCCATGGCTCGGCGATGGTTTCCAGACGCGAGCCCACGACGCGCTGCGCGACGATGCCGGTCAGTTCTTCCATCGCGCGGTTCCACATCAGGATTTCCTGATCCTCGGCCAGCGAGCACACGCCCATTGGCAGCTCCTGCAGGGTCTGCCGATGGTAGCGGCGCAAGGCGTCGAGTTCGGCGGCGAGCCCGGTCAGGCGCGAGTGGTAATCTTCCAGCCGGCTTTCGATGAAGTGGATATCTTCGGTGACATATTTTTCGCTGCCCGATTTGTACGGCAGGAAGGTTTCCACCATGTCCTGGGCGACGCTTGGGCCCATCAGGCCGGACAGGTTGGCCTCGATACGGTCGCGCAGCCGACGCAGTGCATAAGGCCGGCGTTCGTCGAACGGCAGATACAGATCACGCAGGGCCTGTTCGACTTCTTTCTGCGCAGCCTTCGCGCCCAGCGGTTTGGCCAGTTGGGTGGCGAACTCCTGCGGGGACACGGCGTGTAGCTCGCGGCGTTGCGGTCTGCGCACGTTGTCCACAGCGCAGGCCTCCGCAGCGCTGACTTCCTCGGCGCTGGCGTTGGTGAACAGCGATACCAGAGTGAACAGCAGCACGTTGGCGGCCAGCGAGGCAATGGCCGCCATGTGCCAACTGGTGTCGTCCAGCACGTAGATCATGTTCAGCAGTGGAATGTAGAAGCCCTGCAGGCCACTGATCAGTGGCAGCAGCATGCTCACTACCCAGACCGCGATCCCGGCCAGCAGGCCTGCGATGAAGCCGCGCCGGTTGGCGGTTGGCCAATACAGCACTGACAGCACGCCCGGTAGGAACTGCAGGGTTGCGACGAACGCGACGATGCCCAGATTGGCCAGATCCTGCTGCGCCCCCAGCATCAGGTAGAAACCATAACCGGCAGCGATAATCGCCACGATCAGTCCGCGTCGCGTCCACTTCAGCCAGCGGTAGATATTGCCTTCGGCCGGAGGCTGGTAAAGCGGCAGCACCAGATGGTTGAGCGCCATGCCTGACAGTGCCAGCGTGGTGACGATGATCAATCCGCTGGCCGCTGACAGTCCGCCAATGTAGGCGAGCAACGCCAGGGCCGGTTTGTTGGCGGCAATGCCGATGCCGAGGGTGAAGTATTCGGGGCTGGTGGTCGCACCGAGTTTGAGCCCGGCCCAGAGAATCAGCGGCACGGCCAGGCTGATCAAGAGCAGGAACAGCGGCAGGCCCCAGCTTGCGCTGACCAGCGAACGCGGATTGAGGTTTTCGGTGAACGTCATGTGGTACATGTGCGGCATGACGATGGCTGACGCAAAGAACACCAGCAGCAGCGTGCGCCACGGGCCTTCCTGCAGTGGCGTGTGCAGCGAGGCGAGGGCGGTCTGGTTCTGCAGCAGCCACAGTTCCAGCTGTTGTGGGCCATCGAACACGCCGTACAGCGCATACAGGCCGACACCGCCCAGAGCGATCAGCTTGATCAGCGATTCAAAAGCGATGGCGAAGACCAGCCCTTCGTGTTTTTCACGGGTTGCGATATGCCGTGAGCCGAAGAAGATCGTGAACAGCATGATGATCGCGCAAAAAGCCACGGCCACCCGATCCTGTACGGGCTCGCGGGTCATGATGCTGATCGAGTCCGCCACGGCCTGAATCTGCAACGCCAGCAGCGGCAGTACTCCGATCAGCATGAACACCGTGGTCAGCGCACCTGCCCAGGTGCTGCGAAAGCGGAACGCAAACAGGTCGGCCAGCGATGACAACTGATAGGTGCGCGTGATTTTCAGAATCGGGTAGAGCAAGACGGGGGCCAGCAAAAACGCCCCGGAAACACCCAGATAGCTGGACAGAAACCCATAGCCGTATTGGTAGGCCAGACCGACCGTGCCATAAAACGCCCAGGCGCTGGCGTACACGCCCAGCGACAAGGTGTAGGTCAGCGGGTGGCGAATGATTGCGCGCGGAATCAGGCCGCGTTCGCTGACCCAGGCCACGCCAAACAGCACCAGCAGATAGCCGGCGCTCACCAGCAACATCTGCGACAGGCTAAAGCTCATCGGCATCTCGCTGGCTTTGCAGAATGAAGGTCACCACGATCAGGATCAGCCACAGCAAGTAGGGCCGATACCAGGCGCCTGTTGCGTCGATCCACCAATCCATGATGGCCGGAGAAAAAAGGTAAATACCTACCACCAGAAGCAAAACCAACCGGTATATGTACATCTGGTCTCCCTGCGCTGGTAGATAAGGAGCGGCATGGTAACGGATGCGTGACAAGCTGCAAGTAGCCATAAGCAGTAGTTTTCGGCAACCGCTCTGGCTCAGTCTATCCGGGCTTCTTCAATGTTGCGCTGTCGGGGGATCAGATCGGCGTTCCAGTGCGCAATACCCCAGGCCAGCACCTCCTGAGGTGTTCCATAAGTCAGGTGTGAGTCGGTCGGCTGGCCCAGCGCCCGCAATGCGCGCAGCAGCAAGGGCGTGGCCTGGTCGGCAGGGAGTGGCGGGGAGCGGTAGGACTTGCCGAGCTTGTGGCCGTCCGGCTGGGTAATCAAGGGCACATGCAGGTAGCGCGGCGCAGCGATGCCCAGCAATTCCTGCAGGTACAAATGGCGCGGTGTCGAATCCAGCAGATCCGCGCCGCGCACGATGTCGGTCACACCTTGCCAGGCATCATCAATGACGACGGCCAGCTGATAGGCGTACAGGCCATCGCGTCGACGAATCACAAAGTCCCCGCTTTCATTGCCCAGGTGCATGCGGAAGGTGCCCTGCACCCGGTCTTCGAAGCGATACTCCAGTTCCGGCACGCGAAGGCGTATGGCCGCGTCCTGGGGCGAGTGGCCTGCGTTGCGACACAATCCCGGGTACACGCCTTGATACGCTTCGAGCTGTTTGCGCGAGCAGGTGCAGGCATAGGCCAGGCCCTGGCTGAACCAACGGTCGATAACGGCGGCGTACGCGTCGTGGCGTTCGCTCTGGCGGATCAGCTCGCCATTCCATTCAAAGCCGTAGCGCTCCAGCGTTTCGAGAATCGCGACTTGTGCGCCCGGCACTTCACGGGGCGGATCCAGGTCCTCCATGCGCATCAGCCACTGGCCGCCTGCGGCACGTGCATCAAGGTACGAGGCAAGCGCCGCCACCAGCGAGCCAAAGTGCAGATAACCGCTGGGCGTTGGCGCAAAGCGCCCGATATAGGCAGATTTTTTCATGGGCCGGATGGTACTGGGGCTCAGGCTGGGCTATCAAGCGCGGCAGGAGGGCGTTTTTGAAGCCGGCCGGCCGACACGGGCCGGGCGTTCGCGAACACGCTGGTTAACCCGCTAAAAGCAAAAAGACGCCGAAGCGTCTTTTTCATTCAAGGCAGGCCCTGACAGGTCATTTACCGACCTGCTTCTCCTTGATCTCTGCAAGGGTCTTGCAGTCGATGCACAGGTCTGCGGTCGGGCGTGCTTCGAGGCGACGGATGCCAATCTCGATGCCGCAGGACTCGCACCAGCCGTACTCTTCGTCTTCGATGAGTTGCAGCGTCTTGTCGATCTTCTTGATCAGTTTGCGCTCGCGATCACGGGCACGAAGTTCCAGGCTGAACTCTTCTTCCTGGCTGGCGCGGTCCGCTGGATCAGGGAAGTTGGCTGCCTCGTCCTTCATGTGGTCTACCGTGCGGTCGACCTCTTGCATCAAGTCCTGTTTCCACTTGTTCAGGATCTTGGTGAAGTGCGCACGCATGGGCTTGCCCATGTACTCCTCACCCTGCGTTGCAACGTAGGGTTCGAAGCCGCTGATTAGATGGTTCTGTTGCTTTTCTGGGGTGGGCATGTAGGGACCGCCTCTCACTCTTCTAATCTATTGCGCAGGATTGTTCCATCACCGACACCCGTCGGCCCTGCAGCTGCAAGCGGGCGAACTTACCAGATCAAATCGGAGTGCGCTACTCCCGGTTGTCGAGCATGACGACGCGGTCCGCTTGC
This sequence comes from Pseudomonas asturiensis, assembly GCF_900143095.1. Classification (GTDB taxonomy): domain Bacteria; phylum Pseudomonadota; class Gammaproteobacteria; order Pseudomonadales; family Pseudomonadaceae; genus Aquipseudomonas; species Aquipseudomonas asturiensis. Next base: position 16,273 of record NZ_FRDA01000021.1, on the reverse strand, counting down.
AGGGACGACCGTGACGAAACTGCCCGTGTCTTAAATGAACTCTAGTCTTTGGCGGCCGTCGTAGCTTTCTTTTCTTTCGGATTTATCGATACGCCCTGGCGGATCATTTAGCGCACCGCAGGTCTGGGGTTGGGTAGAATCGTGCCCCTCTGTCATGACAGACATATTTCTAGACGCCTTCTCCATAAAGGAAGACCCATGGCCCAGCCTTACAGCGCGCGCAGTCGTGCCATCGAACCCTTTCACGTCATGGCGCTGCTGGCGCGGGCCAACGAACTGCAGGCCATGGGGCACGATGTCATTCACCTTGAAATAGGCGAGCCTGATTTCACCACGGCCGACCCGATCATTGCTGCAGGTCAGGCCGCGTTGGCCAACGGCAAGACGCGCTACACCGCTGCCCGGGGCCTGCCCGAGCTGCGTGAGGCCATCTCCGGTTTCTATGCGCAGCGCTATAAGATCAGTATTGACCCGCAACGGATTCTCGTCACGCCAGGCGGTTCGGGTGCGTTATTGCTGGCCAGCAGTCTGCTGGTCGATCCGGGCAAACACTGGCTGCTCGCTGACCCTGGCTACCCGTGCAACCGGCATTTCCTGCGGCTGGTCGAAGGCGGTGCGCAATTGGTGCCAGTAGGCCCTGAGGAGCGTTACCAGTTGACCCCCGAGCTGGTCGAGCGGCACTGGAATGGCGACAGCGTGGGCGCATTGGTGGCATCGCCGGCCAACCCGACCGGCACGTTGCTGCACCGCGACGAGCTGGCGGCGCTTTCGCAGACGCTCAAAGCGCGCGATGGGCATCTGGTGGTGGATGAGATCTATCACGGCCTCACGTACGGCGTGGATGCCAGCAGCGTGCTGGAAGTGGATGACGACGCGTTCGTGCTCAACAGTTTTTCAAAATATTTTGGCATGACAGGGTGGCGTCTGGGCTGGCTGGTTGCGCCCGACGATGCGGTGGCGGACCTGGAAAAGCTCGCTCAGAACCTCTACATCAGCGCGCCGAGCATGGCGCAATACGCAGCGCTCGCCTGTTTCGAGCCACAAACGCTGGAGATTCTGGAGCAGCGCCGCGAAGAGTTCGGGCGTCGCCGCGACTTTCTGTTACCGGCGTTGCGTGAGCTGGGCTTTGGTATCGCCGTCGAGCCAGAGGGCGCTTTCTACCTCTACGCCGATATCAGCGCCTTCGGTGGCGATGCGTTCGCATTCTGCCGGCACTTTCTGGAAACCGAACATGTGGCGTTCACACCGGGGCTGGACTTCGGACGTCATCTGGCCGGGCATCACGTGCGCTTTGCCTACACGCAGAGCCTGCCCAGGTTGCAGGAAGCCGTCGAGCGCATCACACGCGGCCTGCGCAGTTGGAGTGCCTGATGCGTTTTTCGCCTGAACTGGAGCAGGGTCGCCTGATTGTTCGTTACAAACGTTTTCTCGCCGACATCGAAACCGACAGCGGCGAGCTGCTGACCATTCACTGCCCCAATACCGGCTCGATGCTCAATTGCATGATGCCGGGCGGGCGCGTGTGGTTCAGTCGCTCCAGTGACCCCAAACGCAAGCTGCCAGGGACTTGGGAAATCAGCGAGACGCCGCAGGGACGTTTTGCCTGCATCAATACCGGCCGCGCCAACACGCTGGTAGAGGAGGCGCTGCGCGCAGGCGTGATCAGCGAGCTTGCCGGGTTCACCGCGCTCAAGCGCGAGGTGGCTTACGGGCAGGAAAAAAGCCGTGTGGACTTTCGGCTCGAATACCCCGAAGGCTTTCTGTACCTTGAAGTTAAAAGTGTAACGTTGGGTTTCGACGGCACCGACGTTGCGGCATTTCCGGACGCTGTGACCCAGCGTGGCGCTCGTCATCTGCGTGAATTGGCGACGTTGGCGCGAGAAGGCGTGCGTGCAGTGCTGTTGTATTGCTGCAATCTGACGGGAATCGAAGCGGTACGCCCAGCAGAGGAGATCGACCCGGCTTATGCCGCTGCGCTGCGCGATGCCATCGACGCCGGCGTGGAGATCCTGGCCTATGGCGTGCAGTTGACGCCGCAGGCTATCCGCATCGATCGGCGCTTGCAGGTGCAGTGGACGAGGTGATCCGGCGTGAAGCGCGTCCTCCACGTGCTTTATGGGTTCTCGGCGCTCGCGGGCAGGGCTACCCAGATGCCCTGCTCATCCTCGCGGCACGCCACTGCTGTCAATGACTGCCCCTCACAAGGTCCGGCAACACATTCGCCATTTTCAATCAGGAACAGCGCGCCGTGGGTGGCGCACTGGATCAGGCTGGCGCTGCTGTCCAGAAACCGGTCCGCTTGCCACTCCAGGGCGACGCCACGATGCGGGCAGCGGTTCTTGTAGACGAAGACCTCGCCGTGCCGACGCACCGCCAGCAACCTGATGTCATCGACTTCAAGGCCTCGGCTCTGCGACTCGGCCAGATAGCTTGATGGGCAAAGTAATTTCAAACGGCCTCCATGGTGGTGTTCATCGACGTTTTCTTATGACGAGACCGGGTTAGTGTGGCAGGTCAAGGCACGAATCGCGCTGTCGGATTTCCCCTCCAGGCCTGAGGGGGAGCGGGACGTCATGGGTTCGGCTCCCGCTCAATGATTGAGTCGGACTCTTCTCATGTTGGCGTAGTACCTCTCTCTTAGTGTCGGACGGCGGGCCCTTCAAGCGGCGCGTCATATATCGTCCCGCTCATGTTTTTAAGAGTGAAACGGCATGAATACGATTACCCCGGATAACGAGCAACTGGCACGTCAGGCCATTGCATTGCTGGAGTTGTTCGCCTTGAACAATGACGACACCGAGCAGCGCGTCATGGGCATTTGCCAACGTGCATTGACGCCTCTGGGGCCGGTGGCCGCGGTCTGCGTTTCTCCGCGCTTCGTGTGCCTGGCGCGCACGACGCTGGATCGGTTGATGGCTCATTCAGTGAGCGTCGTGGCAGCGGTCAATTTCCCCCATGGAGGAGTGATTATCGAATCTGCTGCCTCCGAGACACGTGCGGCGATTGTTTCAGGGGCTGACGAAATCGACGTGGTCTACCCGTTTCGCGCACTGCTCAGTGGTGATCTGCAAATAGGCCTGGACCTGATCTCGGCCTGCAAGGCCGTTTGCCCCAAGGGCATCAGACTAACGGTAACGCTGGAGACTGGAGAGTTGCGTGATCCCCAGCTCATTCGTACTGCCGGTCAGACAGCGATCGAGGCAGGTGCCGACTTTATCAAGACCAGTACCGGCAAGGCCGTCATTCATGCAACGCCCCAAGCGGCGCGCATCATGCTCGAGTCCATTGCCGAAGTGGGCGGGCAGGCCGGATTCAAGGCGGCGGGTGGCATTCGTACGCTGGAAGACGCCCGGCTTTTCATGCAATTGGCCCAGGCACGTTTCGGCGCACAATGGACAAGCGCTGATCGCGTACGTCTGGGGGCGTCGAGTCTGCTGGATGATCTGCTGGTACACCTGGGTGTGCATCAGTCGGCCAACTGAAGGGGCGGTGGACTGGGGCTATTTCGCGGGCAAAAAAAGACCCGGCAAAAAGCCGGGTCAAAAACCGTGATTAGCCTGATGAGGAGATAATCTGAAAGTCCGAACCAAGGTCTTTCAGGTATCGTCCAGTCTCGCGACCGGATGTGATAATCATAACGATTCTCATTTCTAAGTCAACACCTGTTTTCCAGCGCGCGGCCGTCAGCTCAAGACCTGTGCAATAGCACGGCGCTGGTCGGGTAGTGGATCAGGGAGCGTTGAAGCAGAGAGGTTTGCAAGGTAAAGGTACACGCAGCCGCGCTGCCCCGGCATGCGTTGCGCATGCCGGGGCAGGACCTATTGGGCTCAGCGAGTGCGGTAGCGCAGACGGGTACCGAAATTCACCGACATCAGAATCTCGTCAGCCGTCAGCTCAGCCGGGAAAAATGCCCCCGAAATCTGAGCGTGGGCGATGCTCGCGCCCTCCATCGGCGTATTGCGCAGATCCAGGCCACGCAGATCGGCGGAACGGAAGTAGGCGTCGGTGAAGTCGATGCCTGTGGTGTCCAGTTCACGCAGATCCAGACCCCGAAAATCGCCGCCGGCCATGTCGATCGTGCCGGTCTTCGGCCTCTCCTGGTTGAAGCCTTCGACGTCGTCTTTACGCAACATCATGTAAAGCGGTGAGTCGATCTGTTTGGGCTGGCTCATGATGGCCTCGAGGGTTGCGTTGGAATTATGGCGCCAGTATATCGCCACCAGTGTTTAGCCGTGAAGCATTACCTGCCCAACGGCTGAGCCGGCGACTCAGAGCCCTGGAAGGCGTTGGCGCAAGTGCTCGATCAGTTGATCCAGGTCGCCGCTCTGATGGGTCGCCACCTGTTTGCTGCAGGCGATTTCTTCAGCGGTGAGTGGCTCGCGATTGGCTTGCTGGGCCTTGATGACGTCCATCGTCGCATCCGAAGGGTCATCGTTTTGCGCCTGGCGCTGCTCAAGCCAGCCCGCGATTACCGCATCCGGGGCCTCGCAGTCGAGGATAAGAAACGGAACGCCCGTGGTCTCGGCGACCTTGGCAGCGGCTTTACGCTGTTCATGTTTAAGGTAGGTTGCATCAATCACCACCGAGAACCCGGCGCGTAGCGTCTTGCCGGCCAGCTCGTGAAGGCGGGCATACGTCGCGCTGCTGGCCTGCTCGCCATAGAGTGCCGAGCTTTCCTGGGAGAACATGCGCTTGCGTTCAATGTCCGAGCGCAGGCGTACCGCACCCAGCGATTCGACCAGGCGCATCGCGACGTGGCTTTTGCCGACAGCGGATACGCCATGGGTGATGACCAGAAAAGGCGATGGGATGGCGCTGTAGCTTTCGGCCAGATTCGCGTAGTTGCGGTACTGGCGAAGGGTTGCTGCGCGCTGCACACCATCGGCGTCGGCAGGTTGGCTGAACAGCGCAACCTTGGCACGCACCATGGCCCGATAAGCCTTGTAGAAGTTCAGCAACTCCAGACCTTCATAATCGCCGGTCTTTTCCAGATATTGGCTGATCAGGCGCCGAGACAGCGACTTCAGGCCGCGATCTTCCAGGTCCATGGCCAGAAAGCCGATGTCTGCGTAAACGTCGGTCTTGCGAAACGGTTCGTTGAATTCGATGCAGTCGAACAACACCACCCGGCCTTCGATCAGCGTGGCGTTGCCCAAGTGAATATCACCGTGGCATTCGCGGATGAAACCGTCCGTTTTACGCTGTGCCAGCAGAGGTTTGAGGCGCTCGAAACTCGACTCTGCCCAGGCTTGTAGAGCATCCAGCTGTGTCAGATCAGATTTTTCGCTGATCAAAGGACGAATTTGCTCAAAGTTTTGCACGACTGGCGCCATCGCGCTTTCAGGCGAACCCAGTTCCGACTCGAAGGTCACGTGCGGAGCTTTCAGGTGAAACCCGGCAATCTGCGCTGCCAGCTCGTCGATATGCCCGGTTGTCAGCTCTCCATTGGCCTGCAGCGTGCTGAGCAGGCCGCTTTGCGGAAACTGGCGCATCTTGAGGGCGTATTCGATGACTTCACCGCTGCCGCCCAGTTGTGGGGCTTCGACCGAGCCGGTGACCGGTATTACTTCAAGGTAAAGATCGTCGGTCAGACGCTGATTCAGACGCAGTTCTTCGTTGCAGAAGTGTTCACGCAGCGCCAGCGTTGTGAAGTCGAGAAAGCCGAAGTTGACCGGTTTCTTGAACTTGTAGACGTAAGGTCCGGTGAGCAGGACCCAGGAAATGTGCGTTTCGATGACCTGAAACTCTTCAACCGGATGGGGGAAGAGGGCGGGGTTCTGCAGGGCTGCGATGAGAGACTGGCTCACGGACGATCCTTCAAGAATGGACTCAAAAATGTAACTGCTCTATGCCGCCATTATGGCCGCTTGACGCAAGGCTGCAAACCGGCGAGTCGGGTGTCTGTCGAAGCCTTGCAAAGTGCGTATAATCCGCGCCCATGACTCGATCCCGTACTTCCCGTCCCGCAAAAAAACAACCGTCCGGCAGCCTGCGCAAGTGGCTGGGCTGGGCGTTGAAGCTCAGTATTGTCGGCCTGGTGCTCCTGGCCGGTCTGGCTATCTACCTTGATGCGATTGTTCAGGAGAAATTCTCCGGCAAGCGCTGGACGATTCCCGCGAAGGTCTATGCGCGGCCGCTGGAGCTGTTCGTCGGCCAGAAGCTGAGCCGCGATGACTTTCTCATCGAACTCGATGCGCTGGGTTATCGTCGCGAAAGCGTAGCCAATGGTCCGGGCGCGGCTGCGGTCAACGGCAACACCGTCGACCTGAATACCCGAGGTTTTCAGTTCTATGAAGGAACGGACCCGGCACAGCAGGTTCGTGTGCGTTTCTCAGGCGACTATGTCGCTGATTTGTCATCGGGCAACGGCGGCAAGCTCGCCGTGGCAAGGCTCGAGCCGCTGCTGATTGGCGGCCTGTATCCGAAAAACCTGGAAGACCGGATTCTCATCAAGCTCGATCAGGCCCCGCCTTATCTGCTCGATGGGCTGGTGGCGGTCGAAGACCGCGATTTCTATCATCACTTCGGTGTATCGCCCAAGTCGATTGCCCGCGCGATCTGGGTCAATACCTCGCAAGGCCAGATGCGTCAGGGCGGCAGTACGCTGACCCAGCAGTTGGTCAAGAACTTCTACCTGACCAACGAGCGCAGCCTCACGCGCAAGCTGACCGAAGCGATGATGGCCGTCTTGCTGGAGATTCATTACAGCAAGCAGGAAATTCTGGAGGCTTACCTCAACGAGGTGTTCGTGGGCCAGGACGGTCAGCGCGCGGTCCACGGCTTCGGATTGGCCAGCCAGTATTTTTTCAGCCAGCCGTTGTCGGAACTGAAAATTCATCAAGTCGCGATGCTGGTCGGACTGGTCAAGGGGCCATCCTTCTATAACCCGCGTCGCAACCCCGAACGAGCGCTTGAGCGCCGCAATCTGGTCCTCGATCTGTTCGAGCAGCAGGGCGTTGCCACGGCCGACGTCGTGGCTGCCGCCAAGAAAATGCCCTTGGGCGTGACCAAGACCGGCTCTCTGGCCGACAGCTCGTTCCCCGGCTTCCTGGATCTGGTCAAGCGTCAACTGCGCGAAGACTATCGCGATGAAGACTTGACCGAGGAAGGGCTGCGTATCTTTACCAGCTTCGATCCGATCCTGCAGATGAAGTCTCAGGCGGCCATGGACGATACGTTCAAGCGTCTGTCCGGGCGCAAGGGGGCGGACGAAGTCGAAGCCGCGATGGTTGTGACCAACCCTGAAACCGGTGAAGTTCAAGCCCTGCTCGGCAGTCGTCAGGCCGGGTTTGCGGGCTTCAACCGCGCCATTGATGCGGTCCGTCCGATTGGCTCGCTGGTCAAGCCAGCCATTTATCTGACTGCGCTGGAGCGCCCGAGCCAGTACACGTTGACCAGCTGGATCGCCGACGAGCTGTTCCAGGTCAAGGGCGCGGATGGCCAGATCTGGAAGCCGCAGAACTACGATCGCAAATCCCACGGCAATATCTTCCTCTATCAGGGGCTGGCGCATTCCTACAACCTGTCCACTGCCAAGCTGGGTCTGGATCTGGGGATTCCAAACGTCTTCAAGACCCTTGCAAAGCTTGGCGTGACGCGCGAGTGGCCTGCCTATCCGTCCATGCTGCTGGGGGCTGGCGGGTTGAGCCCGATGGAGGTCGCCACCATGTACCAGACCATCGCCAGTGGCGGGTTCAACACGCCAATGCGCGGTATTCGCAGCGTGCTGACTGCCGAAGGCGAGCCGCTCAAGCGCTATCCGTTCCAGATCGAACAACGCTTCGATCCGGGTGCCATTTATCTGGTCCAGAATGCAATGCAGCGCGTCATGCGTGAAGGTACCGGCAAGTCGGTCTACAGCGTATTGCCGAGTTCGTTGAACCTGGCGGGCAAGACCGGCACCAGTAACGATTCTCGTGACAGCTGGTTCGCAGGCTTCAGCCAGGACTTACTGGCCGTGGTATGGATGGGGCGCGACGACAACGGCAAGACGCCGTTTACCGGTGCCACTGGTGCCTTGCAGGTCTGGACCAGTTTCATGCGCAAAGCCGATCCACTGCCGCTGGACATGGCGATGCCGGACAACGTGGTTCAGGCCTGGGTCAACGCCCAGACTGGTCAGGGATCGGATGCCAGCTGCCCGAATGCTGTACAGATGCCGTATATTCGCGGCAGTGAACCCCAGCCCGGCGCCACATGTGGCGGCACTCCGGCACCTGCCACTGAGGTGATGGACTGGGTCAAGGGTTGGTTGAACTAAGCAATGAGGGTTTGAAGTGAATAAATGGTGGATACCCGCTTTAACAGCTCTGGCATTGCTCAACGGCTGTGCCAGCGTGCAACGCGGCTCGATTCCGGTTGTGGATTCGAGCTCGAAAGTCTCCAACGGCGAGCGTGTTTCGGCATCCCGTAGCGGCGTGAACCGGACCAACACCGTACAGACCCAGCAACCTCAGGCCGTGCCTCAGGATTCGGGTGTGGTGGTGATGGTTCCGGGCGCAGGTGGCAGCGATTCGGGGCAGAGCTTTTCAGCGCCGGCCAGTCAGGCGCCTTTCAGCGTGGATAGCCAGCCTGTCGACACTGCGCCTGTGAATCAGCCGCCGATCAACTCCGCGCCGATGAACAACAACAGTTACAGCATTCCTGCGGCCTCTGCGCCAAGCGGGATTCCATCCGGTAATAGCGGCGGCGGGCTTTCCGAGGATGAGCAGCTTGATGGCCCTGTGCTGGCTTTGCTGACCACTGCGCAGCAGCAACAAAGTGGCGGTGATCTCAACGGCGCTTCGTCGAGCCTTGAGCGTGCGCAACGCGTGGCCCCTCGTGAGCCGCAAGTGCTTTATCGCCTTGCGCAGGTGCGGCTGGCCCAGGGCGACGCCGCTCAGGCTGAGCAGTTGGCTCGCCGTGGTCTGACTTACGCCAACGGGCGTGCGAGTCTTCAGGCAAGCTTGTGGGAGCTGATCGCTCAATCCCGCGAGAAGCAGGGTGATTCGGCTGGCGCCGCGCTGGCGCGTCAAAAGGCTCGCTGATGGACAAGCGTTTTCCTGAAGTCGCAGAGCAGTTGTTGCTGATCGAGCGAGAACTGCGTGTGCTGGGCTGGTGGGATACCACGCCGCCCAGCGAACAGGCGCTGTCCAGTCAGGAGCCTTTCTGTGTGGACACCCTTGAGTTCGCGCAGTGGTTGCAGTGGATTTTCCTGCCGAGGATGAAAATCATACTCGAACGTGATCTTCCGCTGCCCAATGCCTCAGGCATTCTGGAAATGGCCGAGATGGTCTATTCCGGGCGTCTGGGTGAAACCCGCCTGCTGCAACAAAGCCTGGCTCGATTCGACCAGTTGATCACCGAAGCCCGTTGACCGGGCCACGGCCTAGTTGCAGTACTCGGAGAGGGTCTTTTCGGTCTCGGCAATACGGGTCTTGCGGTTTTCGTCCGTCAGGCGCCTGGTTTCACCGTCCACCTGCTCGCGCACCCGCGGATTGATTTGCAACTGCGCGAGATTGGTGCGCAGGGTCGCGCAGTTCTCTTCCCGTTTCGCTTCCTCGGCTTTCACCTGTGCCCGCACCTTTTCGTCGGCGGCGCGCTGCTGCGTGTCGATTGGACGTTTAGGTGCTGAAGGTGGCGCAGGTGTCACGGCAGGCTGGGGTGTCTGCACATTGATCTGTTGCGCGTCTTTGCCGGTGGGTGGCTGGGCGTCGAAATGCGTCACGCCCTGGGCGTCTACCCACTTGTAGATGGGCGCTGCCTGAGTGGTTGCGCTCGCTGACATTGCCAGTGCGGCAGCGAATATCATCCATTGCATGGTGTTTCCTTGAAATGTCTATGCCCCCAAACGCTACCATAACGGTGCGCGTGCGTCTGAAACAGTGCAATTTCAGGAACTTGGTCGCAAGAAAGCTCAACGATGACTTGACTTGAGGAGGGCGAATCACAACAATCCAAAGTTCGCTGTAGAAGGACTGCCAGAAGCAGACCCTCTCGGTAGATCATGAGGCGCACACCCGCGCCGACCTGTAACACCCGCAACGCGTTACCTCGCGCTGGGTGGGAATGTTCCGCAACACTCAGGGATATCCCAATACTTGCTCAGTCAGTGCTGACGTAGTCGGCGACCACCGTCGCTCATGCTCTGCTTGGCAGTAAACCTATAAAGACCCGTCCCGGAGTGGGCGGTATTCTGGCGTTTTAGAGGTGAACAACGTGGAGCTTTTATCTGGCGCTGAAATGATCGTCCGCTTTTTGCGTGACGAAGGCGTTGAGCACATCTACGGGTACCCGGGTGGTGCCCTTCTGCATGTCTACGACGCGCTGTTCAAAGAACCGGCCGTAAGCCACATCCTTGTTCGTCACGAGCAGGCTGCCACGCACATGGCCGACGGCTATGCCCGTGCAACCGGCAAGGCGGGCGTGGTGCTGGTGACTTCCGGTCCGGGAGCAACCAACGCAATTACCGGTATTGCAACGGCCTACATGGACTCCATCCCGATGGTGGTTCTGTCTGGTCAGGTTGCCAGTACGCTGGTGGGCACCGACGCGTTCCAGGAGACCGACATGATCGGTATCTCCCGCCCGATCGTGAAGCACAGCTTCATGATCAAGCACGCTTCGGAAATCCCGGAAGTCCTGAAGAAAGCGTTCTACCTGGCGCAATCCGGCCGTCCTGGTCCTGTCGTCGTCGATATTCCGAAGGACATGACCAACCCGGCCGAGAAATTCGAATACGTTTTCCCCAAGAAAGCCAAGCTGCGTTCCTACAGCCCGGCGGTTCGTGGCCACTCCGGCCAGATCCGCAAGGCAGTCGAGATGCTGCTGGCCGCCAAGCGTCCGATCATCTACGCCGGCGGCGGTGTGGTGATGGGCAACGGTTCGGCGCCGCTGACCGAGTTGGCTCAACTGCTCAATGCGCCGGTCACCAACACCTTGATGGGCCTGGGTTGCTATCCGGGCACGGATCGTCAGTTCGTCGGCATGCTTGGCATGCACGGCAGCTACACCGCCAACCTGGCGATGCACCACACCGACGTGATCCTGGCAGTCGGTGCGCGCTTCGATGACCGAGTGATCAATGGAGCGAGCAAGTTTTGCCCGAATGCCAAGATCATTCATATCGACATCGATCCGGCATCGATCTCCAAAACCATCAAGGCCGACGTGCCAATCGTGGGCCCTGTCGAAAGCGTACTGACCGAGATGGTCGCCACGTTGAAGGAAATCGGCGAGACCCCGGACAAAGCCTCCGTTGCTGCCTGGTGGAAGCAGATTGACGAATGGCGCGCCGGTGGCGACCTGTTCCCGTACAACCGCGGCGATGGCTCGGTGATCAAGCCGCAGACCGTGATCGAAACACTGTGCGAAGTCACCAAGGGCGACGCCTACGTCACCTCGGACGTGGGGCAGCACCAGATGTTCGCGGCTCAGTACTACCGTTTCAACAAGCCTAATCGCTGGATCAACTCTGGCGGCCTGGGCACGATGGGCTTCGGTTTCCCGGCAGCCATGGGCGTCAAACTGAACTTCCCGGATGCGCACGTTGCGTGTGTGACTGGCGAAGGCAGCATCCAGATGAACATCCAGGAGCTGTCGACCTGCCTGCAGTACGGTCTGCCTGTGAAGATCATCCTGCTCAACAACGGTGTGCTGGGCATGGTTCGCCAGTGGCAGGACATGAGCTATGGCGCACGTCACTCGCATTCCTATATGGAATCGCTGCCTGACTTCGTCAAGCTGGTCGAAGCCTATGGCCATGTCGGTATGCGCATCACTGATCTGAAAGATTTGAAGCCGAAGATGGAAGAAGCCTTTGCCATGACAGACCGTCTGGTCTTCCTCGACATCCAGGTCGATGTAACCGAGCACGTCTATCCGATGCAGATCAAGGACGGCTCCATGCGCGATATGTGGTTGAGCAAGACGGAGCGGACATAATCATGCGGCACATCATTTCCTTACTGCTGGAAAACGAACCGGGTGCATTGTCTCGTGTCGTCGGGCTGTTCTCGCAGCGTAACTACAACATCGAAAGCCTGACGGTTGCGCCGACCGAGGACCCGACCCTGTCGCGTCTGACGCTGACCACCGTGGGCCATGACGAGGTGATCGAGCAGATCACCAAAAACCTCAACAAGCTCGTTGAAGTGGTCAAGCTGGTCGACCTTTCGGAAAGCGCGCACATCGAGCGTGAGCTGATGCTGGTCAAGGTCAAGGCCACCGGTGCGCAGCGTGCCGAGATCAAACGCACCACGGATATCTTCCGCGGGCAGATCGTCGACGTGACCGCCAGCGTCTATACCGTGCAGTTGAGCGGTACGAGCGACAAACTGGACAGCTTCATTCAGGCCATCGGCACCGCCGCCATCCTGGAAACAGTACGCAGTGGCGTGACGGGCATTGCCCGTGGCGACAAAGTGCTGAGCGTTTAACTCATTAAGCAAATGGCCTGAACGGCCAAGATAACAGGGGAATTCCATGAAAGTTTTTTACGACAAAGACTGCGACCTTTCGATCATCCAGGGCAAGAAAGTTGCCATCATCGGTTACGGTTCTCAGGGCCACGCTCAAGCGTGCAACCTGAAAGACTCCGGCGTTGATGTCACTGTTGGCCTGCGCAAAGGTTCGGCCACTGTCGCCAAAGCTGAAGCTCATGGCCTGAAAGTGACTGACGTTGCTTCCGCCGTTGCTGCTGCCGACCTGGTCATGATTCTGACCCCGGACGAATTCCAGTCCCAGCTGTACAAGAACGAAGTCGAGCCAAACCTGAAGAAGGGCGCAACGCTGGCCTTCTCCCACGGTTTCGCCATTCACTACAACCAGGTCGTGCCACGCGCGGACCTGGACGTGATCATGATCGCGCCGAAGGCTCCAGGCCACACCGTGCGTACCGAGTTCGTCAAGGGCGGCGGTATTCCTGACCTGATCGCGGTTTACCAGGACGCTTCGGGCAACGCCAAGAACGTCGCTCTGTCCTACGCTTCGGGCGTTGGTGGCGGCCGTACCGGCATCATCGAAACCACATTCAAGGACGAGACCGAAACCGACCTGTTCGGCGAGCAGGCTGTTCTGTGTGGCGGTACTGTCGAGCTGGTCAAGGCTGGCTTCGAAACGCTGGTTGAAGCCGGTTACGCGCCAGAAATGGCCTACTTCGAGTGCCTGCACGAGCTGAAGCTGATCGTTGACCTCATGTACGAAGGCGGTATCGCCAACATGAACTACTCGATCTCCAACAACGCCGAATACGGCGAGTACGTGACCGGCCCGGAAGTCATCAACGCCGAATCCCGTCAGGCCATGCGTAACGCTCTGAAGCGCATCCAGGACGGCGAGTACGCCAAGATGTTCATCAGCGAAGGCGCGACCGGCTACCCATCGATGACCGCCAAGCGTCGTAACAACGCAGCGCACGGCATCGAAATCATCGGCGAGAAACTGCGCTCGATGATGCCTTGGATCGCGGCGAACAAAATCGTCGACAAAGAAAAGAACTGATCTTTTCCGGTTCATGAAAAAACGCGGCCAATGGGCCGCGTTTTTTCGTTATGGGGTCAGGCTCTGGTATAAAGCTGCATCGTTTGCGGACGAACCCTCGTCGCAGACATCTGTCGAACCTTTTCAAACCGCTGCAAGGTAATGTCCATGAGCGAACGTCCTGAAGAGCCGATCAAGGCCTCTGACGCTGAAAGTCTGCTACCCATCGATGAACACGTTGAAGAAGGGCACGACGCCGAAGGGCGCAAGGTCCGTCATCGCGGTATCTATCTACTGCCGAACCTGTTCACTACCGCGAATCTGTTTGCGGGCTTCTACTCCATCATCAGTTCCATGAGCGCTCAAAGTGCCTTGAGTGCTGGCGATGCGGCTGGAGCCAGCAAGTATTTTGCCTTTGCCGCCATCGCCATCTTCGTGGCCATGGTGCTCGATGGGCTTGATGGTCGTGTGGCGCGCATGACCAATACGCAAAGCGCCTTCGGCGCCGAATACGATTCGCTGTCCGACATGGTCGCCTTTGGTGTGGCTCCTGCCTTGCTGGCATTCGGCTGGGCGCTCGGGGATATGGGCAAGGTCGGCTGGATGGTTGCCTTCATCTATGTCGCAGGCGCGGCGTTGCGTCTGGCGCGCTTCAACACGCAAGTGGGCAAGGCCGACAAGCGCTACTTCATCGGTCTGGCCAGTCCGGCTGCGGCAGGTGTGGTGGCGGGTACTGTCTGGGCGTTCAGTGACTTCGGCATTCAAGGGTCCAAGCTGTCGTTCCTGGTCGCGCTGCTGGTAGCCGGTGCTGGCATGCTGATGGTCAGCAACATCAAGTACAACAGCTTCAAGGAGCTGGATCTGAGAGGACGCGTGCCGTTCGTTGCCATTCTTGCAGTGGTTTTGGTATTCGCGGTGGTATTCAGTGATCCGCCTCGCATTCTGCTGCTGATATTCCTCGGCTACGCGCTATCCGGCCCTGCTCAGTATTTGTTGCGCCTTCGTCGTCACAAATCCTCAAATTGATCTAATTTCCCCCATACTCCGTAGTCTATTGGTGCATCAGTTCCCCTAGGCTGCGGAGTCATCATGCTAATCAAGCTTCCTTCTGCGTCCGACTCCAAAGAGTCCGACGTAACGCCTGAATCCATTTACCTTTCTCGCCGCACGCTATTGGCCAGTTCGCTTGCCGGATTGGCGGTGAGTGCCTTGCCGCGCTGGGCCAGTGCCGCCGACCCCTCGCGTTACGCCGATGTCGAAGCAGGCAAAGCGCCAGGCTGGTTTGCCGACAAACTGCCCGCGACGAAGTGGCAGGCGGTTAACGTCAGAGATGAGGCGATTACACCCTTCAAGGATGCGACCCACTACAACAACTTCTATGAGTTCGGGACGGACAAGGGCGATCCTGCAAAAAACGCGGGCTCCCTGAAGACCGAGCCATGGAGCGTGGTGATTGATGGTGAGGTCGGCAAGCCGGGTCGCTATGCCCTCGAAGACTTCATGAAGCCTTATCAATTGGAAGAGCGCATCTACCGTCTGCGGTGCGTCGAGGCCTGGTCGATGGTTATTCCCTGGATCGGGTTTCCTATCTCGGCTTTGCTCAAGCAGGTAGAGCCGACCTCGAAGGCCAAGTACATTCGTTTCGAGACGCTGGAAGATTCCAAGTCCATGCCGGGGCAGCGTTCCGATTTCGCCCTTATCGACTGGCCTTATGTAGAAGGGCTGCGTCTGGATGAGGCGATGAACCCGCTGGCGATCCTGGCGGTGGGCATGTATGGGCGAGAGTTGCCCAATCAGAATGGCGCGCCGCTACGATTGGTCGTGCCCTGGAAGTATGGCTTCAAGAGCGTGAAGTCGATTGTGCGCATCAGTCTGGTCAGCGAGCAGCCCAAGACGACCTGGCAAAGCATTGCGGCCAATGAGTACGGCTTCTATGCCAACGTGAACCCGACTGTGGATCACCCCCGTTGGACACAGGCCCGTGAGCGGCGGCTGCCGAGCGGTCTGTTCAGTCCTAATGTCCGGGATACGAAGATGTTCAACGGGTATGAGGAAGAGGTCGCCTCTCTATATACCGGCATGGATCTGCGGAAGGACTATTGATGCGTTATCCCTTGCTGCGTCTCTGCGTATTTCTGGCTGCATGCGTTGCGCCCGTTCTCTGGCTCTATCAGGCCTGGATATTTGCGCTCGGTCCTGATCCGGGCAAGGCGCTGGTTGAGAACTTCGGGTTAGGGGCGCTGATACTGTTGCTGATCACGTTGGCCATGACGCCGCTGCAGCGATTGAGCGGCTGGCCTTTCTGGATCGTGGTACGCCGGCAATTAGGGCTTTGGTGCTTTGCCTACGTCGTGTTGCACATGACCATGTACACGCTTTTTGTTCTGGGGCTGGATTTCGGGCAATTGGGTGTGGAGTTGGTCAAGCGGCCCTACATCATTGTTGGCGCGCTCGCATTTCTCTGTCTGCTGGCGCTGGCAGTGACATCTAATCGCTATAGTCAGCGTCGACTGGGCGCGCGATGGAAGAAGCTGCATCGGCTGACCTACGTGATTCTTGGCTTGGGTTTGCTGCATATGTTCTGGATTGTCCGTGCCGATCTCAAGGAGTGGGCCTTATATGCGGCCATCGGAGGCGGGCTGCTGATCCTTAGAATCCCAATGATTGCTAGGCGAATCCCCCGTCTCGGTGCACTCAGGACAAATCGGCCGGTAAAAACCTGAAATTAGCTGTTGACGCGCTCTGTGATGTGTCTATAATTCGCCCCACTTCCGGCGCAGACGGAAACGAAAAAGCCTTGAGATTCAATGAGTTA
>NZ_FRDA01000011.1:82342-201407 GCF_900143095.1 Pseudomonas asturiensis | reverse complement strand
AGGCGACTTTAAAAGCAGCGATTCTTTCATCGCTTTTTTGGGCATGGATCTGAGGGTGAGTGACTCGGGCCAAAAAAATGGTCGTAGATCCTTAACCAAGCGAGGGTGCTCGGAAGTTCGTCGATTACTGCATAACGCAGCCATGTCGGCCTGTCGATCAAGTACCTGGAAAGGGTTCTACAACGAACACCTGAGCAGCGGAAAAGCGACTACCCAGGTGCTTGTCATGCTCAGCCGTAAGCTCGCTCGGATCGCGTTCTCCCTGCTGAAAAATCAGAGCGAGTACCAACCGAAAGGGCTGATTATGGCTTGATGACAACCATAGAATCTCCCACAGGACTTGAAAGAGGCGTCTTCGCTTTGTAGTCAACGTACCTGCCACCCACCGCCCAGCGCCTTGTACAGCGCGATACTGGCCTGCACCCGTGACAGTCTCAACTGCACGCTCACGTCTTGTGCCTGGTACAGGGTTCGCTGGGTTTCCAGCACGGTCAGCAGGTCTTCGGCACCTTCCTGATAGCGGCTCTGTGCGATGCGAAACGCGGTCTGAGCCTGTTTCAGTTCTTCTTCGTGCCACCCGCGTTGTTGATCAAGGCCATCAATGCTGTTCAGGGCCTTTTCCACGTCGGCGAAGCTGTTGATGATCGCGCCACGGTAGGTTTCCAGCAGTTCTTCCTGGCGCGCCTTGGCTTTATCACGCTCGGCACCGAGGCGGCCGTTGTTGAAGATCGGTCCGACCAGGCCCGCTGCCAGGCTGGTGAAGGGCGTGCGCAGCCAGTCTTCGGCGCGGATCGACTCGGTGCCGACGCGGGCGCTCAGGGTCAGCTTGGGCAGCATCGCCGCGCGGGCAACGGTGACGTCGGCTTGCGCGGCTGCCAGCTCGGCTTCGGCCCTGGCCAGGTCAGGACGGCGGGTCAGCAGGTCGCTGGGCACGCCGCTGCCGATGTCCGGCCAACTGAGCGTATCGAATGCCTCGTTGTTCAGTGCGAGGTTCTGCACCGGCTGACCCAGCAAGGCGGCGAGGGTGATCAGTTGTTCATTGGCCAGTTGCTGAATGCGCGGCAACTCGCGCTGCTGAGTGGCGACCAGATTCTTTTGTTGCGCCAATTCCAGCGCCGTCGCTGAGCCCGAGTCGTAGCGTGTCTGCACCAGACGCAATACATCCTTGGCGTTGGCCAGGTTCAGCTCGGCGATACGGCCTTGCTCGCGGGCCGACAGGGTTTGTGCGTAACGGTCGGCTACGTTGCTGAGCAGGGTCAGCTCAACGGTTGCCTGATCGAACTGGCTGGCGCGCAGGCTTTGCAAGGCGCTGTCGCGACCGGCCGCCACACCGCCCCAGAAGTCCACTTCGTAGCTGGCGGTCAGGTCGGCGGTGAACATGTCGGTGTTGTTGTCGTCCGACGGATTGGCCTTGCGGTCGCTGCTGCGCATGAATTTTTTGCGCTCGCCGCGCAGGTCGTAACTCAGTTCAGGCAGCAGGGGTGCGCCACCGATAATCGCCGTCGCCTGAGCCTGATGCACCCTCGCCATGGCTGCGCCGACTTCATGGCTGTCACGGCTGGCCTGTTCGATCAGACGATTCAGTTGTGGGCTGCCGAAGCGTTGCCACCAACGCGCATCGCTGCGTTGGGTCGCGGCGCTCTGGGCGAA
Source organism: Pseudomonas asturiensis (assembly GCF_900143095.1). Taxonomy (GTDB): domain Bacteria; phylum Pseudomonadota; class Gammaproteobacteria; order Pseudomonadales; family Pseudomonadaceae; genus Aquipseudomonas; species Aquipseudomonas asturiensis. The sequence goes on along the minus strand of NZ_FRDA01000011.1, from coordinate 199,757 downwards.
CGCCCAGGTCGGCGGTGGCTGGATGCCGCTGTCCGGGCCGGGTGCTGGCGTGCTGCAGGCGGCCAGCAACAGGCAAGTGGTCAACAGCGTGAAGTGTGCTTTCATGGATTGATTATTCATTGACTGGTGAGGGCCGCAACCGGATCGAGCCGGGCAGCTTTTCGGGCGGGCATGAAACCGAAGATCACCCCGGTGATCAGCGCGCAGCCAAAGGCTCCCGCCACGGCCGACAGCGAAAAGGCCACCGCGACCTTGCTCAGCAACAACACCGCGCCCATGCCCAGCGCCAGCACGATGCCGGCCAGGCCGCCAACGACCGAGAGCATCACCGCTTCGGTGAGGAACTGGCGCAGAATGTCGGTCTGACGTGCGCCGGTGGCCATGCGGATGCCGATCTCGCGGGTTCGCTCACGCACAGTCATCAGCATGATGTTCATCACGCCAATGCCGCCGACCAGCAGCGAAATCGCCGCAATCGAGCCCAGCATCAACGACAGCGTGTTCTGGGTGCGGGCTTCGGCCTGGATCATCGCCGCGTTGTTGGTCAGCTCGTAGTCCTGCTTGCCGTTGTGCAGGCGATCGAGCAGGTCGCGGATCGCTGCTTCGGCCTGTTTGACGTTGTCGGCATCGCGGGTGGCGAGGGTGATGTATTCAGGGTCCTGCGAGCCGAACAGGCGAATACTGGCCGACGAATACGGAATCGCGATGCGGTTGTCGCTGTCCAGGTCGCCGGAGCTTGCACCTTTTTCCTGAAGCACGCCGACCACCTGGAACGGCACGTTCTCGATCAGGATGTACTGACCGATGGGGTCGATCCGGTCACCGAACAACTTCTGCCTGACCTTGTGGCCGATTACGGCCACCGCTGCGGCACTCTGCTCATCGGCTTCGGTGAAGTAACTGCCTTCAACCACCGGCCAATTGAAAATCGCCGGAAAATGCGTGTCGTTGCCACCCACGTAGCTGGAGTGATCGACATTGCCGAAGCGCACGCCGGCCTGGCCGCCATTGACCGGCATGATCATCCGCACCTCGGGCAGATCACCCAGCGCAGCGACTTCTTCAAGGGTGATGATGCCTTTCGGCGCGCGCGGACTCGGCGCTTTGCCGTTGAGGTAAATGATGTTGGAGCCGAACGATGACATCTGTGCCATGACCTGGCGTTTGCTGCCTTCGCCGACTGCCAGCATGACCACCACCGAAGCGACGCCGATGACGATGCCCAGCAGCGTCAGTGCGGTGCGAAACCGGTTGATCCACATCACCCGCCAGGCCGCCTGTACGGCGTCGAGCAATTCACCTTTCCAGGCGCCGCGAGTGCTGCTGCCCTGGGCCAGACGCGCCCGCAGATCGACGGCCTGCAGGGCGACCGGGTTGGTCGCAGGCTGGGCAGCATCAGCTGTCCCGTTGAGTGTGTCGCTGACGATACGCCCGTCGCTGATTTCGATGATGCGTCTGGCGCGGGCGGCGACGTCCCGGTCGTGGGTAATCAGAATAACGACGTGGCCCTGGCTGGCCAGCTCGTCCAGCAACGTCATGACGTCCGCGCCACTTTGGCTGTCCAGCGCGCCGGTGGGTTCGTCAGCGAGGATGATGTGGCCGCCGTTCATCAGCGCGCGCGCGATGGACACCCGCTGCTGCTGACCGCCGGACAGCTGATGCGGGCGGTTGCCGGTGCGTGAAGCGAGCCCCAGCCGGTCGAGCAGGGCGGCGGCACGGGCATGCCGTTGCGCAGCCGGTGTTCCGGCATAGATCGCCGGCATTTCGACGTTTTCCTGTGCCGAGCCGGACGGGATCAGGTGATAGCCCTGAAACACAAAACCGAACGCCTCGCGGCGCAGCCAGGCCAGCTCGTCGCTGCCCAGTTCGGCAACATTTTCCCCGGCAAACAGGTACTCGCCCGAGGTCGGCCGGTCCAGGCAGCCCAGGATATTCATCAGCGTCGACTTGCCGGAACCGGACGCGCCGACAATCGCCACGAATTCACCGGCGTGGATCGACAGGTCGATACCTTGCAGCACGTTGACCTGTGGGCTGTCGCCACCGCCGTAGGATTTGCGAATGGCCCGCAGGTCGATCAGCGGCGTCTGCATTCAGCCTCCGCTGCCGGACGTCGAGGGCACCAGCAGCCGGTCGCCTTCTTCGAGGCCGTCCAGAATCTGCACGCGTAATCGATCGCTGATGCCTGTGCGCACCTGACGGCTCTGTACTTCGCCGCGTGTGGTCAGCACCTGTGCGGTCTGCAGGTCGTTTTGTATCCCGCTCTTCAACGCCGACAGCGGCGCGGTCAGGGTGTCTTGCGCACGGCCGGCGACGAAGAAAATCTGCGCCGTCATCTCGGCCATCAAGGCCTGATCGTCGTTGTCGACGTCCAGTAGAACGGTGTACAGCACGACCCGGCCGCCGCCGCTCTTGCGCGAACTGCTCGGGCTGCCGCCACCTTGATTGGCTTGCTCCAGCGGCTTGGGCGGCACCGGCAGAATCTGCCGTACAGTGCTTTTCCAGCGCCGGTTGCCGCCGCTCAGGGTGGTGAAATAGGCGTTCATGCCCGGCTTCACATGGCCGATGTCGGCCTCAGACACTTCGGCCCAGACAGTCATTGGCGACAGCCGGGCGATGCGCAGGATCAGCGGCGTCTGCTGCTGGGCATTAAGGGTCTGACCTTCGCGGGCATCCAGCGCGACCACCGTGCCGCTCATGGGTGCATAAATGCGCGTGTAGCCCAGCGCAGCCTCGTCACTGCGCAACGCTGCCTGGGCTTCGAGGATCTGCGCCTTGAACATGTCGACCCTGGCCTGGGTGGCGCGAAACTCTGATTCGGCGGCCTGCACGTCCTCGGCCCGGGTCGCGCCGCCGGCTGCCAGACGCTGCTGACGTTGCTGCTTCTGCTGGGCCAGCTCGTGCAGTGCGCGTTGTTCCTGAAGCTGGGCCTTGAGGTTGTCGATGGCGTAGCGCGCCGCGTCGAGCCTGGCTTTTTGGGTGGACGGATCGATCTCGACCAGCAACTGACCTTCCTTGACTTGGTCGCCCACCTGCACGTGAATCTTCATGATCTGCCCGGTCGCCTGCGAGCCGACGTCAACATAGCTGCGCGGTTGCAGTGTGCCCAGCGCCGTTACGCTGCTTTCAATGCTGCCGCGCGTCACGGTCACGGTGTGTGTCTTGCTGTGGTCATCGGGCAGGATCTGCCATGCGCACACTGCAATGACCGGAAACAGGCAAAGGGCCGCGAGGACAGTGCGTCGAGGGAGTCGAGAGCGTTTCATGCAGGGTTCCTGCCTGGGGAAAATCAGCCGTTCAACGGGCGACGGCTACGGGAGCTGTCATTAAGACGAGAGCGCCGCAGGGGAATTTAGCGCTGTCAGTAAAATGGCTGTGCCGACTAAATTTCACTCGGTGGCCTCGTTTAACGGGAGCGGCTGTTTCCAGTCGTGTTCCGTTTTTCTTTCGAGGTGGAGTCAGCATGATCATGTCCAGACCCTTGTCCTGTCTGCTTGTAGCAGGTCTATCGCTCGGGCTGGTTGTACCCGCCCAGGCGCTCGTGACCGCCGAGAATCAGAGCGCCTCGGCGCAGGTTCGTCGTACCGGTTTTGGCGTGCCGCACATCGTCGCCGCTGATGAACGCGGGCTGGGTTACGGCATCGGTTACGCCTATGCGCAGGACAACCTGTGCCTGCTGGCCAACGAGGTTGTCACGGTCAACGGCGAGCGTTCGCGCTATTTCGGTCCAGACAAGGCGACCCTTGAGCAGCGCAACAACCTGGCCAGCGACCTGTTGTTCAACTGGTTGAACACGCCCGAAGCGCTGGCTGATTTCTGGACGGCGCAGCCGCTCGAGATTCGCCAGTTGATGCAGGGATATGTCGCCGGCTACAACCGTTCACTGGGCGAACAGAGCGCCGAAGGGCTGCCACCGGCCTGCGCCGCTGAATGGGTGAGGCCGATCAGCACCGACGATCTGGTGCGCCTGACCCGCCGTTTGCTGGTTGAAGGCGGGGTGGGTCAGTTCACCGAAGCGCTGGCCGGTGCCAGGCCGCCGCAGCCGGGTGCTCAGGCCAGCCTTCAGGATGACCAGCGTCAGGCACTGCAACTGGCCGCTGCCCGCAATGAGCAATTCGCGCTGGAGCGCGGCAGCAACGCCGTCGCTATCGGGCGCGAGCTGTCGGCCAACGGCCGTGGCATGTTGCTGGCCAACCCACATTTTCCGTGGGGTGGCGGCCTGCGTTTTTATCAGATGCACCTGACCATCCCCGGCAAGCTGGACGTGATGGGTGCGGCGCTGCCGGGTCTGCCGCTGATCAACATTGGCTTCAACCAGCATCTGGCATGGACCCACACCGTGGATACGTCCAGACACTTCACCCTGCATCGTTTGCAGCTCGATCCCAAAGACCCGACCCGTTACCTGCTCGACGGCAAGTCGGTGGCCATGGGCAAGCAACAGGTCACTGTCCAGACCAGACAGTCCGACGGCAGCGTCAAGCCGGTGACCCGCACGGTTTACTCGTCGACGTTCGGCCCCATCGTGCAATGGCCCGGCAAACTGGACTGGAACGACAGGTTCGCTTTCAGCCTGCGCGATGCGAACCTCAAGAATGACCGCGTGTTGCAGCAGTGGTACGCCATGGATAAGGCGACAAGCCTCAAGGCGTTTCAGGATTCGGTGCACAGCATCCAGGGGATTCCGTGGGTGAATACCGTGGCGGTCGATGCCTTGGGACAGGCGCTGTATATGAACATCTCGGTGGTGCCGAACGTCGATGCGGCCAAGCTCGCCAAGTGCAGCGACCCGCGCATCGGCACCGAGTTGATCATCCTCGACGGCTCACGCAGTGACTGTAACTGGGACATCGCCCCAGAGGCGGTGCAACCGGGCATCTTTGCGTCGTCGCGCCAGCCGCAACTGCTGCGTACCGACTTCGTGCAGCATGCCAACGACTCGGCCTGGATGGTCAATCCGGCAGCACCGCAGAAAAACTTTTCGCCGCTGATCAGCCAGGAAGGCCAGCCGCTGGGGCTACGTGCGCGCTTTGCGCTGGACAGGCTCGGCACGTTGCAGCAGGCGGGCAAGGTCAGCGTCGAGAACCTGCAGGCCATGGTGATGGACAACGAGGTGTATCAAGCCGGGCAAGTGCTGCCGGACCTTCTGCAGTTTTGTGCCACTGGGCTGGGCGACGATGAAAAACGCCTGGCGCCTTTGTGTGCAGCGTTGAAAGCCTGGGACGGTCGCGTTGACCTGAACAGTGGCGTGGGCTTCGTGTACTTTCAGAAGATCATGACCGCCATGCAGTCCGTCGGGTCGCGCTGGCGGGTGGTGTTCGATGCGCAGGATCCGGTCCGCACGCCACGGGGGCTGGCGATTGAGCGTGCCGAGGTCGCCACGGCCTTGCGTGCGGCCATGCTGGCGGTGCAGGAGGAGGTGAGCAAGACAGGCCTGCCGGCGAACACGACCTGGGGCGATATTCAGGTGTCGAGCCTCGGTGGGAAGCCGATTCCGATCCACGGCGGTCCGGCGGCCCTGGGGGTTTACAACGCGATGCAGACGGTGGCGGGCAAGGACGGCAAGCGTGAGGTGGTCAGCGGCACCAGCTACCTGCAAGTGGTGACATTCGACGAGCAGGGCCCAAAGGCCAGGGGCTTGCTGGCGTTTTCCGAGTCGAGCAATCCACAATCCGTCCACTCGCGAGACCAGACCGAAGCGTTCTCGAAAAAGCAATGGGCTGATCTGCCCTTCACCGAGCAGCAGATCAAGGCTGATCCGGCGTATCAGGTGCAGGACATCAGGGAAGAACGCAGGCCTTGAGGTGCGCTTTCAGGTGATTGGGCCAGATGGCCCAATTCACGCGTTCAACGCGAAGTGTCAACCACCCTGAGTGTCGATATCGGCATCGACGCCTTGGGTGGGCTGATGATTGCGTTGGGTCTTGGGTATTTCCTCAGGCTCATAGTCAGGCACGTAGGCGCTGTCTTCTGCCGAGCCTTGTGACTGGCTCTGGCTCTGTTGCTGGCTCTGTTGCTGGCTCTGTTGCTGGCTCTGATTCTGGCGTTGGCTTTCGTCCTGACCCTGATCCGGCACCGCATCGGGCGCTTGTGGATCGATGGCCGGATCATTGCGGTCCGTGCCTTGGTCCGGGCGTGTGTGCTGACCGGGTGCCTGTTCTTTTTGCCGTTGCGGTTCGGTAGACATGATTACCTCAAAGGTCTGCTTCAGAAAAGTACTGACAGGCTTTCGAGGTGGAGGGGAAGGGGATCGTTCGATTGGATCGCCGAGTGGTAGGCGCGGCGCTGGTGTCTTGTACACAGCGCTGTGTGGGATGCTTCGCGAACGGGTCCGCTCCCACTGGCTGATGAGCCGGTTTTCAACCTGTGGGAGTGAGCTTGCTCACGAAGACCGACTTCCAGGCGCAACCCTTCGAGTGAATACACCGGCCCCTTCGCGGACAAGTCCGCTCCCACTGGCTGAAATCTGTGTGTGCCGGGTAGGTGACTTACAACACCTTCTTGATCGCGTCGCACACCACGTCGATGTTCTTCTGGTTCAGCGCCGCGACACAGATACGGCCGGTGTCCAGGGCGTAGATGCCGAATTCGCTGCGCAGACGCTGCGCCTGTGCGGCGGTCAGGCCGGAGTAGGAGAACATGCCGCACTGGCGACCCACGAAGCTGAAGTCCTGACCCGCCGGGTTGTCGGCCAGACGCTCGACCATTGCCTTGCGCATGCCCTGGATGCGCACGCGCATTTCGCCCAGTTCTTCTTCCCACATGGCACGCAGCGCCGGGTCGTTGAGCACAGCCGCGGAGATGATTGCGCCGTGGGTCGGCGGGTTGGAGTAGTTGGTGCGGATCACGCGCTTGACCTGGGACAGGACACGGGCGGTTTCTTCTTTCGATTCAGTGATGATCGACAGCGCGCCCACGCGCTCGCCGTACAGCGACAGCGATTTGGAGAACGAACTTGAAGCGAAGAAGGTCAGGCCGGACTCGGCGAACAGACGGACCGCGATGGCGTCTTCCTGAATGCCCTGGCCGAAGCCCTGATAGGCCATGTCCAGGAAAGGCACGTGGCCCTTGGCCTTGACCACTTCCAGAACCTTTTTCCAGTCTTCCAGGTTCAGGTCGACGCCGGTCGGGTTGTGGCAGCAGGCGTGCAGCACGACCACGGAGTGGTCAGGCAGATTTTGCAGGTCTTCGAGCATGCCGCCACGGTTCACATCATGGGAGGCTGCGTCGTAATAACGGTAGTTCTGTACTGGAAAGCCTGCGGTTTCGAACAGCGCGCGATGGTTTTCCCAGCTCGGGTCGCTGATCGCCACGACGGCGTCCGGCAGCAGTTGCTTGAGGAAGTCTGCGCCGATTTTCAGTGCGCCGGTACCGCCGACCGATTGCGTGGTCAAGACACGGCCCGAGGCGATCAGCGGTGAATCAGCACCCAGCAGCAGCTTCTGCACGGCCTGGTCGTAGGCCGCGATGCCGTCGATCGGCAGGTAGCCACGTGGTGCGTGCTGTGCAACGCGGATCTTCTCGGCTTCAGCCACTGCGCGCAGCAGGGGAATGCGGCCGTCTTCGTCACAGTAGACACCCACGCCAAGGTTGACCTTGGTGGTGCGGGTGTCGGCGTTGAATGCTTCGTTGATACCCAGGATTGGATCGCGGGGCGCCATTTCGACAGCGGAGAAGAGGCTCATTTTTGCGGCAGCTCTGAATGGAGGGCGGAGAGGAATGCACGCTGCGGCCGACTGCGCCAAAGCGGTGCACAAACGGGGACCTAGTATAGAGACCATCCCCCGAGGCGGCGACAGGGCAGGGCAGGTTTTTTCAAGGTTTTTCCGGTTATTTGCAGAACGTTCGTCCCGCTGAAACCTCAATGATGTAGCCACTGATAAAATGAGCGCCTTGAAACATGCGCAAACGTCTCCATTTACAGTGCATCACTTCAAGCACTGCCACGGCCCGACGTCTTTAAACGGACGGGATGAGCCGTTGGCGGTGATTTCGTCATTGCCGGTACAACCGTGCAGACGAGGTCTTGTCGCGAATCCCGCGAACGAATTCAAGAGGTAGGTTATGTCCGAGTTCCAGCTCGTTACCCGTTTTGAGCCCGCCGGCGATCAGCCCGAGGCCATTCGCCAACTGGTCGAAGGGATCGACGCCGGACTTGCGCACCAGACCCTGCTGGGTGTGACGGGCTCGGGCAAGACGTTCAGCATCGCCAACGTCATCTCCCAGGTACAGCGCCCGACCCTGGTGCTGGCGCCGAACAAGACCCTGGCGGCGCAGTTGTATGGTGAGTTCAAGGCGTTCTTTCCAAACAACGCCGTCGAATACTTCGTCTCGTACTACGACTACTACCAGCCTGAAGCCTACGTGCCGTCTTCCGACACCTTCATCGAGAAGGATGCCTCGATCAACGACCACATCGAGCAGATGCGCCTGTCCGCTACCAAGGCGCTGCTGGAGCGCAAGGACGCCATCATCGTCACCACGGTGTCGTGCATTTACGGTCTGGGCAGCCCGGAAACCTACCTGCGCATGGTGCTGCACATCGACCGTGGCGACAAACTCGACCAGCGCGCCTTGCTGCGTCGTCTGGCGGACCTGCAATACACCCGCAATGACATGGACTTTGCCCGCGCCACCTTTCGTGTGCGGGGCGATGTGATCGACATCTATCCGGCCGAATCGGATCTGGAAGCGATTCGTGTCGAGTTGTTCGATGACGAGGTCGAGAGCCTGTCGGCATTCGATCCGTTGACCGGCGAGGTGATTCGCAAATTGCCGCGTTTCACCTTCTACCCCAAGAGCCACTACGTCACGCCTCGCGAAACCCTGCTGGACGCGATGGAAGGCATCAAGGTCGAACTCGGCGAGCGTCTGGAATACCTGCGCAGCCAGAACAAACTGGTTGAAGCCCAGCGTCTGGAACAGCGCACCCGGTTCGACCTGGAGATGATTCTGGAGCTGGGCTACTGCAACGGCATCGAAAACTACTCACGCTATCTGTCGGGACGCCCGACCGGTGCGCCCCCGCCGACGCTGTACGATTACCTGCCGCCCGACGCCCTGCTGGTGATTGACGAGTCCCACGTCAGCGTGCCGCAGGTGGGCGCCATGTATAAAGGGGACCGTTCGCGCAAGGAAACCCTGGTGGAATACGGCTTTCGTCTGCCATCGGCGCTGGACAACCGGCCAATGCGTTTCGAGGAGTGGGAGAACGTCAGCCCGCAAACCATCTTCGTCTCGGCGACTCCCGGTAAATATGAAGAAGAACATGCCGGTCGTGTGGTCGAGCAGGTGGTTCGTCCAACGGGTCTGGTGGACCCGCAGATCGAGATTCGCCCGGCGTTGACTCAGGTCGATGACCTGCTGTCGGAAATCAACAAGCGTGCGGCCATTGAAGAGCGGGTGCTGGTGACCACGCTGACCAAGCGGATGGCCGAAGACCTGACCGACTACCTGAGCGACCACGGCGTGCGTGTGCGCTACCTGCACTCGGACATCGACACCGTGGAGCGCGTCGAGATCATCCGCGACCTGCGTCTGGGGACCTTCGATGTGCTGGTGGGGATCAACCTGCTGCGCGAGGGCCTGGACATGCCGGAAGTGTCGCTGGTGGCGATTCTGGATGCCGACAAGGAGGGTTTCCTGCGTTCGGACCGTTCGCTGATCCAGACCATCGGTCGGGCGGCGCGTAACCTCAACGGCCGGGCGATCCTGTACGCCGACCGGATCACCGGCTCCATGGAGCGGGCCATCGGCGAGACCGAACGACGTCGGGAGAAGCAGATCGCGTTCAACCTGGAGCACGGCATCACGCCCAAAGGCGTGTTCAAGGACGTGGCCGACATCATGGAAGGCGCCACCGTGCCCGGCTCGCGCAGCAAAAAGCGCAAAGGCATGGCCAAGGCCGCCGAGGAAAACGCCAAGTACGAAAACGAACTGCGTTCGCCCAGCGAAATCACCAAGCGCATTCGTCAACTGGAAGAGAAGATGTACCAGTTGGCTCGCGACCTGGAATTCGAGGCTGCGGCGCAGATGCGCGACGAAATCGGCAAGCTGCGTGAGCGCTTGCTGGCGGTCTGACGCAGCGCTGGCTGGCGGCAGACGCCAGACTTCAGGAGGCGGCCTGCCGGCGATAGCGTCTGAAAAATCGTATTGCGGGTAAGCCCCCTCCTACGGGGGCTTTGCATTCAACCTCCAGATTCATGGAGCAGGCCGCGGGTCATGTGCTCCATCAGCTACAGCGCCCGCGCTGGAGCCTGACGCCCCCGGCCTGTTAACATTCTTCGCTTGATCGACCTTATTTCGGGATTTTCCATGACCACCGTTCGTACCCGCATCGCGCCATCGCCCACAGGCGACCCTCACGTCGGCACGGCTTACATCGCACTTTTCAACTATTGCTTTGCCAAGCAGCACGGTGGCGAGTTCATCCTGCGGATCGAAGACACCGATCAGTTGCGTTCTACCCGCGAGTCCGAACAGCAGATTTTCGACGCGCTGCGCTGGCTCGGCATCGAGTGGAGCGAAGGACCGGATGTCGGCGGGCCGCATGGTCCTTACCGCCAGAGCGAGCGGGGCGAGATCTACCAGAAATACGCCCGGCAACTGGTCGAAATGGGCCATGCCTTCCCGTGCTTCTGCACCGCTGAAGAACTGGACGAAATGCGCGCCGAGCAGATGGCCAAGGGTGAGACCCCTCGCTATGACGGTCGTGCGCTGCTGCTTTCCAAGGAAGAAGTGCAACGTCGTCTGGACGCGGGCGAGCCACACGTCATCCGCATGAAGGTGCCGACCGAAGGCGTCTGCGTGGTGCCGGATATGCTGCGTGGCGAGGTGGAAATTCCGTGGGACCGCATGGACATGCAGGTCCTGATGAAGACCGACGGTCTGCCGACCTACTTCCTGGCCAACGTGGTCGATGACCACCTGATGGGTATCACCCACGTGCTGCGCGGCGAAGAGTGGCTGCCCTCGGCACCGAAACTGATTCTGCTGTACGAATACTTTGGCTGGGAAAAGCCGCAGCTGTGCTACATGCCGCTGCTGCGTAACCCGGACAAGAGCAAGCTGTCCAAGCGCAAGAATCCGACCTCGGTGACTTTCTACGAGCGCATGGGCTTCATGCCTGAGGCCATGCTCAACTACTTGGGCCGCATGGGGTGGTCGATGCCTGACGAGCGCGAGAAGTTTTCGCTGCAGGAAATGGTCGAGCATTTCGACCTGTCCCGTGTGTCGCTGGGCGGTCCGATCTTCGACATCGAGAAGCTGTCGTGGCTCAACGGTCAATGGCTGCGTGAACTGCCTGTCGAGGAGTTTGCCGCTCGTGTGCAAAACTGGGCGCTAAATCCTGAATACATGATGAAGATCGCCCCGCACGTGCAGGGCCGCGTCGAGACGTTCAGCCAGATCGCACCGTTGGCCAGCTTTTTCTTCGCCGGAGGTGTCACACCGGACGTCAAGCTGTTCGAGCACAAGAAGCTGTCAGGCGATCAGGTTCGTCAGTTGATGCAGTTGATCCTGTGGAAGCTCGAATCGCTGCGCCAGTGGGAGAAAGACCCGATCACCGCGTGTATCCAGTCGGTGGTCGAGCACCTGGGCCTCAAACTGCGTGACGCCATGCCGCTGATGTTCGCCTCGATCACCGGGCAGGCCAGTTCGGTGTCGGTGCTGGATGCGATGGAGATTCTCGGCCCGGACCTGACCCGTTTCCGTCTGCGCCAGGCCATCGATCTGCTGGGTGGCGTGTCGAAGAAAGAAAACAAAGAGTGGGAAAAGCTGCTGGGCGCAATTGCCTGACCAGTGAGTCATACCCATAAGCCACTGTATGCCCGCGAGAGCAGGGCATGCAGTGGTCGGCCCGGCCTCGGATTTACGGGCTGAAACGGTAAGTGATTGTTATGCCGACGAAAAACTTTCAAATTTCGCGAAAATAAATTTGACAGCTTAGCGACTCACGCTTAACATGCGCCCCGTCCACTGATGTGGGGCTATAGCTCAGCTGGGAGAGCGCCTGCATGGCATGCAGGAGGTCAGCGGTTCGATCCCGCTTAGCTCCACCAATTTTGCCAGGGTTCATCACTGATGAACCTGACTGAAGGTTTTGCGTCCCCTTCGTCTAGTGGCCTAGGACACCGCCCTTTCACGGCGGTAACAGGGGTTCGAGTCCCCTAGGGGACGCCAGTTTCACCGAGTGATCCAGACGTGGCGAACGATAAATCTGGGGCTATAGCTCAGCTGGGAGAGCGCCTGCATGGCATGCAGGAGGTCAGCGGTTCGATCCCGCTTAGCTCCACCAAATTAAAGGTTCAAGGCCTGGTAAAACGGGTTGTTGAATCGATCAGAGTCCCAACTCTGATCAATTAGGGTTTTGCGTCCCCTTCGTCTAGTGGCCTAGGACACCGCCCTTTCACGGCGGTAACAGGGGTTCGAGTCCCCTAGGGGACGCCACGATTTCCCGCTCTGCGGGACCAAGGGTCATTCGATTATTGAATGGCCCTTTTGTTTTTTCAGGGTTTTGTTTTTCTTCAAACCCTGGTCTCGCCTCCAGAAGTCTTCAGGCATACCCGGCCTGGCCTGCATTCCAGCTACACTGCCGCCCACACACTCACCCAAACAGGAGCGAGCATGGTCTGGGATCTGGCAACGCCTTTCGTCATCGACCTGAATGTCGGCAGTGATGATATCGATGGCCTTGGGCACGCCAACAATGCAGTTTATGTCACCTGGCTTGAGCGCTGCGCCTGGCGCCATTCGCAGTATCTGGGGCTGGACCTTGTCGAGTATCGCCGTCTTGACCGTGCCATGGCCGTAGTCCGCCACGAAATCGATTACCTGGCCAGCGCCTACGAGGGCGACGAGCTGCAACTGGCGACCTGGATCGTTGATTGGGATCGTCGTCTGAAAATGACCCGCCGCTTCCAGCTCAAGCGCCCCTCCGACAACCTTACGCTGCTGAGGGCGCAAACCACCTTCGTCTGCATCGAACTCTCAACCGGTCGTCCCAAGCGCATGCCGGGCGAGTTCATTGAAGGTTACGGTGCGGCAATATTGAACGGCAGCGTTCCCAATCCCGGTGACGGGCAGTAAACTGCCGGACTTTTTTTCGAGTGTGATCCATGCAAATTGCTTTGGCGCCCATGGAGGGGTTGGTCGACGACATCCTGCGTAATGTGCTGACTCGCGTCGGCGGCATCGACTGGTGCGTGACCGAATTCATCCGGGTGACCGAGCGAGTCATGCCTGCCACCTACTACTATAAAATGGCCTCCGAGCTGCACACCGATGCGAAAACCGCGGCGGGCGTGCCGCTGCATCTGCAGTTGCTGGGCTCCGACCCGGTATGTCTGGCAGAAAACGCCGCCTTTGCCTGCGAGCTGGGCGCGCCGGTCATGGACCTCAATTTCGGCTGCCCGGCCAAGACGGTGAACCGCTCACGTGGCGGGGCGATCCTGCTCAAGGAGCCTGATCTGCTGCATTCCATCGTCAGCCAGGTGCGCCGCGCCGTGCCAGGCGAGATTCCGGTCACCGCCAAGATGCGTCTGGGTTATGAAAACACCGACGGTGCCCTCGACTGCGCCAGGGCGCTGGCCGATGGCGGTGCCGAGCGCATCGTCGTTCATGCGCGGACCAAGGTCGATGGCTACAAGCCGCCAGCACATTGGGAGTGGATCGCGCGCATCCAGGAAGTGGTCAAGGTCCCGGTCGTCGCCAACGGCGAGATCTGGACGGTCGAGGACTGGCGACGCTGCCAGGAGATCTGTGGTGCGCGAGACATCATGATCGGTCGCGGCCTGGTGGCGCGTCCTGATCTGGCACGGCAGATTGCAGCAGCTCATGCTGGCGAGGAGGTCGTCGAGATGACCTGGGCCGAGCTGCAACCGATGCTGCGCACGTTCTGGGGCGACTGCCTGGCGAAGATGACCCTGGTTCAGGCGCCGGGCCGTCTCAAGCAATGGCTGGTGCTGCTGACCAAGAGCTACCCGGAAGCGACGCTGATGTTCAACGCCTTGCGCCGCGAAACCGACTGCGACCGGATCAGTGTTCTGCTCGGTTATTCAGCTGATAGCGCAGCCGACGAACGGTCATATTTTTCGTAAAAAACAGCTCTTGAAAAGTCAGCGGGCGACCCTAGTTTGGGGAATACGCGACGCCGAATCCGGGTCGCGTAACAACTCGCTGACTAACAGGAGAATTATCATGGCGACTGCATTTTCTCTGGCTCCACTGTTTCGTCACTCAGTGGGCTTTGACCGTTTCAACGACCTCTTCGAGTCGGCCGCACGCAACGACTCGACCAGCGGCTACCCTCCCTACAACGTAGAGCGTTACAGCGACGACCAATACCGAATCGTGATCGCCGCAGCGGGCATGCAGGAGGAAGACCTTGATCTGCAGGTCGAGAAAGGTGTGTTGACTGTGACGGGCGGCAAGCGCGAGCGCGAAGCCGAAAACGTGACCTATCTGCATCAGGGGATTGCCCGGCGCGAATTCAAGCTGTCGTTCCGGCTGGCGGACAATATCGAGGTGCGAGGCGCGGATCTGTCCCGTGGCCTGCTGAACATCGACCTGGTGCGTAACGTACCGGAAGAGGCCAAGCCAAAGCGCATCCCGCTGAACACTCAGAAAACCATCGAGCATTGATGATGGAAGTCACAGAAAGGCGCCTTCGGGCGCCTTTCTGAGTCAGTTGTCCGGCAGCAGACTCGGCTGAAGCAGGTGCTGCTTGAGCCGCAAAAGGGTCTCGAACCCTGAGTCTTCCAGCGGTTCACTGAACAGATAGCCCTGATAGACATAACAGCCCAACTGTTCAAGAAAGGTCAGTTGCTCGACGGTCTCGACGCCTTCGGCAATGACGTTGAGGCTCAGGCTTTGCGCCATAGCGACGATGGCGCGAATGATTTCGGCGTCATTGGGGTCGCTGGTGGCGTCCTGAACGAACGACTGGTCTATTTTGAGTGTGTCCACCGGTAGGCGCTTGAGGTAGGTCAGCGACGAGTAGCCAGTGCCGAAGTCATCCATGGCAAAGCTGACCCCAAGCGTCTTGAGTCTGCGCATCTTGGCGATCGTGTCCTCCAGGTTCTGGATGACGATGCCCTCGGTGATTTCCAGCTTGAGCATGCTGGCCGGCAAATGGTGCAGCTTGAGGCTGTGTTGCACCCGTTCCACGAAATCATTCTGCCGAAACTGACGCGGACTGATATTGACCCCCATCAGAAACGCATCCTTGTCGATGAGGCCCTGCTTGAGCAGGCGTCCACCTGTCTTGCAGGCTTCGTCCAGCACCCAGCTGCCCACTTCGAGAATCATCCCGCTTTCTTCAAGGATCTGCACAAACCGGGTCGGAGGCAACAGGCCGTAATCGGGGTGCTGCCAGCGCAGCAGGGCTTCGGCCCCGTTGATAGTTTCATTTCGGCAGTCCACCTGAGCCTGGAAGTGCAGGTGGAACTCGTGCCGGGTCAACGCCAGGCGCAGATCGTTTTCCATGCGCAGGCGCTGGCTGACAGCTTTTTGCATCGAACCGTGGAAGAACTGTGCGGCGTTGCGTCCTGAATCCTTGGCGCGATAAAGCGCGATATCGGCTCGCTTGAGCAGGTCGGCAGGCGTCAGGCCGTCGTCGGGGATCAGTACCATCCCGATACTGGGGGTGACCTGCAGGCGGTGACCGTCGAGAAACATTGGCTCTGCGAGCAATTCACGTAAGCTGTCGGAGAGTTCCTGCACCTGGTGAGTGACTTCGTGCCGAGCGCCTGTCAGCCCGCAGATCAGGACCACGAACTCGTCGCCGCCCAGGCGCGCCACGGTGTCTTCCTGGCGCACGCTGGCTTCCAGTCTGGCGGCAATGATATTGAGTACGCTGTCGCCGACCGGATGGCCCAATGAGTCGTTGATGTGTTTGAAATGGTCCAGGTCCAGAAACAGCAGCGCACCGCGCAGGCCATGGTGCCTGAGCAGAGACAGTTGCTGGCTGAGACGGTCCATGAGCAGGGCGCGGTTCGGCAGGCCGGTGAGCGAGTCGTGATAGGCCAGGTGCTGAATCTGCGCCTGAGCGCTCTTCAACAGTCCGATGTCGCGCGCGTTCATCAGCAGGCAGGCGGTGTCGTTCAGTGTGATGAACTCTGCGGATACATCCAGCGTCAGTGGGTCGCCATTTTTGTTGCGGCCTGCCATTTCCCGGTGATGAACCCGACCCGTCTCATGCAGTTGGTCGATCATGTGTTGACGCTGATCGGTATCGGTCCAGATGCCGATTTCGTGTACGGTCTTGCCCAGTACTTCAGGTGCGCTGTAGCCGGTCAGGCGGCAAAAACCGTCGTTGACCTCCACGTAACGTCCGGTGCCCAGTTCGGTGATGGTGATGGAGTCGGGGCTTGAATGAAATGCCTTGGCGAATTTCTCTTCGCTGACTTCAAGCGCCGCCTGGGCCTGCTGCTGGGTGATGTCGAGCAAGGTGCCCGCCAGTCTGGCAGGCGCTCCGGTCTCGTCCCTGTAGAGCAGGGCGCGACTCTCCAGAAGCCGCGACTGTCCGTTTTCCAGCTTGAAACGATAGGTCAGTCGGAAGGTGTCCTGCCTGGCTTTGAGCACTGCACGGTAAGCACGGCGCATGCGTTGGCGTTCGCGGGCAGGCACATCCTTGAAAAAGTGCGCGAAGTCATCGTCGACAGGCTGTGCTCTCAGGCCGTGCAACTGCGCAGCGCGGGCCGAAGCCTGCAGTCGGCCCGTGGGAATGTCCCATTCCCAGGTGCCCATCTGCGCCGACTCCAGGGCCAGTCGAAGGCGGTCCTGCGTTTCTCGCAGGGCCTGCTCCACACTGGGGTGCGTCGGCATGATGACTGACGGCTGTTCGTGCACCGGCAGGATGGAGTCGTCCACGGGATTGGGCATTGATCACGAGCCTTTAATGAATAAAGCCAGTAAAACGATCGTTCTGCGTCCTGCATGCACTGCACTATAAACGTTATATCTGCGCGTCCAGCAATTTCATGAACGCCCTCGCGGCATTCGACAGGGTACGCTCCGTGTGCAGGATATAGCCTAGCTGGCGATTGAGCTGCACGCCCGGCAGCGGAATGCGCGCGACTTGTTCGTCGAGCATGGTGCGCGGCAGCACACTCCACGCCAGCCCGATGGAGACCATCATCTTGATGGTTTCCATGTAATTGGTGCTCATGGCGATGTTGGGCTTCAGGCCCTGGGCCTCGCACAGGCCGCTGACGATGTGGTGGGTAAAGGTGTTGCCACCGGGAAACACCGCTGGATAACGCACGATGTCTTCCAGCTTCATCGGGCCGCTATTGGCCAGCGGATGTTCCGGTGCGGCGACGAAGTCCAGCGGGTCGTCCCACACCGGCGTGGCGCGCACCAGCGCATGAGGTTCCGGGGCCAGCGTGATGACCGCCAGCTCGGCCCGTCCGTGCAGTATTTCGTCATAGGCGACTTCGGAATCCAGAAACTGAATGTCCAGCGCCACGGCCGGGTAGGTCCGGGTGAACTCGCGTAATAAAGGTGGCAAGCGGTGCAGGCCGATGTGGTGACTGGTCGCCAGCGTCAGGCGCCCTGTGACCTCGCCTGTCAGGTTGGTCAGGGCGCGGCGAGTGTCATCCAGCACGTTGAGGATCTGATAAGCGCGTGGCAGTAGGGCCCGTCCGGCCTCGGTCAGGCTCACTTCGCGACCCAGACGGTCGAACAGGCGCACATTCAGTTGCTGCTCAAGGCCCGCAATCCGCTTGCTGATGGCCGGCTGAGTGAGGTGCAGACGTTCGCCGGCGCCCGAGAAACTCCCGGTTTCAGCGATGGCAAGAAAAGCGTTGAGGTTGGCGAGGTCCATAGTCGGATTCCATTTGGTTATCCAAAGCATGAAAATTATGAATTTGAGTTATTTAAGCATATTCCCTAGGATGACCGCACAAGCCAAGGGGTCATGGATGTATTACCCAAGGCATAGAAAAAGCTGATGAGGAAGTACGTCCGATGGCCGGAAAAACGCTCTACGACAAGCTCTGGGATTCGCATTTGGTCAAACAGCGCGATGATGGTTCGGCGCTGATCTACATCGACCGCCATATCATCCATGAAGTGACTTCGCCGCAAGCCTTCGAAGGCCTTCGTCTTGCCAAACGCAAGCCGTGGCGTATCGACTCGATCATCGCGACCCCCGACCATAACGTGCCGACCACCCCGGAGCGCAAGGGCGGCATCGGTGCCATCGAAGATCAGGTCTCGCGTCTGCAGGTCCAGACCCTGGATGACAACTGCGACGAATACGGCATCACCGAATTCAAGATGAACGACCCGCGTCAGGGCATTGTCCACGTGATCGGTCCGGAGCAGGGCGCAACCTTGCCGGGCATGAGCGTGGTCTGTGGCGACTCGCACACCTCCACCCATGGCGCATTCGGCGCACTGGCCCACGGCATCGGCACGTCCGAAGTCGAGCACGTGCTTGCCACGCAGTGCCTGGTCGCCAAGAAAATGAAGAACATGCTGGTGTCGGTCGAAGGGCAATTGCCGTTCGGCGTGACCGCCAAGGACATCGTGCTCGCAGTGATCGGCAAGATCGGCACCGCCGGCGGCAATGGCTATGCCATCGAGTTCGCGGGCAGCGCAATCCGCGACCTGTCCATCGAAGGCCGCATGACCATCTGCAACATGTCCATCGAAGCGGGTGCCCGGGTCGGCATGGTGGCCACCGACGAAAAAACCGTCGAGTACGTCAAGGGTCGTCCGTTTGCGCCAAAAGGGGCTGAATGGGACCTGGCGGTCGAGGCCTGGAAAGACCTGGTTTCCGACCCGGACGCGGTGTTCGACACCATCGTCAAGCTCGACGCTGCCGACATCAAGCCGCAAGTGAGCTGGGGCACGTCGCCCGAAATGGTGCTGGCGGTCGACCAGAACGTTCCGGATCCTGCGCAGGAAACGGACCTGGTCAAGCGTGGCTCCATTGAGCGCGCCTTGAAGTACATGGGGCTCAAAGCCAACCAGCCGATCACTGATATCCAGCTTGATCGCGTGTTCATCGGTTCGTGCACCAACTCGCGTATCGAAGACCTGCGTGCTGCCGCCGACATCGCCAAGGGCCGCAAGGTTGCCGCGACCATCAAGCAGGCGATCGTAGTGCCGGGTTCGGGCCTGATCAAGGAACAGGCCGAGAAGGAAGGGCTGGACAAGATCTTCATCGAAGCCGGTTTTGAATGGCGCGAACCGGGTTGCTCAATGTGCCTGGCGATGAACCCCGACCGCCTGGGTTCCGGCGAGCACTGTGCCTCGACGTCCAACCGTAACTTCGAGGGTCGTCAGGGCGCTGGCGGCCGGACTCACCTGGTGAGCCCGGCGATGGCAGCCGCAGCGGCCGTCAATGGCCGTTTCATCGACGTTCGCGACTTGATCCAGCACTGAGGAAACCAGCATGAAAGCCTTTACCCAGCACAATGGCCTGGTCGCTCCTCTGGATCGTGCCAACGTCGACACTGACCAGATCATCCCCAAGCAGTTTCTCAAGTCGATCAAACGTACGGGATTTGGCCCCAATCTGTTCGATGAGTGGCGTTATCTGGACGTGGGGCAGCCGTATCAGGACAACTCCAAGCGTCCGCTGAACCATGATTTCGTGCTCAACAACGAGCGTTATCAAGGTGCGAGCGTATTGCTGGCTCGCGAGAATTTCGGTTGCGGTTCCAGCCGTGAGCACGCGCCGTGGGCGCTGGAAGAGTATGGTTTCTGCGCGATCATCGCACCCAGCTATGCCGATATCTTCTTCAACAACAGCTTTAAGAACGGCCTCCTGCCGATCATTCTGACCGAAGCTGAAGTCGACGAGTTGTTCAAACAGGTCGAAGCCAGCCCGGGTTATCAGTTGAACATCGATCTGCAGGCCCAGACCGTGACCCGTCCGGACGGCAAGGTGCTCAGCTTCGAGATCGACGCGTTTCGCAAGCACTGCCTGCTCAATGGTCTGGACGATATCGGCCTGACGCTGATGGATGCCGATGCAATTGCTGCGTTCGAGAGCAAGCACCGTGCGAGCCAGCCATGGTTGTTTCGCGACTGACAGGCAGGCAGTCCAGATCCGGCAGGTGCGGTGTTTCATCCGAATCTCAGCCGGATCTACTGGCCATTTCGCGAGCAAGCTCGCTCCCACTTGAATCCGTGATCGACTGACGAAGCACGGCTTATGTGAGAGCAAGTTGCTCCCACTTGAATTCGTGGTCGACTGACGAAGCACGATTTATGTGGGAGCGAGCTTGCTCGCGAAAGCCATGTCACGAACGCTGTAGCTCGACACCCTTAAACATCAGAGTATCCACCCATGACCACCACCGCTCACACCCAGGTCGTACAGCGTCAATTCGGCGAGCAGGCCGCAGCTTATCTGAGCAGCACCGTGCATGCCCAAGGGCCCGAGTTCGCGCTGCTGCAGGACGCTGTAAAAGGTCGCAGCGAGTCGCGGGTGCTGGATCTGGGCTGCGGCGCCGGGCATGTCAGCTTCAATGTCGCCTCGTCGGTCGGTGAAGTGGTAGCGTACGACCTTTCGCAGCAGATGCTCGACGTGGTCAGCGCGGCGGCTGTCGACAAGGGCCTGGGCAACATTCGCACGGTATGCGGTGCGGCCGAGCGCTTGCCGTTCGCGGACGGCGAATTCGATTTCGTGTTCAGCCGTTATTCGGCTCACCACTGGAGCGATCTGGCCCTGGCGTTGCGTGAAGTGCGCCGGGTGCTGAAGCCCGGTGGCGTGGCGGCGTTCATTGATGTGATGTCGCCGGGCAGTCCGTTGCTGGATACCTATCTGCAAACAGTTGAAGTGCTGCGCGATACCAGTCACGTGCGCAATTATTCCGCTGCCCAATGGCTGCATCAGGTCAGCGACGCGGGGCTGTTTACCCGTAGCCATACTCGCCAGCGCCTGCATCTGGAGTTTGCATCGTGGGTGGAGCGAATGCGCACACCGCAGACCTTGCGCGTGGCCATCCGCGAGTTGCAGCAGGCGATGGGCGAAGAAGTGCGTGAGTATTTCGAGATCGACGCGCAGGGCTCATTCAGTACCGATGTGCTGGTGCTGTGGGCACAGCGTTAATCTTTTTGCGGTTTTAAACGTTATAGACAGGCGCTGTTCAAGGCGTCGATGTACGAAATCGAGGAAGTTATGAGCAAGCAGATTCTGATTCTCCCAGGTGATGGCATTGGTCCGGAAATCATGACCGAAGCGGTCAAGGTGCTGGAGCTGGCCAACGAGAAGTACCAGCTGGGTTTTGAATTGACCCACGACGTGATCGGTGGCGCTGCCATCGACAAGCACGGCGTGCCGCTGGCCGACGAAACCCTGGACCGCGCGCGGGCAGCCGACGCTGTTCTGCTTGGCGCTGTTGGTGGCCCGAAATGGGACACCATCGAGCGCGACATCCGTCCTGAGCGCGGCCTGCTGAAAATCCGTGCGCAACTGGGTCTGTTCGGCAACCTGCGTCCGGCTATCCTGTATCCGCAACTGGCCGACGCCTCGAGCCTCAAGCCGGAAATCGTCGCCGGTCTGGATATCCTCATCGTCCGCGAGCTGACCGGTGGTATCTACTTCGGCGCGCCGCGCGGCGTTCGTGTGCTGGACAATGGCGAGCGTCAGGCTTACGACACGCTGCCGTACAGCGAGAGCGAAATCCGTCGTATCGCCCGCGTCGGCTTCGACATGGCCATGGTGCGCAACAAGAAACTGTGTTCGGTCGACAAGGCCAACGTGCTGTCGTCCAGTCAGTTGTGGCGTGAAATCGTCGAGCAGGTCGCCAAGGATTACCCTGAGGTCGAGCTGAGCCACATGTATGTCGATAACGCTGCGATGCAACTGGTGCGTGCGCCCAAGCAGTTCGACGTGATCGTGACCGATAACCTGTTCGGCGACATCCTATCCGACCAGGCGTCGATGCTGACCGGTTCCATCGGCATGCTGCCGTCGGCATCGCTGGATACCGCCAACAAAGGCATGTACGAGCCTTGCCACGGTTCGGCGCCGGACATCGCGGGTAAAGGCATTGCCAACCCGCTGGCGACCATTCTCTCGGTCTCGATGATGCTGCGTTACAGCTTCAACCTGACCGACGCCGCCGATGCCATTGAAAAGGCGGTCAGCGTCGTTCTGGATCAGGGTCTGCGTACCGGCGACATCTTTTCGTCGGGCAACACTAAAGTCGGCACGCAGGAAATGGGCGACGCAGTAGTCGCCGCGCTGCGGAATCTGTAATCTCTTCGGCCCGCTGCCTGCTGTGCATGCGCAGGCGGGCGGTCCCACTTTTTTTCAAGGTGTGTTGCGATGAAACGTGTAGGTCTGATCGGTTGGCGGGGCATGGTCGGTTCCGTGCTCATGCAGCGGATGCGGGAAGAGCAGGACTTCGATCTCATTGAGCCGGTGTTCTTCACTACCTCCAATGTCGGTGGCCAGGCGCCTTCGGTGGGCAAGGATCTTGCGCCGCTGAAAGATGCGTACAGCATTGACGAGCTGAAAACCCTGGACGTGGTGTTGACCTGCCAGGGTGGCGATTACACCAACGAGGTGTTCCCCAAGCTGCGTGAAGCGGGCTGGCAGGGTTACTGGATCGACGCGGCTTCCAGCCTGCGCATGCAGGATGACGCGGTCATCGTGCTGGATCCGGTCAACCGCAAGGTCATTGACCAGCAGCTCGACGCCGGTACCAAGAACTACATCGGTGGCAACTGCACGGTCAGCCTGATGCTGATGGGCCTGGGCGGCCTGTTCGACGCGGGTCTGGTCGAGTGGATGAATGTCATGACGTATCAGGCCGCCTCGGGTGCCGGTGCGCAGAACATGCGTGAGCTGATCAGGCAGATGGGCGCTGTGCACGCGTCGGTTGCCGATGATCTGGCCAATCCGTCCAGCGCCATTCTGGACATCGACCGCAAGGTTGCTGAGGCCATGCGCGGCGAAGCATTCCCGACCGAGAACTTCGGCGTGCCGCTGGCCGGCAGCCTGATCCCGTGGATCGACAAGGCGCTGCCGAACGGCCAGAGTCGTGAGGAATGGAAGGGCCAGGCCGAGACCAACAAGATTCTGGGCCGCTTCAAGAGCCCGATTCCGGTCGACGGCATCTGCGTGCGCATCGGCGCCATGCGCTGCCATAGCCAGGCGCTGACCATCAAGCTGAACAAGGATGTGCCGATTGCGGACATCGAAGGCTTGATCAGCCAGCACAACCCTTGGGTGAAGCTGGTGCCGAACAACCGTGAAGCCAGCATGCAGGAACTCAGCCCGACCGCTGTGACCGGCACCATGAGCATTCCGGTGGGTCGTCTGCGCAAGCTGAACATGGGTTCGCAGTACCTGGGCGCCTTCACGGTCGGTGACCAGTTGCTGTGGGGTGCGGCCGAGCCGCTGCGTCGGATGTTGAGAATCCTGCTGGAACGTTGATCGCCACGTAGAAACACAAAAAACCCGCTTCCTGCACAGGTCGCGGGTTTTTTGTTGTCTGCCAATTTATTTTTTAAAATCCCACTATATGGGATTGAAATTTACATATTGAGATAAATTCGATTTCGGGTTTATAGTCCGTCCTGCACTCACTTCCAAAAATATAAAAGGTGAAGCAATGCAGGCGCATTTGATCGCGCTCGACTGGGGGACCACCTCACTTCGTGCTTATCGACTTGGCGAACATGGCCGGGTTCTGGAACAACGCGCCCTGAGCGCGGGCATCATGCAATTGCCGAACACGCCACGGCGCGTCGCAGGCTCGCTGTGCAGCGACGGCTTCGAGCTGGCATTCGACGAGGCGTGCGGCGACTGGCTCGACGCGCAGCCCGACTTGCCCGTGATTGCCTGCGGCATGGTCGGTAGCGCCCAGGGTTGGCGCGAGGCGACCTATCGTGAAACGCCAGCCAGTGTTGACGAGCTGAGCGCTGCCTTGCAGACCGTGCGCAGCGCACGCGGTGTCACGGTGCATATCATCCCCGGCGTGCTTCAGCGTTCGACGCTGCCCAACGTCATGCGCGGTGAAGAAACCCAGGTGCTGGGCGTACTGGCGGGGCTCGACGAGCAGTCGGCCAGCCAGCCGCTGTTGATCGGTCTGCCGGGCAGCCACTCCAAGTGGGTGCAGGTGGTGCAGGATCGCATCGTTCATTTCGATACTTTCATGACCGGCGAGGTTTACGCTGCGCTGTGCGCCCACACCATTCTCGGGCGCACCATGCAGCACAGCGAAACGTTCGACAGCGTGGGATTCGATCGCGGGCTTGCCAGTGCGCAATCGGAGGAGGGCGCTGCGGGGCCTCTGTCCACTGTTTTCAGTTGCCGCACCCTGGGCCTCACCGGCCAACTGGCTGCGAGCGCTCAGCCCGATTACCTATCCGGCCTGCTGATCGGCCATGAACTGGCTTCCCTCGCCAGACTCCACTCCGACGCCCACGGCCATCTGCCTGCGGTGATTCTCATCGGCAGCGAATCGCTGTGCCAACGTTATGCGCGTGGCCTGGCTGCCAGCAGCTTTCCTCGGGTCACAGTCGCCGCTCAGGCCACCGAGCGCGGCCTCTGGCAGGTTGCGGTCCAGGCCGGCCTGGTGGCGCGCCAGTCGTCCCATTACGTTCAAGAGGTGTGACATGCTCAAGCAAGCATTGAAGGAAAACGGCCTGGTCGCGATTCTGCGCGGCCTGCGTCCCGAAGAAGCCCCGGCCATTGGCGACGAGTTGTATCAGGCGGGCTTTCGGGTCATCGAAGTACCGCTCAATTCTCCTCAGCCGTTCGACAGCATTGGCCTGCTGCGCCAGCGCCTGCCTGCCGACTGCCTGATCGGGGCCGGGACAGTGCTGACGCCTGAACAGGTCACCCACGTCAAGGACGCGGGCGGTCAGGTCATCGTCATGCCGCACAGTGATGCCAGTGTGCTGCGCGCCGCCAAAGCTGCCGGCCTGTACCTGTCGCCGGGCGTGGCCACACCGACCGAAGCGTTTGCCGCTCTGTCTGAGGGCGCTGATGTGCTCAAACTGTTCCCGGCCGAGCAAATGTCGCCCGCAGTGGTCAAGGCCTGGCTGGCGGTGCTGCCTGCAGGCACGATTCTGCTGCCGGTCGGCGGTATCACTCCGGACAACATGAAGGTGTTCCTCGACGCAGGCGTAAAAGGCTTCGGCCTCGGCTCGGGGCTGTTCAAACCGGGCATGAGCGCTGCCGAGGTCGCCGAGCGCGCCAAGGCCTATGTGGCCGCGTGGAAACAGCACACTTCGTCGCTTTGAAACGGATCGGTGCGCCAGACGCCGCCGCCCGACAAGAGAACCAATAAGAGAAACCGCACCCATGAAAATCACCAAACTGACCACCTTCATCGTTCCGCCGCGCTGGTGCTTCCTGAAAGTCGAGACCGACGAGGGCGTCGTCGATTGGGGCGAGCCGGTCGTTGAGGGCCGTGCGCATACCGTCGCTGCCGCCGTGGAAGAGCTTTCCGACTACCTGATCGGCAAGGACCCGCGCAACATCGAAGACATCTGGACCGTGCTGTATCGCGGCGGCTTCTATCGAGGTGGCGCGATTCACATGAGCGCGCTGGCCGGGATCGATCAGGCCTTGTGGGATATCAAGGGTAAAGCGCTGGGTGTCTCGGTCAGCGATCTGCTAGGTGGTCAGGTGCGTGACAAGATTCGCGTCTACTCATGGATCGGCGGCGACCGTCCTGCCGACACGGCACGGGCTGCGCGGGAAGCGGTCGAGCGTGGCTTTACTGCGGTGAAAATGAACGGCACCGAAGAGCTGCAGTTCCTCGACACCTTCGACAAGGTCGATCTGGCCCTGGCCAATGTGGCAGCGGTGCGTGATGCCGTCGGCCCGAACGTCGGCATCGGTGTTGATTTCCATGGTCGCGTGCACAAGCCGATGGCCAAGGTGCTGATGAAGGAGCTGGACCCGTACAAGCTGATGTTCATCGAAGAACCGGTGCTCAGCGAAAACTACGAAGCGCTCAAAGAGCTGGCCCCGCTGACCAGTACCCCGATTGCCCTGGGTGAACGTCTGTTCTCGCGCTGGGACTTCAAGCGTGTGCTGAGCGAAGGCTACGTCGACATCATCCAGCCGGATGCATCGCACGCGGGCGGCATCACCGAGACGCGCAAGATCGCCAACATGGCCGAAGCCTACGACGTCGCGCTGGCGCTGCATTGCCCACTGGGGCCGATTGCACTGGCGGCGTGTCTGCAACTGGACGCGGTCTGCTACAACGCGTTCATCCAGGAGCAGAGCCTGGGTATCCACTACAACGAAAGCAATGACCTGCTGGACTACGTCAAGCACCCGGAAGTCTTCGACTACGACAAGGGCATGGTCAAGATCCCCAACGGACCGGGCCTGGGCATCGAGATCAACGAAGAGTACGTCAAGGAGCGCGCCGCCATCGGCCACCGCTGGCGCAACCCGATCTGGCGCCATGCCGATGGCAGCTTTGCAGAGTGGTGAGGTAGCCGCACGCCGGACTGTGGGAGGCGGCTTGCTGGCGATAGCGTCAGTTCAGACATGACCCTTTACCTGAACCATCGCTTCGCCGGCAAGCCGCCTCACACGAGGATGTGAACTGCCTCCTTAAGCAAGATCTGGCTTCGGAATGGGGTGGAAACGATCCGCCCTTGAAACACCTGAAACACCGTCCTCAATAAATCCAAAAAGAGGCAACATTTCATGCGCACTCGTACGATGGAGGGCGCGGCATCGCTGGTGGCGCCGTCCCGCAAACGTTTCTTTATCATGGTGCTGCTGTTCATCACCGTGGTCATCAATTACCTGGACCGCAGCAACCTGTCGATTGCCGCGCCGGCGCTGACGTCCGAGCTGGGCATCGATCCGGTTCATGTCGGTCTGATCTTCTCCGCCTTCGGCTGGACCTACGCGGCCATGCAATTGCCCGGTGGCTGGCTGGTGGATCGCGTGCCGCCGCGTATCCTGTACACGGTGGCACTGATGCTGTGGTCGATTGCCACCATCCTGCTCGGTTTTGCTGCCAGCTTCATTGCGCTGTTCGTGCTGCGCATGGCGGTCGGCGCGCTGGAAGCGCCTGCGTACCCGATCAACAGTCGCGTGGTGACCACTTGGTTCCCGGAGCGCGAGCGCGCGACGGCGATTGGTTTCTATACGTCGGGACAGTTCGTCGGTCTGGCGTTTCTGACGCCGGTGCTGGCCTGGCTGCAGGCGCATTACGGCTGGCACATGGTGTTCGTCGCAACCGGTGGCGTCGGCGTACTGTGGGCGGTGATCTGGTACGCGGTGTATCGCGAGCCGCGTGACTTCAAGGGCGTCAACCAGCAGGAAATCGACCTGATCCGCGAAGGCGGCGGGCTGGTGGATATCCAGAAAGACGTCGACAAACAGAAACAGGGCTTTAGCTGGCTGGACCTGGGCATCGTGTTGAGCAAGCGCAAACTCTGGGGCATCTATCTTGGCCAGTTCTGCCTGAATTCGACGCTCTGGTTCTTCCTGACCTGGTTTCCGACCTATCTGGTGAAATACCGGGGCATGGACTTCATCAAGTCCGGCCTGCTGGCGTCGCTGCCGTTTCTGGCCGCCTTCGTCGGCGTGCTGTGCTCGGGCTTCTTTTCCGACTGGCTGATCCGTCGCGGGCACACCGTGGGCTTCGCGCGCAAACTGCCGATCATCGCCGGCCTGCTGATTTCCACCTCGATCATCGGTGCCAACTTCGTCGAATCCACGCCGCTGGTCATCGCCTTTCTGGCACTGGCGTTCTTTGGCAACGGTCTGGCCTCTATCACCTGGTCGCTGGTATCCACGCTGGCGCCTGCGCGTCTGCTGGGTCTCACAGGCGGCACGTTCAACTTCATCGGCAATCTGGCGGCCATCGCCACGCCGATCGTGATCGGCTTCCTGGCCTCGGGTGACTCGTTCGCGCCGGCCATCACTTACATCTCGGTGCTGGCGCTGCTGGGTGCGCTGTCCTACATCCTGCTGGTAGGGAAAGTAGAACGCATCGAACTCTGATATCGACGTGTCCTGATGCTGGCGACGATAATGCCGCCAGCGTCCCGATCTGATTAAGGCTTGTCATGCACAACGAACCGCTTCCTTCTGAACATTCCACGGGCAAAGAACCGGCCCCTGCCGGGACCCAGACCCTGTTGCGCGGTCTGGGAGTGGTGCAGGCCGTGGCGAATGGGGCTCGGGACCTGAAGGAGATTGCCCGTCTGATCGGCACTACGCGCAGCACCACCCATCGTCTGGCCAGTTGTCTGGTCGATGAGCGCTATTTGCGGGTTGTTCCGCAGGTCGGGTATCTGCTGGGGCCGAAGTTGATTGAGCTGGGTTTTCAGGCGCGCGAGGAAGTGCCGTTGGCGATGCTCGCGCGGCCGTATCTGGACCAGTTGTCGGAGCTGACGGGCGATACCGTGCACCTGGCGGTGCGCGAGGGCGACGAGGTGCTGTACCTGCACAAGAATCCCGGTCGCAATGGTCCGGAGATGCGCTCAAGGGTCGGGCATCGCATGCCGCTGGTGCGCACCGGCATCGGCAAGGCGTTGCTGCTGGACAGCCCGGAAGCCGAGTGGCTGCGTCTTTATGAAATCAGCATGCCGGCGGCGGGCAGGCATCCGCTGTGGCCCAATCATGAACAACAGACATGGGAACAATTGCAGCAGCGAAGGCAGGAGTACGTGGCGGGAGGTTATGCATTCGATCTTGAAGACAACGAACCGTCGATCCGTTGCGTTGCGGCACCGGTGCGTGATGCCAGCCAGCAGATTGTGGCTGGCATCAGCGTCGCCAGTACGGTTCCGTACATGCCCCTGGAGAAGATGGCCGAACTGGTCCCGCTGATCAGGGAGATCGCAGCGGGACTGTCGGCCGAACTCGGGGCCGCCTGAATCAGGCTTTGAGCGTTGCCATGTCGATGACGAAACGGTATTTCACGTCACCGGCCAGCATGCGCTCGTAGGCTTCGTTGATGTTGCGGATGTCGAGCATTTCGATGTCGCAGGTGATGTCGTTCTCGGCGCAGAAATCCAGCACTTCCTGGGTTTCGGCGATACCACCGATCAGCGAGCCGGCCAGTACGCGGCGGCTCATCACCAGATTGGCGGCGTGGACCGGCGGTTCCACGGGCTCGATCAGGCCTACCAGAATGTGTACGCCGTCGAAACGCAGCGTCTGCAGGTAGGGGTTCAGGTCGTGCTGCACTGGAATGGTGTCGAGCAGGAAGTCGAAGTGACCGGCGGCCGCTTTCATCTGTTCGGCATCGGTGGAAACGATCACGTGATCGGCGCCCTGACGACGCGCTTCCTGAGCCTTCGAAGCTGAGCGGGTGAACAGGGTCACTTCCGCGCCCATCGCCTTGGCGAACTTGATGCCCATGTGGCCCAGGCCGCCCATGCCCAGAATACCGACCTTGTCACCGGCCTTCACGCCGTAGTGCTTGAGCGGTGAGTAGGTCGTGATGCCGGCACACAGAATCGGCGCAGCTGCGGCTGGATCAAGCTTCTCGGGAACGCGCACGACGAAGTGCTCGCTGACCACGATGCTGTTGGAGTAGCCGCCCATGGTATTGCTGCCGTCCACGCGGTCTGGCGTGGCGTAGGTCATGGTCGGACCTTCCAGGCAGTATTGTTCGAGATCCGACTGGCACGCCGAGCACTGACGGCAGGAATCGACCATGCAGCCAACACCGACCAGGTCGCCAACCTTGTATTGAGTGGCATTGGCGCCGGTTGCAGTCACGCGACCGACGATTTCGTGGCCCGGCATCAGCGGGTAAACGGCAATGCCCCACTCGTTGCGCGCCTGGTGGATGTCGGAGTGGCAGACGCCGCAGTAGAGGATTTCGATGGCGACGTCGTCGGCACGCGGAGCGCGACGTTCGAACGTCATCGGGGCGAGGGGGGCGGTGGCCGACTGAGCAGCGTAACCGATGGCTGTGTACATAAAATACCTCGCTTAAGAAATGAAAAGGTACGAAGAAGAGGCGAATCATTGTCCGCGCCATGGTCGTATGCCGCTAGGGCGATTCCTCCGTGTTTCATGCCTATTCCTCCGGCGGTGGAATCCGGGTAACGCTCAAGCGCGCAAATCTGCGATCATGCAGCTGTCTGATCCTCTGCCGGTGCTCTCCATGTCGCTTCCTTATCCTGTCGATGGCAATGCCGTTCTGGTCTCGCTGATTCAGCCGTTGGCCGTGCGTCCCGGCTTCGTCGACACGCATTTGCCCGAGGTGCGCGTGCTCTCGGCGTTCAGCTATGTGGCCAGTAGTCCGCAAATGTACGAGCCGAGCCTGATGATCGTGGTGCAGGGCAGCAAGATCGCTTGTCTGGGCACGCGCACGTTCGAGTACGGCACCGGGCATTACCTGATTCAGGCGCTGTCGGTGCCCTTCAAGTGCGAGACCTTCGCCACTCCGGACAAGCCGCTGTACGGCGTGTCGGTGTCCATCGACCGGGTGTTGCTCGGCGAGCTGGTGCAGGTGATGGGGGCGACATCGCAGCAGGACTGCCAGCCGCAGACCCCGGAGTCCATGACCTCGGTATTGATCGACGAGGGCATGCGCGACAGCGTCGAGCGGCTGTTGCGTTGCCTGCACGATCCGCTGGAATGTCAGGCGATGGGGCAGGCTCGAGTACGAGAAGTGGTGTACAGCGCGCTGCGCGGTCCGCAGGCCGGCGTACTGCGTGCACTGGTCGAGCAGCAGGGCCAGTTCGCACGGATCGCGTCGGCGGTGACCTATCTGCATGAACATTACGCCGATGCGTTGAACGTCGACACGCTGGCGCGCTGCGCGAACATGAGCATCTCGACCTTTCATGAGCATTTCAAGCGCAGCACCTTGTTGTCGCCGGTGCAGTACCTCAAACGTCTGCGCTTATTGAAGGCCCAGCAATTGCTGGTAGCCGAAGGGCTGGGTGTCGCGCAGGTGGCGTTGCGGGTCGGCTATCAGAGCGCTTCGCAGTTCAGCCGTGAGTACAAACGCTACTTCGAGCGCAGTCCGGGGGAGGAGAGCGCCAACCTGGGCGTTCCTGCCTGATGCAAAGTGAACCTGATGCAACGTAAAAAGGCTCCCGAGGGAGCCTTTTTAATCGGTCGCAATCCGCTTACATATTCGGGTAGGTCGGACCGCCTGCGCCTTCCGGTGCCACCCAGGTGATGTTCTGGGATGGATCCTTGATGTCGCAGGTCTTGCAGTGCACGCAGTTCTGGGCGTTGATCTGGAAGCGCTTCTCGCCGTCTTCCTTGGTGATCACTTCATACACGCCCGCCGGGCAGTAGCGCTGCGCCGGTTCGTCGTACAGCGGCAGGTTTTTGCTGATCGGGATGCTCGGGTCGGTCAGCTTCAAATGGCAGGGCTGTTCCTCTTCGTGGTTGGTGCTGGAGAGGAACACCGAGCTGAGTTTGTCGAAGCTGAGCTTGCCGTCGGGTTTGGGGTAGTCGACCTTCTTCGAGTCGGCCGCCAGCTTGAGGCAGGCGTAGTCCGGCTGGGTGTCGTGCAAGGTAAACGGCAGCTTGCCACCGAAGATGTTCTGGTCGATGAAGTTGAATGCACCGCCCTTGATCGCGCCGTATTTGTGAATGGCCACACCGAAGTTGCGGCTGGCGAACAGTTCCTCATGCAACCAGCTGGCCTTGAAGGCCTCGACATAGGACGTCAGCGTATCGCCGCCTTCTTTGCCTGCCAGCAACGCTTCGGCAACCGAGTCGGCGGCCAGCATGCCGGACTTCATGGCGGTATGGCTGCCCTTGATCTTGGCGAAGTTCAGGGTGCCCAGGTCGCAGCCGATCAGTGCGCCGCCGGGGAAGACCATTTTCGGCAACGAGTTCAGGCCGCCCTTGGCGATGGCGCGGGCACCATAGCTGATGCGCTTGCCGCCTTCCAGGTACTGCTTGATCACCGGGTGATGCTTGTAGCGCTGGAATTCGTCGAAGGGCGACAGGTATGGGTTGGAGTAGGAAAGATCGACGATCAGACCCACGACCACCTGATTGTTTTCCAGGTGATAAAGGAAGGAGCCGCCCGGGTTGGCGTCGTCCAGCGGCCAGCCAGCGGTGTGCACCACCAGGCCCTGTTCGTGCTTCGACGGATCGACTTCCCAGATTTCCTTGAGGCCGATGGCGTAGTGCTGAACGTCGGCTTCGTTGTCCAGATCGAAACGCTTGATCAGTTGTTTGCCGATGTGGCCGCGGCAGCCTTCGGCAAACAGCGTGTACTTGGCACGCAATTCCATGCCGGGGGTGTACAGACCTTCTTTGGGATTGCCTTCGCGGTCGACGCCCAGGTCACCGGTAATGATGCCGCGCACCACGCCGTTTTCGTCGAACAGCGCTTCTTGTGCGGCAAAGCCCGGATAGATCTCGACGCCCAGGTTTTCGGCCTGTTGAGCCAGCCAGCGGCACAGGTTGCCCAGCGAGATGATGTAGTTGCCCTCGTTGTGCATGGTCTTGGGAACAAAAAAGTTCGGGACCTTGCGGGCTTTTTCGGCATCGCTCAGGACATAGATGTCGTCGCGCTTGACCGGGGTGTTGAGCGGGGCGCCCAGCGCCTGCCAGTCAGGGAACAGTTCGTTCAACGCGCGGGGTTCGAACACCGCACCGGAGAGGATGTGCGCACCGACTTCCGAGCCTTTTTCCACCACGCAGACGCTGATTTCCTGGCCGGCTTCAGCAGCTTTCTGCTTGAGACGGCAAGCGGCTGAAAGCCCGGACGGGCCGGCTCCGACGATAACAACGTCGAATTCCATGTATTCGCGTTCCACAGGCTATCTCCTACTCTCAAGGCTCACGGTATTTTTATGGGTCACGGTGGACCGACATACGGGCTTGGACCGCACATCTTTTTAAGGCGTGCATTATATCTACACCACTGCGCGGGTCCAATACAAACGTTTGTTTGAATCGGCCGCAGGCCAGATAAATCAAAGACGCGCGACTCATGACTGGCCGATTTGGCGTATTGACCGGAAAAGGCGTTGCGGTCAAGATACGGGCGGTTTTGCGTTTGCCGTAGGCTGAAGAGGGGCTGCACGGATATCTCTTGAGGATATCTGCAGCAAATCCCTTGAAAAGGCATCAGGCCAACGCAGTGCAGGCAATCAGATCAATGTCGCCCGGCGCATTTTACACACCCTGC
The DNA here is from genome assembly GCF_900143095.1 of Pseudomonas asturiensis. Classification (GTDB taxonomy): domain Bacteria; phylum Pseudomonadota; class Gammaproteobacteria; order Pseudomonadales; family Pseudomonadaceae; genus Aquipseudomonas; species Aquipseudomonas asturiensis. The sequence goes on along the minus strand of NZ_FRDA01000011.1, from coordinate 166,680 downwards.
CGGTGCATGACGGGTGACGCCCTGCTTTTATCGGGCTTTTGGCGAGATTTGCATGAAGTCATGTTCGCCTGCACGAATACGATTGCTTGTTGAGGACACATATCGATCGCCTGGTATTGCCGGGCGACTTCTTTTCACCGGAGAGTGAGGAATCCATGAAGGTTCTTGTAGCTGTCAAACGAGTGGTCGACTACAACGTCAAGGTTCGCGTCAAGGCGGACAACTCCGGCGTCGATCTGGCCAACGTCAAAATGTCCATGAACCCCTTCTGCGAAATTGCCGTGGAAGAGGCTGTACGTCTCAAAGAGAAAGGCGTAGCGACTGAAATCGTCGTCGTCACCATCGGCCCGACTACCGCTCAAGAGCAACTTCGTACCGCGCTGGCACTGGGTGCTGATCGCGCCGTGCTGGTCGAGTCCGCCGAGGAGCTGACGTCCCTGGCCGTGGCCAAGCTGCTCAAGGCTGTTGTCGACAAGGAGCAGCCACAACTGGTGATCCTGGGTAAACAGGCCATCGACAGCGACAACAACCAGACCGGCCAGATGCTGGCTGCGCTGAGCGGCTACCCGCAGGGCACGTTCGCCTCCAAAGTGGAAGTGGCAGGAGACAAGGTTGCCGTCACCCGCGAAATCGACGGAGGTCTGCAAACCGTTTCCCTGAACCTGCCGGCCATCGTGACCACAGACCTGCGTCTGAACGAGCCACGTTACGCCTCGCTGCCCAACATCATGAAAGCCAAGAAGAAGCCGCTCGAAGTGCTGACACCCGATGCGCTGGGCGTCTCCACGGCCTCGACCAACAAGACCCTCAAGGTCGAAGCGCCTGCTGCACGCAGCGCAGGTATCAAGGTCAAGTCGGTGGCTGAACTGGTCGAAAAACTGAAAACCGAAGCGAAGGTAATCTAAATGACGATCCTGGTTATCGCTGAACATGACAATGCAACCGTAGCCCCGGCTACGCTCAACACCCTCGCTGCGGCCCAGAAGATTGGTGGCGACATTCACCTGCTGGTGGCCGGTTCAGGCGTGAGCGCCGTGGCCGAAGCCGCTGCGAAAATCGCTGGCGTGGCAAAGGTGCTGATCGCCGACAACGCCGCCTATGCGCATCAGTTGCCGGAAAACGTCGCGCCACTGGTTGTCGAACTGGCCGCCGGTCACAGCCATGTGCTGGCTGCTGCGACCTCCAACGGCAAGAACATCCTGCCGCGCGTTGCCGCGCAACTCGACGTGGACCAGATCTCGGAAATCATTTCGGTCGTATCGGCCGATACCTTTACCCGTCCGATCTACGCCGGTAACGCCATTGCCACCGTGCAGTCCACTGCCTCGGTCAAGGTCATTACCGTTCGCGCCACCGGTTTCGATCCGGTTGCAGCAGAGGGTGGTTCGGCCTCCATCGAAGCGGTTTCGGCCGCTCATGACGCAGGCAAATCGAGCTTCGTCGGTGAAGAGCTGGCCAAGTCCGATCGCCCTGAACTGACCGCTGCCAAGATCGTCGTTTCCGGCGGTCGCGGCATGCAGAATGGTGACAACTTCAAGCACCTGTACGCCCTCGCGGACAAGCTGGGCGCTGCGGTCGGTGCTTCGCGCGCCGCCGTTGACGCAGGTTTTGTGCCCAACGACATGCAGGTCGGTCAGACCGGCAAAATCGTTGCGCCGCAGCTGTACATCGCCGTCGGTATTTCCGGCGCGATCCAGCATCTGGCGGGCATGAAGGACTCCAAGGTGATCGTTGCGATCAACAAGGACGAAGAAGCGCCGATCTTCCAGGTGGCTGATTACGGCCTGGTCGCCGACCTGTTCGAAGCCATTCCGGAGCTGGAGAAGCTGGTTTAACCCATACGCTTCCACTATAAAGAGAACCCGTTCGATTCGGGCTTCATGAACTGCCAGGCTTGCCTGCAGGGCTTGCAGCCGGATGAACGGGTTTTTTATTGACTCGTGAAAAGGGCTGTCGATGCAACGCCATTCCATGCGCCATCCCATATCGCTGTGCTGGCTCCTGCTGGGGCTGTCCATTTTGCCATCACTGAGCCTGGCGGCCGGCAAGTGCGAGCGGCTAATCGTGACCGGCAGTCCCGATGCGCCTCCGTATCTGTGGCGCGATCCCCAGGATCCAAAGCACCTGATGGGGGCCAACGCCGATATTCTGAAGCAGGCTGCGGGGGAGCTGGGCCTCAAGGTTGAGTTTCTGTACGCGGGCAAGCGCAGTCAGGCTCTGGAAGAGGTCCGTACCGGACGCATGGATCTGCTGGCCGACGCGCCCATGAATGCTGCTCAACTGGATGCGCTGGACTACGTGCATCCCGCCATCGTACAAAACGATATCGTGATCTGGACGCGCCATGACCAGGCCGTTGCCCTGACAACGCTGGGCGAGTTGCAGGGGCGTCACGGGGTTATATCGGAAAAGACCCGGTTGACCCCGTCTTTCGATGAGGCCAGCCGACAGCAGCTGACACTGGAGCGTGTATCCGGCCTGACGCCAGCGTTCCAGAAACTGGCGTTGGGTGAGGTGGATTATGTGCTGGCCGGTCGGTACGCGGGCATGGTCATGACCCAGACTCTGGGCCTGGCAGCAGACCTTGTGGCGCAGCCCGTGCCGCTCGACAGGCCCGGTCTGTATCTGGCGCTGTCGTTCAATTCCGCGTGCAATGATCCATGGCTACGCGGACAGTTGGCGAAAAAGATGACAGAATCGGCCGCCTCCGGCCTTGCAGGTGATGTGATCCGGCACAATCTGGATCTGTGGAAAGCCCAGTTGTTACAGCCTGTCAGTGCCAGCGCCTCAAACCAGTAGGGATGTTTTTTGTGAGTATTCGTTTTTCAATCGCCGCCATGGCCGTTGCCACGTTGGTCGGTTGCGCCAGTGATCCGGTCCCGACCGAACAATTCAAATTGACCGAGCAGGCGCTGGAGCAGGCCAAGGCTGTTGGTGCCGACGAGCAGCCTGAGCTTGAAACGGCCGAAGCCAAGTTTGCCGACGCCCGCGCAGACATGGCTGACAAATCGTATAAGCACGCGCGTATGAAGGCCGAGCAGGCCGAGCTTGATGCGCGTCTGGCCGAGGCTCGTGTTCTGACACTCAAGAGTCAGGAGCAGATCGCGCAGTTGAATACCCGCCTGAATCGTTTGCGCAAGCAGCTGGGGGAGGCGCAATGAACCGCATGCCTCGTGTATTGAGCGTCTGCCTGCTGCTGGGCTCGGCGGGTCTGTATGGCTGCGCGGGCCACCCGAGCAGTGATCAGGCTCTGCAGCAAGCCAGCGCGGACTTCCAGAAGGTCAAGGAAGACACCGATGTGCTGCGCAGTGCGCCCAAGGACGTGATCCGTGCCGGCGAATCACTCGCCCGTGCCGAGCGCCTGTCCAGTTACCTTGGCAGTGGCGCTGACGTAAGTCACTACGCTTACCTGAGCAGTCGCTACAGCGAAATCGCCCGGGAGCACAGCAACCTCATGCTCAGCCAGGAGCGTCTGGCGAAGATGGAAATGGAGCGTCAGCGCCTGCAATTGGGCTTGCGCGAAGCGAAGCTGGCCAGTGCGCAGCAGCAGGGCAGGTGGCTTGAGGATCAAATTCTGAGCCTCGCCACGACCCAGACCGACCGCGGGTTGGTCATGACTCTTGGCGATGTGCTGTTCGATGCCGGGCATGCCGAACTCAAGAACTCTGCCAGCCGCACCGTGCTCAAGGTCGTGCAGTTCCTGCAGATCAACCCGCGCCGGATCGTCAGGATCGAGGGGTATACCGACAGCACCGGTGATCGTCAGGAAAACCTCAAGCTGTCCCGTGATCGCGCGCAAGCCGTTGCAGACGTGCTGATGGATCTGGGCATTGATGAGAAGCGCATTCAGGTCGAGGGCTATGGTCAGCAATTCCCTGTGGACGCTAACGCTTCCGAGCGTGGGCGTGCGCAGAATCGTCGCGTTGAAATCGTCTTTTCCGACGAGAAGGGTCAGCTGGGCGCGGCTCGGTAGCGCTGCGCGTTTACCTGAGTGGATCGTGCCCGTGCGCAGTGATGGGCACGATCCATGTGTGACTTGAACATTCGATCATTTATTTTCCTCACCCTTCACAATCGCTGGCCCGACCTGAAACTGTTCCAGTACACTTCATGACAATGGCCGGCAGCCACCAATCTGTTTTACAAAAATAAATGGCCGGTCTTTTCGAGGCTGTGGTCATGACCAATCTTTTGCTTTATCAGCGCATCGCTCAGCAACTGGCTGAGGACATTCGTCGCGGCGTTTATCAGCCGGGTGAGCGGGTGCCGTCGGTACGCAAGATGAGTTCGCAACTCAGTGTCAGCCATGCGACAGTGTTGCAGGCCTATGCGAACCTTGAAGATCAGGGGTTGATCCGGGCGCGACCGCAGTCCGGTTATTACGTCCATCAGACGCCTGCATTGACCGCTTCGACGCCGGATATCGCCCGTGTCGAGCGTCCCGGCCTGGTGACGCGCAGCAGCATTATCCAGCAGGTACTTGAGGAGTCTCGCCGGGAAGGCGTATTCGCTCTCGGTGCTGCGGTGCCTCACGTGGACTACCTGCCCGTTCGCGCTTTGCACCAGCAGTTGGCCAAGGTCACGCGCTTCCAGAGCCCCCGTGCGTTCAGTTACATGTTCAGTCCTGGCTTCGAGCCGCTGCGCAGGCAAGTGGCCATTCGAATGCGTGATGCAGGCGTCGTTGTCGATCCGTCCGAGGTAGTGATCACCCACGGCTGTGTCGATGCCTTGCAGATGGCCTTGCGCGTACTGACCCGGCCTGGCGATCTGATCGCCGCCGAATCCCCCGCCTACTATGGGCTGCTGCAGCTCGCTGATCTGCTGGGCCTGAAAGTCATCGAAATTCCGAGCGATCCTTCCACCGGCATCAGCCTGGAGGCGCTGCAACTTGCCGCCAATCAGTGGTCGATCAAGGCGTTGGTGTTGACCTCGCGGTTGAGCAATCCGCTGGGCGGCACGATGCCTGAAGAGCGCCAGAAAAATCTGCTGCGTCTGGCATCGGATTTCGACATTCAGGTGGTCGAGGATGACGTCTACGGCGAGTTGATGTTCGAGGTGGGGCGGACCAAGGCGTTGAAGGCTTTTGATCGGCTGGGCAGGGTGATGTATTGCTCCAGTTTTTCCAAGACGCTATCACCCGGTGTGCGTATTGGCTGGATGATCGCCGGAAAATACCAGGCCGAGATCCAGCGTTTGCAGACCTTCAGCACCCATTCGGCCTGCAGCGTGACCCAGATGGCAGTCGCTGCTTACCTTGAGAACGGGGGGTACGACCGTCACCTCCGGTTCATTCGCCTGGAATACCGCAAGAACCTGAGTGCCTACCAGCTGGCGGTTCAGCAGTCGTTTCCCGAGGGCACGCAAATGAGCCGACCAGCGGGTGGGTTCATTCTATGGGTCAGTCTGCCGGGCCGGGTCAATACGCAAGAGTTGCATGTTCGGGCGCTGGAGCAGGGTATCAGCATTGCACCCGGGCTTATCTTCAGTAATACCGAGCAATTCAACCACTGTATTCGTCTCAATTGCGGGATGCCGTGGAACAGAGAGGCCGAGCGGGCGTTGATGACGTTGGGGATGTTGGCCAGGCAGTTGTGCCAGGAAGCGGTTTCAGCGTATTGAGGCAGGTGTGTTTTTCGTCAATTGTATGGAACTCTTGACTTGTCATGTAGGCCTCAAAGGCACAGCATGTAGCTCTTTCCGGCTTTGCCACTGTCTTGTCTGATTTTTGCCTATGAATATGTTCCGTTGTCTGGGGTTGTCGGTGATTGTTCTACTGGGCGCTTGTGATGCTCGGGATACGCCGGTGCCCAAGCCAAAGACTGAAGCCAGCGTTCCTGCCCCGGTTGCCTCGCCAGCCCCATCGACCAGTGACTCGCCACGAGAGTCTGTGGTTGCCGATGTGCCTGCTGCCAAAGCGCCCTCGAGCATGCATGAGCTGATGCCTAACGTGCCGGTCAAGCCTGTTGTGGTGGGTAAGGACACGCCTTCCAGTCAGGCGGTGCAGGTAGCCCCCGTCAAGTCCGCGGCAAAGGCTGCGTCCTCGAAGCCGGCGGCCAGCAAGCGTGAGACGGCGAAGGCGGCAAAAGACGTCAAGGCCAAGGATGTTCGCCTGAATCGGCCGAAACTGGATCTGAGCCTGCCGCCCGAATTGGTCAAGGAGCTTGATCCGCCCGCAAAAGTGATCACCGCCAAGCGCAAGCCTATCTTGCCGCAGATGTTTGGCACCAAGGACTCTTCCAATCCCAGCCCTTTCGAGTTGAACGGTCGCCTGTTGTCTAATGAAATGCAGTTGCAGATGCGCAACGAGAGTCGACGCGATGTCGAAGGTGCGGCACTGGACTTCAAATTCGCGCAATAAGGCCATGCCTATCGTCAGGTACGCCGTTTTCAATCGCGTGTTCCGATAGGTACTATCTCGCTTCATTTCAATCATTCAGCAAGGGCTCGGGTCATGGACTGCCGCTCCGGTTGTGGTGCGTGTTGCATCGCTCCATCCATCACGTCTCCCATTCCGGGCATGCCGAACGGCAAGCCTGCGGGGGAGCGTTGTCTGCATTTGTCGGTGGAGTTGCTCTGCGCGCTGTTTGGCAAGCCGGAGCGACCTGCGGTGTGCAGTCAGTTCAAAGCGGCTGAAGATGTCTGCGGCGTTAATCAGGCTGAAGCGATTCGTCTGATAGGGTGGTGGGAGAAAATGACGTCGGTGGTCTGATGGCCGGGTCAGCTCAATGGTTTCATCGGAATCTAGACAATAAGGAATAAGATAATGGGTCCGCTGTATCGTATGGCTTTAGCCTGTGGCTTGACTGTAATGCTGGTGGGTGCCGTTCAGGCCGAAGACTGGCAGGTGGCGAAGGATGAGGACGGGATCAAGGTCTCGCTCAGTGATGTTCCAGGCTCCAAGTACAAGGCTTATCGCGGTGTGACAGTGATCAACGCCAGCCTCGGGAAGTTGCGCGCGTTGCAGGAGGACGTTGCCGGTGCCTGTGCCTGGATTCACGAATGCCAGTTGCAGAAAGTGCTGAAGTACGAAGGTAACAAGGCCTGGACCTACACTCGCTTCAATACGCCCTGGCCAGTCACGCCGCGTGACTCGGTGTTGCTCATCACCACGCAGGAAGGGGCTGACGGCAGTCTGACCCGGAATCTGGAAGAGCAACCCACCTATATTCCAGAAGAGAAGGGCTATGTGCGTGTGGCTGAAGTCAAAGGATTCTGGAAACTGGTGCCCAAAGGGCCGAATCAGACCGAAGTGACTTATCAGGTGCATACCGAGCCTGGCGGCAGCGTACCCTCCTTGATTGCCAACAAGTTCGTCGTGGATGCACCGTTCAATACCTTGAAGGCGCTGCGCGAGAGAGCGGCACAGTAACTTGCTGTAAATAAAAAGGGCTGCCAATGGCAGCCCTTTTTATAGGTGTACAGCGCTTACTTGCGGTCTTTCAGTTCGACGATGTCGCGTTGCACGTTGCCGGTGTACAGCTGACGTGGGCGGCCGATCTTGTAAGGGCTGGAGAGCATTTCCTTCCAGTGCGAAATCCAGCCGACGGTCCGCGCCAGGGCGAAGATCACGGTGAACATGCTGGTTGGAATGCCGATGGCCTTCAGGATGATGCCCGAGTAGAAGTCCACGTTCGGGTACAGCGAGCGTTCAATGAAGTACGGGTCGGTCAGGGCGATCTCTTCGAGGCGCATGGCCAGTTCGAGCTGAGGATCGTTGGTGATGCCCAGTTCCTTGAGGACTTCGTCGCAGGTCTGCTTCATCACAGTGGCACGCGGGTCACGGTTCTTGTAGACGCGGTGACCGAAGCCCATCAGCTTGAACGGATCGTTCTTGTCCTTCGCCTTGGCGATGAAGGTGTCGATGTTCGAGACATCGCCGATTTCATCGAGCATGGTCAGGACGGCTTCGTTGGCGCCGCCGTGAGCCGGCCCCCAGAGCGCTGCAATGCCTGCAGCGATACAGGCGAACGGGTTGGCACCCGAAGAGCCCGCCATGCGCACTGTGGAGGTCGAGGCGTTCTGTTCGTGGTCGGCGTGCAGGATGAAGATCTTGTCCATCGCCTTGGCCAGCACCGGGCTGATCGGTTTGATCTCGCACGGGGTGTTGAACATCATGTGCAGGAAGTTTTCGGCGTAGCTGAGGTCGTTGCGCGGGTACATCATGGGTTGCCCCATGGAGTACTTGTAGACCATCGCTGCCAGGGTCGGCATCTTGGCGACCAGGCGGACTGCGGAAATTTCGCGGTGCTGCGGGTTATTGATGTCCAGCGAGTCGTGGTAGAACGCTGAAAGGGCACCTACAACGCCGCACATGACCGCCATCGGGTGGGCGTCGCGACGGAAGCCGTTGAAAAAGGTCTTGAGCTGTTCGTGGACCATCGTGTGGTTCTTGACCACGGCGACGAACTGGGCTTTCTGCTCGGCGGTTGGCAGTTCGCCGTTGAGCAGCAGGTAGCAGGTTTCCAGATAATCGGAATGCTGGGCCAGTTGTTCGATCGGGTAGCCGCGGTGCAGCAGGATTCCGTTGTCACCATCGATGTAGGTGATCTTCGACTCGCAAGAGGCGGTCGACATGAAACCAGGGTCGAATGTGAAGCGGCCGGTGGCGGTGAGACCGCGTACGTCGATCACGTCCGGACCCACTGTACCGGTCAGAATTGGCAGCTCGACGGGGGCTGCGCCCTCGATGATCAACTGCGCTTTTTTGTCAGCCATGTGGCCTCCTATTTATGCTTCAAATCATCAGACAGGCCCCCCACGCAGGGCCCGCATCACTATAGTGAGATAAATTCTAAAGTCAATTTGCCTAAAGTCGTGTTCCAGAAGGCCTTCGTGGAGTTTTTTCAGGCCGGTTTCCTGCCGTTTACGCCTTTTATGTGATGAGCGCAATCCGCTATTGGCGGTGAGTCTGTGCGTTGTCATTAGTAACCTAACTGTCTATACTCGGCGTCCGACCGCCGGGGGCTTTTGGGCCTGTTCGAAGGGGGTCGTCACTTCCTGGGTGGTGGGTACCTGACCAGTGCACTTCCCAACAACTTGCCCTGATTGTTAGGGGCTCTTCAGTGTGAAAAAAGCCGTGAATAGCCAACGACCTGTAAATCTAGACCTAAGGACCATCAAGCTCCCAGTCACTGCTTACACGTCCATCCTTCACCGCATCTCCGGTGTCATCCTCTTTGTCGGTATTGCAATCATGCTGTATGCAATGGACAAGTCGCTGGCGTCCGAAGAAGGCTTCGGTGAAGTAAAAGCGTGTCTGACCAGCCCGCTGGCCAAGCTTGTCATCTGGGGGCTGCTGTCTGCCCTGCTGTATCACCTGGTGGCCGGTATCCGTCACCTGATCATGGACACAGGAGTGGGCGAGACGCTGGAAGGCGGCAAGCTGGGCTCCAAAATCGTTATCGCGGTTTCCGTGGTACTGATTCTTCTGGCAGGAGTATGGATATGGTAACCAACGTCACCAACCTTTCGCGTTCGGGCCTCTATGACTGGATGGCGCAGCGTGTTTCTGCGGTCGTGCTCGCGGCTTACTTCATCTTCCTGATCGGATACATGGTCTTTCACCCAGGTCTGAGCTATTCCCAATGGCATGATCTGTTCGCAAGCAACTGGATGCGCATCTTCAGTCTTCTGGCCCTCGTTGCCCTCGGCGCTCACGCCTGGGTCGGCATGTGGACCATCGCGACCGACTACCTGACGCCAATGGCGCTGGGCAAGTCCGCGACTGTCGTACGTTTTCTGTTTCAGGCGGTATGCGGCGTTCTGATGTTCGCCTACTTCGTCTGGGGCGTGCAGATTCTTTGGGGTATCTGATCCATGGCTAACACAAATACGCTTTCTTTCGACGCCATCATCATCGGTGGCGGCGGTGCAGGCATGCGCGCTGCGCTGCAGCTCGCTCAGGGTGGTCACAAGACTGCCGTGGTCACCAAGGTTTTCCCGACTCGCTCGCACACCGTATCCGCACAGGGTGGCATCACCTGCGCAATCGCTTCGGCCGACCCGAACGATGACTGGCGCTGGCACATGTACGATACCGTCAAGGGTTCCGACTACATCGGTGACCAGGACGCTATCGAATACATGTGTTCCGTAGGCCCGGAAGCGGTCTTCGAGCTTGAGCACATGGGTCTGCCGTTTTCCCGTACCGAGCAGGGCCGTATCTACCAGCGTCCTTTCGGCGGCCAGTCCAAGGACTTCGGCAAGGGTGGTCAGGCTGCGCGTACCTGTGCCGCTGCCGACCGTACCGGTCACGCACTGCTGCACACCTTGTATCAGGCCAACCTGAAGGCAGGCACTGTATTCCTCAACGAATACTACGCAGTTGACCTGGTGAAGAACCAGGATGGCGCCTTTGTGGGCATCATCGCCATCTGCATCGAAACCGGTGAAACCTCCTACATCCGCGCCAATGCAACGGTACTGGCGACCGGTGGTGCAGGTCGTATCTACTCCTCGACCACCAACGCCCTGATCAACACTGGCGATGGTATCGGCATGGCGCTGCGCGCCGGTGTGCCGGTTCAGGACATCGAGATGTGGCAGTTCCACCCGACCGGCATCGCCGGCGCAGGTGTACTGGTCACCGAAGGTTGCCGTGGTGAAGGCGGCTACCTGATCAACAAGCACGGCGAGCGTTTCATGGAGCGTTATGCTCCGAACGCGAAAGACCTTGCAGGTCGTGACGTTGTAGCGCGCTCCATGGTCAAGGAAATCATTGCCGGCAACGGTTGTGGTCCTGACGGCGATCACGTGATGCTCAAGCTCGATCACCTGGGCGAGGAAGTGCTGCACAGCCGTCTTCCAGGCATCATGGAACTGTCCAAGACCTTCGCGCACGTCGACCCGGCAACCGCGCCGATTCCTGTTGTGCCGACCTGCCACTACATGATGGGCGGCGTTGCCACCAACATTCATGGTCAGGCGATCACTCAGGATGCCGCCGGAACGGATCAGATCATTCCAGGTCTGTTCGCAGTAGGCGAAGTGGCTTGCGTATCGGTTCACGGTGCCAACCGTCTGGGTGGCAACTCGCTGCTCGACCTAGTGGTATTCGGCCGCGCTGCTGGCATCCATCTGGAGCAGAGCCTGCGTGAAGGCGTTGACTACCGTCGCGCTTCCGAGTCCGACGTTGACGCCGCACTCGCACGCCTCGCTGGCCTGAACGAGCGTACCGAAGGTGAAGATGTTGCCTCGCTGCGCAAAGAGCTGCAAAGCTGCATGCAGAACTACTTCGGTGTATTCCGTACTGGCGAATACATGCAGAAAGGCATCACCCAGTTGGCTGACCTGCGTGGTCGTATCGCCAACGTCAAGATCAACGACAAGAGCCAGGCGTTCAACACTGCCCGTATCGAAGCGCTTGAACTGCAAAACCTGCTGGAAGTCGCCGAAGCTACAGCGATTGCCGCAGAGCATCGTAAAGAGTCCCGCGGCGCTCACGCCCGTGAAGACTTTGAAGATCGCGACGACGAAAACTGGTTGTGCCACACCCTGTACTTCCCGGGTGACAAGCGCGTAACCAAGCGTGCCGTGAACTTCTCGCCGAAAACTGTTCCGACTTTTGAACCTAAGATTCGGACTTATTAAGGGGTGACCGATATGTTGCAAGTCAGTGTTTATCGTTACAACCCTGAGCAGGACGCTGCGCCGTTCATGCAGGAATTCCAGGTCGATACCGGTGGTAAAGACCTGATGGTGCTGGACGTGCTGGCTCTGGTCAAAGAACAGGATCAAGGCTTCTCGTATCGCCGCTCATGCCGTGAAGGTGTCTGCGGTTCCGACGGCATGAACATCAACGGCAAGAACGGCCTGGCGTGCATCACGCCGCTGTCTGCCGTGGTTGCCAAGGGCAAGCTGATCGTTCGTCCGTTGCCTGGTTTGCCGGTCATTCGTGACCTGGTCGTCGATATGAGCATCTTCTACAAGCAGTACGAGAAGGTGAAGCCATTCCTGCAGAACGACACGCCGGCTCCGGCCATCGAACGTCTGCAGACCCCGGAAGAGCGCGAAAAGCTCGATGGCCTGTACGAGTGCATCCTGTGCGCTTGCTGCTCGACATCCTGCCCGTCCTTCTGGTGGAACCCGGACAAGTTCCTGGGCCCTGCTGCACTGCTGCAAGCCTACCGTTTCCTGGCTGACAGCCGTGACACCCGGACCAATGAGCGTCTGGCTTCGCTGGACGACCCGTTCAGCGTGTTCCGCTGCCGTGGGATCATGAACTGCGTCAACGTTTGTCCGAAGGGCCTGAACCCAACAAAGGCTATCGGTCACGTACGCAACATGCTTCTGCAGAACGGCGTCTGATTCATCGCTTTACCTGTAACACCGTTGCACTGAAATGGCCGCGGCGCAGGCTTCAACCGGCGCCGTGGTTTTAACCTGAGCAGTAGCTCGCAAAGCTGCGGCTCTTATTTTGAAGAAATGAGACCAGCAGGGGCATCCGGGCTGGTACCCGGACTATCTGCGTGATTCCCTGGTGACTTGATACAGTCGCTGCACACGACTATTTCAGGATTGCTCTGGTGTCTTCGCCGGTGGTGTCCCCTTACCGAGGGTGACCAAGCATGCAAGAAAGCGTGATGCAGCGCATGTGGAACAGTGCCCACCTATCCGGTGGTAACGCTGCCTATGTGGAAGAGCTCTATGAGCTTTACCTGCACGACCCTAACGCTGTGCCAGAAGAATGGCGCACCTACTTTCAGAAGTTGCCAGCTGATGGCAGCTCTGCCACTGATGTATCGCATTCGACCATTCGCGATCATTTCGTGTTGCTGGCCAAAAACCAGCGCCGCGCTCAACCGGTGTCTGCCGGCAGTGTGAGCAGCGAACACGAGAAGAAGCAGGTTGAAGTACTGCGACTGATCCAGGCTTATCGTATGCGTGGCCACCAGGCTGCCCAGCTCGATCCGCTGGGTCTGTGGCAGCGTCCTGCACCCGCCGATCTGTCGATCAATCACTACGGCTTGACCAATGCCGATCTGGATACGACTTTCCGCGCCGGCGACTTGTTCATCGGCAAAGAGGAAGCGAGCCTACGCGAAATCCACGAAGCGTTGCAGCAGACATATTGTCGCACCATCGGCTCCGAGTTCACCCACATCGTGGATTCCGAGCAGCGCAACTGGTTCATGCAGCGTCTGGAAAGCGTACGCGGTCGTCCTGTGTTCTCGGCTGACATCCAGAGCCATCTGCTTGAGCGCGTGACCGCCGCAGAAGGCCTCGAGAAGTACCTGGGCACCAAATACCCGGGCACCAAGCGTTTCGGTCTGGAAGGTGGCGAAAGCCTGATCCCGATGCTCGACGAGCTGATCCAGCGTTCCGGTTCCTATGGCACCAAGGAAGTCGTTATCGGCATGGCCCACCGTGGCCGCCTGAACGTGCTGGTCAACACCTTCGGCAAGAACCCGCGCGACCTGTTCGACGAGTTCGAAGGCAAGAAAAAAGTGGAGCTGGGTTCCGGTGACGTCAAGTACCACCAGGGCTTCTCTTCCAACGTCATGACCGCAGGCGGTGAAGTTCACCTTGCCATGGCATTCAACCCGTCCCACCTTGAGATCGTGTCTCCGGTGGTCGAGGGTTCGGTGCGCGCGCGTCAGGATCGTCGCAACGATCCGAACGGTGACAAGGTTCTGCCGATTTCCCTTCACGGCGACGCGGCCTTCGCAGGTCAGGGCGTTGTGATGGAAACCTTCCAGATGTCGCAGACTCGCGGCTTCAAGACGGGCGGCACGATCCACATCGTCATCAACAACCAGGTTGGCTTCACCATCAGCAACCCGCTGGACTCGCGTTCCACCGAGTACGCTACCGACGTCGCCAAGATGATTCAGGCTCCGATTCTCCATGTAAATGGTGATGACCCTGAAGCGGTGATGTTCGTGACCCAGCTGGCGATCGACTACCGCATGCAGTTCAAGCGTGACATCGTCATCGACCTGGTCTGCTACCGTCGTCGCGGTCACAACGAAGCTGACGAGCCTAGCGGCACCCAGCCTTTGATGTACCAGCAGATCACCAAGCAGCGCACCACCCGTGAGCTGTACGCCGAGCATCTGATCAAGACCGGCGTTCTTGACGACGCCCGTGTTCAGGCCAAGGTCGACGACTACCGCAGCGCGCTGGACAACGGTCTGCACGTGGTTAAAAGCCTGGTCAAGGAACCGAACAAGGAATTGTTCGTGGACTGGCGTCCGTACCTGGGCCATGCCTGGACGGCGCGTCACGACACTCGCTTCGATCTCAAGACCCTGCAGGAACTGTCCGCCAAGCTGATGGAGCTGCCGGAAGGTTTCGTCGTGCAGCGTCAGGTACAGAAGATCTACGAAGATCGCCAGAAGATGCAGGCCGGTGGTTTGCCGATCAACTGGGGCTATGCCGAAACCATGGCATACGCCACGCTCGCGTTCGAAGGTCATCCGATCCGCATGACGGGTCAGGACATCGGTCGCGGTACGTTCTCGCACCGTCATGCCGTATTGCACAACCAGAAAGATGCAGGCACCTACATCCCTCTGCAGAACCTGTACGCCGGTCAGCCTCGCTTTGACCTGTATGACTCGTTCCTGTCGGAAGAAGCGGTGCTGGCATTCGAATATGGCTATTCGACCACCGAGCCTAACGCGCTGGTCATCTGGGAAGCCCAGTTCGGCGACTTCGCCAACGGTGCCCAGGTGGTTGTCGACCAGTTCATCACCAGCGGCGAGCACAAGTGGGGCCGTCTGTGCGGTCTGACCATGCTGTTGCCTCACGGTTATGAAGGGCAGGGCCCGGAGCACTCCTCCGCACGCCTTGAGCGCTACCTGCAACTGTGTGCCGAGCACAACATTCAGGTGTGTGTGCCGACTACGCCGGCCCAGATCTACCACTTGCTGCGTCGTCAGGTGATTCGCCCGCTGCGCAAGCCGCTGGTTGTCCTGACACCCAAGTCGCTGTTGCGTCACAAACTGGCGGTTTCGACCCTGGAAGAACTGGCCGAAGGCTCGTTCCAGACCGTTATCCCGGAAATCGATACCCTCGATCCGGCCAAGGTAACGCGCCTGGTGCTGTGCAGCGGCAAGGTCTACTACGACCTGCTGGAAAAACGCCGCGCCGAAGGTCGTGAAGACATCGCCATCGTTCGTATCGAGCAGCTGTATCCGTTCCCTGAAGATGACTTGATGGAGACGATCGCGCCTTACACCAACCTGCAGCACGCAGTGTGGTGTCAGGAAGAGCCGATGAACCAGGGCGCCTGGTACAGCAGTCAGCACCATCTGCGTCGCAGCATTGGCAATCACAAACGCGAACTCGTTCTCGAGTACGCTGGTCGTGATGCTTCCGCCGCGCCAGCATGTGGCTACGCTTCGATGCACGCCGAACAGCAGGAAAAACTCCTGCAAGATGCCTTCACTGTTTAACGCCTTCGAGCATTAGAAACCGAATTAAGGAATTACAGATAATGGCTATCGAGATCAAAGCCCCCTCTTTCCCGGAATCCGTTGCCGACGGCACCATTTCCAAATGGCACAAGCAACCGGGTGAAGCGGTAAAACGTGACGAGCTGCTGGTCGACATCGAGACTGACAAGGTTGTCCTCGAAGTTCTGGCCGAAGCTGACGGCGTGCTGGCATCGATCGTGAAAGGCGAGGGCGAAGTTGTCCTGTCCAATGAACTGATTGCAACCCTGGACGCCGGTGCAAGTGCATCGGCTGCTCCAGCTGCCGCAGCTGCTCCTGCCGCTGCTCCTGCTGCTGCATCGGCACCTGCTGCATCCGCCGCTGACGACGAAGACGCAATTGCTGCGCCTGCTGCTCGCAAGCTGGCTGAAGAAAACGGTATCAACCTGGCCAGCGTCAAGGGCACCGGTAAAGACGGCCGTATCACCAAGGAAGATCTGGTTGCGGCCATCGAAGCGAAGAAATCCGCTCCAGCCGCTGCGCCTGCTGCCAAGCCTGCTGCCGCTGCCGCTCCTGTCGTTGCTGCTGGCGACCGCACCGAGAAGCGCGTACCGATGACCCGCGTGCGTGCAACAGTGGCCAAGCGTCTGGTTGAAGCTCAATCGAACATGGCCATGCTGACCACCTTCAACGAAGTGGACATGACCGAAGTCATGGCACTGCGTTCGAAGTACAAGGATCTGTTCGAGAAGTCCCACAACGGTGTGCGTCTGGGCTTCATGTCGTTCTTCGTCAAGGCCGCTACCGAAGCGCTGAAGCGTTTCCCGGCAGTCAACGCGTCGATCGACGGTTCCGATATCGTTTATCACGGCTACGCTGACGTAGGTGTTGCAGTGTCCAGCGACCGTGGTCTGGTCGTACCGGTTCTGCGTAACGCAGAACACATGAGCCTGGCTGAAATCGAAGGCGGCATCGCCACCTTCGGCAAGAAGGCGCGTGACGGCAAGTTGTCCATCGACGAGATGACCGGCGGCACGTTCACCATCACTAACGGTGGTACCTTCGGTTCGATGATGTCGACGCCGATCGTCAACCCGCCGCAGGCTGCCATCCTGGGCATGCACAACATTCTGCAGCGCCCTATGGCAGTCAATGGTCAGGTTGTGATTCGTCCGATGATGTATCTGGCGCTGTCCTACGATCACCGTTTGATCGACGGTAAAGAAGCAGTAACCTTCCTCGTTACCATCAAGAACCTGCTGGAAGACCCGGCTCGTCTTCTGCTGGATATCTGATGAAGCGGCTGAGGGTTGCCTGTCGTCGGACCGGGTTGTCAGGTCCGTTGACGTGTAGCCCGAGGCTGGTGTGTTGCATCTTATGAATTGGTCGCAAGTCAGTGATGCCGCAAGGCGAACCGGCTTGCAGCTTGCAGCTTGAAGCTCGCAGCTAAAAGGAATCTTTTTATGTCCCAGAAATTCGACGTGGTAGTGATTGGCGCAGGCCCTGGCGGTTATGTTGCCGCCATCAAGGCTGCGCAACTTGGTCTCAAGACTGCCTGCATCGAGAAATATCAGGACAAGGAGGGCAAGCTGGCCCTCGGCGGTACCTGCCTGAACGTGGGTTGCATTCCTTCCAAGGCGCTGCTGGACAGCTCCTGGAAGTTCTACGAAGCCAAGAACGGCTTCGCGGTTCACGGTATTTCGACGTCCGAAGTGACGATGGACGTGCCGGCCATGGTCGGTCGCAAGGCCACCATCGTCAAAGGCCTGACCGGCGGCGTTGCCAGCCTGTTCAAGGCCAACGGCGTGACCACCCTGCAAGGCCACGGCAAGCTGCTGGCCGGCAAGAAGGTCGAGCTGACCGGTGCTGACGGCACGGTCGAAATCATCGAAGCGGATCACGTGATCCTGGCTTCGGGCTCGCGTCCGATCGACATTCCGCCGGCTCCGGTCGACCAGAAAGTGATCGTCGATTCCACCGGCGCTCTTGAGTTTCAACAGGTTCCGAAGCGTCTGGGCGTCATCGGCGCTGGCGTGATCGGTCTGGAACTGGGTTCGGTGTGGGCGCGTCTGGGCGCTCAGGTTACCGTTCTGGAAGCCCTGGAAAAATTCATTCCGGCAGCTGACGAGGCGGTTTCCAAGGAAGCCCAGAAGACTTTCACCAAACAAGGCCTGGACATCAAGCTGGGCGCTCGCGTCACCGGTTCCAGTGTCAATGGCGAAGAAGTCGAAGTCACTTACACCGACAAGGACGGCGAGCAGAAGATCACCTTCGACCGCCTGATCGTTGCGGTGGGTCGTCGTCCTGTGACGACCGATCTGCTGGCTGCTGACAGTGGCGTCGACATCGACGAGCGCGGTTTCATTTTTGTCGATGACTACTGCACCACCAGCGTTCCGGGCGTGTATGCGATCGGCGACGTGGTTCGTGGTTTGATGCTGGCGCACAAGGCGTCCGAAGAAGGCATCATGGTTGTCGAGCGCATCAAGGGCCACAAGGCCGTGATGAACTACAACCTGATCCCGTCGGTTATCTACACCCACCCGGAAATCGCATGGGTAGGCAAGACCGAGCAGACCCTGAAGGCCGAAGGCGTTGAAGTCAACGTCGGTACCTTCCCGTTCGCAGCCAGTGGCCGTGCCATGGCCGCCAACGACACCGGTGGCTTCGTCAAGATCATCGCCGACGCCAAGACCGACCGTGTTCTGGGCGTTCACGTGATCGGCCCGAGCGCTGCCGAACTGGTTCAGCAGGGCGCTATTGCAATGGAGTTCGGGAGCAGCGCTGAAGACATCGGCATGATGGTCTTCTCGCACCCGACTCTGTCCGAAGCGCTGCATGAAGCGGCCCTGGCAGTGAATGGCGGTGCCATTCACATCCAGAACCGCAAGAAACGCTAAGACAACAAGAAACCACGATGCAGTGCCCGTCGTGAGTCCTGCCTGCAGGGCTTACCGCGGAATCTGCGTCGGACTCGACCTCCCAGGCGGCCTCGGCAATGTCTAGCGATATTGTCGGGGTCCACCCGGAGTAGCGGTCACAGGTGGTGCGGCACGCTGACGTGCAGCACCGAATGCGCAGTACCTAAACGAAGACGGTAATAAGCATGAATCTTCACGAGTATCAGGGTAAGCAGCTGTTCGCTGAATACGGCCTGCCAGTATCCAAAGGCTACGCAGTAGACACCCCCGAAGCAGCAGCGGAAGCTTGCGACAAGATCGGCGGAACCGAGTGGGTCGTCAAAGCCCAGGTTCACGCAGGTGGTCGCGGTAAAGCGGGCGGCGTCAAGCTGGTTCGCAGCAAAGAAGACGCTGCAGCGTTCGCACAGCAGTGGCTGGGCAAGCGTCTGGTGACCTATCAGACTGACGCCAATGGTCAGCCAGTGACCAAGATCCTGGTCGAGTCGTGCACCGACATCGCCAAAGAGCTGTACCTGGGCGCTGTTGTCGACCGTTCCAGCCGTCGTATCGTGTTCATGGCGTCCACCGAAGGTGGCGTGGACATCGAGAAGATCGCTCACGACACTCCTGAAAAGATTCTCAAGGCCACGATCGACCCACTGGTTGGCGCTCAGCCATTCCAGGGTCGCGATCTGGCATTCCAGCTGGGTCTGGAAGGCAAGCAGGTCACTCAGTTCGCCAAGATCTTCACCGGTCTTGCCAAGCTGTTCCAGGACCACGATCTGGCTCTGCTGGAAGTGAACCCGCTGGTGATCAAGGCTGACGGCGATCTGCACTGCCTGGACGCCAAAATCAACATCGACGCCAACGCCATGTATCGTCAGCCAAAGCTGAAGGGTTTCCACGACCCATCGCAGGATGACCCGCGCGAAGCCCACGCTGCCAAGTTCGAACTGAACTACGTTGCGCTGGAAGGCAACATCGGCTGCATGGTCAACGGCGCTGGCCTGGCCATGGGTACCATGGACATCGTCAACCTGCATGGCGGCAAGCCTGCAAACTTCCTTGACGTTGGCGGTGGCGCTACCAAGGAACGTGTGACCGAAGCGTTCAAGATCATCCTGTCCGACACCAATGTCGCTGCAGTACTGGTCAACATCTTCGGCGGTATCGTTCGTTGCGACATGATTGCCGAAGGCATCATCGGTGCAGTGAAAGAAGTCGGCGTGAAAATCCCGGTTGTTGTTCGTCTTGAAGGCAACAACGCTGAACTGGGCGCTAAAGTACTGGCAGAAAGCGGTTTGAACATCATCGCGGCAACAAGCCTGACCGACGCTGCTCAACAAGTCGTCAAAGCTGCGGAGGGCAAATAATGAGCGTCCTGATCAATAAAGACACCAAGGTTATCTGCCAGGGTTTCACTGGTTCGCAAGGTACCTTCCACTCCGAGCAAGCCATTGCCTACGGCACTAAAATGGTTGGCGGCGTGACCCCAGGCAAGGGTGGCACTACGCACCTGAACCTGCCGGTGTTTAACACGGTTGCAGAAGCGGTTGCCACCACTGGCGCCGATGCTTCGGTTATCTACGTTCCGGCTCCTTTCTGCAAAGATTCGATCCTGGAAGCTGCATTCGCCGGCATCAAGCTGATCGTCTGCATCACCGAAGGCATCCCGACCATCGACATGCTGGAAGCCAAGGTCAAGTGTGACGAGCTGGGTGTGGTCCTGATCGGCCCTAACTGCCCAGGCGTCATCACTCCGGGCGAGTGCAAGATCGGCATCATGCCAGGTCACATTCACTTGCCAGGCAAGGTCGGTATCGTGTCGCGTTCCGGCACCCTGACCTACGAAGCGGTCAAGCAGACCACTGACGCCGGTTTCGGTCAGTCCACCTGCGTCGGTATCGGTGGTGACCCGATCCCGGGTTCCAACTTCATCGACATCCTGAAACTGTTCCAGGAAGACCCGAAGACCGAAGCGATCGTCATGATCGGCGAGATCGGCGGTTCGGCTGAAGAAGAAGCGGCAGCCTACATCAAGGCTCACGTGACCAAGCCGGTTGTTTCCTACATCGCTGGTGTGACTGCTCCTCCGGGCAAGCGCATGGGCCATGCGGGCGCAATCATCTCCGGCGGTAAAGGTACTGCAGACGAGAAGTTCGCTGCACTGCAGGATGCGGGCGTCAAAACCGTTCGTTCCCTGGCAGACATCGGCAAGGCCCTGGCCGAGCTGACCGGTTGGCCGACCAAGTAAGCTTCGCTTACTTTTTCGAGCAATCAGCAAAGGCCACCCTCGGGTGGCCTTTGTGCATTCTGGTGATTGAGAAAGCGTCCGTTAGCAAGCCATCTGTAAGCCACTGAAGAAACGTGAATGTGTGGGAGCGGACTTGTCCGCGAAAAGGCCGGTAAATCCAATGCAGATGCAGTAGCAGAACTACTGCATTCGCGGACAAGTCCGCTCCCACGCAATGATTTTCTTCAGCGGGTTACAGGTGTTTGATAGGGGCGGACCGAGAGGTGCTGTTCCCAAGGCGCGGGGTACATCCCGTAGACCTGTATTCGCTGTGATGCATGGATGCGCTTATTAAGGGCGTATATCGGAAGCTCGCCCTTCAATAGTGCATTTATTGCCTGAGTTCGCTACCCTGTGCCCCGTTTTTGCGTCGCCCTCACGAGGGGCACGTCGCAAGGTACTGCCACGTCTTACGCTGACGGGCTGCGTTCACCTCATTCATGGGTGGCGTCACTTCCCTTATCTCGATTTTGTGTGGTCCTTCGCAATGAAAGTGTTGAAAGGTCAGGACATCCTGGCACTTGGCTTTATGACGTTTGCCCTGTTTGTCGGGGCGGGCAATATTATCTTTCCGCCGATTGTCGGCCTGCAGGCCGGGCCGCATGTGTGGATCGCCGCGCTGGGCTTTCTGGTCACTGCGGTGGGCCTGCCAGTGGTGACCGTGATTGCCCTGGCCAGGGTTGGCGGCGCGATGGATGCGTTGAGCAGTCCGATCGGCAAAGTGGCGGGCGGCATTCTGGCTGCGGTGTGTTACTTGGCGGTCGGCCCATTGTTCGCCACTCCGCGTACCGCCACCGTGTCCTTCGAGGTCGGACTGGCCCCGCTGACAGGTGACAGTCCGCTGGCGCTGGCGCTGTATAGCCTCGTCTATTTCCTGGTGGTGTTCTGGGTGTCTTTGTACCCGGGCCGTCTGCTCGACACGGTAGGGCGCTTTCTGGCGCCGCTGAAGATACTCGCGCTGGCGATCCTTGGCATCGCCGCCGTTGCCCTGCCGGCAGGCGACATCGGAACTGCCGAGCCTGCCTACGCGGTTGCACCGTTCTCCCAAGGCTTCATCAACGGTTACCTGACCATGGACACGCTGGGTGCGCTGGTCTTCGGTATCGTTATCGTCAACGCCATTCGCTCGCGTGGTGTCGAGTCGCCGCGTCTGATCACGCGCTACGCGATCATCGCGGGGCTGATTGCAGGCGTCGGATTGGCGTTGGTCTACATCAGCCTGTTCCGCCTTGGCTCCGGCAGTCATGCCGTGGCGGCGGGCGCGACCAATGGCGCGGTAGTGCTGCATGCCTATGTACAGCACACCTTTGGTTCGCTGGGCAGCGGTTTTCTTGCCGGGCTGATTTCGCTGGCGTGTCTGGTTACGGCGGTAGGTCTGACCTGCGCGTGTGCCGAGTATTTTGCCAAAGTGCTGCCGCTGTCCTACAAGACGCTGGTCGTGCTGCTTGCGGCATTTTCGCTGCTGGTCTCGAACCTGGGTCTGACCAAGCTGATCCTGTTTTCGATTCCGGTCCTGACCGCCATCTATCCACCTTGTATCGTTCTGGTCGCGCTGAGTTTCTGTAAGGGCTTCTGGCAGCGTCAAGGGCGAGTTGTGGCACCGGTCATGCTGGTCTCTTTGATCTTCGGCCTGATCGACGCCATCAAGGGCGCAGGCTTCACTCATTACTTGCCGAGTGCGCTGGCTAACTTGCCGCTGAGTGAACAAGGGCTGGCATGGTTAGTTCCGTCGGTTATAACGTTGGCGGGCGCCGTTGTTGTCGACAGAATTAAAGGTAAACCCAGCGAAGCGCTGGCGTGATAGTGCAAACCTTTTAAAGCGCACACAATAAAGCCCGCCAAAGAGCGGGCTTTATTTATAGTTCTGCAAGCCGTGGGGCTTTATTTGGTCGCTGGCGCGGCTTCAGTCGCCGGGGCCGGAGCCTTGTTGGCGTTTTCTGCTGCACGCTGCTGAGCTGCTTCTGCGTTCTTCTGAGCAGCTTCCTGGCTTTCCTTGGCAGCATCGTTCACTTTTTCCTGAGCCTTCTCCATCGACTCCTGGGATTGTTGAGCTGCTTTGTTGGCATCTTGCTGAGTGTTTTCAGACTTTTTGTCACAGGCGGCAAGACCCAGAGTGGCAGAAAGCATCAAGGCATAGGCTAAAGATTTACGCATGGGGTATTTCTCCTTATTGAGTATCCACGTGGCTAAGAGCACCCCCTTGGATATTAAGTTCCAACGTATGGAGAGATTGTTTCGGGGGGCTGTTTTAGCGGTGTTACATTTTACTGATACAACCCCGATGGGACGGCTTGCTCGTGCTGTCATCGCCCCTCGGTAAACAGTTGTCCTCGTGAAACACATTGCCCATCTCCCGGACGAAATGAGGGCAGGTGAAGGGTGATTGATTTTTTCTGCCCTTGAAATCCTCTGCCCAGCCCCCACTTTGATGACTACCCGCTGCCGCACAGGCTCACGCCTCACTGTGGCGGCTTATGCCATCCAGATCGGAGTTTGATGACCATGAGTGTGGAAACTCAAAAGGAAACCCTGGGCTTCCAGACCGAGGTAAAGCAACTGCTGCACCTCATGATCCATTCGCTGTATTCCAACAAGGAAATTTTCCTTCGCGAATTGATCTCGAACGCGTCTGACGCGGTCGACAAATTGCGTTTCGAAGCGCTGTCCAGGCCAGAGCTGCGGGAAGACGGCGCTGACCTGAAGATTCGCGTGAGCTTTGACAAGGACGCCAAGACCGTCACGCTCGAAGACAACGGCATTGGTATGAGCCGTGACGATGTGATCACCCACCTGGGTACCATCGCGAAATCCGGCACCGCTGATTTCATGAAAAACCTCTCGGGCGACCAGAAGAAGGATTCGCACCTGATCGGTCAGTTCGGCGTCGGTTTCTATTCGGCGTTCATCGTCGCCAATCAGGTTGAAGTGTTCAGCCGTCGCGCTGACCTGCCTGCCAGCGAAGGCGTGCACTGGTCGTCCAGGGGTGAAGGCGAGTTCGAAGTCGCGACCCTGGACAAGGCCGAACGCGGTACGCGCATTGTCCTGCACCTCAAGGACGGCGAAGACGAGTTTGCCGACGGCTACCGTCTGCGTAACATCATCAAGAAATACTCCGACCACATCGCGCTGCCTATCGAGTTGCCCAAAGAGCAGGCGCCTGCGGCCGAAGGCGAAGAGGCTCCGGCGCTTGAGTGGGAAACCGTCAACCGCGCCAGTGCTCTGTGGACCCGTTCCCGTTCCGAGGTGAAGGACGAGGAGTATCAGGAGTTCTACAAGCACATCGCCCACGATTACGAGAACGCGCTGAGCTGGAGCCACAACAAGGTCGAAGGCAAGCTGGAGTACACCTCGCTGCTGTACGTGCCAGCCCGGGCACCGTTCGACCTGTATCAGCGTGAAGCACCGCGTGGTTTGAAGCTGTACGTGCAGCGCGTGTTCGTCATGGATCAGGCCGAGTCGTTCCTGCCGCTGTACATGCGCTTCGTCAAGGGCGTGGTCGACTCCAATGACCTGTCGTTGAACGTGTCCCGCGAGATCCTGCAGAAAGACCCTATCATCGATTCGATGAAGTCGGCGCTGACCAAGCGTGTGCTGGACATGCTGGAGAAACTGGCGAAGAACGAACCCGAGCAGTACAAGGGCTTCTGGAAAAACTTCGGTCAGGTCCTCAAGGAAGGTCCGGCTGAAGACTTCGCCAACAAGGAGAAGATCGCAGGTCTGCTGCGCTTCGCTTCGACGTCCGACGAAAGCGGCGAGCAGAGCGTATCGCTGGCCGAATACCTGGCGCGCGCCAAGGAAGGTCAGGACAAGATCTACTACCTGACCGGCGAATCCTGGGCGCAGGTCAAGAACAGCCCGCACCTTGAAGTCTTCCGCAAGAAAGGCATCGAAGTGCTGCTGCTGACCGACCGTATCGACGAATGGCTGATGAGCTACTTGAGCGACTTCGACGGCAAAGGCTTTGTCGACGTGGCGCGTGGTGATCTGGATCTGGGCAAGCTTGATTCCGAAGAAGACAAGAAGGCGCAGGAAGAGATTGCCAAGGACAAGGAAGGCCTGATCGAGCGTATCAAGGCTGCCTTGGGCGAATCGGTCAGCGAAGTGCGTGTTTCGCACCGTTTGACCGATTCTCCAGCGATTCTGGCCATTGGTGAGCAGGACATGGGCCTGCAGATGCGCCAGATTCTGGAAGCCAGCGGTCAGAAGGTTCCGGATTCCAAGCCGATCTTCGAATTTAACCCGGCTCACCCGCTGATCGGCAAGCTGGACACCGAACAGAGCGAAGAGCGTTTTGGCGACCTGTCGCACATCCTGTTCGATCAGGCTGCGCTGGCCGCTGGCGACAGCCTCAAGGATCCGGCCGCTTACGTTCGCCGTCTGAACAAGTTGCTGGTTGAGCTGTCGGTTTGATGACCGAATGACAGAAAACCCGCTTCGGCGGGTTTTTTGTTTGATCTTTCACAGCTGTATTTCTCACCTTTCAAATCATCAGGAGTCAGCGATGAGCAGCAAGATTACTGTACGTCCCGTAGCGCACCAGATTGATGGCCAGCCTTATGAGAGTCGTCTTGTGTATGACGCAAACGTGACCTCGTCCCGCCCGGGCCTGTTGATGGCTCCCAACTGGATGGGCGTTAGCGACGACGCTGAAAACATCGCCAGGGCCGTGGCCGAACAGGGTTATGTGGTGCTGCTGGTCGACCTTTATGGCCAGAGCATTCGCCCGAGCAATGGCGATGAAGCAGGCGAGGCGATGATGCCTCTGAAGAACGACCGTGCGTTGCTGCGCAAGCGCATGCAGGCCGGGCTGGATCTGTTGCTCAGTCAGGCGGGTGTCTCGCTGGATGCCAACCGCATCGCGGCCTTTGGTTTCTGCTTCGGCGGTTGCTGCGCGCTGGAACTGGCACGCAGCGGCGCTGACCTCAAGGCGGCCGTTTCCTTCCACGGCACGCTGGATACGCCTAACCCTGCCGATGCCGGCAACATCAAAGGCTCGGTGCTGGTTCTGAACGGCGCATCCGACCCGATGGTGCCTCATGAGCAGCTGTTGGCGTTCGAGGCCGAGATGAATGCAGCCGGCGTCGATTGGCAATTGCATAACCACGGCGGTGCATTCCATTCGTTCACTGACCCGCATGCCAATGTGCCGGGCAAGATGATGTACGACGCGAAGGTGGCGAATCGCGCCTTCAAGTCCATGCACGATCTGTTGAGCGAAGTGTTCAACTAGGCCGTTCTGACGTTCAGGGTAACTCGATCCGGCCGGACTCTCCCGCAACGGTCGGCCAGTCGCCTGAGGCCCAGCGATTTCGCGCGTTTTCTATGAGCGCCGGATCGCTGGCCACGAAGTTCCAGTTCATGCGGCGTGGCCCGTCCAGAGGTGCGCCGCCTATCAGCACGGCGTGACATTCGCTCTCTGCGCACAGGTTCAGAATGACGCCCGGTTCCAGCACGACCAGTGTGCGGGGCGCAATCGGTAGGCCGTCCAGTGAAGCTTCGCCCTTGAGAACGTAAAGCGCGCGCTCCTGATGCTCTGCCGGAATCGCCAGGGTTGTAGCAGTCTGCAGGCGTATTTCGGCGTACAGCGTGTCTGAGAGCACCTTTACGGGCGATTGCAGCCCGAAGCCGTGACCGGCAAGCATGCGGATGAAAATGCCCATGCTGTCGCTCTGCGGAAGGCTGTGTGCAGGGTGATGGCGGTAATGGCCTGGGCCTTGCTCGTGTTCACGGGGTGATGCCAGCCAGACTTGCAGGCCATGCAGGCGCGAGCCGCTGATTCTAAGGGGCTCGGGCGTACGCTCGATATGGGCAATGGCTGCGCCTGACGTCATCCAGCTCACGTCTCCTGCCTTGACGCACTGATCACTGCCCAGGCTGTCCTTGTGCTGCAGTTCGCCTTCCAGCAGATACGTCAGCGTCGACAGGCCGATGTGCGGATGCTGGCGGATATCCATGCCCGTGCCTGGCGGGTAATCCATCTCAAGCATATGGTCGAAAAACACGAACGGCCCGACACTGCGGCAGCGTGCCGAGGGCAGGGGGCGCAGGATCGGCTGGCCTTCCACCGTTTCAGCGCGTGGGGTGATGGTCAGCATGATTCGGGTCTCCACGGTGGGTCAGGGTTGGCTGGAAGCATAGCGCGGGGAGGGCGAGGGATGAATGTCAGCAAACGAACGTGTGTGTGTCTTACGAAGGCAATGGTGCGCGTCATACAGGCTATGGCGTCAGCGCTGGCTCTTTCGCGAGCAAGCTCGCTCCCACGACGCTCCGGTGTTTGAGGTTTAAAACAGAAAAGGCGCCTCGAAAGGCGCCTTTTCAGTCTTGCACAGGCTGGTTGTTACGCCTGATAGCGCTTCAGAACCAGAGTGGCGTTGGTGCCACCGAAGCCGAAGCTGTTGCTCATGACCTGGTCGATCTTTGCGTTTTCCTGCGTCTTGAGCAGGATAGGCATGTCAGCGACTTTCGGGTCCAGCTCGTCGATGTTGGCCGAGCCTGCGATGAAGTTGTTTTCCATCATCAGCAGGCAGTAGATCGCTTCATGCACGCCAGCGGCGCCCAGGGAGTGACCCGACAGGCTCTTGGTGGAGCTGATCGCCGGTGCGTTGTCGCCGAAGACTGCACGCACACCGTTCATTTCCATCTCATCACCGACCGGGGTCGAGGTGCCGTGGGTGTTGAGGTAGTCGATAGGACCTTCAACCGTGGACAAGGCCATCTGCATGCAGCGGATGGCGCCTTCGCCACTTGGCGCGACCATGTCGTACCCATCGGACGTCGCGCCGTAGCCGACGATTTCCGCGTAGATCTTGGCGCCACGGGCCAGAGCGTGTTCCAGCTCTTCGACCACCACCATACCGCCGCCACCGGCGATGACGAAACCGTCACGCTTGGCGTCGTAGGCACGGGAAGCCTTTTCAGGGGTTTCGTTGTACTGGGTGGACAGCGCGCCCATGGCGTCGAACAGGAACGACTGGCTCCAGTGCTCTTCTTCACCGCCGCCGGCGAAAACGATGTCCTGTTTGCCCAGCTGGATCTGCTCGACAGCGTTGCCGATGCAGTGGGCGCTGGTAGCGCAGGCGGACGAGATGGAGTAGTTCACGCCCTTGATCTTGAACGGGGTGGCCAGGCACGCGGAAACGGTGCTGCCCATGGTCCGCGTAACGCGGTAAGGGCCGACGCGCTTGACGCCTTTTTCACGCAGGATATCCAGCGCTTCCATCTGGTTCAGTGTCGAAGCGCCGCCGCTGCCAGCGATCAGGCCGGTTCGCACGTTGGAAACCTGCTCGTCGGTCAGGCCGGCGTCTGCGATGGCGTCTTTCATGGCCAGATAGGCATAGGCTGCCGCGTGGCCGACGAAACGGTAAATCTTGCGATCGATCAGTTCTTCAAGGTTGAGGTCGATGGAGCCGGCAACCTGGCTGCGCAGACCCATTTCGGCATAATCCGGTTTGAAGCGGATGCCAGGGCGGTTGGCACGCAGGTTAGCGGTGACGGTGTCTTTGTCATTGCCCAAGCAGGAAACAATACCCAGACCAGTGATAACGACGCGGCGCATGCGATTACCCTTAGAAGTTTTCAGTGGAGGTGAACAGACCGACACGAAGACCTTCGGCACTGTAGATTTCGCGACCATCAACGCTCACGGTGCCGTCGGCGATTGCCAGGACCAGTTTGCCGCGCATGGTGCGTTTGATATGAATGTTATAGGTGACTTTCTTGGCGGTCGGGAGGACCTGGCCGAAAAACTTCACTTCGCCCGAACCCAGGGCGCGTCCGCGGCCAGGGTTGCCTTGCCAGCCGAGGTAAAACCCGACCAGTTGCCACATGGCATCAAGGCCCAGGCAGCCAGGCATCACCGGATCGCCTTCGAAATGGCAGGCAAAGAACCACAGGTCCGGGTTGATATCCAGTTCGGCGACCAACTCACCCTTGCCGAACTTGCCGCCTTCTTCGCTGATGTGCGTAATGCGATCAACCATCAGCATGTTGGGGGCGGGCAGTTGCGCGTTACCTGGGCCGAACAGCTCGCCACGACTGCAGCGCAGCAGGTCTTCCCGGGTAAAGGCGTGTTGTTTGGTCATGCGAGCTCCTCAATGATCTTGTGCGGCAGGTTGGGGCGCCACTGGCCCAAACGCCAGTCCTGGCGGACTAATTCGCCAGGACCATGTCCGGCAGCCTACTCATAGACTGTTGCGTTGTGGTGAAAGTCACAGCACAGGTTAAATCAAAGTACACCTGTGCACTGAATTTTGCAGTTCGACCGACGCTTCGGGTCGATCACGGCGTCAAGACTGCCGCAATTTAGCATTTATCGCCAGTCGCGGGTGCCCGAAAGAATAGCCAGCGTCGCAAAATCTGCTGTAAATCAGCATGTTTGAAGGGTTTGGCGAGGTAGTCATCCATGCCCGCCTGTAAACAGGCGTCTCGATCGCCCTGCAAGGCATTGGCCGTCAGGGCGATGATGGGCACGCTGTCCAGCCCCGACAGTGAGCGAATCCGGCGAGTGGCTTCATAGCCGTCCATCACCGGCAGTCGGCAGTCCATGAGA
This sequence comes from Pseudomonas asturiensis, assembly GCF_900143095.1. Lineage (GTDB taxonomy): Bacteria > Pseudomonadota > Gammaproteobacteria > Pseudomonadales > Pseudomonadaceae > Aquipseudomonas > Aquipseudomonas asturiensis. The sequence goes on along the minus strand of NZ_FRDA01000011.1, from coordinate 137,562 downwards.
ATCAGTGCGTAGCGCCTGATGCTGGCCATCGCCACTGCCTGGGCGCCGTCGACTGCCACTTCCACCTCACAGCCCATGTTATGCAGCATGGCCTGGACCACCGTGCGGTTCACCGGATTGTCTTCGACCAGCAATACGTTCAGTTCCTTGTCGGGGGTATCGAGGGCGTACAGCGGTTGTCGAATGTCGGCGGGCTGTTGTGGGGCCACGGGCAACGGAATCTGCAAGGTAAACAGCGAGCCGGCACCTTCCTCGCTCTGCGCCTGCAACGTTCCGCCCATGCGCTCGGCGAGCGTACGGGCGATGGGCAGGCCCAGACCAGTGCCGCCGTAGCGTCTGGAAATGGAGCTGTCGGCTTGATGGAAGGCGTCGAACATCGATTCCAGCTGGTCGGCATGAATCCCGATACCGCTGTCCTGGACCGTGCAGGTGAACCGCAGATGATCGGCGTCGAGCAGGACCCAGCCAGCCTCCACGCAGACACTGCCTTGCTCGGTGAATTTGAGTGCGTTGCCGATCAGGTTCACCAGAATCTGGCGAATCCGGGTCGGGTCTCCCATCACGTTGAACGACTCCAGGCCCGGCTGTATATAAAGATTGAGCTTCAGGTTGCGTTGCTGCGCGTTGTGATTGAACGCGTGGGTCGAGGCGTTGATCAGTTCCGCCAGGTTAAAGGCAATGCCCTCCATCTGCAGCGCGTCACGTTCGATACGAGAGAAATCCAGAATGTCGTTAATGACGCGCAGCAAGTGCTCGGTGGACTCGGTGGCGAGCGCGGCATATTCGCTTTGCTCGTCGGTCATGCGCGTGGTCTCCAGCAGTTGCAGCATGCCCAGTACACCGTTCATGGGCGTGCGCAATTCATGGCTCATCATCGCCAGAAAGTCGGACTTCGCGCGGTTGGCCTGCTCTGCCTCCTCGCGGGTCTGGATGAGCTGCGCCATGGAGCGCTGCTGCTCCAGGCTGGCCTTGTCCAGGTTCTGGGCCAGGTTATTGATGTGCCTTGCGAGTGCGCCGAGTTCGGCGTCGTCACTGACCGGAAGCGGCGTCCTGTAGTCACCTTTCTGGATCGCCTTGAGGGCTTCGCCCATGTCACTGATAGGGCGGGACAGGCTCAGGGCCAGACGTCTGGCCAGCAGAAAGGTGAACAGCAGTGCACATAAGGCCAGGATGGCGGCCTTGAGGAGGATTTCCTGCTGACGACGGCTGAACGCCTCGCTGGACATGCCCACCAGCACTCGGCCCAGATAACGTGGCGAAGGGGCGTCCGGGGATTGTAGAACGTCTGGCTGCGTGCTTCGGGTGATCATGTGCTGGGCGCGGACAGGCGCCTGGAACATTTCCATCTGCCGCACCGCGTGTTCGTTTTCACGAGGTTGATCGATATAGACCAGCGCAGTGTTCGAGCTGTCCTGAATTTCGACATAGCGCACACCGGGCATCGACAGTGTGGCCCGCATGAGGCCTTTCAGGCCTTCGGTGTCGCCAATCGAAAGACCGGGCTCGGCAGCGGGCGCCAACTGATTGGCGATCAGTTGCCCCGTATGATTGAGCTCCTGACGCAGGTCCTGGATACGCACGAAGGTAAAGAAACCGATCAGCAGTACCGTCAGCAACAGGGCCGGGCCGAGGCTGATGGCCTGGGTGCGGGTATTGATGTCCCAGTGACGAAACTTCATCGGCTGCCACTGGTGGCAGGGGCATGCCCCTGGCACTCGATCGATGCTTCCATGCCTGTACGTCCCTGATCCTTGTCAAAGCATCTGCGTGCGCCTGCGCCAGGGCGTCGACCATCACGATAATGCATGCTGTGTGCGCATGTTAACCGACATGGGCCGGGTTTCCAGACAACTTATTTATATGGGCAGGTGCTGGCGCGGGGCATGGCCACGATGAAGGCGGGTCTGACGTGTTTGGCGCTGGCCGATGCCGTGGCGCTCCGTATAATGCCGACATCGCCAATCAGTGGCCCAGGATGGATTGATTTATGACCACGCAGCAGCCTGTAGCGGTTCTTGGAGGCGGCAGCTTTGGCACTGCCATTGCAAATCTTCTGGCCGAAAACGGTCATCCGGTTCGCCAATGGATGCGTGATCCCGAGCAGGCAGAGGCCATCCGCGTCAATCGTGAAAACCCGCGCTACCTCAAGGGCATCAAGGTCCGGCCGGAAGTCGAGCCGGTGACTGACCTTGCCGCGACACTGGAAGGCAGTGAGCTGATTTTTGTCGCCTTGCCATCCAGTGCGTTGCGCAGCGTGCTATCGCCGCATGTCGAATGCCTGAACGGCAAGATGCTGGTGAGCCTGACCAAAGGTATCGAGGCGCAGACGTTCAAACTGATGAGCCAGATCCTTGAGGAAATCGTGCCTCAGGCGCGCATCGGCGTGCTGTCCGGACCCAATCTGGCACGTGAAATTGCCGAGCACGCACTGACCGCCACCGTGGTCGCCAGCGAAGACGAGGCGTTGTGTCAGCAGGTGCAGGCCGTTTTGCACGGCCGTACCTTCCGTGTGTATGCCAGCGCCGACCGGTTTGGTGTCGAGCTGGGGGGCGCCTTGAAAAACGTCTACGCGATCATTGCCGGCATGGCGGTGGCGCTGGAAATGGGCGAGAACACCAAAAGCATGCTGATCACACGTGCGCTGGCCGAGATGACCCGCTTTGCGGTGGCCCAGGGCGCCAACCCGATGACCTTCCTCGGGCTGGCGGGTGTGGGCGACCTGATCGTGACGTGCTCCTCCCCGAAAAGCCGCAATTACCAGGTCGGTTTTGCGCTGGGGCAGGGCCTGACCCTGGATGAGGCGGTAACGCGCCTGGGCGAGGTCGCAGAAGGGGTGAACACCCTCAAGGTGCTGAAGGTCAAAGCCCAGGAAGTTCAGGTTTACATGCCATTGGTCGCGGGCCTGCATGCCATTCTTTTCGAAGGTCGTACGCTCAATCAGGTGATCGAAGCGCTGATGCGCGCCGAACCCAAGACGGACGTCGATTTCATCTCAATCACAGGCTTCAATTGAAACCACCTCATCCGGGAGAAGGGTCTTGAACGAGTCGAACACCCAGAAGAACGAATCCATCCTGCTGCGCATCCTCTGGATGCTGCTGTTCGTCATTGTCTGGCAGGTCGCTGAAGTGGTGCTGGCAGGCGTGGTGCTGGTGCAACTGGGCTATCGCCTGATCTACGGTGCGCCGAGCGGCACCCTGATGAACTTCGGCGACAGTCTGAGCCAGTTTCTGGCGCAGATTGGTCGCTTCGGCACCTTCCACACGGACCAGAAGCCCTGGCCGTTCGCCGACTGGCCAACGCCGCGTGCGCCGGATGGCGAAGCGGCGCATTACGTTGCGCCTGCACCGCATCCGGTGCGTGACGAGGAGCCGAAACTATGAAGATCTGGGTGTTGCGCCATGGCGAAGCCCAATCCCGGGCGCGCAGCGATGCCGAACGCGAGTTGACTGCCCACGGTCGGGAGGAAGTGCTCAAGAGTGCTGTCCACCTGAGCGACAAGCCGTTGCAGAAACTGCTCGCCAGCCCTTACGTCCGTGCTCAGCAGACCGCCGAGCTGGTGCACAGGTCGCTTGGCTTCGATAAGCCGACCGTGACCGTGCCCTGGCTGACACCCGACAGCGACCCGCGCCAGGTACTGGCCCATCTGGAAGCGCTGGACGTTGACGAAGTCCTGCTGGTCAGCCATCAGCCGCTGGTCGGTGCGCTGATCGGGCTATTGGTTTACGGCAGTTATCAGCAGGCCGAACCGATGAGCACTGCCAGTCTTGCCGAGCTTGAAGGCGAGCACCTGATCGCGGGCGGCATGAACCTCAACAGTATTCGCCACGTCTGAGCGGGCCCGCACTGGCGGGCGCTTGCCGTGTGAGCAACCAGCGTCACCCCACCATAAAAAAGGATTGAGCATGAGTGTATGGCGTGTAACACCTGATATCGACGCCCTGATGAAGGCGCAGAAGAACACCATCGGCGAAGTGCTGGATATCCGCTTCGAGTCGTTCACCGAGGACTCCCTGACCGCCAGCATGGTGGTCGATCAGCGCACCCATCAACCGTTCGGCCTGCTGCACGGCGGGGCGTCGGTGGTGCTTGCCGAGTCGCTGGGTTCAATGGCCAGCTACCTGTTGGTCGATTCGAGCAAATTCTTCTGCGTAGGGCTTGAGGTCAACGCCAACCACCTGCGCGGCGTGCGTTCAGGACGTGTCACCGGTGTTGTGCGGCCTGTGCATATCGGTCGTACCACCCACGTCTGGGATATTCGAATCACGACTGACGAGGGCAAGTTGAGCTGTATCTCGCGACTGACCGTCGCGGTGGTGCCGCATGGCCAGGAGCCGCCTGCTCGCTGAGTGGGGCGTTGGCTATTAAAGCGGCGCGCGTTGTTCCAGTTTGGGCGTTGTAAGGCTTTGATGTTGTGTCCTAGTGTCGGGGTGTGCCCTGAAAAGAGCATGCATGCGAGGAGGATTACCGATGACTGACAAACAGAGTTCCACTGAACCTGCTGCACCCAAACTGCCCGAAATGAACCTGGAAAAGCGACTGCAGGACATCTACTCAGACAAAATGCTGACCAATACCGAGTTTATGGCACTTCGTGACGATGCCGACAGGCTCTTCACGCAATTGATCAAACAACTGCCCGGCAATGGCTGCATCGGGCTTTTCCAGCAGATGGCGGATGTGACGGTGCAAGCCATGCAGCTGGGAATGCTCGATATCAAAAGAGCCAGACCCACCGCTGATGTGAAGGCGTTGGTCAAGCAGTCCTATGAGTTTCAGGTGGCGTATATAAAGGCGTCGCTTGATCGATTTACTCAGTCGTTGTGATGCATGACTTGCCCCGGCCATGGCATGGTCGCTGTGCGATGGCCGGAGTGACACCTTCGATGGCAGTTACAATCATTGCCGTGCATCTGGCCTGGTGCGCACAATCGCTACTCGTCCGGCCCTTGAGTGTATCGGCATGCCCCAGCCCGTGTTCTTCGCCCACGCCAATGGCTTTCCCTCAGCAACCTACGGCAAGCTGTTCGCTGCGCTGGCGCCCGAGTATGCCGTCGCGCATCTGGAACAGCATGCCCATGATCCGCGTTTTCCGGTGGACGACAACTGGCTGAATCTGGTCGATGAGCTGATTCACCATCTGCGCGGGCAGGATGGCCCGGTGTGGGGCGTAGGGCATTCACTGGGCGGCGTTCTGCATCTGCATGCGGCGTTGCGTTGCCCTGAGTTGTACCGCGGCGTGGTGATGCTCGATTCACCGGTGCTGGGCCTGGCCGACCAGTTGTTCATTCGCGTGGCCAAGCGCCTCGGGTTCATTGACCGCATCACGCCTGCCGGTCGAACGCTGGGACGTCGCGAGGCGTTTGCTGATCTTGAGTCGGCCCGCGCCTATTTCGCCAGCAAAACACTGTTTCGCCGTTTCGACCCCGAATGCCTGGATGCGTACCTGCAACATGGCCTGCAAGCGGATGGCGAGCAGTTGCGCCTGCGCTTCGATCCCGCCACCGAGATCAGCATCTATCGCAGTATTCCGCACACCAGTCCCATACCTTCGAGGCAGCTCAAGGTGCCGCTGGCAATGGTGCGTGGCAAGCACAGCCGTGTGATCATGCCGCACCATGGCTATCTGGCCAGACGCATGCGTGAAGGCGAATACCTGTCGATGCCGGGAGGGCACATGTTTCCACTGGAGCGGCCGGATGAAACGGCGCAGTTGCTCAAATCACTGTTCATGCGCTGGGATGCCCGCAGCGCGACACGTCACGCACAGAACACCCCGGCATGAAGTGTCCGGTCGAGGAAGTGCGCCTGAGTCTTGGGCATATCGAGCTGGCGGCGCACCTGTTCGGCCCCGAGCAGGGCACGCCGGTCATTGCGCTGCATGGCTGGCTGGATAACGCCAACAGTTTTGCGCGACTGGCGCCCCGACTGGAGGGGCTGCGCATCGTGGCGCTCGACCTGGCGGGGCATGGCCATTCCGATCATCGCCCGCCTGGCGCGTCCTACGCACTGGCCGATTATGCCTACGACGTGCTGCAGGTCGCCGAACAATTGGGCTGGTCACGATTCGCGCTGCTCGGTCATTCGCTGGGCGCGATCATTTCGGTCATGCTGGCAGGTGCGCTGCCTGAGCGTGTCACGCACTTGGCGCTGATAGACGGTCTGATTCCACTGACGGGCGATGCCGACGCTGCCGCCGAACGCATGGGGACTGCGTTGCAGGCGCAACTGGCATTGCCGAACAAGAAAAAGCCGGTGTATCAGGATCAGGATCGGGCCATTCAGGCGCGCATGAAAGGTGTGGTTGCGGTCAGCCGGGAAGCCGCCGAATTGCTGGCGCAGCGTGGGCTGATGCCCGTGCCGGGCGGGTACACCTGGCGCAGCGACAGCCGATTGACCTTGCCTTCGACGACACGCCTGACTCATCAGCAGGCGATGGCATTCGTCAATAATGTGCGCTGTCCGACACAACTGGTCATTGCCCGCGAAGGCATGCTGGCAAAAAAACACGACGTGATGGATGCGCTGCCTTTTGCGATCGAGACCCTGCCAGGCGGGCACCATCTGCACCTGGATGACGAGGAGGGCGCGTTCGCTGTTGCACGCTGTTTCAATCGCTTTTTCGCTGCTTCTTGACTTGCGGTCGGCAACTGCCGACGCTGAGTGGGTTGAAACAGGAGCCAACCACGATGGACCAACCCACCACCTTGCCTGATTGCCTTGCCGGCACTGCCACCTACGCCTTCTTTCTGTCTGTCTGCCAATGAGAGCACTCATGCGTGTATCCAGTGTTCCATTCGTTGCACTCTGGGCATCGATATTCAGCGCCATGGTCGGTGCCGCCGATCTGCCGGGTAGTCAGGACCTGCAGATCCTGCCGCGTCTGGCAGATACGGAAATCGTCGACTACCGTCCCCGCGCCGAACTCGAACGCGTCTACCCCATGGGCTCGATCCGCAAGATCAGTGGCCAGCTGCGCTTCGATGGTCAGGTCAGTGCGCGGGGCAATCTGACCTCGGTCACTTACCAGTTGCCTGCCGAACATTCTTCCGACGACGCCTTCACCGCTGCGCGCGAAGCCCTGCAACAGCAAGGCGCCGAGCTGCTGTTCTGGTGCCAGGCACGTGACTGTGGCGAGAGCAGCCTGTGGGCCAACGAAGTGTTCGGCAATGCCAAGCTGTATGGCGCTGACGACCGGCAGGCCTACCTGCTGTTACGCCTTGCCGACACTGACACGCTGGTTGCGCTTTACAGCATCACGCGTGGCAATCGCCGCGCCTATCTGCACGTCGAGCAGTTCGAATCCGGCGCGCCGCTGGGCGATGTGCTTCCCACCTCGGCCACCTTGCTGCGTCAGCTCAAGAGCACCGGCAAACTCGATTTGCCAAGGCTGAGCGGCGAACCTCAGGACGCCTGGGTGACATTGATTTCCCGTGGGCTGAACCTCGACAGCTCCCTGCGCACGACGGTGTCCGGTGCCAGCGCAGCGGCCTGGCGCGATGCCCTGATCGCCAAGGGCGTGCGTGCGGCACGGCTGGAGACCGGCAGTGCCGATAAAAAAGGCCTGTCCATCGAGGTGATTCGCTAGCGTTCTGCTCCCCGTCCAGGGCGAATACGGCTGACGCCAGCCGTGTTCGTCTTTATGCTCGCCACTTCCGATTCTTTTTTGCAGGCCCTTCATGTTCAACAACGATCGTCTACTGGTTCAGATCCTGCTGCTGGCCCTGTTCGGCGCTTGCCTGTGGGTGATGGCGCCGTTCTGGTCAGCGCTGGTCTGGGGCGCGGTGCTGGCCTTTGCCAGCTGGCCGCTGATGCGCCTGTTGACGCGCTGGTTCAAAGGGCGCGAGTCGCTGGCTGCGCTGGTCATGAGCCTGTGCTGGCTGTTGCTGGTAGCAGCGCCACTGGTGTGGCTGGGTTTCAATCTGGCCGATCATGTGCGTGACGCCACAGCCTTTGTCAGGGACGTCCAGGTCGATGGCCTGCCTGATCCGCCGGCGTGGCTGGCGGGCATTCCGTTCGTGGGCGAGCGGCTGGTCGGGTTCTGGACCACCATCGATCAGCAGGGCGCGGCCTTCATGGCCACGGTCAAACCCTATCTGGGCGAAGTCGGCAACTGGCTGTTGGCGCGCAGTGCGCAGATCGGCGGCGGCATCCTCGAATTGACCCTGAGTATCGTTTTCGCGTTCTTCTTCTACCGCGACGGACCGCGTCTGGCAGCCTTCGTACTCAGCCTGCTGGAGCGTCTGATCGGGGATCGTGCCCAGTATTATCTGGATCTGGTCGCCGGTACGGTGCAGCGGGTGGTCAACGGCGTGATCGGCACTGCCGCAGCCCAGGCGGTTCTGGCGCTGATCGGCTTCCTCATCGCGGGGATTCCCGGTGCGCTGGTGCTGGGTATTCTGACGTTCCTGTTCAGCCTGATCCCGATGGGCCCGCCACTGGTGTGGTTGCCCGCCACCGCCTGGCTGGTCTGGCAGGGCGAATATGGCATGGCCGTGTTTCTCGGCATCTGGGGCATGTTCATCATCAGTGGCGTGGATAACGTGCTCAAGCCATACCTGATCAGCCGTGGCGGCAACCTGCCTTTGGTGATTGTGCTGCTGGGTGTTTTTGGCGGGCTGCTGGCGTTCGGCTTCATCGGCCTGTTCATCGGGCCGACGTTATTGGCGGTGGCTTATAGTCTGTTGACGGATTGGGTGGGGCAGCGTCGCCATGCATAGGCGGTTCATCGTACGCGCAGGCAAAGAACTACGTTAAGTTGAATTCTTTCGAGGCGCGTATTCCTACATCTCGTTGCATGCGCGCCAACCGGATTTTATCCAGTTGGCGCTGTGACGTATGATTTTAAACTATGGGCCTATAATTTTTCCTCCTTGAGACCAGTTCAGATATTCTACCCAGTTGTTAGGAACTATTAGGTCTTCGGTTCTGCTATAAGCGACATCCTGCGAGTTAGTGTAATTTGGCTCTGCGGGCCCCCTACTGCCTGTCAAGCATGTAGCAATTACACGGCACTGTCCTTCCCCCCAAGGGAGCGTATTGAGGTAAGTGCATTTATTACTCGCGGGTGATCTTTGGAAGCTTTGCATGTCACATCCGGCGTAGCTTACACCGCTCAGAGCAGAAAGCGCTGCTGCGTATAATGTCATCCGTAGTTTGTTGTTCATTTCCATATTCTCGCATTGGTTTTGTTGAGCGGCCGCGCATGGGCGCGATGCCTGATTTTATTTTATGTTGTTTGAGTTAAAAGTGCTCAGTCTCCAAGGATAGACGGTTAGTCTATTTATTTTTGGCTGGATAAGGAGGTGTAACTATTTGCTCTAACGGTTCTTGTGATGTGCGTAATGACTGGCAATATTGAGCTTTTAGCAGCGGAAGATTTAGTTAGGTTGCCGCCGCTTATATGCATGGCGACGGCCCCGTTATCACGCCGCCGTATCGAGATACTGCCCGACCGGCTTACTGCCTTGCGTGTCATAGCGCTCACCCAGCGCGGCGATCATCTTGCTCAGGGCCTGGGCGGTGACTTGATTGGCCTGGGTCTGTTCGCTGTTGCTGTCACTTTGTTTCAGCGCAGAGGCCAGTTCAGTGGCGCTGATGCTGGCGTCGCTGTCGGTGTCCAGCGCGCTGAACAGGGTGGCACTGTCGGTGCTGCTGGCGGCATTCATCTGCGCCGGTGGCGGGCCAGCAGGCGGTTGCTGTTGTTGCAGGCTGGCGGTCAGCTCATCGAGGCTGACGGTGCCGTCCTTGTTGGTGTCCAGCGCATCGAAGACTTCACTGCTGCTCGCACTGCTGCCTGCGTTGGTCAGGCCGGTGGTCAGCTCTTCGCTGCTGATGGCACCGTCGCCGTCACTGTCCAGAGAGCCAAGCAGGTCTTGCGCCAGGTCTTCGGTCGACGGCCTGGCGGGCGGTGGAGGCGGTGCCATGGCGGCCAGTTCATCGGCATCCAGGCTGTCATCATCGTTGCTGTCCAGGTCGCTGAAGGCCTGGCTGAGGCTGACAGTGATGCCGTCCTTGCTGTTGCTCGACAGAGCCGTGCTCAGCTCGTTATTGCCGATGCTGCCGTCGCCATCCGTGTCCAGTTTTGCCAACAGCTCTTCCTGAAACTTCTTGCTGGCGGTGCCCGATGTCGCGCTGCTCGTGCTGGTATAGCTGGAAAACCCGCTGCTGCCGATCCCGTTGATCATTGCGCTCACTCCTCTGAGATGACGATGACCGGCAACGGTGTGCCGGTGCATGCAGCCTCAGGGCAGCGTTTGTCGAGGGGATGTGAGATGTGTAACGAGGCCGATACGCCGCTGTTTAATGACGAGGCAGATGCAGTACGGCCGTCAGGCCACCGCCGGGGGTCTGTTCAAGCGTCAGCTCGCCACCGATTCGTCGCGCCGCTTCGCGGGCAATGGTCATGCCCATGCCGACGCCACCGGAGTTACGATTGCGCGAGCCTTCCAGCCGGTAGAACGGCTCGAACACGCTTTCATGCAGTTCCGGCGCGATGCCGGGTCCGTGATCGATGACCGAAACCTTGACCCGATCAGCGCTGTCCTCGATCAAAATCCGGGCGCTGCCGGCGTAGCGCAAGGCGTTGTCGACCAGGTTCTGCAAGCACGAGCGCAGCGCCATCGGCTGGGTCTTCAGCGGCTTGCACTGGCCCTCGTATTGAACATCGTCGCCGTTATCCTGGGCGTTTTCGGCCTGTGATTCGATCAGCGCCTGTAAATCCAGATGCTGAAGCAATTCGGTCCTGCGGTGTTCGTTGAGGTACGCCAGGGTCGCGTCGAGCATGCTGATCATGTCATTGAGGTCCTGGGTCATCTGCCCGTGGAGCCTGGGTTCCTGAATCTGTTCGACGCGCAGTTTGAGCCGTGACAGGGGCGTACGCAGGTCATGGGAGACGGCTGCGAGCATGCGTCCGCGTTGCTGCATCTGCTCTCGCAGCTTGTGCTGCATCAGGTTGAAGGTCTGCGCGGCCTGGCGTGCCTCGCGCGGGCCGGAGATTTCCAGCGGCGGGCTGTCGAGGTTTTCGCTCAGGCGTTCGGCCGCGTCGCTCAAGCGCTGCACCGGGCGGCTGAGCGCTTTGGCACCGTACCAGGCGGCTATAATCAGGGTGATGAATTGAAAAATCAGCGGGACCACCGGACCGCCCAACAGTGGTGGTCTGGGTGGCGGCCTGTGTTGTTGGCCGTTCGAACCATCAGGTGGGCGGTGATCCTGCCCGGATGAGAATTCGGGCCCGGGCGGAGGCGGCATGGGGTGCATGCCGTAATTCATGAACCAGATGAACGCCAGCATATGCGCGAGCAGGATGGCCAGTAACGCCCCACCGAACAGCCGCGCGAAGAGCGTATCGAACCTGCGAATCACCCCATGTCCCTGGCATCGAACAGATAGCCTTCGCCGCGTACGGTCTTGATCATTTGCGGGTTCTTCGGGTCGTCGCCCAGCTTCTGGCGCAAGCGCGAGACCAGCAGGTCGATGCTGCGGTCGAAGGCCTCGATCGAGCGGCCACGGGCGGCATCCAGCAATTGCTCGCGACTCAGCACGCGATGAGGACGTTCGAGAAAGACCCGCAGCAGACGAAACTCGGCGTTAGACAGCGGCACGACAAGGCCGTCGGGCGCGATCAACTGGCGCAGCACGCTGTTCAACCGCCAGGTGTTGAACCGAAGGGTGCTGCGTTGATCGCTGCGTTCATCGCGTACCCGGCGCAGGACGGTCTGGATACGGGCTACCAGTTCGCGGGGTTCGAAGGGTTTGGCCATGTAGTCATCGGCACCCAGTTCCAGGCCGATGATGCGGTCGGTCGGTTCGCAGCGCGCCGTCAGCATCAGGATCGGGATGTCCGAGGTGCTGCGCAACCAGCGGCACAGGGACAAACCGTCTTCGCCGGGGAGCATCAGGTCCAGCACCACCACGTCGAAGGTCTGGTCGCTCAGGGCCTGGCGCATCTGGGCGCCGTCGGTCACGCCCTGTGCCTGAATGTTGAAGCGCGTCAGGTAATCGCACAGCAGCTCACGGATCGCCACGTCGTCATCGACGATCAGGGCGCGCACGGCCCAGCGCTGCTCGGTCGAGCTCGTTTCGGAGGTGCTGTCGGGAAATGCCTGCATGGTACGTCTGCCGCCTGGTGATGCCGCCATCACTGGCCGCTGTTGAAGATCAAGCCTCCGGGCATGCTACTTCGCCGGGAGGCGCGGCGAAAGGGTGCTGCGTTTGAATGTCCCGGGCATGTCGTGAATGTATCGGTATTGATACATAACCTGTGCTGCGATTCAGGATTGCGACCTTCGCTCGCCGACTTTTCGTATAGAGCCTAGCAGTTCTGGCAGTATCGGCCGCAGCGCTCCCGCACGTTAAATAGTGTCTGCACGGACGCACAACTGCCACGTTGCTCGCGACCGGACGCCTGATCGGCCATGCGCACCTCCGTTCAGGCCCATGTGTTATTGCCCATCGGTCCGGTGGGCCACCGTCAGGGAGAAGCATTGATGACTACATCCAGATCCACCCCTAGTGCAGCCGAGCAAACCCGGCAGGCCTTTCGAAAAAAACGCCTCGAGCGCGCCCGCCAAGACCCGGATCCGACGCCAGATGCACCTGAGTTGAACGGCGTGCTCGGAGCTATCCCTGGCGATGACAGAAACCTGTGGCCCAAAACGCAGTGGGGGAACGACTTGACGATCAGGGTTCCAAATTCCTTGGCATTGAACCCGGGCGAAGAACTTTATTTCGTGATGGATGATGTCCAGCTGGCTCACGTGGTGCTTCCCGATCCGGTCGAGGATAAACTTCGCGAATATGTGATAACGGCCGAGCAAATCAAGGATGAAGGTGTTTATAAATTTTTATACAAACACACCAATGGAGATGGCAACACCAACGCTTCTTCACCTCGCTCACTCAGTGTCGATCACCTGCCGCCAAACGGCGGAGTCGCTGGTCCATACCCCGAGTTGCCACAGGAAATCATCGATAACGGCCTGACGCTGGCGTATCTGAACTCTCACGCATCAGTAGACGTGAAGATTCCTCGTTCCAGCGATATCACGGCAGGTGATGAGATCCTGTTGTACTGGGGCCCGGTTGGCACGAAACAGGAGCCGGATCCGGTGGACCCCGTTGCAAGCTTGACTGTGACAGAGGACGCAGCCCTGCCGGGAGCCGCCCGCCCGGTCGTGGGCCTTGCCTCTGACGAAATCAAGAAGCTCACGCAGGGTCTGATTGCCGTGCTGTATCGCTACGTGGATCGAACCGGCAACCTCGGGCAGCCCTCTCAGTGGCAAGAGATCCATGTCGATCTTAATCCGCTGGCGGAAAACCTGGTAGCCCCGACGGTGCCTTTGGCGGACGATGGTCTGATAGACCGCGCTGATGCGCGTCTGAACGTATACCTGGAAATTCCAGCGCCCGGCTATGACAATCCGCAGCCTGGTGACCTTATCGAGGTCAACTGGGAAAACACCACGGTGCCCGCGGTGCCGCTCTCGAGCTTTCCGATGTCGATCTTCGTTGACTGGCCCACGTTATCGGAAGGCGGGGAACTGGATGCGCGCACCTTCAAAGTGAGCTACAGCGTGGTGCGAGGACTTGCGAGGACGCGCTCGCCAGAGATCGATATCGCGGTGGATTTCTCGGTGGCAGGCATTGATCCTGACCCTGATCCGGATCCTGCGGGGCCTGATCCGATCAACGACAAGCTGCCGCGGGTAGTCGTCAAGAGCCGGGAAGCCTCGCCAGTGGATAACGTGCTCGGGCCAGCCGACAAGGATCAGGATGCACAGGCGCAATTAACGCCCAATCCGGTAGTGGACGGGCAATTTCTGCGTTTGTATTGGGGCGCGCTGCCATCTTATGTTGATGAAGTGGCGGTCACGAATCCACCAGCCGATCCGGTTGTCTTTAACGTGCCTTGGGACAGGATCCGGGAAGGGGGTTACAGCGAAAAACTGCCTGTTTATTACAGTACCTGGAATGGGACCAACGAGCAGGAGTCTGTCCGCACCGAAGTGGATGTCAGAATTGTCGATGCGATAGGGCTGGCTGATGTGGAGTTTCCGGACAGGTATCCCGGTAACCCCACTACACCCATTATCAATTGCTGCTCGAAGCCATGGGACGGCATCAAAGCCCGGATTCCGGGTGATCCCGTCAACTTTGCGGTCGGTGATTCAGTGACGGTCAGTTGGCGGGGTTACGAGGATGCGCAAGGTAACACCGCTATCGATGGAACAGACTATACGGAGACCGTCCGTAACCTTAATGATGACCAGGTCAATAATGGCTTTATCGTCACGGTGCCTTACGATATTCATGTCGAGCCCATCGTGACCCGTGGCAGTGGTCGCGTGACGTACGTATTGACCAAAGCGTCCGGTCAGACCGGTACCCATTCAACGCTGGTCATCGTGACGCGATTGTTTGGCGCTGGCCCGTCTCTTTGTACTCCGGCATTTCCCGGAGATTGCTCCTGACATTGATTGTCGTTAACTCACTGACTTCGAGCAGGGCAATGCCTGATCTCTGTTTCGGCAGGCATTGCCTGTTCCTGGCTCGACTGAAGGGTGTATCGAGCGCTACGGCTCTAACGTTTCAGCCTGCCAGGTTCAACTAAGCAGGTCGCTTATAGTGCCAATCGATCTGTCGCCCTTCCCCCAAGGTTTTACACTTAAACCCGATCGGCGTTATGTGGGAATCATCCTACGAAAACATCGGATTGGTCCTGCATGAGTTTGAGGTGCAAGTCTGTAGTCTGCGCGGCCGCTCACTCATGACGGGCATGGCTGGAAGTGCGTGGCGCATTTCTGGCCCGACCCCTTGGCCCAAGGATGTTTATCCATGTCGATTTCAGATCCGGTTATGCTTCGCCCTTTATCGTTCGCGATCAGTCTTGCATCACTTCTGCCTGTCGCTCTATTCAGCCACACCGCACTGGGTGCCAATATTCCAGTGAAAGGTGTTCTGAACATTGATCAATTCTCCGCTGCCAATAACTACATCGTGACCGATGGGGGAACGTTGAACGTGAAAAGCGGTACCCAGCACGGTTCGGTAAGCGTACAGACGTCCACCCTGACGATGGCCGCAGGTTCTGCAATCGACTCTGCGGATCTGTCGCTCGGTGCGTCGCTGACCATGGCGGGGTCAACGGTCAGAAAAGGCCTGACGTTCAATGAAAGTCAGGGAACGATCGTCGGCAGCACACTGGTCAACAGCACGGGCAGCGGTCTGTCGGTCGTCAGGCAGCCACAAAATACCTTCGGGTCAACGGTGTCCCTCACTGACAGCACCAGCACCGGCATCACCAACGGTGCCTTGGTGACGCACTTCAGCCAGCTTGATCTGCACAACTCGCATCTGGTGGGGAATGGTGCCAACGGCCTGGGCCTGAGACTCGTTGCGGGGGTGGCCGAGGCCAGCGGCGGCAGCAGTTTAACCGGTACCGTCAATGGCGTACTGATCGTCGGGGAGCAGGTTTACCAGGAAGCCTCATTGACCCTCGACGGCAGCCATGTGACGGGGGAGAAAGGGGCCGCCATACGCGTCGCGCCATCGAGCCCGACCAACTCGTTGCCCATCGCTGTGATCAATGTGAATAACGGCTCCACCCTGACCGGCGGCAACGGCAATATCCTGGAAAGCGCTGGCGGGGCGGACGCCACCCTTAATGTCAATGCCAGCCATATCACCGGGAACGTACAGGTCGACGCGAGCAGCACGGCCACCCTCAATCTGAGTCAGAGCAGCTTCACCGGCGATGTCGTGGCCGAGTCCGGCGGTACGGCCACTGTGCAGCTGGACAACGGCTCTCTGTTGACCGGTCGGCTTGAGAATACACGCGGTGTGATCATCAACAACGGCTCGCAGTGGACGATGGTCGATAACGCCAGCGTCGAGAACCTCACGATAAACGGAGGCGTTGTCCTGCTTGGAGATCCTGCCGCGTTTTACACCTTGTCGGTCGCCAACCTGTCGGGCAGCGGCACCTTCAAGATGGACGTGGACTTCGGTGCAGCACAAACCGATTACATCGACATCACCGGCAATGCGACAGGCAGCCACCAGCTGTTGATCGGCAGCACCGGCAGCGATCCGACCACCGACACCAGCCTGCATGTGGTGCACGCTGAAGCCGGCGATGCGAGCTTCTCGCTGGTCGGCGGGCGCGTGGATCTGGGCACCTGGTCCTATGATCTGATCAAGAAAGATGAGAACGACTGGTATCTGGATGCTACCACCCGCACCATCGGCCCTGCGCCTCAGACAATCCTGGCCCTGTTCAACGCCGCGCCCACCGTCTGGTACGGCGAGTTGAGCAACCTGCGTACGCGCATGGGTGAGTTGCGCGTCAATGGTGGTCGCTCGGGTGTCTGGATGCGGACCTATGGCAATAAATTCAACGTGGCGAATGCCTCCGGCTTCGGCTACAAACAAGTCCAGCAAGGAACGGCCCTCGGCGCGGACGGCAACATACCGACTGCAAACGGGCAGTGGCTGGCAGGTGTAATGGCGGGACAGAGCACGTCCGACCTGAGTCTGGATCGCGGGGCCAACGGCAAGGTCGACAGTTATTACGTGGGTGCCTATAGCACCTGGCTGGACAGCGAGAGCGGCTACTACCTGGACGGTGTGGTCAAGCTCAACCGCTTTCAGAACAAGGCCCGGGTCAACCTCAGCGATGGCACGCGCACCAAAGGTGACTACAGCAATTCCGGTGTAGGTGCGTCGGTCGAGTTCGGGCGTCACCTCAAACTGGATAACAGCTACTACGTCGAGCCTTACGCCCAACTGATCGGGGCGTACATCGAAGGCAAGGACTACACGCTGGACAACGGCATGCGCGCCGAGGGTGATCCGACACGCTCGCTGCTGGGCAAGGTCGGTGTCACGAGCGGACGCAATTTTGATCTGGGTCAGGGGCGGACGGTGCAGCCTTACGTGCGGGTTGCGCTGGCGCATGAGTTCGTCAAGCACAACGAAGTGAAGATCAATGAAAACCGCTTCGACAACAACCTGTCTGGCGCTCGTGGTGAAGTCGGCACCGGTGTCGCGGTTGCCTTTTCCGACCTACTGGAGGCGCATGTGGACTTCGAATACAGCAACGGCAGCAGGATCGAGCAACCCTGGGGTGCCAACGTAGGACTCAGGTACAACTGGTGATTTGAGCAGAAGCGTCAGTTGTTTCGAAGGGGAAGGCCACCGGTCTTCCCCTTTTTCATGGGCACGACTCAAGCGCTGCACGAACAGTGACTTCGCTCGCCGGTTTTTCGTACAGGGCCTAGCAGACTTGCCAGTTTTAATTCAGCGCATCCAAGTAGTAAATCAGGATATCCAGGGACTGATTCCGGTTTCGTCGCACGATGAAACCTGGCCGAGAGACTAGAAAAATGACTGAATTCAATACGAAGCAAGACCTTAAGCCACCTGTCGTTGCTGTACTGATGGATGACGATGCCCGGTGGGATGAAACGGGTTTGCTACCTGCTGCAGAATTGACCTCTGCGCTCAGGGTGCAAGTGCCTGTCTGGGAGCACACGCCGAACCCAGGTGTTGAGGTTTATCTGGAGGCATTCTGGGATCAAACATTGATCTACACTCGTACATGGCGCGGCGATATTCCCTCCATTCCAGAGCAGGACCTGTTTTTCGAGGTGCCCGTAGACTATCTGATCCACGGTGTGTACGCGCTGCACTACTCTGTGAGCAACTCTGACGGCAACATGAACACATCGTCGAACCGAGTCGTCACGGTGGACGAGGTCATGCCTGTGTTGGGCGACAATAATGGTCAACTCCAGTTCGATACCGTCAATGTGACGGCGCAGTATCTGTCCGCACATGACGGTAAGCTTATAGGCGTAATGCCAGCGTACCTCCGCGGTAAGGCAGGGGACGTGGTGACGTGGTACTGGAGTGAAAGCCCCATCGACATCCCCGACAGCGATGTGGTGTCAACCAAGACGCTAGAGCGGGACGAAGCAGGCAAGGCCACGGATCTGGTGTTTGACGGCGAGATGATCCTGGCGCGCAAGGACGGCAAGCGGTATGCCTGTTACACCCTCAGTGATCGAGCCGGTAACCTTAGCCCGCATTCTCAGGCTGTGGAACTTCTGGTGGCGGCTCAACCCGTTCCCCGTGTGCTGCCGCCGCCGAAAGTGGATGAAGCGTCGGGTTCGGCAAGCTCCAGTACGCTCGATCCGGTGAACGCTACGCGCGGCGTCACGGTGAGGGTGCCTGACGACGCCGTCATTCTTCCGGGCGAGACGCTCTGCGTGCAATGGGCCGAGCCTGATAGCGTGGGTTCCTACCGCACTGAAAAAGCAGAGGCGCGAGTGGTCACGGTGCCGTCTACACGCATCGCCCAGCATTTCGGCGATTCGATACCTGTGTACTACGAGGTATTCGAAAGCGGAGTTGAAACCCCTCACCGCTCAGCCAGGCATACGCTCAATGTCTTGAACGTTACCGGGTTTCCTGTCGTGCAATGTGACAAGGTCTCGGGCGGGTCGCTGAAGCTTGGGAGCATCGCCGACGGAGGCAAGGCCAGTTTCACCCTTCAGAAGTGGTTCCTCATGGGGACTGACCAGTTCATCAATATCGAAGTTCGAGGCTCGGACGACGCAGACAGGCCGGTGGTGATCCAGGTGTTGAAGGAATATCGAGTGCCGCAGGTGGCCCAGATCATTGATGTCGGCAACATTACCAAGGTCGATCTGCAGCGCTTCAAGATCGGTCGGGAAATTGAGGTCAGGGTGCGGGTAAGCTTTGACGAGAAGCTCAGTTGGCAGATATTTCCTTCCTTGCAACCGAAGCTGGAGAGCTGATCATGACCCAGGTTGCGCAGACAATGAGTCTGCGCAACCGGTGCTATTTGTAGGTCATCGTGAAGCTGAGCGCTCCCTTTGCCAGGCCCGGCCGGACGGCGCTACTGGGGCCTGTCTGGTAGAACCGGGCGTTGAAATTCAACACGATATCCCCTGGCGTGATGGCCGTCAGGGGGACTTCGGTCTGCAGTTCCATGGGGGTTACGGCGTCGGCCTTGAGAATCTGGATGCCCAGTCCCTGGGCGCTCGAATCGCTGGTCAGGCTGAACACGCCACTGTCGGGCGGTCCTATCGGCGTCGAGCCTTTCACCCCATCGAGCTGGATATGGGCCGTGGCGACAAACCCTGCACGGGTGTCCGTTTCGCAGTTGCTCAGTGCAATGCTGAAGGGCACCGGGGGAGTGGTGAAGCCCGGCCCGGTGAAGTCTGTTGTATCCCACTCACCCAGCTTTACCGGATCGGCACTGACCGGATTTGCGCCGACGCTGCACTGGGCCTGAATCACGGTGCCGACCACTGCGTAGCGCATGATCCTGCCAAGGGTCGTCACGCTCGCGGACCACAGCTCGCTGCCATCCAGCACTTGGGGGCCGCTGGGAATCGGTCCGGTCTTGATCAAGGTAACGCGATTGGTCAAATGCGTTATCTGAAGCGAGGTGAGCATTTTCTGATGATCGTTGAGCGCGAGGTAGGGCACGCTAGGGTCGCCGTCCACGGGTACAAAGCAATTGGCACATACCGCTGGTGCCATGTACGGAAAGCCCAGTTTGACCCTTATACCGACGCCTGGAATATTGGTCTGTATGATCTTGCCGGTCACGTCTTCGCCATTGATCGGGTCCACGATGCCCGGAAAAACCGGCGCTGTCGCGACCGCGTTAAACTCGAGCAGTGCGGTTCCGTCATTGGTGCAAGCCGCTTCAAGCCCGGCCAGATCGGTCGTACGTGCGTTCATGTCGACGGTGCCGATAACGCTCCCGATCCGTGCGTCTCTGGCGACGTACAGCGTGCCGACATCGCGACGAAAGTCCTTGATTCCCGGACTGGAAATCCAGAAACAGTCATTGGTCGGGGTAGGTGCCTTCACCGCTGCCAGGGCGGTCGCGCTCTGGCTGACGGCGATGGCCATGAGGCCTGAAGCCAGGCGGTTCGTTACTTTATTCATGCGGGTTTCTCTGGGTGGGCGGCGCGCGTGCGTCGTACCTGCTTTCATGGGCTGCACATCAGCGACTGCACTCGATAGCCTTTATTCAGGGGCATCCGGGCAGGATCGATGTGCAGTCGGCACTGTGGCTCGACCTCCTGGCCCCAGCGTACGTCAAGGATTTGCGGGTGCATGCCGGTCGAAAGCACGATCTGTCCTCCCTGACCGGTGATCCCCATCAGGTTGCCCTGCGCGTCGCTGACCTGGGCACCGAAGGGCAGCATTTGACCATCGCGGGTACGTGCATGGAGGATCAACCGTGTGACCTTGCGTGCTGCAAAGGTGGTTTTGACCACTGCGCCTCGGGCGGGAAGCACTTGAGCGCTGCCGTTATCAATCTCCACTTCCGGTCCCAGTTCGTTGGTCTGCAGAGCGATCTGGTTGTACCGATACGGACGCAGATAAGGCACCAGCGCGTAGCCGCGGCGGTCTGTCTTGACGCCCGTCGCATTCATGATGCCTACGTCTGCTGTTTCGGGTACTTGTACCAGCGCGATGGTATCGCCAAGGTTGGGGCCCAGCTCAATGCCGTCGTCATGCAGCAGTACGGCCCCATTGGCAGTGATCGACGCGCTTCGGTAATCGCTGCCTTGCGTCAGCCCTGCGCCGATACCGCCGAATGCCGTCTGGTAACCGATCGCAACGCCCGCACTTTGTTGCTGGCCGTTGTCGTTGCTCAGGCTGGTGCGATAACTCAGCCGGTTGTCGTCCAGGCTGCCGCTCAGGCTGGCGCGCTGGCTTTGACGGTTGGCGCTGTTCTGCAGGTCGAACGTGACGTTGCTTGAGTGCCCGAAGTCGAGGGGCATGGACACGCTGAGTCCGACCTGCCGACTGCTCTCGCGGCTGCGGCCATCGCTCAGTGATTGAGAGGCGTAGAGGTTGTAGTTAACGCCTGCGTGCTGGGTATTGACGTTGAATTGAAACTGCCGCTGTTCGCGGTCGCTGTTCCAGTAATCCTGCTGTGACAGCGTCAGGCTGACGCTGCTGCGCGTACCGAGGCGTTGATGAATTGAAGCTTCCAGACGGCTCCGGCGACTGCCCCTGAACGTACTGTCGTCGCTGCGCTGGCGCACCGCTTCATCAAAGTCTCTGTAGCCCTCGGTGGAATAGCGATAACCGGCGAAACGCAGGTTGGTGTTGGTCGCGAATGCCTTTCCGTACTTGAGGGCATGACTCAAGCCCTGCACACTACGTTGCCCGGGCTTGTCGATCTCTGCGTTCGAATGCGTCAGGTCGAAGGCCAAAGCGCCCAGAGAGCCCATGTCCCTGGACACGCCCAGCGCTGTAGCACGGTAGAAACCGCTCGCCATCAGGCCTGAGTAAAGCGTTGAGTTCCAACCCGTGCCCAAGGCCAGCGTGCCCTGCCACAGCCAGGGTTGTTCGGTAGCATCGAGGCCGTTGTAACGGCCCAGTGCGGCGCTGTATTTCCAGACGCCTTCGCGCAACAGGTTGTTGATAGTGGCGTAGGGTTGAATGAAGCGTCGGACCTGACCATCGGCCTCGGTCAGCACGATTTCGAGTTCGCCATTGCCCGCAGTGGTCAGGTCATCGATCTCGTAGGGGCCGGCGCTGACGTATGTGGAATAGATCGGATAGCCGTTCTGCAACACTTCAAGTTTGGCCCTGCTGTGCGCGACGCCACGCACCACAGGCGCATAGCCTTGCAAGGTGTCGGGGAGCATTTCCTGATCCGTTCTGATTAGCGCCCCCTTGATCGGCAGACTCCGGAAAACGTCCCCGCTGGTGTAGGTTTCGCCCAGGGTGAGGTTCGCATGAGCGCCTGGGATATCGCGTTGTGCGTAGGCATAGGCTCTCGTCCATTCGCGACGGCCTTCTTCGTCGTGACGCATGCTCTGATTGCTGCGCAGCCGCCACGCACCCAGGTTGATCCCGGTATTGAGATACAGGTCTGCGCTGTTGCGTCTGCCCATTGCACGACCGGTGCTCTGTTGGGCTGAGGCCTGATAGCTGAAGAACGCTGCGTTGATGCCGTAATCCCAAAGCGCTGGATCTGTGCGGCCTATCGCATCACGGCGCATGGCGATTTGCGGAATCGAAATCGCCAGGTGCAGTTGGCTGCCATCAAACTCGATCTGAGATCCAGGCACTGTCTGCAACAGATCGACACAGCGTTCCTGCAGCCCGGACCCGTCGGCGAGACTCTCGGTGCGCAGGCCCATTTGCTCCAGCAGTTCTCTGGACAGGCAGGGCAGCAGGCGTTGGTGTTGCGGGTCGAGCTCAAAGCGGATATTTCGTTGGCCGAAGTAACGCATATTGATCTGGATTTCGACCCAGTGATCGCCTGGAGCAACGTCCTCGGCATTCGAAAGCAGATCCAGCGCTCTGATCGCGGCATCGTCTGAATAGGCGGATCCCTGGCGCAGAAAGCCGGACTGAAAGGCGGTGGGTGGTGAGGCCATGGCCGGAGTGCTTTTCAGAATCAGGGCGCCGCTGCTGCAAACGATCATCAAATGCATGAAACGCAGGCGCACCGGTATGAGCCCGGGGTCGGGTAATAGGGGCATGTTCAATGTCCTGGGAAAGAAACCGGTCGAGGCTTTTTTAAGGTGCCAGCGTGGCCTGGGCAGTCAGCGCGGTGCTGTAGCCGCCGTAATCGTTGATGGCGGAAAACACGACCTGCAGATCCGTTGTGGCTTTCATGTCGCTCAGGTCATAGCTCTGAGAGGTGAACGGACCCAGCATGGCGGCTTGTTGGAGTTTTTCGGTCCTGCCATTGCCTATGACTTCAAGGCGAATAAACGACACATGAAAGGGGCCAGGATTTGTTGCTACAAGCTGCGTCTTGCCAGCAACTTGTTTCACCGTCCATTGCAGGTCCTTGAGGCGCGACATGGGGTTGTCTTTCAACTGGGCGGGACGATAGAACAGTTTCAGCCGCGTACGCAGTGCGATGTTCAGAACGTTGCTTTGCGTATTGTCTGCCTGGGGAATTTCCTGAACATTGAAAAAGAACAACGATTCCCGATCATCCGGCAAGTCATTGGGCAAACCGTTGATCTGCACTTGTTGTTCCTTGCCCGGATTGAGGCGAAACAGGGGCGGCGAAGATGCAAAAGGCACCAGGCTGGTGGTGTCGTCAGCCACAGTGTTGACCCAGGTCTGGACCGCGAACGTTCGGTCGCTGGGGTTGGAGATGATGACCGATGCGTTGCGTTTGTCGCTGTTGAACACAACGCGGGTCATATTGACGGTCAACGCGGCCTGGGCAGTGGGCACGGCAGCGGCAAGCATGAGTAGGGCGGTTCCGATACCCAGTGCATGCCTGATGGAGAAAGGTTGACGGGTTGCGCTGATCATGAGGGTACTTACCTTGTGCACCCGGCCCTTGGCAAAGGGCCGGGTGCATGCAGACGCTTGCGGTGAATGGCGCGTGGACCATTGCACTAGAAGCGGGCGAATGGACGTTTCAGTTCACGGCTACGACAAACTGCACGTCTGCCGATGCAACACCGGCAGTGACTGCCGCTGCAGTCGAGCGGTAGTAAGCGGCGAATGCCATGTCGGTGATGCCGTCCTCGACCAGCGGATACGCTGCAGAGGTGCCCCCTGGCTCGATGGATTTACCGGTATGGTCCTTGATGACGATTGCCACGCCCGTGGCACCATCGGCGGTAGGGGTGACGGCGAAGTAGTCGCCAGATGCGTCGGACGCTCCGTTGAAGGTGACGGTGGCCACGTCGCCGGTGCCGGTCAGGCCGCAGGTGCCTGTGTCGTTCAAGCGCAAGGCAAACCGCTTGCCACTGTACTCCTGACCGACCTTGGTAAAACGGCTGGCTTCGATGCTGCCCATTTTTACCAGGTTGCCGACCGAGCCATCCCCGGGGTTGACCACTTCGATGGGGCAGGTGCTGCTGGTGATTTGCCCCTCGAAGTTGATGGTGCCGGTGTTGGCGAAAGCTGAGGTGCCTGTCAGTGCGGCAGTCAGGGCCAGTGCAAATGCAGATAGAGTCGTTTTCAAAGTAAGACCTTATGCGGTTTAAGTTACAAAATTTATGAGTTACAAGATATTTATGTGAATCTTTGTTTCATTATTTTAATGGTATGCGCTGTTGTCATGACGGGCAGAAGTTTAAATCCAGGTTTCGTCTCTGACATAGAGTAAAGTTGGGTTTTTCGGTGACGTAGTTTGTAGGAAAGATCCTATTTAAACTAAGGGTGTGCGAATGGCTGGCAGTGAGAAATAGATACTGCTTTATGGATGGGTTTTGAAGTCGCTTTGGGAGCAACTTTGGACATGAACTGTTACATGCTTTGGAAAGCGTCAAATATAAGCTGCCATT
This sequence comes from Pseudomonas asturiensis, assembly GCF_900143095.1. GTDB lineage: Bacteria > Pseudomonadota > Gammaproteobacteria > Pseudomonadales > Pseudomonadaceae > Aquipseudomonas > Aquipseudomonas asturiensis. Next base: position 113,236 of record NZ_FRDA01000011.1, on the reverse strand, counting down.
CAGGCGTTGTGTGGCCTACCTGCACGTTTGCAGACGCAAGCCATTTGATGCTTCCGCCGACAAAGCATTTTTCCTGTCGGCGGAAGTCATCCGGCTACAGCTCTACGCCCTCACCAGCATATTTAATTCATAAGCGCCTGGCTTGGCATTTGATGGTGTTGCCATAACGCCTGTCAGCTCTGCTTTCGTGCTGTCGAAACCAGTAGCCGGCGCAGCGCTTCGGGTCACTGGCGCACTGGCGTTCGGGGCGCTCTGCAGGGTTGGCGTATGGGGCACCGCGCTGCCGCCGGCAGGTCTGGCTGCCTGGGCACCAGGCTTGCGTAACGCGGACGCGCCAGCCGTCACGACGCCGGGTTTCAATGCGGTTCTGGGTATTTGGGGTGCTTCGCTGAGTTTGGCTACGGTTCTGAACGGGTCGTCACCGGCGTCGGATAACCCCGAGGTCACTGACACAATGCTCGATCTTGTGCTCTGAGACGCCGTGGCCCTGGCTGCGGCTGCAGCAGACCGGATCGTGCTCAAAAGAATTAAACCGCCAAAATCCAGAGGTATCGCTGCGTAGCCGGTCCACATCGACACCTGTAAGGCGGTCGCGTCGTTCGCAGCAACGGCGTAGAATTGAGCGCTCGTCGAAATGATGCTCAGTCCTGTACCCACAACCGTCGCTGTAGCGGCGACGGTAGCGACTGTCGTCGCTGTAGACGCTGTCATCGTAATCCCCGCAACCGTGACGGGGCCGGTGATCGGGGCGGCAGCGCCAAGCGTACCCACGGTAAACGCGATGCCTATCGCAGTGACAAACACACTGACCGCGACCCCCAGCCATGCCTCCCAGCCGGCGCCTCCCTTTTCGGCTGGATACTGATCCTCATCCGGCCGCCGCAACCGGCCACTCTGGCTGCTGGCGTCGTGACCAGTGGGGTCGCGCAGGGCGATCGGATTGCCCAGGCAGTAGACGTAGGGGTTGACGCCACCGGAGCCGAAGGGGCTGAGATAGTCAGGGGAATGGAAGCGCATCAGGCAGGGGTTGTACGCTCGATAGCCCCTGCCCAGCAGATACCAGCCACTGCCCGGCTCACGCGCTTCGCCGTTGAACCCAAGCGTGCACAGCAACGGCTCATCAGCGTGCTGTTCGCCATAGGCGTTGTAGACCGCTGTGCGAAGTTTGTCGCGCTGAAATTCGCCGGATACGCTTCTGCTCGCGTCGGTCAGCAGCAGCACGCATTCATCGTCATTACCCTCACCCTCGGTTTGCTGGGCCAGCGGCTCTTCACCGACGTACAGGTATCGTGTGTATGTTCCATTCAGGACACTCGAACTCAACTGATGTCCCTGATAGAACCGCAGTGTTTCGTCGTCGCCATGACGGGATGCGACCAGATTATCGTGGCTGTCATAACGGTACGTACTGAGGGGCTGACCTTCAGCAGGCGTGACACTCAGCAGGCGATTCTGACTGTCGTAATCCAGTCGTTGCCCGCGTTCATCATTGAGCAGATTGCCGTTCGCATCGTAGGTGAAGACTGGATCGGGTGTGGCTCTGGCCGGACTGTAACTGATACTCGACAGTCGGCACGGGTCGTCGCTGGCGTAGTGGAAATTTGCTAACTCGCTTGAGTCGGGAAAGCTGGTCTTGGCAAGCGTGATATTGTCCAGCGCGTCGAAGGTGAATAACTGACTGACGATTTGCCGTCCCAAGGCGTCGCGCGGCAGCGTGCTGCCTGAACACCTGTGGTTCGTCAGGCGACCACGGGTGTCGTAGCTGAACAGTTCTTGCAGCAGGCTGGTATCGGCCTGTTTCAAGTGCCGGCTTTCCAGCAGTCCGTCCGCTTGCCATACCTGTTCAAGGGTGCGTTGGTGCTGTTCATTCATGGACTGGGTTCGCAGCACTTCCCGACCCTGGCTGTCGTATTTGAGCGACGTGGTCAGGGCAGTATTGGCTGCGTGGTCTTGCGCGACCATACGCTGCATCTGGCTCAGGCCGTTGTATTCGAAGGACGCCTCGAGGCTGCCCTGCTGAATCCTTTCGACCCGGCCTTGTGCGTCATACTTAAACACCGTTTCAAGTGCAGGCTGATTGTCCTGCTGGTGCTCGGTGCGTTTGAGCTGCCGACCCTGCAGCGATGTCTGATGAGCCGTTTTCCAGGGCTTGCCCTGATGATCAGTCCAGGTTTCTTCACGCAAGCGGTTGAGAACGTCGTAATCATAAACACGCGTGCCCTGAGCGTTCCGGGTGCGCGTCAGGCGAGCGCTGACAGCGTCATAGTCGAACTCGGAACTTTCGCCAGCAACCGTACTGACGCTGGATACAATCTGGTCCGTAAGCGCCAGGTTGTAGCGGTAGGTGATGGTCTCGCCATTGGCCATCGTCAGCGTGCTGGCCTGCTTTTGGCCTCCCTCGTAGGTGTACTGTTCTGTGCGCGTTCCCACGCGTGTTTCGGTCATGCGCTCCAGTCCGTCGAATGCTTGCGTGCCTGCCACGGTTCTGGTGACGCCGTCGGGGTGCGCCACTTCCAGGGACACCGGCAGTTCCGCGCTGCTGTGCTGCGCATAGTCACGGCGCACCATACTGGTGTCAGGCAGGATGGTGGTGATCATCCGTGACCAGGCGTCGTAACTGAACTGCGTCTTGTGCTGAAGCTCGTCGGTCTGCTGCGTGCAGCGGCCCAGCCCGTCATATAAAAAGCTGCGCTTGCCCAGTTCGTTGCCGGCTTCGTCCCGATCGATGATCCGGTCCGGCTTGTTGAACAGGTTCAACCAGATCTCACTGCGGTGGCTGACGAGGGGAGTGGGTCCTGCGCTTGCAATCCAGCTGCGCTGAACAGGATTGTTGTGTGCTTCGTTGCCAATGGGGTCGACGATCCGGTAGCTCCGTACACCGTCCACACCTGTGATGCAGCAGCGCTGGTTCCAGTCGTCGTAGGCGAAGCTGCGTGTCAGTGCAAGAGGCGGCAGGTCATCGCCCAGCCAGTCAAAGGTGGTCTCTTGCTCAAGGTTGTTCCATTTGTCGTAGGCAGCCGCGAAGATCTGCTGCATGGCGAACGGGTCGTTACTGTTCAGGTGGCTCTGCTCCTCATGGATCGCGCGCCCCAGCCCATCCATTCGTGTACGGGTCAAGACGCCGCGGGCGTTGGTCAGCACCTGTTCGGCCTGCTCTCCCTGGTTGGCACACAGGAAATACTGGTACTGACGACGGGCTTCGAAGGGGGTGCCCGGTGCGACCGTTTCAAGGGTCAGCCGGTTGAGCGTGTCATAGACCTTGCGCGTCTCGACGCCGTCTTCACGCACCAGCAGCTCGTGCGAAGTCAATGTAGAGAGCTGGCGCAGAACGGTCTTGCTGACGTTGTCAAACCCGGTGCTCACGTGTTCGACGATCTGTTGCACTGGTACGTTCAGCTCCGGGCTGATGAGCGTGCTGTAGGTATACGCCGTGACGATGGAGTGGCCGCCCAGGGTCTGGGTTCGGGACTGGATCTGCCCGTGCTGAGCGCGGTCGCCGGGTTGGTTGACATGCTTGAGTTGAATCTGTTGCAGCGCCGGCTCGCTGTCGACGCCGTCGGCGTCAAGCTCCACCGTTGTCTCGCCCTCAGCCACGATCCAGTCAGGCATCTGGAACTCGTCGTCAAGCTGTCTGGTGAGCGCCGGCAACGCTGTGTAGCGATAGCGCGTGCACACGATCTGCGCTGTGTTCTGCGACGAAGCTGCGGGTGTGGTGGTCTTGTCTTTCAACTTGTCGATAAAACCCTCCGGGCTCGCAGGGCAACCGTCTTCGCCTTCAGCGGGGTACCAGGTGCTGGTCTCCCGGATCCCGTCTGCACGGATATGGACCAGCAGGTTGCCGTGTGGGTCATAGGTCTTGCTGGAGGTTTCGCTGCGACTGCGGGTGAGCTCCGGGCTGGACGGGTTCTGTTCTGTCCAGGTCGTCGTGACCTCTTTGGGCAACAGGCAATAGGCGGGTTGCATGGCGTACTTTACGCGGGGCTGGATGTAATAACTCGTCTGCACGGTCTTGCTGTTGTTGTTCTGAGTGGTGACTTCCAGTGTCTGCAAATGAAAGCGATTGAACGTTCGTTCGATGCTGCGCACTGCCTTGTCGTCAACCCACAGGCTTTCGGTGCAGACATAGTCATATTCATCGATATATTTGAACAGGTTGTCCAGGCCGTTATCTTCCCAATAGATGTTCAAGCCCGCGCCCAGAAAGTTGCGTGAGCGCTGCTGACGATCCTTGTAGGTGTAGCGCACGTCGATCGTGTGTTGAGAGAAACCCGGCGTGGTGATGTGTCGGGTCACTCTCGGTATCGGCTTGCGATTGGCGCTGACGGGAAATTCATGGCCGGTGTCAGTGTAAAGAATGTCTTCAGTGGCGCCCGTCGGAGTCCGTACATGCTTGATGCACAAAAATTCATCGGTTTTGTATTCGTATTCGAACTGCCATGAAGCGTTGTTTTCAGTGGGCAGCGTGATGCGACTGACACGCTTGTCGGCAGTAGCCAGCGACAGGATGAACGTCGCCGACAGACTGCTATCGGTCGTTGGCAGGAGCCCCACTTTGACCGAGGTGCTGCTGCGTGCGATGTTCAGCAGGGTCTGACCCTCATCATCGGTGATGGATTCGAGCATGAATAGCGAGTTGTTGAACGGCGTGTGCTTGAGTTTGATGCTGTGGCCTGAGGGCGCGATGATCTGCACCGGCCAGGCCACGCGTCGTGTGCCACTGCTGTGCACCTGAAGGATTTCCACCAGCCCGGATTTGTGGGCGATGCGAAAAGAGGTCTCGCTCTGCTTATAGAAGTGAAACGTGTCCAGCTTCTTTTCCGACATCGTCAGCGGGATCTCTGCGGCGGCGATGTTGTCGATGTAGCGGGTGTAGCGCGTGCGTTTGGCGTAACGGGTGCTCTTGGTGTAGCGGGAGTGACGGGTACGTTTGGTGTGCCGCGTACGCTTGGTATGGCGTGTGCTTCGTGTGCTTCGTGTGCTGCGGGTACGCAGGCGGTTGTCAGCACTGCCCGTGCCGTCAATGCAGAAGGTTTCGCCCGTGCCCAGCGACAGTATGTGAGTGCCCAGGTCGTAACTGGACAGTTGCAGGCTCCAGCCCAGGCCGTAGCCGTTATCCAGCGTATTGAGCTGGCTGTAGGCAAGTCCCAGTCCAATCCCCGGCCCCCGCAATCCGTTGCTCTGCACTTCGGGCATGTTGATGGAAATACTGTACAGCCCGGTTCGCGGGTCAACGCCGCTTTTCAGGCAACTCATGAAGTTGAGTGCGTTGGAGTGTACTGAGGTGGAAGTTGTCATGGGGCGGACCTCGCTGATAGGGAACGAGACAGCGCACCGATGTTGATGATTGTGCAATCCATGCGCCGGGTCATCGAGACCCTTCATGCCGCGCCATGACGGACGCCTTGAGCGCTGAGGGTCATGGCCAACCCTAACATCCCGGCGCGGCCTGCAAACCTAGCAGGTGTGCGAGTAGGCAGATGTATCGAGCTGACGTAAAAACGCTTTATCGGCAGCCTTGACTCTGGCTGTCAACACGAGCACTTCGAACGTCAAGCGTCGCAGGAGCGATCGTTATGAGAAGGGGTTTACCACCGACGGTTCCGGATTTAAAGCAGCCGCAGAACTACATTGACCTTGACCAGTTAGGTGCAGATTCGCTGTTGACCTATATCCCGGGTGTCCAGGACGGCGACACTTTCTATCCCAATTGGCGAGGCTGCGCTGCCAACGGTGAAGTGGTGGATTTCTTTGACGACCTGGTCGATGTGATCGACCCGCTACCCGAAGGCATGCCGGTGAGGATCGACAATGCGCTGCTCAAGGCGCTCGACCAGGGCTGGGTGTTCTATTCCTACCGTCTGGTGGACGGCAGCCTGCCTGACGGCGTGCAGGAGTCCTTGCGCACGTTCTTTTTTGTGGGCAAGCGTCTGGACGCATTGCAAGGTCTGGCTGTGGCGCAGTGCAAGGAATCTCAGGGTCTTTATCTTGACCCGGATATGCTGAATATCAAACGTCAGATTCTGATCGTGACGTTGCCCTATCAGGCCATGCGCGCAGGAGACAAGGTGACGCTGACCCTCGATCGTTATTTTGATCCAGATTCGTCGTTGCCCAGCCTGACACTTGCTCAAACCGTATCGGAGAAACAGGTGGGAGCGCCCCTGGAGTGGCACATCGATCCCACCGAACTGCTGATAATCGAGGACGGTTTCGTCGAGATAAGCTACAGCATTGAATACGCCGATCCCACGTTATCGCCCAAGACACAGTCGCCTGTTCAGACGTTCTACGTCGTCAGTCCCACAACCCCTCTGTTGCCTGCGTTGACTATCAAGGATTTCAATGGCGGTTCACTGGATCCAGACGCCTACCCGGACGGTCTCAGGCTGCTGGTGGAACCTTACCCCGGCCTTCAGATCCATGACGACATTGTGGTGTACGTCACCAGCGAAGACCGGGTGGTGAAGTCGCTGCGCGCTGACCTTTCGACGCTCGACAGCGGTGTGTTGGAGTTCAGGCTCGCCTACGACTGGCTGAAGGACAATGAGGGCAAGGAAATCGAGCTGATGTATCAGTACGCTCGACCCGGTGCCGCGGGGAGCTCTTTGCCGCGCGAGGTCATTTTGAGCAGTCCCCTCAATCTGCCGGCTCCTGATATCGATGAAGCCCGCTTCGACAGCTCTGACGGTGAAAACGTCAAGGGGCATATCTTTGCTGTGACGCTGGACAAAGGCGTGACTGTCCGGATTCCGCACGATGCTTCCATTGGCCCGGGTTCTCAGGTGCAAATGCACTGGGATGGCCATGGCAGTACCGGGAGCTTTATCGCCGATCCCTCGGACAGCAATCCAAATCTGTTTTTTATTCCGCCTGCCGCCGTGCCCGCCAATATGGATAAGCGTGTGGACGTGTATTACAAGGTCACCCCCACCACGGGGCTGCCTGGTACCTCATGGGTTTATGACCTGGAAGTCAGAGGCATCAAAGATGGCTGGCCGCTCATTCAATTCATGCGTCCAAAGGCCACGGATGCAGTGCTATCGCTTGCCATGGTGTCCGACGAGGGGGCCGGCCTGGACCTGGCGGGATGGATTTACATGGCACAGGGGCAACGTGTACGCATCAGGGCAAGTTGCCTCGCAGAGGGCGCGACTCGACGGTTCGATCTGCGCACGGGTGCTGCAGAGCCTGTTACCGCAGCCGAGCTTGCGGCCAAAACAGTGTCGGTGATCTTTCCAAAAGTGTTTTTGGCAGAGTTGGACAGAGTGGGCTCAACCCCTTCGAAAGTCCACAGCCTGACCGTCGAAGTGAGCTTCGATGACGGGGCCAGTTATGTGGCCTTCCCGTCTGTCAACTTCGACGTCACCGACTGATTTGATCAAGCTTATCTACTTAATAGCAAGGAGCGTTTGCCATGGATGGCAACTCACTGGAAAGCCTGCTGGCCTGGATGAGGCTGGCGCAGAACAACGTCATGCAAGGCTGGGGCGCTATCGCGATTCTGAGCAGAAAGCAGGTCAATGACCTGTTGGCTCAGCATTGTATTGCCCGCCTGACCGAGAACGCCTGGTTACCGTCTGTTGACGGTTCAGTGGATACCATCGCGGGCAAACAGCGAGACGCCATTCACGGTTTTGTACTGGATGCACCGCGGTTGTCGTTCGAAAACGCTGATCTGGACACTGATCATGCGACCTTGAGCTGTACCGTCCTGGGCGGAACCTGGATGACCCTGACGCTCAACTCGGGCAACTGGCAGGTCCGCACCATCAAGGAGGCCAACCCTTTACTGGGCCCAAGGTTACTGCTGGATGTAAACCTGAACAAGGCACCCGGGCAGGTGGATGTCGATGGGCGCGTCATGCTCGATCTGCAGCACAGTGATGAGTTCAGGCTCACCCAGGCAGGAACAGAAGACGAGCAACGGTTGATCGGGGATATCTTCAAGAAAGCGTTCACCGATCTTCCGCAGGCGCAACGGGTTTTCGTATTGGGCAGGCTTGAAGCGCAAGAGGGCGAAGCCACCGGCCTGATGAGGCCGCAAGCCTTTATTCTCCGGGCTCAGGCCGCGCCTGGGGCAAGTCACTCGGCGGCCGATGACGGGGCCATTCTGGTCTGCATCAGCATGCAGGGGCAGGCAGTCGGCAGCACCATTCCACCCGGTTACCCGTATTTCATTCCCGATGATGCCGGCAAGAACTACTCGGCGACCGTGCTGTTTGATGGTCAGGTGATGCCCAAGGGACTGCTGATGCACATCGCCAACAGCTTCGACGACCCTGAGTTTTCCTTTCAGTACGATGCAGCGGGGGCCATATCGCAAGCGAGGCTGACGTCCGGAAAGCTGACCGTGCCGCCTTTGACGTTTGAGGAAACAGACCCTGAGACAGGTGAAATCATTTTCATCACCGTTCATGAGATGGAACTCAGGGCCGATCCCGGACAACCGGTCGAATTCAATGTCGCCGCTCAGAAAGTGACGATCAGCTGGGCCGTCAGGTCGCCCGTCACAGTGAGTTATAAGACCGACGAAATCACCGTTCCTTTCCCCTTTGAATTGGGCCTTGCACTGGAGGCGACTTATGAACTCAGCGGTCTGGAGTGGCACAGAACCGCCTATAAAGTCGAAAAATCCTACTTTGATGTTGTTCCGGGTTCAGATCAAAAGTCAGGCTGGTCTGAGCTGATCAAGCTCCTCATCGAGATCATCATCAGGGCCGTAACGGTGACGTACCAAACGATGTTGCTGGAAAATGTCAGCCGTAGTCTCGACCCTGTACTCGAAGAAACACTGCCCGCCCGCCAGGGCACTGAACGTTTTCTGGGTAAAAATATCAAGCTGGGCCTTGACCAGATCATCGAAAGCGACAGCCTTCATTTTCCTCGTGATGTGGCTGTATTTGGCCGTATTCATCCCGCCCTGGATCATTTTGTCGTCAGTCCGCTGCAGCCCGTCATCGCCGCTGGCAGCAGCCAGCCCTTCAGCGTCACGCCAGACGTGCAGGGGCTGGTCTGGTCGCTGGAAAGCCTGCACGGCAGCGCAGAGGGCATCGGAAGTATCAACAAAAGTTCCGGTTTGTATCAGGCCCCTACGGTCGGCTCGATCACGGGCACAGGTGTGCGCGTTCGAGTGGTTGCCACGCACAGTGCAACCGGTCATGTCAGCGCTGCGCTGGTGACCGTGGTAGCCAACAAGCTCAGCGTCGGCCCCGTCATTCAACTCTGTGACGCGAATGGAACGGTCGAGCTGGCGGCGCAGACCCTGAGCGCCGAGCCCTTGCAATGGTCGGTGCGGCCTACCGTGCCAGGGCAGGGCGGCACGCTCAGACCCAGCACGTTGCCCGATGGCGATCATACGTACGTCGCAAGCCCTCCGGTAGCCGGCACCACCTATGTGCTGGATGAAGTAAACATTACCAATGCGCTTGGCAGCCGCTCGGCATGGGTCCTTGTGGTAAACCACCGGCCAGGCCTGACAGTCAAGCCCCTGGCGAACCCCGATGTGTCGGCAGGGCGCATCCAGCTGCAGGCGCTCATCAACGGCGTCGTGTTAGAAGCAGACTGGACGCTACCGCTGGAGGGTACAGGGTCCATTGACGCCGACGGTCTCTATACCGAGCCTGAGGTTGCGCAAGCGCCTTTCGTGCTGGTCTTTGCCACGTTTACAGATCCCATTCTGGACAAGCTTGAAGGGCACATTATCCTGCCGTTGCCGTTACGGCAGTACCCGCAAGAGCTGGCGCTGATGGCAGCGCCTGCAAGCCGTCGATACCTTTCATCCCCAGACACGCCAGCCGCGGCGGCAAGTGCACCCGTGGCGTTTGCAGGCAACTCGCTGGAAAGCATCGTCACCTGGATGAAGAACCCCGGCAATAACGTCATGTGGGGCTGGGGGGCTATTGCTGCCCTCGCGCGCGGCAAGCTCAACACCTTGCTGCTGCAGGAGTACATCCATCGGTTTTCGTCGGACACGTATCTGCCCCCGATCAGCGGCGAGGTCCAGACCGTTGAAAACACGTGGAAGGAAGTCCTTGATCACTTCATTCTCGACGCACCCCGTCTGGCTTTTATCAATGATGATTTAGGCCGCTCACACGCAACATTGACCTGTGCAATGCTGGGTGGAACGCAACTCACCCAGTACAAGGACGTCGACATTTGGGAGGTTGAAAAGCTGATCTGTATTGATCCTCTGCAAGGACCCAGGCTGATACTCGATCTGAGCCTGGACGAGGTCCCCGGCATCGTCGAAGGCGATGGCCGGGTGCGACTTGATTTGAAGCACAGCGATAATTTCATTCTGACCTTCGCCCACACAGAACGTGAACGGAAACTGGGCGGTGATTTTTTCAAGGATCTTTTCAACACGCTTCCGGATCAACAGCGCATCTGGACGTTGGGCGTCATTCAGAAGGGCAGCGACCAGTTACTGCGGGCTCAATCGTTCAAGTTGCGCACGCAGGCAGATCCCCAGGCTTCGCGCGATACCCGTGCGGTGAGCCACGGCGACGGTGCCATGCTGGTTTTCATTCGCCTGGAAGGCAGTCAGGAGGGCGGAGACGTGCCCGCCGAATACCGGTATCTGATTCCGGACGACGCGGCCAAGCACTATTCAGCCACGGTGTTGTTCGAGGGCGCCCAGTTGCGTAAGGCGCTGCCGTTAATCGAGACGTTAGTGGCAGCAGTGTCGCGACTGATCACCGGCGCGCAGTTTACGTACACCCAGGATGCCACGGGAAGGGTCACGGAGGCCGTTGCGAAACAAGGCAACATCGATATTGCGGAGTCTTTTAAAGAAATGCACAGGCAGTGGGTCGACGACACATGGGTGACACCTCATGTCTGGAGGACGGGGGCGCGGTTCGATGTCAAAGGCTTGACTCCGATGTCGATGAAGCTGGAGGGTGACAGCAGCGTTAAGTTGACCTGGAAGGCCGAAGCCATCGAGGGGGCTATCGTGAACCTGGAAGGTTCTACTTTCCCACAATTTAGTGCGGTCAAAAGTACTACGGTCGATGTGACCTGTACGTACGAGTTTCTGGACGAAAACAATGACCTGGTCATCAAGCCGAGTTTGAATGTCACCTTCACACACGGAGGGCTGGATATTGAGGACCAATTGCCGACGCCCAGTTTAGGCATAGGCGCGTTAATAGGGTTTATAACTACGGCTATTCCCTCGTGGGATCAAGATCGGGTCGCGCCACGGCTAGAAGCACTGCTACAGCAAAAACTCAGTGCCAGCATTTCGGTGAGTTCATTTGTCCGTGAAAGTATCAGCCTCAACTTCAGCCAGGCCATTGTGACAGAGGCGTTACGTGCACCCCGTGATATTGCCGCGTTTGGCGCGGTCAACCCTGTCATGACGCATTTTGCGATCAGCCCGCTTGAACACGTGATGGGAGTCGATACCTCTTTTACATTTGCCACCGATCCGCCAGGCATCAAGGTGGCCTGGAGCATCGAAGACCTGCATGGCGACTCCGAGGATTTCGGTGCTATCAGTGGGGCCGGCAAGTACTACGCCCCGGAGGCGGGTGCATTTGCCGAAGCGTTCACGCGGGTCAGAGTCACGGCTACTACGTCCGACCACCGCAGCTCGGCACTGGTCACCGTGCTGGCCAACCCATTGACCGTTAACCCGCTGATTCAGGTCTGCGATGGGGGGAAATCGGTTGAACTGGCTGGCGGTGGATTGGGCGGGACGGACCTGGTGTGGTCGATCAAGAATCCAGTGGAGGGTAAGAGCGGCGAGCTGCAACCCAGCTCGCTGCCGGACAGCGATCAGACTTACACAGCGAGGGCGATCGAAAACTCCCCCGAAACCTATGTGCTGGACGAAATCGAAGTGGCCGGTGCGCAGGCCAGCGCATCGGCCTGGGTACTGGTGCGGCTGAAGGACCCGGCGCTGAGCATCCGCATCGTCGGTTCTGCAACGTCGTCGGGCCAGCTTCAGCTTCAGGCAGAGTTCAACAACAAACCCCAGACCGTTGCCTGGTCGATCGCTCTGAACGGTCCAGGTGCTATCGATGGCAACGGTCTTTACACCGCCGAGGCGCAAACAGAGCAGCGCTTTGTATTGATTTTCGCGGCGGTGGTCCACCCGTTACTCGGGACGATGGAGGGGCATATCATTTTGCCGTTGCCCCTCAACGCGTCGCCTCCGACACGTCAGATTGAAGGAAACGGATCACACTGAACAGAACGCAAGTCAGGTTGAACATATCGGTATCACAGGAGGTGATGTCATGGCTGGTTACTCGGCAGAAAGTCTGCTGGCATGGATGAAGAATACGACCCGCTTGAGAGGCTGGGACGCGTTGGTGGCGCTGGACGGTGCCAAGGTCAATCGCCTGATGGAGGAGGTTCACACGCAAGCGATAAGCGAGGGTCTGGCACAGCCGGTGCCGGACGCAAGCTTTACTGTTCCCGATACGAACATTTCCCATTTTTTCTCGGGTTTCGTGCTTGGCGCGCCCGCGCTGACGTTTGAACACAGCTCGCTTGAAAGTCCGCCGCTGGCAATGGAACTGGGCGTGATGGGTGGAACTCATGCGGTCATGGAAACGGTTCAAAACCAGAGCCATATCGTCAGGATGGCCGCCCACGGTCCGTCCGATGCACTTGGACTCAAGCTCGATCTGGAACTCGGCAGCAGCGATGCCAGACTGGTGGTGGACCCTGCCCAAGGTGAGAATTTCATGCTGGAGTTCCCCGGCACATTGACCGAGCAGCGGCAGGCGGGTGCGGTTTTTCAGCAAGCATTGCAGGCATCGGACAGCGCAGCCCGATCGATCCAGTTGGGCGTGTTCTCCGACGACAGCAACCCACTGTTCAGCGTGCGCAGAATTGATGTGCGGGCTCAGGTCGAGAGTCCAGAGGCCGAGAGCGGTCAGACGAATCAGGCATCAAGAAAAGGTGCCTTGCTGTTATTCACCACTCTGGAGCACGGCGTGACAGGTGGTTTTCCGGACGACAGCGCAGATTTTCGTTATCTGATCCCCAATGATGCGGACGCGCAGTATTCGGCGACCACGTTGATCTCGGCCCATGCACTTCATCGTGCTGCCTTTGGTTACGCCGTCATGGAGATGCTCAAGACACCTCAATTTGAATTCATTGTTCCGGCGGAACAGCCGCTGACGCAGATGGTGGCTCAGGCAGGGACTTTCGAGATCGCCGCCAGCCGTTATCAGACCGCGGATCTGGAATTTGAAGCGGACAGCTTCAGCGTTCCGGCAGTCAGCGAGAAGCAACCCCTGACCGTCGATTTCGAGGACTTTCAAGCCACGCAAAACTGGCACTTCCCGTGCACGCTGGGGTTTCGTTATCGGGCGCTGGACAGTGCTGAGTGGCAGGCAGAGACGGCCACCTTCGATGTCAATCTCAAGCATGAGTTTTATCTGGGTTCTGCAGGCGCTGACGGGCAAGACCTGGAAGGGCAGCTTTACGCGCCCTATCTTTATGACGATGAGGTCAGTCCTGCCGTGGGCCAGTTGGCAAACGTTCCAGCGGCGGTGGCGCAGCAAGTGAGTGGTTTCGTGGCCTACACCCTCAAGCTCGCCTTGCTCGAAGGGCTAAGCCACACGCTACAGGCCAGGGGTTACGAGCGTTTTCTGACTCATCTCAACCTGGGCAGTCAGCATAACCTGCAGCTTCAGCGCAGCGCATTGCCTCACGATCTGGCCGTGTTCGGTCAGGTTGGCCCTGGCGCGTCGGCATTCGTCATCGTAGAACAGCAGTCGCTGATCATGGCCGGCGGCAGTGTGCAACTGACCACCCAGCCCGCTCGCACGGACCTGGTGTGGAGCGTTGCCAATGCGCCTGACAGTGGCGACAGCAGCCCGGGGTCTGTCAGCGCACAGGGTGTTTACAAGGCACCCGACTCGCAGGCGATGGCCCAGGATTATCAGCGTGTGCTGATCACCGCCACTGACCCTTCGAGTGGACAGGGCAGCACCGCGTTGATAACGGTGCAAGCGACTCCGATCAGCGTTAACCCGCTGATCGAGGTGTGCAACTTCGGCGAGCAAGTGAAGCTTTCCGCAGGCAGTGTGACCGCAAGTGTTCTGGACTGGACGATCCAGCAAGCGCCAGGAAGCGGAAGCCTGACCCCTGATCCCGACTCCGGAGATGGCATGATCTACGTCGCAGGGCCAAAGGTCCCGGACCAGACCTACGTGCTCGACAGGATCACGGTCAGCGATGATCAGACTAGCGGATTCATCTGGGTGCTGGTCATTCAGCAAAAGCCGGCCCTGACGGTTGGTATCGTCGACGATGACTTGCCTCAAGGACAAGTCCGCCTGCAGGCCATGGCCAACGGCAATGTCATCCCCGGGGTCGAGTGGAGTTTGCCGGATGCGATGCCGGGCAAGGTCGACGCCAACGGCATCTACACCAGCAGCCCCGATAGCCATGAGCGTCTGGTGGTGATCTTTGCGCGGCTGTATGACGCTGATTGGGGTACGTTTGAAGGTCATATCATTCTGCCCCTGCCTCTGGCGAGCGCCTCTGGCATGGTCCAGGCACTGAAAACTACTGTCAGGCCCTGGTCCAGGGATCAGCTTCTCTCGCGCATGAGCGAAACTACCCTCACCGAAGGCTGGGACGCTGTCGCTGCGATCAGCCGGGCTGACATCAACCGTCAGCTTGAACAGCAATATGTCGAGCGCCACCAGAGCCTTCAGTTCCTGCCGCTGTTCGCCGGTGATGTGCCTCTGGATGATCGTAACGTTGAAAGCGTACGGCTGACGCAGGTCGTGCTGGGTGTACCCAACGTCGCCTTTGACGGCGCTGGCTCTGTGGTAACGGTGCATATGAACATCGTGGCCGGGCGTTACCACGCCACGCACACGCCTCGGGGCGCTGTGGCGGCGGTCTCGGGCAGCTTCAAGATCACCGAGCCGATGGGTTTTTTCCTGCAGATGAAGGTAACGCTGCTCGAAAGCAACGGTTACGTCACGCTGGATCTGGCAAAAGCGTCTGGTTTCATCTGCAACCTGGGGAGAAATGATGAGGCCGCAAACAAGCGTTTCGCCGATTTTTTCGCGGCGAATTTAAGGTCCGTACCGGCGCATCGCAGTGTCTTTCTGCTGACAGGTCTTGATCTGAGTGGTTACGGCGCTCAGTCGCCTGCCAGCTTCCGGGTCTACACCCAGAGCGCGCCGGGTGCGCAGGTCAAAGGTGCCAGCAATTATGGCGATGGTGCGTTGTTGCTGTTCATCAGGCTGCGTGGCAACGCTGAAGGGCGGTTTCCACCGTCCGATGATTTCCCCTACCTGATTCCCGATGACCTGGGGCCGAACGGTCAGCAAAAGTCGGGGGTGAGTCTGGTGCTTTCCCGGAAGGCGTTGCCAACCGACGCAGAGGATCGTTTGACGCTGTCCGACCGCTTTCGGACTGTCGGCGGCCACGTGTTCACTGCGGGCGAGGAGCACTCGGTGGGGGATCTTGCGATCTTCGGCACGCTTCGCTCGGAGCAGCCATCCATCACGCCGTTGTTCTCGACGATCAAGGCAGGACAGACTCAGGGTTTTGCCCTGCGCGACAGCGAGGGCCAGGAGATCCCGGCACTGAGCTGGCAGGCGCAAAGCCTGCAGAGTCACCTGGCAGCCGGGCATGGCAGCTTCGACGCCAGCGGCCTTTACACGGCAGTCAGCCCGGCACTTATGGGGCACGATGCCTTGCGTGTGGTGATCACCGCGAGCTATGAGGATGAAGGCAATACGCTGACTGTTTCGGCGCTGCTGAATGTTGTGTCCGATAGCATGGCGGTGTCACCGCAGATGATCGTGGTCGCTGGTGGTACCCAACCGCAGGCCGTTTTACTGAACGCCTCCACGCTGGACGGCAGTCCGGTGAAATGGGCGCTGCGCGGGGAGCTCTATGGCGAACTGAACGACAGCGGCCAGGGAACCATGTTCACGCCTGATGCGCGGTCTGGCAAAAGAGCGCTTGTTGCGCAACAGATAGAGGTCCAGGGCAGCGAGACAACGCGGGTGACCGTGCTGGTTGCCAACGGCCAGCAAACGCTGGTTATTGAGCCTGACTATTTGGCCTGGACAGGTGAAGACGAGTCGGTACAACTGCGTGAGGACGCTTCTATGCTGCCTGGCGCTCCCAGGCGCTGGACGGTCGAAAGTGGCGCTGGCAGTGTGGATGGTCAGGGATTGTTTACCTTCCCCACGCAAGATTGTGTTGGCGGCTGCAGTGTCGTGAGGTGCGAGATCGTCAATGGCGATGTCGTCATGGCGTATGGCTGCAGCGTTATTGAACTGTCCAAAGCCCCTCCCGAGCCTACGTGGTCGGAGCTGTCGCTCTTTACCGTCACTGTGCCGGGCGGCACCGAGGATATGAAAAAGGGTGAGATGTACCCCAACGGGTATCAACAACTCAAGTTTCTGATCAAGACCCAGACCATGCCCGTCAATGGCGAGGAAATCCCGTTAAGCGTATGCGAGAGGGCGAGCATGCGACTGGCGAGCGAAAACTCTGGTCAGGACATCCCGTTCCTGAGCGACCACTATGAGGGCATGCCTGAGGACGATGATGAGCAATGGCGCACGACAGGTAAGCCAAATCGGTTCGAACTGGCGATGGCTTCGACGAAAGCCTCGGCGTCGGACACCATAGCCGACATCGTGCCGCAGAATTTCTTCCTGCACAGTCGGGCGGCAGCAGGGGACGTCACCGACTTCTACGCCGTCTTCACAAAAGATAACAGTCTGAGGATGAGCTCACTTGACCTTGGAGACAAGAACAGCAGGATATCCATCAAGCCACGACCCTTGCCTGGTTACGCCAAGGAGAGCTACTCGTTCGAAGTCGAACGCATTTTCGGGGGGGAAACGCCCCCGTCGGTCGATCCGCCCAAAGACCAAAATGGCTCGCTCCTCCCCGACGACCCGTTCGATTTACACCTGAGCACGCTCGATTACTGGGAGTTGATTGTCAAATACCCTGCGACTGCCACGCATGTTCCTATAGAGGACCTGAAGTTTCTGCCCCTGCCAGAAACTAAGGACCATGCCAGTGAATCCATGATTCTTTGGGAAAGTGAACAACTGGCGGAACGCATGTTCAGTTGGACAGGCTATATATTCAATCCGAAGAATGCGCGCGATGGAGTCGTGGGCGCACGCCAGAAAAAAATACACTTCGATGAGAACCTTAAGGCGGTGGTGGAGGATGTGGAGTCTCTGGACATTGAAATTAAAGATGATGGTCAGTTTCTCTCGCTCGGTACGCTGTACATTAGCCTGCATCGGTCACAAAAGATGCCGTATAAAGTGCCCCGCGACCCCGCGCGTGCAAAGCTATCGACTTACATCAACGTCATGTTGATCGACACGCTAGGCAATGCTCACAAACTGAAGATCGGTTTTCTCGGAGAGTCCATTGTGGGCAGGCGCAACCGCCTGGAGGTCAAGCCGCTCTAACGTGCCTGATTACAATTTACACCAGGAACTGAATGACAGGAGTCTCATGATGAATGCGTTGACAAAAACACTCGCCTGCCTTGCCCTTGTCGGTTTTGCAGGATACGCCCAGCAGGGGGCGACTGCACCCGGTAGCGAGGCCCGTTTCCTGAAATTGTCCAGGGACCAGGACGGTGGGGGA
Organism: Pseudomonas asturiensis; assembly: GCF_900143095.1. Classification (GTDB taxonomy): domain Bacteria; phylum Pseudomonadota; class Gammaproteobacteria; order Pseudomonadales; family Pseudomonadaceae; genus Aquipseudomonas; species Aquipseudomonas asturiensis. Next base: position 95,614 of record NZ_FRDA01000011.1, on the reverse strand, counting down.
AATAGCTGTTCGATTCCCATTATCCGGAAAGATATCCAACTGGGTGACGATGCGTATGGCTGTGAAAATGACGACATGAGGTGGTTCCAACTGGACAATGTGCGCTCGGCCACGCTTATCGTGTTTGAAAGCGAAGATTGTGATGATACATGGGGCTGGGTATACAAGATCAGAACGTACATTGATCCGATTACCACGGAACGGCATAGCATTGACAATCTTGAGGACCACACGAAAGGTGATATTTTAACGCGCGGTGTGGTGGTCGACTACATCAGGAAGCATGAAGGCTCGATCAATGACGGTAAGTTATCGTGCGTACGAATATATCCGTCCGAGTTACCGCCGCCTGATACTGGAAAGACGGGCAGTGAATGACGCTACCCGCGTGAACTGCGTGAACTGAACGACGCTGACTGTCTAACCGTTAAAAAGGACGTTAACGATGACTATTGCAACTTCCGTGCATTCCAATGCATTCAATTTCATGAGTTTCCTTACCGGCGGGGTCGACCCGCGGACCGGACAGTACACGATTTCGATTACCTTGCCCGATGTCAAAACCAACGGGCTGCGCGGCCCCGGACTGCCGCTGGCCCTCAATTACAACCCGCTCAACACTCAGGACAGCGGCTTTGGCCTGGGCTGGAATCTGCAGTTGTCCCAGTACACGCCCGGCAACCAGGTCATTTCCCTGAGCAGCGGCGAAACCCTCAAGGCCGACGGCACCTCGGGCGACGAGTTGTTGATGTCGGAGAAGAAAATCGACAGCTTCCACCTCTACAAACAGGACGATGACCATTTTCGCGTGGTCCATAAGTCGGGCCTCGTCGAGGAGCTGGAGATGATGGGCAGCACCGGTAACCGGGTCGCGTTGCCCAGGCGTGTGGTGGCGCTCGAAGGACATGGCCTCACCCTGGATTACATGGCATTTGCGACGCACCAGCGACTCAGGAGCGTCACCGATGATTCGGGGCAGACCCTGCTGGACATCGAGCGCGACGACACATCGGTCCTGTTCCGGCTGCACGCGGCGCAAGGTGCAGACGCCGAGTTCATCATGAGACTGGAGGGGTCGGACCGCCACGTCAGCCGCATTGAATTGCCCACCGACAACGGGGCGTCCTGGCGTTTCGGGTACGACCGGTTTCATGATCTTTTGTGCATCGACAGTGTGGACACGCCGGTGGGTGGACAAGAAAAAGTCTCTTATCAGGACAGTGGCCATGAATTCCCGGCCAGGACCGGGCGGAAACCGTTGCCCAGGGTTACTCGCCACGTTACGGATCCGGGGGCGGGTCAGCCCCCGGTGGATGTTCATTACACGTACAGCGACGGCCAGGGCCGAAACCATAATTTCCTCGGTGCAGGCCTCGACATCGTCTGGGAAGACAATGGACTCGACAATCTTTACCGCTATCAGGGCGCTGATGGTTATGACTATGTCACCACGGAGGAACTGCACCTCTATGGCTCGACTGTTGTGCGCACGATTCAGCGTGTCTTTAACCAGTTCCATCTGCTTACCAGCGAAACGACGACCCAGAACGGTTCGACCAAACGCGTGGAAACCGTTTATCCCATCGAGCCAGAGACACCCTTTTACATGCAGCCTAACCAGTGCCAGTTGCCCAGCGAGGTCATTACCACCTGGCTGGGTGCGCAAGATGCAACGGGGGTGAGGGCGCAGCGCAGCGAGTCGGTCAAGAGTGCCTATGACATTCACGGAAATCTGATTACGCAGACCCTGGCCAACGGCGTGATCGAAACCCGCGAATGGTATTCCGCCAGCGGCGAGGACGGTTGCCCGCCCGACCCTGAAGGGTTTGTGCGCAGCCTCAAGCTGCACACTGTCACCCCTGCGGTTTCCGAGTACGGTCAGGCACCCACGCTCAGTACAGGCTATCGCTACACAACGCTGCCTGCCATCGCAGGCAGTCAGGGTAAGGACTGGCTGGTGTTGCAGAGCGAAACCCTGACGCAGACCACCCCCGGTAACATGCCTGCGGCCGAGTGCGCAGTGCGCGCGTTCATCGGTCTTTTGTCCAGGCCTGATTCAGGCAGTCTGAAGGCGTTGCAGCAGTCGGCTGTTGAACTGGTCGGCACGCTGTTAGAACAGCTTGCTGACAGCGAGCAGAAATTACAGAAGACGCTGAGCGACTTGCTGCGCGTGCTGCTGAAGATGGCGCAGGGTTTCTGGCAGGATCTGCAGCGTGTTGCCAGCGAGCTCAGCGCGATTCTGGACAAGCAGGCTCAGAACACCCGGCAGGAGCTGCACACCACGGACTACGAGCACATAAACACCCCCGGCGATGCCTTCCAGCACGGCCGTGTTCGTCGGGAAACGCTGGTCATGGGCGGCCTGAGCACGACGACAGACTATGTATACAGCACTGAGGTCAGCCCGATTTTCGGTGAAAGTGTGCAACGTACAGTGAAGACCGTCACCGGTTTCGACGAGGCTCGCAAGGTTATTACCCTGGAGCATTCGCTGCTCAATGGCGAACCGCTGCTCAACCGCGACGATAACGATATCGAGATCCGCTACACCTACGATCGGCTGCGTCGTGTCCTGAGTGAAACCGTGGCACCCGGCACCGACTTCGAGGCCACACGCCGTTATGAGTACTCGTTGTGCGCCAGCACTGGCGAGCAGGCCCGGCAGGTCATATACGACGTCAAGGACGTGAAAACGGTCAGCGGCCTGGATGGCCTGCAGCGGGTGGTTTATGAGGAGCGCGACGACGCGGATAACCCGAATCGCGAGCGTGCCGCACTGCCGCGCCAGACCTACGAGGCCCTTTACGATCCGTGGGGGCAACTGATCGAGGAGACCGAATACGATTGGTTGGGAGAGGATGCATCGCCGCTGACCCGCACCTACGAATACGACGACTGGGGAGAGCAACGTTGCTTCGTCGGCCCGGACGGCGTGCGCAACCTTGAGGTGACCGATCCCATCGGCACGAATGAGTCCAAAGGCCCGATCCAGCGCAGTTGGACCGAAGGCAATGGTGTCAAGAGCGGGGAGACTGAAACCTGGCTGAACCTGTTCGAGAAGCCGACCCGTCGCGTGCGACGTAACCAGGCCAAAGAGGACATCAGCCTGAGCCGGTTTCACTATGACGGGCTGGGCCGCACCGCTGAAGAGATTGTCGGCCTTCCGGACGTCCTTGAGCGGCTCACGTTGTCCACGTATGACGCTTTCGACCGGGTCATCGAAACCACCCTGCCGGACGGAGCCATCGTGCGCCGCAGCTTTGCCAGTCACAGCGCGCAAGACCTGCCTACGCAAATCAGCGTTGAACACAACGGCAAACAGGTGATCCTCGGCGAGCAGGTGTTCGACGGCCTGGATCGCAAGATCAAGACCATCACCGGCGGGCGCGAGCGTTCGATGAATTACGATCCGGGCCAGTTGCAACCCAAGTCAGTCCTGACGCCCAGTGGGCAGGTCATCGCCTACGAATACCGTCCGCAGCTGTGCAGCGAGCCGTTGCTGCGTAAGCTGCCTGGAACCACCGCCAGCTATGAGTACGACCCCCTCAATGCGCGTCTGCGGCGCTCGCTGGAGGAGGGCGAGCAGCTGGATCGCGATTACTACAGCACGGGTGAACTGAAAAGCGAACAGCGTGTGTCCAACGGTGTTCCATACACCATGCAATACCTTCACAGCCGGCTCGGTCGCCTCCTGGCCTACACCGACGTACTGGATCAGGAGCAGACCTACCTGTACAACGCCGCCGGACAGCTGGAGTCGACCGAGCTGGGAACCACGTCTGCGACGTTCACCTATGATGCCCTGGGGCGCACCGCCAGCATCACCACAATAGACAGTGCCGCCGGACAGCAGGTTGTCACCAGCCTTGAGTACGACGATCTGGGTCGGGAAATTCGCCGCAATTTCGACCTGGCTGGTGTCGAACAGCATCTGGAACACGTGTATGGCGATGACGATGACATGCTCGAACGCAGGCTGTATGAAGGGACCCTTCTGTTGCGCGATGAACGTTATCGGTATGACCCGCGCGGCCGTCTGACCCAATACACCTGCAGTGGGTCACAATGCCCCACAGACCCGTATGGCAAAGTCATCACCCAACAGCTTTTCAGTTTCGATGGGTTGGACAACCTGACCCTGGTCATGACCTACTTTGACGGCGTTTTTAATCGGGCCCGCTATTTTTATGAAGGCATTGATCCGGTGCAGTTGAGCCGCGTTACAAACACCCATTCCGACTACCCATCCGAGATCAGACTGGAATACGACGCGGACGGCAATCTGATTCTTGATGAGGCCAGCCGTACCCTGGTGTATGACGCGCTGGGTCGCCTGGTGGAGATCAGCGCCGAGCCCTTTGATGCGCCATCTGCCAATGATGTGCCAGACAGTACGACGGGTCAGACGCTGATGGATGATGATTCGCCCGGGCAGCCGCTGGAAAAAAATGGAGTCAGTGATTGAACCGAGCGTTGAAGCGCTTTCGCAGACCGGGCATGGATACTCCTGTTCATGCCCGGCCTGATCCGTCTTGATGAGCGATGCTGCGAAAACCGCCGTTGCAGTCAACGGCTATCTCGAGAATACGCCTCCCTGGTCGAGCGCCATGACGAGCGCTGCGCGCATTGAGCTGACGCCGAATTTGCGGCGAATGTTGCAGGCATGAAAATTCACCACCGCTTCGCTGCGGCCTTGAATCCGGGAAATCTCCCACGCGGATTTACCCAGCGCAATCCAGTGCATGACTTCCTGCTCTTTGGGCGTCAGAACGACCCGTGTCGCTGTCGTGTTCAGCGGCGAAGGATTCACAGCGTCGGCTGCGTCGTTGCGACTGTAGTTTTGAGGGTTCATTGCGGACTTCTCCTTGTCCAGTTTTGTACATCGCCACCATAACGCCTCGCTCGCGGGCTGAAACCTGTCAGAAATCGCAGTCCGGCCCCAGAGAAAACGCGATCTTTACGGCTTTTTTACGCCACAGAGCCGGCCCTGCTCTCGTTCCTTTACACCCTTGATCCTGACAATGCCATTACGCGGCCATCGCGCTAATCGACGTGGCCTGATCATGGGGAAATTGCAATGAGCGTTATGGATGGTATCTCTCTGTTGATGGGAGTCGGGCTGTTCATCTATCTGTTGGTGGCGCTGCTGCGCGCCGACCAGAACTAGGAGCGGCCATGCACAGTTATGACTATCTGTTGATCCTGGCCTTTCTGGTGCTGCTGCTGTTGCCTGCACCCTGGCTTGGGCGTTTCTATTATCGGGTGATGGAAGGCGAGCGAACCTGGCTCAGCCCGGTACTGGGGCCTGTAGAGCGGGCCTGTTACCGGATATCCGGCGTCGATCCACAGGTGGAGCAGTCCTGGAAACAGTACGCCTGGGCCTTGCTGGCGTTCAATCTGGCAGGCTTTGTTGTGCTGTTCGCGATCCTGCTGTTGCAGGGCGTGCTGCCGCTCAACCCGCAGCAGTTGCCGGGCATGGAGTGGTCGCTGGCGTTCAACACCACCATGAGTTTTGTCACCAACACCAACTGGCAGGCCTACAGTGGGGAAGCGTCGCTCAGCTACCTGAGCCAGATGGTGGGTCTGACTGTGCAGAACTTCGTCAGCGCCGCCACCGGTCTGGCCGTGCTGGTCGCGTTGTGCCGAGGCATCAGCCGTCGTTCTTCCAACAGCCTGGGCAATTTCTGGGCCGACATGACCCGCGCCACGCTGTACGGCCTGCTGCCGGTCAGCATCGTGCTGGCGGTATTTCTGGTCTGGCAGGGCGTGCCGCAAAGCTTTGCGCATTACATCGACGCGTTGACGTTGCAAGGCGCCGACCAGAGTTTGCCGATGGGACCTGCTGCGAGTCAGATCGCAATCAAACAGTTGGGCACTAACGGCGGTGGCTTCTTCGGTGTCAACTCGGCGCACCCGTTCGAAAACCCGACGGCCTGGAGCAATCTGTTCGAACTGGTCTCGATCCTGCTGATCCCGGCTGCGCTGGTGTTCACCTTCGGTCATTACGTCAAGGACATGCGCCAGAGCCGCGCGATTCTCGGTTGCATGCTGGCGTTGCTACTGATTGGCGGCGCGGTGTCGCTGTGGGCCGAATACCAGCCCAACCCGGCGCTGAACCTGGCAGGTGTTGAACAGACTGCGCCGCTGGAAGGCAAGGAAACCCGTTTCGGCACCACTGGCACAGTGCTCTGGTCGGTGGCAACCACAGCGGCGTCCAACGGTTCGGTCAATGGCATGCATGACAGCCTCAACCCGCTGACGGGCATGGTCGCGCTGGTCAATATGATGGTCGGTGAAGTGATCTTCGGCGGCGTCGGTGTCGGCCTCAACGGCATGCTGCTGAACGTGCTGATCGCGGTGTTTCTGGCAGGCCTGATGATCGGGCGTACGCCGGAATATCTGGGCAAGAAGCTGCAGGCGCAGGAAGTCCGGCTGCTGGTCGCGACACTCTTGGTGATGCCGGTCGGCGTGCTGGTGCTGGGCGCCATCGCTGCCAGCCTGCCGGGGCCTGCGGGTGCAATCAGCAACCCCGGCCCGCACGGTTTCAGTCAGTTGCTCTATGCCTACACCTCGGCCACGGCCAACAACGGCTCGGCGTTTGGCGGTTTCAGTGCCAATACCGTGTTTCATAACCTGATGCTCAGCCTGGCGATTTTCATCGGTCGGTTCGGCTACATCCTGCCGGTTCTTGCACTGGCCGGCAGCCTGGCGATGAAGAAGAGCGTGCCGCAGGGCCAGAACAGCTTCCCGACTCACGGCCTGCTGTTTGTCACCCTGCTGACCGTGACCATTCTGCTGGTCGGTGGCCTGACCTTCCTGCCAACCCTGGCACTGGGTCCGATTGCCGAACACTTGAGCCTGGGTTTCTGAGGAACCAAACATGAATATGCCTATTTCTTCTGCCAAACAGGCGCAATCCCAAGCCGCCCAAACAACCGCCAAAACCGGTATTGCGGCCCTGTGGCGTCCGGCGCTGGTGCAGGCCTTCGTCAAGCTGGACCCGCGTCTGCTCAAGCGTTCGCCGGTGATGCTGGTGGTGGAACTGACCGCCATCCTCACCACGGTGCTGTGCTTTATTCCTGACACGCAGGTATCGACCTCGGTCGCGGTACAGATCGCGCTGTGGCTATGGTTCACCGTGCTGTTCGCCAACTTCGCCGAAGCGCTGGCCGAGGGTCGTGGCAAGGCCCGGGCCGACAGCCTCAAGGCCGGCAGCGAAGGACTCAAGGCGCGCATCCGCGACGAGAACGGCAGCCTGCGCACGATCAACGCCAGCGAATTGCGCAAGGGCGATGTGGTGCGCGTCGAAGCCGGTGAGATGATTCCCGGCGACGGCGAGGTCATCGAAGGCATCGCAGCGGTCAACGAAGCGGCGATTACCGGTGAATCCGCGCCGGTGATTCGTGAGTCCGGCGGCGACCGCTCGGCCGTCACCGGCAACACGCGACTGGTGTCCGACTGGCTGCTGGTGCGCATCAGCGCCAACCCCGGCGAGTCGACCCTGGACCGCATGATCGCGCTGGTGGAAGGTGCCAAACGTCAGAAAACCCCGAACGAAGTGGCGCTGGATATCCTGCTGATCGGCCTGACCCTGATCTTCCTGCTGGTGGTCATCACCCTGCAGCCGTTCGCCCACTTCGCCGGTGGCAGCCTGCCGCTGGTGTTTCTGGTCGCGCTGCTGGTGACGTTGATTCCGACCACCATCGGTGGCCTGTTGTCGGCCATCGGTATCGCCGGTATGGACCGGCTGGTGCGCCTCAATGTGATCGCCAAGTCCGGTCGCGCCGTGGAAGCGGCGGGTGACGTGCACGTGTTGCTGCTCGACAAGACCGGCACCATCACGTTCGGCAACCGTCGTTGCGCCGCTGTCTATGCAGCCCCCGGCGTGACACCCAAAGAGTTGGGCGAGGGTGCCTTGCTGGCTTCGCTGGCCGACGACACCGCCGAAGGCAAATCCATCGTCGAGTTCCTGCGCAACCTGCACCCGATGAACGAACCGACACTGGGTTCAGTGACTGCCGTGCCGTTCAGCGCCGACACCCGCTTGTCCGGCGTCGATTATCAAGGCCATGTGTACCGCAAGGGCGCGGTGGACTCGCTGCTGGCATTCATCAACCTGCAACGCAGCGATTTGCCTGCTGCCCTGGCCCGTGAAGTCGACAAGATCGCCAAGACCGGCGGTACGCCGCTGCTGGTGTGCGCCAACGGTCGCCTGCTGGGCGCGATTCACCTCAAGGACGTGGTCAAGCCGGGTATTCGCGAGCGTTTCGAAGAACTGCGCAAGCTGGGTATCCGCACGGTCATGGTGACGGGCGACAACCCGCTCACGGCAGCGGCGATTGCCGCAGAGGCGGGCGTGGATGATGTGCTGGCTGAAGCCACACCCGAGAAGAAACTGGAGCGGATTCGTCAGGAGCAGGGCGAAGGTCGTCTGGTCGCCATGTGCGGCGATGGCGCCAACGACGCCCCGGCACTGGCGCAGGCTGACGTCGGTATGGCGATGAACGACGGTACGCAGGCCGCTCGTGAAGCGGCCAACATGGTTGATCTGGACAGCGACCCCACCAAGCTGCTGGACGTGGTGCACATCGGCAAACAGTTGCTGGTGACACGCGGCGCGCTGACCACGTTCTCCATCGCCAATGACGTGGCCAAGTACTTCGCGGTACTGCCCGCATTGTTCGCTGCGATCTACCCGCAACTGGGCGTGCTCAACGTCATGCAACTGGCCAGCCCGCAGAGCGCGATTCTGTCGGCGATCATCTTTAACGCCCTGATCATCGTGGTGCTGATTCCACTGGCCCTGCGTGGCGTGCGTGTTCAGGCGGCCAGCGCGGCGCACCTGCTGCGTCGCAACCTGTTGATCTACGGCGTGGGCGGCATCTTCGTACCGTTCGTAGGGATCAAGCTGATTGACATGCTGCTGGTCGTACTTGGCCTGGTTTGAGTTGAGCCCTGAGCTGCACGCCGGTCGGTGTGCAGCTTCACCTGATTGAGGATGTGCAAGATGTCGAATGTATTGCGTCCGGCCCTGAGCCTGATCGTGTTGATGAGCCTGATCACCGGTGTGGCCTATCCGCTGGTGGTGACTGGAGTCGCGCAAGTGGCATTCCCGGCGCAGGCCAATGGCAGCCTGCTGTATGACAAGGACGGCAAGGTGCGCGGATCGGAACTGATCGCCCAGGCGTTTACCGGTGATGAGTGGTTCCAGCCGCGTCCTTCGGCCGGTGCTTTCGCGACCGTGGCCAGTGGTGCCAGCAACTTTGCCCCCAGCAACCCGGCGCTGGTCAGCCGTGTCACCGACGATGCCGCCAAACTGGCCGTGCCAGGCCAGGGACCGGTGCCACTGGCGTTGCTGACCACCTCCGGCAGCGGTCTTGATCCGCACCTGTCGCCCGAAGCCGCAGCCTGGCAGGCGGCGCGCGTGGCCAGCGCACGGCAGTTGCCTCTGGGTAAGGTTCAGGCGTTGATAGACGCCAACACACAACGCCCGTTGATCGGCCCGCCTGTGGTCAACGTATTGACCTTGAATATGGGCCTGAATCAGTTACCGTCTGCACAACGCAACGCGCAGCTGTAACATTCGCTGACATAATGCGCGCCGCGTACTGTGGGAGGCGGCTTGCCGGCGATGAGCGATGACACGGTTCGTCTGACTCACCATGCCGGCTTGATCGCCGGCAAGCCGCCTCCCACGGTCATGTGTCTACTGTTAAGCCGCGCAGTGTCAGAGAGCACGACATTTTTCCGGCCGTCATGATAGTCAACCGGCGCCCTGGCCACACCGAAAGAGAGTGATACCCAACGTGAGTGATTCCGGTCGAGCAGACGCATTACTGGCTCAATTGCCCCGCGACGGCCGAGGGCGGCTGAAGGTTTTTCTGGGCGCAGCGCCGGGTGTGGGCAAGACCTACGCCATGCTGCAAGCCGCTCACAAGCAGTTGCGCCAGGGCGTGAACGTCATGGCCGGCGTTGTGGAAACGCACGGCCGCGCGGAAACCGAAGCGTTGCTCAACGGCTTGCCGCAACAGCCGCTGTTGCGCAGTGAATACCGTGGCATGACGCTGGAAGAAATGGACCTGGACGCCTTGCTCAAGGCTGCGCCGAGCCTGGTCCTGGTCGATGAGCTGGCGCACAGCAACGCGCCCGGCAGTCGTCACGCCAAGCGCTGGCAGGACATTCAGGAGTTGCTGGCTGCGGGTATCGACGTCTATACCACCGTCAACGTTCAGCACTTGGAAAGCCTCAACGATCAGGTGCGCGGTATCACCGGCGTTCAGGTGCGCGAGACGTTGCCGGACTGGGTGTTGCAGGAAGCCTTCGACCTGATCCTGATCGACCTGCCGCCCCGCGAACTGCTGGAGCGGCTGCGCGAGGGCAAGGTCTATGTGCCGGAACAGGCACGGGCGGCCATCGATGCATTCTTCACCCCCACCAACCTCAGTGCGCTGCGCGAACTGGCCATGCAGACCGCTGCGACCCAGGTCGATAACGACCTGGCGCAGGGTTATCGACAGCTGGGGCAGGCCGCTCCGGCGGTGCGCGGTCGTCTGTTGGTGGGTATCGACGGGGATGCGCAGGCCGAGCGTCTGGTGCGCCATGCCAGCCGGGTCGCGCAGCGTCGCCACTTGCCGTGGAGCGCGGTGCATGTCGATGACGGGCAGACGCTGGACGAACAGTCTCGTGCACGCCTGCAAGGTGCCCAGCAACTGGCCGAGCGGCTGGGCGGTGAAGTGGTTCCCCTGCGTGCCGGAGAAGTGGCCAGGACCCTGATTCAGCATGCCGTGGAACGACGGGCCAACGTGGTGCTGGTCGGTCAGTCGCACCGGCATTGGCATCGGCGTCTGTTTGGGGGCGGTGTCGCCGCCAGGCTGCTGCGCGAAGGACACGGACTGGAAGTCTGCGTGCTGGACGACAGCGAACAACAGCCTGATCAGCCTCCACGCGCCCGGCCGCTGCGCGAGGTGGTGTGGTTCGACTACGGCCTGGCGCTGATCGCGACCCTGCTGGCCAGTCTGGTGGCGTGGGGTGTCTCGGGCGTGCTGGCGTTGCCCAATATTTCATTGATCTTTCTCGCGGCCGTGCTGCTGGTGGCGGTACGCAGCAGCATGGGGCCAGCATTGGCCTGCGCGGGGCTGTCGTTTCTGGCGTATGACTTTCTGTTCATTCCCCCCAACTTCTCGCTCAGTATCCAGCGCGACGAGGACGTGCTGACCCTGCTGTTTTTCCTGCTCATGTCCGCCCTGACCGGCAAGCTGGCGGCGCGGCAGCGTCGGCAATTGCAGGCATTGCGTGATACTCAGGAACAGACCAGCGAATTGCTGGACCTGTCACGCAAGATGACGGCCGCCACCGACAGCAAAGCGGTGTTCCATGCGGCCGAACAGCATTTCAGCGGCTGGAAGGAGTTGAAGCTCTGCCTGCTGGACCGCGACACGCAGGGCGGCTGGACCGTCGAAACCGGCGGGCCGCTGACCTTCACGGAAGCCGAGCGCGCCGCCGCCGACTGGGCCTGGCAGCATGAGCAACCGGCGGGCAGCGGCACCGGCACCTTGCCGTCGGGCCAATGGTGGTGGTGGCCGATCACCGCCGAAGAAGGACCGCTGGCGTTGCTCGGCGTCACGGCGCGCAAAGGTCAATCGTTCACGGCGCAGCATCGACGCTTGCTGGCGGCGCTGACCCAGCCGTTGGCTCAGGCGCTGGCGCGAGCGCAACTGGCCGAAGAGCTGGAGGCTGCTCGTCTGCACGGCGAAACCGAACAACTACGCAGCGCCTTGCTGGCTTCGGTGTCCCACGACCTGCGCACGCCGCTGACGTCCATGCGCGGCAGCATCGACAGCCTGCTGGCGCTGGGCGAGGCCATCCCGCTGCAGGACCGCCGTGAGCTGCTCGAGGGCACGCGCGATGAAGCCGAGCGTCTTGACCGTTATATCCAGAACCTGCTGGACATGACCCGCCTGGGGCACGGCGCATTGAAACTGGCCCGCGACTGGGTGTCGCCCGCCGACATCGTCGGCAGCGCCCTCAATCGTTTGCGTGCGGTCATGACGCCGTTGCAGGTCAGCGCTCAGGTCGCCGAGGCGCTTCCGCTGCTGTACGTGCATGCCGCGCTGATCGAGCAGGCGCTGGTCAATGTGCTGGAAAACGCCGCGCGCTTCTCGCCGCCGGGGGGACGTTTGCACGTGGCGGCGGGCGTGATCGACAGCGAGCTGTTTTTCTCTGTCAGCGATGAAGGCCCGGGTATTCCCGAGGATGAGCGCGCCAGGATTTTCGACATGTTCTACACCGCAGCACGCGGCGACCGGGGCGGGCAGGGCACCGGCCTCGGGCTGGCGATCTGTCAGGGCATGGTCGGGGCACATGGCGGGCGGTTGAGCGTGGACGAAGGCATCGATGGCCTGGGCACGTGCATCACCTTGTTTCTGCCGCTGCAGACTCAGCCGGATGCTGAAGTGGAGGAGTCGGCTTGAGTCGATCCCGGGTTATGCTTGTGCTCCATCCCCGTATTGCGACGGCAGCGCACTCATGAGTCAGACGGCAACCATTCTGGTGATCGACGACGAGCCGCAGATCCGCAAGTTTTTGCGCATCAGCCTCGTGTCGCAAGGCTACAAGGTGCTGGAGGCGGCCACCGGCGCGGAGGGACTGACCCAGGCAGCGTTGAACAAACCGGACCTGGTGGTGCTCGACCTGGGCTTGCCGGACATGGACGGCCAGCAGGTGCTGAGCGAGTTTCGCGAATGGTCGGCGGTGCCGGTGCTGGTGCTGTCGGTGCGTGCCAGTGAAGCGCAGAAGGTTCAGGCGCTGGATGCAGGCGCGAACGATTATGTGACCAAGCCCTTCGGAATTCAGGAGTTTCTGGCCAGGATCAGGTCGTTGCTGCGCCAGGTTGCAGGCAGTGAAAAACCTGAATCCGCGCTGATCTTCGGCCCGCTGACCGTGGACCTGGCCTACCGTCGCGTGCTGCTGGACGGCAACGAAGTCAGCCTGACCCGCAAGGAATACGCGGTGCTGGCGCAACTGGCGCGTCACCCCGGACGCGTCATCACCCAGCAGCAACTGCTCAAGGACATTTGGGGCCCGACCCACACCGAAGACAGCCACTACCTGCGCATCGTCGTCGGGCACCTGCGCCAGAAACTGGGCGACGATCCCACTGCGCCGAGGTTCATCCTGACTGAAGCGGGCGTGGGGTACCGGTTGCTGGGCAGGGATTGAGCACGATCGTGGCCCGGTCGGTCGAGGGACTGGCTGATGAACCGGTTTTCAACC
>NZ_FRDA01000011.1:0-81956 GCF_900143095.1 Pseudomonas asturiensis | reverse complement strand
CCCCTTCGCGGACAAGTCCGCTCCCACTGGCTGAAACCGGTTTTCAACCTGTGGGAGTGAGCTTGCTCACGAAGGCTGACTTCCAGACGCAACCCTTCGACTGAATACACCGGCCCCTTCGCGGACAAGTCCGCAGTCCGGTGTTTGCTGGAAGGCCGCGCGCGTCAGGAAGGTCGTGCATTGCAAGCTGGTGGGTCAGCGCTGATCACGCTCGTACCGGTCCAGTGTGTCGCTGGCGATCTCACGGCCCAGGGCGATGAGTTCCGGGGCTTTGTAGAATTCGAAGAAACGGCACACCCGCTTCGGGACGTTGATCAGGATGTCCGGCGGGTAGCCCGCGATCTTGTACTGCGCCAGTGACGTCTGCATCACTTCGAAGCTCTGGTTGATCAAATCCAGCAAGGACGCAGGTCCGACGTTGTCGATGATCACCGAGCCGCTCGCCGATTTCGGCGCGCCTTCAGCCTGTGGCGCAGCCGCCGGTTGCTGGCCTTGCGGGTCGGCGCTGATCTCGCCAAGCCAGGGGCTGGGCACGCGGGCGGCTGCCGGTTTGAGGCTGCTGGGTTCAGCGGCTATCGAGGCTGTGTTCGTGGTTTCCAGCTTGCGGCGGAACGGCAAGCGCGAGCCCAGCGAGTTGATCAGCAGGTCGAAACGTTTTTTCACCGCTGGCGGGCGTTCGATGATCGGCAACTGATAATGCTGCTGATGCGTCGAGTTGAGGTTGACCGCCACGATCAGGTCACAGTGGCTCGACACCACCGGCACGATGGGCAGCGGGTTCAGCAGTCCGCCATCGACCAGCATCCGGCCACCTTGCATGACGGGGGTGAACAGGCTGGGAATCGCCGCCGAGGCGCGCATGGCCTGGTGCAGACAACCTTCCTGAAACCAGATTTCCTGCTGATTGGTCAGGTCGGTGGCCACCGCCGTGTAAGGAATGCGCAGGTCCTCGATGTTGATCTCGCCGACAATTTCGCGGATCTGGCCAAACACCTTTTCACCCCGTATCGCGCCCAGCCGGAAACTCACGTCGACCAGGCGCAGTACGTCCAGATAATCCAGGCTTTCGATCCACTCGCGGTACTGATCAAGCTTGCCTGCCGCGTAGATCCCGCCCACCACGGCACCCATCGAGCAGCCTGCGATACAGGCGATCTCATAACCGCGTCGTTCCAGCTCCTGAATCACGCCGATATGGGCGTAACCCCGAGCGCCACCCGAACCTAGCACCAGTGCAATGCGTTTTTTCATCCATGCGCTCCTGAGTATCGTCTTACCTTACCTGCAACCTCCGGCGTTGCGTGATGAAACCTACGTCATTGATTGAAAAGAGTTACGCTTGCGCCCTTGTGCAACGGCACTTTCGGCCTGCATCGCCGTCCAACCCGCACATTCCATTTTTACTCTTGAGGTAACACCCCATGAAAGCCTGGATCTGTCTGCCATTGTTCATCGTGGTTCTTGCAGGTTGTGCTGGCAAGACCGGGTATCGGGACAGCTGCGCCACTCAGCTTGATGCTGCCTGGCATGAGCTTGATCTTGCCAAGGCCGAAGGCTTCGCCGGGACCGTAAGCTACTCCAAGGCGCTGTCGCTGTTGACAGGTGCCAAGACTCAGCAACAATTCGAAGCGTTCGAAGGTTGCACCGAGAAGTCGGAAAAAGCCCGTTTCTACATTCGTGAGTCGCGCGCCGGTCGTTGATCGATCGCCACGGGCAGGCACGTCCAGTGTGCTTGCCCGTCTCTGTTTTACATCCTCTTAAGCAAATCCCTACTCCCTCTGGCGAAACGTCCTACGCTAACCGTAAAGTGTCGGAATAGTTGGCGGGCCCTGTCGTGTCTGGACGGGTAGTAAGCAGTTGCCGGGGAGGCGTTAATGGGCACAAGACTCGATGCATGCCTGAGCGCCATCAATGAAGTGGTGCTGGGCAAGGAAGCACAGGTGCGTCTGGCGATGACCTGCCTGATCGGCGGTGGGCATCTGCTGATCGAAGACCTGCCCGGAATGGGCAAAACCACGCTCAGCCATGCGCTGGCGAAAATTCTTGGCCTGAGCTATCAGCGCATTCAGTTCACCTCCGACCTGCTGCCGGGCGATATCCTGGGCACCTCGGTGTTTGATCGCGACACGGGGCAATTCACCTTTCATCCGGGGCCGATCTTCGCCGAACTGGTACTGGCGGACGAAATCAATCGCGCCACCCCGAAAAGCCAGAGTGCGCTGCTGGAGGCGATGGAAGAGGGGCAGGTGTCCATTGAAGGCGCGACCCGCCTGCTGCCTGATCCGTTCTTCGTGATTGCCACTCAGAACCCGTTCAGCTCCGGTGGCACCTTTGCGTTGCCCGAGTCGCAACTGGACCGGTTCCTGATGCGCATTTCCATGGGCTATCCGGCCAGGGCTGCCGAGAGGGCGCTGCTGCTGGGTGAATCGCGTCGTGAGCTGTTGCCGCGTCTGCAACCGATTCTGAACCACGACCAGTTGGGGCAGTTGCAGGCCCAGGCGCGTCAGGTGCGAGTCAGCGATGCGCTGGTCGACTATGTGCTGCGTCTGGCAGATGCGACCCGCAGCCAGCCGCAGTTCGCGTATGGGCTGTCGCCACGGGCCAGTCTGGCGATTCTGGCAGCGGCGCGGGCCTGGGCCATGCTGGCGGGGCGCGATTATGTGATTCCCGAAGACGTGCAGTCGGTGCTGCCGTCAGTGGTGGGCCATCGTCTGCGTGAACGCACCGATCCGACCGGCCATGGCGGCGGTGCGCTGGTGCAGTGGCTGCTGCGTGAGGTGCCCGTGCTTTGATTGCGCCGCTCAAACCGTTCTGGCAACGCTGGCTGGCAAGGCGGATTCCTGCCGCGTCGCGCATTGTGCTCGATCATCGGCGCATTTTTATTTTGCCGACGCGCACGGGTGTGACCTTTTTTGTCGTGTTGATCTTGATGCTGCTGGTCGCCATCAACTACCAGAACAGCCTGGCGTATGGGCTGACCTTTCTGATGTTGTCAGTGGGGGTGCTGGCGATTCTGCACACCTATCGCAATCTTAGCGGGCTGATCCTCAGCGCAGGGCCATCGCGCTCGGTGTTCGTCGGTGAGCCGGTGCAACTGCGGCTGCGCCTTGAAAGCGCAGGTCACGCTCATCAGGCGCTCGGGCTGGGCTGGGCGGCGGACCACCTGCAAAACGGCGATGTCAGCGCTCAGGGCCTGACCGAGGTCGAGCTGACACTGCCGGCAGAGCGCCGTGGCTGGTTGCGGGCACCACGGCTGCGGGTCGAGAGTGTGTTTCCATTGGGCATCTTTCGGGCCTGGACCTGGCTGGACCTGGGACAGACCGCACTCATTTACCCCCGTCCGCTGTCCGGCACGATGCCGTTGCTCACCGGTGTGCAACCCCACGCCGAAGACGACGGCCAGGCCACTCAGGGGGCGGGCGTCGATGACTATCAGGGGTTGCGCAGCTATCAGCCGGGCGATAACCGTGGGCGGTTGCACTGGAAAGCCTATTCCCGAGGACAGGGGCTGCTGGTCAAGGACTTTACCGACCTGAGCGGGCACGAGCTGTGTCTGGATTTTCTGGCACTGGGTGGCGATATCGAGCAACGCCTTTCACGGCTGTGCTACTGGGTGCTGGAGCTGTCGCAGCGGCACCAGCCCTTTGCGTTACGCCTGCCGGGGTTTCTGTCCAGCGTCGACAGTGGTGATGCGCATCGGGAAGCCTGCCTGCGTGCATTGGCTTTGTATGGACAGCGTCCATGACCCCGAAGACCGTGGTGAGTCAGCCCATTCCCCGGGTCAGCCTGACCTGGCTGTTGCTCGCCCAGGCACTGGTGGTGGTGCCGTTTGCAGTACACGTCCCGGTGTCGATCATGGTGCTGTGGCTGGGCTGTACGATCTGGCGCGTGCAGGCATTTCGCATGCGTGTGCGCCTGCCGGGTACGTGGGTCAAGTCCGGGTTGCTGGTGGGTACGGCCGGAGGCGTTTATCTGGCGCGCGGCAGCCTGGTGGGGCTGGATGCGGGCGCAGCGCTGCTGGTGGCGGCATTTGTGCTGAAAATGCTGGAAATGAGCACGCGCCGTGATGCGCGCGTGCTGATCTTCCTCGGCTTCTTCTGCGTGGTAGTCGGTTATCTGTTCGAGGACAGCCTGCTGTGGGCCCTGTTCAGTCTGTTGCCGATCGGCGCGTTGCTGGCGGCCCTGATCGGCTTGCAGCAATCGGACCTGGCCAGCAAGCCTGCGGGCACCCTCAAGCTGGCGTTCAAGCTGATGGCGCAGGCGGTGCCACTGATGCTGTTGCTGTTTGTGTTCTTTCCGCGTCTGGACCCGCTCTGGTCGCTGCCGCAGCCGAGCAACAAGGGGCTGACCGGGCTTTCCGACAACATGGCTCCCGGCGATATGGCCGAGCTGAGCCGCTCACCGGCGCTGGTGTTTCGTGCCAGTTTCGAAGGGCCTGTGCCTGCACGCAATCAGTTGTACTGGCGCAGCCTGACCCTGGAACAATTTGATGGCCGTCGCTGGTCACAGTCGGCGCGTGCGCAGACCGTGCAGGTGCCGCAGTGGGACAAACGTGGCGATTCAGTTGCCTACAGCATTGTCATGGAGGCCAGCGGTCGGCCCTGGCTGCCGAGTCTGGATGTGGGTGAAACCCCGTTGCCCGAGGTGCGGCAGATGAGCGACTTCCGCCTGCAGCGCAGGCGGCCGGTCGAGCAATCGTTGCTGTACAGCGTCACGTCCTGGCCGCAAAGCGTGCGTGACTCGCAGCTCAGCGAGCAGATTCAGCGTCAGGATCTGCAACTTCCTGCCAAAGGCAATCCTCAAGCCCGGCAGTGGGCCGAAGAGCTTCGTCGTCGCAACGCCAGGCCCGACGCGCTGGTGCAGGCCATGTTGGGTTATTTCACTGACCAGCCGTTCCACTACACCCTAAAGCCCGAGCCGCTGGGTAACGACAGCATCGACGAATTCCTGTTTGCCAGCCGCCGTGGCTTTTGCGCCCACTACGCCGGGGCGATGACCTTTGTGCTCAGAGCGGCGGGCATTCCGGCGCGCGTGGTGGCCGGGTATCAGGGTGGCGAACTCAACCCCGATGGCCAGTACCTGACCGTGCGCCAGTTCGATGCCCACGCCTGGGTCGAATACTGGCAGCCGGGCGTGGGCTGGCGCAGTGTCGATCCGACCGCCGCCGTCGCGCCCCAGCGTATCGAGCAGGGACTGGAACAGGCGCTGGCGGCCGATGAAGACTTTCTGCAGGACTCGCCCATGTCCGCGCTGCGCTATCGCCACATACCGTGGATCAATGACCTGCGCCTGAGCTGGGATTCTCTCAATTACGGCTGGCAGCGCTGGGTGCTGGGGTATCAGGGCCAGCAGCAACTGCAGGTACTCAGCCGCTGGTTCTCGGGGTTCGACGCGCCGGTGTTTGTGGCGGGGATCGCGCTTTCTCTGGGGCTGGTAGCCTTGTGGCTGTTCAAACCCTGGCAGCGGGAAAGCGATTCTCAACTCAGAGTGTTCAATGCCTTTGAACGCATGCTGGCTCGCCATGGTCTGCGTCGTATGCCCGGCGAAGGTGCCGAAGCGTTTGGCAGGCGTGCCGTGGTGTTCCTGCCATTGCAGGCTGAGGCCATCAAGGCGTTTGTCGACGAGTTTCAGGCACAGCGTTATGCCGGACATCCGGGCTCCGTGGGCCGCCTGCGAGCGCGTCTCAAAGCGCTGCGCCGTGGTTTGCCATGGCGGCTGTCGTCGGCCCGCAAGCATCATTCATAGAACGTCTTACAGGGGAATTGCATGTCTTCAATGGTGGATCATCTGGTCGCTGAAATTCTGGCGCTGGACGTCAAACTGCTTGCCTGTCAGGCACGCCTGGCCGTCTCGACCGACAGTGAAGCGCTGCATGATCTGCGCACCACGGTGCGTCGTCTGCGCAGCGTGTTGCGCCCTCTGCGCGAGTTTTCCGGCGCCACGCAACTGGAGGACGCTGCCAAGGCCGTCGGCCAGTTGACCACGCCTTTGCGTGACATGCAGGTGCTGGCCGCGTTCCTTGAGGAGCAAGGCCTGAACGACGCAGCCCGCAAGCGTCACGATCATCTGGGCAGCGCCTGTCCCCGTGTGGCGAAGTCCAGCGAGCTGACCCGACTGTTGACCCTGATCGACCAGTTTCCGACCCTGCTGCGCATGCAGCAGCGTAAGGGCCTGCTGCGCGGTTTGCGCAAGACCATCGAAAAGCGCATGGACAAACAGTGGCACACGCTGCGCACGGCGATTGCCGAACCGGATCATGATCGACATGACCTGCGTCTGCTGATCAAGCGTGTGCGCTACGCCGCCGAGGCTTACCCGGAACTGAGCCACCAGCCGAAGAATATGCGGGCGCGGCTCAAGTCGGCGCAAAGCGAGCTGGGTGACTGGCATGATCATCTGCAATGGCTGGCGCAGGCAGGCGAGCAGCCCGATCTGGCACCGTGCATTGCCGGCTGGCAGATCGCAATCGTGCGCGCCGAACGCAAGGCCGAGGCATCGCTCAAGCGTCTGGCGAAGGCCTGTTTCTAGCGGGTCGCTTTGGAAAAAACAGTTCCTGCGACAAACAGGTCATTCAGGCCGCACTAATGGCCGATATGTGGCATGCCACGCAAGGATGGTATGAGTACCATCCTTTCTATTCGTATCGAACCCAGCAGGTAAGCCCATGACCTTTTCCGAATTGATCGACGCCGTACGAGACAACCCGGGCAGCGTTACCATTCCTGCCGAGTGGTCTCAAGGCCGGGCCTGTTTCGGCGGGCTGATGGCGGCGTTGAACTTCGAGGCCATGTGTGCGCAGGTCCCGCAGGACCGGCCCGTTCGTTCGCTGGCGATCACCTTTGTCGGCCCTGCCGAGCCGGGGATACCGATAGCCTTCGAAGTCGAGATTCTGCGTCATGGCAAGGCGGTGAGTCAGGTGCTCGGGCGCGCTGTCCAGAACGGTCAGGTCATGACCCTGATGCAGGGCAGCTTCGGTGCGCCGCGTGAGTCGATGATTTCGGTCAAGGCTGAACCGGCACCCCACCTCAAACCGGTCGATGAATGCCCTGAGCTGCCCTTTGTCAGCGGCCTGATGCCGGAGTACCTGCGTTTCATGGAGATCCGCTGGGCGCTGGGTGGCCTGCCGTTCAGCAGCACACCGTCGCCTGCCATCGGTGGTTACGCCCGGTTTCGCGACACCTCACGGTCTCAGCCCATGAGCGAGGCGCATATCCTGGCATTGGTCGATACCTGGCCGCCCGCGGTTCTGCCGCACCTGAACAGGCCCGCCCCCGGCAGCTCGTTGACCTGGACCATCGAATTCGTGCAGCCCCAGCCGGTGCTCGACACCTTGCAATGGTGCAGCTATCGCGCCGTGATCGAACATGCGCGTGACGGGTACGGGCACACGGCTGCGGCGTTGTGGACGCCTGAGGGTGAGTTGATTGCGATCAGCCGTCAGACCGTGACGGTGTTTGGCTAAGCACAAAGCCAGGAACGTTCACGCGTTGCTCGTCCAGCAAACGTTTGGCGGCATCGCCAAGATCGCTGAACGGGTCAGGTTACTGCTGCTCCAGCATGTGCCCATGGCGCTGAAAGGCCAGCGCTGCGGCCAGCCCGATGACGCCAATGGCAATCGAAGCAATGCTCAGTGAAAACAGCCCGTCGACAATCAGCAGCGCGGCCACGATGAACAGGGGAGCAGCGATCAGGTGCAGCACCCGATTGGCCGGGTGCCGGTGATTGTCGGTGTAACCACGCCACTGCCATGTGTGGAGATCGGGAAGTCGCTTGTCCATACTGCAGTCCTCTTCAGTGCATTGCAGTCAATGCGTCATTCAATGCCTGAAGAATAGGCCTGACCCCGATCCGTCGCGAATCAAGCCTGACTATCGGCGCGATAGTCGCCTACAGCTTGAGTTGTCCGATGGCCATGTTCAGTTCGCCCGCCAGTACGGCGAGTTCGCCGCTGGTGTTGGCCGAGTCTACGGTCTGGATGACCGTGCGCTCGGTCACGTCGCGAATGCTGACCACCGCCCGGTTCATTTCTTCGGCCACCTGGCTTTGTTGCTGGGCGGCGACGGCGATCTGGGTATTGCTTTCGCGCATCTGCGCCACCGCTCCGGCAATTGCTGCCAACGCCTCTCCGGCTTCGCGTGCCTGCTGCACGCATTCATCGGCCTTGTGCGAACTGTCCTGCATGAAGTCCACCGCGTCACTCGTACCGGCCTGCAACGCGGACACCATGGTGGTGATCTCGTCGGTGGAGCTTTGCACGCGTTTGGCAAGGTTGCGCACTTCATCGGCGACCACAGCAAAGCCACGGCCCATTTCACCGGCGCGCGCCGCTTCGATGGCGGCATTGAGCGCCAGCAGGTTGGTCTGTTCGGCGATGCTGTGAATCACATTCACCACGCCATTGATCTTCTGGCTGTCTGCAGCCATGCGTTGAATCATCTCGGCGGTTTGTTGCACGCCGCTGGACAACCCGGCAATCGACACCTGCACCCGGTCCACCACTGCCTTGCCACTGCCTGCAAGGGCGTCTGCTGTCTGTGACTGGTCGCGGGTCGTCGTGGCGTGCTGGGCGATGTGGTGCACCGTCGCGGTCATCTCATTGATCGCCGTGGCGACCTGATCGGTTTCGCTCTGTTGGCCGAGCATGCCGTGGCGAACCTCAGTCATCCCCGAGGCCAGGTGCGCTGCACCCTGGTCGAGTCTGATGGCAGTCTGCGAGACCGTGGCGACCACCCGCTGATACCCGGCCTGCAGCGCATTGAACGCCTTGGCCATCTGTCCGACTTCGTCTTCGCTGCCGTTGGGCACACGGGCAGACAGGTCCCCGCTGCGTTCCACATGCAGCATCACGTCCTTGAGCGTGTTGAGCTGACTGAGCAGGAAACGGATCAGCAACTGCGAAGCCCCCAGCATCACGATCATCAGGATAAAGACCGCTATCGCGTAGTGGGCGAAATGCTGTGTCAGTACGTCGGTGAAGGTCGGGGTCTGCATGAGCAGTGCGGCATTGGCTGGAAGTGGCTGTGTGGCGGGCCATTGCTCGATCAGGCGTGCAGCCTGTTGAGCGGATGCCTGACGCGATTGCTGCTCCAGGTGTACGGCGTACAGCACCAGCAGTAGGGTGGTGATGAACGCCACGGCGTTCACCGCCCAGAACTTGTACTTGAGTGACAGATTACTTAGCCATGAGCCCATGAGTGGTCTTCTATGATGATCGGTAGAAATAGCAGCAAGGTGCCATCACTGTATTCCGGCCATCAAAGCCACCGTTGACGCGGATCAAGAAAACGGTGGGTTTTCGTCGGATACCCGCTCAACGACAGGCAAACCGAAAAACGCGCGGGCACACGCGGTGCTGTGGCGCGCCAGGTCTGCCTCGGATTCGCCTCGGTGCAGCGCGACCTCACTCAACACGTGCGGCAGATACGCCGGCTCATTGCGACCATTTTTCGGTTTGGGACGCAGGCTGCGTGGCAGCAGATAAGGCGCATCGCTTTCCAGCATCAGACGACCGCGAGGGATGTTGCCGACCAGAGGGTGCAGGTGGGTGCCACGTCGCTCGTCGCAGATCCAGCCCGTAATGCCGATGTGCAGGTCCAGGTCCAGGTAGCTGAACAGCGCGGCTCGTTCGCCGGTGAAACAGTGGACCACGGCCGCCGGCAGCCGGTCCCGGTAATCGCGCAGGATTTCCAGCAGACGCTGGTTGGCGTCGCGCTCATGCAGGAACACCGGCAGTTGCCGTTCCACGGCCATGGCCAGATGCGCTTCCAGGACTTTTTCCTGTTGCGGGCGAGGTGAAAAGTCGCGATTGAAATCCAGTCCGCATTCGCCTACAGCGCGCACGCGATTTTCCTTGAGCAGGGCATGCAACTGTTTCTCGGTGTCGCCGGTCCAATCGCTCGCTGAGTGAGGGTGAATACCTGCCGTGCAGAACAGTCGTTGAGCGCTTTCGTCCAGTTCCAGGCAGAGCTGCAAGGCCTGTTCGCTGCCTTCGACGCTGGTGCCGGTGACGACCAGTTGATCCACGCCTGCGGCGTAGGCCCGGTCGAGTACCGCTTGTCGCTGCGAAGCGAAGCTGGCGTTAGTCAGATTGACGCCAATGTCGATGAGTTGCATGGTGCTACCTCCAGCGCAAGGCTGCCGAGCATATCAGAGCTTCGGTAAAAACAAGAAAACGCTGGCTATTCAACCGGTTGAGCTTCAAGGCTCGACGTGTTCCTTCGATGTTGATGCTGCTGCGTGACTTCCAGAGTTCCTTTTTCCTGTTTCCGGCGATGCCCTTGGGGAATGAATGATCCGATCCGCGCTCGTGTCCATTATCTGTCTGTTACCGCTGTCACTGACATTATCGGCTGAAGTCCTCGCTCGCCCGACCGGGCCTGCCGGGCCTGTCGTCGCGGTGCAGCACTCGACACAGGTACGTGACCTGCCGGCGATTCGCAGCAGCAAAGTGCTGCGCGTGCTGGTCAATCAGAGCCGCAACAGCTCGGGCGACGTCAAAGGGCAGGAGATCGGTGTCGAGTACCACCGCCTGCAAGCCTTCGAGCGTTACCTCAACAGCCATGCGCGCAATGGCCAGAAGGTCACGTTCAAGGTCATTCCCAAGGCCAAGAATCAACTGCTCAGCGCCCTGCAGCGTGGGGAAGGTGACCTGATCGCGCCCGGCGAGCTGCTGGATGTCAGTGACGACAGGGGCGTTCAGGCCAGCAATCCGATCATTCACGATGTGCCCCTGGTGCTGGTCGGCCTGCGTGGCGACCGTCCGCTGCGGCGTGTGGAGCAGTTGTCCGGCCGTACGCTGAGCCTGCCCACCGGCAGTGCCGCTGACGAAGCGCTGCATCAGGTCAATCGGCAACTGGAGCTGCGCAAGCTGCCGCCGGTGAAAATTGAGTGGGTCGACCCCAGTCTTGCTGTCGAAGACGTGCTTGAAATGGTGCAGGCGGGTATCTATCCGTTGACGCTGGTCGAGCAGCCGATTGCCGAGCGGTGGGTCGCGGTGATGCCGAAGCTGCGCCTGGATCGCGGGCTGTCGTTGAAAACCCATGGAGACGTGAGTTGGTTCGTGCGTGACAAGGCGACCCTGCTGCGCGCCAGCATTGACGATTTCCTCAAGGACTATAAGCCCTCCAGCACCCAGGACATTGCCTTCGAAAAAGCCTACAAGAACATGTACCGGGTCAACAATCCGCTGGTGCGCAGCAATATCCAGCGACTGGAGCAATTACGCCCGATGCTGCAACGCCATGCCGACGCGCAGGGCATGGACTGGCTGGACCTCGCAGCGCTGGCGTTCAAAGAATCCAAGCTCGATCCGTCTGCCAAGGGCAGCGGCGGGGCGACAGGGCTGTTGCAGATCACACCTTCTGCGGCCAGGAGCGTCGGGGTTGCCAATATTCAGAATGCCGACGACAACGTGCGTGCAGGCTCGCGCTACATGGCATCGATCAAGCGCAAATATTTCTCCAGCCCCAGGGTCAACGAGCGTGAGCGCATGGCATTCACCATGGCCGCCTACAACATGGGGCCTGAGCGGGTGCAGGGCATGCGCGACGAGGCCAGAAGGCGCGGCCTGAACCCCAATCAATGGTTTTTCCAGACCGAGCGTATTGCGATGGAGCAGGGCGGGGCCAACGTGGTGACCTTCGTCAACAGCGTCAACAAATACTACCTGGCCTTCGATCGTCAACGCGATGCGCTGGAAAAAGACGCGGCTGGAAAGCCGACGATCAGGCGTTGATCGATTAATTAGATGGGTATGCGCCATTTATTGCGATTTTAACATTTGTTCATTCGATTATGATGGCGCCACTCCCACTTAATCAGCGATGGAATCCACCCGCATGAACAGCCTGATCAAATCCGTACTTACCACCCGCGCCGGCTACGGCCTGACCATCCTGCGTGTCATCGTCGGGATCGCCTTCATTGCTCACGGCAGCCAGAAACTGTTCGGTGCCTTTGGCGGTTACGGCCTTGAAGGCACCGCGCAGTACATGGAAAGCCTTGGCCTGACACCCGGTTACCTGATGGCGCTGTTGTCCGGTGGTGCCGAGTTCTTTGGCGGTCTGGGTCTGCTGCTGGGCCTGCTGGCCCGTCCGGCGGCTGCGCTGGTGACGGTATTGTTGCTGGTGGCGATCTTTACGGTGCACATCAGCCACGGCTTCTTCATGGCCAACAATGGCTATGAATATGCGCTCGCGCTGCTGGGCGGCGCTCTGGCGGTATTGATCGAAGGCGCAGGCAGGCTGTCGCTGGACCGGTTGATCGCTCGATAATCGATCCGTCGTCATGCTTGAAGGCCCACAGAGTGTGGGCCTTTCTCGTTGAGCGAGATTGTAGGGCAAGGTAATTGACAACGAAGGGCGCGCTTCTCTAGGATGCGTGCTCAAGCGCCGATTTAACAACTACTTGCGGGGCGCCTGACAAGGCTCATGTCTTGTCGAAATACCGCTAAAACGTTGGTTCGGTGTTGCCTCTCACCGCTGCCCAGCGGAGCTTCTGAGGCAGAGAAAAAACCATGAACAACCTGCGCCCCCTTCTTCGTTTGTCGCCCATCAGCACCGTGCTGACCCGCAAGAGCCCGAAAATCCTTCTCGCCGGTGCCCACCAGCCAACGCTGCTGCGCTATCTGGACGGTTGGCCACGTCGTCGTGGCGGTTCCTGTGCCTTTCTGATTCAGTTTGTCGATGCACATCAACCGCTCAGCCATTTTGCCAACGATCATTTCGACCTTGCCGTTATTCAGTCGCCGGATCCGGCCGACATCGAGCAGGCGATTGGCGATCTGGTGCGCATTGCCCGACAGGGTTTGATCACGCTGGGTTGACCCGCCAACACCGCATTTACCGTCGCCATTGTGTATCAGTGCTTGCATTTTGATATCACTGGGGATGATGATCATGCGCGCCGAGTCAGCGCTGAATTGAGCAGGGTCTCCCCGATGCCTTTCACACAGATGACTTGAGCGCTTGTCAGGATCAGCGGGCGCCTGATTTATTCAGGCGTTCCTGCTGTCGCAAGCTTCTTTATCGCTTACGCATTTCTCGATTCAACACCTCGGACGGTATCGGTTTTTCCTGGGAGGAGGCGCTGTGAGTAGTCATGAGCTGGCCCTTGGGCCTTCGCAGCCGGATACGCGCATTGTCGGGGCGTCGCCATCGTTTCTCAGCGTCATTCACCAGGTGGGCCGGATCGCAGCTGCCCGACACCCGGTGCTGATCTGCGGGCCATCGGAAGCGGGCCAGAAGATCATCGCCCAGCGCCTTCATCGGCTGGGGCCCGGTGCCGGCAAGCCGTTCATTGATCTCAACTGTGCCGCCTTGTCGGCCAACCTCACAGAGACTGAGCTGTCCGGTCATCGTCTGGCTGCGTCAACCACAG
Source organism: Pseudomonas asturiensis (assembly GCF_900143095.1). Taxonomy (GTDB): domain Bacteria; phylum Pseudomonadota; class Gammaproteobacteria; order Pseudomonadales; family Pseudomonadaceae; genus Aquipseudomonas; species Aquipseudomonas asturiensis. The sequence continues at coordinate 68,579 of NZ_FRDA01000011.1, read as the reverse complement.
GCACGGGCAGCGACTTTGGTCCATTTGAGTCGGTTGGCAACGGGACATTATTTCTCGACGAAATCGATGAGCTCCCCCTCGCGCTCCAGCCTGCGCTGCTACGCGTTCTGGAAACAGGCAGCTTTCGTCCGTTCGGCAGCAGTGAAGAGCGGCGTTTTCAGGGCCGGATCGTCGCGGCGACGTACCGTAATCTTCGAGAGCTGGTCAACCAGGGACTGTTCCGGGAGGACCTTTATTACCGGCTCGCCGTGTTCGAAATCGAGCTGCCGGGTCTGGATCAACGGCCTGAAGATGTCGTGGTGCTGGCGCGCTACTTCGCGAGTCTCCAGCCCCGGCCGATGAGTTTTACATCGGATGCCAACGCGTTATTGATGCGTCAGCGCTGGCCTGGACAGGCCCGTCAATTGCGCACGCTGATCGAGCGTCTGAGCACTGTGGTCGACGATCCGCTGGTCAGTGCGGCCGTTCTGAAGCCCTTCCTGGGTGAAGACCGTTCGTTGAAACGCCTGGCGCCGCCAAGCGATGTCACCGACCTGCTCATGCGATTGCCCGGCAAGAATAAGCTGGCGGCAGCCGAACAGTTGTTGGTGGAACACGCGCTCAAGCTCAGTCGTGGCGACACGTGTGCGGCGGCGCAGTTGTTGGGGGTGCATCGTCAGGTCATCGAGCGGCGGCTCAAAATGCGCGAGCAGTACGAGCCGGACCTGCAATCCGCTTTGAACCTGGCGTTCACGGCGACGGCCAGTTCCCGGTTTCAGGCGGCAATTCGCGTGTTGCGGCCGCTGTTGCATTCAAGCGAAAGCCAGTCCTACACCCCGGCAGTCGGTCGTCAGCTTGTGGAGGGTTGGCGTCTCCTGGGCGTTTGCTATCGGGGATTACAGGGCTGGATGAGCCCTGATGCGCGTGCCAGTGACAGTGCGGCCCTGAGGATCGGCACAGACCTTTGCGAGCCCGCAGAATTGGCGGTGTTGCAGTTCGGTATCTGGAGCAGTCAGTTGATGGCACTTGACCTGCGTCAGGCTCGCAGCACAGCGCAGGAGATGCTGCGCCGAGGCTATGCCGGTGGGACTGCGCAGATGCTGGATGAGGCGCACATTGCCCTGGCCAACACCTTGTACTGGCTGGGTGACACCGAGGAATGTCTGTCGATCCTGGCCCAATCGCGCCTGACAGACCGCAACTCGCAGCGGCAGGTGAGCGCGCAGGGCCTGGATTTTTTTGCGCTGGCATTGACGCTGGAAGGCTTGTCGGCGTTTCACAGCGGCTTTTTCTCACGGGCCAGAACAGCGCTGGAACGCTTGAAAGCCCTCGGTGACGAGCATCATTGCGCGTTCGGCGAGGCCGTTGTCCTGCAGGGTGCTGCCTGGCTATCCTGCCTCTTTGAGGACGCCGATGCCGTCGAACTCTACGCGGGAAGGCTGGTGCTGGTATCGCGGGACAATGGTTTCACGTTTTACCAGGGCGTGGGCCTGATCTTTCAGGGCTGGCACATGGCGCAGGGCGGTGCGCTCGAAGCCGGACTGGCGATGATTGTCGACGGCTATGAACATCATGTGCTGCGTCATGGCGGGCACCTTTTTTATTCATTCCAGATCTGGAAACGAGCCGAGCTGCTGTTGCAAGCGGGCCGGGCGCTGGAATCATCCACGCTGATCCTGCAAGCCATCGACCGCGCCGATACGTATCAGGAGAAGGTTTATCTCTGTGACCTGATGGTCGTCAGGGCCCGGTCATTTCAGGCACTTGACCACCCTGAATCCGAAGACATGCTGCGCACGGCCCTGTCCACAGCCTATGCGCTGGGCTCGCTGCCCGCTCGAATTTCAGCTGCCACTCACCTTGCAGTGCTGCTTGCCGACACCGCCCGCCACGATAAGGCGCTCCATACCCTGGAGCGGGCGATGACGGGGGTTTCGATGCAACAGGCGCCGCTTTCTCTTACTCACGCCCACTCTGTTCTGGTAGCGCTTCAACCGGCACGGAGCCTTATTCACCACAACTGAAATACACGGATGGAGACTGCTATGACGTTCGAACTGGATGGCCAGGATCTCGCAGCACTTGCGTTAGGGGGCTGTTTTTTTGGCAGCGGTGGCGGCGGTACGCTCTCATCTGCCAAAGGATTGCTGGAGCATTTTCGCGAGGGCTCCTACTACCCGAGCGACAAGGTCGAGGTGGTCACGGTCGAAGAGGCGTGCCGCAGCGCGGAGGGCGATACGGTGATGGTCGCCTACATGGGATCGCCACAGGCCATCAACGGCTCCGCCTATCCTCTGGGTCCGGTCGGCGCGACAGAGTACGTGAGAGACCGCCTGGCGAAAGAAGGGCGCAAGCTCGCCTACATCGTGCCGCCGGAAAGCGGGGCGCTGGGGTTTGTCGTCGCCTGCCTGGTGGCCGCGCGCCTCGGCCTTAAAGTCATTGATGCCGATGGAGCCGGTCGGGCTGTTCCTTCCCTGCCGATGCTGACCTACGCCGCGGCTGGAATTTCCCCGCGCCCGGCGGTTCTGGTCAGTCAGGAAGGTCTGCAGGTCGAACTGGACGTTACGCCGCGTGAAGGTGAGAACGGCAGCCCCCAGCATCAGCAAGATGTGGCCAGCATCGTCGAGAACATGATGCGCCCGATTGTCGCCGCCGCGCAGTTCAAGGAATTTGGCGGGCTGGCCATGTGGGTCATGACGCCTGAGCAGCTCGACGCCGCCTTGCCCATTCGTGCAACGCTCTCCCGTGCGCTTACCACTGGCCGCGCAATAGGCGCAGGCCAACTGGATACCGCGCAAAAGCTGCAGGCGTTTCTGAAGCAAGAGTTCGGGCTGCTGGCTCACGCGATCTTCAGCGGACAGTTCAAGGCAGTCGAGGTCAGCACGGCAGGTGGTTTTGATCTCGGCAAGATGCACATCGAATCGGCAGAGGCGACCTGCACGGTGGTGTATCAGAATGAATCAATGCTGGCCTGGGACAGCCGTGGTGCTGCACCCCTGGCGACAGCGCCCGACAGTATTGCCTACTTTGTGTCAGGCGCAGGCCAGAGCGTGTTCTCGAACGGCGATGCCGTAGGTGCCGATGGCGCGCTCAATCCTGTATTGAGCAACCGGACAGTGACGGTACTGGCCTGGCAGGCGCAGGCGCCGTTGCGGGTCGCCGATGGGCAGATTCTCGCCAGCTTCATGAGCCTGCTTGCAGACATGGGGTATCTGGGGCCGTACGTCAGCGTAGATGCGTCGCAGCCACACCCGTCAAAGGAAGTTGCGCAATGAGTGCCTTTCGGATCTGCATCCTGGCGCCCGTCAACACTGACGCCTACAACGAGCGCTTGCTTGAGTCGGTCAACGGGGTGCTGCCTGCCGACATCACAGTGGAAATACGTAACCTGCCTGCCGGCACGCCCTGCATCGAAAATCGGGGCAACTTGCTGGAAAACGGGCGCTATGTGGTTGAACAGGCCGCATTGATCGAGAAAGAGGGCTTTGACGGCATCTGGCTGAGTGATTTCGACATGTGCGGCGTGGAAGCGGCCCGGGAAGTCATCGACATACCGATCATCGGAGGCTTTCCCCCGTCTGCGTTTACGGCGCTGGCCTTGAGTCAGCGCTTCTCGATCGTCACGATTCTGCAAAGCACGCTGGCCATGCAGCGCGGCCACATACTCACTTATGGCTTGAGCGAATCGTTCTCTTCGATCCGGGCCATTGACTGCCCTGTCGATCAATTGGGGAACGTCGACATAGTGGTTGCCAAGACGGTCGAGCAGGCGTTGCTCGCTGTACGAGAGGACGGCGCGCAGTCGATTCTGCTGGGCTGTACCGGTTTTGTTGGCGTGGCCGCCCGGGTGACCGAGGTGTTGCAGGAAACCCTGGGTGCCTACGTGCCGGTCATCGATCCGAACCAGGCCGGGTTCAGTTTTCTGGTCTCGCTGGTACGCATGCGGTTACGCCCGGGCAGGCTGTGCTACAGCAAGGTTAGTCCATAACGCGGCCCTCCCTGCGTCGGATACCGGAATGACGCTGGCGTCGTTCCGGTCATCGCCCTCGTTCAGCGGTTGCCCGGGAAGGCATTATGCTGGCCCCCGACGTTTCGCTTGATAGGCAAAATCGCCGCCTTATCAAAGGATTAGGTGGTGTCTGCATGCGATTGGTTTATTGTGCTCTGGCGTGCCTGACGCTATCGGGGATTGCAGTGTCGGCCCAGGCTCGAAACGCGACTGAAAGTGAGCGCTACCTCTGTCGCTGGGGCTCGACCATAGCGGGTGGGGCGCAGGCGTCCAAGCTGTCCGGCGTGACCCGCTACGGCGCGCGACAGAAGCTTCAGGCGCGCAAGTTCACCAAACAGTGGATGCGCCCGATGGCGCTGGGCATTACCGAGCAGACCTACGACAGCGACTCGCGTCTCAAACCTGACAGCGTGAAGCAGATCTACTACGACGGTTGCATCCGCCACGAGGTGACGCGTCGGTAGTTCGTCATCTCCCTGTCGCGCTGATTTTTGTGTTTTCGGAGGACCGTCTTGAGTACAAAAATTATCACCCGGCAGGGGCATGATGCCCTCAAGAAAGAGCTCGATTACCTGTGGCGCGAGCATCGCCCGGACATCACCCAGAAGGTGGCGTGGGCGGCTTCGCTGGGGGATCGCAGCGAAAATGCGGATTACCAGTACAACAAGAAACTGCTGCGCGAGATCGACCGGCGCGTACGCTACCTGCGCAAGCGTCTGGAAGACATGCGCGTGGTGCAGTATTCGCCCGAGCAGGAAGGGCGGGTGTTTTTCGGTGCCTGGGTCGAGATCGAGAACGAAGACGGCGACCTTAAGAAATTCCGCATCGTGGGGTACGACGAGATTTACGGTCGCAACGACTACATCTCCATCGACTCACCCATGGCGCGGGCGCTGCTGAAAAAAGAAGAGGGCGATGAAGTCATCGTCAACACGCCCGAGGGCGAGAAACTATGGTTCGTGAACAGTATTGTTTATGAGCAGTGAGTGCCGCATCCCTGCATCTCGCAGATGCAGCGAGGATGTCTTCAGGCAACCCATGTCTGCCTGAAGACATACGCGTGGGAGGCGGCTTGCCGGCGATTCGGTTATTCAGGCGCTATACCGGCAACTGAATTGACGCCTCCCACGGTGTTTACTGCGCTCACACGGTTAATCAACCCTCCCGCAGCACCGTCAACGGACTGGCATTCAGCGCGCGACGGGTGCCGAACACACCGGCACCGCCCACCAGCAACGCGCCGATCACCGGCAGCAGCAACAGCCACGGATGCGGGCTCCATTCCAGCGAGAACGCATAGCGGTACAGCACAAAACTCACCAGCTCACAGCCCAGCGCCGCCAACAGCCCGCTCGCAGCGCCCAGCAACCCGAACTCGATCCGGCGCGACTTGATCAGCAGCGCCCGCTCCGCACCCAGCGCCCGCAACAGCGCGCCCTGACGGATGCGTTCGTCCAGCGTCGCCTGCAGGCCCGAAAACAGCACGGCAACGCCCGCTGCCAACACGAACAGCAGCACGAACTGCACTGCCAGCGTGACCTGGTCGAGAATGCTGCGTACCTGCTCCAGCAACGCCTCCACGCCCAGAATGCTGATGGCCGGGAACGCCCGCGACAGCTCGACGATCTGCCTGTCCTGGCCCTTGGGCAGGTAGAAACTGGTCAGATAGGTGGTTGGCAAATCGGCCAGTGTGCCGGGCTGGAAGATCATGAAGAAGTTAGGCTGAAAGGTGTCCCAGTTAACGTCTCGCAGGCTGGTGACGACCGCCTCGCGGGTCAGGCCGCCGACGATGAAACTCAGGCGATCCCCCAGCTTGATCTGCAGGCTTTCGGCCAGTTTGGCTTCGATTGAAACACCCGGTGTGGCATCGGCCTGACCGGTCGCAGGCAGGTCTTTCCACCATTGCCCGGCAGTCAGCGTATTGCCTTCGGGCATGTCGGCCGCCCAGGTCAGGCTCAGGTCGCGTCGTGTGGCGTTCTCGCCGCGCGAGTCTTTGGTGACGAAATTGCCGACCGGCTCGCCGTTGATACTGGTCAGCCGCCCCGGCACCACCGGATACAGCGGGGCCGAGTGAGTGGACAGCTTGCTCATGGCCTGAGCGAAGTTATCTTTCTCCGAAGGCAGCACGTTGAGCACGAAATAGTTAGGCGCATCTTTGGGCAGCTGGTTCTGCCAGGTGTCGAGCAGTTCGCCGCGCAGCAAGGCGATCAAGCCCATCGACAGCAGGATCAGGCCGAACGCCAACGATTGCCCGGCAGCGGCCAGCGGGTAGCGCAGCAACTGACCAAGGCCCAGGCGCCACGGCAGTGGTGCGCCGGACAACAAGCGGCGCAGGCTCTTGAGCGCCAGCAGCAACAGACTGCCCAGCACCAGCGCTGCAACAATCCCGCCGCCCAGCAGGGCGAAGGTCAGCACCAGATCCAGGCTCAGACGCCACATGATCAGGCCCAATGCCAGCAGCGCTGCACCGTACACCAGCCATGAACTGGCGGGAATCGGCAACATGTCCCGGCGCAGCACGCGCAGTGGCGGCACGCGACCCAGCGCTGCCAGCGGAGGCAATGCGAAGCCGGCGAGGGCGACCAGACCTGTGCCCATGCCCGCGAGGGCGGGCAGCAGACCGCCCGGCGGAACCGTAGCCGGCAACAGGTTTTGCAGCAATGCAAACAGGCCCAGTTGCGCGAGCCAGCCCAGGATCGCGCCGCTCAGGCTGGCCAGCAGACCGATAATCGCCAGTTGCAGGCTGAACAGCGCCATCGCTTCGCCTCGCGACAACCCCAGGCAGCGCAACAGGGCGCTGGCGTCGAAGCGTCGTGCTGCGAAACGCGAAGCCGATAACGCGACCGCTACGCCTGCCAGCAGCACGGCGACCAGACTGGCCATATTCAAATAGCGTTCGGCCTTGCCCAGTGCGCCGCCGATCTGTTGGCTACCGTCGCGCGCATCCTTGATCTCCTGATGCGGTTCCAGATTCGACTCGATGGCCTTGCGATAGGTCGCCAGCGTCGCTGCCGGGCCGCTCCACATTTCCCGATAAGTGACCCGGCTTCCTGGCTGTACCACGCCGGTGGCGGCCAGGTCCTGCAGGTTGATCATCACGCGTGGCGTAAGGCTGTAGAAATTGCCGGCGCGGTCCGGTTCATAGGTCAGCACGCGGGTCAGCTTCAGGGTCTTTGAGCCGACATCGATGTCATCACCGATCTTCAGGTTGACGGCAGGGAACAGTCGCGCCTCGGCCCAGGCTTCGCCGGGTTTCGGTCCGCTGCCTGGCGCTTCGGTCTGGTACAGGTCAGGGGCGCTTTTCAGTTCGCCGCGCAACGGGTAGGCGTCATCCACCGCCTTGATGCTCGACAGCTGGATGCCATCGTCCGTCGCGATGACGCTGGAAAAAATAACGATCTGCGCATGCTTGAGCTGCAGGCGCTCACCCTCCTGAACCTGCTCCGGGCGAGCAGGGCTTGAGCCTTCAAGGATCATGTCGGCCCCCAGGAACTCGGTCGCGCGTAACAGCATCGCCCCGTTCAGGCGCGCACCGAAATAGCCGATAGCGGTACTGGCGGCCACGGCGACCAGCAAGGCGAAAAACAGCACCCGCAGTTCGCCGGCGCGGGCATCACGCAGCAGCTGGCGGGCAGCAAGGCTCAGCAAACGAGCAAAAGGCAGGCGTGCCATCAAGGCTCCAGCGGGGCGACCAGGCGACCCCCTTCAAGGCGGATCAGGCGTCGGCAGCGATGGGCCAGGCGCTCGTCGTGGGTGACCAGCACCAGGGTTGTATTACGCTCCTGATTCAGTTCGAACAGCAGGTCGCTGATGCGTTGGCCGGTGTGGCTGTCCAGGTTGCCGGTGGGTTCGTCGGCAAACAGCACGTCCGGGTGGGCGGCGAACGCGCGCGCAATCGCGACACGCTGCTGCTCGCCACCCGAGAGCTGGCGTGGAGTGTGGGTCAGGCGCTGGCCCAGGCCGACACGCTCCAGCAGGTTACGGGCCTGATCGCGGGCATCGCGACGACCCTCAAGCTCCATGGGCAGCATGACGTTCTCCAGCGCGTTGAGGCTGTCGAGCAACTGGAATGACTGGAAGACAAAGCCGACATGCTCGGCACGCACCCTGGCGCGCTGGTCTTCATCCAGCTCGCTGAGGTTACGACCCGAGAGGGTGACCGAACCCGAGCTGGGCAGGTCCAGCCCGGCCAGCAGACCCAGCAGGGTGGATTTCCCTGATCCCGATGAGCCCACGATGGCCAGCGTGTCGCCCTTGTTTAGTTCCAGGGAGAGTTCGTGCAGGATAGTCAGGTCACCTTCGGTGCTGGGGACCACTTTGCTGAGGCTTTGGGCACTGAGAATACTTTCACTCATGGAGAATCCGATGCGTGCGTGGTTTTTAAGTGCTGGCCTGGGGTTGTTGCTGCTGTCACAGGGGGCAGTGGCGGGCACGGTTTTGATTGTTGGGGATAGTATCAGCGCGGCTTTCGGACTGGATACCCGCGTGGGGTGGGTCAGTCTGCTCGAACAGCGTCTCAAGGAGCAGGGTTTCAACGATAAGGTGATCAATGCTTCCATCAGCGGTGACACCAGTGCCGGAGGTCAGGCGCGGCTGCCTGCGCTGCTTGCAGAGCATAAACCGGAGCTGGTTATTCTCGAATTGGGGGGCAACGACGGCTTGCGCGGGCAGCAGCCTGCGCAATTGCAACAAAACCTTTCTTCGATGATCGAGAGCTCCCGTGCATCGGGAGCCAAGGTGTTGCTGCTCGGCATGCGCATCCCGCCCAATTACGGTCCACGTTACACCAAGGCTTTCGAAGAGGTCTACAGCACGTTGGCCGAGGAGAAAAAGGTCCCGTTCGTGCCATTCTTCCTGGAAGGGATTGGCGGGGTGCCTGAGTTGATGCAGGCCGATGGTCTCCATCCCGCGGCGGCGGCTCAGGGGAAATTGCTGGAAAATGTCTGGCCGACCCTTAAACCGCTGCTTTGAGGCTTTTCCAGGCGAGAGCTTTCGGCTAATGTGGCGCCCCCCGATCTGGAGCCCCCCATGCCGCGTCCCGCCTGGTCCCTATATGCCTATCAAATGCTTGAGCCCGACGAGCAGCTCGATCTGTTCGCGTGCCAGGAAGTGCGGGTGCATCTGATTGCTCGTCAACTGGAGCTGGGTGGCTCGATCGATCGCACGTTGTGCGGCACCTTGCTGCCTGCCCAGCCGCATCTTCGCGCTGTTGAGCTGGACGCGCTGCGCGATGAACGGCTGTGTCCGCTGTGCAAGGCAATTCTCGATGCCCAGCGGCGAGGCATGAACCCGATCTGGCCTGAACTGTAACTGTCAGCGCTGCATGCAACGCTGCAGATCTCCCCGATTCGCCGGGCGCAGGTGTACACTTCAAATCTTTCCCATATCGCTGTTACCCGAAGGATCTTTCCGGATGTTGTCGCGCATTCCAGCCGTTACCCGCTGTCTGTCACTTGCTGCTCTCTGCGCGGCGAGCTCTGTTCATGCACTGGAGTTTCCATTGCCGCCACCCGGCGAGGACATCGTGGGCCAGGTTCAGGTGATCAAGGCCAAATACGAAGATACCTTTGCTGACCTCGGCACCCGATACGATCTGGGTTATCTGGAAATGATTGCGGCCAACCCCGGCGTAGATCCCTGGCTGCCGGGCGCCGGCAAGGACATCGTGCTGCCAACCCGCTTCATCCTGCCACCGGGTCCGCGTGAAGGGATCGTCATCAACCTGGCCGAATACCGCATGTACTACTACCCGAAAGGGCAGAACGTGGTGCATACCTATCCCTTGGGTGTCGGGCGTGAAGGCTGGGGCTCGCCCATCGGCGTGACCAAGGTGACGGCCAAGACGCCTAACCCGACCTGGACGCCGCCTGCGTCGATCAAGGCCGAGCATGCCGCCGATGGCGATCCGCTGCCAAACGTCGTCCCTGCCGGCCCTGACAACCCGCTGGGGCCTTTCAAGTTCGGCCTGGGGATGTCCGGCTACCTGATCCACGGTTCGAACAAGAAGTTCGGCATCGGCATGCGCACCAGCCACGGCTGCTTCCGCATGTATAACAACAACGTGCTGGAGCTGGCGGACATGGCCCCGGTCGGCACCACCGTGCGCATTATCAGCGAACCCTACAAGTTCGGTCTGAGCGGCGGCAAGGTGTATCTGGAAGCGCACACGCCAGTGGACGATCTGGGCAACCCGTCTGTGGTGGACAAGCACACCGCAGTCATCAACGCGCTGCTCAAGCGCGAGGATCTGTCTAACAACCTGCGCATGAACTGGGATCTGGTGCGTGACGTGGTTGCGGCCGAAGACGGCATGCCGGTGGAAATCGCGGTGCCGGGTGCGGCTTCTGCGGCAACTGAGGCGCCGGTCATTTTTCAGTGATCAGCGCTGACAGCGCTGGCGGCATCGAGCTGCATTCCCGCGCGTCGGGAACCATCTCCCGCAGCATTGCGATGAGCAGAGTCATCAGCCAATAAAAAGGCCGACCCGTTTCCGGGTCGGCCTTTCAACAATCCCGAGGGGACTATTACTTGCGGCTAGCCTTGTCCAACATGCGCAGTGCGCGCTCGTTGGCTTCGTCAGCAGTTTGCTGAGCTTTTTGAGCTGCAGCCAGTGCTTCGTCAGCCTTGCGGTAGGCTTCGTCGGCACGTGCTTGCGAACGAGCAGCTGCGTCTTCGGTAGCTGTCAGACGAGCTTCGGTTTCTTTGGATACGCTGCTGCAACCGGTGGCCAGAACTGCTGCCAGAGCCAGAGCAGAGAATTTCAGAACGTTGTTCATCGTGTTCCCCTTCAAGGACTTATTTCAATTTAGTCATCTCTCGAAAGTGAGAAAATGACCGGCGTACATAGTACCCATTGTTTGTAGTAAGTAAACGGAGGAAGCGCAAGAAGCGCATAAATTTCTTGGCTTTGAAAGTGTTCCGCGTTACTTCTCATGCAGTCTGTGTGAAAACTATCCACCTCGCCGTGGCTGCCGTGTGCACCCGTGGCAAGTGTCGCGCAGGCCAGATGGCAGGCATATGCAACGGCAGTTGGGCCTGGCGGTGTCGGTTCATATCGGCCATCGTGTGCCCGATGTACCTTGCGACCGTTGCGTTTGTCACGCTGTGCGCTTTGTGCCGCAAGTGCTGTTGCGTTCACTCTTGCGCAGGGCGTGCGGACCGTTTCAGGTGAAGCTTTGTCAGTACGGTGGTTGTTTCATGCTTTTTTATAAGGATCACGCTTGAGCATATCCGGCAATGACGCCTACTATTTACAGGTGCTCTTTGTTGAGATCGGCCAGGCTCTTCTCGGTGTCAAAACAGGCACAGGGTGGCGTAGATGTTCCTTCGCCGGAAAAAGATCGGTAAGGTAGGGGTCAAATTCCAAGACCCGCGAGGAGTAGCGATGAGCGAGGCGTTGTCCATCCACCATGATCAGACCGGCCATCAGTTCGAAATCAACATCGACGGCCATCGTGCCTACCTGACCTATATGGACCTGGGTAAGCAGACCCTGGATTTCTATCGGACATTCGTCCCGGACGCATTGCGCGGCAGGGGGATTGCGGCTGCCCTGACCGAGGAAGCACTCAATTACGCCGACAGCCTGGGTTATACCGTGATCGCGTCCTGCTCCTATGTGGAGCGCTACATGGAGCGTCATCACCGGCAAGCCGCAAAAATCTGATCTGGTCCTTTTGCGCTCAGCCTCACAAACAGCACCATGAAAAACGCCGAGCAATTGCTCGGCGTTTTCGTGTCGGCCGGATGTTTACTTGCGCGTGCGCGCCGGCAGTACATCCTTGAGCTTGGCGTGCATGCTGCGCAGGGTTTTTTCGGTGCTTTCCCAATCGATGCAGGCATCGGTGATGGACACGCCGTACTGCAATTCCGACAAGTCCTTGGGAATTGCCTGACAACCCCAGTTCAAGTGGCTTTCGACCATAAGGCCAATGATCGACTCGTTGCCTTCCAGAATCTGGTTGGCGACGTTCTCCATGACCAGCGGTTGCAGGGCAGGGTCCTTGTTAGAGTTGGCATGACTGCAGTCGACCATGATGTTGGGCCGGATGCCGGCCTTGTTCAGGGCCTGCTCACACAGCGCGACGCTGACCGAGTCGTAGTTTGGCTTGCCATTGCCGCCACGCAGCACCACGTGGCCATAGGCATTGCCTTTGGTGGTCACGATGGAGACGCCGCCTTCCTGGTTGATGCCCAGAAAACGATGCGGACTGGAAACCGATTGCAACGCATTGATGGCGACAGTCAGGCCACCGTCGGTGCCGTTCTTGAAACCTACTGCGGAGGACAGGCCCGAGGCCATTTCGCGGTGGGTCTGGGATTCGGTGGTGCGCGCGCCAATGGCCGACCAGCTGATCAGGTCCTGCAGATACTGCGGGGAAATCGGGTCCAGCGCTTCTGTTGCAGTCGGCAGGCCCATTTCAGCCAGGTCCAGCAGCAACTGGCGACCGATGTGCAGGCCGTCCTGGATCTTGAACGAGTCATCCAGGTACGGATCGTTGATCAGACCTTTCCAGCCCACGGTGGTGCGCGGTTTTTCGAAGTAGACGCGCATGACCAGATACAGGGTGTCCGACACTTCTGCCGCGAGTGCCTTGAGGCGCTCGGCGTATTCCTTTGCCGCCTTCAGGTCATGGATCGAGCACGGCCCGATCACGATGAACAGGCGGTGGTCATTGCCGTCGAGAATGTTGCGAATCACTTCACGACCCTTGCTGACGGTATGCAGGGCAGCGTCGGTCAGGGGGATTTCGCGCTTGAGCTGATCCGGCGTGATCAGAGTCTCGTTGGATGCAACGTTGAGGTCGTCAATCGGTAAATCAGCCATCGTGTTACTCATCAGGTCGCGGGTACTGGCCGCCTGCGGTTCCCGGTGCGGCGGTGCCCAGCAGGTTTGAGCGCAGCGGGGAGCGGAACCTTAGCGCGTTATCGCGCTGTTCGACAATGGGTAAAGCACGGGTTTGCGCCGCTTTGCCGCGACTTTACGACGTCTGTGCATCTGTCATTTGCAACCGCTGGCGCTGCAACCGATAGTGTACGGCCAGAGGTGAGGGCTATTTCGTTGAATCAACTGCAACTGAGTGACTTCGACATCGATCATCAATTACTCGGGCTTGCGGGAACGTCGCTGCTGATTTTTACCAGCGCAGGCTGTTCCGCCTGTCGCTGGGCCAGGCAGCAACTGCCCGCCATGGCGTTGGCCGTCGACCGGCTGTGCTGGGTCGACGCTCAGGATAACGGTGGCGCTGTGCAGCGCTATGAAGTCTTTCATCTGCCCGCGCTGTTCGTGGTGCGCGATGGCCTGTTTCAAGGCCCGCTTCGTGCGCCACTGACCCTGGAGGGTCTTTCGACGGCGCTGGACGAGGTCATGCACCGTTCCCCCGACGAATTGCCCTGAAACACACAGTCAGCAAGAGAAAACAGTATGCGCAATGAGACGAAAGCTCCCCGTATCGGGATCATCGGCACCGGTGCCATCGGTGGTTTTTATGGGTTGATGCTGGCGCGGGCAGGACTGGATGTGCATTTTCTGCTGCGCAGCGAATTTGAAGCGGTGGTGAGCCATGGCCTGCAGATCGACAGCGCCGTCCATGGCGATCTGCAACTGCATCCTGTGCAAGCCTACAGCTCGGCAGCCGACATGCCAGCCTGTGACTGGTTGCTGGTAGGCACCAAGAGCACCGGCAATGCGGACCTGGGGCCGATCATCACTCAGGTCGCCGCCGAGGGGGCGAAGGTTGTGCTGTTACAGAACGGTCTGGCGGTCGAGGATCAACTGCGAGCCGTGATCCCGGACAGTCTGCATGTGTTGGGCGGTCTGTGTTTCATCTGCGTTCATCGCACTGCGCCGGGCGTCGTTACACACCAGGCATTTGGTGCAGTAAGCGTGGGCTATCACAGTGGCCCGTCGCCCGATCAGGCCGATCGCCTGGCCATTGTCGAGGCCTGCGCGGCATTGTTCAGCGAGTCCGGGGTCGAGGCGCACGCAATGGCGGATCTGCAGCAGGCGCGCTGGCAAAAACTGGTCTGGAACGTGCCGTATAACGGATTATCGGTGCTATTGCGCGCCGGCACCTCCCGCTTGATGAGCGATCCGGCCAGTCGCGAGCTGGTACGGGCGCTGATGGACGAGGTGGTGGACGGCGCTCAGGCCTGTGGTTACACCTTGCCGCCCGGCTTTGCCTCCAGGCTGTTCTCCGTGACCGAGACCATGCCCGACTACAAGCCCAGCATGTACCACGATCACGTCGAGAAGCGGCCTCTGGAACTGGAAGCCATCTACGCCCGGCCATTGGCCGCCGCGCTCGCCGCCGGTTGCGACATGCCGCGTGTACGCACGCTGTATCAGGCGCTGACCTTTATTGATCGGGGCAATCGTCGGCCCGATTGAGTCGCGAGCGGACAGAGCGCCGGTTTACAGGCGTCGCAGACTTTGGCGCACTGCTAAGCTCTATCAATCTCCGCCATTCTGGCTGTTCGGGAGGTTGTATGGTTCGTTCGATGCTGTATGCCACAGACCTCGGTCTGTATGCGCCTTATGTGACACAGCATGCGCTGGCGCTGGCCCGGACGTTCAATGCCGAACTTAATGTTATTCATGTCGTTGAACCCATGGGGCTGTTCGCCGAATCGGTGCTGCAGAGCTATCTGGGCGAGGATGCGTTAAGGGAACTGCACAGCAAGGGTGTGAGTGCGTTCATGGATGGAATTGAGCAAAGGATGCTCGACGGGTTTCGTGAGGAACTGGGTGAAGGTCACAACGACCTGTCTTTCATTCGCACAGTGCGCGTTGTTCAGGGAGAACCCTCCAGCGTGATTCTTGAGCAGGCGCGAAAACTGGATGTGGATTTGCTTGTGGTGGGCAGTCACAGCCGCAGGGCGGAAGAGGGCGCGTCGTTAGGCCGTACGGCTGCCAGGATTTTACGGCTTTGCGCAGTACCGGTTTACATGGTGCCCATGATGCAGAACAGAGGGCGAGGGTAGAGCGAAGGTTCAAGAAGGTTTAATTGGCGGTTTAAGTGAAATCGAGCGTGCCATCGCCTCACAAAGGTGATAAAAAGTTCTAGAATTATTCGCCTGACCATTAATCCAGTTATATACCGTCGCTGATGCCCCTAGGGTTTATCTGCTTTGAGGGATACATATGAAGCTCCAACAACTGCGCTACATTTGGGAAGTGGCGCACCACGACCTCAACGTTTCCGCGACGGCACAGAGCCTTTACACTTCACAGCCCGGCATCAGCAAGCAGATTCGCCTGCTTGAGGACGAACTGGGGGTCGAGGTGTTTGCGCGCAGCGGCAAGCACTTGACGCGTGTCACGCCGGCAGGCGAGCGCATCATCACCACTGCAGGTGAGATTCTGCGCAAGGTCGAAAGCATCAAACAGATCGCTCAGGAATTCTCCAACGAGAAGAAGGGCACGCTGTCGATTGCGACCACCCACACTCAGGCGCGCTATGCACTCCCGCCTGTCATCAGCAATTTCATCAGGCAATACCCGGACGTTGCCTTGCACATGCATCAGGGATCACCGACCCAGATCGCCGAAATGGCGGCTGACGGTACCGTGGATTTTGCCATTGCGACCGAAGCGCTCGAGCAGTTCAGTGACTTGGTGATGATGCCGTGCTATCGCTGGAACCGTTGCGTCGTGGTGCCTCAGGGTCATCCGCTGACCAAAGCACCGAAGTTGACCCTGGAGTTGCTGGCTGAATACCCGATCGTGACCTACGTGTTCGGTTTCACCGGTCGCTCCAAGCTGGACGAAGCCTTCAGCCATCGCGGTCTGGTGCCCAAAGTCGTGTTCACCGCCGCAGATGCCGACGTGATCAAGACGTACGTGCGGTTGAACCTGGGGGTCGGCATCGTCGCCAGGATGGCCGTGGATGAGGAACTGGACAGCGATCTGGTGATTCTGGATGCCAGCGATCTGTTCGAGTCCAGTGTCACCAAGATTGCCTTCCGTCGCGGCACGTTCCTGCGTGGCTTCATGTGCGACTTCATCGAGAAATTCGCCCCTCACCTGACTCGCGAAGTCATGGCCAAGGCGATTACCTGCCATAACAAACAGGAGATGGAAGAGCTGTTCGCCAATGTCGAGCTGCCCGTTCATTGATCGGGTGTCGCTGAAACGGCGTCATTGCGGGCACCAGGTGTCCGCAATGACGCGAGCGTGATGCCTAGACCTTGGCGATCAGATTGCCGGCGTGCAGGCCGCACTCTTTCTGAGTGGCTTCTTCCCACCACCAGCGACCTTCACGCTCGTGCTGGTTCGGCAAGACGGGGCGCGTGCAGGGTTCGCAGCCAATGCTGATGAAGCCACGCTCGTGCAGGCTGTTGTAAGGCAGCTCCAGCATGCGGATATAGCCCCAGATTTCTTCGCTGCTCATTTGTGCCAACGGGTTGAACTTGTACAGCGTGCGCTCGGGCGTCGAGAAGGCGGTGTCGATTTCCATCGCAGCCACGGCGCTGCGCGTGCCCGGACTCTGGTCACGCCGCTGGCCGGTCGCCCATGCCTTGACGCTGGAGAGCTTGCGACGCAGTGGTTCGATCTTGCGCACGCCACAGCATTCGCCATGGCCGTCACGGTAGAAGCTGAACAGCCCCTTTTCCTTGACGAAGGGTTCGAGCTTGCTCTGTTCCGGCGACATGATCTCGATGTTGATCTTGTAGTGTTCGCGCACTTGCTCGATGAATCGATAGGTCTCGGGGTGCAGGCGACCCGTATCGAGGCTGAACACCTTGACGTTCTTGTTCAGCTTCCAGGCCATGTCCACCAGCACCACATCCTCGGCGCCGCTGAAGGAAATCCACAGCTCGTCACCGAAATGCTCGAAGGCCAGTTTCAGAATGTCCTGCGCAGACTTGTTTGCATAAGTCGTCGCCAGCTCGGCGACGTCGAAGGGTTGGCTCATCAGGCGGCTTCCTGGGTAAAGGTTGGCGCTTAAGCGCTCGTGATGGCGGTAATGGTAACAAAATCCGTCGCCACGTGGCCGCTGCACACGCACGGGCAGCGCGTTGCGTCGTGTGGTACGAGCCGCTAGAGTGCCGCTTCCCTTTATCGTGAAGTGCCCTTGAGGAGTGTTCTGTGGAAATTGCCTGTCTCGATCTGGAAGGTGTGCTGGTCCCGGAAATCTGGATTGCCTTTGCCGAGAAAACCGGCATCGAATCACTGCGCGCCACCACACGGGACATTCCCGACTACGACGTGCTGATGAAGCAGCGCCTGCGCATTCTTGATGAGCATGGCCTGAAGTTGTCGGACATCCAGGCAGTGATCGCTACCCTCAAGCCGCTGGACGGCGCGGTGGAATTCGTCAACTGGCTGCGGGAGCGGTTTCAGGTGGTGATTCTGTCGGACACCTTCTACGAATTCTCCCAGCCCTTGATGCGCCAGCTGGGCTTTCCGACCTTGCTGTGCCATCGCTTGATCACCGATGAGACAGACCGGGTGGTCAGCTATCAGTTGCGCCAGAAAGACCCCAAACGTCAATCGGTGCTGGCATTCAAGAGCCTGTATTACCGCATCATCGCCGCAGGCGACTCCTACAACGACACCACCATGCTGGGCGAGGCCGACGCTGGCATCCTGTTCCACGCGCCTGAAAACGTGATCCGCGAGTTTCCGCAATTTCCGGCCGTGCATACGTTTGAAGACCTGAAGAAGGCCTTCATCAAGGCATCGAATCGGGACTTGGCGCTCTGAAAGTATCTGGCTGAATGAGTACCTCGTGTGGGGAGGCGGTTGCAGCAAGACGTGTGTATAACGCTGAGCGCAGAACGTTGGGCGCGATCAGGTTAGCGCATTCAGCGTCTCAAGCAGCACGCGCACCTTGGTGAAGGTCTCCTGATATTCCGCATCGCAATCGGAATCTGCGACGATGCCGCCGCCGCCCCAGCACGATACCTGGCCATCCTTGACCAGCACGCTGCGTATAGCGATGGAGCTGTCCATCTGTCCCCGCACGTCCAGATACATCAACGAGCCGCAGTAGAGGCCGCGTCGGGTGGGCTCCAGCTCGTCGATGATCTGCATCGCGCGGATTTTCGGCGCGCCGGTAATCGAGCCGCCGGGGAAGCTGCCCGCAATCAGGTCAAGTGCATCATGGTCGGCCGCCAGTTCGCCCGTCACGCTGCTGACCAGGTGATGCACGTTGGGGTAGCTTTCCAGACTGAACAGTTCCGGGACTTTTACCGAGCCGATCCTGCAACTGCGGCCCAGGTCATTGCGCAGCAGGTCGACGATCATCAGGTTCTCCGCACGATCCTTTTCACTGCCAAGCAGTTGTCCGGCCAGCTCCGCATCCTGTATCGGGTCGGTGCCGCGCGGGCGCGTGCCCTTGATCGGGCGGGTTTCGACCTGTCGGTCGCTGACCTTGACGAACCGCTCGGGTGACAGGCTCAGGATGGCATCATCGCCAGACAGCGACATGAAGCCTGCAAATGGCGTCGGGCAGGCCGAGCGAAGCGCCTGATAGGCGTGCCAGGGGTCGCCTGCGCAAGGCGCCTGGAACCGCTGGGTCAGATTGACCTGATAGCAGTCGCCTGCCTGGATGTACTGCTGGATTCGCTCGAAGGCGCTTCGGTAATCGCTGGCGCTGATGCTCGCCGCAAAAGGTTGTTGCAGCGAAAACGACGAGGCGGACGATGCCGTGTTGTCAGTGAACAGCTCGATCAGTCGTGCGCGCTCGGCTTCCGCCATGGCCGGGTGAAAGACCAACTGACTGGTCTGGGCGTGATGGTCACTGATCAAGGCCCAGTCATAGAGCCCCAGGCGCGCATCGGGCAGGTGCAGGTCGTCAATGGCCTGATTGGGCAGCGGTTCCAGTCGCCGGCCGAAATCGTAGCTCAGGTAACCGATCAGGCCGCCCGCAAATGGCAGCGCGCAGCCTTCCGGCAGGCTGGCGGCACCCAGCGACGTCAAGCATGTGCGCAAGCGATTGATGCAGGCGCTGCCGGTTTCTTCGCTTTCGACGGTCAGGTCCTGAAGTGGCCAGGCGCTGAGCAGGTCAAAGCGGCCTCGTTGGGCCACGGGCCGGCCACTGTCGAGCAGTACCGCGCCCGGAGCCCGGCGAATCCGTGAGAAATACACGGTCGGGTCGGCACTGTAAGGCAGAGGGTGTAGCGAGCAGATGGGCATGTCGTGACGTCAGTATCAAAAGCGCGGCCGGGGATTGTAGTCCTAAGGCCGGGTGCCTCCTAGAGGCATGTCGGGATTGGGCAGTGCCGTAGCGCTTCAGGCGCTGGGCACGTGGCCAAACAGCGCCTGCACGAACTCGACGCGTTCCTGCGGCGTTTCCTGCCTGCCTTCCTGCGCCAGTTGTTCGATGCGAGCCTCCACCGCCTGGGTGCGATGCGTAAGGCCGCTGTCGTTGGCGATCTGGATGTTCAGGCCGGGGCGGGCGTTGAGCTCCAGGATCAGCGGGCCTTTGTCCTGATCGAGCACCATATCGACGCCGATGTAGCCCAGCCCGCACAGTTCGTAGCATTCGGCCGACAGCTTCATGAAGCCATCCCAGTTAGGCAATTGCACGCCGTCCACCGCGTTGGTGGTGTCCGGGTGCTTGCTGATGATGCTGTTCAGCCAGGTGCCCTGAAGGGTGATGCCGGTGGCCAGGTCAACACCGACGCCGATAGCGCCCTGGTGCAGATTGGCTTTGCCGCCTGACTGCCGAGTGGGCAGGCGCAGCATGGCCATGACTGGATAACCCATCAATACGATGACGCGAATGTCGGGTACGCCCTCGTAGCTGATGCTCTTGAAGATCGGGTCAGGCGTGACGCGGTATTCGATCAGTGCCCGGTCGCGGTGTCCGCCCAGCGAATACAGGCCGGTGAGAATGCTGGAAACCTGATGCTCG
The DNA here is from genome assembly GCF_900143095.1 of Pseudomonas asturiensis. Taxonomy (GTDB): domain Bacteria; phylum Pseudomonadota; class Gammaproteobacteria; order Pseudomonadales; family Pseudomonadaceae; genus Aquipseudomonas; species Aquipseudomonas asturiensis. Next base: position 48,728 of record NZ_FRDA01000011.1, on the reverse strand, counting down.
ATTTCCGAATGGCTGATGATGCGCCCCGACACCGTTCGATAACGGTCCTCGAAACGGTCGGCGATCACCAGAATGCCGTCACCACCTGCGCCCTGGGCGGGTTTGATCACGAAATCGCTGCGCCCGCCGATGATCTCGTCAAGCTGGTCGATTTCCTTTTCGGTCGAAATCACGCCGTACATTTCAGGCACATGAATGCCTGCCTGAATAGCGCGTTCCTTGGTGATGATCTTGTCATCGACAATCGGGTACAGGCTGCGCTTGTTGTACTTGAGTACGTAATCGGCATTGCGCCGATTGATGCCCATGATGCCGCGGGCTTCCAGCGCCTTCCAGGTCTTCCACCAGCCGATCACTTGGCCTGGTCCTCTTTAAGGAACGCCTTGAAGCGCATCAGTTCGGTCAGGCGATAGCCACGGTATCTGCCCATTGCCAGCATGAAGCCGACCAGCACCAGCAACACGGCCGGGAAGGTGAACACGAAGTAAGTCAGTTCCGGCACGCTCATGATCAGGTGCGCCAGCGAGGCCGCGAACAGCGTGCCGATGGCGACTTTCATCGCATGGCTCGCGCCGCGTTCTTCCCAGGTGATGGACAGGCGTTCGATGGTCATGGTCAGGATCACCATCGGGAACAGCGCCACCGACAGGCCCCGTTCAAGCCCCAGCTTGTGGCTGAACAGGCTGATGGCGGCGATCAATACCACCACGAAGGTCAGCACCACCGACAGGCGCGGCAGCATCTGCAGTTTCAAATGTTCCAGATAGGAGCGCAGCGACAGCCCCAGTGCCGTGATGACGGTAAACAGCGCGATGCCGAAACCCAGCTGGGTTTCACGGAAGGCGAGGGCGATCAGCACCGGCGTAAACGTGCCCAGTGTCTGCAGGCCGATCAGGTTACGCAGAATCAGGATGACCAGCACGCCAATCGGGATCATGACCATGATCATGAAGGTCTGTTGGGTCTGCAGCGGCAGGCCGTACAGGGAGTAGGCGAGGAAGTCCGAATCGGTGCTGGCGTCGGTCAGCTTGGCCAGACGCATGGCATTCATTTCGCTGTTGTTCAGGCTGAAGGTGACCTGCACCTTCTTGCCGCCTTCGACGGTGACCAGGTTTTCATCTCCGGTCCACCACAGCAGGCGGTTGTCCGGCAAGCCGGCTTCGCCGGTGTCCGGGTTGAAGTACAGCCACTCCTTGCCATTGAAGCTGCGCAGCCACAGTTCGGGCGTCTGCGGCTGGTCGGCTTCCAGGCGGATGGTGTGGGCCTTTTCCATGGGGACGTGAGCGATGGACAGCAGCAGTTCGGTGACTTGAGCTTTCTTGCTGGCCGACGTGTCGCCTGCCAGCAGCAGCTTGACGTTGTCATCGCTCAGGTTGTTGACGCGCTTGATGGCTTCGGTGATGAACGTCTCGACATCCGCCGAGTGCTGGCGAATCGGTGCCAGCAAGGCTTCTGCGGCGATTTTTTCCGGGCCTTCGACGGGCAGGCTGTCGCGGAAGATCGGGCCTTTGACCTTGGGTTTTTCGCCGCTGTAGCGCTTGGTCAGGACCAGGCGGTAGTACAGCGTCTGGTTGCCGGTTGCGCGGCGGGTCGACCAGGTAACACGACGGTTGCCGTCGCCCCGGTTGACGCTGACCCCGTAATTGTTGGAAATAAAGCTTTCATTGAGGCTGATGTAATCATGCGCCAGAGGCGGCACGAACATCTGGATCTTGACCGAGTCTTTGGGGTTGGCGACAAATTCCACCTTGGCGTCGATGTTCCACAGGTCGTCGGTTTCGTCTTCGGTCACCGGGATGCCGAGCGCCAGTATCTGATAGGCCGTGATCGCAATGCCCAGGGTCACCAGGACAGTGATCAGGATTTTCAGGTGGAGCGTGAGAGAGCGCATGTATTTACTCTGCGTTTTGAGCGACGGAAGCGCAGCCAGGCTTTCCTGCCGCATATTTAAGACTTGGATCGACCAGCGCATCAAAGCGTTTCAAGGCTTCGGAGCCGATCAAAAGCGGATATTGGAAAGCACTTCGGTCGGTCAAGTTCACTTCTATGGTGCGTAAAACTTCACCCATGCAGACCGTCAGGCTGATGACCGGGCGGGCCGTGTATTTTTTCTCGTCATCCGGGTCGCGGTCATCGGCGCGGCGCTTGATCTTGCTGACCCGCGCCAGAGGCCTTTCGATGGGGTGAGCGTGACTGTCGTCGATGGCCAGATAGAAGCGCACCCAGCTTTCGCCATTGCGCTTGAAATGCTTGATCTCACGGGCGCTCAACGAGGCCGTTTTGGCGCCGGTGTCGAGCTTGGCCGCGACTTCCAGGTCGATGTCGGTGAGCTTGGCGTATTCGTTGAGGCCATAGACGGTCTTGTTGGCCGCCACGCAAAAAGTGGGCAAAAGCCAAAGGCAGAGCAGTGTGGTGAGGGTATCGAGTCTCATAAATCCTGGCGCGATGAGCGCAACAACTTCAGGGTCAGGGCGCAAACGGGACGGGCCTGATTGATGGGCAGTCGTGGGGTCGCAGGCTGTGATCCGGGGCCGGGCAGCGCTGTGCAAACGTGGCGCGCATTCTAGCATGAAGCCTTGACGCTGCCAGTTTTACGGCGGGATTCAGCCATTGCCCGTATGGGCGAAATAAGCCGGCGCATTAGACGATTGTCGACAATCGTGTGTTTTTCTTTGACTGATACTGCGCTGATAGCTAGATTTGGCTTTATTGAACAGCGAGGTGTCGACAATGCTGGGTGCGCTTGAAGAAGTCACGAAATTGACTGACGACTCTGAAACCCTTTCCGAGCATGTCTTTCGACGTATTCAGGCCGCCATCGTCAAAGGCGAGATCGCTCCTGGCAGCAAAATCTCCGAGCCCGAACTGGCCCGTACCTACGGCATCAGCCGTGGGCCGTTGCGTGAAGCGATTCATCGTCTCGAAGGGCAGCGTCTCGTGGTTCGCATCCCTCATGTGGGGGCTCGTGTGGTTTCGCTGAGCCATGCCGAGATGATCGAACTGTACGAAATCCGCGAATCCCTTGAGGGCATGGCCTGCCGACTGGCCGCCGAACGCATGACCCGCGAGCAAATCGACGAACTGCGCCAGGTGCTGGATACCCACGAGCGTGACGCCGCGTTTCAGGCCGGTGTCGGTTATTACCAGCAGGAAGGCGATTTCGACTTTCATTACCGGATCATTCAGGGCAGCGGCAACCGCACGCTCAGTCAGATGCTCTGCGGCGAGTTGTACCAACTGGTGCGCATGTACCGCATCCAGTTTTCCACCACGCCCAACCGACCCCGCCAGGCCTTTGCCGAACATCACCGGATTCTCGACGCGATTGCCGAGCGCGACGGCGAACTGGCCGAATTATTGATGCGCCGGCATATCGGTGCGTCCAGACGCAACATCGAGCGCCATTACCAGGCGGCTACCGAACGAGGTGAACCATGAGTCGCGACACCCCAACTCCCGGACAGCGTTTTCGTGACGCCGTTGCCAGCGAACAGCCATTGCAGGTGGTCGGCGCAATCAATGCCAATCATGCCTTGCTGGCCAAACGTGCCGGGTTCAAGGCAATTTATCTGTCCGGCGGCGGTGTGGCCGCAGGTTCGCTGGGTATCCCGGACCTGGGCATCACCGGGCTCGAGGATGTCTTGATCGACGTGCGGCGCATCACCGATGTCTGTGACCTGCCGTTGCTGGTCGATGTCGACACCGGCTTCGGGTCGTCTGCGTTCAATGTGGCGCGCACCGTGCGTTCGATGATCAAGGCCGGAGCGGCCGCGATTCACATCGAGGATCAGGTTGGAGCCAAGCGTTGTGGGCATCGTCCGAACAAGGAAATTGTGTCGCAGCAGGAAATGGTCGACCGCATCAAGGCCGCTGTCGATGCGCGCACCGATGACAGCTTCGTGATCATGGCGCGTACCGACGCGTTGGCGGTCGAAGGGCTGGAGTCGGCGCTGGAGCGTGCGGCGGCCTGTATCGAAGCGGGCGCGGACATGATCTTCCCTGAAGCGATCACCGAACTGGCCATGTACAAGCAGTTCGCCAACCGCGCCGGTGTGCCGATTCTGGCCAACATCACCGAGTTCGGTGCCACACCTTTGTTTACCGTCGACCAGCTGCGCGAGTCTGACGTCTCGCTGGTGCTCTATCCTTTATCGGCATTCCGCGCCATGAACAAGGCGGCGGAAAACGTCTACGGCGCGATCCGCCGCGACGGCACCCAGCAACACGTGATCGACACCATGCAGACCCGCATGGAGCTGTACGACGCCATCGACTACCACACCTTCGAGCAGAAGCTCGATGCGCTGTTTGCGCAGAAGAGGGGTTAGCCGAATCGGCATCAAGAATCGCCAATTCCCGACAATTTCAAGAACTGGAGAATGCAATGGCTGAAGCAAAAGTATTGAGCGGCGCAGGTCTGCGGGGTCAGGTTGCCGGACAGACAGCCCTGTCCACCGTCGGCATGGCAGGCGCTGGCCTGACGTATCGTGGCTATGACGTGCGCGAGCTGGCTGCCGAAGCGCGCTTCGAGGAAGTCGCTTATCTGCTGCTCTATGGCGAGCTTCCGACCCAGACTCAACTGAGCGCTTATCTGCAGCGCCTCAAAGCGTTGCGCGAACTGCCGCAGGCGTTGAAGGAAGTGCTTGAGCGCATTCCGGCCGACACTCACCCGATGGACGTGATGCGCACTGGTGCGTCGATGCTGGGCACCCTTGAGCCGGAGCGCAGCTTCGAGCAGCAGCGCGACTCGACTGACCGCCTGCTCGCGGCCTTTCCGGCGATCATGTGCTACTGGTATCGCTTCAGCCACGAAGGCAAGCGCATTGACTGTGTGACCGATGAAGACTCCATCGGCGGGCACTTCCTGCACCTGTTGCTGGATAAAACGCCCAGCGAGCTGCACCGCAAGGTCATGGACGTGTCGCTGATCCTGTATGCCGAGCACGAATTCAATGCCTCGACCTTTACCGCACGGGTCTGCGCTTCGACCCTGTCGGACTTGTACTCCTGCATCACGGCAGCCATCGGGACGTTGCGTGGCCCGCTGCACGGCGGGGCCAACGAAGCGGCAATGGACATGATTCAGCGTTTCGGTTCGGCCGATGAGGCGACCCAAGGCACGCTGGGCATGCTGGAGCGCAAGGAAAAGATCATGGGCTTCGGGCACGCGATCTACAAAGAGTCAGATCCGCGTAACGAGGTGATCAAAGGCTGGTCGAAGAAGCTCGCCGATGAGGTGGGCGATACCGTGCTGTTCCCGGTTTCCGAGGCCATCGACAAGGTCATGTGGGAGCAGAAGAAGCTGTTCCCCAACGCCGATTTCTACCACGCCTCGGCGTACCACTTCATGGGCATTCCGACCAAGCTGTTCACGCCGATCTTCGTCTGTTCGCGCCTGACTGGCTGGGCAGCCCATGTGTTCGAACAGCGCAGCAACAACCGCATCATTCGTCCGAGCGCCGAATACACAGGCGTCGCGCAACGCAGCTTCGTGCCCATCCAGAGCCGCTGAGCCAGACGGGCAGGGGAGCCGCTGATGAGCTTCCCGCCCGCTTTTCGAAACCCTCCTGATGTCGCCAGCAATGAACCGAGCCCGCCATGAACAGTGAATTTCGCAAACCGCTTCCCGGTACCCGGCTGGACTATTTCGATGCCCACGCGGCCGTCGAGGCCATCAAGCCTGGCGCTTACGCCACGTTGCCCTACACCTCACGCGTATTGGCCGAAAACCTGGTGCGTCGTTGTGACCCGGCGACCCTGAACGCATCGCTGACCCAACTGATCGAGCGCCGCCGCGACCTGGATTTCCCCTGGTTTCCGGCACGTGTGGTGTGTCACGACATCCTTGGCCAGACCGCGCTGGTTGATCTGGCAGGCTTGCGCGATGCCATTGCCTCTCAAGGGGGGGATCCCGCGCTGGTCAACCCGGTGGTGCCGGTACAACTGATCGTCGATCACTCGCTGGCTGTGGAGTGTGGGGGCAATGATCCGCAGGCGTTCGAGAAGAACCGTGCCATCGAAGACCGTCGCAACGAAGACCGCTTCCACTTCATCGACTGGACCAAGCAGGCGTTCAAGAACGTCGAAGTGATTCCGCCCGGCAACGGCATCATGCACCAGATCAATCTGGAAAAAATGTCGCCGGTGGTTCAGGTGCTCGACGGCGTGGCCTTTCCCGACACGCTGGTCGGCACTGACAGCCACACCCCGCACGTTGATGCGCTGGGCGTGATCGCCATTGGCGTCGGCGGCCTGGAGGCTGAAAACGTGATGCTTGGCCGTGCGTCCTGGATGCGTCTGCCGGACATCATCGGTGTCGAGCTGACCGGCCGCCGCCAGCCCGGTATCACTGCCACCGACGTGGTGTTGGCCCTGACCGAATACCTGCGCCAACAGAAAGTGGTAGGCGCATACCTTGAGTTCTACGGCGAAGGCGCAGCCAGCCTTACGCTGGGCGACCGGGCGACGATTTCCAATATGGCACCGGAGTACGGCGCTACGGCGGCAATGTTCTCGATCGACTCGCAAACCATCGATTACCTGCGCCTGACCGGGCGCGAGGATGAGCAGGTCAAGCTGGTCGAGCTGTACGCCAGGCACACCGGGTTGTGGTCTGACAGCCTGCAGCAGGTTGAATATGAGCGGGTGCTGAGCTTCGATCTGTCCAGTGTGGTGCGCAACATGGCCGGACCGTCGAATCCGCATGCGCGTGTCGCGACCTCCGATCTGGCCGCCAGAGGCATCGCCGGGCAATGGGACGACGTGCCGGGTCAGATGCCCGATGGCGCGGTGATCATCGCGGCAATCACCAGTTGCACCAACACCAGCAATCCGCGCAACGTGATTGCCGCCGGCTTGCTGGCGCGCAATGCGAATCGCCTGGGGCTGACGCGCAAGCCCTGGGTCAAGTCGTCACTGGCACCTGGCTCGAAAACCGTGGCGTTGTATCTGGACGCCGCCGGGCTGACCACCGAACTTGAGCAGTTGGGTTTCGGCGTGGTCGCGTTTGCCTGCACGACCTGCAACGGCATGTCTGGCGCGCTGGATCCGGTCATCCAGCAGGAAATCATCGACCGTGACCTCTACGCCACGGCGGTATTGTCCGGTAATCGCAACTTTGATGGACGCATCCACCCTTACGCCAAACAGGCGTTTCTCGCCTCGCCGCCGCTGGTGGTCGCTTACGCAATCGCCGGCACGATTCGTTTCGATATCGAAAAGGACGTGCTGGGGGTTGTCGATGGCAAGGCGATTCGTCTGATGGACATCTGGCCTGCAGACGAAGAGATCGACGCCGTTGTGCAGGCGTCGGTCAAACCAGAGCAGTTCCGGCAGGTCTACATCCCGATGTTCGCCATCGAAGAGCACACCGGGCCGAAAGTCGAGCCGCTCTATGACTGGCGCGCGATGAGCACTTACATCCGTCGTCCGCCTTACTGGGAAGGCGCGCTGGCCGGGGAGCGCACGCTCAACGGCATGCGTGCGCTGGCGGTGCTGCCGGACAACATCACCACGGATCACCTGTCGCCCTCCAACGCGATCATGCTCGACAGCGCCGCAGGCGAGTACCTGGCGAAAATGGGCGTGCCCGAGGAAGACTTCAACTCTTACGCGACCCACCGCGGCGATCACCTGACCGCACAGCGTGCCACCTTCGCCAACCCGCAACTGGTCAACGAAATGGCCGTGGTGGAGGGCAAGGTCAAAAAAGGATCGCTGACCCGGATCGAGCCGGAAGGCCAGGTCACGCGCATGTGGGAAGCCATCGAGACCTACATGGCGCGCAAGCAGCCGCTGATCATCATCGCCGGTGCCGATTACGGTCAGGGTTCATCCCGTGACTGGGCGGCCAAGGGCGTGCGGCTGGCGGGTGTCGAGGCGATTGCCGCCGAAGGCTTCGAGCGTATCCATCGCACCAACCTGGTGGGCATGGGGGTATTGCCGCTGGAGTTCAAACCGGGCACCAGCCGCCTGACACTGGGCATCGATGGCAGCGAAACCTTCGACGTGGTGGGTCAGCGGACCCCGCGTGCGACCCTGACCCTGGTGATCAACCGCAGGAATGGTGAGCGCCTGGAGGTACCGATGACGTGCCGTCTGGACACCGCTGAGGAACTCTCCATCTACGAGGCGGGCGGCGTATTGCAGCGTTTCGCGCAGGATTTCCTCGAGGCGACGGTGTCTTGAAAACAGAGCAGCACTGATCGTGCCCACGCAGCGCATGGGCACGATCAAAACAAAAGTGTCTGAGTGAATACATACCCCTTGGGAGGCGGCTTGCCGGCGATGGCGTCAGTTCAGTCAGTGATGTGTTGCTTCAGAAAAAGCATCGCCGGCAAGCCGCCTCCCACAGTTCGCTGGTTGCCGCGAGACTTGTCTGTAGCGATGAGCGCGGGGCATGGCAACGATCAATAACCGGGACAGGAACAGGCATGACTCATTTACCGCAAATCAGAATTCCCGCCACCTACATGCGTGGGGGGACCAGCAAGGGGGTGTTTTTCAACCTGCTTGATCTGCCCGAAGCTGCTCAGGTCCCGGGTCCGGCCAGGGATGCATTGCTGCTGCGCGTGATCGGCAGCCCCGATCCCTATGAAAAGCAGATTGACGGCATGGGCGGGGCAACATCCAGCACCAGCAAGACAGTGATTCTGTCGCGCTCCGACAAGGCCGATCATGATGTCGATTACCTGTTCGGTCAGGTGTCCATCGACAAGCCTTTCGTCGACTGGAGCGGCAACTGCGGCAACCTGTCGGCAGCGGTCGGTTCGTTCGCGATTCTCAGCGGTCTGGTCGATGCCGGCCGCATTCCGCAGGACGGCATCGCCATTGTGCGTATCTGGCAGGCCAATATCGGCAAGACCATCATCGCCCACGTGCCGATCAGCAAGGGTGAGGTGCAGGAAACCGGTGATTTCGAGCTTGATGGCGTCACTTTTCCCGCCGCCGAGGTTCAGTTGGAGTTTATCGATCCGGCAGCGGATGAAGAGGGCGCCGCAGGTTCGATGTTCCCTACGGGGCATCTGGTCGATGACCTTGAGGTGCCGGGTGTCGGTACGCTGAAAGCGACGATGATCAACGCAGGCATCCCGACCATCTTCATCAACGCCGCCGATATTGGTTACACCGGCAGCGAGCTGCAGGGGGATATCAACGGCAGTCCCGAAGCGTTGGCGAAGCTGGAGACCATTCGGGCTCACGGGGCAGTGCGCATGGGGCTGATCGCTCATATAGATGAAGCGGCACGTCGGCAGCACACACCCAAGGTCGCTTTTGTCGCTCCGCCGTCTGGCTACGTGTCGTCAAGCGGCAAAGCGGTCGCCGCGCAGGACATTGATCTGCGGGTGCGCGCCGTGTCCATGGGCAAGCTGCATCACGCAATGATGGGCACGGCGGCGGTTGCCATCGGCACGGCCGCCGCTATTCCGGGCACACTGGTCAATCTGGCGGCTGGTGGCGAAACGCGTGTTGCGGTGCGGTTCGGTCATCCGTCCGGCACCTTGCGAGTAGGGGCTGAAGCGCACCAGCAGGATGGCGAGTGGAAAGTCACCAAAGCCATCATGAGCCGCAGTGCCCGGGTGCTGATGGAGGGTTGGGTGCGGGTGCCGCAACCTTAAGGATGGAAATACGCGGATTGATCGTGCCAATGCACCGCGTTGGCCCCGATCCCGCTGAATAAACGCACCACTCGTGGGAGGCGGATTGCCGGCGATGGCGTCAGTTCAGTCACTGATGTGTTGCTGCAGAAAAAGCATCGCCGGTAAGCCGCTTTCCACAATAAATTGCTTTAATTCAAAGAGTTACGCGTTTTTATGGGGCTGGATTGCTCTGTTCGGCAATCCAGCGAAATGGCCCTTACTTGAACCGCCGCTCCACTCCTTTCTCAACCAGCACCTTGGCGGAGATTTCTTCCACGGAAAAGTGGGTTGAATTGATGTTCGGGATGTTTTCCCGACGAAACAGGTTCTCCACTTCCCGCACTTCGAATTCGCACTGCGCAAAGCTTGAATAACGGCTGTTGGGTTTGCGTTCGTGACGAATGGCCGTCAGGCGGTCAGGGTCGATGGTCAGGCCGAACAGCTTTTCGCGATGCTGCTTGAGCGCGGCGGGCAGTTGCAGGCGCTCCATGTCGTCTTCGGTCAGCGGGTAGTTGGCTGCGCGGATGCCGAACTGCATGGCCATGTACAGACAGGTCGGGGTCTTTCCGCAACGCGAGACGCCAACCAGGATAATGTCGGCCTTGTCGTAATAATGCGTGCGTGCGCCGTCGTCATTGTCCAGCGCGAAATTGACAGCCTCGATGCGCTCCATGTAGTTGGAGTTGTGACCGATGGAGTGCGATTTGCCCACCGAATACGAGGAGTGTGAACTAAGCTCCTGTTCCAGCGGGGCCAGAAAGGTCGAGAAAATATCGATCATGAAGCCGTTGGAGGTGGCCAGGATCTCCCGAATGTCCTGATTGACGATGGTGTCGAAGATGATCGGCCGGACATCGTCCTTGTCCGCGGCGTTGTTGATTTGTTGTACCATCGCCCGCGCTTTCTCGACGCTGTCGATATAGGGCCTGGTGAACTTGTTGAACGTGATGTTTTCAAATTGCGCTAACAGGCTTTGACCCAGGGTTTCAGCCGTGATCCCGGTCCCGTCGGAGATGAAGAAAGCGGATCGTTTCATTTGCGCTCCTGGCCTTAAGCAGTTGACGATTCTTGGATATCATAGGCGCGCTTGCGGGCCCTGAGGGTCTGCATTCTCACCTATTTTGAAGGTTCAGGCTTGCGCCCGACCCGAAACGCCCGCGGCCACGTGACAGTGGCTTGGGTGAATGAGCTTTTCCCAACAACAAACACAGTTAGTGGAGAGATCACCTTGGTAGAGTACGTAGTTTCCCTCGATAAGCTCGGCGTCCATGATGTGGAGCACGTGGGAGGCAAGAACGCATCCCTCGGCGAAATGATCAGCAACCTCGCAGGTGCTGGCGTTTCAGTACCTGGTGGCTTCGCGACTACGGCCCAGGCCTACCGTGATTTCCTTGAGCTCAGCGGTCTGAACGATCAGATCCACGCAGCCCTGGATGCGCTTGATGTCGACGACGTCAACGCTCTGGCCCGCACCGGCGCGCAGATTCGTCAGTGGATCATGGAAGCCGAATTCCCCGAGAAGCTCAACGCCGAGATCCGCACGGCCTTTGCCGCGCTGTCGGCAGGCAACCCGAATCTGGCCGTTGCCGTGCGTTCTTCCGCCACCGCTGAAGACCTGCCTGACGCCTCCTTCGCAGGTCAGCAGGAAACCTTCCTGAACATCCGCGGCGTCGAAAACGTCATTCGTGCTGCCAAGGAAGTGTTCGCCTCGCTGTTCAATGACCGTGCCATTTCCTACCGTGTGCATCAGGGCTTCGACCACAAGCTGGTGGCGCTTTCTGCGGGCGTGCAGCGCATGGTGCGTTCCGAAACCGGTACCGCAGGCGTGATGTTCACCCTGGATACCGAATCGGGCTTTCGCGACGTGGTGTTCATCACCGGTGCCTATGGCCTGGGTGAAACGGTTGTGCAAGGTGCCGTGAACCCCGACGAATTCTACGTACACAAGGACACCCTGGCGGCTGGCCGCCCTGCGATACTGCGTCGCAACCTGGGCAGCAAGGCCATCAAGATGATTTACGGCGAAGAGGCCAAGGCCGGTCGTTCGGTCAAGGTGATCGACGTCGAGCCTGCCGACCGTGCGCGTTTCTGCCTGAGCGATGCGGAAGTGTCCGAGCTGGCCAAGCAGGCGATGATCATCGAGAAGCACTACAAGTGCCCGATGGACATTGAATGGGCCAAGGATGGTGATGACGGCAAGCTCTACATCGTTCAGGCGCGTCCTGAAACCGTGAAGAGCCGTGCCTCGGCCAACGTCATGGAGCGCTACCTGCTCAAGGAGACCGGCAAGGTGCTGGTCGAAGGGCGTGCCATCGGCCAGCGTATTGGCGCGGGCAAGGTGCGGATCATCAAGGACGTGTCCGAGATGGACAAGGTGCAGGCCGGTGATGTGCTGGTCTCCGACATGACCGACCCGGACTGGGAACCGGTCATGAAGCGTGCGAGCGCCATCGTCACCAACCGTGGCGGCCGTACCTGCCACGCGGCGATCATCGCCCGTGAGCTGGGCATTCCGGCTGTCGTCGGCTGTGGCAACGCCACTCAGTTGCTGCAGGACGGGCAGGGCGTGACAGTGTCCTGCGCCGAGGGCGACACCGGTTACATCTTCGAAGGCGAACTGGGCTTCGACATCAAGACCAACTCGGTCGATGCCATGCCTGAATTGCCGTTCAAGATCATGATGAACGTCGGTAACCCCGATCGCGCCTTCGATTTTGCCCAGTTGCCCAATGCCGGTGTCGGCCTGGCGCGTCTGGAGTTCATCATCAACCGTATGATCGGCGTGCACCCCAAGGCGCTGCTCAACTACTCGCTGCTGCCCCCGGAAATCAAGGACAGCGTCGACAAACGCATCGCCGGTTATGACGATCCGGTCGGTTTCTACGTCGAGAAGCTGGTCGAAGGCATCAGTACCCTGGCCGCCGCCTTCACACCCAAGAAAGTCATCGTGCGGCTGTCGGACTTCAAGTCCAATGAGTACGCCAACCTGATCGGCGGCAAGCTGTACGAGCCGGAAGAAGAAAACCCGATGCTGGGCTTCCGCGGCGCATCACGCTACATCAGTGAAAACTTCCGCGATTGCTTCGAGCTGGAGTGCCGCGCGCTGAAACGTGTGCGTGAGGACATGGGCCTGACCAACGTCGAGATCATGGTGCCGTTCGTGCGCACCCTGGGCGAGGCGAGTCAGGTGATCGACCTGTTGGCGGCCAACGGCCTGAAGCGCGGCGAAAACGGTCTGCGCATCATCATGATGTGCGAATTGCCGTCCAACGCGATCCTGGCTGAAGAGTTCCTCGAGTATTTCGACGGGTTCTCCATCGGCTCCAATGACCTGACTCAGTTGACCCTGGGCCTGGACCGTGACTCCGGCGTCATCGCGCACCTGTTCGACGAGCGTAACCCTGCGGTCAAGAAGCTCCTGTCCAATGCCATTCAGGCCTGTAACAAGGCTGGCAAGTACATCGGCATCTGCGGTCAGGGCCCTTCCGATCACCCGGATCTGGCCCGCTGGCTGATGGATCAGGGCATCGAGAGTGTTTCGCTCAACCCCGATTCGGTGCTGGAGACCTGGTTCTTCCTGGCCGAGGCGCAAGCACCGGTCTGATGTGACGCGAAAAAGCCCTTGGCCGTCTTGATGGTTCAGGGTTTCAGCAAAAAGAGGCGGTTTTTTCGGAAACCGCCTTTTTTATGCGGCGCGACAAGGCGTTCCTGTGCGCAGTTTCATCCAGTCTGTCAGAGGCGACCCGATGCCTTTGAATTTCCGAAAAGAGCAATATGCAAAGCAGCAGCCATCTATTTCCCGTTGCCTTGATCAGTGCCGAGCGTCGCGGCGACCTGGTCGAGGACGTTTATCGCCTCAAGCCTGCCAACAGCCCTGATCCGAGCGTCGAACTGGCCGTGACCCGCCTGGGTCTGGTCGAACAGGCTCATGGGCGGGGCGTGCCGGTCATTCTGGTACACGGCAGTTTCTCCAACCGCAGGTTCTGGTACTCGCCCAAGGGCATCGGGCTGGGACCATTGCTCGCGCGTGCCGGTTATGACGTGTGGATCCCCGAAATGCGTGGGCACGGGCTGTCGGCGCGCAACCAGAACTATCGTGCCAATTGTGTGGCCGATTACGCCCGCTACGACCTGCCGTCGATTGCGGCGTTTGTGCAGGAGCAGAGCGGGCAAGTGCCGCACTGGATCGGTCATTCGCTCGGCGGCACGACATTGGCGGCGGCGCTGGGCGGCGGGTACCTGGGCGTTGCGAGTGCGGCGTCGGTGGCGCTGTTCGGCAGCCAGGTCAGTCGCACGTACTGGCCGCTCAAGATCCCGCCGCTGCAATGGTCCGGTCGACTGTTGCTGAAACGTTTCGAACACGTATCCGGGCCACGTTTCAAGCGCGGGCCGGAAGATGAACCCATGGGTGTGTTGCTGGAGAGCATGCGCTGGCATGGTCTGTTCGGGCGCTTTGGTGATCGGCACAGCGATTGGTGGGCGGGTCTGAAAGGTGTACAGGTGCCTGTGCTGGCAGTGGCAGCGGTCGGTGATCATCAGGATCCGGTCTGGGCCTGTCGCGCGCTGTTCGAACAGATCGGGTCGGATCGCAAGCAGTTCCTCTGTCTGGGGCGTGAGCACGGGTTCAATGAAGATTTCGGGCACGTGCAAATGCTCGTCAGCAAAGGCGCGCAGCAACAGGTCTGGCCGCGAGTGATCGATTGGTTGCGCGAGCAGTCTGTTCCTGAACAGGGTGCAGAGTTTCAGGTGGCGGTAGGCAGTTAGCGATTAAATTCACTATGCTGCGCGGTACGCTGGATCTGCACCCTTCTTGCGCCCATGCCTTGATGACAGGAGTTGACCTCATGCACTACCTCACCCCCGATCTGTGTGACGCTTATCCAGACCTGGTACAGGTTGTCGAACCGATGTTCAGCAATTTCGGTGGCCGCGACTCGTTTGGCGGCCAGATCGTCACCCTCAAGTGTTTCGAAGACAACTCGCTGGTCAAGGAGCAGGTTGCGCTGGACGGTAAAGGCAAGGTGCTGGTGGTCGACGGTGGCGGCTCGCTGCGTTGCGCAATGCTGGGCGACATGGTGGCCGATAAAGCGTCGAAGAATGGCTGGGAAGGCGTGTTGATCTACGGTTGTGTACGTGACGTGGACATGCTGGCCCAGACCGACCTGGGCGTGCAGGCGCTGGCCAGTCACCCGAAAAAAAGCGAGAAACGCGGCGTCGGTGAGCTGAATGTGCCAGTCACGTTCGGCGGTGTGACCTTCAAGCCGGGCGATTACCTGTATGCCGACAACAATGGCGTGATCATTTCTCCTTCTCCTCTGACCATGCCGGAATAAGCGACGTATTAATGTTCGATGAAGCAAACGCGCAGTGGGGGCTGGTGCATGCCCTCGTATTGGACGGTAAAGGCGGAGCGCGTTTCATTGCTCGAACCGAACTTCAGGATCTTCAGTTGCAGCCGCAGGAAAGCCTGTGGCTGCACTGGGATCGCAGCCATCCGCAAACCCACACATGGCTGCGCACTGCCAGCGGGCTGAGCGAGTTTGCCTGCAACCTGTTGCTTGAAGAAAACACCCGGCCCCGGTTGCTGGCCTTGCCGGATCAGGAATTGCTGCTGTTTCTGCGTGGCGTGAACCTCAACCCCGGTGCCGAGCCGGAAGACATGGTGTCGGTGCGCATTTTTGCCGCGGCCCAGCGGGTGATCTCCCTGCGGCTGCGCCCTCTGCGTGCGACGGAAGAGCTGATAGAGCTGCTGGGTCAGGGCAAGGGGCCGAAAACAGCTTCAGAGTTGATTCTTTACCTGGCCCAGTACCTGACTGACAAGGTCCAGGATCTGGTCGGCGAGTTGACCGAATCGGTCGATGAGGAAGAAGAAAAGACCGATGCCGACGAATGGTACAGTCCCGAGCACGGCAAGCTGTTGCACATCCGTCGTCGCGCAGCCGGACTGCGCCGTTTTCTGGGGCCGCAGCGCGATATCTACGGCCAGCTTTCGCGCATCAAACTGACGTGGTTCTGTGACGATGATGCCGACTACTGGAATGAGCTGAACAACAGTCTGACCCGTTACCTGGAAGAACTCGAACTGACCCGAGAGCGAGTCGGGCTGCTGCTTGAGTCCGAAGACCGGCGTCTGCGCGAGCACATGAACCGCACCATGTATCGCTTCGGCATCATCACCGGAATCTTCCTGCCCATGAGCTTTCTGACCGGCCTGCTGGGCATCAACGTCGGCGGTATTCCGGGGGCTGAAAACCCTTACGGTTTTCTGGTTGCGTGCGGCCTGATCGTGTCGCTGGCGGCGGGGCAGTGGTGGCTGTTCAGGCGATTGCGTTGGGTATAAGGCTTGCACCCTTAAGATTTTTTCATGCTGCACGTGTGACTCGTTCTGAATGTGTCACGTCTTTGACTGACATTGCGTGAGGTGCCTGATGCACGATCCGTTCGAAGAATCTTTACGTGACATGCTTAAATCTTCATCCTCCAGCCGGGATGACGATGCATGTCTGGGGCGAGTCCTGAAAACCGCCAACCGCCAGGTCGGTGCAGGCGTGTTGTTCGGGCTGCTGGGTCGTTGGTCCGAGGCGATGATGATCGCACTCAACAACGGCTCCGCCCATGTCGCTCCCGTTTCCCGTCGCACCGTGAACGGTGCCCGTTCTACCGATAAGGCTGATTGAGCATGGAATTGAACCTCTGGACGCAGAGTCTTCTTGCTGCAATGACTGCATTGTGGACTAAAGTCGCAAACTTCATCCCGAACCTGTTCGGCGCGCTTGTCGTGGTGCTGCTGGGTTTTGCCGTGGCCAAGCTGCTCGACGCGCTGCTGTCCAAACTGCTCGCCAAGCTGGGGCTGGACCGACTGGTCGGTGGCACCGGTCTGACCAAAATCCTGGGGCGCGCCGGCGTCAAAGTGCCTATCTCCACGCTGATCGGCAAGATCGTCTATTGGTTCGTGCTGTTGATCTTTCTGGTTTCGGCGGCCGAGTCGCTGGGCCTGCAACGTGTTTCCGCGACACTGGACATGCTGGCGCTGTATTTGCCCAAGGTCTTTGGCGCCGCGCTGGTACTGCTGGTGGGCGTGCTGCTGGCGCAGCTGGTCAACGGTCTGGTGCGCGGTGCAGCCGAAAGCGTCGGTGTCGATTACTCGGCAGGCCTTGGGCGAATCGCTCAGGGACTGGTCATTATCATCAGTATTTCTGTCGCGATCAGTCAGCTTGAGGTCAAAACCGACCTGCTGAATCATGTGATTGTGATTGCGTTGATTACCGTTGGTCTGGCAGTTGCCCTGGCATTGGGGCTTGGAAGCCGCGAAATCGCGGGTCAGATCATCGCCGGAATTTATGTGCGTGAGCTCTATCAGGTAGGCCAGCAGGTGCAGATAGGCGACACCGAAGGTCAGATAGAGGAAATCGGTACGGTCAAAACGACCTTGCTGACAGACGAGGGGGAGCTGGTGTCTTTTTCCAACCGCATCCTTCTCGAGCAGAGAGTAAGCAGCCGTTAAGCGGCGAACCTGCTAATCTATGCCGCCCCAGTTGCCGGAACGGGCCGTGGCGGACATTGACCTGACTGTCGGCAAGATTCGTTTTGAATAAACCTCAACCGCTTTCGACGCGCTACGAACCCCGCGATCTCTCTGATGAGGAGCTGGTCGCGCGCGCACACGTTGAGCTGTTCAACGTGACCCGGGCGTATGAAGAATTGATGCGTCGTTACCAGAGAACACTTTTTAACGTCTGTGCACGTTATTTGGGGAACGATCGCGATGCTGACGATGTCTGTCAGGAGGTGATGCTTAAGGTCTTGTATGGATTGAAGAATTTCGAGGGAAAGTCGAAGTTCAAAACCTGGCTTTACAGCATCACCTACAACGAGTGCATCACTCAGTACAGGAAGGAACGGCGTAAGCGTCGCTTGATGGACGCTTTGAGTCTGGATCCGCTTGAGGAAGCGTCGGAAGAAAAGACGCCAAAACCTGAGGAGCGGGGCGGTCTCGATCGCTGGCTTGTGCACGTGAACCCGATCGATCGGGAGATTCTGGTGCTGCGATTCGTCGCAGAACTTGAATTCCAGGAGATTGCAGACATTATGCACATGGGCTTGAGCGCAACGAAAATGCGTTACAAGCGGGCGTTGGACAAATTACGTGAGAAATTTGCAGGTATCGCCGAAACTTAACGGCGAGCAAATATCTCTAACGAACTGGCAAGGTCTGGTAGACTCGCCGACGAGTTGTCCCCGGTTATGCGGGACTGCTTTATAATCATCAGATGGGGATTTAACGGATGAAACTGAAAAACACCTTGGGCTTGGCCATTGGTACTATTGTTGCCGCAACTTCTTTCGGCGCTCTGGCACAAGGCCAAGGCGCGGTCGAAATCGAAGGCTTCGCCAAGAAAGAATATTACGACAGCGCTCGTAACTTCAAAAACGACGGCAACCTGTTCGGCGGCTCCGTTGGCTACTTCCTGACCGATGATGTTGAACTGCGTCTGGGCTACGACGAAGTTCACAACGTCCGTAGCGACAGCGGCAAGAACATCAAGGGCTCCAACACTGCCCTGGACGCTCTGTACCACTTCAACAACCCGGGCGACATGCTGCGTCCTTACCTGTCTGCCGGTTTCTCTGACCAGAGCATTGGCCAGGACGCTCGTGGCGGCCGTAACGGCTCCACCTTCGCCAACGTTGGCGGCGGCGCCAAGCTGTACTTCACTGACAACTTCTATGCCCGTGCAGGCGTTGAAGCTCAGTACAACATCGACCAGGGCGACACCGAGTGGGCTCCTAGCGTCGGTATCGGCGTAAACTTCGGCGGCGGCAGCAAGAAAGTTGAAGCTGCTCCGGTTGCTCCAGTTGCTGAAGTCTGCTCCGACAGCGACAACGACGGCGTGTGCGACAACGTCGACAAGTGCCCAGACACCCCAGCCAACGTAACCGTTGACGCTGATGGCTGCCCGGCAGTTGCTGAAGTGGTTCGTGTTGAGCTGGACGTGAAGTTCGATTTCGACAAATCCGTAGTCAAGCCTAACAGCTACGGCGACATCAAGAACCTCGCTGACTTCATGCAGCAGTACCCACAGACCACCACCACTGTTGAAGGTCACACTGACTCCGTCGGTCCTGACGCTTACAACCAGAAGCTGTCTGAGCGTCGTGCAAACGCCGTTAAGCAAGTTCTGGTCAACCAGTACGGTGTTGGCGCTAGCCGCGTAAACTCGGTTGGTTACGGCGAATCCCGTCCAGTTGCTGACAACGCAACTGAAGCTGGTCGCGCAGTTAACCGTCGCGTAGAAGCAGAAGTAGAAGCTCAAGCTAAGTAATTAGCCGCTCCTACTGAAAAGCCCGGCTCCGGCCGGGCTTTTCTTTGCCTGCGATTTGAGGATAAATAGCCGCTTTCATCCTGCCGGGACCCATCCATGCCCTTCGCCGACACCCTCCTTGCGTTTGCCTTTGCCGCGACGCTGCTGACGCTGACGCCCGGCCTCGACACGGCCCTTATCCTGAGAACCGCAACGGTAGAAGGCAAGCAGCAGGCGTTTCGCGCGGTCCTGGGTATCAATGCAGGCTGCCTGTTGTGGGGCGCAGTGGTAGCGTTCGGGCTGGGTGCGTTGATCGCGGTGTCGGAACTGGCCTATAACGTCTTGAAATACTGCGGCGCTGCCTATCTGGCCTGGCTAGGATTGGGCATGCTGCTTCGACCTCGAACGTCACTGTCATCGGTTCAGGTGAACGGACGACCAGGGGCCAATTGGTTTTTCAAAGGAATGATGGGTAATGTCCTGAATCCCAAGATGGGGGTTTTCTACGTCTCGTTTCTGCCGCAATTCATTCCACAGGGCCAGCCGCTGGTTGCCTGGACGTTTGGCCTGGTCAGCATTCACATCGTGATCGGATTGCTCTGGTCGATGATTCTGATCGCCGCCACCCACCCGCTGGCCGCAGTGTTGCGGCGCGAGAAGGTGATTGCCTGGATGGATCGTGCGACCGGCGTGATCTTTGTGCTGTTCGCCGCACGCCTGGCGCTCAGCAGGCGTTAAGCCGCAAGCGTTGAGCGCGTATCAACCAACCTGCCGGTGCAGATCGCTCAGCAGGGTGTGATGGGCCTCAGTGGACGCTGCCACTTCGCCTATTACCAGAATGGCGGGACTCTTGAGTTCGAATGCTGTCGCGTCGTGCTGCATGTTCGCCAGGGTACTGCGGCATTCGCGTTGCCATGGCAGCGAGGCGTTTTCAATCATGGCCACGGGCATGTCCGCGCTCATGCCGCCTGCCAGCAGGTTCTCACGAATGTCCGGCAGTTTCGCCACGCCCATATACACCACCAGCGTCGTACCGGTTTGTGCCAGTGCCTGCCAGTTGAGACTGCTGTCGTCCTGCGTATGGGCGGTGACTAGCGTCACACCACGGCTGATGCCACGCAGTGTCAGTGAAATTCCGCACTGTGTAGCGCCCGCCAGACCCGCCGTGATGCCGTTGACCAGCTCCACGTCTACGCCGCGTTCCTGCAACCACTGCGCTTCTTCGCCGCCCCGACCAAAGATGCACGGGTCGCCGCCTTTGAGGCGTACCACGCATTTGCCTTGACGCACGTAGCGCAACATCAGGCGATGAATGAAGGCCTGTGGCGTCGAGCGGCAGCCGCCGCGCTTGCCAACCGGGATGATCCGCGCAGCGGGGCAGTGTTCAAGCACGGCGGTGTTGACCAGATCATCGATCAACACCACATGCGCCTCGCGCAAGGCCCGTACGGCCTTGAGCGTCAGCAATTCAGGGTCACCCGGACCTGCGCCCACCAGCCAGACTTTTGCGCTCATGCTGCGTACCTCATTCAGTGACCATCAGGGTATTGATCAGTCTTTTTATTTCCGGGACGCAGGACCCGCACTGGGTTCCGCAGCCTAGTTGTTTCTTGAGTTGATTCAGATCCAGGCCGTTTTCGATGCCTTTCTCGACCGCGCTTTGCCTGACGTTCATGCAGTTGCACAAGGTCTTGTCACGTGTCGCGCAGCCGTCCTTTCCCGGCTCGCTGCTCAGCGGCGCGAGCAGCCAGCGGCG
Organism: Pseudomonas asturiensis; assembly: GCF_900143095.1. Classification (GTDB taxonomy): domain Bacteria; phylum Pseudomonadota; class Gammaproteobacteria; order Pseudomonadales; family Pseudomonadaceae; genus Aquipseudomonas; species Aquipseudomonas asturiensis. The sequence goes on along the minus strand of NZ_FRDA01000011.1, from coordinate 28,032 downwards.
CAGTGGCGCATCGACGCGCTCTTCCAGCCAGAGTGTTTGCAGCCAGTGCCGGGCCAGCGTCTCACCGGCCAGGCGAATGGCTGTGATGCGCCCGTTATCGATTCGCACCCGCTTGCCAATGGAGCGTTCGGGGTCGTCGTAGGCCAGCACCGGGCCCTCGTCCACGCCTAGCAGGGTATCGATTTCGCGCAGCAGACTGGCCTCGGGCGCAATCGCGCTGGCGGCACGAATCACCAGCGCCGGGCGCTCCCGGCCTGCCAGGCCCAGGCTCAGGTAAGTGAATGATCCGCACAGCGTGCGCAAGCGCTCCCATTGCTGTTGCACGTCGCCTTCGACCAATGCGAAGAACTGCCACGCCAGCCCGGCTTTCTCGATTCTGACCCCGGAATGCTTGAGTTCCGGCTGTTTCGAGATCGGATCAAAGGCCGGTTGGGTCAGGACGTTCACGCCGCCCTTGAGGAAGCGATCACCCCAGTGCATGGGCAGGAATGGCTGGCCGGGACGCACGCTGTCATCGCTGCTCACTGGCAAGTACAGTTCACCGCGACGGCTGATCAGTTTGATCAGGTCGCCATTCTGCAACGCGTGAAGCTGCAGGTCATCAGGGTGCAGACTCAGCGCTGCTTCACTGACATGACCAAACAGCCGTGCGGCAGTGCCGGTGCGACTCATGCCGTGCCACTGATCACGCAGGCGGCCGGTGTTGAGCGTCAGCGGGAATCGGGTATCGCGCAGTTCCCTGGCTTCGATGTAGGGCTCGCTCAAGAACTGAGCCCGGCCCGACGCGGTCGGGAACACGCCGTCGGCGTACAGGCGCGGTGTGCCGACGCTGGCGCCCTGCGGGAACGGCCATTGCTGCGGACCTTCGCGGTCGATGAGCGCCCGGTCGATGCCCGACATGTCCAGGTCGCGCCCGGTGGTCAGGCCTTTGAATTCATCGAACAGCATTGCCGGATTCTTGAAGTCGAACAGGGCCGGCGCGTCGGGCAGCAGCCGCTGTTGCAGGCGTTGGGCGAAATCCACCGTGATCGCCCAGTCCGGGCGTGCCTGGCCGGGCGCCTGGATGGCTTTGCGCACGTTGGAAAGGCGTCGCTCGGAATTGGTGACTGTGCCTTCCTTTTCACCCCAGCTTGCCGCAGGCAACAGCAGGTCGGCAAAGCGCGCGGTTTCGGTGGTCTTGAAAGCCTCCTGCAGCACCACGAACGGGCAGGTCTCAAGCGCCGCCCGGATTCTGTTCTGGTCGGGCAAGGATTGCGCGGGGTTGGTACAGGCAATCCACAGGGCCTTGATCTTGCCGCTCTGCAGTTGTTCGAACAGTTCGATAGCCGACAGACCGGGGTTGCCCGGCAACTCGTCAACCCCCCAGTACTGCGCCACTTCAGCGCGATGCTCCGGGTTGGCGGCGTCGCGATGGCCTGGCAGCAAGTTGGACAGGCTGCCGGTTTCACGCCCGCCCATGGCATTGGGCTGACCGGTGAGCGAAAAGGGCCCCGCACCGACGCGACCGATCTGGCCTGTGGCGAGATGGATGTTGATGAGTGCGCTGTTCTTGGCGCTGCCGGCAGTGGACTGGTTCAGTCCCATGCACCACAGCGACAGGAAGCTCGGCGCTTCACCTATCCAGCGGGCGCAGGTCAGCAGTTGCTCAATCGGTATGCCGCACCGTTGCGCAACGCTTTCTGGCGGGTAATCGCGCACCAGGGTTTCCAGCGCTTCGTAGCCCTGTGTGTGTGCGGCAATAAAGACCGGATCCACAAGGCCTTCACTCATAAGCACATGCACAATGCCGTGGAACAGCGCGACGTCAGTGCCAGGCTGAATCGCCAGGTGCATATCTGCCAGCTCGCAGGTGTCGGTACGACGTGGATCGATGACGATGACTTTCATCTCGGGCCGACGGCTTTTGGCTTCTTCCAGGCGACGAAACAGAACCGGATGGGCGTAGGCCATGTTGCTGCCGACGATCAGCACGCAATCGCTCAGCTCAATGTCTTCATAGCTGCACGGCGGTGCGTCGGCACCCAGACTGCGTTTGTAGCCGGCTACGGCCGACGACATGCACAGCCGCGAGTTGCTGTCGATGTTATTGGTACCAATCAGGGCGCGGGCCAGCTTGTTGAAGGCGTAGTAGTCCTCGGTCAGCAACTGGCCGGAAATGTAGAACGCAACACTGTCGGGGCCGTGCTCGCGGATGCTGTCGGCGAACACCGTGGCGGCGTGTTCCAGTGCGGTGTCCCAGTCGGTGATGCTGCGGGCCAGGCCTTTGCTCAAGCGTAATTCCGGGTACAGCGCGCGCGCGTCAATATCGCCGGTCAGGTGCAGGCTCGACCCCTTGCTGCACAGTTTGCCGAAGTTGGCCGGGTGCTGCGGATCGCCGCTCACGCCCAAAATATTCTGTCCATCATGCTCGATCAGCACGCCGCATCCTACGCCGCAGTAGCAGCAGGTGGAGGCCGTGATCTGGGTCGGCTGCAGAGTCAGGCGGGTCATGCGCAGGCTGCCTCGGCGAGTACGGCTTCGCCGAACATCAGGTGATTGCGAATCGCATCGATGCCTTGGCCGTCACGAATCTGTTTCAAGTACCAGCTGCCATCGGCGGTGTCGCCATACAGGCAAGCGCCCACCAGCACATCATTCTTGATGACCAGCTTTTTGTAGATGCCGCTGATGGGATCCGACAAGGTGATGCACTCAGTGCCTTCGCCGCCCAGAAAATCGCCAGCCGAGAACAGGTCGATGCCCGTCACTTTCAGCTTGGTCGACGTCACCGAGCCCCGATAGCGTGCAAAACCCAGTTGCGCGAGGTGATTGGCGCAGACCCTGGCCTGTTCGAACAGAGGCGCCACAAGGCCGTAAGCGATGCCGCGATGGCTGACACATTCGCCGATGGCGTAGATACGCGGGTCATAGGTCTGCAGCGTGTCGTTGACCAGAATGCCTCGGCTGCAGGGCAGGCCCGCCTGTTCGGCCAGTTCAGTGTTAGGGCGAATGCCGGCGGCCATCACCACCAGATCGGTATCGATCACCTCGCCATTCTTGAAGCGCACCGCCTGAACCCGGCCCTGATCGTCGCCCAGCAAGGCTTCGGTCTGCTCGTTGAGGCGAAAGCTCAGACCGCGCTTCTCCAGTGCCGCTTGAAGCATCAGGCCGCTGGTTTTGTCCAGTTGGCGCTCAAGCAGAGTCTGGCCGTTGTGAACCACGGTGACCTGCATGCCGCGCATGCTCAGGCCATTGGCCGCTTCCAGACCCAGCAGGCCGCCACCGATGACAACCGCGCGTTTGTGTGTGGCGGCGGTTTCGATCATTTCCCGGGTGTGGCCGATGTCGCGATAACCGATCACACCGTCCAGTGTGTTGCCGGGAATCGGCAGGATGAACGGGCTTGAGCCGGTCGCGATCAACAGGCGGTCATAATGGGCCTGTGTGCCGTCATCCGCGATGACCAGACGCTTGATGCGATCGATCCTGACCACGCGGCGATTGAGCAGCAGTTGAATGCCGTTGGTTTCGTACCAGGCCAGGTCGTTGAGCACGATGTCTTCGAACGTTTGCTCGCCCGCCAGCACCGGTGACAACAAGATGCGGTTGTAGTTGGGGTGTGGCTCGGCGCCGAAGACCGTGATGTCGTACAGGTCTTCGCTCAATTTGAGCAACTCTTCGAGTGTGCGCACTCCGGCCATGCCGTTGCCAATCATCACCAGTTTGAGTTTTTTCATCGGGCCTCCGAGTCACCATCAAGGGTGTGCTCGACAAATTGCGCGCAAACAAAAAAAGGCGTCCCGTCAGTTGCCTGACGAGGACGCCTTTGTCCGGTCCCGTTCTCTCGGGAAACGCTGCCTTCATCGTTGAGGGCGGCGCAGTATGAAACTTCTGAGAGGGACCATGCAGTGGTTGTGCCAACTTGTTCGGGGCCGCTAAAGCGGGGCGCTGAGCCAGGAGCCCTGTTCGTGCCTGCACTGCCTTGAGGCGTGTTGCACAGAAGCGGGGCGGGCCTGTTGCTCAGTGCCCCCCAATCAACCAGATCACCGCGACCAGATTAATCAGCAGCGAAACCAGCGCCAGGCTGCGCCAGACCTTCAATGGCTCGCGTTCCAGCAGCGGACGCGGACGCGCCACTGTCGGGCGTTGTTCGGCCTGGTCCAGTTCCAGCAACCACTGCTCGGCCGTCTCATAACGCTGAGCGGGATTGGCCTGCACCGCCTTGTCCAGACTCTGACTCAGCCAGAGTGGCAGGTCAGGCCGGTAGCGGCTGGCCGGAATCGGTGTGCCAAAACGACGATGCTGAAAGGCTTCGATCTCACCATAGGGATACTGGCCGGTCAGCAGGTAATAAAGGGTCACGCCGACCGCGTACAGATCCTGTTGCGGAGCCGGCTCGGCACCGTTGAAGGCTTCCGGGGCAATGTAGCTCGGTGTGCCCGGCAGTTCATCGGCATTGGCCGCCGACAGACCCGGACAGAACGCAAGGCCGAAATCTAGCAGCCGTAATTCATTGTCGTGCGCCAGCAACAGGTTTTCGGGCTTTATGTCGCGATGAATGATGTTGCGTCGATGCAGCAGGCCTGTGGCCCGCAGCAGGCGGGTGGTCAGATCCTGCCAGTGTGCGAGTGGCAGCGGTCCGCTCAGTGCAAAGCTATCTGCAAGCGTGCGCCCGCTGTATTCGCGCATGGCGTAGTACAGGTGCTGGCGTTCAGGCAGCGGATGCACTTCGGGGAAAAAGCGGCCGGCAACCCGGCGCAGAAACCACTCCTCAAGCAGAAGTCCCTGGCCGGCACCCGGTTCGTCATGCCGGGCACTCGGCAGGGTCTTGAGCAGCCAGGGCTGGCCATGGCTATCGTGGGCGCGGTACAGGATGGACTGGCGCGACTGGGCGACCACGTTGCCGACGCTCCAGCCTTCGAAGGTCTGGCCGGGCTTGAGCGCTGGCGGCAAGGGCCATTGTTGCAATTGAAGCAGGGCATCGCCCAGATCGTCCTCACCCAGGCTATCGACCTGAATGAGCAGGGCGCTGGCGTTGTCCTGACTGCCGGCCAGGTGCGCAGCGCTGACCAGCGTCCTGACAGCGTCATCGAGGTCATCCTGCTCGGTCAGGATCGAACGGATGCTCGTGTCGCCCAGCGTTGCCCAGATGCCATCGCTGACCAGCAGCAAGCGCTCACCCTCACACAGCTCGCCGTCCAGATAATCCATGACCACGTACTGGTCCAGGCCCAGCGCGCGCTTGAGCACGTGCTGCATGTCGGCCTGTTCCCACACGTGGTCTTCGCTGATGCGTTTGAGCTTTCCGGACTGCCAGCGGTAGGCGCGGCAATCGCCTACGTGGGCGAGGGTGAAGCGCCTGCCGCGCAGTACCAGCGCACTGAGGGTGGTCAGCAAGCCGTTGGCCAGCAACCAGCGGTTCTGGGCAAGCAGCAAACGATCCAGTGACTGGGCCACGCCCCATGTCTCAGGCGTCGCGTAGTAATCCAGCGCCAGGGCTTGCAGGGTCGACTGCGCGGCCAGTGCACCATCGGCGCACTGGCTGACGCCGTCGGCAAGGGCGAACAGATAGCCCTTGCTGGCGGCCAGCGCCGGAACCGGAGTGACCAGGCGCAGCGCGTCCTGATTCTCCGCTCGTGGACCGCTGGCGCTGTACTCGGCAAAACGCAGGTGCAGCGTCATCGACCGATCACACCCGCGCTGCGGTGACAGCGGCCGAACCCCAAGTGGTTCTCCAGCGGCGCTTGACGTTCATCAGGCCGAACCAGGCCAGTACCGCCAGGCTCGCGAACAGCCACAGGCCAAGCTGATAGTCGCCGGTGTTCTGCTTGATGCTGCCCAGGCCCGCTGCGAGCAGGAAGCCACCGATGCCGCCTGCCATGCCGATCAGGCCGGTCATCACGCCGATCTCTTTACGAAAGCGCTGTGGCACCAGTTGGAAGACCGCGCCATTGCCAGCACCCAGGCCGAGCATTGCGGCGACGAACAGGGCCAGTGCAGCCCACGAGCTTGGCAGGTTGAAGCCCACCGCTGCGATGCCGATGGCTGCTACGGCATACATGACGGTCAGGGTGCGGATGCCGCCGAACCGGTCAGCCAGCGCGCCACCCAGCGGGCGCATCAGGCTGCCGCCGAACACGCACGCCGCTGTGTAATAGCCAGCAGTGATCGGGCTCAGGCCGTATTGGTCGTTGAAATAACCGGGCAGGGCGCTGGCCAGGCCGATGAAGCCGCCGAAGGTCACGCTGTAGAAGAACATGAACCACCAACTGTCCCGGTCGCCCAGAGCTTTGAGGTAGTCCGCCGTGGATTTGGGTTTGCTGCGCTCCGGTGCATTGCGTGCCATCAGCGTAAAGGCGATCAGCGTCAGCACCAGCGGGATCAGCGCCAGGCCGAACACGTTGCCCCAACCGAAGCTCGCCGCCAGTACCGGTGCGATCAATGCCGCGAGTACGGTGCCCGAGTTGCCTGCACCGGCGATGCCCATGGCCTTGCCCTGGTGCTGCGGCGGATACCATTGCGACGCCAGTGGCAGCGCGACGGCGAAAGACGCGCCGGCCATACCCAGGAACACGCCCAGCAGCAGCGCCTGCTCGTAGCTGTGAATGCCCAGTTGCCACGCCGTGAGCAGGGCACCGATCACGATAACCTGGCCGATGATGCCGGCGGTCTTGGGAGACAGCTGATCCGCCAACAGGCCCATGAAGAAACGCAGGATTGCCCCGGCCAGGATCGGCGTTGCGACCATCAGGCCGCGCTGTTGAGTGGTCAGGTGCAGGTCGGCGGCGATTTGCACCGCCATCGGGCCGAGCAGATACCAGACCATGAAACTCAGGTCGAAGTAGAGAAAGGCAGCGAACAGGGTCGGTTTGTGGCCGGCCTTCCAGAAGCTTGTATCCATTTGCACACCTCATCATCTGCTAGGGAGTCAGTCGGGTTCGAGACCACGACACAGGAATTTCCAGACGTTGTGGCGGAGTGTTCCGAGTGCCGGCGACTCCACCGGCCCCATCGCTGGGGCCAAAACGCAAAAAACGTCGCCTCTCTGTCCGCAGTGGCGAAAAGAGATGGGCGACGTCTTTGTCGTAAGGGGTGGCAACCGCCGTTGGCTACCTGTGAGAGGGATAAAGCAAGAGGCGGGCCAAACAAATGGTTTGTTCGGTAACAAGCGTCGCAGGCCTCAAGGGAGGCGCTTGAGGGGGCGACGGGGCAGGCATCGACGCGTCACGGCCCTCGTCAGGGCATGACCTTGAACCGGGCATTGACTGTGTGGAACGCCGCAAATAGGTGCGAGGCAATCGGAGCGGGGGAGCGCGGCCTTTGAATAGCGTCTCTGCGGGAGCGCGCACGCCTCGAACACTGCCGGTAAGCCGCTGCATATTACAGTTATAGTCACTATCAAGGCAGTTTTATTAAATCACAATGATAGTGTTTTGATGGTATTGAATGAGGAGCATCATAATGGGGGATGCGCTTAAGGCTTAATAGTTCATCCTTGTCAGGTATTTAATAGTGTTGCTTAACAGTAGGGAATATTTAATTTACTTTCCATCTTGTCTCTGAGAGGATCCCTCTCGTCTTGCAAGGCATGGCCTGCTTCGAAAAGGGCACGTCTGCGCAGTCAGCCAGCTTATTATGAAGGTGGCTTATTGCGATTATTTAATGGGTGCCTGAGTGCACCCTACATCAATCATCCTGTTGTTTCGGTGCATGCCGAGAGGACAGGTATGTTCAAGCGCACTTCAGCGATGTGAAAAGTTTGCATGCTGCATTGTCTTCATCTAAGCACTCGCATGGGCGAGCGCCAATAAAGGACATCAACATGAATAACGTCACTTATTCACCTACTGTGTGGACCCGGGCCGACGCGCTCAAGGTCAATGAAAACGATCCGACCACCACTCAGCCCCTGGTCAGTCCCGACTTTCCGGTCATGAGCGACACCGTCTTTATCTGGGACACCATGCCGCTGCGCGAGCTGGACGGCACGGTCGTGTCGGTCAACGGCTGGTCCGTGATCCTGACGCTCACGGCCGACCGTCACCCCACGGATCCCCAGTATCTGGGGGCTAATGGCCGCTATGACATCAAGCGAGACTGGGAAGATCGCCATGGTCGGGCGCGTATCTGCTACTGGTATTCGCGTACTGGCAAGGACTGGATCTTCGGCGGGCGTGTCATGGCCGAAGGCGTATCACCCACCACTCGAGAGTGGGCGGGTACCCCGATCCTGCTCAACGACAAGGGCGATATCGACCTTTATTACACCTGCGTCACACCGGGCGCTGCCATTGCCAAAGTTCGCGGCCGTGTCGTGACGTCTGACAGTGGTGTCATACTGACGGACTTTACTGAAGTCAAAACGTTATTTGAAGCCGACGGCACTTATTATCAAACAGAAGCCCAGAATGCCACCTGGAACTTTCGCGACCCCAGTCCTTTCATAGATCCCAATGATGGCAAGTTGTATATGGTCTTTGAAGGTAATGTCGCGGGTGAGCGCGGTACTCACGAAGTAGGCCCTGCTGAACTAGGTCCGGTGCCGCCGGGTCATGAAGAGGTAGGGGGTGCCAGATTTCAAGTGGGCTGTATCGGTCTTGCCGTGGCCAAAGACCTTAATGGCGATGAGTGGGATATTCTGCCGCCGCTTGTCACGGCAGTTGGAGTCAATGACCAGACCGAACGGCCGCATTATGTATTTCAGGACAACAAGTATTACTTGTTTACGATCAGCCACAAGTTCACCTATGCCGATGGCATCACCGGCCCTGATGGCGTTTATGGTTTTGTCAGTGAGCAGTTGTTTGGCCCTTATCGCCCTATGAATGCGTCAGGTCTGGTGCTGGGTAATCCTCCGTCTCAGCCGTTCCAGACCTATTCGCACTGCGTGATGCCCAACGGGCTGGTCACCTCGTTCATCGACAGCGTGCCCACGACGGGGCAGGACTTTCGCATCGGTGGCACCGAAGCGCCGACGGTGAGGATTCTGTTGCGGGGCGACCGTTCGTTTGTGCAAGAGTCGTATGACTACGGCTATATACCGGCGATGAAGGACGTGGTGCTGACTCAGTAATCCGGATGCATGCAGGCGTGAACGGCAAGCGTCTGCACAACGCGGCCTGCTGACAGGTACTGTAACTGTGGGAGGCGGCTTGCCGGCGATGGCGTCGGCGCGGTTTAACATCCAGGCCGCGTCATCGTTCATTGCCGGCAAGCCGCCTCCCACGATTAGTGTTTCGTCAGTATTTTCTCAATCTACATGTTCAACCCAGCAGTTCACTCATTGCAATGATCTGTTCGGCGACCTGAATCAGCTTCTGCTGGCGGCTCATCGCCTGGCGTCGCATCAGGGTGTAGGCCTCTTCCTCGTTGCAGTCCTTCATTTTCATCAGCAGACCCTTGGCCAGTTCGATGCGCTTGCGCTCAGCCAGTTGCTGGTCCCGGGCGTGCAGTTGCGCGCGCAGGGCCTGATCGCTTTCGAACCGGGCCATGGCCACGTCCAGAATGGGCTGCAGGCGCTGGGCCTGAATACCTTCGACGATGTAGGCGCTGACCCCGGACTTGATGGCCTGACGCATGACTCCGGGGTCGTGTTCGTCGGTAAACATCACGATAGGGCGGGGCTGGTCGCGGCTGACCAGGACGACCTGTTCCATGACGTCGCGTCCCGGAGACTCAGTGTCGATCAGGATGACGTCGGGCCGTACCGCGTCGACGCGTGCCGGCAGGTCGATGATGAAGCCTGATTCGTCGATGACCTCGAAGCCAGCCTCGATAAGTGCGGACTTCAGACGACCGACCTTTTTCGGGGTGTCGTTTATGAGCAGGATACGCAGCATGGTCACGTCCTCCTTCAACGACGGGCGGCAATGGGCGCAGCATCCGCCCAGGCGTTGAGCTTGAAGCTGCGCGCATAGGCAGCCGGATCACTGCCGTCCCAGACCTTGCCGTCGATCAACTGGCTGCTGCGCAGGGTCGAATCCGGCACCTCGATGCCCAATGCAATGGCCGCTTCACGGTACAAGGCCAATTGCTGAACCCGGTTGGCGACGGCCAGGTAATCCGGGTCTTCGCGCAGCAGGCCCCAGCGCCGGAACTGGGTCATGAACCACATGCCGTCTGACAACCACGGGTAATTGACCTGGCCCTCATTGTGAAACCTTACCGCGTGGCGGTCCTCCCAGTGATTGCCCAGGCCATCGCTGTAGTGGCCGAGCAAGCGGGGTTCGATGCAGTCCAGTGCGGTGTCCAGATACTCTGCGCCGCTCAGCAATTGCGCGGTGCTGCGCCGGTTGTGTTCGCTCTGTTCGATGAAGCGGCTCGCTTCCAGCACGGCCATGACCAGTGCTCTGGCAGTGTTGGGGTTCTGCTCGACGAATTCGCGGGTGCAACCCAACACCTTGCCGGGATGATCGGGCCAGATTGCCTGGCTGGTCGCCATGCTGAACCCCAGTTGCTGATTGACAGCGCTGGCAGCCCAGGGCTCGCCGACACAGAAGCCGTCGATACGCCCGGCCTGCAGGTGCTGGACCATCTGCGGTGGCGGTACCACCACACTGTTCACGTCGTCCAGCGGATGAATACCCTGGCTGGCAAGCCAGTAATAAAGCCACATGGCGTGATTGCCGGTAGGGAATGTCTGGGCAAAGGTCAGTTTCGGGCCGCTTTGGTGCACGCGTTTGTCCAGTGCTTCAGGAGTGACCACGCCACTGTCCTGAAGGCCACGCGACAGGTTGATGCACTGACCGTTCTGGTTAAGCCCCATCAGGATCGCCATGTCTTTGGCCGGGCCGCCGCTGATGCCCAGTTCGACGGCATAGATCATCCCGTAGAGGCTATGGGCTGCCTGGAGCTGGCCGCTGACCAGCTTGTCGCGCAGGCTCGCCCAGGAACTCTGACGCTTGAGGTTCAGGGTCAGTCCATACGGCTGGGCGAAGCCCTGCGTAGCCGCCACGACCAGCGAGGCACAGTCGGTCAGTGCCATGAAACCCACGTCCAGGCTGTTGATCTCGGGCGCATCGCTGCCGTTTACCCAGTCCAGCGCATTGCTTGTTGGTTCGTTCATACCGCGTGCTTCATCAGGGACATCCAGAAAAAAAGCGTCGCCCAGCCCGTTGCACGATGCAAGGGCTGGAGCGACGCCGTTGTCCGGGCACCGCTCCTTCGTTGGAACGCGTGCCGATAATGGGTTGAAGCAAGGCATATGCCAGTGCTCGACGGGTCAGGGTAACAAGTTTTTCGCATGCCTCGCGTGCGGGCCCTCCACACGGCTATAATCGCGGCCCTGAATTCAGCTTCTCACGAGCCTAGCCCGCCCATGTATAACCTGGCCCGCCAGTTACTGTTCAAACTTTCCCCGGAAACCTCCCATGACCTCTCGCTGGACCTGATTGGTGCCGGCGGGCGGTTGGGCCTCAATGGCCTGTTGAGCAAGGCACCGGCGAAGGTGCCGGTCAACGTGATGGGGCTTGAGTTTCCCAATCCGGTGGGACTGGCAGCAGGCCTGGACAAGAATGGCGCGGCCATCGACGGATTCGCTCAATTGGGTTTCGGCTTTGTAGAGATCGGCACGGTCACGCCGCGTCCTCAGCCAGGCAACCCCAAACCACGGATCTTTCGCTTGCCTCAGGCAGAAGCGATCATCAACCGGATGGGCTTCAACAACCTGGGCGTCGACAATCTGGTCAGCCGAGTGCAGGCCGCGAAATACAGCGGCATTCTGGGCATCAACATCGGCAAGAATTTCGACACGCCCGTCGAGCGTGCGGTGGATGATTACCTGATTTGCCTGGACAAGGTCTACGACCATGCCAGCTACGTGACGGTCAACGTCAGTTCGCCGAACACACCAGGCCTGCGCAGCCTGCAATTCGGCGATTCGCTCAAGCAGTTGCTTGAGGCGCTGAGCCTGCGCCAGCAGGAACTTACGCAGCGCCATGGCAAGCGTGTGCCACTGGCCATCAAGATCGCCCCGGACATGACCGATGAAGAAACCGTGCTGGTCGCCGCTGCGCTGATCGAGTCCGGCATGGATGCGGTCATCGCGACCAATACCACCCTTGGCCGCGAAGGCGTCGAAGGGCTGCCGCATGCGGACGAGGCGGGCGGTCTGTCGGGTGCTCCGGTGCGCGAGAAGAGCACCCACACCGTGAAGATACTGGCGGGCGAGTTGGCAGGGCGCATGCCGATCATCGCGGCGGGCGGTATCACCGAAGGGCGTCACGCCGCAGAGAAGATCGCGGCGGGTGCGAGTCTGGTACAGATCTACTCCGGCTTCATTTACAAAGGGCCGGCATTGATCCGTGAGTCGGTGGACGCGATTGCGGCGATGCCACGCGAGCGGGGATAAAACTCAGGTAAAAAAAGGGGCTCCTGAAGAGCCCCTGGGCTTTTGGCCCGCCGCCCGGATGGGGCGTGCATGGTGTGGGTGTAGATGGTCAGTCAATATAGCCTTGATGATGGACTGGTCGGGGCCTGTATCTCCAGAAGCGCCTTATCCGACCGCGTGAAGTTCGTTGAGTCTGTGGATTCCCGCAGTGCCGGTCATACCGTCCCAGTTGTCGCCGCGTCCTTCTCGCCAACCATTGATCCATGCCTGGCGTACTGACGGTAGAGTAAAAGGGCAAAGCTCACGGGATTTACCATGAACGCCGTATTGATATCCGCGTAAAAATGCTCTTTCCAACGGATCACGCTTAAGTCTTCTCATAGGGTATTGCCCTCGTCTGTTGACTGTTATATCCCTGAGACCTCATGGTGAGGTCGGGCAGAAAGATCTGCCGTTGGTGCCCGCTGCCGGCGTCGCGGGCCTTTGTGTCAAATCCGTTGCGGAGATGACCTGAGGTGATTTCTAACCAAAGCGCCGGACGCTGTGAATGACCGTTTTGTCATAAGCACGTCACATTTAGGTCTGTCGAGTGATAAGCAAGGTCGGGTTTCACTACCGATTTTTGACGTAAGCCTTTTGACGCGGGCGTTTCAGGCCGAACTGAGAGCGCGTCTCAGGTGCAGGTGATGGCTGAATGCTTTAAGTGCAAATTCGACGAAGGGTCGAGATGTGACTTTTTGTTTCCCACTTCGTCGGGTTGAATGTTCGTTCTTCATATAGGGAAGCTATGTGAAGAAGATGATGTATTGAAAACTGCCGCACCGACACTGCCCTGATCACACGGCAGGTTGATGCAGCGGACCGGCACATTTGACGTGCCACGCAGGCGTACTCCAAGAAAGGCGCCTGTTTAAAATCTGGTCGGGCAATGCGTTGCCCGCCGCTGACGGCTCAGGCCCTGGAATACACATGTCGGATCGCTACGAACTTTTCCTCACTTGCCCCAAAGGTCTTGAAGGACTGCTGGCTGAAGAGGCCACGGCACTCGGCCTTGAGGACACCCGCGAACACACCTCGGCGATTCGCGGCTCGGCCGACATGGAGACCGCTTACCGGCTGTGCCTGTGGTCCCGTCTTGCCAACCGCGTGTTGCTGGTGCTCAAACGCTTCCCGATGAAGGACGCCGAAGATTTGTACCACGGCGTTCTCGACGTTGAATGGCATGACCATCTCGAATCGGACGGCACCATTGCCGTGGAATTCAGCGGCCACGGTTCGGGCATCGACAATACCCACTTCGGTGCGCTGAAGGTCAAGGATGCGATTGTCGACAAGCTGCGCACGCCTGACGGGGAGCGCCCGTCGGTGGACAAGATCAACCCCGATCTGCGCGTGCACCTGCGCCTGGATCGCGGTGAAGCGATTCTGTCGCTGGACCTGTCCGGCCATAGCCTGCACCAGCGTGGCTATCGTTTGCAGCAGGGTGCTGCTCCCCTGAAAGAAAACCTTGCTGCGGCCATCCTCGTACGGGCCGGCTGGCCGCGCATCGCTGCTGAAGGCGGCGCGCTGGCCGACCCCATGTGCGGCGTGGGCACCTTCCTGGTCGAGGCCGGCCTGATTGCTGCCGACATTGCACCGAACATCAAGCGTGAGCGCTGGGGGTTCTCTGCCTGGCTGGGTCACGTCCCGGCCCTGTGGCGCAAGCTGCACGACGAGGCGCTGGCGCGTGCCGAGGCTGGCCTTGCCAGGCCGCCTCTGTGGATTCGCGGCTATGAAGCCGACCCGCGTCTGATTCAGCCTGCGCGCAACAACATCGAGCGCGCAGGGCTGAGCGACTGGATCAAGGTTTATCAAGGCGAAGTCGCGACCTTCGAGCCGCGGCCGGATCAGAATCAGAAAGGTCTGGTCATCTGCAACCCGCCGTACGGCGAGCGTCTGGGCGACGAAGCCAGCCTGCTGTATCTCTACCAGAATCTGGGCGAGCGTCTGCGTCAGTCGTGCCTGAACTGGGAAGCCGCGGTGTTCACCGGTGCGCCGGACCTGGGCAAGCGCATGGGCATTCGCAGCCACAAGCAGTATTCGTTCTGGAACGGCGCGCTGCCCTGCAAGCTGCTGCTGATCAAGGTGCTGCCGGATCAGTTCGTCACCGGCGAGCGCCGCACCCCGGAACAACGTCAGATCGAGCGCGAAACCCCGGTCGAGGCCGAGGTTGAAGTCGAGAAGAAATTCAACAAGAACGGCAACCCGATCAAGCCGGCTCCCGTGGTGGTCGAGCAGGCGCGCTTGAGCGAAGGCGGGCAGATGTTTGCCAACCGCCTGCAGAAGAACCTCAAGCTGATGGGCAAGTGGGTGCGCCGCGAGGGTATCGACTGCTATCGCGTGTACGACGCCGACATGCCCGAGTACTCGATGGCCATCGATCTGTATCACGACTGGGTGCATGTGCAGGAATATGCTGCGCCCAAGTCCATCGACCCGGAGAAAGCCTCGGCCCGTCTGTTCGACGCGCTGGCGGCCATTCCTCAGGCGCTGAACATCGACAAGAGCCGCGTGGTGATCAAGCGTCGCGAGCGTCAGAGCGGTACTCGCCAGTACGAACGTCAGAGCGCACAGGGTCAGTTTCTGGAAGTCAGCGAAGGTGGCGTCAAGCTGCTGGTCAACCTGACCGATTACCTGGACACCGGGCTGTTCCTCGATCACCGCCCGATGCGCATGCGCATCCAGCGCGAGGCCGCCGGCAAGCGCTTCCTCAACCTGTTTGCCTATACCGCGACCGCTAGCGTTCACGCGGCCAAGGGTGGCGCGCGCAGCACCACCAGCGTCGACCTGTCGCGCACGTACCTGGACTGGGCGCGTCGCAACCTGTCGCTTAATGGTTTCTCCGACAAGAACCGTCTGGAGCAAAGCGACGTCACGGTCTGGCTGCAGGCTTGTCGTGAAGAGTACGACCTGATCTTCATCGATCCGCCGACGTTCTCCAACTCCAAGCGCATGGAAGGCGTGTTCGACGTGCAGCGTGATCAGGTCGAGTTGATCGACCTGGCCATGGCGCGTCTGGCACCGGGCGGCGTGCTGTATTTCTCCAACAACTTCCGCAAGTTTGTGCTCGACGAAAACCTGGGCCAGCGTTATGCCGTGGAGGAGATCACCGCCCAGACCATCGACCAGGATTTTGCCCGCAACAGCAAGATTCACCGGGCCTGGAAGATCACTGCGCGCGCGTGATGCAGGGTGTGAACAACGAATCTGCGCACTGAGTACGCAGGTTCGTTCATCACCCACTAGGCAAATTACTGGCGAATAGCTATAAACAAAGCACAGCCAGCGTGGCGCAACACCCTGTTGGCGTCATGAGTTGCGTTTATGGCGGCGAAACGGTTCAGGCTCAGGGTGCTGGGCTTCATCAGCGAGCAGGTTTCAGCGTGGCTGGTTGCGGTTCTGACGTTTGTGGTCGGTGCCGCACTGACGCTCATGCTGGCGCTGGCTGACCATGACCTCTACCAACTCCAGTTGCGTCAGCGTTTCGACATCCTGGCCAGCGAGCGTTTCAGCCGCATTCAGGAGCGTCTTGACCGTCAGGTCAGCAGGCTGGACACCGTCCGCCGTTTCTTTCTTTTCTCCAAGCAGGTCGACCAGGCCGAATACGACGGTTTCGTAACACCGTTGCTGATGGGCACGCAGGCGTATGCCTGGAATCCCAGGGTGACTCGGGCCGAGCGTGCTGCGTTCGAGCAGTCGATGCGCAATCGTGGATTACCGGCGTTTTCCATTCGTGAGCTTGATGAGCAGGGCCAGTTGACCATCGCAGGCGAGCGTGCCGAATACTTCCCGGTCCTGTATATCGATTCGCTGAGCAAGATCCCGCCGCCGTTGGGTTTCGACATTTATTCTGAGCCGATACGACGTCTTGCGCTGGACCGGGCACGCCAGCTCGATCACATCGTTGCGACGCCGCGCATCAAACTGCTGGCGCTCGATCCTTCGGACAGCCAGGGCATACTGTTGGTAGCCCCTGTGTTTTCCGCTGATCGCTCACCCGATCAGCCGTCGGCACTCAGAGGCATGCTGACGGCGATCATCAGTCTTGCCCAGTTGATGAGCGTCGGTCCTGCTGAGCGGGACAATCTGGCAATCACGCTCACTGACCTGAGTGCGCAGCCGACCCCGGAACAGGTTTACCAGTCGCCTGTCGCCGGCATTGCCGACGACCTTTATCAGAGTACCGTGCTGAGCTTCGGTGACCGGGATTATCTGATGGAAGTACGGCCCTCCGAGCTGTTCCAGCAAAGTAACCGGATGACCACTGACAACATCCTCTGGCTCGGCGGCTTATTGAGTCTGATGCTCAGTGCGCTGCTCTATAGCCTCATCGGTCAGCGTCAGCGAGCGCTTCTGCGGGTGGACCAGCGCACGCGCGAGCTGCGTGTTCGCGAACAGCAACTGCGGGTCGCCAATGGCCAGTTGCGCAATGTGTTGAATGCCGCGACTGAGGTGGCGATCATTGCCACTGACCTGAGTGGCGTCATCAGCACGTTCAATGTGGGCGCCCAGAGAATGCTCGGCTACTCGGACGAAGAGGTGCTGGGCCGGTTCACGCTCAAGGATTTTCAGCAATCGGCACTGACAGATGCCAATGCCGACAGCGACGCTTGGCTGTTGCAGGACATGCTGTCGGCGGCCGCGCATGACGGAAGCCATTCGGCACGCGAGCTGACCTTTCAACGCCGTGATGGCACGACGCTGGTGGTCAGCATGCTGGTCACGGCGATGCGTGACGATCAGGGGCACTGGACCGGCTGCCTCGCCGTGTGTACGGACATGACCGAGCATCGGCGTGTGCATGACGCACTGGAAGCCAAGGGACAACTGCTGAAAAAGCTGGGCTCGCAAGTGCCTGGCGGCATTTATCAGTACCAGCTGGATGCCGATGGCCAATCGCGTTTCAGGTACGTCAGCGTTGGCATGTGCGAGTTGTTCGAGCTGGACGAGGCGCAGTTACTGGTCGACGCTGAAATCCTGATGCGCCGTATTCATCCGATGGACCTGATCAGAATCAAGAGTTCGATCATTCCCAGCGCTCAACAACTGACGCCCTGGAGCGAAGAATATCGCGTGGAATTGCCCCGCAAAGGCTTGCGCTGGCTACGCGCCGCCTCGACGCCTGAACAGTTGGAGGGCGGTGCTGTGTTGTGGCATGGGTTTGTGTCCGACATCTCGGACCTCAAGCGGGTCGAGCAGGAGCTGCGAGCACTATCGGTGACCGATGTGCTGACTGGAGCCTTCAATCGGCGTTATTTCCAGGATCGGTTGCAGGCCGAGCTCAAACGTATCGACAGGCACGGCGGAGACCTGTCGATCATCATGCTCGATATCGACCATTTCAAACGTATCAATGACCGCTTCGGGCATGGTGTGGGGGATCTGGTGCTCAAGGCGATCTCGCAGCGAATTACTCAGCGCCTGCGCACCGATGACGTTTTTTGCAGGTTGGGTGGCGAAGAGTTCATGGTGCTGTGCCCCGGAACACAAGGCAGCCATGCCTATCAATTGGCGCTGAGCCTGCGTGACGAGTTGAGCCGTGCTGATATCAAGGGTGTGGGCCGGGTGACTGCGAGCTTCGGAATTGCCAGTTGGCGGGAAGGCGAGGGCGTCGACGCAATGCTGCAGCGCGCCGATTCCGGCGTATACGCGGCCAAGCAGTCGGGCCGTGACAAGGTAGAGCCGGAGCAGGCCTGATCGGAGTCAGGCCGCTGCTCTTTGTCGAAGGCTCTAGGGGTAAAAGTGGCTGGGCTTGCTGACTTTACGCACAGAGCCCGGGCCAGGTGGTGTCAGGGCTGCTGGATCGACACCGTGGTATTGCCCAGCTTGGGCTGACGGTAGAGATCGACCAGCACCTCGTCGAGCACCGAGGATGCACCGAACGGGCGTGGATCATTGAGAATCGCCACGACAGCCCAGGTATTACCGTTACTGTCGCGGCTGAAGCCTGCAATGGCGCGTACGGTATTGAGTGTGCCGGTCTTGATGTGTGCCTCGCCCAGCAGCGGGGTGCGTTTCAGGCGTTTTCGCATGGTGCCGTCCAGCCCCGCCAATGGCATGGAACTCATGAATTCTGCGGCATACGGGCTGCGCCATGCCGCTTGCAGAATGACTGCCATCTCACGAGCGCTGACACGTTCGGCGCGAGACAGACCTGAACCGTTCTCCATCACCAGATGCGGCGCCGTGATGCCTTTTTTCGCCAGCCAGCCGCGAATCACTCGCTGTGCGGCTTTTGCGTCATCGCCGTCGGCGTCACTGCGAAACTCCTCGCCCAGGCTGAGAAACAGCTGCTGCGCCATGGTGTTGTTGCTGTACTTGTTGATGTCGCGAATGACTTCTACCAGGTCCGGCGAAAACGCCTTGGCCAGCAGCTTGGCGTTGCCCGGCACGACATCGACACGGTCCTTGCCCTGGATGGTGCCGCCCAGCTCCTGCCAGATGGCGCGTACGGCACCCGCTGCGTAGGTCGGATGGTCCAGCAGCGACAGGTAAGTCTGGGAGTTGCAGCCGTTGCCCAATTGACCGGTCACCGTCACCTTGACGCTGCCGTCAGGCTGGTTCACCGGGTTGTAACGCACATCGCCCGTGCACTGTTTGGACGCGACAGCCTTGACCTGATTGTCGACCTGAATCGTGGCGATGGGCGGCTCGACCGAGACCAGGATGCGGCCGTCGTCGTTGCGGGTGACAAAGCGCAGGGCCTTGAGGTTGACCATCAGCGAATCCGGTTTGACCAGAAACGGCTTGTTGTCGTCGTTGCCGTCATCGTTGAAGACCGGCAATTGCGGTTGCACGAAGTGGCTGCGATCCAGCACCAGATCACCGGTGACCTGCTGTACGCCATTGGCACGCAGGTCGCGCATCAGCAGCCAGAGCTTTTCCATGTTCAGCTTGGGGTCGCCCCCGCCCTTGAGGTACAGGTTGCCGCGCAGTACGCCGTTGCTCAGGGTGCCATCGGTGAAGAATTCGGTTTTCCACTGGTGGGTGGGGCCAAGGATTTCCAGTGCCGCGTAGGTGGTGATCAGCTTCATGGTGGACGCCGGGTTCACCGACACGTCGGCATTGAACACAGTCGGCGTGCCTGGACCATTGAGCGGCAGCATGACCAGCGACAATGCATCATCACCGAGTTTGCTGGCCTTGAGGGCCTGTTGAACCTTGGGGGACAGTGTGGTGTTGATGACGGCCGCGTTGACGGTAAAGGCCATGGGAACGAGCAATGTAGCGATCAGAAGAGAGCGGAACGGCTTGATCATGAATAAAACCCTACTGCATAAGGGGAAACAAAAATGAGAGCGTGGATGAATGCCCTCGGTAACCAGTCGCTGACTATTGGGTAACTTGAATGGCGCGGGTAACTGCCGTGGCGTAACTATAGTGAAAATTCAAAACCCGTGAAAAATCAAAACCTGTGAAAAAGTGAAAGCAGCGAACGTCAAAAAACGAATAGTCGAGCACGCAAAAATGAACGTGCGAACACGCTAAGGCTGCGCAGGTGGCGTTGTTCTGCACCCCGCTGCGCCCAGGCGTGCGGCATTATGCCCCAAGCAGGGCCGGCATGTGATGGGGCAGGCGTCAGGAAAACGCTATTTTTTCAAGCATCTGACAGGTCATCTTCAAGCGATGCCGGTCCTGGAGGAGAGGCGACAGTCTTCAAGGCAGGCGTGGCGCAAAAAAATAGGGCCATCACAGAGGATGGCCCTACCGAACATCAGTGCGCTTTCAAGGTATCAGGCAGCCTGATTGATCGGCTTTTCAGGGTACCAGGCGTCCAGCAGCGGGCTGACTTCGACGCTTTCCACTTCGTCGCGGCCTTTGAGCCAGGCTTCAACGATGCGGCGGTGTTCTTCAGTGACCGAGCCACGTTCGGCCAGGCAGACCAGACCGTAGTCATCGCCACCGACGTAGTCGAGCCCGTTTGCGTCCATCGCTTCAGTCAGGAACGCGTCGAGGAATGCATCGATTGCCTCGTCAGCCAGATCTTCCTTGAAGCCCAGGTTAAGTTCGAACCCCAATTCCTGGAACTCGTCTACACACAGTTTTTTGCGCAGACGGCGGGAGCGGTTAGTGGCCATGAAACATTCCTCTTGAGTAATTACGCGGCGCACTTTAACAGTTTCAAGGGGGCGATGCCTGAATGAGTGCACAGCCGCCTGCATTTTGTTACATGCAGGCGACTGTGAGGCCGGTGTAACGGGGCCGACAGGTTCAACGTCCAGGCGGGGAATGCCCTGGAGTTTCGGCCCTGGCCTGTTGGGCGACCAGTGCCCGTTCAAGTTCGATCATGGTCATGTTGACGACCCCGTGGGCAGCTTGCAGTTGGGCATCGGCTGCGTCTGGCTCACACGCAGCCTCAAGCGCGTCACAGGCCTGGACCACCTGAGCGGCGCTGATGATGCGGGCGGCGCCCTTGATGCGGTGGGCCATTTCACGCACATCGTCACGACGGCCTTCACGCATGAGGGTGGCGAGCAATTGTCGATCTTCCCGGTTGCTCTGCAGGAGTTGGGCAAGCAGGCGCTTGACCATCTCGGGGCGTTCGCCCGTCAGGCTGTGGACGCTGCTCAGGTTGAAGGCGGGTGCTGAATGCACCACCGGCTCAAGATGAGCCAGCTTCTCGCTGAGCAGTGCCAGGCTGATGGGTTTGAACAGGCAATCGTTCATTCCCGCGTCCATGCAGCGATGGATTTCCTCAGGCTGAGCGTTGGCCGTGAATCCCCAGACCGGGCATGGCTCAAGCTTGAGAGAGTGTTCATGAGCCCTTATGCCGCGGGTCAGATCGTAACCGTTCATGACCGGCATATTGCAGTCGGGAATATCACGATAACGTAACTGATTGATTTTAAAGGGCTTAAAATCCTCCCCAAAACTCCCCCAATATATCCCTAAAACGAATCACGCGACTTCAATCCACTCTGACCCGCGACCATCTTTATACATCTCGGTCATCGCTGCGTTGCGGTGCCCAAGTAGCTTCTGAGGATCACGGCCCTCTAATGCATGAAGCCTTGCGGCCAGGGAGCGCATTTCGTGGAAGCTGGGTGGGTTCGCGCCTAAATCAATGCCGAGCGCTGCAGCGCCCTTATCCCTGGCCTCGGCGAAAGCGAGCGTCAAAGTGTTCAGCTTTACTGGACTACCTGCTTTCGCGACGGCGACCGTCCTTGCGTGATGCACCAAGTGCTTCGAAAGCACTCTGTCTCTGCACATTTTTATTACGCTCGACAGGTCAAGGTCTATTGCTTCGAGCCTTAGGCTGGTACTGATCCGCAGACGAGCGCCCGTTTTCGACTGTATGACATGCAAGAAGCCGTCTGCCTCATCCTTGAACAGCATCGAGCCTATGTCGTCTCTGCGTTGTCCTGTGAGCAGGGCAAGCTCCATCGCCCGCTTAAGCCAGGGCCTGTCAGTCGCTGCGTGAGCTGCTTTCCAGAGTTCGAGGCTTAGGCGCCCGCGCTTCACTTTTGACCGTGCCGCCTTTGTCGCATCGACGGGGTTTAGGTCACACCACCCAGCCGCAATGGCTTCTGTGAAGACATCCCGTAGCAAGGACCTCAATGCTTTGGACATTGGCGCTTTCCCGGCCTTAGTGAATGTGGCGAGGAACGTCGCTATATCCATCGTCCGGATACTGCGCATGTATTTATCACCGAAAGCTTCCTTGAGCACCCTGAGCCTACTTTTGAGAGTTCGAACGGTATGCACGCTGAGACCCCTTTCTCGGTAGATCAGGTCGTACTCAACAAGCCAATCAGCGAACAAACGGTCAAGCGAAGCGACTGGCTCGGTGATCCTCTCCCTTAGTGTTGGTCTCAGCACGTCCGCATGATTGGCAGCAACAGCTTCCATAATCGCTGCCGCCTTATCCTTGCCCAAGCCGAACATTCGGCCTGTGAGTGGATCACGATATGTGTAGTAGGTTTGGCCGTTACGTTTGTCGGTTTTTCGATACAAGTTAGGCGGGAGGTCTTTTGATCCAGCGTTACGCGGCCTTGGAACCATTACGTGCACTCTCTATTCGGCTGATCAGGCTTCCGCCCGTAATGCGGACAATCGGTTTTTCGGGCTCGCTGTATTGCGCCTCGGCTTCGACATAGTAGCTTCGGCCATGCTTTACGGGAGCTGGCGCTATTCGGCCTTCGCGAGCCCACTTGCGCAGCGTATTCAGGCTGGGCGGCGTCCGAAACTGGTCTGCCGCCCACTCGTCGAGGGTAACTTTGCTCATTTTATTGCTCCGGGCCGCGTTGGGCGGCAGAAGGGGTTATCCGATAAGAACGCTGCGCACGACTTCCCAGAGCTGGGCTGGCGTCCACTGATAGCGATCAAACTGATCGTCGGGCTGCGTGCCGATCAGGCAGCTTGAGTGAGCGCCACGGGAGTACTCGCCGCACTTCTGCAGAATGGTGGCGACCTTGCCGTCTCCTTGAGGCTCGGTTCGGTGGTAGTGGTATGCAGTCTGCCCATAGGTAAGGCCGGCCGTTATGGTCTCGTCATGGATCTTGACCATTTGTACTCGGCCATCAGGCACCCACGGGCGCCCGCCACATGAAGTGCGTGCGCCCTCGTGCAGATAGAGCATGTATTCTCCATCGGGATCAGGGTCGGCCCTGAATTCGATGTTGCGCTGCTCACCAATGATCACGCGCGAGGTGAAGCTAAAGCGGTGATCATGGATGGCTGAATGCTCGAAGCATGCGCGGCGCGGTAGTTCTGGGTGCCAGACGTGTAGGCGCTGGCTACCTTCGAGCTGGACCTGCACAAAGCCTAGGCCGTGAAGGGTGATTTCGTCGTTCATTACGTCATCAATGATCATGCGCATATCTCCGCCCGCCGATCACCGGCAGGCTCTGTAGGGAAGGGGGTATCAGGCAGAAACTGCCGATCACTGCTATGGTTCATGCGGCCAGCAGGAGCTGGGGCAACGCCAAGGAGAGGTCATGGAATGCACCACAACAGCAGATGAGGTGTATAGCCCGCGCAATGCCAGGCTCGGCAGGCGGGCGGTGGACGGCAATATCTGGTCGGACCGAACGATGATTTTCAGAATCATCGACGACCGGGTCTACTCAATGCATGACCAGTACCTGGGCAGGCTCAAGTACGGCATGGCGATGACTGACAGGGGAGAGCTGATTTTCACGTTGCGTTAGGCTCACGGCTTCAGCCGGCGTGCCCACCAGCACACCGGACCATCGTCCGTGTCATGAATAGCCAGGCAGAACCAGTCTTCACCATCAGGGCGATCTGGCTCCCAGTAACTGCAGTCAGGATCGCCTGCTTCGAAGTAGCGATCAGCAACAGCTTTGTCGCTTGCGTACTCAAGTTCGACCTGACCCACTTCGAGGGCTTGCTCAGCGACCCACGCTTTGCATTTCTCGCCGTCGCCCTCCTCGAAGTCCGGCATATCCGGGTGCTGGAAGAAACCGTTTTCGTCGCGAATGACGGGCGCTGGCTGGATGAATACGATCTTTCCTTCAGGCATGACTTCGTCCTTGCCGCACACGCGGCTGACATTGAATTGATTGAAGTGGTGGGGATTGCGGGGATTTCAGCTTGTCATAACTGATTCAAAA
This sequence comes from Pseudomonas asturiensis, assembly GCF_900143095.1. Lineage (GTDB taxonomy): Bacteria > Pseudomonadota > Gammaproteobacteria > Pseudomonadales > Pseudomonadaceae > Aquipseudomonas > Aquipseudomonas asturiensis. The sequence continues at coordinate 4,113 of NZ_FRDA01000011.1, read as the reverse complement.
TCCGCATGACTATCCAGCGCACGACTGGCGCAGCCTTGCTGCTAACGGTCGCTTTGTAGCGCGGGCCGCCCTGACATTCGCCGGAAAGCCTATTTCACAGCGTGATCAGCGTGTAGTTTTCGGAAATCTTGAAGATGCTCGCATTCAAGATGGGTGAGGCGTCTAAGCGAGGCTCTGCTTGAACTGCCGGCATTCTTTGTTCTCCCTTGCCGCCAACGCCGCTGAGCCAGCCGGTAATCCCGCCTTCACCATCATCTATCGGAGTTTTGCTCTTGGGCGACGGCCGTGAGCTCCAAAAGGGTAAAAGACTGGCTGATGCACCTTTTAAAGTTCAACGCTTTCAGCCTGGTCAGGGATGTAAAATTAAAACTGTTCAGCGACTCGTCATAGGAATTTCCCCATAACTACGCAGGTCATGGCGCAGCGAATTAGCCATTATCGAGTTTTCGATGATGCGAACTGTTTCAGTGCATCAAACATCTTTTGCTCATATACGCCAGGTGAAAATGGAACCGAATTAGATTCGTAAACTTCACCGCGTACATCCGATACGAACAGCCTGGCCGGAGAGGCATTTCCCAAGAATGATTTAAAGCGATCTCTGTCCGCAGCTGTCATCGATTGAATTTCATCAGATTCGAATTTAATTACCTTGTACGACTGGGGTTGCAAGGTGGCAGCTTCTGGGGAGCTATCGTAGTCGCTCATCTTCATAGAGAAGTCCAGATAATTTCCTTCGCCTAAATTTGCTCTGAAGAGGGCCTGAGGTTTTAAAGATGTTGCTCCACTTCCTTGGTTTCCCACGGCACAGGTTATTACTAGTTTTGTTCTGCTTGGCATGACCGTTGATTTAAACTCGGTCCAATCCTTGTTGGCTTGATCGTATTTAATGTTTAAGTTGTCTCTTTCTCGTCTTTTTGATTCAAGACTATCGGTGATCTTTTCTTTTAGGCTGTCGATTTTCTTTTCTGTGTTGGACTCTTGCGAGTTGCTTAGTGATCGCGATGCTGTGCTCATGAAGAAACGCTGGTAACTGGTGCTGTCATTATCATGTAAGTCGGCTAACTGGTTCAGTATTGTTTTTTGATCGGCACCAGAGAAGCCGAAAGCAAGTTTTTTCTCCGTGTGCTCAATTTCAGTAGATAGAGAAATTATACGATTCTTGAAGATTAGTAGGGAGCGATCTATTTCTTCCGGGGAAAATTCCATCTCGCGCTGAGGAATGATACTGGGGTATCCGTAGCTAACAATAAATTTTAAAGATGAAAGTTCGTTGAGCTTAATTAGGTCGATTGGTTGGGAACTTGTGGCTTTGACAGATGTGACCTCTAGCGCCATGTCTGGGGATTTGAAATCATGGAACTGGCTTATGAAAACGATTATAACCACAACAACGCTCGCAAAAAACTGCCAGGTTTTCACGAAAAAGTTTTTAAGCCAAGTTGTGATAGACTGAATCATCTATGTATATCCATATTGATAGAATTGCCCATGATATCACGTTGGCATCGCAGCGATAGGCTGCTCGTACATAAGGTGCGAGGCGGAAGCCGCCGGCCATCCTATGCATAGGAGTCTCGGGCGGAGAAACCTGCGATCCGAAGATACTTGTGGATAACAACTGCAACAGGCCAGTGGTTCGCAGCCCATAGAGCGTTGTCACCAGCATTGCGCGCGGGTATTCCATCCGCCGAGCCCGGCGAACAAATCAATTGCTGTGGTCATGCTCATCCTCGCCGGGGTGGCGTGAGTCGTTGAGTGGTGTGGTTACGCGCTGAAAAGGTTGAGTTGCTGTTCTTTCAGAGCGCTTTCGTGTTGGGCCAGCAGGCTTTTGGCGTGCGCGTGACTGATCCGCGCCTTGGCGATCGCCATGTACGCGGCGTCTTGCTCGATCCCGATGAAGTTGAAGTCTTCGAGTACTGCCGCCTTGCCTGTGCTGCCTGAGCCCATGAAAGGGTCAAGCGTTTTCCCGCCAGGTGGAGTGACCAGCCGGAGCAGGTAGGCCATCAGTTCCGTGGGTTTCACCGTTGGATGGTTGTTGCCCTTTGTGTCCGCTACCTGCACCTTGCGCAAGGTGGTGCCCTGCTTGAACTGGGGGCCGGGGTCAATCAGGCCCTCATGCCGATCAGCGCGAGTCGTCTTTGCGCAGTAGAAAAAACGCGCAGCGCTTTCGTCGCTTTCTACTCTGGCGGCGTGATCGAGGGCAGGGCGCATCCCGCCGAATATCCCGTTGGGAGACTGCCGGCAGACGCCGTGCGATTTCAAATCACCTTGCTGGCCCTTTGCGCTCGGGAAAGCAGCACGAACAACCTCGCTTCCGTCATGAATCAGGTTCGCTGGCCATCGGCCAAGCGGATCGCCGCCACGGACGCCCGGGCGTGCAGCGAAATTCGTCCCACCGCTCTCGGCGTAGCGCTTATCTTGAGATGCCTCGCCGATTCGTTGCCTGCTCTCGCCTGTTGGATCTATTCGGCAAGCATCAATGTTGATTGCCCCGGTACCGTGCTGCTCAACATTTGCAGCAACTGTCCCGGAGAATGGCTTGCGCGCCATACAAATCGGCTCATGCGCGGGCTTCAGAGCAGTGCCCCAACCAGCGCGATCGCCTTTCAGGTTGTGCGACTTCGGAAAGCCGGAGCCGAACACCCACATAATCTGGTCACGGATCTCAAAGCCCGCCATTTCTATGCCTACAGCCATGTGGTGGTAGGTCCGGGCGGCGGCGAATGACAGCAGGTGCCCGCCGGGCTTGAGTACTCGCAAGGCCTCTGTTGCCCATTCCAGCGTGAATGCTTGGAAGGCTCGCATACCGGCTGGCGTCAGGTCGTACTTTCCCGCTTCGGCTGCGACCGATCGGTGCCCGCCGTTCGGCCCGCATGCCCCAGCGTGTGACGGCATGCTGGCCCGGTATGCGGCACGATCTTCGATGTCTTGGCCGTCCCAGCTTTTGCCCATGAAGCGAATGCCATAGGGCGGATCAGTTACAACGCTGTCGATCGAGTTCGCAGGCAAGCCGCGCAGCACCTCTAGGCAGTCGCCCAGGTGTAATTCATAGTCCATGGTCGATTCCTATCGGGCGCCGACATTGCTTGCTAGCGTCACTTATGAAATTGAGGTATTGAAGAGGGGATGTTTTGGACGTGGCTGATAGCTACTACGATTTGGATTTACCAGGGAAGATCATCATGGATGTAGCGCATTGCACGGCCGATGGCCGAAATTATTCGGCTCTAAGCTTTGAAGCTTTGGATGATTCAGTTATCGAGGCTTACCGCCGCCAATTAGTCTGTCCCGAGTGCAGGGGGCCAGCTTTTTTTCGTAAGGAGTCAACCAGTGGGCAGGCGGCTTGCTTCGGTGCGCGGCCTCACGGCGAGAATTGCTCGTTAGCTGCCGTGGATTCTTCGCAAGGCGGTATGTCCGGTCCTGATAAAGAGGAGCGTATAAATCACGGAGAGCGGATCGAGATCGATTTCAAATTTGGTGCGAGCCCTGTTCTGCATCCCGGACCAGATGCCGACGATGACGGCGCCGGGCGAGGGGGGAGATTTCGAGGAGGCCAAAGGGCGCAAACTTCAGTTTCACATCGAAGGCTTAGTACTCTGCTTAAAAACCTCATGCACAGTGAGGACTTTTGCAGGTCAGATCAGTTGATAGCTTTGCCCGAGGGCGAGTACCGGGTAAAAGACCTATTTGTCAAATTTGATGAAATTAACGTGCACCACCTAAACTCCTTCAGGGGATACTGGGGATTGATCACAGATGCAGGTTTGTCCAAAGGGGAATCAAAAAGCCTTTGGCTTAATAGCGGGGCAACTGATGACGTCAGCATTGTTGTTGACGCTTCGCTGAGCGTTCCTTTCCTAGAAAGATTTCCCGTAGCGGACACAGATGAGTTGTCTGGGAGCTATGTCTTGGTGTTCGGAGAGCTCAAGGTTTCGAATAGCGCTCGTAAGAAGCGGTTCATAGCGACCAAGGACATTTCGCGCATAACTCTGAGTCTTGCTTAGGGAATCTCCGAACAAGTCCCAAGATGTGCTGAAATACGCCTGACCACCTGATCCGAGCCGCCCATGAGCCAGATGAGCTTTTCCGATTTCGAATATGCCGGCAAGC
>NZ_FRDA01000034.1 GCF_900143095.1 Pseudomonas asturiensis | reverse complement strand
GTTGAACAACCGCCCCAGCTCATCGCCGCCGCTCATTTCCTTGAGCAGCAGCACGTCCGGGCCGAGCGGGCTGGTGACCTGTGCCAGGCGGGTGAGTTGCTGGAAGTTCATGGGTGATGTCGTCCTGTCATGCTTCGTTGACCCCCTTGCTTCTCGTCTGTGGGTTCACGCTTGCGAACTGCCTGATCTTCTCGCTGATCCTGAGGTTTTTTACGAGCGAGCAGGCGTCGTCGGAGCGCTCAATCATTCGGCCACGTGTCCTTGATGCCTTTGGACTTTCTGTAGAAATACAGCCCTGCGCGCAAGGAGATCAGCACTATTGCGAAAATCCCGACGGTCAGCCAGGTATCCCCCAGATGCTTTTCCAGCATGTTGTAGAAATAGGCGCATACAACGGCCACGGCCAGCATGCCAAGCATGTATTTGAGAGTGGTCATTGGCATTCCTCTTCTTTATCTTTCAGCGGGCATTTCACGATGGCTTTGCCGGTCTGCCACATAGCCTGACTGGCTACCGTTGTTTTGATTGTGCCCGTGTGAGCGGCTTTGCGAGCGGCCAGCTTGGCGGCACGGTTAGCCGTGTTGGCAGCCTGGCCTGATAGCGCTTTCAGTGCTTTGGATGATGTAAAGACGGTCTTGGCAGATCCAAACAAGCCTGGAGCGACGGTACTGAATGCAGCAGACGCGGCGACGTGCTTGTAATTGATGTCGATACACTTCCACTTGATATCCGTCAGATCCCGATCATTGTCCCAGTTGTCCTTCATCTGCCCCAGCACCTGCTTGCCCGTCTGCATGCCGACTTCGACGGTCGCACCGATTGCTGCCTTGAGCAGAATCCCGCCAATAATCACCAACGGCACAAAAAGCCCACTCGGGTCATAGGCCACGGAAGGGATGTTCAGCGCATAGACATAAGGGTTCGGCCCGCCCCTGAAGCCAATCGGGTCCTGGCTTGCGTAACGGCCGATTTCAGGCAGGTAGTAGCGGTGATGGTTGTAGTACAGCCCGCTTTCTTCGTCGTGGTATTGACCCTGGAAACGGATCGGCTGATCGGTGGAGCCTTGTTCGTCTGCCACTGCGCGCCAGTCGTCGGTGCCAGCCTGCCAGATGAGCTGCCCGCGCTCGTTGCTCAGTTGCAGCGGCGTGCCGATGTGGTCGGTATGGAAAAAGCTGATCGTCGGTTCGCCCAGCGTCGGGCGACATTGCGCGGGTAACGGCTGGTCCGCCGCGGCCATGTCTTTACGAACGGCCAGCAGCTCCGGGCTGTCGGGTTCGCAGCGCTGATCCACTCGCAGCAGCGGGACGAAACTGTTCGGCTCATGCACAGTGGTGCGCAGTAGTTCGGCGCGCGCTTCGGCACACTGACGTCCGCCGTCCCAGCCGTAGCGCACCAGACTCGACGCTTTGCCCACATGAACGGTTTTGGCTATCCGCCTGGACAAGGCATCGTAGCGATAATGTGCCTCTACACGCACACCATCCGGGCGCTGTCTTGTCAGGCGTACCAGCCGCTGCGCACCGTCATAAACCAGTCGCAAGCGGTTGCCATCCGGGTCGGTCCGTTCGATTAACTGTCCGCAGGCGTCGAAGCGGTAAGTGCTGCCCCGGAATGTCTCCACGCGATTACCCGCCCAGCGTTCTGCTGCCGGATTCAACTGAGCGGTTTCGTGACGGGAGCCTGTGTAGCCCGAACGGTATAGCTCGTTGTGTTCGTAGTGGGTCTGGACCTGGCCCGAACCGTCGTCATCCGTTTCGAGCCGGTTGCCCGCCGGGTCAAAGCGATAGCGTCGTTCGAGGGCGTTGCCTCGTTGGCTGGCCACCAGCGTGCCGCTGAGGTCGTAGGTATAGCGAAGGTCCGGGTGCTGGTTGTCGATGATCTGGCTCAATTGGCCCAGTCCGTCGTAGCGGTAGCCGCGCTTCCACTCTTCTGCCGCAGCCAGCTTCAGATGGCTGTGTGACAAGCGCCCGGTGGGGTCGTATTCACATTGCAGATTGAACAGCGTTTGTGGCTGGCCCTTGAGTCGTGCGTCCCGGCAACGCTCGCGATGCAGCGCGTCACGCTCGAAGCCGATCTCGACATGGCCTGCCACGACGCCATGCAGATGCCCCGAACCATAGGTCAGCCAGTTCACCTCGGGCGCATCGCCATAGCGGCTGCTCTCGCGTACGCCCAGAGGATCATGTCGGTGTTCGACGCTGTAGACCCAGCCGTCGGCATGAATCTGATTTTCCAGACACAGATTGCCTGCATCGTCGTAGGCAAAACGCACTTCGCACTCAGGGTTCTGGACACCCGCGAGGCGGCCGTCCGCCATCCAGTGATACTGCTCGCTGAACGCCGCTGCGCCTTGGGTCGCCGGATAGGTGGTGCTGAGCAAGCGTCCGTCGCGGTTGTACTGATAGTGGGTTTCACCGTGATCCGCATCGATACGCGTGATCATTTCATCCGCCAGGTTGTAGCGGTACTGCTGGCGACGTCCGTCGAAGCCGGTTTCTTCGACAAGACGGTCAAGCACGTCATAGGCGAAGCGGGCTTGGACGCCGTTCTGGTTGGTGATACTGCACAAACGGCCTGCCTCGTCGTAGAGGTAGCGCAGCTCGTGACCTGCTGCGTCGCTAGCGCTCAGCAGACGTGCGTTGCGGTCCCAGGAAAACTGCGTGCAGTGCCCTTGGGCGTCGGCCATATGCGTCTGTCGGCCCTGGGCATCGTATCGGTACACGAAGCTCGAGCCGTCAGCGAAAGTCAGGCCGATGACCTGACCAAGCAGATCATAGTGTCTGCGAGAAACCTGTCCGCTCGGGTCCGTCTCGGCAATCAGTCGGCCCTCACTGTCGTATTCGTAGCGATAGGTCTGGGCCGAACAATCGGTCACGCTGACGGGCAGGCCGAGTCGATTCCATTGCAGCGTTTTCACGCCGCCCTTGCTGTCGATGATTCGCGTAGGCCTGTCAGGCAGGGCCGGATCGTCGTAGTGATAACGGGTCGTGCCGGTGGGCGCGGTGACGCTCACCCTATTGCCGCGCGCGTCGCGCTCGAATGTCCACTGACGTCCCATCGTATCGATCAGGGCCTTGAGCTGACCGGTTTCCTCATCCAGCGTCTTGCAATAACGACGCTTGCCGGGTGAAAGCTCTTCCAGAAGCCGACCCTGCCCATCGAGCCGCCTGCGCGTTTCGCGTCCCAGCGGGTCGCGCATGAGCACCAGTCGGCCGAACAGGTCGTATTCGAATTCGGTGCGGCTGCCATCGGCGCGAACCAGCGCGGTCCAGCGCCGCTGTCCGGCGTCGCCACTGAATTCGTAACGCTCCACACGTCCCAGATTGTCGACCACATCCGTGGCGTCGGCGTAGTAACGGAATTCGCGAACCAGACCGTCGGCCTCGCTCTGCTGAATGACCCGGCCCTCGGGGCTGTGGACATCCCAGGCATAACGCACTTCCTGGCCGCCGGGTTCGCCGTGGGCGACCATAATGTGATTGTTCCAGGCGAACACCCGCACGATTTCGCCCGCGCGGTCGCGCACCGCAATCAGGTCACCTGCCTCGTTGAATTGGTAGCGAACCAGCCAGTCGTGACCGTAAGCCTGGGGGTCGAAATGCTCAGGCACCGGGCCGTCGAGGTTGGCAAGGATCACGCCGCACAAACGGATGCCGTCATCGCCCTGTCGAGGCTCGCAGGCATGCTGATACACCAGCACATAACTGCGTCCGGCACTGTCGCGGATGCTGGTGAGAAAGCCACGACGGCTCCAGCCGAACTCGGTCCGGTAGCCATTGCGCCCAAACGTCGAGTGCAAGCGCCAGATGCCGTCAGGTTGCTGCATGAAACAGAGGTAGCTGTCATCAGCCAGCAGCACTACTGCGCCTTCATGACGTTGCCACTCACTCGGCACCGCTGCCCAGCGACCTTTCCAGACAGGGAGCGACTGCGCTTCAGGGACGGCACCGCCTCGACGCAGCCATAGCTGCTCGCTTCCCGAGTACAACTCCTTGCCTGCAGCCAGTGCCGGGAACGTGATTCGTCTGCCTTGGGCGTCGATCAGCACGCAGGCCTCGGCGCTCAGTTCCAGCACCATGCTTTCGCCCGGCAACCACCAGCCCTGACCCAGCTTGCCGACCCGCGGATTGCTGGACAGGTAACCGCGTCCAAAACTGAAGGTGTCTGGCGCTGCAAGGGAAAAATCGACCTCTTCAGGCAGCAGTTTGCAGCCCAGCATCGGATTGACGGGCTGACCCACATTCGGCACGCAGGCGGAAACACGATCGGCCATGCCGACGCCTGAGCTGCCGACATGCACGGTTGGCGATCCTGTTGCGATGACGCCTCCGGCAACCTTTTCGCCGACATGGGAAACGGGAAGGCCACTCATGTCGACGTCCTCGTCGTGCGCGATCGCCACGGGCCGTTCAGCGTGAGGCTCACCGCAGCAGCGGCGGAGGCGGATGGACTAGCAGTTGATGTCGACATTGGGCGAAAGAATCTCTATTTCGGATGCGGTAATGCGGATCGTGCTTTTTCCGCACGTGAGGCGAATTTCCTGATCGGCGACCACCTCAATGGTTTTGCTGCCCAGTCGAATGCTTTTGCCGTCAAGCGTAATGGTCGAGCCATCGTCGGTTCCGCCGACACTCAACGTGTAGCTTTCACCCACCGACACCGTTTTTTTCTTGATCACCTGAGTCGTCTGGCTCAGGCCGACAAACGTGTTCATCGCCATGCCGACATTGAGGCTGTAGCCCAGGCCCACGTTTTCCATTCGTCCCAGACCGACATTCTGCAAGGAGGCCATGAGAATCGTTTCCGACTTGTTCATGCCGATGTTCACTGTCTCATTGCGGTCTACCGTTTTACGGCGATTGGCGTGCACAGTGATGGTTTCATTGTTATCGACTGTTTCCGTGCGGTCGTGTTTGACGTGCACGGTTTCGTCGTTATCAATGGTTTTACTGCGGTCGTGGCCGACCCAATGGGTTTCGTCGTTCTCGACCAGAATGTCCTGGTTACGCTCGGCATGGATGTACAACTGCTCCGCGCCTTTCTTGTCTTCCATGCGGATTTCATTGAAATTCGCAGGTGTGCCGCCCTTGCTGGAACGGCTTTTCATGCCGCTCTGGGTGGCGTTGGCAGGCAGGTCGTAGGGCACGGTCTGTTCGGCGTTGTACACGCGACCGGTGATGATCGGCCGGTCCGGGTCGCCTTCCAGAAAGCTGACGATCACTTCCTGACCGATGCGCGGGATCTGCATCGAACCCCAGTTTTTGCCAGCCCAGGCCTGCGACACCCGGATCCAGCACGAGCTGTTTTCGTTGGACTGGTCGTGACGGTCCCAGTAGAAATGCACCTTCACCCGGCCGAACTGGTCGGTCCAGATTTCCTCGCCAGCGGGGCCGACCACCAAAGCGGTCTGCGGCCCTTTGACGATGGGGCGCTGGGTGTTGGCCAGCGGCCGGAAGCTCTGCTGCGCGTCGATGCAGCTCAGGCCCAGTTCGAACTGCACACCGCCGCCCGAACCGCCGCTTTCCAGACTTTCCTGGGCCACGTAGTAACGGGCACCGACGATCAGGTATTCGCGGTTCTGATCCTGACGACCGAAGCCGGTCAGGCTGAACAGATGCCCGGCACCGAGGCCCCGTGCGTTGCCGCTCAGTTCGATGCGTTCGTGCAGGCTTTGCAGGGCTTCCAGGCGGGTGCGCGCGTAATGCTCGCCGTCCTGGCTCTGCACGTAAGTGCCGGGATAGTCGTACAGCGGATAGTCACCTGCGGTGTGCGGGCGCGGCATGGCCGAGCGCACGTCGATGCTGGCGCTGGGGCGCTGAAAATCGTAGTCGTTGAGCTCCAGCGATCCGGGCTGGACTTCCTGCGCCAGACGCCAGTCGTTGATGTGATCGCGCTCGCGGTGCTGGCCGTCCGGCGGAAAATAGGGCACCGACTCGTAGCCCGGCGCCGGTTGATGCGCGCCGTACGCATCGGCCAGCACCAGGACATGACGGTCCTTTTCGTGGCGGAAGAAATAGTAGATGCCTTCCTGTTCCATCAGGCGGCTGACGAAATCGAAGCTGCTCTCGCGGTACTGCACGCAGTATTCCCACTCGCGGTACGGACGGCTGAGGGCGTCTTCGAAGTCCGAGAACCCCAGGTCGCGAAACACCTGCTTGATGATCTGCGGGATGGTCAGGTTCTGGAAAATCCGGCAGTCGGAGGTGCGCGTCAGCAGCCACAGCCAGGGCCGCAACGTAACCTGATAACTGGCGAACTGGTCACGGGTGACGTTCTGGCTGCAGCGCGCAACGATGCCATGAAAGTACCGCTGAGCGCCGCCCGCCAGTTGCAGTGACAGGCACATCGGCTTGCCGAGCAACTGGTTGAGGTCCAGCGAGCCGTCGGCGGAGGTCAACTGCAGGTCATAGTTGAACAACC
>NZ_FRDA01000036.1 GCF_900143095.1 Pseudomonas asturiensis | reverse complement strand
GCGCTCAAGGTCAGGCGTGCAAACTGGCGCATGGGCGTGATTTCGTAGAGCGCTTCTTCCATGGCCGGGTCGCTCAGGGAGAACCAGTTCTGCAGCAGATGAATGCGCAGCATGGTTTCCAGAGGATAAGGTTTTCTGCCTCCGCCGGCCTTGGGGTAGAACGGCTCGATCAGGCCCAGTAGACCTGTCCAGGGCACGACCTGATCCATCTCGGCGAGGAAGCGTTCGCGGCGTGTCTGCTTGCGCTTGCCGGCATATTCGAAATCGGAAAAGCTCATCTGGCTCATGGGCGGCTCGGATCAGGTGGTCAGGCGTATTTCAGCACATCTTGGGACTTGTTCGGAGATTCCTTAACACCTGCCATGGCGTGCTTTGCCAGCGCAATTAGCCCATCAGTCTATCGTCGCCACCAGCCTTCTCTGGCAAAATCGGCGGCATGACTTTGCATCCAAATCTCGATCAATTAAACCCTGAACAACTGCTTGCCCTGGCGGCGCAGTTGATCCAGCGCGTCGAGACAAGCCGCGCTGGCGAACATGCCCGAGCCTTCCTGGGTAGTTGGAACGGGAAGCTGATCTGCGATGACTTCGCTGGCTATAAGGCAGGCTTTGAACTGGGCGTCACGGAGATCGGCTGCATGGCTCATGCACGCCGAAAGTTCTTCGACTTGCACGCGACCAACAAGAGCCAGATCGCCGAAAAAGCGCTGCACTACATCGCGGCCTTGTACGAAGTTGAACGAGAAGTCCGCGAGCTGGAACCGGGTGATCGACAGCGAATACGGCAGGAAAAAGCAGCGCCGATCATCGACGCACTTCATACCTGGATGATCGCTCAAAGACAGCTTGTGCCTGAGGGATCGGCCATCGCGAAAGCGTTGGATTACAGCCTCAAACGCTGGATAGCGCTGACGCGCTATCTCGATGACGGTGCTGTGCCCATCGATAATAACTGGTGCGAGAATCAAATCCGGCCGTGGGCTCTTGGTCGCTCGAACTGGCTGTTCGCTGGCTCGTTACGTAGCGGTAAACGTGCGGCGGCGATCATGAGTTTGATCCAGTCGGCGCGGCTCAACGGGCATGATCCGTATGCGTACTTGAAGGATGTTCTTACACGCCTGCCGACGCAGCGGGCGAGCGAGATCGAACAACTGCTGCCGCATCTGTGGATGCCTGCCTAACCTAAATAAGGAGAGTTCTGAGTGGACAATATTTCGACAGTCCAGGCGATTATTTCAGATGACCCCGTTCGGTGGCGATTACTTGAAATGGTGCGCTCCCTCAAATTGCCAGACTGCTGGATAGGAGCAGGTTTCGTCCGAAACGCGGTTTGGGACTATTTGCACGGGTGCGGTTCGTCTACGGTCTCAACAGACGTTGACGTCATCTGGTTTGATGCGAAGCGCTGCACCCCCGAGGAAGATGAAGCTTTGGAGGCCGTCCTCAGGAGTCTAGATCCGACAGTAATTTGGTCTGTGAAAAACCAAGCCAGAATGCATGTTCAGAATGGCGATGAACCATACCTTTCTACTACCGACGCAATGCGCTACTGGCCGGAAACCGCAACGGCGGTAGCCGTAAGACTGCGAGAGGAAGGCTCATGCGAGATCGCGGCACCGCTGGGGCTTGATGATCTATTTGAGTTGATTATCAGGCCAACGGAGCGGTTTACCTCGGCGAAAAAAGCGATCTATCAAGACCGCTTCAAGTCCAAAAACTGGCTGACGATATGGCCACTGCTTACGCTTGCGTCAGCGCCGCTACCTCCCATCCCTTACGTCAAGGCGACTTAACCGGACGCTTACGCCAAGGCTACGAAAACCTCGCACTCAGTGAGCTGTACGCTGACGGCCTCAAGAGTAAAAGCTCCGCTCAACTTAAGCGATAACGTCAGGTGGGTAGTCCTGTGGGTTTGACTCACGCAGAGCAGCGATCATCACTGGCTGAACGCTGCCGAATCTTCGCTTGTTGCGGGGCGCAATCTGGCATTCCATATTGGCAACCTGAACATTTGATGAACACAGCGTGGACTGACGCAATGCGTATTCAACGGGCGCTTACAGGGGACTAAATCCAAGGCAGGACAGGGGGCAGGCAGCGTAACTGCCTGGCCTAAGGATGGCATCAATAGGCGATTTTACCGAATGGGCGTGCGGTAGAACCGAGATAAAATGACAGGATCGCCAGTATTTGTGCAGCCGCTGCAGCGGTCACAAGGCCGATGATTGCATCGCCCGGATCTGAAAAGTTTGAGCGTATGAGTCCGAAGGACGCCGGAGCAAAAGCATAGGTGGCTTGACTGATCGCCACCATTAACGCGATTACCTTGGCGGTTTGTTCGCGGCTGAACTCGGTCTGTGCGATCAGCGGCGGCAAGGAGGTGGCATTTCCGATGCCTGAACCGATCAGCAGCACCGCCACCCACGCCACTGCCGGGTGACTGTCCAGGCCAAGCAGCATAAGCGTCCCGAGCATCTGGATGGCGTAGCCCAGGCAAGCCAGTTGACGACGGTCGATGCCCCCGGTCATCAGCCGTGCGGCGAAGTAACGACCGCCCATTGCGCTGGCGGTGGCAAGGCCCATGGCGAATGAGGCGTTATGGGCGCCCATGCGTCCCACCAGGATCGAATACAGGTGTGCAATCAAACCGATCTGCGCGAACAGCCCCAGCGACATCCCGGCGGCCAGGGTGCGGAACTTCGCTGACTTGAGGGTCTGTGCGGCAGTCCAGGGCGCGACAATGGCGCTGGTTGCGATGGGTTCCGGCAGTGCTTCGTTATCGGGATGCTGGCCCAGGCTTTGCGGGCTTTTATTGAAGACCAGAAAGGCGAAGCTGCCCATCAGCACCATTGCGGTGATGGTGATCACCAGCGCCGCCGCACCAAAGCCAAGACGCTCAATCAAAAATACCCATAACGGTGAGAAGATTACCCCGCCCATGCTGGCACCGTTGTATGCCTTGCCCAGAGCCTTGGGCCGCTCTTTGACATACCAAGGAGCGATCAATGTGTTCACGGCGGCGGCACCGAGCGTGACCCAGCCGATGCCCGAGCATATGGCGCCGGCATATAACACCCATAGCAGGTTGGCCTGAGCCCAGATATTCACCCCGACTCCCAGTACGATGCTGCCAAGCAACGTAATGGCGGGCACTCCGAAGCGGGCATAAATGCGTGGCAGGTTCGCAATGACCAGTGTGCCGCTGAGAAAGTGAAGGGTGACGGCTGCCGATACTTGGGCGATCGGCCAGCCGGTGCGTTCCATGACGGCCTGCATGTAAATGGGTGGCCCGTAAAAACCTATGCCCCATCCGAACACTGCCAGGATGAACGTACACGTCAGTACAGCTTTTCCAAAGAATCGGGTGTTCTTCATCGCCAGCTCCTCCATGTTGGCTCATAGGTTATGCTTGCGGTGTACGTTTCACTTCGAGGAGCATCGAACAATGGATGTTGAGCAATCCGAACTGCGCCTGGCCAATGTTGCCTCGGCGATTGCCGATCCTGCCAGGGCGCGCATGTTGTGCTGCTTGCTAGATGGCCGGGCCCGTACGGCCACCGAGTTGGCTGTAGTAGCGCAGAAGAGTCCTTCCACGGCGTCCAGCCATTTTCAGAAACTGCTGGAGCAAGGGCTGGTGACGCTGGTTTCCCAAGGGAAGCATCGGTACTTCCAACTCGCAAGTGCCGATGTCGCCAAGGCATTGGAAGGGCTGTTGTCCATTACCTCATTCGAGGTGCCGGCGTTCAAACCCTCCACGCCCTGCCATCTGCGCCATGCCCGCACCTGCTACGACCATTTGGCCGGGGAGGTGGGTGTCATGTTGCACGATGCCTTGCTGGTGGGCGAGTGGATGCGCCAAGAGCAGGGCGACTATGGACTGACCCCCAAGGGCATTGAGCACCTGACCCAAATGGGCATGGATCTCACTTCCGACACCCAGGCGCGGCGCCGGTTTGCCTTTCCCTGTCTCGACTGGAGCCAGCGCTGCGCCCATGTAGGCGGCACTCTCGGCGCGGCGTTGCTGGGCCATATGGTGCGGGACAAGTGGCTCGTGCATACCCTAGATTCGCGTGCATTGATAGTCACTGCCAAAGGCCGCAAGCGCCTGGCGAGCACGTTTGATATCCAGTTGGGGGCTTGACTAGGTTTAAGTTTTGTCGCCCCTAGGGATGCTCCGATCAACTTGCTGCGCAGCGGCGGCGAGTCGCAATTTGCCCGGCACCCAGCGCTATTTTCTGAAAATGGCCTGATGCAGCGCGCGTTGAGGGCGTTTCCGCCCGGTTTTCCGTGTTAAACGCGTAACTCGCCCATACCCATTAGCTGTTTTCGAGCCATCCACAGATTCGACAGGGCGAACAGCGTGGTCAGCTGAGCTGTGTTTTTCATCAGCCCACGAAAGCGCACTTTCACGTAGCCAAACTGACGCTTGATTACGCGAAACGGATGCTCGACCTTGGCCCGTGTCTGAGCTTTGCAGTACTCGATCTTGCGCTTGGCCTTGTAGAGCACGCTG
>NZ_FRDA01000002.1 GCF_900143095.1 Pseudomonas asturiensis | reverse complement strand
GTGAGGCTTGACCATATAACACCCAAGCAATCTGCGACCTAAGGGCACAGATTGCGGTGACTGTGAAGATGACACGAACCGAAAGTTTGCGTCACAAACGACACCGATATCACATACCCGATTTGCTGAAACGCGCCTCCTGGCACGGTTCGGTACCCGAATTTCTTGACGACCATAGAGCATTGGAACCACCTGATCCCATCCCGAACTCAGTAGTGAAACGATGCATCGCCGATGGTAGTGTGGGGTTTCCCCATGTGAGAGTAGGTCATCGTCAAGATTCAATTCCAGAACCCCTCATCGCTTACGCGGTGAGGGGTTTTGTCTTTTGGGCTACTGAAAAATAAAAACCTCAACATCAAGGCAAAAACCGTAAACGCATAGCCAACACAGCATATGCGATCAATGGTCTGATTCGCAGATGTTAGAATCGGTTGCAAGCCTGACCTGTTAGGGTTGCGCATTGACGTTTTGGGACGTCGACCCTGGATCACCAGACGGGCCGGAAGGTGCAGCGATGTTTCTAAGCCTTGAAGTTCGCAGCTATGAGAGGGATAGCCCTCACCACCACCATGAGCATGCCCAATTGGTACTGCCTATTCGTGGCGAGATGGAAATTGATGTGAACGGTCACGGCGGCTGCATTGATCATTCAATGGCAGCGCTTGTGAAACCCGGCTCTGTGCACTCGCAGCACAGTGACGTCGACAGCCGCTTTTTAGTGTTGGACTGTGCGCCTATGATCTTGGAGACGTTCCAAATCGGACGTCTCGCTCGAAGAATATATGTGCCTATTCCCCCTGCAACACGTCGGCTTATCGAGTTCGCCGAGCTAATAGGTAACACGCAACTGTCCATTGCGGCCTCCCAATTGGGGCCTCTGCTTTTCTCATCGCTAAATCCGGACAACTCCTGTTCTTCAGACCCCATGGAGCAGTTGATCGCTCGTCTTCGGGCGGATCCTGGCGCTAACTGGAGCAATGAGGCCATGGCTCAAGTAGCCAAAATGAGTATGAGTCAGTTGCACCAGCGATTCCGGCTATTGTTCGAGATGAGTCCTCAGGCTTGGTTGACCGGGTTACGCATACAAGAAGCTCAACGATGGTTGCGTGGAACCTCATTACCAATATCTGAGATCGCCTTGCGTGCAGGTTTTTCCGATCAGGCATCACTGACCCGTACCATGCAGCGTGTGAGCGCCACGACCCCGGCGGCTTATCGTAAAGCGCAAAAACAGTCCGGGTAAAAAACTCCACAGTTTCCGACAATACTCCCCAGGTCAGTTCATCCAGACTTCACCCTTACGCTTTGGAGAGCGGGTGAAATGTTTGCTGATCGATCATTGTGGAAGGGTATCGTCTACGGCGTTTGTGCCGGCCTGTGTTGGGGAGTGATCTTCCTTGGCCCCCAACTAACCCCTGGGCTGAGCGGCCTGCAGTTCGCCGTCTTGAGATTTCTCTGTTATGGGGCAATCTCGGCGGCCTTGCTTATGCCGCGCTGGAGACGCGTTTGCGCCAATCTGACCAAGGCTGACTGGAAATCACTCTTCTGGCTCAGCCTGATAGGAAATCTCATCTACTACGCGCTGGTAGGCACCGGTGTGCAGTTGGTTGGTATCGCCACAACTTCTCTTATTGTCGGACTCATTCCGGTGTTCGTAACGTTGGCAGGGCGTCATGACCGCAACGCCGTTCCATTGCACAAGCTCGTCCCTTCGCTGTGCTGTGCTGTGGGTGGAGTAGTGCTTATCAGTTGGCATGCACTGATCAATAGCGACAGGCCCGATACGCTTACAAACATCGCCGGGATCGTATGCGCAGCCGGTGCTTTAGTGACGTGGAGTTGGTACGCAGTAAGCAACGCTCGGCGATTGGCCCAGGTAGCCAGCGTTTCCTCGCATGACTGGGCACTGCTGACAGGGGTCATGACTGGCGCTCAGTCAATGCTTTTGGCGGCACCTATTCTGGGCTGGCAGGCTGGAGCGCATGACAGCTCCGAATGGATTCATTTTTTCCTGGTCGCGAGTGGAGTAGCCCTTTTAGCTTCGGTAGTGGGTGGCGCGTGCTGGAATCAGGCGAGCCGACTTCTGCCTTTGGCACTAAGCGGACAAGTGCTCGTGATTGAGACGTTAGCAGCGCTCGTTTTTGGATTTCTATGGGAGCATCGGCTGCCCGACTCCTATGAAATCTCGGCGATTGCACTTCTCGTTACCGGTGTCGTCTGGTGTCTGAACTGTCATCGCACTTCGCGTGACTCTGCCGTTGTCTAGCGCGTATGGAGGCGCTACAGCGAGCCTGCTGACTGGATCAGACCCCTGATCGCCACCGCCTCCTTGCCGCTGCTCAGCGGCCCGCAAATGACCCATTCGATCGCCTGGGGTGGATCAAGTCCTTGATCTGGCTGATGTCGCGTGCGCGCAAAAAATGATCTGACCCCGTAATGCTGGAGTTCGAGAGGCGTGTTCGTCGCTCGCTTACAAAAAGCCACCTGGCAAGGTGGCTTTTGAAGGTCACTCCCCGCGGTATTCACATCCGCTGGTACAGGTTTCATGGATGCGTACTGCAGAGAGTTCTGGAAGCAGTGGTTTCAACTCACCCCAGATCCACTTCGCCAGATTCTCACTGGTCGGGTTTTCGAGACCCGGAATATCGTTCAAATAGTTGTGATCAAGGCGCTCATAAAGCGGCTTGAAGATGGCCTTGATTTCGGAGAAGTCGCGAATCCAGCCTGTATGAGGATCGACTTTGCCGGCAAGGTGGATGCCGACGCGAAACGAGTGTCCATGCAGGCGGCCGCACTTGTGGCCTTCTGGCACATGAGGCAAGCGGTGCGCGGACTCGAACGTAAACTCTTTGAAAATTTCCAAAATGTATCAACTCTGGGAAAGTGGCTATCGCAGAAGCGACAAATGCAGCGCACGAGTTTAACAGTAATGGTTTGAAACTCCATGGCGGGCGATGGCGATCATCATTGATAGCATGTGGCCAGACCTATTCAGTTTGAGTTAAGTTGCCAGCGCTATGGTGGGTGCCATAAAAGCACTGGACGTGATCATGAGAACGCCGATAACCCTGCTGACAGCGGTAACCTTATCCACGACTGCCTGTATCATTCACGCACGTGACATTGATCCCGATGAGGTCGTGCGGTTGAGCAGCGCTGGCACCATCAAACCCTATGAATTCCTTGATGCCCAGGCGTTGAGCCAACATCCAGGTGCAAGGATCGTAGAATCCGGGCTTGAAACTCAGTACGGCAAGTACATCTACAAGGTTGAGCTTCGCGACGTGAGAGATATTGAGTGGGATCTCGAGATCGACGCCGTCACGGGTAAAGTCTTCAGGAACCGTCAGGATAATTAATGAATGTCGACAAGCGTCTTTGCGCGAGCTTGGTATTGAGTCTGGTGTGCTCATTTGCCTATGCCAGAGACCTGAACCAGGATGAAGCGCTTAACTTGCGTCAGCGTGGTGTAATTCTGCCGCTTGAGCAGTTCATCGAGCGGGCATTGGGGTTGTATCCGGGCGCCAGATTGCTGGAGGCCGAGCTGGAAGAGAAAGACAATGCCTACGTCTATGAGTTTGAATTGCTGACCCTGCAGGGCGTTGTTCGCGAACTTAAGTTCGATGCGCGCGACAGCCGATTGCTGAAAGATGAGGAAGATTGATGCGGCTGCTTTTGGTTGAAGACCATGTACCCCTTGCAGATGAGCTGATTGCGGCGCTTGGGCGACAAGGCTACGCCATTGATTGGTTGGCAGATGGGCGTGATGCGGTTTATCAAGGAACCAGCGAGCCCTACGATCTCATCGTGCTCGATCTGGGCTTACCCGGCATGCCTGGCCTGGAAGTGCTTGAGAAATGGCGCAGCAGCGGGCTGGCGACGCCGGTGCTGGTGCTCACGGCAAGGGGATCCTGGTCTGAGCGCATCCAGGGGCTTAAGGCCGGTGCCGACGATTACCTGACCAAACCGTTTCACCCTGAAGAGCTTCAACTGCGCATTCAGGCGTTGCTGCGCCGCTCGCACGGTTTGGCCAACCAGCCGACGCTGGAGGCCGCAGGCTTGAAGCTGGACGAGGGACGCCAGTGTGTCACCCGCGATGGTGTTGACGTCCAGCTCACCTCGGCCGAGTTTCGCCTGCTGCGTTACTTCATGCTCCACCCCGAACAGATTCTTTCCAAAAGCCACCTGTCCGAGCATCTGTACGATGGCGAGAATGAGCGCGACTCCAATGTGATTGAAGTCCACGTCAATCATCTGCGACGCAAGCTGGGCCGCGCGGTGATCGAGACACGTCGTGGACAGGGTTACGTCTACGGTGGGGCAGGGGGTTGAAATCCATACAGCGGCGATTGAGTATCGGTCTGATCGCCGTCATGGTGGTGGTAGGGCTGGTCATGGCGCAGACCAGCCTGTGGTTGTTCGAGCTTGGTTTGCAACGCTATCTCGAATCAGGTCTGCGCAACGAAAGCGAGAACTTGCTCGTGGCTCTGGTTCGTGGGCCGGCGGGCCTTCAACTGGACGAGCATCGCTTGTCTGGCGCCTACCAGCGTCCGCTGTCGGGCCACTACTTTCGCATTGACCTACCGCAAGGTCACTGGCGCTCCCGCTCACTCTGGGATTTCGAGCTGCCAGAGTCCGCCCCAGTCGGTCTGCACGCCAATTTCGAGCTGGGTCAGACAGGGCAATCGCTACTGATGCTGACGGCCGAATACCGCAAGTTCGGCAAACAGATTTCGATTACTGTGGCCCAGGACTATACCCCGGTGAGGGCCAGTTTCAGGCGCATGCAACAGATCGGGTTGGGGCTCGGGTTTGCCGCATTGATGCTGGTATTGGTCCTGCAGCGTGTGACGGTGCGCAGAGCGCTACGGCCTCTTGAAACCGTGCGCGGCCAGATATCCCAGCTTCAGCAAGGACAGCGTTCCCAACTGGACGATCAGGTGCCGCTTGAGCTGGAGCCGCTGGTCGCGCAGATCAACCACCTGCTTGCCCACACAGAAGACAGCCTTAAACGCTCGCGCAACGCGCTGGGTAATCTTGGGCATGCGCTCAAGACGCCCCTGGCGGTGCTGCTGAGCCTGGCATTGAGTGAACAGCTTGATGAAAAGCCGGCGTTGCGCAAAACGCTACAGGAACAGTTGGAAAACATCCGGCTACGTCTGGAGCGAGAGCTCAACCGGGCACGCTTGTCCGGTGACGCACTGCCAGGCGCACGTTTTGATTGCGATGCCGAGCTAAGCGGGCTGTTTTCCACGCTGAGCATGATCCATGGCGGGCATCTGGACCTGGTCAATAACGTTGAGGCGGGCATGCAGTTGCCATGGGACCGCGAGGACATTTTAGAGCTGCTCGGTAACCTGCTGGATAATGCATGCAAATGGGCGGACAGCGAGGTGCATCTGAGTATCCTGCGCCAGCAAAACGGTTTTAGCCTGTTGGTCGATGATGACGGCCCGGGGATACCAGCGCTTAAGCGTGCTGAAGTATTCAGTCGGGGCGCTCGTCTTGATGAGCAAATCACAGGACATGGCCTTGGACTGGGCATCGTGCGCGATATCGTCGAAGCTTGGGGCGGGCAGTTGCAGTTGCTGGACAGTCCGTTGCAGGGGCTGCGGGTTCGCATCGACCTGCCCGAACGTATCGCACCAACGTAGGCGTTGTCCGATAGTAAAGAAGGACGGGCCTTAATGTTCAAACGGATTGGCCGATAAAGAGTGGTGTAACTACGACTTTATAAAAATAACCACAAGGCCAATCCTATGCGTCTTAGTCTGAAAGCCAAGGTTCTCCTGCTGGCGGTACTGCCCGTGCTGACGTTCGGGGTGGTGATCAGCGCGACTACGGTGTTCATGCTGCACCAGCAGGCTGATCGTGAGGTCAACGATACGCGAGAGCGCCTGCTCTCCGAAGCGAAGACGACGTTGCAGAACTATGTCGCTATCGCCATGACGGCCATCAAGCCGCTGTACGAGGCCGCCGCACCGGGTGACGAAAATGCCCGGGCCTCGGCCATCAAGCTGCTTTCCTCGGTGTCCTATGGCAAGGACGGCTATCTCTTTGGTTACGACTCCCAGGTCATACGCATTTTCCGAAGCACCAATCCTGACGGATTGGGCAAAAGCTTCAACGACGTTCGTGACGCAAATGGCGTCTATCTCAATCGTGAACTGGTGGCTGTGGGCAAGGCGGGCACTCATTACGTCATGTATTCCTCCGCCTTGCCCGGCAAGACTGAGCCCGTCCCTAAAATCGGTTACACCGAATACCTGCCTAAATGGGATCTGATCGTCGGTTCTGCCGTCAATCTGGACGGCATTGATGCGCAGGTCGCCGTCGTCAGGCAAAACGTGGAGGCGCGGCTGCAGGAGATGCTGTACAGCATTGTCGGCATCACACTTCTGGTGCTGGTTGTCATCAGCGTCATTGGCATTCTGATGACGGGAACATTGCTACGCCCTCTACGGCTGATGAAAAACAATCTGGACGATATCGCCGCAGGTGAAGGTGATCTCACGCGTCGTTTAGCCATTACCAGCAACGATGAACTGGGGGATCTTGCGGGTTCGTTCAACCGGTTTGTCGACAAGATTCATGGCTTGGTCCGTCAGATCACCGAGATGACGGGACAACTGAATGGCCTGGTGGGCGAAGTGACATCGCAGGCTCAGCGTTCCGAAAGCGCCATGGAGCGTCAGCGTCACGAAACTGATCAAGTGGCCACTGCCATCAACGAGATGTCTGCTGCCGCCCAGGAAGTCGCCAAGAGTGCGCAGAGTGCATCTGTCGCAGCTCAGCAGACCGATGAGCAAGGGCGCACCGCCAAACGCGTGGTTGATGGCAGCATTCGGCAGATCCATGCGCTGGTGGACGATATCCGCAAAAGCGGGACGTCGCTGGACAGCCTGCAACAGGACGTTTCATCGATTGTCAGTGTGCTGGGTGTGATTCGCTCGATCGCCGAGCAAACCAACCTGCTGGCGCTTAACGCTGCGATTGAGGCAGCCAGGGCCGGCGAGGCCGGTCGTGGTTTTGCGGTTGTGGCTGACGAGGTCCGGGCGCTGGCCAGTCGCACCCAGCAAAGCACCCAGGAAATCCAGAGCATGATCGACCGCCTGCAACATGGTACACAGGAAGCCGTGACGGCCATGCGTCGCTCCAGTGAAGCCGGGGACGGGACTTCGACCCAAGCCAATGAAGCCGGTGTTTCGCTGGTTACCATTGGCGAGCTGATTGCGACCATCAACTCAATGAACGCTCAGATCGCCAGTGCTGCCGAGGAGCAGACGGCGGTCGCTGAAGAGATCAACCGCAGCGTTCATCAGATTGCCGGTGCGGTCGAGAGTGTTGCGGACGAAACCCGACTGGGCGCGCAGACTTCGCGCGCGCTCGCCGAACTGGGCACACGCCTTGGTGGCCTGGTCGGGCAGTTCCGGGTCTGATCCATGGGTGGCAAGGGCCCGGGTCCTTGCCACGTCGGGCTTTCGGCCTTTCGGCTCATGTCATGATCATTGTCATTCATACGGCACTCGCACGTTCGCCCGCTGACTAAGGTCTAGACCGCGCGCAATGCGCGGCCGACTGACATGGACTGGACATGAACGAAACCGTACAGCAATACAAGACACTTCTTCTGCTACTGGTGGGGGTGACCGTTGCCTTCATCTGGATTCTGCTGCCGTTTTATGGCGCGGTGTTCTGGGCAGTGATTCTCGGCATCATCTTTTCGCCTCTTCAGCGAAGGCTGTTACTTCGATTCAACTGGTCACGCAACCTCACGTCCTTGTGCACATTGATGATCTGTCTGGTCATCGCCATTCTGCCAGTGATCATCATCAGCGCCTTGCTGGTCCAGGAAGGCACCACGCTGTACAAGAACGTCGAAACCGGGCAACTGGACATTGCAGGCTACCTGGCTGAGTTCAAGACGCTGCTGCCGCACTCGCTGCAGGCTCTGCTGGACCGGCTTGGGATGGGCGACCTCAATGGGTTGCGTGACAAGATCGCCAAAGGCGCCATGCAGGGCAGCCAGTACCTGGCGACCCAAGCGTTCAGTTTCGGACAGGGAACCTTCGATTTCGTGGTGAGCTTTTTCATCATGCTCTACCTGCTGTACTTCTTTTTGCGTGACGGTCATGACCTGGTTCGCAAGATGCGCAACGCAGTCCCGCTTGCCGAACAGCAGAAGCGTCGCCTGCAACTCAAGTTCACCCGCGTGGTGCGTGCCACAGTCAAAGGCAACGTTGTGGTGGCTGTCACACAGGGCGCGCTGGGCGGCTTCATCTTCTGGGCGCTGGATATCCCGAGCGCATTACTCTGGGCCGTCATCATGGCCTTTCTCTCGCTGCTGCCTGCGGTGGGCGCGGGGATCGTCTGGGCGCCGGTGGCGCTGTATTTCCTGCTCAGTGGCATGATCTGGCAGGGCGTGGTGCTGGGCCTGTTCGGGGTGTTCGTCATCGGTTTGGTGGATAACGTGCTGCGTCCGATTCTGGTCGGCAAGGACACCAAAATGCCGGACTATCTCATCCTGATCTCAACGCTTGGCGGCATGTCGGTGTTTGGACTGAACGGCTTTGTGATTGGTCCTCTGATTGCCGCACTGTTCATCTCGACCTGGGGGTTGTTCAGCAGCGCCAAGAAGCCGGTCCGGCTGCCCGGTTAAGTTTATTTGAGGCAAAAAAAAACCCTGCTCGATAGCAGGGTTTTTTTGTTTTCGGGCATCAGCCTGGCATATGAATGCCAGCGTTGACGACCAGATCCAGCAGCGGCTGCGGGTAGACACCCAGTACGAAGGTCAGGATCGCAACAGCCAGCAGCATGACGCCACCTGTACGCTGTGCCCAGTTGAACGCAGCGTCATGGCGCGGCAGCTTGGCATCGACCAGATACATCGTGACCATCACACGCAGGTAGTAGAACAGGCCGATGGCGCTGCCCAGTACCAGTGCGCCCACCAGCCACCACAACTGCGACTCGACACCGGTCGCGATCATGTAGAACTTGCCGATGAAGCCTGCGGTGAGCGGAATGCCGGCCAGCGACAGCAACATGAGGGTCATGACGGCGGTCAGATACGGACGGCGCCAGAACAGGCCGCGATACTCGAACATCGCATCGGCGTCGCGACCGCTGTAAGGCGACGACATCATGGTGATCACGCCGAAGCTGCCCAGCGAGGTCAGTACGTAGGTAGCCAGGTACACGCCAATGGCTTCAACAGCCATGCCCTTGCTGGCTACCAGCGCGATCATCAGGTAACCGAAGTGTGCGATGGAGGAGTAACCCAACAGACGCTTGAGGTTGGTCTGGGTCAGCGCCAACAGGTTACCGACCAGAATGGATGCGACTGCGATCACTGCCAGCACATTCTCCAGCACGCCGCTGGTGGCAGCTGGCGATATCTGGAACAGGCGCACCAGCACGGCAAACACGGCTACCTTGCTGGCTGTGGCCAGGAACGCAGCAACCGGAGCCGGGGCGCCTTCGTAGACGTCCGGCGTCCAGAGGTGGAAGGGCACCAGCGACAGCTTGAACGCCAGACCGACCAGCATCATCGCCAGACCCAGGCTGGCGATCGGGCTAGGCATGCCGGTTGCCGCGATCGCCTTGCCGATGCCTTCGAAGCTCAGCGAACCGGCTTCTGCATACAGCAACGCCATACCGAACAGCAGGAACGCTGAACCGGCCGCCGACAGCACCATGTACTTGATGCCGCCTTCCAGCGAGCGCTTGTTGAAGAACGCATAAGCCACCAGACCATAGACCGGTACCGACAACAGCTCCAGGCCGATGAACAGGCCGGCCAGATGCTGAGCGCTGACCAGAACCAGACCGCCAGCGGCAGCCAGCAGGATCAACAGGTAGAGTTCTTCGCGGTTACCCGGATAGCCGACCTTTGCGTCACCCAGATAAGCATGCGCCATGGTCACGCAAGCCAGGGTGGAAGCAAGAATGATCGCCATGTACAGGCAGGCGAAGTTGTCCACCTGCAGCAACGGAGTGACCGCCAGCGGGGCGACTTTCATTGCCGGGTAAATGGAAAGCAGGGCCAGGTTCAGCCCCGCGACCGAAAGCAGAAAGGTTTGCGAGTGATTGCGGCGCCACGCGATTGCCAGCATCACCACCACAATGGTGATACTGGTGATCAGCAGCGGCGCAAGCGCAATAAAGTGTTGAATCGTCAGGTCCATAGCGCTCTTACCGGGCCGAAGCGAGTTGAGTGAAGGCAGTGCCTAGCCATTGCTGCACGCCGTGCATGGTCGCTGCCGATGTGTCGAGGAACGGCTGCGGGAAAACCCCGAGCACGATCAGCAACACGGCAAGGCCCAGCACCATGATCATTTCCCGTCCATCCATGCCTTTGAGAACCTCGTCCGACTTGGACGGGCCGAAGTAGGCGCGGTGGATCATGATCAGCGAGTAGACAGAACCGAATACCAGACCGGATGTTGCGATAGCCGTGACCCATGGCGAGCTGACAAAACTGCCCAGCAGGATCAGGAACTCACCCACGAAGTTACCGGTGCCTGGCAGACCCAGAGACGCGGCTGCGAAGAACAGGCTGATGGCCGGCAGATAGGCGATGCGCGACCACAGGCCACCCATCTCGCGCATGTCACGTGTGTGCAGACGCTCGTACAACTGACCGCTGAGGATAAACAGTGCTGCCGCTGACAGACCGTGCGCGAGCATCTGTACCACGACGCCCTGCAATGCCTGCTGGCTGCCTGAGTAGATACCGATCAGTACGAAGCCCATGTGCGAGACGCTGGAGAACGCGATGAGACGCTTGATATCGGTCTGCGCAAAGGCCAGGAACGCGCCGTAGAAAATACCGACCAGACCCAGCGTCATCGCGATCGGAGCGAACTCGGCCGATGCATTCGGGAACAGCGGCAGGGCGAAACGCAGCAGGCCGTAGGCCGCAGTCTTCAGCAGGATACCCGCCAGATCGACGGAGCCTGCTGTAGGTGCCTGGGCGTGGGCGTCCGGCAGCCAGGAGTGAAACGGTACGACCGGCAGCTTCACCGCAAAAGCGATGAAGAAGCCCAGCATCAGGATGTACTCGGTGCCCGGCGCCAGCTTGGTTTTAAGCAGGTCGGCGTAGGCAAAGGTGATGACACCTGTCTGATTAAAGTGCACCAGCACCAGACCCAGAATCGCCACCAGCATGATCAGGCCGCTGGCCTGAGTGAAGATGAAGAACTTGGTGGCTGCGTAGATACGTGTCTTCTTGCCGTCTGCTGAACTGTGACCCCAGAGCGCGATGAGGAAGTACATCGGTACCAGCATCATTTCCCAGAAGAAGAAGAACATGAACAGGTCGATGGCGAGGAAAACGCCAACCACACCGCCCAGGATCCACATCAGGTTGAGGTGGAAGAAGCCCACCTTGCGCTGAATTTCCTTCCACGAGCACAGCACCGACAGCACGCCCAGCAGGCCGGTCAGCAGAATCATCAGCAACGACAGGCCGTCAAGGGCCAGGTGCACGTCGATGCCGAAGCGGGTGATCCACGGATGGTGAAATTCCAGGGTCCAGGTCGGATCGGCACCCGGCACCGGCGCGTAGCCAAAGTTGCCGGTCGCCCAGAGCCAGAGGCCCAGGGCCAGTTCGAGGGACATGGTCAGCAGCGCGATCCAGCGCGGCAGGGTAGGGCCGAAGCGCTCACCCAGCCAGCACAGCAGGCCACCGATGAAGGGGATCAGGATTAGCCAAGGCAGAATCATGACGGGCTCAATTCCTTTCGCAAATTCGCAAGGTTCATGTCAGACCGCAACCAGAACGACGGCACCGAGTACCAGAACGGCACCCACGGCAATCGAGGCAGCATACCAACGCAGCTGGCCGGTCTCTGTGCGGCTCATGGTGTCATGACCGCCTTTGACCAGACGTGGGATCAAGCCGATGGTGCGGTCGAACGGATCGCTACGCAGCAGATGACTGATCGCCAGATAAGGTTTGACGAAGAGCTTGTCGTAGATCCAGTCGAAGCCCCAGGCGGCGAACCACCAGGCCGACAGGAAGCGGCCTGGACCGCTGTTGGCAATGGCCGTCACCAGACGACGCTTGCCAAGGAACAGCAACGCCGCCAGCAGAATGCCTGCCAGTGCGATGGCACCCGAGGCGATTTCCAGACTGTGCTTGGCTTCACCACCGGCGTGGCCGACGCTTTGCGGCAACACGCCAGCTAGCGGAGGCGTGATCAGCGCGCCGATGAAGGTCGATAGCACGATCAGCACCGACAGTGGCAACCAGTGAGCGATACCGTGACCGGCATGTGCTTCGGTCTTGGCTTCACCATGGAACGCGATGAAGATCAGGCGGAAGGTGTACAGCGAGGTCATGAATGCACCCACCAGACCTGCGTACAGCAGCCCGTTGTTGCCGCTGGCGAACGCTTCCCAGAGGATTTCGTCCTTGGAGTAGAAGCCGGCCGTCAGAAGCGGCAGGGCCGCCAACGCGGCACCACCGACGATGAAGCTGGCGTAGGCCAATGGCAGTTTCTTCCACAGGCCGCCCATCTTGAAGATGTTCTGCTCATGGTGGCAGGCAACGATCACTGCACCCGATGCGAGGAACAGCAGCGCCTTGAAGAACGCATGTGTCATCAGGTGGAAAATCGCGCCTTCCCAGGCGCCGACACCCAGCGCCAGGAACATGTAACCAATCTGGCTCATGGTCGAGTAGGCGAGGATACGTTTGATGTCGGTCTGAACCAGCGCGGCGAAACCTGCCAGTACCAGCGTGACACCACCCACAATACCGACCAGATGCAGAATGTCGGGGGCCAATGCGAACAGGCCGTGGGTACGGGCAATCAGGTAGACACCGGCCGTGACCATCGTTGCAGCGTGGATCAGTGCCGAAACTGGCGTAGGGCCGGCCATCGCGTCCGCCAGCCAGGTCTGCAGCGGCAATTGCGCAGACTTGCCGACAGCACCGCCCAGCAGCATCAACGTCGCCAGCACGATCCAGAAATCTCCGACCTTGAAGTGCTCTGGAGCCTTAACCAGCAGTTCCTGAACGTTCAACGTGCCCAATTGCTGGAACAGAATGAACAGGCCGATGGCCATGAACACGTCACCGATGCGCGTCACGATGAACGCTTTCAGCGCGGCATTGCCATTGTTGCGATTGCTGTAATAGAAACCGATCAACAGGTAGCTGCACAGCCCCACGCCTTCCCAACCGAAGTAGATGAACAGCAGGTTGTCGCCCAGAATCAGGAACAACATGCTGGCGATGAACAGGTTGGTGTAGGAGAAGAAGCGCGAGTAGCCCGCTTCACCGCGCATGTACCACGACGCAAACAGGTGAATCAGGAAGCCGACGCCGACGACTACGCCCAGCATCGTGACGGACAGGCCGTCCAGATACAGAGCGAAGTTAGGCTGGAAGCCATCCACATCCATCCAGCGCCACAGCACCTGGGTGTAATGACCCCCTTCAGGCGGTGCGACGTTGAACTGCCAGATGACCCACGCCGCCACGATGGCGGAAAGGCCAATGGAGCCGACGCCGATCAGCGCCGCGAGGTTTTCCGAGAGGCGGCCACGTGAAAACGACAGCAGCAGGAAACCGATGAGGGGAAATACGAAAGTCAGAAAGAGAAGATTCATCCGCGCATCTCACTGGCAGCGTCGATATCGAGCGTGTGGAAGCGGCGATACAGTTGCATCAGGATCGCCAGACCAATACTGGCCTCGGCGGCTGCAAGGCTGATCACCAGAATGAACATGACCTGTCCATCCGGCTGCGCCCAGCGGCTACCTGCAACAACGAACGCCAGAGCAGAGGCGTTCATCATGATCTCAAGGCTCATCAACACGAAAAGGATGTTGCGTCGCACCATCAAGCCGACCAGACCGAGGCAGAACAGCACCCCGGCAACCGCCAGACCGTGTTCGAGAGGGATAGCATTCATTGGCTTGGCTCCTTCGCCTCGTTGCGGCCCAGGTGGAACGCCGTGACCGCTGCTGCAAGCAGCAGCATCGAAGCGAGTTCCACAACGAGCAGGTAAGGCCCGAACAGGCTGATGCCGACTGCCTTGGCGTCGACGGTGGTGTGACCGATGGCAGCGCCGGTCTGGTGGGCGAACAGCACATACAGCAGCTCGGCCAGCAGCAGCACGCCCAGAATGACCGGGCCGATCCAGATGCCGGGCTTGAGCCAGGTGCGTTCCTGCTGAACCGAGGCAGGGCCCAGGTTCAGCATCATGACCACAAACACGAACAGCACCATGATTGCGCCAGCGTAGGCGATGACTTCCAGTACACCGGCGAACGGCGCACCCAGGCTGAAAAAGGTCATGGCCACAGCGATCAGTGAAATGATCAGGTAGAGCAGGGCGTGCACCGGATTCGTGTTCGTGATCACCCGAAGGGTGGACACAACGGCGATACCGGATGCGAAATAGAAAGCGAATTCCATCTTTACTTCCTTAAGGCAGCAAGCTCTTGACGTTGATCGGCTCGGCTTCATTCTGCGCGGAGCCCTTGGGCTTGCCGGCAACGGCCATGCCTGCAACGCGGTAGAAGTTGTAGTCGGGATTCTTGCCGGGGCCGGAGATCAGCAGATCTTCCTTCTCGTACACCAGGTCCTGACGCTTGAAGTCGGCCATCTCGAAGTCCGGCGTGAGCTGGATTGCGGTGGTCGGGCAGGCTTCTTCACACAGTCCGCAGAAAATGCAGCGCGAGAAGTTGATGCGGAAGAAGTCCGGATACCAGCGGCCGTCCTCTTTTTCCGCCTTCTGCAAAGAAATGCAGCCCACCGGGCAGGCCACGGCGCACAGGTTGCAGGCTACGCAGCGCTCTTCGCCATCAGGGTCGCGGGTCAGAACGATACGGCCACGGTAGCGGGGCGGCAGGTAAACCTGCTCCTCCGGGTATTGCAGGGTGTCGCGTTTGCGGAAGCCGTGACCAAACACCATCACCAGGCTGCGCAATTGGGTACCAGTACCCTTAACGATGTCGCCAATATATTTGAACATGGGTCAAATCCTCACTGAACCGAGCCTGCCGGTGTGTTCAACAACACAATCGCAGCAGTCACCAGCAAATTGATCAGGGTCAGCGGCAGACAGAATTTCCAGCTGAAATCCATGACCTGGTCATACCGAGGGCGCGGAATGGAAGCGCGCAACAGAATGAACAGCATGATGAAGAACGCGGTTTTCAGGGCGAACCAGAAGAAGGCCAGCGATGGCAGGATATCGAACGGGCCGTGCCAGCCGCCGAAGAACAGGGTCACCAGCAACGCCGAAATCAGAATGATGCCGATGTATTCGCCGACGAAGAACATGCCCCATTTCATGCCGGCATATTCAATGTGGTAACCGTCGGCCAGTTCCTGCTCGGCTTCCGGCTGGTCGAAGGGGTGACGGTGAGTCACTGCTACGCCTGCGATGAAGAACGTACAGAAGCCGAAGAACTGCGGAATGATGAACCACAGGTTCTGCGCCTGATACTCGACGATGTCGCGCATGTTGAACGAACCGACCTGAACCACGATGCCCATCAGCGCAAGGCCCATGAACACTTCGTAGGACACGGTCTGCGCCGAGGCACGCAAGCTGCCGAGCAGGGCGAACTTGTTGTTGCTCGACCAGCCGGCGAACAGCACCGCATAGACGGACAGGCCGGCCATGGCGAAGAAGAACAGCAGACCGATGTTCAGATCCGCCACGCCCCAGGTCGGGGTGATCGGGATAACGGCGAACGCGATCAGCAAGGCGCTCATGGCCACGACCGGTGCCAGGGTGAAGATCACCTTGTCGGCGAACGGTGGCGTCCAGTCTTCCTTGAAGAACATTTTCAGCATGTCGGCTGCAATCTGGAACATGCCGAAAGGGCCGACGCGGTTAGGACCGTAACGGTCCTGCCACCAGCCCAGCAGGCGACGTTCCACAAAGCTAAGCAATGCGCCGCAGACCACCACGGCCAGCAGCACCACGATGGCCTTGACGACGGCAATGATCGCGTCGATCACTTCAGGGGTGAACCAGGTCATTGCGCTGCCTCCTGCAGACCGTCTACGGATTTGCCGAACACCGCCGCAGGAATGCCCGGCAGACCGGCTGGCAATGCAACCAGACCGGCACCCAGTTCTTCGTTGACGCGCAGCGGCAGCGTGAGCGTCTGACCCGCTACATTCAGCGAGATCAGGGCACCTTCGTTGACGCCCAGACGATCCGCTTCAGACTTGGCCAGCGCCACGTAGGCTTGAGGGATGCGTTCCTGAACCGGCGCCGCCAGAGACGAGGTTTCATCGCTGCCGAACAAGTGGAAGAACGGCACGACCTGCCAGGTACCGCGCTCCGGTGCGAAGGCGCGAGGGACGCTGGCGAACCACGACAGGCCATCACCTTTACTTTCGATCAGGCGTGTACCCGGATCGCCTGCACGCAAGTGACCACCGACCTCGTCCTGAAACTTGTTCCAGGCCTGCGGCGAGTTCCAGCCCGGAGACCAGGCGAACGGCACTTGCTGACGAGGCTCGGCAGACCCCGAGTAGCCTTCCATGGAGAAGGCAAACGCGGTGTCTTTGTCCTGCGAGGTACGAGGCTCATGCACACTGATGTTGGCGCGCATGGATGTGCGACCGCTGTAACGCAGCGGCTCGCGAGCCAGTTTCAGGCCTTTGATGCGGAACGACGCCGAGGGCGCGGCATTGACGATACCGCCCAGTTGCGCAGAACTGCTCGCACAGGCTTCGGTAACGTGGTCCAGTTGCGTCCAGTCCACCGGCTTGTTGAGCAGGGTCGAGCGCAGGGCATGCAGCCAGCGCCAGCCTTCGTGAATCATGATGCTGGCATCCAGGTAGGTCGGATCGAACACCTGGAAGAAACGTTGTGCGCGGCCTTCCTGGCTGACCAGCGTGCCATCGCCTTCGGCGAAGCTGGCAGCGGGCAGAATCAGGTGGGCGCGATCACTGGTTGGCGTCTTTTGATGGTCGGCAACGATCACCACTTTCGCAGCATTCAGTGCAGCATCGACAATCGATGCGTCGACGCGGCGGTACAGGTCATTTTCCAGCACCACAATCGCGTCGGCCTTGCCGGAGATGACCGCTTGCAGCGCAGCGTCAACGGACTCACCGCCGAGCATGGCCAGACCCATGCTATTGGCTTCCGGAACGATCAGGCTGATGGAGCCTTGCTTGTCCCGCAGCTTCAGTGCCTTGGCAATGTTGGCGGCGGCTTCGATCAGTGCGGTCGAACCCAGCGAACTGCCGGAAATGATCAGGGGACGCTTGGCGGCGAGCAGGGCGTCGGCAATGCGTTGTGCCAGTTCCAGCGCTTCGCTGTCCAGGCCTTCGACGGCAGGCGCGCTGGCGTCCAGGGCGTGGGCAACGGCGAAACCGATGCGGGCCAGGTCGTCAGGTGCCGCATGTACGCATTCTTCGGCCACGTCGTCGAGACGGGTTTCAGCCAGGCTGGCGATGAACAGCGGGTTCAGCTCGTGCTGGCCGATGTTCTTGACGGCAGCATCCAGCCACGGCTGGACTTTCATGGCGGCGGCCATGTCTTCGGCCTTGCCTTTGACGGCCTGACGCAGACCCAGCGCCATACGGGCAGCAGTCTGGGTCAGGTCTTCGCCCAGCACGAAGATGGCGTCGTGGTCTTCGATATCACGCAGGGTCGGAATCGGCAGCGGGCTGTCGTTCAGGACCTTCAGGATCAGGCGAATGCGTTCCAGCTCACCGGCTTCGATGCCGCTGTAATAGTGCTCGGCACCGACCAGCTCGCGCAGCGCGTAGTTGCTTTCCAGGCTGGCGCGTGGCGAACCGATACCGACGATGTTACGACCGCGCAGCAGATCGGCGGCCTTGTCCAGTGCCTCGTCCAGGCTCAGTTTGACCTGGCCATCGGCAAGCAGTGGCTGACGAGGACGATCCTTTCGGTTCACGTAGCCATAGCCGAAACGGCCACGGTCGCACAGGAAGTATTGGTTCACGGAACCGTTGTAGCGGTTCTCGATGCGGCGCAATTCGCCATAACGCTCGCCAGGGCTGATGTTGCAACCGCTGGAACAGCCATGGCAGATGCTTGGCGAGAACTGCATGTCCCACTTGCGGTTATAGCGCTCGGAGTGGGTCTTGTCGGTGAACACACCGGTCGGGCAGACCTCGGTGAGGTTGCCGGAGAACTCGCTTTCCAGCGTGCCGTCTTCAACGCGACCGAAGTACACGTTGTCGTGCGCGCCATAAACGCCCAGATCCGTGCCGCCAGCGTAGTCTTTATAGAAGCGGACGCAGCGATAGCAGGCGATGCAGCGGTTCATCTCGTGTGCGATGAACGGCCCCAGTTCCTGGTTCTGGTGGGTGCGTTTGGTGAAGCGATAACGGCGCTCGTTATGGCCGGTCATCACCGTCATGTCTTGCAGATGGCAGTGACCGCCTTCTTCGCAAACCGGGCAGTCGTGGGGATGGTTGGTCATCAGCCATTCGACGACACTGGCGCGGAACGCCTTGGATTCATCGTCATCGATGGAAATCCAGGTGTTATCGGTGGCTGGCGTCATGCAGGACATGACGATACGACCACGTGTGTCGTTCTCGTCGGTGTACTGCTTGACCGCACACTGGCGACAGGCGCCAACGCTGCCCAAGGCAGGGTGCCAGCAGAAATAGGGGATATCGAGGCCCAGCGACAGACAAGCCTGTAACAGGTTGTCTGCGCCATCGACTTCGAGGGCTTTGCCGTCTACGTGGATAGTAGCCATGGTTCAAAGATCTTCGTTGGCCCGTTGTCAGCAGGCGTGGCTAATGGAATCTCGGTAGTACCTGCAGCATTCAGCCCGTCGGGGCGTCAGCGGGTACGAGGACGGCGGCCTTGAAAAGTCCGCCGTCCGGTGTGTCTTGTTATGCGCCGACCATGGTCGGACTTTTGCCGGGTGTCAGCGTGTCGGGTCTGGCAGGTGCGATACCGGCTTCGAACTCGGAGCGGAAGTACTTGATCGCGCTGCCCAGTGGCTCGACGGCTCCTGGTGCGTGTGCACAGAACGTCTTGCCAGGGCCGAGGAAATTGACCAGACCCAGCAGGGTTTCGATATCACCCGGCTGGCCCTGACCATTCTCGATGGCGCGCAGCATCTTCACACTCCACGGCAGACCGTCGCGGCATGGCGTGCAGAATCCGCAGGATTCCTGAGCAAAGAACTCTTCCATGTTACGCAGCAGCGACACCATGTTGACCGAGTCGTCGACTGCCATCGCCAGGCCTGTGCCCATCCGCGTACCGACCTTGGCAATGCCACCGGCATACATCTGTGCGTCCAGGTGTTCCGGCAACAGGAAGCCTGTACCGGCACCGCCTGGCTGCCAGCACTTGAGCTTGAAGCCATCGCGCATGCCACCGGCGTAGTCTTCGAAAAGCTCGCGAGCCTGCACGCCGAACGGCAGCTCCCAGAGACCCGGGTTCTTGACCTTGCCGGAGAAGCCCATCAGCTTTGTGCCATGGTCTTCACTGCCTTCGCGGGCCAGCGACTTGTACCAGTCGTTACCGTTGTTGACGATGGCGGGCACGTTGCACAGGGTTTCGACGTTGTTTACACATGTCGGCTTGCCCCAGACACCCACTGCAGCGGGGAAGGGCGGCTTGGAGCGCGGGTTGGCGCGGCGGCCTTCCAGCGAGTTGATCAGTGCGGTTTCTTCACCGCAGATGTAGCGACCGGCACCGGTGTGCACGAACAGCTCGAAATCGAAGCCGGTGCCCAGAATGTTCTTGCCCAGCAGACCGGCTGCCTTGGCTTCGGCCACGGCACGGTTCAGGTGTTTGGCGGCGGTGACGTATTCGCCACGCAGGAAGATGTAACCGCGGTAGGCCTTCAATGCCTTGGCGCTGATCAGCATCCCCTCGACCAGCAGATGGGGCAGTTGCTCCATCAGCATGCGGTCCTTCCAGGTGTTGGGCTCCATCTCATCCGCATTGCACAGCAGGTAGCGGATGTTCATGGATTCGTCTTTTGGCATCAGGCCCCACTTCACGCCTGTGGGGAAGCCTGCACCGCCGCGCCCTTTGAGGCCGGAGTCCTTGACGGACTGGACGATTTCGTCAGCCGACTGCTGAAGCAGTGCTTTTCGCGCCGCTGCATAGCCGTCTTTTGTCTGGTACTCGTCAAGCCACACCGGCTCGCCGTCGTCGCGCAGACGCCAGGTCAGCGGGTGGGTTTCTGCGGTGCGCGCAATGCGGTTCGCAGGGCCGAAGGACGTGATGGTCATAGGTAACCCTCCAGCATCTTGGCAACGCCAGCAGGCTGTACGTCGCCGAAAGTATCGTCATCGACCATCACGGCCGGAGCCTTGTCGCAGTTGCCCAGGCAGCAGACGGGCAGCAGGGTGAAGCGGCCGTCTTCGGTGGTTTGACCCAGACCGATGCCCAGCGAACTCTTGATCTCGTCGACCACTGATTCGTGGCCACCGATGAAACAGACCATGCTGTTGCAGACGCGGATGATGTGGCGTCCAACCGGTTGACGGAAAATCTGGCTGTAGAAGGTGGCCACGCCTTCGACATCGCTGGCAGGGATGCCCAGCAGGTCGCCGATTGCGTAGATCGCACCGTCCGGCACCCAGCCGCGTTCCTTCTGAACGATCTTCAGGGCTTCGATGGACGCCGCTCGCGGGTCCTCGTAGTGATGCATTTCATGCTCGATGGCCGAGCGCTCTGCTTCGCTCAGCGCGAAACGGTCTGTCTGGATAAGCGGGCTGTTCATGCTTAGCGGTCCACGTCGGCCATAACGAAATCGATACTACCCAGGTACGCGATCAAGTCCGCGACCATGCTGCCTTTGATCACCGAAGGGATCTGCTGCAGGTGCGGGAAGCTTGGAGTGCGGATCCGGGTACGGTAGCTCATGGTGCCGCCGTCGCTCGTCAGGTAATAACTGTTGATACCCTTGGTCGCTTCGATCATCTGGAAGGATTCGTTGGCCGGCATGACCGGGCCCCACGAAACCTGCAGGAAGTGCGTGATCAGGGTTTCGATGTGCTGCAGCGTGCGCTCTTTGGGCGGCGGCGTGGTCAGCGGGTGATCCGCCTTGTACGGGCCGGCCGGCATGTTACGCATGCATTGGTCGATAATCTTGATGCTCTGGCGCATTTCTTCAACGCGCACCATGCAACGGTCATAGGCATCACCGTGCACGGCCAGCGGCACTTCGAACTCGAAGTTCTCATAGCCCGAGTAAGGACGAGCCTTGCGCAGGTCGAAGTCCAGGCCGGTGGCGCGCAGGCTCGGGCCGGTAACGCCCCAGTCCAGTGCTTCCTTGGTGTTGTAGGCGGCGACGCCTACGGTACGACCTTTGAGGATGCTGTTCTGCAGGGCCGCCTTGTTGTATTCGTCGAGACGCTTTGGCAGCCAGTCGACGAAGTCCTTGACCAGTTTTTCCCAGCCGCGTGGCAGGTCGTGGGCAACACCGCCGATGCGATACCAGG
Organism: Pseudomonas asturiensis; assembly: GCF_900143095.1. GTDB lineage: Bacteria > Pseudomonadota > Gammaproteobacteria > Pseudomonadales > Pseudomonadaceae > Aquipseudomonas > Aquipseudomonas asturiensis. Next base: position 549,434 of record NZ_FRDA01000002.1, on the reverse strand, counting down.
CCGGGTGCAGACGGAAGCCGGTAATGGCTTCAATTACCGTGTACGCCTTCTGGCGGTCGGTGAAGGTAAAGAACACCGGCGTCATCGCACCAACGTCCTGGATATAGGTACCCAGGAACAACAAGTGGCTGGTGATGCGGAAGAACTCGGCCATCATGATGCGGATCACGTTCACGCGATCCGGCACGGTGATGCCCGCCAGTTTTTCGACCGAAAGCACGTAGGGCAGGTTGTTCATCACCCCGCCGAGGTAGTCGATACGGTCGGTGTAAGGAATGTAGCTGTGCCAGGACTGGCGCTCGCCCATTTTTTCGGCACCACGGTGGTGGTAACCGATGTCTGGAACGCAGTCGACGATTTCTTCGCCGTCCAGTTGCAGAATGATACGGAATGCACCGTGGGCCGAAGGGTGGTTCGGGCCCAGGTTGAGGAACATGTAGTCCTCGTTCTTGCCGGACCGCTTCATGCCCCAGGCTTCCGGATTGAAGCGCGCGGCTTCTTCTTCCAGTTGCTGCTTGGCCAGCGTCAGGCTGTACGGATCGAATTCGGTCGCACGCGCCGGGAAATCCTTGCGCAGCGGGTGACCTTCCCAGGTCGGCGGCATCATGATGCGGGTAAGATGCGGGTGGCCCGGGAAGTCGATCCCGAACATGTCCCACACTTCACGCTCGTACCAGTTGGCGTTTGGCCAGATACCGGTCACGGTCGGTACGCTCAGGTCGCCTTCCGACAGCGCTACCTTGATCATGACGTCGCTGTTACGTTCTATCGACATCAGGTGATAGAAGACGGTGAAGTCGGCGCCCGGAAGACCGCGGCGATGGGTGCGCAGGCGCTCGTCCACACCGTGCAGGTCATAGAGCATGGAGTAGGGTTTGGATACCTGACGCAGGAAGGTCAGGATCTCGACCAGTCGGGCGCGCTCGACCCACAGCACAGGCATGCCAGTGCGGGTCGGCTGGGCCGTGAAGGCCTCGGCGCCAAAACGGTTGTTCAGTTCAACGACGACGTCTTGGTCGTCAGCCTTGTAAGGCGGGATGTACAGAGCGTTGTCTGCAGTCATAGGTCTCAATCACTTCGGTCAACGTACAGAATCAACCCCGGTTCTTGTCTTTTTTATAAGAAGAACGGGCTGGATCAGACTTCGTCGGGGCTGCGCAGGTTGGTGACCTGAATACGCTGTTCGCGGCGCTGTTCCTTTTGCGACGGCATGTCGGCGCGGTACACGCCTTGATCACCGACGACCCAGGAAAGGGGACGACGCTCCTGGCCGATGGATTCCTGCAGCAGCATCAGGCCTTGCAGGAACGCCTCGGGGCGGGGCGGGCAGCCGGGCACGTAGACATCCACGGGGAGGAACTTGTCCACACCCTGAACCACAGAGTAGATGTCGTACATGCCACCGGAGTTGGCACAGGCGCCCATGGAAATGACCCACTTCGGTTCGAGCATCTGTTCGTACAGACGCTGAATGATGGGGGCCATCTTCAGGAACGGCGTACCGGCGATTACCATGAAATCCGCCTGACGTGGCGAAGCCCGGATAACCTCGGCGCCGAAACGCGCGATATCGTGAGGTGCCGTGAAGGCGGTGGTCATTTCCACATAGCAGCACGACAGGCCGAAGTTGTAGGGCCACAGGGAGTTCTTACGTCCCCAGTTGACCGCACCATTCAGCACGTCTTCAAGCTTGCCCATGAAAATGTTTTTGTGGACTTGGTCTTCTAACGGATCGGAAACGGTTTCCCGTTTGCCGATGGGGTACTGCTCGTTAGGAGCATCCGGGTCGATCCTTGTAAGATTGTATTGCATCGCCAAAGCCTCATTGTTTCAGCTTCGCTTGCCGATTACGGCGACCTTCAGGAGCCCAATCAAGAGCGCCAACCCGCCATAGGTAGACAAGACCTGCCAACAGAATTGCTATGAAAACGAGAGCTTCGACGAATCCGGTCCAGCCGCTTTCGCGGACGGACACAGACCAGGCAAAGAGAAAAAGGGCTTCGATGTCAAAGATCACGAAAAGCATCGCGACCAGATAGAATTTTGCGGAAAGGCGCAGGCGCGCGCTGCCGGTAGGCAACATGCCGGATTCGAAAGGTTCGTTCTTGCTGCGGCCCCAGGCCTTGCTTCCGAGCAGGCTGGACAGACCGAGCATGAAGGCGCAAAGGCCGACAACACCCAAAAGGAAAATGGCGAAGCCCCAGTTGTGGGCAATCAATCCTGTCGATTCGGGCATGCTGGCAGTCCTTGTTAGAGAGCAAAGGTCTCTGTGCTTGATAAAGAGTTGAGGCAGTGACGAAATGTCGCAGCGCGGTCAACGCAGTGATTTTATGTGCAAACAGTTAGCAAGTAAATTTTCTACATCAAATTTATTCAACGAATCAATCGGCTATAAGCCTTCAGAAAGGCTGCAGGGCTTGCCGGACGGGGCTCACGGTGCATTTTACCGATTATGTATCAGCGCGCCGAAAGTGAATGAAACGCAATTTGAATGATAATTGATATCATTTGGAGGGCTGTTGTTAGTTCGGTGCGACATAGTTGCGATGTGAGTGCATTTACAGCCGGCCGTTTTTATCGCAGTTCTTACGCGGGTCGGCATTGTCCTGAATCAATATTCACTCGACCGCTACAATAAAAAAACCGCCCGATCGGGCGGTTTTTCATTCGGCGTGCCGCAGGTTGTATCAGTGGAATTGCTCTTCTTCGGTGGAGCCGGTGAGGGCGGTGACCGATGAGACGCCGCCCTGAATCACGGTGGTCATGTCATCGAAGTAGCCAGTACCCACTTCCTGCTGGTGGGCCACGAAGGTGTAACCCTTGGCGGCGTCAGCGAACTCCTGCTCCTGCAGTTTCACATAGGCAGTCATGTCGTTGCGGGCGTAGTCGTGCGCCAGGTTGAACATGCTGTGCCACATGTTGTGGATGCCCGCCAGCGTGATGAACTGGTGCTTGTAGCCCATGGCTGACAGTTCTCGCTGAAATTTCGCAATGGTGGCGTCATCCAGATTCTTCTTCCAATTGAAGGACGGCGAGCAGTTGTAGGACAGTAACTGGTCCGGGTATTCCTTCTTGATGGCTTCTGCGAATCGACGTGCTTCATCCAGATCCGGCCTGGCGGTTTCGCACCAGATCAGATCGGCATAGGGTGCGTAGGCCAGGCCGCGAGAAATGGCCTGATCCAGACCCGCGCGGACCTTATAGAAACCTTCTGGTGTGCGCTGACCGGTCACGAACTCCTTGTCGTAAGGGTCGCAGTCCGAGGTCAGCAGGTCTGCCGCGTTGGCGTCGGTGCGGGCCAGAATGATTGTGGGAACGCCTGCGACGTCAGCAGCCAGGCGTGCAGCCACCAGTTTCTGAATGGCTTCCTGAGTCGGCACCAGTACCTTGCCGCCCATATGGCCGCATTTTTTTACGGAGGCCAGTTGGTCTTCGAAGTGCACGCCAGCAGCGCCTGCCTCGATCATGCTTTTCATCAGTTCGTAGGCGTTCAGGACGCCGCCGAAACCGGCTTCCGCATCCGCTACGATCGGCGCGAAGTAATCGATATAGCCTTCATCGCCTGGATTCTTGCCGGCTTTCCACTGGATCTGGTCGGCACGACGAAATGAGTTGTTGATGCGCTTGACCACGGTCGGGACAGAGTCGACCGGGTACAGCGACTGGTCCGGGTACATGGACTCGGCGGAGTTGTTATCGGCGGCAACCTGCCAGCCGGAGAGGTAGATCGCCTGGATGCCGGCCTTGACTTGCTGCACGGCCTGGCCGCCGGTCAGGGCGCCCATGCAGTTGACGAAGTCCTTTTCGGGCCGAAAGGATGGCTTGGCACCTTGAGTGACCAGATTCCAGAGCTTGTCAGCGCCCATCTTTGCAAGGGTGTGTTCCGGTTGAACCGAGCCACGCAAGCGGACCACATCTGCGGCGGAATAAGTACGGGTCACATTTTTCCAGCGCGGATTTTCAGCCCAGTCTTTCTCGAGAGCCGCTATTTGTTGTTCGCGTGTCAGTGCCATGGTGATAAACCTCTAGAAGTAGGTCTTGTAGGAAAGTCCTGCTCCGCCAAAACGCCTCGTTTATCGAAGGCACGGTAAATGGCTGCTCGCTGACAGGAGGCCTGGGTGGGGCCGCGGTTTAAAGGATTGCGAAAGGTGAACGATGGCTCGAGGGGAGAGCTGGTACCGGACATGACTCAGTCAAGTGGACAGTCTGGCTCGTGGATGCCGTTGTGCGTCACCAAAAAGCCTTGCCGGGTTACCGTTTACGCTTCCGTCCCTCGGGACAACTTCGTTCCAGTCGCAACCTCGTCAAACTGCCTTGTGGGCGGTGCGGACACGAATCGGCTCTAGTGGGTGAGTCAGAGCGGCGATTCGAAGGCCTTTGCAGGGCCTCTGATCAGCGGGAGCGAGGCAATCATGCCTCGCGTCTTTTGACCCGTCAAACGATTTGTAGTGCTTTTTTGTAATCACTACATATTTGTTTGAAAGCGACTGTGTGGTCACTAAAAGCCCCGTAAGTACTGGCTTTCAGGGGCGGGCAGGCTATTCGAGGGTTTGCACCATGACGCGCAGTACCATGTCGTCCCGACCTTGAGTCGAATAGCGCTGCGCAATACCGTTCTGATCGGCCACAGACTGGTCGCTGCTGCTGGCCAGCGTGATCCATTCGCCCAGGCGGCCACTGACCTGGCTGTCGGTGCTTTGCACCTTGATGGTGTCAGGGCGCTCCTGGCTCATTCGGTCGCGATTGGTGCTGATGTTAAGGTGCACATTGTCACCGGTGACGCTGGCCGTGACGTAAAAGCCCTGCGTGACGTTCCGGTATTCGGTGTTGCTCTGCGCGTAGCCGTAGGAATCGGTAGAGGAGGTCGTCAGCGGCACGCTTTGTCCGATCTGAATCAATGCCGGCGTACCCTCACTCGTCTGCACCTGCTGTACGCCACCTTCGCGACTGGCGGTGCCGTAATTGATGACGCGCGAACCGTTGGCGCTACGGGAGACGTTCTCGCTGGTATCGACGCTGATCAAAAGGCGCTTTGGAGCCGTATCTAGTTGCATAATCAGGCTGCGAAGTTCTTCGATCTTGCGCGACTCTGCGTTGACGATCAGCTGATTGCCGTAGGCGCTTACCGTGCCATCCTGGCCTATAAAAGACTTCGCGACAGGCAGCAGATCGGCGCTGGTCCGGTAATTCAGCGGCACCACTTCTGTGGCTGCGAGCGTGCAGGCGCTGAAGGCGATCAGCAGCGAGGCGAGCAGGGTACGTACTGACATGTCCAGTCTCCGCGATGATTGAGTGAAGCATCATTGCTTAAAATAAGTGTGCACTGTTATCGGCCTGCTCCCGGTAAGCTGAACCGCTGGATGGCAAAACGCCCCATCGTTACGTCTCTCAGCATAGTCAGGCTGCGGCGCAATGTGGGGCGTCGTGTTTTTGTAGTGCGTTTGATAACGCCTACACGGGGCTTGATTTCAGGTGTGGCGAACCATGTCTACGTGAGGCAGGCCCGCCTCAAGAAACTCGTCGCTGACTACGGTGAAGCCGAAGCGTTCGTAAAACGCGGCGGCTTGAACCTGAGCGCTGAGCTTTTGCGCTTGCAAGCCACGCTTTTCGGCCTCGCCAATCACTGCCGTGAGCAGCGATTCGCCGACTTTCAGGCCGCGCCAGTCCTTGAGTACTGACAGGCGGCCGATTTCACCATCCAGCAGCAGGCGGGCAGTGCCGATCGGGTAGTCGCCTTCATAAGCCAGGAAGTGCACGGCATGCATGTCTTCCGAATCCCATTCCAGCTCCGGTGGTACCGATTGCTCGGCGATAAAGACCGCGTCGCGAATACGCCGAATGTCGGCGTTGTTCTTCTGCCAATCTGCAACGGATACGGTGATTTTATTCATCGGCAAATCCCAGGCTTCCTTGTTTTACGAGTTCGCAAAGCAGATTGCGTCCTTCGTCATCGGCCAACCATTGGCCGAGGTTGTCGCTGTGCAATGCATCGGCAGCGCAGATCAGCTTTAGCAGATCGCGCAGGCTGCCGGGCAGCAGTCGGCTCTGACCACTGGCAAACAGTAGCAGATCATCGTCTACTTCCGACCAGGCCAGGCGTGCGCTCGGGTTACGGATCAGCACGGCACCCTGTTCCAGGCTGGCCATCAAATCCTCTTCGCCCAGTTCCGGGCCCACGACCAGCTCAGGATAGCGGGGTTCGGTCATGAACTGGCCGAACCAGGTCAGTAGCAGACGCTCATCGCCCATGTGCTCGGCCAGTAGGGCCTTCAGGCGATCCAGCGCGTCGTGCTGGATCTGGTGCGGATCATTGGCCGGTTGCGCATCGGCATCGGTGTAACGTTCTTCGTCAGGGATGAACTGGCTAAGGAAATCGGTGAAGTGTGTCAGCACCTCGGCTGCGCTTGGCGCACGAAAACCGACCGAGTACGTCAGGCAGTCATCCACCGCCACGCCGCAGTGGGCCAGGCGTGGCGGAAGGTAAAGCATGTCGCCCGGCTCCAGCGTCCACTCTTCGGTGGCCTGGAAGTCAGCAAGAATGCGCAGGTCGGCATGCTGCAGCAGCGGGCTTTCGGCGTCGCACATCTGGCCGATCTGCCAGTGACGCTTGCCGTGACCTTGAAGCAGGAACACGTCGTAGTTGTCGAAATGCGGGCCGACGCTACCGCCGGGCGCTGCATAGCTGATCATCACGTCATCAATGCGCCAGCTCGGCAGAAAGCGGAAGTTCTCCAGCAGTTCGCTGACTTCCGGAACGAACTGGTCGACGGCTTGAACCAGCAAGGTCCACTCGCGCTCGGGCAGCTTGCTGAACTCGTCCTCGGCGAACGGGCCGCGGCGCAGCTCCCATGGGCGCTCGCCTTTTTCGATGACCAGGCGCGACTCGACCTCTTCTTCCAGGGCCAGACCCGCCAGCTCGTCTGCATCGATCGGGCTCTGGAAGTCCGGCAATGCCTGACGGATCAGCAGCGGCTTTTTCTGCCAGTAGTCACGCAGGAAAACGCGCGCGCTGATGCCGCCCAGAAGTTGAAGAGGAATATCAGGATTCATGTGTAAGCCCTTGAAATGAAAACGCCCGGCACAGCCGGGCGTGTGCAAATTGTATTGCGTGTCAGATGCGCTTGGCTTGGGCTGCTGCGTTGCCGATGTAATTGGCGGGCGTAAGCGTTTTCAGCTCGGCTTTCGCTTCGGCAGGCATGTCCAGGCCGTCGATGAAAGTTTGCAACGCTTGTGGGCTGATGCCCTTGCCGCGTGTCAGTTCTTTCAGTTTTTCGTACGGGTTTTCGATGTTGTAACGACGCATAACGGTCTGGATTGGCTCGGCCAGTACTTCCCAGCAGGCGTCCAGATCGGCGGCGATGCGCTGCTCGTTCAATTCCAGTTTGCCAATGCCCTTGAGGCTGGCTTCGTAGGCAATCACGCTGTGGGCAAAACCAACGCCCAGGTTGCGCAGCACGGTGGAGTCGGTCAGGTCACGCTGCCAGCGGGAGATCGGCAGCTTGCTCGCCAGGTGCTGGAACAGTGCATTGGCAATGCCCAGGTTGCCTTCGGAGTTCTCGAAGTCGATCGGGTTGACCTTGTGCGGCATGGTCGACGACCCGATTTCGCCTGCGATGGTGCGCTGCTTGAAGTAACCCAGGGAAATATAGCCCCAGATATCGCGGTCGAAATCAATCAGGATGGTATTGAAGCGCGCAACGGCATCGAACAGCTCGGCGATGTAGTCATGCGGCTCGATCTGTGTGGTGTAGGGGTTGAAGCCCAGGCCCAGCTCGTCTTCGATGAAGGCGCGTGCGTTGGCTTCCCAGTCGATGTCGGAGTAGGCCGACAGGTGCGCATTGTAGTTGCCGACGGCGCCATTGATCTTGCCCAGCAGCGGTACGGCAGCGATCTGGGTGATCTGGCGTTCAAGGCGATAGACGACGTTGGCCAGTTCCTTGCCCAGTGTGGTCGGTGAGGCGGGCTGGCCGTGGGTGCGCGAGAGCATCGGCACATCGGCGAAGCGGATGGCCAGTTCACGAATGGAATCGGCGATCTGGCGCATCAGCGGCAGCATGACGGTGTCACGGCCTTCACGCAGCATCAGGGCGTGGGACAGGTTGTTGATGTCCTCGCTGGTGCAGGCGAAATGAATGAACTCGCTGACCTTATCCAGCTCGGGCAGCTTGGCGGCCTGTTCCTTGAGCAGGTACTCCACGGCTTTCACGTCGTGGTTGGTGGTGCGCTCGATCTCTTTCACGCGCTCGGCGTGCTCCACGGAGAAGTCTTCGGCCAGCGCGTTGAGGATGGCGTTGGCTTGCGCGGAGAACGCCGGGACTTCGGTGATCTGCGGGTGGGCCGCCAGGCGCTGGAGCCAGCGGACCTCAACCATCACACGAAAACGGATCAGGCCGTATTCGCTGAAAATAGGGCGCAGGGCCTGGGTTTTGCCGGCGTAGCGGCCATCAACAGGGGAAACCGCGGTGAGCGAAGAAAGCTGCATGGGGTGCTCTCGGACAGTCGGGCAACGAAAAGGGGCGCGTATCATACATGAAAAATCAGTCCGACTGAGGCGGACTGACCAGCGTAGATCACACCGTGCCTGTGGTGGTGAGGGTCATTGTCGCGCGACGGGTCAGCCGTGCAGCAATGGGTAGAGTTCTTTCAACAGCTTGCGTCGATTAAAGACCAGCTGCCAGCGATGACCGCCAACTTGTCGCCACAGACGCGCCGAGCGAATCCCGGCCAGCAGCAGGGCGCGAATTTTCGACGCGTTGTTGGGTTGCTGCAGGTTGCGCATGTCGCCCTGTACCTGAATGCGCTGACGCAGTGTGCTGAGCGTGTCCTGATACAGCGCGCCGGTGGCGGCAATGACGTTCTCGTGGGCCACACCGAAATGCTCGGCCTGAGATTGAATGACCGGAATGCGTTTGCCGATCACCTCCAGCATGTCGTCACGCTTGGCCAACTGACGCTCCAGGCCCAGCATCGACAGGGCATAGCGCAGCGGCTCGCGTTGCAGGGTCGCGGGATCGCGTTCCAGGGCGCTGGCCATTGCGCGATAGCCTTCATGCAGGTTCAGGTCATCACCGCCATACACGTCCAGCGTGTCTTTCGGGTCGACGACCAACAGGCTGCCGATCATGCAGCTTATCGCCGCTTCGCTGACCTGGCCGGTCTTGGCGATCCGGTCGACCAGTACGGCAGCCTGGAACACGCCACCCAGGGCGATCAATTGTTCCTGAATCGGGGTCATCAACGCTTGTCCTTGCTGGTCCAGGGTTCGGCGACTTCAATCACTCCGCCACCCAGGCAGATTTCGCCGTCGTAGAACACCACGGACTGGCCGGGCGTGACAGCGCGCTGTGGTTCGTCAAAAGTGGCACGGTAGCCGTCGGCGGTTTTTTCCAGCGTGCAGCGCTGGTCGCCCTGGCGATAACGTACCTTGGCCGTCAGTGCACGCGGGCTGCTCAGGTCGATGGGGTTGACCCAGTAGATTTCCGACGAGACCAGTGCCTGCGAGAACAGCCAGGGGTGATCATTGCCCTGGCCGACGATGAGTTCGTTGTGCTCCAGGTCCTTGACCAGTACGTACCAGGGATCATCGCTGGCGTCCTTGAGGCCGCCGATACCCAAGCCCTGGCGCTGACCGATGGTGTGGTACATCAGGCCGCTGTGGCGACCGATGACTTCGCCTTCGGTGGTCTTGATTTCGCCGGGCTGCGCGGGCAGGTACTGACGCAGGAAGTCGGTGAAGCGGCGCTCGCCAATAAAGCAGATCCCGGTGGAATCCTTTTTCTTGGCAGTCGCCAGACCATGCCGTTCAGCGATGGCGCGCACTTCAGGCTTTTCCAGTTCGCCGACCGGAAACAGGGTTCTGGCGATCTGTTCGCCACCTACGGCATGCAGGAAGTAGCTCTGGTCCTTGTTCGGGTCCAGGCCCTTGAGCAGTTCGGTGCGTCCGTCGATGTCGCGGCGGCGCACGTAGTGGCCTGTGGCAATCAGGTCGGCACCCAGCATCAGGGCGTAGTCGAGGAAGGCCTTGAACTTGATTTCCCGGTTACAGAGGATGTCCGGGTTGGGCGTGCGCCCGGCCTTGTACTCTTCCAGGAAGTGTTCAAACACATTGTCCCAGTATTCGGCCGCGAAGTTGGCGGTGTGCAGCTTGATGCCGATCTTGTCGCACACGGCCTGGGCGTCAGCCAGGTCTTCGCGGGCGGTGCAATATTCCGTTCCGTCGTCTTCTTCCCAGTTCTTCATGAACAAGCCTTCCACCTGATAACCCTGCTCCATGAGCAGTACGGCGGAAACGGAAGAGTCCACGCCGCCGGACATGCCGACGATGACGCGCTTCATTTCTGAGTTGGAGGGAGCTGGATCACGCATAGGGATTCAACGGGTGGCCTTGAAAAGGACGCGATTCTATCAGGCTGAGGGCGTCGAGTCTCACGCCTTGTCGCGCAGCAGGTCGAGACTGAAATGTTCGGCATTCAAATAGTCATCGATACAACGCAGTACCAGCTCACTGCGCCAGCGCTCCTGTTCGGCCAGCAGCTCGTCGCGCGTCAGCCACACCGACCCTGTGATGCCCTCGTCGAGCTTGTAGTCGGGGTGATGGCGCAGTGCTTTGGCCGCAAAGCAGATGCGCTGATAGGTCACGCCATTGCTGGGCGCGGTATAAAGGTAAATCCCAACCACACTGGTCAGCTCGACATCCCAGCCGGTTTCTTCGAGGGTCTCGCGTACCGCTGCGTGTTGCAGGCTTTCGTTCGGGTCCAGATGGCCAGCGGGCTGATTCAGGACCGAGCGACCTTCTTTGATTTCTTCGACGAACAGGAAGCGTCCCTGGTCCTCGACAATGGTGGCGACTGTCACATGGGCTTGCCAACGCATAAAGGCTCCTTGAAGACGGAATGGTCTTTGCGCAATGAAAAAAGCCCCGGCGTGTGGGCCGGGGCTTTCACAGGGCAGCGCCTTCAAGCGCTGCCCGTTTGCCTCTTACAACGCTGCGATGGCTGCGTTCAAGGTTGCGCTCGGGCGCATGGCTTTGCTGGTTTTCTCGGCGTTTGCGTAGTAGTAGCCACCGATTTCCACAGGCTTGCCTTGAACCGCTCCCAGCTCGGCAACGATTTTTTCTTCGTTGTCGGTCAGGGTCTTGGCCAGCGGGGTGAACTGCGCCTTGAGCGCTGCATCGTCATTCTGTGCGGCCAGTGCCTGTGCCCAGAACAGGGTCAGGTAGAAGTGGCTGCCACGGTTGTCGATACCGCCGACCTTGCGCGAAGGTGACTTGTTGCGGTCCAGGAATTCGCCAGTGGCCTGGTCGAGGGTCTTGGACAGTACCAGCGCTTTCGGGTTGTTGTAGGCGTGGCCCAGGTGCTCCAGAGAAGCGGCCAGTGCCAGGAACTCGCCCAGCGAGTCCCAGCGCAGGAAGTTTTCTTCCACGAACTGCTGAACGTGCTTGGGAGCAGAACCGCCGGCGCCGGTTTCGAACAGGCCACCGCCATTCATCAGTGGCACGATCGACAGCATCTTGGCGCTGGTGCCCAGTTCCATGATCGGGAACAGGTCGGTCAGGTAGTCGCGCAGCACGTTACCGGTCACCGAGATGGTGTCCTTGCCGGCGCGGGTGCGCTCCAAGGTCAGTTTCATCGCATCGACCGGCGACAGGATCTGGATGTCCAGGCCTGAGGTGTCGTGGTCACGCAGGTACTGACGCACTTTCTCGATCATCACGCTGTCGTGCGCGCGGGAAGCGTCGAGCCAGAAGATCGCCGGCGTATCGCTTGCGCGAGCGCGGTTGACGGCCAGTTTGACCCAATCCTGGATCGGTGCGTCCTTGGCCTGGCACATGCGCCAGATATCGCCAGCCTCGACCTTCTGCTCCATGAGCAGCTTGCCCTGGCTGTCGTTCACACGGACCACGCCGTCGGTCTTGATCTGGAAAGTCTTGTCGTGCGAACCGTACTCTTCGGCTTTCTGAGCCATCAGGCCAACGTTTGGTACGCTGCCCATGGTGGTCGGATCGAAAGCACCGTTCTTCTTGCAGTCTTCGATCACTGCCTGGTAGATGGTGGCGTAGCAGCGGTCCGGGATCACGGCCTTGGCGTCGTGCAACTGGCCATCGGTGCCCCACATCTTGCCGGAGTCACGGATCATGGCAGGCATGGAGGCGTCGACGATCACGTCGCTTGGCACGTGCAGGTTGGTGATGCCTTTATCGGAGTTGACCATGGCCAGTTGTGGGCGCACGGCATAGACCGCGTCGATGTCGGCCTTGATTTCGGCCTGCTTGTCGGCGGGCAGGGCGCTGATGCGGTCGTACAGATCACCAATGCCGTTGTTCAGGTTGAAGCCGATCTGTTTCAGCGTATCAGCGTGCTTGGTCAACGCATCCTTGTAGAATTCGTCGACGATCTGGCCGAACATGATCGGATCGGAGATCTTCATCATGGTGGCTTTCAGGTGTACCGAGAACAGCACGCCTTGCTTCTTGGCGTCTTCGATTTCGGCGGCAATGAAGGTGCGCAGCGCTTTTGCACTCATCACCGAGCAATCGACGATTTCGCCAGCCTTCACGGCGGTTTTTTCTTTCAGGACGGTGGTGGTGCCGTCCTGAGCGACCAGTTCAATCTTGACGGTGTTGTCCGCGTCGATCTGGGCAGCTTTTTCGCTGCCGTAGAAGTCGCCGCTGCTCATGTGGGCAACGTGAGCCTTGGAGTCGGACGACCAGGTGCCCATCTTGTGCGGGTGCTTGCGAGCGTAGTTCTTGACCGACAGCGGCGCGCGGCGGTCGGAGTTGCCTTCACGCAGTACCGGGTTCACGGCGCTGCCCTTGATCTTGTCGTAGCGGGCGCGGTTTTCTTTTTCGGCATCAGTGGACGGCGCTTCAGGGTAGTCGGGAATCTTGAAACCCTGATCCTGAAGCTCCTTGATGGTCGCTTTCAGTTGTGGGACCGAAGCACTGATGTTGGGCAATTTGATGATGTTGGCTTCTGGCGTGGTGGCCAGTTTGCCGAGCTCGGCGAGATGATCCGGCACTTGTTGATCGGCGCCAAGCGACTCCGGGAAGCTGGAAAGAACGCGGCCTGCCAGGGAGATATCACGCGTTTCCACGTCGATATCGGAGGAGGCGGTGAACGCTTCGATAATGGGCAGCAGCGAATAGGTGGCGAGGGCCGGAGCTTCGTCGGTGAAGGTGTAGATGATCTTCGAGCGGTTGGACATTCGTATTAACTCTCTGTTTTGCTGAGCATGCACAAAATCTCGATACGCGCAGGGTATGCACTCTGCTCACAGTTCAGTCATGAGCCTGGGTCGAGGTTTATTCGCGGTGATGTTGGGTGCATCAGTCGAGCGTCAAGCTGCCGGGCCGAGCTTCAGTCCGGCGCATTCGGAGGGCTGAGAGGTCTGTTTCAGACGGGTCAGCCCTTATGACTCTGCGGTCACGGCGCGCAGTATATCAAACCCTTGGCGCCAAGCATTAATGCTATGCGTGCTATCGAATAATGGATATTCGCCGTTGGTCGAACGAAACCGCTCTGGATCAATGTTTTCGGGCGATTTCTCGCCGGTTTCAAACCTGGTTCGGTTTGCGGGTCGCGAGGGGCTGGCTCATCTCAATCCCTGTCGCGCAGTCGAGTCAGGCCTGAAGATCGAGTCAGTCATTAAATGCCAGAGAGTGAAAATTCCGGGTGGGGGCGAAAAGATAACCGTCAATGCCGACCGCTCGTTGAGCGTTCGGGCCCTCCGGTCATTCCTTATATAGAAGATAGGGAAGGTGGTGGAGTCGGCGTGGATATTGCGCCGGTCATGATCAAGGTCGTCGCCGAAAGGGACTATGACGGCACGCGCAGGATTGCCTGGGAGTTCCTGAGGGAGGAGGGGGAGTGTCACGCAGGTGCGCTTATGGGGTGGGTCGAAGCAACAGAGCTGATCATCAAAGGCACCAACGGCGAAATCTCCGCTAAAACGGTGACCTATGATTTTGAGCATTTGATGGAAGGCGCTACCTCGTTGTCCTCCTCGGCATCTGGTGATGCGCTGGTCGCGCACATGTGAATCGTCGCAGCTCTTTCAGAACAGCCGGCTCAAGGTAGCCGAGCCGACTGTTTCCTATGGCTGGCGTTCGTGGTGGTTCGCTTTAAGCTGGCACATTGGAGGCTTTCAGAGCTGCATTCGAACTCTCTGCCGCGGCGTTGGTGCCTGCCGTGACGGTAGAGCTATCAACAGATATCTTGATCGCATGCAAACCCTTAGGGCCTTGGGTAATCTCAAATTTGACCGGCTGGCCTGCCTTGAGCGTTTTGTAACCTTCCATGTCGATAGCCGAATAATGGGCGAACAGATCCTCATCCTTGCCTTCGGCAAGGATGAATCCATAGCCTTTTGCATTATTGAACCACTTGACTTTACCACTGAGCATAGCCATATCCCTCTGCAAAGGACTCCGTCTGGAGTATCATCCACCTCAATCCGCCTGACCTTAAAAAATTTTGGTTGACTGCGCGGACCCTTTTTACCCAATGTGGGTTCTATTGTTTGTAACACCGTTTAGCTGATAGTCAAGGTCATGCGGCAGTCCATTTCAAAACCGGTCAGACTGCGACTCACGCTCAATCCGCCCTTTTACCGTGAACGTTTCTTTCCATGCATGCATTCAGCAAGATTCGACTAACATTCAATCAGGATGGTCCGCAGTCACACGAGGACGACTCGGCTGGCATCGCAGTGCAGGACGCCAAGCCGACCCTGCAGGCTCCACCTATGTACAAGGTGGTTTTATTTAACGATGACTACACCCCGATGGATTTCGTCGTTGAAGTACTCGAGGTGTTTTTTAACCTGAATCGTGAGCTGGCCACCAAGGTCATGCTGGCCGTCCATACAGAGGGACGGGCAGTCTGCGGATTGTTTACCCGCGACATCGCCGAGACCAAGGCAATGCAGGTCAATCAATACGCCAGGGAGAGCCAGCATCCACTACTCTGTGAGATCGAGAAGGACGGTTAAACGCCGACCACTTGGGTATGAGGTGAAGCTATGTTAAACCGTGAGCTCGAAGTCACCCTCAATCTGGCCTTCAAGGAAGCTCGTTCAAAACGTCATGAGTTCATGACGGTCGAGCACCTCCTGCTGGCTTTATTGGATAACGAGGCTGCAGCCACTGTCTTGCGTGCCTGCGGCGCAAACCTCGATAAACTCAAGCATGATCTGCAGGAGTTTATCGACTCCACCACACCGCTGATCCCCGTCCATGACGAGGACCGTGAAACCCAGCCCACGCTAGGTTTTCAGCGCGTACTGCAACGCGCAGTCTTCCATGTTCAGAGCTCCGGCAAGCGAGAAGTGACCGGCGCCAACGTACTGGTCGCGATTTTCAGTGAGCAGGAAAGCCAGGCTGTGTTTCTGCTCAAGCAGCAGAGCGTTGCCCGGATTGATGTCGTCAATTACATCGCCCATGGTATCTCCAAGGTCCCAGGGCATGGCGAACACTCTTCTGAAGGTGAACAAGATATGCAGGACGACGAGGGCGGTGAAGCATCTTCCTCTGGCAATCCTCTGGATGCCTATGCCAGCAATCTGAACGAATTGGCGCGGCAGGGGCGCATTGATCCACTGGTAGGCCGTGAGACGGAAGTCGAGCGTGTTGCGCAGATTCTGGCGCGTCGTCGCAAGAACAACCCGTTGCTGGTCGGAGAGGCAGGCGTCGGCAAGACGGCCATTGCCGAAGGCCTGGCCAAGCGCATTGTCGACAATCAGGTCCCTGATCTGCTGGCGAGCAGTGTGGTGTACTCGCTCGATCTG
Source organism: Pseudomonas asturiensis (assembly GCF_900143095.1). Taxonomy (GTDB): domain Bacteria; phylum Pseudomonadota; class Gammaproteobacteria; order Pseudomonadales; family Pseudomonadaceae; genus Aquipseudomonas; species Aquipseudomonas asturiensis. Next base: position 533,651 of record NZ_FRDA01000002.1, on the reverse strand, counting down.
GGCGCGTTGCTGGCTGGCACGAAGTATCGGGGCGATTTCGAGAAGCGTTTCAAGGCGTTGCTCAATGAACTGCGCAAACGTCCTCACGCGATTCTGTTCATCGACGAAATCCACACGATCATTGGTGCCGGTGCGGCGTCCGGTGGGGTCATGGATGCGTCGAATCTGCTTAAGCCGCTGTTGTCTTCGGGTGATATCCGTTGCATCGGCTCGACCACCTTCCAGGAATTCCGCGGCATTTTCGAGAAGGACCGGGCGCTGGCCCGTCGTTTCCAGAAAGTCGATGTGTCCGAGCCTTCGGTTGAAGACACCATTGGCATCCTGAGAGGGCTCAAGGGGCGTTTCGAGCAGCACCACAGTATCGAGTACAGCGATGAGGCATTGCGCGCCGCTGCCGAGCTTGCGTCGCGCTACATCAATGACCGCCACATGCCAGACAAGGCGATTGACGTGATTGACGAGGCGGGTGCCTATCAGCGCCTGCAGCCGGTCGAGCAGCGCGTGAAACGAATCGAAGTGCCTCATGTCGAGGACATCGTCGCCAAGATCGCGCGTATTCCCCCGAAACACGTCAACAGTTCCGACAAGGAGCTGCTGCGTAACCTGGAGCGCGACCTCAAGCTCACGGTGTTCGGTCAGGATGCTGCGATTGATTCGCTGTCCACTGCGATCAAGCTGTCACGGGCTGGCCTCAAGTCGCCGGACAAGCCAGTCGGGTCATTCCTGTTCGCAGGTCCGACCGGTGTCGGCAAGACCGAAGCGGCGCGTCAACTGGCCAAGGCGCTGGGCGTCGAACTGATTCGTTTCGACATGTCCGAGTACATGGAGCGGCATACCGTTTCACGTCTTATCGGTGCGCCTCCAGGCTACGTCGGTTTCGATCAGGGTGGTTTGTTGACCGAAGCCATCACCCGTCAGCCGCATTGCGTGTTGCTGCTCGATGAAATCGAGAAGGCGCATCCGGAAGTCTTCAACCTGCTGTTGCAGGTGATGGACCACGGTACGCTGACTGACAATAACGGACGCAAGGCGGACTTCCGCAACGTCATTGTGATCATGACCACCAACGCCGGTGCTGAATCGGCGGCGCGGGCTTCGATCGGTTTCACGCATCAGGATCACTCGTCCGATGCGATGGAAGTGATCAAGAAGAGCTTCACGCCGGAGTTCCGCAACCGTCTGGATACCATCATCCAGTTTGGCCGTCTCAGCCACGAAGTCATCAAGAGCGTGGTCGACAAGTTCCTCACCGAGCTTCAGGCGCAACTGGAAGACAAGCGTGTTCTGCTCGAAGTCTCCGACGCGGCCAGAAGCTGGCTGGCGCAGGGTGGCTACGACGCAGCGATGGGAGCCCGGCCGATGGCGCGCCTGATTCAGGACAAGATCAAGCGGCCTTTGGCCGAAGAGATCCTGTTCGGCGAATTGTCGGAGCACGGCGGTGTGGTTCACATCGACATCAAGGATGGCGAGATCACGTTCGACTTCGAAACCACGGCAGAAATGGCGTGATGTAGAGGGCGCTGCGTCCGGGAGCGGGCGCAGCACTTGAGCGTGCTGAGTATCCTGCAGAAACAAAAACGCCCGGCATATGCCGGGCGTTTTTGTTGATGCCTGATTAACGAGCGCGGTAGGTGATACGCCCTTTACTCAAGTCATAGGGCGTCAACTCTACACGCACCTTGTCGCCGGTCAGAATACGGATGTAATTCTTGCGCATCTTGCCGGAGATATGCGCGGTTACGACGTGCCCGTTTTCCAACTCCACGCGAAACATGGTGTTGGGCAGGGTGTCGACGACAGTGCCTTCCATTTCGAAGCTGTCTTCTTTCGACATGCAGTAAAGCCCTCGGTATACAAATGAGTGGCCCGGTGCAAGTGGCGCCAGGCAAAAGCGGCGTGCATTGTGCCCGAAAAAACCTGTTTAAGCCAAGGGGTTCAATACAGAGTGACCCATCTTTGATTGGTCAGAAGCTCGATAGGGCGATATTGGGTCTTGTAATTCATCTTTTTGCAGTTCTTTATCCAGTACCCCAGGTACACCGCGTGCAACTGAAGTCTGGCGGCTTCGGCGATCTGCCATAAAATCGCGTATCGCCCCAGACTGCGGCGCTCCTCGTCCGGTTCGTAAAAGGTGTAAACCGCAGAAAGGCCGTTGGGCAACAGGTCGGTGACAGCGACTGCCAGCAGTCGCTCATCGAGGCGAAATTCGTAAAAGCGCGAAAATGGCAGGTCGCGTACCAGAAATGTCGAAAACTGGTCGCGACTGGGTGGAAACATGTCGCCATCGGCGTGCCGTTCTTCGATGTAGCGCCTGTAAAGCTCGAAATATTCCTGGGTGAAAACGGGTTTGGTGCTGCGTACCTGAATGTCGGCGTTGCGCTTGAGAATCCGTTTCTGCTGTCTGTCGGGCACAAAAAGGTTCACGGGAATGCGTGCAGGCACACAGGCGCTGCAATTCTGACAGTGAGGGCGGTACAGGTGATCGCCGCTGCGCCGAAAGCCCATGTCCGACAGGTCCGCGTAAACCTGTACGTCCATGGGTTGGCTGGGGTCCAGAAACAGCGTAGTCGCCTGCTCTTCAGGCAAATAACTGCAGGTATGGGGTTGAGTGGCATAAAACTTAAGCCGCGCCAGCTCGGTCATGATCGCCCCCTTGTCAGAAAATCCATAGGTATGAGTGTATGCCAGCCTGTCAAACTCGCCTAGGCAACCAGTCTGCGTTAGTCGGGCTATCGAGGTGCCTGTTCAGGTAGTCGGCAAACATCTGACGGGGAATAGAGCGTGCTCCGAAGCTGTGAAGGTGCTCAGTGGGCATCTGGCAGTCGATCAGTACGAATCCCCAGGCCTGCAGGCGTTCGACCAGCGTGGCGAATCCGACCTTCGAGGCGTTGTCTGCACGGCTGAACATGGATTCCCCGAAGAACAGTTGCCCCATTGCCAGGCCGTACAGTCCGCCCACCAGTGTTTCTTCCTCCCAGACCTCGACGCTGTGAGCATGGCCGCGCCGATGAAGTTCAAGGTAGGCGTCCTGCATCGATGTCGTGATCCAGGTTTCATTGGCGTAGCTGCGCGGTGCTGCGCAGGCCTGTATGACCGCCGCAAAATCCTTGTCGAACGTCACGCTGTAACGAGCCTGACGCAAGGTTTTGCCCAGGCTGCGCGAAACATGCAGCTCATCTGGCAGCAGAACGGTGCGCGGGTCCGGCGACCACCACAGGATCGGCTGACCCTCTTGGAACCATGGGAAACAACCGTGGCGATAGGCGCGAATCAGTCGGTCGGCGGACAGGTCGCCGCCAGCAGCCAGCAAGCCGTTGGGCTCGCGCAGCGCTTTGTCCAGTGGTGGGAAATCGAGGCTGTTGCGTTGCAACCAGGTCAGCATGGCGTCACGACTTTGCGGAAGGGGAGGGCGCACGCCTGGCGTGCGTGCAACTCTGAGCGGCAAATGCGGTCACAAACGATCGTCATTATGGTACGTACCTGTGGCGTTCGATAGGGTGCGCATACAAAGGGCAGTTCAGGGGCATCGGGTTGTACCCGGTTGTTCGAATCATGTCATAAGCCTTTGTCACGCAACAGAATGCATGCTCAAATTGAACGTGGTCGGCAATGCTTGAAAATTAACGGCGTCTGCGCAAGGTTTTTGTGCGGTGTGCAACCGGTTCAGCGAGTTTTCGTACAGACCTTACGGCTCTTGAGGCCGTACAATGCCGACATTGCGCATTATCATCAAACGGCTTTCAATCAGGCGTTCCAGATAGCTGCGAGCCTTTGCTCACCAAGGCCCAGTCGTTACCTTTGCGCAGTTGTTCAAAGTCAATCAACGAGATGTTCGCGCTCCAGCGCAGGAAATAAAGCGTTTTGAAGAAATCCACACCAGCACCCAGCGCTGTTCCGCTTTGGCGGCAGCAATTGCATTATCGACTCAAGGAAGGCGCTCTGATTGCCTTCGGTGCCCTGTGCCTGTACCTGATGATGGCGCTGTTGACCTACGATCAGAGCGATCCCGGCTGGAGCCATACCAGCAGCGCCTCGCAGGTCCAGAACGCCGCCGGCCGTGCCGGGGCGTTCTGTGCTGACATCCTGTTCATGGTGCTGGGCTACTTTGCCTATATTTTTCCGTTGCTGCTGGCGATCAAGGCCTGGCAGGTCTTTCGCCATCGTCACGAACCGTGGCAGTGGAGCGGCTGGCTGTTTTCATGGCGTTTGATCGGGCTGGTCTTCCTGGTGCTGGCGGGTGCTGCGCTGGCGCACATCCACTTCCATTTTTCGGCAGGTTTCCCAGGTTCCGCCGGTGGCGTGCTCGGCGAGGTGCTGGGCGATCTGGCCAAGAAGGCACTGAATATCCAGGGCAGCACCTTGCTGTTCATTGCCCTGTTCCTGTTTGGCCTTACCGTGTTTACCGACCTCTCCTGGTTCAAGGTCATGGACGTGACCGGCAAGATCACGCTGGACCTGTTCGAGCTGTTTCAGGGCGCAGCCAACCGCTGGTGGACGGCACGTGCCGAGCGCAAGCAGATGGTGGCGCAACTGCGTGAAGTCGATATGCGAGTCAACGATGTCGTTGCGCCGGTAGCTCCCGACCGCCGCGAGCAGGCCAAGGCCCGCGAGCGTCTGATCGAGCGCGAGGAATCCCTGAGCAAACACATGACCGAGCGCGAAAAGCATGTGCCGGCGGTGATCGCTCCCGCGCCGTCTCGTCCACCTGAGCCAAGCAAGCGTGTGCAGAAGGAAAAGCAGGCGCCGTTGTTCGTCGACAGCGCGGTGGAAGGCACATTGCCCCCGATTTCGATTCTCGACCCGGCGGAAAAGAAGCAACTCAACTACTCGCCCGAGTCGCTGGCGGCTGTCGGGCATCTGCTGGAAATCAAACTCAAGGAGTTTGGCGTCGAGGTGTCGGTGGACTCCATCCATCCGGGTCCGGTGATTACGCGTTACGAGATCCAGCCAGCCGCTGGCGTCAAGGTCAGTCGTATTTCCAACCTGGCCAAGGACCTTGCGCGCTCGCTGGCCGTGACCAGCGTACGTGTGGTCGAAGTGATTCCGGGCAAGACCACTGTCGGCATCGAGATCCCCAACGAGGACCGCCAGATCGTGCGTTTCTCGGAAGTACTGTCCACGCCTGAATACGACAACGCCAAGTCTCCTGTGACGCTGGCGCTCGGTCATGACATCGGCGGCAAGCCGGTCATCACCGATCTGGCGAAGATGCCGCACCTGCTCGTCGCGGGTACGACGGGTTCCGGTAAGTCGGTGGGCGTCAACGCGATGATCCTTTCGATCCTGTTCAAGTCCGGTCCGGACGACGCCAAGCTGATCATGATCGACCCGAAGATGCTTGAATTGTCGATCTACGAAGGTATCCCGCACCTGCTCTGTCCGGTGGTGACCGACATGAAGGACGCTGCCAACGCCTTGCGCTGGAGCGTCGCGGAGATGGAGCGTCGTTACAAGCTGATGGCCAAGATGGGCGTGCGTAACCTGTCGGGCTTCAACCAGAAGGTCAAGGATGCTCAGGATGCCGGAGAGCCTTTGGCGGATCCTTTGTACAAGCGCGAGAGCATTCATGACGAAGCGCCGCTGTTGACCAAGTTGCCAACCATCGTGGTGGTGGTGGACGAGTTCGCCGACATGATGATGATCGTCGGCAAGAAGGTCGAAGAACTCATCGCCCGCATCGCCCAGAAGGCGCGTGCTGCCGGTATTCACCTGATTCTTGCGACCCAGCGGCCGTCGGTGGACGTGATCACTGGCCTGATCAAGGCCAACATTCCGACACGCATGGCGTTTCAGGTATCGAGCAAGATCGATTCGCGGACCATCATCGACCAGGGTGGTGCCGAGCAACTGTTGGGCCACGGCGACATGCTCTACATGCCACCCGGCACCAGCCTGCCGATTCGTGTACACGGTGCTTTCGTCTCCGACGAAGAAGTGCACCGCGTGGTAGAAGCATGGAAGCTGCGCGGCACGCCGGACTACAACGACGACATTCTGGCTGGTGTCGAAGAAGCGGGCAGTGGTTTTGATGGCGGTGGTGGTGAAGGTGGTGAAGACAGCGAAAGTGATGCGCTTTACGACGAGGCCGTCAAATTCGTTCTCGAAAGCCGCCGTGCATCGATCTCTGCTGTGCAGCGCAAACTCAAGATTGGCTACAACCGCGCTGCCCGCATGATTGAGGCGATGGAAATGGCTGGTGTCGTGACCTCCATGAACACCAACGGCTCGCGCGAGGTCATCGCTCCCGGCCCCATGCGTGACTGATTAAACCGTTACAGACTGCGTCGACAGCGGGTCCTGCTCGCTGTCGTTCCACCCAATGACTGCAAAGAGGAATTCCATGCGTCTTATCCGCATGCTGTTGGCAACCGCCCTGACCTTTTCCGTGATTCCCGCCCATGCCGACAGCAAGGACGTGGCACGCCTGACCCAGTTGCTGGAAAATTCCCGCACGCTGACAGCAAGCTTTTCCCAGTTGACGCTCGATGGCAGCGGCACCCAGTTGCAGGAAACGACCGGCAAGATGGCACTGCAGCGTCCTGGTTTGTTCAACTGGCATACCGATGCGCCTCAGGAACAACTGATGGTGTCGGATGGCAAGAAAGTCTCGCTCTGGGACCCGGATCTTGAGCAGGTCACTATCAAGACCCTGGATCAGCGCCTGACCCAGACCCCGGCGCTGCTGCTGTCCGGTGATGTGTCGAAAATCAGCGAAAGCTTTGATATCACAGCCAAGGAAGCCGGTGGCGTGATCGACTTCGTGCTCAAGCCCAAGACCAAGGACACGCTGTTCGACAGCCTGCGTCTGTCGTTTCGTAACGGCATCATCAACGACATGCAATTGATCGACAGTGTTGGCCAGCGTACCAATATCCTGTTCACCGGCGTCAAGGCCAATGAGTCGATTGCCGCCAGCACGTTTCAGTTCCAGATACCCAAGGGTGCTGATGTCATTCAAGAGTAAGAAGGCCTGATTCCTGACCATGGACCTGTTTAGCCGCGAACCTATTGCCCAGCCGCTGGCCGCACGCCTGCGTGCGACCAACCTGGATGAGTATGTCGGTCAGGAGCACGTTTTGGCTCATGGCAAGCCGCTGCGTGAGGCGCTGGAGCAGGGCGCTCTGCATTCCATGATTTTCTGGGGCCCGCCCGGTGTCGGCAAGACGACGCTCGCCCGGCTGCTGGCCAAGGTTTCGGACGCACACTTCGAAACGGTGTCGGCTGTGCTGGCCGGGGTGAAGGAAATTCGCCAGGCCGTCGAGGTCGCCAAGCAGCAGGCGGGTCAGTACGGTCGGCGTACGATCCTGTTTGTTGACGAGGTACATCGTTTCAACAAATCGCAGCAGGATGCGTTCCTGCCGTATGTTGAAGACGGCACACTGATCTTCATCGGTGCGACCACCGAGAACCCATCGTTCGAGCTCAACAACGCCTTGCTGTCACGGGCACGGGTCTACGTGCTCAAGAGCCTGGACGAAACCGCACTGCGCAAGCTGGTGCACCGTGCTTTGACAGAGCATCGCGGCCTTGGTCAGCGTCAACTGACCCTGAGCGATGAAGGTTTTGCCATTCTGATGGCTGCGGCTGACGGCGACGGTCGGCGCATGCTCAACTTGCTCGAAAATGCTTCCGATCTGGCAGAAGATGGCAGCGAGATTGGCACCGAACTGCTGCAAAGCCTGCTGGGCGACAGTCGGCGTCGTTTTGACAAGGGCGGCGAAGCGTTCTACGACCAGATTTCGGCGCTGCACAAATCGATTCGTGGCTCCAATCCAGATGCGGCGTTGTACTGGTTCGCCCGCATGATCGATGGTGGTTGCGACCCGCTGTATCTGGCGCGCCGTGTGGTGCGCATGGCCAGCGAAGACATCGGTAATGCCGATCCCCGCGCGTTGCCTCTGTGCATGTCCGCCTGGGACGTGCAGGAGCGCCTTGGCAGCCCGGAAGGCGAGCTGGCGGTTGCTCAGGCAATTGTCTATCTGGCCTGCGCTGCGAAGAGCAACGCCGTGTATATGGCGTTCAAGGCCGCCATGCGCGAAGCCTCTGAACACGGCTCGCTCGAGGTTCCGTTGCATCTGCGCAATGCGCCGACCAAGCTGATGAAACAGCTCGGTTATGGTGAAGAATACCGTTACGCCCACGATGAACCTGACGCTTATGCTGCCGGCGAAGACTACTTCCCTGATGAGCTCGAACCGCGTCAGTATTACCAGCCAGTGCCTCGCGGCCTGGAACTCAAGATCGGCGAAAAACTCAGGCATCTGAGCGCCCTGGATGAAGCAAGCCCTCGCAAGCGGAGAAAGTAGTGATTCAGACCATTCTTGCGGTGTCGATTGCCGGTATCGCTGGTACATTATTGCGCTTTGCAGCAGGCACATGGGTCAGTGCCCACTGGCCGCGGTATTTCTACACCGCGACGCTGGCAGTCAATATCGTCGGATGCCTGATCATTGGCATCCTGTACGGTCTGTTTCTGCTGCGTCCTGAAGTGCCCATCGAGATTCGTGCCGGCCTGATCGTCGGCTTTGTAGGGGGTCTGACGACCTTTTCATCCTTTTCACTGGATACGCTGCGCCTGCTGGAAAGCGGGCAACTGCCACTGGCCCTGGGCTATGCCGGCATCAGCGTGTTCGGCGGGCTGCTCGCAACCTGGGTTGGCCTGTCCCTGACCAGACTTTGATAGACGAGAGAACGATATGCTCGATTCCAAACTGTTACGTACTCAACTTCAGGACGTAGCGGATCGCCTAGCTTCCCGTGGTTTTACACTGGACGTGGCCCGTATTGAAGCGCTGGAAGCCCAGCGCAAGGTTGTGCAGACCCGCACCGAACAGTTGCAGGCCGAGCGTAACGCCCGTTCCAAGTCCATCGGTCAGGCCAAGCAACGCGGCGAAGACATTGCGCCGTTGATGGCCGACGTCGAGCGCATGGGCAACGAGCTCAGTGAAGGCAAGGTCGAGCTGGACGGCATTCAGGCCGAGCTGGACGCGCTGGTGCTCAATATCCCGAACCTGCCACACGAATCGGTGCCGGTTGGTGCCGATGAAGAGGGCAACGTCGAGGTAAGCACCTGGGGCACGCCGACCCGCTTCGATTTCGAGGTCAAGGACCACGTTGCGCTGGGCGAACAGTACGGCTGGCTGGATTTCGAAACCGCCGCCAAGCTGTCCGGTGCGCGTTTTGCGCTGCTGCGTGGCCCTATCGCGCGTCTGCACCGCGCTCTGGCGCAGTTCATGATCAACCTGCACATCAACGAGCATGGCTACGAAGAGGCTTACACGCCTTATCTGGTTCAGGCGCCTGCCTTGCAGGGCACTGGTCAGTTGCCGAAGTTCGAGGAAGACCTGTTCAAGATTTCCCGTGAAGGCGAGGCGGATCTGTACTTGATCCCGACCGCTGAAGTGTCGCTGACCAACATCGTGTCCGGCGAGATTCTGGATGTCAAACAGCTGCCTTTGAAGTTCGTCGCCCACACGCCGTGCTTCCGCAGTGAAGCGGGCGCATCGGGTCGTGACACCCGTGGCATGATTCGCCAGCATCAGTTCGACAAGGTCGAGATGGTGCAGATCGTCGCGCCGGACGAGTCCATGGCCGCGCTCGAATCGCTGACCGGCAACGCCGAACGTGTTCTGCAACTGCTTGAGCTGCCTTATCGCAAACTGGCCTTGTGCACCGGCGATATGGGTTTCAGTGCCGTGAAGACCTACGACCTTGAAGTCTGGATTCCGAGCCAGGACAAGTACCGTGAAATCTCTTCGTGCTCCAACTGCGGGGATTTCCAGGCGCGTCGCATGCAGGCCCGCTGGCGCAACCCGGAAACGGGCAAGCCGGAGCTGGTTCACACGCTGAACGGTTCCGGTCTGGCAGTGGGTCGTACGCTGGTAGCGGTTCTGGAGAACTACCAGCAGGCGGACGGTTCGATTCGTGTGCCGGAAATCCTCAAGCCCTACATGGGCGGCCTTGAGGTCATCGGTTAAATGGAATTCCTGCCGCTGTTCCATAACCTGCGTGGCAGCCGAGTGCTGGTGGTCGGCGGCGGTGAGATTGCCTTGCGCAAATCCCGGCTGATCTTCGAGGCAGGCGCCGTCATCAGGGTCGTCGCTCCGGAAATCGAGAGTCAGTTGCGCGAGCTGGTTGTCCAGAGCGGCGGTGAGCTGATTTTGCGTGGCTACCACGCAGATGATCTTGAAGGCTGCGTGCTGATCATTGCCGCAACCGACGACGAGCCGCTGAACGCCCAGGTTTCCCAGGATGCCCGGTCACGCTGTGTGCCGGTGAACGTGGTGGATGCGCCTGCCCTGTGTACGGTGATCTTCCCGGCGATTGTCGACCGTTCGCCGTTGGTCATTGCCGTGTCCAGCGGTGGCGATGCGCCCGTGCTGGCGAGACTGATCCGCGCGAAGCTGGAAACCTGGATTCCGTCGACCTACGGGCAACTGGCAGGCCTGGCGGCGCGCTTTCGTCATCAGGTCAAAGGCCTGTTTCCAAATGTGCAGCAGCGTCGTGCTTTCTGGGAAGATGTTTTTCAGGGGGCCATTGCCGATCGGCAACTGGCCGGGCAGGGCGCGGAGGCAGAGCGCCTGCTGATCGCCAAGATTGCAGGCGAACCGCCACCGGAAACCGGTGAGGTGTATCTGGTGGGCGCCGGTCCCGGCGATCCGGATCTGCTGACGTTCAAGGCACTGCGTCTGATGCAGCAAGCGGATGTGGTGCTGTATGACCGTCTGGTCGCGCCGACCATTCTTGATCTGTGCCGTCGCGATGCCGAGCGGGTCTATGTCGGCAAACGTCGCTCCGAACACGCCGTGCCTCAGGATCAGATCAACAAGCAGTTGGTCGATCTGGCCAAACAGGGCAAACGTGTGGTTCGCCTGAAAGGCGGTGATCCGTTTATCTTTGGTCGGGGTGGCGAGGAAATCGAAGAACTGGCCGCTCATGGCATTCCGTTTCAGGTGGTGCCAGGTATCACGGCCGCCAGTGGCTGCGCGGCGTACGCCGGTATTCCGCTGACGCACCGCGATCATGCGCAATCGGTGCGTTTCATCACCGGTCACCTGAAGGATGGCACGACGGATCTGCCGTGGTCCGATCTGGTGGCTCCGGCGCAGACCCTGGTGTTCTACATGGGGTTGATCGGTTTACCGGTGATTTGCGAAGAACTGATCAAACATGGTCGGTCGGCGGATACGCCAGCCGCGCTGGTTCAGCAGGGCACCACCACCAATCAACGTGTGTTCACGGGCACGCTGGCCAATCTGCCGCAAATGGTCGCCGAGCATGAAGTGCATGCGCCGACGCTGGTGATCATTGGCGAAGTGGTGAAATTGCGAGAAAAACTGGCCTGGTTCGAAGGCAGTCAGGCCAGTGTCTGATGTCGGTTAATGGATAGCCCGTTCGGGCTATCCATCTTCATATTCCCTTATTTTTTCCAGACGCCCATGCCGGACAGCCGTTCGCGATCATGGCTGGCCTCAAGATTCAGCGCCGGACCTTTGGGGATGATCCCTGTAGGGTTGATCGTGCGATGGCTCGCGTAATAGTGACCCTTGATGTGCTCGAAGTTCACGGTCTCGGCGATGCCTGGCCACTGGTACATTTCGCGCAACCAGTTGCTGAGGTTCGGGTAATCAGCGATTCGTCGCTGGTTGCATTTGAAATGGCTGTAATAGACCGCATCGAAGCGCACGACGGTCGTGAACAGGCGCACATCGGCTTCGGTCAGGTGTTCGCCTGCCAGATAACGCTTTTCTCCCAGCAGATTTTCCAGCTCGTCCAGTTCTGCGAATACATCGTCGAACGCTTCATCATAAGCATGCTGCGAGGTCGCAAAGCCTGCGCGATACACACCATTATTGACCGCCGGATAGATGCGTTCGTTGAGTTCGTCGATGGTCGCCTGCATCGCTGACGGATAGAAATCCAGTCGGTTGCCGGTCAGTTCGTCGAACGCTGAGTTGAACATGCGGATGATCTCCGCCGACTCGTTGCTGACGATGCGCTGTTGCTGTTTGTCCCACAATACCGGCACGGTGACCCGGCCTGTGTAGTGAGGGTCGTCGGCGGTATAGCGCTGATGCAGAAAGGTCAGGTTGTCGAGGGCATCACCGCTGGAGCCTTTTTGCTGATCGAAGGTCCAGCCATTTTCCAGCATCAGCCAACTGACCACCGAGACGTCGATCAGACTTTCCAGGCCTTTGAGCTTGCGAAGAATCAGCGTGCGGTGTGCCCATGGGCAGGCGAGGGAAACATATAAATGGTAGCGGCCTGCTTGCGCGGCGAAACCGCCTTCGCCCGACGGTCCCGGTGTGCCGTCGGCTGTGACCCAGCTACGGCGCTGAGCGTTTTCACGTTGGAACGCGCCGTCTTTACTGCTTTCGTACCACTGGTCATGCCAGCGTCCTTCGACCAGAAGGCCCATGTCTGACTCTCCATTTCTGAATATATAAGATTTGGAGGTCAGTCTAGTGGCATCGGTTCGACCTAAAAGCGCAAATTGTGGCCGATCATCATCGATAAAGCTGATCGGTCACAGATTCTTGTCACGACGCTCCCAGAATGTATGGGCCTGCGCAAACGCTTCGTCACGCGCTATACCGAGACCGCGCAATGCCAGCGCCATGGTGGAGATCAGCGCCAGTTGCGGATAGCTGTCTTCCAGCTCGCCACGCCACAGAGCGACCAGCTGCGCGGGCTCAAGTGTGGGCGGTTTGACGTGACGACGAGGGGAGAGAGCGGGCCACTCCTCATCCCACGGCTGCCCGCCGGTGGTGCCGTACAGATGGCTGATGGTGTCCGGGTTGATCTCGATCTCACCGCCATCGCCCTTGACTACGATAGCGTTGTCGCCCAGAAGGCTGCTCGCGTCACGATGTACGCTTTGATAGCCGGGATGGAAGATGCTTTGCAGACCGCAGCGCGCTTGCAGCGGATTGAGGATGCGCGCCAGCGAATGGATGGGAGAGCGCAGACCCAGCGTGTTGCGCAGGTCGATCATGCGTTGCAATTGTGGCGCCCAGTCGGCGAGCGGGATGAATGCCAGGTTGCTCTGTGCCATCGTCGTTTCGACTGACGACCAGTTGCGGCACAGTGAAATATCCAGCAAACCGAGCAGTTGCTCGGTGTACAGCCGCCCGGCGGTGTGGGCGCCGCCGCCGTGCAGCAGTATTTTGATGCCGTTCTGGGACAGGCATTTGGCGGCCAGCAAGTACCACGGCAGATGGCGTTTTTTGCCTGCGTAGGTCGGCCAGTCGATATCGATCTGTATCGGCGGCGCGTTGAGGCGTTCGCGTACGGCTTCGGTGAAACCTGCCAGTTCTTCCGGGCTTTCTTCCTTATGACGCAGCAGCATCAGGAAGGCGCCAAGCTGCGTGTCCTCGACTTTCTCATCGAGCACCATGCCCATGGCCTCGCGCGCTTCTTCGCGCGTCAGGTTGCGTGCGCCACGCTTGCCCTTGCCCAGAATGCGCACGAACGGCGCGAAGGGATGTTCTGCAGGGGTTTCAGTCACAAGTGGGGCGTAGTCGTTCATATGCAATTGGTCGGTTTGGGCAGGCCCGCCAGCTTGGCGGCGAGTTTGGCGGGAGTGCCGTTGAACAGGCGATTGAGGTGCAAGCTGTTGCCTTTTTCGGCACCCAGTTTCAAGGCGGTGTATTTGATCAGTGGGCGGGTCGCGGGAGACAACTGAAACTCTGCATAGAAGTCACGCAACAGCTCGAGAACCTCGACGTGCTCGGCTGTCAATGTCAGGCCTTCGGCGTCCGCCAGCGCATGAGCGACGTCCATGGACCAGTCATTGAGGTCCTGCAGGAATCCGTCCTTGTCGAGTGGCAGCGTGCGGTCGGCGACCATCAGTTGCTTCATAGCCAGGTGTTCACTTTGTCAAAACGGATCGACAGCTCGACGAAGCCCGCGTAATCCACGCTGACAATTCCGGCAGGTAACTCAAGGTTACGCGCCATCAAGTCTTCATCGAGCACGTACAGCGATTCAAGGTTTGCCTGTTGCAGCCTGTCCAGCGCTGCGCTGGACGGCATCAGCGCGTAAGTAGCGTCGCCACACAGCAGAATGCCGTCGTCGTCGCCCAGCAGGCGCAGGCAGCTGTCCAGCCGGTTGTCAGTGAAGGGCGAGTGGGAAATAACATGCAACGTGCTCATCAGAGTGTAATCACCTGGTCATAGCGCTCGAACAACGCCGAAAGCTCGGGCTGGGCGGTCAGCAACTGGATGTCTTCGTCCAGATCATCGCGGGGTATGCCACGTTCAGCGAGGCTGAGCGCGCAGGCATAAAGGTCTTCGACGCCGAACATCGGCAGTGCTTTAAGGTTGGCGCTCAGGTCTTTCTGTTGCAGGGCTTGCGCATTTTGTTGCGGCAACAGTTGCAACACGCCGTCATCCAGAAACAGCAGGCCGACAGGCAGATCGAACGCGCCGCCTGCCAGCACGATATCCAGCGCTTCGCGAGCACCCGGGCCGGACCAGGGCGACTGGCGACTCACAATCAACAGTGATTTTGCCATTTTACGGCCCTCCGAAACAGATCAGGCGGTCTGCCGATTGCACGGCATCGTGCAATTGCCCAAGCCCCGATAATTCCCAGGGCGCCAGCAGGTTGGCCGCAGGGCGCTGATATCGTTCGGTCTCTTCCTGATTCAACACGCCACGGCGCAAGGCGGCGGCGATACAGACCACGCCGTCCAGCTGGTGCTCGACAATGAAGTCGCGCCACTGCCTGGGCAGGTCCTGTTCGTCCTGAGGCATAACGGTATTGGCCGACGCGCTGTGGACGCCATCCTGATAGAAGAACAGCCGGACAATCTCGTGCCCGCCCGCGAGCACCGCCTGCGCAAACAGCAACGCACGCCGGGAAGAGGGCACATGGCCTGCGGAAAATAGGGAGATGGCGAATTTCATTATCGGCTCTGCCAGCAAAACATGCGCAATGATAAAGAATTCGAGGGCAGGGGTGTGAGTTTGCCGAGACAAAGGGCTGTGATCGGATGTCGGCCCAAGCGCCTCGGCATCCATTCAATCAGGCGATCTGTTCGACGCGACACTTCTCGCACATCGGCTGGGTTGCCAGATAGCCGCTGATTTTAGCTTTCATCACTTCAAATGAAGGCCCATAGAGGTACAGCGCCGTTTCGGTCGGCCCTTGCCAGTAGCTGTAGATTTCCCCGCTTCCCTGGATCAGGCGACTGATATCCTCATAGAGGACATTCACGTCGTTCTGCGCATAGACCTCGTCAGGCAAGTCCGTCCCGTTGAGGTAGAGCCCCAACCCCTCTGCATTGCCGAACATCGTGGTCTCGCCATCGCGTTTCAGGCTGGAGCCTTTCGGTGCGTGCATCGAGTCGAAGACACCGATCAGCAATTCGATGTTCTGCGCAGTTGGCTTGTGCAAGAGGACTTCAATGTCGCAGTAAGCGACTTCCCCTTCGGGTGTCATGCCTGTTCCGCCCCCGCACACTTCGCCCAGACCGTGGCTGCGGAGCACTTCATCGGCAGGGTCTTCGAACAGCTCACCACGATGCACCGGTTGCAGGCGAGCGTTGAGTTGCACCACGAACACGGCAGGCTCAGGTGGTTTTGCGCCGAAAAGATTTTTCAACATGTCCGGGATCCTCAGTCGTTATCTGGAACAGTCCGTTCAAAAGAAGGCGTCAGGGTGAAGGCGGGTCAAGAGCAGGGCTGACAGCCAGGCTGCTATCAGAGAGCGATAACATCCTGGCAAGTTCAATGGCCCCTTTGAGGTCCAACTGACTGGACGCGAATGATTTGAGCAGCAACGGTGCAGGCAGTGCCCAGTCCCATTTCTCCCGAATCGGGTTTTTGACATCCTTCAACAGCGACACTACGTCGTCCGGATCCAGTCGGGCAATTTCGCTTAGCGCGGTCATGAGGCTTGCCCGGGATGCGCCGATTTCCAGCGCCAGCCCCAGACATTCACATGTCACTCCTGCTCGGTTAAGGAGTAGGGAGAGCGCGTCGTTGACGTAGTCGCCTTTCCAGGTCAGTAGATAGTATCTGGACGCTGACCCTGTCAGGTGCTGTTTGTCCAGCCTCATCGACCGGAAGGTCTGGCGTGCTTCCTCCAGTAATTTTTGCGCATTGGAGTCAATGAAGGGGCAGTGAGTAGACTCTTTCAGTACCCTTAGCATTTCCTGCCTGACGTCATCGTGAATTTTTGCTCCCAGGCCATCGAATGTCGGAGGCTCGCCGCCCCGTGCCGGTAGAACAATGATCACTTTCTTTTCAACGTCGATGTCCACTACCTGCCAGCGTCTTCCGCCGAATATTATGCGCTGACCTTGGGCCAGTGGACGGCTGACGGGCACCGAGCCTAGCGGCTTGCCATCGCGGATCAGTCTGAATTCCTCATCGCTCTGGAACGCGCTGTAGAACTCATAGTGATTGACCAGTCGCTCACCGATCTCCCCGGGCAGCAACAGCCCGGAGCTGTCCTGCACAACCAGCTTTTTCTCGCCCAGCGCTTTGAGCAGCGCCAGAAAGTCCGCTTGGGTGATTGCTGGAAATGTTCCGCTGGCGATCAGTGTGGTCCATAGCTCAGAAGCACTGGCACCGCCTTGCTGAGCAATCACGGACAGGCATTGCTGGACAAGGGTGGAGGCGTGGAGACCATGGGTTCTGGGAGGTTCGAACCATTTTTTCAGCAATAGCCGAATCATCGCGATTGTCTGCACCAGGTTCTGCCTGAGCTGATCGGACAGGCTTGAATCGGGTCTGAGCGCGCTTTCCTCGCAGTAGGCCCGCAAGGTTGCGGGTTCGCCTTCCCGGCGTCCTGACCGACCCAGACGCTGGCGCAGACTTGCCACCGATGGCGGTGCGTTGATTTGTGCGACTGTTCTTATATTGCCGATATCGATACCCAGTTCAAGGGTTGTCGTGCAGATGGCAGAGGCGGGAGGCGCGCCTGCTTTCAGGGCGCGCTCGGTGTCCTCACGCAAATCCCTGGACAGACTTCCGTGATGCGGAAGAAATTCATTCGGGAGGCCATCCTTTTCGCAAAGATGGCGCAACCTGTCGGCGTACCACTCAACCTTGTCACGGCTGTTGGGAAAGATCAGGTTGTTGCTGCCGCGCAGGACCTTATACAAGTGCGCTGCGATCGCGTGCCGGCTTCCCGACTCATCTTCTGCCTCGCCGTCCTTGCTATCTGTCGCTTCGGCAGTTTGTTGTTCCGAGAGCAGTTTGATCATGGGCGGCAGGGTGTAGCCGCGTACTTGAACCTGAAGATCCTGCCCGGATGATTTTGATTCGATCACTTCCATAGGCTGGTGCTGACTTGGCCGCAGGAATTTCCGTGCAAGCGACATTTCACCCAGCGTCGCAGAAAGTCCAACGCGGGGCAGTTGCCTGTCTGCGACCTGTTCGACGCGTTGCATCAGCGACTGGAGCTGTTTGCCGCGCTCACTGCCGATGAAGGCATGAAGCTCATCTACCACTACGTATCGCAGCTGCTGAAAGAGGCCTTTAAGCGCTGATCCTCGGTTCACGAACAACGCCTCTAGCGATTCCGGCGTGATGAGCAGGATGCCATTGGGGTTCGTGAGAAAACGATGTTTTCTGCTTGCTGAAACGTCGCCATGCCAGGCGACTACTGGTACCTCCAGTCGTTCGCAAAGGCGCGTCAACCGGTCCCATTGATCATTGATGAGTGCCTTGAGCGGGCTGATATAAAGAACGGCCCCTGCAGGTTCCTGGTTGAGCAGCAGGTTGGTCAGGATCGGAAGAAACGCCGCTTCGGTCTTGCCTGCTGCGGTAGACGCCGCAATGATCACATCGCGGTCGGCATTGATCAGTGCAGGGATAGCCCATTCCTGGGCATCCCGGAGCGAAGTCCAGCCCTGTGACCAGACCCATTGCTGCACACCTGGATGCAGTTGTTCGAACGACGATGATTCAGAGCCTGAAATGGGTGAGTTCATCGTCTGCCTCTACATCGAGATCGTTGCGACCACCTTCATCCGGAGTAATTTCCACCGCGTCGAGGAGCGTGCGCCAATCGGCATCCGGGTTCTGTTCAAGTACTGCCAGAAGATTGATGAATGCTGTGATCGTGGTGCGAGGTGTGCGGAAATAGGCTTCGCCCAGACGTCGGCCGCAGTGATCGATGAAGATCGGTAGTGCCTCGTCCGGGAGCAGGTATTTTTCCGGGTCGCCGGACGCGTAGACATTGCGCAGATTTTGCAGCAGAACGTAAAAGTCCTCAGGGGTCAGGCTGGTGAGGCGAATGACCGGTCCTGAGAGGTCGACATAGCCGGTCTTGGCAAACGTATTTTCGGCCAGTCGTGATTGTAGCGCCGGGTAGCTGTACAAGCCTCGGCGGGTGTCCATCAAGAACTCTGGCGTGCCGCCGAGTACAAAGCCCAGGCCATCGGTTGAGCCTTGTAGCGAGTCGTTGAGTATGCGCAGAATTTGTTCGTAGTTCGCGTTGCGTGCCTGTGTGTTTGCAAGCTTGTACAGGTTCACCAGCTCGTCCAGGCAGACCATCAGTCCGCCGAAACCTGCCAGCCTTACGAATCGGGAGAGCAGCTTGAGCTGGTCATAGATGGATGCGTCGTCAATGCAGGTTCTTACTCCAAGCGCTGCACGCGCGTCTGTTTTGGTGGTGAATTCGCCTCTCAGCCAGCGAATCGCGTCGGCTTTGAGTTGCTCATTGCCGTCTTCAAATCCACGGCAATACGCGGCTATGACTTCGGCAAAGTCATACCCGTTGACCATTTCGGTGAGTTCGGCGAGGTAGTGTCGAATAACCGTTTCGCTTTCGATACCCTTGCTCTTTGCCTCAGTCTTGGCCTGGGAGATGAACTTCTCGACGATGCCTTGCATTGCGCCGCCGTCAGGCTTGGTACGCGTAGACATATTTTTTGCCAGCTCGGCATACAGTGAGCGTGCCTGCCCTCCGGAAGCATGCAGACGCCGATCAGGATTGAGGTCAGCGTGCATGGTGACGAGCTTGCGCTCCATCGCGATGCCTCTGACCAGGTTTAGGAAGAAGGTCTTGCCTGCGCCGTATTCGCCTATGACGATGCGGAATGCCGAGCCGCCCTCGGCCAGACGGTTAATGTCCTTGATGAGGGCATCCAGTTCTCCGACCCGCCCAACCTGTATAAGGTGCTGCCCCACCCTTGGAACGACACCTGCGCGTAATGACTGGATGACCGCGTCGCGGTCCCTGGCTCGTATCGTACTCATAGGGTTAACTCGCTCAGGACGTCCGGGTTGATTTCTACCGGATCATCACCTTCGGAAATCGGCATATTGAACAGCTCAAATGCCATGTCGTTGATCTGCTCAAGCGCGCCGTCGAGCATGAGCTCCGCGTCTGAAGCGGCGTTTTCCAGTTCCTGCCGGCTCCATTCAGCGCGGGACACCAGCAGGCGCAGGAAAGCGGAGTGTTCAGAATCCAGGCCGTAAAGGCGAACGCCGTTCTCGAGAACGCCTTGTGGGGTGTCTTCGATAACCGGGATCTGCTCTTCCTGTTCATCTGTGAACACCGTGGCAAGAAGTGCCGATACCTGTGCCGTCTCGCGTTGCAACTGTGCCACCCGGTTCATATCCAGAACGATCCCTGAACCGTTGTGCCTGTTAGTCGGGGCAGGCGCAGAGAGCGGATTCCCTGCTCTAGCCGATCCAGATGCGCCAACCCCATCCGCACTATTGAAAGAGCGGGCTGCAGCGCCATGCAGGTCGCTGTACATTGATCGAGGATCGAGTTGAAGTGCCTTGTAGACGCGTTCGAGCAGCTTGACCTCTTGAGGCGTGACTGTTCCGTCGGCTTGGGCCAGATGAGCCAGAAAACAGACGATCGTGCGTTTGTCCTCCTGCCGTAGCGGGCCGAGTTTCTTCTTCAGGCTTGCAAGTGCAGGCGGTTGTAACAGTTGAATCTGCAGGTGCGCCTTGAGGCGTTTTCTATGCGCGACGCACAGGTGGCTCCACGAGTCGATGTGCAACCCCAGCAGCGCGACTTCGTCCTGACTGGTCTCGCCATCCGCAGCCGCCACGGCACTGGCCAGATCCAGTGTGACGACTGCAGCGTGATAGTCGGCGGTGGCGCGCAGCGTTCCTTCTTCCGGTTCTGCTGCAAACAGCACAATATTATCGTCGGCTTTCGGAGTTCGGCTGCCAGATAGCACGTCGGGCTCCATGCCTATGTTCTGCTCTTCAAGGGCTTTCGCCAAGGCCACGATCTTGTCCCGTGACAGTGTTTCGACAGCGTTGAAGCGCTGGGTCAGCTCACTGAGCGTCATTAGAATCGCCTCGTGGCTGACGCATGATTGTAATGCGGTCAGTTCCTGCTTCGCAGGTTCAGGCCAAAGAGCTATTGGCAAACGGAGCAGACCTTCCAGTGCTTCAGGGGCATCAGGGTTGCGGCCTACATATCGACTGAACGGCTCAAGCACCTGAGCGCACTTCTCTACAATCAGTTGCAGCTTTTTACGCGTCCCTGAGGTGGCTGTTACATCTGGCAGATCGCCTACAGGCAATTGTTGAACATCGAGTGTGGGTGATGCCGTCCAATAGGACGCCTTGAGCCGTGTTTTGTTGTTCAGCAAGGTCAGGCCGCGAGGAAAGTCAGCTTCATACTCTTCCCGGAACAGACGCTGAAAAAGCGCCGGACACCGGACGGCGGGTGTGCGCATTGAAATATTGGGATCTGTAAGCGCCCAGGCCATGGCCCAGCTGGCGTTGAGCGGATGCCGGTCAGTCGCCATCTGGCCGAGCGCTACCCGTACCGAAATCGGTACATCATGCATGGCCCTCACTGTTTCAGGAGGTTCATGCAAATACATTCGGGCCGGTACAACGGATATGCTCAGGTGATCCAGAAGCCTGGATGCATGATCATGAAAGGAAGCGTCCTTGGCATACAGCGCCTTCAAACGCTCCACCTCTGCCTTGATAGTGGATATTTCTTCCCGTGCGGACGCATCGGACTTCGTGTCGACCAGCACTCGACGTTCCAGGCCATAAAAGAACATGAAAACGTAGCCGATGTCCGCCGAGGGATCACAGCGACCACCGGCCAGCCACTGTAAATAGCCTCTGCGAGCTTCTGACCTAAGGGTGTTGTAACTCGACAGATAGGATGCACGCCACGTCTGTAGATCGACAGGCTCAGTGCTGACGGGCAAGGCAGTGTCGATGAACGAGGGCTCTATATTCCCGAACCTTGCATCATTCTCGCCCACGTAGATCAAGCCGTCTGACAGCATGAGTCCTGCGACAGTGGTCGACTCTCCCGATCCGAGCCATCTGGATCTGGCAGGGCGGTCAGGCGCTTTGGGAATAATAAAGGACTGGTTGAGGGCTGAATCGTCTCGAACCGTAAAGAACTCTGGCGCGATCTCCACGAACGGTTGTGTACCACCAGCCAGATTGCTCGACGGTCTGCTGAAGCGCGCGTACCGCCCTATGGCGAGATATTCAGGCGTGTCTTTGAAACCTGGCAGTTGGGCCCAGGCTGGGAGAGGCTGATTATCTGTAGGCTCGGGACACGGCTGGACAGTACGGTGCGCAGAGGGCAGGGGACAAGTGCCACCGACCAGATTACTCGACGGTCGGGTGAAGCGTGCGTAGCGCCCGATGGCGAGGTCTACTGTCATGGCTGTCGGGCTGTATGCCATTTCAGTCTTCCGTGATCATGGGATGGCCAGCCGGCAGTATCCACAATTTACCCGCGCGGGCCAAGCGCGGGCGCTGGCCAAGGGCCGGAAAGGGACCTGCATCCCTCCATGAAAACGCAAACCCCAGAAACGACAAAGCCCTGAATAATCAGGGCTTTGCGCTACTCAATATGGCGGAGGCATAGAGATTCGAACTCTAGGACCTGTTACAGTCGGCAGTTTTCAAGACTGCTGCCTTAAACCACTCGGCCATACCTCCACTTTCGTTGCGGGCGCCATAATACCGGAATGAAACACGCTGTCAAACTCTCTGGGTAGCCAGTTGCAGCGCCTCTGTTATGATCTTTGCAACTCAACATTTCAACAGGAAGGAGTTTCGCCATGCGCGAACAGGATTACGCCCTTAAAACCGGCATGCAGGCCGACCAGCTAGAGGTTAGTCGTGTCCTGCGCAACACTTATGGTCTTCTGGCCCTGACCCTCGCATTCAGCGGCGTCATGGCGTTTGTGGCTCAACAGATGCGCGTCGGCTACCCGAATATTTTCGTGGTGCTGATCGGTTTCTACGGCTTGTTCTTCCTGACCAACAAGCTGCGTGATTCGGTATGGGGTCTGGTGTCGACCTTCGCCCTGACCGGTTTCATGGGTTTCCTGCTTGGCCCGATCCTTAACCGTTATCTGGGCATGGCCGGCGGTGCTGAAGTGGTCAGCTCGGCGTTCGCGATGACGGCTCTGGTATTTGGTGGTCTGTCGGCTTACGTGCTGATCACCCGCAAGGACATGAGTTTCCTGGGTGGCTTCATCACTGCAGGCTTCTTTGTCCTGCTGGCTGCGGTTCTGGCAAGCCTGTTCTTCCAGATCAGCGGTTTGCAACTAGCGATCAGCGCAGGTTTCGTCCTGTTCTCGTCGGTCTGCATCCTGTTCCAGACCAGCGCGATCATCCAGGGCGGTGAGCGTAACTACATCATGGCGACCGTGAGCCTGTATGTATCGATCTACAACCTGTTCATCAGCCTGTTGCAGATCTTCGGCATCATGAGCCGCGATGACTGATTGCGTATCACGCTAATGGGCGGTCCGCCTCCATAGCGCGAGCGCCAGTGTTCAACGAATGCCCCGACTTGTCGGGGCATTCGCGTTTCTGGCGTTCGGCGCTCCTCTGTCTGACCTGATCGGGCGCGCGGTCCACGGGACAGGACGCGTTCGGCTGGAGGGGCGTGCCGGCACAAAAAAAGATGACCGATTAGTCATATTTATCAGGATTGTTACAATCCTTTCAGTCGCTTATGGCTTTGCGAGATATCACTAAAATAATTATCAGGGTATTCCCCAATGGATGTAGGCATTTTCTCGATTTGGGCGATTTGACATCAACACGAGGGTCTGGACACCGTATTTTTAAGTGTGTCAGTTTGGTTACGCTTCACCCGCGAGTGACAGGATTCTCTCGCTGCAGAGAGAGGCTGTTGCATCCAATCTGTCCTGCTTGAAAACAAGGAAGTGTCATGTCGAACGACGTAGTAAACGCTGCTACCTCAGCCATTCAACTGGCGGCAACAGCAAGCACAGCCTTCACCCAGATTGATACCTTCGCCCATCAGTACGACCGGGGCGGCAACCTCACCATCAACGGGAAACCCTCCTACTCGGTCGACCAGGCCGCCGATTACATTCTGCGCGACGATGCCGCATGGGTTGACCGGGACAGTAATGGGGTCATCAATCTCACGTACACCTTCCTCACGGCCAGGCCTGCGACCTTTGACAGCGCATTGGGCACCTTCAGTGCCTTCAACACGCAGCAAAAAGCGCAGGCCGTGCTGGCCATGCAGTCCTGGGCCGATGTCGCCAAGGTCACGTTTACCCAAGCGGCTTCCGGCGGCGATGGACACATGACGTTCGGCAACTACAGCGACGGCAGCAGCGGTGGAGCGGCATTTGCCTACCTGCCAAGCGGCAACAGCCGTTACGATGGTCAGTCCTGGTACCTCACCAGTAACGCCTACACGGTCAACAAGACGCCGGACAACGGTAACTATGGCCGTCAGACGCTGACCCATGAGATCGGCCATTCGCTGGGCCTGTCGCATCCTGGCGATTACAACGCGGGTGAAGGCAATCCGACCTACAACGATGTGTCGTACGCCGAAGACACGCGTGGCTACAGCGTGATGAGCTATTGGAGTGAGTCCAATACCGATCAGAGTTTCATCAAGGGCGGAACGCCGGTCTACTCGTCGGCACCGCTGATGGACGACATCGCGGCGATCCAGCAACTCTATGGCGCCAACATGAGCACCCGGGCCGGCGACACGGTGTACGGGTTCAACTCCAATGCCGGACGCGATTTCTACACCGCAACTTCTGCGTCGTCCAAAGTGGTGTTCTCGGTGTGGGATGGCGGGGGCAAGGACACACTGGATTTCTCCGGCTTTACTCAGAACCAGAAAATCAACCTCAACGAAGCGTCCTTTTCCGACGTCGGTGGCATGGTCGGGAACGTATCCATCGCCAAGGGCGTGCTGATCGAGAACGCCATTGGCGGTTCGGGCAACGATCTATTGATTGGCAACGCCGCCGCCAACAACCTCAAAGGCGGTGCCGGCAACGACATCATCTATGGCGGAGGAGGGGCCGATACCCTGACGGGCGGGGCCGGTGCGGACATTTTTGTGTTTGCGGCTGCTTCGGATTCCAATCGGGCAGCGCAGGACATCATCCTCGACTTCGTCAGCGGTCAGGACAAAATTGATGTCTCGGCGATTTCTTCGTTGACGTCGTTGCAGTTCGTCAACAGCTTCAGCGGTCATGCTGGCGAGGCAATCCTGAGCTACAACCAGACGAGCAATGCCGGTAGTCTTGCGATTGATTTCGCAGGTCTGGGGCAGAGCGACTTCCAGATCACCCTGGTGGGTCAGGCTGTGGCGACCGACATCGTGGTTTAACCTGCATGTTCGTGGAGGGCTCGGTCGAGCTCTCCACGACGCCGGATGTATCCCTCATGAAGATTCACCCCTTTTTATACAGGCTGTCGATGACGCTGATCCTGTCGACAGGCATTTGTGGAGTTGCTATCGCCATGAGTCTGAAGTTGCCAAGCCCTGCCGAGTTGAGTGGCACGTGGCGTTTGTTCGCCAGCACTCAAGGGCAAGAGGCCTGTGAGTTGTCTCTGAACGCGGACGAGCCGGCTTCGGTCGGCAATCCGGGCTGTGCGACACGCTGGCTCAACGAGGCGCCCACCGGCTGGGTGCCCACGCCTGATGGCTTGGCACTGACCGGTAAGGACGGCACGGGCCTGATCCATTTCAATCGTCTGAGCGAGCGGCTGTATCAGGCACGCTTGCCCGGTGGAGAACGGCTCAACCTCGAACGCGTAGCTGACTGAAGCTCGTCAATCAGCCTGAGCAAAACGCATCAGGCTGAACGCCGAGAGGTCCACGTCGCTATAGCCTCTGATGCATCGTTGCGCGAGCGCCAGCCCCAGGCCCGCCGAATGCTTGAAACCGTGTCCAGAACAGGCAGACACCACAGTCACGTTCTTCAGATGGGGATGATCATCGATGATGAAGTGGCAGTCCGGCGTCACCGTATAGGCGCAGACAGACGATTTGACCACCTGAGGCTTGAGGCCTGCGACCTTGCCCTGCACCTGTGTGCGGAACATGTCCTGCTCTTCCTCGGCGCTGATGGTGCGATTCAGCGCGGCAGGCGATGAGCTGTCTATATATTGCTCGGTGGCGATCTTCATGCTGCCTTCGCCAGCCTGCGGCGGGAAGCCGTAACTGATGTCTACTTCGCCAGGGCCATGGGTCATGATGAAACTGGGCGACACCGGTGCGAAGACGGCGTTTTCCTGCAGCTCGAACCAGAACAGCTTTTGCCGGCACACCCGTAGCAGATCTGTGAAGGGCGCGCCCAATAATTCTGACGACCACATGCCTGCGCTGACGATCACCTTGTCAGCGAGGATTGAGCCCTGGTGGGTGGTGATGCGCACTCGCTGGCCTTCGGGCTGCAGGCGAGTCGCGGTCTCGTTTGTGCGCAGGTGCGCGCCATGTTGGACGGCCAGTTGCAGTTGTACCGAAATGCAGCGTTCGGGACGCACGAACCCGCCGTCGGGTTCAAAGTAGCCGATTGCGGTATCCAGAACCGGACTGAATTGTGGGAAGCGCTCGCGGATGGCGCCTGCCGACAGCACTTCGTGCTCAACGCCGTAGGCTTTGGCCAGCGCTATCGTCTTGTGGGTGAAGTCCTCGGGGTCGTCAGCGGCGTAGGTCGGGCTGGAGGTCATGACCAGCACGCCGCATTGTTCGAACAGCGACACACCCGACAATGCCTCAAGTTCACGCCAGATGCGATGCGAGTCCCTCACCAGCGGCACATATTGCGGGCCCTCGCCGACGGCCAGACGAGTGATGCGTGTATCGCCGTGACTGGATCCCTGCGTATGGGGTGGTGCATGGCGGTCAACACCAATGACATCGACGCCGGCTTTTGCCAGCTGATAAAGGGTCGCCGCGCCCATGGCCCCAAGGCCAACGACGGCCACGTCACACCGTTGTTCCATCGACATATCGCCTTGCAAAATACGCTTATTTCACGTGGATGCGTGCCGGGAGGCAACAGCCAGTTTCATCTAAGGATAGCCCGGCGGTATCGAAAGGCTGATCCCGCGTGGGGATGGCGCGAGCGTGGAAGAATTGGACTTGCGCTTATGATGGGTTTTGAGGTCCGGATTTGACGAAAAGTTGTCCACGGAAATCGTGGGTATGTCTGTGGGTAACTTTTTGAAACCCTTGTTCCGCGTGGCCTGTGGCCTTGTGGTTATTTTATGAACAGCCCTTGTGTTGCGCCTCTATGACGCTGTTTCTTCTTTGCAAAATAGCTGGTTTGCACGCGAAGGCACGCACAAAACGGAAATTTTTTTCGAGGCAGCATTCATTTCACGGCAACCCGCTTCAGCCGAACATTTTGCGAGCGTCCATAAAAAAGCGGCGCGCTCTTCACAGGGCGCGCCGCTTTGTGTTCAACCGGTTGCAGCGGTCAGACGATCGGTTGCTCACTCCATTCGCCATTGACCAGGCGACGCAGGCCCAGCGGATTGGCGTTCTGCAGGGCAGGCGGCAACAGGCTGTCAGCCTGGTTCTGATAGCAGACCGGGCGCAGGAAGCGGTCGATGGCCAGCGTGCCTACCGACGTACCACGTGCATCGGAGGTCGCCGGGTAGGGGCCGCCATGCACCATGGCTTCGCACACTTCGACGCCAGTCGGGTAGCCGTTGACCAGAATGCGACCGACTTTCTCTTCCAGCAGCGGTTGCAGCCAGCTGTATTGAGTCAGGTCGGCAGGTTCGCCGATCAGGGTTGCCGTCAGTTGGCCACGCAGCGCCAACAGCGCTTCTTTCAGTTGCGCGTCGTCCGCGACTTCGATCACGAGCGTGGTCGGGCCGAAGACTTCCTCCTGCAACAGTTGGTCGCCGTTGAGCAACAGGCTGACGTCCGCCTTGAACAGCTGCGCCTGAGCCTGTTTGCCTTCCTGCGGCTTGCCGGCCAGGTGAGTGACGCCCGGATGCGACAGCAAGTGCTCGACACCTTTGCTGTAACTGCGTAGACCACCGGCATTGAGCATGGTCTGTGGTGCCTGGCTGCCCATCTGCTCGGTCAGTTGCTCGAGGAAGGACGAGAACGCCGGGGAGCGCAGACCGATCACCACGCCAGGGTTGGTGCAGAACTGGCCTGCGCCCATGACGACCGAGGCCGCGAGTTCCTTGGCGACGGTTTCGCCACGTGCTGTCAAAGCGCCCGGCAGAAGCACAACCGGGTTGATGCTCGACATTTCGGCAAAGACCGGGATCGGCTGCGCACGCTCTGCAGCCATTTTGCACAGGGCGTTGCCGCCGTTCAGCGAGCCGGTGAAGCCGACCGCCTGGATGGCCGGGTGCTTGACCAGGCCTTCGCCCACGCCGTTGCCGAAGATCATGTTGAACACGCCTTTTGGCATCTGGGTGCGTTCAGCGGCACGAATGATGGCGCTGGCAACCAGATCGGCCGTGGCCATGTGACCGCTGTGGGCCTTGAACACCACCGGGCAACCGGCGGCCAGCGCTGCAGCGGTATCGCCACCGGCTGTGGAGAAGGCCAGCGGGAAGTTGCTGGCACCGAACACGGCTACCGGGCCGACGCCGATGCGGTATTGGCGAAGGTCAACGCGCGGTAGCGGCTTGCGGTCCGGCAGGGCCTGATCGATGCGTGCACCGACGAAGTCGCCACGGCGCAGCACTTTTGCGAACAAACGCATCTGGCCACTGGTACGACCACGCTCACCTTGAATGCGCATTTGCGGCAGAGCGGTTTCCTGGCAGACGACCGCGACGAAATCATCACCCAACTGATCCAGTTCGTCGGCAATGGCGTCGAGAAACTCGGCACGGCGCGCCGGGCTCAGTTGACGGTATTCAGGGAAAGCGTTTTTGGCAGCCAGTGCCGCGGCATCGATTTCGCCGTCGGTGGCTTGATGAAAGCTGTAGGGCAGTTCTTCGCCCGTGGTGGCATCCAGGCTTTTTTGCAGGCTTTGGCCCAGTGCGCTGCGGCCGCCAGCGATGAAGTTCTGGCCGAGAATGTTAGGCATCGGTATCTCCTGTTGTTTTGAAGGTGGAGGCGGGCACCGTTTGCGTGGGCCTTGCGCTCCTTATGGGTTGCCGAGTTGCTTTACGGTATTCGGGGTTTGCTGGCGGTACTGAAGCAGGCCAGCATCCAGGTTCTGGAAAGTCGGCAGTCATCGTACAACTTGAATCGCTGCCGACGCAACTGCCGGGCAGCGTTTGCCCAGGTGCAGGGCTGCCTCAGGTGCCGCTGCTCTTTATAGACCTTCAATGCCCTTGAGCAAGAATCATGAGCTGTGTTTATGACCCTTTCAGATTCTCTAATGCGTCAAGCACCTGACGAAGTGCCTTGCTGACCGGTTTGTCCTGCCGCAGAACGATACCCAGTGTGCGGCTCAATCCCGGCGCCAGGGCATGAATCTGCAAGCCACGCCGATGATGGACCGCTGCGACCGACATGCGCGGCACGATGCTGTAACCCAGCCCGGCCGCAACCATCTCCTTGATGGCTTCGATGCTGCCCAGTTCCATGACCGGCTTGACGCGAATTCCGGCCTGTAGATACCACTCATTGATCAGCAGGCGCGTGCTACTTCCGGCTTCGAAGACTACCAAGGGCAGCTCGCTCAACTGTTCGGGCGTCATGTCGCTGGGCATGGGTTGGTAGCTGTTGGCGAAAATCGCCACGAATTCGTCTTCGAGCAAAGGCGTGACGCAGAGGCTGCGACCCGAGGCCGGCAGTGTCACCAGCGCCAGGTCCAGCCGGTTTTCCTCAACGCCCTTGAGAATGCCGTCGGTGTTGCCGGTGCTGACCCGTACGTCCAGCTGTGCGAAGCGTCGACGCAATGTCTGCAATACCGGCGGCAGCAAATGAATGCAGGCCGTGGCGCCTGTACCGATGGCGACTTGCCCGGCGATACCTTCGGCATGACTGGACAACTCAAGCAACGCCTCTTCGACCACGGCATCAATGCGCGAAATGTGCCCCAGTAATGCTTCGCCAGCCGAGGTGGGTTTGAGGCGCTTGCCCACGCGCTCGATCAGACGCAGGTTGAGGTGACCCTCCAATTGCCGGATTTGCAGGCTCACGGCGGGCTGGGTCAGGTGCAAGCGTTCGGCTGCGGCCGAAAAGCTGCCATGGGCGATGACCAGCGAAAAGGTGTGCAAGTGGTTGAGGTTCAGTTGGCGCATGGCAAAGTATTTCTTATGCTGTGGATGATTAATCATAGCTTTTTTAATAATGGCGCTGGACGCATCATTGCAGTCATTCACAAACACCTGCCAAGAGCTTTTCCATGACGACCTTTACCCTGCGCGACGCCTGCGATGA
Organism: Pseudomonas asturiensis; assembly: GCF_900143095.1. Classification (GTDB taxonomy): domain Bacteria; phylum Pseudomonadota; class Gammaproteobacteria; order Pseudomonadales; family Pseudomonadaceae; genus Aquipseudomonas; species Aquipseudomonas asturiensis. Next base: position 504,074 of record NZ_FRDA01000002.1, on the reverse strand, counting down.
CGATATGCCTGCCATTCAGGCGATCTACGCCCAGCATGTGCTGCATGGCATTTCCAGCTTCGAACTCGAACCGCCCAGCGTTGAAGAGTTGATGCGACGTCGCGCGCTGGTCCTTGAAAACGGCCTGCCGTATCGAGTCGCTGAGCGCGCGGGCGAGCTGGTCGGGTATGGCTACGTCACACCTTACCGGCCCCGTCCGGGCTATCGCTTTACAGTGGAAGACTCTGTGTATGTATGCGATGGAATGGGCGGTCTGGGTATCGGTCGGGCGCTGCTGGGCGATCTGGTCCGGTACTGTGAGCAGGGCGGCTGGAGGCAGATGATTGCAGTGATCGGCAACAGCGAAAACGCCGCTTCGATTCGCCTGCATGAAAGCCTTGGGTTTCATCGGGTCGGCGTGTTCGAATCGGTCGGGTTCAAGCACGGTCGCTGGGTGGACACCGTGCTGATGCAGCGGGCGTTGAGTGACGGTGCGTCGACGACACCTGCCGAACGCACAGTCTGACCGACCATGAGCAGTCCGACTCTGCCCCGGCTCCTGGTTTTCAGGCTGGGCTGCGCACAATTGATCCTCTGGGGCACGACGTTTTACCTGCCGGGCGCATTCGGCAATAGCATCGCCGAGGATCTGGGCTGGAGCGGGCAGCAGGTGTTTTCCGGGCTGTCGGTGGCGCTGTTGGTCATGGGGACTGTGTCCCCCGTCATTTCATGGCTGATCCAGCGTCTGGGAGCCCGTCAGGTGTTGCAGCTGGGCAGCCTGCTTTCAGCCTTGGGGTGCTGCGTGCTGGCCGTATGCGAACGCCCGTCGATCTGGCTTCCTGGCTGGGCGGTGCTGGGCATCGGCATGCGCCTGTCGCTTTACGACGCCCTGTTTGCTGCGCTCGCGGGCTTGATCGGCGCACGCTCCCGGCCGTTGATGGTCCAGATCACCCTGTTGGGCGGTTTGGCCTCGGCAGTGTTCTGGCCGTTGGGGCATGCGTTGCTGGATGCACTGGGCTGGCGCAGCGCGGTGGCGGTCTATGCCTGCTTCGCACTGCTGGGCGGTCTGCTGATGAGTGGCTTGCCCGATGCGCCCGTCCTTGTTCTGAAAAACGACCATGAAGCGCCTGAGCCTGATGTGACGACAGGCTGGTTGCCCCAGTTGGGTTACGCCTTGGGCATGACACTGATCGGTTTCATGTCGGCCGGATTGTCAGCCCATTTGCCTGCATTGCTCACAGGCCTTGGCGTGCCCGTGGCCTGGGTCGCGTTATGGGGAATCGGGCAGACCTGTGCGCGGCTGATGAGTCGGCTTCTGGGGCAAGGTCTGCCGGCCCTGCGGTTGAACGTGTGGGTAGGAGCCGGGTTGGTGCTGTGTTTCGTCATGGCGTTGTACAGTCAGGGAGTGGCCGTGGTGGCTTGCCTGTTTATCTTCTTTTACGGCGCCATGAATGGACTGGGCACGTTGCTGCGGGCCAGTCTGCCGTTCGAGCTGTTTGCGCATCATCACTACGCGCGCTTGCAGGGGCGTCTGTTGGCGCCAGGCTTTGTGCTTTCGGCGGCTGCGCCCTGGTTTTATGCCTGGGTGCAGCAGGTGGCGGGTGACCGCGGCTTGTTGTGGTTATCCCTCGGGATCAGTTGCATCGCGTTTTCGATGGCGCTGATGCTGCAACGACACTGCCGGGTCAGGCGAGCGGTGCCGATTTGACCTCGCAGATGTCCTTGTCAATACCGTTGCCAGGTTCAGCCTGAGTGGGTAGGGTACGCGGCTGTTGAAGAAGGAACCTCATATGACACGACAAGCCCCTGGGGAAACGGGCGCGGTTGTCACCCGGCAACGGCGTGCGCCAAAAGGTGAAAAACGTCGCGAAGAACTGCTCGATGCGGCCTTGCAGGTGTTTTCGCTGGAAGGCTATACCGGCGCTTCGGTCGCAAAAGTGGCAGCCATCGTCGGGATCTCCGTCGCAGGTTTGTTGCACCACTTTCCCAGCAAAATCTCTCTGCTGATGGGCGTGCTCCAGCGCCGCGACGAGGTCAATGGACGAATCGCAGCCGAAGTGCGCACCGAAGAAAACACCTTGACCGGCCTGCTTGGCGGTTTGCAGGCGATCAATCGCTCGAATGCGACTGCGCCCGGCGTCGTGCGCGCCTTCTCGATCCTGAATACCGAAAGCCTGCTCGACAACCAGCCTGCCTACGAATGGTTTCAAACGCGTTACGAGCGCATACACGCGCACCTGCTGAAGCAGTTTTCGGAATTGGTAGAGCGTGGCGAGGTGAGGACGGATGTGGACCTGGACGTGTTGATCCAGCAGATACTGTCGATGATGGACGGTTTGCAGATCCAGTGGTTGCGCTTTCCCGAACGGGTGGATCTGGTCAAGAGTTTCGATGCCTACATTGCGCAGGTCGATGCAGCAGTAAGGGCTCGTCCTTGAGCCTGGTTCTGTCCGTGGTTCAGTCAGTCACTGCGTGAGCGCTTACTCGCTGGTCTGATCGAACACGCCGCCGGTCTTGACCGGTGGCTTCTCGACGTTCACCGAGTTCAGCGCTGAACGTGGCAGCGGGTTACTGGTGGTCGTCGACAGTTCCTGGCGGAACGAGTTGGTCAGCTTGGCGTTCAGGCGAATGTCCTGCGACGAAGCACCCAGCGACAGGTTGAAGGTGTCGGCGTCGACCACCCACTGATTGGTCTTGGTGTCGAAGTAGGCCAGCGAGCGGTCGTTAAGCTCGATGGTCACGCGCTTGCTTTCACCCGGCTTGAGGAACACCTTTTTGTAGCCTTTGAGTTCCTTGATCGGGCGCTCGACTTTCGGGTTCTGCTGACCGACGTACAGCTGTGCCACTTCCGAACCGCCCACCTTGCCGGTGTTGGTCAGGTCAAACGAGACCTTGATCGGCGTGTTGCCCACTGCAACGCCCGGCGTCACGCTGATGTTGCTGTAGCCGAAGGTGGTGTAAGACAGGCCATAGCCGAACGGATACAGCGGCTTGATGCCTTTCTTCTCGTAGCCGCGATAACCCAGCATCAGGTCATCCTTGTAGCTCATTTCGGCCAGCGAGTTCTGGTTGTCGAATTTCGGGAAGGTCGCGTAGATCGGGTTGTCTTCGATGTTGCGTTCGATACTGATCGGCAGCTTGCCCGACGGGTTGACCTTGCCGAACAGAATCTCGGCCAGGGCCTGACCACCGTTCTGTCCAGGATAGAAGGCATGCAGCGCTGCTGGAACCTGATCGATCCAGTCGCTCATTTTCAGACCTGTGCCACCGAACATGGTGACGACGGTGTTCGGGTTGACCCTGGCGATGCTCTGAATCAACTGGTTCTGGTATTCAGGCAGATCGAAGCTGTGGTCGAAACCTTCACCTTCGTATTCGTTGCTGTTACCCACTGCCACCACGACCGCGTCGTAGGCCGACAGATCCTGCGGCGCGTTCAGCGACGCCCAGCTCATCTGCACGCCCACCAGGCCGCCCATGGTCGACAGGTAGCCGGCACGGCGCGAGTATTCCAGCTTCACGTCGTAAGACTGGCCTGCTTCGAGGCTGATCTTGGCGAACTCAGGAATGGTAGGCGGAATGCTGTTGCCCGGCAGTGGTTTGCCGTCACCGTTGTCGATGATCTTCTTGCCATTGACCCACAGACGCACTGCGCCGTCGGCACGAACCTTGAACACCTGCTCGCCGCTTTCGGTCGGGGTGATCTTGCCGGTGTAGCGAATCGAGGTCGAAGAAGTATCGCCGTTGAGCGATCCTGCGGTCGAGCCTTTGCTGGTGTATGGGTCGGAGCCTGAGGTGTTGCTTTCGAACGGCAGGTCCTTGTCGTTGGCCCAGTCCAGATCGACGTGTTTTTCAGTACGGGTCACCGCCGCGTCGCCAGACCAGTCGGCGTTGCTGAAGTACTCGACTTTCATGCCCTGCGTGTCTTTACCCGTCTGGTCAGTGCTGCGCCAGGCCGTGGTGCTTGGATCCAGCGACAGGCCATCGATGAACTCGACCTTGGTGTTGGGCGCCATCTGCTGCAGGCCGCTCAACTCGCTGATGTAATGGCTGGCCATGACATTGGCGCTGCCGAAGCCGGTAGGTGGCGCGTATTTGGCCAGGTTGCCGACCACCGCGATGCGCTTGGCTTTTTGCTTGTCCAGCGGCAGCAGGTTGTTCTGGTTCTTGAGCAGCACGATGCCTTCGCGGGCAGCGTTCAGTGCGACCTTGTTGCTGGTTGCGCTGTTCATGTTGTGCACGGTCGACGGGGTTTTGCTGTCGAACTTGTACAGATAGATCTGCTTGAGGATGCGACGAACCTTGTCGTCGATGGTCGCAGCGCTCAGCTCGCCGCTGTCCAGGTAAGGCTTGAGCACCTTACTGTTCATCTGGTAGCCCATCATGTCCAGGTCGGTACCGGCCTGGGCAGCGTTCAGGCCATGTACCACGGCGTTGTAGTCACTCTGCACGAAGCCCTTGTAGCCCCATTCCTTCTTCAGGATCTGGCGGATCAAGTGGTCACTTTCGCAAGCGAAGTCGCCGTTTACCTTCTGGAACGCACACATCATCATCGCGACGTTGCCGTTCTTCGATGCGGACTCGAAGGCAGGCAGCGACATCTCACGCAGTACGCGCTCGCTCATGATCTGGTCGAGGTTGAAACGGTTGCTTTCCTGGTCGTTGGCCGCGTAGTGCTTGGCGTTGGCCCACACACCACGAGACTGGATACCGTTGATCACGCCTGGTGCCAGGCTGGCGCCGAGAAACGGGTCTTCACCGGAGAGGTATTCGAACGCGCGGCCGCCATAGGGCATGCGGTACAGGTTGACGCCTGGACCAGTGACGAACTGGTAGCCGCCGATGGCAGTGTCGTAACCCAGCGCTCGGCCCAGGTCGATGGCGCGACGCGGGTTCCAGGTAGCTGCCAGGTTAGGGCCGGACGGATAGACCACGCCCTGTGCGTTGCCTTCGCTGGTGTAACGCACACCAACGCCACCGTCAGCGCCGTGGATCTGCGGAACACCGTAGTTGGAAAGGGGTTTCACATCCCAGCCACCGGTACCGCCGATGTAGGTCAGCTTCTCTTCCTGGGTCATCTTGTCCAGGGTTTTTTGTGCGGCTTTCTCAGCGCGGTCTTCGCGTGCCTGCAGCGTGGAAGCATCAGCGGCATGGACCTGCGACACGGCCAGTGCCAGCAAGGCCAGTGCGGAATGTGCACCCATCATCTTTCGTTTGTTCATACGGCTCTCCAACGACGTTGTAATTAAAAAACTGCCGACAGACAAGCGCTCCATTGAGCGCGTGTCTGTTTTCTTTTATTCAGGCAACAGCGATCCGTTATCGCGTCTTATCCCGGTGTAACGGGAAGCGATTCAGGGGCGGTTTAAATAAGTTTCTGCTGTTTTTTATTGTGGTTTTTATTACGAGGAGTGGCATCAATAGGCTACTAGTTGATGGCACTTTGAATTCGTAAAGCGTTACAATTAAGTCGAAAACCAGACGCAATTGTCAAATAAAAGCGTATTTTTCTTGATTTTGGTATTTTTTCTTTACAATTCGGGAACTCTTCTTAAACCTACTGGTCGATGGGTTTAAGATTTTTCAGGTGCTCACAATTGCCCCGGTTCTTCGAGGTGGTGGCAGCTGGTAGTTTTTCTCTCGTGATCCCTTATGGCCCTCTTTGTTGTGGGCTAATTGTTCTATTCAGTGGAGTATTAGTTATGAAGTTGTCCAGTATGGCAGCAGGCGTTATTGCGGGTCTGGCACTAAGCGGTGCTGTTTTTGCCGCCGAATCGACTGACGCCGATGCGACTTCCGGGACCAGTGATTCGACCGTCATGACCCAGACCACTGACGCCAAGGCAGCGCAGCAACAGAAAACCGAAACCACAAAAGGTGGTCGTCCGCAGAACACTTCTCCTCAGAAGTAGTCAAACCAGCCGTTTGACGCTTCTGACCACGGCCCTCCCTGCTCTTTTTCAAGGCAGGTGAGGGCCGTGAACCTGTCCCTTCGATGCAGTAGATGTCCTCGCCCATGTCTTCATTTCCCGTTGATGCCTCCCAAATACTGATTCCCGATGCAGGTCAGGTGTGCGCCTGGCTGACGGAAAATGCGGGTCTCAAGCTGCAGGATCTGGAGCGTGCGCAACGCTTGCAGCAAGAGTCCGAAGGCACTGAGCTGTTGGGTCTGCTGACGCGTCTGGGACTGGTTTCCGAATTCGAGTTGGCGCGGGCCTGGGCCGCGCTGCTGCAAGCTCCTTTATTAATGGCCGACGCGTTGCCGCCGCTTCTGGATCCGCTGCCACCCCTGACTGAACGCTTCATGCGTCACTATCAGGTGGTGCCGGTCAACTGGAGTGAGGAGGGCGTGCAGGTGCTGAGCGCCAACCCTTCTGTGCTGTACCCGTTTCAGGCCATCGCCTACGCCTGCGAAGTACCCGTGCAGGTGGCGATCGGCCCTCGCAACGAAGTGGAGACGCTGATCGAGCGCTATTATGGGCAGGGTCGTTCGGCCATGGGCACGCTGATCGAAAACCTTGACGACGAAGGCGGCTCGCTTGAAGACATCGAGCACCTCAAGGACCTGGCGTCCGAGGCCCCGGTGATTCGTCTGGTCAACCTGATTCTGCAGCGCGCCGTCGAGCAGCGCGCATCCGACATTCATATCGAGCCGTTCGAAAGCCAGCTCAAGGTTCGTTACCGCATCGACGGCGTGCTGCACGAGGCCGAAGCACCGCCGTCCAGTTCTTCGGCGGCGGTGATTTCCCGCGTGAAGATCATGGCCCGGCTGGACATCGCCGAGCGCCGCTTGCCACAGGATGGGCGGATCATGCTGCGCATCCAGGGCAAGGAACTGGACCTGCGGGTTTCGACCGTGCCGACCAGTTTCGGCGAGTCGGTGGTGATGCGGCTGCTGGACCGTCAGACCATCGACTTCGACTTTCCAAGCCTTGGGTTCGACGGCGAACGTCTGGATGATTTTCTCGACGTGCTCGAACGGCCGCACGGCATTCTGCTGGTCACCGGCCCTACCGGTTCAGGTAAGACCACCACGCTTTACACCGCACTGTCTCGGCTCAATACCGCCGAACGCAAGATCATCACTGTTGAAGACCCGGTGGAGTATCAGCTCGAAGGCATCAACCAGATCCAGGTCAAGCCTTCCATCGGGCTGGATTTCGCAGGTGCCTTGCGCTCCATCGTGCGACAGGACCCGGACGTGATCATGATCGGCGAGATGCGCGACCTTGAAACCTGCCGCATTGCGATTCAATCCTCGCTGACCGGTCACCTGGTGCTGTCCACGCTCCACACCAACAGTGCCGCCGCGAGTATTACCCGTCTGCTGGATATGGGCGTGGAAAGCTACCTGATTGCCTCGACCGTCAACGGCATTCTGGCTCAGCGTCTGGTACGCCGTCTGGACCCCGAGACCCGCGAGGCCTTCGATGCGCCACCTGAGTTGATTGCCGAGCACGGCCTTGATCGGTTCACGGATGAGCGCCCGATCCGCCTCTATCGGCCGCGTGCCGATGCGCCGGGCGCAGGTTATCGCGGGCGCAGTGCGATCACCGAATTGCTGGTCATGAATGAAGAACTGCGCAGCCTGCTCATGCGTCACGCCGATGCGTCCACGCTGGAAGAGGCGGCCCGTCGCGGTGGCTTGCGAACCCTGCATGAAGAAGGGTTGCGTCAGGCAGTGGCGGGCGTCACGTCGCTTGAAGAAGTGCTGCGCGTCACTCGGGGTGAAGGCACGTGAGCCTGTTCAAGTACCGCGCGCTCGACGCTCAGGGAGCGCAGCAGAACGGCACGCTGGAAGCTCGCGATCAGGACGCTGCCGTCGCGGCACTGCACAAGCGCGGCCTGATGGTCTTGCAGATCGACAGCGCCAGCCTTGGCGGGCTGCGTCGGGCGTTGGGCAGTGGCCTGCTTAACGGCGCAGCGCTGGTCAGTTTCACCCAGCAGCTCGCGACTTTGCTGGGAGCAGGGCAACCGTTGGAACGATCTCTTGGAATTCTGCTCAAACAGCCTGGACAACCGCAGACCAAGGCACTGATCGAACGCATCCGCGAGCAGGTCAAGGCCGGTAAGCCGCTGTCGGTGGCCCTGGAAGAAGAGGGCAGCCAGTTTTCGCCGCTGTACATCAGCATGGTGCGCGCAGGCGAAGCCGGTGGCGCGCTTGAAAGTACCTTGCGCCAGTTGAGCGATTACCTGGAGCGCAGCCAGTTGCTGCGCGGCGAAGTGATCAATGCGTTGATTTATCCTGCGTTTCTGGTGGTTGGCGTACTGGGCTCGCTGGCCCTGTTGCTGGCCTATGTGGTGCCGCAGTTTGTGCCGATCTTCAAGGACCTCGGGGTGCCGATCCCGTTGATCACCGAGGTGATTCTGGACCTCGGACAATTTCTCGGTGATTACGGCCTGGCCGTATTCGCTGGCCTGATCGTAATGATCTGGGGGCTGGTCATTGCCATGCGCGATCCGCAGCGGCGCGAGCGCCATGATCGGCGCGTTCTGGGTATTCGGGTCATCGGCCCATTGCTGCAACGCGTCGAGGCGGCGCGTCTGACTCGAACGCTAGGCACGCTCTTGAGCAATGGCGTTGCCTTGTTGCAGGCACTGGTGATTGCCCGGCAGGTCTGTACCAACCGCGCGCTGCAAGCGCAGGTGGCGCAGGCCGCCGAGTCGGTCAAAGGCGGTGGCACATTGGCCAGTGCCTTTGGCGCGCAGCCGCTGCTGCCGGATCTGGCCCTGCAAATGATCGAGGTCGGCGAACAGGCCGGAGAACTGGACAGCATGCTGCTCAAGGTGGCCGACGTTTTTGACGTCGAGGCCAAGCGCGGCATTGACCGCATGCTGGCAGCACTGGTCCCGGCACTGACGGTCGTGATGGCAGGCATGGTCGCCGTGATCATGCTGGCCATCATGCTGCCGCTGATGAGCCTGACCAGCAACATCTGAATCCATGAACGAGGAAACCATCCCGATGAGTTTTAGCCGTACACGCTTCACCCTCGCGCGCCGACAAAGCGGCTTTACCTTGCTGGAAATGCTCGCGGTCATCGTGCTGCTGGGCATCGTGGCGACTATCGTCGTGCGCCAGGTGGGCGGCAACGTCGACAAGGGCAAATACGGTGCGGGCAAGGCGCAACTGGCGAGCCTGGGCATGAAGATCGAAAGCTATGCGCTGGATGTCGGTTCGCCGCCCAAGACGCTGCAGCAATTGACCGACAAGCCTGGCAACGCCGCTGGCTGGAATGGCCCGTACGCCAAGCCTTCGGACCTCAAGGATCCGTTCGGCCATGCATTCGGCTATCGCTTCCCGGGCCAGCATGGCAGCTTCGACCTGATTTTCTACGGTCAGGATGGCCAGCCTGGTGGCGAAGGTTACAGCGCTGATCTGGGTAACTGGGAGTAATCCTCTTATGAAAGCGCCTGTTGCAAGCCGTGGTTTTACCCTGATGGAAATGCTGGTGGTGCTGGTATTGATGAGCATCGCTGTCGGTCTCGTGGGGTTTGGTCTGCAACAGGGGTTGAGCGCTGCCAAGGAGCGTCGCGCGGTGGGTGACATGGTCGAAGCCCTGCGCGCGACGCGGGTGCGCGCCATCGTGACCGGTCAGCCGGCACGGACCGAATTCGACTTGCGTCATCTGAGCTTCAAGGCGCCCGGCAAACGTAAGCAGCATTGGCCAGAGAGCCTGCAGGTCACGATGCAGACCGCCTCGGATCTGGGGTCGGCAGTGGAGTTCTATCCCGATGGTGGTTCCAGCGGTGGCAACGTGCTGGTGGCCGATGGCGACAGACGCTGGCGGATCGACATTGGCTGGCTGACGGGCAGCGTCCAGGTCCGGTCGCTGTAATGAAACCCTCACAATCGGGATTCACGCTATTGGAGATGCTCGCCGCGCTGACCGTCATGGCGGTGTGCAGCGGCGTCTTGCTGGTCGCGTTCGGGCAGAGCGCACGTTCGCTGCAGCAGGTTTCGCGCAGTGATCGATTGAGCCTGGCGGCGCGCACCGTGTTCGATCAGGAAAGCGGCGGCGTGCTTGAAAGCGGTTCACGACAAGGGCGGGTGGCCGGTATCGACTGGAATCTGGAGATCCGGCAGGTGTCGGGCAGCAACGAGCAGAGCAGGCTGTTTCGCCTTGACCTGACACTGGAAGAACACCAGCGCCGCGCGCAGTTCAGTACCTTGCGGCTGCGCGGTGCGGTGACCGGTGCCGGGTCTTGATGGGCCGACAGCGCGGCTTCACCTTGCTCGAAGTCTTGCTGGTGATCACCCTGCTGGGCGTGCTGCTGGTGCTGGTTGCCGGTGCCTTGCTGGGTGCCAATCGGGCCGTGCTCAAGGCTGAGCGCTACACCGTGGGGCTGGATGAGATGCGTGCCGCGCAGGGGTTCCTGCGTTCATCCATCAGTCAGGCGTTGCCGTTGGACACGTCCTCCGAGGATGACGCCAACAGCGGTTTTTTCGAAGGTTCGGCACAGCGTCTGCGCTTTGTGGCGACGTTGCCGGGGGAGTTGGGGGGTGGCATTCATCTGCACACCCTGGGGCTGAGCGGTCCCGAGGGCAAGCGCGACTTGCAGGTTGAGTTCGCGCGGATAAAAACCTCGGCAAACGGCATTGCACTTGAACGGTGGGGCGACCCTCAGGTGTTGCTGCATAACGTTGAAACACTGAATTTCAGCTATCGCGGACTGAACCCTAAAGGTAAGCCGACCGGGTGGATGGCGCAATGGCCCTGGCCAACGCGCCTGCCTGGCGCGGTGCGTATCGATGCACAGGTTAAGGGATCAATACCTTGGGTCAGTGAAGTGGTGGCTCTGCGGCTGGATCTTTCCGGCGGGGCGGGCGGCCAGTGAGTCGTTTTCACAAACGTCAGCAGGGCGTAGCGCTGTTGGTGGTGCTCTGGGTCCTGGCCCTGTTGAGCCTGCTGCTCGGCGGGCTGGCCGGCTGGGTGCAACTGGAAAGTCGCCAGGCGCTCTGGTTGCGCCAGCACACCCAGGCGCTGTTGGCCGCCGAAGGTGGCCTGAACATGGCGGTACAGGGTTTGCTTGATCCTGCGCAGCGCAAGCGCTGGGTGGCGGATGGACGAGCGATTGGTCTGCGTTTCGATGACACGCAACTGCTGGTCAGCGTGCGCAGTGAGCGGGGCAAGCTGGACCTCAACAGTGCGCCGGCCACTGATGTTGCCCGTTTGTTGCAGGCTTGCGGCGCGGGCAAAGGACAGGCCAGTGGCATCGCGCAGGCGCTGGAAGCGCAGCGCGATAACGGTCAGTCACCGTTGCGGGTTGTTGAAGAGGTGCGTCAGCTGCCTGGCATGACCCAGGCGTTGTACGCCCGATTGTTGCCGGAAGTGACTTTATGGAGCGGGCTGGACCGGCCCGATCCTGCGTTTGCATCGGCGCTATTGCGTCGGGCGCTGAATTTGCCGAACCAGAGCGCGGTGGGGGCCGATGCCGGTGAGGTGCTGGCTATCGACAGCCGCGCAGAACGACCGGGCGGCGTTGTCGCCCTGTTACAGACCATTGTTTTATTGAGCCCATCGGAGGGAGGCGCACAGCCCTATCGGGTATTGCGTTGGCAAGAATGAATGCATCCGTTTCAGCACGTCTGGCACCGCTGATCGCGTTACGCGACCGGGTCGTCCAGCAATGGCGTGGCAGTCTGGGGCAACAGGCCTGGCAATGGTGGAGCGCAGAGTTGCGTGCCTGCCTGCCACCGCGTGTCCGCCAGTGGCTGGTGCGCGAGACGGTCGAGCAGATTCATGCCTGGCCGCTGGTCGAACCGATTGCCGCAACCGGTGCCGACGCGCAAAAGATCCTGTTGCTGCCACCGTCTCTGGTGTTGGTGCAGACATTGCAACTGCCGGTAGCGGCAGCGCGCAGCCTGTCGACGGTGATCGGTTACGAACTGGACCGTTTCACGCCATTCGATGCCGGGCAACTGTATTTCGTGGCTCGCCGGGAGAGTCGCAACGCCAGCTTCATTCACGTCACGCTGGTCGCGGTGTTGCGCAAACGGCTGGACGCCATTCTGGAAGAGTGCGCCGCGCTGGGCCTGCGCCCCGATGCTGTCGATGTCGGCACACCCGGGCAGCGCATGGGGATCGATCTGCTGCCCGCGCCGTTGCGCCCGCAGCAGTCACGTTCAGGTCATCGGCTGCAACGCTGGCTGCTGTGGATTTGCGTCGGCTTGCTGCTGGGTACCATGCTGCTCTGGCTCAACGACCGTCAACGATTGCTCGGCGAGATGCAGGCCGAGGTCAAGGCGCAGCGAGCGCAAGTCAGCGAGGTTCAGCACTTGCGCCAGCAATTGACCAACACACTCGGCGCGGCCAATTACCTGCTGCGCCACAAGGCCGCGCAGCCGCCGCTGTCGGCGCTGCTCAGCGAGCTGACAGCGTGCCTGCCTTCCGACACCTGGATCGAGCACCTGGAAATCAACGACAGCGCCGAAGTCGCGTTCGCCGGGCAAAGTGCGAAGGCCAGTGCGCTGATTGCCCGCGTCAAGGACTGCCACAGCCTGGACAACGCTCAGTTTCAAGGCGTGATCCAGCCCGACAGCAAGACCGGCAAGGATCAGTATTCGTTGCGCGCGCACTTGCATCAAAGCCAGCCGCAGGACCCATCAGAACCGCAGGAGAACGCCGATGCGTCGTCCACTGACTAGCCGTGAACGGCGAGGTGCGGCGCTGATGATTCTGGCGCTCGTGCTCTACCTGGCTTACTGGCTGCTGATCGATAGCTGGTTCGCCGGTCCCTTGCGTGACATCAGCGAACAGACAGAACAGTTGCGCGAGCAGCAGCAGCGTTACGCCGGTCTTTTGAAGCAGGGCGACGCCTTGCGTGAGCAACTGGAGCAGGCGCGCCGCGATCCGGCCAGCAGCACCAGTCTTTTGCCGGGCAATGACCCCAGTGCAGTGGCTGCCGACCTGATGCAGCGTGTCGCTGACCTGATTACCAGCCAGGCCAGCACCGGTGGCGGCTGTGCGCTGACCCAGCGCATGCCGATCACGCCCGAGCAGGACAGCGCCGAGCCGTATCGGCAGGTCAAGGTCAGCCTGACCCTCAATTGCGCCATCGAGCCGCTGACTGCGATCCTGCATGCACTGGAGTACCAGCGCCCGTTCCTGTTCGTCGACGAAATGAGCCTGCGCCGTGACACCAACGCGCCCGCCACCGGTGGCGCTGGGAAGCTGGTCGTGCACCTGTTGGTGCGCGGCTACCTGCAACCGGCCTCTGCCGGGGAGGGTGAGCAATGATCCGTTCATTGCGTCCGCTGGAGTGGACGTTGCTGAGCGTCGCCGCAGTGCTGGCCGCGCTGGCGAGCCTGATCCTCAGCGGCGCTGCGCATTCGCCACACTGGCTGCCCGAGCAGGCACCACGCGACCCTGTTGATCGTGCCGCGCAGACTCACAGTGCCCCCACAGCGACACTGGACAGTCTGGCCAACACCTGGAAGACGCCCTTGTTCAGCCCTGATCGCAGTCCTGATCCGGCAGTGCGCAAGAGCGAAGCTCAAGCCACCAGTCTGGCGGGCCTGACCCTGACGGGCGTCATCCTGGACGGCACGTTGCGGGTCGCGCTAATCAAGCAGGCCAGTGGCCCGGCACTGAAAGTGAGGCAGGGTGACCGGCTGGCCAATGGCTGGACCCTGGACCAGCTCGATCCGATGCAGGCCACCTTCAGTCTTGATGGACGCAACGAGACCCTGCGCCTTCCCGCGCCGCGTCTGCCGCCCCCGTCGACGACACCTCCGATTTCCCTTACCAACGACTCGACCCTGTGATGGGTACCTTTTCTGGAGTTTCCGCCATCGCTACCTTGCGCACCCCCTTGCTTTGTCTTGCAACCGCTGTCGCCCTTGGCGGCTGCGCGTCCCAACAGGACACCCTGGATCCCGACAATGGCATGCTGCAGGAAGCGCTCCAGGGAACCGGTTCACAACGCCCGCCCGTGGATCCGCGTAGCGAGCAAATGCCGGTTCAGGCTCAGCCTCAGTCGTCGGCCACCTCGCCGCAACGCCAGATCATTCAAGGCAACCAGCGTTTCATCCGCCCTCCCGCAGCCGCGCCCGCCGCGAAGGCCGGCGAGACGGGCGATATCGTGTTCAACTTCACCAACCAGCCGATTCAGGCGGTGATCAACAGCATCATGGGCGACCTGCTGCACGAGAACTACAGCATCGCCCAGGGCGTAAAGGGCGACGTAAGTTTTTCGACCTCCAAACCGGTCAACAAACAGCAGGCACTGTCGATTCTGGAAACCCTGCTGTCCTGGACCGACAACGCCATGATCAAGCAGGGCAACCGTTACGTGATTCTGCCGTCCAGCCAGGCGGTCGCGGGCAAGCTGGTTCCGGAAATGCGCGTGGCGCAGCCTTCAGCGGGTATGTCGGCGCGCCTGTTCCCGCTGCGCTACATCTCAGCCAATGAAATGCAGAAGCTGCTCAAGCCTTTTGCCCGGGAAAATGCCTTCCTGCTGGTCGATCCTGCGCGCAACGTCCTCAGCATGGCTGGCACACCCGATGAGCTGGCCAACTATCAGGACACCATCGACACCTTTGATGTGGACTGGCTCAAAGGCATGTCGGTCGGTGTGTTCGGCCTGCAGCGCGCCTCGGTCGGCGAACTGATGCCTGAACTGCAGAAAATGTTCGGCCCTGAGAGCGGCATGCCGTTGGCAGGCATGGTGCGTTTTCTGCCTATCGAGCGTACCAACTCGGTGGTGGCGATTTCCTCGCAGCCCGAGTACCTGCGCGAGGTCGGGGAGTGGATTCACACCATCGACGAAGGCGGCGGCAACGAACCGCAGATGTACGTCTACGACGTGCGCAACATGAAAGCCACGGATCTGGCCAGGTACCTGCGACAGATCTACGGCACCGGCGCGATCAAGGACGATTCCCCGGCCAAGGTTGCACCGGGTCTGCGTACCACGACCATGTCTTCTCTCAATGGCTCTGGCAGCAACGGTATGGGCAACTCCTCAGGCCTGGGCGGCGGCATGAGCAGCGGTGGCATGGGTAACGGCATGAACGGCAGCAGTGGCTTTGGCAACAACCAGGGCATGAACGGTCAGGGTGACAGCGAGTCGGAGGACGAGCAGGGCGGCGGTGAAGCCGATGTCGCCAGTGACGAAGGGGGCGGCGCAAGTGGCAACAATAAGTCCCTGGATGCCAGCACCCGTATTACAGCGCAGAAGAGCAGCAACCAGTTGCTGGTCCGTACACGTCCTGCGCAATGGAAGGAAATCGAGTCGGCGATCAAGCGTCTCGACAATCCGCCGCTGCAGGTGCAGATCGAGACACGCATTCTTGAAGTCAAACTGACCGGCGATCTGGACATGGGCGTGCAGTGGTACCTGGGGCGTCTGGCCGGCAATGCCAACTCGACAGGCACTGTCACCAACACGGCAGGCAGCCAGGGCGCGCTCGGCGCAGGCGGTGCCGCGCTGGCGGGCACGGATTCGTTGTTCTATTCATTTGTCAGCAATAACCTGCAGGTTGCCTTGCGGGCGCTGGAAACCAACGGCCGCACCCAAGTGCTGTCGGCGCCGTCGCTGGTGGTCATGAACAACCAGCAGGCGCAGATTCAGGTCGGCGACAACATTCCCATCAGCCAGACCACCGTCAACACCAACACCTCCGACACCACCCTGAGCAGTGTCGAATACCTGCAGACCGGTGTGATTCTGGACGTGGTGCCGCGCATCAATCCGGGCGGCCTGGTGTACATGGATATCCAGCAGCAGGTCAGCGATGCCGACAGCAGCGGCACAACGGATGTGAACGGCAATCCGCGGATTTCCACGCGCTCGGTGGCAACGCAGGTGGCGGCGCAGAGCGGTCAGACCGTGCTGCTGGGCGGCCTGATCAAACAGGACAACGCCGAGTCGGTCAGTGCCGTGCCTTATCTGGGGCGTATTCCGGGTCTCAAATGGCTGTTCGGCAGGACCAGCAGGTCCAAGGACCGCACCGAACTGATCGTGCTCATCACCCCGCGTGTGATCACCAGCAGCAGCCAGGCGCGTCAGGTCACCGATGACTATCGCCAGCAGATGCAGTTGCTCAAGCCTGAGGTCGCTCGCAAAGGCGGGCAGAACTGAGGGTGTGTTAGTTTTCGCTCCGACGTCCACCGACAACGCTGCCTGCGGGCAGCGTTCAACCGAGGTTTTCGACCGATGCTGAAATTTTTCGCCGCATTGCTTTTCGTCTGTTCCGGGCTGGTTCAGGCGCAGGACACCCTGCACACCGACCTGCCCCTGAACTACCTCGCTCAAGCCAGCAGCGACACGCCGAACACGCCGTTGGTAATCTTCATCCACGGCTACGGCAGTAACGCGGCGGACCTGTTCAGCCTCAAGGATCGTCTGCCTTCCGGTTACAACTACCTGTCGGTCCAGGCCCCGGTCGAACTGCAGACCGACAGCTACAAATGGTTCACGCGCAAGCCAGGCGTGACCGAATACGACGGCGTGACCGACGAGCTGAAAAGCAGCACCGAGCGACTGACAGCGTTCATCGGTCAGGCGACGGACAAGTACCAGACGCAGCCGGAAAAGGTGTTTCTGGTGGGCTTCAGCCAAGGCGCGATGATGAGCTACGAGGTTGCCCTGCGCCAGCCAGCACTGGTGGGCGGGATTGCGGCATTGAGCGGGCGGCTGTTGCCGGTGGTTAAATCCGGACTCCAGCCCAGCGATGCGCTCAAACACCTGAACGTCTTTATCGGCCATGGCACCGAAGACCGTCAGGTGTCCTACGCCAGTGGCCCCGACGCCGAGGCGACCTTGAAAGCGCTCGGTCTCAAGCCTGAGTTTCACGGCTATCAAGGGTTGGGGCACAGCCTGAGTGAGGCCGAGGTTTCGGACCTGGCTCAATGGCTGGAAGAATCGGCTCGTTGATACGCCTGGCTCAAGGCTAGCGCCCGGATGGCGCCGGCCCTTTCGCGAGCAAGCTCGCTCCCACAAAAACCGCCTCTACTTTGCAAGTGACGGTTTGTGTGGTGAGAGCGGGCTTGCTTGCGAATACTCGGGTGCTGCCTGTCCTGCCGGATCAGTTGACCTTCACGTCGTTGAATTTGAGTACGTTTTCCTTGCCCTCGCGATCACGGAATGTGAGTTTCAGCGCAGGGGAGAGTTTGACTCGGCCTTTGGCCGCTTCAAAGATCAGCGTCACGCGGGTAGGCACGTTGCGGATCAACTGGAAGGAATCCCAGCGGTCGTACTTTGCATCGCCGACCCGCAATTGAGTCAGGCTCAACGCCCCGCCTGTTTCGTCGAACAGACTGATCGGGTTCAGAAAGCGGAAATCGCGGTCTGCGCTCTTGTTCACCAACTCCATCGTACAGGTCGGTGACTGACCGTTCTGGTCGCAGTCCAGCAGTTCAAGGCTCAGCTTGTCTACGGTCTCGGCGCGCTTGCCGAACACATTGGCGTTATCGTTTTCAACGAACAGTTTCTGGCTGCGGGCGAACTCCACTGATGGCTTGGCGTACTCGCCACCCAGTTTGAAGAACACCGCGCAGAGCATGAGCGCTAACGCCAGCCAGACGCTGAGTTTGAGCACCCCAGGCAGTTTTCTTGCCACGATGGCAATGCCCAGGCCTGCACACAGCGTCAGGCTGGCGACGAGAGTGATCAACGTTTTCCAGTTGATAAAATCAACGCTGAGGCCCAAGGCGCCCGGGTCTGGAAAAAGGTAGGTAAAGATGCTCCACAAGACGCCGATCATGCCGCCGATACCGACCGATATCTTGGCAAAAATAGCTGAAATTCTGCTGGTGGATGGTGCGGGTGGTGCTGCGTCCATTGCTGTTTTGCCTTGTTCGGATGTCGAGAAATGCGTGCCGATGTCAGATCAACTGCATGGCGGGTTGAGAGCCTGGTGGTGAGGCGTTTGTACAATCCGTGTTCAACCGCGCTGCCAGGGATGCTGGAGACGCGAACCTTGAAATGCGGGGGAGAAACAGAAGGGTAAGGGGGTGATGCTGTCGCGGTGCCATTATCCTGCAATTCACGTGTGAAGTGCAGTGTTTAGTCGCGCGATGGGGATTCAGAGCGATCAGGCGGGCCTGAGCGTCAATGTAAAGCGTGCGGACAGAGGGCTCTGTCCGCGAAAAGTAGCCAGGTATCGCTCAGTTCCGGCGGGCCCGCGCAGCCCGCTCACCCGACGCATCCTTCAAGAATGCCAGCAGCGCAATCAATGGCAGCGCTGTGCCTGCGATCAGTACCCAGGTCCATCCGCCATGGTCGAACAGCGGGCTGGCCACTGCCGAGCCGATGGCGCCGCCAATAAAGATGCTGGTCATGTAGAGCGCGTTGAGTCGGCTGCGGCTGGCGGCATCCAGTGCGTAGACGGTGCGCTGGCCCAGCACCATGCTGGTCTGCACGCAGTAGTCCAGCACTACGCCGGTCACGGCCAGGCCGATCACGCTGTAGACCGGGTGGACCAGCCCGGGCAAGAAGCTCAGCGCACCGAGCAGCAGCGCACCCAGCGAGACGATTCGGGTGTGGCCTGCATCAGCCAGTCGGCCGCTGATGGGCGCGGCAATCGCTCCGATAGCGCCGATCAGCGCAAAAAGGGCGATCTGGGTTTGTGTCAGGCCGTGATTGCGCGACAGTTCAAGCGGCACCGCCGTCCAGAACAGGCTGAAGGTGGCGAACATGCAGGCTTGATAGAACGCACGCTGGCGCAGCACCGGCTGGGTACGCAGCAGTGTCCAGAGCGAAAACAGCAATTGGCCGTAGGTGGCACGATGGTCAGGCATACGTTTCGGCATTGTGGTTGCCAGTACCATGCTGATGCCGACCATCACCACAGCCGCCGAGGCAAACACAGCACGCCAGCCAAAGTTGTCGGCCACCAGGCTGGAAATCGGCCGCGCCAACAGGATGCCGAGCAGCAGGCCGCCCATGATCGAGCCGACCACGCGCCCGCGAGATTCCTCGGGTGCCAGGTGCGCCGCCAGCGGGATCAGCATCTGTACTGACACTGAACTGAAACCCACCAACAGCGAGACCAGCAAAAACAGGTTCGGCTGCTCGGCGAACGCCGCGCCCAGCAGACTCAAGGTCGCAACGGCGGTAGTGATCAGCATCAGTTTGCGGTTTTCCAGCAAGTCACCCAGCGGTACCAGAAAGAACAGGCCCAGTGCATACCCGATCTGCGTCAACGACACGATCAGGCTCGCAGCCGTACTGGACAGGCCGATGTCCGGCGCGATCAGCTCAATGATCGGCTGGGCATAATAGATATTGGCGACAATGGCGCCGCAGCAGAACGCAAACAGCATCACCAGACCACGGGTCATGGTGAGGCTGTCGGAATGGGTTTGGGTCGAGTGGGGCATTGCGGTCTCGCTCGTGCAATCGGCCTGCACGCACGCTTTTACCGCGCGCGGGCCGTTCAGAATGGAATGCCGAGCAGGCTAATGGTTTTGCCGACAATTAAGTAGGTGCGGCGAGGTGATACAAGATATTTCCATGAGTGATAATTGGAATCGAATCAGCGAGTGAGGCAGTCTGCCTGCCGCCGCGAGTAATGCCACAGTGCACACCTTCATCACGCGCTTGTCGCCCCTAACGCTCCTAACGCCCCGCTGGCCTGATTCCATAGCACACCACATACAGCGCGGGCAGAAAAAACAGGGTCAGCAGGGTGGCGACGGCGATGCCGCCGATCATGGCGATGGCCATCGGCCCCCAGAACACCTCGCGTGCGATCGGGATCATGCCCAGGCTGGCGGCGGCGGCCGTTAACAGGATGGGCCTGCATCGATGCTCTGTAGCCTTGATGACCGACGCCCAGGGGCTTTCACCTGCAGCCATGAATTCGTCGATCTGGGTCACCAGAATCACCGAATTGCGGATGATGATGCCGATCAGAGCCAGCACCCCGAGAATCGCCACGAAGCCCAGCGGATAGCCCGAAATCAAAAGCGCGGCGACGACACCTATCAACCCGAGCGGTACGACGCTGACCACCAGCAGCAGCTTTTTCACGCTGTGCAGCTGGATCATCAGGAAGCTGACGACCAATAACAGCATCAGCGGCACGACTTTCAGAATCGGTCCCTGGGAGCGGGCGCTGGCTTCGACTGCGCCGCCTGTGGCAACCGAATAGCGCACGGGTAGGGTGGCACTGAACGCATCGATCTCGGGTTTCAACTGTTTGACCAGGGCCGCCGGTTGCAGCTTGCCCAGCACGCTTGCCTTGAGGGTGATGGTGGGCAGACGGTCACGACGCCAGACCAGTGGTTGCTCCTGCTCATAGCTAAGGGTGGCGAAGGACAGCAGCGGGACGGTCGAACCATTCGGTGTCGGGATCTGCAGGCTGCCAAGGGTCTGAATGGAGCTGCGTTCGTCATTCTGCGCGCGTCCTACCAGGTCGATCAGGTAGGTGCTGTCGCGTATCTGGGTGATGGTCGTGCCGCTGACCAAACTGTTGAGAATCTGCGCGACGTCTTCCGATGACAGGCCGAACTGACGCACCTTGTCCTGCGCGATGTCGATCTTCAGCACCTTGCCAGGCTCGTTCCAGTCGTAGATCACCTGACCGATGTCGGGGTGGGTGTCGAGAATCGCGGCGAGCGCCATGGCCTGACTGCGTACCTGTTCGATATCCGGTCCGCTGACGCGGTACTGAATCGGCCAGCCCACCGGCGGGCCCATGTTCAGCGGCTGCACGTAGCCGCCGACCCCGACGTAGTCGTCGCGAAAGCGCTGGCGCAGGCGTTCGATCAGTCGGTCACGCGACTCGCCACCGCGACTGACGATAACCATCTGGCCGTAGAACGGGTTGCTCAGTTGCTGGTCCAGCGGCAGGTAGAAACGCACCGCGCCCTTGCCGACGTAGGAGCTCCAGTGCAGCACGTCCGGATCCTCCTTGAGCGTGGCCTCGAAGCGGTCCATGGTCTGGCGGGTGCCTTCGATAGAGCCGTTTTGCGGCATGTAGAGGTCGACGAGGATCTCCGGGCGATCCGAGTCCGGGAAGAACTGGTTCTGCAGCAGTGTGCTGGCAAACAGCGAGCCGACGAAGATCAATGCCGTGATCCCGATCACCCACCCACGATGTTCCAGCGCCTTGACCAGTGACCGGCTGAAGCCGCGCATCCAGTGTCCCGGTGCCGCATGCACCGCCGACACCTTGAGGATGTGAACGCCGATCAGTGGCGCGAACAGCACGGCCACCAGCCAGGACAGCAATAGCGCTACGGCAATCACCGCAAACATGGTGAACACGTATTCACCCGCCGAGCTGTGATTCAGGCCGATCGGCACAAAACCCGCGACGGTGACCAGGGTGCCCGTCAGCATCGGGAATGCGGTCGAGGTGTAGGCAAAGGTCGCTGCCTGTTCTCGGGTGTCGCCGTGTTCGAGGCGGGTCACCATCATCTCGACAGTGATCATCGCATCATCCACCAGCAGGCCGAGCGCAATGATCAGCGCGCCGAGGGAAATACGCTGCATGGTGATGCCGCTGTACTCCATGAACACGAAGACCAGCGCGAGCACCAGTGGAATCGAACAAGCCACCACCAGACCCGCGCGGATGCCCAGGCTGATGAAGCTGACCACCAGCACGATCAGGATCGCTTCGAACAGCGCCCGGGTGAAACCGCCGATGGCTTTTTCAACCACATCGGCCTGACTCGATACTAGATGCACATCGATGCCCAGCGGCAGTTCGGTGGTGAGTTCTTCGATGCGCTGCTGCAGTTGGGTGCCGAAAGCTTGAATGTTGCCGCCCTGTTTCATGGCCACGGCCAGGCCGATGGCAGGCTGGCCGTTGAACCGGAACAGGGAAGAGGGCGGGTCGGCGTAACGGCGTTCGACGGTGGCCAGATCACTCAGGCGAAAGAAGCGCTCGCCGAAGCGCAGATTGACCGCCAGCAGATCCTCTTCGTTGGAGAACTGGCCGCTGGCCCTGACTGCAATACGTTCTGGACCCGCTTCCATGACCCCGGCAGGCGTCACTGAGTTCTGGGCTTGCAGGCTTTGCAACACCTGGCGCTGATCGATCCCCAGGGCGGCCAGTTTGCGAACGGAAAAATTCAGGTAGATGACTTCGCGTTGGGCGCCGAGTAGCTCGATCTTGCCCAGGTTGGGCACGCTGCGGATGTCGGCTCGCACCTGCTCGACGTAATCGCGCAACTGGCGAAAGGACAGGCCGTCAGTGGTGAAGGCATAGATGCTGCCGAACACGTCGCCGAACTCGTCGTTGAATACCGGGCCCTGAATCCCGCTGGGCAATTCGCCGCGCACGTCGCTGATCTTCTTGCGCACTTGATACCAGGCCTGGGGAATGTCGGCGCTGCGGGTTTCGCTTTTGAGAAATACAAATAATGTGGATTCGCCGGCCAGCGTGTAGCTTTTCACGTAGTCGAGCGCATCGATTTCTTCGAGCTTCTTCTCGAGTCGATCGGTCACCTGCTGCAAGGTGTCGTTCAGGGTCGCACCCGGCCAGCGCGCCTGAATCACCATGGTCTTGATCGCGAACGAGGGGTCTTCCTCGCGTCCCAGATTCAGGAACGATCCACAGCCCATCAGCAGCGAAACGAACATCATGTACCAGACCAGCGTGCGATGCCTGAGGCCCCAGGCCGACAGATTGAAGCGCTCCTTCACAAACGGACCTCTCGTTCCATGCGTACTTTCTGTCCGGGCTGCATCGTGTTGACGCCTGCAATGACGACTTTGTCGCCGGCCTGCAACGGGCCACTGACTTGAATCGTCGAGCCGTTGCGTGACAACACCTGCACCGCTCGCGGGTCCAGCGTCGAGGTCAGTGGGTCGACCACCCACACCTGCGCCTGGCCATTGCGTTGCAGCAGCGCGCTGTCGGGCAATTGGAGGGCCGGGGATGCAGGTCCTCTGATGTCAATGCTCACGGTCGAGCCGAGGCGCAAGCTGTCCGGCGTATCGTGCAGCGCCAGTCGCACCCGCTGGGTGCGTGTGTTGGCGTCCATCTGGGGAGACAACTGGCGGACCTGCGCGACCACCGAGATTTTTTCGTCCAGTGGCGACATGACCCGGATCTGCACCTTGTCGGTCAACGAGGCGACCAGCCCGACCGGCAGGTCGACCACCACTTCCCGACTTTCCGGGCGTGCCAGGCTGACCACCGGCTGCCCGGCAGACATCACCTGACCCACTTCGGCACGCCAGTCAGTGACCAGACCGTCGAACTCGGCGAACAGGCGTGTGTACGTCACGTGATCGCCAGCCTGTTGCAGGGCAACGCGCGCGCGTTGTTGCAAGGCGTCCTGATTGCGCAGGTCGCTGCTCAGTTGATCGAGCCGCGCCCGAGAGCCGACACCGCGTTCGAACAGTTGCTGGTAGCGCAACTGTTCGTCACGTATCTGTTGCCAAGAGGATTGCGCCTTGCTGAGTTCTGCCTGCCGAGCGTGCAACTGGTTCTGCTGCTCGCTGGGTTCCAGGGTGGCGAGCAGATCACCCTTGCGCACGGCCTGGCCGATCTCTGCCTGTCGGGTGGCGACTCGCCCGGCGACACGGAAACCTAGCGCCACCTCGTATTGCGGCTGGACCGTGCCGGCAAAGCGGGCGCGCAGACTGTCGTGCGAGGTGGCCACTTCAGTGAACAGCACGGGGCGATCGAGGGCTTCGCGGACCGGCTTGTCGCGGCAACCCGGCAAGGCCATCAGCAGCGTGCAGAGCAGGCACAGGTTTTTCCACGTCGGCGCAGGTTGCGCGGTGCTGCTCATGGTTGCGGTTCCGAGGTGGCGAGGGCGATTGCCTTGCGGCTGTCCTGCCCGGCCACTTCGACCTTTTGCCCGGCGTAAAGAAACTGCAGACCTTGGGAAACCACCTGATCACCCTCGGACAGGCCTTCGCTCACGAGCACCTGACCTTGCTCGTAACGCAGCACACGAACGTTGCGCAGTGCGACGCGGGACTGTTCATCCACTCGCCACACCGCCGGTTGCCCTTGGGTGCGGGTCAGTGCCGACCACGGCAATATGAAGGCGCGTTGCGCAAGGTTTTCCAGGCGGGCGCTGACGACGGTGCCCAGTTCAGGTACGGCAGTGGAGTTCGGCAGGGCAATACGCACGCGCAATGTCCCGCTGGTGGCAGAAACGATCGGGGTGATTTCGCGAATCCTGCCAGCCAGTTCGACGCCGGGCTGGCCTACCGGACTGATGACCACCTTGTCGCCGATCCGGTCGGTACTCAGCAGCGATTCATAGGCGGCAAACACCGCTTCGCGTTCGCCATCGTGTGCCAGGCTGAACACGGGCGCCGCTGCCTGTACCACCTGACCTTCCTCGGCATGCCGTGCCGTGATCACGCCGTCAGCCACGGCGATCAGTTCGGTATGGCCGACCTGCTCACGGGCGCTGGCTTGCTGAGCTTTGAACGCTGCCAGGTCTGCACGGGCGCTTTGCAGGTTCGCGTGTGCTTGCTGATATTCGCTGAGGTTGGTGTAACCCTTGGGCAGCAAGCGCTGCTGGCGCTGGTAATTCTGCTCAGCCAGGTGCAGTCGTGATTCCCTGACCGCGACATCGGCATTGGCCGACTCAAGGCCTGTGCGCTGTTCGCGCGGGTCCAGGCGGGCCAATACCTGGTTGGCCTTGACCCGATCACCCACATCCACGAATCGCTTCACCAGCTTGCCCGATACCCGAAAGGACTGATCCGTGACCTTGCGTGCCTGGATATCGCCGCTGAGTACCACGCGGGTGGCGATGTCCTGCGCGTGGACGGTCTGGACAGCAACGCGCACTGGCCGTTTTTCTGGTGGTGTGCCGGCAGAACAGGCACTCAGCGTAAGGGTCAGTGCCAGCGTGCAGCTAAAGGGTAAGCGGTACTGAAACGGGGGGAGGTGCGTCGGTCGGCTGGTTTTGCAAGCAAGGGCGAGCCGACGCACAAGATCTGCACAAGAGAAAATCATCGATGAATAGCCACTGCCCGGGAAAATGAATGGTCATCCGTGAACCACTGCGCCACGCTGCGTGGCGCGGGCGTCTCAGGCCATCGCGGTAGCGCTGGGCCATTCCTGGTTGCAGGCTTCGGTCCCCAGAAAGGCGAGTACGTTGCGCTGCGAGTGGTGCCAGGCCGCCTTGCTTTCCAGGTCCAGAAAGTGCCCGGTGTCGGGAACTATGTTGAACGTGCTCTTGGGGATGTAGTGGGCAAACGAACGCGCATCTTCCACGGTGGTGTATTCATCTTTTTCACCGTTGACGAACAACACCGGGATCTTGATCGACGAAAAACGCTCGACGTAGTTACTGGCGCTTAGTTGTCGAATCTGGCTGATGTGAAAGTCGATCTGGCCGTATTCATGTTCGGCAAGACTGATCAGGTGCTTGTAGTTGTAAAGTTTGAACAAGCGCGGCAAGTACTTGCCGACGGTGTCGTTGAGCAGCGAGCCGATTTTGCGTTTTTCGCGCGCAGCCAGGTAGACCTGAGCCTTGTCGATGTAGTCGAGCATCGGTTCGTTGAGCACGGGCGAAAACGAGCTGATGATCGCCTTTTCGACCGATGCAGGGCAGTGCGAAAGTGCCAGCAGTGCCGAAACGCCGCCCCAGGATACGGACAGCAGGTAGTTCACCTGGAACAGATCGATCAGTTCCAGCAGGATGCCGACTTCGTCTTCCTTGGTCACGATCATATCGTCGGCGTTGTGCGCCCGGGACTGGCCGGAAAACGGAAGGTCAAACAAGACGATGTTGTAGTGCGGTTGAAGATACTTGACGGTTTGCCCGAAAGAGCCCGTGGTCGACAGCGCGCCGTTGACCAGCAAGATGGTCTTTACATGACTGCCTTTCCAATAAGTCTCGGTGTAAACCTTGTAGTCGCCGACGTTTAGAATCTTTGATTGTGCGCCCATAACAGCCTCCCAGCCGGTGTCATTCCAGTGAAATTAGTGCAGCGTTCTCTGCTCCGGCAGCCATGCCAAAGCCTCGCCCGGTTTATGGCGAAATCCGTTGAGTTCTTGTTTTAGGGTGCATCAGGAGTATCAATCCGTGCGGCTATAGATAACGCAGTGCCAGCAGACCGACAAGTCACTGACGTCATAAAAATGCCGAACGGGTCACGATTTGATCGTTTGCGCGCTGCGTCCGGCTTGACAAGGAAGGGCGCTAGTTCGGTGAAAAGTGCCTGATCGGGTCGTAATTGCGGAACTAACGGAGGGAACTTGTGAGCGCTGAAACGGTCAAGCTCAGCGCTTTCTTGTAACATCTAGTTACAAATTAGTACTTGAGCTGTCGCGCCAGATTAATATCGAAAGCTATGAAAGCCTCGATCTAGAGGCGTTAAGCTCGTCAAAAAGCAGGCACGGAGGGTGAAAAGGATTCAGGCCAGCGGACGGACGGTGCGGCACTCCAGCACCAGACTGGCTCCGCCATATTGGCTCGTCCCGATCTGCAGCGTAAAGCCATGCAGATTGACGATCGCGGCGACTACGGACAGGCCCAGACCAAACCCGCTCTGCTGATTTCCGGTCTCGCTGCGATAGAAACGCTGGAACACAGCCGCGCGTTCCGTGACTGGAATGCCCGGACCTGAGTCCTGAACCTCGATGCAGGGGCTGTTGCCTTCCTTGCAGGGGTAGGCACTGACGGCCACGATGCCGCCAGCCGGGGTGAACTTGATAGCGTTGCTCAGCAGGTTGGTCAGCGCCTCGAACAACAAGGCCCTGTCGCCGACCATCGTGGGCAGTGGCGCTTCCAGATTCAGCAGCAGGGTGATCTGATCTTCCTCGGCCAGCGGCAGGTAGAAGTCGTACAGCTCTTGCAGCAAGGGCTGCAGTTCCAGTTCCACGAACGCCGAGCGCCTCTGGCGGTCCTCCAGTTCGGAGATGCGCAGTAGGCCCCTGAACCGGGCCATCAGGGTATCGGCTTCGCTGATCACCTGTGCCATTTGCTGGGCGCCGGGCGAGTCGTGTGCCGATTGCTGCTGAATGCGATAAAGCTGTGCGCGTAACCGGGTCAATGGCGTGCGCAGGTCGTGGGCGATGTTGTCGCAGACGCCCTTGACCTCGTTCATGAGTTTTTCGATCCGGTCGAGCATGGCATTGACGATGACCGCCAGCATGTCCAGTTCGTCGCGCCGGTTGGAGACCGGCAGGCGTCCCGCCATGTCACCGGCAATGATCGACTCGGCACTGGCCTGAATCGCCCCGATGCGGCGCAACGGTCGGCGGCGCAGCAGGTGCCAGCCGGCTACACCCGGAATGATCGTCAGTGAGATTCCCCAGAGCAAGGCGTGCAGAATCAGGTTGCTGACGGCGAACAGCGAACCATTCTCGCGCACCAGTACCAGCCAGCGTCCATCGGCGGTGCGCGTGACCACGGCATCGCAACTGGCCTGTGGAAGGCCGGGATCGTCCGAGTCGATACAGTCGCTCAGCTCGTGAATCTGGCCGTCGACCGGCAGCACGCTGGGAATGCTGTTGATGGGGCCGGCCAGCGGCCGAAAATTCTCGTCGAACAGACCGTAGGCGTCCACTGCACGCATGTCGAAACTCATGCTGGTGGCGAGCGCGTCGTCCAGAGCCTGGCCCTGGAACCGGGAGAAGAGTTGCTGGCGCTGGGTCAGCGAATGACGCGCCAGGTTATCCAGATAGGCCGTGACTTCCCAGTACAAAACGCCCAGCAGAATGGCGCTCCAGGCCACGAACAGTGAGCTGTAGAGCGCCAGCAAGCGGCTGGTGGAAGATCGCCAGCCGTTAGACGGGTTCGGCAATAACATAACCGGAACCTCGCACTGTCTGGATCAGCGCTGCGGTGCCGGGTTGATCGATCTTCTTGCGCAGGCGGCCGATATGAACATCGATCAGGTTGGTCCCGGGATCGAAGTGATAGCCCCAGACTTCCTGAAAAATCATCATGCGCGTAATGATCTGGCCGCTGTTGCGCATCAGGAATTCGAGCAGCTTGAACTCAGTAGGCAGTAGCGTCAGTGGCTGGCCGCCACGGCACGCCTCGCGGGTCATCAGGTTCAGTTCCAGATCGGCGACCTGCAGCACCGTCTTCGCCGCGCTGACCGGATTGCTGCGACGCAGCAGGACTTCGACGCGCGCCGCCATTTCATCCGAGGCGAACGGCTTGGGCAGGTAATCGTCGCCCCCGGCGCGCAAGCCACGTACGCGCTCATCCACGTCCGAAAGTGCGCTGATCATCAGGATCGGCGTGGAGATGCCTTGAGCGCGCAGGTGAGTGACGATGGTCAGGCCATCCATCTCGGGCAGCATGCGGTCCAGGGTGATCAGGTCGTAGTCGCCACTCACTGCACGCGCCAGCCCGTCACGGCCATTGTCCACCCAGTCCACTTCCAGCCCGTGGCTGCTGAGCTCCGCGACGATTTCCTTTGCGGTGATGGCATCGTCTTCGATTGCCAGAATTCGGGTCATGTTCCCTGCCTGAATAGGTGCGTTCAAAGTGCTAGTTTGCCCCTAAATCGCCACGAAGTTCCTGAAAGAAAGTTTAATGACGGGGATCATATGCCTTTCTTCAGTACTGAATCCGCGTCCTTGAGCTTCTGTTTGTCGCGCAGGCGTCTTTCCTCTGCGCGCCGCTTTTTTTCCCGTTCGATCTTCGCACTGGTGTCTTTCTCGCTGCGGATCTGCGCGTGGCTGATCAAGGCAAATATGAAGCTGCCACCAATGATGTTGCCAGCAAGCGTCGGCCCCGCGAAGGTGAACCAGAAGTCCGTCCAGCCCAACTCGCCTGCGAACACCAGATAAGACACTTCCGCCGAGCCGACCACGATGTGGGTGAAGTCACCGAGCGCCATCAGATACGTGATCATGATGATGATCGCGATCTTGGCATTTTCCATCGACGCAATCATCCAGACCATGGTCGCAATCATCCAGCCGGACACGATGCCTTTGGAGAACATTTGGCCGACATCGTTTTCCATGACTTTGCGACCGATTTCCAGAAAGGCGTGATCGGTCTTGGTGTCGAAAATCGGCAGGTGGAGCATGACGTACGCCACCAGCAAGGTGCCTACCAGGTTGCCGCCAAGCACCACGGTCCAGAGCCGCAGCAGACGTCCGATATTGGCCAGGTTGAGTTTGCTCATCACGGGCAGCACGGCGGTGATGGTGTTTTCGGTGAACAACTGCTGACGCGCCAGGATGACTGCGAGAAAGCCTGCAGAGTAACCAAGACTGGCAATCACGTGGCTGCCAGGGATGCCTTCAAGGCGTGACATGAACAACCCCATCGCCATCAGCGACAGGCCCATGGTCAACCCTGCAGCCAGCGCCGACCACCATAGCGCTGCAACGCTGCGCTCCAGTTCATGGTCGCCCTGCATGCGGATGGTTTCGTGCAAGACTGCAGCACGGGGCGGTTGATTCTCATCGATCTCGCGCTCTTCTTCGGCTGACAGGCCGGGGGTCTTGCCGTCTACTTCTTCGTCCATACCGTTTCCTGATGCAATGCTGATGCGCTAGTGATGAGGATCCGGTCTGCGCCGGTCCGATGCTTCAGACAGGCAACGCAGACGGTCGTTCGCTGTCTGCACGCAGGCCTGTGCATATCTCTTTGGTAATTTGTATCAACTGCTAATAAGAATCTGTACTATTCGCGAAAAAATCCTGCCGGATCCCGGTCGTTCCGGTTTTACTGCCAAAGGCTGCACACCGATGCGTCGTACCTTCCTATCCCTTTGCGTCATTCAAGCGATCTCCCAGTCTGCCTGGGCTGATCAGGTCACTGCCCCTAATTCCTCTATCGAACTGCAGAACATCGATATCCAGAGTGCTACGGATATCGAAACCGCTCAGGGCCCTGTTCAGGGCTATCGGGCGACGCGTTCTGCCAGTGCGACACGTACCGACACGTCGCTGCATGAAACGCCGCAGTCGATCAGCGTGGTGACCCGCGAAGCGGTCGAGGACATAGGTGCCACACGTTTGCAGGATGCACTGGATTACGCAGGCGGCGTCGGGCGTGCCAACAACTTCGGCGGGCAGGGGCTGACGACGTTTACCGTGCGCGGTTTCACCACGGGTGAGTTCTACCGCAACGGCTTCCCGATTAACCGCGGTTACCCGAACATGCCGGACGCCAGCACCATCGAGCGTCTGGAAGTGCTGCGCGGCCCTGCCACCACGCTATATGGCCGAGGCGATCCGGGCGGCACCTTCAATGTGGTTTCCAAGCAGCCGCTGGCCGAGCGCTCGGTCACGTTAGGCAGTCAGCTCAATGATCAGGGTATGAAGCGCGGCACACTGGATGCCTCTGGCCCGCTGGATGAAGAGGGGCGTTTTGCGTATCGCCTGAATGTGGTGGGTGAGGGCGGCGATACCTTTCGTGATCACGTCGAGACCGAGCGCTATGGCGTGACGCCCGTCTTGAGCTGGCAGGTCGACGATGCCACGCGCATCACCTTTGAAGGCGATTTCATGCGCAACAACGCGCCGCTGGACCGTGGCCTGACACGTTACCCGAACCAGGCCGGCACCGCTTCCCGGGACACGTTCTTCGGTGAGAAAAACGTGGGCAAGCTGCACAACGACAACAACATGGCGCAGATTCGCTTCGATCACGACCTGAACGCCGACTGGAAGCTGGGCGGCGGCATCCAGATACTCGACGGCTCGCTGAAAGGTGACGCCATCGAGGCCAACGGCCTGGCGGCGGACGGGCGCACGCAGGGGCGCAATTTCAACTACCGCAAGCTGGAATGGACCGATCGCGACGTGCAACTGAACGTCACCGGACATTTCGCCACCGGCGCGTTCGACCACACGCTGCTGGCCGGCGTCGAGTATGAAGATTACGACTACAAGTCGATCATTCAGCGTTCCAGCGGTGCAGTGAATGCCTACACCATCGACATCTTCGACCCAGTGTATGGCACGGCGCGACCGGCGCTCACCCGCACCACCACCCACGACAAGGAAAATCTCAAGACCTACGCCGCGTTCGTGCAGGATCAGGTGGCCCTGACCGAGCGCATGAAGCTGCTGGCGGGCGTTCGTTTCGAACGTTTCGAGCATGACTACGACACCTTTGGGGTCGGTGTGCCGTTCACCAACAGCGATAACGCCGTGACGCCGCGCCTCGGCCTGACCTACGACCTGACCGACACCGTCGCGGTTTACGCCAACACGGCGCGCTCGTTCAAGCCCAACACCGGCGCGAGCCGTCTGGGTGGCGGGTTCAAGTCGGAGGAGGGCAAGTCTTACGAAGTGGGCGTCAAATGGGAGGCGCTGGACCGCCAGTTGAGCGTCGATGCGGCGTTGTATCAGATCGAGAAGCAGAACGTGCTGACTACCGACCCGGTCGATTCCACTTTCAGCGTGGCCGCAGGCGAAGTGCGCAGTCGGGGTCTGGACCTGAATGTGGTCGGCAACCTGACACCCGAGTGGCGCGTGATGGGCAGCTATGCATACGTCGATGCCGAAGTGACCAAGGACAACACGTTGCGCACAGGCACCCGCCTGTTGAACATTCCGCAGCAGACCTTCAGCCTGTTGAACGTGTACGAGTTCCAGGACGGTGCTCTGCGTGGGCTGGGCCTGGGTGCTGGCGGCCGCTACGTCGATCAGCGCGCCGGTCAAACCGCCAACACTGCATTTTCCATGGACAGCTACACGGTGTTCGATCTGCTGGCCTTTTATAAGGTCAACGAGCACATCAAGCTCAACCTCGACCTGAAGAACGTCTTCAACACCGAGTACGAGGAGGGCGCCTTCGGCAACGTGTATGCCTACCCTGGCGCCCCGCGCACGGTGCAGGTTGGGATCGCCTACACCCTGTAAGGGTCAGCCGGTTGCGATCAGGCAAATACCCTGATCGGCGACCCCGCCTGCCAGGCCTGGATGTTCTCGATCATCCGGCTGTAAAAAGTCTGGTAGTTGTTTTCGGTGACATAGCCGACATGCGGGGTCGCCAGCACGTTGTCCAGCGTGCGGAAGGGGTGATCTTCGGGCAATGGCTCGGTATCGAATACGTCCAGCGCGGCACCGGCAATGCGCCGTTGCTGCAAGGTCTCGATCAGCGCCGCTTCGTCGATGATCGGCCCACGGGATGTATTGACGATGAACGCGCCGGGCTTCATCCAGCCGAGCGCTTCAGCGTCCACCAGCCCTCGACTGCGGTCGCTGAGCACCATATGCACCGACAGCACGTCGGACTGCTCGAACAGCGCCTGTTTGCTGACATAGGTCACGCCGGACTCGGCTGCCGCCTCGGGTGTCAGGTTCTGGCTCCAGGCGATCACCTTCATGCCAAACGCCTGTCCGTAGCGAGCAATCCACTTGCCGATACTACCCAAGCCTAGAATGCCCAGCGTCTTGCCATGCAGATCACTGCCCAGTCCCACCTGCCAATGACCGGCGCGTAACGAATTGGCCTCTGTTACCAGGTTGCGGGTGATGCCCATGATCAATGCCCAGGTGAGCTCAGGCGCTGCGTGTTTGTAGCTTTCGGTCCCGCATACGGTAATGTTCAGGCGTTTGGCCGCCGCGACGTCGATGGCAGCGTTGCGCATGCCGCCAGTGGTGAGCAGCTTCAAGCGTGGCAACTGGCTGAGCAGGGCCTCATCGAACGGCGTTCGCTCGCGCATCACGCAGATCACATCGAAGTGCTGCAGGCGCTCGACCATGGTTGCCGTATCGGCAGGGAAGTCATGCAGAAAACTGATGTCGCCGATCGTGTCGAGCACCGACCAGTCCACAACGTGTTTGGCAACGTTTTGCCAGTCATCAAGCACCGCAATGGTCAATCGAGTCATGAATAAACGCCTTTTTGGCCTGTGTCCGAAGAGGATTGTCTAGTTGAAGAGGCTGGCCGCGATGTTGATCGAAAACCCCAGAATAGCGGTGTTGAACACAAAGCAGAGCAGTGACTGGGCCAGCACGATCTTGCGCATCTGACGGGTAGCGACACCGACATCCGAGGTCTGCACGGCAACGCTCAGGGTGAATGAGAAATACAGAAAATCCCAGTAGTCCGGGTTTCGTTCACCGTCATTGAAGGACAGCGCCGGCGCCTTGCCGTCCCAGGTGTAGAACAGCCGCGCGTAGTGCAGGCTGAAAATGACCCCGATCATCAGCCACGATCCGACGATGGTCAGGCCGGTGAACGCGTGATGCAGCAATTGGGCATGGGGGGAGAGTCCTTTGCTGCCAGCGATCTCGACAATGATGGCCGCAAGGCTTGCCAGTGCTGCGATAGAGACGGTGATCAGGATGGTGCCGGCGTTCTCGTCTTCCATCACCGCAATGCGCCGAACGTCGCCGGCGTCGCTGCGCAGAGTGAGCATGAACATCAGGATCAGATAAAGCCAGACGCCGGAGTCCCAGCCGATGAGCAGGCTCTGGATCAGGGTCGCGTAGGGAAACAGCCAGGCCGATGCAATGCCGCTTGTCAGGCCTGCGAGGGCTGCGAGGGTCAGGCGAGGGTGGGTTCGAGCGATATGGCGCATGCTGGGTAGTCGTTACTGATTGTTGCAAGACAGTATCACGCGGCTGATCAAACCAAGAAAAAACGGCGCGCAAGGGGGTTGCGCGCCGTGTGCCCACGATGTGGCGAGTGATTCAGGGTCAGGCGAAAGCGGCTCAACGCACCAGGCAAGGCTGCTTGTTGTTGAACGTCCAGTCTGGAATCAGGAACTGCATCGCCACGGCGTCGTTGCGCGCGCCCAGGCCCATGCCTTTGTACAGTTCGTGCGCCTTGGCCAGCTGATCCATATCCAGTTCGACGCCCAGGCCCGGTTTTTTCGGAACCTCAACCTTGCCGCCGATGATCTGCAACGGGGCCTTGGTCAGGCGCTGGCCGTCCTGCCAGATCCAGTGCGTATCGATGGCAGTGATGTTGCCTGGCGCAGCGGCTGCCACATGGGTGAACATCGCCAGTGAAATGTCGAAGTGGTTGTTGGAGTGCGAGCCCCAGGTCAGGCCCCATTCGTTGCACATCTGTGCGACGCGCACCGAGCCTTGCATGGTCCAGAAGTGCGGGTCGGCCAGCGGGATGTCCACCGATTGCAACTGAATGGCGTGGCCCATCTCGCGCCAGTCGGTGGCGATCATGTTGGTGGCGGTCTTCAAGCCTGTGGCGCGGCGGAATTCGGCCATCACTTCGCGACCGGAGAAACCGTTTTCCGCGCCGCACGGGTCTTCGGCGTAAGCCAGCACAGCGTGCTGATCACGGCACAGACGGATGGCTTCCTTGAGTGACCAGGCGCCGTTGGGATCCAGGGTGATGCGTGCGTCGGGGAAGCGTTCGGCCAGCGCCGTCACGGCTTCGATTTCTTCGTCGCCGCGCAGCACGCCGCCCTTGAGTTTGAAATCCTGAAAGCCATAGCGCTGATGCGCCGCTTCAGCCAGACGCACCACGGCTTCAGGCGTCAGCGCGACTTCGTGGCGCAGGCGGAACCAGTCGTTGTCGGCGTCCGGTTCGCTGCGATAGGCAAGGTCAGTCTTGCGCTGGTCGCCCACATAGAACAGATAGCCCAGCATCTCGACCTGATCACGCTGCTGACCTTCACCCAACAGCGCCGCGACCGGCACATCAAGGTGCTGACCGAGCAGGTCGAGCAGGGCGGCTTCCAGTGCAGTGACCGCGTGAATGGTAATGCGCAGATCGAAGGTCTGCTGGCCACGGCCGCCCGAGTCCCGCTCGGCAAAGGCCTTGCGTACATCGTTGAGAATCTTCTGATACGTGCCGATGCTGCTGCCGACCACCAGCGAGCGTGCGTCTTCCAGCGTCTGGCGAATCAGGTCACCGCCGGGTACTTCACCAACCCCGGTATGGCCCGCGTTGTCCTTCAGGATCACGATGTTGCGGGTGAAGTAAGGGCCGTGTGCGCCGCTGAGGTTGAGCAGCATGTCGTCATGGCCCGCCACTGGCACAACCTGCATCTGGGTGATGACAGGGGCCTTGGCAGTGATGCTGGTGTGCTGAGCGTTCATGGTGAAATCCTTGCGAAATTGTTGTTGAAATGAGCGTCAGTGAGTCGCCGGCGTCTGGATGGCGGCAACGGGTGTCGCGCCAGGCTTTGGCTTGTTGCGGGCGGCGAAGACAATGACCGCCGCAATCAGCGACGTTGCGGTCAGGCCGTAGAGCCCGCCTTGAATCGAGCCGGTGTGCTCTTCCAGCAGGCCGAAGGTGGTCGGGGCCACGAAGCCGCCCAGGTTGCCCACCGAGTTGATCAGCGCGATCACCGCCGCTGCGATTCGTGCGTCGAGATAGGCCTGAGGAATCGGCCAGAACAGTGACGACGCCGATTTGAAGCCCAGTGCGGCAAAGCAGATGGCGACGAAGGCGAAGATCGGGCTGCCGGTGGTGGACATGAACATACCGGCGGCGGCGATCAGCAGCGCTGCAGCGACCCAGGCCTGCTGGCGTTTCCATTTGGCCGACAGCGTGGCGAAGGCGTACATGCCGACGATCGACAAGAGCCAGGGGATGGAGTTGAACATGCCGACTTCAAAATCAGTCAGGCTGCCCATTTTCCGAATGATGCTCGGCAGCCAGAAGGTCGCGGCGTAGATGGTTAACTGAATGAAGAAGTAGATCAGGCAGAACAGAATGATCTGGCTGTCTTTCAGCAACTTGCCGATGGACGCCTTGACGGGCGTAGCGGCCTCGCGGGCGGCCTGCTCGGCGTCGATGGCATTGACCAGCGCGTCCTGCTCCTCGCGGCTCAGCCACTTGGCATCGTGGGGCTTGGAGTCCAGCCAGAACCAGACGAAGAAGCACAGACCCACCGAGAACATGCCCTCGATGAAGTACATCCACTGCCAGCCTTTCAGGCCGAAACCGGTGATCTGCAGCAGCAGACCGGACAGCGGACCGGATATCAGCGAAGCAATGGCCGAGCCGCTGAGGAAGATGGCAATCGCCTTGCCGCGTTCAACGCCTGGCAGCCAGCGGGTGAAGTAATAGATAACGCCCGGAAAGAAACCGGCTTCGGCTACCCCCAGCAGAAAGCGCAGGATATAGAAGTGGGTTTCGTTCTGGATGAAGGCCATGCAGGAGGCGACCAGGCCCCAGGTCAGCATGATGCGCGTCAGCCAGATACGGGCGCCGACTTTCTGCAGCAGGATGTTTGAGGGGACTTCGAACAACGCATAACCGATGAAGAACAGCCCGGCACCCAGCCCATAGGCCGCAGCACCGATGCCCAGGTCGTGCTCCATGTGCGAGCGCACGAAGCCGATGTTCACTCGGTCGATGTAGTTGACGATAAACATGATGACGAAAAGCGGCAGGACATGGCGTTTGACTTTCGAGACGGCCGAACTCAGGACCGAATCTGCACCGTTGGCCATCCCGGAATTGGATGTGCTCACAATTGAATCTCCCACTCGTTGTTTTTATGCGGGTCTGTGCGAGGTGTGTTCCTTGCATTGTCTGTCATCATACAAGTTAGTCGCGCTTGCGCAAGCCCCTCGCCGATCGGACAGCGATAAATTTCTACGCCTGACGGTGAGGAGGGCAGCGTTCATCCCTGCGCGATATTCATTTCAAGTAGTCAACTGTCAACGTTTATTGGGGTTTTATGCCTTTGATGATTGCGGTGTCGGCTTATAAACGATTCCTTTCCTCGTCGGATCGTTAAAGAAAAACAGGACGGAAGGAGAAGTAGAGCTTTGACAGGTGTGTTTAACTTGTAATACAAGTCAGACAAGTACCGGGGTTCCCGAAACGCAATCCCCGCGGCTCTCCAGCAACCGCGCCGCTGGTTTCGGGTTCTTTCAATGGCCTACGGTCAGACAAGCGCCAGACAACTTCAGGACAACCCTTCATGCAAGAACCCGTCAGCACCGCGCCCAAACGCCGCCAGCACAGTCTGGCCACCGATCTGGTCACTGAATTGAGTCAGCGCATCTTGCTGGGCAAAATCGCGCCGGGCGAAAAGCTGCCGTCCGAGAACCAGATCGTTCGCGAACACGGGGTCAGCCGCACCGTGGTACGCGAGGCGATTTCCAAGCTTCAGGCATCAGGTCTGGTGGTGACCCACCACGGCATCGGCACTTTTGTGCTGGAGCGCGGCGATCAGACCGGGCTGCGCTTGAAAGTCGAAACCGTGTCGCGCGTGCGCGACATCATCGAGCTACGCATCGGTCTGGAAACCCAGGCCGTGGCGCTGGCGGCGCTGCGGCGCACCGACGAGCAACTGGCCGCCATGCGCCAGGCGCTGGACGACTATCAGGATTTGCTGGCCAATGACGACAGTTGCGTCGAGGCGGACAAGCGTTTTCACATGCTGATCGCCGAGGCGACCGGCAATCCGTACTTCATGGAAATCATGCAGCATCTGGGCAGCGCGATCATTCCGCGCAGCCGCATTGCCTCAAGTGAACGTGCCGGGAACAACCTGGCTCATCAGGGTTATCTGGCGAATCTGGAGCACGAAGCGCTGCTCAGCGCCATCCGGCGCAAGGACCCGGACGCGGCGCGAGCGGCGATGTGGACGCACCTGAGCAACAGTCGTGAGCGCCTGGTGCCGCTGGAGTGAACTGCCGGAGCTATTGACCGCTCTTGAGCACGCCCAGCATCTGTTGCGTCTGCCACTCGAAATACGGGTTATAGGTGGTTCGCGAATGGATCTTGCCGGGTTCCCGATAGCCCCAGTCCGAATACCACACCGGCTCGCCAGCCATGCATTTCGCCGTGTCCTCGTCCGTCTGGCCGTTCCAGCAGATTCGCTGCTTAGCATTGACGCCATACAGCGGGTTGTCGGGGGAGAACAGCAGGCCCATGTGCGAGAAGCGGCTGATGCGGTAATCGGGCAGGTAATCGGTACGCACTTCGACGCGTGAGGTGCGCGCAGCCTTGGCCGGCAGATCGCCGTACCAGACCAGCCGGCTGTCGGGGTGGCTGAACCGTTCGTTGAAGGTGTCCAGTACGTAAGCGGTGTCCAGCACCGAGTCGTGCTGGGCGATAGCGATGAATACCGGCTTGTCGTAACGGTGCTGACGCAAACGATCCTGAGCCAGTGCGCTGCTGCGATAAAACTGGGCAAACCCGTTGGTGGGCACATTCATGTAACGCAATGGTGTCTGCATCGGGCGCAGGCCTTCCTTGGGCGCTGCGAGCAACCAGGGTCTGGCCCAGCCGATCCACGGTGTCAGCCAGGCATAAGCGCTGTCGGAGCGGAAGGCGGGGGAGAACAGCAGCAGTCCGGCAATCTCGTCATGGTCGTAGGCGTAGTCCAGCACCAGATTGGCCCCGGTTGAAAACCCGCCGAGGTAAACCTTGGGCGCATCCTTGCCGAGCAGTTTCGCCTGTTCGCGAACCACCTGTTGCCATTGTTCCAGGGTCACGTCGAGCATGTCTTCAGGCTTGGTGCCGTGGCCTGGCAACAGCACGCTGCGCACCAGAAACCCCTGATCAGCCAGCCGTTGACCCACATCATGAAACGACCACGGCGAATCGCCCAGCCCGTGAACCAGCAACACGCCGCCTTTGACGGTGCCGGTCGGCGTCCACTGCTGCGGTGCATTCCACTCAAGCTCCGCCTCATGATCCGACGTTTGAAATGTGCGTTGCGACCGCATCAGCGCGATTGACTGCTGGCGATAATCCTCAAATCGGCGTGTGGGGTCTTCACTCTCGGCCATTGAGGAGCAGGCCGACAGTGTGAGCAGGGACAGCAGGCTGGCGAGTCGGAATCTGATCAAGTTTGACGGGCCTTCGATGGGGCGTGACAGGTTCGGTTGTGTACAGTGTGTTCAAGGGTACAACGACAACCACGGCGCAGGCACTATGCAATGCACGTCGCGCTCGCTACGCGTTTCAGGCACACTCGCAGCCTCTAATAACTTCAACAAAATGTATCCGCATGCCTACTCAATCCAAACACTCAGCGGCAGCGTGCGGTCTTCATGTTCGCGCTTGATCGGGACCTGGCACAGGACATCGTCGATCGCGCCATGGCGATTCTGCCCTACAACGTCAATGTCATGGACTACCTGGGTATCATCATCGGCAGCGGGGATCCCGAGCGTCTGTGTACTCGACACGAAGGCGCACAATTGGTGCTGGCCGACAGCCGGGTGGTGGAAATCGACTCTCAGGCCGCGCTTCATCTGGGCGGGGTGAAGCCTGGGGTCAATCTGCCCTTGATGCTCGACCACAAGCTGGTGGGTGTGCTGGGCATTACCGGCGAGCCGGACGAGGTCCGGGTCTATGGTGAGCTGGTCAAGATGACCGCCGAGATGCTCATGGAGCATCGCCGTCAGCAGGCCGATCGGCAGTGGCGTTTACAGCGCAGTGAGGACCTGCTGGCGCGGCTGTTACTGCCCGATTGCCCTGAAAGCCTGGTCGACGAAGCGCGGCAACTGGGGTTGCAGCCACAGTTACCGCGTCAGGCGGTGCTGATTCAGCTCGATGTACAAACCTCGGTCGTCAGTCAGATTGTCGCCTGGCTAGGCTCGCGCTACCCCGACAGCTGGTGCGTGATGCGCGAGCCCACCTTGCTCTGCTGGTGCCGTGCGGTCGGCAAGGACCGTGACGACGCCTTGCTGCTCAAGCAGTTTGAGGAGCACCACTGGCCGGTAGTGCGCATGGCCACCGCGCCGCTTTCGGCGGATCTGGGTGCGTTGCGCCATGCCTGCACAGCCTTGCGGGACCTTCTGGATTACGCGAGTCAGGCCCGCCCGCAACACAAGCTGCTGCGTCTGGATGCTTATCGCCTGCCCGTATTGTTCTGGCGCTACCGCCATGACTGGCTGGCCGCCGAAGTGGCCGAGCCCATTGGCCGTTTGCACAACCACGCGCAGCTGCTTGAAACGCTGCGCAGCTGGTTTGACTACAGTGGCGAAAGCCAGGCGTGCGCCGATGCACTGGGCATCCATCGCAACAGCCTGCGCTACCGGCTGGAGAAGATTGCCGAACTGACCGGCTGCGATCCGTACAAGACCGACGACCTGCTGCGCCTGTATCTGGGCGCGCAGATGAGTCCGCGTCAGGGTTGAACGCGATTTTGTTCAAATGCCCGATAAGGGCAGAGAATCATTGTGCGCAGGGCAGGCGGCAAAGCAGGGCCGGGATGAGAACATCCGGTAACGGATATGGAGAACAACAATGAAAATAGTCATCGCCCCCGACTCCTTCAAAGACAGCCTCAGCGCGCAGGCGGTTGCAGATGCCATTGCCAGCGGCCTCGCTGAAGTATGGCCCGACGCCGAGCTGATCAAATGCCCCATGGCCGATGGCGGTGAAGGCACCATCGAAGCCTTGCTGGATGCCTGTAACGGTCAGTGGATGAGTGCCCAGGTCAGTGGCCCGCTGGGCACTATGATCCAGGCCGGTTGGGGATGGCTGGCGCAGAGCCGCACCGCGATCATCGAAATGGCCATGGCCAGCGGGCTGCAACTGCTCACCCTCGCTCAACGTGATGCCTGTCTGACAAGTACCAAGGGCACCGGTCAGTTGATTTCGGCGGCGCTGGATGCTGGAGCGCAGCGCATTATCCTGGCCATCGGTGGCAGCGCGACCAATGACGGTGGCAGCGGCATGCTCTCGGCGTTGGGGGTGCGGTTTCTGGACCGTGACGACCAGCCGTTGCCGGGCGGCGGTCTCGCACTGTCCGGTCTGGCCCGTGTTGACCTGAGCGGTGTGGACCCGCGTCTGGCCGACGTGCGCGTCGAAATTGCAGCCGATGTCGATAACCCGCTTTGCGGTCCAAACGGGGCATCCCACATTTTCGGCCCACAGAAGGGCGC
The DNA here is from genome assembly GCF_900143095.1 of Pseudomonas asturiensis. Taxonomy (GTDB): domain Bacteria; phylum Pseudomonadota; class Gammaproteobacteria; order Pseudomonadales; family Pseudomonadaceae; genus Aquipseudomonas; species Aquipseudomonas asturiensis. The sequence goes on along the minus strand of NZ_FRDA01000002.1, from coordinate 463,456 downwards.
ATCGCCCCAGCAGGTACTGGCGCTTGATGCTGCGCTGGCGAATTTCGCCGATCACTCGGCCCTTGCTTTGGGTCACGACCTGCGTGACAGCCCTGGCAGTGGCGCAGCGGGGGGCATGGGGTTCGCCGCCAAAGCGTACCTGAATGCCTCGTTTCGCGCAGGCGTCGAGGTCGTCGCTGACCTGACAGGTCTTGAGCAGGCACTGGTCGATGCCGATCTGGTGATCACCGGGGAAGGTCGTTTCGATGCCCAGACCCTGCGCGGCAAGACACCGCTGGGCGTGGCACGTGTTGCGCAGCGTCAGGGTGTGCCGGTCATCGTACTGGCCGGAACGCTGGGCGAGGGTTATGAACAACTCTATCGGCATGGCATCAGCGCCGCATTCGCCCTGACCAGCGGACCGATGAATCTCGAAGATGCCTGCCGCGAAGCGCCGCGCCTGTTGCACGACCGGGCGCGAGATGTGGCGCGTGTCTGGCAATTGGCGGCCTCGGGTTAAGGCTTCATCTGCAAGGCTCAAGCCGCAACCTTTGATGCCATTCGGCAATTGATTCCTCGGGGTAGTTTTCGAACGAGCGGTCGCCCGCGTGCGCATCGATTTCTACCCACGACGCCTTGGGTCCTGCGAAAGATCGACTAGCAGCGGCATTGATAAGGGTAGGGGTGGGCGCAGTCAAGGCTGAGCTCCACAGCGCCGCAATGGCAGGATGATTCGCCCGTAAAAAACGTTCGATGAACCTAAAGAATTGTCTGACAAGGACGATATGCTATGCGGTTGTCTGACAACCGTCGATGCCAACACTGCCCTCTAAAAATAGAAAAGAGCCCTGGCCATGAACTTACGCACACTCACTATCGCCCGCCGTGCCGGTCTGGGCTTTACCTTGATTGCTCTGCTGGTGGCCTTGCTGGGCTGGTTCGCACTGGTGCAGATGTCGACCATCCGCGAGAGCGAGGTGGCCGTCGAAACCAACTGGGTGCCCAGCATGCGGGTGGTCAATGATGTGCGGGAAATCATGTTGCGCATTCGCACTATTTCCTTGCGCATGGCGCTGGACACTGACCCTGCGAATATCTCCACCTACCGTGGACAGATGGACGTGCGCCTGGGTGATCTGACCAAGAAACTCGACGTGCTCAACACGTTCGTCGACACCCCCGAGGAGAAGGTCCTCGCCGATCAGTTTCTGGTGACCATGGGCCAATACCGCAGTGCGCTGGATCGCTCCTTTGTGCTCGCTGCGCAAGGCGATAGCGCGGGTCTGAACAAGCTGTTGCTGGTGGACATGAAGCAGATTGTCGACGGCTCGGGCAAACAGCTGAACGACTTCGCCGACTTCTACGTGAGCAGGGTCGACGCCGAAGGCAAGGCTGCCGAGGCTCAGTACGAGGCGTCTCGCAATGTTGTGTTGGTGTTCGTGGTCCTCGCGGCGCTTGGCACCATTGGCCTGGCGTTGTGGCTGACGCGCAGCATTGTCCGTCCATTGCAGCACGCGGTGACTGCCGCTGAACATGTGGCGCAAGGCGATCTGACTCATACCATCGAGGTCGATGGCAACGACGAGGTTACTCGCCTGCTTCGGGCGCTGGCGCAGATGCAAGGCAATTTGCGCGAAGCCATGCGCCACATCGGCAGTTCCGCCAGCCAGCTGGCTTCGGCTGCCACAGAGCTGAACTCGGTGACCGAGGACAGCTACCGCGGCTTGAATCAACAGAACGCGGAGATCGATCAGGCAGCCACGGCCATCAACGAGATGACGTCAGCGGTCGAAGAGGTTGCGCGCAACGCAGTGTCGACGTCCGACGCCTCCAGTCATTCCAGCTCGTCGGCGCAGGCGGGACAGACGCGGGTGATCGAGACCGTACAGTCGATCCAGACGCTCACCGAAAACGTTCAGGCTACGTCTGTGCTGGTGCAGAACCTGGCTGATCAGTCCCAGGACATCGGCAAGGTGCTGGACGTGATTCGCTCGATTGCCGAGCAGACCAACCTGCTGGCGCTCAACGCGGCCATCGAAGCGGCGCGGGCAGGGGAGTCGGGCCGTGGTTTTGCTGTGGTGGCCGATGAAGTGCGGGCACTGGCGCATCGCACCCAGCAATCGACGCTGGAAATCGACTCCATGGTCAACGCCATGCGCACCGGATCGGCTCAGGCGCTGGAGTCGATGACCACCAGCCGCGACCGTGCCAGTTCTACGCTGTCGCTGGCCAAGGGGGCCGGGGAGTCGCTGAGCGAAATCACCTCGTCCATCAACCAGATCTCGGAGCGTAATCTGGTGATCGCCAGTGCCGCAGAAGAACAGGCGCAGGTCTCGCGTGAAGTGGATCGCAACATCGTCAACATCCGCGATCTGTCCATGCAGTCGACCCAGGGCGCCAATCAGATCAGCGCTTCGAGCCATGAGTTGTCGCGTCTGGCGGTGGATCTGAACCAGGTAGTGGCACGTTTCAAAGTCTGAAACGCCGACATCGATAGCGGCCTGCACGCGCTTGCCGCCGACCGGCCGGGCGCGCATTATTGCTCCCGGTCGCGAAGACCACCGTGCAGGTATGTCTTATCGATGGAGGCTGCTCAGCGTCATGAACAATAACAATCACACCTTCAGCAGTTGGCTGCGCTCGCCGGCCCATCATCAATGGCTGTCTCAGGAAGGCAATCGCCTTCTGACCTTTGCCAAGGCCGCGAAGCTGCAGAACGGTTTCGGTAGCCTGGATGAGTATGGCCGCCTGATGGTTGGCGCGACCGCTCAAACCATGAACACTGCGCGCATGACCCACTGTTTCGCCATGGCCCACGCCCAGGGTATTCCCGGTTGCGCTGCGCTGGTCGATCATGGCATTGCGGCCTTGAACGGCCCATTGCGCGATGCCGAGCATGACGGCTGGTTCAGCGCAGCGCTCGATGACGGCGGGACTACGGATAAACAAGCCTATCTGCATGCTTTCGTTGCGTTGGCGGCCAGCTCTGCGGTGGTCGCCGGTCGGCCCGGCGCTCAGGCGCTGCTGTCCGATGCGATTCAAGTCATCAACACTCGTTTCTGGAGTGAGGATGAAGGCGCGATGCGTGAGTCCTTTGCCCGTGACTGGAGCAACGAGGAGGCGTATCGCGGTGCCAACAGCAACATGCACAGCACGGAAGCGTTTCTCGCGCTGGCGGACGTCACCGGCGATTCGCAATGGCTGGACCGGGCGCTGAGCATCGTCGAGCGGGTGATTCATCAGCACGCAGGGGCCAACGACTTTCAGGTTATCGAGCACTTTACTCAGGCGTGGCAGCCGTTACCCGATTACAACCGCGAGAACCCGGCCGATGGCTTCCGTCCGTTCGGCACCACGCCCGGCCATGCTTTCGAATGGGCGCGCCTGGTGCTGCACCTTGAATCCGCCCGTCGTGATGCCGGCCGTTCCAGCCCGGAATGGCTGCTCAACGATGCGCGAGAGCTGTTTGCCAATGCCTGCCGCTATGGCTGGAACGTCGATGGCGCGCCAGGCATCGTCTACACCCTGGACTGGGAAAACAACCCTGTGGTCCGCCATCGCCTGCACTGGACGCACTGTGAAGCGGCTGCCGCGGCGGCATCGTTGTTGCAGCGCACGGGCGAGCAACAGTACGAAGAATGGTATCGGGTGTTCTGGGAGTTCAACGAAACGCTGTTCATCGATTATGAGCACGGCAGCTGGCGTCATGAATTGAACGAGCAGAACGTGCCCAGCGAAGACATCTGGCCCGGCAAGCCTGATCTCTACCACGCCTATCAGGCGACGCTGCTGCCAGTGCTGCCGCTGTCTCCAAGCCTTGCCAGCGCGCTGGCGGGCCTGGACTGAAGCCGTGCCTGAAACCTCAGTGTGACGGCACGGTCTTGTCGGTCAGGCGGATAATCTGCCTGGCCAGGAAGCTGCCGGTCAGGATCACGCCGAACAGGCGCAAGGTCTGCATGGCCAGCACGAAGCCGACGTCGGCATGGGTATCGATGGCGATGATTGCCATGGTGTCCAGGCCGCCGGGGCTGGTCGCCAGATACACAGACAGGTAATCCTTGTCCATCAGCGTCGCGATCAACCAGGCCGAAACGGCACAGAGAACGATCAGCACCAGAGACGCAAGAATCATCACCGGCAACCGCCGCCAGACATACTGTACAGTCGGGCGGTCGAAGCGCAGGCCTACGTAGCAGCCGATCGCTCCGTAACCCAGTGGCAACAGCCAGTCCGGGATCGTGATCTGCAGCACGCCGCTCAACTGCAAGGCACCACCCAGTATCAACGGCATCAGCAGCGCGCCTGCGGGCATCTTCGAGCCCAGCAACACGCCGACCACAATCACGGCCAGACTCAGTCCCAGATCCAGCAGGCTGGAGCCTTGCAGCATCACGTCGTTGCTATGGGCGTGCGCGCCGCTGCCGGTGGCCCCCATGAAGTGGCTGACCAGCGCGCCGATCACCACGACGCAGACCACACGTACATATTGCATCGTCGCAACGATGCGTGAGTCTGCGCCGTAGTCCTCTGACATGGCGACCATCGCAGACGCAGCACCCGGCGATGTACCCCAGGCCGCAGTGCTACTGGGAATGCCGGCAAAACGCACCAGCAGGAGGCCGACGGCGGCGCTCAAGACAACTGTCAGTAGCGTGGCCAACAACATGACGTGCCAGGATTGCAGCGCGGTCATCAGCACACTGACCGACATCGCATGCGCAATCAAAACACCGACCGTGCCCTGACCGAGCTGAAACGCTCGTTTATTCATGCGAATGGTGGCGCCCGATACCCCGAAGCCGATGGCGACCAGCATCGGTCCCAGAAACATCGCCGCGGGCATATTGATCAGTTTGAGCAGTTGACCGGCGCTGCCGGCGAGGACGATCAGACCCAGCCATTGGGCCATTGGAGGAAGGTAGGGCAGTGACAGACTGGAGGCACGTTGCAAGAGGTTCTCCCTGATGTTGCGAGTCAATCGCGCGGATGGCAGCGCATATCGAATGCGTTCAGTATCGACATCACAACCCATCAAGTCTATTTTCTAATAATCATGAATTGATAACTTTGGTTGATAGATATGGACCTGCGCGACCTGACGTACTTCGAGACCATCGCCGAACTGGGCCACTTGGGCAGGGCCGCGGAAAAGCTCAACCGTAGCCAGCCTGCGTTGACCAAAAGCATTCAGCGCCTGGAAGAATCATTCGGAACCAGACTGTTTCAGCGTGACGGGCGGCGGATCAAATTGACGCCGGTGGGCGAGCTGCTTCAGGCGCGGGGCAAGGAGTTGCAGCAGAGCATCGCTCAGACCCAGCGCGAGGTGCGGGATTTCGCCAGTGGCATGGTGGGCAATATTCGCGTGGGCTGCGCGGCCACCATGGCCGAGTACCTGATGCCAAAACTGACCTCGGCCTTGTTGCAGCGCACGCCGGACGTCACCTTCAAGCTGGTGATTGGCCAGGACGACCTGCTGCGCGAGTCGCTGCGCTCGGGGCAACTGGACATGATTATCTGCGCACTGGCACCTGACAGTGAAGGTGTTACCAGCTTTGAAGTGCTCAGGGACGAGGCGGTGGTGATCGCCAGCAAGCATCACCCGATTTTCAAGACTGCGCCGCTGCAGATGAAGGATCTGTGCGCCTGGCGCTGGGTGCTGCCGCCAGTCAGTGTGTCGTCGCGAAAATGGCTGGATGGTACGTTTGCTGCGCACGGTTTGCCGCTGCCGACGGTGCAGATCGAAGCGAATTCAATCTCTCTGCTGCCCAACCTGATCGCCCAGAGCAACCTGCTGAGTTTCGTCGCTCGCGAGTCGCTGGAATTTGGCAAGGCCATGCAACACCTGCGCGAAGTGTCTTTGGAGGAGACGACCATGAAGCGCACCATCGGCGTCACCTTGCGCAGCGGCGGCTACCTGTCGCCGGCCGCGCAGGGCATGCTGCAGATGCTGCGCGACAATGGCGGGGATTTTCTGGTGTGGGCCTGAACATTTCACCTTCCAGGCACTGGATTTTGGACGTGGCTGGGTTAGCCTTCTGTCAGCGGGCCCCGGGAGCGGGTCCGATTCATTGACGACTGGCAGGAGCATCCAGATGATGCAGGCACCTTCACACGTAAACACTTATCTGACACGAGACATCCATCACTTCGGTGGCGACCAGTCGCCCTTGAACGACGCCGATGCCGATGAAGACAGTGACCCGGAGGCGTACCTGGACCTGGATATCCTCGGTCTGGATGATTTTGTCGACGCCGACAAGCTCGATCCTTTAGTGACCGGTGATATCGGTTCTTCAACCTTGAATTGAAGGCCTTGTTGCGCAGACGATCCTTCCCTCGCCAAACCCGAACCGGTGGGCGGCGGCTTGCCGGCGATGGCGTTGGAGCAGTCACTGCAAGGTTGACTGACAGATCGCCTCGCCGGCAAGCCGCCTCCCACAAGGTGTGTGTTCGGTAGGTCAGGTGTGGCCGAACTGTTTCACCGCTTGCTCAAATACAGCGCCAACGCTTTCGCTGCAGACTCTACGGTCGAGCTTGTCCCGGCCCAACTGCACGCCAGCATCAGGTTGCGGGGCAGGGCGAAGTCTTCCACTGAAAATCCATCACTGTCGAATCCGTTGCCGTCGTGCGGTACCAGATCACGCAGCGAATCCACCGGCTCGAAATACGCCCAGACCGGCTTGTCGAGCGCCACCGCCATGCCTACTTCGAACGCAGTACCCGAGTCTGGCTCAAGGCCGCGAAATACATTCAGGTTTGCCAGGACCGCTGTGCAGCGCTGAATCATCGCCACATTCATCGTGTAGATCTGGCGCGCAGTTTCGTGGGGTGACAAGCCTGGTGTCACTTCATTATCGAAGGGGAACAGCCCTTCCAGACCCTGCGCGGCGCACAGCGCTTTCAGGTAGCGCCCATGCTCGACGGCATCTGGACGAAACACATCGAAGCCTGCGAGATAAATCAGGGGTGTCTGCATCGTCGTCGCTCCGCACGTGAACTGGTTGCGCCGATTCTACGGTGGGTTGCAGGGCGTACGGAACGCGCCACTGATCGGCCCGTCTGCCCAACTTTACTGTTTGGGCTGGAATCTGTACGGATAGCCAGTATCCTTGGCCCGTCTGCTCATTCATCGTGTGGCCGTTTGCCTTGACTATTTCCCCTCTCGACAATCCGTTTTATTACCTGGAAAACTTCCGCCAGGTACTCAACTGGATCACGCAGCGTTACGACGACTTGCTCGACGAATCGGAGCGTCGGTTCATTGAAGCGTTTACGCAACTGCCGACGACAGCGCAGGGTTTGCTGGTGCGGATGGTCATGCGCAAAGGGACCCTGTTTCGCGCGAGCAAGTTGAGTTACGAAGAAATAGGCGACCCGATCCAGACGGTGGGCCCGCTGCTTGAATTGGGATGGGTCGACGATCGTCCTGCGCTGGGACTGGGCGAGTTGTTTCAGCTACTGCGCAAGGATGAATTGAGCCAGTGCTTCAAGGCGCATGGCGTCAAGAATTCCGAGCGTAAGGAACAGTGGTTTGAGCGCCTGATGCCGCTCCATGCAACGCCGCAAACCCTGGAGCAGTGGCACGGCTCGTTGTCGGACAAGGTGTTTTGCCTGACGGTCATGCCGCTGTGCGACCGCCTGCGTTTGTTGTATTTCGGCAACCTCTATCAGGAGTGGTCAGAGTTCGTATTGGCCGACCTTGGCATCTATCGTTACGAAAAAGTCGAATTTTCTGCCGATTCCAGGGCAATCAACGCGCGCGAAGACATCGATGTCTGTCTGCAATTGCATGCTTGCCGCGAGGCGCTGGAATCCAGTCTTGCTCTGCATGAGCTGGCCGAGCAGGCGATTGCCGTCCAGTGCCGCAGCCCCTGGCTGCAGATGCGCCGCGCCAAGCTGCTGTTTCGCATCGGTCAGCAGGCCGAGCGTGTGCAGGACTGGCCATTGGCGCTGTCGGTCTATCGGCAATCCGACTATCCCGGTGCGCGCTCGCGACAGATTCGAGTGCTGGAGCGCAAGGAAGAATACGCGCAGGCCATGGCGTTGCTGCAACAGGCCCGGCTGGCGCCTGAAAACGATGCCGAGGTGCAGCATCTGTCGCGGGTCCTGCCGCGACTGCAACGCAAGTTGGGGCTTGCAGCAGAGCGTCGGCGAACGGCACGCAAGGTCGAGCGACTGGATGTTCAGGTCACCCCGATTCCCGGTTGCAGCGTCGAATACCTGATTCGTGAACACTTGCAGCAGGAAGGTGGCGAGGTGCATTACGTCGAGAACACGCTGATCAATTCCCTGTTCGGGTTGTTGTGCTGGTCGGCGATTTTCTCACCGCTGCCTGGCGCATTCTTCCACCCGTTCCACAGCGCCCCGAGTGACCTCTACAGTCCCGATTTCTACCAGCGTCGCGCACAGCAGTTCGACGCCTGCCTGGCTCAACTGGAGTCCGATGCGTATCGCGCAACCATCCTGCAGAACTTCCTGAGCAAATCTGGGCTGCAATCGCCATTCGTATTCTGGGGCGCGCTGACACCAGACCTGCTGAATCAAGCACTCGACTGCCTGCCAGCGGAGCATATGCGACACTGGTTCAAACGTTTATTGCAGGACATAAAGGCCAATCGCACCGGCATGCCGGACCTCATCCAGTTTTTCCCCGAGCAGCGCGTCTACCGGATGATCGAGGTGAAAGGGCCGGGCGATCGCTTGCAGGACAATCAATTGCGGTGGCTGGATTTCTGTGCAGAGCACGGCATGCCTGTATGGGTCTGCTATGTGCAGTGGTGCGAGGAGAGTCTGAAGGGGGCAGAGGCAGGTCCGGCGGCGCAGACGCTTTGTGCTCAGGCCTGACAGGAGTGATTCAACAGCGTGTGAAGCGAGGGGGGCGAGGCGGTCCTGAATGAGCCAGCAACGGGCCGCCACGTGTGGCTGGGTTCAGGTCATGGCGCGCTGTCGTCGTCATCGTCCTGGTCATCACCATCGTTATCCATGCCGCCTTTGCCCGCATCGTGGGTCTTGTCGTTCATGCCACTGTTGTTACCTGGCTGCGGGTCCATGCCTTTGGTCCCAGGGCTGGTGCCCGGCGCACCTGGCGTAGTGCCGTCGGTGTTCTTTTCCATACCTGTACCTGGCACTTTAGGACCGCCATTGTCTGGATTCGTCGGCCCTGTCGAGCCAGCCAGAGCAGCTGCACTGACGCTGCCCAATACTGCAGCAAGTGTCCATGCGCCAACCGTTTTCAGATTCATTTCAAAAATCTCCTGTCGATGTCCTGCGTGATGTTGCTACAGACATTGAGTGATCATCGGCAGTGCAGGTGCCGAACTTCCGACCGGTGGCAGGGGAGGCCCCTGTCACCGTGAGTCGGCCGATCAGTTGACCTTTTGCTTCTCGGTCACGCCATTCTTGTCGTGTGTACCGTGAGTGCCTTTGTCATGGGTCGTCGAGTTGCCCATTGGCTTGTCAGTTTGCGCGCCCTGGGTGGTGCCCTTGGTATTGGAGGAGTTGCGATCGGCTGGCGCCGTGTCGGTGCCAGGCAGCTTGGTCGCGCTCTTGTTCACTGGACTGGCAGGCGTGGTCGTCGATTCAGCAAAGGCTGCGCCCGATGCAACAGCCATCAGGCCAGCGAGAGTCAGGGCAGTCAGTTTGGTCTTGATCATGGTGCTTACTCCGTTTTTTAAGATACCCCTATTGGTCCTTGGCCACTGGCCATAGGTGCCAACGAGCCCGACGAACGGTAACACATTGATCAGGGCGCTATTAATACCACCCCTAATAAACAATGCGTTTGTCATCACTCCCCATACGGTGAGAAAGAGCAGTTGATCAGCGCGTTGGCTGCGGGTTTTAAGGCGATCTGGTTATAGATAAATTCCTGCCAAAAACGTGAGCTTCTAAAACGGCACAAATTTTTACACTTTTATAACGGTGGTGGCGTTGAGCTATGAGGTTTTTAGTGGCACATGGCTAGCCAGTGCTGGCGTGGGGTTTTGGCCCGTAAACAGGGGCTCTTGTCGATTTTGTGAGGTTTTTCTGCAGGGCGGTTTGGTCATAAAAACGCGTTTGAGTCGACGTGGTTCGACTGATTGTCATTAAACAGAAACATTTGAGGGTTTAAATCCGCCTCGGGCCTCCTTAAGTGGACCACCACACAATCTCCTGGACTGAGGTATTACCGTGATTCTGCTGACTAAAAAACGCTTGTCGCTTCTGATCGCTTCGCTGTGCCTGAGCGGTGTAGCCCACGCGACTGATGTAACCGGCGCTGGTTCGAGTTTCGTCTTCCCGGTCATTTCCAAATGGTCCCAGGACTACAGCAAGACTGCAGACAACCGCATCAACTATCAGTCGATCGGTTCGGGCGGCGGTATTGCCCAGATCAAGGCGGCGACCGTTGATTTCGGCGCTTCCGATGCCCCGATGTCCGCTGAAGACCTCAAGGAAGCCGGCCTGGGTCAGTTCCCTAGCGTCATCGGCGGTATCGTGCCGATCATCAACGTTGAAGGCATCGACAGCGGCAAGCTGAAGCTCGACGGCGAAACCCTGGCCAAAATCTTCATGGGCACCGTCAAGACCTGGAACGATCCGGCGATTGTCGCGCTGAACCCTGGCGTAACGCTGCCAGCGACCGCGATCACTGTCGTTCACCGTTCGGACGGTTCGGGCACTACCTACAACTTCACCAACTACCTGAGCAAAGCCAGCTCGGAGTGGAACGAGAAGCTCAAGTTCGGTTCGACCGTGCAGTGGCCAGCAGGCGTGGGCGGCAAGGGTAACGAAGGTGTTTCGGCGTACGTGAAGCAGATCAAAGGTTCGATCGGCTACGTTGAATACTCCTACGCTGTAACCAACAAGCTGTCCTACACCCAGTTGAAGAACGCTGCTGGCAAGTTCATCGCACCGACTGCCAAGTCGTTCGCCGCAGCTGCCGACACTGCTGACTGGGCAAACGCCAAGGACTTCGGCCTGATCATGACCAACGCTCCGGGCGACGATGCCTGGCCGATCACTGCCACGACCTGGATCATCATGTACAAGAAAGCCAAGAACGCAGAGAAGAGCGCGGCTGCTTTCGACTTCTTCAAGTGGTCCCTGGAAAACGGTCAGAAGCAAGCTGAGTCGCTCGACTACGTTGCCTTGCCGAAATCGCTGGTCGATCGCGTAGAAAACTACTGGAAAGCTGAATTCACCAAGTAAGTGATTCAAGCCTGTATGACCCCTGTCACCGACCGCGATATCGGTCTGGTGACAGGGGCTTTTCCTTGCGAGTGGACTCAACATGACTGAAAACACCCAATACCTGTCCGCTGCCGTCAAAGCTGTCGAGACCGAAGGCGAGAAGCGCGCCAAACGGGATCACCGCCATGACCTGTGGTTCAAGCGTTCATTGCAGGCCGCGGCCATGCTGGTGCTTGCTTTGCTGGGTTGTATTGCCTTGTCGACCCTCTGGGGCGGCAGTCTGGCATTCCAGACATTCGGGTTTGGCTTTCTGACCAGTACCGAATGGGACGTGAACGCCGGCAAATTCGGCGCACTGGTTCCGATCTACGGCACGCTGGTGACCTCTTTTCTGGCTTTGCTGATCGCCGTTCCGGTGAGTTTCGGCATTGCGATTTTCCTGACAGAAGTAGCGCCGCCATGGTTGCGGATGCCCATTGCCTCGGCCATCGAGCTGTTGGCAGGCATTCCGTCGATCATCTACGGCATGTGGGGGCTGTTCGTGTTCGGGCCGTTCATGGCCGAACACCTGTCGCCCTGGATCACTGAAAACCTGGGCGCTCTGCCGCTCGTTGGCCCGATGTTCCAGGGCCCTCCATTGGGTATCGGCATGCTGACCGCCGGTATCGTGCTGGCGATCATGATCACCCCGTTTATCACCTCGGTGATGCAGGAAGTTTTCCGCACCGTGCCTACCGCTCTCAAAGAGTCGGCTTATGCGTTGGGCGGCACGACCTGGGAAGTGGTCTGGGACATCGTGCTGCCTTATACCCGTTCGGCAGTGGTCGGTGGTGTGTTCCTCGGGCTGGGGCGTGCGCTGGGTGAAACCATGGCGGTGACCTTTGTGCTGGGTAACGCTCACCAGTTCTCGGCGTCGCTGATGATGCCAAGCAGCTCCATCGCCTCGGTCATTGCCAACGAGTTCAACGAGGCTTACACCGACTTGCACCGTTCCGCATTGATCGCCCTGGGCTTCCTGTTGTTTGTTGTTACCTTCATCGTGCTGGCCCTTGCACGCTTGATGCTGTCGCGTCTGTCGCGTAAGGAGGGGTTATGAGTAAGGACATGACAGGCAGCGAGCACATTTACCGTGTTCGCAATATCAAGAACAAGATCGCCATGGTGCTCAGTTGTGGCGCCACGGCATTCGGTCTGTTGTGGCTGGTCTGGATCCTGCTGACCACGATCATCAAAGGTATCGATGCCCTCAATCTGCAGCTGTTTACTGGCATGACGCCGCCGCCAGGCACCGAAGGCGGTCTGGCCAACGCGTTCTACGGCAGCGTGCTGATGTCCGGCATCGGTCTGTTGATCGGCACGCCCATCGGCCTGATGGCCGGTATCTGGCTGGCCGAGTTTGCGCGTTACACCAAGCTGGGCAACGCGGTGCGTTTCATCAACGACATTCTGTTGTCCGCGCCTTCCATCGTGTTGGGCCTGTTCGTCTACACAGTCGTGGTATTGCCGCTTAACGCGATGACCGGTCACCAGGTGGGCTTTTCCGCCCTTGCCGGTGCATTGGCGCTGGCGCTGCTGGTGATTCCGGTGGTGGTACGTACCACCGACGAAATGATGCAACTGCAACCTTCGACCATGCGTGAAGCTGCGCTGGCGCTGGGTGTTCCACAGTGGAAACTGACTCTGCAGATCGTGCTGCGCGCCGCCAAGGCGGGTGTCGTGACGGGTGTGTTGCTGGCACTGGCACGTATCACCGGCGAAACCGCGCCGCTGCTGTTCACCGCATTCGGCAACCAGTTCTGGAGCAGCGATCTGCTCAAGCCAATCGCCAGTGTTCCGGTGGTGGTGTTCCAGTACGCAATGAGCCCGTTCGACGATTGGCACTCCCTGGCTTGGGCCGGTGCGCTGGTCATGACGCTGTTCGTACTGATACTGAGTCTGCTTTCTCGCTTAATTCTTCTGCGCAATAGGGCGTCCTGATGAACAACCTTTCCCTGGCCAACGAAAAGACCAAGATTCAAGTGCGCGGTCTGGAGTTTTTCTACAACAACCAGAAGTCGCTGAAGTCCATCGACATGACCATCCCCGAGAAGCGCATCACTGCGATCATCGGCCCGTCGGGTTGCGGGAAGTCGACCCTGCTGCGCGTGTTCAACCGTATTTATGCGATGTACCCGAAACAGGAAGCGCGCGGCGAAGTGCTGCTCAATGGCGAAAACATCCTGGCGCCGGGCTATTCGATGAACCGTCTGCGCAGCCACGTGGGCATGGTGTTCCAGAAGCCGGTGCCGTTTCCGATGTCCATCTATGACAACATCGCCTACGCCATCAAGCACCACGAAAAACTGTCGCGTCGTGAAATGGAAGATCGCGTCGAGCAGGCACTGCGTGGCGCAGCCCTGTGGGATGAGGTGAAGGACAAGCTCAAGCAGAGCGCAACCGGTCTGTCCGGTGGTCAGCAGCAGCGTCTGTGCATTGCGCGTACCATCGCGTTGCGTCCTCAGGTATTGCTGCTGGATGAGCCGACTTCCGCTCTTGATCCGATTTCCACCGGTCGTATCGAGCAGTTGATCACCGAGCTCAAAGAGCAGTTCACCGTGATCATCGTGACCCACAACATGCAGCAGGCTGCACGCTGCTCGGACTACACCGCGTTCATGTTCATGGGTGAACTGATCGAACACGGCGACACCGACACCATCTTCACCAAGCCTTCCAAGACCCAGACCGAAGACTACATCACCGGTCGTTTCGGCTGATCAGCCGGCCAGGGCGGGTGCCTCCTGGCGCTCGCCCATGAACTCCTCGATCCTGCTGCGCAACCAGCGTTCTGCAGGGTCGTTGTCCATTACGCTCAGCCATGTCATCGACAAGTCCAGCCCCGGTGTGGGGAAGGGCAGCGGTTCGTCGTACACCAACCCCAGCGCACTCATGGCACTCGCTGCATAATCAGAAAGCCCCGAGATCAGATCGGTGCCCGCCATCAGCGCAGGCAGCGTGGTGAACTGCGGCACCGATAACACCACATGACGCTTGCGTCCCAGTGCGGTCAGCCACTCATCGGCGAAACTGCTCACGCTGGCCACGTGCGACACCACCACATGCGGCCTCGAGCAATACTCATCCAGCGACATCGGCCCTGAAGGCTTGTCGGCCCTGACCAGGCGCGGCTGAACGTTGCGCAGCAGCTTGCGCTTGGCGTTGGCGGGCAACTCACGCGTCAGGCAGACACCCACGGTGATATCACCGGACATGAGCACTTCGGAAATATTCAGGTAATCGACGTGCTTGACCACGATCACCACGCCTGGTGCTTCCTTGCGAATCGCCTTGAGCATGGCGGGCAGCAGGCCGAACTCCACGTCATCTGACAGACCGATGCGAAAGGTCATCTTGCTCACCGAGGGATCGAAGTCGGTGGTCAGGCTCAGCGCTGTGGACATCGCGTCGAGTGCAGGCGTGAGGTGTTTGAGGATCTCGTGGGCGCGGGCAGTCGGTTCCATGCGATGACCCACGCGTATAAACAGTGGATCGTTGAGCAGGCTGCGCAGGCGGTTCAGCGCTGCGCTGATCGTCGGCTGGCCGAGGAACAGCTTTTCCGCCGCGCGGGTCACATTGCGCTCCTGCATCAAGGTCTCGAAGACCACCATCAAGTTGATATCGGCCTTGCGCAATTCATTGCGATTCATGGTGGTTCCTTGGCATCAGACATGTCACCCGGATGGCGCCTACAAAAGGTTGGCTCAGTCTAGGGAAGCCCCGTAGCGGGCGTCCAGCGTTTTACCTTGCTGTCCAGACACGTCTCCTTACGTTTCTGTCGGTAGGAAAAGAGCGAATCTGTCGTGGGATCTGAGGTCTACTTGCGGGTCTGGAACCTGTTGCGAGAAGGGTTTCGCCATCACCGTCCCACACCCACAGGAGGTGCCCCTATGCGGGCTGCAACGATTGCCGGTCTGTTGATATCGATGACGCTGCCCGGCGTGGCGCTGGCTGAGACACCCAGTTATGGTCAGCAACTGGAAGGTTTCACCTACCCCCACACCCTCAAGACGTTCGACTTCCAGTCCCAGGGCCAAGCGCTGCAAATGGGCTACATGGACGTCGCGCCCACCGGCAAGGCCAATGGCCGTACCGCCGTGCTGATGCATGGCAAGAATTTCTGTGCCGCCACTTGGGAAGACACCATCAAGGGCCTCAGCGCGTCCGGTTATCGCGTGATTGCACCTGATCAGGTTGGCTTTTGCACGTCCACCAAACCGGCCTACTACCAATACAGCTTTCAGCAGCTGTCAATGAACACCCATGCGCTGCTGGAGAAGCTCGGCATCGACAAGGTTTCCGTCGTCGGCCACTCCACCGGCGGCATGCTGGCCACGCGGTACGCGCTGATGTATCCCGGGCAGACCGAGAAGCTGGTGATGGTCAACCCCATCGGACTGGAAGACTGGAAGGCGCTCGGGGTGCCTTATCGCACCGTGGATCAGTGGTATGAGCGCGAGCTGAAAACCACTGCTGAGGGCATTCGTGCTTATGAACAGAAAACCTATTACGACGGGCGCTGGAAGCCTGAGTACGACAAGTGGGTCGACATGCTCGCAGGCCTTAACAAGGGGCCTGGCCAGAAAGCGGTTGCCTGGAACTCCGCGCTGATCTACGACATGATCTTCACCCAGCCGGTGTTCTATGAGTTCGCGAAACTGCAGGTCCCGACGGTGCTGATGATCGGTGACGCCGACACCACTGCCATCGGCAGCGACATCGCGCCGCCGGACGTGAAGGCGAAAATCGGCAACTACAAGGTGTTGGGCAAGCAAGTCACCGAGATGATTCCAGGTGCCAGGCTGGTGGAATTCAAGGGCATGGGCCATGCCCCGCAGATGGAAGATCCCGCTGGTTTCAACAAGGCGCTGGTCGAGGCGCTTGAATAGGCATGTCTCTGGCGCGGAAATACTTCGCCGCTGCCAGTCAGTCTTCGCGAGCAAGCTCGCTCCCACTTGAAATTCAACCCAAGTGGGAGCGAGCTTGCTCGCGAAGAGGATGGGACATTCATTCGGGAGGTATCAATCAAACATCCCGAGTCTTTGACTCAACTCAACAGCTGCGCAAACGCCTTGTCGGCCTCCAGCACCGCTGGCAGACCGGCGAACAGGGTGTCCAGGTCGATGCCTTCCATGATCGGCCCGTCGGACGCCTTCTGCGCTTGCGGCGTTGCACCGTCGTGGGCTTCCAGAGCGTCGGAAATCACGATGGCCTGGGCGATGATCCTCGGCAACGCGGCGTTGTCGGGCGCCTGCATGGGCTTGGCCTGGTACGCGATAGCCTCCTGAATGGGCTTGGGCAAGTGCCAGCGACGGGCCAGTTCAGTGCCCACTTCCGGATAGCCGAAACCCAGTTGCACGGTCTCATTGGCCGCGCGTCCCGCAGTGCCGGCTTTCGTTGCGCTGTTCAGGCGTTCGGCAACGTCCGGTGCGCCGGTCTGGATCAATAACTCGCCGATGTTGTGCATCACCCCACAGGTGAAGGCGATCTCCGCATCTACGCCGGTCTGTTTGGCGAGCATCCGGCAGATTCCCGCGACCTGAAAGCTCTTCAGCCAGAACGCCTTGAGGTCAAAGCTGGGACCGGCCTTGAACGCGCCCGTCACTGCCGACGCCATTACCAGCGTGCGCAAGGTATTGAAACCCAGGCGCATGGCAGCATCCTCGATGCTCGACGATTCCCGAGAACCCCGGAATCTTGCCGAGTTGGCCAGGCGCAGGACCTTGGCGGCGATCACCGGGTCCTTCTCGATGTTGCGGGCGATACTTTCCAGGTTGGAGGAGGGGTTGTCGAACTGAAGCATCAAGTCCTGAGCCACTTTGGGAATGCTCGGCAGACTGTGCAAATCGTCAAACAGCTTTTCAATACTCATCATGGCGGGACCATCCTCTGGACGACGGGATGAGTTGACCATAGCCAGTTTTTCGCGCCCTGCACGTTTTGCTGTCGTTTGTGGGAAGCGTTTCTCACGCGGCAAAAATAAAAATAAAAGACTCCTCATGCTCGGCCGATACACCACTTGGGGTCTGTTCGAAACATTCCGACCTTGTTCGAAACCCCCCGAACAGCGGCACCGTTTGAGTTCCGACTGACGATCCCTGCATCGTCCCAATTGTTTATGCCGTGGAAGTGCTCGCTATGATGAAAAGCCTGGGTTTCAGCAAGAAAATTCTGTTGGCCGCTGCCCTGATAGTGATTGTCGCGTTCAGTGTGTTCATTGTCGTCAATGACTATCGACAACGTCAGTCGCTGAAATCCAGTGTTCAGTCCGAGCTGCAACAACTGGGTACGCTGACCACGCAAAACATCCAGACCTGGCTGGAAAGCCGTATTCAGTTGCTGCAATCGATGTCGCAGCAGATCGCTATCGACGGCAAGGCGCTGCCGCAGTTGCAGCGCGCCGTGGGTCTCTCGGTCTACAGCGATAACTTTCAGCTCGGCTATTTCGGCACCACCGAAGGCGTGATGCTCTCCAACCCTTCGGCCACTCGACCGGCTGACTACGATCCACGCGCCCGTGGCTGGTACAAGGCGGCGCAAAATGCGTCAGGCACCATCGTCACAGAACCCTACATTGCAGCCTCATCCGGCAAGCTGGTGATGACGGTAGCGACCCCGGTCAAGATCCAGAATCAGTTGGCCGGCGTGGCGGGCGCTGACATTGCGCTGGACAGCGTCAGCAAGATTATCAACTCGCTGAACTTCGGCGGCCACGGGTATGCGTTTCTGGTCAGCGCCGAAGGCAAGATTCTGGTGCACCCGGACAGCAAGCTGGTGCTGAAGAACATCAGCGAAGCCTACCCCAACAACACGCCAAAGATTGCCACCGGCGTGACGGAAATCGATTCAGGGAACACGCCTGAAATCATCTCGTTCACCCCGGTGCAGGGCGTCTCGACCGCCAACTGGTATGTGGCGCTGGTGCTGGAACAGGACGCTGCCTATTCGATGCTCAGCGAGTTCCGCGCCTCGGCCATCACGGCAATGGTGGTCGTGGTGGTCGTGATCATTCTGCTGCTGGGTCTGTTGATCCGCGTGCTGATGCAGCCGCTGCACCAGATGGGGCGTGCGATGCGTGACATTGCCGATGGCGAGGGCGACCTGACCAAACGCCTGGCGATTACTTCCCAGGATGAATTCGGCGCGCTGGCCCAGTCCTTCAATCACTTTGTCGAGCGTATCCATACCTCCATTCGTGAAGTCGCCTCGACCGCCGCTCAACTGGGCGCGGTCGCGACACAAGTGGTCAAGGTGTCCAATGCCTCGATGAGCAACTCCGATCAGCAGGCCAATCGCACTGAAAGCGTGGCTGCCGCGATCAACGAGCTGGGGGCCGCCGCGCAGGAAATTGCTCAGAACGCAGCGCGCACGTCGCAGCAGTCCAGTGATGCCAGCGAACTGGCTGGCGACGGTCAGGCCGTCGTGCAGCAGACCATCAAGGCCATGAACGAGCTGTCTGGCAAGATCAGTGAGTCGTGTGTGAACATCGAGAGTCTGAACGGCAAGACAGCCAACATCGGGCAGATCCTTGAGGTAATCACCAGCATTTCCCAGCAGACCAACCTGCTGGCGCTCAACGCGGCCATCGAAGCAGCACGTGCCGGTGAAGCCGGTCGCGGTTTCGCGGTGGTGGCTGACGAGGTGCGCAACCTGGCACACCGGACCCAGGACTCGGCTCAACAGGTCCAGAAGATGATCGAAGAGCTGCAAGTCGGTGCCCGTGAAGCGGTGACCAACATGACTGAAAGCCAGCGCCAGAGCGAAGACAGCGTGGGCATCGCCAACCGCGCTGGCGAGCGTCTGGGCAGCGTCACCCGCCGCATCGATGAAATCAACGGCATGAACCAGTCGGTCGCCGCCGCGACAGAAGAGCAGACCTCGGTGGTGGAATCGATCAACGTCGACATCACCCACATCAACACCCTTAACCAGCTGGGCGTCGACAACCTGCGTCAAACCCTGGAAGCCTGCAACTCGCTGGAAGAGCAGGCCGCGCGCCTGCAGCAACTGGTGGGCAGTTTCCGTATCTGATCGCTGTATGACATGCGCTTATCGCGTCAACCCTGATCGTGCCCATCGCTTTGCGTGGGCATGCCTCCCGTGACGCTCCGCGTCACAGATGGCACAGATTGCGGACTCAGTTAGCCGGGCGCATGGCTTAAGTCACCTTTTCGCCCCTCGGCGACCTACTTTGACGGGGCAAAACAGGCAAACCCCAAGCTCCGGTTCCGGCCCCGGCTACGCCGGGGTTCCTTTGTCGCAATCGTCGGTGTTCTCACTACCGCGTCAAAAAAGCATGGCAGCGCAGCTGCCCGACTGACGCACCTGCAACGCAACCTGCGAAAAACTGTTACGGGTTCGTCATGCCCGATTCACGACTCTGCAATGCCACCGGTTCAGTCTGGCTGACAACCGAATACGACCTGCACCGGGTCGTAGGGCAGGCAGAGACACACCATGAATCCAGCTATCCATGTCGAAGGATTGAACAAGAGCTTTTCTCGCAAAAGCGCTCTGGTTGACCTTGAGTTGTCTATACAACACGGCGAGATGGTTGCCCTGATTGGCGCATCGGGCTCCGGCAAGTCCACCTTGCTGCGTCACCTGGCGGGGCTGGCGTGCTGTGATCGCGAAAAAGGCGGCCAGGTGCGGGTGCTGGATCGCGAGGTGCAGGCCTCGGGTCGTCTCAATCGCCATGTGCGCCGTCTGCGTGCCGACATTGGCTACATCTTCCAGCAGTTCAATCTGGTCAATCGCCTCAGCGTGCTCGACAACGTCCTGCTTGGCTGCCTGGGGCGCATGCCGCGCTGGCGCGGCAATCTGGCGCTGTTCAATACCGAGGAAAAGCAGCGCGCAATGGCGTCGCTGGAACGTGTCGGGCTGGCGGACCTTGCCGCGCAGCGTGCCTCGACCCTGTCTGGCGGCCAGCAGCAGCGCGTGGCGATTGCCCGGGCCCTGACCCAGCGCGCCGAAGTGATTCTTGCCGACGAACCCATCGCCTCCCTCGACCCTGAATCCGCCCGCCGGGTCATGGAAATTCTCGCCGACATCAACCGCCGCGATGGCAAGACCGTTGTCGTCACCCTGCATCAGGTGGACTACGCGATGCGCTACTGCCCACGCGCCGTGGCGCTGAAGGGCGGACGTATCCATTTCGACGGGCAGGCGCAGGGGCTCAGCAGGCACTTTCTCAACGACCTTTACGGCGCCGAGCAGGATGACAGCCTGACGCTCGTCGAGCACAGCCGTCCCGTCGAGCCGCCGCGCCTGGTATTGGCCAAAGTCTGATCATTTTTATCGTCAGTCCCCTGACATCAACCGCTGTTGCACGAACCTCACTTCAGGAGTGCTTTCATGTTCAACCGTATCGGTCGCGTCCTCGCGTCTGCCGCTTTGCTGGCCACTTGCGCAATGGGCACTGCCCAGGCTGAAGAGAAGGTCATCAATTTCGGCATCATGTCCACTGAGTCATCGCAGAACCTGAAAACCATCTGGCAGCCGTTTCTCGATGACATGAGCAAGAAAACCGGCCTGAAGGTCAACGCAACCTTTGCCTCGGATTACGCGGGCCTGATTCAGGGCATGCGCTTCAACAAGGTCGATGTGGCCTGGCTGGGCAACAAGGCGGCCATGGAAGCTGTTGATCGCTCCAACGGCGAAATCTTCGCCCAGACCTCGGCGGCCAATGGCGCGGCGGGTTACTGGAGCCTGCTGATCGTGCGCAAGGACAGCCCGATCAACTCTGTCGAAGACATGCTCAAAAACGCCAAGACCCTGACCTTCGGCAATGGCGACCCGAACTCCACCTCGGGCTATCTGGTGCCGGGCTACTACGTGTTCGCCAAGAACCATGTCGATGCCTCCACCGCGTTCAAGCGCACGCTCAACTCCAGTCATGAAGTCAACGCGCTCAGTGTTGCCAAGGGCCAGCTTGACGTGGCGACCTTCAACACCGAGAGCTGGGACCGACTGGCGGTGACTCAGCCGGACAAGGTCGAGCAGCTCAAGGTGATCTGGAAGTCGCCGCTGATTCCGGCCGACCCGATGGTCTGGAGCAAGGCCCTGTCGGACGAGAACAAGGCGAAGATCCGTGAGTTCTTTGCCAGTTATGGCGATACCGATGAAGAAAAAACCGTCCTCAAGAACATGCAACTGGGCAAGTTCCTGAAGTCCAGCGATGACCAGTTGCTACCGATTCGCCAGCTCGAACTGTTCAAGCAGCGCACCGAAGTGGCGGCCAGCACCACGCTCAATGCCCAGGAAAAGGAAACCCGCCTCAAGGAAATCGACGCGGGCCTGAGCAAGCTGCAGCAGCGCATCACCGAGCTGAACCAGAAAACGGCAACCAGCACAGCCGGCTGAACGAGTGGGGCGCGGACCTTTCCCTCGCGCCCCATCGGCCGCCATCAGGACATTGATTGCTATGACCACTCACGTTGCATACGCGCAGCCCATCGGCAAGCGCAGTTGGGCTCGATACCTGGGTTGGGGGCTGTTTCTGGCCGCACTGGCCTGGGCCTGGCAAGGTGCTGAGATGAACCCGATGTCGCTGGTGCGCGATTCGGGAAACATGGCGACCTTCGCCTCCGACTTCTTCCCGCCGGATTTCCGCGAATGGCGCAGTTATCTCACGGAAATGCTGGTCACGATCCAGATCGCGTTATGGGGCACGGTCCTGGCCATCGTCTGCTCTATCCCGCTGGGCATTCTGTGTGCCGAAAACATCACGCCGTGGTGGATCCATCTGCCGCTGCGCCGCTGCATGGACGCCTTTCGTTCCATCAATGAAATGGTCTTCGCGATGCTGTTTGTGGTCGCCGTAGGTCTTGGGCCATTTGCCGGGGTACTGGCCTTGTGGATCAGCACCACGGGGGTGCTTGCCAAGCTGTTCGCCGAAGCCGTGGAAGCCATTGATCCCGGCCCGGTAGAGGGCGTGCGCGCCACGGGTGCCAGTGCGCTGCAGGAGGTCATTTATGGCGTCATCCCGCAGGTCATGCCGCTCTGGATCTCCTACGCGCTGTACCGTTTCGAATCCAATGTTCGCTCGGCAACGGTCGTAGGCATGGTCGGGGCAGGGGGGATCGGTGTGATTCTCTGGGAGAACATTCGCGCCTTTGCTTTCGTCCAGACCAGTGCCGTACTGCTGGTGATCATCGTCGTCGTCAGCGTGATCGACATCGCGTCGCAACGCTTGCGCAAGCAATTCATCTGACCGGAGAGGGGTGTCCCGATGGGCACTTTTTTTAACCATGCAGTTGTCTAGACAAACTGAGCCGTTGTACCGCGAGCTGGCGGACACCCTGCGCGCCGAGTTGTGCACTTACAGGTCCGGCGACTACCTGCCTGCCGAGTTCCAACTGGCTGAACGTTTCAGCGTCAATCGCCACACCGTTCGCCGCGCTGTCGATGAACTGGTGCGTGAAGGCAGCGTACTGCGCCGCCAGGGCAAAGGCACTCAGGTGCTGGAACGCCCGCTCATTTACCCGATGCAGGCCGACAGTGCCTACAGTAAGTCATTGTCTGCGCAGGGTATCGGGGTCGAGGCGATCCTGCTGTTGCGTCGCGACTGCCAGGCCAATAGCGAAGATGCCCGTCACTTGGGTCTGCCCGAACAGGCGCCGATGATCGAATTGCAGACCCTGCGCAAGCTCGACGGCCAGCCCGTGAGCCTGATTCTGCATCGTTTCAGCGCTGATTACCGTCAATTGCTGGCCGATTATGCAGGCGGTTCGCTGCGTCAGTACCTGGCCGAGCGCGACCTGCCGCTGACTCGCCAGCAGAGTCTGATCGGCGCACGCCTGCCGTCGCGCGAAGAAGCTTCGCAGTTGCTGATGCCACGCCATATGCCTGTGTTGACCGTGTTGACGGTCTCCTGTGACCGGTCCGGCCAGCCGGTGGAACTGTCCCGTTCCACCAGCCGCAGCGACCGCTTCCACTATCAAGTGACCACCTGATGCCGAGGTTATCCATGCAATCCTCTCAGCAATCCTCTGAACTCGATCCTGAAACAACCGCACGGCAGCGCTGGATGGGCGTGCTCGCCCGCGCACATGTAGATGAGCAAAGCGTTGCCCATTTGAATCGTCACGAACCGGTCTTGCGCGACACCGATTATCAGATGATCCGCGCACCGGAAATCGGCATGACGCTGGTGCGTGGGCGCATGGGCGGCACGGGTGCTGCGTTCAATCTGGGCGAAATGAGTGTGACCCGTTGCGTGGTGCGTCTGGCCGACGGTCGTACCGGCTACAGCTACCTGGCCGGACGCGACAAGCGTCACGCCGAACTTGCGGCACTGGCCGACGCCCACCTGCAAGGTGCGCAACAAGCCTGGTGGCTGGCAGAGCTGATTGAGCCTCTGGCCCGCATACAAGCCCTGCGCAAGGCTGACAAGGACGCCGAAACCGCCGCCACCAAAGTTGAATTCTTTACGCTGGTCCGAGGAGAAGACTGATGAACGCTGTCCTTCTGCAACCTGCTTTCACTGATCCTGTACTCGACGCTCAGCGCAGCTTTCGCGCGGCCCTCAAGGCGCTGGCAGGCCCCGGCATTGCCCAGACCTTGAATGCCGCACATCAGCCGCCCGCGTTGTCGGGGCTGGACAGTGCCACCCATGCGTTGTGTCTGGCGTTGCTGGACCTGGATACCCCGGTCTGGCTGGCTCCGGCGTTCGATACGCCCGCCATTCGCGCCAACCTGTCGTTCCACTGCGGCTGCCCGATGGTGAGCGAGCGGCAAAACGCTCGCTTTGCGTTGCTCGATGCGGCAGTGGCGCAGGACCTGGCGGGTTTCGACCTGGGCAACGATCGCTATCCTGACCAGTCCTGCACGCTGTTGATCCAGCTGCCAGCCCTCGATGGCGGGCAACCGTTGAGCTGGAGCGGTCCTGGCATCGAGCAGCAAAACCGCGTGGCCTTGCCGCTGGACAAGCATTTCTGGACCGAACGGTCGTCACGCAACGACTTTCCGCGCGGGCTGGACGTGTTTTTCCTGTCGGGCAGCCAGATGATCGGTTTGCCTCGCAGCACCCGCGTGCAGGAGTGTGCCTGATGTACGTTGCCGTCAAAGGGGGTGAACAGGCCATCGACAACGCTCACCGCTTGCTGGCTCGCAGGCGTCGTGGCGACACAGGCATTGCCGAACTTGACGTCGAGCAGATCCGCCAGCAACTGCCACTGGCTGTCGCCCGGGTCATGACCGAAGGCTCGCTGTACGACGAGCAACTGGCCGCGCTGGCCATCAAGCAGTCGGCAGGTGATCTGGTCGAAGCGATTTTCCTGCTGCGTGCCTACCGCACGACCCTCACGCGTTTCTGCGCCAGCCTGCCCATCGACACCTCGGACATGCAACTCAATCGTCGCTTGTCCGCGACCTTCAAGGACGTGCCGGGCGGGCAATTGCTCGGGCCGACCTTCGACTACACCCACCGTTTGCTGGATTTCACGCTGCTGGCCGAGGGCGAGCATCCGGGCCCAAGCGTGACGCCCGACGCGACGTTGCAACCCTGCCCACGCGTGCTCGGTCTGCTGGCGAAAGAAGGCTTGATGAAACCTGAAGTCGATAACGACGAGCCAATCGCCGACATCACCCGGGAGCCGCTGGCGTTCCCGTCCAGTCGTGCCGAACGCCTGCAGGCGCTGGCCCGTGGCGACGAAGGGTTTTTGCTGGCACTGGGGTATTCGACCCAGCGCGGTTATGGCCGTAACCATCCGTTCGCAGGCGAAATTCGTATCGGTGAGGTGCAGGTGTGGGTCGAGCCCGAGGAGCTGGGCTTTCCCATTCTCATCGGTGACATCGAGATCACCGAGTGCGAAATGATCAACCAGTTTGTCGGTTCGGCCACTGAGCCGCCGCAGTTCACGCGTGGCTATGGTCTGGCCTTCGGCAATGCCGAGCGCAAGGCGATGGGCATGGCGCTGGTGGATCGCTCGTTGCGTGCCAACGAGTACAACGAAGAGATCCGCTCGGCCGCCCAGCAGGAAGAATTCGTGCTGGCCCATTGCGACAACGTCGAGGCGGCCGGTTTCGTTTCGCACCTCAAGCTGCCGCATTACGTGGACTTTCAGTCCGAACTGGAACTGATCCGCACACTGCGCAAACCCACAGCGACCGGGGAGAACGAGCAATGAGCACCCTCAACCCGCCCGTCGCGCGGGACACCGCGTACAACTTCGCCTACCTGGATGAACAGACCAAGCGCATGATCCGTCGCGGGCTGCTGAAGGCCGTGGCGATTCCCGGCTATCAAGTGCCGTTCGGTGGCCGCGAGATGCCGCTGCCCTATGGCTGGGGCACCGGCGGCATGCAACTGACCGCCGCGATCCTGGGAGACGATGACGTGCTCAAGGTCATTGATCAGGGCGCAGACGACACCACCAACGCGGTCTCGATCCGACGGTTTTTCGCCCGTACGGCGGGTATCGCGACGACCGAACGCACGCCTGAGGCCACGGTGATCCAGACCCGTCACCGGATCCCGGAAACCCCGCTGCATGCCGATCAGATTCTGGTCTATCAGGTGCCGATTCCCGAGCCGTTGCGCTTCATCGAGCCGTCCGAGACCGAAACCCGGACCATGCACGCGCTGGACGATTACGGGGTGATGCACGTCAAGCTCTACGAAGACATCGCCACCTTCGGCCACATCGCCACCAGTTACGCCTATCCGGTAATGGTCGATGACCGCTACGTGATGGACCCGTCGCCGATTCCCAAATTCGACAACCCCAAGCTGGACATGAGCCCGGCGCTGATGCTGTTCGGCGCGGGCCGTGAAAAGCGCCTTTATGCAGTGCCGCCTTACACCCGCGTCGTGAGCCTGGATTTCGAGGATCACCCGTTCCAGGTGCAGCGCTGGGAGCAGTGCTGTGCGATCTGCGGCAGCCACGATTCCTTTCTCGACGAACTGATTCTCGACGACGCGGGCACCCAGAGCTTTGTTTGTTCTGACACCGATTATTGCGCCCAGCGGGCCAGCCAGCAGGAGAACGCCCGATGATCAGTGCCCTGTCGGTCAATCCGGTTAACACGCCACGACCCCAACTGGACGAAGCGTTGCTCAAGGTGCGCGGCGTGACCCGGCTGTACGGCCCGGAAAAGGGTTGCCAGCGCGTCAGCTTCGACCTGTACCCCGGTGAAGTGCTGGGCATTGTCGGCGAGTCCGGCTCTGGCAAGTCCACGTTGCTGTCTGTGCTCAGCGGGCGCTCGGCGCCGGAGAGTGGCAGCATCGACTATCGCAGTCAGGACGGCAGCTGGTTCGACCTGTACAGCGCCAGCGAGGCGCAGCGGCGCACCTTGCTGCGCACCGAATGGGGCTTTGTCGAGCAGAACCCGCGCGATGGCCTGCGGATGGGCGTCTCGGCGGGCGCGAACATTGGCGAGCGATTGATGGCCCAGGGCGTGCGTAACTATCAGCAGTTGCGTAATGCCGCGCTGGACTGGCTCGGTCAGGTCGAAATCGATCCACTGCGTATCGATGATCTGCCGCGTACCTTTTCGGGCGGCATGCAGCAACGCCTGCAGATCGCCCGCAATCTGGTCTCCGGCCCTCGGCTGGTGTTCATGGATGAACCGACAGGCGGGCTGGATGTGTCGGTGCAGGCGCGGCTGCTGGACCTGCTACGCGGTCTGGTGCGCGAGCTGGATCTGGCGGTGGTCATCGTCACCCACGACCTGGCGGTGGCCCGGTTGCTGGCCGACCGGTTGATGGTGATGCGCCGTTCGCACGTGGTGGAGGCGGGACTCACCGACCAGATCCTTGATGACCCGCAGCATCCATATTCACAGTTGCTGGTTTCCTCGGTATTGCAGCCATGATCCGCACAGAGAGATGAGCCTGATGACTACCTTGATCGAGGTCCGTGACCTTTCGAAAACCTTCACACTGCATCAACACAGCGGCGTGGTCCTCAATGTGCTGCGCGGTCTGAATTTCTCGGTGCGCAGCGGGGAGTGCCTGGTGCTGGGCGGGGCGTCCGGCACCGGTAAAAGCACCTTGCTGCGCACGTTGTATGGCAATTACCTGCCCGCCGCGGGCAGCATTCGCGTGCAACATGACGGCGAATGGACCGAACTGGTCGGCGCCACGCCGCGCCAGGTGCTGGAAGTGCGGCGCAGAACGCTGGGTTACGTGAGCCAGTTTTTGCGGGTCATTCCGAGGGTGTCGAGCCTGGACGTGGTGATGGAGCCTGCCCTGGCGCGCGGCTGGCCTCGCGAGCAGGCGAGGGCCAGGGCCGAGCTGCTGCTGACCCGTCTGAACATCGCGTCGCGTTTGTGGCCACTGGCACCGAGCACGTTTTCCGGTGGTGAGCAGCAACGGATCAACATCGCTCGTGCCTTCATGGTGCCGTGGCCGGTGATGTTGCTGGACGAGCCGACAGCTTCGCTGGATGACGCCAACCGCCAGGTAGTGCTGGAGCTGATCGACGAAGCCAAACGCGAAGGTGCCGCGCTGATCGGTATCTTCCACGACCGTGATGCCCGTGAATCGGTTGCCAATCGCCAACTGGACATGACCCCGGTGGACCTCACCGCCAAGGAGTTGCTGCAATGCTGAACGAACAGATTTTCACCAACGCCCGCGTGGTCACTGGCGAGTCGGTGTTCTCCGGTACGGTGGTGGTACGCGACGGTGTGATCGCGGAGGTCGATTCGGGCCGCAGCCTGTTGAGTCAGGCGCAGGACCTGCAGGGCGGCTACCTGCTACCGGGGCTTGTCGAACTGCACACCGATAATCTGGAAAAGCACCTGTCGCCGCGTCCCGGTGTTGACTGGCCTTCAACGTCGGCGGTGATCAGCCACGATGCGCAGATTGTCGCGGCAGGCATCACGACGGTGTTCGACGCACTGTCGATTGGCGACATCAATCCCAAGGGCAAGCGCATGCAGCAGTTGCCCTCGATGCTCGCCGCCATTGCGACGGCCACAGACGCCGGTCTGACCCGTGCCGAGCACCTGCTGCATCTGCGCTGTGAAGTAAGCCACCCGGACACCCTGAGCGTGTTTCGTGACCTGGTGGATCAGCCGCTGGTTAAACTGGTGTCGGTCATGGACCACGCGCCCGGCCAGCGTCAGTTCGCGCTGGAGTCCAAGTACCGAGAGTACTACATGGGCAAATACCACATGAGCAGTCAGGAGATGGACGGCTTCATCGTCGAGCAAGTGGCCAATTCCATCGAGTACGCTGATCGATATCGCCGCGCGATTGTCGAACTGTGTCTGGCACGCGGGTTGTCCATCGCCAGTCACGATGACGCGACCATGGCCCATGTCGAGGAATCGGCGGGTTACGGGATGAACATCGCCGAGTTCCCGACCACGCTGGAAGCGGCGCGTGGCTGTCGGCGTCTGGGCATGAGTGTGTTGATGGGCGCACCGAACATCGTGCGCGGCGGCTCGCACTCCGGTAACGTGGCGGCCGCGTCGCTGGCCAAAGAAGGGCTACTGGATATTCTCTCCAGCGACTACTATCCGGCCAGTCTTCTGCAATCGGCGTTCATGCTGGCCGAACAGGACAACGACTACGGGTTGCCACAGGCGATGAACAGGGTCAGCCGTACACCGGCACTGGCGGCGGGACTGGCGGATCGCGGTGAAATTCGCGTCGGCCTGCGTGCCGATCTGATTCAGGCGCGCAGCCATGGCAATCTGCCGGTTATCGATAAGGTCTGGCGACAAGGCAAGAGGGTATTCTGATGGCAGGCAGGTTGATCTATCTCATCGGGCCGTCCGGTTCAGGCAAGGACAGCCTGATGGACGCAGCGCGTGGCACCTTGGCAGAACGCAATTGCCGAGTGGTGCGGCGGGTCATCACCCGTTCCGCCGAAGCGGTGGGTGAAGCGGCGCAGGCCGTGGACGTCGAGCAGTTCGAGCACATGCGCGAGCACGGCGCATTTGCTTTGAACTGGCAGGCCAACGGTTTGCATTACGGCATTCCGATTGTCATCGATCAGTGGCTGCTGGAAGGTCATGACGTGCTGATCAATGGGTCGCGAGCGCATCTGGAACGTGCGCAGCGTCGGTATCCCAACTTGCTGGCGGTTTTACTCACCGTTGATCTGGACGTGCTGCGCCAGCGTCTGCTGGCCAGGGGCCGCGAAAGCCTGCCGGAAATCGAAGCGCGGCTGGAGCGTAACCAGCAGTTCGCCGGTAGCCTGCTGGCCAGTCATCCGGGTGTGCATGCGCTGGATAACTCCGGCGCGCTGGAACAGACGGTTGCGGCGTTGGTTCGTCATCTGGAGAAACATCCGTCGTGCGCCTGACACTGCTGGGCACTGGCGATGCGCGGCAAGTGCCGGTGTATGGTTGCCAGTGTCCAGCGTGTCTGGCGGCACTGCACGACAGCACGCTGCGTCGCCTGCCTTGCAGTGCGCTGATCGAAGTCGATGATCAGCGTTGGCTGATCGACAGCGGACTGATAGACCTCACCGAACGTTTTCCGCCGCACAGTCTCAGCGGCATTCTACAGACCCACTATCATGCCGATCACGCCCAGGGCTTGTTGCACCTGCGCTGGGGACAGGGTCTGGTGATTCCAGTGCACGGTCCGGTGGACCCGGAAGGGTTGGCGGACCTGTACAAACATCCGGGCATTCTGGATTTCAGTCAGCCGTTTACAGCGTTCGAAACACGTGCGCTGGGTGCGCTGCTAGTCACCGCATTGCCGCTGCAGCATTCCCGGCCGACATTGGGTTACCTGCTTGAGGGTGATGGACGACGGATTGCCTATCTCACCGATACGGTGGGTCTGCCCGAAGCGACTCACGAGTACCTGCAACGCCAGCCGCTGGACGCCCTGATACTCGACTGCTCCATGCCGCCGCAATCCCGGCCTCCGCGTAACCACAACGACCTGACCCTGGCTTTGCACATCATCGAACAACTGAACCCGGCCAAAGCCGTACTCACCCACGTCGGCCACACCCTGGACGCCTGGTTGTCGGAACAGCCTCGTTCATTGCCGGACAACGTGGTGATCGCTCGGGACGGGATGCTGGTTTGACTCGCTTGTAATTGATCTCCTGACACCGCGCAGTCTTGCTGCAAACAACTGACCGTGGGAGGCGGCTTGCCGGCGATAGCGTTAGTTCAGTCACTGATTTTTCGCCTGAAAAGCCGCATCGCCGGCAAGCCGCCTCCCACAGGGATTGTGTTCATTCAGTGGGTAGGTGATGTTGCCCGGGCGTATGGCAAAGCCCTGCGTAAACTGAAGAAACGATAGTTGTCGTGGGAGGCGGCTTGCCGGCGATAGCGTCAATTCAGTCACTGATTTTTCGCCTGAAAAGCCGCATCGCCGGCAAGCCGCCTCCCACAGGGATAGTGTTCATTCAGTGGGCAGGTGATGTTGCCCGAGATGAGTTGGAGGACCTATGGCAACATTCTGCGTAACTATAGAGAGATGCCCGCCTGCTTCTTTAACTATGTTTGCCTGCTCACCGGTTAACGAGAGAGCATGCGAATGGCTGGGCAGGTACGTTCACGAACGTTGCGCGACGGCAGGGTTTCACAACCGGGTCAGATCTATCTGGTGACCGCTACTACGTTGGACAGGCATCCCGTTTTCAATCAGTTCGTACTGGGTCGTCTGCTTGTGCGCGAAATGAGACAAGCCGATGAAGCAGGCCTGGTTCAATCACTTGCCTGGGTCGTGATGCCAGACCATATGCACTGGTTATTCGAGTTGCGCACCCATGCACTGGCAGGGGT
Source organism: Pseudomonas asturiensis (assembly GCF_900143095.1). Taxonomy (GTDB): domain Bacteria; phylum Pseudomonadota; class Gammaproteobacteria; order Pseudomonadales; family Pseudomonadaceae; genus Aquipseudomonas; species Aquipseudomonas asturiensis. The sequence continues at coordinate 432,565 of NZ_FRDA01000002.1, read as the reverse complement.
CATGCGCAGCGTAAAGTCGAGAGCTGCAATATCGGTCAACAAAGCATCTGGACGCAAAGGGCGGCTCTGGCAGGATGGTTATCACGACCGGGCGGTACGCACAGAGCAGGACGTGATTAACGTCGCTCGCTACGTCATTGCCAACCCTCTGCGAGCAGGGCTGGTGAAAAACGTCAGAAACTATCCGCTATGGGATGCCATCTGGATTTAATGTTGTTTGCGCTGCTACAGGTGTCGAAAAAACCGGCTCTATCACTGAAGAAACGATATTTATCGTGGGAGGCGGCTTGCCGGCGATAGCGTCAGTTCAGGCACTGAGAGGTCGCTGGAAAGAAACACTGCTGACAAGCCGCGTCCTTCACATCGGTGCTCACTGCAATGTCTGCCAAGTCAGTAACACCGCGCGGCGGCCACATGGATCACATTTCGTTCGCTGATCGCCCACAAATTCAACGCCTTGCCGTTCCAAGCCTGCGGACGCATTTTTGTGCGTTCGGAATCTGATTTTGAGCTGAAACAGCCTGCGACAATTTGTCATTATGAACCAGTTAGTACATTCTGCGCGGCTGTAAAAATCTGACAGGTTTGGAACATGACTAGCAAGCAAGGCACAGGGGCGGGCGGCAGGTTTTTGCTGCTCGGGTTGGGGGTGCTTATCGCGCTGATCGGGCTTGGCCTGGCAGGCGGGGGCGGTTATCTGGTGGCGTTGGGCGGGAGCTGGTTTTTCCTGCTCATGGGCCTGGCGATGCTGGTCAGCGGCGTATTGATTGCGAAGCGTCAGCCTGGAGGCGCGCTGATCTATGGCGTGGCGCTGATTCTGACGGCGATCTGGGCCGTCTGGGATGCAGGGCTGCATTACTGGCCGCTGGTTTCGCGGGTACTGACTTTCGCCGTGATCGGACTGGTAGTCGCGCTGATCTACCCGAAACTGGTTCGCGCTTCCGGCGCTCAGGCTGGGCGCGGTGCTTACGGTCTGGCAGGCATTCTGGCCATTGGCGTCGCGGCGACCATCGGCTACATGTTTGTGCCGACGCACGTGGTCAGTGCCAGCAGCGTGCCGAATGTTGTGCCGGTCGCTCCGGGCAGCGAGCAGAAGGACTGGGCGCACTGGGGCAACACCCCGGCTGGCAACCGGTTCGCGGCGCTGGATCAGATCAACAAAGGCAACATCGACAAGCTGCAGGTCGCGTGGACGTTCCACACCGGCGACATCCCGCAAAGCACCGGGGCAGGTGCCGAAGACCAGAACACGCCGTTGCAGATTGGTGACACTGTCTACACCTGCACCGCGTACGGCAAGGTCTTCGCGCTGGATGCCGACACCGGCGAGCAGCGCTGGAAGTTTGACCCCAAGGGCAGTGCGCCCAACTGGCAGCGCTGCCGTGGCCTGGGCTATTTCGCAACGCCGGCAGCCGAGTCAAACGCTCAGCCTGCCGCTTGCAGCAGCCGCATTTTCCTGCCGACCGGCGATGCCCGCCTGATCGCGCTGGATGCCAAAACGGGCGAGGCCTGTAAGGACTTCGGCGACCAGGGTGTGGTCGACCTGAAGACCGACATGGGCGAGGTCAAGGAAGGTTACTACCAGCAAACCTCGACGCCACTGGTGGCTGGCAACGTCGTTGTAGTCGGCGGACGTGTCGCCGACAACTTTTCCACGGGCGAGCCGCCGGGCGTGGTACGCGCCTTCGACGTGCACAGTGGCGAGTTGGTCTGGGCCTGGGATCCGGGCAACCCGACCACCACCAAACGTCCACCCGCAGGCGAGACTTACACGCGCGGTACGCCGAATGTCTGGTCGGCGATGTCCTACGACGCGAAACTGGGCCTGATCTACCTGCCCACAGGCAACGCGACCCCGGATTTCTTCGGCGGCACGCGCACCGAACTGGATGACAAATGGTCGTCCTCCGTTGTCGCCGTGGACGTCAAGACCGGTCAGGTGCGCTGGAATTTCCAGATGACTCACCATGACCTGTGGGACTTCGACATCCCGGCACAGCCGCTGCTTTACGACATCCCGGACGGCAAGGGTGGTACTCAGCCTGCGCTGGCGCAGGTCACCAAACAGGGCGAGATTTTCCTGCTCAACCGCGAAACCGGCGTACCGATTTCCCGTGTCGAAGAGCGTCCGGTGCCACAGGGCAATGTGCCGGGCGAGCGCTATTCGCCGACCCAGCCGTTCTCGGTGGACATGCCGTCGATTGGCAATCAGACCCTGAAAGAGTCGGATATGTGGGGCGCCACGGCATTCGATCAGTTGATGTGCCGCATCGCCTTCAAAGGCATGCGTCATGAAGGCGTCTACACGCCGCCAGGCATGGACCACGCGCTGCAATTTCCTGGCTCGCTGGGCGGTATGAACTGGGGCAGCGTTTCGGTTGACCCGACCAACAGCTACATGTTCGTCAACGACATGCGCCTGGGCCTGGCCAACTACATGATCCCGCGCGACAAGATCGCGGCCGGTGCCAGCGGCATCGAAATGGGTGTCGTGCCGCAGACCGGTACGCCGTTCGGTGCGATGCGTCAGCGCTTTCTGTCGGCAGTGGGTATTCCGTGTCAGGCACCGCCGTTCGGGACGATGTCGGCGATTGACTTGAAGACCAAAAAGCTGGTCTGGCAGGTACCGGTCGGTACGGTCAAGGACACTGGCCCGATGGGTATTCGTATGGGGCTTGCGATCCCGATCGGCATGCCGACCCTGGGCGCTTCGCTGTCCACGCAATCGGGTCTGCTGTTCTTCGCGGGCACTCAGGACTTCTACCTGCGCGCGTTCGACAGCGGCAACGGCAACGAGATCTGGAAAGCCCGTCTGCCAGTGGGTAGCCAGTCTGGCCCGATGACCTACGTGTCACCCAAGACCGGCAGGCAGTACATTCTGCTCACCGCCGGGGGAGCCCGCCAATCGCCTGATCGTGGCGATTATGTGATTGCCTACGCGTTACCCAAGTAACGCATGGCAGGCGTGAGGGGCAGCAACCGCCCCTCACGCTTTGTTCCTTCAGCTAGCCCGTCAGGCTCACCAGCCACACCCACAACGGCAACGTCGCGGCCGACAGGACAGTGGTCAGGCAAATCGCCGAGCTGGTTTTTTGCACGTGGGGCACGCTGCGGGCAAAACCCAGCACATTGACCCCCGCAGGCCCTGCGGCCATCAGCACCAGCACACCTCGCGACAAACCTTCAATGCCCAGCATCATGCACGCCAGCAGAACCAGCAGCGGCATCAGGAACAGCTTGCCGACGGTAATGCCGAGCGCCTGCGGACTGGGTGTGAGTTTGAAACTGGACAGGTTGGAGCCCAGCACGATCAGGGCGCAGGGCAGCGCGGCCTGAGCCAGCCAGGTGGTCAGGTGATCGGCCCATTCAGGCAGAACAAGGCCCGAAAGGTTGACCACGATCCCCAGTAACAGGCCGATGATCAGCGGGTTTGCCAGGCTGGCGAACAGCGAGCGGGTATTGAAAGGCTGATCACCGGCCAGGCTGTCGTACAGGCTCTGGAACGTGAACAGCGTCAGGCTGTGCACGGCGATGACGGTGAACAGCAACACCAGCCCTTGAGTGCCGAACACGCCGACCACCAGCGGAATGCCGATCAGTATGTTGTTGGAGAAACTGGCCGTCAGGCCGAATGGCGTCGAGGTGGCGCCAGAGCGGTGCATTGCCAGATTGACCAGTACAAACACGAGCAAGGCCGGAACGAAATACGCCGCCAGTACCCGCAGGTCCAGGCCGTCGTTCAGGGGAGCCTTGACCATCCCGGTGAACAGCACCATCGGCAAAAACAACTTGAAGGCCAACACGCTCAAGGCCTTGGTGCTTTCGACGGTCAGGGTTTTGCGTTTGCCCAGTACGTAGCCGAGCACGATCAGCAGGAAAACGGGCAGGATGGCTTGCAGAACGGCCACGGGCTCTGGCTCCTTGAGGACATGGCCGCGCAGTATGAACCAGCGCTGCACGTTTACCTATGCGCTAAAGCCGTCTACATGGCCCCGATATCCGGCCGGGATGCGTGCGAGCCTTCGTGGATCGGCGGATGGGTGACGATGTGCGTCAGGTCCACGGCCGAGGCCAACAGGTTTTGCAGATCGGGGCGGGGGCGACACACCCGTGAATCGGCCGACGTGGCCTGCTCCAGCGCATGGGCGCAAGCCATTAGTGTGGCATCACCACGAAACCCGCCAATCAATTGCAGGCCGAATGGCATGCCCTTGTGATCGGTGCCGCATGGCAGCGACAGGGCGGGGTTGGTGGTCAGGGTGATGGTGTAGCAGAGCGCCAGCCAGCGATAGTAGTTGTCCAGTCGCACACCGTTGACGTCCCGCAGGTACAACTCGCTCCATGGGAACGGCGAGACAGGCGTGGTTGGCGCGATGATCAGGTCGTAGCGCTCGAACTGCTTCTGAAAGCTGCGGAACAGGCGACTTTGCTCGGCATGCGCCTTGACGCAATCCTGCAGCGACATGGCCGCGCCCATGTCGAAATTGGCCCGCGTGTTGGGACCGAGCGCATCGGGATCCTGGTCATGGGCGTCCTGCAACCCGGCGACGAAGGCTTCGGCGCGCAGCACGTCGAAGGTGCGATGCGCGCTGCCCAGGTTCAGGTCGATGGGCTCGCACGACTTGAACAAGGATTTAAGAATGCTGATCTTTTCCCTGAACACGGTGCGAATCTGCTCATCCACGGCGCAGGCACCGAAGTCTTCGCTGTAGCCGACACGCAACTGACTGAGGTCGATCGTGCGCGACGTGAAGTCATGGTCTGCCACCGCATAACTCAGCGGATCACAGGACGCCAGACCCGCGCTGGCACGCAGTTGCAGCAGCGTATCGGCGACGTTGCGCCCCATCGGTCCGACCACCGAGAGCGGCGTCCAGCCCAGTTTCTTGCGCTCGCTCGGCACAAGGCCAGGGGACGGGCGCAGGCCGACGATGCCACACAGCGCAGCGGGTATGCGCAACGAACCGCCGGTGTCCGAACCGCTGCACAGCGGCACCATATCCACTGCCAGGGCAGCGGCCGAGCCCCCGGACGAGCCGCCTGCGTTCAGCTCGGGATTGAACGGATTGCCTGTAGCGCCCCACACCACATTGCGGGTATTGGCGCCTGCACCGAGTTCCGGGACGTTGGTCTTGCCGACCATGATCGCCCCGGCACGGCGCAGACGTACCACCAGCAGATTGTCCTGGCCGGGGATATTGTCGCGAAACAGCTGCGAGCCGTAGGTGGTGAGCACGCCTGCGGTTTCTTCCAGATCCTTGATGCCGATGGGCAGACCGTGCAATAAGCCCAGCGGCTGGCCCTGCATGACGGCGTGTTCGGCCTGTACCGCTTCATCCCGCGCCCGCTCGAAGCAGGTCGCGGCGAAGGCGTTGATCTTCGGATTGAGCGATTCGATGCGCTGGATGCTGGCGTTCAGCAACTCGACTGGCGACAACTGCTTGTTGCCGATCAGGGCGCGCAATTCGGTGGCGGATTTTTCCAGCAGGTCGGATGAAGCAGGCATGTGGTTTCCTCAAGTAATGATGATGGGCCCGAGATCACACTGATCGTTCCCACGCTTGCGCTCAGGGTTTTACGCAGCCTTGCAGCAAACATCGGACTGTGGGTTATGCATTTAATCAGGCGCGCTCGTTTTCGCCCCGTTTTGCGCTTCTTCCGGGCTCAGCAACCCCATCATCAATCCGCCAGCCCCACGATGGTCGCCACCAACGCCTGGCCGCGTGGTACGAGGGTATCGAGTTCCAGGTATTCGCGGTCCGTATGCACCTTGCCGCCCACCGGGCCCAGGCCGCACAGGGTCGGGATGCCGAGGCTGGCGGTGAAGCCTGAGTCGGCGCAGCCACCGGTGAATTCGCCGTCCACGCTGAAACCCAGTTCTGCCGCAACATTCTGGTAGATCCGCAACAGCTCGTGGCTGTGCCGAGCTTCCATCGGCAGGAAGGTCGTGGCTTCCAGCAGTCTGGCCGAGGTGCCGGGCAGTTCTTCTGTGTCGACGATGGTCTGAATGGCGGCGAGTATTTCGTCCCATTGGCGTAGCTCGATAAAGCGCACGTCGAGCCTGGCCGTGGCGGTAGGTGCCACGGTGTTGCTGGACGTGCCACCAGAGATCAACCCCACGTTGGTGGTGATGCCCGCGGGGTAATCGGTCAGCGCATGCAACTTGATCACCTTGTGCGCCAGCGCCTCAATGGCACTGGCACCGTCGGCATGGTTGACGCCCGAGTGCGCAGCGCGGCCGCTGACTTCAATGATCAGGGTTGCGCCGCCTTTGCGGGCGCTGACCACATTGCCGCTGGCACGGCCCGGTTCTGGATTGAGCACGGCGCGGGCTGCCTTGGCGTAACGTTCAATGTGGACACGCGCACTGCCTGAACCGATTTCTTCGTCACCGGTGTAAAGAATCTGCACCGGAAACGGCAGAGGACCTGCACGCCTGAGCGCCTTGAGTGCAAAGCAGCTGAGCACCAGACCACCTTTCATGTCGGCAACGCCTGGGCCGTATGCGAGCTTTTCGTCTCGCGTGTAGCCTCGGGTCGTGGTCGTGCCCTTGGGGAATACTGTATCGCGATGCCCCAGCAGCAGGACCGGTTTGCCCGGCCCGCCCGGCAGTTCGGCCAGCAACATATCGCCGAAACCCTCGACCGCGATACGCTCGACGCTGATCCCGTCGGCCTGCAGTTGTGCTGTGAGCAGGTCGCCGACCGCATCGACACCGTCCTTGTCGTAGCTGTTGGAGTCGGTGTCGACCAGTTGCTGCAACAAGGCTTCCATGGCATCGAACTGCCCGGCCAGCCATTGGGTCGCATTGAGTTGCGTCTGATTCATTGGCCTGTTTCCTGTGCCTGATGTTCGCGGGCCAGACGTGCGCCGTCATTGCCCAGGTCCCAGAATAGCCCGGCCATGATCTGCAGGCTTTCTTTCACCACTGGCGCCAGCAGATGTTCGTCGGGTGCGTGCTGCGAGCACGCCGGGTAGGAATGCGGCACCCACACGGTGGGCAGCCCGAGCACTTGGGCAAACACATCATTGGGCAGAGAACCGCCCAGGTTGGGCAACAACGCAGGCTTTTTGCCGGTGGTCCTGCTCAGCGACTCCAGCGCCCAGCCGACCCAGGGGCTGTCGGGTGACAGGCGCGTGGCGTGCATCACGTCCATGCGCGTCTGTTGCACGTCGACCTGAGTGAAACCGTGTGCATCCAGATGCGCCCGAACCGCCGGGACGAAGGTCGTGTAATCGCTGTCGACCACAAAACGTATGTGACACAGCGCGTGGGCCTTGCCGGGGATCGCATGCACGGGCGCGTCCGGATTGCCGGTCTTGAAGGCAAGCACATCCAGCGTGTTCCAGCCGAAGACCTTTTCGCTCAACGACAAACCCGGCTCGCCCCAGTGCGGATCGATGGCCGGATCGCCCGGTCCCCCGCCAACTTCAATATCTGCCAATGCCGTGCGTACCGCGTCGGGAATGGCGGCGGGCATCAGGCCTGCGACTTTGACCCGACCGTGTTCGTCCACGAGGCTGGCGATGGCGTTGGCCAGAATGATGCCCGGGTTGGCCAGCAGTCCGCCCCAGTTGCCCGAGTGATGTGCTCCGTCGCGCAGATACACGCTCAGCTCGAAGTTGAAGACGCCGCGCGAGCCGAGAAACAGCGTTGGCCGCGCCGCTGCCAGGCGCGGTCCGTCGGAGGCGATGAAGATATCGGCGGCCAGCGCTTCGGCGTGCTGCTGACAAAACAGACTCAAGCCCGGCGAGCCGTCTTCTTCGCCCATTTCCAGCAGCAGTTTGACGTTGAAGCCCAGCTTGCCGTCCCGCGCTTTGAGGGTCTGTTCGAGTGCGGTCAGGTTGATCAGGTGCTGGCCCTTGTTGTCCGCTGTGCCTCGGCCATACCAGCGCTCGCCGCGCTCGACCACCTGCCACGGCGAGAGGCCCGGCTGCCATTGTGCGTCGTAGCCGCGCACCACATCGCCGTGCCCGTAGCTGAGCAGGGTGGGCAGTGAAGGGTCTTCGATGCGGGTGGCAATCATCAGCGGCCCGCGCCCGGCAACCGGGTTGTCATGGATGTGGGCGGTGAAGCCCAGCCGCTCGACATGGGGCGTGATGAAATCGGTGAGATAGCGGTACAGCTCGGGCAGGCTTTGCGGTTCCTGGCTCTGGGTCGGGTACGCGACGCTCTCGCCGAGCAGGGCGAAGAAGGCACCGTTGTCGAACTGTTCGGTGACGTTGTCGATGGCGTGCGAGCGGCTAGTCATGAGGGAATCAGCTCCAGGGTTTTCGGGGTTTCACGCAAATGGCAACGTACGGTTCCGCCTTCCATGGTGTCCGCAGCGGGGTAGTGGTCCTTGCAGACCGTCATGCAACTGGGGCAACGCGGATGAAACGCACAGCCGGAAGGGGGTGACATGGGATTGGGAAATGCACCCTGCAGACCCAGTTCAGGAATACCCAGGTGCGGATCGGGCGTGAGCACCGAGTCCAGCAGCGCCTGGGTGTAGGGATGGCCGGGCCGGGCGAACAGCGATTCGCGGCTGCGCTCTTCGACGATCTTGCCCAGGTACATCACGGCCACCCGGTCGGCCAGATGCTCGATCACGGCCAGGTTGTGGCTGATCAGCAAATACGTCAGGCCGAATTCCTGCTTGAGGTCCTGCAGCAGGTTGAGAATCTGCGCCTGAACCGACACGTCCAGCGCCGAGGTGGGTTCGTCACAGATCAACACGTCCGGACGCATCACCAGCGCCCGTGCAATCGCCACGCGCTGGCGCTGCCCGCCGGACAACTGGCTCGGATAACTGTCGATCACCCGCTTGGGCAAGCCAACCACATCCATCATCTCCTCGGTGCGCTTGCGGCGTTCGGTGGGAGTGCCGATGTCGTGCACGATCAGCGGCAGGGTGACGATCTCGCGCAGGGTCTTGCGTGGGTTGAGCGAAGAGTAGGGGTCCTGGAAGATCGGCTGGATGCGCCGCGCCATCTCTTTGCGATCAGTGCCCGCCAGGTGCTTGCCGTTGACCAGTACATCGCCGCTGCTGGGTGCCAGCAAACCCAGGAGCATCTTGGCCAACGTACTTTTTCCGCAGCCGGATTCACCGACCAGCCCCAGGGTTTCGCCCCGCATCAGCCGCAACGACACGCCATCGACGGCTTTCAGCGTGGCCGTCGGTTTGAAAAAGCCTCGGTTGATGGTGAACTCGCGACGGATGTCACACAGCTCCAGGGCGATGTCCTTTTTCACGGGTGTTTTCAATGCCTGATTCATGACCGTGCGCCCTCGCGATGAAACACCGGTTCCGTGCCCGATGTGGCAAACAGGCAGCGGGTCATGTGGTCTTGCCCGTAAATGGCGGGCACGTCGTCGGCGCAGGCGGGGATCGCTTGTGAGCAACGGTTGCGGAACGCACATCCCTGTTGCGCGCCGACGAGGCTGGGCACCAGACCCGGAATCGAACCCAAGGGCTGGCCCGGCTGAGTGCGTCCAGGGATCGGAATGCTGGCCAGCAGCCCGCGTGTGTAGGGATGCTGCGGGTGTTCGAACAGCTCGACGGCCGGAGCGGTTTCGACGATCTGCCCGGCGTACATCACCGCTACTCGGTCGGCGATGCGGGCGACCAGTCCCAGATCGTGGGTAATGAAGATGACCGCCAGCCCCAGTTCTTTCTGGATGTCGCGGATCAGCCGCAGGATCTGCGCCTGGATGGTCACATCCAGCGCCGTGGTCGGTTCATCGGCGATGATCACGTCCGGTTCGCACATCAACGCCATCGCGATGATCACGCGCTGACGCAGACCGCCTGACAGCTGATGTGGATACTGGCGCAGGCGCTCGGTGGCATTGCTGATGCCGACCTTTTCCAGCATCTGCGCGGCCCGCAGCAAAGCGTCCTTGCGCGACACCTTGCGATGACGAATCAGCACTTCGCTGAGCTGGTCGCCAATGCTGTAAGCCGGGTTGAGCGAGGTCATGGGTTCCTGGAAGATCATCGCCAGCCGGTTGCCGCGCAGGTCGCACATCTGGCGTTCGCTCTGGCCCAGCATGTCGATGCCGTCCAGCGTCAGCCGGGTTGCGGTGCGCTTCGCCTTGCGGGGTAGCAGATCCATGAGCGCCAGTGAGGTCAGGGATTTGCCGCAGCCCGATTCACCCACGATGCACAGCATTTCGCCGCGTTCGACCTGAAAATCCAGGCCGCGTACCGCGTGTAGGGTGTCCTGCCCCAAGGGGATATCGACCCGCAGGTTTTCAACATGCAACAGCGCCATGTCCGAATCTCCTCTGTCAGTTGCGCCCGTCGGGCAGGATCAGGTCGCGCAGGCCGTCGCCGACCAGGTTGATGCCCAATACCAGCACCATCAGCGCGATGCCGGGAATGGCGATGACCCATGGGGAAAAGAACATGTAGGGTTTGCCCTCAGCGATCATCAGGCCCCAGGAGGGAATGGGCGGTTGCACGCCGACACCGAGGAACGACAGCGCCGACTCCAGCAGGATGGCGTGGGCCATTTCCAGCGTGGCGACCACGATCAGCGCGCCGACCAGGTTGGGCAGGATTTCACTGGCCAGAATGCGCAGGGTCGAGCAACCCAGCGCCTGTGCGGAGGCTACGTATTCCGCGTCACGAATCTGCTGGACGGCGGCGCGGACCACCACGGCGAAGCGGTCCCACAGCAGGCAGCCGAGCAGAATGATCACGACCTTCAGTGAACCACCGATCAGCGAGGCCGAGGCCAGCGCGATCATCACCACCGGCATCGCCAGGCGCGTGGTGATCAGGTAGCTGATCACAGCGTCGGTCTTGCCGCCGAAATAGCCGGCGAGCAGGCCCATGATGGTGCCGATGACGCCGGAAATCAGCGCGGCCGAGAAGCCGATGAACAGCGAAATGCGTGCGCCATACAGCAGCCGCGACAGGTAATCGCGCCCCAGCTTGTCGGTGCCCAGTACATAGTCCCACGACCCGTTGGCCATCCACACCGGGGGCTTCATGCGCAGCATCACGTCTTGGGCGTAGGGGTCATAAGGCGCGAGCCACGGCGCGAACAGCGCACCCAGCACGATGACCAACAGCAGCACGGCGCCGATGGCAAAGCCGCGATGGCCGAAGCTCAGGCGCAAGGTGCGCAACACGCTTCTGGCCGGGGGCTGGTAATCGTTGATCACCAGCGGGGATGAGGTGGTTGTGCTCATGGAACTTCCTATCTGACGCGGATGCGCGGGTCGAGCAGTGCGTTGAGCACATCGGCCAGCAGGGTGAGGACGATGTAGATCACGGCGATCAGCAGCACCACCGCCTGCACCACCGGGAAGTCGTCACGGGCAATCGCGTCCCAGGCCAGTTGGCCGATGCCTTGCAGCGAGAACACGGTTTCGATGACCACCGAGCCGCCGAGCATGAAGCCGAACTCCACGGCCGCCAGCGCCACCACCGGAATCAGTGCATTGCGCAGCGCATGCTTGAACAGCACGGTGCCGGGACGCAGGCCCTTGGCGCGCGCGGTGCGGATGTAATCGGAATTGAGCACGTCGAGCATCCCGGCGCGGGTCAGGCGCATGATCGCGGGCGTGGCGTAATAGCCCAGCGCGATGGCCGGCATCACGAAATGTGCCCAGGTCGAATTGCCCGACACTGGCAGCCACTTGAGCGTTACCGAGAAGACCACGATCAGCATCAGCGCGAACCAGAAACTCGGCATCGCCTGGCCCAGCACGGCGACGCTCAACGCCAGTCGGTCGATCCAGGTGTCGCGTTTGACCGCTGCCAGCACGCCCAGCGGAATGGCGATCAACAGCGCGATACTCAATGCCATGGCGCCCAGCCCGAGGGTGATCGACAGGCGTGAGGCGATCAGGTTGTAGACCGATTCCTGAAAGAAGAACGAGTCGCCCAGGTCCAGCCGCAGCACATCGCTCAACCACTCGAAGTACTGGGTGACCAGTGGTTTGTTGAGGCCATATTGCACGCGGATCTGTTCGATCTGCTCGCTGGTGGCTTCCGGGCCGCCGATGGCGGTTGCCAGGTCGCCGGACAGGTGCAGCAGGGAAAAGCTGATCACCGAGACGGTAATCGCGACGCACAGGGCAATGCACAGGCGGCGCAGAAGAAATCCAGACATGGCAGGTGACCTTGTATCCATGGGATGGCGTGGTGAGCCTTGCGCAAGAAGGCCTCACCGATGGGCGCTGGGTGCCGCTATTTCCAGCTCGACAACACGAACCTCGGCAACTCGTCCGGGTACGGCTTGAAGTTCAGGTCCGAGACATAGGCGTAGTTCATCGAGTAGTTGAACAGCGGCGCCCAGTAGGCCTGTTCGCTGATGCGCTGCAACGCCTTGCGGTAGTTGTCCTTGCGCACCTCGGGGTCCAGCGCGTTGTCGGCGGTCTGCAGCCAGCTCTGGACTTGCGGGTCCTTGATATTGTCGTCGGGGTTGCCCTTGAACCAGGTGCCTGCGGAGGCCGAGGTGTCGAGGATCGAGAACGACCCCCAGGCCTGGAACGACATGGGCACCTTACCGCCACGCTGCTGGTCACGCAGGGCAGCGTATTTCAGGTAACGCAGCTTGGCGTTGATGCCCACGGCGCGCAGGTTGCCGATGATCGCCTCGACGTAGTCGCGGTCGCGGTAGGCGAAAATCTCGGTTTCAAAGCCGTTCGGATACCCCGCTTCGGCCAGCAGTGCCTTGGCCTTGGCCGGGTCGTAGTTGTAGACGGTGGCCGCCGTGGTGTCGCAACCGAACTGACCGGGATAGCAGGCCACTTGCAGGGGTTTGCTTTCGCCGCCTACCAGTTGCGACGCCAGGCCTTCGCGGTTGATGGCATGGTTGATCGCCTGACGCACCTTCAAGTGCTTCATGGGCGAGTCGGCCGTCGAGGTGCCCCGCGCGTCGAGAATCAGAAAGCCGATGCGCATGGTCGCGCCGCTGGTGACCACCAGATTGGGCATGGCCTTGAGGTTCTCGGCCTGATCCGGCGCGACGCGCCAGGTCCAGTCGATACCGCCGGTCATCAGCTCCGCGAGGCGGGTTTCGGCGTCAGCGATCACGCGAAAGTTGATGTGGCTGATTTTTGGCTGGCCCTGCGGACTGTCCTTGAAGTAGTCCGGGTTCCTGTCCATTTTCACGCCTTCGCCGGTTGCAATGGCAATGACCTTGTACGGACCGGTGCCGACGGGCTTGCGGCTGAAGCCTGCGAGACCGACCTGCTCGAAATACTTCTTCGGAAACATGGGGACTGCGTTGGACAGGTATTCAAGTGCAGGCGGGAAGGGCTTTTTCAAGTGCAGGCGGACGCTGTAGTCACCGAGCTTTTCAGCGCTCTTGATCCAGTCAACGTTCTGCACCGTGACCACCTTGGACTCGGGAGACACCACGTAATTGAGGGTGAACACCACATCATCGGCGGTGAACGGGTCGCCGTTATGAAATTTCACGCCTTCGCGCAGCTGGAAATCCAGAGTGGTGTCGTCCACCTGTTTCCAGCTGGTCGCCAGCATCGGCTCGTACTGGCCGTTGTCGGGGTTGCGGTAGACGAGGTTGTCCCAGATGAGGCGACCGAGAATCACGCCTTCGCGCAAATCGTTGTGGTAGGGACTGATGTTTTCCGGCTCGCTGTCGGACGCGTAAACCAGTGTGTCGTCGGCCTTGCCGGCGAAGGCGGAAAAGCTTGTGAACAGGCCCAGCAGCGCGATGCTGCGAGCGAAACCCTTGATGCCCATGCCGTCGTCTCCCAAAGGCGAAGTGGTTGTATCAAAGGGCAGTGGGTCGCAAATGCGAGAAGGGGATGTGTTGCGCGGCCATGATTTTCTTCTGGTCTTGCTAAGGGCCTCGACATGACTCTAGGCAAAGCGTATCAATGCCACAAGCACAATATTTCGAACCTTTCATTGCCAAAAAGGCAATGCAGGAGGCGCAATGCAGCTCTACGGCGTTCAATCCACTGCCCTGCGCTACTTTCTCGAAGTTGCGCGTTGCGGCTCGATCAGCGAGGCATCCATTCGACTCAACGTTGCGTCATCGGCGGTCAGTCGGCAGATCAGCAAGCTCGAACGCGAACTGGACGCGGTGCTGTTCGAACGTCAGGCGCGAGGCATGGTGCTCAGTGAAGCGGGCACTCGCCTGGCAGCTTACGCCCGTAAGTCTCAACTGGAGGCCGAGCAGGTCGTGCTGGAAATCACCGAGCTGCAAGGCCTGCAACGGGGGCATGTGCGGCTGGCCTGCTCGGAAGGCTTCGCCCTGGATTTTTTGCCGCAATGCATCGCCCGGTTCCGACGGGTGTATCAGGGCATTCACTTTTCCATGGAAGTCTGCGCGCCCGCGCAGGCCACCGAACGGGTGCGTTCAGGTGATGTGGATCTGTGCCTGACCTTCAGCCTGACGCCGCAGAATGAAATCAAGGTCGAGCACGTGCACAGCGGCGCGATCTGCGCCGTGGTCAGCCCCAATCATCCGCTGGCGTCACGCACGGAAGTGGCACTGGCCGAACTGCAACCCTATGCGATTGCCCTGACCAACACCGATACCACCTTGCGCCAGTTGTTCGATATCTGCTGCGGTGTTCAGGGCTTGATGTTCGATCCGGTGCTGACCAGCAACTACATCGGTGCGCTGCTGCGTTTTGTGCGCGAGGAGGGCGGGATCAGCCTGTCCAGCGAAATGACCCTGGACAAGCGTGTGCAGGAAAAACAACTCAAGTCGCTGCCGATCAGCGATGAAGGCATGAAGGCGAGGCGCATCGAATTGCAAAGCATGGCGGGCCGCAACCTGCCTGCGGCCGTGGCGGCCTTCCGGGATTTTCTGATCGAGGAGTTGATGAAGACCTGAAACCTGTGACCTAAATTTCCCAAGGGTGCCTGCGTATAAGGTGAGGCCCTGGCACCTGTTCGGTTGATGTTGCTCGTTCGGATGATGTTATAGTGTAACAAATAAACCAGGGCGGTTTGATGTGCCCTATGACATCAGGCTTCGCTTGCACAGCGAAGCCAGCCAACGAGACGACCGACGCCCATGAACAGCTCCCTCCCTGATGTTGCCGTGACGCACGCGTCCTCGGCCCTGATCGCGCTTGACTGGGTTGGCATGCAAGCCATCGAAGTGCCGATTCGCTTGAGCGAAGAGGGCGCCAGCCAGTCGGTGCATGCGCACGTTGACCTGCACGTTGACCTGGCCGACCCCAGCATCAAGGGCATTCACATGTCGCGGCTGTACCGTCTGCTTGACCGCTTTGCCGAAGAGCGTGCGCTCAACGTCGCAGCGCTTTCGGACCTGCTTGAGGCCATGGTCGAAAGTCACGCCGATTGCCACTCGACCCGTGCCCGCATCAAGCTGAATTTCAACCTGCTGTGCCGCCGCCCCGCGCTGGTTACCGACGGGCTCAGCGGCTGGAAGTCCTACCCAATCGTCATTGAGGGCCTTTGGGAAGCGGGCCGTCTGTGCCTCGATTTCTCGGCGGGCATCACGTATTCGTCCACCTGCCCGTGTTCAGCGGCGCTGTCGCGACAGTTGCTGGAAAGCGCGTTCATAGCCCATTTCGACCGACAGACCTTTGTCGACACCATGCAGGTCGCGAACTGGCTGCGCACCAACGGCTCGTTGGCCACCCCGCACAGCCAGCGCAGCGTGGCGACGGTTCAGGTGCGCGTGCCGGAGCATGCCACCGAGCTGGGTCTGATGGCGCTGATCGACACTGCCGAGCGTGCGCTGGGGACGCCTGTCCAGACGGCCGTCAAGCGCGCCGACGAGCAGGCTTTTGCACGGCTCAACGGCCAGAACCTGATGTATGTCGAAGACGCGGCACGCAAGGTCCAGCAGGCACTTGAGGGCCTGTACACGGCCTCACGCGTCAGCGTGCGCCATTTCGAAAGCCTGCACCCCCACGATGCCGCTGCACAAACGTCTACCTACCCGTCCTGAGGCTTGCCACCGTGATCCGTAAAAACCCGTCCGGCCATTTGCCGGTGATTGCAGAATCCGCTTACATCGACAAGACCGCGATCATCTGCGGCAAGGTCATTATCCAGGACAACGTGTTCGTCGGGCCTTATGCGGTGATCCGCGCCGATGAAGTCGATGCCACCGGCGACATGGAGCCCATTGTAATCGGCGCAAACTCCAATATTCAGGACGGCGTGGTGATCCACTCCAAGTCCGGCGCGGCAGTGACTATCGGAGAGTTCACCTCGATTGCGCATCGCTCCATCGTGCATGGGCCTTGTCAGGTCGGCGACCGGGTATTCATCGGCTTCAACAGCGTGCTGTTCAACTGCCAGGTCGGCAACGGCAGTGTGGTGCGCCACAACTCGGTGGTCGATGGCCGCGACCTGCCGGAACATTTTTACGTGCCGTCCACCACCCGGATCGGGCCTAATACCGACCTGTCGCAATTTCCACCGGTGAGCATTTCGGCCTCGGAGTTTTCCGAAGACGTGGCGCACACCAATATCGATCTGATACGCGGCTACAAGGCGTTGCAGAACGAGTTTTAACCGGTGTCGAGGGGGCTTCCCGTTTCTGGACCGGGAAGCCTGTAATACCCAGAACAATCGACACTGCCCACCCAACCACGGACCCTGATCTTTCATGACGACAGCTGTTCATCCCACCCGTGCGCCGGCTTCCCGGCTGCGCTCCATCGACGCTCTTCGCGGGCTGATCATTCTTTTCATGCTGCTGGACCATGTGCGAGAAACCTTTTTCCTGCACCGTCAGGTACTGGACCCCATGGAAGTGGCGAACACCGAGCCCGATCTGTTTTTCAGCCGCTTGCTGGCGCACCTGTGTGCGCCCCTGTTCGTGTTGCTGACCGGGCTGTCGGCGTACCTGTACGGCGAAAAGTACAGCGGCAGGGCCGACGTCTCTGCGTTTCTGCTCAAGCGCGGCCTGTTTCTGATTGCCCTTGAATTCACTCTGGTGAGCTTCGCGTGGACGTTCCAGTTCCCACCGACCGTGATCTACCTGCAAGTGATCTGGGCGATTGGCCTGAGCATGGTGGCGTTGTCGGCGATGGTGTACCTGCCGCGCTGGGCGCTGGTGGTGATTGGCGTGGTGATCATTGCCGGTCACAACCTGCTGGATTCGCTGCACTTCGGCGTCGATTCGGCGATGCACATTCCTTGGGCCATCCTGCATGACCGTGGCTGGATCGACGTCTCGGACAACCTGCGTTTCCGTACCTCGTATCCGTTACTTCCCTGGATCGGCATCATCGCGCTGGGTTACGCCGCTGGGCCATGGTTCTCGGCGGGTTACAAAGCCGCGTCTCGTCGCGCCAAACTGTGGATGTGCGGGCTGGGCGCGCTGGTGGGCTTCATGGTGCTGCGCCTGATCAACGGCTACGGTGAGAAGCCGTGGAGTGTGGGCGAGACCGAGCTGCAGACCGTGATGAGCTTTCTGAACATCACCAAGTACCCGCCATCGCTGCTGTTCATCAGCCTGACGCTGGGCATTGGCCTGTTGATTCTGATCGCCTTCGAGCGCTTTCAGGAACAGGGCTGGCTACGTCCGCTGGTGGTGCTGGGCTCGGCACCGATGTTCTTCTACCTGCTGCACCTGTACGTGTTGAAGGTTCTGTACCTGATTGCGCTGGCGATCTGGGGCAAGAACCAGGGCAACTACTTCGGCTTCGACCACATGTGGGGCGTGTGGCTGACATCGGTCGTGCTGGCGGTGGTGCTGTTCCCGGCCGTGCGCTGGTTCGCCTCGCTGAAGGCCCGACGTCGGGATATCACCTGGTTGAAGTATTTGTAAGTCAGTGCGGCCGTGACACGGAGCTAAATGTGGGAGGCGGCTTGCCCGTGAAGACGTCAGCTCAGGCGCTGGAGATGCAGCGCATGTATTGGCCCCTTCGCAGGCAAGCCTCCTCTTATCACACTGAACAAACTCGATTTCGTGGGAGCGGACTTGTCCGCGAAAAGGCCGGTACATCCGACCAATGTGCAGTGGTTGAAATACTGCATTCGCGGACAAGTCCGCTCCCACCCAGTTTGCTGAAGACATCCCTGCGTCGAAGACGTGGCGGGGCCTCCCACAAATGCCGTGTGATTCAGTCGGTCATGCAGAGCCTGCAAGACCGGCTGAATCTGAAACGCATCACTCGTGATGCGCTTCACCGACAAAGCTCAGCGAGGTGAACAGGCCGCGCTCGGCGATATCGGCGTTGTCCTTCACTGGCAGCGTCACTTCGGCTGCGATGATGTTCAAGCCTTCGTTACGTACCACCACAGTAGCCATGCCCTGAGCATCCGTTTCGGCACTCACCACATCCGGCGCGCTGCGGTAATCACCGATCAGTTTGATGCCCGCAGCAGGCTTGCCGTCGACCAATACCTTTACCGGCAACGGCTTGCCGACACCGACCTTGAGTGGGTCAGCCTGGGGCACGATGACGAAGTTCAGCTTCTCGAACGTCGGCAGTTTCGCGCCTTCTTCATAAATCGCCACGCTGTACTTGAAGGTGTGGATCGAGTCAGTGCCATTGGGCACCTTGCTGCGTCCCTCGTTGATCCATTTCTTCTGCGCGTTGCGGGTCCACATGCCATTGTCCAGCGCGACCGACATGATGGCCGGTGGCTTGAGCGGCACCAGGCGTGCGTGATCGTCCAGGCGTTGCACCGTCACCGGAATCATCCGGCCTTGAACGTCATACGCCCAGGCGCCGCTGACTTTCTGCGGCTTGAATGCGTTGTCTTCGGCGCCATGGCCGTAGACCACTTCGATGTTGCCGCGACGCTGTTCGGTCCACAGACCATGAGCACTGACCTGAGCGGCGAACAGTGCGCTGAGCAGGCTCAAGGCCACGAGCGGTTTTGCTGAAAGCATGGTGCATCCTTGTTGTTTTTCAGTTGGAAGTGAGAGGGGAACGGGTGAAGCATCAGAGATTCAGTGTCAGGCTGACCGTGACGTTACGCGGCTCGCCAGGCGCTACCCAATAGTTGCTGTAGGAGCGCTCATAATATTTCTCGTCGAAAATATTGTTGAGGTTCAAGCCAACGGTGACGTTGTCGCTGGCCTTGTAGTGCGCCAGCAGATCGACAGTCTGGTAGGCGGGCAGCTCGAAACTCGTGCCTGACTCACCCGAGCGGTCACCGACATAGGTGTAAGCCGCGCCCACATCGGAGCCGCGCAACACACCTTCCTGGAACTCGTAGACGCTCAACAGACTGCCACTGTGCCTGGCCACGCCGAGAATGCGGCTGCCGGTCGGGATCGTGCGGTCCCCCTTGGTCACTTCAGCGTCGATGTAGGCAAACGCCCCGATCACGCGAACCGCTTCGGTCACTTGCCCGGTGAATTGCAAGTCGAAACCCTGACTGCGTGCCTTGCCCACGGCACGGTTGGTGTCGGTAGACGGGTCGAGGGCCAGCACGTTTTCCTTCTCGATGTGGAACGCCGACAGCGTTGTACTCAAGCGCTCATCGAACAGCTCGCTTTTGATACCGGCCTCGTAACCCACGCCTTCTTCGGGGTCGAACGTGTTGCCTGAAGCGTCGAGCCCGTTATTGGGTTTGAACGAGGTCGAGACGTTAGTGAACAGGCCGATCTGTGGCGTGAGCTGGTACAAAAGGCCTGCACGCTGAGTGAAAGCGTCGTGGCGCTGGCCGGACGTCCGGTTGGTGGTGTAGTCATCAATCTGCTGATCGAAATGCTCGAAACGCGCACCGATCATGCCGCGCAGTTTGTCGGTGAACACAATCTGGTCCTGAAGGTTCAGCGCGCGGCTTTCCACGTGTTCGAAGAAGTCAGTGCCGGAACGGGCGCCATTGGGTTTCGGCTGACCGTAGACCGGGTTGTAAAGATCAATGGCATAGCTGCTGCCTGCAACAGGCGCAATGTTGGTCACGCGTTCGTTCTTGCGGTAGTTCTCGTATTCAGTTCCGATCAGCACTTCGTGCTCAAGCCCCAGTCCCTCGAAACGGCCGCGCAGCTCCAGCTGGGTGATGCTGTCGTGCCAATTGTTGTCGCGCTCGCGATAGCGCCGGTTGACGGTGCGGCCATCGGCACTCAATGGACGCGATTCGCTGGCGTAGCCTGACATCTCGCCCTGCTTGTAGTGGCTGGCCAGACGCAGCGACCAGATGTCGTTAAGTTGATGATCCAGCGCGAACTGGACCATGTTGTTGTCGTTATCAATGTCGTCGTCCGGCTCGCCGAGGAAGGTTGAACGCGACACACCGCTCCACTTGTTGCTGGGCGCGACCACGCCACGGTCGAAGGTTGATGTGTGACGGACGAATTCGGTCTCTACCAACAACTGGGTATCGGGATTCAGCTGCCAGCTGAAGGAGGGGGCCACGAAAACCCGCTTGCTCTCGACGTGATCACGAAAGCTGTTGTTGTCCTCAACCGCCAGATTCACCCGCGACAGCAGCCTGCCTTCCTCATCGAGCGGGGTGTTGACGTCCAGCGCGGTGCGATAACGGTCCCAACTGCCGGCGCTGGTCTGCAGTGTGGTAAAGGCTTCACGCTGTGGTTTCTTGGTGACAATGTTGACGGTGCCACCTGGATCGCCACGCCCGTACAGGCTGGCGGCGGGGCCTTTGAGCACTTCGATGCGTTCGATGTTTGCCGCATCGGGCGTGGCGGGGTAACCCCGGTTGGCGCTGAAACCGTCCTTGTAGAACTCGGACGTGGTGAAGCCGCGAATGCTGTACTCGTAGAGCGTCAGGCCGCCGAAGTTGTTCTGTCTGGATACGCCACCGGCGAAGTCCAGCGCGCGGTCCACGCTGTTGCTGCCCAGGTCCTTCAGCACTGAGGCAGGCACCACACTGATCGACTGCGGGATGTCCTTGATGGCGGTATCGGTCTTGGTGGCGGTGGCGGAGCGCGTCGCCCGATAACCCTGCACCGGGCTGGTTGCCGTTTCGTATTGATAGTCGGAGGTGACGTTGACGCTTTCCAGCTCGAGGGTGTGTGGCTGTTCTTCCGCAAAACCGTTATTGCCCAGCATCCCGATGGCCAAGCCTGCCAGAGACGCAATTCTACGAGACGACATGTGAGACTTCCTGATAGTTGTAGTTACAATATAACATCTCCGTTGAGAATTGTTTCTGTTTGTGAATGTAACAGAATGTGATGCTTTGCGCCCCTCAGGCAGGCGCGACCCTTCCGGATGTCTTCATCCGGTGGGCACGTGGTGAGCGGGGGAGGTCTTTGAAACGAGGGTTCATGAGCAACGCGGTTACCCGCGCTGCTCACGGAGGTCAGCGATGATTGATGAGTCAGGCCAGCAATTCAGCGCCCAGCTGGAAAGCAACCCACAGGGCCAGGCCTGTGGCAAAGGTCAGCGCAACGTTCTCGAACAGGTTGTTGCGATATTCCTTGGCCAACAGAGATTTCTGATTGGACATGATCAGCAAGCCCAGCGAGATGATCGGCAGGCCGATGATGTTCAAGGCGTTGACGCCCAGCGTCAGGGTCACGAAGTCCGGCATGCCAGGCAGTGACCAGATCAGCGGAGTGACCAGAATGAACAGCATGAACCACTTGTGCATCGGATCACGGTGAAATTCCTTGCCGTAGCGTTCGCGTCGCTGCGGACGAATGTGCTGGAACGCGTCAGTGATCAGCATCGGAAAGGCTGTGGTCTTGCCCGAAATGCTGGCGAACAGGGTGGCGAACACGCCGATGAAAAAGACGTACCAGCCCAATGGACCGAAGAACAGCTCCAGCGCCTTGCCCAGATCGCCCAAGGTGTTCACCTGAATGCCGTTCGGCCTCAGGATCTCGACGCCGACGACCCAGATCGCAAGGTTGATGACGATACCGACAATGACCGCAAACAGCAGGTCGTTGCGCTGGATGCGTTTGTGCTCGGGGCCGGTCCAGCCTTTTTCGCGCATCACATACGGGTGAACGAAGTTGGCGATGGAGCCGGCCACTGCACCGATCACTGACACCGCCACCAGCAGCGCGCCATGAACGCCTTCATCGGGCGGGATGCTGAAGCCGATCGTACCTTTGATGATCCCGGTGACATCCGGGCCGGACATGATCGCCAGGGTCAGAAAGGCCAGCGTCATGATCGCCAGCAACACTTTCATCACGCCTTCGATCATCGCGTAAATATTACGACCCACCAGCAACCACACGGCGATCACGACCGCCACCGAGCAAAGCAGCGGCTGGTTGATGTGCAGCAACATCGCCAGGGCCTCGCCGGCCCCCTTGATCATGTAGGCGTTGATCAAATGCCCCATCAACAGCGCATAGACGAGCATGAACCAGGCGAACAAGGGATGCAGTTGCGCGTAGCCCTGCAGGATCGTCATGCCTTGATTGTTACAGAGCTGGAAGCGGGCAATGATGTTGACGATCAGGAACCTGAGCAACAACGAAACCGCCAGCACCCACATCATCGCGTAACCGTAACTTGCACCGGCCACGGACGAGGTGATCAGATCGCCCGCGCCCAGCCAGGACAACACGGCGATGATGCCGGGCCCCAACAGTTTGGCGAGCTTTTTCAGACGCGGTTCTGCAACGGGCGATACCTTTTCTTCAATCGAAGGGCTGCCGGGCATGTGTCGAATCTCCAATTGTTATTGTAGTGAGATGAAAGACAGTCGCAGATAAGATAAGACGTCGTACAACATGGGTGTCGATTCAAATGTAACTTGGTGTGAATGAGTCGCAGCAGGCTTTCAACGACGGCGTCGACGCTTCAGGTACGCTTGAGAGGTGACGCAAAGTGTCAGGCGCTGCCTGTTCATGCGGAGCAGTCGACGCGATACCCGAATCTGGAAATCGCCCGACCTGTCACGGTCAACCCTTGAACTGCACGATTAACCTGTTGGAGCGCTGCCATGTCATTTCCCATACTCGCCGCCGCCCAATTTCAATGCGAGCGGGGCGAGCTTGCGAGAAACGTTGAAGGCCACCTGACCTTCATGCGCCACGCGGCAGAGTCAGGTGCCGATTACCTGTTATTCCCTGAGCTTTCGTTGACCGGCTATGAGCCCGATATCGCCCGGGAACTCGCCGTGGCCCCTGATGATGTATGCCTGGAGGCCATTCGTGCATTGGCAACGCATTTACGCCTGACGACAACGGTCGGCGTTCCGCTCAAGGGGCCGGATGACACCATTCAGATTGGCGCGCTGACGTTCACCGCGCAGGGCGACATCGTCGCGTACGCCAAGCAATACCTGCACCCCGGCGAAGATGCGATGTTCAATCCCGGATCGACAGACTGTTTTCTGCCACTGCACCCACACACAATAGGCCTGTGCGTGTGCGCCGACTTCAGTCACCCCGAGCACGTGCAACGTATGGCGCAAGGCAATGCCTGGGTGTACGCCGCGAGTGTACTGATATCACCCGGCGGTTATGAAAAGGACGCCGCGCTGCTGCAAGGCCATGCGCGGCGACACGGGTTACCGGTATTGATGGCCAACCATGCGGGGCCAACTGGCGGTTGGGAATCGGCCGGGCGTAGCGGCATGTGGGATGAAACCGGAAATTGGGTGGGCGGCTTTGGGGGCGCTGGAAACGGTCTGCTGATCGCAACCTGCCAGCCGCAAGGCTGGCAGGTGCAGACGCTCACGCTGGAGTAGGAGAGGTCATCGCACTCGGGCCAGAATCGCTCGGGCCTTTTCCATCGGAGCCTTGCCCTGCTTGAGTAAGGGTTTCCGGCACCGCGAACCACAGCAGGACGAAGGCCGCTGCAGCGACTCCGGCAAGCGTCAGGAACGCGGCGCTGTAGCCTGCCGCGTGCACGACAAAGCCTGCCAGGCTGTTGCTCAGCGCAGCGCCCAATCCGAACATCGTGGACAGCGCGCCCAGGCTGACGTTGAAGCGCCCGGTGCCTTGTGTGAGGTCCTTGACCATCAGCGGAAACAGCGCGCCAAACAGACCGGCACCGATACCGTCGAGCATCTGAACGGCAACCAGCCAGTACGGGTCGTCAGACAGCGTGTAGAGCACACCGCGAATCGGCAGAATCAGAAAACCCGCCAGCAACAGGGGTTTGCGGCCCCAGACGTCGGCTTTCATGCCCACCAGCAAGGCGGCCGGCACCATCACCAGTTGCGCGGCGACGATGCAGGCTGAAGTCAGCGGCGTGGCCATCTGCATATTGATCTGCGAGAGCTTCTGGCTCACCAGCGGCAGCATGGCGGCGTTGGCCAGGTGGAAGAGGGCGCAGCAGATACCGAACAACAGCAGCGGCTTATTGCTCAGCAAAGCCTTCAGGCCAGACGGAGCGCCGTCATGGGTCTTGTGGCTGGCATCGAAACCCCGCGCCACATCGTGGTCGATGGCATCGGCGGACACAAAACTGACTGCCAGGATGCTGGCCAGCGCCATAGCCGCCATCAGGTAGAACACGGCAACCGGACCGAACAGGTAAGCGAACCCGCCGGCCAGCAGCGCGGCGCAGGCGTTACCCGCGTGGTTGAAGGTTTCATTGCGCCCGGTGCGTCGGGTGAACGCACGGGGTCCGGTGATGCCCAGCGAGATGGCGGCAATGGCGGGTGCGAACACGGATGCGGCGATGCTGCTCAATGCTTGAGTCAGCGCGACCAGCGTGAATGACGACGTGAACGGCAGCACCAGACAACTCAGCGTCACCAGCAGGGCGGCGGCGGCAATGATGGCGCGCTTGGATTTGGTCCGGTCAATCAGCGCTCCGGCGGGTGTTTGTGTGACCAGCCCTGCGATACCGGCAATGGTCATGACCACGCCGATACTGGCCGGGTCCCAGTGATGGACCGCGAGCAGATAAATAGCCAGGTAGGGACCCAGTCCATCGCGCACATCGGCGAGGAAGAAGTTCAGGCTGTCCAGGGACAGGGTATTGCGGCGATCTGCATGACTGGCCAAGGCGGTTACTCTCGAAATTCGTCAGACTCAAACCCACCGAGCCACGGAAAATACAGACCTGAGCCGTTTTAAAGAAGTTTCAGCATGTTTCATGAATAAACCGAGTCAGCCACCCTTTTTCTGCAAGTCTTTCATGCGCAAGGTGGCCCGTTTCACGGCGGCCATTTTTTCCGGACGTTTCATGCGCTTCCATTTGCGAATGTCATCCTTGGTCCGGCCGCAACTGACGCACAGGTCGCCACTGAGCTGGCACACGGAAATGCACGGGTTTTCAATGTCCTTGGCCATGGCTCAACCTCGTCTCGCATACTTGCGTGAAAGCCGCCGCGCCCAATCGCCGCCGTTCTCGCGCTGACATTGCTCTTCGCTGTCGACGTGCACGTGCTTTGGCAACGGTGTCAGCCGGATCTCTAGCTCGTCCAGCGCCTCGGCAGTCAACTGGATCATGCGCTTATCCAGGCCCTGACTCAGCGCCTGGTCCTTTGCCGCTACGGTGTCGAACACCCAGATCACCTGAAGGCTCAGGGGAAATTCGGTGTAGTCGACTTCGTGGGTCAGCCAGCAAAAACCTGCAATCTCGGATTTCGCCGTTTCGCAGGACTGCGTCAGCGCCGCGATCAAGCGTCGTTCTGTCTGTGCCTGCTCACGTTTGCTCGACGGCATGCCTGAGTCCCTCGAAGAAGTGTGATGGGTAAAGGCGCAGCACAATACCTGATTGTGGTTTTAAGCCCCAGCCTGATCGGTGTGAATCAGAATGGCGTCCACGCTGTCCCAATGCCTGGGCATCGCTGACACGGCGCTGCATCACCTGACTAAAAACAAAACAAGGACACACACCATGGATCGCTTCCAGGCAGGTAACGCGGCCGATCAGGGCCGCAGGGGATTTCTGAAAAAGTCGTTGGCAGTTTCCGCGACGGTCGCAGCCATTGGCGCGTTGCCGCGCTTTTCTCTGGCCGAGCCGCTGACCCAGCGCTACCCCGATCCGCTGGTCAATGTGCTGGACGACAGCTTCATGGACCTGCGCATCTTCAATGCCAGCGTTGAAAAGCTGGCCTCCGGCATGCGCTGGGCCGAAGGGCCGGTGTGGATGGGCGATGGTCGTTACCTGCTGGTCAGCGACATTCCCAACAACCGCATCATGCGCTGGGACGAAGTCACCGGCAGCCTGTCGGTGTACCGCGAGCATTCGAATTTCTCCAACGGCATGTGCCGTGATCGTCAAGGCCGCTTGCTGGTTTGCGAAGGCTCATCGACCACCAACGAGGGGCGGCGGGTCACGCGCACCGAATACAACGGGCGCATCACCGTGCTCGCCGACCGTTTCGACGGCAAGCCCTTCAACTCGCCGAACGACATCGTTTGCAAACGTGACGGCTCGATCTGGTTCACCGACCCCATGTTCCAGGCCAACAGCGACTATGAAGGCCACAAGGTGCCGCAGTCACAACCCTTCGGGGTGTATCGCATCGATCCGGGCGACGGCAAGGTCAGCCGGGTGATCGACGACCTGGCCGGGCCGAACGGCCTGTGTTTCTCGCCGGACGAGAAAACGCTTTATGTGGTCGAGGGCCGCGCCAGGCCCAACGGCATCATCTGGGCCATCGCCGTTAATGATGACGGCACACTGGGCGCGCGGCGCAACCACATAGAAGGGGTGGATTACGCCGCCATCGACGGCATCAAATGCGACGAAAGCGGCAACCTGTGGTGCGGCTGGGGTGGCAATGGCAATCCCCAGGCCGATCTGGCAAAGCTCGATGGCGTGCGGGTGTTCAATCCGCAAGGCAAGGCGATCGGCCATATCACGCTGCCTGAACGCTGCGCCAACCTTTGCTTCGGCGGGCCTGAGGGCAATCGGCTGTTCATGGCCAGCAGCCATTCGCTGTATTCGGTGTTCGTGAATGCCCGAGGCGCGACCTTCGCCTGATGCCGTGTCGAGGTGCAGAACGGCCAATCCCGCGCTGCGCCTCAATCGCTTCGAACCCCTGGCGTCGCCACGGGTCTGTTCGTGTATCACTCTATTCAGGGAAGGTCCTTATGTCTGCGCAACGCAGCCTCGTCATGTTGGCACGAGGCGGTTACGCCGCCCGTGGTGTTGTCTATCTGATCATCGGTCTGTTTGCCGTACTCGCGGCGCTGGGGTCCTCAAGACCCGCAGACAGTCACAGCAGCCTTGAAGCCTTGTTGAGCCAGCCGTTCGGTAGCGTGCTGGTCGGGATTGTCGTCGTCGGCCTGCTGGCGTTTGCCGCCTGGCGTGTGCTGCAGGCGACCCGTGATGTCGATCACCACGGCCGGGAGTTCAAAGGCCTGGTGATTCGCGGTGGCCTGTTGGTGGGCGGATTTACTTACGGCGCACTGGCGTTCTTTGCACTGGGTCTGCTGGTCAGCGGGCTTAAAAGCTCGGGCGGGTCGGGCGATGGCCAGACCGAAGACCTGTTGAAGTGGATTCTGTCCTGGGACCACTCCAACCTGCTGGTCTACGTCGTGGCCCTGGTGCCGCTGGGTCTGGGCATCGTACATATCATCAAGGGCTACAAGGCATCGTTCGAAAAGTACTTCGAGGCCGATGAAGACGTTATGCGCTACGTGCGCCCTGTGTCGCGCTTCGGCCTGATTGCCCGAGGCATAGCCTTCATCGAGATCGCCGTATTGCTCGTGGTGAGCGGCTCCAGCTATCAGGCGATGCACCCACCGGGCATGAAGGATGCGCTGAACGGGCTGCTGGATCTTCCCGCAGGCGGGCTGGTGCTGCTGGTCGTAGCGCTCGGGCTGATTGCGTTTTCGGTGTACAGCTTTGCCCAGGCGGCCTGGCGTCGTATCAACATGGACGTTCCTGATGCACCTGAGGCCGTTGCGCGCCACTTTCGCTGATGTTCACCAGGGCAGCGCCTGATGCTTTGTCAGGTGCGCCCTGAAACACATTAATTATGCGAACCACGCCTCAAGTCGCCTCTGGCGCAGCCGACATCCTATTTTGAGCTCCGACCTGTTTGTGCACTGACGTTCTGGACGTCGTTGTGCACGGCATACGGCGCGCCATAAAAACAAAAGAGGACAGCCATGACCATTCTTCAGCGAGTGATTGGTGGGTTTGCCGTGCTGGTTGTGTTGTTACTCGCCATGGTGAGTATCAGCTATCAGAGCACCCACTCGATAAGCGAGCGCTTGAGCATCATTACCGGTCAGTCGGCGCCCCTGAGCCGTGCGGCGAGCGAACTGTACGTGCATGTTTTGCGCGCCAACCAGGCATTGCTGGGTGTTCTGGTCAGCAACGACCCGAAACAGATCGACGACGGCAAGCAGCCGTTCAACGACAGCATGGCGCGATTTAATCAACTGCTCGACAGCACGCCAGCCTATATCGGTGACCGCGCTGATCTGCGCGATAACCTGACCCAGCAACGTCAGCTCAGTGCCGCCTACGCCGAACAGGCGCAAACCCTGATCGCCAGCCACCGCCAGCACGTCCTGCAACTGCAGCAGACCCGCATTCTTCAGGGCTACAGCAACAGCCAGAGCGTGCAACTGACCAGCTACCTTCGCGACTACATCGCCCGCGAGCGCAATGCGGGCGCTGCCGACCATGTCGCTGCAGCCGAGAAGCTGTTGCTGGAGGTCGGCAAGTCCTATGAAGGCCTGGCCGCACATGCTGCGACCCCCGACATGCAAATGCTGCAGCGCGTGCTCAACCTTCAGGACGAGGTGATCAGCACCCGTACTCGTGAGCTGACCGCCGCGGATCCTCGCGTTGGCCGTGTGGCCGCCGTCATGGTCAATCGCCTGCTCAATGACCTGACCGGTGCTGACGGCGTTTATCAGGCGTATCGTCAGGAAGCTGCGCTGGCCGAGCAGGTCAGCAAGCAGCGGCAGGCTGCTGAAACGCGTCTGCAGTCCACGCTGGACAAGATCGGCGAGTTCGGCAATCAGTCACTGGCGGTTGCCAACGAAGCCAAGGAAGGGGCGGACTCGACGATCGCCACCAGCCTTAGCCTGTTGCTGGTTGCCTGCCTACTGGCGGTGTTGGCGGCTGTGGTCATCGGTACCTGGGTTGCCTTCAGTCTGCGTCGCCCGCTGGCGGCTTTCCGCGAAGTGCTCAAGACCTTGACCACGGGCGATATGCGCGTGCGCTTCGATGTCAGCCGCAAGGATGAGTTCGGCGAACTGGGTGGGTACCTGAACGAATTCACCCAGTCCCTGCAGCAGACCTTTCGCGAGCTGATCGGCTCGGCGGACGCCCTGGCCCAGACCGCCAGCAACAATGCCCAGATCAGCGAGCAGACCACGCGGGTCGTCGACGAGCAGAAGGACCGTCTGCATTCGGCTGCCTCGGCCATGAACGAGATGGAAAGCACGGTCGAGGAAGTGGCCCGGCGTGCTCAGGACACGCGCAGCGCCGTGGACAACACCAGCGAGCTGACCGACAAGGTGCAGAAGCGTGTGGCGGAAACCATCGTTAACATTCGCCAGCAGGCCGAACAGGTCAACAAGGCTTCTGCCGTGACCGATGAGCTGCAGAAATACGGCCAGAACATCGACGGCATTGTCGATGCGATTCGCACCATTGCCGAACAGACCAACCTGCTGGCGCTCAACGCCGCCATTGAGGCTGCACGGGCGGGCGAGCAGGGCCGGGGCTTTGCGGTGGTTGCCGACGAGGTCAGGTCGCTGGCCAGTCGCACCCAGACATCGACCAGCGAGATCCAGGAAATGATCGGCCAGATGCAGAGCAAGATTCATTCTGCGGTGCAGGTCATGAACGAAAGCCAGATCCAGTCCAATCACTGCGTGACGCTGGCGTCGGGCGCTGATGAGCTGTTGCTGGAAATGGGCGAGGCGGTCGGCACCATTCGCGACATGAACATCCAGATCGCGGCCGCCACCGAGCAGCAGAGCGCGACGGTGCAGGAGACCAGCCGCATGGTCACGCACATCAATGACGCTGCCCAACAGGCTGCAGACGGTGCCGAACAGTCGGCCAGCAGCAGCCAGGACCTGTCGAAAATGGCCAGGGATCAGCGCGAGCTGCTCCATCATTTCAGCGTTTGATGCCCGGGAGTCAGAACATGAAGCAATGGTTAGCGATTTCCCTGGGTGCCAGCCTCCTGGCCGCCAGTCTGGCTCACGCCAGCACACCCCTGGTCGGCGTCGGCATGGCCAAGTACAACGATAACTTCCAGACCATTCTGCGCCATGGCGTGGAGACGCAGATTGCGGTGCTTGATGCCGATATCTTCATGGAGAACGGCCAGGACAACGTGGACTTGCAGATGCGTCAGTTTCGCAATCTGGTGAGTTCGAAGGTGGATGCCATCGTCATCGCCATGGTCAACGGCAAGAGTGCGCCGGAAATGATGCGTCTGGCCAATGAAGCGAAGATTCCACTGGTGTTCGTCAACCGCAACCCGGACCCCGCCAAGTGGCCAGCACAAACGGCATTCGTCGGCTCCGACGAGCTGGAATCCGGCACCTTGCAGATGGAGGAGCTGGCGCGCCGTGCCGATTACAAGGGCAATGTGGTGATTCTGGTGGGTGACCCGAGCAACAAGTCTTCGGTGATGCGCACCGAAGACGTGGAAAAGGTCGTCGCCAAATACCCGAACATGAAGATCGTGCAGAAGAAAATCGGTAACTGGGAGCGCAGCCAGGCCGCGACCATCGTCATCGACTGGGTCAAGCAGGGCGTGGACTTCTCGATCATCGCAGCCAACAACGATGAAATGGCCATTGGCGCAATCATGGGGCTGGAGAAGGCGGGCAAGAGCGCCCAGAACTATCTGGTCGGCGGCATCGACGGTACACCCGACGGGCTCAAGCTGATGGCCGAGGGCAAGATGGCCGTGAGTGTGTTTCAGGATGCGGTGGGACAGGCCAAGGGTGCCGTGGATGCCGCGCTGAGCATGGCCCGGGGTGAAACGCTGGCGTCGCCGGTGATCTGGGTGCCGTTCAAGCTGATCACCCCGGAAAACCGCCAGCAGTTCGAGTGATGCATGGACAGGGCGTGGGGCTGTCGTTTACAGCCGTACGTCCTGCGGCCCGCGAATCTGCGCTTCGATACGGGTGCCGGTCAAGCGTTCCTCATTGGAGAAACCGTCATAGTCCGCCAGCTTGCCAAAACGGATACCGGTGAGCTGTTCGATCTGCATGACGCTGCGCTGCCAGGTCTTCAACTGGCCGAACACGATGCTCAGCTCACCCAGTTCCCGGCTCTGATCAATCATGTAGGCGCTGGCCGAGGGCTTGCCGTCATCACCCAGAAACGCCACGACTTTCCAGAAGGCTGAAGGGATCTTCACGTTACGGTAGCTGCGGTCGTCGTCGCGCAGTACCGGACCGCTGAATACCGTGACCCTGGATTTCCAGCGACGCGTGTTATCCAGAATGTAGTCTTCCAGTTCCAGCCAGGTTTTCTGATTGAACGCGCTCATTTGCGGCGAGCAGTTGGTGAAATGGAAGGTGTCCGCGTTGGCGGTTTGCGCGTCCTGGCCCCAGTTGGGGTCCTGGCGTCTGACCAGATGCCCACGGTCCAGCAGGTTGCCGGCATACAGGCTTTCGCCAATCTGCGCGTCGGCAGGCAGCCTGCCGTCGAACGACCACGCATCGTTGCTGCGCTTGACCTCCACGCTGCTGTCACCATCAATGTTCACACCCACGTAGAGCGCCAGACGCCGACTGCGCGACATGGTGATGGAAAAATGCAGGTAGTCCAGACGATCCCCGGTGTTCTTCAGGGGGTAGACATCGGCAGCCAGTTCTGTGTCCGGCGCGGGCCAGGGTACGACGAAGTCGCCCAGAAAATCCTCGACGTAGCCTTTTCGCGTTTTCAGGTCACTGGCAGGCGTGGTGCGTGGCGACACCAGCGGTTCCGCCTGCGGCGCAAGCAATCCTGACTTGGAACTGAGTGGTTCGAGGTCGGCGAGGCGAGGGCGATAGGTAAGGTCTGCTTTCAATGTCTTGTCAGGCACTGCGCTTGCTCCTGCGGTGGGCGTGGGTGCATCCAGTTCACCATAGGCGCATGACAGCGTTACGTCAGGTTTACGCATCAGGATCCCTGAATGGCCTGAGCGCTGTCTTGACGCGAGCAGCAATTTGACGTGCGTTTGTTCAGGGAGGCCTCATGAGCCTGTTGGCGTGAAAAATGTCCGATAATCGCCCGTTTTTCTGAGCAATGTGACTGATTTTTCTTCTTCGAAAAAATATTTATTCGGTACCTATCGCCGCATATTGGCGTAGTTAAGCCATTTTTTCCGCCTATTAAAGAATCCGATCACTTATCCCGCTCTCAGGACACGTTGACGTTATTAACCGGCTGGTACATTTTTAACGCACATCCGCCTGTGCCGTTCCAGGCAGGAACACAATAAGAACAATCGAGGCACACCGTCATGCTCCAGGGATTGATCCTTTGCGCTTTACCTTCGCCAGTCATTAACGTGCGATGCCGATACGCAAGCATTGGCTGGACCCGCTCGCAGTAGTTTCCTGATTCGCCCATCCGCTTCAGCGCAGTTCCGTCACAGAATGCCCGTCCCATGGAAAGGGCGTTCAGGGTGTCTGGCCGCTGCGCTGGCTCTTGTGCACCTGCGAGGTCTGGCCAATGACGAAAATCGTCGATCTGTATTTCAAACTACTCAAGCTGCTGATTGTGCTGTGCATGGTCGCCATGGTCGTGCTGGTGTTCGGCAACGTGGTGCTGCGCTATGCGTTCAATTCGGGCATCAGCGTGTCCGAAGAGCTCTCGCGCTGGTTTTTCGTGTGGATGATCTTTCTTGGCGCGCTGGTGGCCATGAAAGATCGGGGCCACCTGGGTCTGGACAGTCTGGTCAAGCGTCTGCCGCCTATGGGGAAACGTATCTGTCTGATCACAGGCCAGTTGCTGATGCTCTACATCTGCTGGTTGATTTCAAGTGGCAGTTGGAAGCAGGCCGTCATCAACCTGCGAGTCGTCGCGCCCGCATCGGGTTTTTCAATGGCGGTGTTCTACGCCGCCGGACTGGTCTTCGGCGTCAGCGCCGCCGCAATCCTGCTGTACCAGGTGTACCTGGCGTTGAGCGGCAGGCTGGACGACGAGGCGCTGCTGATGGTCAAGGAAAACGAAGCCGATAGCGTGACCCCGCCGGACGCGTCGTCTGCTTCCGCCACCCGGAGGCATCGACCATGACCTTGCTGATATTTCTCGGATCGCTGCTGGGCAGCATGGCACTGGGTATTCCGATTGCGTTCGCGCTGCTGCTGGTGAGCGTCGCGTTGATGCTGCACCTTGACCTGTTCGATGCGCAGATCATCGCCCAGAACCTGCTCAACGGCGCCGACAGCTTTCCGCTGATGGCCGTACCGTTTTTCATGCTGGCGGGTGAGGTGATGAACGCCGGCGGCTTGTCCAAACGCATCGTCAACATCGCGATGGCATTGGTCGGACACAAGCGCGGTGGCCTGGGCTATGTGGCGATCATCGCTTCCTGCCTGCTGGCGTCGTTGTCAGGTTCGGCAGTGGCCGACGCCGCGGCACTGGCTGCGCTGCTGGTGCCGATGATGGTCCACGCCGGACACAATCGTTCGCATTCGGCCGGCCTGATTGCAGCGGGAGGCATCATTGCGCCGATCATCCCGCCGAGCATTGGCTTTATCGTGTTCGGTGTTGCGTCCGGCGTCTCGATTTCCAAGCTGTTTCTGGCCGGTATCGTCCCCGGACTGATGCTCGGGGCCGCGCTGGCCGTGGCATGGTGGTTCATCTCCCGTCGCGAAAACGTCGAACCTCCGCCCAAGCGCAGTGCCAGGGAAATCCTGCGTACGCTGGTGGACGGCTCGTGGGCGTTGGGCTTGCCGCTGATCATTGTGTTCGGCCTGAAGTTCGGCATTTTCACGCCGACTGAAGCGGCTGTGGTCGCTGCGGTGTATGCCCTGTTCGTGTCGCTGGTGATCTACCGGGAGCTGAAGATCAATCAGCTGTACGAACTGGTGCTTTCGTCTGCCAAGACCACATCGGTGGTGATGCTGCTCGTCGCTGCGGCCATGGTGTCGTCATGGTTGGTGACCATCGCCGAGCTGCCGGACCAGTTGGCGGCGTTGCTTGAACCCTTCATGGACAACCCGACGCTGCTGCTGATGGTGATCATGCTGCTGGTGATTCTGGTCGGCACAGTGATGGACATGACCCCGACCATTCTGATCCTGACGCCAGTCCTGATGCCCGCCGTGACCATGGCTGGCATCGATCCTGTGTATTTCGGGGTGCTGTTTTTGATCAATACGGCCATTGGCCTGATCACCCCACCCGTGGGCACGGTGCTCAACGTGGTGTGCGGGGTCTCGAAGATCAGCATGGACGAGATCATTCGGGGCGTCTGGCCTTTCATGCTGGCGCAGTTCGTCGTGCTGTTCTTGCTGGTGCTGTTTCCACAACTGGTTCTGGCGCCACTGGCTTTTCTGACCCGCTGACGATGGGCCAGAAGCCGTTTGACCTTCACCCCTCCATTTCCAATAACAAGACCGGAGAATGATGACATGCAGAAACTGATGAAAACCCTGCTGGCCGGGGCCTGTGCCACCAGCCTGTTGCTGGGGAGCATGGCCAGCCACGCAGCAGAGATTCGCGAGCGCACGCTGCGTTTTGCCTTTCAGAACGTCAAGGAGCACCCGCAGGGGCAGGGCGCACAGAAATTTGCCGATCTGTTGAGTGAAAGCAGTGGCGGCAAGATCAAGGTGCGCTTATTCCCCGGCGGCACGCTGGGCGGCGATGTGCAGACGGTGTCTGCCTTACAGGGCGGCACGCTGGACATCACCGTACTGAACTCCGGGATTCTGGCCGCTCAGGCGCCCGATTTTGCCATGCTCGACTTCCCGTTCCTGTTCAACGACGTGAAGGAAGCGCATGCAGTCATCGACGGTCCGGTCGGCCAGAAACTCTCGGCGCAACTCGACAGCAAAGGGCTGGTCGCCCTCGGTTACTGGGATCTGGGGTTTCGCAACGTCACCAACAGCAAACACCCGATCACTCGTCTTGAAGACATGCAGGGCCTGAAGATCAGGGTCATCCAATCGCCGATCTATCTGAAAACGTTCTCGGCGCTGGGCGCCAATCCGGTGCCCATGGCCTTTCCTGAGGTCTATACCGGCCTTGAACAGCACACCATCGACGGTCAGGAAAATCCGTACACGGTGATCGAGGGCAGCAAGTTTTTCGAAGTGCAGAAGTACCTGTCCGCGACCGGGCACATCTTCAACCCACAGTCGCTGATCATGAGCCAGAAGACCTGGAATCGCCTGAACGACGATGAAAAGGCCCTGATTCGTGACGCTGCCGCCAAGGCTCAGGTCTTCCAGCGCCAAGTGACGGCCGACAGCATGGACAAGGCTCGCGCCAATCTGGAAAGACAGATTGCGGTCAACGACATTTCCCCCGCCGAGAAGGAGCGTTTCCGTGAGCGCGTAAAGCCGGTGATTGACGAGTTTTCACAGCAACTGGACGCCGGTCTGGTGAAGATGATGTACGACGAAATCGCCAAGGTGCGCGGCGCCCAGTGATTGCAACGTGGCATCGGGGGCGTGTTGACAGAACCCCGATGCCGCAACCTTGGCGCTATCTGCGTTCGGGAAAATCAAACCCCTTGAAATTAGTCTTAAATATCCTGGAACCGGTGTCGATAAGCTTTGAATAAGAGCAGCCGCAGCTCGCGTTATTCCATTGACCGCAAGGGGCTTCAGGATGTCGATAAAACTCCGTCTGTTTTTGCTGATCTGCACGGGATTGCTCGCCGTGCTGATCATCAGTGTGGTCAGTTATCTGGGCAACAACCGGATGGCTGCGGCGATGATCGACAACGAGGTCAGCATGGCTGCGCTAAGCAATCATATGCAGGCCGACATGATGCACGATGCCCTGCGTGCCGACGTGCTTTCGGCCATGCTGGTCGGGCTGGGCAAGAGCAACACTACGCGAGCAGAGGTACTGGCTTCTCTCAACGAACATGCGACGCAGTTTCGCAAGGTGCTGGGCGATAACCTCGCGCTGCCGATCAACGACACCCTCAAGGCTGAACTGAACAGGGTCAAGCCGAGTCTGGATGCCTACATCAGTGCAGGCGAGCGAA
Organism: Pseudomonas asturiensis; assembly: GCF_900143095.1. Taxonomy (GTDB): domain Bacteria; phylum Pseudomonadota; class Gammaproteobacteria; order Pseudomonadales; family Pseudomonadaceae; genus Aquipseudomonas; species Aquipseudomonas asturiensis. Next base: position 396,671 of record NZ_FRDA01000002.1, on the reverse strand, counting down.
TTGTCGGTCTGGCGCTGGACAGCCCTGACCGGGCACAGCAGGATCTGGGCACGTTCACTGCCGCCTTCACCCAGCTGGAAGGCCAGATGTCCACGCTGAGTGACCTGATCGAGAACAACTCCAAAGCCAGCGGCGATGTCACCCGCGATGCCATTCGCAGCGCTAACGTCACGCTCGGTGTGGTTCTGGTTGTCGGTCTGTTGATGCTGTTGGCCCAAGGCCACTGGGTGACCCGCAGCATCATGATCCCCTTGCAGTCTGCCAGCCGCATCGCCGACAGCATTGCCCACGGCAACCTCAGCGAGCCGATTACCGAACCGCGCAACCGTGACGAAGCCAGCATGCTGATTCGCAGCCTGGCCATCATGCAGCGTGATCTGCGCGGGATGATTGAGGTGGTGCGCAGCAATGCCCATGGCGTCAGCGGCATGAGCGGGCAACTGAGCAGCGGTTGTCACGAAGTCGCGGGCAGCAGTCAGCAGCAAAGCTCGGCTGCGGCAACCATGTCGGCGGCGGCCAGCGAAATGACCGCCAGCATCGAGGAAATCACCCGTCACGCCGAACAAGCCCGGGAAATGGCCAGTCAGGCCGAGTCACTGGCCAAGAACGGCGGCCGGGTGATCCATCAGGTGGTCAGCGACATGGACGGCATTGCGCGTTCGGCGCAGCAATCGGCGCAGGTGATTCGCACGCTGGATAAAGAGTCGGAAGCCATTTTCAACATCATTCAGGTGATCAAGAGCATTGCCGACCAGACCAACCTGCTGGCGCTCAATGCGGCCATTGAAGCGGCACGCGCCGGTGAGCAGGGCCGGGGCTTTGCGGTGGTGGCTGACGAGGTACGCAGCCTGGCGGGACGCACCAGTGCGTCGACGCAGGAGATTACCGGCATGGTTGCCCGCATCCAGCAAAGCACCCGCGAGGCGGTAACCAGCATGGAAGCGGGCGTAGCACAGGTCGATAAAGGCATGGCGGTGACCGCCGAGGTCGAGCGCGCCATTCGGGATATTCTCGAAGCCACCCTGAGTACCACACAGCTGGTCAATGACATCACCCGAACCATCGGCGAGCAGAGCCTGGCCAGCAATGAAATCGCCCATCAGGTGGAAATGATCGCCAGCATGTCCGAGGACAACAGTCGGGTCATCGGCCAGACGGCCACCACCACCGATGAGTTGTCCGCGCTGGCGGGCAAGCTCTCGCAATCGGTGGACAGATTCCGGCTTTGATATCTATAAGCCATTATCTGGCGTACGCTCGCGACCCGCTCACCGCATGCCTCGACTCTGGCAGGTGAAGCCTGATCAGGACGTTTCGCCCGTTCTGGTCATTCCTGCTGATTTAAAGCTTTTGCACTAACAGACGTTAACCATCGAAACTGAACACCCTCGCGCCCAGGAGCAGCTGCATGCAAACGTTAAAGGCTTTGTACGAGTCGGTCGAAAGGCAGTTTTTCAACACGCTGACCAAAAAGCTCTCAAGCCTTTTTCTGTTGGTTGTGATCAGCGCATTGCTGTACTGGGTGGCCCTGTCGGTCCGGGCGGACATCGTGACGCTATTGCGCAGTGCGCAACTGGAGGCCGGTGTACTGTCGCGCATTGAAGGCCGGCTGGATGCACTGAGCAACGCCATTCTGCTCAGTACGCTGTTCACGCTGGGCATGGTCGGCTTTATGGTCTGGTACTTGCGTCACCTGATCGTACGACCGGTGATGTTCATGACTGGCGCGCTCGAAGAAATCGCCAATGGCGAGGGTGACCTGTCCAAGGATCTGCCGTTGCTGACCCACGATGAAATTCGAGTGCTGGCCAGTACCTGCAACCGGTTTCTGGCCAAGCAGCGTGAAGTGATCAGCAGTATTCAGGCGTTGACCGTGCAGATTGCGGTCGAGTCGGCGCGTTCGCTCAAGAACATCAGTGATTCGAGCGACAGCGCCACCGATCAGGCTCGCTTTTCGAAAGAAGTCATGGATCAGAGCAACATGGCTGTGGGCAGCATTGAAGATGTGTCCCGGCAAACCCAGGGCATTTCCAGTACCACGGCGCAGAACCTGAGCATGGCACGCGGCTCTTACTCCGAGCTGCTGGAAGTGACCGGTAATATCAGCCAGATTTCCAGCAGCCTCAATGAGTTCGGGGTGCTCGTCTCGGCGCTGAATCAGCGCTCGTCGAGCATCAAATCCATCGTCGGGCTGATCCAGCAGATTTCTTCGCAGACCAACCTGTTGGCGCTCAACGCGGCCATTGAAGCGGCGCGTGCCGGGGAGAGCGGACGCGGCTTTGCCGTGGTGGCGGATGAAGTGCGTACGCTGGCACAGAACGTGAGCAAGGCCACTGACGACATCTCCCAGAACATTGACGCCATGCTGCTGGAAGTCAGCTCCACCTACGAGCAGACCACTCAGATCAGCCAGAGCGCGCGTGAAACCCAACAGGTTGTGGAGCGGGCCTCCGGTCATTTCGAGAGCATGATTGGCGACTTCGAATCGACCAACGACAAGCTTGCCGACATCGCGACGCACATCCAGCAGTTCGCTGACACCAACACCGGCATCAATGAGCGGGTAACGCGTATCTACGCCGACAGCCAGGCCATCGATCAACGCATGCAGCATTCGGCAACCGCCACGCGCGACCTCTCAGGCGTCGCCGAGCGGGTACAGGCATTGCTGGGCCGCTTCGTACTCGGGCATGGCGAACTGGATGCCGCGATCACGCGTGCCAGTCATTGCCGCGACGTTTTGCAGGCTCGCCTGGCGGTCCTGCACAAGGAAGGGGTCAACCTGTTCGATCAGAGCTACAAACTGATCCCCGGCACCGACCCCAAGCAATACCTGACCAGCTACACCGAACGCTTTGCACTGATCTGTCAGGAAGAGTGCGACTCGCTGACCAAAGGCACTCGAGGCGGCAAGGTTTCATTCATTGTCGATGCCAAAGGCTATTGCCCGGTCAACAACAGCTGGGTATCGCAGAAACCGACCGGCAACCGCGCCGTCGACCTGCCAGTGTGCCGCAACAAACGGATGTTCTCCGACCCTGTGGGCTTGCGCGCGGCAGGTAACAAACAGCGTTTCCTGTTGCAGACCTATCTGCGTGACACCGGCGAAATCATGACCGAGATTGACGTGCCGTTTTTCTTTGAAGGCCGTCATTGGGGCAACCTGCGGATGGGCTTCGACGCAGCGCAGTTGCTGGGTCATTGAATGAGCGCGGTGACGACCGTCGCCCGGTCTGCAGACCGCTCAGGGGTTATTGTTCACGCCTGACGCGATGGCAATGGAACGTTAACGCCGGTCCAGGCTCAACTCTTGTGACGCTCTGATTCCCGGAACGCTTACGGAGGTGTGATTTTGAACATTCAAGAGCTGTCCAGCGATATCAAGGCTGGCAAGATTAGTGAACTCAATCTGGTGTCGATGGAAGGCGGTTCCTACGTACTTCATGCACTGGTCGGTGAGCGGTCGGTGCCGGTACATGACTCTCACGGCAAGCCCCTTCATATCGCATCGGTTGAAGAAGCGCGCAAGGTGCTGTCGTCAGTGCCGGATGTGCATCTGTTTCTGAGTCAGGGTGTCGCCCATGATGAAATGGTGGGGCTGGACGACACGCAGGCCGAGTCATCGCGGCATGAGATTCCGCTGCGCTCCAGTCTTTGACTTCCCGTCTTTCACCCGTCTGAATGGAACACCGCTCTGCGCAGCAGGGCGGTCAGTCGTCGCTGCGGCCTGGTATGCGGGTCGCGGCTCACAACTCAGGAGCCCTTATGTCTTTCCAGAAACTGTCCCGGATACTGATCACCAACGATGATGGCATCGATGCCCCGGGACTGCTGGCGCTGGAAGAAGTGGCGCGAGAATTGGCCGATGAGGTCTGGATTGTCGCCCCCGATCAAGACCAGAGCGGCATCTCCCACGCACTGAGCATCCACCACCCTTTGCGCGTGACAGCGCGCGGGGAACGCACGTTTTCAGTGTCCGGCACACCCGCCGATTGTGTGGCCATGGCGCTGCGTCAGCTAATGAGCGAACCCCCGCAGTTGATCCTTTCCGGCATCAACAAGGGCGCCAATCTGGGGGTGGAAACGGTGTTTTCAGGCACGGTCGGTGCGGCAATGGCCGGGCTGCTGTTCGGCGTGCCGTCGATTGCCCTGAGCCAGGCCCTGACGCGGCGCGACTCCGTGCGTTGGGAAACGGCGCGACAACTGGCGCCTGATGTGATTCGCAAGGTATGGGGGCTGGGCTGGGAGCAGGGCGCTTGCCTGAACATCAATTTTCCGGATGTTCCGGCAGCAGAAGCCGGTCCGATGCAGTTCACGACTCAGGGTGCCGGTCGGATCGATACGCTGGACGTCACGTCACGCACTGACATGCGCGAGCGCGATTATTTCTGGCTGAGCATCCACCGTCATGATTTGGCGGACGTGCCCGGCAGCGAAACCCATGTGGTCATGAATGGCGGTGTTTCCGTCACACCGTTGCGTTTCGAGCGTACTGACACCCCGATGCTGGAGCAGTTGAAGGCGCGTTGCGAAGATCGATCCGCCTGATCAGGGCTGGCGTACAACGGCCACGCATTTGATTTCCAGCAGCAGTCCGGGATGTGCCAGTTCAGCGACGCCGATGCAGGTCCAGGCGCATTGTCCGCGCGGAAAGAGCCGGTTTTTCACCTCACGAAAGACCGGCATGTGCTCGCTCATCGAGACGTGATAGGTGGTCATGTCGACGATGTCATCGAAGGTGCAGCCAGCCTCGGCCAGCAATGTGCGCAGGTTCTCCCAGCAGGCGATGAACTGCGCCTCGGGATTCAGGATCACTTCCATGTCACGCGTACGGCCGACCTGTCCGGAGCAGTAGAGCGTATGACCCACCCTGACTGCTGGCGCGTAACCAGCGCGGTCCATGATGAGTTCCATGGTGGGAGGGACGATGATTTCGCGGTCTGACATGTGGGTACACCTGGTTGTGCAATTGCTGATGTGAGGCTTTATGGCGGATGCCCGCCTGGCGCGCTTACGCCTTGCTGGCAGGTTTGGTGGCACGGCGCGGTTTTTTCGCTGCGGTGCCGGTTGCCTTGTCGCTGCTGGCTGTCTTGCGCGGACTGGCCTTGCGCTTTTTCTTCCATGGCGGCTTCACGCCTGCCGGACTCGCCGGACCGCTGATCGACATACGCATGCCGACGCAGCGGCTGACGTGCTTGCTCATCCATGCGGCCTGTCGGGTCACGAACTCTTCAAGGCTCATCTCGCCATTCTGCACCATGTCCAGCGCCTGTTCCCAGATCGCCGTGGTGCCAGGATCGGCGATGGCACGTGGCACGGCGTCGATCAGGCTGAAAGCAGCCGGACTGGCGCACAGCGCCTTGCCCTGTTTGGTCAGGTAGCCTCGATCCAGCAAACCCTGAATGATGCCAGCGCGGGTCGCTTCAGTGCCGATGCCGGTGGTGTCCTTGAGCTTTTGCTTGAGCAGCGGGTCTTCCACCAGTTTGGCGACATTCTTCATCGCCTTGATCAGATCGCCTTCCGTGAATGGCTTGGGCGGTTGGGTCCACAGGTCCTTGAGGAGCACGTCGGCAACAGTGCACTCGCAGCCCTGAAACAGCGCGGGCAGTGGCTGCGGCGCAGGGGCTTCGCGGCCCTTTGACGGGACCAGTGCTTCGGGCATGGCACGCTTCCAGCCGGGTTCGACGATCTGTTTGCCAACGGCCCGCAACGCATGACCTGCGCAATCGAAATCGGCCTGGGTGCGATCATATTCGTGATTGGGCAGAAACTGCGCCAGATAGCGGGCCCTGATCAGGGTGTAGACCGCTCTGGGCTTGCCGGTCAGGCGCTCGATGCCTTTGGCCGCAGCAGTGGGGATGATGCCGTGGTGCGCGCTCACCCTGGCGTCGTTCCAGGCCCGTGAGCGGCGCTGCGCATCGAGGTGCGGGAGCAGCTCCCCCAGGGCAGGATCGGCCTTGCCCAGCGCCGCGATAATGCTCGCAGCCTCGCTGTGCTGGCTGTTGGGCAGGTAGCCGCAATCGCTGCGCGGGTAGGTGATGACCTTGTGGGTTTCGTACAGCGCCTGGGCGATGTCGAGGGTTTCCTGAGCACCGAGCCCCAGCTTCTTCGAGCAGATCTCCTGCAGCGTGCCAAGGTCGAACGGCAGCGGTGCCGCTTCGCGGATACGTTCGGTGCGCAGCTTGACCAGCCGGGCGCTGCCCGCATGGCGGATGGCTTGGGCGGCCTGTTGTGCGAGTGACGCGTTCAGGCAGCGATCCTGATCGTCGCAAACGTCCGATGGCGCGCGCCATTGGGCGATGAACGCCTGATGGTCATGCAGCAGTCTGACGTCGATGCCCCAGTAAGGCACCGGCACGAAATCGGCGATGCTGCGGTCGCGATCCACCACCAGGCGCAAGGTGGGGGTCTGCACGCGCCCGACCGGCAGCACGCCCTGGTAGCCGGACTGTCTGCCCAGCAAGGTAAACAGACGGCTCATGTTCATGCCGATCAGCCAGTCAGCGCGGGAGCGGCCAAGCGCCGAGTGGTACAGGCTGAAGGTTTCGGCACCCGGCTTGAGCGCGGCCAGCGCCTTGCGAATCGAGGCATCGTCCAGCGCCGACAGCCACAGGCGCTGGATCGGCCCGCGATAGCGGCAGTGCTCGACCAGCTCCCGGGCAATCATCTCGCCCTCACGGTCGGCATCGGTGGCGATGACCAGCTCTTTCGCCTCGCCCAGCAGACGCTTGACTGCCTTGAACTGGCTGGCGGTTCTGGGTTTGACCAGCATTTTCCATTGTTGCGGCACGATGGGCAGGTCTTCCAGCACCCAGCGCTTGTAGCGGGCGTCGTAAGCGTCCGGTGGCGCGGTTTCCAGCAGATGGCCGATGCACCAGGTGACCGTGGCATTGGCACCCACCCAGCAGCCGTCACCACGCCGCGTTGCGCCAAGCGCAGCCGCGATGTCTTTGGCCTGAGAGGGTTTTTCGCAAAGGAACAGCCGCATGACTACCGTCTTCGATTACCGGTGGTGAGGCTGCAAGGATGAACTTTGAGCGCGCGATGGGCAAGTTTTATCTGTATGGATATACAGATAAAGGCATGCCCTGGCTGGCAAACCCTCGTGCTAACGCTACGATAAAAGGAACCGCTGCGGCGTTCCGGACCACTCACGGGCGCATTCATGCTGAAAAACGGGAAGGACCGACGATCGTCGGTTGCCCCATGAATTGATCAAAAATCAAGCAACGGAGTAGCTTATGAAAGCTTCAATGTTTTCAAGTGGCGCGACACGAGCACCTGATATCCCGATTGAGGATCTGAACCGTCAAAACAACAACAGTCAAAACTTGCCGACCCGCAATCCTGGCTCATCATTGGCCAGGTCCGGAAACACGGGCTATGAAGCCCCGCAGACGTCGGTGGGCAGCGGGCAAAGCTTGAATAAGTCCGGACAAAGCGATGTGTTTTTCGGGGCAGCCCACGAGACGACCGGTACAAAGGCTCCAGGCCTGAGCCGTGCGGAGACATACCAGAAGTCTGTTGCGCTGATGGCGATCAACGAAATGCTGTCCAGAATACGCGCGGTATTGATGGGCACCAGCGATGGGACCACGCCTCTGATGGACGCCAGTCGACCGGACATGACGCCGCCTCCGGATGTCATGTATCCCGGTGTACTGAACCCTGACGGCAGCGTCATCAAAACCGAAAGGGATGTATCCGCAAAACCCACTGAAGCGACCGGTCGGCCAGAGGGGGATACGCGCACCGCCGAACAGATAATCGACGACAACCCGATCCTGAAAAATCTGGGCTACCAGAAAGACATCAAGCGCACTGAAGCCTATGCCCGGATAGGTGACTGGAGCGAGAACAATAAAGATCCGGAAAGCCGGGCAGATGCTGCTTACAACGCGGCAAAAGTGCTGAACTGGATCAACAGCTCCGATCAGGCCGACGGCGCAGCAAGGCAGTGTGTGGACGACAGTGATCTTCAGGGCATCACCCATGATGGCGATGCCCGCCATGGTACCGAGGCCGGAAACTGGAAGGACTTCGTCGAGCAGGGCTATACGGCGCTCAAAGACGATCATCGTCTCGACAAAACCAATGATTCACACGTTCGCGCTGATGGTTCCAACAAGGATAACGTTCAGGCATTCCTCGGCGAGGTCGGCAAGAATATCTGGCCTGTGGTGGGGCTGAGCAACGTGCTGGTCGCGGTGGGTGAGTCCAAGGGCGGTCTGGCAGGCGCGCTGAAGGCGGGTGCCGGTGCTGCTCTTGAGACAACCGTGGCGGCCGCTGAAGGTGCGACGGATGCGATCAAGCGTGGGCGCATCAGCCCTGTGTCGGTGGCTGTTCAGGCCACTGCGGGCGCATTGTCCGAGTCTCGGGCCGCGCCAGACGTCGTGAAGACGATTGCAGGGCTGGTGTAGGCCTCTGGCTCAGGCCAAAGCCTCTTCCGATCAGTCGAAAGAGGCTTTTTTATCGGGGCCGTTGTTCGGCGTTACACCGCAATCTCTACCTGATCACCGTTCAACCGCACGGGCCAGACGTCCAGCCGCTGCTCTGGATACTCCAGGCAACTGCCGTCGTGCAGACGGAAGTGCTGTTTGTACAGTGGCGAGGCAATGACCAGATCACCTGCAATCTGGCCGATCAGCCCGCGCCCGATCACGTTGGCCCCGGATTTGGGGTCGCGGTTGTCGATGGCGTAAAGCTTTTCGCCGTCAGCCGTGTCAGGCACATAGAACAGCGCGACCTGCGTGCCGTCGAGCCAGGCCACTACGCCGGAATTGGCGACCAGATCCTGGCGGCCGCACAGCGCGTGCCAGTGCAGGTGCAGCGCGGACGGGGTGTTTTCTGCAAAAGCCGTGTCAGACGAGTTCATCAGACCACCTCCTTGAACAATGGGATAAGCGCGAGTTCTTCAGGTTTTGCAGGGCGACGCTGAGCGCGTTCCTTGACGAAATGCACATCAGGGTCGCCACGGCCGTCGTTGACGAAGGTGCGGAAGCGTTTGAGCTTTTCCGGGTCCTTGAGGGCGTTGGCCCATTCGCACTCGTAGCGATCGACCACCAGTTGCATCTGCGATTCCAGCTCGGTAGCCAGCCCCAGGCTGTCGTCGAGAATCACGGCCTTCAGGTAATCCAGGCCGCCCTCCAGTGATTCACGCCAGACGGACGTGCGCTGCAGCTTGTCGGCGGTACGTATGTAAAGCATCAGGAACCGGTCGATGTAGCGGATCAGGGTTTCGTCATCCAGATCGGTGGCGAACAGTTCTGCGTGACGTGGACGCATACCGCCATTGCCGCACAGGTAAAGGTTCCAGCCGTTCTCGGTGGCGATCACCCCGACGTCCTTGCTCTGTGCCTCTGCGCATTCACGGGTGCAGCCCGAGACCGCGAACTTGAGTTTGTGCGGCGAACGCAGACCCTTGTAGCGATCTTCGATGCGCAGCGCCATGGCGACGCTGTCTTGTACGCCGTAGCGGCACCAGGTGCTGCCGACGCAGGACTTCACTGTCCGGGTCGATTTGCCGTAGGCGTGCCCGGTCTCGAAGCCGGCTTCGATCAGCTCGCTCCAGATGTCCGGCAACTCGTGCAATTGCGCGCCGAACAGGTCGATACGCTGACCGCCTGTGATCTTGGTGTACAGGTCATACTTCTTGGCCACCGCGCCAATAGCGATCAGGCCGTCCGGGGTGATTTCGCCACCTGGAATGCGCGGCACCACCGAGTAGGTGCCGTTCTTCTGCATGTTGGCCATAAAGGTGTCGTTGGTGTCCTGCAACGGCACCAGCGAGGGTTCGGTGATCGGCCGGTTCCAGCACGACGCGAGAATCGAGCCGACGGCTGGCTTGCAAATGTCGCAACCGTGAGCCCCCTTGCCATGGCGGGCCAACAGCGCTTCGAAGGTTTCGATGCCTTCGACACGGACCATCGAATACAGCTCCTGGCGGGTGTAGGCGAAGTGTTCGCACAGGCTCTTGTCAACCGCAACGCCACGGGCAATCAGTTCATGCTCGAAGACTTGCTTGAGCAGCGCGGTACAGCCGCCGCAACCGGTCGCAGCCTTGGTGCAGGCCTTGATGCCGGCAAGGTCGGTGCAGCCATTGTCGATGGCCGAGCAGATCGAGCCCTTGCTGACGTTATGGCACGAGCAGATGGTGGCTGTGGCGGGCAGGGCGTCGGCACCCAGTGTCGGCGCGCCTTCGCTGTGCGGCAGGATCAGGCTCGACGGATCAGCAGGCAGGGTGATGCCGTTCTGGGCGTATTGCAGCAGGGTGTCGTAATAACTGTTGTCGCCGACCAGCACGGCACCGAGCACCTGCTTGCCGTCAGCCGACACCACCAGACGGCGATAGCTGGCAGTGGCTTCGTCAATGAAGCGGTAGCTGACCGCGCCTGCCAGTGCGCCGTGCGCATCGCCGATGGAACCCACGTCGACGCCCAACAATTTGAGTTTGGTGGACATGTCGGCACCGAAGAACGGCTCGGTGTCCTTGTCGCACAACTGCGCCGCCACCCCACGGGCCATCTGATAGCCCGGCGCGACCAGACCAAACACGCTGCCGTTCCAGGCGGCACATTCACCGATGGCATAGATATCTTCGTCGCTGGTGCGGCAGTGTTCGTCAATCGCGATGCCGCCGCGCGGACCCAGCTCCAGCGCACATTGGCGGGCGAGGGCGTCCTGCGGGCGAATACCGGCGGAGAACACGATCAGGTCGGTTTCGAGGAACTCGTCGTTGGCGAAATTCATGCGATAGCGGTATTGCTTGCCGTCGCTGATCGACTGAGTGGCGCGTGAAAGGTGCACGCCGACGCCCAAGGCCTCGATGCGCGCCTTCAAGGCGGCGCCGCCCAGCTCGTCCAGCTGGACCGGCATCAGGCGCGGCGCAAATTCCACCACATGGGCTTCAAGGCCAAGCGACTTAAGAGCGTTGGCCGCTTCCAGCCCCAGCAGCCCGCCGCCGACCACGACGCCACGGCGCGCTTTGGAGGCCGCGTAACGGATGCTATCGAGGTCTTCGAGCGTGCGGTAGACCAGCTTCGAATTGCCCTGCGCGCCTTCGATAGGTGGCACAAACGGGTAGGAGCCTGTAGCCAGGATCAGTTTGTCGTAGCCGAAGCAGCCTTCAGACGTGATGATCTCGTGGCGGTCGCGGTCGATTTCCAGCACCGGTACGCCCAGGTGCAGGGTGAGGCCTGCCTGTTCATACAGGGCCATTTCGCTCATGGCGAGCGACTCGGCATCGCGGCCAGTGAAGTATTCGGACAGATGTACACGGTCGTAGGCACGCTGGGCCTCTTCACCGAACACATGAATGCGATAGCGCTCCAGCGCGCCGCCAGCGATCAACTGCTCGACGCAATGGTGACCGACCATGCCATTGCCGACGACGATCAGGGTTTTTACATCGTTGTGGGGGAAGACTGTGGTGTTCATAGCGAGTCCCGGCCGAGGCCAATCAGGTTTTTTGAAGCAAAAAAAAGCGCCCGGAACCTTTCGGTTCCAGGCGCCTTTGCCTGTTCTCTTATGGGTGTTCAGGGGTGCGGATCAAGCCTCGTTGCCGGATGCACCTGGTAGCCCTGTGGTCTGTGTGAGACTGGCGATCTTCATCGATCAACCGGGGCGGCCCGACCGTATTAAAGGTGGGGTTGTTCAGGGTTATGCAGGAGTTGTGCCAGCTTGGTGTGGATCATCCATGAGTGGCTGTGCAACGAACGTTTTCCGGCGTTTGGCCTGGCGTCAGGGTTATAGAGAAGACGCTCTGACGACGCTGCGGTTTGCATTGCAATGGTGCGTGATGGGCGGGTTGCGCTGTAAAGATGTGCATTAAGTGTCGGGGCAGGTGGTTTCGAGGTGCCTTGGGTGCGATCAGGAGCCGGCTCCATCCTGTCCTGAAACTGGCGCAGCATTTGTATTACCCTGCGCCCACACTTCTTTGATCCATTGCCATGACCCTCTCTATCCGTGAAGTCACCCGCGCCGAGATTCCCGAGACCATTGCCTTCGTCATGCGGGCGCGCGCCGAGATATTTCCCATGCTTGACGCCACTGTGGTTCCTGCCGACCTGGCTGCGTTCGAACAGGTGTATCTGAACGGCGACAGAGGCAAATTTCTCATTGCCCGTCATGACCGGGAGATCGTCGCTGCTGTCGGTTACCTGCCATTCGACCATCGCTTTGCGCAGCTGGATTACATCGGACGCGACACGGTCGAAATCGTCCGTCTGTACGTCATGCCCGCGTTCAGGGGCGGTGGTCTGGCCAGCCGACTGTGTGAAGCGCTCTGGGCGCATGCCGATGCCAGTGCAATAGACGTGCTTTATCTGCACACCCATCCCTTCCTGCCGGGGGCTATCCGCTTCTGGGAGAAGCAGGGCTTTGCCGTAACGGATGTGGAAACCGATCCGGTCTGGAAGACCACGCACATGGAGCGCGTACGTCGGAAATAAAGATTTGCTTGTAAGGAGCGGGCAGGGAACGTGCATGGTGAATCGGGCGAGTGATGGCCAAATGGAATCTTCAAGGATTTGAACAGCGGCCATACGCAGGCGATACGTTTGCGCAAATGCGTGACGGCCATGAATGAGGCTTGAAGGATTATGCTCAGAAACGCTCCGCTCCGACTAAAACTACTCATGATCCTGCTGTTCCCGCTGATGGGCTTTCTGACGCTTGCCTCGGTGTACGTGTACGACAGCTACAAGACACTGACGCAGATGGATCAGGCCGTGACCGCCAGTACCGATGCGCAGGTCCTTAGTCAGCTCATCACCAATCTGCAGCGCGAGCGCGGTGCCAGTGGCGTTTTTCTGGGCAGCCAGGGCAAGTCGATGCGTGATCGGCTGGCCGTCATTCGCCAGGACAGTGACCGCTCCGTCACGGCTGTACGCGCCATCCCGACCACGGGTAACCCGCAGGTCGAGAGCGTGTTGAGCGCACTGGAGCGCTTGAAAGGCACCCGCGAGCAGGTCGATCAATTGACGATCAGCAGCACCGAGTCCGGTGCGCGCTACACCGGCATGATTCAGGCGATGGTCGGCTACACCCAGTCACTGGAAGCCAGCGTTACTGAAGCCTCGCTGGTCCACGCACTGGCTGCGCTTAATCAGTTCATCGAGATGAAGGAGCGGGCCGGTCGCGAGCGCTTCATTTTGGGAATCGTCTTCACTCAGGACCGATTCGATTCGGCGCTGCTGTCGAGATTCAGTCGCAACCTGGGTGAATTCTCGGCGTATTCGGACGGCTTTCGTCGCAAGGCTCCAGAGCGTTTCGTTCAATTGCTGGACGGCAAGATGCAAGAGGCGTCTGCCCTGGAAGTGCTCAGGTTGCAGCAACTGGCCGTAGAGCGTCCATTGGGCGAGGCGCTGGGGGTCAAGCCTGAAGCCTGGTTTGAAGTGGCCACCCGTCGCATCGACCTGATGGGGGAAGTTGAAGGTCAGCTCAGCGACGACGTCGGATCCCTGGCGGCTCAAGCGCGGGATGCTGCGAGCAGTAATCTGTGGCTGACCCTGGGATCGACCCTGGCGGCATTGCTGGCCGTCTTTGTACTGGTCTGGCTGATCATCCGTAACATCAACTTTGCGGTCGGTGAGATCAATCAGACCCTGCTGTCCTTGTCGCGTCGTGATCTGACAGCGCGCGCTGACTACGAAGGCCGCGACGAATTTGGCCAGATCGTCTTGAACCTCAATGCCATGAGCAATGAAATCAAGGAAATCGTGCAGGAGATAGGCAACGCCACGGCGCAGGTTGCGACAGCTGCCGAGCAGTGTTCGGCGGTGACCCTGCAAACCAGCAAGAGCGTCGAGCAACAGCGTCAGGGCACCGAGCAGGTGGCAACCGCGATTAACCAGATGAGCGCGACCGTCAAGGACGTGGCCCGCAGTACCACAGATGCTTCGCTGGCCTCGCAGCAGGTTAACCAGAGCACCAGTGACGGGCGGACCGAGATCGACAACACCATCGAGCTGATTCAGCAGCTCTCAGGCCAGGCGGAGCAGACGTCGGGGATCATTGCCGAACTCAAGCATGAAAGCGACGCGATTTCCTCGGTGCTGGAAGTGATTCGCGGAATCGCCGAGCAGACCAACCTGCTGGCGCTGAACGCGGCCATCGAGGCGGCCAGGGCTGGTGATCATGGGCGCGGATTTGCCGTGGTGGCGTCCGAAGTGCGCACGCTGGCGCAGAAGACGCAGGAGTCGACCGGCAATATTCAGCAGATGATCACCAACCTGCAGTCAGGTTCGGATCGCGCCAGCGTGTCCATGCAGCATACCCTCGACAAGGCGCAGGCTGGAGCGCGCAATATTGTGCGTGCCGGTACGTTGCTTTCTGAGATCGCTGAAGGCGTGGCGAACATCAACGATCGCAACCTTCAGATTGCGACCGCCGCGGAAGAGCAGACCTCGGTCGCAGAAGACATCAACCGCAATGTCACCAACATCAATGATCTGGTGATTCAGGTCAGTGCGGGTGCCGAGCAGACGGCGATGACCAGTCTGGAACTGGCACGGCTGGCCGAGCATCAGCAGCAATTGGTCAGCCGTTTCAAGGTGGCGTGACCAGGAGACACAAGAGGAGATGGAGGTGGCTTGCTGGTCATGAGACCGGCAGGGTTTGCCAGAAAATTGCATCGTCGTTGATCGTCGGAACGCCGCCCAGATCAGACATTAATAACCCGCTGAAGAGGCTGGATTTTGTGGATACGGACCGGGCGGCGTTCCGTTTGTCCGCGAAAAGGCCGGTACATCCGACGAAGATGCAGTGGCCAGGCTGCTGTATTCGCGGACAAGTCCGCTCCCACAAAAGGTGATGAAGCCTCCTCTTCTGTGGGACGCGGGTGCTTGATGAGTTTCGTCAGCGCGGGGCGCGCTGGCGGGCGGTTTTCATCAGGTCTTCTGGTGTGATGTGCCCAACGACCGCCTTGGCCGCGGCGCTGCCTGGCAGCGGCAGGTCCAGAATATGGCCTTTCATCTTGCCCACCACGTGCATTTCACAGGGCTTGCAGTCGAACTTCAGGGTCAGCACTTCGTCGCCTTGAATCAGCTGCATCGGCGCCACTTTGGTACGTACGCCGGTCACGCCCTTGGCCTGTTTCGGGCACAGGTTGAACGAGAAACGCAGGCAGTGCTTGGTGATCATCACCGGGACTTCGCCCGTTTCCTCGTGCGCTTCGTAAGCCGCATCGATCAGTTGCACGCCGTGGCGGTGGTAGAAATCACGCGCCTTCTGGTTGTAGACGTTGGCCAGAAACGACAGGTGCGACTCGGGATAGACCGGTGGCGGCGTGGTTTCTGCCTTGCGACCGCCTTGCGGATGAGCCTTCAGGCGCGCTTCGGTCAACGCGTCGATGGTGTCGCGGCGCAGCGTCTTGAGCTGAGAGTTGGGCACGAAGAACGCCTGTGGGGCGTCCAGCTTGATGTCCTGAGCGTGATAGATCGTGGTGCCCAGTTGCGAGAGCAGGTCACGCAACTGGTCGAGCGCCTGTTCCGGTTTGTTCGCTGCACCGAACGGCCCGTCCAGATGAGTCGTGACACTCACACCTTCCTCGCTGGTCGCGATCAGGTTCAGACGCTCTTCACGCAGTTCGACCTGCCACTGGATACCGATCCGGCGTTCGGCCGACGGCTTGAGCAGCGCCTGCTGCCAGTTGTGATCCAGGTTACGGTTCAGCGGGTGATTCGGGCGCAGTCGTGAGAGGGCGGCCGGCATCTCATTGGGCTCGACGCGATAGCGCCAGCGTTTCTCGCCGTCTTCCTCGAATTCACCTTTGAGCTCGGCCACGTTGGCGCGGAAACCCACCACCTCACGCTTGATCAGCACGTTCAGACCGTCGCCGTTGGACAGTGGCTCGTGGGTGACTGCGATCAGATCGCGCTTGCCCAGTTTTTCCACGCTGCCCACCGACAGGCCGGTGAAGGTCGGCGTGTCAAAGGCGCCGATGTCGATCTTGCGGTCACTGACGAAGTAGTCGGTGCTGCCACGGTTGAAGGTCTTTTCCGGGTCCGGGACGAAGAAGTGCGCGGTACGGCCGCTGGAGGCCCGCGCCAGGTCCGGGCGGTCTTCGAGGATGTCGTCCAGTCGCTGACGGTAATAAGCGGTGATGTTTTTGACGTAGCCCGCGTCCTTGTAGCGCCCCTCGATCTTGAACGAGCGCACGCCGGCTTCGACCAGGGCACGCAGGTTGGCGCTCTGGTTGTTGTCTTTCATCGACAGCAGGTGCTTTTCGAAGGCCACGACACGGCCCTGATCGTCCTTGAGGGTGTAAGGCAGGCGGCACGCCTGGGAGCAGTCGCCCCGGTTGGCGCTGCGGCCGTTCTGCGCGTGGGAGATATTGCACTGCCCGGAGAATGCCACGCACAACGCGCCATGGATGAAGAACTCGATGGCCGCGTCGGTTTCGTCGGCGATCTCGCGGATTTCCTGCAGGTTCAGCTCACGCGCCAATACAAGTTGCGAGAAACCTGCCTGATCGAGAAACTTCGCCCGGCCAAGGGTGCGGATGTCGGTCTGGGTGCTGGCATGCAGCTCAATGGGTGGAATGTCCATATCCAGGACGCCAAGGTCTTGCACGATCAGCGCATCCACGCCTGCGTCGTAGAGCTGGTGGATCAGCGTGCGGGCCGGTTCCAGTTCGTCGTCGTGCAGGATAGTGTTGATCGTGGTGAAGATGCGCGCATGGTAGCGATGGGCAAATTTCACCAGTTCGGCGATATCGCTGACCTCGTTGCAGGCGTTGTGTCGTGCGCCGAAGCTCGGCCCGCCAATGTACACCGCGTCGGCGCCATGCAGGATGGCTTCACGGGCGATGCTCGTGTCCCGTGCGGGGCTGAGCAATTCCAGGTGGTGTTTGGGTAGGGACATGGCTACGGCATCCGACGGCGGGCAAAGCGCGCATTGTAGTGCCATGGGCCGCGCGGCGCACCTGCGCTGATCGCTGCAGCGTCATTTACTGACTGTCGGTGTGTCCGGGCGGCTGCTTTCAGCGCGAACGCAGACGCAGAATCCGCGAGCCATCGAAAGGGTCGGTCAGCCAGCGGGCGACCACGCCAAAGGTCTCCAGCAGACGCTCGGGCGTCAACACATCGACCGGTGCGCCCAGCGCGACCATACGGCCTTTTTCCATGACGGCGACCCGGTCGCAGTCCAGCGCCTGATTCAGGTCATGCAGCGCGATGACCGTGGTCACCGGCAACGCCTTGACCAGGCCGAGGATGGTCAGTTGGTGCTGGATATCCAGGTGGTTGGTCGGTTCGTCCAGCAGCAGAATGCCTGGCCGCTGTGCCAGCGCCCGGGCGATGTGCACCCGCTGCCGCTCACCGCCCGACAACGTATGCCAGGCGCGCTTGATGAAGGGCAGCATGTCCACGTCCAGCAGTGCCTGACGGACAATCCGGTCGTCGTTGTCACTCCATGGAGCCAGGGCCGACAGCCAGGGCGTGCGGCCCAGTTCCACGGCATCCAGCACCGTGATCGCGTCGCTGGTCTCGGCTTGTTGTTCGACCACCGCCAGTGCGCGAGCGATGTCGCGCCGATTCAGGCCCGCCAGCGGGCGTTCGCCGAGCATGACCTGACCGCTGCACGGCTTGTGGATGCCGGACAACAGCTTGAGCAGGGTCGATTTGCCCGAGCCGTTCGGGCCTACGATGCCCAGTGTCTCACCCTGAGTGATGCGGATATCCACGTCCCGCAACAGCGTCGCGCCCCTGACCGAATAGCTCAGGCCGGTGCAACTGAGCACCGATTCTGAAACGCCGGGAATAAAAGCATTCATCGAGTTCTGTTCCCCTGAATGAGGATTAACGCAAACACCGGCGCGCCGATCAGGGCGGTGATCACCCCGATAGGCAGCGCCTGGCCTTTGATCAAGGTGCGCGAAAGAATGTCCGCAGCAATCAGAAACAGCGCGCCGCTCAGCGCGCTCAGCGGCACCAGCCGGGCGTGGCGCACGCCGCTCAGCATGCGCACTGCATGCGGAATCACCAGGCCGACAAAGCCGATGGACCCCACAATCGAGACCATCACCGCCGTCACCAGTGCCGCTGTGGCGATCAAGACGATCTGCACCCGCCGCACGGCAATGCCAAGCGACGCAGCCGAGTCGCTACCAAACGTGAACGCATCCAGCGCTCGCCTGTGCCAGAGACACACCACCAGACCGACCAGCGCGGCGGGGACGGCCAGCCACACCGAGGGCCAGCGTACGCCGCTCAGGTTGCCCAGCAACCAGAACATGATGCCGCGAGCCTGTTCGGAGCTGGCGGACTTGGTGATCAGGAACGAGGTGAGGGCGTTGAACAGTTGCGAGCCGGCGATCCCCGCCAGAATGATCTGCCCGGCGGCGGTGCTGCCTCGCGAGGAGTGGGCGAGCAGGGCGACCAGAGAGAACGCCACCAGGGCGCCGACGAAGGCACCCGCCGACATGGAAACCACGCCAGCGCCGAACCCCAGAATCGCGACCATGACCGCCCCGGTCGAGGCACCCGCCGAAATGCCCAGCAGATAAGGGTCGGCCAGCGGGTTGCGCAACAGTGATTGCAGCACCACGCCGCAAATTGCCAGCCCTGAGCCGCAGGCAGCGGCAACGATGGCGCGGGTCAGTCGGTAATTCCAGACGATGCCTTCGTCGATCGGGTCCAGCGCATAGCCCGCCGCCCACAGCTTGTTGGCCAGCACCTGAAACACCACCTGTACGCTGATCGAGGTTTCACCGATTGCAGCGCCTACGATGATTGCCAGCACCAGCACTGCGGACACCCAGAGCACATGCCCCAACGCGACAGGCAATCTCATGGAGCGCCGTTGAAGCGGTTGGCGGCTGCGGACAGCTCTTCGATGCCGGTGAACAGACGCAGGCTTGCCTGCATGCCTTCAGCGTCGATGATTACGATGCGATCGTGCTTCACGGCGTCCATGTTGCGGGTCACCGGGTCTGCCTTGAGGAATTCGATTTTCTTGCGGTAGTCGTCGGCCGGGAAGCGACGGCGATCCATACGTGCAATCACCAGAATGCTTGGATTGGCCTTGGCGATGGTTTCCCAGCCCACCGTTGGCCACTCTTCATCGGACTGCACAATGTTGCGCATTCCCAGATTGTTGAGCATGAAGTCCGGGATGCCCTTGCGGCCGGCCACGTAAGGGTCTGCGGCCAGGTCGGAGCTGGAGAACCAGAACACCGCCGATACATCTTTGTCGTGGTTCTGCTTGACGTTGGCCACCGCCGCGCTGAGGCGCGCCTTGAGGCTGGCGACCAGCGTCTCGCCACGATCCTGTACGTCGAAAATCTGCGCCAGTTGCTCGATGCTCTTGTAGATGGTTTCGATGCGGAACGGCTCCAGACGCGTGCCATCGGCGCCGACCAGGTTGTCTTTGCCTTCACAGTCCGACGGCATCAGGTAGGTCGGGATTTTCAGTTCGTGGAACTGCTCGCGGGTGCCGACTGCGCCTTGTTTACCGACCATCCATTCCAGCTGCACGGCAACCAGTTCAGGACGCTTGCCAATCACGGCTTCGAAGCTGGGGTCGTTGTCGGCCAGGCGCTCGACCTTGTCGTTCTGTGCCTTGAAGCGCGGCAGCACGTCGTTGAACCACAGGGACGTGCCGACCAGCTTGTCGCCCAGGCCCAGCTCATAGAGCATTTCAGTGCCCGACTGACCAATGGTCACCGCTTTGTTCGGTGCGCGGTCGAAGGTCAGCGAGTAGCCGCAGTTTTCGAGGGTTAGCGGATAGTGGGTCGGCGCGGCAAACCCCAGGCTGGAAAGGGTGAGGCTGGTAGCCAGGACGGCAAGGCGGGACAGTGACATGGAGTGCGACCTCGATTCGAACATGTGTCAGGGCGCAATGCACGACAGGAAACACATCCCGGCCCGCAGAGAAACAGCAGGGCACGGCGCACTATGACCTTGCGCGCGGATGTCCTTCCCGGACACCCCGCCGGTTAGTGATTGTATGCAGGTCGGCAGGTCTCCTGACTGGCACGTCATCGCCTGGCTCCGGCCTTCCCGGGGATCACCCAGTGGCAGTTGTGGAGCAGGCTCGATGCCTACAGTTGCGGGGGCAGTTTCGTTTTGGCCTCATGCAGCGAGGCGTGCGAATTCCCTGTTAGTTCCTCTCGGAAACCGACGGGCGGCATGGTAAACGATAAGGACGGGGCTCGCTATGGCTTTGCGCGAAGGCGTTGCAGGCTGTTGATCAGATGCAGGCGCATCGCGGCCCGGGCGGCGTCGCGATCCTGGTGAGCTATGGCGTCGAAGACCTGCTCCTGTTCGCGCTGCTGAATGTGCGGGTCGTCCTCGACCTTCAGTGACGCGATATTGCCAAAACCACTGCGCGTGCGTGGCAGGATGCTGCTGCCCAACTGGTTCATCACATCGGTGAAGAAGCTGTTGGCCGTACACAGGGAAATACGGCGATGGAATTCGTGGTCGGCCTGCAGGGTGTTCTGACCGGTCTTGACGCAGCGATGCAGTTCGTCGAGTGCCTGACGAATGGCGCTCAGTTGTTCTGGCGTGCGGCGTTGCGCAGCCAGCGCGGCAGCTTCAGGCTCCAGGCTCAAGCGCAGTTCGATGATTGCCACGGCGTCGCCGGGTGCGCCGATAGAAGGCTCATCCGATTGAGTGGTCCTGACCTCTGAAGCATCGACGACGAATGTGCCGATGCCGTGCCGGGTTTCAACCAGCCCTTCGGCCTGAAGACGCGACATGGCCTCGCGCACTACGGTGCGGCTGACTCCGGTTTCGCGGATGATCACCTGCTCGGTGGGCAGTTTTTCACCGCTCTGGATCTCGCCCTCGCGAATCCTGCGCGAGAACTCGGCGACCAGTTGTTGGGTCAGGCTGGAACGGCGGCCTTTCGGGGAAGCAGTGTGTTCCATGGCGGGGTGATCAGCTCCGTGTCGGGCCGCTGAGTATAACCGCACTCAAGACGTGTTTTGTGCGGGGATCGCGGCCTATACTCGCGCATTCGATAAAAATGAGGCTGCAATGTCGGACAACGCACTTTCCTCGCCAAAGAACCATCGGCGCCTGGCTGAAACCCTGGTCGACCGCTTTGCCCAGCGGATGCGCGAGGGCGTGCTTAAGCGCGGCGAAAAGCTGCCCTCGGAGCTTCATATCATGGAAGCCGAAGGCGTCAGTCGCACAGTGGTGCGTGATGCCTTGTCGCGGATGCAGGCGGCAGGGTTGGTGGAAACGCGTCACGGCGTCGGGACCTTTGTGCTCGACATGCCGCCACCGGAAGGCTTTTCCGTGGGGCCTGCAACCATCGCCACGGTGGCGGACGTGCTGAACCTGCTGGAGTTTCGTCTGAGTCTCGAAGTCGAAGCCGCAGGCCTTGCCGCGCAACGACGCAGTCCCGAGGCGCTGCTGGAACTCAAGCGGGCCTTCGACGCGTTGCTGGAAGGCCCTCAGAAGTCCGGGACCACCATCAACGCCGACTTTCAATTTCACCTCAAGATCGCCAAGGCGTCAGGCAATGCCTACCTGATCGACATCATGAAGCATCTCGGCACCAAGCTGATTCCTCGTACACGGATGAACTCGGCCTATACCGGTCAGAGCGACCGAAGTGCCTACCTTGAAGGCATCAATGCCGAACACCGGCAGATCTTTAACGCCATTGCCGAGGGCAACGTCGATGCCGCCCGCTCGGCCATGTACCTGCACCTCAACGGCAGCCGCATGCGCCTGCGCCGGACCCAGGCTTTATATAGCGACTGACATCGGTGGGACGCAGAGCGTCCTGTTCTGCTGTTATGTGCAAATCTTGTCGCAATCAACGAACGGTGGGAGGCGGCTTGCCGGCGAAGCCTTTTCTGATGCGACCTTTCAATGACTGAACTGACATCATCGCTGGCAAGCCACCTCCCACGGGTCATGCGTTCAAAGAGATGTCATCGTTGCGGCCCTTTTTGCGCTTCAACCTTCAAAGAAAGTTGTACTGCACCCCCACCCGCAATCTCAACTGGCGCTTGTCATCCTCGGCGTTGACCTTGATGTCGCCTATTTCGAAGAACGGCACCCAGTGCTTGTCCCATTTGTACTTGAAGGCTGCGTTCTGTTCGTAGTCGGTCTTGTCGTTGTCATAGCGGATGTAGTCGGCGTCGAAGTAGGTGAACTGATACTCGTACGCCCACGGACCTTTGGTGGCGTAGTTGAGCCAGACGTCGTAGCGATTGACCGACTGATCGTTCATCTGGTTGTCAGGCATGTCCCGGTTGACCCTGTCTCGGTCGAGCTTGATCGAGTCATAACGGTAGCGTCCGGACACCGTCAGTTGCTCAGTAACCTTGTAACCGACCTTGAGGCCCATTTTGTAAGCCGTGGACTTCTCGATGCTCTCCAGTGCCAAGGAGGGCGTCAGCAGCCATTTGTCGTTCAGCCTGTGCTGGTAACTGACCGTGAGTTCATGGCCGTTGCCGACAGTGTTGTCGAACGCCACGTCCTGACGATCACCTGCGGTCTTGTATTTCAGTTCCCCTTCGAAGCCCCAGCCGCTGTCCAGGCGTGTGCCGAACTTGACCCGGTCGGCGTGCATACGGGTGCTTTCCGCGTATTGGTGGCGATAGTTTATGTACGCGCTGTCGGCATGGGTCCATGCGCTCGGGAACAGGGCGGTCAGGGAGAGCAGTGCGATTGATTTTTTCATTTTTTTATTCTTGTTTGAGTGAGAAAAAGGGTTTTCAGGTAAATCGCAGGCAGCCGGATCCGATAGCCGATTCGGCCAGGGATCACACTGGCAGCAGGGTTTTCTGGGAGGCGACCTGTAGCGGTCAGCCGCTCGGGCGCACATCCATGTCGCGACTGGCCTGGATCAGCAGTCGCGAGTAGTCGTGCTGCGCCTGATCGTTGCTCAACTGATGGCTGTCGAGGGTTTCCACGATCCGGCCTTGCTGCATGACCGCCACCCGGTCGCACAGATGCGCGACCACGCCCAGGTCGTGCGTCACCATGAGGTAGGTCAGGCCTTGCTGCTGGCGCAGGTCCGCCAGCAGGTTAAGGATTTCAGCCTGCACCGAGACGTCGAGCGCCGAGGTCGGCTCATCCAGCAGCAACACGCGCGGCTCCAGAATCAAGGCCCTGGCAATTGCAACCCGCTGCCGCTGTCCGCCGGACAGTTGATGCGGATAGCGAAAGCGAAAGCTTTCATTGAGGCCGACACGGTTCAGCACGTCGCAGACGCGACGGTCACGCTGATCGATCTTGTGGATGCTCAGCGGTTCCTTGAGTGCCGCGTCAATGGTGTGACGCGGATGTAACGAGGCGTAGGGGTCCTGAAACACCATTTGCACGGTGCGGTAATGACTCGCGTCGAGCGTGCGCCCAACCTTTTGGCCTGCGACGCTCAATGCGCCGGTCCAGTGGTGATATTGACCGGCCAGGCAGCGCAGTACCGTGGTCTTGCCCGACCCTGACTCGCCGACCAGCCCGAACGACTGGCCTTGCTCGACGTGCAGGTTGACGTCGCTCAGTACCTGATTCAACGCAGCACCGGTGCCGAAGCTCAGGTTCAGTGAATTGACTTCAATCATTGCCATGGGAGCGTTCTCAGTGAGTGAGCCAGAGGGGATCGCGCTGCAGTACCGGCAGGATGGCGCGCGGACGATCCAGGCTGGGCAGTGCCGCGAGCAAGCCTTGGGTGTAAGGGTGGCGAGCCTGATCCAGTTCGTCGGCCTTGAGCGATTCCACAACGCGTCCCGCGTACATCACCAGCACACGGTCGCAGAAGTGGCGCACCATGTTCAGGTCGTGACTGATGAAAATCGGCCCGAGATCCCGCTCGCTGACCAGCTCTTCCAGCACATTGAGCACCTGGCGACGCACCGAGACATCCAGTGCCGAGGTCGGCTCGTCGGCGATGATCACTTGCGGATCGGTGATCACCATCATTGCGATCATGATCCGCTGGCCCATGCCGCCCGACACTTCGTGCGGATAAAGTTCGTAGACGCGGGCAGGTTCACGGATGTGGACCTTGGCGAGCATCTCCAGGGTGCGTTCGCGGGCTTCCTTTCGCGACACCTTGTGGTGCGCCAGGTACGCTTCGGCGATCTGCTCGCCGACCTTGATCACTGGATTGAGCGAGTATTTGGGGTCCTGCATGATCATCGACATGCGCCGTCCACGAATGCCCTGGATCTGTTTTTCGCTGCATTCGAGCAGGTTGACGTTGCCGAAGCGCAGGGTCGTGGCGGTGATGCGCGCGCTGGCCGGGTGCAGGCGCAGCAGGCTGCGGCCCACCGTGGACTTGCCCGAACCGGATTCGCCGACAATCGCCAGCTTTTCGCGGCCCAGCGTGAACGACACGTCGCGTACCGCCGCCGTGGTCTTGCCGGCGTTGTGGAACTCGACCCGCAAATCTTCTACCGCAAGCTTTATCTCAGACATGGTTGTCGTCCTTATTAATGTCATTCGCTGCGTGGATCGAGTACGTCGCGCAGGCCGTCACCCAGCAGGTTGAACGCCAGGCTGACCAGCATGATGGTCGCGCCGGGTGCGGCCACCAGCCACCAGCTTTCCAGCATGTAGCGGCGACCGCTGGAGATCATTGCGCCCCATTCCGGCAGCGGTGCCTGAGCGCCAAGGCCCAGAAAACCCAATGCCGCGGCGGTGAGTATGATGCTGGCCATGTTCATGGTCAGGCGGATGATCACCGAGGACAGGCACATCGGAATGATGTGGCGAGCGATGATCCGCAACGACGATGCGCCCTGCAGTTTCACCGCCACCACGAAATCGGCGTTGCGCAGCGACAGGGTTTCGGCCCTTGCCAGCCGGGCAATCGGCGGCCAGGCGGTGAGAGCGATGGCGATCACGGCATGCTCGAGGCCAGGGCCCAGCGCCGCGATGAAGGCCAGCGCCAGCACCAGGCTCGGGAATGAGATGAAAATGTCGGTGATGCGCATGAACAGGCTGTCCACCCAGCCACCGAAGTAGCCTGACACTGTGCCGATCATCAGGCCGATGGGGCCGACGATCACCGTCACCAGCATCACGATGTACAGCGTGATGCGCGAGCCATACACCAGGCGGCTGAATACATCGCGGCCGTACTCATCGGTGCCGAACCAGTTCTGCGCGCCAGGGCTGCGCAACGCAGCGGACAGGTCCTGAGCGAGCGGATCATGGGTCGCGATCCAGGGCGCGAACAGGGCGACGATCATCAGCGTGCTGATCACGATCAGTCCTGCCAGGGTCATCGGGTTGCGCAGCAGAAAACGCATCAGCCGCGCACTGCTGGTGGCGAAGGCTGCCAGGCTCGACGTGGGCGCCTGAAAGGCGGGTTTGGCGCTGCTTGTCATGGAAGTGGTCATCAGCGGGTTCTCGGGTCGAAGACTTTGTAGAGGGCGTCACTGATCTGGTTCAGGACCACGAAGATCAAACCAATCAGCAGCACGCAGGCCATCACCGCATTCATATCGCCCAGTAGCAGGCTACTGGTCAGGTACTGGCCGAAGCCGGGCCAGGCAAACACGGTCTCGATCAGCACCGCGCCTTCCAGCAGGCCGCCGTAGGCAAGGGCGACGATGGTCAGCAACTGCACGCGAATGTTGCGGAACGCATGGCCCCAGACGATGCGCCGTTGCGACAGGCCTTTCACCCGCGCGGTGATGATGTACTCCTGCGACAACTGTTCGAGCATGAAGCTGCGGGTCATGCGGCTGATGTAGGCGACGGAGTTGAAACTCAGGATCACGGCAGGCAGCAGAATATGGCGCAGCGCGCTGCGAAACGCCTCCCAGTCGCCGGACAGCGCGGTGTCAATCAGCAGCAGGCCGGTGCGGGTTTCGATCAGGCCGTCGTAGGCCAGACCGATGCGCCCGACGCCGCCTGCCCAGCCCAGCCAGGCGTAGAACACCAGAAAAGCCATCATGCCCAGCCAGAAGATCGGTGTTGAGTAACCGAACAAGGTGATGACCCGAGCGACGTGGTCTGCGGCGCGACCTTGATGGGTTGCGGCATAGACGCCCAGTGGCAGGCCGATCAGCACGCCGAACAGGATCGCCAGGGTTGCCAGTTCCAGAGTGGCCGGGAACACACGCGCGATGTCGTCGATCACCGGATGCCCGGTCAGCAGCGCCTTGCCCAGATCGCCGTGCAGCAGGTCCTTGAGGTACATGACAAACTGGGTGGTCAGCGGCTTGTCCAGACCCAATTCCTGATAGGCCTGGGCGTACGCGGCTGCGTCTGCGTCCGGTCCGACGATGGCCAGTACCGGGTCCAGCGGCATGACCCGGCCGATGAAGAAAGTGAGCAACAGCAGTCCGAACAGGGTCGCCGCCACTGATCCGCTGCGACGGGTGCCGTGGGCGACCCGACTGCTCCAAAATGAAATCGATGCACTCGACATGGTGTATTCCTGCCTTGGCTTGAGCGATTGAACGCGTGTGTTCAGCGTTGCTTGTAGACGTCACGCAGTCGCGTGGTGGCGGCGCTGTGCCCCAGGTATTCACGTACGTCGGCGTGAATCACCACTTCGTCGGTCATCTGCGACACCGGCATGATCGGCCCGGCTTTCTGGTCGTAGAGCGTCTGAATGCGCTGGTAGTCCGTCAGTTGTTGCCCTGGATCGCGTTCACGCTCGGCCTGCTCGATCAATTGATTGATCTCGGCGTTGTAGAACGAGGTGCGCCAGCCCTGAAAGTTGCTCAGCCGGGCTTCTTCGCGGTTGTCGGGGTTGTAGATCAGTGCGCGCAGGCTGGAGTGAGGGTGACGTTCGGCGCCGCCGCCACCACGACCGACCAGAATGTCGAAGCGCCGGTCACGCATCGCGCCGTAGATCTGGTTACCGGTGCCGGTGATGATGTTGGCGTGGATGCCTGCCTGCGCCAGCGTCGATTGCAGGCTGGTTGCGATGTTGATGAAGGGCGAATCGGTCAGCGAGCGGATAGTGATCTTGAAGCCCTCCGGGTACCCGGCCTCGGCCAGCAGGCGCCTGGCTTGCGCGACATCGAGCGCATAGCCTGGATCGTCGAGACGGGCAGGCAGGCCCAGTTGCAGCGGGCGCTGGTTGGCCACTCCGTAGTGCGGCATGACCACGTTGTTGATGCCCTGATAGTCGATCAGTGAGCGGATCGCCTGACGCACACGGATGTCCTGAAACAGCGGCTGCTCCATGCTCATGGCAATGTAATAAAGGGTACCGCGCGGGATGGTCTGCACCGTGACTTGATCCGAGCGGGTCAGGGCCTTGATGTCGGTGGCGGCCATACCGCGTGCCACGTCCAGATCGCCGCGTTCGACCATCAGGCGCAAGGCCTGGGACTCGGTCATGTTGCGCATGATCACGCGGCGCATCTTGGCCGGACCGCGCCAGTACTGATCGAAACGGCTCATGAGGATCACATCGTTGGCGCGCCAGATGTCGAGCTTGAATGCGCCGGACCCTGCCGTGTTGGTGGTCAGCCAGCCAGCACCGAGATCATCGCCTTTGGCGTGCTTGAGTGCCGTGAGGCGATCAATGACAAAGGCGCTTGGCGAGGTCGCGAGGGTGTTGAGCACCAGCATCGGATCGGTAGGTTTGGGCAGGTCGAGGACGAAGGTGGACGGGCCTTCGGTGCGCATCAGTTCGCCGACATTTTTTGCGGTGTAGCCGTACGCCTTCCAGGTCGAGGCCAGGGCCTTGTTAAGCGTCACGACACGTTGCAGCGACCAGACGACATCCTGGGCGGTCAGCGGGTTGCCGGAGTGAAAGATGACGCCTGGACGCAGATGAAAGGTCAGACGCATGCGATCAGGGCTGATCTCCCAGCGCTCGGCCAGAGCAGGAATTAACTGGTCGGGTTTGGCCGCGTCCTGCTCCAGCAGCATGTCGTACACATTGGCATTGACCTCGGCGACTTCCAGTCCGGTCGCACCGGCAGGATCGAGAGACAACAGGTTGATCATGCTCATGCCGACCACCAGTTGGTCGACCGGTGTTTCGCCGCGCGCCAGAGCGGGCGGGGTGTGCATGAATGTCGCCGTCAAGGCGAGGCAAAGCAGCCAGGGCAGGCGCTGGGGCCAGAGCTTCATGGGTGCGGTCCTTTTTTATAGTTATTAAGACGCTTGCTTGTCGAACACTTTCGCGAAGGGCGCGGCGAGTACCCTTCGTGGTACCGCCTGTCAGTAGCGTTGCACGGTATGGGTCTCGATGTAGCTGAAGTTGATGTCTTCGCCCAGTCCGGGTTTTTCGCTGAGGTGTACGAAGCCGTCTTTGTCCATTGGGTCGACCAGCGTATTGAGATAGGCCGGCACGTCATCGTATTCGAGGAACGGATGCAGCAGGCCTCGTTCGTACCAGCGACAGTTGCTGATTGCGCCCACCACCGCCAGATTGGCCGCACCGTTGCCGTGCACCTCGCAATCCATGCCAAACGATTCGGCCAGGTGCGCGACTTTCAGGCACGGTCCGATACCCCCGACTCCGGCCACGCCAGCGCGCAGGATGTCACAGGATTTGTTGGCCACCCAGTTGGCGCGGCTGTGGTATTTGCCTGCGATGCTTTCCGGTCCGAGCACCGGGATGTCCAGATTGGCCGCCAGCCAGGTATAGGATTCGGCCGAGTCTTCCATCATCGGCTCTTCAAACCAGGCAAAATCGAGCTTCTGCAGTTCGCGCCCGATGTATAGCGCATCGGTGCGGCTGTACCAGTGATAACCGTCGAGCATCAGGGCGATGTCCGGGCCGACCGCTTCACGCACTGCTGCGCAGGCCTGCACATCCATACGTGGATCGGGTGCGAACGAGATCGGTGGCATCCAGGTATGCAGCTTGATGCCTTTATAGCCGCGCTGCACCAGCTTCTCGGCGAACTGGCCGTACTCGTCCGGCGTGGAAAGACCGCCTGGCAGGTCATCGCCACACATGGTCGAGCCATAGGCCAGGACCTTGTCGCGATAACCGCCGAGCAGTTGGTGGACGGGTTGTTTCAGGGCGCGTCCTGCCAGATCCCACAGTGCCTGCTCCACCAGTGCCAGCGCACGGTCGGTGAACTGACTGGCGCTGCCGCGTTGCCAGTGGGCCAGTTCCTGCCAGATCTTTTCCCGATTCATCGGGTTCTGACCGACCACTACCTTTTTCACAAAGGATTCGATGATGTGAGGTCGGATCAATTCGGGTGGGCCAAAGGAGAAGCCTTCGCTGCCGTCGTCGCACGCGATACGCAGCATGGCCATCCTGACCGGTTTTTCTTCGCCGGGGTGGGCGTGCCCTGCGCTGTCTACAGCGCGTCGAGAGGGGAAGGTAAAGACGTCGACACTGACCGAGGTGATATTCATGAGGGCCTTCAGCGTTATTGTAGTTATTTGCAGATTTATAGTATGTCGTCATACAACGTTGAGCGAGTATTTGCGCTTTTGTAGGACGATGTCAAGGGTCGTATGATGACTTGTTGTGATATTTGGCTGTGGTTTTAGGGGGTTGTCTGGAGGTAATGGCGGGTTTACAGGCGTTCGGGGTGATATGACACCTATAAAGTCGTCATACCTTTTGTGATGATGCGACGTTTGCAGGGGTGCCCACGGCTCACGACGGCAGAGACGGGGCGCCCGGCGGCCCTTTTCTGCACTGCGCCTGATGAAACGCAACCTGAAATATTTTTCACAAGATGCGTGGCGCGGCGCAGTCAAGCGCGGTACATGGCCTGGAGGCATGATGGCACGGGGCTTTCATCGGGCGGGGGCGTTTTGGGGCGCGACCGTGAGCCAATGGGTTGCAACGTCTTTTTCACATCTTCTTCACCGCGTCCGAACGAGGTCGTCCCTATCTTGGCCCCAGCTGAAATCACGCTGATGACCAGTACAGGAGCGGCCCCGTGGCGCGCAGTTCAACCGATAATAAATATGCCGTCATCAACAGACCCTGGCTGTCCAGGTTTGCCATCGCAAGACCTTCGCTGACCAATCGGCACATTGCCCTGGCTCTCGCGGTCGTAGCCCTTGCGGCCATTGGCGTATGGTTTTTCACTGCCTTCAAGGCAACGCATGTGGTCGATCTGGGAGCCGCAGGTGCCCTGAAACAGTCAGGCCTGTATGCGCACTGGAAGCAGGGCGAGGTGGTGGTCATGATCCGGCATGCCGAGCGCTGCGATCGCTCGACCAATCCTTGCATGGCCGATGCACAGGGCATCACGCTCAAGGGGCGTGATGCCGCAGTGGCGGTGGGCACCGGCCTGAAAAGACTCGGGTTTGTCGACGCAAGGATGATCACCAGCCCCAAGCTTCGCACCCAGCAGACAGCCGATCTGATCTCGGGCCATGTCGTACGCGACGAAGCATGGCCCAACGACTGTAATGGCGGTTTCAAGAATGCTGTGCAGGCGCACAAGACCGTAGGTGAAAACCTGATCCTGGTCACGCACAGTGGGTGCATTGACCAGTTTGAGCGCAAGCTGGGTGTACCGTTCAATGAGCGCGCCAGCGCCTACGCTGAAGCGGTATTCGTTCAGGTGGACGGCACGCACACCCCGAAAATCCTTGGATCCCTCAATGCCAGGCAATGGGCAGACATCGACAGCGAGCAACTGAATTGAAGACATCCGCCAGATCCCGTTACACCTTCTATCGCAACAATCTCGGGATTCCGCTGCTGGCGGGTCTGCTCGTGTTCCTGATCTTTGACCTGACGCACCTTGATATCGCGCTGAGCAACCTGCTTTACGACCCGGTGGCAGGCAACTTCCCGGTCGGGCAGAGCCATCTGTTCGAAAAGATCACCCACAACTGGGCACGGATCATTCCCAACTGGACGGGTGAGCTGGCGATCATCGGGGCTTTGTTGTCGCTGGTGTGGCCTGCGCTGCAACTGCGTCCGCAAGCCCGCCTCACGCGCTGGGTCGGCCGTAGCCGAGTGGCAAAACCGTTGAAGTTCTTCAGCCGGCACCGGCTGGATTTTCTGTTCGTGATCGTCGCCTTTGCGGTGAGCACCGGCATGATCCATTTCCTCAAAAGTCATACCAGCGTGTATTGCCCGGTCGAGACCACGCTGTATGGCGGAGCCCAGGCTCATGTGGAATGGTTCCGCAACTTCAATCTGTGGCACGAAGCTGGCGCGGGGCGTTGCTGGCCGGGTGGTCATGCGTCGAGTGCCTTCAGCCTGTTTGCCTTGTACTTTGTGGCCCGTCGTTATCGCTGGCACCACGCCAGGCTCCTGCTGGGCGCAATTATGGTGCTGGGCATGATCTACGGCACGACGCGGGTACTGCAGGGCTGGCACTTCATGTCGCATACCTTCTGGGCTGCCATCGTGGTGTGGCTGAGCATGCTGCTGGTGGCGCTGTGTTTCTATGGCAGATCCCGATTGCAGCAACCGTTGTCGTACGCGCCTGATCGCCAGCCTTCCATGGCAGGCTCTGGCCTGGTCAGGTAGGGACGGGAACGCTGCCATGAATATTCTGGTCATTGAGGATCATCCTGACATCCATGACAACCTGCTGGAGTTTTTCGAGCTGAGAGGGCACGCAGTCGAGGGAGCGCTGGATGGGTTGAGCGGGCTGCATCTGGCGGCGTCGAAGCGTTTCGACGCGATCATTCTCGACATTATGTTGCCCGGCATCGACGGCAATCAGATCTGCCGCAGCCTGCGTGAATACTCGCAATCGGAGGTCGCCATCGTGATGCTCAGCGCTCGGGACGAACTGGAAGACCGCCTGCTCGGGTTCAAGGTCGGGGCGGACGACTACATCACCAAACCTTTTGCCATGTCCGAGGTGCTGGCCAGGATCGAGGCTGTGGTCGGTCGTCGTCAGCGCAAGGACAATCGGCTGATGGTGGTGGCCGATCTGGTGTTCGACCTGGACACCCTGGAAGTCTCTCGCGCCGGTCTGCCGTTGAAGCTCAACCCCACGAACATGAAGCTGCTGGAGCTGTTGATGCGCAAGAGCCCGCATATCGTCAAACGCGCCGAGCTGGAGCAGGTTTTGTGGGGGCGGGACGGGCAGAAGAGCGACAGCCTGCGCAGCAACATTCACACCCTCAGACGCGTGCTGGACAAGGATTTCAGCACGCCGCTGCTGCACACCGCCCACGGTCTGGGTTACAAGTTGTGCGAGCAGCGCAGTGTGGATGACGCAGAGGGCACGCCGCCGCTCAATCGAAACTGAACAGCCGCTGGATCAGTGTCGGGGTGCTGCCGGTCCAGCGCTTGAAGGCGCGACGAAAGTTCGCCGGATCGTTGAAATTGAGGTACTCGGCAACGGCTTCGTTGCTCATGCCCTTGATCTGGTAGAGGTACAGCGCAACGTGTTTGCGGGCCAGGTCGTGCCGTGCCTGAAAGCAGGTGCCGTGCTTGTGCAATTTGCGCTTGAGCGTCGCCGGGCTCATGGCGAAGGCCTGCGCAACATACTCAAGGCTGGTCGTTTCGCGCACGGTGTCCGTCAGGTGCTGGTGCAATCGATCCAGCAGGCTGGCGCACATCCCCAGTGCGTCGAGCTGCGCCGATGCCTCCTGCTGGGCGACCTGCGCTGCGATGGGGGATGCGCCGGGCCATGGGCGTGTCAAGTAATGCCTGGGCAGGCGCATCATGTCCAGCGGCCGGCCGAAGGCCGTATTTTCTCCCAGATGCACCCAGTACTGCTCG
Source organism: Pseudomonas asturiensis (assembly GCF_900143095.1). Classification (GTDB taxonomy): domain Bacteria; phylum Pseudomonadota; class Gammaproteobacteria; order Pseudomonadales; family Pseudomonadaceae; genus Aquipseudomonas; species Aquipseudomonas asturiensis. The sequence continues at coordinate 364,118 of NZ_FRDA01000002.1, read as the reverse complement.
ACATAGCGCGGCTCCTGATGGCTGAAGCTGCACTCCCACGGCAAGCGCTCGCCACTTAACTGCTGACTCATGGCAACGAGAGAGGTCATCGCCGCCTCCAGCACAAACACCTGCTGCTCGCCTGCGCCGCAGCTGTCCAGCCAGTACAGGTAGGCGAAATGCTCGTCCAGCTCCAGACGTGGCGTCAGCACGGGGCTGAGCAGGGCGCGTTGGCGAATCAGAATCTCCAGCGCCTGATGCAGGTTCTGCGCATGGCGCAGTGCATGACTGGCTGCGCCGTAGTGCCCCGGGAACAACCGCTGACCGAACAGGAAACTGGTGTCGTCGGCCTCCATCTGCCGCTGTGCGTTGCCGATCAGCACGAAATACTGTTGAGGGCTGAGACGTGTCTTGCCCGCCACGATGTCTTCGTAGAACAGACCGGTGCCTTTGAGCAGCCGATGGCTATCGAGTCCGCGCGACAGGGCCAGGTCGATCAGCGTGGCAGGCTGATAATGGCCTGGGATGAAACGGCTGTCGGCTTCGTACCAGTCGCTCTTGATGGTCACGGTGGGCCTCAGGCGGTACGCGTCATGGGGTGTCGGGCACGGGCCAGCGCCAGGTTGAGACGCCTGAGCAGGTTGTCCGGCGTTTCGTTGATGGCCATCACCACGGCGACACTGGCCGACAGATGCAGCCGCTCACCTTGCAGTCGGGTCTTGTGCGCGAGGCTGGCAACCGCCTGTTGCAGTTCCAGCGCAAGCAGCCTGGCCTGACTCTCGCCCGTATTGGGTAACAACACCACGAACCGATCACCCGCCAGGCGGCAGAGCAAATCCTGACGTCGCAGGTTCAAGACCAACAGGTGGCTGAGCGCCGACAGCACTTCATCACCCTCGGCGTGGCCGTAGGCGTTGTTGATGGCGCTGAAGTTATCGATGTCTACGGCGAGCAGTGACAGGGGCTGTTGTTCGGTGAGGCTGTCTTCCAGGCTCAGTACCAGCTGACGCTTCAGGTAATCCGCACTGCCCAGGGGAGTGAGTTTGTCGTACAAACGATGCTCGCGAAAGCCGCGTTCGCGCTTTTCCATCTGGGCGTTGATCGCCAGTTGTTCGCGATGCCAGTGATAGATGCCAATGGTCAGCAGGATCAGGCCAACCGGCATCGGGCCTGACTCCAGCCAGTGATCCCACTCGATCTCGCTGGGCAGGCGAATGAACTCGTCCAGTGCGTCGATCCACCACGAGAAAAATACACAGCTCAGGCCAATCGACAGGTAGTTCGTGACTCGACCTGCGGGCCGGCTCTTGAACACCAGAAACAGCCAGGCAAGGGACAACAGCGCCGAGCCGCCTTCACCGATGATGTCCAGCCACTTCCATTCGCTGAAATACTTGATGTCGCCGAAGGCCAGGAACGCCAGCAGGCCGAGATTGGAAGCGATCAGCAGGACAGCGAGTTTCCAGCGGTGCGGTTGGATGATCCTGAACATGGCTGGCGGTGCTCCTGAAGTGCTGACTGTCGGCCAGCAAAACAGATGCGCATGACACTTGCGTGACGGGTGACACCTGCGCAAAAAGGTCGAATCAGCTCATGCCCGTTGCGCAGTATTTTGTGCCGAGACAGCAGGCTGAAAGTCGTAAAGCCCTTGTTTTCAAGCCCTGCGGGCAGGGTTACGGTCCGCCAGTGAGTCCCGCCATGCATAGGGTGCGTTGTTTTTCGAGGTCAGATCAGCTCATTTGCCTCTGAGCTGCCCCCTTGAAACCCTTCTTTTCCAGGGGGCTGCGCCCACGTGTCACAGAAACGTCATTGCGCGACTCTAGCTTGCGCCTCCAGTTGCCGGGCCAATTTGCCTGGCTCGTCGGGATTTCTGGGGGAGTATTTACATGTACATGCGCCGCAGCAGGGCTCAACTGGTTGGCTTTACCTTCAGCGGGCTGGCATTGGCCGTCGCCGGTGAACGTGTGCAAGCCGCCGAAGTGGACGCCACCGAGCACGTTCAAGTGGTGGGGCAGGCGGCCAGTATCGACAACGCGCTCAAGGAACAGCGCAGCGCCGACAGCATCAAGAGCGTGGTGCATGCCGACGGCGTAGCGCAGTTGCCTGACCAGAACGTTGCCGAAGCCGTGCAGCGCCTGCCGGGCATCAGCGTCGAGCGGGATCAGGGCGAAGGGCGTTTCGTGACCGTGCGCGGCCTGGCGCCGGACCTCAACAGCGTGACCATCAATGGCACGCTGGTGCCCGCGCCGGAAAGCGGTCGACGTGCCGTGGCGCTGGATGTACTGCCGGCCGAACTGGTGCAGTCGCTGTCGGTCATCAAAACCCTCACCCCGGACATGGACGCCAACTCGCTGGGCGGCACGGTGGATGTCGAGAGCCTGTCGGCGTTCGATCACAAGGGCCTGTTCTATACAGGCAGCAGCGAAGCGAGTTATGACAAGAACACCCGCCAGACCAGCCCGAAGTTTTCCGGTGCGGCGAGTAATCGGTTCAGCCTCGGCGACGGCATCGACAACTTCGGTGTGGCGGCCGCGCTGAGCTGGCAGAAGCGCGATTTTGGTTCCGACAATGTGGAGACGGGTGGCGCCTGGGATGGGGCGCGTCTGCAGGAGTTCGAGCAACGCGACTACGATATCAGCCGCGAGCGCGCCGGTGGCGGCCTGAACTTCGATTACAAGCCCGACGACGTCAGCAACTATTACCTACGCACCCTGTACAGCCGTTTCAAGGACGATGAAGTCCGTACCACCAACGGTTTCGAGTTCGCCGACGCACAGGCCGCAGGCCAGACCGGCGACGCCGAAGGCACGCGCAAGCTCAAGGCGCGTACGGAAACCCAGGACATTCAGTCCTACGTGTTCGGTGGCGAGCGCATGCTCGGACTGTGGACCCTCAGTGGTCAGGCCGGTTACAGCGAGTCCAGTGAAGACAGTCCGGGCCACATCGCCGGGGCGACCTTTACCGGTAACGACGACTTCTCGAACAGCGGCTTTTACGACCGCGACAAACCAAGGCCGATTGTCAGCCCTGCGTTCTACGATGATTCGAACTTCACCCTGGACAAGGTCGATTGGGAGAAGCAGAACACCAAGGACACGGAGAAGAACCTGCGTCTGGACCTGGCCCGCGATTACGATGTGAAGGGCTACGCCTCGCAATTCAAGTTCGGTGGCAAGGTGAGCCGTCGCGACAAGACCAACGACCTGGAGGTCTGGAAGTATCAGGATTTCGGCGATCAGGGTCTCAGCGACGATCAACTGAGCCTGACGCAGTTTCAGAAAGGCACGATCGACTACCGGCTGGGCAACTTCGGCAGCGGCATCAGTCCCGGCGCGGTCAAGGGCCTGATTGGCGGCCTGAATGCGGCAGACGCCTATGATCAGTCTGAATCCCGTGCCAACGACTTCGACATCAGCGAAGACATCAACGCCGGTTACTTCATGAACACGCTGGATGTCGACAAGTGGCGCTTCATCGCCGGGCTGCGCTATGAAGGCACCGAGATGAACGCCAAAGGCACGGGTGTGCGCGACGGGCAGTTCGAAACCAGTGACACTAACCGCCGTTATCACCACTGGTTGCCGGGCCTGCATGCGCGCTATCAAGTGGACAAGAATACCCAGGTGCGCGCCGCGTGGACCAAGACTGTGGTGCGTCCGACCTTCGGGCAACTGGCGCCCGGTTTCGTGATCGATGACGACGAAGCTTCCTTCGGCAACCCACAGCTCAAACCGCTGGAATCCAGCAATCTGGACCTGGGTATCGAGCACTTCATGGGCCGTGCCGGTACGGTGTCGGCGTTCGTGTTCTACAAGGACATTCAGAACTTCGTCTACAACACTGACCTGGCCGGTACGGGCCAGTGGGCGAATTTCTCCGAAGCCAACACCTTCGCCAATGGCGACAAGGCCAAGCTCTACGGACTTGAGCTGGCGTATTCACAGAAGCTCGACTGGTTGCCTGCACCCTGGAACGGTTTGCTGCTGGGCGCAAACGCTACCCTGAGCCGCTCCGATGCCAGCATCAACGGTTTCGACCAGCGCACCGGCACCAACCGCAAGCGCGATATCGACTTGCCGAGCCAGTCGAAAACCGTTGGTAACGTCATGCTCGGCTGGGAGAACGACAAGCTCAGTCTGCGTCTGTCGGCCAACTACAAATCGTCCTACCTGTATGAGTTGGCTGCGATTGGCGACAAGGACCACGACCAGTACGTCGATGCGCAGACGTTCATCGACTTCAGCGCCCGCTACTCGCTGACCAAAAACCTCAAGGTCAGCTTCGAGGCGCAGAACCTCACGGATCAGCCGTACTTCGTGTACAGCGGCCATCGCGCCTACAACGGCCAGTACGAAGAGTACGGTCCGACTTACAAGGTTGGCCTGACCTTTACCCATTTCTGATCGATTCGGCCGCGCCGTTGTAGCTGCGCGGCCATGCGGGCTCATTCAAGGATTCGACCGTTGATGATGATTTCGGTGTTACCCAAAACCCTTTGCCTGACATTGCTCTCGGGCCTGATGGCCGTGGCCGCACAGGCCTCGCCACCGCTGGACCTGACCCTGACGCGCTGGGCCGAAAACGAGCCGTTCAAGGCGCAGTCGCTGGCCTTCTTGCCGGGCAGCGAAGGCACGCAACGCCTGGCTGCGAGTATCAAGAACGGCCTGTTGCTGCTTGATGAGCAAGGCCTGCAACGGGCGCAACTGCCCGGCTCCTTTCAAGGACTGGACAGCCGCGCCTCAGGCTCGCAGGTGCTGGTCGCGACGCTGGACAATGCTCGTCAGCAGGCGATGCTGACCCGACTGGATGCCGACAGGCGTGGTTGGTCGAAGCCCGTTTATTTGCCCGTCCGCGACTATTCCGTAGCCGGTCTGTGCCTGTACCGCGACGAAGCCCGCAACCTCTTTGTCTTTCTGATCGGCGAGGAGGGCAAGGGCGAGCAGTGGCTGGTGGGCGCAGGCGATCAGCTCAGTGACGCACCCCGTCTGGTGCGCAATCTGCCACTGCCGCCCAACGCCGAGTTCTGTCAGGTCGACGATGCGGCGCATCAGTTGTACGTCAACGAACAGAACCTCGGCTGGTGGACCTACCCGGCGCACCCCGAGGCGGATGTGGTGCGCCAGCCGGTCGCGTTGCGTGAGCCGTTCGGCGAGATCAAACAGGCTGCCGGAGCCATGGCCATCGTCCCCGGCGGCTTGCTGGCACTGGACCCCAAAGGCAAAGCCCTGCACCTCTATCAGCAGCAGGCACAGGGCTGGACACCGGTGGGCGAACTGTCACTGATGAACCTCAAGAAGCCCGAAGGGCTGTCGGTGAATCAGGGCAAGTCAGGGTTGCAACTGCTGGTCAATGACAACGACGGCGAGCGGCTCTATCAGGGCGCGCTGGGGTGGACGCCAACGCCGGTTGCCACACCGGCAGCGCTGCCCGTTGTACTGCCAACCGCGCAGACCCAGCCGGTCGCACGCCAGGGCGACGCTGCCGATGATCCGGCGATCTGGGTGCATCCGCAGAAACCGGCATTGAGCCGCGTGCTGGGCACCAATAAGAAACAGGGCCTGCTGGCGTATGACCTCAAGGGTAAACAGTTGCAGTCGCTGCCGGTGGGGCGCTTGAACAACGTTGATGTACGGCCCGGCTTCATGATGGGCAAGCGCAAGGTCGATCTGGCGGTGGCCAGCAACCGTGATCGCAACAGCCTGAGCCTGTTCAGCATCGACCGTTCGACGGGCGAGTTGCGCGAGGCGGGCGAGATCCCGACACCGCTGGCGGAAATCTATGGCGTCTGCCTGTTCAAGCCAGCCAGTGGCGAGCTGTATGCCTTCGCCAATGGCAAGGACGGCAGCTTTCTGCAATACCGCCTGAGCGCGCCGGACGGCAAGGCGCAGGGCGAGCTGGTGCGTCGCTTCAAGGTTGAAACCCAGCCGGAAGGCTGTGTGGCGGACGATCAGCGTCAACGCCTGTTTCTGGGCGAGGAAGACGTAGGCGTCTGGGAGGTGGACGCCCGTGCCGACCAGCCTGCAACGCTGTCCAGCGTCATCAAGGTCGGCGATGTGCTGCACGCAGACGTCGAGGGGCTGGCGTTTTATCAAAGCGAGCAGCACGACTATCTGGTGATTTCCAGCCAGGGCAATGACAGCTACGTGGTGGTCGATGCCGAGCCGCCGTATGCCCTGCGCGGCGCATTTCGGGTCGGACTCAATGCCCGGGCCGGTATCGACGGGACTTCTGAAACCGATGGCATTGAAGTGACTTCGACCCCTCTGGGCGGTGCCTGGAGCCGCGGCATGCTGGTGGTGCAGGACGGCCGCAAACGCATGCCTGAGCAGGCGCAGAACTTCAAATTCGTACCTTGGGCCGATGTGGTGAAAACCCTGTCGCTGCCGTAAGTCGTTTGTCATCGAACGGTGATAGACAGTCGATTCATCCCGCGTGCCGACCGCAACAGGCCGGCACTGCAAGACGAGGAAAACCCGATGCACGCCACCCTGGAACACATGACCCTGTGGAGCCTGATCAGCGATGCCAGTCTGCTGGTCAAGGCCGTGATGCTGACCTTGCTGCTGGCTTCGTTGCTCAGTTGGTACCTGATCATCCAGCGCAGCCTGGCGCTGCGTCATTACGAGCGCACGCTGGACCGTTTTCAGCAGCGCTTTCGCAGTGAAACCGACCTGGCGCCGTTGTATGCGGCACAGGAACAGGACGATGGCGTCGGGCAAGTGTTTCGCGCCGGTTATGCCGAGTACGTACAGCTTAAACAACGTGCCGATGCCGAGCCGGAAGCCGTGTTGTCAGGGGTCGAGCGTTCGTTGCAGGTGGCAATCAGCGAGCAGGAACTGCAACTGGAAAAGGGCCTGCAATTCCTCGCCACCGTCGGCTCGGTCAGCCCTTACATCGGCCTGTTCGGCACGGTCTGGGGCATCATGAACGCCTTCATCGGCCTTTCCCAAGTACAGCAGGCCACACTGTCTACGGTCGCGCCGGGCATCGCCGAGGCGTTGATCGCCACGGCCATCGGTCTGTTCGCGGCGATCCCTGCGGTCATTGCCTACAACCGTTTTGCCGCGCGTGGCCATACGCTGGCGGCCCGTTACTACAGCTTCGGCAACGAATTGCAGGTGCGCCTGAACCGCGTTCTGCAGGCCGCGCCACGGACCATGGCCGCTGCGGCCTGAGGATTTGCCATGCTGGTCAAACCGCAACGCAAACACGGCCCGAAAGCCGAAATGAACGTGGTGCCTTACATCGACGTGATGCTGGTGCTGCTGGTGATCTTCATGGTCACCGCGCCGATGCTGACCCAGGGCGTGAAGATCGAGTTGCCCAAGGTCGCCAGTGAAGCACTTGCCAGTGATGCCCAGCAACGCATCGTGACGTTGTCGGTCAAGGCGCAAGGCGGCTACTACTGGAACCTTGGCGACACCGTCGATACCCGCTCCCAGACCGACAACGCCGCCAGCCTTGAAGACATGCAGGGACGTATTGCGCAACTGGTGGCCGAGCGTCCGGATACCCAGGTGTTCATTCGAGCCGATGACAAAGCCGATTACGGGCGTGTCGTCGCTGCCATGTCGGCCTTGCAACGCAGCGGCGTCACGCAGTTGGGGCTGGTGACCGAGGCTCCGCAATGACGGCCATGACCTCAATGCCTTTTCACTGGACTGAGTCCCGGCCCGAGACCTTGAACGGGCCGAGGTGGCGCAGCCATGGGCTGGCGGTGGCGGTTGCATTGGCCCTGCACGGCGTCGTGCTGGCGGCATTGATGCAGGGCTGGGTTGTCGGGCAGAAACTGCCGGAGCCCGTGAAAACCCTGACCACGCAGTTGCTGATTTTGCCGCCTGCTCCGGCGCCTGTCGCGCCATTGCCTGAGCCGGTTGTTGCAAGGGTTGAGCCTGTTCAGGCAGCGGCGCCTGTTGCCGAGCCTGCACCGATTGCCAAGCCAGTCGTCAAGCCGGTCGAAGCGCCCGCGCCGCAGCCGGACACGCAGCGTCAGACGCGGCAGATCGAACAGGCTGCACTGGCACGCAAGCGGGTCGAGGAGCAAAAACGCGATAGCGAGCAGCGCCGCAATGAGCAGCAGAAGAGGGCGATCGAGCAGCAGAAACAGGTCGAACAGCAAACACAGCAGGACCAGCAGCGCCTCGCCGAGCAACAGCAACAGCAACAGCACCAGCAGGCGGAGCAGGCCAGGCAATCTGCCGAACGCGCTCGACAGTCACAACAGGCGGCGGCTGCCGACAGCAGTCAGTATCAGCCGCTGAGCAAGGAGGCTCCGGATTACCCTGAGCGTGCGCTGGACAAAGGCATCGAAGGCGACTGCACGGTGATCTACGACGTTTCGCCCCAGGGCCGCGTCGTCAACCCGCAGGTGCAAGGCGCTTGCCATCCACTGTTCATACGCCCGTCAGTGGCGGCTGCCGAGACGTTTCGCTATCAGCCACGCATCGTCGACGGCAAGCCGGTAACGGTGTCCGGGGTGAAGAACACGTTTCATTATCGGATCAAGTAAGAGAGCGGCGTAAATGTGGCAATACCGTTGACACCGCGTCGACTGCATCGCCGACAAGCCGCCTCCCACAGATATTCGTCCGCTGCCAGACAGCGCTATGGAAAAATTCCAGGCTACTGAATAAACGCGATTTTTTGTGGGAGGGGGCTTGCCCGCGATGAGGCGACGCGGTGTGTCAGGACAATCGCGTCGCCGACAAGCCGACTGCCGCCGTCCGGTGTTCGCAGCGAGACAGCGCAGGCTACAGATCTGATATCAGCACGAGCCCAAAATGTTTCGCCTGTTCACGAAACACTCCGGGCTTGCTCTGGATCAACTCACCTTGAAGCGCCTGACCAGCGCAATCAAGCGTGTATTGGACTCGGCCAGCGCCGCTGTACTGCGTTCATTGCTTGAACCGCCTTCGACCAGTTCTTCGACGATGTGCTTGACCGCGATGATGTTGCGGCTGATTTCTTCTGACACCGCGCTCTGCTCTTCGGCCGCGGTGGCGATCTGGGTGCTGAGGTCGTTGATGCGCAGGACCGAACTGGTCATGTCGTCCAGCCCGGCGGTCACAGCCGTGGTTTTGCCTGCGGTTGCCTGACAGCTCTGACGGGTTTTTTCCATCGCAGCGACGGCAGCGCTGACGCCTTGTTGCAGGCTGCTCAGCATCTCGTTGATTTCCGAGGTGCTGGCCTGGGTGCGGGCGGCGAGGGCGCGGACTTCGTCGGCCACCACTGCAAACCCGCGGCCCTGCTCGCCCGCGCGTGCAGCCTCGATAGCGGCGTTGAGCGCCAGCAGGTTGGTCTGTCCGGCGATTTCACCGATCACCGCCAGCACGGCGTTGATGCGCTTGGCGTCCTGTTCCATCGACTGCACTTTGCTGGTCGCCGAATCGACCTCGCTGATCAGTGCGTTCACGCTGTCCGACGCATCGGACACCACGGTTTTGGAGATTTGCGCGTTCTCGTTGGCGGACTGCGTGAAGCTGGCGGTCTGTGCAGCACTGCGCGCCACTTCGTCGGCCGTGGAGGACATCTCGGTAATCGCCGTGACCGCCTGATCGGTTTCGTTGGCATGGCGCACCAGAATTGCGTTGGTGGTGCCTGCCTGGCTGCGCAATTGCTCGATGCCGATGGCGATATCGCTGGTCGAGGTGCTGACGTCGAGCATCATGCGCTGCAGATAGGCGATAAAGCGGTTGACCGATTCGCCCACCTGATCGACTTCGTCATGGCCTTTGACGGCAATACGACGCGTGAGGTCAGCGTCACCGGCCGACAGGGTGTCGATATTGGCCTTGAGCACGGACAGGCGTTTCATCAGCGCGCCCAGCGCAACGATCATCAGCACCAGCAGCACCAGTACCATCGGAATCTGCAACCAGGCCAGGGTCTTGAGGACCGTCTCGCTCTGGGTCTTGAGCAGTGCAGTGTTTTGCGACACGGCCAGCAACCAGGGCGTGCCAGCAACCGGCATCAGGAACAGGGTCGATTCCTCGCCATCGCTGTTCTCGTAGGTCAGACGCGTGGTGCCGCCGCTTTTGAGTGCCAGCGCCGACTTGATACCGTTGATGAACGGCGACTGCCCCGCCAGTTCCGAAATGTTGCGCAGCACGATCTTGTCGTTGCTGCCCGGCACGTTGGAGAGGATTTTGCCATCGGCTTCGATGATCATGATCCGGCCGTTGACTTCACGCTCCTTGGCTTCGACCAACTGGTTGAAAAAGCCCAGGGTCACGTCGATGGTCGACACGCCCCAGGGTTTGCCATCCTTGGTGATTGCCATGGCGCAGTTGGTGCGTGGCTCGGGGCTGGCCGCGTCCTGATAGGCCGGGGCCCACGCGCATTGGCCAGCAGGCGAGCTCAGGCCGCCCTTGTGCCAGCCCTGCTCGAAATAGTTGAGCGACTCGGGCGAGTTCCAGTGCGTGTTGACGATCAGTTTGCCGGACGCATCGCGGTGATAGAACGTGCTGTGCTTGGCGCGACCGGGTGTGCGGGCGTTGGGCAATGGCCAGATACCACCGCCAAACACCTTGGCCTCACCGTATTGGTTGACCATGAAGGGCAGTAACCGGTCGATGTCGTCGCTCGACAGCTGTGGGACGATTTCGGTGATCACCCGTGCCTGTGCCTGGACGCGGGCCAGTTCGGTCTTGATCTCATTGCTGATGTCAGCTGCCTTGACGGTCAGCATGTTTTCATCGTTGGCCGTGAGCCTGGGCGTCACGAACTGATTGATGCCATACACGGTCAGGATGATGACCAGCGCCATGAATCCCACGAATGTAGCGGTGTAGCGTGCCTGAACGGTCTTGAGCGTGGCCATTATTGTTATACCTGCGCGTGAGAAGGGCTGTAATGCCGGGGTGTCGGCTTCGCGAGGTAGTTCTTGATAGGGTGAAAATGCCATATCCCGGTCTTGCGACGACTGGCGTGACAGGTTTGCGCGCAGGGCGCTGTGCATCGTGTCAGGACTGGCCGCCAGGGCGTCCCGTTTTTTTAGCATGCGCCGCGAAGACGGCGCATGCAGGTATCAAGGCCTCAGAAGATGTAGTCGGTGCTAAGGAAGCTGGATTCCCGGTTGCGAATGATGTCGCTGACCAACTGTTTGTTGCTTTCCTGGAATTTCGTCGCCACCAGGGTGCGGATCGAGAACACGCGCAAGGCATCGTGAACCGACAGCGTGCCTTCGGCCGAGTTCTTGCGACCGTTGAACGGGTATTTGTCCGGACCGCGCTGGCACTGGGCATTGAGGTTGATTCGGCCAACCTGGTTGGCGAATGCATCCACCAGCCGTCCGACCTGCGCCGGGTCGTTGCCGAAGATACTCAGCTGCTGGCCGAAGTCTGAATCCAGTACGTAATCAATCACGGTCTCCAGGTCACGGTAGGCGACCACAGGGACTACCGGACCGAATTGCTCTTCGTGATAGACACGCATCTGGGGTGTGACCGGGTACAGCAGCGCAGGGTAGAAAAAGGTCTCGCTGACCCGTGCGCCACTGTTGTTGATGATCTTCGCGCCTTTGCCCAGCGCATCGGCCACCAGACCTTGCAGGTAATCGGTCTTGCCGGGCTCGGGCAACGGCGTCAGCGAAACACCTGGCTCCCAAGGCATGCCGGGTTTGAGCTGGGCCAGCTTTTGCTGGAATTTTTCCAGAAACTGTTCAACCACATCTTCATGCACGAAGAAGATCTTCAGGGCCGTGCAGCGCTGTCCGTTGAAGGACAGGGAGCCTGTGACCGCTTCGCTGACCGCGTTGTCCAGGTCCACGTCGGGCAGGACGATGCCGGGGTTTTTGGCGTCCAGCCCCAGCGCCGCTCGCAGGCGGTGAGGGCGCGGATGGAGTTTTTTCAGGTCGCTGGCGGCCTTGTTGGTGCCGATGAATGCGAACACATCGATCATGCCGCTGGCCATCAGCGCGCTCACCGTGTCGCGACCGCTGCCGTAGATCACGTTGATGACTCCGGCCGGGAAGCTGTCCCGGAATGCCTCAAGCAGCGGGCGGATCAACAAAACGCCGAACTTGGCGGGCTTGAACACCACGGTATTGCCCATGATCAGCGCGGGAATGAGCGTGGTGAACGTCTCGTTCAGTGGATAGTTATAAGGCCCCATGCACAGCGTGACGCCCAACGGCACGCGCCGGATCTGCCCGAGGGTGTCCTGTTCCAGTTCGAAGCGACTGGAACTGCGGTCGAGTTCTTTCAGCGCCTCAATGGTGTCGACGATGTAATCGCAGGTGCGATCGAATTCCTTTTCCGAGTCCTTGAGGTTCTTGCCGATTTCCCACATCAGCAGATTGACCACTGCTGTACGCTGCTCACGCATGCGCTTCAGGAACGCCTCGACATGCTGAATGCGCTCGACAACGCGCATCGTCGGCCAGCGGCCCTGGCCTCTGTCCCAGGCGCTGACCGCTGCGTCCAGCGCCGTCATCGCAGTGGCTGCGTCCAGCAGGGGCGTGCTGCCCAGAATCACCGGCTCAAGGCCTGTGCTACTTCTTATGCACACCGGGCTGCGCACCGGTGCCAGCGGACCGTTCCAGGTCCTCAGTTCTCCGTCGACCAGATAATCACGCTGCTCGATGGGCGTGCCCGGGCGATAGAGCTCAGGAATGTCATCAATCGCAGGAAAGAGCGTTTCAAGATGGCTATTGAGCGGCATCTCTTTTACCTCGAATGGAGTTGTGTCAGATGAAGGCCAAACACACTACGCCACCTAGGGCGCAGGAATGAACCCGTGACTCGACGAGCGCGCGTTCTTTCATCGGACTTTTAGCAAAAAAATTCATGCGCTCGCTTGACTTCGTTTTGTGAATCAGTAACATAGCGCTCATTCCGCGATAGCTCAGTTGGTAGAGCAAGTGACTGTTAATCACTGGGTCCCTGGTTCGAGTCCAGGTCGTGGAGCCAGACAAGATTCCAGAGAAAGCAAGTCTTTGGAATCACTCAAGAAACCCGCCCAGATGGCGGGTTTTTTGTGTGTGCCTGGTTTTGGCGTCAGTGGGATGAGCGCGGTCCTGAAGAGGACGTCTACCGCAAAGAGTCTTTATACGGCACGCTCCGGTCTTTTTACCTCAGTCTGTTCAGAGGCGCGTAATGGCCCAAGCTGGCGCGACATTTACCCAAGGCCCCATCCCGCTTCATATCATGGTGACGGCCAGCACCAGTGCCTTGAGTCTGTTCGCGGTGTTTCTGGTCGACATTCTGACGCTGGTCTACGTTTCCATGCTGCACGACCCCGTGTTGCTGGCGGCCGTTGGCATTGCCAAGGTGATGATGTTCGTCAATATGTCTCTGGCGAGCGGTTTCATCATTGCGGCCACTGCGGTGTTGTCGGCGCGTATCGGTCATCGGGTGACCAAGTCGGTGGCGCGGCTCTGCGCCAGCTTGATGCTGATGATGCTCGTGCTGTCTGGACTGGCTGCGACGCTGCAGTTGGCCTTGATGATGCCGATGACCCATTGGCTTGGCGCTGACGCGGCGGTTTATGAGGCGGCGCGCGGGTTCCTCTGGCTGGCGCTGCCCGCAACGGTGTTGCAAGCGGTGATGCAGATGTCGGCGCAGATGCTCAGGGCCGTTGGCGATAACCGCCGTGCGCTGGGTGTGGTGCTCTCAGGTGCCGCGACGCTGGCGGTGGCTGATCCGCTGTTCATCTTCGGGCTCGGTCTGGGGCTGAAGGGGGCGGGGCTGGCGTTCGCGCTGTCCGGTTGTGTGTCTGCCTGCGTGGGCGTCTATTGGGTGCGCAAGCGGATCGGCATGATCTTTTCTCGTAGTCTGAAGCTGTTGCGCAATCACGCAGGCCGAACCTTCAGCCTGGCGCTGCCCGCCATGGCCGCCAATCTGGCGACGCCGGTGGGGCTGGCTTATCTGGTCGCTTCGTTGTCCGCATTCGGCACCTCGGCGCTGGCCGCGATGAGCGTGATGGATCGCGTGCTGCAATTCTCCTACTGTGCCTTTTTCGCATTGCCGGGCGCGCTGGCGCCGATACTGGGGCAGAATATCGGTGCGCAACGGGATGACCGCGTCTGCTTGACCATCCTCTTTACCCGCAGGCTGGTGGTCGGTTACGGGGTGGCAGTCTGGCTGGTGCTGCTATTGTGCAGCGGCGTCATCGCCGATCTCTACCAGCTGGAAGGCGAGGTGCGCAGGTTTTTTTTGAATTACTGCAGGTTGGGTGGCGCGCTCTGGGTGATCATCGGCCTGGACTTTGTGGCGATCGCGGTGTTCATGACCATGGACCGTTCATGGCTGGTGGCAGTCTTCGCCTGGCTGCGTGCAACAGTCGGTACGGTGCCGTTCGTGTACGTCGGGGCTCACTGGTTCGGCGGCAGCGGCGCGGTGCCAGGCATGTTTGCGGGTAACGCCGTGATCGCCCTGATTTCGATATTCACCGCATCAGTGACCGCAAAGCGGTTTTTCACCCGCAGGGCCCAGGCTGCAGGCGCTGGGAAACATTGAAGACACATCGGCTCAAGGTGTTATCAGGTTTTATGTCAGAAGAATCAGGGAATGAATCCGAAGCGGCAGTGCAACCCAAGCGCCGCCGTGCCCCCAAGGGTGACATGCGCAGAACGGCCTTGCTGGACGCGGCCACGATCATCTTCGCTCGCAACGGCTATTCGAGCGCCTCGATGCGTGATGTGGCGACGCTGGCAGGGATCACCACCGTGGGTTTGCTGCATCACTTTCCCAACAAACAAGCGCTGCTCTATGCGCTGCTGGAGCGTCGCGATCAACGGGTGGTGTCCAGATTTCAGGACCTGACCACCGAGCCGACGCTTGAAGGTTTTCTGAAGTTCATCAAATTGAGCATGAGTTTCAGCATCGAGGATGCGGCCGAGTGTCAGGCGGCGTTGCTGATGAACACCGAAAGCCTTTCACCCTCGCACCCGGCCTGGTCCTGGCACAACGAGCGATTTCACCTGACCCACCAGCATGCACGTGGTCATTTGAATGCGTTGAAAGCGGCGGGCGAGATTCGAGCGGATATCGACGTGCAAGCTCTGGCCCAGGAGATCTTCTCGGTCATGGACGGCTTGCAGATTCAGTGGCTCAGGTGCCCTGAAGACGTGGACGTGATGGCGGTTTTCGACGTTTACGTGCAACGCCTTGGAAGGGATATAAAGGCTCGTCCGTGAGCCACTAACGACCTACACCCTCAGTATTTCTGTGAAGCCGACACCTGTACTGCCTTGCGCAGCGGCAACGGCAGCGGGTTGCTGTCGCGCGTGGTGAGTGTTTCCGGGAACAGAGTGGTCAGGGTCTGATTGAGCGTCAGATGCTCCGAGTCCGCACCGACCAGAATCTTGTACTTTCCGGCGTCTACGTCCCAGCTTGCGGTCTTGTCCACGTAATAGGCCAGCGAGCGCGAGTCGATCGGGATGCTGACCGTCTTGCTCTGACCCGGTTGCAGGTACACCTTGGTGAAGCCCTTGAGTTCTTTTTCCGGGCGATCGACGGCGGGTTTAACCGGCTGCACGTACAGTTGCGCCACTTCGAAACCGGCCTTGTCACCCGTGTTGGTCAGGGTGAACTTCACGTCGATGGTGGAGCCCGGCGTCAGCACGTTGGTCGACAGCTTGAGGTCGCTGTAGCCGAACGTGGTGTAGGACAGGCCGTAACCGAACGGGTAGAGCGGCCTGGCGTGCTTCTTGTCGTAACCGCGATAGCCCAGGTACAGGCCTTCGCTGTAGGTCATTTCAGTCAGTGCCTTGTCGCCACGGTAAGCGGCCGGATCGGGGTACGACGCGTAGCTCGGGTTGTCCTCGATTTTCTTGTCGATGGTGATAGGCAGCTTGCCTGACGGGTTGACCTTGCCGAACAGAATCTCGGCCAGTGCCTGACCGCCTTGCTGGCCGGGGAACCAAGCTTGCAGTGTGGCGCCGACCTTGCTGGCCCAAGGCTGCATGTTCGCCACGCCGCCGCCGTGCATCACGACGATGGTATTGGGGTTGGCCTTGGCCACGTAGCTCACCAGTTCGGCCTGTTGGTCTGGCAGGTCGAAACCGTGGTCAGAACCTTCGCCTTCGTTTTCATAGGTGCTGCCCGTGGCGACGACCACCGCATCGTAGGTCGACAGATCCTTGGGCGGACGCAGCGAAGCCCAGCTCATCTGTACGCCGGTGACGCCACCGAGTGCCGGGATGAAGTTACCCTGCACGCGTTTGTACTCAAGCTTGACCGTGTACGACTTGCCTGCTGTCAGGGCGGCGGTCTTGCCCGAGGTCGTGAGTGCGTTTACCACATCCGACGAATAAGGCACGCCATCGCTTTGCACCACCAGTTCGTCGTTGACCCAAAGCTTGTACGGGCCGTCTGCACGTACTTTGAAGACCTGCGGGCCAGAGACGGTGGGTTTGATCACCGATGTGAAGCGCGCCGAAAACGCGCCGGCAGCGGGGCTGAAACCTGACACAGCCGTGGTGCCCGCATCGGTGATGTTGGTGCCGGTGGTCCAGTTCAGGTTCACGCCAGGCTCGACGCGAGTCAGTGCAGGGTCGCCCGAGAAACCGGTGTTGGAAAAGTACTCGGCCTTGACCCCTGAATTGCTGATCCCGTTGCTGCCGGTTGCCGGCTGATACCAGGCCGAGCTGGCCGGATTCAGGCTCAGTTCGGGCAGATAGGTCACGTTGGCGCTACTGGATGCCAGTTGCTGCAGACCGCTCAGTTCAGTCACGTAGCTGTTGGGCGGCGAGTTGGCGGTACCGAAAGGCGAGGCGGGTGCGTCGTGTGCCCAGTTGCCGATGACCGCAATTTTTGCCGTACGCGCCAGTGGCAGCAGCGGTTTGCCGGCAGTGGTGTTTTCGTTACGCAGCAGCACGATGGATTCACGCGCGGTGTTCAACGCGGCACGCATGCCGTACTCGGGATGATCGAGCGTCTTGGCGGTGTTGAGGTTTTCCTGGAAGTCGTAGCTGACAATCGCGCGCAGGTTGCGCTTGACCTTATCATCGATGACGTTCTGGGTCAGTTGACCGCTCCACAGGTAAGGCAGCAGGTTGGCTTCGGTAAATTGCAGGCCGGAAGGCATGTCGATATCGGTGCCGGCCCATGCACCTTTGAACGCGTCATGAATGGCGTTGAAGTCGCTGATGACCGTACCTTGATAACCCCACTCTCCCTTGAGCACGTCGGTGATCAAGTGGTGGTTTTCACAGGCGTAGTCGCCATTAACCTTGTTGAAGCCGCACATGATTGACGCGACATTGGCGTTCTTGACCATCGACTCGAAACCCGGCAGGTAAAGCTCGCGCAAGGTGCGTTCGTCAGCGATCACGTTGACAGCCTGACGGTTGGCTTCCTGTTCGTTGGCCAGGTAATGCTTGCCGCTGGCCTGAATGCCTTGCACCTGAATGCCGTTGACGATGGCGGGTGCCAGTACTGCACCGAGGAACGGATCCTCACCGCTCACGTACTCGGCTGACCGGCCGTTGTAGGGCGTGCGATAAAGATTCACGCCTGGCGAAAGCATCTGCTGTCCACCGGATATACGGGTTTCGTAGGCAATCGCCAGGCCGAATTCCTTGGCGCGGTTGATGCTCCAGGTGGCCGCCAGTGCAGACTGCGACGGGTACTGCGCGCCGAAGGTGGCGTTGTTGACGTGCACGCCCATGGACGAGTCGTAGGCAACCGTCCCCTTGATGCCCCACTTGAGCAGGGAAGGGATCATGTGCCCGTCGTTCACACGGGTGAAGTTGATCTTTTCCGACGTGTTCATGTTGTCGAGGATCGAACTGACACGCGCCTCGACTTCATTGCCGGTGGCGGGCGTGACAGCAGCCAGCACCAGATTGGCCTGCATGACGCTGAAGGTCAGCAGGCTAAGGCGCAAAGTCTGTTTGAGGGCTGACAAGGCAGGTGTTTTCCTGAGGCAAGATGTGGAGAGGCCGGACGGGTTCAAGGACGTTGCTCCTGCGCCGGAGCGTCATCAGTGTCGACGGGGGCATCAAGCAAAGCGGCAGCCCCGGATTTTGTTGAAGGGGTGATTGTGTTCGCGCCTGAAAGCTGGTCGCGTGTCGCCTCTACTTGCAGTCGTATATGGGCGTCTGAGGTTGCAGTGTTGGCGGTTGGTATTGAATCGGCCGCGAGCGCAGACAAACTTTGCGCGCACAGAAGCGCAGCGCCTAAAACGGGCAGCATGGATCGAATCATCAATGGCATCTCGATGGAGGGTGGCAGGGAAATATTTTTGAGTGGTCGCAGCGCTCTCGCTGCCGACAGGACAGTCAGTCACGAAAGAACGGCAGAAGTTCAGCTTTTTATAAAATATTCCGGAAGCGCAATTTATTAAATGATGCCATTTGGCTATAGGGTGATCTGCGTGGGTTTTTTCAACCGTCAGGGGGCGAAGGGAAAGCGTAATTGACGTGTATTTTAGTATTTTTTGTCGTTTTATATCAGAAAAAATTAATAAAATTGTGCATATCTTAAATAAATAGCTATGATTCGCCTTTATGCTAAACCTAACTGTGATTAGGTTTAGAGGCCTGATAACCTATGCAGCCTGAATGAAAACCCTGAAAAGTTGTTGCCAGGTAAAAGACTCTTGATGTTAATGCGTAATGATCACTCAACAGTTTCAATACGTGCGTCAATAACGCTGAAGTATGTTTTTAAATAAAAATTTACGTCGGATATGTCATGTTTTTATCTGCAGCTCACGCGTGGGAAAGTTGCCTTTTGGAAAGTTGCCTTTTGGAAAGGTGGTGTTTTTGTAACTGACGAGTTTTTGCGTTTGAAAAATCATGTGCCGAACGATACAACGCCCGTTCGGCCTGTTTTCAATTCTTCTCGTGGCCTTCAGCGAGATGAAGCACACTGAGTTCCCGCATTCTGAATTTCTGCACCTTGCCGGTGACGGTCATGGGAAAGCTGTCGACGAACAGCACATGCCTGGGCACTTTGAAATGGGCAACCCGTGGGCGAAAGAACTCACGCAGTGCCTGCTCGTCCGTTGGGCGTCCCGGATGCAGCCTGATCCAGGCCACCAGTTCTTCGCCGTAGCGCTCGCACGGGATGCCGACGACGTAGGCTTCAGCCACATCGGCATGTTGCAGCAGCAGTTCTTCGATTTCACGCGGGTAAATGTTCTCGCCGCCCCGAATGATCATGTCCTTGCTACGCCCCACAATCATCACGTAACCGTCAGCGTCCATCTGCACCAGGTCGCCCGTGTGCATCCAGCCCTCGGCATCAAGGTCTCGGGCCGTGGCCTCGTCGTCCTGCCAGTAACCCAGCATGACGCTGTAACCACGCGTGCACAGCTCGCCCACCTGACCGCGTTCCAGCGTATTGCCGGCGGCATCAATGACCTTGTGTTCCAGATGTGGCTGAGTGCGCCCGACGCTGCTCACCCGCAACTCCAGCGGGTCGTCGTTGGCTGTCTGCAGGGACACGGGGCTGGTTTCAGTCATGCCGTAAGCGATCTGCACCCCGCTCATGTGCATCTGGTCGATCACTTGGCGCATGGTTTCGATGGGGCAGATGCTGCCTGCCATGATCCCGCCCTTGAGGCTGGAAAGGTCCAACGACTGGCGTTCGGGCAGATCCAGTTCCTTAATGAACATGGTCGGCACGCCGTACAGGAATGTCGCCCGCTCCCTGGCTACCGCTTCCAGTGTCGCGACAGGCTCGAACGCAGGGGCCGGGTAAATCATCGTCGCGCCATGAGTGAGGCAGGCGAGGTTGCCCATCACCATGCCAAAACAGTGGTAAAGCGGCACCGGGATGACCAGCCGGTCTGTCGAGCCAAGGCCAAGGTTGTACCCGACCATGTAGCCATTATTGAGAATATTGCGATGGCTCAGCGTGGCGCCTTTTGGAAAGCCGGTGGTGCCCGAGGTGTACTGGATATTGATCGGGTCCTGCGCGCTGAGGCTGGCGGCGCGCCTTTGGAGGGCGTCAGGGCTCGTCGAGTCTGCAAGCGAAGGTAGCGTGTGCCAGGCCAGCATGCCGGACGGCGGGTTGTCGGCCAGGCTGATGACACCGCGCAAGTCCGGGAGATCTTCGCTTGTCCAGCGTCCAGGCTGGCGGTTCAACAGCTGTGGGACGACTGCCACGAGCATGGCGTGGTAATCCGAGTCCTTGAAGCAGTCTGCGGTCACTAGCCACGAGCAGCCGGAACGTTGCAACGCGTAGGTCAACTCAGAGGTACGATAGGCCGGATTGATATTGACCAGTACTGCGCCGATCTTCGCGCTGGCCAGTTGCGTGATGCACCATTGCGCGCAATTGGGTGCCCAGATGCCGACCCGCTGACCTCTTTCGACCCCAAGCGTGAGGAGGGCGCGAGCCGCCGTATCGACCTCGCGCCCGAGGTCGCGCCAGCTGTAGCGCACCTGTTGGAAGGGCACGATCAGCGCGTCTTGCTCTGACCAGCGCGTGACAGCCTCCGACAGCGCGGTACCGATGGTGTGTTCAAGCAGGGGTGGGTGTTGCACTCCAGCGCAATAGCTCAGCATGTCGCATCCTCGGTCTTTTTATTGTTGAGATGTGATGACTGCGTATCTTGATTGCCGCTTACGTTAACGTCATGGCTGTGATGATGTCCAGTGCAGTGACTGGAACAGACGCGGTATGAATTGAGCGTCGCCGCCGCGTGAAGCAGCAAACGCTGTGGGAGGGTATGGCAATCACCATCATGGGTGGGCTGGCGCTGGGTACGCTGGTGACCCTGGGGCTGATTCCCACCCTTTACTGGCTGTTGTTCGACAAGCTCAAGCCCGGTGAGGAAAAGCACTGAGTGTCAGGACGGCGGTATCGTCCCCAATAGCCCGACTGCAATAGTGAATGCCAGAAATGCCAGTAAACCCAATGCCATCTTGCCCATGAGAACCTCTTCGTTGATCGGTGTGGATCGCAGGGCAATTATCGGTGGCTGGTAGAAAATGGTACAGATTCAGAAAGCGAATAAAAAAAGAGATCAGTTTGTCGATGGCGGCTTCAGAACGTAGCGAGAATCCGGCCCAGTGTCGCCATCGCCTGCTCGCAACGGTCATCCCATGGACTGCCGTGATTCAGGCGCGCGCAGTTACGAAAACGCTGTGAAGGTGAAAAGATCGGCCCTGGTGCCAGGCTGATGCCTTGCGCCAGTGCTTTCTGAAACAACTGGAGCGAATCGACCTGTTCAGGAAATTCGAACCACAAAAAATAGCCGCCGACCGGTTTCGTCACGCGAGTGCCTGCCGGAAAGTAGCGGGCGGCCGCCGCAAGCATGGCGCCCTGCTGAATTTCCAGCGTGTCGCGTAGCTTTCTCAAGTGCCGGTCATAGCCACCATGATCGAGGTAGTCGGCAATCGCAGCCTGCGCGGGGACTGAAGGCGACAGGGTGGTCATGAGTTTGAGGCGATTGATCTGTTCGGTGTAACGCCCGCCCGCAACCCAGCCGACCCGATAGCCGGGCGCGAGGGTTTTGGAGAACGATCCGCAATGCATGACCCGTCCACTGCGGTCCAGGCTCTTGATCGGGTGAGGGGCTGTGGTTCCGTAATACAGCTCTGCATAAACATCGTCTTCGATCAGCGCGATGTCATACGTGTCCAGCAGCTCGTACAGACGGGCCTGTTTTTCCGCAGGAAGGCTGGCGCCCAACGGGTTCTGAAAACTGCTCATGAACCAGCAGGCCTTGATCGGCAAACGGCTCATGCTGTCTTCCAGGGAGTCCAGATCCACGCCGTCACGCGGGTGCACCGGTATTTCCACGGCCTTGAGCTTCAGCCGCTCCAGAACCTGCAGGCACGCATAGAACGCCGGGGCCTCAATGGCAACCAGATCACCCGGTTCGGTGACGCATTGCAGGCTGAGATTCAAGGCTTCCATGGCACCGTTGGTGATCACCAGTTCGTCGGCAGACAGTCCCGTGCCACCGATCATGTAGCGCAAGGCAATCTGCCGACGCAGGTCGGCATTGCCGGTGGTCATGTCATTGATGATCGCCGCGGGCGTCATTGCCCGGACTGCCGCGCCCATCGATTTTGCCAGGCGTGGCAGCGGGTAGAGGTGCGGGCTGGGAAAGGCGGAACCGAAGGGAACGGTGTCAGGGTCCTTGAGTGACGCCAGCACCGAGAAGATCAACTCGCTGACGCCGACCTCGGTGCCTTCGCTGACGTGCCTGACCAGTTCGGGTTCGGTCATGGTCTGCGGACCGTATTCGCGAACGTAATAACCTGAACGGGCACGGGCCTGAATCAGGCCTTTGTCTTCAAGCAGGTAGTAGGCTTTGAAAACCGTGGTCGGGCTCACGGAATAGCGGCGGCTCGCGACCCTGACCGAGGGGACTTTTTCGCCGGGTGGCAGAATCCCGCTACGGATCATTTCGGCAATGTCGGCGGCAAATTTTTCGTAGCGTTTCATAGAGTGCGTCGAGAGGGAGGCAACGGCATGATGCGCGAAGCCGCCTATTGCGACAATGCCCCAAGGTGGCCGACGGAGCGGCCGAACGGTTCTGCAGCACGCCTTTTGGCGAGCAGGGCCTAAAGCCTCACGTCCATTCTCACCACGCCTGGGCCTTGCTGGCGTTCGATGAATGCCGCCACCCGGTCGCCAATCCGTTGCACCGTCAAACCAATCTGGAACTCACCAAACCTCAGGCGTCGCACTTCGAGCCGGTCTATGCCGATCGGCAGGCGAGGGTGGGTGACGACGACGCGTTTTTCGGCGGCATCAATGGTGATGCCCAGGCAGGCTTGCAGCAGCATGAACACCGAGCCTGCTGCCCATGCCTGAGGCAGGCACGCGACGGGGTAGGCGATGGGAGGTTCGCCTGCGCCGCGCTTGAAGCCGCAGTAAAGTTCCGGCAGACGCATGCCAAAGCAGGTGGCAGCCTCGAACACGCTGCTCAGAATGTGAATGGCACCTGCCTGTTCGCCGTAACGGGCAATGCCGGCCACGCACAGGGCAACGTCGTGCGGCCACACGGAACCGTTGTGATACGACATGGGATTGAAGCGAATGGCGCCGCTTTCCAGGGTGCGCAGGCCCCAGCCACTGTCGAAATGGCCAGCCAGCAACTGGCGCGCGACGGCTCGACCGCGTTCGGGGGCGGGCAGGCCAGTGAACAGCAGATGGCCGGCGTTGGAGGCCTTCACATTGCAGCGTTCGCCCTGGCCGTCCAGTGCCAGGGCGTAGAACTGTAGGTCCTCCATCCAGAAGCACCGCTCGACTGCATCGCGCAACTGCTCGGCGCAGGTCTGCCAGTGTGCAGCGGCTTTCTCGTCGCCGCGAATTCTGGCCAGTTCGCTCATGGCCAGGTAGGCGCGCCAGGCATAGCCCTGGACTTCGACCAACGCGATGGGACCTTCGGGTGAGCGGCCGTCGCTGTGGAAGATCGAGTCGTGGCTGTCTTTCCAGCCCTGATTGGCCAGCCCCGTGGATTCGCCGCGGTGATAGCTGATGAAGCCTTCTGCGTTGCCGGACGCGTTGCGTTCCAGCCAGTGCGTTGCCCGTTCCAGCGATGCCCAGAGCGTGTCGATGAACGCCCGGTCTTCGGTTCTTTTCATGTAAGCACCCGCGAGCATCACGAACAGCGGCGTGGTGTCGACGCCGCCGTAGTAGCGGGCGAACGGCAACTCCTTGAGCCTGGACATTTCACCCTGACGGGTTTCGTGCATGATCTTGCCCGGTTCCGC
The DNA here is from genome assembly GCF_900143095.1 of Pseudomonas asturiensis. Taxonomy (GTDB): domain Bacteria; phylum Pseudomonadota; class Gammaproteobacteria; order Pseudomonadales; family Pseudomonadaceae; genus Aquipseudomonas; species Aquipseudomonas asturiensis. The sequence continues at coordinate 340,516 of NZ_FRDA01000002.1, read as the reverse complement.
ATCGCTGAATGTCGAGGCCTCCATGGCCTGATGTTCGGCCAGATAAGCGAGCACGCCGCGCGCCAGTGCCGGGTCCAGCCACAGTGACTGGTAGGCGGTGATGATGGCGTCGCGGCCGAACGGTGTTGAGTACCAGGGCACACCTGCGTAGGGGTAGGGTCCGGTCGGCAGGTCGGCGGTCAACAACGCGAGGTCAGCGCGGGACTTGTCCAGCCAGGCCTGGAACAGTCGGCCCGAAACCTTCAGGCGGGCGCCACGGCATTGTTTTTTGCGCATCGCCCGGCAGGCCTGTGCGGCTGCCAGACGATAGCGTTCGCGGCTGGGGCTGGCGACGCTGCTGCCGACTTCGATGTACAACGTTCTGGACTGGCGGGCAGGTATGTCGACCTGGAAAAGGGCGCTGTGCCCGTCGATATGCGCAGGTGTTTCGGAAAAGCTGATGGCCGTGGTACGCAGTTGATCATCCAGCCCACGGTAGCGCAGCACGACATCGCACTCAGAAACCTCGGGACGGTTGATCGTACCGCGCAGCGGGCGGCACTGGCCGCGCACCTCGAACATGTCGAAGAAGTCGGCGTAGAACTGCAGATCAATCGGCAGCAGGCAGTGCTGATCGCCGTAGTTGGTCAGCACGATTCTCTCGAACATCCGCTCGTCCCATAGAAAGCGTTTGCGCTCGATGTGCAACACGCCCTGGGTTGTGTTTTCGGCGCCCAGCGCCGGCAAGGGAGGGTGGGTCAGGTGGGAAATGAAATAGACGTTGTTCTGGCTGACGGCGGCGGACAGAAGCGTCGGGCGCTGACCCGCGAGCGTCAGTCGATAGACGGACAGCAGTCGCGTGTCGTGGTGAAACAAGCCGACATCGCTGCCTTCTATGTCGGCGAATGCATTAGCCACCAGAAACATGTTGTGGTTGACCAGAACGAACAGCGTCTGGCTGCAAGGCGGGTCTTGGAGCGTTAGTGGTGGGGCAGATTCATGGCTGGACGGTAACTTCTTCATCGCGTTTACACCTACGATCCAGTGATGTCATGGCCTCTCAAAAGGTGTCGGTACAGACCGACGTAACGTTGCGCCATGACGGTTGCCGAGAATTTTTTCTTGAATACGTCACGAATGGTTTGCCGATCAAGCTCAAGCACCTGGCGGACGGCCTTGACGGCCTCTTCCTCGCTGCTGACCATCAGGCCTGTGACGCCGTGGTCAAGCACTTCAGGCACCGATCCGCAGCGCCAGCCAATGACCGGCGTACCGCAGGCCATGGCCTCGATCATCACCAGACCGAATGGCTCGGGCCAGTCAATGGGGAACAACAGGGCTCTGGCGTGGCCCATCAGCTCGGACTTGGCGCGGTCGTCGATCTCGCCCAGAAACTCGACCCCGGGGACGCCTAGTTGCGGCCGGACGACAGCGTCGAAATAGTTACGATCAGCCCAATCCACTTTGGCTGCGATCTTTAATGGCAGCCCGGCCGCGCGGGCGATGGCTATTGCTCGGTCCGGACGTTTTTCCGGCGAGATACGCCCCAGAAATACCAGGTAGTCACCGTGCCCGGACTTGAAGTCCGTCTCCACATCCGGCAAACCATGGGGAATGTTGGCGATCCAGTGTGCTTGTGAAAGTGGGCCGCGCTGGTGTTGTGAGATAGAGACCAGGGGGTAGTCGGGCCAGCGCGCATAGGTTTCTGGCAGGTCGCCGATGTCCAGCCTGCCATGCACGGTGGTCAGCGTCCTGTGGGCGATTGCCTCGAAAAACGGGAAGTGCAGCAGGTCGGTGTGAAAGTGCAGAATGTCGAATTCGCTGGCCCGGTTGCGCAGCTCATGAAGCATGCTCATGTGGCTCGCCAGGTCTGACTTCAATGCCGATTCATCCAGTCTCAGCGCCTGATGGCGGCATTCGACCAGGGTTGCTGAGGTGCTTGATCCACCGGCGGCAAACAGCGTGACTTCGTGGCCCTGCTCGACAAGTGCCTGCGTCAAGTGGGCCACGACTCGTTCTGTTCCACCGTACAAAGAGGGCGGTACGGACTCGTATAAGGGAGCGATCTGCGCAACTTTCATAGGCTGTTCTAATTTAGGGACGGGTGAGCGACGAGGTGATCGAGAGTACTGTCGGTTTCTCGTAGCCCCAGGGAGGTCCTGCGTCCCTTGAAAAAAGCATAGTGACCGAACGCCTGGCTGGACGTGCGTTTCGGCGGCTATTCCCCGTGGTGCGACGAGCGGCCCTTATCGTGGAGTGCCTCCAGGTTTTTCCAGGGCACTGACGAGAGCTGTGCCGATCGCCATGCGGGCCGACGCTGAAACGCACCTGGCCGGACATGACTCAGCCACGCAGGTCCTGTTTTAACGAGAAACATGCTGACAGGCGGTGTCAGGCCGCTTCGCGAGGTGAGCTGCGATGAGTTGAGTGCCGAGTGATCAAGCCAGCGTTGTTACTCGGAGCGGGGCAGGCCAGTGTCGATGCGCCCCAGTATTCTCAGGTAGAGCTTCATGCAGGTTCCGTCGCCCGGTGAGGTCTCGACCCGTACGCCGCCGCCGGCATTCACGGCAAACTCCTGCACCTGTGCCAGTCCCAGTCCTGTTCCCAGACCCGTTTTCTTGGTGGTGAAAAAAGGTTCGAAAATGCGCTTTGCCAGTTCGTCAGGCATGCCGGGGCCATTATCGGTCACGCTGATCACCAGGTAATCGCCTTCCGGTAATCGCAGGTCGTCCTCGATGGATTCCATCTGTGTCGTGATACAGGCTTTGCCAGGCCCGGACATTGCGTCCCGGGCGTTGGCGAGCAGGTTCAGAATAGCCGCGTGCAACTGCGCTTCAACGCACAGCACGCCCCAGCCCCTGGCCGCGAGGTCGAACGACAGCTCCATTTCGTTGCCGACCGAGCGCAGCAGCAGATCCCGGGCAGCCTCAAGGCGTTCGCTTACGTCGATGCAGATCAGTTCCGGTCCGTCCTGGCGTACGCTTGACAGCAGGCGGCTGACCAGTTGTCGCCCATGCTCGACCGCCTGTAGACCGGTGTCACTGAGGTTTTCGACATCTGCCGGTCGCCGCGCACGCATTCGAATCAGTTGCAGGCTGGCGCTCAGTGCCTGAAGAAGATTATTGAAGTCATGGGAAATGCTTGCCGTCAGCATGCCCAGCGACGAAACACGCTGCGAATGGCGCAGGTTGCGTTCGGTTGCCCGGTTATGACCCTGAGCGTGCTCAAGTTCCTGCGTCAGCGCGGCAGCGCGCTGCTCGTGCTGTTCATTGAGCATGCGCAGTTGCATCAGGCTGGCGGTCTGTCGTGCCAGCGCCTGGAGGGCCAGGCGCTGCGGTTCGCTGAGGCTGCGCGGTCGCGTGTCGATCACGCAGACGGTGCCCATCGGCAGCCCGGCGTCGCTGATGATCGGGGCACCCGCGTAGAACCGAATGTAGGGCGGCCCGAGCACCAGTGCGCTGTGCTCGAAGCGTGGGTCCAGTGTGGCATCCTCTACCACCAGCACATCGCTGGGCGCGAGAATCGCGTGTGCGCAGAACGCCAGATCACGGTGAGTTTCGCGCACGTCCAGGCCGATGCAGGCCTTGAACCATTGGCGCTCGCGATCAACCAGAGAGACCAGCGCAATGGGGGTGTCGCACAAGGTTGTCGCCAGCAGCACGACATCGTCGAAGCCCGCTTCAGGCGCGCTGTCCAGTATGCCGAGATGCTCCAGAGACCGAATACGATCAGCCTCGTTGGCGGGAAAAGCAGCAGGGCGGTGAGTCATGAGAGGCATCGCGGCGAGGGCAAAGTGTCTCGGTATGATGCCTGTAGATCCGAGACGACAGCAAGAGACTTCCGAACGGCGGGCCTCGGGGCTTGCAGCGTGCGGTAAGGTCTGGTTATCTCCGTGGCCAACCCGCCTGGAGGCTTCAACATGTCATCCAATGCCGCAAACCGTCCGCCACTGCCACCATTCACCCGTGAATCGGCCATCGAAAAGGTCCGTCTGGCCGAAGATGGCTGGAACAGCCGAAATCCCGAGAAAGTAGCGCTGGCCTATACGCCGGACACGCATTGGCGCAACCGGGCCGAGTTCATCGTCAATCGAGAACAGGCACAGCAGTTTCTGGAGCGCAAATGGAAGAAGGAGCTGGACTATCGCCTGATCAAGGAGCTCTGGGCGTTCGACGGTAACCGCATCGCTGTTCGTTATGCCTACGAGTGGCACGACGATTCTGGTAACTGGTTTCGCTCTTACGGCAATGAAAACTGGGAGTTCAACGACGACGGGCTGATGGCCAACCGTTTTGCCTGCATCAATGACCTCCCGATATCCGAGTCGGAGCGAAAATTCCATTGGCCGCTCGGGCGTCGTCCGGACGATCATCCGGGGTTGTCGGAGCTTGGGCTTTAAGCGCGATCAGCACTATTTGACCCGTCGTTTTTCCTTGGACGGCCGGTAACCGAAGAAAGCGCTGTAGCACTTGCTGAAATGGCTCGGGGACACGAAACCGCAGGCGACCAGCACCTCCAGTTGTGACATCTCGGTGTGTTGCAGCAGTCTGCGGGCTTCGGTGATCCGCAGTTCAAGGTAGTAGCGTTGTGGGGTCGTGCCCAACTGTTCCCGGAACAGCCGCTCGACCTGGCGGCGCGACCTGCCCGAATACACCGCCAGTTGCTCAAGCTCCAGCGGTTCTTCGAGGTTGGCGTCCATCAGCTTGACGACTTCCCGCAGCGGCGCACTCACCGAGAGATTCACGCTGGGTTTGACTCTCCGATAGCGGGACTCTTCAAAGCACAGAATATCTTCGATGCCTTCCACCAGCGCCTTGTCGTGCAGTTGCTTGATCCATTCCAGCACCAGATGAAAGGCGCCGGTCGGGCTTGAGGCAGTGAGTCGGTCCCGGTCGATTACCCAGGCTTCACTGGTCACGTGCGTGACCTTGGCTATCTCGGCCAGCGCCGCACGGTGCTCCGGGTGGATTGCGCAGCGATACCCCTCAAGCAGGCCTGCCGCGCCCAGAAACCAGGCTCCATTCCAGAGACCGGCCAGCGTCACGCCTTGATCCGACGCCATTTGCAGAAGCTGTATCAGGCCGGGCTCTGCCTTTAGCGCCGTGCGGTAGCCGCCACACACCACCAGCAGGTCGATGTTTTGGACGATGGCGACATCCAGGCATTGGTCCGGACGAATCACCAGCCCCAGATCGCTGATAACTTCGCCCGCCTGCACCCCGAGTGTGATCGAGGAAAAGAGTATCGGGCGCAGCAGGTTGGCAGTGACGATCGTATCCAGTGCCTGGGTGAAGGCAGGCAGCGAAAAGTGTTCGAGCAGCAGGAAGGCCACCCGGGTAAGCCGCTTTTCTTCAGCGTTCGCCTCACCCAGGTAACGCAGGTTCTTGCCGCGCATGGCGCTGCTGAATTGTCGTCGTGCAATCACCGCTCGGCTCACCTTGGGCTGCTGAAATCATCGGTTATGCATTGCGGTGGCGTGCTGTCAGCCTTCTCGAACCGCTCGCAGTGCCTGCCAGCTTATGACTGAACGCACGCCAAGTCTTGTCAATATCTTCGGCGGCAGTTCAGTCGGGCCTGGAGAGCCACTGACGTCATCGGAAATGCCCGACATCCTCTGCGTGTCATCACAGCTCTTTTTTCAGATGCTTTTCGATCTGCTCAAGCGACTTGCCCTTTGTCTCCGGCAGGCACAGAAACACAAAGATCAACGAGCCGATGTTGATGGCTGCAAAGACAAAAAACGTCGGATTGCCGATGACATCCACCGCGATGGGGAACGCAAACGCCACTGACGCATTGAACAGCCACTGCATGGACACGGCCACGCCGGTCAGCAAACCCCTGACCTGCATCGGGAACAGTTCCGACATGAGCAGCCAGTAGACCGGCGAGATGCACATCTGCATGAACAGCAGGAACACGAGGATGCAGGCAAGGGCAGCATAACTCTGAGTGAGGTTCTGGGGCATGAATTGCAGTACGCAGCCCAAGGCGGCCTGCATCAGGATCACCATGACCAGGCCGGTCATCAGCAAATGCCGACGGCCGTACCGACCAATCGCCCAGATGCCCAGCAGTGTGGCGATAACCGATACCACACCGTTACCGATGGTTGCGGTCAGCGCGGCATTGGTGCCCATCCCCGTGTTTTTGAGGATAATTGGCGTGTAGTACATGAACGCGTTGACGCCGGTGAACTGCGCCGTGAAGCCCAGCCCGATACCGATCAGCAGCAGTTTGATGACCCAGCTTTGACGCAGCAGGTCTTTGATGGCCGGTCGATTGCGCGCCTGTTTGTCCTGCGCCTTCATCTCATCGACTTCGCGCTGCGCATCTTCCTGGGTATCACGCAGTTGTTCCAGCACGTCCTGGGCTTCGTCAAAACGGCCTTTGGCCGCGAGCCAGCGTGGGGAGGGCGGTACGAAGAAGGTGCCGACCAGCAGCAACACACCCGGAATCATCGCGATGGCCAGCATGTAGCGCCAGATGCCCGGCGTGTGCAGCAAGGCCGCCAGCACGGCACTCAGCACATAGGCCAGCAACTGGCCGCTGACGATCATCAGTTCGTTACGACTGACCAGTCGCGCACGACGCGACGGTCCGGCGATTTCGGCGATGAACACCGGAACCGTTGCCGAGCCGCCACCCACGGCGATGCCCAGCAGGAAGCGTGCTGCAATCATGAACGGAATGGACGGCGCCGTTGCCGTGCCCAGCGCGCCGACGATGAACAACACCGACAGCAAACGCAGTGTGAGACGTCTTCCGAAACGGTCCGAGATGTATCCACTGGCCAGCGACCCGAAAGCTGCGCCGACGATCAGTGAGGCGGTGACCAGACCTTCAGTAAACGCATTGAGGCCCAGCCCGCCCTGGTCCATGGGCAGGGTCATGAACGGTAGCGCCCCGGCAATGATGCCGGTGTCATAACCGAACGCGAGTGCGCCCATGGTTGCGACCAGTACGGAAATGAAGATCAGCCGACCGGGAGAAGCCTGCTTTCGACCCGGCTGGCCTGCCGCTGTCGAGGTGATGCTTGAAGACATGGGTATTACGTCCTTCACGTGGGACCAGCGTCATGCCAGTACCGATGTGAGGCTTAGGGCGATGTGTGCTGCATGAGTTCCATCAGAGAGAAAAATCGATTCAGCTTGTTAAGATTTCAGGGGGTGGCACCTCGCTCAATGCGCTGGTTTGACGCGCTGCTTGACTGGCTCCGGCAGCAGTTGGTTGAGTACTCTCACCGACTTCCTTGCGAAAGACGGTCTGACGTTGAATGGCTGAGAGCCTCAGCCCAGGCGGCCTTGCTCACGCAGCAGCGCGCCGATGCGTTGGATCTCTTTTTCACCTTGATCGAGCGCCGCCTTGCTGGTGTGCACCGAGTAGTAGCCCATCACAAGGTCGTGCGGATGCTTGATCGCCGAGCCCAGCACGAAAGAGGTATCGCCTTGCGCTACCAGATCGATTGCCCGGTCCGATTCTTCGAATATCGCCAGTTCGCCGGCCTGGATCGGGCCGTTTGCATCGAGGTGTCCGGTATTGAACGCCAGCCAGCCTGCGGTGTGACCCGCAGGTGGCGTGTAGCGCCAATGCTCGCCGTCTTTCAGGTTGACCGCGAGGTAGTTCATGCCGTCGGGGGCTGGAATACGGCTCTTTGCAGTGCCGTATTCTCCCAGCAGCACCCGTGCCGGGCCTTGCTCAGGGATTTTTGACGAGTCCAGGTAGACGCTGACGGCCGGGCCGTTCTCTTGAGCGGCAGGGAGCGCAACCCAGAGCTGAAAGCCCTTTATCGCCAGGCTGTTCACGGGCTTTGCGTTGTGCCAAACGCCGTTGCCTGCATTCATCCATTCCACGCCGCCTTCGGGCAGGACGCCTGACTTTCCGGTGGTGTCTTCATAAGCCACTTCGCCCTCAATCATATAGGTGAAGGTGGCAATGCCTGAGTGCGGATGCATGCCAAAGCCTTTCTGTCCCGGTTCAGGCTTGAAACCAAAGTGGTCGAGAAAGACGAAAGGCTTGAGGTGCTGCCCCAGATCGCCAGGGCTCATCAGTCGGGTGATCGGTCCCTGCCGGGTACCTCGTGTACGGTGAATCATGGCGCGCGGTTGCTTGTTGACTGAGAAGGCTGCGGCGTGACGTGCTGGCATGGAGATGTCCTCAAGGGTGGCTGTATCGCCTTGAGTCACAGCATATGCGGCTGGCGATTGGTTGATTAGTTGGTACAGTTGGATTGAAATCATCCATATTTAAGAGGAATAAGACGCCGTATGCTCGACCTCAATGACATCGCGCTGTTCGTTCAGGTCGTACGCAGCGGAAGTTTCGCGCAGGCGTCGCGACAGCTCGGCATGCCCTCCAACACAGTCAGTCGGCGCGTTCAGCAACTGGAGGAGCAGCTCAGCACGCGATTACTGCAACGCTCCACCCGCAAGCTGGTGCTGACTCAGCAGGGACAGGATTTTTTCGAGCGCTGCATGGCCTCGGTCGATGGCCTCATGCAGGCAGGCGAGCAACTTGTTTCTGGTGGTGATGTGCCGAGCGGCAAGGTGCGTATCGCGGCGATGGCGGACTTCTTCGACTTCTTTCCAATGACGTGGGTTGCCGGTTTTCTTGCCCGATACCCCAAGGTGCATCTGGAATTCGTACTCGATGACGCGCGTTGCGACCTGATCGCCGATCGTCTGGACATTGCGTTCAGAGGCGGGCCCTTGATGGACTCAGGGTACGTCGGGCGTCAGTTGATCGAGGCGGGCAGGGTAGGCATGGTTGCCAGTCCGTCCTACCTCAAAGCACACGGCATTGCGAATGAATTGGAGGACATGGCTGACCATTTCTGTGTCAGCGCCGGTCATCCCAGCGGCCTGACGACCTGGCGGCTGGTTGGGCCGGATGGTGCAGAGCATGAGGTGCAACTCGCCAGCCGGTTCAACGCCAATACGGCCCAGGCACTGCGCCGGGCCACACTGGCAGGCCTGGGCATCGCGCTGCTGCCTGCGTCCCTGATCCGTTCCGACCTTGAGGCCGGTCGGCTGGTGCCAGTATTGCCGCAGTATCAGCGAACCAGCTACGGCCTGCATCTGCTGTACCCAAGCCGCCAGCATTTGCCACTGGCGGTTTCAGCGTTCATTGAACTGGTCATGGAGAAGCTGCACAGCCATGAGTTTCCCGCGCACTCCGATCGCTGAAGATCGCACCTGGCGACCTGACACCTCTTCCTGGCACCCGGCGGGCTCAGCGCTGGTGACTGACAGTCGAGGCGCTGTGGCTGCGCACCATCACGACTTCCAGATACTCCGCCGGCACAACCAGTGAGCCTGTCGTGCAGCGATTCATACGTTCGAGCAGTTGGACCATGTCGTGGCGAAGTGCCTCGGCCTGCTGATCAGAAAGCGCCTTGAACGCTTTGTGAATCGGGCCGTACCAGCGGCTGAAGGTATCGATGAAGTGTTCGGTTGAGCGATAGCGGAAGTTGAACTGTCTGGGGGCTGCACGGATCTCGCTGGCAGAATTCGAGAACAAAGCATGCAGGTGCCCCTTCACCCCCCAGTCGGAGGGTTTGGCAGCGCCTGTGGGGGCAGGCAGGTAATGTCCCAGCACCGCAAACATCTGACCGACAAAGCCCTCAGGCGTCCAGCAGGTCAGGCCGATACGCCCGCCCGGTTTGCAGACCCGCGCCAGCTCTGAAGCCGCCTGGTGCTGATCCGGCGTGAACATCACGCCAAATGTCGACAGCACGGCGTCAAAGCTTGCGTCTTCAAAAGGCAGGTTTTCTGCATCGGCCTCAAGAAAGGTCACGTCGAAACGCTCCGCTCTGGCGCGCTCCCGTCCGCGTTCGAGCAGCGCACCCACGTAGTCGGTTGACGTCACGCTGCAGCCTCGCCGGGCGGCGGCGAGTGTCGCATTGCCATTTCCGGCCGCGACATCCAGAACAGTCTGGTCGTAATTCAGTTCACAGGCTTCGGCCAGAAGCTCGCCGGTCATTGTCAATGTTGTACCGATGACAGCGTAATCGCCGCTGCCCCAGGCGTCCTTCTGTCTGCCTTTGAGGGCTGGCAGATCGGGTTGGGTGGGCATGATAGATGTCCTTTCCTGGCAGGTTGGAGAGGCGAGTGCCCCGGCTGCGAAGATCGGCTAATGACAATGTTGTCCGATGTTTCAACCGGAAAACTAAACAGGACCCGGTACTTGAAGGCGCTCGCTGACGAGTGTCAAGAATAGCCATGGATGCGCCAGGCACCCCGTGCAACTGCGTGAACGGTCACACTGGGGGCTGTGATGTTGTAACCGGATTCTACGGAGCTATCCCAGCTTTGAGGTCATGTAAATAAGGCGCACAGTGGCAAGGGTGATGGCTTCGGCGTCTTGCTTGATGGCTTCAAGATGGCCGGCGTCGTGCTGTACCTTGCCGGGGCGGGCCTCGATAAGGCGGGTGACGTGATAGAGGTTCTGCGTAACGGCATGGAGGTTGCCGTGCAGGCGGGCTATGACGCGACTGAGCCGTTCGGGTTGGCCGTTACTCACGCCTTCGATGCGCGGTGTGGAGCGTTCGAGGCTGAATCCGGTGACGACGTAGCTGACGTCGATGCCAGCGTCTGAAACGCGTGAAAGGTAGTCTGCTTTAGGGGATCTGATACCGTTTTCGTAATTGCCCTGAGCGTTCGTTTCAACGCCTCCAATGGCGCCCAGTGCGTTTTGTGAAAGCTTGAGGCGCAGTCGCTCCTGCTTAAGTCGTTGACCAATTCCTGTCATAAATCTGTCCTCATGGTACCGCCAGTGGGGGCAGTAGCGTTTCACACGTAAGGGAGCTTACGGCTATATGTGACAGCGACCGAAAGGCTTCCGGTCCAACACGCCCGCAAAGCATGAGCGCAGACGATCAACTGTCTGCCTGAATGCTGGCACATTGTAATTGATGATTTAAACGAAATGGTAAAGATTTGTACGAACTTAAACTATTTGCGTTGGGCATACGATCCGAATGACCGGATCGGTACGGGAGATTGCCGAGGCCCGGGAAGGCCTCGTCAAAGCAGGATTCAGAGACAGCGCGAGGCGGGTTGCTGCGCCCAGTTCAGGGCCGTGTCGGCCATCTTGCCCGCCAGCCGTGCAACGGCTTTCTGATGGGCAATGATGAGGCTTTCCATGCCGGGGCCTGCTTGTTCGCGGATTACGCTGCTGCAGGTGAGATTAGTCCGTTTGCTGCCCGCGATGGCGCCGGCATTGCGCAGCGACAGGGTCCAGACCACGTCGATCAATGCATAATCACCAGGAACCGACTCGAAACGCCGAACGTCCGTGCGGATGGAAAGCACCGGCTGCTCAGTGTTCTTGGGCAGGCCTGCCATGTCGCGGCTGCCGAAACGCTGTTCAAGCTGTGGGGTCAGCGCGTCATGAAACTCGTCGCCCAGTGGCGAGCCCCAGCGCTCGGTGTCCAGAATTGCCAGACTGCCGTCGCCTTGACGCACCACCAGCGGCGGTTGATCGACTTGAACAGGCATGACCACCGGCAGCATCTCGAACTGGAATGGTGCGGGCTGAGGGGCCGTCTTGCCGGTCGAGGCCATCGGGGCAATCAGGGTGTAGTAGTGGGTCTGGGTCGACGTGCATGCGCTGATACCCAGCGCAGCAGTCAATACAGCCAGTTTCAGGCGCAGGGTCATGGATTTGGCTCCGCAATGGCTCGGGATGAAGAAGGGGCGTTGAATGAGCGGGGTGCGGCATCGCCGGTACGCCCACGGATCAGCGATTCAGGGTGGCGGCTCAGGAAGTCAGTCAATACCCGGACCGAGCGCGCCGTGCGCTGCACTTCATCCATTGCCTGGCCCAGTTGCTGACGCGCTGGCGAATCCTCGGCAAAGGAGTCGTTGGCGGTCCCCAGGGTTTTTTCTGCTTGCTGCAAGGTACCGCGCATTTGTGGCAGCACACTGCTGTTGACCTGCTTGAGGGTCTTTTGCAGCTCGCTCAAGCTGCCATTGAGGTTGCCGGCCAGTTCGTCGATAGGCAGTTTGCTGAGTTTTTCGACAAACGCCTGCAGTTGCTCCTGCAGCTTGTCGAAGCTGCCGGGTACGGTCGGGATCTCCAGAGGGCGAGCCTTGGGATTGAAAGCGACCTTGGGGGCCTTGGGGTCGAATTCCATTGCAATGTACAGCTGGCCGGTCAGCAGGTTGCCAGTGCGAACCTGTGCCCGCAAACCGTTGGTGACAAATGCGCCCAGCACTCTGGCGGACTGTTCCTCTTCATCACCCTTGCCGCCCAGTTCCTTGAGCTTGGCTTCGGCTGCCCCCAGGCGTTTGGGATAGATCACCGCGCCCACAACGCCTGGGAACGTCTTGGTAGCCGGATCGTAATCCAGGTCCACCGAGACCACCTTGCCGATGTTCACACCCAGAAAGTCCACCGGCGAATTGACCGTCAGGCCTCGTAGCGACTGGTTGAACCGCATGCGGATGTAGCGAGGCTCGCCATCCGGTGGTGCCAGGGCGGTGGCCTGGTCGTCGAATATCTTGAATTCTGCGTTCTCGTCGGCGAGCTTTGAGTCCGGGCTCCAGTTTGGCTCCCGGAAGGCAACGCCGCCGGAAATGATGGACGTCAGCGACTGGGTATTGATCTTCAGTCCGGTCGCGCCGACTGTCACGTCCACGCCACTGGCGTTCCAGAAGCGGGTATCGGTGGTGATGTACTGATCGTTCGGGGAGTTGATGAATATCTGGATATCAACGCCACGACCGTCCTTGGACAGGTCATAACCGACAACCTGCCCGACCTGGATACGACGGAAATAGATCGGCGAACCGATGTCCAGCGAGCCGAGGTCGTCGGTGTGCAGGATGAAGCGTTTGCCCTTCTCGCCGAAGGTCACGGGAGGCGGTGTTTCCAGGCCCGTGAAATCAGTTTTGGTGTCTTGGGCGCTGCCCGCATCTGCGCCGATGAACGCACCTGAAAGCAGGGTATCGACCCCCGAGACGCCATGTGCGCCGATGCGCGGCCGCACGACCCAGAACTGGCTGTCGATACGTGTGAAAGGATGCGCACTGTTATTGAGCTCGATGGTCGCCAGCACGTGGGTACGATCATCGCTCAGCGCAATCTCGGTCACCATGCCGATCACCACGTTCTTGTACTTGACCTGAGTCTTGTTGGCCTCCAGGCCTTCGGCCGTCAGGAACGTCACCGTGATTCTGGGCCCGATATTCATCCAGTCGTGGAACGCCATGGACAGGCCGATCAGCGCGGCGACGATAGGCACCAGCCAGATCAGCGAAACACGAACGCGACGGCGTTTGACCTCAGGGCGTGGCACTGAATCAGACGGGGGGAGCGTATTGTCAGACATCTTCAACCTCTGCATCCCAGATAAGCCGGGGATCGAAACTCATGGCGGCGAACATCGTCATCACCACTACCAGACCAAAAAACAGAATGCCGACACGCGGCTCGATGGTGCTCAGCTCGCGGAACTGCACAAGGGAGGCGACCAGAGCGACCACCAACACGTCGAGCATCGACCAGTAGCCGATCAGCTCGATGAAGCGGTAAAGGCGGGCACGTTCGCGCATGGCCCATTGGCTGCGGCGCTGGCAGGTAATCAGCAGCAGGCCCAGCACCAGAAACTTGACACAGGGCACCACCACGCTGGCCACGAAAATCAATATCGCGATGTCCCATGAGCCACTTTCGAAAAATTCGATCACGCCGCTCATGATGGTGTTCTGGCTGCTGTTGCCCAGCAGCGAGGTATACATGACCGGCAACACATTGGCCGGTATGTAGAAAATCAACGCTGCGATCAGATACGCCCAGGTGCGGGCGATGCTGTTGGGTTTGCGTCGATGCACGGCAGAGTCGCATCGGGGGCAGCACGTTGCTTCTTCCGGGCAGGCGTAACCGCAGATATGGCATAGCGAAAGCTTGTGCTCGCGGGCAAACGGAATGCCATTCATGCAGGCTTGACCCCCAGTTCATCCCACAGACTGCGGATGCCCTTGTTGGCAATCAATAGAATCAGCACCATCAGCATGGCCATGGCCCAGAGACCTACGCCCGGATGGACATCAAGCATGCCTGACAGCTTGATGATCGCAACCAGAATGCCCAGCATGCACACTTCAAGCATGCTCCAGGGGCGCAGGTGCTCAAGTGCACGCATGCAGGTCTTGAATCCGGGAGCAACGACGCCGCTGTTGGCGTGCAGCAACACCCAGAACAACAGCGTGATCTGCAGCAGGGGGGCGAAAATGATCGACAGGCCCGCCACCAGAGCGATGATGGTAATCCGCCCCTGGGCCAGGGCCTCCACCGATTCCCACAGGGTGACTTCGTTGGTCAGTCCCTTCATGTTGATGCTGATGACCGGAAAGATGTTGGCAAAGATGAATAGCATGGCCGCAGCGATCGTCAGTGCCAGCAACTGCTCGATCGACGTGTGGCGCCCGCGCCCGAGCACGGCTCGACAGCGAAGGCAATAAGCGGCTTCGCCGGGTTTCAGGGGCTGAGCTTCATAGAGCGAATCGCAGTGTTCGCAAATGATTAGAGCCGGTTGTTTATCAGTGGAATGCACAGTGCTCATCGACGCCGTAGATGCAACTAACTGGGTTGAAAATTCGAGGCACGGAAAGATACCTCTTTATGAGATGCGTGGTCTTTTTTTCTGAGCGTCGCGCCACAAAACAGGCGGTATGAAGCATTGACCTTCAGGGATGGGGGTGGTTCATATGTCACTGAGCCATTATTGGCGCAGGGACTGCATTGATCGGAAAGCCGCCAGTGTCTCAACGAGCATAACGCAACAACTGGCGGCAGGTTTCAAGGTCTTGCGGGGCGTGAGCGCTGTTTCAGGTAGCCCAGCAGTTCTCGTGCGGCTTGCGGTACGTTCTGCTCGTCGAACGTCATGCAAATGGCTCTGGCCTCGTCTTCAATAGTGATCTCGTACTGATTCAGGTCGCGGCCATCGTCATTGAACGCCTCGCCCGACTGATTCAGTCCGCTGTCACTGACCAGGCGCTCCAGGTGCTCGGCCTCAGGGCGTTCCAGAGTCGTGGTGTCCACTTCACAGCGCTTGATCGCCCCAGCAAAGCCACCCGATTGCACCAGACAGACTTTCATCGTTACGCCCCTTCTCAGTGATTAAACTTTTATCCCGACCTTCTTCCAGGCCGCCTGGACGGCTTTCTTCGCGTCTGCGCCAAAGCGTGGGTCTGCGGCTACCTTGATGCTGGTTCTGGCGCAATCGACGAACTGGCTGTCCGACGTCAATGCCAGCATCGTTTCATACCAGATTCTGCCGGCCACTTCCCAGGCATTTCCGCCCAGCGCCTTGGCCACCAGTACGAACGCCCGGTTGGGGATGCCTGAATTGATGTGCACGCCGCCCCGGTCCTTGGCACCCGTATAAAGGTCCGACATGCTCGCAGGCTGCGGGTCGTCGCCCAGGTCAGGATCGTTCGCGTAAGCGGTTCCCGGATGCTCCATGTCCCGAATGCCGCGCCGGGTGGGGGCGGGGACCAAGAGTTCCTTGCCGACCAGCCAGTCCGATTCGGCAGCGCTGGTGCCTTCCTTCCATTGACGCACCAGCATGCCGAAGACATCGGCAAAGTGCTCGTTCAGTGCGCCGGACTGGCCCCGATATTCAAGGTTGGACGTAAAGCTCTGTACGCCATGGGTCAGTTCGTGGCCGATGACCTCAAGGCTGCCGGTGAATCGTTTGAACACCAAGTCGTCGCCATCGCCGTACGCCATCTGGCTGCCATTCCAGTAGGCGTTGCTCAGAGGGACGTAATCGCCCTGAAAATCCACTTCGGCGACATGCACGGTCGACACCAGTGCCATACCGTTGTCGTCCAGAGAGTTACGCTCAAACAGCTGATCGTAGAAATCGTAGACGTCACCTGAACCGGCGTAGGCTTCATCCGCTGCTTCGTCGCCCGTCGGCCCCTGGCCTTCGGCGCGGATCAGCTTGCCGGGAAGCTGGTCGGTGCCTCCTGCATCGTGAATCATGCGCTGCTTCTTGCCGTCAGGTGACCTGACCGCGTGCATGGACGGCATTGTCCGGGCGCTCAGGCGTGAGGCCAGAAACGCCGAACTGCTGGTGAGGTTGGCAATGGCTCGCGCACTGATCAGTGCCTTGGGGGATTGCGCCATATGCTCAAGCATATAAGGCGGAATGAAGCATTGCAGAGGATCTCGATCGCACATGTGGAACTCCTGTAGTGACACGCAGACGGCGGCAAGCCATCAATCAACATGGTCGCGAAGGGTTTGACACCGGATGCAGCGCTTTTTATGCAGGAAATATCTGATTACAGGATCGTTCAGAACGGGGCACGCCTTACGCAGCCTGACAGGCGGCGGCATTGGACGCTGGTAACGGGCTTCAGGCACCTGCGTCACCGCGACACACTGGCTCAATACTGGCGGGCAGGGTGCTAGACTCGCGCCACTTCAGACGAGGAGCAGACTTACGTGCGCAAGACGGTAATGATTTTGGCGATGCTGGCGTTGGCCGGATGCGATGCAGGCAACTCTCGAGCGCCTGCGCGAGACAAGGCGCAGGACGCGGCCACGACCGCCGCGACCACTGCTCCGCAATGGTTCATCCAGATGAACTCCAGGGAAGCGGTCAGCGATACCAGTGCCTGGCTGCTGGAGCGTAGCTACGCGCCGATCATCGTCTCGATCGACGGCAAGCAGCAGCTGCTGGTCGGGCCTTATCCGAGCCAGGCCGAGGCCGAGGAGCAGCGTGTCGCGCTGCAGGCCAAAGTCAGCAAATCCCATCGTTTTGCCGAGCCGTCCGTCGTTCAATACAGCCGCTGAGGGTTGTCGCAGGCATGAAAAAGGCGCGAATCCGTTAAACGGGTCGCGCCTTTTTCAACGGCGTGTTTCGATCAGTCTGCTATCAACGACGGCCCAGCAGCAAACCTACCACCAGCCCGAAGCCTGCAGAGATCGCTACGGTCTGCCACGGGTGACCACCGATGTAGGTTTCGGTCGCGTCTACCACAGGCTTGGTGCGCTCACGCACGCTCGACATGGAGTCCAGTGCCTGCTTGAGCTTGAGGCTCAGTTGCGCACGCAGTGTTTCAGCGTCTTCGCCGACCAGCGCCGCACTGTCCTTGAGCAGTTTGTCGGATTCCTCAATCAGTGCCTGCAGTTCGCTGAACGCCTGATCCTTGATCTGATCGGCAGCATTTTGGGCAGAGGTCTTACGAGCCATGGCATTTTCCTTTCAAGTGATGGCAATAGTGATCAATGGAGTCATGGCCACCCTGAAAAGTTGCAACCATGTGAACGACCTGACGCCGGGCTCTGCAAAAAAAGGCCGTTACGGGTGTAAGATGCAGCCGTTTTTAGTCGTAGGTGATCGCTATGAGTTTCAATCTGGCCAACCGGCCCCTTCCTGAACGTGCTGCTATCGAAGATGAAAAATCCCGTCTGTTCGATCTGTGGCAGAGCAACCTCGGCAAGGCCAAGGGCGAAGCCGCACGATTGATGGGCGAGCGTGCCAAGCGCAAGGGCAAATGGTCCGAATGGGTTCGTTCCGAACTTGACACCATGAGCCCGCCTGAATACGCCAACATGGTGCGCAGTGAAGTCAATCGTCTGATGGCCGCTGCCAAGTAAACTTCCCCGGCCGCATTCGGAACAGCGCCCCTCGACATCAGCGCCACGAGGGTCAAGCGTGGCCAGGCTCCGGCGGCATTGTTCAGCGCATTGCTGACACTTGGCAACCGAAACCAGCCAGAGAGCGCTTTTCATGCCTGTATCAATCGTCGCCGCATTACAGTTGGGTGCCTCGCCGGAGGGCAAGGCAAAAACACTTGAGCAGATAGTGGCCTATGAACAGGCTATCCGAGAGGCAGGTGCGAGTCTGGTCGTAATGCCTGAGGCACTCCTGGGAGGGTATCCCAAGGGCGAAACCTTCGGCACCCAGTTGGGGTATCGTCTGCCTGCGGGGCGCGAGGCATTTGCCCGGTATTTCAACAATGCGATCGACGTGCCTGGTGAAGAAACCCGGGCGCTTGCCGAACTTTCCACTCGCACTGACGCCAGCCTGGTGGTCGGTGTCATCGAACGGTCGGGCAGTACGCTTTACTGCACGGTGCTGTTCTTCGAGCCACAAGGCGGGCTGGTCGCCAAACACCGCAAGTTGATGCCCACCGGGACCGAGCGCCTTATCTGGGGCAAGGGCGACGGTTCTACGCTGGCGACAGTCGATGCGCGGGCAGGGCGTCTGGGGTCGGCGGTGTGTTGGGAGAATCACATGCCGTTACTGCGCAACGCCATGTACGCCAAGGGGGTTGAAGTCTGGTGCGCTCCGACGGTGGATGAGCGGGAGATATGGCAGTGTTCGATGCGCCATATCGCTCATGAAGGGCGCATGTTTGTGGTCAGCGCCTGCCAGATTCAAGCCTCGCCCGAGTCGCTGGGTGTCGATGTGCCCAACTGGCCGGCTGACCGTGCGCTCATCAACGGCGGCAGCGTCATCGTCGGCCCGATGGGCGACGTGCTGGCGGGTCCGCTCACCGGTATCGCTGGTCTGCTGACCGCTGAAATCGACACCGACGACCTCATCAAGGCGCGATACGACTACGATGTGGTCGGCCATTATGCGCGTCCGGACGTGTTCGAACTGGTGGTGGATGAGCGCCCCAGGCCTGGCGTGCGTTTCATACGCGATTGATCACCAGAGATCACCTTCGGCCTGTCGCAAGTCGAGCGTGCCGCGGTCTTTGAAGCGCATCGTGCCGAACAGCCCGCCGGCCAGCTTGCCGCGCAACTCGTAAGGTAGATTGTCCAGGCGCTGACTCTGGCTGAGGCCCAGTGCCTGGCGCAGCGCGGCAAAGGCGGAGACGCTGACAGGCACCACCAGCACCGCTTCGGAAAACGAGCCGATGGAACCCTTCTGATTGCTCACGCCGGAGGCCAGCAGCCGGTCATTCACGTCAAGATCCAGCGCCACGCCACTGTAATCGATAGCCGTATCGTTCGGATTCTGCAGCCTGAGCGTCACCGCCATACGCAGCTCCAGGCCTTGGCCTGGCAGTGGCTCGATGCCCACGACGCTGATGTTCAGCGGATCTCGATCAGGCAGAAGCGCGCAGGCGCTCACAGCCAGAATCAGAAGGCTTGCGAACAGGCTGCGCAGCGGTCGTAGCGACATTCGCCAGATCCTCGGTGTGTGGGCGTTAATGCTGAGACCGCACTCAGGTACGTAGATTCGCTCTGTGTCGACAGGCCCGCTAATCTGCTTGTTTTCAACCGTTGCGTCCTCAGGCGTTGAGGTTGATGATTTCAGCGATCCAATAACAACAAGACTGGAGATTGCCATGTCCATCGAAAGGACGACCCCCCATCAAGACCCTGTAGTCATTGTCAGCGCTGCCCGTACTCCCATGGGCGGCTTTCAGGGTGATTTGCTCGGCCTGAGTGCCACAAAGCTGGGCGCTGCCGCCATTCGTGCTGCTGTTGAACGTGCCGCTGTCGACCCTCAGGACGTTGAAGAGGTCCTGTTCGGTTGCGTACTGCCCGCCGGGCTGGGTCAGGCTCCTGCCAGACAGGCAGCGCTGGGGGCCGGGCTTGGAACGGGAACCCGCTGCACCACGCTCAACAAGATGTGTGGTTCAGGCATGCAGGCCGCCATTCTGGCCCACGACATGCTCATGGCGGGCAGCGCCAGCGTGGTCGTCGCAGGCGGAATGGAAAGCATGTCCAACGCGCCTTATCTGCTGGATCGTGCCCGGGGTGGTTACCGCATGGGGCACGCAAAGATGCTGGACCACATGTTTCTCGACGGTCTGGAAGACGCGTATGAGCCCGGTCGATTGATGGGCACCTACGCCGAGGATTGCGCGCAGATGAACGGGTTCACTCGCGAAGCACAGGACGCCTTCGCCCTCGCTTCGCTGACCCGCGCCCAGGAAGCCATTGTGGGTGGCCATTTTGATGCCGAAATTGTCCCGCTTCAGGTGACGGTCGGTAAGGAGCAACGGCTCATCACCCACGACGAGCAGCCTCCCAAAGCGCGTCTGGACAAGATTCCCACGCTCAAGCCAGCCTTTCGTGAGGGAGGAACGGTGACGGCAGCGAACTCAAGCTCCATCTCCGATGGCGCTGCGGCGCTGGTGATGATGCGTCAGTCCGAGGCGCTGCGCCGGGGGCTGAAGCCGCTGGCGGTGATCCGGGGGCACGCGGCTTTTGCCGATGAGCCGGGTCTGTTTCCCACCGCTCCTGTCGGAGCGATCAAGCGGCTGTTGGCCAAGACCGGCTGGACGGTGGATGACGTTGACCTGTTCGAGATCAATGAGGCCTTTGCTGTGGTGCCTCTGGTCGCAATGAGCAGTCTGGAAATCCCCCACGAGAAAGTGAACGTCAATGGGGGCGCCTGCGCGCTGGGACACCCCATCGGAGCATCGGGTGCGCGCATCCTCGTGACCCTGCTGGCGGCGTTGAAGCGTCGGGAACTCAAGCGGGGCATGGCGGCTATCTGCATCGGCGGCGGAGAAGCCACTGCGCTGGCTGTGGAGATTATGGATTAGTCATTAAGAACAGTAAGTTAAAGGTTTTTTATGAAGTCATTTATCTGAATTTGACGACTTTTCAGTGATTTTAATAAAAAGGATATTTATCAATGCCTTATGAAACATTGTTAATAGAGATTAGAGGTAAGGTTGCGCTCATCACGCTGAACCGTCCCAAGGCGTTGAATGCACTGAATGCCCGCTTGATCGACGAGTTGAATCACGCGCTCGATGCTGTCGAGGCTGACAGGTCAGTCGGCTGCATCGTGCTGACCGGTTCCGACAAAGCATTCGCTGCCGGGGCAGATATCAAGGAAATGGTCGATCTGACCTATCCGCAGATTTACCTGGATGACCTGTTTCGGGAAAGCGACCGGGTGGCTGCCAGGCGCAAACCGATGATTGCCGCTGTCGCCGGCTTTGCGTTGGGGGGAGGATGCGAACTGGCGCTGATGTGCGATTTCATTCTGGCCGCCGACAACGCCCGCTTTGGTCAGCCGGAAATCAATCTGGGTGTATTGCCGGGCATGGGCGGCACTCAACGCCTGACCCGTGCTGTCGGCAAGGCGAAGGCCATGGAAATGTGTCTGACAGGGCGTCTGATCGACGCCCAGGAAGCCGAGCGCGCGGGCCTGGTGTCGCGTGTGGTGCCTCTCGATCAGTTGCTTGACGAGGCCTTGAAGGCCGCCGCCGTGATCGCTGAAAAATCCCTTCCTGTTGCAATGATGGTCAAGGAAAGCGTCAATCGGGCCTTTGAGGTCAGCCTGGCCGAGGGTATACGCTTCGAGCGGCGCGTGTTCCATGCCTCTTTCGCCAGCCAGGATCAGAAGGAAGGCATGCAGGCATTTATCGAAAAGCGCGCCGCTGATTTCAAGGACTGCTGAGCCAGGGACTGAAAACCCTCACGCGCCGCACAGCCTGAGCGTCTCAAGCTGCTGATGGGTCCAGTTCTGCTGGAAGTAGGCATGCAGGCCCACGCACTGACCGGGGTAGAACAGGTGCAGGTCGTGCGGCGTCAGGTGATACTCCTTCGCCAGTCGATGGCGCTGCGCTTCGCTCAGCCCCAGATAGCCCTGTTCGTCGGTCGTGCCTTCGAACAGGAAATGCTCCCGGGCCAGCCTGGCCAGATGATGCAGGCCAGGCTCGGGCATGCGCACGATGTACCAGATCCGTCCTGCGAGCGGGGCACCCTGCAAGCCTGGTTGTGCGGTCAGACGCAGGTCGCTCAGGGGCAGTGTTGCGGGTGACCTTTCTGTGGGCTGCTGCGCGAAGAGGGTCGCAGCGCCCGACACAACAATCCCGTCCGGCGTCAGGTGCAGTTGCGCCACCGTGCTGCGCAGGGTCAGGCCCTTGTCCGATTCGATACGCAAGTGCTGGTTGCAAAGCAGCTGAATGTAAGCCGGTGACCTGAAGTCGATGCCTTCAAGGCACACCCGCACGTCCTGTTCAGCCCCGTTTTTTTTCACGATGGACCGAATGACAGGGCGATCAGGGTCGTTGTCCAGGTGGTCGACCAGTACGCGAGCGCCGACGCGCAGGTGCCCGATTCGGTAAGCATCGCTGCACATGACCTGAGCCAGAGGCCAGCGGCCGAGGGGGCCGTCGGGATTCTCGTCTTTTTGCCAGTCGAAGCGGATGCTGCGGTGTGTCGAGGGGTCGATGTCTGCATCGTCATGAAGGCCAGGCATCAGCGTCGCGACATGCACTTCGTTGATACAAGGTCTGGGGCGGCGCATGGCTGCGCGAAACGGCATGGCCCAAGGGATCACCTTGAATTCATTGATGTAGCCGTCCGTCATTGCACCGGCGGCATGCGGCCAGCACTGGCCTGCTTCCGGCAGCGCGCTGATGACCGCCGCTGTGTCGTGAGCATTGTGACCTTCGAGCAGGTGCAACTGCCTGCCTGTGTGATGCACCTCGGTCAGTAGCCAGTGATCGTTGAGCAGTGGCTCTGGATGATCCAGCACGTGCATGATTTCTCCGCTGCGCAGGTCTGCCTGGTTGCTGCAGCCCTGGATGTCACGGTGTTCGCAACGAATGCGCTCCAGCATTCGGGCGCTGCGCTGCTGCAGGCATGCTGTTTCATGATCCAGCCAGCCATGCGCCGTCGTTTGCTCGAACGGGTCATTGATGGCGTGAGCGTCTGGCGCACGGTTCTCCGGCAGCGCCATCGGCTGTACAGCCAAACGTATCTGCCTGGCAGGCCCCGTCCGGTTGGCTCGCATCGACCGATGCTCGGCCAGATGAAACAACTGCGGTGTATCGGCTTCTGGCACACCTTCCCGATTGAAGTGCAGAGGCAAGGTCCGCTCGGGAAAGCTGACCGGATCATCCGAAAACACCAGCACAGGATTGAGGGCAGCGTGCTCGAAGCGGAAGTGAATCCCGTCTTCCTCGCACAGACGCTGCAGAAAATGCAGATCGGTTTCAGCGTATTGAACGCACAGCGGGCGCTGCAGGTAACGGCCTGTCAAGTGTTCGAAACGGTAGCTGTCGCTTGCGATGCCATGGTTCTCCAGCAGTTGCCTGATCAGGTCTGGAGTGCTCATGTCGTGGTAGGCGCGGCTTTTTCTGCACCGCGCCAGCGCCTGCAGTTCGGGCATCACGGCGACCCGATAATGCGTCAGGCCGGTGCCGGTATAAAGCTGCTCAGCCACATGGATCTGGCCGCGCAGACCCTGACCGGAACGGCCGAAGCAAAAAAACGCACGTCGACCCAGCAGGCTGGCAGGATCGAGAGGGGCATCGGTGCTGATCAGATCGATATCGAAGCAATAGACTTCGTTCAAGGCATCCAGGCCGGTAAAGCTGATGACATGCAGATCCATCTGGCAGTCGGCAATCGCCAAGGTCATTGGCATTTGCGGGTCTTTGCACATCTTCGGGCTCTCCCACCATCCAGTTCAGGGTGGGAAGGGTACGAAATGCTCGGACTCAAAGGCATCGTTGCAAGGTTTTTCAGAAAAGGACTACACAACAAGGCGTACAGCGCAGTGCGGGGATGCCGGTTCGGCGGACACATTGCCTCGTTCGTTTGGTCACCAATGCGGCGACAGGGGTTTCATCCGACGCGATCACGTATAAAATGCGCCGCGCCGGGTGCAGGAATGCCGGCACCTTATTTTTAACGCCTTGCCACAGTCGCGGCCTGCTTTGCAGCAGATGCGACCGGCAAGGCGTATACCGGATCGAGAGAGCAGACATGGGCGCACAGTGGAAGGTCAAGCATAAAGAAGCGGCAGCCAACGCCAAGGGGCGTACGTTCGGCAAGCTGTCCAAGGAAATCATGATCGCTGCCCGCGCAGGCGCCGATCCTGACATGAACTCTCGCTTGCGTCTGGTGGTCGAGCAGGCAAAGAAAGCGTCCATGCCTCGTGAGACCCTGGAGCGAGCGATCAAGAAGGGTGCAGGCCTGCTGGGCGAAAGCGTCAACTTCGAGCGCCTGACCTACGAAGGTTTCGCGCCGCATCGGGTGCCGGTGATCGTTGAATGCCTGACTGACAACATCAACCGCACGGTTTCAGAAATCCGCGTGCTGTTTCGCAAGGGACAACTGGGCGCAGCCGGTTCGGTCTCGTGGGACTTCCATTATCAGGGCATGATCGAAGCGGTGCCTGTGTCGCCGGATGCCGATCCCGACGAAGCCGCCATCGAAGCCGGTGCCCAGGACTGTGAGGCGGGCGAAGAGGGTGCAACCCTGTTCCTGACCGAGCCGACCGACATGGACGCCGTGTGCAAGAAACTGCCCGAGTTCGGCTTCACGGTGCAGTCCGCGCAATTGGGCTATCGTCCGAAGAGCACCGTGGATGGCCTGACGGATGAGCAGATGGCGGAAGTCGAAGCATTCCTTGAAGCCATCGACAACCACGATGACGTGCAAAATGTCTACGTGGGTCTGGCAGGCTGATCAGCCAGGCCTTTTGACGCGGGGCGCCTCAGGCGCTCCACGCCTCCTGCAACTGAAGATGCACGTCTGCGAGTGATGGCCTCAGGCTGCAATCGACCTGAGTGCAGCTCGCTTGAAGTGTCTGCAGCCGGTCAATGATCGCTGAGCCTTCGTGCGGTGCATCGCAGCGTTCCAGCAATTCCCCCAGCAAGATACCGAACGCCCGCGTTTCGATGCGTTCCAGCGCGTACCCCTTCGACACTGAGGGATGAAAGGATGCGGCGCCGAAATCGCCCAGCAGACAGTTGCCGTTGTCCTGCCTGAGTATGTTGTGACCGTACAGGTCGCCGTGGGTAAGGCCGCAGGCGTGCAGGTGCGCCGTCACCGAGGCGATGCCGATTGCCAGGCGCATCAGTTCGGGCAGTGAAAACCGGATGCTGGGGTCGTAGACGTCGCGGCTGCAGGAATCCAGGCTGGGCGGGCCTGCCAGATTGCTGAAGTCGGGCGCTATCAGCTCCATCACCAGGCCCTGTTGCCCTGACGGGTGCTCGCTGACCTTGCCCAGCACCTCGATCAGGTGCGCATGGCGACCTGCCGCGATGCAGGCGTCCATTTCATTGAGCGGTGAGCCGTCGCTGGTCACGCTGCCCTTGTACAGTTTTACTGCGGCCGGTTGCGGGCCACTTGCTTCTTGCCAGATCGCCTGCTGAATAATGCCGGATGCGCCTTCGCCCAGACGCTGTTCCAGCTGCAAGTGCTGCCATGGAATGCGCCGGACCGGAAGCGGCTCGCGCTGCGGGCAAAGCGGATTGTCGGCGTAGGCAAGCCAGGCCAGGGCTGGCAGCTTCAGCAGCCAGTCCGGCAATTCGCTCATGCGGTTTGCGGCGATACGAATCAGCTCAAGGCGGTGACAATCGGCCAGTGTCGAGGGCAGTGCCTGCAGCCTGTTGCCTGCCAGCATCAGTTTTTGCAGATCGGGACGGCGACCCAGTTCATCAGGTAACGACTCGATCCGGTTATCGGTCAGAATCAGCCAGCGCAGGCGCGGCGGCAATGCAGCAGCGCTGACCCTTTCAATCTGATTGGCCTTGAAGCCGACGATGCGCAATTGCTTGCACTTACCTATGCATTCCGGCAGATGGGTGAACGCGTTATCCGAGCCGAACAGCACACGCAAGTGCGTGAGACGATGCAGGTCGTCGGGCAGGCTGCTCAGTGAGTTGCCGCTGAGATTGAGGACCTCCAGCGTGTCCGCCAGGTCGAATATCTCCCGTGGGAATTCAGTCAGATCACAGGAGAGGTCAAGGCGTCGAATGCCCGCCAGTTTGCCGGCGCGCAGGTCTGCGAGGGTATGCATGAGTCGCTTCGATCAGTAGTCGGACATGGCGCGCATCATAGCGGGTGTTTTGGCGGGCAGCCGCACAAATCACCCCTCAGGACAGGCAGCGGTCCACGGAGCGATGCACAGCCGCCAGGCTTGGTGGTGATTCGGCGTACAGAATCCGATAGATCATGGGGGCGACGATGGCGTCTATCAGTTCGTCGGCCGTCGGCGACTGCTCATTGCGGTGATGGGCACGATCAATGATGGTCTGTAACTGGTCGCGCACCTTCGACGCGCATTTACCCGCGCAGTTCGAGGTGCTGGCCGCCACGTCGCGCATCATCTCGCGGCCTGGGGCGGAGGACATTTCGTCCAGGTACATCTCACTCCAGACCAGCAGGTCCTGGCGCAGGCTGCCGTGGTCGATGGGTTCGTCGGGGCGCAAGCGCTCGACAGCGACGTCAGCCAGCAGGCTGGTGAGATCGCCCCAGCGTCGATAAATGGTCGACGGTGTGACACCTGCCCGTGCCGCGATCATGGGGACACTGAGTGCCGAACGCTCCTGCTCCTTGAGCAGGTCGCGAACAGCGCGGTGGATGGATTCCTGTACACGGGCGCTGCGCCCGCCGGTGCGTACTGCTTCTTTGATAGCCATACAGCGGACCTTAACACAAAGTATTTGCTTTAAGCGGTGCGCAGTCGCACACTCCGCAAAAGCTAATTCATGGCTTTAGTAATGTGCATCAGCGGAGAGTGTACCCATGTCCCTTCCTTTGCAGAACACGCAACCTGATGATCGGGGCCCTCGCCACCTGATGTTTCTGGCGTTCACGACCCTGTGTTTCTTTGCCGCGTCCAGTACGCCCACGCCTCTGTATCACCTGTATCAGGAAGCATGGGGCTTTTCTTCTGCGATGCTCACGCTGATTTTTGCCGTCTATGCATTCAGCCTTCTGGCGGCGTTGTTGATGGGCGGTTCGCTGTCCGATTATCTGGGGCGGCGGCCGGTCATTACAGGGGCGTTGCTGATCCAGGCCGCCTCCATGCTGTTATTCATATTCGCCACTGACGTGACCTGGCTGGTGATGGCGCGACTGATTCAAGGTTTTGCCACAGGGCTTGCCGCCAGTGCGTTGGGGGCTGCGCTGCTGGACAGCGATCAGACCAAAGGGCCGTTGATCAACAGCATTTCTCCGATGCTGGGGATGGCGGTGGGTGCGCTGGGCACGGCAGCGCTGGCGCAATTCGCGCCGCACCCCTTGTTGCTCGCCTACTGTTTGCTGCTGGCCGCATTCGTCGGTCAGGCGCTTTATCTACAGCGTGTTCCGGAAACAGCCAGCCCGCAACCAGGTGCATGGCAATCGCTCAAGCCGTCGTTGCATGTCCCTGTGCAAGCCCGACGCATGCTGTGGCTGGTGTTGCCTGTCGATATTGCGGCCTGGGCGCTGGGTGGCTTCTTTCTGTCCTTGAGTCCTTCGCTGCTGGCGGCTGCCACCGGTTCGACCTCGCCGCTGGATGGCGGATTCGCAGTGGCGGCGCTGACCCTGAGCGGCGCGATGGCCATCCTGATCTTGCGCCAGCGCGCGCCCGAGCTGGGGCTGTGGTTCGGCGCGAGCTTCATGACGGTCGGTGTCTCGGTGATTTTGCTGGCCATCAATACAGGCATCTTATGGCTGTTCTTCGCAGGCGCAGTGATTGCCGGCATCGGTTTCGGTTCGAGTTTTCTCGGCGCGTTGCGCATGCTCATGCCGTTGGCGCACGTGCATGAGCGGGCCGGGCTGATGTCGGCATTTCTGGTGCTCAGTTACCTGGCGTTCTGCATGCCGGCACTGGCAGCCGGTTTTGCAGCCCGTTCGTTTGGTCTGGTGATGACCAGTAATGTGTATGGGACGATCGTGATCGTGCTGGCGCTGATGGCCCTTGCAGGGTTGATGGTGCGGCGTGACACGAGGGTAGAAGCCGTCTCTCAAGATGAGCGTGTCGCCTGACTGCTGGTGCAGATCAACGGTAGACCTGCCGAAAAACGCTGTTTCAAGGTGGGAGGCCGACAAGGCGTCTCCCACATGCTGGTATCGGCTTTGAGCCTTCAGCGCAAATCCCGAACCATCTCGGCCAGCACGCTCAAGACATCGTTACCCAACTGCGCCGAGCGTTTGCCAGACCAGCCGGTGGTCGGGTCAGGGGCATTGTCGTTGTCTTTAAACGGCATCTCCAGCGTCAATGCCAGGCATTTGTAACGCTCACCAACGCTGTTGCAGGCCAGGTTCATGTTGGCCTGGCCCGGAGCGCTGCGGGGATAACCGTAAACGCTCTGGAAATCGACAGTGATCTCACCCAGGCGGCGACGGAACTGCTCTTCAAGTTGCTGCTGCTTTGCGGTATAGCCCGGATTGCCTTCGCAGGCCGCCGTGAACACATAGGGAATCTCTTCGTCGCCGTGGACGTCCAGAAACAGGTCGACCCCGTACTGCTCCATTTGCTGTTTGACGAAGAACACCTCTGGGCTCAGCGCTTCGGTGCTGTCCTGCCAGGCGCGGTTCAGGTCCTTGCCGTTGATGTTGGTGCGCAGGTGGCCATGAAAGGCACCGTCGGGGTTCATGTTCGGCACCAGATACAGGTCGGCATTGGCCAGAAGCTCATCCATGACCGAGTCGCCCTTTTGCTGAAGGCGCTCGATGACGCCCTCCATGAACCATTCGGCCATGTGTTCGCCGGGGTGTTGCTGGGCAATGATCCAGATAGTGCGCTTGCCCTCAGCGCCGTCGCCCTTGCGCAGCAACTGGATATCGCGCCCCTCGACACTCTTGCCGGTTTCCAGCAGGTGCATTCCGGCCTGCTGCAGCGCTTGCTCGATCAATTCGTCATGACGCGCACGGCTGTAAGGTTCGAAGTAGGCGAACCAGATCTGCGGCTGGCTCGGGGACAGGCTGACATTGAGCGCCTTGCCATCGAAGCTGGACGGGACCCTGAACCAGGTCTGGTGATCATAGGATGCGACCGCGTTGTAACCGGTCCATGCAGTGTTGAAAGTAGACTCACTGGCATTGGTCAGGCTGAAACTGTGGGAGGCGCCGACTTCCATGCCCTCGACCTTGAAGTGGAACCACTGAAAATGGCCACTTTGGGTGTCAGGTCTGATTGCCAGCCTGACACAGGCCGGATCGCTGGCATCCAGTACCTGGATGTTGCCGCTGTCAAAGTCTGAGGTAATGGTGAGGGTCACGGTGCGTTCCTGTGTGCTTAGGCCTGTGTAGACAAGTGCCTTTCAAGGCACTCACTGTACACCGGTCGCTACGACCCTGACTTATCTGGAACGGTCATCCAGCGTCAGGAAAAGGCCTCGGCGGTGACCATCAGGCTGCAGATGAACGCCGTGAACATGCACCAGCCCAGATAAGCCCGGCGCTTGCGTCGATGCCAGCCGCTGGCGCCGATCAGCGCAGCAGGCGCCTGCAGCTCGCGCCAAATGCGTTCACTGTTCTGGAACGCCGCGAGGTGCGCAGCGTCCGCATCCAGCCAGTGACGGAATTCGATTCGCTCGCTCGCGGTAGCGGCGGGGCTTTGCAGGTGTACATACCAGCGGCTGGCCTGCTCCTGAATGGCCTCGCTGTGGCCTGTGCTCTGGCGATGGATCTGTCTGAGCACCCTGAACATGGCGCGCTCCACCTTGGCGGGGTCAACCTCGACAAAGCGGGCAATGTCCGTGTAGGACAGTCCGTCAAGGCGACTGAGCAGAAAGATCTGGCGGGTGCGGCGCGAGAGCCTGTTCACACAGCGGCCCAGTTGAAGGGTCTGAAGCGTCGGCAATGGCGCGGGCAGCCTGGCGGGCAGGGGCGATAGAGACGAGAGCTGATTACTCATGATGTATCGCTCGCTGATCTTCCATAGAAATTCTTCCTTGAACCGATAGGTTCCATCCATGACGCAGCCAGACTAATGAATTCGAGAATCATTCTCAAGTGAAAAGGTACTGCAATTACCGTTTTAATGCGGCCTCAGGCCATTCGTGGCAGAAAAACAGAAGCCCGGCTGGCGGTGTTTTGATATTATCCGCGCCATCGCGCTCAACCAGCGCAGCCGCTTATGCGGCGACGTGCGACACCCAGACTTCATTAGCCTGAAGCAGCGAAAAAAAACCAAAAAAAGACCCGGCAAAAAGCCGGGTCAAAAACCGTGATTAGCCTGATGAGGAGATAATCTGGAAGTCGACCTAAGACTTCCGGGTTATCCAGCCGGCCTCGCGACCAGCTGATGCAATAATAATCATTATCATTTGCAAGTCAAATGTTTTTCTTGCCCTCATTGAAACAAATAATCCATCAGTGACCGCTGATGGATTATTCCCTTGCCCGCAAATCGTCGCTCTTCGCTCAATCCAGCGGCAACTCCGTCGTGCGCTTGACCGTGCTCATGGCGATGTTGGAATGCGCCTCGTGCACATGAGGCAGTTGCAGCAGATGATCACGCAAAAAGCGCTCGTAGCTGGCAATGTCCTGCGCCACGACCTTGAGCATGAAGTCCATCCCGCCCGCCATGGTGTAGCACTCCAGCACCTCCGGGTGACCGATGATGGCCTCTTCGAACTCGGCCAGGTAACGCCTGCCATGCCCCGATAACTTGACCTCGACAAACACAGTCATGCTCAGCCCCAGCTTTTGCGCGCTGAGCAAGGCAACGGTACGTTCGATCACGCCGTCTTCCTGAAGCCGGTGAATGCGACGCCAGCAGGGCGACTGGGACAGTTCCACCCGCTCGGCGATCTCTGCGGCCGACAGGTCGGCGTCATGCTGCAACAGGCGAAGAATCTTGCGATCGATAGGGCTCAATTTAAGCTGCATGAATTGACCTTGTTTTTTGTTTTTTTCGAAAAAGGCATGCTCAATATCAGCAGATATTTGTCAATTTAGAAAGAAAAAGCCTCTTTTCTACAGGCAGTCTAATGACAAGGCCGCCGGGCTGGACCGTCCCGGCGAAATGGACCTTATTCATAAGAAGCCTGAATAAAAACAAGAGAGGTATCTGCATGTCCCTGGCTGATATTCGTCTGGATGATAAATACCGGCTCGCCACCGGCAACCTGTACCTCACCGGTACGCAGGCCCTGACCCGGCTGCCGATGCTGCAAAAGCAGCGCGACGAAGCGCGCGGGCTGAACACCGCGGGGTTCATTTCCGGCTATCGCGGGTCGCCATTGGGTAATCTGGACAAGAGCCTGTGGGACGCCAAGGAATACCTTCAGCAAAACGCCATCCACTTTCAGCCCGGCATCAATGAAGAACTGGCCGCCACAGCGGTGTGGGGCAGCCAGCAAGTGAACCTGTTTCCGCAAGGTAAATACGACGGCGTATTCGCGCTCTGGTACGGCAAAGGGCCCGGCGTGGATCGCTGCGGCGACGTGTTCAAGCACGGCAACTCGGCCGGTGTTGCTGCCAATGGCGGGGTTTTGATCCTTGCGGGCGACGATCATGGTTGCAAGTCCTCCACCATTGCGCATCAGAGCGAACACGCCTTCATCGCGTCGATGATCCCGGTGCTCAACCCCAGCAACGTCCAGGAAATTCTCGACTACGGCATCATCGGCTGGGAGCTGTCACGCTACAGCGGTTGCTGGGTAGCGATGAAGACCATCGCTGAAAACGTAGATTCATCTGCAGTCGTGGAGGTCGATCCACTGCGCATGCAGACTCGTATTCCCGAAGACTTCGTGTTGCCCGAAGGCGGTTTGCACATTCGCTGGCCGGACCCACCGCTGGCTCAGGAAGCACGGCTCAACACTTACAAGATCTACGCCGCCAGAGCGTTCGCCCGCGCCAATGAGCTGAACAAAGTGGTCATTGACTCTGCGCAACCACGGCTGGGCATCGTCACCACAGGCAAATCCTATCTGGATGTGCGTCAGGCCCTTGAAGAGCTGGGCATTGATGAGCAACTGTGTGATCAGGTCGGCATCCGGGTGTTGAAGGTCGGCATGAGCTGGCCGCTGGAACCGGTGTCGGTGCATGACTTCGCCCAAGGCCTGGACGAGATTCTGGTCGTCGAAGAGAAGCGCAGCGTCATCGAGGACCAGATGACTGGCCAGCTCTATAACTGGCCCGTGGACCGTCGGCCGGTAGTGGTAGGCGAGTTCGACGAGCAGGGCCGTTCACTGTTGCCGAATCTGAGTGAACTGACACCTGCAATGATCGCCCGCGTTATCGCAAAACGGCTCGCGCCGTTCTACAGCAGCCCGCAGATCGAAGCGCGCCTGCAGTTTCTCAGTGAGAAGGAAAAGGCCCTGCAGGCACCGTTGTTCAACACCCAGCGCACGCCACACTTCTGCTCCGGTTGTCCGCATAACACCTCCACCCGCGTGCCGGAAGGCAGCAGGGCCTTGGCCGGTATCGGCTGTCACTACATGACGATCTGGATGGACCGGGCGACCGACACCTTCACCCAGATGGGCGGCGAGGGCGTGACCTGGATCGGCCAGGCGCCGTTTACCGAAACCCCGCATGTGTTCCAGAACCTCGGGGACGGCACCTACTTTCACTCAGGGCATCTGGCCTTGCGCGCCGCTGTCGCGTCCAAGGTCAACATCACCTACAAGATTCTCTACAACGATGCCGTGGCCATGACGGGCGGGCAGCCTATCGATGGCGTGCTGCGTGTCGATCAGTTGAGTCGTCAGGTATTCAACGAAGGCGTGCAGCGTATTGCACTGGTGTCGGACGAGCCCGACAAGTATCCGAACCGCGAAGGGTTCGCGCCGATCACCACGTTCCACCATCGCCGTGACCTGGACAGCGTGCAGCGTGAGTTACGCGAGTTCAAAGGCGTTTCGGTGATCATCTACGACCAGACCTGCGCCACCGAGAAGCGTCGTCGCCGCAAGCGCGGCACGATGCCGGATCTGGAAAAGCGCGCCTTGATCAACCCAGCGGTGTGTGAAGGCTGCGGCGACTGTGGAGTGAAATCCGGCTGCCTGTCGGTGCTGCCCAAGGAAACTGCTCAGGGCCGCAAGCGTGAAATTGACCAGAACGCCTGCAACAAGGATTTCAGTTGCGTTGAAGGCTTTTGCCCAAGCTTCGTGACCGTGCATGGCGGCAAACTTCGCAAACCGGTTCTGCCGCAACAGGTCCAGGCCTTCGCCTCACTGCCGGAGCCGACGCTGCCGTCGCTGGAGCGACCATTCAATATTCTGCTGCCTGGCGTGGGGGGCACGGGTGTGACCACGGTCGGCGCAATGCTGGGTTATGCCGCCAACCTGGAAGGCAAGGGTTGCAGCGTGCTGGATCAGGCGGGACTCGCGCAGAAATTCGGGCCGGTGGTCAGCCATATCCGCATCGCCGCTCGCCAGCAGGATCTGTTCGCGGTGCGTATTGCCGCAGGCGAAGCGCATTTGCTGTTGGGGTGTGACCTTCTGGTGGCTGCCGGGCCGGATGCGATCGCCAAACTGGACAGCGCCATTTCCCATGCCGTGGTCAACAGCCAGCAGACCCCGACGGCAGAGTTCACGCGTAATCCGGACGCGGTGTTCCCGCTCGAGGCGATGAAGCAGACCATCATCGATGCGGTGGGCGCTGAGAAAACCCACTTTGTGGAAGCGACTTCGCTGGCGACCCGTTTGATGGGCGACAGCATTGCCAGCAACCTGTTCATGCTCGGTTATGCCTATCAATTGGGCCTGATCCCATTGACGTCGCAGGCCATCGAGAAGGCCATCGAGCTGAACGGCGTGTCAGTCAAACTCAATCAGCAAGCTTTTCTGTGGGGACGCCGTACCGCCCACGATGCCGCTGCGGTCGAGGCATTCGTCAATCCGAAACAAGAGCCGGCCGAGCCGTCGCAACTGACGCTGGAACAACGCGTTCAGAGCAACGTGGATACGCTGGCCGAGTACCAGAACCCGGCCTATGCCGAGCGCTACCTGAAGCTGGTGCAGCAGGTTCGCGATGCTGAGTCGCGGCTGTTTCCGGGGCAGCCTTTGTCCCTGACCGAAGCGGTGGCGTTCAACTACTTCAAGCTGTTGGCCTACAAGGATGAGTACGAGGTGGCGCGGCTGTACAGCAACGGCGATTTCACCCGGCAACTGCAGGCACAGTTCGAAGGTGATTACCGTCTGGAGTTTCACCTGGCACCGTCATGGCTTGCCAAGCGCGACCCGCACACCGGGCAACCGCGCAAACGCAGTTTCGGTCCCTGGATGTTGCGGGCGTTCGATGTGCTGGCCAAATTCAAGTTTCTGCGCGGCACGGCTTTCGACCCGTTTGGCCGCAGCCTGGAGCGCCAACAGGAGCGCGAGCTTATTACGCGCTATGTCAGCGATATCGAGCTGATCCTGCAGCACTTACAGGCGGGCAATCGCCACACTGCGTTGAGTCTGGCGCGCTTGCCTGAACGGATTCGGGGCTACGGGCACGTCAAGGAAAGCGCGATGAACGCCGCAGCCTTGCAGGCCAGTGTATTGCGTCGCAGCCTGGAGAGTGGCGAGGTGGCAGCGCCGAAGCTTTACGAAGTGGCTGCTTAAGACCTTGTGAGGCGGGTCGTTTGACCGGTTGGACAAACGATTCGCTTCACTCTGAAGGCCTGAACACGTGCGCGTGACCTGCGCGATACAGCGATGACTCGCTGAACGTGTCATTCGCCAGCACGCGACCTACCAGTATCAATGCGGTGCGTCGAAACCCTTTGGTCTGCACTTTTTCTTCTATATCGGCGAGCGTGCCCTGCACCCAGTCCTGGTCTGGCCAGCTGGCGCGGTGCACCACGGCAATCGGGCAGTCCGCGCCATAGTGCGGGACGAGTTCTTCGATGATCCGGTGCAGATGATTGACCCCCAGATGAATCGCCATGGTCGCCCGATGTTGAGCCAGGCTGGCCAATTCTTCGCCGGGCGGCATCGCAGTCTTGTCGGCATAGCGGGTCAGTATCACGCTTTGCGAGATGTCCGGCAGGGTCAGTTCGGTGCCCAGCAGCGCGGCACAGGCTGCTGTGGCCGTGACGCCGGGAATGATTTCGAAAGGAATGCCCAGTTCGCGCAAATGGCGGATCTGCTCGCCAATCGCGCCATACAGGCTCGGATCTCCCGAATGCACCCGCGCCACGTCATGGCCTTGCGCATGGGCCTCCTGAATCACGTCAATGATCTGTTTCAGGTGCAATGCGGCGCTGTTGACGACCTGAACGGCTTGATTGCCTTCCAGTACCGCAATCGGCACCAGCGAGCCTGCGTAGATAATGACCGGGCAACTGCGGATCAGGCGTTGACCCTTGACGGTGATCAGCTCCGGGTCGCCAGGGCCTGCGCCGATGAAAAAAACGGTCAATGAAATCTCCAGAGTCGGGTTGAGCGCGCCATTATCCGCTCTTGGTGGGGCTCGATGCCAAGGCAAATGTGGCTTGGGCGTTTTTCTGGCGGCTGATCGCCAGCGCTGCAGTGCCGTCCCCAAGGCTGGCTGCCAGGGCCAGCGCCGTTCCTTCCGCAACGCCGTGACAGCCCGTGGTGTTGAGCGTGTGCGCTGAGCGATGGGTCATGTGCAGCTCCCATGACACCAGTTGTGCGGCGTGGAAGAACACCAGCGGCACGTCCAGTTGCCGAGCCAGTTCCAGCAAACCAGGCTCGTCCCGCTTCAGGTCGATGGACGCCAGGGCTGTGACATCACGGATGTTCAGCCCAGGGGCTTGCAGATGGTGTTCAATCAGCTCACGCAACACCCCGGCCGGGCAGCCGCGCCGGCAGCCCAGGCCCACGACCATGACGGGCGCGGGCAGGGCGTGGGTCTGCTCAGGCCGGATACGGTTCGGCATGCTGCAGGTCGACGTTGTTACGGCGGAACAACCAGGCGCTGATCAGACCCATCGCCACCCAGAACACGGCATTGGTCAGCAGCGACGCGATAATGAACTGCGATGCCAGCGCTTCAGGCGCGAGGCTTTCATGAACCAGTGGCTGCGGTGCGCCGATCACGTGAGGCACGAGCACAATGGCAACGCCCAGTACCTTGAGCAGCAGGTTCTGACCGAAGACCAGCAGCGCGATGCCAGCAGCCGTGGAGGCTGCGGTGCCAATCCACCAGAGCTGGCGCTGGCTGAGTTCGGCGGCGGCAGTGCCCGGCAGTTCCGGCGGCAGGCCCAGGGTCGGTGCCAGTACGAACACCGCGAAACCCGCCAGACCCCACCAGACGCCCTGAACGGTGCTGCCTGGAGCGCGCAAGGTATAGAGCCCGGCGAGCATGAGCGCGAAGCCTACTGCGACCACCAGATTGCCGCCGGTGGTGGAGAGTGCGCGCTGCCAGCCGTTTTCCGGCTCCCACGCGGCCTCGTCGTGTTCATGACTGTGCTCGGCCGCAACACCGGCGGCATGTTCATGGGCCTGCGCTGCAGGGGCGTTTTCATAGGTTTCAGCCTGCTGGATCAACGGAGATACCCAGAAGCTTTGTACCAATGTCAGCAGCAAGGCTGCCAGCAAGCCGGTGAAGCCTGCGGTGTGCACGATTCGCTTGAGCATTGTGTTGTCCTCAATGACAAGGGAAGGCGGCGCTGTGACGGGTGTCATGCGCGGCATTGTGCACGGCGGCAATGTGCGAAAACCCGGCGAAGTACACCAGGCACGCGCCCAGCAGCGCCGCGCTGATCGCCGCGGTAAGGCGTTGGGTTCGGGTGGAGCTGGCTGCGGCCGATGGGCTGCTGCTGATGGTCGTCATGGCGTTCCCTCTAGAGTTGTCGCGTCTTGAGTGTGAAAGCAGGCCATGCGCACAGATACCCACTGACGGACGTCAGAGGTTTTCAACGGCGCCCGCCCACCGCGGGTGTGTCATTTGAAAGCGTAGCGGGCCGGTCTCCGGGCTCGCGAGGGGCCTGACAATGATGTCAATCCGTTGAAGTCACCTTCCCATGCCTGAGCACAGTGGATCTGACTTCCTCTCGCTTACCGTTGCGGGGGCAGCACCGGACTTGCTCAGCGACCTGAGCGCACCGGTTTCCCGTTTCACCCCGTGAGGGGCACCCGTAACAAGGCGCACAGGAGAGCATGCGCGGCGTGGGATCGTCAATCTCAACGATTGACCTGCCAGCGGTCACTGCGTAGCCTTGCCGGTTCGAGGTTCTTCGTTTGCAGCTCAGTGCTCAAGCGCAGCTAAGACGGGAATGCGGTCGATGCCGCAGCTGCCCCCGCAACTGTAAACGGTCATGTTCATTGCACAGCCACTGCCCAGGCGGGAAGGCGCGATGAATGCGTATTGGCACGGCTCCGACAGCCCGCCAGACGCCACCGTAAGCCAGGAGACCTGCCTCGAACCGGGCCAAGGCCTGCGAATTCTCATTACAACCGGGCGGGGTGATCCGGTGGCGATTTGATCCGTGTGCATCGCATGCGGCCCTCGTCCTGTATGCCCGCCGCATTGCCAAAGGGCACCTGATGAAAACACTGGCCAAGCTTCCCGTCACCATCGTCACCGGCTTTCTGGGCTCGGGCAAAACCACCCTGTTGCGGCACATGCTCGATAACGCCGAAGGGCGGCGCATCGCGGTGATCGTCAACGAGTTCGGCGAACTGGGTATCGACGGCGAAATCCTCAAGCAGTGCACCATCGGTTGCACCGAAGAAGAAGCCAACGGCCGCGTTTATGAACTGGCCAACGGCTGCCTGTGCTGTACGGTTCAGGAAGAGTTCTTTCCAGTGATGCGTGAACTGGTGGCCCGTCGTGGCGACCTGGACCACATCCTGATCGAAACCAGCGGCCTGGCGCTGCCAAAACCTCTGGTTCAAGCGTTTCAGTGGCCGGAAATTCGTAACGCCTGCACGGTCGATGCGGTCATCACCGTGGTCGATAGCCCGGCGGTATTGGCAGGCACTTTCGCCGCCTTCCCGGATCAGGTCGATGCCCAGCGCAAACTGGACCCGAATCTGGATCACGAGTCGCCCCTGCATGAGCTGTTTGCCGATCAGCTGGCCAGCGCCGATCTGGTCATCCTCAACAAGGCCGACATGATGGACGCCGACGGTCTTGCTGCGGTGCGCGCCGAAGTTGCAGAAGAGTTGCCGCCTGCCGTGAAAGTGATCGAGGCCAGCAGCGGCCGTTTGCCGATCAACGTGTTGTTGGGTGTCGGTGCCGAATCCGAAGTGCACATAGACGGTCGCAAGACTCACCATGACCATCACGATGGTGAAGATGATGACCACGATCACGACGCCTTCGATTCGATTTCCATCAAATTGCCGCAGGCTGATGAGGCCGTATTGCTCAATGCGCTGACTCAACTGGTCGTGCAGCACGGCATTCTTCGCGTCAAAGGCTTCGCGGCTATTCCTGGCAAGCCGATGCGTCTGCTGATCCAGGGTGTGGGTACGCGTTTTGACAAGCACTTTGATCGTGCCTGGCGCGCCGACGAAGAGCGACTGACCAATCTGGTGCTGATCGGCCAGGAACTGGACGCCGCTGCACTGGAAGCGCAACTCAACGCTGCCATCGCGGGCTGACCCATGCACCTGCTGAGAACCCAGCCCGGCGGTTTCGTACCCGATGACAGCATCGCTGACCTGGGACAAACCCCGGCCGAGCTGGTGATTCTCTGCAGCGGCGATTCAAGTCTGGCGCTGCTGGCCGAAGCGGCCCGGCAGTTGCCCGAGGATTACCCCAGCCTGCGCCTGGCCAACCCGATGCAGGTGCAGAATCACGCGTCGGTCGATCTGTATGTCGATGAAGTACTGCGTCACGCCAAAGTGATTTTGCTTTCCCTGCACGGCGGCATTGGTTATTGGCGCTACGGCGTCGAGCGGCTGATGGCGCTGGCTGCGCAAGGCGTCACGGTGATTATGGTACCGGGCTGTGACCGGCACGATCCGGAACTGATCGACCTGAGCACCGTTGCAGCGAACGACTGCAACCGCCTGTGGCAATTCCTGCGTCAGGGCGGTCTACAGAATGCACTGGACCTTTATAGCTGCATCGCCAGCACCTGGCTCGGTCAAGATTACGCCTGGGCCGAGCCTCAGCCGCTACCACGTACCGCTGTTTATCATCCGAAGCGGGCAACTGCCGTACTGGCCGACTGGCAGGCCGATTGGCACAGTGACCAGCCGGTGGCTGCACTGCTGTTCTATCGTTCGCACCTGCAGGCGGCCAACACGGGGTTCATCGACGAATTCTGCGAGCGGTTGCAGGCGCATGGCCTTAACCCGTTGCCGATTGCAGTCGCCAGCCTTAAAGAGCCGGGCTGCTTCAAACAGGTCGAAGACTGGCTGGATGAGGCCGGTGTCGAGCTGATTCTCAACACCACCGGCTTTGCCCAGTCGAGTCCTGAAGCCCCGCATTTACGGCCTTTTCGGCGCGATGTGCCCGTCATACAGGCCATCTGTGCGCAGGACAACCAGCCCGCGTGGCAGGCCAGCGAGCAGGGCTTGGGGGCCCGCGACCTGGCGATGCACATTGCCTTGCCGGAACTGGACGGGCGCATCATCAGTCGGCCGATCAGCTTCAAGGACCTGGCATGGCGTAGCGAGCGCAGTCAGTCCGATGTGGTCTGTTACCGCGCGCACCCTGAGCGCATGGATTTTGTCGCACAACTGGCCAGACGCTGGATTCTGCTGGCACGCCTGCCCAACGCCGACAAGCGCGTGGCACTGATTCTCGCCAATTACCCGACCCGCGATGGCCGGATCGGCAATGGCGTCGGGCTCGACACACCCGCTGCCGCGTTGAACATCCTGCGCGCCATGCAGGCTGAGGGCTATCCGCTGGCCGAGCTGCCTGACAGCGGCACCGAGCTGATTCAGCAATTGCTCGGCGGCGTGACCAATGATCTGGACAGCATTGATCAGCGTCCGTGTCAGCAAAGCATGGCGCTGGATGAATACCTTGAAGCGTTCAACGCGCTGCCACAGGCCAATCGCGATGCGGTACATGCCCGTTGGGGCGCGCCGGATGCCGATCCGATGTTTCGCGGCGGCCGGATGATGATCGCAGGTCTACGTTTTGGCCTGACGTTCATCGGCATTCAGCCGGCGCGTGGTTATCAGGTCGATCCCAGTGCGGTGTATCACGACCCGGATCTGGTGCCGCCGCACGGCTACCTTGCCTTCTACTTCTGGCTACGCAAGGCCTACGGCGCGCACGCCGTGGTGCATGTCGGCAAGCACGGCAACCTGGAGTGGCTGCCCGGCAAGGGCGTCGGCCTGTCCGAGAACTGCTGGCCGGATGCGGTGCTGGGCGCAATGCCGAATATCTATCCGTTCATCGTCAATGATCCGGGTGAGGGCGCGCAGGCCAAGCGACGCACGCAGGCCGTCATTATCGACCACCTGATGCCGCCGCTGACTCGCGCCGAAACCTATGGACCGTTGCGCGATCTTGAGTTGCTGGCGGACGAATACTACGAAGCGCAACTGCTCGACCCGCGGCGCGCCCGCGAACTGCAGCGCGACATTCTGAATCTGGTGCGCGAAACCCGGATCGACCGCGAGCTGGCGTTGGAAGGGACGACTGACAGCGATGCCGACGCGGCCATCTGGCTGCCGCGTCTGGATACCTACCTTTGTGACTTGAAGGAGTCGCAGATTCGCGACGGGCTGCATATATTTGGCCAGTCACCTGAAGGCCGTTTGCGTATCGACACGCTGCTGGCGCTGTTGCGTATTCCGCGTGGCGACGGGCGCGGTGCGCAGTCGAGTCTGCTACGTGCCTTGAGCAAGGCGTTTGGCCTGGGCTTCGACCCGCTGGATTGTGAGCTTGCCGAACCCTGGCAAGGTCCGCGCCCAGCTGAACTACTGGCCTTGAGCGCCGACCCGTGGCGCACGGCTGGCGACGCACGTGAGCGCCTTGAGCTGTACGCTGCGGCCTTGATTGAACGTATCACCCAGGGTCAGGACGTAACGAATCTACCGGCGCACGCCGACCTGTCGCTGATTCTCGACAGCCTGCGCGAAGTGGTCGCGCCACGTCTCGACGCCTGTGGCCCCGGCGAAATGCAGGGCATGCTCGCGGCCTTGAGTGGTCGCTTCGTACCGG
This sequence comes from Pseudomonas asturiensis, assembly GCF_900143095.1. Taxonomy (GTDB): domain Bacteria; phylum Pseudomonadota; class Gammaproteobacteria; order Pseudomonadales; family Pseudomonadaceae; genus Aquipseudomonas; species Aquipseudomonas asturiensis. Next base: position 299,830 of record NZ_FRDA01000002.1, on the reverse strand, counting down.
CGGGACCCAGTGGTGCGCCGAGTCGCGGGCGGCTGGACGTGTTGCCGACCGGGCGTAATTTCTTCAGCGTGGACGTGCGCAACCTGCCGACCACCACCGCCTGGCGGATCGGCTTTCAGTCGGCCAACCTGCTGCTGGAACGTCATTTACAGGATCACGGCGACCATTTGCGGCAACTGGGTCTGTCGGTCTGGGGCACAGCGACCATGCGCACCGGCGGTGACGACATCGCGCAGGCCATGGCGCTGATGGGCGTGCGTCCGGTCTGGGCGACGGGCAGCCAGCGTGTCGACGACTTCGAGATTCTGCCGGTCAGCCTGTTGGATCGTCCGCGTGTGGACGTGACATTGCGGGTGTCCGGTTTCTTTCGCGATGCCTTTGCCAACCTGATTCGTCTGTTCGACGCGGCCGTGCAGGCCGTTGCGGCGCTCGACGAGCCGGATGACCTGAACCCGATTGCCGCCCGGGTGCGTGAAGAGCGACAGAGTTTCATCGCCGAGGGAATGAGCGAGGACGAAGCGGCACGTCAGGCAGGCTGGCGAATCTTTGGTGCCAAGCCGGGCGCCTATGGCGCTGGCGTTCAGGGCGCTATTGATGGTCGCTTGTGGCAGAGTCGTGAGGATCTGGCCGAGGTCTACCTGAACTGGGGTGGCTACGCCTATGGCGCTTCCGATGAAGGTACGCCTGCCCGGCAGCGCTTCGCTCAGCGCCTGTCTCAGGTGCAGGCGGTGGTGCAGAATCAGGACAACCGCGAACACGATTTGCTGGACTCCAATGACTATTACCAGTTTCAAGGTGGCATGCTGGCCGCCGCCGAAACCCTCAGCGGCGAGAAGACAGCGAGCTATCATGGCGATCACAGCCAGCCGGACCTGCCGAAAATCCGTACCTTAAAGGAAGAGCTGAACCGCGTGATACGTTCGCGGGCAGCGAACCCCAAGTGGATCGACGGCGTGAAACGTCACGGCTACAAAGGTGCGTTCGAAATGGCGGCCACGGTGGACTTTCTGTTCGCATTCGACGCCACCACCGAACTGATTGATGATCATCAATATGCACTGTTGGCTGATGCCTACCTGCTTGATGCGTCGACCCGCGAATTCATTGAGCAGCACAACCCCGATGCCCTGCGCGACATGACCGAGCGCATGCTTGAAGCTCAGCAGCGCGGGCTCTGGCAGGATCCGGGCGATTATCAGCAAGCCCTGGAAAACCTGCTGCTGGATATAGAAGAGAACTGATGACCGTGCCTGACTCAAGCCTTGCCAACACGCCGCATTTTCCACTGGCCGCCGTCGTGGGCGCCGATGACCTGAAACTCGCGTTGTGCCTGACGGCCATTGATCCGCGCATCGGCGGTGTGCTGATCGAGGGGCCTCGAGGCATGGCCAAATCGACCCTGGCGCGCGGTCTGGCTGATCTGCTCGCCAGCGGGCAGTTCGTGACGCTGCCGTTGGGCGCGACCGAAGAGCGGCTGGTGGGCACGCTGGATCTGGATGTCGCGCTCTCCGAAAGCCGGGCGCGTTTCTCGCCCGGCGTGCTGGCCAAGGCCGACGGCGGCGTACTGTACGTCGACGAGGTCAACCTGCTGGCCGATCACCTGGTGGACCTGCTGCTGGATGTCGCGGCCAGTGGCGTCAATCTGGTGGAGCGTGATGGTATTTCCCATCGTCACGCCGCTCGATTCGTGCTGATTGGCACCATGAATCCGGAAGAGGGCGAACTGCGCCCGCAGTTGCTGGATCGCTTCGGCTTGAACGTGGCGTTGAGCGGGCAGATGTTGCCGGCCGAGCGGGGCCAGATCATCCGCAGGCGTCTGGACTTCGACGCAGATCCACAGTCATTCTGTGCCCAGTGGGCGCCTGAGCAGGATGCTCTGAAACAGCGTTGCGAACACGCGCGTTCGCTGCTGGCGGGCATTGCGCTGGATGACACGTCGTTGGCGCTGATCACCGAACGCTGCTTTGCGGCTGGCGTTGACGGGATGCGCGCCGATCTGGTCTGGCTGCGCGCCGCACGGGCACACGCGGCCTGGCGGGGTGTCGAGGTGATCGAGGAGCAGGACATTGACGCCGTGGCGGAGTTTGCCCTGCGCCATCGCCGTCGCGAACCGTCGCCGCCATCACCGCAATCGCCAGAGACACCGCCTTCAGGTTCTTCCGAAAAACCGGATAACCAGAGCGGGCAGGGCAGTTGGGGTGAGCTGCCGGCTCAAACAGTGCCTACCGGATCGCGCCGCGAAGTGCCGAGCTGGCCAAAAAAGCCTTAGGCATCCGCCCCCAACGCTCGAAGGGGGCGGATGCCGTTCCCCGGCCGGGTCGACTGGCTTCGGGCAAAACCGGCGCATTACGCGCAGGCTCGGATGGGCCGGTGCAATGGCTGCCGACGTTGATGAAGGGACGTCCGAAAAAGGCCAGCGATCTGGTTCGTCAGCCGCGCAGCAGTCGCCCCCATGAGCTGTTGCTGGTGATTGTCGATGCGTCTGCTTCGACGAAACGTCATCAGGCACTGAGCCAGGCAAAGGGCCTGCTGTCCCAGGTATTTGACGACGCCTATCGACGCCGCGCCCGACTGGCCTTGCTCACGGCCAGTGGCAACGCGCCGCGCTGGCAGCATCAAGGTCTGAAAGCATCAGCTGCGCTGAGTTCATGGCTGGATGCATTGGGGGCGGGCGGCGGAACGCCTCTTACGGAGGCTCTGGAGCAGGCCCGGCTGTGGCTGGCAAAACGCAGCAAGCGCTTTCCGTCAGAACAACAGCGGGTGCTGGTGCTGACCGACGGCAGGCTCAAACATATGCCAGCGCTCTTGGCATTCGACTGCCCGAGTCTATTGGTTGATGTGGAAAAAGGTCCGATCCGGCTGGGAAGAGCACGAGAGCTGGCGCGCGGGCTGGGGGCGGATTATCGGCATATTGATGAGCTGGGGACGTTGGGCTGAGCTTCATCCAGCGATCATGCCCATCTCTGCGTGGGCGTCAGCTTGCTCACGAAAGCAGGGGGCCAGAAGCGCCCGTTACAGGACCTTACCCCCACTGACTGAAACCGGTTTTCAATCCGTAGACGTGGACCGGGCGGCGTTCCGTTTGTCCACGAAGACTGACTTTCAGGCGTAATACTTCGGCTGAATGTACCGCCCCCTTCGCGGACAAGTCCGCTCCCACTGACTGAGGCCGGTTTTCAATCACGTTTGCCTACTCAACAAACTGCAAGCGAGGGCCTGATCAGTCAATGATCCTGGCCCTCGCCTCACTTCAGGCCGGCATGGTCCAGGGCTTGAGGTCATACCCTTCGTTACTGATTTCAGCGCGGGCCTGCTCCAGGGCGCTGGCCAGTTGCTGCTTGTCCGAATAGGTGCTGCTCGGAATCTGCTTGCGGCCGATGCGGGTGCTGGTGCGGTCTATTACGGTCAGGCTCAGTTCGCCGTTCCCGTCCTGTGGTGCCCAGGCAACACACTGGAAGGGTTCAAAAGCGTGTCCAGCGATCAGAAGTGCATCGTTGAAGCGCAGTGGGGCGTTCATGGTCAATTCCTCAAAGTGCCCTTATCAATTCAGTCACGTCGGCGGGCTTACCGTCCGGCTGGTTACTTGTGTTGATGAACGCGAGGGCCACATGAGTCACACACTTTTTTGAAGTTTTTCAGAATTTTTTACGGCCCATCCCGTTAACGCAACGTTACGGCAACCATGACATTTGGTTATTGCCGTTAGACGCAAACGGTACAAGGCTGTGTCAAATATTTGCTAATGTAAGGATCGGGCTCGCCAACATACTGTTTATAAAACGTTTTTCATAACCTTAATTCGACGCCGGGCGCCAAGGAACCTCTATGCATGAATCGGCCCCAACGCGACGTCTGTTAATTGTTGACCCCTGTGACGATTGTCATCAATTGATCCCTGTCCTGCATGCTGCCGGATGGGCGGTGGACAGCAGTACGCTCGAGTCGGCGCTCAATCTCAGCTGTGATGTGGGTTTGATCCGCCTGATGCCTGACCACTTCGAGCGTCCGGACATGGTCAAGGAGCTCATTACCCGCACCAACACCCAATGGATCGCTGTGCTGGCACCCGATGATCTGCGTCGCGAGAAGATTGGCGACTTCGTGTGCGAGTGGTTTTTTGATTTCCATACCTTGCCGTTCGACGTCGCTCGCATGCAGGTCACGCTGGGCCGTGCCTATGGCATGGCGCGTTTGCGAGCACAGGGCGCGGCACAGACGTCCAGCAGTGAACACGAGATGCTGGGCGAAAGCCGACCCATTCGGGAGTTGCGTCGGCTGTTGAGCAAGCTCGCGCCCACCGAATCGCCGGTGCTGATTCGCGGTGAGCGCGGCACTGGCAAGGAGCTCGTCGCACGGACGTTGCACTCCCAGTCTCAGCGCCGTAACAAACCGTTCGTAGCGGTCAATTGCGGTGCCATTGCCGAGCATTTGATCCACGCCGATCTGTTCGGTTACGAGAGAGGTGCGTTCAACGGTTCCCAGGAGCGCAAAATCGGCCGAATCGAAGCGGCGGACGGCGGCACGCTGTTTCTGGACGAGATCGGTGATCTCCCGTTGGAAAGTCAGGCGCATCTGCTGCGTTTTTTACAGGAGCGACAGATCGAACGCATCGGTGGCAGTGAGCCGATACCGGTGGATGTCCGGGTGCTGGCCGCCACCCATGTGGACTTGGAGGCGGCCATTCGCAAGAAGCGTTTTCGGGAAGATTTGTACTACCGGCTGAATGTGTTGCAGGTCGGCACCGCGCCGCTGCGTGAGCGGCATGGCGACCTGGCCATGCTGGCCAATCACTTTGCCCATTTCTACAGTCAGGAAACCGGAAGGCGCGCGCGTAATTTCAGTCAGGACGCGTTGATTTCCATGGGCAAACACGACTGGCCGGGGAATGTGCGAGAGCTGGCTAACCGGGTTCGGCGCGGGCTGGTTCTGGCGGAAGGTCGGCAGATCGAGGCGGCGGATCTGGGATTGTTGGGTGAGGAGGCCGTTGCCAGCAGCATGGGAACGCTAGAGGAATACAAGTCGCGTGCCGAGCGTCAGGCGCTGTGCGACGTGCTGACACGCCACAGCGACAACCTCAGTGTGGCGGCCAAGGTTCTGGGGATTTCTCGACCCACGTTCTATCGGTTGCTGCACAAGCATCAGATCCGCTGAGCGAGCAGTTGCGTGACCGCCGTCAGTGCCTGCTCGCGGCGTTGCTGCCAGTCGCCTTCGATCACCTGGTAATGCTGCGTGTGGTGCTCCAGCCATTGCCGGCTGGCCGCAAAGAACGCCTGACGTTCGGCCAGTCGTGGCTGGCAGCGTTGACCGTCGCTGATCCACTCGACGCCTTCTGGAGACAGCAGCAGATGCAGGTCATAGTGCCTGCTCAGCAATTCTTGCTCGATCCACGCCGGGCAGTCTTCGAACAGTGTCTTGCTCCACAGGATGTTGCTCAACAAATGCGTATCGAGGATCAGCAGTTCGGGGCGGGTTACGCGCGCAGCGTCTTCGCGGTCGAGCTGACCCCTGGCGATGGTCGCGATATCGTCGTAGACGGTATCGCGGCCTTGCTCTTCGATGAAATGACGCACGTATTCGTCTACCAGCACACCGCCGAAACGGCGCTGGATTTCTCCCGACAGCCAGCTCTTGCCGCTGGATTCAGGGCCGGTCAGGACCAGCACCTTCATCGCGCCAGCGCCAGATCGTTGCGCCACTCACGCCACCCCTGAACCGCCAGCAGCGTGAACAGGCCATACAGTGCGGCTGTCAGGTACAGATCCTTATAGATGAACAGTCCGACAAAAATCACGTCGAGCACAATCCACAACGGCCAGCACTGGACGCGCTTCTGCGCCATCCAGACTTGCGCCACCAGACTGAACCCGGTCAGTGCTGCGTCCAGCCAGGGCTGTGCGGCATCGGTGAAATGCGCCATGCCCGCGCCCAGTGCAAGGCTGATACCCGCGCCGATGGCCAGTCCGCTTAACACCGAGTTGCCCTGCAGTACCGTGACGGCGCGAACCGGAAGCCCGCTGCCGTGACGGGTCCATTGCAGCCAGCCATACACCTGCAAGCCGGCATAGATGACCTGCAGGAGCATGTCCGAGTAGAGCTTCACGTCGAAGAAGATCCAGATGTAGATCACCACCATGACCAGACCGATCGGCCAGCACCAAGGGTTCTGCTTGACTGTCAGCCAGACCGCAAGCACGCCGATGGCGGCGGCGAAAAGTTCAAGCGCGGACATCGCGGCTCCTTGGTGATGAGGACGGGGGCGGCGATTGTAAGCGCTTATGGGCGCAACGGGGAGGTGGTGATGGCAAGGTTGTGCAGGCGGGAGGCTTTGCGCTGAAAGGTCTGCTAGCATTCGGCGTTTTTGCAGCGCTTCTTCAAGGTTCGTTCAGGATTGCGGCGGCATAGTAGCAACCATTTTTTACACAACAACACTAACAGGCGAGCCTCGGGCATCGCTGCATGGGGGAATGATGGATCTTTGGACCGCTGCTCAGGCGTTGATATTGGGTGTTGTAGAGGGGTTGACGGAGTTTTTGCCGATTTCGAGCACCGGCCACCAGATCATTGTCGCAGACCTGATCGACTTCGGTGGCGAGCGGGCCATGGCGTTCAATATCATCATCCAGCTGGGTGCGATTCTGGCCGTTGTCTGGGAATTTCGACGCAAGATTCTGGACGTGGTGGTGGGGCTGCCCAAAGAAGCGCAGGCGCAGCGCTTCACGATCAATCTGTTGATCGCCTTCATGCCGGCCGTGGTCCTCGGGGTGATTTTTGCCGACATGATCCACCACTACCTGTTCAATCCCATCACCGTGGCCACTGCCTTGGTCATCGGCGGTGTGATCATGCTCTGGGCCGAGCGCCGCGAGCATGTGGTACGCGCCGAAACGGTCGATGACATGAAGTGGAGCGACGCCCTGAAAGTCGGGCTGGTGCAATGTCTGGCGATGATTCCAGGAACCTCGCGGTCTGGCTCGACGATCATTGGCGGCCTGCTGTTTGGCCTGTCGCGCAAGGCAGCCACCGAATTTTCGTTCTTTCTGGCCATGCCGACCATGGTCGGTGCTGCGGTCTACTCGGGCTACAAGTACCGGGACATGTTTCGCCCGGATGACTTCGCAGTCTTTGCGGTAGGGTTCGTAACCTCGTTTATCTTCGCCATGATCGCCGTTCGCGGGCTGCTCAAGTTTATCGCGACCCACAGCTATGCGGTGTTTGCCTGGTATCGCATCGCGTTCGGCCTGCTGATTCTGGCGACGTGGCAGTTCGGCTGGATCGACTGGGCGTCGGCCAAGGCATGACGGCGATACGTGAACCGCGGCCGCCTGCTCGTCAGCACAAGGCTCCGGTTCAAGGGCTGCGTTTGAAGCTGCTCATCCTGCTGCTGTTGGTCGCGCTGCCCGTGTATGGATCGGCGCAACTGTGGATCAGGCAGGGGCTGCTGATCCCGGCAGTCGTGATAGGGGTGATGAGCCTTCTGGCCTTTCTGTTGTACCGGCATGACAAGCTGCAGGCCGGTAAAGGCGGCCAGCGCACGCCGGAAAACGTCCTGCATGCCACCGAGTTGCTGGGCGGATGGCCAGGCGCATTGCTGGCGCAGCAGGTGTTTCGGCACAAAACTCGTAAAGTGTCCTTTCAGGTCGTGTTCTGGCTGATCGTGCTGGTGCATCAGGCGTTCTGGATCGACTGGCTGTTTCTCGGCCGCAGGCTGTGGCGATTGTTGCCGTTATAGCGTGAGTGCGACCTGCTGGCGCTTGGGCAGCTTGCCCACCACCAGTTGGTGCGAGCGGATCAGCAGATCGCGGATCTCATCGTCGCTGAGCGCGTGAGGCTCCGGGATGCTGATCCAGTGTGCGCGTGCCAGATAGGGGGCAGGGCGGATGCCGGGGCGGTCGACGTAGCCCAAGAACAGGTCCGGGGCCACCTTGAAGGACAAGCCCTGACCTGCCAGATCCATGACCGCAAACATCTTGTTTCCCGCGATGGAAAACACGCGTATCCCGCCCCACTTGTAGTCTTCCCGCGCCCCAGGCAGATCCAGGCAAAAAGTGGCGATGTCTTCGGTTTGCATGCTGTGCTCCTTGCTGCGCACAAGCGCGGGGTAAGGTGTTCGATAGCCGCACGGATATTCGAGCGCTGGATTGTATGACGTCCCGACACGCTTTAGTGTTCAGGTTTTGTTTTCACTGGAGCGTCGAATGTCTGCCGTGCAACTCGCCGAGGGTCAACTGAATTACCTGCTCGAAGGTCCGCAGGACGCGCCGGTGCTGGTGTTGTCCAATTCGTTAGGCACTGATCTGCACATGTGGGATAACCAGATCCCGGCGTTGACCCGGCATTTCAGGGTGTTGCGTTACGACACGCGTGGGCACGGTCAGTCGCTGGTCAGCGAGGGTGTTTACAGCATCGAGCAGAACGGCCGCGATGTGTTGGCGCTGCTGGACGCCCTGAAGCTGGACCAGGTGTCCTTCTGCGGTCTGTCCATGGGCGGCCTGATCGGTCAGTGGCTGGCGATCAATGCGCCTGAGCGGTTGTTGCGCGTCGTGCTCTGCAATACGGCTGCCAGAATCGGCAGCCCCGACGTCTGGAATCCGCGCATTGAAACGGTGTTGCGTGACGCAGAGGCGGCCATGATCGCCTTGCGTGATGCCTCGATTGCACGCTGGTTCACGCCATCCTTCGCGCAGGCTGAGCCTGCTACGGTCGATACCATCGTCGGGATGCTCGCCCGGACAGCGCCTCAAGGCTATGCCGCCAACTGCGCAGCAGTGCGCGATGCAGATTTCCGTGAGCAGATCGGCTCGATCAGGCTGCCGGTGTTGGTGGTGTGCGGCACCGAGGATGCCGTGACCACGCCAGCGGACGGGCGCTTCATGATTGAACGCATCCCTGGCGCTCGCATGATTGAACTCCATGCCGCTCACCTCTCCAGCGTCGAGGCGGGCGAAGCCTTCACCCAGCCGGTGCTGGCGTTTCTGACGACGGCTCAGTAGCCGCTTTATCACGTTCCACAGGTCTTGAGATCGCCGCTTTCGCACTGCCATACTCGCGCCCTCTGAGTGTGCGAGGTGGCGGGTGTTCGATCTCAATGATCTGTTTTATTTCGTCCAGGTGGTCGAGTGCCGAGGGTTTGCGCCTGCCGGTCGCAAACTGGGCATCCCAAAGTCCAAACTCAGCCGCCGCATTGCAGGCCTTGAAGAGCGTCTGGGGGTCAGGCTGATCCAGCGTTCCACGCGCAAGTTTGCCGTCACTGAAAGCGGGCGTGATTACTATGGGCATTGCGTGGCGATGCTGGTCGAGGCCGAAGCGGCGGAGGAAGCCATTCAGCGTTCCAGATCCGAACCCCAAGGGCGTATCTCGCTCAGTTGTCCGCCCACGATGGGGGCCATGGGCATCAACGAGACGGTTGCCCGATTCATGGCCGCTTATCCCAAGGTCCAGGTTTATATCGAGAGCACTAATCGGCGCGTCGATCCGCTGTCAGAAAACATCGACATTGCACTGCGTGTGCGGTTTCCGCCTCTGGAAGACGAAGGGCTGGTGGTCAAGACATTGGGCTACAGCGCCCAGCGACTGGTGGCTCACCCTGATCTGGCTGCGCAGCTTGGCGCTGATGCTTCATTCGAGGACCTGGCGAGCCTGCCTAGCCTGGACCTGACTTCCGCGACCCAAAGTCATCGCTGGTTGCTGGAAAACGGGCCGGGGCATTATGTGGAGGTGCGACACACGCCAAGGCTGGTCTGTTCGGACCTGGATGCGATCCTGCAAGGTGCCCTGCAGGGTGTAGGCGTAGCGCAATTACCCGAGATTCTGGTGCGAAGCGCCTTGCAGCAGGGACGTCTCGTTGAGCTGTTCGATGCTCACCGGCCCAAATGTGGCGTGATCCATGCTGCGTTCGCCTCCCGGCGCGGGCTGCTGCCGGCCATCAGGGCCATGCTGGACGCGTTCGAAACGTCGTTCAAGGAACTGACCCACAACCCGGAGTCCATTTACTGTTCCATCAATAGAACGAACCATCATGTTCAGGGCGACTAATCACACATTACCAACAACGATAGGATGCTCCCCACTTGATCGCCCAATGACGATATAACCTGGGAAGCCCGTTATGAACATTCTGCACATCGATTCCAGCATTCTTGGTGACCACTCCGCGTCGCGTCAGCTCAGCCGCAGTGTGGTCGAGGCCTATCAGGCGAACCACGCCGACAGCCGCGTGACCTACCGCGATCTGGCCAGCGAAGCCCTGAGCCATTTTTCTCCCGCCACCCTCGCGGCTGCGGGCACTCCGGTTGAAGGCCGTGATGCGGCTCAGCAGCAGGAAGTCGCCATCAATGAGGCCACTTTGCAGCAGTTTCTGGAGTCGGATGTGTTGGTGATCGGTGCGCCGATGTACAACTTCACCATCCCGACTCAGTTGAAAGCCTGGATCGACCGCATCGCCGTCGCGGGTAGAACGTTCCGCTACACCGAGGCCGGTCCTGAAGGTCTGTGCGGTGACAAAAAGGTCATCATCGTTTCCACGGCGGGTGGTCTTCACGCTGGCCAGCCAAGCAGCGTAGGTCACGATGAGTACCTCAAGTTGCTATTCGGTTTCATCGGCGTGACTGATCTGCACTTCGTTCGTGCCGAAGGCCTGGCCTACGGTGAAGCGCCGCGCGCCAATGCGCTGACCGCTGCGCAGCAGCATATCGAGCAGAAGCTGTTCGCTGCCTGATAGCACGCCGTTCCCATCAGACTCCACAGCCTGCGCAGCGCGCATGGCTCTGGAGTTTTTTTGCGCTTGCGTTTCATTGAATAATTGACAGCTTCCTTACAGGTAGCGCGGGGCATGTGGCGGTAAACTGCACACGCATAAATCCGCGCCGGTCCGTTTTTTGCGCAGTGGTTGGCAGTTGCAACATGATCCGACCAATAGCTGGCCCGGCTTATGCACTATTTGCCTTGAAGACACTCTCAGTTGTTGAGAAAGATGGGGCGCTGGAGCACGAAGCTCGGCACAAGCGCGTGAATGGACTGTCCGGCGGATGCCGGAACTTACAAAGGTTGGGCCTTGCCATGGTACGTCTTTGTGCGGTGATGCTGGTTTGTCTGCTCGATGGCCTGATTTCGGTGCATGTTCAGGCTGATGATGCGCTCACGGGTAGCGTTCTCGCCGACAGCGAGTGGAGCGCAGGCTTTCACGAGCTGAGTTTTGTCGATCCGCTGGACTCCCAGCCGATGCAGGCGATTGCCTTTTATCCGTCTACCGATCCCGAGCAAGTCAGTGTCGTTGAGGGCTATCGGGTCGAGGCCGGTGAAGACGCTGCCATCGCGCTGGGACGTTTTCCACTGTTGATGTTGTCTCACGGCAACACGGGTACTCCGCTGGCGTTACATGACCTGGCGACCTCGCTGGCGCGTCAGGGCTTTGTGGTGGTGGCCGTTGTTCATCCAGGTGACAACTACCGTGATCACAGCCGTCTGGGCAGCCTGAGCAATCTTTACGGTCGACCCCTGCAGATTTCCGAAGCCATCAGTGCTGCGCTGACGGACCCGATGCTTGCGCCTTACCTCAGCGCCCGCCAGGTCGGTGTGATCGGCTATTCGGCCGGGGGTGAGACGGCGCTGATCCTCGCGGGTGCACAGCCCGAACTCAAGCGCTTGCGTCAGTACTGCATCGAGCGTCCTATGGACAAGGATGCCTGCAAGACCCAGGGTGAGTTGGTCGCTGATCGAGAGGATCTGCATGCACAAGCCGATTCGCGAGTCGGCGCGTTGATGTTGATGGCCCCTTTGAGCCTGATGTTCGGTCGGCAGACGCTGGGCGACGTTCATGTACCCGTGCTGATGTATGCCGGTGATGACGATCAGTTGCTGGCGGTGGACAAAAACGCACAAGCGCTGGCTCGCAAGCTGCCACAGGCGCCGGATTACAAATTGCTGGCAGGGGCAGGGCATTTCGTCTTCATGGCCCCTTGCAGCGACGAGCAGCGTGCAACCATGCCCATGATGTGCAACGACCGCGAAGGGGTTGATCGGGAAAACATCCACCGCAACCTGAGTGCCGAAGCTGCCAGGTTTTTCACCAGCACGCTGGGTGCGTTCGGGTCGGACAACTCCGGGATGCAGACGGCCAATCATCAGTGATGCACGGCTCGCCGCACAGGCGGTGCGGCGCCAGGTCTCAGGTATTCAACGAGCGTAGATAGTCGCCGAATCCGCCGCGAGCCTTGGAGTCCAGCCGGGTACTGGTGGTCACGCGGGGGCGGCAGCTCCAGGCAATACGCGCACCGCTCAGCTCCAGTTGCCGAACCAGGTGCACGTCTTCGTGACATTCCAGTGCGGGGAAACCACCCGCCCGCAGGTAGGCGATCGAACTCACACCCAGATTGGCGCCGTGGATGTGGCGGTGGCCGTCACGATGCTGATAATGCCGGTCGTAGGCGGTTTGCGCGGCGATGGAAATCTCCTGACCCCAAGCGCCCGGTGTGACGGTCCCGCACACCGCATCCACATCCAGCGCCAGTTGCTCGGCCAGCCAGTCACTGGCCACGCTGCTGTCACCGTCCGTGCATGCGAGCCACCGTGCGCCTCTGTCGAGCAACACCGCAGCGCCCTGGGCGCGGGCATGTCCGACGTTGCGCACCCCGACTTCAAGGGTGTTGACGCCGAAAAAGTGCGCGATCGCTGCCGAGCGATCGGTGCAGCTGTCAAGCACCACCAGAACCTCTACCTGTTCACCGCCAAGGGCCGGGTGTGCGGCTGCCAGCAGGATAGTTTCCAGACACAGGTCCAGTAAACCCTCCTCGTTATGTACCGGAATCAGAACGCCGATCATCCCAGAACTCCTGTTCAGCTACCGATGTTCCATCACGCGCCCACAGGTCCAGCAGGAAGTCCTGTTCGTGATGAGTGAAAAGCCGATGCATACCCAGTCGCTCGGCAAGCGCATCGTGGACCTGCTGTGCAGTGAGCGGGCACTCGTCGATGTCGGGCCGCCAGTGGCAGGCGAGCAGCTGGCCGCCAGGCGTCAACGCATTCAGCGCGCAGTCGATCAAGCGATACAGATCCTCTAGATCCAGGTAGTAACCCAGTTCGCTCAGTACGATCAGGTCGAACCGACCCTCAGGCCATTGCTGGGGCAGTCGCGCCTGAGCCACATGTACATGGGCAAACGCAGCCAGTCGCTGGCCTGCCAGTTCAACGGCTCGCTGCGAGGTGTCACAGCACAGCAGCGTGTCGCAGCGGGCCGCGAGTTCTGCGCTCAGTTCGCCGTTCGCGCAGCCGGGTTCAAACACTGCCGCATACCGCTCGCTGGGCAGAGCAGCCATGCACAAGGCACGTTTACGACGTTCATACCAACGCTGTTTAAACGCCCAAGGGTCATCATCATCGCGAAAGAGCTGGTCGAAATACCGGTCGGCGACACTCATGTGAACACCACTTCGAACGGCTGCAGCAAACGCTCAAGAACAGGCGAGGGCAGCACCGGTGACAAGCCGATGCCGGGATCACCCTGCAACTGGCTGGCAAAGGCGTGGGCAGCACTGCGTTTACGGGCCTGTGTTTCAGGGTCTAGCAGAATTTTGCGCGCACGCTCCCAAGGAATGCGTTCGTCCTCGGGGTCGGCCCAGTGCCAGGCCCAGATGGGAACTTCATGAAGTTGTGCACCGGATGTCGAACAGGCGCTTGCGCAGGCCCGGCCAACAGCCTCGTGATCGCCATGGCCGTCACCAGACCAACTGGCGAACACTACATCGGTGGGGCACAGGTGCTGTGCGAGCAGGGCGACCAGCTTGTCCTCGTCGCTGGCAACGTCGCCATCCTGAAAACCGCCACGAATCCACTCCAGGCGTTCTTGGGAAATTTCCAGAATACTCAGTGCCTGCGCGCTTTCCTGTGGTCGAATTGCGCTCAATCGGGCAACCGGCCATAGCGCAGAGTCGGGGTGGCTGGCAGTGCCATCGGTAACCGATACCAGCAGAATAGGGCGCTCCAACTGAGCCAGCTGGCGCATAAGGCCACCGCAGCCCAGCACTTCATCGTCCGGGTGCGGGGCGATGATCACGGCTCTGCAATTGGGCGGGACCAGCAGATCGGCGGTAATGGCTGCAACTGCGCCGAGCTTTTTCGAGGCATTCCAGGCCTGCAGAGAGGTGCCGCGGCCTGATGCGTCATCACTGACCGCAAAGCCTTCCTGATGCGGGCTTTTATCCATGGAATGTTCAGTCATAGCGACCACAATTGGCTGACGGGTAATTGATCGGCAAGCTGCTGACCCAATTGCGCAAGGTCCTGTTCGGCGTGACTCTGGCGCAGGAACACGGGCAAGTCGGCAATCAGCCGTGCGAATTGCGCATCCTTGCAATACGGGCCGGCACCGAGGGCGCGTCCCGCGTTACGAATAACCTGTTCGGCGCTTGCTTCGACAGCGGCACGACAGCGTCTGGCCAGTAGCTCGGCATGTGCGTGCGGGGTGTGGTCCAGTTGCGATGCGGCGGCCTGCAACAGGCTGCCGGCACTATAGAGCGCCACATCAACCGTACCCAAATGGGCCAGCGCGTGGGGTTCGTTGCGCTTGCCCGCTTGCTGTAACAGGCGTTGAGCAATGGCGCGCGATGCGCCGTACCAGCATGCTGCGATGCCGATCCCGCCCTGCCAGAAGCCTGCGCGGTTCAGGTAGTCGCCGGGAGAACCCACGCGCTGCGCGACAGCCTGATCGAACAGCACATCCACACTGCCGGTCGCGCCCATACCCACTGCGCGCCAGCCATCCGTGCTGACCTGTACGCCGGGCTGATCCAGCGCCACGGCCACCAGTTGCTGCTGTTGTTCTTCATCCCAGACGGTCATCAGGGCATGACTCAGCGCGGACGCACCTGAGCACCAGGCCTTGCGGCCGTTGAGCCTGAGCGAGTCACCTTCGCCGCTCAGAAGTACCCGGGCCTGAGGCGGCTCGGCCGCCCACGTACCCCAGGTACTGAATTGTTCGGGGGGCGGGGCACCCAGTTCCGCCATGATCGCCAAGGCGTCGGTGTGCCCCTCGTACAACTTGCATAACCCCAGATCGTGGCCTGCAACGCAGGCCAGTGCCTGCCAGCGCTCAAGCGTCTGGCCGCTGGCAGGCAGGGGGATCTGGTCGAGCCCTTCGTTGACGACGGCCTGCAAGCACTCGCCAAGCGCACGCGTGTCGGCATAGCCGTGCCTGCGCCAGTCGAGAAACTCGCTCAAGGCCTCTGTCATTGCTGGTCTTCGCGCTTGAGTTCAAACAGCAACAGCGAGCGGGGAGTGACCATGTATTCACTGCCGAAACCGAAGGTTTCCTTGCTGCGCGCATCGTCCTGATTGGTGTCGATCAAGCAGGTGTAATGCGTGCCCTCAGGGACTTCCGGCAGCTTGAAGTTGACGCCTTCGTGATGCGCGTTGACCACCAGCAGCAGCGTGGCGTCGGCACCCGGACGAATAATGCCGGTTTCCTGCGCGCGACCATCCATGAGCATACCCAGGCAGCGGCCGTTGGCGTCATGCCATTGCTCAACGGTCATCTCGGTGCCGTCCGGCGAGAGCCAGGTGACATCCTTGACGCCGATTTCCTCGTTGTAATCGCCTACCAGGAAGCGACTGCGGCGCAGGATCGGGTAGCTCTGACGAAGCTTGATCACGCGGGTGACAAACTTCAGCAGCGCTTCGCCGTCACCATCCAGATCCCAGTTGACCCAGCCAATTTCACTGTCTTGGCAGTAGGCGTTGTTATTGCCGTGCTGTGTGCGGGCAAACTCGTCACCGGCCACAATCATCGGCGTGCCTTGGGCCAGAAGCAGGGTCGCGAAGAAGTTGCGCATCTGGCGCAAACGCAGGGTGTTGATTTCCGCGTCTTCGGTCGGGCCTTCGACACCATGGTTCCATGACAGGTTGTTATTGCTGCCATCCTGGTTGTTTTCGTCGTTGGCTTCGTTGTGCTTGTCGTTGTACGACACCAGGTCATGCAGGGTGAACCCGTCATGCGCGGTGATGAAGTTGACCGAAGCCTGAGGGCGACGACCGCGCTGGTTGAACATGTTGCCCGAAGCCGTCATGCGGGCAGCGAAGTCGGCCAGTTGACCTTCATCGCCCTTCCAGAAGGCACGTACGGTGTCGCGGAACTTGTCGTTCCATTCCATCCAGCCCGGCGGGAAACCACCGACCTGATAACCACCCGGGCCGCAGTCCCAGGGCTCGGCGATAAGCTTGACCTGACGCAGGACCGGGTCCTGGCGGCAGGCGACCAGGAAGCTGTGACGCTCGTCGAAGCCATCATGGTAACGACCCAGAATGGTTGCCAGGTCGAAGCGGAAACCGTCGACATGCATTTCCGAAGCCCAGTAGCGCAGCGAGTCGGTGACCATCTGCAGCACACAGGGGTGGCTGAGGTCGAGCGTGTTGCCCGTGCCCGAATCGTTGATGTAATAGCGCTTGTCGTCCGGCATCAGTCGGTAGTACGACGCGTTGTCGATACCGCGCATGGAAAGGGTCGGGCCCAGCTCGTTGCCTTCAGCCGTGTGGTTGTAGACCACGTCCAGAATCACTTCCAGCCCGGCATGGTGCATGTGCGCGACCATTTCCTTGAACTCGGCGATCTTGCCGTGAGCCAGGTAGCGCGGGTCCGGGGCAAAGAACGCGATGCTGTTGTAGCCCCAGTAGTTGGTCATGCCTTTTTGCAGCAGGTGCTGGTCGTTGACGAAGGCGTGGATCGGCAGCAGCTCGACCGAGGTGACACCCAGCTTGCGGATGTGATCAACAACATCGGCCGATCCCAGGCCTGCGAACGTGCCACGCAGTTCTTCCGGCACCGACGGATGACGCATGGTGTAACCGCGTACATGGGTCTCGTAAACGATGGTCTTGTCCCACGGCGTACCGACACGCTGATCGCGGCCCCACGTGTAAGCAGGGTCGATCACCTTGCTCTTGGGAACAAACGGTGCGCTGTCGCGTTCATCGAAGCTCAGGTCGCCGTCGGGGTGGCCGATCGTATAGCCGAACAGGGCTTCGGACCATTTCAACTCGCCGACCAATTGCTTGGCATAAGGGTCGATCAGCAGCTTGTTATGGTTGAAACGATGCCCGTTCTTCGGGTCGTACGGGCCGTACACACGATAGCCGTAGATCAGACCCGGGTGAGCGTCGGGTAGGTAGCCGTGGAAGGTCTCGTCGGTGTATTCCGGCAGTTCGATGCGTTCCAGCTCCACTTCACCTGTGGAATCGAACAGACACAGCTCCACCTTCGTGGCATTCGCCGAGAAGATCGCAAAGTTGACACCCAGGCCATCCCAGCTGGCACCGAGGGGAAAGGGCAGTCCTTCACGAATGCGTGACGGGCTACTGGCAGGGTTTTCTGGTGTGGCCGAACTTTCATCTGCCGCGGGTGTGGACTTCGTATTCATGCTGCCTTCCTGACGTCGAATGATTTTCTAAGCGGCCGAAACCGTTATCGAAGCCGAGCGGGCTTCAACACTGAAGTTAAAGTGGGGGTTACCGCAAGCCTCACCTGGGTTCAGATGAGGCCTGCTGCAATGGACTTGTTTGAGAACAGAAGAGTTTCAAGTATTCGATGGCTTGCGCGGTTTCTTCGGTGCTGGCTTGGCGGATGCATCGGTTTCATTGGCTGCAGGGGTTGCCTTTGGCTTGGGAGCAGGCTTTGCCTTCGCCGCCGGTGCCGGTTTGGAAGCGGCAGGTTTAGGCGTGGGAGGAGCCTTGGCCACAGACTTGGCCGGTCCTTTTGCCGGTGCCTTGGCGGTGTCTACTTCAGGCAGCTTGGGTTTGCTGGCTTTACGCGCAGTAGTCTTGTCCGGCGCAAGCGCTTCTGCTTCAGCCAGTTTGCGTGCCATCTCCCAGTGACGGGCATCATGCCCCGAAGGTTTACCCTCGGACTCCCAGATTTGATAGGCGAATTCACGGATTCTTTTTTCGTCGGCACTCATCTCGACACTCCCAGGTATCACATAGTTTGAATAAGCAAATTGACAGAAAATTCTTCAAGCGCCGCACTGAGTGGTATTTCCCCAGCACTCGTTACGACGATGTCAGAAAAGAGGCCCTTCCACTGTAGTTGCGAATCGGCAAACGGCACGACGATGTGAGTGTCGCCCCATTGAGCAGCGTTAATGAATGGAGCCTGCGCGGTGCCCAATAGTTCACTGCATGTGCGTGGCACCACGACGATTGCCCGCTCGTGCTGCGTTGTGCGTGCAAAAGCCAGCACCCGATGCGCCTGACTGCCTTTCACTTCCAGAGGCACATACGCTCCTTCGCTGAACAGCGCGGAATGTGCACTGCGCACGTTCAGCGCTGCTGCGATCAGTGCCTGTTTGATCCGGCCGTCCTGCCACTGACCCAGCAGATCCGGCGCACTGACGTTGTCCTTCAACGCCTGCTCCCGAGCCGGGTAATCCACAGGCCGGCGGTTGTCCGGATCCACCAGACTGAAATCCCAGAACTCCGTGCCTTGATACAGATCCGGCACACCCGGTACGGTCAAGCGTAGCAAGGTTTGCGCCAGACTATTGAGTGCGCCTGCAGTGGCAATGCGATTGGCGGTGGCACTCAACGACTGACGTAACGCGAGCGCTTCCGGGGCCAGCAGCAGACGTTGCAGAAACTCCCTGCAAGCAGCCTCATACGGCTGGTTCGGCGCACTCCAGCTGCTTTGCAGCTTGGCCTCGCGCAGCGCCTTTTCCTGCCACTGCACCATGCGCCTGGCATATTCCTCGTGCGCCTGCTCGCCTTCCAGTTCAAGTGGCCAACTGCCCAGCAGCGCCTGATAGAGCATCAGTTCGTCGCCCGCACTGATTGTGGGCTCATCACCCTTGAGCGGCGCTGCCAGCTGTCGCCAGCGTTCGACCTGCTCGGCGTACCAGTCGGCACATTCACTGAGCACCGCGAGGCGCGTGCGCGTGTCTTCCCCACGCTTATGGTCGTGGGTCGCAGTCGCTAGCAGGTTGTTCGGAAACGTCTCCATACGCTGGAGGCAGGCCTGGTGAAAGGCTTCCACTGGCGCACTGAAATGTTGCGGATGAAAACCGACATCGTTGCGCGACAGCAGCACGGCAGAGCGGTAGAACGACGTGTCTTCAACCGATTTGGCGGCAACAGGGGAGGTCAGTTGCTGGAAGCGCACGCAGGCGTTCTTGTACAGCTTGCGCAAGTGGCCGCGTGGCAGCTTTCTCCACGACTCACCTCCCAGCCAGCGGGCCAGGTAATCCAGCACCGGCCAGTCGCCTTCGTTCAGTGTCGAGCGTGCGCCGTCCATGGCCTGTTGAAAGAATCGCTCATCTTCTGCCGAGCGCCCGCACACGCTGATGTAAGTGCGGTAGACCGGGAAGTTGACGATCAGGGCCAGCAACGCCCGGCGAATCGCGCCCAGCGTCAGGTCCCGGCTCATCAGGTCGCTGCGGGCAACCTGCAGCAATGACTGGGCAACGTTCTCGAAGTCGCCTGCCAGTGTGCCGTGCAACACCAGGTCGCGCGCGACCAGCACCTCTTCGTCGAAGTCAGCGGTGCGTTCGCTCAGGCGGCTCCACAGTTCGCCCAGCGGCGCTTCGCCCTTGGGGTCGTGTTGCAGCAGAGAAACCTGATTCATGAACTCGTAGCCGGTCGTACCGTCCACGCTCCAGTCCTGGCGCAACGGCTCGTCAGGCCCGAGGATTTTTTCGACAAAGATAGGCAGGTGCGTCAGTCTGGCGTCGGCAGGGCGCTGGCTCAGCAGGCCCTGAACACGACGATGCAGCTTGCGTCCGTAGCCCCGAGGGTTCGCGAGTCCATCGATATGGTCGATACGCAGGCCGTCGATGAGGCCATCGGCAATCAGCTGGAAAATCTTGCCATGGGTGGCTTCGAAGACGTTAGGTCGTTCGACACGCAGACCGCCCAGCTCGTTGATGTCGAAGAAACGCCGCCAATTGATGTCGTCGCCCGCGGTGCGCCAACTGGCCAGACGGTAATACTGCCGTTCCAGCAACTGGTGGAGCCGATCAAAACCCTCAGGCTTGCTGGAGTCGAAGCGCGCAATCACCTGCTCAATGGCTGTGAGTACCTGTGGATCCTTCGCCAGCTCGGCCAGTTCAGCCTTGGCCTGACGCGCCCGCTCGTAAGCTTGCGGGTAGTTGTTCAGGGCGGCGAAGCGCAAGCCAAGCTCTTTCAGCTGTGGCTGTTCGACGCCTGTCAGGAGCGAATCGTAGGTGCTCGGGCACACCGGGAAGTGGTGCTGGTAGTGCTCGATGTAGAAGGCGCCGCGTTGCGCATCGAAGCGCAACGGGATTTCTCCGGCTTGCAGGACGGTGCCGTAATCGCTGCTGAGGAACGGCAGCAACAGTTGCCCGGCCAGCAGTGGATCAGGCGAGTTCCACTGAATGTCGAAGAAATCTGCGTACGGGCTGCGACGCCCCCATTCGAGCAAGTCGAGCCACCAGGGATTGTCCGCACCGCCCACTGCCATGTGGTTGGATACGATGTCGAGGATCAGCCCCATCCCGTGTTCACGCAACGCCGCCACCAGACGGAGCAGGGCAGGTTCGCCGCCCAGCTCCGGGTTGATGACGGTCGGGTCCACCACGTCGTAGCCGTGCATCGAGCCCGCGCGCGCTTTGAGAATCGGTGAAGCGTAGAGGTGGCTGATGCCGAGGCTGGCAAAGTAAGGCACCAGCGGCACGGCATCATCGAGCGTGAAGTCTTTATGAAACTGAAGACGTTGTGTGGCTCTCAACGGTTGTAGTGGACGGTTCATTGGTCACGCTCCGCAGCTTGCAGCCGGGATTGGGACAGCAATTCCAGTCGTCGAGCAGCATGTTCATTGTCAAGGAGTGTGGCGGCATCACCGGGAAGGCGTCTGCGCCAGTTAGGGTGGCTGTCGATAGTGCCTGGCAGATTGGCCTGTTCCTGCACGCCCAATGCGTCTTCGATAGGCAGCAGCACCAGTGGCGCGCGGGTGTGGCCCAGATAACGGATGCTGGCGTCGATGATCTGCGCCGCGTCTTCGGTGTCCTCGCTCAGGCCTTCGTTGCTCTGACTGAGGGCCCGGCGCAGGCCGTCGTATTCGCGGGCGCGTTCTTCACGCCAGTGTTGTTCACTCTGGGCGTCTACATGACCGAGTCGCGCATTCCATTCGATGTCCAGCTCGCTGAGCCAGCCGGCCAACGTGGGCAAGTCATGGGTGCTGGTGGTGGCCAGTGCTTCGTCGGACCAGTCCAGAATAGGCTTGAACTGGCCATTGTTCTGTTCGAACAACAGCACGCGCATGCCCAGCATGGCTCGAGCGCTGAGCTTCTCACTCAGACCCTCCGGCACCGTACCGAGGTCTTCGCCCAGCACGATGGCCTTGTGGCGATAGGACTCAAGGCTCAACAGCCGCAGCATGTCATCCAGCGGATAATTCAGGTATGCCCCTTCGCTCGGAGGCGATCCAAGCGGTACGACCCACAGGCGCTGTAGCCCCATTACATGGTCAATGCGCAGGCCACCTGCGTGGGCGAAATTGGCCCGCAGCATTTCGATAAAGGCGCGAAAGCCGTTGCGCTTGAGGCCGTCGGGCGAGAACGCTGAAATGCCCCAGCTCTGACCCGCGCGATTGAGGATGTCAGGCGGTGCGCCCACGGTCAGCGCAGACAACAGCTCATCCTGACGGCTCCATGCCTGGCTGCCAGCACCATCGGCACCTACTGCAAGGTCGGCGATCAGGCCAACACGCATGCCACTGCTGCGAGCTGCGACCTGAGCCCGCTCCAGGCCTCGAGCGATCAACCATTGGGTGAACGCATGGAAGCTGATCTGCGGCCCGTGCTGTGCCGCAAACGCCGACACCGCGCTGCTGCGCGGGTCTTTGAGTTCATCGGGCCAGTCGTGCCAGTTATCGCTGATGCCCATGCCGGGGCACTCTGCGCGCAGTGCCTCGAACCGACAGTGGTTTTCCAGCGCCTCGCCGCCATTGTGGCGAAAGCTGTTGAAGTCTTCGTGCAGCGGGTGTGAGCCAGCGCTGAACGCTTCATACAACGCGTGCAGGGCTTTCCATTTGGCGCTGGCCGCTGCCGGCCAGTCGATCAGTGTCATTGCCTCCAGACGTTTCAGCTCGTCGGCAACGCCGGCGTCTTCGATCGCCTGACGCCATGCGCGCTCGCCAAGAATCGCGCCGGGCGAGGCGTACAGGCTGTTGAGGAACAGTCGGCTGGACGGCGAGTACGGGCTGTAGCGCTGAGGGTCACTGGCGAACATGGCGTGAATCGGACTGATCGCCAAAGCATCTGCGCCCCGTTCGCCCGCCGCGCGGGCAAAAGTTTCCAGCGCCTGAGTGTCCCCGAAACCGCCATCGCCCTCGCGGCGCAAGCCATAGAGCTGAACGGTCAAGCCCCAGGTGCGGGGTGTCTGTGTGTCAGTGGCCATCGCCACGCTAAAACAGGATTTGGGCGCGACGGCAATGGTCAGGTGCTGCCCGGCGATATCCAGTTGCTGATACCCAGGCCCCGCCAGAGCAGGTAACTGGGCATCGGCTGTCAACTTTGCATCCACAGAAGAGCCGTCTTCCAGGTGCAGGGTGAACGGCGTGTGCGGCGCGAACCAGTCAGCCAGATTCAGGTTGCTGCCCTGATCGACCGTCAGAAGTGGCGGGGCTCCTTCACCCTGACGGGCAGCCTGCAGACGCTGCAGGCTGGCATCTATCGCTTCACCACCGTCTGCGGGATAACCCAGTGCTTCCAGAACCTTGCGCAACACCTCAGGACTTACGGTCTGGGGGCGAGCGTTGGCATCCACCCAGTGCACCGACAGTCCTGCTTCGGTCGCAAGCCTCTCCAATTGCTCATTGTTCATCCTGTTTCTCCATCACATCGCTTGCTGTCAGGCTGACAATGGCCGTGTATGGATTGAGGATACCGGGCTGGGAAAGTTCGGCCGATTTCGGGGGGGTGGAGAAAATCACCTGGGCAGCATCGGACGGCGGGGCGGCGACAGCGTGCTCGCTCAGGTTCAGGTCGATGCGCAACAGGCTGCCATCGCCCATCCGCCAGCGCGCGCTGACGGCGTGATCGGCAAGCACCTCGGTGCCAAGCGGCTGTGTGCCCGGCAGGCGAGGGACGATTGCCTGCTTGCGCAGTGCCAACAGTTCCTTGTAAAGGTCAAGCCAGCCTTGGTGATCCAGTCCGATGTCGGTTTCCAGATTCAGCGCGCCGAACGCCGGACGTGAAGCCTCGAAAGTCTTTACGTCGTTCGGGTCGGGGATATGCTCGCGGCGTTCCGGGTCGGCGAAGGCTGCGAAGTCGGCGAATTCGCTGCGACGACCTTCACGTACGGCATCGGCCAGCTCGCCATGATGGCTGGTGAAGAACAGGAACGGCTCGCTGGCAGCCCATTCATCCCCCATGAACATCAGCGGGATCATCGGCGAAAGCAGCAGCAACGCGGTTGCCGCCTTGAGTGCCGGAGCGGGGCAAAGCTGCGGCAGTCGCTCGCCCAGTGCTCGATTACCGATCTGATCATGGTTCTGCAAGAACAGCACGAAAGCGCTGGGCGAAAGGTGGCCGCTGGGCTCTCCACGGGTATGACCGTGGCGGGTCTGTTCGCCCTGATAGACGAAGCCTTCACTGAGCAGGCGGGCCAGCTTCTGTGTCGGCTTCTGGGCAAAATCCGAGTAGTAGGCGTCGGTTTCACCCGTCAGCAGCACGTGCAGCGTGTTATGCCCGTCGTCATTCCATTGCGCGTCGAACCCCTTGCCCTGCAGCAAGCTGGCCTGATTGAACTCGTTTTCGAGATTCAGCCACACGTGCCGGTCACGATCGATATGAGCGCGCACCCGTTCTGCAAACTCAGGCAGGAAAGTTTCGTCGCGGATCGCATGAACCGCGTCCATCCGCAACCCGTCGAAGCGGTATTCCTGCAGCCACATCAGCGCATTGTCGACAAAGAAGTCCCGGACCTGTTCGCGTCGGAAGTCGATCGCATCGCCCCAGGGTGTGTGCAGGTCCCTGCGGAAGAACGCTTTGGCGTAGCAGCCCAGGTAGTTGCCGTCAGGACCGAAGTGGTTGTAGACCACATCCAGGATGACTGCCAGGCCATGTCCATGGGCGGTGTCGATCAGATGTTTGAGCTGATCGGGCGTGCCGTAGGACGATTGCGGAGCGTAGGGCAGGACCCCGTCATAGCCCCAGTTGCGGTCGCCAGGAAACTGCGCCAGCGGCATCAGCTCGATAGCGGTCACACCCAGGTCGGCCAGGTGCTGAAGGCGTTTTTCAACACCTGCGTAACCGCCCAAGGCGCCTACATGCAGCTCGTAAATGACTGCTTCGTGCCAGGGTCGGCCTTGCCAGTGGGTGTTTTGCCATTGATAGGCGAGAGGGTCGACGACGATGCTGTGTGAATGCACGTCGCCGGCCTGAGCGCGGGAGGCGGGGTCTGGAACTTCCAGGTCCCCGTCAATCTTGAAGCGGTACTGGACGCCCGCCTTGCAGCGAGCCTCCAGGGTGAACCAACCTTCAGGTTGGGCGAGCATGGCCAGAGACTGACCATCCTCCAATTCAACGCTTACGTTGTCTGCATCCGGCGCCCAGAGGGCAAACCGGGTGTGTTCCGGGTCAATCAGAATGGCGCCGTGGCGCCAGTCAACTTCTGTACGCAGAGGCATCCATCAACCCCTTTTCCTCAGTAGTGAATTGAAACACCCGCATTTTTCTTCAACAGGTCGCGGTAGAGATCTGCGTAGGGCTCGACCGCTTGGTGCCAGTTGAAAGGGGCGGCCATTGCGCGGCAGCGCATGGCGTTTAGCAGCTCGGGATGAGCAAATACCTGGAAGGCGCGGTTCAGCGCCTCGGTGTAACTTTCAACCGTTGATTCGTTGAACAGAAAACCTGTCACGCCATCTTCGATGGTGTCTGCCAGACCGCCTGTGTTACGCGCCACGGGCAACGACCCGAAACGCTGGGCATACATCTGGCTGAGGCCGCACGGTTCATAGCGCGACGGCATCAGCAAAAAGTCGCTGCCTGCGAACATGCGGCGGGCGTCAGTCTCATTGAAGCCGATGCGTACCCCGATACGACCCGGGAAACGGTTCGCGAGGGCGCGCATGGCGTCTTCCTCTTCCGGCTCCCCGCGCCCGATGATTGCGATCTGTCCGCCGTTGTTGACGATGTGCTCGGCAACGCCGATCGTCAGGTCCAGACCTTTCTGATAGACAAGGCGCGAAACCACCGCAAACAGCGGACCTGTCGAAGCGTCGAGCCCGAACAGTTCACGAACGTAGTCGGCATTGATCTCTTTGCGCGTCCATTCGTTGGGTGCGAAATGGCAAATCAGATGCTCATCGGTGGCAGCATCCCAGCTGGCGTCGATGCCATTGGGAATGCCGCTGAGCTGGCCTTTGTCAGCCTTGCTCTGCAGAAAACCTTCAAGCCCGCAGCCAAACTCAGGGGTGGTGATTTCCTTGGCGTAGGTGGCGCTGACCGTGGTGATGTGGTTCGCGTACGCCATACCGGCCTTGATGAAGGACAGTTTTCCGTAAAACTCCATCCCTTCGCTCTGCAGCGCTTCGTCAGGAATGCCCAACTCACGGCTCGAGCCCGTACTGACCGTGCCCTGATAGGCCAGGTTGTGAATGGTGAAAATGCTCGGTGTCGACTGTCCACGCCACTTCATATAGGCAGGTGCGAGGCCTGCGGGCCAGTCATGGGCGTGAACCAGCTCAGGGCACCATTGGGTTTTGACTGCGCCCGCGGCGAACTCGGCCGCCGCCAGGCCCAGGCGTGCAAAGCGGATATGGTTGTCGGACCAGTCACGGCCATGTCTGTCGGCGTAAGGTGTGCCTTCACGCTCGTAGAGTTCGGGGCAGATCAATACGTAAATCACCAGCCCGTCTTTCATGTCCATGCGACCGATCTTGCAGGCCGGAAGACCGGCGTAGCCGCCCAGATGGCTGATGACGTGAATCGGATTGCCGCTATTGATCACTTGTGGATAGCCGGGTATCAGCACTCGGACGTCGTGCAGGTGACGCATGGCTCGCGGTAAAGCAGCAGATACATCGCCCAAACCCCCGGTTTTCACCAGGTCAGCCAGCTCGGAGGTGACAAACAGGACCTTGCGTCTGTTGACCTGAGAAATCGTAGGCTGTGAAGTCGAAGTCGGAAGTTGCAGCAGTGGAACGCTCGTCGTAGCGAAAACCGGCAGATGAGTCAGCTCGCTGGCCGGCTGGTTAAAACTCTCTCCCTTCTGGGTTTTGACAGCGGCGCTAATCATCGTTTTCTCCTGTTCAAAACAGTGTTGGTGCATCACTTGATTTTTATTGGCCATTTCCTATGGCCGGTACCTTCACATGCACTACGCAAGAACAGTACCTACTTGAACTACGCACGGCGACATTGCAGCGTGATGAAGCAAGAGTCTGCAGTCAGCCAATAGCATAGGCGCTCAGTTCAGATGACCTACCCGATTTGGAGAAGTTTCGACTTTTTTCAACGCAAATGTCTGGCGTGCGGCTCGGCGTGCGTCCGACAGACAATTCTTCAAACGGCGCATGCGCTTTTTTAGAGCAGAGTACTACGGTTTTCAGCGGGGATTTACCGGTCGTCGGATTGTTCGACAATTAACGGTGTGGCGTCGCGCTTTCGTCGCTGCGACCGTTTGTCACGACTTTTTGCCCGAATCTGTGCGCGCTGCCTTTTCCAGGTGCGTGCAGTGGCCGATTCACGAGCATCACGCGAAATATCCTACATCTGTACCGGAACATTTATGAGCGAGGCGAGATAGAATCGGCATCCTGTGACGCACGGGTGAGTCTGATATTTCACTGAATAGCGCGTTGTGAATATTTGAAAGTTGATGAGGATGGAAATGGACGCCCCAGAGGTGCTTGTACTTCAAGCGAGCTACACCAACCCGGTACATGCCGAAGCGATAGGATTCGTCCTGAACGAGTACGCCATGGACGTGATGGGAGGAGGCCAGCCGTTGTCGAACGATACCCGACAGCAATTGGCTCTCGAACTTGCCAAGCGTCCTCATGCGTTCAGCGTTCTGGCGTTCATCGCCGGCGAACCGGTAGGCCTGGTCAATTGCTTCGAGGCGTTCTCGACATTTGCCTGTCGTCCGCTGGTCAACATTCATGATGTGGCGGTCATCGCCCAGCATCGGGGCAAGGGCATCAGCCAGAAGATGCTGGCCAAGGTCGAAGAAATCGCGCGTCAGCGCGGGTGCTGCAAACTGACGCTTGAGGTGCTGGAAGGCAACGAAGTGGCAAAAAATGCCTACAAGAAACAGGGTTTTGACAGCTACTGCCTAGACCCTGACATGGGTCGTGCCATGTTCTGGCAGAAGACGTTGTAAGAGGGCGTGATGCTCTGCAGAGATCAATAAGACGGCCAGGCATGTTGCGAATTGTGTCTGGTCCGCCGCCCCTATCTGGCGCAAAATGCGTCGACCGCTGGATCGTCTGTCTAGTCAGGGTATTTGATTGGAGAGGGTCAACCGTTGTAGCGAGGGGGGCAAGCCGGCAGATCGGGCTTGCCACGTGACAGTCAGAGCAGTTGACGAAGGGTTCGTCAGGCGTGTAACGCTGAGCCAGGAGCGCTCAGTTGGGATTGCTGAAGCATGAGGCTCAGATGAGCGACTCGTTTTTGCAGCTGCTCACGTTCTTCCTTCAGCGCGCGCAATTCGTCGCGGCGGATCGTGACATACAGGGTTTGTGGTGCAAGTGCTGGTAGTACAGTGCCCATTGCTCACCTCGCAAATGGCGGATTCAACCTCAGAAAGGCCCGTGGCAATGACTATCAATCCCTGAGTGGCCGCTGCTAACCTCTCTATCGGCACAGATTCTGATTTCTTTTGCGTTAAATTGGAACTTTTTTATTTTTCATTGTCGCGAACGTTTCTTGAACGCGAAAATGTGCATCAGTTGATGGCAACGCTGCCGTCATCGTCCCGCAGGGGAACCGACGTTCTGCCTCGCTTGACTAACCAGCATGCTCACGCACTGTTGAAGCGCTGGATGACAGGTGAGGCCCCTTTTACGAGTTTAGGAGCAACTTCATGCAACTTGGGATTATTGGACTGGGCCGCATGGGCGGCAATATCGCACGGCGTTTGATGCTCGATGGTCACACCACCGTGGTGTACGACCGTGACGAAGCTTCACGCGGCGCCCTGGCCAATGAAGGCGCCACTGCAGCTGCTGATCTGGCCGAGCTGGTCAAGGCGCTCGATGCACCTCGTGCCATCTGGGTCATGCTGCCTGCCGGTGCGCCGACCGAAGACACGATTCAGATGCTGAGTCAGTTGCTCGAACACGATGATGTGATCATCGATGGCGGCAATACCTTCTACAAGGATGACATTCGCCGCGCTCAGGAACTGACTGACAAGGGCCTGCATTATGTGGATGTCGGGACTTCTGGCGGCGTCTGGGGCCTGGAGCGTGGCTATTGCATGATGATCGGGGGCGAGAAGGCCATCGTTGACCGTCTTGACCCACTGTTCGCCACGCTGGCACCCGGTATCGGCGAAATCCCGCGTACCCGTGACCGCAAGTCTGACGACGACCGCGCTGAACATGGTTACATCCACGCAGGCCCGGCAGGCTCCGGCCATTTCGTGAAAATGATCCACAATGGCATCGAGTACGGGATGATGCAGGCCTTTGCAGAGGGCTTCGATCTGCTCAAGCAGAAGAACTCCGAGCACCTGCCGCCCGAGCAGCGCTTCGACCTGAATACCGCCGATATTGCCGAAGTGTGGCGCCGTGGCAGCGTCGTCTCGTCCTGGCTGCTGGACCTCACCGCCGACGCGCTGGCGACCGATCCGCAACTGGACGCTTTCTCCGGCTCGGTAGCCGACAGCGGCGAGGGCCGCTGGACCATCGAGGCCGCCATCGAGCAGGCCGTTCCGGTTCCTGTGCTGTCCAGCGCACTGTTCGCGCGCTTCCGCTCACGCCAGACCAGCTCTTACGCTGACAAAATGCTGTCTGCCATGCGCTTCGGTTTCGGTGGTCACAAGGAACCCAAGTAATGGGCCTGTCACGCGGCACATCCGAGCAAAAGCCTGAAGTTGCACCGCCCACCACGCTGTTCCTGTTCGGAGCGCATGGTGATCTGGTCAAGCGCCTGCTGATGCCAGCGCTCTACAATCTGGCGCGTGACGGTCTGGTGGATCAGGGGTTGCACATTGTCGGCGTCGATCACAATGCGATCAGTGACGCCGATTTTGCCAAGAAACTCGAGAACTTCATTCGCGACGAATCCGCCGCCAAGGTCGCCGAGTCAGGCAAGGATCCGCTTGATCCCGGGTTGTGGGGCAAGCTGGCTGAACGGATCAGCTATGTGCAAGGCGACTTTCTCGATGATTCCACCTACCGCGACATCGAGAGCAAGATCAAAAGCACAGGCTCGGCCAATGCGGTGTTCTACCTCGCCACGGCGCCACGATTCTTCAGCGAAGTGGCGACCCGGCTAGGCTCTTCCGGTTTGTTGAACGAAACCGAGGGTGCGTTCCGGCGGGTGGTGATCGAGAAGCCGTTCGGCTCCGATCTGGCCAGCGCCGTTGAGCTGAACACGTGCCTGCTCAAGGTCATGAGTGAAAAGCAGATCTATCGCATTGACCATTATCTGGGCAAGGAGACGGTGCAGAACATTCTGGTCAGTCGCTTCTCCAATGGGTTGTTCGAGTCGTTCTGGAACAACCACTACATCGACCATGTGCAGATCACCGCTGCTGAAACGGTCGGTGTCGAGACCCGAGGCAGTTTTTACGAAAACACCGGGGCACTGCGCGACATGGTGCCCAATCACTTGTTCCAGTTGCTGGCTATGGTTGCGATGGAGCCGCCAGCGGCTTTTGGCGCCGACGCAGTTCGTGGCGAGAAAGCCAAAGTGGTGGGTGCCATTCGTCCATGGAGCGAGGAGGAGGCGCTGGCCAATTCGGTGCGCGGTCAGTATTCGGCGGGTGAGACGGGTGATCGCAAGGTCGCCGGCTATCGCCAGGAAGATCGCGTGGCCGAGGACAGCACCACCGAAACCTACGTGGCCCTCAAAGTCATGGTCGACAATTGGCGCTGGGTGGGTGTGCCGTTCTACCTGCGTACTGGCAAGCGCATGAGTGCACGCAGCACCGAAATCGCCATCTGTTTCAAGCCTGCACCTTACGCGCAGTTTCGCGACACTGAGGTTGATCGCCTGAAGCCCAATTACCTGCGAATCCAGATCCAGCCTAACGAAGGCATGTGGTTCGACCTGTTCGCCAAGCGTCCCGGGCCGACGCTGGATATGGAAGACATCGAACTGGGCTTTGCCTACAAGGATTTCTTCGAGATGCAGCCGTCGACAGGTTACGAAACCTTGATCTATGACTGCCTGACCGGGGATCAAACGCTGTTCCAGCGTGCTGACAACATTGAAAACGGTTGGCGTGCCGTGCAGCCGTTCCTGGATGCATGGGCCAAAAAACCTGAAGTCACGTTGTATGAAGCCGGACAGGACGGTCCTGCCGTTGCCGATGAATTGCTGGCCCGTGATGGTCGTGAATGGCGAGAACTCAATGTCTGAATTGCCTGCTTGCAAATCCCCTGTGCGCTTTCTGCTTTCCGATATCGATGGCACACTGCTTCGCCCCGATCACAGCCTCAGTCAGGCCACCATTGATGCCGTTCATAGCCTGCAGAAAGCGGGTGTGCATTTCACACTGGCAAGCAGTCGTCCCCCTCGGGCAATGCGTCAGGTGATCGAGGCGCTGGGTGTCGAATTACCCACAGTGTCCTTCAACGGCGGCACGATTACCCACCACGATGGGAGCGTGCTGGCAGCGCATCGCATCGATCCTGCTGCGGTGCGCACCTGTCTCGATCTATTCGCCACGCAAAAGGTTGCCGTCTGGGTGTTTGCCGACGATGAATGGCTGCTGCTCGATCCTCAGGGCGACTACGTAGACCATGAACGCCATGCGTTGGGCTATGAGCCGGTGCTGGTCGACAGCTTTGAGTCGTACCTGGATCGGGTCGACAAGATCGTGGCGGCGAGCAAGGATTTCGAGCTGTTGAAAGGGCTCGAAAGTCGTCTTGTGCCGATGCTTGAAGGCCGCGCCCTGGCTGCACGCTCGCAGCTGTATTACCTGGACGTGACTGCGCTTGAGGCTAACAAGGGCTCGGCGCTTGTTGCGCTCGCCAGGTATCTGAACGTCGATCTTGCCGAGACGGCGGCGATTGGCGACGGCGGCAACGACGTGGCGATGTTCCACAAGGCTGGCCTGTCGATTGCCATGGGGCAGGGCGAAGCCAGCGTGCGCAGCCAGGCCGATCACGTCACGGACAGCAATGTCCAGGATGGCGTTGCCACTGCGATCAGGCGCTACATCCTGCCTCATTGACGGCGGCGCTGCCCTGGAAAGTGACGACTCCGGGCCCGGGCTTGAACTGCGCAACAGGCATTTCGACAGAGAGCATTACGAATGGCCGCACCGATTGAAGATTATGCGTTGCTCGGCAACTGCCAGACCGCTGCCCTTGTGGCGCGGGATGGCTCGCTGGACTGGCTGTGTTTTCCCCGCTTCGATTCGCCCTCATGCTTTTCGGCCTTGCTCGGTGACAGTAACAATGGCCGCTGGAAAATTGCGCCGGCAGCCGACGTTGTATCCGTTGAGCGGCGTTACCGCGACGGTACGCTGACTCTTGAAACCGTGTTCGAAACTCGTACCGGGCGTGCCATGCTGGTCGATTTCATGCCCATGGGCACCGCCGGGCATGTCGTGCGCATGGTGGTCGGGCTGGTCGGCGATGTCGCTTTCGAGATGGACCTGGCCATTCGGTTTGACTACGGCAGCAGCGTGCCCTGGGTCGAGAAGAAAGACCCGCACACCCTGACTGCCGTTGCCGGCCCGGAAATGCTCGTCCTGCGCAGTCCGGTGCCGTTGCTTGCGCAGGATCATCACACCGCCAGTCATTTTCCGGTGCGCGAGGGCGAGTGCAAGGTGTTCACCCTGGCCTGGCAGGCATCCAGCGAGCCGATGCTCCCGGACATCGATGCGCAGCAGGCGCTGGAAGAATCCGAGCGTTACTGGCGTGAATTTTCCGGACGCTGCCCTGATGTCGGTCCCTGGACTGCCCAGGTCAAGCGCTCGCTGATTACCCTCAAGGCTATGACGTATGCACCCACTGGCGGCATTGTCGCGGCGGTCACGACGTCGCTTCCCGAACAATTGGGCGGCGAGCGCAACTGGGATTACCGCTACTGCTGGTTGCGCGATGCGACCATGACTCTGCTGGCGTTCATGAATCTTGGGTACTTCGAGGAGGCTACGGCTTGGCGCGACTGGCTGTTGCGCTCGGTCGCAGGTAATCCCGAGCAGATCCAGATTATGTATGGCGTGGGCGGCGAGCGTCGTTTGTCAGAGTCCGAGCTGCCGTGGCTCAGTGGCTATGAAGGCTCCCGGCCGGTGCGCGTCGGTAATGGCGCGGCGACCCAGGTGCAGCTCGACGTCTATGGCGAAGTGGCCGATGCGATGATTCAGGCGCTGAAGGGCGGCATGCCCAGGCATCCACGCAGCGTGGCGATCTCCAAGGTGGTCATGCCGTTCCTGGAGAAGGTGTGGCACCTTCCAGATGCTGGAATCTGGGAGATTCGCTCGCAGCCACGACATTTTACTCATTCCAAGGTCATGGCCTGGGTCTCTTTCGACCGGAACGCCATGCAGATTGCCGAGGCGGCTGAATCGGACGAAGACCGCGCGCTGGCACGGCACTACCGCGAGGTCGCCGATGAGATCCATGCCGATGTCTGTCGCAACGGCTTCGATGCACGACTCAACAGCTTCGTGCAGACCTACGGGGCGGAAGAAGTGGACGCCAGTCTGCTGCAGATTGTCCTCACCGGCTTCCTGCCACCCGAGGACCCACGCGTCATAGGTACGGTCGCCCAGATCGAGCGCACCCTCATGCGCGACGGGTTGCTGTTACGTTACAACGCAGAGCGAAGTGTCGATGGCGTTTCAGGGAGTGAAGGCACGTTTCTGGTCTGCTCGTTCTGGCTGGCCGATGCCTACGTGTTGTTGGGGCGGGCGGAGGAGGCGGCTGCGCTGTTCGCCAGACTTGGTGATCTGTGCAATGACGTGGGTTTGCTGGCAGAGCAATATGATCCGCGTGAGGGGCGGATGCTGGGGAACTTTCCTCAGGCGTTCAGCCACATAGGCATCATCAATACCGCGTTGAATCTGCATCGGGTTGTCTGTCCGGCTGCGGTCCGTAGCTCGGGCAATCTCGATGGCCTGTGACTCGTCACTATCAGCCTGCTTTGCGAAACGTCAGGTTGATGCGTTGCGGGCCCATGACCGGATGTTCGGCGGGCTTGAGAGGCAGGATGCCATGAAAGCGAAGGCGGTCCTCGCCTCCCCAGACGACAACGTCGCCATGAAACAGTGAAATGCGTGCGGGCTTGTCGCTGCGCAGCAAGCCGCCGAACTGAAATGTGGCGGGAATGCCCAGCGACACGGATACCACGGGCCAGCGATGGTCCTGTTCGTCCTTGTCCTGATGCAGCGACATTTTCGCACCGGCGACGTAGCGGTTTATCAGGCAGGCGTCTGGCTCGAAGTCAGCAAAACCTGCGACCGTTGACGCTGTCTGCGCCAGTTCGACGAATACATCTGGCATTGCTGGCCAGGGTTTTCCGGTATTCGGGTCTCTGTCGCCGTAGCGATAACCTTGCCGGTCGGTGATCCAGCCCAGTTGGCCGCAACTGCTCAGGGCTGCCGACATGATGTGGCCGCCCGGTGTGGTCATGCGCCTGAACGGCGCCTGAGACAGGGTGTCGCGCAGGGCAGGTATCAATCGATTCATGAAGGGCAGGGCCAGGCCTCTCAGCAACCAGGACTGTGGGCCTATCTGTTCATGAGCCGCTGGCTGGGGCGCTTCGTCGGCAAACAGATCGAAGGTAGCGTTTGGGTCGCCCTTGCGTTGCATGATCGAATCCAACACCTGCTAGTGTCTTAGAGGGCCTTGCTGACCTTGACGTCGCTGATCTGGTCATCGCCCTGGCCGTGCATTTTTTCCAGTGCAGTGCGCGCTTCTTCAACCGATGCCGATTGAAGTTGTGCGAATTCGAAGCGGCGTTCGCCATTGAGCTTGTAGCTGACGGCGTACTTGGTGGTCCTTACGGGGGAAGTGCTCATGTTGACTCCTTGTATCAGCGCAGGCGAGAGGTCGAGCGGCGGACGATCTTGATCGAATGCGTGAACGGCAGTTTACGCCCGGCGTTGGTGTCGGTCTTGCGCGCAGCGGTGTCGATTGTGATGTTCCAGAAACCGGTGCTCGGTGCGGCAATCTTGGCAGGGAAGGTGTCGAACGCGCCGCCGTGGTAAGTGTGTCGGCCGCCATTTTTGAAGCTGCGAAAGTTCGCGTCGTTCATCAGCCGAATATTGCAGATCTGCGAGCATTCAATGACGACCAGATCGTCTTCGTTGAGATGCTCACGCTGGTGTACGAATTTCATGGGGCACTCCGGAAAATGGCTTTTTCTGAAAAATCAAAACGATAGCATGCGGCGCCCTTCATTTGCCGCCGACCGTTCGTTAATTGCAATCTTTTGCATAAATAATGACGTGTTCGGGATCTAATCGGGCCACGGCTTGTCGTAGCACCTTTATTTGGAGGGATTGTATGAAACTGGCTGTGGTAATCCTGGCTCTGGCGATGACTGGTTGCGCAACCGTCAACGACATCGAACATACGCCTGCCACCATGAGTGTGATCTCGGGCAAGAATCCGCAGGAGTACGCTGACTGTTTCATCGAGAAGATCAGCAGCAGTCGTGCGCAACCTTCAGTGGAGCGCCGCCATGATGGGCTGCGTTTGATCGTGGCGCAGAAATTGAGCAAATCGCCAACGGCGGTGCTGGATATTGAAAACCGTTCTGGAGGCAGCTCGATCAAGGTTTATGAGCGCCTGGCCAACGTGCCGATTCGTTTTCGCGACGTTCAGCACGCTGCGGAAGCCTGCATTTCGGGGTGATCGAATTCCCGGTCTTTCAGCGGCCCTGCGCATGAACGGCAGGGCCCGGCTTTACTTGCAAACGACCAGAACGCTGCGGCTCTTGTAGTTGCCGACATCGACGCCCAGGGTTTTTTCGCTCTCGGCGGGCTGGGGAGTGCCGTCAGTGCCGACGATTTCGTAACCGGTTCCGGCGCAGGAAGCGTCAGCCTTTTCATAACAGGCAGCCCAGGACATCGCTTCGCCCGAGCAGTCGATGCTCAGGCCTTGTTTGCCGTTCTTCAGGTAGGTGTTGGAGGCGGTTGCGCAGCCAGCGAGGCCCAGCACAGCAATAATGCACAAAAGTCTGATCATGTCGTTCGCTTCAAGAGGGGCAAATGGATTACGGGTGCAGCAGGTTGGACTGATGGCGCGTGCCATCGTTCCGCCATGTTTTAAGGATAAATGTCGTGGACGTTGGTGTGCCAGGTATGTAAAAGCAGTGCCGGGTGTTCGCAATATACTCGTTTGTGCGGAACTATCTGTTCGTCTATACCTCTACCATGACATCCTGTGGCCCGTGGCGGGGCATTGTAAGGTGCCCGCCGCCTGATTAGACTGCGCCGTTAACACCAACAGCCCTTATCAAGGACTTTTATGATCAAGAAATGCTTGTTCCCAGCAGCCGGTTACGGCACTCGCTTTTTGCCAGCGACCAAGGCCATGCCCAAGGAAATGCTGCCGGTGGTCAACAAGCCACTGATCCAATACGGTGTTGAAGAAGCCCTCGCGGCTGGCCTGAGCCAGATTTCCATCGTGACCGGCCGCGGTAAGCGCGCGCTGGAAGACCACTTCGATATCAGCTACGAGCTCGAGCACCAGATCAAGGGCACCGACAAAGAAAAATACCTGGTCGGCATTCGCAAGCTGATCGACGAGTGCAGCTTCTCCTACACCCGTCAGACTGAAATGAAAGGCCTGGGCCATGCCATCCTCAGCGGTCGCCCTCTGATCGGTAACGAGGCCTTTGCCGTGGTGCTGGCGGATGACCTGTGCGTTAACCTGGATGGTGACGGTGTGCTGGCTCAGATGGTCAAGCTGCACAAGCATTATGGCTGCTCGATCGTCGCGATCCAGGAAGTCGATCCGCAGGAAACCAACAAGTACGGTGTTATTGCGGGTGAAGAGATCAAGCCTGGCCTGTTCCGTGTCACTGACATGGTCGAGAAGCCAAAGCCTGAAGATGCGCCTTCCAACCTCGCGATCATCGGTCGTTACATCCTGACGCCGGACATCTTCGAAAAAATCGAGCAGACCGAGCCGGGCAAGGGTGGCGAGATCCAGATCACCGACGCGCTGATGAAGCAGGCCAAAGAAGGTAATGTTCTGGCCTATAAGTTTGATGGTAAGCGTTTCGACTGCGGTGGCGCCGAAGGTTACATCGAAGCGACCAACTTCTGCTTCGAGCACTTCTACAAGACAGGCAAGGCTTACTGATTCATTGCCCGTCCGCGTATCAAGTCAAGGCCACCTTCGGGTGGCTTTGTCATTTCTGACTGACCGCCAAGCGGTTATGCTGTGCCTCTGCTAAGGAGACATTGATGGCTTACGATTTCGATCTGTTTGTAATTGGCGCGGGTTCCGGTGGCGTACGTGCCGCCCGTTTTGCCGCCGGGTTCGGCGCAAAGGTTGCGGTTGCCGAGAGCCGTTATCTGGGTGGGACCTGTGTCAACGTCGGGTGTGTGCCCAAGAAATTGATGGTGTACAGCTCGCATTTTTCCGAAGACTTCGAGCACGCCAAGGGCTTTGGCTGGTCGGTGGGTGAGCCGAGTTTCGACTGGCCGACGCTCATCGCCAACAAGGACCGCGAGATCAATCGCCTTAACGGCATCTATCGCAAGTTGCTGGTCGACAGCGGCGTCACGCTGCTCGAAGGGCACGCGAAGATCGTGGGCACGCAGAAGGTCGAAATCAACGGTCAGACCTACAGCGCCGAGCGTATTTTGATCGCGACGGGCGGCTGGCCGCAGATTCCTGACGTGCCTGGGCGTGAGCATGCGATTTCGTCGAACGAAGCCTTCTTTCTCAAAGAGCTGCCCAAGCGCATTGTCGTAGTGGGTGGCGGTTACATTGCCGTCGAGTTCGCCTCCATCTTCAACGGTCTGGGTGCTGACACGACGCTGGTTTACCGGGGCGAGCTGTTCCTGCGCGGATTTGACGGCAGTGTGCGCAAGCATCTGCATGAAGAATTGCTCAAGCGTCACATGGGCATCCGCTTCAATAGCGATATTTCGCGTATCGACAAGCAGTCCGATGGCAGCCTGCTGTTGGCGATGAAAAGCGGTGAGACGCTGGAAACCGATTGTGTGTTTTACGCGACCGGTCGCCGCCCGATGCTCGACAACCTCGGGCTGGAAAGCGTTGACGTCAAGCTCGATAAACACGGCTATATTGAAGTCGACGAACACTACCAGAGCAGCGAGCCGTCCATTCTGGCGATTGGCGATGTCATTGGCGGCGTGCAACTGACACCGGTGGCGCTGGCTGAAGGCATGGCGCTGGCTCGACGTCTGTTCAAGCCTGAACAATATCGTCCAGTGGACTACAACCATATTCCAACGGCGGTTTTCAGTCTGCCGAACATTGGTACGGTGGGCCTCACAGAGGAGGCGGCCATCGAAGCCGGGCATGAGGTGCAGATCTTCGAAAGCCGTTTCCGGCCGATGAAGCTGACGCTGACCGATGATCAGGAGCGCACCCTGATGAAGCTGGTTGTCGATGCGAAGACTGATCGCGTTCTGGGCTGCCATATGGTGGGGCCTGACGCCGGTGAAATCGTGCAGAGCCTGGCAATCGCCATCAAGGCCGGTGCTACCAAGCAGGTGTTCGACGACACCATCGGTGTGCACCCGACAGCGGCTGAAGAGTTCGTCACCATGCGCACACCGGTTCAGCGATAACAGGCGAGGCCCGGGACTCAGGATGAGTCCCGAGGTATATAAGGTTGAAAAGGACGGACCCCGACAGTGGACAAGGAAAGACCGAAGGTCGTCATGCCTTTGCATTCGGCCGATCAGGGACACGCTGCAACGCAGCAGATCGACAGGCTTCGCGAGAGCGAACGCCAATTCAGAACGCTGGCCGACAACATGAGTCAGCTGGCGTGGACGGCCAATCCTCAGGGCCGGGTCCAGTGGTACAACGAGCGTTGGTATGCCTATACCGGTGCTTCGCTGGAGTCCATGCGTGCGCTGGGCTGGCGCTCAGTGCTCGACCCTGAGCATCGGGAGCGGGTGGCCGCACGACTGCAGCATTGTTTTGCGACCGGTTCGATCTGGGAAGACACCTTTCCGATCAAGTCCCGCGATGGGGCGTTCAACTGGTTTCTCTCTCGCGCCTTGCCGATGCGCGACGAGCAGGGTCACATCACGCATTGGTTGGGCACTCACACGGACATTACTGCTCAGGTTCGCGCCGAGGAGGCCTTGCGCGAACTCAATGAAAGTCTGGAGTTGCGCGTCGCCGAACGTACTCATGAACTGGCAGCGGCCAATCAGTTGCTGCAGGTGCAGATCAATGAGCGGGCGCAGGCTGAAGAGGTGTTGCGCCATGCGCAGAAGATGGATGCTGTTGGTCAACTGACCGGAGGCATCGCTCACGACTTCAACAACATGCTGACCGGTGTGCTCGGAGCGCTGGATCTGATTCAGCGCAGGGCCGCCGAAGGACGCCTCGATGATGTTGAGCGTTATGTGGGCGCGGCCATCGCGTCCGCCAATCGCGCTGGGGCGCTCACTCAGCGATTGCTGACCTTCGCCAGGCGTCAGGCCCTCAATACCTGCGCTGTAGACGTCAATCATATGGTCCGCTCGATGCAGGAATTGCTGCAAGGTACGGTGTCGGCCCGGACCTTTCTGCACATTGAGCTGGCTGAGGCGTTGAGTCAGGTCTGGACGGACGAGCATCAATTGGAGAATGCCTTGTTGAATCTGGTGATCAATGCGCGCGATGCCATGCCGGATGGTGGGCGACTGCAGGTGTTGACCCGGGCTGTGACCGTCGCTGCGCCACAGCGTACGTTGACGCCGGGAGACTACGTCCTGCTCAGTGTCGAGGATGATGGCTGTGGTATCAGTCAGCGTGTGATTGATCAGGTGTTCGATCCGTTCTTCACTACCAAGCCTGTCGGCCAGGGGACTGGGCTGGGGCTTTCGATGGTCTACGGCTTCATCAAGCAGACAGGTGGGCATGTGCAGATCGAGAGCGTCGAGGGGCAGGGGACTCGGGTCGATCTGTACCTGCCCTGCAAGGTTGATCGGCACAACTGAGCGGCCAGGGCTGTTCCTGCGTCAAGGCGTGCCTGGCTTCTTGCGCGATGGCCTGGCTTTGGGTGTGGGCTCAGTGGAGGACTGCAGTGACTCCAGCGCGGTCTCTTTCTTGATCAGCAGCAGTTCCACCATCCGGTTCTGCTGCTGCGCATCTTTCAGGCTCTGTCTGAGGTCGACGTTGTCGTCGTGCAGGCTTCGCAGTTTTTCTTCCAGCAGAGCGCACTGCGTCTGAGCGTGCTGATGCTCTTTGGCTGATGCTGCGGCTTGGCTGCTGACCTTTTCGGTCAGGTCCTTTTGGCTGTTCAATTCGCGTTGCGTGCTGCGCGCCTCGACCAGCAGTCGTTCGTTGTCGCGGTTCAACTGGGTGATGTCTTCCTGGCGGATGCTCAGGCTTTGCTGCGCCTGGCGCAGTTCCATCTGCAGTTGCTGTACCTGACCTTCATGGCGCTGCTGCTCCTGCTCGCGTTGTTCGCGGATCGAGTTGCGATAGTGCTCAAGCGCGTCACGTGCGTGCTGGTGTTTTTCTTCAAGAGAGTGGATCTGCGCCTGCTTGTCCAACAGGCGGGACTCCTGGTCTGAGTTGGCCTGCGTCAGTCGAGTGTTTTCGTTGCGTAAGACTTGCAGTGCTTCCTGCAGATCCAGCAGGGCGGTGGCTTGTCGTTCCAGCGTCTGATCCTTCTGCTGGATGTGCTCGTTCAGGCCGTCCATTTTTTGCTGCGCCGTCGATAGAGCTTCCTGAATGGCTTTGCATTTTGTGTCGTGATCCAGGCACAGCTGGTCGATGCGTTCCTGAGCCTGTTCTTGCAGACGTTGCGCAAGGTTGGCCACCAGGCCGGTCAGCTCTTCGTTGATGTCTGGCGTGGGCGCATGGGTGATCTCAAGTTCCTTGAGGTAACGGTGGATAGTGGTTTTGGACCCTGTGTTGCCCATTTCGATACGTACTGCATCAATGCTGGGGTTTTCCCCGCGAGCAAGCAGGGCAGCCCTTGCCTTGAGCACCAATGCCTTGTTAACGCCACCCCTTGCCATGTTTGCTCCTACGATTTCGTACTGTGGTATGTACCCTGTAATTACATACTATATTGGCTGTTTGATTTCGTCATTATTTGAATTTTATCGCACGGGATATTGGCGTATTATCCCGTGTCAGACGCGTCCCTCGCGTTTTTGGGCCTCCATTCGGTACATCCACTCAGGTTTTGCACATGAATGACGTCGATCGCTACCTTGAGGCGGCGACCCGAGACAACACCCGACGCAGCTACCGAGCGGCCGTTGAGCACTTCGAAGTCACGTGGGGCGGGTTTCTGCCCGCCACCAGCGAAAGCGTGGCGCGCTACCTGGCGTGCTATGCGGGACAGTTGTCGGTCAATACCCTGAAATCGCGCTTGTCAGGGTTGGCTCAATGGCATTCCAGCCAGGGTTTCGCTGATCCGACCCGCGCACCGGTGGTGCGCAAGGTGCTCAAAGGTATTCGCGCCCTGCACCCCGCACAGGAGAAACAGGCAGAGCCGCTGCAACTGCTCGACCTGGAGCGCGTGGTCGCCAGGCTCAACGCCGAAGCACTGGAAGCGCAGGCGCGTGGCGATCAGCCGGGTGTCTTGCGTTGCCGTCGTGATGCGGCGCTGATTCTGCTCGGCTTCTGGCGTGGGTTTCGCAGCGACGAGCTGTGTCGCCTGCAGGTTCAAGACGTCAAGGCCATCGCCGGGGCGGGGATCAGCCTTTATCT
Source organism: Pseudomonas asturiensis (assembly GCF_900143095.1). Classification (GTDB taxonomy): domain Bacteria; phylum Pseudomonadota; class Gammaproteobacteria; order Pseudomonadales; family Pseudomonadaceae; genus Aquipseudomonas; species Aquipseudomonas asturiensis. The sequence goes on along the minus strand of NZ_FRDA01000002.1, from coordinate 258,837 downwards.
GCCGCGCAGCAAAAGTGATCGGGACAACGCGGGCAGGACTTATCAAACCCCTGCGCTGCAACGGCTGTGTCCGGTCCAGGCCTATATCGACTGGGTCAACTGCGCGGCACTGGTGCGCGGGCCGGTGTTTCGGGGCGTGGATCGCTGGGGAAATCTGAGCGAGGAGGGGCTGCACGCCAACAGTGTCATTCCCTTGTTGCGTCACGCGCTCGCCCGCGCAGGCATTGCGGCCGAACCTTACACCAGTCACTCGCTGCGCCGTGGTTTCGCCAGTTGGGCGCACCACAACGGATGGGATCTCAAGTCATTGATGGCGTACGTGGGCTGGAGGGACATGAAGTCCGCGATGCGTTACATTGACGCCGCGCCGTTTCAGAGCGCTTTCGAAGGCGGGGGCGATATGAAGGTTTCTTCTATTGATAAGCCGCTTCCATAGCGAAAAGCAATCAGTGACATGAGGTTTGCCAATGAGCCTTTGTCATCGATCCTGCGTAAGCTTCACTTCATCGAATTCACAACCCATCAGGAGATATACCGATGCCTATCATCAACAGCCAGGTAAAACCGTTCAAGGCAACTGCTTACAAGAACGGCTCTTTCGTTGACGTTTCGGATGCTGACTTCAAAGGCAAATGGTCTGTCGTATTCTTCTATCCGGCTGACTTCACCTTCGTTTGCCCGACCGAACTGGAAGACCTGGCTGACAACTACGCTGAATTCCAGAAGCTGGGCGTTGAAATCTACAGCGTTTCGACTGACACCCACTTCGCCCACGCTGCATGGCACAACACTTCGCCTGCAATCGGCAAAATCCAGTACACCATGATCGGCGACCCGACTCTGACCATCTCGCGCAACTTCGACGTGCTGATCGAAGAAGCCGGTCTGGCTGACCGCGGTACTTTCGTGATCAACCCTGAAGGTCAGATCAAAATCGTTGAACTGAACGATGGCGGCGTAGGCCGTGACGCTTCCGAGCTGCTGCGCAAAATCAAGGCTGCTCAGTACGTTGCTGCTCACCCGGGCGAAGTCTGCCCTGCCAAATGGAAAGAAGGCGAGGCCACTCTGGCTCCGTCTCTGGACCTGGTCGGCAAGATCTGAGTCGTATGAATCGGCTAGGGGCGTTGAGCTCTTGAGCAAGTAAACAGCATCGCCCCAAAAAACGCCCGGGCGGTCATCGCCTGGGCGTTGTTATTTCTACCCTCTGAAAATTTGTCGAAGGAAGCTGCCACATGTTGGACGCCAATCTTAAAGCCCAGTTGAAATCTTACCTGGAGCGGGTCACTCGCCCCATCGAGATCGTCGCGTCCCTTGATGACGGCGCGAAGTCTCAGGAAATGCTTGCACTGCTCAATGACGTGATCAGTGTTTCCAAAGACGTCACCTTGAATGACAGCGGATCGGATGCACGTACGCCATCGTTCTCGCTGAACAGCCCTGGCCACGATATCAGCCTGCGTTTCGCCGGTATCCCCATGGGGCACGAATTCACCTCGCTGGTCCTGGCGTTGCTGCAAGTTGGCGGCTACCCACCCAAGGTCAGCGCGGAAACCATCGAGCAGGTTCGCAATCTTCAAGGCGAATTCAAGTTCGAAACCTATTTTTCGCAGTCCTGCCAGAACTGCCCGGACGTCGTCCAGGCCCTTAACCTGATGGCAGTACTGAACCCCAACATCCAGCACATCGCCATCGACGGCGCGCTGTTTCAGGACGAAGTGACTGATCGCAAGATCATGTCGGTGCCCAGCATCTACCTGAATGGTGAACTGTTCGGCCAGGGCCGCATGGGTCTGGAAGAGATTCTGGCGAAGATCGACACCGGTGCCGGTGCGCGTCAGGCCGACAAGCTCAATGCCAAAGAGGCATTCGACGTTCTGGTGGTGGGCGGCGGACCTGCAGGTTCGGCAGCGGCTGTTTATGCAGCACGCAAAGGCATTCGTACCGGCGTTGCCGCCGAACGCTTTGGCGGTCAGGTGCTCGATACCATGGCCATCGAGAACTTCATCTCGGTACAACACACCGAGGGCCCGAAGCTTGCGGTAGCGCTTGAAGAGCACGTCAAGCAATACGAAGTCGACATCATGAACCTGCAACGCGCCGACAAGCTGATCCCTGGCGCGGCCGGTGAGCTGCATGAAGTGAAATTCGCCAGCGGCGCAAGCCTGAAGGCCAAGACCCTGATTCTGGCGACCGGTGCACGCTGGAGGGAGATGGGCGTTCCAGGCGAGCAGCAATACCGTAACAAGGGCGTGGCTTACTGCCCGCACTGTGACGGCCCGCTGTTCAAAGGCAAGCGCGTTGCAGTGATCGGCGGTGGTAACTCGGGCGTTGAAGCGGCTATCGACCTGGCGGGTATTGTGTCTCACGTGACGCTGCTGGAGTTCGACGTTCAATTGCGTGCCGACGCGGTACTGCAGCGCAAGTTGCACAGCCTGCCTAACGTAACGGTCATTACCAGTGCGCAAACCACTGAAGTGACCGGTGATGAGCAGAAGGTCAACGGCCTGCGCTACAAGAATCGCGTAAGCGGTGAAGAAATCACTGTGCCGCTTGAAGGTATCTTCGTGCAGATCGGTCTGCTGCCTAACAGCGAATGGCTCAAAGGCTCCATCGAGCTGTCGCCACGCGGCGAGATCGTGGTCGATGCGCGCGGTGAAACCTCGATACCGGGCATTTTCGCGGCCGGTGACGTGACTGTGACGCCGTACAAGCAGATCATCATCGCGCTGGGCGAGGGTGCCAAGGCCTCGTTGAGCGCCTTCGATCACCTGATCCGCACGTCCGCGCCAGCCTGACAGGCAGCCGCCAAACTAAAAGCCCCCGGAGACTCGCGTCGCCGGGGGCTTTTTTGTTCGTCGCGAGTTTACAGCGGCGTTGGCTGGATGATCTCTACCCAGTAGCCATCCGGGTCCTTGATGAACGCCAGGCTGTTCATGCGGCCGTCAGACAGGCGTTTCTGGAACTTGACGCCCAGGCTCTCGAAGCGTTCGCACGCAGCGACCACATCCGGTACCGACACACAGATGTGACCAAAGCCGCGCGGGTCGCTATTGCCATCGTGATACACGGCTGAGGGGTCATTCTCGGTGCCGTGGTTGTGGGTCAGTTCCAGAATGCCCGGAATCGACTTCATCCACTCGCTGCGGGCCTTGTCGTCGGTCGGAATCAGTTTCTTGTCCGTCAGGGCCAGAAAATACAGGCTGAACTCGGCTTCCGGGAAATCGCGTTTCTCAACCAGGCTAAACCCCAGAACACGAGTATAGAAGTCCAGAGAGGCCGTGATGTCCTTGACGCGCAGCATGGTGTGATTGAACACGAACTGCTGGGTAGCGGCTTCAGGTTCTGCTGTCACGCCAGGGAAGGAATTGAGGTCTTGCAGGCTCATGAATTGTCTCCAGCCAGTGTGTGAATAGTGCCAAATGATACGGAGTGGGGCAGCGTGTGCCAAACCTGTGTGTCGATAAAAGCCGGGGCCCTCTTGCTAGCGGCTAACGACAGGCTCAGAATTTCCGGCTAACCGCTCTGATGGCCATGATCATGATTCTTTCGCTCTGCCGACCTTCGCTCCTCAGCTTGTGCCTGCTTGCGGCTGCCACTGGTGCTCATGCCGATGCGGTGATCATGTGGCCAGCGGGTTGGGAAGTGGAGTCGTTACCCGCTACGACGGATGCTCCCGCTCAACCCTCCGTGCAGGTCAGACAGCGAGCGGTCAAAAACGATCAACTGGGTAATCCGCTGATGGTCATGGAATTGACCCAGACGCGGCTCGCTCCCGGTCACGAAGTCAATGTGCAGGGCGTCTTGCTGGAAATGCGCAAATCAATTCAGGTCAACTTCGCCCGAAGCGGTTTTCAGAGTGTCTGCACGCATGTGCGCAGCGGGCAGCTCAGTGTCGTTCCTGCGCTGGAAACCACCTGCACCGTCACCCAGAACGGCGTGCATGTCATGACTCAAACGCTGGTGGCGGCGGCCAGCAAGGACACGGCCTGGTCATTGTCCTATGCGGGATCGGCGCAGGGCTATGCGGACAACAAGGCGGAGGCGCTGCACATTCGCGAGGGGCTCCAGCTTGACGGAGGGGAGTGAGGGGCTTTTCTGCGGGCAAAAAGAAGCCCGCCGAGGCGGGCATGGGGCGCTATTCCTTTAGCGGTCTTCATCATGGAAGACCGCATGTGAAAAAAGTGTGAACCTCTTTGCGTCCTTTCATCGGGTCTGGCTCCAGGCGCCCGCCCGTATGGGCCTGAGGGCGAATATCTTCACGTTGAGTAATTATTCTAAGTGTTTAAACCTGAAGAAGAGCTGAACATAAACTTGAATTTTTCAAGTTGTAACTGTGAGCTGAATCGCATGCCTGAACGAAAAATTATTGGCGTCATTATTTTTTCGGTGTAAATAATCTGACACGTCCTGTATGTACCGTGCAGTTCATTTAAGCAGGTAGATGCCGGTCAGGGAGAGTAGCGCCAAAGTGTACGCCTTGGCAGCGATACTCTTTGCCCCGTTTCGCGACTAGTAACTGATCGCCCGGCGGGCAATAAAAAGCCCTGCGGTGGCAGGGCTTCGAGTGACATAGTTGTGATCAGGCACGCAGCCATGAATCAACAGTGTCCGCACCGTATTGCTCTTTCCAGGCTTTAAGGCCGCGGTGATTGCCGCCCTTGGTTTCAATCAGTTCACCGGTGTGCGGGTTCTGATAAACCTTGACGATACGTGCACGGCGGCGCTTGGGGCCAGCCGGTGCAACCAGCGATGTAGAGCTGGCAGGGTCGAGGATCGCGATGATGTCGCGCAGGCTCTTGCCATAGCTACCCATGAGGTCCTGGAGCTTTTGCTCGAATTCAATCTCCTTTTTCAGCCCGGCGTCATTCTTCAAGGCTTCCAGCTGTGCCAGCTGCTCTTGAAGGGCTTTTTCTGCTGCTCGAAACTCGGCAAGTCTGGACAAATAACACACTCCGACAATGTCATGGCTGTTGCCAGCCCAATAAAACGATAAGACAAAACTGTTTGGCTGATCCGTTCGTTTGATACCTGCCCATTACCCACGTGTTCAATGCTGAAAACTAAGCCATCCGGTCTGGCAGGGTCGCAGATAAGGGGTAGTTAAACTCGATCGCCCGTAAATGATGCACCTTTTTTTCCGGTTAGAAAACAGTCTTCTTGAAATTGCTTAAATCACCGGTCGTTGTTCAGTTGAGTGTTGCAGACACAGGCAGTGTTATCGAGCGCCGCGACGTGTAAGTTATTTCTGATAATAGACGCCGCATTCCGGCGCGCAACGTTGCGTTGAGTACCGTGAAAAAAGAAACGTCCTACAGACAAATACGGCGGCGTGCGTGAAGTGTATGAATGGACTCAAAGCGCCGGGGCGACAGGGCTTCAGCGATGCGGGGGATGGCCTTTTGCCCTGGCGCTTTTGCGCGTCGCTCAGAGTCCTTGCTGCAGTGCGGGGTCGTCCGGGTTCTGCTGTTCAAGCTCGGCAAGCAGGACCTGGACGTTCTGCAATTGCCCGTTTTCTTTCCAGTACTGGATGAGCAATACACGTGCCTTGCGATTGGCGGGGTCGTTCTGAACAATTTGTGCCAATTGTTTCTGCGCAGCTTCCAACTGGTCAAGGTCGTGCAGCGCTGCTGCCAGGTCATAGCGATAGTCGCTGTTCTCAGGGCTCAGTTCCGACGCCTTGGCCAGGCTCAGCAGGGCGTATTCGGCCTGGTCATGGAGCAGTAACCACATTCCCAGCGCGTGCTGCAGCATCGAGGAGTCGGGATGTCGCTCCAACAGCCTGGCAAAAAGACTGCGCGCCTGTTCGGCCTGACCTTTTTTATCCAGCAGTTCTATATGGGCCAAGGCAGCTTCGATGTTATCCGGGTCCAGATCCGTGGCGCGTTGCAAAGCGGTTACAGCAGGTTCCAGATCACCTGTCTGCAAATAAAGTCGGGCAAGCTGCAACTGGTTCTGCGCAGTGGGTGGCTGGCTTTTGAGGGATTCCTGGAAAGCTTCTGCGCTTTGTTGCAGGACGGCGAAGTACAGTCCCAGCTCGTCGGGTGATAAACCCAGCAAGGCGCGGGTGGCTGCGAACCGCACGGATTGTTCTCGATCTTCCAGCAATGGACCGAGTAACAAACTGCGCTGACTGCTGGACACCAGCCTGACACTGGCTGCAATGGCGGCCTCGCGTACGGGGGCGGAGTCGTGCCCCAGTGCAGCATCCAGTAACTTCAGGGCCTGAGGGCTGGGGTAGTTGCTCAGTTCGGCCAGCAAGGCTATGCGGTGCGCATCAGACAGATCCGTACGCGCCAGTTGCTGATACAGCACTCGGGCCGCACCGGGCTTGCCATTGTGAGCCTGGTCCAGCGCCTGGGCGTAGGTATGACTCAGATTGGCAGGAGTGGCGGGTGCTGGCGTGCTGCGCCACCACCAGAAGCTGATCGAGAGCGTCAACACGACCAGCGCAATCGCGACGCCTGTCAGCCAGCGACGACGGGTAGCGGATTGAGGCGAGAAGCCCTTTGAAGGCAGATTGGGCATACCGATATCCAATGCTTGACGGCTTGCAGCTTCGGGGAGTGCCTGTCCGCTGTCAAACCTTACGCGTCAAAAAGCTCGATCAACAGGCGTAAAAAACCCCGCATTTTTCAGGTGCGGGGTGGGTTTGCCGAGCGCTGTCTATCAGGCTTGTGGCTGCCAGCCGCCACCCAGTGCCTTGTAGATGGCAACGATGCCGCGATACAGCTCGATTTCTGCCTGGGCCTGGGAGTCTTCGGCCGCGAGTCGCTCACGCTCGGCGTCCAGCAGCACGAGGAAGTCGGCCGTACCCTCGCGATACTGTACCGAGGCCAGGCGCGCCGCGGCACGGCTGGATTCACTCTGCCGAATCAGCGACAGCAAACGTTGTTGGCGCTTGTCGTAATCGCTGAATGCGTTTTCCGACTCCTCCAGTGCGAGCAGCACCTGCTGTTCATAATTGGCCAGCGCACCTTCGGCATCGGCATTGGCGCTGCGAATCTGCGCCCGGACGCTGCCCAGGTCGAACGCTGCCCAGGTGATGCTCGGGCCCAGCGACCAGGCCTTGGCCGCTGATGAGCCGATCTGCGATCCACGCCCGGCGGTGAAGCCGAGGAATCCACTCAGGCTGACCCGTGGGAACAGGTCAGCAGTGGCGACACCGATGCGTGCAGTCGAGGCGGCCAACTGGCGCTCCGCGGCCAACACATCAGGCCGGTTGCGCAGCACCTGGGTCGGATCGCCAATCGGTAACGCCTTGGCAATGGCGGGCAATCTGGTCGGGCTCAAATCCACGCTGAGGCTCTCGGGCCGCTCACCCAGCAAGGTCGCGATCCGGTTGCGCTGGCGCACCTGCTCGGCCTGCAACTGCGGAACGGTGGCTTCAACCGCTGCCAGCCGCGCATCCGCTCGTACTACATCCAGCTCGTTACCCACACCGGCATCGCGAAGTTGCGTGGTCACGCCCTGGGAGTTCTGTTGATTCTTCAGGTTGTCCCGTGCAATGGCTTCGCGCAGTTGCGCGCCACGCAGTTGCCCGTAGGCGTCGACCACCTCGGCGATCAGTGTGACCTGCAACTGATACAGATTGGCCTGCGCGGCTGCTTCGTCAGCATCGCTGGCTTCCAGTTGACGCTGAATACGCCCGAACAGGTCCAGCTCCCAGGCCATGTCCAGGCCCAGGTCATAGCGCTCACTGTTGACACGACGCTCGGTCACGCCGGGCTGCTGGCCCTTGCCCAAATCACTGCTGGCCCGGCTCGTCACCACCGGCATGGCGTCGTTCGCGACGTCATCCCGGATGGCGCGCGCGGCTTTCAAACGTGCAAAGGCCACGCGCAAATCCCGGTTGCCATCGAGTGACTGAGTGACCAGCTTGTCGAGGGTCGGATCTTCGAATTGCCTCCACCACGCTGCATCAGCCTTGGTGCGGTCGTAGTTGCCCTGTGCGGCAGCGGCCAGTTTCGCCGGTGCAGTGTCGGGCGCCTTGTAGTCCGGGCCGACGGCGCAGGCTGCCAGTGCCAGTACCAACAGGCTCGGGACGAAGAGTTTAAGCGCGCTCATCAATGCGTCTCCGCAGGCAGTGTTTGCAGTTTCTGCGCCCGTGCGGCCTTGCGGGCCTCCTGGCGCTCGACGAAGTTACGGATCAGCACGTAGAACACGGGTGTCAGCAACAGGCCGAAGAAGGTGACGCCGAGCATCCCGGAGAACACCGCCACGCCCATGGCATGGCGCATCTCGGCACCGGCACCACTGGAGAGGACCAGCGGCACGACCCCCATGATGAAGGCGAACGAAGTCATCAGGATCGGCCGCAGACGCAGGCGGCAGGCTTCCAGGACGGCGTCCAGCGGGCTCATGCCTTCTTCCTGTTTATCCTTGGCGAACTCGACGATCAGAATCGCATTCTTGCAGGCCAGGCCCACCAGTACGATCAGGCCGATCTGGGTGAAGATGTTGTTGTCGCTACCGGCAATCATCACCCCGGCAATCGCCGACAGCAGCGTCATCGGCACGATCAGGATCACCGCCAGCGGCAGACTCCAGCTTTCGTATTGAGCGGCCAGTACCAGGAACGCCAGCAGCACGCAGAGCGGGAAGACGAACAGCGCGGTGTTGCCCGACAGAATCTGCTGATAGGTCAGGTCGGTCCATTCGTAGACCATGCCGTTGGGCAGCTCTTCCTTGAGCAGTTTCTCGATCGCAGCCTGGGCCTGACCCGAGCTATAACCCGGTGCTGCAGCGCCGTTGATCTCGGCCGTAATGAAGCCGTTGTAGTGCATGACGCGGTCGGGACCTGCCGTGTCGGTGACCTTGACGAAGGTCGCCAGCGGGATCATTTCGCCCAAGTTGTTACGCACCTTGAGCTGACCGATCTGGTCGGCATCCTGACGGAACTGCTGTTCAGCCTGAACGTTGACCTGATAGGTACGACCGAAACGGTTGAAATCGTTGGCGTACAGAGAACCCAGGTAGACCTGCAGGGTGTCGAAGATATCGCTGATCGCCACGCCGTGGGTCTTGGCCTTTTCACGGTCAATCGATGCATCGACCTGCGGTACGTTCACGGTGTAGCTGGTGAACAGGCCTGCCAGTTCAGGCACGCTACGGCTTTTGGCGATGACATTCTGGGTTTCCTTGTACAGCTCGTCGTAGCCCAGATTGCCTCGGTCCTCGATCTGCAGGCGGAACCCGCCGATAGTACCCAGACCCTGTACCGGAGGCGGCGGGAAGATCGCCATGTAGGCTTCCTGAATCGACGCGAACTGGCCGTTCAAGGCGCCGGCAATGGCATTGGCTGACTGGCTCGGGTCGGTGCGCTGATCGAACGGCTTGAGCGCGACGAAGACAACGCCGTTGTTCGGGCTGTTGGTGAACCCGTTGATCGAGAGACCCGGGAACGCAATCGCGTTTTCCACGCCCGGCTGTTTCAGGGCCAGCTCAGACATGCGCTTGATGACGTCTTCGGTGCGGTCCAGGCTCGCCGCATCCGGCAACTGGGCAAAGGCCACCAGGTACTGCTTGTCCTGGCTGGGTACGAAACCGGTCGGCGTGCTGGAGAACCCCATCCAGGTCAGCACCATCAGGCCTGCGTACACCAGCAAGGCAATGCCACTGCTGCGAATGACCCGGGCAACCGTGCCGACGTAGCCATGGCTGGCCCTCTCGAAGAAGCGGTTGAACGGACGGAACAGCCAGCCGCCCAGCAGCTTGTCGAGGAAACGTGAGAAACGGTCTTTAGGCGCGTCATGGCCTTTGAGCAGAACGGCAGCCAGTGCAGGCGACAGGGTCAGCGAGTTGAACGCGGAGATCACGGTCGAGATGGCAATGGTCAACGCGAACTGTTTGTAGAACTGTCCGGTGAGGCCGGAAATGAACGCTGCCGGCACGAAGACCGCACAGAGCACCAGCGCCGTGGCGATGATCGGCCCGGTCACTTCGCCCATGGCTTTGTGAGTCGCTGCGACCGGTTCAAGCCCCAACTCGATATTTCGCTCGACGTTCTCCACCACCACGATCGCATCGTCCACCACGATCCCGATGGCCAGCACCAGCCCGAACAGCGACAGCGCGTTGAGCGAGAAGCCGAACAGGTGCATCACCGCGAACGTACCGATCAGCGACACCGGCACGGCCACCAGCGGAATGATCGAGGCACGCCAGGTCTGCAGGAACAGGATTACCACCAGCACCACCAGAATCAGTGCTTCGAACAGGGTGTGGATCACCGCTTCGATGGAGCCGCGCACGAAGATGGTCGGGTCATACACGATGCTGTAGTCCATCCCCTCGGGGAAGCCCTTTTTCAGCTCGGCCATTTTGGCCCGCACATCGTTGGAAATATCGATGGCGTTGGAGCCCGGGCGCTGGAAGATCGGCATCGCCACGGCCGGCTGGTTGTTGAGCAGCGAACGCAAGGCGTACTGGCTGGAACCCAGTTCGATGCGGGCCACGTCTTTCAGGCGGGTGATTTCGCCATCGGCACCGGCGCGGATCACCACATTCTCGAACTCTTCCTCGGTGACCAGGCGACCCTGCGTGTTGATCGACATCTGGAAACTGGTGGCATTGGGCGAGGGCGGGGCGCCCAACTGGCCTGCGGCAACCTGGCGGTTCTGCTCGCGAATCGCATTGACCACGTCAGTGGCGGTCAGGTTGCGCGAGGCGGTCTTGTTCGGGTCGAGCCAGACACGCAGCGAGTAGTCGCCCATACCGAACAGTTGCACATCGCCCACACCGCCCAGGCGGGCCAGCTCATCCTTGATGTTGAGCACGGCATAGTTGGACAGGTACAGCATGTCGTAACGCTGATCCGGCGAGGTCAAGTGCACGACCATGGTCAGGTCGGGCGAGGCCTTGTCCACCGTGATACCGATCCGAGTCACCTCTTCAGGCAGCTTGGGTTCGGTGCGCGTCACGCGGTTCTGCACCTGCACCTGCGCGTTGTCCAGGTCGGTGCCCAGGGCGAAGGTGATGGTCAGGGTCAGTTTGCCGTCGGCAGTGGCCTGCGATGACATGTAGAGCATGTTCTCGACGCCGGTAATGGCCTGTTCCAGTGGCGAGGCCACGGTTTCACCGATCACCTTGGGGTTGGCGCCGGGGAAGTTGGCGCGCACGACGACGGTGGGCGGCACCACTTCCGGGTATTCACTGATGGGCAACTGGAACAGCGAGATGGCACCGGCGATCAGGATCAACAGTGACAGCACGGCGGCAAAGATCGGCCGCGAGATAAAGAATTTTGAGAAGTTCATCGAACGAGTCCCTTAGCCGCGAGGCGCGGTGGCGCTGGCGAGTTTGGCGGTCGCGTTGGGCGCCGACTGTTGCGGATTGCTGGCTTCGAGGGCCTGACGTTGTTTGAGCAGCAGGGCGAGGGTGTCGGCGCTGGCCATCGGCGTGACTTCAGGGTCCACAGGCTGGCCGGGGCGTACGCGCTGCAAACCTTTGACGACAATGGTGTCGTCCTTGCCAAGACCGTTGCGTACGATGCGCAGCCCTTCGATTTTCGGACCCAGCTCGACCGGGCGATAAGCCGGCTTGTTGTCCTTGTCCATGACGAGCACGAACTTCTTGCCCAGGTCGGTGCCGACAGCTTCATCGTTGATCAGCACGGCAGAATAGGTGCCGCTGCCGACCAGCTTGAGGCGTGCGTAAAGACCAGGTGTGAAGCTGCCATCGCTGTTGTCGAACACGGCGCGGCCACGGATGGTGCCGGTGCGCGGGTTGACCTGGTTATCGACGAAGTTCATCTGGCCCAGGTGCGGGTTGCCATTTTCGTTGGACAGGCCCAGATAAACCGGGGTGGTCTGGCCGCGCTGACCCTTGCGGGCCAGTTCGGTGTATTTGAGGAACACACGCTCGTCGGCGTCGAAGTAGGCGTAGACCTTGTCGGTGGAGACCACACTGGTCAGCGGTGTGACATCGGCGGTCACAATGTTGCCAGCGGTGATCTCGGCACGGCTGACGCGGCCTGTGATCGGGGCGGTTACGCGGGTGAAGCTGAGGTTAAGGCGGGCCAGATCCAGCTGTGCCTGAATCGCTGCGACCCCAGCCTTGGCTTCCTGCGCCGACGTGGTGCGCGAATCGGCCAGCTCTGCGGAAATGGCATTGTTGGTGCGCAGACGCTCACCGCGCTGGGCTTCGTTATCGCTGCGCAGGGCGACCGCACGCGCTTGTTGCAACTGGGCTTCCAGGCGACGAACTTCAGACTGGAACGGACGCGGGTCGATCTGGAACAGCAGGTCGCCTTTCTTGACCAGCGAACCGTCGGTGAACGCCACCTGATCGATCTGGCCGGACACCCGTGGGCGCACTTCAACGGTTTCCGGTGCTTCCAGGCGGCCGGTGAACTCGTCCCATTCGTTGACGGGTTGTTCCAGCACCCTGGCGACGCTGACCTTGGCGGCGGCCGGTGCCTGAGTGGCCTCAGGCGCGCGACCACAGGCGCTGATCACAACCAGGGCAAGGGCGGTGAGGGGATAGCGCAGATGAGCGATTGTCTGGGACATGAGAAGTTCCGCCGATAGTAAAGGATGGGGCGGATTCTGTTGCGCTGTGGGTGTTATTAACGAATCGAATAAATCGAAGGTTACTATCATCGGGAATGATGAGTGACCGGACGATAGGCGCTAAGCAGAGCGGTTCTGGCGCGCGAGATAGGATGATGCCGATTCGGCATCAACGTGGCTGACGTATTAAGATTGTGGTCGTCATCATAGCGCCATCTTCAGTCCGTCCATTTTGCGAAGCAAACCCCATGGCGACCCACAAACCCGTAGCGCTGGTGACCGGCGCTTCATCCGGCATCGGCCTCGCGCCTGCCGCCGCCGGGGAGCGCTCTATCGAGCAGGCCAAGGCCCTTTTCGATACCAACTTCCTGGGTGTTGTGTCGCTGCCTTATGTGGCGCTCTATGCCGCAAGCAAGCATGCGGTCGAGGGCTATTCGGAGTCTGTGGACCACGAACCCGGTTACACCCGGACTCAGTTCGAGAACAACACCCTTGAGGCCGACGCCAAGCTCGATCTTTACCAGGACATTCGCGCGAGCGTTTCGAGAGTGGTCAACCACGCGATGGCCCATGCCGACATCCCCGACGTCGTCGCCCAGGTGGTGCTCAAGGCCGCTTGCGCCGAGCGCCCGAAGCTGCGTTACACCGCCGGTAAGTCAGCAGGTCAGTTGCAGTTCATGCGTCGCTTCGCGCCAGCAGGTTTTCTGGATGCGGCCATCCGTAAAACCTTGAAACTGGAAGCAAAACCGCTATTGCACGGTCAGCCGTCTCGTCAGACCAATTGATCTGGCGAGAGGGTGGTCGGGCAATACATGTTCGCCAGGCCCGCGTTTACTCACTACAGTGGTTCCGATGGCAACTTCAGGAGGAACCCTATGACGCTCCCAAAAGCGCTGGCGTTTGATGTCTTTGGAACCGTTGTGGACTGGAATTCAGGCATCGCGCGTGAGACGGCAACGTTCCTGTCCAGCCACCTGCCTTCGATCAGCCCTGAAGCGTTTGCACTGCAGTGGCGCGCACTGTACGCCCCGGCCATGCGTGAGTGCATCAACGAGGCGAGAGGCTTTGTGGTGCTGGACACCTTGCACCACGAGACACTGCAACAACTGTTGACGACTCATGGCCTGGACGTCAGTCAGATTAATCCCGATGAATTGTGGCGGCTTGCCCATGCCTGGCGTCGGCTGGATCCCTGGCCCGATGTGCCTGAAGGGCTGGCTCGACTGCGCACTCTTTTCCCCGTGGTGACGTTGTCCAACGCCAACGTAGAACTGATGATCGCGATGAACCGGTACAACGGTTTGCAGTGGGACGCACTGCTGGGGGCGGAGTTTGCCCAGACCTATAAACCGGAACCTGCTGCGTACCTGACGACAGTCGATGCACTGGGCCTGAAACCACAGCAATTATGTCTGGTGGCATGCCATCACAGCGATCTGGCGGCAGCCAGGGATTGCGGCCTGATGACGGCTTTTGTCCATCGGCCCATGGAGTACGGGGGAGCCCCTGCGCCCGACGCGGATTATGCCCAGGACTGGGACTATGAAGCCGACAGTTTCATCGACCTTGCCCGGCAGCTATGCACCGCACCCTGAACCTTCCGACGATACAGCGCTCACTTGTTAAGCCGCCGCGTTGAGTGACCGCTCTGTTTCATTGCCGATAAGGAATTCGCATGCACCAAGCCTCGCCATCGCTTTCGTCGACGACTTCGCTGGCCGGACCTGTAGAACGTGAGCTAAGCCTGCGCGCTGTCGTTACCGGGATCGTGCTCGGTATCCTCCTGACACCCTCCAATGTATACGCGGGACTCAAGATCGGCTGGTCGTTCAACATGTCGATCATTGCCTTACTGATTGGCTACGGTATCTGGCAAGGGCTGGCCCGTCGCTCGACCACGCAACTGCCCTGGACCCTGCACGAAAGCAATATCAATCAGACCGTGGCGTCTGCCGCGGCATCGATCATTTCCGGCGGGCTGGTCGCGCCGATTCCTGCCTATACGCTGCTCACCGGCCAGCAACTGGACGCCATCCCGATGATCGCCTGGGTGTTCTCGGTGAGCTTTCTGGGTATCTGGATCGCCTGGTATCTGCGGCCTTCACTGCTCAATGACAAGGCGCTGAAGTTCCCCGAAGGCATGGCAACCCTGGAAACCCTGTTGCACATCTACAACCACGGCCATGAAGCCGCGACGCGTTTGAAGGTCCTGCTCAGCGCCGCGTTGTTGTCGGCGTCGGTCAAATGGGTCGACACGTTCATGTGGACGTTGCCGCGCTGGTCGCCCAGCGCCCAACTGGAGCGCCTGACCTTTACTGCTGACCCGTCGCTGCTGCTGGTGGGTTTTGGCGCGATTATCGGTATTCGTGTGGGCATGACCCTGCTGCTCGGCGCTTTGCTGGCGTGGGGCGGGCTGGCACCCTGGCTGCTGGAGCAAGGCCTGGTGCAGTTACCGCCCGACAGCAGCGGTCCACAGTTCGCCGCACTGGTGGAGTGGTTGCTGTGGCCGGGCGTGAGCCTGATGGTCTGCTCGACACTGGCCTCGCTGGCGATTCGACTGTGGTCGTTGTACCGCTCCAACAAGCACGGCGGCGGCACGCTGTGGACGGTCCCCAAAGTCGGGCCTGCCGCCGGTTTTCTGCTGGCAATCGTATTGGTGGTGGGTCTTCAGGCCATGCTGTTCGGCATCAATCTGTGGATGGCGCTGCTGACCATCCCGCTGGCGATCTGTCTGGCCGCCGTCGCCGCCCGCGTGGTCGGCGCGACCGGGATTCCGCCCATCGGTGCCATTGGCCAACTGTCCCAGTTGAGCTTTGGCATCGTTGCGCCAGGGCAGGTGCCGATCAACCTGATGAGCGCCAATACCGCTGGCGGGTCAGCAGGACAGTGCACCGATCTCATGAACGACTTCAAAGTCGGCAAGGCCATTGGCGCAACGCCGCGCAAACAGCTGATCGCGCAGACGCTGGGAATTTTCGTCGGCAGCATCGTTGACGTGTGCGCGTACCTGGCCCTTATTCCCGACCCGCAGAGCATGCTGCTCACTGAAGAATGGCCTGCACCTGCAGTCGCCACCTGGAAAGCGGTGGCACAAACCCTGACCCACGGGCTGGACTCGCTGTCCGCCAGCATCCGCTGGGCGATCTTCATCGGCGGCCTCGCTGGCGTGCTGCTGGGCATTCTCGATAGCGTGCTGCCTGCAAGCCGTGCCAGATTTTTGCCTAGCACGGCTGCGCTGGGTCTCGCGTTCGTGTTGCCCGCGTCGGTATCGCTGATGATGGCGCTCGGCGCGATCCTGACCTGGCTGGTGAGCCGCCGCTGGCCGAGCCTGACCGAGCGTTTCGCGATTACCGCAGCGGCGGGGTTGATTGCGGGGGAGAGTATGACCGGGGTGGGGGCGTCGTTTTGGCAGATGATGGGGAATGGTTGATAGCGGCTGCGCTGAATGGCGTGCTCAAAGTGAGTCAGCGCAGGACATATCAGACCGTGGGAGGCGGCTTGCCGGCGATGGCGTCCTTTCAGTCATTGATGTGGCGCGTGATCACCCGTCTCGCGAGCAAGCTCCCTCCCACAGTCCGGTGGCTGCAGCAGGAATTGCGTGTAACCCTGAGGCTCGGAAGACGCGCGAAACGGGGCCAAAGCCAAAGCGCCGGAATGAATGCATCACCCGTGGGAGGCGGCTTGCCGGCGATGGCGTCCTTTCAGCGATTGATGTGGTGCATGAACACCCGTATCGCGAGCAAGCTCCCTCCCACAGTCCGGTGGCTGCAGCAGGACTTGCGTGTAACCCTGAGGCTCGGAAGACGCGCGAAACGGGGCCAAAGCCAAAGCGCCGGAATGAATGCATCACCCGTGGGAGGCGGCTTGCCGGCGATGGCGTCCTTTCAGTCATTGATGTGGCGCGTGAACACCCGTATCGCGAGCAAGCTCCCTCCCGCAGCAGGCCCGGTTTATTCAGCACATCACGTCCGGGCCACAGCGTTTTCAAGGCCTTGCGGCACCTCAAAGCAGCGAAGCCGCCTTGAGCAGCTCCGGCAGGCCCTCGGGTACGAGTGGAGACTGGGTCGTGAAGCTGGACGCTGAATGCCACGACGCCTTGAATGAGGACCCATCGGTCTCTTCGCCGTCCAGCCAGGTTTTTTCGTAGGCACCAGGATCATCAAACGTCGCGTCGTAGACCTGAACTATCTCGTGCCCCGGCTTGCCGGCGTAGGTGAAAATACTCTCAAGCGTGCCGATCAGTCGTAAGTTGCTGATCGACAGTCCCAGTTCTTCCTGCACTTCCCGGATAACCGCATCGCGGCTTCTTTCGCCAAACTCGATGCCCCCGCCGATGGGGCGAAAGAAGGTCTGCTGTTTGGCATCGTCATAGAACTCGTTTACCAGAATCTTCCCTTGGTGATGGAAGATGCAGATGGCGAGGGGGCGAATACGTTGTAACGACATGGTGAGAACATCCTTGTGACCAAGCAGCGCTGTGAGGTCAGCTTTTTTTGCAAATAAATCGTTGTCTGTGGCGATTTGGCCATGCGTTCGATCACGTTGAAGAGCGGGTCAACGCAAGACAGTCTGCGCATCGATGAATCATCCAGTGAGTGGCTTCAAAAGAATGTGCCGATTCCACGGTCCGCAATACTTGGGGATCTGCGCGATCAGCTCATAGCCGATGCGTTGATACCAGTCAGCAACCCCATCATCCAGCGTTTCAATGATTGAATCCACGCAGCCTCTTTCGATTGCCAGCGCTTCGAGCGTGTGCAGCGCCTCGGCACCGAGCCCGGTTCCGCGCCATTGTGGATCGACCCACAGGAAGTTGACAAACAGACGGCCAAACTCAGTACGACCTGTAGCACCTCCCATCAGCCTGGAGTCTTCAGTAATCGCACAGGCAATGTCTTTGGCATTTCCGCCTAGTGGCTCGGACAAATTGCGTCCGGTGTCGATAACACCCTTTCTGATGATCTGCAGAAAATCACCACCGACCTTTTCATCGGTTATCCACTCTCTCATTTCAGTGCTCCATGCATATGTGTGTGCCAAATTCACACGCAAATGAGGTGCCAGAGCAGTCGGTGGTCCGCATGAGCTGCAGCAAATGCGGCAGGTAGGTGTGCTGATGGGTTGGCGCGCGCTCTTTTAAGAGCGCGCGCCTGATAGATCCTGTGGGTCAATCGCGATAAACAGGGTAATCCGTGTACCCCTCAGCGCTCCCGCCATACACCGTTGCCGGGTTCAGCTCGTTCAACGGCCAGTCATTTTCAATCCGCGCAGGCAGGTCAGGGTTGGCCATGAACGGGCGACCGAAGGCCACAAAGTCTGCGAGCCCGGACTCCAGCAATTTTGCGCCTGACTCAGCGTTGTAACGACCCGCGTAGATGATCGCGCCCTTGAAGGTATCGCGCACTGCGCGGCGGAAGGTTTCCGGCATGGCCGGGGCGTTGTCCCAGTCGGCTTCGGCGATGGACAGGTAGGCGATGCCCACGTCCTGAAGCACCTTGATCGCCTCGATGTAAGTGGTGTGTGGGTCTTCCTCAACCATGCCCAGGTAGGTTCGGGCTTCATCGGTTGTGGTGAACAGCGGCGCAAAGCGTACGCCGACTTTTTCCTTGCCGATGCATTCGGCAACGCCCGCGACCACTTCACGCAGAAAACGCAGGCGGTTTTGCAGGGAACCGCCATATTGATCGGTACGCAGGTTGCTGTGTGCTGAGATGAACTGGTTGACCAGGTAACCGTTGGCGCAGTGCAGTTCGATGCCGTCGAAGCCAGCGTCCATGGCATTGCGGGCAGCCTGGATATAGAGCTGGATCAGTTCCTGAACTTCATCGGTGCTCAGCGCGCGCGGCGCTGAAGGTGGAACCAGTTCACCTGCGCCGGGGGCCGTTTCAATGAACACGCTGACGCGATCAGTGGCAACCGCAGAGGCTGACACCGGGGCGTCGCCATTCGGCTGCAAGGCGGTGTGGGACACCCGGCCAACGTGCCAGAGTTGAGCGAAAATCACTCCATCTTTCGCATGCACGGCTTCGGTGACTTTGCGCCAGCCGGCAATTTGCTCGGCGGTATGAATGCCGGGTGTCCAGGCATACCCCTGACCGCGGGGCTCGATCTGCGTGCCTTCGGTGACCAGCAGGCCGGCGCCGGCGCGCTGCTGGTAATACTCGGCCATCAGCTCGTTGGCGACGTTGCCCGGTTGTGTGCTGCGCTGACGGGTCAGTGGCGGCAGGACGATACGGTTTTTAAGGGTATGGGTGCCCAGCGTGGCGGGCTTGAAGAAACTGCTGTTGTTCATGGGTGTACCTTGCTTTCAGGTCTAATTAGACCAGTCGACTAGAAGTCGGATAAAAAATAAACCGTGTGACAGGCACACGGTTTTTCAGGACGTGCTGCAAGAGGTGTCGGCGAGGTCGATCAACCAAGCATCTTCAGCAGTTTTTCGGCGACCGCCGCGGAGCTGGCAGGGTTCTGGCCGGTGACCAGTTGTCCGTCAGCCACCACATGCACTTGCCAGTCAGCGACTTTGGAATAGCGTGCGCCGAGGCGTTGAAACTCGTCTTCGATCAGGAATGGCACGACATCGGTCAGGCCGACTGCAGCCTCTTCGGCGTTGGTGAAGCCGGTGACTTCTCGATGCTGAATCAATGGTTTGCCGTCTGCCCCGACAACGTGACGCAGCACACCCGGCGCGTGGCAGACAAAGCCATGGGGCTTGTTGCTACGGGCGAACGCTTCAATCAAGGCAATCGAATGTTTGTCTTCAGCCAGATCCCACAGCGGGCCATGGCCGCCTGGGTAGAACACGGCATCGAAGTCATCGGCGTTGACGTCTGCCAGCAGGCCGGTATTGGCCAGCGCCTGTTGAGCGGCGGAGTCGTTGCGGAAGCGGTCGGTTTCTGCGGTCTGTGCGTCCGGCTCATCGCTTTTCGGATCCAGCGGCGGCTGACCACCGGCCGGCGACACCAGCGTGATCTCGGCGCCGGCGTCCTTGAAGGCGAAGTAGGGGGCGGCGAATTCTTCCAGCCAGAAGCCGGTTTTCTTGCCGGTGTTGCCGAGTTGATCGTGTGAAGTCAAAACCATCAAGATTTTCATAGCGCACCCTGTAATTGATCAGGCATCAGCGACTGCAACGAATTTGCGCGTACTGAACACCTGTGGAATAGGTTGACGGGGCGCAGCATAGTTTCAAATTAGACCAGTCGTCTAGAGTTTTTTTACTCGGGGATTTTTCGCTATCGAATGTGGCAAACTCTCGGTCCTTCGAATACGACTGGTCTATTGCCTGGTAATCCTCCCCATGAAACCGACCTATGACGACACCCGCCAGCACCTGATCGACACCGGCCACCGGATGATGGCCGAGCGTGGTTTCACCAGCGTTGGCCTGAACGAAATCCTGCTGGCGGCAGGCGTGCCCAAAGGCTCGTTCTACCATTACTTCAAATCCAAGGAGCTGTACGGCCAGGCGCTGCTGGAGGATTACTTCGTTGGGTATCTGGCCGACATGGAGCGACGTCTGACACTGCCGGAACTGAACGCCTGCGAGCGGTTGATGGATTACTGGCAGGGCTGGCAGGCCCGTTGTGTGCCGGACGGACATGGCGACGAATGTCTGGTGGTGAAGCTCAGTGCCGAAGTCTCCGACCTGTCCGAGACCATGCGCCTTACCTTGCGTGATGGTGCCGAGCGAGTGGTGTCGCGCATCGCCGTTTGTATCGAACAGGGGCAGGCTGAAAAAAGCCTTCCCCGAGGGGATGCCCTTGAACTGGCGGAAACCCTCTACCAGCTCTGGCTGGGCGCCAGTCTGCTGAACAAGCTGCAGCGCACAGGGCAGTCGTTGGACAGGGCGATGGCGACGACGATGCGGCTGCTGGGTGTCTGAGCGCGTTGACTCATTCTTCGCGACGACTGCCTCTAAGCCGCCACAGCAGGGCTTGCCTGGCATGCGCAACCCGGGGCTGACGCAATGCGCTTGGCATCCAGATCAAGTGATAGTCGCGGCTTGAGTGCCCCACCGGCGCAGGAATTTCCTGCAACTCGCCCCGTGCGATGTGCGGTCTGCACAGGTAGGCGGGAAGGGTGCTCCAGCCACAGCCATCGATCAGTAATGTACGCAATGTTCTCAAGTCCTGGCCGACCATGGCCGGCGTCGAGGTTTTGATTTCGATTCGGTTGATGGCCAGCCAGGCGTCGATCAACGGCAACGCGAGGCTGTAGGCAAGGATAGGTTCGGCCGCCAGTGCAGTGACAAAATGCTCCGCCGCAACCAGTCGCTCGACCACCGCAGGCGCAGCGACCGCTATCACGTCATCGGTGTACAGCAACTCGCCGCGTAGACGAGGATTGTCCGGAGCCGCTGCCGAGACCCCCAGGTCACAGTCACCATCGATCAGCATGCGGCAGATCAGTTCATGGTTACCGCTCTGCATCCTGATACGGATGCCTTCTTCCAGTAAGGGCTTGAGCTGCCTGGATACAACCTCAGCCAGAAAGTCGGCGTGGCCGATGATCTGCAGTGCGCCGGCCAGTTCTACCGAACGTGCTCTTGCAGAGGCGAGTGCGCTTTCTGCCTCATCCAGTCTGTCGCCGATATCCGCCGCCAATTCCTTCGCTGCCGAGGTGGGCTCGACCCCGCGCGCCTGCCGATCAAACAGGCTTCTGCCAATGGCGGCCTCAAGACCGGCAATGTGCTGAGAAACCGCCGGTTGCGTGAGGTTCAGGGTGCGTGCGGCTCCGCTTATGGAGCGCTGCCGAAACACCTCTATAAACGTCCGTAATCGCAGGAGTGACATGCGCTATCCATAAAATTATTTATATGAAACCTAAAATAACCTGTCTTTTTACTCCGGCGCCAGCCCCATAGGATGACGGCACGTTTGAACGCAGCTGATTGTCGACGACCACTGGGGATGTCAGGCGGCTGCACTTATTCATCCATACACAGATGTTCAGGGGAAGAGAGATGGGATACCAGCCAGACGCCAACGACCTGCAAACGATTTTGCGCAGCATGAAACGAGCGCACCTTGCTGCAGGGCCTGTCGATGCATCGGCCCGAACGGATAGATTGTTGCGCGCGGCACGCCTGCTTCGTGAAAATCATTCCACCATCAGTGCCGCTATCAGTGCCGACTTCGGCAATCGCAGTGTTTATCAGTCGATGATTGCGGACCTGGCTACCACCGTCAAAATGCTTGAACACTCCGCTGAACACGTGGAGCAGTGGATGCAGCCTGAGTCGGTGCAAAGCCCAGGGCCGGGCATGCAAGCGTGGATCGAGTCGCAGCCACTGGGTGTCGTCGGCATCATCAGTCCATGGAATTTTCCGATCAATCTGGCGTTCGGCCCATTGGCAGGCGTGTTCGCTGGCGGTAACACGGCGATGCTCAAGCCTTCGGAACTGACCCCCAGAACGTCCGAGCTTCTGGTCGAGCTGATTGCAGGCTATTTCGATCCCGTCGAACTGACCGTGGTATTGGGTGATGCGGACGTGGGCGCTGCGTTCAGCGGGTTGCCCTTTGACCATCTGGTGTTCACCGGCAGCACCGGCGTCGGCCGTCACGTGATGCGTGCTGCGGCGCAAAACCTGGTTCCGGTGACGCTTGAACTGGGCGGCAAGTCTCCGGTGGTTGTGGCGCAAGGCTACGATCTGCGCACCGCCGTGGAGCGCACGCTGACCATCAAGACGTTCAATGCCGGCCAGATCTGCCTGTCGCCGGATTACATGATGGTGCCGCAGGACGCCGTGGAGCCGCTGATCAAGTTCAGCCGCGACTTTATCGCGACCAGCTTTGCCTGCGTTATCGGCAATCCCGAATACACCTCGATTATCAGCGACCGTCATTTCGACCGGCTGGTTGGCCTGCTGGCCGACGCAGAGAAAAAAGGTGCGAGGCTGATCAAGCTGTCCCCGGACAGTGAGCTGGCCTTCGATGCCACATCCCGCACGATTGCTCCGCACCTTGTGCTTGATGTGACTGATGAGATGGCAATCATGCAAGAAGAAATCTTCGGGCCGCTTCTGCCGGTTAAAACCTATCGCACCGCCGCTGAGCCCATCGCTTACATCAATGCCAATCCACGCCCTCTGGCGGCTTACTACTTTAGCGACGACCTGAATGACCAGCAGCAATTCACCCGACAAACCACATCGGGCGGCCTGGTGATCAACGATGTCATGACACATGCCTCAATCGACAGCCTGCCGTTCGGTGGAGTAGGCGCGTCGGGCATGGGGGCCTATCACGGCATTCACGGTTTTCGTCGCTTCACGCATGCAAAACCAGTGGTCGTGCAAAGCCCGGACGGGGCCGCCAATCTTCGTCTGCGTGCGCCCTATGGCGATAAAGCACAAGCGCTCCAGGCGTTCTTCAACGGCTAGAACGACGACAGTGTGATCCATTTTTGACTCTGCCCAAGACGTTGATTGTCGTCACGGGCCTAACTGCAAAAGCGAGGGATATACATGAAAGTTCTGATGGTTTTGACGTCTCACGACCAACTCGGTAACACGGGTCTGAAAACCGGGTTCTGGCTCGAAGAGTTCGCCGCCCCTTACTATGTCTTCAAAGACGCCGGTGCCGAAGTCGTACTGGCATCGCCTGCGGGCGGTCAGCCTCCGCTGGACCCGAAGAGTGAACTGCCCGACTTCCAGACTGAAATGACTCATCGTTTCAATGCTGACCCTGCAACGCAGCACGCGCTTGCAACAACCGTCAGGCTGGATACCGTCAGCCAGGAGGACTTCGACACGGTGTTCTACCCAGGCGGACATGGTCCGTTGTGGGACCTGGCCGAGTCGCCGCTTTCCATCGCGCTGATCGAGTCATTTGAACGGGCGGGCAAGCCCATCGGTTTTGTCTGCCATGCACCGGGCGCACTGCGCCACGTGAAGGCGGCCGACGGATCACCATTGATCAGGGGACGCCGCGTGACGGGCTTTACCAACGGTGAGGAAGCCGCTGTGGAGCTGACCGATGTGGTGCCGTTCTTGATCGAAGACGAGTTCCAGCGTCTGGGCGGGCTTTATGAAAAAGGGCCTGACTGGGCACCGTTCGTGATCGAAGACGGCACATTGATCACTGGCCAGAACCCGGCCAGCTCCGAAGCGGTTGCCAAGGCGCTGGTCGCCCAACTCAACTAGCCTCTGAACAGGCCTGAGTGCCGGCCGGCGCTCAGGCGCTTCGCCCTCATCGACGAGCGTTATCATGATCACACTTCATCATCTCAATGCGTCCCGATCGCTGCGTATCCTCTGGCTGTTGGAAGAGATCGGCGAGCCTTACACACTGGTTCGTTATCAGCGCGATCCGGCCACCCAGCTCGCCCCGGATTCACTCAAGCGCATTCATCCGCTGGGCAAGTCGCCGGTCGTTGAACTCGACGGTCACGTGCTGGTTGAATCAGGGGCCATTGTCGAGTACCTGATCCGCCGCTTTGCTCCGCAACTGGAGCCAGCGTTCAGTTCGCCGGACTACCTGGAGTACCTGCAATGGGTTCATTTTGCGGAAAGTTCGGCGATGGTGCCTGTACTGCTCAAGGTGTTCACACAGTTCGAGATCGATGCCGGGACCCATCTGGCATTTCTGGACGGCTACACCCGGACCGAATTCAATAAGGTCCTGGGTTTTCTGGACGGTGTGCTTGCAGACAGGACCTTTATTGTCGGCAACAGGTTGTCCGGCGCGGACTTCATGCTGGCCTTTGTCGCGATTACCGTGGTTGAACAATTGCAGGCTGGTGCGCAATACCCTCATTTGCAGGCGTACCTGCAGCGTCTGACAGCGCTGGACAGCTGGAAGCGGGCCTGGAAGCTGGAACAGCAGGGCGCCTGAACCCGAGCAAATACCGTCAGGCGTTCGCGCAAAGGGCCGTCAGGTACACCTGACGGCCCTTGCGTTTGGCATTCCAGTCGGCAGGTGTCAGGTGTACAGCCTTGCCGAATCGGCTGCGGATCGGGATTTTTTGCGGTGTGTCAGTGAGTAGGCAATGGCCAGCCAGATGAACCAGGCCGGCATGACCATCAGCGCAATGCGGGTGTCGGGCCTCAAGGCGAGCAGCCCCAGCACAAATCCCAGAAATGCCATAGAGAACCAGGCCATCGGCACGCCTCCGGGCATCTTGTAGGTCGACTGTGCATGCAGGTCGGGCCGCTTTTTACGATAGGCAATGTAAGACGCGAGGATGGTCGACCAGGTGAAGATCACCAGGATGGCTGACACCGTCGACACAATCGTGAACGCCGTCATCACTTCCGGAACGATGAACAGCAACAGCACGCCCACCAGCATCAACAGTGTGGTGAACGGATTGCGATACCGAGAACGACCATCGAGTGAGCGGGGCGTCGTTACGAACGATCAGACAATACCGTCAATCACGATATGCCGTTGACCGCGGCTGCATTGCTCGATCCGGGCCTGGACCTTGTACACGCTGCGCAGCATCGATTCGGTGATCACGTCGTGGCTTGGCCCACTGCCTTGTGCAGTGCCGTCGGCGATCACCAGCACCTGATCGGCAAAACGCAGCGCCTGGTTCAGGTCATGGATGGCGATAAACACAATGACCTCGCGTTTTCGAGCCAGACTGCGCATGAAATTCAGCACCTGAATCTGCCGATGCATGTCCAGAGCACTGGTGGGTTCGTCCATCAGCAGAATTTCCGGCTCGCGCACCAGGGTTTGGGCAATGGACACCAGTTGCTGCTGACCGCCGCTGAGCTCACCGAGGTTGCGAAAGGACAGTTCATCGATGCCCAGCGCCGTAAGAATTTCATCGACCCGCTGCAACTCCTCATCGTGAACGACCCAGCCCGGCGTCAGTTGCTTGCGCGCCAGCAGCACCGACTCGTACACCGTCAGCCGTGCGCTGGCGTTGAGCCCCTGGGGCATGTAGCTGATGCCCGTGTGTCCTTTTTTGGACGCTTGCAGGATCACCTGCCCGGCACCGTCGATCAGCCCGGCCATGCGCTTGAACAACGTCGATTTGCCTGCCGCGTTGGGGCCGACGACGGCCACCACATGGCCACCGGAAAACGTCGTGGTCGATACGTCGCGAAGGATCTCGCGCTGGCCGTAGCGGGCACCCAGATTCTCAAGCTGTAACGTCACCATGAGTTTTTCTTTCCGCCCAGAATCAGAGATATGAAGAAGGGTACGCCGATCAGCGACGTGACCACGCCAATCGGGAAGATCGCGCCGGGGATCAGGGTTTTGCTGACCACGGAGCTGGCAGACAGGATCAGCGAGCCGGTCAGCAGCGAGGCCGGCAGGAAAAAGCGCTGATCTTCACCGATCAACATGCGGGCGATGTGCGGCCCGACCAGGCCGATGAACCCGATCGTACCGACGAACGCCACCGGAAACGAGGCGAGCAGACTGACCATGATCAGCGTCTGAAAACGCAGGCTGCGCACGTTGATACCGAAACTGGCGGCCTTTTCGTCGCCCAGGCGCAGGGCGGTCATGGCCCAGGCGCGCTTGGCGAAGATCGGCAAGGTAATAACGATCACCAGACAGATAATCCCGAGTTTTGGCCAGGTCGCTTTGGTCAGGCTGCCCATGGTCCAGAACACGACGGCGGCCACCGCCTGTTCAGTGGCGAAGAACTGCACCAGCGCCAACAACGCGTTGAAGGTGAATACCAGGGCGATGCCGAGCAAGACGATGGTTTCAGCCGTGACACCTCGCCGCATGCTTAGAAAATGGATCAGCAGCGCCGACAGCATGGCCATGATAAAGGCGTTCAGCGGCACCATGAATTGCGCCGCCAGGGGAAACAGCGCGACGCCGAAGGCCAGGCCCAGGGCTGCGCCGAAGCTGGCGGCGGCGGAAATACCCAAGGTGAACGGGCTGGCTAGTGGGTTGTTGAGGATGGTCTGCATCTGCGCGCCGGCCAGCGACAACGCTGCGCCCACGGCCACGGCCATCAACGCCACGGGCAGGCGGATGTCCCACATCACAACGCGCACCTGAGGGGATGCGCTGGCCGGCGAGAACAGCGCGTCGAGCACTTCGCCAAGGCTGTAACTCGCCGGGCCAAGGGCCAGGTCGAGCAGCACGCTGCACGTCAGCAAAAACAGCAGCCCGGAAAGGATCAGGCGTCTGCGCAGCACCAGACGGCGATAGGTGTCGCCCTGTACCACCACGGCGTCAACCCCGCCATTCATGGTTTGACCCCGGTTTGCGGCAAGCTGACAAAGTAGCCGGGCTCGTATGGCACCGGCAGGAAACGCTCGTGCAGCTCGCGAAATGACGCGTCCGGATCCAGGTCGGCAAACAGCTCTGGATGGAACCACTTGGCCAGTTGCTGGATGGCGACGAACTGGTAAGGGCTGTTGTAGAACTGGTGCCAGATGGCATGAAAGGCCTGGTTTTCCTGCGCCTTGATGCCGGCATAGGCCGGACGCCGGGTGTACCACGCCAGTTTTTCCCTGGCCTGCGCCATGTTCGCGCCCGGACCGACACCCACCCAGTGGCCGCCGGGGGCAAATGCTTCCCAGTTGGCGGTGGTGACGACGACGTGCGCAGGATTGGCGACGATGACCTGTTCAGGGTTCAACTGGCCGAACGTGGTGGGGATGATGCTGCGGGCAATGTTGTCGCCCCCGGCCATGTCGACGAACAGGCCGAAATTCTCGTTGCCGAAACTCAGGCAGCAGTCGTCGGTGTAGCCGCCGATGCGCTCGATGAATACTCGAGGCCGGGGCGGGTGTTGTTTCTCGATGACATCGGTCACGCGATGAATCTGCTGGTTGCGAAAGTCGATGAAGGCCTGGGCTTGTTGTTCCTTGCCAAACAGCTGGCCGAACAGGCGCATGGTCGGTTCGGTGTTCTTCATCGGATTGTTGCGAAAGTCGACGTACACCACCGGGATGCCCAAGGCGTCGAGCTTTTCGATGTAGCGCGCATCTTCGGTGGCATGCTGCGCTTCGATGTTGAGGATGATCACGTCCGGGCGCTGGGAAATGGCCTGTTCAATGTCGAAGGTGCCATTTTCGAACCCGCCGAAGGTGGGGATTTTGGCAATGTCGGGAAATGTGCGCAGGTACGCGTTATACGTGTCGGGATCGGACTGGATCAGGTCTTTGCGCCAGCCGACGATGCGCTCGATGGGGTTTTGCGTGTCGAGGGCGGCGACCAGGTATAGCTGGCGGCCCTCACCGAGAATCACGCGTCTGACCGGCAAACGAACCTGGACCTTGCGCCCCAGCAGGTCGGTCACCTCGGTGCGGGCCGAGTCTGCTTCGGCGGCCTGGACGTCGCGGGCAGTCATCAGGCAAATTGCCAGGCCCAGCAGCCCGGCCAGTAGCAGCGCTGCGAAAGCGTGGCTGCGTCGATCAAAAGTCACCATGGTCAAAGCCTTTTGCAAAAGTCAGGTCGGTTGGCGGCTCCCACCGCAGTCCGGCTGAACGCTTCAGAAATCGACAGTCGCCGACAGTAATAAAGTGCGCGGTGAACCCTGGGAGAACGCGCCATAAGAGGCGACGCCCGACCAGTATTCGGTGTCCAGAACGTTCTGCACGGTGGCGCGAAACGTGGTGGGTCGTTCACGGATGCGAGTGGTGTAGCGTGCGCCGATGTCCAGACGCGTCCAGTCATCCAGTTTCTGGGTATTTGCCTGGTTCACGTATTGGCTGCCGGTGTGGATGGCGCCACCGGTCAGCGTCAGACCTTCGGTCCATGGGGTGTCCCATTCAGCCCACAGGTTGGCCTGGACCTGCGGCACGCCAACCGGCGTATTGCCGCGATTGCCGGCGACAGCGGTCTGAGTCAGTTCGGCATCGAGCAGGGTCACGCCACCCAGCAGCCGGGTGCCTGGCGTAACCTGGCCAAACACATTCAGCTCGAGGCCGCGGTTGCGTTGCTCGCCCTGTACCGAAAACGCGCCCGACGCCAGTTCGCCGCTGGGCTTGGTGATTTGAAACAGGGCGAGGGTGGTGGCAAATGTGCCGTAGTCGGCCTTGATCCCGACCTCGTGCTGGCGTGACACATAAGGGGCAAAGATTTCGCCTGCGTTGGAGGCGGTGGAAGGCGCGATGTCACCCTTGCTCAGGCCTTCAAGGTAGTTGTAATAGAGCGAAATATGATCCCAGGGCTTGAGCACCACGCCGAACAGCGGCGTAGTACGGCCGTCGTCGTAGGACGTTGTCACGACGCCAGTCGCGTTGTAATTGTCGGACTTGATGTTCTGTCTGCGTACGCCGAGGGTCATCTGCACGCGCTCATCCAGCACCGACAGCGTGTCGGCCAGCGCCACGCCGGTCAGTTCGCTCTCGGACACCTTCGGGGCATCGGGTCTGGGGATCAAAGGCTGGGGCCGATCAACCGGGTGGTAGATATTCGACAGCACCGCCGCGCTTGAGGTAATCCCGCGTGACAATACGTCGTTGTAACGGCTGACCTGCAATGCCGTTCGGTGACTGATCGGGCCTGTATCAAAACGCAGGCGGGCACCGGTATCGACGGTGTGGCGTTGCACTTCGAATCGGTAATAGCCGGGCGTCGATGACGTATCGCCCGCCGCGCTGGTGATGGTCGGGGTCTGATCGGACATCCGTGCGACCTCAGACTGGCCTCCGCCGGCATGGGCGAAAACCGTCAGTGCGTCGCTCAGGTCGTATTCCCCGCTCAGCAGGGCCGATTGGTCCCGGGTACGCGACCAGCCCCAGTCCTGACTCACGTTGGTGCGGCCGTTGGCAGCAGAGGGTATGTCCACGCCCGAAGCGATCAGGAAGGGGCGGGAAGCGGCGTCGAAGCGTTCTTTCTGGTTGAGCCAGTCAAGGCTGGTGCGCAGACGCTCACCTTGATAGTCGAGTGAAACTGCGCCGATGTCGACCTGGCGGGATTGATCCTCAATGACGGTGTCGCCCAGCTGCGTGCTGCCGTTGAGGCGCACACCGAACCGGCGTTCGTCGCCAAAGCGTCGGCTGACGTCGAGGTGACCGCCGAGCTGTGCATCCTGGGCATAACTGGCGGTGAAGCGGGTCAGGTCCTCGTCCAGTGAACGCTTGGGCACCACGTTGATCACGCCGCCCACCGCGTTATTGGGCGACATGCCATAGAGTAGGGCGCCAGGGCCTTTGACCAGTTCGATGCGCTCGGCGTACTCAGTGAACACCCGATAGTTCGGCGCTACGCCGTACACCCCGTCGAACGCCAGTTCTCCGAGGTTGCCTTCACCGACAGGAAAGCCCCGGATGAAGAATGAATCGACAATCCCGCCGGTCTGGCCTGTGGAACGCACCGATGAGTCACGTTCCAGCACATCTGCAACGGTAACGGCCTGTTGGTCCTTGATCAGTGCCGAGGTGTAGGTGCTGACGCTGAAGGGGGCGTCCATCACATCGGTATTGCCCAGAACGCCCAGGCGACCACCGTTGGCGACCTGGCCGCCGGCGTATACCGGCGGTAGCGAATCGCTGCGCGGCTCGGTGCCGGTGATTGCCGTTTCATCCAGTGTGACGCTGCGTGGTACCAGGGTGTAACTGCCGTCGCTGCGCAAGACCATCGACAGGTCACTGCCTTCCAGCAGCCGTGTGACTGCTTCTTGCGTGGAGTAACGGCCGGAAAGCACAGGGCTGGTCAGGCCTTCGGTCAACGACGGCTGGAACGACAAGGCTATGCCTGCGTCAACGGCAAAGCTCGACAGGGTAGCGCCAAGCGGCCCGGAAGGAATGTTGTAGGCACGGACCGTCACGGCATCCAGTTGTCCGGGGGGCACAGCCAGTGCGACGGGGCAAACGGCACCGATCAGAAAAAGGCTCAGCAACGCACTGCAAACAACGGGTTTGAGTCGATGATCCGGACGCAGATGGCGTGCAGCGAGCATGAATGGATGGACCTATGAGCAGGATGGAAAAAGGCGTGCTCCCTGAAGCCAGTCGAGACCCAAAAAAGTATCACCTGTCAGGCGATTTTTTTGCCCTCAGGCGGGGGAGAGCTGAACCCAGTAGCCATTCAGGTGGCCGCTGACGAGTATCGGGTAGGTTTGCGCCAGCATGTTCAGCGTGCGCTGGGTCTCACGGATCGGATAGGCGCCGGAAATGCGCAGATCGGCAATCGCAGGGTCCAGACGCACGAAGCCGCGTCGATAGCGCGTCAGTTCGGCGACGAAGTCCGCCAGCCGCATCTTGTCCGCCATCAGCATGCCTTGGGTCCATGCCTCGCTGTAGCGATCAGCGAGGCTTACCTGGCCAAAGGTGCTGGATGAAAAATCGGTGCGCTGCCCGGCGTTGACGATCAGGGGCGTCTGCTGGGGACTGTCTGCGAGTTGGACCTTGACTGCACCCTCCAGCACGGCAAGGTGGGTGCGCGGTTGCGACTCCCGAACGATGAAACGCGTACCCAGCGCCTGCATCCGGCCCTGGCGGGTACTGATCAGAAAGGGGCGGGTCGGACTGGAACTGTCCGGTGAGGTCTGCACCCGTATTTCGCCCTCGCGCAGATGCACAAGCCGTTGGCCGGCATCGAACAGCACATCGATGGCGGTGTCGGTGTTCAGCGTGATGGTTGAACCGTCGGCCAGGGTCACTTGGCGCTGCTCGCCGACATCGGTGCGGTAGCCGGCAGACCATTGTCTGGATTCTGCCAGTTTCCAGCCGCCCCAACCGGTCGGCAGGATCGCCAGCATTATCGCCAGCTTGCCAAGCATCGTGCGCCGCTCCGGGCTGTTCGGGCGGTCCAGTGCCGACATCGCCAGCGACGGCGGCAACCCGCCGATTTTGCGCTGCAGCAACTCCACGCGGGCCCAGGCTCGGCCGCGCTCTGGCGTGCTCGCCTTCCAGCATTCCCATTCACTGCGTTCGGTTTCACTGAACTCGCCTTCACCCAGACGGATCAGCCAGTCTGCGGCTTCTTCGAGTACCTGATGATCAAGGTGCGCTTCCTTGCGGCGGGTGAGCATTCACTCCACCAGCAACAGGCATTGCACGAAGGCTTGCTTCATGTAGCGTTTGACGGTGATCAGCGACACGTCGAGTTGCTCGGCGATGTCCTGATACTTCAGGCCGCCAATCTGCGACAGCAGGAATGCGCGTTTGACCAGTGGTGGCAGAGCGTCGAGCATCGCATCGATTTCGTGCAGGGTCTCCAGCACCATGAAGCGCAGTTCCGGCGAAGGTACTTGTGGGGCCGGCAAATGCGAGAGGGCATCCAGATAGGCGTGTTCAAGTGCCTTGCGCTGATACCAGTTGACCAGAATACCTTTGGCCACACAGCTCAGATAAGCACGTGGCTGCTCGATGACGGTCACTTGCGAGGCCAGGATACGGGTGAACGTGTCCTGCGCCAGATCCGCCGCATCCATGGCATTACCCAGTTTTTTTCTCAGCGTTGCATACAGCCAGCTGTGATGGCCGCTATACAGGGCTTCGATCGCCCGCAGGTGACTGGCGTTATGTGCGGGAAGGGTTTCGCTCATGGCTGCAGATTTTCATGCAATTGAGAAGTATTCCCAATACTAGGTTACAAACTGGCTGCGACGCAAGCGCCGATTTCAGCCCCTGCTCAGTTGCCTCAGCGCTGTAATCAGGGTGTCGATTTCCGCTTCGGTGTTGTAGGCATGAAGCGAGGCACGGCTAACCGCCTGCAAATCCCGCTGCTGCATATCGAGCAGCGTTGAGCGTGCGGTCGAGGTGCTGACGTTGATGCGTTTCTTTTGTCCGGCCAGCCATTGCTGAAGCTGTGCAGCGCTGCTGTCCTTGTGGGTGAACGTCACGATGCCTGACTTCTGCAGGCCCAGGTCACGCGGGGTGAAGCCCGGTATGTCCGCCAGCCGTTCGCGCAGATAACCGGCCAGGTGCTGGATGCGCTGCCACATTGGCTCAAGACCTTGCGCCAATGCGTACTCGACAGCAGCACCGAGTCCCAGTTTTGCGGCGACGTTGCACTCCCAGTTCTCGAAACGTCGGGCGTCGGCCCTGACCTTGAATGTGTCGGCCGTTTGCAATGACGCCGCATGCAGGTCGAGAAAGGCAGGCTCCAGGTTCTGGCACAGGGCGTGTTCGACATACAAAAAACCCATCCCCCGAGGCCCGCGCAGGTATTTGCGGCTGGTGGCTGCGAGCATGTGACAACCGATTTTCTGCACGTCCACAGGCATCTGCCCGACACCCTGACAGGCATCCAGCAAATACAGCACACCGGCTGCGCGCGCCAGGGCACCGATCTGCTCGATGGGTTGTACCGGCCCACCATTGGTGGCGATCACGGGGAGCGAGATCAGGGCGACGCGATCATCGCTCAGCAGGTGCTCAAGGGCCGACAGTGACACCTGACCGTGCTCATCGTTGGGGATAATTCGGATTTCAATGCCGCGCCGCTGCTTGAGTTGTAGATAAGGAATGTAATTGCCGGCGTACTCGGTGGTAGAGGTCAGCACCACATCGCCAGGTCGAAGGGGCAACGAATAAAACGCCATGTCCCAGGCACGAGTCGCGTTTTCGATCACTGCAATCTCATCAGGTCGGGCGTTGATCAGACGGCCGATGGCAGCGTAGACATTCTCCAGTGGCGCGGCCTGTTGTGCGGCCGCTTCATAACCGCCCAGGCTCGCCTCGAGCTGAATGTGACGAGTCATGACGTCGATCACCGGCGCAGGCATCAGCGCTGCACCGGCGTTGTTGAAGTGGATCAGGTGCGCGACAGCAGGGGTATCGGCGCGCAGTTGTTCGATATTCAAGGCAAGGCTCCTTCAATCCCCGGGCGGGGCATGACCCGGTTGCATCACCGCAGGCCAGTAACGCAACGCGACAATAGGGATCAGCGCGACCACGTAGGCCAGGCAAACGAACAGGTAGGTGTACTGCAGGCTGTAGACCTGACTGAGCAGCGCGCCAGCCGAAATGCCGGCAATCGAGGCACACTGGGAGGTGCTTTGAGCGATCCCCAGTACATGGCCCTGCCGCGAACTGTCGGCGGTCTTGGAGATCAGCGCCGTCAGCACGGGTGTGGTGGCGCCCAGCAGGACGCCCCAGATGAAATAGGCAACGATGAAAACCACCGGATTGCGCGTAATGCCTGCCACTGCGGTGAGGGCGATGCAACCGACGACCACATAGGTCATGCGATGCAGTGTCTCCTGTTGGCCCCGGTGTTCGAAATACCGTGACCAGGCGGTGGCTGAAAGAATGAAACCCAGCGCCAATAGGCCATAACACAGGCCCACCACCGAATTGCTGACCTCGAATACGGAACTCACGTACAGCGAAAACGAGGTTTGCGGCAGCATTCGCGCCAGCAGCAGGATGCCCATCACCCCCAGCAGCGATAACAGTGGCGAACCCTGCCACATACTGCCTGACCGGCGGGCTTGTGCTGCCGGGTCCACGACCGGCGCTTTCTTCACCGGTGGCACATCCGGCAGGGTGATGGCCGCGATGACCGTGCACACCGCGCAAAGCGCCGAGGCGACAATATTGATCCAGAAGAACGTGGCGTAATCGAGGATCAACCCGCCGACCACTGCGCCCAGCAGCGAACCGACGTTGGTTGAAATCTGCAGAATGGCGAACAGCCGTGCGCGACGTGAGGGCGCTTCGATACTCACACCGTAAGCCTGCGCCGGGGCGATATATCCGGCAAACGCGCCCTGCAGAAAACGCAGAATCAGAATCACCCAGATGTCGCTGAAAAGGGCTAGCCCAAGCTGGGTCAAGGACAACCCGGCCAGGGCGCGGATCATCATCAATTTGTGCCCGTAGCGGTCACCGATGCGGCCCCAGAAGGCACTGGTCAGAATGATGCCCAGCATCGGCCCTACGTAGACGGCGATGCTGGCGAAGCTGAAAACCGTTTCCGAAGTGGTCAGCCCACGCAGGTGGACAGGCCAGAACGGCCCGCTCATTTCCATCGCGCCCATGGACACCAGCTGGATCGCAAACAGAAGATAAATCAGGATTCGTACTCTCGAACCCTGGATGACACCTGCATGGGACATGAGTCAGCCTCGGTTAAACGCGGGCGAGCGGGTTGCTCAGGGTATGTTGCAAGCGATAGTTGGAATACTGCATCAAGTGCATGCGCAACAACGATCGGGTAGGCCATGGATCTTCCACGAACGCCGTGTGCTCGACTTCCCACAGCGTTGGCGAGACCCGGTCACGTACCGCTTCGAACGCAAGGTCGGTCTCTTCACGCAACACCTCCCACAAGCGTGTGTTGTTCAAGCCATACTCCCGGGTCAGCCACAGCGCCATTTCATGCAGATGCGTGAGAAACGCCGCGTCGAGTACGAACATGCGTACCGGCTCGATATCGCCCGAAAAAACGGTGGGCAGAATACCCGGCTGCACATGAGGCTGCAGCGTATGACCGCGTGCTTCCAGAAGCGGTGCGTAGGTCCTGCCGTCGCCGAAATCACGGATCAGCAGGCTACGTGCTTTGCCGTCCGGGGAAAACAGCATCATGGTGTTTTGCTGATGCGCCTCAAGACCGATGCCGTACAGCAAGTAGATGGCCACCACCGGGTGGGTCACCACTCTGGCGTAATCGCGGAACCAGTTTTCAACCCGAGTGGCATCTGCGCGCGCACCGTCGCGCTCGATCAGGTCGGTGAACAACGGCCGACCGCTGCCGGGCAAGCGCGTGAACAGTGACGCCACGGTCACAGGCAGGCAACCATCACTGCGCTCGAATGCTTGCTGACTGGCACGAAACACGACGGACAGGTGTCGGCCGGGATTATCGTCTTGCGTGATTGCGTTTCTGTAACGCACCCCGATTTCTTCGGGGAAGATCTCCAGACGATGGTCGAAGCCGTTTTCAGTGGCCAGAATCCGGGTGATGATCGTGCTGATGCGCGGCCCCATGTGGATCGATTTAGCTTGCAGGCTGCGCAGTTCACTCGTCATCCAGACCGCAATCGGCAGCTTGATCAGCGGCGCGCATCCATCGAGCACCGGCATCATGGTGCGGTAGGACATCGTGGGCAGTGACGTGATGTCCGGCCCATCGACAATCAGAATGCCGGCTTCGATTTCCGCCGCGAAGGTCTTGAGCACGTAGGCCTGCAAGTGCCAGGCGTGAATCGGCAGCGGTAACCATTGGGTTTCATCCAGGCCTTTGCGCTCCAGAGCGGCTTTCCATTGTGCCCAGTGCGTCGGGAAGTGGCTGGCAAACCAGTCGCGGTAGTGGGTCACGTGCGGCATGCTTTCACTCATCGAATGCTCGGCACGCAACGCCGCGATGCGCAGCGGCACCTGGGCATTGAATTCGGGCGATAACTGCTCGACTTCAGCATCGGTCAGGCCCGGACGCGACTTCCAGGTCGGGTAATACGGATGACCCTCCAGCGAGCCCCACTGGTCCAGCAGAATCGCGGCGTCCTTGGTGCTGGCATGTTGGCGCAGATAATCAGTGAAGCTGTGCAGGCCCTGGTCTGCGGCTGCCTTTTTCAGTTGTGCATTCCATTGCTGACGATGCTGGCGGGCGTGAGCATCGTTGATCAGGCTGTTCTCCATGTCCGATTTCAGACCGGCAATGCCTTCGTCGCTCGGTTCGAAGTCGAAGCTGTCACGCAGCACGTCCAGCATGTCCTGATGGCTGGAGATGAGCTGTCGCACGCCCTCATCAGTCAACAGCTCCACATTGCCCTCGTTGACGAACGTGTCGGCCGGGCCTTTGGTGATGCCTGCGAAGAAAAGGTGCGCGCGGCTGTTTTTCAACGGGTACGTGGCCTGGTTGCCTCCAGCGGAAAAGCTCAGGGCCGAACGGTCGAGAATGTTTTCGGCGAAAAGGCAGCGAATCAAGCGTTGCAGGGCGTTTTTACGGGAAAAGGCGATCAGTGTTTTGAGGTCATCCATATCAGCGGTCTGCTCGTGCGGAAGGTGAACAAAAGAAGATCAGGCGGCGGCGTCTGCCGTGCGTGGCCATTGGCTTGGGAAGTAGTCGAGCGCCGAATCGCGCAGGCCCTGCATGTAGGCAATGCTCCAGTTCAGGACCTCTTCGATGTAGGGCACCCTGAGCTCGAATCGCCGGGCCATCTCCACCAGCAACACAAGGCCGTAGGCGACGTCCTCGTTGAAAGCGCGGCTCTCGCGCTCGATCACATAACCGGCGCGGTTGTCGTCGGCGGGCACCATGGGCGCGAGGATGTCGTTGTAAGCCTGGTTGGTGCGCAGAATCGACAGCATGCTGCTTTGGTCGCGGATCTGGTCGCCGTAGGCCTCGACGATTTCCTGCTTCAGGGATTTGACCGAAGACAGGTCGATGCCCATGCGCTGGCTGATTACGGCGCACAAAGCCTGACTTTCCTGATCCATGCGTTCGAGGAAGTAAGCGCCCAGCTCCGGGCATTCGGTCCACCAGCACATGCGTTGCGGGAAGATCTTGCGATGCCATTGGCCATAGGGGCCGATCAGCCCGTAGATCACCGAACTGTGCATGATCGGGTTGCCCGGCGTGAGGGTGATTTCAAGGTAGTGATCGAGCATGGTCACGCAGGGGCCATACAGCGTGCAGAGTATCTCCTGCAACTGCTGGCGCGATTTGCGGGATTCCCGGGCATGGGTTGCGACATACAGCTGGCTTTTGCCGCCGCCCATTTTGACTGATCGCCCTGGCGTCAGCTCGAAGGCCGTGTGCGGAACGTCCTTCATCCCCCAGATCACCAGATTCGAACGCTCGGCCAACGTGGCTTCGGCCAGCCAGTCAAAACCGCAAAAGCCTGGAATGGCGCCGATGTAAACCGGCTTGCTGACGCTCAGGTAGGGCGCAATGGCCTGCAGGGTCTGTGGCCGTGCATGGGCGGGCACGGTGATGATGACGATGTCGGCGTCTTCAACCGCAGCCTTCGCATCGGTGGTGACCCGATCCAGCCGGGCGCTCAGCGTAGAGCCGTCCGGCAGCAGCGCCTGCATGGGCGTCTGGCGTATGTGCTGTTCAATAATCTGCGGATTGCGAGTGAGCATCGAGACCTGAACATTGGGCAGCTGTTTGAACAGGATGGCATTGAGATGGCCAGTCCGGCCGCCGCCGCAGATAGCGACTTTCAACAGTTTCATCGTGTGGCTTTCCTGAGTGATGGGCGGGTCATGCGACGCTCAATTGTCGCGGCGCAGAAACGGATTCCAGCCAGTGGGTCTTGCCCAGCCAGGCGTCCAGTTGCTGCGCGATACCGGGGTCGAGCAGATCACGCTCCTGCAGCCACGCATCGTCGAATACCGTGTGCAGGTACTTTTCGCCGCCGTCGGCGATGGGCACGACAACGTTGCCGGTCAATACGCCTTTGTGGATCAGCTCAAGCGCTTTGAAAATCGCCCCGCCGGTCGAGCCACCCACCAGCAGCGCAAGGTTGCGAGCGATATAGCGCGCGGTTTCGAAGGCTTGTGAGTCGGTGACTTGCACCCCCAGATCAATGCAGCTGTAGTCGAGTACCAGACCGACCGTGTCGCCTGCCGGGGTGCCGGTGCCTGACTGGTAGTAGGGGTAGCCGGGGTGGCCGAAGACGATGGAGCCCGCCGGCTCCACTGCGACAGTGACGGTGTCGGGGTTGTGCTGTTTCAAGCCGCGAGCGATGCCGGTCATCGAACCACCTGTGCCGACACAGCCGACGTAGGCGCCGATAGCACCTTCGGCCTGGACGATGGTTTCGCGAACGAAATCGCTGTAGCCCCCGGCGTTGGCAGCGTTGTCGGATTGATTCATGAACACGGCGCCCGGGATTTCGCTCGCCAGCTCAGCTGCCATTCGCTGCCGCTCCACCACCGCGACTTCGTCCTCGCGATAGGTGCCTTTGACGAATCGAATGTCGGCCCCCAGCGCTTTCATCACGGCGATCTTGTCCTGCGCGGCGTGATGATCGACGACCGCAATGAACTGCAACCCGAACTCGACCGCCGCCATGGCCAGCCCGATACCGGTGTTGCCGGAGGACGATTCGACAACCACGCCGCCAGGTTTAAGGCGACCGGACTTGAGCGCTGCCAGCACCATGTTGCGTGCCATGCGGTCTTTGATACTGCCGCCGGGATTATTCTTTTCGATTTTCAGCAGCAAACGTGCGTCGGTGTTCGGAACATAAATGCCCAGCATCGGCGTATTGCCAATCAGGTCCGAAACTTTATTCAGTATCATGTCGCGTGTTCCCTTTAGTAGTCAGGTGAAAACGTATAGTTACCTTCCGTACAACAGGTCGCCGTTAAACGCAGGGGCAGGGGGTGGCGATGAAACTCATTCTCCAGCAGGTCCATCTGATAACCGGCGGTATTCACGTAAATCAATACATCGCCGGGTTGCGGCGCACTGCCAAAGTTGATCAGACGGTGTGTAATTACATCATCATCAAGGCAACTGTGGCCGGCGATAAATGCTTGAGTGGGAATAGGCGTGCGTGCGTGTGTACTGATCAAAACAGGGTCGACCAGGTACTCAGATGCAAACCAGGTTTCACAGGCACTGAAGCTGCTGCCTTCAACGAAGACAACCGTATTATCGTGGGCGAGTTTCTTTGTGCGGGTGACGCGAAACAGTGAAATGGCCGCTTGATCGACCAAACTTCGGCCGGGCTCCAGTGCCAGTGTTATCGACTCACGCTTAAGGTAATTCGCAATGGAAAGTCCGGGCGAATGGTCGGCTTCAAGCAAGAGCGATAACCAGTGGGGAGCGGTCAGCTCACTGCCGTATGGATAATAAGCCTCAGGCACGGCTTGAGTATAAAAGTGACCGGGCGTGTTCTCGTTTCGCAAATAAAGTTCATAGGCATGGGGGTCGACATAACGAATCGGCAGGCCGCCACCGATGTCGATCATCTGCGGATTCAAGCCCATCTCCCGCGCGGCGTCGACAAACCCGGTCACCTCACGCAAGGCCTGTGCGCGGGATTCGAACCCATAGCCGCCCAGATGAAAATGGAAGCCCTCGAACTGAAAAATATCGGGTTGCCTGACCAGACTTTGCAGGCACTCGAGCACGTCTTCCGCACCCATTCCAAATCGGCTTTTCGGGCAGCTTTTTGGCCGATAACGCAGCAAAAGTCGCGATTTTACGGGGGCGGCGCGTTGTTCAATAACGGTTTTCAGGTGTTCGAGTTCCTCGCAGGAGTCCACGCAAATCAGCGCGCCCGTGCTGACCAGTGCTTCATGAAAGACCGCTGTTTTCGCCGGCCCCGTGGCGCATATTTGTGTCGCCGGTGTACCCGCTCGTAGCGCGGCCTGCAGTTCATGAATACTCGACACATCGACGCCGATGCCGGCGTCCGCCGCAGCCTGCAACAGGCTTTGGGATTTGTTGGCCTTGGCACCATAGAACAGAGCGTGACGGACACCCTGTTGTTTCAATACGGCTTGCAGCGCCTTTGCATTGATGTCGAAGGCGTGAGGCCAGACCACATTCAACGGCGAACCGTACTGTTCAATCAGTGCGCTTAGTGTGTGTGTTTGTTCATTGATAAACGCCGCGATAACGGGATCGATCAGCGGTCTTAGCATCTCGGGAAGAAAAACGCCGAAGTGTTTTTCAGGCCGCACTGTATGAAAGGCAGGCATAGTAAGTCCTTGACGTTAAATAATATCGCCATGGGTATTTCGATAACCCTAATTATCGAAAAGAAGTGTCATTGACTGAGGCGTCTGGCATCAGCGATTCAACGCAACGGCGGCGGAGGCCAGGTCATAATCGCAGACGCACTGATGCCATTGAAGAATAAGGGCTCATAGAACACGTGCATATAAAACCTATTCCATAAGGTGTGTATGGGTATAAAGGCGGGCCGAAAGTTTAATGGCCATCCCGCGTGTACCGGTTCAGTCACTGACATTTAAATGACATCACTGATACGGACTTTCCGTTTTGCTGGTTGGCAGGTTTTGAAAAGGCGCTAGTGCCTGCTGGTGGCGTGAACCATATTGCGAACACGAATGATTATCAAGTAAGG
This sequence comes from Pseudomonas asturiensis, assembly GCF_900143095.1. Lineage (GTDB taxonomy): Bacteria > Pseudomonadota > Gammaproteobacteria > Pseudomonadales > Pseudomonadaceae > Aquipseudomonas > Aquipseudomonas asturiensis. The sequence continues at coordinate 218,458 of NZ_FRDA01000002.1, read as the reverse complement.
TTTTCAAATATTTTCCATCGCCTGCTTTGGCAGGGCGAATGTCCGGCTGGGTATTTATGCGCCCAAGTACGCGTTCGCCCCTGTACAAAAAAACACTTAATACCTTGATCAATAAGGCATTAAGGGCAGTTGCGATAAGTCTCGAACGGGGAGGCAAGTTTGCCCTCGACCGGGCCTGGAATTTTTTAGAAAACACGACTGGTTCACGCCAAGGAGCATCACCATGCAATCGGATCGACTGAGCAGCAACACCTCACACGCCATCAGCTACCTGTTCGTCCCCGGCAACCGCCCCGAACGATTTTCCAAGGCCGTCGAGGCCGGTCCGGACGCGATCATTCTCGACCTTGAGGATGCCGTTCACCCAGACAGCAAAGCCGCCGCTCGCGCCGCCATCTGGGCCTGGCAGGAAAGCACGCCACAGGTGTCTTGCGAGCGTTACATCCGCCTGAACAGTGTCAGCAGCACGTTGTTCCGTCAGGACCTGACCTGGCTGGGTGATATGCGCTACCCCGAGCGTTGCAACGGTATTTTTTTACCCAAGGCCGAATGCCCGGAGACCTTGACGCAGGTGATCGAACGGCTGCTGGAGCGGCAGCCGCAACTGAAGATTGTCGCGATCATCGAGACCGCCAAGGGCCTGCAACAGGTTGACGCCATCGCGTCGATTCCGGGGCTGGCACGTCTGGCATTCGGGTCGCTGGATTTCTCGCTCGACATCGACTGCAGCCAGACGCCCGAGGCGTTTCTCTTCGCCCGCAACCGCATCGTGCTGGCATCGCGCACGGCGGATTTACCGGCACCCATCGACGGCGTCACGCCCGCGATCAGCGATCAGGCGGTTGTCAGCAAGGACTCGCAGTACGCCCGCTCCTTGGGATTTGGCGCCAAGCTGTGCATCCATCCCTCGCAATTGGCCTCGGTGCAGCGTGCGTTTCTGCCCGATTCGCGCCAACTGGCGTGGGCTGACCGGGTGATGAGGGCCGTGGCTTCGGGCAGCCACGCGGTGCAGGTGGATGGCGAAATGGTCGACTTGCCGCTCATCGAGCGCGCTCAGCGCCTGCTTGATGTCGCCAGCCGTCACGCCCCGATTGTTCGTGCCGATGCATGCTGACTTCCCGCCGAATCAGGAGATCAACCATGAAACACGGGTATCAGATTGCGCTGCGGCCGCTGTGCGACGTGCAGCCCTCGGAACAGGTCGATCCGGCGAATGTTGCGCGGTTGCGCGAATCGATCATTCGGGCCGGGCATTGGCTGGAGCCGATCATCGTCGAGTGTTCGCAAGGCATCGTCATGGATGGCAATCACCGCTTCAACGCAGCGTTGCAACTGGGCTTGAAGCGTGTGCCGTGCATTCAGCTCGATTACGCTGATCCGCGGGTTCGTGTAAGGCACTGGCAAACCGGGCAGGCATTCGAGGTAGCGCGCATATTCACCACGATTGCTCGAGGCGAGATCTTTCCGTACAAGACCACCCGACACGCATTTGACCCCGCGTTGCCAGTGGTTTCCATACCGCTGGAGCACCTGTACGCCTGATGCCGGCAGCGGTGAAGCAAAAATACTTTACGCAGAGTGATACTTTTCCTCCGATCGACTGGCAATAGGAGTGATTACCATTTTCTCTTGATGAAAAGGATCCTCACGTCATGCCTGTTGTCAGTCGCCCTTGCGGTGAGCGCGTGTTAACCCTCGCGATTCGTACCGCTTTGCTGAATCTTGCCCTGGTCGCAGGAAGCGCCAATACCTGGGCCGCCAGCCCCGAGCAGCAGGATGTTGCCGCCGACAAGACCTCGAATACAGTGGCCACAGCGCCGGGCGCAGACAGCACCGCGGCGCTGACCCTCGACACCACCGAAATCAACGCTCGTTACAACGGCCCGACGTCCTTGCCGGAAACGCTTGCCGGCGGCCAGGTCGCACGGGGTGCGCGGTTGGGCATGATGGGCAACAAGGACGTAATGGACACGCCGTTCAGTGTCACCAGTTACACCGCCAAGACCCTGGCTGACCTGCAGACCGTGACGGTTGCCGACGCACTGCAACGCGATCCATCCGTGCGCTCCACCGGCCAGACGGGCGGCATCGTCGACTCGTTTTTCATTCGTGGCTTCCCGATCGGAGAGGGCAACCTCGGCGAGCTGGCGTTCGATGGCGTGTACGGTGTAGCGCCGAATTACCGGGTGTTCACCGAGTACGCCGAGCGTGTTGAAGTGCTCAAGGGGCCGGGCGCGCTGATGTATGGCATCTCGCCTAACAGTGGCGTCGGTGGCGTGATCAATATTGTTCCCAAGCGTGCGCTGGAAGAGGACCTGACCCGCTTCACTGGCAGTTACGCCTCTGACTCTCAGGTTGGCGGTCATCTGGACCTCAGCCGCCGCTTCGGCGAGGACAATCAGTTCGGCGTGCGTTTCAACGGCAACCTGCAGGGGGGCGACACCGCCATCGACGATCAGCACCGAGACGTGGGCATCGGTGCCATTGCACTGGATTACCGCGGCGAGCGCTTGCGCCTGAATCTGGACTACATCAGTCAGAAGGAAAGTTACGACGCCGCCTCGCGACCCTTCACCATCGCTCCCGGTGTCGATGTCCCGTCGGCGCCTGATGGGCGCACCAACCTGCCACAGGATTGGGGCTTTTCGGACACCAAAGAGCAGTCGGCTCTGCTGGGCGGTGAATATGATCTGACTGACGCAGTGACCGTGTTTGCCCATGCGGGCGGCGGGAAGTCGGACGTCAAACGAATGTCTGATCAGGTGCCCAGAATCCTTAATGCAGCGGGCGATACCAGCAATATTCCGGGTTACTACAAATTCAACGTTGACCGTTCGACCGCCGACGTCGGTATCCGTAGTGTGTTCGTGACAGGTCCTGTCACTCACACCACGACGTTGATGGCGACCCGTTATCAGGATGAACTGTCTCGCGGAATCAACAACGGTCCTGAGGTCCGCTCGAACATCTACCATCCGGTAGACGCGCCCAGGCCTGCTATCAGTTCGCCCAAGGTGCTGCGCATCTCCGAATCTGACCTGTCTGGCGTCGCGTTGACCGACACATTATCCATGCTGGATGACCGCTTTCAGCTGACCGTGGGTGTACGGCGTCAGGACATCGAGTCGCGCAACTATAATGCTGCAGGTTCAGTCAGCTCCAAATACAGCGACAGTGCCACCACGCCGCTGGTCGGTGTGGTGGTCAAGCCCTGGGAAGATGTTTCGCTCTACTACAACTATGTTGAAGGCTTGAGCAAAGGAGACATCGCGCCGGGTACAGCGACCAATGCGGGCGAAGCGTTCGCACCTTATGAATCCAAGCAGCATGAAATCGGCGTCAAATATGAGCACGGTACGTTCATGACCACGCTGGCGTTGTTCCAGATCGAAAAGCCGAGTGGCGAAGTCGGCGCTGGCAACGTGTTCTCGGTGCAGGCCGAACAACGCAATCGTGGCATTGAGCTGAGCATGTTTGGCGAAGTTGCGGCGGGCACTCGCATAATGGGCGGGGTGACGATGCTTGACGGCAAACTGACCGATACCGCGACAGCCGCCAACCGCGGCAACAAACCGGTGGGTGTGCCCGACGTGCAGGCCAACCTCTGGGCCGAATGGGACACACCTTGGCTTGAAGGCTTCACCCTGACCGGCGGCGCCATTTATACCGACAGCCAGTACGTCGATCAGGCCAATACCCAGCAACTGGACTCCTGGACGCGCTTCGATGCCGGCGCACGTTTCGCCACCAAAATCGAAGGTCGCCCGACCACCTTCCGCGCCACGGTACAAAACGTGTTTGATCGCGAGTACTGGTCAGGCGTTGCTTCGTACGGGGCTTTTTCTGCGGGGTATCCGCGTACGTTGCAGTTGTCGGCAACTGTTGATTTTTGATGGAGCGAAAAGGGCAGCCACCGAAAAGGTAGCCTTGTATCTGGCCAGCGCAGCGCTGGCCTATCCATCCTCTTGTCGGGCACACCTGCCGGGCTCAAGGTGAAGGGGCGAGCGGCGAGGCATGATTGCCTGGCAGTCACCCTTGATTCATGGCTCCTGATCACGGCGAGAAAACAATTTGACATATGTTATTTGTGATCACATATTGAGCGCACAAGAACGCTAAATGTGAGCTCTACCCATGACCGACAGTCCGACCCTCCTGCCCAGCATGCGTCAGGTTTCCCGCGATACCCTGCAGGATCAGATCTACCGTCAGATCCGTGAAGCGTTGATGAGCGGTCGATTTCAGCCAGGCCAGAAGGTGACCATACGCGGCCTCGCCGAAGCGCTGGGTTCCAGCCCGATGCCGGTACGCGAAGCGCTCAATCGTCTCAGCGCCGAGAACGCCTTTGAAGTGACTGAAACCTCGCGTCTGCGTGTGCGCATGATGACCCCCGAAAGACTGCGCGAGATCCGCGACGCCCGGGTCGCTCTCGAAGGCCTGCTGGCCGAGAAAGCAGTCCTTCTGCTCAAGGACAGCGATCTAAAAGAAATCAGCCAGTTGTGTGACCAGATGCAGCAAGCCGCCGACAGCGTCGATGTGTCCCGTTACCTATGGACCAACTTTGCCTTCCACCGGCGCATCTACGCGGTGTCGAAAGCCGAGCTGACCATCGCTGCCGTGGAGAACTTCTGGCTGCACATGGGCCCCTGCTTTGCGCTTGTAGCCCCCGACAAGACGCACCTTGAGCGCTCAATGGAAGCGCATGACCGCATTGTCGAGGCGCTTGCAGCGCGCGATGGCGCTGCGGCCCGAGCGGCAGTCACCGACGACATCATGCAGGCCGCCGACTCACTGGCGCGTCTGATCGTCAAGAGCGGCCGTTCAAGGTCGTCTGCCTCTGGAGTAAAAAAAGCATGAGCGTTCTCAATCGACTGATTCCCTATACCGGCCTGCGAGTCCTGATCTCTGGAGGTGCAGCGGGTATTGGCGAAGTATTGGCGGCGGCTTACAGGGAAGCAGGCGCCAGCGTGCACGTGTGTGATGTCAGTGAAACTGCTCTCGCATCGTTTCGCGCCCGGTATCCGGACAGTGTCGCGACTCGTGCGGATGTGGGTGATCCGGCGCAGATCGAAGCGGTGTTCAAGGTTCAGCGCGAACGGTTCGGCGGCCTCGATGTGCTGATCAACAACGCCGGGATCGCAGGTCCTACGGCAGGCATCGACGCCATCTCGGATGAAGACTGGCAGCGCACCGTCGACATCAACCTCACAGGACAATACCGCTTTGCTCATCACGCGGTTCCTCTGCTCAAGGCATCACCCAATGCGCACCTGATCCATATCGCTTCCGTAGCTGGTCGCCTGGGTTATGCGTGGCGCACACCGTACGCAGCGACCAAATGGGCCATTGTGGGTTTGATGAAGTCCCTGGCATCCGAGCTGGGTGAAAGCGACATCCGCGTCAATGCCTTGCTGCCCGGTATCGTCGAAGGTCCGCGCATGGACGGTGTGATTCGAGCCCGTGCCGAACAGATGAACGTGCCTGAGACCGAAATGCGCGAGGAGTACCTGAAAAAAATATCGCTCAAGCGCATGGTCACCGCAGAAGACGTCGCTGCAATGGCGTTGTTCCTGTGTTCGCCCGCCGCGCGCAACGTGACTGGCCAGGCCATCAGTGTGGATGGCAACGTCGAGTACCTCTAAACGTCTCGACTTCACCGACAACAACGGCCGCACGCACGTGGGCCGGGCAATCCCGACCACTTTCTCGCCAAGAACAAGAATGGAGAAGACTCATGTCCAAAAAACGCCCGGTGATCATCACCTGCGCCGTGACTGGCGCCATCCATACGCCTTCGATGTCGCCACATTTGCCGATCACGCCGCAGGAAATTGCCGACGCCGCTATTGGTGCCGCTGAAGCGGGCGCATCGATTGTTCATCTGCATGCTCGCGATCCCCATGACGGTCGGCCCAGTCAGGACGTGGAGCTGTTCCGCCAGTTTCTGCCGCAGATCAAAGCCAAGAGTGACGTGGTGATCAATATCACCACCGGCGGTGCGCCAACCATGGGCGTGGAGGAACGCTTGCAGCCAGTTGCCCAACTCAAGCCCGAGCTGGCGTCGCTGAACATGGGCTCGATGAACTTCGGCTTATACGAAATGCTCGATCGTTTTACCGAGTTCAAGCATGGCTGGGAGCGGCCATACCTGGCCGACAGCGACGACCGGATTTTCCGTAACACCTTCCGCGACATCGCTCACATTCTCGACACCTGTGCTGAAAACCGCACGCGCTTTGAAATTGAATGCTACGACATCGGCCACCTTTACACGGCTGCGCACTTTCTGCAGCGCGGCTTGCTCAAGGCGCCGATTTTCATTCAGTCGGTGTTTGGCTTGCGAGGTGGAATCGGCGGTCACCCTGAAGACCTGGCTCACATGCGCCGTACGGCTGACCGCCTGTTTGGCGATGCGTATCAGTGGTCGATTCTGGGCGCTGGTCGCAATCAGATTCCCCTTGGCACGATGGGCCTGTCGATGGGCAGTCATGTGCGTGTGGGGCTTGAGGACTCGCTGTGGGATGGTCCTGGCAAGCTGGCTGCGTCCAACGCCGATCAGGTCAAACGCATCCGTACGGTGATCGAAGCCCTGGGCGGGAGCGTGGCGACGCCAGATGAGGCGCGGGAAATGCTCGATTTGAAGGGTAAGAACCAGGTCGACTTTTAAGACCTGTTTTCAGTTGCGAAACGTGCCATCTCAATAACAACAAGACAGAGGTGAAACATGCGTATCGAAATCGTCGTCGACGTGAAGACCACGCTGGGCGAAGGTCCGGTCTGGGATGTCGAACAGCAACGCCTGTATTGGATCGACAGTTTCGACGGTCGGATTCTGCGTTGCACCGAGGATGGACGCGAACTGCGTGCCTGGGACGTCGGACAGAAAATCGGCTCCATGGCTTTGCGCAAGAACGGCGATGCGGCCATCGTCGCCTTGCAGAGCGGGCTCTACAGCCTGGACTTACCGACTGGCGATCTTGAACTGATCGTCGACCCGGAGCCGGGGCAACCGAATAATCGGCTCAATGATGGCAAAGTCGATCGTCAGGGCCGATTCATCGTCGGTTCGATGGATACTCAAGAAGACCAGGCCAGCGCCAGACTCTACCGCCTTGATCCGGACCTGAGCCTGCATACACTGGACGAGGGCATCATCGTTTCCAACGGCCCATGCTGGAGCCCGAACGGCGAAACCTTCTATTTCGCTGACACCTGGTCCGGGGAGCTCTGGTCGTACGACTACGACAATGCGACAGGAACGGTCGCCAACCGTCGGACCTTTGCCAAGGTCGATACATCCGCTGGCGGCGCTGCAGATGGCTGCACTGTGGATGCTGAAGGCTGCCCGTGGCAAGCGCTGGTGTACGCCGGAAAACTGGTGCGTTACACCCCGGACGGAAAAGTGGATCGCATCATCGATATGCCGGTGAAGAAAGTCACCAGCCTGGCTTTTGGTGGGCCGGATCTGGACACGCTGTTTGTCACCTCAATGGCCAAGCCACCGCTGCCGCGCTTTCCCGAGGACGGTCAACAACGCGGTGCCTTGTTCGCCATCACCGGACTGGGTGTGCGGGGCATTGCCGAAAGACGCTTCGCCAGCTGATCAACCCACACATCGGACCTGACCGTTAAGGACAACTGAACTCTCTTTACAGCGCGTGCGTGGCACGCCTGGAGATTCTCCCGTGAAAAATAATAAAAAAACCTCGCTGGGCCAGATCCATCGTTTCTCCTGGGTATCCTTATTGGTGTGTTGGCTTATCTGGATCCTCAACGCCTACGATCGCGAGATTGTCCTGCGCCTGGGGCCGACAATTTCCAAGCACTTCGAGTTGTCGGCAGACGAGTGGGGCACGCTGGCCACTGTCGTCATGCTGGCCCTGGCTGTACTGGATATTCCAGGATCCATCTGGAGTGACCGTTACGGTGGCGGCTGGAAACGAGCCCGCTTCCAGGTACCGCTGGTGCTGGGTTACACCGCGCTTTCTTTTTTGTCCGGCTTCAAGGCCCTGAGTGCAAGCCTGGTCAGCTTCGTCGCTCTGCGAGTGGGCGTAAACCTGGGTGCCGGTTGGGGCGAGCCGGTAGGCGTCAGTAACACCGCCGAATGGTGGCCGGTCGAGCGCCGAGGTTTTGCCTTGGGCGCCCACCATACCGGCTACCCCATCGGAGCTATGCTCAGTGGTATTGTCGCCAGCTTCGTGATCACCACGTTCGGTGAGGAAAACTGGCGCTACGTGTTCTTTTTCGCTTTCGTCGTCGCGCTGCCACTGATGATTTTCTGGTCGCGCTATTCCACCGCCGACCGCATTACCAAACTGTACGTGGACATCGCCGCCAAAGGCATGACCCCGCCGGACAGCACGCCATCAGCCAACGTCAAAGGCCAGGCCTGGACAACGTTCAAGGCGACGCTCAGTAACCGCAACATTGCTTTGACCGCAGGCAACACGATGCTGACGCAAGTGGTGTACATGGGCGTCAACATTATCCTGCCTGCGTACCTGTACAACATACTTCACTTGTCGCTGGCCGAATCGGCAGGCATGAGTGTGGTGTTCACACTGACTGGCATCCTTGGGCAACTGGTCTGGCCGTCGCTGTCGGACATTATCGGTCGCCGGGTGACATTGCTTATTTGCGGCGTGTGGATGGCCGTCAGCGTCGCAGCGTTCTACTTCGCCAACACCACGTTGATCATTATCGTCGTACAACTGCTGTTCGGTCTGGTCGCCAACGCGGTCTGGCCGATTTACTACGCCGTGGCCTCCGATTCCGCACAGCCTTCTGCGACATCGACAGCCAACGGCATTATCACCACGGCAATGTTTATCGGTGGCGGTATCGCGCCGATATTGATGGGGACGCTGATCAGCATGGGCGGTGGCTGGACCAGCCTCAAAGGCTACACCGTATGCTTCTTTGTCATGGCAGGTTGCGCGCTGGGCGGGGCCTTCCTGCAGCTGTTTTCTCATCGGCCGCACGTGTTGCTCGCTCAGCCGGATCTTTGATCGTGTGATGCCCGGCGGTCAGCGCCGCCGGGACTTTCAACGGTTGTAAGGACCGGTGGTTTCAGGTCGAAAAGTGTTTAGCTTGTCCCCATTTTTGCCCCACCGTTCACAGCGTCCACAAAAAACCATTTTGACTGGGTTCCAGGCGGGCTTTTCAGGCTGTTGAATCGGAATTATGTCCCCCGGACCTGCCCCGGTTATTGGCGAAAGTCTGACTCATCGCGCATTGGCGGTGTCAGTTAGTGTTGGTTCAGAATATGCGTCGGGTTGATCAGTTTGGGCTCGACAGTTACGTGCAAGGAGACGATGCGGGATGTTCAAACTTATTTCGTTTCGCGAGACAGTAGAGGCTATTGCCGCCTGCTCTGATGATCGGGCGCTATGGCAGCGATACGCGTGGGTTTACGTTGAGGGCGATAAAGCGTTGCTGGAGAGCCGCTTTTACCTGGTGTCGAATATTGATGAAGACGATGAACGTCGCCTGTTGGACTTTGCCGATCGGCACGACCTTTCTTCATGCCTGGAAGCGGCCAGTTTTGCAGACGTGTTGAGTGTACAGAAGCGACAGCAGCCGCACTCCAGCCTGGAGGACTACGCTATCGCTCTTGAGCATTACTCTGAACAGGATGCGTTCCTGGAGGTGCCCGGCGGTGATGACCCAAAGCCCGCAGAACCCGGCTTGTCGCGCGACTTATACGCCGAGTACGACCTGTTTCTGGCTGAATGCGCGCCTGACCGGTTGACTGTTGCGGCGCGGGAGGTCAGCACTGTCCTTGAAATCAACATTGCCAACGCGTTGCAGGGTTGCCGGGCTTTGCCCTTGCGCCTGGGAGAGCGCATGACCGGCGATCAGTGCAGAAAGATCGAAGCGCGTTTTTCCACGCTTTCGGTTCCGTTGCAGCGAGTGACCCATCGCTCATTTCCCTGGCAATAAGCGGGCTTCAGGACTCTGGGCGAATGAACGCGTAGTCGTCATCGATCAGTTGTTGCAGGTAGTGATCGAAGCTCGGCGCAATCACTTCATAGTTATCCGGGTCGTGCAGATAGCGCATGACCTGGCCTACCGTGCCGCCCGGCGCCGGATTGAAATCGATATACAACCTCGAAGTGCCCCCGTTGTTGACGCAGTGCGAAAAACACAGACGCTCGTTCATGCCCACTGTGGGGTCAATGCCTTCTCCGATCAGATCGATGTCCTGATCCAGCCAGTTTTTTTCAAACCAGCCTTCATAGAGCTCTGCGATGCTTTCAGTATCAGGGCCGTCAGCCTCGGCAAGTATGTCTTCTACCGAACTCAGATAGTAGGGGTAGCCGGGCAGGTCGGAGCCCAGCATCAGCACCATGATTTCACCGCTCGGGTAATCCCGATAATGTGTCCCGTCAATCTGGCCGAGCAGTTGCAATAGGCTCACAGGGCACAACGGGTAACGCGCGCTGAGGCGCTGCAGGTTTGACGCCGAAGCGCCGTGTGCATGTTTCAGTTGATCGAGATCTTCGGCCAATAACGACCGGCGTAGACCGGCGAGATAAGTATCGACGAGGCTCATGATTGAGATCCTTGGCCCTCTGTACGTAAAGTGGCTGCGCTGGATGATGCTGTGTTAAAAACAGGCTCGGAATACAGCGCGAATCCACAGACCTGTTCGTTCGGGAAGTCCGCTCGAAACTGTTCGATGGCGCTCAGGGACGCGTTCAGGACATCTCGTTGAAACTGCTCGATGTTCAAAGTCGACATGGGGTTCTCGTCGCGGGTTGTAGCTAACGGTCATTGTGAATCAGCGCGGGGCGGGCTGAAACTCCATGAAGGCATCGTTTTGGTAAAAGTATTCAAAGGCCTTGAAATAGCTCTCCAGCGATGCGTTGGGCAGCTGCTGGTCGGCGTTGAAGATCACGTCTTCAATCATGGCCTTCTCCAGTGTCGACACCCAACCGTCACTGAACACCTGTGGGGGCAGGTAGTCGGTGGAGTCAGGGGCGAAATCCCGACTGTTCAGCGAGAACGCGCCACGGGTATCCAGCGTCCATTCAGTCGTTGGCAGGTAGAACCAGCTGTCAGGCATGTGTGCGATATTCTGCAGCACTTCCCGAATGCTGTAAGTTTTCATAGGGCCTCACGTCGAGCTGGTTAATCAGGCGTATCGAACCATCTATCAGGCTCAACAACAATCACAGTCTATGGGGCAAAGCCATTAATGCGATTGACTCAAGGGTGGCGGGCATTACAGAAGACGCACGCTTCCAAACGTATAGATGGCGATCACCCGTCTTTGCTGCTGCGCAGACAGCGCCTGATAGCCTGGCTGGTAGATGAAGTCCTGTGCGGGTTGGATATCAGCCCTGTCGTCCATTTGGTTGTGCTCATAGCTCGTCAACGACAGCCTTGATCAAGGCGTCAATGGATGAAAAAAACGCGGCATCATCGATGAACGGATCTCCCGAGTCCTGAAGGTAAAACCTTTGCTTTCCAGAGCGCTCCAGTAATACAAAGCGACCGCCAGAGTCGTCACCAATCAGCAGGTGATCAGGAAAATACGCCGCAATTTCGTAGGTCTCCTGACGTTCAGCAATGGCGTCTGTGGAATAAATCTGCACAAGGTCTTCGATCATCGCACCGTCGCATTGCGCCCAGAATCCGGTTATCCAGGCGTCCGGTTTTATCGCGCACTGCTGCATGGCCGTCGTGATGTCTTCAGCACTTGCAGGTGGATTTTTGTAGGTGTAAAGGAGGCTCATTGGAGGGCACCCGGGTTCATTCAAAAAGAAACTTCATAAAGCCATCCACGTCGGCGCCTTTAACGTTACCGACTGCGTGCCTGACTCTATCCAGAAAGACGGGCTTTGGATTCAGGTCCTCGTCGTTTGTGACATGCCAGCCTTGCTGGGCTTTTTATAAAGTTGCAAGCTGATGTCCGCGCCTGTCATGGGGTCAGCCGAGAGGTCTATGCGCTCGAAATAACTGCGCATTCATCACGCCTTGAGATCGACTTTTGAAATGATGGTTCAACAGTGGCACGCTTGAGTCATCGGCGAACGAGCCTGTACATCCGCAACTGATGTTTCGCTTGGAAACCGCCTTCCCGATTGATTTCGGTCCCACGGATCAGTCATGAATTTGAGATCAAGGTCAATCTGTGGGAGTGACAGATGAAAACCGAGGCAAACATAGAAACCTTCAACTGCGGTGTGGTTATTTTCGACCCGGTCGTGTTGAGCCGTTTTATCGCCGAGCAGTGTCCTGATGGTTCCAATCTCTTTGAGGTGTTCGTCGAGCACAGCGACACAGGACGGATGGCAGTCCAGAGCGGGGCGGTTGTGCCCTTGTATCCACTCCCTGAAGACGACTATGTGTTTCGTTTGCGCGATGAGCACGTGTCGCCCTTTGAGCGATGCAGCGAGACGGTTTTTCGGTACACGGATATTCCACTGACCGTCACCAGCGGCCTGTTGATGGTTGCCGATCTGCATGCACTGACGGATTGGGACCCTGAGTTCTTTCTGAATTACAAAGCCCGGCTGCCGGAGCGCCTGGGAAATAATGACTACCTGGATATCTTGCCAGGGCTCTACGCATTGAGCATCACTGGCTTCAGCCTGTTGAATGAAGGTTTGCCACGAAAGGTGTATGAGCTGGGTATCACTGCCGTGGAGTCGCTGCCAGTTGTGCATGATGAGGCGAACTTTCATCAATGGGACTTCAGGATCGACCGGGTATGAGCAGGTTTTTTGCGCTGGCTGAAGACTCTGTTTTGGGAAGGAGAAAAACATGCACACAGAGAACTACGACACGGTTCCAGAGTCCATGACAGGCACGTGCAGATCTGCGGTTTGTACTGGCTGATCAGTCGGGCAACGGTCGTGCACGGTGTTGAAAGCCCTCGCATTGAGGTCGTCTGGCAGGAAAACGTCGAACGGCGTGTGGGCATTCACCGCGTCGGATGGCAACGCAGAATGTCCAGAGACTGACAGCGAATAGGTAGCGTTACCTGCGCTTCATTGATGTGTTTATTTAGGTATTATCCCCCGGAATTTTTCTCGCTAAGGAAGACGATAGATGTCAGTAATCAGGAGTGTTTGGGCAGTGCTTTTCAGTGTCTGCCTGTTGGGTTCATCCATGGCGATGGCCGAAGAGGCCCGCCCGGAAATCGCCGATAAAATTTTCGCTTACAGCGGTGAGAAGGGCGTCAAGGTCTGGGTCCTGCGCATCGGTGATCGTTCTGCCAACGAAGCATTGGTGCAAGTGGCCGGCGTCGATAACGAGTGGAACCTGCGCATTCAGAAAATGGAGGTGGAGAAAACCAACGAGGACACGCGCTATTCCGTCCTGAGGGACGGCAAGCGCTACGAAGTATTGCGATTGAATCGGGACGTCGGCGAGTTGTACTTGCCGGGTGAAATCCAGGAGTTGCGCGTCAGCTACAACGACGAATTGTCCATGAGTGGCCGTCCACAGGCGTTCCTGACTGAGTACCTCGAACAGAAGTAAGGTTGCTGTCTGGCCTGAGCGCACCGTGTGTGCGCCCAGGCACACCCTATCCTTACGCAACTGCTATCCGCTAACAGCCTGAGCTGAGCCCTGGGCACAAGGATGGCAACCACGATCAGGAGATATCCTGCTCCTCGGGAAAGGTCGACAATGTGAGTAAAGCGCCTGAAGCATTCATGATCGCGGTAAACATGCACGGCCAGGATCCGGTGCTGGATATTCCCTGGCCAGACATACACGGTAACCAGGCTGTGTTTATTGAGCGGATAACACTCGCGCAGGCCGACCTGGAGATGCTGGGCAGCCAGATTGACAGGGAACTCTACCTGTTTGGCGGCACCGTCCACACGGGTGAAGTCCACCCCGAATACGGCGAATTATGGCGAGTTCACTACCTGGTCATAGAGAGGCAACTGAGCAGCGGAACACTGATTTATCATCCTCTCTCACAGAATGAAGAAGTGATGTACAGCCGCAAGGGGGAAGATGCTCGGCCGGTCTGCGTTGACATGATCAAAAAGAAAGACATTCTCTTTCTGCGTCGCCCACCCAAGTGGAACGCATCGCAAGCCAGCATTCCTACCTGTAACGGGCAACTGTTCCATTTTTGCTCACAAGTTTACCTTCCGCAAACCGCGACCAATCGTCAATACCTGACCTTCGTTACCACCGTGTTCTTGTTTGTGCACGTGCTGGAGCACGATGAGCTACGGGTGCAGATTTTCACCCAGGACACTTCTGAGCAAACGGCTGAAGATCATTATCGACTGGAAGACCAGATGATGCGCTTCGAAGAGGACTACAACGACCCAGCGGTTGTCTTGCAACTCATTCGGGCCGGCAACAAATGGCTTCACGAATATCTGCTCAACCATCCCAAGGCCAGTAAGCACACGCTGGCGCTGCTGGCAGAGCACGGTAAAACCAAAGCGCTCAAAGCCGAGGCTGCGAAAAGGGCGATGACTAAAACCTGATACTTGAGCTGCGTTGTCGGGCAACGTGATTGACCGAATCATGGAAGAGGCAAAGCGGGTGACTCAACCGGACGGTTGACCTGTTAAAAAAGAGGCGTCTGGGCAGTGAAAACAATCAAGTGGGTTGATGATGCTGTGCTCGTTGTTGAAGTGGATGAGGGCGTTTATAGCCTTGCCCAGATGCGAGGGCAGGGCCCTGATGCGGGTGATCGCGCGCTACCGCTGTTCGAAGGCGCGATGCTGCACATCAACCAGTTTGAAGACGGGATTGAAACGGTAGAGCGCGAGTCCCTGATGGAAGTTTTATACCAATTAGGTGAAAAAGTCGGTCTGTCCAGAGACACTGAATTTCTCGAACGGTGGCGCGGCGACTGGTAGCGGCGGGGCGCTTCACTGTTCGCAAGGCCCCGGCGCCAACGTCCGTCAATTACTGTTTGGATGGGGTGCCAGAGAGCTCCATGATCATGCGCGTCAGCAGGTAAATACGGGGCGAGACACTTTCGACTTCGGCGTATTCTTCGGGGGTATGAATGTTGCCGCCGACGATGCCGAAGCCGTCAAGCGTGGGGACACCAACACTCGCCGCCAGACTTGCATCGGCTGCGCCGCCGCTGCCTTCGATGGTCAATTTGCGCCCCAGTTCGCCATAGATACCCTGAGCGATGTTCACGAGCCGGTCGGTTTCCGCGGTTTGCGGCATAGGTGGCAGTCCGCGAATCAGGCGAGTCGAGACTTCGGTTTCCGGGATCAGCTTGTCTGCCGAGACTCGCGCAAGGTCCTTTTCGATGCGGTCGAACTCTTCAGGCACCGCTGCACGAACATCGGCCTTGGCAATGGCTTGATCAGGAATGACGTTCGTCCGGTCACCGGCATTGATGGTGGTGAAGTTGATGGTGGTTTTCTTCTCGGCATCACCCAGCTGTCCCAGCTGCAGGATCTGATGGGCAGCTTCCATGGCCGCGTTGCGTCCCAGCTCTGGCGCGACACCGGCATGTGAGGCTTTGCCCTTGACCTGAACCTCTGCGGTGGCACTGCCTTTGCGCCACACGACCAGGCCATCGGCTGGACGGCCTGGTTCCAGATTCAACGTTACGTCATGTTGTTTGGCGGTTGTCTTGATCAGCTCGGTCGCGGCGACCGAACCCGTTTCTTCGCTGGCGTCCAGCAGGAAGGTGATCTGCGCGTAGTCAGTAAAGTTCAGGTTTTTCAGAATCTGCAGCGCGTAGATGCCCGCGACAATTCCGCCTTTGTCGTCCATCACCCCAGGGCCGTAAGCGCGGCCGTCCTTGATATGGAAAGGACGGGCTGCGGCCGAGCCTTCCTTGAACACCGTATCCATGTGCGCCATCAGCAATATTTTCGCTTTACCTGTGCCTTTGAAGGTTGCAACCACGTGGCTGCTCTTGTCAGGTGCAGTATTGGGTACGGTTTCAATGGTCGCGCCGAGCTTTTTCAACTCATCAATGACGATCGCACTCACCTGAGTCAAACCTGGCTCGTAACCCGATCCGGAATCTATGTTGACCAGTTGCTCCAGCAACTTGAGCGCAGGTTCTTTGTATTGCTCGGATGCCGATTGAACCCGTGCATCGGGAGCCGCAGCCTGAGCGAGGGCGCTCACTCCCAGCGTGACAGCAAGCAGCAGCGCGCGAGGGTGGGCAGAACGCGAAAACATCAACGGCATGAGTGAGTCCTTGAACAGATTGGATTTATTCAAAGTACCCTAACCACTCGCGAGGCGCTGTGCACCCGAAAAATGCAGGGTGCCGTCGGAAAGCGCACCGATGCGTTGAGTGCGACAGGCATTTATCATGGCGCGTGCGTACAAGGGGGACATTCAATGGAAACGTACGATTTGGAAAACTATGACAAGGTTCATGTGTGGGTAGGCACTAACTTTTCGCCAGAAAGCGACTATCAAAAATATTTCGAACTGGATTATTCCACGGAAGATGGCTTTGATGACCCCGAATATCGGATCTGTGGGTTCTGTAAGGATGTGGGTGTCAGGTGGTATGACGAAGATTTTATCGGCATCATTAAACGGCGCGATAAATTGGTCGCGGTTGAGGAAATCCTGCAAGACGCTCCCATTGATGTGAGTGACTGGGCGAGGGCCAGGGCTGCCTGCGCAGCGTTAGGCATTACTGAGGCCAACGCGACGTTCTGGTACACCGACGGCGATGGCGTACTCAGCATCCCGCCGGAAAACAGTTACAACGGTTTACGCTATCTGGGGCTGTTCGAAGGGAACTGAGCACGGGACTGATTTGCTCTATGGACGCCGGAGACTGTGACGGACATCACTCAGGCGACCAATGACTGAATGGCAAGGAAACGTAATGAGCGACGTTGAAATACTGTCCTTGTCTCCAGATGGTCGCTATCAAGTCCAGGCGCTCCCTTGGGAAGCAGGCAACACGCACTGGCTGTTCCCGCCGGAAATCATTAATACCCAAAACGGGAACGTGGTGTTCGGCTTCGAGGATCGTCTGTGGTCAGCAGACCTCAGCACCTGGCTGAGCCCGACCCGGGTCGAACTCAAACTGCGAAAATACCCCGGCCACCGGGCACCTCTGGGGCTCAGGGTGATTATTGAATGTGCGCTGCGCACTGCCGAATATGGCGATGGCACGCACATCGAATTGGCCCGTCTGGAAAGCACTCTTGAGGGCATGATCGACCTGCTCGGCTGAACCCACTTGTCAGCAAGGACCTGAACGATGAATTGGAAAGCTCTGGAACAGGCGCTGTTCGACGCCGCCAGACATACATTGCAAACACTGCTCGATGAAGGGGGCAGCCCTTTGTACGCCGCAGCGTTTCATGCCTGCTACCGGGAAGAAGAGGCGGTTCTGTCGCTGCCCAGCTTTGCCGCAAACAGCCTGCATGCACTCAGCGAAGACTACCCCGATGAGAAAGATGAAAGCTTCAGTTCGGTGAAGTGGAACCCGGCGGACTGGCGCTGGGATTGGGAAATCTGCGCAGCTAAGCGGTTCACGCCGCTTGACGATGAGCTGCAAGCCCATGCCAATCGCCTTGGCCCGCGCCAATGGCAAGCGGCCGAGCGACGCTTTCTGGTCACGGTTAGCCGTGCCGCCAGGGCGCTGGGCAGACATTTCAATCAGCATCCCGGTGTAACGCCTGGCTTCGTGGTGATTTTCCATGACTTTGCGGGTGATATCGCCCTGGCCCGGCGCAGCATGACCCGCCAGCAGTTCGAGGATAATTTCCCTGTCGAACGGGCCATTGAAAACACCCTGCGCACAGTCTCTGCCTTGCCGTACGCCGAGCAGGCCGCGTTCTACGTCAGCCGCCTGCATGGTTCTCACGGCGTTTCCGGGGAAGACGCAGAGCGCTGGCTGATTGCCAACGGCCGTCCTGCACAGGCGGCGCTTATCGAACAGCTCAACGGGCATAGGGAACCGACACCTGCAGCCCGCATTCTCGGGCTGGTCGGCATTGCTGATGAGCCCGTCATCCAGGCCTTGCGCCGACAGGCGATCGAAGCCAGTGAGCAGCCGACACGCAACTGGTGTGCGAAGGCCCTGGGTTACCTTCAGGATGTCGACTGGCTTATGCAGCAAGCGCCCGATGTCGCAGTCGCTGGTCTTTGCGCTAACTTTGACGGTTTCCGTTGGCGAAGCGTGCAGCCCCCGGTGCTGAATTACAGATCCCTTGAGCGGCTACTTGATCAGCGCCCCGAACTTCGGGCCGCAGTTGAAGAAACCCTTGAAGACGCCTGCGGCAGAATCGATATCACCCCTGTCGACGTCAGCGAAGCCTTACGCGGCCTGTCTTCACCCCACGTAGCCATTCGTCGTCATGCCGTGAGTGGATTGAACAACCGTGGCCTGCTGCCCGAAGACGCGCTTCGGGCAGTCAAGGGGCTACGCCGGGCAACACAGGATACCGATGAGCAGGTGCGTTACCTCGCGGGCATTGGCCTGGAAGCTATGCAGACGCTAGTGGTTGTTTAATCGTGACGAAACGCACGCTGGATGTTTTGCAAGAGGGCGAGCGGGGCACTTACGGCGAACCTGGCGTTGCTTTTCAATTTATGCCAGGGAACGTCCATGTCAGGTGTCTCCTGGGTAATGAGTCTCTGGCGGCAGGGCTGATGGTCAATCAGCCTCCATGTCGAACAAGCGGTGCTCGCGGGCATACTTTAGTAAGCGCTCGTCGAGTTGTTCGGTGTTTCGATAAAATTGCGTGTCGAGGGCATCCAGCGCGGCTTCGCACTCAAGGTCCGGCTGGTCTGCATAGGTGGGCATGCTCAACTGGCGTAAGCCCTGGTCGCTAGGCACGGGCTGGGTACCGAACAGCAGACGCCTGGCCTCTTCCAACAGCGCCAGCGTTTGCGTCGCGCCCAGTTCGAGGAGACCCGCGCAAGCATCGGCGTAGTGCTCCCCCGAAGAGTTGCCGAAGTACTGGTCGAATCCGCCATTGTAGACCTCGCCCTGTAATACGCTGACGGCGTAATAGCGCTGTTCTGCCGGTGCCAGGCCCGAAAAACCTTCGGGAGTGCTGTAGACGCGGTTGACCAGCGCGTTCCAATACAGCGCTTGCGGGCTGGCGAGGTAACGCCTGTGCTCGTCGGCCCGGAGTTTGCCATCCTCGATACGCTCCCGATAGCCGCCCTTGCAGGGCATGCACATCCCGTCGTTGCGCGCAGCTGTGGTTGCCAATATCAAATTTTCGCAAATTCGGCAGGGTTGTTTTTCGCTCATGGGCACTCCGTTGTTGTTCTGCAAATGCAAGGCGTATTCAGCGCATCCAGTCACGCAGTACTGCGAATTCGATAGGGTCTGGATGTTCGAGCCTTTGCAGCAATGACTTCTCTTCGGTTTGAGAAATGAAAGCATTGACCGTTTTCGAGACGCTCTTGGGGCCGTCCTTGAATGCCATGGTCACACAGGGTCGGGAAAAAAGGTCGGCCAGCAGCGCACGGTCTGCTGGCAGCAATGCCGGATGCAGCAATTGCACCTCATGGATGAGTGCTGCGCCCATCTCTGTTTGATGTGTCAGCCGGGACAGGTTGGCTGCGACGCGCACATAGTGGCTCGCCACCCATGACGATATGTCGGCATGGGCAAGGCTCGTCATCTGCCCGTAGTGCAGTGCTTGCGCAATACCCGTCGCCCCATTTTCCAGCCGCACGAAGCAGTGAGACTCTCCGCTACCATTGTCTGCGAAAGGCAGGAACGTCCGACCTTGTTGGTCATCCGGATTGAGCCACTCATCAATTTCGCGCTCGGCCTCGTCGGCATCCAGCCAAAACAAGTCATAGGCACTGCGCATGGTTCCTTTGTCCGATTGCGCCATGGCGATCAGTGCTGAAAAACGTTCCGGCAGCTCAATGCCGAGCTTGAGTGCGAGCGTTTGAAAAGTGGCTTCCATTTCAGCGTCCTGGCTTTGCTTCACGATAAGGGGTGGATGAGCAGACTGGCCGAAGACCCTTTAGGCCGGAAACCGTTGTCGCCGAATAATCACTGCCACCGGCCAGAGCGGTAAATTCACAGGGCTCAGTCCCATGACCAACGTTGGCTGGAAGCCGTTCGTTGCCAAAAGCCCGACACTCTAACGTTAAAGCAGCGATCCGTAGAACATGTAACAATGCCGCATGTTTAACCTGGGTGCATTAAAGGAAACGGCACGGCTATCCGGGATGGAATCCTCCATGGAAGACCACAGCACACATGAAACTACTGCCCCTCTTGGCCACCATCGCCGTACTGACACTGTCTCTGAACGGATGCATGTCGGACACGGAAGAGCATCGATTGCGCAAGCCTTTGCATCTTACCGTGCGCGTGGTCGATGACAACGGCGAACCACTTGCCAATACTGCAATAAAAATCCACCAGCTTGTGCCCGCCGGCGATAGGTTTTTTTGCCTGAGCATCCCGACATTGGGCGGTGGTGGAAAGAGTTGTTCAACCTATAAAAAATTCCCTGTTTTCAAAGGTGAATTTTCCACTAGCGGTTCGCTCGACTTTACGGCCGAGTACTTGACCGGGCTATACATCGAAGTAGCCGAGTCCTGCGATAACGCCGACCCCAAGGCCAGACGCCGGTATTTCAGGCGCACGATGTACACAGGGGATCTGAAGGACAAGGAGACCCTCACGATGAGTCCGCTGGATAAGGCCTATCTGGGATACTACACACGATATGAACCCTGCACGACCCGCACGCCTCCCGTTGAAAACTGGGACGATTATTATTGATGGGCGAACGGCCGAATGGAGCATGCCCTCGTGCCGGTCCTCTAACCCTCTAGCGCCAAAGACCTATCCGGATATTTCGCACACATGAAGTCGACGAAAGCGCGAACCTTTGGCGCAGCAAGTCGCCTGGATGTATGCAGGACCCAGAGCTCGGGTTCTACGCCCGATACCGTGCCCCATTGAACCAACTCGCCACGGGCAAGCTGGTTCCATGCGATGGACTGTGGGATCAGGGCCGCCCCACCGCCTGCGATAGCCGCATCACGAACCATCAGTAGCGAA
This sequence comes from Pseudomonas asturiensis, assembly GCF_900143095.1. Lineage (GTDB taxonomy): Bacteria > Pseudomonadota > Gammaproteobacteria > Pseudomonadales > Pseudomonadaceae > Aquipseudomonas > Aquipseudomonas asturiensis. The sequence continues at coordinate 197,481 of NZ_FRDA01000002.1, read as the reverse complement.
GAGAACCGCAGCTTCGGGACCGGCTCCAGGATTAACTGTCCACCATCAAGACTCCAGTGCCCGGGCTGAAAAGTCGACGTTACGATACTGGGCACTGGTCTGATTACGCCGGGCATAGGCTTGGGTACTTCAGGCGCCGCCACAACCACCAGCCTGTCCTTGGCGAAGCAGCGGCCCACCAAGCGGCTGTCTGGGCTCGGGTTGATCCGAATGGCGACGTCATAATGTTCCTCGACGAGGTCAACCAAGCGATCCTCTGCCACGACTTCGATTTCAACCTCTGGGTACGCGTTACAGAATTCGACGCCAATGCGGCCCATCGCAAGCTGGGAGAACAGCACGGGGGAGGCAACACGTAAGCATCCGCGAGGTGTCGATAACCCCTCACGGGCCGCCGTCATGGCCTCGGCCACCTCGCCCAACGGACCTTCTGTGCGTGCCATCAGACTTTCGCCGGCTTCAGTGAGCTTCAAGCCGCGAGCACTGCGCTCAATCAGCCTTACGCCCAGCTGTTCCTCCAGGTCGGCGATTCGCCGCGATAAGGTAGCTTTGGAAATACCGCTCGCACGGCTTGCCTTCCCCAGCCCCTCATTCGTGGCGACGAGTATGAAATCGATCAGCGCGTTCAGGTTCATGGTGTTCCATTTTTGAAACGAAGTGTCTGGATTTTGTCGTCTGTGCTTTGCCTGTGCAACAGCTTATTTTGTTGTCATCGCACTCAAGACGGACAATTGCAATGAGCACTATGCAACGCGCTGTACTGATTCGTGCCTACGGCGGCACGCACGCCGCGCAAGTGGCCGAGATCGAAAAACATGAGCCCGAACAAGGCCAGGTTCTTGTCCGCGTTCGAGCCGCCGGCGTGAACGGTATTGATTGGAAGGTGCGTGAAGGCTATGTGCGAAATGCCTTCCCACTGCCTATGCCCATCGTCCTCGGTGCCGAAATGGCGGGCGTCGTTGAGGCAGTCGGTCCCGGCGCAAGTCGCTTGCGTGTTGGCGATCGGGTCATGGGCGCGGTAGGTGGGCTGGGCGCGTACGCCGAATTCGTGACCGTTAGTGAAGCGAGTCTTTCCCTGACGCCTGAAAACCTGGAAGACATCCAGGCTGCCGCAATACCGGTCGCCGCCGTGGCCTCCTGGAAGAGCCTTCATCACGCAGGGCCGATTGACCCAGGTCAGCGAATCCTCATTCACGGCGCGGCGGGTGCACTTGGCGCCTACGCCGTGCAGTACGCCAGGCGAGCTGGCGCCGAAGTCTTTGCGACCGCAGGCACTGCTGACCTGGATTACGTACGCAGCTTGGGTGCGGCCCACGTTATTGACTACCGATCCCAACGTTTCGAGGACATCGTCCACGATATTGACCTGGTGCTCGACTACGTCGGGGGCGAGGTACTGGATCGGTCGTGGCAGGTGTTGGCGGAAAACGGCGTGATCGTTGGCACCTCATCTCCCGACATCCTGGCGCGCACGCCGGCCAATCGCCGGAGCCTCTGGTTTATGCACAAGCCTGACCCCGTGTTGCTGGAGACGCTGGCCCAGGAAGTCGCCAGCGGCGCGCTGAGGTCCAGGATCGGCAAGGTCGTTGGCTTCAATGACATCCCGGAGGCCATCGAAGGTAATCGAAGCACTTCAGGAACCGGCAAAGTCGTAGCGGACTTCTCCCGCTAATTCACACCCACTATCTGTTGCAGGAGATTCAAACATGAGCATTCTCGTTATTGGCGCCACGGGCACCATTGGTTCTCTTGTCACTCAGGGCCTTGCCAGCGCAGGCGCCGAGGTTAAAGCCCTCGTCCGCCAATCGGGTAGGCGCGAATTCCCGGCCGGTGTCACTCAGGTGGTTGCCGACCTCACCGATGTAGCATCGATGCGCGTCGCGCTGTCTTCGGTGCGTACGCTGTTCCTGCTTAACGCCGTGACGCCCGATGAGGTGACGCAAGCCCTGATCACGCTGAACCTCGCTCAGGAAGCCGGGATCGAACGTATCGTGTACCTGTCGGTCATTCATGCCGACACGTTCACCAATGTTCCGCACTTCACCGGTAAACATACTGTTGAACGCATGATCGAAAGCCTCGACATCCCCGCAACCATTTTGCGTCCTGCTTACTTCATGCAAAACGACCTGATGGTTCAGCAGACGATTCAGAACTACGCGGTGTACCCGATGCCGATTGGCTCGGCCGGTGTATCAATGATTGATGCGCGCGACATTGCCGATGTCGCTGTGGCAGAACTGCTGCGACGCGACAAAGCCTCATCTGCTCTTGATCGTTTAATGCTGGAATTGGTTGGGCCGCAAGCACTGACGGGGGCATCCGTGGCAAAAACCTGGAGTGCATCCCTGGGTCGCGAGATCGTTTACGGTGGTGATGATGTGGCGGCCTTCGAAGGTCAATTGGCCTCGTACGGTCCGGGCTGGCTGGCTTACGACATGCGCCTGATGATGGCGGGTATTCAGACGTATGGCATGCAGACAGCCGACGGCACAGTGGCTCGGTTAGAGGCCATCATCGGGCATCCACTGCGTACCTATGAACAGTTCGTCAGGGAGGCCATTGCGCAGGCCTGACAGTCATGACTGGGGGGCGAATCGCTACCTGGTGAGTGAGTCGTCCCCAGATCCCTGCGGCGTTGGCCGGGTTGAACTTCAACAGTTGGTTGAGTACCGGCGCGTTGGACAGGATCGTGTTGCCAATCCAAGAAGGGTGCGTTGCGCGATGCGGTTTCATTGATGGCCTTCGTTGGGTGTGAGTCGCGCTACCGCTGAACAACCTCGAAAGCCGCAAGCTCACAGTACGGGCGAGGTTGAACCCGCCCGTTCATGTGAAGTGTCGATTACTCCTTACTTGAAGTACTTGTCGACGTAGGTCTGGATCTCCTGGCGCATGAATCGCCCGGAGGCGTCAGCGCGCTCCTCCCAACCGAATACGCACGCGGTGACGATGCCGTCGAAGCCGGTTTTCGCCAGGGCACTGAAAAATACATCCCAGTCGATTTCGCCCTGATGCATGTCCATGTGTTGATGCACTGTCACTTTCGCCCCAGGCGGATTGACGATATAGCGCAAGCCTGACGAAGCCTTGTGGTTGTAGGTGTCGGCAATGTGAACGTGAGCGATCATCGAGCCCGCGTCTGCGATCATCTGCGCCATGTCATCACCGAAGTAAAAGGTGTGCGGCGTGCAGTACAAGAACTTCACGTTGTTCGAATCGATGGTTTTAAGCATATCCAGCGCCGGGTGCAGCGTCTCGCACCAATCCTCGGGATGGGGCTCGACGTTGAGGGTCACGCCTTCCTTTTCAAACTCCGGCACCAGTTCTTCCATGGAACGCCACCAGGCGGCTTCGCTGGATTCATGGCTGTGGGCGCCGCCGCAGCAACTGACCTTGTGCCCACGATCAGGCGAGGGGCCACGGCCGAACTCCGAATTCATGGTAGTGCAACCCATCTCCACGGCGATCTGTATCGCTTCTTTCCAGTAATTGACCGCAGCGCGACGTTCATCCTCATGGGGGCTGGCCCAGCGGTACATGGGCAGCAATGAGGCGAGTTGCACATTGTGGTCGCGCAGGGCTTTCTTGAACTCGGTGATGCGCTCCTTGTGGGCGCGTGGTCGAACCCACCAGGGTAGAAAGTCGTCACGGGGCGACAGCTCTATGTATTCGTAGCCGAGTTCGGCGGTTTTGCGGCACAGGTCCGGCAGGCTCAAGTGGCGGTGCATGTAGGGGTCCAGGGCGATTTTCATTGTTGTTCTCCGGTCGTTGTTCTGTTCGGTGTAAACGGATGGCAGCAGCAGGGCAGGGCCTTAATAGACGACCCAGGCGGAGTCGTTGTCGGCCGACAGCACGCAGCGCTCGACCCATCGCACCCCTTCGATGCCCGCGTCGATGCCCGGGTAGCGCACTGCGCTTAGGGCCTGGGCATCGTCGCGGTCAGTCGCATCCATGGCCAGGGCAAAGCGGTAGTAGAGATTGGCCCAGGCTTCGAACAGGCCTTCGGGATGGCCACCGCCAATGCGATCGTCGAGCAGTGCATCGGGATGCAGGTAGCCCATGCCGCGCTCCAGTATTTGCACGGGCTGCCCTTGGATCTCGAAGCTCAATTGGTTAGGGCGTTCATCCCACCATTCGAGGCTGGCGCGAGAGCCGATGACGCGGATTTTCTGGCCGTGCATGGAGCCTGCATTGACCGCGCTCGACCACACCATGCCCATCGCGCCACCTTCGTATTCCATCAAGGTGTACGCGTTGTCTTCCAAGGGCGCGCGGCTGGCGACGAAGCTCTGCCGGCTGCACATCAGGCGTTTGATTTTCAGGTCAGGCAACATCACTTTCGATAGGTAGAGCGGGTGTGTTCCGACATCACCCAGCACGTAGCTGGGCCCCGCTTGACGAGGGTCGACACGCCATTGCGTGGCCTGGCTCTGGGCCTCCACCGGCGCACTATGGAAACCGTGGGCGAACTGCATGTGCACCATGCGCACGTCGCCCAGCTCCCCGGCGGCGATCATTTCCCGCGCTTGTTCGATCAGTTGATGGCCAGCATAGCCGTAGGTCACCCCGACGATGCGCTTATGTGCGCGCGCAAGTTCACGCAGGGTTTCGGCCTGCTCAATCGTGAAACACAGCGGCTTTTCACACACCACGTGCAGCCCGGCTTCCAGCGCTGCTTTGGTGATGGCGTAGTGCGTACCATTGGGGGTGGCGATCGACACCGCTTGGATGCCGTCTGCCCGTTGGGCTTCCTGTTCGAAGAGGCTCAGGTAATCGGCGTAACAGCGTTCGGGATCGACCCCCAGTTGCTCGCCGAATTCGCGGCCACGCGCTGCATCGATATCGAATGCGCCCGCCACCAGCACGAAGGTGTTGTCACGCAGTGCGGCGCAGCGGTGGATGTAGCCGATCTGGCTCTGACCGCCGCCGCCGACCATGGCCCAGCGGATAGGTTGGGAGATACGTTTGCTGCCGTTGATCATGGGGTGTGCCTCGTGTGGGGTCAGAATCCGACAGTTGCCAGGTGCATGCGGCTGGATCGGACATCTTCCAGGCTGCCATTGGCGTTTCGAGGGTCGCGTTCCTGCTCGACGGTGATGTAGCCCTCATAGCCCAAGGTTTGGATAAGCCGGTACAGGTTCGGATAATCAATCACGCCGCGTCCGATGGGGCACATGACGCCCCTGGCGCAGGCGTCGAAGAACCTGATGCGCAGCTTCATCACTGCGTCAAACACGCTTTGGTCGATGTCTTTGAAATGGATGTAATCCAGCCGATCGGCGTAAGCACGCAAAGACGCCGCCGGGTCCATACCCGCGTAGTAGAGGTGCCCGGTGTCCAGGCAGAGCCCGGCAACGTCGTCGGGAATGTCCTCGACCAGCCGCGCCAGTTCGTCGGCAAACTCGATGTAGCCGCCGGCGTGCGGGTGAATAACCGGGCGAATGCCGTAGTCATGCCAGGCGATATGGCAGATGGCCCGGATGTGCTCCATCATGGTTTGCCATGCGCCAGCATCCAGGCGTTCAGCCAGCTCTGAATGACCGGCGGCGTAGTCACGGTCCTCATGTCCCCAGTCGATGATCACCAGATAAGGCCCAGCAAAGCGCTGTCCGGGCTCCTTGTCGATGGGCGGCAGTTGCTTAAGCAGTTGGCAGATATCGCGGGTTTGACTCAGCAGCGACGGCAGGTTTGCCGGGGTGACCAGGTCATCAAAAATCGTCCCCGCGACCACGTGCAGGCGATTTTCGCCAAGGGCTGCTGCCACCACGGTTGGGTCAAGCGGTAGATAACCATAGGGGCCTAGCTCAATGCCGCAATAGCCCGCTTCGCTGGCTTCGCCGAGTACGTCGCGCCAGGGAGGCAGATAAGGGTTTTTGACATCGTCGACGCCCCAGCAGCAGGGTGCCGTAGAGATGTGGATGGTCATCGATACACTCCGGTGTTTTTATTATGAGTGGGCTGTTTAGCCTGTGACGATGCTATTTCAGGGGGATGGAGCACGGCTACGGCACGTCGGATAACTCTGTCAAAACCTCTCATGATCTCGAAGCATGATGTCAAAACATGTCAGAGGTGAATCGTCCTGGGTTTGCATGATTGATCAGCATGATCGGCACGGAAAGAGGTGAGGCGAGTGCCTCCAGATGTTGGAAGTCCTTTATTCCGACACGTTAAATCGCGTCAGCCCCAGCCTTTTGATAGGTCGTGGTGTGTGCAATGGAGTTTTCCAAAGTGGTAACGGCCGCGTTCGCAGCGACTCATTCCCTGTCATTTACATTTTTCCGAAATGGCTTTGAAGCTCAGAAAACGGTGCCTCAATTGAGGCTGTGCAACTGCACTCAGATAGCATGGCTGTTTGTGAGCAGATGCTGATACATGATCAGGTTCAGTTTCTGCTCTACCACCGCCATCCCGAAGTTCCGCCTTTACTGACGCCTGATCAGTTCACCAGCGAGAAAGTGGGCGAGGACGTTCTCGTTCCCCTCACGAGTGCATCCACTAACTTCGGCACCTATCCTGCGGCATTGCCATACCTCGCTTACACCCATGAGTCTGGACTGGGGCGTATCGTCGCCCACAGATTGCGTGGCAAGGAAGATTACCTCCAGCTCAAACCACTTTTCAGCAGCCACCTGGCAGCGGTACTCATGTCCATGGCTTTGGAAAGCAAAGGAGTGGGGTGGCTGCCCAAGAGCCTCACCGAGCAAGAAATCCTGGATGGACGCTTAGTCAGAGCGCTCGACGAAAGCTGGGATATACCCCTGGAAATTCATCTGACCCGCCCAAGGGCAATTCTTAGCCAGTCTGCCGAAGAATTCTGGGGCAGGGCGGGCAGTGACCCGCAGCCTTCTACATGACGCGTTGCGCTGCTCGTTAGAAATACACGGCGGCGAGGCGGAATTAAGCGCTGCGCGGCTTGATTCAGAGACTGTCCGGATCCCCAAAAAACATTTTGACTGGGCTCTAGGGCGGTGTTTTCAGGTCGATAAAACTTTTGTTTGCCCCCAGTTTTGCCCCCATTCGCAAATCATGCACGGGCGATCGAGATTGGGGATCCTAACTGCGTTCCGCTTTAGCCGTTGATGGAGTTCAGTGTAATGCCATAGATGGATTTGGTGGCGCCGCTCGGGTGCACGCTTATAACCATTTCCGGTAAGCGTCGGAAAGTTCGTATTGCTGGGCTAGAAAAGTGCCCTCGCCTTAAAGGCGAGAACTCTATTGGACATCAGGCCGAGCGGCTTTGACAGGGTTTCAAAGGTATCGTAAAGAGCCTAGGGAACATAAAGGGAGCTGAACAATTGTGCACAACGATCATCCAATTTGTCGTATCTGCTAACTTGGTAGTGCTCGAATTCCACGAGGTCTACAAGCCTGGACTCCAGATCGACGTAGGCGCGGGAGTGATGTTCGAAGATGTCGGGCAGGTCGAAATCATCGAACACTTCGTGCGTGTGCCTGTAGACCGAGGCGAGGCACTCATAAATGCCGTCGGCATGGATGAATCGAGGGTGTCGAGAAAGAAGGTGGAAGCCTTGATGTAAAAAGCGTTTGTTATGGGCCATTGCCTCAGACACGGGTGCTGTGAACTCTCTAGCCCAGCGATAGGTAAGTCGCTTGAGTGTGGCATCGATTGACGGAGTTTGTATAAGCGCTGCAACGTTGCAGAGTGATAAAAACAGCTCGAGGTTGCAAGGTTCTATATAGGGCGAGATCAAAGGGATAACCCGGTCGTCCAGCAGGTTGGCGAGCGACTCGATTCTGCCGTTCTCCAAAAGCTCAATGAGCAGGGTGTCGCGATTGACGTCCAGTTCGTTATAGATTTTTTGCGAGTTACCCCTGAGTACCAGTGCACGAAAGTACCCGGCACGGTAGTCGGTGCAATAGGGGGTGGAAAGGCTTTGGCTATGCCAGTTGATTTTCACGTCGAAGTCGTTGGCAGCCGCCAGCGCGGCCCTGAGTCTGGAGCGAGCATTCGAGGACGGACGGGAGCGCGAGCTTTCCTGTGCGACATAGTGACCGTCTGACATAAATCCAAGGACGGATTGGAATTCGCTAACAAAAGAAGAAGGGTCGCGCTCAGGGGCGAGCAATTGTATCAACTCGATGAGTTGTGTCTGCGATAAATCCGTGATGACGAAATCGTGTGGCAAGGCGTGTTCGAAGGTTTCTTCCCGGACCATTTTTATGATTGAGGAGGCGGCCAGTCCCTGGGGTTTATTGCTGATAGTTCGGTGGGGCGGTGGATACGGGCTTCGGGCGCTAGAGGCCGGCTTGCGACGGCAGAGATCTGGTAGGAGAGCTCCGAGAAAGGAGTGATCGGAACACACATCGCCTAAGAGGTGGCGAAGGTAGGACTCCGTGGCACTGCCGCCTCCCCGTGCTATAACGAGTTGTTTGGTGGCATGGATTTTCAACCATTCGCAGGTTGTAGTCTTTAGCAAGGCTTCGATGATGTCGATTTTGCCATGTTTGCGTAATGACCGGATTGTAGCCAGTTGAAGTAAGGGGAGGTGGATGGCATTTTCCACAGCGCCAAGATTATCGGGCGCGGTTCGGTTGTCGCGTGAAAGGCTGTCATACAACCACTCGGCAGCGGTCTCGCCTGACGTCGCGCATTCTGAAAACCATCTGTCCTTGATTTCACGGTCGACGAGGCCCCCCACGAGCTTAATAAAGGTTATTCGTCCCAAGGAATGCCACTGGAGAAATAGTCTGGCGCTATGTTCGATGTGCAAGCTCAGAATAAGGTAGCTGGAAAGACTGACACTGTGATCGGCAAGCGGAAGTGCAGTTGTCAGCAGAGGGGTATGGATCAGCGAGAGTAAAGTGTCGTACGGCAACTCGCCTGCCGCTGCTATTGCTGCCCTGCGGACCTTCCATGATTGGGCGTTATCAAGTGCTAGCTTGACGAGTAAAGCAGATGCCCGTTGGTCTTTACTGCGTCTGGCCAATATGCAACGCCACACCATGAACGGGGCATCCTGGTGCTGGTCATGGTCTAGGTCACCTGTATTCTTGGCACCGGAAGCAACGATGGCCCTGGCCAGATAAAGTGCCGTGGAGGTGTCCTGTTCCTTGCGATAGGCCTGGATCATGGGGGCGAGGACGGTGCTGTCCCTTCGGTATTGCAATCGCATCGCAGCGAGGCAACGAACCTCTCTGTGGGGGCTTGTCAATGCCATGACCAAAAGCGCTGAAGCGTCGGGTGCATCGAGTTCGCTCAATTTGAGCAATGGGCCCAGGGTCAGTGCTATGGGTGCGCTGCCTTGGTTTGCTTCGAAGAATTTGCGCAATAGAGCTATGGCACCCTTGAATGGGCTAAAGCTACAGGTCAGTAGGCTGTAGAGCTCCCACTGGTCGTCTGTGTCTTTTTGGCCGGGCAGCGCTGCGAGTGCGTGCAAGGTTTCTTCGAGGTCGACACCTAAAAGCGCGAGTGCTGTCATGGCCCAACGGCGCTCTCCAATCGATATTAACGGGTTTAGAACGACGCTTTCATAGTTGCCTCGCTCACACAACGAGGGCATCAGCGCTGGGATAACTGCATGGAAGCCCGCCATTGGTAGCTGGTTGACAATCGACGCGTGACAGAGCACAGGGGTGTGCCTGTCTGCAAACAGAGAGATCACGCGAATGGCATTGGCGTGCAACCCCGGATCAATAGAGGGCTGCCTCAGGATTTCAATACTGTGGCGTTTCAAGGCAACTCTAAGTGGACGGAGAGTGTCGACGAGCGGACCTAATAACGCCGATTTGGAAATCAACATGGCCTGCATGGAAACGGACGGCAAGGCCGTGATAAGGGCTTTGGCGTCCTCCAGTGTAGCTATTTTCAGATGAAGAGGGCTTACGTGTTTATCGCAAGTAGCGGCTCTTAGTTCTTCTGCATGGACTTGGAAAACGCGACTGAGTGTAACAACGCGTTTGTCCTGCGAAAAAATGCCTAACAGGGATCGTTGTGTCTCGAAAGATTGGGCGTCGAAAAGGCAAAGGGTCGCTTCTGAAAGTACGAATTTGAACTTTCTTATGCCACTCGACAGCGTGGAAAACGCGGATTTCCGTTTTACCTCATCCGTGGTCGCATCAACGATAAGCACTATCAGTTCTTCAATTTTTCCAGGGTCGATCTGCATGATGGCTTCAGTAATCGCACTGTCAAACTGGTAGTCGAGCTGTGGATGTTTGATCCGTTCTTTCAGTACAGAGATCAGAGCATTGGCATCGTTGTAATCCAGCGCACGCAAGAGGTCAGGCAGTATGAAACAGCGCTCATGGCCTTGTCGGCTTGTGCAAAGGTGGTAATGACTTCCTCTGCGCTGATGAGTTTGCGGCGCAATACAAAGCTTGCCAGTTCGTTCCAGTTCAGCCCTTTAAGAAAAGCCTGTTTGGCACGGGCTTGTGCCATTGCGGTGAGGTTGGCTTTATCAAGGTGAAATACCTCGGCGCTGACGACGCCGCACGACCCGTACCAAGTGGCCAGTGTTTGGTGTGCACAGCGGCGGGTATCAACAGGGATATTCTCTTCAAGCCCCGCCCTGACGACCTCATGCATTTCCAATAGACCGTCACCTCGGGTCCGCAACAGGCCAAGCTCAAGCATTTCTGATATGGCGAGCGCCACAGGTTCCTTGGGGAAAATCTCTATGGCGTCGGAGTGGTCGAATGGGAGGGCGAAACATATGAGTTTTTCCGCCGCAGAGCAGGCGCGATTACTGATATTTGCGAATCTGATCCGCTCTGCCATGGGCAGAATCTTTTCTGGTTCTTGTGCGGCGAGCATTTGCATTTCGCCGAGCGTTGAGGCGCGTGCAAGTGTATCCGCAAGCGTTGCGAACAAACCGGATTCTCGACCTGCGGTGATGCGCCTGAAGATCCTATAAAGCGGCCAGTCTTGGGAGTCGGCGTGGTAGTGGCTTACCAGCCTGGAGAATTCCTCATACGTAAAACCGCGCAGGTTCAGCGTGGCAACATGGGCGCTTTTGCGTTCTAAGTTGCTCAGCAGCAGCGGGCTTTCTTGGGAAAAAAATAGTATTGATACGGCGCCAGGTTGCAGCGTCTTGATAAATGAACTGATTTCACGCTTGAACGACGGACCGCATGTACCGTCGGCAATGTCGATCAAGAGCAATATTCTGGCGCTGGACACGCTTAATGCCGCCGCTAACTGCGAGATACGTTCTTGTTCTGTCTCGACCGCTCGGGTAATAACTTTGAAAGGTTCTCGAATACCTATCCTACGCAGCTGAAAGGAAACTCCGGCCAGCACGGACCTCAGGGAAGTCTCCGGCCTGACTTCGATGTAATAGATCTCGCGGCCTGGCTCACGTTGGCGGGCCAGATGATAAGTCTCGGTAGCCAGGTGGGTCTTTCCAGATCCCGAAACACCGATCACTTCCGTGAAAGGCTCAGACATCAGCGAATGGGTGATGTCGGCGCGCGTTATGTGATGGGGGGACAGGGCCGGGGGCACGCGGATGGGGCTCATGTGCGGCCATACACAACGCACCTCCGCTTCGAAATCATCCCGAGAGAAACATTGCCTAGGCTTTTTCGAGATTTCATTGATAAAGGCTCGAAGGTTGAGATAGAGCGTGCTGTTGACGACCTCTGCAGAAAGAGCCAAATCGCTGGAGAGTGTATTCTTTACACGAGCATTGACCTGCTGTTCTGATCCGTACCCACATCGCAGAGTGATTCTTTCTAGCACATGCGGAATGGAGCTTGCGTAGGTTGAGAGTTTCTGCGCGTGGATGTTGACGAGGCGCTTCGATGCACCTTGTTGGGTGGCGATTGAAGAGATGTGTTCCCCCAGCCAATTAACGAAAGTGTCTGAGTTATGTGTCATTGTCCACGCTTTCAGCCGCTTGTAATTGGGCTTGGGTAGGTGTTCGACGGGTAAACCATCTGCTTCAAGGCTTTGTCGAGTGATCAACAAGACCATGAGCCAGAATGACGCCGGGCACTGCGCTGGCGCTTGGGTTCCCGCGGCTATAAGCTGTTTGAGCTCAAAGTCGCTTTCATCACCCAGAATCCATATTTGCCTGGCCTTTTCGTTACGTAAATTATCTACGGCGGAGCCCATCAAGTGCCGGGCGGCTTTATGCAGAGTCCAAGGGGACGGTGTGAGTTCGCCTTCTACGTTCTCTGTTGGCTTTTTAATCTGAACGAACGTAACGCCTTCGGCGCTTTTAGATTCATAGAGGTCCAGATCATCCAGTCCCTCTGGCCTTACTCGGCCCTCAGGGTGCTTTCTGAAATGCTCCAGCAACAGTTCTAGAATAACCGCCGCTTGGTAATCAAATCCTTTGATTGCACTAATGCCGCCTGACATGAATGTCTCCTGAATGATGTCTGTCGCCCATATTTGCGCTACGCTCGCTTTCCAGCCCCAGCTTATGCAAGTTGCTTATGAGCAGTTATCACTAGCTCTCAGGGCTGCCGAACAACATTTCGGCCGGGCTATTACGATGGGGCCAGCTCGAAAAAAACGAGTTTTCCCCCCATTTTTGCCCTCATTCACACCGGGTGTGGGAGCTATCGCGAATGACGTTTTCTGACGGAGACTAGGGTGGATTGGGGGGCATTTTACCTCCGTCTCAGATTTGAGTGTTTGGCATCGATCGTCAGTTGGTGAAGGTAGAGAGAGTGGCGGGTATGACCGCAAACTTTCAGGGTACACCTGAACTGATGTTCACTGATAGCATGTGGCCATTGAATAATCAGCGCTGATTTTCACATTCAATTTGGTGAACGCAATGGTCGATGCTACAGGGAAGTACTTAGACGTATATCAAAGCTGGCAGCAACACCTCTTCAACTTCAACCTGGCAGTCCGGGATACCAATACGCCGGGCTTGCGTAAGCCTCAGCTTGCCGCCCTATACGCTTCACTGGGCCACCTGGTGATGTCTCCCGCCACGACGGCAACGATCGTGATGCCAACGGGTACCGGCAAGACCGATACCATGCTTGGTCTGCTTATCGCAGGGCGGTTGGCAAGGACATTGGTGCTCGTCCCGTCAGATGCCTTGCGTTCCCAGCTTGTCGAAAAATGCCTCGGGCTGAAAAAACTTCGGGAGATCGGTGCTGTTTCTGCCACAGCACTTAACCCTGTGGTTAGGGCGATCGGCTCAGGAATGTCGGCTGAAAATGTCCAACAGCTTGCCGAGGCGAATTTAATTGTCGCTACTCCGCAAGCATTGCAGCGATTCGACACAGAATCGCTCCAAGCCTTGGCTGAGCTCTGCAGCCACCTGATCATCGACGAAACCCATCATGTGGCTGCCATGACATGGGGGCGGGTGAAAACCGCGTTTAAAGAGAAGCCATGCCTGCAGTTCACTGCTACGCCTTTCAGGGAGGACAATCAGCCTCTCGAAGGCAAGATTATCTACAACTACCCGTTGAAGGATGCGCAGATCGATGGCTACTTCAAGTCGATCGAATTTCACCCAGTGCGCGAATACAACCTCGAGTTGGCTGACCAAGTGGTTGCTGATAAGGCGGTAGAGTTGTTGCGAGGTGATCGAGAGCAAGGCTTTAACCACCTACTGATGGTACGCGCACGATCGCAAAAACGTGCTGAAGCCCTGTTTGAGCTCTACAAAAAGCATGAAGACCTCTCACCCATTCTCATCCACAGCAAGGTGCCGAATCGGGTCAAGCTGCTGGGTGAAATTGTCGAGAAGAAATACAAGATCATCGTATGCGTGGACATGCTGGGCGAAGGCTTCGACCTGCCAGAGCTGAAAATCGCGGCTATTCACGACCAGCATCGCAGTCCGGCCGTCACGCTACAGTTCATCGGCCGGCTAACCCGGGTTGATGACACGCTAGGCGACGCCAAATTCGTCTCAAACATTGCCAACCAGAAAGTCGATTACCAGATGGCAGTGCTTTACAAGGAAAGCGCCGACTGGAGCGCCGTGATTCGAGATGTGAGCCAAGACAAGATCGCCCGCGAAATCGAAAAAGAGACGTTCACTGAACAGTTCCCGGGTGATGCCGACTCCGAGGAGATCTTCGGGTTGAACCCAAACCCCAAGATCAGTGCGATCGCCTACCATGTGGAGCGCGACCATTGGCGGCCAGAGAAAGCGAATCACTTCTCCCAGAAGAAAGAACCGCTGCAGTTCCTTTCTATCAACGACGATTCAGACACCATCATCATGGTGACCCGACGAGAAACACCCGTCGGATGGGCTCAGACCTCGGCGATTGTGGACACGAACTGGATTCTGTACCTGGCGTACTACCACGCGCCTGACAAGACGCTCTTCATTCACTCCTCTGGTGATGAGTCGCAAGCGACGCGTTTTTTGAATTTGATTGCAAAGGATGCCAGGCGAATCAACGGCGAGCCTACCTTCCGAACCCTGCACGACATCAAGCTCATGAAGCTGCAGAACGTGGGGCTGTCCAGGACACGCAAGGATCTGAGATTCACGATGCACGTCGGGCGGGACATCAATACCGTCATCAGTGAAATCGAGAACGGCACGGCGAAAAAATCCAACATCTTCGCAACGGGCTATGAAGATGGACAGCGCACCACCGTTGGCTGCTCTCACAAAGGGAAGATCTGGGAGATGAACTCTTCCAGCATCATTTACTGGATTGAGTGGTGCAAGCGCGCCTCACAGAAACTCAACAATGCCACGATAAATCCTTCTGAAGTGCTCAAGGATGTGATTCGCTCGGAGAAGATTGAGGGAGCCTGGCCAACTGGACTCTTCTATGCTGATTGGCCTGAGCCCATTGCGATCGAAAACGAGCAGAAAATTTCGCTGGCGCTCAATGGTGAGATCTTCAACCTGCTTGATGTCGAGCTTGGCAAGCCTCAGCGGACCGACGATCTGACACTAGAAGTGCCCGTCATCGCCATAGCAGCAGATGGCACGGAGTGTCAGCTTCCTGGCATCACGATACGGTTACTGAACGACAGCTACCAAGTCTCTTGCCCAGGGGTGAAGATCATTTTCGCTGAAGAGAGCTCGTTTGAGCAGTACCTGGATGCGAACCCTTTGGTCCTGCTAGCCGTAGACGGTTCAATGGTCGAGGGTAATTACCGGTTCTACACACCCAATAGTTTGGACTTGAAGCTTCCTATAGCGCTGATTGAGGCTTGGGACTGGGGGACCACCCAGATCCACAGCGAGTCCATGAGGGCAACTCGTAACATGGACACCGTCCAAGGTTTCACCTACAGCCGAATCGAGGACGACTATGCATTCATTTTCAACGATGATGGCGCAGGTGAGATTGCGGATTTGGTGGCAATCAAAGAAAGCAAGGACGCAATCTTTGTCGACCTTTACCACTGCAAGTATTGCCCCCAAAAAAATCGGCCTGGTGCTCGCGTGAACGATGTCTACGAGGTCTGCGGCCAAGCGTCACGATCGGTGAAGTGGCTGCACACCGAGGAAAAATTCTTCAATCGATTGATGTGGCGGTACCAGCAATCGCTGCCGAAAGGGTTCGACAGAATCCTCAAGGGTGACCCAATAGATTTGGAGCTGCTTCGCAACAAGTGCCACGATCACGAGATGATTTTCAGATTCGTGATCGTACAGCCTGCCATTTCGGCAGCGAAAATCTCCGCTGATCAGCTTGCTGTCCTCGGCACCAGTTACTCCTACATTAAGAACGTATCTGGTTCAGATGTCCGGGTCGTAATCAGTGCCTAACAGAAAGGGGGGGCACCATATTGCCTCCGGCTTCTTGGCCAGGTGAATCTGGAGGTAGGGCGGGAAGGTATTCATTGATCAAAGAATTTGAGGCCTCGGAAGTGGGGCAGGAGCAAGGATGGCCCAGTCAAAGAGAATCAAAGTAATGCTGTCCAGTCGTTGTAACGATCGCTTTCCCGCGGACAGCGATCAAACGCTCAGCAATATCCGAGAGCAACTCAAACGTGAGATAGAGGGCACGAAGCTATTTGGCAAACAGGTATTTGAAGTTTGGATTAACGAAGATGCACCTCCTGCGGACGGAATGCAGGACAGCTGGGAAGCCTGTTTGCAAGCCGTGAGGGATTGCGATGTGCTACTGGTGCTGTCCAATGGTGATGCCGGCTGGGCCAGTGGTGACGGCGACATTGGTATTTGCCATGCGGAGTACATGGAGGGACTAGCCACTACTCGGGGGAAGGTGCGCTTCATCGCTATGCCAAATATCCCAACAGGCGATGGCCAGGTAGCTGAGACAGCACGTAATCAGCGCTTCCAGGCCTTTATTGCACAACAGACACCCTTCAGGGGTGGAATGGTCTCAACCGTTGAGCAATTGCGTAGCCGCGTTCAGGAAGCGCTTCTCGATGCGTTGGTCGTTCTGACCCAGCGCGGTGTAACCGCTGCGGCTTCGAGCCGTTTCGATATGGGCCAGGCGCTGGATTGGACACGGATGGACTTCCGTCAGCGCAAACGAGCGATGGAAGCGGTGTTACTGCAGGCGCTCAATGGTGGCAAAGTCCTTTCTAGCGAAGCGTTCGCCATTGTTCCAATTGCTGGAGTGAATGTCGTTGTGTTTGTCCATGCAATCCCGGCTGCGTTCACGGTTGCTGCTGCGCGTGAGCTGGTGGGTAAGCCTTTTCTACGTGACCATGAGCATGCTGATCTGTTGAAAGGTGCAGAAGGACCGTTGCATTTAATCGCCTGTCACCGTGGAGCGACAGAGACTCAGGCCACTGCGTTGTTAGGCTTTCCGGATGCTACGGTTGTAAGCGGTTCCTTCGGTATTTTTGTCGCTGATGATGTACAGAAAGTACAGTTTGCCTTCCTGGCCAACTGTCGCGATGCGTCGCAAACGCGCCATGCGCTCCAGCGTTTTAGGGAATGGTTGGATCAAACAGGCGAAGCGCAAATTCTGGCCAAGAGAGCCGCTTCACGCGCCAAGATTGTCAAAGTTATTGCCGCCGAACTTGAAGGGAGATAACAGGGATGTCAAAAGCACTTTTTACTGTGGGGCCAGTATTGTCCTTCCGAGGCGTCAGCAAAACCGGGCAGTGGCAGGTGACCGCGTTAGTCGGAGTTGTAGCTGGCGCCGCATTTCCTGTTCTTTCTGTTGACGGCCACGTTTGTCCGGCGCCGAAGGTTTTGCTGGAGCGCCCGAAAGAAACCATCCTTCGTTACGACCTGAGCTGTGATCAGCAGGCGCAGGAGCGAACAATAAAGTTTGGTGTAGGGCAGGAAGGGCCGCAATGGCAGTTCTCCATTCCCGGTCGAGACTATGCCCCAAGAATGGCCTACGTCTCTTGCAATGGTTTTTCGGACCCTAGTGGGATGCGCAAGTTGGTGCGCCCTGAAAACGCCGTCTGGACTGACCTGATCAGCAATCATGACAGTGACTTGCGTGCTGCAGGTTACGTGCTGGACAAGGAACAGCTTTGGCATGAAGGACGAATTCATGACAAGGGCTTGAAGCGGTTCCAATTGATGCTGATGGGGGGCGACCAAATTTACTTTGACTCGATTTGGGAGGATGTGAAGTCCCTCAAGAAATGGGTCGGACTGTCGCGCAAGGAGCAATTGGCGTTCAAGGTAAGTGCGGCGCTGGAGAAAGAGATCGAGTCCTACTATTTTGGGCTCTATGCCAATCGTTGGCTGCCAGATACGCGGCGTGACTGGGGGCACCCCAAACCGAACCTTGATGCCGCTGATGCGATGGCGAGAATCCCTACGGTGATGATGTGGGACGACCACGACATCTTCGACGGTTGGGGGTCCTACAGCCCGGCTATGCAGCACTGTGAGTTATTCCAGGTGTTGATGCGTCATGCGCGTAGGGCGTTCTGGGTGTTTCAGTTGCAGCATGCCCTTGATGATTTGCCGCCGTTGCAATTGCTCCAGCGTGCAAACGTTTCCCAGCAGGATCCACAGTATGAGCCGATGCAATGGAGTGCCCGATTAAAGGGAGATCGATTGGCCTTGCCGCTCTTGGATGGTCAGCCGGGCTTTAGTTTTGGCTATCACTTGGGGCCGGTATCGTTGTTTGTTGCTGATCTGCGCACTGAGCGTTCACGTACCCAGGTACTGGGGGCCGATACCTGGACTGCTATGCAGGCTTGGCTCAACACGCTCCGTGACGGTAAGCCTGCTCATCCTGGAAGCAAATGTCAGCACTTGATCTTCATGTCCTCGGTTCCGGTCGCGCACCCCAAATTGTCGCTGGCTGAAGGGTTGCTCGATACGTTTGGGCAGGATCATGTGCTCGACAGTAATGCTGATGACCTTAAGGATCATTGGTCGCACGGGGATCACGAGGGGGAGCGTAAGCGACTCCTGGAGTCGCTGACTCGTATTGCTGAGCAGAGAATGCTGCGTGTATCCATTGCTTCTGGGGACGTGCATGTCGCGGCCTGGGGCAGTTGCTACCGAAGGGATATTCCGCCAACGTCGAACTGGGCGCAGATTCAGCAATTTACTTCGTCAGGTGTGGTGCATCCGTCATTGATTGGAGTGGCCGAACGGCTTTTTCTTCAGTTGCTGAACCATACCGCCAGCAAGGTCCAATCCATCGATGTGCAGCACTGTGTCGAGATGATGTTGTTCCCCGGTTTTAATCGGTATGTGATGCCGGCTCGGAACTGGTTGGCGTTTGAGTTGGACATGGGGGGCGAGACGGGATGCAAGCTGTGGGCGACTTGGCGTTGTGAAACTGAGGTAGGTTTTTCCAACCATCTGCAAGCGGTGCATCCGGCTCAGAAATAGTGGTTCTAGGATAGGTGCTTTCAAGGGGTATGATTTGAAAGGCAGCGTAGAAATTGTATGTGATGGCTGTGTGGGGGATATCTTTCTTCGGCAACGTATTCGTGATCAATGCGATATGGCCAAGTGTGCGGTCTGTGAGCATGTGCGGCCCTGCATAGCCATTGAGGTTTTAGCGGATGATATTGCAGAGATTCTTTACAATTTCTACGGGACTGATCCGGTCATCAGAACTTGCGGTGCTGGGGATCTGGGACGCTACATTCGCGCCGGCAATCCCTTGGCGCTCATCGTCGCGGAAATGCTTGAGTGCGACGATAATGAAGGCTCCGTCACTGCTGCCATTGTCGAGTTGCTCACTGTTTGCTCTGAATATGACTTGAAACGAGGCGGTGAGCCACGTTTTGAGGCTGATGCGCTGTACATGCGGCGCAGTATCCGACCGACAGAAGTCGAGGAAAAATGGCAAGAATTCAAAAATGGTGTGATGCACCGCAGCCGTTTCTTTAACGATCACGGTAAAGCGTTCCTCGATTGGTTGTTTAAAGGTATTCATCACCTCAAAGACGAAAACAGCCAGGAGGTGGTGCGATTGTTTGAAGTAGAAGATGGTTGGGAACTGTATCGAGGGCGCTACTGCCCACCGTCATCGGATCCTAAAAACATTCTTGTCTCCCCGGAAACTGAACTAGCGGCACCTCCCAAGGAAAAGGCGCGTGCAGGACGAATGAATCCTGTTGGCGTTCCTGTGTTTTATGGCGCATTTGATCGAGACACGTGCATCGCCGAGTTGCGCCCATCGGTGGGCGGTATGGTGCTAACGGGGGCGTTTCAGTTATTACGGGATGCCCGAGTGCTCGATTTTGGTGTGTTGGAGAACATATTCGATTCTCAGCCTATGAGTTGTTTTGATCCGGCGTATCGAATGAATATGGAGCGAAGACAGTTTCTACGCACCTTGCACAGTAAAATTAGTTCGCCGGTCACGCCTGACCAAGAACATGAATATTTACTGACCCAAGTGATTGCAGAGTACCTTTCTACGCAGGTTGAGCCACCTATTGATGGGGTGATGTTTGCCTCTGTTCAGCACCAGGACGGGATCAACATTGTTCTGTTTTCACGTGTGCTCGCCATCATTCCTTATCAGGAAAGGACAGAGGACGACCCCATCATCGGCAATGGGCCTTTCCCGTCTGGTCTTGCGTATATCCCGGATACTCTGGAGGCCCACAAAATCGGCTGTGTCACCTTTGAGGTCGAGCCGCTAGTTATAAACGGCGATATCGTCATCAGGGATTGGCGTTACGAGCAAGACCCCTACGGTGAATGGGACTATTGAGACCTATTTGTTTATCACCGATGCATAGGGCCACTTAGACACCCGAGTACTAACCGGTTGCACGATCTTGAGCGGACAAGCATCTCTATGACCATAGGAAATGACGAAGGTGGGGCCAACGCGTCCTACTACGGCTACGACTACCAGAAATTGGTGACTGTCTGGGTGGCGTTGCGCCTAATGTTTGGTCCGGGTGCCGTCACAGACCAGGTGGTGGTTGAGCCAGCGTCTCACGACGACGTAATGGCGCGCCTAGCAGTGCCGGAGGAAGCGGCCGAAGCCAGCCTCAAGATCACTGCTAGCGGCGAACTGCATGTGCAAATCAAGTTCAAGGGCGCTGGCGCCTGGAGCGCCAAGGAGTTTGCGAGCGTAGTCAACGATAAGGGGGCGAAGGGCGTCAAGGGGCCGAAGCCGCGATCCCGTGCCAAAGCTCTGCTCCTTGCCGATAGCAGTCGTCGCTATGTCTTCATCACCAACTCCAGCGTGGATGGTGATTTGGCCAAGGGACGAGTCAGTTATCCTGAGCAGAAGTCCGATGCTGCCTTCCTCCCTAAGAATCTCAATCTCGATGCAGCGGGAAAACTTAGCCTAGCCGGTCGTTTCGCCCTGATCGAAGGCATGACCCATGAGGAGACGCGGCGACAAATCGACACAATCCTCGGTGGCGCGCTGCATGTCCCTACTCAGGGCCTTGATGCCTGCGTTGAACGGTTCAAACGGGCCGTCGAGGATCGTTTTCTCACAGTCCCCGATCCACTGCGCAAGACGCATATCCAGAAGATTGCCGAAGGTTTCGGTGGTATGCCGCACGCCAGCCCGCAGCTCGCCCGGTACGTTCCTCCCTCCAACCTTCCTCTTGCCGAAGCTTACTTGGCTAAGCTCGGCGCAGTGTTGCTGATCGGCCCATCGGGTTATGGCAAGAGTCTCACAGCCGAAAAACTGGCCTTCGACCGCCGCCAGGCTGATCCGCCTTATAAAGTGGTCCGCGAAAGCGCGGGGCTGCCAGCGATCGAAGAGGCATTCGCCGCTCCTGGTCGGGTGCTCTTCCATCTAGAAGACCCATGGGGTCAGTCCGGGTTAAAGAGGGGCGAGGCCGAGGATTGGACCAAACGGATCAGCGCCCTCATTCACCATAGAGGCCCTGACAAGCAGTTCGTCATCACGTCGCGGAGTGAGATCTATCGCGCGGCTCTCAGCGCAGCGCCAGCGCCAGTGTGGGCTGACTGTACCGTCGTCATCGACGACGACGCCTACGTTGAGGCGGCGCGCAAGGTGATCCTGATGGGTCCCTTGGTTGCTACCGGCGCGTGGCGCCAAGACCTCACGCGCCAGCATGAAAAATGGTTGCTCCGTGCCTTGAAGTCGCCGTTCGAGCTGAACGCTTTTGCACGCGAACTGATAGCCGTCTCCGAGCCCGCTGAAGTGGACATCAGTCGGCTAGTGGATCGGGCGCTCAGTGATAGCCGGTTGCAGGTGGTCCGTGATCAGATTGGCGGCTTTGGCGATCGAGGCGTCCGCGGCGCCGCCGTGCTCTGGGCACTGCTGCGTAATTCGCGCAGCCTACCACCTAGCCAGCTTGTCCAGCTTCGCCGTGAGGTTGATCGCGAGCGCGTGGTCGAGATCGGGCTCGACGACCTGGCTAAACATTTGGCTCTGACCCAACTGACCAAGGACGGCAAGGGCAACTACACCGCTCATGCCAAAGTCGTTGAAGCAATGGAACAGTTGGCTCGTGAACAGCCTCGCGCGGCTGAAGATGCGATCAATGCGTCTGCCCGAGCGGCCCTCGTCCTGGCCAGGAAAGATCTTGAGTTCCTAGGTGCAGTCGAACGTCTGGTGACCGGGGCGAGGGCGCTTGAGGACGATGGGGTTGAATCCGACGAGGCCGTTGTAGCAGCCTTCGATAGCATTCTGATTGACGGCCTGATCAAGGCTGCGGGCGATGCCAACAACTTCAGAGGGGCGTGGAGCTCGGCCACTCGACTACTTAGCCCGGATTCTCCGATTCGCAGGCTCGTAGACTGGCTCGAGCGTGGTGGGCCGAGAAAGAAAGATGGCTTCGGTGCTGTCGGCTGGCAACCACCCAAGGTTTCCAAGACTGATCGCGATGCCGTGGTCGCCGCCGATCCAGAACTGCGCATCGTCAATGGATTTATCGCTTATTGCTTGCCATGGACGGATACCGACTATGCTGCCGAGGATCTAATTTCCTGGCTGCGGCCTTTTGCGGTGGATTTTACCGAGGCTTTCCTGGCAGCAGGTGAGATGGTATCCAACAGAGCCGAATTTGCAATGAGTGCCGACGCGATTTCGGAATGCGCCTTGGCGGGTGCTGAGCCGCCGTATGATGCGGTGTGGGATCAGATTATGGACATGCGGGCGAGCGTTGACATTACCTTGGCTCGGTCCAGCGAGGAGCGCCGTCAAGCTTGGCAAGGAGAGCTGGATTTTGCTGTAAGTCTCTCCATCCAGGAGCGCGCCGAGGAGGAAGGGCCTTCTTCGGCTGATCACTTTGCCATAGGCTATGTCAGCGCGCGCCGGCGCCTGCAAGGCCACGAATGGATCGCGAAACATCCTAGACCGGATATTATTCTGCCGCTTTGGGCCGAGGTCATGCGCTACAGTCGGCCCACGGTCAAGGCCGTCGAGCTTGACGCCTTTTTCGGGGCCGCTGGTGAGGACGACTGGCTTCAGGCCGCAGGGCTGAGCATCATTGCTGACCGGCGCCTCGAATTTGGGCGAGACCGCATTATGCGAGCACTGACTGGCGGCGGTACCAAGGCGATCGACGCCGCCGTCCGGGCTCTTTCATTTCTTGAAAGCGACGGGGAAGGGGGATCGGGAAAGCCATCGGCGCAGAGCATTCTGTTGGGCCTTTTACCGCAACTGTCGCCAGTTCGCGCCGTGCTGCTAGCACCGAAGATTGCCAGCCTGGAGTACGGGAAAAAGGCGGCTACGCTTGCGCAGCGCATTTTGACCGCGAGCCCGCCCAATGCTAAGGCCGCCTTGCACCTGGCGCTTTCGCGTGAGCTCCGAGCTGAAGACGCCACCCTCTTAAAATGTTTCCAGGATATCCCGCTGGACCAGAGACAAACCCTGCTGAATGAAGGGCCCCGGGGTCTGGCGCGTCTACTGCTTAAGGCCTCAGCTGTTGAAGGCGAGGATGTCCAAGTATTAGCTGAAAAATGGGTCGGATCTGAGGATGAAGACGATGCCCAGGCGGCCGTTGGGGCTTTAGCCGCGATCGGCAGCCCAACGGCCCGTCGTTTGATCGCCAAGGCGCTCGTTCATCCGCACTACAGGGTAAGACGCGCCGCCATAGGGGCCTTGGCCCCGAAGGCCGACTGGGCTGAAAAGGCGGCACTATTGGACTTGGTCACAGACAGGAGCGCGCCAGTTCGAGAGGCACTGGCCGTTGTCATTGGTCAGCATCGCTGGGCTGAAGGACTCGAGGCTCTCCTAACGCTTCTTGGCGACCGTCGAAACTATGCTAGGCATTTTATGCATCAGCACCGAGAGGAGCCCGAGTATCACGTCGCCCGTGCTGCTACGAATGCGTTCGGTCAGTTAGACTCCCTACCGGTGGCAGTCTTAGACCGCATCACGGCTTTCCTCATCCGCGAAGACGACAAGGCCATTGATGCCCTTCTACACGGGGCTTTGCTCGACCTCATGATCACTCCAGACTATCCGACGGCCTGGACGGTGATCGAACACTGTCTTTGCGACAACCATGTGGTCGGTAGCGGCGAGGAAAATCTTTATCCCGTACGTTACGCGGCGGCTTGGAGCGCTGTGCACAGGTTCAGCCATCATCCCTCCGAGCTCACTCTCGTGCCTTGGTCAGTGATTAATCGAGCGGTAGACCACATTGATCCGCAGTTAGCTGCGCCGCTGCTTCTGGCGCTTGGCGCGAAGCTGGCACGTTGCTGCGATGCTGATTCTTTGGAAGCCCTTCGCGGCACGAATACCTCCGATTCTCGCGTGGCGCTCGCGCTATCTATGATCGACGATCAAGGAGTGGCACGGGCGCTGGCCATCAAGCACGATCTTTTGGTGACTAGCCACCCGTTGTTTGACGACAGCGATGACCTCTCTACAGATGATGCTCAGCTCTCTCGCTGGGCACTATCCTCATCCTGCCGTACTTGGCTGTCTTCCATGCAGGGCGGAGCCGACGTCGAGTCGACGCTTTTGTGGATGATGACCCTTCGAACGGGGCTATCATTCATCGAGGACACCTTCGAGCCGTGGTCGCTCCGGCGGAGGAAGGGCATGCCTATTATGACGTTTGCCGAGATGTTAGGGGGAATGGAGTGACCCCGGCATTAAGGCGCAAACGGACTCGTAGACTGTCGCGCGGTTAGTCAGCATAAAGATCTGTTGTTATCTGACTAGTGCCTAGGCAGTGTACGAAATGAGGGGAAAAATCTGTAGGTTGTCTGACGCCAGAAATTGGCTTGGACGCTTTCCTTGGAAGTCTTCCGCGTAGGGCCTATGCTACTGGCATCTTGACAGCCTGGCAGAGCCAGGCAGTGACAGGGAGTCCTGATGGCTATAATCGTCCGCGTTCTCAAAGCGAGGCAAGGAGACTGCATTCTCGTCAGCCATGAGGGGCCTGGCGGGGTGTTCAATCTGCTGATAGATGGAGGAACGTCTACGACCTTCAGGCATGGGCCACGGCAGCTTTACGCCGGTGCGCTGTGCAATACCCTCGATGATTTGAAAGCCAAAGGGCAGCACATCGATCTAGCCATCCTCACCCACATTGATGACGATCATATCAATGGACTTATCAAAGCCTTTGAGAAACCTGGTTATCTAGGTGATATGGTCAAATCCATCTGGTTTAATTCTTCGCGATTGATCACACGTCATTTTGATGTGCCCGAAATACCCGAAAATAATATCAAGCTGCTTGATGACGATCCGCAAACATCGGTCAAGCAAGGAAAAGACCTGGAAGAATTGCTTGATAAGATTGGCTGCGTTCGAGCTCCGCTCGTAATGGCAGGGCAAACTTATAAAGCTGGCCCCTTTACGTTCAAGGTGTTGTCGCCTAGTCGTGAGCAACTTATGAAGTTATTGAATGTTTGGCCTTTCGAAGTTGATTCAGGAAAGACCTCGGCGCACGACACTGACTATCATTTAGCGTTTCAAGATATCTGGTTAGACGATAAGTTTCATTCTGATGCCTCTATTTATAACGGTAGCTCTATAGCATTTATACTCGAGGCAGATGGTAGGCGCATGCTTTTTCTAGGAGATGCACACGATGGCGTAGTGTGCGAAAGCTTACGGGCTTTTGATCACAGCGAAACCAACAAGCTTCAATTGGATCTTGTAAAATTGTCGCATCACGGAAGCCAATACAATACCAGTAGCGATTTGTTGGGGGTTCTGGATTCGCCGATTTATATTGTGTCCACTGATGGATCTAGGCATGGGCTTCCGAACAAAAGGACGATCGCCAGAATCATAAAATCTACTCGGGGTAAAGTGTGTTTTAATTATGATCATGTGGTCGCTCCCCTGCTACTAGCTCATGAAATTGAGGAATACTCCTCGCGTCTAGAAGTGCTCGATGATGAAATCAGATTCTAATAAGACAGTTTCGGAAATTATGCAGTCATACTGTGTAATGGTTAATGGCGGAAGCGGTGTTCTGGTGAATGCCATGACTCAGGAATTTTCCTACGTGCTCACGGCCAGGCACGCCGTTTTTGAAGACGCTGCTCGTAACGTGGTAGTTGACCATAATCAGAATTCCATTGAAGTGCTGGGCGTCTTGGTTTTCCCCAAGGTGGGTCAGCAGGAATCCTTAGATTGCGCAGTATTAAAAATTACGCATCAGGCTGACCTATCTCAGAAATCCTGGAGTGCCGCTCACTTGCCACTCCAGGCCAACCTCACTTTTGTGGGCCTCCCAAAAGCGGAAAGGGCGAGTGCAACACCAATCAAGCATCGGACTGGCCACGCGGCCAGCGTGGTCAACGACCTTATAACCCTGGAATTGGCGGGTATTCCGAGTAAAGACATCATTCAAGGGATGTCTGGAGGTGGCGTATACCATATAGATAACGATTATCCGTATTTGGTGGGAGTGGAATTCGAGATGGAGGCCAGTTGTCTGGATCACCAGTATGGCCGCGTCGATTGTCATGGCCTAGCTCGATACACCGAACTCCTCACCCTCCATTCAAGTGCACCAATGATTCCGCCACATATGGAGTGCTTTTCGAGAGTGCGGGATAGGATTTTCGCATTCAATGTGATTGATCCCAGTAATGTTCAGCATCTGAAAACTGCATTAATTGGTTTCGCAGACTCATTAATCGAGAGCGGAATGCCGGCTCCTTACGAAATCATGAAGCACTATGATGTCCAGTTATTGATAGACACGGGGCAGTCCAGCGTGCTGGAAGCACGAGAGTTGTGGATTGCATATTTAGAGTTTGTTGTGATCTCCGCACTCATGGATGGTGCTGGAATTGCGGATAACGACTATATCGGCGGGATCGATAAGAAGCGTCGCCTGCTGTACACCAGCGATGTCACCAACTGGCTTGGCCGCTTGGATGAAATTCTCAAAATTGCCCGTAAGTTGCTCGACAAAAACGGCACCCTTGTGGTCGCCTCGCCTGATGCTGCAGCGCAACCCTTTCCTCCAGACTTTGTGCTTGAGAATGTAATTAGCAATATTGCAACCGTTCCGAACCAAGGTCCGTTCTCTATTGATGAAGTTGAGAGTGCGATTTACAACAGCTATAAGCTCACTCATCTGGAAGGTTTGCGCAAAAGCTGCGTAATCGAGAAAGAGTTTGACTATCGCAGTTTGGCTCCAGGTAAGGTTCAACTGCTGGAACTCAGGAAAAAGTTGAATGAAATTATTAATTAAAGATTATGATTTTGAGTTTCTTACTGCTGAGTTTGATGGCATTGAATTTCAAATGTTTCGCTCAGATGATTTGCTGTCCTATATTTCGTGTATTGCTTGCCTGTGTAAAAAACCGTCAGATATCGTAGCGAACTGGCGGGTGATCCAAAACCTGGTTTCGGTTCACCACCAACCTCCCGGAAACCTCGCTGTGTGGAACGTATATATCGCTTTTGTGACGATCGGCACTGTGCCAATTTGGGATAAATACCAGATCGAGAACAACAAATACTCTGCTCGTAAATTGATAATTGATGGGTATGCTGAATTGCCCACGGTTGAGCAATTAACTGGCTGCCTGGAAGAACAGCTCCTAGGAGCAGATTTGGCGCTGGATCCTCGTGTTGCGGAAACCCGAGAACCCTTATTGTCGCTGGAGAAATTCGTTCGGGGCGCGCCGTTAGATCAAAAGATTGAATCCAAGGAAAAACGCGCGTCAATGATAAATGAAATTATAGAATCTCTGAATAAAAATGAAAATCAAAAAGGTTGAAATTGAAGCATTTCGTGCTTACAAAATGAAATCAGAAGGCACATTCGATTTTACGAATGCTGACGATCTTCCTTCTAATTTTGTTGCGATATTTGCTCCTAATGGATTTGGTAAAAGCTCGTTTTATGATGCTGTCGAATGGGCGGTCACGAATCATTTGGAGCGTTTAGGTGGCGACTACAATAGAGCTAATTATGAAGGCGCTGCCCGCGCGACCAAGGACGTGGACAAGGGGCAGGAGATCCTTCGAAATAAATACGTCGACGACGACGTTAAAACTCAGGTGGTTGTTTCAACTACGCTGCCTACTCCTTTTACACGAGAGTTGGGAAAAATACGCATTAATGGACGGGACTTACGCTTCGGAGAAAAAGGACGCGAGAACGATTACTTTCGGCGTGTCATCTTAAGTCAAGATGAGATTGACAGATTCCTCCGGGAGGCGAAGCCGCAAGAACGCTATACGAAGTTTATGGAAAATTTTGGCGGGAAAACTGAAAAGGCCCGCAAGGAGTTGACTGCACTTATCCTTGATAATAAATCTGAGCTGCTGGCTTTGGATTCTCAGCGTGAAGCCATTATCGCCGAGCTGGATCAGCCTGTTGACCTCTCCATCTTTGATAGTTTCAATGCAATAGCTACACAGCTCAACGCTGCTGGTGAGAACATCTTGCTTGCGGACGAGAGGTTTTCCGCTCAGGCTGAATATGCACTGAATGCAAGCCTTATCTCCCGACAGCATGAATTAAACGTAGAACGTGAAGCTAATGTCCGGGCGGTTGACACTCTTGCTGATAGATTGGTAAAGATTCCTGAGATTGAACTTA
Source organism: Pseudomonas asturiensis (assembly GCF_900143095.1). Classification (GTDB taxonomy): domain Bacteria; phylum Pseudomonadota; class Gammaproteobacteria; order Pseudomonadales; family Pseudomonadaceae; genus Aquipseudomonas; species Aquipseudomonas asturiensis. The sequence continues at coordinate 169,184 of NZ_FRDA01000002.1, read as the reverse complement.
ATAGCCAATTTTTCATCGATCAGAAAGCTATTTCAGCGCGTCTTGATCAGGGTGTAAAAGATGCTGGCGGCTATCAGGAACTGCTGAACGCTCATGAAAAAAGCACAAACGATGTCCTAGAGGCGAGTCAGCGTTCGACAAATATTCTTGACATAATCAATCATTCCGTTGGGTTCTTTCTGTCTGAATCACGCCTCAATGAGATCGCCAAACGTCAAATAGCGCTGGGAGATAGCCGATCAGGTCATGCGGCACAGTTGTCAGGGTTTGCAAGGGCCATGAGCGATCTCACTCAGGAGCTCAAAGAGGCTGATGATCGCGTTGCGTTTCTTAGGAACTCTATCGATAATGCGGGGCCGATATATGCAGAGCTAACATCGCATCGTGCGCGAATAGACTTGATCGCTCAGCAAATTGCTGAGAAAGAGGTTTCGGTTCGTCTGGACACAGCAAAGTTGGATGGCCTTCAAGCCAACTTGAAGCAAGTGTCAGGTTTCAAACTTACTGCAAACTTTATCTTGTCTGCGGTTGAAGGCACTAAATATTTAGGTCAAGAGAATATTGAGCGCTTGACAAAGTGTTTTACTGAGTTGGAATCCATTGATCTCCATGACAAAACTGTGCATGCGACTCAAGCAGCCTTGGCTAACCAGATGGGTGTGCATGAACGTTTGATTTCCACCGGCCTTGACTACCTCAGCGCATGGCCGTCAAATATTTGCCCGCTGTGCAGCGCCCCCCACGAGGATGCCGACAAGCTCAGGCTGAAAGTTAAATCGCAGACTCTGCTATCGCGGCTTAGTCAGGAAAACGCGGAACTTCTCGCACAGTCGGAAACACGTCGTAAGCAGCTGCTGGATGAAGTGAAATCTATCACGCGAGTGGCGGAAGAGGCACATGGGCAGCAGTTGGCTGACCTTCGCGGAACAATCAAGGAGTTGAGTGCAAGACTGGAGCTAATTGAACGAGAAAAGTCTGATCTGGAGGTGGAAAAACGCGCCTTAGAGGACAGAGTTAACACACTCGATAAGACCGTATGGAGTCTCGCACTGGATGAGCTCTTGACCCGTGCTCAAGGCGAGATCGCTCAGCTTTCACTCAAACGCTCCGGACTTGTAAATCGCCAAACTGAGTTATCTGAAGAGATTGCACAGCTCAATCGAAAGGTTTCACAGATTGATGCAGATTTGCAGGTGCTGACAACGGAAGCCGATACCCTTAAGTCTCAAGCGTCCTATCTGCTTGTCTCTCAGTACCTGGTTAATAACGGTATCAATTCAGCTCAATTGGCTGAATATTGTCAGGCCGAGAAGAGTAAATTTGAATCTCAACTTGCTAACGCCAAGGCCGCTACTGATAAGCTGACGATTCAGTGCAGTGCACTCCAGCAGAAGATGGTGTCCGATGGGACGTGGGTGAGTTTTGCCCAGCTTCGATCTCAGAAAGATGGGCTTGATCTGGAATTGGCTCGCGCTCAGTCCGCAATCAACGCTTTCTATGAAAGCCTTGCAGCTTTGATGGTTGTTCGCTTAGAGGATAGTTTAGACCAAGTCAAAGCACTGATCAGCAGTGAACTCCAGACCCGTCGCTTGCGCATCGAGCAACTTGAAACCGCTGAAAACAGTTTCAAACTGTTGTTGGAATTGATGGCTTCCTTTAAACCCTACATCAAGCGGTTATCCCTTCAAGATGAGTTGGCTGAACTGGAAGTTCAGCTGGATCAGCGAAGTCAAGTTGATATTCTCCTGAGTTCGGAGCGGTCGGCTGTGATCGAACAGCTGAAGACAATGATTAATAATTTCTTCTATGAAGATCTCATCAACATTATCTACAAAAAAATTGACCCACACCCATCCTTTAAGAAGGTAGAATTCAAGCCGGATTTTGACTCTGATAAGCCCGGTTTGAATATTGTCGTGAGTGACGAAGATGGGATTTTGATTTCTCCAATCCTGTACTTCAGCGCTGCTCAGTCCAATATCCTCAGTCTCAGTGTGTTTCTGGCCGGCGCGCTTCATGCCAAGGATGATCAGGGTAATTCGATCGATGTCGTGATGATCGATGATCCTATCCAGTCGATGGACTCCATCAATATTCTCTCAACCATTGATCTTTTGCGCAGTATCTGTCTACAGTTTGATAAACAAATTATTATCTCTACACACGATGAAAACTTCTTCGGCCTTTTGCAGCGTAAGATTCCAGCTGAGATTTTGGGCGCAAAGTTTCTGCAGTTGGAAAAATTTGGGGTGGTAGTGCCGGTCGAGCCATTCCTGAATTAGTAAGTTATCGCGGAGGGGATTAATTTTCCCCTTCCGTGATACATCACTCGGCGACGGAGCTTTTAGGGCCTGGTTTTCACATTGCACAGTATCTGCTAATTACTTATCTTGAGGGAGTTATTGTTAGCTGGCGGGTTCGCTGCGAACTACCTTAGCGTTTCGAATCAGCTTAGCCGTTGAGTAAGCTGGTTTACGCTATCCTTGGATACTGCAGGTCCAAATATTTTGGCCGCTACCAATTACTTCAGTAGAAGCTATGGAAATTTGCTATTTTTCGAGTTTAAGAAAGGGATTATCGGATGGTATCGATTCGAACAGCAGTTTTGATTCTTCAAGTAAATAGCCTTTGAGTGTCGCTCTCTTCCGCGGACCTTCGATTTGGCAAGTCCAGATGTTCAAGCCATTTTCACGCTTCCTGTGGACCTTCAGTTTCTCGAACTGCTTCTGCACCCAGCGCCATTCTTCAATTTCTTGATCAGCCCCCTGTGAGATACCGGGAAACTCCTGCGCGTAGCGTTGGAAGAGACCAGGTGTGACCAGAAATGCGCTGCCACTAACCGTATGGATTTTGGCCTTGCTGTCATTGATGACCAGCTTGTGACTCTGGATGCCTTCCTTGACCCAATTCAAGAATGCCTGGCCAGGGTTATCCGAAGGGGGGGTTGAGATTTCGATAGGGTTTTCGGACGGCGCGTCATCGGTCTCGAGGTCTGCTAATTCGAACATGTCCAGCAGTGTTCCTAAGTAGTCAGTATCTTCCATCGCCAGTGGATCGGGCTGCGATGAGCTTTGAGTTGATCTTGTACTAACTGGCTTGGGGGATAGTGGTGATGCCGGAGCGTCAGTCGAATGGTCATCGGCTGCACTGCTCACCGTTCCGCTGAAAGCCTCGGGGCGGTCTTCGCTCCCCCAGATTAAAGCCGGTTGAATGCGCAGAAAAGTAAAGGTTTGCTGCCAGTTCCCCTGTGCGACAAGAGCGGTCCAGATGGCTTTGCCTGCCGGGGTGGACTCGACCAACCCATGCGACTGGAGTTCGTCGAACACTGCGATGTTGGAGGAGGGAATGCCCTCAATTGATTGCGACAGTAGATAGGCTCGCAGCTTGTCCGTGACTGCCTTGCTGACGAGCCACAGGGTGTCCTGGGTTAGCCAACCCGCGGCACCCGGCTGGTTGAGTTTCAGCTCGTGTTGAACCAGATGACGCAGTCCGCTGATCAAGTGATGTTGCAGCGAATGAATGGGTGCTTGTAACGCCTTGCTCGGGTTACCACCGATATTCTGCGCGGTGGAGACGCGGTCGGCCTGCATCACCAACTCACCGAGCACGCCAGCACGTTCGTACTGACCGGCCAGGACATACAGCAGACTCGCCCACAGCGGCGAAAATCCGCTGAGCCAATCGAGAATCGCGCGATCAAGAATCTGGCTGTAGAGCAAACCTGCGGCGGCGCCGTGCAGGTGGTAGTCACGACCCTTGATGTAACGAAAACGGTAGGGCTGATCCAGGGGACCCTGCCAAGGATGCCAAACCCGGCCATCCTGGCGTTCGACCTGCAGGTCCACGGCGATCTTGCCGATGTCATGCAGCAGGGCGCCATAGGCGATGCCGGCCGACCAGGCATCGGTCTGGGCGGCTTGGTCTTCGGGCGCGGCGCCGGTGGGAAGCAGATACGACTGACGCAGTTTCAAACTGCAAGCGACCAGCTCCAGGCCATGGTCGAGCATGCCGCCGAGATACGCATGGTGGTGTGTTTCGCTGGCCGGGAGTTGCTGGACCTGTTCGGCGTAACGATGTATAGGATTTAAATAGAGCTGGCTGAACTGCGCGTGGGAGAGGGCGGTGTACTGCCAAATCCGATCAAGCAACTGACAGCGGTGGTCCGCCGCTAACAGGCTGTGGGCCGACTCAACGGGTAGGTAGCCTTCGGCGACGTTGACGGTCGGTGGCGGAGGTGGCTTCTGCTTTTTGTGGCGAAACAGACTGAGCATCGTGACCCCCGGGAGGTGGCTGGGTCAGTGGCCTTTTAGCCTTTTCGGATAGAGCTCTTACCCTTGAGTCCCTATTCCCTTCCAACCCTTACCCGTCCTTTTTGGCTCGTGTCCCTTTGCGCGGCAATCGGGATATCGATACTGCTACACATCGTTTTGTTGGGGCTGGTACGAAAAAGAAAAGAGTCGGTACACTACGGTGCCTATTTTTTGGGTCTTGCCATGAACCTTACTGACGCCACGCTCGTGCTGCTGCTCGCGGCACGTATCCATGGGACCGACGAAGCCGTCAGGGCTTCAGCGAAGAGCGTGGTCAAGAAGTTGCCGCGCAGTAAACGCGATCTGATCTACAAGGTGATCGACAGCCGGAGTCCGCTCAATCTGGTGGATTTTCTGGCGCAGAACCTGGATGCGGAATGACAGGTTACGGGTGTGCACCCATCCCTGACCCGTTGTATCAGAGCCTCGCGGCATGGGTTTTCTGGGTGTCAGAAAAAAGGGCCCAACTTGCGTCGGGCCCTGTGATGCGATTGCAGCGGTGAGATAACGTTCAAACTCCATCGTACATGCATCGTGAGTCATCCATTATCATTTGCTTCCGTTGCTGCTCCAGGTTGAGTACAAACTCCGAGGCGCTTCGGGCCTGACCACTGGCGCGAAAGATCGCGCGTTTGTCAGCCTTGAGCAGGCCGAGCCAGGAGTCGATGTAGCCCTCGTGCCGCAACTCCCCCTTTATACCTGCGTAGGCACATAAAAAAGCAGCGCCCATCTCGGCGATCAACTCCTCAAACGCGTAGCCTGGCGAGCCGAACGGACAGGCTGACGTCACGCCTTCGCGCTGCAACCGAGTGTGATGCCCGGTCCAGTGCGTCAGCTCGTGCAGTGCGGTGGCGTAGTACCCGCTTTCATCGTGAAATTGTGCCTTTGTCGGCAGTTGGATGAGATCCCTGATCGGGTGGTAAAAGGCTTCGTCGGCAGGCCGATGAACGATGCGTGCACCTGAACTTAACAGCAGATTTTCCGCGGCGCTGTTGGGCTGGAAGGGACCACTCGGTTCCGTCTCGAGCAGGGTGTCATTGAGCATTTCGAGCCCTTCCGTTTGCTCGATGTTGAACAGAAAATGCGTCCTGAGAATACCGAAGTGAGCGACCTTGGGCTGACCATGTTCATCAAGTACGGGTTGGCCTGACTCGGTCTGTTCCTCGCGCTCCATCGGCTTGTAGAGCACCGCCAGAGCGCTGTGCTCACCCTTACGGATGTGCCCACCCGCTTTTTTTGCTTGATTGAAGGTCAGCCAACGATCTTGAGTGAACCCCTGCAAACTGGCCTCGGCCCAGAGCAGTGGTAAATTGATGCCCGAATACGGACGTCGCGTGATGGCGTTGACGGGGTAGAGTTGATGACTGATGCAAGCGGAACCACTTAAGGACCAGGGTTTGATCCAGGGTGCAACACCTTGGTCTAACGCAGTAACGATCTTGTCTGTCACGTCTTGGTAGATATCGCGCATGGCAATTTCCTCGAGAGAAAAAACGGAGGAACGCCTTGCCCGTCGGGGGAGGGTTCCCCGGTTGGGTGATGGGTTGGATTGATGCAGGTCTTGCATGCCGTCCGAATGTGGAGGTGGGCGCCGCCCATTGCGCTTAGCGCTGTTCTCCTGCAAGCGCGATCAGCAAGGCGCCAGGTTGACCCGGTTCTTGGAGTAAGCTCAGACTCAATTGCAGCAACGGGTCGTGGTCTAAGTGATCGGCTGGTTCAATATGCATTACCTCGAACAGCACGTAAGACTTATGTGGATAGGCCAGGTGGGCTTCGAAGGCTGCGCGCAACACGTGGCTCAACCGATCGACCTGCAGCTTCTCAGCATGATCGGATTGCTCGAGCAGTACAGCACGTTGCCACGCGCCAGGTGTGAACACGATGGGTAACCGAAGGGTGTTCAGTATTTCCGGTGTAAGTGAGTCGGGCATGGTATGTCTCCGTTGAAAACTCGAAGAAACCTGTCCCGCGCGGGGAAAGATTTCCCTGCAGTGGGTTGAAGAAAAACAAGAAGCTTGCCTGGCGAGCGAAGCTCGGAAGGCACTTAGATGAGGAGTAGGCGTTCATCACCGCGGCAACGGTCACCGTGCGAGCCACCGAACGCTAATCGCACTTGGGAAGAACCATCATCGAAGTGACGTAGCCTTGAAGGTTCTGGCTACCTGGGAAAGTGCTGTCGATAACAGCGATCCGTACCTTGTATTTAATCGTACGATTTATCTGGGTCAATCACTGTAGAGACGCTGGTTCACGGGACTTGTCTTCTGGCTTCCAATGAGGATTTTTCGACCGGGGAAACTGATATACGGTCAGGCATGGGCCGTTTTCGGTAGTAGGCTATTCCTCAAGGCTCAACCATGAAAACGCTCAGAAGAGGGCGAGACCATGCCGACTCAACAACCTGTTCAGAGTTCACGTGCCCACCGCTGGGCGTATGTCTGTGGTCTGTCGGTGAAGCGTGGTTACCTTAGGTTGAAAACTTTTGAATCCCACGTGGTTGAGCGTGCGGAGGCCGCAGGTGTGCCCGCAAGTAAATTTCTTGTTCGCGGGAGTTTTCTGACTGCCAAGCTCGCTCTGTTCGGAGCATTTCTTTTTGTCAGCTTCTGGTTGTTTATGCTGATGTGCACAATTGTCGTATTAGCAGCTATCCCATTTCAGGGTTCAGACGCTCCAGGTAGTGACGATCTCGACGATCCAATGCATAGACCGTCTCGGCCTGAGCGTTACGATAAATGGGGTTCTCTGAAGTAGGCTATTGGTTATTTTGAGCTCTATTTACGCGAAACAATTCTTGCACCGCTCATCAACTGAGAGGTCCCGTTAGAGCTCGCTGTCTGTGCTGCGTGGGTTCCCCTGGTGAGCATTCCTTCTACGCCTGAACCTACGCTATATCCGGCCCAACTCATTGCCCCGAGAAACAGCATCGGTAGCACGATGAACATCGCCCCCATCACATACTCGATCACCTGCGCGGTGACAGTCCCATCCATGAAGCCGGATGTTGGCAGCGACAACAGTACCTGATTGGAAGCCGAAACTTGGTTGTACAAGGTGTCGAGCATGCTGGAGTCGACCCAGCGTGCTAACTCCCACCAGAAGGTCAGGATGTGCAAGGTGAACAGCGCGAACGTCACCGTCATGACGGTCTTCAGCTGGTAGGTACTGACCAGCAGGATCAACGGCAAGCTGATGATGACGCCCATGATCAGGAACGCCTGCACCATTGGCAGGGCGGCGCGTAGCGCATTTATTGCGGGAAAATTACTGAAGGAACCCAGTGCCAATCCAGTATTGGTGGCCAGGTTATTGAGACCCTGATTGATCGAACCTCCACGAGCGCTGGAGCCGTAGTCCTGATACACCTGTCCGGGCGACATGGACATCGATTGCTGGCGCGGGCTGACCAGCTCACGCAGGGTGGCATCTTCGATCTCGTTGCTCGAACGGCCAGTCAACCAACCTTTCAGCTGAGTCAGCAGCGAAGGATCGACCTGCTCGATCAAGCGCTCGCGTAGCCCAACACCACTGTCGCTCCACCACTGCTTGCAGGTGGGGTAGCCCGCGCCATTCTCCAACCGCGGCAAGGAAACATCGCGGTTGTCGTCATACGGCCAGTTGACGCGCGGTGTACGTGAGCGATCGGTGTCGTAGTAGCCCGGAGTGTCGAGAAAATAGCTTGAGCCGATCCAGGACGCGTCGTGACTTTGTGCCTTGTCCAACTGCGGACGGTTGGTGAACAGCCGAGAGCGGGAATAGCCGTAGCAGTCGCGGGTGAAGTCGGCAACTTCCTGCTGCAGGACCTGACTGTCGATGCGCGAGCTGTCGATCTCCATGCGCATTTGTCGGATATCCGGTGCGCAAGGGATGGAGGCGGTGGCCGCCGCAGTCACGCCTTTGCTTAAGGCATGTACCAGGAACCACCAGATCGGCACATTGGCAGAGCGTCCGCCAATGGTATTGAAGGTCGTCCCCCAGGCAGTTTCTTCTGGTTTGGCCACACTCACGCCGCAGCGCTGACTCGCCGCATCATCGAACGTCATTGACGAGAGGCTCAACGGAAACACAGGCGCGCAACCGAACAACACAACGATGTAGGCCAGCCACAACCGGTTCTCGATCCGCGGTACCGAGAGCAGTCCCTTGTTGCCTTCATCCGCGCCTTGCTGACGGGCAGACAACCATTCCTGCAAGATGATTGCACCAAAGGGCGCGGCGAATAGCCCGGTGTCGGACAGGACACTCCAGAGGCCGTTATTGATGATCCAGGCCAGCAGAGAGAGGTAAAACTCGAGGTAGCTGTTGGTGCTCATGAGCATGGTGGTGGCCTCACAGTCGGGTGAGTTCGACGCAAGTAACGAGCACGAGCCCTAATGCTCCGATGCACTTCACGCGCAATCGATCCTGTGGTCGATGTCGGTAGCGTCGAAGTAGATCCCACCAGATCGCAAAGAGGGCGCTGTATAGCAAGGCACGCCACCACCGCAGATAAGGTCTTACGGATGCGAATGCCTGCTGCCAGGCCTCGAAACTACCCAGTGCAGTGAGGCCGATCCAGGCGACCAGTGCGACGCTCAGGATCATCGCCGCGGTAATGCCCAGACCTGAAAGCAAAGTGAATAGCCGTGAACGTTTCATGGCTTACTTTCGTCTGGCGTCAGCATCATTGAGTCGACCGGGCTCGGGGTCGCCTTGCTCGACTTTACGCGAAGCATCGGCACCACCGGCATGCCGATCGAGCACAAGACTGGCGGTGTTGGTAGCCAGCAGCTGGCGAACCTGCAGTTCGGTCTGCAGCAGGCGTATTTCGCGCTCCAGGGCGTCGATGTTTTTCGTTAAGGCGATTTGCGCCGGCTCGGCGGAAGCGATGTTCGGTTCGTGACTGCCCGCCAGCAGCGTACGCAGTAGCAGGAGCGCCTTGTCGAGTACGCTGGACAAGGCTGTCTCGCTGGCCAGGCGTCGTGCAAGCAGATCCTGGTCGGGATCGTCGCGCAGGGCTTCAACCACGCCACGGGTCACCGGCAGCATTGGGCTCGAGGCTTTCGCAAGGTTGTCAGGGGTAGGCGGCAGAGAGCCCGATAGCAACCCTTGCAAGGATTTCAGTCGCTCGCTGTAGGCCTCCTGGATCAACGGCGTCAATCCGCTACCCGCGGTCGCGCGCAGGGTTTCGCAGCTGTCACAGGTCGCGACTTCGCTCTCGCCCAGTACGCGAACGGCCCATTCGGCTTCCTCTTGGGGCGAAGCCCAGGTCTGACAAATAGTCCCACCTAAGCAGTCGCTGCTATTGATTGAGGTGCTGTCATCTACTGACCGGTTATGCAGCAGGTTATAGCCCGCGCGCACCACGTCGGAAGTCACACGAATGGGCGTCTGCCCATCACCTCCGGCCTTTGAACCGCCGACCCAGGCCACTCCATTGTTGCCGTTATGGGCCTCGGTGTTTTTCACCGCGGCCACCGCATCACCGCCGGTTTGCTCCAGATTGCCTTGCATTTCTTGGTTCTTGGCCAGCGCGCCCCAGCCAGCTTGACCGACCTTGTCCGCCATCTTTTCGGCCATGGCCTGGCAGGTCAGCTTGGAGCGGTCGAAGTCGATGCGCCCCTGCATCACCCCGTTACTTAGCAACTCATAGAGACCTGGGTTGGCGCGCTGTATGATCAAGGCCGGCAGCGACATAACGGCTTGGGTCGCGTTCTGTACGATACTGCCCATGATCTGCTGGAAACCTTCGGTGACGCCGTTCAGCTGGTTTTGCAGGGTGTTGGTGAGGCTCATGTTTCCGCACATCATGTTCGCTCGCCAAGAACCACCGACACCGAGACCACTGGGTCGATAGAGCGAACTCGGTGAACCGACTGCCGAGCCGCCACCAATGGTGTACATCACGCGGTCATCAAGCACTTCGCCTTGAGTGCCCAGGCGGTAATCGCCTTCGGCGGAGTGGGCATGCGTGGCCATGGCAAACAGTCCACAGAACAACAGACTCATCGCGCCCAACCATGGTCGTGCGAGAAGCCGACTCATGAAGCACCTCCTTCGAAGTCGATGCTGAATAGAAACTTCTGTCCCTCACGTTTGCAGCAGCTATAGGGACGCCAAAGCGACCAGGCGTAGCCGCCATCCGCGCTCTGGACTGGATTGCTGGGGAAGATGGCGCACGTGGGCTGGATTTGGGGGGAGAGCAATTGCCATTTGTGGGTCGAAGCGTCGTTTTCGACGATCGGGCCAGGTGGCCAGTAGCCGTCGCGTTTGGCTGGTGTGAGTGGTAAGTACACATGCGGCTGCCAGTTTCGGGTAACCACATCACCGGCCCGTTGTGCCATGACTGCGGCTGCCTTGAAATCGTCGGGCTGTACCAGAAAACCCTGCCGGGGATAAATGTTACCCCACATGCTTCCTAAGACTTGACTGCCGACTTCGCGGATCCCAGTCACAAGTGACTCGGGGTAGAAATTTTCCGGTATCCCATGGCGCCAAGCCAGTGAGTCCAAGGTACTCAAGTAGTAAGGCATAAACGCAGTTGCGCCGCTGGCGCAGGCGTAGCCGGATTGCGAAGCCAGTTGCGTGGCTGCCCATCCGCCAGGGTGGCCGATACCATCAACGTTCTTGAAACGGGGCAGGTTGTTGCGCTGAGCGCTCGGCGTGATCAGATTGCCGCCACCTTCCGCACCGCTGATAGGAGAGGAGAGGGTGGCCATCTCGGTCCATGGGTTATTGCCCGTAGCGGTGTAGCTTGAGACCACCAGTTCAGGAATGAAATGACGAACCTTGGTCGAGGTTTTGATTGTGCAGCCGAATGGCGTGCAGAGCAGCCAGAAGCAAATGCCGACGACCCTGTATTCGAGACACTCTGGCGAAAGCACGGAGGACGTGATGCTTCCGGTGTCCAGCGCCACGCTTGGGCCGCATGCCAGTAGGATGCTCAGCGCCAAGGGGCGTAGTCTTGCGGGCGATATTGACGAATAGACGGCAGTCATAATCCAGGCTCAATATGTATGGCCTGGGCAGAATCGGTGAGGGGCTGGAGATTGTCAGCGGAAATTATGAAGGCCAATCTATCGGCTTTGTGATACGTAAGACTATTATTTGGCGTGAAGGGAGCTACGCAGTACCTCGGGTTCCACAAGTAACTGATCTGCGGTAATTTCGAAAACGCTCGCGAGCTTACAAAGAACTAACAACGACGGATTGCCCGTGCATCGTTCAATTTGACTAACGTAGGTGCGATCGACCTCGGCCATTAGCGCGAGCTGCTCTTGGGAAAGGTTTTTCACGCGCCGCATCAAGCGGATGTTTTCCGCCAGTTGCAGACGCAGCTGTTCGTAGTCTTGAGTCATGCGCGCAAATTGCGCCTTGAGGGACTCTCAATCCACGGGATATAGTCTGCATTAGGGCTGATCTATGCCATTTGAAGGCTTATGGCTGTAAGCGAGCGCTTAAAAGTTTTCGAAGCTGGACTTTGCGTCTGAAAATAAATCAGAAATTTAGGTGTGTATGGACGAAAACTACGTTTCAATTCCAGCGGCGGATGGTTGCCCAAGTCTTCTGACTCCGTGGGGTAGCGAATTTTCCTCAATGATTGAGCGTGGCGTGCAATGCGCTCAGGCTTGGCTAGATGCGCCCGGCGACGTTCCACTGTGGTGGGAGCTAGCGCAAACACGCAAGACCTTTCCCGCAGGTTGCTGCCAAGACGCTTTTGAGGCTGGATTCTTATTGAGGATTCAGCAGCGGCTTCAAGGAACATCACGATAACCCGCCGTTGGCTTTAGGGCGCGCGCGATCAAAATAGACTCACCTATTCGGGTTTATCCCTCGTGCGCTATCGATCCGTTCAGCTACTCGATACGCTGCTTCCAGTTCTGAGCAGCCGAGGTCCTGCATCAGTGTCCAGCGCTCGGCCTTCTCTTCAGGTTCCGTCATCGCCAGGGCAAGATAAAGGCTGGGTGGTACGGCCCGAAACAGCGTCTCAATTTTTTGAGATAGCACGACCCCTTCAGTGTATTTTCCCGGCTCCTTACCAGCGGAAAGCAGCAAGGCTTTCTGCGCCGGCGTGAGCTTTTTGAACCTTGCGATTTCCTCAATCTCCGCGGGCGGCATATTCAAGCAAATCCACCATTCGATCATGTTGAGCATGGTCTGCGCAGCCGTGGGAAAGTCCGCAAGGTTTTGCGTGGCTAGCCAGAACCAGGCGCCGAGCTTGCGCCACATCTTCGTGCCCTTAACCACGAAAGGCGCCAGCAGCGGATTCTTGGTAATGATATGCCCCTCGTCGGTGACCATGATGATCGGTCGGCCCAAGTACTGGTCGCGCTCGGCGAGGTTGTTTACGGTGTTCATCAGGCTGATGTAGCTAATAGACATCTGAGCCTCATAGCCTTCGCGAGCGTAAGTTGCGAGATCAACGATGGTCACATCGCTCTCCGGCCACGGAGTGCCTTCACGGTCGAAGAGCTCACCCTCGAAGCCCTGGCAAAAGAGATCGATGGACTCGCCCATTTCCTGTGCACGTTCGCGACGCTTTTCCGGTAAGCGCGAGTCCTTGGCGACGCGCAGTAAAGCGTTGCGCACATCGCGGGTCAGTACTTGACGGTTCGTTGCGACACAGGTTTGCGCCGCATCGAGAATACACTCACGAATCAAGCTACGATCAGCTCGACTCAGTCGCGCCTCTTCTTTGGCCTCGCCGCCGGTGATCATCAGGCGAGCGGTGATTTCCAACTCGCCGAGCACATCGCGCTGGTCCTCTCGACTGGCGACTGTTTCATCGTCCCACTCATCAATGGAAAGACTCGCCACTTGATCCGGTTGTTTGACCAGGCGCCAGGCATCGCCGAATGGGGCGAGACTGACCGGGGCACCAGGTTTCAATTGGACCTTGTTGATCGACAAGCCCTGGGTCGCGAAGTAGTCACCCTGCAGGCCGAACGAGTTGCCAGCCTCTACGATAAATAGGCGAGGGCGGTATATAGCCATGATCTGCATCAACAAGGTGACTAGGGTCGCTGACTTGCCGGCGCCGGTGGGGCCGAATAACAGCAGGTGGCCGTTCATTGCCCTGTCTAAACGTGACAACGGATCAAAGCTCAAAGGCGACCCACCACGATTAAACAGCGTAATACCCGGGTGGCCGGTGCCAATGCTGCGTCCCCAGACTGGAACGAGGTTTGCCAGGTGTTGGACGAACATCAGACGTGTGTACCAGTTACGTGTGTCGCGGGCTGGGTTGTAAGCCATCGGTAACCAACGCAGGTAGCTGTTGCAGGCCGCGACTTCATCGCCTTCGCGTACCGGCTGCAGGCCCGCACCCAGCAGCGCATTGGCTAGGCTGACCGAGCGCTGGCGCAGTTGCTGTTCATCGTAACCGCGCACGTAAAACGCCATCGTGCCGCGGTACAGCTTGTGCTGACGGCCGATGATCGCACGAGCCTCTTCAACATCCTGACGGGCTTGGGTCGAGGCAAGGTTTTCACCGATCGCTTTGCGGGCTAAACGGTTCAACTGATCCTCGAGTACATCCTGCGGTTTGACCACCAAGGTCAGGCTCATCACCGTGCCTTCGGGTAGCTGGTCGAAAAGGGCATTCACCGCGTCGCCCTTGCGGATTTCGCCAGTGAGTTGACCAATCAATGGCGCCCGGCGCAGCTTGTCCACGACCATTACCCGGTGGGGGTGATCATCAAAAAGCCAGAGTCCATGCTGCACGTTCGAACGCGGTTCGTTAAAGAACAACCGTTCGGCAAAGTCATGATCGAAAGGTAGTTCCAGCGACTCGCTCTCGTCAGACCCCGGATAGGCCACGCGGCGGTAAAAGTCTTCGGGCGATTCATCTGTGAGCTTGGGGGCTGGATTGAACCAGGGCAACAACCATGCATACAAACCTCGGCCATCGACTCGCGTCGATTGCACCCCGCACGCCTGCAACGAAACAGCGACACGTTCGCAAGTTTGTTGCAGCGATTGCACTGGGTTGAGTCCCGCCTCCTCACCGTCAGACTCAAGCCAGCGATAGATCACCAATCGCACCCGACGGTTGTTTCCTCGCCAGGGCAGGCGCGTGATTGCCTTATCTTCGAACAGGCCGCCAGGCTTGGAGATGGCTTTCAGATGTCGGCGAATAAGTTCCAGGTATGCTTCGGTGAAAACTGTGCCTCGGGCGCTGTCCTGAATATAATCTGTTAGCCAAGTCAGATAGGGGGTGAAGTCATTGTCGTCCTGGCAGAAAAACTGCGCCACCCAAGGCGCTTGATCCAGCTCATCAAAGCTATCCTGCAGGGCATCTTCGAGGGCATCGCGGGCTGCCATTAGCCAATCGGGTTCGCGCCCTTCGGTGCCGATGGGCAGTAGCTCGAAAACCGCACCCACAGAGCGATTGTCATCTAGTAGAAAACACTGCTCGGTTTCGAGGTATTCGACCCACGGCAGATGATCGGTGAAGCTGGGATTGTGCGCATAGAGCGCAGCTTCATCGGCCAGTGTGGCGCGGGCGCGCAATGGGTTGCGCCAGGCTTTCCATGCAGACGTGCAGTTGCCCGTATCGTCGCTACACATTACAGGTTTTCCTGACGTTCACCCGGCAGTGCGTACTGCACCCGTTGGTAGAATGGAAAGACGGTCGAGTACCCCGGCACTGGTGCCTGCTCGGTACCACTCAGATGCGGATACACGTACATCACCAAATCAGGATTGGGCAGGCGAGGGAACAGGTTGCGAATTTCATTCGCTGCTGTACGCGTATACGGTTCCTGGAGCGCAGCGGAGAGATCTGTTTGAGCCAACGGGCGACGCAACTGTTGCCGAGCATCCAACAGTTGCTGTTGAGTACCCTGTGAGCCGGCGCCGTTCCAGATGTCCAGCATGGTTTGCTCGCCATGCGGCAAAAGTGTGTCCTTGTCGGTGGAACACCCCGTCAGGACCCAGCAGAGCAAGCTAATCCAGATCAGATAGAGACGTAGGATCTTTTTCATGGCGAACGCTCCGGCCCTTGGGCTCGTAGTCGATGGTGATCTCATGGTCGAGGTGTAGGGCGACCTGTGCTGCAGGTGGTACATACACGGCAGCAAAGGCTTCGCCATACAGTTTGTTGACCCACTCGCGAATGTCGCTGACCCCACCACTGAGAATTGAGTTCAGTGTGCTATTGCCACTGCTGCTGGTGACCCCGAAGGCACTGCCGCCAGAGCTGATCACGCTGCTGTTGTTTTGCTCATTCCCGAGCAAGGCAGCGACACCCGCGCCGGCAGCAGTGATCAGGCTCTGGCTACCGAGGTACTGCTGGGCGTTCGAGCGGCGGTCGCCGGCGATGCAGGGAATGCCATACGGATCGGAGAGGTAACCGAGTCCACCGCGGATCTTGTCGGTGTTTGAGCTCTGGGTGGTGGAGACATTGCGGCTGGATACCGCTTTCGGCTGAGGCACCGTGCGGATGGTGCCATCGGTAAACACAAAAGTGATCGACTCGACCTGTCCGCGTACGCATGACAGGGTCCAGTCACCGGACGCCGTGCCGCTCATCACAGCCCCCGCGACGTCTGGCAGGTCGATGCCGTTGGCCGTCAGGTTTTCCGGACCGACCAGCACCTTGAAGGGATAGGGATCATTCACGGTGCCATCCACCGGGACTCGGCCAATCAGCGCGGTCATGGCGACCGAGCCCATCAATGTCGCATTTTCGGGAATGGTGTAGACCGGCTTCGCACCTTCGGTACGATCACCGGATCGCGTCAGGTCACGCTCACCCTTGGTGACCTCGCGTAACTGCTTTTGGCTGCGGTCGATGGCATTGTCCTTCAAGCCCTCGAGCGAGTTGAAGGCATTAGGCAGACTCGGTGCGGAAGAGGTCTTGGTTTTGCCTCGGGCTTCGGTGGAGGGAGCATCCGAGGGTTCAATCCACTGCAGCGCATCGTTGGCAGAATGCCGCCCTTCGAACTGGTCCCCATCGCCCGGTTCAAGCCCCAGTCCGATCGGCATATCCTTGCTTTTGCCGGTCAGCCCCGACAACTGTTCCTGCAATTGCGTCAGCAGACCGCGAGCCTGACGACTGTCTTGTTCCGCTTTGAGGCGTGCTTCATTGGCTTGTCGGCGGCCTTCGTCTACCTGCTGGGTCACACTGCCAAGTGCCGTCTGAATACGCGAGTCGACGCTGTTTTCCCGCTCACGTAGACGGTTGTTTTCCGTTTGCAGTGAATCATTGTGTTTCTTCAAACCGAGCATGTCGCTGCGCATGGCCTTCACTTGGCCTACCAAGGTGGCGACCGTGTCGCGTGGGGTATCGCCCGCAATGCCGAGCGACTTGGCTTGCTCGGCAGATAATTGAATATCGCCCTGATCAACTGGGTGCTCTGGAGAAGGCGTACTGCCTCCCGCGACCCAGCTTTTCATGATGATCAGCACTACGCCCAGCAGCGCAGCTGGTACTAGCCATTTGAGCAAGGCGTTAGCCTTCATCGTCAGCACCTCGCGCAACGGGCGGAAGCATCAGGGCGTGTTCGAGGCCGGCACCGCGCGTGATGAGGTAGGCAATAGTGGTGTCTTCCGCACTGCCGACCGGCCCGAGGAAAGCATGCTGGAAGGTCGCGGCGAACAGCGTGGCCTGAAGCCGACGTGGATCGAGTTGCACCGTCTCTGAACCACGATTGCGCAACTTCACCACCGTCACCCAGTAATCACCGAGTCGCCAGGCGGCGGTGGGCGTACTGGACACGTTTTCGCTCGGCAACAGGGTCGGCAGTACGCTGCGCAGCTTGAGTGGGACGCGGCGGACGCCGGGTAGGGATTCTACGGTGCGCAGCGGCGCGTACAGGCTCTGTGCGGCATAGCGGGTCAACGCGACCGGGATCGGCGTACGTTCTTGAACAGGGGCGGTGCTCGATTCAGTCTCGGCAGCCTGCACCGGAGCATGCTTGAGAATACGCACCGGCTCCAGCGGTTGATCGCCAGGCGTGGCCGCGATATCCAGCAGGATGATCTCACCCGTCGCGACTGATTGCAGTTGCAGTCGGGTCGGGGCAATGGCTTCCGACGCGCGCAGGTACAGCGTGCCGCCGGTGGATTGCACGCGCAGCTTGCCCGTCAAGTTTGAGGGCACGCCGACGCGAACAGCCTCATCGACAAATACCACTCGCTCCTGATTGATCACCAGCGGGACCGCGAGGGGGAGGCGTTCCCAATGCATCAGCTCGACGGCCTGTGCCGCGACTCCCCACAGCGTTAGTGCGACGGTGAGTCCCAGGGTCGACATCCGCTTCATGGTTCACCTCCAGGCAGGAAGATTTTTTGCGGAGTGCCCTGGTAGCAGTCCAGAGCCAGCCCCCACTTGTTGCGCTCGGGATCCAGGTCAAAACGCACCACGCGCAATGGATAGCGCACCACCACCCGTTTTACCGGTTCGGCGGCGTAATACTCATCGGCGTTGAGGTCGAGCGTGACCAGCCAGCTGTCGCGGTCGAGTTGCTTGACCCTGAGTTCCGGATCTTCGCTGTAGCCACGGCCCAGAATTTCGTAGACGCCACGCACCCGCTGGCGCAACTCGCCGGCGGCCTTGCGGTACTCGTAGTCTCCGTCGAGGAAGGCCTTGCAGGCAGGTGTCAGGTAGGACTGCAAGCCATAGATGGCGCGGCGATAATCCTGCTCGCCATCCGAGGGCCAGCGGTTGAGTTGGCCAAAGATGTACAGGGCAAAGGCATACACATTCTCTGGGGGGACATCCCACCACTTGCGCGTGCTGCCCGCGCGCAGATCAGGGGGGACATGCACGGTCAGATCGGTCGGTGCTGAGCGCCAGCCATACCATAGCCCGGCGCTTAGTAGAGCGAGCATCACTATCGCCAAACGCAGGCTGAAGATATGTGCCTGTTGGGCATCGACCTTGTTTCGAAATCGACTCATGGCTGCCACCGGGACAGGGCGTGGCCAAGTCGACGCGAACGGCGAACTGTCCAGGCGCCGGAGTGGAGAATCAAACTTCCACGCCCCAGGCGCCAACGGCTGGCGAGTATCCATTCGAGCTTGCGGTACAACCAGGTCTCGGGACGAGCACGTTTGGCCCGACGCAGTAGCGTGCCCCCGACCAATAACACCACTGTCATGCCTGCGATCATGCTGGTGGGCGCCACGGCAATCGAGGCGGTGGCGATCGCCAGAGGAACGCCGACCAGGAGGCCAATGACGGCGCCTGTGCCTAGGGCTACCCACATTTCATCATTGGTTAAACCGCGCAATACGGCTGGATCACGATTGAGTCGCTCCGGCAGAAAGGCCACGGTGCCGTCGGCAAGGCGTTCGATAGTGTCGTTCATGTCGACCTCACAGAATCGCGGCAGCCTTGGTGAGAAACCAGATGATGATCACCACCAACAGGGCGCCGATACCGACTACCGCGCCGAGGTCTTTCCAGGTCTTGCGCTGGTTTTGGACGTCGGCAAATACGGTCAGGGAATGCCAAGCCACGCCGAGAAACGCGAGAAGGGCAATCAGCAGGCCTAGTAGAATGCCGGCGTCGTAGGCGTAGTTTTTGATCGTTTCGATCAATCCGGAACCTTCGCCTCGGGAAGGCGCCTCCATGGTCGGTAGCTCGGCAAAAGCTAGGCCTGGACCAAGGACCAGCATCAGACCTATCAAGCATTGGTTTGCACGATCACGCAGGTTGTTTTTGAGAGGGACAAGGCACTTGAGCATGATGGCGATCTCCGATGTTAGGACAGGGTGAAGAACATCAAAATCAGCAAGGCGAGCAGTACGCGCGCAGCGCTGCCGCCAAAGGCACCAAAGCGCACGCTTCCTGTCGCCCAGCCCCGGTAGGCCGTCCACATCACCCAGGCACACCACAGCAAAGCAAGGACGAGAACCAGGGAAAGCCACAGTGTCGAGCTGCTCTGTGCCGAAAAGCCGGAGGCGTTTTGGAAGGCCGCGATCTGAGCGTCAGTCATACTCATGGCGAAGGCTTCGCAGACGGGGTATCAAGTCGGTAATCACCGACCATTTCACGGGGATCGCGAGGTTGAGCGCGAGAGGGGGACAAATAGCCCTGTACACCTTGACGAATGCGCTGGATGTCATGAATTAGACGGGGATAGTCGAAGCGATATCGTTCGGACGTGTCTGGCGTATTGGTTATATTTGCGCGATTCGCGATGTGCTCAGTAACCTCAAGCTGTTTTTGGATGAGCTCCATATCAACCGGTTCTTGAATGGGTGTTGCGTTGGCGCAGTTGCACGCTACCAACAATATGGAAATCAGAAGGCTAGAGATGAAGGGCGTAAGCATGGCGATTGGCTCTGGATTCTCACGTTCAGGATTGTGAAAATGACCAGTTAAATCCCTAGAAAAACTGAAGCAGAGACAATCGTTTTTGAGGGCGATTGACCTCTTGGGTATTCTTGATTGGCACGGTCCACATGCGCCGACGGTAGGGTTACACCGAGGGGCTACCCCCTCAGTTTTGAACATGAGCTTGTTTTTTAGGGAGCAGTTTTTATGCAATGGCTTTATCTGTTTATAAAACCATATTATTGGATATCGTTCATTGCCTCTTACGGGGTGGCACAGAACCTAGAAGGAATCGGTTGGTTTGGTTATTTTAATGACATATACGAGCCAGGTATACCGTACCCGCTGTTGAATCTTAGTCCCGTCGCGGGCGTAAAAATAATTTCTTTGTTTTTCTTTATGTTCCTTGTTTTAGTGGGCCTTGTATTTGTCAGAGGGGCTTATGTTCTAGGGCGTAAGCCGGGCACCGCGGGCTTGTTGATCGTGCTTTTTCCTGGATTTTTATCACTGGCCGGATTCGCACCGAGTTGGTGGTTGCTTATTCCTGAGGACTTTAATCTGGGGTCGGGGTATATAGGTGGCTTTTGGAACAGTGGGATAAATTTTTTAATTGCATTTGTCTTGGGTTGGTCGATTATTTTAATTTTTGCGAATTTTTTTAAGAGTCCGAAATTTAAGCATGGCTATGACCATCTGTGGTGCATGCTAAGCCTGGTGGGATGCATGTATTTGGTGGTTGACTCTCAAGCAAAGTTTGATCGTGACCAAATGGTAGATACCAATAAATTGCTGGGTGACTATTTGCGGTTTTATAAAGATCGGTATCAAGATTTGAAGGAGAGCTGTCTAACCGATACCTCATTTTCAGCGGCTGAAAATGCAGTCTGTAAATCCGCTGTCAAAGTGTATTCGATATTATCGATCAACAGCGTCGGGGATGAGCCGGAATTGAGACGCTACGGAGATTCCTGGTTGCAATCATTACCAGGCCCCGATGCCATAGCCAGAATAAATGCTTATTTTTGCTCTCGTGCCAATAATAGCGGCGCGTGCCATGAAACACCTACTCATCTAATGATAAATAGTCAGGAGTTTGGGAGCAAAGATTACATTCCACTGACTGCCCATGGGGAGCGTGTACGTAAGCTCTATGAAAAACTTGGAAGGTTAGTGGATAAGGTTAAACTGAGTCGAGAACACGAAAATCTGAAGTATTTTCTCTTTTGTATTATTTCTTTTCTTGCCGGTGGCAAGGCTGCAACAGCGTCATTATCAATAATAGGAGAGGGTAACATGAAGTCGCGCTCTTGGTTGTTGCGCGCGATGAGAGTAATATTTTTTAAATGGTGGTTTCTCATAAAGCTGAGAGCTTGCTAAGTGGCATATCATTCTGGCTTTTGGCTCTCTTGGATAGATATGCTGCTAGTTGCTTGGTTGAGCTTCAGGTGATTTGTTTAGATGTATTTTTTGAATGTGGTTGTTGTCAATGCGGTGGCTGCCCCGAGTATCACGGCGCAAGGGATAAAAACGGCCGGCGGATTGAGTGTAATGGGTAATGATAGGTAAACGATCCAGGGCAGAGTCAATAGCGGTACCACAGTCCGTTTTGCACGGTGATAAACAAAACTACTTTCCCGACCTGCGCCAAATTTGCGCAGGTCGCGGCGTATCAGACCATCGATAAAACCAGTAAACATGGCCATCAGAAACAGGGGGGCGGCCAGGACCAGAATGGTCAGGCGCACCACGTAGGTAAAGATCACATAAACTGCGGCCAGTACGAAGTCCTCAATGCTCACGTAGAGCTGGTTGATCCAGCTCGAGAAGCCGTTGCCTTGGTTCGACACCCTCGCCTGCCGGGCAAAATCCGCAAAACCGGTCTTAACCAATAACCATTGATTTAGAAAATCCAGCCACTGGACAATCGTCTGCCCAGGTTGTTGGAGGATGAGAGAAGATTTGAAGTGCTCGCTGAACCAGCCCAGCTCGCTACTCAACACGGTTTCGCTGTGACGCCAACCCTGATCGCCCCAGATTAGCAGCAAACCGGCGAACTCGATGAGGACCGAGAACAGCAACGAGGCCATCAGCACACCGATGATGCGCAGAGCCAGGCTGGTTGCCGAGATAATCAATCCCGGACGCTGGATCGGTTGTGGTGGCTGTTTCTGAGCGAAAGTCGCCATCGTTCACTCCATTACGCTCTGCAGATTTTGATTTAGGTATGACTCCTGCCGAGTGCGTATTTGCTTAATCGAAACCTGTGGTGGGGCCGGGCTACCCCACCTGATCCAAATCGAAGTTGGTAGTTGGGCCGCCACCACTGGCGCTCCACCACTGCCCCGCCTGCGCGTTGTAGGCCGCCCGCATCCGTTGAGTTAATTCCTGCAGGTCCTTGGGCATGGCATCGTCGTTGGAGGGTTTTGGCAACGGCATGCGGACTTTCCAGAGCTGCCCCCCGGCCTGGAAGGAGAACATTTGCCCCTTGGGCAAGCTGACGATGTGAGCAGGCTCGATCAGCGGCACGCTGGTGCTGCTGACACGGTCCTGTGAGGACGAGGTGAAGTCCGTGTTGGCCTCCGGATCGGAGGTGTCGGTTGCACCCGAGACCAAGGTTTTGGTGAGCACATTAACCTTGGGCAACTGCTGGGTGAGCAGTTCCGCGGTTGCGGTTTCCCGCACCCGCAGCATCTGTAGGGTGTTGAAGTTGCCGACCACTTGGCCGGCCTTGGCCCGGTTGCCGATTCGTGCTTCGATATCGCTGAGGGTTTGGGTGTAGGCGGTTACCTGGATACCGGCACCGCCCCCCTTGTTGATCAGCGGAATGAACTCATCGCCCATCAACTCGTTGAACTCATCGGCATGCAGGTTGATTGGAAGTTTGTCACCAGCGTTGCCAGATTGAGGCAGCCCATGGTCAATGCCATGTTTGTAGATATGTCCCGCGACCGAGACCAAGTCGGCGAACATTGAATTGCCCACGGCGGCGGCCACTTCGGCATCAGTCAGCGCATCGAGGCCAACGTAGACGATGCCGCGTTTTCGGATGATCTGCATCCAATCGAAGATTGGCCGCGGATCATCTAAATCGGTGTAGTTGGGCGCCAGTAGCTGGGCGGTCTTGCCGGTGGTAAGTTTCTCCAGCAGCGGCAGTAGCGAGGCAACGATTTTGTCGAAGTAAGTACGGTCATATCGCACCGCCGATCGCAGTCCGTCCATGACTGGATCAAATACCCGTTTGGCCGCCAGGTACTGCTCGATGGCCACCACACGCTTTTCGCGTCCCACCATATGCCGGGGAATGTTTTTCTCGTTGAGCTTGCCTTCAAGTTGGACAATCACCTCCCAGGCCTTCGGGTCGGTCTTGGCGAAAAACTGCTGAGCGTATTCGATGAACAGCGCATCGATATTGACCACATGTCGCTGGATCTGCAGGTAGTCCGGACGTCGACCCAACTCGATCAAAGCCCGGGCAATGATGTTGACGAAGCGCCAGGCGAACTCACGGAAGGCCGCCGAGTTACCTTCACCGCTGAGCTGCCCGGCGATACGCGACGCCACTTCCGAAATGCGCCCGAAACGTCCTACGGCGTTGTAACGCGCGGAGATCTCTGGCCAGCCTAGATGGAAAACATAGAATTCCTTTTCCCTACCGGCGCGTTTGGCTTCGACGTACATGCGCTTGAGCAGGTCGGCATCACCCTTCGGATCGAAGACAATCACTACCTCGTGTTCGACGCGGTGAATGTCCTGGGTGATGTACACCTCGGCGAGTCGCGTCTTGCCGACGCGAGTAGTGCCTAGCACCAGGGTGTGTCCGACGCGTTCGCCCAATGGTAGACTGACTTCCGTCTCATCGGGCTCGACCCCATGCAACAGTGGCGAGCCACCTACCGGGGGCAAAGGGCGCAAGGGATTGAAGGCACTGTCCCAGGCGGTGACACGGGCCAATGTCGAGAGCGGGAACGGTGCATGCTCCAGGCGCCGTTCGAGTCCACGGGCCAGACGGTAACAGGTAGGTTGGTCGACATAGTGGGCGACCGCCGGATCCTGGGCCTCGACCAGGCGCTGGGTGTGCAGGCGGGTCCAACGAAATCCGCGGCCCATGAACAGACGCTTGCGGCTGATCGGAATCTGTCGACTGGTCAGCTCGTAACGGGGCAGCCGACGGATATTGCGCCGATAGCGCAGCACCTCCCAGGCTTGTCGAAGCCGAATAAGGCCGAACAGGGCATAGGCCAGCGCCGCAACCAGCCCGATCTCGGGTGACAGGGCCACAGCCCAGGGCGAGTACACGCACAACACCGCGGCGGCGATGCAGATCGCTACGGTGTACAACTCCACCGCCGGCCGGAGCTTGGACTCCATCGCATGTTCGGCCATGACCTGGACTCATTGTTCCAGTGAGGTGGCGGTGATCAAGACGGGGTAGTGCTCGATCTGCAAGCGGGTGGCGATGTCGTTACCGTTGACCGGCAGGATGGTGATGCCCGGGGCGGCTGCTCGAATCCGGATCAAAGCTTCGGCATCGGTTACTTCAACCGCTAGACCAGCCGCGCCCATTTCCTGCAATTCAGTCGCGCGTTGACGCAACCAAGCCAGTGAGTGGGGATCCTCACCGACCAGGAAAAATGGCCGTAAGCCCGGCATGTTCAAGGCGCGAGGCGTGATTTGGCCGGGGCTCAAGAGAGAGCTGCGGACGGGTAGTAACCAGGTTTCATCGGCAAAAATGGACAGGTCCGCATGCATGGCCCGATCAGGCTGGAGATTGTTGTTCATGGGCGGCCTGGCAACTTGAAAATGGGGACGGGTGAAGCCGCCAAACTGGTCCTCTGCAACGGATTGTTTCGACTGGGCGAAAGCAGCCAAGAGCAGGAGGAAGTAATAGGCAATAGGAATTCGTTTCATGGTGGTGTGCCTTGTTCAGCGAAAGCCTGTAGCCGTGCGAGTTGCCGGGAGAATCCATCGCGGTAGCGCGCGGCGGGTAAACCTCCCGCAGGGCGGTGATAACGCCCTGCGGCTGAAACCCAATTACCGGTGGCGGCGTGATGCTCATGTAACAACGCGGCGGTCACGGCGAGATTTCGGTAGGGATCAAGGGCTTCGCAGGGACTGGAAAAACGTTGCTCGTGGGAACCTAGGTTGGTTTGTCCAAGGCCGACGTCGACCCGTTTGGCGTCATGCCGGGCGAGTGCCTTAAGCAATGCGTTACAGGCGGCCTGGCGCGTGGCGAAGCGATAGGGTGTTCCGGCGATGTTAAGGGTCCAGGGCCAGGGCAGCAGTCGACCACGGACATGGATACCACTCTCCTGCAAGGTAATTGCGAACAGCACCGTAGGCGGGATGTTGGCGTCATGCGCCGCCAATTGATACGCCGGAGGCGGAAGTTCGTCAGCCTGGACTGCGAGCATCGTCAACATGAGCGCAAGACCACTCAGTTTAGGCGTTGCCATTGTCCGTTCACCTGTTGAAATGTGGTGGGCAATGGTCCTGGGGCACCCAGGCTAAACCAGCGACCACTGTCATGGTTCAGGGTGATCTGCCGGCGTTGAACCTTGGCCGGATCGATGTCTGCCTGGCGAGCCCAGCTGCGGACGCGTTCATCCTCGCCTTGGCTGCCCACCAGGTAGATATCGAACGCCGTGTCACTGTTCTGCAAACGTTGTGCTTCAGCGGTGCATGCAGGGCAGCGGTCCTCTACAAACAGGGCTGGGCGCGGGGCGACTGATGAGCTGGTAGGGGGCGAAGATGCCATGCCCTGGATCGGCAGCAGCCCGGGAAACAGCTTGGTCCAGGCCGCGGTGTAAGCGTCTTGGTAGGCCAATTCACGCTCGGCGCGTTTGGCTTCCAGTGCTACCTGTAATTCGGCATAGCGCTGGCGTTCTTGGTCGGTCTGGGCCTCAACCCCGAGGGCGGTCAACGGATCGAGGTTCGGGCTCCAGAAACCGCGTGAGCCGGCTTGGATCTGTTCGAAGTGTGTCCACTCCTGCTCCGTGAGCCCCCAGCTTGCGGCCTGTTCAGAGTGCGAGTGTCCCAGCGGAGTGGATTGTGTGTCCTGGATCCGTGACCGTGTCGTGGCAGGGGTGCCCATCGCAGTGCCTATGGCCAGTAGCGACGCGAGACAAACGACGGGGAGTAGTGGCACTCTGTTCATGATCGCTTCTCAAGGGAGTTGCACGGTCTGATCTGGCTGAGCGGCCACCGAGAAGATGGCTGAGTGCGGCTCAAGCACTTTCAGGTGCCAGGCTCCGAACTGCTCGCCGGCATGCAGCAGCCGAATATCTATGAGAGAGCTACTGTCATGAGGTGCGACTGCCAAAAAGCGCTCACCCCCGCGGGACTCGACACCCAACACTGAGAACGGTGGCGATAGCGGGACGGGTTTTGGGCGAGCCGTCTTTTTCGGCTTGTTCGCGGAAGAGGTTGGCGGTGGGAGGGTTGGCTGAGTCTTGAGCTCCAGTAGCTGCTGTTCGACGTGCTCAAAGCGTCCGCTTAGAGCTGTCAGGTCTTTCACGGTGGCGCGGTCTGCCAGACCGTCGCGCATCTCCTGTATCTCTTGCGCCCACTGATCCAGCATCGGATCGAGGGTATTGGCCTGTTGTTCACCGGTATCGACCATCTGCTTCAAGTCTTTCAGCGCGTACTGCAGTTTCTCCTGTGCGTCCTTGAGCGCGCTTAAATTACGTTGCAAGGTGTCCAAAGTTTGTAGGCGATTGGTGTTCGTACTCTGTAGCTCTGCCATGCGCTGATACTGGTTAAACAAACCGCCGCTCAGCCCGGCGACTGCCAGGTAAAGTAAGCCAACAATGATGGTTTGAAACGTCGAGGCTTTCATGGACGTGCCTCCGCCTGATGGGACGAGTCTGGTGTAGCCCGCACGATGCCGACATCAGCTTTCTGCTGTTCGAAGCAGACCGAACGGCTGACCTCATCGGTCGTGAGTTGCCAGGCGGAGCCCGCCAGTACCTGTAGTGCGCTGCGTAACGCAATCGGGCCGAGCCGGTAATGGGCAGCGGGCAGAGGCCGAGTGAAAAGTGTCTTTACTGGTTCGGTGGTAGGGCAGAGCGAATAACCCGAGCGCTGCAACACGTAGTGCATCGCCTCCTGTACCGAGGGATTAAGGTTGGACGGTATGCTCAGATCAATTATTTGAGCGAGAAGATCACGTTGCTCCGTAGTGGGCTCTGTACTCACCAGGGTATAGCGACCATAACGGATCTCCGCCGGATGGTTTGCTTCGGCCGGGCTCCTCGATAATTGGGTCCGATTGGAGCCACTGTCGATCTTTGGATTAGTCGGCAATGGGGTTGGAATTTGCGCGCTGCAGGCACTCAAAAAAACCAGCAGACAGACAGGCGTAAAAAAA
Source organism: Pseudomonas asturiensis (assembly GCF_900143095.1). GTDB lineage: Bacteria > Pseudomonadota > Gammaproteobacteria > Pseudomonadales > Pseudomonadaceae > Aquipseudomonas > Aquipseudomonas asturiensis. The sequence goes on along the minus strand of NZ_FRDA01000002.1, from coordinate 142,246 downwards.
CGCTCCATGAAAAAAACCTCATGTCAGATTCAGTACAGAACCTGACATGAGGTGAAGGAGCGATTCAGTGAGAAATCCGATTTATGGCAGGTCGTGTTAACGCTAAATACTTTGCTCTGCATCATAGATAGCTAGTCCATCCAAGACAGCAGCGTCGGGGTCGAAGATCAACAATCGCACATCCGCCAATGCCGCCATATACAGTACGTTGGCCAAGGCTGCCGGCGTACCAGCATCGAGTTGCTCTTGCCTCAGCGATGAATAAGAACAGCCCTCGATTTTTAACAGGTTATCGTCTGTCCAGGGCGTGCCGATCAGCTACACCCGATGCCATTGCAGTCCTTCAGGACAAAGGGTTCGAACAGCAGCCCGGTTGGGCTAGAGTAGAAATAGCCCGCCCGGTGTTCCAAGTAGCGCAATGCTTCTTCAGTGAGGTGTGCGGTACTGATCTCCCAAGCTCGGCTGTAGTGTCCAGTCTCGAAACTCAAGCGAAGGACCACGGACTTGGCTTCTTTCAAGGAGTCAAAGTCCGCGACGTGGCACTGCTCGTTGAACACTTCGCCTATTACGGCATAGACCACCTGGTGCACCAGTCCGTTGGACGGGCAGCAACCATCCAATTCATTCAGAATGGATTGGCCTTCGCTGATCAAGGCGAAATCATCATTGAAGATGCAGGGGACCAGTTGCAACGTATCGTCGGGCAGATGCGCCTGGGAGTCGTGCATAGGCCGAAAGCAGGGAGGACAACCGTCCTCGTAGGCGATCATTAACAGCCGTTCGATATAAAGTTTGTCGTAGCCGCGAGTAAATGGATTTGAGGCGATCAGCAGGGCGGTGGCTTGGTGTGTGGGGTTCATGACCGTGCTCCAGAATGAAAATGACTAAGGCGCCCGTAGGCGCCTGTGAGGGTTAAAGCCAGCCGTATTCGGCAAGGGAGAGCGGGCGACCTTCACCCACGATGAAGTGATCCAGTACGCACACGTCGATCAAGGCCAAGGCCTCTTTCAACCGAGCGGTCAAGACGCGATCCGCCTGGCTGGGTTCCGTACACCCTGAGGGGTGGTTGTGAACAAAAATGGCGGCCGCAGCGTTATGCGCGAGGGAACGCTTAACGACTTGGCGGGGGTAAACGCTGGCGCCATCAATGCTGCCGTGAAAGAGGATTTCGAACGCCAGCACCCGGTGCTGGGCGTCAAAAAAAATCACACCAAAGACTTCATGGTCTTGGTGCGCAAGACGCAGTTTTAGGTAAGCCGCTACGGTGTCCGGCGACGTCAGGATAGGCCCGCGGACGAAAAGCCGACGATCCAGAATATGCAGCGCTTCGTCGATCAGCTGGTTTTCGTGGACAATGCGATCTGCCTCGGAATCCGAGGTCTCAATCAGTTTGAGTGGTGTGCTCATGGCGCTACCTCCGAAGGGAATAATCAGGGGTACACGCCCGAGGGGAGTGGTATCCCCAGGGTGGGTGTAGAGTTGCAGGCGTTTGCAGGCGTTTGCAGGCGTTTGCAGGTGATGTAGGGTTTACAGCCGAGTGTATCGGTGGCGTTGACCGTGTAGAGGTGAACCACAACCGTCGCAAGGCAATGGAGAAAAGCCTCTTATGCCCCAGCCGGTTTCGGGATCGAAGTCGGCACTGATGGGCAATAAACGAACCAGCCTACGGTGTATCGCGGCGATGCGTTGTTCGATCTCATCCGGCGAGTAATACAGCGATAACGTGCTGTAGTCCTCGTAAGCCGCACCGAACAGGCAGTCGTCGCAAAGCCAGAAGGATTCCATATTGGTTCTCCTGTGCTAGTTGAAGAAAAGGCGCTCGATTGAGCGCCTTGATGTAAAACATCATGGATTGTTCAGGCGGACTGAACAGCACGTGTGGCGACACGGCGGGCCGTGCGGGGAGTGGTTGGAGATTCAGGTTCAATCCTGGCCTCTGTAGGGTTGTCGGTATCCTCCGCTTCGGCATCAGCCGACGTTGGAGAGGGTTCATTGATCTGCGCTGGCTCAGCAGGTGCTGTTGCTTCCTGCCTGGCGGGCGCTTTGTATTCGAACTTGCCATTGACCTTGATCCAGTCGATGAACAGCAAACGACCTTTCAAGCTGGCGCCAGGTTGGCCTTGTTTATCGCCTTTCTCATAGAGAAATGGGTCGATCCACAGGTCACCAATACGGAACGACAGCAAGACCTTTTTCTCGGCTCTGACGGCGTCCATATAGAGACGAATCAAGCGGTCAGCTTCGCCACCAGCGACTTTGCAATCAAAGCGGGTGTACTCCACTGCATCGGAGGCACCATGCAAGGCTGCGATATCGCAGGCCATGAATGGCTGACCGCGGCGGACCTGTACTTCACGAACACGGTTGAGGTAGCCGATACCGGCGGTGTGCAGGTTGAAGTAAGAGGTCGCTTCTTGGGATTGGTTGGCGTAGGCCATGGTTGTTCTCCTGTTTCAAGGGAAAACGGCGACGCACAGCCCCTGACGGGAAAGTGAGCCCCCGTCAGGGTGGGTGAGGTGAAGTCGAGCGATGAACGACTCGTCACCGGCAAGCCGATGACCATCAGAATGATGCTTCTGGGGGAATAGCTGTGCAGCAGAGGGACGTCTGCGGTGGTAATCCGAAGGGATGGAGTAGTCGGCATTCATCACCGCTTAAGCGGTAACCGCGCGAGCTTCCGAACGCTGATCGCACTTGGGTAAACCACCACGAACGTGGCGTAGCCTTGAAGGTTTTGGCTACCTGGGCTGGGCTGTCAACGACAGCGAACCACGCCCTTTGTATAAGCCTGTCACAGGGGAGCGTCAAGACGCTACAACCCGATTTTTTTAGGCCGGAATACGGTGGTAGTCACTGGAATTAAGAAAATGAAAAAAAGAAAAGTGGGCCTGGTGGTGTGCCAGGCGAGGAAGAGAAAAACCACCTTTGACGGTCTTACGCAGTCGACAAGCTCCTCGCAAAACTTGGTTGAACTGCGCAATGATTCGCCAACCGACCCTTGTCGTGGCCTGGGTCGGAATATGCTGGCACGCATCCGCGCACAAAGGGTGCCCTGTGTTTCCCCGGTGGGCTCCGGGACTGAATACGATCGCCGAAGCGGATGACCGCTATTGCCGGGTAGAGGCAACAGTGGTCATCCGCCACCACAATCAGGTCGAGCACAGAACGGGAACGAGATCCCGCAGAAGAGGAGGCTCCGAACTCGAAGAGTTTGACCGAGCTGCCCGGAGCTAATCGGTCTTGGGTCGCCGTTGGCGATTATCCGAAGTTACTACAGCAGAGAGGTCAATAAGACGTCAAGCCTGCAGGTCCCCTTCATAGGACACTACATTTAGCACGATAAAAGAGGTCACTTACTGCCGAGATGTGCGGCTAATTGTTCGACGGTTGCCAAGATAAAGGCACGGTCGCTTTCTTTCAGTCCACTCAGCAGACCCGCGATCATCTGACCCTGGTCATTGGGGCGATTACTCGATGCTGTCAGGAGTTCATCCATCCGGCAATCGAAAATATCAGCCAGTTGCATCAGCTTGACCACTGAAAGCTCCACTACACCCCGTTCCAGGCGCGAGATAGCTTCGCTACCGATCCCTAAACGTTCAGCCACCTCTTCCTGAGTCAAATTACGCTCGCTGCGGTGCTTCGCGATCATGCGCCCGATTTGGGCTTGGGTTGGATGTTTATGTGCCAAGTGATGAGTTCTCCAGTTCAACCCGAATGGTTGAGCAAAGACCCGTTGACATGAACATCCTTAAAGGTTGAGTATCGACTCATTGGGTTGTTATAGTGACTGAAACAGCTGAGTATCGCGACGTGGTTTCTGTCCCTTCAGGGATCAGAGTCCAGATTGGTTAGTAAGAGGGACGGTCTGAAAGGACCATGTTGAGGGATGGTTGAACATGGAAGATGAGAGAAAGGACGTCATGGATCTGATTTGGGATCGAACAATGGAGTTGTTCATCAAGATTCATGATTGCCCGGATAACCCCGAACACTTCGAAAGCCTTGTTCTTTGGCTCAACGAAGATCCTGCCCACCTAAAAGCCTTCAACGAGCTGGGGCAGATATGGATTTCGACAGGCATCGCTTTGGCCCGTGAAGTCGGACAACCTTTGATCGACTTGGAGCGGGATCAGGCGCCGCTGATGATGCACTGAGCTGTGCACCAATCCAACGTCCTGTTGATCTCAACCGAACTGTCATGGGCGTCACGTGTCTTATCTAATTGGCGTAGTACCCTTGCAGTTCGGATACTGCGAGCATGACCAGAACGGCCCAGATTTGCCCTTTCGCTTGATCATTGAGGCATTGCAAATGGGGCAGGCCGGTCCGGCTTTGACCGCTATCGACAAGGTGAGCGCACCACAATGTTCGACCAATTGCGCGATCCATTTCGCCTGCTTTGTGACAAACGCATCCAAGGTCAGGCGTCCCCCTTCGATTTCGTCAAGCGCCTGCTCCCAAATCGCAGTCATGCCAGGATCCGCGACTGCAGAGGGTACCGCCTCGATCAGGGTATGGGCCGCCGCCGTGGCCGTTAAGGCGCGTTTTTTCTTCATCAAATAACCGCGATCAATGAGCCCTTTGATAATGCCAGCTCGTGTGGCTTCGGTTCCGATACCGGTGGTGTCCCGAAGTTTCTGTTTCAGGCGTGGGTCGTTGACAAGCTTGGCGACGTTTTTCATCGCCTTGATCAGATCACCCTCGGTGAGAGGTTTAGGAGCGGCAGTTCGCATGGATTTGAGTTCGACATTGTCCACTGCGCACTGCGTGCCCTGTTGCAAGATGGGTAAGACTTGGGATTTGTGACTGGGCTCATCCTCCTCGGTGTTTTCGGAGAGCGAGCTTTTCCAGCCCTGGACCAAGATCAGTTTGCCCACAGCGGTCAATCGTTCTTCGCCACACGCCAGTTCGACCTGGGTCCGATCAAACTCATGATGCGGAAGAAACTGCGCTAGGTAGTGGCTACGGATCAGTTCGTAGACATGGCGTTCTTGTTCGGACATCCGCACCAGGTTTGCCGGTTCGATGGTGGGGATGATGCCGTGGTGCGCAGTGACCTTGGCATTGTTCCATGCGCGGGAGCGCAATGATTGATCGAGGTCCTCGAATGCAGGTCTGAGTGCAGGATCCGTTTTGAGCAGGGCGTCTAGTACCGCGGGAGCTTCGTTGAACATATTCTCTGGCAAATAGCGGCAATCGCTGCGCGGGTAGGTGGTGGCTTTGTGGGTTTCATACAGGGCTTGGGCGATGTTCAGGGTTTCCTGGACGCCGAGCCCCAGCTTACGCGAGCAGACTTCCTGCAATGTACTCAGGTCGAAGGGCAGGGGCGGCGGTTCTCGGTAATGCTCAGTATGTAACGAGAGTACCGTGGCGGACTTCTCGTCGGTGATTGTTTGGACCGCGTGATGGGCAAGCACTTTTTGTAGGCAACGCCCCGACTCGTCCCGTCCTGAGCATGGTGGTAACCACGACGCGATGAATCGCTGGCCCATCGACGATAGGTGTACCTCAATGTTCCAGTAAGGCACCGGGACGAAGCCGGCAATCGCACGATCCCTATCGACCACCAGACGTAAGGTGGGTGTCTGGACGCGCCCCACTGACAAAACGCCGTCGTAGCCTGCCCGCCGACCAAGAAGGGTAAACAAACGACTGAGGTTCATGCCGATCAGCCAGTCGGCACGGCTGCGGGCGAGGGCCGAGTGATAGAGCGGGAAGGTCTCCTGACCAGACTTCAGCGAGTTCAGTGCCCTGCGAATCGATGCTTCGTTGAGTGCGGACAGCCAGAGGCGCTGAACAGTGCCTTGGTACTGGCAGAGCTCCAATAATTCGCGGGCAATCATCTCACCTTCGCGGTCGGCGTCGGTTGCGATGACAACGGAGGTGGCTTCGCTGAGCAGGCGTTTGATGATTTTGAACTGCGCGGCAGTCTTGGGTTTGACCTCCACTTGCCACTGCGCCGGAATGATCGGTAGATGATCCAACGACCAGTTCTTGTACTGAGTTCCGTAGGCTTCAGGCGGGGCCGTCTCCAGTAGGTGGCCGATACACCATGTGACAGTTGTCTCGGGGCCGATCAAGCAACCATCGCCACGCTGAGTGGCTCCGAGAACCTTGGCGATGTCACGACCCTGGGAAGGTTTTTCGCAGAGGAAGAGGCGCATATAACTACTCCGGATTGAGTCCGGAGCAGCGTTGTTCGAAGTAGCAGGGGCGAGATATGAGAAACCTGAATGGCAGGTTCCTCATATTAGTCGGTGAGGGCGGCCTTGAATGGGCTGAAGCTGCTACCTCATTGGAGCGTTCGTAACTGGGTGGGGGCTTCATGAGCAGCGAGTAATGACAGGCCAGGCACTTCGCGCAAAGGCGCAATTTTTATGCCTGAAGTCGTTCAGGCCTTAGGCGATTGCCCTCTGTGTTTCTTGGGTTTCGACGTCAACGAGCTGACCTGTTCAGTATTTTGAGCGGCCGTCGGTTCACTGGAGCGTTCCCGCATGACCACGCTGTGCACCCGGTGAGGCAGGATGCCGACTCGACGGGCCTCGATCTTGAAGGTCACCCGTGCATTGTCTTCGCTGTCCTCCCACTCATCGCGCACCGTACGACCTTCGACCAGCACGCGCATGCCTTTCTGGTACAGCGTGCTCCAGTGTTCAGCCTCACGGTGCCAGAGCTCAACCGGCGCCCAATAGCCGCCCCGATCTTCATAGCTGCCCTCGCGTGGGATGGGGTTGTCGAAGTACACATTCAGCCTTAGCAAACGCCGTGGCTCGTCATTGCCTGAGGCGAACTCCTGGAACTCTGGCGCACTGCCGATATTGCCTTCGCCGACGAAAAAAGTACTCATCGTGTTGTCTCCACTGCGGGTGTGAACTGGCGCAGCAACTGTTCGGCACTGGCCATTTTGATCGCGCAGGTCGTAGCCTGGCGGTAGAGCGAATGCACTACACTCATTTGAAGGTTTAGTGCGATACGCGCGCATTCGAAACGGTGCAATTCCTCTCGTACGATCTGCGGCAATGCTTTGTTGGAGATCTGACGTTCCCAAACCGCCACACCCATGCGAGAAAAATCACGGGTGCGCCAACGCAAAAAGGTGCTGCCCGCACTGGTCTTCTGCAGCACCAATCGTATCTTCAATAGCGAGTACGGCGGATCCCCGGCTTGCTGCACGACAGCCTCCATCAGGCGACATAACTGCGCCTCGATTTCCCTCGCCACCTGCGCCAGGTGCTCCAACTCCCCCTTACCCTTAAAAGGTTTTAAAAGGCCTTTTAGGGAGGCAGCGTGTTCGAGCTGCCGATAGGCATCCGGTGTCAACGCTTCGAAGGGCATTGGTTGAATCGGGGTCATGGGATTCATGCGTCAGCCTCCGGCTCATTCACGGTCACAGACGGACCATCCACGTCCTCTGCCAACGCGTCAGCGTCATCCACTGCTACAGCACCACGGCGAATGATCGGCGGCGCAAACTGAGAACGGCGATGACCCTCAAGGATGTCCATCGGGGGCAATCCATACTTCTCCACGGCCGCCAGGGCGCGGGCATTATTTGCGGCCATATCATCGCGTGTAACGCCGGCATGTCGATAACGTTGCGCCTGACCGAACAGGCTGCGTAACAGGTGGGCACCGTCGTCGATCCAGGCTTCCATGTCTCTTCGGCCGATCAAAGCCGTGTGATGGGCCAAGAGGGTATGGCGGACCAGCGTGTCGTAGTCGGTTAGCAGGTAAACCGCCAGAAAACCCAGCTGACTGCCGATGTACAATGGCACAGTGACGGGGTGGATGTTGAGGTTGTCCCCCATGTCGATCTGTGTCGGCAGGTCCTGTCTTATTCGGTCTAACTGTTGAGTCAGTTCCAGCATCCCAGCCTTTGCCTGCATCAATTTTTCTTCGAGTTGCACGATGGCCCAATCTGCATAGGGATCGTCTTGGGCCGCAGTTTGTTTGATCAGGTTGGTGACACTGATGTAACCGGCCATACCCATGATCGAGTGGACGCCTTCGCGTGCGGCTCGACCTTGCCAGATACGGGCTGCATGGTGGGTATGCAGGGTCAGGGTGATGCTGCTGCGCAATGAACCTAGATTGAGTTGATAGTGATCGGCCATGGTGTTGTCCTCGCATTGGCTTGGACGGGACGTTGCGTCAGATGAGGGTCAAGGACAGCCAAAAAGCTGAATGCGGTCTATTCGGTTTGGTGAGAGAGGGCAAATGCCTGACGTCTACGTTTATTGGAACTACGCCCAGGCGTTTCCCTAAACGCTCCATGGTTCGGTCCGATATTTTCGTAGACTGGAGCTCTCTGGATTTGATGCCACTGGCATCAAATCTACTGACGTCCACTGCCTCCACGCAGTTGGCGCAGCTCATTTAGGCACGCTTGGGCGAGGGCTGATGCAGGTTCGCCCTTTTTTCGAGAGGGCCGCGACGGGGCGGGTGGGGGCGGCTCTGCGACGGGGGACGGTTCGGCCTGACTTGCCCAAGGACGAAAGTCGCCCTTCAGCGCACGTTGGGCCAAGCCCATCAGATAGGCAGCTGGCTTGCGTATACCACCGGCCGCACAGCGTGCCCCCGCTTCGTTAAGCACCGCCTGCTGATCCGCTGGGTTGAGCTTGTTCAGCGCCACGGCGATGGCCTGACGTTCGCTTGGGTTCAGGCGCAGCGAAGTGGGCCAGTGCAGGTTGTCCACAGTAGAGGTCGCGCGCGGTACTGTACATTTACTTTCTTTTAATACAGTACAGGCAGCGTTCGGATTCCGAACGGTGCTGGAAACGTTAGGGTTCGAGCCTGATTCGGAATCCGAACGAGGGCCTGCACGATTCCGAACGTGGTGATCTTCCCCACGTTCGGAATCGTGGAATGCATCACCGGGTGGCTGATCCAAGCCTTGCTGCGCCCACTGTTCGCCCCAACTGTCCAGCCGCGTCGGTAACCGACCCTGATCGATATTCGTGTCCTGTCGGAGCTCCTCCACAATGTGCTGAGCGACAATACGCACGGCCTTTGTCGCGTGACCGAGGGCATGTCCGACCAGTTCTAGGTAGTCCTGATCGAGCTCCATGGCTTCGGCGGGGGTTAACGGCTCATCGTGCAGAACGTACAAAGAACCTTGTAGCTGCCCGCTGATTTGATCGCGACCGCGGCTAACCAAACTGATCCAACGAGTGAGCCTGAGCATCGTCAACACGCGTGCAATGGTTTCACGTGAGGCTGACGCACCGTAGGGCACGCTCGAGAGGTAAGGCTGCAAATCATCATAGCGCGGCGTGACCACGCCCTGGCCTTGCAGCATGAGCCGAAATACCTGCCAAGCATTTCGCTCCAATGGCGTCAGCCGATTATCCAACAGCAGCCGACGTGGCACGACTTCGTGTGATTGGCCACTAAACAGAAAACCAGCCTGTAGAGCCTGGTTGGAGGGCTGTTCAGTGGTAGGGCGTGCTGGCCAGCGCTCATGCAGCTGCTGTGTGCATTGCTGCAGGACACGTTGCCAGCGACTGGCGGGAACAGCATTCATGTTTTGTTGCTGTACTGGTCGATTTGCTGCCAAACGATGGTCAAGCTGATCTGCTGTTCTTCGGCAAGCATCATCATGGCGTCGAGTTTATCCTCGGTGCCGTCCTCTGTTCGTATTTGGCACCAACGTTGCCACAACGCATGCTCCTGCGCTTCGCTTAAATGTTGGGGGCGGCCTTTACGAGTTTCTATCTTGAGTAGACGCCGACGCATGGCTGTTTCCGAATGCGCCAAGCCAAAACACTGGTACATAATGGTGCTGCTTGCGCCGAGTTTGAGCGCTCGGTTGATCAACCGTTCGTTCTGTTCGTCGCGTTCAGCTTGTTCAATCAAACGATGCAGCACTGGCGAGTCAATCTTGACCTCAAGCCAAGGGACTGTGGCATGGGCCAGGCGCGATAACGTGGTCGGTGGTAAGGATTGAAGCACGAAGATGTCATCCTCACTCAGTCCAAGTGCCTTGCAGCGTTGCAGGTTGCCCAGGCGCAGTTCGTGCAGTACCTGGGTTAGCATGGCTTGATTGAGCATATTGAAGGACAAGTTCATCTCAGCTCCTCCGGTGAGTTTTTGTCTTCAGAGATGAGTGTTAAGTCGATTAGACGCCGGGCCAGGCGGATCAGGCGAAACAGTTTGATTAACAGACTGTCAGGCAGTCGTTCCAGACCCACGTCCGTGACGGGTCTATCTGGTAGAGGGAGTTGATAGACCCCCAGCAGCAACTGCCCGAACAGTGCGGAGGGGATTTGCTTGCGGTCCTCCCAGTTCACCTCGTCTTGAGCCCGTAACAGGGCCAGGAGCATTAGGTGAACGCCGGTCGAGCGAGGTGCTGAAAGATCAAGTCGCTCAATGTCCAACGCGAAGCCCAAGCCAAGCTTTTGATCAATGATGCACTCGGGATCTCCGGCATAGGCCGCCATTTCCCGGGCCAGTCCTGCAATGCTTAAACGCAGTTGTTCGGGCGTATCCAGCGTTGGTGCGATGGTCCAGAGGTCGTCGATTGCGCAGGTTTCGAATGAAGACTCCGCTTCGGTAATGATCTCGCGATCGATTTGCTCACGAATCTGTTGAACGCGTGATAGGCGACTGACCGCAGGTAAAGTATTTGTTTCGGGTGCGTTGAGCTGTTCTTCTGAAATTGGCTCTATCTTGCTCTTGGCATCAGTTGATTCGGGGTTAGTGTCGGAGGAGGGCAACTCTGCCGCAGTTTCATGCACGCTTGGCCGATGGCTGCTTTCTGAGGGCGTGGTGGTGACAGCCCCAGGCGTGGAGACGACCCGTTGGGTATCGCTCAGCTCCAGGGCCAGCATACGGTAGGACCGTCCGAGCAAGTGGCTCATGCGTTCGAGCAATTCGTCCTGGATCTGCTCAAGATCAAAGTATTCAGGACCGCCATCGAAGTAGCCCATGGTCTCCAGCCAGAACTCTGCAAACGCGACTGTGGCGGTTGGATAGCGGTTCCAGGTTCGCTCAGCCTGACTACGTAGACCGATCAGACGTTCTATCTGAGGCTTACCCAAGCCGGCATACAGAGTTTGTGGAATGGCGGGTAATAAGTGTTCGAGGGTGTCCAGCATCCGGCTGATATGCGACTGCGAAACCGGATAGCCTCCAGCGGCAAGACGTCGAGACAGCTCCCGTTGTGAGAGCTCTGGGCCATCCGACTCAAGCATGGTTTTGAGTTTGGCTACTGCCAGGGCCCTTTCGATGAACGTGAGTTGGCCGTGCAGGTCGCTTTCCGCCAGATGGCCGAGTAGGGCGTTGGTTTCATTGCTCCAAGGTCGGAACAGGCAGTGAATCCGAAAGAAACGCTCGTCGCGAGTTTCCTGCCACAGCTCGCCGAGAATTGCTAATCGCGTATTACCGCCGTTGCGGATGATGAAAGAGGTTTCACCCGGGCGGCGGGTAATCGGTGGCGGTTGATCTAGCCCGCGTTCACGGATCGAGGCTTTGATATCTTCATACAGCGGATTACGGATGAAGCGGGGATTGTGTTCGTAGGGGCGTAACTCTTCCAGAGTGACCAGCATGGGAGTGTCGATGACTGGATCGGACAGTCGCTCCAGTCCAGGACCTTGAGTGAAGTGGTCCTGGTGCAGCTTGTCGGTGATTTCCTCCTGACTGAGCTTCTTCATCGCAACCGCCTCGGTTAACGTCGGCTACGTAAATGGTCACCGACCTCGAACTTCACGATTTCGGCAGTCCCTGAACCTTCGAAATGTTGGGAGAGTTCTGCGAGGAACCACACCATGGCCGAGCGCCCCCCTTGCAGACGAAAAACCACGGTGCAGTACTCCTCGCAAGCCGCGTCGCGTGCTCGAATGGAAGGCTGAACGACGATAGGAAACTGATCCAACATTAGAAAACTCCTTACCAAGCCCTGCTGGGCTCAGGGCTGATCAAACAAAAATAAATTGGTGAAATGCTGATTGGGCGATTTGTTTTATCGAGGCTCCGCACACCTCATTACCGATGAGATCGCTTCGCGCCATTCAGGAAATAATTCGATGGCCAGCGCTTGCATGATTTCTAACGCACACGGCGAGCGTCGGCGTTTACTCGACGGGCACTTATCTATTCGGTGGACCGGTAAGCCGAGGGAGGCGGCATTGAGATATGCCACGCGGTCCGGGATTACGGTGTCTAGCACCGAGATATTGGTAGCCTCTGCGAAAGTCTCGCGCAGGCTCCGGATGATCATCCGGGTGTCCACTCGATTGACGTTCACTTGGTTCAGTAAGAGCCGTAAGGGCGGCGGGTCAATGCCTAGGTGGCGAAACGGTTCGAGCTCACTCAGTAGCTTCAAGGTGCCACGGCGCATTTCGCGGGCAGCGAGCATTTCTGGTGTGATGGGAGATAGGGCGAGATCGGAGGCCAGGATGGCCATCTCCAGCAGTACACTGCGTGCTCCCTGAGTATCAATCAAAAGCAGGTCATAATTGAGATGCAAATCGTTGAGTAACTTGTGCAGGCGTAGTCGCCCATCAGGTGCATGCAGCAACAAGGTGCTCAGTCGACCTTGATCGTCGTTGGAGAAAATCAGGTCGAGACCGACGACTGCAGTCCTGGAAATTATTCGCTCAGATATTGTTAGATTGAGTGCAATGAGCTCGTACGCACCTGCCTGCGCTTTCTGGCTCAATGAATAATAACTGGAGAGGGTGGGCTGGCTATCCAGATCCAACAGCAGAACACGCAGGCCAGCATCTGCCAGCAGGCCGCCGAGGTTCGCTGCTACTGTAGTTTTGCCTACCCCACCCTTGGTGGAAACCACCGAGACCACGTGCATCACCCTCACTCCTGTCGCGAAAGGCGTTCTGCAATCCAGTGCTCGATTTCCAGTGAGTCCCAGCCAACTGCGCGCAGTCCGATGCGCTTGGCCTGTGGAAACTTACCTTCCTTCATCAGGTTGTAAATGTGCGCACGCTTGAAACCGGTTTTTTGCTCAACCTCATCACGTCGCATGATGTGGCGTTGGAGTTGAGTGGCTTCAACTGAGGGGATAGATTGGCTGGACATGCTAGTCACTCCTGGCGCCAGTTGGCGCGTGCTGGTAAGTGACATGGATTGAATCGCACTAAGTCGGATGAGTCATTGCATTGCAATCAACCCTATTGCAACGCAATTGGCTCGATCAGGTATTTTTTTTGAGGCTACGATTGGCCACGGCAAACTTTTCATCCAGCGTGCGCTTGCTGAGGCCGGGCACATCTTTGTGACGAGCGACAATGGCATCAACGATGGCTGCTTGATTCGTGAATACCGAAAGAGGTTTTCCGGCGGGCGAATGGTCCAAGAGAAGGCTGACCAATGCCCCAATGATGTTGTGATAGGTCAGTTCGCTGCGCTCGCTGAGTTGGCCATTCGTTTTGGCCAAGGCTTTGAGATCATCTCTTTCAAGTCCAATCGACTGGAGCTCTGCAAGTACTTCTTGAAGGCGCTTCTGTTGAGCTTTTAGCTCCCTCGATAGCTCGTCTCGATCTGCTTTCAATGAGAGAAAAGTTCCGAGACTGACCTTTGCAGGTGCGTCTTCACCGGCCTCGAATAAAAAGCTGGGTTTGTGGTCGGGGTAATGAGTCTCCATCCAACGACGTAAGTCAGAGTGTCGGATGGTTAGCTGAAAGGGCTCTACGTAGCTTCCGCAAGGAACAGAAATCCCGAGACATCCATAAGGCAGTTCTCCGTTGCGTATGGCGTCGAAAATCCTTTCGGTAGCAATGTGAAGATTGGGCCATTGGGGAAATAGGGCTGAAAGGTTCTCTGGACGAGACCAGTCCGCCTTTACTATTTGGGCTTCATAGCGAGTGAGATTACACCAGCGTAATGCAGCATCTATAGGGCGATAGAAAGTTTTTGCATACGGATTGAAAACATGAGCGGGCATATTGTGGCGGACCTCCAGTCCCAATGGATAGGCCTCTCACCGACTATCCATAATTCAAAACTAGCTAATCACCCTAGCTGTTTCTTCGGATCATCAACTCACTGCGGTAATTCTGTTTTCAGCTAAGCAAATAACTTTTCGATGCATGAGATATCTCAGGGGATGTGAGCTAGGCCAAGAATCTGATAACGGCCGATTTCACCGCCATGCGGCGGACAACATCCAACCCAAAACAGGGCGTTTATTGCCTGCACCACCCTATGTGGGCCTGTTATTTCGTAATGACGCGGCGTTCAAGCTTCCCGTCATCGGATGTTGTTCGATACACGGTTAAGAGCGGCGTACTACCTCAACGGCCTCTTATCGCGGAATACATCCAAACTGCCGGTAACGTCATTGAGAGACCGGACATTCCACTCAAGGTTTCGTGAAGGAGGTGCGTATCAGCTGTTTCATAATGAGCTCTGAGGCCATTTGTAGATCATTAGGCGTGACCAGGCCCTTCATCGGACATCCGCTACTTTCTTGCGCAGAAATGGAAAGTTACTGCGTCATTTAGTAGCAAATCGCTTTACCTGCTTCCCGCATTTCTACACACCCGAATGGAAGACTTCATTTAAATCAACGATTAATGTTCCATTGGAGATATTGGCGCGTTTTATGCTTTATCGAATTCATGGATAATTGGATACAAAAATTCAAAGAGGCTGTCCCATGCAATTTGCCCCCGCTTATGTTGATCGCCAGCCTCTGACTGCAGAGGAGGAGGCCTACACCTTCCTCCTCGACGCCATCTGCGGTGGCCGCTTCCGCAAAGGTGATCGCTTGATCGCCGAGGATATCGCCAGCGAGATCGGCATGAGCCGCATGCCAGTGCGCGAAGCATTCCGCCGCCTGGATGCCCAAGGTTTGGTGACGCTGCGGCCCAATCGCGGTGCGATCGTCAGCGGTCTGGATATTGATGAGCTGCATGAGGTGTTCGAGATGCGCAGCGCACTTGAGGGCCTGGCAGTTCGTGTCGCGGTCAGTCGCATTGGCGAGCGTCAGATGGCGGCTCTGGAGCGCCTCCTGGACGCGATGGATGATTACCGCGACGAGAGCACTGCGTGGGTCCGCTATCACCGTGCCTTTCACGAATACCTGTGCGGGCTCAGCGGCCGGCCACGCTTGCTCAAGCAGATTTCCGCATTGTATTCGCTGGTCGAAGCGCCCATGCGCCTGTGGCTGCAGCACAGTGAGAAACCCCTCAGCGCGCGCGAAGAACATGCGGTGATCCTCGACGCAATTCGCGCCGGTGACGCCGATCGTGCCGAAGCCGTGGTGCGCGAACATATCGAAAGCACCGTCCCGTTACTGATTCAGTTTCTGCAATCGAGAAAATAAGAGAGACGGGGTCCTGACCCGTCCGTGTTTTGACTTTAGTCCTGCCCCCTTTATCTAACGAAGTGGAGTGTCTGGTCATGCATAAACAACGCCGCGCCTTGCTGGTGGCTGTAACCCTTGGTCTCTGCACTCAATGGGCGTCTGCCACGCCCCAAGTGCCGGAGCGCCTGCAAAAGGTCAATAAACTCACCTACTGCTCGGGGATGGATTCACCGCCCCTGGTGTCCTTCGACGAAGCCCAGAAACCGCGCGGGCTCACGGTTGACCTGGGGCTTGAGATCGCCAAACGGCTGGGCGACAAGCAGGTGCAGTGGCGGGTGATTCCGTTCTCCGGCCTGCTACCGGCGTTGCTTGCCCAACAGTGCGACATGATCGTCGATCAGTTGTTCGACAAGCCCGAGCGGCGCGAAGTCATCGATATCGTCAACTACATGTACTCCAGCCAGTCGGTGGTGGTGCCCAAGGGCAACCCCAAAGGCATCAAGACCCTGGATGACCTTTCCGGACGCAAAGTGGCGGTGCTCAACGGCTCCACCATCAAAACCCTGCTGGACACCCAGAACGAAAACCTCGTCAAGGCTGGCAAGCCACCGATGAAGCTGGTGGTCTACAACACCGACACTGATGCTTTCCAGGCGCTGCGCATCAGTCAGGCCGATGCCTACGGCACCACTGTAGAAACCGCGGGTTACTACGCGTCGATGGCGCCGGACCTGTTCCAGGAAGGGGTGCCAGCATTCAGCCGCATCCTCACCGGCCTGGGCATACGTAAGGACGACCCGCAACTGACCGCCGCCGTGCAGCAGATCATCAGCGACATGCGCAGCGACGGCAGCTATGTGCAATTGCTCAACAAATGGCACGTCAGCAGCGACACACTCGACTGAGGCTCTAAAACGATGAATTTCAATTGGGATGTGTTCTGGCAATACCTGCTGCAGCCCAGTGGGGTCTACCTCACCGGGTTGTGGCTGACTTGCCTTATCAGCGTACTGGCGATGCTGCTGGGCTGTGCGCTGGGCCTGGCGGCGGCGCTGTTGCGTCTTTCGACTAACCCGCTGCTGCACATGCCGGTGCGCCTTTACGTGTGGCTGATGCGTGGCACGCCGTTACTGGTGCAGATCGTGTTTTTGTACACGGCGCTGGCGGCGGGCGGGATTTTCCGCTTCGAGGACATCGAGCTGTTCGGGCTGATCATCCCCGGCAATATCCAGGCGGCGATCATTGCCCTGGGTCTGAATGAAGGTGCGTACATGGCCGAGATCATCCGCGCCGGCATCGGCGCGGTGGACAAGGGCCAGTACGAAGCCGGGCGTTCCCTGGGTATGGGGTTCGGCAAATTGATGCGGCGCATCGTGTTGCCCCAGGCGTTTCGGGTGATCGTGCCGCCGCTGGGCAATGAGTTCAACGTGATGCTCAAGAACACCACGCTGGTGAGTGTGATCGGGGTGCAGGAGTTGTTGCTCAGCACGCAGATGGTGACCTCGGCGACTTTTCGCGTCTTCGAGTTGTACTTGGTCGTCGCGATTTACTTCCTGACGCTGACCACCCTGTGGGGCTTTTTCCAGAGTTGGCTCGAACGCCGCTTCGGCCAGTCCGATCGACCTTCGGCGCCACCTCCGGCAGCCAGCCGTATGTTCGGTCGCAGCACCCTGAAATTGCTGAGGGGACGTTAACCATGGCGCACCAAAGTGAAGAGCTGATCATCGAGGCACTGGATGTTCAGAAGTCGTTCGGTGAGTTGCAGATACTCAAAGGCATCTCCCTGCAAGTGCGGCGCGGCGAAGTGGTGGTGCTGATCGGCGCTTCCGGCTCCGGCAAGACCACTTTTATCCGCTGCATCAACCTGCTCGAAGATATCCAGGGTGGGCGCATTCGGGTCAACGGCCGTGCCATGGGTTCTCTAGAGCGCGCCGATGGCAGCCTGGTGCGCGATTCGGAGCGCAATATCGCCCGCCAGCGCCGCGACATCGGCATGGTGTTTCAGCGCTTCAATCTGTTCCCGCATATGACTGCGCTGGAAAACATCATCGAAGCGCCGATTCAGGTGCTGGGCGTGCCCCGTGCCCAGGCGCTGGAACAGGCCCGGGGCTTGCTGGCGCGGGTCGGCCTGGCGGACAAGGCCAGCCACTACCCGTCGATGCTCTCCGGGGGCCAGCAGCAGCGGGTGGCGATTGCCCGTGCGCTGGCGATGAAACCTCAGGCGATGCTGTTCGACGAACCCACCAGCGCCCTCGACCCGGAAACCGTCGGCGAGGTCTTGCAGGTGATGAAGGAGCTGGCCGAGGAGGGCATGACCATGGTGGTGGTCACCCATGAAATGGGCTTTGCCCGCGAAGTGGCCGACCGTGTGGTGGTGCTTGATCAGGGCGAATTAATCGAGCAAGGGCCGCCAGAGCAGATTTTCAGCCACCCCAGCCATCCCCGGACCCGGGCGTTTCTCAGCCGCGTGTTATGACCTTTTTTGAAGAGCCTTTGCCATGTTGAAATTCTCCGCACACGAATACCCCTATGCGTCGCAACGCCAAAGCGTGTTTGCCCGTCGCGGCATGGTCGCGGCATCCCAGCCGCTGGCAGCCCAGGCCGGTATCGAGATCATGCAAAAAGGCGGCAACGCCATTGATGCCGCCATCGCCACCGCGGCGGCGCTCACCGTCGTCGAACCCACTGGCTGCGGCATTGGCGGCGATGCGTTTGCCCTGGTGTGGTGCAAGGGGCAGTTGCATGGCCTGAACGGCAATGGCCACGCACCGGCATCCTTGAGCATCGAGGCAGTCAAGGCGGCCGGGCATGCGCAGATGCCGCTGTATGGCTGGACCCCGGTCACTGTGCCGGGCTGCCCATCGGCCTGGGCCGAACTGTCGCAACGCTTCGGCAAATTGCCGTTTGCCGATTTGCTGCAGCCGGCCATCAGCCTCGCACGCGACGGTTTCCCGTTGTCGCCGGTGGTTGCCCATCAATGGCAGATTTCCTTGAACGAATTCAGCCCGCACCGCGACGAAGTGCTGCAAGCCTGGTTCGACACGTTCCTGATTGAGGGGCGCGCGCCCCGGGCGGGCGAGATCTTCCGCAACCCGGCTCAGGCTCGTACCCTGGAAGAACTCGCCGCCACCCGCTGCGAAAGCCTTTATCGCGGTGCCTTGGCCGAGCGCCTGGATGCACACTCGCGGGCCAGCGGTGGTTACCTGCGCGCCAGCGACCTCGAGGGTTATCGAGCGCAGTGGGTGGAGCCGATCCACATCAATTACCGTGGCGTGGATGTCTGGGAAATCCCGCCCAGTGGTCAGGGCCTGGTCGCATTGATGGCGCTGAAAATCCTCGAAGGCTTCAACTTCGATCACCGCGACAGCCAGCAAACCTGGCATCGCCAACTGGAAGCCATGAAGCTCGCCTACAGCGATGGCCTGCACTACATCACCGACCCGGCGCACATGCGCGTGGCAGTGGCCGACTTGCTCAGCGACGACTACAGCACCCGCCGCCGTGGTCAGATCGGCGAGCAGGCCCAGCCACCCAAGCCTGGCGACCCTCACGCCAGCGGCACGGTGTACCTGGCCACCGCGGATGCCGAAGGCAATATGGTCTCGTTCATCCAGAGCAACTACCACGGCTTCGGCTCCGGCGTAGTACTGCCCGACAGCGGCATCGCACTGCAGAATCGCGGGCAGGAATTCAGCCTCGATGAGGGGCATGCCAACTGCCTGGCGCCTGGCAAGAAAACCTTCCACACCATCATCCCGGGTTTCCTCAGCAAGGACGGTGAGGCCCTTGGACCGTTCGGCGTGATGGGCGGCTACATGCAGCCCCAGGGCCACGTACAGATGGTGATGAACCTGGTGGACTTCGGCCTCAACCCCCAGGCGGCATTGGACGCGCCACGCTGGCAATGGCTGGGCGACATGAAGGTCGGCATCGAACATGGAGCTTCGCGCGACCTGGTCAATGCGCTGGCACGGCGCGGGCACAAGGTGCAGACCGACAGCGACCTGACCGACTACGGGCGTGGGCAGATCATCCTGCGTGACCCGGTCACCGGCGTGTTGTGCGGGGGCACTGAGCCACGGGCGGATTCGCATATCGCGGTCTGGTGAGCGGCTACACAAGCGCTGAGCCAGACGGATAGTAACGATGGGGTTGATGAGTTGTTCGATCTTCGCTGCGGCGGGTTGGTGCTCGTTGGAGCAAGGATTGAACCTCACAACTCAGGCCTCTGTTCCATCTGCTATCTGATTCTCGACATCCTTATTACCTCGCTGGTAAATATCATGTAATTGTCAATTTTTCTGATAATAATCGTCTTTTTTCAATCAGCTAAAAGCGCCTAAATTCCACCTTCACAACGTCGGCATGTCCATGCAAGGGAGCCCGGGGGTGGAAATTGCTTGGTCGAGAACAAGACTCTTTGAGTCTGGATGAACCCTATACGTTCTTAAACTCTATCTTGGCAGGAGGTTCCATGGCCCTTCGAACTGTACTGATCACTGGCGCAGCAGGTGGTGTTGGTCGCGCGCTGGTTGAGCGTTTTTTAAATGAAGACTTCAAGGTTTTCGCGACAGATCTGGATGCGAAAAAGCTCGCAGACTTACAGGTTGAATATCAGGTGTCAGGCATTTTTTGCGGTGATATCCGCCAACCCGCTGTGTGTGCTGCAGCCGTTAATGCAGCCGTTACGGCGATGGGCCGACTGGATGTATTGATTAACGCTGCGGGAGTATGGCGCGAAGGTCCGGTTGAAGATTTTACCGAACAGGATTTCGACCTTGTTCTGGACGTAAACCTGAAGGCAACGTTCTTCATGTGTTCAGCCGCTATTCCCCATCTGAAATTATCAGAGGGTTCCATCCTGAATATTTCAAGCGATGCCGGCCGGCAAGGCAACCGAAACGCCGCAGCTTATTGCGCAAGCAAGGGCGGCGTGACCCTGCTGACAAAAACCCTGGCATTGGACCTGGCACCCTTTGGCGTGCGCTGCAACGCTATTTCCCCAGGTGATATCGAAACCCCAATGCTCAAATTTCAAGCCACTCAATATGGGCAGGGAGACCCTCAGGCCTACTATCAGGATCTATTGGACAAGTACCCCCAAGGTGCCCGAGCCCGATTTATCCAGCCGGAAGAGGTTGCCGAGCTGGCGTTTTTCCTGTCCCAACCCGGTGCGCGATCCATCACTGGCGCGGACATGGCGATTGATTGCGGCGTCTCCGCTGGAAACTAACAGTGGCCCATTGATGCCGATATTTGACAAGAGGTAATGATTATGTCGAAAGGTGGAATTAGTGAGTCGACGGTGGAATTGATCTACTTTCGTGCGCTTTGAAACGATCCCAAACCCTGCGTGGATGGCTGCTTCCACAACCAAGTTCATTAATGAGATCGTCTGTAAGGCCTTTCGGGCGAAAGATGAGGAACCAAGAGAAAACTCCGAGAGTGAGCAAAAATATGCCACTCATGCTTATCGCTTTAGACAGGGCTAAACTTCACCCTGGGATAAATTTTTGCGAAGGCGCCATAGGGCGCCTTCATTACATTACTTTTTAGATCAGGTAAGTTTATAGTTAGAGAATCTGGATCAGTTGTCGAAAATACATCCTTTGGTTTGGAGTGCCTTTATCACCCATGCGCGACTATTATTTCCACTGGCAATATCGCGAAGTTGTTGAGTTTCCGTAGCGTGTTTTGCGCTTGCCTTTTCCAATATCGATTCAGCATCCTCGTAAGGAATGGCTAGGAATCCATCGTCATCTCCAACCACAAGGTCCCCTGGATGAATAACCATTCCGTTAATTGATATAGGAACGTTCACCTCTCCAGGGCCATCTTTGTAAGGCCCCCGATGGGTGACGCCTGCTGCGAAAACCGGGAAGTCACCGTTTCGAATATAGGCGGAGTCTCGTATCGCGCCGTTGATCACAAACCCTTCCAAGCCTTTTTTAACGGCATAGGAGATCATCAACTCACCTGTTAGGGCATTGGTTAGATCACCGCCGCCGTCGACTACGATTACATCACCAGGCTCGGCGATGTCCAAAGCATAGTGGAGCATCAGGTTGTCACCTGGCCGGCATTTCACCGTAAGAGCTATTCCACTCATCACTCGTCCACTATGCAACGGACGTAGGTCGACGCCACCCGCGAACATTCGATTCATTGAATCGCTGATATTTGCAACAGGAACTGAACGCGCCGCAGTTACCCACTCCGCCGACACTTTTTGATGCCGCTTCAAAACCCTAAAGCCGCTACTCATACTTAACCTCCTGATAGACATTTTGATTTATGTCAGTCCGCTGATTTCCAACCTGACACATAGGCTAATAACAGAGTCCATATTCCAAATATTCCTGACAGGGTGAACAGTATTGGGTTCAGTATTTCGGCGGCCTGCGTAATCCAGACACTATTCTGAATCAAAAAACCAAACGACTGCAGTCCTACTATTATCCCTGCCAAGATCAGCATTGCGCTAAGCAATGCTACAAATACTGCTACCATCAGCCGTGATAACGATGCACGTCTAGTAGAGCCAAGCATAAAGTACACCTCATTTTTATTGTTATTTCAGGTTGGAACTGGTAGCCAACCCATGCCTACACCCACCCCTATTAGGATAAATGGCAATACGTATAGCATTATGAGTGGAATGAATGTTTGGCTAGGGGGTACCTGTGCAATTCCGGATGCTATGTAAATAGCTGCGGCACCGGGCGGAGAGGCGCCTTCGGTTGAGGACGCTGTTAGAATCAGCCCGGCAGCAAGGTAGGGGTTTATACCGGCATACACTAGGACAGTGAAACCTATTCCGCCAATGGTTGCGACCGTCGCCGTAGAGTTAAGTGGGCCTGCTACGAGAATAACAAGCACCACAACTATGATACATGCGACCAAGGGCGAGGCGTCTAGCCCGTTGAGAACTTCCGATAGCTGCTCTGCGAGTCCTAGAGCTGCAAGAGCTGCCCCTCCAGCGAAGGCAAATACAATAGTGGTACCAATCTCGCGATAACGCGGGGCCGTAGACGCTATCAATTCGTACCAGGCAGTTCCACATTTCGGAAGCTTGCGCCACCCCAAAATAAGGGTGAACATACCTAACATGACTGGCATCCACACCATGATCGAAACAGATTTAATAGCTTGCGCACCCAGATTGCCCTTCAAGTGATCACTTAACGGGCCCAGCGTCAACAAAATCGGAATTGCGATCCCCATGAAAATCAAAACAGTCCACCACCCTTCGGCGAACGTTTTTCGGAATGGCTCTACTTCATTGTCTTTTCCCTTGCCAATATTAAAGCGTCGGACAAACATGTAAACCACGATAAGGCGCCATGCCAAACACCATGCTGAAACCCCATACATGGTCAAAAGAAGTTTTTCAACTGTAATGAAGGGGGCAACCGTACCTAGGCCAACCAGAATGAAGAATGATGCACTGGGTGGTATTACAGTACCCATACCCGCGTTTCCCGCTACGAGGGTGGCTGCAATATGACTAGGCCATTGCGATTTTTTCATCCAGGGAATGGTAACAGTGCCCACTGTCGCTGCATTAGAGGAGCCTGAGTGAGCGATTGCCCCAAACAACGCGGCGCCGACAGTCGATACGTAACCTGCCCCTCCCGGAAGTCGTCCAAGAAAGGAGTTCAGCATCGCGACTTGTCGGTCTATTATTCCAGTTTTGGCTAAAAGAGTGCCTACAAATGTAAATGCTAACGCGGAAAATACTACCTGCTCGGAAAACGCGGCTTTCATACCCTCCGTAGCGATATCAAAGAACTGTTCTTGACCGAACGCACAAATCAGCAGAAACCCGACCACCATGGCTTCAGCGATTCCTCGCTTAAGTACTGTGCTCCATATGACGATGATCAGAATATAACTCGCCAGTGCTATGACTGCGATACCCATAGGTGTACTCCATCTTTATTATTGGGTTTGGAGACGTTAGTCGGTATTAAGTTTTTAGGCCTGGCTGTGGCGTTTTCGCAATCTTTCGTGGCTTACATCACTTGGGCGTAAAACTCCCAATAGCGCCATGTTTCTCGATAATTCAGTAGCCAATATGCCGATGGCATGTTTGATTCCTGGCTGACCTCCGACCGCACCCGCGTAGTTCATAGGTCTGCCTATAAAGACAAATTTGGCTCCGAGGGCAAGCGCTACAAGGATGTCAGTTCCGCGACGAAAACCGCTATCGATCATCACAGGATATTGAGGGCCTACTGCTTTAACAATTTCTGGTAAAACGGAAATAGGGGAAACACAACCATCAAGCTGCCGACCGCCGTGGTTAGAAACAATTATTCCGTCTACGCCTGCCTCCATGGCTTTTCGGGCATCGATCGGGTCAAGAATACCTTTGACGACTAGCGTACCTTTCCACCGTTCGCGGATAAGCTTTAAATGCTCCCAGCTCAGATGATCACGGGCTCCGAAATCGCGCATCACGTTAGCAGACATGATAGGCGCTCCGCGCTTTACTCCGGAATTTTCAAAATGGGGCATTCCGTGGCGAAGGAGAGTTCTCAATGCGGTGCCTATCAGCCACCTGGGATGTGTTAGGCCTTCCCAAGCTAAATAAAGGTCTGGCTTCAAAGGCGTAGAAAATCGTGCCCGAATAAGGTTTTCTCTATTTGCGGATACGGGCACGTCGGCTGTAACTACAAGCGTTTTAAAGCCTGCCTGACCCACGCGCTCAAGGAGCGCGATGATTTTTTCTTCCTCTCCAGGCACATAAGCTTGGAACCATGCATCTGGATTCGCTTGAAGGATTTTCTCCATAGGGAGGAGCGATGAGCCGCTCATTATGGCCGGTATGTTTGCCTCGGCCGCCGCTCGCGTTTGAATGAGATCGCCTTCAAAAGCGGTAAGGCCACTGATGCCCATGGGAGCGATACCAAAGGGGGCGCTATAACAGTGGCCCAGAACCGTGGTCTCCAGACTGCGCTTTGAGGTATCTGTGAAAGCGCGTCCTATCCATTCGTAGCGGTCAAAATCGATACGGTTTGCAATCAACGACCTTTCTTTTTCCGAACCTCCACTCACATAGGCGAAAATTGGCTTCGGAAGATGCCGACGCGCTACAGCCTCAAAATCGTCCAAAGAGAGGATCCGCTTGAGGCGCTTAGGTATCTGATAGGTAGCAGACCCGCGTGGCACTGTGTGTGATGCCAGTGGGTAATCTTGTAGCCGCGTTGATTGAGCCATACACAATTCCTTCTTGTTTTGGCCATCATAGGCGACCGACCCTCAAATAAAAGTTATTCTTTGTCGATCCAAAGACGAGGATTTTTTATGAAAATTGAGGCGTTTTTGACCCTGCAAGCAACACTGGAGCGAGGCTCGTTTGCTGCCGCAGCAGAAGCAGTAAACCTCACCCCAAGCGCGGTCAGCCTTCAGATCAAGCAACTGGAGGCTTATTTTGGGCAGTCGCTTTTTGACCGATCGGGGCGCACTGTGCGTCCAACGCGATTTGCTTTGCTGGTGATTGATACGGTGTCCCGTACATTCTCAGATCTGGAAAAATTACGAACGCAGCGCGACCCATCGCTTTCTGGTCGAGTGAGGCTAGGAGTTACCGGCTCCATTCAAACTACCTTATTGCCCAGAGCGGTTGCTGAATTGCAGAAGCGAGCGCCGGGGCTCACTTTGCAGCTAGAGCGTGCGAATACGCCTGAAATGCTTTCATCGCTAAAGGCAGATCGTTTAGATGCTGCGATCCTAGTCAGGCCGCCGGGAGGTGGATCGGCTCGGCTGCATTGGAAGGATCTGCTATGCGAGCCGTTGGTGCTCGTAGTGCCGGCAAACCTGGAGAGCCTGGAACCAGAACAATACCTCAGGCGATACTCATGGCTTCGTCTGGATCGGAAGCTGGTGGTTGGCAGGATGGCAGCCCGATACGTTGATAATCTTATTCCCCACTGCGAAGCCCTTATAGATGTGCCAAGTGCGGACGCGATCATTGCTATGGTAGGTATAGGACTGGGTGTTTCTGTACTGCCTCGTCTGCGCAAGGAGCATTTGGGGGCATACCCCGTGCGCGAGGTCTCTCTTGGCCCCGCTGCGCCGACTCGCCAGCTATCCATGGTTCGCCGCAAACAGGATTCAGAAAACGCGCTACTACGCATTATTGAGCAAGCGTTCGAATTGGCTTGCCGCTAAGCGCTTTATTGGCGTCTCGACTTCACCGAAGGTTGATCGTATGCGTTCGGCCAAGTCATCGTAAGCGTCCAGCGAAGTCACCTATCCGATCCCAGCGATAAGGGCGATGTTCTCCACCTAAAAATACATGGACACCATCACCTTTATTGTCAGGATTACCATGCGCCAAAAAATTCCTATCCCAAACCCTTTAAAGCTCAAGTCGTCCAAGAATGCCTGCAACCTGGCGTGTCTATGGCCAGCGTAGCCCTGCGGCACGGTATCAACGCCAATTTAGTTCGGAAGTGGATACCCGCATGTCGTGATCATCAGGCGTCGGCGTTGCCCGCTTTCGTTCCGATGAAACTAGCGCCCGCCATCCAGTTCGATCAGCAAATGCCCGCCAGTATCGAGATCCCTTTCGGGCAGCAAAAATTGAACGTGCACTGGCCATCTTCAAACCTTGAAGGAAGCGTTCGTTTTATCCGTGAGCTTGCCCATTGATCCGTATCGACGAAATCTGGCTTGCCACCGAGCCCATGGATATGCGCGCCGGTACCGAGACTGTGCTGGCTATGGTGATCGCAGTGTTCGGTGCGGCGAAGCCGCACTGTGCTTATCTGTTCGCCAATCTCCGCGCCAAACGTGCGGCGGCGATCATGAGTTTGATCCAGTCGGCGCGGCTCAACGGGCATGATCCGTATGCTTACTCGAAGGATGTTCTTACTCGCCTGCCGACGCAGCGGGTGAGTGAAGTTACTGACCTGTTGCCGAATAATTGAGCAATCAAATCACAGGATTGAAGGAAATTAACGATGGAAATAGATCATATTTTTATTTGTGTAAATGATGACGGTCGAGGCGCTGACGCACTGAAAGCCCTAGGGCTCGTTGAAGGGACGCCAAATGTACACCCAGGCCAAGGCACTGCGAATAGAAGGTTCTTCTTCCGAAATTCTTTCATCGAGCTTTTACATCTCACCGATGAATCAGAAGCTCAAAGCCAGTTAACAGCGCCAACCCGACTCTTTGACCGCCTCAAGTGCGCAGATGGAATCGCCGCGCCCTTTGGAGTTTGCTTCAGGCCATCCACCGTAGGGGAGAAGCCAATATTTCCAGTTTGGGAGTATCGACCTGTTTACCTGCCAACTGCCCTGAAAGTCGAAGTGGGATATGCGCCTATATCCGAACCGATGTGGTTTTTTCTTTCGTTTGCCAAGAGACCAGATGAGGCTCCAATTGAGCGAGCGCAGCCGTTTGAACATTCCAGCGGCTTTCGCGAAATTACATCTGTGCGAGTTACCACTCCCAACAGCCAAGCTTTTTCTACCCCTGCAAATTGCGCAAACCAGCTGAAAGGATTTGAAATTGTTCATGGTGATGAGCATCTGGTCGTATTGGAAATCGATCATGGCGCAAGTGGCCAGACACAAGATTTCCGTCCAGGATTGCCCATGGTTATGAACTGGTGATGTATTGACCTAACCATTCAGCCAACATCTCGTTCTCATCCCAATGTGGGGGCTCTGGCGTGTGCGTCGTCGAGGTTTGGATTCAGAAGGGGTGTTGGCCCGGCGCTTACTCATCGCAACGTGCCTCAACCGGACGCTTACAAGTCATCTACCCGATTCCAGCGATGTCGGCCAGAGCTCTGCAAATTGAAAATGCGATCCAGCGAATTGCTATCGACAAACGGGCCAAAGATTTTCACCTGTCAAACACGACGAGGCTCGCCCTCTGCAATTTCGCGTATCAGGCTCAGGTAACGAAGCGCGCCCAGTCCCAGGGGCCGGTTTTTTACCCAGATGATATCGACCCATAGCCGCATCTGACTCGGCATATAGTCAAACACCACCTCCGTCAATGCACCTGACGTGATGAGAGGGTGTACCAGCGATTTTGGAAGATATGCCCAACCCAATCCTTGCTGCACCAGGTCCAAAGTGGCCAGATAATTGTCGCTGTGCCAAATCCGGCGCGACAGCACAACACGTGGGTCAGAGTCTGCAGGTCCTCCGGTCGCGACGATGATCTGCCGAACATTGACCAGTTGCTCCTCACTCAAGGGGCTTTTTTTGCCGGCGGCCGCAGGGTGATCCGGAGCAGCAACCGCGATTAACAATTGGCTCCCCGCCTCAAGAAATGTCTCGCGCTCGTCAAGCCCTGGTCGTTCGAACCCAAGTGCCAATTGCACACGCCCTTCATGGAGCATGCGCATCGCTTCTGGATGGGATGCGGAGCGAATCTCGATTTCCAGCGTGGGAAACTCCCTGGCGATAGTGGACAGCGGACGATTCCAGATGCCTGTTTGCAACTCCGGCGCCATCGCAAGGACCAAGCGCTCTTCCAACCCCTGATGAAGCTGCAGCGCATGGGCGTCCAGAAGGTTCAGTTGGCTGGCGACCTGTCGTGCCTGGGGCTCGAGTGCCTTGGCGGCTGGCGTAGGAATGGCTTTGCGGGTTGATCGGTCAAACAGCAACAAATCCAGCTCGGCTTCAAGCTGCGACACCGCCATGTTGATGGCCGATGGCACCCGGCCTAATTTTCGCGCCGCCGCCGAAAAGGATCCGCTGTCGATGACCGAGAGGAAAATTTTAAGTGACTCACTGGTAAACGCCATAGGTGTTGTCAAATTTTCTGATGATGATCGTCTTTATGTATCAGGTTTATTCGCCTAGTTTCTACTCTCTTTCAAATTAAATACGTGGGCACACCATGTTGGATACGCAATTTAGAGGGCATGTTGCACTAGTCAGCGGTGCCGGAAGTGAAGCCGGGATCGGAATGGCCATCGCTCGCAGGCTAGGTGCATCCGGAGTGAAGTTGATCATCACTGCGAGCAGCGCTCGTATTCTGGATCGGGTGAAAGAGCTGCGCGCTGAAGGGTTCGACGTTGAAGGCCGACCCGCTGACCTCACTGATGAAAGTCAGGTGCGTGAATTCGGCCTATGGGCAGAGTCAGTCTGGGGGCGGGTCGATATTCTGGTGAATAACGCCGGTATGGCCATGCAAGGAAGCCCTGAGGTTTTCTCGGAATTGGCAACAATGGAACTGCATGAGTGGAATCTTTCACTGGCCAGAAATTTAACTACAGCTTTTCTTCTGACCCGCGCTGTTTTGCCTGGCATGAAGGCGAGAGGTTATGGGCGCATTGTCAATATCAGTTCCACCACGGGCACCCGGTGCAGCAATCCTGGTGAAGCCGCTTATAGCGCCGCCAAGGCCGCGATGGTGGGTATGAACATGGGGCTCGCACTTGAAGTCGCCAAACAGGGAATTACCGTAAACAGCGTGGCTCCGGGATGGATCACCACCGGCTCCACCACGCCGGCCGAAACAGAGGCGGGGCGTTTTACCCCGATTGGGCGAGCAGGCGGCCCCCGCGAAGTGGCGGCGGCGGTTGCATTTCTGGCGTCGCCTGACGCCAGTTACATCACCGGTGAAGTCCTGGTGGTGGATGGCGGGAATTGTCTGGTCGAGAACAAATCCCCTCACGCCTGACGTCAAGAACGGGGCTGTCACTGCGCGCCATAAAAGCGCGATGTTTTCGAAGAATGAGTAAGTTCGCCGAACCGTATTAATGCACCGTCATGCGCCGACAAGCATGAACGCGGTGTTGGACAGTTCCTCTCTGAGCGGCACGGGTTTTTAACTGATTTCTGTAATTAACATAGGGTGTTGATCATGTCGAAAAGTGGAATTAGTGAATCAGCGATTGCTGCTTTTACCGTCGCCGAGCGTGCCCGATTTATAGAAAACAACCCCACTTCAATGGGGCTGGCCAAACGCGCCAAGGCGAATCTGTTCAACGGTGTGCCCATGCACTGGATGAGCGATTGGTCCATGCCTTCGCCGCTCTTCGTCAAGCGTGCCAAAGGTGCACGCTTCACGGATGTTGACGATCATGAATACATAGACTTTTGCCTGGGCGACACCGGCACCATGTTTGGCCATTCACCTGATCCTGTTGCCCGCGCCATAGCCGAGCAGGCGGATAATGGCTTGACCACGATGCTGCCTGGCGAAGACGCGGTGGTCTGCGGCGAGTTGCTGGCTGAGCGATTCGGGCTGCCTTACTGGCAGGTGACCGCCACTGCGACGGACGCCAACCGTTATGTGTTGCGCTGGGCGCGCGCGATTACCAAACGCAACGTCTTGCTGGTGTTTGACGGCTGCTATCACGGTACCGTGGATGATGTGATGGTGCGCTACCGCGACGGTAAAACAGTACCCCGTGCAGGTCTTGTGGGCCAGGCCTATGACTTGAGCCAGTACAGTCGATCCATCCCCTTCAATGATGTTGCTGCACTGGAGGCTGCTCTGGCCCAGGGCGATGTATGCGCGCTGATGTGCGAGCCGGCAATGACGAACATAGGCATGGTCCTGCCTGATCCGGGGTTTATGCAAAAGTGTCGCGAACTAACGCGCCAGTACGGCAGTTTGTTGATCATCGATGAGACTCACACCATTTCCACGGGTATCGGCGGGTGCACGCGTCAATGGGATCTGGACCCCGACTTTTTCGTGGTGGGTAAACCCATCGCCGGTGGTGTGCCTTGCGCAGTATTTGGCGTGACCGAGCAAGTCGCGTCAGCAATGAGGAGTGTGCAGAAGACCATTAGCGAAGAGAGCGGCGGGCATGGCCACAGTGGTATGGGGACGACGCTGTCCGCCAACGCGCTGGCGATGCGGTGCATGCGGGCCAATCTCGAAGAAGTCATGACCGAGTCGGCTTACCAGCATATGTTGCACCTGGCATCAGGGCTGGCTGAGGGGTTTCGGTATTTGTTCAAGCAGCATCAACTGAACTGGTCGGTAACCGAGTTGGGTGCGCGCTGTGAATTTCAATTCTGTGCCACTGCGCCAAGAACAGGCGCGCAAGCCGAGGCGGCTTTTCATGACAGCCTCCAGATGGCGTTGCACCTGTACCTCATCAATCGCGGCATCCTTATTACGCCTTTTCACAACATGACCCTGTGCTGCCCACAGACCAGTTCATCGGATGTCGACAGGCTGATCGGAGAGTTGGATAACGCGTTAGCCACGCTGCTTGCCCTGCCTGGGGCTCGGGTCGCCAGATCATAACTGCACGTTTGAAAACTTCACTTCTTTCAAGTACTGCCGAGGCGCCTTAATGAGCGCTAAGAGGTTTGACATGCAATTTGCTGATAAAAAAGAGGCCGTAGATTATCTGGCCGCGCACCCTGAAGTGCTGAGCATCGAGTTGTTTCTTATTGATGCCAATGGTGTTCCACGGGGCAAACTGTTGCATCGCGATGAGCTACTGGCGATCTACGAAAATGGTCGGCCGCTGCCAAGTTCCATTCTCGCCCTGACTGTGCAGGGTGAGGACGTTGACGAGACTGGCCTGGTCTGGGATGTCGCTGACGCTGATTGCTGGACCTATCCCTTGCCGGGCAGCCTGACCCTGCAACCCTGGCGCACTCAACCTACCGGTCAAGTGCAAGTGAGCATGCACCCGACCCAAGGGCTTCCCGCCGCGCCCGTCGACCCGCGCCATGTACTGGTGAACACCATCGAGCGGCTCAAAGCCGATGGATTCCATCCGGTCATGGCCGTTGAGTTGGAGTTTTACCTGCTGGACCAGAAGCGCGATATCAATGGTCGCCCGCAGCCTGCGACGCAAACCAATGGCGTACGTCCGGTTGCTCCGCAGGTTTACGGCGTCTACGAACTGGAGCAGGTTCAACCGTTTCTTGATGACCTCTATGCTGCCTGCGCGCTGCAAGGGCTGCCGGTACGTACGGCGATCTCCGAGTATGCGCCGGGCCAGCTCGAGTTGACGCTGGAGCATCGTTTCGACGCACTCCAGGCCATTGATGAAGGCGTGCGTTACAAACGCCTGGTCAAAGGGGTGGCCAACAAACACGGGCTGCAAGCGTGCTTCATGGCCAAGCCATTCAGCGATCAGGCCGGTAGCGGTCTGCATCTGCACGTCAGCCTGGCCGACGAGCAGGGCAACAATCTGTATGCGAGCGAAGATCCACAGGGCACGCCGCTGTTGCGTCACTCCATCGGCGGGATGATGGCAACCCTGTTTGACTCGCTGGCGATATTTTGCCCCCATGCCAACTCATATCGCAGGTTCCAGACCGGCAGTTACGCGCCGCTGGCCAAAAGTTGGGGCGTCAACAACCGTACGGTGTCATTGCGCGTGCCCGGCGGCCCCGCGATAAGTCGGCACATCGAACACCGCATTTGCGGTGCGGATGCCAACCCCTATCTTGCCGCCGCGGCAGTACTTGCGAGCATCCACTACGGCATCACTCAGCAAAGCGATCCCGGTGCGGCGATTGTGGGCAATGGCTATGAACAGGCGACCGATTTTCTACCCACCGACTGGCTGACAGCGTTGCAGGCGCTGGAACGTTCGACCTGGGCACGCGAGGCGCTGGGCGCTGAATTCCTCAAGGTGTTCCTGGCGATCAAGTGGCGCGAGTTCCGTCAATTCAATGCTGAGGTCGGAGAGCAGGACTGGCGCTGGTACCTCACTCACGCATAAATGGTAGCCCGTCAACGCGTCTTAAAATGGATTGCTGGAGACTAGCTGACAACTAAGATCCCTACAGCACATCCTGCGCATTTGGCAGTGACTCATCATTATGAGCCGCAGGTCGTATGCCCGCGGCTCGGATCGAATCACGCATACGAACGGGGTGAGAAAAGTCTCAAATTGATCTTGCATGCTAGCATTCAAAGGTGCAGTATTTGGGCATAACAACAAATTGAAGATGCCCCTAATGAAAACGTATACCCACGTTCCATTGGCTTGTGCAGTAACCATCCCCAAGGCGCGAATGCGCCCCCCAGATCAACAGCCCTAGTGCTCTGGGCTTGTCTCCGAACGACTCTTATCAGTTCCGTACCAACCTACAGCTCCTTCTGTGGCTAGCAGGAGTACATGTGTGTGCTCACCTAATAAGGATAAAATCATGGGCAAAATGCAAGCAGCTCGACTTCACAATGTCGGCCCGACCTTTGTGATCGACGAAATCGACATTCCTGCCATTGGGCCAACGGACGTGTTGGTGCATGTTAGAGCCTGCAACGTTGTCCCTAACCTGCGTAACGTTATCGAGCGTTATCCTGAGTGGTTCCCCTACCTTCCCCTGCCTAAATTACCAGCCATCTATGGCTTAGATGCCTCCGGGGTAGTCAAGGCAGTAGGTAGCCAAGTGCACGCGGTTAAGCCGGGCGATCGTGTATACGTCAACCCAGGCCGAAGCTGCGGGTCTTGCCACGCGTGCCTGCGAGGTCAGCACCTCAACTGCACCGCATTCACCTTCCAAGGATATTTTGGCTTCGGTGCTGGCTCGCAACGAGTGTTTGAAGATTACCCTTATGGTGGCTTCTGCGAGTTCATGACGGCGCCTGTCAACGGGCTCGTGAAGCTCCCGGAATCCATCAGTTTTGAACAAGGCTGTCGTTTCGGTTATCTCGGCACTGCCTACTCTGCATTGCGCAAAGCGAATGTAGGTTCTGGGCAGACGGTCTTGATCAATGGCGCTTCGGGAACGTTGGGGGTTGGAGCTGTGATGCTCGCGCTCGCTATGGGAGCAACGAAAGTGCTCGGCATGGCCCGTAACCGCGAACTGCTCGAAAGAGTCCGTCAGTTGGATCCGTCTCGCGTGCACGTACTTTCTCTCGGAGAACGGCCGGTTGATGAATGGGTTCGCGAGCATACCCAAGGCCTGGGCGCCGACGTTTTCATCGATGCAGTCGGCCCCGGAGCTCCCCATCAAATCACCGTCGACGGGATCAAATCGCTCCGTAGGGGAGGGCGTATGGTCGACATTGGGGGCATGTCTGAAGACTTGCCCGTGCCAATGTTCCAGCTGATGTGCTACCAGATCAGCATCATCGGTTCGCTATGGTTCACGGTTGCAGAAGGTCAGGACATGGCGGAGATGGCGGCTGCCGGCACGCTCGATTTGACAAAATTTGATCAAGAGGTTTTCCCGCTATCTGAAGTGAATGACGCTTTGGACGCCTTGGAAAACCGTAAAGGTGGTTTCACGAACGTTGTTGTAACGCCAGGCCATTAATCGAACTGGCGCGGCATCGAGCTGCGCCAGTCTTATTTCAGAGGTGATCTATGACAATTAGGCGTTTAGTGGTGGGAACGGTCGATGGCCGTTCGGTTGTTCTGAATGATGGACCGGTACCACGTTCTCACGACTACGAACATGTACCTGGTTTTTCTACCGCCTTGGTTTGGGGTACGACAACATCAGAGCAACTCTCTAGTGGTAGAGATGAAACAATCTCGGTGAGCAGTTCGTTTGTTCCCGGGCCTGGGGAAACGAGACTTGAAATCGTCACCTTTCCTCCGGACTCGATTTTTGCTCATCCGGATTTCAGTCATCAGGCTGCTTTTGCCGAGCAACAAGAGCATCTGACAGGGATGGTGGATCATTTTGATCCCGATCGACCAGGAATGCACTCAACCCCGACAGTTGATTATGGCGTCGTGCTTGAAGGTACCATTTGGCTTGAGCTCGACGATGGCGTCACAGTAAAGCTAGAAAAGCATAACGTCATCATTCAACAAGGGAATATTCACGCCTGGAGAAACCAAGGTGATGTGCCTGCTACGTTAGCGTTTGTCTTGGTAGGTACCAATAAGCAATAAATACTCCTGTTTAGAAGTCCGAACAATCCACATCCAATAACAAAAAAGTGAGATTGACTATGAAAGCGTATGCATGTCTGTGCTTATCTGTGGCTGCTACTTGCGCAGCGAATTTGGCCATAGCAACGGAGCGGGGTGATACAACCTGGCCGTTGGGTGTGCAAACCGTTGTACCCGCTTTGATGCCGGGCCCAGGCGAAACCGAGTTCTATAGTTATACTGTTTATTATCATGCTGGCAATTACAAAGATAACTCCGGACGCTCCAGCGTTCCAGGGTTCAATTTGGAAAATTATATTCAGGCGATACGCCTCGTTCATACCTGGGATTATCAAACTGAATCAGGTGTTCGGTTCACAAGCGGAATTATTGGGACTGGGGGGCACGTAAATATAAAGGCCGGAGGAGCGTCTGATTCTAAAACGGGGATGCGGCAGACCTATATCAGTCCTTTGAACGTGCTTTACTCTCCGGCCCCTAATCTTCATCTGCTCGCCGGCGTCAGTGTCTTTAAACCCTTGGGAGGCTATGACAAGAATGATTTGGCCAACACTACGCCGAATTATACAACTTATATTTCAGAGTTTGCGCTGACCTGGTTCCCACATCCGGACTGGGAAGTTTCTCTGGCGCCCACTTATTCATTCAATGAGCGAAACAAGGATACAGACTACCGCTCCGGCAACGTGTTCAATGTCGACTACTTATTGGGGTATCGCTTTCCCTCTATGCCAAAACTTCAGTTTGGTCTGGCTGGGTACTACACCACGCAGATGTCGGATGACAATGTCAGCGGCGACAACTTACCTGGGGGCAATCGGCTGAGAAAGGTGGGTGTGGGCCCTCAGCTGTTTTACTCATTCAACCAGAACACCGGTGTGGTGCTCAAATGGCTTCATGAAACAAATGTGAAAAATGGTCCCCAGGGTGACTCAGTCTGGCTGGAAGCTGCGTTTCCACTATAGGCATGAGGCTGCTACGGCTCACACCGTGGCAGCCATCTCCTCGCTGTGCAGGCGTTGCATTGCCTCGATAACATGCCTTGATACGCTCTCAATGTGCGCCATCGCCGCCGTTTTACAGTGTTTGTGGTTGCGAGTGCTCAATGCTGCAATTATCTCATCATGCTCGCCTGTCACGTCATGGAGGTGCGCCTGAAAGCCACAACTTTGAACAATGAAAAAGTCTGACAACTCGAAATTGGCCATCTGCCGTGTCGACACGATAGGTGAGCGTGCCATCGCATGGAGAAGCCGGTGGAAATCAACGTTCAGGTTTCTATAGCTCTCCGAGGCATCACTGTGGGCTGGGTTGATCCGTGCGATCTGTTCATTTAACTCTTGAAGCCTTGCGACCTCCATAGGCGTTCCGCGCTCTGCTGCAAGGCTTGCGATCAGGCCTTCGGTATTGGCGAACATTCGATAGAAATCAGCAACCTCGTCCGGGCTTGGTTGCACCACCTGGCAGCCAACCTGCGCAATGATTTGAACAAATCCCCGCTCTTGCAGGCTGTTCAATGCCGTCATTATGGGCTGCCGACTGACTCCCGTCGATTCACCAATTTCCTTCACGAAAATTTTTTCACCAAAGCGATAACGGCGGGTGAGCAAGCGCTGCAAAATTTCTTGATAGATCGCGACTTTTTTGTTTGGCGTGTGCATAGGTCTTCGGTAGGTGAGGTGCAATCGAGGGGGGAATGCTCATTCGTCCACTTTAGTGCGCAAAGTCTTGATCTACAAGGGACGCAGATCCATGACGGCTTTCGTGGCGAGCAACGGTCGAGTAACTGAGCGTAAATCGGTTGACAACATCAGCTTGCATGCTAGCATGCCAAATAAGAAATATAAAAGCAGATGAACTGCCACGCGGAGTATTCAGGTATGAGAAATGCCTTGCGACTGCCCCATATAGCTGCCCTAGCTACGGCTCAATCGCCGCCCACCTTTGAGCACGAAGCTTACGTAAACGTGCTTATCCAAATCCCACTTCCTTCAAGGCAGTCCCGAACGTCAAGTTAATTGCGCGCCAATGTCTCTAAATAACGTGTATGCACAAAGGCCCGCCTTTTTTTGCAGAGTTTCGTTCGACTTAATAAGAATAAGGAAAGTCCAATGGGTATTCGTTCAGGTAAAGAGTTTATAGCTGGCCTTAAAGAGAATCGTCGCGACGTGTGGGTGAATGGGGTTCAAGTAAGTGATGTTACGACCCACCCTGCATTCCGCGGCGCAGTCAAGCAATTAGCCGAGCTTTACGACACGCAGCATGATCCCGAGCTTCAAGATAAGGTGACTTATGTTGTCCCCTCCACCGGACAACGTGCGGGGATGGCGTTTCATCCTGCGCAAAACGTCGAGGATCTGACTAAGCGTCGTGAAGCATACAAAGTGTGGGCTGAAACCAATTTTGGGCTAATGGGCCGCTCTCCTGATTTTATGAACGTTACTCTCTTGGCGTTCTGGGAGGCACGCGATACTTTCGCCGAGGGTGGGCAGCAGTACGCTGACAACGTCGAGCGTTACTACGAATATATCCGTGACAATGATCTGTTCTTAAGTCATGCACTGATTACGCCGCAAAATGATCGTTCTAAGCAGTCTTCGCAAATGGGCAACATGCACCTTCGGGTTGTACGCGAAAGTGCTGAAGGCATCTACGTAAGCGGAGCCCGGATGATTGCCACGCTGGGGCCGGTGTCAGACGAAATGGTTATGTACAACCTGCCATCCTTCAAAGCAGGTGACGAAGATCATGCGTTGGTATTTGCGGTGCCGACCCACATTGAGGGCCTTCGACAAATCTGTCGCGACCCTTACTATGTTGAAGGGCGCACGAGCTTCGATCACCCGCTTTCAACGCGCTTTGAAGAAAACGATTCTCTGCTGGTATTCAACAATGTGTTTGTGCCTTGGGGGCGTGTTTTCTGCTACCGAAATGTTGAGCTCTCTAACCGTCTCTACGCCACTACCGGCGTGCGTAATCACACGGCACATCAAACCAATACCCGTGCATTGGTTAAGATGCAGTTTTCCGTCGGGCTTGCGATGGCCGTAGCGCGCTCCATCAAAGCTGACCAATTCCTTCACGTTCAACAAATGTTGGGCGAATGCCTTGGTTATATTGAGCAGGTCAAGAGTGCGTTGGTGCGTGCAGAGGTTGAGGCCCAGCGGACGTCTCGTGGAACACTCCAGCCTAATCTCGCACCACTACAGGCCATTCGAACCATGCTGCCTACTGCCTATCCGCGGGTGATTGAGGTGCTGCAAACGATCGGTGCAGGTGGCTTCATGCTGATGCCGAGCGCTGCGGACTTCCAGGCGCCGGAAATTGCAGATGATCTGCATGCTTACTACCAAGGCGCTGATGGCATGCCGTCCCTGGAGCGCGTGAAGCTATTTAAGTTGGCCTGGGATCTCGCAGGGGAGGCGTTCGGTCAGAGGCTTGTGCAGTACGAGCGTTATTACGCTGGCGACCCTGTACGAAACCTTGCCATGAACTACCTGAGCTCCAAGGATCCGAATCCTATTCGCCTGGTGAACCAAGCGTTGCAGTTGGCGGGCAATCCAGAATCGGCCTCGTGACTGTGATGACACTGTAAGCGGGCGCAAAAGTGTCCGCAGCTAGCTACTTACTTAAAATCCAAGACTTTATTATACGAGGTCGGATATGACGCAGCTCAATATCGGAGTGGCGCCTGGAGTTAGTACAACTGAATTCCGAGGCGCTGTGGGTCAATTTGTCACGGGAATAACTGTAGTTTCGGTTCTTGATGAGCAGGGGCGACCATATGGAATGACCGCTAGTTCTTTTTGCTCTCTTTCTCTTAATCCTCCACTGATTCAATGGAGCATTACGACCGAGTCCTTTTCATTCCAGAAGTTTCAGAGGTCGAAGTATTTCGCGATAAATATTCTCGCCTCTGATCAAGAGGATGTTTCGAGAAATTTCTGCAAGCCAATAGATCGTTTTGCGACGGTCTCATCCACATCTGGCCTACACGGTTTACCGCTCATAGACAACTGTCTGGCGTGGCTGGAGTGCGAGGTAGAAGAAATGGTCGTCGGCGGGGATCACACAATTTTCATTGGTCGGGTTCTCAGAAGTCGTGTCTTCGACAAAGGCCCTTTACTGCATTGGAGGGGGAAGCACATTCCATTGGAGGCGTAGCCTTACGGTTGAAATCAGTATGGGTGCCAAAATTCTGAAACGATGAATAATATAAAAACAAGATAGGGCGTCAGATGAACAATTATAAAAACGTTCTTGGGTGGACATCGTTACCCATCGCATTTTCGATTTGCGGCATTGCCAGCGCACAGGGATTTTTTGAAGATAGCAAAGCCACAGTTACGCTGCGTAACTACTATTTTGATCGAGATTACAAAGGAACAACCCCACAGAGTGCCGCTCGGGAATGGGCGCAGGGGGGGATAATGAGATTTACCTCTGGGTTCACGCCTGGCGTCGTTGGCTTCGGGCTTGATGCAGTTGGAATGATGGGCATCAAACTGGACTCGTCGCCTGATCGTTCTGGTACCGGGCTTTTACCTCGAGATGCGGTCACCCGCAGAGCGCCTGACGAATATTCAGAGTTAGGCCTTACCGCTAAAGCAAAGGTGTCGAAGACCGAGCTGCAGGTAGGCTCAATCTCAACGTTTCTCCCCATTGCTTTCGCCAGCCCAACAAGGCTTCTTCCTCAGACATTCCGAGGGGCCTACATCCGATCCACCGACATTGATAAATTTAGTCTGCATGCAGGGTATCTGGATCGCATCAACTATCGGGACTCAACTGACTACCAGAAAATGTCAGTGGCTTCACCGAACCGCCGCTTCATACCCACCGCAGAGTCAGACAAGTTCATTTTCATGGGGGGGGACTACCAAATCACCCCTGCGCTGAACTTGAAGTATTTCTATGCCGACCTGGAGGATATCTACCAGAAAAACTACCTCGGGTTTGAGCATTTTTGGCAAGTCGGCGGGGGCAAGTTGAAAACGGATTTTCGGTTTTACCAGACTGATGAAAGCGGCCAGGGGCGCGCAGGTAAGGTCGATAATACGAATACCGGGATCATGTTCACGTATACCTACGGTGCGCAAAGCTTCGGTGCTGGATACATGCAACTTAATGGTGATACCGCGATGCCCTATCTGGCGGGTACTGAGCCGCTGGTTGTAAGTGAGGGGTTTCTTAGTTCTGAGTTCCTCAACCCCAAAGAACGCTCTTGGCAGGCGCTTTACAGCTATGACTTCGCCTCATTCGGCATGCCGGGTCTCAAAGCAACCACTCGATACATCAAGGGCTCCAATATCGAGCTGCCCACTCTCGGTGGTCAAGGTCTTACTGAAAGTGAGCGATACCTTGAACTCAGCTACGCGTTTCAAGGCAGCCTAAAGGGCGTAAGTGTGCGTGCAAGGCACTCTCTATACCGAAATGACTTCTCTAGCGCCGCCAGCGTGCGCGATGACAATGAAACGCGAATCAATATCGATTACACGATGAGCCTTTGGTAGCAGCGCGACCTGTACCAGCCCAATTTAAAAATAATAAGTGGAGAAGGTTATGACCGTGTCAACTGAGCTGCAGCTTGAAATAGCGATCAAGCGCAAAACCGCTTACCGCAAAATTTGGTGGCGCATAATACCTTTCTTGTTTATCTGCTACGGCGTGGCCTTCATTGATCGAATCAATCTAGGCTTCACCAAGCTGCAGATGAGTGAGGAGCTTGGCATCAATGCTACGTGGTTCGGGATTGCAGCCGGTGCTTTCTTCATTACCTATGCATTGTGTGAAATGCCGAGTAATGCACTGTTAGCTCGATGGGGCGCCAGACGGACTTTTTTGCGCATCATGTTCTTGTGGGGGCTAGCGACGGTCGCCACTGCATTTGTTACCAGCGTTTCTCACCTCATCACCCTGCGTCTGCTGCTGGGAGCTTTTGAGGCGGGCTTTCTACCCGGCATCATTCTCTATCTGACGTTCTGGTTTCCTTCATCTATGAGGGCTCGTGTCACGGCAGTTATTTTTGTTGCCAACGCAGTAGCTGGCTCTATTGCGTCTCCATTAAGCGGTTGGATCATCACTTATATGGACGGGGTGGGAGGGCTATCAGGATGGAAATGGGTGTTCGTCGTCGAAGGTGCGCCGGCTTGCTTGCTGGGTATCCTATGTTTTTTCGTACTGCGTGATCGCCCCGACGACGCGACCTGGTTGACGGATGATGAAAAACGACTGGTGAAGGAAGACCTGGCAAAGGACGAAATCCCTGAGGAGCAGCACTCCAAGGGCGTTATGAGGAACATTCTTTGTAACCCCGTTAACTATTTAGTGGCTTACCTGTTCTTTACCGCGGCATGCAGCAACTACCTGTTGTTTTTTTGGCTTCCCACGATCGTTAAGGACTCTGGTGTGAACTCCCTTGTGGATGTCGGTTTCCTGTCTGCGATTCCCCTGCTTTTCGGATTTGTGGGGGCTATCGCACTAAGCTGGAGCTCAGACGTGTTACGTGAGCGACGGTGGCATCTCGTGTTTTGCTTTGGTTTGATCAGCTTTGGTTTAGTGGCAGGAACCATCGCTCAAACGCTTCCCTGGATGCTGTTCTTCTTCACCGTGGCGAGTTTCGGCACGGGGGCGAGCGGGCCTTTGATTTGGTCACTACCGCCTGGATATCTGGATCGTAAATCGGCCCCATTGGGGATCGCATTCATCAGCACGCTGGGTAACGTCGCAGGCTTCGTTAGTCCTCCGGTTCTGGGCTACATCAAGACGGTAACCGGGAGCTTGAACCTTGGAATTATCGGCATCGCGATGTTGGGGCTGACCGGCGCGGTGC
Source organism: Pseudomonas asturiensis (assembly GCF_900143095.1). Lineage (GTDB taxonomy): Bacteria > Pseudomonadota > Gammaproteobacteria > Pseudomonadales > Pseudomonadaceae > Aquipseudomonas > Aquipseudomonas asturiensis. The sequence continues at coordinate 101,335 of NZ_FRDA01000002.1, read as the reverse complement.
TCACGCTATTTGCACTGTCCCCGGCAGTGGTAACGGTCAAGAAATCTATCGACTCGCCTTCTGCTGTTTGATAGTCACACCGGGAGTATATATCTAACAATTCGATGGTTTTGGCGGCGATGTATTCAGTTATTAGCACGTACCAAGCATTGACTCGCTAACCGTATAAGCTTAGCTTGCATGCTAGCATTCCAATAAAAAGGTTCGTCTACGCGGACCGCACAAATGCCTTAGGGCAATGCACTCAGGAGGTCGAAGTGAAACAATCCCAAGAAGCGGATAAGTCTCAAGCTGCCGCAACAGAATCCAACACCACTGCCGCTCACGTCCTTGCCGCTGCACTGCGCCGTCACGATGTCACTCATGTGTTCGGTCAAGCCATTCCTGCCGCTTTCTTCGTTATTGCTCATGAATATGGTATCCGTCAGGTTGGCTACCGTACCGAAAACGCAGGCGGTGCAATGGCTGATGCCTATGCTCGTGTGAGTGGCAAAGTGGGTGTAGTGGCTGCACAAAATGGTCCGGCAGCGACCCTCTTGGTCGCGCCATTGGCGGAAGCATTGAAGGCATCAGTTCCAATGGTGGCGATCGTTCAAGACGTGCCTATGGGCATGACTGACCGCAACGCGTTTCAAGAGTTTGACCACCTCACCCTTTTTCAGTCTTGTGCAAAATGGGTTAGACGTCTGACAGAGGTCAGCCGACTGGACGATTACATTGACCAAGCCTTCACTGCTGCATCCAGCGGCCGACCAGGACCTGCTGTGCTTATTTTGCCAATGGATTTGCTGCGCAAGCCTGCTACATCCAGTCCGGCGCGCACCTCCAATCTTGGGCATTTCCCACTGGATCGCTTCGCTCCATCGCCGGAGGCTGTGCAGCACGTTGCAAAGCTGATCGCAGGCGCCAAGCGACCGATTATCGTAGCCGGTGGCGGTGTGCATCTCTCTGGAGCTACGGCTAGCATCAATCGCTTGAGCGAGCTGTGCGGTATCCCCGTTGCTACAACCAATATGGGTAAGGGGACAGCCGACGAAACCGGCCCGCTGTCTCTGGGCGTCTTTGGCAACTGCATGGGGCCTGGCACACCAGGTCATGAGCTCGGCCACCATCTGGCTGACGCCGATCTGGTTCTGCTGGTAGGTACTCGTACCAATCAGAATGGGACGGATACTTGGAAAATTGTTCCAAACGGCGCGACGATCGTCCATATCGATATCGACCCGATGGAAATCGGGCGCAACTATGATTCCGTGCGCTTACTGGGCGACGCGCGACTCACCGTTGATTCGCTCATCCAGGCATTGGCCTCGCATGACTTTAGTCATGGCGCTGAACGGACTGCAGCGGTCAAAGCGGAAATTGAAGCTGCTCGACCGCGTGTGCGAGAAGCACGTGTTGCAATAGGTAGTGGTCGCAGTGGGGCGCTTCGACCGGAGGCGCTGATGGCCGAACTGGACAAGATTCTGCGCCCAGATGACATCGTGGTGGCAGATGCGAGTTACTCCACCAACTGGGTCACTAGCTTCCTCACGTCCCGCCGTGCGGGATCTCGCTTTCTGACTCCACGAGGGCTCGCAGGTTTGGGCTGGGGTTATCCAATGGCGCTGGGTGCCAAGGTGGCACATCCCAATGCACGAGTGATCGCCCTTGAGGGCGATGGTGGGTTCGGTCACTGCTGGTCGGAGCTTGAAACAGCGCGGCGCATGAATATTCCTGTGGTTCTCATTGTTTTGAATAACAGCATTCTGGGCTATGAGCTTCATGCCGAGCATGTGCATTACGGTGTGCACAGTACTGCCTGCAGATTCCAGGCGGTAGACCATGCGGGTATTGCTCGGGCTGTTGGCTGCTGGGCCGAAACTGTAAGTGATCCTGCCGAAATGGCGGGTGCATTGGAGCGAGCACTCGCCGCCGGTGTTCCTGCTTTGCTGGACGTCATGATTGATCCCCACGCGTTCCCGCCGCTCTCGCTTTTCTGCGGTGACGTGAATCCAGGAAGCGATGAGTTCCTGGAAGTCGGGGGTGTGTCATGAGCAGCACGAATCGAACTGTTTGCTGGGTAACGGGGGCGTCGAGCGGAATCGGTCTTGCAATAGCGGAAGCACTTGTACAAGACGGGCATTTTGTTGTGATTTCTGCCAGGGGTGAAGCTGCGCTTGCGCAAGCGCTAGAACGCTTGCACACCCTAAGTCCGAACGCTGCTGCTGTAAGCGTTGATGTGACATCTTTCGATGCGGTTCGTAGTGCTGTAGCCCAAATCGAATCTGACTACGGGCCGGTAAGTATCCTAGTGGCGAATGCTGGGATGAACGTGGCGGCTCGCGCATGGGGAGAGCTCTCTAGTTCAGATTTCGATCAGGTCACGCAGATCAATTTGAACGGCGTCTACTACACGATCGACGCGGTGCTCCCATCGATGCGAGCGCTTAAGAGCGGGTTGGTAATCAACATCGCCTCGTGGGCCGGTCGGTTTGTATCGGCTAAGCCAGGGCCGTCCTATAGCGCGGCCAAGGCCGCGGTGATCGCATTGACTACAAGCCTCAATGCTTCTGAATACCAACACGGTATCCGAGCCTGTGCGCTGTCTCCTGCGGAGGTCGCAACACCTGCCATGTCGCGCCGCAAAGTGCCACCCACCGAGGCCGCTTTGTCGAAGATGCTCAAACCTGAGGATATCGCCGCTGCCGTTAGGTTTGTCGCCAATATGCCGCGCCATGTCTGTGTTAACGAGTTGGTGATTTCACCCGTTTGGAACGGGGCATATGGCGCCCCGCAGCTCTAAGTGAACTTGATGGATTGTGTTGCCAGTCGCTTCTGAAGAGGTATGTGATGGTTAGCCCAGTTGGCAGTATCGTCGCTGTTGTGACACCCATGCTCGAGGACGGAGGCGTCGACTATGACTCCCTCGCGCGGCTTATTGAATGGCATATTGCCGAGGGAACACATGGCCTTTGCGTCGTGGGCACTACTGGCGAGTCCGCCATGCTTTCCGTCGAGGAGCACATTGACGTATGTGCCTTCGCGGTTCGCCAGGTGGCTAGTCGCGTACCTGTTATCGCAGGGGCAGGCGCGAACTCAACTAGCGAAGCTATTGAGTTGACGGCGCTCGCTAAGAAAATTGGTGCGGACGCTGCGCTACATGTAGCTCCTTACTACGTTCGTCCTACGCAGGAAGGCATGTTTCAACATTTTCGAGCCGTCGCTCAGGCGGTAGACCTTCCTATCGTGCTCTACAACGTCCCTGCGCGAACCGGGGTAGATATTGGGCTTGAGCTAACCCTGAAGCTTGCATGTGAGCCAAGCATTATTGGTATCAAGGATGCTACCGGCAGTATCGAGAGGGCTTCTGAAATTCTTCGCTATAGACCTAGCGGCTTTAGCTTGTATTCAGGTGATGACCCTACAGCTGCGGCGCTAATGCTGCTTGGAGGGGAGGGGACGATAAGCGTTACTGCGAACGTTGCCCCCCGTCTAATGGCTCAGCTCTGTGAGCGCGCATTGGCAGGAGAGGCTAAAGCAGCGTCGGCGCTGAACTTGCAACTGATGCCTCTTCACCAAGCACTGTTTATTGAGAGCAGTCCATCGCCGACGAAATGGGCTTTGGGGGAGCTAGGGCTAATCAAGCCCCACTGCCGACTACCGCTGGTTCCTCTTTCTGAAAAGGCAAGGCCGGTTCTCGCATCTGCGATGCGAGATGCCGGGATCGTGAAAGTTAATCACATCACCTAATTACAATAAGGATCTAACCAATGATCGTAGAAATGCGGACCTACACGCTTCTGCCTGGAAAACTTCGTGAATGGTTGCCGTTTTTTGAGAAAGAGCGCTTCCCGATTCAGAAAAAACATCTAGGTAATCTGGTTGGTTACTACACGACTGACACGGGTGAACTCAATCAAATCGTTCAGCTCTGGGCGTACGAAAATTACGCTGATCGTGAAGCCCGTCGTAAGGCGCTCTGGTCTGATCCAGAGTGGACGGATCCATCCAAATCGACCATTAGCGTGATGCAGAAGCAAGAAAGCAAAATCCTGCTACCCACTGCATTTTCCCCATCTCATTTCTAAACGAGGCGACTCGCTATAGCGGTAAATGCAACAGCGACGACAGAGGAAATGCAGAAATGATGCTTAAAGCTCTGGGTTATTTGGGAGTCGATACTACCGACTCCTCTGGTTGGAAGGATTACGGCTCTCGCTTTCTTGGGCTTCAGCTTACCGAAACGGTGAGTGATGGTATGTCCTTCAGGATGGATGACCGTAAACAACGTTTGACAGTCAACGAAGCGAACCGCAACGGCCTTGGCTTCATGGGATGGGAGGTTGCCGACGCTGCGGCTCTGGACCAATTCGCAATGCGTTTGAAGCAGGCACAGATACGCGTCAATCGCGGGTCGCGCTCCCTTTGTGAGCAAAGGCAGGTTCGGGACTTGATTGTTTTTTCAGATCCCATTGGCAATCGCATTGAGGTCTATCACGGATTGGCTGAGGCAGGAACGCCCTTCATTCCAGGACGTACGATGCAAGGTTTCCGGACTGGGGACATGGGCATTGGCCATGTGGTACTCACCGTACCAAGCGCCAAGGATATCTTGCCGTTTTACCGTGACCTTTTGGGTTTTCATCTGAGTGACTATTTCGAGCGACCGTTCAAGGCGATCTTTCTGCATCTAAACCAACGTCACCATAGTCTGGCAATTCTGGAAACGGGCAAGGTTGGTATCCACCACCTCATGTTTGAGACCTTAAGTCTTGATGACGTCGGACAAGCTTATGACTTGGCGTTGGTGGATGAAGGGCGAATTGCAACGACCTTGGGGAGACATACGAACGATCAGGTGGTTTCGTTCTATGCAAAGAGCCCATCCGGATTTCTGGTGGAGTGCGGTTGGGGCGGGCTGGTTATCGATCCCGAAACCTGGGAGCCCTATGAGGTTGTCCATGGGCCCAGTTTCTGGGGTCATGATCGTAACTGGCTGCCTCCAGAAGGCCAGGAGGAGGCTAGACGTATCAGGATGGCCGCCGCTCAAGATGGCGCCCGTGCCAACGTAAACGTAATTGAAGGGTTGTACAACGCGACGCGAAAGTGATCCGTGTCAGCGTGCAGCATGAGTAGAAAATAACTCCGCTACCAATAACAAAATGGAGAATTCAAATGACTAATAAAATGCGTGCCGCTCGGCTTCACGATATCGGTTCCCCGATGAGTGTGGACGAAATCGACATTCCTACTCCTGACAGCGATGAAGTGCTTGTACGAGTAGAATCCTGTGGTGTCGTGCCCAACCTTGGGAACGTGATCAAGAACTATCCAACCTGGTTTCCAGATCTGCCGCTGCCGAAGTTACCTGCCATTTTCGGTTTGGACCCTGCCGGTACCGTTGTCGGGGTCGGAAAGCGCGTTTTCAACTTTAAAGAGGGCGACAGGGTCTATGTAAATCCGGCCCGGTTCTGTGGCACGTGCCGCTGCTGCCGCAAGGGTGATCCCCTGAGCTGCGAGCGCTTCGGCTACTCGGGCTATTTCGGTTTTTCGCCGGAAGCGAATGATCTTTTGAAGCATTACCCCTACGGTGGCTTCTCGCAGTTTATGACGGCTCCTCAATATAGCCTTGTGAAGCTGCCGGACAATGTAACGTTCGATCAGGCTGCGCGGTTCGGGTATCTGGGAACGGCATACGCTGCTCTTAAGCGTGGTAACGCGGGTCCTGGAATGACTGTGTTGGTCAACGGTGCAAGCGGGACTCTTGGTTTGGGTGCTGTGCTATTGGCGCTAGCACTTGGTGTCACTCGTATTTTCGCAGTCGCCAGGGATAAGGCGCTTCTGGAGCAAGTTCGCCAGTTAGCCCCTCTGCGAATCGAAACATTCTCCACGTCTGATGGCAACTCCTTGTCAGAGTGGGCCTTTTCTAATACCAATGGAGCGGGGGTTGATCTTGTTGTCGACACCCTGGGGCCGGGAGCGCCCGCAAGCGCCGTCACTGATGCGATCGATTGCTTGCATCGTGGTGCTCAGGCAGTGCATGTGGGTGGTGTGTCTGAGTTGGTTCCGATGAATCTGTTCAAGCTCATGGCAGCCCAGGTTCAGTGGCTGGGTTCTAATTGGTTCACAGCTGGCCAGGGGCAGGATCTTGCTGACATGGCGGAGCGAGGCGTTCTCGATCTGTCGGTATTTGAGACGACTGGTTTTGGGCTGAGTCGCATCAACGAAGCTCTGGATTCCATCGCCGGGCGACATGGTGGATTCACTAATTTCGTTATAAACCCGCAAGCGTAAGTGCGCTCCCTGCGGCCGATTCGGCATCGGCCGCAGGGATTCCAGAACAATCGTGGACGAGAAAATGGCTGTGCCGCAGGTGAATATTGTGCTTGCATGCTAGTATGCGAGAGGGCATGATGATTTAACCAACAACAAAAGCGTACGCATGACGACGAGCGCTACTCGCCCTTTTTAGGGTATCGATGCAGCCTTCACTGCATTCGACTTGGGCCGTCGTTAGTGTGCCGAAAACCTTCGGGTTTTTTAGCGCATGACAAGGTGCATGGCTATGAGCGTTTTCCTCCACTGTCTGTCACACACACCTCTGGTCGGCCTAGTCGACCCTTCCCCCGATGTTCTGGCAGAAATTAATGCCGAGATTAATTCGGCCCGTCAGCAGATCGAAGCTTTCGATCCTGAACTTGTAATTCTGTTTGCTCCTGACCATTACAACGGTTTCTTTTACGACATCATGCCGTCCTTTTGCATCGGTACTGCTGCAGAAGCCATCGGCGATTTTGGATCTGCTGCGGGTGTCATCTCAGTGCCAGCTCGGGAAGCTGAGGAACTCGCTTTTGCGGTGTTAGCTGCGGGAGTAGATGCTGCAGTTTCTTATCGCATGCAGGTCGATCACGGTTTCGCCCAACCACTCGATTTTCTGCTAGGCGGGTTAGATCGGTATCCCACGATTCCGATTTTCATCAATTGCCTTGCGCGCCCCATGCCGAGTTTTCAGCGGGTTCGAATGTTCGGTGAAGCAGTGGGGGCTTATGCCGCCAAAACCGACAAGCGTGTTCTGTTTCTGGGATCTGGCGGTTTGTCTCATCAGCCCCCGGTACCCGAGCTGGCAACTGCAAACTCGCACTTACGAGAGCGTTTGTTAGGTGGAGGCAGGAACCTGCCGCTAGATGAGCGGGAGGCGCGCACGCAGCGGGTTATCAACGCGGCCCTGCTCTTTATCGATGATCAGAATTCCCTGCATCCGCTAAACCCGACATGGGATCGCTATTTTCTCGACACCCTTCAAGCCGGCGATTTGCATGAGCTTGATGGCATCGGTGATGACGAACTCTCAGCCATAGCGGGCAAATCCACTCACGAGGTCAAAGCCTGGGTGGCTGCATTCGCCGCCATGACGGCTTATGGCTCTTATCAAACGAGTAACCGCTATTACCGACCGATCCCAGAGTGGATTGCGGGCTTCGGTGCTTTGAGCGCTCGTCCAATCGCGGATTAAGCGAATTTGAGTTTTTTCCTCTCCTGCGTCTTATCGCAAGAGCCCATCTCCTGATCATATGAGGAAGAAGAGATGACGTCTGCCAAGCAAACCTTCACCAATGAAAACACCAGCAAACTGGTTCGCGTCAAAGAAGGCGAACATGAGTTTCAACTGCACTATAACGATGCTGGTGACGGGGCTGAAACAATCATCATGCTCCACGGCTCGGGTCCTGGCGCCAGCGGTTGGGCAAATTTCAATCGCAACATCGACACGTTTGTAGACGCAGGTTTTCGCGTCATTTTGATGGACTGTCCGGGCTGGAGCAAAAGCGATCCCGTGGTCTGCACTGGCTCACGCTCCCATCTTAATGCTGCTGCGCTTAAAGGGTTTGTCAACGCACTTGGGCTTGACCGCGTCCACCTGGTAGGCAATTCGATGGGTGGCCACACAGCAGTCGCTTTTGCGTTGGACAACCCTGAGCGGGTGGGCAAGTTGGTCTTGATGGGCGGTGGTACTGGTGGAGCGAGTTCCTTTGTGCCAATGCCCACAGAGGGCATCAAGCTGATCCAGAGCGTCTACCGCGAGCCCAATATCGAGAACCTCAAAAAAATGATGAAGGTGTTCGTCTACGACAGCAGTGCGCTGACTGACGAACTATTCCAAGGCCGCCTGGATAATATGCTGAGCCAGCGCGAGCACTTGGACAACTTTGTCAAAAGTATCGACGCAAACCCTAAGCAATTTCCAGACTTCGGCCATCGCCTTGGTGAAATCAAAGCCGAGACCTTCGTCATTTGGGGGCGTAACGATCGCTTCGTTCCGATGGATACCGGACTGCGCTTGATTGCTGGTATTTCGAACTCCGAATTGCACGTTTTCAACAACTGCGGGCACTGGGCGCAGTGGGAGCATGCTGACAAGTTCAACCGCATGGTTTTGGACTTCCTCACCCATTAATCGCTTACCTGGTGTCGGTGACTATGGTTCCTTCAGTCCCGACACCCAACACCCCGATGTCCCACACGCACAGCATCGGGTGATTCGTACAGCGCGCAATTACGAGGTGTCTTATGAATGTGACCCAGCAGACTCTAGAGCAATTAGCGGGAGCTTTGCGCCAGGCTGAAAGCAGTGGTGAGGCAATTGAGCCTCTACGTGATCAGATTGGTCTTGATAACCGGGAAGCGGCGTACGCCATTCAGCGATTGAACGTGGCCCACGCCATTGCAGCTGGTCGGCGGGTCATCGGTCGCAAGATCGGCTTAACAAATAAACAGGTTCAGGCCCAGCTAGGGGTCGATCAACCCGACTTTGGCACGTTGTTCGCCGACATGTGTTATGGCGATAACGAAGTCGTTCCCTACGCAAGCCTACTGCAACCAAAAATTGAAGCTGAGATCGCTCTGGTTTTGGAGTCTGACCTGCCTCGAGTGGATACCACATTTGCGGATGTCCTGGCCGCTACCGGGTGGGTGCTTCCTGCGCTCGAAATTGTAGGTAGTCGTATTCAAGGCTGGAATATCCGCTTTGTCGACACGGTGGCTGACAACGCTTCAAGTGGATGTTTCGTATTGGGCGGCCCAGCACGGCGATTAGACGGTTTGGATTTGCGTGAAGCAGAAATGGAAATGACTAGAAATGGTGAGTCAGTTTCAGTAGGTAGCGGCGCGCAATGTCTCGGACATCCTTTGAATGCTGCGGTATGGCTAGCTCGCACTATGGCTCGACTTGGTGAGCCTTTGAAAGCAGGTGACATCATTCTTACGGGTGCCCTAGGGCCGATGGTGCAAGTGGCTGCCGGTGATCGGTTTGAAGCAACGATTAGCGGCATCGGAAAAGTCGCGGTGGAATTCAGCGCTTGTTGATTGCGCACCTGAGAGAGCAAAAAACATGAAAAAGCTCAAAGTAGCCATTGTCGGCTCCGGCAACATCGGCACGGATCTGATGATTAAGATCATGCGTAATGCGAAGTACCTGGAAATGGGCGCTATGGTAGGTATCGACCCTAATTCTGACGGCCTCGCTCGAGCGGCACGTCTAGGCGTCGCCATTACGCACGAGGGCGTAGAGGGCCTGACTAAGCTTCCGATATTTCCCGAGATCGACTTTGTCTTTGATGCGACGAGTGCCGGTGCTCACGTGAAGAACGATGCTTTCCTGCGTAGCATCAAGCCAGGTATCCGTTTGATCGACCTGACGCCTGCCGCCATCGGGCCCTATTGCATTCCCGTAGTGAACCTTGAACAGAACCTCAATGCGCTCAACGTCAACATGGTGACATGCGGCGGTCAGGCGACCATCCCGATGGTGGCGGCGGTATCGCGAGTGGCAAAGGTTCACTACGCCGAGATCGTCGCATCTATCGCTAGCAAGTCCGCTGGGCCGGGTACGCGTGCGAACATTGATGAGTTCACTGAAACCACCTCTCAGGCTATCGAGGCTGTCGGTGGGGCCGCTCGCGGCAAGGCCATCATCGTAATGAATCCGGCAGAGCCGCCTTTGATGATGCGAGATACAGTGTTCGTTCTCTCGGAAGCCGCGGATAAAGCCCAGATCGAAGCGTCGGTTGAGGAGATGGTCGCTGCGGTACAAGCATACGTTCCCGGCTATTGCTTGAAGCAGAAGGTTCAGTTCGATGAGATTTCGGAACAGGCGCCGTTGAACATTCCTGGGCTAGGAAAATTTCACGGCCTCAAGATTTCCATTTTTCTGGAAGTCGAAGGCGCTGCGCATTACCTGCCGTCCTACGCGGGCAACCTCGACATCATGACATCCGCCGCGTTGGCAACTGCAGAGCGCATGGCCCATTCAATGACGAGCGTCTGAGGAATATTCAATGAGCATCGATCTGAATAAAAAACTCTATATATCTGACGTTACTCTGCGCGACGGCAGTCATGCGATTCGTCATCAGTACAGCATCCAGAATGTTCAGGACATTGCCCGGGCGCTGGATAAAGCCAAGGTCGACTCCATCGAGGTGGCGCACGGTGATGGTCTTCAGGGCTCAAGCTTTAACTATGGTTTTGCGGCGCACACCGATCTTGAGTGGATCGAGGCTGCAGCTGACGTCATCACCCACGCGAAGATCGCGACCCTGTTACTACCAGGCATCGGGACTGTCCATGATCTCAAAGCAGCCTACAACGCTGGCGCTCGTGTCGTTCGCGTGGCCACCCATTGCACCGAAGCGGATGTATCCAAGCAGCATATCGAGTTTGCGCGTGAGCTAGGGATGGATACCGTTGGGTTCCTTATGATGAGCCACATGATCGAGCCGGAAAAATTGGCCGAGCAGGCAAAGCTGATGGAAAGCTACGGTGCGACATGCGTTTACATGGCTGATTCCGGCGGTGCCATGAATATGCAGGATATCCGCGACCGGTTCCGTGCTTTCAAAGCAGTGCTCAAACCTGAGACTCACACCGGGATGCATGCTCACCATAACCTCTCACTGGGCGTAGCTAACTCCATTACCGCAGTCGAAGAGGGGTGTGACCGAGTCGACGCCAGTCTTGCTGGTATGGGTGCAGGCGCAGGCAACGCGCCGTTAGAAGTTTTTATCGCGGCAGCTGAGCGATTGGGCTGGAACCATGGCACTGATCTTTACACCTTGATGGATGCTGCAGACGATATCGTCCGCCCTCTACAAGACCGACCAGTACGTGTAGATCGTGAGACCTTGGCTCTGGGCTACGCCGGAGTCTATTCCAGCTTCCTGCGACACGCCGAGGTGGCAGCTGCAAAGTATGGTTTGAAGACCATCGACATCCTCGTCGAGCTTGGCAAGCGCCGTATGGTCGGTGGTCAAGAAGACATGATTGTCGATGTCGCTCTGGATCTCTTGAAACGTTAAGAATTGGCCGCTTTCAAAGCGGCCTTTTGCTCAATGACAACAATAACAATTGGGTTACTGATATGAACGCCTGCCAACCATTCATTGTTGATAAAGACCGTCAACGTGTTTCATTCCGACCGCATCTCTGCCTCGTAAAAACAGCTGTACTGGCGACGCCACACCGGGGAGCAGGTGATGTCTAATCTACCGAATAACACAGCCCGTGGCGGGCTCGTTATCACTATCACACTGTGCTTCATGGTAGCTCTGATGGAGGGTTTGGATCTTCAGGCTCCGGGGATTGCAGCCCAGGGAATGATGTCTGCATTCGGTATAGACAAACTCCATATGGGCTGGGTTTTCAGTGCGGGTGTGCTGGGAATGCTGCCAGGTGCTTTTCTGGGTGGAAGGTTAGCTGATCGTTATGGGCGCAAGTATGTGCTCATGGCCTCTGTTGCCCTATTTGGCGTTTTTTCTCTGGTGACAGCGCAGGCGTGGGACTACAACTCGCTCATTGCGGCGCGGTTCCTCACCGGTGCGGGTCTAGGGGCTTCTCTGCCCAACCTCATCGCATTGACCTCAGAGGTCGCGGGCCCCAAGTTTCGTGGCACTGCAGTAAGCATGATGTATTGCGGCGTACCTTTGGGTGCAGCCGGAGCCGCGCTAATTGGCGTTAACGATTTCGGCCTGGGGTGGCAATTGGTCTTCTATGTCGGCGGTATCGTTCCTCTGCTGATCGTGCCCTTACTAGGCGTTTTCCTTCCTGAATCGAAAGCTTTTTCTGGAGCGATGCCGGACACGTTACCGGTCTCGACGCTACTGTTTGCAGAAGGCAATGCTAAGCCTACGCTACTGCTGTGGGCGAGCTTCTTCTTTACGTTGATGGTGACTTACATCTTGATCAACTGGCTGCCGAGCCTTTTGGTCGCTCAGGGTTTTTCGGGCAAAAATGCGAGTTGGGTTGTCCTCACGATGCAGCTTGGGGCCACAATCGGCACGCTGATGCTCGGGGTGCTGATGGATAGGGTGCCGACCTGGGTAATGTCAATCATTATCTACATAGGCATTCTCGTAGCGCTAATGGGTCTGTACGTATCGACTACATTGCTCGGAATGCTCGTTGCTGGTTTTCTTGCGGGTATTTTTACCACGGGGGGCCAAAGTGTGTTGTATGCCCTGGCACCCTTATTCTATCCCGCGCGGGGCAGGGCTACCGGAGTTGGCACCGCCGTGGCAATCGGCAGGCTAGGCGCAATGAGCGGCCCGTTGGTCGCTGGTAAAATGCTTGCACTTGGCACTGGCACTGCTGGAGTGATGCTCTCCTGTGCGCCAGGGATAGTGGTGGCGGCCGTATCCCTTTGCTATCTGTCGGCGGTGAAAAATCGTACGGCACTGGCGACGCAGGGCCCGAACGCAGAACCTATTCACTCACTAAAAACTCAGATGCCCGGCTAGTTAAATCTGATTTACCGCTGATAACTAGCATGCTAGCATTCTAGTTATCAGGGTGCAGAGTGATCGCGGCCCATCCTGAAGCTGATTCTAGGATGGGCCAGATGCTCTATCAGACAATAACTACAAGCCTGTCGTAATGGAGACAACAATAATGAACAATTCCCAGCACTTCGATACTGACGTTTTGGTTGTGGGTACAGGGCCTGCCGGCGCTACCACGGCACTCGCTCTCGCCACATATGGAGTCAGAGTACGAGTTGTCACCATGTTCAATTACCTTGCCAACTCCCCTCGTGCGCACATTACAAATCAGCGCGCCATGGAGGTCTTCCGTGACCTGGGTGTTGAAGATGTAGTGAAGAAACACGCAACGCCTTGGGAGCAAATGGGAGATGCTCTGATCACCACCAGTTTGGCTGGTGAGGAAATCGCCCGGATGAGATCCTGGGGGTCAGGTGATGCACGCAAAGGCGATTACATCAAAGGCAGCCCATGCCCAATGGCTGATATCGTCCAGCCGCTCATGGAGCCTATTTTGGTTCAGCACGCTGCTGAGCGTGGCGCGCAATTCTCGTTTAACACCGAGTACCTCAATCACGTCCAGGATGCGGACGGCGTTACTGTCACCCTCAAAGACCTGCTCACAGAGCGCGAGTACACGATGCGTGTACGTTACCTGGTTGGGGCAGATGGTGCGCGCTCGAAGATAGTCGAGCAAATTGGCCTGCCGATCGAAGGGGAAATGGCTCGGGCAGGTACTGCCTATGTCGTTTTTAACGCTGATCTAAGCCGCTACGTTGCCCACCGCCCGAGTGTGCTGCAGTGGATTGCGAATCCTGTTGCTGGCTTTGGTGAGATTGGCATGGGCCTGCTTCGCGCGGTCAAGCCTTGGAATCAGTGGATCGCCGGTTGGGGCTTCGACATGGCGAAAGGCGAACCTGATTTCTCACCAGAACATGTTTTGCAGCGTATTCGTACTCTTGTGGGCGATCCTGAACTCGAAGTAGAGATAGTTAGGAACAGTACCTGGTACGTTAATCAGGCATACGCCTCTTACTACTCCAACGGGCGGGTGCATTGCGGCGGTGATGCCGTGCATCGTCATCCGCCATCAAGCGGCTTGGGTTCGAATACTTCGGTACAGGACGGCTTCAATCTTGCTTGGAAGCTGGCTTACGTTATCAAGGGCTATGCGAACCAATCCCTGTTGGATTCCTACTCCCTCGAGCGTCAGCCCGTAGGAAAACAAATCGTAACGCGGGCCAACCAATCACGAGTGGATTACGGGCCTTTCAAAGAATGCTTCAAAATGAACCAAGGTGTGGACACAGTCGAAAAGTTGCTGAAGCGTATGCGCGAACCGACTGCAGAAGGCGCGAAAACACGCGAGCTTCTTCAGAAGGCTCTCGAGCTCAAGGATTTCGAGTTCAACGCTCAGGGCGTAGAGCTCAATCAGCGCTATGAGTCCAATGCAGTTGTTGTTGACGAGGCCGCGGGCGAGGAGGTTTGGGCTCAAGATAAGCAACTCTTCCTACAGGCGACTACCCGACCTGGTGCGAAGATTCCCCATGCTTGGCTCGTCGACAAAAACGGACTGAGAACGTCAACGCTCGATGTCACAGGTAAGGGCAAATTCTCTCTGGTCACCGGTCTTTCAGGCCAGGCCTGGGTCTGCGCGGTGAAGGAACTCAATCTTCCCTATCTACGCACAGTCGTGACAGGTGAAAAGGGTACTGCTGACGCCTATTTCGATTGGCAGCGCATACGTGAGATCAACGAGGCTGGAGCGATCCTTGTCCGCCCTGATGGCTACATTGCATGGCGCCAATCGGAGGCAGTTTGGAGCGTTGAGGACGCGATTACCCAACTTCAGGATGCTTTGGCGAAAGTCCTGGGTACAGTCTGATTTTGAAGGGGGTGTGATGCGCCCCCTTTATCGGCTTTTCGCAGACCTAATGCTTAAGAGCTATCGCTAGAGACAGTGAGGGAATCGATTGTATGCAGCATATCCTTGGTAAGAATTTCATCGCAGGAACTCGGAGTGGTAAAGGCCCTGCTTCATTACGCAGTATCGACGCCGCTACCGGCCAGGAATTGGATTGCGTTTTCTTCCAGGCAACACCTGAAGAGGTGGACGAAGCGGCACGTGCAGCACAGGACGCCTTTCCGATTTTTCGAAACCTGTTGCCATCTCGAAGGGCCGAGTTTTTGGAAGCAATCGCACAAGAGCTCGATTTGCTGGGCGACGACTTCATCTCCCTCGTGAGCCGGGAAACAGCATTGCCAGCAGCGCGAATCCACGGCGAGCGAGCCCGTACGAGCAATCAAATGCGGATGTTCGCGAAGCTTTTAGGTAGAGGCGACTACCTCGGCGCTCGTATCGATCACGCCTTGCCAGAACGTAAGCCCGCCCCTCGAGTTGACCTTCGGCAATACCGAATTGGGGTCGGGCCCGTTGCGGTATTTGGAGCAAGTAACTTTCCGCTGGCATTTTCAACAGCCGGTGGAGATACGGCCGCGGCATTAGCAGCAGGTTGCCCGGTAATCGTAAAAGCTCACAGTGGACATATGGCCACCGCCGATCTTGTGGGTTGCGCGATCGACCGTGCTGCAAAGCGCACGGGAATGCCCCTGGGCGTTTTCAATATGATTTTCGGCTCAAGGGTCGGAGAAGCCCTGGTTAAGCACCCGGCTGTTCAAGCAGTGGGATTTACCGGCTCACTGTCAGGTGGTACCGCACTCTGCAAGATTGCCTCTGAACGTGCCCAGCCTATTCCGGTGTTCGCCGAGATGTCCAGCATCAACCCTGTGTTCGTACTTCCTGAGGCACTTAAGGTCCGTGGCGCAGCAATCGCCAATGAGCTTGGTGATTCAGTGACGCTGGGGGCAGGGCAGTTCTGCACTAATCCTGGTTTGGTTATCGGTTTGAAATCGCCAGAGTTCTCGCGCTTCATTGAGTATTTAGTACATCGGCTTAGCCAAGCTCCCGCCCAGACCATGCTTAACGCTGGAGGATTAAGCAGCTATAGCCAAGGCGTCCATAAGCTGCACGCCCACTCAGGAGTCACGCATCTTGCTGGTAGACCTCAAACCGGCGGTGTGGCTGAAGCCCAACTTTTCAAGGCCGATGTGACGCTGTTGATAGACGACGACTCCTTACTTCAGGAAGAGGTATTTGGGCCGACCACTATATTGGTGGAAGCCGCAAATACTCATGAACTCCGATCTGTCTTAAAAGCGATTCGGGGGCAACTAACAGCCACCCTGATCGCCGAAGGTTCTGACCTTTCAGAGCATGAGTGGTTGGTGCCAATGCTCGAAGAGAAGGTGGGGCGTATTCTTGTTAACGGCTATCCTACGGGAGTCGAGGTATGCGATGCGATGGTACATGGCGGGCCATTCCCTGCTACATCAGATGCTCGGGGAACCTCAGTAGGGACGGCCGCCATAGATCGATTCCTGAGACCAGTGTGCTATCAGAATTATCCAGATGCTCTATTGCCCGACGCGCTAAAAAACGCGAATCCCTTGGGCATAAATCGTTTGGTCGATGGCGTGTGGTCATCTGCCACAAGCTAAGACTTTGACTCTATAGGTACGCCTACACCCTTGGCGTGCCGCAGAGGCGTAAGTTTTTAGCCAAGTCACCTTGCGTGATTTCGCCAGATATCAACTGATATGCGAGCAGGTTGCTCGGTATCGTTTGACTGTCGGCCCCCCTTGTTACCGCCAGGCTGGAGCAGGCGTGCTTGCTTAGCAAATGGCTACGCAGGATTAGACTTCCGAACTTCAGCATTAAGGGCAATTGCGTCCGCCTATCTTTAGCGGACGCGATCACTCTTTTATGCTTTTCTCGTGTTGGGCAACATGCCTTTGAGCACGTCGTCTCGTTCTATGAAGTGATGCTTGAGTGCGATGAGGACATGTCCACCCACCAAAGCTCCGCAAAACCAAGCGGTATAGGTGTGGATCGCTTTGGCCAAGTCATAAAGGCCTTGGTCCGGAGCAACAAGTGCTGGCAGCGCAAAAAGACTGGCTACCATAATTGGTTTGCCGGCAACTGAGCTCCAGTACCAACCCGACAGCGGCAGGCCAATCAGAGCAATCACGTAAAGCAGGACGTGGCCTATAAAGGCGCCACGCTTCATCAGCGGACTCATGGTTTCTGGTAATGCTGGGGCAGGGTTAGCCAAACGCCAACCAAGTCTCACGACAACCAGGATGATAATCGTACTGGCTACCGCTTTATGCAGGAAGGTCAACTCATGATGTGCGTTGAGTTCATCGCGCCATTGGGTTGCGAGAATCCCTACGCACCAAGCAAAAATCCAAATTAACGCCATGCCCCAATGAAGCCACTTAGCTGTGCTTGTATAGCCTGGAAGTTTTGCCATACCCACTTACCTTTAATCCTAATATTTGTAGATGAAATTATCTTCATAAAACCCTGCCTGGAAAAGCGAAATTTTTCGCTCAAATCGATCTAAAAAGTAGATTTCGATCCCGTGGGTCATGGGCTCAGGGACTGAGCTAGTCCGTGATTAACGGCAAGTGTCTGGCAGAGACAGCTTGTCAGCAACGCGATGGCTGCCTGTCTCAGCTGTTGCCTAGCAGCATGGCATGGGTAGTGAACTGCTGATCCCATCAACTATCTAAAATACTGTACGCATTGGACAGTAATTTGCGCTTTTTTCGATGCGTTGTTGAATGGATGATGTCTGGCAATTCCTGCCTTAACTTGGAAAACAGACATGATTGAGCTGCGCCCATTTGAACAACTTGGTAGCGATCATCACGGTTGGCTGAACGCGAAACATCACTTTTCGTTCGCGAACTACTACGATCCGGATCGTATGAACTGGGGGCGCCTGCTTGTCTGGAACGACAACATAATTGCTCCCAACTCAGGCTTTCCTTCTCATCCCCACAAAGACATGGAAATCATCACCTACGTTAGCCAAGGGGCAATCACTCATCAGGACAACCTGGGTAACAAGGGGCGTACGGTTGCTGGTGACGTCCAGGTCATGAGCGCCGGCACTGGTATCGCCCATAGCGAATACAACCTCGAGCCGGGTATTACCAAGACCTTCCAGATCTGGATCCAGCCAGACCAAACCGGTATGCCGCCATCCTGGGGTACCCGTCCGTTTCCCAGCGGTGCCTCCGCAGGGCGTTTTGTTACCTTGGCCAGCGGAATGGAAGGGGATGAGGATGCGTTGCCTATCCGCTGTAATGCACGTCTTGTGGCGGCGACACTGCAAGAAGGCCAGAGCACCCATTACGCAATCGAACACCATCGCAAAGCGTATCTGGTCGTGGCCCAAGGCAGCATCAAGTTGAATGGTAAAACCTTGAAGGTGGGTGATGGCGCGGCCGTAAGAGATGAAAATTTGCTGGAGTTCAACGCGCTTGAACTCAGTGAAATCGTGATGGTGGACGTCGCATAAGACGGGCCACCGTCGAAATCAGGTCATACACGATCAGTTCTATGACAGAGGTTCCAGCATGGGTTGGCTCAGCAATTTATTCGCCAAGACTGTTGGCGGTAATTCCCCCGTTCCAAACCAAGAGGAAGTAAAAATGGCAAAGGTACTGGTACTATATCACTCCATGTACGGTCATATTGAGACCATGGCCCAACAAGTCGCCGAAGGAGCGCGAGGAGTGCCCGGCGTTGAGGTCACTATCAAGCGTGTGCCGGAAACCATGGATCCGGAAGCGTTCAAAGCTGCTTACGGGAAAGTCGATCAGCAAGCTCAGGTGGCTAGTCCATCCGAGTTGAGCGACTATGATGCGATCATCTTCGGCACCCCGACCCGTTTCGGCAACATGTCCGGACAGATGCGCACTTTCCTGGATCAGACAGGCGGTCTGTGGGCCAAAGGTGCTCTGGTTGGCAAAATTGCCAGCGTCTTCACCTCCACCGGTACCGGTGGTGGCCAGGAAATGACTATCACGTCCACTTGGACGACTCTGGCTCACCACGGCATGATCATCGTTCCCTTGGGCTACAGCACGCCTGCGCTGTTCGATGTGTCGCAAGTTGGCGGCGGCACTCCTTACGGTGCTTCTACCATTGCCGGCGGCGACGGCTCGCGCCAGCCTGATACACGCGAGCTGGAAATCGCTCGTCATCAAGGCGAATACGTTGCCAAGCTTGCTTCGAAACTTGTTAAAGCTTAAGGATTCAATCGGAGTCTAGTCGTGCTGAATCAGCATGCGCCTTAAGCTCAAGCGTGTTCGTAGGCGCAGGTTGCTAGCTTCAGTCAACCGCAGGCTTTACACGCGATCAAAATAGAGGTGGATGCCTTCGCCCTAATGGCTTGGATCAGATAGCTGAGGAGGACGGACGGCCGCAATTTTTTCTTAATGGCGTGCTTGCATGCTAGCATATTAGTGGTGCATCATCATGGCGTATAAAAATAATAGATCGTATGAGAGATGTGCCGTTTCTGATCCTCTTTAGCTAAAGATTGTCTCACTCGCGAGACAACGGACTCGGTTCAGCACTCCACACAACTCCTGTGAGTGGATCGTCTTTTCATGCGTTTCAGAGAGAACCTAGAGCGCTCCAACTGCGCCGTACAAGGTGTCTACAGATGACGTCTCACAACGCTCGCTGCATACTCACGACATTAGTAAAGTCCCCCACTGTGTATTGTGCTTTATGGAACGCTGAGCCAGCGTTGCATTACCTCAGCACTTCGCACGAAAGGTCGATCGAACTGCCCCCGCAAGCCCTCGAAAATATTTGCCTAGCCAGGCCTCTGCTTCCTCTCTAGTCCTGTTCACCTAAACCAGAAGATATCTACGCGGTGGCTGCTCATCCAGTCGCATGGTGCGTTCTTATCTTGGTATGGAGATATACGTGAAAATCGGTATTCCTCTCGAAAGTCTGACGGGTGAAACGCGGGTGGCTGCCACCCCGGAAACCATCAAGAAGCTGATCGGCCAGGGCCATAAGGTCACTGTACAAAGCGGGGCAGGCCTAAAAGCCAGCGTCGTCGACAGTGCCTATGAAGCGGCAGGCGCAACCATTGGCAGTGCCAACGATGCGTTCGGTGCCGAGCTGATTCTCAAAGTGGTCGCCCCCAGCGACGCCGAACTGACGCTGATCAAGCGCGGCGCGGTGCTGGTGGGGATGCTCAACCCGTTCAACAACGAAACCATCGCCAAAATGGCCGAGTGCGGGATCACCGCGTTCGCCCTCGAAGCGGCGCCGCGCACCTCACGGGCCCAGAGCCTCGACGTGCTGTCGTCCCAGGCCAACATCGCCGGCTATAAAGCCGTGTTGCTGGCTGCGCATCATTACCCACGCTTTATGCCGATGCTGATGACCGCTGCGGGTACTGTGAAAGCGGCGCGCGTGCTGATACTCGGTGCCGGCGTGGCCGGGCTGCAGGCGATTGCCACGGCCAAGCGCCTGGGTTCGGTGATCGAGGCTTCGGACGTGCGTCCGGCGGTGAAGGAACAAATCGAATCCCTCGGCGCCAAGTTCGTCGACGTGCCTTACGAAACCGACGAGGAGCGTGAGTGCGCCGTTGGTGTCGGCGGTTACGCCCGGCCCATGCCTGCGAGCTGGATGCAGCGTCAGGCCCAAGCCGTGCACGAGCGCGCCAAACAGGCCGACATTGTCATCACCACGGCGTTGATCCCGGGCCGCAAGGCGCCGACGTTGCTGAGCGCCGAAACCGTTGCGCAGATGAAGCCTGGCTCGGTGGTCATCGACCTCGCGGCAGCCCAGGGCGGTAACTGTCCGCTGACCGTGGCCGATCAGGTCGTGATCGAGAATGGCGTGACCATTTGCGGCCCGACCAACCTGGCCGGTGAAGTCGCGGCTGACGCTTCGGCGCTGTACGCACGCAACCTGCTGGACTTCCTGAAGCTGGTCTTCACCAAGGAAGGTCAGTTCGACGTGAACCTGGAAGACGACATCGTCGCCGCGTGCCTGATGTGCCGCGACGGCCAAGTCATCCGTAAAAACGCCTAAGCAGGGATTCAGACAATGGAAGAGCTTATCTCCCCCGGTATCTACAACCTGATCATCTTCGTGCTGGCGATTTATGTCGGTTACCACGTGGTCTGGAACGTGACACCAGCATTGCACACGCCGTTGATGGCGGTGACCAACGCCATTTCCGCGATCGTGATCGTCGGCGCCATGCTGGCCGCAGCCCTCACCGTCACGCCACTGGGCAAGACCATGGGCACCCTGGCCGTGGCACTTGCAGCGGTCAACGTGTTCGGTGGTTTCCTGGTAACCCGCAGGATGCTTGAGATGTTCAAGAAGAAAGCCCCGAAAGCAAAAGAAGAGGCGCCTAAGTAATGAGCATGAATCTCGTCACGACGCTCTACTTGATCGCGTCGATCTGCTTCATCCAGGCGCTCAAGGGCCTGTCGCACCCAACCACTTCGCGGCGCGGCAACCTGTTCGGCATGCTCGGCATGGCGCTGGCCGTCCTTACCACCGTCGGCCTCATCTATAAGTTGGGGGCCGAGCTGGCAACCGCTGGCATTGGCTATGTGATTGTCGGCCTGCTGGTCGGCGGTACCGCTGGCTCCATCATGGCCAAGCGCGTAGAAATGACCAAGATGCCGGAGTTGGTAGCGTTCATGCACAGCATGATCGGCCTGGCCGCGGTGTTCATTGCGATCGCCGCCGTGGTCGAGCCGCAATCCCTGGGCATCGTCAAACACCTGGGTGACTCGATCCCTGCCGGCAACCGCCTGGAGCTGTTCCTCGGCGCAGCCATCGGTGCCATCACCTTCTCCGGTTCGGTGATTGCGTTCGGTAAACTGTCGGGCAAGTACAAGTTCCGCCTGTTCCAGGGCGCGCCGGTACAGTTCGGCGGCCAGCACAAGCTGAACCTAGTGCTTGGTCTAGCAACACTGGGCCTGGGCCTTGCGTTCATGTTCACCGGCAACCTCACCGCCTTCGCGCTGCTGCTGGCCCTGGCCTTCGTGCTCGGCGTGCTGATCATCATCCCGATCGGCGGTGCGGACATGCCCGTGGTCGTCTCGATGCTCAACAGCTACTCCGGCTGGGCGGCGGCGGGCATCGGCTTCTCGCTGAACAACTCGATGCTGATCATTGCCGGCTCACTGGTAGGCTCCAGCGGCGCGATCCTGTCGTACATCATGTGCAAGGCGATGAACCGTTCCTTCTTTAATGTACTGCTGGGCGGTTTCGGCAATGCGCCGGATGCCGGTGCAGCGGCTGGCTCCAAAGAAGCACGCCCGGTCAAATCCGGCTCGGCTGACGACGCTACCTTCCTGATGACGAACGCCGATACCGTGATCATCGTCCCCGGCTACGGCCTGGCGGTGGCGCGGGCGCAACACGCGCTCAAGGAACTGACCGAGAAGCTGACTCACCACGGCGTCACGGTGAAATACGCCATCCATCCGGTCGCGGGCCGTATGCCTGGCCACATGAACGTCCTCCTCGCCGAGGCCGAAGTGCCTTACGACCAAGTGTTCGAGATGGAAGACATCAACTCCGAGTTCGGCCAAGCCGACGTGGTGCTGGTGCTGGGCGCGAACGATGTGGTCAACCCGGCCGCCAAGAACGACCCGAACTCACCGATAGCCGGCATGCCGATTCTCGAAGCCTTCAAGGCCAAGACGATCATCGTCAACAAGCGTTCGATGGCCAGCGGCTACGCCGGTCTGGATAACGAATTGTTCTACCTGGACAAGACCATGATGGTCTTCGGTGATGCCAAGAAGGTCATCGAAGATATGGTTAAGGCAGTCGATTGAAACTAATGGCCAAGGATGGCCATCATCCTAACGCCTGTGCACTGAAGACGCGCGCGGCGTCAGAAAAAAATTAATGTTCAGGTCATGTGCTCTAGTAGTTGTGGAAAAATAATATCGCCTTTAGCTTCGTAAGCAAGAGTGAGAAAATAATGAAAATAAAATCTCTTCAGTTGAACATTATGTTTTACGCAGGGGCTGCGATTCTCTCCGTAGTGGCGGTATTAGTGCTGTATGCGCTAATCTCTGGAGAGAAAACCCAGAACTGGATCGGCGATAAAACCCGAGAGGTTTTGGGGGGCGAGGTTAAAGAGCACTTGGTAGGCCTTTCAAAGTATCAAGTTAGCGAAATTCAGAGGCAGTTGGATCAGCCAATTGCGGTCGCAAAAAATCTTGCAAGAGCCAATGTTTTGGCTGGATCCAAGCCTGATGGTGATCGTGACGCAGAAGGGAAATTGCTCAGTGATCTTGCCCTTGATGCGCTCGTTCAAAACCCACAACTAGTGACTACCTACATAGCCTGGGAACCAGAAGGTATTTTTGAAAAAAGTGCTAATAGGGGTTTGAGCGAGCTAGAGCGCTTCTTGCCCTTGTGGTTTCGTGCTGAAGGCGGCAAATACACTCTATCAAAGCTATATGCTATGGAAAGTGAGGCTCTGCTACCTACGGGTGTAAGAGAGGGCGAGTTTTATTTGTGTCCAAAGGAAAGTCGCTCTGCCTGTGCAACCGATCCTGTAATTTATACTATTAACGGGAAAACAGTGCAGTTGACTGCGTTTACCGCTCCGATTCTCGTAAAGGATAAATTCAAAGGTATTGCTGGTGCATCGCTAGATTTGGAGTTTGTCCAAAAAATCCTCGAAAAAGCAAATCGTGAGTTGTATGGAGGGGTGGGTGACATGGCCCTGGTTTCCGGCAACGGCCGTTTCGTAGCGTACACTGGGGACGCTAGTAAAGTAGGGAAATCTGCTAGCGATATGTTTGGAACAGAACTGGTTAGCTCATTTTCAACGCTAAGCACTTCAGATGAGAGGTATAATCTTGATCAACGAGGTATGATTCAACTGGCAATTCGTTTTGCCGTTGCCAACACAGCTACGAAGTGGACACTATTGGTACGACTTCCAGAAAGTGTCGTTTTCAAGAGCGTTAGCGATCTAAAAAATCTCTTAGAGCAGCACTACATTTCTGAAGCGCGCTCAATGGGATTAGTTGGTTTACTGGTGAGTGGCTTCGGAATTCTGATTGTCGGATTCGTGGCGCGCGGAATCGTTCGTCCACTTCGCAGTATGCTGGCGATGATAAAAAATATCGCTAAAGGGGAGGGGGATTTAACTCGGCGACTGAGTAGTTCGCGGGCGGACGAATTAGGGCTTATTGCTCAAGAGTTTAACGTATTTTTAGAGAAGTTACAGATGTTAATTATTAAGGTCGTAGATTCGACCAAAATGATTGCTGACTCAACGTCCGACGGCGCCGCTATGGCGGCGCAAACTCATAAAGGGATGCAGAGTCAGCAGAGTGACGTTGAGCAGATTGCAACAGCAATTAACGAGATGACTACATCCTCGCAGGATGTCGCAGCAAACGCTATGAATGCTGCAAGAGCAACAGGGCGTGCGGAACAAGCGGTAAGTGATGGGAAAGTAGCGATGGAGGACGCCGTCGCCGCTATTCACTCGCTCGCTATTCGCATGGAAGATTCTGTCAAGACGGTGAGAGTACTCGAAGAAAGCAGCAATGATATCGGAGCTGTTGTAACTGCGATCCGTGCCATCGCAGAACAAACCAATTTGCTCGCACTCAATGCCGCTATTGAAGCCGCTCGAGCCGGAGATCATGGCCGTGGTTTCGCTGTTGTGGCTGATGAAGTTAGAAGCTTGGCGCAAAAAACCCAGCTTGCGACTGAGGAGGTTAGATTAATCATCGAACGTTTGCAGGGCGGGAGTCAGTCGGTGACCCAATCAATGCTTGAAAGTCATACCCATACTCAATCATGTTTACAGCAAGCGCAGATGGCCGCGCATACCTTCTTGGGTATCACGGCGTCCGTAAACATCATCAATGAGATGAATAATCAGATTGCTGCAGCTGCAGAACAGCAAAGCCAGGTGGCTGAAGAAATCAACTTCACAATAACAGGAATGGGACAAATTACGGATCAAGTCGCCACAGCGGCGAAGAAGGCGTTGGAGTCGGGATCAACCCTTAATGCTCTATCGGCTGAGCAGTGTAGGTTAGTCACCCAATTCAAGGTCTAACTAGCTATTAGTCACGGCTGGATGCCGACCTTTTAATTAATACTTGTTAATGGGTGGCCCGCTTCAAGCGGGCGCTCAGCTAACATAGGTCGATATAACGTAAATAAGAAGCCCGTGAATATCTTTACGCATCCTGATCCTTTTTTTCAGTCAGAGGGTCCCCGCGCTCTCTCATTCATAGCTCTCTGTGGTGATGCGAAAAGAGCGTCAATTACGGAGAGTTCGTCGATTGGCGATAAATAGAATTAAATGGCGTAGCATGGAGTCACTTGTACTTGGCTCTTGATGTACCTCAATAAAATTTATAATTAAGTCCTTCCCTGCTTAGGCAAGAAAAGAAAATCTTTAGATTTCAATGGGGCGGGCGTTAGATGCGAGTATCGTTTCCTGCTCCAATCTCCTGATTTTCGTATATCGTCAATCTGTGGTCACTCGCCAAGCGTTTTGCCGTAGATGATCTAAATAGTCAGCCCATCGTTGAGCCGCTTCCCGGCGTTGCGCTAGCAGTTGCGCACGCGCATAAACAGCCCCTAGTGCACCTGGCATTCTGTGGGATAACGATAGTTCGAGCACAATTGGATCGATGCCCAAGTGCTCGTGTGCAATGGTTCTGTAGGTCGCGCGAAAGCCGTGAGCAGTGATGTTGTACTCCGGCCAAATACGCTGAAAGGACTTGAGCATGGAGGTCGGGTTTATGGGACGTCCCGGATAGACCGGCGAGACGAACACCCAGCCTTTGCCTTCTTCATCCACCACGCGGGTTTTATGTAGCTCGCGTAACAGAACCAAGGCTTGTTCAGGCAACGGCACGATGTGTTTGCTCTTGTCCAGATGCTTGGTCTTGCTCACCACATAACGCCAATCGGCGCCCGCCAAGTCGACATCTTCCCAGCGCATCTGCACCAGTTCGCCTGGGCGGACCGGCAACATGACCAGCAGGCGCATTGCGGTGGCAACGCTGCCGTCGTTGCAGTCATCAAGGCGTAGAAGAAACCTGCCCAAGTCGGATGGCCTTTCGATCGCCGGGTTGCTGGTCACGATGTGGCGAATCTTCAACTCCTCAATGTTGCTGAGTGCCACGTTGCGCTCCACCCAGCCGCGACCTTCGGCAAAGCCCAGAACGGCACGTATGATGGTGCGCACGCGCCGGGCCATGGCCATGGTGCGCTGGCGGCGCAACTCAGTGATGATCGTAGTGATGTGCTCCAACTTGATCTCGCTGATCGGTTTTTTGCCAATGGCAGGCAAGATGTGGTTGTTCAGCGCTCCGGTAAAGCCCGAGATGGATTTTGTCACCAGTTCGGCAGACTTGAATGCCAACCATTGCTCGGCCACGTAAGCGAAGGTGCGCTCTTCATTGAGCAACTGTGCCTCGATCTTGGCGGTCTTGGCCCTGAGCGGAGCGGTGTGGTTAGCCACGTCGCGGCGTGCGCCGCGGGCAATGTCGCGTGCCTCCTTGAGGCTAATGTCGGGGTAAGCGCCGATGGAGAAGCGGTTTTCCTTCCCATGCAGCCGATACTTCAATCGCCAAACCTTGGAAGGGGATTTGCCGACCTTACTCGACGCCCTCACCTCCAAGTAGAGGCCAGGAACTTCGCCATCGGCGTGTTTGCCAGGTTCGGTCAGTAAGCGGATCAAGGCATCGCTGAGTTTTCGTTTGAAAACAACCGCATTATCTGGGGGCATCGGTGGGGGCATCCTTTTTAAGGAACCGAAATTTGCCCCCAATTATGCCCCCATGAGTCGTGGAATCCATTGGATTTAGACAGACGGCTATGGTCTTAAAAATCCAATAACTTGTTGTTATTAAATGGTTTTATAGAATTTAGTGGAATTCCGTTACAGGCTATCGGGGTCCCCAAAGAACATCTGAATCCTCGACCGCAACCATCGCTCCCCCGGATCGTTATCCTGCGCGCCACGCCAGGCCATGTGCAGTTCGAACGTACGGGTTTCAAGAGGCAGTTCTTCAGCGCGCACGCCGCCTGCAGCGGTCAGTACGTGTGCGGCGTAGTCCGGGACGGTGGCGATGATGTCGGTGCCGGTCAGCAGCGTTGCCAGGCCGTTGAACTGGGGGACGGCCAGTACCACATGGCGTTTGCGGTCCAGTTTTTCCAGGTGCTCGTCAATGAATCCGCTCAGGTCGCCTGCGAAAGAGACAAGCGCGTGGGGCCGGGCACAGAAGTCGTCCAGGCTCAGCGGGCCAGGGATCGAGTCGGCACGCAGCAGTTGCGGCTTGCTGCGGCGCAACACTTTACGTTTTGCGTTGGCAGGCAGGTCCTGGGTGTAGCTGACGCCGACCGAGATTTCCCCTGAGGCCAGCAGAGGCGGCATCAGGATGTAATTGACTCGCCTGATCACCAGCACGATGCCGG
The DNA here is from genome assembly GCF_900143095.1 of Pseudomonas asturiensis. GTDB lineage: Bacteria > Pseudomonadota > Gammaproteobacteria > Pseudomonadales > Pseudomonadaceae > Aquipseudomonas > Aquipseudomonas asturiensis. The sequence goes on along the minus strand of NZ_FRDA01000002.1, from coordinate 74,164 downwards.
GTGCTTCGGAGCGCAGGCGCTTGAGCAGGGTCGGCAGCAGGGCAAATTCGACGTCGTCAGACAGGCCGATGCGGAACACCGAGGTGCTGGTGGCCGGGTCGAATTCCGACGCGCGGCTGACGGCGGTCGAGATGGAGTCCAGTGCAGGGGACAGCAGGCCGAAGATTTCCGTGGCGCGCGCGGTGGGCTCCATGCTGCGTCCGGTGCGCACGAACAGCGGGTCGTCGAACAGTCCGCGCAGGCGCGACAGCGCGGCACTGATTGCCGGTTGGCCGAGGAACAGTTTCTCCGCAGCACGCGTGACGCTTCGTTCATGCATCAGGGTTTCAAAGACGATGAGCAGATTGAGGTCGACGCGACGCAGGTCGTTGCGATTCATACGAAGGATCTCGGGCCATTTGTCGATGGGAAGCGGGAGCAGGGTGCGATAGTACGAGCAAACGTTGATTTCACGAATCAAAAATTAACAGAAAGATCATTGACCTGCGTTAAATGCCCACACGGGTTGCAATGTTTCGTCGACATGCGAACAATGGCCGCCAGTCTTGCAATCGGCGCTCAGGCTTTGTCCTACAGGCTGTGCAGCCTGGAAGAGACAATCGATGGCAGGCATGTCGACTATTAATAGCCACTGATAGTGTTACCGGCAATGCCCGGATAGAGTTTGTGGCATCAAGGTTTACGAGGCGAGGTTCTCAATGTCCCGCATGATCCGTTTTCACCAGTTTGGCCCGGCCGAGGTGCTCAAGATCGAAGAGCATCCCGTCGCGCTGCCTGCACCCGGCGAGGTGCAAGTGCGCGTCCAGGCGATCGGCGTCAGCTGGTATGACGTTCTCTGGCGACAAAATCTTGCATCGACCCAGGCACGGCTACCGGCTGGCGTGGGCTATGAAATGGCGGGCGTGGTCACAGCGCTCGGCGAAGGCGTCGATGACTTGAGCGTCGGTGACAAGGTGGCGAGCTTTCCGGCAGCGGATGCCAACCAGCACCCGGTATACGGCGAGTTCATCGTGCTGCCGCGCAAGGCACTGGTTCGTTACCCGGACGTGCTCACGCCGGTTCAGGCCAGCGTGCATTACACGTCTTATCTGGTGGCTTATTTTGCCTATGTCGATCTGGCGCGGGTCAAAGCCGGGCAGTATGTGCTGGTGACCGATGCCAGTCATTGCGCAGGACCTTCGTTCGTGCAACTGGGCAAAGCGCTCGGTGTTCGTGTGATTGCCGCCACCAAGACGGCCGATGCTCGCGACTATCTGCTGTCATTGGGGGCCGAAAAGGTCGTCGTCACTGAAGAGCAGGACCTGCTGATGGCGGTCAACAAGTACACCGAGAACCGCGGCGTCGATGCGGTGTTCGATGGCCTGGGTGGTCCGCAGATGTCGTTGATGGGGGATGTGCTGGCGCCACGTGGCAGCCTGGTGCTTTATGGTCTGCAAGGTGGCAATCAGACGCCATTTCCGGCCTGCGCGGCGTTTCAGAAGAACATCCAGTTCTATGTGCACTGCCTGGGCAACTTCACCGGCAAACCGGAGCTTGGGATTACCCAGGACGAGGAAGCGCTCAAACGAGCCCTGCAGGACATCAATCAGTTGACAGCCGACCGGGTGCTGGCGCCCTTGCAGACGCGCAGCTTCCCGTTCGAGCAGGTCGTGCAGGCGCACCGCTACATGGACACTTGCCCGATTGGCGGGCGGGCGGTTCTGGAGCTTGAGGTTGAAGCCGACTGAATACGCAGTCCTGCCTCGCTAGTTGACGAATCTCTGAAAGCCTTCCCTGTGTGGAAGGCTTTTTTTTGGTCATGATCAACACTCTCTGAGGATCGCTCTATTGATTCATGTCAGGGATCACTGAACCTGTCGCGATGACGCGTTGTGTCGGTCAGGCGCTGTTTAATAGTGTTTAATCAAGCTTTCAGAAAAGACGCGCCGCCAACTAACTTTCCTACGCTAAATGTCGCATTTAGGCAGTCAGCGTGATGGTCAGTCGCTGAAGGTCAGGGCTTTAGGGGGTTCCAGCGATTTGTGTACGCAGTCGTCGCAGGTTCTATGTCTTCAGAATTTGGGTCCGGCCTATAAACACGATGTTTAAAGCCGATGAATGGGCAACTTAACTGCACTGTTTTTAACGCCATTCTGTGCCTTGTAATTGTTTCAAGGATACTGATAATAGTTTGGTAATTATTACTCAGGGAATGAGTCATGGTCGATTATGAATTCGATGATCAGCCCGATGTTGAATGCCGTGCCAATACGGTGTTTTGCCGGGTTGAGCGGGCAGGGAGCACACAATGAGCGCCATCCATGAACAGGCAATGAATTATGTATACCAGCAGGTATTGCAGCGCCTGCTGAGTTACTTTTCGCGGGCGGAGCGCACCGCGCTGCAACTGTTGATTCAGCGCCTTATCGTTGCCGCAGGCGGCATCGAGCGAATCTCCACTTTTAAGGTGCTGGTGGCGTTCGGCGGTGGCAAGGACAGTGCCTACACGCTGGCATTTGTGCGGGCGGCGCAGTTGAGCATCGCGTGTCGCGCCCCCGGAACATTCAACCTGCGCGTGGCCAACAGGCGCCATGCGGGCATGACGTCTGCCGTCATGGATAACATCGATCGCAGTTATGCGGCGTTGTTTCTCTACGATGATCCGCGGGTTGAGATGCTGGTGTTCGATAACCAGTACACTCAGCCGTTTGAGCCGGACCTACCGTTTTCCAGTGCGGGCCGCGAGCAGAACCGCTCTGATATGTTGGTGGCCGGGCATCTGTCCGCTGGCGATGCACGCACGACTTTCTGCAACAGCTGCTATCTGGGGCTGGCCGAGTTTCTGGGGCGAGCCTCGTCTTGGGGCAAGGGTGTCGATGCGCTGGTCAGTGGCGATTCGCGCAAGGACCAGAAGCAGTACATCACCTGGATCATGCGCTTGGCACAACGCACAGGGCAGGGGACTGGCCAGTGGAAAAACCATAACGCCAACAGCGTGCTCAGGGCGCTGGATCATGTCGGGCAGGCCTTCTACCACGAACTGTATGGAGAACAGGCTGACGTAGACAAGCCCGTTCGGCCTGTTGCCCCACCCCTCAAGTCCAGCGCCCCTGCGCTTATCGGCATTGCCGATCTGGTCAGTTGCAAAGCGGATGAGCACTGGGGCCTGCTGAGCGAGTTCCTGAATTTTCGTTTTGATGACCTGTCATTCAGTTTCAGCGAATCCGACTGCGCAAACCCGCTATTGATGGCACACATGCGCGGACTGGCGGCGCAGTATGTTCAGGAGCGCAGTTATGCCGACGGCATTGCCGAATACCTGACGCTGGCGACTTCGCTCATGCGCGCCAAGGGAATGCCGGCTCGGCTTATCGAGCAGGCCTTGAGCGCCTATGACGGGCCTGAACGTATCGCCGTGCGTCGAAGCTTGGCCGAGGGTTTCGCTCAGGAAGGCTATGGGCTCAACGAAGTCCAACTGGTCTGCATGCTCTTTTCGCCTTTCGTGGACAACGGGCGAGGGCTTGAAGCGTTTTTACGGCGGTGTCATCCGGGGATGCTGATCGCGCTGCCGGACCTGCACAAGGTGTTGTCCGGCTCGACCGCACCTGATCAGGTCTTGAATTGGCTGGTCGATATCAGCGGTCTGACCATCGACGGCGCGCGCAAGCTCTATGCCAAGCAGCGCGTGGACTTCAATGACGAGCGCTCGATCATCGCCAGGATTCGCGCTGCAGACCCTGACAAGCGCCGTATCATGACCATCGACCCCTCAACCGGTGAATCCGTTCTGCAGATTGTCTCCGGGCGCTGAACCTGCTGTGTGCGGCGTGATCGTTGCCGTTGCGGGCACCTGTCATGTCGCGACTGCCTGGGACTTTTATTGGCTGAGTGCCGGGTAATTTTCCATGAAAAACAAAACGGATTTCGCCTATCAGGCGGTGTATCGCTATCTGTTGCGTCTGGTCAACGACGCGCAAGAAACGTCACCCTTCAAATTGCCTTCGTTGCGCCAGTTGGCGCGACGGCTCAGGGTATCGATCTCCACGGTACAGAGCGCCTATTCGTTGCTGGAAAAAGAAGGGCGCATCTGTTCCGTGCCCAAATCGGGCTACTACACGATTGCTGCCGAGCGCGGTGAAGTAGAGCGGCCTTCGAATCGTCACGACGATGATCTTCTGAATGCAATGTGCAGAAGCGCACGTCGGCCCGGAATGTGGGTGATCGGTGATGACGAGCCCACCGTGGTGCAGCTTCAGGCCAGTCCGCTGATTGCCATGGAGCGGGAGCTGGCGCGTCATTATCCCAGATTCGGCAGTGCTGGTTTTCAGCCATTCGGAGACGTCGAGCTGCGCACTGCGCTGGCAGCCCGCTATACCCGAGATGCAGGACATGGCTGGTATGCCGACGACGTCTACATAGCCGCGGATCTGTCCAGCATGCTCAAGGCCGTGATCGAGACGCTGGGCCTGCGCGAAACCCACGTGCTGGTTGAGTCTCCCTGTTCATGGGGGCTGCTGCGTCTGCTGCAAGCGTATGACATACGGATTGTCGAACTGCCGCTGGACGAGAGCGGCAGCGTGGATCTGGTGGTGCTGGATCAGGTGCTTGAAGAGCACACCTTTAGCCTCGCGCTTCTATCGTCGCTGCTCAATCCGGTTTGCGGCCGCGTCAGGCCCTGGAGCAACACGCAAGCCGTGGCGGAGCGGCTTGAGCGATACAAGGTTCGGGTGCTTGAAAATGACAGTCATGGTGATCTGTCATTCACCCGCGAACAGGGCCGATTGCGCGACATGATTGACCCTTGTCGTCTCATTATCATGGGTTGCTTCGCGAAAACCCTCGGGCCCGAGGCACCTTTTGGTTATGTGCTGTGCAAGGGCGGCGAGCATGAGTGGCAGCGCTATTTTCTGGTCCACGGGTTCGAGCTGCCGCCGATGCGTCAGAAGGCAATCGCCCGGTTGTACGCCAGCGGGCAGATGGATACGCACCTCAATAGCCTTGTCCTGGCGCTGGCCGAGCGGATGCTGGAAATGAATCAGGCGCTGGACCGTCATCTGGCCGGCATCCTGCGCTATGAACGACCGACGGGGGGCAGCGCATTCTGGGCCGAGTGCTTGAGTCCGGTGAGCATGCGGCGAGTATTCGATGACTTGCTTGGACAGCGGATCGTGATCACGCCGGGTGAGTTGTTCAGCGCGCACGCTTGGCATCGACAGCATCTGCGCATCGGTTACGCCATTGACTGGAGTCAGGACACCGAGCGGTTGCTTGCCACCTTGAGGACTGCATTCGAGCAGGCGCGTACACCTTGATGAGGCGTTCATCCTTCCGCCGATCCATTTGTGTTTGCCAGGTTCGTTACAAGGTTGTTAACTGGACGCCTGTCCAGTATCTGTAACCCATGGTTTCCTCGCGCAGTGACTTCTCTGACCATCGCCAGTCCTTCCTCAACACTTGCCCCCGACGGAGCGCCGACCAGGCGTTATGCTGTTGCTGTCAGGGCGTTGTGTGAGTTCACGGCCAAGGTCGGTGATCTGGATCTGCGTTTCACGCCGTCGCCGACCGCACAGGAAGGCATCGCCGGACATCGTACGGTCGCCTCGCGGCGCAGCGCCGATTATCAGGCCGAGCTGGCGTTGAGCGGCGACTACCATGAACTGACCGTTCGGGGCAGGGCAGATGGCTACGACCCTGCGCGTAATCAGCTCGAAGAGGTGAAGACGTATCGCGGCGAGCTGGACGCCATGCCTGCCAATCATCGTCAGTTGCACTGGGCGCAGGTGAAAGTCTATGGCTGGCTGCTCTGTCAGCAGCTAGGCCTGAAGGAGGTCACGCTGGCGCTGGTGTATTTCAACATTGTCAGTGAGCAGGAAACCCTTATTTGCCAACCCTTCAGCGCCGAGACGCTGCATGCGTTTTTCGAACAGCAGTGCGCAGTGTTCCTGAGCCACGCGCGACAGGAGCTGGCGCACACTCAAGGATTGCACCAGACGCTGGGCACGCTGGCGTTTCCTCATGCATCGTTTCGTACCGGTCAGCGCACGCTGGCGGAATCTGTCTACAAAGCCGTGAGCACCGGCTGCTGCCTGATGGCGCAGGCGCCGACCGGTATCGGCAAAACCGTCGGCACGCTGTTTCCGCTGCTCAAGGCGCTGCCAGTCCAGAAACTCGACAAGATCTTTTTTCTCACTGCCAAGACCCCCGGTCGCAGGCTGGCGCTGGATGCGTTGCAGGTCATTGGCGACAGCGCTCCGCACCTGGGGCTGCGGGTGCTGGAGCTGGTGGCACGGGACAAGGCTTGCGAACATCTGGACAAGGCCTGTAATGGCGACTCCTGCCCGCTGGCCAAGGGTTTTTATGATCGCTTGCCTGCCGCACGTGCGGCAGCGTTGCTGTCGCCCTGGCTGGATCAGGCAGGCGTGCGCGAGGTTGCGCTGCAGCACCAGGTCTGTCCGTACTACCTGAGCCAGGAGCTGGCGCGCTGGGCCGACGTGGTGGTTGCCGATTACAACTATTACTTCGACCTGAGCGCGCTGTTGTTCGGTCTCGGCCAGTTGAATCAGTGGCGCGTTGCTACGCTGGTGGACGAAGCCCATAACATGGTCGAGCGCGCCCGACAGATGTACAGCGCCAGCCTCGATCAGGGCACGATCAAGACCTTGATTCAGACGGCGCCGGAGCCCGTGAAAAAAGCCCTGCAGCGCGTCAGTCGACAATGGACTGCGCTGCACAAGGAGCAGGTGGGTGCCTATCAGGCCTACGCCCGGCTGCCGGAGAAATTCCTCAACAGCCTCAATCTCTGTATCTCGGCCATCGGGGATCATTTCAACGAGCATCCACATGCGGTGGACGTTGCCCTGCAGGGCTTTTATCTGGAGGCCATCAGCTTTGTTCGCATCGCCGAACTGTTCGATGAGCACTTTCTGTTTGATATTGCCAAGCGAGACATCGGCAGCAAAGGTAGCCTGTCGCGCCTGAGCCTGCGCAACGTGGTGCCGGCGCGTTTTATCCAGCCGCGTCTGACGGCGGCGCGCAGTACCGTACTGTTTTCCGCGACGCTCAATCCGAGCCATTACTACCGCGATTTACTCGGGCTCCCCGCCAATACCGTGTGGATTGATGTGGAGTCGCCGTTCCATCATGAGCAACTGGCGGTGCACATTGTCAGCCGCATCTCCACGCGTTACACCCATCGCCAGGCCTCTTTGGCACCCATCGTCGAACTGATGGCCGAACAGTTCCAGGCCCGGCCCGGCAATTACCTGGCGTTCTTCAGCAGCTTCGATTATCTGCAGCAGGTGGCCGGTTTGATGGCGCTTACCCATCCGCACATCACACTCTGGCAGCAGGCCCGGGGCATGGGCGAGGGCGAGCGTCATGCTTTTCTCGACCGCTTCACGTTAAGCAGTCAGGGCATTGGTTTTGCCGTATTGGGTGGGGCATTCGGGGAAGGTATCGATCTGCCGGGCGCGCGTTTGATTGGCGCCTTTATCGCAACACTGGGGCTGCCGCAGCTCAATCCGGTCAATGAACAGTTCAAGCAGCGCATGGCGGCTTTGTTTGGCGCTGGCTACGATTACACCTACCTGTACCCCGGCCTGCAGAAAGTGGTTCAGGCGGCCGGGCGTGTGATTCGCAGCCAGAGTGACAAAGGCGTAGTGATGCTGATTGATGACCGCTTTGCGGAACGCAAGGTGACGCAACTGTTTCCCGCCTGGTGGCGGCTCGCCGAGTCAAAGACTTAAGGATCGATATCCAAGCGTCGCTGTCGAACTGTCAGTAAACTGCCGCATCGCTTGCGGTCTGTTCGGTTTTTTCTGTTTACATCCCATTTTCTATCCACGGAGGTTGTATGAGTCTCAGTCCTTTCGCCGGCAAGCTGGCACCTGCGCAGTTACTGGTCGATATCCCGAGACTGGTCACGGCTTACTACACCGGCCAGCCCGATGCTTCGGTCGCTACCCAGCGCGTTGCGTTCGGCACCTCCGGGCACCGCGGCACCTCTTTCGAACTGAGCTTCAATGAATGGCACGTTCTGGCCATCAGTCAGGCCATCTGCCTGTACCGACAGGCCAAAGGCATTGATGGCCCGCTGTTTCTGGGTGCCGACACCCATGCGCTGTCCACCCCTGCCGCGGCTACGGCGCTTGAAGTGCTGGCTGCCAATGGCGTGCAGGTGATGATTTCCCAGGGCGATGAATACACCCCGACGCCTGCGGTGTCCCACGCGATCATTTGCTACAACCGTGGACGCACCTCCGGTCTGGCCGATGGCATCGTCATCACGCCGTCGCACAACCCGCCACAAAGCGGCGGGTTCAAGTACAACCCGCCCAATGGCGGCCCGGCCGACAGCGACATCACCAAGTGGATCGAGAACAAGGCCAACGAATTGTTGGCCGAGAAGATTCAGGGCGTATCGCGCATAAGCCATGAAAAAGCCTTGCGTGCCGACACCACGCATCGTCATGACTACGTCAATACCTACGTGGCAGACCTGAAAAATGTCATCGACATGGACGCCATTCGTGATGCAGGACTGCGCCTTGGCGTCGATCCGCTGGGCGGCGCAGGGGTCAATTACTGGACCGCGATTGGCGAGCATTACGGCCTGAACCTGGACGTGGTCAATAAGTTCGTCGACCCGACGTTCCGTTTCATGAGCGTCGACTGGGACGGTCAGATCCGCATGGACCCGTCGTCCAGCCATGCCATGCAGAGCCTGATCGGTCTCAAGGACCGGTATCAGGTTGCCTTTGCCTGTGACCCGGATCACGACCGCCACGGTATCGTGACCCCGACCGGCGGGCTGATGACGCCCAACAGCTACCTGGCTGTGTCCATTGATTATTTGTTTCAGAATCGCCCGGACTGGCGCGCGGATGCGGCCGTGGGCAAGACCGTGGTCAGCAGCGGCATGATCGACCGCGTTACCGCACGTCTGGGCCGTCGCCTGTACGAAGTGCCGGTGGGCTTCAAGTACTTTGCGCAAGGCCTGTTTGACGGCTCGCTCGGTTTTGGTGGCGAGGAAAGCGCGGGCGCTTCGTTCCTGCGTCGTGATGGTTCGGTCTGGACCACCGACAAGGACGGTCTGATTCCCGCGCTGCTGGCGGCCGAGATTACTGCACGCACCGGACGTGATCCGAGCGAGCATTACCAGACCATGACCGAGCAACTGGGCAAGCCATACTCGACCCGCGTCGATGCCAAGGCCAATCCGCAACAAAAGGCATTGCTGAGCAAGCTGTCGCCGGATCAGGTCACGTCCACTGAACTGGCGGGCGAGCAGATCGAGACGGTGCTGAGCAACGCGCCGGGCAACGATCAGGCGTTCGGCGGCGTGAAAGTCATGACTGAAAATGGCTGGTTTGCCGCGCGCCCGTCGGGCACCGAAGACATCTACAAGATCTACGCCGAGAGCTTCGTGGGTGAGGATCACCTTCAGCGTCTGGTGGCAGAGGCTCAGGTGCTGGTGGACGGCGCGATTGCTGCCAGGTAATCCATGAGGTCACGGCGACGGCCCGCCTGCGATTTGCGCAGGCGGGCCGTTTTCGTCAATCCCGGTAAAACACTTGCACCAGGTGGTAACCGAACTTGCTCTTGATCGGCCCGTGCACGGTGCGCAGCGGTTTCTTGAAAATCACCTGATCAATGGCGCCCACCATTTGCCCAGGCCGCACTTCGCCCAGATCGCCGCCGCGTTTGCCGGACGGGCAGCTAGAATGCTTCTTGGCCAATACGTCAAACGCTTCGCCCTTGGCGATACGCTGCTTGAGCTGTTCGGCCTCTTCGGCGGTTTTCACCAGGATATGGCGGGCCTGTGTTTTCATGTCTCGATACCCAGCAACTGTAAAAGCCTGCCATTATGCCTGTCCTTGTCGCATCTGGCGCTCAGGCGACAGGCAAACGTTTTTCCACCCTGATTTCGTACGGTAGTGATTATGGATTTCCCGGCGTTGTTGAAGATTCTGGCCAGCCAGGACGGATCGGACCTGTATCTTTCCACCGGAGCGCCGCCCTGCGCCAAGTTCAACGGTGTGCTCAAGCCAGTGGGTACTGAAACACTCAAACCCGGTGACGTGGCGAAGATCGCCCAGGGCCTCATGGATGAGGAGCAGAAACTCGAATTCCTGCGCGAGCTGGAAATGAATCTGGCCGTATCATTGGCCGGCATCGGGCGATTCCGCATCAACATCTTCATGCAGCGCAACGAAGTGTCCATCGTCGCGCGTAACATCAAGCTGGACATCCCGCGTTTCGAAGACCTGTATTTGCCGCCGATCCTGCTTGACGTGATCATGGAGAAGCACGGCCTGGTGCTGTTCGTGGGCGCAACCGGTTCGGGCAAATCCACCTCGCTGGCGGCGTTGATCGATTACCGCAACCGCAATGCCAGCGGCCATATCATCACCATCGAAGACCCGGTCGAGTTCATCCATCGGCACAAGAAATCCATCGTCAATCAGCGTGAAGTAGGTGTCGACACCCGCAGCTTCAGGGCTGCGCTGAAAAATACGCTGCGTCAGGCACCGGATGTGATTCTGATCGGAGAGATTCGCGACCGGGAAACCATGGAGCATGCGCTGGCGTTCGCCGACACCGGGCATCTGGCGATCTCGACCCTGCACGCCAATAACGCGAACCAGGCACTGGACCGGATCATTAATTTCTTTCCCGAAGAGCGTCGTGCGCAATTGCTGCACGACCTGGGTAACAACCTCAAGGCGTTCGTGTCCCAGCGCCTGGTCAAGACCCCGGATGGCAAGCGTCGCGCGGCGGTGGAAGTGATGATGGGTACACCGACGATCCGCGATTTGATCCAGCGCAACGAGTTCAACGAGCTCAAGGGCATCATGGAAAAATCCGGCAGTCTGGGCATGCAGACGTTTGATACCGCGCTGTTTCAACTGGCGGTCGAAGGGGCTATCAGCGAAGAGGAGGCCCTGAAGCACGCCGACTCGCAGAACAACCTTCGCCTGCGCCTCAAACTGCATGATGAGGGCAGCGCGACACAGGTGACCACTGCGCCTGCCGCCCCCGTCGGGTCGAGCAAACCTAACATGTCCGAGTGGGGCCTGGTCGGCGACGAGCCGCCGTCCAAAGCCTGAGCTCCGACGACTACTGCGCCAGCCAGCCGCCGTCGACGTTCCACGCGGCGCCACGTACCTGAACGGCGGCATCGCTGCACAGAAACAGCGCCAGTTCTCCCAGCTGTTGCGGTGTGACAAAGTCCAGCGACGGCTGCTTTTCGGCCAACAGGTCGTGCCGCGCCTGCTCGGTGCCGCCTCGGCTGTCGATCTGTTGCTGCACCAGAGGCGTCAACACCCAGCCGGGGCAGATGGCGTTGCAGGTGATCTGGGTGGATGCGGTTTCCAGCGCAACGACCTTGGTCAGGCCGATCACGCCATGCTTGGCAGCCACATAGGCTGCCTTGCCGGTCGAGCCCACCAGCCCGTGTACCGACGCAATGTTGATAATCCTGCCCCAGGCCTTTTTGCTCATGCCCGGCAGGCACAGGCGCGTGGTGTGGAACACTGAGGACAGGTTGATGGCAAGGATTGCATCCCAGCGTTCGACAGGAAAGTCCTCGACGCTGCTCACGTGCTGAATGCCCGCATTGTTGATCAGAATGTCGACACCGCCGAACTCACGCTCGGCGTACTCGATCATGTCCGCGATCTGTGCAGGGTCGCTGACGTCGGCGGGGTGATGCCCGACCTTGCCGCCTGCCTGTTCGACCTGCCTGATGACCTCGGTTGTGTCGCCAAAGCCGTTGAGAATCACATCGGCACCGGCTTTAGCCAGTTGCAGTGCGATGCCCAGACCGATGCCGCTGGTGGAGCCGGTGACGAGTGCGGTTTTGCCTTGCAGACTCATAAATAATTCCTTACACGATGCCGGTGGCATAGAACGTTGCGATCACGACGAACACCGCCAGCGTCTTGATCAGCGTGATGCCGAAGATGTCCTTGTACGCTTCGCGGTGGGTCAACCCGGTCACGGCCAGCAGGGTAATCACCGCGCCGTTGTGCGGGAGCGTGTCCATGCCGCCGCTGGCCATGGCGGCGACCCGGTGCAGGACCTCCAGTGGAATGTTTGCGGCGTTGGCGGCGGCGATGAAGTTCTGCGACATGGCGGCCAGCGCGATACTCATGCCGCCGGAAGCGGAGCCGGTGATGCCGGCCAGCAGTGTCACGGTGATCGCCTCGTTGACCAGAGGATTGGGGATGCTCTTCAAGCCATTGGCGAGCACCAGAAAGCCCGGCAACGACGCGATGACCGCACCGAAGCCGTATTCGGAGGCAGTGTTCATGGCTGCCAGCAACGCACCACTCACGGCGCTCTTGGTGCCCTCGGCCAGCTTGCACTGGATGGCGCGGAAACCGAAGACCAGCACCATCAGGATGCCGACCAGCAGTGCAGCCTCGACAGCCCAGATAGCCGTGACCTTCGCCACTTCAGTCTGTACAGGTGCTGCCATTCCCGGTAGCGCAAGGGTGTGGGTCTTGCCGTACCACTGTGGGATCCACCAGGTAAACAGCAGGTTCATGATGCCCACGGCCACCAGCGGTGAGAGCGCCAGCCAGGGATTGGGTAATTTCAGATCCGAAGCCGTCTCCGGTTCGTTGCGCAGCTCGGTGCCGTAGCCTTCACCGGCACGCTGGGCCTTGTTGCGCTGGCGCTGCAGATAGAGCATGCCGGCGCAGAACACGAATACCGTGCCGATGAGCCCCAGCCAGGGCGCCGCCCACGCTGTCGTGTTAAAGAACGTGGTCGGGATGATGTTCTGGATCTGCGGCGTGCCGGGCAGGGCATCCATGGTGAACGAGAACGCGCCCAAGGCAATAGTCGCCGGAATCAGACGTTTGGGAATGTTGCTCTGTCTGAACATTTCGGCGGCGAACGGATAGACCGCGAACACCACAACGAACAACGATACGCCGCCGTACGTCAGCAGCGCGCAGACCAGCACGATCACCAGCATGGCCTGACGTGTGCCGAGTACGCCGATGGCAGCCGCCACGATGGAGCGCGAGAACCCTGAAAGCTCGATCAGTTTGCCGAACACCGCACCCAGCAGAAAGACGGGGAAATACAGCTTGATGAAGCCGACCATCTTGTCCATAAACACGCCGGTAAAGGCAGGAGCCACCGCCGAGGGATCCGTCAGCAGCACGGCCCCCAACGCAGCAATGGGCGCGAATAAAATAACGCTGTAGCCACGGTAGGCGGCCAACATCAGCAGCGCCAGCGCTGCCAGTGCAATGAGAACGCTCATCAGGTGTCTCCTGTTGTTATTGTTTTTACGGGGCATCAGCGTGCCCTGGGATCGACATAGCGGGTTTCGTGCCATGTGTTCAACGCATTGAAATTAAAGGTAAATTTTTATTCGGGTGGACGGCGAAGCAGGCTATTGTCCACAAAGAGAGACATCAGGTTCTCCGTGCGGCAGCTGCAGCGCCGAAAACTGCATGAAGAGACCTGAAAATACGAGGTTACAGGGTTGTCTCTGAAAAGAGACTTGATATCCCGTTATTGAGACTCGGCGATGCCCAGCATCGCCATCTTCTTGTAGAGCGTCGAACGTCCAAGCCCCAATTGCCGGGCCGCTTGCACGACGCTGCCCGCGCATTGACGCAACGTGGTCTCGATCACATGCCGATCGAAACGTTGACGCGCCTCGCTGAATGTCTCCTGCTGCAGGATCGGGCTGCTCGCGCTGGGCAGAGGTGAGGTCAAGGGCGTCGACGTGCCTATCGCGGCATGAACGTCTTTGGCCGTCAGCAGCGCCTCATCGCTCAGCAGCGCCGCCCGTTCCAGCACGTTGCGCAACTCGCGGATATTGCCGGGCCAGGCATGCCTTGCCAGCACGCCCAGGGCTTCGTGTTCCAACTCGTGATGGCTGCGTAGCTCTTCGAGTATCGCTTCACTGAGTGCTGGCAAGTCTTCCAGACGTTCACGCAGCGGCGGCACGTTGATCGGCAGCACGTTCAACCGGTAATAGAGGTCGGCGCGAAACTCGCCACGCTTGATCGCCGCTTCCAGATCGGTCGAGGTGGCAGCGATGAGACGCACATCGCTCTGAAGGACTTCGTTGGAGCCGACAGGTTCGTATTCCTTCTCCTCCAGCGCACGCAATAGCTTGCTTTGCAGGGCCATGGGCATGTCACCGATCTCGTCCAGAAACAGCGTGCCGCCCTGGGCGATTTTCAGTTTTCCGGGGCGGCCCTTACGGTCTGCGCCGGTGAACGCACCCGGCGCGGTGCCGAAGAACTCTGCCTCCAGCAGTGTTTCCGGGATGGCTGCGCTGTTGATGCTCACGAACGGCTTGTTGGCGCGGGGCGAGGCATTGTGGATGGCATGAGCGAGCAGTTCCTTGCCGGTGCCGGTTTCGCCGAGCAGCAGCACGGGAGATTGAGTGCTGGCGCTGCGTCTGGCGCGGCGTTTGACTTCCAGCGACGCCTCGCTGGTACCGATAAAGTGCGCAAAGCTGTACTTGGCCTGACGCGCCTTGAGCAGCGAGCGCGTATTCGCCAGTTCCTGCTGCATGTTCAGGTAGCGACTGAGCAGCGGCGAGAGCGTCTGCAACTGATCGAACAGCGCAAAGCCGATGGCGCCAATCAATACACCTGAACCGTCATGGATCGGCAGGCGCATGACCACCAGCGGGTCCCTGGCGGTGTCCATCATGTCCAGCAGAATCGGTTGTCCATCCCTTGCCACTTGCCGTAGCAGGCTGCCGGGGATCACGTTTTCGCAAGGTTGGCCGATGGCCAGGGTCGGGTCCTGCAGCCCGAAGCGTCGCGCATAACGCTTGTTGATCCAGACGATGCGCGCATCCTTGTCGACTATGACTGTGCCTTCGCTCGACTGCTCGATGATCTCGAACAACGAACGGATCGCAAGGCGCTGGATGCTCTGATGGTCGTTCAGATTGTTGTCTTTCATGGGGATGTTCCGTCAGGGAGCGGACGCCTGGCCGCACAGACTGCTGCGTTTTTACGCGATCAGATAAAACCTGGATGCGCTGCCGCCAGCAGCTCCTGTGTGTAGGGGTGCTGTGGCGAATCGAACACCGCGTGACTGGCCCCTTGCTCGACGACCTTGCCATCCTTGACCACGATTACATCATGGGCCAAGGCCTTGACCACCGCCAGATCATGACTGATGAAAAGATAGGTCAGTCCGTGTTTCTCCTGAAGTTCGCGTAGCAGCGCCACGACCTGTTTCTGAACCGTGCGGTCCAGCGCCGAGGTTGGCTCGTCAAGCAGGATCAGCGCAGGTTTGAGCACCAGCGCCCGGGCAATGGCAATGCGTTGGCGCTGGCCACCGGAAAACTCGTGCGGGTAGCGATGACGGCTCTGTGGATCGATGCCCACTTCTTCAAGTGCGCGTATGACCTCGACGTCGCACTGGACCGGGTTCAGCCCGCCGTGCATCTCCAGGCCTTCGCCGACGATTTGCGCCACTGACATCCGCGGGCTGAGGCTGCCGTAGGGGTCTTGAAAAACCACCTGCATTTCCTTGCGCCATGGCCGCATCTGCTTCTGGCTAAGACCGTCCAGCGCGTGGCCACGAAAACGGATGCTGCCGCGTGAGTCCAGCAGGCGCAGGATCGCCTGGCCCAGCGTCGACTTTCCGGAGCCCGATTCACCAACGATGCCCAGGGTCTTTCCGCGCTCGATACTCAAGCTGATGTCATCGACCGCTTTGAGGTATTCCTTGTGTCGCCTGAAGATGCCACCCGTCAGCGAGAACCAGACTTTCAAATGGTCGACTTCCAGCACTTTTTCCCGGGCATCACGCGGCAGGGGCTCTCCCGCAGGCTCGGCATCGAGCAGCAAGCGGCTGTAAGGATGTTGCGGTGCCTTGAAGAGCGACTGACAGTCGGCCTGCTCGACGACCTCGCCTGCGCGCATCACGCAGACGCGCTGCGCAACGCTGTGCACCAGATTGAGGTCATGGCTGATCAACAGCAGCGACATGCCCAGACGCTGTTGCAGCTCCTTGAGCAGCAGCAGGATCTTGCGCTGCACGGTGACGTCCAGTGCCGTGGTGGGCTCGTCGGCGATGAGCAGTTCCGGCTCGCAGGCCAGCGCCATGGCAATCATCACCCGTTGTCGCTGGCCGCCGGACAGTTCATGGGGATAGGCCTTCAGGCGTTTGTGCGGCTGCTGAATGCCCACCAGTTCGAGCAGCTCGATGATGCGCCTCTGCGCTGCACGACCGCCCATGCCTCGGTGCAGCAGCAGGGTTTCACCGATCTGTTTGGCCACGGTGTGCAAGGGGTTCAGCGAGGTCATGGGCTCCTGAAAGATCATTGCGATGCGGTTGCCGCGCAGTTCACGCAGGGTTCGGTCATCCGCGCCGACCAGTTGCCGGCCGCGATAGGTGATGCTGCCGGTGGTGACAGTGCCGCTTTCAGGCAGCAACTGCAGGATCGAATGCGCGGTGACCGACTTGCCCGAACCGGATTCCCCGACCAGTGCCAGGCACTCGCCCGGACGGACATCCAGGCTCAGATTGCTCACCACCTTCTGGCCGCTGAACGCGATGCTCAGGTTGCGGATTTCAATCAGGTTGTCAGTCATTTCAGGACCTCGGGTCGAAGGCATCGCGCAGCGCCTCGCCAATGAACACCAACAGGGTCAGGATCAGGGCCAGGGCGAAGAACGCCGTCAGACCCAGCCATGGCGCTTGCAGGTTTTGCTTGCCCTGGGCGATCAGCTCACCCAGCGATGCACTGCCGGCGGGCATGCCGAAACCGAGAAAGTCCAGCGCCGTCAGCGTCGAGATGGCACCGGTAAGAATGAACGGCAGGTAGCTCAGTGTGGCGTTCATGGCGTTGGGCAGGATGTGGCGAACGATCACGGTTCGGTCGCTCAGCCCGAGTGCACGCGCGGCTTTCACGTATTCCAGATTGCGTCCGCGCAGGAACTCGGCGCGCACCACGTCGACCAGCGCCAGCCAGGAAAACAACGCCATGATGCCCAGCAGCCACCAGAAATCAGGTTCGACGAACCCCGACAGGATAATCAGCAGGTAAAGCACCGGCAGACCTGACCAGACCTCCAGCAGCCGTTGGCCGAGCAGGTCCACCCAGCCACCGTAATAGCCTTGAAGCGCGCCCGCCGTGATACCAATCAAGGCGCTGATGAAGGTCAGCGCCAGCGCAAACAGGATCGACACCCGCGCCCCGAAAATGACCCTGGCCAGCACGTCACGCGCCTGGTCATCGGTGCCCAGCCAGTTAGTGGCAGACGGCGGGCTGGGTGCGGGGATGGTCAGCTCATAGTTCGGAGTGTCGTCGCTGAACGGAATGGGCGGGAAGAGCATCCAGCCGTCACCTTTGGTGATCAGGCCATGCACATACTCACTGCGATAATCCGGCTGGAAGGGCAGCTCGCCTCCGAACGCCTGTTCGGTGTAGCGTTTGAACACCGGGAAGTAGAGCGAATGCTTGTAGCTGACCACCAACGGCTTGTCATTGGCGATCAGTTCGCCACCCAGCGTCAGGGCGAAGAGCGCGCAGAAAAGCCACAGCGACCACCAGCCCCGGCGGTTGGCGCGAAAGCGTTCAAGGCGGCGACGTGCCAGCGGAGAAAGGCTGTGCATCATGCATTCCTCGCGCTGAAATCGATTCGGGGATCGACCAGGGTGTAGCAGATATCACCCACCAGTTTGATCAGCAGCCCGAACAGAGTAAAGATGAACAGCGAGCCGAACACCACTGGATAATCTCGTGAAACGGCGGCCTCGTAACTCATGCGCCCCAGGCCGTCCAGCGAGAAAATCACCTCGATCAGCAGCGATCCGGCAAAGAACACGCTGATGAACGCTTGAGGAATACCCGACACCACCAGCAGCATGGCGTTGCGAAACACGTGCCCGTAAAGCACGCGGCGTTCGCTCATGCCCTTGGCTCGGGCGGTGATCACGTACTGACGAGTGACTTCGTTGAGAAACGAATGCTTGGTCAGCAACGTCAGCGAGGCGAATCCGCCAATGACCAGCGCCGATACCGGCAGCACCAGGTGCCAGAAATAATCGGCAATTTTGCCCAGCGTCGACAGCTGCTCGAAGTTATCCGACACAAGACCGCGCACTGGAAACCAGTTAAGCGAAGTGCCCCCGCAGAACACCACCACCAGCAGCATGGCGAACAGAAAGGCGGGTGTGGCGTAACCGATGATGATCGCGGTACTGCTCCAGATATCGAACTGGCTGCCATGTTTGACGGCCTTGCGAATGCCCAGCGGGATCGACACCAGATAGGTCAGCAGCGTCGCCCAGAGCCCCAGAGATATGGACACTGGCATCTTTTGCAGAATCAGGTCCGTGACGGTTGCACCGCGAAAGAAACTGTTGCCGAAGTCCAGCTGCGCGTAATTCTTGAGCATCAGCCACAGACGCTCATGCAATGGCTTGTCGAAGCCATACTGATGTTCGATTTCCTTGATCAGCTTGGGGTCCAGCCCTCGGGACGCTCTGGATTGCCCCGCACCGGCTGACTCAGATGCGCTGGCGCCCGCCGTGGTGCCGCCAATGCCTTGCAACCGTGCAATGGCCTGTTCCACCGGTCCGCCGGGTGCGGCCTGCACGATAAAGAAATTGACCAGCAGAATGCACAACAGCGTGGGGATGATCAGCAGCAATCGGCGCAGGATGTAACCCAGCATTCACTTCATCTCCGAGACAAGGGCAGAGGCGCCACGTTTGGCTGAGAACTGCTCATTGGTCAGGGGTGTCGGGCTGATTTCCCACCACGTCTCGATGGCCTCATTGTTGCTGGCCTGGATTTTCGGAATCCCGAAACGGTTCCACCATACCGTGGAAGAACCCGGCGGATAGTAATTGGGGATCCAGTAATAATTCCATTGCAGCACCCGATCCAGGCAGTGCGCGTAGTCAGTCATCGTCTGTTTGTTGTCGGCCTTGAGCAGTCCGGCGATGAGCGTGTCCACCGCAGGATCCTGCAAGGCCATGTAGTTGCTGGAGCCCGGATCCATCGCTACTTTGGAGCCGAAGCTGTTGTACAGCTCAGAGCCCGGCGACGTGGAAACCGGGTAGCCGGTGACGATCATGTCGTAATCGCGGGCCATGACCCTGTTCAGGTACTGCGCCGCGTCGATCCGGCGTATATCGAAATGAATGCCGATCTGCGCCAGATTGCGTTTGTAGGGCAGCAGCATGCGCTCAAAGCCCGACTGGCCGTTCAGGAAGGTAAAGCTGAACGGCTGGCCCTGGGCATTGACCAACTCATCGCCTTGAGGTGTCCAGCCAGCTTCTTTCATCAGCGCCAGCGCTTGCAGTTGCTTGTCACGGATAAAACCGGTGCCGTCGGTCTTGGGCGTTTTGTAAACCGTATCGAACACTTGGCCGGGTACCTGGCCGCGCAACGGTTCAAGGATCTTGAATTCTGCAGGCGTTGGCAGCTCGGTGGCGGCCAGTTCGGAATTGGAAAAATAACTGTCCTGACGAATGTACATGTTGCGCATCATTTGCCGGTTGGTCCATTCGAAATCCCACAGCAGTGACAGGGCCTGACGCACGCGCCGGTCCTTAAACATCGGTCGGCTCAGGTTGAATACGAACCCCTGCGAGCTTTGCACGGCGCCCTTGGCCAGATGCGCTTTCTGCAGTCGACCATCCGTCAGTGCAGGGCTGTCGTAGCGGATTGAATAGCCAGTCGCGGAGAACTCCCGGTTGTAGTCGTAGGCGCCGCCCTTGAGCACCTGGCGGGCGACATCGATGTCGCCGAAGTATTCGATGCTGAACGTGTCGAAGTTGTACAGGCCGCGGCTGACCGGCAGGTCCTTGCCCCACCAGGTCGGGTCACGCTCGAACGTGATCGAGCGGCCGGGATCAACGTGGGCGATCTTGTAAGGGCCGCTGCCAGGTGGCACTTCGAAGCCGGCCCCGCTGGCAAAGTCGCGAGTTTTCCACCAGTGCTCGGGAAACACCGGCAGCGCGGCCAGATCCAGCGGTAGCGTGCGGTTATCGGTGTGTTTGAAGTCGAAACGGATCTGCGTGGGTGACTCGACTTCCAGACCTTTGACGGCTTCGAACTGGGTCCGGTACTGCATGCTGCCTTGGGTCATCAGCAGCTCGTATGTGTATTTCACATCATTGGCCGTGATCGGCGTCCCGTCAGCAAAGCGCGCCTTGGGGTTTAGGTAGAAACGCAGGGACAGGCCGTCCGCGCCGCGTTCCATCTTCTCGGCCACCAACCCGTAAACGGTGTACGGCTCGTCCATCGAGCGTACGGCCAGTGGCGAGTACAGCATGCCGTTGATTTGCGAGACGCCCATACCTTTGTCAGTGAAAGGCATCAGGTGATCAAACTGACCGATTTCCAGCGCCGAGCGACGCATGCTGCCGCCTTTCGGCGCGTCGGGGTTCACGTAGTCGAAGTGCTGAAAGTTGGCGGGGTAGCGTGGCGTTTCCCCATAGACAGTGAGGGCGTGTTGCGCGGCAGCGAGCAGAGACGAGGAGGCCAGGGCCAGCGTTACAGTGATCAGTGAAGAAAAAACAAAACGCATTACTCGAATCCTGAATGACCGTAGAAGCGCCCGGCATCGTGTTGGAGGCAGCGGTATCTTCTACAGATAAATCCATGATTCGCCAAGCGGGCAAGCAGCTGGACGCTGCACGGAACATGGCGCGAGGTTGTGCGGCGAGTGTACGACAAACAAAAACGGCCCATCCGAAGATGAGCCGTCGAGTAGCCAGCGGGCGACAGGATCAGTCCTGGCGGCTGGTCACTTCCAGCAGGTGGTAACCGAACTGAGTCTTGACCGGACCCTGAACGGTGTTGACCGGGGCGCTGAATACGACAGTGTCGAATTCCTTGACCATCTGGCCTGGACCAAACGAACCCAGATCACCGCCCTGGCGGCTGGATGGGCAGCTCGAATTGGCTTTGGCGATTTCAGCGAAATCAGCGCCGCCTTCGATCTGTGCCTTGAGTTCGTTGCACTTTTCTTCGCTCGAAACAAGGATGTGGCGGGCAGTGGCTTTAGCCATGGGGAAAAATCTCCTGTGAAAAAAAAGAAACAGCCTACCGGAATCAGTTCAGCATTTCCTGACAAAGTTCCTTCGAATCACGTTATCTGTAGCGCAACCGATCAACTGTGTGGCGCAGCAGTTGCTCGGTGCCGGTCCAGCCCAGGCAGCCATCGGTGACCGATACGCCGTATTCGAGTGTTCCGCTCAAGGGCTGGCAGCCATCGAACAGATGGCTCTCGATCATCATGCCTATTAGCGATGTGTCGCCCTGCAGGCGTTGCTGCAGCACGTCATTGAAGACCTGCGGCTGGCGCAGCGGATCTTTGCCGCTATTGGCATGGCTGCAGTCGACCATGATGCGCGCGGCGATCCGCTGTTTCGCGAGACTCGCCTGTACTTTGGCAATGCTGGCGCTGTCGTAGTTTGGCCCGCTATGCCCGCCGCGCAGCACGATATGCGTGTCCGGGTTGCCTCGGGTTTCGATGATGGCCGGGTTGCCGTGGCTGTCCATGCCGAAATGACGATGCGGGTGGGCTGCCGAACGGATAGCGTCGCTGGCAACCGCCACGCCGCCGTCTGTGCCGTTTTTGAAACCTACCGCCATGGGCAAACCACTGGCCATTTCCCGATGGATCTGCGATTCGGTGGTCCGCGCGCCGATAGCTACCCAACTGAGCAAGTCGTCGAAGTAGCCGGCTGCCATGGGCTGCAGAATCTCTGTTGCCACGGGCAGGCCCATGTACAGCATCTCGCGCATCAACTCACGTGACAGCTTGAGGCCTACGGCCATGTCATCACTGCCATCCAGGCGAGGGTCGTAGGCCAGACCTTTCCAGCCCACGGTCGTGCGAGGCTTCTCGACGTAGGCACGCATCACCAGCAGCATCTGGTCGCTGACCTCGGCAGCCAGATTGGCCAGACGTTCAGCGTATTCGAGTGCCGATTGTGGGTCGTGAAGGGAGCAGGGGCCGACGATGACCAGCAGGCGTGAGTCTTCGCCTTCAAGAATGGCTCTGATAGCGCGACGATGAGCGCTGACCTGTTCGGTCAGGGCGTTGCTGAGGGGCAGGCTGCTCTTGAGTTCAAGCGCGCTGGGCAGGCGCTTCGAGACAGCAATACCCTGTGGCAGGGTAATCAAAGGGTTCGACAGGTCGGATGGTTTTACGGCAACGGACGAATTCATGTTCTGGCTTCCTGGGCTGGCGGGTTAGTTACCCGCGCAAAGCCCTACTGGGGTGTTCGACAAAGGGCCGGTTCGGCCATGCGTGTGCAGTTGCCACCTGGCAGTGACCGATCGGAGGCGGCTGGCTGGCCCGAACGGAGGTTGCTAAATCGCCAGGCGAAGTCGATGTCGTTGCGGTAATAAGTGGCGTAGTTCATGTCGTGTTCCTCGATTCGATTGAATGTGATGTTTTCTGGAGTCTTAAAAAGCAAAACCCCCGGTCGGGGAGCCGACCGGGGGTAGAGAATTCTCTGGTTGGCGTCCCCTTGAAATGGGCGCCGGATGGGTATCAGGCGCGCCAGTGGCTAAACCAATACCCGTAATAAGCGTTGAGCTGGAGCTGGCCCATCGCTGGCACAACCCGCACAGACACGCCATTCACCGAGCGGCAGGCGCTGGCGTGGGCGATGAGCTGTGAGTGATTGGGTTGCAGCATGGTGTGTCTCCGTGGAATGAGCACGAGCTTACTTCAGGCGAGTGCGCTGATTCAATTGGAAAATTCAATCGAGTCAATGATCGGCGCAGTGGCCCACACGGCATGGGTGAACGGACAGGTCTGGAGACATCAAAGGGCAGGGGCGGGCAGTTGCAGGTGGGGTGCGGACAAAAGCTGTCGGAAAAAGCTGTTTAGTCGGTCCGCATGTACCGTCTGGCAATTAAGAATTCTAGAGCAGGCGAATCAGACGATTTACTGATCAATCAAGGGGCTGCTTCGGCCCTGCATCTCCCGACGGGATGATGCCGATCTTCATCCCCAGCAAAACCGCGACTTTATGAGCCTCGCCGCGTTTCCCTTTCTTGCGTCCTGCCAAAATCTGATAGGTCGTCGCAGGGTCAATGCTGTTCTCACGGGCAAATTCTTGAACAGATTTACCCTGTTGTTCGAGCCAGGCCTTGGCTTGTGCAGCGGTACGTATTCCGGGCATAGTTCAAAACCGTTCAAATCAGTTTAATTTTAGCTGGATCTTACCATTCGTAAGGATGGGGTCAACAAGGTTGTGCATTCAAATGAGTGGAATAGGGTACCGACTAAGAAAAGAAAGAGACCGTCTGGGGCTGTCTCAGCGTGCCTTCGGTGAAATCGGTGGGGTGGAAGCGAATGCTCAAGGAAAGTATGAAAGCGGCAATCGTGCCCCCAAGGCCGACTATCTGGCTGCGGTCGCCGCCAAAGGTGTCGATGTGCTCTACGTACTGACGGGTACACCCACCCCGATACCTTTCGACAATCTCAGTGTCGCCGAGGAGAAGGTTCTTGGCAGCTACCGTGTACTCGACAAGGAAGATCAGGATGCGATCATGCGGCTGACCACCACCATGGCTGAGCTGTCAGCTTCGTACAGTACCGCTGAAAAATCGCAACCCGACGATTGAGGCCGACAATACGGGCCTTTTCGTCTCCATAGGTGAGATAGCGTTGTCTGTGTTTCGACAAAGGGCGTGAAAACGCCAACATCCGCTAGGTCAGCCGCGCCGTTTTTTGTTATGGTGAATGGCATTCGTTATGACCGTTGCGCGAGGTGTCTGCTTGATTAGGGTGCTAGTTGTCGATGACCATGATCTTGTCCGGACAGGCATCACACGCATGTTGGCCGACATAGATGGTTTACAGGTGGTGGGTCAGGCCGATTCCGGCGAAGAGGCGTTGAAGAAGACGCGCGAGCTCAAGCCTGATGTCGTGTTGATGGATGTCAAGATGCCGGGGATCGGCGGGCTCGAGGCGACGCGCAAGCTGTTGCGCAGTCACCCTGATATCAAGGTCGTGGCCGTCACCGTCTGTGAAGAAGATCCTTTCCCGACTCGTCTGCTTCAGGCTGGCGCAGCGGGTTACATGACCAAAGGTGCAGGTCTTGCGGAAATGGTCCAGGCCATTCGCCTCGTTTTCGCGGGTCAGCGTTACATCAGTCCGCAGATTGCCCAGCAGTTAGCGCTGAAATCGTTTCAGCCGCAGGTGAACAATTCGCCGTTCGATCTGCTTTCCGAGCGTGAGATCCAGATTGCGTTGATGATCGTGGGCTGCCAGAAGGTCCAGACCATTTCGGACAAGCTGTGCCTGTCGCCAAAAACCGTAAACACTTACCGTTACCGAATCTTTGAGAAGCTCTCCATCAGCAGTGATGTCGAACTGGCGTTGCTGGCTGTACGTCACGGCATGGTGGATGCCAGCGCCTGAACATGACCCAGACCTTTGATCCAAGTGCATTTCTGGCGACCTGCAGCGGTCGTCCAGGCGTTTACCGCATGTTCGATGCCGAAGCGAAGCTTCTGTATGTGGGCAAGGCCAAGAACCTGAAGAAACGGCTTGCGAGTTATTTCCGCAAGACCGGGCACGCGCCCAAGACGGGCGCTCTGGTAGCGCGCATCGCGCAAATCGAAACCACCATTACCGGCAACGAAACTGAAGCGTTGTTGCTTGAGCAAACGCTGATCAAGGAATGGCGGCCGCCCTACAACATTCTCCTGCGTGACGATAAGTCCTACCCGTATGTCTTTCTGTCCGATGGCAAGTTTCCGCGTCTGAGCATTCATCGCGGTGCTAAAAAGGCAAAAGGCCGTTATTTCGGGCCTTATCCAAGCGCCGGCGCCATTCGTGAAAGCCTGAGCCTGCTGCAGAAAACCTTTCTGGTGCGCCAGTGCGAAGACAGCTACTTCAAGAATCGCAACCGACCTTGCCTGCAGTATCAGATCAAACGCTGCAAAGGGCCTTGTGTCGATCTGGTCGAGCCAGAGGTGTACGCGGAAGATGTGCGTCACTCGGTGATGTTTCTTGAGGGCCGCAGTAATGCCTTGAGCGATGAGTTGAACGCAGCGATGGAAAAGGCTGCCATGGCGCTGGATTTTGAGCGTGCGGCCGAATTGCGTGATCAGGTTGCCCTGTTGCGGCGCGTCCAGGATCAGCAGAGCATGGAAGGCGGCACCGGCGATGTTGATGTGGTCGCCGCGTTCGTCAACCCGGGCGGTGCTTGTGTGCACTTGATCTCGGTGCGTGGCGGGCGTGTGTTGGGCAGCAAGAACTTCTTCCCGCAGGTAGGTATCGAGGAGGAGGTTGGCGAAGTGATGTCAGCGTTCCTGGCCCAGTACTTCCTCGGTGGCGTTGACCGTGAACTGCCCAGCGAGGTGATCGTCAACGTCGTCAATGAGGATTTTCCGGCGCTGATTGAGGCGATTGAAGAGTCACGCGGTCGCGAGATGACCATCAGTCACAGGGTGCGCGGTACGCGTGCGCGCTGGCAGCAACTGGCTGTGACCAATGCCGAGCAGGCTCTGGCTGCACGCCTGGCGAACCGTCAGCACGTTGCATCACGTTTCGAGGCGCTGGCCAAAGTATTGAATCTCGATGAAACGCCTGTGCGGCTGGAGTGCTATGACATCAGTCACTCCAGCGGTGAAGCGACGGTCGCATCGTGCGTGGTGTTCGGTCCTGAGGGGCCCATCAAGTCGGACTATCGCCGCTTCAATATCGAGGGCGTCACAGCGGGTGACGATTACGCAGCCATGCACCAGGCGCTGACCCGGCGCTACAGCCGTATCAAGGACGGGGAGGGCAAGTTGCCCGACGTGCTGCTGGTTGACGGGGGTAAGGGGCAGATGGCCATGGCGCGGGACGTGCTCAACGAACTGGCGATCCCCGACCTCATTCTGCTCGGCGTTGCCAAAGGCACGACGCGCAAGGCCGGCTTTGAAACGCTCTACCTTAATGATGCTGCCCATGAGTTCACACTGCCCGGCGACTCGCCTGCGCTGCACCTTATCCAGCAGAT
Organism: Pseudomonas asturiensis; assembly: GCF_900143095.1. Taxonomy (GTDB): domain Bacteria; phylum Pseudomonadota; class Gammaproteobacteria; order Pseudomonadales; family Pseudomonadaceae; genus Aquipseudomonas; species Aquipseudomonas asturiensis. Next base: position 48,196 of record NZ_FRDA01000002.1, on the reverse strand, counting down.
TCGCGACGAGGCGCACCGTTTTGCAATCACCGGACACCGCGCCCGTCGTGGCAAGACCCGCCGTACATCGACCCTTGAAGGCGTGGCAGGTGTGGGGCCGACCCGTCGTCGCGACCTGCTCAAACACTTTGGTGGCCTGCAGGAATTGTCCCGTGCGAGCATCGATGAAATAGCAAAAGCACCCGGAATCAGTAAAAAGCTGGCAGAGTCGATTTATGCAAACCTGCACAGCGAGTAGAATGCCCGCTCACCTCGTAGCCAGTTGTGCCGATGAATATCCCTAATCTGATTACCGTACTACGCGTTTTACTGATTCCGATCTTCATTCTGTTGTTTTACATGCCTTATCACTGGAGCTACATGGCAGCCAGCGCGGTGTTCGCCTTTGCGGCGGCCACTGACTGGCTCGATGGATATCTGGCGCGTCGTCTGGAACAAAGTACGCCTTTTGGTGCGTTTCTCGACCCTGTGGCCGACAAACTTATGGTGGCTGTCGCACTGGTTTTGTTGGTGCAGGCGCACGCCAACCTCTGGCTGACGCTGCCCGCAGCAGTGATCATCGGGCGCGAGATCGTGATCTCGGCCCTGCGCGAATGGATGGCCGAAATCGGAGCCAGGGCTCAGGTGGCAGTGTCCAGCATGGGCAAATGGAAAACCGCGGCACAGATGCTGGCGCTGGTTATCCTGCTGGGCAATCCTCCGGCGATCACATTTTGGGTCATTCTGGGGTACGCGTTGTTGTTGATTGCGGCGGGGTTGACGTTGTGGTCGATGGTGCAATACCTGAGAGCCGCCTGGCCGCATCTCAAGACAACGGCAGAAAAAAAATAAGTTTTCGAATCAAGGGCTTGACGTAAAACTTTGAGGCGCTAGAATGGCGCCCGTCAACACGACAATGCGGGAATAGCTCAGTTGGTAGAGCACGACCTTGCCAAGGTCGGGGTCGCGAGTTCGAGTCTCGTTTCCCGCTCCAGATTAAAGAAAAAGCCACTCTACCGAGTGGCTTTTTTTTGCCTGCGATTTTTGATCCGGAGGCTGTGAGGGGCATTGCCGTTGCGAGCGAGTTGTAATGTCGATCTACCTGAGCAGGTCGCCTTTAGAGGTCTCACGCAAGGTCAGGATTGCCAACAGCGCGCAGACTGCAGCGCCCGCCATGAAATAACCCGGTACCAGCAGGTTTCCGGTCTTGGTGATAATGGCGGTCACCACGTAGGGCGTGATTCCCCCACCGAGGATGGCGCCCAGGTTGATGCTGATCGCCATGGCGGTGTAGCGCACACGTGTCGGAAATTGCTCTGCATACGTCGGATAGCCAACGGATTGCACGACTGGCATGGGCAATGTGGCGACAAACATCGCCAGTGCGGCGATCCACAGACTGCCGCTGTCCATGAGTACCATCATGGGAATGACCAGTACGGCGTAACCTGAAAAGCCGATGCTTAGCGCTTTCTTGCGCCCAATGCGGTCTGACAACCCGCCCCAGAAAGGCATCATGGCGGCCATGCACAGACTGATGACCGCAATCACCCAATAGACTTTTGACTTATCGAAATGCAGGTACGTCGTGAGGTAGATGTTCATGAAGACCATCCCGATGAAGTACCCGGCATTCTGTGCAGACGCGAACACGATGACCCGCAGCAGCGACGGCAGGTTCTTGCTGAAGACTTCTTTTACCGGGGCCACCGGAGGCTTTTCCTTGGCCAGGAAAGCCTTGAATTCAGGTGTTTCTTCAACGTTATGGCGCATGTAAAACGAAAACAGAACCAACGGGATGGACAGGAAAAACGGAATGCGCCATCCCCACGCCTGCAGCTGTTCGGTGCTAAGAAGCCCGGTCGTGATACCGCAGACGATTGCGCCTGTAGCACCACCCACTGCAACCCCAAGCGGGGTAAATGAACCAAAGAAGCCGCGTCGGCCGTTGGGGGACGACTCAGCCACAAAGGCAGCAGCGCCCACCACCTCGCCACCTGCGAAGAAACCTTGTGACAGGCGCAGCAGCACCAGCAGAACAGGTGCCGCCAGGCCAATCTGAGCAGTGGTGGGCAACACGCCAATCAGCGCTGTCGCAGTACCCATACCGATTACGGTGCTGAGCAGAACCCTGCGCCTGCCGATCCGGTCGGCAAGGCGGCCAAGCAGCACGCCGCCAATCGGACGTATAACGAACGCGATGCCAAAAACCGCCAACGTGGCGAGCAGGGCGGCGGCAGGGTTGTCACCGGGAAAGAACAACGGCGCGATAATCGTCGCCATGTAGCCGTAGATACTGAACTCGTAATATTCAACGGCCGTGCCGGTGGCAGACGCCATTGCGGCACGTTTGGCAATAACGGCTGATGGGGTGACATCGGCAGTCGTTTGCACGGCGACGTCACTGTCGGTGGCGTTCGTTATTTCAGAAAGAGCACGAGACATAAATACCTTCCGCTCTGGCCTGGGGCCAAATGAGTTGTGCGGCAGAGTGTTCTGCCTTAAAAGTTTCGTACCGAAAACCGACCGTGCACCGTTTATCCAGGCTTTAAGCCGTCGACATAATGCGTACTCGATGAGTCAGTGTTCGGACGAGGTTTTAAGCTCGGCAGTCAAAGCGTGAGGGTTGATTCACAAGGCATGTTGTTTTCCTTTTTTTATTGTGGTGAGCAGTGTGTAAGTTGATTAACCGGGCAGTTGTTCACGGTGATCCCGATACTCAGGTCTCTTGAGGATGACGCCTTCACGGATGAGCGCTTGCCGAATCGCGCTGGCAAACGCCACAGCACCCGGCTGATCACCATGAATGCACAGGGTGTGCGCTTTCACGGGAGTCCAGACGCCTTGCAGCGTGCGTACTTCGCCCAGGTGGATCATGTTCAGGACTTGATCGATAGCTTCATGGACGCTTTCGATCATCGCACCGGGTTTGCCACGGGGTGTCAGTGTTCCGTCCTCCTGATAACTGCGGTCGGCGAATACTTCCTTTACCACTTTCAAACCCTGTTTTTCGCCCGCCGTCACCAGCGCACTTCCCGACAAGCCGAACAGCATCAGCGCTGGATTGATGTCCTTGATTGCGCTGCAGATCGCGTCGGCAGTTTGCGGGTGTATAGCCGCCAGGTTATAAAGTGCGCCATGCGGTTTGACGTGACGCAGTTCAATGTTGGCCGCTGCGGTGAAACCCGATAAAGCGCCGACCTGATAAACAACAAGCTCATACACTTCGTCCGCCGACAGTGTCATCCTGCGACGACCGAAGCCTTGTAGATCATCGAATCCCGGATGTGCACCCACCGCTACGCCCAGGGTCGCCGCCAGCGCGACTGTGGCACGCATGGTGCGTGAATCACCCGCATGAAAGCCGCACGCAATGTTGGCGGAAGTGAGGTGAGGAAGAATGGCCTGGTCGTCACCTGCGCGATAAATGCTGAAGCCTTCACCCAAGTCACTGTTGAAATCAATCTCAGGCATTGAACACCTCCATTGCGTTGAGTGTACGAGCCCGAGCCAACAGCAAGTCTTCAGCCATTTTCAGATCGATCATAGAAAACCGGATCTTGTCGCCGGGCAGCAACTGCGCCAGCAAAGGCAAGTCAACGCTGACCACCTGCGCAATCCTGGGGTATCCGCCGGTCGTTTGTCGGTCTGCCATCAGGACCAGCGGTTGACCGCTGGGAGGCACCTGGACAGTGCCAAACGCGACGCTTTCAGAGAGCATCTCCTTGTGTGCAGACAGCGCCAACGAGGTACCGTCGAGCCGGTAGCCCATGCGATCCGAGTCGCCGGTCAGCGTGTACTCGCCGCTCAGAAAGTCCTCCTGGGAGCGAGCGGTAAAGTCTTTCCATTCTCGCCCTGCGACCACTCTAATGGGGTCGCAGGCGACGTTCTCGTACAGGCCGATGCGGGGGATGGCGCTGGTGCGAACCGGATTGGCGAACGATGAGCAGATAGGGATCAGGTCACCTGTTTGCAGTGCCCGACCTCGCAATCCGCCGAACCCACCGCGCGAGTAGGTGCTGGAGCTGTTCATCAGCGGCTGCAGCAAAAAACCACCGGCCACCGCCAGATAACTTCGTGCGCCGTGTCGCCGTGCGCCAAAGCTTAAAACGCTCCCCGGGTGGACCCTGACCGGCACGCCTGGTTTAAGCGGAACAGCATCCAGTTCGGCACCCAGGTCTGCGCCGGCAAGCGCGATGACCGCTTTGGCCTGAAACTGCAAGGTCGGACCCAAGAGGGTTATTTCCAGGGTGCTGAACGTGCGCGGGTTACCGACCAGGAAGTTGCACAGCGCATGTGCATCTTCGTCCATCACGCCCGTTACGGGCACGCCCCAATGCTGGAAACCGTGTCGTCCGGTGTCCTGGAAGGTGGAGAGCATGCCGGGTTTGATGACCTTGATTGTCATTTCGCGTTCCCCCGGGCCAGCTGTTCAAACTCGTGGTGGGTAATAGGTACAAATCGAATCTTGTCGCCGCCTTTCAACAGGCAGGGCGGTTCAGCGGCAGGCGAGAACAGGTGTAAAGGCGTGCGGCCTATCAGGTTCCAGCCGCCGGGAAGATCCGCGGGATAGATGACGCTTTGCCGGTTGGCGATACCCACGCTGCCCTGTGGGACCCGCGTGCGTGGTGTTGCCTTGCGAGGCAGCGACAGCGCGCTGTCATGCATGCCTATATAAGGATGGCCCGGCGCGAGCCCACCATCAGTACGTCCAGCCATTGCGCGGAGTGAGCCGCAATCACCTCGTCGACAGTGATCAGGCAGGCGCGTGCGATGTCCTCAAGATCGGGAGCGTATTCGGGTGCGTAACACACGGGAATCTCGATAAAAGAGCCGTTTTGCCCGGCCGTGTGCTGCGACGCTTTCAGGCCCTGACTGATCAGCGTACACATTGACGCGTAAGGCGAAACATCGGGGTGCAACGTGGCGACCTGCTCGGGAGCGTAATGAACGCCCACCGTCACCATCGCAGAGACAACATCTGTCACACCTGGCAGCAAGCCCTGTGCGGCCAGATCGCGTAAACGACTGCCCACCGATGCAGCTTGACGATTGAGATCCAGCGAAAAAACGCTGCCGAAAACCAGGATCACGCAACGATCCCCGCAGGGCTCGAACTGAAATGGAGCAAGGGTTTCGTCGGGGTGATAAGCCACGGACTGTATCGGGGGGCTGTCGGCGCTGTGGTCGGACATCGTGGTCTCTATCCTCATGCGGCAGGGCGTAAGCATCGGCCACACGCCTGCGCCAAGACAGACAAAGCGTATGCTTTGATCCTGATCCTGCGCATCACGAAGGCTTCACGGCTTGAAAGTGCGCCGTCGCTCTACCGGCGACGGTCGCCTGAATGGGGCATCACTTGGCGAACAATTGGCTCATGTCCTTGAACGCTTTGAACTCCAGTGCGTTACCGCACGGGTCGAACAGGAACATCGTCGCCTGCTCGCCGACCTGGCCCTTGAAGCGCACGTAGGGTTCGATGACAAATTGAGTGTCACGCGCCTTCAGTCGCTCGGCCAGGGCTTCCCATTCGGGCCAGTGCAGGATGATGCCGAAATGTGGAACAGGAACATCGTGACCGTCGACGGCGTTGGAGTGTACGGATTCTTGCGACGCGGTTTTTGGATGCTCATGAATGACCAGTTGATGGCCGTAGAAATCGAAGTCTACCCATTGCTCACTTGAGCGGCCTTCGGAGAGGCCGAACACATCACCGTAGAAGTGACGAGCGGCCGCCAGGTCATAGACAGGTATTGCGAGATGGAAGGGGGAGAGGCTCACGGTGATTTCCTATTGATTTGTGTTGGTCTGAATCAATTCTTATCCGGAAAGCCCTTCGGGAAAAGCGGAGAATCTGTGTTCTGAGCACGAATAATTTCGATGCTCAAGCCGATTTTTGGTTGTTTCGCACCATAATTGTTCGTATCGCACCCGTGTGGCTCATTAGCGTGCAGACGTGCGGGCTCAAACAGCATCCAGCACGCAAGCCCTGAAAATGTTGAACAGCGGCGAATGTTTCTGGCGGTATTTCGAGATCAGCACGATCTCTCTGAAGAACGTCAGTTTGCCCAGCTCCACCACTCTGACGTCTGCCATGTGTTCAAGCCACAAACCGGCTTTTGGCACCAGCGAAACACCCAGACCGCTGCGTACCATTTTTACAATCGCATCCAGCTCATCGAGTTCCAGCGCCTGTTGAACATGCAGTTTGTGCTGCTTGAGAAACTGCGTCACCAGCCGCCCGCCAAACGACCCTCGGTCATAGCGCACAAAGGGTTGCTGGGTGAGGATAGTCAGCGGATCGTCACCCTTTACGTCCCAGGATGTGATCAACACGAAGGCCTCGCGGGCGATGACCTCGGCGTGCAGGTCTTTGGGAAGTGAGAATGGTGGCTTGATCATGATGGCCAGATCCAGTTCACCCGCATCCACCTGGCTGAGCAGGTTCAGAGAGACTCCGGGCACCAGGTTGGTTTCAATGAACGGTGCCTGCGACTTCAGGGCAACCAGCGCCTGGGGCAGAATGCCGGTCTGGACCGTGCCGATGGCCCCGATGCGTAGCGCCCCGTGAAAGTCGTTGCCGCTGTCAGCCGCACCCATCCGACCAAAGATCTGCAGGATTTCTTCAGCCAGCGGGATCGCCCGCTGCCCGGCTGAATTGAGTGTGGCGGACCGGCCGGTCCGATCAAAGAGTTTGACGCCCAACGTGTCTTCGAGGCTTTTGATCTGGGCGCTGACGGCAGATTGGGTCAGGCCGACCTGCTGCCCAGCCGCAGCAAAGGTGCCCCGTTGCGCCACACAGATGAAGGTTTTCAACTCTCTGATCATGTCAGCCTGGGTTCCAATAGGGGGATGCGTGGAGAGGGTAGTGATTTTCGCGCGTTTAACCAACAGCACGTCAGGCCGATGGGCTACTGGAGGTGTGCTGAAAAGGGCAAGCCTGGTCGATCTGCTTGTCGGTCAGGTCTGCATAAGGCTCTGCTCCTTGTTGAGCTCGGTTTCCAGATGCTCAACGAACACCCGGACTCTGTGAGGAACTTGCTGGCGTGTTGGAAGCACAGCGGTGATGGACAGTTGCTCGGGGACGGCATCGTTCAGTTCCACCAATTTGAGAACGCCTTGCGCAAGCTCGCTGCGAATATCCCAGTACGTCAGCATGGCCAGTCCCAGGCCCTGTCGGCTTGCAGTACGCACCGCCTCGACGCTGTTGGCCGAAAATGACCCATGGACTCGAACGCTCAGGGGGTCACCACCTTTCGAGAACGTCCAGCAGGGCATTGCGTGCAGCACAATGCATTGATGATGCCTGAGCTGATCAAGCGTTTCGGGCGTACCGAATCGCGCCAGGTAATCAGGGCTTGCGCAGACCACGCGCGGGTTGGGAGCCAGCGTTCTTGCCACCAGTGCCGAGTCGCGCAGCGTGGCGATGCGAATCGCGACATCGATACCAAGCCCGGCAATGTCGACGATGCTGTCCGACAGCGTAAGGTCGATACTGAGGGTTGGGTTGCTGGCGAGCAATGCGGGGAGCAGGGGCATGATGACCGTCTGGCCAAACACCGTTGGAGCCGTTACACGCAGCGTTCCGCCCGCGCTGCGCGTATCGGTTTTCAGCGTCGCGCGGGCCGTTTCGCTCGCCTTGAGCATCGTCCTGGCGTGAGGCAGAAATACCTCACCTTCAGGCGTGAGTGACACCGAGCGGGTTGTGCGATGCACCAGTCGTACGCCCAGATCGCTTTCCAGCGACGCGAGCCTTCTCGAGACCGTCATGGCGGACAATCCAAGCCGCCGCGCTGCTTCAGACAAACTGCCGCTGGCGGCGATACCGATGAAGACTTCTATTTCCGGGATCTGCATGACTCTATCCGTTTTCGTTAAGGCGCCTTATCGAAATTTCGTCTTCTACTGGCCTGTATGAGTGCTTATGGTGCCCCTTGCCCAATCAATTCGTGCAAAAAGCCAACGTAGAGGAAATGAAGAATGAACGCGACAGGCCCGCGTATTGTAACGCCGTTCGATATGAAACATCTGCGGTTGAAGAATCGCTTTGCGCTGGCCCCCATGACGCGCGTCAGCGCCACCGAGACCGGAAGTGCCACCGACACCATGGCGCGATATTACGAGCGATTCGCCAAGGGCGGCTTCGGGTTGGTGATCACCGAGGGCATCTACACCGATCGACTGTTTTCTCAGGGCTATCGGTTTCAGCCGGGTATCACCGACGAGCAGCAGGCGCTGGCCTGGCGGCCTGTCGTAGATGCCGTTCACCGGCATGGCACCGCTGTCATCGCGCAGATCATGCATGCTGGCGCGCTTAGCCAGGCGAACCGGTTCGTCGATGACTGTGCAGGCCCGTCGAGCGTTCGTCCCAAGGGTGAGCAGATGGCGTTTTATCGGGGTGAGGGCCAATACCGTATTCCTCGGGCCATGAGTGATGAGGACATTGCGGACGCCATTGCGGGATTTGCCCAAGCGGCGAAGCGGGCCGTCACAACGGCAGGTTTTGACGGCATCGAGATCCACGGCGCCAACGGCTATTTACTGGATCAGTTCCTCACGGACTATACCAATCAGCGTACAGATCGTTGGGGTGGCGATATCCGTCAGCGCCTTGGCCTGACCCTTGAGGTTGTCGCCGAGGTGAAAAAAGTCGTCGGCAGTGCGCCTGTAGGTGTGCGTATTTCGCAAGGCAAGGTCAATGATTTTCAGCACAAGTGGGCTGAGGGCGAGCAGGGCGCGGAGGTTGTCTTCGGTAGCCTGGCTGATGCAGGCGTCGATTTCATACATGTCACCGAGTACGAGGCCTGGCAGCCAGCGTTTGTCGGCAATGATGCCAGCCTGGTCACGCTGGCCCGTCGTTATGCGCCTGAGGTTACGTTGATAGCCAATGGTGGTCTGCACGACGAGAAGAGGGCCGAACAGGCCATTGAGAGTGGGGCGAACCTCATCGCAGTGGGCAAGGCTGCCCTGGCCAACCCGGACCTTGCACAACGGCTCCCGGAACGCCGTGCACTCAATGATTTCGATCCGTCGCTCCTTGGCCCGATTGCGGATATCAAGGACAGCGAGCTGGGCTAGGCATATTTCAGTGCCGGAAACGCAGGGGTTCGGCCCCTGCGCAATCAGTTGCTCAACTGCCGGTGTGCGGAGGCTTTTCAGTCTGTTGCATGAACTGCCCCAATTCCTTGCTGTAAAACTTCGCCATGCTGGTTGTGCCGTGGCCGCGGGTCTCGGTACTGGCAGGGATCAACAGCAACCTGGCGTTTTTAACCTTCCGCAGCGAGGCCTCCAGTAGCCCGGTCTCAGGTGGATTGCGTTCGTCGTCCGCCGAGTTGATGGCCAGCACCGGTGCCTGGATCTTGTCCAATCCCTTCGCCGCGTCGTAGTCGGCAGACGACTGCCACTGGTAGATGAAGTCATTGGCGTCTGATGTTTGTGGCGTGTTCAGCCGATCCTCCACGAATTTATCCGCCAATGCACGGGTCGGAGCCATTGCTTGATAAGCCAGGCTGCCGCCGCTGGTCCCGATGCTAAACATCGCATTCGCCAGGCTCAGCGAAGGCGGCTGGACGGTGTAATTGCCATTGTTCCAGGCCGGATCCTGCTTGATCGACTCCACCAGCAGTCGGCGCATCATCCAGTTGCGTGAGGACATTTCAGTGGGTTGCGAGGCCATCGGCACGAGCGCATCCATCATCTGCGGCCAGGTTTGCCCCCACATCCAGGTCTGCATGCCGCCCATGGAGTTGCCGATGATCAGCCGAAGGTGTTTCACGCCCAGTCCTTCGGTCACGAGTCGGTACTGAGCCTGAACCATGTCGGCGTAGTTGTACTTCGGGAAACTGGCGCGCAGGCCGTCCGAGGGTTTGGTCGACTGACCCACGCCGATGCCATCGGTCGAGATGATGTAGTACTTGCTCGCGCTCAGTGGCTGGCCTTCGCCAAACAGCTCACCACCGAAGTCCTTGCTCAGAATGTCGCTGCCGGGGCGGTAAGTACCGTGCAGAAAGAGGATCGCGGGATTCTTCGGGTCACCAAGAGTGGTGTAGTGCAGCTTCAGGTTGGCGAGTTTTTCCCCCGTGTGAAAGGTGAATTCGGGGGCGACCCAGTCACCTTCAGTCGCGGGCGGCAGGGGCGCTGCGTTGAGGGCGCAAGAGATACAAAGCGAGAGAAACAGCAGCCCAGTGGCGGGCCGGGACGTAGAGCGCTGCATGAGAGGTATCCTGTTTGATTTTTATTGTCAGGGCGTTACGCGTGCAGGAAGGATAATCCTCTGGTGATCTGATTTTGTGAAGTGGTTTTTTCATTAACAATAGTTAACATTGCTGGCGCATCGAGAGGCTTTTTTGCGACTGCCGATAGAGCAGTCAGGGTCTGAGCCGCCGATTTGTCAGACTGACGCTCATGTGTTTTTTTGCTAGCATCGCCCGCACTATGAAGAAACCCGCCCAGGATATGCGTCAGCACATCATTGATGTCGCCAGATCGCTCATGACCCAAAAGGGTTACACCGCTGTCGGCCTTACCGAGTTGCTCGCCGCCGCAGGTGTACCCAAAGGGTCGTTTTATCACTATTTCCGCTCCAAGGATGAATTCGGCCAGGCGCTGCTTTCAGAGTACTTTCAGGAGTACCTCACGCGGGTCGATCAGCAGTTGGCCGGTTCCGGCAATGGAGCCGAGCGCCTGCTCAACTATCTGCTCTACTGGGCCGAGACGCAGGCGTTTGATCACACCGATCAAAAATGTCTGGTGGTCAAACTGGGCGCGGAGGTCTGCGATCTGTCCGAAACCATGCGCGTGGTGCTTGAGAAAGGAACAGCCCTGATCGTTGAGCGCATAACGCGCTGTGTCGAGCAGGGCAAGGAGGACGGGTCCATCGAGTCGTCCCTCGACGCATCGATACTCGCCGAAGCGCTCTATCAGATGTGGCTGGGCGCTTCCTTGCTGGTCAAGGTCAATAGAACGCGTGAACCGTTCGATGCTGCACTGGCGATGAGCCGGCGGCTTTTGTCCTGACGCCCAGCGCCTGGCTCATGCCTGAGGACAGTCCCGAGCGATCGCCTGGATCGCTTGATCGACAGGTGTCTCGCCCTGGGTCAATTCGATGATCACGCGATTCACCGCAGGCTTCTCGATGATCTGCAACAAAGCGGCTGCCACGTCGTCGCGAGGGACGTCGCCATAGGCGATGGCGAGACCTGCCTGAACCTTGCCGGTGCCAGCCGAATCCACCAGCGTCCCGGGCCGCAGAATGACCCAGTCAAGCGTGGTTGCGGCCAGATGCACGTCTGCGGCTTTCTTGACGGCCATGTAGTTTTCGAACGTTTCTGAAATGGTTTTGCCCCGCGACGCTTCCGGAAACGCTGATACCAGAATAAACCGCTTGATGCCGGCAAACTGGGCCGCAGCCACAGACAATTCCAGCCCGCGTCCATCAATGGCATTGGTCATCTGCGCTCCGCCTTTGCCGCCTGCACCGGCAGCGAACACAACGGTGTCGCTGCCGTCCATGAGCGTCGCGAGTGCCTTGGCATCAAGCTTGAGCAGGTCACCAGCAGCGGGACTGGCACCCAGGGCGTTCAATGCTTCTGCCTGCTCGGCATGACGGTGAAGTGAACGCACATGGTGGCCTCGTTCAACAAGTTGCTGAGCGAGTCGGCGGGCGATTTTCCCCGAGCCGCCCACGATAAAAACCGAATTCATGGCTCCTCCAGATCAAGCAATGTGTCACGGATGGTCCGCATCACGCAGATGCAGGGCGCTCTTGACGAGCGCCAGTTTGTCTTTATTCTATATTGATCACTACAGAATGTGTCAAGCGCATGGCGGGTCGAGGTCTGGCGACGCTCAAACTGTTATTTCAGGGAGGGGGTAAGCATCGAGATGGCAGTCGCGCCGATGGCCTGCAGATCCTCGCGGCTGGCAGCATCCTGGGCTTGTAACGACATACCCTCAAGCAGCGTATTGAGCGCGGAGGCAAGCAGGCGGGTGTTGGTATGCGGTTTCAGCTGTCCGTCCTCGACCGCCCGATCAAGGCGCTGCTGCAGGTAATCACGGCCTTCTTGACGCAAGGCCTTGAGTGCAGCCGTAACTTCTCCGGCGTCCTGCGACACGTTGACGGCGGCGAGGACGACCATGCATCCGCAAGGCGCTTCAGGCTCGGTGAGGATGGAGGCGGAGGAGTGGAAGAACTCACCGATGGCGCGTACCACGTCCGGTTCGTCGTTCATGCGTTCCCATGTGGCGTCCCAAAACAGGGTTTCGTAGTGAGCGACGGCTTCCAGAAACAACGTTGCCTTGTTGCCAAATGCCGCATACAGGCTGGGAGGCTTGATGCCCATTGCCGTACAGAGTTCGGCAACGGAAGCGGGCTCGTATCCACGTTTCCAGAACACTGCCAAGGCATGCAGCAATGCCTGATCGCGATCAAACGCTCGGGGGCGTCCCTTGCCGCGAGGTGCAGAAAGTGGGGTGGAATCTGTCATTCAGGGAGATACCTTAAAACGTATTGCCAGGCGGGCATGGCTGAAATATTTCAGTCCTGATGATACACAAATTGAGTGGCCTGTTTGCCAGGCCTCATCGGCGGATCCCTGCAGATCGTCTGTTGTCTTGCTGAATCGATGCGTTCTTCGCGTGATGGAGGCCGTTGGTCAGAGGCACTAAAAGTTAGTAGACGACCGGTCTATTGTTGTTTGGGGTGACGGCATTATGAATAAACAGTCTTCTGAAATCCGCCAGCACATTCTGGATGTGGCCAGGCAACTAATGACCCATAAAGGCTACACCAGCGTAGGTCTTGCCGAAGTGGTGGCAGCCGCGCAAGTGCCGAAGGGCTCGTTTTACTATTACTTCAAATCCAAGGAAGCATTCGGCCAAGCCCTGCTGGAGCGGTATTTTTCCGAGTACCTGTCAACGGTCGACGGCCTGTTGAGCGGGCCCGCACCGGCGGCTGAACGATTGCTGGACTACTTCGGTTATTGGGCACACACCCAATGCTCGGACTCGCCCATGGACAAGTGCCTGGTCGTCAAACTGGGTGCGGAAGTGTGCGATCTCTCCGAGCCGATGCGCCGGGTGCTCGACAGGGGCACCCAGGCCATCCACTCAAAACTGGAGCGCTGCATCGAGCAGGGTCGCGTGGATGGCTCGATCACTACACCGCTGGCGAGCTCAATGCTTGCTCAGGCGCTTTATCAACTCTGGCTAGGCGCTTCGCTGATGATGAAAATCGGCAAGCGAGATGATGTATTTGCAAACACCCTGACGCTGGCAAAACGGCTTTTGTCGTAGCGATTTTTTTTGCCGGTTATGTAGACGACCGGTCTATTCAATGAGGTTCACCATGACAGACAACGCCACACGTACAGACCTGTTCACCCCCATCACTCTGGGGGCCATTAACCTTGCCAATCGTATTCTGATGGCTCCGGTCACCCGTAGCCGTTACGCGGAGGATGGCATTCCGAACGAGATGCACGCCGAGTATTACGCCCAACGCGCGACGGCAGGGTTGATCGTCGCCGAAGCCACCAACATCTCGCCCCAGGGCCGCGGTTACGCCGCAACACCCGGGATCTGGAGTGACGAGCAGGTGGCCGGCTGGAAGAAAGTGACCGACGCCGTGCATGCGGCCGGTGGCAAAATCGTCAGCCAGCTCTGGCATGTGGGGCGGTTTTCCAGCGTCGAACTTCAACCAGGCGGTGCAGCGCCGGTCGCACCTTCTGCCATCAAGGCCGAAGGTGACACCTACACCGTGAACGGTTTCGTACCTGTGTCGATGCCTCGGGCGCTCGAAACTGACGAGATTCCAGAAATCATCGAACAGTACAAACGCGCTGCCGAGAATGCCAAACGTGCAGGCTTTGACGGGGTCGAGGTCCACTCCGCCAACAGCTACCTGCTGGATCAGTTTCTGCGTGACTCGACCAATCGGCGCACCGATCAGTACGGCGGCTCGATCGAAAACCGTGCGCGTCTGACGCTCGAAGTCACCCAGGCAATCGTCAAAATCTGGGGCAACGACCGTGTGGGTATCCGCTTGTCGCCTGTCACGCCTGATGCGGGCAACACGCCCCCCGACAGCAACGTCATGGCCATGTATGGCTACCTGATCCAGCAGTTGAACACCTTCGATCTGGCATACCTGCATTTCGTTGAAGGCGCCACCGCTACCTCACGTGAAGTGCCAGCAGGCGTGGACATGGACGCCCTGAGTGCGCAGTTCAACGGCCCCTTCATTGGCAACAACAACTACGACCTGGAAATGGCCATCGAGCGCCGCGCACAAGGCCGGATCGATGCGGTTGCGTTTGGCCGTCTGTTTATCTCCAACCCGGATCTGGTCGAGCGCCTGCGCAGAGGTGCCGAACTCACCATCGCGCCCCGTGAGGCTTATTACGGTGGCGGCGCGAAAGGCTACATCGACTGGCCTGCCGGCAATTATTAAGGCAGGGCGAGCATCCGCGATCATCCAAATGACTGCCCGAGCCGTTTGGGCAGTCACTGTTCAGAGGAACATTCATGAACTATCTACAAGGTAAAACCGCAATCATCACTGGCGCATCGTCCGGCCTGGGCGCGGCTTCGGCTCGTGCGTTGGCTGCCAATGGTGTGCGAATCATCGCTGCCGCACTGGACCAGCAAGGTCTGGATACTATCGTCAGCGAGTTGCATGCCAATGGCGGTGAGGCGGCAGGTCGCGTCAGTGACGTCACCAACCCCGACGATATGAAAGCGCTGGCGAAGTTCGCTCATGACTCGTTCGGCTCCGTCGATATCCTGATCAACAATGCAGGTTTGATGCTGTTTTCCAACTGGGTTGATCTGGCCACCGACGATTGGGAAAAGATGGTCAACGTGAACATCAAAGGTTATCTGCATGGTATCGCGGCAGTGCTGCCGTTCATGTTGGAGCAGAAGTCGGGTCAGATCCTGAACATGGATTCGGTTGCCGGCCATCAGGTGGGGCCTGCCGCGGGCATTTACAGCGCCACCAAGTTCTTCGTCCAGGCCATGACCGAGTCCATGCGCAAGGAGCTCGGCGTACAGCACGGTATTCGCGTCAATACGATCAGCCCCGGCGTGATCAACACCGGTTGGGCGGATAAAGTGACCGATCCTGCGGGGCGTAAGGCAGCACAAGCGTTGAACAAGATAGCGATCTCGCCGGAGGATATTGGTCGAGCGGTGGTGTATGCCCTGAATCAGCCAGAAAATGTCACGGTCAACGACCTGATCATTTCGCCGACCCGTCAGGACTGGTAATTGGAATCTGCTGAAGCTCACAAGCCCGGATGCAGCATTAACGCTCTGCATCCGGGGGGACTGTGCAGAGAACGGTAAACCCCGAGCCTGACGCAGGCTCGGGGCAGGGCGTCGGTCAAACGGCTGCGGTCTGGTTCAAGTGAAGCTGAAGGCTTTCATGCCCGCCAATGATGAGCGACTCTATGGACGCGCTCATTTGCCCCTGTGGATCGGGTCCGCGTGTATCGAACGTTGCAGACCAGAGAATGACAGTTCTGTCTTCACCTGTCAGAGGGATCAGGCGCACCGAGGCGATGTAGTTGTCCACGGGCAGCGGCGACTCGACAAAGCAGTAAGAGAATTGCAGATCGACCGCGTCCACCGATAACAGCTTCTCGCGAAGGACTGCGCCGTCCTGCAAAGTCAACCGGCGTATGCAGCCGACCAGGCCGTCGGGCTGGCTGTCCTCAATGGAACTCTGCGAAATCGCCGGGTGCCATTGGCTGATGCTTCCAAAGCGTTTGAGTACGTTCCAGACGCGATCCGCGTTGCCGTCAATCAAAGCCCGGTATTCAACCTTTGCCATGCTTCGTTCCTTTTGAACTGCGTTGTTTCCAGATCCGGCAGGGCCACGCCATGACAACAGCGCTCATGTTCGTGGCCGCGCTGATCAAGCTTCGAATTGGTGATACACCTTGGCGATGACCTTCCAGCTGCCGCTGATTTTGATCAATGTCAGGTAGTCGTTGTAGTCGGCGCCAATGGCGTCGTTCTCCATGTCCACGCGTACCACAGCAGTGGTCGGTGTAATCGCCAGCACGTCCAGCCGCGTGACGATATCCGGCGCATTGCCATTTTTCCGGACAAAGTCGAACAAGTTGTCGATCGGACCGCCCAGTAACTGGCCATTGGTGAAACCGTACATCACGGCATCTTCGTGAAAAGCCTGCGCCAGTCCGTCAGCGCTGCCGACACGCAGGCTGTCCACATACTGTTGTGCAACGGCAATAACGGCGTCGTAGTCCCGTGTTGGTACGGCTTTAATGTTTTTACTCATGATCAAACTCCTGGCCAATGCCGGCCACGTATCAATGGCGGTAAGTTACGGGGCTACGTGGGTGTGGTAGATCTTGCTGACCACCGTCCATTTGCCGTCAACCTTCAGCAGGTTGAAAAAGTCGGTGAAGCAGAAGCCGGAGATATCGTTGGTGTCGATACGGGCGCTGGCCGCCGTGCCGACGATATCGACATTGACGATCGCACCGCGGGCTTCTGGAGAAGGGCGGAAGGCGCTATCAATGGTGTCGAACAGACCCTGGATTGCGCCGCCGGTCAATTGCCCGTCAGCGTCCACCCCGAAGATCGTGGCGTGTTTGCTGAACGCCGGTTTCATGATGCTGCTGTTGGCTAGCTTGCCGCCTTCGTTGTACTGGTTCAGCACCGCGACAATGGCGGTGTAATCGTCGACGTAAGTAGGGTTGCTCATGGTGGGGCTCCTTGAGTCGTGAGAGATAAAAGGTTAATCAGCTGCATTGAGCGGCCTGGAGGCCTGATCAATGGCGCTTGTTCGGAACGCAACGAAGCTCGTTCAAGTTTTGATAAGAATTACGTAGTGATCGATACATAACGCCGCAATTCTATAGTTGCCACTACATTAATGCCAGTCAATTTGTCGTTACGGCCCTGCCTGGCGTGTCAGCAGTCGAGCACTGAAGGCAGTGGGCGTTTTGTGTATCAACGCGGCAAAAAAAAGCCCCGAACAGGTCGGGGCAGGTGCCGGTGTGGCTTCACTGCGCTCTTACGGCATTTGCGCTGTCGCTTCATGCGCTTGCACAGAGGTCAGTCTTATCGGCACTGATTTTGCCGCAGGCACTTTGCTGCGTTCGGCGTGGTGCCATACGGGAATCAACGTGTTGCACTCCGGGTAATAGGCCCCGGCGCAGCCTTCGGGAATGTTGTAGGCGATGATTTCGAAAGGCCCGACCTGGCGTTTGATTTCAGGCTCTACCGCAGTGGTCAGCCACACGCGGTCGCCCGTTTTGAAACCCAGGCGGGTGATGTCGTTGTCGTGCATGAAGATCACTTCGCGAGTGCCGCTAACGCCGCGAAAGCGATCTTCGTAACCGTAGATGGTGGTGTTGAACTGGTCGTTGCTGCGCAGCGTCATCAGTTGCAGCACGTCTCGTGCTGGTTCAGGAGGTGTGACGTCATCATCTTCCAACAGCGAGGCTGGCGTGATGAACTGCGCCTTGCCACTCTCGGTCAGCCACTCGCGCCGAGCGGCGGCAATGGGGCGGTGGAATCCGCCCGGTTCTTTCATGCGCGTTTCCATGTCATGGAAGATTTCCGGATAGACCTTGCCAATGGCGGTTCTGACTCGGGAATAGTCATTGCTCCAGGCTTGCCAGTCGATGGAGTGGCCGTCGGGCAGGGTGGCCATGGCCAGGGCCGCGACGATACCGGTTTCTGCTCGCACATGAGGGCCGACCGGCTCGGCACTGCCTTTCCAGCCGTGAATGCAGCCGGTACTGTCTTCGGTGGTGTAGGTTTGTTCAACGCCGCCTTGTCGATCAATTTCGATGCGCCCCAGGCACGGCAGCAGCCAAGTGTTGTGTGCAGGCACCAGGTGGGTGCGATTGAGCTTGGTGGCGATCTGAACGCTCAACGCCAACCCTCGCCACGCAGGCTCCATGCGTGAGGTGTCGGGAATCGCTCGCAGGAAGTTACCGCCCAGGCCAATAAAACCACGCACGCGACCATCGAGTATGCCTTCGCAAGCGTCGACGGTGGCCATGCCGTGCTGCTGGGGCACCTTGAAGCCAAAGTGTTGCTCGATAAGCTGCGTCGGTACTTTTTTCGGATCCTCGGTAATGCCCACGGTTCGCTGGCCCTGCACATTGGAATGACCGCGCACCGGACAAATGCCAGCCCCCGGTTTACCGATATTGCCGCGCATCAGCATCAGGTTCACCAACATCTGAACATTGGTCACGCCACGCCGATGCTGGGTGATGCCCATTCCGTAGACGAACATCACGCGGTGACTGCGGGCGTAGACGGTGGCCGCCGCTTCCAGCGCACCTCGGGTCAGCCCGCTCTGGCGCTCGAGTTCGGGCCAGGTGCTACGCCGTACATAGTCCGTGAAGGCGTCAAAGCCTTGGGTATGGCTGGCGATAAACGCGTGATCGAGGACCGGTGCCGTACCTTTTGCGGACGCCTCATCTTCCAGGGCCAGCAACGCCTTGGCGATCCCGGTTATAGCTGCTGTGTCACCCCCGGTTGCCACCTGATGATACTGCGTGCTGATCACGGTTGAACCGGGGACCAGCATTTCTATGGGCGACTGCGGATTGACGAAGCGCTCCAGCCCTCGCTCGCGCAGTGGATTGAAGGTAATGATAGGCACGTCGCGCTGCCGGGCTTCCTGCAACTGGTGAAGCATGCGTGGGCTATTGCTGCCAACGTTCTGACCAAAGAAAAACAGGCAGTCGGTGTGTTCGAAGTAGTCCAGCGTGACAGTGCCGATGGGTACGCCGATGCTTTCCTGCAAGCCGACCGAGGTGCTTTCGTGGCACATGTTGGAGCTGTCAGGCAGGTTGTTGGTGCCGTAGGCGCGGGCGAACAACTGGTACATGAACGAGGTTTCCAGCGAGGCACGCCCGGATGCGTAAAACACCACGCTGTCCGGCTCCAGTCCTTTGAGCTGAGCGCCAATGTCCTGGTAGGCCTCTTCCCATGACGTTTCCCGATAGCGGTCACTTTGCGCGTCGTAGCGCAAAGGGTGAGTCAGGCGGCCCTGTTGCTCCAGATCGTAATCCGCCCAGCCGCGTAATTCACTGAGCGTGTGTTTGGCGAAAAAGGCCGGGTCGGTTTTTTTGGAGGTCAGCTCCCAGGCGGTGGCCTTGGCGCCGTTCTCGCAGAATTCCAGTGCGCGAGGGTGACCGGGCTTGGCCCAGGCGCAACTGACACAGGCGAAACCATCAGGTTTGTTCAGCTTGAACAAGGCCACAGGTGCCTTGGCCAGCGCCTGCTCGCGCCACAGGATTTGTGCCACCGATTTCGCCGAACCCCAGCCGCCGCTGGCGTTGGTATAGGGTTTGAAACGGGTTTTGGGGTAAATCAGCATCGGTCGCTCCAGGCTAATCAGCAGGCTGCTTGATTAGGCTGGGACGAGGCCGACTGGAGAAAGGTTCAGCGGATTTTGCGGCTGTGCCGTTGGTCCGCATTTGTCCGGTGTGCAGGGAACGGCTTCGGGGCAATGGCGTTCAACAGCCCAGAGTGCCATCAGTACCGTGTCTGAAGGCAGAAGAAACATTCCGTGCACGATGCCCCGTGGAGATAGACCCGATGAGCGATTTGCCCGCAGTACGCCTGGCAGTGAAACCGCTGCCGTTCGAGCCTTCATTCGAACAGATCCCGGATGATGAAGCACACACCAGTGAAGAACTGGTGAAGGCGCTGGACTCCATTCTTCAGACCACTTACGCGGACAATGGCCATGCCACGCGCAGCGTTCACGCCAAGGCACATGGACTGCTGCGTGGGCACATGACGGTACTCGACGATCTGCCCGAAGAGCTGGCACAGGGTGCCTTTGCAAAACTGGTAACGCTGCCGGTTGCCATGCGTTTTTCCACCAACCCCGGGGACATTCTCGACGACAAGGTTTCCACTCCACGCGGCCTGGCGATCAAGATCGTGGGCGTCGAAGGTCCGCGGCTGCCAGGCAGCGAAGGGCAGGTGACTCAGGATTTTGTGATGCAAAACGCAAAAGCGTTTACTGCCGCCACGCCAAAGGCGTTTTTGCGAACCCTCAAGCTGCTGGCCAAGACCACTGACAAGGCACCTGGCCTTAAAAAAGCATTTTCGGCGTTGCTGCGGGGTGTGGAGTCGACCATTGAATCCATGGGCGGAGAAAGTGGCACGCTCAAGAGCCTGGGCGGTCACCCACAGACCCATATTCTGGGGGAAAGCTTCTCAAGCGTCGTTCCGATGCTCTATGGCCGCTATTACGCCAAGCTGGCGGTGGTGCCGGTTTCGCCAGGCCTGACGGCGTTGACCGATGCCTATGTTGATTTTGGCGGCAACCCTGATGGCCTGCGCGAAGCAGTCAGCGCTTATTTTGCTCAGCAGGGCGGTACGTGGGAGGTGCGCGTGCAGCTGGCAACCGACCTTGAAAAAATGCCGATCGAGGACGCATCGGTTCAGTGGCCGGAAGCGTTGAGTCCTTACGTGACGGTCGCACGTCTCGAGGTCGAGCCACAACCTGCCTGGAGCAGTGAGAAGATCCAGGCGATGGACGACGGGATGGCGTTCAGCCCGTGGCACGGGCTGGCTGCTCATCGACCATTGGGCGGCGTGATGCGGGTACGCAAGCCGGCGTATGAAGCGTCCTCAGGCTTCAGGGCGCAGCACAATGGATGCCCGATTCACGAGCCACGCTGATTTTCGCTGAAGCTTTCAGCCTCGCTCGACATCTGTGTCGAGCGTATTGGCTCGCAGGCAAGCGCCTGCGACCCGGCGCGATGATCACGAACAACGCAGTAATGAAAACATCCAGCGACCAGCGCGGCAGCCAGGCGAATCGGGTGTTCACCCTGCCGCCACGCGTGTCTGGCTCATGGATGAGCATCACTTCGACGCGAAGAAACTCAATCCCTTGCCCACCGCACAGTCAAAGCTCACCGCCTGACCCACCGGCTGATAGCCGGGCACAGTGAGCGTGGTCATGCTGAAGTCGGCTGTGCCGTCGGGACGCACGCGGTAGCGGATGAATTGCTCGATGGGCTTGTTATCACGATCCAGCGTGAAGTGCGTGTCCGAAAAAGCCAATGCACCGTCAGGCGTGATGCGGTAGGAATCGATGCGTTTGCCACCTTGGGTTTTGGAGGGTTCGGCGCCCTTGATCGAGGACGTGCATTGGCCGAGGTCGATCACCACCGATACCGACTCACCGGTGTTAAGGGCTTTGGTGATGGCGGAAAGATCGGGAAGCGCATCGCCAGCGAAGGCACAGGCGGGCAGGGACAGGGCAAGGAATGCAGCGCAATAGCGTTTCATGACGTTGAATCTCCAGCAATGCAGACTGGCCAACAAGTCGACACGGATACCGGGTTTTTCACGGACGGCTGAGGCCAGTCAAGTCCGGGTTGATCGAGCAGCGCGAACGCTACCACAACACTTTTGCGCAGTGGGCCTCTTGTGACGGTGGCATGTGCCACTGCGCACGGACGGGTTGTGTGTGATGTGATTTCCGGAAGTACGCACCGTCATCCTTTTCAGGCATCCGCCGATACACGTTAAGGCGCCAATAGTGTCGTCGTAACAGGGAAGAGGATTCGAAATGTTGAGACAGCTGAAAATTGCCGTCAGAACGGCCGTCTGCTTTACATTGATGGTGGTTCTTGTCATCGGGCTGGGTGCCTTCAGTCTTCAACAGCTGCGCAGCATTCGTGAACAGTCGCTGGAGATCGAGAACGATTCACTTCCAGGGATTGCGTTGGGCGATGACATCGCGCTGGCAATCGAGAAAACCCGTACTGTCGCGATGAAAATACTCTCGACCCGTAGTGCCGAACAGGTGGATCAGGTGCATTCGGAGTTGCAAGAGAAAAAGGCTGGTTTCCAGAAAGCCATTCAAGCCTATACCCCCTTGATCACATCCGAGGACGAACGCTCATTGATTAACCAGCTCAGCGCCGGTTATCAGTCTTATGCCGATGGCGCCGAACGTGTCTATCAACTGGTAAAGGGCAATCAGATCGACAACGGTCAGCAAGTGGCCTGGGTCGAGATGAAGACCGTGGCTGAAAACATGGAGGCGTTGATTGGCAAGCTGGAAAAGCTCAACGACGACTCGGAGGCCGACTCCAGTGCCAGCGCCACCGACGTTTACAACAGTGCATTCACCATCACATTCGCGGTGATGCTGCTGGCGGTATTGCTGACGGTGTTGCTGGCCTGGCGTCTGTCTCGCAGTCTTTCGGTGCCTATCAGCCAGGCGTTGCACACGACGGAAACCATTGCTTCCGGAGACTTGCGACCGACCGGCGTGGATCGCTCAGGCACTGATGAGGCGGCCCTGCTGCTGCAGTCCATGGAGCAGATGCGCCTGAACCTGAGCAAGACATTGACCCACGTGGGCGACGCGGCTCATCAACTGGCCTCGGCGACCGAGGAAATGAACGCGCTGATTGTCGACAGCAACAACGATCTGGTGGCGCAAAACAGCGAGATCGAAATGGCGGCGACGGCGGTGACCGAGATGAGTCAGGCCGTGGACGAGGTGGCGCGCAATGCCGTGACCACGTCGCAAGAGTCTAAAGCGTCTTCGGCCTCGGCACGCCAAGGGCAGGAAGAGCTCGACCACACTGTCAAGTCAATCCTTGAACTGACGCAGAACGTCGGCACCGCCTCGGTTGAAGCCAAGTCGCTAGCGACCCGGACGCTGGACATCACCAAGGTGCTGGACGTCATCCGTGCTGTGTCGGAGCAGACCAACCTGCTGGCCCTCAACGCAGCTATCGAGGCCGCACGCGCCGGGGACGCCGGACGAGGTTTCGCCGTAGTTGCCGACGAAGTGCGTGCGCTGGCGCATCGCACGAGCGAGTCGACCCGCGAGATTGAAACCATGATCGGGCATATTCAGCAGGGCACTCAAAGCACCCTGAACGCCCTCGAGGTCAGCACCGAGCAGGCGCAAAAGACCCGGCAACAGGCTGAGTCAGCCAATGCGGCGCTGGCGTTGATTGCAACATCGGTTGCCGTCATCGACGAGCGAAACACCCTGATTGCCACCGCCTCGGAGCAACAGGCAGAGGTCGCCCGCGAAGTGGATCGCAATCTGGTACGTATTCGTGACCTGTCAGCGCAGTCGGCGGTACGTACCGGACAGACCGGCAGCGCCAGCCATTCGCTGGCAGAACTGGCCAACGGTTTGAACACCACACTGGGGCAGTTCACGTTGCGTTGATTGCGTATTAGCTTGAGTTCATGCGGGGTGCTGGCTCATCAATCTGCTGTTGTTAGCGCAACAGCAGATCGGCAATTTGCACAGCACCGTCGGTTATTCGGCTTCTTATTGCGCCCGCAAGACGCTTGATCGCTATCAAGCGCAAGCGCCGAAAGCCCTAAGGACTGAGCCTCGCAGCGACGCTCATCACGCGACATGCCGCCCGGGCACGACCTGTGCACTGCTCCCTGGATTCCTGTCCTGAATCTGCGGAGTTACCCCGATGCCCGATGCCGTTCTACCTTCGACTTCCAATCGTTTCAGCCAACTGTGGCCTGTACTGGCGCTGACCCTGATGTCTGTCTGCATGGGCATGTCTGCACACGCCGATGACAGCACCGTTCCATCGCTGGCAGGCAAGCGCATCGCGATCAGCATGACCGGCACCAGTCATTACTTCGATATCAAGGCGTTTCAGGCGCAGGTCGATGAGGTCAAACGTCTGGGGGGCACGCCGATCACGCTTGATGCCGGACGCAATGACAAGAATCTGGTGAACCAGTTGCAGACCGTGATCACACAAAAGCCGGACGCAGTGATTCAGACCCTGGGCACCCTGAGCGTCATCGATCCCTGGCTCAAGCGCATCAGCAAAGCGGGCATTCCGTTGTTCACCATTGATGCGCCATCGCAGTACAGCCTCAACAACACCACATCCGACAATGTTGCCACGGGCAAGGCGCTGGCCGGGCAGTTGATCAAGGATACCGGCGGCAAGGGCAACATTCTGGTGTTCAACGGTTTCTACGGCGTGCCGGTCTGCGCGATTCGCTATGACCAGCTCAAGCTGGCGCTCAAGGATCATCCCGAGCTGAAGATCATCGAGCCTGAGCTGCGTGATGTCATCCCCAATACGGTCCAGGACGCCTATTCGCAGGTCTCGGCCTTGCTCAACAAATACCCCAAAGGCAGCGTCGCGGCCATCTGGTCGGCGTGGGACATTCCGCAACTGGGTGCCAGCAAGGCGCTGATCGATGCAGGACGCACCGAGATCAAGACCTACGGCGTAGACGGCACGCCCGAAGTGCTGGAACTGCTCGGCCGCACTGATTCACCGATTGGTGCAGTGGTCGCGCAACAGCCGGTGCTGATCGGCAAGACCGCTGTGCAGAACGTCGCGCGCTATCTGGCCGGACAGCATGATCTGCCCAAGGAAACTCAGGTGCCTACCTTGCTGACCACCGCCAACAATCTGCCTGAAGTGCAGCAGCTTCGGGGCGATAATTGATCAGGAGTTGACCATGACTTCAGTGACGTCACCGCCGGCCTTGCACCTGCAAGGCATCCGCAAACGCTTCGGCGCGACCCAGGCGCTGGACGGGGTCGATCTGCGGGTCGAGCCCGGAACCATTCATGGCCTGGTGGGTGAAAACGGCGCAGGCAAATCCACGTTGATCAAGGTGCTGGCGGGCATTCATAAGGCCGACGAAGGCAGCCTGAGCGTACAGGGTCAGTCCTTTGATGCCTTCACGCCCCGTCAGGTCGAGGCGCTGGGCGTGCAGTTCATTCATCAGGAGCGTTTGCTGCCCGGCAGTTTTACCGTCGGTGAAGCGCTGTTCTTCGGTCAGGAAATCAAGCGCGGCCTGCTGGTGGATCGCCGCGCTCAGGAGCGCGAGGCCGCAAGGCTGCTCCATGATTATTTCGCTATGGAATTTCCGAAAGGAGCGCTGATCCGTGATCTGGACAGCGCTCAACGGCAGATTGTGCAGATCATCCGCGCACTGATCGCCAAGCCCGACATACTGGTGTTCGACGAGCCGAGCGTGTCGCTGGTCAAGCGGGAAGTCGATCGTTTGCTGTCCATCGTGCGCCGCCTGCGTCATGACGGGCTGACGATTCTGTACATTTCGCATTACCTGCAGGAAATCGAATCGCTCTGCGATCAGGTCACGGTATTGCGCAACGGACGTAACGTCGCCGTGGTTGATCCGGCGGTGACCAGCACGGCGCAGATCGCCCGCTTGATGGTCAATCGTGAGGTGGGCGAGCTGTATTTGCGGGCAAAAACGACTCCGGGGCCGCCGGTTCTTGAGCTCAAAGGGTTGTCGGCAGGCAACGCTTACGACGGTATTGATCTGACGGTGGGGCGCGGCGAAGTGATCGGGCTCACAGGGCTGGTCGGCTCCGGCGCGAAGGAATTGCTCAAGAGCCTGTTCGGGCTGGTCAAGCCTGCACGCGGCCAACTGCTGCTCAATGGCAAGCCGCTGCACCTGAAGTCACCGCGGGATGCGGTCCGTCACGGCATCGCGCTGGTGCCCGAAGAACGTCGCAGTCATGGCGTGGCTCCGGCGCTGTCGGTGCTGGAGAACATCACACTGGCCAGCCTCGATCGGTTCTCCCGTTGGGGGCTATTGGACAGCAAGGCGCAGGTTCGCGAGAGCGAACGGCTCATCGATGAGCTGGCGATCAAAACCTCGGGGCAGGGCAGCGTGGTGCAGTCGCTCAGTGGTGGTAATCAGCAGAAAGTGGCGTTAGCCAAATGGCTCAGCCGACATTCGTCGTTGTACCTGCTGGACGAGCCGAGTGTGGGGGTCGACATCGGGGCCAAGACCGAAATCTATCGGCTGATTGCCCGGCTTGCCGAAAGCGGCGCGGCCGTTCTGGTGCTGTCGTCTGACCTGCCGGAACTGATCGGCATCACCCAGCGCATTGTCGTGCTGCATCGGGGCCGTATCGCGGGTGAGTTCGATGCATGCACCACCGACAGCGATCAGTTGCTGGCTTGTGCCACCGGTGCCACGGAGCGCCCTGCAGTCATTGATCATGCCCATGAGGAGCGCAAACATGTCCGTGCCTGAGGTTTCCATTCGTCAGCCGTCCGGTTTTTCAGCAGACTGGCTGCTGCGCCTGGCGCAGCGCGGCTCGTTGCTGGTGTTTCTGATCATCCTGCTGGGCTTTGCTTTCGGTGCGCCGAACTTTCTCAGTATCGGTAACATCAGCAACGTGTTTGCCCAATCGGCCGTGCTGGGCATTCTTGCGCTGGGCCTGACCTGCGTGGTTATCGGTGGAGGCTCCAACGTGGTCCGTGGCGGGCTGGACCTGTCGCTGGCGGCCAACCTGGGGCTATGCGCGGCCGTCTATAGCAGCCTCAACAACGCAGGGCTGGGCACCTGGCAAGCCGTCGCGCTTACGCTGGCCTGTGGTGTGCTGGTCGGTGCGTTGAATGGTCTGGCCGTGGTGCTTCTCAGATTGCCACCTTTGCTGGCAACGCTGGCGAGCATGAATCTGGTCGCAGGGCTGGAGCTGGTACTGACTCAGAACACGGTGCTGGCAACCGACTCTGAGCTACTGGAACTGCTGGCAGCGGGTGAATGGCTGGGCGTACCGGCCTTGGCCTGGATGCTGTTGAGCGTGACCGCCGCGCTGCACCTCGTCATTCATCACAGCGCCTGGGGGCTGCGCTTGTACGCCATCGGAGAATACCCCTTGGCGGCCAGGGCGGCCGGTTTGAATCCTCAAGGCTATGTGTTTTCCACTTACCTGATTGCCGGGCTTTGCGCCGCGTTGGGCGCGTTCTGTTCAGCGGCAATGTTCAGCGGCAGCACGACGGGCTCTGGCGACATGCTGCTGTCGGTGGTGGCGATTGCCTTTCTCGGTTCGGTGTTCTCCAGACGCCTGACCGCCAATATTCCCGGCACCTTGCTGGCGACCCTGTTGTTGGGCTTTCTCATCAATGGTTTTCAGTTGCTGAACATTTCCAGCTTCTGGGTCAACGGTGTGCAAGGCGTGCTGATTTTGCTGGTGGTGGCCTTTTCCGGTGCCGTCGGCCAACCGGAGGGTGAACAATGAGAACGCTGGCTTTGACTGCTTCATCGACACGCCCCGGCATTCTGCCGCATCTGTTGACGGCCACACTGCCGGTGCTGGTGTTGATCATTCTGGCGTTTTTTGCACTGCAGGCACCGGGTTTCCTGAGCTGGGGCAACCTGTCGAGCCTGATCCTGAACAATTTCTTGCTGCTGGCGATCATCGCCGTCGGCATGACCTGGGCAGTGGCGGCTGGCGGCATCGATCTGTCGGTGGGCACTGCCGTGGACTTCGCCAGTCTGGCGTTCGTGGTCGCGCTCAATGGCGGTCATGGGTGGGTCGTTGCGGTCGTCGTCGCCTTGTTGGCGGGTGCAGCGGCAGGGATGTTCAATGCGCTGTTGATTGCCGGCCTGCGCATCTCGCCGTTTCTGGCAACACTGGGCACGCTGTTCATCGGCACCAGCGTGCAGCAGTTGTTGTCGGACGGCGGGCAACCCATCTACATCGCTCAGGGTGTGTTGCCCGGCATTACCGGTCTGGTGATTTTAGGCGTGCCGTTCCCGGTCTGGCTGGTCGCGTTATTGGCCGGCGTTTATGGGCTGGTGCTGGCGCGGGGGCGTCTGGGGCGTGAGATTCTGGCGCTAGGGACACAGCCGCAACTGGCGTATTACTCGGGCCTCTCGACGCGGCGCATTGCTGTTCAGGTGTTCATTGGCAGCGCACTGGCCTGCGCGGTGGCGGGGATTGTGCTCAGTTCGACCGTCAACGCCTACGTGCCGATGTCAGGCAACGCTTATCTGATCAGCGCCATCGGCGCGGTGTTCATGGGCACCACGCTGAGCCGTCAGGGACGCCCCAATATCGTCGGGACGTTGCTGGGCGTGCTGTTCATCAACGTGATCGCCAACGGACTGCTGCTTATCGGCTGGAATTTCTATTGGCAGCAGGTGGCGACCGGGGCGCTGATTTTTCTGGTGCTGGCCTTCAGTTTCGCCAGTCGCCACCTGCTAAATCGTGCTCAATAGGACAGCGGCTCAGGCTTTGCCCGAGCCGTTGCCGATCTGCCAGACATACGGTGGTTCGGTCCCGTTGATGCGCCAGTCGCCCACGATGCGAGCCTTGTAGATCAGCGGATTGTGCGAGGCCGCTGTGCGGGCGTTGCGCCAGTGACGGTCCAGCGCCTTGTTGACGCTGACGCCCGATGCGCCCAAGGCATTGAACAGGTCAGTGGCTGCGCGCAGCACCAGTTCCGAAACAATTACTTGCGCCTTGGCGGTTTCGATTTCAGCGGCGATGTTGGCGTCTTTTTCCTGCTGCGCATCATTCCCGAAGCGAGCCACGTAAGCGCGTTGCAGGGGTTCTGCCGAACGCAGCGTCGCCGCCTCGGCTGCATAGACCTGTGCTGCAATCTGCCCGACCACCTGTTGCACCTGCGAATCCTGACTGACGCTGTCGGCGTTGCCGGTGCTGAACACGCGCGTGCGGTCACGTACCTGCTGGGCGATATCGCGCTCAATGGCCCGGCCAATGCCTGCCAGCACGGCCAGCAACACCAACTGATAGAACGCCGTCTGGTACTTGAAGCGTTGTTCGAACGGGATGACGTGTTCGGCAGGCAGCGGCACATTCTCATACACCGAGGTGCCGCTGCCGGTGGTGCGCTGGCCGAACCCGTCCCAGTCGTCGCTGTGACGCACACCGGCATGATGTGCATCGACCACGGCGATCACGTCGGCACCGGTGTCGGCACGCTGCGCGTACACATCGATCCAGTCCGCGAAAATGCTGCCGGTGCTGTAGAACTTGCGGCCGTTGAGCACAAAGCCATCGCCCTGCGCACTGACCTTGGTGATCACGTCGCCAATCTTCACCGAACCGACTTCGGTCCAGCCGTTGCCGACCAGATCGCCTGCGACAAAGCGCGCGAACCATTTGTCCCTGTCCGGGCTGGCGGGGGCATTCAGGCGGTCTTCGACAAAGGCAAAATGTGCGCGCAACGCTTGTGGAATATTCGAATCCGCTTCAGCCAGCTCGATCAGTAACTGAAACAGCTGGCCGACCGAGGCACCGCCGCCGCCATGCTCCCTGGGCACCCGAACCGCGCCAAAGCCTGCCTGTTTGAGCCAGGCAATCGGTTCGTGGGGCAGGGCGCGGCCTTTTTCGCGCTCCACCGCGCCTGCGCTGATCTCACGGAAGATCGGGCGGAAGCGGTTGGCGAGGCTTTCGTAGTCGGTTCCAAGCGACAGTGGGGTGTTGGACAAAGTCATGCAGTGCTCCTGAACGCTAGAAGATTGGCACGTGGCCAATGAAGGGTCGCTCACCGCTCTGCATACTCTGTGCCTGAACTTAATTCATTGATTTTAAAGGCTATTTTTTTGTAGTCAGGTTGCAGCTGTTGGCCTTGCAACAGCGCCGCAACAGCTTGACTGCAAACCGGACAGCAGCCGGCTCTCATCAGACCTCGCAAGTCGTTGATCTGCCTGTCTTTCCCGGTATGGCACGTTCGCTGCTATGGCTCCTTCGACCCATTTTCGACGGAAGCTTTCATGCATCATTCACTGCATCAGGCGCTGCTGTTCCAGGCGCAGACGCGCAACAAACAGACGGCCCTGCGCTACAAGCAACTGGGTATCTGGCACACCCGCAGTTGGGGCAAACTGGCGCAGGACGTTGAACCGTTGGCCGAGGCGCTTCAGATGAAGGGGTTCAAGGCGACGGATTGCCTGGTGATCATCAGTGACGCGAGGACCGAAACGTTGCTGCTGACGCTGGCGGCGCAGGCGTTGGGTGGCAGTGTCAGTCTGGTCGAGCCTTTGGTGGATAACAAACAGGGGCTGCTGGCATTGAAGCCCCGTTATGCAGTGGTGCAGGACCTGGAGGCTGTCGCCCAGCTTCGCGATGTCGAACCTGGCGTGGTGATTGTTCTGGACACACGAGGCCTGCACGATGCCCAGGATGCACGCTTCATCGATTACGGCACGTTGCTGAATCATGCTCCTGGCAACGTTGTCTGGCCCGTAACCCGTTCCGAAGACTGCGCGTTCGTGTTCCAGACGCCTGAGGGCGTGCAACAACACCTGAGCCATGGTGAATTGCTCGACGGTGCGCAGCAACTGATCTACACCCAGGCCATCACTGATCGCGACCAGGCACTGGCGGCCCGCGTGTTTGCCGCCAGCGGCCAGGCCCGCTATCTGTTAGCGCCCTGGCTGGTCGCCGGTTTCTGTCTGAATATCCCCGAAGCGCTGAGCACTCGCGATAACGACCGCCGTGAACTGGGGCCCACGCTGGTGCTGGGCACGCGTGAGTCCTATGCGCGGCTGGAGCTTTGGGCGCGAGAGCGGTTGCCGCTGCCGGGCACGTTCGCCCATGCGCTGTATCAGTGGGCAATGGTCCCCGCCCAAGGCGTGATCAGGCGCAGCCTCGGGCACTGGCTGATCCGCCGTCCATTGCTGGATGTGCTGGGGATGAGCCGTCTGAGCAAACCGCTGCTGGTGGGTGAGGCTCTGACGCCGCCCTGCGAGGCGTTCTTTGCCGCGCTGGGTATTCGGCCTCGTACCCTGGATACACCGGCGCCAATCCCGTCGAGGGTCAGAACGGCCGTTTCCGATGATCAACTGCCGGTTCCGCTGGGGGCGTCGTCATGAGCGCAAGCCCGTCTACACCTTTGCTGGCGCTCGACGATATTTCCTTGTCTTTCAAGGGCGTAAAAGCCGTTACTTCAATCAGTTTCTCAGTGGCCGCAGGGGAAATCTGCGCCTTGATCGGGCCCAACGGCGCTGGCAAAAGCTCACTGCTCAACGTGATCAATGGTGTTTATCGGGCGCAAAGCGGCTCCATTCGATACGCGGGCAAGACCCGCACGCGCATGCGTCCCCATCAGGCAGCCGAGCGCGGCATCGCCCGCACCTTTCAGAACCTCGCCTTGTTCAAGGGCATGAGTGTGCTGGACAACGTGTTGACGGGGCGCAACCTCAAGCGCCGCAGTACCTGGGTGGAGCAGATGCTGCGTATCGGCCGCGCGCCTGCCGAAGACGACGAACAACGCGCACACGCCGAACGGGTGATTCAGTTCCTGCGCATTCACCCGTGGCGCCATGTGCTGG
This sequence comes from Pseudomonas asturiensis, assembly GCF_900143095.1. Taxonomy (GTDB): domain Bacteria; phylum Pseudomonadota; class Gammaproteobacteria; order Pseudomonadales; family Pseudomonadaceae; genus Aquipseudomonas; species Aquipseudomonas asturiensis. The sequence goes on along the minus strand of NZ_FRDA01000002.1, from coordinate 17,107 downwards.
TCGGGAAGCTTTCTTATGGCCTGCAAAAGCGCGTTGAGCTGGCGCGGGCGCTGGCGGCCGAGCCGCGTCTGCTGTTGCTGGACGAGCCGATGGCGGGCATGAACGCTGAAGAGAAAGTCGAGATGAGCCAGTTCATCCGTGACATCAACCGCGAACTGGGTACCACGATCGTGCTGATCGAGCATGACATCGGTGTGGTGATGGGCCTCAGCGATCACGTCGTGGTGCTGGATTACGGCCGCAAGATTGGTGACGGCACGCCCGAGCGGGTGCGCAACGACCCGCAGGTGATTGCCGCTTATCTCGGCACTCGTCGTTCTTATGTGGCGGGAGGCCAGTAAACCATGGAATTTTTCTTTGAAGTGCTGATTGGCGGGTTGCTGGCCGGGGTGATGTATTCGCTGGTGGCGATCGGTTTCGTGCTGATCTACAAGGCCTCGGGCGTGTTCAACTTCGCTCAGGGTGCGATGGTACTGTTCGCCGCCCTGACGTTCGTCAGCCTGCTGGAGCGCGGTCTGCCGTTCGGCTGGGCGTTTCTGGCGACGCTGGCGAGCATGGTGGTGCTGGCGCTGCTGATCGAGCGGGTGGTGCTGCGGCCGCTGGTCAATCGTCCGCCGATCATCCTGTTCATGGCCACGCTGGGCCTGTCGTACATGATCGAGGGGCTGGCACAGGCGCTGTGGGGCGCGCAGGTCCACGGGCTGGATCTGGGCATCCCTGACGAGCCGCTTGAGATTCGCGGCATGTTGCTCTCGCAGTTCGACCTGTTCGCGGCAGGTACCGCTGCAGTGCTGGTCATCGCGTTGTCTGTCCTGTTCAACCTCACTCGTATCGGCCTGTCACTGCGCGCCGTAGCCGACGACCCGTTGGCCGCACAGGCGGTGGGCATTCGCCTGCCGCGCATCTGGGCAGTGGTCTGGGCGGTCGCCGGGTTTGTCGGGCTGGTGGCGGGACTGCTGTGGGGCGCGCGACTGGGTGTGCAGTTTTCCCTGTCGCTGGTGGTGCTCAAGGCGTTGCCGGTATTGATCATCGGCGGCTTCTCGTCCATCGGCGGCGCCATCGTGGGCGGCCTGATCATCGGCGCGGCCGAGAAGCTTGCGGAGATCTACATCGGCCCGATCATCGGCAGCGGTATCGAGAACTGGGTGCCGTACGTGCTGGCCCTGTTGTTTCTGTTGATGCGTCCCGCTGGCCTGTTCGGCGAGCGAGCCATCGAGCGCGTCTGACTTTCAACAAGGATCATCGTCATGCTTTATCGAGAAGCCGGACAACTGGCAGGCTCCTACGCCGCTGAACGTCGCCTCTTCCGTTTACGCCAAGACCGGATAGGGCTGTCGGCGTTGCTGGGATTTGCCTTTGTCATCGTGCCGCTTGCCGGCAACGATTACTGGTTGAGCGCGATTCTGGTGCCGTTTCTGGTGCTGTCCCTGGCAGGCCTCGGCCTGAACCTGCTGACCGGTTACGCCGGGCAGCTGTCGCTGGGTTCGGCAGCGTTCATGGCGGTCGGGGCGTTTGCCACCTATAACCTGCAGCTACGCGTGCCGGGTACGCCATTGCTGCTGGGGCTTGTCTTCGGTGGGCTGGTCGCGGCCTCCGTGGCGCTGCTGTTCGGGCTACCGAGTCTGCGCATCAAAGGCTTCTACCTGCTGGTGTCGACCCTGGCCGCGCAGTTCGTGGTCGAGTGGGTGTTGACGCGGTTCAGTTGGTTCACCCACGACAACGCGTCGGGCGTGATCACGTCGCCACCGCTGATCGTGGCCGGGATGGATTTCAGTTCACCCCAAGGCCGCTATCTGCTGACCCTGACGCTGGTGGTGGCGCTGTTCTGGCTGGCGAACAACCTGATCCGTAGCGAACTGGGTCGAACCTGGATGGCGGTGCGCGACATGGACACGGCCGCGGCGGTGATCGGTATCCGTTTGTTCAAGGCCAAGCTGCTGGCGTTCGCCATCAGTGGCTTTTATCTGGGTATCGCCGGTTCGCTGTGGGCGTTTGCCTATCTGGGGACCGTCGAGCCCCATGGTTTTGACCTGAACCGCTCCTTTCAGGTGCTGTTCATCATCATTATCGGCGGGCTGGGCAGTGTCTCCGGCAATTTCTTCGGTGCGGCGTTCATCGTGCTGCTGCCCATCCTGCTGGGGCATGTCAGCGCCTTGCTGCCCGCCGGACTGATCGACTCGGGGCAGCTGGAAAACCTCCAGAAAATGCTGTTTGGCGCACTGATCATCACCTTCCTGATCAAGGAGCCCGAAGGGCTGGCGCGCCTGTGGCAGAGGTTTCGCCAGCGTGCGCGGATCTGGCCGCTGCGCTACTGAACAGTGGCTCTCTCATTCATTACACCCTCAAACTGCTCAAGGATCTGCCCATGAAACCCCGAACATCCGTAGTACGCCTGATGCTGGCGCTGGCCCTGTTGACTGGCGGACTTGTATCGACCGTTCAAGCCGCCAACGAACAATATTTTCCGTTGCAAAGTTATCGGGTCGGGCCGTACGCGGCAGGTGGCACCGGTTTCTTCGGTGGCTTCATTGACTACCTGCAGTACGTCAACGCCCAGGGTGGGGTCAATGGCGTCAAGTTGACCTGGTCGGAGTGCGAAACCGAATACGTGGTGGAGAAGGGCGTCGAATGCTACGAACGCTTGAAAGGCGGGCTCAATGGCGCGCCAGCGGCGGCCACCAATCCGCTGTCGGTCGGCATCGCTTACGCCACGCTTGAACGCTCCACGGCAGACAAGCTGCCGCTGATCACCATCAACCACGGACGCACGGATTCCACCGACGGCAGTGTGTTCCCTTATGTATTCCCGTTGCAGTTGAATCCGTATTCCGAAGTGTCGGCCATCGTCAATTACATCGGCCAGCGCGAAGGCGGCCCTGAGTCGTTGAAGGGCAAGAAGATCGCCGTGCTCTATCACGGCTCGCCCTATGGCAAGGAAACCAATGGCGTACTGGAAACCCTGGCCAGCCATTACGGCTTCGAGCTGACGACTCTGGAGGTGCCGCATCCCGGCAACGAACAGCAATCGCAGTGGTTGAACATTCGTCGCCTCAAGCCGGATTGGGTGATCCTGCGCGGCTGGGGTGTGATGAACCCGGTGGCGTTGAAGTCGGCGCAGAAGGTCGGATTCCCGGTGGATCACATCATCGGCAACATCTGGAGCAACTCCGAAGAAGACGTGATTCCGGCAGGAGCCGCCGCCAAGGGCTTTATCTCGATCACCACACACCCGTCCGGCACTGACTTCCCGGTGTTGCAAGGCATCAAGAGCGCGGTGCTCGACAAGGGGCAAGGCAACCTGGCCGATGCCAAGCGGTTCGGCACCGTGTACTACAACCTTGGCGTGGTAAACGGCATTCTCAATGTCGAAGCGCTGCGCATCGCTCAGGCCCGTTTCGGCAATCAACCACTGACCGGGGAGCAGGTGCGCTGGGGCTTCGAACATTTGAATCTCGACGATGCTCGCCTGCAGGCATTGGGTGCCAAGGGGCTGGTGCAACCGCTGAAGCTGTCCTGCGCTGATCATGAGGGCGGCGGTGCAGTGCGTTTTCAGCAGTGGGACGGGCAGCGCTGGAACCTGATCAGTGACTGGGTGCAGGCCGACCGTGCCTTGTTGCGCCCGATCATCGAAGCCTCCGCCGCGCAATACGCCAAGGAAAAAGGCATCACGCCACGCAACTGCAGTCAGGAGCAATAAGGCCCATGAGCTCGATCCCCCACGCCAGTCGGTCTGCCGATGTTCTGCTGTCAGTGGAGCAGGTCGAGGTGTTCTACGAACAATCCATCCTCGCCTTGCGCGGGATCAGCCTGCAGGTCCGGCAGGGCCAGATGGTTGCGTTGCTGGGTGCCAACGGGGCGGGCAAAAGCACCACCCTCAAGGCAATTTCCAGTCTGGTTCGGGCCGAACGCGGTGAGGTAGTGAGTGGCCGGATTCAGTATCAGGGCCAGGCGATCACCACCCGCGATCCCTCTGTGCTGGTCCGTAACGGGCTGGCGCAGGTGCTGGAGGGCAGGCATTGCTTCACGCACCTGAGTGTCGAACAGAACCTGCTGGTCGGTGCCTTTGTCGCCAAGCCTTCGCGGGCCGAGCTTCACGCGCGACTGGACAAGGTCTACGGCTACTTTCCACGGCTGAAGCTGTTGCGCAAGCGCCTGACCGGCTACACCTCGGGCGGCGAGCAGCAGATGGTGGCTATCGGGCGAGCGCTGATGTCAGGACCTCGTCTGTTGCTGCTGGACGAACCGTCCATGGGGCTGGCACCGCAGGTGGTGGAAGAGATCTTCGACATTCTGGGGCGGCTGAACCAGGAAGAAGGGCTTAGCCTGCTGGTCGCCGAGCAGAATATCAGCCTTGCACTGGCGCACGCGCACTACGCCTATGTGCTGGAGAACGGGCGAGTGGTCGAGTCCGGAACCGCAACGAAGCTGGCCGGGCGTGAGGACATCCACCACCACTACCTGGGCGCAGCAGCGCATTGATTGTGCTGCTGTACGTCCAGCAACAGCGTTCGAACAATTTGCTTGTGCGAACGCGCATTCGACTTTAAGAGAATGGTTTAACCCGTTGTAAATAAAAGAAAGACATGTTCCGGCATGGCCTGTGCAATACCTGAATCCTGTGCGTTGATCCGTTTTCAACTTGTTGCCCATGATCAGGAACCTGCCATGACTCAAACTATTGCCCGCCCGCCGAGGGCGCATGTCATTGCCTCGGATGCAGAGGCCATCGAGGTCGCCAGAGCGCTTGCTCTGCGGTTTGCCGAAGACGCTTCGGTGCGCGACCGCGAGCGTCGTCTGCCCGTGGCGGAACTGGATGAATTCTCCGCCAGCGGTCTGTGGGCGATCACCGTTCCCAAGGTGTACGGCGGTGCCGGAGTGTCTTATGTCACCGTTGCCGAAGTGATCAAGATCATCTCTGCAGCCGATCCGTCGCTGGGACAGATTCCGCAAAATCATCTCGGCATTCTCGACATCCTGTTGCAAACCGGCACCGAAGAGCAGAAGCGCCATTACTTCGCCAAGGCACTGGCGGGTTATCGCTTCGGCAATGCGTTTTCGGAATCGAAAAGCAAGAACGCAGGGGCTTTTCAGACCCGTATCCGTTTTGACGGCGAGCATGCTGTGGTGGACGGTGAAAAGTTCTACTGCACCGGTGCCTTGTTCGCCCATATTGTGCCGGTCGTGGGCGTCGATGAGCAGGACAGGGCATTCATTGCGTTTGTAGAGCGCGACAACCCCGGCCTGACCATCATCGACAGCTGGGACGGCTTCGGTCAGCGCACCACGGCCAGCGGCGGTGCCGTCCTGAAGGCTGTGAGGGTGCCCGTGAGTGCGGTAATTCCGGCCCACCGGGCATTCGATGAGCCCACGGCCCACGGACCGATCTCGCAGATCATCCAGGCGGCGGTCGACACCGGCATCGCCCACGGCGCATTCGAGGAAACCCTCAAACATGCGCGACTGGCGCGGCCGTGGATCGACAGCAAACTGGACTTCGGCTGGCAGGACCCTTACAGCATTGCCACCGTCGGCGATCTGCAATGGCGGCTGCACGGCACCGACGCAATCCTCACCAAGGCCGGGCAGGCCATCGATCAGGCGCTGGCCGCTCCCAGTGAAGCCAGCGTTGCGCACGCCTCAGTGGTGGTCGCCCAGGCCAAGGTGTTGTCGGCGCAGATCGCTTTGCTGATCAGCAGCAAGCTGTTCGAACTGGCCGGCACCCGCTCGGTGCTGGGCTCGCTGAATCTGGACCGCCATTGGCGCAACGCCAGAACCCACACCCTGCACGATCCCGCCCGCTGGAAATACCACCTGATCGGCAATCGCATACTCAACGGCATTGCGCCGCCGCGCCATGCCTGGAACTGAATCAAGGAGCACTCATTTGTCTCATTGCGCTATCACCACTCAACTGGCGGTCGCCGCCGAAGACCTTAACCATGCCCGCCAGGGGCTGCAGCAGACCCTCGATTACCTGCGTGAACAGGGCCAGCCCTGGGCCCTCAGCGATGTGCAGAGGCTCGTCGAGGATCCCTACGTGATCGGCAAGGTCGGCGATCTGCAGATTCGTCTCGACGTCGCCGCTGCGTTGCTGGAGCGCGCGGAGGCGTTTGATGGTTCGCCCGAGCAGCGTCTGATCGCCAGTACTGAAGCCGTTATTGCCAGCGCCGATGCCTTGCTGGCCGTGGACACCATCCAGCACGAGCTGACCGGTCAGCGTCAGTCCTTGCCGCCGCAGACCGGTCGCGAACCGCTGCGCTGGCACTATCAGGTACTCGGCAATCATCGCCTCAATGGTGTTGCGCCGCCTCAGCTTCAGGAGTGACCGCATGTCCCGTCAAATTCGCCTCAACGCGTTCGACATGAACTGCGTGGGCCATCAATCACCGGGCCTTTGGGCTCATCCGCGTGACCGCTCCTGGCAATACAAGGACCTGGAATACTGGACCGATCTGGCGAAGATTCTGGAGCGCGGCAAGTTCGACGGCCTGTTCATCGCCGATGTCCTGGGCATCTACGATGTGTATCGCGGCAATGGCGAGGCCGCGATACGCCAGGCCACGCAGGTGCCGGTCAACGATCCACTGCAATTGATCCCGCCCATGGCGCTGGTTACCGAGCATCTGGGCTTCGGACTGACGGCGTCGCTGTCCTTCGAACACCCGTACCCGTTCGCCCGACGCCTTTCGACACTGGATCACCTGACCAAGGGCCGGGCAGGGTGGAACATCGTGACCTCCTACCTTGAAAGCGGCGCAAAGAACCTCGGCCAGAAAACCCTGACTGAACATGATGCGCGCTATGACTTTGCCGAGGAATACCTGGAGGTCTGCTACAAGCTCTGGGAAGGCAGCTGGGAAGAGGGCGCGATTCTGCGTGATCGCGAGCGGCGCGTGTTCAGCGACCCGAGCAAAATTCATGAGATCCGTCACGTCGGCAAGCACTTTCAAGTGCCCGGCATCCACCTCTGCGAACCCTCACCGCAACGCACGCCTGTGCTGTATCAGGCGGGTGCATCCAGCCGGGGCAAGCAGTTTGCCGCCGAGCATGCCGAGTGTGTATTCGTCGCAGCGCCCTCCAGGGTGCTGCTTAAGAAAGTCGTCGCCGACATACGCCGCCGCACGGCCGAGGCGGGTCGTGATCCGTCCAGTGTGCTGATCTTCAACCTGCAGACCGTGATCCTTGGCGAAACCGATGCCAAGGCGAAAGCCAAATTTGAGGAGTACAAGAGCTGGGTGAGTTACGAGGGCGCGATGGCGTTGATTTCCGGCTGGACCGGCATCGACTTCAGTCAGTTCAGGGCCGATGAGCCGCTCAGGCATGTGCACACCAACGCGATTCAATCGGCAGTCGAAACCTTTTCGACCGCAGACCCTGACACCGTCTGGACCCCGCAGGCCCTGGCCGACTGGGTCGGCATCGGCGGCTTCGGCCCGTTGTTTGTCGGCAGCCCGGAAACGGTCGCCGACCTGCTGCAGGAGTGGGTCGAAGACACTGACGTCGACGGCTTCAACCTGGCCTACGCGCTGACCCACGAAACCTTCATCGATGCAGTTGATTTGCTGGTGCCGGAGTTGCAGAAGCGCGGTGTCTACAAGACTGAGTACGCTCAAGGGACTTTGCGCGAGAAGCTGTTCGACAGCGGGCCGCGTCTGCAAGCGCCTCATCCGGGGGCTGCGTTTCGTGACCTGGCGGCTCTGCGTAGCGCTTCATAGCCGTGCTGTAATGTCATGGCGGCTATGAAACATTGAGAACATTGTTTACAAAATCCCGGGCACTGGGTAGACCCAATCAAGGTTTAAGCGGCTAACCTTTGAATCGAAAAGCCGCTTAAACGTTTTATCTAAACCTGCTGCGCGACCTGGCCCTTGCGGTCCGCGCAGCAGTCTTGATTCGTCATGAACAGGAGTTCTCATGAAACCGACGATGCCAAGTCGTTTCAGCGTGTTTGCGCTATTGGCCGCCTCTCTTTTTACGCTGACCCCAGCGCTCGCCGGAACGCCGTCCTCGACCGTTACCGATAACATCGCCCAACTGCCGGTGGTCAAGCCGGTGACCGCCTGCGCTGCGCTGACCCAGGTCGATCTGAGCGATATCGGTGGCTCCGGCAGCCGCGTGGTGTCCGCCAACGATTCCAGTCGCGACGGGGTAGCGATCTGTTCAGTGGAGGGGCTGTTGGCACCGCAGATCGGTTTCAAACTGGAGTTGCCGACCTCCACCTGGGCGCAACGCTACCTGCAGGTCGGTTGCGGCGGCTTTTGTGGGCATAGCGATTCAAGGCCGGGCGTTGCCGATCACTGCAAGCCACTCCAGGCGGGTGCATTTGCCGTGGCATCTACCGATATGGGTCACAAGACGGTAGACACAACCTTTGGCGACGACCCGCAGAAGCGCGCGGACTTCGCCCATCGCGGCGTGCACCTCACGGCAGTGGCGTCGAAGAAGCTGATCAACGCGTTTTATGGCCGCAAGGCCGAGTACGCCTATTTCACAGGCTGCTCGGACGGTGGTCGTGAGGCACTGATCGAGGCGCAGCGCTACCCGGACGATTTCAACGGGATCATCGCCGGTGCACCGGCGCTGAATTTTCAGGTGCAAAAGGTGTTCTTTCACGGGTGGATGGCCCGCGCCAACACAGATCCCGATGGCAAGCCGATTCTTCTCGCGTCTCGCCTGCCGATCCTGCACAAGGCCGTTCTGGCGCAGTGCGACGTGCTGGACGGTCAGATTGACGGGCTGATCGCGGATCCGCGAATCTGCCAGTTCGATCCCTCCACTGTGGAGTGCAAAGCGTCTGCTGACACCCGCAAATGTCTCACTGCGAAGGAAGTCGCAGCGGTAAAGCGTATCTACGACGGGCCGAAAGACCCGGTCAGTGGCGAGCGCCTGATCATAGGGGGACCACAGCCAGGGTCGGAATTGGCATGGGCGGGTCTGTTTGTGCCGGTTTCTGCCGAGCGGCCGATGGTCAGTGAACAGATCGCCACGCAGTCCATTCGCAGCCTGGTGTTTGAAAAAAATCCCCCCGCAGACTTCAAACTGGCTGATCTGCACTTCGACAAAAACACCTTCGAACAACTGCGCCCGCTACACGCCCTTTATGACGCAACCAACCCCGACCTTTCGCCCTTTGTCCAGCGCGGCGGCAAGCTGATTCTCTGGCATGGCTGGGCCGATCCGCAGGTCTCACCGCTCAATACCCTGGCCTACCATGAGGCGGTCGAAGCTTACATGGGCAAGGCGCGCACTGAATCGTTTACACGGCTATACATGCTGCCCGGTGTCTACCATTGCGGCGCCGGGGAAGGGCCGAGCGAGGTGGACCTGCTGACACCGATCATGTCTTGGGTCGAAAAAGGTCATGCGCCAGATGCCATTGTCACGCGTCAGCATCAGCCGACGCAGGTCAGCAAAGCCGTTGCGTCTAGCCTGCCGGCTTTCATGACCCGGGAAGATATCTCTAACCGGGGTCGCACGCGCAAGGTGTTCCCGTATCCAGACATGGCCGAGTTCGACCACAAGGGCTATGCGAAGCGCGCCAGCAGCTATCAGCGCTCGGTACCGCTGACGACTGGCAACACACCGAAATGGATCGGAAGCGAGTTGTTCAAGCCTTATGAGCCTTTACAGCGCTAGGCGTGCAAGACTGTGATCAGATCAAATGGGACGCCCAGCGTCCCGCGTTGAATGTTCGTGTTTTTGCAGGCAATAAAAAACCCCGTCAATCATGATTGACGGGGTTTTCAAGAGTGGAGGCCGAGGTCGGAATCGAACCGGCGTAGGCGGATTTGCAATCCGCTGCATAACCATTTTGCTACTCGGCCTCAAACATCCGATGCGTTACAACTGCATCAAACGTAGTAAACATTTCGGAAGAAAATATTCTTTGTCTTCCAACCCGTTGAATCTAAAGGGTTTTTTTCAATTCCCCAGTCGGGAATGGACGCAATTCTGTACCGGTTCGAATGGCATGTCAAGAACGGGGAGAAAATAATTCACTGAGCGTGGTAAGCGGCTGGGTGTGTTCGTCGACCGGATCACGCCGCATCAGCGTATAGATGCGGTGCGTGTTCACAGCCGACAGCAAGGCCGGTAATCACACGCATTGGATGCGTGGAATTATCCATGCAGGGCAAAGCTCCAAGTTTCTGGCGTGCCCATGCAGGGTGTGAAACCGGACCGATGCGTATCGAGTCTCAACGAAAACGAAGGAGCAATGAATGAACGCACGGTGGCATTGGGCGCTTAGAGCCGTACTGAAGCAGCTCTGGTTTCGGGCGACCGTGTTCTCGGTTCTAGGCATTCTGAGCGCATTGTTAGCGGTTGTGTTCAAGGATTATGTGCCGCAATCGTTGTCGACGGTCGTCGGCTCTGACGCGGTCGACAAGATTCTCGGCATTCTGGCTTCAAGCATGCTCGCTGTCACGACGTTTTCCCTCAGCACGATGGTGTCTGCGTATGGTTCAACCAGCAGTGGCGTCACGCCACGTGCGACCACGCTGATGATGGAAGATGCAACCACTCAGAACGCACTCGCTACGTTCATAGGTTCCTTCCTGTTCAGTCTGGTCGGTATCATCGCTTTGAGCACAGGCGTTTACGGAAGCGGAGGGCGGGCATTGCTGTTCGGCGTGACCATTGCCGTAATTGTCATCATCGTCTATACGCTGTTGCGCTGGATCGACCATCTTTCCCGATTGGGGCGCATAGGCGAAACGATTGATCTGGTTGAAAACGCAACGAGCGCGGCGATCAAAAACCGAAGCGAGTGGCCCAATATGGGGGCGTGCGTTCATCCCGGCGTGGTTCCTGGCAACGGACTGGCCGTGAACGCTGTTGAAACCGGTTATGTTCAGCATCTCGACATCAAGGCCTTGATCCATGTCGCTGAGCACTCAGATGTCGCGCTCTATGTCGACGTTGTTCCGGGCAGCTTTGTGACCGAAGGCGAGCCGCTCGTCTGGCTGGTCCCGCACTCAGCGTCTGGTACTCGCGATCTGGAGAAGCGCATCCGCTCGGCATTTACCCTAGGCATACGCAGGACGTTCGAACACGACCCAAGGTTCGGGCTGTCGGTGCTAGCCGAAATTGCGTCCAGAGCGCTGTCTCCCGCCGTCAACGATCCTGGCACTGCAATCGATGTACTGGGCAGGGGTGTCAGGACACTCGGTTGCTGGCAGCGCAACAGTACGCAGTTCGAGTCTAAACAGCCTGTCTGTTGCAATGTGTTCATACGCTCGCTCGACACCCGCGACCTGTTCGACGACTTCTTCTCGCCCATCGCCCGTGACGGTGCTGCGCTGATCGAAGTGAATGTACGCTTTTTGAAAGCACTGGGCAGTCTGGTGCGGTTGAATCCGGCGTTCGTCGGTACTGCCAGTCGTCATGCAGATCACCTGTTGCAACACGCCGGGCATGCGCTGGTGCTGGATGAGGAGAAAGAGAGGTTGCGCATATTGGCGGGAGAGCTTGGATTGGTGAGGCGCTGATCAATGGAAAGTGAGCCCCCGTCGATGACTGACAGCGCTGTCGAGTGCTCAACGTTGACGGTCTTGCTTGATTTGATACAGGACCCGTTACTGGCAGAGTTGTGAGGTGGTCAACTGTCTGGAGTAGGCGCTTCATTCACTAGGCAGGTCATGCAGATCTGATCCAATGATGAGGGCACGGACATGAATGATGACAGAAACACTCGGCAACCCAGGCATGGTTGGGTGGACACACCACCCAGTCGCGGCTCACGAGCCATGGAGCTTGGTTTTTTGCTGAAGTGGGAAGTCGCGGAAATGGAAGGGGGTAAAAACTTTCCTGATACCGTGGGTGGTAAATTCCGGTATTTTGAAGGCGATGTGGAGAGCGCGACGCCGCCTCGTGACGGATTCATTTTGAGCGGTGGGCATGAGGACGGATACCGTGAGGACTTGAATCTGACCAACGCTGAGCTGCTCGTAAAGTACCCAGCCAGCATTCCAGGGTGGGTTGTCCTGCCGGTTGAAAAGGGCACCGAGTTCAAGGTCCACTGGGAGTACATGGCGACACACGTCACACGCGGCTATCGTTGGTTTATCACTAAAGACAACTGGGATGAGAGCGTGCGTATCACACGTGACCAACTCGACCCTGGCCCCTTTGCCGAATGGATAAACCCGGATAAGCCTTTTCATCAAGGCATGGAACCTCTTAAAGACTTGTCAGTGACGCTTCCAGACAAAACAGGGCATCACGTCATAATTCTGCTCTGGATCGTTGCTGATACGGGTAACGCGTTCTATCAGGCTTTTGACGTCAACTTTGTCGAGCCCGCATCCAAATCCTGACTCAACTCGCCAACCGCATCCGACGTTCTTCGCGCAGTTGCTCCAATTCCGCAGGCGTACGCGCGATAAGCCGTAATGCAAAATCATGAGGTGTCGTATCGCGTTCCTGTGCAGCCCGCAGGAACGCAGACCGGGCATGTTCGGCGCGACGCTCGCTGATGAACAGGCCGCCGGGATGACGGTTGAAGTTGGCCAGTTCCTGCCGAAGCTGTTCATTGCGGCGGATAAAGATTTCCAGCGCCTGGCTGACCTGAGTGTCCGAAAAAGGCATGCGTTTCTCTCCATGAAATATCGACCGATACCTCTATCGGCGGACCTGAGCAAATGTTGTGTGCAGTTCGTCGGCGACGGTTTCTTCCAGGCTCGAAAAGGCCTGTGGAGGTTGGCGCCGACGTGCGGGTTTATCCACTCAGAGTGAGTAGTGGGTTGCCTGCGCCTGACTTTCGTTGAGGGCAGCGATGGCATGCACCGGCATTTGCTCGACGACAGGGAACGACGGCGCTTCGAATACCTGCGCAACGGTCGTGCAGAGCGCGTTCAATCGAGCCGACTCTGCTTCCAGTGCTAATGTGTTTCTCGCGTGGTTCGCTGCGATTTCACTGAGAGTTGACACGATACATCTCCTGATGACTGATCGGCGCATTGCTGCATTCCAGAGGGCTCGGACGTCAGAATTACAGCGCTCCGACGTCGTTAACGTCTGCACTGCAAGCAGCGAGCCATATGGCGCACCGGTCGGCGCCAAAGCTCACTGTCACGGAGTCTTAGTCCCGGTAAAACGCCTTACTGCTTGCGAGCTTCAGCCATCTTACGTTCCATCGCCTGGTTGAAGAGGTTGTCGAGCGCGTCAATATCACGAGGGCGCAATGTTCCGAGAAAGCCCAGGCCGATCAGAAAACCTTCAGTCACCCCGCCCGCAGTCGCCAATTCCAGCAAACCGTCGGACTGCTCGACGCGTCGCACGAGCTCTGCTGCCTGCGCCTTTATCTCCGGCGCGATGTCCATCTCCTCAAGTTTCATAGGTGCGTACCTGTTGTTGCTTGCAGACTGAGAACTCAGGCTAACAGTCTGCGGGGCATTACGCACAACGTGGCTTGCACGCGTTGTCATAACGCCGGTTTTTGTGAGTGCGGGACTAAGGGGCTAGCGTTTGGGGTGGGGCGTCTGGTCTGAAACGCCAGAAGCCCAGCACCGCACCTATTCACTCAGCACCGCAGCAATCAGCGACAGGTGCGTGAGATTTCTGCACAGGAGGATCAGCACATGCTTGAGGCGGCTTGAGCACTTGAGCAAGGCGCAGTCTGAAATAGCCGCTCAAAGTATTTGAAATGGCACGTCGCCATGTTGCATCATCCGCTCACCCTTTTACTCCTGCGCTTTTGAGGGGTAAGTCGAATAGCCTCGCCAGATCATCCTGCCGGGGCTTTGTCGTCTTCGGCTTAGGAGAAAGCTATGTCTAGAGCACAACGACGACACGACACGCGCCGCATAAAGGCCAGATTTTACGCCAAGCAAAAGGCATATGAGTGCTGGACGACCAGCGAGAGGAATGCCGGTCTTTTTGCAAATCATGGAAAGGTTTGTTCATGCTGGATGTGCGGTAACCCAAGAAAGCTGGGATTGCTGACCCTTCAGGAGCAGCGTGTCGCGATCTGCGACAGCGAATGAATGAAAACCCAGCCAGCGCGCTGGGTTTTTTATGCCTGCGTTTTTACTCACCTAACAGGATGGCCGCATTCTGCGGTCAGAAATCCTTGCTTTTGAACGTCTGATCCCCTGACTGATCGTTGCTTATCGTCAGCATGCTGTTTTTTACGGCATAAGTCGTCAAGGCATCACCCTCCGAATATTGCTTTCTCCAGCGGCCCCATTCGCCAGTGTCAGTCAAGAAAGTAGACCAGACTACGCGTGTCTCACTCACTTGGCATCGATACTTAAAAGAGTCTCCGTCCGGTCGCTTGTAATAAATAACAGGATATGGCGATGAGCTTTCGGTCTTCATGCTCTTCGTAGGGCGGCCCATTTCGACCGAAATGGCGGCCTTACATATTTCTGCCGGACTGAAATCTGCGGCTTGGGCAGGAAGGGTAGAGAATGCAATGAAAGCAGGCAGCGCGAGAGTTATTTTAAGCATGGTTCGTCCGTGACATCTGATTAATGGCGAAGAGCTTTATAGCGCTTAGCGTGGAGCACCGCCACATAGGCCATGTGAGTTTTACTAGAACTCCCTCGCAACCTTTGATCACCGCTTTTACCCAGGACCTCTCAAACGACCTCATATCGCATTCCCCGTTACCTTAGTGGGCCTTTGTATTTCCGAGAGTCAATGTCGCAATCGTTCAACTGCCATAGACCAGCGGTTGGCTGTAGATAGAGCCTGGACGCGTGCGGCGCGTGCGCCGGTGCTCCAGCCGTCGAGGTCGGCAAACAGGTCAATCGCTTCGGTAATGTGGGCTGCTTTCAGCCGAGTGGCACCGGGACGAGTCGAGGTTTGGTTTATTACCATCCTGCTGCTTTCCGGCGGCGCGATGCTTGGATTTCAGATCTCCCAATGGAGGTTGGCCAACTGGTGCGCCGCTCAAGTCGCCAAGGTGCACCGGGGTTACGACGAAGCGACCCTTCAGCGCGAGATGCGGCTGAACAAACTGGCCAAGTCCGCGACCGAAGCAGGTGTAAAGGTTGAGGTTGCGGCAGGCAAGGCCACTGAAGCGGCAGAGGTAGCCAGCAAGACAGCCGACAAGGTCAACGGGGCGGTAGGGCGGCAGACGCCGTAGCGCGCCACAAATTCGATAGCTGCCATTTCGTGGCGCGGGGTGACCATGACCTAGAAGAACTGGATGGTCAGCGCTACCGGCCACAAATCATTCCCGATGATTCCGCTAGGGCAGAGCAGGTAACGTCAGCCCAATTTAACTGACTTGTTTGGTTGATTCACTTTGATGGTTGGAGGCGCAGACCTCTGGATTGCTTAGGCAGGCTATCCGTGTACACGCTTGACGTGCCGTGTCTTCTAGCAAGCGCGGGCAAACAAGCTGCTGGTGCTGAAGCGTTACTTCGCGGCGAGTGAAGGAAACTGCTTTGTTCCACCTGACATTAGCGACTTTCCACTGCTTGAGTAGCCCAAGAATTTCCCGTAGCGCTGGTAGCGGAAGAGAGCTGCCTGCGCATGCTCCTGCATGAGTGATCGCGATCTTCAGTGCCAGAGAGGAATCCATGTTAGGTGCTGGGACTGTTACCGTCCGCTTGGTTTTTCCGACTAGATAATGAATTTCATAAGTGTTCTGCATCTTCGCCACCAGCCTTGGGCTAACTGATCTCAGCTTGTGCCTAATGGCCGAAGGGGCATTGATCCACGTCAATGGAAATCGCCCTGATGCATGTATCGGTGACGAGTCATCCAGGGCTATCACTACTCCGGGCGACCGTACTGGTCGATCTGGCTGCGTTGCACGGTTGGGTAGGCCAAAGACATACCGGGCATGTGACTCACTCCAGCAGACCATTAGCAGGCTCTACCGGCAGGCCGGTATCAAGCAGGGATGACCGCACAGCGGCAGACGGTCTTTGGCCATACTTGCCTAGACCTGAGCAAGCCCTATTTGACCGTCGACCTAGCGACAATTCGATATGCACCCGGGGTTGCGCTGGCATAGCGATATCAGTAATGCTTGTTGAATCCATCTTTGCGCAGAAATCAGTGGCGACCTTATGAACTATCGCGTCGAGTTGGATGCAGCCCTGCCCGTTTAACCGATCTGCCCCGGTATGTCGGGGTTCAGGATAGTAGATGCTTCATCGTGCCAGGAAGTACGAATGAAATCGTAATGGCAAGCCTGGAGGAGTTACGTCAGGGCCTTGCAGTACACATGCGCGAGCCTGGCTTCTACGTAGCGGCAGTTGTGGGTGTCGATAATCATGCTTCGCAGAAGGTTACTGCACGCACCCTATGCAATACGCCAGATGCGATTGATGGACAGCGGATCTGGTTTACCTGCACTGCATTACATCAAACGGATGGTCTGAAGTGATAATTCCATAAAGTTCGCCCAATGCGAGCCTACCCATTGTCTAGCAAGGAGCGCTATAAAAGCGTAAGCCTACGATAGCCGGTTAACGTATAGGGAGCGTTTATGTTTTTATTGAGAGTTTTTAAAGTGATAGGTTGCTTGATTATTTTAGTATGGGTTTTATTTTCGGTACTTGGGTCTTTGGTGTTTTTGTTGCTTGCTTCATATGACGATCGTCGTACTCCGGATGATTTTGTGTTAATAGTAAAGCCGCATGCTTTTCAGAGCGGAAGACTCGAATACTTCACAAGAAAAGGCGGCGGTGATACGGAAAGCTGCAAAGTGCCTATTGACTCGCATATGGTTTATCCCGTGGGTAGCAAAATTTTAGTGTCAGTAAGTATTTTTTCCGGGTCATGCACACTTACAGCGTTGATTGAATAAAATGTCTAGGGATGCTCCGATCAACTTGCTGCGCAGCGGCGGCGAGTCGCAATTTGCCCGGCACCCAGCGCTATTTTCTGAAAATGGCCTGATGCAGCGCGCGTTGAGGGCGTTTCCGCCCGGTTTTCCGTGTTAAACGCGCAACTCACCCATACCCATCAGCTGTTTTCGAGCCATCCACAGATTCGACAGGGCGAACAGCGTGGTCAGCTGAGCTGTGTTTTTCATCAGCCCACGAAAGCGCACTTTCACGTAGCCAAACTGACGCTTGATTACGCGAAACGGATGCTCGACCTTGGCCCGTGTCTGAGCTTTGCAGTACTCGATCTTGCGCTTGGC
>NZ_FRDA01000009.1 GCF_900143095.1 Pseudomonas asturiensis | reverse complement strand
AAATAGCGCTGGGTGCCGGGCAAATTGCGACTCGCCGCCGCTGCGCAGCAAGTTGATCGGAGCATCCTTAAAGGCCGTTAGCAATGTGAATACCGAAATACTTGAGTCTCTGAGGGGCATGAATGCGATTGACCAGGAACAAATTGATCATTTGATGATTAAGCTGGATGGAACCTCTGATAAATCCAGGCTTGGAGGAAACGCGATCTTGGGCGTGAGCCTCGCCGTTGCCAGAGCGGCGGCTTCTGCGCTGAACTTGCCCTTGTTCCAATATCTGGGCGGCGAGCAAGCAGCAAGAATGCCCGTCCCGATGTTCAATATTCTCAATGGCGGTGTTCACGCCAACTGGCAAGGCCCTGACTTTCAGGAATTCATGATTGCACCTACAGGGGCTGGCAGTTTCAAGGAAGCCTTGCGATGGGGCTCCGAGGTGTACCACGAGCTGAAAGCGGTGCTTAAGGACGCCGGCTATTCAACAGCGGTCGGAGATGAGGGCGGCTTTGCGCCGGCACTCAAGAAAAACTCAGACGCCATTGAGCTGATCATCAAGGCAATCGAGAGGGCTGGTTACACCCCTGGATCTCAGATCGAGATCGCTATCGATCCAGCATCCAGCGGCTTCTATGAAAACGGCCTTTACCATCTGCGCTCTGAGGGTCGTAAGGTCGATGCTCAAGAGCTGATTAATCTCTATTCCTCCTGGGTCGACAAGTATCCGATTGCGGTACTGGAAGATGGACTCGCGGAAGACGATTGGTCAGGCTGGAAGCTATTGAATGCAGCTCTGGGTGACCGGATCGAGTTGGTTGGAGATGACCTATTTGTCACCAATGTCGAACGGATTCAGCGAGGCATCACAGAAAACGTCGCCAATGCCGTATTGATCAAACCTAATCAAATCGGAACGCTGACTGAGACCAAAGCCGCCATCGAAATGGCCTATGGGGCAAATTGGGGGGCGATGGTTTCTCATCGTAGCGGGGAGACGGTGGACAGCTCCATCGCTGATCTGACTGTCGCGATGGGGACTGGCCATCTCAAGACAGGAGCTCCATGCCGGGGGGAGCGGGTCGAGAAATACAATCAGTTTCTGCGAATAGAAGAGGATCTTGGCAGCCGTGCGTTTTATGCAGGACATGATGCATTCGTGCGCTGACGGCCTATCGCCGGTAAACCTGTTGGACTGGTTACCGTAAAAAAACGAACCACGTATAGCTGTTGGCAAAAACGTCAGTGGCATTGGCCTTTCCTAGACGCTTGGAGATATGAGCATGAGCTACACGGATATTCCAGCTGGTAACGCGATCCCCGATGACTTCTTCACCGTTATCGAGATTCCTGCAAACCACTCGCCGATCAAGTACGAGGTGGACAAGCCAAGTGGACAGATCTTCGTTGATCGCTTCCTCAGCACGCCGATGTTCTACCCGGCTAACTACGGGTTCATTCCAAATACCTTGAGCGATGACGGCGATCCTTTGGACGTCCTCGTGATTTGCCCTTACCCGGTATCACCTGGCGTTGTCATCCGCAGTCGCCCAGTAGGTGTGATGTACATGACGGACGAAGCTGGTGCGGATGCCAAGGTAATCGCAGTGCCTCATGAAAAACTCAGCTCTATGTACAGCAATGTAAAGGAATGCTCTGACCTCCCTGCGTTACTCCTCGCACAGATTCAGCACTTCTTCGAAAACTACAAAGCGTTAGAGCCGGGTAAGTGGGTGAAAATGGGCCGCTGGGGGAGCGCAGACGAAGCGCGGGAAGATATTCGTAAATCGGTAGCGGCCTATAACCTGAAGAAGGAGGCTTCCAAGTAGTGTTACTCAATCAGAAAAGCGCAGAGCAGGAAATTTCTCTTAAGGTAAGAGAAGACTTTTTGCTGCTGCCGAAAACTGCTGAATTGACGCGCTGGGTAATGGCCCAGTCCACGGGCGAAAGAACATTACCGTATTTCGATCCACTGGATGGCGGCGTCTTCGCAAGGGTATTGATCTTGTTGGAATCGCCCGCTCGAACGGTCAGTCTTCCACGGTATGTCTCAAGAGACAATCCGGGGCCTGCACAACGCAACCTGAAAGGTTTCATTGAGCAGGTTGGACTGGCACGTCACAAAACCGTCCTTTGGAATTTGTACCCTTGGTTACCAGATCTCGATAAGCCCAAGGGTCCGCTCCGCAGAGCGCAAATTGAGGAAGGTATCGAGATGCTGATCACGCTACTGACGCTTTTCCCTGATCTCGTCACTATCGTGTTTGCCGGACGTGTTGCCCAGAAAGCCATACCGCGTGTTCGGCTCGCCTTCCCTAATTTTTCATTGCTGGAAATGCCACACCCAAGCCCCCTTTCCGTTTGCACTCACCCGAATGTTAGGCAGCGCATTTTGTCCACACTGCGTCACGCCAAACAGTCGATCAAGTAGCCAAAGGCTCAGGTTTTGCTCGCCTTGCTCAGCGAGTGGATACACGGCGAGACGAACAAGTTGCCGCGATAGGCACCAGCCAGGGTTTTAGCCGCGACGATCATCCACATGACAGTCAGCATCAACACCAGCACCACGCCAAAGAAGCTAAAGAACGTGAGGTGCAGCATAGAGCCCAATTTGAGGGTTGTTACGGCGTACACTCCCAGCGGAAAGGTGAAGCCCCACCAGCCGAGGTTGAAGGGAATGCCCTCCCTGAAGTAGCGCCCGGTAATTAGCAGCGCCAATACCATCCACCACAATCCCAGCCCCCAGAACAGCACACCACCGATCAAGCCAATGCCCTCGGCTACGCCGCCGATGCTTGCCATTCCATGGGCAGCAAAGATTGCTGGAGCATCGTTGCCCAGCAGCAACATCCCCAAAGCCCCGGTACCGATCGGCCCTAAAGACAGCCAGCTCGATGCTGCCATGCTTTCATGAGGTAGTTTGTGCAGAGCCATGCGCAGTAACAGGATCACCAGTATGCTCAAGGCGACGGGCACCGAGTAGGCCCACAGCACGTAGCTGGTGATGAGCATGGTGAACTGTGCGCTCGCATCAGCGAGGTGCGGAGCCAATAGACCGCCACTGGCGGCAGCCACCTCAGCCGCAACTACTGGCAGCAGCCATACCGCTGTCATCTGATCAATGCTGTGCTGCTGGCGAGTAAACATCATATACGGGATCAGCACCCCGCAGGCCAATGCCATGGTGACATCGATCCACCACAACACTTCGGCTAAAGCGACTACCCCACCCCCCCAGCGTGGCAAACCATAAAGGAGAAAACCGTTGATGATGGTCGCCAATCCCATGGGGATAGTTCCAAAAAACATCGATACAGTGGAGTGGCCGAAGATCTGTTTGGCCTCATCGAAGAACAATACCCAACGGCTCGCGTACATCAGCGTAAACAGGCAAAACAGCACGATATTAAAAAACCACAAGGCTTCCCCTAACGCTTTGGGCCACTGCGCAACAAAGGGCAGTTGGCCCAGAGCCAGCGCCAGAATCCCGGTGCCCATCGTGGCGGCGAACCAGTTGGGTGTGAACTGCCGGATCGCTTCTCGTGGATTGGACAAAGCCGCCAGTGGATGGCTGCCGCCCATTATAGCTGCGAGTCGTGTCTCACTCATTTTCGCGCTCCCGCTTCAGTGTGCCTTCGATATGACATGGTTGAAGTATAGCTTGATGGGAATAGCGGTAAAAACGGATAGTATAGGTTTATATGACCTATAAAGAAGGTAGATTACATGAAGCTAAGCCTACGCCAGCTACAAATTTTCTGCGCCGTCGCGCAGCACGGTAGCACCACCAGCGCCGCCATTTCGGTGTCACTGTCCCAATCTGCAACCAGCGCCGCACTGAACGAGTTGGAAAGCGCCTTGGATACCAGGCTGTTCGACCGTGTAGGCAAGCGTTTAGTGCTGAACGATAACGGCCATGCCTTACTGCCTCAAGCCAGAAGGATGCTTGAGAATGCACAACAGATAGAGGCCAGTTTCTTACCCGGCCATGCCGGGCTGAAGACACGCTTGCGGGTAGGATGCAGTACCACGATAGGCAATTATGTTCTGCCATTGATTCTCGGTGAGCTACGTCAATCAACACCACATTTGAGGGTCGATGTCGACATGGCCAACAGCATGGCTATCGCAAGAAGAGTCGCTGATTTCGAGATTGATATGGGCCTGATCGAGGGGCCTTGCCACCTGCCCGAACTCAGTGCCGAGCCTTGGCTAATTGATGAGTTGCTTATTGCCGCAGGCCAACGGCACCCCTTGGCACTAAAGCAGCAGGTCACACTTGATGATCTTCGTACCGCTGAATGGCTACTGCGCGAGCCAGGTTCTGGTACCCGTGAAGAAGTCGAACAATTGCTGCTGCGTCATTTGCACGATCTCGCCGAAACGCGCCAGATCGGCAGTTCAGAGGCCATCAAGCATACCCTCGCACAAGGCATCGGCATCAGTTGCCTGTCCCGCTGGGTCGTTCGGGATCTACTGGCCTCTGAAGTCTTGGTTGAACTGCCGCACGCGTTGCCTGCACTGACCCGACGTTTTTTTCTGATCCGTCACCGGGACAAATACATCTCGCCTGGGCTTGAGCGATTCTGGGAAAAATGCAGTCAATTCGTGAGCCAGGAGTAGCTAGACCTATTTATAAAACAGGTAAGAGCTACCAAAACAAGTTGTTTCCGGAATTTATCAACGACGCATAAAGTCAACTCATTGCCCTGCAGCGATGAACGAGTTGTATATGCCAAGGCGCGACTGGGTGCCTTGCTTACCCTATGAGGAAATTCTGATGAATGTGATAAAGAAAACCGTCACAGCCCTGACGTTGGGTGTTGCGTTGGCCGCATCGATGAGCGCGTGGGCCGCGCAAGATCGCTGGACGTTTGACGGCGATATTCACAACAACTCGCTGGCCGTCAGCCCAGATGAAACGACGGCGGTGGTCTCTTACAGTCAGCGTCCAGATGTAGTGGTTTATGATTTGAAAACCGGTAAGGTTCGCCAGGTTCTCACCGGCTACGTCACGCCGCGAAATATTGTGTTTTCGCCAACTGGCGATGTGTTCTACCTCTCCGACAGCAGTTTGGGGGTCGTGCGCAAGATTGACACCAAGACTTTAAAAGTGATCGCAGATATTCCGTTGGGCGCAGGTGCTTTTGGTACCACACTCAGCAAGGACGGAAGCCTGCTCTACGTCAACAATGAAGCGGCCAGCACGCTGTCGGTCATTGACCTTGATCACCAGCGGCCAGTAGCTGTGGTACCTGGCTTCTCCCAACCGCGCCAGGGCATCCGAGTAAGTCCTGACGGCAAAACCGTCTATGTCACCAACTTTCTTGGGGACAAAATTACCTTGGTCGACAGCAAGACCAATACGATTGAAGGTGAGATCACTGGCTTCAACAAGTTGCGCGCCATCTCCATATCGGCGGACGGCAATACGCTGTACGCGGCTAACAGCGGCAGTAACAGCATCGCAGTTGTCGACACTCAAAAACGCGCCATCACAACCACCGTCATTGTTGGCAAAGACCCCTACGGCGCAGCCCTCACTCCAGACGGGCTGCACGTCTACTCGGGTAACCTCGGTGACAACAGCCTTTCAGTGATCGACACCAAAACGCTGAAAGTGACCACCACTGTGACCGGTTTGAAGGCACCCCGCCAGGCCATTGTCTTCACCAAAGACAAGTCGAAGGCGTATGTCCTCAATGAGGACTTGAGTATCTCCACAGTCGATCTCGCCAGCAACAAGGTGGTGTCGACGCTCAAGGCCGACTGATTGAACAGCGCAGGCCTTCATGGGGGCCTGCTGATACTCCACGACCAAGTGAATAATAATGAGTGAAAATGATGAGTCCTGGATGATGGATCGCCGTCGCTCATTGAGATGAGCCAATGATGCTTGACCGTGAGCGTCGCTTTGCTCAATTGAGGAAGGCACAGGGTCCGGGGGGGGGGAGAGCCCAGCATTCCAGCAAAAAATGATATCGGGACGTTTTTTCTATGGAGTCGAATTAACCTGTTTGTGGCTCGTCTATTGTCTGATCGCTTGCCGTTTCAGAGGCAGGTGGGTCTTCTAAAAATTAAAAATGACCAAAGGAAATACATATGTTCAAAAAGATGATTCTCACCGTCGCTGTTGCCGCCAGCTGCATGTCGGGTTTGGCGCTCGCCGATGCGCCAGTCAAGCTTGCTGAAACGGACAAGGGAAAAGTACTCGTAGACGCAAAAGGTATGACTCTTTATACCTTCGGTAAGGACACCTCGGGCAAGTCGGTCTGCAATGGGCCATGCGCTTCAAACTGGCCACCTCTACCGGTATCCGCAGACGCGAAAGCGGGTCATGATTACTCTGTCATCACTCGAGACGATGGCACAAAACAATGGGCATACAAAGGCATGCCACTTTACAGCTGGGTCAAAGATACCAAGCCAGGGGATACAACCGGTGACGGCGTCAACCAAGTCTGGCACGTTGCCAAGCCGTAACGTCAAATAATTAATAGGCTGGCTTACGCCACTGGCTTTGTCAGTGGCGCAAACCAGAAGAATACACACCTGATATTTTCGCCAACATACAGCCGCCGCGCCTCATAAATCTTTGATGGATCATTTCAACGAAAAATGGGGCCGAGGTACGGTACACCTTGGACGTATTCCCGTAACGCCAGCCTGAGGATTTCGTTTGGCCGGGAGTCTGTGACGATGCGCATGGTGGTTCCATCCAGCCGCTAGTGGACCGATATTCTGAGGCAACGCCAATTAGAACGGTAGGGCATCGTAAATATGCGGGCGAAGGTCTGCTTATGGCCGAAAGCTGCCGTTAATAAGCCGACCAACAGGCGTCGCTTTGTTGGTTGGTGCGCATGGCTTACAACTCAAACAAGGGTATGGTTTTGGGCGTATCAAATCGGCCCGCACAGCGCTACCTTCAGCATCTAACAAACGTACGCTGAGGAGTCGAAACAGTGGAGACTGAACGAGGTGTTGAGGAACGGAACGGTCGATGGTCGATCGTTGCCGGACGTGCTGTATGCACTGGCTGCATGGAAAGCCAAGCGCTGGAAGACTGCGAAAGCCCCTTTCTACATGCCGACACCTGTCCAGCCAGCGATGTGGAAGGTCATCATCCATGGGCAGCGTTGCACCACATCCTTGGCAGTGCGCGTGGGTGAGCTGCCGCTTAGGCCTCGATCACTTCAATTAATACTTCACTTTATAGGTGGGTGAATCCTCCGGCCGGTTCTCCCGCCGATCGTAGATCTTGGTCGTGCTGATGTTGGCATGACCCAGCCAGGCCTGGACCTTGGCGATATCGGCTTCATGCTCCAAGGCGTTGGTGGCTGCCGTTGCTCGGAGTCCATGAACCCCAAGGCCGTCGACCTCAATCCCGGCCTTTTTCGCGTAGGCCGTGACGACGGCATAGATGCCGTTTGCCGTGATACCGGCGCCGGTCAATTTACCTCGCAGCGGCATGAACAGTGGCACCTTCCGTTCGGCCAGATGATGCTCTGAGTTTTCCAGGTACTGATGAATACGCCCGGCTGCGATCGGGTGCAACGGGAGGTATCGCACCTTGCCGCCCTTGCCGTGAACCTTCAGATGCTGAATACCGCGGCGCTCCTGAATGTCGCTCACCTGCAGCAGCGCCGCTTCTTCACGGCGCAGTCCGTGATAGAGAAGAACAGCCAATAGCGCCCGGTCGCGCTGCCCTTTAAGTGTTGTTTCATCCGGCGCCTCGAGCAGCGCCTTCGCCTGGTGGTCACCCAACGCCGGCGTCTTGCCTTCATTGCTTTCTATCCTGGGACGTTTTACCCCATGCACTGGATTGCCGCCGGCGATCGCATTGTTCTCCAGGAGGTGATCAAAGAGGCTGGCCAGCGCGGCCAATTTGCGCCGGATCGTGGCTCCGGCCAAACCGCGATGCTCGAGGTGGGCTCGCCAGGCTAAAACATGCGATCGGGTCACGACCCGAAATTCATCGGCCGAAGCCAAGCCGATAAAACTACAGAAGTCTTCCAGGTCGTTTTGGTAAGCACGTCGTGTTCGAGGGTTGTCCAGGTTGGCAAACCACTCGACCGCGGCTGGAACCTTGGCCAGCGTCTGAAATTCGACCGCAGTGAGCCGGCGCTGATCATTCGTATGGTTTTTCGTCAGTTCCTGCATATCGTTCTCATCATTGGCTATCCTGCAATCGCTCTCAAAGCTTTCGGTCACAAAATCATCGCTATATCAGTCCGCCGTTGCTAAAACCGATAAACGGCAATAAGTGGTGATAACGTATTTTATCACCTCTTTTTTCTGTTCCAGGACTGGTCAGTTGCTTTTTCATATTAGGCGTCCTAAAGCTCAGAGCTTTTCAGCACTGACCTTGATAAATCCGACCGCTGCACTATGGTTAGCTCTCTAAGCGGCACGCTGATACGAATGACTGGTCGTGTTTGAAATCTCATAAATAGAAGGAAGCACTTAGATGCGAGCTCTGCGAGTACATGAAATTGCGTTTGATGTAAAAGACACATCCGATCATGACGTCTTGGAATGGAAGCTAAAATTGCCAAAAAATATCCAAGACGAAGATGCGCAACGTATCGGTTATGTATTCGTCTCACTGGAGGATGGAACTGCAGAACTCTATAAAGTTAATGAGTGGAATAGAAAATTAATCACCGACGAATACCCCGAGAGATCCGAATGGACTCTCGAAATGGGCTCTTCAAGAGGGCTAAATAAGGAAGCCGCATCCTCACTTATAGACACTTACGTAGCCGGAACGGACCTAGATGACACGCGCCAAAAGAGATTTGAACTTGCATTGGAGAATGGCCGAAAAGCGCCAGACCGATTCAACGAAGCTGGTTTGAAGAATCACTCGATGTCGTTTAAAGAAGCAAAGGCAGCGGTGGCAAATTTCTACTCAGTAAATGCCGAACAGATACAAATTCGCATTACCGGCTGACCCCCTATTATTGATATCCGCTTCAGAACTGAAACGTTAAGCCAGCGGCATGCCATCCTTTGGAAAAACCCGCTGGACCAATATAGGGTTTCCTGAGGTACGTCAAACGTCAATCGGGCAGTGTTCTCCTTTGGGTCAAAATACTCATCGGAGTCCTTATGCGTTTGTATCTGTGCGAGAAGCCCAGCCAGGGTAAAGACATAGCCGCCGTGCTCGGAGCCAAAACACGAGGTGACGGCTGTATCAAAGGCAACGGCGTGGCCGTGACCTGGGGAATTGGGCACTTGCTGGAAACAGCTCCTCCTGATGCCTACGGCGAGCACCTGAAAAACTGGAGCTTGGACACACTTCCAATCCTGCCTGGGCAATGGAAAGTGATCGTCAAGTCGAAAACAGCCAGTCAGTTCAAGATCGTCAAGCAACTACTCAAGCAGGCTACCGAGCTTGTTATTGCGACGGACGCTGACCGCGAGGGGGAGATGATCGCGCGCGAGCTGATCGATTACTGTGGGTATCGTGGACCGATTCAGAGGCTTTGGCTTTCGGCACTGAATGAAGCATCCATCCGCCAGGCACTCGGCAGCGTAAAACAGGGCTCTGAAACCTACCCTTTGTATCTCTCCGCGCTCGCTCGCTCCCGAGCGGACTGGCTGATCGGCATGAACTTCTCTCGTTTGTTCACGCTACTCGGAAGACAGGCCGGATACACGGGCGTGCTGTCTGTTGGACGTGTGCAAACCCCGACCCTTCGCTTGGTGGTCGACCGGGACCGGGAAATTTCAAACTTCATGCCTAAACCGTTCTGGAGTCTAGAGGTTCAGCTCTGGACTGCAGGCCACTCGTTTATGGCGAAATGGGTCGCCGATGAGTCGGTAGTCGATGAGGAAGGGCGATGCCTTGATCAACGTGCTGCAGCTGCTGCTCTTGCCACGCTGAAAAATAGCCAGATTGCCATAGCTACTTCGGTGGATACCAAGCGTGAGAAGGATGCCGCGCCACTCCCTTTCGATTTGAGCACCCTGCAGGAAGTGTGCTCAGCCAAATTCGGGATGGGGGTGCAAGAGACTCTGGACGTCGCCCAGTCACTCTATGAAACCCACAAGGCGACGACTTACCCTAGGACAGATTGCGGTTACCTGCCAGAGAGCATGCTGGATGAGGTGCCAATGGTCCTCGATGCTTTGAACCGTACTGATCCTGCTATCGGTAAGACGCTGCACCTAATCGACCCGGAGCAGCGTTCCCGTGCATGGAATGACAAAAAAATTACTGGTCCCCACCACGGAATAATCCCCACGCTTGAACCAGCAAACCTTGCAACAATGTCTGAAAAAGAACGCAAGGTCTATGAATTGATTCGCGCTCACTTCCTTGCGCAGTTCCTGCCAACCCATGAGTACGACCGGACCGTGGTCACGTTTGAATGCAACGCAGTTTCCCTCCATGCCGTGGGCAAGCGAATTGTGGTCCCAGGCTGGAAAATCCTTTTCTCCACATCGCCCGAGGATGATGTAGAGGTTGAAAGTGATGCAAGCGGGGGGCGCTCTCAGACACTGCCCATGCTACAAAATGGCGCTCGGTGTGACATTCAGGACCTGCAGCTTAAAGCGCTTAAAACCGAACCGCCTAAGCACTACACCGAGGGTACTTTGATCAAGGCGATGAAGACAATTGCCAAGCTCGTCAAGGATCCAAGGCTGGCTCAGAAGCTTAAAGAAACCACAGGAATTGGAACTGAGGCAACTCGGGCCGCTACCATTCAGGGCTTGATTGATCGAGGCTCTTTGACCAAGAAAGGTAAAGCATTACGGGCTACTGAAGCAGCGTTTTCACTAATCGATGCGGTCCCTCCTGCTGTGGCCGATCCGGGCACCACTGCGATCTGGGAGCAAGCGCTTACGATGATCGAGCAAGGCACCCTGACGCTCGACGATTTTATCGCCAAGCAATCGAGCTGGATCACCAGGCTCGTCGACCAATACAAGGGCACCACCTTGTCGATCAAAGTACCGGAAGGTCCCAAGTGCCCTTTGTGCAAAGCTCAAACCTCGCAGCGTAAAGGATCCTCAGGTGTTTTCTGGGCGTGTTCCCGTTACCCTGAATGCAAAGGTACGGTGAACATTGGTACAGGGAAGAAAAAATCGGCAGGCAAGTCTGCCAAGCCGCCAGCCGCTACAGTCAAAAGCAGCTAAGAGGCTGGTTATAGCGGGGTTACAAATGATGTGCGACAATGGGGCTAATACCAGTTCCACCCCGCTGGTCACTGACGGTCATCAGTGACACCCTGGAGAAGTCGGCCTTGCCTTCATTCTCCAACCCCAGAGTACGCTAAGCATCGGGAGGGGCGTACAGATCTTGTTGTGAATTCTCCCTGTGTCTCCCTGTTCAGTAGCAGACACGCAGCCGTCTAACTCGTGAAAGCGGGTCCAAAGGCACAAAGAGTTCATGGAAGGTTCGATGCACAATAGTCTCAGGGCCGCACTGGTGTTGCGGTCCACTCTTTTTAAATTCCCTGCTTTTTCGGAAGGTAACCTGGTCATCCTGCAGTGCGCAGGATGCCGAGGTTACCTTCCGAGGTAGCCACTTTTCGCTGCCGGCGCCCACCGGTGAAAAAACGGGCTCCTTTTGTGCGCGAATGCGTGCCTTATGATAACTGGCCCCCAGCCACGACAATGGGCCGGGTGATGTTGATGAAGCAAAGCGAGCAGTCAATGCCCAGGGACTCTCGTCGAGCTCGCGCTCACAGGTGGCATTTTTAACAGCAAATTGTAGAGTGTACGTCGGCTGAGAGTTATTACTGGTTAGTGTGATAACTCTCAGCACGATTTTCTACAGCGCTGCTGCTTACGGAGAAATCCATCTTCTTCTGGCCTCGCCGTCGCGCGGCTGAGTCCTGAATCGCTCGCATCCTCAATAGCAGCTTATAGCTACTGGTTGAATTTGCGTAAGCGTCCGGCGAACTCACCTTCCAAACCCCAGCAGGGCCTTTTACGTGTCGGCGTAGTAGATCCGAGGCCGTTGCTTCATAAGAACACTCCTCTTGCTGGGTTACCTTTAGACCGTTGCGTCTACCGGTTGAATCCACAGCCAAAAGCAGACATTGATAAGGGTGTTGATCAACTGCTGGAGGTTGTCGGTCACCAATGAGAAAATCGCAACCAATGCTGGATTTGACCGCAGAGTCCCCTAAACCTTGTAGCGGAGAGCATTGACCATCAGTGCAAAGGCTGGCAATGACTGCCTCCGGCTCGGGTAGTAAAGGTGATATCCGGGAAAAGTTGGCGACCAGTCTTCAAGAACACGGATCAACCGACCATCCTCGACATATGCCTGGACAAGATCCTCCGGTGCATATGCCAACCCGTATCCTTGCAG
Source organism: Pseudomonas asturiensis (assembly GCF_900143095.1). Classification (GTDB taxonomy): domain Bacteria; phylum Pseudomonadota; class Gammaproteobacteria; order Pseudomonadales; family Pseudomonadaceae; genus Aquipseudomonas; species Aquipseudomonas asturiensis. The sequence goes on along the minus strand of NZ_FRDA01000009.1, from coordinate 220,831 downwards.
AGCGGCGGCCATTATTTGGGGTGAGTTGCTAAAGATCATCTGGCCAGACACCTGAACCTGTAGCGCCTTGCCTGCCTTGGAAAACTCCCATGCATACAAACCACCATGAGTGGGCAAACGCAGGTTCGCGCAGTTATGAGTTGTCAGGTCTTGGGGAATCTGTGGTTTCGCACGATGAGCAAAGTAACTCGGCGCTCCCACCACAGCCATTCGAAAGTCAGGGGAAATCCTGACTGCGATCATGTCCTTTGCCACTTGATCGCCTATACGCACTCCGGCGTCGAAGCGTTCAGCGACGATATCGATTAACCGGTAGCCGATGTTGATCTCTAGAGTCAGATCGGGATATTCCGGCAGCAACCTAGAGAGTTTCGGCCAGAGAATGCTAGATGCCGCATGGTCGGGCGAGGTGATCCGGATAGTTCCGGCCGGCTTGTCACGCAGCTCTCCTAACGCAGCAATTTCGGTTTCTATCCCCTCGTAGTAAGGCACAAGGCTGACAAGCAATCGCTCGCCGGCTTCGGTCGGCGACGCGCCGCGTGTGGTGCGGGTCAGCAAGCGGATACCAAGACGTTCTTCAAGACTGCGGATGCTATGGCTAATAGCTGATTGGGACACACCCAAATGTGCCGCGGCTCTGGTAAAGCTGCGCTCGCGCGCAACGGTGATGAACACCGCAAGGCTGTTGAAATCGCTCTGTGCCATTATGAATTAACCTCATACCGGTTATCACAGTATGCCACTTCTTGAATGGGCCATATGTTTCTAAAGTAGCTGCATCCCCAATAACCAAACAGTTTGTGGGTTGGTTTCCAATACCCACAAAGGAGATGGATGATGCAAAAGCGCAAAATCGGCAGCAACGGCCTCGAAGTTTCAGCCATTGGCCTGGGCTGCATGGGCCTGACATTCGGCTATGGCTCCGCCACTGACAAAGCGGACGCAATCAAACTCATCCGGGCGGCCTTTGAGCGTGGCGTCACCCACTTCGATTCGGCAGAAGCCTATGGGCAAGTCAACGAAGAAATGGTTGGCGAAGCCGTTCAACCATTTCGCGAGCAGATCGTCATCGCGACAAAATTCGGTTTTAAGGACGGCAGCCCCGCCGCAGGGCTGGACAGTCGACCTGAGCGTATCCGTCAGGTGGCGGAAGAATCACTCAAGCGCCTGAAGACCGACTGCATTGACCTGTTTTATCAACATCGCGTCGATCCCAATGTTCCTATGGAAGATGTTGCCGGGGCCGTGCGCGACCTCATCACCGAAGGCAAGGTCAAATACTTTGGCATGTGTGAAGCCGGCGTAGACGCTATCCGTCGCGCCCATGCGGTGCAGCCGCTGTCGGCACTTCAAAGTGAGTATTCGATGTTCACCCGTGAGCCTGAACAGGAAATTATTCCAACCCTCGAAGCGCTCGGGATTGGCTTCATTCCCTTCAGTCCGTTGGGCAAAGGTTTTTTGACCGGGAAAATTGATGCCGGCACGACCTTCTCCAATGGTGATGTCCGGAACAATCTGCCTCGTTTTGCTGACGGTGCCCGCGAGGCCAACCACCATCTCGTCACCCTGATCGGTGAAATCGCCCAACGCAAGCAAGCCACCCCCGCCCAGATTGCGCTGGCTTGGCTGCTGGCACAAAAGCCGTGGATTGCGCCTATACCAGGTACAACCAAGCTGCATCGCCTTGAAGAGAACGTAGGCGGAGCAACCGTGGAATTGACCGTAGAAGACCTTCGCGAACTTGGTGAGGTTCTGGCCAAGGTGCCTGTACAAGGTGAGCGTTACACCGCGCAGATGATGAAAACCATCAACCGTTAATCGTTCTTCAGCGCCTGACGGTGTTTCTTCGGGGGCACCGTCACACCCTCGTTTCCCACTATCCACCTGCACGAGCGAGCGATCACTATGAAGTCAGACGAAGCTAACTTCGCCTTACCGGCATTTGCGCGCTACACCCAGAACGTGCTTCTGGAAGAGATATGGCAGCGACCGCAACTGCTGCCCCGGGATCGCAGCATCGTGACTGTTGCCGCCTTGACTGCGCGGCATCAGCCAGCCGAAATGGCTCGCCAATTCAACTTGGCGTTGGACAATGGCGTTACGCCGACCGAACTGGCTGAAGTCATCACTCATTTGGCATTCTATTCAGGCTGGGGCAATGCGACATTGGCGGCATCCATCGCGAAAGAGGTTTTTGAGACTCGCGGTATCGCACCAACCGCATTGGCGGATGTAAAGGGCAACCTGCTACCAGTTGATGAAGCCTTTGAAGAGGTGCGCGTGGCGGCGGTAGAACAGATGATCGGCCCTGCATTCGACGCGCTCGCAGGCTATACAACTTCGGTACTGTTTCATGACCTGTGGCTGCGCCCGGCACTGACTCCCCGTGACCGCAGCCTGGTCACGGTCGCGGCTCTGGTTGCAGTGGGGCAAGCCGCTCAAATCCCTTTCCATGTGAACAAAGCCATGGATAACGGTCTGACCCAAATTCAGGCTGCCGAAATAATTACGCATCTGGCCTTCTACGCCGGTTGGCCGAGCGCAATGTCGGCGGCGGACATCGCCAAAGGAATATTCGAAAAGCGCTCCGAGTAAATTACTTGGCAAATCTGGCGCTGTGTGTCGAATGGCCGGACGTGAATCGGTCATTTCGCGCCAGCCCAGGGTTCGTCTAAATCCAGGGTAAAACACAAGCAAACCACCAAATCCGAAAACCGGCACATCATCTGCGAGCTTCGCTCGCGATAATTGCAACACCGAGCCGGTTCAAGCCTTGATCCTGAAATTTGTTGAGCCATAAGCGTCCGGCCATTACGCCTTGCGTGATCAAACGGGCACCCACCTGTGCGGCAACAGCTCGGTAATCTTACTCGCCCGCTGCGTCGGCAGGCGTGTAAGAACATCCTTCAAGTAAGCATACGGATCATGCCCGTTGAGCCGCGCCGACTGGATCAAACTCATGATCGCCGCCGCACGTTTGCCGCTGCGTAACGAGCCCGCGAACAGCCAGTTCGAGCGCCCAAGAGCCCACGGCCGGATTTGATTCTCGCACCAGTTATTATCGATGGGCACAGCTCCGTCATCGAGATAGCGCGTCAGCGCTATCCAGCGTTTGAGGCTGTAATCCAACGCTTTGGCGATGGCCGATCCCTCAGGCACCAGCTGCCTCTGGGCGATCATCCAGGTATGAAGTGCATCGATGATCGGCGCTGCTTTGTCCTGCCGTATTCGCTGCCGGATACCCGGTTCCAACTCGCGTGCCTCTCGTTCAACTTCGTACAAGGCCGCTATGTAGTGCAGTGCTTTTTCAGCGATCTGGCTCTTGTTGGTCGCGTGCAGATCGAAGAACTTGCGGCGCGCATGGGCCATACAGCCGATTTCCGTAACGCCCAGTTCAAAGCCTGCCTTGTAGCCAGCGAAGTCATCGCAGACCAGCTTGCCGTTCCAGTGGCCGAGGAAATTTCGAGCATGTTCGCCAGCACGGCTCGGACTGAAGTCATAAACGACCGCAGCAAGTTCAGAGAACTGGCTGGTGGCATAAGCCCAGACGTAAGCGCGATGAGTTTTCTTCGCGCTAGGCGTCAGCATCTGTACCGGAGTTTCGTCGGCGTGGACGACGCCGTGCGTCAGCACGGCTTCGCGCAGCGCATCGACTAGCGGCTGGAGTTGCACGCCGCAGTTGCCTACCCATTGCGCCAGAGTCGAACGGGCGATGGACAACCCGGCACGGCCAAAAATTTTCTCCTGCCGATACAGCGGTAGATGGTCAGCGAACTTGGCCACCATGACGTGGGCGAGCAGGCCTGCTGTCGGGATACCCTTGTCGATGACGTGCGCCGGTACCGGTGCCTGGATCAGCGTTTCGCATTGTTCACAGACCCATTTCCCACGGATGTGGCGCTCGACGGTGAACACGCCTGGTGTGTAGTCGAGCTTTTCGCTGGCATCTTCACCGACGCGCTTGAGGGCACAGCCGCATTGGCAGTGGCTGTTGTCCGGCTCGTGATGGATCAGCGTGCGTGGAAATTGCGGTGGCAGCGGTGCGCGCTTGGGTTGCTGGCGCACTTTGGCTCCGACAGCTGCCGGTTGCAGTGCCTCAAGCTCCGCTTCGATAGCGGCGATATCCGTATCGATCAAGTCGTCAAGCAGGCTGGCCTGATCCGGACTTAGCTGCTCGCTGCGCTTGGCAAACTTGAAGCGCTTGAGCAGCGCGATCTCGTGGGCCAGCTTCTCGTTGACCGATTTTTGATGGGTGATTTGCTTGTCCATTGTCTCGACGCGCTGGATCAACTGCGCCGCCAGGGCACGCAGTTGTTCAGGGTTTAATTGATCGAGATTTGGATGCGAAGTCATGCAGCCGATTTTGTCAGAGAGGGCTGGTGACGACGATAGGCTGATGGGCCAATTGCGCTGGCAAGCGCGCCATGGCAAGTGTTAAAGCATCGAGATGATTCCGCCTGCACCGACGCGCTGCCAAGGTAACCCGAGCACCAAGGCCTGAAGTTGCTCGGCGTCCAACTCAACTTCGGAGCCGTGCCGCGCACCCGGCCACAAGAAGCGTCCTTGATTCAAACGCCGGGCGGCAAGCCAAATACCCACGCCGTCATGCACCAGTACTTTCATGCGATTAGCGCGGCGGTTGGCGAACAGATAAGCACAGTGCGGCTTCGCCGCACCGAACACCGCCACAACTCGTGCCAGCGCGGTATCAGTGCCGGCCCGCATGTCCATGGGGTCGGTGGCGAGCCAGATGAAGTCGATGCGGATCATCGCAGCAGGTCTCGCAGGAAAGCGGAACACGCCGCTGCATGTTCTGCCGGCCAACTCACAACGACTACGCCTTTTGAATGAGGCACTTCGATTCGAATCGTGGACGGAAGAACTTGAAGTGCCCCCGCCGACGACAATGCCTTGACCGGAATAAAGGCAGTTTGCAGCGCTATGTTTTTCTGCGCATGCATCCGAATCCATTTATGGACGAGGTTGGCGTTAAGGTTGTGGGTCAATGCGACATTGGCAATTGACGTGTCAGGCTGCGCACATTCGGCAATGATCTGGGCCTTGAAGGTTTTGGAATAGGAACGGCGTTCTTGTGGCATGGGCGTCCGCTTAAAAAGGCTAAAAATGGTGTCCACTTAAATTTAGGTGGACACCATCGCCTCAAGCGACGGTGCTAGGAAGGTGTGTTGCCCGGACGGTTACGAATTTGCTAAGCCGTAGAAAACTAAATAACGCGTTGACAACCGCGTCCGCATTTTCCATTCTCATTGTCATGTACCGCTGACGTTGTCAGCAACATGCCCGGGTAGTCAGGATCTCATGACTACGATGCGCTCCGCGCATTGATCCAACCAAAAGTTCGCAAAGCTTCCGGAGGCGCGAACGATCGGTGTTTTTAACGCCGATGGATGCAAATTAAACGCGTCACTCACCCAGCGGGGAATCACTCCCCTCTCGGGCGGTGTTCTCCGCAATTTTCACTGGAGAAACACCATGAGTACAGCAAGCTTACGTTTTGGCGCTATGGTCGGTACTGCATTGCGTGAATGCATCCGTGCGGTCAACCAAAGGCCAAAACCTGCAACAGTCGATGTGGTAATAGCGCAGTGCAGGATAATGCCTGAACCTGCAATGACCCACGACGAGTGCGAAAACTACTGCAGCGTGCCAGCCATAGTGCGTCGCAAAGGGATCAATCTTCGTGATTGGTATGAGGCTAATACGCAAGAGGCTCAGACCAAACCGGTGAAGAAAGCCCGTAAATCTCGCGCATCGAAGGTGCCTGAGACGTCCAAAAAGCACAATGCTGAACCAGCAGTTAAGGCCCCTGTCATGGGTTCGTTGGACCAGCTCATTGCTTGATACTCCCCCTACTCCGACAAGCCCCTCATTCATTGAGGGGCTTTTTTCATTAGGAGGGTTGACAAGCGAATCTCCCTTAAAGGATTCTAAAGCCATGTACCGCTGACGTTGTCAGCAACATGCCCGAGGTAGTCTGGATTTCATGACTACGATGCGTTTTACGCATTAATCCAACCCCCAGTTCGCAAAGCATTCGGAAGCGCGAACGGTTGACCAGTTTATTTGGTTGATGGATGCATAATGATTCTCTCACCCCATCGGGACCTTTCCCGTAGGGTTGGTCTCGTGCCAAGCAGGAGACCTTCATGAAAAGCAGTATTGCGCTGTACCAAGCATTGATTTCGATTGATGTTGAGGAAAAACGCGCCGCTGCAGTCGTCGATGCTCTGGAGTCGGATATGCAAACGCAACTCGCGACAAAAGCCGACATCGACAATCTCGAGTCTCGACTCGAACTGAAGCTCACCATTCGTATGGCTGTCATGCTGACTGCTGCCGTAGGCGTTATGCTTACTGCGTTCAGATTCATGCATTGATTGTCGTAAAATTTCGCTTTACCACCCATGCGGGGAATACCTTCCCCTTGGGCGAAGTGTATCTCCGCTTTGAACACTCAAAACTGGAGATACATCATGAGCAACTCTACCAACGAAACCAAATACTTCGACCTGCACACCGTCGGCATTGGCTATCTCAACCGCATTCGTGAAGTGAAGCCTCGTAAGGGAGACCCTTTCATGGCCGTCACCATTGCCGCCCTCAAAGGCAGCACAGACTCGGTTGAGTACTCATACATCGATTGCAACGTGGTGGGTGCTGAAGCTGACAAGCTGATTCGCCGTTGCCAGGAAGCTGTCGCTGCCGAGAAGAAGGTTCTTGTCTCATTCCGGATTGGCGATCTCTGGGCCGATGTTTTTACCTACAGCAATGGTCCTAAGCAAGGCCAACCAGGTGTCAGCCTCAAAGGCCGTCTCTTGTACCTTGCCTGGATCAAAGTTGAAGGTGAATACGTTTATCAGGCTCCGCAGAAAGAAGAAGCACCTGCCTCTTCTGGAAGCTCAGTGTCGGAAGCTACCCCAGTAGCTCAATCCGAGGCATCTGCCTCTAGCGAACCAACTGATGTAGCTACGCCAGCTGCTACTCCTTCTAAAGCGAAACCGGTCAAACCGGCTCGCGCTGCACGAGGAGTGAAACAAGCCGCTTGATAGCACCTTTACTACCTCAAGGCGCCCTGCAGGCGCCTTTTCTTTTCTCCACTACGCAGGTAACGACTTCATGAAATTCGCCATCGCTACACTCGTATTTTTAGTGCTCAGCATCTTTTTTCTCGAATGTGGACAACAGCTCTCCACTCAACTGATGACTCAGATAGGCGCGGGAGGACTCGTAGCCACTTTGCTTGCAATGATGGGAGTTGTAATCACTTCTTGACGCAAAAAGTCTACCTTCCCCTTAAGGCCCTCACCCTAAGGGACCGGGGCTCGTATATTGGAGTCCCGTTATGGATAGCAATCCTGAAAGATTGACCTTGCGACTTGAGCTGGCCCTGCTAATTTCAAAAGCACGGACTCAAGACAGTATTCATCAACAAGCTCTAAACAAAGATACCCCGCCGGATCGTTCTTCCAGCTTATATTGGCAGGATGTACTGGACAAGCTCGAAGACCTGGCCCTCATGGACCACGCTGAGAGCTTTACACCGGATCAGAGCTCTTATATCGAAGATGCAGTAATTCTGAACTCTTACTGGACTCTCAGGGGCTGGCACAGAGAGGGTTAACTCATCCTCTGTAACAGAAAGACTCTAACCAAACATATTCAAGAACGAAAACCAACCTGACCGGGTAATTCACCTCCCGGTCGGGCCAGGTGGTTACCCGCACCTGGAGAACTAACATGTCCAACGCCATAAACCACTTGTCACCCACTTTGCTGAAGCTGCCTGTGGTGCTGACTCCCTCCGCTTGGAACGAATCAGTCCACTTGAAGGCTGCATCGCATATTTCAGAAGTAGGCATTCGTCTCGGAGAAGTCGTACTTGAAGCGTACCGTGAACTCCACCTGCAGCCTGATGAAACGGAGATAGAATTCGGTATCTATCGTTTCGCACCTGACAGTGACAGCTCATCAGGGCGTGAATGGCTGGAGCTGAAACTCCATCGCATTGACGCAGTACACGGTAATTCGTACCTGTGTATTTCGCTGAGAGATGAAAAGCCCCTCTATCTTTGCTGACTCAGTTGGCAACCTGCAACCACGAACAAGCCCGAGTATTCGGGCTTTTTTTCATCGGGCATCCGAGTGTGTCGCCAGCCCGAGCAATGCGGAGTAGCTCATGATCAACCTGCCCGGCTATCTGGCCATACGCACAATCAACGGTCGTAACGGCGAATTCAACGTCGGAAGGCTTTCAACGTCAATCGGCGAGTTCGTCATCAAGGACGCTTTGCTGGACCAGTATCAAGAGGGAAAATATCGAGGTGATTTTGCTATTACCGAGATTCGCCCTTCTTACTACACCAATGGCGGCAGACTGGTAGTAGAAATCCGCGCCAGGCTGGACAGCATGTCGTTGGAGGACGTGGCCAACCTCAGTGCAGATGAAGCTGAACGGCTCTCAAACCATGAAACAGACCCAATAGACGAAGAGCTTTCGGGAGGTTCACCTCCAGCCAAAGCTCGACGCGCTGTTCCCACAGTGTCCAAGAGTCCAACTCATGATGACAGCGACGCACCGTTCGGTATGGCGAAAGCCACACCGAAATCGGATACCTCTCTGGCACCTGACGTTGAGCTGTTTGGCACGATCTGGCCAATTGGGAATTCAGTCCGGTTGGACACAACCGTGGATCGCCAGCGGTTACGGCAACAGTGTGTTCGACTCGGCGAGCTCGGCTACGAACTCGATTTCAAGCAACAGACCTGGAAGCTACGCAATCTGTAACGCAATCTGGACCTTGTAACTATCTATTTGCCCGCCCTTGAGGACTCCCTCATGGGTGCTCCTCACACTTACAGGAGCATCACATGAACCCAGTTTTCAAAACCCTTACTAAAGCGATTCTGGAGAACGTTGAGGATCAGCTCGCCAACAACGAGGATGTGCACGACGGCGAGTTGTGGGACTTCATGGTGGAGGAGCTCGGCCTTACTGGCGAGCAAGCTGACGCCGCCGTGGCCCTTCGACCGCTCTATCGTTGCGAGATCTACCTCACCGGCCAAAGCCCGCTGTATCAGCCAAACAGCATCTCGTTCGACCCCCGTGAGAAGAAACTAGTCTCTCTTGAGCCTTTCAGCTTCGACCAGGTAATAGCTGTATACCGGATCCTCTTGCAGGGTAGACCAGGCTATCGGCTCAAACTAGGTAGCCACTGGGCAGCGGGATTGAATCCCGAAGGCCAGTTGTACTGCACCCAGCTGGATCCCAGCGACCCCGACGCCGTTTTTGAGGTGTTTGAATTTGCCCACGACGCATGGGTTGATGGTCACTGGCAGTGTGAAACGAAAGAGCAAACACGTTCAGCCATCGATACACCTGTCTTCATTAAATAAACACACTAAATCCTGAGGGGCTTCTTCGCCCTCTGGGCAGGTGCCCCTCCTCATCGGAGGTTGTCATGCCCGACCGCACACAGTTGTTCCACATTGAAGAATGCCCTGAACTTTACGTTGACGCGTGCGTCTGCGACGAAAAACGGAACCTGATCTTCCTATCGGCATGGGGTCGCGATACGGCCATGCAGGAGTTCCTGGCCAGGCTAACACTCGGTAGTGCCGAGAATGGCCTAGATCAGTTCCACATTGTCATGAATGAACAGCGTATTCCGGTCTTCCCTGAAGCGGAGCTGTTGGAAAAACGTACCACACGCCAGCTTCGCGGAACGCTTTTCGGCAGCCTGCTGCACTTATGGCTTTTCGATCAGCGCTGCGCGCAGCCAGATCGAGCAAACCACTATGCGTATGCACTAATTGAGAAAAGCCAGCAGCCTTTCCATAGGCTGTGGCCACTGGTAGTTGACACCTGCCCGCTTCCCTTTCTCCCACATTGGCGTGAGCCGGTGATGTCCGTACTTACCGCGCACAACATGCTGCATCAGCTACCAGGTGCTATTGGCTCGGTGACTGCCTGGCGCTTATGCCTGCAGCTGGACGTACTCGAAAAAGCCTTAGGCGAACTCATTCGCGAAGGAAAACTCACCACTGAAGTGACGGCGTAGCTCTGCACCTAACCGACCAAGGAGTTGACCATGGCTTTGATGTTTCCACGGCTTGCCCGTAACTTTGCACGCAACGGCTACTACCCGACTGACGAACTGACGCTAGAACGCACTCTGCAGGCGTTGGTGCCAGCTTCCTCGGGACGGATGCGGATTCTCGATCCGTGTTCAGGTGAAGGAGTGGCTTTGGCTGAGGTTGCACACCAATTGGAGCGCAACCGAACCGAGGCCTATGCCGTTGAGTACGACAGAGAGCGTGCTGAACACTCGAAAACCTTGCTTGACCGAGTGCTGCAGGGTGACCTGATGGACACTATGATCTCTCGACAGTCCTTCGGACTGCTCTGGCTCAACCCTCCTTACGGCGACCTGGTAGCTGACCACTCTGGCGCATCACAGTACCAGGGCAACGGGCGCAGAAGGCTTGAGAAGGCGTTCTACCAACGATCGCTGCCGTTGCTGCAGTACGGAGGAGTGATGGTATTCATCGTTCCCCACTACGTGCTGGACGACGAGCTATGCGGCTGGCTGACCAATCACTTTACCGGGCTGCGGATCTGCGCTGCAGTGGACCGTACTTTCAAACAGGTCGTTATATTCGGGATCAGGGTCCGGCGCCAGGATCTGGCAAGGCCTCGGGAAGTGGCTGCGATGCGTGAGCATTTGCGGGCAATCGGATCCGGGGATCAAGCTGCTGACCTGCTACCGGTCACTTGGCCATGGGAGCAATACGCTGTCCTGCCGATCACCAATGAACTGGAACACTTCTACCGAATCACTCTTGAACCAGAGCAATTCAGTGAAGAGGTTCTCCGTCTAAGAGGTCTGTGGACTGATTTCACGCTGCATTTTGGCCAGTCAGGGGTTCAACCGCGACCTCCTGTCAAAGCGCTTTCCCGATGGCACTTAGCGTTAGCACTCGCAGCGGGAGCAATCACAGGTGTGGTCACTTCACGGTCAGGACGTGTCTTGGTGCTCAAAGGGGACACATACAAGGATAAGGTACCCAAGACCGAGTTCACCGAGGATGAAGATGGCAACGTCTTTGAGACAAGGATCATGACAGATCGTTTTGTGCCCAGGATTCGGGCATGGGATATGACGCCAGGCTCGAGCACTCAAGGATGTGCATTGACCATAAGCTCGGCGACCAGCAAACAGCTTGAACCAGAGCAGCAGGAAACAAACCCGGAACCGGTTCCGCCATCGGCGCTGTTCGACTCCGGCCGCCTGTACTTATCTACGAAGGTGAAAAATCTTGTAGACCAACGGATGCTGGAGGTCACCCCCTTCCTAGATCGCCACAAATCGGGCGACTGGGGCGACATCCCGCAAGAACACCGTGACAGGAATCAACAATCCCTGTCCTCCGACGGACACATCTGCTCCAGTTACGCAGTTGATGTAGCTGGGGAAACCAAGCTCTGGGTCCTGACCAGCCAGATACGCCGTGCGACGAGCATTCTGTTCCCAGCGGAGTATCCGACCTAGATCGTCACCCGAGCTTTAAACCAACCCGCAGGGTATGCCCAGTACCCTTCGTGGTGTCGTGCATGCCCTGTTTCAACCCTATGTGGAGAAACACCATGAACGACCTGACTTTGAAACAAACATCGAGCCAACCTCAAACCGATGCTTTAAGCATTGGACTAACAGAGTTCATAGAAGAATTCGGCGATGAACTACTAGAGTCTCTAAACCGATCTAACCCCCCGGTGTATGTCGGCACGGATGATCCTGCTCGGCAACGAGTGATGTACGGTCTAAAACGACAGCCGTTCCCTGCCCAAGCCCAAGTGGTCGGGGCAATTGCCGCGCTTTTGCTCGATCGGAATGAGCAGGCTGGCATCATCAATGCCGAGATGGGTACGGGCAAAACGATGATGGCCATCGCGCTCGCTGCAGTCATGCATGGAGCGGGTTATCGCCGGACGATGGTCATCGCGCCTCCGCATCTGGTCTACAAGTGGCGGCGCGAGATTCTCGAAACCATCCCTGACGCTCGTGTATGGGTGCTCAATGGACCGGATACCCTGGTCAAGCTGCTGAAGCTGCGCGATAAGTTGGACGATACCGACGACGGACGTCAGGAGTTTTTCATTCTCGGCCGTGTGCGGATGCGTATGGGATTCCACTGGCGCCTAGCGTTTTGGCAACGGCGTGCCGGCAGCGGAAGGAGCCTTGCAGCGTGTCCAGATTGTGGACGTCTGCTCCAGGACCAGGAAGGCAATCTGATAACCGCTGAGGAATTTCATCGAGAAGAGCGACGTCGACGTTGCGACCACTGTGATGCTGCTTTATGGACGCTGATGCGACCGGGCAAATCGGATGGCGGCAGCCGTCGCAACACGATCCTTAAGTCGATGTGTCGCATCCCTACAATCGGACCTGTTCGTGCAGAACGGCTTTTGTCTGACTTCGGCGAAGACTTTCTCGCCTCGATGCTTCTGGACAATGTCTCTGAGTTCATCAATCTGATGGACGCCAAAGGCAATTTCATCTTCAGCGACCGCCAGGCCAAGCGCATGGAGCGTGCGATGGCCAACATCGAGTTCGGGTTCGGCGAGGGGGGTTACCAACCCACCGAGTTCATCAAGCGCTACCTACCTGATGGGTGTTTCGACCTACTGGTGGTGGACGAAGGGCATGAATACAAAAACAGTGGATCGGCACAAGGTCAGGCTATGGGCGTGCTCGCAGCCAAAGCACGAAAGACTGTGCTGCTGACCGGCACTCTAATGGGCGGCTATGCAGACGATCTGTTCTACCTTCTGTTCCGGATCCTCACCAGACGTATGATCGAGGACGGCTATCAACCCAACGCGCGAGGAAGCATGGCGCCGGCGGCCATGTCTTTTATGCGGGATCACGGGGTATTGAAGGATATCTATACCGAGCGAGATGGCAGTTCTCACAAGACGGCCAAAGGCAAGAAACTCTCTGTGCGGACGGTCAAAGCACCGGGCTTCGGCCCGAAAGGCATTCATCGCTTCGTTCTACCCTTCACTGTGTTTCTGAAACTCAAGGATATCGGCGGCAACGTACTACCCGATTACCGGGAGGAGTTCATTGACGTACCGATGTCTCCAAACCAGGAGGCGGCTCACCTTAAACTTGCCCAGACATTGACCATCGAGCTTCGTCAGGCACTTGCTCGCAGAGACACCACGCTGTTAGGGGTGGTGTTGAACGTGCTACTGGCATGGCCGGACTGCTGCTTTCGACCTGAGGTGGTGAAGCATCCTCGTTCCAGAGAAACGTTGGCTTTCGTGCCATCGATATTTGAAGACGATGAGCTCATGCCTAAAGAACAGGCCCTTCTGGACCTATGTCTTGCTGAAAAAGCCCGAAACCGCAGGGTTCTGGCCTACTCGGTTTATACGGGCACCAGAGACACCACAAGTCGCATGAAGCGGGTGCTTGAACAATCGGGACTGAAGGTGGCAGTGCTGCGTGCATCGGTGGACACCGCCAGGCGCGAGGACTGGATCCTTGACCAGGTTGATCGAGGCGTCGACGTACTGATCGCCAACCCGGAGCTCGTAAAAACAGGTCTGGATCTGCTCGACTTTCCGACCATTGCATTCATGCAGACGGGTTACAACGTCTACACGGTGCAGCAGGCGGCGAGACGATCATGGAGGATCGGGCAGAAGCAGGACGTCAGGGTGATCTTTTTCGGCTACATCGGAAGCTCACAGATCACCTGTCTGCAGCTGATGGCGAAGAAGATCGCCGTATCACAGAGCACTTCAGGAGAGGTTCCAGAGTCTGGTCTGGACTCATTGAACCAGGACGGTGATTCCGTAGAGATGGCACTCGCCAGACAACTTATCAACGCTTGAACAGGGCCACCCTTGGGTGGCCTTTTTTTGCGTACTGACATTGTAATAGGACCGCACCATACCTGGCCCTTGTAAAGGTTCAATTCTAAACATGGCGAGGTGAAAGCGAATATTCGTCCGATCTACCTATTGATCCCTCTGAGCACTGGAACATTGGAAGGTGCAGTGATGTGCATTTAACTTTTTATGTATAACGTAAATAACGCTGCCCCCCCCCTAAAAAAATAAGACGTTAGCCACATATCATCATGTGAACAGAGACATGAGCCACAGCGCTGGCGACACCCCTCAGTATTAGGGCTATTTGCTTTTATGTCGACTTAAGGCATTATGATCTACATCCCCGTGGACACCGAGGTCTTGCAGAGTTCGTCTTTACGGCTAAACTGTTTAATATCGCATTCTTTACATCGCTGGAGACGTTCTATGACTGCAATTGCCGCCTTTAAGATCAGTGAATGCCCTGTGGTGTTCGGAGATCTCCTGATAACAGGAGAGGCCAAAACGAGACAAAAGGCAGGATTACCCACTATCGGAGATGCCCATGAAGTCTTTGGTGATTCAGGTTGGGCGATCAAAGGGCTTAGTCAGAAAGTTGTGATCATCAACAATAATTGTGCTTTGGCTTGGTCTGGAAGCTACATGGCCGCTAGAGTCGCAATTTCCGAGCTTCGAGAGATGTCGAATAGCGCTCCTCTGACGGCTGACGGCGTTAGAGCGTTTTTATCTTCGCATCCAGACATCATAAAGCATGGTGCCTCATTCATTGGCTATGTATTCGAGCAAGAGTGCAGGAAGATCAAGCAATTTCGTCATGATGCCGAGATCTATAACTCTACTACGTTTGGGCGCATGATGATTCAGGGCTCAGGGGCCGGTGCAATAAAAGAACTTTCAGATATGTTTAGCTCAACTCGCATGCGCGAGACAGGCCAAGTCGATGCGAAAAAAAAAGCGCTGTCAGCATGCCTTGCAATGGCAGGAATGCTGTTAAACGCAGAGCTTCGAGGAGGCGCCTCAGCAAACAATCTTCACTCAATGTTCGGAGGCGGATACGAGGTGGCTGTATTCTCAGATGGTGCATTCAGAAAAGTCGGAGATCTGACCTTTTTGATTTGGACTGCAAGATCCACCAGCTCTGGTACTGAGCTGACCATGCCTCATATGATAGTAAAGCAAGCTTATGCTGGCGACAATCTACTGATCCGAAGCGTCAGAGTAGATAACAATAGCGGCCAAGCTGTTATTCTCGACGAACAATGCCACATCATTAAGCCTATGTACGAAAGCGACGAATATGTAGACGAAAATATATTTTCGGAAATCTCTTACAACTCACCTTTGCTTTGTCACTGCGTTTTGGTTGAAGATGAAAACTCAAAATTTCACACAATTTACACTCGCGTACAACTGTCCACCTCAAACTCACCAATCCAATTCAATGAAGAAGATGAAAGACTCGTGATTAGCTTTGAACAGAATTTCCTTCAAAATATAGCGCGCAGCTTGCAAGAAGCTCTTTCCCCTTCCTGATTAGCTATCCAAATTATGGGGAACCTCTAAAGCCCCAAGGGCACAAGATGAAGCCGCATGCCCCTGTCGCCTTCAGGCTGAGAAGATCACCATCTACGCCGCCAGTTGCGAATCTCTTCTTCCTGCTTTTCCCGCTCCTCTCTCTCTTTCCGGGATTGTTTGAGGTGGTGATGCAAAGCATTCCCATCACCCTGACACAAAGCCTGGAGTGCCCATGACGCTCGGTCGTCGAAGATCCGTTTCAGTCGATCAATGAAAGCTTCATCAAAAAAATTGGCCTCAATTTCATAGCCCACATGGGCAAAGTGGTTGATTCGAATCAACCTGGCGCCATGGAGAAAGGAATACCTCCAGTCACGATCCAACAACGCCCTGTCCCTAATACACCAGCCAAAATCCTGGCGCATGAATTGATTCTCAACGATGCTGGCCAGAAGCCTTTGTGGATGCATATAAAGGCTGCGCACGGCACAAAGCCAATCCGATAAATGCCCGGCGAGTCCTGGCTCCTTTGTCGAGTCGACTTCCACAAGACTCAGTATGTCCTTAATAACGCTGGCCTTAAAGGCGGAACTGAAGGTCGTAGCCTGCGCATCAAGCTTTGGCCTATAGGGTCCACGCATCATCATGGCTTCGCCCAAAGGATGCACCTTCCCAAGCGTATAGCGGTCATCGCCGTTTAGGCGAAAGTGATGTTTTTCGCAGGTCAAGGCGACATGCCGGGTGTCACCGAAGGTACTCACGTCGCTGTCTTCGTCAATCACGTTGTAAATCGCAGACAGACCTCCTGCAACCTTATCGCCCACCACAACAGGCTGGGAACAGCCCGGTTTTTCGCAAAGTCCACCTGACCGGTAAAAGATGGCTTTGACTGAAGCCGGATGAAAGGCTCCATCTCTATAGCGTGTATCGCTGCCCGTCCATCCAAGTCCGGCTGACCGCACGCTGTAAGGGTCTTCAGTAGGGCCAACCGCCAACGAAAGAACCGAGGCTATTGGGTGAAGCGCATTCTGATCGCCAAGGGTTTCCATCCGAATCCCCTTCGTTCCGAGCTTTAGGACATTCTTGACCTCAGGTCTATTCCTGACCAGTTCCATCATCATTGGGAAAGTCATCAAGATGATACTTTCATCCAAGTAGAGTCGATCGATCAGATCCTGATGAGCCCTAGTTCTTGGCATTTCACTGCCTACAACCAGCATGTAGCTTATTTCGATTATCGCCAGAGGAGTCACAGAGCCATCCGGTGAAAAAATTGGGAGTGGATAGCCTTCAAACAAGGGTTTTAAGTTGCAGAGAAGGCACTTTCTCATGACGTCATGCCGAAGGGTGTCTTTCCAACCTTTCACCTGGTTTACGGCTGCTTCGGCTTCGCTCCTAAGCCTGTATTGGCTCAAAAGCTTGTCATGAAAGACCGCTTTGGAGGATTTTTCAATTTCGACCAGGGTGATCTTCACAATCGGGCCCTGCACACTTATATAAACGAAATCAGTGATCAGGTGCGAAGGCAGGGGCAGTTTGTTGAGCAGAGATTTGAGGTACAAGCCGCCAGCAAAAAGCTCGGGCGTGTGGAGCAAGAAAGGGTGCTTGACGATCATGTCGTGCAACGCTTGCTCCTTGACGCCCTCCTGGCGTGGCTTTTGAGAAGACGGTGCTTTTTTACGAGCCACATTCTTCTCTCGATTCTGGCTTTTCTGCCCTTTCAGGGTGATCGGATTGCGCAGTGTTGGCGTGGATTCAGGGCAGATCTGATCTGATATCTTGCTGCGAAATGAGACAGGAATCAGCATGGATTCAAATTCATCCATAGCCTGGCGGTGGTCTATAACAGGGCTCATGGCAATCCTCCGGGTCGCAATTAGATGTTCTAACTATCGACAGGCGAGCCGTCAACCATAAGTCCCTTTGCTCGGCTATTTCTTGGTAGCGGAAGCCTGCACAATCTAAGGCAACCTGCGCAGCTCGGCAGTGGCAAGCCGGTGGTATACGGGGCCGCGTCTATCCAGCCCTAGTATGGGTGGTCAACTCCATGCAATTACGAAACAGGTCGGCGCTACCCTTGCAAACGCTCCCGAATTCGCGGTAGCGGGTTCTCGAACGTAAACCCATCCCAATCGAAAAACGGTTTGGTACTGCTTCCGATCATAGCTTTTGCGAACCTGCCTCACATCCTGAGTGAGGTCATCCATGAAGCTGTCATTTTCGCGCGCTGCCACCCTGCGGACACTGCTACTGGTCGCTGCGTTCAGCGTCTGTGCCTATCAGCAATGGCAGATAATCCATCTCAAAACCGGGCTCCAATCCGTCGCCGATTTGGACACCGTCAATGCGATCACACAACGTATAAATGGTGTAGATGACCGGCTTGATGCAGTCGGGCAACTCAAACCAGTGACGGCTGAAGATTTCAGAGCTGGCCAGCAGGCCCTCTCGAATCGGATTGATGCGGTCCAGGCGCTTATCAAGCAAGTCCAGCAGGCGTCCCACGAAGCGGCCCAAGAGGCGGCCTCAATACAGGAAGTCGTTGTAATGGGCGCTCGGATCGAGGAGCTGCAGACGAAACTGCAGGATCTGCGAGCAGCCAAAGCAACAGCGCATCAGTTGGCAGTGACGCCGAAGCCAAAGGCTACGCCCCCTACCCGTAAAGCCACTGCACAAACTAAAGCTGCTGAGCCTCCACCGCCCTTTTCGGTTGTTGGGGTGGAGTACCGAGGTGGGGAGCGCTTTCTGTCAGTCGCGCCACCTGGCAGCACGCAGCTGAGCCAACTGAACCTGGTACGACCTGGGGACATGGTTGCCGGAAGCAACTGGCAGCTCAGCAGTCTGGACGAATCTCGTGCCTTGTTCAGCATTAACGGGTCCCCTCGCATCCTTCCCCTGCGTCCTTAGAGGTTTATATGCCCAGTTACAACCTGCGAATACTGGCCCTGATGGGGCTCAGCATGTTGACGCCATTGAGCGTCGCCGTCGCGGCGACCAGCGCATCCTCCCAAGCCAACAGCCAAGAGCACCAGAGCGCAACCTATGACAGCCAGCCACGATCCAGCGACGAGATCCTGGCTAGGGACTGGAACCTCAGCCCACAGGAGTGGCAGCGTTATCAAGCCATCATGCAAAGCTCAAGAGGGGTCTACTCCCCAGGACTTGACCCCTTGAGCGCGTTAGGTATCGAAGCCCGTAGTGACGAAGAGCGCCGCCGGTATGCAGAACTGCAGGTCAAAGCCGAAGCGCAGCGCACCGCCAAGGAACTGGCCTATCAACGAGAATACGACCAGGCATTCCAACGCCTTTATCCAAATCTAATGCCCATCGCCAGTGGAGCGTCTCAAGCATCTGCTGCCACCCAAGCCAACCAAGGTAACGGACGTCTGGCCGTGTTTGTGAAAGACGGCTGTCCGGAATGCTCGATACGAGTAAAGGCCCTTCAGGCTCAGAAGCAGCCGTTTGACGTCTACATGGTGGGTAGCCAGAACGACGATGAGCGAATTCGCAACTGGGCGATTGTCTCGGGAATCGACCCTACGAATGTCAGAACCCGACAAATCACCCTCAACCATGACGGTGGACGTTGGCTTGGCCTGAGCTTGGGTGGCGAGTTACCGGCCGTTGTGCGAGAGGTGAATGGACAATGGCTACGTCAGTGACGTGGGCAGGCCTTGCCCTACTATGCTTCGCGCTGACAAGCCACGCAGCCGAGCTTCCTCCACCGGCTTATCAGTTGGCTGCCCAAGCCGCGAGCATTCCTTCGGAAGTGCTCTACTCAGTGGCGCTGCAGGAAAGCGGGGCGAAGTTGCGTGGACAACTTGTGCCATGGCCCTGGACATTGAATGTCGCCGGCGCGGGTTACCGTTTTGCAACCCGCGCAGACGCTTGCACCGCCCTACTCATAGCGCTGGTTCAGACAGGCCCTAAGCGTGTCGACGTGGGTCTGGGACAGGTGAACATGGGCTGGAACGGCCATCGTTTCAATTC
Source organism: Pseudomonas asturiensis (assembly GCF_900143095.1). Taxonomy (GTDB): domain Bacteria; phylum Pseudomonadota; class Gammaproteobacteria; order Pseudomonadales; family Pseudomonadaceae; genus Aquipseudomonas; species Aquipseudomonas asturiensis. Next base: position 201,402 of record NZ_FRDA01000009.1, on the reverse strand, counting down.
CAGCAACCCGTGCGACTCGCTCAATCCCTACAAGAACCTGGAAGTGACTGCACAGATCCTGGCTGAACAGCGAGAGCTTGGCGGTGACTGGATCACCGTTGCCGGACGCTATCACCGGCCTGCAGGCGGCGCTCCAGCCGCCAATTACCGTAAGGCCTTTGCCAAACATCTCAGCCGGGTAACCGGCATCCAAATGCTGGTGACCAATCCATGACACGATCAGTGATCCTCGGCACAGCGCTGTGCCTGCCATTTATGATCTGCCAAGCCGCAGAACTCATCGTAGTTGAAGACAAAGGTGGTGACTCAGCTTTGCCTTACTATCGATCGCTCAACCCCGAGCCATCCTCTTCTGTCTCAAATGACCTGACCTCACAACTGGATCCTGTAGCAGCACAGGGATTGCCGGTACGCACCACTCGAATGACTCCAGGGACGGTTCAGGGCCGAATCATCAACGCGCCAGACCTGCAGCCATTATTCCTGATCGGGGACGATGAAACATCACGCCGATGGATCCAAGAACGCGGCGTGGCGCTTGAACAGATGCAGGCCGTAGGTCTGGTGGTCAACGTGACTACGCCAGAGCGACTTGCCGTCGTAAGGAGCTGGTTGCCGAACACGCTGGTATCCCCCGCCTCTGGTGATGACCTGTCTCAACGACTCGGCCTAAACCACTACCCAGTGTTGATCACCCCAACTGCCATCGAGCAATAGGAGGTTGGGTTATGGCTCACGAATACGCCATTGAATCTTTACTCAGACCTGCTGTAGAGCTCTACACCGTTTACGTGTGCGTCGCAGGTGCTTTCTGTTGCGTATTCGCCCCTTGGGCTTTCGCGCTCACACCTTTGTTCGGCATGGTGACTTCGGTGGGCTTCTTGGCCTTAGGATGCGTGCGACTGAAACAGGCTTGGCACGTCCTGCGCTACAGGCGGAACATTCGTCGCCTACCCCACTACACGATGACCAGTAAAGAGGTACCGGTAAGCAACCACCGTCTTTTCATCGGTCTTGGTTTCCGTTGGCAGCAACGGCACACGCAGCGGCTCATGGACACTTACCTTCCCAAATACTCCAGCTATGTTGAAGCAACCTCCCTGTTTAGAGCAGCTCGACGCTTTGAAGAACGCGCGGAGTTCGCGCCCTACGTCGTCAGACTCCTAGCTAGGGCAACCTCATGGGACGTGCCCATCAACCCTGTGCGTCCACTTCCCCCGGTCGGCGGCCTGCCACGACTGCACGGCATCGAGCCATTTGAGGAAAACGTATCGCTGCCACTGGGTGAGCGTGTTGGCCATTCACTGGTCTTGGGCACGACACGTGTGGGCAAGACCCGACTGGCTGAGTTGTTCATCACCCAAGACATTCGTCGCAAAAAGCACGGTCAGCACGAGGTCGTAATTGTCTTCGATCCGAAGGGTGATGCAGATCTGCTAAAGCGGATGTACCTGGAAGCGAAACGCGCCGGCCGTCTAAACGAATTTTATGTGTTCCATCTGGGCTGGCCGGATCACTCGGCGCGTTACAACGCTGTGGGCCGATTTGGGAGGATCTCGGAAGTCGCTACACGGATTGCCGGACAGCTCTCCGGCGAAGGCAACTCCGCGGCGTTCCGCGAGTTCGCCTGGCGCTTCGTGAACATCATAGCCAGGGCACTCGTTGCATTGGGCCGTCGGCCAGACTATCTGCAAATCCAGCAACACGTGATCAACATCGAAGGCATCTTTCTGGAGTACGCGAAGAAATACTTTGATGAGTTTGATCCAAAGGCTTGGGAAATCATCGTCGCCATCGAGGGCAAGCTCAACGATAAAAACATACCGTTCAACATGAAGGGGCGACCGCTTCGCGTGGTGGCCATCGATCAATACCTGTCTCAGACTCGAGTAGCAGATCCGGTCATGGATGGATTGCGCAGCGCCGTCCGCTACGACAAGACCTACTTCGACAAGATCGTCGCCTCCCTGCTTCCACTGCTGGAGAAACTGACGACGGGAAGGATGGCGGAGCTGATCTCGCCTGATTACCAGGACGTGAACGATCCGCGACCAATCTTCGACTGGATGCAAGTGGTTCGCAAAAAGGCCGTGGTCTACATCGGTCTGGACGCCTTGTCAGACACTGAGGTTGCCGCGGCCGTCGGCAACTCGATGTTTTCGGATCTGGTGTCTGTTGCCGGCCATATTTACAAGTTCGGTGTCGACGACGGACTACCGGGCGGCGTTCCTGGAACCAAGGTGCCTATCAACCTCCACGCCGACGAATTCAACGAGCTGATGGGTGAAGAATTCATTCCGATGATCAACAAGGGCGGCGGTGCCGGCATGCAGGTGACTGCCTACACACAGACCATGAGCGATATCGAGGCGAAGATCGGCAACAAAGCTAAAGCGGGCCAAGTGATCGGTAACTTCAACAATGTGTTCATGCTCCGCGTCCGCGAAACGTCCACCGCAGAGCTACTGACCAATCAGTTGCCCAAGGTCCAGGTGTTTACCTCTACACCCGCCAGCTCGGCCACGGACTCAGCATCGGGAAACACAGCATTCACATCCGCAAGTCACGATCAAGTCCAACAGGTAAGCGTTCCAATGATCGAGCCCGCCCACGTTGTCGGCCTGCCGAAGGGGCAGTGCTTTGCACTCATGGAAGGGGGCAACCTCTGGAAAGTGAGGATGCCACTGCCCGGACATGACCCTGACGAGGAGATGCCGGCGGACCTGCAGGCGCTTGCAGAAAGCATGCGACAGACCTACCAAGTGGGTAAGGTCGACGATACCGGATGGTGGTCAGCGCCTGGGTATCAAACGCTCAACGAGTCATTACCTGCGGACCTGCTCGACGACTTCAAGAAGATTGCTGTGACAACTGAGGACGCAGCATGAGCTTAGAGGCGTTAATCGTCCAGGAGGTCAGCTGACATGGCAGACGTGGCTGATCGTGCGAAACAGCAGCAGGACCAAGAACAGTCGTTCATTGGATCACTGTTTACCCTTCCCTTCAGATTCGCTGCTGTGATGTTTTTGTCCTTGGGCGGAGCGATCATCGTTGAATGGATCTGCATGTACTTCTTCTGGCCGGAGGCAGGTTGGCAGCATGCCCGGGCAATGCTCGACCATGAATTGAGTTGGCTTTCCAAAGGCTTTCTGCAGAGCGTGGTAGTCCAGGAGCCAGGCCGGACCGCCACATGGTTGGTGCAATCCACTTATGACTGGCTGGTGATTAAAACGGGACTTCAGGATTGGGTTCACCGCACTGCTGGTTACGCACAGAGCGGGCAGGCGCCCCGTGGGTTTGATATGCGATACATGCTCGGCGTAGGGGTAGGCAAATTTGAGGATTATGGCCTTGCGGCGCTCTATACGACGCTGGTGTTCTGCGTGCGGCTGGTGATCCTTACCCTCGCCGTCCCTCTTTTCATAATGACCGCGTTCGTCGGGTTCGTGGATGGACTGGTCCGCAGAGATCTGCGCCGATTTGGAGCAGGTCGCGAGTCCAGCTATCTCTATCACAAAGCCCGGGCCACGATGATGCCGCTGGTGATCATTCCGTGGAGCCTCTACCTGGCTTTGCCTTTTAGCGTGAGTCCGCTGCTCGTCCTCTTACCGTGCGCGGCACTGCTCGGCCTTGCCGTCAGCATCACTGCCTCCAGCTTCAAAAAATACCTATAGGTGCGCCCAATGCAATGGACAGAAGAACAGCAGCCAGCCATCCACTCATCTGCAAGGAAACTACTGGTCCAAGCGTTTGCCGGTACCGGAAAAACAACAACGCTGGTGGGCTACGCATCCCATAACGCCAAGATCAAAATGTTGTACCTCTGCTACAACAAAGCCGTCGAGATGGCAGCAAAGAATCGCTTTCCACGCAATGTGACATGCAAAACCGCCCACGGGCTTGCCTATGCTGTTTATGGGAGCCAGTACAAGCACAAGCAGGCAGGAAACCTGCGTTTAACGGACATCGCAAGAACCATCAACACCCAGGATTGGGAGCTTGCAAAAGATATTGTCTCGACCCTCAACGCCTTCATGGCAAGCAGTGACCTGGAGCTCACAGAGGACCACTGTGTAAGGTTCCAGAGCAACCGCAGGCTAACCTCGGTCCAGCAGCTATACATGCACAGGACACTTGACCTGACCCGTGACGTTTGGAGGAGGATGGTAGACATCCAGGATCGATCTGTATCCATGACGCACGATGGCTACCTGAAGCTCTATCAGATGAGCCAGCCAGATTTGAGCCAGCGCTTTGGGGCCATACTGCTCGACGAAGGGCAAGACGTGAATCCAGTTATCGCGAACCTGGTGCAGATTCAAAAAATCACTCAGGTAACCGTCGGCGATCGTCATCAGCAACTCTATCGGTTTAGAGGAGCTGTGGATGCGCTTAACAGCCCGGCTATGATTGACGCCGAGAAACATTTTCTGACCCAGAGCTTTAGATTCGGGCCTGCAGTTGCCTACGTGGCCAACGTCATTCTGTCGTTCAAAGGAGAGACGATCCCGCTGCAGGGACTTGGCCAACAGACATTGGTCAAAAAAGCACTTCCGGACGATCTACCGCATCGTACCTACCTGCACCGTACTGTGAGCGGTGTCATTGAGAACGCACTTCGCCTGGTCAATCAAAGCCACAAGATGCAATGGCTTGGAGGAATTGACAGCTACTCACTGCGAGACCTGGAAGACCTGTTTTATTTCAGCCGAGACATGAATGATCAAGTGCAGCAGCGCAAGCTGCTCTCCGACTACGCGGACTATGACCAGTATGTAGCTATCGCCAAGGCGACTCAGGATCCGGAGATGCTGCGATCAATCAAGATAATCGAGAATTATCCTGATCTTCCGCAGCGAATTAACCAGTTACGCCGCGCCTCTGTGACCTCAGAACTGGATGCAACCGTGACGCTCAGCACGGCGCACCGTGCAAAGGGTTTGGAGTGGGATTTTGTAGGACTCTACGAGGATTTCACTGCAGACCCCTTGTCTCCGGACATCGACGCAGGAAAACGCGACGACGAGCTCAACCTGCTGTACGTGAGTGTGACGAGGGCCATGAAGATCCTCGCCGTCAACTCACTTGTAATTGACATCATGCAACGATTTAAGGATATGAAGCCCTCTGCCAAGGGGTCATAGCGCTAGAAACGATTCCTAGTTTTTGAACTGGACATCCTGGGCCGACAATGAGAAGAAATTGGCTTCCACACCACTAAGAGCAATAGCATCGTCCAGGGTCACGTGCTCCCAATCTGGCTTGCCCTCTGCGTCGAGGGTAACCACAGCCCAAGACCCGCTCGGAGACATGCCAACACCAGGTGGATAATGCTCGATCCAAACGGACCGTTTAAGAATCTTATCCATCGTGGATAGGGCTTTAGGTAGAACACCTTCAGCGAAGAGGCGCTCTACCACCCCATGTATGATGTCTTCTATAACATTTGTAACAGATGTGCCGTTATAGCCTCGCAACTGGGAGATCAAACAGACGATTTTGCCATCATCCGTGATACGCGTCCGGACGTAACAAGCTCCTACAGAGTTAAAACCTTTGAACTGAAAATTGCGGTACTCGATTGACTGCATTGCTTTTGGCTCCTTATGAGTCAGATTCTAAAACAGCTATCCAGCTGCACAAAGAGCATGACAGTCCGTTCACGACTTGCCAATAAATACAGCCTTATTTATTAAGGCGCGCTACAAAATAAATTTTAGCTAGGAATTCACCTTTGACAGCAGGTAATTAGATGACAACCTTTGAATACGCACAAACGTACCTTCCACTTCCATACAAAACCGTTACCAGCGGCGTGTTAATGTTTAAATCAACGGACGAAACGACTGAGCCCGACGTCCATGCATACTTGAGCAACCCTGAGATCCTGGACACCCTTAATCGCTTCGGCCTTGAAGGTTGGGAGCTGGTAAGCGTTCAACAAATTAAGCGTGGTCATGAGCAAATTGGGAATCAAAATGCCCAGGGCTGGGCGTTTGGCTACGCAATAAGCATGGGGTTTATGTTCTTTTTCAAACGCAGCAGAACCACTCATACCTCTTCAGATAAACCCACTCCGACCTAAAAAGGGTTTGGTACTGATTCAAGTCCGGCCGCTGGTCATGCTGTGGACATAGATTCCCACAGCATCCAAGGCCAGCTACGTGAAAAACAATCTCCCCGCGCTCAGATCAACGTCTACCCGCGTGCAGATCTGCTTTACCGCAGCCCTTCTGTGCAGCTCCCTTTCCTCTACGGATACCCTGGCTGCCGGCACGGCCTCCGAGCAAGCCAATATTGAGGTGATGATTCGCCAGCTCAATGCGCTCGAAGCTGTTGCACAGCGCAGTCTGGATCTCCCTAAGGAGTCGTCACAACGTTATCACTTGGACTATCCCAGACTGGTAAGTGACATCGCCCGTATCCGACAAGGGTTGCAGGACTATATGTCTCCTTCCCGCGCACAACCTCGCGACCCAGTGGAAATTTCAGGCCAGTACACCATCGGCGGTGATCGCACGCCATGACGATGTCCTCGACTCAGATCAGCGCATTTCAAGCAGCGGCCGGTTTTACGCCTGCGAGCAGCAACACGCTCTGGACCGGGCTTGCTATGGGCATCCTCCTTCTGTGGGGCGTCTGGGTGTTTTCAAGCATTTATCGCGGCTGGGCTACAAGGAATCTTGCGGCTCCAGCAGCGGCTGTAGCAGCAACTCGCTGGGCGGTGCTGTTCATGATCATGACTTTCATGCTGTTGAGTTGATTTTTCCAAGGAGATAAAGATGACGCTGTATCGTTTGATTTCCCAGGCTCGTGCCCTCTTCCAATCCCGCCGCTTGATCGTCCTTATGGCGGTAAGCCCTGGTAGCGCTTTTGCAGCGTTACCAGGTGCTCAGGCCCCGACACGCGGTACCGGGACCAGCTTCATGCAGACCATTCAAAACTACGCGTTTGATGGTTTCACACTGCTGGGATTGTGCCTCTGCGCTTTCGGCATTTTTACGGTCGGACGCCATGCGCTTGGCGTCTATCACGAAATCCACATGGGTAAGGCCAAATGGGCCGACTTGGGCAGCACCGCCATCGTCGGTGTGTGCTTGATTGGTATCACGATCTACCTGGTCACCACAGCTTCCAACATCCTTTGAGTCGCAGAGGCTTCCATGACTGAGCTCCAGCAAGATCAGCATGAAGACGGCACACTGCGTTTTCTGCCAAGTCGATTGAACAATCAGCCCGTGGTTATTGGCGGTCTTACGGCGGACGAGATGTGGGTTACCGTATTCGGCTGTAGCGGGTTTGGCTTTGTGATTGGCCTTCCGCTGGCTTTCATGATCACTCCGTCGATGCCCGTGGTCTGCGCACTTCTGGGCGGAACATTGGGGTTGGCGATCGCTTCTCGGGTCTTGAGACGGATGAAGCGTGGCAGACCAGAAACGTGGATCTACCGCAAGCTGCAGCTGCTAATAGCGACGCTCGGACCTACGTCATTCAACAACGCCAATCTGGTCATCCGATCAGGCAATTGGACTTGCCGTCGGAGCGAGCAGCAATGAGTCGTTTTTTGAAATTGGCTGACTCTCAGCGAGCCCACATTACAAGCTTGAGAATGGCGATCGTCCTACTGGCGCTTTTGGCTTTAGGTCTGGGTATAGGTTGGTATAGGGCACCACAGGACATGACCATTCATGTACCCCCGGATCTGCGCACAGGCAGTACGCGACTATGGTGGGACGTCCCACCGCAGTCGGTCTACACGTTCGGGCTGTATATCTTTCAGCAAATGAATCGCTGGCCAGTCGACGGTGAGCAGGATTACCAGGCGAATATCACGCGCCTGGACTCCTACATTACGCCGGCATGCAAACAATACCTGCAGAGTGATTTTGAGCTACGCAGGTCGAGCGGCGAGTTGCGCAAGCGAGTCCGCGGTGTCTACGAGATTCCCGGCCGAGGTTACGGCGATTCTCCAGAGATCCGGACCGTTTCAAACTCTGTCGACGACTGGACAGTCACGCTGGATCTCACAGCTGACGAGTATTACGGCGGTCAGCTCGTCAAGCGAGCTCTGGCGCGTTATCCGCTGCACGTGGTGCGTATGGACGTGGACCCTGAGCGAAACCCATTCGGCATGGCTTGGGATTGCTACAGCGGTGCGCCCCAGCGAATCGAAGGCACTATTGAGGCTCCCGCGCCCCAGTCGAAAGGAGTCTTCAAATGAGTGCTCTGAAATCGCTCAGTTGCTCGGCACTGCTGCTGGCCATGGCTGGCAGCCATCAGGTCGCTTCAGCGGTTGAGATTGTCCGCTGGGAGCGCTTGCCGCTGGCAATCCCTCTTCGCATCAATCAAGAGCGTATCGTCTTTGTCGATCAGAATGTCCGAGTCGGAATCCCAAGGTCGCTGACCGATAAGCTGCGGGTCCAAAGCACCGGTGGGGCCATCTACCTGTTTGCAAAGGAAGCGATCGAGCCGACACGTCTACAGCTGCAGAACGCCAAGACCGGTGAAATCATACTGATCGACATCGCTGCTACAGATGCCCCTAAAGATCAGCCTGCATTGGAACCAGTGAAGATCGTTGAAGGAGAGGCGTCACCAACACGCTACGGAGCGGCTGCTACAGCGCGCAACTCCAAGAGCAACAGCCTAAGCCAAGACACCAGCAGCCGCTCCACCGAAGATGAGGATGAGCCGGAAGAAGTCGTTAAGCGAGAGACGCCTGTCCCAGTTGTCCTGACACGATATGCAGCGCAGGTGCTCTATGCGCCGCTGCGTACCGTGGAGCCTATCGACGGCGTTGCCCAGGTCAAAATTGACCGACGTCTGGATCTGACTACATTACTTCCCACCCTGCCAATCAGAGCCACCCCACTGGGCGCATGGCGCTTGAATGATTTCTGGGTGACGGCAGTGAAGCTTCAAAACCAGACGGAGCAACGCGTCACTCTCGACCCTCGGGACCTGATGGGTGAGTTCGCGACAGCCGCATTTCAGCATCCTTATCTCGGACCTCGTGGTGATGCCAGTGACACCACCACTCTGTACCTGGTCACTCGCGGCCATGGGCTGACACAGGCCACAGTGTTCTCAGCCGCTCAGGCAAATCCGCGTGCAACGCAGGGAGCCAAACATGAAGAGTAATCCGCTCATCAAGTACTTGGTGATTCCGGTTCTGCTGCTCACAGTGTTTCTCGGCATCAAGATGATGGGAGGCGGATCCGCGCAGCAAGTTGAAAATGCACCGGCTCCAAAACTCACGGCAGAGCAGGCCAAGGCTCTTGGTGTGGAAGGCGACACGCCGAGTGACACGCTGCGCACAGTGGTGGCTGAAGGACGCGAACTCAAGCAGCAAATCTCGGATGTCATCCAGCAGAATACGGCATTCAAGCAGGACAACGATGCCCTAAAACAACGATTAGCGAACATCGATCAGACGGTAGAACAACGTCTGAAGAATGCTCAAGAACAGTTCAAACTCGACAGCCAGCAGCAACAGCAAAGCGTGCTGGATGGTTTCAAAAAACAGATGGACGAGTTAACCAGGCTGGGCCAAAGCAGCGGCTCCAATTCAGACTTGCCGATCGGATTAGGCGTCCAGCCGGGGGATGGCCAGCAGTTCAAAACCGACGCAAACGGTTCGGATGTCGTCTGGATAGACCCTCAGGACGCAACAGCTCTGGACAGCAACGGTAAGCCGATTGGTACAGGCGGCAGTCTACCTGCGAGCGGCTACAGCTTTCCAACCTCATTCGGAGACTCTGTGGACCGTGGACAGAAAGCCCTGACTACCGGTGCTCAGTCGGTGCGCGACGACATCGGCGGTCAGCAACTGGAGCGCAAAAAGGTTCGTCGGGCCTACACACTGCCTCAGAACGCAACATTAATGGGGTCGATCGCCATGTCCGCTCTCATCGGCCGGGTTCCGGTCGACGGGACCGTCAACGACCCCTACCCGTTCAAGGTGCTGATCGGCCCGGACAACCTGACGGCCAATGGCATCGATCTTCCGGACGTGGCGGGAGCAGTTGCCAGCGGCACCGCCTCTGGCGACTGGACACTTTCATGTGTGCGGGGGCAGATCAAAAGCCTGACCTTCGTGTTCAACGATGGGACCGTTCGCACGTTACCGGCCCCAGTTCAGGGCGGTACCCAGCAGAGCAACAACCAGAACAACTCCGGAGATCAGCAACCCATCCAGGGCGGATTGGGCTGGATCAGTGATCCATACGGAATTCCCTGCATTGCCGGCGAACGACGCAGCAACGCACAGCAGTACATCGGCTCACAGGCGCTAATCACAGCAGCCGGGGCTGGAGCAGCTTCATTGATCAAGACTGAGGGCAGCACTTCTTCCTACGTTTCCAACGCTTCAGGAACACTTGGCAGCACCGGACTATCAGGCAACGAGGCCATGGGAAAAATCCTCACTCAAGGGGTCACCGACGTTTCCGGCTGGGTCAACAAACTCTACGGTCAAGCATTCGCCGCTATCTATGTGATGCCAGGCGCTCAAGTCTCGCTTCATATCGACCAGGAGCTGGAAATCGACTACGAACTCAAGGGCCGCAAGGTCAAGTATGCCTCAGGAGCAAACCATGCCAATGCCAACCTGGATTGATCACGTAACGTCTGCGCGCAGCATGGTTTTGTATTGCTCGTTCGTTACAGCTCTTTTGACTGGATGCTCGACCGACAAAGAGCAGATGCTACCGCATGGTCAGAACACGATGATGGATGTGTGGAACCAAGGCACCACGGGCTCGGCGGGCAGCACGAGTAGTCGGCAACTGCTCGATGCACGCTCTGAACTTCGACGCCCAATCGACGTGCACGCAACCCAGCCCCTGCAGGACGGAGCCGCCTACACACGCACTGCACAGAACGAGATCTACAGCCAATTTAAGCGGCTGCCCAACCCCGACCTGGTCATGTACGTATTCCCTCATCTGGCCGGGTCCGACCCAGCACCAGTCCCTGGGTACACCACCGTTTTCCCCCTCTATCAGCGTGTGCAATACGCAATGCCTGGTGAGCGGGTTGAGGATTACTGATGAATTTTTTTGAAAGGCTCACAGCCCGCGCGCGCACCACCTCTTCCACCGTATCAGACTCAGCCGAAGAGCATTCCCTCATCGCAAACCCTACTGCAGACGGCGATACCCAGGAAGCTGATGCGACTACTGAAAGCCTGAAGGCAACTGACCAGACCGATGTCGACGCGGCCTTGGAGCGTTACCTCAAACGACTGGAAGACCAAGGCATACCCGCCCCGGGGGACTGGAGAAATCCTAAAAATAAACCTGCAACCGTCGCCGATGTCGCAGCGCTTTACGACGTCAAGCCGAGCTTCGTCGACCTCCTGCCCTGGACTGAATATTTGCCCGAGGAACAGGCGATGCTGCTCGAGGACGGTAAGTCACTCGCGGCATTCTTTGAGCTGACCCCGATTGGTACGGAAGGCCGAGATCCTGAATGGCTCCGAAAAGTCAGGGACGCGCTGGAAAACGCCCTACAGAACAGCTTCGACGAGCTGGACACATCTCCGTGGGTCGTTCAGTTCTACGCCAAAGACGAAACTAGCTGGGACGACTACCTCAAGTCCTTGACCGAGTACATCCGGCCGCAGGCCAAAAACAGCGCGTTCTCTGAGATGTACCTGAGCCTGTTCAAACACCACCTTGACGCAATCGCCAAGCCTGGGGGGCTTTTTGAAGACACGACAGTCTCGAAATTACCTTGGCGTGGGCAGCAACGACGTGTGCGAGTGGTTCTGTACCGCCGTGTAGTGGGAGATGCAGCCTTTCGGGGCCAATCGCCAGCCATGCACTTGAACAACATCTGTCAGCGCTTCACGGGAGGGCTGGCAAACGCCGGCATCAAATGCAAGCGCATGGACGGCTACGAAATCCGGCACTGGTTACTACGGTGGTTCAATCCACACCCAGACCATTTGGGCACGACACTCAAGGATTTCGACCGCTTCTTTCATCTGGTCAACAAACGCACCGAGGAGGCCGGGGAAGAGCTGCCGCTGGTGACTGGCGATGACTTCGCTCAGGGACTCTTTTATCGAGAGCCTAAATCCGATAGCCAGAAGGGGCTCTGGTACTTCGACGGACAGCCGCACCGCGTGATCATGCTTGATCGGTTGCGTGAAGCCCCTAGGACTGGCCACCTGACGGGTGAAACACGTATGGGCGGTGACGCGTTGCATGCGCTGTTCGACAAGTTGCCCGAAGATACTGTTCTGACCATCACGCTGGTCATCACCCCTCAGGATGTGCTTGAGGCGCACCTTGAAAAGCTGGCACGCAAATCAGTAGGTGACAACACGGCTTCGGCGATGACCCGTGAAGCCGTCGACAATGCAAGGAAACTGATCGGCCGTGAGCACAAGCTCTATCGAGGCAGCGTCGCCTTCTACCTCAAGGGACGTGATGAAGCCCAGCTCACTTCACGGAGCATGCAACTGACCAACGCACTGCTTAGCGCAGGTATGGAGCCTGTAGCGTCTGATGACGAAGTCGCCCCGCTCAACAGCTATCTGCGCTGGCTCCCAGGTAACTTTGATGTGACCCAGAAACGTGCAATGGACTGGTACGTTCAAATGATGCTCGTCCAGCACGTGGCCAATCTTTGCCCCGTATGGGGTCGTTCAAGCGGCACTGGTCACCCCGGGATCACACTTTTCAATCGTGGTGGAGCCCCGCTGACCTTTGACCCGTTGAACAAACTCGACCGGCAGATGAACGCGCACATGTTTCTGTTCGGTCCGACCGGAGCTGGCAAATCGGCAACGCTGAACAACTTGCTCAACCAACTCATTGCGGTCTACGCGCCGCGCCTTTTCATTGTAGAGGCGGGGAACAGCTTCGGCCTCCTTGGGGACTTTGCCAAAAAACTCGGTATGACAGTGAACAGAATCAAGCTTGCACCTAACTCAGGGGTCAGCCTGGCACCGTTCGCTGATGCGATTCGCCTGGTCACAACTCCAAGCCAGGTGACCACTCTGGATGCTGACGACCTCGACGGCTCTGATGAACATCTGAGCGCAAAGCCGGATTCAGACCAAGAGGATGACGAGCGCGACGTACTGGGCGAGATGGAGATCGTCGCCCGCCTTATGATCACCGGCGGTGAGGAGAAAGAAGAAGCTCGACTTACACGGGCTGACCGTAGCGTTATCAGACACTGCATTCTCGCTGCTGCCAGAACATGCTCCGATGCCGGGCGCACTGTGCTGACTGAAGATGTTCGCAACGCGTTGCGAGCGGCCGGCGAGGACACCTCCATTCCCGAAGCACGGCGCAATCGCATGCTGGAGATGGCTGAAGCCATGGACATGTTCTGCATGGGCGCTGATGGTGAGATGTTCAATCGTCCTGGCACCCCTTGGCCAGAGGCGGATCTCACCATTGTGGATTTGGCCACGTATGCCCGGGAAGGCTATAACGCTCAACTTTCGATTGCCTACATCTCGCTGATCAACACAGTGAACAATATTGCGGAGCGCGATCAGTACAAGGGCCGCCCTCTGGTCAACGTGACCGACGAGGGCCACATCATCACCAAAAATCCCCTCCTCTCTCCTTACATCATCAAAATCACCAAGATGTGGCGAAAATTGGGGGCATGGTTCTGGCTGGCAACGCAGAACATCGATGACTTGCCTCCCGCAGCAGCCCCCATGCTCAACATGATCGAGTGGTGGATCTGCTTGAACATGCCGCCTGATGAAGTCGAGAAAATCTCCCGCTTCCGCGAACTCACCCCCGCCCAGAAGAGCTTGATGCTGTCTGCCCGCAAGGAGAGTGGCAAATACACAGAGGGTGTCGTTCTTTCGAAGTCTATGGAAGTTCTGTTTCGCGCGGTTCCGCCAAGTCTGTACCTGGCGCTGGCCATGACTGAACCCGAAGAGAAGAAACAACGTTATGACCTGATGCAGTCCTTGGGAGTCGACGAGTTGGAAGCCGCACTCGAAGTCGCAGCAGACCTTGACCGAAAACGCGGCATCGAACCCCTGAATATCACCTTCCCTACATCGCATGCATTGGAGAACCTGGCATGAGAGCCATGGATGCCCTGACTCAAAATCTGATCGATAGCCTGACACAAATTCTCAAGGATCCGCAGGAAGAATCACTGTTGGCTTTGAAGATCTGTGCCCCTGTGCTCATCGAGCATCTCAAAGTAGTGAAAGACATGGCAGTCGATAGGCGAGAGATCCAGTCTCAGTTGCACAAAGCGCTGGACCAGTGGCTTGAACACCATCCTCAACCGGAAAGTGCACAGAAAGCCCTTTTAACGCTGCTGGACCAGGAGCTGCTCGCTAAACAGCTCCTCAAGAAAGAAGCGTCCGCATGAACAGAAGAATAATTTATTTGAGTCTCTTGGGTGCTGTGGTTGCCCTGGCCGTTGGGTCTTATTTTCTGGCGCCAGCCATCAGACAACACATGCACGACATCGCCAGTAGTGCCGCTTCACAATCAGAGCAGGAGAAGCCGGACACACCGTGGGTGTACGGACGCGAAAGCGCCAGGTTCACGATCGTCGAGTACGCGGATCTGGAGTGTCCCTACTGCAAAGACTACTTCCCTCGACTTAAAGCGTGGATCGATACCCATCCCGACGCAAACCTTCAGTGGCACCACCTTCCGCTGCCCATGCACGAGCCTATGGCAAGCTATGAAGCACGTTGGGCAGAATGCGCCGGCATTGAGGGGGGGAATAATGCGTTCTGGCGTGCTGTGGGGCTGATCTACAGCAGCACGCGCTCCAACGGATCCGGACCGGCAAATGCGCCTCAGCTGGATGAACTAGGTGATCGACAGGCTGCGATTGATGAGTGTGCCTCCAACCACGCCTCGGTACTGCAGAAAGTACGAGCTCAGACTTACCAAGCCAGCTTGGACGGCATCACAGCCACACCAACCCTTATCGTAAAGGACAAGGCAACTGGGCGATCAATCAAGCTGCAAGGTGCTCCTGACGGAGACGTACTGCTTTCAGCAATCGACTGGCTGTCCAATCCGGCGCAGGGCAGCGGGTCTAAATAACCGCTTAAGCAAAGCAAGATCTGACGCCCCAGCTCACATCGGCCCAGGCGTTTTTCGACGACAGCCCAATCGAACGGATATATCGTTTTCGAACATCTCAAAAGATTATCTATAACCAAAAACAAATTAGCTTTACATGGTGTCGTCTTGCCATTTTTGATATTTGCAGGTAGAGTGTTCTCGACTGTCTCCAATAGTCGATGTCGATACCGGAAAAACCTGCACCTTGACGAAGGTGCAGGTTTTTTTTTGCATTGAATTTCGTCGTCGATAACTCTGCGCAATAAAGTATTTCAAAGCCAAAAAAAAACCGCCCTATAAAGGGCGGTTTTTTATTCACAAGATCAGCCGAAACTGACCTTGTGCACAACTCTGTCGCTTATTAAGCAACGTGAGTGGTGGTGATCACGCCGTTAGCGAAGCTAACGTCGGACAGGCTGGTAACGCCAGTCAGGGTGATAACTGCAACGTTATCGGTGGTGCCAGTGCCAGCAGTTTGACCAACAGCGTTGGTTTCGATGTTGACGCTTACGTCGCCGCCAGCAGTTGCCTGGGTGAAGTAAACTTCTTTAACAGCAACGTTGGTGCCAACGGCGAAGCCATCAGTGCCGATGGTAACGTTGGAGTTGAAGGTATGACCTTCGCCAACGTAGATTGCATCACCTTTGGTGAAGTTAGCCAGGGTGAAGTCGTCAGCAGCTTTGATAGCGCTGAAGTGGAACAGCTCTGCAACTGTACCTTGAGCGTCACCGTTGACTGCAACACCACCGTCAAAGTCTTTGATCGCGGTGTTTGCAGTTACAGCAGCGTTTGCGTCAACGGACGATTGAACAACTGCAGTGTGTGCAGTAGTTTCGGCAGTGCCTTGAGCAACCAGAGCGTCAGCAGCCTGAGCATCAGCCAGGATCTTGGCAGCAGCGGTAGCAGCTACCGAGTCAGCTACGTAAGTGCTGGTAGTAACAACAGACGAGACTGCATCAGCTGCGGTTGTAACGGCAGCTTCGGAAGCGTCTTTGGTAGCTTCAGTTGTGGACAGAGTTTTCAGGCTGGTGTAGTTCGAAGCGTACGCGCCAGTGTTGAAAGCGGTGTCCAGCTGAGCCAGCTTGGCAGTGTTGCCAGCCGATGCCAGCAGCTCGGTGTACAGGCCGGCAGCGTCAGTGATGGTAGCTGTCGAACCCGAAGCAGTTTTGTAAGAAGTTACAGCAGCGTCGAAAGCGGTTTTGTTAGCAGTAACAGTCAGCAGGCCGTCAAACGCGGCAACGCCGTTTGCTTTTGCGGTAGCGTCTACATCAACAACTTTAGCGTCAGCGGCAACAGCTGCGTTGTAAGCGTTGATTTTGGTTACAGCGTTTGGATCTTTGGCGATCAGATCTGCACGGTCAGCAGCAACTTTTTCAGCAGCGGTAGTCGAAGCGGTCGACAGCTGAGTGGTTGTGCTAGCGGAGATCGCAGTACGCAGAGCAGTAGCGTTCGCGATTGCGTTTACGGCTTCAGCGTAGTCAACAGTGGTGTTGGTGTCGTTGCCGTCAGCTACGGAAGCCAGATTGGCCGAGTAGTCAGCGTTCAGAGCGACTACTTTGTCGTTCAGCGAAACCAGCGAAGCTACTTTCGAAGTCTCGTAAGCAGTAACAGCTGCAGTTGCTGCGTCTGCTGCTTTCAGCAGAGCGACGTTAGCAGGCAGAGCGATGCCTGGCAGGTTGCCCAGGTTGGTCAGTGCAGTGGTAACCGAAGCGGTCGAATCGGTAACGTTTGCCAGTACCGACTTAGCGTCGTCAGCAACGTAGTTCGAGCCAGCAGTCGAAGTGTAAACTTCAGCAACCAGAACCTTGTTAGCAACGATTTTGGCGTCAGTTGCGCCAGCGCCGTTCACGAAAGCAACCAGCAGTTGGTCAGTTGCAACGGTAGCGCCGCCGCCAGTGGTCCAGTAAGTCAGGCCAGCTGCGTCAGCGGAGTGGCCGAACAGTTGCAGGTAGATCTTGGAAACTGTTTCGCTGCGGGTCAGGCCAGCGTAGGCATCTTGATACTCGGTCTGCTCGTTCACGAAGTTCGAGCGCAGATCTTCCAGAGTCAGGGTAGCAGGGGCTGTGGTGGAGCCGTTCAGCTCATTCAACCAGTAGTCCAGACCAGCTTTGTCTGCGGCACGGCCCAGGTAAGCGACGTACAGCTGTTGAACTTGTGCAGAAGTGATAGCCATTACTTTTTCATCTCCAATATGAGTCGATATCCCAACTCAGGGTTCCACCTGGAACGAAGGCCACGTGGCCTTCAACCTGATTGCTACCTGAACAACTGGCAGCGGATAAAATTGTTCAGCAAAAAATTGCCTACTTTTCAGTCAACTGTGCCTACCCGGTCGTTTTTTAACCTTGTCAAGTACATAGCTGACAGAAGCTCGCTGATCATACATGGCAAAATGGCTCCAAAACAATAGGTCATGACACCATTCTGAAACGCAGGCCCTGTATCGACCCACCTTTACCAATCTTGATAGCAGGCGAAGGTATGATTTCCTACCTTCACGTGTAGTTCACCAGGGCCGACGAGCGGGCGAAAGCACACGACGGAATAACGCCATTAATTTGTCACATCACTCAGAAACCAAAGAAAACTAAAAATAAATTCGCCTAGGCACTGATTTACAAAGATTTTTCCTAACCTGATAAATTTTCTCAGCAATGAAGATGCGCGCGAAGAGACAACTCTTTTCCACAGTTCCATTCTGACTGAGCTTAGACAACGCCTAACACCGGGCTATCAGGCTTTTGATGCAAACAGTCGGCGACCCATCGCGGACGACGTCTACTTGCAAGCAGATTACATCCACGTAAACCCCGAGCGTCCCAGTTACGGTTTATTGCTGACCGTAAACGACAAATGACGTCTTCTGTACCTGCCCTCATTCAGGTACTGCCTCATGCCACCATACCTTTCATTCTTAAACCCCAGATCCTGCCTTGCACTCTTTACCGTCACCGCAATCACCGTACCGACATTGGTGAACGCAGAGACATGGGTTGTAACCGATCGAAGCCACCCGATTCAGGTGCCCGCAGGCGTTCGGCTAATCCTCCTGGACGATTCAGAGCGTCTCGAGACGAAGCTTTCAGAGGGACTACCTGCTGACCCTCTCAAAGCCACGGCCGCCATCCAGCAGCGCCTTCGAACCGCCGACGCGCAGCGCTTGCAACAAGACTTAGTAACAGCTCAACAAAACCTCGTGGACGCATGGAGCACAGGAATCACCAAGATTCCCGCCGTGGTTGTAGACCGCAAGTTTGTTGTGTACGGCGAGAGCAATGTCGCCGTTGCTTTGGGGCTCATCAAGAGCCGGCAAGGAGAGCAGCAATGAGAGGCTTGCAGAGATTTCAAGCGTGGGTGGTTTTGACACTGTCTTTAGTAGCCGGCCCGACCACCGCAGGTGTTGTCACTACGGCCACGGTCGTGGCTTCCACAATGTCGCCTGAGTGCCTCGAATATAGGGTTGTCGGAATTTGCTACTGGCTACTTTGCACTCCATTTGGCTGCAAAGTGAAGACATCCACGAAGGTTCGACATTACGTTCCCGATGCTGTCGTTTCGAGCTACTCCAACACAGGCCTCAACCCTTGGATCGAAGTGTCGTCCGTGAGCACTCCTACCTCAGCGGCTCAAGCAGGAGGAGATGGGACAACCAATCACAATAACGAAGACAGCCTGGCTAAATTCAAGAATGTCGACGTGATCGGTCATCCCGGTGGAGCGACGTTCAGCCGGTTTGCAAGCGCCTCGGGCTACGTCTGTCCAGGAGCAGCTGTCCCTTACATGCCTTACCTGCTTAGCACATTAGATACAGTTGCTTGGCGCTACGGCGTTCCTGAATCCGTTTATCCCGAATCACTCATCCCCGGCCGCCGAGAAGTGGGCGGCCTTTTCTCTGGCGACATGTGGGGGAGCGTTTATCCACGCAGCGGTTTTATTCATCAAGCTGACGACTATAAAGCAGCCGCGGTCATCGCACAGCGTGCCGGAGATATTGTGACCCGGCTCGGGCAGATCCATGTCTATCAGCCCCTGCTAGCACTACCCATACCAGGTTACTGGCCCGCAGGGAGCCTCATTGAGGGAATTGCTCTCACAGGCAAATGGCAAGAGCTTTCGCCCGTCCCCAGCCCGATCTGCAGGGTGTTCCCCAACATGGGGCCAAATCTTCAGGCCACCGATGGTGGATACGCTTGGGCGCTGTGGCGACCCTACTCGTGCTGCAAGCGTGAGGGGCAAACATTCTTGGGCAGTACGGACTTTCTATTATGATTAAGAGGACTTTGACCATGCGCCGCGCCCTGATTTTGCCTATCACGATTATGAGTGCCCTCATCATGCACAGCGGTTTCGCAGCAGTGCCGGGGATAAACGCATCCACCTCAGGCAGTGTAATAGGCGATGACGTTCTGTACAGCGTTGGCGGCGGCAACGCTGTGACAATGGGCAGCGCAGGGAATATGGACAGTATCAGCATCGGAGGAGGCTGGAACAGCAACCTGGTCTGCGGAAACATGAGCATGACGAATACTCTGCAGAACCAGTTGAACGGAGCGACCTCCGGCTTCCAGACAATCATGGGTTCGATGCTGTCCAACGCTACAAGCGCTGTGGCATCGCTGCCGGGGCTGATCATACAGCGCGCTAATCCGGCGCTTTACAACCTTTTGACCAACGGCATCTTACAAGGTCGTTTGGACTTTGATAGATCCAAAGGCACCTGCCGCGCGATCGCCGACAAGATGCTCGATGTAGCTGGTGGTCAAATGGGCTGGAACAAGATAGCTGAAGGCCAGGCAATGAGTCAGGCTGTCAGTAGCGGAAACACTGACGCCGTAGCTGCCGTATCTCAGGTTGAAAAGAAAGGCGGGAATGACGGCATCACGTGGGTAGGAGGAAACAAAGCCGGCGGATCCGGCCAACAACCAATCAAGGTTGTAGGTGATGTTACTCGAGCAGGTTACAACCTCTTGAATGGGCGCGACGCTGCTGAGACATCAGCTATCAGCCCATCGAGCTGTAATAACGGCATGGTCTGTTCTACGTGGTCGTCGCCTCAAGAAGCAACAACATTCGCGAATCGCGTACTGGGAGAGCAGCAACAGCGCACGTGTGAGGATTGCACTAAAACCACATCTACCCCAGGCGTCGGCCTCACTCCGCTTATCCAAGAATCTTATGACTCGAAGCTGAAGGCACTGCAACAGCTGATTTCAGGTAGCAAGCCACTTACTTCTGAAAACTTGACTGCAGCGAGTAGCGACTCATTGCCTGTCACTCGGGGCGTGGTCGAAGCGCTTCGCACTGAACATGACCAGGACATACTCGCAAAAAGACTGGCGTCTGAGGTAGCCCTGTCCGAAGTGCTTGGCAAGGCACTACTGCTTCAACGGACCATGTTTACCGGAAGCAAAGAGCCAAACATCGCAGCCAACGACGTCGCGCTTCAGGCCGTCGACCAGCAAAACAGCAGCCTGCAACAGGAAATTGACAACCTCAAGACAGAACTGGACATGCGTCGCAACTTGGCTAGCAACTCTCCTACAGCCATTCTCCAACGCGCTCAGAGCAGAAAGGACAGCTCTAAAGGCATTTTTCAGGGCGACCCTACGCCCGACCGTCTTGAGCAACTGCAGACCCCAAACAAAGGTAACTGACCATGAGTTCGTTACCGGTTGCCAAGGGATGGCTACGTAGGAGCGCGAAAGCGCTGGTGTCATTTACGTGGCCGGTACTGCTGACTATCGCATTGGCTGTAGTTTTCATGACAGCAGTCGCGCATTTCTTTGGAGATATCGAGCAGTTCAGAAAATGGCAGCAAGCGCACTACAACTACTTGCTGGCTTGGCGTCTATCGCTCTACGCAATGATCGGATACGGCTGGTACAGACTCAGGCGGATCCTCAATCAACGAGCAGCTGATTCAAGCTCAAAACCATCTGGACTTCGGCGATGCGAAGTCATGGCCATCTTCGTCGTTCTGCTTTTCGAGCTCCGCCGCGCGGTGTCTGTGTCGGGGGTGGATATTCCATGATCCTGCACACGAACGACTATCTTGAGTACTACCTGACGTTGGTCGGCTGGCTCATAAACGGCGGAATCTGGAACATGATCGAGGACAGTGGACTGTTCGCAGCACCATTCGCCGCGATCGTTATAAGCGAGTGGCTGAGAGCACGCGGCGAGGGGGCGGACGAGGGCAACAAGGGAGTCCTCTCCTTGGCCCGCGTGGAGAACCGATTCTACACAGCGATTCTTGTCATCATCCTCGCTTGCATGCCGCTCGTGAACGTTAGCATCGATACCATTCAGTTCGACCGAAGCCGCTCAGATCAATGCCAGTATTCGATACCCAATCCGACCGACACAGGATGGGAAACATCCTTCAGCACGCTCAACGGCAAAAGCGCCACTGTACCGATCTGGTGGCTGTTTGTGCACGCGATGTCCAAGGCCGCGACTGCAGCATCAGTTGCAGCCATTCCTTGTGGTGTGGACCTGCAACAGGTTCGAATGGATGTCAACAAAGCCAGGATCAACGATCCGCTTCTCGCCCAAGAGGTCGCTGACTTCACGAACGATTGCTACGCTCGGGCGCGTGCGAAGCTATTCATGACCCAACCCACCCTTAGCAAAGATCAACTGAACGACGTCAACTGGATCGGTTCGCAATTCTTCCTTCAGACCTCCGGCTATTACAGCGATGGATTCTCTGGATTTCGCTCCCACACTCCACGGACCAAATGGCCATATGACTCAACACGCGACGCTGGCTTGCCACAAACCACTGGAGGGGGTGGATTTCCTACCTGCACACAATGGTGGTCTGATGGGAGCGTTGGTCTGAGAGCCAGGTTACTGGAACAAGTCAGCCCAGATCTGCTGAGCAAGCTTGCTCAGTGGGCACAATTCATGACCCAGACCGAGGTGAGTGACTCCGTCATCCGCGACTTGGTCTCTCCCAGGAAACAGCAACTGACCCAGGGCCAGGTATATTCCGACTACGGCGGCCAAGTTGGAGGATCTGTGCTCAATGATGTCACTCGCCTCACAGCCACGATCGGTCAAGCTGCAGGGTCTCTCGTAATGTACCCGGCGATGGACAGCGTCAGGCAAGCAGCACCCATGGTGATGGCCTTCCTGAAGATGGCTCTCATCATCTGCATACCTTTTGTGCTGGTGATCGGGATGTTTGACCTGAAGGTCGTTATGACGATTACTTTTGCTGCGTTCGCTTTAATCTTTGTCGACTTCTGGTTCCAGCTCGCCAGGTGGGTTGACAGTACGATTCTCGATGCACTTTACGGTAACGGGATAGGAAGCAATGTTCCGCACTCAAATTTTGACCCGGTGTTTGGCGCCAGCAACGCCCAGGGAGATCTGCTTCTCGACTTTGTCATGGGGGCAATGTTCATAGTTCTCCCAAGTTTCTGGGTGCTCGCGCTGGGCTGGGGAGGAGCGACGATTGGCGGCCTTATGCAAGGCTTGACTGAGGGTACGAGGGATGCCAAATCAGCAGGAGGAAGCGGTGCAAATTTGATCATGTCGCATATGAAGAAATAGGACCCAGGGCACTCGATGCACAGTCACCATCTTTGCATCGAGGTCCCCTTTAACTCACTGCTGTTTCAGCCCGTTATCGTAGTAGCCGTAACCTTGAGGCCCGTTCATCCATCCCGACCGCGACTCGCCTTCGTCGAAGGCATCTTCAGAATTCTGATCAAAATGGACGAGCTGTGAATCACGTGATCCGCGTTCAATACCAGGACTGGTGACAAATGCGATCGCGATGGCAAGAAAGCACACAACTGCTAAAACGTACAACAATCCCCACGCACCGAAGAATGCTGCAGCCCCGATTACAACCACACGAGCGGACCACTTAACAGGATTCAAAACCGATTTGGGCAGGCCCGTACGATCCAAAGATGACCACACAGCTTTTTCTGAGCGAAACACTCCCGCAACGCCGCGCCCCAGGCTTTGCCCGACTCGCCCTGCAGTGCTGTGCTCTCTTTTAGTGTCTGTGTTCATAGTCACCTCGTGACCCATCCAAGCATGTCGTTATGACATCATTTATAGACCTATCTATCCCTATATTCAACCTACTTTACCTGTGAAATCAACCTTCCGACGAATGCCTTTGGAACTGAAACAGATATGATCTAAGTTTGTATTCACTGACTTCTGACGATCCACAGCTGATCGAGCTTAGTCGTATAACTCTGGCTCATTAGATCACGACGCATAGCCCAATGAGGATCTGCGGGGACACTTCCAGCCCTCAACGTCCCCCTGCCCCAGCGAGTGTTGATCTCATCCAGAACGCCCATCACCTTCTCAACTGCAGCTGGTTGGCTGGCTGCAAATAAGTCATCTGTGAATTCACCAGGTTGTCGCAGATCCAGAAGCAGCACCTCGGCTTTGCTGTACTTGAATCCAGGTCGGAACAGACGATTTACAGCCTCTGTCGCAGCTTTGGTCATCAACCGGACGTCGTTGGTTGGGTACGGCAACTCAACCAACACGCCGTTGGCGTACTTGGCCTCATCCGGATTGAACATCCCAGTACGGATACTTACTCGGATCTTCTTGCACAGAGAATTCTGCGAACGAAGCTTTTCAGCTGCCCGCTGGGTGTAAGTTGCAACTGCCTCCTTGATCGGCTCGATGGTCGTGAGCCGGTTGCCGAACATCCTGCTACAGCAGATCTCCTGCTTGGGCGGTGCAGCCTCACCCAGCTCCAGGCACGGAATGCCGGCGAGCTCTCGCGCGGTTTTCTCTATGACAACGCTGAACCGATCTCTCAACGTCCGGGCATCGGCACGGGCGAGATCCATGGCGGTGCGGATGTTCATGCCCTCCAAGTGAGCCTTCATCTTTCTGCCAACTCCCCAGACCTCAGACACCGCCGTATTGCGCAGCACCCAGTTGCGATTATGGAGATCGCAGATATCCACCACACCGCCCGTGTGTGAAAGCAATCGCTTAGCAGTGTAGTTAGCAAGCTTGGAGAGCGTTTTAGTAGGCCCAATGCCAACGCCGACGGGTATGCCTGTGCATTTGAGAATGGTCGCCCGAACGTGACGTCCGAACGCGGTCAGATCGCCTGGAACACCCGTTAGATCGGCAAACGCCTCATCAATGCTGTAAACCTCGGAGGCTGGCACCATGGACTCGATAATGGACATCACGCGCTCACTCATGTCTCCGTACAGCGCATAGTTGCTGCTGAAAACCTTGATGCCTTTTCGCCTCAGCACATCCTTGATCTGAAAATAGGGAGCGCCCATTTTCACAAACGGCTTGGCGTCGTAGCTGCGAGCGATTACGCATCCGTCATTGTTGCTGAGAACCACGATGGGGGTCTTTTCGAGGTCTGGCCGAAATACGCGCTCACAGCTGGCATAGAAGCAATTGCAGTCGATCAGCGCGAATACTGGCTTATGCTTTTCCATGGCGATGCAGGTTGTAAGTGACTATGCCCCAGATGACGAGGTTGTCACCCTCCAATATGTGCCGTGTCGGATACGCGCTGTTCTCCGACTGAAGCTTCACGACCCCATTCATCATATAGAGGCGCTTACATACCGGATCAGAGTTGTTCAGAGCCGCCACCACGACTTCGCCGTGCTCTGCATTACGGCTGCGGTCTACCACGATCAGATCCTTATCGTATATGCCTGCCCCAACCATGCTGTCTCCGAGAATCTTGGCCAGATACACGTGAGGCGCCCGTACCTCGGCCATCTCATCCAACGAAACGTGCTTTTCGATGTAATCAACAGCGGGAGATGCAAATCCGGCTGGCACCTGGAATGAGTAAAGCGGGAGCTTGCAACCCCCTTCTGACAATGGGCCGAGAATGACTACGCTCATGGCGAACACCTGGTAGAGAAATTAACTGTACAGATATACAGTAAACCCCTTACCCCCCATGCGGTCAATCGAACAGGCTGGGGTTTTCGACGAGTGACATTACGGGTGACATCATGTGCGGACGCTATTCGATATACGAAACGATGGACCACTACCTCAAAGAGCTCGCCCCAGAGCAGCTAATAATCAACGGGTACGATATTTGGCCTCTCGAGCGATACAACGTTGCTCCGACCACGAAGGTTGAAGTAATCAGACCCACTGAAAAGGGCTTAAGCGTCGACAGGGTTCACTGGGGTTGGGAGCCGTTTTGGGCTAGAGGCGAACGTCAGGCTCCTATCAACGCTCGCGTTGAAACCGTAATGACCGGGAAGTTTTTCAGGGAGTTGTGGCCTGCTGGTCGGGTCGTGGCGCCTGCAAATGGCTGGTTCGAATGGGTGAAGGACCCAGCAGAGCCAAAGAAAAAGCAGCCCTACTTCATCAGGTTGAAGAGCAAGAAACCGATGTTTTTTGCAGCACTGGCCCAAGTGCATTCCCGACTAGAACCGCATGACGGTGACGGTTTCGTGATTATCACTGCCGCGAGCGATTCGGGAATGGTCGACATCCATGATCGTCGCCCTGTTGTGCTATCTGCAGAGGATGCACGGACTTGGCTTGATCTTGATTGCACACCCCTGGCAGCAGAAAAACTGGTAAAGGAGCACTGCAGGCCTGTCGATGATTTTGAGTGGTTCCCTGTTGATCGCGCAGTGGGCAACGTAAAAAACCAAGGACCCAAATTGATTCAGCCTCTAAACATGACTGGTGCCTCCAGCAAATAAAACCTGCAGCAGGCACTCGACCATCCTTGGCCCTGACCGGCACAGAAAAGGCAAAATGGGCTGAACCAAATGGCAAAGCGAAGGGTTTGAATGGAATGGGGAATAAGGGTAAGTGCCTTACCTGAAAAGGCCGGCGGAACCGCCGGAAAGGAACAGCAACAAAAGGCCACTGAAAGCATTTCGCAATGGGGGGGCAGCCTCTACCTGCATCATGAAGCGCTGTTTTGTGGGGCTACATTTTCTCTGATAGCCGTGGCACCATATCGCGATGATCAGGGTTGGATCCCAACCTACAGCACACTCGTTTAGCTGCATAACCTTTCCAGGACGGATATGGGTTTCGACTTGTCACGTTGAGCCATGTAGAGCAAAAGGCCCACCAATGACTCCATCATGGGTGCCTCAATGCTCAATTTTCTGTTGCGAAGAAAAGCGTCTCCGACCACACCATCCAACTCTAATGCGGGCTTTTTCAGACCAGAGTCACCCGATGCATTACTCTCCACTCCCCGTCGGCGTCAGCTCATTGAAAACATCTGGCAACGGACGTCGCTCCCTCGCGAGCAATTCGAAACGCTCTATGTGCAAGCCTTCAAAAGCTACGCGGCGTTGGTACAACATCTTCCCGCATCAGAGAACCACCACCATGCTTACCATGGCGGCATGCTGGATCATGGACTAGAAATCGTCGCGTACGCGCTGAAAATCCGGCAGATGTATCTTTTGCCGATTGGAGCGCCGCCAGAGTCGCAAGCTGCCCAGTCTGAGGCATGGTCTGCCGCATCCGCATACGGAGCGTTGGTCCATGACTTAGGGAAGATTGCGGTAGACGTAAAAGTAGAACTCGCCGATGGCGCCATCTGGCACCCATGGCACGGGCCTCTGGATCAGCCATATCGCTTTAAGTATGTGAAAGGCCGCGACTACAGACTGCATGGTGCAGCATCCTCGCTGATCTACTGCAGAGTGATACCAGCAAAAGCACTCGACTGGCTCAGCGGCTTTCCAGAACTTTGGGCGCAGCTGGTGTTTGCGTTCGCAGGCCAGTATGAGCATGCCGATATCCTTGGCGAAATCGTGTCGCAAGCTGACCAAGCGTCCGTGGCGCAGGAATTGGGCGGTAACCCGGCTCGCGCGATGTCTGCTCCCAAGCAGTCCATCCAGCGGCAACTGGCTGAAGGCTTGCGGATGCTCGTATCTGAGAAATTCAAGCTGAACCAGCCCGATGGTCCGTCTGACGGCTGGCTGACTCAGGATGGCTTGTGGCTTGTCAGCAAGCCAGCAGTGGATCAGTTACGAGCTCATTTGCTTTCTCAGGGGATCGAGCACATCCCCACTTCGAATGCTCCAATGTTCAATCTGCTGCAAGACCAGGCGATCATCCAACCAAACGGTGAGGGTAAGGCGATCTGGAAGGCCAGCATCGACAATGGCCGTGGCTGGAAGAATACGTTCACAGTGCTGAAAATAGCGCCGGCACTGATCTGGCCAAACGCAAAAGATCGACCCGAGGCCTATACCGGGACACTAACAGTAGAGTCTGCTTCAGCTGCAGGCGATGCTGACCAGATAAGTCAACCAACCGGAGAAACAGAGCCGGGTTCAGCCAAAAAACCGCTTGTTGTTGTCGATCAGGCTGCATCGCAAGCAACTACCAAGCAAACACCGGCACCGGCAAAAGATTTTGATGCGTTAGATGAGCTGCTGGATTTATTTCCTGACCCGGTACCAATTGCTGCAGCCGCCCCAGCGGATACGATACAAAGCTTAGAGAAAGACCACGATGATAAGGACGAGATCCCCTTCTCGCCCCCTATCAAAGCACCCACACGGCTCAGTCAACCTAAACAAACTGAAGCAGAAACACGCGTCAGCGGAACTGCTCCAGCAGCAGCGACCACGAACAGCTCGGCTGACTCAGCCCCAAACCACGGCGCTAATTTTCTGACTTGGTTGAGGGGCGGCGTTATTTCCCACCGAATCATAATCAACGACGCCAAAGCACGTGTGCATACAGTGGATAGCACCGCCTTTCTGGTCAGCCCGGACATCTTCAAACGCTACGCACTTGAGCATCCTGCGATTGAGCGAGAGGCCAAGGAGCGTGACCTGGAGGCTTGGCAGGTGGTGCAACGGGCGTTTGAGAAACTGAAAAAACATCGCAAGACAGCTGCTGGCTTGAACATCTGGACCTGCTTAGTGAAGGGTCCGCGCAAAAGCAAGCAATTAAGGGGCTATCTGCTCCTGGAGCCTACCGACGTATTCAGCGAAGTGCCTTATGACAACCCGGTCATAACCCTGGCTGACTTGGCAGATAAGGAAACATCTGAATGAACACCATGACGCTTCCGGAGCTGACCCAAGAGTACATTCTCACTCATGATTTGAGACCAGACACGGTAAAAATTTACTTGGCAGCAACAAAGTCATACGTGAGGTTTTTCGGCGACTGTCTTGCTTGTGAAACGACTCATCGGGATATGCTTGACTGGCGCAGGTCTGAATTGGAAAGAATTTCTAAGCGAAGCTGGAATACCTACTCAAGTCACTTGCGCACGATCTACGGCTACGCCATAGAGCACGGGTTGATTGATCTGGTAGTCAACCCGCTTAAAAATACACGCGTAGTGCCTCCAAAGCGCCCGAAAAAAACTGTCGCGAACGACGCGACAGTTCGAGCTAGAAACTGGCTCAAAGTCCTGGCAGCGGAAGAGCGAACGACGGCCGAACGCACAGAAATCACCCCAGCCTGGTTCTGGCTGTCTGTCTTTGAGACATTTTATTACACGGGACTTAGGCTGAACGCGCTTTTGTGCCTACGTTACGCAGATGTGTATCTGAGGGACAGGCTGATCAGGATTAGAGGGGAGACAGAGAAGACTCATCGCGAATTCCTGATACCGATTCCAGATGGTCTCCTGCCTCAGCTTGAAGCCCTTATGCAGGCAGCAAAGGCTTTGAGGTTCCAGCCGGGTGACCAGTTGTTCAACGTGAACAGATTTTCAGGCCACTACCGTCGTCAGGAAATGAACTCCCACCAAGTCGAAGCGATGTACAAAAAGCTCACCGCAATGACGGGCACACGGATGACACCTCACAGATTCCGCCACACGATCGCCAGTGAGCTGATGACACTCCCGGAGCGCAATATCTATCTAACCAAGAAATTGCTGAACCACTCAAATATCGCAACCACAATGGATTACATCGAGCCCGATTACGACATGATGCGGGCGGTGATGAATGAGCGAGGGAAGCGTCCGGCGAAGATCAGCTACATGGCTAAGACAGATGCAGCGGTGCGCGCTGAAAAACATCCGTCAATAACTGCCCCAGTGAAGGACTTGATGCCGGTGGCAGCGTACAAGGAAGAAAACGCCACTCAGTCCAAAACCCTATTGAGCCGTTCACAAGGCAAACAGCTGACTCAACCCGTGCCCTTGCATCGAAAACAAGCACAAATCACAGTGACGGTTGATTCTGCGGGTGGTGCTGCGGGCCAAAACGTCCGAACCTCACCGCCCATAAGCACTGACTCAGAAACAAGTCAGTTGCCGCTGGGCTGCCCCAGTCCAGAAGATCTACTCAGAAGCTTGGGTGAACTGACGCGATGGGTCCAAGAAAATATCGCGGGAAGTGATCCCGCTCCTGAACCAGTGAGCTTAAACAAAGATGAACATCAGCTGCGTCCTGAGATGCTGGAACTCACCGGCTGGATAGGCAGATCCGGATGATCCAGCTGCTCCAGTGCGCGGTAAAAATAATCATTCTGCCATTATCAGAAGACACGTCGCTCGGTCGATAATTTATGGATTCGGCCTAATGACAGGATTGGCGGGGCCGATACACGCGCAGCACAGCATTTTTTGCCAAAAAAAACGCCCCGTTCACAAGCTTTCGCTCGGAACGGGGCGCTCCAATTTGACATCACCGATTGCCGGCGCTATGTTTCGCGACAGACGGCTGCTTGTCTGGGTTCAAAATCCCTCAGACGGAAGTGCCTGCTTCAGCACACGCATGTTCCACCCTATAGAATCTTGAAGTAAAGCCACACAACGTTTGGTCGGGGTAAGGGGATTCGAACTCCTGACATCCTGCTCCCAAAGCAGGCGCGCTACCGGACTGCGCTATACCCCGGTAAATCAAGGCACCTCAACAAGCTGCCTGCGACCTGATACGAGTGGCATCAGATCTTTAAGATTCGGCTCCAAGGTGAACCTTGGAGCCAAAAATGGTGGGTCGTGTGGGATTCGAACCTACGACCAATTGGTTAAAAGCCAACTGCTCTACCAACTGAGCTAACGACCCAAATATGGTCGGGGTAAGGGGATTCGAACTCCTGACATCCTGCTCCCAAAGCAGGCGCGCTACCGGACTGCGCTATACCCCGACTGAAACATCATTGAACCTTGTGAAATCTGGCTCCACGACCTGGACTCGAACCAGGGACCCAGTGATTAACAGTCACTTGCTCTACCAACTGAGCTATCGCGGAACTATCAATTTCAGATTCAACGTTACCACTTGCAGCATTGAAATCACGTCGCTGTTAACTCTTTGATTTCAATCTCATTGACCTTTGCGCTTCGTTTGTATCGTTGCGTTCACGTCTCTGAGGCGCGCTATTCTACAATTTTAAAAACACCTGTCAACCCTCTAAATTGCTTTTTAAGACAATGATTTGCGATTTTTTTTCAGATCGCCTTTCAGGGCTGATTTTGCTACGTCTGTCGTCGTGATCAAAAGGGCTCCTGTTGGGGAGCCCTTCTTTATAAGGCAACCTGATCCATCAGGCAAATACGATCTCGTCGTCTACAACGCGCCCGGTAATACCCGTGCCGGGTACGAAGCTCCCCGACAGGATCAGCTGCGCCAGCGGGTTTTCGATCCAGCGCTGGATGGCTCGTTTCAATGGACGCGCGCCATAGACCGGGTCGTAGCCCACCGCAATCAGCTTGTCCAGCGCCTCCGGGCTGAGCGTGAGGGAAAGCTCGCGCTCGGTAAGACGCTTGCGCAGGCGGTCCAGCTGGATGTCGGTGATACCGGCGATCTGATCACGCGCCAGAGGCTCGAAGATCACCACTTCGTCGATCCGGTTGATGAACTCCGGACGGAAGTGCGTACTGACGGCATCCATCACCGCTGCGCGCTGCGCTTCACGATCGCCGACCAGTTCCTGAATCTGCGCAGAGCCCAGGTTGGAGGTCATGACGATGACCGTGTTGCGGAAATCCACCGTGCGCCCGTGGCTATCGGTCAGGCGGCCGTCTTCCAGCACCTGCAACAGAATGTTGAACACGTCCGAATGAGCCTTCTCGACCTCATCGAGCAAGATCACCGAGTACGGTTTGCGACGGACGGCCTCGGTCAGGTAACCGCCCTCCTCATAGCCGACATAGCCTGGCGGCGCACCGATAAGCCGCGCCACGGAATGTTTCTCCATGAACTCGGACATGTCGATACGCACCATGGCCTCTTCGGTGTCGAACAGGAACTCCGCCAGCGCCTTGCACAATTCGGTCTTACCCACACCGGTCGGGCCGAGGAACATGAACGAGCCGCTTGGCCGGTTCGGATCAGACAACCCGGCACGTGAACGACGCACCGCGTTGGACACCGCGACGACGGCCTCTTCCTGACCGATGACCCGGTTGTGCAACAAGGTTTCCATCTTCAACAGTTTTTCGCGCTCGCCTTCCAGCATCTTGGAGACCGGAATGCCGGTCCACTTCGACACGACTTCGGCAATCTCTTCCTCGGTCACTTTGCTGCGCAGCAACTGGTTCTCTGGCTTGCCATGCTGATCGACCATCTGCAGGCTGCGCTCCAGGTCCGGGATGATCCCGTACTGCAATTCGGCCATGCGATTAAGGTCGCCACGACGACGCGCCGCTTCCAGTTCCTGACGGGACTGCTCGATTTTCTGCTGGATCTGCGCCGAACCTGTGACTTCAGCTTTTTCCGAGGTCCAGATTTCTTCCAGGTCAGCGTATTCAAGCTCCAGGCGCTGGATATCGTCCTGAAGTTTTTCCAGACGTTTTATCGCCGCCTCGTCTTTCTCTTTCTTGAGCGCCTGGGCTTCCACTTTCAGTTGAATCAGGCGTCGCTCAAGACGATCAAGCACTTCCGGCTTGGAGTCGATTTCCATGCGAATGCGGCTGGCCGCTTCGTCGATCAGGTCAATCGCCTTGTCCGGCAACTGGCGATCGGTGATGTAACGGTGGCTCAGCTTCGCCGCCGCAATGATCGCGCCGTCAGTAATGGCGACCTTGTGGTGGACTTCGTAGCGCTCCTTGAGGCCACGCAGGATCGCGATGGTGTCTTCTTCGCTCGGCTCGTCCACCAGTACTTTCTGGAAGCGTCGCTCAAGCGCCGCATCCTTCTCTATATATTGGCGGTACTCGTTGAGCGTGGTCGCGCCAACGCAATGCAGCTCACCGCGCGCCAGGGCCGGTTTGAGCATGTTGCCCGCATCCATTGAGCCCTCGCCTTTGCCGGCGCCGACCATGGTGTGCAACTCGTCGATGAACAGGATGATCTGGCCTTCCTGCTTGGACAGTTCGTTGAGCAGCGACTTCAGGCGTTCCTCGAACTCACCCCGGTACTTGGCACCGGCAATCAGGGCGCCCATGTCCAGCGACAGCAAGCGCTTGCCGCGCAACCCGTCAGGCACTTCACCGTTGATGATGCGCTGCGCCAGACCTTCGGCGATCGCGGTCTTGCCCACGCCAGGCTCACCGATCAGCACCGGATTGTTCTTGGTGCGGCGTTGCAGAACCTGAATGGTACGGCGAATCTCGTCGTCACGGCCGATCACCGGATCGAGCTTGCCTTCTTCTGCGCGCTTGGTCAGGTCGACGGTGTACTTGTCCAGCGCCTGACGCGACTCTTCGACGTTGGGGTCATTGACCGCTCCACCGCCGCGCAGGTTGTTGATGGCATTTTCCAGCGCCTTCTTGCTCACGCCCTGACCGAGCAGCAGCTTGCCCAGCTTGCTGCTCTCGTCCATGGCGGCGAGTAACACCAGTTCGCTGGAAATGAACTGATCGCCTTTCTGCTGGGCCAGACGGTCGGCCTGATTGAGCAGACGCGCCAATTCCTGCGACATATTGACGTCGCCGGTCGGATTCTGGATTTTTGGCAGTTGATCGAGCTCTTTGCTCAATTCCTTGCGCAGGCTGTTGATGTCGAAACCCACCTGCAACAGCAGCGGTTTGATCGAGCCGCCTTGTTGTTCAAGCAATGCCTGCATCAAGTGCGCAGGCTCAATGGCTGGATGGTCCAGGCCCACTGCCAGCGATTGCGAGTCTGATAACGCTAACTGTAATTTGCTGGTCAATCTGTCGATACGCATAGTCACCTTCCTTTAAAAGCAGGCCGGAGCAATGAACACACCTGTGATGAAAACCTGCTGAAACACTTATGGATGCGCAATAGATGCGGGCAATTCTGCGTGTTTCAAGACTGACTTGATTGATGTGGATCAACCTCACGCTCAGGCAAGCCTAGCTGGCTTACGTATAAAAGCAGGTGTCAGGCGTGATCGATCCAGATCAGTGAGGCAAATCGACCGGTGCGGGCGGCACGGCGATAGGAAAAGAAGCGCGGATCGGTGAAGGTGTCGAAGCCGCCACCATAAACAGAAGAGATACCATGGGCCGCCAGTCGCACGCGCGCCAGCGTATAGATATCGGCCATGAAGCGATCAGGGTTCAGGCTTGCAACAAACGCTTCGGCGGTTTCAGGGTGCTGGCTCACGAACGCCTCGCGCACTTCCGGCCCGACCTCGAACGAGGGCTGACCGATGGCAGGACCAAGCCAGACCATCACCTCTTCAGGAGCAACCTGCAAACTGTCGGCGGTCGCCTCAAGAACACCTGCCGCAAGACCACGCCAGCCTGCATGCGCCGCAGCGACACGCGTGCCGTCACGACGGCAGAACAACGCGGGAAGGCAATCGGCAGTCATGATGGTGCAGGCAACGCCGGGCGTATCCGTCCAGCTCGCATCAGCTTCCACAACGCATGACGGATCAGCATCCGCCACCACGACACCGTGCACCTGGCGCAGCCAGGCGGGCTGAACATGGAGACGGGAAGTCAGAACCGAGCGATTGCGGGCAACCGCCTGTGGACTGTCGTCGACGTGATCGCCGAGATTGAATGTGTCGAACGGAGCCAGACTGGCCCCGCCCGAGCGGGTGGTGACGCACGACTTGATCTGCGCTGGCGCGGGCCAGTCAGGTATCAGCCAGTCATTCACCCGATGAACGCCTCGCGGTCCTGCTTGAGCAGCGACAGCAGCCAGACGAAGTCGTCAGGCAGTGGCGATTCCCAGCTCATGCGCTTACCGGTGGTCGGATGATCCAGCTCCAGGAAGCGCGCGTGCAGTGCCTGACGCGGGAACGTCTTCAGCGAATCAACCATGGTCAGGCTGGCCGCAGGCGGAATGCGGAAACGACCGCCATAGGCAGGGTCGCCGACCAACGGGTAGTTGATGTGTGCCATGTGCACGCGAATCTGGTGCGTACGACCGGTTTCCAGTTTGACACGCACATGCGTGTGCGACCGGAAGCGTTCCAGCACGCGGTAATGACTCACCGCCTGCTTGCCGCCTTCCATCACCGCCATGCGCTGACGCTGCTGGCCATGACGACCAATCGGCGCATCGATCTTGCCGCCTGCGGTCACGACACCGATCACGATGCATTCATAGATGCGGCTGACGCTACGGCTCTGCAACTGGGTGACCAGTTGGGTCTGCGCCTGAATCGTTTTGGCGACCACCATCAGGCCCGTGGTGTCTTTATCCAGACGATGCACGATGCCGGCGCGCGGAACATTGATGATGTCCGGCACATGGTGCAGCAAGGCATTGAGCAGCGTGCCGTCAGCGTGACCGGCAGCCGGATGCACCACCAGGCCCGCAGGCTTATTGATGACCAGTATCTGGTCGTCTTCGTAGACGATGTCCAGCTCGATGTCCTGAGCGACCCATTCACCCTGGGCCTCCTGCTCGGCAATGAGCTCAAGAATGGCACCGCCATGCACGATGTCACGCGGGCGCAGAACGCCACCGTCCACAGTCAGGCGGCCGTCCTTGATCCAGGCGGAAAGGCGCGAGCGCGAGTGCTCAGCGAATAATTGTGCGGCGACTTGATCGAGGCGTTGACCACCCATTTCGGACGGTACCTCTGCGCGAAGTTCTATATTTTCGGACATGACCAGACTAGGTGGCGGCTAGCCTTTGGTTTCGGCAGCGCGCTTGTGGTTAAATACGGCGTCTTTTGTCCCGCCGGTATCGCGGGGCGCTCATCATAACAGGACGGCCCCGCCCAAGACAGCAGGCCGTTATAGGGACGCAAGCCGCCATGCAAGTGAAACACCTGCTGCTGATCGCCATCCTCGCACTGACTGCGGCCTGTTCGTCGAAGGAAGTCATCGACGAAAACCTCAGCGAAGTCGAGCTGTACCAGCAGGCGCAGGCCGACCTGGGCAATAACAGCTATAACAGCGCCACCGAGAAGCTCAAGGCGCTGGAATCTCGCTATCCATTCGGTCGTTATGCCGATCAGGCCCAGCTCGAGCTGATTTACTCGAACTACAAGAACGGTGAACCGGAAGCGGCAAAATCTGCTGCCGAGCGCTTCATTCGCCTGCATCCCCAGCACCCGAACGTCGATTACGCCTACTACATGAAGGGCCTGACCTCGTTCGACCAGGACGTTGGCCTGCTGGCGCGCTTCCTGCCGCTGGACCAGACCAAGCGTGACCCGGGTGCCGCACGCGACTCCTTCAACGAGTTCGCACAGCTCACCAGCCGTTTCCCGAACAGCCGTTACTCGCCCGACGCCAAGCAGCGCATGATCTATCTGCGCAACCTGCTGGCTTCGTACGAGATCCACGTGGCTGACTACTACCTGACCCGTCAGGCCTACGTCGCCGCTGCCAACCGTGGCCGCTACGTGGTGGAAAACTTCCAGGAAACGCCATCGGTCGGTGACGGCCTGGCGGTAATGGTCGAGTCGTATCAGCGTCTGCACCTCGACGACCTGGCCGCGACCAGCCTTGAAGTGCTGAAGACCAACTATCCGAACCACCCGCAACTGAAAGACGGCGAGTTCACGCCACGCGAAGCAGAGGCGGATAACCGTTCGTGGCTGTCCAAGGCGACACTGGGCCTGATCGACGGCAGCGCACCGCTGCCACCGGGTCAGACACGTGCCGACCAGGACATCAAGAAACAGTATCAGGAAGCCAAGGACTCCATCCCTAAAGAGCTGTTGCCGGAAAACCAGGCAGAGCTGGATGAGCAGGCCGAGAAGGACGCAGAAGCGAAAGGCACCAAGAGCCGCTCCTGGTTCAGCTACATGACACTGGGCCTGTTCGACTGAGTCGACTGCAACCCTGAAAAGAGGCCTTTTGCAGGCCTCTTTTTTTATGCGCGCTCGCCCCTGTCCGCCCGCCCGCTCCTTGGCTACACTGCGCAGACTCAATTCACCAAGCGGATAGTCATGGTTCGGATATTAATGTGGGTCGCGCTGATTGCAGCGGTGATCTGGTTCGTCAAACGCCTACTCAATCCACCCAGGCCAAGAACCCGTCCGGCACCGCCTGAGACCACTGCCGCGCCTATGGTGCGTTGCGCCCATTGCGGCGTTCATCTTCCTCGTGACCGTGCATTGAGCCAGGAACAACAATGGTATTGCAGCGAGGCGCACCGGCTAGAAGGCCCTGCGACTCGTGAGCGCTGAGACGCTCTCACTGGGCACCGCCCAAGCGCATCGTATTCTGCAGCTCTATCACCTTTATCGCCTCGTCATTGGCATCCTGCTGGTATCGCTGATCTCTGCCCGCCTGGACGCCGAACTGCTGCAACTGGCCGATACCGACCTGTTCCGGGCCGGCTGCTGGCTGTATCTGGTATCAAACATCCTCATCGTGGTGCTGCTCGAACAGCCCAAACGTCAGGCTCACCTGTTCAGCCTGGCGATGGCGGATGCGCTCATGTTATCGGGGCTGTTCTACGCGGCAGGTGGCCCATCGAGCGGTATCGGCAATCTGCTGATCGCGTCAGTGGCCATCAGCAACATCCTGTTGCGTGGCCGCAGCGGCCTGTTGATTGCCGCGGTCTCGGCCATCGCCATCATCTACCTGACCTTCTATATCAGCTTCAGCACACCTGCGGTCGCCAACGACTACGTGCAGGCGGGCTCGCTGGGCACGTTATGTTTTGCTGCGGCCATGCTGGTACAGGCACTGACGGCGCGCATGCAGGTCAGCGAAGTACTGGCCGAACAGCGCGCTGCCGATGTCGATAATCTTGAAGAGCTCAATGCTTTGATTCTGCAGCGCATGCGCACCGGCATTCTGGTGCTGGACGCACGACGTCAGGTGCTGCTGGCCAACCAGGGCGCACTGAACCTGCTGGGTCATGAGCAATTGGTCGGCCAGGTGATCGACAGCTACTCACCTGAACTGGTGGACCGCTTTCGCCATTGGCTGATCAACCCGATCATGGTGCCGCGCAGCATCTCGACCTCGGCGATCGGCCCGGTGCTGCAACCCAGCTTCGCCGCACTGAACCGGGGCGATCAGCGCCAGACCCTGATTTTCCTGGAGGACCTGTCGCAGATTGCCCAGCAGGCTCAACAACTCAAGCTTGCCGCACTGGGCCGCCTGACTGCCGGGATCGCCCACGAAATCCGTAATCCCCTGGGCGCGGTCAGCCACGCAGCGCAGTTGTTGAACGAATCGGAAGAATTGACTGCGCCGGATCGACGGCTGGGGCAGATCATCCATGACCAGTCACGGCGCATCAATGTGGTGATCGAGAACGTACTGCAACTGTCCCGACGACGTGAAGCCCAACCCGAACTGCTCGACCTGAGGCAGTGGCTCGACGCGTTCGTTACAGACTTGCGCACCTCTGCCGCACCCGACCAGCGGATTCACATCGAAAGCGGCAGCGGCATGCTGACCACCCGCATGGACCCGGAACAATTGACTCAGGTCGTGACCAACCTGCTACAGAACGGTTTGCGCTACAGCGGCCAGCAGCACCCCATCGCACAGGTATGGCTCAGGCTGTATCACGACCCGCAGAGTGACTTGCCGACACTTGAAGTTCTGGACGATGGCGCGGGCGTCAGCGAAAACCACCTGACCCGCCTGTTCGAACCCTTCTTCACCACCGAAAGCAAAGGCACAGGCCTGGGCCTCTACCTGTCACGCGAGCTATGCGAAAGCAATCAGGCGCACCTGGACTACGCCCCCCGGGAAGGCGGCGGCAGTTGTCTGCGTATTACCTTCGCCCACCCGTTCAAATCGAGCTGAAGATGACCCCACGGCAAAAGATCCTGATCGTTGACGATGAGCCGGACATTCGCGAACTTCTGGAGATTACTCTGGGGCGAATGAAGCTCGATACCCGCAGCGCCTGCAATGTTGCCGAAGCACGTGAGTACCTGGCTCGCGAACCGTTCGACCTGTGCCTGACGGACATGCGCCTGCCCGACGGTAATGGCCTGGAGCTGGTGCAGCACATCCAGCAGAGTTTTGCGCACGTCCCCGTTGCGATGATCACGGCGCATGGCAGCCTGGACACCGCCATTCAGGCGCTCAAGGCCGGTGCGTTCGACTTCCTGACCAAACCGGTGGATCTGGGCAGGCTGCGCGAACTGGTCAGCAGCGCGTTGCGCCTTGCGCCCATTGCCCAGCCGGTGCGCGCCCTGGACAACCGACTGCTGGGTGATTCGCCGCCCATGCGCACGCTGCGCAACCAAATCACGAAGCTGGCGCGCAGTCAGGCCCCGGTCTATATCAGCGGCGAGTCAGGCAGTGGCAAGGAGCTGGTGGCACGACTGATCCACGAACAGGGGCCGCGCGGCGAGAAACCCTTTGTGCCGGTCAACTGTGGCGCCATTCCGACTGACCTGATGGAAAGCGAATTTTTCGGGCATCGCAAAGGCAGCTTCACGGGCGCTCATGAAGACAAACCCGGACTGTTTCAGGCCGCCCAGAACGGCACGCTGTTTCTGGACGAAGTCGCTGATCTGCCGCTGGCCATGCAGGTGAAACTGCTGCGTGCGATACAGGAAAAGTCCATTCGCAGCGTCGGCGGTCAGCAGGAACAGGTGGTGGATGTACGGATTCTGTGTGCGACCCACAAGGACCTCAGCGTGGAAGTGGCGGCCGGACGCTTCCGTCAGGATCTCTATTACCGCTTGAACGTCATTGAACTGTGCGTGCCGTCCCTGCGCGAGCGTCGCGAAGACATTGACCAACTCGCCGCCATCGTCCTGCAACGCCTGGCAACCAACAGCGGCCTCCCTGCGGCCCGGCTGAATGCCCAGGCGCTGGAAACCCTGAGGAACTACCGTTTTCCCGGCAACGTCCGAGAGCTGGAAAACATGCTGGAGCGGGCCTACACGCTATGCGAGAACGATGAAATCCATACCAGCGACCTGCGCCTGGCGGAGTCGGTCAGAACTGCAGAAAGCGACGGCCCCAACCTGGCCGATATCGACAATCTGGAAGATTACCTGGAAGGCATCGAACGCAAACTGATCCTGCAGGCCCTGGAAGAAACTCGCTGGAACCGGACAGCAGCGGCCCAGCGACTCAGCCTGTCATTCAGGTCAATGCGCTATCGGTTGAAAAAGCTGGGGCTGGATTGAGCGGGAAGGCGCAGGTATTCAAAGGCCCCTGACACAGCGCTGTATCGCTACAAACACAGCCTGTGGGAGGCCGCATTTACTCAGCAGGTCTATTTTATTGATGAAGGCGCAGCTCATATCCGTGCGGGCGTCATACGGCCTTGCGGCGCGTACGGCGCTGGATCGATGATCGGCTCGTGTCCCAGCAGTAAATCAGCCAGCAACTGACATGACGCAGGCGCCAGCACCAGACCGTTGCGGTAATGACCGCAGTTGAGCCACAGGCCCTCGAGCCCGGGAACAGGACCAATGAACGGAATGCCTTGCGGCGACCCAGGACGCAGCCCTGCCCACTGAGCGACAGGCTCGGCATCCGCCAGAGCAGGAATCAACTCGATAGCAGACGCCTTGAGGCTTGCGAGCGCGGCCTCGGTAGGCGTCTTGTCGAAGCCTTCGTGTTCCAGCGTGCTACCAATCAGGATATGCCCGTCGCGACGTGGAATAGCATATCGCCCTTTGGCCAGCACCATGCTCGGCAGAAAGTCCGCCGCGCATTTGTACAGAATCATCTGCCCTTTCACCGGTTCGACCGGCAGATCCAGATCAAGGGTTTTGAGCAACTCACCACTCCAGGCGCCTGCCGCCAGTACCACGCGATCAGCCGGGAGATCGCCCGAAGCCGTTTTCACGCCTTCGACCCTGCCGTCCCGACGCATGAAGCCGTTGACCTCGCACTGTTCGCGAATCTCGACGTTTGGCATCGCCAGCAGCGCAGCCTTCAGGGATTTGACCAGTCGGGGATTACGCACATTGGCCACGTCGGCCATGTAGATCGCGCGAGAATAGCCCTGCCCCAGCGCAGGTACGGCGTCATGCACGGCCGAGATATCGACGCGGCTCAGTGGACGGTTTTCCCGGACAGCCCACTCAAGCGCCTGCTGCTCGTCTTCCAGATCCAGCCAGTACAAGCCTGTGGTGTGAACCTCGGGATCAAGACCGGTCTGCGCGAACAAGCGTTTACCCAGATGCGGATAGAAATCCTGCGACCAATGCGCCAGCGCCGTCACGGCCGGGCTGTAGCGCCAGGGATACAGCGGCGAGACAATTCCGCCGCCTGCCCAGGAAGACTCAAGCCCCACGCCCGATCGATCCAGCAGTACGACATTCACATCCGCCGACGCCAGGTTAAAGGCGGTCAACAAACCGATCACACCACCGCCGACGATCACTACGTGTTGCTTGGGCATTTTGGTCTCTGGGCAGGAAAAGGGCTTATCGGCCCCAACAGTCTTTTCGGGTAACACCGCTGGCAGCGCCAGTGTTGCTGTATTCGCCCGTGTTCTTGATGACGAAGCTACCGCACTTGTCACCGTTCATCATGGAGGAGCCAACAGGCGTTGCTGTCAATGTGAAGTCGGCGTCATTGATGACCGACGCGATGCCGTAATAGCTATTGCCGCCGCTCATGCCCGCAAAATTCACGTAACTCCCCGTACGCGAATAATAACGCTCCATTGCCTGGGTCTGTTCGGACAGCAGGCTGGCAATTTCAGCACGATGGGAGCGCTTCACGTACTCGGTGTAACTGGGGTACGCCACTGCGGCCAGAATACCGACAATCGCCACGACGATCATGAGTTCGATCAACGTAAAGCCCCTGGATGCTGCTCGCATGATTATCTTCCTATTGGATTTGTCGCCACATGATGCGCTGGTTGACGCCACCTTTCTCCTGAAGGGCAAACGGCGTAACAGCACTGGACGTACTGACGACCTTCACCTCAGGGCCTGACCCGGTGGGTGAAACGATGACGGAGACGACCGGAATACCGGTACCGAATCCCAGCCCGGCCACGTTCAGATCAAAGGCGTTGATGCTGTTGTCTCCGTTGGTGTCCAGCACCTGGTAGTTGAGCATGCTGCCTGTCGCCGCATCGAGTTCGAAGACTCGCCCGGTCCCGGTGCTTTCACAAGGATCGGTGGAATTCACCGATGCGGTGGAAAAAATGATCCGCTCCCGACTGGTCTGGGCCGCGTAGATGATCCGCTCTCCCGGATAAGGCGCTGCGGTCGCCAGCGGCATGAACCAGCCTTTTTTGGTGGCCCAATCCACATCCCGGGTGGTCGAGGTGAAATAGGTGTTGCCGTTGCTCACCACGCTGCCACTGACAGCCTGTGGCTGAAGATTTGCCTCGACGACACGGCCCGACCCACCATCGCTATCCCAGATCGCATAAAAGTCCTGAAGCGCCGTCGTCTGCTTGTCAGCGGCTTCCAGAAACTTGCCGGTACCGAAGTAGACCAGTTTGCCGTTGAGGGGATGATTGAGCAGCAGCGGCTGAACCGTGATCGGCTGGTCAGCGCCTCTTGGCGCTGTGAACAACGGCGCGCCACCGAAGGCCACAGACCAGCTCGAGGGATTGGATGCGCTCATGTCGAACTTCCAGAGACGCCCTTTCAAGTCCCCGGCATAAGCGGCCTGCACGATGTTCTGGGAGTTGACGCGCAACTTCACCGACGACAGTCCGTTGTCTGTTTCATTGCCGATGACCGGTGTGAGTATCTCGGCAATAAACGCCCCGGTATTGGCATTGAGCACGAACAGGGAAGCCCGGCCTGTGAAACTGCCATAACCGTTACCGACCACCACGATACCGGTGCCATCAGCCATACGGGCGACCTCAGGCTTTGCGTAGGCATAACCCAGGTTGTTGAAGAGGTTGGTGGTGGTGGAAGCATCAGGTGCCTTGACCTCCCAAAGCGCGACCGGGGTGTTGCTGGCCACGTCATACAGCTTGATCGCAAAGAACGCCTTGCCGCCCGCCCCGGTCCCGCCGTAGGCAACGGTTCGCCAGGCCGACCCGGCGGATACCTGAGTGTCGAAGACCGAAATCTGACCGTCGACCGTGAACCGGTGAACGCCTGACCCATAGGTACTGGACGCAATGGTCGCCAGCGAAGCCAGTGCCGTCGATGGCATGTAGGCGTAACGGCGGGAACCATTGGCAGGGTTAATAATATTGAAATAGCCATCGTTGGCATTGGCCAGAAGGCTGGCAGACATGCCGCTGGCTTTGGCCGCCAGATAGGTGGTGTAGCTGTCGTCACCCAGCAGGTCGACGGCGGTTTTCTGGG
Source organism: Pseudomonas asturiensis (assembly GCF_900143095.1). Taxonomy (GTDB): domain Bacteria; phylum Pseudomonadota; class Gammaproteobacteria; order Pseudomonadales; family Pseudomonadaceae; genus Aquipseudomonas; species Aquipseudomonas asturiensis. The sequence goes on along the minus strand of NZ_FRDA01000009.1, from coordinate 158,833 downwards.
TCGGCAATCCGGAGCCCAGCGGGCCGTTGATAATGTCCCCCAGTAATCGGGTTCGCGTCCTCAGTTTGGCGTTGGTGGCGCCTTTGGACCATGCAATCAGCTCGGTGCCGGAGACATTGCTCGGCAACGTGGCGTTGAAAGCCGTCTGCTGAGGACCGCTCAGGTTGGCATAGTCCAGCGTGATCCTGGCTGACGTGGCGGTATTCCAGGACTCGAAAACAGGCGCCGTCGAACCGCTGACAATCACGCTGTCCGTGTTCCAGGCAGGAGAGCTCAGCGCGCCTGTTATCGGGTCCAGATTGTATGCCTTGATCGTACCGTGCCAATCACTCGGGTCATAAATGGCCTGATAGAACTGGGTTCCGCTGGTCAGCGTGAACGAGTTCGCTGCGCCTGAGCTGCCCGACCCGACCTTGGCATAGATGTCGGTCAAAGCCAGGTTCAGCGCGGCGCTGAGGCCTGCGCTGTCATTGGCCTGGAAGTACTTGCCGTGACCATGATTGTTATCGGTGGCATCCAGCAGCATCTGGTTGTCGGTCGTGAAACCGATGGTGTAGGTCGACAGGTTTTGCTTAGTAAAGCCTGCGTTGTCCCAGCTTTTGCCGGTCAGGTCCCCCGTCGAGGTCGAAGCGTCCTTGCGCAGATCGATGTCGTAGGCGAACTTCGCCAGATCGTCCAGATAAAGCGTATCGCCCTCGCCGTCTCCCTGCGGGTTGGGACCGTCGTTGGCGGCATTCAGATCCCAATTGGGCAGCGAGCGCGCCGTATCGGCGAGGTCTTCAGGGTCGTCAGTGGGGAAGGTACGATCGTAGGTCGGCAAGCCATCGGTGATCACCACGCCATAGTTCTTCTGGCAGCGGTACTGAATCGGGCTCGTGTACGCGGAGCCGCTCTGATAATAGGGCGTCATCCCGCGAAAATAACGGGTGATTTCGTAGTAGGTTTCTGCCAGAGGCGTGTTGGCAGATGGCGTCAACGCGGTAATCGCCTGCTTGAGAGCATTGACGTTGGTAGTGGCCTGCGTCTGGCTGACACCGTTGGGCTGATAGGTCGTCGCGGGTACAGCAGACAGGTCCGAAACAACCCGGGCGATCTTGCCGCCCGGCCCAAGGTCCGAGTTGTTGGGCTCGTTGAAAGACGCCAGCCCGATTCTCAGCGAGAGGTTATTGGAGACCAGCGTCGTCGCCACGGTTTTCGCCACGTTCATGCGGTAATCGTTTGGAATCACACCGTTGGTGTAATTGCGCACTCCCCCATCAAACAACCCCGGGGTGACCAGGTCGATCAGGTAGGACAGGTAGTCCGCTGTATAACGCGTCAAACCGTTGCCTGCCGGATCAGGCAATACAACGCAATACCGTACGCCATTGCGGAAGATCGGACGCCCGCCGAACAGGCACGACAAATTGACCCCGACAATGCTGGTTGAATTGATGTCGCCCACTGACAGCGTCTGCTCCCCGGATATGGTGCTGCTGAACGGACAGGGAACAGTGATGAAACCATTGAAACACTGGGTGGAAAAATAGGTGATGCTGGGCCGGACGACATTCTGGTCAAAACCCGACGCCCAGATGATGTTGTACATACTCCCCGAGTTGTCGACCATCAGCATGAGGTTGGGTGGCACAGCCGAGGAGCTGAGCAGCGGGACTTGCGCCGGTGTGAACGCGTACACAGGCGTGGTCAGGTACAACGCCAGCAACGCGCCATAGACGTACTTCAGGGCACGACGAAGTGTCTTAGCAATTGACGGCATAAATACTCTCCAGAACAGTTCGCGATGGCCCCTGAGTGGAGACCGCCGTGACTCGATACAGCGTGACCAGGCTCGGATTCAACGTCTTGCACTTCATGAGCGCAGCAGACGGATTGCCCAGATTCTGAATGCCATAAAGCCCTCCACTCACCGCCACCCAGTTCACGCCTGACGTGCCGTTGCGCCCCGCCGCCGTCACGACCGTGGATTCGGCCGGAGGCGCGCAGGTAGCGGGGCTGTTGCAGGCAGCCATTGAAAAATCAGGCGCCTGTATCGCAGATTCCCCCAGCCGCAGCGCAGCCTCAGCCTTTTGAAACGAGAGATTACGCACCGTGACGCTGCCCGCCATTTTTTCCTGCAGGGTCGCATTCTGCATGGAAGAAATACCCAGCAGAGTGAGCAACAGGAGGAACACCAGACTGACCAGCAACACCATGCCCCGCTGGTGGGCGGGAAAGGTTTTTGTCGGTGTGAATCGTGCGGTCTTGATCATTCCAGGCCCGTTCAAAAGCGATTACGCACATGGGCGACAACGCTGTAGCGCTGCTCCCTTACCCGATTGTTCGGGTCTTGCAGGGTCAATTCGATGCGAATACTGCGTATGTCGGCGGCATTGGCAGCGCTGATCGTCGGGGTGTAGGACATGGGATTTCCCGCCATGCCAAAGAACACTGCAAAACGGCTGACGTTCTGCAGCAACGGCTGTGGGCTGCCTCCCGTGCCGAACCTTATCGTCAGGTCCGTACCGCTGAGGGTGTAGACCAGTTGACGCAGTGGAAACGCTGTTTCCCCCGCCAGCGGCGCCCTTGTACCTGCGTACAGCTGGGTGTTGGTCCTGCAGTCCGAAATGATGGTCCAGGTGGGCGCACCGCCGGTGAAACCCACATCGGTGGTCACCAGCGTGAGGGTATTGCTGGCGTTGTCCCACAGGATGGGATTATCAAGCGCCACAGGCCAGGCAATGGCCGGTGATACCGGTGAGTAATTACTGAAGCTCAGGCACCCGTAGGTGCCCGCCATACGAATTTCCTGCACCAGCTTGCTCAGCACGAAACGGGCATCTTCCTGCATGCTGGCCGCCGCGTTCTGGCTCTGATACGTCGCTCTGGCGGCAGTGAATATCTGGATGATGCCCAGCGTCACGATCAGCCCGAGTACTACCGCCACCATGATTTCGATCAGGCCGAAACCTTTGCTTGAGCGCCTCATGGGTTGACCCCGATGCGCGAAACCAGGGTAAAGGTCTGTGCGGACGCCGTCGCAGTGGCCGGCCCGGTGGCCTTGTCGCTCGCCACCGCAGCACGTGTGTCATCCCAGCCGATGGTAATGGTCACCTCCGGCGCTTTACTGACGTTGATGATTCCGGTCCCTGTGGCGCCGGCGAACGCCGTAATGTTGGTTCTGAAGTCGGCCAGGTCCTGATCACGGGCGACGTTCAGGTTGGCGACGGGGGCAGCGCTCAGATTGGCCAGCGCGTAGGTCGCCAGGACGTTGGTTGTGCCATTGGCAGAGGCATTGCCGTCCACGTTCGCACGAATCCGGTCCATCATGTCGTACGCAATGAAACTGGCCTGGCTGCGCAGCGTAGCGCTGTCGGTGTACTTCAACGCATTAAGCTGAATCGCGGCGGCCCCCAGCAAACCGATGGCGAGGATCAACACCGACACCAGTACTTCGATCAGGGTCATGCCGTTCTGACGATGTCGGTTTGTTCCAGGCATCAGCAACTTCCACCGAGCACGATCCGGCCGGTCAGACAGATATTCATGGTTCTGATGATCGAGCCTCGGGTGTAGGTCATGGCCACAGCACTAGTGGGCGCGATGAGCCCGCCCAGATTATTGAAATCCATTGCATTGACGTTGGCAGCCAAGGCATTGACGGCCACCAGGGTGCCGCCGCTGCTCATGGGTGCAACCTTGCGCAGGACCTTTTTTGCATCAGATGAGACCGTTCCGGCATCGGACACCAGGTAAACCTGAAGCTCGGTATTCCAAGCGGTCCCGCTGGTTGGCGCAATTCGCACCGTCACACCCCTGTTTATCGCCTCAAGCCGCGCATAGTTGAGCGCCCGCTGCAAATCATTGAGCTCGGTGTCGGCTTTGTTGCTCTGCAAGGTGCTGCTGAAATTGGGGATGGCGATAGCCGCCAGGATGCCCACCAGGGACACAGCGACTAACAATTCAACGAGGCTGAATCCCTTGGCTATATGACGCATTGAGTGTCTCCTAGACGTTACGACTATAAGGCAGCAATGCCGTCGGAAAATCTATAGCGGGACGTACGGTTGTTTTGCGAGGACGAACGCCCGCACGTGTTTGGAACAGCCTTTCCAGGGAAGGAAAACAGATGAAGCAGGCAGGATTCACGCTGGTTGAATTGCTGGTGGTCGTCGCACTGGTGGCGATTCTGGCCAATATCGCGATGCCCTCTGTTACAGAATTGATTGACGATCATCGCAGGCTCGTGGCGGCCCAGGAACTGGCCAGCGGCATCCGGTCCGCAAGGGTCGCGGCCATCACGCATAACCAATGGGTGACGATTCACGCTATCGAGAACGACTGGAGCAACGGCTGGCGGATGATTTTCGACGCAGACGGCAAGGGTCCTGATGATCAAGACGTGCTGCTCATCGAGCGTGCGAGGTCGTCGAACACCCGAATCGTCGGCAATAAAAAAGTGGCTGAACACCTGACATTTACCGGGCTGGGCGGCCTGCGTAACGCGGCCAACGGGACAATACACGTGTGTATCAGGGATCAGCCGGTGAGCCACTATCGCGTGATAGTGGCCCGAACCGGCCGCGTCAGGATCGATGAGACGAAAGTTGAAGCGCCGCTGTGCGGCTGAGCAACGTCAGAGCAGCGATTTGACCCGCAACTCTTTGGGCATCGAGAACGTGATGTTCTCTTCACGACCCGCCAGTTCATCGGCACCGGTTGCGCCCCAGGCCTGCAATTGCCGGATCACGCCACGCACCAGCACTTCCGGTGCCGAAGCACCTGCGGTGATACCGATGCGCCCGACGCCGTCGAACCAGCTGCGCTGCATGTCTTCGGCACCGTCGATGAGATACGCCGGAGTTGCCATGCGCTCGGCCAGCTCACGCAGACGATTGGAATTGGAGCTGTTCGGGCTGCCCACCACCAACACTACGTCGCACTCATCGGCCAGTTGCTTGACCGCGTCCTGGCGGTTTTGCGTGGCGTAGCAAATGTCGTCCTTGCGCGGTCCGCCGATGGCCGGGAATTTCTGGCGCAATGCATCGATAACCCGACTGGTGTCGTCCATGGACAACGTTGTCTGGGTCACGAACGCCAGAGACTCGGGGTTGCGCACCTCAAGGCTGGCCACGTCCGCTTCATCCTCGACCAGATAGATCGCCCCGCCATTGGCGGCGTCGTACTGCCCCATGGTGCCTTCGACTTCCGGATGGCCTTCGTGGCCGATCAGGATGCATTCGCGTCCATCGCGGCTGTAACGCGCCACTTCGATATGGACCTTGGTCACCAGCGGGCAAGTGGCATCGAACACCTTCAGGCCACGGCCGGCGGCCTCAGTACGCACCGCCTGGGAAACGCCGTGGGCACTGAAAATGACGATAACGTCGTCCGGCACCTGCTCCAGCTCTTCGACGAAGATCGCGCCACGTGAGCGCAGGTCTTCGACAACGAATTTGTTATGAACCACTTCATGGCGCACGTAGATTGGCGGACCAAACACTTCCAGAGCGCGATTGACGATTTCGATCGCGCGGTCCACACCGGCACAAAAGCCGCGGGGGTTGGCGAGTTTGATTTGCATGCTGTGCCTCATGGTTACGTGCGAAGCAGCCCGGCCGAAGCCGGGCTCGATATCGGGATCAGGACGCCAGAATCGCCTTCACTTCGAAGATTTGCACTTCAAAGCTCAGCGTCTTGCCTGCCAGCGGATGATTGAAGTCGATGGTGACCTGTTCATCATCGAATGCTTTCACCACGCCGGGCAACTCGGTGTTCGCTGCGTCATTGAAGATCACCAGCAACCCTTCGGACAGTTCCATACCCGCAAACTGCGAGCGTGGCATGATCTGCACGTTTTGTGGGTTGGGCTGACCAAAGGCGTTTTCCGGCAGAATCTGCACGGTCTTCCGGTCGCCTGCCTTGAAGCCGAAAATAGCGGCTTCAAAGCCCGGCAGCAGGTTGCCGTCACCGACCTTGAACGTGGCGGGCGCCTTTTCGAAGGTGCTGTCGACGGTGTCGCCGTTTTCCAGACGCAGGGCAAAATGCAGCGTGACCTGCGTGTTCTGGCCGATGCGCAGCTCGTCGGACGAACCTTGAATCGAAGACTGTTCAGTCATGGGCAGGCTCTCCGGTTTTCTTGCTCTTGAACATGTCCAGCGCCAGCATGATCGCACCCACGGTAATACCGCTGTCGGCCACATTGAACGCCGGGAAATGCCAGCGGTTCTGCCAGTGGACCAGAATGAAGTCGATCACGTGGCCCAGCACGATACGGTCGTAGAGGTTACCCAGTGCGCCGCCCAGCACCAGCGCCAGCGCGATGGCCAGCCAGGTGTCGTCGCGCCCCAGACGCTTGAGCCAGACCACCAGCACGGCGCTGACCACGATGGCGATCAGGGCAAACAACCAGCGCTGCCAGCCGGCACCGTCAGCCAGAAAGCTGAACGCAGCCCCGGTGTTGTAGGCCAGCATCCAGCTGAAGTAGTCAGGAATCACCACAATCTGTTCGTACAGACCCAGGCGGTTCTCGAAGTAGAACTTGCTGGCCTGGTCGATGACCAGAACCAGCACGCTCAACCACAACCAGCTCAGGCGGCCAAAACGGCCCGGAGCAGAATCACGCATAGTGACGCACCTCGCCCGCACCGCTGATGTTGTCCACACAGCGACCGCAGATTTCAGGATGCTCAGGGTTCACGCCAACGTCCTCACGGTGATGCCAGCAACGCGCGCATTTGGCGTGACCGGACTTGACCACCTTGAGCTTCAGACCGGCGACTTCGGTCACCACTGCATCAGCCGGGGCCGCAGCCAGAGGCGCAACGCTGGCGGTGGAGGTAATCAACACGAAGCGCAGCTCGTTGCTCAGCTTCGACAGGTCCGCCACCAGCGAGTCTTCGGCGTACAGGGTCACTTCAGCCTGCAGGTTGCCGCCAATGGCCTTGGCAGCACGCAGGTTTTCCATTTCCTTGTTGACCGACGTCTTCACCGCCATGATCCGCTCCCAGTAGGCGCGGTCCATTTCAAACTCGGCCGGCATCTCGGTGAGGCCTTCGTACCAGGTGTTGAGCATCACGGATTCGTTGCGCTCACCCGGCAGGAACTGCCACAGCTCGTCGGCGGTAAAGGCCAGGATCGGCGCGATCCAGCGCACCAGCGCTTCGGAGATGTGATACAGCGCGGTCTGGCATGAGCGGCGTGCCGTGCTGTTGGCGGCCGTGGTGTACTGGCGATCCTTGATGATGTCCAGGTAGAAACCGCCCAGCTCCTGCACGCAGAAGTTGTGGACCTTGGAGTACACGTTCCAGAAACGGTATTCGCTGTAGTGCTCTTGCAACTCACGTTGCAGCAACAAGGTGCGGTCCACCGCCCAACGGTCCAGCGCGAGCATTTCTTCGGCTGGCAAAATGTCGGTCGCCGGGTTGAAGCCTGACAGGTTGGAGAGCAGGAAGCGAGCCGTGTTGCGGATACGACGATAGGCATCGGCGCTGCGCTGCAGGATCTGGTCCGACACCGCCATCTCGCCCGAATAGTCGGTCGCCGAAACCCAAAGACGCATGATGTCGGCGCCCAGCGAGTCGTTGACCTTTTGCGGCGCAACCACGTTGTTCAGCGACTTGGACATCTTGCGACCGTTCTCGTCGACCACAAAACCGTGGGTCAGCAGTTCGCGATACGGCGCATGGTTATCGATGGCGCAACCGGTCAGCAGCGACGAGTGGAACCAGCCACGATGCTGGTCGGAGCCTTCCAGGTACAGGTCGGCACGCGGGCCGCTTTCGTGGCCCATCGGGTGCGAGCCACGCAGCACGTGCCAGTGCGTAGTGCCTGAGTCGAACCAGACATCCAGTGTGTCGGAGATCTTGTCGTACTTGGCCGCTTCGTCACCCAGCAACTCGCTGGCGTCCAGCTTGAACCACGCCTCGATGCCTTCTTTCTCGACACGTTGAGCCACTTCTTCCATCAGCTCGACGGTACGTGGATGCAGGTCGCCGCTTTCCTTGTGCAGGAAGAACGGAATCGGCACGCCCCAGTTGCGCTGGCGCGAGATGCACCAGTCAGGACGATTGGCGATCATCGAGTGCAGGCGCGCCTGGCCCCAGGCCGGAACGAACCCGGTGTCTTCGATGGCCTTGACCGCACGCTCACGCAGCGTGTCGCCAGTGGCAGGTTGCTTGTCCATGCCGACGAACCACTGCGCAGTGGCGCGGTAGATCAGCGGCGACTTGTGACGCCAGCAGTGCATGTAGCTGTGGCTGATGGTTTCGGTGTCCATCAGGCTGCCGACTTCGGTCAGCTTGTCGATGATGTTCTGGTTGGCCTTGAAGATGAACTGGCCACCGAAGAACTCCAGCGATTCGACATACACGCCGTTGCTCTGCACCGGACTGATGATGTCGTCGTTGCTGATGCCGTAGGCCTTGCAGATGTTGAAGTCGTCCACGCCATAGGCAGGCGAGCAGTGAACGATACCGGTGCCAGCGCCCAGCTCGACGTAGTCAGCCAGGTAGATCGGCGACAGGCGGTCGTAGAACGGGTGACGGAAGTTGATCAGTTCCAGCGACTGACCGGTGGTGGTCGCGATGACCGTGCCTTCCAGCTTGTAGCGAGCCATGCAGGACTCGACCAGCTCTTCGGCCAGCACCAGCAGCTTGTCGCCGACATCGACCAGCGCATAGTTGAATTCGGGATGGACGTTCAGCGCCTGGTTCGCCGGAATGGTCCACGGGGTGGTGGTCCAGATGACGATGGACGCAGGCTTGTCCAGCGACGTCAGGCCGAATGCAGCGGCCAGTTTCGCTTCGTCAGCGATCGGGAATGCGACGTCGATGGTCGAGGATTTCTTGTCCTGGTATTCGACTTCAGCTTCGGCCAGTGCCGAGCCACAATCGAAACACCAGTTGACCGGCTTCAGGCCCTTGAAGACGAAACCGCCCTTGACCATCTCGGCCAGCGCGCGGATTTCCCCGGCTTCGTTGGAGAAGTTCATGGTCAGGTACGGATTGCTCCAGTCACCCAGCACACCCAGACGGATGAACTCGGACTTCTGGCCTTCGATCTGCTCCGCCGCATAGGCACGGCACAGCTCGCGGGTTTTATCCGCAGACAGGTTCTTGCCGTGGGTCACTTCGACCTTGTGCTCGATCGGCAGGCCGTGACAGTCCCAGCCCGGCACATACGGAGCATCGAAGCCCGCCAGGGTCTTGGAACGCAGAATCATGTCCTTGAGAATCTTGTTGACGGCATGACCGATGTGAATATTGCCGTTGGCGTACGGAGGGCCGTCGTGCAGGACGAACTTCGGACGATCCTTGCCAATTTCGCGCAGCTTCTGGTACAGGCCAATGCTGTCCCAGCGCTGCAGAGTTTGCGGCTCGCGCTGGGGCAGGCCGGCCTTCATAGGGAAGGCGGTGTCCGGAAGGTTTAGCGTGGCTTTATAGTCGGTCATTTCAGGCTCTTGGTTAGCGGTTGACCATGCCAATGGGCACGGGCGGCGGCGACGTCCGCATTGATCGCCGTCTTGAGCGCCTCCAGAGAGGCAAAACGCTGCTCATCACGCAGCTTGTGGTGGAAAGCCACCGTCAAACGCCGGCCGTAAAGGTCGCCGGCAAAATCCAGAAGATGCACCTCAAGGTGGGCACTGCCATCACCCGCCACCGTCGGTCGCACGCCGATATTGGCGACGCCCGGCCAGGCCTTGCCATCGATGTCCACACTGACCAGGTAAACCCCGCTCAGCGGCACGCGACGACGCTTGAGTTGCACATTGGCGGTGGGCGTACCCAACTGACGCGCCAGCTTCTGGCCATGCAAGACCCGTCCGGCAATCTGGAACGGGCGACCGAGCATGCGCTCGGCCAAGGCAAAATCAGCGGCAGCCAGGGCTTTACGCACCTTGGTGCTGCTGACCCGCAGGCCATCGATTTCAACGGTCTGTGCCGCTTCCACCGTAAATCCGCAGGTTGTTCCGGCCTGCTGCAGGAAGTCAAAATCGCCGACCCGGTCGCAGCCAAAACGAAAATCATCGCCGACTTCAAGGTGCTGGATACCCAACCCGTCGATCAGGACGGTTTCCACGAAGCTGGCGGCGCTGAGCTTGCTCAGGCGCTGATTGAAAGACAGGCACAGGACCCGGTCCACGCCTTCGGCGCTCAGCAGTTCGAGCTTGTCGCGCAGACGCGCCAGACGCGCCGGAGCGGTCTCAGGCGCGAAAAACTCACGCGGCTGGGGTTCGAAGATGACCACGCAGCTGGGCACACCCAACTCGACAGCGCGTTCACGCAAACGCGCCAGGATGGCCTGGTGGCCGCGGTGAACACCGTCGAAATTGCCAATCGTGGCGACGCAGCCCCGATGCTGGGGACGCAGGTTGTGAAGACCTCTAACCAGCTGCATAACGCACTTCTTGCTCATAAAGTGGCCGATTATAACCACACAAGGCCCCGGACGACAGGCAACACGCCAGGACCCGATCAAAGCAGTCGGTGCACAACGCGCAAACCCGACTGCCCACCGTTGAAATACCGCTTACATGATCGCCTTGCGGGCAAAATCCCGAAGCCTGAAACCCAGCAGCAAAAGCATGACGAAGTATGTCACCACCCCCGCCGCCACCAACGCGCCCAGGCGCAGGAACCGCTCGAGCATGTGCCCCTCATCCCAGGCGGGCATGAAATGCATCATGCCCAGCAGCACGCCCGACATCACAGCCACCGCGACCACCAGCTTGAACAGAAACGCCGCCCAGCCCGGCTGCGGCTGAAACAGCGCCTGCTTGCGCAACTGCCAGAACAACAGGCCCGCATTGATGCAGGCCCCGACACTGATCGCCAGCGCCAGACCCGCATGCTGCAACGGCACGATAAAGGCCAGATTGAGCAGTTGAGTCACGATGAGGGTGAAGATCGCAATTTTCACCGGGGTGCGAATATTTTGTTGCGCATAAAAGCCGGGAGCCAGCACCTTGATGAGGATGATACCCAGCAAGCCGACCGAGTAAGCCACCAGCGCACGCTGGGTCATGGCCGCGTCCAGCGCATCGAACTTGCCGTATTGAAACAGAGAAACGGTCAGCGGCTCAGCCAGCAAACCCAGCGCCAGCGTGCAGGGCAGCACCAGCACGAAGCACAGGCGCAGCCCCCAGTCGAGAATCCGCGAATATTCCTGACGATCACGCTGGGCGTAGGTTTTAGACAGGATCGGCAACAGGATCGTGCCGAGCGCAACACCCAGCACCCCGGACGGCAACTCCATCAGGCGGTCGGCATAGTACATCCACGACACCGACCCGGCGACGAGGAATGAGGCAAATATCGTGTTGATAATCAGAGAAATCTGACTGACGGAGACGCCAAGGATGGCGGGCAGCATCTGCTTCATCACTCGCCAGACGCCCGAGTCACGCAGATTCAGACGTGGCAGCACCAGCATGCCGATCTTTTTCAGGTGGGGCAGTTGATACAAAAGCTGCAAAAGCCCACCCGCCAGTACCGCCCAACCCAGCGCCATGACCGGCGGATCGAAATAGGGCGTCAGGAACAGCGCGAAAAAGATCATGCTGACATTGAGCAGGGTCGGCACGAAGGCCGGCACCGAGAAACGGTTCCAGGTGTTGAGGATCGCGCCCGCGAGCGAGGACAGCGAAATCAGCAATATATAAGGAAACGTCACCCGCAACAGATCCGAGGTGAGCGCAAATTTCTCAGGCGTATCGACAAAGCCCGGCGCCGTGGCCCAGATCACCCAGGGCGCAAAGATCACACCCAACAGCGTCACCAGCGCCAGGGCAAGCGTCAGCAGCCCGGTCACATACGCCACGAACGTACGCGTCGCCTCCTCGCCCTGCTGATTCTTGTATTCCGCCAGAATCGGCACGAACGCCTGGGAAAACGCTCCTTCGGCAAAGATGCGGCGCAACAGATTGGGCAATTTGAACGCGATAAAGAACGCATCGGTCGCCATTCCGGCCCCGAAAGTGCGCGCGATGATGGTGTCGCGGATAAAGCCCAGAACCCGGGAAACCATTGTGATAGAGCTGACGGCGGCGAGTGACTTGAGTAGATTCATGGAAAGAGTTGTGTGCCTTGGCAAAGGATGGGCGATTAAGCTCTCCATTTATGCGATACTTCGCGCCGCTAAAAAGCCCGAAGCCAAAGGCCGCGAGTTTACAGGTCATACGCCGGAAATGAATCATCCGGACAAATGTAGCGACCACTCGGCGGAACACCTTAACTGCCCTTGACAAGACTTCAACTCATCGGCATGATTCGCGGCCTATTTTGTTTGCTATTTCACAAAGTCTTTCGAGGAGCTCGACGGTGGCCAACACACCTTCCGCCAAAAAACGTGCAAAACAGGCTGAGAAGCGTCGCAGCCACAACGCCAGCATGCGTTCCATGGTTCGTACCTACATCAAGAATGTAGTGAAAGCCATCGAAGCAAAAGACGCCGAAAAAGCGCAAGCTGCTTATGTTCTGGCTGTACCTGTTATCGACCGTATGGCCGATAAAGGCATCATCCACAAGAACAAAGCTGCTCGCCATAAAGGTCGCCTGAACGGTCACATCAAGGCTCTGAACCTTGCTGCTGCAGCCTAAGCGATCCGCTTGTTGAAAAACCGACCCCAGGGTCGGTTTTTTATTGCCTGCGGAAAAGCGGGACTGTACGGATATCGGCAAGCACACCCTGACGCCGAGCCCACCCCTAAAGGCGGCGCTCATCGCCATACACAAGCTACTGCAACCAACAAACTCGAGGCGGCAAGCACTCGGTCGAGCCACTCACAATCATGGCGCAGGCGCGGGCGACCAAGGCAGGATCGGAATGGCCGTTACCGCATTCTGCGGGCTGCCTTCGATGATACGGTCGCTGTAGACCAGATACACCAGCGCATTGCGCTTCTTGTCGAAGAAACGCACCACCTGCATGGTCTTGAACACCAGCGATGTACGCTCCTTGAACACCTCATCACCATCCTTGAGGCTTTCCTTGAAGTGGATCGGACCCACCTGACGACAGGCAATCGACGCCTCCGCCCGATCCTCAGCCAGCCCCAGGCCACCTTTGATTCCACCCGTCTTGGCTCGCGACAAATAACAGGTCACACCGTCGACTTTCGGATCATCGAACGCCTCGACCACGATACGATCGTTAGGCCCGACCATTTTGAATACCGTCGAAACCTGACCGATCTCTTCTGCCGAGACCAGCGCAGGCACGAACAACAGAGCAGCCAAAACACCTTTCATGACGCGCATCGAGCCTTCCTTCTTGAGAGTGACCAGAATCAGACGAGAATCAGATTGTCGCGATGAATCAATTCCGGCTCAGCCATGTACCCTAGCGCCTTCACAATAGCCTCGGATGACTGACCGATGATCTTTTGCGACTCGACCGCGCTGTAATTGCTCAAGCCACGCGCGATTTCACGCCCATCCTGCGCCACGCACACCACCATCTCGCCACGCCGAAAGCTGCCCTGCACCAACTTGACGCCGACCGGCAGCAAGCTCTTGTGATCGCGAGCCAGCGCCGATACCGCACCATCGTCCAGCACCAGGGTGCCGCGCGTCTGCAGATGCCCCGCCAGCCACTGCTTGCGTGCCGCCAGCATGCCGCGCTCAGGCGAAAGCAGCGTACCCAGTCGCTCCCCACCCTTGAGCCGCGCCAGGACACGCTCGATGCGACCACCGACGATCACGGTGTGCGCACCGGAACGGGCCGCCAGACGCGCAGCACGCAGCTTGGTCTGCATACCACCACGCCCCAGCGCACCACCCGTACCGCCGGCAACGGCATCCAGCGCTGGATCATCCGCGCGCGCTTCGAAAATCAGCTGAGCATCAGGGTTGTTGCGTGGATCAGCATCGAACATGCCGTCGCGGTCGGTGAGAATCACCAGCAGATCAGCCTCGACCAGATTGGCCACCAGCGCCGCGAGCGTATCGTTGTCACCGAAACGGATCTCGTCAGTGACCACCGTATCGTTTTCGTTGATAACCGGCACGACGCCCAGCTCGACCAGGGTGCGCAGCGTGCTACGGGCGTTCAGGTAGCGCTTGCGATCCGACAGGTCATCGTGGGTCAGCAGAATCTGCGCAGTGTGCCGATCATGCTCGGCAAAACTCGACTCCCACGCCTGGACCAACCCCATCTGGCCAATCGCAGCGGCAGCCTGCAGCTCGTGCATCGCACTGGGTCGAACGGTCCAGCCAAGGCGACTCATCCCGGCAGCCACCGCCCCGGAAGAAACCAGCACCAGCTCGACGCCCGCCTCATGCAGCGCCACCATCTGCTCAACCCACACACCCATGGCCGTGCGATCCAGCCCCTTGCCATCCGCCGTCAGCAAAGCACTGCCAATCTTCACAACCCAGCGCTGGGCACCCGTCACTTTGCTGCGCATCATCTTCCAACCTTAGCCAGAGAGTTTTCAAATTCGGGATACAAAAACGCCGCTAACAAACGTAGCGGCGTTCAAGTTTACTTCAAGCGATCAGTCACGGACGTAAATGATTTCCGGACCATCTTCATCGTCCACATCTTCTTCATCCCAGTCATCATCACCGATGTCATGCACACTCTTCACGCCGCTGCGACGCAGTGCGCGCTGATCATCCAGCGCCTGCAGCTGAGCACGCGCCTCATCTTCGATGCGCTGATCCAGCTCGGCCAGCTCTTCAGCGTAACCAGGCTCCTCGGCGATGCGCAGACTGCGCTCTTCGAGATAACGCATGATGTCGCGCGTCAGCTGCTCAGTGCCTTCTTTGGCGATGGCAGAGATCACGTAGACCGGACCCGTCCACTGCAGGCGGTCAACGATTTCCTGCTTGCGAGCCTCGTGCTCTTCTTCAAGCAACTGATCGCACTTGTTCAGCACCAGCCAGCGATCACGATCCGCCAGGGACGGGCTGAACTTGACCAGTTCGTTGACGATGATTTCAGCCGAATCAGCCGCACTGGTCTCATCCAGTGGCGCCATGTCGACGAGGTGCAGCAGCAGACGAGTACGCGCCAAATGCTTGAGGAAACGAATCCCCAGGCCAGCACCATCGGATGCACCCTCGATCAACCCCGGAATGTCGGCAACGACGAAGCTTTTCCAGCGATCGACACTGACCACACCCAGGTTCGGCACCAGCGTGGTGAACGGATAGTCGGCCACTTTCGGCTTGGCAGCGGACACCGAGCGAATGAAGGTACTTTTGCCTGCGTTCGGCAAGCCCAGCAGACCGACGTCAGCCAGCACTTTCAATTCCAGCTTGAGATCACGCTGATCGCCAGGCTTGCCCGGCGTGGTCTGACGTGGAGCGCGGTTGGTACTGGATTTGAAACGCGTGTTACCCAGACCGTGCCAGCCGCCCTGGGCAACCATGATGCGCTGACCATCTTTGGTCAGGTCACCGATGATTTCCTGGGTGGTGGCGTCAATGATCGTGGTGCCGACCGGTACGCGCAGCACCAGCTCTTCACCCTTGCGACCCGTGCAATCGGTGCTGCCGCCATTGGAACCGCGCTCAGCATCGAAGTGACGCGTGTAGCGGTAGTCGACCAGCGTATTGAGGTTGACGTCGGCCATCATGTAGACCGAACCACCATCGCCACCATCGCCACCGTTGGGGCCACCGTTCTCGATGAATTTTTCGCGACGGAAGCTCATGCAACCGTTGCCGCCGTCACCGGCCTTTACTCGAATGGATACTTCATCTACAAATTTCATAACGCACGCCTCCCGCCACAGGGACGAGCAGAACCACATAAATTACATAAGACTCTTGCAAAAATGAGCGTTGCGATACCGATCAGAAACCAGCGACCCCAAGGGTCAACATCACAACAGCCCGCACAAACAGTTTTGCAAGAGACTCACCTGACTCTCTACCTCTACAAACGAAAAAGCCCCGTCGCAAGACAGGGCTTTTAAGCTACTGCGTGATTACGCTGCGGAGACTTCAGTCTTCGGAACGATGCTCACGTAGCGGCGACCGAAGGCGCCCTTGACTTGAAACTTGATCACGCCTTCCACTTTCGCGAACAGGGTGTGATCTTTACCCATGCCAACGCCGTAGCCAGCGTGGAATTGGGTGCCGCGCTGACGCACGATGATGTTGCCCGGAATGATAGCCTGGCCGCCATACATCTTCACGCCAAGGCGTTTGGCTTCTGAGTCGCGCCCGTTACGGGTACTACCACCAGCTTTTTTGTGTGCCATGAGTCAATTCTCCAAATGAGGATTAGGCTGAATTAAGCCTGAATACCTGTGATTTTGATCTCGGTGTACCACTGGCGGTGGCCCATGCGCTTCATGTGGTGCTTACGACGACGGAACTTGATGATGCGAACCTTATCGTGACGACCTTGCGAAACCACTTCTGCCACGACAGTAGCGCCAGCAACAACCGGAGCACCGATATTGACGTCGTCGCCATTGCCGACCAGCAGAACGCGGTCGAACGTGACGGATTCGCCAGTAGCGATTTCCAGTTTTTCAATTTTCAGGTATTCACCTGGGGCGACTTTGTACTGCTTGCCACCGGTAACAATTACTGCGTACATGGTATTTCTCCGAAAATCCTGCTCACCCAGCTCTTTATAAGAAGAGTATCGGCTGGCATGGCTGCATAGGGCTGGAACGGCCCGTTTGCAATTGCGTAAGGCAGGTGCTGCCCAGGAAAGTTAGGGTGCGCGATTGTACGCAAGCCGATCATGGGTTGCAAGAGGCCGCTCGTCATACCTTGACACGCTCTACCCCGCGACCTAGCATGCGGCGCAACCTATCCGGAGCACGTGTCGCTGATGCAACCCCAAGCCTTCTACCGCGCGGTGGCGGACGACTTTAGTGCCGTTGACGTTATCATCAAAAAGCAACTGACGTCACGCGTACCGCTGGTCTCGAAAATCGGCGATTACATCACGTCCGCTGGCGGCAAACGTCTGCGCCCCCTGCTGGTGTTGCTGTGTGGCAAGGCGTTGGGCCGTGAGGGCGACGACGTGCGCCTGCTGGCCGCCACCATCGAATTCCTGCACACCGCCACCCTGCTGCATGACGATGTCGTCGACATGTCCGGCATGCGTCGCGGCCGCTCGACTGCCAACGCGCTGTGGGGCAATGCACCGAGCGTACTGGTTGGCGACTTTCTGTACTCGCGCTCGTTCGAGATGATGGTCGAACTCGGCTCGATGGACGTGATGAGAATCCTGTCCAAGGCCACTCGCGTCATCGCTGAAGGCGAAGTGCTGCAGCTGTCCAAGGTTCGCGACGCCAGCACCACCGAAGAAACCTATATGGAAGTGATTCGCGGCAAGACAGCCATGCTGTTCGAAGCCTCGACCCATAGCGCCGCAGCCCTGTGCAATGCCTCCCAGGAGCAGAGCGAAGCGTTGCGCACCTTCGGCGATCACCTTGGCGTGGCGTTCCAGCTGGTCGACGACCTGCTGGACTACCGTGGCGATGCCGAGACGCTGGGCAAGAACGTCGGTGATGACCTCGCCGAGGGCAAGCCTACGCTGCCGCTGATCTACACCATGCGTGAAGGCACGCCCGAGCAGGCGGCGCTGGTTCGTCAGGCCATTCAGAAGGGCGGCCTGGAAGACCTGGAAAGCATCCGCAACGCTGTCGAAAGCGCCGGAGCCCTGGATTACACCGCACAAATGGCCCGCGATTACGCCGCCAAAGCTATCGCCTGCCTGGACGCCCTGCCGCCCAGCGAGTACCGCGACGCCCTGATCGAACTAAGTGAATTCGCCGTAGCGCGTACGCACTGATCACCATCAGGCAACACGAAAAGCCCGTCCTTGTGACGGGCTTTTTGTTGCACTGATCGCTCCTCACGCTCGCTGCAACCAATGGACTGTGGGAAGCGGCTCGCTGGCAAGCCGCCTCCCACGGGTACGAATCCAGTCAGACACCTTCGCTCTAGCCGCGTTTTGCGCGCCCTCCAGACTTATGCATAACGATCAGCGCGCAGCGTGGACACGATCGTCACCCGAGTTCACTGACCCAAATCAACCACTCAGCGCAAAATGAGAATTAATCTCAATAGAGCCTTGCTATTATCCCAATAAGAATTATTCTCATCAAACCGATACAGGAGATGGAAGATGACTTATTTGATCGATGCATGGCTGGACCGCCCCCACCCTTACCTGAGGATTCTTCATCGGGAAACGGGGGAAGTGTGTGCCGTACTGGAAGAGGAAGCGCTGGAGGAGTTGCGTGATCAGGGCGATCTGGATGTGTACAGCCTGAGCTCCAGCGAGCCGGTGGTGCTCAAGGAACTGGTGCGCAACCTGTTTCTGTTCTGCTATGCGCGGGCGTTGCGCCCGATGGGTGAGTTGCACTGAACATGAAGCATCAGCACAACCCCCTTGCTGAACGAATCGGGAAGACTCGTTCAGCAGCCTTGCGTACCGCCTGAAAACGTTACAGAACGTCCAGCAGTTCCACGTCGAACACCAGCACGCTGTTCGGTGCGATGTCGCCGACGCCCTGAGCGCCGTAAGCCAGCTCGCTCGGCACGTACAGACGCCATTTGCTGCCGGTGTTCATCAGTTGCAACGCCTCGGTCCAGCCAGCGATCACGCCGCCGACCGGGAATTCCGCCGGCTCGCCACGGTTGTACGAGCTGTCGAACACAGTGCCGTCGATCAGCGTGCCGTGGTAGTGAGTGCGAACCTGATCTTCACGCGTCGGCTTTGGACCTGTGCCTGCGGTCAGCACTTCGAACTGCAGACCCGAAGCCAGCGTGGTCACGCCTTCGCGCTTGGCGTTTTCAGCCAGGTAAGCCACACCGGCAGCCGCTGCTTTCTCGGCCTTGACAGCCTCTTCAGCCAGCATGATCTGGCGGATGGCCTTGAAGCTGGCGGACATTGCTTCTTCATCGACGCGGCTCGGCTGAGCGTTAAATGCATCGGTCAGGCCCGTCAGGATGGCCTCAAGGTTGACGCCCGGCGGCGGGTTTTTACGCAGCTGGTCGCCCAACTGACGGCCGATGCCGTAGCTGACGCGGGTTTCGTCGGTGGACAGATTGACTTCGGACATGACACTGCTCCGCAAAGGGGCGCGCTGTCGGCGGACACGAAAACCCGTACGGCAATCATGACCCGCTCAGTTGCACCCCGAACCAAAAGGGCGAGCAGACTAGCACAATTGACCTGACAGCCCCTACAGCAGCGGCGAAGCGCGCCTCAGGGTCAGGACCAGGACGAGTGAAAGGAGATCGGCATGCGCATCTCCGAGCGATCATTGACCGGCATGCCGCACAGCTCGTCATGCACCACACAATGGACCAGATAGAAAGGCACCACCGGCAGATTCTTGAGCAGGTCGCGCGCATGCTCGACCGAGCGCAGGTGCAAGGTCTTGCCAGCATTATCCTTGAGCATCCCGGAGCTGCCGTCCATCAGCACCTCAAGCAGGTAGATACCGCCTTCGATAGAGATCAGATTCAGCTCATTGACCCGACCCGCCTGGGCATGATCGGTAAATTCCTGATAATTCATGATCGAGCCTCTTTCGTCGTTTGCTGAAAGCATCGCAACGGACTTTTTACAGCAGCCTCCCTCAACAAGCCAGAAACGAAACCGCCCGCCCTTCGCTCGACTTCAAGCTCGGGACAGGCGGACGTGGCGTGTAAGGCTGACGGCTCAGTGCTTGGTCAGCTTGTCCAGATAGCCCATAGCAAAGGCCGAGATCACGAAGGTCATGTGGATGATCACGTACCACATCAGGTATTCGGTCTTGATGTTGGTCGCATCCATGAACACCCGCAGCAGGTGAATGGACGAAATCGCCACGATGGACGCCGCCACTTTCATTTTCAGTGACGAAGAGTCCATGGTGCCCAGCCAGTTGAGCTTTTCCTTGTCCTCGTCGATGTCCAGTTGCGAAACGAAGTTCTCGTAACCGGAGATCATCACCATGACCAGCAGGCCGCCGACCAGCGCCATGTCGATGAGCGACAGCAGGACCAGAATCAGGTCGGCCTCGGCCAGACTGAAAATATTGGGGATAACGTGAAAGATTTCCTGAAAGAACTTCAGGCACAGCGCCAGCAACCCAAGGGACAACCCGAAATAGATCGGTGCCAGCAACCAGCGCGACGCATACATGGCATTTTCGAAGAAACGTTCCATTGGTACTCGCAAGTGTTTTGAAAAGACGCGCGAGTATATCAGCGGGAACGAGCGGCTCTAGAGATGCGACAAAATATCGCAGAGAACCCTGCGTCAGACCTGAAAAGGGGAAGAACGCTGAACACTGGACCTGTCGCTGTTGAGACGGCGCAGCTCGGCCTGCATGTGCAACGCCCAGATCGGCACATCGTCGGCGGCTTGATAACCGCTGAGCATGAGGTTTTCAGCGATGCTGTCCAGCATGGACTGCGCCTGGTCCATATCACTGAACGGCCCCTGAGAGCGGATGGCAGAGGGTTGCTCGCCTGACATTCCGGCGGCAAACAGCAGCATCCACAGGTTATCTTCACCCGGTACAGGCCGGATGACGCATTCGACTCGGGTCATCAACCCGAGGCATTCGCGGATGAGGCAGAGGCTACGCGGCATGGCGAGCTCCTTGTCAGCAGCGGTATCACCCTCCTCAACAGCGGGAAGATGCGCCAGTCCATTTGGCCACCACGATCACCTGACAGAATAGAAGAAAAGTCGGGTTGTGAAACCAGGTCTGATGAACGGACATCGGGTGACCCTGAAATCACCCGATATCTGCCAGGGCTGCATTACACCTTGAGTTCAGGCTGCAACTGGGCAGGCTCCTTCTCCAGTTCTTCCTTCAGGTCTTCGTCACTGAGCATTTCGGCGATGTCACGCAAGCGCTCCACCACCCGCGCATTGACGCTGCCTTCAGGAAATTCGCCGTTCTCGTCCGGCTCGCCAGCGGGCTCGCCCACCAGCAGGCTCAACGCCTCGTCGGCCTGACGCACTGCGTAGATGTGGAACTGACCATCGCGCACCGCCTGCACGACCCGCTCGTCGAGCATCAAGGTGGTCACGTTGGCGTGAGGGATGATTGCACCCTGCTCGCCCGTCAGGCCACGCGCCTCGCACAGCCGGAAGAAGCCTTCGATTTTCTCGTTGACCCCACCGACGGCCTGCACTTCTCCGAACTGGTTGATGGAACCTGTGATCGCGAAGCACTGCTTGAGCGGCGTGCGCGACAGTGCCGAGATCAGCGTACACACCTCGCCGAGCGAAGCGCTGTCACCATCGACATAGCCATAGGATTGCTCGAGCGCGATGCTGGCCGAGATCGCCAGCGGGAATTCCTGCGCGTAACGGCTGCCCAGGTAACCGGTCAGGATCATCACGCCCTTGGAGTGAATCGGCTGGCCGAGATTGACCTCGCGTTCGATATCGACGATCCCGCTGCCGCCTGGATAAACCGTCGCAGAAATACGGGCTGGCACGCCAAAGGCTGAATCACCGACTTCCAGCACGGTCAGGCCGTTGCATTTGCCGACAGCGGCACCGTGTGTGTCGATCAGAATGACGCCTGCCATCATGTCATCGAGAATGCGGGCCGACACACGACCGGTACGCGTGGCCTTGGCCTTCAACGCACGTTCGATGTGGCCGGCGTCCGTCTTGTCGTCGCTGGCCAGCTGGCGAATGAAATCCGCCTCACTGACCAGTTGAAACAGGTCGCCAATGCGCGCCGAAAGACGCCCCTGATGCTCGGCCAGACGCGCACTGTAGGTCGCCAGACGCGCAACAGCGTCGGCGGTCAACGGTGCCATGCCCTCTTCCGAGGTGCGGGTTTTCAGCAACTGGGCAAATTGCTCCAGGGTTTCGTCGACCATCGGAATTTCTTCGTCGAAGTCGACCAGCACGCGAAACATCTCCTGGAAGTCCGGATCCAGATCCTGCAGCGTGTAGTACAGCGAACGCGAACCGATGATGACGATCTTGACGTTCCACGGAATGACCTGCGGCGTCAGTGTCACCGTTGCTACGCGTCCCAGCTCACCCAGCGGCGATTCCATTTTCAGCTTGCGCGACTGCAGGGTGCGCTTGAGCGCATCCCACACGAACGGCTCGCTGAGCATCTTTTCCGCTTCCAGAATCAGGAAGCCGCCGTTGGCACGGTGCAGCGCGCCGGGGCGCAACTGGCGGTAGGTCGTGTAGAGCGCGCCCTGATCCGTGCTGTACTCGATGCGGCCAAACAGGTTGTCGTAGGTCGGATGCGGTTCGAACACCACCGGCGCGCCGCCATCATGGGTATGACCCACGACCAGGCTCGGGCTGTATTGCTCTTCCAGAAGCTTGCGCGCCTGGGCATCGGTCTTGCTGTCGTCGACCAGTTGCTCGACCAGTGTTTTGAGCAGGTAAACCTGCATCGCCTGCAAATAAGCGCAGACGGCGGCGTTCTCGGCGTACTTTTCCGACAACGGCGCCAGCAAAGGCTGCAGGGTAAGCGTGATAGTTTCTTCGTTAAGCTGACGCAGCTGGTTGTTCGACTCACGCTTCCACTGCGGGAGACTGGCCAGCTCCTCGTTCAGACGCTCTTCAAGAGCAGAAATGTCTTCATGAAAACGCTCGCGATCTGCTTCCGGCAGTTGCGAGAACTCGGCTTCGTCCAGCGCCTTGCCGTCGGCCATCGGGGTGAAGGCAATATTGGAGCTGTCGCGGTACAGCGCAATGTCCTTTTCCAGCGACAGGCGCTCGATCACGTCCAGCGCGCGGTCATAGCGCTGGTTGAACGCGCGATCGATCGAACTCTTCTTTTGCTGATACGAGGGGTGCTCGAACACGGCCGGAAACGTCACCAGCAGGTTGTCGATCAGACCGCCAATGTCAGCCATGAAGGCGTGCGCCGTGCCCGGCGGCAATTCCAGTGCCTTGGGCTCGCGGGGCTCGTCGAAGTTGTTGACGTAGACCCAGTCCGATGGCGTCTGCATCCGCTTGCCTTCGGCCTTGAGGTAGCGCTTCACGAACGAGAAACGGCCGGTGCCGGGTTCGCCCATGACAAACACGTTGTAACCGGGACGCGGCATCGCGACCCCGAACTGCAAGGCCTCTACCGCTCGCTCCTGGCCGAGCACACCGCGAAAGGGTTCCAGATCGTTGGTGGTCGAAAAGCTGAACTGTTCAGCGGAAAACGGACGGGTCAGCGCGTGAGGCGCCAGGCGTAGGTTGGCTGCGACAGAATCGGGCATCAGTGTTCCTTACATCAGGCGGGGCAGATGTCGGCATTCTGGCGCTCGCCGCACACGACTTGCAAGGCAGGCGTTCAAGCCAGAGGACGACTGTATGATTTTCATCCCCATGAATGGCATTTCAGCCGCAATAAAAAATGCTGTTTTACGCAATATTCTGCAATCGCTCACGGAACCCTTGGAACCGACCTAAGCTCAAAACTGCGCGGGTGGTTGTTAAACGGCTATCCGGCTTGGTGTGACACCAAAGAAACTCGACCCTTGGCTGAACATAAATAGAGAAAAAAGCTATGAAACGGATTCTTCTCGGAACGCTCTTCGCTGCAGTTTCCATCAACGCCATGGCTCAAGCGCCAGGCGGCCCGGATTGCGGTTGGGGCAACATGCTGTTTGAAGGTCAACGCGGTACTCCCGCTCACTTCCTGGCTTCTACCACCAACGGTACTTCGGGCAACGCCACATTCGGCATGACCTCCGGCACCAACGGCTGCTCCACCAACAGCGCCCTGACTTATGGCGGCAAATCCTGGCTGGCCATGAACGGCATGATGGACGAGCTTTCCAAGGACATGGCCATGGGCCAAGGCGAAGCACTGACCACCTACGCGGTCGTGCTGGGCGTTGCACCGCAAGATCGTGCACGTTTCGCCGCCGTCACTCACGAGCACTTCTCGCAAATCTTCAGCAAGGCTGACGCCACTGCCGAAGACGTTCACACCAACACTGTCAACGTCCTGAAAAACGATCCAACCCTGGCCAAGTACGCTACCCAGGCTTAAAGTCGTTCGCCCGCCCTTCTTTCAGAGGGGCGGGACTCTTCTCCCTGACTAGTTGCCCTCTATGCTCAAACGTCTTGTCTTGCTGGCGCTGTTTGTGTGTGCCCCCTTGTCTGCCGCCCCACGCGTGGCTGCCGACCGTTTGCAGCAACTGGCCAACGAGCCATTCTGGATTTCACTGGGCCACTACGAGGCGGGCAAGCTCGGCGGCTGGCGCAGTTATGTTGACGACCCCAAATTCTTTCTCGCGGCTGATGGCGCGCATGACCCTAAGGCCGAACTGAGCGCGACGCTCGATGCCATTTATGCCCCTGTCACCCAAGAGCAGACTCACGCCCAGTGCGTTTACCCTGCAAGAACCCGCTGGCTGCGCGATCAGTTGAAGCTGACCGACCTGCCCGTGCTGGACTGCAAGGAATTCAAGACCTGGTACAAGGATGTGGCCCCGGACAGCACAGTGCTGATCTTCCCGGCGGCCTACCTCAACAGCCCTTCTTCGATGTTCGGCCACACGCTGCTGCGAATCGACCCCGCCAGCGCGAAAGCCAACAACACGACATTGCTCAGCTACGCGATCAACTTCGGCGCCTACATCGAAGGCATGGATAACAGCATTCTTTACGCCTGGAAGGGCCTGATGGGGGGTTATCCGGGCCTGTTCGCACTGGTGCCCTATCAGGAAAAACTGTCGGAATACCGCAGCCTGGAGAACCGGGATCTGTGGGAATACCGATTGAACCTGACACCCGAGGAAACCGGGCGCATGGTGGAGCATGTGTGGGAGCTGAAACAGATTCGCTTCAGCTATTTCTTCTTCGATGAAAACTGCTCGTATCGCCTGCTTGAACTGCTGCAGGTCGCCCGCCCAGGGCTGCACCTGACTGAACAGTTCGGCCTGACTGCCATTCCCACCGATACCGTCAAGGCAATCAAGGCTGCGGGCCTTGTGGAAAGCATCGATTATCGCCCTTCCCGCGAACGCGAACTGCTGAGCCGCGCCGAACCGCTTGATGCCGACGAGCAGCAATGGGTACTGAAAGTCAGTGCCGATCAGAAGCAGTTGAAAGACAGCCAGTATCTGGCGCAGCCCAAAGAGCGTCGTGCATTGATTCAGGACGCGGCCTATCGACTGGAGCGCTATCGCGCCAATGGCCTGGAACGTGACGCTGCGCGCTCGCAGCGCAGCTTCGAACTGCTACAGGCCATCAACCAGAACCCGCCGCCGCAGCTGGACATCCAGCGACCCGGCCTGCCGGAAGACGGGCATGAGTCCCGTACCTGGCAACTGGGTGTCGGCACCCGGGGCGACCGAGCTTTCGGTGAGTACGGCCTGCGTATGGCGTACCACGACCTGAACGACAACGCCTACGGCTTCCCGCTCGGTGCGCAGATCGAGATTCTGCAGCTCAAGGTACGCCAATACGAAGGCAACGACTGGCAGGTTCAGCAACTGGATCTGGCGACCATTCGCTCGTTGACACCTCGCACTGAACTGCTCAAACCGTGGTCATGGCAAGTCACCGGCGGCCTTGAGCGCGTGCTGGGCAAGCATGGCGATGAAAACCTGGTCAGCCATGTCAACGGCGGCGCAGGCGGTACCTGGCAGTTGGGTGACGAAGTGCTGGGCTTCGCGCTGGGCACGGTGCGCGTCGAGCACAACAACGACTTCTCGGCATTCATCTCCCCAGCCGCCGGCTTCAATACCGGCCTGCTGTGGCGCAACCCGCTGGGCAACCTGAGCCTTGAAGCCAAGGGCGATTATTTCACCAATGGCGAAGTACGCCGCAGCGTCAGCCTCAACCAGCAGTGGGAACTGTCGCGAAACGTCGGCCTGCGCCTGAGTGCCCAGCGTGAATTCAGCCAGATGAGTTCGCCACAGAACGAAGTGATGCTCGAGGTGAAGTGGTATCACTATTGATACCGTGGGCGATGATGACGCGACCCGCTGACCATCACTTCAGTTTGATGTCTGAGCGACGGTATCTCACTGTCCAGCGCCCTGTTGATACTGGTGATATGTTGATCGGCATCGGTCTATGTAAACTCGGTAAAGATCGCTAGCGCTCGATTTGGCTGGCTTCAAGCTGTAAGTAAGCGCTGATGGTGCCAGATGCGTGTCTGCGCAAGTTGTGAAAAACTGCAGCGGATGCGTGAGACCAGCGACTCGGCGTGAATCGTTCATCGGCTGGCACAGCGACACTACTTATTCCCTACATCGTTTTTACAAATAACTCACATATTCGCTTCTAGACTCACCTCATACGTCGAGGAAGTCGCCATGAAGCTGCATTGGGTGTTGTTGTCGCTGGCCATCGGGCTGGCAGGTTGTCAGTCCGCCCGTGACCAGATGCTGGCTGAAGGGTACCCGCCGGGCTTCGCCGACGGGTATGAGGATGGATGCGTCAGTGGCAAGGCGGCAGCGGGCTCGTTTTCCGGGCAATTCAGAAAAAACGTCCCCCGCTACCTGAAAGATCGCCTTTACGCTCAAGGCTGGAGCGATGGCTTTCGCCAGTGCCAGGCGTCCGAGGACCGTCGCGACCGACTGAACCCCGGCCAGATCTTCAATGACCGGGACCGCGACTGGGAGCGGGAAAAGACCCGCAGCGCCGCAAAAGCCTACCGCCCGAACTGATTGGCACGCAGCATCCGGCATTTCAACGAAACCAATCACCTCGCACAGTGGCCCAAACCCAATTAGGGAGGACACTTTATGAGTCGCGCATTTGTAAACGAAGACAATGCGGCTGCCGACGCCAGTCAGCCGGTGGAGCGACTGGTCAGCGAACAGCCCAATTACGTCACTGCTCACGGCCTGATGCTGCTGCAACGACAGGTGAGCGATCTTCAGGCTCAGCACAGCGCGCAGACGGCGCTGAGCGACAACACCGACAAGCAGCGCCTGGCAGATCTGGAGCGCGATCTGCGCTACTTCAATCAGCGGCTGCACAGCGCACAAGTCGTCACGCCCGCGCTTTCGACCGAAAAAGTGCAGATTGGCAGTTGGGTAACATTTGCCGATGAGGACGACCAACAACAGCGCGTGCAACTGGTCGGGGAAGATCAGGCCGATGCGGCCAATGGATTGATCAACTGGGGGTCGCCACTGGGCCGCGCGTTGCTGGGCGCGCAATTGGGCGATGAAGTGCTGTGGAAGCGACCGCTTGGGGATCAGGTGATCGAAGTGGTACTGATCGAGACGGACGAGAGGTAAGCGGACACCGGGCGTCGTGGAAGCAGACCGGGCGGCGTTCCGTTTGTCCGCGAATACTGTGTTTCAGTCACTGAATATTTGTCGGACGTGCTTGCCCTTTCGCGGACAAGTCCGCTCCCACAGAAAAAATATCGTTTCTTCAATGGGTTACACGTTGGCTGGTAAGAGGCGGCTTGCCATCGATGGGGTTTATCCATCTCGATATCAGCGACTGAAATGACGCCATCGCCGGCATGCCGCCTCTCACAGTACAGCAGTGTTACAACGCTGAATTACGCCAGTTTCTTGTGGCGTACGCGGTGCGGCTGGGCAGCAGCATCGCCCAGACGCTTTTTACGGTCGGCTTCGTATTCGGTGTAGTTGCCTTCGAAGAACACCGCTTGCGAGTCGTCCTCATACGCCAGGATGTGAGTCGCGACGCGGTCAAGGAACCACCGATCGTGGGAGATCACAATGGCGGCGCCCGGGAAGTCCAGCAGCGCTTCTTCCAGCGAACGCAGGGTTTCAACGTCGAGGTCGTTGGACGGTTCGTCGAGCAGCAGCACGTTGCCACCCTCTTTCAGGGTCAACGCCAGGTGCAGACGACCGCGCTCACCACCGGAGAGGTCCTTGACGAACTTCTGCTGATCGCCGCCCTTGAAGTTGAAGCGACCCACGTAGGTGCGCGACGGAATTTCGTAGTTGCCGATGCGGATCACGTCCGAACCGTCCGACACTGCCTGGAACACCGACTTGCTGCCATCCAGGTCGTCACGGCTCTGGTCAACGCAGGCCAGTTGCACGGTTTCACCGATTTCGATGCTGCCCGAATCCGGCTGTTCCTTGCCCATCAGCATGCGGAACAGGGTCGACTTACCAGCACCGTTACCGCCGATCACGCCGACGATGGCGCCCTTAGGCATGGAGAACGACAGGTTGTCGATCAACACGCGATCGCCATAACCCTTGGAAACGTTCTTGAACTCGATAACCTTGTCGCCCAGACGCGGACCGGCCGGAATGTAGATCTCATTGGTTTCGCTGCGCTTCTGGAATTCCTGCGATTGCATTTCTTCGAAGCGCTGCAGACGGGCCTTGGACTTGGACTGACGCGCCTTGGCACCCTTGCGAACCCATTCCAGCTCGTCTTTCATGGCCTTTTCATGGGCCGACTGCTGCTTGGATTCCTGGGCCAGACGATCGGACTTGGCTTCAAGCCAGCCCGAATAGTTGCCCTCGTAAGGAATGCCCGCGCCGCGGTCGAGTTCCAGAATCCAGCCCGCGACGTTGTCCAGGAAGTAACGGTCGTGCGTGATCGCAACCACGGTGCCCGGGAAGTCGTGCAGGAAATGCTCCAGCCAGGCGACGGAATCGGCGTCCAGGTGGTTGGTCGGTTCGTCGAGCAACAGCATGTCCGGTGCGGACAGCAGCAGGCGGCACAGTGCAACGCGGCGTTTTTCACCCCCCGACAGCACGGAAATCTGCGCATCCCAGGCGGGCAGACGCAGCGCGTCGGCGGCAACTTCCAGCTGGCGCTCCAGGTTGTGGCCGTCGCTGGCTTGCAGAATCGCTTCAAGCTTGGCCTGCTCGGCAGCCAGCTTGTCGAAGTCGGCATCAGGGTCGGCGTATTCGGCGTAGACCTGATCCAGACGCGCCTGAGCGTCCTTGATGACGCTGACCGCTTCTTCCACGACCTCACGAACGGTCTTGGTAGGGTCAAGTTGCGGCTCTTGCGGCAGATAACCCACGTTCAGTTCAGGCATCGGGCGTGCTTCGCCATCGAATTCGGTGTCGACGCCGGCCATGATTTTCAACAGCGTGGACTTACCCGAACCGTTGAGACCCAGCACGCCGATCTTGGCGCCGGGGAAGAAAGACAGGGAGATGTTTTTGAGGATTTCCCGCTTCGGCGGCACAACTTTGCTCAGCCGATGCATGGTAAAGACGTATTGGGCCATGGAATGAAAACCTGGTGTCTGTGATAAGGACCGATTAAGTGCGCGAGCTTAAAGCTCCGGCCGGGAAAAAGCTTTTATTTGTCTTTCAGACTTGCCGCGTGGCCGTTACGGGCCTTGAATCAACGCAAGCAGAAACGGATTCGAGGGTGACGGCAACTATAAAGCTGGATCAGTGTTTGCAAGCAGTGGAATCACTCATGCAGGAGTCGGGCAGTCATCGCGCGTTGCGCAAAGCTACCCGAATGCGGCCTGCAGGGCAAACGATCCGGCCCGGCAGGACTGGCACTCTGCCACAACTCAAGGCATGCTAGCCGCCCTTCGGGCGACCGGCTTATATTGCATAACGCATCGCTGCTTCAGTTAAGTAGTCAGGAACAACGATTTGCCCACGTCAACGTCCCCATTGTCATCGCGTATCGCCAAAGACCGTACGAGCGGGCCCCTGCGTGGCTCATTGAAAGGTGTCTTGGCAGCGTTGGTGCTCATGATGCTGGCACTGCTGCTCTGGCAACAGCTCGACCAGTTTCATCAGACACAGGAGCGTCAGCGCCAACGTAGCCTGGACTACGCCAATCAGCTTTCCGACAGGCTGAACCTGAACATGGCACTGAGTGCGCAGATCGCCATAAATCTGCTCGACGAGGCGGCCGGTGAGGAAGGCGACCTGGAGCATGCGTCAACGCTCGACACCCTGCGCAGTGCCCTGCCCGCTCTGCGCAGCGTGGTCAGCCTCAACCCGACAGGCGAGGTAATCAGAGACAGCGCAGCCGCAGCCAGTGATGGGGCCTTCCTGAAGACAGCACTGAAACAGGCTTTGGGCCGCCCTTATTTCTATACCAGCGACGAACAGGGCACACAGATCTACCTGCTGATGCGTCAGGGCAATGGCAACAGCGGCAATTACTGGGCGCTGCGTCTGGAGACCGAAGCACTCAATGGCTTCATCCAGCAACCCGCGCAAGACTTCCAGCACCTCTGGCGCCTGGAGAAACGCGTCTCCCAGAACGTTATCCTGCGTGAATCCGCGCACGATGATGATGCGGACACAGGCCACACCGAAACCATCCTGTTGCAGCCCCTGAGTAACAGCGACTGGCAATTGCGCGGCCTGTTCGACACTCACAAGACACGGCGTGACCTGCTCGCACCGCTGATCGCCAAATGCCTGATCGGCCTGCTGTTCTCGATTGTACCGCTGGTGGCACTGCTCAGCCTGCGGCGGCGTCAGCGTCAATTGCTTGAGAGTCGCCGTCGTTATCGGGAAATTTTCGAAGGCGCGGGCGTTGCGATCTGCGTCATGGACATGTCCGGCCTGCCCGAGCGACTGGAGACTCTGCATATCCACACCAGCGAGGATCTGGACCTTTTTCTCAAAACCCAGCCGGGCAGCCTCAGGCACCTGCTGCAGCACTTGCGTATCAACGAGGTCAACAATGTCGCGCTGGACCTCTTGTCGGTTCAGTCCAGTGAGCAAGCATGGCAGCGTTTGATCGAAGGCGAGTCGCGCGCGCATCCCGGCATCGGCGTCGAGGTGATTCGCGCAATTCTGGACAAGCAACCGCGACTGGAACTGGAAACCCGCCTCATTCAGGACAGTGGCCAGGACCAGCACTTGTGGCTGGTGCTCAGGCTGCCTGAAAGCCGCAGCGACTTCGACGCCGTGATCCTGAGCATCGGCGACATCACCAGTCGCAAGCAGATCGAGCTGTCGCTGGTGGAGCGCGAAAGCTTCTGGTCGGATGTGGTGCGCACGGTCCCGGATCACCTGTATGTGCAGGATGTGCTCAGCCAGCGCATGATCTACAGCAACCACCACCTGGGGCATACGCTGGGTTACAGCAAGTCCGAGCTGCACGCGATGGGCGAGTTTTTCTGGGAAATCCTGCTGCACCCGGACGATGCCAAGCCTTATCAAGACATGCGTCTGCGCCAGCGCCACCACGGCCACAACGAACTGCTGCAATGCGTTTTGCGCTTTCGTGATCGCGACAACAACTGGCGGTGCTTCGATATTCGCGAACAGGCCCTGGCGCGCGACGGTCAGGACCTGGTGACCCGCATCATAGGCGTGGCCAAGGACATCACCGACCAGGTTGCGTCCAGCCAGTCACTGCGTGACAGCGAGCAGCGTTATCGCATGCTCGCCGAAAGCATCAGCGACGTGATCTTCTCCACTGACAGCCGGCTTGAGGCCAACTACGTCAGCCCGTCAGTGCAGAGCGTGCTGGGCTACAGCGCCGACTGGATCCTGAACCACGGCTGGGGTGCGGCGGTCGCCAACCGGCAGCAACTGGTCGGGTTCGACACGCTGATGAGGTCCATCAGCAAAGTACTCGACAAGCCCGAGGAGCTGGCGCGCCTGCGCAGCGACACCGCGCCGCGGCTGTTTCTGTTCGACTGCCTGCGGGCTGACGGCCGCAAGATCCCGGTGGAGTTGCGTCTGGTACTGGTGTGGGACGAGCACGACAACTTCGAAGGTATCCTCGGTGTCGGCCGCGACATCAGTCAGCAGCGGCGCGCCGAAAAAGACCTGCGCATGGCGGCGACGGTTTTCGAACACTCGACCTCGGCCATCCTGATTACCGATCCTGCAGGCTACATCGTCCAGGCGAACGAAGCGTTCACTCGGGTCAGTGGCTATGA
Organism: Pseudomonas asturiensis; assembly: GCF_900143095.1. Classification (GTDB taxonomy): domain Bacteria; phylum Pseudomonadota; class Gammaproteobacteria; order Pseudomonadales; family Pseudomonadaceae; genus Aquipseudomonas; species Aquipseudomonas asturiensis. The sequence continues at coordinate 127,113 of NZ_FRDA01000009.1, read as the reverse complement.
AGTGGTTCAGGTGCTGGATCAGTTGCCGGGCATGCTGACGGTGGAAGCCGAGCAGGAAGCGCACGTGCACTACATCCTCACGCAACTCAAAGAGCGCGGCTCCTGGGAGGGCGAGATCAGGCTCAAACGACGCAGCGGCGAGCATTATCCTGCCTGGGTCGGCATCACGGCGGTGGTTGACGATGAAGGCGACCTGGCGAGCTATGTGTGCTTTTTCAGCGACATCAGCGAGCGCAAGGCCAGCGAACAACGCATTCATCGACTGGCCTATTACGACGCCCTGACGCACCTGCCCAACCGCACACTGTTCCAGGATCGTCTGCATTCGGCCCTGCAGCAGGCCGAACGTCAGCAGGCCTGGGTGGTGCTGATGTTTCTGGACCTTGACCGTTTCAAACCGATCAATGACTCCCTGGGCCATGCCGCAGGCGATCGCATGCTCAAGGAAATGGCCACACGCCTGCTGGCCTGCGTGACCGACGACGATACGGTTGCACGCATGGGCGGCGATGAATTCACCCTGTTACTGCAGCCAGGCCCTACACGGGACAGCGCACTGAAGCGCGCCATTCATGTGGCCGAAAAGATCCTCACCAGCCTGGTGACACCCTTTGTGCTCGAGGGGCGTGAGTTCTTCGTGACGGCCAGTATCGGCATCGCCCTGAGCCCTCAGGACGGCAATGAACTGAGCCAGTTGATGAAGAACGCCGACACCGCGATGTACCACGCCAAGGAGCGCGGCAAGAACAACTTCCAGTTCTATCAGGCAGACATGAACGCCACAGCTCTGGAACGCCTGGAACTGGAGAGCGACCTGCGCCATGCGCTGGAGCAGAAGGAGTTCACGCTGTATTACCAGCCGCAGTTCAGCGGAGACGGCAAACGCTTGACCGGGGCCGAGGCATTGCTGCGCTGGCGTCACCCGCGTCGCGGGCTGGTTCCGCCCAACGACTTCATCCCGGTCCTTGAAGAGCTGGGCCTGGTCGTTGAAGTAGGCGACTGGGTGCTGACCGAAGCCTGCAGCCAGCTCAAGCAGTGGCATCAGGCCAAGGTGCGCGTGCCGAAAGTGTCGGTGAACATCTCGGCACGGCAGTTCTCGGACGGCCAGCTTGGCAAACGCATCGCCAACATCCTGAATCAGACCGGCCTCTCACCGGCGTGCCTGGAGCTGGAGCTGACCGAAAGCATCCTGATGCGCGAGGTCAATGAGGCCATGCAGATCCTCGACGGCCTCAAGAACCTGGGCCTCAGCATTGCGGTGGATGATTTCGGCACGGGCTACTCGTCGCTGAACTACCTCAAGCAATTCCCGATCGACGTATTGAAAATCGACCGCACCTTCGTCGACGGCCTGCCTTCCGGCGAGCAGGACGCGCAGATCGCCCGGGCAATCATCGCCATGGCCCACAGCCTGAATCTGGCGGTGATTGCCGAAGGTGTGGAAACCCAGGAGCAACTGGACTTCCTGCGCGAACACGGCTGCGACGAAGTGCAGGGCTACCTCTTCGGCCGCCCGATGCCCGCCCACCAGTTCGAAGCGCAGTTCAGCAATGATGCGTTGTTCATGCTGGATTGAACGGGCTTGTGACTGATGCTTACGGTATCCATCGTTCGTAATGGACAAGTGCAGACCCTGTGGGGCGGCTTGCCGGCGATGCGGTTTTCAGTCGGCCTGGCAGCGCCTGGCCTGGCGCTATCGCCGGCAAGCCGCCTCCCACGGAGTGCGCAGTTCACATCCCGGTGGGAGTGAGCTTGCTCACGAAGAGGCCGGCACATCCGCTGAAGCAGGGTCGTCTGACCCATGGCTTTCGCGGACAAGTCCGCTCCCACGGAGTGAAAACCGGTCCCATTAGCCAGTGGGAGCGGACTTGTCCGCGAAGGGGCCAGTACATTCAGCCAATGTATGGCGCCTGAAACTCAGTCTTCGCGGACAAGTCCGCTCCCACGAAGTGTTCAGCCAGCCATCACTGTTCAGCTCGATTCCACGCCCTTTTTGACGAGTGTACGACGCCGAGCACTGAAGCGCGGGAACCCTCACTCTGGCGCAAGCTGCACCCCATTCATCTGTCACATGACTGCCTTTCATATGCCAGATAAAACCCGATGGGTTAGAATGCCCCCCTTTTCCGCCATGCCCCCTTGAGGACTGCCATGTTCAGCCGTGATTTGACTCTCGCGAAGTACGACGCCGATCTGTTTGCCGCCATGGAGCAAGAAGCTCAGCGTCAGGAAGAACACATCGAGCTGATTGCCTCGGAAAACTACACCAGTCCGGCCGTCATGGAAGCTCAGGGCTCGGTCCTGACCAACAAGTACGCCGAAGGCTACCCAGGCAAGCGTTACTACGGCGGCTGCGAATACGTAGACGTGGTCGAGCAACTGGCCATCGACCGTGCCAAGGAACTGTTCGGCGCCGATTACGCCAACGTCCAGCCGCACGCAGGCTCGCAAGCCAACTCGGCTGTGTACCTGGCGCTGCTGCAGGGCGGCGACACTATTCTGGGCATGAGCCTGGCACACGGCGGTCACCTGACCCACGGCGCGAGCGTTTCGTCGTCGGGCAAGCTGTACAACGCAGTGCAGTACGGCATCGACGCCAACGGCATGATCGACTACGACGAAGTCGAGCGTCTGGCCGTTGAGCACAAGCCAAAAATGATCGTGGCCGGTTTCTCTGCCTACTCGCAGATTCTGGACTTCCCGCGCTTCCGCGCCATCGCTGACAAGGTCGGTGCCTACCTGTTCGTCGACATGGCCCACGTGGCCGGTCTGGTCGCCGCTGGCGTCTACCCGAACCCGGTGCCTTTCGCTGACGTCGTGACCACCACCACCCACAAGACCCTGCGCGGTCCACGTGGCGGTCTGATCCTGGCTCGCGCCAACGCCGACATCGAGAAAAAGCTGAACTCGGCCGTATTCCCAGGCGCACAAGGCGGCCCGCTGGAACACGTCATTGCCGCCAAGGCCGTGTGCTTCAAGGAAGCGCTGCAGCCTGAGTTCAAGGCGTACCAGCAGCAAGTGGTCAAGAACGCCAAGGCCATGGCCGGCGTGTTCATCGAACGCGGTTTCGACGTGGTATCCGGCGGTACTGAAAACCACCTGTTCCTGCTGTCGCTGATCAAGCAGGACATCTCCGGTAAAGACGCCGACGCCGCCCTGGGTCGTGCCTTCATCACCGTCAACAAAAACTCCGTCCCGAACGACCCACGCTCTCCGTTCGTCACCTCCGGCCTGCGCTTCGGCACCCCGGCAGTGACCACTCGCGGCTTCAAGGAAGCAGAGTGCAAGGAACTGGCTGGCTGGATCTGCGACATCCTGGCTGACCTGAACAACGAAGCCGTGATCGACGCGGTACGCGAGAAGGTCAAGGCCATCTGCGCCAAGCTGCCGGTTTACGGCGCTTGATCAGATCCGTTTGACGCGGTAACCAAAAACCCCGACTCGAAAGAGCCGGGGTTTTTTATTGCCCGTGCATTTGAGGGATTTGTCTTCCAGCAGCTCGTCGGAGCGTTTGGACACTACGTAACCGGCGACTCGCCATGGCTGTCATCCGTTCGTTGAGCTGCCGGAGGGTGGCTAAGGCAAAACAAGATATTCCTTACAGAGGAAACACAACGCAGACCAACAGGTGCGGAATCAACCTACAGACGTCGAAACTGATCAGTGAAAAGCTAGCGATTCGATGTACAGCCCCCGCGAACACAAGCGTCACTGTGAAATATCGCTAATGACCACACTGCTGAAAGACTAGGAAGCCACTCCCTGGATCGCCCGGTAGCGGTCTAGCCATGACAGAACCCAACCCCTCTCCTGTTCAATAAAAACCATCATGCTCATGAAAGTCGAAAGCCGCCTGCTGATCCCATGCCTGGCCGTGCTGGTTGCTCAGTCAGGCATAACGCTTCATCTGCCGTCCCTGCCTTCGATAGCAGAAGATTTAAATGCGCCCGATCATTTTTCGGCGCTGACGCTGTCGAGCTTTCTGATTGGCATGGGGTTGACGATGTTGTTATGGGGCAAGCTTGCTGTAAAGCTGGGTAGCCGGAGGACACTGATCTGGGCGCTGGCGTTGTTTGCAGTGGGCAGTTTATGGATTGCGTTATCGACTGACACCTCTACATTTCTGATCTGCCGCGTGGCTCAAGGGACTGCGGCGGGTGGTATTTCAGTCATGGCCCGCACGCTCTTACGCGACAGTTATAGCGCACAACAATTGCCCGCTGCGCTGAGTTGGCTTTCTGTCTGTTTCGTCCTGGCGTTAGGCGTCGCGCAGTTTGGCGGCTCCCTTCTGCATGCAGCCTGGGGCTGGCAGGCGGTATTTTTGGCCAGCGCGACGTCAGGTGCTCTGGCAATCTTGCCAACAAGGTTGTTGGCTGCGGCCACTCCTTTTAAACGCCACCGCGCACAACCACCCCCCTCGTATGGGAGCCTGATTCGGGATCCAGGATTTATAAGCCCGGTGCTGGCAGGCGGGCTGGGGTATGGGGTGGTCGTCCTTTTCGGTGCAAGCGGGCCCGCCATCTTTCAACTGCACTTCAACTGGACGGTCCTGGAGTATGGCTGGATCGGCTGGCCCATCAGCGGCGCCTATCTGCTGGGCGCCTTATCGGTCAATCGACTGATCACGAGGTGCAGCCAGCAACAGGGGCTGTTGATCGGATTGAAATGCCTCACAGGAGGCGCTCTGCTGATGGGCGCAGGGCAAGTGTTTTATCCCGCGTCAGCCGCTTTACTCTGGCTGCCTTACTGCCTGCTGCTGATGGGCCAGGGCATCGTCTATCCGCTTTGCCAGTCCCTCGCCAGCCAGAGCACGCCTGTGGCAGGCCCTCACACGATGGCACTTACAGGCTTCATTCATCAGGCGGTAGCCGCGTGCTGTGCACTGATCTCGAGCGTACTACCGGAAGGGCACCCCGCGCCCTTTACATGTGTGTGCATCGCGCTTTCAGCGCTGGCGCTGAGTGTCTACTCGCTCAGCGTCAGAAGAAGCCGTTCTTGAAAAGACTCAAATACGGCCTCTCCCTGGAAGCTCTTCAACCCAACATCGCCTCGAATCCCGCCCGAATCTTCTCCTCCGGCAGCTCATCGGCGATGAACACGATCACGCTCTCGCGCGGCTCGCCTTCGGCCCATTCGGTGTCCCAGTCGAAGCCATACAGCTTGAGCACGCCCTGAAACACCATGCGCCGGTCTTCACCCGCGATGTTGAGCACGCCTTTGTAGCGCAGCAGCTGTTTGCCGTGGTCTTCCAGCAGTTCGTTCATGAATTCGCTGAGACGGTCCAGATCCAGGGGCTTGTCGCTGCGCAGGACGAGGCTGGTGATGCGATCGCCGGAGTTGCCGACCGGCGCCAGGGGACGCAGGACTATGCCGCCGCCAAGGTCGGCATTGAGGTTGAAGCCACGCACGTCGAGCAATTCGGCCAGATCGATTCTGCCGTGCTCGACGATACGGATCGGAGCGCGGCGGTTGATGCGGGTCAAGCGCGCACTGAGGGCTTCAAATGCGGCGTCGTCCACCAGATCGCGCTTGCTCACCAGCAACCGGTCGGCAAAGCCGATCTGCGCCTGGGCGATGGTCTGGCTCAGGTGAGTGTCAGCGTGCGCGGCATCGACCAGGGTGATGATGCCGTCAAGGATATAGCGCTCACGCAGTTCTTCGTCGATGAAAAAAGTCTGCGCAACGGGAGCAGGATCGGCCAGGCCGGTGCATTCGATCACCAGCCGGTCGAAGGCGATTTCGCCGCTGTCCAGGCGTTCGAGCAGCAGGTACAGCGCTTTGGTCAGGTCCGTGTGGATGGTGCAGCAGACGCAGCCATTGGACAGGGTCATGACTTGCACGGGGTCAGTGCCCAGCAACTGGCTGTCGATGCCGGCATCGCTGAACTCGTTCTCGATCACGGCAATCTTCAGGCCGTGCTCGGCCTTGAGCAGATGGCGCAAGAGCGTGGTCTTGCCTGCGCCGAGAAAGCCGGTCAGCACAGTGACGGGGATAGGTTGCAACTCGCTCATAAAGCTCCAGGCATGATGCATTTGGCTGAAATGAAAACGCGCCACAGGTAACAGCCTGTGGCGCGTCGAGTCAAACGATAACGCAGATCAGAGGATCAGCAGCACTTCGGGCCACCCTTGCCGCCGTAACGCGCTTCTTGCCGCTCCCGAAAGAACTGCTCGTAGGTCATCATCGGCTTGTCCGGGTGCGTGGTCTGCATATGCTCGACGTACGTGTCGTAGTCCGGCATGCCCACCATCAGGCGTGCGGCCTGACCGAGGTATTTCCCGAGACGACTCAGGTCATTGAACATTGGCAAATCCTCTGTGGGCGACCATCGTCACACCTGCGACGCTGGCGGCATGGCCTGGAACGGCGCTTCCTTGTCGGTACGCTCCTTCTTGCCCCAGGCCGCAATGCCGACTTTCAGGGCGTAGAACAGGATACTGAACACCACGAACAGGAACAGTATGGTCAGGCCCGCGTTGGTGTACGCGTTGAAGATCACATGCTGCATCTGGTCCATGGTCTTGGCCGGGGCGAGAATCTGACCGGCTTCCGCCGCTGCGCTGTATTTCTTGGCCAGGGCCAGGAAGCCAACGGCAGGGTTGGAGTCGAACAGTTTGATCAGGCCTGCGGTCACGGTGCAGATCAGCAGCCAGGTGGCGGGCAGCATGGTGACCCAGACGTAGCGCTGACGCTTCATCTTGATCAGCACGACGCTTGCGAGCATCAGCGCGATACCGGCCAGCATCTGGTTGGAGATACCGAACAGCGGCCACAAGGTGTTGATGCCTCCCAGCGGATCGATCACACCCTGATACAGCAGATAACCCCAGAGCGCGACGCAACCACCGGTGCCGATGGCGTTGGCGGTCCAGGACTCCGTACGTTTGAGCGCGGGAACGAAGCTGCCCAGCAAGTCCTGCAGCATGAAGCGACCGGCACGCGTACCGGCGTCCACCGCCGTCAGGATGAACAGGGCTTCGAACAGGATCGCGAAGTGGTACCAGAACGCCATGGTGTTTTCACCCGGCAGCACCTGGTGCAGGATCTGCGCGATACCGACTGCGAGCGTCGGTGCACCGCCGGCACGGGCCAGAACAGTGTTCTCGCCGATGTCCTTGGCCACCGCCGTCAGCTGTTCAGGCGTAATGGTGAAGCCCCAACTGGTGACGGTCTGCGCAACCGATACCACGTCGCTGCCAACCACGGCCGCCGGGCTGTTCATGGCGAAGTAAACACCTGGCTCGATCACCGAAGCGGCAACCATCGCCATGATGGCCACGAAAGATTCCATGAGCATGCCGCCGTAACCGATGTAACGGGCGTTCTTCTCGTTATCCAGCAGCTTGGGCGTGGTGCCCGAAGAGATCAGCGCGTGGAAGCCCGATACCGCACCGCACGCGATGGTGATGAACAGGAACGGGAACAGAGCGCCCTTCCAGACCGGACCCGTACCGTTGGTGAACTGGGTCAGGGCCGGCATTTTCAGCTCGGGTGCCAGGATCAGGATGCCGATCGCCAGGGCCACGATGGTGCCGATCTTCAAAAAGGTCGACAGGTAGTCACGGGGTGCCAGCAGCAGCCAGACCGGCAGCATCGCCGCCACAAAGCCATAGCCCACCAGCATCCAGGTGATCTGTACGCCGGTGAAGGTGAACGCCGGGCCCCAGGTCGGGTCGGCCGCGACTGCGCCGCCGATCCAGATGGAGGCCAGCAGCAGAATCACGCCGATGATGGAGATTTCACCGATACGGCCCGGGCGGATGTAGCGCATGTAAATGCCCATGAACATCGCAATCGGGATGGTCGCCATGACGGTGAACATGCCCCACGGGCTCTCTGCCAGGGCTTTCACCACGATCAGCGCCAGCACCGCGAGGATGATGATCATGATCAGGAAGCAGCCGAACAAGGCGATGGTGCCGGGAATACGGCCCATCTCCTCGCGCACCATGTCGCCCAGCGAGCGACCGTTACGGCGTGTGGAGAGGAACAGGATCATGAAGTCCTGTACTGCACCGGCCAATACCACACCGGCAATCAGCCACAGCGTGCCGGGCAGATACCCCATCTGCGCCGCCAGTACCGGACCGACCAGCGGGCCTGCGCCTGCGATGGCCGCAAAGTGGTGACCGAAAAGAATGTGTTTGTTGGTCGGCACATAGTCCAGACCATCGTTGTTCACCACTGCAGGCGTTGCGCGCAGCGGGTCGAGTTGCATGACGTGATTGGCGATGAAAAGACTGTAGTAACGATAAGCAACCAGATAGATGGCAACCGCCGCGACCACTATCCACAAGGCGTTGATCGCCTCACCGCGGCGCAAGGCCACGACCCCCAGAGCACATGCTCCAACAATTGCGACGATGAGCCAGGGAACGTGGCGCATCAGACTATTATTATTTTTCATTTTTTTATTCCAGCAGAGTTGACTAGAAGGCAAGCAATGCGAGTTTAGCGCTGTCACAGCGAAAGGCCACCCCCCACGATGGTCTAGACCGAAATTTGATCAATTAAGGCAGATACCCGGCATAGAGCGTCCGGCGTGCGCTCGCGGACAGATGGGCAATAAAACTGTGACGGCCATCTGTCCGACGGCCTCTTTCAGGTCTATGGTGCATGAAAGACCGTATTGATCAGCCGCAACGCCATGCTCCTGGCACCGGGAAGCCGCAACGAGAGAGTTCACTTGATGACTGACTCACATGCAGATCGCCGACGTTTCAAACGCATCGCTTTCGACGCCACAACCGACCTGATGCAAGGCGATAACCACTGGAAAGTACAACTGGTCGACCTGTCGCTCAAGGGTCTGCTGATCGAGCGGCCCGATCCCTGGACGGGAGACGCCGCGCAGGACTTTCAGGTAGACATCCACCTCAGCCCTGACGCCTACGTGAAAATGGACGTGCACCTGACCCACGACAATAACCGCCAGTTGGGTTTTGTCTGTCGACACATCGGCCTGCAGTCGATCAGCCACTTGAAGCGGCTGGTCGAGCTGAACCTTGGCGATGAAGAGGAGCTGGATCGCGAGCTGGCCGCGCTGATCGAAATCTAGCGCCGCCTACTCGAACAGCGCATCCAGCGCCTGTTCAAGACGGGTCACGGCAATGATCTGGAATCCCGGAGGCGCTTCTTTCGGCGCATTGGCCTTGGGCACGATGGCCCGCTTGAAACCATGCTTGAACGCCTCTTTAAGACGCTCCTGCCCGCTGGGCACCGGCCTCACCTCGCCTGAAAGCCCCACCTCGCCGAAGACCAGCAAGTCATGTGGCAACGGCCGATTGCGCAAGCTCGACATGACCGCTGCCATCAACGCCAGATCGGAAGCCGTTTCCAACACCTTCACACCGCCTACCACGTTGAGAAACACGTCCTGATCGTGAGTCGGGATGCCTCCGTGCCGGTGCAGAACCGCCAACAGCATCGCCAGTCGATTCTGATCAAGACCCAGCGTGACCCGACGTGGATTGGACATATGGCTGTCGTCCACCAGCGCCTGGACTTCGACCAGCATGGGACGCGTACCTTCCCACGTGGCCATGACCACACTGCCCGGCACTTCTTCCTGAGCACGAGTAAGAAAGATCGCCGACGGATTGGAGACTTCTTTCAGGCCCTTGTCGGTCATGCCGAACACGCCCAGTTCGTTCACCGCGCCGAAGCGGTTTTTCACGGCGCGCAGCAGACGCAGGCGGCCGTCAGACTCACCTTCGAAATACAGCACCGTGTCGACCATGTGCTCCAGCACGCGAGGTCCGGCCAGCGCGCCTTCCTTGGTGACGTGTCCGACCAGGAAAATGGCCGTGCCACTCTGTTTGGCGTAGCGCACCAACAGCGCAGCGCTTTCACGCACCTGCGCCACGCCGCCCGGCGCAGATTGCAGTTGTTCGGTGAAGATGGTCTGGATGGAATCGATCACCATTACCTTGGGCTGCTCGACCCGCGCCGTGGCGATGATGGATTCAATACAGGTTTCGGTCATGACCCGCAGCTTGTCCTGCGGCAGGCCCAAACGTCGGGCGCGCATGGCGACCTGCTGCTGGGATTCCTCACCCGTCACGTACAGCGCAGGCATGCGTTGCGCAATGTTGCACAGGGTTTGCAGCAGGATCGTGGACTTGCCGATGCCGGGATCACCGCCGATCAGCACCACAGAGCCGTCCACCAGACCGCCGCCCAGCACGCGGTCCAGCTCGGCGGAATTGGTCGAAAAACGGGGAATTTCCTCGACGCTGACCTCGGCCAGGGTCTTGATCTGCGCTTGTGCGCCGGTCCAGCCTGCACGCCCGCTCGGCGGCGCAGCCGCGCCGCTTTCGATCATGGTCTCGACAAGGGTGTTCCAGGCACCGCAGTCGCTGCACTGGCCCGCCCATTTGGGAAACGTCGCGCCGCATTCTGTGCAGCCGTACAAGCGTTTGGCCTTGGCCATGACAACCCCAGTCGTAAAAGCGCACATCATAACGCAGGTTATGGCACCCGGCGGCCGGTCATCGGAGCCGGGCGCTCAAGACCCGATAAAACTTCCACGGCTCAGCCCGGTCGATTGAACGTGAACGGGCAACACCCGAATGAGTGCATTACACTTCATCGGGTCATTTCAGCTGTAACAAGGAATTACACATGAGCGTACTAAGCGAGTTTAAGGCCTTCGCGGTCAAAGGTAACGTGGTCGATATGGCCGTCGGTATCATCATTGGCGCGGCATTCGGCAAGATCGTTTCGTCGTTCGTCGGCGATGTAATCATGCCGCCACTGGGGCTGCTGATCGGTGGCGTTGACTTCAGCGACCTGGCGGTGACCCTCAGAGCCGCCGACGGAACAGCCCCGGCAGTGCTGCTGGCCTATGGCAAGTTCATCCAGACGGTCATTGACTTCATCATCGTCGCGTTCGCCATCTTCATGGGCGTCAAGGCCATCAACCGCCTGAAGCGTGAAGAAGCCAAGGCCCCTACCCTGCCGCCAACCCCTTCGAAAGAAGAAGTGCTGCTGGGCGAGATCCGCGACCTGCTCAAGGAGCAGAACAAGCCAGCGGCGCCGATCACTGTGGACCCTGCTCGTCCGGTGTAAGGATGCGCGGTGTTTGTGGGAGCGAGCTTGCTCGCGAAAGGGCCGGTACATCCAACAACTATTCAGCGACTGAAAGGCTCTATTCGCGGACAGATGGTACGCCGCCCGGTCCGCTCCCACAGGGGGTACGGGCCGTCTGACCGGGGCGGCGACCTACCAGTACGTCTCGACCGCCACTTGCCCCGGTTTGCGTGACAGGCTCAGGCGCATGTCACGCTGTTTGAGCAGGGCGCGGGTGTCGTCGATCATTTGCGGGTTGCCGCACAGCATCACTCGCGAGTGTTCGGGCGTGATCGCAATGCCAGCCGCGCGCTCCAGTTCACCGTTTTCAATCAACTGCGTGATTCGGCCGTTCAAGGCACCCGGATGCTGCTCGCGGGTGACGGTGGGCAAGAACAGGAACTTGTGGGCGTATTCAGCCAGGTACTCACGCTCCATCAGCTCGGCAATCAGCGATTGATACGCCAGCTCCCTGGACTCGCGCACGCTGTAGACCAGAATCACCCGCTCGAATTTTTCCCACACCTCGAAGTCCTGCAGGATCGACAGAAACGGGGCAACGCCGGTGCCTGTGGATAACAGCCACACGTCACGTCCATCGATGAAACGGTCCAGCGTCAGGTACCCGAAGGCCTGTTTCTCCACCATCAAGCTGTCACCCTCGCGCAGGCGGCTCAACTCGCTGGTGAACTCGCCGTCAGGCACCACGATAGAGAAAAACTCCAGAAATTCGTCGTGCGGGGACGACACCATCGAATAGGCGCGCCACACCGTGGTCCCATCCGCCTTGGTCACGCCCAGACGCGCGAACTGCCCCGCACGAAATCTGAAGCCTGGGTCGCGGGTGACGCGCAGGGTGAACAGATTGGGGGTCAATGGCGTGACACGCTGGAGCGTCTGCCGAGTGAACTTGTCTTCGCTGACGGTCATGGTGCGTCTCGGACTCCCTGAAATGAAAGGTGGTGAACAGTGTCCCGCAAAGCGCGTGCAATAAACACCTCCGGTTTGTAAGGGTTGCCAGACCAAAACGCTGACCCGTTTAGAGCATTTGGTTCTTGCGCCGCGATGCACTCGGATCGAACAGCTGTTAGCCAAATCATGCCGAGACGCGCTGTAACAGGTGTTTTGGCCAGATTACGCTTTCGGAAGTACATAAAGGCCATCAGTCCATCCGTCTGGACAACTGCTTACTCCCCAAAACTCATGATTGATCTTTTCTAGACTGGATAAAAGCACAGCAAACTTTCGCCATCAAAGGTATGGAGGCGATCAGGAACATCATGGACATCAACGCTTGGCATCTTCCCCATCCCAAAGAGTTGACCCAACGAGAAATCGAGGTCCTTCAATGGTCTGCAGAGGGCAAGACTGCTGCCGATATCGCGATCATTCTGAGCCTCAAGGAGCGCACGATCAATTTCCACGTGGCCAGTGCCATTTTGAAAATGGGCGCAACCAACAAAACCGCAGCAGTGGCCAGAGCGGTAAAAAGCGGGGTTGTCCGGCTGGACCTTTGACAGCGCAGCAATGGGCAGGTGCCAAAGCGAGAAAAGTACGTAAAATCACCTCCCTCAGCGAGCCCGTACGTCAACGGGCTTACGTGCCTGCTCAGAGTTCTCCTGCCAATGCCCTTGCTCATCAGCCCTTTTGCTCAACTTGACCTCATTCGCCAACCCGAACAGCAAGATGAGCCGCTACAGGCATTCGATGCCGCTGACGAGTACCTGCTCAACTTCGTCGCTGAAACCGGGCTGACCCTGCAAAGCCGCGTGCTGGTCCTCAATGACAGCTTCGGCGCGCTGGCGGCCAGCCTTGCGCCTCACGCAACGGTGGTCAGCAGCACCGACTCGTTCCTCGCCGCCCAGGGCCTTGAAAAAAACCTGACGCGCAACGGTCTGGCCTACGACAGCGTGCCGCTGATCCCCGCCAGCGCGCCGTTGACGGGTCCGTTTGACTGGGTACTGATCCGGGTGCCCAAGACGCTGGCTCTGCTTGAAGAACAACTGATTCGTCTGCAAGGCCAGCTGGCACCCGGTGCCCGAGTGATTGCAGCTGCGATGATCAAACACCTGCCGCGCTCGGCCGGCGATCTGCTCGAAGAGTACGTGGGGCCGGTGCAGGCTTCGCTGGCAGTCAAGAAAGCCCGTCTGCTGTTCGCCACACCGCAGATCAAGGAGATCAGGTCGTCACCCTATCCCACGCGCTACACGCTCGACGAGCCTGCCATCGAGCTGCTCAACCATGCCAACGTGTTCTGCCGGGAAGGCCTGGACATCGGCACGCGCGCCTTCCTGCCCTATCTGCCAAAAAACCTCGGCGCAGCGCGGGTCGCCGATCTGGGCTGTGGCAACGGCGTGCTGGCGATTGCCAGCGCACTGGCCAATCCCCAGGCGCAGTACACGCTGGTGGACGAGTCGTTCATGGCCGTGCAGTCCGCTGCCGAGAACTGGCGGGCCAGCCTGGGCGAGCGAGACGTGGTGATCTGCGCCGCCGACGGCCTGTCAGGCCAGGAGCCGGATTCGCTGGACGTGGTGCTGTGCAACCCACCCTTCCATCAGCAGCAGGTGGTCGGCGACTTCCTGGCCTGGCGCATGTTCCAGCAGGCCCGTGCGGCCCTCGTGACCGGCGGCGCGCTGTACATCGTCGGCAATCGTCATCTGGGGTATCACACCAAGCTGTCGCGGCTGTTCCGGGGTGTCGAGCAAGTGGCGGCGACACCCAAGTTCGTGATCCTCAAGGCCCGCAAGTAACACCCGGCTTTTCGCTGCTCAAAAAAAACCCTCCGAAACCGGAGGGTCTGTAAAACGTGTCCGTGGACACGGTGCGGGAATGCGGTGTGTGACCGATCAATGCGTGGTCAGGCCAGCCGCATTCATGAACATGCGCATCAGGCTGGCGACGATGAACAGCGCAAACACACTGCCCGCCCAGATGCCGACCAGCCAGGCCAGACGCTGCCAGAGCGGTTTGCTGAGTGCCGGATCCGGGTCGTGCATGGAGTTCTTGCCAGACATGATCAATCTCCTCTGTTCGGACTAGTGATAACCGTCTTCTGCGGTGACTTTGCCGCGGAACACGTAGTAGCTCCAGAAGGTGTATCCCAGGATGAACGGGATGATGAACAGCGTGCCGACCAGCATGAAACCCTGACTTTGCGGCGGCGCGGCGGCGTCCCAGATCGAAACCGACGGCGGAATGATGTTCGGCCACAGGCTGATACCGAGCCCGCTGTAACCCAGGAAGATCAACAGCAGGGTCAACAGGAACGGCGTGTAGTGCGCGTTGCGCGCCACGGCCTTGAACAGCCCGTACATGGTCACCAACACCAGAATCGGTACCGGCATGAACCAGAACAGATTCGGCATGCTGAACCAGCGATGCGCGATGTCGGCGTGCGCCAGCGGCGTCCACAGACTGATCACACCCATGACCACCAGCACGGCCACGGCCAGAGGGCGTGCCAGGTCATGCATCGCCTTCTGCAGCGAGCCTTCGGTTTTCATGATCAGCCAGGTGCAGCCCAGCAGTGCGTAAGCCACGATCAAAGCCAGACCGCAGAACATCGGAAACGGCGCCAGCCAGTCGAGCGAGCCGCCTGCGAACTGGCGGTTCACCACCGGAATACCCTCGATGAACGCGCCCAGCGCCACGCCCTGAAAGAAGGTCGCAGCCAGGGAACCGCCGATAAAGGCCTTGTCCCACAGGTGACGTTTCTCTTCGGTTGCCTTGAAGCGAAACTCGAACGCCACGCCACGGAAGATCAGGCCCATGAGCATCAGCATCAAGGGCAGGTACAGCGCCGACAGCACAACCGAATAGGCCAGCGGAAACGCGCCGAACAACGCCGCGCCCCCTAGTACCAGCCAGGTTTCGTTGCCGTCCCAGACCGGCGCGACGGTGTTCATCATCACGTCCCGGTCGGAACTGTCTTTCATGAACGGGAAAAGAATCCCGATACCCAGATCAAAGCCGTCCATCACGACATACATCATGATGCCGAAGATGATGATGACGGCCCAGATCAGTGGAAGATCGATACCCATGGCTTAATTCCCCTTGCCGAGCGCGTCAACATTGTCGCCATCGTCTGCGCCTTCAACGGCGGCAGAGAGCGGACGGGCCGGTGTACGTTTCTGACCGGGGCCACCTTGTGGCACATGCTCGACGTACGCTTTCGGGCCTTTGCGCACCAGACGCATCATGTAACCCAGCCCCGCACCGAACAGCACGAAGTACACGACCACGAACAGCACCAGGGTGATGCTCATCTGCGCCACGCTGTGGTTGGACGACGCATCGGCGGTGCGCATCAGGCCGTAGACGACCCACGGCTGGCGGCCGATCTCGGTGGTGAACCAGCCTGCAAGGATTGCTACCAGACCCGAAGGCCCCATCCACAACGCCAGATACAGGAACGCACGTGACTGATAGAGCGTGCCACGCTTGCGCAGCCACAGGCTCCAGAGGCCGGTCAGAATCATCAGCATGCCCAGCGCAACCATGACCCGGAACGACCAGAACACGATGGTCGAATTCGGACGGTCTTCAGGTTTGAATTCCTTCAGCGCCGGGACTTGCTTGTCCAGGCTGTGCGTCAGGATCAGGCTGCCCAGATAAGGAATTTCCACCGCATACTTGGTGCGCTCTTCCTTCATGTCGGGAATGCCGAACAGAATCAGCGGTGTCGGCTCATCGCCAACGTTTTCCCAGTGACCTTCAATGGCGGCAATCTTGGCTGGCTGATGCTTGAGCGTATTCAAGCCGTGGAAGTCACCGACGACGGCCTGAATCGGCGCAACGATCAGTGCCATCCACATCGCCATCGAGAGCATCTTGCGCACTGCGGGCGTGTCGCGGCCACGCAACAAGTGCCAGGCAGCCGAAGAGCCGACGAAGAACGCTGTCGCGACAAAGGCAGCAATCGCCATGTGCGTCAGGCGATACGGGAACGACGGGTTGAAGACCACGGCAAACCAGTCGGTCGGAATCACACGGCCGTCGATGATTTCAAAGCCTTGCGGGGTCTGCATCCAGCTGTTGGACGACAGAATCCAGAAGGTGGAGATCAACGTGCCGATGGCGACCATGACCGTGGAGAAGAAGTGCAGGTTGCGTCCGACACGGTTCCAGCCGAACAGCATCACACCGAGGAAACCGGCCTCAAGGAAGAACGCTGTCAACACCTCGTACGTCAGCAACGGTCCCGTGACCGCGCCTGCGAAGTCGGAGAAGCGGCTCCAGTTGGTGCCGAATTGATAGGCCATGACCAGTCCGGACACCACGCCCATGCCGAAGTTGACGGCAAAGATCTTGGACCAGAAGTGGTACAGGTCGCGATACACATCTTCGCGGGTCTTCAGCCACAAGCCTTCGAGCACAGCCAGGTAACTTGCCAGACCGATGGTGATGGCAGGAAACAGGATGTGGAACGAAATCGTGAATGCGAACTGAATTCGGGCGAGATCGATAGCCTCCAAACCGAACATAAGTGTTCCTCTCTCAGGTGAAACCGACTGCTGGCAGCGAACCGGCAGTGAATACCCCCACGGTTATGGAGTGTTTATCTTTCTATTTGTTCTGATGACCGTCGCAGGGATTGGCGGGTTGACTCACATCTGCGGTCATTGCGCGATGACACGGGTCAACCGGCAGGTAAAGAGTAGTCCCATTCAGCCACTTGAGCCGTGTGGTCTTTTGTCGCGTGGCGGGATGCCTCACCCCAGACAGCGGGAGGCCTCTCGGTGACTTCAACGTAGGTCTTCGACATAGGGCTGCGACGCAGCACTTGAAGGGGCCATGGGAGTGAGCTTGCTCACGAACGGGCCGGTACATCCGCTCACTGTCTGGCGTCTGTCCGGCCGTCTTCGCCAGAACGCTCGCTCCCACGAGGATGTCGCATCGACAGGCTTACAACAGCTTGTCCAGGGTAATCGGGAACTCGCGTACCCGCTTGCCAGTAGCGTGGTAAATGGCGTTGGCAATCGCTGCCGGCACACCCACGATACCGATCTCGCCGACGCCCTTGGAACCCAGTGCATTGACGATCTCGTCGTTTTCTTCGACGAACAGCACATCAATGTCGCCGATATCAGCGTTAACCGGAATGTGATATTCCGCCAGACTGTGATTCATCGGCCGACCCAGTCCATGATCCAGCATGGCTTCCTCCTGCAAGGCCATGCCCATGCCCCATACGACGCCGCCCAGAATCTGGCTGCGGGCCATCTTCGGATTGACCACGCGACCGGCCGCGACCGCACTGACCACCCGATTGACCTTGATGGTGCCCAGGTCCTCGTCCACCAGCACTTCGACGAAGACTGCCGAGTGGGTAGCCGCCGCATAGGCTTCACGCTTCTTGTCCGGTTCGGCATCGACCTGGACTTCGATCACACCACTGGCCTGAGCCGCCGCCAGTTCGGCCATCGGAACGACCTGATCACCCAGCTGCAGGCTGCCCGACTCAAACCGCACCTCATCCAGTGTGATCGAGGCGTACTGCGGATACCGACCCTTTGCCACTTCCAGCAACTGACGCTGCAAGGCCTGACACGCCTGCTGCACTGCTGTGCCGACGGACGATACGGTGAACGAACCGCCTTGCAGCGGAGCGGTCGGCAGCGACGAGTCACCGAGCAGGAACGTGACATCCTCGACCGCCAGCCCCAGGGTTTCGGCCGCAATCTGGGTCATGACGGTATAAGTACCGGTGCCGATGTCAGTGGTCGCACTGCTGACCACCAGCTTGCCGTCCGAGCCGAGGCGCGCCTTGGCGCTGGCTTTCATCTGCATGGCTTCCCAGACACCACCGGCCATGCCCCAGCCGACCAGTTGGCGGCCTTCACGCATGCTGCGCGGTTCCGGGTTGCGGCGCTCCCAGCCAAAGCGCTCGGCGCCCTGTGCATAACACTCGCGCAGCTCCTTGCTGGAATACGGCTTGTCTTCGTTGCCGTTGCGCTCAGCAAAATTGGTCAGGCGCAAGCGCACCGGGTCGATGGCCAGCGCACACGCCAGCTCATCCATCGCACATTCAAGCCCGATCATCCCCAACGCCGCGCCCGGTGCACGCATATCCAGCGGCGTGAACACGTCCAGCGGCACCAGCTTGTACGTTAATTGCACGTTGTCGCACTGATAGAGCATGCCGCTCCATTCCACGACGTGCTCGGTGAAGTCTTCGAAGCGCGAGGTCTGACCAATCGCCTCATGCCCGATGGCCAGCAAGCGCCCGTTGGCCGCTGCGCCCAGACGCAGGCGCTGCACCGTACGCGGGCGATAACCGAAGGTGAACATCTGCTGACGCGTCAACGTGACCCGCACCGAACGCTTGAGGTGCAAGGCGGCCATGACGGCCAGCGGCAATTGGTACTGCGGACGCAGGCCAGAACCGAAGGCGCCACCGACAAAGGCAGCCAGCACACGGATCCTGTCCTTTTCGAGGCCGAAGACCTTGTGCAGGTAGTCCTGACAGTTCTGCGTGCCCTGGGTCTTGTCGTGGATCTGCAGGCTGCCGTCGGCTTGATACAGCACAGTCGACGCGTGCGGCTCCATCGGGTTGTGGTATTCGCTGGGCGTGCTGTAGGTCGCATCGATACTCAGAGCCGAGCCAGCCAGCTCAGCCTCGAAGTTGCCGCGTGGCTTGGGCAGCTCGGACGACACGTCGTGAGCCTGCCCCAGCGCGGCCTGCAAGTCGGTCTGGTGCGCCTGCTGATCGTATTCGATACGAATCAGCGACCCTGCATGCCGGGCCATTTCCAGGGATTGAGCCACGACCAGCGCCAACGGCTGGCCGCTGTACAGCACGTTATCGTTATACAGCGGGCGAAACGGCGAACCGTCCGCCGAGTCGGCGTCCTCGTAGTTCTCGTCGTAACTGGCCAGTGAAGGACGATTGGTATGGTCCAGAATCGCGACCACGCCCGGCACCTTCAACGCGTCGGACGTGTCGATATTCAGCACGCGACCGCTGGCGATGGTGCTGGAAACGACGCTGCCAAACAGCAGGCCGTCTTCCGGGTATTCACCGGCATAGCGTGCGCCGCCAGTGACTTTCAGTTTGCCGTCGACGCGGTCCACGGGCTTGCCCATCGGGGAGAAGGGAATATTCATTGGGCAGTACCTCCCAGTGCCGCGTCGCTCAGGGCGCGAATGATCGCCCGGCGCGCCAGCTTGACCTTGAAAGCGTTGTGCTCAAGCGGCTGCGCGTCAGCCAGCATGGCGTCCGCTGCAGCCGCGAAGTGTTCGCGTGTGGCGGGCTTGCCGATCAGCAACCGCTCGACTTCCTTGTCGCGCCACGGTTTGTGCGCCACACCGCCAAGCGCCAGGCGCGCATCGCTCACCACATCGCCGTTCAGTTCCAGCGCAGCGGCAACAGACACCAGCGCAAAGGCATAAGACGCGCGGTCACGCACTTTCAGATAGGCGCTATGACTGGCAAAACGCGGCGCAGGCAGCTCAATGGCCGTGATCAGCTCATCGTCGGCCAGCTGATTGTCACGCTGCGGCGCATCGCCCGGCAGACGATGAAAATCGGCGAATTCGATGGTGCGACGACCTGCACGGCCCTCGACATGCACCACTGCTTCCAGCGCAGCCATGGCTACACACATGTCAGACGGGTGCGTCGCAACGCAGTCGTCGCTGGCCCCGAAGATCGCATGAATACGATTGAGACCGTCCTTCGCAGGGCAGCCGCTGCCTGGCTCACGTTTGTTGCACGGCACGCTGGCGTCGTAGAAGTAATAGCACCGGGTGCGCTGCAACAGGTTGCCGCCGGTGCTGGCCATATTGCGCAACTGTGGCGATGCGCCAGCCAGCAACGCCTGGCTCAACAACGGATAACGCGCTTCGACCAGCGGGTGCCAGGCCAGATCGGCATTGCTGACCAGCGCACCGATCATCAACCCGCCCGAGGCCGTCTCGGTCACGTCTTTGAGGGGCAGGTCGTTAATGTCGATCAGATGCTCGGGGCGCGCGACATTTTCTTTCATCAGGTCGAGCAGGTTGGTGCCGCCGGCAATAAACCGTGTGGCCGGACCGCTCAGGTCAATGGCGGCGCGAATATCAGCCGGTTTGCTGTAAGTGAACGGATTCATCGGCTCACCTCCTGCGCTTTTGTCGCATCGTGGAATTGCGGCAATGCCTCTTCCACTGCTGCCAGAATGTTGCTGTAGGCACCGCAGCGGCACAGGTTACCGCTCATCAGTTCCTGAATCTCGGCGCGGGTGCTGGCGCGGCCTTCGTTGGCGAGGCCCACAGCCGAGCAAATCTGCCCTGGCGTGCAGTAACCGCACTGGAACGCGTCATGCTTGATGAAGGCTTGTTGCATCGGGTGCAGCGTATCGCCATCGGCCAGGCCTTCGATGGTGGTCAACTCGGCACCGTCGCACATGATCGCCAGTGTCAGGCAGGCATTGATACGCTTGCCGTCGCGCAGTACGGTGCAAGCACCGCACTGGCCGTGATCGCAGCCTTTCTTGGTGCCGACCAGATCGAGCCGGTCGCGCAGCAGGTCAAGCAAGGTGGTCCAGGGCTGTACATCGAGTTGACGCAGTTGCCCATTAAGGGTCAGAGAAATCGCGTGACCTGCGACGTCCTTCGGAATCGGGTTCGGAACATTCATGGCAACCTCACGGTAGGTACTCATTCAGCGCATTTTTATGCGTCTTAGGGGGTACGACTTCGCGTGATTTGCAACGTTCAGGGTTTCTCGGCAGCGATGGACAGGCGTGCAGATCATCCAAAAGCCGCTATCCACGAACACCTATCGTGTTGGGCTGCTGGTATGATGCGCGGCTTTTTCCGACCCGCAACAAATCCTGCGGGCTGCTCAGGCAGTCTGTGCTTTGCTGTTGGAGTCGAATCATTCACGACGCAGGCCGCGTCCCGGAGAGCCCGCCATGCTGGAAAGGCTGTTTCAACTCAAGGCACACAACACCAACGTAAGGACCGAAATCCTTGCGGGCGTCACAACCTTTCTGGCGATGGCTTACATCCTGTTCGTCAACCCGAGCATCCTTGGCCAGACCGGCATGGACAAGGGCGCGCTGTTCGTCGCGACCTGTCTGGCCGCCGCCATCGGCTCGGCCGTGATGGGCCTGATCGCCAACTACCCGATTGCCCTGGCACCCGGGATGGGCCTGAACGCCTTCTTTACTTACACCGTGGTCCTGCACATGGGGCATACCTGGCAGGTGGCGCTCGGCGCGGTGTTCCTGTCGGCGGTGATGTTCTTTCTGCTGTCGATCTTTCGCATCCGTGAGTGGATCATCAACAGCATTCCCCTGCCCCTGCGCTCGGCAATTGCGGCCGGTATCGGCCTGTTCCTGGCGCTGATTGCCCTGCAAAACGCCGGTATCGTGGCCAGCCATCCGGTCACCATGCTCACCATGGGCGATCTCAAGCAGCCCGCCCCGATTCTGGCCACGCTGGGCTTCTTTCTGATCGTTGCGCTGGACAAACTCAAGGTTCAGGGCGCGGTGCTGATCGGCATTCTCGCAGTGACGATTGTTTCCATTGCGCTGGGCTTCAGTCAATTCAGCGGCGTCATGTCGATGCCGCCCTCGCTGGCACCGACCTTCCTGCAACTGGACATTCTGGGCGCGCTGGACGTCGGGCTGGTCAGCATCATCTTCGCTTTCCTGTTCGTGGACATCTTTGACAACTCCGGCACCCTGATCGGCGTCGCCAAGCGCGCCGGGCTGATGGGCAAGGACGGCCACATGCCGAAAATGGGCCGCGCCCTGATCGCGGACAGCACGGCAGCCATGGCCGGCTCCCTGCTGGGCACCTCGACGACCACCAGCTACATCGAGTCGGCTGCAGGCGTAAGCGCCGGCGGACGTACCGGCCTGACGGCCATCGTCGTGGCTGTGCTGTTTCTGCTGGCGCTGTTCTTCGCGCCACTGGCCAGCAGCGTGCCGATTTATGCGACCGCGCCTGCCCTGCTGTTCGTCGCCGTGCTGATGGCTTCCGGCATGGCCGAGATCGATTGGGACGACATCACGGTCGCAGCGCCGGTGGTGATTACCGCGCTGGCCATGCCGTTCACGTATTCCATCGCCAACGGCATCGCCTTTGGTTTCATTTCCTGGACGGCGATCAAGCTGTTGTCGGGTCGCGGGCGTGAGCTGAATGCCGCGCTGGTGATCCTGTCGATCCTGTTCGTGATCAAGCTGGGCTGGTTCAACGCATGAGTGTTCCCTTCGATCCCGCGAGCTACGACCGTCAGTTCGCAGAAAAGACCGTACGCCTGCGCGAGTTGCTGGCGCCGTTCGATGCGCCCGAGCCGCAGGTGTTCGACTCGCCGCGTGAGCATTACCGCCTGCGGGCCGAATTCCGGCTGTGGCGCGAAGACCAGAAGCGTTATTACGCGATGTTCGCGCCGGGCGACAACAAGACCCCGATCCTGCTCGACGGCCTGCCGATTGCCAGCGAGCGCATCAATGCCTTGATGCCGGTGCTGCGCGAGCGCTGGGAAGCCAGCCCGACGCTGAACCACAAGCTGTTCCAGGTGGACTTTCTGACCACGCTGGCAGGCGATGCGATGATCACGCTGTGTTATCACCGCCCGCTGGACGACGCCTGGCAAGCCGAGGCCGAACTATTGGCGGCCGAGCTGAAGGTGAGCCTGATTGGACGCTCCAAAGGCCAGCGGCTGGTCATCGGCCATGATTACGTGACCGAGAAGCTCGACGTTGCCGGGCGTACCTTCAGCTATCGCCAGCCGGAAGGTGCGTTCACCCAGCCTAACGGCACGGTCAATCAGAAAATGCTCAACTGGGCGTACGACGCACTGGGCGAGCGTAATGACGATCTGCTGGAGCTGTATTGCGGCAACGGCAACTTCACCTTGCCGCTGGCCACTCGGGTGCGCAAAGTGCTGGCGACCGAAATCAGCAAGACTTCCGTCAATGCCGCGCTGAGCAATCTGGAAGACAACGCCGTCGACAATGTCACGCTGGTGCGCCTGTCCGCCGAGGAACTGACCCAGGCCCTGAACGAGGTTCGCCCGTTCCGTCGCCTGCAGGGTGTGGATCTCAAGGGTTATGAGTTCGGCAGCGTGTTCGTCGATCCGCCGCGTGCGGGCATGGACGTCGACACCTGCGAACTGACCCGTCGGTTCGAGCGCATCCTGTATATCTCCTGCAACCCGGAAACCCTGGCCGCCAACATTGCCCAGTTGCACGACACCCACCGGGTGGAGCGCTGCGCACTGTTTGACCAGTTCCCATACACCCACCATATGGAATCGGGTGTGTTACTGGTCAGGCGTTAATACTGACGATCGGTGCCCATAAGTTTCCCAGCAGTCACCGCATTATGGGAGGCGGCTTGCCGGCGATGAGGTCCGTCCAGTCGCTGATGAGGCGCTTGAAAAATCGCCTCGCCGGCAAGCCGCCTCCCACAGGTGATGTATTCAGTCAGCGACCTTGGTTTTAGTCCCGTCGAGCGTCTATTCCGGATTTTCATGTAATACCAAGCACGGGCCTGATGTGGTATCGGGCATGTCGTTGGTCAAGCGTTGTGACTGACGCCCGTGCTGCGCTTGTGCATAAGTTTCCCAGCAGTCACCGGATTCTGGGAGGCGGCTTGCCGGCGATGAGGTTCGTCCAGTCGCTGATGAGGCGCTTGAAAAATCGCCTCGCCGGCAAGCCGCCTCCCACAGGTTATGCGCTCAGTTAGCGACTTGGGTTTTAGTCCCGTCGAGCGTCTATTCCAGATTTTCATGCAATACCAAGCACGGAGCCTGATGTGGCATCGGGCGTGTCGTTGGTCAAGCGTTGTGATTGACGCCCGTGCTGCGCTTGTGCATAAGTTTCCCAGCAGTCACCGGATTGTGGGAGGCGGCTTGCCGGCGATGAGGTCCGTCCAGTCACTGATGAGGCGCTTGAAAAATCGCCTCGCCGGCAAGCCGCCTCCCACAGGTTATGCGCTCAGTTAGCGACCTTGGTTTTAGTCCCGTCGAGCGTCTATTGCGGACTTGCGTGCGACGCTGAGCGCCAGGCGTGGAAACGCGCGATAGGCACATCCGGGCCGGACAAGCTGTCAACTTTTTCATTAGCTTCCTATCTATAAGCTAAGGTATAACGCCTACCGCGAATACACTGCTTTGATGGAAGTCTGTCTTGAGCTCTGAATCCCCCGCCGCTTCAACCTCCGTCAAACTGTCCAGCCAGCCTGGGTTCATCAGTTTCATCCTGTCGCGCCTGATGGCGGTGTTCGCCATGCAGATTCAGGCGGTGGTGGTCGCCTGGCAGGTGTACGACATGACCCGTGAGCCGATGGCGCTGGCTTATGTGGGCCTGGCTCAGTTCATTCCCATGCTGTTGCTGCTGATGCCTGCGGGCGATCTGATCGATCGCTACAACCGCAAGGTCATTCTGATGATCAGCTGGGGCGTGCAGGCGCTGTGCGGCGTCATCCTGCTGGTGTTCTCGGCCCTGAATCTGCAAGACCTTCGGTTGATCTACGGCGCGCTGATGCTCTACGGCTGCGCACGTGCGTTCACAGGTCCGGCCCTGCAAAGCCTGCTGCCACAGATTGTTCCGCGTGAACAACTGGCCTCGGCAATCGCCACCAACAGCGTGATCATGCGTTGCTCGACCGTCGGCGGTCCATTGATTGGCGGCTACCTGTACTGGCTGGGTGGCGCAGAGCTGACCTATTCGGTGTGCGTGGCAGCGTTCATTGCCGGGATCCTGTTTCTGGCACCGGTTGCCACGCCTTTCGCAGGCAAGGCGGTCGATCTGGGCGACAGCGCCTGGGGCCGCTTCACCGCCGGGATCGCGTTCATCCGCTCGCGCCCCATCATCCTGGGCACTATCTCGCTGGACCTGTTCGCCGTTCTGCTGGGCGGGGTCGTCGCGCTGTTGCCGATCTATGCTCACGAAGTCCTGAACCTGGGTCCGCAAGGACTGGGCATGCTCCGCGCGTCGATGAGTCTGGGTGAACTGGGGGTCGGCATCTACCTGAGCATGCGACCACTGGATCGCAATGTCGGCATGACCATGTTCATGGCCGTCGGGCTGTTCGGGGTGGCCAATCTGGTGTTCGCCCTCTCCACCCTGTTCTGGCTGTCATGCCTGGCGCTGCTGATCGCCGGGGCCGCCGACATGGTCAGCGTCTACATCCGCTCGGCACTGGTGCAGTTCTCCACGCCGGACAACATGCGTGGTCGGGTCAATGCGGTGAATATGCTGTTCATCGGCTCTTCCAACGAACTGGGTGAGTTCCGTGCGGGCACCAGTGCCTCGCTGATCGGCGCGATCCCCGCCGCGATCATGGGCGGCGTCTGCACACTCGGCGTCGTGGGCGCGTGGATGACCGGCTTCAAGACGCTGCGCCAGGTGGACCGTTTTGCAGACGCCTCACCCAAGCCAGTCGCTGGCAGCGAGCCGCTCAAGGCGCAATGATCACGCCCGCGGTGCCGGTCAGACAAGGCAAAAACAGGCGAGGAACAGCCGGGGTCGCGCTCGACTCTACCGGTTATACATGAGCGTTCCGATCGGACTCGCGCACGAGCCTGTTTTAACGCAGCATCAGCAAGTACGGCCACTTTAGGTACAGCGCTAGAACCAATCGGTCTCAATCACCCTCTATAGGTCGCACCGCACATCGCGCCGTCCGTGTTTCACTTGGCACACACGGGCTGGCGCGTAGCGGTTTCACCAGCGACACTCATTGCACGACAAGAAGAGGGATCCGACATGCTCTGGAAAAAAGGCCGACGCAGCGACAACGTGGTCGATGCACGTGGCGAAAGTAGCGGCGGCGGTGGCGGTGGCATGCGCATTGGTGGCAAGGGCCTGAGCCTGGGCGGCATCGTGATTATCGTTGCCATCGGCTTGCTGACCGGCCAGGACCCGATGCAGATCCTTGGCCAGTTGACCGGTCAGAGCACTCAGCAAAGCGCCCCGGCCAGCCCGCAGACGCATCAGGCACCGCCCGCCAACGACCAGCAGGCCGAGTTCGTGCGCAGTATTCTGGGCGATACCGAAGATACCTGGCGCGCCGTGTTCGCCCAGAACGGTCGTCAGTACAAGGACCCGACGCTGGTACTGTTCAGCGGTCAGGTCAACTCCGCCTGCGGTTATGCGACGTCCGCAACCGGCCCGTTCTATTGCCCGGCCGACCAACAGGTCTACCTGGACCTGGACTTCTTTCGCGAGATGTCGCAACGCTTTTCCGCTGCGGGTGATTTCGCCCAGGCCTACGTGATCGCCCACGAAGTCGGCCACCATGTGCAGACGCTGCTGGGCGTGTCGAGCAAGGTCGATGCCGCGCGCAAAGCCGGGAAACGCATGGAAGGCAACAACGGTTTGCTGGTCCGCCAGGAGCTTCAGGCCGACTGTTTCGCTGGCGTTTGGGCCTATAACGCACAAAATCGTTTGAACTGGCTTGAGCCGGGTGATATTGAAGAGGCGCTGAACGCAGCCAACGCCATCGGCGATGACCGCCTGCAGCAGCAAAGCCGTGGTCGGGTCGTTCCGGACTCGTTTACCCACGGGACTTCAGCCCAGCGCGTACACTGGTTCAAGACCGGCTTTGCGCAAGGTCAAATCACCCAATGCGATACGTTCGCCGCCAAGAGTCTCTAGCACATGATTAAACCGCTTCTGGTCCTGTTGTTAAGCACTGCCTTCGTGAGCCTCGGGGCTCATGCCGAGGATCAAGCGGTTAAATCCATCAGCCCGGATCGCCTGGCCATCAACGGCACCGAAGCCACGCTGGGCCTCAGCCAGGAGTGGGTGCATCCAAAGCCGCGCATCGAGCGTGCCGTGATCGTGTTGCACGGCCGCTTGCGCAACGCGCCGACGTACCTGCGCAGCATCGAACGCGCGGCGAACCAGTCAAAGGAACGCAGCAAGACCCTGCTGATCGCACCGCAGTTTCTGGATGAAAAAGACATCGTTGCGCATCACCTGCCGGAAAACGTGCTGCGCTGGCATCAGAACAGCTGGATGGAAGGCGCAACAGCCACCGATCCCAAGCCCATCAGTTCCTTTGTGGTGCTTGACCACATCCTCAAGCGCCTGAGCGACAGCAAGCTGTTTCCCAACCTGAAGGAAGTGGTGATTGCCGGTCATTCCGGCGGCGCTCAAGTGGTGCAACGCTACGCAATGATCGGCGGCAAGGAAGATGCACTGCTGAATCGCGAGGGCGTGAAGCTGCGCTACGTGATCGCCAACCCTTCGTCCTACGCCTACTTCGACGCCGAGCGGCCCGAGCCGGTAACGGCGCAGACCTGCCCCAACTTCAATGACTGGAAATACGGCCTGAACAAGATGCCGTTCTATTCGGGCAAGGAAAAGCCGACCGACATCGAAAAGAACTACGTGAAACGTGACGTGACGTACCTGCTGGGCGAGCTGGACACCGATCGCAACCATCCGGCACTGGACAAGACCTGCGCGGCCGAAGCCCAGGGCGGCTATCGCCTGATTCGTGGGCAGAATTACTTCAACTACCTGCAGAAGCGCCACCCCGAAGGCCTGAACCAGCACCTGGTGATCGTGCCCAAAGTCGGCCATAGCGGCGACGGCATCTTCACGTCACCTGAAGGCCAAGCGGTGCTGTTCAAGCCGTTCTGATTGGCAGCGCATGAGAAACGGACGCCGTTCATTTTGTGGGAGGCGGCTTGCCGGCGATGAGGCCTGTACAGTCACTGATGCGGCGCTTGAAAAACCGCTTCGCCGGCAAGCCGCCTCCCACGGCCTCTGCGTTTATTCAGCACGACTTGTTTAGCGTCGAGCTCAAGAGCAATGCCTGTCAGCCCAACATCCCGCGTAACGCCACACAGTCCACCGCATGCCAGTCTGCAAGCTCTGGCCAAGGGTTATCCGGCAGGTTCACCAGAACGGTCTTCGCGCCTGCTGCCCGCCCGCAATCAAGGTCGTGACGATAGTCGCCAATCATGACCATGCTTGTCGGTTCAACGTCCCACGCGCTGGCCAGTTTCAGCAGACCGGCCGGGTGCGGCTTGGGCGTGGCCTCGTCACGTCCCAGCACGTCGTCCACCGCAAAGCAGTCAGCAAGTCCGATGGCCTCCAGCGTAATGTGCGCCAGTTCTCGCGCGTTGCGGGTCAGAATGCCCAGGCGGTAGCCGCGTGCTGCCAGTTCGCGGACCAGCTCGACCGCGCCGTCGGCAGGCTGCGAGCCCAGCGCCAGCTCGCGCTCGTGCTCCAGCAACCAGGCATGTTTGGCCGCAGACTCGGCGGCAGGCAGCGCAGCCAGATGGCCAAGAATGTCGGCATCCTGCGGGATGCCCAGCTCGCGCTTGATGGCCGGAAAATCGTGCACGGGGACGGTCAGCGTGCCGTCCATGTCGAACACCCAGTGGCGAATGTCGTGAAGTGTCATGCCCAATCCTTACGGTGGCGGATCAGCCCTTCCTGACTGACCGAAGCGACCAGTTGCCCGGCGCGGTTGAAGATGCTGCCACGTGAGAAGCCGCGAGAGTTGCCGGCCCACGGGCTGTCCATCGCATACAACAGCCAGTCATCGGCACGCAGATCATTATGAAACCATAGCGAGTGATCAAGGCTGGCCACTTGCATGTCACGCTGCCAGACGGTCTTGGCGTGCGGCTTGAGCGACGTCGTCAGCAGATTGAAGTCCGAGGCGTAAGCCAGCATGTACTTGTGCAGCGCAGGCGCGTCGTTAAGGGTGCCATCGGCGCGGAACCACACATACTTCACCGGCTCGCCGGGTTGCGGGTTGTAGGGATCCTCGGCCGTGACCGGGCGAAATTCGATGGGCTTTGGACGCAGGAACTTGTCATGCAGCGCCTCAGGAATCAGGTGCGCACGCTGCTTCATCAGCTCAAGCTCCGAAGGCAGGTTCTCAGGCCCGACGATCTGCGGCATCGTTGCCTGGTGCTCGAAGCCTTCTTCGTCGTACTGGAAGGACGCACTGCAGGTGAAGATCGGCTTGCCCTTCTGAATCGCCGTGACACGACGGGTGCTGAAGCTGCCGCCGTCACGCACACGGTCCACCTGATAGACCACTGGCAGCCCGGCATCACCAGGGCGCAGGAAGTAGCCGTGCAGGGAGTGGACGTGACGATCCTCTTCGACGGTCTGGCTGGCCGCAGACAGGGACTGCCCCAGCACTTGCCCGCCGAACAGCTGGCGAAAACCAAGGTCCTGACTGCGGCCGCGAAACAGGTTTTCTTCAATAGGTTCCAGCGTCAACAACTCGACCAGATCATCCAGCACTTGGCTCATGTTCATCCCTCGCACAAAGCGTGACCGCGCGCCGGTGGCGGCAGTCGGTGTAATTTGCGGCAGGCCCCGCAGGCCCGCGCCCATAAATGAAATGATACAGAATTTGGCGAAGGGCTTACTCGGATTGCAGGGTACTGAGCCACTGTTCGCGGCTGATGCGATAAAGCACGTGCGGTTTGAGCGGATGTCCGTCTGGCAGGTTGGGGTGCTCGAAATCGTCAGCCGGGTCTTGCTGCATACCGATGACCTGCATCACCTTTTGCGAAGGCTCGTTGCTGACGGCGGTAAATGCCACGATTTCATCCAGTTTCAAACGCTCGAAACCGCAGCCCAGCACCGTCCACGCCGCCTCGCTGGCAAAGCCCAGCCCCCAGTGCTCGCGGGCCAGCCGCCAGCCGATTTCGACCGCCGGGGTGAAATGCGCGTCGAACCCGACCACACCCAACCCGGTAAAGCCGATGAACGCGCCGTTGTCCTTGCGCTCAAGCGCCCACAACCCGAAACCCAGCTCGGCAAAATGCCCGCGCATGCGCCCGATCATGGCCGCGCTTTCAAGGCGGCTCAGGGTATCGGGAAAATAGCGCATCACCTGTGGGTCCGCGCACATGGCGGCGAACACCGGCAAATCTTCGTCGCGCCACTGCCGCATCAGCAAGCGAGGGCTGTCCAGCTTGAGTATCGGTTCCATCGATCTCCCCTGTAACCGTACATATTCGGGCGCAAGTGTAGTGTGTCGGGGTTTCTGCCAACTGTGCGATCAGGCGCATAACTGGCACTATCGGGCTTCGACCTTTGAATGAATGCAAAATGTCCCTGCCGCTTATCTATCACGATGACTACAGCCCCGAGTTTCCGGCTGATCACCGGTTTCCCATGGACAAGTTTCGTCTGTTGCGCGATCACTTGATCGACAGCGGGCTGACCAGTGACGTTCAATTATTACGCCCTGAACTGTGTCCGGCCGATATTCTCGCCCTGGCGCATGATCCTGCCTACATAAACCGTTACCTGAGCGGTGACCTGTCACGCGAAGACCAGCGTCGCCTCGGCCTGCCGTGGAGCGAGGCCCTGGCGCGTCGCACCATCCGCGCGGTGGGCGGGTCCCTGCTGACCGCCGGGCAGGCACTCGAACACGGTCTGGCGTGTCATCTGGCGGGCGGTACGCACCATGCGCACTACGACTACCCGGCAGGTTTCTGCATCTTCAACGACCTGGCGGTGATCAGCCATTACCTGCTGCAAAGCGGCCGTGTGGACAAGGTGCTTATTTTCGACTGCGACGTGCATCAGGGTGACGGCACTGCGCGTATTCTGGCGGACACCGAGGACGCGATCACAGTCTCGCTGCACTGCGAAAAGAACTTCCCGGCGCGCAAAGCCCAGAGCGACTGGGACATACCACTGCCGATGGGCATGGGCGACGGCGATTACCTGAAAGTCGTCGATGACCTGCTCAACTACTTGCTGCCGATCTACAAGCCGGACCTGGTGCTGTACGACGCAGGCGTGGACGTCCACAAGGATGACGCGCTGGGTTATCTGCAGTTGACCGATCAAGGCCTGGCTGATCGGGACGAGGCGGTACTGCGCCACTGCCTGGGCCGTGACATTCCGGTGATGGGCGTGATCGGTGGCGGCTACAGCAAGGACCGCGAAGCGCTGGCCCGTCGTCACGGCATCCTGCATCACAGTGCGCAACGGGTCTGGCAGGATCTGGGCCTGTGACAGGCCGGGCGGCAAATCTCGGTTAGAATGCCGCACTTTCCCGCTATTGAACTTCAGTTGACCATGACCGACCTGCCTGCCGCAAAACCTCAATCCGTCGCCATCATCGGAGGTGGGCCTGCGGGCCTGATGGCGGCCGAAGTGTTGAGCGAGGCCGGGGTTCAGGTCGATCTGTACGACGGCATGCCCTCGGTGGGTCGCAAGTTTCTGCTCGCCGGCGTCGGCGGGATGAACATCACTCACTCCGAGCCCTACCCTGCTTTTGTATCCCGCTATGCCGAACGTTCACCGATGATCGCGGCGCTACTGCGACCATTCGATGCAGATGCGTTATGCACGTGGATTCACGACCTGGGCATCGAGACATTTATCGGCAGCTCGGGCCGTGTGTTTCCGACTGACATGAAAGCCGCGCCATTGCTGCGTGCGTGGCTCAAACGCCTGCGCGAGGCGGGCGTCGTCATTCATACCCGGCACCGCTGGCTGGGCTGGAACGCCGATGGCAGCCTGCGCATCGCCCATCCCGAAGGAGAGTTGGCGCTCAAGCCTGCTGCCACGCTGCTGGCGCTGGGCGGCGCGAGCTGGGCGCGGCTGGGTTCAGACGGTGCGTGGGTGCCCTGGCTTGAAGCGCAGCAGGTGGATGTGGCGCGTCTGCAGGCAGCCAACTGTGGTTTCGAGGTCACGGCCTGGAGCGAGGTGCTGCGCAGCAAGTTCGCCGGGACGCCCTTGAAAAACATCGCCATGGGGCTGAGCGGGCAGACCTCGCGCCTGGGCGAATGCGTGCTGACCGACACCGGCGTTGAAGGCAGCCTGGTGTATGCGCTGTCGGCGCAGATCCGGGAGCAGATCAACCTCAGCGGTTCGACAACCGTGCACATCGATCTGCTGCCCGGCAAGACGCAGGCCGACGTGCACAAAGCCCTGAGCAAACCCCGCGGCTCGCGCTCGATGTCCAAACACCTGCACAGCCAGCTCGGGCTGGATGGCGTAAAAGCTGCCCTGCTGCGGGAACTGGCACCGCGTGAAGCCTTCGACGACCCGACGCTGTTGAGTCAGGCGATCAAAGCCCTGCCGCTGAGCCTGATCAAAGCGCGGCCTGTCGACGAAGCCATCAGCACGGCGGGCGGCGTGACGTTCGAGGCGATGGACGAGCGTTTGATGCTCAGGCAGTTGCCCGGCGTGTTTTGCGCAGGCGAGATGATCGACTGGGAAGCCCCGACCGGCGGCTACCTGCTGACCGCCTGCTTCGCCAGCGGGCGGGCTGCAGGGTTGGGGATGCTGGATTGGTTGCGCGGGCAGGATTGAGTGCTGCCGCGCAACGTCCAGAGGTGCATTCAAACGGGGAGCGTCTGAACGATCCTGTCAGCTCAAGGCTTCTTTTTGCGTGGTCCGGTGTTGAAGACCGGGACCTTGCGCACGGGCTTGACCACCGGTGCCGGCTCGGAATCGCCGCTGTCGACCCACTTGCCCAGGTTGCGCTTGCTGCCTGAAACCTTGGGCTTTTTCGGCTTCTTGGGTTTTTTCAGGATCTGGCCGGTGGCGTCGGTGGTCGGCACGCGGTGTTCCGGCTCGAAATCCTGCTCTTCACGACGCTCCAGCGTCTGACGGGTCAGCACTTCGATGGCAGACAACAGCTCGACTTCATCGGCACACACCAGCGAGATCGCTTCGCCGGTCAGGCCTGCACGGCCGGTGCGGCCGATGCGATGGATGTAGTCCTCGGCCACGATGGGCAGGTCCAGGTTGACCACCGTCGGCAGGTCGTCAATGTCCAGCCCCCGGGCCGCAACATCAGTCGCCACCAGAATCTTCACTTCATTGCTCTTGAAGCGATCCAGTGCACGCTGGCGGGTTGCCTGAGGTTTGTCGCCATGAATGCCGTCGGCGTTCAAGCCCAAAGCCTGCAAGCGATCCACCAGTTGATCGACCCCCACACGGGTCTTGGCGAACACCAGCACCTGGCCCCAGCGATGCTTTTTCATTAGATGAATAAACAGGTCGGCCTTGCGCTTTTTATCGACCGTCACGACCCACTGCTTGACCGACGCCGCCGCCACGTTGCGCGGGCTGACTTCGATGGTCAGCGGGTCGTCCAGCATTTGCGAGGCCAGCAAGCGGATCGGGTCGGAGAACGTCGCGGAAAACAGCAACGTCTGACGACGTTTCGGCAGCGCAGCGTAAATCCCGCGCAGCTCTTCGGCAAAGCCCAGGTCCAGCATGCGGTCGGCTTCGTCGAGAATCAGCGTCTGCAGTTGCGAGAACTTGACGGCGTTCTGACGATGCAGATCCAGCAGGCGACCGGGCGTTGCGACCAGCACGTCAACGCCTTTGCGCAGCTTCATCATCTGTGGATTGATGCTCACGCCGCCGTACACCGCGTAGGTGCTCAGAGGCAGGTGTTCTGCGTACTGACGAATGCTTTCGTGGACCTGCTCTGCCAATTCGCGAGTCGGTGCCAGCACCAACGCACGAATCGAATTGGGAGCCACTTTCGGCCCTTCCATGGTCAGGCGTTGCAACAGTGGCAGGGCGAAACCTGCGGTCTTGCCGGTGCCGGTCTGGGCTGCAGCCATCAGGTCACGGCCTGCCAGAACCGGGGGAATCGCCTGTGCCTGCACAGGGGTCGGAGTCTGGTAGCCAAGCGCATCAAGGGCGCGCAGCAAGGGTTCGATCAGGCCGAGAGAGGCGAATGTCATGGGGATACCGTAGGAAAAATTCAGCGCAAGGCGCGCAGTTTACCCTGTCCGGCCCGCCTGAGTTAGCTTGTGCGCGCCGATACCGCGTCCCGGGGTTGCGGCTTGCGCCATTGCGGCAGGCCAATCAGCACCACGCCACTGATGATCACCACCATCGCCATGCACTCGGCCAGACCAATGGTTTCACCCGCAAACACCACCCCTAGCAGTACGGCCACCGCCGGGTTGACATAGGCATAGCTGGTCGCCGCCGCCGGGCGCACGTTCTTGAGCAGGTACATGTAGGCGCTGAACGCGACGATCGAACCGAACACCACCAGATACAGCAGCGCGCCCCAGCCCGCAGCCGTCGGCATCTGCTCCAGCCGCTCGCCGGTCAGAGCGCTGCCGATCAGCAGCGTAACGCCCGCCACGATCATCTCTGCACCGCTGGCCATCGGCCCTTTCGGCAAGGTCAGGTGTTTGCTCAGTACCGAGCCGAACGCCCAGGACGCCGCCGCGAAAATCACCAGCGCAGCACCATAAGGACTGGCCTGCAGGTTCGAGCCCATGTTTAACAGCCCAATGCCGATCAAGCCCAGGATGATCCCGGCCCACTCAAGCGTGGTGGTGCGGTTGCCCCAGAACAGGCCGAACAGCAGGGTGAACAGCGGCATGGTCGCGACCGACAGCGCGGCAATCCCCGACGCCACGCCCGCATGCTCGGCCAGTGTCACGCCACCATTGCCGCAGGTCAGCAACAGAAAACCGATCACCGCCGCGCCCTTCCACTCGGCCCAGGTCGGCGCCGGTGCGCCGCGATAGCGCAGGAACCCATACATCAGGCAACCGGCAATCATGAACCGGATACCGGCCATCATCAGTGGCGGCCAGGACTCTACGCCGATACGAATGACCAGATAGGTAGACCCCCAGATCAGGTACAAGGCCAGAAACGCACCGATCAACAGCGCAGGAAAACGAACGGAATGGGGCATGGTCAGGCTCAGGAATCATTGTTATGGTTGGCTTATTGTATGAAGGCGCAGGGCGAATATTAAGCATGTAAGCCTTTTTACATGCCCTCATAACCTTTGATTCAATGGTTGTTTGGCAGCAATACCTTTCTTTATGAAAACACCCATTTCCCGCGAGGCGCGCCATGAATCTGGATAAATACGATCGCATGCTGCTCGACGCGCTGCTGCACAACGGCCGTGCTTCGTTTGCTCAACTGGCGAAACTGGTCAACCTGTCAGCGCCTGCAGTGGCCGAGCGCGTGGCCAAGCTCGAAGCCAGTGGCGTGATTACGGGGTATGAAGCGAAGGTCGATCTGTCGAAGGTGGGGCTGCCGATTCAATGCATGATCGAACTGCGCATGGCCAGCCATGGCAATCAGCAGGCCTATGACGACCTGTGGAAAATACCGGAACTGATTCAGTGCTATCGGGTAACCGGCGACCCCTGTGTGATCATGCGCGCAGCCGTGGATTCGATGCCGCACCTGGAAGACCTGATCAACCGCATCGCGCAGTTCGGCTTCAGCAAGACGTCCATCGTGCTTTCAACAGGGGTCGAGCGCAGCCTGCCCTCAGGTCATCTGCAGCCTCAAGGCAAGCAGGAGAGAACGCCGGTCAAAAACCGCGCTGACGCTTGATGGCTTCACTGATCTTCGCGGCCGGGACTTTCTGCAGCGAGCACAGCAACTGATGAGAAACCCCTGCCAGGCCGTGTTTCTGACGCAGTTCGTTGGTCAGGTAAGCCGTCAGGTTGGCAGCCATCTCGGCATCGGCCATGGCCCGGTGAGCCTTGCCGGTATTGGGCAGGCGCGCGTACTGCGTCAGTGTGCCGAGCTTGTGATTGGGCGCGCCCGGCATCAGGCGTCGGGCCAGCAGCATCGAACAGGCAAAACTCTGCTCACGTGTGCGCTCGATGCGTGACAGTTCGTAATCCCAGAACTTCTGGTCAAACGAGGCGTTGTGCGCCACCAGCGGCGTGGTGCCGACGAAATCACACACATCGCCCATCACGCGCTCGGCACTGGGCGCGGTGCGAATCATGTTGTTGCTGATGCCGGTCAGGCCTTCGATGAACGCAGGGATGCGTACACCGGCATTCATCAGGCTCTGGTAGCGGTCGACAATGCGCCCCTGCTCCATGATGACCACGGCAATCTCGGTCGCACGGCAACCGTGGCCAGGCGAAATTCCGGTGGTTTCAAAGTCGATGACTGCAATACGTTCCAACACGTTGGTCCAACCCTTGAATTCATTTCAACAACAACGTGCCTTCAATAGGCACGTAACGACTGGCGGCGCGGATCAGCGAATTGGCAGTCAGCCCCGGTACGCCATAGGCCACCGCTTCAACGCCATGTTTGCTGATGATGCGTTCGAGCAACATGTCGAAGTCGCCATCGCCGGACGCCAGCACGACTTCATCCACCTGCGGCGCGAAGTCCATGATATCGATGGTGATGCCCACATCCCAGTCCCCTTTGGCGGAACCGTCGCTGCGCTGGATGTAGGGCTTGAGCCGCACGGTAAAGCCCAGGTTGCGAAGGATCTGCTGGAACTGCTGCTGCTTGCTGTCGCCCCGATCGATGGCATACGCAAACGCATGGACGATCTCGCCACGCTTGCTGATATCCGCCCACAATGCGGCGTAATTGAAATGACAGCCATGCGCCTGGCGCACGGTGTAATAGAGGTTTTGCACATCGGCGAACACCGCGATCTTCTTCACCGCACTTCCTCATGACGCAGGCTGGCCCCTGCGATTACAGCGATCCGGAACATGGATCGGCGTCCAGTATGCCAGCTTGGGGCAGGAATTGAGGGATGGATTGGTGTGGTGGCCGTTTAGGGATCAGACGCGCAGCGTCGCGGACGGCATGCCCACGCAGCGCATGAGCACGCTCATCAAAACCGGAACGATGGCAGACGGCTTGTCGGCGACGAGGACGTCCCGATCGGCGACAAGCGCCTGCCACAGGCAATCGCGCGCGTTCAGCGCGTTAGATTGGCGTGAGAAGAGCAAGCTTGCCAGCTAACCGGACAGGGCTCTGTGCTCCTCAAACAAACGAGTCATCATCAGAGAACATACCGCCATCGTCGTTGTAGCTGTCGTCAGCCGTGTATTGCGAATCCTGCTGCTGACCCCAGTTGCTTTGATCAGTGTTGGAGAACTGATCCTGAGCAGGCGAATCGTGGATGACCTCGACGATCTCCTGCGGCTGACTGTGATGGCTGAACAGGCTGCTGATGCCTTCTGCCAGCATCACGCCACCCGCCACGCCCGCCGCCGTTTTCAACGCGCCACCGAGAAACCCGCTGCCCATTGGCGCAGCTGCGGCTGGCGGTGGTGCGTATCCGCCCTGTTGCGCCGGCGGGTTGTAGCCCGCGCCATCGCGCCACCCGCCACCTGAGGGAGCCGGTTGCGCCTGAGGCTGCGGCGCTCGCGGTGCGCTGCTGCCGAAGATGCTCGACAAAAAGCCACCACTGGCAGGTGCCGAAGCGGCCTGCCCCTTGGCCTGCTGAAGTTCGGCCTGCAGTTGCTGGATCTGCTGATTGAGCTGATTGACGGCCGCCTCCTGCACCAGAATCGCCTGCGTCATGTAATACGGCGCAGCGGGCTGACGCGTGAGGTGATCCTTGATCAGTGCCTCGGCCGCGGTATCTCGCGGAGCAGAGGCGGTTTCAGCCGCTTTCAGTTTCGAGAAAAGACCATCGATCAGGGTGTGTTCTTCGTTGTTCATGGCGACCTCGTGGATTGCCGCAGTCAGTCTTCGCCCGGCCGAATGCCGGGGCGTGATTGAGTAATGGGGCTGGATCAGAACGCTTCAATGACATGAAAAAAAAGATAAGGAAGCGTTACAGCGCAGACCGGTTCGCTTGGATCGACACAGGCCATGGGCTAAAGTGGCGGCCTGCTTTTTGTCTGCGACCGAGCCATGAACCCGTTGACCGTTATTCAGGATTCGCTTTATTTCTTCCGCAGTAACCTTGGCCGCATTCTGGTGCTTTGCCTGCCGCTGGTGGTGCTCGAAGCGCTGGCCAAGCAAGCCCTGGGCAGCGCCATGAGCGCCGACGCGTCCCCCGCCTACAACCTGGTCGTCGGGCTGTTCTTCTATCCGCTCTATACCGCCGCGCTGATTCTGTTCCTCGATGCGCGCAGCCGTGGCGAAGAGCCCCAGACCCGCGACCTGCTCGCCATGGCCCTGCGACTGTGGCCGACCTTCGCGGTGCTTTCGGCCATGAGCACGCTGCTGATCATGTTCGGTCTCTCACTGTTCATCGCGCCTGGCATCTGGGTGATGATCAAACTGGCCTTCTGCGAGTATCTTCTGGTGCTGCGCAGACTGACGCCCTTCATGGCCATGCGCGAAAGCATGCTGATGACCACCGGGCATTTCACACGCATCCTGATGTGCGTTCTGTGTGTCTACATCCCATTGTCGCTGCTCGAAGGCGTAAGCCTTTACCTGCTGCCGGAGCCACAGAGCGCGCCGATCACACTGGTAATCGACAGCATCAGCAGCTTCTTGCAACTGTTCACCAGCATCGTGATGTTCCGGCTGTTCATGCTGATCAGCGAGCCTGCGCAGAACGCCTGAGCTCGAACGCGAATCTTTCACTGAGCGCCAGGCGCTCCATGTGGAGCCGATGAAACGTATTCTGCTACGCCTGACCCTGTATGGCCTGTTGCTGG
Source organism: Pseudomonas asturiensis (assembly GCF_900143095.1). Classification (GTDB taxonomy): domain Bacteria; phylum Pseudomonadota; class Gammaproteobacteria; order Pseudomonadales; family Pseudomonadaceae; genus Aquipseudomonas; species Aquipseudomonas asturiensis. The sequence goes on along the minus strand of NZ_FRDA01000009.1, from coordinate 88,706 downwards.
CCGCCCTGCTGCTGGCTCTTGTCCTGCAGTTGAGCTGGCGTCCGGCCGAACGCGAGGTGGCCGTGACCCACTGCAGTCCCGAGCTTGCGGCAAAGCCGCTGGTGCCTGGGCAGGCGCTGAAAGTCATGACCTGGAACATCCAGTACCTGGCTGGCAAACGCTACGTGTTCTGGTACGACATGGCCGACGGCAGTGGCCCGGACGAGCGCCCGACACCTGAAGACCTGGCCTATAACCTTGACGAAGTGGCACGCGTGATCCGTGACGAACAGCCGGATATCGTCCTGCTTCAGGAAGTGAACGACAACGCCAAGAACTCCGATTACCACGACCAACTGGCGTTGCTTCAGGAACGGGTGGCGGACCTTTACCCGTGCAGCTCGCAAGCCTTTTACTGGCGCGCCGAGTTCGTCCCGAACCCGCATATCTGGGGCAGTGTCGGCACCAAACTGGCCACCCTGAGCCGCTTCCGGATCGACCACGCCGAACGCGTGCAACTGCCCATTCCCGATGCGAACATCATCAGCCGTCAATTCCGACCCAAAAATGCACTGCTGATCAGCTACCTGCCGCTGCGCGACGGTGGGCAACTGGCGGTCGTCAACACGCACCTGACCGCCACCCGAACCCACAGCGACACCGCGCACAAGCAGATTGCCGCAACCGGCGCGCTGCTGGACAAACTGCAAGGCAGTGGCACGCCGTGGTTGATCGGCGGTGACTTCAATCTGTTGCCTCTGGGCCAATACGAGCGTCTGCCAGCGCCCTTGCGCACGGGTTACTCGCCTGACAGCGAACTGCATGAGCTGTGGGACAAGTACCCGATGATCCCGACCAATGCCGAAGCCAGTGGCATTGATCGCAACAAGTGGCTGACGTATTTCCCCAATGACCCGCGCGTGAACGGGCCGGATCGAACCGTCGACTACCTGTTCTACAGTCCCAGCCTGAAACGGGTCAGCGCCCGGGTACGCCGTGACGATGCGTTACTGATCTCGGATCACTTGCCTGTAATCGGGCGCTTTCTATTACCGATGGTGCCCTGAGCGCGTAACGCGCATGCTGAGCGGCATTTCTGCGACGGCCGTCACGAATCGATGATCAAGCCACACACGCGTTGAGCGCATAGGTGCGCTTGGCAATACTATGCCGGGCTTCGGGCAGATACCTTCAAGGAACAAGGGACCTCACGTATGAGCACCACAGATCAACTGCAAACCAACAGTAAATACAGCGCCAAGTGGCAGGAGCGCTTCGATTTCTTCAACGCTCACGGCTCGCCAAAAGAACCAGGCTTCGTGGCAGCCCTGAAGGCATTGCCCGGACTTGGCAAGAAGCTACGGATCCAGATGAACTGGATCGCGTTTTTCTTCGGCCCTATTTACCTTTTCGTACTCGGGCTGTGGAAGAAGAACCTGGCCATGCTGGGCATCTTTCTGGCCATCAACCTCGTGCTGAGCCTGGTGTTCGCCATTCTCGGAATGGAAATGCCCAGAGCGGTCGGAACGGGCCTGAATGTCGCGGGCTCGATGATGTACTCGCTCACCACCAACTATTCGTACTATTTGAAGGAAATCAAAGGTGAGCAAGGCTGGAACCCGTTCAAGGGTCTGCGCTTCATCTGATCGCCTGCCTTGACTGAAAAAGCCCGCACATTCAGCGAATGTGCGGGCTTTTTCATGCCGAGTGAATCATCGAGAGCTTACTCGACCAGCGTCAACTGACCATCGGCATACCGCACCTCGCGACCCAGCCACGCCGGATCGACCTGTGGCAACACGGCCGAAGGCTTGCGCAGCTCACGCAATAATGTGGAGCCATGGGACAGACGCCCGCCCATTCGCGCAATCACCGCACGCGCACGCTGGTAATGCGCGTGGCGGCCTGGGTCCAGCGTGTCCTCAAGCAGAATGTCGTCACCCAGAATGCCTTGCACCTGCCCCGGATAAATCATGAAACCCGCCGCCTGTTCAGTGCCCTCGCGGCCGTCCTGCCAGAAACTGCCGGTACGGGCGCGGATGTCAGGATGCGGCGCGAACCAGTGCGCGCGCTCGGCCTGTGGCATGGCGTGATGCAAGCGAAAGAACACGCGCATCAGGTTGTCGCGATACCACTCGCGCACCTGCAGATAATAACCGCGCATGCCCGGCAGACCGGCCGCATGTGCCAGACGAATTGCCCTCGGCCAGACCGCAAACGCCTGCAACGGCAGATCGGTCGGTGCCGGGCGCGGCGTGCCAGGATCGGTCTCCCACGGCAGTCGATGCGGGCAATGTTCCAGGTCTTCGTAAGCAGTGGGCGGACGTCCCAGCAGGTCGCCGCCGCTGCTGGCCAGCGACGTGGCGATGCACAGATTGCCCTGCACGACGAAGACGTAAAACCGCGTGAACCAGTCAGCGAGTTGCTGGCCGCTCGCACCTTGCCTGATCAGCGAATCGAGTTCCTGATCAAAGCGAATCAAGCGTCCTTCCAGGGTCAGCACATGCCCGCGCGCAATGCGTTGCATGCGCAGGAACAAGGGCAGTGAACGCAACAGACGCAGCGGCCGCCAAGGCAGATGCGGCGTGGCACCGCCCACTTCGCCCGCGTAGCTGCTGGATGCGACGCCCCAATCTGCCAACCGGGCCAGGAACAGGTCATTGTTGATGTAGGACGCAGCACCAAACAGTGCAGTAAAAGGTTCGTTGTCCTGAAAGATCCGTGAATCCCAGCGGCCCATGATCGCCGGGATACTGCCCGCCGCCCGCCGCTGCGCATATTCCACGAACCGGCTGGGCTGAGGCGGCAGGATCTCGGCGATATTGGCAGCGGTCAGGTGACGACGCCAGCCGTAGTCACTGATCGGTCGATATTGCAAAAGCCATAACTGCCTGCCGTCCCACGCCCATTCAACATCGCCGGGCACATAGTGAAAAACCTTGAGCACGCCCTGCAGAAAATCCCAGAGCATGTGCTGCGTCAGCCCTTGTGCGGTGGCAAATGCATGGTCGCTCCAGGACGCACCAAGCCGGGAAAGGATGGCACGTTGCGGCGTCGCCTGCCCGTCGGCCAGCGATTCGAGATGGCCTTCGACCCATTCCAGCTCGACCGACAGATGACGCACAAACGCGATGCCGGACAGCACCGGCGTGATGAAACGCTGAACCACAACCTCTTCAACGCCTTCACGGTGCAACTGCGCAACGCGGGCCGCCACGTTGTGCGCAGGTTCACGCAGAAAGGTGGTACTCAGACCGGCATTCGCCGCATCGGCCTGATCCTCGCCGAAACTCGATGAACGCACCGCCCAGCTCGACTCTGGCTGAGCGGCAAGAAATGCAGAAACATCCGTACCGTCGTTTTGAACGACCGATAACGCCGCAGGCACCGGCTGTCCGGCGCTCGCCGCCAGACGCAGACGACCACCCTTGGTGTGAGCAATGAACCCGCGCTCACCCGACTCCAGCCAATACGCGAACTCGGCGGGCGAATCGATCCAGGGATAGTGACCCCAACCCGGCTTCAGGCTGATGGTGAGGTCGGCGCGAGCCAGAATGGCTGACCAGGCGGCTGCCTGTTCGATGCCCAGCAACTTATCCTGATCACCCCAGACCAACTCGACCGGGTCTTCGACCCACTCCAGCAGCGCCAGCGCCGTGTCCGCCCGCAGCACATCCCAGTACGGCACAAACGCCCGGCACCGCGCATACCCTGCACCCATGCGCTGATAGTGCGCATCCGGCCAGGTGTGTCTGGAAAATTTGTGAGCAAACAGCGCGGGCCGGTTCGACAGCAGCCAATGGATGGTCTTGCGAATCGGCATGGGCGACATCAGCGCAGGCAGACGCCGCTGCCAGAGAAAGGCACCGACCGGCGACAGCAACACACTTCTGCAAAAGTGCCCCGGCTGACGCTGCAACGCATGCAGAACCAGCAGCGCATTGACGCCGACAGCCACAATGGCGCTGCCCCTGATCGTCATGCCCAGCAAGGCGTCGGCGTATGCAGCAAGGTCTTCGCAGGGCGGCTGAGGATTACTGCCAAAGCCGGGCAGCTCAAGAGGAACGACCTCATAGCGCTGAAAATGCGGCACCGCATCGTCCCACCACTCGGCACTGCTGCCATTGCCTGCCAGCAGATACAGCAGCGTACGCTCAGCCATCGCAAAGCTCCTTTACAGCATGGGCACGATCATGGCGGTACAGCCAGAACAGCGGCGGTAGAAGGGCCAGCAACGCAGCCGCATCCAGCCACACATGCGACCAGACATCGGCGCTTAATGAAATCACGATGTCCTGAGGCGCCCAAAGCAACAGCCCGGCCATCAGCCAGCCCCACGGCAGCGGGCTTTTCAAGCGATTGCCCAAATGCACCAGCGCCAGCATGTACAGCGAATAGGTCTGCAACGTCGCGCCAAACAAGGCTGCCCACCAGGTCTGCTGCGCCCGGGCCGCAGCGGGTGCCGCCTCAGTCCAGAATGCCTGCTCAAGCGTGAGCAGATAGCCGTCGAGCAGCCCGGCAAAACCTGCCCAGGTGAACACAACACTGCCCAGCACGTGCGTCAGTGCGGCGGCGTATAACCAGTTGACTAAGAGTCGCCGAGGCGGCCACGAAGAAAGAGGCATCACGAATCCCTGGATGCTTGAGAGGCGCAAAGTGTAGCGATTTTCCGGCATCGAAGACGCCGAATAATCAGCCCTCGGAAGGAACGACGGCGTCCTGAGCAGCCTGCGCCTCAAGCTTCGCGCGATCAGCCTTGCTGACGTAGGTAGACTTCTTGCGCGGGGCCAGTTTGGCACTGGCCTTCTTGGCGTTGGCTTTCAACAGCTGGTTTATCTTTTTGCGACGATTCATGGTGCTGTGCTCGGTCTGGATGCTGTGGATGATACCAGTTCGAGGTTGTTCGAAGACTCTGGCATTGCGATCGCTCGACGCCACTGCCTGACGGCATTCGGCCCCTCTGAAAACGCTCGTCCAGAGCACTGCCAAACCCATAACTACGGGTGGGCTTTACCGGCCCTCAAAACCGTTGAACTAATCATCAGCCTCGCCCACCTAACATTATGCAGATAGCTTCTGGCCACCCGCTCAGGTTGATGCTGAGCGCCCCACTTACACGCGAAGGTTTGATGATCATGAAGAGTGAACAGGTAGAAGGTGTTGCAGAAAAGCTCGTCGGCAAAGCGCAAGGCGCGGTCGGGAGACTGTTGGGTGATTCGAAGCTGGAAGCTGAAGGCGCTGGACGTCAGGCTTCCGGTCAACTGACCAAAACCTACGGCGAAGCGCTGGACAACGTGTCTACGTTCGTGAGAGAGAAACCTGTCGCCGCCCTCGCAATCGGTGCAGTCGCGGCGCTGTTCATCAGCCGTATCCTGCGTCGCTGATCCAGCAAGAAGGGGATGCCTGACGAGGCATTCCCTTTTTCGTTAATCCTTCTCGTACTTCCCCGTCGTTCTCAGGCTCGGCGCATGCACCACGGCTTGCGGCTATCGGTGCGTTTTCAGGCCGCCCCCTCTTACTGAACCTTCAGGTTCCCCTCGGCTTGACCCGCGCCGTCGCCTCGGCCACCAGTGGATCGTCTGGCCAGTAATGACCACCATCAATTTTGGCCTGATGGATTGACACTATGAAGAGCCATATTTTATTGGCTTAAGCATAAATGCAGAGGGAATGCATTCTCAGAGATGTTTGACTGACTGCTTCTGGCCGATTACTGACCATCGCGGGAGGCAGAAATCGGCCAAAAACTGCCTGTCGGCCGGCAGCAAGCGGGTGCCTCTGAGCGCCTAGCTAAAAAGGACCTCGTAAGGCATCATCGCTCGGACGAGATGGCCTCATCAAAGGCTTAAATGCTTGCCCTCTGATTAGCCAAATTTGTCTAAATACACATAGGATGTGAAATGACATTAGTGGTAGCCCATCTTACTTGGCTCAAGCAAATCAATACTTATAGATCAGCTTGTGGGCGGCCTATCCCAGTTTATAAGCTTGAACATGATGCTTTGGATAGCGAAATCATGTCAGCATGGGCGAAGCACTTCAGAAACCATTACTGCCAAGATGAAGAACTCCAGCTTCTTAAAAACCCGTTAAAAACAAACTCCGAATACTTATTGACTGAAAAATTCCCACATCAGTCAATTGCTCCCGGCCCGAGCACACGAGCAGGTGATTTCGCCGAGATATTGGTAGCCGATTACCTCCAATATATCCAAAGCTATCAGGTTCCCCGGACGCGATATGATCGCAAAGGTATAGCCAATGAATCAACCAAGGGCTCTGATATTATTGCTTTCAAAAAAACACCAGATGTTATTAGTGACAATGATGAGTTGCTGATTTTCGAAGTTAAAGCCAAGGCAAGTGAAAACACTAAGCTTAATGTCCTTCAGGATGCAATTGATCATTCAGTCAAAGATGAAATGCGCTTAGCAGAATCTTTGAACGCGATGCGACAAAAATTATTCGACAGAAAAGATTTCGACGGATTGCAAATGGTCGATCGTTTCCAAAGAGAGCCCGATCATCCCTGCAAGCGTAGGTACGGAGCCGCAGCAGTCTATACAGAGTCATCAATGCACGAAACCGTAGTGGCTACGTCGACTACTAACAACCACCCCAATTCAGAAAAATTGGAATTGCTGATAATAAGCGGAAGCCAATTGATGACACTTATTCACGAGCTTTACCGGAGAGCAGCAGATGAAGCTTGAAGTTAAAGCACGCGTCATTCTTGACGTTACTCGCGCCAAAGCAAAGCAGTACGAGTTCGGGATCGATGAAAAGCACCATATTGAACTCCCCCAAGACCCTAAGCGGCTACTTGTATTTACCGTAGGTATCCTTGGTGAGTTAGCCGCCCTTGAGTCCAGAAAGGACGATAAGCGACACGAATACAGGCTAATACTCAAAGAGCAGTTGGTACTAGCGGGGCAGTATTTTGAGTCGATGAGTACAGCCAGACTGACTCCTGAAACAGACGAATATCTAAGAATTTTAAGCTCCGCCTCTTATTATCTGGCGGACATGCCAGGCAGCTCATTAGTATTGGCTCGCTCGATATCAGACACTCCTAACGACTTAACCAATAGCAAGTTAGAGCGGCTTCTGACTTGGTTGTTAAAGTCGGACCTTAGCAGAAACTTTAGCCTGTCCCCGACTGGTGCATATAATCATCAGATACGGAGTACCGCCTTAGCCTATCGAGCTTTTACAAACTTGGATGCTGACCTTTTCGATGTAGAAGATGAGCTTTCAAACATTCGTAGGTTGGTCTACTCCGGTGGAACAGATCGCGAATTGTTGCTCGTAGACACCATCGCGGCATTGATAAAGAGGAAGATTGATAACTCTTCGCTTGTATGCCTCCCGAAATACTCCGGCCTTTCGGTAGATCATTGGAAACAAACACTTGCTAATGATCGTTTTATTAAAGAGTTTTGGCCTGGGCAGCGTCTCATTGGGAAACTAGGAGTGTTGAGAGGTGCTTCAGCAGTAATGCAGATGCCCACTAGCGCTGGAAAGACTAAATCAGCGGAATTGATTATTCGGAGCGCCTTCCTTTCAGGGCGAGCAAAACTCGCAATTATAGTAGCCCCATTTCGAGCGTTGTGCCGTGAAATCACTCAGGGATTCATGCATACTTTTGAATATGACTCGGTTAACGTCAATGAGCTTAGAGATATTACCAATGTTGATGATGACGAGCAGGAATTTCTAAAATTCCTCTTGGGCGAAGCTTATAAAGGAAAGTACGACCATACCATAATCGTCTCCACACCTGAGAAGCTAGTCTATTTACTACGCCATGAGCCATCGCTTGCTGAAAAAATCGATCTTCTTATATTCGATGAAGGACACCAGTTTGACAGCGGGAAACGCGGGGTAACTTACGAACTTCTTATCGCCTCCCTAAAAGAGACTATTCCATCCAATACTCAGAAAGTGCTGATTTCTGCTGTAATGTCTAACGCGGAAACTATTGGTGAGTGGCTTAACGGCGAGTCCAGCGTAAACATTCAAGGTAGCAACTGGCTCCCATCCATAAAGAGCGTGGCGTTCCTCAGCTGGATTACAGACATGGGTCAACTGAGCTATCTCGGACGAGATAACAAATACGACAGCGGACTCTATGTCCCTAAAATTATTCAACAGGTAAATCTTGGTCGTCGCGGACTCGAGAAAAATGATTTTATATTTCCAATCAGAGAGAAGACCCAAACAATTTCATGTTATCTCGGCTTAAAACTCTGCCATCAAGGCCCTGTAGCTATTTTTTGTGGGGACAAAAGGTCTGTTGTCACTCTATGCAAAACAGTGGTCAAAGTTTACGACCGTGGTCTGCCGACTCCAAAACCCAGCGAAATATCCGATGAGAAGGAACTGGCGAAAATCGCATTTCTGTCAAAGCTTCACTTTTCAGACAAACACATTTTTTCGGAAGCGATCCCTCTAGGAGTTCTGCCGCACAGCTCAGCCGTGCCAAATGGTTTGAGAATAGCTATCGAATGGGCAATGGATAGAAAAGCTGCCCATCTCGTAATATGTACCTCAACCCTAGCACAAGGTGTAAATCTTCCAATTAAGTATTTGCTTGTATCAAGCGTGATGCAGGCAGGACGGCGGATCTCCACGAGAGAGTTTCAAAATTTGATCGGGCGCGCTGGACGATCAGGATATCACACAGAGGGGGGTATAATTTTCACCGATCCCAAAGTCTACGATGGTCGCCACAATTGGAAAGGAAGGTTTAAGTGGAAGGAAACTCTCAAATTGTTAGACTTCAACAATTCGGAAGCTTGCCTAAGCAGCCTAATTGACATTATAAAGCCTTTCATATTTGAACAAGCCAAAGATGACCTCCTAGAGTTTGTTAAAAGGCCTGCGGCTCGGCGGACTGAATGGTTGCAATGGGGACTCGCGAGTAAGAATGATGTAACGGAACTCATGAAAGAAATGGATACAAAAGAACAAACACTCAATGCAATAGAAAGTTATTTCCTATCAATGCTTAAGGATGACGACTCTCTACTTAAACTAGAAGTATTCTTAGATCTCGCCAAAGAAACTCTAGCCTACTATCTTGCTGAGGACGATGAGAAGGCGCGATTACTAGCAATTTTCGCAATAATTCATACACGCCTACAATCCGTGCCGCCTGAAAAATTTCCATACTACGGAAAAACTTTACTAGGCCTCGACCAACTTAGGTTTATTGAGGACTGGATTGATGAAAACTTATGGGATCTTGAGCTCAGTGAATCACCACAAGAGTTACTCAATGTTTACTGGCCACTAATAGCAAAATTTTCCATCAGCAAAGTTATTTCCAATATACGCCCAGAAAACCATGCTGTAGAAATTGCGAAGCGTTGGTGCAATGGCGATAGCTACCACAGTATATTGACCTACGCAAGAAAAAGAGCCATAAAGGTGCAGGCCAAAACACAAATTCGCAACATCACTCAAGAGCATATTGTGGATTTTTGCTCTGCCCTCTCCTATGATGGGATGCTCTTAGTTGGTGGATTAGCCGATATAGTCGAAGGAAAATCTATAAGCGACGTAATTTTAACCAATGCCAGATCGCTTCAAAATCAGCTGAAGTTCGGTTTATCAGACGAATTTCATATGTGGCTGTATGGCCAAGGATACTCGGACAGAGAAGTATCGAAGCATATTGCAGAAAATTTGGAAAAAGTTATGAGCGCAAACAATACTTTTGATTTTAAGATACTTAAAGTAAATCAAGGGCTTTTCGCTGATATACTATCTAAACTGCCCACTGTTTTCTCCGAGGTAAAGGTTCGCTAAGACTCTATAGTTGTGACCTTAGCTTATTAAAAAATTAAGAATTTGAAAGTTTTTAGATAGTAGTTGCTCATAGTGACTGCGCTTTGGGGTTGCCGAACGTCCGCTTCTGGCCGCTTTTAGTCCATGGTGAGCGACAGCTTTGCTATGCCCGGTGCCTGTCACAATCGGGCAGCAGTTAGCGGATATTTGCCTATCGCGACCGTCAGCTATGGGTTTATAGCGGTCACAAGCGACTGGCAGCTTTTAACCATAGTAGTCTCCTGCCCTTGCCGCCTGTTGATCTATAAATTTAGTATCTGGCAAAATCTGGATAGGAGAAAAGTTCGCCACTCCTAGATCTTTCAAGCCATTTGAGTGATGAATCAACTTGATATCTATCAACAATAGCCTCAGCCAAAACATTATGACCTAACGCAAAAAGCGAAGTTACCACGTTAGACATTGCATTTGTTTTATCAAAAATATGCATAAAGCTTTCTTTTACACTTTGAATGCCAAGCCTAAAATCTCCATTAATTTCCGGGAGCGTACTTTCATATAGCTCTTCGTAAAACTCTATGTATAACCTATCGCGCGCAAAATAAAACAAAGCATGTAATCCTGCGAGATATTCGGGCGTCAGCCTCGTTTCAAATTCACTCCAAACTAAACTCCTAGTGCTGGCTCTTTCCTTTATACTGTCAAGCATTGACTCCTTTCGATCCCAGTAATCTAGACCAAGGCTTGGTGCTTCTGGGATTAAGCTCTTGGCATTCTGAGGTGCCCACTGATCAAAAAAGAAAAATAGCTGATCTGGGATTATGCCTTTAAGTGGTAACGGGTCGCCTATCATAGAAGAAAGAAAATAATGTGATTTTATTTTTTCAACAGCTTTCGACAGATCTCTGCTACCAATAGCATATTTACACATAATCTGTTGTTTGATATCTTTAAATCCTGGTGTTGCCCATTCAGATTTCGGAGGTAGATCTCTGGCCAATCTATAAATCATTGGGCGTGAAAGCCTTGATGTAAAAGTTCCTTGAGCATATTCATACTTAAGCCACAGATTCAAATTATGTAGCTTATCCAAGTTTCTTTCTAGCTGCCCAAATTTTTCTTTTAAACGAAAAAAATTAATAGATGCGACGTCAGTCAGGTGTTTTTTGCTTTCATTGCTTAAAGGGTAACGAAACGTCTGCCCGGTAGCGTCTACCTCTGCAATATCCGAGATGGTTTCGGCAATTAGGTTGTTAATATCTTCATAACGGCCATCCAGAATCTCAGAGTTAAGCTTGAAAAAGCCCCAAATGTTTCCTATATCATGCGACCCGGATAAATCGAACGAAAATTCGTATTTTTTCGCTTTGGCTACGAACGACAGTTCCTGAATTGCTCCTTTCAGCCTTAACTCCACCGAATGGCGCATATTAAAACAAACGGGATATACTAGATCATCAATTTCCATATTCATTTTCTTGGAAATAACTTGATCAATCAGTAAGTTAGCAGCGGTGGAAAAACCTTTGGAGTACTCAAAATAGCCTGGGCTGCCGTTGTCTCCTACGCAGGCATTTGCCCATGTAGGCTCCGAACCAGAGAAAGTTGAATTTTTATTTCCGACCATGATTAAACCCTATTCTATTTAGGCAAGTTTGGACAGTGCTCAGCTAATGATTTTGCCAAAAGCAGCTAGCCGCGACTATGATTCCGTTCAGTGCTTGCGATGGTCAGCAGCGTAGCTGACTGTGCCCTGTAGCGGTCCCCCGTGAGAGGCAGCTATTGGCCGATTACTGACAAGGTCAGAGGCTTCTGAGCTGCACGATGTGCGTCGCCTGAGCTTCTTCAGTCAGTGTGAAGCCGCAGGGCAGGTAAAAAGCGCTTCCCTGCGCAGTGTCGGTGGTAAGACGCACAGTTTCAAAATGCAAAGCGGCGTAGGCAAGCAAGGCGTTAACCAACCTGTTGCCCACGTGACGCTGGAGTCACATAAATACGCCGCAGCCTTCCTGCACGAGGCAGAGTGAACGGCTCAACAGACAGACCGCCAATGCCCACCAGTTGGCGGTTTAGATACGCGGCCATCAGGCATTCGCCTGGCGCATCGACGCGATTGCTACCTGAATGCCACTCCGACGTCAGCCGGGTGATGAACTTAAAACCTTCTGCTACTGCCTCTTTTTCAAGGGCGGGAATTTGTGGTGGCAGGTGCGTGACCTGGTGAATCTCCATCTGCGGTCAATCCTCCCTGATTGGGTACGAAACACTTCTGAACTGCCAAGGGATCTTGATGTGCGGACTATGGGCACGCAAGTGTCAGCTTTCGACCCAGAGTGTGTAAAAACGGGCCAGTGCAATGTTGGCACGTAGCACCGACGGTTTTTGCTATGTAGTCGCTCACGGTAAGCCCTACGGGTCGTCACTCGGGTCTTGGAGGCTTCAATAAAGCCCCTACGATGCCAGGTGGGCAACAAAGCCAACCATTTCAGGCTGAAAACGCCTTCATTAAGCTGCTGGTGCCAAGGATTTTCATAACGCGCTTCATGTTGTAGGCGAGCACGTTCAAGCTCATTTCTGCACTGACGCCTTCCAGCCTTCGCGTCAAAAAATGCGTGGCGCCCATCCACTGTTTGAGCGTCCCGAAGGGATGCTCAACTGTGCGCTTTCGGACTCGCATTATGTCCGGCGCGTTGCTCAGCCGGACCTGCATCTCTTCCAATATCGCCTCATGCTCCCAGCGCCGAATACGGCGTTGCTTGCTCGGTGTGCACTGTGTTTTCAAGGCGCAGCCTTGACACTTTGAACTCCAATAACGATGCAGCTTCATGCCTTTCTCGACGCTGGAGAAACGCCATATCAGCGTTTCTCCAGCTGGACATACATAGTGATTGTTCGCCGCGTCATAGATAAAGGCATCGTTGTTAAAACGCCCATCAGCTTTGGCTCCAGAGGTCATTGGCTTGGGCACATACGCGGTGATATCAGCGTTGTGACAAGCCAGGATTTCCTCACCTTTGAAATAGCCTCGGTCGGCCACCACCGAAAGCGAATCTGATGCCATGGCCTCGCGCGCCTGCTTGGCCATTGAGCTGAGCTGATCACGATCGGAACCGACATTGGTCACCTCATGAGCAATGATCAAATGGTGCTGAGCATCGACTGCTGTTTGCACGTTGTAGCCAACGATTCCTGTACCACGCGTCATCATTGAGCGCGCATCTGGATCGGTCAGTGAGACCTGTTTATCCGGTGAGTCGTTGAGCCGTATTTCAATCGCCTGAAGCTCCTTCATTTGCACTTTGAGCTTGGCGATTTTCTCTTCCAGCCGCACCTTCTTGGCTTCAGAGGATGTGGGCTCTTGCCGATCCGCAGTATCAAGTGCCGTTAGGTAACGGTTGATGCTCGATTCGATTTCTTCCATGCGCCGCTTCAGTTTGGCGCTGGTGAAATTTCGGTCGCGGTTGTTGACGGCTTTAAACTTGCTGCCATCAATGGCAACCAGATTTTCACCGAATAATCCCAACTGCTGACATAGCACTACGAACTGGCGACAGACGCCTCGGATAGCCTTGCTGTTGTCTTTTCGAAAATTCGCGATGGTCTTGAAATCGGGCATCAAACGCCCTGTCAGCCACATCAACTCCACATTGCGTTGAGCTTCTCGTTCAAGACGCCGGCTCGATTGAATGCGGTTGAGATAGCCGTAGATGTAGATTTTCAGCAAGATTGCGGGGTGGTAAGCAGGTCGGCCGGTATCGGCTGGAATGACACCTTCAAAACTTAGATTGACTAGGTCGAGTTCGTCGACGAAAACGTCGACTACTCGCACCGGATTTGTGTTGCTGACGTAGTCGTCAAGGCTTTCGGGAAGCAAAGTGCTTTGTCCGCGATGCTCACCTTGAATAAAGCGCTTCATTGCCGATCCCCGAATTGATCACGCCAAAAATGATAGCAAAAGCATTCTGATTCAGCCGCTGGCATGCGTTCGCCGGTTAACAGTTTTTTGAGGTAATGACGATGAGCCGATTGCACATGGTAAATATTGACCTGAGTGGGGTGTCAAGCTCTGAGGAACTCCATTGTGTCTTGAAGGATGCGCTCGGTTTTCCTGGGTGGTATGGCTGTAATTGGGATGCTTTCTGGGACGCGATAACGGGTCTAGTGGAAATGCCCGAGCACCTGAAAATTTCAGGGTGGAACATGCTATCCAAGCGCTTACCTGAGGATGCGAGGCTCATGCATGAATGCCTTACCGAAATGAAGGTTGAGTACCCAGCGTTCGCATCAGATGTAGATTTCGGCTAAACGATCCCAAGCTGACATTTCGCCAGTTCCACCTAGAAACACAAGCGTCGCGCGGAGGTACTTTCCAAATCCTTCAGCGGGATGCCTCTCTCCCCTGACGCCGGCTGAACATCTGTTTTTACACACTCTGGACCCATTGCGGTCATTCCATCTGAGGCGATGAGCTGGATGGCGTATACCAGTGAACTCTGGAGCCGATATGAACGTGTTTTTGCTTCTGAGGCGTGAAGGGGCTGTCGAGTGTGCCCAGTGCAATCGAAACCCAATTGGTAAATTCGCCTTGGGAACGTGACCAGAACAAAGTGGAACCACACCGCGCGCAGAACTCGCGAAGCACCGATTCTGAAGAAGAATACCCGGTGATGTGTCCGGCGCCGTTGAGTATCCGTAGTGCGCTAAGGGGCACGCTTCCATACGAAGCGAATGCTGCCCCGTGACCTTTACGGCATTGTGCGCAGTGACAATGACTCACTGCTTTTGGCGTCGTCAGAAGCTCGTAACGGATTGCTGTGCAAAGGCAGCTTCCCTGGTAAAACTCTGTCATACGTTCGTCCCTGTCGCTGGAAAAGACGCCAGCTTAACCACCTGAATCCGATCAGTCGAAGGTCCGCTTCTGCGCCGAAAGCGGTAGCGGTCCATCCCAAGATCCCTCTATCCAACGCGAAGGGCGTCGAGACTTGCAATTTTTGATAGGCTGATTGAAGCACTCATGTCCCGAGACTTCTTGCGTTGGCCAGGCAAATGAAGCGGGAGGCAGCTGTCACTGCTATGTGTGAAATCGCTGAAAAACCTGGCTGGGTTTGCAATGAGAGTGAGTGGTATTTGTTCAGGTCTGTTGCTAGATGTTCCCCGTCCCCCTCGGACATCGACCTCATGATCTTGTGCATCAATGACCATCAGGCTCACACCCCTCGGAGCGTCATTGATCCAGATGCTCTCGCAGTCCCGATTCGCCTTGGCCTTTTGACGTTTGACGAAGCCCAAGACATCGACGCGGTTCAAATACAGGGCGCTGAAAAGATCTGCCAACGATCTCGGCAGTTCGGTAGCAGGTAATTGCCAGGTGATAAAAGCTTTTGGTCTCCGGTCAGCCGTCTGCGGAATCACTTTTGTGTCCGATATCAATTGAACACTAAAAGCCCCCTCTTCCTGAACCCTCAGGTGCCCCTCGGCTTGACCCGCGCCGTCGCCTCGGCCACCAGCGGATCGTCCGGCCAGTGATGCTTCGGATACCGGCCCTTCAGGTCCTTCTTCACCTCTGCATACGTACTGCGCCAGAAGTTGGCCAGGTCCTGCGTGACCTGCACCGGGCGGCGGGCGGGTGAGAGCAGGTGCAGTTTGACGACCTGCCTGCCGTTGGCGATGCGCGGGGTGTCGGCCAGGCCGAACAGTTCCTGCAGGCGCACGGCGAGGATGGGCGGGTGTTCGCTGTAGTCCAGGCGCACCGATGATCCCGATGGCACGCTTAGGTGATGGGGCGCAAGTTCGTCGAGGCGTTGCGGCAGCGGCCAGGGCAACAGGTTGCGCAAGATCGAGGACAGGTCCAGGTTGCCGAAATGGCTGAGCCGCGTGACTTTGCCCAGATACGGCTGCAGCCAGGTTTCCAGCGTGGCGAGCAGGCTGGCATCGCTCACATCCGGCCATTCGCTGGAGGGCTGTTTTTCCAGATCCAGTTGACGCAACAAGGCCACCCGCGCCTGCCATTGGCGCAGTTCCTGCGTCCATGGCAACAACTCCAGCCCCTTGCGCCTGACCAATGCGAGCAAGGCGTGGCTGCGTGTGGCTTCGTCGAGCCCGGTGAGGGGTTCACGACTGAGGACCAGCTCGCCCACTTTGCGTTGCCGTTCAGCACGGAACACGCCTTCGCGTTCGTCCCAATCGATCTGATCGAGCAAGGTGACCTGCTCGGCCAGCACGGAATCGAACAGCGCGGGATCGAACTCGGCAGCCAGATAGATACGCTCTTCGCGCTGCCCCTGGCGGCTGCCCAGATCTGCCACGACGATCCAGGGCTGTTTCATCAGCGCATCGGCCTCGGCAAACAAAGCAGCGCGGCCGTTGGCCAGCCGATACTCAGCACCGCCTGCTCGACGCTGCTGCGCGACGCGATCCGGGTAGGCCAGCGCCAGCAAGGCACCCAGCCAGCGTGGATGATCGGGTTCACTGACCGGGCTGTCAGCCTTGCCACGCAAATAGCCACGGTACTGACGCGCCATTTGTTTGGCCCGCTGCACGCCACCCTGTGCGCCGCGCGCTGCACGCTCGGTGCCGGCCAGCAAGGTCAGACGACTGTGCAGATCGGCCCCTGCGCCCCGCAGAATGTCCCGCTCGCCTAACAGCGCGGCGACGTCACAGGCCAGATCACCCAGCCCCAACGCATGGCCGCGCAACAGCAAATGCGCAATGCGCGGGTGCGCGGGCAACTCGGCCATGGCCTGGCCGTGGGGCGTAAGGCTGCGCATCTGGCCTGGCTGATTGCTCAGTGCTTCCAGTCGCACCAGCAAGTCCTGCGCCTGTGCATAAGCGGCAGCAGGCGGCACATCCAGCCAGACCAGTTGAGTCGGCGTCACGCCCCAACGCGCCAGTTGCAGCGTGAGCCCGGCAAGGTCAGCTTGCAGGATTTCCGCCGTACCGTAGGCCGCCAACAGATCGTGCTGCGCCTCGGACCACAGGCGATAGCACACGCCCGGCTCAAGACGCCCTGCCCGTCCAGCGCGCTGAGTAGCACTGGCGCGGGAGATGCGCTGGGTTTCAAGACGCGTCATGCCGCTACCCGGATCGAATCGCGGCACCCGCGCCAGCCCGGCATCGATCACCACCCGCACGCCGTCGATGGTCAGGCTGGTCTCGGCAATGTTGGTCGCCAGCACCACCTTGCGCGTGCCCTTGGGCGCAGGCTCGATGGCTGCACGCTGAGCGCTCAGGTCAAGCTCGCCGTGCAAGGGACACAGCAGAATGTCAGCTCGCTCGCCCAGCGCATCGGCCAGTTGCTGATTGACCCGACGAATCTCGGCCTGCCCCGGTAGAAACACCAGCAGACTCCCGGACTCGCTGCCCAGCGCGTCGAGCACCGTCTGCACCACACGCGGCTCGACGAATTCACCGGGCTGAAACGGGCGTCCCCACTGCATCGTTACCGGGAACATGCGCCCGTCGCTGCGCACCACCGGCGCGTCATCCAGCAACGCCGCCAGGCGCTCGCCTTCCAGCGTCGCCGACATCAGCAGAATTTTCAGCGGCTGATCCTCACGGAACAGCTCACGTCCATTCAGACTCAGGGCCAGTGCCAGGTCGGCATCCAGACTGCGCTCGTGAAACTCATCGAAGATCAACAACCCGACGCCTTCCAGCGCCGGATCGTCCTGAAGACGCCGGGTCAAAATACCTTCGGTGACCACTTCGATGCGGGTCTTGGGGCCGACCTTGCTTTCCAGTCGAATGCGATAACCCACGGTTTCGCCGACCTTTTCACCCAACTCGCTGGCCAGCCGCTCGGCGGCAGCACGCGCTGCCAGACGAAGTGGCTCCAGCATGAGAATGGTCTGCCCGGCCAGCCAGGTCTCCTCCAGCAGTGCAAGCGGCACGCGCGTGGTCTTGCCCGCACCGGGAGGGGCTTCGAGTACAGCCTCGTGGCGGGCGGACAACGCTTGGCGCAATGCGGGTAGAACGGCATCGATGGGCAGGGAAATCATGGCAGCTCCAGAACAGGCGGCTGATTATACGGGTGTGGTGTGTGCAAACCTAAAGCTCATCGGGAGCTGATCGTACCAACGCAGCGCACACATCTTTATTCGCAAGTGTCACTGAAAAAAGGCGAATCCTTCAAACATCACCCAACGTCCGGGACAGCGCTGAACGCTGCTTCTGCCCGGAGGGCGTGGGAGCCGACAGGGCGGCGCTCCGCTTGTCCGCGAATGCAGGATTTCAGCCACTGCATCTGGGGCGGATAGACCTGCCTTTTCGCGGACAAGTCCGCTCCCACAGTCTGATCAGTCCTGTGTTTGCTGCCAGACAGTGCGGTATCAAGAACAAAGAGGCGTGTAAGCCCGATTGAGGCTTAGGAACGATCAGCGTTGAGGCGAGCACCTGATAAATCACCCACCAGAACCACCCCACCGCTCAATAGTCTTAGCCTTGCAGCCTTTGCCTTGTATAGTTGCCCTCTTCATCTCAGGAGCTTTCCATGCGCATTCCTTCCCGTTTGATCGGTGGCGTTGTGGTCGCCACATTGCTGACCCAACTGACTGCCTGCGGCAGTATTTTCTACCCTGACCGTCGTGGTCAGATTGATGGCAAGGTCGATCCGGCCATTGCGGCGCTGGATGCCTTTGGTCTGTTGTTCTACATCATCCCCGGGGTGATCGCTTTTGCGGTGGACTTCGCGACCGGTGCGATTTACTACGGGCCGGGCGAGCATGCGCAGATTGATCCGCAGAAGCTGCAACCGGCGATCAAGGCCGATGGCAGTGTCGATAACATCAAGCTGCAAGCCATTCTCGAAACCGAGTTGGGCCGTTCGCTGCCGTTGAACGACCCGCGCCTGATTCAGCACAAGGGCAGTGTCGAGCAACTGGCGTCGCTGGGTCTGATTCCGGCAGCGTAATATTATTTCAGGGTTGAAGGACGCCTCATGAGCACCAGTGCCGAACACAGCAGACTGTTGCGTCTCGCAACGCGGGCTTCGCTTGGAGTTGCCGTTACTCTGATTCTGGCCAAGGGCGTGGCGTGGTGGATCAGCGGGTCGGTCAGTCTGCTGGCCGGGCTGACCGATTCGCTGCTCGATGGGGCGGCGTCTTTCCTCAACCTGTTGGCGGTGCATTACGCCTTGCGTCCGGCTGATGACGACCATCGTTACGGCCACGGCAAGGCGGAAGCCCTGTCGGGGATGGCGCAGGCGCTGTTCATCGGCGTCAGCGGTGTATTGATTGCCTTTCAGGCCGTTCAGCGTATTCAACATCCCGAGCCGTTGGGCGCGCCGCTGCTCGGCATGGTGGTGATGGTGGTGTCTATTGTGCTGACGCTGGCGCTGCTGACCTTGCAATACCGAGTGATCAAGGCGACCGGTTCTGCCGCAATCAGGGCCGACTCGCTGCACTACCGGTCTGACCTGCTGCTCAATGGCAGCATTCTGGTCGCGCTGACACTGGCGTACTTTGGCTGGCAGCAGCTGGATGCGTATTTCGGGCTGGGCATTGCGCTTTACATTCTGTGGAGCGCGTTCCAGATCGCACGGGAAACCGTTTCCGTGCTGATGGACGCCGAGTTACCCAGCGACGTCAGCACAGACATGCTGGAGCTGGCGTGCGGCGTACCGGGGGTGTTGGGCGCGCATGATCTGCGCACGCGCATTTCCGGCAACCACTGGTTCGTGCAACTGCATCTGGAGTTGCCGGGCACGCTGACGTTGTCAGTCGCTCATGCGCTGTGCGATCAGGCTGTCGATGCCATCCACGCCAAATACCCGAAGGCCGAAGTGCTGGTGCACGCCGACCCGCAGGAAGTGGTGAAGCAGACCTACGCCTGATCGGCTTTAATTGACTCGGTAGCCACGATCCGCCAGACAGGCGCCCATCGAACGCCGATAGAGGTCGACAACGGCAGGCTGAGGCTGGGAGGTGATGTTGGCCGGGTCAAACCCGCTCTGGTCGACGCCCCAGCGGTAGCATTGGTAATGATCCAGCTCGACTTGCTGCTGGCTCTGGCCTTTCAGCGGATAGGCGACAGGGTCGTAGCCGTTGCTCTGTTGCTGGGCAGGCTCTGAATACACCGTCTCGTTCTGCGGCGGGTTGACCACCACATACTCCTGGCTGTCAGGCTGATACGCGTAATACGTGCCCGCTGCCAGAAACAACAGGCTGCTGCCAATCCAGACTTCCTGCGAGTACGACGGCAGGCTGCGCACGCGCACGCCATAGGGCGGGTTCACGACCACGTAGCGAGGGCCTTGCGGCCGATACCAGTACCCTTCGGAATAGAAATAATCCTGCCCGCGATAGGGAATCCGTGAATAACCGCCCGGTACGCGATCAATGGCATAGCCAGGGCGATAACGCGGGCCCGGCCCCCAGCCATTGCCGTGCCCGTCGGGACGGCCATTCCAGCGATCATCAGGCCTGCCATTGCCAGCGGACCAGTTGCGCGTGTTGCCGCGCGGAATGTCCTGGTAATAACCCTGGCGCGGTTGCTGGGTCTGCCAGGCTTCACGAGGGCCGCTCTGAATCGGCAGGTTGTCCTGATTCTGTCTCAACTGCTGTTGCTGCTGGCGCTGCTGATTCTGCTGTTCCTGAATCTGGCGCTGTTGCTCACGCTGCTGCTGGTTGATTTGCTGTTGCTGCTGGCGCTCGACATTGCGCTGCTGCTGTTCCTGCTGCTGAATCTGCTGTTGCTGCTGACGCTCCACCTGGCGCTGCTGATTCTGCTGCTCCTGGATCTGACGTTGCTGATTGTTCTGTTGCTGATAGATCTGCTGCTGTTGCTGGCGCTCAACGTTGCGCTGCTGATTCTGTTGCTGCTGCATCTGACGCTGCTGATTTTCCTGCTGCTGGAAGCGCTGTTGCTGCTGCTGACGCTGCTGGTTCTGTTGTTGCTGTCGCGGCGACCCGCCGTCCATGGCGTTGCCACGGGAATCGTCACGCTCGTCGGCGAGGGCATGGGTACTTATGCTCAGGCACAACAGACTCAAGCCCGCGACCTGCCAGATGCCAGATTTCATGCTTTCCTCACTAGAACGCAGATAGACGTTATTAAGACTGTAATAGCGATGCGCCGTTCTGCGCACTTTATCAGGACGCAAAGAAAAGGGGGCCAGATGGCCCCCTTGGGATACTTCGTCCTGGCGCGACGCTTATGACGTCGGCTCACTTCATGCCGTCTTGTGGACAGTATGTAGCCCGGGGGCCTAGCGCACCCGGTTGGGTGGGAGGCCGCGACTGGCCTGATTCGGCGGGTCGCGCTGGACGCTGTGTCCGGGCAGTGATTCTGTTTAAAAGAATAGGCCTGTGGCGTTGGCAGGCGATTGCTAATGTTGCTCAATAAAACATAACTTGCGCAATTTTTGACTTCATATCAATAATCCTGCGCAATCCAAATCATAAAGGGGTAGATCGTGAGCAAGCTCGACAGATATGACTTGAGCATTTTGGCCGAATTGCAAAAGGACGCGCGCATCTCCAACCAGGAACTGGCGGAACGCATTGGTCTGTCGCCGTCACCCTGCTCACGCCGCGTCAAGCAACTGGAAGACGATGGCTATATCGTTCGCCAGGTGGCGTTGCTGGATCGCAAGAAGCTGGGCCTGAACCTGACCGCCTACGTGCTGATCGGCATGGACCGTCACACACCGGAGCGTTTCGAGAACTTCGAGCAGCAGATCCGCAATCTGCCGCAAGTGCTGGAATGCAGCCTGGTGACCGGGATGGAGGCCGATTATCAACTGAAAGTCGTCGTGCCTGACATGGACCATTATCAAAAGCTGCTGTTGGGGCATTTGACGCGTATTGAAGGCGTGACCAGCGTACGGTCGAGCTTTGTGCTCAATCAAGTGCTGGCCAGTACCGAGATGCCACTGGTTCATCTGCGCAGTTGATCAATGGATGTGTCCGGTACGGTTACAGCCTGGCGGGCACTTCGCGATACTCACCCTGATCGAGCCCGTCGAGGGTCCAGTCGCCGATCCTGACACGTACCAGCCTCAGTGTCGGCAGGCCCACGGCGGCGGTCATGCGCCGTACCTGCCGATTGCGACCTTCCTTGATGACCAGTTCCAGCCAGTGGGTTGGCACGCTTTTGCGAAAGCGCACCGGCGGGTTGCGTGGCCAGAGGGCTGGCTCTTCGATTTGCCGCGCCTGAGCAGGCAAGGTCGGGCCATCGTTGAGCTGCACGCCATCGCGCAATTGCTGCAACTGATCTTGCGTCGGTTCGCCCTCGACCTGTACCCAATACGTCTTGGCCAGCTTGTGTTTGGGATCGGCAATACGCGCCTGCAACTGCCCGTCGTTGGTCAGCAGCAACAGGCCTTCGCTGTCACGGTCCAGTCGACCTGCGGGGTAGATGCCGGGGATCTTGATGAAATCCTTGAGCGTCGCCCGCCCCTGCTCATCGTTGAACTGCGTCAGCACGTCGAACGGCTTGTTGAACAGGATCAGCTTCGGCTCGGCGGGCGGTGCTTTGGCCACGCGCCTGGGAGCACCTGTCGGGCTGATTTGAGGACGGCGGGAGGCGGGACGCTGGATGCGGGACATTGGAATTCGGTAATCGGAAAACAGAAAGGGCCACTTTAGTGGCCCTTTCTGCAAATACCAAACGCAATCAACGGAACGGCGGTTCATCGAAGCTGCGCAGCTTGCGCGAGTGCAGCGAATTCAGTTCGGTGCGCAGCAGATCCAGCGCTGCGATGCCGATCTTCAAGTGCTGGCTGACGGCACGCTCGTAGAACGCGTTGGCCGAGCCTGGCAGCTTGATTTCACTGTGCAACGGCTTGTCGGAGACGCACAGCAACGTACCGTAAGGCACGCGCAGGCGATAACCCTGGGCAGCGATCGTGCCGCTTTCCATATCCACGGCCACCGCGCGGGACAGGTTGATCAACGGACGCTCCTGTGCCCAGCGCAATTCCCAGTTACGGTCGTCGTAGGTCAGCACGGTGCCGGTGCGAAGGCGTTTTTTGAGTTCTTCGCCACGCTCGCCGGTGATCTGCGCCGCCGATTCCTGCAGGGCCAATTGCACTTCGGCCAGGGCCGGAATCGGGATGTGCGGCGGCAGCACACGGTCCAGAATCCCGTCGCGGCGCATGTAGGCGTGGGCCAGCACGTAGTCGCCGATGGTCTGCGACTGACGCAGGCCACCACAGTGACCGATCATCAGCCAGCAATGCGGGCGCAGTACGGCCAGGTGATCCGTGATGTTCTTGGCGTTGGACGGGCCGACGCCGATGTTGACCAGGGTCACACCATGGCCGTCTTCGGCGATCAGGTGATAGGCCGGCATCTGGTAGCGGTGCCAGACCACGCTGGCGACGATGGCCTGCGCTTCATCCTGGCTCATGCTCTTGTCGACCACCACGTTGCCCGGCAGGACCATGCGCACGAAGCGTGGGTCTTCACGCAGTTTTTCCAGGCCATGCAGAATGAACTGGTCGACATAGCGGTGGTAGTTGGTCAGCAGGATCCAGGGCTGCACATGACGCCAGTCGCTGCCGGTGTAATGCACCAGACGGCGCAGCGAGAAATCCACACGTGCCGCGTCGAACAGCGCCAGTGGCAGCGGGTCGACGTTGGCCCAGTCGTACAGGCCGTCGGCAATGCCATCGGTTGCCGCCGACAGGTCGGTGCTGGGGAAAACCCGCGCCAGCGCAGCGGCGGTCACGCCGGAGCCGGCCAGTTCGTCACCCTGCTCAACCACGTACGGATAAGGGATGTTCTGCTCGCTCATGCCGACTTCGACCGTCACGGTAAAATCGCTCATCAGCGGGCCGAGCTGTTCCAGCAGGTATTTGCGAAATGCCTTGGGCTGCGTGACGGTTACGCTATAAGCGCCCGGCAGCTGAACCTTGGCATAGGCACGAGTGGTCAGCGGCACTTCGCCGTGGCACTCATAGTTCAAGCGCAATTCGGGGTAGCGGAACTGCGCTCGTTCTTCGGCGCTGGGTTCGACGCGGTCTTTCAGGTAACGCTTGAGCGCCTGGCTCAGAGCGCTGGTTGCACGATCGTGCAGTTCAGCGAGCCGCTCAACCGCTTGCTCGGCAGTGTCTACAACAACAAAGGCTTGGGTCACGTTTCATGTCCTGTCTGAACTTGCAGACCTGCATCCTAACGGGTTCGCGTGCTCATGCCACCTGCGGCGATGCTCTGGCCACCAATGTTTCGACATCAATACCTCGCGGCAATGCGCCATATACCCGCCCGCCAGTGGCTATTCGACCGGCGATGAAGCCGTCGCTGACGACTGCATTGCCGGCTTCCAGCAACAGCTTGGCCTGAAGGGCGATGGCGATGTCCTCAGTCAGTTGCCGCGCGCGGTACTGGATGTCGCTCAAGTCCGTGAAGGCGTCTTTCAGCGTAGCGATGTGTGCGGCCAGACGCCGGTCGCCATGGCCGTCACCCAGTTCATCGAATAGCGCATCGAGCACGCCCGGCTCTTTGGACAACGCTCGCAATACGTCGAGGCATTGCACGTTACCCGAGCCTTCCCACGTCGAGTTGACCGGCGCTTCGCGGTAAAGGCGCGGCAAGATGCTGTCCTCGACATAACCCGCCCCCCCCAGGCACTCAGCGGCTTCGTTGATCATTGCCGGGGCGCGTTTGCAGATCCAGTATTTGCCTACCGCCGTCACCAGCCTGACGAAGCGTGCTTCATGGGCGTCCTCCAGATGGTCCAGGGCGCGACCCATGCGCAGCGTCAGCGCCAGCGCGGCTTCGCTTTCCAGTGCCAGATCGGCCAACACGTTCTGCATCAACGGCTGATCGACCAGCACTCGGCCACCGACCTGGCGGTGAGCACAATGATGCGTGGCCTGGGTCAGCGCCTGACGCATCAACGCGCTGGAACCGATCATGCAGTCGAAGCGGGTCATGCCGACCATTTCGATGATAGTCGCCACACCGCGCCCTTCTTCACCGATCATCCAGGCCAGCGCGCCACGAAACTCGACTTCGCTGGAGGCGTTGGACCAGTTGCCCAATTTGTTTTTCAGGCGCTGGATATAGAACTCGTTGCGTGTGTTGTCGGGCCGATGGCGCGGCAGCAGAAAGCAGCTCAGCCCCTTGTCGGTCTGCGCCAGCGTGAGGAACGCATCGCACATCGGCGCTGAGCAGAACCATTTATGCCCGACCAGTTCGTACGCCTGCCCCGGTCCGCCTGCGCCGACCGGCCAGGCGCGCGTGGTATTGCTGCGCACATCGGTACCGCCCTGCTTCTCGGTCATGGCCATGCCGAGGGTGGCGCCGGTCTTGTGCGCAATGCCGATGTTGCGCGAGTCGTAGCGGGTGGAAAGCACCTTGGGCAGCCACACCTCGGCCAGGTCCGGCTGCAGGCGCAAGGCCGGAACGCTGGCGAAGGTCATGGTCAACGGGCAGCCGCTGCCGGGCTCGGCCTGGGTGTGCAGGTAGCTCATGGCTGCTCGTGCAACGTGCGCGCCGGGCTGCGGATCGGTCCAGGGCAGCGACGGGATGCCATGCTCAATGGCGGTGGCCATCAGTTGATGCCAGGCCGGGTGAAATTCGATCAGGTCGATGCGATTCCCGTAGCGGTCATGGCTGGCGAACACCGGCTTGTTCTGGTTGGCCAGAAAACCGGCCTCCATCAGCGGCCCGCCGGCCAGCGCACCGTAGGCGTCGATACGCGACTCGGCCCAGCCAGCCCCATAGCGCTTGCTCCACTCCTGTAAAGGCAGATCGATGCGATACAGATTGGCCCCGTCGAGTGGCGGCGGCTGATTGGTGACTTCGTGGGTTTCGGCGAATTGATTCAGGTTCATGAGTCATGTTCTCCCTGCGCGTTTCATAGGCAGTGGTGAATCATGCGCTCAAGCCTTCGTCTTTCAAAAGTGCCGTACGCGCCGAATGACCGGCGCTTTTGCCTTGTATTGACAGGCTCAGATGCCCCAGTGGGCTTTAAGCTCTGGGGTCTTGCGCACCGCTCCCGCAATGTCCGTCAGCATGGGCAGGCTCAAGGTGAAGCAACTGCCCTTGCCTGGTTCGGAATGGTGGCTCAGCTCGCCGCCCTGCAACTCGACCAGTTTGCGACAGATGGCCAGACCAATGCCCAATCCGCCGTACTGTCGGGTCATCGAACCATCGACCTGAAAGAAATGCTTATAAAGGTTGGCTTCGTCCAGGTGGCTGAAACCGATGCCGGTGTCCATCACCTCGATCCGCAAACGCAAGCGATCGGCGTCTTGCAACTGGCCGCTGATCCGCACCTTGATCGTACCCTCCCGGGTGAATTTGAGTGCGTTGTCCACCAGGCACTCGACGCACTGGTAAAGCTTGTGGACATCACCACGCACCGTGACAGGCAGCTTTTCATCAAGCTCAAGGTTCAGCCGCAGCCCCTTGGCGTAGGCAGGGCCACTGAAACGCTCACGCAATTGCTCCAATAGGTCGGGCACATCGAAGCTTTCGCATTGGGCATACAGCACACCTGCCTGCAGCTCGGTCAGGGTCAGGATGCCATTGATCATGCTCATCATGTCCTGGGCAGAACTGGCGGCGGTCTGCTGGTACATCTCCAGCTCCTCGCCCAGATTCATGGTCTGCATCAGCTCAAGCGAACCGATCACACCGTTCATAGGCGTACGGAGTTCATGGGTAAGCGTAGCCAGAAACTCGTCCTTGAGCCGGTTGCTGGTGGCCAGTTGCAGGTTCAGGTATTCCAGATCCCTGCCGGCCGCCAGCAAGGTTTTTTCCTGTTCTCGCCGGGTGTGATTGATACGGTCGGCCAGGGCCATCGACAGCAGCGCCATCTCCAGCACGGTGCCGATGTGACAGGCATACATGGTCAGGAACGTATTGGGCAACTGACCCAGCAGCATCAGGCTGAAAATCAGCCCGCCCACCAGAAAGACCGACCAGGCGATCACGAAATAACGACCGACGCGCTCGCCGCTTACGACGGCAACGATACCCGCCAGATAAATCGTCAAGGAGCCCGCCAACACCAGGTAGGTCGCCGCACGCAACGCAGGCCCGTAGCCCACGAACAGCGCCATGCACATGACCACGGCGGCGATGCCGATCACGCCCAGCAAGAGCCGGTCGACCCAGCGTGCAAGGCGGCGGGTGACCAGAAAACTGCGGGAGAACTGACAGGCGAACAGCGTTGCCATCGCCATCAGGAAAGGCGTCGAGGCGTTGGCCCACCAAGGGCTGTCGGGCCACAAGTACTCGATGGCAACCCCATTGATCGACATCTGGTACAAGCCAAACGACGCCACATAGAGGATGTAATACAGATAGTCCGGTTCGCGAACGCTGATGAAAATGAACAGGTTGTAGACCAGCATTCCCAACAGCACGCCATAAATCAGACCGAACGCGTAGATCCGGGCGGGCTGGGCTTCCAGATAAGCGTGGGTTGACCACAGGTTGAGCGGTGCCTGTACCGACCCGGCGCTATGGATACGCAGGTACACGGTATGGGTCTGCCCGGGAGCCAGATCCAGCTGAAAGATATAGGTGTTCTGTTTGAAGGGACGACTGGCGAACGGCAGCATGTCACCGGTCTGTGCCAGCAGCCTCAGGGTGCCAGCGGCATCCGGGCCGTAAAAATCAATGTAATCCATCGGCGGATAGGCCAGTTCCAGCAGCCAGTCGGTGTGCTGGCCAGCGTCAAGCGGGCGATACAGCAGGTCAACTTTCAACCAGAAAACCGAGGACGAGTAACCCGCATTGAACGTGCCCGTATCAACGGCACGAAACGCCTGAGCGCCCGCCTCGGAGCGCACGTCCTCGATGGTCGCTTTGCCGGTCGGGTCCTCGAACACCTGGATCATCCGGCCCAGCGGCAGGAACCGGGTATTCTCGTCGAACTCGACAGCATGAGCCAGCAACGGTAGCCAGACAGCCAGCATTATCAGCAAATAGCGCATTGAAGCCCCAAGGTGGTCGTCGCGGTCACTCCATCCGTTGATGGCGACGTCCTGCAATATCTATCCTTGAAACAGGCTGATGAATCCAGACAGGCAATTACGTATGACCGTTTTCCGACAGCGGCCACCCTATTGACGGCACTCTGTCAGAACATTGAAGCATAGCCGCTTATAGCGCTAAGGCTCTATGGCTTTAAAAATCAGAGCGATAGCTCTATCTCGGCCTTTGCAGAGCAAACATGAATATTTTCCTCATTAAATGTGAGGCTCGGTGCGAAAAGTCGGCAATCGAAGGTCAGCCTGCTTTTAATGCAGCATCACCGAGTGCAGCGACTTTTCGTACAGAGCCTGCACCCCATGACCGGCAGTTGTATTGGGCATGCAAGAAAAACCGTCACCGACGAGCGGCCCGGGAAAGGTTTAGTGATAAGCTCGCGCACCATGAATATCTATAGCTCCCGTCCCGTTGTCCTCTGCCTCTCCGGCCACGACCCTAGTGGCGGCGCTGGCATGCAGGCCGATATAGAAGCTCTGCTTGCCCAGGGCTGCCATGCCGCTCCGGTCATCACGGCCCTGACAGTGCAAGACACCGTCAATGTCAGTGATTTTCGTGTACTGGACCGTGACTGGGTGCTGGCCCAGGCCCATGCCGTTCTGAATGATTCGAGCGTAGCAGCTGTGAAGCTGGGCATGCTCGGTTCGCTTGAAATGGTCGCCACCGTTGTCGAACTGCTACAGGCCAACCCGCATCTGCCGATGGTCTGCGACCCAGTGTTGCGGGCGGGCGGCGGCGGACGGCTGGGCAAGGATGAAGTCGGCTATGCCATGCGCGAACAATTGTTGCCCTTGTCGACGATCGCCACGCCCAACCTGCCGGAAGCCCGCATCCTCGCTGAACTGCCGGAAGGCACAGCGGACGAGTGCGCTGAAAAGCTGTTGCCCTACTGCAAGCACCTGCTGATCACCGGTGGCCACGGCGATGAACAGCAGATCCATAATCGCTTGTACGTTCGCGGCGGCCAGACCCATACCTTTATCTGCGAGCGACTGCCGGGCAGCTACCATGGCTCCGGCTGCACGCTGGCCAGCGCATTGGCGGGACGTCTGGCACAAGGCGAAGAAACGGTCAGCGCCGTTCGCTCAGCGCTGGATTACACCTGGCGCACGTTGCGCGACGCCGAGCAGTTGGGCAAGGGGCAGTTCGTCCCGCGTCGTCTGCCGCTGGATTTTTGCTCGTAACGCTCTGCCATGAGGCTCGATTCATGAAACTACGTGGCCTGTATGCCATTACCGACAGCCAACTGTTGACCGGCAGATTCCTGTCTTACGTCGAAGCCGCGCTCGACGGCGGCGTCACCCTGTTGCAATACCGGGACAAGACCGAAGACGAATCGCGCCGCCTGCGCGAGGCCACCGAACTGCTCAAACTGTGTGAACGCTACAAGACCCGGCTGATCATCAATGACGATGCCGAACTGGCGGCGCGCCTGGGCGTCGGCGTGCACCTGGGGCAGACCGACGGCTCGCTGCCGGACGCGCGTGCCTTGCTGGGGCACAAGGCGATTGTCGGCGCGACCTGCCACGGCAAACTGGAACTGGCCGAGCGCGCCAAGGCAGACGGTGCGACGTATGTGGCATTCGGCCGGTTCTTCAATTCGCAGACCAAGCCGAACGCACCTGCCGTGCCGCTGGACCTGATCGCTCAGGTCCGCGCAAAGGTGCACCTGCCTATCGCGGTCATCGGCGGCATCACCCTGGAAAACGCCCCGCAACTGGTCGAGCACGGTGCCGACCTGCTGGCCGTCGTACACGGCCTGTTCGGCGCCGAAACCACTCAGGAAGTCACCCGCCGGGCCAAGGCGTTTACAACGCTGCTGGCCAGCGAGCGCTGAGCGAAGCACTGTCTCGCTGTTCACCTTAATGTGGAAGGCAACTTGCCGGCGATGGCGTCATTTCAGTCACTGACCTGGCGCCTGTTAAAACATCTCGCCGGCAAGCCGCCTCCCACAAACAACTTTTCTTCAGTAAGTCATCCGTCGTTTTATGAGGCCGACGTTCAAGCCTGCCCCACCAGTTTGAACTCGAAATCCGGCATGCCAGTGGCGTTCTCCAGCGCCAGCAGTGCGCGCTTGCGGTCGACGCCGCCTGCATAGCCCGTCAGGTCGCCGCCCGCGCCGATGACCCGATGGCACGGCACGATGATGGAGATCGGGTTCTTGCCATTGGCCGTTCCCACGGCCCGCGAATGACCGGGGCTCAGGCCCATCTTTCTTGCCATCGCCCCGTAGGAAATCATCTCGCCATAAGGAATGCGCGCCAGTTCAGCCCAGACCTGCTCCTGAAACGGTGTGCCGCGCATGCGCAGCGGCACATCGAACACCCGACGCTCGCCGCGAAAGAATTCCGTCAGTTGCTCCTGCGCCCGCCGCACCACCCTGGGCACGTGCGGGTCATCGGGCATCATCACCAGACCGGGGTAATGTTTCTGGCCGATGAAGTAAACGCCGGTCAGCGCATCGTCCTCGGTGCGCAGGGCAATGTCGCCCAAGGGGCTGGAAAGCAGGTAGCCGGGAATCATGATGGTGTCTCCTCACGTTGATGCCAGACATGCACGGTCGCGTAAGCCCGCCACGGTGCCCACTGGCTCGCATGCTCATTGAGTTGCGCAGCCGTCGTGCAACCCAGGCGTTTTTTGAGCACGGCATCGCCCTCGGGAAACGCATTGGGCCAGCCCAGAGCGCGCATGGCAATGTATTGCACGGTCCACTCGCCGATGCCGCGAATATGACGCAGCGCAGCCAGCGTTTCATCGAGCGGCACCAGCGGCTCAAGCAGGATGCGCCCTGACGCCACTTCCTGAGCGACCGCCAGGATCGCCTCGGCCCGAATACGGATCAGCCCCATGGCGATCAGGTCTTCATAATGTAGCGCTGCGATGGCCTGCGCCGTCGGGAACGCAGCGTGCAGTCCGAAAGGAGCATCGCTCACCGGCGTGCCGAATCGCTCGGCAATCCGACTCAGGATCGCTCGGGCATTGAGCACCGATATCTGCTGCCCGACCACCGCCCGTACTGCGATTTCGAAGCCATCGAACGCGCCGGGAACACGCATGCCCTGCAGATCGCCAATCAGCGGGCCAAGATGCGCGTCCACCAGATCCGGCCGACAGCCCGTATCGAAGACCCGCCGCACACGCCCCAGCACCACCGCCACTGCCGACTGCAACGATGCCGACATCGTCACCACCAGCGCATGCCGCTGCGGGGCATCGGTCACGCTGATCCAGCCGGAAAGCGTCTGCCCGGCATGCTCAACCTCGATGACACGCGCATAAACGTCATCGGCCACATGCTCGACGCCGGCGATGCAACGATGCGCGAGAAAGGCCAACACGCCTTTCCACGAAAACGGTGGCCGGTACGACAGCTCGAAGCGCAGACCGGCATCGTCGGCTCTCTTCGCTGTTTTCCTCAACCGAGTGGGATTCAGTCCATAGCGTGCCTGAAAGACATCATTGAAGCGCCGTACGCTGCCAAAGCCTGCCGCCAGAGCGACTTGCGTCATGGACAGCCCGGTATCGGTCAACAGGCGCTTGGCGACCAGCAGGCGTTGCGTCTGGGCGAAGTCGATCATCGACACGCCGAATTCGGCCTCGAAGATCCGCCGCAGATGCCGCGATGTAACGCCCACGCGCTCGGCCAGCGCGTCCAGTGTTTTACCGCTCAGAAAGCCTTCTTCGATCAGCCGTGCTGCGGCTTGCGCCAACCGGCTCGACATGTCCAGCAGACCCTGTCCGGGCGCCAGTTCCGGGCGGCAGCGCAAGCACGGACGAAATCCTGCCTGTTCGGCCGCCGCAGCGGTTCTATAGAAGCTGCAGTTTCTGGCTTGCGGCGCTCGCACCGGGCACATCGGCCGACAGTAGATACCGGTCGACGACACACCCATGAAAAACCAGCCGTCAAACCGGCGGTCCCTGGCGATAAACGCGGCGTAGCAAATGTCGGGGTCGAGAGTGTTCATGGGCAGACTTTATGCCAGCCTCCTACAAAAGTCTGGCTGAATTCGGACATGTGCATCCGGCAGTCGCCCGGCATTTGGTATAGTGCTGCCTCCTGCGCTTTCTCTGGCTCAAGCCACTCCAATAAAGCATTCACTGCTCACCTCGGCTGACCCCGGCGTAGACACGACTTCCCCGTTTCAAAGCAGAGACCCGATCATGTCCCGTTCCGAAACACTGTTCGCCAATGCCCAAAAACACATTCCCGGTGGCGTGAATTCGCCGGTTCGCGCTTTCAAGAGCGTGGGCGGTACGCCGCTATTCTTCAAGCACGCTGCTGGCGCTTACGTGACTGATGAAGACGACAAACGTTACGTTGACTATGTCGGCTCCTGGGGCCCGATGATTCTCGGCCACAGCCATCCGGAAGTGCTTGATGCCGTGCGCAACCAGTTGGAGCACGGTCTGTCCTACGGCGCACCGACGGCGATGGAAACCGAGATGGCCGATCTGGTCTGCTCGCTGGTCCCGTCCATGGAAATGGTGCGCATGGTCAGTTCCGGTACCGAAGCCACCATGAGCGCCATTCGCCTGGCCCGTGGCTACACCGGCCGCGACAGCATCATCAAGTTCGAAGGCTGCTACCACGGTCATTCCGACAGCCTGCTGGTCAAGGCCGGTTCCGGCGCGCTGACCCTGGGCGTGCCGAGTTCGCCTGGCGTACCGGCAGCGTTCGCCAAACACACCTTGACTGTGCCGTTCAACGACCTGGAAGCGGTGCGTGAAATGCTTGCGCAAGTCGGCCAGGAAGTGGCGTGCATCATCGTCGAGCCGGTGGCCGGCAACATGAACTGCGTTCCGCCAGCGCCGGGTTACCTGCAAGGCCTGCGCGACCTGTGTGACGAACATGGCGTGGTGCTGATTTTCGACGAAGTCATGACCGGTTTCCGCGTGGCCCTCGGCGGCGCTCAGGCTTACTACGGTGTAACGCCGGACCTGAGCACCTTCGGCAAGATCATCGGCGGCGGCATGCCGGTCGGCTGCTTCGGTGGCAAGCGCGAAATCATGTCGCACATCGCCCCGCTTGGCCCGGTCTACCAGGCAGGCACGTTGTCAGGAAACCCGCTGGCGATGGCCGCAGGCCTAACCACCTTGCGCCTGATCAGCCGACCGGGCTTCCACGATGAACTGAGCGACTACACCCGTCGCCTGCTCGAAGGTCTGCAACAACGTGCCGATGCCGCAGGCATTGCATTCGTGACGACCCAGGCGGGCGGCATGTTCGGTCTGTACTTCAGCGACGCCAAGGAAATCGTCACGTTCCAGGACGTGATGACCAGCGACGCCGACCGTTTCAAGCGGTTCTTCCATTTGATGCTCGAAGGCGGCGTGTACCTGGCGCCCAGTGCGTTCGAGGCTGGCTTCACCTCCATCGCTCATGGCGACGCCGAGTTGCAACTGACGCTGGACGCTGCCGAGAAAGCCTTCGCGGCACTCAAATAAGTCGAGAATGTCGACGCGTACAGGTAACGTCTGGCCTGCACGCGTCAACTTCTTGAAATAAACGGAACGTTGTTGCTCCAATTAGCTTCTACACTGCAATGCCATTGACATGATCAATTGATGTGAACATGGGAAGCGATTGTCTTGCTCAAGGGTCTTTACCTTGTGAACGGACTTTTTTACAGGCCGTGCAGCAGAAAATCCGTAAAGACTTTGTAAGGTTGGCTCTGCTTATTTCATAATGCGCAGCCAGCACGTTTAGCTGGTCGGGTACGCCCGCACCTTTTTCAGAGGTAAGTCGATTTCCATGAACCGCACCGGCCGCACCCTTGCATTGGGCTGCCTGTTGCTTGTCTATCCCCTGCTGGCTAATGCCGGCAGCAACTCGTTGTTGATCCCGGCGGTGGGTCGCTGCACCCTCAATACGCAGCCGGAGAACCTGCCCGCTGCGCTGTCAGCCTGTGAGCAGGCCGCTCAGTCCGGGGATGCGCAGGCACAATACGAGTTGGGTGAGTTCTATTACGAAGGCAAGAGTGCACCCCGCGATCTGCCCAAAGCCCTCGGTTATTTCGAGCAGGCTTCGTTGCAGGGTCATGCGCAGGCGCAATATCAGCTGGGTTTGATGTTCAGTCGCGGCGAAGGCGTACAGGCCAATAACATTCAGGCGTATATCGTGCTGAAGATGGCAGCGGTCAATGGTTCGGAAGAAGCACTGGACGCAGCGGATGAAGTGTCGGCCAAAATGAAACGCGACGAACTGGAAGTCGCCACTCAGGTGCTCGGCCAGATATTCCGCAAATACCTCATGGAACTGCAGACGGCCGAAGGTCGCAGTCCCTTCTCTCCATTGCCCTGATCGGGTGTTCGCAGGGCAATAGTTTCAACTTCCTTTCTGCTATTTTTCCGGCATCGGCATGGGAAACGGCATCACGTTGCTCACGCCCCGCGCTTCACTGATTTTCGGCGTGCCCATGCGCTCGACTTCATCGATGCGCACGATCGAATGCATGGGCACAAAACTGCGCACTACACCTTCGAACTGGGCCTTGAGCTTTTCTTCGCTCGGGTCCACCACGACGGTCGTACGCTCGCCGAAGACGAATTCTTCCACTTCCAGAAACCCCCACAGATCGCTTTGATAGATCTGCTTGGCGTACATCTCGAACACCTGGCCCTGGTTGAGGAAAATCACCTTGTAGATTGGAGCTTCGCGTTTGGTCATGGTTGGCGGGTAACGATTCGGGGATGAAAAAGGGGCACGCACTATAGCATGCCCGTCGGATCGCCCCTAGGAACCCAAGCACTTCGCCCCTATAATGCGCGGTTATTTGAACCAGCTGATGATCACGAATGGCCAAGAAGCTTTATATCGAAACCCACGGTTGCCAGATGAACGAGTACGACAGCTCGCGCATGGTCGACCTGCTGGGCGAACATCAGGCCCTGGAAGTCACCGCCCGCGCGGAAGACGCCGACGTGATCCTGCTCAACACCTGCTCGATTCGCGAACGCGCCCAGGACCGGGTTTATTCCCAATTGGGCCGCTGGCGCGAACTGAAACTGGCCAACCCGGAAATGGTGATCGCCGTCGGCGGCTGCGTGGCCAGTCAGGAAGGCGCCGCCATCCGCGACCGCGCGCCCTACGTGGACGTGGTCTTCGGCCCGCAGACCCTGCACCGTCTGCCGGAAATGATCGACGCCGCACGCATCACGCGCCTGCCGCAGGTCGACGTCTCGTTCCCGGAAATCGAAAAATTCGACCATTTGCCCGAGCCTCGTGTCGATGGCCCGAGCGCTTATGTGTCGGTGATGGAAGGCTGCAGCAAGTACTGCACCTTCTGCGTCGTGCCCTACACCCGTGGCGAAGAGGTCAGCCGGCCGTTCGATGACGTGCTGACCGAAGTCATTCACCTGGCGGAACATGGCGTGCGTGAAATCACGTTGCTGGGCCAGAACGTCAACGGTTATCGCGGCACCCTGCACGACGGGCGCGTCGCGGATCTGGCGGACCTGATACGCGTGGTGGCTGCGGTCGATGGCATCGACCGCATTCGCTACACCACTTCGCACCCGCTGGAGTTCTCCGACAGCCTCATCCAGGCTCACGCCGAAGTGCCGGAACTGGTCAAGCACCTGCACTTGCCGGTGCAGTCGGGCTCGGACCGGATTCTGGCGGCCATGAAGCGCAACCACACCACGCTGGAATACAAGTCCAAGCTGCGCAAGCTCAAGGCCGCTGTACCGGGCATCTGCATCAGCTCTGACTTCATCGTCGGCTTCCCGGGTGAAACCGAGAAAGACTTCGACAACACCATGAAGCTGATCGAAGACGTGGGCTTCGACTTCTCGTACTCGTTCGTTTACAGCCCGCGCCCCGGCACCCCGGCGGCCGACCTGAAAGACGAGACGCCAGAAGCCCTGAAAAAGGAGCGTCTGGCTGCGCTGCAGCATCGCCTCAATCAGCAGGGCTTCGAGATCAGCCGACAGATGGTCGGCAGCACGCAGCGTATTCTGGTGACCGATTACTCCAAAAAAGACCCTGGCGAGCTGCAGGGCCGTACCGAGAACAACCGGATCGTCAATTTCCGCTGCGACAACCCCAAGCTGATCGGTCAGTTCGCCAATGTGCATATCGATGATGCACAGCCCCATTCCCTGCGCGGATCTCTGCTTCAATAACCTTTGCGCCCCGACATGGAAACGAATGGCCGAATGAATTCGTTTCCGTGCGGTCCCTACCATTGAGCACGGTGAATCCTCTACGCAGAAGCAAGGCTTTCGCCTGACCACCGCTAGGGGTATTCTTCAATACATCTCAATTGCCGCCGGACGGCCATTAAAAGACCTTGAACGCACCCATAGAACCTCATCGCTTTACCCTCGAACCCTTCGAGGCCCATCGTTTCGCCAACCTGTGCGGGCAACTCGACGAGCATCTGCGCTTGATCGAACAACGCCTGGAGATCGAGATCCGCAATCGCGGCAATCAATTCGAGCTTATTGGCGACGCCAAACAAACCACCTCGGCCGAACATCTGTTGCGCCGTCTGTACCGGGAAACCAAGGGTACCGACCTGACGCCGGACATGGTTCACCTGTTCCTGCAGGAATCAGGCGTTGACGGGCTGGACAACCACCCTGCCGCCGAAGTCGGCGTTGCGCTGCGCACCAAGAAGGGCATGATTCGCCCGCGCGGCATCAATCAGCAGCGTTACGTCAAAGAAATCCTCGGCAACGACATCAACTTCGGCATCGGCCCTGCGGGTACCGGCAAGACGTACCTGGCGGTCGCTTGCGCGGTGGATGCTCTGGAGCGCGAGCAGATTCGTCGCATCCTGCTGGTGCGCCCGGCGGTCGAAGCCGGTGAAAAACTTGGCTTCCTGCCCGGCGACCTGGCGCAGAAGATCGACCCATACCTGCGACCGCTCTACGACGCGCTTTACGAGATGCTCGGCTTCGAGGTTGTGGCCAAACTGATCGAGAAGCAGGTCATCGAGGTGGCACCGCTGGCGTACATGCGCGGACGCACCCTTAATAACAGCTTCATCATTCTCGACGAAAGTCAGAACACCACCGTCGAGCAGATGAAGATGTTCCTGACCCGTATTGGCTTTGGCTCCACTGCCGTGATCACTGGCGACATCACTCAGGTTGACTTGCCCAAGGGCACCAAGTCCGGCCTGACGCATGTCATCGACGTGCTCAAGGACGTGCCAGGCATCAGCTTCACGCACTTCAAGCCCAAGGACGTGGTTCGTCACCCATTGGTGCAGCGCATCGTGGAAGCCTATGAGCGCTACGATGATCGTTTGAGCGATGGCTCGTCGAACAGCAACAGTTACTCACGGGACAAGAACCGCGATGCTTGAGCTGGACCTGCAAGTCGCCAGTCAGACCCCTGCGCCAACCGAAGCCCAATTCCGCCTCTGGTGTGAAATGGGCTTGCGCCCGCGCAGTGCCGACTCCGAGCTGACCATCAGACTGGTCGACGAAGTCGAAGGACGTGAACTCAATCACACCTGGCGGCACAAGGACTACGCCACCAACGTGTTGTCCTTTCCAGCGGATGTGCCAGACGACATGCTGGACATCCCGCTGCTGGGCGATCTGGTCATCTGCGTACCGGTGGTGAACCGCGAAGCGGCTGAACAAGGCAAGACCGTTGACGCCCACTGGGCGCACATGGTGATACATGGCTGCCTTCATCTGCTCGGCTTTGACCACATCGACGATGAAGAAGCCGAAGAGATGGAAGCGCTGGAACGAACGTTGCTTGAGGAGTTGGGCTACCCCGACCCTTATGCCGACGACGACACCGAACCTCAACATTCAGATACACCAAGCAAGGACCACGAGTAAGGGCTATGAGCGAAGACCGATCGAGCAACGGACAAAAGTCATGGCTGGGTAAACTGACCCAGGCTTTTGTCCATGAGCCGAAAAACCGCCAGGAGCTGCTTGAGCTGCTGCGCGAAGCCCATCAGAACAAACTGCTGGACAGCGAAGCGCTGGCCATCGTCGAAGGTGCCATCCAGGTTGCCGACCTGCAAGTACGCGACATCATGGTGCCGCGCTCGCAGATGATCAGCATCAAGGCCACCCAGACACCCCGCGAATTCCTCCCCGCTGTCATCGACGCTGCGCACTCGCGCTATCCGGTGATCGGCGAGAGCCACGACGACGTGCTCGGCGTGCTGCTGGCCAAGGACCTGCTGCCGCTGATCCTTAAGCCTGACGGCGACAGCGACGACGTCAAGAAGCTGCTGCGCCCGGCGACCTTCGTGCCCGAGTCCAAGCGCCTGAACGTGCTGCTGCGCGAGTTCCGCGCCAACCACAACCACATGGCCATCGTCATCGACGAGTACGGCGGCGTGGCCGGTCTGGTGACGATCGAAGACGTGCTGGAGCAGATCGTCGGCGACATTGAGGACGAGCATGACGTCGAGGAAGACAGCTTCATCAAGCCGCTGCCCAGCGGCGACTTTCTGGTCAAGGCCCTGACGCCCGTCGAAAGCTTCAACGAGTTCTTCGACAGCACGTTCTCCGACGACGAGTTCGACACCATCGGCGGCCTCGTGATGAATGCTTTCGGCCATCTGCCCAAGCGCAACGAGATCACCGAAATCGGTGCCTATCGTTTCCGCATCCTGAGCGCAGATAGCCGCCGCATCCACTTGCTGCGCCTGAGCCCGATCTCACGCCCGTAACCACCCTGCTGCCGCTTTAAGGAATCTACATGCGCTGGATAACGCGTCCCGGCTGGCCCGGCAACCTGCTGGCCGTCGTCGCTGGAGGGATCACGACGCTGGCATTGGCGCCGTTCGATATCTGGCCGCTGATTCTGATAGCGGTCGCGGTCTTTTATCTGGGGTTGCGCGAGTTGAGCCCGCGCCAGGCCTTCGGGCGTGGCTGGTGCTACGGCTTCGGCCTGTTCGGCGCTGGCACCAGCTGGATCTATGTGAGCATCCACACCTACGGCGGCGCGTCGGCGCTGCTGGCGGGACTGTTGATGCTGGCCTTCATCGCCGCCATCGCGCTGTTCTTCGCCCTCCCCGCCTGGGTGTGGGCGCGCTGGCTGAGGCGCAATGAAGCGCCGTTGGCTGACGCCCTCGCTTTTGCGGCACTGTGGCTGGGCCAGGAAGCGTTTCGCGGCTGGTTTCTCACCGGTTTCCCGTGGCTGTACTCCGGCTACAGTCAGCTTGACGGACCACTGGCGGGCCTGGCGCCGGTCGGCGGCGTCTGGCTGATCTCCTTCGCGCTGGGGCTGACCGCCGCATTGTTGTGCAACCTGCACCGCTTGCGGGCGCGCAAGTCATTTCTGGCAGCCGGCGTGCTGCTGTTGCTTGCGCCCTGGATCGCCGGGCTGGCATTGAAGGGTTATGCCTGGACATCGCCGTCCGGCAAGCCGCTGAAAGTGGTCGCCATGCAAGGCAACATCGAACAGAGCATGAAGTGGGACCCGCAGAAGCTGAACGACCAGTTGGCGCTGTATCGCGACATGACCTTCAGATCGCAGCAGGCCGACCTGATCGTCTGGCCGGAAACCGCCGTGCCGGTCCTCAAGGAAAGCGCAGAAGGCTACCTGTCGATGATGGGCAAGTTCGCGGCCGACCGGGGTGCCGCACTGATCACGGGCGTGCCGGTGCGTGAATTGACCGGACGCGGCGAGTACCGTTACTACAACGGCATCACCGTAACCGGCCAGGGCGACGGCACCTATTACAAACAGAAGCTCGTTCCGTTCGGCGAATACGTGCCGCTGCAGGACGTGCTGCGCGGACTGATCGCGTTCTTCGACCTGCCGATGTCTGACTTCGCCCGCGGCCCGGATGATCAGGCGCTGCTGCAAGCCAAGGGTTATCACATCGCGCCGTTCATCTGCTACGAAGTGGTCTATCCCGAGTTCGCCGCAGGCCTGTCAGCCAAGAGCGACCTGCTGCTTACGGTCAGCAACGACACCTGGTTCGGCACCTCGATCGGTCCTTTGCAGCATTTGCAAATGGCCCAGATGCGCGCTCTGGAAGCCGGGCGCTGGATGATTCGCGCCACCAACAATGGCGTTACCGGACTCATCGACCCGTTCGGCAAGATCACGATGCAAATCCCGCAGTTCGAGCGTGGCGTGCTGTACGGCGATGTGGTGCCGATGCAGGGACTGACGCCTTATCTGCACTGGCGCTCCTGGCCCCTGGGGATTGTCTGCCTGCTACTGTTCGGCTGGGCGTTGCTGGCGGCGCGTATTGCCAAGACCGTCTGATCAGACGCCAAGTGACGGCCATTCCAGGTCGTTGCCCAGGCTCTGTACGTAAAGTGGCTGCGCTCGCTGACTTTTCGCACAGAGCCTAAGGGTAGATCCACGGATAAATCAGCAAGCCCATCGCCTCGTTGAGCAGCACACCGCTCTGCGTAAAAACACGACTTTCCGGCAGCCAGCCACCAAACGGCCGGGCGTTATCCACACCCAGAAATCCCACGGGTGCTGGCACCACCGTAAAACCGGCCTTCTCGAAGCTCCAGCGCGCTCTTGGCATGTGCCAGGCCTGCGTCACGAGCACGATGCGCCTGATGCCCTGCGGCTGCAGAAGACCTGCGCTCAGCGTGGCGTTTTCCCAGGTGGTTCGGCTCAGGCCTTCCTGCCAACGCACCGCAACGCCAAAATCATCCTGCAGCGATTGGGCCATGATGGCGGCTTCACTGGGCGGCTCGTCATAGTGCAGGCCGCCAGTGGTCAGCACCGGCAGCCCGGATGCGCTGGACAGGCGCGCCGTCAGTCGAAGCCGCTCCAGCCCGATGCCCGTCGGCACGTCGCCACCCCAGGTCGGCGAGTTGCGCTCGCGCCCGCTGCCCAGCACCACAATCGCATCGGCCTGCTGCGAAAGGTCCGCCCATTGAGCCTGGGGCAAAGGCGCGACCTGCTCCATTTTTCCCGCCGCCCACTGCACCACCACTGGCAGGCTCATCAGCCACAGCCCGCCCAGGCCTGTCAGAAAACAGAGAGCGGCCAGACGCGGGCGCGAACGGCGCAGCCACCAGGCCGCAATCAGCAACAGAAAAAGAATACCGGGCGGTAGCAGAAGGGTTTTGAGCAGGTAACGCAAAGGCATCGGACATCTCCAGAGATGCCCGAAGCCTAGAATGTTTGAAGCTAAGCAACAATGCTTATAAAGCAGGCCCGAAGCCTGCCGGGATAACGCCTGAAGGTCGTATCAGTTATTGCGGCCTGACCTGATCGAGGACCGGGCGCGCCGTCTGTCTTTCAGCCAGATGATAGTGGCTGATTGTTTAGGCGCCCTGGCCGGACTGGTCGGCTCCGGTAGTGCGGTGAAACTGCCCTTTGACTTGCCCTTAACAGCCCCGTTTGCCGCCATCACACCTTTTTCAAGGTAGGCCTCGATCAATTCGAACTCCGCACTGCTCAACCCTTTGAGCTCAAGTACGGCAGGCGACTCGTTTCGGAGCCGAACCGCAGTACTTGCCGTTTCAAGTGCAAGCCCAAGACGATCAATCAAACGTTCATACAGCTCAGAAGTGCTTACTGTGTGCTGCAACTCTGTCATCCGTTCACCTCATCGAAGATAGAACATACCCTCGACCCTCAGCTTAGCGCTGCTGCCGGAACCGGCAGAAAACGGCGACCAACGGCCAGAGAGAGCCCTCGGGCGGGCTTTGAGAGGCCTCCAAAGCAATCAGGGTTTCCCTCGATAGACGGCGCTCATGTATGCTACGACGCTTCCTGTCATTCCACTTCCGCGCTCTTGAGCCCGTACGCACCGCACAGACAGTTGCAATTGTCCGGCAAGCGATGCAGACCTGACTCGGCGAAGCAATGAAGAGGTCAAGGGTCACTAATCTTTAGTCAAAAGTAGCCATGCACGAACTCTATCAGCCCCGCGAAATCGAAGCCGCCGCCCAGACCTTCTGGGAAGAGCAAAAGTCTTTTGAAGTCAGTGAACAGCCAGGCAAGGAAACCTACTACTGCCTGTCGATGTTCCCTTACCCCAGCGGCAAGCTGCACATGGGCCATGTGCGCAACTACACCATCGGTGACGTGATCTCCCGTTACCAGCGCATGCTGGGCAAGAATGTCCTGCAGCCACTGGGCTGGGACGCTTTCGGCATGCCCGCTGAAAACGCCGCCATCGACAACAATGTCGCGCCGGCCAAGTGGACCTACGAAAACATCGACTACATGAAGACCCAGCTCAAGAGCCTGGGTCTGGCCATCGACTGGTCGCGTGAAATCACCACCTGCAAGCCTGACTACTATCGTTGGGAACAATGGCTGTTCACTCGCCTGTTCGAAAAAGGCGTGATCTACCGCAAGAACGGCACCGTGAACTGGGACCCGGTCGACCAGACCGTCCTGGCCAACGAGCAGGTCATTGACGGCCGTGGCTGGCGTTCGGGCGCGCTGATCGAGAAGCGCGAAATCCCGATGTACTACTTCAAGATCACTGCCTACGCGGATGAGCTGCTGGAGAGCCTTGACGAGCTGCCGGGCTGGCCTGAACAGGTCAAGACCATGCAGCGCAACTGGATCGGCAAATCCCGTGGCATGGAAGTGCAGTTCCCGTACGACCAGACCAGCATCGGCGAAGCCGGCGCGCTGAAAGTCTTCACCACCCGCCCCGACACACTCATGGGCGCGACCTACGTGGCTGTGGCGGCCGAGCATCCGCTGGCGACCCTGGCGGCGAAGGACGATGCGCAGTTGCAAGCGTTCATCGATGAGTGCAAGGGCGGCAGCGTTGCTGAAGCCGATGTCGCGACTCAGGAAAAGAAAGGCCTGCCGACTTCGCTGTTCGTCGAGCACCCGCTGACCGGCGAGAAGCTGCCGGTCTGGGTCGCCAACTACGTATTGATGCACTACGGTGACGGCGCGGTCATGGCCGTACCGGCGCACGACGAACGCGATTTCGAATTCGCCACCAAGTACCACCTGCCGATCAAGGCCGTGGTGCGCACCAGCGCCGGTGACGAAACGCCTGCACCTTGGCAGGAAGCCTATGGTGAGCACGGCACGCTGATCAATTCGGGCGAGTTCGACGGCCTGGACTTCACCGCCGCTTTCGACGCCATGGAAGCCGCACTGGTCAAGAAAAGCCTGGGGCAGTCCCGTACCCAGTTCCGCCTGCGCGACTGGGGCATCAGCCGTCAACGCTATTGGGGCTGCCCGATTCCGATCGTGCATTGCGACACCTGCGGTGACGTTCCGGTGCCTGAAGATCAACTGCCTGTCGTGTTGCCGGAAGACGTCGTGCCCGACGGCGCTGGCTCGCCGCTGGCGCGCATGCCCGAGTTCTACGAGTGCAAGTGCCCGAAATGCGGCGCACCGGCCAAGCGTGAAACCGACACGATGGACACCTTTGTCGAGTCGTCCTGGTATTACGCCCGCTATGCCTCGCCTCATTACGAGGGTGGCCTGGTCGAGCCGAACGCGGCCAACCACTGGCTGCCGGTGGACCAGTACATTGGCGGTATCGAGCACGCGATCCTGCACCTGCTTTACGCGCGCTTCTTCCACAAGCTGATGCGCGACGAAGGCCTGGTCACGTCCAACGAACCGTTCAAGAACCTGCTGACCCAAGGCATGGTCAACGCTGAAACCTATTTCCGCATGGAAGCCAGTGGCAAGAAGACCTGGATCAACCCTGCTGACGTCACGCTTGAGCGTGACGCCAAGGCCAAGGTCATCAGCGCCAGGCT
This sequence comes from Pseudomonas asturiensis, assembly GCF_900143095.1. Taxonomy (GTDB): domain Bacteria; phylum Pseudomonadota; class Gammaproteobacteria; order Pseudomonadales; family Pseudomonadaceae; genus Aquipseudomonas; species Aquipseudomonas asturiensis. Next base: position 45,342 of record NZ_FRDA01000009.1, on the reverse strand, counting down.
GACCAGCGACGGTCTGCCGGTCGAAATCGGCGGCACCGAGAAGATGTCGAAGTCGAAGAAAAACGGCATCGACCCACAGACCATGATCGACCAGTACGGCGCAGACACCTGCCGTCTGTTCATGATGTTCGCTTCCCCGCCTGACATGAGCCTGGAATGGTCCGACTCCGGCGTCGAGGGCTCGCATCGCTTCCTGCGTCGCGTATGGCGTCTGGCACAGACTCATGTCGGCCAGGGCGTGGCGGGCAAGCCGGATCTGGCGGCACTCACCGATGAGCAGAAAGCCATCCGCCGTTCGATCCATCAGGCGATTAAGCAGGCGAGCCAGGATATTGGCCAGAACCAGAAATTCAACACGGCCATCGCACAAGTGATGACGCTGATGAACGCGCTGGAAAAAGCTGCGCAGACAACTGCCCAGGATCGTGCGCTGCTTCAGGAAGGACTGGAAACCGTCGCCCTGCTGCTCGCACCGATCACACCGCACATCAGCCATGAGCTGTGGAAGCAACTGGGCCACGATGTTCCGGTCATCGACGCAGGTTGGCCAGTGCTGGATGACAGCGCACTGGTGCAGGACAGCCTGCAGCTGGTGATTCAGGTCAACGGCAAGCTGCGCGGGCATATCGAAATGCCAGCCAGCGCGAGCCGCGAAGAGGTCGAAGCGGCGGCCCGGGTCAACGAAAACGTATTGCGCTTCACCGATGGCCTGACGATTCGCAAAGTGATCGTCGTACCAGGCAAGCTGGTCAATATCGTCGCAAGCTGACTGGATCAGGCGCCCGCTCTGTAACGGGCGCTGGACATACTGCCAAGGGCCGCAAAGTCGGCCCACACGGATTCAAGGGGAGCAACAAGATGATCAAACGCAATTTGCTGGTGATGGGCCTGGCCGTTCTCTTGAGTGCCTGTGGCTTCCAGCTGCGTGGCACCGGCACCACCGAACTGGCCATCAAGGAACTGGATGTCAGCGCTCGTAACGCCTATGGCGAAACCGTCACCCAGCTCGACCGCCTGTTGAAAAGCTCGGGCGTCAAGGTCTACACCGGTGCGCCTTACAAGCTGGTGCTGGTCAATGAAGCAGAAACCCAACGCACCGCGAGCTTCTCGGGCTCGGGCCGCGCTGCCGAATACCAGCTCACCACCACGCTGAACTATGAAATGCGCGGTGAGAAAGACCGTTTCCTGCTGGGCGACAAGGTCAGCGTCGACCGCGCCTACGTACACGATGGCAACAACCTGACAGGCTCCGATCAGGAAGCGGCTCAGGTTCGTCAGGAAATGCGCAACGAGCTGGTCCAGAAAATGCTCTCGCGTCTGCAACAGCTGACGCCGGGTCGCCTGGATGAGCTGCAGGCCAAGGCTGACGCACAAGCCAAGGCTGAAGCCGATGCACTGGAAGCGGCCCAACGCGTTCGTGACGAAACGCCTCAGCAGTCGCCTGTCGAAATTCCGAGCCGCTAAGTGTTTGGGGCCAGCGCGCCTGGCCCCGGCATTCTCTGAACGATGAAACTCGCTCCCGCCCAACTCGGTAAACACCTGCAAGGTGCGCTCGCGCCTGTGTATGTGATCAGTGGCGACGACCCCCTGCTTTGCCAGGAGGCCGCCGACGCCATTCGCGCCGCTGCTCGCCAGCAAGGCTTCGACGAACGTCAGGTGTTCAGCGCCGATGCCAGCTTTGACTGGGGCACGCTGCTGCAGGCCGGCGCCAGCATGTCGCTGTTCGCCGAGCGCCGCCTTCTGGAGCTGCGTCTACCCTCCGGCAAGCCTGGCGACAAGGGCGCTGCTGCGCTGATGGAATATTGCGCCCGCCCCGCCGAAGACACGCTGCTGCTGATCAGCCTGCCCAAGCTTGACGGCAGCGCGCAGAAAACCAAGTGGGGCAAGGCGCTGGTCGAAGGCGCGCAGACTCAATTTGTGCAGATCTGGCCGGTGGACATCGGTCAGTTGCCGCAATGGATTCGTCAGCGTCTTTCTCAGGCAGGCCTGGCCGCAACCCAGGATGCAGTCGAACTGATCGCCGCTCGCGTCGAAGGCAACCTGCTGGCCGCCGCGCAGGAAATCGAAAAGCTCAAGCTGATGGCCGAAGACGGGCAGATCACCGTCGAAACCGTGCAGGCCGCCGTGGCCGATAGCGCACGTTTTGATGTGTTCGGCCTGACCGACGCCGTGCTCAACGGCGAAGCGGCACATGCCCTGCGCATGCTGGAAGGACTGCGCGGCGAAGGGGTCGAAACCCCTGTCATTCTCTGGGCGCTGACCCGTGAGCTACGTGCGCTGGCCAACATGTCGCTGCAATTCAGTCAGGGCGTGCCTCTGGACAAAATCTTCAGCTCGGCACGCCCACCTGTCTGGGACAAACGCAAACCGTTGATGAGCAAGGCCCTGCAACGCCTCTCGGCGAAACGCTGGAGCCAGTTGCTCATGGACGCACAACGCATCGATGCGCAGATCAAGGGTCAGGCGGCAGGTTCGCCGTGGAGCAGCCTGAGTCGGCTGGCGCTGTTGATGGCTGGACAACGGCTGCCATTACCAGCGGAGTAAGCCTGATTTGGAAGGATTGCTGGAATTAGCCTTGCAAGCGATCTGCTATCCCATCGGCTGGCCAATCGTGAAACTTCTGACCTGGGGCAAGTATCCCTTGCCCGGCTCGTGGTTCTCGGAAACGGCCCCAGCACAATGGACCGTCGGAGCGGGGCTCGCGGTCCTGGTGATCCTGATGATGGTCCTGTTTGGTCAGTTTGCCGTTTAAGACATTCAGCTCATACCCCACGCTATAGCGCACGACTATTGGACAGCGGCCTCGCGCTGCCCGATCATTCAAGCCGCAACCCGATACCCCGCCAAGGAGCACCCCGCCATGAGCAAGCCAAAACGGCCGAACAAGGCCAAATCCATCATCGCCCAGCCTTTGTTCCGCAGCCGACAGGAACGCCCCTCCAAAGGCAAAGGCAGCTACCGCCGCGAAGCCTTCCAGTCTAAAAGCTGGGAGGCTTCTTGCATTATGGCCGCCTGAACAGGGCAGCATTTGCGGGGCGCTTTCAACGGCTTGGCCGTGTTATGGTCTGCATCTAACGGTAATACCCTTGGACTCAAGCATGCCTTCTTGTTTTACCTATCGCCCGCAGTTGCGCCAACTCATCGCCGCCTCCAGCCTTATTGCCTTGGTAGCTTGCGCAGAAAAACCCACTGCAGCCGATGCTACTCCTCTGCAAGCCAGCAAAGCCCAGACCGCCCCTCCGGCCGTAGCGCCGACGCCCGCGCTGGTCGTGGATGATTCGCTGACCATTCAGCCCGCCGTGAGCTTTGCAGAATGGCAAGCCGGCTTTCGCGCCCAGGCCCTCAAGGCCGGGATTCGTGCTGATGTCTTCGACCAGGCGTTTGCCGGCGTGACCCCAGACATGAGCGTGGTCAAGGCTGACCGCAGCCAGCCTGAGTTCAGCCGCCCGGTGTGGGAATACCTGGATGGCGCAATTTCTGCCGCTCGCGTGCGCAAGGGCCAGGCCCTGCTTTCGCAATACGCTGATGACCTGCAGAAAATCGAACAGCAATACGGCGTCGACCGTCAGGCGCTGGTCGCGGTGTGGGGCATGGAAAGTAACTTCGGCCAGTTCCAGGGTTCGCAGTCGGTCATCCGCTCGCTGGCGACGCTGGCCTACGAAGGTCGCCGACCTGGCTTTGCGCAAAGCCAGCTGCTCGCCGCACTGGAAATCCTGCAGCACGGTGATATCACACCAGACAAGATGCTGGGCTCCTGGGCGGGTGCCATGGGTCAGACGCAGTTCATTCCCACCACCTACAACACCCATGCCGTCGATTTCGATGGCGACGGCCGCCGCGACATCTGGAATACCCCTGCCGACGCCCTGGCGTCCACAGCTCACTACCTGCAAAGCTCCGGCTGGCAGCGCGGTCAGCCCTGGGGCTTTGAAGTAGTCCTGAGTTCGGGCTTCGACTACGCACTGGCTGACTCGACCACTCGCAAGAGCCTGGCCGAGTGGCAGCAACTGGGCCTGAAACAGCCGGACGGCTCGGCGATCCCGGTCGCCGCCAGCCAACAGCAGGCGGCGCTGTTGTTGCCTGCCGGTTATCGTGGCCCGGCGTTTCTGGTGCTGGATAACTTCCGCGCGATCCTCAAGTACAACAACTCGACGTCCTACGCGCTGGCAATCAGCCTGTTGTCCGACCGCTTCAAGGGCGCGGGTTATGTCGTGGGCAGTTGGCCACGTGGAGACCTGCCGCTAAGCCGTTCTGAGCGCATCGAACTGCAAACTCTGCTCTCGGCCCGCCAGTACGACGCAGGCGCGCCAGACGGGATTATCGGCGCCAATACGCGCAAAGCCATCCGTAGCGCACAGCAGTCATTCGGCTGGCCTGCCGACGGTTATCCGACGCATGAGTTGCTGAACAACCTGCGCAAGCCTTGAGAAGGCGACAGCGTGAGCACGGTCGCCGCCTGCTCTGCGCGCGCAGCGTTATACACAGATCTGCCTGAGCCGGGCGCGCGTCCATTCAGGCGCTCAGGATTGCAGGCACAATGTAAGCGTCCGGCCAAGTCACCTACCGAACTCCAGCATTAAGGGCGATGGTGTCCGCGTATTTTTAAGCGGACGCGATCGCCCTTATCGCAAGGATTTCCATGCGCCAACGAAGCTCTTACCCGAAACCATTCAAAGCCCAGGTCGTCCAGGAATGCCTGCAACCCGGAGCGACAATTTCCAGCGTAGCCATCCATCACGGCATCAATGCTAACGTGATCCGCAAGTGGCTACCGGCTTACCGGGATCAATCGCCTGCAACCTTGCCGGCTTTCGTTCCGGTAAAAACGGTACCAAGGCGAGCATCAGAAGAGATGGTGATGATCTCGCTGCCTCTGGGTGATAAATCCATCACCGTAAAATGGCCATCCTCGGATCCGGACGGCTGCGCCTGTTTCATTCGTGGCCTGGCCCAATGATTCGCGTCGATGCAATTTGGCTCGCCACCGAGCCTATGGACATGCGCGCCGGCACTGAGACTGCGTTGGCCAGAGTGGTCGCGGTGTTCGGTGCGGCGAAGCCGCACTGCGCTTACCTCTTTGCCAACCGTCGGGCCAATCGGATGAAAGTCCTAGTGCACGACGGCGTCGGTATCTGGCTGGCGGCACGGCGCTTGAACCAAGGTAAGTTTCATTGGCTAGGCCTCTATCGTGGAACGGAGGTCGAACTCGACCCCGAACAACTCCAGGCGCTGGTACTTGGATTACCCTGGCAACGAGTCGGTGCGGGCGGCGCAATTACATTGCTTTAAATGCTGCCTTTTAACTGAAGCAGTCGGGCTGCTTTGGTAAAATCCACCCCCATGACTTCCTTGCCCGATCTCGACCAAATGACCCCCGAACAACTGCGCACACTCGCTGCGCAGTTGATGTCCAAGGTCGACACCCAGAGCCGAAAGATCCATCGTGATGAAACGATCATCGAACAGCTCACTCACGAAATCGCCATCCTTAAGCGCCACAAGTTTGCCAAGCGCAGCGAGCAGATCAGCCCGGCGCAAGGCAGCTTGCTCGATGACCTGCTCGATACTGACCTCGAAGCCATCGAGACCGAGTTAAAAGCCCTTCATCCCGCTCCCGCACAGGCAGAACCACGCCAGCAACCCAAGCGTGTACCGTTGCCACCGCAGTTCCCACGTACTGTGATCCATCACGAGCCGGACAACACCCAGTGCGCTTGCGGCTGCCAGCTTCAGCGCATCGGTGAAGATGTCAGCGAAAAGCTGGACTACACGCCGGGCGTGTTCACCGTCGAACAGCATGTGCGTGGGAAATGGGCATGTCGGCAGTGCGAAACACTGATCCAGGCCCCGGTGCCGGCGCAGGTAATCGACAAGGGTATCCCCACTGCCGGCCTGCTGGCCCACGTGATGGTGGCCAAGTTCGCCGACCACCTGCCGCTGTACCGGCAAGAAAAGATCTTCGGCCGTGCCGGCCTGGCCATCCCGCGCTCGACACTGGCGCAGTGGGTGGGTCAAACCGGCGTGCAGCTTCAGCCCCTGGTCGATGCGTTGCGCGAAGTGGTGCTGGCCCAGCGCGTGGTTCACGCCGATGAAACGCCGGTACAAATGCTGGCTCCGGGAGAGAAGAAAACCCATCGTGCTTACGTCTGGGCCTACAGCAGCACGCCATTTTCGGCACTCAAGGCTGTTGTCTACGACTTCAGCCTCACCCGTGCCGGCGAACATGCGCGTAACTTCCTGGGCATCTGGAACGGCAAGCTGGTCTGTGACGACTTCGCCGGCTACAAGGCCAGCTTCGAACTGGGCATCACCGAAATCGGCTGCATGGCGCATGCACGCCGCAAGTTCTTCGACCTGCATGTGGCCAATAAAAGCCAGTTGGCGGAGCAGGCGCTTCACTCGATTGGTGGGCTGTACGAAGTCGAGCGACATGCCAAGGAAATGAGTGACGAAGATCGCTGGCGACTACGCCAGGAAACGGCGGTGCCCATCGCTGAAAAACTACATGAGTGGATGCTGGCACAGCGTGGACTTGTGCCCGAGGGTTCGGCCACAGCCAAAGCTCTGGATTACAGCCTCAAACGCTGGGTAGCGCTGACGCGCTACCTGGACGATGGTGCTGTGCCCATCGACAACAACCAGATCGAGAACTTGATCCGGCCATGGGCGCTTGGGCGGTCGAACTGGTTGTTTGCGGGATAGCTGCGCAGCGGCAAGCGGGCGGCAGCGATCGCGAGCCTGATCCAGTCGGCGCGCTTCAACGGGCATGACCCGTATGCTTATCTCAAGGATGTGCTGACGAGGTTGCCGACGCAGCGAGCCAGTGAGATCGAGCAACTGCTTCCGCATCGGTGGACGCCTGGCCGATCTGTGCAAAGTGCGTTTACTTTATGAGGGGTGTGTTGACTCGTCTGACGATGCAGCGGGTGAGCGAAATCGAACGACTCCTGCCATAAGAATGGGCGCTTCTTCAGCGACTCAACGCGCGTCTGCCAACCTTAGCTACGACGCAAACTTGATTGCGCCCATTGTTCTGCACTGGTCACTGGTAATCCATGTATTGCGTTGAATGTCATCGCTACATCCCATGCCACACCACGGCCCATAGCAAAAACTGCCCGGTATTTTCGTAAGTTATCGTCAGGTTTTTCTGCAAGGTCTGCTAGCAACTGCTGCACGCTAAGCGCTCGGCGCTCGACTTTCCGTTCGATGACTCGCTCAACCAAATCAGCCAAAGCGCCGTAGGTGAGGGTGTCACCAGCGGTGTAAACGACCTGATTAAGAAGGCGCGGGCTGTGCAGGACAATGGCGGCGGTGAGCGTGCCTATGTCCTCCGGTGTTGTCACCGTAACCATGGTTTCAAAGCTGCCCAACGCATTAACCTGTCCGGCGTTTAGGTCAACGACCCCGAAAGCTGGATCGAATAGGAAGCTGGTGAACATGCCGGTGGAAATAATCACCCATTCAGTCCGAGATTGAGCACGTAACAGGTCGCGAACATCCAGTTGCTCGTCGAACAGGTCTTGAGGGCTGCCACGACCAATTAAGTCGTAGTCAACGCCGAACTGCCATGGAATATAACGTTTCACACCCGATGTGAGCGCGGCTTGAGTCAACTTAAGCTGAGTACCCCGGCCCGCAGCAAACCCTACGCAACTGATCACCGTGTCGAAGCGTCCCAGCACCGCCGCAAGCTCTTCGATGGAGGCATTGGTGATGTCAGCTGTCTCAATAGCAACCCCTAGCTTCCTGATGGCTTGAATATCCTGTTGTTTTTCCATTGACGAGTTCTGCACAGTGGCTTGACGCAGCAGCACGGTAATGTTGATCGATTCGGTTGATCGGCCGGCCAGTCCTTGCAATACGGCAAGCCCTAGTTCGCCTGCCCCCAATACCAGAATACGTTGTTTGACGTTTGAAATAGCAGCCTGCATGGTGAGCCCCTGTCTGACGTACTTAATTTGAAGCTAGGAATCTTGTCATGGACATCGATGCGCAAAAAGTAGGTACATCGGTGATACCGAGCGGTCTGGATGCTCAGGAAATCGTGCGCCTTTCACAGAATGCCTGTCGCGAACTGAGCGAGGATGAGGATGGTCTCAAGCGCGATATCCTTAGTCATTCTGGAAACCGATGGTCACTAGGCGTGGTGCATGCGCTGGGTGTGAGTAGCCCCTTGCGCCACGCGGAGTTACGTCGCCGATTGGACGGCGTCACTCAACGCATGCTCACTCACACACTGCGTCAGCTGGAACGCGACGGCCTGATCTCTCGACGCGATTTTGGCGAGAAGCCCTTGCGTGTCGAATATGCTCTGACCGAGCTTGGAATGGGATTATTGGTGCAGATGATTCCGCTATGGACGTGGGTGATCGAGCAGTCAGAGGGGTTTAATGAGGCTCGCAAGCGTTATGACGAGCGATAAGGGTGGAATAATGCACTGCATCCTAACGCTCGACATGATGTAGGTGGTTTTCCCGGACGCTTACGGCACAATCAACACCCCCGGAATAAAAAACGGGCCAGGTATCGCTACCTGGCCCGTTTTGTATTGCCGCGAAACGTCAAAGCATCGCTTTGGCGATCTTGGCCTGCTCATCAGCGTGGTACGACGAACGCACCAGCGGGCCGGAAGCGACGTTCTTGAAGCCCATCTTGTAACCCTCTTCGGCGAACCAGGCGAACACGTCCGGGTGCACGAAGCGCTGTACCGGCAAGTGGTTGCGCGACGGCTGCAGGTACTGACCCAACGTCAGCATGTCGATGTCGTGCTCGCGCATGCGTTGCATGACTTCGATCACTTCCTCGTCGGTCTCGCCCAGACCCAGCATCAGGCCCGATTTGGTCGGTACATGAGGGACCATCTGCTTGAAGCGCTGCAGCAGGGTCAGCGACCACTGGTAGTCCGAACCCGGACGCGCAGCCTTGTACAGACGCGGCACGGTTTCCAGGTTGTGGTTGAACACATCCGGTGGCTCGGCCGCAGTGATTTCCAGCGCAACGTCCATTCGGCCACGGTAATCCGGCACCAGCGTTTCGAGTTGCACGCCCGGCGACAAACGACGGATTTCGCGGATGCAGTCGGCAAAGTGCTGAGCACCGCCGTCACGCAGGTCGTCGCGGTCAACCGAGGTGATCACGACGTACTTCAGGCGCAGGTCGGCAATCGCGACGGCCAGGTTCATCGGTTCATCCGTATCCAGCGCCTTCGGACGACCATGACCCACATCGCAGAATGGGCAGCGACGGGTACAGATGTCGCCCATGATCATGAAGGTCGCGGTGCCGCCGGAGAAGCACTCGCCCAGGTTCGGGCAGGAGGCTTCTTCGCAGACGCTGTGCAGCTTGTGCTTGCGCAGCAATTGCTTGATGCGGTCGACTTCCGGAGAAACCGGAATGCGTACGCGAATCCAGTCAGGCTTCTTCGGCAGATCGACGGTCGGAATGATCTTCACCGGGATGCGCGCAACCTTCTCCGCACCGCGCAGCTTCACGCCGGCTTCGACTTTCGGACGGGCCACGCGCTCGGATACATCGAGCGTCGGGATCAGGGTTTGCACGGTGTCAGTCATATTCGTTTATTCCGCCCGTTAGGGTCGCCTGCTCAGCGTAGTCGAGGTGTCTGACGAGCTGCGCGCGCAGTCGGGCACTTACCTCGGAAAATTCTATCTGCTCTGCGTGATCGCTCAGCTGGGTCATTGCCAGCCCGGCGTAGCCACACGGGTTGATCCGGCGGAACGGCTCAAGGTCCATGTCGACGTTCAGCGCCAGACCATGAAACGAGCAACCGTTGCGAATGCGCAGACCCAGCGATGCGATCTTGGCCCCATCCACGTACACGCCCGGGGCATCCGCCTTGGCGGCCGCCGTCACCCCGTAACTGTCCAGCAGGGCAATGAGCGTGTTTTCGATCCGGGTCACCAGATCGCGCACGCCGAAACCGAGGCGCCTGACATCCAGCATCAGGTAGGCCACCAGTTGACCGGGGCCATGATAAGTCACTTGGCCGCCACGATCGACCTGTACAACAGGAATATTGCCCGGCAACAGCAAATGTTCGGCCTTGCCGGACTGACCCTGGGTGAATACAGGAGGATGTTGCACCAGCCAGACTTCGTCCGCCGCGTCCTTGCCGCGACCGTCGGTGAAGCGTTGCATGGCGTGCCAGGCGGTTTCGTAATCGATCAGACCCAGATCACGAAAGCCCAGGGCCTCGCCCATCAGAGCACCATGTGCACGACACCCGTAGCGCGCAGAGCACTATTGATATCGCGCAACTGGTCTTCGCCGGTGGCGACGATGTGCAGTTGTACGGTGGTGTACTTGCCATTGCTGCTCTGACGCTCGGCGAGCGTCTTGATGTCGATCTTGGCATGCTTGCTCAAGACCTCGATCACAGCATCCGTGAAGCCCACGCTGGTGTCACCGATCACTTTGATCGGGTAGTCGGCGCAGGGAAATTCGATTTTGTGCGACTTGACGTCGGTATCTGTCATGGCAGTAAAGGTCTCACAAGCCGTGACGACGGACACGCGGCCCGCTCAGATCATGAGCAGGCCGCGAGAAGGTCGGCATTGATTACTAATAAGGTCAGTTGAACAAGCCGTAGAAGAACAGGCGGATGCTATCCCACACGCGGCGGAAAATGCCACCTTCCTCGACAGGTTCCAGCGCAATCAGATTAGCGGTGTGAACCACCTTGTCTTCCATCTTCACTTCAACCTTGCCGATCACATCGCCCTTGGCGATAGGTGCAACCAGCTGAGGGTTCATGGTCATGCTGGCCGACAGCTTTTTCATGTCGCCTTTAGGCATGGTCATGCTCAGATCGTCAGCCAGACCGGCCTTGACCTGACGCACGGTGCCTTTCCAGACCGGCGCCTGAGCCAGTTCGGTGCCCTTCTGGTAGAAGTTCTGGGTTTCGAAGAAACGGAAACCATACGTCAGCAACTTCTGGGTCTCGGCGGCACGAGCCTGTTCGCTGTTGGTGCCGAACACCACGGCAATCAGACGCATGCCGTCACGTACGGCCGACGACACCATGCAGTAGCCTGCTTCTTCGGTGTGGCCGGTTTTCAGACCGTCAACGGTCTTGTCGCGCCACAGCAACAGGTTGCGGTTAGGCTGCTTGATGCCGTTCCAGAAGAACTCTTTCTGCGAGTAGATCGCGTAGTGAGCCGGGTCTTCGTGGATGATCGCGCGGGCCAGCTTGGCCATGTCGTGAGCCGACGAGTAGTGCTCGGGGTTCGGCAGACCGGTCGGGTTCATGAAGTGGCTGTTGGTCATGCCCAGATCGCCAGCCGTCTTGTTCATCATGTCGGCGAATGCGTCTTCACTGCCGGCGATGTGCTCGGAGATCGCGACGCTGGCGTCGTTGCCGGACTGAATGATGATGCCGTGCAGCAGGTCGCTGACGGTCACCTGGCTGCCCACCTTGATGAACATCCGCGAACCGCCCGTGCGCCAGGCATTTTCACTGATGGTCACCGGATCGTTCTCGCCGATCTGGCCACGACGGATTTCCAGAGTCGCGATGTAGGCGGTCATCAACTTGGTCAGACTCGCAGGAGCCAGACGCTGATCACCATTGTTCTCGACCAGGACATTGCCACTGGTGGCATCCATCAGAACATAAGACTTGGCGGCCAGTTGCGGCGCGGCCGGTGTCATTTGCTCTGCGGCCCAGGCAGCCGGAGTGATTATCAGGGGTACAAGCAGGCACAAACGTTTTGCAAAGGTGGTGATGTTCATCCGTCTCTCGAAAATGCTAATGGGCAAACATGCCCTTGCGGGCAAAGCTGAACAGACCGGCGAAGCATATACGCCTCGGTACGGCTCGTGGCGCCAGGCTACATCCCTGGCTGACAAAGTCGTCTGTTCGACACACGACCTCGTGGGGCAGTTACCGGCGGCGCTTGCCTGATGGCCAATACGCGCCGCCTGCGACTGCCTTTCATCCTCCACTGCTGCTGGAGGACGACTGTCAAAAAATCCGTTACTGGTCCGATGTCACGACGCTTGGCTGGCCGAGGTTGGCCGAGCGGACGCTGTCCTGCAACTGCTGGGCTTCACCCGGCGTGCCAACGGGTCCCATCCTGACGCGGTAAAGCGTTTGCTGATTGCGCGCTATCGAGCTCACGAAAACCGGGGCCCGAACCATCCCGCTCAGTTTCGACCTCAGGAGCTCCGCAGCGTCCGGATTCGCGAAGGCTCCCACCTGGAGAAATAGCCCAGCGGCTTGTCCTGAAGCGTTTTTTTTTGCGTCAACCTGAACCGGTACAACAGGAGCGGCGTGTTGCTGAGGCGGCGGCGTGTATTGCTCGACCGTCCCGGTGGACGTACTTAACGCAGGCGGCGTGGCCTGGGCCATCACTTGCGGCTGATTGAGCATCAGCGGCGCAGGACGACCACGCTGGGCCCACCACTCCTGTGGGTCGATGCCTTCGACCTTGACCCGCGCAGTGCCGCTTTCGGCGTAGCCGAGTTTTTTGGCGGCCGCGTAAGACAGGTCGATGATGCGATCGGAATAGAACGGCCCCCGGTCGTTGACCCGCAGAATTACTGTGCGGTTGTTGTCCAGGTTGGTCACTTTGACGTAACTGGGCAGCGGCAGGGTCTTGTGTGCCGCGCTCATGCCATACAGGTCGTAGACCTCGCCATTGGCGGTGTTCTGACCATGAAACTTGGTGCCATACCAGGATGCGGTGCCCGACGCGACGTAGCGCTTGGACTCACTCATCGGAAAGTAGGTCTTGCCCAGCACGGTATAAGGGTTGGCCTTGTAGGGACCGGTGTGCAGGGTCGGTGTGGCATCCGGGATGCGTGAAACATCCACGTCCCACCACGGCGCGCCGTCCTTGTGGGCACGGTTGATGTCCAGACCGGGCATGGAGCGCACCACCGCGCCGCCTTTTGGCGACTGCTGTGTGGTGCGTGAAGGAGACGAGCAACTGGCGACCAACAGGGCCAGCCCTGCAAACCCCAGCAACTTCAACGATGTACGAATCGGCAATGCCCGCATTACTTGACGCCTCGAGCTTGAACCAACGATTCAGACAGCTGATACACGGCCATGGCGTACATCACACTGCGGTTATAACGGGTGATTGCGTAAAAATTGTTCAAACCCATCCAGTATTCCGGGCCATTGTCGCCTTCCAGGCGAAACGCTGTCACTGGCAGGTCGTCGCGCAGCGCATCATGACTCGCCCAGCCCAGGCCTCGCAACTCCCCGACCGACATCACCGGATCAAGACCCGGACTCAAACCTTCGTCTATGCGCTCGCCTCGGGCATCCGCCCGGCTGACAACCTGCTGACCGGCGACCCAGCCATGGCGCTTGAAGTAGCTGGCCACACTGCCAATCGCATCGTCGGGATCGGTCCAGATGTTGATATGGCCATCACCGTCGAAATCCACGGCGTAAGCACGAAAGCTGCTCGGCATGAACTGCGGCAAGCCCATGGCTCCGGCGTAGGAACCCTTCAGCGTCAGCGGGTCGACCTGCTGTTCACGTGCCAGGAGCAGGAATTCTCTCAGCTCCTTGCGAAAGAATGGCGCGCGGGGCGGGTAATCGAAGCCCAGCGTCGATAACGCGTCGATCACCCGATAATTGCCGGTATTACGGCCAAAAAAGGTTTCAACGCCGATGATCGACACAATGATCTGTGCCGGTACGCCATATTCCTGCTCGGCACGGGCCAGCGCGGCCTCATGCTGACGCCAGAAATCGACACCGCGGGCGATACGCGCGTCGGTCATGAACATCGGCCGGTAATCTTTCCACTGCTTGACGCGCTCGGCAGGACGGGAGATCGCATCGAGAATCGGCTGCTTGCGCTCGACCTCACGGAACAGCGCCATCAATTGCTCACCGGCAAAACCGTGATCGCGGGTCATTTCACCGACGAACTCGGCCACCTGGGGCGAGCCTTCGTAATCACCGGCCAACGCCTCCTGCACCGATCCAAGGATGCCCACCAGGCCGACCACCGGAGCATATCGAGCCCAGTTACGCATTGCTTGCATTGAGTTGTTCACCTTAATCAAACCTGAGCGATCCATTTGCGATGTGTGTGGATCGACATCAAAACCCCAAACGCTGACAGTAGGGTCACGAGCGAAGTTCCGCCGTAACTAATGAAGGGCAGCGGAACACCTACAACCGGCAGCAGGCCACTGACCATACCGATGTTGACGAAAACATAAACAAAAAACGTCATGGTCAGCGCGCCTGCGAGCAATTTTCCGAACAGCGTCTGCGCCTGCGCGGTAATGACCAGCCCGCGACCGATCAGCAACATATAGATGATCAGCAGCGCACAGATCCCCACCAGCCCGAACTCCTCACCCAATACCGCGATGATGAAGTCGGTGTGGCTTTCCGGCAGGAAGTCCAGATGCGACTGCGTGCCCAGCAGCCAGCCCTTGCCAAACACGCCGCCCGAACCAATGGCCGCCTTGGACTGGATGATGTTCCAGCCGGTGCCCAGCGGATCACTTTCAGGATCGAGGAACGTCAACACGCGCTGCTTCTGATAATCGTGCATGAAGAAAAACCACATCGCGACGGCCGCCGGTACGGCAGCGGCCAGCACGCTGATGATCCAGCGCCAGCGCAAGCCGGCCATGAACAGCACAAACGCACCCGAGGCCAGAATCAGCAACGATGTGCCAAGGTCCGGCTGACGCACGATCAGAATGAACGGCACACCGATCAACGCCAGGCTCACGGCCACATGTTTGAGGTGCGGCGGCAAGGTGCGCTTGGACAAATACCAGGCAATGGTCGCCGGCATGATGATCTTCAGGAATTCCGAGGGCTGGAATCGAATGACGCCGGGGATGTTGATCCAGCGGGTCGCGCCCATGGCGTTATGCCCCATCACGTCCACGACCACCAGCAAGAGCACGCCGAGCACATACAGAACCGGCACCCAGCGGGCCATGAACCGGGGTTCGAGCTGGGCGATGACCACCATGGCGACCAGACCGATACCGAACGAGCTGGCCTGCTTGATCAGCAGGTCCCAGTTCTTGCCGCTGGCCGAATACAGGACAAACAGACTGCCCGCCGCCAACGTCAGCAGCAGGATCAGCAGCGGACCGTCGATATGGATGCGCTGCAGGAAGGTGGCGCGACGGCGCATCACATCTTCGCTGGACAGGATGCGGTCGAAATTACTCTTCACGGGCCGCAGCCTCCAGATTCAGGGAACCGGCGTACTCAGGCTTGAGCTGGCCGTTCTCGTCGAGCAGCCAGGCATCCATCACCTGACGGACAACGGGGGCAGCGACGCCGGAGCCGGACTCGCCGTTCTCCACCATCACGGCCACAACGATTTTGGGATTGTCGGCAGGCGCGAAGCCGACGAACAGGGCGTGGTCGCGATGCCGTTCCTGAACCTTGGTGCGGTCGTACTTCTCGCCCTGCTTGATCGCCACGACCTGCGCGGTACCGCTTTTGCCAGCGATGCGGTATTGCGCACCGATGGCGGCCTTGCGCGCCGTGCCGCGCGCGCCGTGCATGACTTCCTGCATACCGTGGTTGACCCTGGCCCAGTTGGCCGGGTCGCGCAGAATAATGTCCGGCATCGGGTTCTCGTCCACCGGCGGCTTGCCTTCAATGGTTCGGGCCAGATGCGGCCGGTTCCACACGCCTTTGTTGGCCACCAGCGCAGTGGCCTGGGCCAGTTGCAGCGGCGTGGCCTGCATGTAGCCCTGGCCGATCCCCAGAATCAGCGTCTCGCCGGGGAACCAGGCTTGCCTGCGAGTGGCGCGCTTCCAGTCCCGCGACGGCATCAGGCCTGCGGACTCTTCGAACATGTCCAGCGAGACCTTCTGGCCGATGCCGAACTTGTTCATGTAAGTGGAAAGCCGATCGATGCCCAGCTTGTGGGCCAGATCGTAAAAGTAAGTGTCGTTGGAGCGCATGATGGCGGTGTCCAGATCGACCCAGCCGTCACCGGTACGGTTCCAGTTACGGTATTTGTGATCGTAATTGGGCAACTGATAAAAGCCTGGATCGAACACACGCGAAGCAGGCGTCACGACACCGGCATCCAGCCCGGCGATGGCCACCGCCGGCTTGATGGTCGAACCGGGCGGATACAGGCCGCGCAGAATACGGTTGAACAGCGGCCGGTCGATGGAATCGCGCAGCTCGGCGTAGGCCTTGAAGCTGATACCGGTCACGAACAGGTTCGGGTCGAAGCTCGGCGCACTGACCATCGCCAGCACCTCACCGGTTTTCGGGTCCAGGGCCACGACCGCACCTCGACGCCCGCCCAGCGCGGCTTCGGCGGCTTCCTGCAAATTGATGTCCAGGCTCAGGACAATGTCCTTGCCGGGGATCGGATCGGTGCGTTTGAGCACCCGCAATACACGGCCCCGGGCGTTGGTCTCGACTTCTTCATAACCCACCTGACCATGCAATTCAGGCTCGTAGAAACGCTCGATGCCGGTCTTGCCGATATGGTGCGTGCCGCTGTAGTTGACCGGATCGAGGCTCTTGAGCTCTTTCTCGTTGATCCGGCCCATGTAACCAACCGAATGCGCGAAGTGCGGCCCCTGCGGATAATGCCGAACCAGTTGCGCCACCACCTCGACGCCCGGCAGGCGGAACTGATTGACCGCGATCAGCGCAATCTGCTCTTCCGTCAGCTCGAAAAGCACGGGCACCGGCTCGAACGGCCGTCGCCCCTGCTTCATACGCTTTTCGAAAATGATGCGGTCGTCAGGTGTGAGCTGGAGGATCTCGACGATGGTGTCCAGTACAGCGGACCAGTCGCCGGAGCGCTCACGTGTGACAGAGAGACTGAAGCTGGGCCGGTTATCGGCCACCACCACGCCGTTGCGGTCGTAGATCAGGCCACGGCTGGGTGGAATCGGCTGAACGTGAACCCGGTTGTTTTCCGACAGGGTCGAATGGTAGTCGTACTGAATGACCTGCAGGAAATACAAACGGGCGATCAGCACGCACACCAGCAACACGACCGCCACAGCACCGAACACGACCCTGCCGCGCACCAGGCGTGCGTCTTTCTCGTGGTCTTTTAGGCGGATCGGTTGAGACATTTAGGCCGTATTCACAGTAAAAACGATGCTACTTGTGATAAGGGTGCCCGGACAGAACGGTCCAGGCGCGATACATCTGCTCACCGATCAGGATACGCACCAGCGGGTGCGGCAAGGTCAACGGCGACAGCGACCAGCGTTGCTCGCTGCGGGCACAGACTTCCGGCGCCAGCCCCTCGGGGCCGCCGACCATCAGGTTGACCGTGCGGGCATCCAGGCGCCAGCGATCGAGTTCGACCGCCAGTTGCTCGGTGCTCCACGGTTTTCCATGCACCTCCAGCGTGACGATCCGCTCACCCGGCTGAACCTTGGCCAGCATCGCCTCGCCTTCCTGACGGATGAAGCGCGCGACGTCGGCGTTCTTGCCACGGGTATTGAGCGGAATTTCCACCAGTTCAAGCGCAAGTTCTGAGGGCATCCGCTTGGCGTACTCGTGCCAACCTTCTTCCACCCACTTGGGCATGCGCGAACCAACGGCGATCAGACGCAAACGCACGATAATGCCTTATTCGTTACCCGGAGTATGGTGTGCAGCGCTGGCTGCGCGGCTCTGCTCGGCACCTTGCCACAGACGCTCCAGGTCATAGAACTGGCGTGCGGCAGCAGTCATCACGTGAACGATGACGTCACCCAGGTCCAGCAAGACCCAGTCGCTGTCGCCCTTGCCTTCTTCGCTCAACGGCATGAGGCCTGCAGCCTTGACCTTCTCGCGAACGCTGTCGACCAGAGCGTTCAACTGGCGGTTGGAAGTACCGGTGCAGATCAGCATGTAGTCGGCGATGCTGGTCTTGTCGCGCACGTCGATGGCCAGAATGTCTGCGCCCTTGACGTCTTCCAGTGCGGCGGTTGCCACGGCGACGACTTCTTCACTGCTCATTTTTTGCTTTGTCATATAAAACTCATTCAGCTCGTATGTGTGGGAGCGTCCAAACGCTTATCTGTAAAAAGCAGTTTCAGGACGACCCATCTGTGTTCGGCGCACGGTAAAGCCCGTGCACATCGATATAGGCCAGTACCGCGTCTGGCACCAGAAAACGTACCGACTTACCGCTGGCCAGCAGTTGACGGATCTGGGTGGCAGACACCGATAAAGGCGTCTGCCAGACGAATGTAATGTTGCCGCCCGGCCCTTTCAGGGCCTTGGGGTCGCTGACAGCGCGCGCCGCCAGCAGGTTGCGCATGGCATCCGGCGACTCGCTGTCCGCGTCCGGGCGTTGCAGCACCACGATATGGCAGTGCTCCAGCAATTCTTCCCACCGATGCCAGGAGGGCAGCCCGCAAAAGGCATCCCAACCCAGCAACAGAAACAACTGGTCCTGAGGCGCGAGTTCGGCGCGCATCGATTCCAGGGTGTCGAGGGTATACGACGGTTTGTCCCGTTTCAGCTCACGGTCATCCACCGTCAAAGGTGACACGCCCTGCACAGCACTGCGGACCATCGCCAGACGATCCTCGGCCGTGACACTCGGCATGTCGCGATGCGGGGGCCTGGCGCTGGGCGTCAGGCGCAACTCATCGAGTTCCAGCAACTCGGCCACTTCCAGCGCTCCGCGCAAGTGACCGATATGAACCGGATCGAACGTGCCCCCAAGCATGCCGATACGTCTGGGCAACGCTGTCATGGGCTCGCTCAAGTCAGGCTTGTCCGCGCAGTTGACCGTCACCGATCACGATGTACTTCTCGCAGGTCAGCCCTTCAAGGCCGACCGGACCACGGGCGTGCAGCTTATCAGTAGAAATGCCGATCTCGGCACCCAACCCGTATTCGAAGCCATCGGCAAAGCTGGTCGGCGCATTGACCATGACCGAACTGGAGTCGACCTCGGCCATGAACCGGCGAGTCTGGCCCTGATGGTCCGAGACGATGGCGTCGCTGTGGTGCGAGCCGTAATGGTTGATGTGCTCGATGGCTTCATCCAGACCGGTGACGATGCGAATCGACAGAATCGCTGCCAGATACTCGGTGTGCCAGTCGTCTTCGGTCGCCGCGATGACATCGATCAGCTCGCGGGTGCGTTCGCAGCCACGCAACTCGACGCCCTTCTCACGAAACTGCGCAGCCATCGGCGGCAGGAAATCGGCGGCGACGGTCTGGTCGACCAGCAGGGTTTCCATCGCGCCGCAAATGCCGTAGCGATAGGTCTTGGCGTTGAACGCGATCTTTTGCGCCTTCGCCAGATCGGCATGGGCACTCACATACACATGACAGATACCGTCCAGGTGCTTGATGACCGGCACGCGGGCGTCACGGCTGACGCGCTCGATCAAACCCTTGCCACCACGCGGCACGATGACGTCCACGTACTCTGGCATGGTGATCAACGCGCCCACGGCAGCGCGATCGGTGGTTTCGACCACTTGCACCACGGCAGCGGGCAGTTCGGCGTCCGCCAGGCCACGCTCGATGCAGGCGGCAATCGCACGGTTGGAATGAATGGCCTCGGAACCGCCGCGCAGAATGGTCGCATTACCGGACTTCAGGCACAGGCTCGCGGCATCGATGGTCACGTTCGGACGCGACTCGTAGATGATGCCTACAACACCCAGCGGCACGCGCATCTTGCCGACCTGAATACCCGATGGCCGATAGCTCATGTCACGGATGGCTCCCACCGGGTCCGGCAGACTGGCGACCTGACGCAACCCGACGATCATGCTGTCGATGCGTGCGGGGGTCAGGGCCAGACGTTCCAGCATGGCCGGCTCAAGACCATTGGCCTGACCGTTGGCCAGGTCCAGCGCATTGGCGGCAGACAGCTCGGCACGGGCTTCGTCCAGAGCGGCGGCGGTGGCCAGCAGGGCGCGGTTTTTCTGCGCGGTGCTGGCACGGCCGATCACTCGCGAAGCTTCGCGGGCGGCGCGACCCAGGCGGGTCATGTAGTCAAGAACGGACTCAGTCATGGTCTCAGAGGTCTTGGCAGAGAGGAAAGCGGCCGATTATAGCTGTCGTGCCGCCCGAACGACAGCGCAGACAGGCGGATGGTCGATAACAGTGCGCAGTTTTCTGCAACTGCCTTGGTCGGGAGTGGTCCAGACGCCGCCATGGCGGCATCAGCCGCGCCTGAGGCCAGTCACGTTCAGAAACAACAAAGTCGGCCTTGATGACACATTCAGCTGCAATTCAAGATGCGCTTGTTATTATCGGCACCTTCCCGTTTTCAGTTGCCTGCCTATGCCCACCGCCCTTCCCGACTGCTTTTTCAATCGCGACGCCCAAGTGCTCGCGCGCGATCTGCTCGGCAAGGTCATTCGGCACAAGGTCGGTGGGCTATGGCTCGCGGTGCGCATCATCGAAACTGAAGCCTATTACTGCGCCGAAAAAGGCAGCCACGCCTCGCTGGGCTACACCGAGAAACGCAAAGCGCTGTTTCTGGAGGGCGGCCACATCTATATGTACTACGCCCGGGGCGGTGACTCGCTGAACTTCAGTGCAGAGGGTCCCGGCAACGCGGTGCTGATCAAGTCTGCGTACCCTTGGATCGATGCCGTCAGCGACGAAAACGCGCTGGCACAGATGCAGCTCAACAACCCCGATGCCAGCGGTGCCATCCGTCCGCCGCAACGACTGTGCGCAGGTCAGACCCTGCTGTGCAAGGCGCTGGGGCTGAAAGTCCCGACGTGGGACGCAAAACGCTTCGATCCTCTCAAATTGCTGGTCGAGGATGTCGGTGAGCAACCGACCCGCATCATCCAGACTACCCGGCTCGGCATTCCTGCCGGCCGTGATGAGCACCTGATGTACCGCTTCGTCGATGCCGATTACGCGCGTTTCTGTACGCGGAACCCTCTCAGGCGCGGTCAGGTCGAAGGCCGCGACTACTTACTTCTCGATCAAGGAAACTGACCCATGGGCGACCTGCTCAATGGCATGACCGGCTGGCTGACGGCAAACCCTTCCTGGGTTGCCGTCGCGATTTTCCTGGTGGCATTCATAGAATGCGTTGCGATTGTCGGGATCGTTGTGCCGGGCACAGTGATCATGTTCGCCATTGCCGCGCTGGCCGGCAGTGGCATCCTGCCTTTGAGCGAAGTGTTGTTGCTGGGTTTTCTGGGCGGGTTGCTGGGTGATGCGGTCTCGTATTTCATCGGCCGCCGTTTCCATCAGAACATCCGCCAGTTGCCGGGGCTGCGAACGCACCCGGAATGGATGACAGGCGCTGAGTCCTACTTCCACAAATATGGCATTGCCAGCCTGCTGGTCGGACGCTTCATCGGCCCGCTGCGGCCCATGCTGCCGATGATCGCCGGCATGTGCGACATGCCGTTCCCGCGTTTTGCGGCGGTGAGTGTGGTGGCCGCCGCTGGCTGGTCGATCGCTTACCTGATGCCTGGGTGGGCAGCCGGTGCGGCGATCAGGCTGCCACTGCCGGAAGGTTTCTGGACCGAGGCCGCGTTCGTCGGCGCAGGCCTGGCGCTGCTGTTCGGCTTGAGCATTCAAAGCAGCATTCGCCAGAAACGCTACGCGACCAAGGCGATTTCACTGATCAGCCTGGCACTGGTCGCCGCATTGTTCATCGGCTGGCCGTACCTGACAGACTTCGATAATGGCCTGATGACGCTGGTGCAGGAGCACCGCAGCGAAACCGCTCAAAACATTGTGGTGCTGGTCACCAGCATCGGTGACTTCAAGGCGCAACTGCTGGCGGCTTCGCTGCTGATCATCGCGCTGCTGATTGCCAGGCAGTGGCGTCACGCAGCGTTCGCGCTGGCGACCACATTGGGTACCGCCGTCGCGAACGGCACGCTGAAAGCATTTTTTGCCCGCGCCCGGCCAGAAGTGCTGGTCGATCCACTCACCACCTACAGCATGCCGAGCGGACACAGTTCGGCGGCGTTTGCGCTGTTCATGACCCTGGCGGTACTGGCAGGCCGTGGCCAGCCGGTGCGCCTGCGTCTGACCTGGTTGCTGGTGTTCGGAATTCCGGCGCTGGCGATAGCCCTGTCGCGGGTCTATCTGGGTGTGCACTGGCCGACGGATATCCTGGCCGGCATGCTGCTGGCGTTCTGCATCTGCGCCGCGAGCCTTGCGATCATTCAGCGCAACGAACCGCTGCCAGCCATGTCACCCAAGGTCTGGTGGCTGGTCCTTCCGGCCCTGACTGCGCTGCTGGGCACCTTTGCGGTGCGCGCGCTGGCGCATGGCGTGCTGCGTTATCAGTATTGATGGTGCTCAATAGACGCACACTCAGTGCAAGGCGTCTCGCTATCTCCTGCGAGACGCCACAGGCTCAAGCCTGTAAATCGCCCTGCATTTCATCCAGCAATTCCTGAATCGCGTCCAGACGCTCTTCGGGATCGTCGATTTCCAGCAGTTCGATCTTGTCTTCTTCAGTAAACGGCAGCAGGTACGCCAGTTGATTGGCCAGCGACTGCTGCCCCTCCGCCGTCACGCCCATGTTCAGCGACGCGACCATCGGATGCTCGGCCAGCGCTTCGAGCAGCGCCACCAGATCGGCGTCTTCTTCCTGTAGCGGGCGCTCTTCGGGCTCTTGCAGCCACTCGACCTCAGCGACCAGCAACTGGTCGCGCTGCACCTCGGCACCCACCACCCGGAAGCGTCGTGCGCCCACCACGCGTATGCCCAACAGGCCGTTGTCCTGCTGCTGAAAGTCCTGAACCAGCGCCTCGCAGCCGATCAGCGAATAGCCTCCCGGCGCCGAACCGGTTTCGCTGCCCTGGGTAATACACACGACACCAAACCCTGCCCCCTGCTTCATGCAGCGGCCAATCATGTCCAGGTAGCGCGCCTCGAACAGTTGCAGGTCGAGCACGCACCCGGGAAACAGCACAGCGTTCAGTGGAAACAAAGGCAACGTCATAACAAGCCCCTCAAACGACCAACGACATTGCCAACGGCAGGAACAATGCCGTCGCAACCCCCATCAGGCTCATCGCCAACGCGGCGAAAGCCCCTGCCTCCTCACCTTCCTGCAGCGCGACGGACGTGCCGACCGCGTGTGCGGTCAGGCCCAGCGCCATGCCTCGGGCGGCGTGGTTCTCGACACCGGCCAGCGACAAAAGACCTGGGCCGAAAATGGCACCGAACACACCGGTAATCAACACGAAAACCGCCGCCAGCGCAGCCACTCCACCCATCTGTTCGGCCACCAGCATGGCAATGGGCGAGGTGACCGATTTCGGTGCCATGGTCATCAGGATCATGTGATCGGCGCCGAACAAGACTCCCAACCCCACGCACAGACCCGTGGCAAAAACGCCACCCACCACCAGCGTAGTCAAGGTCGGCCAGAACAACTGACGAATCCGGCGCAGATTCAGATAAAGCGGCACGGCCAGCGCAACGGTCGCAGGGCCCAGCAGAATGCCGAGTATTTCAGTGCTTTTACGGTATTCGGCGTAATCCAGGCCACAGGTGAGCAGAATACCGATCACCACCAGCATGGACACCAGCACCGGCTGCAGAAACAGCCAGCGGGTTCTCTCGTAAGCGACCATGGCCAGTTGATAAGCGCCCAGCGTGATGGCAATCCCGAATAACGGATGGTGGATCACCGATGCCCACGCGCCGTTCCAGTCAAGATTCATGACGGCTCCCGGCGGCGCGCCTGACGCTCGATAAGTTTCTGCATCAGCCAGCCCACGAAGGTCAGCGAAATCATCAAGGACAGCGACAGGGTGCCGAAAATGGCCCAGAAATCCTCGGCGATGGCGGCGGCGTACACCATCACGCCCACCGCTGGCGGCACCAGCAGCAGCGGCAAATAACGCAACAGGCTGCTGGCGGCCATGCTGACGGGCTCGCCCACCTCACCGCGCAGCATCAAAAAGCCCATGAGCAGCACCAGGCCGATGATCGGCCCCGGCAGCATCGATAGAAACAGATGGTTGAGCGCCGTTCCCAACAATTGGAACAGCACCAGCCATGTCAAACCCCGTAGCAACATGAGCACTCCAGCACACTAGACAGACCCGGCGAATTCTCTGCCGCATTATAAACATGACGCGCCAGTGCCTATGAGCCGGTATTCGCGCGCATGACGCTGCTTGACCAACCGGCAACCCTCTGCTGATCTTGTGGTTCGTCTGCGGGCGATATCCTACGCAGTCATCAGCATTACGCTACAACACCAGAAGACAAGGAGAGTGACATGCCTGTTGTACCTGTTTCAGAACTCACGAACTACATCGGCAAGGAACTGGGATGTTCCGAGTGGCTGACCATCGATCAGGAACGTATCAACCTGTTCGCCGAAGCGACAGGGGATTTCCAGTTTATCCATGTCGACCCGGTCAAGGCTGCAAGCACCCCGTTTGGTACCACCATCGCCCATGGTTTTCTCTCGCTGTCGCTGATTCCCAAGCTCATGGGTGACCTGCTGGTGTTGCCGGAAGGGATGAAGATGGTGATCAACTATGGCCTGGACAGCGTGCGCTTCATCCAGCCGGTGCCGGTCAACTCCCGCGTGCGCCTGAAGGTCGAACTGACCGACGCCACGGAAAAGAAACCCGGCCAATGGCTGCTCAAGGCAACCACGACCATGGAGATAGAGGGCCAGGAAAAACCGGCCTTTGTGGCTGAACCGCTGTCGATGTGCTTCGTGTAACACGTCTGAAAAACGAAACAGTCGTAACAGACTGTTTCGTACCCGTTACTCACTGCGGCATACTCGCCGACGGTTGAAACCAATACATCTGCCCAGCAGAGCCGGTTCAACGCTGAATCACTCTTTTGGGATCTCACATGCGCGCGCTCGCCCCACTGGCTTTGACACTCTTGATCGCAGGTTGCGGTGATGGCGAATCACTGCTGCCCCCCGACGGCCGTCTTGCAGATGGCGGGCGTTACCGTGGCGACGTGGTTGACGGCCTGTTGCAGGGCCGGGGCCGTATCGATTACCCCAACGGCAGTTGGTATGAAGGCCAGTTCGATCACGGCATGAGACAAGGTGCGGGCGAACTGCACGCCAGCAATGGCGACATTTACAAAGGGGGCTTCGAACAAGGCCTGTACAGCGGCCAGGGTCGACTGACCACTCGCAGCGGTGCGACCTATGTCGGCGGCTTCAAGCTGGGACTGCGCGACGGCGAAGGCACCCAGAAAGACAAAGGCATGTTGTACCGCGGCCAGTTCAAGGCGGGGCTGTATGAGGGTCCAGGCCGCCTGGAGCTTGAAGACGGCAGCCAGTTTCAAGGCCTGTTCGCCAATGGCAAACCCAACGGCGAAGGCGTGCGCAGCGATGCCAGCGGCAATCAGTACAGCGGCACATTCGTCGATGGCCAGTTGCAAGGCAACGGCAGCTTCAGCAGTGCTGATGGCGACCAATACGTAGGCCGCTTTCGCAACAATCAGCTCGACGGCACCGGCCGCTATGAAAACAGCGACGGTGATGTATGGAGCGGTGAGTTCAGAGAAGGCGCGCTGACAGGCAAGGGCGAGCTGATCGGCTCCGACGGCAGCCGCTATCAGGGCGAATTCAACAACTGGCGCTTCTCGGGACAGGGTCGACTGCAACTGCCCGATGGCAGTCAGTACGTCGGAGAGTTCGCTGACGATACCTATCACGGTGACGGCGTTCTGACGGCGGCCGATGGCGCAGTGCAGCGCGGCATCTGGGCCAATGGCCAACGTATTCGCGATGCCAAAGGCAAACTGTTGCCCGACGCGCTGGAAGCAGGTCTGCTCGCACAAGGCTCACTGCTGGAAAAAGCGCTGGCCGCCGTGCCCGCCTCCACCTCGACGCCTGAGCTGTACAGCCTGGTAGTGGGCGGCGATGGCAAGCAGAGTGTCTTCATGCGCGAAGCGGACTATGTCAGCAATCTGCTGGCGACGCGCTTTGGCGCAGTGGGACAGATCAGCCTGGTCAACCATCGCGACCACATGGATGACCGGCCGATGGCCACCCGCGAGACCATCACCCGTGCCATGCAGACACTGGCGCAGCGCAGCGGCCCTGAGGACCTGATCTTCATCTACCTGACCAGCCACGGCACTCAGGACCACGAACTGGTGCTGGACCAGCCACGCCTGTCACTGGCCGACCTGCCCGCCGACGCGCTGGCCGCGGCCCTCGCCCCGTTGAAGAATCGCGACAAAGTCGTGGTGATTTCGGCCTGTTATTCCGGCGGCTTCATTCCGGACCTCAAAGACGAGCGCACGCTGGTCATGACCGCGTCGCGCGCCGACCGGGTTTCCTTCGGCTGCTCTGAAGAGGCAGACTTCACCTATTTCGGCGACGCACTATTCGGCAGGGCGCTGGTCCAAACAGATGACTTGCAGCAGGCGTTCAACGACGCCAAGGCCTACGTCGCCCGACGCGAAACCGAAGATAATTTCGAAGCATCAGAACCGCAGATCTGGGCCCCCAAAGGCGTTATTGCCCGCTGGCAGCTGTTACGCAAGAATCAGGCAGAACGCGCGCTGAATACGGCGTTGAATCGCAAGGAAGCGAAGACCTCGAGTAGCCGCTAGGCTTATCCGTATCAAGGGAGAAACATTATGTACTTGACGCCGAAACACATCCTGCTCGCAGGTGCGACAGGCCTGACCGGCGAGCATCTGCTGGATCGCCTGCTCAATGAGCCCACCGTCAGCCGTGTACTCGCACCTACGCGCCGACCTCTGGCTGAACATCCCCATCTTGAAAACCCGGTAGGCGACCTGACCGCGCTGCTGCCATCGCTGGGCGGTCGGGTGGACATCGCCTTCTGCTGCCTGGGCACGACCATCAAACAGGCCGGCTCGCAGGACGCGTTCAAGGCTGTGGACCTGGACCTGGTCGTGGCGTTTGCCAAGCGTGCACGTGAACTGGGAGCCCGGCACCTGCTGGTGATCAGCGCCGTGAGTGCCGATGCGAAATCCAGCGTGTTCTACAACCGCGTCAAAGGCGAGATGGAACAGGCGCTCAGAAGGCAGGACTGGCCGCAACTGACCATTGCCCGTCCTTCCCTGCTGATCGGCAATCGCCCGGACACCCGCTGGGCCGAACAACTGGCGGCGCCCATCGCCAAACTGATCCCCGGCAAATACGGCGCCATCGAAGCCTGCCAACTGGCCCGAGCCCTGTGGCGGCTGGCGCTGGAGGAGCAGGATGGCGAGCGTATTGTCGAGTCGGATGAACTGCGCAAGCTCGGGAAATAAACAGCACAAGCATGTGCCCCGCCCTGCGGCAATGGCGCACACGCCTGTTCCTGTCGAACCCAACGCAACTTACCGATTACACGCGCTTTCGTGAGAGCGGGCTTGCTCGCGACATAGATCGGTACATTCAGCCCGCGGGAGCGGACTTGTCCGCGAAGGGGCGGTGCATTCAGCCGAAGTGGTGCGCCTGGAAGGCAGTCTTCGTGGACAAGTCCACTCCTACAGGCTGAAAGCCGGTTTCAGCGTGTGGGAGCAAGCTTGCTCACGAAAGGGCTGGTACGCCCTACAAATACTCAGTGAATGAAGCGCAGTATCCGCGGGCAAACCAAACGCTGTCCGGTCGGCTTCCACCATGTCGGTCAAAGCCCGCCAGTAGCCTGAACAAAAAAGCCTAACGCGGCCAGCAGCGACAACGGCAGCAACACGGTATCAAGCAAGGCGCTAGCCGGCAGGTCCACACCCGGATAGCTCGGAGCCTCGGCCCCGAAGAGATCGGTTGCGCAGCAACCACCCTCTATCGCATACATGTCCAGCCGCGTGCCCGCGTAGACCACTGGCGCGCCGGGTTTGGCGGCATCGAGCGTACGCACCGTGGCGCAGCCGGTCATGACCAGCGCCAGCGCAATGATCAGCAGCTTATTCATCGCCACCGACATGGTGCTCACCCCAGCGCGGCAACATGTCCTGCGGCACATTCAGCAGGTTCAGAATCCGCGCCACCACGAAATCCACCAGATCATCGATGGTCTGCGGCTGATGATAGAAACCGGGCGACGCGGGGAGGATCACGGCGCCCATGTTCGACAGCTTGAGCATGTTCTCCAGATGAATGCTGGAGAACGGTGCCTCGCGTGGCACCAGAATCAACTGGCGACGCTCCTTGAGGGTGACATCAGCCGCGCGCTCGATGAGGTTGTTGCAGGCCCCGGTCGCAATCGCCGACAGCGTGCCGGTCGAACACGGCACCACGACCATTGCGCTTGGCGAACCCGAACCAGACGCCACAGGCGACATCCAGTCATCACGTCCATAGACCCGAATCTGCCCCGCTGCCGCACCGGTGTACTCGGTCAGGAACGCCTGCATCATCATCGGCTTGGGCGGCAGGCGCACATCAGTCTCGGTCGCCATCACCAGTTGCGCGGCCTTGGAAATCAGGAAATGCACTTCCCGGTCTTCACGCACCAGACAATCCAGCAGACGCAGGCCATATTGCGCGCCCGAGGCGCCGGTCATGGCGACCGTGATGCGTTCCGGCCCGCTCATTTCAAAGCCTCGGCCAGTTTGCCATGCAGGCCGCCGAAGCCGCCGTTGCTCATGATCACGATATGCGTGCCTGACTGCGCCTGGCTTTTGACCCGCGCAATGATCGCATCAAGCGAATCGCACACCACTGCTGGCACAGAGCATTCAGCCGCCGTTGCAGCCAGATCCCAGCCCAGATTGGCGGGTGCGTACCACACCACCTGATCAGCCTGCTTCACGCTCTCCGGCAGACCGTCGCGGTGCGCGCCGAGCTTCATGGAATTGGAGCGTGGCTCGATCACGGCAATGATCGGTGCGTCGCCGACGTTCTTGCGCAGACCGTCAAGGGTGGTGGCGATGGCGGTCGGGTGGTGGGCGAAGTCGTCATAAAGAATGATGCCGCGCACATCGGCGACCTTCTCCATGCGCCGCTTGACACTCTTGAACGCACTCAGCGCCTCGACGCCTTGCGCAGGCACGACGCCTACGTGACGGGCCGCGGCGAGCGTTGCCAAGGCGTTAGCGACGTTGTGCTGACCGGTCATGCCCCAATCGACCGTGCCTTGCACCTGACCGTCGAACACCACCTCAAAGCGCGAACCGTCGGCACTCAGCAGACGCGCCTGCCATTGGCCGCCTTCTCCAGTGGTTTGTACTGGCGTCCAGCAGCCCATCTCGATGACACGCGACAGGGCGGGCTCGGTGGTGGGATGAATCACCAGGCCTTCACTCGGGATAGTGCGCACCAGATGGTGAAACTGCCGCTCGATGGCAGCCAGATCCGGGAAGATGTCAGCGTGATCGAACTCAAGGTTGTTGAGGATCGTGGTGCGCGGGTGGTAATGGAGGAACTTGGAACGTTTATCGAAGAAGGCGCTGTCATACTCATCGGCCTCGACCACGAAGAACGGCGTGTCGCCCAAACGTGCCGAGACCGCGAAATTCTGTGGAATGCCGCCGATCAAAAAGCCGGGGCTCATGCCCGCGTGCTCTAGCACCCACGCCAGCATGCTGCTGGTGGTGGTCTTGCCATGCGTACCGGCCACTGCCAATACCCAACGCCCTTGCAACACATGGTCCGCCAGCCATTGCGGGCCGGACACATAAGGCAAACCTTTATTCAGAACATGCTCGACCGCCGGGTTGCCACGCGACAGGGCATTGCCGATGACGATGAGGTCCGGCGCGGGATCAAGCTGTGCGGGGTCGTAACCCTGGGTCAGCTCGATGCCCTGGGCTTCGAGCTGCGTACTCATGGGTGGATAGACGTTGGCGTCGGAGCCTGTGACCCGATGCCCCGACTCTTTGGCGAGCACCGCCAGCGAACCCATGAACGTGCCGCAGATACCAAGGATATGAATATGCATGACCAACCTCTCAGAACATCCGCGCAGGTTAACGTAGGGAGGTTGAAATGGCACCCTGAGTTTGTCCGTAGCCTCGCGGTGCAGGGTCTGGTCCAGGCCATGAACATGAGGCTAAAGTTCAGGTCCCGAAGGCGAGGCAAATAGCCTACTCTTGAATACCTGCTGCCAGATGTTTGAAAGCTGAATCGATACAGACTTCCTCACAACAAGAACCAGGAGACATACCATGCGTTACGCTCATCCCGGTACCGAAGGCGCCATCGTCAACTTCAAGGAACGCTACGGTAACTACATCGGTGGCGAGTTCGTTGCCCCGGTCAAAGGTCAGTATTTCACCAACACCTCGCCCGTCACCGGCAAGGCCATCGCCGAATTCCCCCGCTCAACCGCCGAAGACATCGACAAGGCCCTCGACGCCGCCCACGCAGCCGCCGCAGACTGGGGCTCGACCTCAGTGCAGGCCCGCTCGCTGGTCCTGCTGAAGATCGCCGACCGTATCGAAGCCAATCTGGAAACCCTGGCGATCACCGAAACCTGGGACAACGGCAAGGCGATTCGCGAAACCCTCAACGCCGACATCCCGCTGGCCGCCGACCACTTCCGCTACTTCGCAGGCGTGCTGCGCGCGCAGGAAGGCAGCGCTGCCGAGATCGACGGCAACACCGTGGCCTACCACATTCACGAACCGCTGGGCGTGGTCGGGCAGATCATCCCCTGGAACTTCCCGATCCTGATGGCCGCCTGGAAACTCGCGCCTGCGCTGGCGGCGGGTAACTGCATCGTGCTCAAGCCTGCCGAGCAGACCCCGCTGGGCATCAGCGTGCTGATCGAGTTGATTGGCGACCTGCTGCCGCCCGGCGTACTGAACATCGTGCAGGGTTATGGCCGCGAAGCAGGCGAAGCCCTGGCCAGCAGCAAACGCATTGCCAAGATCGCCTTCACTGGCTCGACCCCGGTCGGCTCGCACATCATGAAGCTGGCGGCGGACAACATCATCCCGTCCACCGTGGAGTTGGGCGGCAAATCGCCGAACATCTTCTTCGAAGACATCATGAGCGCCGAACCGGAGTTCATCGAAAAGGCCGCCGAAGGTCTGGTGCTGGCATTCTTCAATCAGGGCGAAGTCTGCACCTGCCCATCCCGTGCGCTGGTTCAGGAATCGATTTATCCACAGTTCATGGAAGCCGTGATGCGCAAGGTCGAGAAGATCAAGCGCGGCGACCCGCTGGACACCGACACCATGGTCGGCGCTCAGGCCTCCGAGCAACAATTCGACAAGATTCTCTCCTACCTCGACATTGCCAAGGGTGAAGGCGCCGAGCTGCTGACCGGCGGCAAGGTCGAGAAGCTGGAAGGTGATCTGTCCAGCGGCTACTACATCCAGCCGACGCTGCTCAAAGGCAATAACAAAATGCGCGTTTTCCAGGAAGAGATCTTCGGCCCGGTGGTCAGCGTCACGACCTTCAAGGACGAAGCCGAAGCCGTGGCCATCGCCAACGACACCGAGTTCGGCCTGGGCGCAGGCCTCTGGACCCGCGACATCAACCGTGCCTACCGCGTGGGCCGCGCCATCAAGGCCGGTCGGGTCTGGACCAACTGCTACCACCTGTACCCGGCGCATGCGGCGTTCGGCGGCTACAAGAAGTCCGGCGTCGGCCGCGAAACCCACAAGGTCGCGCTTGAGCACTATCAGCAGACCAAAAACCTGCTGGTGAGCTACGACACTCATCCGCTCGGGTTCTTCTGATCATCTGACGTCATGAACGTCCCCCGCTCTGCACTCAGCGTCATGAGTGGTAGAGCGGGCACGTTTTTCGGAGCGTTGGAGCGCATGCCTCCACGTGCGTACGCTGCGTGTGAACACTCACCATACGCACCATCGTCGCGCACTGCCCGATCGACCAATGCCCCGGCATAACGCACGCCCCCTCTGAGTCACCCGCAACAGCCCGCAAACTCGCACTCATCGGCAGGATGGAGTATTAATTGCTTACATCGCTTCCCACAGTCGTTTGAACCGGGACGTCACCGGTTCGACCGAAAGACCACGTCCGACGCGACCAGCGGGACGTCATGGAGAATCTGTATGGCGAGCTTTTCACATTCTGTCGGCGCGCAGACGTACCGCTTCGACAGCCTCAAGGAAGTCATGGCCAAGGCCAGTCCTGCGCGTTCCGGCGACTTTCTGGCCGAAGTGGCCGCGCAGAACGACGGCGAGCGCGTAGCCGCGCAAATGGCGCTGGCGAACATCCCGCTCAAGCATTTTCTTGAAGAGGCGCTGATTCCTTACGAAGACGACGAAGTCACGCGCCTGATCATCGATACCCACGACGCACAGGCTTTCGCGCCCGTCAGCCACCTGACCGTTGGCGGTTTTCGCGACTGGCTGCTCAG
The DNA here is from genome assembly GCF_900143095.1 of Pseudomonas asturiensis. Classification (GTDB taxonomy): domain Bacteria; phylum Pseudomonadota; class Gammaproteobacteria; order Pseudomonadales; family Pseudomonadaceae; genus Aquipseudomonas; species Aquipseudomonas asturiensis. The sequence goes on along the minus strand of NZ_FRDA01000009.1, from coordinate 13,161 downwards.
CGACCAGGCTGACGAAACCAGCCTGCGAGCGCTGGCTCCCGGCCTGACACCGGAGATGGCCGCCGCTGTCTCGAAGATCATGCGCGTGCAGGATCTGATACTGGTGGCGCAGAAAATCCGTGTCGTCACGCGCTTCCGCAATACCATGGGCCTGCGGGGTCGTCTGTCGACCCGTCTGCAACCCAATCACCCGACCGACGACCCCTCGGGCATCGCAGCCAGCGTGCTGGACGGCCTGCTGTATGGCAACGGCGACGCCATGATCGGCATCAATCCGGCCACTGACAGCACTTCGTCCATCATCGCTCTGCTGGAAATGCTTGACGCCATCGTGCAGCGCTACGAGATCCCGACCCAGTCCTGCGTGCTGACCCACGTCACGACCTCCATTGAAGTGATCAACCGGGGTGTGCCCGTGGATCTGGTGTTTCAGTCGATCACCGGCACCGAAGCCGCCAACGCCAGTTTTGGCATCAATTTGCAGTTGTTGCAGGAAGGTTACGAGGCCGGTTTGAGCCTAAACCGCGGCACGCTCGGGCAGAACCTGATGTATTTCGAAACCGGACAAGGCAGCGCGTTGTCAGCCAATGCGCACCACGGCGTTGATCAGCAGACCTGCGAAACCCGCGCTTACGCCGTTGCGCGGCATTTCAATCCGTTTCTGGTCAACACCGTGGTCGGCTTCATCGGGCCGGAGTACCTGTACAACGGCAAGCAGATCATTCGCGCCGGGCTCGAAGACCACTTCTGCGGCAAATTGCTGGGCGTGCCGATGGGCTGCGACATCTGCTACACCAACCATGCCGAAGCCGATCAGGACGACATGGACACACTGCTCACGCTGCTGGGCGTCGCCGGGATCAATTTCATCATGGGCATCCCCGGCTCCGACGACATCATGCTCAACTACCAGACCACGTCCTTCCACGACGCGCTGTATGCCCGTCAAAGCCTGGGCCTGCGTCCGGCCCCTGAGTACGAAGCGTGGCTGGAAAAAATGGGCATCTTCACGCAGGCCGATGGCCGCGTGCGTTTCGGCGACAACCTGCCACCCGCCTTTCGGCACGCCCTGGCGCATCTGGCATGAGGGAACCGCCTGTGAATGAACCGCATAACACTGCAGTCGAGCTGGAAGCCACGCCGCCCAATCCCTGGCTGGAACTGCGTCGCCTGACACCCGCGCGCATCGCCCTGGGTCGCACCGGCACCAGCCTGCCGACCGCAGCGCAACTGGACTTTCAATTTGCCCACGCCCAGGCGCGCGATGCCGTGCACCTGGCGTTCGACCCTGCAGGCATCAGCGCCCAACTGGCAGAAAAAGGCCGTGAAACACTGCTGCTCCACAGCGCAGCCGCCGACCGCGACAGCTACCTGCAGCGCCCGGACCTCGGACGACGCCTGAACGAAGACTCCGCCAGCCAGTTGCGCGAATACGCAGCCGCTCACCCGGGCGGACTCGATCTGGCCGTGGTCGTGGCCGATGGCCTGTCAGCGCTGGCCGTGCACCGCCATGCCGTGCCTTTTTTGGCTCGGCTGGAAGAACAGGCCGAAGCTGAAGGCTGGACGCTGTCGCCTGTCATCCTGGTTGAACAGGGCCGCGTTGCCATCGCTGACGAAATCGGTGAATTACTGGGTGCGAAAATGGTGGTCATCCTGATCGGCGAACGGCCGGGACTCAGTTCGCCCGACAGCCTGGGCCTGTACTTCACCTACGCGCCGAAAGTCGGCCTCAACGATGCGCACCGCAACTGCATCTCCAACGTCCGCCTGGAAGGTCTGAGTTACGCAATGGCAGCCCATCGCCTGCTGTATCTGATGCGCGAAGCCTGCCGCCGTCAGGTTTCCGGGGTAAAACTCAAAGACGAGGCCGAACTCAAGACGGTGGAATCGGAGCCCAGCGCCGATACACCGGCCAGACGCACTGGCAATTTCTTGCTCGCAGGCCCCGACGAAGCGCATTAGATTGCGCTTTCTAAAGCCGACAGGCAGCATCGCTGTGACCATCCTGGCGCACTGCATTAGCCCATAATGAAGTTGAGGCACAACCATGCGGATCATAAAAGCCACGCTCGAACACCTGGACCTGCTCTGCCCGATGTTCGTCAAATACCGCGAGTTCTACGGCGAAATGCCTTTCCCGGACTCATCGCGGGACTTTCTCGAAAAACGCCTGCGTCGCAAGGAGTCGGAGATCTACCTGGCGCTGGCCGACGATGACGAAGGCCGCTTGCTCGGGTTCTGCCAGCTCTACCCCAGCTATTCATCGCTGTCGCTCAAGCGCGTATGGATTCTCAACGACATCTATGTCGCCGAAGACGCCCGCAGACAACTGGTCGCCGACCACCTGATGAAGCAGGCCAAGAAAATGGCCAAGGAAACCCAGGCCGTGCGCATGCGGGTATCGACCAGCAGCAACAACGAGGTGGCGCAGAAGGTCTACGAGTCCATCGGTTTCAAGGAAGACACCCAGTTCAAGAACTACGTGCTGCCGATCAATTCAGACCGTTGAGTCTGTTCGCGAGTAACCGGAGTCGCCTGGGGTTGCTCGCGAATATCCCCTCTCGCAACAGTTGTAACATCTCTGTTGAAACCTCACGGCCCGCTGGCCGCAATCTCCTTCTATAATGCCGCGCGTACTGCACAGTCGTTTCTTCCGCATGTGACCCGGCTCAGGGGTCTCGCCTCAGGTGCTTCAATGGAATTCAATCCGCTTGACCTCATCCTGCATCTCGATGTTTATCTCGACCTGCTGGTGACCAACTATGGCACCTGGATCTACGCGATCCTGTTTCTGGTGATCTTCTGCGAAACCGGTCTGGTGATCATGCCGTTCCTGCCGGGCGACTCCTTGTTGTTCATCGCAGGTGCCGTGGCAGCAGGGGGCGGCATGGATCCGGTGCTGCTGGCCGGGCTGCTGATGCTGGCGGCGATACTGGGCGACAGCACCAACTACATCATCGGGCGCACAGCTGGCGAGAAGCTGTTCAGTAACCCGAAATCAAAGATTTTCCGCCGCGACTACCTGCTGCGCACCCAGGTGTTCTATGAGCATCATGGCGGCAAGACTGTCACGCTGGCGCGCTTTCTGCCGATCATCCGCACCTTCGCACCTTTTGTGGCGGGTGTCGGCCGCATGTCCTACCCCCGCTTCGTGGGTTTCAGCGTGCTGGGCTCGGTACTGTGGGTCGGCAGCCTGGTCACCCTGGGCTTTTTCTTTGGCAACGTGCCGTTCATCAAGCAAAACCTGACGTTCCTGGTGCTGGCGATCATTGTGCTGTCGCTGCTGCCCATGATTATTGGCGTAGTTCGCAGCCGCACAGGCCGCTCCGTCGACGCCAGCTGAAACATGTGGTCATTCCGTGCCTGGCGCAGGCAACGAACGCTGGCGAAGAACCCGATTTCCACCGAACTGTGGCAAACCGTTCGCCAGCGCCTGCCTATCCTTGACGGCTTGACCGCCGAGGAGCAAACGCGACTGCGTGACGCCTGCGTGCTGTTTCTGCACGACAAGCACCTGACCACGCTGCCGGGCGTGGAACTGAATGACGAACAGCGGCTGTTCCTGGCGGCACAGGCACAACTGCCGCTGCTCAGCCTCGACGACCTGAACTGGTATCAGGGCTTTCACGAGATCGTGCTCTACCCCGACGACTTCGTCAGTCCGCAGCGTCATCGCGACGCCAGTGGCATCGAACACGAGTGGGACGGCGAACACAGCGGCGAGGCCTGGCTGCAAGGCCCGGTGATTCTGGCCTGGCCGGGTGTGGTCTCAAGCGGTGACTGGGATGCCTACAACCTGGTGATTCATGAACTGGCGCACAAGCTCGACATGCTTAACGGCGACGCCAACGGTCTGCCGCCACTGCACAGCGACATGCGCATCACCGAATGGGCCAGCGTCATGCAAAGCGCCTTCGATGACCTCAACCATCAGATGGACCTGAACCCGGACGCCGAAACCGCCATAGACCCCTACGCCGCGCAGGACCCGGCCGAATTCTTCGCCGTCACCAGCGAATACTTCTTCTGCGCCCCGGACCTGCTGCACGCCAGCTACCCCGCCGTCTACGAGCAGCTTAAAGCCTTCTATCGACAGGACACGCTCGCCCGATTGCAGGCTTTGCAGGAACAGGACCCGGCGTACAAGGCCCATTAAGGGGCTGAACCGCCCAAACCCCACGCGTGGCAACCAAAACAGAATATGCCTATAATCCGGACCACTTTTTGGCGGTTCGCGCCAAAATCTGTCTGGTCAACTACGGGGGCAAAGCCCAATGAGCTACAGCAAGATTCCGGCAGGCAAAGACCTTCCGAACGACATCTACGTCGCGATCGAAATCCCGGCCAACCACGCGCCGATCAAATACGAAATCGACAAAGACTCCGATTGCCTGTTCGTTGATCGTTTCATGGCCACCCCAATGTTCTACCCAGCCAACTACGGCTTCATCCCCAACACCCTGGCGGATGACGGCGACCCCCTCGACGTCCTGGTCGTGACTCCGTACCCGGTTTCCCCAGGTTCGGTCATCCGCGCACGCCCGGTCGGCATCCTGCACATGACCGACGACGGCGGCGGCGATGCCAAAGTCATCGCAGTCCCGCACGACAAGCTGTCCCAGCTGTACGTCGACGTCAAAGAGTACACCGACCTGCCAGCCCTGCTGCTTGAGCAGATCAAGCACTTCTTCGAGAACTACAAGGATCTCGAAAAAGGCAAATGGGTCAAGATCGAAGGCTGGGGCAACGCAGACGCTGCCCGCGCTGAAATCACCAAATCGGTTGCAGCCTTCAAAGGCTGATTGACGGTTTGTTATGTCGAGGCACCTGCGTTGCGGGTGTCTTGGCATAGACCTACGCCCCCTCCGCTCGCCCCCTCCTCCACTCTGCGACAAAATTTTTTCAAAAGCCGCGTTTAAAAATGCGTTTAATCACTCGTCCCCTATAAACATTCCGTGAACACCCGCGTACCCGGCCTAAACGAAATCAACAGCGTTTACCCAAAATCCGGCGATTACGGAACATGCCTACGCAACAATCTCCTCGTCTGTCATACCTCTCGCCGTACACCCCCCGCGATAACGACGACATCAACACCTCGTTCATTTAAACGCCCTGATCACGCCAGTAAACTCGGCCCCATGAATACATCAGGCGATCGACTCCGCATTCTTCTCAAAGAGTGCCACCTCACTGCGACCGATTTTGCAGCCAACCGCAAGATCACACCGCAACACGTCAATAACTGGTTCAAGCGCGGCGTCCCCATGGCGCGTATTGACGAGGTGGCTGAACTATTAACCGTTAACGCACGCTGGCTGCGCACCGGCGAAGGCCCCAAACACCCGACCGATTCCGCCAATGAAAACGACGGCGGAGATACGCGACTGGTCGTCCATCAAGGAAGAAACATGCTGCGTGGAGACGTGGAAATTCAGATCTTCAAGGAAATCGAATCCACCCATGGCGTCAGCAAAACCGTCCTGGCAGAAGCCCCCGGACAAAAAATCCGCCTGCCGTTGCAGGTCCTGCAAACCATGGGGATCGACCCCAAAAACTGCCTGTGCGTCGCCATGGTCGGCAACAGCATGGCCGACAAGATTCAGGACGGCTCGATCCTGGGCGTGGACCGTGAACTGACTCAGGTCATAGACGGGGAGATCTACGCCCTCGAACATGGTGGCATCCTGCGCGTGCGCTACCTCTACCGCTTGCCCAACGGCGGACTGCGCCTGCGCAGCCACAATGACGCCGAATACCCTGACGAAATCTTCAGCGCCGAAGACATCGAGGACGAACGCATAAGGATCCTGGGCTGGATCTTCTGGTGGTCCACGCTCAACAGCCGCCGCAACGCGATGCTGCTGTTCTGACCATGGAATGAAGACACATCAAGGCTGGGCATTGACCGCAAACATCAGTATGCTGTCGGCCATCAAAAGCCTCACCGCCCAGCGGCGATGGCACAGCGCGGCAGATGACCCATCTGCCCAGCTTCCTTATCAGCATTCCTTGCGAATGCACCTGTTGCAGGCGATTGCGGTTTACCAAAAATAGACCAAGATTGCCCACGAGAAGCCGGCCACAAGCCGGCTTTTTAATGCGCTAAGCGTTTGTAAAATAAGAATTTTTTGTTCTGAATTTTACTCAACCCATACTTCAGCCCATACACCAGTGAGCTTTATTTGGGATGGCAAATGTCTGTCGTCCTTGCCGCTGGTGCCTTCCAGCCATAGCAAAACATCCTGTACTAAGTGACCCAAAGGAAAAAGGGTGCGTGTTCCATCTCAACCACAGGCCCTGCATCGCTTCCATCATCAAGGCGCTGGTTACCTGTATGAGGTTCGTTGCGTGCCTGGGTCAGTTTTCAATCAGCGCCAACAACTTACGCTTATTTTCGGTAATATTCGTTAACTCAGGACTGAAGGCTAGGAAATGGATATCACCCCCCTCATTGCGCAGGTCCGAGGCACGCTGCTCTTGTTTATCCCGCTGATGCAACGGATCGGCCTACTAAAATCGCGTTCGGCTGACCGTACCATTCGCTACACCGCCCCCTTCAAGCTCGCCAACCGAGAACCCGACTGCCGCATAGCCTGAGCTTTTTTCGAGAGCGCGACATTTTCCCCTGGACTTTCTTCCGTGCCTGATTATGGAGTTTGCAAATGATTAGCCAATACCTTGAGGGTGCCCTGAGATCCGCCTCAGCGGGCACGATGACTGAGTTGTTCACCTGGGTAATGTTGGCAATCTTTGCCATGGCAATCATCCAAGGCAAAACTGGCAAGCACGGCTTTTTTGTCGAGCATGCACCCGCGGTACTGGTATCGCTGGGCATTCTGGGTACCTTTATAGGTATAGTTATCGGCTTGCTGGACTTCAATGCACACGACATCAAGAGCAGCATTGAGGACCTCCTTGATGGTCTGAAAACCGCATTTATCACAAGCCTGGTCGGCATGACGCTATCAATTGTGCTTAAGGCTTTGGATGCTTGGTGGTTTGAGCCCACGCGCGGGAAGGCAGAGCAGCCTGACTCAGTTACACCTGAGCATATCTACGGCGTGATGAGCCGACAGGAAAAGCTGTTAGAGGCGCTTAATCACTCCCTCGCGGGCAGTGAGGAAGGCTCGGTAGCGGGGCAACTGAAGTTATTGCGGTCAGATATGGGCGACTTCCGGAATGGCTTGGATCGTGGACAGCACGAGTTTCAGGACAAGCTTTTTAAACACTTGGTTCTGTTTAGCGAGATGCTGGCGCAATCTGCCACAGAGACGGTGATCAATGCGCTTCGACAAGTGATTCAGGACTTCAATAAGCACTTGGTGGAGCAGTTTGGCGACAACTTCAAGGCGCTTAATGAGTCTGTCGGCAAGATGGTCGACTGGCAGGAGCAGTACAAGCAGCATGTAGAAGTGTTGGAGGCACGTATCGAAACGGCTGTCCGTGAACTTGAACGTACTGCTACAGCTAATGAGGCTATCAGCCGTTCGTTGACGACCTCTGAACAATCCATTGGCTCAATTGATAGTCACTGCCAGAGCATTCCAGCGGCTATCGGCCAGCTAGAGCCAGTACTGCAGGTCAATCAGCACCAAATTCAGGAACTGCAACGGCATCTGGATGTGTTCATTGCTATGCGCGATAAAGCCACGAGCGCGGTGCCAGAGCTGCAGCAGCATATGGATACTCTTTCTAAGGCGCTCTCAGATGGCATGCAGGGCGTCATATCTACCATGCACGAGGGCTCAATGGAGTTCGGACGCTCGGTTGATCTCACCAATACAGCCTTGACAGAGGCCTCGCATGTGATCAGCAGCCAGACGGAACAGATCAACGAGAATATGAAAGATGCGGCGCAGGAGTTCGGCGCCTCTGTGCGTGGCACCCTAGAAAGCATGCTGAATAATTCGAAGTCACTGGAGCAGCAAATGGGGCTGGCGATCGAGCAGGCGTCTGGCTCATTGACGGAAACATTTAAACAAGCGACCGGTAAGATTCAAGACAGTCTTACATCGACAGTTGATGCCGCGATGAATACGTTGCGCTCAACCGTAGAGGGCAACCTCAGCCAGACTGAATCGCTGATTCAAGGCTCTGCTAACCGCACTATGGGCTCCGTGGAAGCTCAGGTCAGAGAGGCCACCGAGCGCGCGAACGCATCTCTGCAGGCGCAGCTTAATGCTATGGATCAAGCCATCGGGCGTGAGTTAGAGAAAGTCTTCAGGGAAATGGGATCGGCCCTGGCCACTATCTCACGCCGGATTGCTGATGATCATGCAGAACTGGTTAGCAGGATGCGTGCGTAATGAGCTCTCTGGACAATATGTTCCGCAGTCGGCACTCGAAAAAGGAGGATGCCGAGCACTGGATTGGCATTTCCGATCTGATGTCCGGACTAATGATGATGTTCTTGTTCATCGCTGTTGCCTACATGTACTACGTGCAGGTCGAGCGAGAAAACATCAAGGAGATCGCGGTCGCCTATAAGGACACGCAGGTAGCAATATATAACGACCTAAACAATGAGTTTAGGAGTGACCTCCCACGTTGGAATGCGTCGATAGATCGCAACACTCTGCAAGTGACCTTCAACAATCCCGAGGTACTGTTTCGCTCAGGCTCGCCGGAGCTAAGTACACAGTTCCAAGCAATGCTCTCCGACTTCTTTCCACGTTATGTGGCTGTGCTTTCCCGCTACAGGGGGGCGATTGATGAGATTCGTATCGAAGGACATACCAGCAGTGATTGGGGAACGCTGCATGGTGATGAAGCCTATTTTCCGAACATGGCGCTGTCACAGGATCGGACGCGCTCGGTGCTGCAGTACGTACTATCGAAGTTGACATCCGGAGCAGATAGGGACTGGGTCCGTTCGAGCTTTGCGGCAGTGGGTTACTCCTCGTCAAGGCGCCTTGTGGATGCAAGTAGCACCGCTGAAGACGCCGCACGCTCCCGACGCGTTAACTTTCGGGTGATCACTAACTCCGAGCTGCAGATCCGCACAATCATTGAGAGACTCGATGGAAATCAACGTTGATTTTTCCGGGCTATGGGCTCAGGTCAAACGGCTAAATGCGGAGACCGTTGATTTCGATTGGACGGCGGCCGCACAGCTTGACCCTATCGATATCGCGCTGTTGGAGGGGCGCGAGGTTCAGCTCGACGATTTGAATGTCATTAACGGGCTGCTGAGTGTCGATGGGCGTCAGGTGTTGCTGTACATCCCTGACCAATTCTCCCCAGTGGACTTAGTGCAGCTGTCTCCAGATAAAGGTAAGCGTTTCCATGTGGCGGACTGCAAAACGCTGAACGACATGCGCAGCAAAGGACGCTTTGAACGCTACGTGGTTACTAATAATTTGAGCGGGATTTTCCCGATTAGTGGCAAGAGCAGCCGTGGTGTTCGTGAGGAACTGGATTCTCGTCTGCTTGTATGTAAAAACTGCCTAGAAAAGCTCAATTACCAGAATTACTGCCATGAGGGCACACGCTCAACTATCTGGAATGGGTTTGAGATTGGCAAATTCTTTGAAACTTACAGTACGAGCTTTCGCCACCTACCGAGCAGCTTGACGCAGCGTGCTCTCGGGAATGATTACACCAAGGACTGGGCTGAAATTTCTGCGGATGTGAGGGGGCGTTGTGGATTCACTTGCGAGGCATGTGCTGTGAGCCTCACAGAGCATCGTCATTTACTGCACGTTCACCATATCAACGGCGTAAAACAGGATAACAGCACGGTAAACCTTCGCCCCCTCTGTGCTGACTGTCACCGTAAACAGCCGCTGCACGATCACATGTTTATCTCGACTCAAAACATGCAGATACTTAATCGTTTGCGTCGTGAGCAGAGCATCGTTGCTGACGACTGGAAGCAGGCTCTGGCACTAGCCGATCTTGCAGTGCATGGCGGGCTTATGCACGGTCGACACAAAGGTTTTGGGGTTCCTGTGATTGGTTACGAAGTCATGAATGCCCAGAAACTGGTGGTCACAGAGGTTGCGGCTGCGTGGCCCGAGCAGCGTATAGCTATGTATGTTGCCGACGCCCCTGCCATTGAGGGTTGGGCTGTACTAAATCCGATTGAGTTTATTGATAAATATTGAACTGTTGCCGTGATGATTGGATTTTTTGTCGTGGTGTGCACACGGCAACGGAAAGAAATTCATATTGGCGGCGGCGATTGCAGACTCTGACTGCAACACGGTTAGGTGGGGTTTGTGGATCGAATACGCTCTATCACAACATCCTAGACAGAGCTCCTGATCAAGGAGACATGGCTTACTGGGTTAGCCAAATGCAAGCCGGTACATTAAATGACGCCCAGGTGCTGGCGAGCTTTTCGGAATCGAATGAAAATAAAATTGCGCTTACTGGAGCTATCCAAAACGGCATTGAATATCTAGCAGCTTAACCAGACCACGATGCCTGAAACTCTCAGGCATCTTAACCGTAAAAACGATCGCACGCGTCAAAAACTATAGTTTGCAACCATCAAAAACTCACAACGCCTGATATTAGGAATCATTGATAGTGCATATCAACCTGTAGCCCAAGAAGCTTACCTTCAGGGCCATCATCATTTAGCCTCAAAACAATGCTTCCAAATAGCTCTTCTTGTTGCGTTGCAGACAACTCCGGAAGAACCGTATCAATCTGGTCCTCGTTAGCGGTAGCAATATACTGAAACCCATACTCTTTCGACAACTGCATTGCAACCTGAAATAAAACTGCCCGCTGCCTAGGATCAATATCACTAAAAAGACGACTATCGTGCCATACAAAACCAACTTGATGATTGGCACGCAATATGGCAACACTTAGATCATAACAAAACAATTTTACGGCATTAATACCATCCGAGCCATCAGCCTCGATTCTGACATCAAAGTCATACCGTATCTTATTATCACCAGAGTTATTATTTAAAATAACTCCGGCTGGAGCATCTGGGTAAAAACGCTTTGCCAGCCTTGAAAAAACAGATAGCTTATCACGTCGCTCCCCATCGCTCTCATCAAGATAGGCATTAGTCTTCAGATTCTCCTCTGCCAGAAGTTTTTTAACCTGAGCTGCTTCCTCCCGACTTTGATGCAAGAGCTGCTGGTAATCCATTAATTTGTGGAGCTTTGCCTTGATATCGGATAATTGAGCACTCACCGCAGCGTATTGATCGAGCGCTCGTTTATCTGAAAGATAAGATAGCTTCTGGTCTACAATAGTATTCTTTTCTTTGATATCTGCATTCAGCTTGTTCAGCTCGAGATCAATTCGTCGGCGCTCCTGACTGAGTCGGGCAACTCGGTTCGTAATGATACTTTTATGAAAAGCTTCAACCTCAGAAAGCTCCTTTAAAGCTTCTGGCTTGAAGGCACCTAGCAATTCACCATAAACGCCTTTGATAGTCTCCGATGGAATATCAGCTCGAGCCTCTAGGCTTCGCGATATATTCAAAATAGCATTTTCCGCAACGGTTTTTTTATTTTTCAACTCTCTCAGTTCTGCCGAGAGCTGATTAGCACTTTTCTCAATATCGTAATAATCATCAGCAACCGTAAACCTCTCAAGATCCCCCGCAAGCCTGGCGACTTGCTCCTCTAAAAAGCCAGACTGTAGTGATGCATCCTTGTTCCCGGTATAATACTCTTTAATGAATGGATCGGTTTTAAAGTTTTTCTCAAACAACTCGAGTTGAGTTTGCCGCGACCTCAGCTGATATTTTTTCTCGGCCAACGTAACATCAACCCCAAGCAAAAACAGATTTCGAAGCAATATCGTGTACGGTTCTCTATCTGAAGTAGTCACCCTAGGATCATTATAGTCCGACTTAGTACGTCTAATAAAACGAGATATCAAAGACCTGAATGTCAAATGGCCCGAACTCGAAGACTCCGTAAAAATAAATGTGTTTCTAGCCAAAAAATCAGTGAACGCCTTCAACTTAAGAGCTTTGTCACCGACATAAACCTCACCCTGCTTATCTGTGGAGCGCACAATTTGAAGCTGACGGTCGCCCATCATCACTACCAATGTAAACTCCCACCCAGGTAGATATTCTTTAAAGGCTTTATTAGTGCTAGACCCAAGGCAAAAATGAATTATCTCAACAAGAAGAGACTTACCCACGCCATTATAGGACTTAGTATCATCATCATGATGCACCGGGTCTCTACGCGAACCTACAACCAAGGACGCGCCCGACGCATTGAAACGAACACGTTTAAAGCTGGCGGAGTTTGCATACAACTCAATTAAGCGCATACACCGCCCCCTACTTTCTTAAGTTCCAGCTCACCATATTCATTAAGTGTTAAGGCACCTACGGCGAAAAGAACATCAACTGCGAGAATCAAATTATCAAAACTTTGATATGCGGGATATTTATTGGAATCTCTCTCGAAAATCCGCCAGACTTGGTCGATAGTCATCGGCTCTGACAAGGTGGCTAAAACATAAGAACCAAACCCGAGAAGTGACTCAGCAAACGTAATATGTTTAGCTGGCATGAGCATTTTTAGGCTCCTCAAAAATATCGCATGTCTCGAAGTATTTCGACATCAAGACTAAAGCAGCATCCTTTCTAAGCCTATCGACCGAGACCGAACTATGCTGAGGCGCAATTTTATCTAATATATAAACAAAACGCAAATCTCCAGCTGAGTTTCCGGCTGTTGCCGAAGGTATTGCCGCTACACTTTCGGCATAGTAAGCCGCCAGTGCATCTCTTAAAGACTGCTTAGCGAAATTACTATTCTTGGAGTAGTAATCATCTATCTGCCATACCTCAAGCTGCTTCGCCCTTAACCAATGACCATTATAGACCAAATCATTGAAAATAATTTTATCGTCAAAGTCCGGACTAATTAATTTTCCGCACCTACTAAAAGGAGATGGCGTCTCCAAAATATGATTAATTACATCACCTAAAACGGTATAATCCAGGAACTGAGAACTATCAATCTGCGGAACACCGCCGACGATCATAAAAATCATATCCTCATCCAGCTTTATAAACTCATCTTCTAAGGATGCTCCGATCAACTTGCTACGCAGCGGCGGCGAGTCGCAATTTGCCCGGCACCCAGCGCTATTTTCTGAAAATGGCCTGATGCAGCGCGCGTTGAGGGCGTTTCCGCCCGGTTTTCCGTGTTAAACGCG
>NZ_FRDA01000003.1 GCF_900143095.1 Pseudomonas asturiensis | reverse complement strand
AAGATCGAGTACTGCAAAGCTCAGACACGGGCCAAGGTCGAGCATCCGTTTCGCGTAATCAAGCGTCAGTTTGGCTACGTGAAAGTGCGCTTTCGTGGGCTGATGAAAAACACAGCTCAGCTGACCACGCTGTTCGCCCTGTCGAATCTGTGGATGGCTCGAAAACAGCTGATGGGTATGGGTGAGTTGCGCGTTTAACACGGAAAACCGGGCGGAAACGCCCTCAACGCGCGCTGCATCAGGCCATTTTCAGAAAATAGCGCTGGGTGCCGGGCAAATTGCGACTCGCCGCCGCTGCGCAGCAAGTTGATCGGAGCATCCTTAACAGTTCGCTGCGCCTCACCTGACTGACGGCTCGCTCAGAGCCGCCCGAATACGCTGTACCGCTGCAACCGAACTGGCGTTATCACCATGCACGCACAACGTGTCGGGCGACAGGAACAGCTCGCTGCCATCAGAGGCGTGCAGCGGCTCGCCACGTGAAAAGCGGATGGCCTGAGCAATGATCAGTTCAGGGTCATGATGAACGGCACCGGGCAACTGACGGGACACCAGACGCCCGGCACCATCATAGGCACGGTCGGCGAATGCCTCGAACCACAACTTGACGCCGAACTCATCGGCGATGGCCTGCGCCCCACTGTTGTCGCGCATGGCCAGCAACATCAGCGGTAACTGATCGTCGTAGCGGGCAATGGCTTCGACGACAGCCCGCAGCTGTGCGGGATTGGCCATCATGTCGTTGTACAGCGCGCCGTGCGGCTTGACGTAGCGCACCTCGCCGCCCTGCGCACGACAGACACCGGCCAGCGCGCCGATCTGGTAATGCAGCAGGTCCTGAATTTCCTGCGGGCTGCAGGCCATCGAGCGGCGACCGAAACCGACCAGATCCGGATAGGCCGGATGTGCCCCGATCATCACGTCGTGCTTGAGCGCAAGGCCGACAGTCTTGCGCATGACGCTCGGATCGCCTGCGTGAAAACCACAGGCGATATTGGCGCAGTCGATGAAAGGCATGATTTCGGCATCCAGGCCCATGGTCCAGGCGCCGAAGCTTTCGCCGATATCGCAGTTCAGTAACAGGCTGCCCATGGGCGTGCCTCCTGTGTTAATGGGTGCTCGCCTGACGCGCCTAGCGCCAGTCTCTTTCCAGCTGCGGCTTGCGACGTCCGCCATGAACGACCCAGCCGAGCAACAGCACAACGCTTTCGATCACCAGCGCCAGCAGCAACGCGCTGATGATGCCCCAGGCGATGACCTCAGGGGCCAGCAACACCTGCCAGGTATAGCCATTGAAGGTCTCGCGACGAATGTCAGGATCCGAAGACGTGGCCACATAGAACGCTCGCGAGTACCACGGCCCTTGCAGGCCCAGCCACTGACGTTCCAGCACATGGGTGCGGGTCAGCAGGGTTTCGATGTTGTCGGCATCACTGCGGAACACTGGATCTTCGCTGCTGCGGTAATGCTGGATCAGCGCCTGTATATCGCCCTTGAAGAACTGCGCAGCGGTGTTGTTGTAGCCCTTGATCGCTTGCTGGGCTTCGATCAGGTGCGCTTCGACACGCTTGCTGTAGTCACTGATGAAGCCGGGCACCTGTACACCGAACAGCAGGCCTGCGGTGAACAGGACCAATCGCAGATAACTTCGCAGCATGGACATCCCTCTTGCGTTGAATTCCGTTTGAACGCGCGCCCTTATGGCATGACCGCTTCAGTAGAGCCCTTGGCGACACACTCACCCTTGCGCCACAGACTCCACTGGCCCGGCTCATAGGCGTTCCAGTTTTCGTTCGCAGTCAACGGCTCGGTGGCAATGACTGTGACCACATCGTGCGGCGTGGTTTCCGCCTGAAAATCGACAATCACGTCAACGTCCTTCAAACGGGCCGGACCAAACGGCGCGCGCCGGGTGATCTGGACCAGCTTGGTACTGCAAAAGCAGAACAGCCAGTCGCCGTCGCTCAGCAAGCAATTGAATACACCCTTGCTACGGTATTCGCTGCAGGCCTGAATCAGTGTCGGCAACAATTGCTCGACGTCGACAGGCTCGGGAAAAGCTTCACGCACGCGGTTGAGCAGATCGCAGAACGCGGCTTCGCTGTCGGTATCACCCACAGGACGATAGAACGTGGCGCCCGGACTGAAGTCGGCGAGCTGGCCGTTGTGGGCGAAACACCAGTTGCGACCCCATAACTCACGCACGAAGGGATGGGTATTGGACAGGCAGACCTTGCCGACGTTGGCCTGGCGAATGTGGCCAATCACGACTTCGCTCTTGATAGGGTAACGCTGCACCAGTTGCGCGACTTCCGACTCGCAACTGGCGGCCGGGTCCTGGAACAGACGCAGGCCGCGGCCCTCATAAAAGGCGATGCCCCAGCCGTCACGGTGCGGACCGGTCTTGCCGCCACGCTGCATCAGCCCGGTAAAGCTGAAGACGATGTCGGTGGGGACATTGGCGCTCATGCCCAGTAGTTCACACATGTTCAGGTTCTCGCTTCAAGACGTTTTCAGGCTGCAAGGCAGGCCGACGAAGCGGGACCCTACAGACGCGGCTCGACCCGCGCGCCCCGCGCCGAAGCGGCCGGTGCCGGCGTCGTGGCTTTGCGAGCATAACGCTCGTCACCGGCAAACGGTTCGTCTTCAGCGTCTGCTTCAACAGGTTCGGTGACAGGCTGAGGTTGACGGGCCTTGCGGCTTTTTTCGATCGGCCAGCGGATCAGCCCGAACACCAGGTAGGCAGCAAACGCAAACATGCCGTACATGGCCAGATCCGAAACGGCAGCCCACACATTGCTGCCGACCTTGAACATCAGGTCCAGCGCAGTAATTGCCACCGCAGGGGCATAGACGTCCTTGGCGGGATCCACCATGGTCGGGGTGAACAGCAGCACGGCGGCGATGACCCGCAGCGGCTCCTTGAGGTAGCGCCACATCCAGCCGGTCATCAGAAACCATACCAACAGGCAACCCAACGCAGCAAAGGCGTAGAGGCTCCAGGCGATCAGATAGTCGTTCTCGGTCATGTCGTCCGTGGTAAGGCAGGTAAAGAGGCGCTTATGATAACGGCTTTTCACTGGCCCGGCTTGCATGGGTTGTTCATTCAGTGCAGCGTCTACTCATATTTCATTCTATTGACGCCTTCAAAGAGAGCCCCGCATGTCCTTTTCGAATGCCACCTCAAGCGCCCCCATCGCTCGCAAGGCCGACGGCTCCGATCCTTATGCCTGGCTGCAGAACCGCGACACCGATGAGGTGCTCGACTATCTGAAGGCCGAGAACCAGTATCAGGAAGAGCAACTCGCGGACCAGAGTGCATTGCGTGAAACGCTGTTCCAGGAAATCAAAGGTCGTATCCTGGAAACCGACCTGTCGCTGCCCTCGCCGTGGGGCCCTTACCTGTATTACACCCGCACGACAGAGGGTGACGAGTACGCGCGCCATTACCGCTGCCCGCGTCCGGCGGATGATTCGAACACCGTGGACGAAGGTCGCGAGGAGCTGCTGCTGGACCCTAACGTGCTTGCCGACGGCGGCTTTTTCTCGCTGGGTGCGTTCAGCATCAGCCCTGACCATCAACGTCTGGCCTATAGCCTGGACACCACTGGCGACGAGGTCTATCAGCTGTACGTCAAGGAACTGGGCACCGGCCAGGTCAGCAGCCTGCCGTTCGAGGATTGCGACGGCAGCATGACCTGGGCCAACGACAGCCAGACGCTGTTCTTCGGCGAGCTGGACGACACCCATCGTCCGCACAAGCTGTACCGCCACAGATTCGGTGACGAGTCCGCAGAGCTGGTGTTCAGCGAGCCGGATGGCCGCTTTTTCCTGCACTGTTTCCGCACCAGCTCCGAACGCCAACTGGTGCTGCTGCTCAACAGCAAGACCACCAGCGAAGCCTGGGTGCTGGACGCCGAACATCCCGGGCAGGCGTTCGTCTGTCTGGCGCCCCGCGTCGAAGGCCACGAGTACTTTCCGGATCACGGCCTGCTGGACGGCGTCTGGAACTGGTTCATTCGCAGCAACCAGAGCGGCATCAATTTCGCGCTGTACCACGCACCCGAGAAGGCGAGCGGCGTTGTGACCCGCGATGACTGGCAGACGCTGATCCCGCACAGCGATTCGGTCATGCTCGAAGGCGTCGGCCTCAATGCCAAAGGCCTGAGCCTGAGTTTGCGCGAAGGCGGCCTGCCGATTATCGAAATACGCCCTCAGGACCTGCCCGCCTATCGCGTGCAATTGCCGGACGCGGCGTACAGCCTGTACGTGCAGGACTCACTGGAGTTCGACAGCCCGCGCATCCGCCTGCGTTACCAGTCATTGAATCGTCCGCCTCAGGTTCGTCAACTGGAACTGGCGACCGGCGAGCAAATGGTGCTCAAGGAAACGCCGGTACTCGGCACCTTCGACGCCGACGCCTATGTCAGTCAGCGTCTCTGGGCAGCGGCTGCCGACGGTACGCAGGTACCGATCAGCCTGGTGGTCAAACGCGAACTGGCCGGTCAGGCGACACCGCTGTATCTCTACGGTTATGGCGCCTACGGGGAAAGCCTGGACCCGTGGTTTTCCCACGCACGCCTGAGCCTGCTGAACCGTGGTGTCGCGTTTGCCATTGCGCATGTGCGTGGCGGCGGCGAGCTGGGCGAAGCCTGGTACCGCAGTGGCAAGCAGGAACACAAACAGAACACCTTCGGCGATTTCATTGCCTGCGCCGAGCACCTGATTGCCGAAGGGCTGACCCGTTCCGAGCAACTGGTGATCAGTGGCGGCAGCGCAGGCGGTCTGCTGATGGGCGCGGTGCTCAACCAGCGCCCGGATCTGTTCAAGGCGGCGATTGCCGAAGTGCCGTTCGTGGATGTGCTCAATACCATGCTCGATCCCGAACTGCCGCTGACGGTTACCGAGTATGACGAATGGGGCAATCCGCAGGAGCCCGAAGTCTACGAGCGCATCAAGGCTTACGCGCCCTATGAAAATGTCAGCGCTCAACCCTACCCGGCCATGCTGGTGATCGCCGGTTACAACGACAGCCGGGTCCAGTACTGGGAGGCCGCCAAGTGGGTCGCGAAGTTGCGCGCCACGAAGACCGACGACAACCTTTTGCTGCTCAAGACCGAACTGGGTGCCGGACACGGCGGCATGAGCGGACGCTATCAAGGCCTGCGCGATGTCGCGCTGGAGTATGGGTTCATCTTCAAGGTATTGCAGACGGGCGAATGAACTTGGCTCCAAACGCCTGTCTTACTAGCATCGGGAGCAAGGATCTGCTCCCCTCTCCAACGCGTGATTACAAGACCGAACCATGTCAGAACAACTGTCCAACCTGAACAACGCCATACGCGACATGCTGCTGGACTGCGGCCTGTTCGATACCCTGCTGCCGGGCGATTTCCTGGCGGTGGCCGGTTACTTCAGCATCACCGACATCGAAAAAGGTGAAGCCGTGTTCGCCGAAGGCGATGCCGGAACCTTCATGTGCATCATTCATCAGGGCACCGTGTCCGTGCAGAAGCTCAACAGCGACGGCCAGCAGGTCGAGATCGCCACCCTGCGCCGTGGCCGGGCGTTTGGTGAAATGGCGGTACTGGACGGCGAGCGTCGTTCGGCCAGTTGCATCGCGGCGACCCACTGCCAGTTGCTGAATCTGGGCCGCGACTCGCTGGACAAGATGCTTGAGGATGCGCCAAAGATCGCGGCCAAGATCATCCGCGCTCTGGCCATTTCCCTGTCGCGACGCCTGCGCATGGTCGACGGGCAACTGCTCTCGCAGCAGGTGTGAGTTTGTTCATCTGGCGCTAAACTGCCGACATTCCGCTTTCAACGCGCACACGAACAGGTGACACCATGAGCACGGCCAATCCTCCTTCCAACACTGCCAAGCTGGACCGCATTCTGGCCGACGCCCAGCGCGACCGCGAAATGGGCTATCGCGACAAGGCCCTGCGCATGTACCCGCACGTCTGCGGCCGCTGCGCCCGCGAGTTTGCCGGCAAGCGCCTGAGCGAACTGACCGTGCACCACCGCGACCACAACCACGACAACAACCCGCAGGACGGCTCCAACTGGGAACTGCTCTGCCTGTATTGCCACGACAACGAACACTCGCGCTACACCGACCAGCAGTATTTCTCCGACAGCTCGCTCAGCTCGCCGAAAGCCTCCAAGGCCACCCACAACCCGTTCGCCGCCCTGGCGGGGTTGATGAAGAAGGACGAATGACGGGATCGCGCTGACGGAATGCGAGATCGTTGTATGGCGCCCCGCACAGTCATGCTGCTCCGTCCGTAGTTGACGTGGCGCCACCTGACTGAAATGTAATCCCCCGACCTTTCGCGTTGTGGCATCTTCCCGTCGAACCCGCAGGCCGTCTGGCCTGCGACGAGCCGACAGACCGGATCCGCCATCATGCTTCCCAGAACATCAAGACGAACCTTCGTGAAAGGACTGACCGCAGGCGGGCTGCTCGGCGGGCTGGGGCTTTGGCGCAGTCCGGTCCGGGCTGCGCCGCGTCAGGGGCAGTTACTGGAGTTGTCGGGCACGGAGTTCAACCTGTTCATCGGCGAAACGCCCGTCAATATCACCGGCAGTCCGCGTACGGCCATGACGGTCAACGGTGGACTCCCCGGCCCTCTGCTGCGCTGGCGGGAAGGCGACACCGTTACGTTGCGGGTGAAGAACCGGCTCAAGGACACCACGTCCATTCACTGGCACGGCATCCTCCTCCCCGCCAACATGGACGGCGTGCCGGGCCTGAGCTTCGACGGCATCGCTGCGGACGGCCTGTATGTCTATCACTTCAAGGTCAGGCAGAACGGCACCTACTGGTATCACAGCCATTCGGGATTTCAGGAGCAAGCCGGGGTTTACGGGCCGCTGATCATCGACGCGAAAGAACCCGAGCCGTTCAGCTACGACCGCGAGCATGTCGTCATGCTCACCGACTGGACGGACGAAAACCCGACCCGGCTGATGAAAAAACTCAAAAAGCAGTCCGACTACTACAACCAGAACAAGCGCACTGTTGGCGATTTCATCAGCGACGTCAGCGACAAGGGCTGGGGCGCGGCGGTGGCCGACCGCACTATGTGGGCGCAGATGAGGATGAATCCGACTGATCTGGCGGACGTCAGCGGCGCGACCTACACCTACCTGATGAACGGCCAGGCACCGGACATGAACTGGACCGGTGCTTTCAAGCCCGGCGAGCGTCTGCGGCTGCGCTTTATCAACGGCTCGTCCATGTCCTACTTCGACGTGCGCATCCCCGGCCTGAAGATGACCGTGGTCGCCAGCGACGGCCTGCATGTCAAACCGGTGATCGTCGATGAGTTCCGCATCGCAGTGGCCGAAACCTTCGACGTGATCGTCGAGCCCGCCGATGGGGCCTACACCGTCTTCGCCCAGGCAATGGACCGCAGCGGCTTTGCCCGAGGCACGCTGACCAGCGTGCCGGGTCTTACAGCCGCCGTGCCACGGTTAGACCCACGTCCTTTGCTGAGCATGGACGACATGGGCATGGAGCATGGCGCCATGAAGCCGGACAACATGCCGGGCATGGACCACAGCCAGATGGGCCATGACATGCCAGGCATGGATCACAGCACCATGCCGACACGAACGATGCAATCGCACCCGAACAGCGAGACAGATAACCCGCTGGTCGACATGCAGGCCATGAGCACCTCGCCCAAACTCGACGACCCGGGCATCGGCCTGAGAAACAACGGCCGCAAGGTACTGACCTACGCCGACCTGCACAGCACCTTCGAAGACCCGGACGGCCGCGAGCCGGGCCGCACAATCGAACTGCACCTCACCGGCCACATGGAGAAATTCGCCTGGTCATTCGACGGCGTGAAGTTCTCGGACGCCCAGCCCCTGAAGCTTCAATATGGCGAACGGGTCCGCGTGGTGCTGGTCAACGACACGATGATGACTCACCCGATCCACCTGCATGGCATGTGGAGCGATCTGGAAGACGAGAACGGCAGGTTCAAAGTGCGCAAACACACGATCGACATGCCGCCGGGCTCCAGACGCAGCTACCGCGTGACCGCCGACGCGCTCGGGCGCTGGGCGTATCACTGTCACCTGCTGTACCACATGGAAATGGGCATGTTTCGCGAAGTGCGGGTGGAAGAATGAAAAAGACTCAGGCATCGCACGTCATGCTGAACCGCCCTTGCCTGCCCATCGCAGTGTTGGGCCTCACGGTACTGATGACCGCGAAGGCGACGGCCGCCGACATGGAGGGCATGGACCCTGGCATGAGTCACGCAATGGACCACTCCAGCCACGTCATGCCCGACAAGCAGGCAACGCAATCTCCGCCTGAACAGAGCCGGACACCGATCCCGCCCATCACCGATGCAGACCGGGCAGCGGTGTACACCAGTCATACGGGCCATCAGGTCCACGATGCTGCGATCAACTCGTTTTTTCTGGCCGAGAAACTGGAATGGCAGAACGCAGACGACGGCAGCGCCCTGGCGTGGGATCTTTCCGGCTGGATCGGCGGCGACATCGACAGACTGGTGCTGCGCTCGGAAGGAAAACGCCTGAACGGCAAGACCCACGAGGCCGAAGTGCAGGCACTCTGGGGGCACGCCATCAGCCCATGGTGGGACGTGGTCGCCGGCGCTCGTCAGGATTTCAAACCCGGCGCTGCCCAGACCTGGGCGGCGTTTGGCGTGCAAGGCACCGCCATTTCCGGTCTAGAGGTCCAGGCCACCGCTTTTCTCGGCGAAGCCGGACAGACTGGCGCGCGGCTTGAAGGCGATTACGACGTGCTGCTGACCAACCAGTTGATCCTTCAGCCCACCGCCGAAATCAACGCGTATGGCAAAAACGACCCGCAACGCGGCATCGGCTCAGGCTTTTCCAATAGCGAACTCGGGCTCAGGCTGCGCTACGAAGTGCGCCCTGAGTTTGCGCCCTACATCGGCGTGACCTGGAACCGAACCTATGGCAAAACCACCGATTACGCGCGCGATGAGGGCGAGGACCCAAGCGAGGCGCGGCTGGTGCTCGGTGTGCGCATGTGGTTCTGACGTCCGGCACTCTTGTATAATCGGCGGTTTTCCCCAGAGCACCCTCCTCGTGGCCAACAAACGTTACGCCTGCATCGGTCTTTACAACCCCAAGTCCCCGGAAAACGTCGGCTCGGTCATGCGCGCTGCGGGCTGCTACGGCGTGGCTTCGGTGTTCTATACCGGCAAGCGCTATGAGCGCGCGCGTGACTTCATCACCGACACCAAGAAAATCCACCAGGACATCCCGTTGATCGGCATTGAGGATCTCAAGAGCATTCTGCCGCTGGGCTGCATTCCCGTGGCGGTCGAGCTGGTGGAAGGCGCCAGGGCGCTGCCGGAGTACACGCACCCGGATCGTGCGCTGTATATCTTTGGCCCGGAAGACGGCTCGCTGGATCAGGACATTCGCGACTGGTGCGAAGACGTGGTTTACATCCCCACCGAGGGCTGCATGAACCTGGCGGCCACGGTCAATGTCGTGCTCTACGACCGTATGGCAAAAGGCATAAACACCCGCTCAGGCCCTCAGTTCGGTCGCGAGAAGGTCGATCCGTCCAGCGAAGCCTGAAGCAAAAGCATTGAACCAGTCTCGCTCGCGGGCAGTCAGTTTCTCTGAACCGACTTACACCACTCTGGAGAGCCATCATGCGCGACACCCCGATTATCGAGCGTATCGACACACCTGATACCTTTCAGCCGCATCCCGATCAGAACGTGCAAGGCTGGGAGCGCATCGGCTCGCTGGCAGGCGGCGTACTGATGATGGGTAAAGGCGTGCGTCGCGGCGGGTTCCTGGGCCTGATTCAACTGGCCATTGGCGGCGCAGTTCTGGCACGCGGCATCACCGGCCACTGCTCGGCCAAGAGCCTGATGGAAAAAGGTCGCAGCGACCTGCAAAGCGCACGCTCCACCCTGGAACGTGCCGGCGCAGAACTGACTGAGATGAAAGACAACGCTGAAAAAGCCGTGAAGACTGCAGCCGTTAACGGCGTCGACGCACTGACCGAACCCAAGTCCGGCGTCTGATCATTCAGCCAGCGCGAAAGATCAGGTGATCCTCCCAGTCGTCTTCGGCCACGCTCAGTTCACTGAGCATGCGTCCGGACTGGGAGATACGCTCGTGATGCACGGCATCCCGATCACCGCATACCAGATGATGCCAGAGCGGCAAGTCCTTGCCCTCGCTCACCAGCCGATACCCGCAGGTCGGCGGTAACCATTTGAACTCATCTGCCTGACCGGGCGTGAGCTGAATGCAGTCCGGTACCGACGCCCGGCGATTGGGGTAGTCGGAACACTGACAGGTCTTCAGGTCCAGCAACTTACAGGCGATACGCGTGTAGTACACACTGTTGTCTTCTTCGTCCTCAAGCTTCTGCAGACAGCACAGCCCGCAGCCGTCGCACAGCGATTCCCACTCGTTGCTGTCGAGCTGTTCGAGGGTCTTGCGGATCCAGAAGGGTTCAACTTTGGCGGCCATGGTTCAGACAACGGTATCGGCTGTGGAAAAGGCCGCCAGTCTAGTAGCACATTGAGTGCGGGCCAAGCACTTGCGACTGCCGGTAGCGAGGCTCTTGTCAGCAGTAAGGCAAAACAGTAGCGTTAGAGCGCTTCCAACGCGTCAACGCGATGCCTGCCGACACCGGCCCATCGAGCCACGCTCCCTTTGCGCTTTTCTTGACAGGATTTCCATGAGCACAAACTCTCGCATCGCAGAACATTCCATCGACCCGCAATTCACCGAGCGCTGGTCGCCACGCGCCTTTACCGGCGAAAGCATTCCCGAAGAAACCCTGCTGAGCTTTTTCGAAGCCGCACGCTGGGCGCCTTCGGCCTACAACTCGCAGCCATGGCGGTTTCTGTACGCCCGTCGCGACACGCCGAACTGGGAGCGTTACCTGGGTCTGCTGAACGAATTCAACCGCAGCTGGGCGCAACATGCCTCGGCACTGGTGATCGTCATTTCCAAGACCACGTTCACCGCGCCAGGCGCGACCGAAGAGGGTCCGGCCCTTTGGCACACGTTCGATACAGGTTCTGCATGGGGTTATCTGGCCCTGCAGGCCAGTCTGAGCGGCTGGCACACTCATGGCATGGCCGGCTTCGATCAGGACCTGACGCGCAAGGAGTTGAATATCCCTGAAGGCTATGCGCTGCATGCTGCCGTTGCGGTCGGCAAGCAGGGCGACAAGTCGACACTGCCTGAATACCTGCAGGGCCGCGAAGCGCCAAGCCCGCGCCTGCCGGTCGCGCAGCTGGCAGCCGAGGGCGATTTTTCGCTTTAAGACGTGGATCGTTTTCTCGCCGCGTCTCGACGCGGCGCTGCCTCAGAGCAAACACCCTTCCACTCAAAGAAGGGTGTTTCTTCAGTCAATCACGCGTTTGAGTGTGAGAGAGCGTGCTCCCGAAGCCTGACTTGAGCCACTCAATACCCGCGTGAAAAATCCACTTCCCCGCGCAGCGCTTCACCGGCGTTCCAGGCTTTCAGGTTCTCAACGAACAATTCAGTCATGGCCACTGGCGAGGTCGGCGCGGAGCTGTGCCCGGTCAGCAGCAAGCCGTAGGCCGTCCAGAAGGGATGGCGCTGCGGCAACGGCTCCTGACGGCAGACATCAATCACGGCGCCCGCCAGATGACCTTCCTTCAAGGCCTCGACCAGATCGGCATCGACCACGGCAGCGCCACGTCCGACGTTGATGAACAGCGCCGAGGACTTGAAGCTGGCAAATAGCTTCGCATCGAACAGATCCTGCGTCTCAGGGGTGTTGGGCAGCAGGTTGATGACGTAATCCATGTCGCCGACCCGATCGTCGATATCGGTCAACGCCGAGACCTCGACGAACGGTGCCTGGGTGCGCGCCGCAGAAGCGACGCCGAACACCTGCACACCAAACGGCACCAGAAACTCGGCAACCCGTTGACCGATGTCGCCTGCGCCCACAATCAGCGCCTTGCGCCCAGCCAGGCTCTGGCCCGGACGGTTGTCCCACTTGCGCTCGACCTGGCTCATCAGACGCGCCAGCACTTCGCGCTCGTGACCGAGCATGTAGGTCAGCAGGAACTCCGCCATGACCTGACCAAAAATGCCCACCGCACGGGTCAGGCGATACTCACGAAACAGGCCATCGACCAGCAGCGGCGTGATGCCGGCCCAGGTGGATTGCAGCCATTGGGGCTTGTGGCCCTGACGCAACAGGTTGGCCATCAGATCCGGCTGTCCCAGCCAGACCGGACAGTCGCAAGCCATTCGAGACAGCTCGGCGGAGTCGCCGCTGCTCAATACTTCCAGGTCAGGCGCGGCCTTGCGCAGTAGCTGGGTGTATACGGGGTAATCGTGCTCGGCAATCAGGACGCGCATGCTTCAGAAACCTTAAGAACGGGACAGTCAACCCACGTCAGGCGTGGGTCGCTTTAAAGCGTGTAGGGTCAATCATATCGGATCGTTGCGGCGCAGCAGCTCTTCGGGCAGATGCTCGATGTACTCGTCTTCGGCAGGCGGCATCTGCAGGTGATAACCCTGGGTGTCGAGGTTTTCCAGCACCTTGTGAATGTCCTCGCGCGACAGTGCCCGCTCAGGACTGAGCACCAGATCGAATGCATGATGCGGCGTGCCGAACGCCACCAGCAGCTCAGGCGGCACACGTTTGAGCACGTCGCTTTTCAGGACGTAGAGGTACATTTCATTTCTTTTCGGGCTGCGATAGATCGAGCAGATACGTTTCAAGGCTGTTCTCCCGGAGTCGCCAGACTGTCGAGCAGCGCCTGGCCCATCAATTCGCGACGCCAGCCACGCAGCGAATCGGGCAATTGATAGGGACCGTCGGGGTAACCGCTCTTGAGCAGGGACTCGAGGGTCTTCTTGCGAAGCATCAATTCCGGCGCCATGTCCAGTTGCTCGGCGTACTGCTGACCGATCATCCGCAGGCGCTTGATGGCACCCGAGGCATCGATGGGCAATGGCTCCGGCAACGCAGGTGGCCACTCTTCAGGCGGCGTACTGGCGGCGGTCTTGATCAGCTCCAGCAGAAATTCACCGTCCTGACGAACCGTGCGCGGGTGCATGTCTTCGACCCGGGCCAGTGCGCCAAGGTTGTCTGGCTGGGTCTTGGCCAACGGCCAGAGCGAGTGTTCCCGCACGATGCGGTTACGCGGCACGTTGCGGGCACGGGCCTGCACTTCGCGCCAGGCGCAGAGCCCACGCAAGACCGCGAGCTGCGCACGGGACAGTTTCCAGGCCAGCTTGGCGTCACGGTAGACCTCGTAAGGGTCGACCTCACGGCGCAGGTTGGCGACCAGCTCGGCACCGTCTTCCAGCAACCAGGCGTACTTGTCATCGGAAAGACGCGGACGAAGCACTCCGAACAGCTCGGCCAGGTGCACGGCATCTTCAGCCGCATAGCTGATCTGGGTTTCCGACAGCGGACGCTGCAGCCAGTCGGAGCGGGTTTCACCCTTGGGCAGGTCGATGTTGAGCACCTCCTGCACCAGACGCGAATAACCCATGGAAAAACCGAGATTCAGGTAAGCGGCGGCCAACTGAGTGTCGAACAGCGGAACCGGCAGGCTGCCGGTCAGGCGCAGCAGGACTTCAAGGTCTTCGCTGCACGCATGCACGACCTTGATGACCTCGGGGTTTTCAAGCAACGCAGCCAGTGGCGTCCAGTCGTTGATCAACAACGGATCAATCAACCAGGCACGTGAGCCGTCGCCGATCTGCAGCAACGCAGCGATCGGGTAAAAAGTGTCGACCCGCATGAACTCGGTGTCGAGCGCAACGAACGGCAGAGACTGCCACTGAGCGCAATGCTGGGCGAGGCTGTCGTCGTCGCGAATCCAGTGAATATCGATGGCCACACGGCTCTCCCTTCAACAATGGCGCGCAGTATATATCGCGACCGGGTGTTATCGCGCATCTGTCGTCCGGGTCTTGAGCATCTTCATCCAAATGAGTGATGGCAATAGCCGGTTTGGCGGCGATTTCTGACACAGGCAGGCTCATTGAGCGCTGGCCGCCACCTCACTGCGGCACCGGGCAAACATGTCCAGGCCGGGGTTATAAACCTTCGTGTCGACTTTCAGCAAACCGAGCATGGAATGAAAGAGATTATCCTGGCTGAGCGGCGCATTGCGTTCCTTGGCCAGGCACTCCGGAGTGACGGCAAACGAATGTTGATAGCTGTCCGACAACCAGATCATCATGGGGACATGTTTCTGCTGATCCGGGGCCAGCAGGTACGGCGTGCCATGCAGGAAAAGATTGTATTCACCCAATGATTCGCCATGGTCGGAAAGATAGATCATGGCCGTGTCGACGTTGTTCTGATGGGCGCGCAGCACATCGATCAGTTTCGACAGCACATGATCGGTGTACAGCAAGGTATTGTCGTAACCATTGACGATACTGTCGCGGCTGCAATTGTTCAGCGCGTTGCTTTCACACACCGGAGTAAACGTTTCAAATGCTTTAGGGTAACGCTTGAAGTATTCAGGACCATGGCTGCCCATCTGATGCAGGACCAGCACGGTGTCTTTGTCGAGACTGTCGATAAACCCTTCCAGACCTTGCAGCAAGATCTCGTCCCGGCACTCATGGTTGTTGCACAACGATGGGTCCTTGAGATTGCTTACATCCTGAAAAGCCACGCGGTCGCAGGTGCCCTTGCAACCGGCCTGATTATCACGCCAGATCACATCGATCCCGGCGCGCTTGAGGACATCAAGCAACCCTTCCTGATTACGCGCCTTGGTGGCGTTGTAATCCTTGCGTCCCATATTGGAAAACATGCACGGCACCGACACGGCCGTTTCAGTCCCGCACGAATACACGTCGGTAAAGGCCACCAGACCACTCTCTTTGTTGAGATTCGGGGTGGTATTGCGGCCATAACCAAGAATCCCGAAGTTTTCAGCCCTGGCACTCTCGCCGACTACCAATACTGTCAACGACTTGCGGGTGTGCGTCGCCCAGTCTGGTGAGCGCTTCGCGTCTTCACCCAGCTTCACGAACGGCCGCTGGGCCGAGATGATCTGCTCGCTCAGATAGCCCGCCGATGCGCCAATGTAGTTGCTCGGCACCACCATCAAGCGCAGTTCATGGTGATTGCGAAACAGGGAAGACAGCCCCTGGTAATTGGCCAGCGCTGCCCCGCCGATCACCAGACTGCACACCACGCCCACCACCAGCTTGCTGAACAACTCGCGGTGCCAGCGGCGGTAATTGATGGGGGTTTTCCATAGCAGAAAAGACGGCAGAACACCCAGCAACAGGATGTAGACAATCAGTTTCAGGGAGAGCAACCCTTGCACTTCAGTCACATTGGTTTCCGCGAAATTGCGGAACATGCCGGCGTCGATCATCACGCCGTATTCGGTCATGAAATAGACCACCCCGGCGCTGATCATGAACATCAGGGTCAGCACCGGTTTGAAAATACGCCTGAACGCAATGAGCGTCAGGAAGATATTGAACACACAGAAGATCATTACGCCAAACGCAATGCGCATGGCGATGCCCTTGGTGTCAGCGCTGGTTATCGCGAAAAGATGCTGCCAAAGATTGACATTGAAGCCGACTAATAAAAAACCGCTGGCCAGTAACGTTACACACTCAGGTCGAACACTTCTTATTCTCGGCATCGCGGTCTGCTTATGGAATGGATATGCATCGGGACACCCAGAGTCAGGCAACTCTCCGATGGAGCGGACTGTAAGCAGCCGCCTATCAATTTTATGTGAAAATCATGCGAACCCACTGTTGGATGAATTTTATTTCACCGCAGCGTCGCCAACGCGCGGCCAAGGTACTGAACAGGCTAAAAAAAACCCTCGCAAGCGGGCTTGCGAGGGCTTCGGTGTTACGCGCTGGATCAATCAGACAGAGCGACGACGGTAGGCGCGATAATCGGGCAGCCAGAAGTTGCGTTCAATGGCGGCCAGCAAGACTTCTTCAGTGGTTTCCAGCGCCAGGCCTTCAGCCTGGGCTTCCTTGGCCACAGCCAGTGCGATCTTGCGGCTGACCTTCTGGATATCTTTGAGCGGCGGCAGCACGGCATCACCCTGCCCGGTCACCATCGGCGAGCATTCGGCCAGGGCGTTGGACGCTGCCATCAACATGCGATCCGTGATGCGCGAGGCTTTGCAGGCCACTACGCCAAGCCCGATGCCGGGGAAGATGTACGAGTTGTTGCACTGAGCGATGTGTACAGTACGGCCATTGATTTCGACCGGTGCGAATGGGCTGCCGGTGGCGACCAGTGCATTACCGTCAGTCCAGCGCAGGATCTCTTCCGGCGTGGCTTCGACTTTGGACGTCGGATTCGACAGCGGCATGACCAGCGGTTTGGCGCAATGTTTGTGCACCTCGCGAATCACTTCTTCAGTGAACAGGCCACGCTGGCCTGACACACCAATCAGCACAGTAGCGCCCGCATGCGTCACCACGTCGAGCAAGGTCGGAAACGCATCAGAGCCGGCAATCCAGCCCGATACGTCAGAAGTCTTCTGCGCCAGACGCTTCTGGAAGTCCAACAGGTTGTCCATGCTATCGGTCAACAGGCCGAAGCGATCAACCATGAAGATGCGCTTGCGGGCTTCGCTTTCGCTCAGGCCTTCGATCTGCATCGCGGCAATGATGTGCTCGGCGATGCCACAGCCGGCCGACCCGGCGCCGACGAACACCACTTTCTGCTGCCCGAGGGTTTCATTCTTGGCCTTGCAGGCCGCCAGCAAGGTGCCAACGGCAACCGACGCGGTGCCCTGAATGTCGTCGTTGAAGCAGCAAAGTTCGTCACGGTATTTTTCCAGCAACGGCATGGCGTTGGACTGGGCGAAATCCTCGAACTGCAGCAACACGTCAGGCCAGCGACGCTGCACGGCATCGATGAACAGGGCAATGAAATCTTCGTACTCCTTGCCCGACACACGCTCATGGCGCCAGCCCATGTACATGGGATCGTCGAGCAGCTCACGGTTGTTGGTGCCCACATCCAGCACGATAGGCAGCGTGTAGGCCGGGCTGATACCGCCACACGCGGTGTACAGCGACAGCTTGCCGATGGGAATGCCCATGCCGCCGATCCCCTGGTCACCCAGACCGAGAATGCGCTCGCTGTCGGTGACCACGATAATCTTGATACGGTCCTTGGTGGCGCTGCGCAGGATATCGTCGATGCGGTCGCGTTCCGGATAGGAAATGAACAGGCCGCGGTGCGTGCGATAGATCTTGGAGAATTCCTGACACGCCTGGCCAACCGTTGGCGTGTAGATGATCGGCAGCATTTCGTCCAGGTGCGAGTCCAGCAACCGGAAAAACAACGTCTCGTTGTTGTCTTGAATCGAACGCAGGTAGATGTGCTTGTCCAGATCAGTCGCGCACTGCTTGTACTGACTGTAGACCCGCGTGACTTGCTCCTGGATCGTCTCTACGTTCTGCGGCAGCAGCCCGATCAAATTGAATTCGACCCGCTCTTGCGGGGTAAAGGCACTGCCCTTGTTCAGCAGGGGCATTTCCAGCAGTGAAGGTCCTGCGTAGGAAATATACAAAGGTCGCGAAGTGTTGGTCATTTTTTCTGATCGCCTTTTTCGTCTACTCATTGATTCTGTGCATCGACCGGGGCGGGCAGCCTGGCGTGTTCTTCTTCTTTTTCTTTGCGTGCCAGCACTTTCAGTGCCATACCGGATATTAGTCAGTGTGCTATGTCAGGCCGACATCTTACTCGTCTCACCATGCATTGCGGCATTTTGTCGCGCAATAGATAGCCATATGACACTATCCGTTCGGCGGAGCGGCATCTTCAAGGGCCTGCGCAAAGAGGCAGAATAGATGACCAGCGCCGGTCTCTTTTTCTACCAGGGTGTCGGCCAGCGCTTCAAAAACTCTGAACCATGATTGGCGCAGCGCGCTCATAAATAACAAATAAAGGCTGCCCGGTAACTGGAGACTGGTATGACCGACGCGACCGGCAACACCTTCATGTCCAATGTCGCTTTCTTCGACCTTCTCCTGGAACAGTTCCGAGGCACTGAAGGCGAACTTCCCATGGCGACCACTTACCTGAGCCAGGCGATCACCGAAGAGAACCCCTTACACAAAGCGGTACTCATTCGAATCGCCAAAGAAAAGATCAAGAGTGCCACTGTGCTTGCGACCATTCTTCTGGCGCTGTCAAAGGGTCGTACGGCGTCTGTTTCCGGCCAGTCTGACGTCACGGAGGTCGGCAGGCCTCTTAAAAGCAACGGTATCGCCAGCCACTCGCTTGAGCGTGCCAAGGCCTCGGTGCAAGACACGCCTGACCACTCACAGCCACGCTCATCCGAACCACAGGATGATCATCGGCCTGACGATTCTCTACGGTCAAACATTGCCACCGAAAAAAGACAGGTTGCCATTTATGAACAACTCACCCGGCTGACCTCCAACCGCCACTTCATCAGTGCGTTGAATCAGGTCAGACGGCGTCAGGTCAAACACCTGAATGAGTTCTCCAATCTGCTGAAAAAGATCAGCCGCTAGGCCATCGCCCGACGCAGTTGCGACGGTTGTCGAAACCGGGCGCCAGGCACCGCGCCTTACTTCTTGGCAATAAGGCCGATGGTAAACCCGTCAACGGCTGCGATACGCCCGCGCCACAGTACACCCGCATCACAGATAGGGTTGCCGTCACTGGAGTAAGTCTGACAATCCTTCAGGTGAATAAAGTGAAAGGCTGGTGTGTCCTCGAATGAATCTCCCGGTTTGAACGACAGAATCATTTCTTTCATGGAAGCGTCAGTGCCATTGGCGAACTGACTGAACGGCGCAGAAATATCTTCGGCCAGTTGCTCGAAATAGGCGTCATGGGAAATCAGGTTGCCCGACACCAGATTGCCGCCCACCGACAGGGTTACGCCCATTTCCACCTTGGTGTTGGCAACGAACTTGACCAGCCATTGCAGCAACCAGTCGATCTGCTTGCCCTGCCATTTGATCTGGGCAATGACATCATCGTGGCTCTGATCAGGAGACGGTTGTGAGTATTGCGATTGATCGACGTCCGACATCTGAAAGCTCCTTGCTTCACAAAACGTGAACCCAAGGTATAGATCACATCGACCCAAAGCGAAACCGATAGTGCGCGGGAAACGCGATTTTCAAGCCGCCAGACCGTTCCCCAGGGCAATGCCCTCCTCGCCAGTGGCGTTATGCATCTTCGCGATCGGTATGTATGCCGACACCTGTGAAAATTTAACTGCGGCGCACTGCCGCATTCCGGTATCGTTGGGAAAATTGAAACAAATTGTATCAATTCATGCTCAGGTACCACCCGGAGCCTGCGCATAAATTCCGCCTGAACAATAAGGGGGTCCGCGTTGGATCTGTCGTCTGCTGCCTGGGTGTTTCACGACACCCGCCTGATTGTCTGCTGCCTGATTGCTATCGCCACGATCATCGTGCTGATCAGTGCCACCAAACTTCCACCTTTCCTTTCGATCCTCGTCGGCACGTTCATCGCAGGCATCGGCGCCGGACTGCCTGCCGAAGCCGTCGCAAAAGCCTTCAGTAAAGGTGCTGGCAGTATTTTGGGCGAGGCCGGGATCATCATCGCCCTGGGTGCGATGCTCGGTGCGTTGATGGCCGAATCCGGCGCGGCGGATCGCATCGCCTCCACCCTGCTGGGACTGGGCAAGGGCAAGACGTTACCGTGGGTCATGGCGCTGGTGGCGATGGTCATCGGCCTGCCACTGTTTTTCGAAGTGGGCCTGGTGATGATGGTGCCGATCATCTTCGTGATGGCGCGCCAGTCCGGTCAGCCATTGCTGAAAATCGCCATCCCGGCCCTGGCGGGTATGACGACCTTGCACGCGCTGATGCCGCCCCATCCAGGTCCACTGATCGCGGTCAGCGCCCTGCATGCTGATCTGGGGCTGACCATGCTGCTGGGGCTGTGCGTCGCGATCCCTGCGGTGATTCTTGCTGGTCCGCTCTATGGCAACTGGCTCTCGAAACGCATGCACATTGAAGAACCTGCCGAGCTGGGCAAACTGTTCAGTGCCAAGCCTGACGTCAGCCGCCAGCCCAGCTTCGGCATGTCGTTGCTGATCATCCTGCTGCCCGTAATTCTCATGCTCGGCAGCACGCTGGCCAAAGTCGCGATGGCGCCAGAGAGTAGCGCTGCGCTGACCCTGAAGTTTCTCGGCGAGCCGCTTGTGGCACTGGGTATCGCCGTGCTGGCCGCGACCGTCTGCCTGGGTTGGGCCAATGGCCTGTCGCGTGAGCATGTCGGCGGCACGTTGCGCAAAAGCCTGGCACCTATTGCCGTGCTGCTGCTGACCATCGGTGCCGGGGGCGGCCTGAAGCAGACGCTGCTGGACGCAGGTGTCAGCCAGACCATCAGCAAAGTGGCCGAAGGCGCGCACATGCCGTATCTGTTGCTGGCCTGGCTGATTGCCGTCGCTCTGCGTCAGGCCACAGGCTCAGCCACCGTCGCAACGACCACGACGGCAGGTATCCTCGCACCGATGATGGCGGGGCTTGCGCCAGTCGAGGCGTCCCTGGTGGCGTTGGTGATCGGCGCAGGCTCGGTGTTCTTCTGTCACGTCAACGATGCGGGCTTCTGGATGGTCCGCGAATACTTCGGCCTGCAGCTGAAACAGACACTCTGGGTGTGGTCGGTACTGCAGACCATCGTTTCGGTGGTCGGGCTGGTGGGTACTTCGCTGTTGTGGCATTGGTTGACGTGAGCCCACGTGGCCTCAGAGACCTAGCGACCTGCCACTGCCGCCCTGCTGATATTCCCTCGGCGTGCAACCGAACTCGCGGCGGAACACGGTGTGCAGGTATTGCGCCGACGTGAAGCCGCAGTCGCGAGCGATGTCGGCGATTGCCGAATCCGTGTTCTCCAGCCCGCTGGCCGCTGCGGCCAGTTTGAAGCGCAGGATTTCGTCGTGCACGCTGCAGCAGCGCACCTTGCGGAAATGCGATTCCAGCGAAGAACGCGATATCCCCACATAGGCCGCCACTTGCGCGGTCTTGATGCCCTGACACGCGTACTGGCGGATGAACAACAGCGCCTGCATCACGTAAGGATCGCCCAGCGGTTGATGCAAGCTTGAAGCCTGTACGTTAATCGCATCGGGCGGTATCAAAACCTGTGTTCCGGTCGACGGCATGCCGTGCAGCATTTGATGCAGCAGGTGCGCAGCTGTCCGGCCCATGGTTTCGGTTCCTTGAATCACCGAGCTCAACGGTACGCGGGTCAAGGTACGGGTCAGCGGGTCGTTATCAATGCCGATCAACGCCACCTGCTCCGGCACGGCAATGCCCGCTGTCAGGCAGGCTTGCAACAACTGCCGGGCGCGAGCATCACTGACGGCGATGATACCGATGGGTTTGGGCAGGCTCTGCAGCCACGCAATCTGCTGTTCGACGGCGCTGTCCCAGAGCGGCGCGCTGGTGCCCATGCCGCGATAGATATCGACCTGCAACCCATCGCGCTGCAACAACCTGCGAAAGGCCTTTTCCCGCTCTTGGGCCCAGCGATTGGCCTGGGACTCCGGCAGGCTGAAGCAGGCAAAACGTGTCAGCCCGGCTTCTATCAAATGCTCGTAAGCCAGCTTCATCAAGGCGTCATTGTCGGTGGCGACGTAGGGAATCCCTTTCGGATAAGCGCGCGCATCCTGATAGGACCCTCCTACCGCGACCACCGGCAATTTGATCCCCGCCAGCGCTTCGCCGATCAATGGGTCATCGAAGTCGGCGATGATCCCGTCGCCCTGCCAGCGCTCGATACCGCGCAACCGGCAGAGGAAATCCTCCTCAAGAAACAAGTCCCAGGATGCGCGGGTGCTGCTCAGGTAGTTACCGATGCCGCTGATGATGCCGCGGTCGTAGATTTTGCTGCCGTTGAACAACAGCGCGATTCGATGAACAGGAGGAAGCGTTTTCATTGTTTTTACACTGCGTCGATAAACAGCGTGTTTCGACACAGACTAGGCGCGTGGACGACAGATCTCAATACTCAAAATCGCACTGCCCGTTGGTGACTTTCATAATCAATGGGCACAGGGACGTTGCTAGGATCGAAAGACCGCCAAGAACAATAAGGAACCTGCCCATGTCGCACTTCCCCACCGTCGACAAGATTGTCTACGAAGGGCCTTCCAGCGATTCCCTTCTCGCTTTTCGCCACTACGATGCCAACAAGCTGGTCCTCGGCAAACCCATGCGAGAGCACCTGCGCATGGCGGTCTGCTACTGGCACACCTTTGTCTGGCCAGGCGCCGACGTGTTCGGAGCCGGCACCTTCAAGCGCCCGTGGCAGCGCCCGGCTGACCCTATGGAACAGGCCATCGGCAAGGCTGAGGCCGCTTTCGAGTTCTTCTCTAAGCTGGGCATCGACTACTACTGCTTCCACGACACCGATGTAGCGCCGGAAGGCAGCTCGCTGAAGGAGTATCGCAACAACTTCGCACAGATGATCGACCACCTTGAGCGCCATCAGGAGCAAACAGGAATCCAACTGCTATGGGGCACGGCCAACTGCTTCAGCAACCCGCGCTTTGCCGCAGGAGCCGCCAGCAACCCGAACCCTGAGGTGTTTGCCTGCGCCGCCGCTCAGGTGTTCAGCGCGATGAACGCGACCCAGCGCCTGAAGGGCTCCAACTACGTACTGTGGGGCGGCCGCGAGGGCTATGAGACGCTGCTCAACACCGACTTGAAACAGGAGCGCGAGCAACTGGGCCGCTTCATGCGCATGGTGGTCGAGCACAAGCACAAAATCGGTTTCCAGGGCGATCTGCTGATCGAACCCAAACCTCAGGAGCCGACCAAGCACCAATACGATTACGACAGCGCCACCGTGTTCGGCTTTCTGCAGCAATTCGGTCTGGAAAACGAGATCAAGGTCAACATCGAGGCTAACCACGCGACCCTCGCCGGGCACAGTTTCCATCATGAAATTGCCACGGCGGTTTCGCTGGGTATCTTTGGCAGCATCGACGCCAACCGCGGCGACCCGCAGAACGGCTGGGATACGGATCAGTTTCCCAACAGTGTCGAAGAGATGACCCTCGCCACGTACGAGATTCTGAAAGCCGGCGGCTTCAAGAATGGCGGTTTCAACTTCGACTCCAAGGTGCGTCGTCAGAGCCTGGATGAGGTGGATCTGTTCCACGGCCACGTCGCGGCCATGGATGTCCTTGCCCTGTCGCTGGAGCGCGCCGCCGCCATGGTGCAGAACGACGCGCTTCAGCAGTTCAAGGATCAACGCTATGCGGGCTGGCAACAGCCGTTTGGCAAAGCCGTACTGGCCGGCGAGTTCAGCCTTGAGTCACTCGCCCAGAAGGCATTCACGGACGAGCTGAATCCGCAGGCCGTCAGCGGTCGACAAGAGATGCTCGAAAACGTGGTCAATCGGTTCATCTACCGCTGACCAATGGCTGTAATGGCTAGACTTTGGAGAGTTTGCAGGCCCGGCGAGGCAGTTACATTCTCACGACAAATCTCTGCTCACAGAGCGTTGCAACTCTCTACAGTTCTACCGGCAATCCGTTAAACGTCAGGCAGTGTCTTTCAAACAACAATAAAAGGACGCACCACCATGAAAAAACTACGAATCACGTTACTCGCCAGCGCTCTGGCCCTACTGTCGCTTCCCGTCATGGCCGACTCCGCCAACCCTAAAATCGGTTTTTCCATTGATGACCTGCGTCTCGAACGCTGGTCTCGGGATCGAGACTACTTCGTCGCGGCCGCCGAGAAGATGAATGCCAAAGTCTACGTCCAGTCGGCTGACGCCAATGAGCAGAAGCAGATTTCGCAGATCGAAAACCTCATTTCCCGTGGCGTCGATGTGATCGTCATCGTACCGTTCAATGCCACGGTGCTGACCAATGCCGTGGCCGAAGCCAAGAAGGCCGGGATCAAGGTCGTGTCCTACGACCGGCTGATCCTCAACGCCGATATCGACGCCTATATTTCCTTCGATAACGAAAAGGTCGGCGAAATGCAGGCCAACGGCGTGCTGCAAGCCGCGCCCAAGGGCAACTACTTCCTGCTGGGTGGCGCGCCTACGGACAACAACGCCAAGATCCTGCGCGAAGGCCAGATGAAGGTACTGCAACCGGCCATCGACAAGGGCGACATCAAGATTGTCGGCCAACAGTGGGTCAAGGAATGGAACCCGACCGAAGCCCTGAGCATCGTCGAAAACGCCCTGACCCGTAACAACAATAAAATCGACGGCATCGTCGCCTCCAACGACGCCACTGCAGGCGGTGCAATCCAGGCCCTCGCGGCACAGAAGCTGGCAGGCAAAGTGCCGATCTCCGGTCAGGACGCCGATCTGGCAGCGGTCAAACGCGTGATCGACGGCACCCAGACCATGACCGTCTACAAGCCGCTCAAACTGATCGCCTCCGAAGCCGCCAAGCTCTCGGTGCAACTGGCGCGCAACGAAAAGCCGACCTACAGCTCGCAGTATGACAACGGCAACAAGAAGGTCGACACCATCCTGCTGACGCCCACACCGCTCACCAAGGACAACATCGACCTGCTGGAAAAGGACGGTTTCTACACCAAGGCTCAGATCTCGGGGCAATGACCGGTCAGGCTCGATTGAACGCCTGAGGACATCTCGCAGGACCGGCTCAACCCTGTCCTGCGCAGACTTGCGAGATGTCCGTCTGTTGCCAACGTGTGAGTACCTCGTCATGTCCGACTACCTGCTGCAAATGAACGGCATCGTCAAAAGCTTCGATGGCGTCAAGGCTCTGAACGGCATCGATATCAAGGTCCGGGCCGGTGAGTGCGTGGGCCTGTGCGGTGAAAACGGTGCTGGCAAATCCACGCTGATGAAAGTCCTGTCGGCGGTCTATCCCTACGGCACCTGGGAGGGCGAAATCCTCTGGGACGGCCAGCCGCTCAAAGCGCAATCGATCAGTGAAACCGAAGCCGCAGGCATCGTCATCATCCATCAGGAACTGACGCTGGTGCCTGACCTGTCGGTGGCCGAAAACATCTTCATGGGCCACGAACTGACCCTGCGTGGCGGGCGCATGAACTACCCGGCCATGATCCACCGCGCCGAAGCGCTGATGCGTGAACTCAAGGTGCCGGACATGAACGTGGCATTGCCGGTTTCACAATACGGCGGCGGCTATCAGCAACTGGTGGAAATCGCCAAGGCGCTGAACAAAGACGCGCGGCTGTTGATCCTCGACGAGCCCTCCTCGGCCCTGACCCGCTCGGAAATCGAGGTGCTGCTGGACATCATTCGCGACCTCAAGGCCAAAGGCGTGGCGTGCGTCTACATCTCCCACAAGCTCGATGAAGTCGCTGCAGTGTGCGACACCATTTCGGTGATCCGCGACGGCAAGCACATCGCGACCACCTCCATGGCCGACATGGACATTCCGAAGATCATCACGCAGATGGTCGGTCGGGAAATGAGCAACCTTTACCCCACCGAGCCCCACGACGTGGGCGAAGTGATGTTCGAGGCACGTCACTTCACCTGCTACGACGTCGACAACCCGAAACGCAAACGCGTCGACGACATTTCATTCGTGCTCAAGCGCGGCGAGATTCTGGGCATTGCCGGGCTGGTCGGTGCCGGACGCACGGAACTGGTCTCGGCGCTGTTCGGTGCCTATCCCGGTCGCTACGAAGGCGAAGTGTGGCTGGAAGGTCATCAGATCGACACGCGCACGCCTCTCAAATCGATCCGTGCCGGGCTGTGCATGGTCCCGGAAGACCGTAAACGTCAGGGCATCATTCCGGACCTGGGCGTGGGCCAGAACATCACCCTCGCGGTACTGGACAGCTACTCGAAAATGACCCGTATCGATGCGGAAGCCGAGCTGGGCAGCATCGACCGGGAAATCTCGCGCATGCACCTCAAGACCGCGAGCCCGTTCCTGCCGATCACCAGCCTGTCCGGCGGCAATCAGCAGAAGGCGGTGCTGGCCAAGATGTTGCTGACCCAACCGCGTGTGCTGATTCTCGATGAGCCCACGCGCGGCGTCGATGTTGGCGCCAAGTATGAAATCTACAAACTGATGGGCGCGCTGGCGGCTGCTGGCGTGTCGATCATCATGGTGTCCTCGGAGCTGGCCGAAGTGCTGGGCGTTTCCGACCGCGTACTGGTGATCGGCGAAGGACAGTTGCGCGGCGACTTCATCAATCAGGACCTCACCCAGGAACAGGTGCTCGCTGCCGCGCTCAGCCATCCCGATGGCCATAACAATAATGATCGGAAGACCGCGTAGATGAATCAGGTCAAACAGCTTTTCTCACGCTACAAAATGCTCGCACTGGTCATCGCCGTGGCAATCATCTGGCTGTTCTTCAGTTGGCAGACCGAAGGTGGCTTCCTGACCCCACGCAACCTGTCCAACCTGCTGCGGCAGATGTCGATCACCGGGATCCTTGCCTGCGGCATGGTGCTGGTGATCATCAGCGGCGAGATCGACCTGTCGGTGGGCTCGTTGCTCGGTCTGCTGGGCGGCCTGGCGGCGATTCTCGATGTGATTTACCACATACCGCTACTCGCCAACCTGAGCATCGTCGCCCTGTGCGGGCTGATGATCGGCCTGGCCAACGGCTACATGACCGCCTACCTGCGCATCCCGTCGTTCATCGTCGGTCTGGGCGGCATGCTAGCGTTCCGTGGCATTCTGCTGGGCATCACTGGCGGTACGACTATCGCACCTGTATCGCCGGAACTGGTCTACGTCGGCCAGGGCTACCTGCCCCACTCGGTAGGCACTGGCCTGGGGATCGTCCTCTTCGCCCTGACCCTGTTCCTGACCTGGCGACAACGCCACAACCGCGCCCTTCATGGCCTGGCTGCACATTCCATGGTTCGTGACGCGACCCGCGTCGTGCTGATTGGCGCGGTGCTGGCAGGCTTCGTCTACACCCTCAACAGCTACGATGGCATCCCGGTGCCCGTGCTGCTCCTGCTGGTGCTACTGGGCGTGTTCAGCTACGTCACCAGCCAGACCGTGTTCGGCCGTCGCGTCTACTCGGTGGGCAGCAACATGGAAGCCACCCGCCTGTCCGGCATCAACGTACAGGCCGTCAAACTGTGGATCTTCGGCATCATGGGCGTCATGTGCGCCCTCGCCGGCATGGTCAACACCGCCCGCCTGGCGGCAGGCTCGCCCTCCGCCGGGAACATGGGCGAACTGGACGCCATCGCCGCCTGCTTCATCGGCGGCACCTCCATGCGCGGCGGCTCCGGCACGGTTTACGGCGCGTTACTGGGGGCGCTGGTGATCACCAGCCTGGATAACGGCATGTCCATGCTGGATGTGGACAGTTACTGGCAGATGATTGTGAAAGGCAGCATTTTGGTGTTGGCGGTGTGGGTGGATGTGAGTACGCGGACGGGGCGGCGGTAGTCTGGGGTTGAGGCGCTAAGCTGTTCGGACTTCGCTCAGAAGCTCGGGGTGTCGATCCAGCAGCCTGAGCAGTTTGATCAATGCAAGGGGCGGTTTCGTCTTGCCGTTTTCATAGCGTGAAAACGCATTGACACCTCCGCCGAAAATTTCCGCCGCCTCGCGCTGATCAAGCGCCAGCTTCTTGCGAACCGTGGTGATGAACGCCGGGTCCACAATCGAAGCGTTCACCTGCTTGTTGAACTCAAGCATCGCAGTGCTGACCCGGGTGGATTCGATCGAATCCAGGATCGCTTCGCCACACGCAGGGCAATAATCGCCCGTCACCAGGGGAATCAAAGTCGATTCGGTTTTGTACACGTATGACATATCACGCCTGTCATGCACCAACTCTGCCGCGCCACAAGATGGGCATTTCATGTTCACAGCTCCTTGAAGGACACGATGAGCACGTCATCAATGACCGTAAGTTTCAGGTAGACCTCTCCCGCAACCGTCTTGCAACGATAAACGTCCTGCCAGATCCGATGGTCCGCATGTGTTGTCATGCTTTTGTAGA
This sequence comes from Pseudomonas asturiensis, assembly GCF_900143095.1. Taxonomy (GTDB): domain Bacteria; phylum Pseudomonadota; class Gammaproteobacteria; order Pseudomonadales; family Pseudomonadaceae; genus Aquipseudomonas; species Aquipseudomonas asturiensis. Next base: position 472,777 of record NZ_FRDA01000003.1, on the reverse strand, counting down.
AATCCGATGCGGCCAATGCTTTGACGATCCCGACAATGTCGTCAAAATCGAAGCCCAGCGCCGCGCCACCCATCAGAGCCGAGCGCGTCGAGCGCACCTTCCCCGCTTCAATCAGGCTTCTGACGACAGTCAGCTTGCAGTGAGGTGTCCTTTTCTCAACGCTCAAAAAATTAACCTACTTGGTTTAAATTGGCAAGTAGGTTAATTGAGATCGCTGACGCAGGCTACGCAGGGTCTGTAGCTAGCCGTGACAGAGGTTTTCGACGGTTACGATGAACGCAGCCTAAGCAATGGCAATCGCATTCCTTATGTCTAGACAGAGCCAGCAATAACGGCAATTTGAAATCACAACAATAAAACCGTTTGCTTAGTTTTGAGCAAACTAAAGCGGCTTTAGTGATCGCATCCCTGCATCATGAAACGGTGGTAAATGGAGTTACACACGGGGCGCGATTAGGATTCGCCATGGAGTAAGCTGGCTGCCCAGCAGTTTCAAGATGGATGCAAAGCGCTGCTGGCGAAAAGAAGATGTTCTTAGCTTCCTGCGAGGGCTCCGCGATGAGGAGCACAGCAGGGTGAAAGTAGGCAGGCAGCAGAAGGAACCGCCTTCACTGCGGATGGTTTAAAGGCCGTTCGTCTTCAGGAAATCATCACCGCGCGATACTTCAGCTATACCCAATAGGCCAACGATGGCGGGCTTATGAAGTGCTCCTCAACAAATCATAAAAAAGAGGTGGCAACATGACTACTAAGCTGCTTGTTCAAAAAGACGCTTTATCAAATGTATCTGAAGAAGACTTATCGAGAATCAAGAAACAATTGGTAGAGTTCAAAGTCGCGCCCCCGGATATAGAGATTGAGCCTGACCCTAACGACCCCTTTTCATCCAACACAGTGGTTTTTGGCTTCCCAGGCAACCTATTAGAAAGTATCGGAGACGCGGTGGGTTTGAGTAAGTGCGATTTAGCAGGTCAGCTGGCATACACTGCTTGCATGGGCGCATCTGGAGCGAACGCTATAATCTGTGCAGGTATAGGGGCCGCGGTCAAGGATGCTTGTGAAGGCTAGTGCCCTGACCCACTTGCGCCTGGTTGGGGGAGTAACCTTCTCCCCCATTCCCACGAACGAAAAAAACCCCGAGCGGTATAAGCGCTCGGGGCCTTGAATATGGCGGAGAGATAGGGATTCGAACCCTAGGTACCGGTGAAGGTACAACGGATTTCGAATCCGTCCCATTCGGCCACTCTGGCATCTCTCCAACGGCGCGCATCATAACAGCATCGAAGCGTAACGCGAAGCCCTTAGGCTAATTTTTTTTCGTGCTATCAAATGGTTGCGTCGTTTTTGTCGCTTAAAGCGGTACGCCGAGACGGTTGGCGACTTCTTCGTAGGCTTCGATGACGTCACCCAGGCCCTGACGGAAGCGGTCCTTGTCCATTTTCTTGCGGGTGTCTTTGTCCCACAGGCGGCAGCCGTCGGGGCTGAATTCGTCGCCCAGGACGATTTCGCCGTGGAATACGCCGAATTCAAGCTTGAAGTCGACCAGCAGCAGGCCAGCATCGTCGAACAGTTTGCTCAGGACTTCGTTGACCTTGAGCGACAGTTCTTTCATGCGGACCAGTTGCTCGGCGGTGCCCCAACCGAAAGCCACGACGTGGGATTCGTTGATGAACGGGTCGCCCTTGGCGTCGTCCTTGAGGAACAGCTCGAAGGTGTAAGGATTGAGCTTGGTGCCCTCTTCGATGCCCAGGCGTTTGACCAGGCTGCCAGCAGCGTAGTTACGCACGACGCACTCGACCGGGATCATGTCCAGCTTCTTGACCAGGCACTCGTTGTCGCCCAGCAGCTTGTCGAATTGGGTAGGAACGCCCGCTTCTTCCAGCTTTTGCATGATGAAGGCGTTGAACTTGTTGTTCACCATGCCTTTGCGGTCCAACTGTTCGATGCGCTTGCCGTCGAACGCCGAGGTGTCGTTACGGAACAGCAGGATCAAGCGGTCAGCGTCGTCGGTCTTGTAAACCGACTTGGCTTTGCCGCGGTAGAGTTCTTCACGTTTTTCCATGATGGGCTCCGCTTGCTAAGTAGTTGGGCTAGGCGATGTGTCGCCAGTCGAGCCCTGAATCTTGATCGGCCAATTGTAGCCAGTCCGGGTCGCACCCGAGGGTGTCGACAAAACATTGCCGGGCCAGATGCGGCAGGTTGTTCTTGCTGCTGAGATGAGCCAGCACAAGGTGCTGCAAGCTCTGCCATCCCAGTTCGCTCACCAGGTTGGCGGCCTGGTGGTTGTTCAGATGTCCTGTTTCACAGCCTACGCGCTGCTTGAGAAAGACCGGGTAATGGCCTCGGGCAAGCATGTCGCGGCAGTGGTTGGCTTCGATCATCAAGGCATCCAGGCCGTGATAACGCTGCAGCACGTTCGGGCAATACGACCCAAGGTCGGTCAACAGGCCAAAACGGCGTCGACCGTCATTGAAGACGAATTGCGTGGGTTCGAGCGCATCGTGCGAGACGGACACCACATCGATGTCCAGCGCGCCGACCTGCAATCGTTCGCCGCCGACCAGCAACCCCGCAGCCTCCACAGGCTTGCGCATCCCGCGCAAGGTACCGCCGCTGAGGTAGACCGGCAGATTGTAGCGCCGAGACAGCAAACCCACGCCATGCACATGATCGGCATGTTCGTGGGTCACCAGAATCGCGCTCAACTGTTCGGCGGCGACGCCCAGACGAGCCAGGCGCCGCTCGGTTTCCCGCAGGGAGAAACCGCAATCGACCAACACGTACGTATCGTTGCTTGTGACCAGCGTGCCGTTGCCACGGCTGCCGCTGCCCAGAACCGCGAAGCGCACTTAACCCAGGTTGTCTTGAATAACGCTCAATACGCGGCGAGCCACATCGGCTGGCGCGACAGTATTGATGTTCTTCTCGACAGTGACCTGAACGTTGTCACCCACTTTGCTCAGGCGGACCTGATAGCGCTCAGCGCGTGCATCGATCTCTTCCTTGCTGGTATTGCTGCCGAACATTCGGCCGAAGAAACCAGGCTCGTTTTCAGGCTTTTTGGCCTTCTCTGCGAGGTTGATGTAGTACAGGCCCAGGCTGCGGTTGATGTCCTCGACACGCCAGTCACCCTGATCCAGCGCACGACCGACGCTCGACCATGCACGGTCCAGGTCGGCACCCAGGTTCAACACCGGGTTGCCGCTGCCGTCTTCGCTCAGGGCGACACGGCTAGGGGTGTCGTAGTCACGCGCCGCCAGCAGGGAGACCGAACCGCCTTTCTCGGCGTTGCGGCTCATGCTGGCCAGCAGATCGTCGGTCAAGGCGGCATCCAGGCCCAGGTTGGTGGTGCGCGACGGGAACGCCACGTCGGCAGTGCTGCCGGCAGGACGCTCAACGCTGACCACATAAACTTCACTGGTGTTGCGCTGCACGCCTGGCTCGATGCGAACCCGCACGCGAGTCTCGGAGTCGGCTGCGACACCGCTGGCGGTCAGACGCTTGGCCACCGAAGCGGACAGTTCGTCGAGACGCTGCCAGGAGGAGCTGAATTCGCCAGTCTGCGGACGCTCTTCAGCGATGCGGAAGCCGTTGTCTTCAAAGTACTGGTGCGCGACCGGCCAGACTTCGGCAGGCTGGCGTTGCGCCAGAATCCAGCGAGCGTCACCACTCTTCTGCAGACTGTAGTCGCTCGACTCGGACGTCGTGGCCAGCGGCAGTGGGCGTGGAACGATGTATTCACCGTTCTTCTGCGTGCTGTCGGCAACGTTGCGTGGAATCGGCAGCAGCGGGTCCAGGCGCTTCACGCCAGAGACGTCGGCAGGCACCTGCATCGGCGCTGTCTGGGACGCTTGAAGGTAATCGCTACCGCGATCACGGAAGTAACCATCTTCACCAAACAGCCAACCGCAACCGCTGGTGCTGGAGATAATCAAGGCAAGTGCGGAAAGTCCGGCCAATCGCTTCATTGCGTAGTACTTCCTCAATTAAACCAGGACGCCGGACTGGCGCATGGCCTGTCGCAGCGGTTCGTGGCAGGCTTCGCTGAGCCAGGTGAGCGGCAGACGGATACCGTCCGGCATCAGACCCATTTCATGCAACGCCCACTTCACGGGGATAGGGTTGGATTCGATGAACAGTGTGTTGTTCAGCGGCATGAGCGTCTCATGGATCGCTCGTGCAGCAGCGGCATCGCCACGCATGGCCGCAGCGCAGAGATCGCTCATGGCGCGCGGGGCAACGTTGGCGGTCACGGAGATATTGCCCTTGCCACCGAGCAGCATCAGCTCGACGGCAGTGGCGTCATCGCCGGAATACACCAGAAAATCGCTGCTGACGCCCGCCAGGATGTCACGGGCGCGCTGCAGATTGCCGGTGGCTTCCTTGATACCGATGATGTTCTTCACGACAGACAGGCGCACCACGGTCTCTGGCAGCATGTCACAGGCGGTACGGCCCGGCACGTTGTAGAGAATCTGCGGGATGTCGACCGCATTGGCGATGTGGCTGAAGTGCTGGAACAGGCCTTCCTGGGTCGGCTTGTTGTAGTAAGGCGTCACCAGCAGGCACGCGTCAGCACCTGCAGTCTTGGCGTTGGTGGTCAGTTCGACCGCTTCACGCGTCGAATTGGCGCCCGTGCCCGCAATCACCGGAATACGACCTGCCACTTGATCGACCACGCGACGGATGACTTCGATGTGTTCGTTCACATCGAGCGTCGCCGACTCGCCTGTCGTGCCGACGGCAACAATGGCGTTGGTGCCCTCTTGCAAGTGGAAGTCCACCAGTTTGCTCAGGCTGTCCCAGTCAAGACGACCTTGTGCATCCATGGGTGTGACCAGTGCCACCATACTGCCCGCAATCATGCAACCGCTCCTGCCGGAAAAAGAGAGCCGTAATGGTACTGGCGCTATCATCCTTGTACAAGCGAAGTACCGCGCTCTGAGCATTCCCCTGAGCGATGGTTTTCGCTACCCTTCGTCCTTTGATCGGTACTGGTCACCTGCGCACCTCGCTCAATCGGTCGAATTTGTCGCCAGAAGCCCTGCCCCAGCGCATTCCAGCCCAGCCATGGTTCTGCCATGCAGGCAAGGCGTGCCGGGGCCAAGGTCGGCATCCGGCGCTCTCGATTGTCGAAAAAGCCCCGCAAGACCGAAAAAGTACCGACCGCTCATCGTCTAGGAATGCTGCATGTCGTCCACCCCCACAGTTCGCGAACAATTCCTTGTCATCAGTGCCCTTGGCGCAAACCCCATGGAGCTGACCAACGTCCTGTGCCGAGCCAGCCATGAAAATCGCTGCTCGGTGGTTACCTCGCGCCTGACCCGCCACGGCGAGTGCAGCGCACTGATCCTTCAGGTGTCCGGCAGTTGGGACGCCCTGGCGCGTCTCGAAACCGGCCTGCCGGGCCTTGCCAAGAAGCATGCGTTCACGATCAGTGTCGTGCGCAGTGCCACGCTTGAAAACCGCCCCGAAGCCCTGCCCTACGTGGCGTACGTCAGTTCGGCGTATCGCCCGGACATCATCAATGAGCTGTGCCAGTTCTTCATCGACCATAACGTCGAGCTGGAAAATCTGATCTGTGACACCTATCAGGCTCCGCAGACAGGCGGCACCATGCTCAATGCCACGTTCACCGTCACGCTGCCTGCCGGTACGCAAATCAGCTGGCTGCGCGATCAGTTCCTCGATTTTGCCGACGCACTTAATCTGGACGCGCTGATCGAACCCTGGCGCCCACAAGCCCCGATGTAAGGAATCCTCATGGCCGTTGCAGTCAATCAACCTGTTTCCGATTTCCAGGCAGCCGCCACCAGCGGCGTGACCGTCACCCTGTCAGAGCTCAAGGGCCGGCAGGTCGTGATTTATTTCTATCCGAAAGACAACACGCCGGGCTGCACCACCCAGGGCCAGGACTTCCGCGATCACATCGCGAATTTCCAGGCAGCCAACACCGTGGTGTTGGGTGTGTCCCGTGACAGCCTGAAGACGCACGAGAACTTCAAGGCCAAGCAATCGTTCCCGTTCGAGCTGATTTCGGACAAGGACGAAGCGGTCTGCCAGTTGTTCGACGTGATCAAGCTCAAGAAGCTGTATGGCAAGGAATACATGGGCGTTGACCGCAGCACCTTCCTGATCGACAAGGAAGGAGTGCTGCGTCAGGAGTGGCGCGGCGTGAAAGTGCCAGGTCATGTGGCCGAAGTGCTGGCCCAGGCAGAAGCCTTGAACAAGGCGTGATGTGGCAAATCGCTGCGGTGCGCAAGGCTCCGCAGCGATAGTTTTTCCAACGCTACAACAACGGCGCGACGGTTGGCTCGTTTCGCGGCCAGGCATCGATGACGGCCTTGAACAGAGTTGCCAGCGGAATCGCGAAAAAAATCCCCCAGAAACCCCACAACCCACCGAACAACAGCACCGCGCAGATAATTGCGACAGGATGCAGATTGACGGCCTCGGAAAACAGCAATGGCACCAGCACGTTGCCATCCAGCGCCTGAATGATGCCGTGCACCATCATCAGGTAGATGAACTGGTCGCCCCAGCCCCACTGAAACAAACCGATCAGCGCGACGGGCACCGTCACCACCACAGCGCCGACATACGGCACCACCACAGAAATGCCGACCAGCATCGCCAGCAGCGCCGCGTAATTGAGCCCCAGCGCGACGAAGGCGACGTAGGTCACGCCGCCACAGATGAAGATCTCGATGACCTTGCCACGAATGTAGTTGGCGATCTGGCGATTCATTTCCTCGGCAACACGGTTCAGCAACGCTCGCTCGCGGGGCAGATAACCTCGCACCCAGCGACCGATCATGCGGCGGTCCTTAAGGAAAAAGAACACCAGAATCGGCACCAGCACCAGATAGATCATCAGATTGACCAGCAGCGGCAGGCTCGACAGGGAAAAGGTCAGCGCCAGTTGCCCGAACTTGCCGATCTCGCCGCGTGCCACTTCAATGGCCTGCAACACCTGCTCGTCGGACACCAGGTGCGGGTAACGCTCCGGCAACAACAGCAACAAGGATTGCCACTTGGCGAGCATGCCCGGCAACTCGTTGAACAGCGTGATCAGTTGATGCCAGAGCAAAGGCACCAGCACCAGCAGAAACACCAGTAATGCGCTTATGAACAGCGCAAAGACGAAAGCGACCGCGCCCACCTCGGGAATGCGAAAGCGCTCCAGAAAGTTGACCACGCCCTGCATCAGAAACGCCAGGACCAGGCCGGCGAGAACCGGCGCCAGCATTCCACCCAGCGTGAGCACCAGGGTAAACGCCAGAAACAACAGGACTGCCAGCACAACGGCTTCTTCATCAGAGAAGTAGCGTTGCACCCAGCCGCGAAGCACATTGAACATCAAACATCCTTTTCGAAAAGAAATCGCGGCGACCCGTCAGGCCTTGCGCAGCCAGTAACGGTATATCCCCGCCTCCACTTCTTCATGCACCAGTTCATGGCCAGCCAGTCTGGCAAACGTTCGGAAATCACGCTGAGAACCTGCATCGGTCGCAATGACTTTCAGCACGGCACCGCTGGCCAGACGATTGAGTTCCATCTTGGCCTTGAGCAAAGGCAACGGGCAGTTGAGCCCACACGCATCAAGCTCGGCGTCACACGCCTCGGGGCGCGTTACTGGGTCAGACATCGTTTCTCTCCTGGCAGACACATCGAATTACAAAGCAGGCTGCGAAAGGAGTCGCTGGCCAGCCAGCAAGAATACCTCACTCTGGTCAGCACGCCATTTAGCCAGCTACAGTACAGGCTCTTAAGAAAAGAGCTTCGTGCATGAATTTTTTGCGTCCCACACTGCTCACGCTCGCCTGCCTGTTTGCCGTGCCAGGCATGGCCGATGACCTGCCATCCCTTGGCGACGCCAGTTCGTCCATCGTCTCCCCCGAACAGGAGCACAAGCTGGGGCGCGCCTGGCTGGGCCTGTTGCGTGGTCAGGTCAGCCAGCTCTCGGATCCGCAGCTCAAGGATTATGTCGAGACGTCGGTCTATCGTCTGGCCGAAACCAGTCAGGTGCAGGACAGGCGTCTTGAATTCATTCTGATCAACAGCCCACAGCTGAACGCCTTCGCTGCACCGGGCGGCATCATCGGCGTCAACGGCGGCCTGTTTCTCAACGCCCAGACCGAAGGCGAATACGCTTCGGTGCTCGCCCACGAACTCGCTCACTTGTCTCAACGCCACTTCGCTCGCGGCATCGAAGCGCAGCAGCGTATGCAAGTGCCGGTCATGGCTGCGATGCTGGCGGGTATCGTGATGGCGGCTGCCGGTGCCGGTGACGCCGGCATCGCCGCCATTGCAGGCTCTCAGGCCGCCGCCATTCAGGAGCAGCGTCGCTTCTCACGCCAGAACGAGCAGGAGGCTGACCGCATCGGCATCCTGAACCTGGAAAAAGCCGGCTATGACCCACGCAACATGCCGACCATGTTCGAGCGCCTGATGCGCCAGTATCGATTCGATGCACGGCCGCCAGAGTTCCTGCTGACTCACCCGGTCAGCGAATCGCGGATTGCCGACACCCGCAACCGCGCCGAACAGGCCAAACCGGGCGGCAAGGAAGACAGTGTCCTCTATCAATTGATGCGGGCACGCGTCGCGCTCATCTACGAAGAAACACCCGGCATCGCCGCCAAGCGTTTCCGTGCGCAGCTGGTGGAGAACCCGAAATCCGACGCGGCACGCTACGGCCTTGCCATTGCACAGATCAAAGGCGGCCAGCTCAATGAGGCCCGTGAGAGCCTGAAGCCGCTGCTGGAAAAAGCGCCGAACGACATCACTTACAACCTGACGCAGATCGACCTGGACATCACCAACAATCGTCTGTCCGACGCGCAGCAACGGGTTGAGCGCATGCTCACGCTGTACCCGAACAACTACCCGCTCAATGATGTGCGCATCGACGTGCTGCTCAAACAGAACCGCACTGCCGAGGCGGAGAAAGGCCTTGAGGCGTTGCTGAAGACGCGTCCCGATGATCCTGACATCTGGTACGTCGTGGCGGAAACCCGCGGCCTCAATGGCAACACAGTCGGCCTGCACCAGGCCCGGGCTGAGTACTTCGCGCTAGTGGGTGATTTCCGCCAGGCCATTCAGCAACTGGACTTTGCAAAACGGCGCGCGAGCAATAACTTTCAACTCGCATCACGCATCGATGCACGGCAGAAGGATCTGATCGAGCAGGAGCGGATGGTCAAGGACATGATGAACTGACAGCGCTTGAGTCATCAGCCCTGAAAATACAAAGCCCGACATCTGAGTCGGGCTTTTCGTTTGCGCCAGTCAACGCCTGTCAGGCATTGCCAGCTTGCCGGATGCGTGCGGCCTGGGTGAAATCCAGCATGCGTTGCAAGGGGCGTATGGCATTGGGGATCAGCGCCGGATCGACGAAGATCTCGTTGGAGCCCTCTCGCAGACACTGCAAGGTGCGCTCGAGCGTGTTCATCGCCATCCACGGACAATGCGCGCAACTGCGGCAGGCCGCGCCATTTCCGGCGGTCGGGGCTTCGATGAAGATCTTGTCCGGGCACACCTGCTGCATCTTGTAGAAAATGCCGCGATCGGTGGCCACGATGAAGGTCTTGTTCGGCAACCTTTGCGCCGCGGCGATCATCTGGCTGGTCGAACCCACAACGTCGGCCAGTTCAATGACCGCTTCCGGCGACTCCGGGTGAACCAGAATGGCAGCTTCGGGATATAACGCCTTCATGTCCTCAAGCTGCTTGGATTTGAACTCTTCGTGGACGATGCATGCGCCATCCCACAACAGCATGTCGGCACCGGTTTCGCGCTGGATGTAGCGGCCCAGGTGCTTGTCCGGCGCCCAGATGATCTTTTCCCCGTTGTCCATCAGGCTTTCAACGATCTCCAGTGCGCAACCTGAGGTCACCACCCAGTCAGCCCGGGCTTTGACAGCCGCCGAGGTATTGGCATAAACAACGACCGTTCGCTCTGGATGCTGATCGCAGAACGCAGAGAATTCGTCCACCGGGCAGCCCACATCCAGCGAACAGGTGGCTTCCAGGGTCGGCATGAAGACACGTTTTTCCGGGTTGAGGATCTTGGCCGTCTCGCCCATGAAACGCACGCCCGCTACCAGTACGGTGCTGGCAGCGTGATTGTTGCTGAAGCGCGCCATTTCCAGTGAGTCAGCCACGCAGCCGCCTGTTTCCTCGGCCAACGCTTGAATCACAGGGTCGCAGTAATAGTGAGCGACCAGCACCGCGTCCTGCTTCTTGAGCTCGGCTGCGATCTCGGCGCGATAATGCGCCTGTTCTGCTGGACTCAACGCCTTGGGCTGCTTGGCATCGAGATGCGCTTGTACCAGAAAGCGTTCGGAAATCTGTGTCATGTTCGCGGGACCTGAAGGCGCTTGAGCGCGAAAGGCAAGTTTACACCCGAAAGACAGGCATTAAAAAATGCCGAAACGCTCAGTGTGCTGAGACTTTCCGGCCTGTGTGCAGGTGTCTGTACTGCGTGTGAAGCGTGGCCGATTCTAGCTATAAAAAACTGATTTCACAGTAGTTTTTAAGACGGCCCGAACAATGAGAATGACTCTTATCCTAAACGACAACAGACCGGTAATACGCACTGAAACAAACGTCTAGGTACCTGGCAGGACGACCTTGCAGTTACCCGTAATACGCTCACCTGAAAATGCCTTGCGAACGAAAATTACCGAATCCACCAGCGAGCCATTGACCGCCCCAGAATGATCCAGTTCAGGGTAAAGATGCCACTCGATCCGACTGCCTGCTTTACAGGCATCAGCGACCAACGCAGTCTGCTGTGCAACAGAAACATCGTGATCCTGACCACCCGTCCCGATAAAAACTGGAATATCCGACTTCAACGTCGGGTAGGCCGACGCGGCATTTATCCTGTCGAGCATTGGCTTTGGTGATTGCTTGAAACTGTTGTCAAAGGTGAGCTGATCCGCAATCACTTGCTGTTCGATGGCGTGCAGACAGGCACGTTGACTGAGTTGGAATGCAGGAATTGCCCGCTCGCTCAAATAGTCGCTGGGCACAAAGGATGGATCGAGCAGCGCGCCGGTACTCAATCTCAACAAGTTGTAAGAAAACGTCGAAGGTGTTGATCCGCTTGGCGTACCCGATCGTTTTCGTACGCCGGCGTAAGGCGTGCCTGTGGCAACCACGCCAACAATGTCCAGATCAGGCGCATAGGTTCGGGCATAGACCGCCGTAGCGAAAGCCGCTCGTCCACCCTGGGACTGACCAAACACGAGAACCCGCTTTGAAAGGTCGAAGCCGCCGCTCATGACCGCTCGAACGCTGTCGAGGATGTTATACGCAAGCGGTCGGGTGAGCCCGTAAGGATGAAGCCCGGGCGTTCCAAGCCCCTGATAATCGGTTGCCACCACTGCGTAACCCTGTGCAAGCCAATGATTCAGGTAGCGGGTATCACGCGGGCTGCGACTTGCAAAGGACGGCGCGCAGATGTCGGCGCTACCCACCGTGCCATGCGCCCAGGCCATCAGCGGCCAGCCACCCGGTGGTGGACTGCCTTGGGGAATGAACAGAGCGCCGGAAACAATGACCTGTTTACGGCCCTCGATGCCCTCGGTGGAGGTGTATAGAAAGCGGATATTTCTCGACGCACCGTCAAGACTCTGGGATACCGTCATGGGCTCGGATCGCAGCAGTTTCCCCGGCGTTGCCGGCACGCTGTCGGTCCAAGTGTAAAAGTCCGGAACCCCGCCATCGCCGATCGGGGAGCCATGGGTGGCAATACTGCACCCGCCCTGCTGGGTCATCAGCAACACAAACAGTGCGCTCATCAAGCGGTGCGCAGATACAGACAGTGGGTACATTTTCGCCTCTCGTGACGTTCAAGACCGGACGGTCTTCCCTCAGAGACTCAACAACTCCGTTACCGGCAATCGATTGGTGGTTTTCATTTCGCGCAATGAAAGATTCGAGCGAATGCTTGATACCCCCGGAAGCTTTCTCAGCACGCGTTCAACGAATCGGCTGTAGCTGTCCAGGTCCTTTGCAACAACCTGCAGTAAAAAGTCAGCCTCGCCTGTGGTGTTATGACAGCTGAGCACCTGAGGCGCCAACTCAATAATCTTTTCGAAACGGGCGGTTGCCTCCTCACTGTGATCGGTGCAGGAAATCTGCACGAACGCCATGACACCAAGTCCCAACTTCTTTCGATCCAGAATGGCCTGATACCCCTGGATGATTCCACATTCCTCAAGTCGCTTTTGCTTTCGCCAGCAGGAGGCTTCGCTGAGAGAAAGTGTCTCCGCCAGTTTGACGTTGGACAACCGGCCGTCTCTTTGCAAGCGATCGGCAATTGAAACGTCAACCTTGTCCAGCACTTCATACATGACAGAACCTTTCTTTATTATCGATTGTATTGAAAGTTAATTTCACAATTTACGTATTGTCAATTGAAGTCTGAAAAGTCATTTCAACGCTTTTATCCATAATGGGGTGCAACAGGCGGATCGATTTCATCGCCGAATCGAACCCGCACCGACAGGCAGGGACAACTACTCAAGCACAGGTCGCTTTCATGAAAGCCATAGTCTACGAAGCCTTCTCGACACCGCCACGCATGATGAACGTGGACGATCCAACCCCTGAACGCCACGGCGTTGTGATTCAGGTACAAGGTACAGGCGTGTGCCGCAGCGACTGGCATGGCTGGAAAGGTCATGATCCGGACATCCAGTTGCCGCATATACCCGGGCATGAACTCGCAGGCATCGTGGCCGAGGTAGGCCATGAGGTCACCAAGTGGAAAGTGGGTGATCGTGTGACCGTACCGTTCGTGGGTGGCTGCGGCGCTTGCCCTGAATGCAACAGCGGCAATCAACAGGTCTGCCACACTCAGTTTCAACCCGGCTTCACTCACTGGGGATCGTTTGCCGAATACGTCGGGATCCATCGCGCAGACCTGAACCTGGTGGCGCTGCCTGAAAGCATGGACTTTGCCACTGCCGCCAGCCTGGGGTGCCGCTTCGTGACGTCGTTTCGCGCCGTTGTTGACCAGGGCAAAGTCTCTGCGGGTCAGTGGGTCGCTGTCCATGGGTGCGGCGGTGTAGGCCTGTCGGCCGTGATGATCGCCCAGGCCTTGGGCGCGAACGTCATTGCCATCGACATCTCGGACGACAAACTGGAACTCGCCCGCACGCTCGGCGCCGTTGCGACGGTGAATGCAAACCGGGTTGCAGACGTCACGGAGGCCGTTCTGGAAATAACACAGGGCGGTGCCCATGTTTCGATTGATGCGTTGGGTCACCCCACCACGTGTTTCAACTCCATCAATAACCTGCGCCGTCGCGGCAAACATATTCAGGTTGGGTTGATGCTCGCCGACCACGCAAAGCCGGCGATCCCGATGAGCAAAGTCATTGGCTATGAGCTTGAAATCTACGGCAGTCACGGCATGCAAGCGCATCGCTATGACGCCATGATGGCGATGATCACGTCAGGGAAATTGACCCCGGAGAAGCTCATCGGCAAAACCATCAGCCTTGAGCAATCCATTGATGCACTGGTGAACATGGACCGGTTTGAAACGGCAGGTGTAACTGTCGTGACGCAGTTCTAAGCCATGATGACTGCGCGGTCGCACCGACCATGACAAGAAACACAGGATCAATGTCGCCAGTGATACAGGTCAGAGTCTGACTATCAGACCTTAACGTTCTTTCTATTAGAAATCTTCGTGAAGAGGGCTAATCTGGAGGGGCATCGGCGAAAGCCGTGCGATTTCACCCTGATAAGGAGATAAGAATGAGCTCAAGCCTGTTTTGCACGTTGTGGGCTCGCCCCGCAGCAATCTGATCATCGCTGTGCGGCGTATAGAGAGCCGGCCTGATCGCTGATCGAGCGGCCGTTATGAACCCTGTGCTATTGAGTTCCGTCACTGCTGTCTGAAGTCCGAGTGGACTGGGCGGCCGGATGCAATGACAAAAAAGGTGTGTCAAGCATGTCAACTGAATCGAAATGCCCCTTCAACCACGCTGCTGGCGGCGGCACCACCAACCGTGATTGGTGGCCCAAGCAGCTGAATCTGAAGATTCTGCATCAGCATTCCGCGCTCTCGGACCCGATGGGCGAGAGTTTCGACTATGCCAAAGAGTTCAAGAGCCTTGATTTCGAAGCGGTCAAACAGGACCTGCGCGATGTCATGACCCAATCTCAGGACTGGTGGCCAGCAGACTTCGGTCATTACGGCCCGCTGTTCATCCGCATGGCCTGGCACAGCGCCGGGACGTATCGTACAGGTGACGGTCGTGGCGGCGCGGGTGCCGGTCAACAGCGTTTTGCACCGCTCAATAGCTGGCCTGACAACGTCAGCCTGGACAAGGCACGTCGCTTGATCTGGCCGATCAAGCAGAAGTACGGCCGCAAGATCTCCTGGGCAGACCTGATTGTACTGACCGGTAACGTCGCGCTGGAGTCCATGGGGTTCAAGACGTTCGGTTTCTCCGGCGGTCGCCCGGATGTCTGGGAACCGGAAGAAGACGTGTACTGGGGTTCTGAGACCACCTGGCTGGGCGGCGAAGAACGCTACGGCGCACAGAAGAAAATGCAGCAGCCTGGCGACGGTACGCTGGTCGCCGAGCCGGAGAATCACGCGAACGAAGAAAGCCGTACTTTGAAAGGCGAGCGCAATCTCGAAAACCCGCTCGCAGCGGTGCAGATGGGTTTGATTTACGTCAACCCGGAAGGGCCTGAAGGCGTTCCAGATCCGGCTGCCTCGGCGAAGGATATTCGTGAAACCTTCGGTCGCATGGCAATGAACGATGAAGAGACCGTGGCGCTGATCGCCGGTGGTCACGCCTTCGGCAAGACCCACGGCGCGGGCCCGGCGGACAATGTCGGTCCAGAACCTGAAGCGGCAGGTCTGGAAGAACAAGGGTTTGGCTGGAGAAACAAATTCGGCAGCGGCAAGGGTGCCGACACCATCACCAGCGGCCTGGAAGTGACCTGGACTTCTACTCCGACAAAATGGAGCAATGAGTACCTCGAAAACCTGTTTGGCTTCGAATGGGAGCTGACCAAGAGCCCGGCAGGCGCACATCAATGGACGCCGAAGAACGGCGCAGGCGCTGGCAAGATTCCGGACGCCCATGATCCAAGCAAGCGTCATGCACCCAGCATGCTGACTTCGGACCTGGCACTGCGCTTTGATCCGGCTTACGAGCAGATTTCCCGACGCTTCCTGGCCAACCCTGATCAACTGGCTGACGCGTTTGCCCGCGCCTGGTTCAAGCTGACCCACCGTGACATGGGCCCGCTGGCCCGCTACCTGGGCCCGGAAACACCGACCGAAGAACTGCTGTGGCAGGACCCGATTCCAAGCGTTGATCACGCACTGGTGGATGATCAGGACGTTGCCGCGCTCAAGGGCAAGATTCTCGCCTCGGGTCTTTCGACCTCGCAGCTGGTTTCGACAGCATGGGCGGCAGCGTCCACCTTCCGTGGATCGGACAAGCGCGGCGGTGCCAACGGCGGGCGTCTGCGCCTTGCGCCGCAGAAGGATTGGGCCGTCAACCAACCTGAGCAACTGGCAGGTGTGCTGAAGACCCTTGAAGGCATTCAAGGCGAGTTCAATGCAGCTCAGTCGAGTGGCAAGAAGGTTTCACTCGCCGATCTGATCGTCCTGGCCGGCAATGCAGGTGTCGAGCAGGCTGCAAAAAATGCAGGCCAGCACGTCACGGTGCCTTTCACTCCAGGCCGCACAGATGCGTCTCAGGAACAGACCGATGTTGAGTCGTTCAACTTCCTTGAGCCGATTGCCGATGGTTTCCGCAACTACCAGAAGGCGCATTACAAGGTCTCTGCGGAATCGCTGCTGGTCGACAAAGCGCAACTGCTGACCCTGACTGCGCCAGAGATGACCGTGCTGCTGGGCGGACTGCGGGTCTTGAACACTAACGTCGGGGGTAGCAAACACGGCGTGTTCACTGATCAGCCGGGCACACTGACCAACGATTTCTTCAAGAACCTGCTGGACATGGGCGTTGAGTGGAAAGCGACCTCGGGTACCAACGACACCTTTGAGGCACGTGACCGCAAGACCGGTGCTGTCAAATGGACCGGTACCCGCGTCGATCTGGTCTTCGGTTCACATGCTCAACTGCGTGCGATTTCCGAGGTTTACGGCAGCGCGGATGCGCAAGAGAAATTTGTCAAAGACTTCGTGGCAGTCTGGACCAAAGTGATGAACCTGGACCGCTTCGATTTGGCGTGATGCGTTCTGTTTGACACGTGTTAAAGAACGCCTCCTTCTGCGGAGGCGTTTTTTTTGAGGGCTTTATCAGAGTCTGATTGCTGCACATTGCCGCTCGCAGATTAAAATCTACAAAGCAAAAAAAATCTGGAAATCCGCATTTTCATGGGCCTTCCAGATTTTCGAAATGGTGGGTCGTGTGGGATTCGAACCTACGACCAATTGGTTAAAAGCCAACTGCTCTACCAACTGAGCTAACGACCCTCTGTTGTGTGGCGCGTATATTACTGATTTTTATGAGTAATTCAACACCTATTTTAAAAAAGTTTAAAAATAACGCGTGGGGTCAGCTACACCAGCGGCTGCAAAGCCTTCTGCGCGCAGGCGGCAGCTGTCGCACTTGCCGCAGGCACGGCCTTGGTCATCGGCCTGATAGCAGGAAACCGTCAGCGCGTAATCGACGCCCAGCGCTGTGCCCGCCTTGACGATGTCGGACTTGCTCAGGTTCTGGAGCGGAGCGCGGATAGTGAAGCCCTGCCCTTCCACTCCAGCCTTGGTCGCCAGGTTGGCCATGCGCTCGAACGACTCGACAAACTCGGGGCGGCAATCCGGATAACCGGAATAATCCACGGCATTCACACCGATGAAGATGTCGCGCGCGCCCAAGACCTCTGCCCAGCCCAGCGCCAGCGACAGAAAGACGGTGTTACGTGCAGGCACGTAAGTGACCGGAATACCTTCTGACGGCGCTTCAGGCACAGCGATGGAGCTGTCTGTGAGCGCGGAACCGCCGATTCCGTTGAGATTGAGGCCGATGATCTTGTGCTCGATGGCACCCAGGTCGCGAGCCACTTGTGCGGCGGCATCGAGTTCGGCGCGGTGACGCTGCCCATAGTCGAAACTCATGGTGTAGCAGGCGTAGCCTTCAGCGCGCGCCATGGCAACGACCGTCGCAGAGTCCAGGCCACCCGACAGCAGGATGACGGCTTTTTTCTCGGTCATGGTCAATTCAGTCATTTCAGCGCCCCGGCTCGTCGTCCCAAAGATATTTATGCAGTTGCATCTGCAAGCGTACTGGCAGGTTGTCCGCCACGATCCAGTCGGCCAGCTCACGGCTTTTAAGCTCATGATGGCTGGCAGAGAACAAAACTTCGCCAGCACGACGATCAAGCCCGTACTGAATCAGTTTGGAAACCGCCCAGTCGTAGTCCTCACGCGAACAGATCACAAACTTGACCTGGTCGTTGGGCGTCAGCAACTCCATGTTTTCGTAGCGGTTGCGCGTGACCTCTTTCGACCCGGGAGTCTTGAGATCGACGACGCGGCTGACGCGAGGGTCCACAGCAGAGATGTCCAGTGCACCGCTGGTTTCCAGCGAGACCTCGTACCCCTCGTCACACAGACGCTTGAGCAACGCAATTGCGTTGGGCTGCGCCAGTGGTTCGCCGCCCGTTACACAGACGTAGCGGGGACGGTAAGCCGCGACCTGGCCCATGATGTCATCAAGCGACTGAATAGTGCCGCCGGTGAACGCATAGGCGCTGTCACAGTACTGGCAGCGCAAGGGGCAGCCGGTCAGGCGGACAAATACGGTGGGCAGCCCAGCCGTGCGGGTTTCACCCTGTAACGAGTGAAATATTTCGGTGATGCGTAATGTGTCTTGCATATCAGCCACGGGCGTAACAGCTAAACAGGCCGTCCGCCTCCGTCAGGCACTTCAAGGAACCCTGCACTCGCAGAATCCAGCGAAGCGTAATGTGTACCGGAATTTCGGGTGCGAGATTCTAACGAAAAAAGCCGCGACGAGCGCGGCTTTCTTGATTTACGAGTCAGGGCATCAGAGACGCTGAAGGTCTCGCTGTGCCAGCTGAGCGGCGGAAGTACCCGGATACTGGGCAACAACCTGCTGCAGAATGCCTTTGACCTTGTCGTTATGACCCAGGCGGCGTTCAACATCCGCCAGCTTGTACAGCGAATCAGGCACTTTGGCGTGTTTCGGATACTGCTGACTCACTTTGGCGAATGCCTGACCAGCGCCTTGAAGGTCACCTTTAGCCAGATTCACTTCGCCCAACCAGTACTGGGCATTGCCCGCGTACGAGCTGTTCGGGTATTTGCGCAGGAATGCGGTGAAGGCCTGACTGGCCTTGTCGAAATCCTTCGCCTTGATCAAATCGAAGGCAGCTTCGTAATAAAGCTTTTCCTTCGCCGGATCAGGAGGCTCAGTGCCTGCTGCCGGTGCCTGAGCGGCTGGAGCCGAAGGCGTCCCACTGGCGTCAACTGCGCCACCAGAAGGTTGGGAATTATTGGTAGCCGGAGCGGCAGCGCCACTGGCTATACGTTGATCGAGTTCCTGATAACGCTCCAGAGCTTCCTGCTTCATGCGCTGGATGTCGTTCTGCTGGACCTCGACAACACCGCGCAAACGCGCGATTTCGTCCTGCATTTGTTGCAGCTGCATGAACAGCTGACCTTGTGCCGAGGGAGGAGGTGTAACCCCTCCCCCGGCATAGACGCCGGACGTGCCATAACCCGCTGGCGGATAACTGCTGCTGCCAGAGCCAGAATTGTTATCGACCACAGGAGCCGCACCCAACGCTGAAAGCGGAAGGGCGAGGGCCAAAACGGTTAGAGCACGTCGGCACGTTCGCATGTCAAATTACTTACGCAGTTCGACGCGACGGTTCTGAGCCCACGACTGCTCGTCGTTGCCAGTAGCAACTGGACGCTCTTCGCCGTAGGAAACCAGTTCCAGCTGAGCTGGGGAAACACCTTGCAGTACCAGGTAGCGCTGAACGGCTTTCGCACGACGCTCGCCCAGTGCCATGTTGTACTCACGAGTACCACGTTCGTCGGTGTTGCCTTCCAGAACAACGCGAGCGCCGTTTGCTTTCAGGTCTTTAGCGTGCACGTCCAGGGAGCGCATGGCTTCTGGCTTCAGGTCCGAACTGTCGTATTCGAAGTAGAAGGTGGTGATTGCGCGCAGTGCAGCTTCTTCGCTCAGGGAGCCGTCAACAGCGCCAGTGTTGGCACCGTAACCAGCGTTAGGGTCGACAGCGCCAGCGCCGGCGTTATCGCCGCCTTTGGACGAGCAACCTACAGCTACAGCCATGGCCAGAGCCAGCGCAGCAAACTTACCAAACTTCAGCATTTCCATCTTGAAACTCCTAATGAACCCCAGTGTGTTAAGCAAATCGTGTAGCGCCGCGTCAGTTCAGGTAAGGGGACCAGGAAGGTTCTCTGACTTCGCCTTGAGCGGTAGGAAGCGGGAGCCTTACGCGTCCGTTAATGGACACGAGCATCAAGACTCCCCGGCCCTGCTGGCGGGTGGCGTAGATTACCATGGTGCCGTTGGGCGCAACAGTAGGCGACTCATCAAGGTTGCTATCTGTAAGGATTTTTACGCTTCCGCGGGCCAAATCCTGCACGGCGACCTTGAAATTAGTGAAGCCTTCCTGCCTGTGAATCATCACCAGCGTCTTTTCATCGGCTGACAATTTCGGGTTGGCGTTGTAGTTACCCACGAACGTAACACGTTCGGCACCACCGCCATTGATATTGGTTTTGTAGATTTGCGGCTTTCCACCACGGTCCGACGTGAAGTAGATCGTCGAGCCATCCTTGCCGAAGAACGGTTCGGTGTCGATGGAAGAGTCATTGGTCACACGGCTCAACTGACGCGAAGCCAGATTGATCACGTAGATTTCCGGGTTACCGTCCTTGGACAGCACGAATGCCAGCTTGGTGCCATCCGGTGACCACGCAGGTGCGCCGTTCAGGCCTTCGAAGTTGGTGATCTGCTCGCGACGCCCGGTATCGATGTGCTGAACGAAGATGCGCGGACGCTTCTGCTCGAACGATACATAGGCAATACGCTTGCCATCCGGCGCAAAGCGCGGCGACAGGATCGGCTCACGGGACTGCAACAACGTCACTGCACGCGCACCGTCGTAATCCGAACGTTGCAGGGTGTAGCGCGTGTTGTTTTCCGAGAAGCGCTCTGCTGTTACGTAGAGCATGCGTGTCGAGAATGCACCTTTGATGCCGGTGAGTTTCTCGAACGACTGGTCGGCAATGTAGTGCGCCATGTCACGCAACTGGTCGTTGGTGCCGGAAACGTTACCGGTCAGGACCTGTTGCTCGGTAGCGACGTTGAACAGCGCATACTGAATCTGCAGACGACCGCCTGCAGGAACAATGTTGCCGACCATGACGTACTGGGCGCCCAGTGCTTTCCAGTCACGGAAAATGACTTCGCTGGCCTGGGTCGGCAAGCTGATCATGTTCTGTTTCGGGATCGGCGCGTAGTAGCCGGAGTTGCGCAGGTCGTTGCTGACGATCTCCGCCATGTCTTCCGGCAGCACGTTGCCGCCCTGCCAGCCAAACGGCACGACAGCGATCGGGGTGGCACGGTCACTGCCGCTGGTGACCAGAATGTTCTTTTCTTCTGCGGCCGCAACTCCGGCTGCACAGCAGAGAACGAAAAGCAGTCCTCGAAAAAGGTTGATCACAAGGCTAGATCTCCAGGTGTGAATGTCATCTTGAATGAACGATACGGAGCGAAGTCAGCAGGCTTGAGACCTTGCATTTCTGTCAAACGCCCAATGTTTTTCACCGCAGCAACCGCAGAGCTATCGAACGGCCCGTCACCACTTGACTTGGCAACCGATACCGAAGCGATTGTTCCGTCCGGCAACATGCCGATCTGCAAAACTACCGACATGTTGTTACGTGCCGATGGAGGACGACTCCAGCCTTCGGATGCACGCACACGAATCAGATCATCGAAGCTGCCAGCGGTTTCGTCACCACGTTCATCTGCCAAAGCCTGTTGCCGTTCCGGTTTGTCGGACAGCAAATCGGCCAGTGCTTGCGCCTTCTTGTCTTCGGCAGATTTACGAGCGGCTTCCTGCGCCTTCTTGGCGGAGTCGGCAGCGGCTTTCTTCTTGGCGTCCTCGGCGGCCTTCTTCTTGGCGTCTTCAGCGGCCTTTTTCTTGGCCTCGTCAGCAGCCTGCTTCTTGGCTTCCTCGGCAGCAGCCTTCTTGGCGTCTTCCTCGGCTTTCTTCTTCGCTTCGTCTTCAGCTTTTTTCTTGGCTATGTCGGCCAGTTGCTTTTCTTCAGCTTTTTTGGCGTCGGCGACCTTCTTGGCCTCATCAGCTTTCTTCGCATCGTCAGCCTTTTTGGCTTCCTCCGCTTTCTGCTCGGCCTTCTTGGCTTCGTCGGCAGCCTTTTGTTCTTCCGCTTTTTGAGCGGCCTCTTCTTTCTTTTGTTCCGCAGCTTTAACAGCTTCCTGCTTCAACTGCTCGATTTTCTTCTGCTCCAACTGCTCGACTTCAGTCTGTCGCGCAGCGGTCTTCTTCGCCTCGCCAGCAATTTTCTGGTTGGTCTGGGTCGTCGCCTGACTTTTGGACTTGAGCTGATAAAGCGTTGCCTGAACGATAGGCTTGGCTTCAGGCAGATCGGGCGTCATGGCAAAGCTCACGAACAGCATGCCAAAAATCAGGATATGCAACGCCACAGCCCAGACACTGGGCCAGAAATAGCTTTCCGAGGCTGTCGGCTCTCGAATCGGCTGCATCAGGGTGCCTCGGTAATCAGGCCAACGTTCCCGACCCCGGCTTTCTGCAGCCCGCCCATCGTGCCCATGACAGAGCCGTAATCAACGGTCTTGTCACCACGAATGAACACCTGTGTCTGCTTGCCGGCATCACGCCCGGCAGCGACGATCTTGGTGACTGCGGCCGTCAGTTGCGGCAGGGTCATCGCCTTGTCCATCTGCTTGTCGGTGTCGACTTCGCTGCCAAGGTTCCAGTAATAGGTCTTGTCAGCCTTGATCGAAATGGTCAGGACCTGGTTGTTGTTGTCTTGCGGCAAAGCCTCGCTGGAGACCTTGGGCAAGTCGACCTTCACGCCCTGGTTGATCATGGGAGCCGTCACCATGAAAATCACGAGCAGCACCAGCATCACGTCGATGTAGGGCACTACGTTCATTTCAGCGACCGGCTTGCGTTTTCTGCGTCGATCTCGAGCGATTAAAGCCATGGGGGATTACCTGCTCACTCTTCGCTGGTGTGCACTTTACGGTGCAGGATGGCCTGGAACTCTTCAGCGAACGTGTAGTAACGGCTGATCAGGGTCTCGCTGCGTGCGGAGAAACGGTTGTAGGCGATAACGGCCGGGATTGCCGCGAACAGGCCAATGGCTGTCGCGATAAGGGCTTCGGCAATACCCGGTGCTACGGTGGCGAGGGTCGCCTGCTGAGCAGTCGCCAGACCGCGGAAGGAGTTCATGATCCCCCAGACGGTACCGAACAGACCGACGTATGGGCTGGTAGAACCCACGGTCGCCAGAAACGACAGACCGGATTCCAGTTTTTCTTCCTCACGGGAAATGGCAACGCGCATGGCTCGGGCCACACCTTCCATCACCGCATCAGGATCAACGCCGGACTGCTGACGCAGACGGGAGAACTCCTTGAAACCGGCACGGAAGATCTGCTCGACGCCCGAATCCGGATCAGGATTGCTGCCTGCCTGACGGTACAGCTTGGACAAATCGATACCGGACCAGAAGCGCTCTTCAAAGCTGTCCAGTGCACGTCGACCTGCACGCAGCATATTGCTGCGCTGAAAAATCACGATCCATGACGTGACCGAGGCGGCCACCAGAATCAGCATCACCAACTGAACAACAATGCTGGCATTGCTGACCAAACTCCACATGGAGGAATGGTCGACGACGTTAGCTTCCACGCTTTATCTCCTGCTCTGAATGTTTACCCGCGCCACTCTGGACGGCAAAGGCCGCGCGCAGAGTTTCGGGAATGGCCCGGGGTTTCAAACTATCGGCGCGTACGCACGCCACCAAGAACTGCCCCTCACAGAGCAGCGTTGCATCCGACGCCCGCCTGACTTGCTGTTGAAAGCGCAGGCTGACACGGTTCAATTCGATTACTTCTGCACTGACGAGCAACTCGTCATCCAGCCGCGCCGGCTTGTGATAACGCGCTTCGCTTGTGTGCACGACAAACAACAGGTTGTCCTGCGCCATCGCGGACTGGGCAAACCCAAGCTCGCGCAGCCGCTCGGTACGAGCCCGCTCCATGAATTTCAGATAATTGACGTAGTAGACGATGCCGCCAGCATCGGTGTCCTCGTAATAAACGCGACAGCGATGTGCGAACGACTGAACCCCGTTTTGCGCGCGCATACTCTAGTGCTTACTCCTCACGTTGCCAATCGGGTCAGGCAACTGTTTTTCAACGATTTGCCGCTTATCGCCTGTAACACTTGCGAGACTGGCAATCTGACCACGCAAACCGCGAATAAATCGCAGGCCTTCGCTTTTAATCGGCCGCGTCATCGACAAATTCCTCCGGCACCGGCAACTCGCCCATCCTTGAAGGGATGTTCAGACCGAAGTGCAGATAGGCGTGACGCGTCACCACACGGCCGCGAGGCGTGCGCATCATATAGCCTTGCTGGATCAAATAGGGTTCGAGGACGTCCTCGATCGTGTGGCGCTCTTCGCTGATGGCCGCTGCCAGGCTGTCCACGCCCACCGGACCGCCGTCGAACTTCTCGATCATGGTCAACAGCAAGCGCCTGTCCTGGTGGTCGAACCCATGCTCGTCGACATCCAGCAGGTTCAGGGCCTTGTCGGCGGTCTGGCGGGTAATCTGCCCATTGCCGCGCACTTCGGCGAAGTCGCGCACGCGGCGCAGCAGACGGTTGGCGATACGTGGCGTGCCGCGAGCCCGACGAGCAATCTCGAATGCGCCTTCCGGCTCGATGACCAGCCCCAGGATCCCGGCTGACCGGGTCACGATGGTCGACAGATCGGCGATGCTGTAGAACTCAAGGCGCTGCACGATACCGAAACGGTCGCGCAACGGGTTGGTGAGCATGCCGGCGCGGGTGGTCGCTCCGACCAGCGTGAACGGCGGCAGATCGAGCTTGATGGAGCGTGCAGCAGGCCCCTCCCCGATCATGATGTCCAGTTGAAAGTCTTCCATTGCCGGATACAGGACTTCTTCCACGATGGGCGACAGCCTGTGTATCTCGTCGATGAAGAGCACGTCGTTAGGTTCAAGATTGGTCAGAATCGCGGCCAGATCACCAGGCCTCTCCAGCACCGGGCCTGAGGTGCTTTTAATCGAGACCGACATTTCCTGAGCAATGATATTGGCCAGCGTGGTCTTGCCCAGGCCCGGCGGCCCGAAGATCAGCGTGTGGTCCAGCGACTCGTTACGGCCTCGCGCAGCCTGGATGAACAACTCCATCTGCTCGCGGACGGTCGGCTGGCCGATATAGTCAGCCAGGCTCAGCGGGCGAATCGCACGGTCCAGTTGCTCGTCGCGATCACGGCCGCCGGTGGCGGTTATCAAACGGTCGGCATCTATCACTTATCCCATCCCCTTCAATGCACGCCGGATGAGATCGGCACTGCTCAAGTCTTTTTCCTTGATGGCGGAGACGGCTTTGCTCGCCTCCTGAGGTTTGTAGCCCAGCGAAATCAACGCACTGACCGCATCGGACTCAGCCGACGCCACAGGTTCGGCCTGATTCGGACCGCTGGAAACCAGAGTGAAGGTACCAGGCAGCGATTCCCAGGCCTTGAAGCGGTCCTTGAGTTCCACCAGCAGACGCTCGGCCGTCTTCTTGCCGACGCCTGGAATACGCGTCAGCGCCGAGGTGTCCTGTGCCTGAACGCAGCGCACCAGCTCGTCGACCTCCAAACCCGACATCAATGCCAGCGCCAGCTTGGGGCCGACGCCATTGAGCCGGATCAGCTCTCGAAACAGCTCGCGCTCGCGCTTCTCGTAAAAACCATACAGCAGATGTGCGTCCTCCCGGACCACAAGATGCGTGTGCAGGGTCACAGGTTCGCCAACGTGGGGCAACCGGTAGAGCGTGGTCATGGGGACCTCCAGCTCGTAACCGACACCATTGACGTCCAACACCAGGTGCGGAGGCTGTTTTTCGGCCAGAAAGCCGCGTAAACGTCCAATCACGTATCAGATCCTTTCGTGTTGCCTATCGCTTGCGCGAAAAAGTTGGAGACAATCATCACAGGAGTTGCCAGACCTGCAAGTAAAAAAATGCGTACGAATGATGCAGTCAGAGACGCAGCCTGCCGCCGCGACTGCGCGCAGTCCCCAGACCATGAGGGATCAGACTGGAACGGGTATGCGCGTGACACAGCGCAATGGCCAACGCATCGGAGGCATCGATCTGCGGCTTCTGGGTCAGCTTTAGCAAATGCATGACCATCATCATCACCTGCTCTTTATTGGCGCCGCCTGTACCCGCGACGGCCTGTTTGACCTGAGTGGCCGTGTATTCAGCGATCTCCAGCGCCTCTTCTGCGCCCGCCACGATGGCAGCGCCTCGGGCCTGGCCGAGCTTGAGCGCCGAATCGGCATTGCGCGCCATAAAGACTTTTTCAATGCCCATGGTCACGGGACCGTAGGTCTTGATGACTTCGCGAACGCCGCGATAGACGATTTGCAGACGCTCGTGCAGTTCACCACTGCCGGTGCGAATGCAACCCGATGCCACGTAGACACAACCACGGCCGGTATCACGTACCACGCCATAGCCGGTAATTCGCGAACCGGGGTCGATACCAAGAATAAGAGTCATAACGCCTGCAGCTAAAGAAGATGACGCAACACAATGAGCGCAGCATAAAGGCAGAAGCCGGAGGCCGATAGCCGCATGACACTCACGGCTTCGATCCCCCGGCTTCCGATGCAGCTTGTTTTATGACGATCAGCCCAGTTGTTCCATGACCTCGTCAGGAATTTCCGCGTTCGAATAGACGTTCTGCACGTCATCCAGGTCTTCAAGCATGTCGATCAGCTTGAGGACTTTTTCAGCGGTTTCCAGGTCAAGCAAAGCGCTGGTAGTCGGCAACATGACGATCTCTGCATCCGCCGCCTTGAAACCGGCCGCTTCCAATGCGTTACGCACTGCATAGAACCCGGAAAAAGACGTGAACACATCGATGGAGCCGTCCTCATTGGTCACGACATCATCAGCGTCCGCCTCCATTGCCGCTTCGATCAAGGCATCTTCATCGACACCTGCAGCAAAAGAGATCTGACCCTTGCGATCAAACAGATAGGCCACCGAGCCGTCAGTACCCAGATTGCCGCCACATTTTGTGAACGCGTGACGTACGGCCGCGGCAGTACGGTTGCGGTTGTCGGTCATGGTCTCGACCATGATCGCTACGCCACCCGGTCCGTAACCTTCGTAACCCAGCTCTTCAACGTCATCGCCATCAGAGGCCCCCACACCACGCGCCACCGCACGATCAATGGTGTCTCGGGTCATGTTGGCACCGAGTGCCTTGTCCAGTGCCAGACGCAGACGCGGGTTGGAGCCCGGATCGCCACCACCCTGACGAGCGGCAACGGTCAGCTCACGAATCCACTTGGTGAAGATCTTGCCTTTCTTGGCATCCTGACGCTCTTTGCGGTGCTTGATGTTCGCCCACTTAGAATGACCTGCCATTTCTCGCTCCAGATTCTTTTTGAAACACCTTCACCTTTCGCCTCATATAGCAGGCAAAAAGCTTCACTCGATTCGGGCAATGCAGGGCGTATCCGGGGATACGCCCTGCCCGGCATCACTCGGCCTTTGGCTGCTCGCGCAGGCGAATGTGCAGTTCACGCAGAGCCTTGGCATCCACAACACCCGGCGCCTGCGTCATGACGTCTGCAGCGCTCTGGGTTTTCGGGAAGGCAATGACTTCACGAATGGACTGGGCGCCGGTCATCAGCATGACCAGACGATCCAGACCGAACGCCAGACCGCCGTGCGGTGGCGCGCCGTATTTCAGAGCGTCGAGCAGGAAGCCGAACTTCTCCTGCTGCTCGTCTTCGGCGATGCCCAACAGACGGAACACAGCCTGCTGCATTTCCTTGCGATGGATACGGATCGAACCGCCACCCAGCTCGGTGCCGTTCAATACCATGTCATAGGCACGGGACAATGCCGTAGCCGGGTTGGCTTCCAGCTCTTCAGGCGTGCACTTGGGTGCCGTGAAGGGGTGGTGCAACGCGGTGAAGCTGCCGTCGTCATTCTCTTCGAACATCGGGAAATCGACGACCCACATCGGGGCCCATTCGCAGGTGTGCAGCTTGAGGTCGTTGCCGACCTTGATCCGCAGTGCGCCCAGTGCTTCGCTGACGATCTTGGCCTTGTCCGCACCGAAGAACACGATATCGCCATCCACCGCGCCCACACGATCCAGGATCACATTGAGGTTGGCTTCAGGGATGTTCTTGACGATGGGTGACTGCAGGCCGTCGATGCCATTGGCGCGCTCGTTGACCTTGATGTACGCCAACCCCTTCGCACCGTAGATACCGACAAACTTGGTGTAATCGTCGATCTGCTTGCGCGGCATGCTTGCCCCGCCTGGTACACGCAGAGCGGCGATGCGGCATTTCGGATCGTTGGCCGGACCACTGAACACCTTGAACTCGACGTCCTTGAGCTGATCGGCAACGTCGACCAGTTCCAGCGGGTTGCGCAGGTCAGGCTTATCGGAGCCATAACGACGCATGGCCTCTTCGAAGGTCATGTGCGGGAATTCGTCGAATTCCACATCAAGGACTTCCTTGAACAGCTGACGCACCATCTTCTCGGTCAGACCGATGATGTCTTTCTCGTCGAGGAAGCTGGTCTCGATGTCGATCTGGGTGAATTCCGGCTGGCGGTCGGCACGCAGGTCTTCGTCACGGAAGCACTTGGCGATCTGGTAGTAACGATCAAAACCGGCAACCATCAGCAACTGCTTGAACAGTTGAGGCGATTGCGGCAGCGCGAAGAAGCTGCCCGGGTGTGTGCGGCTTGGAACCAGGTAATCGCGAGCGCCTTCCGGGGTAGCACGCGTCAGGATCGGCGTCTCGACGTCCAGGAAGCCGTTTTCATCGAGATAGCGGCGGATGCTGGTGGTGATGCGCGAGCGCAGACGCAGCTTCTCGGCCATTTCAGGACGACGCAGGTCGATGAAACGATAACGCAGGCGGGTTTCTTCACCGACGTCCGAATACTCGTTCAACGGGAACGGCGGGGTTTCCGACTCGTTCAGTACTTCCAGTTCATAGCCCAGCACTTCAATGGCGCCAGACGCCATGTTGGGGTTCACGGCACCGGCAGGACGCGCACGAACCTTGCCGACAACCTTGACCACGTACTCGCTGCGAACACGGTCGGCAGCGGCAAAGGTATCGGCACGATCAGGGTCGAACACCACCTGAGCCATGCCTTCACGGTCGCGAATATCGAGGAAGATAACGCCTCCATGGTCACGGCGACGGTGGACCCATCCGCAAAGGGTAATTTCCTGACCTTCCAGGCTCTCGTTCAGTTGGCCGCAATAATGGCTGCGCATCATGATGGTGTTTTCACTTCTCGTAATTCGAAAATTCGGTGGGGCTTTCGCTCCTGGCTTGCGCTCAATAGTGCAAGGCACCGGCACACAGTTCAAGCCAGCCCTCGCCCACGCAGAGTCATGCCCGTTAGCAAGGCGGAGGATTATATAGAGTTAATCGATGCCGTGCAGCCGAACGAACCTATCCTGCCAGGATAAGTTCGCATCTGCCGCCTGCACCTGAAGGGCTTGCGCACGACACAGGGAAGGCACGGGCCCGCCGGAGGCGAGCCCGCTGGAATGAGGGGATCACGCTATGCCTGGGCAACATCCAGACGATCGGCCTTCAACAGGTGCGCCACACAGACCACCCGGATCAGACCGCTGAAATTCTTTACACCACCGTAACGCAGATGCACCTCTCTATCGATGTAGGAAAGCACGGTATTCACCGAGCAGTCGTTGGCATTGGCAATACCGGTCAGAATATTCCAGTACACGTTCTCAAGACGCAGGCAAGTTGCCAGTCCATTGAGCCGTACCGACTTGGAATGAGGCTGGGCCAGCATCATATTGAAATCCTCGACAAAAGGATCATTGCGCGTCATCCACTGACGATTTGATTCTTTAACCTCACGTTCAACACCTCGTGGCATGATAGTTGTTACCCCCTGAAAAATGGACTTTAAAAGCCGGGAATGAAATATTTATAAACAAGTGACTACCCGATCTATAAAGCCCGATCCACGATTTTATATCCAGCAGGGGTTACACCTTATTGCTGTAGGACATGACCACACGAGAATAGGGAATACCGATTGCTGTCATTGCGACAACTCAAAACGGCAGTGGGACATTGCTGGCCGCAGACGAGTGATTACCCGGAAACCGGGACGGTCAAGACGCGGCATTAAGAAGATACGACTGACGCACATCTTAAAACACGCCGAAAAGCCCGAAAACGCGACAGCGCAAGGCTAAAGGCGAGTGGCAACTGGCTGCCACTCGCCTGAATGATTATTTGGATTCAAGCATCGAACGCAGCATCCATGCGGTTTTTTCATGAACCTGCATGCGTTGAGTCAGAAGATCAGCAGTAGGCTCATCACTCACTTTATCCAACAAAGGAAAGATACTACGCGCTGTGCGGACAACAGCCTCTTGACCCTGCACCAGACTTTTGATCATATCTTCAGCGCTCGGCACGCCCTCTTCTTCCTTGATGGTAGACAGACGGGCGTACGTTGAATAAGTACCCGGTGCAGGAAAACCCAGCGCACGAATACGTTCAGCAATAGAGTCCACCGCCAGGGCCAGTTCGTTATATTGCTCTTCAAACATCAAGTGCAACGTACGGAACATGGGACCGCTGACGTTCCAGTGAAAGTTATGAGTCTTGAGGTAAAGCACATAAGTATCCGACAGCAGATGCGAAAGACCGTCCACGATCGATTTACGATCTTCTTCACTGATACCGATATCGATTGCCATGTTTCATGCCCTTTCATTGAGGAGTGGAAAGCAGTAACACCCCCTACTCTATCAAGAGATCCCGGCGCGGCGCAGCTTTCTATCGAGGTCTGGCAGAAGAGACAGGAAAATGAACAGGAGGCGACGCACGACCGTCCGGCATTCTCGCCCCGTAACGACGAGCGCGCCGCCTGCGATCAGCCTCGAAAACGCCTCGTTCAGCAGGCAGGGCTCTGTTCCGGGGGTTACAAGGATTTCGAGCGTGCGCCTCACCCCCACTTCACTTAAACAGATTTATTTGCACAGGCCGCTGATTTGAGTAGCACCGGGCTTTGCTGTTAAATACACCGCGTGCCGCTATTGAGTTGTCATCTGTCTTGGCGCATAGGCTGGACCATCGTTCGTGCATCACGCCTCCTCTTGTTTAGAAGCGTACCGAACGGTACCCGCTATTTCTGGTAATCCTTCTCGACTTGTGAGCTTTTTAAAATGTTAAAAATTGTCCATCTGGTAACGGGAGCCGCAGCACTGCTGCTCTCTTTTATCCCCAGCCTGCGTAGCGAGGCCATGTCTCCCTACCTGCAACAGCCCGATGCGGTTTATCTGGCGTTCTTCGGGCTGCTCAACCTGGTACTTGCCCCAGTGATCCCTTACTGGAATCGAGGTACACGTCATACCCTGCAAAACCTGGTCAGCGCACTGCTCGTCGCAGCCGTCGTGCTGCAAACCCTGACCTTGCTGGTTCCGTTACAAATCATCGCAGGCCAACCGGCCATCATCATCAGCCTGGCCATTGCCATTGTGGCGGTCGCCTTGCACCTTGGCGTGAGCTTCTATCGGTCGTCGCCCTCGCCAGCACCTCAAAGCCATGACATGGGCAACCGTGATACCGGCACTGTGAAATGGTTTAACACCTCAAAGGGTTTCGGCTTCATTTCACGGGACTCCGGTGACGATATTTTCGTGCATTTCCGCGCCATTCGCGGCGAAGGGCATCGCGTATTGGTCGAAGGCCAGCGCGTGGAGTTCTCCGTCATGAACCGCGACAAAGGCCTGCAGGCCGAAGATGTGATCGCAGCCCTGCCACGTCGCTGATCCATACGACATAACGTCATGGCATAAAAAAACCGCGCCCTCCCTGTGGAGGCCGCGGTTTTTTTACGTCTGTCAGTAGTGAGGCGGGGGAGCATCCTCTTCAAAGGTTTCGAACTGATTGCCAAGCTCTTCCTGCCGTTTGAGCATCGCCGACATCTGCTGCTGCAGACGATCAAGCTCTCGCCTCTGCGCCACCAGCACGTCATTCAATGCCTGAATCGTATCGTCCTGAAAAGCCAGACGACTCTCCAGCTCCATGACTCGCTCATCAAGGTTCATGCTGGATCCCCCTCAAATCGAAAATCATTGATGAGTACGGCCCGGAGCTGCTCACGAATCGCAGCGAACTGCTCCTCTGTATAAGGCACGGCAGGGTGCTTGCCCCACACAGGTGCAGGCCAGGCAATATCGTTTCGCTTGCGCACAATGACATGCATATGAAGCTGGCTGACGACGTTGCCGAGCGCCGCAACGTTTAGCTTATCAGCGCTGAACAACGCCTTAAGCGTCCTGGAAAGAAAGGAGGTCTCCTGCCAGAACTGCAATTGGTCCTCAGCAGTCAGATCGAAGACCTCACTGATATCCGGGCGTCGCGGTACCAGAATGAACCAGGGGTAATTCGAATCGTTGGAGAGCAATAGCCGGCAAAGCGGGAAATCGCCCAGAGCCAGGGTGTCTTGGTGCAAACGTGAATCCAGAACGAACACGATAAAGGCTCCTGATTGTCACTTGAATGTCTGGCTGACCCGCTCGGCAGCAAGGCGCCAGGTAACACACCACAGGATACGCGTGATGCGGTAACGCTTCACCCCCACATCAGGCCGACATCACGCATGCCTGCGACAACGCATGAGAAGAGGCTCCTTCGAAAAGACCTGCACCAATATGCAGCCCTCCTCGCGCCGACGCACCTCTTTGGCTCGCACTCCGAGCACCCAGAACTAAGAGCGCAGCTGCAAGCACCGCGCGATTCAGATCAAATTCGACGGGTGCCCGACATAGGTTCATGAAAATGAAACACCTGAACGCCCACCATAACGCCCTGTCAGTGACCCGCCCCAGCTTCATGCAACGCTGCTGGCGAGTGCACCAAAAACACACACTGCTGTTGCCATCGCAACACCACGGGGGCGGGATTTACCCAAAAACAGCTCAGCCCGGTAACAATTTCGCGGTTACACGCTACCCTGAGAGGGAGCACAGGCTAGGAGAGAGAATTTCCGATAAAAAAAATAGCTATCAAAAACAATGAATTACAGCTTGAATGCAACGCAGATTCTGATTTTTCACGTTTTTTTCTTATTTTCAGGAACTTTGTGCACGCTTGTTGCTATATCACCCATATGATCACGGTGTCCCTGGCGGAAAACAGAGGCGCCCTGACCAAGGGAAAAGATTGCGATCGGCGGAACAGCTTTTTGCTGGCCCTGAAGCACAGGGCCAGGCTCGATGCCAACGCAACAGCGATCACTGAAGTGCGCACCGGGGATGATAAACCCCGTTGCGACATGGACGACGTAGCGAGCGACACCGGCGTAAAGATTCTGAAAGGATAGGGTTGTAACTATCGTAAGCACCGTCAGCGTGATGTAGATTTTCCGCCGACAAAAATAGAAAGAGCCGCCCAGATAAAAAAACAGGTGGGACGGCATAGAACTCTTCTAAAAACCAAAGGAGCAATCACGATGAGAGTGATGAAGTGGAGCGCAATCGCACTGGCCGTTACTGCAGCCAGCACCCAACTGGCAACGGCTGCACCGTTCGTCAGTGATCAGGCCGAGGCCAAAGGCTTTGTTGAGGGGAGCACTCTTGACCTGAAATTGCGCAATTACTATTACAACCGTGACAAGAAGGCTGGCGCTCAGGACGATCGTGACTGGACCCAAGGCATCTGGGCAAACTTCAGCTCCGGTTACACCCAAGGCACCATCGGTGTCGGTGTAGAAGCCTTCGCTTACGCCGGTGTGAAACTCTGGGGCCCAGACAAGTACTCAGGTTCGGGCAACCTGGTCACCGACTCTGCCGGTAACAACGAAAACACGCAGAGCAAAGCTGGCGGCGCCGTCAAGTTCCGCGTTTCGAAAACCGAGCTGAAAGTCGGCGACATGCAGCCAACCAGCCCAGTATTCGCCGTCGGCGGTTCCCGCCTGCTGCCACAGACTGCCAGCGGTATCAGCTTGCAGAGCAGCGAGATCAAAGGCCTGGACGTTGAAGCAGGTCACTTCTACTCCGGCACCAGCCAGGACGACACAAGCCACAGCGGCAGCATCTTCGCCAACTACGCTGGCGTTCGTGCAAACAGCGCTGACTTCGCTGGCGGCAAATATGCCATCACCGACAGCCTGGGCGTCGGCTTCTACGCCGCCAAGCTGGAAGACGTGTGGGATCAGTACTACGGTAACGTGAACTACGCACTGCCTCTGGGCGGCGACCAATCCCTGGCGTTCGACGCGAACATCTATCGCACTGTTGATGAAGGCAGCGCCAAAGCTGGCTCGATCAGCAACACCGCGTTCTCCGGTTCCGCAGCCTACTCGTTCCTGGCCGCACACACCGTGACCCTGGCGTTCCAGAAGATCAAAGGCGACACGCCGTTCGACTACATCGGTATTGGTGACAACAACCGTGGTGGCGACTCGATCTTCCTGAATAACTCGATCCAGTACTCCGACTTCAACGGTCCGGGCGAAAAATCCTGGCAGGCTCGCTACGACCTGAACATGGCTCCGTACGGCGTTCCAGGCCTCAGCTTCATGACCCGTTACATCAAGGGTACTGATATCGACGGCACCAAAACTCCGACCGGCAGCGCATATGCTGGCCTGTACGGCGCAGATGGCGAGCACCACGAGACCAACCTCGAAGCCAAATACGTCCTGCAAACCGGCCCGGCCAAAGACCTGTCCTTCCGCATTCGTCAAGCATGGCACCGCGCCAATGCTGACCAGGGCGAAGGCGACGTCAATGAGTTCCGCCTGATCGTCGACTACCCAATCTCGGTTCTGTAATCGCGATTCGGTTCTCGGCAACAGAAGAAGCCCGGCTCATGCCGGGCTTTTTCATGCAGCCTGAAAAGTGCCGCCTGACCGCTCGACTGCCTTGCACGGCCTGTACGTCAACGGCACATCACCGTACAATCAGGGGTCATTTAAAGTCTCAGCAACCGACAACGGCCTACCATGCGCACCAGTCAATTTTTGCTCGCCACACAGAAAGAAACCCCTTCCGACGCGGTCGTGGTCAGCCATCAGCTGATGCTGCGTGCCGGCATGATCCGCAAGCTGGCATCCGGCCTTTATACCTGGCTGCCCATGGGCCTGCGTGTACTGCGCAAGGTAGAAGCCATTGTCCGCGAAGAAATGGACGCTGCCGGCGCACTCGAAATCCTGATGCCAGGCATTCAGCCAGCAGAGCTATGGCAGGAGTCCGGCCGCTGGGTACAGTACGGCCCGGAACTCATGCGTCTGGTGGACCGACACAACCGTGACTTCTGCCTGGGCCCGACCCATGAAGAAGTCATCACCGACCTGGCACGCAATGAGCTGAACAGCTACAAGCAGCTGCCAATCAACATGTACCAGATCCAGACCAAATTCCGTGACGAGATCCGCCCACGCTTCGGCCTGATGCGCGGCCGCGAGTTCGTCATGAAGGACGCCTATTCGTTCCACGCCGATCATGCCTCGTTGCAGGAAACCTACGATCGCATGCACCAGGCGTACAGCAACGTCTTCACACGCCTGGGCCTGAAATTCCGCCCGGTCGAAGCTGACAATGGCTCGATCGGCGGCGCAGGCTCCCATGAATTCCACGTGCTCGCCGAGTCAGGCGAAGACGATATCGTCTTCAGCGATGGCTCCGATTACGCCGCCAACATCGAAAAAGCCGAAGCGGTGCCCCGCGAGACGTCCCGCCCTGCGCCGACCGAAGAGCTTCGCCTGGTCGATACGCCGAACGCCAAGACCATTGCGCAACTGGTCGAAGGCTTCAACCTGCCGATCGAGAAGACCGTCAAGACGCTTGTGGTCCATGCCGCCGAAGAAGGCAAGCTGATCGCCCTGATCATTCGTGGCGACCACGAACTGAACGAAATCAAGGCCGGCAAGCTGGAACAGGTCGCAAGTCCTCTGGTCATGGCCTCTGAAGCCGAATTGCGTGACGCCATCGGCGCAGGCGCAGGCTCGCTGGGCCCTCTGAACCTGCCATTGCCTTGCGTCATCGATCGTTCGGTCGAGATGATGAGTGACTTCAGCGTCGGCGCCAATATCGATGACAAGCACTACTTTGGCGTCAACTGGGAGCGCGATCTGCCGGTTCCGACCGTTGCCGACCTGCGTAACGTGGTTGCAGGCGATCCAAGCCCGGATGGCAAGGGCACACTGGAGATCAAACGCGGCATCGAAGTCGGACACATCTTCCAGCTGGGCACCAAGTACAGCGAAGCGATGAAGTGTCAGGTGCTCGGCGAAAACGGCAAGCCTGTCAACCTGTCCATGGGTTGCTACGGCATTGGCGTATCCCGTGTGGTGGCCGCCGCCATCGAGCAGAACAGTGACGAAAACGGCATCATCTGGAACGACACCCTGGCGCCGTTCCAGATCGCCCTGGTGCCACTGCGCTATGAAACAGACGCTGTGCGCGAAGCCACCGACAAGCTGTATGCCGATCTGAAGGCAGCCGGCTTTGAAGTCTTGCTCGACGACCGCGACAAGAAAACCAGCCCCGGCATCAAGTTCGCTGACATGGAACTGATCGGCATCCCGCACCGCATCGTGGTCAGCGATCGCGGTCTGGCCGAAGGGAATCTGGAATACAAGAGCCGTACCGAGTCGCAACCGCAAGCCATTGCAGTCGCTGACGTGCTGTCGTTCATCCAGGGCCGCGTGAAACGCTGAGTCGAAAAGCGCACCGACATCTGTCGGTGCGCCACTCACCCGCCCATCCGCATCAAGAGATCCCATGCTCAAACGAAGCACCCTTAGCCTCGGCAGCGCCGTTCTCTGCGGCACTTTCCTCGTCGGCGGCTGTGCCAATCAGTTGTCACAACGCAGTGAGCACGAAGAGCGCGTCGAGCGCAAACTGCTCGAACATACCTTGCAGGTCGACATCGGCGAACCCAAGACGCTCGAATTGCCGCAACGTCGCGTGCGAATTCACGAACATAAATCCTTCGAGGTCACCGATTTCGAAGTGACCCGCCACTATGATCGCTACACCCCTTACCAGCCCTGGCGGGAAGTCTATGAAATCCCCTTGGGCGCAGTCGCAGTCGTGGCCGGTGTGGGCGCTAATATAGTCAACGTGTTCGCACTGGGCAGCCTGCCCGACAGCGTGACCAAGGACTGGATCAGTTATGGCGTGGCCGGACTGAATCCTTTCATGAACGCCCCTTCTCACGGTCGCGCCCAGCAAAACCTGGCGGGTATCGATGAGGTTCAGAAGGACAAACGGATCGAGAACTCCACCCTGCCCTGGAACGAGCGCTCGGTGATGGTCAAGGCCGGCAATGAAACCCACGAAATGTCGACAGACCGTAATGGCGTGCTGCGACTCAACCTGCTGGACAGTCCATTTGCAGAACAGGACCTGAGCCGCGTCACCCGCCTCTATATAAATGTGGAAGATGAACAGGACAACGCACACGCCAACGCGAGCCTGCCCATCAGCCATTCACTGCGCGGCAAACTGCTGGAAGCCCATGCGCTGATCTACGATGACCTTGAAGACGACGAAGTCAGCCAATGGGTTCATCGGGTCAAGCGACTGTCAGACCTGGGCCTGGAAGAGGAAGCCAGCGAGCTGGAACAAAGCCTGATCGAACTCACACGCAACGACCCACAGTTGCAGAATGAGTTTCTGAAGTCGCTTGCCAGGGACGCCGGTCGCCTGGTCGCGGTGCCTGCCGAAGCGCCTTGATCATGCCGGCAGGTTTCGTGACGGTCTCGAAACCTGCTACTGACGCGCGAACAGCTCAAGCTGTTCATGCGCGGCGCGCAGGTCATGCAAGCGCACCCCCACTCCCAGCAAACGAACCGGCTTGCTTCCTCGCGCAAAGGCCTGAGCCAGCAACTGCTCATAGCTGGCCAGATCCCGGCCAGCGCCGGTTTGCTCCAGGGTAGTCTGCGTGAAGTCATGAAACTTCACTTTCACGAACGGTTTTCCGGGACGGTACTGCCCCTCCATTCGCTCCATCCGACCCGCCAGCGTTTCCAGCAGTGCAGGCAGCTTTTCAAGACAGCTGGCCAGATCGGGCAAATCCGTATCGTAGGTGTTTTCGACACTCACTGACTGACGCCTGCTGTCGTTTTGTACGGGACGGTCGTCAATACCGTGCGCCAGACTCCAGAGCCGCTCGCCAAAACTGCCAAACTCGCGAACCAGTGCAAGCTTGCTGCGGCTACGCAGGTCTGCGCAGTCGACGATCCCCAGGCGACCCAACTTATCAGCGGTCACCTTGCCGACACCATGCAGCTTGCTGACCGGCAGCGAGGCAACGAACGCCTCGACCTGATCCGGCGTGATAACAAACAGACCGTTCGGTTTTTTCCAGTCACTGGCAATCTTGGCCAGAAACTTGTTGGGCGCGACCCCTGCCGACACCGTGATGTGCAATTGATTGGACACCCGACGTCGAATGTCCTGAGCGATACGAGTCGCACTGCCAGAGAAATGGCTTGCTTCCGAGACATCCAGAAAGGCTTCGTCCAGGGACAAAGGCTCGATCAGGTCGGTGTAATCGCGAAAGATCGTCTGAATTTCCCGAGACGCTTCCTTATAGGCATCCATACGTGGCTTTACGATGGTCAGGTCCGGGCACAGCTTGAGAGCATGACGAGAGGACATTGCCGAGCGCACACCGTAAGCCCTTGCCTCGTAATTGCAGGTCGCGATCACCCCGCGCCGCTCTGCGGAGCCGCCAACCGCCAGCGGCTTGGCCGCAAGGCCGGGGTCGTCACGCATTTCGATGGCCGCGTAGAAGCAGTCACAGTCGATGTGGATGATTTTGCGTTGCGTCATGACCTGCTGAGATGTTGAATCCATGGCCGTGCAGTATCTCACTGCTATCAGCCGCTGACACGCACGCCCTCACGCCGGGCGATGAAATGGCCCTGCACACTCGTTTTTGGCGGGCAAATGCTGCGCAAAGCCCCGCAGACAGGGCGTCAAAGGCAATCAGCCCCGCCTTGTCGCTTCGCTAAGCATTTGAAGGAAAAGCACTTTTCCAAAACTAACCGTTGACACACCGCCAAGTCTCTGTAGAATGCCGGCACACAGACGCGGGATGGAGCAGTCTGGTAGCTCGTCGGGCTCATAACCCGAAGGTCGTCGGTTCAAATCCGGCTCCCGCAACCAAACATCAAAAAAGGCTACTCGAAAGAGTGGCCTTTTTTGTGCGTGTCCGATAAGGCGCTTATTCGAGCGATCAACGTCCGGCACCCAGGGTTAATTTCCAGCGCATCAACATTAAAGGTTGACACCCCGGCGTTCAGCTGTAGAATGCCGCCACACAGACGCGGGATGGAGCAGTCTGGTAGCTCGTCGGGCTCATAACCCGAAGGTCGTCGGTTCAAATCCGGCTCCCGCAACCAAACATCAAAAAAGGCTGCTCGAAAGAGTGGCCTTTTTTGTGCGCCATCAAAAAGTTTCATGCGGCATCTGTAACTGTCTGACAGAAAAGGCTATTTGATCAGCCCTCCGAAGCCCTATCATCCGGAATGTCACGCAATGTTTCCATTTGCGACAGTTTTTTCACATGCTGCCGATAGGCTTATGACTAAGCTGAATCAGACCTGAATCACACCTGAATCAGCACTGAACAGCAACACCCCGCTCCATTCGCTATTCGCTCGTTAGGCGTTGACGCGCTAACATCCTGAAATATTTTTTGCGTAGGGATTGGTAACTTGGCTGTATACCTCCATCCTGTCGCGCACGATCCAAGGAGTGATTGATGCGCGACAACACG
Organism: Pseudomonas asturiensis; assembly: GCF_900143095.1. GTDB lineage: Bacteria > Pseudomonadota > Gammaproteobacteria > Pseudomonadales > Pseudomonadaceae > Aquipseudomonas > Aquipseudomonas asturiensis. The sequence goes on along the minus strand of NZ_FRDA01000003.1, from coordinate 433,635 downwards.
TCAGATTCCAATGAAACAGTGAATGCCGATCAACCTGGCAAGCGCGCGCGCCTGAACTGGCGTGAGCTGCTGAGCAAGTATCGCCAGCCAATCGGGCTGGCCGTGATGCTGTTGCTGTTTGGCCTGGCGTTGATCGCCTGCCGACACATGCTTATAGAGATGGACTGGTATGCGCTGCAGGACTCCCTGCTGGCCGTGCCTCTGCCATCGCTGGGCGGCGCGCTGCTGGCAGCGATCATCGGCTACGTCATTCTGATGGGCTATGAGTTGTCCGCCAGCCGCTACGCCAATGTCGACCTGCCGACCAAGACGCTGATTCTGGGCGGCTTCACCTCGTTTGCGATTGGCAATGCGGTGGGCCTGTCGATGCTCTCCGGTGGCTCGGTTCGTTACCGGCTGTATTCAAGGCACGGCATTGGCGCGATTGAAATTGCCCGCATGACCGTGTTCGCCAGCCTTTCGCTGGGCTGCGCGTTGCCGCCGCTGGCTGCGTTGGCGACCCTGAGCAACCTGTCCGGCGCGTCGCTGGCGTTGAAACTGCCGGTCGAAGTGCTGGCGGTGGTAGCGACAGCAGTACTGTTGGGCAGCGTGCTGCTGGCCATCGCGATTTATCGCCGTCGCCTGCCGGAGCAGGACATCCCGCACAACATTCTGGTACGGCTGGGCCGCCGCACGCTGCGCCTTCCCGACCTGCGCCTTACGCTCATCCAGTTGGTCATCACGGCCCTGGACGTTGCCGCTGCAGCGCTCGTGCTTTATCTACTGCTGCCCCATGCGCCACCGCTGGGTGCTTTCCTGCTTATCTACCTGCTGGCACTCGCTGCGGGTGTACTTAGCCATGTACCTGGCGGCGTCGGGGTGTTCGAAGCCATTCTGCTGGCGGCGTTCGCCAACGAGCTGGGGGCAGCCCCGCTGGCGGCGGCGCTGCTGCTGTATCGCCTGATCTATGTCGTGCTGCCGTTGTTGCTGGCGTGCCTGACCCTGCTGTTTACCGAGGCGCAGCGATTGCTGCCCACCCGGCAGGCCATGCGTGTAGCGTCAGGTCTGGCAGCGCCGATTCTGGCACTCCTGGTTTTCTTGTCGGGGGTGGTGCTGCTCTTCTCTGGTGCCACCCCTGAAATTGACACCCGACTGGAAAATGTCGGCTTCATGATTCCCCATCGGCTGATTGATGCTTCGCACTTTGGTGCAAGCCTGGTGGGCGTGTTGTGCCTGCTGCTGGCCCAAGGGCTGCGTCGTCGACTGTCCGCAGCCTGGATTCTCACTGTCATCCTGTTGCTGGTAGGTGCTGTACTGTCGATGTTGAAAGGCTTCGACTGGGAAGAGGCCAGCCTGCTGTTGCTGACTGCCTGCTTGTTGATGACCTTCCGCCGCTCGTTCTATCGCCCCAGTCGCCTGCTGGAGGTGCCGTTTTCTCCGCTGTACCTGATCGCCAGTGTGTGTGTCGTAGGCGCATCGATCTGGCTGCTGTTGTTCGCCTATCAGGACGTGCCCTACAGCCATCAACTCTGGTGGCAGTTCACGCTGGACGCCGACGCCCCGAGGGGCCTGCGTTCGGCGCTGGGCAGCGCAGTGCTGCTGGTGGTGGTGTCGTTGACCTGGTTGCTGCGTACCGCACGACCGGTCATCAAGCTGCCTGACGCGGCCGATCTGGATAAAGCTGCAGAAATCCTCAAGGCCTCCAACCAGCCTGACGGTGGTCTGGTGCTGACGGGTGACAAGGCGATCCTGTTTCATCCGGCCGGCAATGCCTTCCTGATGTACTCGCACCGTGGCCGCAGTCTGGTCGCGCTTTACGATCCGATCGGTCCTACACAACAGCGCGCCGAGCTGATCTGGCAGTTCCGCGACCTGTGTGACGTGCACCACGCCCGTCCCGTGTTCTATCAGGTTCGCGCCGAAAACCTGCCGTTCTACATGGATATCGGGCTGACAGCCATCAAGCTTGGCGAAGAGGCACGGGTCGACCTGCGGCGCTTCGACATTGAAGCCAAAGGCAAGGAGATGAAAGACCTGCGCTACACCTGGAACCGCGGTGGCCGGGACGGTCTGTCGCTGGAAATCTACGAGCCAGGCGCTGCACCTATCGAAGAGCTGAAAGTCATCTCTGACGCCTGGCTGACCGGCAAGAACGTGCGCGAGAAAGGGTTTTCTCTGGGCCGCTTCAACCCCGAGTACCTGAAGTACTTCCGTATTGCGATCGTTCACTTCGAGGGCAAGCCGGTCGCTTTCTCCAACCTGCTGGAAACCACCACGCCGGAACTGGCCAGCCTTGACCTGATGCGCTCGCACCCTGATGCGCCCAAGCTGACCATGGAGTTCATGATGGTCGGCCTGATTCTGCATTACAAAGCTCAGGGTTACGCACGCTTCAGCCTGGGCATGGTGCCGCTTTCGGGCCTGCAGCCACGTCGCGGAGCACCGCTGACCCAGCGTCTGGGATCGATGATCTTCCGCCGTGGCGAGCAGCTCTATAACTTCCAGGGCCTGCGCCGCTTCAAAGACAAGTTCCAGCCCGATTGGGAACCTCGCTATATGGCCGTGCCTGCCGGACTCGATCCGCTTGTGGCGCTGGCTGACACCGCCGCCCTGATTGCGGGCGGCCTGACTGGATTGGTGAAACGCTGATGATTCGACGCTCCTGGCGCTTTTTGCTCGCAGCTCTGGTAATTGTTCTTGTAGCCGCATTGGGGGCGTGGATCTGGACCCGCCCCGCTCCACCCGCCACCCTTGAACACCTGACTCTGGATGACGGGGCCGCGCTGACCAGCGTGACCCCCGCAACACGCATCAAGACCCGCATCGCCCTGGCCGTCACCGCCGAAGAAATGCTCACCGACAAGCAATTGCTGGCGGCGAGCAAGGATGCGTCGGCGCGTATCGTCCAGGTCGTCCTGCCCAAGGACGACTGCGTGATGCAGCAGAAAACATTCCAGAGCGCGCTTGAAAAACTCGACGGCCCCGCAATGGTCGTGGGCGGCATAGGCCCGGGCGCGACGCTGGCATGGCGCTGGCTGGCCGGGCAGACCGATGACAAGGCGCAAGCCATCTCCGTCGGCTTTGCGCTGGAGCACGTCTCCAATCCGCCTCCTGTGGTGGAAGAAGGCGACACCCCGCCACGCATCTGCGATGTGCCACTGCCTCAGAAAGCACCCCACGGTCATTGGCTGGCCGCCTGGAATGACGCGCCGGACGATCCGAGCGCTGCATTCGTGCGTGATCAGACCAATGCCGACACCAGCATCAGCGATTACGACATTCCGCTGCCGCAGGTCCTGAACACCGAACTGCGTCACCTGCTGCTGGGCGAAAACGATGCGGGCGGTCTGGGCATTCCGGTCGTTGAAGTGCCGGCCAGCCAACCGTCCGACACCGTGACCCTGTTCATGTCCGGCGACGGCGGCTGGCGCGACCTGGACAAGGTCGTGGCAGGCGATATGGCGAAGATGGGTTATCCGGTAGTGGGCATCGATGTGCTGCGCTATTACTGGGAACACAAGACGCCAGAGCAGACCGCAGTCGACCTGACCGATCTGATGAACCACTACCGTCAGAAATGGGGCACCAAACGCTTCATTCTTGCCGGTTACTCGTTCGGTGCCGACGTCATGCCGGCGATCTACAACCGCCTGGCGACTGACGACCAGAACCGTATCGACGCAATCATCCTGCTGGCGTTCGCCCGTACAGGCAGCTTCGAGATCCATGTGGATGGCTGGCTGGGCAACGCAGGCAAGGAAGCGACCACCGGCCAGGAGATGGCGAAACTGCCGGCTGCCAAGGTGTTCTGCGTGTATGGCGTCGAAGAGAAGAAAGACAGCGGTTGCACCGACACCACAGCAGTGGGTGAAGCGGTGCAGTTGCCCGGTGGTCATCACTTCGATGAAGACTACCCTGCCCTGGCCAAACGCCTGATCGACGCGATCAACAAGCGTCAGGGCAAGACAGGCGCAACGGCCGGCGCTCAATAACCGGTCCGTAATCCGAGCCAAAAAAAATCCCGGCACCGTGAGGTGGCCGGGATTTTTTTTGCAGGTACCTCTGACCGGTTACATCTCGACTTGCGTACCCAGTTCGATCACGCGATTGAACGGCAACTTGAAGAAACGCAGGTTGCCGTTGGCGTTCTTGAGCATGAAAGCGAACAGCGCCTCACGCCAGCGGGCCATGCCGACCATCTTGGACGGAATGACGGTCTCGCGACTCAGGAAGTAGGTGGTGCGCATCGGGCTGAAGTCCAGCTCGGCCAGATGGCACAAGGCGAGCGCAGCAGGCACATCCGGCTCGTCGATGAAACCGAAGTGCAGGATGACGCGGTAGAACCCCTCGCCGTAGGACTCCACTTCAAAGCGCTGCTGGGCCGCAACCCTCGGTGAATCCTCGTAGACCACCGTCAGCAGCACGACCTGCTCGTGCAACACCTGGTTGTGCAGCATGTTGTGCAACAGTGCATGCGGCACGGCGTCCGAACGCGCAGTCAGAAACACCGCCGTGCCTTGCACGCGATGCGGCGGCTGCACCCGAATGCTGCCAATGAAGATCGGCAGCGGCAGACCGCCTTCGTCGATACGCTCCGCGAGCAACTGTTTGCCGCGCTTCCAGGTGGTCATGAGAATGAACAGCACAGCGCCCGCCAATACCGGAAAGGCACCGCCCTGAAAGATCTTCGGTACGTTGGCCGCGAAGAACAGACCATCGACCAGCAACAGACCAATCAACAACGGAATGGCCAGCAACGGCGGCCATTTCCACAGCAGCAGCATGACCGAAGACACCAGAATGGTGGTGCAGAGCATGGTTCCGGTCACCGCCACGCCGTAGGCAGAGGCCAATGCACCAGAGGATTCGAAACCGATCACCAGCATGATGACGCCTGCCATCAGCGCCCAGTTCACCGCGCCGATGTAGATCTGACCCTGCGCGTCGCTCGACGTGTGCTGGATATACATGCGCGGGATGTAACCGAGCTGAATGGCCTGCAGCGTCATGGAGAACGCCCCGGAAATCACCGCCTGCGAGGCAATGATCGTTGCCATGGTCGACAGGCCGATCAGTGGCAGCAACGCCCAGCCCGGCGCCAGCAGATAGAATGGATTGCGAACGGTCTCGGGATTGCCCAGCACCAGCGCTCCCTGACCGAAGTAGTTGAGCAACAAAGCAGGCAATACGAGGATGAACCAGGCCCGCGAAATCGGCTTGCGGCCGAAGTGCCCCATGTCTGCGTAAAGAGCTTCGGCACCGGTCAGCGCCAGCACCACAGCGCCGAGAATCGCGACACCGATACCCGGATGGATGATAAAGAAGTGAACGCCCCAGGCAGGATTCACCGCCTTGAGCACTTCCGGCGACTGCATGATGCCGTAGACACCGAGCGCACCCAGCACCACAAACCACGTCACCATGACCGGACCAAACAGCACCCCGATGCGCGCCGTGCCGTGGCGCTGAATCAGGAACAACCCGATCAGCACCACCAGCGCCATAGGCACTATCCAGCGCTCCAGCCCATCGAACGCAAGCTCAAGACCCTCCATCGCCGACAGCACCGAAACGGCAGGCGTGATCATGCTGTCGCCATAGAACAGCGCCGCACCGAACAGACCGAACACCACCATGAGCATTTGCAGTTTGGGGTATTTGGCCGTAGCCCTGCGCGCCAGCGCCGTCAGCGCCATGATGCCGCCCTCACCCTGATTGTCGGCGCGCAGGATAAAGACCATGTACTTGAAGGACACAACCCAGATCAGCGACCAGAAAATCAGCGACAGCACACCCAGAATCGCGTCGTGCGTAACCTCGACCCCATAGCCGCCCTGAAACACCTCTTTGAGCGTGTACAGCGGGCTGGTGCCGATATCGCCATACACCACACCCACCGCAGCGATCAGCAGCCCTACGGGCCTGGCCGCCGTTCCAGAACCTTCATGACTGTTTGTTTGACTCATCCACTACTCCCGGAAACCAGACATGAGGTTCAATCCACTATGAACTTCACAACGCGTAACAATTCAGATCCGCCCAGACATTGACACGCCTTGACGCGATGGCGCGAAGCATAACGCAGCGGTGGGTGTAATTCTCTTCCAAGACGGAGTGACGCGCGTGTCTAAAGCAAAAATGATCGCCTCAGCCGCACTGTAGGTGGAGAAAATCGTTCTTTCCCGGGAAACGGCTTAACCTCCCCAACCAGCACTCGTCGTAATTCTCGTCCTAACGCTGGTCATCGCGCCCACTCATCGCTAGAATTGCGCACTTTTTGATCAGAGGCGCAACCAAGCGCCCAATCGGTGCCTGCACGCAGTGTCCAGGCCCCTTAACGCCGAGGTTCGCCATGTCCACCGTCACCACGCCATCCGCCCCAAAGGTCGGATTTGTCTCACTGGGTTGTCCGAAAGCGCTCGTCGATTCAGAACGCATCCTGACTCAGCTGCGCATGGAAGGTTACGAAGTCGTTCCGACTTATGAAGACGCCGACGTGGTTGTCGTCAACACCTGCGGTTTCATCGATACGGCCAAGGCTGAGTCGCTGGAAGTGATCGGTGAGGCGCTGGCGGAAAACGGCAAGGTGATCGTGACCGGTTGCATGGGCGTTGATGAAAGCGTGATCCGCAAGGTGCACCCGAGCGTATTGTCGGTCACCGGGCCTCAGCAGTACGAGCAGGTCGTCAATGCCGTGCACGAAGTCGTCCCGCCGCGCCACGACCACAACCCGCTGATCGATCTGGTGCCGCCACAAGGCATCAAGCTGACCCCGCGTCATTACGCTTACCTGAAGATCTCCGAAGGCTGCAACCATAGCTGCAGCTTCTGCATCATCCCGTCGATGCGCGGCAAGCTGGTTAGCCGTCCGGTGGGCGATGTACTGGATGAAGCCAAGCGTCTGGTCAAATCCGGGGTGAAAGAGCTGCTGGTTATTTCCCAAGACACCAGCGCGTACGGCGTGGACGTCAAGTACCGCACCGGTTTCTGGGATGGCCAACCGGTCAAGACCCGCATGACCGAGCTGTGCCAGGCTTTGGGTTCCATGGGCGTCTGGGTTCGCTTGCACTATGTGTACCCGTACCCGCACGTCGACGAACTGATCCCGTTGATGGCTGCCGGCAAGATCCTGCCGTACCTGGACATTCCGTTCCAGCACGCCAGCCCCAAGATCCTCAAGCTGATGAAGCGCCCTGCGTTCGAAGACAAGACCCTGGCCCGCATCAAGAACTGGCGCGAGCAGTGCCCGGACCTGATCATCCGCTCCACCTTCATCGTCGGCTTCCCCGGCGAAACCGAAGAAGACTTCCAGTACCTGCTGGACTGGCTGACTGAAGCCCAGCTGGACCGCGTCGGCTGCTTCCAGTACTCGCCGGTAGAAGGTGCGCCCGCCAATCTGCTGGACGCCGCCATTGTGCCGGACGATGTCAAACAGGACCGTTGGGATCGCTTCATGGCCCACCAACAGGCCATCAGTGCTGCGCGTCTGCAGATGAAAATCGGCCGGGAAATCGAAGTGCTGATCGACGAAGTCGATGAGCGCGGCGCAGTCGGCCGCTGCTTCTTCGATGCGCCTGAAATTGACGGTAATGTGTTTATCGGTCTGGAAGACGACAGCACCGTCAAGCCAGGCGACAAGATCATGTGCCGCGTGACAGACGCAGACGAATACGATCTGTGGGCTGAAATCATCTGATCATCGCTCCCGCTCCATGAGAAAGCCCTGCCCTTCGAAACGGCAGGGCTTTTTCGTTTGATTTCGTGGTCTATTCACAGACAGATCAATGGGAGCAATGGCCTGATGGAGTTCTACTTTCCAGACAAGAACGACTACCCGGCTTTGGTGGACGTATGGGAACGCTCGGTACGTGCGACCCACGACTTTCTGCCGGACGCCTACATCACCCTGCTGAAGGACCTGCTGCTGCGGCAGTATCTGGACGGCGTGACGCTGTTTTGCACCCGCGACGCGCAACTGAACATTACCGGCTTCGCGGGCGTTAACCGAAGCAAGCTGGACATGTTGTTCATCGACCCCGAACACCGGGGCCACGGGCTCGGCAAACAGCTGCTGGCCCACGCCATCGCGCACTTTCATATCCGTGAACTGGATGTGAACGAACAAAATCCACAAGCATTCGGCTTTTACCTCAAGCACGGTTTTACAGTGTTCAGCCGCTCTGAGGTCGATGGCCTGGGGAACCCATACCCGATGCTCAGAATGCACCTGACCCGCCGCCACTGATGTCGTCGGACGACCAATTGTAATGTTGCCGCGATTAACCGGGCGCAGGCGGTTACAATGGCGCCTTTCTCATCAGTAAACGGCTTCTTTCATGACAGACCCCATTCGCCTCTCCAAACGCCTCATTGATCTGGTCGGCTGCTCCCGCCGGGAGGCCGAACTGTTTATTGAAGGCGGCTGGGTCACCGTGGATGGCGTGGTGGTCGATGAGCCACAGTTCAAGGTCGATACCCAGAAGGTCGAGCTGAGCCCCGACGCCAAGGCCGACTCGCCGGAGCCGATCACGATCATTCTGCACAAGCCCGCCTCCGCCACCGCTGAAAGCGCCCTGCAGATGATCACGCCGGGCACACTTTCAGAGGAACACAGCTACGGCAAGCGCCCGCTCAAGGGCCACTTTCTGCGCCTGGAAACGACTTCCAGCCTGCAGGCCAACGCCAGCGGCCTGATGGTGTTCAGCCAGGACTGGAAAATCCTGCGTAAACTCACCGACGACCGCAGCAAGATCGAACAGGAATACGTGGTGGAAATCTCTGGCGAGATGGTCGCTCACGGCCTGAACCGTTTGAACCATGGCATGACGTACAAAGGCAAGGAACTCCCGAAGGTGAAAGCCAGCTGGCAGAACGAGAACCGCCTGCGTTTCGCCATGAAAAATCCGCAGCCTGGCGTCATCGCCCAGCTCTGCGAGGCCGTTGGCCTGAAGATCGTTTCCATCCGCCGCATCCGCATCGGCGGCGTGTCCATGGGCAAGTTGCCTGAAGGGCAATGGCGCTACATGACGACCAAAGAAAAGTTCTAACCCCCCATTACATGGCGCACGGGCTTGTTCGTGCGCCGTCAGAAGACTTACAGGACTCACGCCTCATGATGAACAACGATGTATTGCGCAGCGTGCGCTACATGCTCGATATCAGCGATAGCAAAATTGTCGAAATCACCGGACTGACGGGCTTTGAGGTCTCCAAAAGCGACGTCATTGCGTTCATGAAGAAAGAGGAAGAAGAAGGCTATCTGGATTGCAGCGACGAAGTCATGGCGCACTTTCTGGACGGCCTGGTCTATTTCAAACGGGGCAAGGATGAAAGCCGTCCGCCTCAGCCAATCGACCTGCCGATCACCAACAACATCGTCCTGAAGAAGCTGCGAGTGGCCTTCGAACTGAAAGAAGACGACATGCACGCGATCCTCAAGTCTGTCGACTTCCCGGTTTCCAAGCCTGAACTGAGCGCCCTGTTTCGCAAGGTTGGCCACACCAACTACCGCGAGTGCGGCGATCAACTGCTGCGCAACTTCCTCAAGGGTCTGACCCTGCGCGTTCGCGGCTGAGTCGGCCCGCATGACCTATACCGTTTCACCTGTCGGCTACGTGCGCTCCTGCTTCAAGGAGAAGTTCGCCATTCCACGCCAGCCGCACCTCGCGCCGGCAGCGCGCGGCGTACTGGAACTGGTCGCGCCGTTCGATCAGGGCGAGGCGGTGCAGGGTCTTGAGCAGGTCAGCCATGTGTGGCTGCTGTTCATGTTCCACCTGGCGCTGGAAGAAAAGCCGCGCCTTAAGGTCCGCCCGCCTCGCCTGGGCGGCAATCAGTCGATGGGCGTCTTCGCGACTCGCGCTACGCATCGCCCCAACGGCATTGGTCAGTCGGTGGTCAAACTGGACAGGGTTGAAGCAGGGCGTCTGTGGCTGTCGGGGATCGACTTGCTGGACGGCACGCCGGTGCTGGACATCAAGCCCTACGTGCCCTACGCCGACATGATCGACAGCGCGACCAACCTGATGGCCAACGCAGCACCTGAGTTGATCCCTGTGCAGTGGCAGGCTGCCGCGCAGGCTCAGGCACATGAGCACGCCTTGAGGCTGGGCGAGCCGCTGATCGAGTTGATCGAGCAGTGCCTGGCTCAGGATCCGCGCCCGGCGTATCAGGTGCCTACGCCCGAACGACGTTATGGCGCGCAGTTCTGGGATCTGGACGTGCGCTGGCACTACCCGCAGGCAGGCGTCATCTGCGTGCTGGAAGTGGTCCCGGCAACAAAACCGGGACAATAAAAAGCCCGCCTCCCCTGTTCACAGGAGAGGCGGGCTTTTCGATCCGGCTTACTTCTCGACGAACGCACGCTCGATCAGGTAATCGCCAGGCTCGCGCATACGCGGAGAAACGGTCAGGCCGAAGCTGTTGAGCACTTCGCTGGTCTCGTCGAGCATGCTCGGGCTGCCGCACAGCATGGCGCGATCATCCTGAGGATTGATCGGCGGCAGGCCGATGTCGGTAAACAGCTTGCCGCTGCGCATCAAGTCGGTCAGACGACCTTCGTTCTCGAACGGCTCACGGGTCACCGTCGGGTAGTAGATCAGCTTGTCGCGCAGCGCTTCACCGAAAAACTCGTTCTGCGGCAGGTGCTCGGTAATGAACTCACGATAGGCGACCTCGTTCACGTAACGCACGCCGTGGCACAGGATGACTTTCTCGAAACGCTCATAGGTTTCAGGGTCCTGGATCACGCTCATGAACGGCGCCAGGCCTGTGCCGGTGCTGAGCAGGTAAAGATGCTTGCCCGGCTTGAGGTCGTCCAGCACCAGCGTGCCCGTAGGCTTCTTGCTGATGATGATCTCGTCGCCTTCCTTCAAATGCTGCAACTGAGAGGTCAGCGGGCCGTCAGGCACCTTGATGCTGAAGAACTCCAGATGCTCTTCCCAGTTAGGGCTGGCAATCGAATACGCACGCATGAGCGGGCGACCGTTTGGCTGCTGCAGACCGATCATGACGAACTGACCGTTCTCGAAACGCAGACCAGGGTCGCGGGTGCACTTGAAACTGAAGAGGGTGTCGTTCCAGTGGTGGACGCTGAGGACACGCTCGTGGTTCATGTTGCTCATGTACGTGGGAACTCCTGAAAATTTCGTGCGCGCAGGGGCACAGCGCTATTGCGCGACATTCTAGTGGCAGACACAATATCTGTTAAATGAATTATCAAGATATGGGTTATCGGTTATATAGATATGCGATTCACTCTTCGTCAACTTCAAGTATTTGTCGCCGTCGCCCAGCAGGAAAGCGTGTCGCGCGCCGCTGTGCTGCTTTCACTCTCGCAGTCGGCTGCCAGCACCTCGATCACCGAACTCGAACGCCAGTCCAGTTGCCAACTGTTCGACCGCGCCGGCAAACGACTTAGCCTCAACGCCACAGGTCGCCAGCTGTTGCCACAGGCAGTTGCCCTGCTCGATCAGGCCAAGGAAATCGAAGACCTGCTTAACGGCAAGTCGGGGTTCGGTTCACTGGCGGTCGGCGCGACACTGACCATCGGCAATTATCTGGCCACGCTGCTGATCGGCGGCTACATGCAGCGCCACCCGGAAAGCCAGGTAAAGCTGCACGTTCAGAACACAGCTCACATCGTGCAGCAAGTTGCGCATTACGAGATCGACCTGGGTTTGATCGAGGGCGACTGCAGCCATCCGGACATCGAAGTGCAATCGTGGGTCGAGGACGAACTGGTGGTGTTCTGCGCGCCGCAACATCCGCTGGCCAAGCGCGGCCAGGCCACACTTGAAGAGTTGACGCGCGAAGCATGGATTCTGCGAGAACAGGGTTCAGGCACACGACTCACGTTCGATCAGGCCATGCGTCATCATCGCAACGGGCTGAACGTCAAACTGGAACTGGAACACACCGAAGCCATAAAACGCGCAGTTGAATCAGGGCTGGGGATTGGCTGCATTTCCAGACTGGCGCTGCGTGATGCGTTTCGTCGCGGCAATCTGGTCGAGCTGACGACACCGGATCTGGACCTGTCGCGGCAGTTCTACTTCATCTGGCACAAGCAGAAATACCAGACGTCCGCGATGCGCGAATTTCTGGATCTCTGCCGGGCGTTTACGGCCGGTGTGCAGCGCAGTGACGAGATTGTGCTGCCGAGTCTGTACTGATCGGCATCAGCCCAACAGAACGATGGCCCATACCAGGCCGATCATGCTCAGTGCAATAAACTGTGCCGCGCTGCCCATGTCCTTGGCATTCTTGGACAGCGGATGCAGATCCAGCGAGATGCGGTCGATTGCGGCTTCGACGGCCGAGTTAAGCAACTCGACGATCAACGCCAGCAGACACACCGCTACCAGCAGCGCATGCTCGCCCTTGCTGACGCTCAGGAAAAACGACAGAGGAATCAGTACCACGTTGAGCAGCACCAACTGACGAAAAGCGGCTTCGCCCTTGAAGGCGGCCGTCAGACCATCCAGAGAATAACCTGCGGCATTAAGGATTCGTTTCAGACCGGTTTGGCCTTTGAAGGGCGACATAGAGAGGCTGCTGTACAGTGAGGATGAGGAAAGCTAAGGGAACACAGGTCAAAAAAGCGTGAACATTTTATCTGACTGGCATTTAGCTGGCTGAAATGGATTCGAGTTGTTGCAGTAGCAGTGCAGCCTGGGTTCGGGTACGCACGCCCAGCTTACGAAAGATCGCCGTCACATGGGCCTTGATCGTGGCTTCCGAAACGCTCAGCTCAAACGCGATTTGCTTGTTCAACAAACCCTCACACACCATGGTCAATACTCTGAATTGCTGTGGCGTCAGGCTGGCGAGGCCCGCACTGGCCGCCTTGGCCTCGGCGGACACGCTGATGGTTTCGTTGACCTGCGGCGGCCACCAGACATCGCCCTCCAGCACCGTCCGCACTGCATGCTGAATGGCTTCAAGCGAACTGGACTTGGGAATGAACCCGCTGGCCCCGAATTCCCGGGAGCGAACAACGATGGACGCTTCTTCCTGCGCTGAAACCATCACCACCGGAATCTGCGGATATTGCCCGCGTAACAGCACCAGACCGGAGAAACCGTAAGCGCCCGGCATGTTCAGGTCCAGGAGGACCAGATCCCAGTCAGCCTTTTGTGCCAGACAAGACTCCAGTTGCGCGATGCTTTCCGCCTCGACCAGCCGTGCGTCAGGCCCCAGGCCGATGCTCAACGCCTGACGCAGCGCACTGCGAAACAGGGGATGATCGTCGGCGATCAGGATGTCGTAGGTCATGTGTTGATCCTGTTTTTATAGTGAGGGCCAGCCATGCAGGCCGCTCAGCAAGGCATCCGGAAATGCCTGCAATTCACGGTACCACATCAGGCAGGTGCAGCACCAAACCCAGTGAATCGGCGTCCAAGCGGCGCCAAGCATGCCCAGCAACACCATGTCGGTCAAGCATCAAGCGCCCCGGAGATAACAACGAGATGGCATTCGGCCAACAAGTGCCGTGACAGACGCTTCAGTGGCTACAGAAAAGCTTTCAAATGCGTGTGTGCCGCGTCATCCGGATCGATCGGCCGCTGGTACTTGGCACCCAGGTAGTGCGCACTGAAGACGTCCAGATACGCATCCAGCACACCACTGGCGTTGTTATCATCGGCCAGCTCAAGACACAGCGCGGCCACCTCGGCCGTACAGAAGTGATCGTCCCGCCTGGAGCGGCGCAACCGGTAACGGGAAATCTGCTCCGGTTCAAGGCTCAGCACTGGAAACTTCTCAAGATAAGGGCTCTTGCGAAACATCTTGCGCGCTTCCGTCCATGTCGCGTCCAGCAAAATGAATAAAGGACGCTTACCGTCTTCGCGGACCACCTGGGTGACTACCCGCTCCCTGGCCACAAACTCGCCGGGGAAGACGATGTACGGTTGCCACTGCGGGTCGTCCAGCAACGCCAGCAACTGTTCGTCCACATCGATGCGCGACCAGCCAAACGCGTGGGTGTCCTTGATCACATCGGCGATCAGCCAGCCGGTATTGGTCGGTTTCAACGGCTCGGTGTCGTACATCAACAGACACATACCCGAATCGGCTGCCACGCTGGGCCGCCACGCACATAGACAATAGCTGAAGATCACCCGGCAATCCGGGCAGCGCGGCGCCCGTGAGCCTCGGGCAATAAAGGGCTTGGTGCTACGGGCCAGACGCTCATCGCGCAGGCGGGAGACAGCGTGACTCATTGCAGCACGCGCCAACAGAAGGAATGCATCGACACCACGAGAACTCGGCAGGATTAAAGTGCGCGCAGTTTATCAGAGCTGCCGGCCGTACAACCCTAGGCTGCGTGAAGACTCCTGTCTTATACTGCTGCGCCAGTGAAACCCGCAGTCGGCAGGTTACCGGAACGCACTTTGAAGTCGCTGGTCCAACGGCCAGCCACTTAATCAGGAGAGTTTAATGCTGCGCCTCATCGCCCCTACCCTTACGCTTTTGCTCGTTGCTCCTCTGTGCGCCCAAGCGGCGTCGAAGCAGGAGTTCGAACTCAGCAAGATGCTGGAAAAAGTCGCGAAGGAAAGCAGCGTCGGTACGCCTCGTGCGATCAACGAAGACATTCTGGATCAGGGCTACACTGTCAACGGCAAGGAGCTGATCAATCACTTGAGCGTACGCGAAGGCCAGGCGCAGCAGATGCGCGCCAATCCGGATGCGATGCGCAACCAGTTGGGCAACAGCGTGTGCCACAACAACGGCTTTCGCCAGTTGATGACCAAAGGTGCAGTGCTCAAGTATCAGTTCACCGAGTACAAGACCAACCGCCCGGTTGCTACCCAGACTTTCCAGGCCTCGGACTGCACGGTCAAACCCAAGCAGTAAGCATCAAAGAAAGTCTCCCCGTGCGCCTGTCCATCAGGCGCACTCTGTGCTCATCTAGAGACATCCTGTAACGCCGCGCCTCTGACGACGAACGGAGAAACGGTGGCCTTTTCGAAATAACCGGCACATCATCGATTCGACAGCCGAGGCAGGCTGGCGCTATAAACGTCTGACAGCCAACCTGTAATGTTCAGGCACATGAACACCAGGAGTGACACGTTCGTGTGCATCAATCGTTTCTTGACCCAAGGAAACAGACAGAATCTGTGCGGTCAGACGTTGGCGTGATAGCCATCATCGCCAATCGACTTCGACCGGATCGACGATTCTGCAGGAGGAGAAATCTTGAATGCCGTATGTACCTAACGATCTTCTGTCGCAACACTTTCAAAGCAATGGCCTGGACCTGACCGGCAAGATTGAAGAACACATCCATCAGGTTGCCCCAGGCAGCCCTAATCTGGCGCTTTACCGAGACATGATACTGACCGTTCTGCGCATGGCTCAGGATGACAGCAACCGCTGGAACGCCAAGATAACGCTGCAAACCCTTCGCGAACTGGACAGTGCCTTCAGAGCACTTGAGCGATTCAAGGGGCGACGCAAAGTCACCGTATTCGGCTCGGCCCGAACGCCCATGGAACATCCGCTCTATGCGCAGGCTACGGAGTTGGGCGCAAAGCTGGCGCAGTCCGACATGATGGTGATCACCGGCGCAGGCGGCGGCATCATGGCAGCAGCTCACGCAGGAGCAGGTCTGAATCACAGCCTGGGTTTCAATATCACCCTGCCTTTTGAACAACATGCCAATCCCACGGTAGAAGGCACAGAAAACCTGCTGCCCTTCCACTTCTTCTTCACGCGCAAGTTGTTCTTCGTCAAAGAAGCCGATGCCCTGGTGTTATGCCCAGGCGGTTTTGGCACACTGGATGAAGCACTGGAAGTGCTGACGCTGGTTCAAACCGGTAAAAGTCCCCTGGTACCCATCGTGCTGCTGGATACGCCGGGCGGCAGCTTCTGGCAAAGTGCGCTGGACTTCATCAAGAACCAGCTGGCGGACAATCATTACATTCTTCCGGCCGACATGAAGCTGATGCACCTGGTGTACAGCGCTGACGAGGCTGTCGAAGAGATAAACCGGTTCTACGCGAACTTCCACTCCAGTCGCTGGCTGAAGAACACGTTCGTGATCCGCATGCACCACGCCCTTAGCCAGCAAGCACTTGAGCACCTGCAAGAAGCGTTTGGCGACCTGTGTTTGAGCGAAAACTTTCACCAGCATGAATATCAGGACGAGGAACACGACGAGGCCCAGTTCAGCCACCTGACCCGGCTCGCATTTACGTTTACCGGGCGTAATCAGGGCCGTCTTCGGGAGCTGGTGGACTACATCAACCTGCCGGAAAACTGGTCAAAACCATCAGGTGAAAAACAGCCGACTCACGAACGTGAGCCGTTGAAGGCCTGACGTCAATCATCCCCGCCACGGCCGCTCAACAGGCGGCCGATCATGTCCAGCGGGTACCCTCGATAGTTCAGAAAACGCCCCTGCTGAGCACGCTCACGCGCGTCGGCAGGCATCCTTCCGGCAAACTTTCGCTGCCAGGTTTCCTGAAGCTTTTCTTGCCAATCCACACCGCACTCTCTCAGCGCCTGTTCGATATCAGACCGTTGCAAACCCCGCTGGCTGAGCTCTTCACGTATGCGCACAGGACCATAGCCGGAACGAGACCGATAAGAGACGAAGCTTTCGAGATAGCGGGATTCAGAGAGCAGGCCTTCCTCGATCAGGCGATCAAGCTCGGCTTCGATGTGCTCGGGGGAAGCGCCGCGCTGACGCAATTTTCGCGTCAGCTCGACTCGACCATGCTCGCGTCGCGCGAGCAGGTCCATTGCAGTTCGCCTGACGGCGACGGGTGTATCAAGCACGACAGACATGAGTATCAGATATCGGCGTCTGCTTCAGCCATGTCATCAGCCACTGCTGGCTCGCGGGAACCGACAGCCTTGGTGTCGACGCCTGGCTTCAACAGCTTGTCGCGAATCTGCTTCTCAAGGGCGTTACCGATTTCCGGGTTATCCGCCAGGAACTTGGCCGAGTTGGCTTTACCCTGACCGATCTTGCTGCCCTGATAGCTGTACCAGGCACCAGACTTCTCGACAAAACCGTGAAGCACGGCCAGGTCGATAATTTCGCCATTCAGGTAGATGCCCTTGCCGTAAAGGATCTGGAACTCTGCCTGACGGAATGGCGGAGCCACCTTGTTCTTCACGACCTTGACGCGGGTCTCGCTGCCGACCACTTCGTCGCCTTCCTTCACAGCGCCTGTACGACGGATATCCAGACGTACCGATGCGTAGAACTTAAGAGCGTTACCACCGGTAGTGGTTTCCGGGCTACCGAACATCACACCGATCTTCATGCGGATCTGGTTGATGAAGATCACCAGGCAGTTGGCGTTCTTGATGTTACCGGTGATCTTGCGCAGGGCCTGCGACATCAGACGAGCCTGCAGGCCCACGTGCATGTCGCCCATCTCGCCTTCGATTTCCGCTTTCGGAACCAGAGCAGCAACGGAGTCGACCACGATCACATCGATGGCGTTGGAACGCACCAGCATGTCGGTGATTTCCAGTGCCTGCTCGCCCGTGTCGGGCTGCGAAACCAGCAGGTCGTCGACGTTGACGCCCAGCTTGCCCGCGTATTCAGGGTCCAGTGCGTGCTCGGCATCGACGAACGCGCACGTTGCGCCCATTTTCTGGGCTTGTGCGATGACAGACAGTGTCAGCGTGGTTTTACCGGAAGATTCCGGACCGTAAATTTCAACGATCCGGCCTTTTGGCAAACCGCCGATCCCGAGCGCGATATCCAGGCCAAGCGAACCGGTGGAAATGGAAGGGATCGCCTGGCGGTCATGGTCACCCATGCGCATTACGGCACCTTTACCGAATTGACGCTCGATCTGACCCAAGGCCGCAGCCAAGGCTTTCTTCTTGTTGTCGTCCATTGAAGTCCTCACGTAATCAAATTCAATTAGGGCCTTGATGGCCACAACACCTGTATAAGTAGACAGTATTATTCCACAGGGATCGGCGCTCGCCTACCCCTGTTTTGGCATTTCTCCAGAAGCGAGTGCGATGAGCCCCTCTAGAGCGGCCTTTACCGTTTGTCGGCGTACTTGCTCACGGTCGCCATCGAACCCGTAGCGCGTGGCGACCAGGACGTCACCGTCGCCCCAGCATACCCACACGGTGCCTACCGGCTTGTCGACGGAACCGCCACCCGGCCCTGCCACGCCGCTGACAGCTACACTGAACCGTGCGCCACTTTTGAGCTGTGCACCTCGGGTCATGGCTTCAACCACTTCCTGACTGACCGCGCCGACAGAGGCGAACAAGGCCTCGGGCACATCCAGTTGACGCGTCTTCTGGGTATTGGAATACGTCACATAACCGGCCTCGAACCAGCCAGAACTGCCACCGATGCGCGTAATCGCTTCAGCGATGCCGCCTCCCGTACAGGATTCAGCAGTGGTCACCTGCGCATCAATGGCTTGAAGACACTTGCCTAGCGAGGCGGCTAGCCGGGTTATTTCGTCCACAGTACTTTCCTGTCAAACCTCAACGATGGATGAAAGCCTACGCTTTAATGCAAACGGCTGCACCGGCAGCCGCTTGCCGGATCAAGCGGGCTGCGTGTGTTTTGCGACCGGCTTCCTGACTGTTTCGACGATGGTTTCTCGCGGCCTGCGCTTCGCCTCGTCCAGAGGAATGAAACGCCCGGTGACAGAATCCCTTGCTCGTTTGTTCGCCATATAAAAGTCCTTTTTCATATCCGGCACACCGACAGTCGATGACCGTGCCCCAAGTCTATACAGCAATCGGACGCTCATGGCCGTCCGGAAACCCGAGGTCACGATTGGGCATCCTTCACACCGGAACTGCGCCTGCGCAACGTGCGTGATAACCTTGCGCCCATCGCAAACACTCGGCAGACATCCCTCGGTACACAGAGGGATTACACGCCGCACCCCGAAGTTTGCTCCACACCTCTCAAGAACTTGCCTAACTTACTGATGAATAAAGCAATTTCCGACCTCTCCGCACATACGCCCATGATGCAACAGTACTGGAAGCTGAAGAATCAGCATCTGGATCAGTTGATGTTCTATCGCATGGGCGACTTTTACGAAATCTTCTATGAAGACGCCAAAAAGGCCGCCAAGTTGCTGGATATTACGCTCACGGCGCGCGGCCAGTCGGCAGGCCAGAGCATCCCCATGTGCGGGATTCCTTACCATGCGGCCGAAGGCTATCTCGCCAAACTGGTCAAGCTGGGCGAGTCAGTGGTGATCTGCGAGCAGATCGGCGACCCGGCCACCAGCAAAGGGCCGGTTGATCGTCAGGTCGTGCGCATCATCACGCCTGGCACCATCAGCGATGAAGCGCTGCTCGACGAGCGTCGTGATAACCTGATCGCAGCAGTCCTTGGGGACGAACGGCTGTTCGGACTGGCCGTGCTGGATATCACCAGCGGCAACTTCAGCGTGCTGGAAATCAAGGGTTGGGAAAACCTGCTGGCTGAGCTTGAGCGCATCAACCCGGTCGAGCTGTTGATCCCGGATGACTGGCCTCAGGGCTTGCCGGCCGAAAAACGTCGCGGCTCACGTCGCCGGGCACCCTGGGATTTTGAGCGCGACTCTGCGCATAAAAGTCTGTGTCAGCAGTTTGCGACCCAGGACCTGAAGGGCTTTGGCTGCGAAATGCTCACCCTTGCGATTGGTGCAGCAGGCTGCCTGCTCAGCTACGCCAAGGAAACCCAGCGCACCGCCCTGCCGCACTTGCGCAGCCTGCGCCATGAGCGCCTGGACGATACCGTGATCCTGGACGGCGCCAGCCGCCGTAACCTTGAGCTGGACACCAACCTGTCCGGTGGCCGCGATAACACCCTGCAATCGGTGATGGACCGCTGCCAGACAGCAATGGGCACGCGCCTGCTGACCCGCTGGCTGAATCGCCCGCTACGCGACCTGAGCATTCTGCAGGCGCGTCAGACTTCGATCACCTGCTTTCTGGAACGCTATCGCTTCGAGAACCTGCAGCCGCAACTGAAAGAAATCGGCGACATCGAGCGGATCCTCGCGCGGATCGGCCTGCGTAACGCACGCCCGCGCGACCTTGCACGCCTGCGTGATGCGTTGAGCGCCCTTC
Organism: Pseudomonas asturiensis; assembly: GCF_900143095.1. GTDB lineage: Bacteria > Pseudomonadota > Gammaproteobacteria > Pseudomonadales > Pseudomonadaceae > Aquipseudomonas > Aquipseudomonas asturiensis. Next base: position 413,592 of record NZ_FRDA01000003.1, on the reverse strand, counting down.
CCGAACTGCAACTGGCGATGAGCGAACTGGAAGCGCCCCATTTGCAACAACTGGCGCGTACTGCCAGCACCTATCCTGAACTGGCCGACCTGCTGCAACGAGCAATCATCGACAACCCACCTGCAGTGATCCGCGACGGCGGCGTTCTGAAGACCGGTTACGACGCCGAGCTGGACGAGCTGCAATCGTTGAGCGAAAACGCCGGCCAGTTCCTGATTGATCTGGAGGCGCGCGAGAAGGCCCGAACCGGCCTGGCCAACCTGAAAGTCGGCTACAACCGCGTTCACGGTTATTTCATCGAACTGCCGAGCAAGCAGGCTGAACAGGCGCCAGCCGACTACATTCGCCGTCAGACCCTCAAGGGTGCCGAACGCTTCATCACCCCGGAACTCAAGGAGTTCGAAGACAAGGCGTTGTCTGCCAAAAGCCGTGCACTGGCTCGGGAAAAGATGCTCTACGAGGCCTTGCTTGAAGACCTGATCGGCCATCTTGCGCCGCTGCAGGACACGGCAGCGGCATTGGCTGAACTGGATGTACTGAGCAACCTGGCCGAGCGCGCGCTCAACCTGGACCTCAACTGCCCGCGCTTTGTGGCAGAGCCTTGCATGCGCATCGAGCAAGGCCGTCACCCGGTGGTGGAACAGGTACTGTCGACACCCTTCGTGGCCAATGACCTGGCGCTGGATGACAGCACGCGCATGCTGGTCATCACCGGCCCGAACATGGGCGGTAAATCGACCTACATGCGTCAGACCGCCTTGATCGTCCTGCTCGCTCACATCGGCAGCTTCGTGCCTGCCGCCCAGTGTGAACTGTCGCTGGTCGACCGGATATTCACGCGGATCGGCTCCAGTGATGACCTGGCAGGTGGACGCTCGACGTTCATGGTGGAAATGAGCGAGACGGCCAACATTCTGCATAACGCGACCGACCGTAGTCTGGTTCTAATGGATGAAGTGGGTCGCGGCACCAGTACCTTCGATGGTCTGTCGCTGGCCTGGGCTGCGGCAGAATGCCTCGCCCAGTTGCGGGCCTACACCTTGTTCGCCACACACTACTTCGAGTTGACCGTTCTGCCGGAAAGCGAGCCACTGGTCAGCAACGTGCATTTGAATGCCACCGAACACAACGAACGGATCGTGTTCCTGCACCGTGTCCTCCCAGGGCCTGCCAGCCAGAGCTATGGTCTGGCTGTCGCACAGTTGGCCGGGGTTCCAGGCAAAGTCATCACGCGCGCCAAGGAGCACTTACAACGTCTGGAGACCACCAGCCTGCCCCATGAGCAACCCCGCGCCAAACCGGGCAAGCCAGCGGCACCCATGCAAAGCGATCTGTTCGCCAGCCTGCCTCACCCGGTCCTTGAGGAACTGTCGAAGGTCAAGGTCGACGACCTCACCCCGCGTCAGGCGCTTGATTTGCTATATACATTGCAAACTCGACTGTGACGCGAGCCGTTACATGCTGTTAGAATCCCGCGCGGTCTGGGATGCGCTCAGCTTTTAGCCTGGCTGAGCAGCCGTTCAAGCCGCGTGAAGACGCAGCGAACCAAGGGTGAGTGGCATGCGATGCAGCAGGGCCCTCATCAAAAGCACGTGTTTTCATAGGGCCGGGAACCGTCCCGAACCTGGCAACCCTGTCTGGAAGGGCTCTGCCGCAGCCGCCTGAGGAGAGAATTAGAAATGACCTTCGTCGTCACCGACAACTGCATCAAGTGCAAGTACACCGACTGTGTGGAAGTCTGTCCGGTGGACTGCTTCTACGAGGGACCGAACTTCCTGGTGATTCACCCGGACGAGTGCATCGACTGTGCTCTCTGTGAGCCTGAATGCCCTGCACAGGCGATTTTCTCTGAAGACGAGATTCCGGCCGGTATGGAAAATTTCATCGAGCTGAACGCAGAGCTTGCCGAGAAGTGGCCGAATATCACAGAGAAGAAAGACGCGTTGCCGGATGCAGCAGACTGGGACGGCACGAAAGACAAGATTGAACATCTGGAACGCTAGACTCCAGACAACAAAAAAGGCCCTCTTGAGGGCCTTTTTTGTTTATCAGAATCCGATGATCCTGATGTAAAAAGGGGCGGTTTGACCCGCCCACGTTTTTTCCCTAATCCCTGTAATCCCTTTTCATCATCCTGATGAATCGCCTCCCGCGATGTCCTCGACCTTCATCCTTGAAAGCGTGTGCCGGTCCGTTGGTACGGGTTCGATACTAGTGGTTTGACGCGCAGAAACAACAGGGCAAGCGCGCCAAAATATTTCCGATCGCAGCGAATACTGATAAAAAAGCAAAACGAAATCAGGTACTTGGATGCTATGAGGACCTGTATGTGCATTTAATCGTACCTGGAAAACCTTGATCGCCTACAGGCTGCGTACGCAATTGCCTACATGATATTAGTGCTCTGACCTCAGCACTTTGGCCTGCGCAGTCGAGGCCATGCCGACGCCCGCAGGCACTGTCGATGTGAAGGAATGGCAGTGAAATGACGAAAGCCATATAAAAAGCCGATATGAATGTGGAATTCATATCGGCTTTTTATGACGCGGGGATGGGTTACTGGAACAGCGACTCGCTCGAAAGACCATTTTTTTCGAGGATCTCACGAAGGCGCTTGAGGCCCTCAACCTGAATCTGCCGTACACGCTCGCGCGTGAGACCAATTTCCAGGCCTACATCTTCAAGGGTACTGCTTTCATGACCTCGAAGGCCGAAGCGGCGTATGACAACCTCACGCTGCTTTTCGGTCAGCTCGGACAGCCAGAGATCGATACTCTGTGAAAGATCGACATCCTGCAGAAGCTCACAGGGATCTGTAGGACGGTCGTCCGTAAGCGTATCGAGCAGAGTCTTGTCCGAGTCTGGTCCCAGCGAGACATCAACGGAAGATACACGCTCATTGAGCCCAAGCATGCGCTTGACCTCGCCCACCGGTTTTTCCAGCAGATTGGCGATTTCTTCAGGGGATGGTTCGTGGTCGAGCTTTTGGGTCAGCTCCCGGGCGGCACGCAGATATACGTTAAGCTCTTTGACCACATGAATCGGCAACCGGATGGTCCGGGTCTGATTCATGATTGCCCGCTCGATGGTCTGACGAATCCACCAGGTGGCGTAGGTCGAGAAGCGGAAACCGCGCTCTGGATCGAACTTCTCTACAGCCCGGATAAGACCCAGATTGCCTTCTTCGATCAGGTCCAGCAATGACAGCCCACGATTGACGTAGCGCCTGGCGATCTTGACCACCAGCCGCAGATTGCTCTCAATCATGCGTTTGCGCCCAGCCGGATCACCACGTTGCGACAAGCGTGCAAAGTGGACTTCTTCTTCCGGAGACAGCAGGGGAGAGAAACCTATTTCATTGAGATACAACTGGGTAGCGTCGAGCGCCCGAGTGTAATCAATATATTTGTGTTGTTTGAGCGATGATGTAGACGGCTTCGCCTTCGCACGACCCGAGGCGGCAGTAGACGGCTGCTTCTCGTTCGGCGATTCCTCAAGGACAATGCCAGCTTCCATGAGGAGCACGTCATCATCGATGTCAAACTCCGGCGCTTCGTTGCTAAGAGCCATTGTTATAGTCCTTTGGTGAGTTCGACCTCAAGCTCCAGCGACGCCTATTTCCGTGGCAACGCTTGAGCCTGTTCCTTCTGCGCCAGGAACAGGCCGACAACACTCAACGGCGTGGCAAGAATCCGAGCGGATCTACAGGCTTTCCTTGACGGCGAATCTCAAAATGCAGTTTCACCCGGTCAGTTCCTGTTGACCCCATTTCGGCAATCGTCTGCCCTGCCTTGACTTGCTGCCCTTCCCGAACCAAGAGCCTGCGGTTATGACCGTAGGCACTGACGTAGGTATCGCTGTGTTTGATGATGATCAATTCGCCGTAGCCCCGTAATCCACTTCCGGCGTAAACGACCGAACCATCAGACGCTGCCAAAACAGGCTGTCCCAAATCACCGGCGATATCAATTCCTTTATTCAAACTACCGTTTGAAGAAAATTTTCCTATCAATATGCCACTCGAAGGCCAGGTCCACCCGCTCGGAGACTTGCCCGCCGGGCCCGTTGCAGTGGTTGCCGAAGGCGGTATGACAACAGGTACGACCGCGACCGGCTTGGAAATCACCGTGGTTTTTACCGAGCCTGAACTACTGGTCGTGGTGGAGGTGCTGGTGACCGGGCGACCCGCATCAGGTGCGGACGCTATACCCTGCGTTGAAGAAGAGCGTCCGTCAAAGCGAATGGTCTGACCGGGTTTGATGGTAAACGGCTCCGGGATCTGGTTACGGGCGGCCAGCGCCTTCCAGTCCCAGCCATAACGAAACGCGATTGAAAAAAGTGTATCTCCGCGTTTGACCACATACTGGCCCGTCGTGACTGCCGGACGTTGAGGCACGGAGTTGCCGTTACGATCGACAACGCGAACGCCGCCCGAAGGCGAACTGGAACAGCCGACCAAGAGGACACTGAGAGCAATGCCAATCAACAGACGCTGATAACTTCTTGAAGACCTGAGCTGCTGAATGACTGTGTGACTCACCCGCCACTCCCTTTACTGGTGACTGAATTCAAAAGATGCCTATTGTGCCGCAAGTGCGGCGGGCAACCAGTACTTAACTGCGTCAAAACCTTATGGCGTGCAGATCCGGCAAAGAATCGATGCAATTTTGCCATCGTTATCATGAACAGACGGCTGTAGACCGGCGCCACGCGTCAGAATTCACTCGCAACGGTCGTCATTCACGCAATGGGGCCGTTCAACAACGGTACGAATCGTACGGCACCCAGAACATGCCGGGAGAACCCGTTCTCCTCGCGAATGATCAGCATCAATTGCTGGACCTCGCCCGAACCGACCGGTATGACCAGTCGGCCGCCAGGTGCCAGTTGATCGAGCAGCGCTTGGGGCACGTCCGTCGCCACTGCCGTCACGATGATGCCGTTGTAAGGCGCCAGTGCTGGCCAGCCCTCCCAGCCATCTCCCCAGCGAAACACCACATTGCGCAGGTTGAGCTCAACCAGACGCTCCTTGGCCCGGTCCTGCAGCACCTTGATGCGCTCGACCGAGAAAACCCGTTCCACAAGCTGCGACAACACCGCTGTCTGGTAGCCGGACCCCGTACCGATCTCCATGACCTTGTCCAGCGGACCGGCCGCCAGCAGCAGCTCGCTCATACGCGCGACCATGTAGGGCTGGGAAATCGTCTGGTTGTGGCCTATCGGCAACGCCGTGTCTTCATAAGCACGGTGTGCCAGTGCTTCGTCCACGAACAGATGCCGAGGTGTCTTGCGAATCACATCCAGGACGCGGGCGTTGGTGATGCCCTCTTCATACAAGCGTTGAATCAAGCGCTCGCGAGTACGCTGCGAGGTCATCCCGATCCCGCGACGTAACAGATCATCTTGCTCGCGTGACATCAGCGCAGACCCTCCAGCCAGGTGTTAAGGCTGCTGAAACCGTCCTGATAGGTGCGATCCAGTTGCAGCGGCGTAATCGATACATAGCCCTGCATGACGGCGTGAAAGTCAGTCCCTGCTCCGCCGTCCTCGGCATCGCCGGCCGCCGCGATCCAGTAACCGGCACGACCGCGCGGATCCACAACCTTGATGGGAGCCGCTGCGCGCGCACGATGACCCAATCGGGTCAACTGGATGCCGCGCACGTGGTCCAGAGGCAGGTTGGGGATGTTCACGTTCAGTACCGTACGCGGTGGCAGATCGAGTTGCTCATGGGCTTGCACCAGCAAACGCGCGTAATGCGCCGCCGTGGCAAGGTTATCCGGCTGGCGCGACAGAAACGAAAAGGCGAACGAGGGCCGCTGCAGAAAGCGTCCCTCGAGCGCTGCGGCCACCGTGCCTGAATACAGCACATCGTCGCCGAGGTTGGCACCCAGATTGATACCCGAGATAACCATATCCGGTTCACGCTCCAGCAGCCCGTTGAGGCCCAGATGCACGCAATCGGTCGGGGTGCCGTTCACACTGATAAAGCCATTGGCCAGCGTCTGCGGATGCAGAGGCCGGTCCAGGGTCAGCGAACTGCTGGCACCGCTCTTGTCTTGATCAGGCGCGATTACCACGCATTCAGTGTAGTCCGCCAACGCCGCATACAGCGCCGCAAGACCGGGTGCACTTACCCCGTCATCGTTTGAAATCAGAATACGCATGGGCTGTCCGTCTGCCCAACCGGCACCAGATCGACGAGCTCGCGCACCAATACGGTGGCAAAGCATCCAGGCGGAAGGACGAATTCCAGTTGCAGAATGTCAGGCTCGGGATAATGCCACGTCAGCCGCCCAATGGGCAGCCGCAGGATGCGACGTTCGTGCTCCATTCCCGCTCTGACGAGCCAGTCGCGAAGCGCCGGATGCTCCGCGGCAACGGCATTTTCCAGATCACCCGTGATGCCCATGGCTGGCGATGGGCCTGCACCCCACTGCGGGCCGGTCGGATGCAGGTCCAGAATCGCCAGACGCGGGTCGCTGCACTCATCCACGCCCGCCGGGAAAAAACTCCGGCTGTCAGTGAACGCCAGCAGATCGCCCACTTGGGCACGTTGCCAGGAGCCGTCTGCGACACGCGCAGCCAGCACCTGATTGAAAAGATAGCTGCGGGCAGTGGACAGCAAGCGCGAGCGGACTGCCCGCTGCTCGGGCAACGCCTGGCGCGACGCATAGTCGCGCGCTTCGCCCAGATTGCCGCCTTGGTAGCCGAAACGCTGGGCACCGAAGTAATTCGGGATGCCCAGGCGGGAAATCGACTCCAGGCGCTGATTCAACGCAGCCTGATCAGCGTCCAGTTGCGTGAGGCGCAAGGTGAAGCCATTGGCTGCGTGAGCACCGCGCTGCAGCTTGCGCTTGTGGCGGCGTGTCTCAAGAATCCGCAGTGTCTCGTCCTGCGCGGCGGACAGATCGGGGTCGGCCTTGCCGGGTAACTGAATGCTGAACCACTGACGCGTGAGCGCTTGCCGGTCCTTGAGCCCCGCGTAACTGACCGTACGCAGTTGCACACCCGCCGCCCGCGCCAGGCGACGAGCCGCTTCTTCGGTATTGAGCCCGCGTTTCTCAACCCACAGCCACAAATGCTCGCCATCGCCCGAGAGGGGGATATCGAGCACTTCGTCGACTTGAAAGTCTTCGGCGGTTGCCTTCAGAACAGCGCGTCCCAGTGCATCGCCGTAGGCCCGCGGCCCTAACAGTTCCAGTTCGGTCATGCGCGCAGCAACAAGGCGACGGCATGTACGGCAATGCCTTCTTCACGGCCGGTGAAGCCCAGCTTCTCGGTCGTGGTGGCCTTGACGTTGACCTGATCCAGCTCGACCTGCAGGTCTTCGGCAATCAGGGCGCGCATGGCGTCGATGTGCGGTGCCATTTTGGGCGCCTGGGCGACGATGGTGGCGTCGACGTTACCGACCTTCCAGCCCTTGCCCTGCACCTGCTTGAGCACATGGCGCAGCAGCACGCGACTGTCAGCCCCCTTGAACTGCGGATCAGTGTCCGGGAAGTGCTTGCCGATGTCGCCCAGCGCGGCAGCACCGAGCAAAGCGTCGCTCAACGCGTGCAGCAGAACGTCGCCATCAGAATGGGCCAGCAGGCCGAACCCGTGTGCAATCCGCACGCCGCCCAAGGTGATGAAGTCGCCTTCAGCGAAACGGTGCACATCATAGCCGTGGCCAATACGCATAAAAAAACGCCCTGAAAAAAGTCAGGGCGTGATTCTACCTGCTTTGGCGCGGCTTGGGTTTGTCAGCAACACCACCACTCGCCGGGCAGACCCGTCAAAGCGATCCCTGATCGAACAACGCACTGGCGTGATGACGCAAGTGGTCTTCGATGAAGCTGGCAATGAAGAAATAGCTGTGGTCATAACCAGGCTGCATTCTCAGTACCAGCGGCAGCCGGGCGGACTTGGCGGCCTGAACCAGCGCTTCAGGCTTGAGTTGAGTCACCAGGAAGTCGTCCCGATCACCTTGATCGATGAGCGTGGGCAGTTGCTCGGTGGCATCGGCCATCAACACACTGGCGTCCCACTCACGCCAACGCGAACGGTCCTCGCCCAGGTAACGGGAAAACGCTTTTTGCCCCCAAGGGCAATCCATTGGATTGCTGATGGGCGAAAACGCCGAAACCGACTTGTAGCGCCCCGGATTGCGCAAGGCACAGACCAGCGCCCCGTGCCCGCCCATCGAGTGACCGCTGATGCTGCGTGCCTGCGACGCCGGGAAATGCGCTTCGATAAGAGCAGGCAGCTCAGTGACCACATAATCGTGCATCTGATAATGGCGGGCGTAAGGCTGTTCAGTGGCATTGAGATAGAAGCCTGCTCCCAGACCGAAATCCCAGGCTCCGTCAGGATCGCCCGGCACGTCCGGGCCACGTGGACTGGTGTCCGGGGCCACGATGATGATGCCCAGTTCGGCCGCAACCCGCTGAGCCGCCGCCTTTTGCATGAAGTTCTCATCGGTGCAGGTCAGGCCAGACAACCAGTACACAACCGGCAACTTTCCGCCCTGCTCCGCCTGCGGCGGCAAATAGACCGCAAACACCATGTCGCAGCCCAGCACGTGTGAGTGATGCTTGTAACGCTTGTGCCAGCCGCCGAAGCTTTTCTGGCAGGAAATATTTTCCAGGGTCATGGTGGACTCCGAACGTCTGGCAGCAAGCCCGGTCTGGGCCTGCCGCGCGCCGCTGCTGTTTAGAAGTGGATGACGGTACGGATGCTCTTGCCTTCATGCATCAGGTCAAAGGCCTTGTTGATGTCTTCCAGACCCATGGTGTGGGTGATGAATGTATCCAGCGGTATCTCGCCGGTTTGTGCCATGTCGACGTAGCTCGGCAACTCGGTACGACCCCGCACGCCGCCGAACGCCGAACCGCGCCAGACGCGCCCGGTTACCAACTGGAAAGGACGGGTGGAGATTTCCTGACCGGCACCGGCCACGCCGATGATGACTGACTCGCCCCAGCCCTTGTGACAGCACTCGAGCGCCGCACGCATCAACTGCACATTGCCGATGCACTCGAACGAGAAGTCCACGCCGCCGTCGGTCATGTCGACGATGACCTCCTGAATCGGGCGGTCGAAATCTTTAGGGTTCACGCAATCAGTTGCGCCCAGCTGTTTGGCGATTTCGAACTTGGCCGGGTTGATATCGATGGCGATGATTCGCGAGGCCTTGGCCTTCACCGCACCGATCACAGCCGACAGGCCGATGCCGCCCAAACCGAAGATGGCAACGGTGTCGCCCGGCTTGACCTTGGCGGTGTTGAGCACGGCACCAATACCGGTGGTGACGCCACAACCCAGCAGGCAGACTTTTTCCAGCGGTGCTTTCTTGTCAATTTTCGCGACCGAGATTTCCGGCAGCACGGTGTATTCGGAGAACGTCGAAGTGCCCATGTAATGGAAAATCGGCTCGCCTTTGTAGGAAAAGCGCGATGTGCCATCCGGCATCAGACCCTTGCCCTGAGTGGAGCGGATCGACTGACACAGGTTGGTTTTGCCAGACAGACAGAATTTGCACTGACGGCATTCCGGGGTGTAGAGCGGGATCACATGATCACCCACCACGACGGAGGTCACGCCTTCCCCGACCGCTTCAACAATCGCGCCGCCTTCGTGGCCCAGGATCGACGGGAAGATGCCCTCGGGGTCGGCACCGGAGAGCGTGTAGGCGTCGGTGTGACAGACGCCGGACGCCACGACTCGCAACAGCACTTCGCCAGCCTTGGGCATGGCGACATCGACTTCCACAATTTCCAGTGGCTTCTTGGCTTCAAAGGCGACAGCAGCGCGTGACTTGATCATCAATCTTCTCCGGCGGATAAAAACAAGGTCTGGAGTGTAGTACAGTGCCATTTGATGAGTAATACGGCCAAAAGCAAAACATTAATGCTGTACAGGGATAATCGATGTACACCAGCGGCTGGGAAGGTCTCGACGAATTTGTGGCGGTGGCCGAATGCGGCCAGTTCACTGCTGCGGCGCAACGGCTTGGCGTCTCTTCTTCGCACGTCAGTCGCCAGATCGTTCGTCTGGAGGAAAGACTGCAGACCCGCTTGCTGTACCGCAGTACGCGCAAGGTGGCGCTGACGGAAGCGGGCCAGACCTTTCTGCACCATTGCCAACGCCTGCAGGACGGGCGCGAGGAAGCCTTGCGGGCCGTCGGCGACCTGACCAGCGAACCCAAGGGTTTGTTGCGCATGACCTGCGCAGTGGCTTACGGAGAACGATTCATCACGCCGCTGGTGACACGCTTCATGGACGTTTACCCGCACTTGCGAGTCGACATCGAACTGAGCAACGAGACCCTGGACCTGGTTCACGAAGGCATGGACCTGGCGATCCGCCTCGGTCGACTGCAGGACTCACGTATGGTCGCCACCCGCCTGGCACCGCGCCAGATGTACCTGTGCGCAGCCCCTTCCTACATCGCACGCTATGGCCGCCCGCACAGCCTGTCGGAATTGAGTCGCCATAACTGCCTGATCGGCGGCAGCGACACCTGGCTACTGCAACAAAACGGGCGTGAATTTTCTCAGCGCGTACAAGGCAACTGGCGCTGCAACAGTGGCCAGGCAGTGCTCGACGCTGCATTGCATGGCGTCGGTCTGTGTCAGTTACCTGACTATTACGTGCAGAAACATCTGAAGAGCGGCGCGCTTGTTTCTCTGCTGGAGCCACACCAGCCGCCCAACACCGCCGTATGGGCGCTGTACCCACAGCAAAGACTGCTGTCGCCCAAGGTTCGCAAACTGGTGGATTACCTGAAAGAAGGGCTGGCGATGCGCGAAGAGTATCGCCAGTAAGACATTCAGCGATTCAACGCCCGAAATCACTACGACGCTGACGCAACCAGTCCAGATCCTCAGGTCGAGTGACTTTGATGTTATCGGAGCGACCTTCGATCAGTCGAGGCGACTGCCCCGCCCACTCGATCGCCGAAGCCTCATCGGTGATCGTCACGTTCGACACCAGACTGTCGGCTAGCGCACGATGCAAGGCACCCAGACGAAACATCTGCGGTGTGTAAGCCTGCCAGATCAGACTGCGATCTACCGTCTCTACCACGCGGCCGGCACTGTCAGCGCGCTTGAGCGTGTCCCGCGCCGGAACGGCGAGCAGGCCACCGACCGGATCATCGGCCAGTTCGCCAAGCAGCGTGTCCAGGTCGCTGCGCGCCAGATTGGGGCGTGCTGCATCGTGCACCAGCACCCAATCGTCATCGCTGGCACCCTGCGCATGCAGATAAAGCAAGGCATTGAGCACTGACCCCGAACGCTCCTTGCCGCCGTCAACCCGTTGAATCCGCGAGTCCAGCGCACAGGGCAACGCGGGCCAGTAAGGATCGTCCACGGCAAGGCTGATCACCAACCCCTTGAGACGAGGGTGATCCAGAAAACTTAACAGGCTGTGTTCGAGAATGGTGAGGCCGCCCAGTTGCAGGTACTGCTTGGGACGGTCTGCTGCCATGCGGGCACCGACGCCCGCTGCAGGTATCACCGCCCAGAAGGCAGGGAGAAAGTCTTTCATGACACCTACTTTTTATTATTGCGCAAGCTGGTAGAGGGTTTCGCCGTCCTTGACCATGCCCAGTTCATGACGGGCACGCTCTTCGACCGTCTCAAGCCCTTTCTTCAGTTCCATGACTTCTGCATCGAGCACGCGATTGCGCTCCAGAAGGACCTGGTTTTCGGCATGCTGATCCGCGATCTGCTGGTTCAGGCTGGCCACTTGCGCCAGGCTGCCATTACCCACCCACAGGCGATACTGCAAACCGGCAAGCAACAAGAGCAGGATAAGGAACAACCAGTTAGGACTGCGCATTGAAATATCAGGTACCCAGTAAAAAGACGGCAGAGCCAACACGATAAACAAATGACTGAGGGCATTGAGCCTGACGAAAGCCAGGCTCAATCACTCCAGGTTACAGCGGAGCGTCAGCATTAACGCTGCGGACCAGGCCGGATGAACCGACTTTCCCGCAACGCCCTGCGTCTTTTAACATCTATGGCTCAACCGCGAAACTCGGCACGACCGTTATAGACTGCCTTGGAGCCCAATTGCTCTTCGATGCGCAGCAGTTGGTTGTACTTGGATACACGGTCGGAACGGCACAGAGAGCCGGTCTTGATCTGCCCGGCAGACGTGCCCACGGCCAGGTCGGCGATGGTCGAATCTTCGGTTTCACCGGAACGGTGAGAGATCACGGCGGTGTAACCGGCAGCCTTGGCCATTTGAATGGCTTCCAGCGTTTCGGTCAGGGTGCCGATCTGGTTGAACTTGATCAGGATCGAGTTGGCGATCTTCTTGTCGATGCCTTCTTTCAGGATCTTGGTGTTGGTCACGAACAGGTCGTCGCCCACCAACTGGATCTTGTCGCCGATCTTGTCGGTGAGGATTTTCCAGCCAGCCCAGTCGGACTCGTCCAGGCCATCTTCGATGGAGATGATCGGGTGCTTGCTGACCAGATCGGCCAGGTAGTCAGCGAAACCGGCAGAGTCGTACTCGCCCTCTTCGCTGAGCTTGTACTTGCCGTCCTTATAGAACTCGCTTGCCGCACAGTCCAGGGCCAGGGTCACGTCGGTGCCCAACGTGTAACCCGCGTTGGAAACGGCCTCGGCGATGGCGCTAAGTGCTTCTTCGTTGGACGCAAGGTTGGGCGCGAAACCACCTTCATCGCCCACAGCGGTGTTCAAGCCACGCGCTTTGAGTACGGCCTTGAGGTGATGGAAAATCTCGGTGCCCCAGCGCAGGCCTTCAGCGAAGGTCTTGGCGCCCACAGGCTGAACCATGAATTCCTGAATATCGATGTTGTTATCGGCGTGCTCGCCACCGTTGATGATGTTCATCATCGGAACCGGCATCGAGTACACACCTGGCGTACCGTTCAGGTTGGCGATGTGTGCGTAGAGCGGCAGATCCTGATCCTGCGCAGCTGCCTTGGCGGCCGCCAGGGAAACGGCGAGGATCGCGTTGGCGCCCAGGCTTGCCTTGTTCTCGGTCGCGTCCAGCGCGATCATTGCGTGGTCCAGTGCCTTCTGGTCTACAGGATCCTTGCCCAGCAGCAGGTCACGAATCGGACCATTGATGTTGGCGACTGCCTTCAGAACGCCCTTGCCCATGTAACGGCTCTTGTCGCCATCACGCAGCTCCAGCGCTTCGCGCGAGCCGGTTGAAGCACCGGACGGCGCGCAAGCGCTGCCAATGATGCCGTTATCGAGGAGCACATCTGCTTCCACGGTGGGATTGCCACGGGAGTCGAGAACTTCACGACCTTTGATGTCGACGATTTTTGCCATTGTTGTAAACACTCCAAGATTGACGAAAACGACGCAGCTGGAAAACGATGTTCGCAATCAGGCACAGAAAACGGCAGGCCCGAATGCGACAACCCCGTCACGAATGACGGGGAACGGCACTTTACCGGAGAACCCTGTTCAAGCGGTCTCTAGGATCGGAAAACTTTTGACAAGTTCATCCAGCGACTTGAGTTGGGCCAGGAACGGCTCCAGCTTGTCCAGACGCAACGCGCAAGGACCATCGCATTTGGCATTGTCAGGATCCGGATGGGCTTCCAGAAACAGCCCGGCCAGATTCTGGCTTAATCCGGCCTTGGCCAGATCCAGCACCTGGGCGCGGCGACCACCGGCCGAATCTGCGCGGCCACCCGGCATCTGCAGGGCATGGGTCACATCGAAGAACACCGGGTATTCGAACTGCTTCATGATCCCGAAGCCGAGCATGTCCACCACCAGGTTGTTGTAACCGAAGCTGGAACCACGCTCACAGAGAATCAGCTGATCGTTACCAGCTTCCTCGCACTTGGTCAGGATGTGTTTCATTTCCTGAGGCGCGAGAAACTGGGCCTTCTTGATGTTGATGACCGCACCGGTCTTCGCCATCGCGACCACCAGATCAGTCTGGCGGGACAAAAAGGCAGGCAACTGGATGATGTCGCACACTTCGGCCACGACAGCGGCCTGATGCGGCTCATGCACATCGGTGATCAGCGGCACGTTGAAGGTGCGCTTGATCTCTTCGAAAATGCGCATGCCCTCTTCCAGACCCGGCCCACGATAGGAGGTGACCGAAGAGCGGTTGGCCTTGTCGAAACTGGCCTTGAACACGTAAGGGATGCCGAGCTTTTCGGTAACCCGAACGTATTCTTCACAGACCTGCATGGCCATGTCGCGGGATTCGAGCACATTCATGCCGCCAAACAGAACCATTGGCTTGTCGTTGGCGATCTCGATGGAACCTACGCGGATGATTTTCTGAGCCATGTGCTGATATCCCTGTCAGGCGTTCTTTTGACGTTGAGCCAGTGCGGCTTTGACGAAACCGCTGAACAGCGGATGGCCGTCACGTGGCGTCGAGGTGAACTCCGGGTGGAACTGGCAGGCGACGAACCATGGATGATCCGGTGCTTCGACCACTTCAACCAGTGCGCCGTCGCCGGAACGACCGGAAATCTTCAGGCCCGCTTCGACCAGTTGTGGCAGCAGGTTGTTGTTCACTTCATAACGATGACGATGACGCTCGACGATCACATCGTTCTTGTAGCAGTCGTGAACCAGCGAGCCCGACTCCAGTTGGCATTCCTGTGCGCCAAGACGCATGGTGCCACCCAGGTCGGAGCTTTCGGTGCGGGTTTCCACAGCGCCGGTCGCATCTTCCCACTCGGTGATCAGACCGACGACAGCATGGGCGCTGGTGCGGTCGAATTCGGTGGAGTTGGCGTCCTTCCAGCCCAGCACGTTACGTGCGAACTCGATAACTGCCACTTGCATGCCCAGGCAGATACCCAGGTACGGAACCTTGTTTTCGCGGGCGAACTGAACCGCCGTGATCTTGCCTTCGACACCGCGCAGACCGAAACCGCCTGGAACCAGAATTGCGTCCACGCCTTCGAGCAGACCAGTGCCCTGGTTCTCGATGTCTTCAGAATCGATATAGCGCAGATTGACCTTGGTGCGGTTGGTGATACCGGCATGGCTCATGGCTTCGATCAACGACTTGTAGGCGTCGAGCAGCTCCATGTACTTGCCGACCATCGCGATGGTGACTTCGTGTTCAGGGTTGAGCTTGGCATCGACAACCTTGTCCCATTCGGACAGGTCGGCACCGCCGCATTGCAGACCGAAACGCTCGACGACGAAATCGTCCAGACCCTGCGAATGCAGGATGCCAGGGATCTTGTAGATGGTGTCGGCGTCTTCCAGCGCAATGACCGCACGCTCTTCAACGTTGGTGAACTGGGCGATCTTGCGACGCGACGAGGTGTCGATCGGATGATCGGAGCGGCAGACCAGGACGTCAGGCTGCAGGCCGATGGAGCGCAGTTCCTTGACCGAGTGCTGAGTGGGCTTGGTCTTGGTTTCGCCCGCTGTCGCGATGTAAGGCACCAGCGTCAGGTGCATGAGCATCGCGCGGCGTGCGCCGACTTCGAAACGCAGCTGGCGGATGGCTTCCAGGAACGGTTGCGACTCGATGTCGCCGACCGTGCCGCCGATCTCGACCAGTGCCACGTCGGCATCGCCTGCACCCTTGATGATGCGGCGTTTGATCTCGTCAGTGATGTGCGGAATGACCTGAATGGTCGCACCCAGATAATCACCACGGCGCTCTTTGCGCAGGACGTGTTCGTACACACGGCCAGTGGTGAAGTTGTTGTTCTGGGTCATGGTGGTGCGGATAAACCGCTCGTAGTGACCAAGGTCCAGGTCGGTTTCAGCGCCGTCGTGGGTGACGAACACCTCACCGTGCTGGAACGGGCTCATGGTGCCTGGGTCCACGTTGATGTAGGGATCCAGTTTGAGCATGGTGACTTTAAGCCCCCGCGCCTCCAGGATGGCCGCCAATGAAGCCGAGGCAATGCCTTTCCCCAATGAAGAAACAACACCGCCCGTGACGAAGATGTAGCGCGTCATGAAAAACCCTAGAAGTCTGCGTTAAAGCGGTCAGAGCCGCCGGGGAAAGCGAAGGAAGGCCGAAGCCCCCGATTACCGACAAAATTCACGGTGCACTCCCGAAACTGCTGCGTTGAAACCGACTGGCCATAAGCCTGCCTATTGCGCGCCACATTTTAAGAATCGCCCAGTAAACACTGGTTGGTAACCGGCAACTTGTGTTGTTTCAAAAGAACCAACAGAAGCTGTATCAAGAAGGGAGCGTAGTCTACCTGAAAGGGCCTTTCAGCTCAAACTTTGGTCGCTGGCCGGTGCCGTCCACTGTAAACGCCAGCTTCCATTGGGCGCCGCGTCCAGTCCAGGCAGGCCGGCCACTGCCAGCAACTGATCATCACCGTACAGCAGCGGCAATCTGCCGCGGACGAAGGACGGCACGTGCTGCTCATTGAGCAGACGCTTGAGATCGCGATGCCCACGCCCCGCCACCTGCAGGATCTCAGAGCCCTGACGATAACGCACCTCAACCGGTGCCGAAGGCGCGTCGCCCTGCAGGGTGAGCTGGCCGTTGCCGGGCAGATGCAATGGCTGACAGGGATCAGGCCAGGCACTTATACCTTCGCAACGCTGCAGCCAGGGCCCGGACAACCACCAGATATGCCCTTGCGTGCGATGCAACTCGCCGTCAGCCAGTCGCCAGACCGGCTGTGCGCCCTCCCCCGCATCCCGCAAGGTCGCCCACCCGGCCCAGTGATCGGTATCAGGCAAAAGGGTCAGTGGGGCGAGCCAGTGACGCAGCGCGTTGCGTTGCCGAGTCGCGGACAACCCTGCGAGAGGCCCGAGGGCCAGCACGGGAAGGCCGAGCCAGGCAAACGGTGTGGTGGCCTGCGCATCCGCCAGATCCTGTTCCGCCAGCTCGCCCAGCAGTTGCTGGGCTTCTCCAAGATGACGGGCCGTGCGCGCCATGCTGGAAACAGCCTGCGGCCATCTGGATGTCAGCAAAGGCATTATCTGTGCGCGCAGGAAATTCCGTGAAAACCGCACGTCGTCATTGCTGGGGTCTTCGATCCAGTTCAAGCCGTGCTCGCGGGCATAGCCTTCAAGCTCGCTGCGTGAACAGTCAAGCAGTGGCCTGACCAGATGCCCCCGTCCCAACGTACGATACCCGGGCATTGCAGCAAGCCCTCGAACGCCTGCGCCACGTAACAGACGAAACAGCAGTGTTTCAGCCTGATCGTCGCGATGCTGCGCCGTCAGCAACACTTGCGCCTCGCCAAGCTGCCTGCAGAAGGCTGCATAACGTGCCTCACGGGCCGCCCGCTCGATGCTGGCGCCCGACTCCACCTTCACACTGATCATCTGGAACGGCACACCAAACGCCTGACAGACCTGCAGACAATGCCGCGGCCAGTCATCGGCAACCACCTGCAAACCGTGATGAACATGAATGGCTTTCAACTCGGGCAGAGGCTCGCGCCTGGCGAGTTCAGTCAGGAGATGCAGCAGAACAGTGGAATCGAGGCCGCCGGAGAACCCGACCTGCCAAACGGGCGCATCGCGCCAGGGCATCAGCGCCTGAAGAACCCTGGAGGGAAGATCATCACCGCTGTGTCTGGAGTTGGTCATTGCCAAGTTCACTCGTGCCAGGCAGCACGCAACCAACGGAGCGCACGGTAACGCGAAGAGTTATGCCTTTGCCATAGCGCCAGTGTGCAACGGTCGTGAGGGAGCGCCGTGCCGGAAACACAGCGCCCTCTCTCGCATTGCCTTACAGGCCGTAGCTCATCAGACGATCGTAACGACGGGCCAGCAGCGCGTCGTTGTCGAACTTCTTGAGCATTGCCAACTGGCTGCTCAGCTCTTCACGAATCGAAGCAGAGGCCGCCACCGGGTCACGGTGCGCGCCACCCAGCGGCTCGTTGATGACCTTGTCCACGATACCCAGGCCCTTCAAACGCTCGGCAGTGATACCCATGGCCTCGGCAGCATCCGGCGCCTTCTCGGCCGTCTTCCACAAAATCGAAGCGCAGCCTTCCGGCGAAATGACCGCATAGGTCGAATACTGCAGCATGTTCAGCTGGTCACACACGCCGATGGCCAGTGCCCCGCCCGAACCGCCTTCACCAATCACAGTGGCGATGATAGGCGTCTTCAGGCGCGCCATGACACGCAGGTTCCAGGCAATTGCTTCACTCTGGTTGCGCTCTTCAGCGTCGATACCAGGATAGGCGCCAGGCGTGTCGATGAAGGTCAGGATCGGCATCTTGAAGCGCTCGGCCATTTCCATCAGGCGGCAGGCCTTGCGATAGCCTTCAGGGCGCGGCATGCCAAAGTTGCGGCGTACCTTTTCGCGGACTTCACGGCCCTTCTGGTGACCGATCACCATCACCGGCTGGCCTTCCAGACGGGCTACGCCGCCGACAATGGCCGCATCATCGGAAAAGTGACGGTCGCCGTGCAACTCATCGAACTCGGTGAAGATGTTTTCGATGTAGTCCAGGGTGTACGGACGACGCGGATGACGCGCCATGCGCGCGATCTGCCAGCTGGTCAGGTTGCCGAAGATACTTTCAGTGAGCGTTTTGCTCTTGTCTTGCAGCCGGGAGATCTCGTCGCCGATGTTCAGCGAGTTGTCATTACCCACCAAGCGCAGTTCTTCGATTTTGGCCTGCAAGTCAGCGATAGGCTGTTCGAAATCAAGAAAATTCGGGTTCATAGGCATCCGTCTTGGGTAGACGGCCAAGAGGCCGGCCGGTTGATCCGTCTGCGCCTTTCCCTTGGGGAACAGGCGCGTTCAGGTCGAAATTAAAATTCAGGGCTGAGCGCAGATCGAGCCTGCGGCGTTCAGCGATACTGGAGAAAGACGTTCTCACGTCCGAACTGGTCACGCAGAGCTTGAATCAAGCTGTCCGCCGGATCAATTCGCCATGCTTCTCCGAATTGCAGCAACGCTTTGGCATCCTTCCCGGTGTAATCCACAGTGATCGGGCAGGCACCGCGATGGCGCTTGCACAGATCGCCGAGCCAGCGCAGTCGATCGCCCTTGAGCGCATCGGCATGCACCGTCACTCGCAGGCTCTCGGCCAGATTGGTTCGCGCATCTTCAATGCTCATGACGCGTTTGGCACGCAACCTCAAGCCACCCGAGAAGTCATCATTACTGACTTCGCCCTCAACCACCACCATAGCATCGGTCTGCAGCAACGACTGTGCAGAATGGAACGCCTCGGCAAACAGCGATGCCTCGATACGCGCCGAGCGGTCGTCCAGGGTGATGAACCCCATCTTGTCGCCCTTCTTGTTCTTCATGACACGCAGGGCAATGATCAACCCGGCGACCGTCTGGGTGTCCCTGGCAGGCTTCAGGTCGATGATGCGCTGGCGGGCGAACCGACGAATCTCGCCTTCGTACTCGTCGATCGGATGCCCTGTCAGGTAAAGCCCCAGGGTCTCCTTCTCGCCACGCAGGCGATCCTTGAGGCTCAGCTCGCGGGTCTTGCGATGGTTGGCGTAGACGTCGGCGTCTTCTTCCACAAACAGTCCGCCAAACAGGTCCGAGTGGCCGCTGTCACGGCTGCGCGCAGTCTGTTCTGCGGCCTGAATGGCTTCTTCCAGTGCGGCAAGCAGTACCGAGCGGTTACGGTCGATATTGGCCTGATAGGCCTTGGGCTCCAGCTCGAAATAAGGGCCCAGGCGGTCCAGTGCACCGCTGCGAATCAGGCCATCCAGCGTGCGCTTGTTCACGCGCTTGAGATCGACACGGGCGCAAAAGTCGAACAGGTCCTTGAAAGGCCCGCTCAGGCGCGCCTCGGTGATCGCTTCGACCGGCCCCTCGCCCACGCCCTTGATCGCGCCCAGACCATACAGAATCCGGCCGTCGTCGCTGACCGTGAACTTGAAATCCGAGGTATTCACGTCCGGCGCGTCGAGGCGCAGCTTCATCGTGCGCACTTCTTCGATCAAGGTCACGACCTTGTCGGTGTTGTGCATGTCCGCCGACAACACAGCGGCCATGAACGGCGCCGGGTAATGGGTCTTCAGCCAGGCGGTCTGGTACGACACCAGACCGTAAGCGGCGGAGTGAGACTTGTTGAAACCGTAACCTGCGAACTTTTCTACCAGGTCGAAAATGTTACCCGCCAGATCCGGGTCAATGTTGTTGGTCTTGCAACCGTCAATGAAACCGCCACGCTGCTTGGCCATTTCCTCGGGCTTCTTCTTACCCATCGCACGGCGTAGCATGTCTGCGCCACCGAGGGTATAGCCCGCCATGACCTGCGCGATCTGCATCACCTGTTCCTGATACAGGATGATGCCGTAGGTCGGTGCCAGTACTGGCTTCAAGCCCTCGTACTGATAATCAACGTGCGGGTAGGACAGCTCGGCGCGACCGTGCTTACGGTTGATGAAGTCGTCCACCATGCCCGATTGCAGCGGCCCCGGACGGAACAGGGCCACCAGTGCGATAAGGTCTTCCAGACAGTCGGGCTTGAGCTTCTTGATCAGTTCCTTCATGCCCCGCGACTCGAGCTGGAACACGGCCGTGGTCTCGGCGCGCTGCAGCAACTGGTAGGTCGGCATGTCATCCAGCGGGATGAAGGCGATGTCCAGCGGTGCTTCGTTGACCTTGGCGCGGTCGCGATTGATGGTCTTCAGCGCCCAGTCGATGATGGTCAGGGTTCGCAGCCCCAGGAAGTCGAACTTGACCAGCCCTGCCGCCTCGACGTCGTCCTTGTCGAACTGGGTTACTAGGCCATCACCGGCCTCGTCGCAGTAGATCGGCGAGAAGTCCGTCAGCTTGGTGGGCGCGATCACCACACCCCCTGCGTGCTTGCCCACGTTACGCACGACGCCTTCGAGCTTGAGGGCCATCTCCCAGATTTCAGCGGCTTCTTCATCGACCTTGAGGAAGTCGCGCAGGATTTCCTCCTGCTCATAGGCCTTTTCGAGGGTCATGCCGACTTCGAACGGGATCATTTTCGACAGCCGGTCTGCAAGGCCGTAAGACTTGCCCTGCACCCGCGCCACGTCCCGCACCACCGCCTTGGCCGCCATCGAACCGAAGGTAATGATCTGGCTTACCGCGTTGCGGCCGTACTTTTCGGCCACATAGTCGATGACCCGGTCGCGACCGTCCATGCAGAAGTCGACGTCGAAGTCGGGCATCGAAACCCGCTCGGGGTTCAGGAAGCGTTCGAACAGCAGGTCGTATTCCAGCGGATCGAGATCCGTGATCTTCTGCACATAGGCGACCAGCGAACCGGCACCCGATCCACGCCCAGGCCCCACCGGCACGCCGTTGCTCTTGGCCCACTGGATGAAATCCATCACGATCAGGAAGTAACCGGGGAACCCCATCTGGATGATGATATCCAGCTCGAAATTCAGCCGGTCGACGTACACCTGTCGCTTGGCGTCGTAATCTTCCGTGGTGTCCTTGGGCAGCAGGACCGCGAGGCGTTCCTCCAGACCGTCGAACGAGACCTTGCGGAAATACTCGTCGATGGTCATGCCATCGGGAATCGGGAAGTTGGGCAAAAAGTGCGTGCCCAGCTTGACGTCGATGTTGCAGCGCTTGGCGATTTCGACGCTGTTGGTGAGTGCCTCGGGCAGATCGCTGAACAGCTCGGCCATTTCTTCCGGGCTTTTCAGGTACTGCTGGTCGCTGTAATTGTGCGACCGGCGAGGGTCATCCAGCGCGCGGCCTTCACCGATGCAGACACGGGTTTCATGGGCTTCGAAATCGGTCTGCTTGATGAAACGCACATCGTTGGTCGCCACCAGCGGCGCGCCATGCCGATCAGCAAGCGCGACGGCGGCATGCAGGTGCTCTTCATCGTTATTGCGGTTGGTGCGCTGCACCTCGATGTAGAAACGATCAGGAAAAACCGACATCCACTCACGCAGCAGCTCGTCGGCCTCGCCCGGATTGCCACCGAGCAGCGCCATGCCGATCTCGCCTTCCTTCGCGGCAGACAGCGCGATCAGGCCGTCACTGGCCTGAGCCACCCATTCGCGCTGGATCACGATCTGGCCGTTGCGCTGCCCTTCGATGAAGCCGCGAGAGATCAATTCGGTGAGGTTGCGGTAGCCCTGGGCGTTCATGACCAGCAAGCTGATACGGCTAAGTGCTGCGTCTTCGTCGCGGCCGGCCAACCACAGATCGGCCCCGCAGATCGGCTTGATGCCCGAGCCCTGCGCGGCCTTGTAGAATTTGACCAGCGAGCACATGTTGTTCTGATCGGTCACCGCTACGGCAGGCATGTTCATGCCGGTCAGTGCCTTGATCAACGGTTTGACCCGGACCAGACCATCGACCAGCGAGTATTCGGTGTGCAGGCGTAGATGAACAAAAGAAGCCGGCATGGTGATCCTATAACGCGAAAACGGAAAACGAGGGCGCGATTGTAGCGAGCCCTGACTGAAACGTCAGTCCTGCAGCAAACCCATCGACGGGTGACCCTGCACCATCATCATGGCCGCGCGGGCTTCATGGGCCGCGCGAACGGGCGCAAACGAACGTCGGTGAATGGGCGTCGGCCCCAGCCGCGCGAGGGCTTCCAGGTGCACAGGGGTCGGATAACCTTTGTGACCGCCCATGCCATAACCCGGATAAATAAGCTCGAACGCGGCCATTTCCCGGTCACGACTGACCTTGGCGAGAATCGATGCTGCCGCGATGGCGGGCACCTTGG
Source organism: Pseudomonas asturiensis (assembly GCF_900143095.1). Lineage (GTDB taxonomy): Bacteria > Pseudomonadota > Gammaproteobacteria > Pseudomonadales > Pseudomonadaceae > Aquipseudomonas > Aquipseudomonas asturiensis. The sequence continues at coordinate 390,989 of NZ_FRDA01000003.1, read as the reverse complement.
CATCACCTTGCACGACGGGCGCAGACGGCACGGACAGTTGCGGGCACCGGTTGCCATCAATCAGGGCCAGCTTGGGCGTGATGCTCAGCCCCTCGACCGCACGTTTCATGGCCAGCATCGTGGCATGCAGAATATTCAGTTCGTCGATTTCCTCGACTTCAGCCCGGGCGATAAACCAGCACAACGCCTTTTCCTGAATTTCATCGAACAGCTTCTCGCGCCTGGCTTCGGTGAGCTTCTTGGAATCGTTGAGTCCCAGAATGGGCCTTGCCGGATCGAGAATGACAGCAGCCGTCACGACCGCGCCGCATAGCGGCCCACGACCGACTTCGTCGACACCGGCTACCAGATCTTCGACCAGCGTGAAATCCAGACCTGTTTGAATCATAGGCTTACTCACAGTGGAGACGGTTGGCCGAGCAGATTCAATACCGCATCGGCAGCCTGATTGGACGCATCGCGGCGAAGGGTCCGATGAATTTCATCAAACCCGTCAGTCTGCACCTGACCGGCGTCGATCAACGGCAGCAGCGTTTGAGCAAGTGCCTCGGGCGTCGCGGCATCCTGCAACAGCTCAGGGACCAGCAGACGCTGGGCCAGCAGATTGGGCAGGGAAACGTAAGGGCTTTTGACCAGCCGCTTGAGTATCCAGAAGGTCACCGGGGCCATGCGATAGGCAACCACCATCGGTCGCTTGTAGAGCAGCGCTTCCAGCGTCGCCGTGCCGGACGCGATCAACACGGCATCGCAAGCTGCCAGCGCAACATGCGACCGACCATCGAGCAGGGTGACAGGCAGATCGCGGCCTTGCAGCAAGGCTTCAATCTGAGCGCGTCGCTGAGGGCTCGCGCATGGCAGCACAAAACGCAAATTCGGACGCTGCGCCAGCAGGCGTTCGGCGGCCTCGAAGAACAAACTCCCGAGTCGCCCCACTTCACCGCCACGGCTACCGGGCATCAGCGCCACGACAGCACCCTCGCCTGTCAGCCCAAGCTCAGCGCGGGCCGCGCCACGGTCGGACTCCAACGGAATCGTGTCCGCCAGCGGATGCCCGACGAAACGGACCGGCACGCCCTTTTCTTCATAGAAACGGGCTTCGAACGGCAGAAGCGTCAGCATCAGGTCGCAGCCCTCACGAATCTTGAGGACCCGTTTTTGGCGCCACGCCCAGACAGACGGGCTCACGTAGTGGACGGTCTTGATGCCGGCGCGGCGCAGTTGCAGTTCGATGTTGAGGGTGAAATCGGGCGCGTCGATACCGATGAACACGTCTGGCTTTTCATCGATCAGCGTCTGGACGAGCAGCTTGCGGCGGGCGAGCAGCTCACGCAGACGCCCAAGCACTTCCACCAGTCCCATGACGGAGAGGCGTTCCATGGGGAAACAGGACTGCATGCCCTGCGCCTCCATGAGTGGGCCACCCACGCCGATGAACTCCACATTGGGATGACGCGCCTTGATGGCACGCATCAGACCGGACCCGAGGATATCGCCGGACGCCTCGCCGGCTACCAGAGCGACACGCAATAGGCTCGCCATGGTTAGCGGGTAATGCCGCGGGTCGAGGTCTGAATGGACTGCAGGAACACGGCAACCTCGGGAAACTGAGCTGCAGGTTCTGCCAGCTCGGCAATCGCCTGATCAACCGTCAGCCCCTGGCGGTACACAGTCTTGTAGGCCCTGCGCAACGCGTGGATAGCCTCTTCCGAGAAACCACGACGGCGCATGCCCTCGAAGTTCATGCTGCGTGCTTCGGCCGGGTTCCCAAACACCGTCACGAACGCCGGAACGTCCTTGCCGATGGCAGTGCCCATGCCGGAAAAACTGTGCGCGCCGATATGGCAGAACTGATGCACCAGCGTGAAGCCGGAGAGGATCGCCCAGTCATCGACATGAACATGACCTGCCAGCGCCGTGTTGTTGACCAGAATGACGTGGTTGCCGATGACGCTGTCATGCCCGATATGGGCGTAAGCCATGATCAGGTTATGGTCGCCCAGCGTGGTTTCAGCACGGTCCTGGACCGTGCCACGATGGATTGTCACACCTTCGCGAATCACATTGTGATCGCCGATCACCAGACGCGTTTCCTCGCCTTTGTACTTCAGATCAGGTGTGTCTTCGCCTACCGAGGAAAACTGATAGATGCGGTTGTGCTTGCCGATCCTCGTCGGGCCTTTGAGCACGACATGAGGACCAACCACTGTACCCTCGCCAAGTTCCACACCGGCTCCGATGATCGACCAGGGGCCGACCTCCACATTGTCGGCCAGAACGGCCGTCGGATCGATGATTGCGCGAGGGTCAATCAAACTCATAGCTTGCGTTCCGCACAGATGATTTCAGCGGAGCATACCGCCTTACCGTCGACGGTAGCTTTGCATTCGAATTTCCAGATCTGACGCTTGCAGCTCAGGAAATTGGCTTCCAGAACCAGCTTGTCGCCCGGCAGAACCGGCTGACGAAAGCGCAGCTTGTCCGAACCCACGAAATAATAGAGCGTGCCGTCGGACGGTTTGGCATCCAGCATTTTGAACGCCAGGATCCCGGCAGCCTGCGCCATGGCCTCAATGATCAGCACGCCCGGCATGATCGGGTGCTGAGGAAAGTGGCCATTGAAAAAAGGCTCGTTGACGCTGACATTCTTGTAGGCGCGAATGGTTTTGTTCTCGATATCCAGCTCTGTCACGCGATCCACCAAGAGGAACGGATAACGATGAGGCAGGTATTCGCGAATTTCTTTGATGTCCATCATTTCGAGGGGAAGCCTGTAGTAAAGATTAGGAGTGCGTCGCGACTGCGCAGCACTCCTCTACATCAAGGAGGCAGTTTATCGACTGTGCACGCTTGATATTAAAAAGGTATCAGCCATCAGATGAAACATTACCGACGCTGGTCACTGTGTCGACGGCCTTTTCGAGCTTTTGCAGACGACGAGCCATGTCATCGATCTTGCGTAGCCGTGCCGCGCTCTTGCGCCATTCGGCGGCAGGCTGCATGGCAGTGCCCGAAGAATAGGAACCGGGTTCGGTGATGGAATGCGTCACCATGGTCATCCCCGTGATGAAAACACCATCACAGATCTCGATATGACCCACCAGCCCCACGCCACCGGCGAGCATGCAGTGCTTGCCGATCTTCGTGCTTCCAGAGATGCCGACGCAGGCCGCCATGGCCGTGTGGTCGCCAATCTGTACGTTGTGAGCAATCTGAATCTGGTTATCCAGCTTCACGCCGTTACCAATCCGGGTGTCTGCCAGCGCGCCGCGGTCGATGGCGGTGTTCACGCCGATCTCCACGTCATCGCCGATCGTGACACCACCGATCTGAGCGATTTTCTGCCAAACGCCCTTTTCATTGGCAAAGCCGAAGCCTTCGCCGCCCAGCACTGCACCGGACTGAATGACCACACGCTTGCCGATGCGAACGTCGTGGTAAAGCGTCACACGAGGTGCCAGCCAGCCGCCCTCTCCAATCTCGCACCGGGCGCCGATGAAACACTGCGCACCGATGGTGACCTGCGCGGCGATCCGGGCACCGCTTTCGATCACGGCAAACGCACCGACGCTTGCAGCAGGATCGACAACAGCATCAGCGGCAATGACCGCAGTCGGATGGATACCGGCAGCAGCCTTGGGCTTGGGATCGAACAGATGGGAGATTCGGGCATAGGCCAGGTACGGATCCGGCACCAACAGCGCGTTTCCGGTGAAACTGTCGGCATCTGCAGGCTTGAGCAGCACAGCAGCGGCCTGGGTATCGACCAGAAACTTACGGTATTGGGGATTTGCCAGGAAACTGATCTGATCAGGGCCGGCCTCTTGTAAAGTGGCCAGCCCGTTGATGTCCTTGTCCTTGTCGCCACGTAGCGTGGCGCCCAGGAACTCGGCCAACTGGCCGAGTTTAATGGTCGCGCTCATATTACTTCAGCTGATTCATGCGCTCGATGACCTGGCGAGTAACGTCATACTGAGGTTTGACGTCAATCACCGCACCGCGCTCGAATACCAGGTCGAAACCACCTTTCTTGATGACTTCTTCAACAGCCTGATCCAGCTTTGGCTTGAGTTGCTTGAGCATTTCACGGTCGGCAACGGCCTTGGCTTCGTTCAGTTCCTTGGACTGGAACTGGAAGTCACGAGCCTTTTGCTTGAATTCAAGCTCCAGACGCTCACGCTCTGGCTGAGCCATCTTGTCACCACCGCTCACCAGACGATCCTGGATGCCCTTGGCGCTGCTTTCCAGGCTTTTCAGCTTGGTCAGTTGCGGGCCGAATTTCTTCTCGGCATCAACGGCGTACTTCTTCGCAGCGTCAGATTCCAGCAGCGCCATCTGATAGTTCAGTACAGCAATTTTCATGTCAGCAAAAGCAGGGCTTGCGACCAGAACGGTGGCCAGCAGTACCAATTGAGTCAACTTACGCACAATACAACTCCTACAAAATTCGTTGCGTTATCAAAGGTCAGGCGCTTAGAAAGTCTGACCCAGGGAAAATTGGAAAACCTGAGTTTCGGAATTGTCGTCCGGTTTCTTGATCGGCATCGCCAGGGCGAAGCTCAAAGGACCGAGCGCGGTGATCCAGGTCACGCCGACACCGACCGAACTGGCCATGCCGGAGAAGTCCACGTTGTTGCACTCGACCTTCTGGCCAGTGGTGGGAACCTTGCTCGAACTGCAGTTGCTGTCGAAGACGTTACCCACATCCCAGAACACGGACGTACGCAGCGAACGCTGATCCTTGATGAACGGCAGAGGGAACATGACCTCTACACCGCCCTGAACCAGGACGTTACCGCCGAACGGTAGCGGATCCTGATCGGGATCCCTGATCGTTCCTGGTCGGCCGCCATCTTCAGCGCCTCTGCTTGGCGTACTGCGAGGACCCAGCGTGCTGTCTTTGAAACCACGAACCGAGTTGAAGCCACCCGCATAGTAGTTCTCGTAGAACGGCAGCCCGTCTGTGGAACCGTAGCCGTCGCCATAACCCAGCTCTGTATGCAGACGCAGGGTGTAGTTATCCGAAATCGGATGGAAATACTGAGCGCGGTAGTCCAGCTTGAAGAACGACAGATCGCTGCCCGGCAATGTGGACTCGAACACCAGGCTCTGAGAGTGACCGCGGGTCGGCAGCACGCCCTTGTTGAGGGTGGATTCGGACCAGCCCACGGAAGCCTTGAAGTTCAGGAAGTTGTCGCCTTCCTTGTCAAGGAAGTCGAAGATCTCATCCACGGTGTAGCGACCGGTCTTGATCTTGTCCTGCTGAACGTTCAGCCCGTAAGTCAGACGCGAGGTTTCGCTGATCGGGTAGCCCAGGCTGATACCTGCACCCAGGCTGTCGACCGCATAGCTTGCCACGTCGACATCAAGGTCGTCGTAGTTGGTGGTGCGGTAGAACGCGTTGTAACCCAGGCTCACGCCGTCCGGCGTGTAGTACGGATCGACATAGCTGAAGTTGTAACGGCTCTGGTATTCGGAACGGGTCAGACCGATGCTGACCTTGTTACCTGTACCCAGGAAGTTGTTCTGGCTGATCGAACCACCCAGGATCAGACCGGCGCTCTGTGCAAAGCCGACGCTGGCCGTGATGGAACCCGAAGCCTGCTCTTCAACTGCGTAGTTCACGTCAACCTGGTCGTCGGTGCCCGGAACGGCCGGGGTCTCGACGTTGACTTCCTTGAAGAAGCCCAGACGATCCAGACGAGTCTTGGACTGGTCGATCAGATAGGTCGAAGCCCAGCCGCCTTCCATCTGACGCATTTCACGACGCAGCACCTCGTCCGCAGACTTGGTGTTGCCACGGAAGTTGATGCGGTTCACGTAGGCACGCTTGCCGGGATCGACCACGAAGGTGATGTCCACGGTGTGGTCTTCGTTGTTCGGGGTCGGAACGCCGTTCACGTTGGCGAAGGTGTAACCCTCGTTACCCAGGCGACGGGTAATCAGCTCGGACGTCGTGGTCATGACCTTGCGCGAAAAGACCTGGCCCGGCTGAACCAGCATCAGGGACTTGACCTGATCTTCAGGGACTTTCAGGTCACCGCTGAGCTTGACCGACTTGACGCTGTACTTCTCGCCTTCGTTGATGTTGACCGTGATGTAGACGTTTTTCTTGTCAGGCGTGATGGACACCTGAGTCGAGGCGATATCCATGTTGATATAGCCGCGGTCGAGGTAGTACGAACGCAGACGTTCCAGGTCGCCAGACAGCTTTTCGCGAGCGTACTTGTCGTCGTTCTTGAAGAAGGAAAGCCAGTTGGAGGTCTTGAGCTCGAACAGGTCGACCAGATCGGAATCAGGGAATACGGTGTTGCCCACCACGTTGATGTGCTGGATGGATGCAACAGTGCCTTCATTGATATTGATCTTAAGGCCAACGCGGTTGCGCGGCTGCGGCACGACTTCGGCAGCAACCTCGGCCGAGTAGCGACCCTGGGCCACGTACTGGCGCTGCAGTTCGTTACGCACGCCTTCGAGTGTCGCGCGCTGGAAAATTTCACCTTCAGCCAGGCCTGACTGTTTCAGGCCCTTCATCAGGTCCTCGGTGGAGATCGCCTTGTTGCCTTCGATCTCGATGCTGGCAACCGAAGGACGCTCCACGACGGAGATGACGAGTACGTTGCCATCGCGACCCAGCTGGATATCTTGAAAGAAACCGGTCTTGAACAACGCACGAGTGGCATCGACCAGACGACCGTCATCCGCCTGCTCACCCACGTTCAGTGGCAGTGCACCAAAGACGCTGCCGGCGGAAACCCGCTGCAGGCCGTTGACACGGATATCGGAGATGGTGAAGGACTCGGCGTGAACTTCAGCGATCATCAGTGCGGCAAGAACCGCAGTTAGCAGCAGACGTTTCATGAAGTCCTTTCTTATTCCAACTGGCAATAAACAAACTGCCGCAAAATGCGGCAGATTCGCAACTCGGCAACGCTTTACAGTCGGCCCAGATCGTTGACCAGCGCGAGCAACATAACGCCCACCACCAGACTGATACCGATCTGTGCCCCCCAACCTTGAACCTTTTCCGAAAGGGGGCGACCACGCACCCACTCGATCAGATAAAACAGCAAATGCCCCCCGTCCAGGACGGGAATGGGCAGCAAATTCAGAACCCCTAGGCTTATGCTCAGATAAGCGAGGAAGTTGAGAAAGTCTCCAATGCCCGACTGGGCCGAAGCGCCCGCCACTTTAGCAATGGTTATCGGTCCACTCAAGTTTTTTACCGAGAGCTCGCCGAACAACATTTTCTTGAGCGAGTCCAGGGTCAGCACGCTCATGGTCCAGGTACGCTTCACACCCTCGGCCATGGCGGCGAACGGACCGTAGCTGACTTCGCGCAGCATTTCCGGAGGCCAATCGACCGCCTTGACGCCTGCACCCAGATAACCGGCAGCAGCCTTGCCCTCACCACGGGAGGCGAGCGTGACAGGCAAATCGAGCGATGCACCGTCGCGCTCGATACGCATCGAAACCTTGGCACCCGGACGCTCGCGCACCCAGTCAACCAGTTGCTGCCATTCATTGAGCGGTTGTCCGTCAACAGAAATCAGACGGTCACCCATCCTGAGCCCAGCGGCCTGAGCCGGTCCCTTTGGATCGAGCTCTGCCAGCACCGGTGCCAACGCAGGACGCCATGGACGAATGCCGAGGGATTTGATCGGATCCGGCTCTTCGGCACCCTTGAGCCAGTTATCAAGAACCAGCTCACGGGAGGTATCAACCGTCGAACCCTGCTCTCTGAGTTTGACGGCGACTGTACCGCTTTCACCCAGGCGCCTAACCAGTTGGAGATTGACCGCGGACCAGCCGGAGGTGGGCTCGCCATCAATGGAAACGATTTCCTGACCGGAAGCGAGACCTGCACGCTGGGCGATGCTGCCTGTTTCTACTGCACCGATGACCGGACGCACCTGTTCGCTGCCGAGCATCGCCAGCAGCCAGAAGAACACGATGGCCAGCAGAAAATTCGCCGTCGGACCTGCAACGACGATCGCGAAGCGCTGATACACCGTCTTGCGGTTGAACGACTGATCGGCAAGCTCAGGGGGAACATTGCCTTCGCGCTCATCGAGCATCTTCACGTAGCCGCCCAAAGGAATCGCGGCGATGACATATTCAGTGCCCTGGCGGTCGTGCCAGCGTACAAGCGGCGTGCCGAAACCGACCGAAAACCGCAGAACCTTGACGCCACAACGCCGAGCCACCCAGAAATGGCCGAACTCGTGAAAGGTGACCAGCACACCCAGCGCAACCAGGGTGCCGACAATCATGTATAACGCGCTCATCGACTTTCTCCGGGTACCGACTCGTCGGCAAGTGTGTTTATCATCGCAGATCCAGGGACCTGCCCGTGACGCACTCCATCAAGCCCTTCACCGGCTGCCTTGCACACTGATTCGTACAACGTTATCGCCCATGCCGCTCAAGCCATTGTCCAGCCAGTACGCGCGCACGACCGTCAGCAGCGAACACGGCATCAAGCTCTTCAACCTGAGTCACCGGCTCAAGATTCAGCACGTCTTCGATGATACTGGCGATTTCCAGATAACGGACACGCCCATCAAGAAAGGCAGCCACGGCCACTTCATTCGCAGCATTGAGCATCGCAGGCCCGCTGCCGCCCGCCTCTGCTGCCTGCCGGGCGAGCCGCAGGCAAGGGAAACGCTCATCATCGGGCTCCTGAAAATCCAGCTGACCAATACGAAACAGGTCCAGCGGTGCCACGCCCGATTCTACACGCGCAGGCCAGGCCAGTGCATTGGCGATCGGCGTACGCATGTCGGGATTGCCGAGCTGAGCCAGAACCGAACCATCGACGTAATCCACCAGCGAGTGAATCACGCTTTGCGGATGAATCACGATTTCCACTTGCGAGGGACGAGCATCGAACAGCCAGCACGCCTCAATCAGCTCAAGGCCCTTATTCATCATGGTGGCTGAATCGACGGATATCTTGCGACCCATCGACCAGACTGGATGGGCACAAGCCTGATCAGGCGTTACATCATGCAACTGAGCCAATGGCGTCTGACGAAACGGGCCGCCTGACGCGGTCAGCATGATGCGCCGAACGCCAACCGTGCCCAGACCGCGCGCGAAGTCGGCAGGCAGGCACTGGAAGATTGCGTTGTGTTCGCTGTCGATAGGCAACAGCACCGCACCGCTGCGACGCACAGCCTGCATGAACAGCGCGCCGGACATGACCAGCGCTTCCTTGTTGGCCAGCAACACCTTCTTGCCGGCTTCGACGCCAGCCAGTGTCGGACGCAGACCTGCCGCACCGACAATGGCAGCCATGACCGCATCGACCTGAGGATGGGCAGCGACTTCGCAAAGCCCCTCCTCCCCAACCAGGACGCGAGTATCGAGCCCGGCAGCGGCGAGATCATCCTGCAGCTTGCGAGCGGCGGCCTGCTCAGGCACGACAGCGAATTGCGGCGCGTGCTTGATGCACAGCGCGAGCAACTCGTTCAGGCGCGAGAAGCCGGTCAGTGCGAAAACCTGATAAAGCGCTGGATGGCGCGCAACCACGTCCAGCGTGCTAAGGCCTATGGAACCGGTAGCACCCAGAATGGTTATCTGTTGCGCACGACTCACATGACACCCCAGTCAGCAGCCCAGAGCAGCACGGCAAACACCGGAATGGCCGCAGTCAGGCTGTCGATACGATCCAGCACACCGCCATGGCCCGGCAGCAGGTTGCTGCTGTCCTTGACCCCGGACTGACGCTTGAACATGCTTTCAGTCAGGTCGCCGATTACCGAAATAAATACAACGACGGCTGCACCCAACAAACCGGCGATGAACTGGCCGATCGTCCAGTCGCGAGAGATACCCACCGCTGCGGTGATCCCGAGACTGACCACCAGACCGCCGTAGACGCCCTCCCAGCTCTTGCCCGGACTGACCTTGGGCGCGAGCTTGCGCTTGCCGAATGCCTTGCCGGAGAAATAGGCGCCGATGTCGGCGGCCCAGACCAGCACCATGACCGCAAGGATCAGCCAGTTACCCAGCGGCCACTGCTTGATCAGCACCAGACCTTGCCAGGCCGGCAGCAATATAAGCAGACCGATCACCAGCTTGCAGGCCGCACTGGCCCAATGCTCGCTGGAGTCGGGGTAGGTCAGCACCAGATATGTTGCAACCCCCCACCAGATGACTGCCGCGACAAGCACCCAGGGTTCAAGCCCTGGCAGCAGGTACATGAGAAACAGCAGGACAGCCACGACAGCGGCATAGCCGACGCGCATCGATTGTCCGGCAAAACCTGCCAGGCGCGCCCATTCCCATGCACCCAGCACGACGACAAACCCGATGAACAGTGCGAAATACGCCCCGGTCAGGAGAAAGAAGCCGCAAAGGGCAATCGGCAACAGAATGAGTGCCGTGATGATCCGTTGTTTCAGCATTAAGCCCGGGCTCCAGCTTCTACCTGTTCGCTGGTTTTACCGAAGCGACGTTGGCGAGAAGCGAAATCAGCCAGCGCAGCGCGCATGGCATCGTGTTTGAAGTCCGGCCAGAACAGGTCGGAGAAGTACAGCTCGGCGTAAGCCAACTGCCAAAGCAGAAAATTGCTGATGCGGTGCTCACCACCGGTGCGTATGCAGAGGTCCGGCAATGGCAGGTCGCCCGTTGCCAGACACGCTTGCAACAGGCCCGGCGTGATGTCCTCCGGCTGCAGGTGCCCGGCCTGAACCTCGCGCGCCAGACGCTGGGCAGCCTGGGCAATGTCCCACTGCCCACCGTAGTTGGCCGCGATCTGCAGCACAAACCGGTTATTACCGGATGTGCGCAGTTCAGCCTCGCGCATTGCAGCCTGAAGCTCAGGATGAAAACGCGAGCGATCACCAATGATTCTCAGGCTGATGTCGTTCTCGTTGAGCCGCTTGGTTTCACGACGCAGCGCCGTGAAAAACAACTCCATCAGCGCACCGACCTCTTCAGCCGGGCGCTGCCAGTTCTCACTGGAAAACGCGAACAGTGTCAGCACCTCGACCTTGGCTTCTGCGCAGACCTCGATAACGGCACGCACGGCATCAACGCCCGCCTTGTGGCCCGCAACGCCTGGCAACAGGCGTTTCTTGGCCCAGCGATTATTGCCATCCATGATGATGGCAACGTGGCGCGGCACCGAAGACAATGCAGCCGGTTTTATCTTTTCCATGAAAGCGTCCGAAACCTTATACAGCCATCAGGTCTGCTTCTTTTGCCTTGGTTGCAGCATCGATATCCGCCTCAGCCTTGTCGGTCAGCTTCTGGATATCGGCAGCGGCACGACGCTCTTCGTCTTCACTGATTTCCTTATCCTTGACCAGCTTTTTCAGGTCACCCAGCGCATCGCGGCGAATGTTACGCACGGCAACGCGCGCATCTTCAGCAGCACTACGCGCCTGCTTGGTGAAGCCCTTACGGGTCTCCTCGGTCAGGGCCGGCATGGAGATAAGCAGCATCTCACCGAGGTTGGTCGGATTGAGGTTCAGACCCGCGCTCTGGATGGCTTTATCTACGGCTGCCAGCATGTTGCGCTCGAAAGCCACAACCTGCAGAGTCCGGGAGTCTTTCACAGTGACGTTGGCCACACCGCTCAACGGGGTGTCGGCGCCATAGTAAGGCACCATCACGCTACCCAGGATACTCGGGTGGGCCTTGCCGGTACGAATCTGGCCAAAGGCATGGCTCAGGGATTCGAGCGATTTCTGCATGCGCGCCTGAGCATCTTTCTTGATTTCGTTGATCATTGTTGAACTTCCTCGATCAGGGTTCCTTCAGCGCCGCCGTGAACAATATTGAGCAGGGCGCCGGGTTTGTTCATGTTGAAAACACGCAATGGCATCTTGTGGTCGCGGCACAGGCAGATGGCTGTGAGATCCATGACACCCAGTTTGCGATCCAGCACTTCATCGTAAGAAAGATGATCGAACTTCTCGGCATTGGGGTCTTTGAACGGATCAGCGGTGTAGACGCCATCAACCTTGGTTGCCTTGAGCACCACGTCGGCGTCGATTTCGATGGCTCGAAGACAAGCGGCCGAGTCTGTCGTGAAGAACGGATTACCCGTACCTGCTGCGAAGATCACCACTTCCTTGGAGCTCAGGTGACGCATCGCCTTGCGACGATCGTAATGATCGGTCACACCCACCATCGAAATGGCGGACATCACGATAGCCGTAATGTTAGCGCGCTCCAGGGCGTCACGCATGGCCAATGCATTCATCACAGTGGCCAGCATGCCCATGTGATCACCTGTGACCCGATCCATACCGGCAGCACTCAGAGCGGCGCCGCGGAACAGGTTGCCACCACCGATGACCAGCCCGACCTGAACGCCAATGCCGACCAGCTGGCCGACTTCCAGCGCCATGCGATCCAGCACCTTGGGGTCGATGCCGAACTCTTCGGAGCCCATCAGGGCCTCGCCGCTAAGCTTGAGTAGAATGCGTTTATAGCGAGCCTGATAACCACTGCCCTGCTGAGCCATTGCGAATCTCTCCTGCGGCGTTTTCTGAAAAAAAATCTGTGCGGGCTTTATACAGCCTGCGTTTACTCTAGCTTGACGCTCCGTGAGCATCGGGAGAATGCGGCCTTATGAGCTCATTCTCCAAGGAAAAAATTCCTTGCTTCTTTCGACAAAGAGGCCGCACGCGTGAGCGGGCAGCCTCTTTGGGGCGACAGTATGGAAAACCGTCTTACTTCTTGCTTGCCGCTACTTGAGCAGCGACTTCTTCAGCGAAGTTGTCGACTGGCTTCTCGATGCCGTCGCCCACTTTGTAGTAGGTGAAGGAAACGATTTCAGCACCGGCTTTCTTGGCCAGATCACCAACCTTGATTTCCGGGTTCTTGACGAACGCCTGCTCGACCAGACTGGCTTCGGCCAGGAACTTGCTGATACGGCCGCTTACCATCTTCTCGGCGATCTCGGCAGGCTTGCCTTTCAGCTTGTCTTCGTTCAGTTGCAGGAAGACGTTCTTCTCGCGTTCGATCGCTTCTGGCGAAACGTCGGATGGCAGCAGGAACTCAGGGTTGCTGGCAGCCACGTGCATCGCGATGTCTTTGGCCAGCTCAGCGTCGCCGCCTTTCAGGACAACCACAACACCGATCTTGTTGCCGTGCAGGTAAGCATTGACCACGTCGCCTTCGATGCGGGCAAGGCGGCGAATGTTGACGTTCTCGCCAACCTTGGCAACCAGAGCGGTACGCTCGACTTCCTGAGCTTCGATCAGCGGAGCTGCGTCGGTCAGTTTGTCAGCGAATGCTTTTTCGATGCTGCTGGTCACGAAGTTCTTGAAGTCGTCCTGCAGAGCCAGGAAGTCGGTCTGCGAGTTGACTTCGATGATGACAGCGGACTTGTTGTCGTCAGCAACCTTGACGGCGATAGCGCCTTCAGCAGCAACGTTGCCTGCTTTCTTGGCGGCCTTGATAGCGCCGGAAGCACGCATGTCGTCGATTGCCTTTTCGATGTCGCCGCCAGCCTTGGTCAAGGCCTTTTTGCAATCCATCATGCCTTCGCCGGTACGCTCGCGCAGTTCTTTGACCAACGCTGCAGTAATCTCTGCCATTTCAAAATCCTCTTGGATAGGTCTTCAACCATTCCACCCGACTAGACGGGCGTGCAATTCTTGAAAATTCAGGGTGGCAGCGACACATGACACTAAAGCCATGCTCGCTCGCCCACAAATCATTTCATAGGTGGCAAAAAGGGGGCTAAGCCCCCTTTTCGCGTACTGAGTAAACGCCAGGCGTTTTTACTCAGCCTTCTACCGCTGCTGCAGCTGGAGCTTCTTCGACGAATACGTCGGTGCCGCCAGCAACATTGTTACGACCACGGATAACAGCGTCAGCCATCGAACCCATGTACAGCTGGATGGCGCGAATGGCGTCATCGTTGCCTGGGATGATGTAGTCAACGCCTTCCGGGCTGCTGTTGGTATCGACGACGCCGATGACCGGGATGCCCAGCTTGTTGGCTTCGGTGATCGCGATGCGCTCGTGATCAACGTCGATAACGAACAGTGCGTCCGGCAGACCGCCCATGTCCTTGATACCACCCAGGCTGCGATCCAGTTTTTCCAGATCACGGGTACGCATCAGGGCTTCTTTCTTGGTCAGCTTGGCGAAAGTACCGTCTTCTGCCTGTACTTCCAGCTCGCGCAGACGCTTGATCGACTGACGGATGGTCTTGAAGTTGGTCAGCATGCCGCCCAACCAGCGATGGTCGACGTACGGCGAACCGCAACGTGCTGCTTCTTCAGCAACGATCTTGCCAGCGGAACGCTTGGTGCCGACGAACAGAATCTTGTTTTTGCCCGAAGCCAGGCGCTCAACGAAAGTCAGAGCTTCGTTGAACATTGGCAGGGTTTTTTCAAGGTTGATGATGTGAATCTTGTTACGCGCGCCGAAAATGTACTTACCCATTTTCGGATTCCAGTAACGGGTTTGGTGACCGAAGTGCACACCGGCCTTCAGCATATCGCGCATATTGACTTGGGACATGATAGTTCCTTGATAAGTCGGGTTAGGCCTCCACGTATCCCAATGACCAACCAGCGGCATGAGCCAAGGGCACCCAGGTCATCGTGTCGACACGTGTGTGGGTTTGAGCTTCCAGGACGGACCTTGGAAAGCGGCGCATTTTATATCACAAAAGGAAAGAGAACGGAACTCCAATCAAGTGCTTGTTTCGCCACGCCTTTGCCCTTCTCCTGCGTGCATATAAAGGAAGCGATGATCACCCGCTGCGCAACGGTCTGGTAGAATTGCGCCTTTGCGCACAAAACGCGCACACGACATGCCGAGAGCCCCTGTATGCCTATCACCCTCAAAACCCCCGAAGACATCGAAAAGATGCGCATTGCCGGCCGTCTGGCCGCCGAAGTCCTCGAAATGATCGGCCCTCACGTCAAACCTGGCGTGACCACCGAAGAGCTGGACCGCATCTGTCATGACTACATCGTCAACGAACAGCAGGCCATACCCGCTCCGCTGAACTACAAAGGCTTTCCCAAATCGATCTGCACCTCGATCAATCAGGTCGTCTGCCATGGCATTCCGGGTGAAAAGCAGCTCAAGAATGGCGACACGCTGAACATCGACGTCACCGTTATCAAGGACGGCTATCACGGCGACACCAGTAAGATGTTCCATGTGGGCAAAGTGCCGGTGTGGGCCGAACGCCTCTCTCAGGTCACTCAAGAGTGCCTGTACAAGGCCATCGAGATCGTGCGTCCCGGTACCAAACTCGGCGATATCGGCGCAGTCATCCAGAAACACGCTGAAAAGAACGGCTTTTCGGTGGTTCGCGAATTCTGCGGACATGGCATCGGCAAGGTGTTTCATGAAGAGCCACAGGTCATGCACTTCGGCGAAGCCGGTACCGGCATCGAGCTGCTCGAAGGCATGACCTTCACCATCGAGCCGATGATCAACCAGGGCAAGGCTGAAACAAAAATCCTCGGCGATGGCTGGACGGCGATAACCAAGGACCGCAAGCTCTCGGCGCAATGGGAACATACGATTCTGGTCACCGCTGACGGCTACGAGATCTTCACCCTGCGCAGCGACGACACCATCGCACACAAATCGCCCTGATCAGCGCGATTCAGGCTGCTTGCCCGACAGAACATTCGTACAGCACGACATGAGGAAAGCCGTTCCATGCCGCAGGTAGATCCCGATTTGTTCGACCGTGGCCAGTTCCAGGCCGAACTGGCCCTGAAGTCCAGCCCGATCGGCGCCTTCAAGAAAGCCATCCGCAACGCGCGCGAGGTCCTGGACGAGCGCTTTCGGTCAGGCCGTGACATCCGCCGACTGATCGAGGATCGTGCCTGGTTCGTCGATAACATCCTGTGCCAGGCATGGGATCAGTTCGACTGGAGCGAAGACGCCGATATCGCACTGCTGGCGGTCGGCGGCTATGGCCGTGGCGAACTGCACCCCTACTCGGACATTGATCTGCTGATCCTGCTGGACAGTGCCGACCACGAAATCTTTCGCGAGCCTATCGAACGCTTTCTGACCCTGCTGTGGGACATCGGCCTGGAAGTCGGCCAGAGCGTGCGCTCGGTGGACGAATGCGCCCAGGAAGGCCTTGCCGACCTCACCGTCATCACCAACCTGATGGAAAGCCGCACCATTGCGGGCCCCGAGCACCTGCGCCAGCGCATGCTGGAAGTGACCAGCCCGCGCCATATGTGGCCGAGCAAGGACTTCTTCCTGGCCAAGCGCGCCGAACAGAAAAACCGCCACCACAAGTACAACGATACCGAGTACAACCTGGAGCCGAACGTAAAAGGCTCACCTGGTGGGCTTCGCGACATCCAGACCATTCTCTGGGTGGCACGCCGCCAATACGGCACCCTGAACCTGCACGCCCTTGCCGGTGAGGGTTTTCTGCTGGAAAGCGAAAACAATCTTCTGGCCTCCTCCCAGGACTTCCTGTGGAAGGTCCGCTATGCGCTGCACATGCTGGCGGGGCGCTCCGAAGACCGCTTGCTGTTCGATTATCAGGGCAGCATTGCCGGCTTGCTGGGGTATCAGGACAGCGATGCCAAGCTCGCCATAGAACGCTTCATGCAGAAGTATTACCGCGTGGTCATGAGCATCGCCGAACTCAGCGACCTGATCATCCAGCACTTCGAAGAAGTCATTCTGTCGGACGATGACAGCGGCACTCCCCAGCCGCTCAACTCGCGCTTCCAGCTGCATGACGGTTATATAGAGGCGACCCATCCGAACGTCTTCAAGCGCACCCCGTTCGCCATGATCGAGATATTCGTGCTGATGGCCCAGCACCCGGAAATCAAGGGCGTACGCGCTGACACCATCCGGCTGCTGCGCGAACACCGGCACCTGATCAACGACGATTTCCGTAACGATATTCGCAACACCAGCCTGTTCATCGAGCTGTTCAAGTGTGAAATCGGCATTCATCGCAATCTGCGCCGCATGAACCGCTACGGCATTCTGGGCCTGTACCTGCCGGAGTTCGGCCACATTGTCGGCCAGATGCAGCATGACCTGTTCCACATCTATACGGTCGATGCGCACACGCTGAACCTGATCAAGCACCTGCGCAAACTGCAGTACACCGAGGTGTCGGAGAAATTCCCGCTGGCCAGCAAGATCATGGGGCGCCTGCCGAAGCCGGAACTCATCTACCTCGCCGGCCTGTATCACGACATCGGCAAGGGCCGTGGCGGTGATCACTCCGAGCTGGGCGCGGTCGACGCCGAAGCCTTCGGCACGCGTCACCACCTGCCGGCCTGGGACACCCGACTGATCGTCTGGCTGGTGAGCCATCACCTGGTCATGTCCACCACCGCTCAGCGCAAGGACCTTTCCGACCCGCAGGTCATCCATGACTTCGCCCAATTCGTGGGCGATGAAGTACACCTGGATTATCTGTACGTGCTGACGGTTGCCGACATCAACGCCACCAACCCCACGCTCTGGAATTCCTGGCGCGCCAGCCTGCTGCGTCAGCTGTACACCGAGACCAAACGCGCCCTGCGTCGAGGCCTCGAGAACCCGGTGGATCGCGAAGAGCAGATCCGGCGTACGCAAATCGCGGCGCTGGACATATTGGTGCGCAACGGCACCGATCCCGACGACGTCGAGCAGCTCTGGTCCGCCCTGGGCGATGATTACTTCCTGCGCCACACCGCCGGCGACGTGGCCTGGCACAGCGATGCGATCCTGCAGCAACCCGCCGATGGTGGTCCGCTGGTCCTGATCAAGGAAACCACGCAGCGAGAATTCGAAGGCGGCACGCAGATCTTCATTTATGCGCCGGACCAGCATGACTTCTTCGCGGTGACCGTGGCGGCAATGGACCAGTTGAACCTGAACATTCACGATGCCCGGATCATCACCTCCAGCAGCAAGTTCACACTCGACACCTACATTGTGCTCGACAACGAAGGGGGATCGATCGGCGACAACCCGGCGCGCGTGGAGGAGATCCGCGAAGGCCTGACCGAGGCGCTGCGCAACCCGGACGACTACCCGACGATCATCAAACGACGCGTGCCAAGGCAGCTCAAGCATTTTGCCTTCGCCCCGCAGGTCACGATTCACAACGATGCGCAGCGGCCGGTCACGGTGCTGGAACTGCTCGCGCCGGATCGACCCGGTCTGCTGGCACGCATCGGCAAGATTTTCCTGGAGTTCGACCTGTCATTGCAGAATGCCAAAATTGCGACGCTGGGCGAGCGAGTGGAAGACGTGTTCTTTATTACCGACGCCGACAATCACCCCTTGTCAGACCCGCAACTGTGCAGCCGATTGCAGGAGGCGATCATCAAGCAACTGAGCGTCAACTCGCAGCCAGGCGGCGATTTGCGCATCAGTATTTAACCTTCGACGCAGTCCTTGAGAGCCTTTGACTCATGAACAACGCCATGCAACTGCTTCAGCCCTATCCGTTCGAAAAGCTGCGCGCCCTGCTCGGCAGCGTGACGCCCAACCCGGAAAAACGCCCGGTCGCGCTGTCCATTGGCGAGCCGAAGCATCGCTCACCCGACTTCGTTGCCAAAGCGCTGGCCGACAACCTGGACCAGATGGCGGTCTACCCGACCACGCTGGGCATTCCCGCGCTGCGCGAAGCCATTGCAGGCTGGTGTACGCGCAGATTCGAGCTGCCCGAAGGCTGGATGGACCCGGCGCGCAATGTGCTGCCGGTCAATGGCACGCGTGAGGCGCTGTTTGCATTCACTCAGACCGTCGTCAATCGCAGCGATGACGGCCTGGTCGTCAGCCCGAATCCGTTCTACCAGATCTATGAGGGTGCTGCCTTTCTGGCAGGTGCGCAGCCGCATTACCTGCCTTGCCTGAGCGAAAACGGTTTCAACCCTGATTTCGATGCGGTGACGCCGAACATCTGGAAACGCTGTCAGATTCTGTTCCTGTGCTCGCCAGGCAATCCGACCGGCGCGCTGATCCCTGTCGAAACCCTGAAGAAGCTCATCGCCCTGGCTGACGAGTACGACTTCGTGATTGCCGCTGACGAATGCTACAGCGAGCTGTATTTCGACGAGCAGACGCCGCCACCGGGCCTTCTCAGCGCCTGCGTCGAGCTGGGTCGCCAGGATTTCAAGCGCTGCGTGGTGTTCCATAGCCTGTCCAAACGCTCCAACCTGCCGGGCCTGCGCTCAGGCTTCGTGGCAGGCGACGCGGACATTCTCAAAGCGTTTTTGCTGTATCGCACCTACCACGGCTGCGCCATGCCCGTTCAAACCCAACTGGCCAGCATCGCCGCCTGGAATGATGAGGAACACGTGCGCGCCAATCGCGACCTGTATCGCGAGAAGTTCGACGCGGTGCTGGATATCCTGGCTCCGGTGCTGGATGTTCAACGCCCGGACGGTGGTTTCTATTTGTGGCCGCATGTGGGGACCGACGACGCGGCCTTCTGCCGTGACCTGTTTGTCGATCAGCATGTGACGGTCGTTCCGGGATCTTATCTGTCCCGGGACGTCGACGGCTTCAACCCGGGCGCTGGCCGAGTGCGCTTGGCACTCGTCGCACCGCTGGCTGAATGCATTGAGGCCGCTGAAAGGATTCGTGCCTTCGTCAGCAAGTAAACCGGGCGCCCCCGCTGCGCGCGATGTGTGGCGGGGATTCTGACGGCATACACCTTATTGTCAGGACCCGCTGCGCAGGTGCTGCGGCACGACGCGGCCATGACAGGTGTTACACAGCAAGGGCGCGGCACGCATTGAGGCTCGCAACGTGCCGCACCCTCGACTGGCGAAACGTCTATTGCCTTGTTCTCAGTTTCTCACCCACCCAACCGACAGCCCAGCCAACGGGATCGTGCGATTGCATCGGCAACAGCGGCTTTCCTTCGCGCGCGGCCATTCTTCCTTCCGCCTCCGCCTCGCTGTGAATCCAGAGTGTGTTTTGCTTGAAACCTTCAGCGCGTTGACGTTCCCTGTAGTAGCGTTGCCGGACAAGCGCTTCTTGACGCTTTTTTTCTTGTTCAGACATAACGCACCAACCTTGAAGTGGAGCGTTATCATTGCCCGCGACGAGTGGCCGCTCAAGGTTGCAAGAATGAAACTTTCTTAATCATAGTTATAGTGATTATCTAATTCGCACTGTACGCAATGCCAACGTGCGCAAAGCGCTGAATGCGCCGACGTGGCATAATCACCGGCTAATTTTCACGGGAGGCGGTAGGGAACATCCGACAACGACAAGCTCCCTATAAAAATCAATGACTTACAATCTATTCGGCATTAAAGCCTGCGACACCATGAAAAAAGCGCGCACCTGGCTCGACGAACATTCCGTCAGCTACGACTTTCATGACTACAAAACGCAAGGCATCGACCGTGAGCACCTCACCCAGTGGTGCAACGAGCACGGCTGGGAAGTCGTGCTGAATCGTGCGGGCACCACCTTTCGCAAGCTCGACGATGCGCAGAAGGCCGATATCGATCAGGCCAGGGCCATCGAACTGATGCTCGCGCAGCCGTCCATGATCAAGCGCCCTGTGCTCGATCTCGGCAACAAGACCCTGATTGGCTTCAAACCCGACCTGTATGCAGCGGCCTTTCAGTAAGCCGGGACGCTACTGATAGCCCTTAGATAAGTTACGAGGTATTCCATGTCCACTACCCTGTTCAGCCTGGCCTTCGGCGTTGGCACTCAAAACCGCGAAGGCGCATGGCTGGAAGTGTTCTATGCCCAGCCGTTGATCAATCCGTCGGCAGAGCTGATCGCCGCCATCGCACCAGCGCTGGGCTACACCGGCGGCAATCAGGCCATTACGTTCAATGTCGATCAGTCGTACAAACTGGCCGACGCCGTCAAATCGGTCGACGCTACACAGGCTGCGCTGCTCAACCGTCTGGCCGAGAGCCACAAGCCGCTGGTTGCCACACTGCTGGCCGAAGATGCGCCGCTGACCTCGACACCTGAGGCTTACCTCAAGCTACACCTGCTGTCGCATCGTCTGGTCAAGCCGCACGGCCTGAACCTGACCGGCATCTTCCCGTTGCTGCCGAACGTGGCCTGGACCAGCCAGGGCGCTGTGGACCTGAGCGAGCTGGCCGAGCGCCAACTGGAAGCGCGCCTGAAGGGCGAGCTGCTGGAAGTGTTCTCGGTGGACAAGTTCCCGAAAATGACCGACTACGTGGTGCCGAGCGGCGTGCGTATCGCTGACGCCACACGTGTACGTCTTGGCGCTTACATCGGCGAAGGCACCACGGTGATGCATGAAGGCTTCGTCAACTTCAATGCCGGTACCCAGGGTCCGGGCATGATCGAAGGTCGCGTATCGGCTGGCGTGTTCGTCGGCAAGGGTTCGGACCTGGGGGGCGGTTGCTCGACGATGGGCACGCTGTCGGGTGGCGGCAATATTGTCATCAAGGTCGGCGAAGGTTGCCTGATCGGTGCCAACGCCGGTATCGGCATTCCTCTGGGTGATCGCAACACCGTGGAATCGGGCCTGTATGTGACGGCTGGCACCAAGGTGGCATTGCTCGATGAGAACAACGAGCTGGTCAAGATCGTCAAGGCTCGCGAGCTGGCCGGTCAGGACGATCTGCTGTTCCGTCGCAACTCGCAGACCGGCGCAGTGGAATGCAAGACCCATAAGTCGGCCATCGAGCTGAACGAAGCACTGCACGCTCACAACTGATGCCGTGGCCGGGTTCAGGGTCTCAGGCCCTGAACCCGCTTCAACAAGCTGGAACGACCATGCCCCTCCTTTCTCCCTGGCGCGCTGACTTTCCTGCCATCGCCGCCTTGCAACGGCAAGGCCAGATCTATCTGGACAACGCCGCCACCACGCAAAAACCCCAGGCATTGATCGATGCCCTGACTCATTACTACGCAAACGGTGCCGCCAATGTGCATCGCGCGCAGCATCTGCCCGGCGCACATGCCACCCAGGCGTTCGAGAACAGTCGCAGCAAGGCTGCCCACTGGCTCAATGCAGGTGACTCGGGACAGATCATTTTCACCCACGGTGCGACCTCGGCTCTGAACCTGCTGGCCTACGGTCTGGCGCACGAGTTCACGGCAGGCGATGAAATCGTCATCAGCGCGCTGGAACACCATGCCAATCTTTTGCCCTGGCAACAGTTGGCGCAGCGCCTGGACCTCAAGCTGGTCATTCTGCCACTCGACACCCACGGCGTGATTGACTGCACGGCAGCGGCCCATCTGATCGGGTCCCGTACCCGATTGCTGGCGGTCAGCCAGCTCTCCAACGTCCTCGGTACAGTGCAACCCCTGTCGCGCCTTATCGCGCTGGCCAAGGCACAGGGCGCACTGACAGTTGTGGACGGTTCGCAAGGCGTGGTCCATGGCCGCCATGACGTTCAGGCGCTGGGCTGCGACTTCTACGTGTTCTCAAGTCACAAGCTGTATGGCCCTGAAGGGCTCGGCGTGCTGTTCGGCCGCAACGACGCGCTGCCCAGCCTGACCCACTGGCAGTACGGTGGCGAGATGGTCTTGACCGCCGATTACCATCATTCGACGTTTCGCCCTGCACCATTGGGCTTCGAGGCCGGTACACCGCCCATCGCCAGCGTGATCGGCCTGGGCGCAACACTGGATTACCTGGACAGCCTCGACCACCAGTCGGTAGCCGAACATGAGTTCAAGCTGCATCGCCGATTGCTGGAAGGCCTGCAGCAACGTGACGGCATTCAGGTGCTGGGCTCACCGGATCTGGCGCTGGTCAGCTTCGTGGTGGAAGGCGTGCACAACGCTGACCTTGCGCATTTGCTGACCGAACAGGGTATTGCCGTGCGCGCCGGTCATCACTGCGCAATGCCATTGCTCAAGAGCCTCGGCCTCCCCGGTGCCATCCGGGCTTCGCTGGCGCTGTATAACGATTCGGATGACCTGCTGCAATTCTTCAGCGCGCTGGATCAGGCCCTGGACATGCTCAGATGAGCCTTCCCTTGCTCGCCCAAACGGCGCTCGACACGTTCAACCAGCAACAAGGCTGGGAACAGCGCGCGCGCCTGCTGATGCAATGGGGCGACAGACTGCCGGCATTGGGCGATGACGAAAAGTCGGATGAGCATCTGGTGCACGGCTGTGAAAGCAAGGTCTGGCTGACAGGCACTGTGACCGCAGGTCACTGGCAGTTCCGCGCCAGCAGCGATGCTCGCTTGATACGCGGGCTGGTCGCCCTGTTACTGGCGAGGGTAAACGGCCTCTCAGCCGAGGCATTGCAGGGTGTGGATTTGCCGGACTGGTTCAGCCAACTGGGCTTGAGTCGCCAGCTGTCACCCTCGCGCAGCAATGGCCTGAACGCTGTGCTGGAGAAAATGAGAGCGCTGACTCAGGCATGACCGGAAACTGCAGCAGCAGGTTTGACGCGCTCCGAGGGACGGCGCGTGCCAGCAACCAGCTTGTCCACGGCACGCGTGGCGGCAATCATGCCAAACGATGCGGTCACCATCATCACCGCACCAAACCCGCCCGCGCAGTCCAGCTTGACCCCGTCGCCGACAAATTTCTTTTCCAGACAGATGCTGCCATCCGGTTTCGGATAACGCAGTTGCTCGGTCGAGAACACGCAAGGCACGCTGTAGTGGCGGTTCGGGGTCCGTGAAAAGCCATAGTCGCGACGCAGGGTCGAACGCACCTTGGAGGCCAGCGGGTCGTTGAAGGTGCGGTTGAGGTCGGCGATCTGAATCAGCATGGGATCAATCTGCCCACCCGCGCCACCGGTGGTGACCATCTGGATCTTGCGACGTTTGCACCACGAGATAAGCGCTGCCTTGGCGTTGACGCTGTCGATGCAGTCGATCACGAAGTCCAGTTCCGGCGTAATGCACTCGGCCATGGTGTCTCGGGTCACGAAATCAGCCACTGCGTGCACCACGCAATCAGGGTTGATAGCCCGAATACGCTCGGCCATCACCTCGACTTTCGCACGACCCACCGTGCTGTCCAGCGCATGCAACTGACGGTTGGTATTGCTCACGCAGACGTCGTCCATGTCGAACAACGAAATTTCACCCACGCCGCTGCGCGCCAGCGCCTCCGCCGCCCAGGATCCCACGCCGCCGATACCGACCACCGCCACATGCGCGGCACGCAGGCGCTCCAGCCCCTCGATGCCGTACAAACGGGCAATGCCTGCGAAACGTGGATCTTCTGCGCTCATGATCAATACCTCAAAAACCGGCGCGCATTATAGGGGTTTGAATGCGTTGCGACACCCCTTGTGCTCTGCACCGATGCAACCTTGCGTGCCCGCTCACGACAGCCGGCGGTTTGCAAAAAAAGCTAAGAACCGGTGTTCTTGTTGCCAAACTTTCTAACCGTATAAAACGGCGCTACGCCTACACCGCTACAGTTAATTAAAGGAGCTACACCGTCACCTCAACACAGACAGGACTGCATGGATAGCAATTGGCGTGTTCATAAAAAAGGCTTGGCAGAACGGTTCTCGACAGCAGATTTGCTCAAAAGGAAAACCCAGGAAGCACCCGACTGGCCTGAGACCATCTCGGGCTTTTCGTACTCGCCCTTTCGACCGGGGCAGGAGCCTGGCAAGCGAATCTATCCGTCACGGGCCCAGATCGAAGAAGACCTGGCACTTATAAGACCCTTCACCCGAAGCATCAGGATCTACTCGGTACAGGGCTCTCTGGCCTGCATTCCTGAAGTGGCGCTTGGACTGGGCATGACCGTCACCCTCGGCGTATGGATTTCTCAGGACGAGAAGCAAAACGATGCGGAGCTGAGTGTCGCGATAGACCTGTGCAACCGTCACGCCAACATCAATCGACTGTTGATCGGTAACGAGGCGCTCTATCGCGGTGATATCACGCTTGCTCGACTGCTGGACTTGATGGACTTCGCACGGCAACAGGTCGGCATTCCGGTCGCGACGTCTGAAGTGTGGACCCTATGGGTCGAGGTCCCCGAGCTGGCGCAGCATGCGGACTGCGTCGCGGCTCACATACTGCCCTTCTGGGAAGCCATTTCACCGGAACAGGCGGTCTCGGACGTCCTGGACCGGGCAGCGCAATTAACCCGGATGTTCCCCGACAAACCGGTCCTGCTTTCCGAAATCGGCTGGCCCGCCAGAGGGAGTGCAGCCAGAAGACTTTTCTCCTCTCCAGCCACTCAAACCCTTTACCTGCGCAATCAACTGCACCTGCTGAATCGGCAGGGCTACGACTACTTCATGATTGAGGCCTTCGATCAGGACTGGAAGATTGATGAAGGGCCGCCAGGTCCCCATTGGGGCTTCTTCAATGCCCGGCGCCAACCCAAAATGCAACTCGCAGGGCCGGTGCTTATGCCCGTGCAGTGGCAGGACCAATACAGACGCATGATCACGCGCCTGCGACCCGAATCACGCACCAGTGCGACGGCGATCATTGCCTTGGCTTACTGCCTGCTGATATCCGCAGGCCTGGCGGCAAGCGGGTCGCTGTCCCTGTGGCTTGCGCTGCCCCTCAGCCTGATCTGGGCGTGCTCACTGTTGACCAATGTGGCGATAGAGGCTCATGAGTTTCTGGAAGCATGCTGGGGAACCGAACATCCCCGATTCTTTCTTCCCAAGCGTCTTGAAGAAAGCTATGTGCCCAGGATCTCGGTACACATTCCCTGCTACAACGAACCGCCGGACATGGTCATTCTGACGCTTAATGCGTTAGATCGTCTGGTTTACCCGAACTTCGAAGTACTCGTTATCGATAACAACACTCACGACCCGGAGGTCTGGAAACCGGTCGAACAGCGCTGCCGTGAGCTGGGCAATCATTTCAGATTTTTTCACGTCGATCCGTTATCCGGCTTCAAGGCCGGAGCGTTGAATTACCTGATCGACCGTACCGCAGCAGACGCCGAAATAGTGGCAGTGATCGACGCGGACTACTGCGTCAATCATCTGTGGCTCAGGCACATGGTGCCGCATTTTGCAGACCCGCAAATCGGCGTGATTCAATCGCCGCAGGATTATCGTGATGGCAACGAGAGCCTGTTCAAGCGTTGCTGCGAGGCTGAGTACCGCGGCTTCTTCAATATCGGGATGGTCATACGTAATGACCATGACGCCATTATTCAACACGGCACGATGACGATGACGATGATCAGGCGCACGGTCCTGCAGAGATTGCGTTGGGCACAGTGGTCAATCTGTGAAGATGCCGAACTGGGTTTGAGGGTGCTGAAAAATGACTTTTCGACCGGCTACAGCCCGATCAGCTATGGCAAGGGACTGACTCCTGACTCGTTTACAGACTTCAAGAAACAGCGTCATCGCTGGGCGTATGGCGCGGTGCAGATTCTCAAGCGACATTCAGCAAGCCTGTTCATGGGCAGAACCGCCTCGCTCAGTGCGATACAGCGTTATCATTTTTTAGCGGGCTGGGTGCCGTGGGCAGCAGAAGGTGTCAACTACCTGATGACGCTCATCGTTCTGCTGTGGACGGCAGCGATGATCCTTGCCCCCCATGTCTTTGGACCCGTGCCCTGGATCTTCTCAACCTCTTTGCTGCTGATGTTCGTGTTGCGAACCCTGAAGGTTGCCGTTCTTTACGGACGATTGATCAGCAGAGGTGTGCACGATGCCCTGGCGGCGATCCTTGCAGGCATGGCGCTCTACCCCACCATTGGCAAAGCCGTGATCTCAGGGGTATTCACTTCGCAACTGCCCTTTTTTCGCACACCTAAACGGACCAGCGGCAGCCACCTTGGACAGGCGCTGTCCGAAGCCGGTACCGAACTATGGATCTTGCTGCTGCTCTGGCTGGCGGCTGTCGGGCTGTGCTTCAGCGACGTGTCAGGCGGTATCGACCTGGGGCTCTGGATCGCAATGCTGTTGGTGAAATCCTTGCCCTATCTGGCTGCGGTCATCATGGCGGCATTGTCTGTTCAGGCGGGTCGAGCATCTCGTATGACAACGTGACAGATCCGGCAGGCAAGATAAACCACGGTCTACGGCCGTCGTTTTGCTATAAGATAACGGCCTTTTCGCGCCCACCAGTCTTGCTACCGGAGTTCTGTACATGACGGCCTCATCCGACCTTTCGCCCACCCTGCAGCTTGCCTGCGATTTGATCCGTCGACCGTCGGTCACGCCCGTCGATGCCGATTGCCAGACCGTGATGATGCAGCGGCTGGGCGAGGCCGGGTTCAAGCTTGAGCCGATGCGTATCGAAGACGTGGACAATTTCTGGGCGACCCACGGCACCCGGGAAGGTCCGGTGCTGTGTTTTGCCGGTCACACCGATGTAGTGCCGACCGGCCCGGTCACAGCGTGGGAGAACGATCCGTTCGACGCACTGATCGACGAGCACGGCATGCTGTGCGGACGCGGCGCGGCGGACATGAAGGGCAGTCTGGCGGCGATGCTGGTGGCAGCCGAACGCTTCGTCGCCGACCATCCCGATCACCGGGGGTCGGTGGCGTTTCTGATCACCAGCGACGAAGAAGGCCCGGCGCACCACGGCACCAAGGCGGTGGTCGAGCGTCTGGCGGCACGCAAGGAACGTCTGGACTGGTGCATCGTCGGCGAACCGTCGAGCACTACGCTGGTGGGCGATGTCGTCAAGAACGGCCGTCGCGGTTCGCTGGGCGCCAGGCTCACCGTGCGCGGCAAACAGGGCCATGTCGCCTATCCGCACCTGGCCAGAAACCCGATTCATCTGGCTGCGGGCGCGCTCGCCGAGCTGGCTGCCGAGCACTGGGACAACGGCAACGACTTCTTTCCACCAACCAGTTTCCAGATTTCCAACCTCAATTCCGGCACGGGCGCGACCAACGTGATCCCGGGCGATCTGGTGGCGGTGTTCAATTTCCGCTTCTCCACTGAATCAACGGTCGAAGGCTTGCAGCAGCGCGTTGCCACTATTCTCGACAAGCATGAACTGGACTGGCACATCGACTGGGCGCTGTCTGGTCTGCCGTTCCTGACCGAACCGGGTGCGTTGCTGGACGCCGTATCCGCAAGCATCAAGAGCGTCACGGGCCGCGACACCAAGGCTTCGACCAGTGGCGGCACCTCGGATGGTCGCTTCATCGCAACACTGGGGACTCAGGTGGTCGAGCTGGGGCCGGTCAACGCCACGATCCATCAGGTCAACGAACGCATTCTGGCGAGCGACCTCGACGTATTGACCGAGATCTACTACCAGACACTGGTCAAGTTGCTCGCCTGATGCTGACCTGTCCTATCTGCTCGGCACCGCTCAGTGCGGCTGACAATGGCGTGGTCTGCCCCGCCAATCATCGCTTCGACCGCGCGCGGCAGGGTTACCTGAACCTGCTGCCGGTACAGCACAAGAACAGCCGCGACCCTGGCGACAATCAGGCGATGGTCGAGGCACGGCGAGACTTTCTCAACGCTGGCCATTACGCGCCTGTTGCCCAGCGACTGGCCGAGCTGGCGGCTGAGCGCAGGCCCGCCCACTGGCTAGACATCGGCTGTGGCGAGGGCTATTACACCCAACAGATCGCCGAGGCGCTGCAAAGGTCCGACGGCTACGCGCTGGATATCTCACGCGAGGCCGTCAAACGCGCCTGCCGTCGTGATCCGAAGGTGACCTGGATGGTCGCCAGCATGGCCCGCGTGCCATTGCCGGACGCCAGCTGTCAGTTTCTGGCGAGCGTTTTCAGCCCTCTGGACTGGAACGAAGCCAAGCGTTTACTGACGCCGGGCGGTGGGTTGATGCGCGTCGGCCCGACCAATGAGCACTTGATGGAACTGCGCCAGCGTCTGTACGACGAAGTGCGCGATTACGCCGATGACAAGCACCTGGCGCTGGTCCCGCAGGGGATGCAGCTCCAGCACAGCGAAACGCTGCGCTACACCTTGAAACTGATCGACGGCCAGTCCCGCGCCGACCTGCTGGCGATGACGCCACACGGCTGGCGCGCGAGCGCCGAACGTCGCACCGCCGTCATCGAGCAACCCGGACCGTTCAAGGTCACCGTTTCCATGCGCTACGATTATTTCGTGCTGCAATAAGCATTCAAAAGAGGCACCCATGCGCCAACCTGATATCGAGATTTACCTGAAAGACGAAGACGTCGATCACAAGGCTATCGCCCAATGGCTCGGCCAGGCCCTCGGCCCGTGCAGCGACTGGGTCCAGAAAGGCCAGACCTGGAAGTGCAAGGCTGGCAGCGTGCCCGTGACCTGGCTGCCGAAGGCGGTGGGCAAGTGGAACAGCCTGTACCTGGAAAGCGACCAGACGCCGTGGGAAGACGACATCGCCTGCGCCCGCGCCGCGTTCGCTGCGCTGAACGTCGAAGTCCGCTGCGCACCGGGCACCTGGGTGGAAGAGGAAAGCGACGACACCGCCGACCGCTGGATGCGCATCAGTGCCGATGGTGAAGAAGAAATCACCTGGCGGACTTCGTAAGCGACAGGATTGCAGCTGGCACACACAGCTCTGATCCTGCCCATGCGCCGCGCTCATCGTTATGCACAAGTCCTGCTGCAACCACCGACTGTGGGAGGCGGCTTGCCGGCGATGCTTTTTCTTAAGCACCCCATCAGCGGCTGAACTGACGCCATCGTCGGCAAGCCGCCTCCCAGACGTACGCATTCGGTCAGACACTTTCGTTTTGGCCCAGGTTTTCCGCGTCTTCCGCACCTGCGTATACCGATGAGTGCTGCGCAGGGGCATGCAGCCCGGGGCGCTCTGCGTCACGCTGGCACGGATTGCAGATCATCGATCAGGGCACCCGGCTCACATCACCCCTTTTGCCCATCGCCTCGGGATGCGTCACACTGGCGCCATCTCGGGCAGCCGCCCTTTATTCAGCAGAAGCCGTATGACTCGCTCTCCGTTCCGCCGTCTTGTATTCGGCACTCTGCGCCGTTTGTTGTACCTCTGGGTTCGCTCGGAAACTATCAATCAATCGTCTTTCACACTGAACCTGGATCGCAGCCGTCCGGTCTTCTATGCCCTGCAATCGCCGTCGATCAGCGATCTGGCGGTCATCGACACCGAATGCCGCAAGGCCGGTCTGCCGCGCCCCGTGCTGTCGGTCTCGGTCGGTAACCTGATGGAGCCCGCTGCGTTCTTCTACCTGACGCCTTCACCCGACTGGCTCGGCCGCCAGGACAAACGCGGCGCACCGCCCACGCTTGAGCGGCTGGTCGCGGCAGTCAGCCAGAACCCGACCGAGGATGCGCAGATCATTCCGGTCAGTGTGTTCTGGGGACAGTCGCCTGATCGCGAGTCCAGCGCCTGGAAGCTGCTGTTTGCCGACAGCTGGGCCGTCACAGGTCGCCTGCGTCGTCTGGTGAGCATTCTGATTCTGGGCCGCAAGACCCGCGTGCAGTTTTCTGCGCCCATTCACATGCGTGAACTGGTCGATGAGAACAAGGGTTACGAGCTGACCCTGCGCATGACACAGCGCCTGTTGCGCACGCATTTCCGCAACCTGAAAAGCGCCGTGATCGGCCCCGACGTGTCGCACCGGCGTAACGTGGTCAAGGGACTGCTGGACGAGCCGCTGGTCAAGCAGGCCATTCTTGAGGAAGCCGAGCGCGAGAAGATTTCCGAAGACAAGGCCCGGGCGCTGGCACTGCGTTATGGCAACGAGATCGCCTCGGACTACACCTATTCGGCCATCCGCTTTCTGGAAGTGGTGCTGAGCTGGTTCTGGAACAAGATCTACGACGGCATCAAGGTCAGCCACATCGAAGGCGTGCAGGAAGTCGCGCCCGGCCATGAGGTCATTTATGTGCCCTGCCATCGCAGCCATATCGATTACCTGCTGCTCTCTTACCTGCTGTTTCGCAATGGCCTTACGCCGCCGCACATCGCGGCGGGCATCAACCTGAACATGCCGGTGATCGGCAGCCTGCTGCGGCGCGGCGGCGCGTTTTTCATGCGCCGCACCTTCAAGGGCAACCCGCTGTACACCGCGGTGTTCAACGAATACCTGCACACCTTGTTCACCAAGGGTTTTCCGGTCGAGTACTTCGTGGAAGGCGGTCGCTCGCGCACCGGACGCATGTTGCAACCCAAGACCGGCATGCTCGCCATCACGATGCGCAGCTTTTTGCGCAACTCGCGCATGCCGATCGTATTTATCCCCGTGTACATCGGTTACGAGCGGGTACTTGAAGGGCGCACCTACCTGGGTGAATTGCGCGGCGCGACCAAGAAGAAAGAGTCGATCTTCGACATCTTCAAAGTCATCGGCGCGCTCAAGCAGCGTTTCGGTCAGGTTTCGGTGAATTTCGGCGAGCCGATCAAGCTGGCCGGGTTTCTCGATGCCGAACAGCCGGACTGGCGTGAACAGGAGCTGGCTCCGCAGTTCAAGCCGGACTGGCTGAGCGGCACCACCCACCGCCTGGGCGAACGCGTGGCCCAGCACCTGAACGAAGCGGCAGCCGTCAATCCGATGAATCTGGTGGCCGTGGCGTTGCTGTCCACCCACCGTCTGGCACTGGATGATCAGGCCATGGAGCGCGTGCTCGACCTGTACCTGACGCTGCTGCGC
The DNA here is from genome assembly GCF_900143095.1 of Pseudomonas asturiensis. GTDB lineage: Bacteria > Pseudomonadota > Gammaproteobacteria > Pseudomonadales > Pseudomonadaceae > Aquipseudomonas > Aquipseudomonas asturiensis. Next base: position 359,546 of record NZ_FRDA01000003.1, on the reverse strand, counting down.
GCCGTGCCGTACTCACCGCACACGACCCTGCCGGAAGGCGATGGCCGCGCGTTGATCGAGCACGTGAAAGGCATGGACCTGCTCGCCGAACAAAAGGATGCGCTGGGCCGGATTCTTTACCTCAACGAGCAGAACGCCGTTCTGATGACGTACTACCGCAACAACGTACTGCACATCTTCGCGCTGCCGTCGTTGCTGGCCAGTTTCTTCCAGAGCTCTTCGCGCATGAGCCGCGAGCTGATCCTGCGTTATACCCGGGCGCTGTATCCGTACCTGCAATCGGAGCTGTTCATCCGCTGGCCGCTCAGCGAGCTGGACGAGGTTGTGGACCAGTGGCTGGCAGCATTTGTCGAACAAGGCCTGTTGCGTCTCAAGGACGACGTGTACATCCGCCCGGAGCCCAGCTCACGCGAATTCGTCCTGCTGACCCTGTTGTCACGCGCCATTGCCCAGACCCTGCAGCGCTTCTACATGGCCATCGCTCTGCTGCTCAACAGCGGCCAGAACACCCTGAGCCCCGAGGAGCTGGAAGACCTGTGTACGGTCATGGCCCAGCGCCTGTCGATTCTGCATGGCCTCAATGCGCCGGAATTCTTCGACAAAAGCCTGTTCCGGCACTTCATCCAGTCGCTGCTCGACCAAGGCGTGTTGCGCAGAGACGCTGCTGGCAAGCTCAGCTATCACCCGCTGCTGGGTGAGCTGGCCGAAGGCGCCGCCAAGCGTGTGCTGCCGGCAGAAATCAGGCTCTCTATCCGCCAGGTGGCGTTGCACCAGCACGAAAATGTAACCGAAGCAGACCCGGCCAGCTGAATGCGCTAAATTTCCGCCGATCACGTCAGGCGTCTTCTGGCGTGATCGAAACGGAGATTCACATGAAAAAGCTCAGCCTTATCCTCGCCACTGCCCTGCTCGGAGCCTGCAGTAGCATGCAAACACCCGACGCCAGCCTCAACGGCGAGGTGTTCTACCTGCAACGCATCGCGCTTCCCCCATCTGCAATCCTCAGCGTCAGCCTTCAGGATGTCTCCAAAGCCGATGTGGCTGCCGTGCAACTGGCGCATCAGAGCGGTCCGGTGAAAGGCCAGGTCCCACTGCCTTTTCACCTGAAATACGACGTCGGTCAGGTTCAGCCAGGCCATCGTTATGCGGTCAGTGCGCGGATCGAAGCCGACGGCAGACTGCTGTTCATCAGCACCGAACAGCATGCTGTAAAACTGGACGGCACCGATCCCGACCCCTTACGCATCAGATTGAACCCCGCGCAGCCGCTTCCCTGATACGCTCACTGCCATACAGCGCCGACACTTGCTTTGGTGCTGCTTCCAAGATTTCTTTGAAAAGGATGCTGCCATGCTTCGCCCCTCGTTTACCTTTGCCGGCCTCTGCGCAGGCCTGCTGCTGTCGGCCAACGTTTTCGCCCTGTCGCTGGGCGATCTTTCGCAATCAGACGCCACGGGCGGCCTCAAAGACGCCTTGACCCAGGGCGCACAAGTCGCCGTGAAGCAGCTAGGCGTGCCCGGCGGTTTCAGCAAAAACGATGAAGTGCGCATCGAACTGCCTGGCAAACTGGGTCAGGTCGCCAAGAAAATGAAAATGCTCGGCATGGGCACTCAGGTCGATCAGCTGGAAACCAGCATGAACCAGGCCGCTGAAGCGGCCGTGCCACAAGCCCAGGCGCTGCTGGTGGACGCCGTGAAGAAAATGAGCGTGACCGATGCCAAGGCGATTCTCAGCGGTGGCAAGGATTCAGCGACTCAGTACCTGAACAGCAGCAGCCGCGAACAGATCCGCGCAAAATTCCTGCCCATCGTCAAGAAAGCCACCGATCAGGTCGGTCTGGCGCAAAAGTACAACGCCTTTGCTGGCAAAGCGTCGGCACTGGGCATGCTGGACACCAAAAGCGCCAATATCGAAAGCTACGTGACCGAGCAAGCGCTCAATGGGCTGTTCGAGATGATCGCCAAACAGGAAGAAAGCATCCGCGCCAACCCGGCCGCTGCCGCGACAGGGCTGGCGAAAAAGGTATTTGGCGCCTTGTAAGCGCTTCGGCATGAACTCGTGGGAGCGGAACGCCGCCCGGTCCGCTCCCGCTGAGTTTGCTGTGCGACAGCGCTACGTCCAGGAGGTAGTGCCGCCTCCCACAGTCCGATACTCGCCGCGAGATTACACTGATCAAACGCCTTCCACTTTCTTGACCCTGAACCACGCCGCATACAACGCAGGCAGAAACAGCAGTGTCAGTGCGGTGGCAACGATCAGGCCGCCCATGATGGCCACGGCCATCGGGCCGAAGAACAGGCTGCGTGACAGCGGGATCATGGCCAGCACAGCGGCCAGTGCGGTCAGCACGATGGGCCGGAAGCGGCGAACGGTGGCTTCGATGATCGCGTGCCATTGATCCAGCCCGGCGGCGATGTCCTGCTCGATCTGGTCCACCAGAATCACCGAGTTGCGCATGATCATCCCTGACAGCGCGATGGTGCCCAGCATTGCCACGAAGCCGAACGGCTGGTTGAAGATCAGCAGAAACAGCGTCACCCCGATCAGGCCCAGCGGCGCAGTCACGAACACCATGAGCATGCGCGAAAAGCTGCGTAACTGGATCATCAGCAGGGTCAACACCACAACGATGAACAAGGGGACGCCCGCATTGACCGAGTTCTGTCCGCGTGCGGAATCCTCTACCGTACCGCCCACTTCCAGCAGATAGCCGTCCGGCAATTCGGCACGCACCGACTCCAGCGTCGGCAGGATCTGTTTCACCAGCGTTGCCGGTTGATCCTTGCCGTAGATGTCGGCGCGCACGGTCACGTTCGGCAAGCGATTGCGGTGCCAGATAACACCCTCTTCAAAGCCGTAATCCAGAGTGGCCACTTGCGACAACGCCACGCTGGTCCCGTTTTGCGTGGGAATGGCCAGACTGGACAGCGACTCCAGTTGCTCACGCTCGTTGCGTGTGCCGCGCACCATGATGTCCACCAGTTCATCGTCTTCGCGATACTGGCTCACGTTGGAGCCGGTCAGCGAGTTGCGCAGGAACGCCGACAAATCAGCGGTGGTGACGCCCAGGGCACGCGCGCGATCCTGATCGATGTTCAAGTGCACGACCTTGCTCGGCTCTTCCCAGTCGAGGTGAACGTTGGAGACGTGGGGGTTTTCGCGCACCTTGTCCTGCACCTTGCGCGCCAGCGCACGCACCACTTCGATGTGCTCGCCGGTGATGCGAAATTGCACCGGATAGCCCACAGGCGGGCCGTTTTCCAGGCGTGTCACCCTGGAGCGCAGGGTCGGGAACTGCTCGTTTAGGTGGCTGATCAGCCAGGTGCGCAGCGCCTCGCGGTCTTCAATGCTGCGGGTGAGCACAACGAACTGGGCGAAGCTGGGCGCGGGCAATTGCTGGTCCAGCGGCAGGTAAAAACGTGGCGAGCCGGTGCCGACGTAGGCGACGTAGTTGTCGATGCCTTCGTGCCCCTTGAGCATCTGCTCCAGGCGCTTGACCTGCTCAGCAGTGTTGACCAGCGAAGAACCTTCGGCGAGCTTCAGGTCGACCATCAGTTCCAGACGACCGGAAGCCGGGAAGAACTGTTGCGGGACGAATCTGAACATCACCACTGACAACACGAACAGGCCGACGGTGGCCACGATCACCGTCTTGCGGCGACGCACGCACCAGCCCACCAACGCCCGGATACGCTGGTAGAAGCGCGTCGCATAAGGGTCAGGTGCATGGGCCCCTCCATGTTTGTCGGCATGCCGTTTGGCGAGGTCCGGCAACAGCCGGTCGCCCAGATAAGGCACGAACATCACCGCCGCAATCCACGAGGCAATCAGGGCAATGGTCACCACCTGAAAGATCGAGCGGGTGTATTCGCCGGTGCTCGATTGCGCGGTGGCAATCGGCAGGAAACCCGCGGCCGTGATCAGCGTACCGGTCAGCATCGGGAACGCTGTACTGGTCCATGCGAAGCTGGCCGCCTTGAGCCGGTCGTAACCCTGCTCCATCTTGATCGCCATCATCTCGACCGCGATGATGGCATCGTCCACCAGCAACCCCAGTGCGAGCACCAGCGCGCCGAGCGAAATCTTGTGCAGGCCGATGCCCAGGTAATACATGGTCGCAAACGTCATGGCCAGCACCAGTGGAATGGACAGCGCCACCACCATGCCGGTACGCACTCCCAGCGAGAAGAAACTCACCAGCAGGACGATGATCAACGCTTCGGCCAACACCTGTACGAACTCGCCAACGCCGGTCTTCACTGCTGCGGGCTGGTCGGACACCTTGCGCAATTGCATACCGACCGGAAGGTTTTTCTGCAGCCTGGCGAACTCGGCTTCCAGTGCCCGGCCCAGCACCAGAATGTCGCCGCCGTTTTTCATCGCCACGGCCAGGCCAATCGCATCTTCGTCCATGAAGCGCATGCGCGGCGCGGGTGGATCGTTGAAACCGCGATGGACGTCAGCCAGATCGCTGATGCGCAAGGTACGGTCGCCAACCCGAATCGGGAAATTGCGAATCTCGTCCACGCTTTCGAAACGGCCACTGACCCGCAGCTGGATACGCTCACTGGAGGTCTCGAAGAAACTGGCCGACGACACGGCATTCTGCGCTTCAAGGGCCTGCTGCACCTGCTGCAACGGCAGGCCCAGCGTGGCGAGCTTGACGTTGGACAACTCGATCCAGATCTTCTCGTCCTGCAGGCCGATCAACTCGACCTTGCCGACATCCTTGACCCGCTGCAGCTGAATCTGAATACGGTCGGCGTAGTCCTTGAGCACCGCGTAATCAAACCCCTGGCCGGTCAAGGCGTAGATATTGCCAAACGTGGTACCGAACTCATCATTGAAGAATGGCCCCTGAACGCCAGGCGGCAGACTCTGGCGGATATCGCCGACCTTCTTGCGCAACTGATACCAGAGTTCGGGAAGGTAGGCGGAGAAGATCGAGTCGCGCGCCACGAACGTGATCGTGGATTCCCCTGGCCGCGAGAAGGACGCAATGCGCTCGTACTCGCCGGTTTCCATGAGTTTCTTTTCGATGCGGTCCGTGACCTGACGGGCCACTTCTTCGGCGCTGGCGCCGGGCCACAGGGTGCGGATCACCATGGCCTTGAAGGTGAACGGCGGATCTTCGCTCTGACCCAGCTTGGTGTAGGACAACGCGCCAACGATGGCCAGCACGATCATCAGATACAGCACGACCTGGCGGTGACGCAGCGCCCATTCGGAAAGATTGAAATGCATCGAGGCCTACTCCTTGGCAGTCAGTTTCACGGCCCGATTACTGCGGTCCACCGGACGAATTCGTTCGCCTTCGCGCAACACATGCCCCCCTGCGGCCACGACCCAGTCGGTCTCTTTCAAGCCTTGAAGCACCGGCACCGATTCCTGACCATAAGGCCCGACCTGCACCGGCACGCGGCTCACGGTACTGTCGGGAGCGACCCGCCATACATACGTGGCACCGTTCTCGGCCGTCAGTGCCGCGAGCGGCACCGCCAGCGGCACTGCGTGCTCGGACGCGATGAACACCCGGGCACTCTGGCCCAGTTCTGCAGGGACCTGCCCGCTGGCAAATGCGACGCGCGCTGCGAAGGTTCGCGAGCGGGGATCGGCGGAAGGTGACAATTCACGAATGCGGCCGGGGAAGCGTTGATCGCGCAGCGTCCACAGCTCGACCGAGACCGGCTGACCGACTTTGAAACGGGCAAAGTTCTGCTCCGGCAAGCTGATCGACACTTCCCGCTCACCGTCGGTGGCCAAGGTGAAAACGGTCTGCCCGGCAGCCACCACTTGCCCGACCTCCACCGAACGCCTGGCGATCACCCCATCCTGTGAGGCACGCAGCACGGTGTAGCTGGTCTGGTTGTCGGCAACCGTCAACTCGGCCTTGATCTGCTTGAGTCGCGCTTCGCCTGAGCGATAGAGGTTTTCGGCATTGTCGTATTGCGAACGGCTGACCATCTGCCGGTCCAGCAGGGTCTTGTAGCGATCGCGCTCCGAGCGCACCAGTTGCAGGTTGGCTTCGGCGGCGGTGACCTGCGCGCGGGTGGCGTCCAGTTGCAGGCGTACATCCTGCGCGTCCAGCTCGGCCAATGGCTGGTTGGCCTTGACCCGCTGCCCCTCCTCGACCATGCGTTTGCTGACCTTGCCGGAGATACGGAACGCCAGCTCAGGCTCGAAGCGCGCACGTACCTCGCCAGGGTAGCTGTCCATGGATTGAGCGGAAGGCAACGGCTGCACCACCATAGCGGGACGAATCACCACGGGCGCGGTGCTCTCCTGGCCGCAGGCGGTCAGCAATGAAACCAGAGACAGGGAAACGACAAGCGGCATGACATCGCGGAACATGATGTAAACCTTCATCAAAACAAGCTTGGAATAATTGTACTGGCGAGTATATTAAAAATTATCAAACTCACCAGTACATTATTCGAAGCCATGCCTGACGCCCCGTTAAATACCGGACCCGGTCGCCCCAAGGACCTTGAGAAGCGCAAGGCCATTCTTGAATCGGCGAAGAATCTGTTCATCAGTAACGGCTACGTAAATACCAGTATGGACGCGATTGCCAGCGAAGCCGGCGTCTCCAAGCTGACGGTTTACAGCCACTTCACCGACAAGGAAACGCTGTTTTCAGCCGCCGTGGTGGCGCGTTGCGAAGAGCAGATGCCTGCCGTGCTGTTTCATCTGGCGCAAGGCGCGACCGTCGAGACCGCGCTGCTCAATATCGCCCGCGCCTTTCAATGCCTGGTCAACAGCCCCGAATCCCTCGAATTGCACCGCTTGATGGTGGCACTGGGCTCGCAGGACCCGCAGTTGTCGATGATCTTCTTCGAGGCCGGGCCGCAAAAGCTCATCAGTGAAATGGAACGCGTGCTGATCGAAATCGACGCGACCGGCAGCCTGCGCATCGAAAACCCTCTGCGCGCAGCCGAGCATTTTCTGAATATGGTGAAGGGGATTCACAACTTCCGGCTGCTGGTGGGATGCAGCGTGCAGCCGGAAGAAGACAATGCCGAGCGGCATGTGCGTGAAGTGGTCACGCTGTTCATGCGCGCCTATGCACCTGATCACTGATCGTCGAATGGGCGGCTCATTCGACGGGCTTGGGCTTCAAGGCTTTCTTCGGGTAAATGTCATAGCGGCTGGATTTGCCATCCAGTGCGTAGCCAGGCTTGGCACCGTCAATGCAGGGTGCTTTGCGCGGACGTTTGACCACGACACGGTGCGTGGCCAACGCCAGCGCCGCTTCCAGCAAGGCGGGCGCATCCATGTCATCGCCCACCAGCGGGCGGAACAGACGCATCTCCTTTTTGACCAGCGCGGTTTTTTCCCGATGCGGGAACATGGGATCAAGGTAGATGACTTGCGGCGGCTCGCCCTGCCAGTCACGAATCAGCTGGATCGAGTTGCCGGTCAGCAAGCGCATCTGGCTGATGATCGAGCCCACATCACGGTCGCTGCGCCCACGTGACAGCCCGTCCTCCAGCAACGCAGCGATGATCGGCTGGCGTTCGATCAGACTCATCTCACACCCCAGGCTTGCCAGCACAAATGCATCCTTGCCCAGCCCGGCCGTGGCATCCAGCACACGAGGCCGGATACCCGGCTGGATGCCGACCGCCTTGGCGATCATCTGCCCGGTGCCGCCGCCGAACAACCTGCGATGGGCCACCGCGCCCTCGACGAAATCGACCCGCACCGCTCCCGGCGCATCGTCACCCAACTGCTGCAATTGCAGGCCTTCGTCGGTGACTTGCAGGGCAAAATCCGCCTCTTCGTCCTGCAACGGCAGGCCCAGTCGCGCTGCCCACTGCGCTGCCTGATCCTGCCCGCTCGCGGTCAGGGCTTCGACCCGGATACGACTGCCTGCCTGCTGTTCACTCATTGCGCCCACACACTCAAAAATTGTTAATGATCGGCAAAATCTGCCGATAACCAAAGTATCCGGCATTTTGCCAGACCCAAGGCCAGTACTGATCGCTATGTCAGACATTGTTCAAACATCCATTGGCTATTTGTCGCACTCAGGCGACTTTAGCGTCCGCAACAGCCGCACCCTCGGTGGTGTCACGCAGTTGTGGTCGGATGCATTTGCACGAGCGATGGCCGATCAGGTCGCCGACAGCACCCCGGTCCCCGTGCATCCCAGCACTGTGGAAGTGGATGTTGAGACTGGCGAGCCGGTCGCCGGTGCCAAAACCCTGGGCAAGATTGTCGAGCAGCGCGCCTGCCCGGTCGCCGATACCGAAGTCAAACCACCTGAGCCGCTGTTTCTGCCGATTGCCGAATTTGAGCTGGATCTGCTGCCGCCAGCCGCCGAACCGTTCAGCATCGCCGACATGATCGAGCAGCAGCGCCACCTGGAATTCGAAAGCAACTGGGTGCGGCCTACCGTCCTCAACGCCCACAGCGACGTGACGCCTGGCCCGGCACCACAGCCGCGTGCGCTGCACCTGCCTATCGCCGAGCTCGAATGGGAGCTGGCTGACAAGGCCGCCCTGCCGCTGGACGAAGAAACCATCGCCACGCAACAGCGTCAGTTCGACTACGACAGCGTCTGGGCTCGCCCACTGATTCTGCAAAACCTGCGCATGGCTGCCTGATCAGCGACACACCTGCCAACGTCCCATGTCCACATGAAAATGATCACGATGCGCCGCGTTGTACTCCGGCCCCAGCACCGTGCTGAAGCTCTTGCAGGCCCCGTCACGCACTTGCCTGAGAAAGCGCCCTTTATCCCCGGTATCGTTCCAGTCCTTGAGCAGATTGATGCGCTGACCGTCGACCAGACGGAAACCGGCGATATCCAGCGCATTGGCGGTCGCATGCTGGCTGAGCCGGCTATTGGCGCGGTTGTAGATGTTGCGACAGGCAAAGCTGCCAAGGTGATCGATGCGCGCAACACGCTGACCGAACACCGTCTCCGCCGCTGGCTGCAGCGTATGGATATCGAACAGCACGTAGGCCACGGCCAAGGGACAGCTGGCCAGAAAGCTGCTGCTCAGCGCCACATCCCCGCCCTGCACGCGCAAGGTATTTTCCAGCGGACATTGCGCCGAAGCCGGGCTGTCGGCCTGACGAGTGAAACGCAGGCCCGAGGCGCTCAATACCTGATCGCACAACACCGGGTCATCGCGCAGGCGTGACAGCTTGAACGGCGTCAGCAGATTCGGCTCGGCGCGCACATCCAGCGGTGCCCAAGGGTTCCATTGCGGGGGCACGTCAACCCAGCCACGCCACACTGCAAAGACCCCGACCGCGCACAGCACCAGCAACAACAGGAACACGCGCATGCTCAGCCCTTGAACAGATCGTTCAGTTGATCGAAAGGCAGCGCCTGTCCGGCGTAATTGAACGTGCCATAGTTACGGATTTCCTCCGCAGCACGATACAGCCCACCCAATGCTGCGCGCGCCAGCGAAGAGCCGACGCTGATGCGTTTGACGCCGCACTCGCTCAGGTCCGCCACCGAAAGCGTCACGCCACCCAGCCCCATCAGGACATTCACCGGTCTGGGCGCGACCGCACGCACGACGGCGATCACCTCTTCACGGGTACGCAGGCCGGGCGCGTAGAGCACATCCGCCCCCGCCTCGGCGTACGCTTCAAGCCTGCGCAACGTGTCGGCGAAATCCATCCGGCCGTGCAACAGGTTTTCCACCCGTGCCGTCAGCATGAAAGGAAACGGCAGGCTTCGCACGGCAGCGACCGAAGCCCGCACGCGCGCAACGGACAGGTCGAAATCATAGATCGGGTTATCTGCCTGCCCGCTGGCGTCCTCGATGGAACCGCCCACGATTCCCGCCGCAGCCGCCTTGAGCAGCGTCTCGGCGCAGCCTTCAGGGCTGTCGGCAAAGCAGTTTTCCAGGTCGGCCGCGACCGGGAGTGGCGTGGCCGCGACAATAGCCGCCACGTTGGCGAGGGTATCATCGCGACTGAGTGCGCCCTCGGCGTCGGCACGGCCCAGAGCGAATGCCAGACCGGCGCTGGTGGTCGCCAAGGCCTCGAAACCCAGCGACGCAAGCAGCTTTGCCGAGCCTGCATCCCACGGGTTGGGCATGACGAAAGCACCTTCGCGCTCATGCAAGGCCTTGAATGTCTGTGCTTTGAGAAGTTGTTGCGAGTCCATGGGCGTGCTCTCCGGCTGACAGGTTTCAATAAACCCACACCTATCGACCTCAGAGCAAGCCCAACTGCTCCACCTCTGGACCACGATCCAGTTCAGGTAATGGCGGCAACCCCGGCAGGCGCACCCTCAGTTGCTCATGAAAACGCCGCGCCAGATCAGGCGCCCGCAGGTTATCCGGGGTGTGCAGGAACACGTAGGGCACACGACCCTCTTCGATCCAGACGGCCACCTTCTCAACCCACTGCACCAGAAACGGGTCATTGGCTTCAAGCTCGGGGCGGCCGATGAATCGTACTTGAGGATGTTGAGTCAGCGCGGCCGGGCGAGCAGGCACCTTGGGTTTCTTGGACTGTGCATGCAGTACGGCGGGGTCACTGGATACGCAACTGAACAGCGCGCGCGAATCCAGGCAAATACGTTCGATGCCACGTTCCAGCAAAAGACGATTGAGCATGCGCTCCTCATCGCCCTTCATGAAAAAGGCCATGTTCCGAACTTCAACAGCCAAGGGCACATTCAACTCGTCAATGAAGCCCGCCAGTTCTGCCAGGCGCTGTGGCGTGAAACTGGCCGACAACTGCAACCAGAACGGCGCTACACGCGTGCCCAGCGGGGCCATGAGTTGAATGAACGTTTCAGCAGCGGTTACCTGGGCACGCAGATCGCCGTCGTGGCTGATATCGCGGGGAAACTTGGCGGTGAAGCGAAAATCTTCCGGCATCACTTCGGCCCAACGCTGCACGGTGGAGGCCGCGGGCCGGGCGTAGAACGTCGTATTGCCTTCGACGACATTGAAAACTTGGGTGTAAAGGCTCAGAAAGTCAGCAGGACGAGCATCTTCGGGGTACAGCGAATCACGCCAGGCGTTTTCGCTCCAGGACGAACACCCCAGGTAGTAAGGAAGACCGGACACCATCAGACGTGAAGATCGAGCCCCGATACTTCAAGGTCCCAATCTACAAAGCTGGCTGTGGTCAGGTAACTGGCCAGGGCGTTGGCGACACGAGAACTCATGGAGCGCGGAAAGATGATGTCCTGAGGACGTGCAGGTACATTGCCAGTACTTGAAATCGGGCCCTCATCCGCCTGACGGCGTGCAGCATTGGCAGGCGCAGGCAGCGCGGGGAGGTCCGCGTCGGAAGAGATTTCCTCGAAGGAACCCTCCACCGTCGAAGGACGCTTCTGCGGCTTTCGCTTGATGGGGTATGAACGTTGTGATGGTCCGTCAATGCGCATCGGTAGTTACTCGGCTTCTGTAGTGGCAATTTAACGTTACAGTCCGGATACTGGCAAATTCCCTAACGTTAACTAGACCACACATATTGCAAATTGTTTGAGCCCAGGCGCTTGAAGTCACACTAAAACGATAAACGGTAGATGGCAAATTGATACACAGGTTGCAATCTTCATAACTTGGGAGTTGCAACGCTCACCACTAACGAGCCTTGGGCGTGGCCACTTTGTCACGCAGATAGACCGGCTGCGCATCATCCGCTGGCACGGCTTCGACGCGATTCCAGGCGAAAGTGGCAAGCGCCAGCAGATCCTGAGCATGAGGCAGCAAGCTTGCATCCTGACCCGCCAACGTGACCGGGATACGCTCGGCGTAGCCCCAACCGGTGCCCGCGCCGAACCACTGCCCCGTAGCGTCCAGGGGCAAGGCGGCCAGTTCGGGCGCCATGACCGCTTCATGACCGACCAGACGCATCTCGCCCGCCTTCTCGTGATAGCAACCCCAATAGACCTCATCCATGCGCGCATCAATGGCGGCAGCCACCTGCGAAACGCCCTGCTCGCGGTAGGCTCGCTGCGCCAGCACCGCCAGGTTGGACACCGGCAACACGGGGCGCTCCAGCGCGAAGGCCAGTCCCTGAACGACACCGATCGCAATCCGCACACCGGTGAACGCTCCCGGACCACGGCCGAAGGCAATGGCGTCCAGCGCCGACAGGGCAATCCCCGCCTCGGCCAGCAGGTCCTTGATCATCGGCAGCAGGCGCTGGGCATGCAGGCGCGGAATCACCTCGTAGTGGCTCAGTACCTTGCCGTCATGCAGCAAAGCGACCGAGCAGGCTTCAGTGGCGGTGTCCAGGGCCAGCAAGGTGGTCATCGGTGTGTCCGTCGTCATGGAAAAGTGGCGCAGTATAAATGACAAATGGCCCGCAAGCGGGCCATTGTTGAGACGCTGTATCGACTCAGCTCAGTGCTTTGAGCACTTTGGCGGTGATCTCTTCAACAGAACCGACGCCCGGGATGTGGCTGCACTTGGGCTTGCCGTTCTGCGCGCTCAGTTTGCTGTAGAACTCGACCAGCGGCTTGGTCTGCTCGTGATAGACCGCCAGGCGATGACGTACGGTTTCGGCGACGTCGTCAGGGCGCTGAACCAGATCCTCGCCCGTGACATCGTCCTTGCCTTCAACCTTCGGCGGGTTGTACTGCAGGTGATAGGTGCGCCCGGAAGCCGGGTGAACACGACGGCCGGACATGCGCTGGACGATTTCTTCGTCATCGACAGCGATTTCCAGTACGTGGTCGATTTCCAGACCGGCTTTAAGCAGTGCCTCGGCCTGTGGAATGGTGCGCGGGAAGCCGTCGAACAGCACGCCGTTCTCGCAATCCGGCTCGGCCAGACGGTCCTTGATCAGGCCGATGATCAGGTCATCGGAAACCAGACCGCCTGAATCCATGACGCTCTTGGCCTTGATGCCCAGCTCTGTACCGGCCTTGACCGCTGCGCGCAGCATGTCGCCTGTCGAAATTTGCGGGATGCCGAACTTTTCAGTGATGAATTTTGCCTGAGTACCTTTACCGGCACCGGGAGCTCCCAGCAGAATCACGCGCATCGTCATGCTCCTCAAATTTTTTATATAGAAATCATAGGATTCGCCTCATGGGCCAATCTAAAAAACTGAATCAGGCCAATAGGCCAAAAGGCTGATCAAGATACACAGCCGACCCGAGCCGCACAAGCCGCCGAAAGTCGCAGTAACCCCACGGCGCACCCGCATGTGCGCCGTGATTATCAAGCGGTATGACCTGCTGCAACCTCTTGGGCAGGTTAGCCCGTAAACGCCACACCCGCCCTGACCGGCGTCAAACAGACAGCCTGTCGCCAAACGGACGCACTTAACCGGTATTGCGCAGCCCGGCGGCAATTCCCGCCACGGACACCAGCAACGCCAGTTCCAGAGGGCTGTCCAGATTCGCCTCACGATGCCGGGAACGGGAAAGCAGCTCCGCCTGAAGCAAATGCAGCGGGTCCAGGTAGGTGTTGCGCAGGCTGATGAACTCAAGCGTTTCCGGGCTGTGTGCCAGCAATTGCGTCTGGCCGGTAAGTCCCAGAACCACGTCGCAGGCCTGCGACAATAGGTCGCGTAAATGTGAGCCTAAATGTTGCAGTTCCTGACTGACCAGCCGCTCATCGTAGAGCCGCGCGATGTCGGCATCCGCTTTGGCCAGCACCATTTCCAGCATGTCGATGCGGGTCCGGAAGAACGGCCAGCGCTCGCGCATCTGCGCCAGCAAATCACCCTCTCCACGCTCCAGCGCCCTGGTCAACGCAGCTTCCCAGCCCAGCCACGCGGGCAGCATCAACCGCGTCTGGGTCCAGGCGAAGATCCACGGAATCGCGCGCAGGCTTTCAACCCCACCCTCGCGGCGCTTGGCCGGACGGCTGCCCAGCGGCAAACGGCCCAGTTCCTGCTCAGGCGTGGCCTGACGGAAATACTCGACGAACTCGGGATTTTCCCTGACCACTGCACGGTAGGCGCTGACGCCGTCGCTGGCCAACTGGTCCATCATTGTGCGCCACGCCGGTTCAGGCGGCGGAGGCGGCAGCAAGGTCGCCTCCAGCACAGCAGCCAGATACAGGTTGAGGTTCTGCTCGGCGATGTCCGGCAAGCCGAACTTGAAACGGATCATTTCACCCTGTTCAGTGGTGCGGAAACGCCCTGCCACCGAACCCGGCGGCTGCGAAAGGATGGCCGCATGCGCCGGGCCGCCTCCACGTCCGACCGTACCGCCACGGCCGTGGAACAACAGCAGTTCGACCTGCTGATCACGGCAGATCTGCACCAGTTTTTCCTGAGCCCGATACTGCGCCCAGGCCGCCGCCGTAGTGCCGGCGTCCTTGGCCGAATCGGAATAACCGATCATCACTTCCTGAGGGCCGTGCAGACGCGAGCGATAGCCCGGCAAACCCAGCAGCGTTTCAATCACCGGCCCTGCGTTGTCCAGGTCGGCCAGCGTCTCGAACAACGGCACGACGCGCATCGGACGTTGCAGACCGGCTTCTTTGAGCAGCAACTGCACGGCGAGCACGTCGGAGGCAGCGCCCGCCATCGAAATCACGTAAGAACCCAGCGAGGCCGCAGGCGCCGCCGCCACTTCCCGGCACGTGGCCAGGACTTCTGCGGTATCCGCTGCGGGCTTGAAGTAAGCGGGCAAGAGCGGGCGACGGTTGTTCAGCTCACGCAACAGAAATTCGATGCGAGTCTGTTCGTCCCATTCCTCGTAACGGCCCAGCCCCAGATAATCGGTGATTTCCGTCATGGCCGCGCAATGGCGGCTGGAGTCCTGACGCACGTCCAGACGCACCAGGAACAGTCCGAAGGTCACGGCGCGACGCAGGCAGTCCAGCAGCGGACCATCGGCGATCACGCCCATGCCGCACTCGTGCAGTGACTGGAAGCAGAGCATCAAGGGTTCGATCAGTTCGCGATTCTCATGCAGCACGGCCTCAGGCGCGGGCTGCGTCACGGTGAGCGAGGCATTGGCCCAGTTGCGGGTTGCCCGCAAGCGTTCACGCAAGCGCTTGAGTACGGTGCGATACGGCTCGGCGCTGTCGCCTGCACTGGCCCGCAACGCGTCACTGGCCTGTTGCATCGACAGGTCGGCCGCCAGGCTGTCGACGTCCCGCACGTACAGATCGGCCGCCATCCAGCGGGCCAACAGCAGCACTTCGCGGGTCACAGCAGCGGTCACGTTCGGGTTGCCGTCCCGATCACCCCCCATCCATGAGGCAAAGCGGACAGGGGCCGCTTCCAGAGGCAAATGCAGGCCGGTTGCGGCTTGCAGCGCCAGATCGGCCTTGCGCAGGTAATTGGGGATTGCATGCCACAGCGAATGCTCGATGACCGCAAAGCCCCACTTGGCCTCGTCGACCGGCGTCGGCCGGATACGGCGAATTTCCTCGGTGTGCCAGGCTTCAGCGATCAGACGCTGCAAGCGTGAGGTGATCTGCTCGCGCTCCTGGGTGTTCAGGTCACGATGGTCCAGCGCCGCCAGTTGCGCAGCGATGGCATCGTATTTCTGGATCAGCGTGCGCCGCGCCACTTCGGTCGGGTGCGCGGTGAGCACCAGCTCGATCTCCAGCTTGCCCAGTTGCCGCGCCAGTGCGTCGGGCGTATGACCTTCGCGCTTGAGGCGCTCCAGCAGCTCCGGGAGCACGCGGGATTCGAACGGCTGGGGTTGCGCGTCGTCACGCCGGTGCATGAGCTGGTATTGCTCGGCGATATTCGCCAGGTTCAGGAACTGATTGAAGGCCCGGGCCACAGGCAGCAACTCGTCGTCTTCAAGGCTGTCCACGCTGGAGCTGAGCGCCTCTGCACCTTCGGCCGAACCGCGCCGGCCGGCCTTGGCGCTTTTGCGAATGCGCTCGATCTTGTCGAGAAAGTCAGCACCGCGTTGTTCACGAATGGTGTTGCCCAACAGCTCACCCAGCAAGTGAACGTCTTCGCGCAAACGCGCATCGATATCAGCCATCGTTCCCTCTCCCGGTTTTTATATGGGCTTTTGCCTGACTGCTCACCCGAACTGAACGGGCGTCTTCAAATCCGCACTGCCAACAGTGCATCAAAAGTGTGTTCAGCGACAAATCCTTGTGCAGATGCCTTCATGAATTCGTCGCACATCACCCTCGCGTTCAGACAGGCTAATCTCATCCGTGAGCCACACAACGACTCATCACCGGACAGACTCGCCACGAGCGAGTCCATCGAGAGGTCACCATGAAAATCCGCGAGCTTGCCCAGCATTGGGAACGTAATGCCAAGGGACGCCTGACCAAGACCCGCTATGCGATTCATCTGGACATCGAATCGGCAGCAAGACTGGCCGCACTGTGCGAGATGTACCCCAAACATCACCCTGAAGAGCTGTTGGGCGAACTGATCGGCGCGGCCCTCGAAGAACTGGAAGCCAGCTTTCCCTATGTAAAGGGACAGCAGGTGGTGTCCACCGATGAAGAAGGCGATCCGCTGTATGAGGACGTCGGTGCCACACCGCGTTTTCTCGCGCTGTCCAGACATCACCTGCATGCGTTGTCCGAAAAACAGGACGCTGCCACGGACGACTGAACAGGCTGTAAAGCGGCGTTGCCCACAAGCCTGTCCGTGTGAAAACGGCGGGCTTGAAGCGTTACACCCGATACCGTGTCTGAATCGCGATCCGCCAAACGTTCATGATCGTTCGGAGAATATTAATCTGAACTATTCAAAAACCGCGCAGGTCCGAGCCATTAACCATTACAGGAAAGCCCGTAGAGCAACAGGCGGTTTAAAAAACCTGATGCGCGGCCTGAATAAATACTGTCATGGATAACCACGTTCGGAGTCAGACAATGGAGTTGATCACCATGAACACCCCTACTGCCAACACCACGTTCAAAGGTCTGCGCGGGCTGAAACTCGCTGCGCTGGCTCTGGGTAGCACTTTCATCCTTGCCGGTTGTGCAGGCAACCCGCCGTCCGAGCAGTACGCCGTTTCTCAGTCGGCCGTGAACAGCGCAGTCAGCGCTGGCGGTACTGAGTTTGCTGCGGTGGAAATGAAGTCGGCTCAGGACAAGCTCAAGCAAGCTGATCTGGCCATGCAGGACCACAAATACGACGAAGCACGCAAGTTGGCCGAACAGGCTGAGTGGGACGCCCGTGTAGCGGAGCGTAAGTCTCAGGCTGCCAAGGCCGCCAAAGCCGTGCAGGATGCTCGTCAGGGCGTCAACGAACTACGTGAAGAAGGCATGCGCCAGGTGCAGTGAGCACCGCCATCCAGCTTTGGTTTTCATGCATTCGTAATCGATTAAAGGACGACCCTAATTATGCGTAAACAATTGATGATCCCTGCCCTGCTGGCCATGAGCGTTGCTTTGGCAGCCTGCGCCACCAAGCCAAACCCTAACCTTGATCAGGCGCGCACCAACTTCACCGCCCTGCAGACCAACCCGGACGCCACCAAGGTTGCCGCGCTGGAGACCAAGGACGCGAGCGAGTGGCTGGCAAAAGCTGAAAAAGCTTTCCGCGATGACGAAGACGCCAAGAAAGTGGACCAGCTCGCTTACCTGACTAACCAGCGCGTTGAACTGGCCAAGCAGACGATCAACCTGCGCAACTCCGAAGCTGCCCTGCAGAACGCTTCGGCCGAACGCGCCAAGGCTCGTCTGGATGCCCGTGACGCTCAGATCGCTGCGCTCAAGAACAGCCTGAATGCCAAGCAGACCGAACGCGGCACCCTGGTGACCTTCGGTGACGTGCTGTTCGACTACAACAAGGCTGAACTGAAGCCAGGCGCTCAGGGCGATATCGGCAAACTGGCCGCTTTCCTCCAGGAAAACCAGGACCGCAAGGTGATCGTTGAAGGCTACACCGACAGCACCGGTTCGGCTGCCTACAACCAGTCGCTGTCCGAGCGTCGCGCCAATTCGGTTCGCATGGCGCTGACACGCATGGGTGTAGACCCAACCCGCATCGTGGCCATGGGTTACGGCAAGGAATACCCGGTTGCTGACAACACCAGCAACTCCGGCCGTGCCATGAACCGTCGTGTGGAAGTGACCATTTCCAACGACAACCAGCCGGTTGCCCCACGTTCTTCGATGAAATAATCGACTGAGCGGCTGTACCCAAAGCCCCGCCTGCGCATACAGGCGGGGCTTTTTCATGCCTGCGTTACTGCCCTGGCGCTGACCGATTCTGAGCGATGCAGCGCACAGCCTGCTTTCGATCATCGACCAGGACGCCCGACAGCCCCTTGCGCGAGGTATCGAACAAGACCAGCACGCCATCAATGCACTGTGCGACCTCAGCCGCAGGTGTGGCGGCAACTTTGTAATCCTCGCCCGGCACCGTCTTGAGCAAGGTGAATTCGCTGAGCAACAGGGCATCCTCAGGCCGGGCAAAGTGCAGATAGCCGTAATACCACAGACAGCCGACCGTACCGATGATGCTCGCGATGCCGGTCAGGATCATGCCTCTGACGTTGCGTTCCTCGCTCATTCCTGCGTCTCGGGTTGCTTTGAAGCCGCGGGGTAATTGGGAACTTCGGCAAGGCGACGCAAGCCATCGAAATGCTGTGGATCTTCCAGATAACGGACCATGACCTGCCGCCACAACGGATCGGCGAAGGTCTGCACATGCCCGCCGCGGGTCAGTTGCAGCACACGGGGCGGCGGCGCAGCCTTGTAGAGGCTGATGCCATTGGCGAGCGGCACCAGGGTGTCGTCCATGCTCTGGAAGATCAGCATCGGCGTACCGGCCAGTTTCGGCAGCCCGTTAAGCGCGCTGTCGCTGTCGGGGATCAGCCAGGACAGTGGCGTTTTCAGCGGCCAGGTCAGCCAGGACGTGCCCAGTGTGTAGCGTGCGACGTCGCGATAACTGGCAGGCGTGCCGTCCAGAATCAAGGCTTTTACCCGGGCACGCTCCTGCGGGTGCTGCGAAAGATAATGCACTGCCAGCGCCCCCCCGATACTTTGTCCCAGCACCACCAGCGGCGCACTCTTCACCTCGGGCGCGGCGTTCAGCCAGTCAAAGGCCGCCTGAACGTCCTGATAGATCGCAGGCAGACTCGGCTCGCCCTGTGACCGACCGTAGCCACGGTAATCGAGCATCAGCACCTGATAACCCTGCTCGGGCAGCCACCCGCTTCCTCCCAGATGCCAGGACAGATTCCCGCCGTTGCCATGCAGGTGCAACACCGTGCCCTTGACCGGCACGCCCTCCTTCGCCGCAAGCCACCAGCCATGCAGCCGCGTGCCGTCCGCGGCAGTCAGGTTGACGTCACGGTACTGCAGACGTGCCTGGTCAGGCGTGAACGGCAGACCCGGCTCCGGGTAGAACAGCATAGAACTGCAGCCGGCAAGACTGAGGAGCAGGGCAAGGATGCTGAACAGTTTCAAATGGGGGGGATTCCTTGAGAGAGTCAAAATCGTGCCCGTCGCGCGGAAACGACCACCAAACCTGTGGGAGGCGGCGTGCCGGCGATAGCGTCAGCCCAATCACTTATATGTCGCTTCAAAAGACGCATCGCCGGCAAGCCGCCTCCCACAATCCATTGGTTGCTGCAGACTTGCGTGTAACGCAGGAGCGTGGAAGTGATCGGGCTTTATCAGAGAATATTCGAGTAGTCCGCCTCGATGCGATCCAGACTCAGGTGATTGAGGAAGTTGGAGAAGCACATCCAGGCCGACAACGCATTCATGTCACGGAACTGTTCGGGCAGGTATTTGGGAGCGACCACCAGACCTTCATCGACCAGTTGGCGCAGGGTGCGCATGTCTTCCAGTGTGGTCTTGCCGCAGAACAACAGCGGTACCTGTTCAAGCTTGCCCTTGCGCACCGCAAGCTGAATGTAGTTGTAGACCATGATGAAGCCTTTCAAATACGACAAGTCCTTGGTGAACGGCAGCCCGTTCGGCACCGAACCACGAAACACCCGGCTGGCATTGCCATAGCTTTCCGGCATGCCGAAACCCTGTTCGCGGTAGAACTCGAACACCTGCAGAAAATCCGCGCCTTCTTCGGCCATGTGAATGGCACGTGTGCGGTTGGTCAGCTTGCGCAGACGGCTGGGATAGGACGCAAAGGCGATGACTTCCATGAGGATCGCCAGACCTTCCTGGGTCACAGTCGAGGACGGCGGCCCCTTGGACAGAAAGGTGCAGATCGGCTGGTTCTGGCCGTTAAGCGTGGTGCCGACATGCACCAGACCTTCGTGGACTTCCAGGGCTCGCACGTCGCGCTCGTTGAACATCGCGTCGCTGCGGATCTTGATGTAATCCGCGCCCGCCGCCGCATCGGCCACAATACCGTCGGATTCGAAAACGCGGATGGTTTCTTCAGCCTCGCCGAACACCCGGTTCAGGCGCGATTGCAGCAAGGCCACGGCGTCCTTGGCCGTCAGGATTTTCGGTTCGTCCTTAAGGTCGCCACGTCCGGCGATGTTATTCAGGTAGTCGGAAAGCATCAGCCCAAGATCGGCCAATGTGGGATCGCCCGCGTGAAACGCATCGGAGGCCGCGCCGTACAATTCCTGAGAGATCAGCCCGAAGTCGGGTGTGCCACGCGCTTCAAGCATGCGGATTACCATGCGGTATTCCCGGCACATCCGGCGCATGATCTGCCCAACCGGATTGAACTGCCCCAACTGGCGCGTGACGTCGCGCTCGATGTTCTGGAATTCCTGCTTGAGAGCGCTAGAGTCGAAGCCCAGTGGGCGATTCTCGTAATACGCACGATCCACGGCAGGCATGACCTTGCCTTTGGCAGTGAGGAAGTCCCGGCGGACCGTGTCGTCCCACTTCACCGCATCCAGCACGCGAATCGGTGTCTGCGCGGCAACAATTCGATCCGATAAAACACGAATAGTCTGTTGGTACTCGTCCACCCGGTACTCCTTGGCTGGCGGGCTATCGCCCTACTACTTGACGGCGCGCTGGTAGCGCGCGACCTCTAGAAAAACATCGGAGTTGGCGGGATCGTCGAGATAACCGAATACCTGTTCAAGCGAACTGGTAATCAGAATGCCCTTGCCCGCTTCACTCTCGATTGACTGACCGTCGAGCTTGTTCTGCTCGACCCACTGACCGACGCGGTCCATGTCCAGACTATAGACAACCAGTTCGCCGTTAACGGTCAGCTCGAACCCACCCAGGCCGTAATGAGCACCGTATTTGTCCGGGAGATTTGCAGACAGATACCAGCGGCTGCCGTGGCGCGCCACGGTCACCGTGTAGTCATCGCCGTGACGCCTGTCGCCCTTGCGATAACTCACGGCCTTGTAGCTGTTGACCCCGGCACGCGAAACATCCAGTTCCAGAGGTTCGCCCCAGGCATTCTTGCTGGTCCAGTGCCCCAGTAATCCGGGCGGCGCGGCATCGCGAGCGGGAATCGGGTCTTTGAAGGTCACCAGACAGCCACTGAGCAACAGGAACGACAGCGCAAAAATCACGCGCCAGCTCTTCATGGGGTTCTCCTGAACAGAGGTTTCGTCACCCTCGAACCGGTTGAGGGGTTCCAAGCACCAGACGCATCTGGCGGGTGAGAATACAGAGGATTTCTTCGTCCGCCTGACGCTGCGGGCCATGAAGCAGACCCTGATATTCCATCCGGCGGATGAGCCCCGTCAACACTTGCGCGTCCTGATAAGGCTGCAACGAGCCGATCACCTGGAAAAACTGACAACTGCCCTGCAACAGAATTTCCTGGTGCGCCATGACCAGCGGGGTAAGACGCGGATTGATCAGCGCCTCGTGATAGAACGCTTGCTCGGCAATCAATGCATCGCGGCGGGTGAGGAGTTGATGGCGGATGTACTCCATGACCATCCGGGCAATGTCGTCGGCCAGGCGAAATCGGTCGCTGGGGCTGCCGGAACTGCGCGCCATCATGTCGCGCAGCATGACCTCGGTGTTCTGCCACAGCTTGACCAGATAATCGGCGCTACGCTGCACATACTGGGCGAACGCATCGGTCAGCAGGTCATCAATGTCCTTGAAGTAATACGTGGTGGCAGACAGCGGTACGCAGGCTTCGGCGGCGACGGCGCGGTGTCGCACCGCCCGCACGCCATCTCGCACCACGATGCGCATGGCGGCGTCGAGAATCACCTGCCTGCGCTGCTCACTGCCCTCCCGGCTGGTCTTGCGACCTTGGTACTTGACACTCTTGGCCACCGCGCTCGCTACGCCGGCAGCCCCTTCTCTGGCAATCGTCACACCGTATTCCTTATAAAATCGTCCTGAAAAAGACCCAAAAAAAAGCCGCCCATTCGAGGCGGCTTTCTTTTTTTCACTACGCTTGCGGGCGCATGTGCGGGAACAGGATCACGTCCCGGATCGACGGCGAGTTGGTGAGCAGCATCACCAGGCGGTCAATACCGATCCCCTCACCGGCGGTTGGCGGCATGCCGTACTCCAGCGCACGCACGAAGTCGGCGTCGTAATGCATGGCTTCGTCGTCGCCCGCATCCTTGTCGGCCACCTGGGCCTGGAAGCGTTCGGCCTGGTCTTCGGCATCGTTGAGCTCGGAATAGGCGTTGGCGATTTCACGACCACCGATGAACAGCTCGAAGCGATCGGTCACGTTCGGGTTGTCGTCGTTGCGACGGGCCAACGGCGAAACTTCGAACGGGTACTGGGTGATGAAGTGCGGCTGCTCCAGCTTGTGCTCGACCAGTTCTTCGAAAATCATCACCTGCAGCTTGCCCAGACCTTCGAAGCCCAGCACCTTGGCGCCGGCCTTCTTGGCAATGGCGCGAGCCTTGTCGACGTCCTGCAGGTCGGCTGCGGTCAGCTCGGGGTTGTACTTGAGGATCGAGTCGAACACCGACAGGCGTACGAACGGCTCGCCGAAGTGGAACACCTTGTCGCCGTAAGGCACGTCGGTGGTGCCCAGAACCAGTTGAGCCAGTTCGCGGAACAGCTCTTCGGTCAGGTCCATGTTGTCTTCGTAGTCAGCGTAGGCCTGGTAGAACTCGAGCATGGTGAACTCGGGGTTGTGCCGGGTCGAGACGCCTTCGTTACGGAAGTTGCGGTTGATCTCGAAGACCTTCTCAAATCCACCCACAACAAGCCGCTTGAGGTACAGCTCAGGCGCGATACGCAGGAACATTTCCAGGTCCAGCGCGTTGTGGTGGGTTTCGAACGGCTTGGCTGCCGCGCCGCCAGGAATGGTCTGCAACATCGGCGTTTCGACTTCCAGGAAGTCGCGTTTCATCAGGAAGCTGCGAATGTGAGCGATAACCTGCGAACGCACGCGGAAGGTCTCGCGCACATCCTCGTTGACGATCAGGTCAACGTAGCGCTGGCGATAGCGTTGCTCGGTGTCGGTCAGGCCGTGGTGCTTGTCCGGCAGCGGACGCAACGACTTGGTCAACAGGCGCACGGTTGTCATTTCGACATACAGATCGCCCTTGCCGGAGCGGGCCAGGGTGCCTTCGGCGGCAATGATGTCGCCCAGGTCCCAGGTCTTGACTTCGGCCAGCGTCTCTTCAGGCAGCGTCTTGCGGTTGACGTAGACCTGAATGCGACCGGTCATGTCCTGGATCACCATGAACGAGCCACGGTTGAGCATGATGCGACCGGCAACCTTGACCGGAATCTCTGCCGCAGCCAGATCTTCCTTGGTCTTGTCGGCGTACTGCTTCTGCAGATCGTTGCAGTAGCTGTCGCGACGGAAGTCATTCGGGAAGGCCTGACCCTTGGCGCGGCCGGCAGCAAGCTTTTCCTTGCGCAGGGCGATCAGGGTGTTTTCTTCCTGTTGCAGGGCTTGCGGGTCGAGTTGTTGGTCGCTCATGTTTTCAGTCATTCCATCACAGGTTCGTTGCCCCGGTTCATCCGGGTTCGCGGGCGAGGCCGATAGCCGTCCCGGACGCTTGCAAAGGGTCGCACCTACGGTGCGGCCCCTGCGAAGCGTGCATTACAGCCCTTGTTTGAGGCTTGCGATCAGGTACTCGTCAAGATCGCCATCGAGCACTTTGTCGCAGTCGCTGCGTTCGATGTTGGTCCGCAGGTCCTTGATGCGCGAGGCATCCAGTACGTAGGAGCGAATCTGATGACCCCAGCCGATGTCGGACTTGGTGTCTTCCAGCGCCTGGGACGCTGCATTGCGCTTCTGCACTTCCTGCTCATACAAACGGGCCCGCAGCATTTTCATGGCGGTGTCCTTGTTCGCATGCTGGGAACGTTCGTTCTGGCAGCTGACCACGGTGTTGGTCGGTACGTGAGTGATACGGACCGCCGAGTCAGTGGTGTTTACGTGCTGACCACCGGCACCGGAGGAACGGTAGGTGTCGATGCGCAGGTCCGACGGGTTGATGTCGATTTCGATGTTGTCATCGATTTCCGGCGACACGAACACGGCCGAGAACGAGGTGTGGCGACGATTGCCGGAGTCGAACGGGCTTTTGCGCACCAGACGGTGCACGCCGATCTCGGTGCGCAGCCAGCCAAAGGCGTATTCACCCTTGATATGTACGGTCGCGCCCTTGATACCGGCGACTTCGCCAGCGGACAGTTCCATGATGGTCGCATCGAAACCACGCTTGTCAGCCCAGCGCAGGTACATGCGCAGCAGGATGTTGGCCCAATCCTGTGCTTCGGTACCGCCGGAACCGGCCTGGATGTCCAGGTAAGCGTTGTTCGGGTCCATCTCGCCGCTGAACATGCGACGGAATTCCAGCTTCTCCAGCGACTCACGCAGGCGCTCGACTTCGGCAGCGACGTCATCGACGGCCGCCTGGTCTTCTTCTTCGGCCGACATCAGCAACAGGTCCTTGGCATCGGCCAGCCCGGACGTCATTTCATCGAGCGTGTCGACGATCTGCGCCAGCAAGGCACGCTCGCGGCCCAGGTTCTGTGCGTATTCGGGGTTGTTCCAGACGTTTGGATCTTCGAGCTCGCGGTTGACTTCGGTCAGACGATCATGTTTGTGATCGTAGTCAAAGATACCCCCGAATGGTTTCGGAGCGCTCGGACAAATCCTTGATGCTGTTTAGGATCGGGTTGATTTCCATGGTAGGCAGCACTCGCAGGCGAAATTTTCAAAGCCGACGAGTATACCCCAGGCAGCGCCATGAAGGCAGCCCGTCGAGCACGCCTTGTGACGCCTATTTGCAGCGATACGGTGTACAGAGGTCCGCGGACACCTGCACGGGTGTCCGGTCAGCCTACCGCCACCTGATTGCGACCATTGTTCTTGGCCGCATACAGCCCCTTGTCGGCATCCAGAATGAGCTGTCGACTGTTCAGCCCGACCTGCGGCCCTACGGTCGCCACCCCGATACTGACGGTCAGATGCGCTCCCTCGGCGGGCGCGATATGAGGGATGTTCATGCCCACGACGCTCTGGCGCAGTTTCTCTGCGATCAAGCGCGCACCGCCCGGAGACGTGTTGGGCAACACCATCGCAAACTCTTCGCCACCATAGCGGGCGGGCAGATCGGACGGCCGGCTGCAACTGTTGCGAATCGCTTTGGCGACCTGACGCAACGCCTCGTCACCTTCAAGATGCCCGAAGCTGTCGTTGTAGGCCTTGAAGTAATCAACGTCGATCATCAGCAGCGACAACTGCGTCTGGTCGCGGGTCGCCCGACGCCATTCCAGTTCGAGGTACTCGTCAAAATGGCGACGGTTCGACAGCCCGGTCAGGCCATCGGAGTTCATCAGGCGTTGCAGCACCAGATTGGTGTCGAGCAACTGTTGCTGGCTGACGCGCAAGGCGCGATAGGCCTCATCGCGTTGCAACAGGGTCAGATATGAGCGCGAGTGGTAGAGAATCCGCGCGACCAGCTCGATGTTGTCCGGCAGCTTGACCAGGTAATCATTGGCGCCGGCGGCAAAGGCTGCGCTCTTGATCAGCGGGTCTTCCTTGGTGGACAGCACGATGATCGGGATATCGCGCGTCAGCGGATTGCTCCGGTATTCGCGCACCAGGGTCAGACCGTCCAGGCCAGGCATCACCAGGTCCTGCAGAATGACCGTCGGTTTGATCTGGACCGCCTGGGCGATGGCTTGATGCGGATCGGCACAGAAGTGGAAGTCGATCGAGCTCTGGTTGGCCAGACCACGCCTTACCGCTTCACCGATCATGGCTTGATCGTCGACCAGCAGCACCATCGCAGAGTTTTCATCCGGGGTTTTGATGTCGTCCACCTGCACATCAAGCATGTCGTTTCTCCTGCTCACCGGGCTGCAGTGAGTTCACCTGGAAAGTCATTGAGCGAATACCTCTACAAGGCGCGGGGCAATGGCCGTCAACGTACGGATCTCGACGGCGGCGTCGATGGCAGCCGCTGCCTTGGGCATGCCATAGACGGCAGAGCTTGCCTGATCCTGAGCAATGGTCAGGAATCCGCGCTCACGCATTGCCTTGAGCCCCATCGCACCGTCACGCCCCATGCCCGTCAATAAAACGCCCACAGCATCTCCACTCCAATAGCGAGCCACACTTTCGAAAAACACATCGATAGAGGGCCTGTAAATTTCGTTCACCGGCTCGGCCGTGTACGCCAGCGTGCCACCTTTAAGCAGACGGATGTGATGATTGGTGCCCGCCAGCAGGACCTTGCCACGTTGCGGCACCTGCCCCTCGCAGGCCAGTTGCACAGGCAGCCCGGACGCGGTGGACAGCCACTCGGCCATGCCTGCGGCAAAGACCTGATCGACATGCTGCACCAACACGACTGCCGCCGGAAAGGTCGGCGGCAGGGCCTTGAGCAAAATCTCCAGGGCGGCAGGACCACCCGCTGACGAGCCGATGGCCACCAGCCTGTCACGCCGGACCGCTTCACGCAAAGGTGTCGCCACCGCACGTTCGTGGGTGCTGCGCTGTCCCACCAGCCACTCGATATTCAGAATCTTGCGCAGCAGCGGCGCCGCCGCTTCCTTGGGATTGCCTGCACCGATGGCCGGCGTGTCCACCACATCCAGCGCACCGTAGCCCATGGCCTCGAAGACGCGATGCACGTTCTGCTCGCGATCCACTGTGACAATGACGATAGCGCACGGTGTACTGGCCATGATCTGGCGCGTGGCTTCGACACCATCCATGACCGGCATGATCAGGTCCATCAGGATCAGATCAGGCGTTTGCTCGGCGCAGGAGCGCACCGCTTCGGCACCATTGCCCGCCACCCATATCACCTGATGCATGGGCTCGAAAGCCAGCGCCCGACGCAGTGCTTCGACAGCCATGGGCATGTCATTGACGATAGCGATCTTCATGCCTGCGCATCCCCTATCAGCTCGACGACAGCGTCGAGCAAGGCATCATCATGGAAACTGGCTTTGGCCAGATAGTAATCGGCACCCGCATCCAGCCCGCGGCGTCGATCTTCCTCTCGATCCTTGTAGGAAACCACCATTACAGGCAGCGATTGCAGCCGGGTATCCCGACGCAACAGGGTGACCAGTTCGATACCGTCCATGCGTGGCATGTCGATGTCGGTAATCAACAGGTCAAAATCTTCAGCGCGCAGCGCGTTCCAGCCGTCCATGCCATCGACGGCAACCGCCACTTCGTAGCCGCGACCGACCAGCAGCTTGCGCTCCAGCTCACGCACCGTCAGCGAGTCATCGACGACCAGCACACGCTTGCGCGACACGCTGTCGATCTGGCGGTTACGCCGGTCGATACGCTCCAGACGCCCGGTATTGAGCAGCTTCTCGACGGAGCGCAGCATGTCTTCCACGTCGATGATCAGCACCACCGACCCGTCGTCGAGCAGCGCCCCGGCCGAAACGTCCTGCACCTTGCCCAGCCGCGCGTCCAGCGGCATCACCACCAGCGTGCGCTCGCCGATGAAGCGCTCGACCGCCACTCCATACACCGCGTCACGCTCGCGAATGACCACGACCTTGAGCGCTTCACCAGCATCCTGCAACGAAGGCCGGTGCAACAACTGACTGGCCGACACCAGACCGACGTGGCGCTCTTCATCCCAGAAATGCTGTCGCCCTTCAAGCTGGACGATGTCATCGGGCTGCAGATCGCGCATGCGCTCGATGTGGGCCAAGGGGAAGGCATAGGCTTCGCCACCGACTTCGACCACCAGACTGCGCACGACGGACAGCGTCAGTGGCAACTCGATTCTGAAACGACTGCCCTCGCCCGCCCATTGCTGCAGTTCGACGCTGCCATGCATCTGGCGAACCATATGCTGCACGGCATCGAGGCCCACGCCGCGCCCGGACACCTGAGTGACCTTGTCGCGCATGCTGAAGCCAGGCAGAAACAGAAAACTCAGCAGTTCCTCTTCGCTCAACTGGGCAGCGGTTGCGGCAGGTGACAGGTTACGCTGCACGATGCTCTGGCGAAGCCGTTCCAGATCCACGCCGCCGCCGTCGTCGCTCAACTCCACCACCAGCAGACCAGCCTGATGTGAAGCCTGAAGGCGGATCAGACCTTCGGAATCCTTGCCCTGTGCAAGGCGTTTTTCCGGCGATTCGATACCATGATCGACCGCATTGCGCAGCAGATGTGTCAACGGAGCTTCGAGCTTTTCCAGCACATCCCGGTCGACCTGGGTCTTGTCGCCCTCGATCTGCAGACGAACCTGCTTGCCCAGCTCGCGCCCCAGGTCACGCACCATGCGCGCCTGACCGACCAGCACATCGGCGAAGGGCCGCATGCGGCAGGCCAGCGCGGTGTCATACAGCAACTGCGCTCGCTGCCCGGACTGCCAGCCGAATTCATCCAGCTCGGCAGTCTGCTGAGCCAGCATCTGCTGCGCCTGAGACAACAGGCTACGCGCATCTTCCAGGGCTTTCTGCGCGTCGGCATTCAGGCCGCCTTCGCCAAAGCTGGCCCCCAGCACTTCAAGGGCACGATCACTGCTGCTTTGCAGACGCTTGAGGCGTTGCATCCCGGCCAGCAACGGCTTGAGACGCTGGGTCTCGACCAGGGATTTACTCGACATGTCCAGCAGACCGTTGAGGCGCTCGGCGGTGACTCGCAGCACCCGCTCGCCACCTTCGGTGACCCGGCGCTCGCGAAGCGGCCCGGAGGAACGGGCTTCAGGTTCAGGTTTCTCAGCCACGGCAGGCGCTTGCTCAGGAGCCGGACCACCAGGCAACGGGGCAACCGTCGATTCAGCTATCGACTCCGATGCAGCCGAATCTTCAAGCAGCTGCAAGGCGCTGGCCAGCAGCGGGTCGGGCATCGGCACGCTGACGGTGCGCGCCGCCCCGGCACCGGAGCTCAGCAATGTGTTCAACTTTTCGACATAGGCATCGATATCGGGCTGGCCGACGCTGTTACCGCCCGGTGTGGCGATGCGCATCAACAGATCGGTGCCGGATAAAAGGGCGTCGATGTGGTCGGGCTGAAGGAGCAACCGCCCCTCCTGCGCGCTGACCAGACAATCCTCCATCACATGCGCAACGCTGACCCCGAACTCGACCCCGACAATCTTCGCTGCACCCTTGAGCGAATGGGCCGCGCGCATGCACGCTTCCAGTTGATCGGCCTGGGTTGGGTTACGCTCCAGCGCCAGCAGACCCGCACTCAGAACCTGAGTCTGCGCATCGGCTTCCAGCGTAAACAGTTCGAACAGTGAGGCGTCGCGCATTTGATCTGGCGTCATGTAAGGCTCCGGTGCACCGCCGACAGCAACTGTTCTTCATCGAGCCACCGCAGGCTGCGGTCCTTCCACAGAAACACACCCCGGGTAAAGCGCGCATTCGCATGCGTGCCGGACGCCGAAGCGGCCTCCAGCTCGCGCTCGTCGATGGCATGGATACCCTCCACCTCATCCACTGGCACCACAACCGGCCCGCCTTCGGCTGCCAGAATCAGCATGCGCGGCACCGTTCGGGCAGAGTGGGCCGCGACCGGGTTGCTGTCCAGACCCAGCAGTTCGACCAGCGAAATACAGGCCACCAGTGCGCCGCGTACATTGGCGACCCCCAGCAAGGCGCGCGAGCGCTGATGCGGCAGGGAGTGGATGGTCTGATCCGGGGCCACTTCCGACAGGCAGCGCGATGCCAGCCCCAGCCACTCCTCGCCCAGACGAAAGACCAGAATCGAGCGCGTCTTGATATCGCGCTGCAAGACCGATCCCTGGAAATGTTCGTGACGTTCCTGGGCCAGTGAATAACGATCGAGCAGGCGTGTCGCCGCTGCCGAGTAGACCGAGCAGTTGCGGCAATGGATGTGATCTTCGAGCAACGGGCACGAGCGGTCGCCGTGAATGCCGATACGGTTCCAGCAGTCGTCGATGTCCTGGGCCTGATCATGGGTAATGCCTGAAAAACCGAACGCGCCCGTCATCAGTGGCTTCCTTGTTTATTCGCGCCGCGCGCTGCGCGGTCCTGCAGTCGACGGGCACCCGCGCTGTCCCCTTGCGCGGCCAGCAATGCGGCCAGTTGAGCCAGCGATTCAGAGTGCTGCGGCTGCAAATAAAGCGCCTTGCGGTAAAAGCCCTGGGCCTCGGCCACACGCCCCTCCACTTCACTGAGCAACCCCAGCCAGTAGAACACCTGAGCGACAGGTTCATGCTGCTGCAGATAACGCTCACAGGCAGCGCGGGCTTCGACACTTTTACCTTCATTGGCCAGGCTGGCAATCGTGGTCAGCAGCGTCGCGCTTTCCGTGTTACCCGTCGGTGCGGCGGATTTGACACTGGGCGCAAAGGCAGTCGAGTTTCGCGAAACGGGCTTCGAGACGGGCGGGCGCGCCAGGGGTTCAGGCACCGGGCGCGGTGCAGGGCTGCTGACCGGCGCAGGCAGGGTGAATGCAACGGGCTTTTCCGGTGGCGCGTGACGAAACACGAAGGACTGGGCGATGCCCAGTGAGCGCATGCCGATGGCGGACAGCAGGTTGCCCTCTGCCGGCCCGATGAACAGCACGCCGTCTTCCCGGGTCAGTTGCTTGAGAACCTGAAACACGTGCTGTTGCGTCGGACGATCGAAGTAAATCACCAGATTGCGGCAGAACACGATGTCGTAGGCCGTCTGCGTGGCGAGCTTGGGGTCCAGCAGGTTTCCAGGCTGAAACTCGATGCAATCGCGTACCTGACCGACTATCTCGAACCCCTCGGCGACCGGGTTGAAGAACCGCTCGCGAAAACCCAGGTCGCTGCCCCGAAAGGAATTCTTGCCATAAACGCCATGTTTGGCCCGCGCGATGGAGATAGGGCTGATATCAATGGCGTCGATTTTGAACTGCCTGGGCCCCATGCCGGCATCGATCAGCGCCATCGCAATGGAGTACGGCTCCTCGCCAGTCGAGCAGGGCAAGCTGAGGATGCGCAGAGGACGTGCGCCCGCGAGCCTGTCCAGTTGCTCGCGCGCCAGCTTGCCAAGTGTCGCGAAGGACTCCGGGTAACGGAAAAACCAGGTTTCCGGGACGATGACCGCCTCGATCAACGCCTGCTGTTCCTTGGCCGATGTCACCAGCAGGTGCCAGTAAGCATCGCTGTCTGAGCAGTGCGCGCTGGCCTCTCGCTGGCGAAGGGCACGTTCGATGATGGCCTCGCCGACCGAGGTCACATCCAGCCCGATACGCTCTTTGAGGAAGCTGAAAAAACGCGAGTCGTCCGTCATGACGCATCCTCGAGCAATTCCAGATCCAGCGGCGGCACCGGATACAGCAATTCGCGAACCGGCTCGCTCAGCAGCTCCTGCACATGAATCCACTGCAGCAGGCCCTGCTCGTCTTCCCGCACAGGCCCCAGATAAGGCGACAGGCGATTGTCCAGTCCGTACTCCTTGAACTGCGAAGCCGGACAGCGCAGGGTCTCGGTGGCCTGCTCAAGAATCAGGCCCAGCAGTTGAGCCGGATGCTGATCGTCATGCCGATAGTGCACCAGCACCATACGCGTACTGGTGCGCGCCTTGGCAGGCTGGCCGGAGTTCAACGCACTGATGTCGATCACCGGGACGATCTCGCCCCGATGCGCAAAAATACCCGCCACCCAGTGCGGCGCCTGGGCAATGGCCTTGAGCTTCACACGAGGCAATATCTCGGCGATTTCGGTCGCTTCCAGCGCGTAGCGGTCTTCGCCGATACAAAACAGCAGGAACAGCTTGTTGGAAGCGGGCAGCGCAACGTTACGCCTGGGCGATTGATCCATCATGGGCGATGCTCAGACTTTGAATCGCGAAACGCCACTGCGCAGCCCGACCGCCACCTGACTCAACTCGTCAATGGCGAAACTGGCCTGGCGCAATGACTCGACGGTCTGGCTGCTGGCATCGGCCAGTTGCACCAGCGCCTGATTGATCTGTTCGGCACCCGTGGCTTGCGCCTGCATGCCTTCGTTGACCATGAGCACCCGCGGGGCCAGCGCCTGGACCTGATGAATGATCTGCGACAACTGCTCGCCGACCTGGGTGACTTCGTACATGCCGCGACGTACTTCCTCGGAAAACTTGTCCATGCCCATGACGCCAGCAGACACGGCGGACTGAATTTCGCGCACCATCTGCTCGATGTCATAGGTGGCGACAGCCGTCTGATCGGCAAGGCGACGTACTTCGGTGGCAACCACGGCAAAACCACGTCCGTACTCGCCGGCCTTCTCGGCCTCGATGGCGGCGTTCAGCGACAGCAGGTTGGTCTGGTCAGCCACTTTGACAATGGTCACAACGACCTGATTAATGTTGCCAGCCTTCTCGTTGAGGATTGCCAGCTTGGCATTGACCAGATTGGCAGCGCCCATCACCTGATGCATGGTGTCTTCCATGCGCGCCAGCCCCTGTTGACCGGAACCGGCGAGAATCGAGGCCTGGTCTGCGGCCGACGTGACTTCGGTCATGGTGCGCACCAGATCGCGGGACGTCGCGGCGATTTCACGCGAAGTAGCGCCGATTTCAGTGGTCGTTGCAGCGGTTTCAGTGGCCGTTGCCTGCTGTTGGCGCGACGTGGCGGCAATTTCAGTGACCGAAGTCGTGACCTGGACCGAGGAGCGCTGGGCCTGGGCGACCAGTGCGGTCAACTCGGTCATCATGTCGTTGAAGCCGGTTTCAACCACGTTGAACTCGTCCTTGCGCGACAGGCTGAGACGCGAGCTGAGGTCGCCAGTGCGCATGGTTTCCAGAATCCGCACAATGAGCTGCATTGGCGCGATGATCGAACGCATCAGGAGCAAACCGCACGCCGCGGCAGCCATGACCGCGATCAACAGGGAGAAGACCATGCTGATCTTGGCGCCAAGCACGGCATTGACGATGTTGTCAGTGGCGCGGTCCGCCAATTGCTTGTTGGCAACGATCAACTCATTGAGCTGCTTGCGACCGTCACTCCAGACCGGATTGGCCTCGCCGTAGAATTCTGCGCGTGCGCCGGAATAGTCGCCACGCTCGAATTTGTTATGAACTTCGGCGAGCAGTCGGGAGTATGTTTCGCGGCGTTTTTCGAAGACGGCGAAGCTGGCCCTGTCGGCATCATCGAAGATAGACCTTTTGTAACCGTCCATCTGGGTCTGCAGCGCATCGTCAAATCCCTGGAACTGATCCTTTTCCTGTTTGGTCAGGGCGCGGCCCTGTCCTTCGCCGATCAGTTCAAGCGTGCGGATATAACTCTCGCCCCAGGCACTGCGCACCAGCGTGCTGTAGTAAACGCCCGGCAAGGCGTCGAGACGAACCTGTTCTTCGCTGGACTCGATGGATAACAGGCGGGAGTAAGACACAACAACCATTAACAACATGATTGCAATGATGACGGCAAAACTCGCCAGAATTCGTTGGCGCAAGGTCCAGTTCTTCACAGTCAGCCCTCAGGAGTTCAACAACGGCATCCGGCCGTGTTCAAGAAGTGGACCGACAGACGGTCCAAGCCGCGTGAGTATAGCCCAGCGTTCTATACATTAGCGTGTCATGTGAAAATGAAATCAAAGGCGGTTTTAACACGCCCGGATTTACAGCACGAAACCTGCACTTGGGCGCAATAAGAAGGGTTTGAACAGGTGCAATAAAGCTAACTATCGAAGCGATAACGCTGGCGTGCATAGGCGTCGGGAATGCGCTGTCGGGGCGCTGACGGGATCGCGCTCCGACAGGCACTTCAATACAGCCTTACTGCGCGTCCCGGACCTGCGCTTCCAGCTCGGCCTTAAGGCCGGGTTCCAGTTTCAACGCACGTGCCAGCTCATCCAGATAGGCGCGTTCCATGAAATGCTCCTGATCCACCAGCATCACACTGGCGATGTACATTTCTGCAGCCATTTCCGGTGTAGTGGCCGCTCGGGCGACTTCAGCGGGATCCAGCGGCTTGTTCAACTCGGCATGCAACCAGCTTTGCAACGTCTGATCGGTGCTCAACTTGTTGAACTCGCCTTCGATCAACTCGCGCTCGCGCTCATCGACGTGGCCGTCAGCCTTGGCGGCGGCGACCAGCGCGCGCAGTATCGCCTGGCTGTGCAACTCGGCTTCGGACTCAGGCAGGCGGTCAATGGTCTGCGGCTCGCGCTGGCCGGTCATGCCCTGGCTGGCCTGCCAATTGTTGTAAGCCTTGTAAGCCAGCACACCCAACGCGGCCAGGCCGCCGTAGGTCAATACCTTGCCGCCCATGCCCCGAGAGCGCTTGCCTTTGAGCAGGCTCATGGCACCGGCGGCCAGCGCCCCGCCACCAGCGCCTGAAAGCAGCCCGCCAAGTCCGCCCTGCCCGCCACTCTTGCCGCTGCCGAGCAGGCTGCCCAGCCCGTTCATCAACGAATCACTGCCCGATGACGCTTTGCCGGGCTTGCCGCTTGCCTTGTCCTGCAACAGGTTCTGACCAGACTTGAGCAACTGATCGAGTAAGCCACGCGTATTCACAGAAACCTCCAGAGGGTTGTCAGATAAAACAATTGACCCGAAACACGGCGCGATGTCGCTAAACGCTGTTCACGGGTGTGCTTCCAGATGTTGCAGACGAGCGTAATGGCGAGCGTGATAAAGAAGCAGAAGCGGCTGACAGGCCGTCGTGAAGACCGTGCAACCCTGCCTGATTAAAACGGTCAGTTCGTGTGAGCCTCAAAAGAGAGGACAATACAGGGCATTCCTTTGAATGGGTCGTTAATACCGCTAACGCTCGTGGATACTTATATGCAACCCAGTAGCCCATCAGGAGCTTGCCTGAAGTGATATCACATCTTGGTTTCCCGGTAGGCACCAGCGAAGCAGCCGGGGTAATCAGGTCCATGGACTGGAGCCAGACCTCACTCGGCCCCATGGCCCAATGGCCTTCTACGCTCAAGCATGCACTGAATCTGATCCTGAACAGCCCGGAGTCGATGTACGTGCTGTGGGGTCGGGAGATGATCTTCTTCCATAATGACGCCTATGCACCGATTCTCGGCCCGCGCAAGCCGCATGCTATCGGTGCGCGGGTACAGGAGCTATGGGCCGATGTCTGGGATCAGGTGGCCCCCTTGGTCGAGCAGGCGCTGAGTGGCCAGCCAGGGCGCTGGACAGACATGCCGCTGACCATGGCCCGCTACGGAGAAATCGAACAGACCTGGTGGTCGTTTTCGTTCTCGCCGTTGATCGATGAGCATGGCGTGACCGTGGGCATACTCTGCGCGACCAACGAAACCACGCGGCATGTGCTGGATCAGCGGGCACTTCAGGACAGCGAACACAAACGGCGGGACCTGATCAAGCAATTGATCGAGCTGGAAAGACAGCAGACCGCAAAGCTTGAAGCACGCACGCTGGAGCTCGATACATTCTGGACGATTTCGCCCGACCCACTGGCGATGCTCGACTTCAACGGCATATTCCTGCGCGTTAATCCGGCCTGGACCTCAATCCTGGGCCGGACGGAAGACGAACTGGTCGGCACCTCGATCTTGAACCTGCTGCATCCTGACGACGTCGCCAGCACGCAGAACGCCCTGACGCATACCATTCATCACGTGCTGCCGCTGTTCGAAAACCGCTACCAGCACGTCGACGGCACCTACCACTGGTTTGGCTGGACCGCGGCACCCGGCAACGGCGTGATTTTTGCGCTGGGCAAGCACCTGACCGATGAGAAACAGCGCATTGAAGCACTGCGGCTCACTGAAGAAGCACTGCGTCAGTCACAAAAGATGGAGGCCGTCGGGCAACTGACCGGAGGGCTCGCGCACGATTTCAACAACTTGCTGATGGGCGTGACCGGCAACATCGAGCTGCTGCAGTCACGTGTGAAGCAGGAACGATTCTCCGAGCTGGATCGATACATCGGCTCGGCACTGGAAGGCTCACGCCGGGCCGCCTCATTGACCCACCGTCTGCTGGCGTTTTCACGCCGTCAGACCCTGGCACCTAAGTCGACAGACGTCGATCAACTGGTCGCTGGCATGGACGAACTCATCAGGCGCACGGTCGGGCCGTCCATCGACATGCAGGTACGTCCCTCACGAGGCCTGTGGTCGACCATGGTCGATCAGCACCAGCTGGAAAACTCCCTGCTCAACCTGTGCATCAATGCCAAGGATGCGATGCCTGACGGCGGCCGACTGCTGATCGAAACCGCCAACCGTCATCTGGACGCGGCTTCTGCCGCGCGCTACGAACTGACAGCGGGACGTTACGTTGAGCTGACCGTCAGCGACACCGGCACCGGAATGGCAAGGGACGTCATCGGACGGGCGTTCGATCCCTTCTATACCACCAAGCCTATTGGCATGGGCACCGGACTGGGCCTGTCGATGATTTATGGCTTTGCCCGCCAGTCGGGCGGCGGCGTGAGCATTGAATCGCAGGTCGGGCGAGGCTCGAAACTCGGCATCTACCTGCCGATGTTCGAAGGTGAAGCGCAACTGCCCGAACCGGACAGCAACCTCATCCTGCCGGCGCCGATCAGTGCCGGTGGCGAGACGATACTGGTTGTCGACGATGAACTGGCGGTACGCCTGCTGATCACTGAAGTGCTTGAGGAGCTGGGTTACCTGGTGCTGCAAGCCGAGCGCGGCGCCGAGGCACTGGTCATTCTGCAATCGAAGGCTGCGATTGATCTGCTGATTACCGATGTCGGCCTTCCGGGTGGCATGAACGGTCGCCAGGTAGCCGACGCGGCTCGGTCAGTGCGGCCGGATCTGAAAATCCTGTTCGTGACCGGCTACGCCGAAAATGCGGCACTGGCGCACGACACACTTGAGCCCGGCATGTACGTTCTGCCCAAGCCCTTCTCCATCGCGGCGCTGACCGCACGGGTCGCTGAATTGCTGGAGAGTGCCAATGAACGGTTGTAGCCCAGGCTGCCGGTCATGAAAAACGCCAGCCACTGAAGAAAAACGGCTGTACGTTTTGAGCGAGGTGCCGCCGTGTCACAGACACGACTGCATCTCCCACGCTACCGCGCCAGGCGGCCCTTCCCTCAGTCCCGAAGATCAGACTCGTGAATCGGCTGATCCCGATGCGTGGCGCGCTGATATTGAGCGGGCCAGGTGGCCAGTCGCCCGCCCAGATCATCATCGGCGTGCAGCGGCCAGTACGGGTCGCGCAGAAGCTCGCGGGCCAGCAGGATGATGTCCGCTTGCCCGGTACGCAGGATGTGCTCTGCCTGTGCGGGGTCAGTGATCATGCCCACTGTACCGGTCGCAATCCCGGACTCCTTGCGAACGCGTTCGGCAAAGCGGGTCTGGTACCCCGGGCCGACCGGAATTTCCGCATGCGCGGCGGTGCCGCCCGACGACACGTCGATCAGGTCTGCGCCCAACGCCTTGAGACGGCGCGCCAGCTCCACGGTTTCATCCGGGTTCCAGCCATCTTCCACCCAGTCAGTCGCCGAAACACGCACGAACAGCGGCAGCTCTTCCGGCCAGATCGAGCGAACGGCCTCGGTCACTTGCAAGGTCAGGCGAATGCGGTTTTCAAACGAACCGCCGTACTCATCCGTGCGCTGATTGCTCAGCGGCGACAGGAATTGATGCAGAAGGTAGCCGTGCGCCGCATGGATCTCGACCACTTTGAAACCCGCCGTCAATGAACGTCGCGCCGCATCGACAAACGCCTTGATCAGCTCCTGAATCTGGATTTCGCTCAACTTCACCGGTGCAGTGTGCTGTGGATCGAAAGCAATCGCCGAAGGACCGACCGGGGTCCAGCCGCCTTCACTTTCGGGGATACTGCCATGCTTGCCCAGCCATGGACGCCAGGTGCTGGCCTTGCGTCCGGCGTGCGCCAGTTGCACACCGGCTACAGCACCCTGTGCAGTGATGAAACGCGTGATGCGTTGCAGCGGCTCGATCTGCTCGTCGTTCCACAAACCGAGGTCTTCAGGGGTAATACGCCCGTCAGGCGTCACCGCCATGGCTTCAGTGATCACCAGCCCTGCGCCACCAACGGCACGGCTGCCCAGATGCACCAGGTGCCAGTCGTTAGCCAGACCATCGACGCTGGAGTACTGGCACATAGGCGATACGGCGATGCGATTACGCAGGGTCAATTGACGCAGGGTATACGGCTCAAGCAGCAGGCTCATGGCAACCTCTCATGTTGTAAATTCGGGTGTCCCGGCTCGTTTTCAGTGAGCAGCTTTCAGGGAACAGAGCCTAGTCGACAACCCATGAGCCTGACGGGTTCCAGCGCATTCTCAACGTGGCGCGATGTGCACCACCATCAGTTGCACGGTTTCATTGCCGCGAAATTCGTTGAGATCCAGCTTGTAGGCCAGCTCGACCCAGCGGATGTTAGGGTTGGGCCAGATATCACGGTCCACGCTGAACGCAATACCGTCGAGCTTGACGCTGCCGCACTCGGTCTTGAGCACCATTTTCAAATGGCGTTC
The DNA here is from genome assembly GCF_900143095.1 of Pseudomonas asturiensis. Lineage (GTDB taxonomy): Bacteria > Pseudomonadota > Gammaproteobacteria > Pseudomonadales > Pseudomonadaceae > Aquipseudomonas > Aquipseudomonas asturiensis. The sequence goes on along the minus strand of NZ_FRDA01000003.1, from coordinate 320,945 downwards.
TCCGACCACCCGCTGTTCCACCAGCTGAAACACGCCATGAAACAACGGCTCGGGAAAATGCTGGCCCCAGGGACCGGCGTTGCGCAGCGCACGGGCCAGTTCCAGATGAAACTCTTCGACCGCCAGGGAGCCGTCCGACAGCAGACGCCCGGTCAGGTCCTGTTCGTCGAGCTGACGCCGCACCTCCTGATCGAACGCCTCGGCGAAGGCCGCAAAGTTCTCTTCAGGCAAGGACAAGCCCGCGGCCATGGCGTGTCCGCCAAACTTGCTGATCAGGTGCGGATGAGCCGCCGCCACAGCATCCAGTGCATCACGAATATGAAAGCCCTGCACTGAGCGAGCCGAGCCCTTGAGCACGCCCTCCCCCGCGCTGGCAAAGGCGATGGTCGGGCGGTGATAGCGCTCCTTCAGTCGCGAGGCCAGGATACCGATCACGCCCTGGTGCCAGTCCGGCTCGAACAGGCACAAGCCGAACGGCATCGATTCCAGCGGCAGGTCCTTGAGCTGAGCCAGTGCTTCGCGCTGCATGCCTTGCTCGATGGATTTGCGGTCCTGATTCAACTCGTCCAGTTGCACGGCCATTTCCCGCGCCAGCGTCGGGTCATCGCACAGCAGGCACTCGATCCCCAGGCTCATGTCATCCAGACGTCCGGCGGCATTCAGGCGTGGGCCAAGGATGAACCCCAGGTCAGTGGACGTGATGCGTGACGGCTCGCGGCGGGCCACTTCCAGAATCGCGCGCAACCCCGGACGCGCACGACCGGCGCGGATCCGCATCAGGCCCTGATGCACCAGAATGCGGTTGTTGGCATCCAGCGGCACCACGTCCGCCACGCTGCCCAATGCGACCAGATCCAGCAGTTCACCCAGATTGGGCTGGGCACGCTGATTGCTCTCGAACCAGCCGGTATCACGCAGACGTGCGCGTAACGCCATCAGCACATAGAAAATCACCCCCACGCCCGCCAGTGATTTGCTGGGGAACGTGCAGCCAGGCTGGTTGGGATTGACGATGGCGTCGGCGGCGGGCAGCTCATGGCCTGGCAAGTGGTGATCGGTGACCAGCACGTGCAGACCTGCCGCCTTGGCCGCCGCAACGCCTTCGACGCTGGAGATGCCGTTGTCCACGGTGATCAGCAACTGCGGTTCGCGCTGCAGCGCGACTTCGACGATCTCCGGCGTCAGGCCGTAACCGTATTCGAAACGGTTCGGCACCAGATAATCGACGTGGGCTGCGCCCAGCAATCGCAGGCCCAGTACCCCAACCGTGCTGGCGGTCGCGCCATCGGCATCGAAGTCGCCAACGATCAGCATGCGCTGGCCCTCGCGAAGTGCCGTCACGAGCAGGTCAACGGCAGCGTCGATGCCCTTGAGCTGCTGATAAGGGATCAGGCGCGCCAGACTCTTGTCCAGCTGGGCCTCGCACGCCACGCCCCTCGCCGCGTACAGACGAGTGAGCAGCGGTGGAAGATCGCCGAGGAATGGCAGGGTGTCGGGCAACAGACGAGGTTCGATGCGCATGCGGGTCAGCTGATTCTCTTCGATGGGTCAGTAAATGTGGGCAGCGCGGTGTCAGCCGCGCTCGCCAGCGAGCCATTGCAGCTGGACTTCGTGCTGGCCACGGTCATCGGTGACAAACACTGTGCCTTCGCTGATCATCACATCCCACTTGATAACGCGTGGCATGTCTTTGGCCAGTACCTCAAGCACCTCTTGTGGAACGGCCGCGATATTGACGTTCTTCAGATTCTTGATGGCCGGAATGACCTTGCCTTCCCAGACCCGCAGGCTACCGTAAGCCAGCAGACTTGTTCGCTCAGTGCGACGCGAGCACCACGTCAGTCGATCAGCATCAGGCTGGCCCACTTCGATCCAGTGCAGAACCCGGTCGTCGAGGCTTTTTTCCCACAGCGCCGGCTCGTCTACATCAGACAGACCACGGCCAAAGGAAAGCTGCTCGTTGTACCAGAAGGCGTAGGCCAGCAAACGCACGGTCATGCGCTCTTCGGTTTCGGAGGGATGGCGGGCAATGGTCTGCTTGACGCTTTCGTAAACGCCCCGGTCAAGATCGGTGAGGTTCAGTTCGAATTTATAGGTCGTGGACGGCTGGGCCATGAACGGGCTTCTAGAGTCTGGAGGAAAGAGGCCAAGTCTACCCGATGCGGGCCCGGCGAACGAATCGGCTCTGCGTCGAACCCTCGAACGGCGGCGCATTCACCGCGTAACCTCCAGCCTGGCGGGCGTTCACTTGCCTGACAAGGAAATTGGGTTAGCCTGTTACTTACTGTGTCTACCGGCTGGATGTGACCCCGTCACGCTGGGGCGACTCAAAGCCTTGCAGTCTGGCAACCGTGACTGACTGAAAAACTTTCGAGGATGACACCAACGAATGACTTTTCGTGCCTCGTACTGCGCAACGCTGCTCGTGCTGCTGTTGCCTGCCATGTCGACCCCGAGTCAGGCACGCGAGACCCTGACCTGGCTGCTGCGCGACCTGCCGCCTTCGACCATCTTTTCGGGAGCGATGCAGGGACAGGGCGCCATCGATCAACTCATGCCGCAACTGACTGCAAGGATGCCCGAATACGACCACGTCCTGATGCGGGTCAACAGGGCCAGGGCAATGCAGATACTGACCGAAGGCACCTCACTCAGCTGTGACCCGACCATGCTGTGGACACCGGAGCGTGCCAGAATCATCGCGTTTTCAATCCCCACGTTTGTCCTGTTCAGTAGCGGGCTGATTGTGCGCAAAGAGGAAATGGACCGGTTCAAGCCCTTCATCTCCGAGGGAAAGATCGACTTTGACGAGCTGATGGCCAGCAAGACGATCAAACTGGGGATCGTGGCCGAGCGCAGTTATGGCGGGGTGATCGACAAGACGCTGCAGACCACCCAGGAGCAGGACCTGAGCCTGCATTACGGCAGCGACGCCGTCGGCAGCCTGCTGCAGATGGCGCGGGCGGGCCGCCTGCAAGGCATGCTTGGTTTCTGGTTCGAGGTACGTTATCAGGCGCTGCAGCAAGGCATTGATCCAGAAGAACTGGTGTTTGTGCCGATCAAGGACAACCCCGCCTACCAACCGGCTTACATCGGTTGCAGTAACACAGCACAGGGGAGACAGGCGATTGCCTCGATCAATCGGGAAATGCGCACCCTGCGCGAGAGCAGCCTGATGGGGCTCTACGCCCAGTGGCTGGCGCCTGAACAGCGTGCGCAATACCTGCAGGATGTGAAGGCGATATTCGAGGCCAGCCCGTCCCCGTAAACCCGCCTCCACAAAAAAGAAACCCCGGACAGCAGAGCGGCTGACCGGGGTAAACGTGGCCTTTAAGACCAGTACGTCAGACCCTGATCACCGGAGCACAATGATCAGTCCTGACATACCGTATAAGAGCGCCGGGCAACCATAAGGTTCCGGCCGGCAATCATCCGAAGGCCGGAGCGCCGACGAATGTGCGGCTGATTTCGGCATTGCGCATCGCGGCGATCATGCAGGGCTCGATTCTGCCCTCTGCAACCATCAGATCGCGGTGAAGTCCATCGACAACGTCCGTCAACTGGCGTTTGTCACTGAGCTGATCAGCAGTGAATGTGCGTTCGACCACGCAGGCACCCGACCTATCTTTCAGCGTCACCAGACGCTCACCGTGAGCGCCCGCCGGGCCGATAACGGCCTGATAGGGAGCAAGCGCTTCACTTAGCAGTAAGCTGATATTTTCCATATAGATCACCACTCAACAGTTTGAATGCAAAGGTGCTTATCAATGACCATCGGCACAGGCACAAAGTTCTTTCCTGCTGCCCGGTCATAGCGACTCTTTCGGCATTCGAGCATGCCTGTCGAATGTGACAGGGAAAAAACTGCACTTCAGAGGCAGATTTGCGCCAGGTTGTGCATGGACAATGCGGTCGGGTTCACCAGGCCGTCATCATTGCGTAGGATTTTTCATCAATTATCAGATCAACATCCTACAAATCGCTTATCCACTGCCTGCCCTTACAAACAGCCGCGTCAGATGCAATACCATTAGGACCTGTACGAAACGTCGGCGAGCGCAGCCACTGTTCGTGCCGAGCCTGCCATCCCTCCATGGAGCCAGACCTTGAGCGCTTCCAACGCCCCGCCCTTGCGTATCATCGTGGCTGATGACCACCCTATCTTCCTGATCGGACTGCGAGTCGTTCTGGAGCAGGATGACGCTGCAACCGTGATTGCCGAGGCAAGTGATCCGGACGAACTGTTGATGGCGCTCAAGAACCACGCCTGTGATGTGCTGGTGACGGACTTCATGATGCCTGCCGAAAAGCAGGGCGACGGGCTGCGTCTGCTGCAACGCATTCAACGGGATTTCCCCACGCTGCCTGTGGTGGTGGTGACCACGCTAAGCAATGCCGGTCTGTTTCAGGCCATGCTGGCGCTTAACGTCAAAGGCCTGTTGAGCAAAGCCAGCGTGGCAGGCGAGTTGCCGGTGGCGATTGAAAGCGTTCGCAGTGGTCAGGTGTTTCTGGCCGACTCGGTGCGCAGGGTCCTGCAGGACGCACAGCATCACGGCCCTGACGCGCCGCTGGCCTTCGAGCAGTTGTCGCCCCGAGAACTTGAAGTGCTGCGCCTGCTATCAGCGGGCCATGCGGTAGGCCAGATCGCCACTCAACTCAACCGCAGCAAGCAGACGGTGAGCGCCCAGAAGGTCAGCGCCATGCGCAAACTCGGCCTGGCGAACGAGGCCGCCCTGTTTATCTATTTGCAGGAGCACGGACTGTCCTGAACCACAGCACCACGGACAGCGGCACGCGTCCTGCTGCGCTCATCCAGCCAGCGAACGAGGTCTGCTGCCGCCATCGGCCGAGCAATGAAGTAGCCCTGAATTGCCGACGCCTCCAGCGCCAGCAGACTATGGTAGTCATCCAGAGTCTCGACACCTTCGACCACCACCGTCATCGACAACCGTTGCGCCATGAGCATCGCGCCCGCCACGACCGCCGACTTGCGAGCATCTTCGGCCATCCCCCGCACGAAGTCGGTCGGGATTTTCAGCTCACTGAACGGTAGCTGCAGCAGGCGATCGATGTTCGAAGCCCCCATGCCGAAGTCGTCGATCGACAGCTTGCAGCCCTGCATGCAAAGACGTAACAGCACCTCCATCGGCCAGGCCTGCAGGCCTGCGTCATCCTGCTCGAGAATCTCCAGGGTCAGGGCATCGGCTGGCACCTGATGACGCGCCAGCGCTTGTGTGACCTGCTCCATGAAATCGGCCTGCTGCAAGACCTGCGGGGCAATGTTCACTGACACCGGTAGCGTCTGCCCCCGCTCGCGCAGACATTGCGCAGACAGCGCCAACGCCTGATCCAGTACGCGCCAGGTCAATGGGACAATCAGTCCTTGCGCTTCAATGATGTCCATAAAGCGTCCGGGCGCCAGCAGACCAAGCACCGGGTGCTGCCAGCGAACCAGCGCCTCAACCCCAAGCACGTCACCATCCAGGCTGACCTTGGGTTGAAAGTGGGCGATCCACTGCGCTGCACAGGATGCATTCGACGGGCCGCAGAACAACTGATGCACACTCAACGGCTTCTGCAATGGACGCTCCGACACGGGCTCATGGCGTTCGGCGGCATTGTGTTCATAGGTATCGAGCAGCTCGCGCAGGACCGCAGCCGAGGCGGGTTTCTGCAGACAGCCCAAGACTTCAAGCCCCTGATCGACAGCCAATCGGGCTACGCCCTCCAGCACGCAGCTGGTCGTGCTGCTGAGCACGATCAAGGCATTTGCCCGCCGTTCGGACGCCAGATGGCGAATCAACTCCAGACCGTCCGCCCCTTCCATCTGCAGATCACAAATGGCGATATCCACAGGACCACGACAGTGCAACGACTGCAGGGCATCCTCGACGCTCTCGGCCGTGCGCACATCGAAAACCTGCAGGGCGTTGAGCATCTGATGCAACGCCATCAGTTGGAAGGGATGATCTTCGAGGATCAGAACCTTGAGTGAGCGCACAATCATGCCTATCGAGTCGCAGCCGTCAGGCCAGAAGAGCGTTCACTCTAGACACTCGCGGTTCTGCGTCCCATAGGACAAGTCTTAAAACACAGCTTGGCGTTCACACGTTGTGCCCTGGTACTCAACCAGACTGAGGCGACACTTCAGGCAACTCGACAAGATGAAGCTCTATGTCCTGACGCAAGCTGTCGATGGCCGCCTCAAGAACAGGCCAGCGCTCACGCACTTCTGCCGAGGCCTCGCGCAAGGTGCTTTCGTCCAGAGCCGCACAGGCCTTTGCCAGCGGCAACGCATCGACCAGGCACGCTGCGCCCTTGAGACGATGCAGCGACGCCCCCAGGCCCTGCCAGTCCTGCGAATGGACTGCCGACTCCAGAAGCGAATGCTCATGCAGCAGGTTTTTCCAGAGTTCAGCCAACAACCGCTGTATCTGCTGGTCATTGGCCTGGGTCATACGATGCAGCGTCTGGATATCGAACGTGGGATCGCGGACCAGCCTTGTCAGCGACTGCGCCAGATGTTCCAGTGACACGGGCTTGGTCAGCAGGCCGTCCATACCTGAACGCTCGCAACGCTGCACCTCATCGTTCATGGCGTTCGCGGTACAACCGATGACCGGGCAACGCCGGCGCAACGTCTGCGCTTCGACCCGTCGAATGGCTTCGGTCAGCGCATAGCCGCTTATGCCGGGCATGTTGCAGTCGGTGATCACAGCGTCGAACACGCCCTCCCGCCACGCCTGCAACGCCGCCTCTCCGCTCTGGACAGGGACTACCTGATGCCCTAAAAACTCCAGCTGCCGGGTCAGCACCATGCGATTGGCAGAAAGATCGTCGACCACCAGCAATTCCAGACTCTTGTGCTGGGTGAGCGACCCATGCGGTTCGCTATCGGGAGCGATAGCGTGCTCAACCCTGGCAAGCGTCAGGTCGATCATCACCCGCGTACCTTTTCCAGGCTCGCTCTGCAGGTTGATCTGGCCCTTCATCAGCTCCACCAACTGACGCGAAATGCTCAGCCCCAACCCACTGCCGCCATAACGCGCTGCGGTGTCGACGCTGGCCTGGGTAAACGGTTTGAACACCTGCTGCTGGCGCTCCGGCTCGATGCCTGCGCCACTGTCCTCGACATCGATTTGAATGTGCGAAGCGTGATCGGACCGGTCAAGCAGCCGGACCGTCACAACGACCGACCCCTCCTCGGTAAACTTCAAGGCATTGCCCACAATGTTATGCAGAACCTGACGCAACCTCAGGGAATCGAGCCAGTAATCACCTTCGGCCTGCGCCGAAAAATCCAGCCGAAGCTGCAGCCCCTTTGCCCTGGCCTGAGCGGAAAACAGCTGAACCACGCCTTCGAAGAACCCACGCAGCGACGTCACTGCGAGGGACAATTGCATTTCCCCGGCCTCGATCCTGGCCAGATCGAGACTGTCGCCCACCAGTGCAACAAGTTCAGTGGCTGAACGGTGTGCCACCTTCAGACCTTCGGAGGGCGCATGCCCTTCACGCAGCGCCTGCTCACACTCCAGCTCGAGCAGCCCGATGATTGCTCCCATTGGTGTGCGAATCTCATGACTCATGCTGGCCAGAAACGCGCTCTTGGCCTCATTGGCCTGATCGGCGTGGCGCAACGCCTCTTCGAGCTGGCGCTCCAGACGCTTGCGCTCGGTGATGTCGACCCAGCCACCCAGCAAACCCTGCAACTGGCCATCAGCACCGAAGAACGGCACCGTCCACTGCCAGGCGTCCAGACGCTTGCCCAGGACTTCCAGTGTGCGATCGGCAAAGACCGGACGATGGTCTTCCAGTAACTTCAGGTAGTCCGCATGCATCTGCTCGGCGACAGGGCGCGGAATGAGGTCAACGTCCGTCAGGCGACGGCCGTTGAGTTGCTCGAAGCTGACACCGAAGCTGTCCTCGTAACTGCGATTGCAGGAGATCAGACGCCCCCTGAGGTCGCGTACATAGATGGGGTTGGGAATCCCGTCGAGCAACGCACGTTTGAAGGCCAACTGGTCGCTGAGTTGTCGCTCCACCTTGAGACGCTGGCGAATCTGCGCCTTGAGCCGACTGTTCCACACCAGCGACACCAGCCCGACCAGCATGGCCACGGTCATTACCCAGATCACCCAATCGGGAATGCGGCTCCAGAGAGAGGGTTGGGGCAGCATCGAACCCAGCCATTTCACCCGAATGGAGCGCAACTCGGCGACGGGAAATTCTTCGAGCGCCTTGTTCAGGATGCCGAGCAGTTCGGGCTGTGACTTGACCACCGAAAAGCGGTCAGGCGACCATTTTCCGTCCACACTGCGAGCCACCTTGAGCTTGCCGGAGGGAAACAGATAAGCGCCGGCCTCGTTCTGGATCGAGGCATCGGCAACGCCACTTTCAACCAGCGCCCGCGCCTGATCGTAGGTATGAACGAGCTTTAACTGGATGCCGGGGTATTCGCGCCTGATCTGGTCTTCGAGTGCGTGACGGGCAGGTAACGCAAGCACACGTCCTTCAAGACCTGCCAGGGAGACATCCGAAGAACTCTCGGAGCGCACCACGAACACCCAGTTGTTGCCGCCGAAGGAGTAGGTGAAATCCAGAAAACCTCGACGCTCGGCGTTCTCGGCAAGGGTCGTGTTCATGTCCGCCATGCCGTTACGAAGCGCCTCGATACTCTCGCGGGTGGACGGCACTTCGCGGTGGACGAACTGCAAGCCCGTCATGCGCGATATACGCGCCAGCACATCGATGTTGAGCCCTACCCAATGGCCATGTTTGTCCTTGTAGATATAGGGTGGATGCTGAGTGGTCGATACAGTGACGACGGGATGTTTGAGCATCCAGCGCCGTTCGGCACCGGTGACGCTGACCCGCTGCCCCACCAGATCAGCACCCAGCCCCATGGTCCAGCGACTCAACACCTCGCGACAGACCGAAGGATCGATGCCGGCCAGCGCACGGTCGAAAAGCGCGAGCAAACGCTGCTCATGCTCGCGTACCGCAAACGCAAAGCCTACCGGAGGCAACGCGCTTTCGAATTTGATCTGCAACCCGAGATAGGGGCGCAACGCGATGTAGGAACGCACGATCACTTCATTGCCGATGAAGACATCCACCTCGCCCTGGCTCAGGGCTTCCAGCGCGCTGTACAGGTTGGGCGCGATGATAATCCTGCTGCCGGGATAAACGCTACGCACGACGTCTGAGTCGGCATAGCCGTCCAGCAGAACGACTTTCTTGCCCTCAAGCCCAAGAGACGGACTCAAATCGTTGCCACGACCCACCACGACCGAACGGTCCGGCATGTATTCTGTGGAGAAGGCCAGGCCTTTGACGCCGCGCTCGAAGCCATTTGCGCTGGTCAGTACATCGATGGTGCCCTTGCGCAACGCTTCGATGGCCTCGTCACGCTGGGCAAACCCGGTGACTTGCATCGACACGTTCAACTGATCACCGACCATACTCAGGTAATCGGCACTGATGCCTTGATAGCGGTTACGGTCACTGGTGATATCAATGGGCTCGTAATCGGCAATGGCGATGCCGACCCGAATGACCTTGTGCTGGTCCAGCCATTGTCGATCCTGTTCATCCAGAGGCAGGTCCTCGGACACCAGAAACGGAGCGGTCAGGGTAAAGGGCAGACTTTGCGCTGCACTGACCGACTGGGTGAAGAAAATCATCAGCAGCAGGAATAACAGGCGCCATGCGCTGCCCTCCTCGACCCTGCCTGTCATCCTGACGATCCTTCGCATACTTGCCTGCTTCACAACACCCGACCCGACTGAACTGAAAACATCCGAAGTTTGGCACGTAGAAACGAGAAGGCCCGCCAGATGGCGGGCCTAAAGTTGTTACACAACGATTCTGTCAGAGCGGCTTGCCGCGGTTACCGTGCTGGCTGACGAACGCCTGTATGGCTTTCAGGTCATTTGGCAGGACCGTGCAGCGTTCCTCACGCTCGAAAAGATCAGACATATGTGCAGGTAGCTCAAGCGCTTTTCCTACGCCTGCCTTCTCCACAGCCTCGGGGAATTTGACCGGATGCGCCGTGCCCAGAATCACCATCGGCGTGTCCAGGCTGCGACGGCACTCACGAGCGGCTCTGACACCGATCGCCGTGTGCGGATCCAGCAGCTCGCCGGTTTTTGCAAACACGTCGGCGATGGTTTCGCAGGTTTGCTCGTCACTGACTGCCAGGGAGTCGAACAGCTTGCGCGTTTCGGTCCAGCGCTCTTCTTCAACGCTGAAACCACCACCTTGCCTGAAGCTGTTCATCAGCTCGGCAATGGCCAGACCGTTGCGACCGTGCATGTCGAACAGCAGACGCTCGAAGTTGGACGACACCATGATGTCCATCGACGGCGACAGCGTGGCGTGCAGGGTTTCCTTGACGTACTGATTGCCACTCATGAAGCGGTGCAGGATGTCATTGCGGTTGGTGGCCACGATCAACTGATTGATCGGCAGCCCCATGTTGCGCGCCAGGTAGCCGGCGAAGATATCGCCGAAGTTGCCGGTCGGCACGGAGAACGACACGGAACGCGCCGGGCCGCCCAGTTGCAGCGAGGCGTGGAAGTAGTAGACGATCTGGGCCATGATCCGCGCCCAGTTGATCGAGTTGACCGCGACCAGACGCGTACCTTTCAGGAAGCTCTGATCGGCGAAGCTGGCCTTGACCATCTCCTGGCAGTCGTCGAAGTTTCCTTCCACGGCGATGTTGTGGATGTTGTCGCCGAAGATGGTGGTCATCTGACGGCGCTGAACATCGGACACACGATTGTTCGGGTGCAGAATGAAGATATCGACGTTGTCGCAGCGGCGGCAGCCTTCGATGGCAGCCGAGCCGGTATCGCCGGAAGTGGCGCCAATGATGACCACGCGCTCGCCGCGCTTGGCCAGCACGTAATCCAGCAGACGACCGAGCAGTTGCAGGGCGAAATCCTTGAACGCCAGGGTCGGGCCGTGGAACAGCTCAAGCACCCACTCGTTGCCGTTCAATTGACGCAGCGGCGCGACCGCGCTGTGAGCAAAGACGCCGTAGGTCTCTTCAAGAATCTGTTTGAAGTCGGCGTCCGGGATGCTGCCGGTCACGAAGGGACGCATCACCCGGAAGGCCAGCTCGTGATACGGCAGGCCTGCCCAGGAAGCAATTTCCTCCTGAGTGAAGCGCGGCAGGTTTTCAGGAACATACAAGCCGCCATCGGTGGCCAGGCCAGCCAGCAGCACGTCTTCGAAATTCAGCGCAGGCGCTTGGCCGCGAGTACTGATATAGCGCATGGGATCAAACCTTTGGTTTGAGCTTCAAGCCCGCAGCGTGCAGCCGCAGGCTTGCAGCTGAAGTTAATTCAGATGTTCGACACGGATGCGAACCACCGGGCCCACAACGTCCTGCAGGGCTTCCAGAGCCTTGATGGCGTCGTTGATGCGCTGTTCGATCACGCGATGCGTCAGCAGGATCATGGGCACCAGACCGTCATGCTCTTCGACTTCTTTCTGCATGATCGATTCGATATTGATGCCGCGCTCGGACAGGATGCTCGCCACCTGCGCCAGCACGCCCGGATGGTCCTTGGCCTGAATGCGCAGGTAGTAGGCGCTTTCGCAGGCTTCGATCGGCAGAATCGGGTGAGCCGACAGCGAATCGGGCTGGAAGGCCAGGTGTGGCACACGGTTCTCGGGGTCGGAGGTCATGGCACGTACGACGTCGACCAGATCGGCGATGACCGACGACGCTGTAGGTTCCATGCCAGCGCCTGCACCGTAGAACAGGGTCGAACCCGACGCATCACCGTTGACCATCACCGCATTCATCACACCGTTGACGTTGGCGATCAGACGATCGGCCGGGATCAGGGTCGGGTGTACTCGCAATTCGATACCTTGGGCGGTGCTGCGCGCCACACCCAGATGCTTGATGCGATAGCCCAGCGCTTCGGCGTAGTTCACGTCAGCGGTGGTGAGTTTGGTGATGCCTTCGGTATAAGCCTTGTCGAACTGCAACGGGATACCGAACGCGATGGACGCCAGAATCGTCAGCTTGTGCGCCGCATCGATACCTTCAACGTCGAAAGTCGGATCGGCTTCGGCGTAACCCAGCGCCTGGGCTTCAGCCAGCACGTCAGGGAACGTGCGGCCCTTTTCACGCATTTCAGTGAGGATGAAGTTGCCAGTGCCATTGATGATGCCGGCGACCCAGTTGATGCGGTTCGCCGACAGGCCTTCACGAATCGCCTTGATGACCGGGATGCCGCCCGCGACGGCTGCTTCGAAGGCGACAATGACGCCCTTCTCGCGAGCCCTGGCAAAGATCTCGTTGCCGTGAACGGCAATCAGCGCCTTGTTGGCGGTGACCACGTGCTTGCCGTTCTCGATGGCCTTGAGCACCAGTTCGCGCGCGATGGTGTAGCCACCGATCAGCTCGATGATGATGTCGATTTCAGGGTTGCTGGCAACAGCGAACACATCACTGGTCGTAGGCGTACCGGTAATCTGGCAGTTGGGGTTTGGTGTACGAACCGCAATTTGCGCGACCTCGATTCCACGCCCGGCACGGCGGGCAATCTCCTCGGCGTTACGCTTGAGTACGTTGAAAGTACCGCCACCGACAGTACCCAGCCCACATATGCCTACTTTGACCGGTTTCACTGATGAACTCCCCGAAAAACAGCCGAACCTGAATCGACTGTGAAAAACAGTCGCGTATCGCCACGCGACCACAATTTAGCGAGACGACGGCAAGGCCGTCATGTCAGGTCGCGGGCGTGCCCGACGACCAGAACGCCTGACACGAACTACTTGGCACCCAGTGCCAGTTTGGCAACCTGGGCTGCGGGTTGATAGCCCGGAATGACCTGACCATCGGCCAGGACAATCGCCGGCGTGCCGTTTACCCCAATGGACTGACCCAGTTCGTATTGCCGGGTGACCGGGTTGTCGCACTTGGCGGCCTTGATGTCTTTGCCATCGACCATGCGATCCATGGCCGCTTTACGATCCTTGGAGCACCAGACAGCCTGCAACTGCTGGTCACCCGGCGAACCCAGCCCCTGGCGCGGGAACGCAAGGTAACGCACCTCGACACCCATCTTGTTCAACTGGCCGACTTCTTCGTGAAGCTTATGGCAGTAAGGGCACGTGGTGTCGGTGAATACCGTGATGTGCGATTTGGTCTCGCCGACCGCCGGATAGACCACCATTTCGGCAGCGGGAATGGCGTTGATGGTCTTGGAAATGGCCAGACGCTCGGTCTTCTCGGTCAGATTGACCGGCTTGCCGTTCTGCACCTGAAACAGGTAACCCTGAACCACGAACTGCCCGTCGGCGCTGGCGTACAGAACGCGGCCGCCTTTGAGCTTGACCTCATAGAGGCCATTGAGCGGGCTGGGCGCAATGCTTTCAACCGGCAGTTCCAGTTGGAGCGTATCAAGGGTCTTGCGAATGGCCTGCTCAGGGGCGGCATCGGCCTGGGCAAACGTACTGAACGTGCCGGCCAGTGCAACGACGGCGGCAGCGAAAATCTGGGGCAAGCGCATGAAAACTCCTATGACGGCGGACAGACGAACCACTGCTGAGAGGGAGAAGGTCGGTCTGGTTCTGCGAAACCGGCAAAGCCTATCACATAAGGCCTGTAACACCGACCCGGACTGACGTCAGACGCGTCGGAAATTGCAGCCGTAACTACCCTCGCGGATGGTGCCTGGCATGCAGGTCCTGCAACCTGGCGCGTGCTACATGAGTATAGATCTGCGTGGTCGACAAGTCGCTGTGCCCCAGCAGCATCTGCACCACCCGAAGGTCGGCGCCATGGTTGAGCAAATGCGTGGCAAACGCATGGCGCAACGTGTGAGGTGACAAGGATTTATCGATGCCGGCAACCATGGCCTGGTGCTTGATCCGGTGCCAGAAGGTCTGTCGGGTCATCTGCTCGCCGCGCTGACTGGGAAACAGGACGTCACTGGGACGACCGTTCAACAGTTCGTCCCGAGCGCCGCGCATGTAGCGCTCGACCCAGACGATAGCCTCTTCGCCCATCGGCACCAGACGCTCCTTGCTGCCCTTGCCCATCACCCGCAGTACACCCTGACGCAGGTTGACCTGCTCCAGTGTCAGACTGATCAGTTCCGTAACACGCAGGCCGCAGGCGTACAGCACTTCCAGCATCGCCCGATCCCGCTCACCGATGGCTTCGCTCAGGTCCGGTGCCGCCAGCAACGCCTCGACATCCGCTTCGGACAGTGACTTGGGGAGCGGTTTGCCCAACTGGGGCATGTCGATCTGCAGGGTAGGATCGACTGCGATCAGCTTTTCGCGCAACAGATAGCGGTAGAAACCGCGCGCACCCGACAGAAAACGCGCGGTTGAGCGCGGCTTGTAGACCTGATCCACGCGCCACGCCAAATGATCGAGAATCGCCTCGCGCCCCGCGCTCGGCAGATCGATGTTGCGCTCCTGCAGCCAGCCGTTAAACAAGGCCAGGTCGCTGCGGTAGGCGTCACGGGTGTTGTCGGAAAGGCCTTTTTCCAGCCAGAGAGCGTCTAGAAACTGGTCAATCAGCGGATGGTCGATGGCAGGCATGGCTACTCGGGGGCTTGTACAGGAGCGGGAAGGTCAATCATTAAACACCAGACAACAAAAAAGCAGCCCGAAGGCTGCTTTTTTTATGCATCGAAAAACTGTATCAGGACAGTTTTTCCTTGATGCGAGCTGCTTTACCGGACAGGTCACGCAGGTAGTACAGTTTGGCCTTGCGAACGTCACCGCGACGTTTCACAGCCATGCTGTCGATTTGCGGGCTGTAAGTCTGGAAAGTACGCTCAACGCCAACACCGTTGGAGATTTTACGAACAGTGAAAGCACTGTTCACGCCACGGTTACGCTTGGCAATTACAACGCCTTCAAAGGCTTGCAGACGAGCGCGGTCGCCTTCCTTCACTTTCACCTGAACGACAATAGTGTCGCCTGGGGCAAAGGTAGGGATCTCTTTGGTCATCTGCTCTGCTTCGAGGGCAAGAATGATTTTGTTAGTCATGCTGGTGCTCCTAAGGTAATCCGTCTGGATCGACCATCGATACGTTAACTATCGTCCCGCTCGCGGATGTATTCCGCCAGCAGCTTCTTCTCTTCTCCAGAAAGCGAGCGGCTTTCCAGAAGATCAGCGCGTCGTTCATAGGTCCGCCCGAGGGACTGCTGTAAACGCCAACGCCGGATGTGCGCGTGATTGCCACTTAGCAACACGTCGGGAACACGCTGATCCGCATACACCTCAGGTCGGGTGTAATGCGGGCAATCCAGCAGACCGTCCGTGAAGGAATCTTCCTCCGCGGAGTCCACATGCCCTAAAGCTCCAGGCAGCAGCCGCGTAACCGCGTCAATCAGGACCATCGCCGGCAGCTCGCCACCGGAAAGAACATAGTCACCAATCGACCACTCTTCATCGACATGAGCCTCAATAAAGCGCTCGTCAATGCCTTCATAACGACCGGCGATGAGGATAATCGCGTCCTCCTGCGCCAGTTCGCGTACCGCAGACTGATCCAGCTTGCGGCCTTGTGGCGACAGGTAGATCACCTTCGCCGCATCCCCCGCCGCTTGCCTGGCCTGAACCAGAGCATCTTCAAGGGGCTTGATCTTCATCACCATGCCCGGACCACCGCCAAATGGGCGATCATCCACAGTGTGATGGCGATCAGTGGTGTAATCCCGCGGATTCCAACAAGTGAGCTGCAACAGCCCCTGTTTCACCGCACGGCTGGTAATACCGTATTCGCTGATGGCGGAAAACATCTCGGGAAACAGACTGATGACTTCTATGCGTAGGCTAGCCATGGCACTCAGAAGTCCGCATCCCAATCCACCTTCATCTCGCCAGCATCCAGGTCAACTGCCAACACGCATTGCTCCGTATAGGGCAACAGGCGTTCGCGATCATCTAGGCTACCCGCGCAGGGCTTTACAACCATTACATCGTTCGAACCGGTTTCGAGCAGGTGATCGATTTTCCCGAGCAGTTGCTCGTGTTGATCAATGACCTTGAGGCCTTCAAGCTGGTACCAGTAGTACTCGCCATCGTCCAGATCAGGGAACAGGTTACGCGGCACGCAGATTTCGTAACCGGACAGAAGACGGGCTTCTTCACGATCATCGAGATCTTTGAGCTTTGCGACCAGAAACTTGCTCTGCAAGCGTCCGCTGACCAGCTCAACCTGCTTCTCAACGCTGCCTTCGCGCCGAAGCGTCCAGGTTTTGTAGTCCAACAGGTTTCCAATCGGATCAGTAAAGGAAAAAACCTTCACTTCGCCGCGAACGCCATGAACTGAGTAAATCTTGCCAATGACGATCAGATCGTCGGCAGGTGCAGGCGTCGCGTTCATAAGACTCAGGCCGCGGCCTTTGCCTTGTTGTGCTCTTTGAGCAGCTGTGCAACGCGCTCGGAAGTTTGTGCACCCACGCTCAACCAGTAGTTGACGCGTTCTTCGTTAACGGACAAACGGATTTCCTGACCACGGGCAACCGGGTTGAAGAAACCTACTTGTTCCTTGTGGGAACCGTCACGAGCGTTGCGGCTGTCGGTAACGGTCAAGTGGTAAAACGGGCGCTTTTTGGAGCCGCCAAGGGCAAGACGGATGGTTAGCATTGAACATCGTTCCTGTAGTCGGTGCTGCAAATCTAAGATGCACAGCGGGCATAGGTGCCCGAAAGGCCGCATATTCTAAGGAATATCCCGACTTTTGCAAATGTCTTTTTCCGGTGCCTATCGGCGTGCCATCCAGATTTGCCAGAGCGCTGTCGGTATGACAGCAGGTAGAAGCCCGCACAACGCGGGCTGAGCGGGGGTCACCCCCCATGCGGGACGCGCGCAAGACACTCCGCGCGCGACACAATCACATCTTTGGCATGCCGCCGCCGGGGAACATTCCACCCATGCCGCGCATCATTTTTGCCATTCCGCCCTTGGCGGAGAATTTCTTCATCATCTTCTGCATCTGCTTGTGCTGCTTGATCAGACGCCCGATGTCCTGAACCTGAGTGCCCGACCCCATCGAAATGCGGCGCTTGCGCGAGCCGCTGATCAGATCAGGATCACGACGCTCGGCCGGAGTCATCGAGTTGATGATGGCTTCCATCTGCTTGAACTGCTTCTCGGCTGCGCCCTGAGCGTTGCCCATCTGAGAGAGATTGACGCCACCGATGCTCGGCAGTTTGTCCATCAGGCCGCCGAGGCCGCCCATGTTCTTCATCTGTTGCAGCTGATCGCGGAAGTCTTCGAGGTCGAAGCCCTTGCCCTTCTTCAGCTTCTTGGCCAGTTTGTCGGCCTTGTCCTTGTCGAGGGTCTGTTCGGCCTGCTCGATCAGGCTGAGCACATCGCCCATGCCCAGGATGCGGGAGGCTATACGGTCCGGATGGAATGGTTCGAGCGCATCGCTCTTTTCACCCATACCGATGAACTTGATCGGCTTGCCGGTAATTGCCCGCACCGACAATGCAGCACCGCCACGCGCATCGCCATCGACCTTGGTCAGGATCACGCCGGTCAGTGGCAGCGCATCGCCGAAGGCTTTGGCGGTGTTGGCAGCATCCTGGCCGGTCATGGCGTCGACGACGAACAGTGTCTCGGCCGGCTTGACCGCCGCATGCAGGGACTGGATCTCGCCCATCATCTCGGCGTCGATGTGCAGACGGCCGGCGGTGTCGACAATCACGACATCGATGAACTTGAGCTTCGCTTCTTTAATAGCAGCCTGGGCGATGTCCACTGGCTTCTGGCTGATGTCGGACGCGAAGAACGTCACGCCGATGTCGTTGGCCAGGGTTTCCAGCTGCTTGATGGCGGCGGGACGATACACGTCGACCGACACCACCATCACGGTTTTCTTCTTTCGCTCTTTGAGGAAGCGTGCCAGCTTGCCTGCGGTGGTGGTCTTGCCCGCACCCTGCAGGCCGGCCATCAGCACGACGGCCGGTGGCGTGACGTTGAGCACCAGGTCTTCGTTAGCCGCGCCCATCAGGCTTTCGAGCTCGGCCTGGACGATCTTCACGAACGCCTGGCCCGGCGTCAGGCTGCGCGACACTTCGGTGCCGACTGCACGTTCCTTGACGTTGTTGACGAAGTCCTTCACCACGGGCAAAGCGACGTCGGCCTCGAGCAAAGCCATACGCACTTCGCGCAAGGTATCTTTGATGTTGTCCTCGTTCAGCTTGGCTTTGCCAGTTACGTGGCGAAGCGTCTGCGAGAGGCGGTCTGTCAGATTTTCAAACATGCGCGATCCTTTCAGGCTCTCGTCGAACCCCGGTTGATGCGGCCCGGCCCGTGATGCAGAAATGGCGCTCGGCGAGCCTGCGGCTTGAGCAGGTCGCGGATTATAGCGAAGACTCCGCTGCACGGACACCACGCAGACTGCTTCTGTGGCCTTTCGTGATTTGTGGGTTCTATGCCAAACTCACCCTCTTTCCAGGCCCGTCCTTCAGGATCTATGTCCCCTTTGCCACCCAGCCTGCTTCCCAGCCTCGCCGCCGCCAGCCTTTACGCCGCTGCGACCGCCTATCAGGGCCTTCGCCTGAGCCAGACCACAAGGCCCGACAAACGGCTGCTTTGCCTGCTTGGCACTCTGGCCGTCATCGCTCATGCCATTGGTCTTTTCTCGCAACTGGCACGCCCCGCAGGCCTTGGCCTGGATTTTTTCAATTCGGCCAGCCTTATTGCAGCTTCGGTTATCGCAGTGACCTTGATCGCCACGGCGCGCATTCCGGTTGAAAACCTTCTCGTCCTGCTGTTTCCGCTCGGCATGATCACCGCCCTGCTGGCGCAATTTGCGCCCAGCGGCACAGTGCAGCCGATCGAAGAAGAACCCGGCATCCTGAGCCATATCCTGCTGTCGCTGCTGGCCTACGGCATGTTCACCATTGCGGTGTTTCAGTCGTTGCTGCTGCTGGTCCAGGACTATCAGCTCAAGCACAAACACCCGTTGGGTCTGATCAAGAACTTCCCGCCGCTGCAGACCATGGAGAGCCTGCTGTTCGGCTTCCTGTGGGCGGGCTGGACCCTGCTGTCGCTGTCGCTGATCTCGGGCTGGCTGTTCGTCGAGAATCTGTTTGCCCAGCACCTGGCTCACAAAACCCTGTTGGCCTGTCTGGCCTGGATAGTGTTCAGTGTCCTGTTGTGGGGCCGTAACCGCCTGGGCTGGCGTGGGCACAAGGCCATTCGCTGGACGCTGGGCGGCTTCTGCCTGCTGATGCTGGCCTATTTCGGCAGCAAGCTGGTACGCGAATTCATTCTGCATATCTGACGGGCGACGATCATGGATAACCTGCCCATCGGCCCGCTGCTTGGCGTGCTGGCGCTATTGATACTCTGGTCCGGCCTGTTCACCGCTGTCGAAACTGCACACCAGCAACTCAAGATACTGCGCGCAGGCAGCCGCCCGGGCGGAGCGGAGTTTCCCGAACTGGCGTTCAATCTCAACAGCCTGATCCTCAGCAACACGCTGATCAAGGTGCTGATCACCGTCATCGCCACCCTGATCGCAGCCGATTACTGGTTCTATAACGGGCCTACTGTCGCCTGGCTGGGCACGGCTGGCGTGATGCTGGTGTTTGCCGAATACATGCCGCGCCGCCTGGCGGGCCGTTATCCTGTTTCAACGCTGCTGCTGGGTAATGGCCTGCTGCGCATCCCCATGAAACTCCTCTGGCCAGCGACGTACGTGTTCAACGTCGTCGCCAAAACCCTGTTGCGCCCATTGCTGAAGGGCAACGCGCAGGATCCTGGCCGGGAATTCGACGAAGAAGCGCAAAAATCCGTTCATCACGATGGCGTTCACGAACATTATCCGCAGGCCAACGTGCTGTCAGGCGTACAGGCGCTGGACAGCATTACGGTCAATGACATCCTGATCCCTCGCAGCGAAGTGGATGGCGTCAACCTCGATGACTCCATCGAGCTGATCATCGAGCGGCTGATCATTTCGCGCCATACACGCCTGCCGGTGTTTCACAACGACATCAATCAGGTGCAGGGCGTGATCAACACACGCGAAATCAGCCACCTGCTGCCCAAGGGCACGCTGACCAAGGAGCAATTGCTGGCGGTCTGTTATGAACCGTATTTCGTTCCTGAAAGCACGCCGCTGCAACTGCAACTGCTCAACTTCCATAAACAGCAGCGTCGTCTTGGCGTGGTAGTCGATGAGTACGGCGAAGTGTTGGGGATTGTCACGCTGGAAGACATTCTCGAAGAAATCGTCGGCGAATTCGAAAACGAGCAGGCGCTGGACAACCCGCACATCAAACGCCAGGAAGATGGACGGCTTGAAGTGGAAGGCGCGGCATCCATACGCGACCTGAACAAAAGCCTGGGTTGGCACTTGCCGTCGGACGGCCCGAAAACCCTGAACGGGCTGGTGACCGAAGCCCTGGAAACCATCCCCGACGCCCCGGTCTGCCTGAAGATAGGCCCGTACCGGCTGGAAATTCTTGAAACCGAAGACAACCGCGTCAAACGGGTTGCCATGTGGCAGAACGCCCCCAGCAGGGTTTTCAAGTAGCGATCGACGTCACAGCGGCTCTGTAAGCACTTGTTTCAGAGCCGGACTGCTTCCTATAATCGAAACGCTTATCCAAGCCCGGCTTTCGTTGTGCTACCCGCACAGGACGCGAACTCCCGGTAGCCTGATCGCCCCACGCCTTATCTGGCTCACGCTCCATCCACGAGCGAAGCCACGCCCCTGCCCAACCGGGCTACGCTGCTCAGCGCTGCGCCAACATGACACGACTATCACAATAACGAATGCTTGCTGGCGTGCATCCGCGCACCGACAGACAAGCCGACCGTCAGGGATAACCGCATGACCAGCACCTCAACCGTTCATGAAGACGACACTGTCGCAACGCCACCCGTGAACTCTGCGACTCGCGTTGCGACGGCCAGCTTCATTGGCACTGCCATCGAGTTTTACGATTTCTACGTGTACGCCACCGCCGCTGCCCTGGTAATCGGTCCGGTGTTCTTTCCGCAGACATCCGGCACCGCACAGATGCTGTCGTCGTTTCTGACGTTCGGCATCGCCTTTCTTGCTCGCCCGCTGGGCTCGGCGCTGTTTGGCCATTTCGGTGATCGTATCGGCCGCAAGTCGACGCTGGTCGCCTCGCTCTTGCTGATGGGCATCTGTACCACCTTGATTGGCGTGCTTCCCGGCTACGCAACCATCGGCGCCTGGGCTCCGATTCTGTTGTGTGTACTGCGCTTCGGCCAGGGTCTGGGCCTGGGGGGTGAATGGGGCGGAGCCGCGTTACTGGCGACGGAGAACGCGCCCAAGGGCAAGCGCGCCTGGTTCGGCATGTTCCCGCAACTGGGGCCCTCCATCGGTTTCCTGGCCGCCAACGGCCTGTTCCTGACGCTGGCCATGACCCTGAGCGACGAACAGTTCCGCGCATGGGGCTGGCGTATTCCGTTTCTGCTCAGCGCGTTGCTGGTCATGGTCGGGCTGTACGTGCGCCTGAAGCTGGAAGAAACACCGGTCTTTGCCCAGGCCATGGCGCGTCATGAGCGGGTCAGGATGCCGATTGTCGAGACCTTCCGCGATCACTGGAAGCCCATGCTACTGGGTGCCGCCTCGATGGTGGTGTGCTATGCGCTGTTTTACATCTCGACGGTGTTTTCGCTGAGTTATGGCGTCTCGACACTGGGCTACACCCGCGAAACCTTCCTGGGCCTGCTGTGCTTTGCAGTGCTGTTCATGGCGGCTGCCACGCCACTCGCGGCGTTGGCGAGCGACCGTTATGGACGCAAACCGGTCCTGCTGGTCGGTGGCGTGCTGGCAATTTTGTCAGGTTTTGCGATGGAACCCCTGCTGACCCACGGCACCACATGGGGCGTAGCGTTGTTCCTGTGCATCGAGCTATTCCTGATGGGCGTGACCTTTGCACCGATGGGTGCGCTGCTGCCTGAGCTTTTTCCCACGCAGGTGCGCTACACCGGCGCGTCGGCTGCCTACAACCTGGGTGGAATTGTCGGGGCGTCGGTTGCACCCTTCTTCGCCCAGAAACTGGTGGCGATGGGCGGTTTGAGCTGGGTGGGCGGGTATGTGTCGGCAGCAGCGCTGATCAGCGTGCTGGCGGTGCTGTGCCTGAAAGAGACACGCAATGATGATTTGAATCGGGTGGGTTGAACACATTCACAATTAACCCTGATCGTGCCCATGGGCACGATCAGGGACAATTTTACAGCTCGACCTTGACCGCCTGCGATGCGCGGGTCGCCTTGGCGCGAGCGGCCTCAATGGACTCGTCACGTGCCAGGGCTACGCCCATGCGGCGCTGGCCATTGACTTCCGGCTTGCCGAACAGACGCAAGGCCGTGTCCGGTTCGGCCAGTGCGGCACCGAGGTTGGAAAACGCGGTTTGCGTCGACTGACCTTCAACCAGAATCACGGCCGAAGCGGATGGACCGAACTGACGGATCAGCGGAACCGGCAGGCCAAGAATGGCGCGTGCGTGCAACGCGAACTGCGACAGGTCCTGCGAAATCAGCGTGACCAGGCCCGTGTCATGCGGACGCGGCGAGACTTCGCTGAACCATACCTGATCACCCTTGATGAATAGCTCGACGCCGAAGATCCCACGACCACCCAGCGCCTCGGTCACGGCCTTGGCTACACGCTCGGACTCTGCCAGCGCTGCCGGGCTCATGGCCTGTGGCTGCCAGGATTCCTGGTAGTCGCCTTTTTCCTGACGATGACCGACCGGTGCGCAGAACGTGGTGCCGCCCACATGGCGCACGGTCAGCAGGGTGATTTCGTAATCGAAGTCGATGAAGCCTTCGACGATGACCCGACCTTTGCCGGCACGGCCACCCTCTTGAGCGTAATCCCAGGCCTTCTGCACGTCGTCAGTGCTTTTGAGCAGGCTCTGGCCCTTGCCGGAAGAACTCATGACCGGCTTGACCACGCACGGGAAGCCCAGGTCCTCGACGGCCTTGCTGTAAGCCTCGAAGGTGTCGGCAAAGTGGTAAGGCGAGGTCGGCAGCTTCAGCTCTTCAGCGGCCAGGCGACGGATGCCTTCGCGGTTCATGGTCAGCTGGGCTGCGCGCGCGGTCGGGATAACGGTGAAACCTTCCGCTTCCAGCTCCACCAGCGTGGCGGTGGCGATGGCTTCGATTTCCGGAACGATGAAATGCGGCTTTTCGGCCTCGATCACGGCACGCAGTGCAGCGCCGTCGAGCATGTTGACCACATGACTGCGATGAGCCACCTGCATGGCCGGCGCGTTCGCATAGCGATCGACTGCAATCACTTCGACGCCCAGGCGTTGCAGCTCGATCACGACTTCCTTACCCAGTTCGCCGCTGCCGCAGAACAGTACGCGCGTCGCGGTAGGCGACAGTGGAGTTCCGATTTGAGTCATCTCAGGTCCTCGTGGAGCAGATATCGAGGGCAGCCCGCCGTGTGCGAGCGACCGCTGTGGAGAAAGGCGCGCAATTTACCACGAAGCCCCGGCAAATGGGGGCTCAACCCGGACAAGCGTTGTTGCGCGCACGCCAGGCCATGATCATCCAGACGGCAGTCACGCCAGCGAACTTGGAGAGCAAGGCAGTCAGCACAACCGGCGCTGTCAGGGCATCGATCATGCCGAAGAAGATGAAGGTGTCCAGCGGGATACTCAGCGCAGAGCTGATCCACAGGCGGTCACGCAACGGACGCCTGGTGATGGTGAACACCAGCCAGTCGATGCACTCGGAGACTGCGAACGCCGTGGCGCTGGCCAGGGCAATGGTTGGATCACTGGTGATGTACGACAGCACCAACGCGGCCAGCATGGCGAGAATCGCGCCGTGGCCGAAACGGATCTGCACCATATCGCGCAACACAAAGACCAACCCGCCCCACGCCGACCAGATGATGTCCAGGTGCGGTGCGCTGGAAAATGCGAAGTTGATCAGCACGACGCTGCCGATATAAGCGATCAGAAAAAGCATGGCGGTACTGCTGCCTGAAAAAATGGGGGCCAATGGTAGCAGCCGCGGGCGCAGCGGTGGGAATGGTTACGGGCTGCTCATCGCTCCTCGCCAGGGCTCAGCCCTTGCCACCCACCGTCCACATCATGCCGCTGGCCCTGGCCCGGTCATCGCACAGACCCAGCACGACACGACGCTCGTCATTGCTCATGCGGCTCCAGCGGGTGATTTCGCTCACGGTGCGCTGGCAACCGGTGCAGACATCGTCCTCGTCCAGTGCGCAAATGCTGACACAGGGTGAACGGACCGGCTTTTCGATAATCGATTCAGTGCTCATCACTCTTCCTGCACGGCTAGATCGCGGGCGTAGCGCTGGGCGTTGTGTACGTAATGGGCGGCGCTGGCTTCGAGCATTTTCTTCTGCACATCGGTGAGTTCGCGGACGATTTTACCCGGAGACCCCATCACCAGAGAGCCATCAGGGATGACCTTGCCTTCGCCGATCAGCGAATTGGCGCCAATGATGCAGTATTTCCCGATCTTTGCGCCGTTGAGAATGACCGCGTTGATACCGATCAGGCTGAAATCGTCGACGCTACAGCCGTGCAGCATAGCGTTGTGGCCGATGGTCACACCTTTGCCGATGTTCAGCGGCGACCCCATGTCGGTGTGCATGACTGTGCCGTCCTGCACGTTGCTGTTCTCGCCAATATGAATCAGCTCGTTATCACCGCGTAATACCGCGTTGAACCAGACACTGGCGCCCGCCTCCAGCCTGACCTTGCCGATCAATACCGCATTGGGCGCAACCCAGCTGTGCGGGTCGGTCTGAACGCGGGATTCTCCCAGTCGGTATTTCATGCACTTTCCTCAGGCTGGCCACGCTCGTGGGCATGACTCTTTATGGATGACACGGCGTTCAGGTGGTGGAGCGTTCGGGCGGATGATGCAGGCTGATCTTCGTGCCGTACATCACATTGACCAGTTCGACGATCATGATCGCCGTCAGCCCCCAGATCTTGTATTCGCCATAACGATAGCTGGGGACGTACCAACTGCGACCTTCGTAATCGATGCGATGCGTGTGTTCGCGAGTGTCCTGACGAAAGAACTCCAGCGGCACACTGAACACGGCAGCGATCTCGCCATCGTTAGGCCGGTACTCGACAAAATCGGGAACCACACCCACATAAGGGGTCACTTTGATACCGTGCTTGGAAATCAGCGGGCTCAAGGGGCCGACGATTTCCACGAGACCGGGCGGCAGGCCGATTTCTTCCTCGGCTTCACGCAGTGCGGTGAAAATCAGGTCGGGATCTCCGGGGTCGCGGTGCCCACCGGGAAACGCGACTTCGCCACCATGAGTGGAAAGCCCACTGGCGCGCAGGGTCAGGATCAACTCAGGTTCGTCACTGCGCGTGACAGGCACCAGCACCGCAGCCTCGGGAAAGAGTCGATCCGTCTCGAGGGTGTCTGGCGTGTGACTGACTACACGGCGAAGTAGCTCATCCAGCATGGGAAATCTCGATCTGTTGCCTGCCTGGCATCATGCACCAAAGCAGCCAAGTGCCCAACCCCTTGCAGGACAAGTCATGTGACATGGACGCTTGCTCATGGACGGCGGGACGGGCCAAGATAGCGCCTGCATCCACTATCGACTGACACCATGAATTTTTGCAGCCAGTGTGGCAAACCCGTTATCCAGCGCATCCCCGAAGGCGACAGCCGTCTGCGCTATGTCTGCGAACACTGCCAGACCATCCATTATCAGAACCCGAACATCGTCGCCGGCTGCCTGGCCACGCTGGGCGATAAAGTGCTGTTGTGCCGTCGCGCGATCGAGCCACGCCTGGGTTTCTGGACGCTGCCCGCCGGTTTCATGGAGAACGGCGAGACGATCGAACAGGCCGCCCGGCGCGAAACCGTCGAGGAAGCCTGCGCGACGCTGAGCGAGCTGGATCTGTACGCAATCATCGATGTGCCGCATATCAATCAGGTGCACGTGTTCTATCGCGGCGAAATGGCCACCGACGACTTCGCGGCCGGTGTCGAGAGCCTCGAAGTTCAATTATTCGAGGAAGCCGACATTCCGTGGCAAGACCTGGCTTTCCTGACGGTCAGGCGTACCCTAGAATGCTTCTTCGCGGATCGGCGTCGGCAGGTTTACCCGGTTCATACCAGTGCCCTCCCTCCATCGCGCCCGATACATACCACTTAATTCAAGTTCGCACAGTCAGGATCGGCTTGCTCACAGGTCGTCAGGGAAATGGTAATGCGCTGGTTGCTCGCTTTTGTTTGCATAGTGTTCGTCCCGTTGTCACAGGCTGCGTTCACCCAGACCATCGTGCCCAAGGGCAGCGAACAGAAGATCATCAACAACAAGGTCATCAATACCGAGCCTATTGCCGGCAAGAAGATCGACAAGGTGCTGGTGCTCAAATCAGTACGGCAGTTGCAGTTGATCAGTGGCGGCGAGGCGCTCAAGACCTACCGTATTTCTCTGGGCAAGAACCCCAAAGGCACCAAACTTCAGGAAGGCGACCAACGCACCCCGGAAGGCTTCTATTGGCTCGACTGGCGCCAGCCAAGCGGCAACTACAACCTGTCGATGCACATTTCCTACCCCAACATCGCAGATTCGGCACGGGCGCGTCGCGAAGGGGTGAAGCCGGGCAGCATGATCATGATCCATGGCACGCCCGTGGATGAGGAGTACCCGGAATGGTACTTTCACACCCTGGACTGGACCAACGGCTGTATCGCGCTGAAGAACAACGACATGCGCGAGATATGGGATCTGGTGAAAGACGGGACGATGATCGAGATACGGCCCTAGCCTGACCGCTGAATGCACACTTCGTGGGCCTGCGCCTGCTCACGAACAGGCCGACACAGTCGCTGAAGATGCAGCGCGTTTATCACGATGAGCGCGAGAACGATTTGGCGATGACCTAGAAGTCTTCCAGTCGCCACACTTCATAAGCCGGCGTTTCATAGGGATGGCTTTGCTTGAGCGCCACCACAACCTGCTGAATCAGCTCGTCGGCCACGACCAGCTCGACCTTCCACTCCTCCACCTGCTCGACCACACCGCCCTGCCCGATAAACGGCTGACTGCCATCCAGCGGACGGAACTGACCATGGCCGAGCACCTGCCAGCAGCATTGGTCGTAAGCGCCGATTCGCCCTGCACCTGCAGCGAATACGGCGCTCTTGACCTCGTCCACATGACTCGGCGGAACAAAGAAGGCGAGCTTGTACATGTGCCGACCGGCGCGCCTTAGTTCACCCAGACGCGTGCATTACGGAACATGCGCATCCAGGCGCCGTCTTCGTTCCAGTCTTCAGGACGCCACGAGTTCTGCACAGCGCGGAACACGCGCTCCGGGTGCGGCATCATGATGGTGACGCGACCGTCCAGAGTGGTCAGACCGCCAATGCCGCGCGGCGAGCCGTTCGGGTTGGCCGGGTAGGCCTCGGTGGTCTTGCCGTGGTTGTCCACGAAACGCAGGGCCACAGTCCCGGACACATCGGCTTCCAGCAGCGCATCGGCGTTACGGAACTCTGCGTGGCCTTCGCCGTGAGCGATAGCGATCGGCATGCGCGAACCGGCCATCCCCTGCAGGAAGATCGACGGCGACTCCTGAATCTGTACCATCGCAACGCGAGCTTCGAACTGTTCGGAGCGGTTACGCACGAAATGCGGCCAGAACTCACTGCCCGGAATCAGCTCGTGCAGATTGGACAGCATCTGGCAACCGTTGCACACACCCAGCGTGAAGCTGTCGGTACGCTCGAAGAAGCCCTGGAACGCGTCGCGTGCCCGGCTGTTGAACAGCGCCGACTTGGCCCAGCCTTCACCGGCCCCCAGTACGTCGCCGTAGGAGAAGCCACCGCAGGCAACCATGCCCTTGAAGTCGTTCAGATCGACCCGACCGGCCAGAATATCGCTCATGTGCACGTCGATGGCGTTGAAGCCTGCGCGGTCAAACGCTGCCGCCATTTCGACCTGCCCGTTGACGCCCTGCTCACGCAGTACGGCAACCTGAGGACGCACACCGGTCTTGATGTAAGGCGCGGCGATGTCATCGTTGACGTCGAAGCCCAGCTTGACGGTGAGGCCCGGATTGTCTTCTTCCAGCAGTGCGTCGAATTCCTGATCGGCGCATTCGGCGTTGTCACGCAGACGCTGGATCTGATAACTGGTCTCGGCCCACTGACGCTGCAGCAGACGGCGTTGGCCGCTGAATACCGGCTCGCCAGCGTAGCTGATGACCACTTCGTCGTTATTCACCGGCTGACCGATGACCGACACGCAGTCTGCCAGACCGGCAGCACTGAACTGAGCCAGCACCAGCGGCGTGGCGTCCTGACGAACCTGGATGACCGCGCCCAGTTCTTCGTTGAACAGAATCTCGTTCAGCTCGGCGGCATTGTCAGCCAGACCGTCGAGGTGCAGTTTCAGACCGCAATGGCCGGCGAAGGCCATTTCCAGCGCACTGACCAGCAGACCACCGTCGGAACGGTCGTGATAAGACAGAATATGGCCGTCGGCATTGAGCCCCTGAACCACAGCGAAGAACGCCTTGAGGTCTTCAGCGTCATCGACATCCGGTGCCAGACGGCCCAGCTTGCCGTGAGTCTGGGCAAGAATGGATGCGCCCATACGGTTCTGGCCACGGCCCAGATCAATCAGGATCAGGTCAGTGATGCCCTTGTCCATGCGCAGCTCTGGCGTCAGGGTCTTGCGAATATCAACAACCGGCGCGAAGCCGGTCACGATCAACGACAGCGGCGAAGTCACGCTCTTCTCTTCGCTGTCATCGCTCCAGCGGGTCTTCATGGACATCGAGTCCTTGCCCACCGGAATGGTCAGACCCAGCTCAGGGCACAGCTCCATACCGACCGCTTTCACGGTGTCGTACAGACGCGCGTCTTCGCCTGGGTGGCCAGCGGCCGACATCCAGTTGGCCGACAGTTTGATGTCGGACAGCTTTTCGATGCGCGAGGCCGCAATGTTGGTCAGGGTTTCGCCGATGGCCATGCGACCCGATGCAGGCGCATCCAGCAGCGCCAGCGGAGTCCGCTCACCCATGGCCATGGCTTCACCCGTGTTGACGTCGAAGCTGGTGGCAGTCACCGCGCAGTCGGCGACAGGGACCTGCCACGGACCGACCATCTGATCGCGTGCCACAAGGCCCGTGATACTGCGGTCGCCGATGGTGATCAAAAAGCTCTTGCTGGCAACGGCCGGGTGACGCAGAACGCGCTGTACGCTCTCTTCGAGGTCCAGCGTGCTCGGGTCGAAATCATCGCCCATCTCCGCTTCACGCTCGACCGAACGGTGCATGCGCGGCGCCTTGCCCAGCAACACTTCCAGCGGCATGTCCACCGGATTGTTGCCGAAATGGCTGTCGGTCACGGTCAGCTGTGGCTCGGCGGTAGCCTCGCCCACTACTGCGAACGGGCAGCGCTCGCGCTCACAGATCGCCTTGAAGCGGTCGAAGTCTTCGACGCCCACGGCCAGCACGTAACGCTCCTGGGATTCATTGCTCCAGATTTCCAGCGGAGCCATGCCCGGCTCGTCGTTGGGCACGTTGCGCAGTTCGAAACGACCGCCACGACCGCCGTCGTTGACCAGTTCAGGGAACGCGTTCGACAGACCACCGGCACCCACGTCATGGATGAAGCTGATCGGGTTACGGTCGCCCAGCTGCCAGCAACGGTCGATGACTTCCTGGCAGCGACGCTCCATTTCCGGGTTTTCACGCTGAACCGAAGCGAAATCCAGGTCCGCAGAGCTTGTGCCGGTTGCCATGGAGGAAGCTGCACCGCCGCCCAGGCCGATCAGCATGGCGGGACCGCCGAGCACGATAAGCTTCGAACCGACTGTAATCTCGCCTTTCTGGACGTGATCTTCGCGGATGTTACCCATCCCTCCAGCCAGCATGATCGGCTTGTGGTAACCGCGAACTTCGTCGCCGTGCGGCGTGGTGATCGACTGCTCGAACGTACGGAAGTAACCGGTCAGGGCCGGACGACCGAATTCGTTGTTGAACGCCGCGCCACCCAGCGGGCCTTCAATCATGATGTCCAGCGCGGTCACAATGCGCTCGGGTTTGCCGTAAGGCTTCTCCCAAGGTTGCACGAAGCCGGGAATCTGCAGGTTGGAAACGGTGAATCCGGTCAGGCCAGCCTTTGGCTTGGCGCCGCGACCGGTTGCGCCCTCGTCGCGAATCTCGCCACCGGAACCGGTCGATGCGCCAGGAAACGGAGCAATCGCCGTCGGGTGGTTGTGGGTCTCGACCTTCATCAGAATATGCACCGGCTCCTGCACCGCACCGTACTGGCGGGTTTCAGGGTCCGGGAAGAAGCGACCGGCAACATTGCCGACGATCACCGAAGCGTTGTCCTTGTAAGCAGACAGGACACCTTCGCTGTGCATCTGATAGGTGTTCTTGATCATGCCGAACAGGCTTTTTTCCTGGCTCTGGCCGTCGATATCCCAACTGGCGTTGAAAATCTTGTGACGGCAATGCTCGGAGTTGGCCTGGGCAAACATCATCAGTTCGATGTCGTGCGGGTTACGACCCAACCCGGTGAAGCTGGTGACCAGATAGTCGATCTCGTCTTCGGCCAGGGCCAGACCCAGTTCGACGTTGGCCTTCTCCAGTGCAGCGCGACCGCCGCCCAGGATATCAATGGCCGTCAATGGCTTAGGCTGAGCGTGGCTGAACAGGCCAGCGGCCTGCTCGTGATCGCCCAGCACCAGTTGGGTCATGCGGTCGTGCAGGCTATCGGCGATGGCCTGAGCATCGGCGTCGCTGAACTGGCCTTCTACATAAAAGGCAATCCCGCGCTCGATGCGCTGAACCTTGGCCAGCCCGCAGTTGCGAGCGATGTCACTGGCCTTGCTCGACCACGGCGAAATAGTGCCAAACCGCGGCAACACCAGAAACAGACGGCCGCTCGGCTCCTGAACCGGCACACTGGGGCCGTATTTCAAGAGACGGTCGAGAACCTGCTGTTCTTCGCTGGACAGAGCGTCAGAGACGTCGGCGAAGTGGGCGAATTCAGCGTACAAGCCACTGACAGCTGAAACTTTTTGTTTCAGTTGTTCTAGTAATTTGCTGTGGCGGAAGGCAGAAAGGGCAGGAGCACCGCGCAGGATCAACATCTTCGGGACAGCCTCGGGAAGGGGGTGTGCTTTGAGGCCGCACATTCTAGCCTAAAGTAGGTCTTTGATCACCCAAAACGGCAGCATTGCATGCGCCCGAATGTCGCCCCTCTCGGAAAGCGAGACAAATGCCACTAAAATGCCTTCGCTTATCAGACGCAAACGCTACTGTCGAGATATGGCGCCCGGTGCGCTTTGCGTATACTGCACCGATGTTCTTCAGACCTGATTTCCGCACTCGTTGCGCCAGATGGCTCATCGCAACCGGACTCTTCCTGATACTCGGCGCCTGTGTGGATAAACCCAACACACTGGAGCGAGTCAAGGAGGACGGCGTGCTGCGCGTGGTCACCCGCAACAGCCCGGCCACCTACTTCCAGGATCGCAATGGCGAAACCGGCTTCGAATACGAACTGGTCAAGCGATTTGCCGAGGACCTGGGCGTCAAGCTGGAGATCGAAACGGCCGACAATCTTGACGACCTTTTCGACCAGATGAACAAGCCGGGAGGCCCGGTACTGGGCGCCGCTGGTCTGATAGACACCGAAAAACGCAGGCAGCAGGCGCGCTTCTCGCACGCCTATCTGGAAGTCACCCCACAGGTGGTTTACCGCAACGGTCAGTCACGCCCCACCGATGCGGGCGATCTGGTGGGTAAACGCATTGTTGTGCTCAAAGGCAGCAGCCACGCCGAACAGCTCGCAGCGCTCAAGGTGCAGAATCCCGGCATTGAATACGAAGAATCCGACGCCGTCGAAGTCGTCGACCTGCTGCGCATGGTCGATGAAGGCCAGATTGACCTGACGCTGGTGGACTCCAACGAGCTGGCGATGAACCAGGTGTACTTCCAGAACGTACGCGTAGCCTTCGACCTGGGCGAGGCCCGTGAACAGCGTTGGGCGGTCGGGCCGGGCGAAGACAACAGCCTGCTCAACGAAATAAACGCGTATCTGGACAAGGTCGAGAAGAACGGCACGCTGCAACGCCTGAAAGACCGCTACTACGGACACGTCGATGTACTCGGCTATGTCGGCGCCTACACCTTCGCCCAGCACCTGCAGGAGCGTTTGCCCAAGTACGAAAAGCACTTCCAGACCTCGGCCAAGAAAGAACAGGTGGATTGGCGCCTGCTGGCCGCTATCGGTTATCAGGAATCGATGTGGCAGCCGACCGTGACATCAAAGACCGGCGTGCGCGGCCTGATGATGCTGACCCAGAACACGGCGCAGGCGATGGGCGTCACTAACCGGCTGGACGCGAGACAAAGCATTCAGGGCGGTGCCAAGTATTTTGCCTACGTAAAGGATCAACTGGACGAGAAGATAGAAGAGCCAGATCGTACATGGCTTGCTCTTGCGTCCTACAACGTTGGCGGCGGTCATCTTGAAGACGCACGCAAACTGGCTGAAAACGAGGGCCTGAATCCCAATAAATGGCTCGACGTGAAAAAAATGCTGCCGCGTCTCTCGCAGAAGAAGTGGTACAGCAAGACACGTTACGGGTACGCCCGAGGCGGCGAGCCGGTGCATTTCGTTGCCAACATCCGCCGCTATTACGACATTCTGACCTGGGTCACGCAGCCGCAGCTCGAAGGCAATCAGGTGGCTGAAGGCAATCTGCACGTGCCCGGCGTGGATAAGACCAAGCCAGCTTCCGACTCGACGCCCCGACCTGCCAGCACCGATGACAAAAGCGCGCTTTAACCCTCACCCTTTACCTTGCCCGCCACATCCTTCGCAGCACGCCGCATCCTGAAGAACTCGCTCAACATCGCTCCGCACTCTTCTCCCAGAACACCGCCTTCATACAAGACGCGATGGTTGAGAAAACCCTGCGTGAAGAACTGCCCCTGGCTTTGCACTATCCCGGCCTTGGGCTCCAGCGCCCCGTAGACCACCCGCGCGACCCGCGAGTGAACGATCAGACCCGCACACATACTGCACGGCTCAAGCGTCACGTAGAGGGTACTGCCGGGCAGACGATAGTTGTCCACGGCTCTGGCAGCCTCACGGATGGCGACCATCTCGGCGTGCGCACTCGGGTCGCTGCCACTGATCGGACAGTTGTAACCACGACCGATGATCTCGCCGTTCTGCACCACAACCGCACCGACCGGCACTTCGCCCAGCAGCGCACCCTGGGCGGCAAGCGCCAGTGCCTCGCGCATGAAATACTGATCATGGCTGCGGTCGATGATCTGCGGCTGCCTCATCAGGACACCTCGATTGCAGCCATGAGGCCGGTTTCCATGTGATCGATCACGTGGCAGTGAAACATCCAGACGCCCGGGTTATCCGCCACCAATGCCACACGCGCGCGTTCGTTTCTGCCCAACAGGAAGGTGTCGGTGAAATACGGAATGATCTTGCGCCGATTGGACGCGATCACCTTGAAACTCATGCCGTGCAGATGAATCGGATGCTGGTATTGAGTCATGTTCTTCAATTCGAAGATGTAGCTCTTGCCCAGCTTGAGTTTGGCGATGGGCCGATCGGCACACGTCTTGTCGGTGATGTCCCACGCCTCGCCGTTGATCTGCCACAGGCTCGGCGGTTTGCCGTTATCGGTATTGACCGACATAGAGCCCACCCACTCGAAGTTGAAGTTGATCTTCTCGGCACTCTCCAGATCCGGCTCGGCGACCGGATTGGCTGGCAACTCGGGCGGCCACTCGCCCGGCGCGTCATTGTTGGCGACCGAGCGAAAGGTGCCCAACCGAACCGGTCCGTTTCGCAGGGAGATTTCCTCGCCCACCGCCGGGGCCTTGATCGCCAGACAGATCCGCATGCCAGGCCCGAGCCAGTAGTCGTCGCCAAATGGACGTGGCGTGACCGGGTTACCGTCCAGCGCATAAATCTGCGCCTCGGCGTCCGGCAGATTGAGGCGATAGGTCACGGTGTTGTCCAGATTGAGCAGGCGCACACGGGTGATCTGCCCGGCGGGCAACTCGATGACCGCCTGTGGAATACCGTTCAACGTCGACAGCCGCCCGGCCGTGCCTTCACGCGCCGCTTCACGGAGCACGCTGAACTCAGTGAATGCGCCCTCTTCGTCCACATGCCAGCTTTTCAGGCTGACCGTGCGCTCATGCTTGAAACCGGTCGGCTCGCGCTCTTCGACAATCAAGGGCCCAACCAGCCCACGCCCCAGCTCCTCGCTGCTGCTGACATGCGGGTGATACCAGTAGCTACCGGCGTCCGGCACCCGGAATTTGTAATCGAAATACTCGCCCGGCTTGACCGGCAACTGCGAGACATACGGCACGCCGTCCATTTCCAGCGGCAACCGAATGCCATGCCAGTGAATGGTCGTCTCGACCGGCAACTGATTGATGAACCGCAAGCGCAACCACTCTCCCTGCCGCACCCGCAACTCGGTGCCCGGCGCCGAACCACCGAACGCCCAGGCAGGCGTCTGGTGGCCGGGAACCAGTTCGACGTCCAGCGGCGCGGCGATCAGCACGAAATCCGAACCGGCTTGCGACTCCTTGCGCCCCATCCAGTATCGCGAAGCCCCGCCTGCGCCCAGGCCGACTACGGCAAGACCGGCGATGCCCGTGAGAATTTGGCGGCGGGTGAAGGACATAAAGCAAGAACCTCAAAACGACTGCGGGGACGCGTCCAGGGGCGGATGCGCGGGGGCGAATACGATACACCTGCATTTAGGTAAAGATAAGGGTCAACTGGCTCAGGCGGGCGCCTTGATTTTCCTGAGCCCCTTGGCGCCGCTCTCATGGTAAGCAGACACACCCAGGTACGCGGCAAGGCTCAAGGCCTGCTCGCGGTCCTGTCTGGCGTCGTGATGGCGGGTCACCAGCAGCCTCCCGTTCTCGTAGACGATAAAAGTTCGAAAGCTGAGCACGCGCGCGAAATCGCAGCTGATAACCACCCGCTGGGGTGC
Organism: Pseudomonas asturiensis; assembly: GCF_900143095.1. Lineage (GTDB taxonomy): Bacteria > Pseudomonadota > Gammaproteobacteria > Pseudomonadales > Pseudomonadaceae > Aquipseudomonas > Aquipseudomonas asturiensis. The sequence continues at coordinate 285,918 of NZ_FRDA01000003.1, read as the reverse complement.
CCGATACCCGCGAGGGACACCCGCGACCACCGCCGTACCTGAAGGGTCTACAGTGAGGGAAGTGCGACGATGGATACCTTTGGCAATCCGGTAAGCCATAAGCACCAGCACCAGAGCGCCGAATAACAAGCCTGCCCACGCTTTATTCGGGTCATCCTGAGGTGACCATGACGAAACGAGCAGCCACATCGCAATCAGTCCCAACGGGATCTGGCCTGACAGCACTGGAAAGACCAGTGGCAAGAAACTCAACTTCGGGCGCAGGACCTTATAGGCGGGCACCGGAGGCGGCAGTGGCTCTGCACTGAGGTAGGGTTCGAGTATCCGGCTTGCCCTGGCTATCAGCTCAGCATCAAGACGAGCATTCGCCGGCTCGTTTTCAACGAGTAGCATGATCCCGAGGTAGTGCTCCAGATGCAGCGTAACCACCCCGCCGTCCACCGCCAGATCCCAATAACGTTGATCCAGCCCATCCGCCTTTACCAGCCATTCGCCGCCTAGCTCATGCTCCAGCGTCGCGGCGATAGCGTTGAACAACGCCCAGTCAGAAACATCGCAGATGTGCAGTTCCATGAGAGGCCTGTGTGGTCTGCCGGTCGATCGCGGCTTCGAGTTGTAAGGAATAAGGGCTTTGACTGCAAGAGCAACGGTCTTTGAGGCATTGCTGCATAGAGATTACAGACATTGTTGAGGGTGTGTATTCGGGTCAGGCCCTCTGCATGAGAGTTGATCATCATCTGCTCTCACGTTGTCGCCGAGCGATAGCAGACAATCATCCAGCGCTAACCAGGCAATTAGCGTCTTCCCTACTCTAAAAAGCCAAAAGCCCGCCATTACGCGGGCTCCGGGTATTTCCTGCTAGTGGACTCCGGACAATACCGGACGTCCAATGATTCCCACCCTATTGCTGATAACCGATAAAAATCCATTACATTCAACAAGTTATCTATCGCAAAAACTTAAACGCCCTGAAATGTGCCACAGCGTTAAGTTATCCATTCACCGGGTCTTGGGAGGAAAGATTTGCGTTGAACACATCATGCCTCCTCGCCCTCACGTGCTTACGACTTGAAGCGCCCTACCAGCCCGTTCAGCTCATTCGACAGATGCGAAAGCCGGCCCGAGTCTTCCTGCGCAGAACTGGCGAGGCTCTCGACCAGTTGCGCCTCATCGTAGATCTGCTGGATATGCTTGTTGATGTCTTCGGCCACGCTATGTTGCTCTTCGGCGGCGGCGGATATCTGCAGGTTCTGATCCCGGATTTCATTCACCGACAGCTGGATACCTTCAAAGCTTTCACGTGCGCTTCCAATGGAGGAAACGCTGGCGCGTGACAGCTCCAGGCAACTTTCCATCTTCTGCGACACTTCCTGAGTCTTGCTACCGAGCGCGCTGAGCAACTGATCGATTTCCCCAGTGGAATCCGAGGTACGCTTGGCCAGCGCTCGAACTTCATCCGCGACCACCGCAAACCCTCGCCCCTGGTCACCGGCCCGTGCCGCTTCGATTGCCGCGTTCAGTGCCAGCAAGTTGGTCTGCTCGGCGATGGCGCGGATGGTGCCCAGAATCTGGTTGATACTGCGACTACCCTCCTCCAGCTCCACCATGGCCTGTGAAGATTCGGTCAGGCGACGCCCCAGACGATTGACGTTGTCGGTGGTCAACTCAATCTGCTCTTTGCCTTCGGCGACACGATGATGGCCACTCTCGGCGGAATTGGCCGCAGCGCTGCACGAGCGCGCCACTTCATTAGCAGTGGCGACCATTTCATTGAACGCCGTGGACACCAACTCCACTGCCTCACGCTGGCGTCCAGCCGCCTGGTTCATGTTAGTGGCCACTTCGCTGTTCACACGCGAAGCATCCTGCAGGTTGGTCGATGCCGCGCCGATGCTCTGGATCAACTGGCGTATTGCGGCGAGAAACTTGTTGAACCAGCCTGCCAGCTCGGCGGTTTCGTCTTTGCCCTGCACATCAAGATCGCGGCGCAGGTCGCCCTCACCCTCAGCAATCGACTGCAGCCCGGTGCTGACCTGGCCGATGGGCTTGACGATGACCTTGGCGAAAGCCGCCGCCAGCAGTGCGAAAAGCAGCACCAGCACCACCACGATCGCGACCGTCAGGTAGGTCATGCGTGTGGCCTCGGCCATGACTTCGCTGTACTCAATCAACCCCACGTAACGCCAGCCCAGACCCGGCGATGTCCACACGTTTGCCATGTACCGGACGCCGTTGATTTCCACTTCGGTGGAACCTTGCGCAGTGGCGGCCAGTTTGGCGTAAGGCTCACCCAGATCCTTGAGCTGCTTGAAGCTGTGCCCGGCATCACGCGGGTCGACCAGTACTGTGCCGTCTTCGATGAGCATCACATAGCCGCTTTCACCGAGCTTGATGCTCTTGACCAGTTCGGTGAGGTTGGTCAGCGATACGCTCACCACAAACACGCCTTTGGCCTTGCCTGCTTCATCGAGCATGGCCCTGGCGCTACCAACCAGCGCGACCGCATCCTTTTCGTAGTAATACGCCGCGGTCCTTACAGCTTTACCAGGGCTGGCCATGGCGGCCTTGTACCACGGGCGCGTACGCGGATCGTATTTCGACAACTGCGGGTCATCCGGCCATTTCGCGTAACTGCCGTCTTCCAGGCCAATGGACAGGATTGCCGCGGCCGGATGCGTCGCGCCATACCGGGCAAACGCATCTATGACTTGCCGGGCTGCCGCAGGCAGCGGCTGACTGGCTGCATCAGCACCTTCGTAGTGCTTCAGGCTGGCGACCGATGTGTAGAAAGGGTCTGTAGCCATTTGATCGACGTTTTGCTGCGTACCATCAAAAAACTGCCGGATATTACCGTCGATCTGGCGTATTTCTCGGGTGCTTCCATCCATGAACTGGTTGACCGCTTCGGACCGGGTATTGAGCACAGAGATCACGGCCACCAGACTGACGGGGATGAACGCGACGAGTACAAAAGCCAGGACGAGCTTGTTTTTTATTTTCATTTTGCAGATCACTGCCTGAAATAAGTGAGATAACGCACCCGAAGCAAACCTGCTGGACGCGAGTCGCGGCAAAAGCGATATCGGCCTGCGTCGCGCAATCTTTACCGTCGTCTACGCGAATGCCGTTTGGAACGTAGCGCATAATAAAAGTGGCTGAGAGCCCTGCAGATGTCGCTGCCCTCAAATGATCAAAAGGACAAACGACAGCATTCCGTCCCCTGCTTCTGCCCGGACAGTAATCAAAAAAGACGCACTACCAGTAAGACCCGGACGGCAGCGTTTGCCTGCAGGAGTGCCTGAAAGCGTTCGGCGGCGATAAACAGTGAATAACGACCAGGGCGTGTGCAGGCCTTTCTAGAAAGAGTCAGACGACGGCGTATCATATGCTTTCCGAGTCATACCATCAGGGAAGACGCCATGTTTACCAAGAACCTGCTGTTGAGTTTTTGCGCGTTATTATTGATCGGCTGCACAGGTAGGGGCTTTCAACCGCCACCGCCGGAATTTACCAATTGGAAAAAAAGCGGGGTCTCGCAAGAGGGTGTCAAGAGCGCGATGAAGGCATGCGGCTATATCAACCTTACAGGGACGGGGGACACGACGCCTATTGACGAGGTACTCACGCAGTTTTATTGCATGAAAGACTCCGGTTTCAAACGCACAGATAACATTGACCTGTGCAAGGAAGGCCGCATCGGCGAATCGCCGGTGTGCGAAGGCCGTCGGTAACCCATCAGCAAGAGAAAGCAGGGAATGAACGATCTACGCAACGGAATGTACGGCATTGCATGGGTGTTGGCGGTAGCAGCGCTCGGCGGCTGCGGCCAAGTGGCGAACGTGCGTTCGCTGTCCACCGGCTACGTGCCCCCTAAGGGCGGCGAGACTGCCCGTATCCGCCTGCTCACTGACGGCCTGGTGCGCGCCGTACCGGGGCGCAACTGCATCGACTGGAACGTGCCTGGTGCCGGGGTAATGGCGTCGGCGAAATCCGGCTTCCCCGACCATAACGGCGAAAACCTCGGCATTCCCGGACCGATCTACTCGTTGACAGGTGCGGCCTCGTCAGAGCTGGTAGTGCCGGCGAACAAGCCGATCGCGTTCCATTACCTGGGGCGCCTGCAATATTCCCGGCAGTGTGCCAAGACCATGACCTTCGTACCTCGGCCTGGGGTGGATTACATGGTGCAGGCATCCATGTCGGCAGACTGTTCATTCCAGCTGGATGAGCTTTCAACTGACGGTATGCAATGGGTAGTGGTCGCGCCGAAGCCTGACGACAAGGTGGCGATGTGTAACGCGATTGATAACTTCTAGCCCGAAATCAGCACGGGTTGAAGGCTGTGCGTGAGTTCTTCCAAACACACGCCCTATTGGGTACCGGCAAACAGTGATTGCTGACATCTGCGCTGCCAAGCGTTCTCGATACCATGTCGGCATTACTTATCCGGGACATGGTATCGATACAGCTTTCTTAAATACGTACGATGTGCGCCATTAACAACGCCATTGATGACGTATCAAACATAACTATTCAATTTTATTTTTTAAATAAAATCAAATAGTTATGATCCAACCTTACTCCCACTCTATTATCAATTAACCAAAAAAAGCCTTATAAAACAGAGAACTCAGAAATATGAAAAATTAAAAACCATGAAAAAATGCCATACCAAGTAAAACGTTCAAGAAGCCGGATTAGCCTCTATCGTGCCAACGATTGCCGATAGCTGCCGCCATAGGATGACTAACTCTTCCGCATCACCATCACGAACAAGCTCGGCCAGCAGCTCAGCCGCGTACGCCGGATCAGCCCGGAAAAGCTCTGCCATTGCCTCATCGTGACTACGGTCCTTCATCAATCGCCCCTGTTTTGTAGATGCCCTGAGCCTCAAGAATAGCCTGAATCCACCCGCTTCTGGCCGGCACTGCTTGTCACGGCTGACAGAGAACAGTCATAACCGGTCACAGACACCTCTACCTGATTGGGGGCATTCAGAACGATGCGACAGATTAGAACTAGCCAATCAGTTCAGTAGCCCTGTAAATCGTTCTTCTGGCAGTCCCCCAGCGACAATCGCTTCGGCTTTTATCAGCGTGCCATCGAAATCTGCCGGCTTATCCAGCCCTATCCTTGCGCTGGTGCAGTAAAGCGTTTCATAACCAGGTCCCGCTAAGACCGGGCAAGTGGTCTGAATACACGGGGAGCCGATCACGCTGTCAACTTTGCCGTCTGTCGCGTAACGCACGACTCTGCTACCGCCCCATTCCGCACTCCAGAGAAAACCCTGCGCATCAATGCAAGAACCGTCTGGAGCACCCTGACCGCTGACTGTAGTGAATACACGCTGGTTTTCTAGCGATGGGTAATCGCAGCAGAAAATGCATCCTTGCAGGGAGTCCGCGTAATACATGGTGAAACCGTCCGGGCTGAAACAGATGCTGTTCGGGATCGCCACTTCGGGAAGGTCCAGCGTTTCTGTCTCGAGCGTCGCGGCATTGAGCCGGTGAAATCTGCCTATGGTTTGCACCGGCTCGCCGGTGTCCATCGTGCTGAATACGAAGTTTCCCATACGGTCGCAGCGGCCATCATTGATCCGGGTTCCTGCCACGCCAGGGGTGGCTGTGACTTTGCTGAAACGACCGGTGCTCAGGGTGTAGTAGCCCAGGCAGGATGCCAGCCCCATCAGCAATATGTCTTCGTCTGCCGTGAGGGCAAATGACCCTAGCGGCTCTGGCAGGGACCAACGCTGCACTTCGCCGTTTTCGGGGTACAGAGCACACAACTCGCAGCCGGGGATATCGGTCCAGAACAGGCGTTCGGTTCTTTCACACCAGACAGGGCACTCGCCAAGAAGACTGGTGGTGTCGGTTAGGGCTTTAAACATGGTTGCGTCCTACGAAACAGGATGGGATAAACAAGGCAGTCAGTTGGAGAAAAGCGCTGTCCACCTGTCACCGAACAGAGCGATGACCAGGCCTGCGAGCATCACCATTGCCCCGGCCAACTTGACGAGAGACACCGGCCTTTCCAATGCCCCCATCAAGCCGAAGTGATCGATAACCAGTGACGAAATAATCTGCCCGGCGATAGCGAGGCCCAGCAGGGCTGACAGACCGATTTTTGGCGCAAGCACCACATAACTAAGCAAGGCACCGGCACCCAGCAGACCGCCCAGCAGGCTCCACCAGGGCTGGGCAGGTATAGCCGCCAGTGAGACCACTATCCCGCCGCGCATCAATGAAAAGATACCCAGGCATAACGCACCGGCAGTAAAAGAGAACAGCGCCGCCGCGACCGAATCTCCACCCACGCCTTTAGCGAGTTCGCCATTCAGCGTGGTCTGCAGGGTGATGCCAAGCCCTGCGCAGACGGCCAGCAGGTAGTAGGCTGCGTTCATCTCACGCCTCCTTACTTGGCTGACTCAAGCGGCAGGAATTTCTCGGCAAACATATCCGGCTGATAGCCTGCAGCAGCAAACAGATGCTCACGGGATTCGTCGATCGCCGCACGCAGCCTTTCGCTGTCCACGCCCAGCACCTCGCCGCCCTGCTTGACGATGCGCCCGCCAATAATGACGGTATCGACATTACTGCGTTCGGCCGCGTGTACAACGGTGCCGAATGCGTTGCCTGACGGGTAAAGGTTGATGTCCTGCGCGTTTATAAGGATCAGGTCGGCCTGTTTGCCGGGGGCCAGGCTGCCGACTTTGTCCTGCAATCCGGCACAGGTAGCGCCGTCGAGAGTGGCGGCTTTCAGTAGGCCATGAGCAGGTTGGGTCACCGGATGATGTTCTGCGCCGCAGCAGCGCTGCTGGTGCATGCCCATGACGCGCTGCAGGTAGAACGCCACCCGCATCTCCATGAACATGTCACCGCTGTAGGAGGTTTCGTTATCGACACTCAGCCCCGGACTGATGCCGTGACGCTGGGCCGACTGCATGGCGAACATTCCATCTTCAATGCCGTAGTGGGCATCTGAACGCGGGCATACGTTGACCCGCACGCCAGCCTCGCGAAGGATTTTCCAGCCGGCGTCCGGCAGCGAGGTGCAGTGGTTGAAGATGTTATCGGGGCGCAGCAGACCCTCGCGATGCAAACCTTCCAGCTCAGCTGCCATGTCCCCACCGAAAAATTCGGTAATGATCGGCAGCCCCAGACGCCGGGCTTCAGCCCACAGCTCAAGCTCCAGCTGCGCCATCACCGCCAGCGAGAGCAGTGGGTTATCGCCGTTCTTGACGTATTTTTCCTGCAGGCGCTCCAGGTTGCCGGGCCAGTGGGCTTTGTCCCACTCGCCGGAAACTGGCGCACCGGACGCGTGTACAGAGCGGATACCAGCATCGAGCAATGCCTCGACTGCGGCGTCGGAATGCGCGCCGGTACGGCTGTTGTGCGAGTTATCGACCACGGTGGTGATGCCGGCATCGATGCAGCCCAATGCAGTCAGCAGGTTGCCGATATACATGTCAGCCGGGCGATAGTATTTAGCGAACGAGAAGTGCGTGGCGTTGCAGTAGTCTTCAAGGGTTTCGGCATTTGGATTGATTCGACGCAGTTGCCCTTCCCAGGAGTGACGGTGCGTATCGACCATGCCCGGCATGGCGATCATGCCGGATGCTTCGATAACAACAGCATCGCCTGCCTCGAGGTTTTCACCAATGGCCGTGATGGTGCTGCCTTCGATAAGGATATCGCCGCGCGCCAGATTGCCGATATCGCCATCCATGCTCAGCACAGTGGCGCCACGGATAAGTGTGCGGCCGGCCGGAGCGGCTGGGCCTTGCACGATGCTGCGGTTATATTCAGCCATTTTCTGTACACCTCTTCAAATTTCGTCGGAAGCAATGTACGCAAGGCGATACTGCGGGAAAAAGGTGGTAAAACTGTTTTAATTATTCAATTTCTACGAATAATAAGACCTTTCCCGATCACTGCTTTGAGGCTGCTAACAGTCATGGACCGTATTCAAGCGATGCAGGTTTTCGTCCGTGTGGCTGAAGCAGGAAGCTTTATCCAGGCGGCGCAGACGCTCTCTCTGCCGGCCTCGACAGTTACCAGCAGCGTTAAAAATCTTGAGAAGTACTTGCAGGTGCGCCTGCTGAACAGAACAACGCGGCGAGTCAGCCTGACGCCTGAGGGCGCTCAATATCTGGCGCAATGCAGGGAAATATTGGAGCTGATCGAACACACAGAGAACAGCCTGACGGATTCCGTAAAACGGCCACAGGGGCGTTTGCGTGTCGATATGTCGGGTGGCATTGCACACTTCATCGTCATGCCAAATCTGCAAGACTTTTACCGGCGCTACCCGGATATCTATCTGATGATAGGCGTCAATGACCGGCAGGTTGATCTGATTCAGGAGGGTGTCGATTGCGTCATTCGTACAGGCGAGCTCGATGACTCAACGCTCGTTGCGCGCCCACTCGGACGGTTTCGCTGGGTGACCTGTGCGTCTGCCGCCTATCTCGAAGAGAACGGTACTCCGCAAACCCCGCAAGATTTGTCTCACCATCGATCCATTCATTACTTCTCAGGCCGCGCAAGGCAAGCAGGTGAAATGCGCTTTGCCCGTGGCACTGAAAAGGTCTCAGTCCCGGTCAACGGCACAGCGGCCGTCAACGAGACTGGGCTCTACATCAAAATGTGCCTTGAAGGTTTTGGGTTGGTGCAGCTCGCCGAGAACGTGGTCAGCGAGCATCTGCGAGAAGGGCGGCTGGTCGAAGTGCTTGCTGACTGGCAGCCTGCATCGGTTCCTGTGCACCTGCTATACCCTCATCAGCGCTTTCTTTCGCCAGCCGTGAGTGCATTCGCTGACTGGATTGCCGGGCTTGTTCGCGACGATGATTCAGCATGTTCAAGTTGAACGTTGCGCCCGGCCAGCATGCCAGTGAATGCGCCGGCTACGGAGATTGCGGCTGTGATCAGCAGCGGTGCTGTCCAGCCACCGGTCCAGTCGTGCAGTTGGCCCAGCAGCAAGGGGCCTGCGGCTGCCATCAGGTAGCCGACGCACTGCGCCATTCCTGAAAGTGCCGCCGTGTCACCGGCATTCTTTGTGCGCAAGCCGATGAAGGTCAGGCCGAGCATCATGCTGGCACCAGAGCCGAAGCCCAGGAACGCGGCCCACAACATGGCGTAGTCTGGCGCGTAAATGAGCCCGATCAGGGATGAGGCGGTTAACAGGCTGACGGTAGCGGCTGCCAGTTTCTGGTCTTTGAGACGGCGAAGCGTGGCCGCCAGAATCAAGCCGGGAATGGCCGTGGTCAGTTGAAGCGTGCCGTGTACCGTGCCTGCTTGCTCCGGGGATATGCCATGGTCCATCAGAATGGTCGGCAGCCAGCCGACGGCGACATAAAAAGGCATCGCGTTCAGCCCCATGAACAGTGTGACCTGCCATGCCAGCGGCGAACGCCAGACGGCCACGGTTGGCGCTTGTTTCGGACCGGACAGATTTACGTGTTCGTGTTTTTTCAACTGCGGCAGCCACACCACCAGCGCCAACAATGGGGCTGCGACCAACAAACTCAGGGCAATCGGCCATCCCCATGATTGGGTCAGCGGAACTATTACGGCTGAACCGACAGCGCCCGCTGCGCCCATCGTGATGGAATAAGCGCCGGTCATGGACGCCATTTTTGTCGAGAAGTCGCGTTTGATCAGGCCGGGCAGCAGCACGTTGGCCAGGGCGATCCCAGTGCCTATCAATATCGTACCGGCGTACAACGCCCACGCGCTGCCTGCGGAGCGGAGCAGGATGCCCGCTGAAATGACCAACAGTGCACCGAAAAGCGTGCGCTCGATGCCGAACCTGCGGGCGACCGATGCGCTGAGCGGGGAGAAGGCGGCAAAGGCAAGTAATGGCAGTGAAGTAAGCAGGCCTAGAGCTGAGGCGCTCAAGCCAAAAGCATTCTGGATCAGCGGCAAAACGGGCGCGATGCTGGTAAAGGGAACGCGCAGGTTCACGGCGATAAGCAGAATGCCTGCGACGAGCGCGATGGCATGCCACTTGTTTTTTATATCTGACATATTCTTTATCTGTCCTCTTAAAAGAAGACAACTGTAGAGAACTTCAGAACTGTCTAATATAGATATCAAGACACCTGATACCTAAATTATGCCAAGCTCAAAAAATGTCGTTTCCTCGCCGGAAGATTTTGATTCAGACCTTTTCGCCCAGGCAGCGATTGCCCTCAATGTTGCGCCTGACCTCAATGATTCGGGTGCCCGCCCGCATGATCATCGCAAAGGCCAGCTGATCCTGTCTTTGCATGGCGCAGTGAGCTGTGAGGTGCAAAATGCACTATGGCTTGTCCCTCCCCAGCACGCCGTATGGATCCCGGGCGGCACGCCGCACAGTTGCCGAGTGACCGAAAACGCCCGGACCTGCTTTCTGTTCGTTGAGCCCGGTGCGGCAGCCATGCCTGAAGAATGCTGCACGGTTGCCATTACGCCCCTTGTTCGGGAGATGATCCTGCATCTCGCTGAACAGGAACCTGCTTACCATTCCGAGGGCAAGACAGCGCGGCTGGTTGCGGTGCTGCTTGAGCAGCTTTCCGATGCCCCACTGAAAGAGCTGCATTTGCCGATATCAGCCCACCCCAAGATCAAACAAATCGCGGATACGCTCTTTGCAGACCCTGGAGACAGAACCACTTTGCGCGAGTGGGCTACTCGACTTGCAACCAGCGAACGAACGCTGGCCAGGCTTGTAGAAAGTACGACCGGGCTGAGCTTCGGACGCTGGCGCCAACAGTTGCATTTGATGATCGCACTGAGCCATTTGGCGGAGGGGGTATCCGTGCAGCGTGTGGCGGGCATTCTGGGATATGACTCTGTTAATGCCTTCATCACGATGTTCAAGAAAGCCCTGGGTAAACCGCCTACACAGTATTTTTCCTCGCTACTGTATGAAGGAGGCAGGGTTCAAGCGCAGGGATAATCTCGACCTGTGCAAGCTAGGCCGCATTGGCGAGTCGCCGGTGTCCGAAGGCCGTCGCTAATCCATCACCCAAAAGACACACGAAATGAACAATCTATAGAAGAACGGACTGTGTGGCGCCGCGTTGGCCCTGAAGGCAACAGCGCTGGGCGGTTGTGCCTCTTCGGCCGCGATCACCGGCGAGCCTGGGGTAAATATGGGCGACAGCTATCAGAAGGTGCTTGATGTGCAACGCGCTTGATAACTTCTAGCTCGAAATCTGCGCGTGAAGCTCTCCAAAACACACGCCAACACCATAGTGGAGACTGGTAAATACTTATTGCTGACACCTGCGCGACTAAGCGTTGTCGATACCATGTCGGCATTCCTTATCCATGACATGGTATCGATGTAGCTCCCTCACATACGTACGATGTGCGCCATTAAAAACGCCATTGATGACGTATCAAACATAACCATTCAGTTTTATTTTTTAAATAAAATCAAATAGTTATGACCAGGACCTACTCCCACTCTATTATCAACAGACGCCCTGAAAGCATGTATTTAGTGGCTTTCAATGAACTAATTTTTTCAAAACCATGAAAAATACCATGCAGGATAAAAATCACTTCTGAGGGCTAGCGTCGCCAAGATACATGCACTTAGAGGACGGCCCGCAGAAAGGAGACGCATCAGCACGGCAAGCTCAAAAGCTGCTCCCTCAGCGCAGACTTCGGCAACCAATACGATGGCATCGACGGACCAGCCTGAAAAGCCTCTGCCATTGCCTCATCGTGACCACGATCTCTCACGTTCTTATCTCTGGCATATCATCTGAATGAATCGCCCCCCATTTCCAGAGATCCTCAAGCCTCAAGATGGTCCGCCAACGGCGGTGAGACCGTCCTCTTTTCGCCAGTTTCAAGCCACAGCAAAGGGCCGCTTTTGGCCGAAAGCAGTCGGTCACTAGGACTGCTGCCGGTCAAAGGAGGTCTTTTAATAACGACGAAGGAACAGCTGAATGCGCTCGCAACTGTAGCCACTGAAGAAGGCTTCGCTGGCGCAATCCATGGCTACAACGATTCTCCATGAACACAACACGGTCCGCAGCCTCCTTGGCAAAGCGCAATTCGTGGGTAACCCCACGCATGGTCATACCAGTATTGGCCAACTCGCGCATGACGCGGAGCACTTCGTCACGCAACTCTGGGTCCAGCGCAGAAATTGGCTCATCGAAGAAGATCAATTGAGGGTCCTAGAAAGCCGTCGTGCGATCGCGACACGCTGCTTTTATCCACCTGAGTGCTTGGGGGGATGACTGTTGGTTTTGTCTGCAAGGCCAAGCTGACCCAACAAATGGCGTCCTCGCTCGACGGCTTGTGCCCATGGGACCTTCTTCACACTGAGAAGCCCCTCGGTCCCATTCTAAGGGGCGGTCATATGCCGTATCCGGATCTGGTGGACCTGAGCGCCCGCGGTGCTTTGAAGATGGTCGCTCGTTAAGCTGTTTAAAACCTAGTCCAGCTCCATCTGAACTTTAATCAATCGCTACCAACGCAACCACCGCGGCCCCATGGCAGCACCGATCAAGGTCGGCACCAGCATCCCCAGAAAATACCAGATACCCCAGAACGGTATGGCCATTTCAGGACAGTGCAGGCAGTAGGCAAGCGTAGCCAGGGAGCTGGCGAGCAGGCCGCCGCAGGCGCCGGCGAGCTTCGGCCGGGTCGGCGCCAGGCCGCGCAACGCCCAGAACACAGCAACAAAGCCTGGTACAGAGAGCAAGGTGATGTTGATGGCGCACACTTTCCAGGTTGTGCCCAAGACTATGGCCACTCGCTCATCTGCAGGTGCTACAGCCAGCCCGTACAGCGTGCCGACCCAGATCGCCGCCACTCCCAGGGTCACCCACAGCTTGCCGCCACCCGCACTCATGCCGGGACGAGCCAGGCGCGTCACCATCAGCAAAGCGCCCACCATCAGGCTCAGGGGAAAGGCGATCTTGGCCCAGAAAATCGGAGTCGTCGCCACTTCGGTCAGATCAGGCCGTACACCGAAGCGGAGTAGGATCACCAAAAGAGCCCCCACACCGCCAATCAGAATCGCCAGGCTGAAGCGGTTGGCGATCGCCTTGGGATCGACGGGTTCGACCCCGGTGGAGAGCATGGAAACAAGATCGTCTGTGTTCATCATTTACCTCTGATCATGGCCGCAAGGGCCTTGAGCCCGCGATGCACGCCAATCTTTACCGCAGACTCGGAAAGCCCGGTCAACTGCGCCGTCTGCGCAACGGAAAGCCCTTCGAGCTTGACGTGCATGATTGGCAGGCGCTGCTTGTCCGGCAGCTCTTCGAGCAACTTGTCCAGATCGCGACTTGCCTGAGCCGGTTCCAGACAGGGCTCGGCAAACAGCTCCTCGGCGTTATCAATGGAATCGTTGAGCCCATCGTGCCGCGAGCGGGAACGATAGAAATCAGCCAGTTTGTAGCGCGCAATGGCAAACACCCAGGCCGTCAACGGCTGATCGGATTGATAGGTCTGACGGCCGTTATGCACCGCCAGCAGAATCTCTTGCAGCAGATCCTCTATCTCATCTGGCTGACGCAGCAGCCGTGCCCTGAGAAAACCACGCAGGTGCGTGCTCAGCTCCCGCAGGAAATGCGCGTAGTCGGCTTGCTTGCCCTTGAGCCCAGACAGGAAGAGCGTCTGAAGATCGATCTCTCGCCTGCGCAACGATTCGTTATGTGTAGTTCGGTCCATCAATAGCCCTGGTTACACAAAAGTTAAATTTTTTTAATTGTTCTTCTCATCAAGTGCGTTGAGAGCGCGCACTGACTGAACGCAAGGTGGGTAGTGAACTGAGAAACCCCACGCGGCGCAAATTTTTTCACGATATTTCAAATATTTTTTCGATCGCTGTAACCGGTTGGCGTTTCGCGACGAATTACTTCCCGGATCGCAAGTAAAGCGAAAGATTCGCTGAACTGCTGACCAACTACATGAATCCTCGGAGAAATACCATGAAAACTATGAATATTGCCGCTATCGCAATCGCCCTGTCTTCCGTTGCTGCCGGTTCCGTCATGGCGGCCGAAAAACCAGCGGCCATGGAGAAGTGCTACGGCGTTTCCATGGCGGGCAAGAATGATTGCAAAGCAGGCGCAGGCACCACGTGTGCTGGCACTTCGAAGACCGACTACCAGGCCAACTCGTGGAAAAACGTTCCGGCCGGCACTTGCACCTCGATCAAGACGCCAAACGGTCACGGTACTCTGGAAGCCATGTAACCCGCCACATCAAGGGAGACGTCAATCATGAAAACTTCCCAAAAGATGGGCGCCGGAATTGGCCTCAAGGCAGAGCATTATGAGCACGCACTCGATTGCACCGCCAGCGGCCTATGGTTTGAAGTCCATCCGGAAAATTACATGGTTGACGGCGGCCCCCGACTGGCCTGGCTTGAAGCGATTGGAAGCCGGCACCCGCTGTCACTGCACGGTGTATCCCTGTCCCTGGCGGCCGATTGCCCGCCGGACATGGCACACTTGCAACGGCTCAAGGTGCTTGCCGATCGCGTTCACCCCGCCCTGATGTCGGAACACTTGGCCTGGTCAACCTGGCGAGGCCAGTACCACCCGGACCTGCTGCCGTTTCCCCGCTCCCATGAAGCGCTGCAACGGATCGTCGACAACGTTGATTGCACCCAGAACACCCTCGGACGCCGGATTGCGATTGAAAATCCGACCCACTATTTAAAGCTCGACGGCCATGACTGGAGCGAGCTCGACTTCCTCACCGAACTAAGCGACAGAACCGGTTGCGGGCTGCTGCTGGACGTAAATAACGCGTTTATCAGCGCCCGTAACCTTGGATTCAACGCAGCTGGGTATCTGGACGCCTTCCCGGCCAATGCGGTCATGGAAATCCATCTGGCCGGTCATACCCCTGACCCTGGCGACTCAAGGCTGCTGATCGATTCCCACGACAGTGCCATCAGCGAATCGGTCTGGTCCCTTTATGAACGCTTGATCAAGCGCATCGGCCCACGCCCGACGCTCATTGAACGCGATGACCAGATTCCCGCTTTCGATGAGTTGGTTATCGAACGCAATCGGGCCCAGAGCGTCCTGGACACCTATCGGCACCTGCAACTGGAGACTTCATAATGAATCTGTCACTGGCCGGTTTTCAGGACGCCTTTCTCAGCGCCTTGTATGGCAAGGACCCCGAAAGCTTGCCGGTACTGACTGAGCAGTCGGGATTTCTGGTGTATCGCAACACGGTGATGAAAGGCGCCAGTGATGCCCTCTTGGCGAATTTTCCTACCGTGGAGCGTCTGGTAGGCACCGAATGGTTGCAAGCCGCCGCGGCGCGCTATGTCCGCCAATTCCCGCCTACCGATGCGCGGTTGCTTCATTACGGCAAAGGCTTCCCGGACTTTCTTGACGCTTTCGAGCACGCCCGGGATCTGCCTTACTTGGGCAATGTGGCGCGCATTGATCTGCTTTGGAATGAAGCCCATGGCTCGGAAGACGAACTCGCCCTTGATGTCACCGCCTTTGCAACCATCGAGCCGGAGCTGTTGGCCAGCGTGAGGCTCAAATTGCGCGCCCCAGCACGCTGGAAATGGTTCGCGGAACAACCGGCTTACACCATTTGGCGATGCAATCGCGAACAGATCGACGTACCTGCCGAGCTGGACTGGGTCAGCGAAGGCGTTTTGATCAGCCGCAGCACCACGTCCATTGCCTGGTATCCGTTGAGCATTGGCGAGTGTGCCTTTCTGGAAGCCTGCGCAGCCAATTTGGCTCTGGATGAGGCTGCCGAATACGCAACCCGAGCTGAACCCGAGTTGGACCTGATGAACATGCTCAGCCGACTGATCGCTGCCAACGTATTTGCTGCTCACTAAGCATTGGAGAACACCGTGAATATGCCTCGACTGTTCAATCTGTGGAACAGCCTCGCCGACCGTATGCATCGCCTGATTAATGATTCCGCCTTGGCACTGGTGGCGCGGATCTCGATTGCCGCGATCTTTATCATGTCCGGTCGGACCAAGGTCGAGGGCTTTTTAACCATCACCGATAGCACTTATGAGCTGTTCCGCACTGAATACAACTTGCCGTTAATTTCTCCGGAACTGGCTGCTCATCTTTCTGCCTATGCGGAACATCTGTTCCCGGTGCTACTGATTCTTGGTCTGTTCAGTCGTCTTTCGGCCCTGGCCCTGCTCGGCATGACGTTGGTAATCGAGATATTTGTCTACCCCGATGCGTGGCCGACTCATTTGTCCTGGATCGGATTACTGCTGATTATCATAGCCAAGGGTGCCGGTACACTTTCTCTGGATAGACGATTTGGAATTCGATGATTTATAAAACAGTCATGGTTCCAGACGTCTGACAGTTTCGCTAAATAGTTAAATGACAACCTGGAATGTCAAAAAGAGCTGCGTCGGCCGGTAATCAGTTACAACCACCTCGGTTTCCTGGTGGGTGAGTCAATGGGCAACTCTAGATGCCTGAGTTCTTAACAGCTGCGGAGTCATCATGCTGATCAAGATCCCCTCTACATCCGATTGCAAAGAGTCGGATGTCACACCCGAATCCCTTTACCTCTCGCGTCGGGCATTGCTCGGTAGCTCACTTGCGGGCCTCGCTGTCAGTGCTATGCCCCGATGGGCGCAAGCCGACGCCTTGCGCTACGCCGATGTCGAAGCCGGCGCGGCTCCTGACTGGTTCAAGGGCAAATTGCCTGCGACAAAGTGGCAAGCCGTTACCGTCAAAGACGAGACGATCACGCCGTTCAAGGACGCGACCCACTACAACAACTTCTACGAGTTCGGCACCGACAAGGGCGATCCTGCGCAAAACGCCGGCTCCTTGAAAACCGAGCCCTGGAGCGTGGTCATTGACGGGGAGGTAGGCAAGCCTGGCCGCTACGCACTCGAAGACTTCATGAAGCCTTATCAGCTGGAAGAGCGTATCTATCGTCTTCGCTGCGTGGAAGCGTGGTCGATGGTTATTCCCTGGCTGGGTTTCCCGATCTCCGAACTGCTTAAGCAGGTTGAACCGACAGCGAACGCCAAATACATCCGCTTCGAAACCCAGCAGGACCCGAAAACCATGCCTGGCCAGCGCTCCGGCTTTGCGTTGATCGACTGGCCTTATGTGGAAGGGCTGCGCCTGGATGAGGCAATGAACCCGCTCGCGATTCTGGCCGTGGGCATGTATGGGCGGGAGCTGCCCAATCAGAACGGGGCGCCGCTGCGTCTGGTGGTGCCGTGGAAATACGGCTTTAAAAGCGTGAAGTCCATCGTGCGCATTAGCCTTACAAGTGAGCAGCCAAAGACCACTTGGCAGAGCATCGCCGCGAGTGAGTACGGCTTTTACGCCAATGTGAACCCGACGGTGGATCACCCCCGTTGGACCCAGGCACACGAGCGACGTCTGCCTAGCGGGTTGTTCAGCCCGAATATTCGCCAGACCGAGATGTTCAACGGCTATGGGGAGCAAGTCGCTTCTCTGTATACGGGCCTGGATCTACGGAAAAATTATTGATGCGCCTCATCTACTGGCGACTGTCCGTGTTAGCGGCTGCAGCTTTAGTCCCTCTGTTTTGGCTCTACCAGGCGTGGATCTTTGCTTTGGGGCCTGATCCCGGGAAAGTGCTGGTCGATCGCTTGGGCCTTGGCACATTGACCCTGCTTTTGATCACGCTGGCGATGACGCCACTGCAGCGCACGACGGGCTGGCCCGGATGGATTGCGGTTCGCCGGCAGCTGGGGCTGTGGTGTTTCACCTATGTGTCGCTGCACATGCTGGGTTATGGCTTCTTTATCCTGGGTTTCGACTGGGCGCAATTGGGCGTGGAGCTGGTCAAGCGGCCCTACATCATTGTCGGCGCTTTAGGATTTCTCGGCTTGCTGGCACTGGCGGTCACGTCCAATCGCTATAGCCAGCGCCGTTTGGGAAGGCGCTGGAAGAAACTGCATCGGCTCAGTTACCTGATTCTCGGACTGGGATTGCTGCATATGCTGTGGATTGTGCGGGCTGATCTGAAGGCGTGGGCTATATATGCAGCCATAGGTGTACTCCTCTTAACGCTCAGAATCCCTGCCATTGCTCGGCGAATTCAGCCTAGTCAAACTAGAAGTAGCAACATCGGCATAAAAAGCTTGGCCGCGGATGCGAAGTGAACCACTTGCCGGTAAATCGCTGCCCACGCTACCTGAATCAGAAGCCAGCGCAGTTACCGGTTCACGGCGCTGCAGCAAGGGTCAATGAATATCGATTAGTCGGGACGTACTTTCGAAAAATCAGACTGCGATCATTTAATAATGAATGCGCAACCCTGCTACCAATTTGAGCGACTTCTAATGGATCCTATGCCGCAACTATTGCGTCATTTTTCAGCGGGAGAACAAGGGCTTTGGCAGATACAAAGCAACACTTCATTGGCTGGAACTCCGCGGCCTGATGCATTAAGGCTCATGATCACCGGGGACACACTGGATAAGCGCCCGAGGACTGCTTGGCGATTACAAGGTGTTGGCGGTGATGCGATTTTTGACCCAGGCTGCTGATTTCAACTGACCTAAATGCGGTATCTGAAATCCTCCACAAAAACTTCATTCGCTGAGTGTTTGGGGAGGTGAATGAATTCCTGCAGCCTTGTTAAAAACGCATCAGCAGCAACAGCTTGGAAGAGTGAGCATGGCTCTGACGTTGTAGAGTCCTGGCTTTCGAAATGAGTGACTGAGTGATTATCAAAGCTGCCTTTATGGCTGCTTTTGGCCGAAAGCGGCCCTTCATTCCAACCAAGAGGAGCAGCCCCTAAGGTTAGCTTCGTTGCTACTGCGTCATAAGATCCCGTTCGTTCGAAGCGTCGTACTTTCTAATATCGCCTCGCATCAACCGCTCCCATCGGTTTACGAACTGTACGGTGTCTATGGCGTTAAGATGAGCGCTAAGCGCAGCTTGATCAGTCCAGCGTTCTAATAGAATAAGTTTTCCGGATTTTGGGTCTTCAATTGCGGCGTCGTAAGAAATATTTCCTTTACGTTGTCGTGTCGCGACTGCAAAGGTCTGAAACTCGCCCTGAAATCGCTCGATGTCTTCGGACGAGACGTATAGGTAGCCAGCTACGATGAGCATTTTTGCCATCCTTTTTGGTGTAGACCCCAATTACAGATCGGCTCTGAAATTGGAGGCATTGATAACTCAGGCGATAAGCACGATCTTTCCTTGAATACTTCCCCGTGAAGCTCGGTGATGCGCATCCGATGCCTGGGCAAGCGCAAACGTACTGTCGATCATCACGCGGACAGTACCGTTATCCAATAAGCGGCCAGCCTCTGCCAGTTGGGTACCGTTGGAGCGCACCTGCGTTGAGGAAACGGTGATGCCCAGATCAGCTGCTTCTTTATGCGCGCAGAAACCCATGGGATTGACCAGGAAGAGGGCGCCGCCCGGTCTTATGACGCTCAGAAAGCGTTCCATATTCGCACCACCGACGGCGTCAATCACCAGATCCACATCCTTCGCGACGCTTTCAGCGGCCGTCATTGTGTGATCGATAAATTCCTCTGCGCCCAGGTCGCGAAGCAGGCTCTCATGCTTACCGGAGGCAACCGCGATGACGCGCGCACCTTTCCATTTGGCAACCTGTACTGCCAGATGCCCCACGCCACCGCCGGCACCGTTTACCAGCACGGTCTTGCCTCGCAGCGGGACTGGCTCATGTCGAAACGACTGAAAGGGATTTGGCTCGTCATGGCCCAGCTCAATCAGAAACTGCCAGACAGTAAGCAACGACATGGGCGCACCTGCGGCCTGGACGTGGTCTATCCCGTTGGGTTTCAAAGCCAACTCGGTCTCATGGATGCGTATGTATTCGGCGTAGGCGCCGCTGCCAGTCATCAAATCTTTCGGAAAGCGCACCATTGCGTAGACGTTGTCACCGACGCTGAATCTGGAAACTCCGTCCCCGAGCGCGACGACCTCTCCCGATACGTCCGTGCCTAAAGTCAGCGGAAACTTGGCGTCTGGCCGCCACTCAGGGGGTAGGGCACGATAGCCGTCTCGTAGAAAAAGGTCTGGCGGGTTAAGGCTCGCCGCATGGACGCGGACAAGCACTTCGCCAGGTTGTGCCATGGGTTTGGGCGCATCCTCGTAGCGCAACACTTCAGGGCCGCCAAATTCGTGCAACTGCACAGCTTTCATTGTGTCGTTCATCACAACCTCGTTATCGATGGGGGATGACTTAAGTTAACCCCTATCAGCCAGGTTGATAATAAGGTTGAAAGTCGTTTCAATGGTGCCATGAAGGAACCAATCGGATTTGAACGACTGAGCGGATTGATCGCATTCGCCCGCGCCGGCTCTCTGGGCAGCTACAGGGCTGCGGCCCGCTCGCTGTCCATTTCGCCCTCGGCGATCAGTAAAAGCATCCAGCGCCTAGAACGTCATTTCGGGGTGTCGCTGTTCACCCGCACCACACGCTCGCTGACCCTCACCGTTGAAGGCCGCGATATTCATGAGCGTGTGTTGCAGCTGTTGCGTCATGCAGAAGAGATCGAGCAGGTGGCTAAGTCAGCACGCTCCGAGCCTGCTGGCACGTTACGGATTGCGGCATCACTTCCCATCGGGTTGCATATCATCGCGCCTGCCATCAGCGAGTTTCGTAAACGCTACCCGAAGGTATTGATCGACCTGCGGCTAAGCGACCAGATCGTGAACCTGGTCGAGGAAGGCATTGATCTTGCGGTAAGGATCGGTGAGCTTTCGGACTCATCGCTTTTGTCCCGTCGGCTCTTGCCATACAAGCTCGGTTGCTACGCCTCTCCTGACTACTTGGCAAGGTGCGGAACGCCTCAGCATCCTGATGAGCTGGCGGAGCATGAAACGGTGAACCTACGCTATCAAAACACCGGTCAAACCTTACGCTGGCCGTTTCGCATCGCAGATAAAGAGATCGAAATACTGCCGTCATCGTCCGTCGTCGTTGATGCAAGCGAGGCTATTTTGGAAGCAATGGCCGCGGGCACGGGTATAGGAATAGCCGCGAGCTTCATGGCAGCTCCGAGGGTGAAGCGTAAGGAGCTGGTCCCGATACTCTCCGAATTCGCGGTACAGAGGCACAATATCACCGCCATTTGGCCCGAAAGCCGTCGCACCAATCCTGCGGTACGCGCTTTTCTGGATATGCTGATCGAACTTCGCTGAGGTCCTGACTCTTCGTTCAGACAGGGTATTTTCAACAGCCGCTAGCTGATCTAGGCGCAGATACTCCAGGTGTACCGCTCCGGAGACGTCGCTTGCAGGCAGCGCTCTTGATCGTCAGGTATCGGCCAAAAGCGGCCCTTCTCAGAATTGAGAGAAATGGTCTCCAGTGCCCAGCACGATATTGAATATCTCTATGCTTGCTTTGGTAGTAGGTACGCTACACCAATTAAATCAATGGTTTAGAGTTGGAAAGGTAGTCGATTCTGTAAAAGAAGTTACATTTTTTAAGGGGCTAAAAACTGATTTCCAAGCCTCTTGAAAACTCTTATTAACAGTATTAGGATCGTTGTGCGTTACTAGTATCCATATCAATGTGAGGAAGACTGTATGGCGCTCAAACCAGGTCCAAAGCCTATTGCCAAATCAACCGGGAAAGTAGATAAGCGTCGTCGCGATAATAAAGACACGCAAGGTAATAATCCCGACTTGAAGCCAAGCAAGTCTTCTAAAAAGTAACTTGTAACTGATAAAAGCTACGTAACAGTAGCTTTTATCATTTCAATGTAATTTCTTGGTATCAAGGAGCCGGAGCGCAATTGCACTGACGCGTCCCATCAGGTGTCCACCGCCCATTACTTGGGGTGAAGTTCAGATGTTGTGCAGCCGTCTGGTATGGGGCTGTTTCTGCTGGTCGGCAGACAGTGCAAAAGCGGTTGGTTGTATTCAGGTAGGCGACCCCTGGGCGCTGTCTATAACGTCCATCGCTGCGGGCCCAGACCAGAGATTGGGAATCCTGAAATGCCCGTGAAATGTGGCCGTACGCGCAATCGTTATCACTGGAGCCATGATGGGGGGCTGTGCAGATCGCGTTATTTAGCGCGATGGCGGAGAGGTCGATATCAGTCAGCTGGGAGTCTGCACAAAAAAGTACCCCTGGCATACTCTGGGCCGGTGGTGCCCACAGCACCAAGCTCTCCTTATTGACTACCGTCAACCCGATCACATCCATAACAGAGTTGTCCCGAGGTTTGTGAAATTGGATTTCACGTGCGTTTAGCGGAACCAGCACGTTCTCGATGCCACCACTGGGGTGAGTTGTGTCATATTCAAACCAACGTATTGGGATTTCGTGATGTAACGCCAATAATGCGACAAGCATGATGCGGTCCAAGGCATCAATCAGCTCAATGAATAGTGTCGTTTGCTCTTCAGTCAGGGCTTGTATAAGAGTTTTGAGACTTGATCGCTTATTCGCGGAATAAATAAAGGGATACCGCATCTCTGGGGAATAGAAGTGACGATATGGAAGTTGGGCTTCATTTAAGTAGTCCTCAATCGCCATGTCAGTCAGTTGCTCTGGTGGCTGCTCCCTCTCCTGTGGTGGCACATGCGCCGCTTCGTACGTAGTCGCCTCTCCAGTTCGGAGATTTTCGATTTTTTCTAATGCACGCTTAATTGGAATCTCACGGATATCCGTCAAGAGTTTTTCGGCTATTGACGGACCGCGCTTCAGCGCGTGACCTATAACTTCAATCCATTTGCCCGGTAGCCATATTTCATCGCAGGCGCGCTCTTGACGCAGCAGGCCAATGATACCGTCCACATGATCAGCGTCATTATGTGTGCAGACGATAATATCAAGGGGCCGAGCGTCTATTTCGTCCAGCTTCTGCCGCATCCATCGTGTACTTCTGCCGCCATCCACAAGCACCGAAAAGTTATCACGCTCAAAATAGAACGCATCTCCTTGACCTACCGGAATTGCGGTAAAACGGGGCATCGAATAATCCTAAGCGTGGACAGAGGCATTGATTTCGTGATGGCTTTAAGCCATGGCTAGTATACCTACTCTGGTTTCTGGATCCAATGGAGGGCCGCTCCCGCAGATCACGTGGGCCACCATCAATGGAGAAGGCTCTTGTAATGGCGTAAACCTAAGGGCCTAGGTCGTGCGCGACAATGCGAGAACGACCATCAAGTAACGACTGACCGGCAGCTTCTGGCCGATTTCTGCCTGTCGCGACCGGCTGAAACCGACCCAAAGCTGACGGTGGCGACAGTCAGAGATCGGCCAAAAGCAGCTCCTCAATTCAGGGGGGTTTTCGTCCGAAAAAACACCATTCGGAAATGTCTGAAAGAGGACGCGCAGGCACCTACCTCAAGGACGATGCAGCCCTGTCGCATCCCGCCAGTACAAGGTTTTTTCGAACTGAAAGCTAATAAGAAAGAAAGCCGAACACGACTGAGATATGGACCGAGCGATTTTATCCAGATCTTCCATAGCCGACTCCCCCTCTGGTTCGGGCCCTTTAATTCTGATGGTGCAACGCACAGCGACAGGGAAGTCGATACCCATTGTATTCTCAGCATAAATCGTAGGGGCATCGAGTACGTCATTGGTACTCAATTTAAGTCCCGAGGTAAATTCAGCGTATAGCCCATTTCCTGCGACCTCTATTTCCCAAGCACCGGCATTCGCAACTGCCTTGCTCAGCGTCGAAATTGTGAGCGTACTATCAGCTTCCAAGCACAGATCAAGACTCATGAATCCTCCCTTTTCCTTGGCTGCACACTTGCACCAAAATTTTTGAGTGCGATCTTCGCGACAGTGTATTTGGCTAGGGGTTTGAACGACCTCCGCCGTTCACTATGGGGGGGAGTCGACCCAAAGCCGACATAACTCCGTGCATTATCGTTTTTCCACAACAACCACATAATCGGAGAAGTCGACATCACCCACCCCGTCGCTACATTCCAACGTCATCGTGCCATCGGTCCCGTGGACGTGAATTCCAGCATTGCCAACCCATGCATTCATGCCAAAAGCGCTCTTCTAGACGTTCCAGATTTTTAGAACGTTTCCACCTTTAGAAAACACTTCTATCTCCAAAGCATCGGGACTGATATCAGACCACAAAACTATTTCGGGACAGCCGTTGCCAGAGCCTTCGACGACGATTTGCCCGCCCATCATCTTTAATGCCAATCCTTGCACTCGACCGTTCGTAGCGCCCAATCGACGAACTGAAAAGACGGTTCTGGGCTCTGTGATCTTGATCTCCATGATCGCAACGATAGTTTTTCCATTGAAACTTATGGGCTTCCCTTTGGTGCGCATAAATGTAGAGGAGAGTGTTTCTTCCATTTTTTGATCCCCGGAATCTCTCAGGTGCCTTGCCTCAGTTTGGCCTAGCGAGGTTAGCATCCCTATACCTTAAGGGATTATGAATGGCTGCTTCTGGCCGAGGCTGTGGAAAAACGTTTTTGAGCGCGACAGGTACTCAAAACCGAACCGAAAATCGCGCTTCTACGCAAAATCCACATCTGCTGACGTACCGATAAATTTCAGATTTGACGTAGACGCGGACACTTAAATTTTGGTGAAGCGTTTTTACACACTCTGGGCCATTAGCCGCCATTTACTAAAAGCCGCTTTCGACTCAAAGCTGGCAATGGCGATACCCCAGACTGATTCCGGCCCGATACGATAGAAGCATTTACAACACTTGGTCGTGCCCAGCCCCATTGTTCGGGAACCTTCTGGCCACTTAATAAGAACTAATGCTGATCGTCTGGAGGGACGGTAACGGGATGAAGAAAAGAGTTCCAGGCCTTGTATGCTTCATGATGCTTTTTGACTTCCTCATCCCAATCAGGCCCTGAAACTCTCTTCGAGACCACCATCATCATCATTTTGGTATTGGCGGCATCAAGCTCAACTAGTAGCTCGTGGCATCTAAATCTAAAATCATCTATGTCTTCCATATACTCACCTTGCGACAGGTCTAGCCGGATATACCGGGTCATGCCCATTTTCGTAATGACAAGTCCCCAAAGACAAAGGTTCATTGAGCAGCCGAGTTTCTATTCGGCATGTTTTGAACAGACTGCATCGCACAGCAGCTCCAACAACTCATTCGCCAGGACCGCCGCTTCTTGTCGATAGTCGGCGTTCCAGCGGCACGACCAGTTATCAGGCTTTCCCTCATCCTCCCATTGCGCCAATGCAAGCCCGTTTAGTATTTCCAGCTCGAACCAAACACGCTGCCAAGCGACAGCGTCCTGGACTGACGCCGTGTCTTGCCATAGGAATTCTGTTTGCACGACAAATGCCGACCATGCAAACAGATCCTCTGAGGCTCGCTCACCGATCATTCGGAAGTATTTTGCGCTAGCCAATCAACGATTCCTTGTAGTCGTTTACCTGTTTAGTAAACGTCTATCCCCGGATAGAGATCCGCGGGTGGACGATAATTGGGGTTCTCAAAGCGGCTGTTCTCGTAATGGGTTTTGGCCGTCGGTCCATCGCCGTTATAGGTCACCTGCGGGTTTGGCGTGAGATGCCAACCGCTTCCTTCCTTGTCGCGCTCGATCAGTGATGCGTACAACCTACAGTTGCCTGATGAGCCGGATGTCAGCCTGAACTGGTAATAGCGTCCGGCTTGGGGCGTGAACTTAGTCGAGACATAGCAGGAACGAGTGCGTGTCCCCTCCCAGAATAGATCCACTTGCGTTTCGATACCGGGTCGGATCTGCGTTTCGTAATAGTCCCATGTAAGGTCTTGCCCTGCCTTTGGCATGCCCACGTCCTGTGTGTGGGTGAACGGCAGGGGGCCGGTGCGAACGGCGCCGCCCGAACGTTTGCCGTTTTCGTATTGGTAAATTTCGGCGTGCTGCGTGTAGTCGACGATACGTACCCAGGCAGGGTTGGGCTCGTTTTCGGGCGCGGTAAAGTAGTTGGTATGGGGCAAAAACTGGCAGCCTGCGAACAACGGCAATGCAAGCAGGCAGAGCAGAGGGCGTATCGACATGAAGCCTTTCCTTTTGCGGAGTCAGGGTTACAGACAGCAAAAGAGGAGGCGCATTGCGTAAAGGCTGAAAATTTTGTGGCTGAATCGTCGCGGCGATATCGGTTTCAACCGGTCGCGACAGGCAGAAATCGGCCAAAAGGAGCCAGTCGAAGGCATCTAGGAAATTACGGGCGATTCACATCTGCCCTGCAAAAAACCTATAAGGCCTCCCAAACAATCACTTGATGATCCACAATGGATCTGACTCCTAGAACTTTGGTGAAGCATGGCCGCTATTTCGAATCGCCGTTTTATCCTACCTATCCTGATAGCGTGCTCGTTCGCGACTGGTTTATTTTTCGGACTAGTAGCAAAAGGTTTGTTAAGTTCTTCAGGTTGGGCTGAGGCCCTTTCCGGAATCGCTACAGTAGTAGCTCTCATTCTAGCTGTCGTCACATATATAGGGTGGCACAAACAAAAGATTAGAGAAGACGCGTACTCAACAAAGAAGCTATATATTTCAACACTTGTTCAGATCGAATCAACCACAGTTCAAATAGCAAATCTGCTGTTCAATCTTGTCCCGGAAGCTGGTATGTTGGTGCCTAGTGATTCTCAAGCAAAGTCTAATCTAGAGAAAGTAGTTGATAATAACAACGAACTGAAACTCTATGCCCAATCTCTTACTTCCGTGAATAGCGAGCTTGGCTTTTGGGGGGCTTCATTGAGCCAGGACTCAGCCGTCGAGCACGTCAAACTGATGGATTCAATAAACGAATACTTAACGTCTCTACACTACCTTCATAACTGCCTGATAAATTTTTACGTCCACAAATCAAACGACATTACCATTCAGCAATGGAAAACAAGGTTTATTGAGGCCAACAAGACCATATTTGATTTGTTCAACTCAAGAAAGAGAAAAAGCATGAGCACAGTTTTTCTAGACTAGCTCTATTTCAGATGTTCTGCGGACATGTAGGTTACGGCATCAACGCTCTTACGTACGCCTGACAGGTCAGTGGCGCGATCAGCCCGTTATCCCCGTCTCGGTGATTGCCAAAATTCGTTGAGCATGCGTAGGGTCAAGTCAGACGCAAACGCCGCATAAGCCAGGCCCATGATTGAAACGATTGCTGCCCCTTATCAGGCCAAAAGGAGCCAGTCGGATGCCTCCAGGAAATTAGGGGTGATTCAAAACAATCACGCAATCCAGAACTTCACCCCCCGCGTCGTGAAAGAACATCAACCCACTTCGCATTCATCTCCGCAAAAACTGTATGGAAGTGGTTGTCAGGAAATTTGGCAAGCCTGCCAAATTGATCAGTTGCATCCATCAGTACCATCAACGAGGTGGAAATGATCGATTCTACAAATTTAGGTGAATCAGCCTGCTTATAGACCATGTTCGTTTCATTCTGATGTCGGAATGCCAGCACAGCTAGATCGTTATGTGAGAAAGCACAAAGCATCGAATAAGGGCCAACTAAATGACCTAACCCGGCAGCACCAATATCGTCGCTTATTTTCTTGGGCTTGAGGCCGGCAGCACGAAAAACCTCACACTCGGAATGACAGATATCGTCCATTTCTTTTATTGAGATTTTCAATTGTTCAGGAATATGAGGGTCAGCAATTATCCCCTTGTAGACACGTCGCTCGCTTTTTAATTTTTCATATCGCATCTGGTCAATATATGTGTTACTCGTCTCAAGCATCTTCATAGCTACGAGTGCCTCGATCATTGACCTCACATGAGTGGCTGCGTGCGTACTCATATGGGCATTAGCCAAATGCAACATTGCCTCAAACTGCTCAGCGATAGTCAGTACAAGGCTGACCCGCAAACGATCTGGTGAAACCAATGGGGGCCGAGCACGAATAATAAGGCTTCGAAGACCTTCAAGTATTTGCTCCGCCGATTTGAGAAGTTGTAGGGCCGTCGTTGTACTCATCTACTCTCCACCAATAGGTTCATTCCCGCATCAAAATAGACCGCCGAATGCGTTAGGCAAAGCGTCACGGATGGAGTGAGTGAGCAAAACGAATTCTGCTGGCTCATCGCTTCCCATGCCCGAAGCTACCCGGCAGGCGCGCCCATGAGTCGAGCATATCAACACGCTTTGGCGCCTTCCTCTCCTTCGTAGAAACAGGCTTCACCGGTACTTTTGCCTTAAATTTCGCTCCGGCGAACTCTTCCACACTTACCTTAAAGCTCATATGCGTGTTTGGAGGTTTCCCGCTCCTTGCGAAGACGGCCCCCACCGGCCCCATTTTGCTTGTCAGCCCAAGGCGTTCACAGATCCATGCTGAAACGAACAGCTTAAAGTCACGACCGTCGAATACGTTCACCAATGCACCAAGAAGGCTGTAATCACCATGCTTTTCCGAATGTTCTATACAGTGCGTAAGCGCCTGGCTATACAGGTAGGACATGAGAACTTTCTTTTCGTCGAGAAGTGTTCGTACTGATCCTTTGCTCAGGGCTACTATCTGTTTATATGAGTCCTTCATACTGCTTCCAGCTCCTGCCGTTCATGTATTGAAGCCAATTTAACCTAAAAAGCAGGGGCTCTGAATGTTCCTCTTTTCGTAGGCGAACCATAACTCCATTTTTGCCAGCTGCCATCACGGCTGATGGTCCGCTTTTGGCCGATAGCGGCCGGTCATCTACATCTGCTCTTGGCCGGTAGCTGCCCCTCGTCACCGGCGACTGCTATCGACCCAAAACGAACATCCCTCGCACCGCACGCTCTGCACCCCGTTGGGTCCGGTTATACGTCGGCTTGTTAGCCGAACCGAGCGGCTCTAAGATCGAACCATCTCAAGGTCATAGCCGGCCATGCGCTGCGCTGTGGATGACAACAAAGGATCCTTCAGTGAAAATTCGAGAAATGTTTTGCGGGCTGGCCATATTGGCGATGGCCAGCCCGGTACTGGCGAACAAGTACATCATCGATATGCAGGGTGAATCGCCCAACCGCGTGATCGTGTATGCCAATGCGGAAGATATCGCCAGACTGGGTGGCAGTGCATTCTCCAAAACGCTGATCCGAGGGATGGAGCTGGAACTGGTCTACGAGGCGGCGGACAAGCCTCATTGGACGGTCATGGCGGCGCAATTCGAATGCCCCAACATGAATCGCATGATCATGCCGGACTTGAACGGAAGCAATGTGCGGGTCCCGAAAGATTCCGAGATCAAACTTGCATCCTTGCCGGAAGTAGACACCATCAGGTTCCGTTCCAATGGAGGTGGAACCTGGTCCCGGAAGAAGGACAGGTACGATGCAACACAACCCACGGATTGGCAAACGACCTCGAGCTACACCCTGCTGCAGGCCTATCGCATTGCCTGTCAGCCGGATGCTTTCTCGAGCGCACTGCAGGCGTCGGGTAACCCGGAGCGCTCTATCAATAACGGACTGCTTGCAAAAAATATGGAAGGGCTCGGCATCCATGTTTTGGGCGTGGTTCCGATAGGTACTGGTGAGGATGCGGCGGATTTCACCTGGAAGCACATCTGGAAGGACGCGGTACGTCCACCCTCGGTAGCCGCGCGGAAAATGACGCCGGATGAAATCGCCGGACTCAAACGAAACGTGGCCGAGCTCAGGTCGAGCGTTGACCGTGAAGCAGATAAGACCAATGCAACGCTCAAGAAGCTTGGCGGAGAACTTTCCTTTACCACCAAGGCTGCGCAATTGCGCGGCAAGCGCAAGCTGTCGCGGGCCGAGTCAACGCTGGTCCAGGTGTGGGTAGGGAAGACAGAACACGATGTGGTCGTGGCGAACGGGCCGCCGGCAATCAATGATGCCGGTGGGATGCGCTTTCTTTCCTACGGCAGTTCGTACGACAACCAGGTGCAGTGGGTGAATGCTTTCAATGGCGCCCCAATGGGCACGGCGGGCGGTTGGCAGTATTGCAACGTGCGCTATGTCCTGATTCCGGACGAGTCGGACAACGTAAACAAGGTTGTCGATGTCCGGGTGACGGCTGACTCTGCAGGGGATACCCGAGGCATGCATGCCTGCGCCAACATCATGAACGCGCCCGGCCAATAGACGGCACGGTAAGGCGGTGTAACGTACTGCCCCGGAGCTGTCGTCCGGGGGCCTACTTTACCCGCACCGCCATGCATTCCTTCAAACGCTTATAGGCGGCCTGCACGGCAATGGGTTTTATATCGACCATGGATTTGCCATCCATGCCGATGGTGTAGTGGGCAGTGTCGCTTTTATCCTTCAGAACCGAATCAAACTTGAGCGACAGGATGAAAACCCCTCCCTGGCCGTCACTGCCGGGTATCTGGTAGGCCCCGACATCAGCATTGCCCAGCCCATTGCCGAATGTGACTCTTACGGTCTTAGGGGCTTTTACCTGGGGAATGTCCTTGCTGTTGAACCACAGCATCCCGTCGCCTTTTTTGGCCATGTCGGCATCCCACGGACCTGCAATTTTCAGCGAGGCCGTCTCGGTGATGAAACTTACGGAGCACTGGTAGCCATCGTTCACCGCCTTGTGCGACAGCACCCAAATGCCTTCCTTGCCTTTGTAGAACGGCGTGTTTGCCATTTTCCCGTCATTCGCCGAATTGCCACCACCCAACAGTTCCATTGGTACCTGCGCCATCAAGGCCATAGGAAGCAGTGCAAGCATGCATGCGGCGATGCGGGGGCGGAGTTTCATGTCGGCGTTCTCTCGGGGCGGTCTGCACATGTGGGAACGACCTGCTGGCCGTCGTGTGGCTTCGGTACATTCTGCTGGAATGCCCTATTAGCGGCAAGCACGGGTGGCAGCCAGTGTAGTGGGCAGTGCACACAGCCGAGCTTGCGCGCGCGGCTGTGCCCCATGGGAGTACCCGTAATTTGGCTGAAGTGATGGACTGGGAATTTGATGGATATGTCCCCGCTTGACGTGACCGGCGAAGGTTGCTGTTCGCTACTACTGGTGTGCTGCGATCACTGGCTCTCCAAAGCAAGGGTCAGAATACGGAGCACCCCGGCTTCCCAGAGGCTTACCACCCCATCCCGAACACCCGCACATTGACCCGCCCCAATCCCTAAAACTCGCGGCTCCGCCGGAATAGCTCAGTTGGTAGAGGGGCGCATTCGTAAAGCCTCCAGCGCAGTTCCAAAACGATGTTTACAAGCAACACCGAACAAGGCCTGCTAACGAGGGCCTTTGTTTTTTCAGGTCTTTTTAATTGATATGGACGAGAACGGTCCAAGCTGGAAATGAGCGCATCGCACGCGCGTTGGCTTAGCCCCGTTAGCTGCCGGATACCAAAGACAGCAGTCGGCCACTACCCCGGCACAAGCTCCGGCCTGGAACTTAGCTGGCTCCGATACCATGCCTAGAACGCTCCACCAAGCATGGTACCGAGATAAATCTTATGACTTAGCCTTTTCGAGCCATGCGAAAGACCATTAACAATACAGAGCACATCAGCCTAGAATCAGATTTTATCTTTAAAAATCAAAATATTAAGAAAAAATCCTACTCCCACTCAATCGTCGCAGGCGGCTTGCTCGACACGTCATACGTCACGCGGGAAATACCCTCGATCTCGTTGATGATACGACCGCTTACGGTTTCCAGCAGTTCGTAAGGCAGGTGTGCCCAGCGTGCGGTCATGAAGTCGATGGTTTCGACTGCGCGCAGTGCGACAACCCATGCGTAGCGGCGGCCGTCGCCGACGACGCCAACCGATTTCACGGGCTGGAACACGACGAAGGCCTGGCTGACTTTGTGGTACCAGTCGGCCTTGCGCAGTTCTTCGATGAAGATGTGGTCGGCGCGACGCAGCAGGTCAGCGTATTCCTTCTTCACTTCACCGAGGATGCGCACGCCCAGGCCTGGGCCGGGGAATGGGTGGCGGTAGACCATGTCGTACGGCAGACCGAGTTCGAGGCCCAGACGGCGGACTTCGTCCTTGAACAGCTCGCGCAGGGGCTCGACCAGTTTGAGGTTCATTTCTTCTGGCAGGCCGCCCACGTTGTGGTGCGACTTGATGACATGTGCCTTGCCGCTTTTCGCGCCAGCCGACTCGATCACGTCCGGGTAGATGGTGCCTTGCGCCAGGTACTTGATGTTGTCCAGCTTGCAGGATTCGGCATCGAACACGTCGATGAAGGTGCGGCCGATGATCTTGCGCTTCTTCTCTGGATCGCTCTCGCCTTCCAGGTTGTTCAGAAACTGTTCTTCGGCGTTGGCGCGGATGACCTTGACGCCCATGTTCTCGGCGAACATGGCCATGACCTGCTCGCCTTCGTGCAGGCGCAACAGGCCGTTGTCAACGAAGACGCAGGTCAGTTGGTCGCCGATGGCCTTGTGCAGCAAGGCGGCGACCACGGAAGAGTCAACACCGCCGGACAGACCCAGCAGGACGTTGTCGGTGCCGACCTGGGCACGGATGGTGGCGATGGCGTCGTCAGCGATGTGCGACGGCGTCCACAGGGCTTCGCAGCCGCAGATGTCGAGGATGAATCGCGACAGGATGCGACCACCCTGCTTGGTGTGGGTCACTTCCGGGTGGAATTGCACGCCGTAGTAACCGCGGGTGTCGTCGGCCATGCCGGCAATCGGGCAGCTCGGGGTGCTGGCCAGGACGTGGAAACCGTCCGGGATTTCGGTGACCTTGTCGCCGTGGCTCATCCAGACGTCCAGACCGAACACACCATCGGCGTCGATGTGGTCTTCGATGCCGTCGAGGATGCGGCTCTTGCCGACGACATCCACGCGGGCATAACCGAACTCGCGCAGGTCGGAACCGGCAACGCGGCCGCCCAGTTGCTCAGCCATGGTCTGCATGCCGTAGCAGATGCCGAAGACCGGAACGTTCAGGTCGAACACGGCTTGCGGCGCGCGCGGGCTGTTGGCTTCGTGCACAGACTCCGGGCCACCGGCGAGGATGATACCGCGCGGGGCGAATTCGCGAATCGCTTCGTCGTCCATGTCGAACGGATGCAGCTCACAGTAAACGCCGATTTCACGCACGCGGCGGGCGATCAGCTGGGTGTACTGGGAACCGAAGTCGAGGATCAGGATACGGTGGGCGTGAATGTCGAGGGCCATGACTCAATCTCGTCAAAAAACAGAAACGACACGGGGCTGCGTCAACAGCCCCGGCTATGAAACTTGCTGAACTGCATCGCGGCGCGAACCCCGATGCAATCCGGATCAACCAACGCGATAGTTCGGCGCTTCCTTGGTGATCTGCACGTCGTGAACGTGGGATTCAGCCATGCCGGCACCGGTGATGCGCACGAATTCAGGCTTGGTACGCATCTGTTCGATATCGGCACTGCCGGTGTAACCCATGGAGGAACGCAGGCCGCCCATCAACTGATGGATGATGGCGGACAGCGGGCCTTTGTAGGCGACACGGCCTTCGATACCTTCCGGCACGAGCTTCTCGGCACCGGCGGACGAATCCTGGAAGTAGCGGTCGGACGAGCCTTGCGCCTGGGACATGGCACCCAGCGAACCCATGCCGCGATAAGCCTTGTAGGAGCGACCCTGGAACAGTTCGATCTCGCCTGGCGCTTCTTCAGTACCGGCGAACATCGAGCCCATCATCACGCAGGAAGCGCCCGCCACGATGGCCTTGGACAGGTCACCGGAGAAGCGGATACCGCCGTCGGCGATCATCGGAACGCCAGTGCCTTCAAGGGCAGCGGAAACGTTGGCGATGGCGCTGATCTGTGGAACGCCGACACCGGCAACGATGCGGGTGGTGCAGATCGAGCCAGGGCCGATACCGACCTTGACCGCGTCAGCGCCAGCCGCGACCAGCGCCTTGGCCGCTTCGCCGGTGGCGATGTTGCCGCCGATGACCTGCACTTGCGGGAAGTTTTCCTTGACCCAGCGAACGCGGTCGATCACGCCTTTGGAGTGACCATGCGCGGTGTCGACAACCACCACGTCAACGCCGGCAGCAACCAGCGCGGTGACGCGCTCGCCGGTATCCTTGCCGGTGCCGACGGCTGCGCCGACCCGCAGACGACCCTGGTCGTCCTTGCTGGCCAGCGGGTATGCCTTGGCTTTTTCGATGTCCTTGACGGTCATCATGCCCTTGAGCGCGAACTTGGCGTCGACGATCAGGACTTTCTCGAGACGGTGCTTGTGCAGCAGTTCGCGCACTTCGTTCTTGTCAGCGCCTTCGCGCACGGTGACCAGACGCTCTTTAGGCGTCATCACTTCGCGGACAGGAACATCAAGACGGTTTTCGAAACGTACGTCGCGGGACGTCACGATGCCGACCAGGTCGCCATCATGTAGCACGGGTACGCCGGAAATGTTGTGCATGCGGGTGAGTTCGAACAGGTCGCGAACCGTGGCGTCGGCCTCGATCGTGATCGGGTCCTTGACGACACCGGCCTCGAACTTCTTGACCTTGCGCACTTCGGCAGCCTGCTGCTCGATGGTCATGTTCTTGTGGATGATACCGATACCGCCTTCCTGAGCCATGGCAATTGCCAGACGGGCCTCAGTGACAGTGTCCATTGCAGCGGAGACCAAAGGAATATTCAGCTCGATGCCACGGGTCAAACGGGTTTTCAGACTGACTTCGTTGGGCAGT
Source organism: Pseudomonas asturiensis (assembly GCF_900143095.1). Taxonomy (GTDB): domain Bacteria; phylum Pseudomonadota; class Gammaproteobacteria; order Pseudomonadales; family Pseudomonadaceae; genus Aquipseudomonas; species Aquipseudomonas asturiensis. Next base: position 251,396 of record NZ_FRDA01000003.1, on the reverse strand, counting down.
ACCTCGGAATAACCGGGCACAAGGAGAATGTCGTCGAATGTAAGGGCTTCTTGACTGATACGCAGCATCGCGGGGGCTCCCGGGCGGGAAATTGGAAGCGCGCCATTATACCTACACACCCTGCCCGGCTCAATGTAAACCTCAGTCTATTATCAAAGCCACTTATAAGCGGACTTTGACGAAGGACACCGGACGATCCAGACGCTCGGCGAACTCGTCGAGAAAGGTCTGAGTGAAAGACGCATCCAGCCAGTTATTGAAGATGAATCCCAGGTTGGAAAAGCCGCACGCATCCAGAAACAGAAAGCCGTTGATGTCGTCTTCGTGACGGCATTCAGGGCACGTGAAGTTGTCGGTGTGGCCGGGCATCCAGTCTTCAAGGCTGTCGAACAGCGCCTCGCCGATCTCGCGACGACATTCCGGGCAGCCAGCTTCTTCGGCGAAATGGTTCAGCGGCGTGAAGATGCAGCGTTTGGTCACGACTTCCAGACCGTTGACGATTTGCCCGAACGGCAAGGCATCCGGGTTCTGCACCACGCGTCTGGCGCCCGGTGCCACGGCATAAGCCATTTTGTTTCCGGCGCGCCCGCAGGTGGTCAGCTCCGGCTCGACCACATTCAGTTTGATCAGCCAGCGCAGGATCAGGCGCGCTCTGGCCTCATGGGCCGGGAAGGTCGAGATTTGCGGGACGATGATGCTTTGGGTGTTCATGACGGAGTGTCGCTTGAAGCTGAGTGAGGCCGCAGCTTAATCGGCCCTGATGTCAGGTCAAGCGTCAGTTCGGTATTCATCCCGCCATGTAGCGGCCGATCAAGGCAATGCCGCTGACCAGCACCAGCCAGGTCACCAGGCGTACGAAGGTTTCGCGCGACAGCCTGTTGGTCAGCGCCCTGCCCACCGACGATCCGATCAGCATCGCCGGTAACAGGCAGGCACCGAGCACCAGCAACGGGATTTGGGCATAGACACCGGCGATCAGGAACAGACTCAGACGCACCATGGTGCTGCAACTGATCAGCGCGCTTTGCGTGGCGCGCGCCTGCTCTTTTGAGGTCAGGCGGCTGTTGAGGTAGATCGCGTATAAAAAGCCACCACTGCCAAACAAGGCACCGAACAACCCGCCGACAGTGCCTATCGGGATTGCCCAACCTGCTGCGAGTTGAGTCGGTCGCACTTTGACTGCCAGGCTGTAAAGCGCGTAAGCCGTGACAAACAGCCCCATTAATAGAAGCAGCAGATCGGACTTGAGGTTAAGCAGAAACAGCACCCCCAATGTGCAACCCACGGCCATGCACGGCAGCAGACGCAGAAGTTCGGATCTGACCACCAATTGTCGGGAAGGCAGCAGGTTGCCGAATGCAGCGAGAAAATCCAGCATCACCAATAAAGGAATGATGTGCGAAAGCGGCATGAAGTTGATCAGGATAGGCCCTGCCACCAGCGCCGTGCCGAAGCCTGCGATGCCGAAAACGATATAAGCAGCTATCACGCTCAACTCGATGATCAACCAGTCGAGCGGCGTGAAGCCCAGTTGCATGAAGGCCGCGAACACCCCGATATCGCCCACGATGCTTCCTTTCTGAAGGACCTGAGGAGGACTCTAGCAAAAGCGCCGGCGTGCCGCCGTCACGCGCTGCGTCACCTTTGCCCGCTGAGTGCAGATCCCGTGCGCTCAACCGACATTGCCTTTATGATGCCCGACATGATCAAAGACCCTTTCGCAAGACTCGGCCTCGACCGGGAAGTCCTTACTGTCAGCCAGCTCAACGGCCGTGCGCGGGTGTTGCTGGAGGACGTATTCAGCAGCATCTGGGTCGAGGGCGAGATCTCCAACCTCTCGCGTCCCGCGTCGGGCCATGTGTATTTCACCTTGAAGGACTCGGGTGCCCAGGTGCGTTGCGCGCTGTTTCGCCAGAGCGCGGCACGCGTACGCCAGGCCCTCAAGGACGGCTTGCAGGTCAAGGTGCGCGGCAAGGTATCGCTGTTTGAAGGTCGCGGCGACTATCAACTGATTCTCGACACCGTTGAACCGGCAGGTGACGGCGCGCTGCGTCTGGCGTTCGATGCACTGAAGGCCAAGCTCAGCGATGAAGGCCTGTTCAGCGCCGAACGCAAGGTCGCCCTGCCCCTGCACCCGCAACGCATCGGCATCATCAGCTCGCCCACCGGCGCCGTGATTCGCGACATCATCAGCGTGTTCCGCCGTCGTGCGCCGCGTGTCGAGCTGACCTTGATCCCGACCGCGGTTCAGGGGCGCGAAGCTATCAATCAGATCGTCCGCGCGCTCAAGCTGGCCGACTCCCGGGGCTTCGACGCCCTGATCCTGGCCCGAGGCGGCGGATCGCTGGAAGACCTGTGGTGCTTCAACGAAGAAGCCGTGGCACGCGCAATCGATGCCTGCGTGACACCTATCGTCAGTGCGGTCGGTCACGAAACCGATGTGTCGATCAGCGACTTCGTGGCCGACGTGCGTGCACCAACCCCCTCCGCCGCAGCCGAACTGTTGGCGCCCGATTCCAGCGACCTGCATCGCCGCGTCGACAACCTGCATCGCCGACTGGTCAGCCGTATGCAGGACCGCCTGATGCGCGAACGCTTGCGCCTTGAGGGGATCTCACGTCGTCTGCGTCATCCCGGCGAGCGCCTGCGCCAGCAGTCTCAGCGCCTGGACGATCTGGACATGCGCCTGCGTCGCGCCTTCGATCACAGCGTGCACCAACGACAGGTGCGTCTGGCGCATATGCAAAGCCGTCTCGCCGCACAGCATCCGGGACGCACGCTGGCGTTTCTGCGTCAGCGACTCGATGGGCTGGCCGAGCGCCTGCCCCGCGCCATCCGTGAACAGATCAAGACCCGCAAGCTGCACCTGCAGAGCCAGGTTCAGACCCTCAACGTTGTCAGCCCGCTCGCCACGCTGGGGCGCGGTTACAGCATTCTGCTCGACGAACGCGGTCATGCGATCCGTACCGCCGCGCAAACCCGGACCGGTCAACGCCTGACCGCGAAGCTGGGTGAAGGCGAACTGCAAGTGCGGGTCGAGGACAACCATCTCACGCCCGTGACCCTTTCTCTTCTGGACTGACTGCCTGATGCTACGTTTTATCGCCCCGCTGTTCGCTCTGTTGCTGTGCCTGCCCGCGCAGGCCGACAGTTTCATTACCCGCGCACTCAACAAACCGGTGCCCGGCGGCGTTGCCGTGATTGATCTGGGCACCGGTGTGCAGGCTCCGACCGCCACCTATCAGGGCAAGCCGGTATTGGTGGTCAAGGAAAAAGGCACGCGCTGGCTGGCAATTGTCGGGATCCCGCTGACCGTCAAGCCGGGCGCTCAGCAGATCACCTCAGGCGGCCGCTCGCTCGGCTTCACGGTTGGTACCAAGAAATACCCGGAGCAGCGCATCACGCTGAAGAACAAGCGTCAGGTCAATCCGAACGCTGAAGACAACACGCGTATTGAAGGCGAGCTGGCCGAACAGATTCGCGCCTACCGCAGCTTCAGCCCGGGTACGCCGAGCAACCTGATTCTCGACAAGCCCGTCAATGGGCCACTGTCCAGCAAGTTCGGCGTTCGTCGTTTCTTCAACGGCGAAGAGCGCAACCCCCATGCCGGGCTGGATTTCGCAGTGCCTGCAGGCACGCCAATCAAATCGCCCGCCGCTGGCAAGGTGATTCTGATCGGCGATTACTTCTTCAACGGCAATACCGTGTTCGTCGACCATGGTCAGGGCTTCATCAGCATGTTCTGCCATATGTCGAAAATCGATGTGAAGCAGGGCGATGTCGTGCCGCGCGGCGGCGTAGTCGGAAAAGTCGGCTCTACGGGCCGCGCAACCGGTCCTCACATGCACTGGAACGTGAGCCTGAATGATGCCCGCGTGGATCCGGCGATCTTTATCGGCGCGTTTCAGCCTTGAGGGTGTGCAGATAACAGATCTAAGCCCTGCATAAGATTTTGGGGGCGCGGCTTAACGGCCGCGCCGAAATCTGTTTCTGCCTGCAGGCGTGGGAGCTCTCGGAGGTTACGACGGCAGCGATGGGCTGCGCAGCGGCCCCTGATAGCATCAGTCACACCGCATACGCAGACCTTGCTGCCGGTTCCCGGCAGATCGCCGGCAAGCCGCCTACCACCCTCTCCAGTCTTTCTCGTTCATCACCGACCTCGGTCTCAGAAAATACGTGCGGGCATCTTGCGCACATCAATGCCCGGCAACAATAACCCTGATAGAAACACACTGAACGCGCGATAAAAAAGCCGAAAAACAAAGATAACAAGAATTTATCCCAATTATTTTCAAGTGCTTGCCATCCTTGACCCCAGTGGTTACGGTTGCCGTCATGAAAACCTCTCAAACCCTATTCCTGTTGCGCCAACATCGGTGCCTCAGCCTGGTCAGTGCCCGACTGCCAGGCTTGATTGCAGTGCCTCGACCTTAGTTTGCGACAACGGTTGGCCGCCTCTTTCCGGCCTTTCAGTACAAAGGACTATTCACATGACCATGCTCAAAGATCCCTCGAACAAGTACCGCGCGTTTGCGACCATCGATCTGCCTGACCGCACCTGGCCTTCGAAGACCATTACTGCGGCGCCGATCTGGTGCAGCTCCGACCTGCGCGACGGTAACCAGTCGCTGATCGAGCCTATGGATGCGGTTAAAAAGCTGCGCTTCTGGAAGACGCTGGTCAGCGTGGGCGTGAAGGAAATCGAAGCCTCGTTCCCGTCAGCCTCGCAGACTGACTTCGACTTCGTGCGCACCCTGATCGAAGACGGCCATATCCCGGACGACACCACCATTCAGGTGCTGACCCAGGCACGTGAGGATCTGATCGCCCGCACCTTCGAATCACTGCGCGGCGCGAAGAAGGCCATTGTCCACCTGTATAACGCCACCAGCCCGTCGTTCCGCCGCATTGTGTTCAATCAGGACAAGGCTGGCGTGAAAGACATCGCAGTCAACGCTGCCAAGCTGTTCGTCAAATACGCGGCTCAACAGCCTGAAACCCAGTGGACGTTCGAATACTCCCCGGAAACGTTCAGCGCAACCGAGCTGGAGTTCGCCAAGGAAGTCTGCGACGCCGTGATCGAGGTCTGGAACCCGACGCCGCAGAACAAGGTGATCCTCAACCTGCCCGCCACGGTGGAGGTTGCCACGCCGAACATCTATGCCGACCAGATCGAATGGTTCGGCCGCAACATCACCCGTCGTGACAGCGTGCTGATCAGCCTGCACACCCACAACGACCGCGGCACCGGCGTCGCCGCCACTGAACTGGGCCTGATGGCGGGCGCGGATCGCGTCGAAGGCTGCCTGTTCGGTAACGGCGAGCGTACCGGCAACGTCGACCTGGTCACGGTCGCTTTGAACCTGTACACCCAGGGTATCAACCCTGAGCTGGACTTTTCGGACATCGATGGCGTGCGCAAGGTCGTCGAAGAATGCAACCAGATTCCGGTTCACCCACGCCACCCGTACGTCGGCGACCTGGTCCATACCGCGTTCTCCGGCTCGCACCAGGACGCCATCCGCAAGGGCTTCACGCAGCAAAAAGAAGGCGAGCTGTGGGAAGTGCCTTACCTGCCAATCGACCCGGCCGACATCGGTCGCAGCTACGAGGCCGTGATTCGCGTCAACAGCCAGTCGGGTAAAGGCGGCATCACGTATCTGCTGGAACAGGAATACGGCATCTCGCTGCCACGCCGCATGCAGATCGAATTCAGCCAGGTGGTGCAGGGTGAAACCGACCGTCTGGGCCTTGAAATGACCGCTGAGCAGATCCACTCGCTGCTGCGCCGTGAGTACCTGCAGGCCAACACGCCTTACGCGCTGATCAGCCACAAGTTGCAGGAAGAGAACGGCAACAGCTCGGTCGATGCCGAAGTGCATGTGGATGGCGAAACCCAGCACTGGCGCGGCAAGGGCAAAGGAGCGCTGGAAGCACTGGTAGCGGGCCTGCCTATCGCCGTGGAAATCATGGACTACAACGAACACGCCATCGGCTCCGGCACCACAGCCAAGGCAGCGGCCTACATCGAGTTGCGAGTGAATGGCGACAAGGCCGTGCACGGTGTGGGCATTGACGAAAACATCACCACCGCCAGCTTCCGTGCGCTGTTCAGTGCGCTGAATCGTTCGCTGAGCCAGGCACAAGCCAAAGCGGCCTGAGTGAATGACATGGGCAGCGGACACCGATCCGCTGCCCATTTTCAACCTGAAATAGCCCCTCCCCGCCTGGTTCCGATACAGAACCAGGCGTCTGCGGAAGATTCCACTCTGCGCATGACCCTGTCCGTTTCGGCATAATCTTTTTTATTTATGCTGTGGTAGCATGCTGCCTTTACCTCAGACTGACTTGAATCGAACAGCAACTCATAAGCTGAAGATGCCCGTCTGAATTGACCTGCCCGCTCCACCTTTCCTATAAAAACCAAGACGACTACTGCATTGTTTCCCGGACGAAGAAAATGCACGGGTAGACCTTCCGTGCATTGAAAACAGCATTGGCGTCGTTAACGCCAAGCTGATCCAATCACATTTGGAGCGATTATGCCCAAGGCTTCCCATCAAGACCTGCGCCGCAGCTTTCGCGAGCTGACCTCGTCAACATCCTGCTATCACACTGCCTCGGTATTCGACCCCATGTCTGCGCGTATCGCGGCCGACCTGGGCTTTGAAGTCGGCATCCTCGGCGGCTCGGTCGCCTCGCTGCAGGTACTCGCAGCGCCTGACTTCGCACTGATCACCCTCAGCGAATTCGTCGAACAGGCTACGCGCATCGGCCGTGTCGCCCAGCTTCCTGTCATTGCAGACGCAGACCATGGTTACGGCAATGCCCTTAACGTCATGCGCACTGTCACTGAACTGGAACGCGCAGGCATCTCGGCCCTCACCATCGAAGACACCTTGCTACCCGCGCAGTTTGGCCGCAAGTCGACAGACCTGATCTCCACGGCAGAAGGCGTCGGCAAGATTCGCGCGGCGCTGGAAGCCCGGGTCGATCCGGAAATGTCGATCTTTGCCCGCACCAATGCGGCGATCATTCCGGTTCAGGAAGCCATCAGCCGTGTGCAGCAATACCAGAGCGCTGGGGCCGACGGCATTACCATCGTCGGCATCCGTGACTTTGAGCACCTGGCGCAGATTTCCGAAGGCCTGACCGTGCCGCTGATGCTGGTGACGTACGGCAACCCGGAGCTGCACGATAATGACCGTCTGGCCGAGATGGGCGTGCGAATCTGTGTGGATGGACACGCGGCCTACTTTGCAGCAATCAAGGCGACCTACGACTGCCTGCGCGAGCAGCGCCAGATTCTGGGCAGCACCTCGAACATGAGCGCGACCGAACTGACACACACCTACACCCAGCCGGAAGACTACGTGGAGTGGGCGAGAAAGTTCATGAACGTCAACGAGTAAGCATGACGTCAGTGCTGTAGCGCTGAAACAAAAAAGCCTCCCTCTCGGTCAGAGAGGGAGGCTTTTTCATGAGGCCGATTTCACCAACACCCGCGAGCCGCTTCAGGCCGTGGTATTCACGCCGCCCTGAGTCTGCAACTGCAGCAGCGAGGCTTGCAGGGTTTGCAGCGTGGCGCTGGTCGCCATGATTTGAGACAGGATCGACAAGGCCTTCTGAGCCTTCTCTTCCGGCGTGCCCTTGCCACTTTGCGCGGCGGCCAGTTGCGACTGCTCTTGGGCCAGCTGCTTCTGAGCCTGCTTGATCTGCTCCTTTATCTTCTCGATGGTCGAGTCAAGCGCAGACGAGCTTGAACCGCCTGCACTGCCGCCTTCGACAGGGCCAGTCGCGTTCGCGGCCGCAACATCCGTTTCAGCCGTCTTCTTATCATCCGTGGCAACTGCAGTGGCTGCTTGTGCTTCCTGGTTTTTTACCGTTACAGACAACGAACTTGAGTAAGCATTAAGCGTGGACGTATTGATCGTAGTCATGACGTTCTCCGGAGGGACTGCGAACGCTATCGACCGACTTGAAACATTCTGAAGCATTTATTGAATATTAAATGAATCGGCGTCCAGCCCGGCCGGAAAGCGCGTTCGATAGGCCTGAAGATCAGCCGCATTCAGGGTTGCCTGAAACACGCCATCCGCTTCACCGATACCGAGCAACGTCTCGCCCTGGAAGTCCAGTACCTGACTGTCTCCGGTATAGGCGAAGCCCTTGCCATCGGTTCCGACGCGATTGACCGCCGCCACGTAGCACAGGTTCTCGATGGCTCTGGCGGGCAGCAGCCGATTCCAGTGCAGACGTCGGGCACCCGGCCAATTGGCGGTGTAGAGCAGCAGATCGGTGTCCTGAGCATCGCGGCTCCAGACCGGGAACCGCAAGTCGTAGCAGATCAGCGGCCGAATACGCCAGCCCTTGAGTTCGAACATCACCTGACGCTCGCCTGGCGTGTAGTGCTCATGCTCGCCTGCCATACGAAACAGGTGGCGCTTGTCGTAGTGCAACAGCTCGCCATCAGGACGTGCCCACAGCAGGCGGTTACGATGACTGCCATCGGCTGCGCGGATAATCACGCTGCCCGTAATGACCGCACCGATCCGTCGGGCTTGCGCCAGCAGCCAGTCGGACGTCGGACCTGCCTCGGGCTCGGCGAGCGCTTCTGACTCCATCGAGAAGCCGGTGGTGAACATCTCCGGCAAAATCACCAGATCGGCACCCCTCGCCTGATCAAGCAGCAACTCGAAATGCTCCAGATTGGCGTCCCGGTCATGCCAGGCCAGCGTGGTCTGGATCAGAGCGAGGTTAAGATTCGGCAATCCGCTCATATCGCGCATAGTTTTTCCGCCGCCAGACGCAGCGTCTCCTCTTGCTTGGCGAAGCACAACCGGATCAGGCGCTGACCTTCAGGCGGGCTCTGGTAAAACACGGAGATCGGAATACTGGCCACGCCATGTTCGCGGGTCATCCACAGCGCCATGTCGACATCGTTGAGGTCCGGACGAATCTGCGAATAATCCACCAACTGGAAATAGGTCCCGCCGACCGGCGCGAAACTGAAACGTGAAGGCTTCAGTTGATTGCAGAAATAATCACGTTTGGCCTGATAGAAAGCAGGCAATTCGTCGACGTGCTCCGGGTGTTCAGCCATGAAATCTGCCAGCGCGAACTGCAGCGGCGTCACCCCGCAGAAGCTCACATATTGATGCACCTTGCGCATCTCGGCGGTCAACGCAGGCGGTGCGACCACGTAACCGGTTTTCCAGCCTGTTACGTGATAGGTCTTGCCGAACGAGCTGACGACGAATGCACGCTGATACAGCTCTTCATGATCCAGCACACTGACATGACGCAGGCCGTCGAACACCAGATGCTCGTACACCTCGTCGCTGAGCAGATAGATGTCACGCTCGGCAATCAACGCCGCCAGTCGGTCAAGTTCAGCGCGACTGATCAGCGCGCCGCTCGGGTTGTGCGGGCTGTTGATGACGATCATGCGCGTACGCGGGCTCAGTGCGTCGCTGAGTTTCTGCCAGTCGATCGAGAAATCATCCAGCCCCAGTTGCACATGAACACAGCGGCCGCCGGCCAGTTCGACCGCCGGCTCGTAGCTGTCATAGCAGGGATCGAAAATGATGACTTCGTCACCAGGACGAATGACCGTCTGAACGGCACAGAAAATCCCTTGCGTGGCACCCGGCGTGATGGTGATTTCAGTGTCCGGGTTGACGGTACGCCCGTAGCTGCGGGCGATCTTGGCCGCAACCTGCTGACGAAGCGCGGGCAGGCCGGTCATCGGTGAGTACTGGTTATGGCCCTGCATGACATGACGGCATACCGCATCACGCAATGCCTGCGGCCCATCGAAATCGGGAAAGCCCTGGGACAGATTAATAGCGCCGGTTTCGGCAGCCAGTTGTGACATGACGGTGAAGATGGTGGTGCCCACATTAGGCAGCTTGCTGTCGATCATGGAGCCCTTTCCCTGCAATCCCCCGGCACCACGGCGGCACGGGTCAGGCAGGATAGCCCATGGAGCGCGCATAAAAAAAGGCACCAGAGGTGCCTTTTTCGTACATTTCCTACAGACGATTCAGCGCTTATCGCGGCGCTTCTTGTCGGCTTTCTTGTGGTGCGACATCATCCGACGCTTCTTGTTGACCTGGCGGTCGGTCAGCGTGTTCTTGTTGCCTTCATACGGGTTCTCACCGCCCTTGAACTCGATACGGATCGGCGTACCGACCAGTTTGAGCACACGGCGATAGGTGTTTTCCAGGTAGCGGACGTAGGACTTGGGGACCTTCTCGACCTGGTTACCGTGGATCACGATCAACGGCGGGTTGGCACCCCCCAGGTGAGCGTACCGCAGCTTGATGCGGCGGCTGCCAACCATCGGCGGTGCGTGCTCGCTGACGGCGTCTTCGAGAATCTGGGTCAGACGGCTGGTCGGCCAGCGAGTGACCGCAGACTTGAACGAGTTCTGTACCGACTGATACAGGTTGCCCACGCCCGTGCCGTGCAGGGCCGAGATGAAGTGAATGTCCGCGAAGTCGACAAAGAACAGACGACGCTCCAGCTCGACCTTCACGTAGTCACGTTCGCCCGGCGTCATGCCGTCCCACTTGTTCAGCGCGATAACCAGCGCACGACCCGCTTCAAGGGCGAAGCCCAGCAGGTTGAGGTCGTGATCGACCACGCCCTCGCGGGCATCCATCACGAAGATCACGACGTTGGCGTCCTTGATGGCCTGCAGCGTCTTGACCACGGAAAACTTTTCAACTTCCTCGTGAATCTTGCCGCGCTTGCGCACACCGGCGGTATCGATCAGCGTGTACTTCTCTTCGTTACGCTCGAAGGGAATGTAGATACTGTCACGCGTAGTGCCCGGTTCGTCATAAACGATGACCCGGTCTTCACCCAGCATGCGGTTGACCAGCGTCGACTTGCCGACGTTGGGGCGACCGATGATTGCGATCTTGATGCCGTCCTTTTCGCTGGGGCCTGGAATGCGCTTGGCTTCCTGACCTTCGGCGACCTCTTCGACTTCAGCGTCTTCCTGGTCGTCCTCGTCGCGCGGGAATTCGCGCAGGGCGATTTCCAGCATCTGCGAGATACCGCGACCATGGGCGCCGGCTACCGGAATGGCATCACCCAGACCCATCGGACTGAACTCGGCACGGGCCAGGTTTTCGTCGATGTTGTCGATCTTGTTGGCGACCACATAGGAACGCTTGTTACGTTTGCGCAGGTGCTCGCCAATCATCTGATCGGCAGCGGTATAGCCTGCTCGGGCGTCTACAAGAAACAGCACCACATCGGCTTCTTCGATGGCCAGCAGCGACTGCTCGGCCATCTTTTCGTCCATGCCATGCTCGTCACCGGAAATACCGCCGGTGTCGATCAAAATGTAGGAGCGCCCCTGCCACTTCGCCTCTCCGTATTGGCGATCACGGGTAAGACCGGACAGATCGCCGACAATGGCGTCGCGGGTCCTGGTCAGGCGGTTGAACATGGTGGACTTGCCGACGTTCGGTCGACCCACCAGGGCGATTACGGGAACCATGCGGCTCTCCACTTCGTTATTTCAGAAAATACAAAAGCCGCTGCAGGGCAGCGGCCGGAGTTCGGGGCAGTGCCCGAGGGCACTGCAGCCTTGCCTGAGCAAGGTCGCCAGAGGCCTTGGGCCTCCGGCATGTTCACTCATTACTTGATGGTCAGGGCTTCCAGTTTGCCGCTGTTGCCATACACGTAAATCATGTCACCAACCACCAGCGGACGAGCACGCAGCCCATCGCTGTCGATGCGCTGACGCCCCACGAAACGACCATCCACCTGGCTCAACAGGTGAAGATAGCCTTCCATGTCGCCGACCGCGATGTAGCTGGAATACACTTCCGGCGCGCCCAGTTGGCGACGGGCCAGAGATTCGTTGCTCCACAAGGCGGAGGAAGAACGCTCGTCGATACCTTCGACCGTACCGGAGGCCAGCGTCGCGTAGACGCTGCCGAAGCCCTGGGCAACACCCGAGTAGCTAGACGCATCACGCTGCCAGAGGACTCGACCGCTTTCCAGCTCCAGACCCGCAACACGGCCCTGATAAGTCGCGACGTACAGTGTACCGCCGGACAGCAAAAGGCCGCCGTCGATATCAACCACACGATCCAGTTCCGAGCGACCTTGCGGGACCGCTACGCGCTGCTCCCAGATCGGCACGCCGTTGGTGATGTCCAGCGCGACCACCTTGCCAGTGGACAGACCTGCCACCGCAAGGCGATTGGTCGCCAGCGGTGCGCCTGTACCACGCAGGGTCAGTACGGCCGGCGTGCTTTCGTAGATCCACAGTTGGGAACCGGTGGAGGCATCGAAGCCGACCACGCGATCATCCTGAGTCTGAACCACGACAACGCTGCCGTTGGTGGCAGGCGGAGCCAGCACTTCACTGGTCACGCGAGCGCGCCACTTTTCCTCACCGGTGGTTGCGTCCATGGCGACCACTTCACCCTTGAGGGTGCCGATCATCACCAGGCCGTAACCCACACCAACCGCGCCGGACACCGGAAGATCGAGATCCTTCTTCCAGATCACGTCGCCGGTCAGGCGGTCCAGCGATACGATTTCGCCCGTGACGTCGGCCGCATAGATGCGATCGCCATCGATGGCCGGAACCAGCATGTTGTAAGTCTTGCCCTGGCCGTCACCGATGGAGCGGCTCCACTGCTTCTGCAGGACCACTTCTTCCTTGAAATCGGTCAGCTCGGCTGGCGGCAATTCCTTCTTGCTATTGCTGCTGCAACCCGCGGCCAGAATGGCCAGAGCCAGCAATGCTGCATGTTTCCAACGAATCACGTCACGCATCCCCTTTCGCCAGATCGTCGAGCTTCATTTGCAGGCCGCCCACCGCTGCGTCTTCGGACAGAGCAGATTTGGCCTTTTGGTATGCAGCATGTGCCTCGTCGGTACGACCCAGCTGTACCAGCAGGTCACCCTTGAGTTCTTCACGGCTGGCCAGGAACGATTTATCCGCATCGCCCGCCAGCAGTTTCAGCGCGTCATCCGCCTTGTTCTGTGCAGCCAGCACGCGAGCCAGACGCTGGCGGGCAATTTCGCCCAACGTGTCGTTGGCAGGCTTGTCGGCGACCGCCTTGAGCTCTGCAGCCGCGTCGTCAAGTTTACCGGCATCCACGGCCACTTTGGCGACGAAAAGACTGCCGAACTGCGCGTAAGTCGTGCCGCCGTATTCGCTTTTCAGCTTGCCGGATATTTCGGCGACACGGGTAGTGTCTGCCTGGCCACTGGGCGTCAGTGCGGTTTCGAGCAACTGCTGATAGAGCATCGAGGCGCCTTGCGACTGATTGGCCTGATACCTGTGCCAGAACTGCCAGCCAAGAACCACGACCAACGCCAGCAGACCACCTGTTACCAGGGGTTTGCCGTTGCGCTGCCACCAGTCCTTCATTACTGCCAGCTCATCATCTTCGGAACTCGACACCCCAATACTCCTATTCGCTAAAACGGCTGTTAATCAGCTTCAACCCTGCACGATGCAGGAGGCCAGGTGCTCGGACAGAGCATCCCAGGCAATATTTTGTTGTTCACCCTGACCACGCAGGGGTTTGACGCCAATGATCTTCTGGGCGAGCTCTTCTTCGCCAAGGATCAGAGCATACAGCGCGCCGCTCTTGTCGGCCTTCTTGAACTGGCTCTTGAAGCTGCCGGCTCCGGCATTGACCTGCAGACGAAGGTTCGGCATGCGGTCACGCAATTGCTCGGCCAATGTCAGCCCGGCAAGTTCAGCCGCTTCGCCGAACGCGCACAGGTACACATCCACCTGACGGGAAATCTCTTCAGGGATCTGCTCAAGGGTTTCCAACAGCAGCACGAGACGCTCGATACCCATCGCAAAGCCGACACCTGCAGTCGGTTTGCCGCCCATCTGCTCGACCAGACCGTCGTAACGACCGCCCGCACAGACAGTGCCCTGAGCACCCAGTTGATCAGTGACCCATTCGAAAACGGTCTTGCTGTAGTAATCCAGCCCGCGCACCAGCTTGGGATTGATCACATACGGAATACCGGCAGCGTCCAGACGGGCTTTCAGGCCCTCGAAGTGCACGCGGGATTCGTCGTCCAGATAATCAGCCAGCTTCGGCGCATCCACCAGCACCGCCTGAGTCTCGGGATGCTTGGTGTCGAGCACGCGCAACGGGTTGGTTTTCAGGCGGCGCTGGCTGTCCTCGTCCAGTTGATCGAGACGGGCCGACAGAAACGCCACCAGAGCGTCGCGGTAACGCGCGCGCGCTTCGCTGGTGCCCAGGCTGTTGAGTTCAAGCTTGACCGCGTTACGGATGCCCAGCATGCCCCACAGGCGCCAGGTCATGACGATCAGCTCGGCGTCGATGTCCGGGCCATCAAGGTTGAAGACTTCCACACCAATCTGGTGAAACTGGCGATAACGACCTTTCTGCGGACGTTCGTGGCGGAACATCGGACCGATGTACCACAGCTTCTGCACCTGACCACCGCCCGTGATGCCGTGCTCGAGCACAGCACGCACGCATGCCGCAGTCCCTTCAGGGCGCAGGGTCAGGGAGTCACCGTTGCGGTCGGCAAAGGTGTACATCTCTTTCTCGACGATATCGGTCACTTCGCCGATTGAGCGTTTGAACAGGTCGGTGAACTCGACGATAGGCATACGAATCTGCCGATAACCGTAGTTATCCAGCAGACGCGAAACAGTGCCCTCGAAGTGCCGCCAAAGGGGCGTCTGCTCGGGCAGGATGTCGTTCATGCCACGAATGGCTTGCAGAGACTTACTCACAAAAAATCCTTAGCAATACGGGTTAGCTGCGCACGATGACCGATGCATCAGCTTCGACCTTTTGAGCCGCTTTCTCGCGAATCAAGCGTTCAAGCTCGTCCACGAGATTGTCGTTGGTCAGCTTCTGCGCGGGCTTGCCGTCGATGTAGATCAGGTTCGGCGTACCACCGGTGAGGCCGACATGAGCCTCCTTGGCTTCGCCAGGACCATTGACCACGCAACCGATAACAGCGACATCCAGCGGCACCAGCAAATCTTCGAGGCGACCTTCCAGCTCGTTCATGGTCTTCACCACATCGAAGTTCTGCCGCGAGCAGCTCGGGCAGGCGATGAAGTTGATGCCACGGGAACGAAGGCGCAACGATTTGAGGATGTCGTAACCGACCTTCACCTCTTCGACCGGATCAGCGGCCAGCGAGATGCGGATAGTATCGCCAATCCCTTCGGCGAGCAGCATACCTAGGCCGACGGCCGATTTCACTGTGCCTGAGCGCAATCCGCCCGCCTCGGTGATGCCAAGGTGCAACGGCTGGACGATCTGTTTGGCCAGCAGACGGTAGGCTTCCACGGCCATGAACACGTCCGAGGCCTTCACACTGACCTTGAAATCCGGAAAATTCAGACGATCCAGGTGCTCGACATGGCGCAGTGCCGATTCGACCAGCGCGGCAGGCGTAGGCTCGCCGTACTTCTTCTGCAGGTCTTTTTCCAGCGAACCGGCGTTGACGCCGATGCGGATCGGAATACCGCGGTCACGTGCAGCATCGACCACGGCACGCACACGGTCCTCACGACCGATGTTGCCAGGATTGATACGCAGGCAGTCCACACCCAGTTCAGCCACGCGCAAGGCAATCTTGTAGTCGAAATGGATATCGGCAACCAGCGGCACCTTGACCAGCTGTTTGATTCGGCCAAAGGCCTCGGCGGCGTCCATGTCCGGCACGGAAACGCGCACGATGTCCACGCCCGCGGCTTCCAGCCGGTTGATCTGGGCGACCGTGGCCGCCACATCATTGGTGTCGCTGTTGGTCATGCTCTGCACTGCAATCGGGGCATCGCCGCCGACCGGAACAGAGCCCACCCAGATTTTTCGGGATTCGCGACGCTTGATCGGAGATTCGCCGTGCATGACTTATTGCCCTAGTTTCAGGCGAGCAGTTTCGCCGCTGGTAAAAGGAGCCACGTCTACAGGCTGACCGTTGTAGCTGACTTGCGCACCGCGTGCGAAACCCAGACGCAGGGTCAGCGGCGGCTTGCCGTTGACGTCCAGGCTTTCGCCCTTGCGCTTGAGGCCACTGACCAGCACCTTGCCGTTGCCGTCAGTCACCTGGGTCCAGCAATCTGCGGTGAACTGCACGTTGACCTGACCGGCACCTGCCACCATGGGCGCAGGCTGTTCGGCGGGCGTGGTTGGCATCGACGGAACGACAGGTGCAACGGAAGGCGTCTGGGCCGTGGTCGCCGGAGGCGTTGCGGTAGCTGCAGGCGCCTGCGTGTGCGCAGGCGCGTTAACGGTTGGAGCCGGAACGACAGGCGTAGCGTTCTGGGTTTCATTGGCCGGCGTTCCGGCGTTCAACGGCAACGTGGTCTGACCGGCGGTCTGGTTCTCGACAACGGCCTGATCCTCAGGCTCATCCAGCGGATGAATCTGGGTCGTACCGT
The DNA here is from genome assembly GCF_900143095.1 of Pseudomonas asturiensis. Taxonomy (GTDB): domain Bacteria; phylum Pseudomonadota; class Gammaproteobacteria; order Pseudomonadales; family Pseudomonadaceae; genus Aquipseudomonas; species Aquipseudomonas asturiensis. The sequence continues at coordinate 234,961 of NZ_FRDA01000003.1, read as the reverse complement.
CGGCGCTTTCGACTTCAACGTGCTCAAGGTTGAGCCCGGACTGATCCTTGCCGCGCAAGGTGGCCTGATCCTGCCACCAGACGAAACCACCGCCCACCAGCACCACAAGCAACAACAGACTGACGATACGCAGAATGTTGTGCGACAGGCGAACGGGCTCTTCGATCCGGCCCAGTGCATGAACCGGGCTGCCCTTGCCGTCCGTACCGGTGAACTGGTCGAACTGCTCGACCAGCGCGGCCTGGTCAAGCTCAAGGAGTTTGGCGTAGGCGCGCACGTAACCGCGGGCGAAGGTATGCCCGGGCAGCTTTTCAAAGTTCCCGTTTTCCAGGTGACTGAGCGAGGCCACAGTCAGGTTCAGCCTCAACGCCACATCTGGCAGCGACCAGTTTCTGCTCTCGCGGACCTGGCGCAGGGTCTCCCCAGGATTCGTGCGGGTGGTTGCTACAACTTCGGGATGCGCCGCTTTCATCATTGCTCCGACAGGTATTGCTGATATTCCGGCGTACCGGGATAGAGTCTTTTTAATTGCAGACCATAACTGGCTGCCTTGTTGCGGTCGTCATAAATTTTAGCCAACCGCGCACCGAGCAATAGACTACGTGCATTTTGCTCGCTCAGCTGATTAAAGCGGTCGTAATAATCACGCGACGGCACATACTGCCCGTCTTCGTAGGACAACTCAGCCATTTCCAGCAGGGAGCGCGGTTGCTGACGGTCAAGGCGCAGGGCCTTGGTGAACTGCTCACGGGCTTGCTCACGGTTGCCGAGCTTGAGCGATGTCATGCCCAGGCTCTCGAAAACCCGTGAGCGCTCAGGGTAGAGGTTATCGGCTGCGGCCTGCTCGAAGCGCTCGTAGGCTTCCTTGTAACGCCCCTGCTCGAACAGGAAACTGCCGAAATTATTGACGATTCGTGTGTCATCGCGGCTGGCGGACATCGCCTTGCGAAAATACTGTTCGGCGAGCTCTGGCTCCATCTCGGCCTGAAAGACCAGTGCCAGCGCCGCGTTGGCCTGCGCATCTGAACCGTCGAGTTCAAGGGCCTTCTTCAGCGGGACCTTGGCACGTTCGGTCTGACCCTGCTGAAGGTATCCGATACCCAACTGAACGTAAGCCTTGCGCGCCTCTTCACGACCCTGGGAGGTCGAGAGCGGATTGATATTGCCTGTCGAGACGCAACCCACGAGCAGCATGACAGCACAGAGCAGCAATGAGGCGCGTACAGACATGAGATCCCTCTTGGCGGTGTCGCAGTCAGGTTCGGGTTGCTGCGCCTGGCGCTGTATCGGCCTCGGCACTCAACTCACGCACGGCAATGTAGCGCTCGCTACGGCGCGTGCGATCCATCACCTGCCCGACCAACTGGCCGCATGCAGCATCGATGTCTTCACCGCGCGTGGTACGCACAGTGACGTTGTAGCCCGCCTGATGCAACAGATCCTGAAAACGACGGATCGCATTGTTGCTCGGACGCTCGTAACCGGAGTGCGGGAACGGGTTGAACGGGATCAGGTTGATCTTGCAAGGCGTGTCCTTGAGCAGCTCGATCATCTCGACGGCATGCTCGACCTTGTCGTTGATGTCCTTGAGCATGGTGTACTCAATGGTGAGCACACGCTTTTCGCCCAGGTTCGACATGTAGCGACGGCAGGACTCGAGCAGCATTTTCAGCGGGTATTTCTTGTTGATCGGCACCAACTGGTTGCGCAGCGCATCATTGGGCGCGTGCAGCGACAGGGCCAGCGACACGTCGATGTGCTTGGACAGCTCATCGATCATCGGTACCACGCCTGAGGTGGACAGTGTCACCCGACGTTTGGAAATGCCATACCCCAGGTCATCCATCATCAGATGCATGGCGGCAATGACATTATCGAAGTTCAGCAGTGGCTCGCCCATGCCCATCATCACCACGTTGGTGATGGCACGGTCGACGGTTGCCGGGACACTGCCAAAGGATTTGTTGGCAATCCACACCTGGCCGATGACTTCGGCGGCAGTGAGGTTGCTGTTGAAGCCTTGCTTGCCGGTGGAGCAGAAACTGCAATCCAGGGCACAGCCCGCCTGGGAAGACACGCACAAGGTGCCGCGCTTGCCCTGCGGAATATAGACGGTCTCGACGCAACTGCCGGACTCGACGCGCACCACCCATTTACGGGTGCCATCGCTCGAAATGTCCTCGCTGACGACTTCAGGACCGCGAACTTCAGCGCAGGCCTTGAGCTTTTCGCGCAGGGCCTTGCTGACGTTCGTCATGGCGTCGAAATCATCGACGCCAAAGTGGTGAATCCACTTCATGACCTGACCGGCACGGAAGCGCTTCTCCCCGATAGAGTCGAAGAATTTTTCCATTTCCAGTTGAGTCAGACCCAACAGGTTGGTTTTACCAGTCGATGCAATCATGAATTCACCCTTCACTCGTGAGTCGCAAGACTTAGCGAGTGGTTACCTCGGTAGCTGCGAAGAAGTACGAGATTTCGCGAGCAGCGGCTGCTTCGGAATCGGAACCGTGAACAGCGTTGGCATCGATGGAATCAGCGAAGTCAGCACGGATGGTGCCGGCAGCAGCTTCTTTAGGGTTGGTAGCGCCCATCAGCTCACGGTTCAGAGCGATAGCGTTTTCGCCTTCCAGAACCTGAACGACAACCGGACCGGAAATCATGAACCCAACCAGGTCACCGAAGAAACCACGAGCGCTGTGCTCAGCGTAGAAACCTTCAGCTTCAGCCTTGGACAGCTGCTTCAGCTTGGAAGCAACGACGCGCAGACCGGCTTTTTCGAAACGAGTGGTGATCTCGCCGATTACGTTCTTTGCAACGGCGTCAGGCTTGATGATGGAGAAAGTACGTTGAACAGCCATGGTGAAACTCCAGAAACAGTGATTGAAGCGAAAAATTAAACCCGCGAATTATACGCGGGTTCTGGTGTATTGCCTAACTGCGTAAGTAACTGAACGTCAATCCGCCTCATCATTCCAGGTGCTCTGGATCGCTTCGAGGACTTTCTCCCCGCCACGATCGCGCTCATCCTCGAAGTCGGGAAGCGCCATGACCAGATCGCGCAATTTGACGAAATTCAATGAAAACGGATCCGTATCCGGGTATTTCTCGGACAGTTGAATAGCGATTTCCTGCACATCGACCCATTTGAGGCTCATGAGCGTTCCTTGAATCAGTGCGGCGCTTCGGCAGCGTGGTTGAGCGAGTATTTCGGTATTTCGACGGTCAGGTCTTCAGTGCCGACAATCGCCTGACAGGATAGACGCGATTGAGCTTCAAGACCCCAGGCTTTGTCCAGCATGTCCTCTTCCAGCTCATCGGCTTCGTTCAGCGAGTTGAACCCCTCGCGAATGACGCAGTGGCAGGTCGTGCAGGCACAGACACCACCGCAAGCGCTTTCGATCTCGATGTGGTGCTCGTGAGCAATCTCGAGGATAGACGTACCGGGCTCAACTTCTACAACCAGCCCGTCCGGGCAATGCTCGGCGTGGGGCAGAAAAATCACCTGCGGCATCAGTTATTCCTCAATTTCATTCAGATTGCGCCCGGCCAGTGCGGCTTTTACCGTCGAATCAAGGCGGCGGGCAGCAAATGCATCGGTCACTTGCGACAGACGCTTGGTCTGCTGCTCGATGGCGTGACCATCGGTGCCTTGCATCAATTCACGTAATTCGTCCATTTGCAGGTTGATGACCAGTCGCTCTTCCTCATCGAGAAGACGCTCGCCATCTGCATCCAGCGCGCCCTGCACCGCTTCGAGCAGGCGCTCGGCGTCGACCTGATGCTCGCGCAGCACGCGGGCAACCTTGTCATCGCCGGCATACTCGAAGGAATCCTTGAGCATGCGGGTGATTTCGCCATCGGTCAGACCGTAAGAAGGCTTGACCTGAATGCTCGCTTCGATGCCCGAGCCCAGCTCACGCGCCGAGACACTCAGCAGACCGTCGGCATCCACCTGAAAGGTGACGCGGATCTTGGCCGCACCCGCCACCATTGGCGGAATCCCGCGCAGCTCGAAACGCGCCAGAGAGCGGCAATCGCTGATCAGCTCGCGCTCGCCTTGCAGCACATGAATCATCATGGCCGTCTGGCCATCTTTGTAAGTGGTGAAGTCCTGACCGCGCGCCACGGGAATCGTGGTGTTACGCGGAATGACCTTCTCCATCAGCCCACCCATGGTTTCCAGCCCCAGCGAGAGCGGGATCACATCGAGCAGCAGCAATTCTTCGCCATCCCGCTTGTTGCCAGCCAGCGTATCGGCCTGGATCGCGGCCCCGATGGCCACCACTTGATCCGGGTCAATCTCGGTCAACGGCTGACGACCGAACAGCTCGGCAACGGCTTCACGCACACGCGGCACACGAGTCGAGCCGCCCACCATGACAACCGCTTCGACTTCTTCAAGCTCGATCCCGGTGTCACGCACGGCACGACGACAGGCTTTGAGGCTGCGGGCGACCAATGGCTCGATCATCGCGTTGAACACTTCACGTGTCAGCGCTCCCTGCCACTCGCCATAGGCCACGTCGACAGTATCGGTATCGGTAAGGGCTTCCTTGGCTGCGCACGCTGCCTGCAACAGGCTGCGCTGGGCAGAAGGCGCCAGGTCGGCAGACAGACCAGCCTCGGCGACAATCCAGCTGGCAATCGCGTGATCGAAATCATCGCCACCCAGTGCGGTATCGCCACCCGTGGCCAATACTTCGAACACACCGCCAGTCAGACGCAGGATCGAGATATCGAATGTGCCGCCACCCAGGTCATAGATAGCAACCACACCTTCGGCTTTCTGATCCAGGCCATAAGCGACCGCCGCAGCGGTTGGCTCATTGAGCAGACGCAGGACGTTGAGACCTGCCAGCCTGGCGGCGTCCTTGGTGGCCTGACGCTGAGCGTCATCGAAATAGGCCGGAACGGTGATGACCGCTCCCACCAGCTCGCCACCCAAGGACTCTTCAGCACGCTGACGCAGTACCTTGAGAATATCGGCCGACACTTCCACCGGGCTTTTCGGCCCCTGGACGGTTTCAATGAAAGGCATGTGCGATTCGCCACCGACGAAGCGGTAAGGCAGCTGCTCACCCAATTGCTTGACGTCGGTCAGCCCGCGCCCCATCAGACGCTTGACCGACAGCACGGTATTGAACGGGTCCTGCGAGGCGGCGGCCTTGGCCGATTGCCCGACCTCGACACGTTCAGCGTGGTAGCGAACGGCAGAAGGCAGGATGACCTCCCCTTGCGCGTCAGCCAGGGGCTCGGACAGGCCGCTGCGCACTGCAGCAACCAGAGAGTTGGTAGTGCCCAAGTCGATCCCCACAGCCAGACGGCGCTGATGCGGTTGAGGACTGAGGCCGGGTTCGGCGATCTGCAGTAAGGCCATGCGTTTTCAGAATAATCACTGGCGTGCGGCCAAGGCAGCACGGGGTTAATCGTCGAGGCGCTCTTCTAGCTGGCGCACTTCGTGAGAAAGCTTGTCGAGAAACTGCATGCGCCGCATCAGCCTTTCGGCGTGCTCGCGCTGCGCAGCGTCATTCCAACAGGCAGCAAAGCTCTGGTTCAGTTCATCCTGAGCCACCTTGAGCCGACGCTTGAACGTCGCAACTCCGGCAAGATCAGCTTCATCCTGCAGATCCTCGAGTTCTTCGCGCCATTGCATCTGCTGCAGAAGAAAGTCGGGATCGTGCACAGTGACCTCAAGAGGCACCTCGTTGCCATTCATGGCCAACAGGTAGCGTGCCCGTTTAGGCGGGCTCTTGAGGGTCTGATAGGCTTCATTGAGACTGGCGGAACGTTCCAGCGCCGTACGCTGCTCACGCTCGGAAGCGTCGGCAAAGCGGTCGGGATGGACGCCACGCGCCAACTCGCGATAACGCGTCGCCAGATGATCGAGATCAAGCTCAAAATCGGGCTTGAGCTCGAACAGGGCGAAGTGACAGGGAGTACCCACGATAGAAGCCTCAGACGTTGAAGCTTTCGCCGCAGCCGCACTCACCGCGCGAGTTGGGGTTATTGAACTTGAAGCCTTCGTTCAATCCTTCCCGAACGAAGTCGAGCTCCGTGCCATCGAGATAGACCAGGCTTTTCGGGTCGATAATCACCTTCACGCCGTGCATTTCGAACACGGTGTCTTCGCCGGCCGCCTCATCGACGAACTCGAGCACATAGGCAAGACCTGAACAGCCTGTGGTGCGAACACCCAGACGAACGCCATCACCCTTGCCACGCCCCTCGAGGGAACGTCGTACGTGGTTAGCGGCAGCTTCTGTCATGCTGATAGCCATCGGAACTCCTTACGCGTTTCTGAAAAAGAACTGCTTACAGCAGGCCTTTCTTCTGCTTGTAATCGCGAACGGCCGCTTTGATAGCGTCTTCAGCGAGTACCGAGCAGTGAATCTTTACCGGTGGCAGCGCCAGCTCTTCAGCCAGCTGAGTGTTCTTGATGGTCTCTGCTTCATCCAGAGTCTTGCCTTTCATCCACTCGGTTGCCAGGGAGCTGGAAGCGATTGCCGAACCGCAGCCGTAGGTCTTGAACTTGGCATCTTCGATGACGCCCTGCTCGTTGACCTTGATCTGCAGACGCATCACGTCGCCGCACGCCGGAGCGCCGACCATGCCGGTGCCAACATCAGGATCTTCCGCGTTCATCTTGCCGACGTTGCGCGGATTCTCGTAGTGGTCGATGACCTTTTCGCTGTAAGCCATGATTCTATTCCTCTCACATCAGGGAGCCGCTCTTCAGGTCGCGCCAGCCGATGCTGACCACGACCTGTCTTGGAGGCGACTTTAAATTAGTGCGCCGCCCACTCGATCTTGGAGATATCGACGCCGTCTTTGAACATGTCCCACAGCGGCGAAAGCGTACGCAGCTTGGTAACGGCCTCGCAGACTTTCTGCGCGGCATAATCGATTTCTTCTTCGGTGGTGAAGCGACCGAAGGTGAAGCGAATCGAGCTATGCGCCAGCTCGTCGTTGCGGCCCAGGGCGCGCAGGACGTAAGAAGGCTCGAGCGACGCCGAGGTGCAGGCCGAACCGGACGACACAGCCAGATCCTTGAGCGCCATGATCAGCGACTCGCCTTCAACGTAGTTGAAGCTCAGGTTCAGGTTGTGCGGTACGCGGGCGGTCATGCTGCCGTTGACATAAAGCTCTTCGAGGTTCTCGACCTGCTTGAAGAAGCGATCGCTGAGCGCTTTGACGCGCACGTTTTCAGCGGCCATTTCTTCTTTGGCGATGCGGAACGCTTCACCCATGCCCACGATCTGGTGGGTCGCCAGCGTGCCGGAACGCATACCACGCTCGTGACCACCGCCATGCATGGCGGCTTCGAGGCGCACACGCGGCTTGCGGCTGACGTACAGCGCACCGATACCTTTCGGACCGTAGGTCTTGTGGGCAGAGAACGACATCAGATCAACCTTGAGGCTGGCCAGGTCGATTTCAACCTTGCCGGTCGATTGCGCGCCGTCAACGTGGAACAGAACACCGCGAGAGCGGGTCAGCTCACCGATCGCTGCAATGTCGTTGATGGTACCGATCTCGTTGTTCACGTGCATGATCGACACCACGATGGTGTCGTCACGCAGTGCCGCTTCGATCATGGCTGGCGTGATCAGACCGTCTTCGCCCGGCTCGATGTAAGTCACTTCAAAACCTTCACGCTCCAGTTGGCGCGTGGTATCCAGGACGGCCTTGTGCTCGACCTTGGAGGTGATGATGTGCTTACCCTTGCTGGCGTAGAAGTGCGCAACACCCTTGATCGCAAGGTTGTTGGACTCGGTGGCACCGGAGGTCCAGACAATTTCACGCGGATCGGCGTTGACCAGGTCGGCGACCTGACGGCGGGCATTCTCGACCGCCTCTTCAGCTTTCCAGCCAAAGACGTGGGAGCGCGATGCCGGGTTGCCGAAGTTTCCTTCGACTGTCAGGCATTCGATCATTTTCTGCGCGACACGCGGATCGACCGGGGTCGTCGCGGAGTAATCGAGGTAAATCGGCAATTTCATTGAAGCTCTCCTATCAGGCAGGCGCACCGCTCATTCATCTGCGTTCATTCAACGGCGGACGTTTCAATCTTACCCAGTTGCGACGTATTGCTATGGCTACGGCGCATATCCTGGCGCTGAGCGACTTCTTGTACCTCACGGCGAGTGACAAGATCCGCCAAGCTGATACCGCTTAGAAATTCGTGAATCTGCTGGCTCAGGTCGCACCACAAGTGGTGAGTGAGACAGGTGTCGCCAGCATGGCAATCACCCAGTCCCTGACAGCGCGTGGCATCGACCGATTCGTTCACCGCGTCGACGACCTGCGCCACCTGAATACCTTTCATGTCGCGAGACAGCTGATAACCACCGCCAGGGCCGCGAACACTGGAAACCAGGTTGCCGCGGCGCAGCTTGGCGAACAGCTGCTCGAGATAAGACAGGGAAATGCCCTGTCGCTCGGAGATATCGGCCAGAGACACTGGCCCGGTCTGCGCGTGCAAGGCCAGGTCAAGCATGGCTGTTACAGCGTATCGGCCTTTTGTAGTCAGTCGCATGGCGTGTACCGCAGAGGATCGGAATAAGCGCGAGTATGCTATTCCCGAGTAAATGAGTCAACTATTAGACCGAGTAAAACAGTCGGGATTAGCAAAAAGTGCGGGCTGCATCATAGCAAAGGTGCGGCACAATGGCACGCCCGCGACCCCCACCCTGATCAGTCGACCTTGTCCTCGAGCCTGTCTTCGCGCTTGTCCTTCACGCAATCGAAGACCTCATCGCGCAGCTCCGGCAGATCCTTGGCGCAATAGTCGCTGCCCAGCCGACTGAGTGCGCCGCACATGCCTTCGAGACGACCATCGACTGCCTGCAAGTGGTCGAGCAACTGGCCGATGGCGCGCGCGACCGGGTCGGGCATGTCGGCGCTGACACCGTAGGCATCGAAACCCAGCTTTTCAGCCATGGCCTTGCGCTTGGCTTCGGTTTCGTCGTCAGACTTGACGATGATGCGCCCCGGAATACCGACCGCCGTGGCACCGGCAGGCACTGCCTTGGTCACCACTGCGTTGGAGCCGATCTTGGCTCCGGCACCCACCGTGAACGGGCCCAGCACCTTCGCACCGGCCCCGACCACCACTCCGTCTTCCAGGGTCGGGTGGCGCTTGCCGGCATTCCAGCTGGTGCCGCCCAGGGTCACGCCCTGATACAGCGTCACGTCATTGCCGATCTCGGCGGTTTCACCGATCACAATGCCCATGCCGTGATCGATGAAGAAACGGCGACCGATCCGAGCCCCCGGATGAATCTCGATCCCGGTCATCCAGCGGCCGAAATTGGACACCACTCGCGCCAACCACTTCCAGCCCTTACCCCACAGAATATGCGCAAAACGGTGCAGCCAGATGGCGTGCATGCCCGGATAGCAGGTCAGGACGTCGAACGCGTTGCGCGCGGCAGGATCACGGTGAAACACACTTTGAATATCTTCTCGCAGACGCTCGAACATCACTGATCCTTCCGCTTGTAGGGTTCACCGCGCGCGGCCTTCTGGGTCTCGGTAAGAATCCCGCGCAGGATGCTGAGCTCGGAATGCTCGACTTCGCTGCGACCGAAAAGCCTGCGCAACCGCGCCATCAAGTGACGGGGCTTTTCGGGGTCAAGGAAACCGATGGCCACCAGGGTTGCTTCCAGATGACCGTAAAAACCTTCCATTTCGTCCATGGTCGCAAGCTCGGCGCTGTGCGCAGCTTTTGACGCCTCGCCCTGAGCCGGCTGCTCACTGGCAGCAAGCCAGGACATGCGCACTTCGTAGCTGAGCACCTGCACGGCAGCAGCCAGATTCAGCGAGCTGAAACCGGGGTCGGACGGGATGTGCACATGGAAATGACAACGCTGCAGCTCTTCGTTGGTCAAGCCGGCGTGTTCGCGACCGAACACCAGCGCAACCTCGGCGCCCTGCCCTGCCTGCTCGACAACCTTCACGCCCGAGGCGCGCGGGTCCAGCATCGGCCACGGCAAACTGCGATCACGCGCACTGGTCCCCAGCACCAGACGGCAACCCACCAGCGCCTCTTCAAGAGTGGCGACGACCTGGGCACCTTCCAGAATATCGGTGGCGCCGGACGCACGTGCATCGGCATCGGGCGACGGAAAGATCCGCGGATCGACCAGTACCAGGCGCGAAAGCCCCATGTTTTTCATGGCGCGAGCGGCCCCGCCGATATTTCCGGGATGGGTAGTGCCGACCAGGACAACACGAATGTTCTGCAACAAGGCGAACGCTCACTGACGCGAATTAGGGGGGCAAATCTTACAGAAACACCCCGATTAACGCTATGAACCTGTTCAAGCCAGGCGACCTTTGGCCGCACCCGCGCGCGATGAAAAATGCCCTGAAACCCGACAACCGTTACAACGCAAGGCTGGAAATAATTCGACGCACCCCATAGAATGGCCGGCTCTCTTTAACAACCTTAGGTGAATTGTCCATGCAGCCCATGCTGAATATCGCGCTGCGCGCCGCCCGCAGCGCCAGCGAATTGATTTTCCGCTCCATCGAGCGCTTGGATACCATCAAGGTCGACGAAAAAGAAGCCAAAGACTACGTCACAGAGATCGACCGTGCCGCCGAACAGAGCATCATCACCGCTCTGCGCAAGGCGTACCCGACCCACGGCATCCTGGGTGAAGAAAGCGGCATGCATGAAGGCAGCGGCGAAGGTACCGATTACCTGTGGATCATCGACCCACTGGACGGCACCACCAACTTCGTTCGCGGCATCCCGCACTTCGCGGTCAGCATCGCCTGCAAATACCGCGGCCGCCTAGAACACGCTGTCATTCTGGACCCGGTCCGTCAGGAAGAATTCACCGCCAGTCGTGGTCGTGGTGCCGCACTGAACGGTCGTCGTCTGCGTGTCAGCCAGCGCAAGAGCCTTGAAGGCGCACTGCTGGGTACCGGCTTCCCTTTCCGCGACAACCAGATGGACAACATCGAAAACTACCTGGGCATGTTCCGCAGCCTGGTCGGCCAGACTGCAGGCATTCGCCGCGCAGGCGCTGCCAGCCTGGACCTGGCGTACGTAGCGGCCGGTCGTTTCGACGCGTTCTGGGAATCGGGCCTGTCCGAGTGGGACATGGCTGCCGGCGCCCTGCTGATTCAGGAAGCAGGTGGACTGGTCAGCGACTTCACAGGCGGTCACGACTTCCTGGAGAAAGGCCACATCGTTGCCGGTAACACCAAGTGCTTCAAGGCTGTGCTGACGGCGATCGCCCCGCACCTGCCGCCTTCACTGAAGCGCTAAGCGACAGACGTAAAAAAACCGGCGAAAGCCGGTTTTTTTATGCCTTGCAGAAGCTCGGCTGACTTATTGGGCCTGGCCCAAAATCAACTGACCATTCTTGTCGACAGGAATCTGATTGCCTGGATCACGCTCCATACGGACCTGACCCACCTTCTCGTTCAGCTTGTACTTCACGTTGTAACCTACAACCTTCTGGCTAACATCGTTGACTGTCGTGCAACGGTTCTGCGTCGTGGTGTAAGTGTCACGCTCCTGCATACCTTCCTGGACCTTGTTACCGGCATAACCGCCGCCGACCGCACCCGCAACCGTCGCGAGCTTCTTGCCGTTACCACCACCGACCTGATTGCCCAGCAAACCGCCGGCAACGGCACCGATGACGCTACCCACGATCTGGTGCTGGTCCTTGACCGGCGCCTGACGGGTAACGGTTACGTCCTTGCAAACTTCACGGGGGGTTTTGATCTGCTGATTGATCGGCTCGACAGCCAATACATCAGCATACTCAGGACCACCCTTGACCAGGCTATAGGTGGCAACGGCACCGCCTGCAGTCACAACAGCAGCACCTAATACAGCACCAACAAGCATAGACTTGTTCACTTGAACCTCCTGACCCAATCGAAACGCAGCATTACTGCGCAATGCCTAGCCTTGGAGCATAAAAAAAGGCGCGAGTTCATCACTCGCGCCTTTTTAATGACAGCTGGCTATTAAGGCAGATCGTCCGCCTTCTCGACCACGACCGGAGGAATCAGATCCTCGGTGGTCAGGTTCAGCCAGATCAACACCACGTTGGCGATGTAGATCGACGAGTAGGTACCCGCCAGTACACCGATGAACAACGCGATAGAGAAGCCTTCCAGGCTGTCGCCACCAAACGCCCACAACGCGACAATCGCCAGCAGCGTGGAGATCGATGTCGCCATGGTGCGCAGCAGCGTCTGCGTAGTGGAGATGTTGATGTTCTCGATCAACGACGCCTTGCGCAGCAGACGGAAGTTCTCGCGCACCCGGTCGAACACGACGATGGTGTCGTTCAGCGAGTAACCGATGATCGCCAGTACCGCCGCCAACACCGTCAGGTCGAAGGTGATCTGGAAGAACGAGAGAATCCCCATCGTCACGACAACGTCGTGGATCAGCGAGATGATGGCACCGACCGCGAACTTCCACTGGAAACGAAACGCCAGGTAGATCAGTACGCCACCGAGCGCCAGCAGCATGCCGATGCCGCCCTGGTCGCGCAGCTCTTCACCAACCTGCGGGCCGACGAATTCAACGCGCTTGACCACCGCCGGGTTGTCAGCACCCGACTTGCGCAGCGCATCTGCAACCTGGGTACCCAGTTGCGGGTCTTCACCCGGCATGCGCACCAGCAGGTCCGTGGTCGCACCGAAGCTTTGCACAACGGCTTCGTGATAGCCCGCCTGAACCAGTTCCTGACGAACCTTGCCCAGATCGGCAGGACGCTCGTAGGTCAGCTCGATGAGCGTACCGCCGGTGAAGTCCAGACCAAAATTAAGCCCTTTATGGAACCAGCTGAACAACGCCAGTGCGGTAAGGAGCATGGTGATGGCGAACGCAACATTGCGAACGCCCATGAAGTTGATGGTACGTTTCATGGCAGCCCCTTAAATCCACAACTTCTTGAAGTCACGACCGCCATAGATCAGGTTGACCATTGCGCGGGTCACCATGATGGCTGTGAACATCGAGGTAAAGATCCCGAGCGACATGGTTACCGCAAACCCTTTGACAGGGCCTGTGCCCATCGCAAAGAGAATGCCGCCGACCAGCAGCGTCGTCAGGTTGGCGTCGAGGATCGCCGTGTAGGCACGATCGAAACCTTCGCTGATTGCGCGCTGCACCGTCATGCCATTGGCGATCTCTTCACGTATCCGCGAGAAGATCAGTACGTTGGCATCCACCGCCATACCCATGGTCAGGACGATACCCGCGATACCCGGCAGAGTCAGTGTGGCACCCAGCAGCGACATCAATGCCAGCAGCATGACCATGTTCAAGGCCAGTGCCACCGTGGCGATCAGACCGAAGAAGCGGTAGATGGCCATGATGAACAGCGACACGAACAGCATGCCCCACAGGGAAGCGTCGATGCCTTTGGTGATGTTGTCAGCACCCAGGCTCGGACCAATGGTGCGCTCTTCAGCGAAGTACATTGGTGCGGCCAGACCACCGGCACGCAGCAGCAGCGCCAGCTCGGACGATTCGCCCTGACCGTTCAGGCCCGTGATACGGAACTGGCTGCCCAGTGGCGACTGAATGGTCGCCAGGCTGATGATCTTCTTTTCTTCCTTGAAGGTCTGGACCGGTACGTCTTTCTCGACGCCATTGACCATCTGCTTGGTGTAAGTGGTGGTCGGACGCTGCTCGATGAAGATCACCGCCATGCTGCGACCCACGTTGCTGCGGGTTGCGCGGCTCATCAACTCGCCGCCATGACCATCAAGGTTGATGTTCACCTGTGGACGACCATGCTCGTCGAAGCTCGCCTTGGCGTCGGTCACCTGGTCACCGGTGATGATCAGACCACGCTCCACCGCAGCCGCCGGACGTCCGCCTTCGCGGAATTCGAACATCTCGGTGGTGCCTTTCGAATCATCAGGGCCTGCGCCCAGACGGAATTCAAGGTTGGCGGTCTTGCCCAGAATACGCTTGGCTTCGGCCGTGTCCTGCACGCCTGGCAGTTCAACCACGATGCGGTTGGCACCCTGGCGCTGTACCAGCGGCTCGGCAACACCCAGCTCGTTGACCCGGTTACGCACTGTGGTCAGGTTCTGCTTGATGGAGTATTCGCGAATCTCGGCCAGCTTGGCCGGCGTCAGCGCCAGGCGCAGCACGGGAATCCCGTTCAGCTCGGCAGGCGTGATTTCGAAATCGGTAAAGGTCTTGCGCACCAATGCACGAGCCTGCTCGCGCTCTGCATCGTCGGTAAAGCCCAGTTGAATCACGTTACCCAACTGCGGCAGGCTGCGATAACGCACCTTTTCCTTGCGCAACAGGGTTTTGACTTCGCCTTCGTAGACCTTCAGACGGGCATCGATTGCCTTGTCCATGTCCACTTCCAGCAGGAAGTGCACACCACCGGACAGGTCGAGGCCGAGCTTCATCGGAGTTGCGCCAACATTGCGCAGCCAGTTCGGCGTGGTACGAGCCAGGTTCAGCGCGACGACGTAGTCATCACCCAGCGCCTTGCGCACGACATCCTTGGCCGGCAACTGGTCTTCCTGCTTGCTCAGACGCAACAAACCGCCTTTGCCATTCTCAGCCAGAGAAGAAGCCTTGACCGCAATGCCGGCATCGGTCAGCGCCTTGGCTGCACGATCCACATCTGCCTGAGTGACTTGCAGCGCGGTACTGGCGCCACTGATCTGGATGGCCGAATCGTCAGGGTAGAGATTGGGTGCGGAATAAATAAAACCGATCACCAGCACCGCCAGGATCAGTACGTATTTCCACAGAGGGTATTTGTTCAGCATCACGCCGCCCGCTTAAAACGCGGGGCGCCTTGCGCGCCCCGTCGATGGGTAAAAGTTGGTACTCAGATCGCTTTCAGGGTGCCTTTTGGCAGAGTGGCTGCGATAGCGCCCTTCTGGATTTTCAGCTCAACGGTGTCGGACACTTCAATCACGACGAAATCGTCGGTCACTTTGTTGATCTTGCCGGCGATACCACCGCTGGTCACCACTTCGTCGCCCTTCTGCAGGTTACCCAGCAGGTTTTTCTGCTCTTTGGCGCGCTTGGCCTGTGGACGCCAGATCATCAGATAGAAGATGACCAGAAAGCCAACCAGGAAGATCCACTCGAAACCGCTACCCGCAGGACCGGCAGCCGGTGCAGCAGCATCCGCGAAAGCGGGAGAGATGAAAAAGCTCATGTGTCGCTCCAAGTTACATAATTAGTATAGAAAAGCGGGAAAAACTCGTTCTGTTTCAACCCAGAGGCGGCGTAGGAAGGCCGCGTTTGGCATAGAAGGCATCGACGAAGGCGGCCAATGTACCCTGTTGAATAGCCTCGCGCAAACCAGCCATAAGCAGCTGGTAGTGCCGCAAATTGTGGATTGTATTGAGCATGCTCCCCAGCATTTCGTTGCACTTGTCCAGGTGATGCAGATAAGCGCGCGAGAAGTTCTTGCAGGTGTAGCAGTCGCAGGTCGGATCCAGCGGCGAATTGTCATGCCGGTGAAACGCGTTACGAATTTTCAGCACACCGGTATCAATGAACAAATGACCGTTGCGGGCATTGCGGGTCGGCATGACGCAGTCGAACATATCGATACCGCGGCGCACACCTTCGACCAGATCTTCCGGCTTGCCTACCCCCATCAAGTAACGAGGTTTGTCTGCTGGCATTTGGCCCGGCAGGTAATCCAGCACCTTGATCATCTCGTGCTTGGGCTCGCCCACCGACAGACCGCCGATGGCCAGGCCGTCGAAACCGATCTGATCCAGGCCTTCGAGCGAGCGCATGCGCAGGTTCTCGTGCATGCCGCCCTGAACGATGCCGAACAGCGCAGCGGTATTCTCGCCATGCGCGATCTTGGAGCGCTTGGCCCAGCGCAGCGACAGCTCCATGGAGATGCGCGCCACGTCTTCATCGGCCGGGTATGGCGTGCACTCGTCGAAGATCATCACGATGTCCGAACCCAGATCACGCTGAACCTGCATGGACTCTTCCGGCCCCATGAACACCTTGGCGCCATCGACCGGCGAGGCGAAGGTCACGCCCTCCTCCTTGATCTTGCGCATCGCGCCCAGGCTGAACACCTGGAACCCGCCGGAGTCGGTCAGAATCGGACCCTGCCACTGCATGAAATCGTGCAGGTCGCCGTGGCCCTTGATGACCTCGGTACCCGGACGCAGCCACAGGTGAAAGGTGTTGCCCAGAATGATCTGCGCCCCGGTGGCTTCGATGTCGCGTGGCAGCATGCCCTTGACCGTGCCATAGGTGCCCACCGGCATGAACGCCGGGGTCTCGACCACGCCACGCGGAAAGGTCAGGCGACCGCGACGGGCCTTGCCGTCAGTGGCCAACAACTCGAACGACATACGACAGGTGCGACTCATGCGTGATCCTCTGGTACCGATTCCTGTGGGGCCGTCGGCGCGGGATTGCGGGTGATGAACATCGCATCACCGTAACTGAAGAAGCGGTACCCATGCTCGATGGCCGCGGCGTAGGCGGCCATGGTCTCGGGATAACCGGCGAACGCCGAAACCAGCATCAACAACGTGGATTCGGGCAAATGGAAATTGGTCACCAGCGCATCGACCACGTGAAACGGCCGACCTGGATAGATGAAGATATCGGTGTCGCCACTGAACGGCTTCAGCACACCATCACGCGCCGCACTTTCCAGCGAACGCACGCTGGTAGTCCCGACCGCGATCACCCGCCCGCCCCGTGCGCGGCACGCAGCCACGGCATCGACCACGTCCTGGCCGACTTCCAGCCATTCAGTGTGCATGTGGTGATCTTCGATCTGCTCGACACGCACCGGCTGAAACGTACCCGCCCCGACGTGAAGCGTGACAAAGGTCGTCTCGACGCCCTTGGCAGCAATCGCCTCCATGAGCGACTGATCGAAATGAAGACCCGCCGTGGGAGCCGCCACGGCACCGGCCCGCTGGGCGTAAACGGTCTGATAACGCTCGCGGTCCGCGCCTTCGTCCGGTCGGTCTATATAAGGAGGCAACGGCATGTGCCCGACCCGGTCGAGCAACGGCAACACCTCTTCGGCAAAACGCAGCTCGAACAACGCGTCATGCCGCGCCACCATCTCGGCCTCCCCGCCGCCGTCGATGAGGATCGACGAACCCGGCTTGGGCGACTTGCTGGAGCGCACATGCGCCAGCACACGATGGCTGTCCAGCACGCGCTCGACCAGAATCTCCAGCTTGCCGCCAGAGGCTTTCTGTCCGAACAGACGGGCAGGAATGACGCGGGTATTGTTGAACACCATCAAATCGCCCGGGCGCAAATGCTCGAGCAAATCAGTGAATTGACGATGTGCCAGCGCGCCGCTCACCCCGTCAAGGGTCAACAGACGACTACTGCGACGCTCGGCCAGCGGGTGACGAGCAATCAGGGAATCCGGGAGTTCGAAGGTAAAGTCAGCGACGCGCATGATGGGGTTCGTTTAGCAGGGCCGGGAAGTTTATCCGGTTTGGCGGAATTAGTAAAAAACCCGCGCAAATCCCTGTTGACCAACGGAAAACTCATCCCTATACTTCGCCGCCATTGAGCCCTGATGGCGGAATTGGTAGACGCGGCGGATTCAAAATCCGTTTTCGAAAGAAGTGGGAGTTCGATTCTCCCTCGGGGCACCAACATTAAAAAAGACCCTGAAATTCAAGGTCTTTTTTTTCGTCTGCGTTTTTTGGTTTTGTGTGTGCTGCTCGACCGCGCAAAGATCGAAAACGCGGTGAGAACGCCCGTGATACGCCTTGGACAAGGACATCAGCTAACTGCCCGGCAACGGTAGCAAACTCGAACGGAACGTTGAGGAGGGTGACGCGCCGATCGACAACAACGCCGCAGCGCGGGCGATCGGCTCCTTCGTGATCGGACGGCCGAACGGGTTGCTCAGCGACACGCCCAAAAGCGCTACGACCAATGTTCAACAGTACAGTCTGGTCGAGACTGCCAAAGCTAACGGCCAATAGTCCTATGCATGGCTGCGCCACACACTTGAGCACTTGCCAATGGCATCCTCAATTGAGGATTACGAAGCCCTGCTGCCGTGGAGCTGCGCACCTCGACCTCACCGTTAAACGCTCCTATCACCTTTGGCCAGTTGGGGTTTATGGAGCGCCTATAACGCAACCAATACCACAGCTAATAAGACCGCCATCAAAACTGACTCCAGCCTCGATAGCTTCAAAAAAATCAACACCTGAACGCCCACCAGAACGATTACGGCAACACCCCGTACCACGGAACGGTCACCCGAGCCGTCTTCAATAAGCGTCATCGTCGGATCGTGGGGCAAGGGCATCAATGCGCCAGTGTCCATCCAGTCGTATTTTGAGCCGTGGAGCATCATGTACAGCGCAAGACCTCCGAAATAGAGGGTGTACAAAACAACCCGAACCAGTATTCCCTTAGCCTTCATGTCTCTCACTTCATGAGCCGATTGAAAACAGACCAGTTGCTCACTATGAAATTTCCATAGCTTGTATTTTCCTTGATTCTGGCCAGTGGCAAGTCCATACCACGGTTGTAACGGGCACCGATGATTCTGGCCTCTTCCAACCCAATGGTTCTGAATGAGTCGTGGTCGGCAAGCATTCGCAAATGCTTCGCGGCAAGGTCGATGTTAAAAACATCCTGTTCAAGACAGTTGGCCAATGTGCGTAATTGGCTGCTGCTCAAGCTTTCAGGATTGACGCCTATGGTGAGCGCTGCAGCTCTGAGCTGGATACTTACCCAGCCAAAACTAGTCTTGGCGGGAGCATTCGTTATTGTGGTCGGTAAATTACCTATATGGTCGAACACACGCACTTCAAACGCTATTCTATCGATAAAATTGGGGTCGCCTCCTGTCTCGATCCAGCACACGCCAGCCAGCAGCTCGACAGGGAGCGAATTTCTGACGGCCGCTGCTGTAATGAAACGCTTGTTGTGGATCACCCATGCACTTTTGAAGCGCTGAATGTAGCCTCGGCCTCCGCCCAATCGCTCCGGCACTACCTTCCATATAAAAAGATCCAGACCGCCCCAGGTAGGACTGCCATTCGATTCGGTGCCGCAAAACGCTTCCATGTCGCCCAAGCCCTAATCAAACGTTATTTAGTTAATGAGTACGCCTACTTGCTTGCTTCAGTGATTCGTGACCTGGGACAGCCTGTACACATCTTGTCCATCCTCGCACGCTGTCAGGGAAATCAAGGACACGAATCAGTAGCGGCGACCATTATGCACGACCAGATATCGTCCTTGGCTGGCGGGAAAAAAACCGGAAACGTCGCACAAAGCACCAGAATTTTCCCGTCTCTCAAACCATCGCGGCCCACTGTTAATCAAATTCCTCCACGCTAATCTCTCCGCCGCTCGCTGCCCAATCAGCGATCGGATTCAGCGATCCGTTTCAGACCTTATAAGAAAGCGTTGCGTCTGGATTAAGTTTGCCTGCGTAATCCTTTACGTTGATCTCCAAGGAGGGCTTCGACCTGGTTCCATGATCATCAATGATCAGGCTTCTGACGCCCTGCAATTGTGCAAGGCCTGGCACGCCTTCAAAGGTCGTGGCGTGAGTCGAACCGACAAAAGCGATCCATTTTCCCTCTGGCTTGCTCAGGCTTATTGTCTGCGCTGCATAGTAGTTCATTGCTTTGATGCGCTTGAAGTCAGCCTGGCCCGAGGTCGCGTAGGTCTTGGTCGTGTCCAGAGGGACGACGTGCATCCCGGCTTCTTTGGCCGCCTCCAAAAGCTTTTTAAAGCCGTACTTCGGAGCGGCCTGATCCGGGCTTCGATTGCCAGCGGTCTGCATATCCAGATAGACCTTCAGCCGGGCGGGCATCTGACTGCCCTTCGGGGAGTTCAAGTATTCGTTGAGGGCTTTGCTGTGGGACTCAACGCACAGATGCTCCATGTAGAGCGTGTTGACACCGTCGGCTTTCAGGCTTTTGAAGTTCTTTATCAATTCGCGCTTGCTTGATATTGCGCCGTGCCCTTCACCAACAATCAGCCCCGGTGAGTCACGCAATAACTCACGCATCACGCCAAGGCTTTCCTTGCTTTTCAGGTTCGTGATCGGTGCCAGTGCGGGGATGTCCTGAGCGTTGAAATCCTCGAAATAAAGGTTTGCCCTGTCGATCAACTTCTTGCTCTGATCATCGGGCATCCACAGGCCTTTATTGCGCCCCAGACAGTAGTCCATTTCCTGAAGATTCAGGTTTATGTGCAGATGCTTTCGGCTCTCCGCTATAACAACGTCTTCCAGCTTTATACCTTTTGCATCAAGGCCTTTTTTGATAGCGGCCTTGCCATTTCCCAGCAGCTCGGCGACCAGATTGGCAGGCAGCTTATTATCCTTGCCAGCGGTTTTTGTGGGGTCGAGGCTGAACGGGTGCTGGCTCTCGCACCAACGGGCCAGTTCGGCGAGATCGTTGGCCTTGAAGTCTACGGCTGAATGCGCTGCGGTCGCGCGTGAGCTTGAAGCCACAATCTGACTGCGATGCACATGGCTGCTGCTCGCTGCATCAGATCTGATTTTCCCGGCATGCTTTGCAGTGCCCTCACTGTTTGAAGGCGCCATTTTTTCAAGCATGGCTCTGACTTTTTCTGCATCCTCCTCAGAGAAACGTCTGGCGCGATAGTGGGTGATATTCGCTAACGACGGCGCTTCTGCCAAGGCAGTGGGTGCTTGAGATGCGCTGGTGTGAGAGGAGCGGGATGGATTTTCAGCTTTTTGCGTTACGGGTCCCTCAGCCTCGGGCATCGGTGGGTAATAGCTGGAAGACGGGCCGCCAACGGGTCTCATGGTTGAATCTCCAGGTGTGAATAATCATGCAGAGGCCGGCGTCAGTCGGCGCGGCCTCTGGTCTTTCAGGCGATCAATGCGCCTTTGGAATCCCGAACTGGTTCAGCACGGGATCGACGTTATGGTCGAAGGCTTTTTGCGCTTTGTGCTTCTTGACGGCGTCGACGATCATGGAAATCCCGAAACCCAGCGCCATGGCGCCATCGATAGCCCAACCGATAACCGGGATAGAAGCACCCACCGCCATACCAGCTGCCATGCCTGCGGCTTCACCCGCGACCATGGCGACGGCGCGTCCGGCCAGTTGCCCGGCCATGCGGCCAAGCCCGACCGAGGCTTCACGGCCCAGCATTTTGGCGCCCGCATCGATCCCGCCTTTGATCGCCTGTGCGCCGTACTTGGTGCTGTCGTAGATCACTTGCGAGGCACCGAGCTTGTCGCCGTTGGCCAGCATGTCCTTCACAGAAGCGAAGCCCATCACCGACCGGAGAATCTTCGGTCCGCCGCCCGCAAGAAGCTCGGCCGCCACCGACGGCCCCTGGCTTTCATCGGTCTTGCCTTCAAGCAGCTTGCGACCTTTCTTGCTGTTCTGCAGTTCGCTGACCGTGGAGTTGGCGTAACTCTCATTCACGCTGTCCGTGAGTTCGCTGGGCAGCACGCTGTCGTAGGCCGCTTTCTGGCCAGCCAGCGTTTGCATGGCTTGCTCGCCATCCACTTTTTTCTGACCGAGAAGCTGTTTGAGCGCACCGCCGTTTGCAAAATTTTCGACGTACGAGTTCTGAATCGTGGCGCTCAGATCCGGGCGATTGCCCAGCACCTCCTGAGAGGTTGGCACCTTGGCATCCGGAAACAGGTCTTGCTGCAACTGCAACTGGGCCGACATGCCGTCGATGGCGCTGCTGTAATCGACATTCGGGTTACGTTTGTTGACGGCCTTGTCGGCAGTCGCCATGTCGGTTTGCAGCGCCTGGCCGCTGTTGACGTTCTGCGCCTGCTGGATGACGGCTTTCTGCAGCGCGGCGTCGCTGCGTACCAGGCTGCGCTCCTGCTCGGGAACAGCTTTGTTGAGGTACGCCTGCACATCGGGATCGGACTGTAGCTGGGCGATCCTCTCGTTCAGCCCTGCTTCGGTTTTCTCGGTATTGCGCAGTTGACGCCCCGCAATCACGCTTTGCTGAGTCTGCTGCAGCTTGATCATGACCGCCGCCTTCTGCGCACCGCTGTACGATTTGGGCTGGTCGAAAACCTTTGAATCGAGCTTGCTGATGTCGATGCCCGATACCGCATTCACGGTGGCGGCATCGCTGAGCATGCTGGCGAACTGGCCGCCATTGGTGGGTGCGGCCTTTTTGATCCACTCGCTCAGGTTCTTCGAGTCGAACAGTTGGTCGGGGCTGTGGGCGGCCTTGGCGCGGCCTGTCATGCCCGCCTCGTCGAGCTGGCCGAGAAAGCCGGGTTGCGCCCAGGTGTTGCACGATTGCTTGAGTACGCCAGAAAGGCCCGGGTTGCCGGCGGTCAGGCCATTGAGATCGTCGGCGCTGATGTTGCCATCGACCTTGGTCTTGTCGGCTGCACCCACAGCGTTATGCGGGTCGGCGGCGCGCACCAGCGGCAGGTTGGCCTGCATCAACGAGGCGTTACGCACCATCTCCAGGGATTGCGGATCGGCGTTGGGGTTGTCCTCAACGTACTTGGCAAAGTCCTTGTCCGCCTTGTCAGCAGCCTTCTCCATATTCTTGGCGAAGGCCTTGAGGTCCTTGTTGGTAATCTTGCCGTCTGCGTTGCCACCACTCTTGCCCACATCCACGGCAGTCTTCAGGGCCGGGTTAGCGTTGATGAATTCCATGGCCTTCTCGGCATCAGGCCCCTTGCCTGCGGCCATCCGCGCAGCCGCGATGGGCCGGTTGAGTTCCTGCTGCGCCTGCAAACGCTGTTCAGGCGGCAGGTTGGCGACCAGCGGTTCCCAGCGCTTCAGCTCTTCTGGAGAGGAATATTCGGAGTTGTCGAGAAACGCAGCATCAGCCGCCTTTGGCGCATTGGCCGGATCGGCCGCATCGCTGGACGTGACGCTGTCGGTCGGCGCTGCCGGGGCTGCAGGCGCGACTTGAGCGGGATCGGTCTGAGCAGGATCGGTCGTGCAAGGAGGTAGAGGTTCAGGGCTGACGCGGGCAGACGCCCTGCCGGCACCCTGGAACAACAAGGCCAGCAGTGATGATGCGGTTTGCTCGTTGCCTTTGAGCGCAGCGGGTGAATTCTGCGCAGGCTGGCCGAATTGCACGCCACATTGCGCACCGGCTGACGTGCCGCCGCCAGGTTTGAGCAATGCATTGGCAAGTGGCGACTCGCTCGCCAGTTCGCCAGGGGGTGGTTGAGACACGATACCGCTGAAGGGAGAACTGGAAATACGCATGCTGAGTCGCCATCCGGGAGTGAGGGATGCTCACTGTGTGGCTGGCGGTGCGAGTTGGTTCCAGTTCCCCTCCAGATCACCGCCTTTCAGGCGAACGGGTCTATCTGCTGTTTAAGTTGCACCCGCGCCCGTGACAGCCGCGAGCGCACGGTGCCAATCGGCACGCCCAGGCTAGACGCTGTGTCCTGATAGTTGCCGTCCATTTCCAGCGACACCTCAAGCACCCGCTGCATGTTCGAGGGCAGGCCGCTGATCGCCTGGATCACGCGCGCCAGTTGCCGATGTCCGTCCACTTGATGACCGATATCGCCATGCCCATCCAGCTCGGAGTGAACCTCGTCTTCCCAGCTTTCCTGGTACGGCTGACGATACATCTTGCGAAAGTGATTGCGGATCAGGTTCAGCGCGATGCCACACAACCAGGTTTGTGGCTTGCTGGCATGTTGAAACTTGTGCTCGCTGCGCAGGGCTTCGAGAAACACACATTGCAGGATGTCATCGACGTCGTCAGGGTTCATGACGCGCTTCTGGATAAACGCCCTGAGCATCTGAATCTGATCATCGGTCATCTGGCGAATGCCGGCCGAGGATGCGGGCTGGCGAGGTTGCGTCTTATCGAGAATCACAAGATTTTGAAACATGGGGTCTACCCTTTTTTTGATGGTGTGCAACCTCTATAGCGATAAGCATGCCACCCCAAAAAACGACGTAAGCCTTTGTTTTAAAATGAAAATAAAAAACTTGTAATTCCCTGAAATACAATTTTTTGCGCTGACACACATTTGCGTCGACAGCATTTGGCACAAACACGACGACGACTTCCGGCAGGGAACCGAACCTGAGCTGCGACCCACTCAGCGGACATGACCAGGCTCAGAACCGTCCTATGAAAATCGTCGCCCCGCCTCTACTGCCGATACATCCGGTCACGCCGACCCGCGTTGTCACGCCTGCCGTCGCGCCGCCCATTCACGCCCCCACGCCTCACAGCGGGGGGACGTCGTCGCAGCAGATATCGCGCTTCGCTGCGGCTCTGGTGCTGCACAGCAGGATCCTCAGCCAGCGCGAACTGATTGCGAGCAATAACGCCCTGCAATCGCGTGCCGTGAAGCTGGGCGAGCTGTATCAACTGTTGATGGGCGCGCAGGACACAGGGCTGGATAACGCCGCCAAGGCACTGCGCAAGAAGCTGCAGCAAGAAAGCTCGACCGACGACCTGACGCAGGTGCTGGCCTACACCGAAGGCGATGCCGCCAAGGCCCATGTGGTGTTGCAGGCGGCGCGCAAGCAGGCCGAAGCCGATGGCGAAATGGTCGAGCACGTAATGCTGACCCAGCAGCTCAAACAGTTGCGTCGCAAGTACGGACCCCGCGCGCGTGCCGGTATCAATACCGCCAAGGCCTTTGGACGGCAGAACATCGATGAAAAGCGCAGGGCGAATTTGCGCAGCCTCTATGGCGTGGCCGTTTCGGGCCAGCCGAACATCACCGGACTGATCGAAGCGCTGCTCAGCGAACAGGAGGAGCCCGGCCAGTTCGACCTCAATCTGCGCGACATGCGCAGCGCGATTGCCGATGACCTGTCGGCGCTGAATCCGTCGGCCCCCAACGAACAACTGCGCACCCTGATGCACGGCCTGACCACCGCGCGCTACGTGACCACCCTGCTACGCGCTTGCGAGCATTTGCTGGGGCGCATGCGCAACAAGAATCCCGACCTCAAGGTCGATCCTCCTGCTTTTCTCAAGCACCTGCTGACCCTGACGGCCAATGGCATGAACGTGAACCAGACCCTGCAATTGACCCAGCACATCGGCGGCAAGCAACTCAAACATCAACTGGCCTTTCTCAACGGCCTGCGCCCGATGCTGCTGCAACTGCCCATCCTGCTCTGGCGAGACATGAAAAGCCGTCAGGCAGCGCTGGGTAATCTGCTGATCCTGATGGCAGAACTCACTCTACAGGAACAGAAGCAGCTTTACGGGAGCCTCGCCTGATGAATCAAGTCATCAACCTGCTGAACGGCGTTGCTCTGGCGGCCATGCGCCGCTCGGAGCTGGTCGGGGCATTCTTCGTGATTGCCATCGTGTTCATGATGATCACGCCACTGCCCACCGGGCTGGTGGACGTGCTGATCGCCGTCAACATCTGTATTTCCTGCCTGCTGATCATGCTGGCGATGCACCTGCCCAGGCCGCTGGCGTTCTCGACATTTCCGGCCGTGCTGCTGCTGACCACCATGTTTCGTCTGGCGCTGTCGATTTCCACCACGCGGCTGATTCTGCTCAATCAGGATGCCGGGCACATCGTTGAAGCCTTCGGCGAGTTCGTGGTCGGCGGCAACCTGGCGGTGGGTCTGGTGATCTTCCTGATTCTGACCGTGGTCAACTTTCTGGTAATCACCAAGGGCTCCGAGCGGGTCGCCGAGGTCGGCGCACGCTTCACGCTGGACGCGATGCCAGGCAAGCAGATGTCCATCGACAGTGACCTGCGCGCCAACCTGATCAGCGTGTACGAAGCGCGCAATCGCCGGGCCGAGCTGAACAAGGAAAGCCAGCTGTTCGGGGCCATGGACGGGGCGATGAAGTTCGTCAATGGCGATGCCATCGCCAGCCTGATCATCGTCGCCATCAACATGATCGGCGGCATCTCCATCGGGGTGGTGCAACATGGCATGACCGCCGGTGACGCGCTGCAGCTGTACACCGTTCTGACCATCGGTGACGGCCTGATCGCGCAAATCCCGGCGCTGCTGATTTCCGTTACCTGCGGCATGATCATCACCCGCGTACCCAACACCGAAGCTGGCGTGGAAGCCAATATCGGCCGCGAGATCGCCGAGCAGATCACCAGTCAGCCCAAAGCCTGGATCATCGCTGCCGTGGCCATGCTCGGCTTTGCCGCGCTGCCGGGTATGCCGACCGGCGTATTCATCACGATCGCCATCATCTGTGGCGCGGGCGGCCTGTTGCAGTTGCATCGCGCCAAACCTGAGGCAGAACAGGAAGGCGCGGCGAACGTCGCCCCCGAACTCAACGGTCGCGAAGACGTGCGCACCTTCTCGCCGAGCCGCCAGTTCGTTTTGCAGTTCCACCCCAGCCAGGACCCGGCGCTGGTCGAGGCGCTGGTCAGTGAAATCCGTCAGCGGCGCAACCGTCTCGTGGTGCAATACGGGCTGACCCTGCCCTCATTCATCATCGAGCACCCCGAGCAGTTGCCACCCGACGAGTTCCGCTTCACGGTCTATGACGTGCCGTTGCTGAAAGCCACTCTGTCACCGACCCATATGGCGGTCGATGCGCGGGCGCTGGCAAATGAGCAATCGCCAACGGGCATCCCCGGCAGTGTCGAGCGCCAGGAAGATCAATGGGTCTGGATGCCGGTCGATGCGCCAGAGTTGCAACGTGGCGAGCTTGCTGGCGTGAGTGCCATGACCCTGATCACCGAGCGCATGGAGCGTGCCTTGCAATTCAGCGGGCCGCAGTTCATCGGCCTGCAGGAAACCAAGGCCATCCTCAGCTGGCTGGAATCCGAGCAGCCGGAGCTGGCGCAGGAGATGCAACGCGTGCTTACCCTGACGCGACTGTCGGCGGTGCTGCAACGCCTGGCGTCCGAGTGCGTGCCACTGCGCGCAATCCGGGTGATCGCCGAAACCCTGATCGAACACGCCCAGCACGAGCGCGACATCAGCGTGCTGACCGATTACGTGCGCATCGCGCTCAAGTCGCAGATCTATCACCAGTACAGCGGGCCGGACGGGTTACTGGTCTGGCTGCTGACCCCGGAAAGCGAAGGCCTGTTGCGCGACGGGCTGCGTCAGACCCAGACCGAAACCTTCTTCGCCCTCAGCAATGACGTCAGCCAGATGCTGGTCCAGCAACTGCACATGGCGTTTCCCCTGCGCGCGCCGGAACAGGCGGTGCTGCTGGTCGCTCAGGACCTGCGCAGCCCGCTGCGGGCGCTGCTCAGGGAAGAGTTCTACCACGTCCCCGTCATGTCCTTCGCGGAGATCAGCAACGCAGCCAAGGTGAAGGTCATGGGTCGTTTCGACCTGGAAGACGATCTCGAACCCATGGATAACGAACACGCCGCTTGAGCCCGCCAGGCTTGAGCACAGGGAGAAGGTCGGATGTTTGAATTACGCGTACTGAACGGCCAGCACCAGGGCGCCGCACTGCCTTTGATCGGCGAAGAGTGGTCCATTGGCTCCGCCGAACAACAGGATCTGGCGCTTGACGATGCCGGTGTCGAAAACCTGCACGGCCGCCTGCAGCGCCTGGGTGAGCGCTGGGTGCTGAACGGTGAAGAAGGCGCGGTGTGCGACGAGGAAGGCAACGCTCAGGGCAGCGCCGAGCTGACGCTCAACACCGCCTTCATGCTCGGTTCAGTGTGGTTGTGCGTCTCGCCCGCCAGCGACGCCTGGCCGCAGGTTCCGGCAATCATCCCGCCGCAGGCGCAGCACGAGCAGGCGCCTGAAGCCGAACCTGCCCGCCCTGAAGCACCACTGGAAAAAGTCGAATCCCGTTCGCAGAAACTGCTGAATCGCACGACTGGCATCATCGCCGGGCTGCTGATCGGCGTCATTGGCAGTGCCTGGAGTCTGACCCGTACCGCGCCCATCGCGCTGGATCAGGAAATGCCTCACGTGGCGTCCGCTACAGCGGTGGCGACACCTGCGTCGGCCAACGCCTCAAAGCCGTCACAGCCCCAGACGTTGAGTAAAAATGCGAAGCCGGTTAACGACACGCGGATTCGCCTGGCCAATGTCGACGCGGTACGCCGGGAACTGAGCACCATGCTCAGCGACCGGCTGCTGACCGACATCAAGATTGAAGACACCCCGCAAGGGCTGATGCTCACTGGCGATATCAAGGACGAAGCGCTGCTGGTGTATCAACGCATGCTGCAGCGGTTCAAGGACCGTTACAGCTCGCCTGTGACCGTGCTCGACAACGTGGCCAGCGTCCGGGACACCCTGCCGTTCGTGG
This sequence comes from Pseudomonas asturiensis, assembly GCF_900143095.1. Taxonomy (GTDB): domain Bacteria; phylum Pseudomonadota; class Gammaproteobacteria; order Pseudomonadales; family Pseudomonadaceae; genus Aquipseudomonas; species Aquipseudomonas asturiensis. The sequence goes on along the minus strand of NZ_FRDA01000003.1, from coordinate 206,772 downwards.
TGGTGCAGATCATGACCGGACCGCATGCCCATCTGGTCACCGCTGACGGCAAACGAATGTACGTGGGCGACGAACTCAATGGCCTGCGCCTGACGCGCATTGAGGATCAGCGTCTGCAGTTCGACGGCGACCGGCACATCGAGGTGAACTGGTGAACGCGGCGCTGGACCACTGGAAGGCTGTCCACTCGACACGCCTGCGCAACTACAGCGCCGTTCGCGTCAGCGGCCGGGTGAGTGCAGTGCGAGGCATTCTGCTGGAGTGCAAGTTGCCTGCGGCCAAGGTCGGTGATCTGTGCGAAGTGAGCAAGGCCGATGGCAGTCTGCTGCTGGCCGAGATTGTCGGCTTCACGCCCGATTGCACCTTGCTCAGCGCCCTCGGCGCACCGGACGGCATTCAGGTCGGCGCGCCGATCCGTCCGCTGGGCATGGCCCACCGCATTGGCGTGGATGACAGCTTGCTGGGATGCGTGCTCGACGGGTTCGGGCGTCCACTGCTGGGCGATTGCCTGGGGGCCTTCGCAGGCCCCAACGATCGCCGCACCACGTTGCCGGTGATTGCCGACGCCCTGCCGCCCACCCAGCGCCCGCGCATCAGCCGGGCCTTGCCCACCGGCGTGCGCGCCATCGACAGCGCCATTCTGCTGGGCGAAGGCCAGCGTGTCGGGCTGTTTGCCGGTGCCGGTTGCGGCAAGACCACACTGATGGCCGAACTGGCGCGCAACATGGATTGCGACGTGATCGTCTTCGGGCTGATCGGTGAACGGGGCCGTGAGCTGCGCGAATTTCTCGACCACGAACTGGATGAAACCCTGCGCAGCCGTTCGGTATTGGTCTGCGCCACGTCCGACCGGTCCAGCATGGAGCGCGCACGGGCAGCGTTCACCGCAACGGCGATTGCCGAAGCCTTTCGTGCTCGCGGGCAAAAAGTGTTGTTGCTGCTCGACTCTCTGACCCGCTTTGCCCGAGCCCAACGGGAAATCGGTATTGCATCCGGCGAGCCTCTGGGCCGTGGCGGTCTGCCGCCCTCGGTGTACACCTTGCTGCCGCGTCTGGTGGAGCGCGCCGGGATGAGTGAAGACGGCTCGATCACTGCGCTCTATACCGTGCTGATCGAGCAGGATTCGATGAACGACCCGGTGGCGGACGAAGTGCGATCCTTGCTCGATGGGCACATCGTGCTGTCGCGCAAACTGGCCGAACGCGGGCATTACCCGGCCATCGACGTGTCAGCCAGCATCAGCCGGATTTTGAGCAACGTCAGCGGTCGCGATCACCAGCGCGCCAACAACCGGCTGCGCCAATTGCTGGCCGCCTACAAGCAAGTGGAGATGCTCCTGCGCCTGGGTGAATACCAGGCCGGCGCAGATCCGGTCACCGACTGCGCCGTGCGCCTCAACGACGACATCAATGCCTTCCTGCGTCAGGACCTGCGTGAGCCCGTGGCACTGCAGGACACCCTCGACGGCCTGCTGCAACTCACCTCGCAATTACCGGAATAAGCATGGACGACACGCTGGAAGAAGACCCGCAACGGGCGGCGCTCGAGCAGGTGATCTGTCTGCTCACGCCCCTGCGCCAGCATCGCCAGGCCAGTGCCGAGCGCGCACAACGCGAGGCACAGGTGGAACTGAAATCGATGCTCGACCACCTATCAGCAACCAGAGCGTCTTTGAGCCTGGCTCGCGATCACCACCGCAAACGGCGGGAGAGCCTGTCCGAGGATCATCTGGAAAAGACCATCAGCCTCAACGATGTCGACCGCTGGCACGAGAAAGAAAAAAACATGCTCGACCGCCTGGCACTCATCCGTCAGGACATACAGCAGCAGCAATTGCGGATCACCGAACAACAGGCGTTGCTTGAAGAGCGACAACGACAAGCCAAGGCGTCTCAGCGAGCAGTCGAGAAACTGGCCTGCATGAGCGAGACCCTCAACGAAGAAGGTTAAGAGCCGATGCCCACACCGATCCAGTCCGCGCCCAAGCCACCGCCTGCGCCGCAACGTCCCGCGCCGATGGAGAGACCGTCTGCCGCGCCCGCAACACCTGCCGTTTCGGGTGAAAAGCGACCGGCCCTTGCCGTCATTGGCCGTGGAGACGCTCAGACCAGTCGCTCGACCTCAAACAAGCCCTTTGCGGACGCCCCGATCAGCCCTGACGGCCTGTTCTTCTCCCAATTGCTGGTGCCCGCAGTGAGCGAAGAGCGCGATCAGCAAGGCTTTGCGGGCGGTGCGCTGGTCTTTCCTGTGAAAACCGAAGCGGTCCCCACCCAACTGATCGATGAAGTGGCGCAGCGCCTGCCTGAACAGCCTGAAGGCCCACTCAACTTCACCCTCTTGATGCCCAATCTGGGCACGGTGCGGGTCAATGCGGAAAAGACCGATAACCGTTGGAGCATTCAGCTGGGCTTTGCTCGCCGTGACGTGCTCAAGCGGTTGCAGGGTCATGTCGGAGCCTGTCGCGACGCGCTGTCACAGGCCATGGGGCTGGACGTCGATCTGGACCTTCATGAAGAGCTTGAAGCATGAACGCCCTCTATCTGCGCAAAGTGGACCCGCTGCTGGCCCGCGCCACACGTGAACTGGGTGCCGGTCAAAGCCTGGCGTTCGACAGCCAGGGGCAGCACGGCGAACTGACCCTGCTGCCGCTGATTGCCGAATCAGATGTGGCGGCCATCGGCGTGTGGCTCAACAGTGCTGTAGGCGCCCTGTGCCTGAGTGATGCAGAAGCCCTTTTGAGCCTGTTGGGCGATGCGCCGCTGACGCTGGCCGGTGAGCAACAAGGCTGGTACTGGCAGTTTTTCAACCAGCGCCTGAGCCCAACGATTGCCGCATTGCTGGCCCCGCTGGAGCCGTTGTTCGACAGCCCGGAGCAGGCTTCTTTCGGCTGCCGGATCCAGGCCCGTCTCGCCGAAGAGTCGGTGCATGCCCACTTGCACACCACCCCCGAAACCCTGCTCAGGCTGCTGCGTTGCGCCCCCTGGAAGGCCCGGCAGCGGCCAGTGGATGAAACCTGGTCCGTGACTACGCCTTTGATCATCGGCGAGCTGTCGCTAACGCTGAACCAACTGGCGTCGCTGCGTCCCGGCGACGTGGTGTTGCCCGCCCGTTGTGACTTCGACAGCACCGGTCAGGGTCGCCTCGCGCTGGGTGCACGCCAGTGGGCCGCGCACGCCGACAACCAGGCGCAACACCTGTTTTTGCGGCTCAGCCATGAGGAGCACGGTCACAATGAGTACTGAGGATCTCTACCAGGAAGATGTCGACAGCCTGGACGATGAGCACAGCCTGGCTGACGAGGCTGGCGAACACGAGCCTGCCTATGAGACGGGTTATGGAGACGAGCCGTCGTGGCCTGAAACCAAAACCGATGTCACCTCCGAACCCGAGACGCCGCCCGAGCCCGCCGGCTTCGAAGACCTGGCGCTGGACCTGACCCTGCGCTGTGGTGAGCTTCGGCTGACGCTCGGCGAACTGCGCCGCCTGGACGCCGGGACGATCCTGGAGATCAACGGCGTTGCACCGGGGCATGCCACGCTTTGCCACGGCGACCGCGTCGTGGCCGAAGGCGAGCTGGTGGATGTCGATGGCCGACTCGGCTTACAGATTACCCGGATGGCGGCTTACTCATGATCATGGAGGGGATGAACCCGATCCTGCTGGCGCTGTTTCTGGGCGCATTGTCGCTGATCCCGTTTCTGTTGATCGTCTGCACCGCGTTCCTGAAAATCGCCATGACGCTGCTGATCACCCGCAACGCCATCGGCGTGCAGCAGGTGCCGCCGAACATGGCGTTGTATGGCATTGCGTTGGCGGCGACTCTGTTCGTGATGGCGCCGGTGGCGCACGAAATCCAGCAAAAGGTTCATGACCATCCGCTGGAGATGGGCAACATCGATAAGCTGCAGGCCAGCATCGGCAACCTGATCGAACCGCTGCAACGCTTCATGACCCGCAACACCGACCCTGACGTCATCGCCCATCTGCTCGACAACACCCAGCGCATGTGGCCGAAGGAGATGGCTGACCAAGCGAGCAAGAATGACCTGCTGCTGGCGATCCCGGCCTTTGTGCTGTCGGAATTGCAGGCCGGTTTCGAGATCGGCTTTCTGATCTACATTCCGTTCATCGTCATCGACCTGATCGTCTCAAACCTGCTGCTGGCGCTGGGCATGCAAATGGTCTCGCCCATGACCCTTTCGCTGCCGCTCAAGCTGCTGTTGTTCGTGCTGGTGTCGGGCTGGTCCCGACTGCTCGACAGCCTCTTCTATTCGTATATGTGAGGCGGTCATGGAAGCGCTGGCGTTATTCAAACAGGGCATGTTTCTGGTGGTGATCCTCACCGCACCGCCGCTGGGTGTGGCGGTACTGGTCGGGGTGATCACCTCGCTCTTGCAGGCCCTGATGCAGATTCAGGATCAGACCCTGCCGTTCGGCATCAAACTGGCCGCTGTCGGCCTGACCCTGGCCATGACCGGCCGCTGGATCGGCGTCGAGTTGATCCAGTTCATCAACATGGCCTTCGATCTGATCGCCCGCTCAGGGGTCAATCACTAGATGCCGTTCAATGCCCAGGAGGCTTTCGAACTGATGCTGGGCATGGGCCTGGCCATGGCGCGCCTGCTGCCCTGCATGCTGCTGGTGCCAGCGTTCTGCTTCAAGTACCTGAAAGGCCCATTGCGTTACGCCGTGGTGGCAGTGGTGGCGATGGTACCGGCACCGGGTATCAGCCGGGCCTTGTCTTCCCTGCAGGACAACTGGTTCGAGATTGCCGGCCTGCTGATCAAGGAAGCGGTACTGGGTACGCTGCTGGGCGTGCTGCTGTACGCGCCGTTCTGGATGTTCGCCTCGGTCGGCGCGCTGCTCGACAGCCAGCGCGGCGCACTCAGCGGCGGGCAGATAAACCCGAGTCTGGGCCCGGATGCCACGCCGCTGGGTGAGTTGTTTCAGGAAACCCTGATCATGCTGGTGCTGCTGTGCGGCGGGCTGTCACTGATCACCCAGGTGATCTGGGACAGCTACAGCGTCTGGCCGCCGACCGCCTGGTTGCCGGGCATGACCGCGCAGGGCTTCGATGCCTTTCTTGGCCAGCTCAACCAGACGCTCCAGCACATGATGCTGTACGCAGCGCCTTTCATCGCGCTGCTGCTGTTGATCGAGGCGGCGTTTGCCATCGTCGGTCTCTATGCCCAACAACTCAACGTGTCGATCCTCGCCATGCCCGCCAAAAGCATGGCCGGTATCGCGTTTCTGCTGATCTACCTGCCCACGCTGCTGGAACTGGGCACCGGCGAGCTCTTGAAGCTGGCTGACCTGAAGTCGTTGCTCAACGTTCTGGTCCAGGTGCCATGAGCGAAAAAACCGAAAAGGCCACGCCCAAGCAGATACGCGACGCCCGGGAAAAAGGCCAGGTCGGACAGAGTCAGGACCTGGGCAAGCTGATGGTGTTGATGGCCGTCAGCGAAATCACCCTGGCCCTGGCCGATGAAAGTGTCGACCGGCTGGAAGCCTTGCTGGCGTTGTCGTTCAAGGGCGTCGACCGGCCCTTTCTGTCGGCGGTCGAGTTGGTGGCAAGCGACGGTCTGGCCGTGCTGCTCAGTTTCACGCTGTGCAGCGTCGGCCTCGCCATGCTCATGCGCCTGCTCAGCAGCTGGGTGCAGATCGGCTTTCTGTTCGCCCCCAAGGCGCTGAAGCTCGACATTAACAAGATCAACCCCTTCTCCCACGCCAAGCAGATGTTTTCCGGGCAGAACATCACCAACCTGCTGTTGAGCATTCTCAAGGCGGTTGCCATTGCCGCGACGCTCTACAGCCAGGTCAAACCCGCCCTGGGCACGCTGGTGTTATTGGCCAACAGCGATCTCACCACCTACTGGCATGCACTGGTGGAGCTGTTTCAGCATATTCTTCGCGTGATACTCGGGCTGCTGCTGGTAATCGCCCTGATCGACTTCGCCATGCAGAAGTACTTCCACGCCAAGAAGCTGCGCATGAGCCATGAGGACATCAAGAAGGAATACAAACAGTCCGAGGGCGACCCGCACGTCAAAGGCCATCGCAGACAGTTGGCCCACGAGATTCTCAATCAGGAGCCCAGCGCCGCCCCCAACCCGGTGGAAGACGCCGACATGCTGCTGGTCAACCCCACGCACTACGCGGTGGCGCTGTACTACCGACCGGGCGAAACACCTTTGCCGCTGATTCACTGCAAAGGTGAGGACGAAGACGCCCTTGCGCTGATTGCCCGAGCCAAAAAAGCCGGGATCCCGGTGGTGCAGAGCATCTGGCTCGCCCGCACGCTGTACCGCGTCAAGGTCGGCAAATACATCCCCCGCCCGACCCTCCTGGCCGTCGGGCACATCTACAAAGTGATCCGCCAGCTCGACGAGGTCACTGACGAAGTGATTCAAATCGAAGTCGAGTTGTAGCGTCCGGGCTCAGCCTCCCTGTTTGTAAAGTCTTTCGTAGAGTGGGCCGCGGCTTGCCAGCGATGGCGTTGATTCAGTCGCTGAAGTGGCGCCTGATAAACCGAATCGCCGGCAAGCCGCCTCCCACAAAAACGGTGTCGATTCAGCTGGTCTGGTGCTGTTTGACGAGCAGTAGCTGCTTGCTTGCCAAGGCAAAAAACCGCCTTCAGGAGGCGGTTATCCAGGAGGTCTTTCGCAGAGAACACCCGACCGTGGGAGGCGGCTTGCGGGCGATGGCGTCGAGTCAGTCGCTGAAGTGGCGCTCAAGAAACCGTATCGCCGGCAAGCCGCCTCCCACAAAAAACGGTGTCGATCCAGCTGGTCTGGTGCTGTTTGACGAGCAGTAGCGGCTTGCTTGCCAAGGCAAAAAAATGCCTTCAGGAGGCGGTTATCCGTTAGGTCTTTCGCAGAGAACACCCGACCGTGGGAGGCGGCTTGCCGGCGATGGCGTCGAGTCAGTCACTGAAGTAGCGCCTGAGAAACCAAATCGCCGGCAAGCCGCCTCCCACAAAAAACGCTGTCGATTCAGCTGGTCTGGCGCTATTTGAAGAACAAGCGCTGCGTGTTTGCCAAGGCAAAAAAACCGCCTCCATGAGGCGGTTATCGGTGAGGTGTTCAATGCGAACTGATCGGGCTACGCCAAATGATCAAGCCCTGCCAGGATCAACTCATGCCGTCGTATCTCATCCAGATTGGTGACCGCGTTCGGCGCGTCGCTGACGGCGTGCCACACGACAAAATCACGCTGCACATCCAGAAACAGAAAGTAGTCATTGAACCGCTCTGCTTCTGAAAACCTAAGCTGCAGCGCTTCTCGCAATTGCTCGGGGCGCAATGCCCGACCTTCGATGTGCAAGGCGATGCCCCAGTTCTGGTGCTCGCGGCGGCTGACAAAGGCTACCCCGCTGGCCACCGGCCAGACGGCTGGCGCCTGCGCGGCGACCTGGGTGTAGAACGCCTTTTTTTCCTTTACCTCAATCATCTTCAGTCCTTTAACTGCACAACGGTATAGTCCCGGTCACGGTCTTGCTCATCCAGTCCCTGACGCATGTCAGGCGGCCACCAGATGACCAGCTCACGGCTGTTCGAATCAGGGCGCTTGCAGGCATAACCGGCACAACCGTGGGTCGCGCATCCGGTCAGCGTAGCGAACATAACGAACAATAGAACAACGCTACGTTTTTTCATGGTGCGACTCCCCTGAGCAGCGACGGACGACTTTCCTTGGCCATTTTGGAGATCTGAGGCTGACGCAACGCGATATACACCTCGCTTTCCTCTCCCGGCTGCAGCCAGGCATGTGGCCAAGCGGCGACGGCCATGACCCAGCGACCACCACAGCGGCTTTCATCGATACGTACAGGCCTTGCGGTCGTGTTGCGCGCAACCACTACGGCCACGCCCCAGTCCTTTTGCACGAACCACTGCGACCGTTGCCGATCCAGACTCAGGCCTTCGCCAGGGTCGCACAGGCTGTCCGCCTCAAACGGCAGGGACTCGCCAGCACGCATGCCGGCAGGTGCGACGCCATCGGCCATCTGGGTGAAGATTTTCTGGATGTCACCCCGGGTCGGCAGCTCGCCACCGTCGCGACGCTCCTTGATCTTTTTCATCTGATCATCCACATCATGAGGGTTGCCGTTCACGACGTAACGGGCCGGGTTGACCTGATCACCGATGAGGCGCGGGGTCAGGATGAACAGCCGCTCGCGCTGGCTCAGCTCACGGCTACGGGATTGAAACAGCAGCTTGCCGATGTAGGGGATGTCGCCCAGCAATGGCACTTTATGCACCTTGTCGTTGGCCTCCATGCCATGGAAGCCGCCGATGACCAGCGAACCGTGTTCAGCAATCACCGCCTGGGTGCTGACGTTGCCTTTGCGTACGCTGGGCTGTTCGTCATTGATGCTCGACACGTCGATCTGCCCGTCCTCGATGTCGACGATCAACTGCACCTGTGGCTTGCCGTCGTGATCCAGCGAACGCGGAATCACCTGCAGGCTGGTGCCAGCAGTGATGGGCTGGATGTCGGCGACCCGCTCAGACGTTGCGGTGATGTATTCGGTACGGCTGAAGTCGATCACGGCGGGCTGGTTTTCCAGGGTCAGGATCGAGGGATTACCAATCACCGAGGCCGAGCCATTGCCTTCCAGCGCATGCAGCTCTGCAGAAAACTTGCTGGCGTTCTGGATGAACAGGGTCGAGCTGGTTCCCCCTTCAAACAGATTGGCACCGCCACTGACGTTGCCTGAATTGAAATTCCAGCGGCTGGACAGCTCCGCCAGTTCGTTGCGGTCGATGTCGAGGATGACCGCATCGATTTCGATCAGGTTGCGCGGTACATCCAGCTCCTTCACCAGTTTCTGGTACATCGCCTTGCGCTCGGGCAAGTCGTAAATCAACACGGCGTTATTGCGCACGTCAGCACTGACACGGATGTTGGCGCGACCGCCGCCGCTGCCCTTGCCGGATTTCTTGCTGCCGAAATTGAGCACCCGGTCCAGGCCTTGTTGCAGCGCGCCGGTGTCGATGCCATTGGAATCCAGGTTATACGCAAGGCCTGTCGAGCCCAGGCTGCCGCCACTTGAGCGACTGCCCTTGCCCTGCCCGCCCAGTAGATTGATGCTGCTGATGTCGTCGCCTCGCGAACGGCTTTCCAGCAATTCCTGAAGAATGCTGGCGACGCCTGCCACCACCAGTTCCTGATCGCGATAGTGAATCGTGCGGTCAGCCGCGTTGGCGTACTTGAGCGGCAGCATGACCACGTCCTGCTTGTCGGCCTTCTCGGGCGGCTCGACCTTCTTGCTGTAGCTGCGCACGAACTCCACGTACTTGGCCGGGCCCCGGACCAGCACCACGCCTTCGTCCGGCAATGCGCCCCAGCCGAAGCGCTTGTCCAGCAGCCCCACATCGGTCAGGGCCGTTTGCAGGTCATCGACCGCATCGGGCGAGACTTCGATGCGCGCCGAGGTGTGCTGGCTGGACGGGCTGATGTACAGGGTGTCGTTGTACACGAACCACTGGAAATGATGCTCCTGAGCCAGACGGTCAAGAAACTCCTGAGGGTTCTGAGCGCGAATACGCCCGTCCAGTTTGCCCGGCACCGGCTCCATGTCGAGCGCCATGCCGAACTCCTTGGCGAAATCGGCCAGCGCTACCGACAGCTCGGTCTGGCGAGCGTCATAAGCGTAGGCGGTGTGTTTCCAGGCTTCGGGGGTGACCGCCCATGTCGCTGAGGTCACCCCGATCAACAGTAAAGGCAACCACATTAAGGCCTTGCGCATTTCACACTCCCGGTTGCCGCTGATTGAGGATCGCGCGCACGGATGAGCCCGGCGCTGTCGTGCGAATAGTGGTGTGCATCAGGCTGAGCATGGCGCCGCGCTGGTTGGCCAGGCTTTCCAGACGATTGAGCAGGTCGCCAAGGCTGCACGGATTCGGCATCCAGCTGAGCAGCACCACGCAGCGCGTCTGTGGGTCGATGCCCAGCGCGCCGTCGCAGGCACACGCCACGCTGGCGCCGCCCTGAACGAGCAGGGCTTCGAGGCGCTGCGGATCACTGGCGTCGTACGGATCGAGCAGCTCGATGCTGCAACGCACGCCATCGCCGTCCACGGCCAGGCGCGCGTTGGCGTCATCGATCCAGCAATCCAGAGGGGTTGCCGGACGCTGCGCCGACCACTGACCGAGGATCTCGGAGAAGTCACTGAATTCCATCGATGATTGCTTTGGTGATGCCGTGTTTGGCGCGCAGGCTTTCGTTGACGGCGATGCTGGCGACATCGGTCTGCTGCTGGGCTTCGTTGAACGCTTGCAGGTCTTCGATGGAGCCGCTTTCAGAGGCGTCCATGGCCGCGTTGTTCATATCGGTCTGAGCGCGGCTCAAGGAATTATCAAGATGGTTTTGCAGGCTCTTGAAACTGATCATGTTCAGGTACTCCAGCAGAAGGATTCAAACCTTGAGTGGAGCAAACCTGCGTTGCGGTTCCATCCTGCAAGCAACGCGTGCGTCAGGCCGTCGTTTCAGCGCCCAGCAACCCGTCGCGCAACGCCGCCCACTCGATGTCGAACGCGCCATTGGCATCACTCAGACGCAGACTGCCTATGGCGATCGAGAGGTCACGCTTGAGCCGCCAGTGCTCGGCAAACCTACTCTCGGTCAGCCACTCGGCCACCGGTTCGGCCATGTCAGGGTGAACGCTGAGCGTCGCCGCCGCCTCGTTCAGCTGGCTGGCGGCCAGATTGCGCACGACAGCGCGGGCGCGTTCGGCCAGTGTGGTGTCGTCCAGCAACTGCGCCAGCGCCTCGTTCAACAGCGACTCGACACTGTCCATCATCTGCCGTTGCAAGGCGTCACGCGTTACGTGCAGGTCGCAGAGAAACGCATTGGCCGTGGCCCAGAACTCGGCCAGGGCCTGCTGCTGAAGGCGCTCGCCTTCTTCCTGCGCCTGCCGCAAAAGCTGCTGAGCCTCACGCCGCGCGTTGGCCAGAACGTCTCGCGCCAGCAGGCTGTCGGCAATGTGTTCGCGGCGCACGATGGGTTCAGGCAGCAGCGCAGTGTCGGTCAGGGCAATACTGCGTTTGGCGAGCATAAAACAAACTCCGTGACGCACAGAAAAGGGAATGAAATCAGCCTGCGGTGACGCGCCAGAGAATGGCTTGCCACAACGTCTGGAGTTTTCCGTCGGGGGCCCGACTGGGGTTGTCGGCGACCTCGCCGGGTGCCCAGGCCAGGCGCAATCGCGACCAGCACGCGGGCCCCAGCCAGGCACCGAGCAGCGAGCGGGCGTCGGCGGTTTCGGGCATCAGCCAGACGCTGGGACGCAAGGCCTTGGTCAGCGCCCGGCACCATTGGCCCTCGGGGTCATCGCGTTCGCCGGGCGCAAAACAGATGCACTGCGCCAGCGCCAGCGCGTGATCACGCTGCGACGGGGTGAGCGACAGCCAGCGCAGCGTCGCCTCGTCAGGAGGCGGCGGCTGGCTGGGTTCGATCCCCATGGTGTGCAGAAACACCGCATGGCGGCTGTTCAACAGCGCCGTACACACGTCAATCGACAGCCCGTGAGCCTGTGCAAACCTGTTCTGCCAGGCCGGGTGTGCCCAGTGCCAGGGATTGCACCACCACTGGACCCACAGGTCCTCGGCGGTCGAGCCGGTCATGCCCGCGCCGGCAAGGTCGAGCGACTGCGACGACCGATGCCGATCCGTTGCAAGGCAGCGGCGCGCCAGTCACCGCGCAGTCCCAGCGCAATGATCAGCAACATTACGACCAATCCCAAGGGCACCAGCCATAGCATCAGGTTCCAGAACGGCAGGTTGTCGCTGTCCAGCTTGAACGGCCCGAAGTTCGCCCACTGCGTGGTTTCCTGAAACTCGGTGGCCGGCACGAAGACGATCGAGAATTTCTTTGAATCGGCCGACTGCCCGGACATACCGGGGATGCTGCTGGCAACCATCTGCTGAATGCGTCCGCGCACGCTGTCAGGATCGAGCGCGGCGGAATGCTTGATGAACACCGCCGCCGAGGCTGGCTGCACCGGCTCGCCAGGGGCGATACGCTCCGGCAGCACCACATGGACCCTGGCCACAATCACCCCGTCGATCTGCGACAGGGTGGCTTCAAGCTCCTGGGACAAGGCATAGATGTAGCGGGCGCGCTCTTCCAGCGGCGTGGAGATCACGCCTTCCTTCTTGAAAATTTCACCCAGGCTGGTTCGCGAACGCCGAGGCAGGCCTGCGGCATCCAGCACTCGCACGGCGCGGTTCATTTCCCGGGTCGAGACGGTGACCACCACGCCACTTTTTTCCATGCGTTTGCGCGCGTCGATGTGCTGATCGGCCAGACGTGCCACCACCTCGTTGGAGTCTTGCTCGGACAAGCCGGTAAACAGTTCGGTTTCGTCGCTGCAGCCGCCCAGCATCAGCAGGCTCAACAGGAGCAACCCTGCACTCAGACATTTCACGGAAAACCTCTACTGCAGGTTGGTCAACTTGTCGAGCGCCTGGGCGCTCTTGCTCACGACCTTGGTCGTCAGCGCCATTTGCAACGAACACTGCGACAACGCACGGCCCATCTCGATGATGTCTGCGCCGTCTTCGGAACCTGCGACTTTCTTCATTTTGCGCAGCGCCTGCTGCGACAGTTTCTCGGTGTCGCTCAAACGATCGGACAGCGCGTTGGCAACCTGATCAGACAGGTGAGAGGTCGGACGCACGTTATCCGGTCGTATGGCCGCGTTGAACAGGTCGACATCCGCCTGTACAGGCTCGGAAACGAGCCCCTGATGCACATCCAGCCCAGATTCCGGCGTGGCGCTTTTGAGGTTACTGAGGTGGGAAATGGTCACGAGGGCTCTCCGTCAGGCGGTTTTCAAGTCAGGACAACGTCGGGTTCTGGGCGCCTTGCAGCAGGGTGTTGATGATCTGTGCAGCAGTTTGCGCAGCACTGGCCTGCAGATCTGCCCCGCCACCATTGACACCGGCGTTGCCTTGCAGCGTCACTTCCAGCCCTCGTTCGAGCAGCCCACCGAGCAGTTGGCCGAGATCGGAGGTCGGCGAGTTGCCCGCGGGCGTCGCGCCCGATTGCGGCGAAGTACCGACGGGAGTGCCCAGACCGCCACCTTCGGACAGCACCGATTGCAGGCCGCGCTCCACCAGCTCACCCAACAGTTGGCCCAAGCCATCGCCGCCCGTAGCATTCGGGGTGGTATTAGCAGCAGGATCGGTCAGTGAATCAGGCGAACTGGCCGCGTCCGTTACCGGGGAGCCCAGGCCACCGCCGGCTGTATTACCAACGCCGCTGGCATCGCTCTGCTGTTTGCCGAGCTGCTGACCGATGATGTCCAGCGCAGAGCGAAATTGAGCGGTCTCATTACCGTCCAGGAAGTTATCTTCCTTGAGTTCGTTCATCCACGAACCCGAGTCCGGCGTCGGAAATGCGGCCTTGTTGTCGTCCATGAACTGCGCGATCTGTTCAAGCATCGGCATGTCGTCCTGGGAGAAGTTGGTCCCGTCGGTCTGTTTGGTCAGCAAATCATCCAGTGCCGCTTTGCCAAGGCCGTTCAACACCTGGTTCATCAGGTCGGACTGACCGGCATCTGCGCCACCTGCACCACCCACGCCGCCAGAGCCAGCACCGCCACCGCCCGCCCCTGTACCGGCCGAGGCGCCGAAATTATCGCCGAGCTTGTCGTGAATCAGTTTGTCGAGCGCGATCTTGAGGCCTTCGATGCCTGCGGACTTGCCCTCGGCGCTCATCGCCTTGGCGAGCATCTTGCCCAATGGCGAGCTTTCGTCCAGTTGACCGTTTTTGGTCAGGGCCTGGATAAGCTGCTCGACCACGTCCTGCAGCGGTTTGCTGGACTGAGTGGTGCTGCTGTAGTCCTTGCTCTGGAGCGGCAGGGTGAAAAGTGAAGCCGAAGCTTGAAGAAGCGGGTTGGCGCTGTTGAGACTTTGCATGAAACACCCATCCTAAGGTAGCGGCCCCCTCTGACGAGGGGGCAATCAGAAAGAATTAGTAACTGATACCTTTGGTCGTCTGCGCCGTGGCACTGATTTTCTTGTTCGACGAGTCGTCCTTGCCGGACTGGATGGCGTTGAGCACGTCCATGGTCTGCTTCTTGATCGTTTCCTTGGACTGCATGTCGATCAGCTTGGCCTGGTTGGCATCCTGCTCGCGGCTGGAGCGTTCCTGCGCATCGACTGCTGCGCTGCCGCCGGTGCCCTTGAGGATTGCACCCTGCAGTTGAGCCGTGGAGGAGACGGTGTTCACGCCCTGCGCCACTCCGCCCGCAGCACTGACGCCGCTGTTGAACATGTTGGTGATTTTCGAGGTGAGACCTACAGGTGCGACCATGATGTGAAACCCCTTATCGTAACCAGCGTGATTGCTTGGTACAGATAGGTGGCAACGACTGGCAGATCGGTTCCAGGCCCGATGCAAAAATCAGATCTGCAATTCCTTGATGCGCCTGTAGAGCGTGCGGCGCGGCATGTCCAGCTCCTGACTGACCGCATCGACACAGTTGCGATGGCGCTTGAGCGACTCCTGAATCAGGACTTTCTCGATGCACCGCAGCTGCGATTTGAGCCCACAGTTCTGGCGCTCGTCATCCGAAGCCTCGATTCCCAGCAATGGCAGGCCGAGCACGAAGCGCTTGGCAGCGGCCTTGAGTTCACGAATGTTGCCAGGCCAGTCATGGTCGAGCAGGGTTTGCTGCAACAACGAACACACTCTGGGCGCTGTCACGTTCAATTCATTGGCAGCGACGTTCGCGAAACGGATGAACAGGGGCACGATGCGCTCATGCTGGGTGCGCAGCGGCGGTAACTTGAGCGTCAGGACATTGAGGCGAAAATACAGGTCGCGGCGAAAGGCGCCCTCTTCCACCGCATTGTCCAGCGAGCGCTGGGCCGACGCGATCACGCAGATGTCGAGCTTGATGCTCGACGTGGAACCCAGGCGCTCGATTGAACGGGTTTCCAGCACTCGCAGCAGCTTGGCCTGCAGGCTCAGGGGCATGCTATCGATCTCATCCAGGTACAAAGTACCGCCATGCGCCGCTTCGATGTAACCGACCCGTGAGCGATCGGCGCCGGTGTAGGCGCCACTGACCACGCCGAACAGTTCGCTTTCCGCCAGGGTTTCCGGAATGGCCGCACAGTTCATCGCGACCAGACGTCCTTTGCGCCCGGACATCGCATGGATGCGTTTGGCAATGGTGTCCTTGCCCGTACCGGTTTCCCCCGACAGCAACACGTCGATCCCCAGGTGCGAAATGCTTTCAGCGACAATTCCCAGATTCGGCACACGCTCGTCATCGAAATCATCATCAAAACCCACATCAACGCTCATCCATGACCCCACACTATGAGTAGCCGGATTACACAAACTCGGATCGGAAACCCAGATCAGGCGTCAGGCGGCGATGTGGCCAGCCACGCCCAGCTCCTTCATGCGGTGGTACAGGGTGCGTCGGGGCAGTTCGAGTTCCTGCAGCACAGCATCGACATTGTGACGGTGCCGCTTGAAGGCGTCCTGGATGAGCCTTTTTTCGATGACACGCAGTTGTGTCCGCAGGCACATGGCTGAATCCCGGACCTCGGGCGGCTCTGCGCCGAGAAGAGGGAGACCCAGCACAAACCGTTTGGCAGACGACTTGAGCTCCCGAATGTTGCCAGGCCAGTCATGACTGAGGAGCATCAACACACGGGCGCTGTCCAGCGTCGGAGCAGGCCTTCCGAAATCCTGCGCGATGCTCTGGGTGAACTGGTCGAACAACGGCAAAATATGTTCGCGACGTGTACGCAACGCTGGCAGCTGCAGCGTCAGTGCATTGAGCCTGAAGAACAGGTCGCGCCGAAAAAGTCCTTGTTCCACCAGTTCATCCAGAGGCCGCTGGGCGGAGGCAATCACTCGCAAATCCACGGGAATGAATGCCGTCGAGCCCAGGCGTTCAACGCCTCGACACTCCAGTACACGCAAAAGCTTGGCTTGCAGGCTCATCGGCATGCTGTCGATTTCGTCCAGGTACAGCGTGCCGCCCTGAGCGGCTTCGATGTAGCCCTCCCGGGAGCGGCAAACGCCCGTGAACGCCCCGTTGACCACGCCGAATAGCTGGCTTTCGGCCAGCGACTCCGGGATGGCCGCGCAATTCATACCGATGAACGCGCCCGGCCGATTGGAGAGCGCGTGGATGCGGTTGGCCAGGGTGTCCTTGCCGGTCCCGGTCTCCCCGCACAACAGCAAGTCCATATCCAGTACTGCGCTATTCATTGCAATTTCATGAAAGGCCGACAATGCACTATCTGGATGACATCCTCGGCCGCTTACATCGCCTTTTGCGTTCATTGCTCACTCTCACTGTGGATGCAGGCGCACTAGTAATACCACGACTTACAAGGCACGAATATATGGATTTAGTTCCCCACGCACTGAGAAAAGAGTCACACATTCAGAAAATAATATCAAAGTAGCATCATCCTACAAAGAATGACGCATTGATAGAGCGAGTCTTTTCAAACGATTATTTTAAACTATCGTTATTTGAGGTTTCTCAACCAGTTAGATGGCTACAAACCGCCCCCTACGCCGGTTTCACGGCCCAGGACGGGCCTACGCAGACGTTTGTCAAGAAGCATTCTCAGCCGCACCTGGTCGGTTGACGCCCCAAAACCGAGCAGACCTACGGTAATCCAGAGGCGACTCTCACTTGAAACAACTTGCCAGAATCCAGGCAGTAAAAGAGCGCACGTTAAAGACGGCGCGCTTAAACACCCAACTAAAAGACATGATGAATTAAACAGCGCCTTTATGGCGACATACTGTTCACCGCCCCCCCAAACAAAGACATGTCATAAAAAAGAAACACACTTCAATATAATGATGTTATCGGCATTTAGTTAGAAGTGCGTGACACCGAAAGCAGTCGGTTTTCCGAACGCCGGACGACGTCACGCTCCCGCCCTATTGACCCACAAGGGTTACACGAGGCCAAGAGTGATACCTTTATGCCATCAACCATTCGGCAATCCGAACGCGTGGGGCGCACGCACCTAAAAGGTCAGGCCAAAAAGAAGAGTAAATTGAGCAGAAAGGATTCAGCGCGAACCCGCTCAGTGGCTTTGTAAAAAAGTTCAATAAATCTTGTGGTCATCAGGCTTGCAGATGGGATCCCATCAACCGAATGTTTCTAAATGTGTGTAAAGATGCCGACACAAAACATCTAAAAAGCTCATCTTATTAACCGAGTTTTTCGATAGTTAAATGACCCATCCAGCTATGGATACGGCATATGGCAGGCAGGCTCAGCAAGGCCAAGCGTTGTATTTAAGCCGTTACAAATCGACTTGGCAGCCGACAAAGGCACCAAAAAAGGGCGCACCTGAGGGATATCGCGGGTACCTGTCGCGCGCAATCTACTGGCGTGGATCACTCGCAAGCACCACAACACGCGGACCTGCTCGCAGCACTTCCGGCTGCGTGCGACGCTCCCGATTCTCGACCACGGGAGGTGGTGAGGGTTGAGGTGTCCGCTCCACAGCGACGGGCGGTGGTGAAACGGGTGATGAACGGTCAGCGACAGTCTCAGGCATGGGTCGCTGCGGCGCAGGTTCAGGTACAACGGACGGTGTTGGCGTTGGCGTTGGCCGCTCCATGACGACGGGAACCGACTTCACAACCTTGGGAACCGGCCCCCGTTCCGCTACCCGCTGCGGCATGACAGGAGGTGCTACAGGTGCAGGTGCAGATGCGGGTTCAGATACAGGTGCAGGCGCCACCCAGGACGGCTCTCCCCTCATACGCGCCAGACTGGCAGTCAGCAGCTGCTTTTGAGTCTTGGGCACCAGCAGTCGCCCCGGACCGTCCGGGGTCTTCTTGCGCAAAAAGGCTGAGTTGAGCCTCAACAACTGCCCTTCATCCACGCCTGCGGTGGCAGCCAGCCGGGGAATGTCCACGGCATGATTGAGTTCAACCACGTCGAAATACGCTGTATTGGCGACCGGTGTCAGCTTCACACCGTAGGCTTCCGGATTGCGCACCAGCAACGACAGCGCGAGCAGGCGCGGCACATAGTCCTGGGTTTCCCTGGGCAGCGACAGGCTCCAGTAATCGGTGGGCAGTCCACGCCGTCGATTGGCTTCGACCGCCCGGCCCACAGTGCCCTCTCCGCAATTGTAGGCGGCCAGCGCCAGCAGCCAGTCATTGTCGAACTCATCGTGCAGGCGCGTGAGGTAATCCATGGCCGCCTTGCTGGACGCCACCACGTCACGCCGGGCGTCGTAGGTCGCGCTCTGATGCAGGTTGAAATCACGTCCCGTGGACGGAATGAACTGCCATAGACCCGCCGCAGCGGCCGACGAGTTGGCCATGGGGTTGTAGGCGCTTTCGATCATCGGCAATAACGCCAGCTCCATCGGCATCCTGCGCTCATCCAGACGCTCGACAATAAAGTGCAGATAGGGCGCGGCTCGCTCACTGGCACCTTTCAAAAAGCCACGGTTGCTCAGCAGCCAGTCACGCTGGCGGGCGATCCGTTCGTTAATGTCCTTACCTTTTACCAGCGTGCTGCGTTGGGCAACCCGCTGCCACACATCTTCCCCGTTATAGACAGGCAGATCATCGGGCACCTCAAGCGATGTCCCGCTCGACGGATACACATCGGGGCTGTAATTCAGGCCCGCGATGAGCCTTGGGGTGCGCTCGGCGCGCGGCTGGGCGTAGTCCACGGACTGGCAGCCTGCGCACAACGAGCCCAGCGCCAGGGCGGCGATGCGAATCGAGCGGGCAAGCGAATGGCGGCTCGTAAGATGAGGGTCAACGGCTGGCATGAGCGGGGATGTCCTGATCGTGTAGACCCTACGTGGCTTGTCCGGCATTCCGGTTCCCTGAGGGCGGACACTCCCCCTTGGGCGGGACCGTCCAACCTGCCACGTATCGCATGGAACCTGCGGCCGCGCCCTTGCCACTCAGACACAGGCAAGACTTCTCGGGATTCGTCAAAGGCTCCATCGGGCCAAACAGGGAGATAATCGCGTGCTCGTAAATTCAACGCACCGGAACACCGGACTTAACGTGCAGCCAGAAGCGGTTGCCAGTACCAGCACAAACACTGACGTACACCAACAACGAGCCCGGCGACCGACCCAAGGCTGCGCCCACTCTCTGAGCACTATCGGCAAGCGGATGGCTCACGGTGTTGGAAGGCTGTTCCAGAAGCCTCATCCACCTCGCCAGACTGCCACCGGCACGAACAACGCCAGAAGCACGAGCACGCCCATACGCACACCGGTGCCTGGGTCCTCATCGAGATCGGCCTCTTCATCCGGGTATGCACCAGGGTCGGAATCCGAATCGGTCTCGGCATCGACGTCTGTCTATGCATCAGGATCTGGCTATGCACCCGGATCCGAATCCTCATCGGTGTCCGGATTGAGCCATGCCTCTGATCCTGAACACCCTCCCCGTTCGGTATCTGCCTCTGCATCTTCATCTGCACCCGCCTCTTTATCCGGATATGCACCTGACTCCGAATCCACATCGACGTTGGCATCCGCACTGTCGCGCAGCAATGGCGGGCGCTTCGAGATGCAGCAGGATCGTCTTGAGCGTCTCGCCCAGCCGCAGAATACGATTGCGCTGGGCCTCAATGGCCAGGCCGACTTCACGACGTTCAGCCCGCCCGGTGTCGGACCACTGCTCAACAGCATCCTGGCCAAGCCCGGCCAGACGTATCTGGCGCATGACAGCCGGCCGGACGCAAACCAGCATCTGCTGCTCGAATCCGACGGGCATCTGCTTCATCTGGATCAGCACAATGACTCGCTGTCGTTGATTCGCAGCAGCGGTCAACTGCCCAACCTGCAGGGCGGCGATCCCTTGACGGTGAAGTTGCAGAGTGACGGCGGGCAGGCCCGCATTCAGGCACCGGCGGGCAATGCGACCCAGGGCCTGCCGGGCAAGGCGCACATCGCCCACATCACCGGCGTGTATCAGGGACCCGATGGCCAGCGCATGCGGGTGCATGAAGACAGGCTGTATGAATTCGATCAGAACAGTGCCAGCTGGAAAGCCCCCGAGGGCACTGAAGACATTGCATTCAATGCACTGACAATGGGCGGCAACGGCGCCGTCTACGCAAAAAGCGATGACGTTCTGGTCGACCTTTCCAGCCCGCTGATGCCGCACCTTGAGGCCAAAGACCTCAAATCCTTTTCGGTTGCGCCGGATAACACTGCGGCGCTGCTCAGCGGCGATGATGTGCAGTCCATCCTGCTGGCGGACATGAGCCCCGGCATCGGAGGCGCAAAACGGCAAAAGGTACTGGAGCTCGACGGCGGACAGTCTGAGGCAGCGGCCGTTGGTTTGAGCGCGGATCGGCTGTTCGTCGCCGACACTCAGGGCAGGATTTACAGTGCCGATCGTCAGGCATTCGAAAGTGATGACCCATTGCTGCGGCTGATGCCTGAGCGCGAACATTATCTAATGGCCGGTGGCAGTCACAGCATGGTCACCGGGTTCATCAGCGGCGATGACGGCCGCCTGCATGCGCTGGTCCAGGATCGCGCTGGCAGCGTCCACTCTCACGCACTCGACGAACAGCGCGCGCAACTGGACAGTGGCTGGAACCTCACCGACGCGTTGGTGCTGGACAATGTACGTGGCCTGACGCAAACCACCGAGCCTGCGCCTGCCGACCGACTCAATCTGGATCGGTCCGGGCTGGTGGGCATCAACGCCGGCCGGATTCAGCGCTGGGATGCGACCCCGCAGGCCTGGAAAGACACCGACATCAAGGACATCGACCTACTGCAACGCGGCGCCGACAGCAACGCCTATGTGCTCAAGGGTGGCAAACTGCACAAGCTCGACGTCAGCCCCGAGCACCACAAGGCTGCGTTCGGCTCGACCACATCGCTGGCCCAGGCCCCCCGCTCGACCAAGGTCGCCATGGGCGAGGAGATCGAAGGTCTGGATGACCGACTGATCAAGGCCTTCGCCATGGTCTCTGACAAGCAGTTCGTCGCCCTCGATGATCAAGGCCGACTCACCGCCCACCATAAAGATCGCAAGCCCGTCGACCTTAGTTTTCCGGGGCTTGCGGGCGACATCAAAACACTTGCCCTGGATGAAAAGCACAACCTGCATGCCCTGACCAGCACAGGCGAACTGTTCCGCCTGACCAAGGACATCTGGCAAGCCGCCAAACCTGCCGATCATCCAGAGGCCAGCTGGACACCTGTCGCGTCGCCCGACGGCCAGCCCGTCGCCGCCCTTTACAGCAACGATGACAATATCCTGAGCGCCAAGGTCGAGGACGCGGCCGGAGATGGCCTGCTCCAGCTCAAAAGCGGCAACTGGCAAGCGGTAGTGCCGCGCCCAGTGGAACAGAACGGCCTGAACGACTTGTTCTCGCGCATCACAGGCACGTTGAAAACCAAGCGTATTCCCGGCACTGGCGGCACTGGCAGGATGGACATCAACGTGCTGGGCCGCAGTGGCATGGAAAAAGGCAATCGCGCCAGCACCAAAGAATTCGTCCGCGCCAACATCTACAAGAACACCCTTGAAGCGCCGCGCTGGATGAAGAACGTCGGCGACTATGTGCAACACAGTTACCAGGGGCGTGAAGGACTGCGTCCGGTCTATGACTGTCAGTCCACGGTGTTCAAGCAGCTTGAACTGATTCATGAAACCGGTGAAACGCCACCGGCCGCAGGTAACGACCTCAAGGCCCGTATCGCGCGTCTTGATCTGGGTCCGGCGGGCGCGGATCTGGTCAAGGACCTGGAGGCGTTCCGCGATGAGCTGGAAAAACACACCTACACCGCACTGGTCGACATTGGCCAGGGCTACGGCCAGTTCAAAAGCCTGCGCCAGCGTGATGGGCTGCTGAACCTGCACGGCGAACTGGCAGAAAAATCCGCGCGCACCCAGATGGGCAAGAAGCTCAGCGATCTAGGGGCTAAACTCAACTTCAAGAACTCCGGTCATGACCTGGTCAAGGAGTTGCAGGACGCACTGACCCAGATCGCCCCGTCAGCAGAAAACCGCACCGGTCAGTTGCTGGAAGTCCTCAAGGACAACGGCCTGAAGGTCTCTCACCAGAAAGCCGATATTCCGTTGGGACAACGCCGCGACAAAGGTGACGAGCTCGCGTTGAGCAAGGCGCGTCTGGCGCTGGACGTGGTCACGCTCAAAAGCCTTGCCAACCTGCTCGATCAGCTTGAACTGGTCGGTCCGAACAGCGACCTGGGACCGTTGCAGGAAAAGCTCACTCACCTCAAAGAAACCACCTACGGCGAAAACCCGGTCAAGCAAGTGACCGACATGGGCTTTACCAATCACGCAGCGCTTGAGAGCGCCTACGATGCGATCAAATCGTTCCTGAAGTCCTTCAAGAAAGCCGACCATGCCACCAGCGTCAATCTGCGTGCCGCCAGCGGTGCCAAGGACCAGGCAGAACTGGCCACCAATCTGAAGGCAACCCTCAAGCAACTGGAACATGCCGATGATGAAATCAGCCTCCAGCGCAGCTACGGCCTGAACTTCACCAGCCCCTTCACCGTGCTCGCCAACCATACGCCAGGCCCATGGCCTACCGCGTCCGCCACCGGCAATCGCAACTACATTCTCAACGCCGAACGCGGCGAAGCAGGAATCACGCTGTATCTGATGACCGAAGCGGCAGGCAGCCTGAGTGGCGGCGTGGGTGGCGGCAAGGATTACTGGCCAGTCCTTTTCGACGAGAACAACCCCGCTCGCGCGGTCGATATCGGCAACAAACGCAAGTTGACGCCCGGCTTGCGGCTCGGCGTCGACGCGACAGTCACCGGCGCAGGTTCACAGCGGGCCGGGGTGGTGTTTCGAGTGCCGGATGAAGACATCGACCAGTTTGTCGATGACCTGTTCGAAGGCAAGGTAAACCCGATGCAGGTCCTGCAAAAGGCTGCCGACCACGAAACGTACGAAGCCCGACGCTTCAATTTCGATATCACCGCCGGCGCCAACGTCGACTTCCGTGTCGGCTTTGACCTGTCCGAAAACGGCGATAAACCATTGTCGGCGGTCGCTCGACTCGGCATCGCAGCCAGCGTCACCGTCAACCTGCTGACCTACACCGATTACTCGCTGGAGCAGAACAACGACAAGGTCCATCTGCGTGAAGGTGGCAAGAACCGGCCACGATTGCTCAATACCTTGATCGGTGCGTTCGGCGGACGCGCACAGCTTAGCGGCACCCACACCAATCCCGGCCCGCTGGCGCAACCCGGTACCCAGTCAGCGGCCAACAACATGGGCGTAACGGTCACGGGAACAGTGGATTCCAGAACCACCAAACGCGTGAAATTCCGCTATCAGGTGGCTCAGCCCATGACCACCAAGACGCTGGACAAGCTCTCCGACAGCCTCAAGGGCGCTTACAAGGATGCAGCGTCGAAAGCCGCGCTGGCGGCATTGGCCGACCCACTTGACCCGCGCTATGTCGACAAGACTCCTGAGCAAGCCATCCAGTCAAGACTGGACGGGCTGACGGCGTTCGTGGCCGAAAGACCGTCGCGCACGGATGCGCAATACAAGGCGGTACGCGAAGTGAAGCGCGCAGCCGTGCAGCACGAAGCCTCGGCCAACAACCACAGCGTGCTGGAAAATGCGCGCTTTGAAAGCAACTACACCAACCTCTCGCGCCTGGACGAACAGAGCATGATCACCAGCATCGTGGGTTCGGTGAAGGAGCTGAGCAACCCCAGCAACGCGTCCAGAGTCGCCGACCTGATGGAGCGCGATCCCAAGCTCAAGGCTCTGCTCAAGGGCATGCAGGCCAGCGAAGGCACGCTGGCCCGAGTCCGTCTGGAACCCAAGGACTCACTGATCGACGCCATCGACGAGGGCAGCCGCGCAGGCACCATGACCCAAGGCGAGCTCGCGACTCGGCTGGAGAATCGCAACGACATGCGCATCAGGGCCCTGACGGTGTTCCACACTGCCACTCAACCGGAAAACTTCACCTCACCCACACCTCTGGTCAGCTACAACAGCGGGGCCTCGCTCAGCGTGACCAAAACGGTCGGCCGTATCGTATTCCAGTACGGTGAAGACCAGGACACGCCGATTGGCTACACCTTCGACGGCGAGCAGTCCAGGCCCTCGGAAAACCTCAAGGAAGCAGCCAACACGTTGAATCAGGCCGGGCTGGTGCTGAAAAGCTGACGTAAAAAAGCGCCGATCCAGGTCGGCGCTTTTTGACAACGCGCAGTATCAGGCTTGCACGACGGTGCGGGCCTCACGTGCCTGGGCAATAAAACCGCGAGTCATGTTACAGAACCCCGCCTCATCCAGTGACGCCAGGTCACGCTGGGCACACAGGCGTACGTTGCCCTGATCCAGTGCGAACCAGCAACCATGCAGGCGCGCGACATCGAAATTCAGGTTCAACAGGCGTTGCAGGTCCGCGGCGCGCTCCGGGGTGCGACCGACGCGGCAATGGAAGACCACCATCTCGCTGTGTTCGGGCAGCTCGATCACGGCAACTTCGTGGTCCTGGCTGTCGTACAGGGCACACACCCCGTTCTGCACCGACAGCGGGGTGCCCAACTGAGTGCCCAACGCGTTGATGAAACGGGCGAAGGCGGTCGTGGAAGTGTTCATCGCATAGTCCTTTAGAGAGTGGATCTGAAGATGCCGAACACTGTGTGGCCGAAAGGTTTGATCGGTTCCGCGCACCGGTCTGTTTCCAGGGCCTGGTTCAGTGACCGGCAGCGCACAGGCGTGGGTAAAACCCGGACAGAACGGGAACTGCACCTTCGCTCGTAACCACTCACTTCACGCAACGTCAATCCAAACGCCCTCACTCCCGATATCGAACCGACAGGGACGCAGCGATCCTTCCTGATGGATTCAGGACCTCGCTCGCCAACGTGTCATCAACGAGGTAAGCACATGAGCATCGGTCTTTCGCCACGCCCGCTTCAAGGCACTTCGCCCGCACTGGACTTCTCGGCATTGAGTGGCAAAAGCCCTCAGCAGAACGCAGTGGGTGATCAGCAAAACCAGCAATCCATCGATCCCGGTGCCCTGCTGTTCAACACGGGCAAGCAGCAAGACGTCAATTTCGGTCCGCCCAACGTCACCAATCAGAATGCAGTCGATGGCAGCAAGTCCGGTGAAGGCCAGGACAATGTGATCAAGATGCTGACTGCACTGCTGATGTCGCTCATACAGATGCTCATGAAGCTGACGGGCCAGGATAAAAATCCAGCCGATGAGCAGCAGCAACAGGACCCGTACCAGAACAACAGTGGCCTGGGTACGCAGCCGACTGACAGCGGTGGCGGTGGTGGCGACGGTGGCGGCGTTACGCCAGATGCCGCAGGCGGTGGCGGAGGTACACCGACCGCAGCGGGCGGCGATGGCGGCGGCGATGCAGGCAGCGGCGCCCCAACGACTTCAGGACCCAATGGCAGTGGCACTGGCGGCGGTGTCGGCACGCCCACGGACACAGGCACCGGCGGCGACAGCAGCGTTGGCAGCACATCCCCTTCGGTAACCAGTCCTTCAACCAGCCCGACCGGCAAGTCGGACCCAGGCACAGCGTCTGGCATCAAACCCGTTGAAGTGCCCAAGGCATCCGGCGATACCGTGACGGTGAACGAAACCATCAAGGTAGGCCCAGGCCAGGTGTTTGACGGTGGCGGCAAGACCTACACCGCTGGCAGCAACCTAGGCAACGGCGACCAGAGCGAGAACCAGAAACCGTTGTTTGAGCTGGCCGAGGGCGCCACGCTGAAGAACGTCAACCTGGGCGAAAACGAGGCTGACGGCATTCATGTTCGTGCCGCCAACGAGAAAGCCGTGACGATCCAGAATCTTCACGCCGCCAACGTGGGTGAAGACCTGATCACGGTCAAGGGCGAAGGTGGGGCCAACGTCACCAATCTGAACATCCTCGACAGCAGCGCCAAAGGTGCCAATGACAAGGTCGTGCAACTCAACGCTAACACCCACCTGAATATGGATGGCTTCAAGGCTGACGACTTCGGCACGCTGGTGCGCACCAACGGTGGCAAACAGTTTGATGACATGGAGCTGAAGCTGAACAACGTCGAAGCCAACCACGGCAAGTTCGCATTGGTCAAAAGCGACAGCGAAGACCTGAAGCTGGCCACCAGCAACATCGCCATGACCGACGTCAAACACGCTTACGACAAAACCAAAGCTTCGACTCAGCACACCGAAGCCTGAAACACCGTTCAAGCCACAACCTAAAAGGGCGCGTTCTTTCGAACGCGCCCTTTTTACGTTTTATTGAAGCTCTGGGTTCAGGAACGCCCTGCCCCCAGAGGCCACTCACTCGGCGACCCGGCCGGGATGCCACCTTCTTCCAGATCGGGCTCACGCACGTTGCGATGGCGCAAGGTGTCAAAGGTGTTGCGTAAGGTGGCACCGGTGGCCGTGATCACTTCTTCACCCGCACGCAGACCCGCGCTGGCAAGTTCTGCGGTCTGGCTGGCCACGTAACCGGTTGCGCTGGAGGCGGCTGACTTCACCGTTTCCTGGACGAACGCTTCGGCTTTATCCACTGCAGGATCGGTCACCACGCCAGCGGTGGTCCAGGCCGCGAATACGCCTGCGGAACCTGCCAGGTTTGTGAGCTGACTGACCGCCGCCTTGGTGGCCGGGTCGGTGATATTTTTGGTGGCCATTTCCTGCAACTTGCCGACCCCGGCAAAACCACCCGCCAACGCCAGGCCGTTTTGCGTAAGGCTGGTGGCCGAAACCAGGCTGCGGACCGCCTTCATCCCGTCAGTGGCAATGTCCAGCGGCAAACCGGCCAGGCGCTTGCCGGCATTAAGCGCTGCGCCGGAGTAACTGGCAGACTTGATAGCGTTATAGGCATCAAGCCAGTCCGTTTCTGCCTCCAGATCTGCCTTGGGCTCCTTGTCCTTGAGGCCCAGCACGAACGCCCCGCCGCGCAAGTGATCACGTGCCTGAACGCTGAGCATGCGATTGCCCAGACCGGCGTTGGCCGCAAGGCCGCCTGCGGCCGACACGGTGATGTCCACCGCACCCTGAACCTTGGGATGCGACGCCAGTGCCGGGGCCAGTACCGTGCGCAGGGCATTGCGCGCCGTGTAAGTCTGCACGCCGATGCCCAGGTCCACAGACTGCTGGACGAGCCCTGGCGAATGGCGTTTGACGGAGGCGGCCATCACGTCATGAAGTTTTTCCGGTGCTGCGGCCAGGTAATGAATGTCATCGGTGGCACGGTTCATCACACCCGTGCCGACCTGATCCATGACACCCGACAGCGCGCCGGAGATCAGCGGTGTCAGCGGCTTCAACGAGGTCGGCAACCAGTCGCCCTTGTTAATGGCAGGCTGCATGTACTGAAGCACCGATGCGGCTGCAAACGGCATGGCCCTCAATGAACTGGACGCGGTAGTCGCCAGCCGGTCGAGCTTCTGCGCCTTGGCGAAGGTGTCGGCAATGGTGCCTTTGGTTTCGCCCTGGGCATGCAGGCGTCTGGCGCGACTGTCGGCCAACGCATCGACCTTCTCGTTATGGGTCCGTACGGCGGCATGTTCCTCGCTTGAAGCGTTGTCTGCCGGGGCCGGCAGCTTGTGGGCGGCGAAGACCTGATCTTTCAGGTAATCCGTGATCGCTTGCAGATCCGCGTGAGCCGTCGGGCTGGTTGCTTCCACATATCCGGTCGCGTCGGATTCATGGGCAGAGTGGATTTCGTTGAGTTGAATAGCGGGCTGTTGAATGGGACGGTTGACGATAGGCGTCATGGGAGTTTCCTCTTGAGTGCATCCGTTCGAATGGCAAAGCGCCAGGGGAGGTGTCCCGGAAAACAGCTTGCCTGCCTGGTGGCGTTGGCTTCGGGACGGTCGATCAAGCCGTGACAGGCGTCACGCAGGTGTTCAGGGTTGCCCTTGAAAGGATCGACTGAGGCTGGGTGGTCATCAGTGCAGGGAAGGTTCCAGGCAATGGACGCAGGCAAGACTCACGGTGCATCGATTAAGCGACGGTTAAGCCTCGTCCCGTAGGTTTGTGTCACGACTTGTTACAACTGTGTGAGAAGTCATTCTCCAACCCCGGACAGGAGCAACCTCATGACCGGTCTCTTTGAAAAGAAATGGAAGTGCTTCAAAAGGACGCTGACCTACGTCGGCTGGTCGCTGCTGTGGCTGTTGATCTGGGATATCGGCGTGACGATGGATGTCATGCTGGTGCAAGGCAGCGGTATCGACATTCCCCTGATGCCACTGACACTGTTGTGCTCGGCGCTGATCGTGCTGATCAGCTTTCGCAACTCCAGTGCCTACAATCGCTGGTGGGAAGCGCGCACGTTATGGGGCGCGATGGTCAATAGCTCGCGCAGTTACGGTCGTCAGGTCTTGAGCTTGATCGATGGAGAAGGCCTACACCGCCACAACCCGGTAAAAACCCTGCTTTTGCGTCGTCACGTGGCCTACCTGCGTGCACTGCGAGCTCATCTGAGAGGCGATGTCAGCGCGGCGCAACTCGGCGGGCTGATCCCTGAGTCTGAAATACAACGGGCGCTGAGCAGCAACAACGTTCCCAATGACATCCTCAACGGCTCGGCGGGAATCCTTGCCGACGAGTTTGCCGAAGGCCGACTGGACAGCATCCGCTTCACCCGGCTTGAAACCACCCTGCTCGACCTGTCCAACTGCCAGGGCGGCATGGAGCGCATTGCCAACACGCCGTTGCCCTACCCTTACGTCTATTTCCCAAGGCTGTTCAGTGCATTGTTCTGCGTGATCATGCCGCTGAGCATGGTGACCACCCTGGGCTGGTTCACCCCGCTGATATCGACGGTGGTGGGTTGCCTGCTGTTGGCGATGGAGCGGATCGGCACCGACCTGCAGGCACCGTTCGGCACCAGTCAGCACCGCATCCGCATGGATGACCTGTGCCAGAACATCGAGAAGAACCTGTGTTCGATGTACAACGAGCCCATAAAGGGCCCGTTGCTGTCACCTGTGAACGTGGACACACGCCCGATCGGTCATGCGTTTCACGCCGCCATGTCATGAGCCGTGAGCGTATCGACGCCGACCAGCTTGATCTCGAAGTCCGCGTGCAGGTCGCCGTTAACGTTGCCGTACAACACATGATCGACGAAACGCAGCTGGCCTGCAGCGGTGAAATCGCCGCTGCCAATGAAGGTGAACGCGTCCAGCGCCTGGGTATCGGCATTGGCGTCCAGCTTGAGAAAGCTCAGCTTGTCGCCTTCCTGACTGCTGAAATCCGTGATGACGTCCCGTGCCTGGCCCTTGCCCATTTCCGCAACGCTGTTGAAGACGAAACGGTCAGCGCCTGAGCCGCCAGTCAGGATGTCAGTGCCAAAGCCGCCCACAAGTTTGTCCCTGCCTGCGCCGCCGTCGAGAACGTTGTTGGCGTCGTTGCCGGTGAGTGTATTGTCACGCTCGTTACCCACCACGTTGAACGCGCCCTTGCCACGCACGTGGACGTTTTCAAAGTTGGCCAGTTGCGCCGAGTTGAGGTCCAGGGTGACCGCGGTCTGCGAGAGGTTGTCGTAAGTGATCTTGAGCGAATCGACACCCTGATTGGCCTGCTCCTTGACCAGCCCCAGCTCGGCGGCCTGATCGATCACATAGGTATCATTGCCCAGCCCGCCGATCATGGTGTCCACGCCACCGCGACCATCGAGTACGTTCGCCGCGTCGTTGCCGATCAGCGTGTCATTGAACGCCGAGCCGATGGCATTTTCGATGGTCACGCCGTAGGCGATGGCCAGGCCTGAATCCATCACCGTCGGGCTGTCGGGTGTCACGTTGTAGTTGAGGAACGGCTTGCCGATGGTGCTGAACTCGCCTGGGTTGAGGTTGAGACTGACCGCCGCCGTCTGGTTGCTCGCGTCGATCGTGTCCTTGCCGCCTGCGTCCCAGATGGTCTCGAAAACCGACTGACCCGGCGCCCATTTGTAGACGTCATTGCCGGTGTGATACGACATGTTGGCGCCGTACAGGTACTGCATGGTCAGGATATCCAGCAGCATCGGCGTGGTCGGCTTGAAGCTGTAGTCGTTGGTGTAGCTCATGATGGTATAGCGGGCGTCTTCGAACTTGGGGTCGAGCAGCACGTCGTTGTACTGCGAGCCTTCGAACGAATGCTTCAAGCCCAGCGCGTGGCCGATTTCATGAATGAAGGTCAGGTAATCCAGCGAGCCTTTTTCAACCTTGTCGACCTTCACGTCAGGTCCAATCCAGACGTCGCCAGACCTGGGCAAGGTGCCCGGAACATAGGCCTGGCCCATCTCTGTGCCTTTAAGGCCATTGAACCCGCCAAAACGCAGATCACCGACCTGGGTGGCGGTATCTTCGACTTGTGTGAAGGTGATGTTCGCCACCGCACTCCATGCGTCCAGTGCACTCTTGGTGGCCGCTACCTGAGCTGCACTCAGCGAAAAGGCGTCGCCCGGTTCCTGACTGCGACTGTAGTCACTGGCATACACCGATTGATCGTTATGAAAACTGTATGTCAGGTGGTTGCCTGACGGTCCGGCGGTCCAGTAAGGCCCGTACAGCAAACTCGTGACACGTTCGTCAGCGGGTTCTTCAGTCAGCAAATCAACGGGGGTCGAACCATCTGGGCTGGGCATAAATAATCCTGCAATGGGAATAACGACAAAAAATCCACAACTACACAGCTGTAGAGACCTGTTAAAAGCACCATGACGTAACGGATACAACCTGGACACAATACGTTACAAAATGGCGATTGGCGGGAAATTACTTGCGCGGTGCCGAAGATTTTCCATCACTGGAACGAACGTACTTAGTCCGCCCCTACAGAAACGCCTAGAGCCATTAACCTGTTGAAAGTAATGAATCTTTTAAATGATAAGTGTCATGTAGCCAAATCCTGACATGCAGGCATGGCGTCCTCTGACAATAGCCATCAGCCAAGTAAGACTGTTCAGCCGTAACAACAACTTGATCAGGTTTTATTGAGCACAGGCGTGCCCATTGAGTGCGTGCTCAACCGCAGCCTTGTCGATAACAGAAGAGACACGGGTGATGCGAGTCTGCAGGCCGGCTGAACGCTGTCTGAATACCGGCCTCTAACAACCAGACCTACCAGGAATCCTCAAGGAGAACCCCCATGCCCACTTCATTCAAGGTTGGCGATGCCGTGCGCTGGAACTCCGAAGCTGGCGAAATACGCGGCAAGATCACCAAGGTGCACGTCAAGGACGTGGCGTTCATGGGCAAGCACCGGCCTGCGTCCAAAGACAGTCCCCAGTACGAGGTCAAGAGCGACAAGACCGGGCACTTGGCTATGCATCACGAAGATGCCCTGCACAAGGCCTGAAGCCGGATTCAGAACACGAACCCGTGACCCAGCTCGCTCTCCATCCATTCCAGAAAGCGCCTGACTCTGGGAAAGCTGGAGTGGGCCTTGGGAAACACCAGGTGGTGTGCAGCCACCGGCGAACTCAACAGGTGCGGTGCGACTTCCAGCAACGCGCCGCTGTGCAGGTATTTCTGCGCCAGCAGTGTGCTTTCCAGCGCAAAGCCAAGGCCATGGCAGGCCGCCTCCAGCGTCATATAGGAGCGATCAAAGCTCAACGCGTAGGGTTTTTCCGGCCGCGCCAGGCCATGCTGGGCAAACAGCTCGGGCCACTTCAGCAGCGTGGCTTCGGACAGAATCAGTTCACCATTGAGCAGGTCTGTCGCGCTGTTGACCGGGTATCGTTCCAGCAGCTTCGGCGACGCCAGCACCGCGAAAGTTTCGTGACGCACGGTACGCACTTCATAGCTCGGCCAATTGGGTCGGCCATGGCGGAGATCGACGTCGATCTTGTCACGACTGAAGTGCAACGACTCGTAGGAACACGACAGGTTGATTTGAATATCCGGGTGGCTGATACGAAAGGCTTCCAGACGCGGCATCAGCCACAGCAGCCCGAAACTGGGTGACGAATGCAGACGCAGGCAGTCGAGGCTGACGTCGCTGGCGGCGCGCTCGGTGGCCACGGCCAGGCTGTGCAACAGGCCGGAAACCTCTTTCAGGTACTGCTCGCCTACCGGCGTCAGCGTCACCCCGCGTGCTGCACGCACGAACAGTTGCCGGCCAATCATCGCCTCCAGCCTGGCGAGTTGATGGCTGACCGCCGACGGCGTCAGATCCAGCACTTCGGCGGCGCGAGCCAGGTTGCCGAAACGTGCCGTTTGCTCGAAGGCCTGAATGGCTTTCAAGGGTGGCAGGTTGGAGGGTGCATCGTTGTCGGCCCGCATAAGGCTCCCAGGCATCAGGAAAATTGAGTTCTTCCCATTCAAGCACTGCCTGAGGGCTCTGACGAGAGGTGAATTTTTTTCATCGACCAGTGATGTTTGCGTTATTGCTCGCCAGCAGCCCCCGGAACACTCTGAGCTCATCGATCACCTGGATCGACCCCATAACAATAATCAGAGGACTCCCCTCATGCTGCTTCAAGGCAAAATCGCAATCATCACCGGTGCCGCTTCAGCCCGCGGAATCGGTCGTGCCACCGCTGTCACCTTCGCGCAACACGGCGCACGGGTGGTGATACTCGATCTGGATGAATCCGCCGCACGCGACGCCGCCGCCGCGTTGGGTGAAGGCCATCTGGGGCTGGCCGCCAACGTGGCCGATGAATCCCAGGTCAAACAAGCCGTTGCCAGGATCATCGAACACTTCGGCCGCATCGACGTGCTGGTCAACAACGCTGGCATCACCCAACCTATCAAGACACTGGACATCCGTCCGGGCGATTACGACAAGGTGCTGGACGTCAGTCTGCGCGGCACGCTGTTGATGTCGCAGGCCGTAATTCCAAGCATGCGGGCGCAAGGCTCTGGCAGCATCGTGTGCATGTCGTCGGTCTCGGCGCAGCGTGGCGGCGGCATCTTCGGCGGCCCACACTACAGCGCAGCGAAAGCGGGCGTGCTTGGGCTGGGCAAGGCCATGGCACGGGAGTTCGGCCCGGACCAGATTCGCATCAACTCCATCGCGCCGGGTCTGATTCATACCGACATCACCGGCGGGTTGATGCAGGACGAGCGACGCCACGCGATCATCGAAGGCATTCCGCTGGGTCGCCTGGGCGCGGCGCAGGACGTGGCCAATGCGGCACTGTTTCTGGCCAGTGACCTGTCCTCATACCTGACCGGCGTTACGCTGGATGTGAACGGCGGCATGTTGATTCACTGATCGCCATCCGCGGGCTGACTCACACCTGTAACGCCCGCATTTGTTCTGGATCGACGACGTGCCAGGCCGGTTTGCCTGGCGGTCTATAAAAACAAGAGATCAGACCATCATGATAACCACCATGCCCCTCGACGCGGCTTCGACCGCCCGTGCCAATGCCTACCGCAAGACCGCCTGGCGGCTGATGCCGTTCCTGATGCTGTGCTACCTGTGTGCCTACCTGGACCGGGTCAATGTCGGCTTTGCCAAGCTGACCATGATGAACGACCTGGCCTTCAGCGAAGCCGTCTACGGCCTCGGCGCCGGTATGTTCTTCATCGGTTATTTCCTCTGTGAAGTGCCCAGCAACCTGATCCTGCATCGCGTCGGTGCACGGCGCTGGATCGCCCGAATCATGATCTCCTGGGGCATCATTTCCGCCCTGTTCGCGTTCGTTGAAACCGCCTGGCAGTTCTACGGCCTGCGCTTTCTGCTCGGCGTGGCCGAAGCCGGTCTGGCACCGGGCCTGCTGCTTTACCTCACTTACTGGTTCCCCTCCTATCGCCGTGCGCGCATGACGGTACTGTGGTTCGTCGCCATTCCGTTGTCCGGGATGATCGGCGGGCCGCTGTCGGGCTACATCATGGCCACATTCGCAGGCTTTCATGGCTGGGCGGGCTGGCAGTGGATGTTCGTCATCGAGGCCATTCCCACAGTGATCGTCGGGCTGATGGTGCTGGCTTACCTGAAAGACGGCGTGCATCAGGCGACCTGGCTCACCGATGATGAAAAAGCGCTGATCACAAAGGAGCTGGCCGAAGACAACAGCCAGAAGGTCGTGCACGCCTCGGTCGGTGAGTTCATCCGCGACCGCCGTTTGTGGCTGCTGGCCTGCATTTACTTTTGCGTAGTCATGGGTCAGTACGCAATCACCTTCTGGCTGCCGACGCTGATCCGCAACGCCGGGCTTTCCGACCCGCTGCACATTGGCCTGATGACCAGCGTGCCGTACCTGTGCGCCATCGTCGCCATGCTGTTGATGGGCCGCAGCGGCGACCGGCACCGCGAGCGCCGCTGGCACCTTGTAATCCCGATGATTGCCGGTGCGCTGGGCCTGAGCCTGGCAGCGGTCTTCGGCAACAGCCTGCTGCTCTCGGTGCTGAGCCTGTGCCTGGCGGCGGCTGGCGTGCTCTCGGCCTCGTCCCTGTTCTGGATGCTGCCCACCACCCTGCTCGGCGGCGTGTCCGCAGCGGCAGGCATTGCGGGCATCAACAGCTTCGCCAACCTGGCGGGTTTCTGCTCGCCGTACCTGATCGGCTGGATCACGACCACGACCGGCTCCAGCGCCATCGGCATGTACCTGATCACCGGCGTGCTGTTCATCGGCGCGTTTCTGGTCCTGCGCATCCCCGCTGCCTCGGTCAATCGTTGAATCATCGGAGTCATCACCATGACAACCCAAGCGTTATCTGCCTCGTCCACGTCGCTGGTACAGCGTGCCCACAACATTCGTCGCCATGCCTTGCGCATGGGCCAGGTTCAAGGCCAGGGCTATGTCGGCCAGGCGCTGGGGGCGGCCGACCTGTTGGCCGTGTCCTACTTTCACGCCTTGAACTACAAACCCGAGGACCCGGAATGGGAGTTGCGTGACCGGTTTTACCTGTCGATCGGTCACTACGCCATTGCCCTGTACGCCGCCTTGATCGAGGCTGAAATCATTCCGCTGGACGAGCTTGAAACCTACGGCTCGGATGACAGCCGCCTGCCCATGTCGGGAATGGCCGCCTACACGCCGGGCATGGAAATCACGGGGGGCTCGCTCGGCCACGGGCTTGGCATCGCGGTCGGCGCATGCCTGGGGTTGAAGCGCAAACACTCCGCCTCCTTCGTTTACAACCTGTTGTCGGACGGCGAACTGAACGAGGGGTCGACCTGGGAAGCAGCGATGTCGGCATCCCACTGGAAGCTGGACAACCTGATCGCGATCATCGACGTGAACAATCAGCAGGCCGACGGCCACTCGAGTGAAGTGCTGGCCTTCGAGCCCATCGTGGATCGCTGGCAGGCCTTTGGCTGGTTCACGCAACGGGTCGACGGCAACGACCTGCCTGCGCTGGTCGCCGCCTTCGACGCCGCCCGCCAGCATCCGGGCGCACAGCCTCGGGTGATCATCTGCGACACAAAAATGGGCAAAGGCGTGCCCTTTCTGGAAACCCGCGAAAAGACTCACTTCATCCGTGTCGATGAACACGAGTGGGACCTTGCACTGAACAACCTCGACGAAGGGCAAACCGTATGAGCACTGCCAACCAGAACCCTGCGGCGGCACCTGCCGCGAAGAAAAAGCTCACCACCTCGGCGATGATCGCCTCGATTGCCTCCGAAGGTCAGGCCACCCGTTCGGCACCGTTTGGCCATGCGCTGGCGGCACTGGCCGATCAGCGTTCGGACATCGTCGGGCTGTCGGCGGACCTGTCCAAGTACACCGACCTGCACATCTTCGCCAAAGCGCATCCCGAACGTTTTTATCAGATGGGCATGGCTGAACAGCTGCTGATGAGCGCAGCGGCGGGGATGGCCCGCGAAGGCTGTGTACCGTTTGCCACCACCTACGCGGTGTTCGCCTCGCGCCGTGCCTATGACTTCATCTGCATGGCGATTGCCGAGGAAAACCTCAACGTCAAGATTGTCTGCGGCCTGCCCGGCCTGACCACCGGCTACGGCCCCAGCCATCAGGCCACGGACGACCTGGCGATCTTTCGCGCCATGCCCAACCTGATGATCGTCGACCCGTGCGACGCACTGGAAATCGAGCAGGCCGTACCGGCCATCGCGGCGCACCAGGGACCGGTGTACATGCGCCTGTTGCGTGGCAATGTTCCGCTGGTACTGGACGAGTACGGCTATCAGTTCGAGATCGGCAAGGCCAAGACCCTGCGCACCGGCAATGACGTGTTGATCATTTCCACCGGCCTGATGACCATGCGCGCGCTTGAGGCCGCCAAGGAACTGCAGGCCGATGGCGTGGATGTCGCGGTGCTGCATGTGCCGACCATCAAGCCGCTGGACGAACAGACCCTCCTCGCCGAAGCCAGAAAACCGGGACGGCTGGTGGTGACGGCGGAAAACCACTCGATCATCGGCGGGCTGGGCGAAGCGGTTGCCACGGTGCTGCTGCGCAATGGCGTCACGCCGACCTTCAGGCAGATTGCGCTGCCTGATGCGTTTCTCGACGCCGGTGCCTTGCCGACCCTGCACGATCGCTACGGCATTTCCACACCAGCGGTCTGTGCGCAGATCAAAGCCTGGTTGTAGCGGTCGGATAGTGAAAAGGCGCTGATATCCGCTTCTGCCCGCAGGGCGTGGGAGCTTTCGCAGGTTACGACGGCAGCGATGGGCTGCGCAGCAGGCCTTGCCCGCATGCGCAGGCCGTGCTGCCGGTTCCCGGCAGATCGCCAGCAAGCCGCCTCTTATAAAACAACCCATAAGTCACTGAAGAAACGCTATTTTTCTGTGGGGGGGTGTTTGCCACGTGACAGCGCTAAAACGAAGACATGGTGAGGCTTGCCACAATCCGGTGTTTGCTGCGCTTTTTGACGAGACTGAACGATGGATGCCAACCACCTGCTCGACCCGGCCTACGCCGTTTTCCTGGATGAGCCTTCGAGCGTCTGGACGCTCGATAATCTTCCCGCCATCAGGCGTCGCGTTGAAGCTGCCTGGAAACAGCCTGACGGAGCGAGGCACCAGCAGTACCGGACACAGAAGGATCACATCAGGCTGTGCGTCTATCGCCCGGCAAACATCCTCAATCCTGCACGCAAACTTGCGACGCTGCTGTACATCCACGGCGGCGGTTTTGTGCTCGGCCGACCCGAGATGGCTGAAGATTATCTGGCCGATCTGGCCAATGAGCTGAGCGTCCTGATCGTGGCCGTCGATTATCGACTCGCTCCCGAGCACCCTTTTCCCACGTCGTTGAACGACTGCTATTCAGCATTGGCGTGGATCTTCAACGAAGGCCTGGCACTCGGCGTGGATACGCAAAAGGTAATGGTCATGGGCCACAGCGCAGGCGGCGGACTGGCTGCTGCCGTATCGATCATGGCGCGGGACAGAAACGAGTATCGGCTGGCAGGGCTGTTGATGGTCTATCCGATGCTGGACCATCGAACCGGCTCGACCCTTTCGCCTGAAGACAATCCGACCACCGGAACCCTGAGCTGGACCCGTGAAGCGAACCGGTTCTGCTGGCAGTGCCTGCAAGGTTCCTATGCACTGGACGATGAACAGGCAGCGCTGTTTTCACCCGCACTGGCCAATGACCTGACCGGGCTGCCGCCTAGCTTTATCAGCGTCGGCGCGCTCGATCTGTTTCTGGAAGAAAACCTGGCCTTTGCGCTCAGGCTTTCCACCTCCGGCGTGCCGGTAGAGTTGCATGTGTACCCCGGCGTGCCGCACATGTTCGATCAGTATCCGGGCCGTCAGACCGGGCAGCTCAAACAGGACATCACCCGCGCGCTCGCCTGCCTGTGCGCAGACGAGGGCACGTTGTAGCCACTAAACCAGCGCTTCAGCCGGGCCGAAGAATTCGTAATGGCTCTGTTCATCCGGGATACCCAGATCGTGCAGCGCCCGCTTGATGAACGCCATGAACGGTTTGGGACCGAGGAAATACGCCTCGATGTCTCGGTTCGCAGGCAGCCACTGTTGCAGATGCTCGACGGCAGGCAGGCCCACAGCAGTGGGTTGGGCAGGATCAGCAACCGTGTCTTGGTAGACCACATGGGCGCGGAACTGCGGATAGCGAGCCTGCCAGTCCTTGAGCGCTGCCTGAAATGCATGCACCCCGGCATTGCGGGCGTAGTGAATGAACACCACATCCCTACCGCCAGCCTCCAGCGCGGCTTCGGCCATCGCCAGAGTGGGCGTGATGCCGACACCACCACTGATCAACACCAGCGGCTTGCTGCCCTCGATAAGCGTGAACTCGCCGGACGGCGGAAACAGCTCCAGCTCGTCCCCTGCCTCAACCTGATCATGCAAGTAATTGGAGGCCGCTCCGCCCACCTCTTTTTTGACGCTGATGCGATAGCCGATGCCGGTCGATGCGGCCGACAGCGAGTAGTTACGGCGGATTTCCTGACCATTCACGATCAGACGCAGGCCAATGTACTGCCCGGCCTTGTGCGCAATGACAGGTTGACCGTCCGCTGGCTCGAGATAGAACGAGGTGATCTCGTCGCTTTCCGGTGTCTTCGCTTTCACCTTGAACGCACGCCCGCCACGCCATCCGCCTGGCGCTGCGGCGATGCTTTCGTACACCTCTTGTTCAGCGCCGATAAGGATGTCAGCCAGTTGCTGATACGCCGCGCCCCATGCCGCGATCACTTCGTCAGTGGCGGTTTCGGCACCCAATACTTCGCGGATCGCCTGCAGCAGGCATGTTCCGACGATAGGGTAATGCTCGGGGAGGATCTGCAACGCCACATGCTTATTGACGATCTGGCTGGCGAGCGGACCGAGGTTATCCAGACGATCAATGTTGCGAGCATACATCAGCACCGCGTTGGCCAGAGCGCGAGGCTGAGCACCGTTGGCCTGATTGGCCGGGTTGAACAGCGGGCGAACCTCTGGGTAGTCGCGCAGCATGATCTGGTAGAAGTGCGTAGTCAGCGCCTCGCCACCGACCTCAAGGATCGGAACGGTTGCTTTGACGATGTCACGTTGAATGTCGGTCAGCATGGGGCAGCTCCAGAACGTTTGAAAATCGATACCTGGATAGAGCAACCCACGTGCCAACCGCAAACCCCAATCAAATCAATGGCAAAGCGATCAGGGAAGTCAAAATGACAAGGTCATAATGACTCTTTTCACGGTGAACAGGTCATTCGGACCCGATCCTTATCCTGACTGCGTGCGCGACCGACCGAGCCCTTGATTTGAATCTGGGCACGCTCACGTTCAGTGCAGGTAAGCGGCCCAGGCTGACACCAAGAGCAACACCGCCATGCTCCTGTTCAACCACTGCAAGGCACGCGCGGATTTGAGCAAGCGTGCAGAACCCGCGCCCAACAGAGCCCAGCACGCCATGCAAGGCAGCGACACGAAGAAAAAGACCAGCGCCAGATGGGCCACGGCCCCCTGACTGAACACACTGACAACGGCCAGCGCCATCATCCAGGTCTTGGGATTGACCACCTGCAGGCCCGCCGCGCCGACGAATCCGAGGCGCGGGCGACTGTCATCGGGGCTCAGGGGGTCGGCCGGGCTGTTGAAGATTTTCCACGCCAGCCAGGTCAGCCAGCCGACGCCGATGGCGGCCATGACCGGCTGTACGGCTGGCACCTGCATCAACGAACGCCCGACGCCGGTGCCCACCAGCAACACTAGCCCGGCAGCCCCCAGGCAGGCACCGAGAATGATCGGCAGACTGGCTTTCAGCCCGTAACGGGCGCTGTTGCTCAGCACCAGCAGATTGGTGGGGCCAGGGGTGATTGACGCAACGAAAGCGA
Source organism: Pseudomonas asturiensis (assembly GCF_900143095.1). Lineage (GTDB taxonomy): Bacteria > Pseudomonadota > Gammaproteobacteria > Pseudomonadales > Pseudomonadaceae > Aquipseudomonas > Aquipseudomonas asturiensis. The sequence goes on along the minus strand of NZ_FRDA01000003.1, from coordinate 167,083 downwards.
ACAGCAGAAATGACAGCATGAGCGGACTCCATGAGTGACCGGCGTCATGCTCGCGCAACACGCAGCGTCAGTCTGGAAGGTCTGTGCAGCGCGTGCGATACACCGCAGGCGTCAGGCCGTAGGCGCGCAGGAACCAACGGCCCAGATGACTCTGATCGGCAAACCCCAGATCGCTGGCGACTTCAACAGGCTGCGCGCCCCTGGCCAGAAGCCTGCGGGCCATGGACAGTCGCAACTGCACCAGATAGGCGTGGGGTGGCAGGCCGAAGGCAGCCTTGAAGGCGCGGGTCAGCCTGAAGCGGTCCACACCGCACGCCAGCGCGAGTTCGTCCAGCCCCAGATCACGCCGAAAATGGGCGTGCAGATAATCCCGGGCACGCAGCGCCACCAAGGGCAGCCGAGGGTCATGTTCCTGTCTGACTCGCCAGTGCACGTGGGCGGTGAGCCGTTCGAGCAGACCATCCAGGGCGCTTTGCCGGATAATGCGTGACTCTTGGCCATGCAGCGCCGAAAACGCAAACACGATGGACTGGGCCAGCCTCGGGTCACGCACCAGCGTGCTGGCAAAACCCGGCTGAAAGTCCTGCGGCGCGTCTTCGAACAACGACGTCAGTTCACGCCCGATCCAGTGCGGGTCCAGGTACAGCATGCGGTAGGTAAAACCATCGGCATTCGGTGCGTCGCCGTCGTGGATCTCATCCGGTTCAAGCATGAACACTTGGCCGGATGTACTGGCATGCCGCTGTCTGCGACAGTGAAACTGCTGCACGCCCTGCTCCGTGACACCGACCAGATAACTGTCATGCCAATGCGGATCGTAGGCATGCCCACGAAAATGGGCGCGCAATGTCTCGATACCGGTATCCCGGTCCTGAGCGAGGTCGATCCAGTTGGTTGATTTCATGAGTGGTTTGAATGGGCAGGCAAGCGTGTCTGCTTTATCGCGCGGCTGAGGCGTCAAGTCTAGAAGGTTTGTGCGCAGGCACTGGGTCGTCTATATTTGCGTCCGGCGCCTCCACGCCTCCATCCGCGGAAAGGGCTGCGCCCAGGACACTGCTTTACCCTCTTGTCATTACGACTCCCGACCTTCAAGCGGACAAGGTTTGTACAAGGAGATCGTATGTCCAGCACCACTGCATCGCGGCCCCGCGACGGCCGTATCAGCCTCGAGCAGCAACGCAAACGCGCCAAAGCACTTCTGCAACGCCTGAAACTCGGGACTGCGCCCGATCAACTGGCGCTGCTTGGCAGCCGTGCGCAATCGTCCGCGCCAACGCTGTCCGACGCCCAATGGCTGATCGCCCGGGAATTGGGCTTCAGCAGCTGGCCCAGGCTCAAGGCCCATGTCGATGCCATCACGTTTGCCGCCCTGCACCCCGACTTCGACGCCAGCGACGAAGCCCGAACCGTGCACTGGCGATGCGGCAACGACATTGCCCACAGCCTGCAACTGGCCGGTTTCAAAGGCGCCTTCCAGATGCTCAGCGACCCGATGTGCATGGGGCCGGTTCAGGATCTGCCCGACGAGCACTATCAAGCGGTACGCAGTCAGTTCATTCATGAAGCGTTCGGCATTGATCACTCCGACGCCGCACGTCGCATGGCCGACGAGTACAGCCGTCTCGAACACCTGAGCCGTGACCACCACAGCGTGTTGTGGTGCGAAGCGGACGCCTACGACCAGTTGTTTCTGGTCAGGGCGCTGGCGGGCCTCGATCGGCTGCCGCCAAGGCTTGAGCTGATCGAAGTGGATCGTGTGCCCGGTGTAGAGCGCTTCATCGGTATAGGCCAATTGGCACCCGACGTGCTCGCCTGGCTATGGCCGCAGCGCAAACAGGTGACACAGGCCATGCTGGATTGCTCACGCCAGGCATGGCGAGCCTTTCGCGATGCATCACCTGTCGCCCTCGCCGAACTGGCTCACGGGCCGCAACTGCCGCTGCCACTGCTGGCACCGGCGCTGTTGCGACAGCTTCAGGAACTGCCGGGCTGCCGAGACGGGCTGTCGCTCACCGAACGCCTTTCATTGCAGTACCTGCGTGAAGCAGGCGAAGTGACATTCGGGCGCGTGTTCGCAGAACTGATGGACAAACGCGAGCCTCTACCGTTTCTGGGCGACATGATGTTTCATGCGTTGCTGCGGCCATTGATCGACGCACCTGCTGCACTGATCACCGAATCGGACACACACCTGGCGTGGCCTCGCCGCACCTTGAGGATTACCGCGTTGGGCGAACGCGTGCTCGACGCCCACGCCTACTGGCCAGACCATGCGCAGCAGTCACGCTGGGTGGGTGGCACCTGCATTCAACCCGGCCGGGCTCATTGGGCACTGGACGAGCAGTTGCGACCGGTATGGCACGGCTAGCCGGATAGCACCGCACTCTGACCGGCGTCAGCCTGCGCCAGACGCGGCTCATGGTCGGGTCTGGCGCCCTGACAGTTCGCGGGCAAGCCCGTCTTTCCCGTCACGCGACCGGTTTACGAAACAGGATGTCGACCGCAAACACGCCCAGCACGGTGCCGGAAATCCACCGCTGGGTGCGCATCGCCGACGGGCGAAGGGTCAGGAATCTGCTCACCTTAGAGGCTGCCAGAACGATGATGCCATTCACGGTGACGGCAATGACGATCTGTACCAGCCCCATTTGAATGAACTGCTGGAAAGTCGAACCGGCAGCGGGGTCGATGAACTGAGGAATAAGCGCGGAGTACATCAGGGCGATTTTGGGGTTCAAGAGGTTCGTGACCAGACCCATGGTGAACAGCCTGCGTGCGGAATGAGGTGCAAGCTCACGCGCCTCGAAAGGGGAAGTCCCTCTCGGTCTCAACATGTTCCAGGCCAGATAGCCCAGATAGAACGCACCCGCAATCCTGACGACGTCATAGGCCATCGGCACTGCCTTGAATAGCGCCGCCAGCCCCAGTCCCGCCGCCAACAGATAACAGACGAAACCCAGCGCCACACCCGCCAGCGAAATCAAGCCCGCCACCCGTCCCTGAGAGATCGTCCGCGACGTCAGATACACCATGTTCGGGCCAGGTGTCAGCACCATGCCTAGAGAGATAATGGCCACACCGGCCAGGTTTTCCAACGCCATCATAAGACTGTTCCTTCATTCAGAGTTGGGTTGACGCCGCGCCAGCCAGCGCTGTCGCGAACATCTAAGTTGCCAATGGCGTTGCAGTCATCGGTCATATCGACTGCCGTCACGTTTACGCGCTCCACGACGCGGACGACTGCTCCAGAATAGCCCCGACACCTTGGACACGTGTTTGAAACTGGAGCCGGCTTAACGTTGAATGCATCTAGTTCGGATAGCACACACCACAATATTATTACCAGCATCGGTGAAGTGCGCCCAACCCATCAACACATAAAGAACTCAGGTTCACACATCAAGCGTATCCCTATGAAACAGGAGATCGGTTTATCAACCCGTCGCCGGTGTTAATCAACGGCGCACACCGCAAGCACCTTCCAGGCACAAATACTTGTCTGCCAAGTCAACTTATTAGCCTGCCGGACACCCTGTAAACACTCACCACTTCCAGTCTTCTGGCATTTCTGAAAGGCTCACTAACCCCTTCTCGCTAGTGGGGGTCAATCGAAAAATTAACCTCGCGCTCAACAGCACAACTGACGAAAATACAATTGGAAAAAAAATTCCATTACCGGTATTAAGTGAACGGATTCTGCGCTCGGCATCCAGTGTGTCGGGCCTTGATCCCTCCCTATCGACAGTTATCAAGCCTGAGGCTTTTTATGAATTCGTCCTTGTCCCGCCGCAAGATCCTTCAGGGTGCGTGCTGCCTTCCCGTAGCAGCTGTGCTGTTGGAAATGCCTTCCATCGCCCACGCCGCTTCGCCGACCTCCCCCCGCACCAACATGACCGCTGACCAGGCGCTCAAAGCGTTGCGCGATGGCAACGATGCGTTCATGAAGGACGCCACCATCAACGTCGAACGCAATCGCGATCGTCGCCTGGAAATCGCCAAAGGCCAGACACCTTTCTGCATCCTGATTTCCTGCTCCGACTCACGCGTGCCGCCAGAGCTGCTGTTTGGCCGTGGTCTGGGTGAGCTGTTCATCGTGCGTAACGCCGGCAACACCGTCGACACCACCGCATTGGGTTCGATCGAATATGGCGTCAGCCAGCTCGGCGTACCGCTGGTCGTGGTCATGGGTCACGAGAAGTGCGGGGCCGTCGCTGCCGCTGTTTCGGTGGTCGAGGACAACACGGTGTACCCAGGTGCTATCGGCCAGATGATCGAGCCGATCATTCCTGCCGTCCTGACGGCCAAAGGCAAGAAGAGCAAAAACCTGCTGGAAGACTCGGTCAAGAGCAACATCCAGCGCACCGTGGCACGTCTGCGCTCGGCTTCCGAGCCAGCCCTGATGAACCCGATCAAGGAAGGCAAGGTCAAGGTCGTGGGCGCCTACTACAGCCTGGAAAACGGCAAGGTCGATTTTTTCGACGTCTGATACTCGTCCGCCGTAACGGTTGACGCGCCCGGACAGATTCAAGCGCATGGATTGCGCCACTCTCCTGAATGTGGCATTAGAAAAAGCCGCCAAAAGGAGCGTCGCGTGAGCAAGGATTATCTGGCGTTTTTCACTTCTCTGTTTCTGTCGCGCCTGGCGGATCAGGTCCTTCTTTTCATCGTGCCACTGGTTGTCTTTCAGACCACCCACAGTGCGTCGTGGGCGGGCTTTGCATTCTTCGTGGAATCATTGCCACGCTTTCTCGCGTTCCCGATCTGCGGGGCGCTGTGCGACACATTCCCTCCCGTGCGGATCCTTCACATCAGCCAGATGTATCGGGCGCTTGTCTGTCTGCTGGCGATGGTGCTGTACGGGCTTTTCGGCGGCCTTGTCTGGCTGATGCTGCTGTCGGCGTTGTGCGGCGTGCTGACCACTCAAGGCATCATGGCGCGCGAAGTGCTGATGCCCCACGTGTTCCAGCGTTACAGCTATACGCGCACGTTGTCCTATTCACAGATTGCCGACCAGGGCGGGCTGGTGCTCGGTCCTCTGGTGGCCGTGCTGTTGCTCAATGTCTGGCCGTGGCACTGGGTCGTGTCGGGTTGCGCGGTTCTGTTCCTGCTGGCGGACCTGGCCATGCTCGTCTGGCAACGCACTCGCGAAAGCCAACCCGAGGCGTGGGAACAAAAGAGTGGCGGTGCCTGGCAATCATTGAACACCGCAGTCGGGCATATCCTGCGCCTGACCGAGCTGAAGAACCTCATCACCCTGGCGGTGGGCATAAACCTGATCGTCGGCGTAACACTGGCCACTTGCGCTGCCATGGTCATCGGCGAATACGGGGCCGACCAGGACGACTATGCAAGCCTGCAGATGGCAGGCGCAGGGACGACCATCCTGATCCTGTTTTTTCTGGCGCGAGTGGTGGTGCCGCTGCGGATACTGGGCCCGCTGGCCTACGTGATGAGCGTTGTCGGGGCGTTCGTCTGCGCCCTCAGTCCTGCGCTGACTGGCTATGCGGCGGGCTTTCTGCTCATCGTCGGATTCGACAAGATGTTCAACGTCTACCTGCGCAACATTCGTCAGCGAGTGATACCCCGAGAGGACTTCGGCAAGACCGTGGGTGTCATGACCCTGCTCAATAACCTGTCACAGCCAGCGGCAGGTCTGCTGGTGGCGCTGCAGGCGGGTCCTCTGGGGCTTCGAGTGATCATCGTGGCGGTGGGAGTGCTGAGCGCCCTGCTCGGCGCACTGGCGCTATGGTTGTTTGCGGGCCGGACAGTGCCGGTGGTGACGGATTGATTGCTTCAGCGCCCGATGCAGGCGCACTGCACCGGATACAGAATCGTGTGAGATGCCGGATCGTGGGAGCGTCTGTTCAGCAGGCGACACGCGCCCGCTGAGACTGTAAACGCACTATCAGATTACGCCACATGCAGCGCGGTCGCCGCCACCACCCAGAGGCTTGGGATGGTCGGAGTGGTTGTCACCGCCAGCATGGACCATCAGGGCATGGCCTTTGATTTGCGAAATGTTCTTCAGACGAGGCGCCAGCACCGGGTAATCGGCAGTGCCGTCCGCCATGACATACAACGCAGGCAGGTCGCCCAGGTGACCGTCGGCATAAGGCCCCAGGTGCTTGCCGGTCTTGGCCGGGTCGAAGTGCCCGCCTGCCGCCAGAGCAGCGACTTTGACGCCGTCCTTGGTACCCGCTTCACAGCTGCCGTTTTCATGCACGTGGAAACCGTGAATACCCGCAGGCAGGCCACTGAGTTTAGGCGTGAACAATAGACCGTATTCGGTTTCGCTCACGGTCACGGTGCCAATTGGCTTGGGCGCGCCATCAGCACTGACCAGGTTGATCGGGACGTCCAGCGATGCAGCCTGAACACTGACAGAAAAGAGGCCCAGCAGGCCGAGCCAAAGATAAGGTTTCATAAGGTCAATACGTCCTTGATCTGAACAACGAATATGAATGGTGCCGGGGACCGTTGATCGTCCGCGCCTGCGCGATACCTGACAACATCATGGATACGACAAAAGGTGTGACCACAGCGAAACGGGTTTTGATGCAAATAAATCAAGTTGCCGCCGCGCTCCGCCGGGCAACCCTGCAAACAGGCGCCGCCTCGGCTAACCTGAGACACACCGTGTCCTTGCATCACCGTCACTGATGAGGCCATAGCGACAAATGAAAGACCCCTACGCGTTCGGGTTCTACAGTGCCTGTTTTGCGCTGGTGGTCGTTGTAGCCGCAGTCTTTTACAGCGCAGCCGTCAGCACATCGCCAGGCAGTGCCGCCAACGCCTACTACATCGTCGAGGCGGCCTCATCGCTGAGCGAAGCACTGGCGGTGATCGGCATCGCGGGCGTGGTCTTCAAGGCCTACGGCTCATGGAAACGCGAGACCCGCCAACAAAAAGCCCTGAGCATTATCTGGGACGCCAACGTGGCCTTCCGCGAAATAGAAATCGGTTTCAACGACTGGTTCTTCGGCCCCGCCGCGAATCAGAAGTCCGGCTACGATGCCGGCAAGATCGATTCGCTCCTGGCGTCCAGCCCGCTGGGCATCGCACTCAGGGCCTTCAAGAAGCAATGCATTCTGCTCGACAAGGTGGTGATCAAGGACCACTGGCACTGGCTCAACCATGCCGCGCAGCTCGACATGCTGGCCCGTGCGTTGAGCGCCGAGGCGTTCGGGGCTGTCGGCAAGGGCAGAGTCACGCACACCATCGTCGACTTTCTCTACGCGCATGAGGGCGAAACCTGGAAGCGAACCCAGACGGACTGGGAATCGCAGATGGTGCTCATCGATGAGCAACTGGCCTCACTGGAGGAACGGTACACCTGAAGAGCCCCGCGCCTGGACCCCATCTTTGCTGGCAAGGCACCGTTCTTGCTTCACATCCTGTCAGCAAATGAAGCACTCTGTCGCTTCCAATAAAACCAATGACACACGCGAGCCCCCATTCTCATGATGAAACTGAACTACAGCGCATCGGCAGCCCTTTTGTTGGTCCTGACAGGCCTGGCACAGGCGCAGGAATCGTCTTCGCATCTGGACAAGGTGTTGCAGGCCGGCCAGTTGTCGGTGTGCACCACGGGTGACTACAAGCCTTACACCTTTCATCGCGAAGACGGCGAGTACGAAGGTATCGACATCACCATGGCCCGCTCACTGGCCAAGAGCCTGGGCGTGAATGTCCAATGGGTGCCCACCACCTGGAAAACCCTGATGCCCGACATGATCGCTGGCAAATGCGACATCGGCATGGGGGGTATTTCGGTGACGCTGGAGCGTCAGAAGAAAGCCTTCTTCAGCAATACGCTGGACATCGACGGCAAGATCCCGCTGGTGCGCTGCGAAGATCAGGCGCTGTACCAGACCATCGAGCAGATCAACAAACCGTCGGTACGCCTGATCGAGCCCGCTGGCGGCACCAACGAGGCTTTCGCCCGCGCCTACCTGCCCAACGCACCTATCGCGTTCCACGACAACAAGACCATCTTCCAGGAACTGCTCGACAAGAAAGCCGACGTGATGATCACCGATGCTTCAGAAGCGCTCTACCAGCAGAAACGCATGCCCGGTCTGTGTGCCGTCAACCCGACGCGCTACATGCAGTACGGCGAGAAAGCCTACCTGCTGCCGCGCGACGACGTGACCTGGAAAGCCTATGTCGATCAGTGGCTGCACCTGAGCAAGGCCACCGGGGCCTATCAACAGGCGCTTAGCGAATGGCTTGCAGTGCCCGCCCAGTAATTTCATCACACGATCACACGATCCCATCCGGCAACAGTTGCAAGGCGGGGTCGGCTGAAATAGCGTGTTGCAGGATATCGTCTGGAAGGCACCTCAGAGCATGAAGCCCAGCAAGCCCATCACCCGCGCGTTTTGCGTCGAGCTGCAGCAGGAGCTGTCCATTGCCGCTGCCCGCCGCGAGTATTTCTCTCAGGTGCCGCCCCGCAAGCGCTTCGAGTTCCTCTGCTCGAACGAAGCCTGCCGGGCCATGGTCGCGAAAGTGACCGGGGTCAATTACACCGTCAAGCCTCAGGACAACCCGACCTTCGTGGCGGCGCACTACCGCGCCAATCCGCATTGCGAGCATCACCCCGATTGCGAATGGGTGGACGAAGATGCAGCCGAGCCGGCTGATGAGCCTGCCGACACGAATGACCCACATGCAGTACTGCGCAAGGCCAAGCGCAAGCTGGACGACTACATCGACGTCTTCGACCCGACACTCAAAGAACCTGCCAAGGAAAAATCGGGAACAGAAAAAGCCGGTTCACCTGATCAGCCCCCTGCGCTGAAACCTTCGCCTGTCGAATCCGCCGAACCCAAGGCCCCGCGCTACAGCGAGACCCGCACCAACAACCTGGAGCGCCTGGTGGACAGTTATCGCCAGGCCAAGGCCGAATTGTCGATCGATGAGCTCAAGTTGCTGAAGCTGCGGATTCCGGGTCAGGGCGAGGTGTCCTTGCGCTCGTACTTTCGGCACATCAAATACGCGCAACCAGGCGACAACGGACGCGTGCTGTTCGGCGGCGGACTGATCGAGCAACGCTACGGGCTGGGGTTCAAGTTCAAGTTTTTCGACAGGCTTGAAGGCAAGCTGGTGACGCTCTATGTGTCGCCCGCGCAGATGCAGGCCTACCGTTCCAGCCGTTACATCAGCGAACTGCTGAGCCACGCCGATGAGGTGAGGTTTTTCACGGTCTATGCGCTGGGGAAGCTGACGCAGAGCCCTTCGGGGAAGAGCTACAGCGTTGAGGTGGATGATCTGCGGCACCTGGCAATTGTGCTGGGGCCGGAGAAGGAGCCTGCAAGTGGCAACGTTTGATCCCTACCCCCTATGCGCGCCTTGCCTGCGACCTGATGTGCCTGGCTCACCGAGAAAGCAACATCATCGACACGCTTTTCAAACGCGATAGTGAGAACACCGCCGATCGCGACGCGGGTGAAGGCTGAGTCCTGGCGCTGATTCGGGGGGCAATCGGCATGGATGCCGATTGAGCCGCACTGGGCCATGGATGGCCCATTTGCGGCGACCCCCGAATCAGTGTCAGGACGAAGGAACCCCGGCGAAGCCGGGGCCGGAACCGGAGCTTAGGGGTTTGCCTACTTTGCCCCGTCAAAGTAGGTCGCCGAGGGGCGAAAAGGTGACGTGAGTCGAGCGCTCGGCTCACTGAATCCACGATCTATGGCGATTGTGACGCAGAGCGTCACGCGCGGCATGCATACGCATAGCGTTGGGCAGGATCAGCGATCCTGCTGAAGAGTTCAAACCTTGACGATCCAACCCGCTGGCGGCTCGACATCACCGGACTGCACACCGGTCAGCTCTTTGTAGAGACGCTGGGTCACCGGGCCGACTTCGGTTTCGCTGTGGAACACGTGCAGTTTGTCCTGGTAGGAAATCCCGCCAATCGGCGTGATCACTGCAGCCGTACCGCACGCACCGGCTTCCTTGAACTCACCGATCTTGTCGATGAACACGTCACCCTCGACGACCGTCAGGCCCAGACGGGATTTTGCCAGCTCGATCAGCGACAGACGGGTGATACCCGGCAGCACGGAAGGCGACTTCGGCGTCAGGAACACATCGTCGTGGGTGATCGCGAAGAAGTTGGCAGAACCCACTTCCTCAATCTTGGAATGGGTCTGCGGATCCAGGTAGATGCAATCGGCGAAGTGGTGTTTCTTGGCTTCGGAACCCGGCATCAGACTGGCAGCATAGTTGCCACCGACCTTGGCGGCACCGGTGCCATTGGGTGCGGCGCGGTCGTAGCCGGAGATGACGAAATTATTCGGCTTCAGGCCACCTTTGAAATAGGCGCCCACCGGAATGCAGAAGATCGAGAAGATGAACTCAGGCGCGGTGCGTACACCAATGTTGTCGCCCACACCGATCACGAACGGACGCAGGTACAACGCACCGCCGGAACCGTAAGGCGGAATGAAGCGTTCGTTGGCTTTCACGACCTGCTTGCAGGCCTCGATGAACACATCGGTCGGCACGTGCGGCATCAACAGACGGGAACAGCTGCGCTGCATGCGCAGGGCGTTCTGGTCAGGGCGGAACAGGTTGATCGAGCCGTCCTTGCAACGGTAGGCCTTCAGGCCTTCGAAACACTGCTGACCGTAATGAAGCGCAGTAGAACCCTCGCTGATGTGCAGGGTGTTGTCTTCGGTCAGCGAACCCGCGTCCCAGGCGCCATTACGCCAGTGAGAGAGGTAGCGTTTGTCGGTCTTGATGTAATCGAAACCCAGAGTGTCCCAGTTGATGCTTTCTTGACTCATAACGCCCTCTATCATTTAGCGACTGCCTGGACGAGTCAGGCCAATGCCGTATTCTGCCAGATCATTCGAAACCTGAGGCTTGAAATAAATACAAATAGATCCGGCGTTTTTGCATCCATTCAAACCCCTGCGTGTCAGCCTGCCAGTACCTGCCCGGAGGACTGACGCTGACGTACATACGCCAAAAACGCCTCCATGTCGGCACTGCACAGTGTCCGTGCAACCGTTTTCACTTCCTCCATGGGCCAGTCCCACCACGCAGCCTGAAGCAACAACTCGCGCACGTCTTCCTCGAAACGCCAGCGGATGAACTTGCACGGGTTGCCGCCGACCACCGAGAAAGGTGCCACGTCGCGCACAACCATTGCCCCGGCGCCCACAATGGCGCCATGGCCGATGGTCACGCCGGAAAGAATCACGGCGTCCGCACAAATCCAGCAGTCGCTGCCGATGGTCACGTCACCCTTGCTCGGTGCGTAATCCTTGATGTCGCTGACCTTGTCGACCATTGCCGGGAACGGGTACGTGGTGATCCAGTCGGTTCGATGCTCACCGCCCAGCAGAATCCTGACACCCTCGGCGATGGACGTGTAGGACCCCACCCGCAGGATCGTATCGTCGCCGAACTCGATGACGTCGGGTATGCCGTACGTCCCGACACCGACTTCGTAGCGGGGGTAACGCAACCTGATCTTTTCGGCCGCCCGCTCCAGCTTGTCCAGCTGACGAAGTTGCTTGCGTACTTTTCTGGCTTTGAGCCGGTCGATGAATTTCATGAGCACTCTGGTTCAAATGAAGGGCAAGGCCTGTTTATCGGAAGCTCAACAGCAGGCGCTTGCAGCGACGCCACGTGGTCCGGTTGGCATGCTTAAACGGGATGGAGCACAGCAATTTCCAGGCGTAGCGCTTGTCCGCCACAACGGCGTACTTGAGTGCCTTATTGATAATGACCGTTCGACCGCTCTGATAATCAGGATGATCCTGGTAAGGCTCGATCGTCTTCATATCGGCCTCCAGCAAGACCTTGTACTTGCGCGACAGGTTGTTCGGATGACGGCGATAACGCGTAACAATCACCGGTAGAACATGAATCTCGTAACCCTGAAAAGCGATTCTCAGGGTGATTTGAAAATCCTGCACCCTGATCAACGGGTCATAACCGTTCGCATCCCTGAGTGCTTGCATGCGGTACAACGCAACCGGCGCTCCGACCACCACGGCTCCGCGCAGGACCTGGTCGAAGTCAAGCTCTTCGATAGACTCGCGAGACTGGCTCTTGGTGTCGTTGCCGTCGCAATCCATATAACGGATCAGCGCACCGACGCAACCGACCTTCGGGTGTTGATCGAGGTATCGGGCACGAACACTCACCGACGACGGGAGCATGATGTCGTCCAGGTCCGGGGTGGAAACATACACGCCCTTGGCGTACTTGAGGCCGTGATTCAGTGCGGCGCTCACACCCTGATTGGGCTGGCGATAGAGCTGAAACGAATACTGGCTTTGCAGCGCTTCCAGCATCGCAATGCTGTTGTCGGTCGAACCATCATCGACAATGATGACTTCGAAGTTCTCATAATCCTGGGCAAAGATGCTCTGAATAGCAGCGTCCAGAAATCGCTCGGCGTTATAACAAGGCGCGATAATCGAAACGAGCGGTTTGGGTGTCATGTCCTGAATAAGGGAGGACGTCATAAGCGTAACAGCCATGGTTATTGTTCAGCCCAGCGCATTGAGCGCTGGATATCGCGTAACAGAGTGAACACAAGAGCGACATGATGCGACATGTGAACTCACTTTTCCATGACCGGCCCATGAGCAATTGTTCATTCAGCGCCTTTCAAGACCCGGCTCGCAGCTTTGGAACGCTCCGCATAGCGACAAAAAGCCTGCGCCCTGCACCTTCATGCCGTACATCCGTTTCCAGATCGCAGGCATAAAAAAACCCCATTCTTGTGGAATGGGGTTTTATTGGAACGCGATTACCGGTCAGAACGCATAAGTGACCAGCAGCTCCTTGGCGACCTGAAAGTCCACCGACATCATCACGCTCAAAGCCGTGATGGTGAAGATGGAGAACACGAACAGCTTGCGCGCCCAGACAGTATCGTCAACGGCCTTGTAGCCCTTCCAGGCCATGTACAACCAGTACATGCCCATGCCCGCCGCTACGGCGAGGTAGTTCAGACCTGCATAGCCGCCAACCGTCAACATCAGGGTCGCCACGAGGAACGCCAGGATGTAGAGCAGGATATGACGCTTGGTGACCAGAATGCCGCGCTTGACCGGCAGAACCGGAATCTTCGCTGCACGATAATCATTGAAACGGAAGATCGCGATGGCATACGAGTGCGGCATCTGCCACAGGCTGAACATCACCAGTAGTGTCAATGCCGCAAAATCGAAGCTGTTGCTCACTGCGCAGTAACCGATGACCGGAGGCATGGCCCCCGACAGGCTACCGACCAGTGTGCCGTGAACGGATTTGCGTTTCAGGTACAGGCTGTAGAAGCCGACGTAAATCACAAAGCCGATCACTGCGAACATGGCTGCCAGCGGGTTGGCCTTGGTATACAACAGGCCAACGCCTGCGATACCCAGCACGGTGGCGTAGAGCAGAGCCAGTTTCAGCGAAACCAGGCCCTGCACCAGAACCCGGTTACGGGTCCGTTCCATGCGCTGATCAATGTCACGATCAATGCAGTTGTTGAACACGCAACCGGACGCAACGACCAGGGAAGTACCAATGACTGCGGCCAGGAACACGCTGAAATCGATATTTCCCTTGGAAGCCAGAAAAAAGCCACCTGCCACCGAAAGCACGTTACCGAAAATGATCCCCGGCTTGGTGATTTGGATAAAGTGCTTCAGTGACATCTGGTATTCCTCAATGCGCCATCATTTCGCGGTGGATGCTGAAGATGATCCACAACGACAGGCCAACCAGCAGAACGATAACCATCGTGGTAAAGGCGAAGGCCATCACGTTGTTGCGTTGCACACTCGAGAAGTCCAGGTGCAGGAAGTAATGCAGGTGCACCAGGATCTGAATGATCGCGAACGCCAGGATGATCGCGATGGTCATGTCCTTCGGCAACGAAGGAGACATCACCAGAGCAAACGGGATGGCCGTCAGGATAATCGACAGTACGAAGCCAATGATGTACGACTTCACAGAGCCGTGGCTATTGTCTTCAGCCGAGTGATGTGAATTCGACATTACAAAGCCCCCATCAGGTAGACAACGGTGAATACGCCGATCCAGACAACGTCCAGGAAGTGCCAGAACAGACTCAGGCAGCTCAGGCGCGTCTTGTTGGTGTTGGTCAGGCCCTTTCTCTGGACCTGAATCATCATGATTGCCATCCAGATCAGACCGCTGGTCACGTGCACACCGTGCAGACCCACCAGCGCGAAGAACGCTGACAGGAAGCCGCTGCGGCTAGGGCCGAAACCTTCTTTGATCAGGTGATGGAACTCATAGATTTCCATGCCGATAAACGCAGCACCACACAGGAAGGTCAGCGCCAGCCAGCCCAGTACCTGGCTTTTCTTGCCCTTGTACAGCGCCAGCATGGCGAAGCCGTAGGTGATACTACTGACCAGCAGGAACGCGGTTTCCACGGCCACGAATGGCAGCAGGAAAATGTCCTGGCCCGACGGGCCGCCCGCGACACTGTTGACCATCACGGCGTAGACCGCGAAGAACGAGGCGAACAGCACGCAGTCGGTCATCAGGTACAGCCAGAAGCCGTAAACCGTCATGCCACCGCTGTCGTGGTGATCGTCATGCCCGTGATCATGATGATCGTGATCGTGGGCTCCAGGGTTGATTGCAATATTCGACATGTTTAAACCTGTTCCAGCGAGGACTTGACAGGAGTGTATGCACCGTTGGCCGCCAGGACCTTGTGATGCTCACCTTCAATACGCGCTACTTCTTCGGCCGGTACCATGTAGCCCTGGTCGTCACGTGCAGCGTGAGCAACGAAGACCGCAATGGTCGCGACCAGGCTTGCGCCCACCAGCCACCAGATGTGCCAGATGAATGCGAAACCGAATACGGTCAGCAGCATGCCCATGTACAGGCCGGTAGGCGTGTTGTTAGGCATGTGGATCGCCGAGTACTTGGCCGGAACGTTGTAGGCAGTGCCCGCACGCTTGGCGTCGGTGAACGCATCGATGTCGTCTGCTTTTGGCAGTTCGGCAAAGTTGTAGAACGGTGGCGGCGACGAAGTGGACCACTCAAGCGTGTGGCCATTCCATGGGTCACCGGTCAGATCCGGGTTCTTCGCACGGTCACGAATACTGACGAACAACTGGATCAGCTGCGAAGCGATACCGCAAGCGATCAGCACGGCGCCGAACAGCGCGACGTCCAGATAGATGTTCCACTCTGGCATGTCGGTCGCATTCAGACGACGGGTCATGCCCAGGAAGCCCAGTGCATAGAGCGGCATGAACGCGACGAAGAAACCAACGATCCAGAACCAGAACGCAGCCTTGCCCCACTTCTCGTTCAGGGTGAAACCGAACGCTTTAGGGAACCAGAACGCGAAGCCGGCGATGTAACCGAACACTGCACCGCCGATGATGACGTTGTGGAAGTGAGCGATCACGAACAGGCTGTTGTGCAGTACGAAGTCAGCACCTGGAATCGCCAACAGAACGCCGGTCATGCCGCCGATCGAGAAGGTGACCATGAAGCCCAGGGTCCAGAGTACCGGTGCTGTGAAGCGCAGGCGGCCCTGGTAGATGGTGAACAGCCAGTTGAATAGCTTCACACCCGTCGGGATCGCGATGAGCATCGTCGCAAGCCCGAAGAAGGCGTTGACGTTGGCCCCTGCCCCCATGGTGAAGAAGTGGTGCAGCCAGACCATGAAGCCCAGGACACAGATCGCGCCGGAGGCGAAGATCATCGACTTGTGGCCGAACAGACGCTTGCCCGAGAACGTGGAGATGACTTCCGAAAACACGCCGAAGGCCGGCAGGATCAGGATGTACACCTCAGGGTGACCCCACGCCCAGAACAGGTTCACGTACATCATGGGGTTACCGCCCATTTCGTTCGTGAAGATGTGGAAGTCCAGGTAGCGGTCAAGGGTCAGGAATGCAAGGGTGGCGGTCAGGATCGGGAACGAAGCCACGATCAGGATGTTTGCCCAGGTGCAGGTCCAGGTGAAGATCGGCATGTCCAGCAGTTTCATGCCAGGGGTACGCATCTTCAGTACGGTCACGAGGAAGTTGACACCCGTTAGCGTCGTACCTAACCCGGATAACTGTAGCGCCCAGATGTAGTAGTCAACCCCTACGCCAGGACTGTATTGCAACCCGGATAACGGCGGATAAGCGACCCAGCCCGTCTTGGCGAACTCACCGACACCCAGAGAGATGTTGATCAGCAGCATACCGGCAACCAGCAGCCAGAAGCTCAGGGAGTTCAGGAACGGGAAGGCAACGTCGCGAGCGCCGATCTGCAGAGGCAGAACGATGTTCATCAGACCGGTAAAGAACGGCATCGCCATGAAGATGATCATGATCACACCGTGAGCGGTGAAGATCTGGTCATAGTGTTCCGGTGGCAGGAAGCCCTCGGAACCATTCTGGGCCATCGCCAGTTGGGTACGCATCATGATTGCGTCGGCAAAGCCGCGCAGCAGCATGACCATGGCAACGATGATGTACATCACGCCGATTTTCTTGTGGTCGACGGACGTCAGCCATTCAGACCACAAGTAGGTCCACTTGCGGAAATAGGTGATCAACCCGACAACCGCGAGGCCGCCGAGCGCGATCATGGCAAGTGTCACCATGACTATCGGCTCGTGGAACGGCACCGCTTCCAGACTTAATTTGCCAAACATCGTTTACTCCTCTGCCCCAGCAGCTGAATTTTTGCCCTTTTCCGCACCTTCGTTACCGGCGACTTCTTTCTCACCTGCAACAAGCTTCTTGCCTGGATTCATACCTTCATACTTGTCGATGATGATCTGGAACAGGTTCGGAGTGACCGCAGAAAACAGTTCAACAGGATTACGCTCGCTCGGCTTGAGCAGTTCAGCGTATTCGGTCGTGCCCAGCTTCTTCGGCGAGTTCCTGACTTCAGCGATCCAGTTGTCGAAATCGGCCTGGGTCACGGAGTTGGCCTTGAACTTCATGCCGGTAAAGCCCGCACCACTGTAGTTGGCGGAGATACCGTTGAATTCGTGAACTTCGTTGGCGATCAGGTGCAGCTTGGTGTGCATGCCCGCCATCGCGTAGATCTGGCCGCCCAGACCCGGGATGAACAACGAGTTCATCACGCTATCGGAGGTGACCTGGAAATTGACCGGCGTGTTGGCCGGGAACACGACCTTGTTGACCGTCGCGATGTTGTATTCCGGATAGATGAAAATCCACTTCCAGTCAACGGAGACCGCCTGAATAGTGACCGGCTTCACATCGGAAACAAGCGGACGGTACGGGTCCAGCGAGTGGGTCGAGACGTAGGTGTAATAGCCCAGGAACACCAGCAGGAGCATGGGAACACCCCAGACCGCAATTTCGATCTTGGTGGAGTGCGACCAGTCCGGCGTGTACTTGGCGGCCTTGTTCGTGGAGCGATACTTCCAGGCGAAGATCAGGGTCATCAAAATGACCGGGATCACGACGATAAGCATCAGCAACGTAGCGATGATGATCAGGTTACGCTGCTCGATACCCACCTGCCCTTTAGGATCGAGCAGAGGTACGCCTTCGCATCCACTGAGCAAAAGCATACAGAAAAGGGCCAAGAAGCCAAAAAACCTGGGGTACCTTTTTTTACTCATTTCACGACCTCTAAAAGCAGCTTGCGCGGTGCAGTTGGGTTTCGACCGCCAACACTTCACCCTGCCAGTGCCGGCAATTTTTTTGAATTGAACAAGGGCCTGCCCATACGCCAACGCGACATATCGACAAATCCGGGTTTAGCTATGGATTCTTATTTTGAGCTGCTGGAACTGCCCGATGTGCAGGGCAGACGCCTTCAGCGCGGCCATTATGCGCCCTCGGAGGCCAGCATTGCGCTGCCTGTTCAGAGTACACAGGTGACGCTCAAGGCCTCAAAATTGCTGATCGTCAGGTCAAGCCGGACGACAAGTGACGGGGATTGTAGATATGTAAATTTTTAATGACTATGCCTAATTTTGTAACAGTTAATCTCTTATTCGGTAACAATAAAGCTCGATTGGCCTCATTGGACGAGAAAAAAGCCTCGATTTCACGAGGCTTTTGAAACTAAAGTCCTTGTATTCCGTAAGGTTTACGCCGATTGCGAATAACGCACACAGGGACCAGCAAAGCGGTCAGAACGAAGGCGACCAGCGCCCATTGCGCCAGTGACAAACCCAGGACTGGCGGATAAGGGGTCGTGCAAAAACCGCTGACCTGAAACACCACGGGGAGCAGATCCGCCAACGGCAGGCCGTCGATGATCGGTTGCAGCGTGTCGATACCGCAGCTGACGGCGGGGTGAGCCAGAATCCAGGCATGACGACCCGCTGCGGCAATACCGCCCAGTGCAGCGAGGGTCACCAGCACTTCGAACAGCGTCACGCTGCGCCGGCCTGGCATCGCCGCGCCGATGAAAGCGAAGATCGCGATGAACAACAGCGCATAGCGTTGCAGGATGCACAGCGGGCACGGCGCCTCGCCCAGCACGATCTGCATGTACAGGGCTCCGCCGATCAGGGACAGGCAGATGATTCCCAGCAAAACCAGAAAGCGCTTTTCGCGTCGCAGGTACAACAGGTTGTCGCTCATTCACATACCTTACTGAACTGATGAGGGGGGTTGGACGGGCCCACGCGCCCTGCGCGCTTGCCTGCCTGGCCGGATCGCGGCGGGGCGCAGTGTAGAATCGCCGGATCCGGATCGCACGCGATAATCGTTCGCTACTCCCGACAACTCAAGGGCGCGACGGCCATACGGGCGCATTTGGCCGCCAGGTGGTTACGTCGCCCGCCAGATGGCACCGCAATTGCGCGGTCGCCCAGGCTGAGCGCGAAATCGTTTCTCTTCCTTATATATAGAAGCATGCGTCAGTTTGTCGCACCTCTTCTATATATAGAAGGCGCGGTATTTTGTCGCACCCTCAGGCTTTGGCTCCGGGAATCGCTATCCTGTAATAATCCTAAAGCCAGAACGCCACGGGTCGATAACCTGTCAGAGAAAGATGTTTGTCGCCTCGATGCGACGAAACACCTATAGCCAGAAGGTTCATATGTCCAAGAACGTCCGAGCAGATTCACTTTCGCTGCTCCTCTTCACGTTGCGCAGCGGCAAGCTGATGGCGATCAACCTGCTCAAGGTCAGCGAAATCATTCCCTGCCCTCCCCTGACCCATCTGCCCGAGTCGCATCCGCACGTCAAAGGCGTCGCGACACTGCGGGGTTCGTCGCTGTCGGTCATCGACCTGAGCCGCGCCATTGGTGAGCGACCACTGGCCGATCCCGATGGCGGCTGCCTGATCGTGACCGACGTGAGTCGCTCCAAGCAAGGTCTGCATGTGCAGGCAGTCAGCAAGATCGTGCACTGCCTGACCACCGATATCCGTCCGCCGCCTTACGGCTCCAGCAGCAAGTCATTCATCACCGGGGTCACTCAGGTGGATGGTGTCCTGGTGCAGGTGCTGGATATCGAAAAAGTCATCCATGGTATCGCTCCGGCACAGATCGTCGTGCAGTCGACCGAACTGGCCAGGGAAGATGTCGAGGTCCTGGAAAAAGCGCGAATCCTGGTCGTCGACGACAGTCAGGTCGCCCTGCAACAGTCGATCATCACGTTGCGCAATCTGGGCATCAACTGCCACACCGCCCGAAGCGCCAAGGAAGCCATCGACGTGCTGCTGGAGCTGCAAGGCACGGCCGCGCAGATCAACGTAGTGGTCTCCGATATCGAGATGTCGGAGATGGACGGTTACGCCCTGACCCGCACCTTGCGTGACACTCCTGATTTCCATGACCTGTACATCCTGCTGCACACCTCGCTCGACAGCGCGATGAACGGCGAGAAAGCCCAGATTGCAGGTGCCAATGCGGTCCTGACCAAGTTCTCCTCGCCCGAACTGACCAAATGCCTGATCGAAGCCGCCCGTACGGTCGTGGCCCAGGGCATCTGATTCGTCCTGCGCGCCCGGCCCGCCCCGGGCCTGGCGACGCATCGACCTTGCATTGCTGGCTGATGCGTCGGGATCTCCGTACGCCCCTATGTGTCGCGCCCTGGCCAGCGGACACCGTGCCCGCCCTTCTGACGCCCGACCTGAGCCTTCAGGCCCATCAATTGCTGTCGCAAAATCCCATGCCGGGCGAAGAGCCGTTGGCGAGCCACGCGAGTTGGCTGGACGCGTTCGAACGCGACCCGGAGTTCGACCGGTCCCGTTGCTTTCTGGCGATGAATCGCGAACGCGTCGTAGGTGTCATCACCTGTTGGACCAGCGCTTTCATCAAGGACCTGGTTGTTCACCCCGACCACCGAAACAGAGGCATTGGCGCAGCGTTGCTCAACCACCTGTTCGTCCACCTGATCCAGTGTGGCGAGGCGGTGGCCGACCTGAAAGTCATGGAAAACAATCGAGTGGCGAGGCGTCTTTATGAAAAATCAGGCATGTCCTACGTCGCTCGTCTGGCCGTGGACCTGAACTGATCTGGCATAATTTGCGCCCGATACGTTGCACCTGGAGACCGTGATGAAAGCATCCATCCTGCTGCTGGCTGGCCTGGCCGCTGTCGCCGTTCAGGCTGAGGCCGCTACACCTCAGGCCTGGAGCGCGCTGGACAAAGCCATGCTCGACAGCTGCCTCAAGGCCAGCCAACTCAAGACCCCGGCCCCTTTCGGGACCAGCGCCCAGTTCGATGATCGCGTTGGCTACAGCGCCTTGTTGCTCAAAGGCCGCTACCCGCAAAAACACATGAATAACCGCCCGGGCACCGAACTCTGTCTGTACAACCGCAAAAGCAGGCAAGCCAGCGTGACTGAATGGGACAGCATCGCCCCTTCCCCGTCCCGTTAGATCACTGGCGCGCAACTTGCTTCCTGTCCCTCATCCGCCTGAACGGCGACAGAAATGTCGCCACTTCCGGCTCTCGCCCTGGACAGGTCACCAACACCATGAACACCCAGTTTTCCTGCACCGGCTGCGGCGGTTGCTGCACCGATCACCATGTGCCACTGACACTCACTGAAGCCACCCAGTGGGCAGCGGACGGCGGCACCGTGATTGTTCTGACCGAGGCCTTTCTCGCTAACGGTTATGGCGTTCCCGAAGCGCAACTGACGCACGCCACCCGACGCTCGACCGAGGTGAACACCGGGCAGACAACAGCCCATGTCGCCATCACCTTCGCAGCCTACAACGTGGGCCGCTGCCGGAATCTTGACGACGAAAACCTCTGTCGCATTTACGAGCGTCGCCCGCTGGTGTGCCGCATCTACCCGATGGAGATCAATCCGCACATCCCGCTGCGGCCGGAAACCAAGGGCTGTCCACCGGAGTCCTGGGAACAGGGGCCGGATCTGATCGTAGGCGGCAAACTGGTGGACACCCACCTTACGGCCCTGATCGAGCAGTCGCGTCAGGCAGACCGGGATGAGATCAAGGCCAAGCAATCCATCTGCCAGCGGCTGGGTATTCGCACCACAGCCCTGAAGGGCAACGGATTTGTCGCTTATCTACCGGACATGGCGGCGTTCGCAGAGGCTATTGCGCAGGGCGTACGCAACGAAAGCGAAGCGCTTGAAGATCAAGGCTGGGAATTTCACGTGGCAGGGCAGACGGTCATCGACACCTTGAAACAGGCAGGTGCCGAAGTGACCGGCAGGGAGCCGGTCTCCTACCTGTTCATCCCGCTGCAGGCAGCGTGAATCAGCGCTTGCCCATCGAGCGACGCGTCCCGGACGGGGCTGCTCCCGGCGTCTTGTGATGGCCAGGCTTGTTCGACTTCTGATACCAGGCCTGGTCTTTCTTCGCCTGAGCGAATTGCGAAGGCTTGAACGGAAAGCTGAACGGTGCAATCGCCGGTTTTTTCTCAGCGGCATCTACTGAATCGGTTGCGGCGTCTTGAACAGGAGTGTGTTCAGGGGTGTTCATGGTGTCACCAGAAAGTCGAAATGGCCGGGCGATGGCCCGCGGCCGCGCAGCATACATCAATCGCCGCGCGGCCGCCCGAGCCTCCTGTCGCCATCATTTGTAGAACAGATCCACCATGATCTCGGCGTCGAACGGCCCTACCCGAGGCCTGGCGCTGTTCCAGACCAGTTCGGCATCGAAGTCGGCCTGTGCCGAATGGGTTTCGCCCAGCAGATCAGATAAATGGAACGGCTCGTTGTAACGCAATGACTCGCCGTTGACGGCACTGGTGATCCGGATCCCTAATGAATCATTGGCGGCAGGTACCAGCAGCCCCCCGGCCTCGGAAACCGTGCCGCTGACCGGGCGAAACCGGGCATTGATGCTGAAGGGCGAATCGCAGGTGCGGCTGGTGACCAGCGCAAACGGCTTTTTGGCGAAGACCTTGCCGATGACTACCTCCTGGATGGGCACCTCACCGAACTCCACGGTTTGCGGAAGGACCTGCAACTCGGCATCACAGGCCACGAAGCGCAAGCCGTTCAGGTTGTCGATGACGTAACTCAGGCTGCGGCCAGGCTCGGATTGCCTTGCGACGCTGCTGTCGAGCTCAAAGAACCGGTATTCCTGCAGGTCGCTTGCCACACCCGAGGGCGGCGTGGAGCCGAACTTCTGGATGAACACTGAAAACGCCAGATTGAAGCGAACAACCGGACAATCAACGAGGTTCGCCTCCTCTTCATGGCAGACAGGCAGGTAATGCCCGGTGCCGATGCGTCCGCCACCCTGCACGTAATCAACCCCATTGAGCGTAAGACCCGCGCGAATTCCCTGCCCGATAGCGACGTTATCGGGATTGAGGGAGAGCATGACTTCTTCCTGAACCAATGGCTGATCGTCCTTTACGCATTCAACCTGAATGTCCAGAGGTTCGGAGCGCCAGACCACTTCCCCATTCGCCACGGACGCGGGAATGGCCACGGTACTGCTCAGTTGATCGCGAATGGCGACTTCACCCGATCCTTGAGTCCGGCAAACCAGGGCGAATCCGGGTGTCGGAGCCAGTAGCAATACCAGCACGAGGGATCGCAACCAGCGACGATTGAGCAAGTGTTTCATATCAGCATTTTTCCTGAAGCGAAGGGTTATCCAGCAGGCTGGCGGTGAATGACGACTGCCCGTCCGGTTGCGCACAAAAGCGACGCCGCCCGCCATAGTCGGTCAGTGCTTCGAACGACAGCCGTCGCCAAAAATGTTCCCGCGCGCGCTCGGGCAACGGGAATTCGAGCCGGGCACCGGGCGCCAGCATGACGTAGCCGGTGACCTGCACATCGTCCAGACTCAGCCTTTCCAGCGAGGCGTAGTAGGCCGTCGGATTGCTGACGTGCAGCCACAAAGCCCCTTGTTCGCCGCGGGTCAGCGTCCAGTTCAAGCGTTGAGCAGTGTCCGCCGGATCGCCCTCAAGCCCCGCCGGTCGGTAGAAGACATTGATGCGCTGCCGCACGGCGATGTTGAGCTGACGAGCGCCATCGCGACGCTGCGGCACCTCCAGCACGTAGAGGTGCAGCAGGGACTCGCGCTCTTGTGGCATTCCAGCACCCTGATACAGCACGCGCAGCGTCTGCCTGCCATCGGCAGCCAGCCGCGACAGCGGTGGCGTAACCACAAAGGGCAAGGCACGCCGTTGTGCCAGAGGCGTGTCGTCGTCATCGTGCGGGTCACTGAGCCAGGCCTGCGCCAGCACCTCATCCTGTCCCCGGTTGCTGACGTCAAGGCTGGCTGCCCGGTAGCGCCCATCGAAAATCAACCGCGTCCCCGTCAGCGCAAGCGCGGCCTGGGCCTCGACACTCGCCGACAACAGCAACGCAGGCAGCAGACGCTGCCAACTCAAACGAACGGTCATTGGCAAATCACCTTCAAGCGTTCGTAGGCTCGGGCCGGATCCCGAGGCGGCAGCGTGAAAGACGCCTGGCACTGCTGATCGGACCAGCGAACCTGCAACCGCCCGCTGTCCTGATCGCTCAGCACCAGCGCCTGGCTACTCGGGTCCACCACCGCGAGCGACCGACCCTGCTCGTCCTCGACAGTGGCACCCAGCGGCACCTTGCTGCCGTCTGCGCGAACCAGTTCGAACTGCACTCGCCTGCCCGTTGCGGCCTTGAAGTGCACCACCGGTATCGCGCCACGCCGCGGGACGATCTGAGTGATGGCGCTTTCCAACTCGATATCGGCGCCCAGTTGCCGGGTGTCCAGACTGACCCAGTTGGTGCGATAGGGTTGCGCATAGGGCAGCACCGCGTAGCCATTGGACGCGGTTGCGACGTTATTGAATGACTTGAGCTGTGCGCCGCCCACCTCGGGGACGTGAACCAGAGCAAAGGTTTCACCCAGCGACTGACCGGCGTTGACCCCACCGGCGTGAACGACCACTGACCCGGATGCTGCCAGGGTGAATGCATCGTAATCCTGACCCTGGCTGTAACCGGCCTCGAACCGACCAAACGGCGTCGTGGTGTTGAGCTTGCCCGCGCCAAAACTGCCAGAGCGGCTATCACGTCCGGCCTGGACCGAGTAGAAGGTGTTGCGATCATCCAGCACCTGTCCATTGAGGCCGGTTTGCACGTTGTACTCGCCGGTACTGTCACGCACGGCATTGAACGACAGACGCGAAGCGCCCGGACTGGAACCCAGCGGCAAGGTCACGCTGAGGGCGATGCGGTTGTCAGGTGTCGCATCCCCCATCAGACCGAACGCTTCGTTGCGCTCGATCGACACGCTGTAATTGAGCGAACGCCAGGCAGCGTTCCAGGACAGATAGAGCTGCCGGGTCTTGCCGGGCAGATTCCAGTAATGCTGTTCGGAAGCGGTCAGGCTCAGCGATGCGTTCCAGACGGGCAGCACCTGTGTGACGTTGAGTTCGAGCCGGTCTCTGGGCCAGCCGCCAGGCGCCCTGTCGGTCCGGCCATCGGCCTCGGCCACGTGCTGACCGAGCGTGCGGTACTGCTCGGTGGAATACCGATAGCCGGCCACCGCAAGGGTGGTATGAGTGACGTTCAGGGTGTTGGCATAACGTACCCGCAGGCTTTGTCCCGCAAGGGCCCGCTGGTCTGGCTGGCTGACCGAATGAGTCACATCCAGCGAAACCGCGCCCACGCCGGTGTTCACCCCGGCACCCAGATTGCCGGCCTGATAGTCTTGCGCCAGTTGCAGCCCACCGAAACCGGTGACCCGTTCGGACAGCCCATAGATCAAGGCCGCACTGGTAAACGTCGGCGAGGCTTGATCATCGCTGTCGACCTGCCCCGCCGCCACGCTGTAACGCAGCGCACCGGCCGGCACCATGATTGGCAGCGACGCGTAGGCCTGGATAAACGAATGACGACGACCGTCGGCTTCAATCACGGTGACCGCCAGATCACCATTGGATCCGCTGGGGTAGATATCGGTGATTTCGAAGGGGCCGGGCGAAACGCTGCCGCTGTACAGCATAAAGCCATTCTGCCGGACCTCCACCGTGGCATTGGTTTGGGCGATACCGCGAATGACCGGTGCATAGGTGCGCTCACTGTCGGGGAGCATCCCGTCGTCCGAGACGATGGAGGCCCCCTGAAAACGCACACTGTCGAAGACCTGCGAATCGGTAAAGGTCTGGCCGATCGTCAGTTGGCTCTTGAGGGTGGTGAGATCACGCTGAGCAAAGGTGCGATTGCCGCGAAACCGCCACGAGCGGTCGGAGCCGTACACCAGCGAGGACTCGTTGCGCAGCCGCCAGGCGCCCAGATTCAGGCCGTTGCGCATACCCAGATAATACTGATCGGTTTCACGGTCGCGACTGCGGCGTCTGGCAGCGTTGGCGGTGTAATTGACGAAACCGGCTGTTTCGCCCTCATCCCACAACTGCGGCGAAACATAGCCCCGGGCACCGCGCGCCATCAATGCCTGGGGCACGCTGATGTTCAGGCGCAGCGCGTTGGGGTTGTAATCGACCCGCGCGAACTCGACGCTGGCGGGCAGGTCGAAACACGCCAGCTCAACGTCGCCCGGCGCAGGCAGGCGAGCGGGATCAAGGCCCAGGCCCTGCAACATCTCCAGGTTCAGGCACGGTTCGATTGCCCCGGAGCGCAGGTTTTTCGAGAACACCACATCGCGGCGACCGCTCAACGCACGATTGACGTAGATATCCACCCGATAGGTGCCGGGCAGCACGCTGTTGGTGCGCAGGAACTCTTTCAGATCGGGGGGCTGATCGCTGCCCTGGATAAACGCTGTGTTGAATTTCACTGGCGAATCGTTGCCAGTCTCAGCCAAAGGTGCCGCGAACCCGGAAATGGACACACTCAGTACAAGCCCCATGCCCACCGGATAACGCATGCGCAGCCTGATTGAGCAACGTCTTTTACCCCGTTCGGGACAGGGGCGAAGGGACGCTGCAATCGCAGCGTCATTGTCTTTTTTATGCCATTCCATTAGCGATTTTCACTCTACGTCGGATAGACCGCACATCGCGTAATCCCTTCACGCGCGCACGGCGACAGGGCCGTCGTCTTGCACGGACCTTGATGTACAAGCATTCGATGAACGTCATTCATAAAGGGCCGGGGTGCTATCGATCCACGGCCTTGCTGGCGTAACCCACCCCGTTTTCGCTCAGCACGCTGCGGTACGCGACCTGCCCGCCAAAGTCGTTGATGCTCATGAAGCTCACATCCAGAGGCGCAGCATTGCTGCCGTCCGCAAGGGGCAGGCTCAGGCTTTGGTGTGGCGCAAGCATCTGGCGGTCCAGACTGGCCAGTTCGGCACCCCGCTGGCGAGCGGAAAGCCTGAGCATGGAGACGTGATAAGGGCCGGGGTTTTCCACATGCAGCACGTTTGCGCCGCGACGCCAGCGCAGTTTTTCAGGCGCCTGCAGCGGATCCCCGATCAGCCCCTCGGGCCGGAAGAACACCTTGATACGTTGACGGATAGCGATCTGCAGTGTGTTTTCCGCAGCCGTCTGGGGAATTTCCTGAACGTTGAGCCAAAGCACCGACTCACGGTCCACAGGCATGCCGGCCCCGGAATGAATGATGCGCAGCAGTTGCCGACTGCCGCCCGCCATACGCGCCAACGCTGGCGTGACGATAAACGGCAGGTTCTGCGCGGCTTCCTCGCCCGCAGAACCCTGCGCTTCGAGCCAGGACTGCAAAAGGATTTCTCCGGCGCCACTGTTCTGGACGCCCAGGCTCGCTTCCTTGTCGGTCCCCTGATAAATGACACGCGTGGTGTTCAGCACAATCCCGGCGTGAACCGAAGGCACGGCTAACCCCATCACGACAAGCGCAATGCAACGGATACAGTCGAAAAACATACGGGTTGTTCGTCTCTGATTGGCGTGAGACAGGGCGAGCCAGGCCCGCCCTGTCAGGCAGTTACTCGTAGTCCATCACGAACGGCATGAAGCCATCGGCATTACCCGGATTGGTCGGTGTACCGTTGAGCACATAAACCGCACCGAAGTTGATTTCGGCCGTGGCACCGCCAGCACTGTCCTTGACCAGCGAGGTGTCGATGGTTTCAGTGCCACTCAGGTCCATCAGGACACTCGAGGCGTTCAGCAGACCGATGCCCACACCATCAGCCGCACCGGTGGTGCGCAGCAGTTTGGGGTCGTTGTTGTCCAGCCCGCTGCCATTGCGTGCGGTAAAACGCATCTTCACCATGTTGTACTGATCGGCGCCCGCACTGCAGTTGACCAGTAACTGGATCGGCGTCGCGGTTTCATACTTGGTGTCGCTCGACAGGCCGATATCGGAAAACGATACGTTGCCCATGTCCACGTTGATTTCACCCGGGTTGCTGCCGGGGCTTACACCCGTGCCCGGTGCAACATCACAGGAAATATTGGTGAGTGTTCCGTTAAAGATCAGTGTGCCGTTATTCGCAGCGCTGGCAGTACCTGCCATGCCGAGACCGACTACGCCCATGACTGCCAGTGTCAGAGAAAGCTTTTTCATGCTAACTACCATCCTTGTGTTGTTTCGTGTGTGCCCTCATCGGACGGCGAGCACTATAGGTCTCAGACTTTTTAATCGCTGTCAGGCTGAAGACTTTGAATGCACGGACAACACAACAGGAAACGCAGTACTTTTCTGTAGGATTAACGAGATGTGCCGTACACGCCACGATCTTAAAGACTTACGCACAATACCCACGTGCAAAGATCAGGCAAATGTTTGCATTTGGAACACATGCATTTTGACGTGACAGGCCAGCCAGAGCAGGCCCGCAGTAGAAGTTGCATCGCGCCAGGCGCCGCAATGCAGGAGGGTTTCAACGCAACGACATCACTGATAGGTCAATGTCACCAGACCCGAACGCGACGTTATCAAGGGTGCGGACGCGTCGTTCCGGCGGGTATCGGGAATCGCCTCGTAGTGCACACTGAACGAGACAAACTGTGCAGAACAATTAGGATTAACTGTACTGACTTGAAGCGTGACATCTGGAGTTGCCTGCAAGAAACGCAAGTACTCACCCGAACGTTGGCTATCAACGGCCGACACTTCGCAACCGGCATTGACCACACTGCCGTGAAAACTCATCGCCCCGGCTCCGGCAAAACAAAGTGCTGGCGAAAACAGCAAGGGAATACACAGTCCCGTCGCACGCACGGGGCGAGCGAACAGCACCTGCAGAACGCGGTTGCCTAATAACGCGGTATTGTTCATGCCAGACCCCACAAGATAAGCCGAAACGCTGAGTTAAGTTGAAGGATCAACACGACGCCAGAAATTACCTTAGGAAGGAGTAGGAATTATCCTAGGACTCACTCATTATCTGGACGCGCGTACCCTCTACCGTTATATCGCCCACACTTGGGTTTTCTTGATCGCGCGC
Organism: Pseudomonas asturiensis; assembly: GCF_900143095.1. Lineage (GTDB taxonomy): Bacteria > Pseudomonadota > Gammaproteobacteria > Pseudomonadales > Pseudomonadaceae > Aquipseudomonas > Aquipseudomonas asturiensis. Next base: position 138,331 of record NZ_FRDA01000003.1, on the reverse strand, counting down.
AATTCGTGTGGCGGCTTCCTGACAATCCTGACAGCTGAAAGTCATTCTGCTGACCGGGTTTGCAGGCTATAAGGAAAGCCATAACCTTCGTTGCTTTCACTCTGACTCTTCCGGCGCCTTTTCCACATGCGTAAACAGACCCTGACTGTCACTGCCGTCGCCCTGATCGCCCTCCTGATCGCGGTGGTCGCCTGGAGCCTGACACGCCCTGCCAAGGCACAGAAAAGTGCACCTGCCGCAATCCCTGTCAAAGTGGTCACGGTGCAGGTCGAGGACGTACCGCGTTTCGTGACCGGCATCGGTTCGGTGCTGTCGTTGCAAAGCGTGGTGATCCGCCCGCAAGTGGACGGCATCCTGACCAAAGTGCTGGTCAAGGAAGGCCAGCAGGTCAAGGTCGGCGAGCTGCTGGCCACGCTGGATGACCGGTCGATTCGCGCGTCACTGGAGCAGGCCCGTGCGCAACTGGCGCAGAGCAAGGCTCAACTGGACGTCGCCCAGCTCGACCTCAAACGCTATCGCCAGCTCACCGAAGACAACGGCATCTCCAGGCAGACCTATGACCAGCAACAGGCGCTGGTCAGGCAGTTGAGCGCTACTGCGCAGGGCAACGAAGCGAGCATCAATGCCGCGCAGGTCCAGCTTTCCTATACACAGATACGCTCCCCGGTGAGTGGCCGGGTCGGGATTCGCAATGTGGATGAGGGCAACTTCATGCGGGTGACGGATGCCGCCGGGCTGTTCTCCGTGACCCAGATCGACCCGATTTCAGTGGAATTCTCCTTGCCGCAACAAATGCTGCCCACCCTGCAAGGGCTGATCGGCAACACAACACGCGCGGTGGTCAAGGCCTATCAGGGTGACAGCGCGGCCAACGGTCTGTTGCTCGGCGAAGGCACCCTGTCGTTGATCGACAATCAGGTCTCGGCGACCACCGGTACGATCCGCGCCAAGGCGCAGTTCCAGAACCCTGGCGAGAAGCTCTGGCCGGGGCAACTGGTGACCGTGAAGATCCAGACCGGCATCGAGCGCAACTCGCTCAAGGTCACACCTCAGGTGGTACAGCGCGGCATGGATCAACATTTTGTCTACCGGGTCACGGCCGATAAAAAGGTCGAGGTGGTGCCGGTCAAAGTGCTGTATCAGGACAGCGAGCAAATCCTGATCAGCGGCCCGCAGGCCGGAGACACGCTGGTCAGTGATGGCCAGTCGCGCCTCAAGCCGGGGGTGTCGGTCGACGTGCTGAGCGGCGCAGCCAATGACAACCGCACAGCAAACGTGGAGCGCGCGTTATGAAGGGCCGAGGTTCGGTATCGGCGTGGTGCATCGACCACCCGGTCGCCACCTTGCTGCTGACCTTCGCGCTGGTGCTGCTGGGGGTCATCGCCTTTCCGCGCCTGCCCGTTGCGCCGTTGCCGGAAGCCGAATTCCCCACCATCCAGGTCAGCGCCCAGCTTCCCGGCGCAAGTCCGGAAACCATGGCGTCGTCTGTCGCCACGCCCCTTGAAGTGCAGTTCAGTGCAATACCGGGCATGACGCAAATGACCTCCAGCAGCGCGCTGGGGTCGACCAACCTGACCTTGCAGTTCACCCTCAACAAGAGCATCGACACCGCCGCTCAGGAAGTACAGGCCGCGATCAACACTGCCGCCGGACGCCTGCCCGCCGACATGCCCAACCTGCCGACCTGGCGCAAGGTCAACCCGGCCGACAGCCCGGTCCTGATCCTCAGCGTCAGCTCCAGCCTGATGCCGGGCACCGAACTGAGCGACGTGACCGAAACCATTCTGGCGCGGCAACTCAGCCAGGTCGAAGGCGTGGGGCAGGTGTTCATCACCGGCCAGCAACGCCCGGCGATTCGCGTACAGGCCGCTCCCGAGAAGCTCGCCGCGCTGGGCCTGACCCTCGCCGACATTCGCCAGGCCGTGCAACAGACCAGCCTGAACCTGGCCAAGGGCGCGCTGTATGGCAAGGACAGCATCTCGACGCTGTCGTCCAACGACCAGTTGTTCAAGCCGCAGGATTACGCGCAGTTGATCGTCTCGTACAAGGATGGCGCGCCGGTGCACCTGAGTGATGTGGCTCGGGTCGTCAACGGTTCGGAAAACGCTTACGTCAAGGCGTGGTCGGGCGATCAGCAGGGCGTCAACATCGCCATCTTTCGCCAGCCCGGCGCCAACATTGTCGAAACGGTCGATCGCATTCAGCGCGAACTGCCGCGCCTGCAGGAAATGCTCCCCGCCGCGGTCGACGTCTCGGTGCTTAACGACCGGACCCGCACCATTCGCGCCTCACTGCACGAAGTGGAGCTGACGCTGCTGATTGCCGTGCTGCTGGTGGTCGCCGTCATGGCGCTGTTCCTGCGTCAGCTGTCGGCGACCCTGATCGTCAGTGCGGTGCTGGGGGTCTCGCTGATCGCCAGCTTCGCGATGATGTACCTGTTCGGTTTCAGCCTGAACAACCTGACACTGGTGGCGATTGTGGTCGCCGTGGGCTTTGTGGTGGACGATGCCATTGTGGTGGTGGAGAACATCCACCGACACCTTGAAGCCGGACAAGGCATGCGCGAGGCGGCGATCAGAGGCTCCGGGGAAATCGGCTTCACAGTGGTCTCGATCAGTTTCTCGCTGATCGCGGCGTTCATTCCGCTGCTGTTCATGGGCGGCGTGGTCGGGCGACTGTTCAAGGAATTTGCCCTGACGGCCACCGCGACCATTCTGATTTCGGTGGTGGTGTCGCTGACCCTGGCGCCAACGCTGGCAGCGCTGTTCATGCGTGCGCCGTCGCACGCCAAGCATTCCAGACCGGGCTTCGGCGAGCGCTTGCTGGCCACTTACGAGCGAGGCCTGCGTAAAGCGCTGGCACACCAGCGGATCATGCTCGGTGTGTTCGGCCTGACCCTGGGCCTTGCCGTAGTGGGTTACATCATCATCCCGAAGGGTTTCTTCCCGATTCAGGATACGGCCTTCGCTCTGGGGACCACCGAGGCCGCCGCCGACATTTCCTACCCGGACATGGTGGAAAAACACCTGGCGCTGGCCAAAATCGTCGGTGCCGACCCGGCAGTACTGGCGTTCTCCCATTCGGTCGGTGTGTCGGGCAGCAACCAGACCATCGCCAACGGCAGGTTCTGGATTTCACTCAAGCCGCGCGCTGAACGCGATGTGTCGGTCAGTGAGTTCATCGACCGCCTGCGCCCCAAGCTGGCCAAGGTGCCCGGTATCGTCCTTTACCTGCGTGCCGGGCAAGACATCAACCTCAGTTCCGGCCCCAGCCGCAGCCAGTATCAATACGTGCTCAAGAGCAACGACGGGCCACTGCTCAACACCTGGACCCAGCGTCTGACTGAAAAACTGCGTGAAAACCCGGCCTTCCGCGACCTGTCCAACGACCTGCAACTGGGCGGCAGCGTGACGCACATCGACATCGACCGCAGCGCCGCAGCACGCTTCGGGCTGACCACGGCCAACGTCGACCAGGCCTTGTATGACGCGTTCGGTCAGCGGCAGATCAGCGAATACCAAACCGAGGTCAACCAGTACAAAGTGATCCTCGAACTCGACGCCCAGCAACGCGGCAAGGCCGAGAGCCTGGCCTACTTCTACCTCCGCTCGCCGCTGACCAACGAAATGGTGCCGCTGTCGGCCCTGGCGAAAGTCAGCGCGCCACGCATGGGGCCGTTGTCGATCAGCCACGACGGCATGTTTCCAGCGGCCAACCTGTCATTCAACCTGGCGTCCGGCGTTGCATTGGGCGATGCCGTGCGCATGCTCGACGAGGCCAAGGCCGAGATCGGCATGCCCGCCTCGATCATCGGTAGTTTCCAGGGGGCAGCTCAGGCGTTCCAGAGCTCGCTGGCCAACCAGCCATGGCTGATCCTCGCCGCACTGGTGGCGGTGTACATCATTCTGGGCGTGCTGTACGAAAGCTTCGTGCACCCGCTGACCATCATCTCGACGCTGCCGTCTGCGGGCATCGGCGCATTACTGCTGCTGTGGATGATGGGTCAGGACTTCTCCATCATGGCGCTGATTGGCGTAGTACTGCTGATCGGCATCGTCAAGAAGAACGGTATCCTGCTGGTCGACTTTGCCTTGCAGGCGCAACGCGAGCAGGGGCTGACGCCTCAGGAAGCGATCTACGAAGCCTGCATGACCCGCTTTCGACCCATCATCATGACCACGCTGGCTGCACTGCTTGGCGCGCTGCCGTTGATGCTGGGCTTCGGCGTCGGTGCAGAACTGCGTCAGCCACTGGGCATCGCCGTGGTTGGCGGGCTGCTGGTGAGCCAGATGCTGACGTTGTTCACAACACCCGTCATCTACCTGCAACTGGAGCGGCTATTCCATCGGCGTCATCCCGCGCCTGCGCCCGCACTGGTCATTCACGAGTGAGAGTCGCTTCATGCGCGTGCTGATTATCGAAGACGAAGAGAAAACCGCGGACTACCTGCGTCGCGGTCTCACAGAACAAGGCTATGCCGTGGACGTGGCCCGCGACGGGATTGAAGGGCTGCACCTGGGGCTGGAAAACGATTACGCCGTGATGATTCTGGACGTGATGCTGCCCGGCCTGGACGGCTTCGGTGTGTTGCGCGCATTGCGGGCGCGCAAGCAGACGCCCGTCATCATGCTCACCGCCCGCGAGCAGGTCGATGACCGCATTCGCGGGTTGCGTGAAGGCGCCGACGATTACCTGGGCAAACCGTTCTCGTTTCTCGAACTGGTGGCGCGCCTGCAAGCGCTGACCCGGCGCAGCGGCGGCCACGAGCCTGTGCAGATCAGCATCGCTGATCTGTGGATCGACCTCATCAGTCGCAAGGCGACCCGTGCCGGAGCGCGCCTGGAACTGACCGCCAAGGAGTTTTCACTGCTGAGCGTACTCGCTCGACGCCAGGGGGAAATCCTCTCCAAGACGGCCATTGCCGAGATGGTCTGGGACATCAATTTCGACAGTGACACCAACGTGGTCGAGGTCGCGATCAAGCGCCTGCGTGCCAAGCTCGACGGCCCGCACGAGCACAAGTTGCTGCACACCATTCGCGGCATGGGCTATGTGCTGGAGAACCGCAGTGCGGATTGACTCGATTGCCCTGCGTTTGAGCGGCCTCTTCGCGCTCGTGGCGCTGGGCGTCTTTACGCTCATTGGCTGGGCGCTGTACCTGCAGGTCGACAAGAGCCTGGACCTGTTACCCCGCGCCGAAGTGGATGCGCGCTACAGCGTGCTGGAATCGGCAGTCAATCGCTACGGCACGCCGGAGCATTGGGCCAAGATAAAGAACAAACTCACGCTGCTCAGCGAAGAAGACAAACGCCTGCGGTTCTGGGTGATCAGCGATGATCCGCTCTACGAATTCGGCCGCCCCGACGCGGATATCCGCCGGTTTGCCCAAGGGCCTCTGGGCATGCACGACCTGAAACTGGCCGACCATCCTTTCGCATTCAAGGTACTGGTCAGCGAGTTCGAACCCAAGGATCAGCGCCCTGCCCTGCGCTTTCTCACCGCCATCGACACCGAAACGTTCTGGCACACTCAGCATTCGCTGCTGGTCGCCCTGGTCGGTTTCGCGGCGCTGGGCATTCTGCTGGCGTCAGCGCTGGGTTACTGGGTGGCGCGGGTCGGCCTGCGACCGTTGGCAACGCTATCGCTTGAAGTACAGAAGCTCGCGCCGCCCAGGCTGTCCGGCCGTCTGCAACTGTCGCCGTTGCCGCCGGAGCTTGAGCAGTTCGTGGCGTCGTTCAATTCAACGCTTGAGCGCGTCGAACTGGCCTATTCGCGACTTGAGTCATTCAACGCCGATGTCGCCCACGAACTGCGCTCGCCGCTGACCAACCTGATCGGCCAGACCCAGGTCGCCCTGACGCGAGGCCGCTCCGCCGAGCATTACTTCGAGGTGATGCAATCCAACCTGGAAGAACTGGAACGCCTGCGCTCGATCATCAACGACATGCTGTTTCTGGCCAGTGCCGATCAGGGCACAAAGGTTCAGGCGCTGACCCATGCCTCGCTGGCTGAGGAAGTCGCCACTACCCTGGATTATCTGGATTTCATCCTCGAAGACGCTCAGGTTCGGGTGCAGGTCGAAGGTGACGCCTGCCTGCCCATCGAAAAAGCTCATCTGCGTCGGGCATTGATCAACCTGCTGCACAACGCCGTGCAGCACACCCAGGCAGGCGGGCAGATTAACGTGACCATTCGGGCGCGTGCCGATTACGTCAGCATCGGCGTGGCCAATCCGGGCGCGCCTATTGCCGAAGAACACCTGCCCAGACTGTTCGAGCGGTTTTATCGGGTCGACGCATCGCGCAGCAACAGTGGCGCGAACCATGGCCTGGGTCTGGCCATTGTCAAAGCCATCGCGCTGATGCACGGCGGTTCGGTATTTGTTAATAGCGAGCACGGTATCAATACATTTGGCCTCAGTCTTCCGCGCTGACGCGTGCAACACCCGCAGCGGTCGAATATTGGCGTTTGATATTTGACGGCAACACCTTCATTTAAAACTGCTTTTATTCATCCGCCACTCTTATTAGCGCCATGAGAGGCGTGTTATATATGCGCGCACCACAACACTTCTAATAAAGTTAATTATCAACATCAATTATCAAGAATCATTCGTTTGCAGGTAGTACGCCCCATGATGTTGTCTGCACCCACCCAAGCCGCGTCTTTCAGGTGGTCTCGTCCGGAACTCATGCTCATTTTCGGCAGCTCACTGTCCGTGCTTTCGATTTTGACCATCGTTGCATTCCTGCTGGTCCGTGAACGCAGTGATGCGGCACTCTCGGCAGCACGAACCGCCTCCAACATGGTGCAGTTGATCGACGCTGACGTCATGCGCAATGCCGAACTGTACGACTCTTCCCTGCAAGGCATGATAAAAGCCTGGCAACGCCCTGACTTGATGGGCCTGTCGCCGGAACTGCGTCAACTGGTGTTGTTTGATCGCTCCACAGCGGCCCCTTACAAAGGCGACCTGGTATTGCTCGATAACCGGGGGGAAATACTGGCGGACTCGCTATCGGTCATTCCGCGTGACGATAACTTTTCAGACCGTTCTTACTTCAAGGATCACGCCACTGATCCTTCTCTGGAATTGCATGTCAGCCGTCCGTACAAGACCCGCTGGGGTTACAAGGATTGGTGCATCGGTTTCAGTCGACGAATGTCAGGCCCCAACGGCGAATTTCTGGGTATCGCCAGCGCGGCCATGCGCCTGGTGTACTTCAAGCAGTTGTTCATGAGCCAGAAGCTGGGCAGCGACAGCAGCATCAACCTGATCAACACTCAGGGAATCCTGATTGTGCGCTACCCCGACAGAGACGGTCAGGACCTGATCGGCAAGGACTACAGCCATACCCCCAATTTTCAGCGCATGCTGGCGGAAGGTGAAGGCAGTTTCTCAGGCTGGTCAACCCAACTGAACGCACAGCGGTTCTATACCTTTTCCCGGGTCGGGAGTCTGCCGTTGATTGTGGTGATCGGTCAGTCCGAAGAAGAGGTCTATACGGTATGGCGGCGCAACGCATGGTTGGTGGGCTCGGCGACCAGTGTGCTCTGTCTCGGCATTTTATGGCTGACGGGATTGCTGTGCCGCGAACTGCGCAGGCGTCATAGCGCCGAAGACCAGCTGGCCTGCCTTGCGGCTACGGACGGCCTCACCGGCCTGGACAACCGTCGTCAACTCGATGCCGCCATGGACACCGAATGGGCTCGCGCGCAGCGCTCCGGCCATCCACTGTCGCTATTGATGATTGATGTCGACCATTTCAAGGCGTTCAATGAACGTCACGGGCATCAGGGCGGCGATCAGGCGCTGCGCAAGGTGGCGCAAACCATCGCAGAAAACATCAGAAGGCCTGGCGACATGGCGGCCCGTTACGGTGGCGAGGAGTTTGTCGTGGTGCTGCCGGAAACTGACAGCAACGGCGCGTTGAGTCTGGCTGAAAACCTGCGCCAGGCCATTGAATCGATACCGACCTTCCCCGGCGATCAACAGCCGATCACGGTCAGCATTGGCATTGCGTCGCAGAAGGTTCGTTCGGGTGACAAGCTGGCAGCGTTCTTTGGTCTCGCAGACAAGGCGCTGTACCAGGCCAAGAACAATGGGCGTAACCGGGTGGAACTGCATCTCGCCGCATTGAGCGCGGCGGGTCGGGCCTGAATGATCGCGAATTGAAGGCATAAAAAAACGCCAGACTGGCTGGCGTTTTTTAACGTGCGGTGCAGCGAATTACGATGCAGCGCGGGCCGCATCACGAAGTGCTTTGACTTCGTCGTGGTTCTTCAGCACGCCTTGGTACTGCTTTTCGATCACTGCGATAACAGCTGGGGAAACACCCTTCTCGCGGGACTTCTCCAATGCCTTGCTGTACGCCTTCTTCGCGACGTCTTCGCCACGCTCGGCTTCTTCCAGCACAGCCTTGTCATCGTTGCTGGTGAACGCAGTCTTCAGCTTGACCCATGCCTGATGGATGTCAGCCGAGACGCTCGACGAGTCTTCTGGCTTGCCGCCCAGCTGAGTCACGTGTTGCTGCAGCTCACCGACCGCAGCGCCAACTTCGGTGGAGCGACGTGCGAGGAACGTTTTGACCTGTGGGCTTTTTGCATTTTTTGCGCTGGTAGCGAAACCTTCTTCGCCGTCAATGCTGGTTTCGATCAGGTCATTGAGGATAGAGATCGTTTCTTTGTTGATATCAGTCATTTGATAATTTCCTAATGGCAGGTTGATACGAAATTTACTTCTGCCTAGAAGATTGCAGTCGTCATGCCAAGTTTTAAAAACAAATTAACTCTTTAAATTCAATACCTTACGAAATTTTCACAAGTCCATTGTCGTGAGTTCTGCATGAACTGTCCTTTGGCCTGCATGCAGAATGCACGTATCGTGTTGGTTCAAGTGAAATGACAGAAGGTCTCGCCCATGAATCCTGAAAAACTCAAGCTGCTGGTCACCCAGGAGATGCCCTTCGGCAAGTACAAGGGACGACTGATCGCCGACCTGCCCGGCCATTACCTGAACTGGTTCGCTCGCGAGGGATTTCCGAAAGGTGAACTGGGTGGCCTGCTGGCCTTGATGCAGGAGATTGATCATAACGGCCTCAGCGAGATACTGGACCCGATACGCACTCGCCCACGCCAGTCCTTCAAGGACCGTGGAGCTTGAAGAGGCGCAAAAAAAAAACGGTGTGCCGGACCAGGGCACACCGCAAAGCCATACAACAACCAACAACAACTTCTTTGCCGGGGTCCCGCCTGACCGGCTCAATGCAGACCAGGCAAGCCCCGTGAAAAAGTAACCACCGACACGCTATGCCGGAGGCCTGAACAGTGCACGACTGCAGCGGCAGGCCGCGCCCTTGAAACTCACTCAGTCAAACAACGCCAGGGCCTGCGCAGTCGCTTCCTGGATACGACCCCAATCGCCATTTTTGACCCACGCGTTATCAATCATCCACGTGCCGCCTACGCACATGACGTTTGGCTGAGCCATGTAGTTCTTGAGGTTCTGCTCATTGACGCCACCGGTTGGGCAGAAGCGCACTTCATTGAACGGACCGCCCAACGCCTTGATCGCTGCCACACCGCCACTGATTTCAGCCGGAAACAGCTTGAAGCGGCGATACCCCATGGCGTAGCCGATCATGATTTCCGACGCGCTGCTGATGCCCGGCAACAAAGGCAACGGGCTGTCGAGCGCGGCCTGCAACAAGTCCTGCGTGCTGCCAGGCGTGACGATGAACTGCGCGCCAGCCGCCTCGGCATCGGCAAGCATCTTGCGGTCCAGAATAGTGCCAGCGCCGGTGCACAGCTCCGGACGCTGCTCGCGCAGAATACGGATCGCGCTCAGGCCGAACGCCGAGCGCAGGGTGATTTCCAGCGCCGTCATGCCGCCAGCGGCCAAGGCGTCAGCCAGCGGCAGCACGTCCTGATCACGGGCAATGGTAATGACCGGCAGAATCTTCGCCTTGGCGCAGAGTTCGTCGATCTGGGCAATCTTGTTCGCCATGCTGGTAAGCGGCTGATTATTTTCGTTCTGTGTCATGGCGACGCTTCCTTTACTTATGGGCACCAGTAAATCTCAAGGGACGGTTCTAGAAAGGCACGGACCGGCATCCGGGCGAGGTCATCGCCCGCCAGCGCCGCGCGCAGGGTGTCGAGTTTGGCCTGCCCGGAGACCGACAGAATCGGCAGCTTCGCCGACGCCAGCAGGCGACGGGTCAGGGTCAGGCGTTGATGCGGCACGGTCGGTGCCAGCATCGGCAGGCAACGTCGCTCGCCTTCCAGGCTCAAGGCCTCGGTCAGGTTGGGACTGTCGGGAAACAGGGATGCAGTGTGCCCGTCATCGCCCATGCCCAGAATCAGCACATCGATGGGCGGCAACTCGGCCAGCGCCTGATCGGCCGCCAGTGCGGCTTCTTCAAGGCTGCCCGCAACGCTGTACAGCCCCAGGAACTTCGCCTTGGCCGCAGGGCCTTGCAGCAAGTGACGCTGCAACAACCCGGCATTGCTGTCGGCATGTTCGGTGGGCACAAAGCGCTCGTCAGCCAGGCTAATGACCACCTGGCTCCAGTCCAGCGGCTGTTGCGCCAGACTCTGAAAAAACGCGACCGGGCTGCGACCGCCGGACACCACCAGCGTCGCCAGACCGTTTTCGGCAATGGCCGACTTCAGTCGCTCGGCCACATTCGCAGCCAGCGCATCGGCCAGTTGCTGCGGGTTGTCGAATTCACGTGCTACCAGCCCTGCTGGCAGCTCAAGGTCACATATCGCCATACCAGGATCTCCCGTCGCGAGTAATCAGAGCAATGGAACTCATGGGCCCCCAGGATCCGGCGGCGTAAGGCTTGGGCGCGTCGCCCGCCTTCTTCCAGCCTGCGATCAGCTGATCACACCATTGCCACGCGTACTCGATTTCATCTTTGCGGACAAACAGGTTCTGATTGCCACGCATGACTTCCAGCAACAACCGCTCATAGGCATCGGGGACCCGAGCGCTGCGGTAGGTGTCGGAAAAATTCAGTTGCAGAGGGCCGCTACGCAGTTGCATGCCCTTGTCCAGGCCCTGGTCCTTGGTCATCACTTGCAAGGAAATACCTTCGTCCGGCTGCAGGCGGATGATCAGACGGTTGCTGATCTGCAAACGCTGCTCAGGGGCAAAGATGTAGTGCGGCGGCTCTTTGAAGTGGATCACGATCTGCGACAGCTTCTGCGGCATGCGCTTGCCGGTACGCAGGTAGAACGGTGTCCCCGACCAGCGCCAGTTGCGGATATCGGCCCGCAAGGCGACGAAGGTTTCGGTGTCGCTCTGGGTGTTGGAGTTCTCTTCCTCCAGATAACCCGGCACCGCTTTGCCTTCGCTGTAACCGGCGGTGTACTGCCCGCGCACGACCTGGGTCGCCAGACGCTCGGGGTTGAACGGTGCCAGGGCCTTGAGCACCTTGACCTTCTCGTCACGGATACTGTCGGCAGACAGGTCGCTGGGCGGGTCCATGGCGATCAGGCAGAGCAGTTGCAACAGGTGGTTCTGAATCATGTCACGCAGCTGGCCGGCCTGGTCGAAGTAGCCCCAACGGCCCTCGATACCAACCTTCTCGGCCACGGTGATTTCCACATGGGAAATGTGATTCTGGTTCCACTGGGTTTCGAACAGGCTGTTGGCGAAACGCAATGCGATGAGGTTCTGTACGGTGTCCTTGCCCAGGTAATGGTCGATGCGATAAACGCGGTTTTCCGGAAAGAACTGCGCCACGGCGTCGTTGACCCGACGCGAAGAGGCCAGGTCGTGACCGATGGGCTTCTCCAGCACGGCGCGCGTGCGATCGGCCAGGTTGACCGACGCCAGGTTTTCACAGATTGCGCCATACACCGATGCAGGCGTGGCGAAGTAGGCAATCAGGGTTTCAGCGCTGCCCACACGCTCCGCCAGCGCGACGTAGTCCTCGGCCTTGAGGAAGTCGACGTGCAGGTAGCTGAGGCGTCCCAGAAAACGGGCGACGTTGTCGGTTTCAAGCTCCGCTTCCGGAATGAAGCGGCGCATGGATTTTTCGATATGCGCCAGATGCGACTGTTCGTCGCCTGGTTCACGCGCCAAGGCAAGAATTCGAGTGTCTTCATGCAGCAATCCGGCGCGATCAAGCTGATAAAGAGCCGGGAACAGCTTGCGGACTGCCAGGTCCCCCAGGGCACCAAACAGGGCAAATGTGCACGGTTCAACCGTTATCAAGGGCATAATGTTGGTTCTTTTATCAAGTTAAGCTACAAATACCTTTTTTAAAGGCGTTACTCAAGGCCATATGTAGTAATAACCACAACATTCTGCCTAAAAGCATATTCCAGTGGTGATCAACACAGGCCCTCAGTACGATAGGCCACCTTTGCTACAGGCTAAAGGGCTAATAAAAGCCCGAGACAAAACCGTTGGTGAACAAGCCCCGACAAGGACTCTGAATGGACCGCACTCGAAACCTCCTGGAGCAAATCCAGGGCCGACTCGACGAGCTGAACAAGGCCGAACGCAAGGTGGCCGAAGTGATTCTGCTCAACCCGCAGATGGCGACGCGGCTGAGCATTGCCGCGCTGGCCCAGGCTGCCAAGGTCAGCGAGCCGACCGTCAACCGTTTCTGCCGCTCGTTCAGTGTCAGCGGCTATCCAGAGCTCAAACTGCAACTGGCACAGAGCCTGGCCAGCGGTGCGGCCTACGTCAGTCGTGCGGTCGAGGCCGACGACAACCCCGAGGCCTATACCCAGAAGATTTTTGGCAGCGCCATCGCGTCGCTCGACAGCGCCTGCCAGCAACTGGACCCGGCCCTGATCAGCAAGTCGGTGGACATGCTGATTCAGGCGCGTCAGATCCACTTTTTCGGTCTGGGGGCTTCGGCACCTGTGGCGCTTGATGCGCAGCACAAGTTCTTCCGCTTCAACCTGGCCGTGACGGCACATGCCGACGTGCTGATGCAGCGCATGATTGCCTCGGTGGCACACACCGGTGAGCTGTTCGTGATCATTTCCTACACCGGCCGCACCCGCGAGTTGGTGGAAGTGGCGCGCATCGCCCGGGCCAACGGCGCCTCGGTGCTGGGCCTGACGGCAGCAGGCTCGCCCCTGGCGCAGGCCAGCACCGTCAGCCTGAACATTCCGCTGCCGGAAGACACCGACATCTACATGCCAATGACCTCGCGAATCATTCAGTTGACGGTTCTGGATGTACTGGCCACCGGCATGACCCTGCGCCGCGGCGTGGACTTCCAGCCGCATTTGCGCAAGATCAAGGAAAGCCTCAACGACAGCCGTTATCCGGTCGAGGATCAGGGCTGAGCGCCTCATCCCTGCACGAACGCGACTGAACGGTGGGAGATATCGCCGCCTGGCTGCCTGACAGCAAACACGGGGTTGTGGGAGGCGGCTTGCCGGCGATGCGATTTCAAGTCCGCCCTGTCAGCGACTGGACTAGCACGGTCGCTGACAAATAGCCTCCTGCAACAACACGCTTGTTCAGCAGACCATGCGTTGTCGCAAAGCCGACGCTCAATACGCCAGCTGCGCCTGAAGCTTCAGGCGTGCCTGCTGACCCGGTGCAAGGCTGAAGCGGTCGCCGCTGCCTGACGCGGCTTCCACCCGCACAAAACCTGCTGTCTCGCTGCCACATACGCCGAGCAGCGGCCTGCTGCCGGGGTGCCAGACCACCGTATTGGCACTGTCACCCGTGTCGATGTTGAATCGCCGCTCCCATACCGGATCCTGAAGCTGCAGCGCGCCCTCGTGCTCGAAGACCCGTTGACAGCCACCTGCCACCCGCAGCTCACCCTGCTGCTGACATGCCTGACGACTGAGTTGGTCGTAGCCCTGCGCACCGTCCAGACCTTGCAGTGCGACGTCGGCCACATCGCCGATGCGCCAGTAGGCATGCAGCGCATGGCTGAAATGGCACGGCTCGCTGTCTTCATGGCATGTGCTGAGGTTCAGTTCCATGCCCTGCCCCAGTTCGGCATGCAGGTCGGCCTGCCAGTCCCAGAGCTGCAAGCGCCAGTGCAGGCTGACGCCCGCTTCGCTTTCGCGGCTGTCGATCAGCTTCCAGTCCAGCAGGCGTCCCCAGCCGTGGGCAGGCCAGCCGCTTTCCCCCGGATGCCGGCCGTACCAGGGCCAGCACACCGGCACGCCGCCCCGAATCGCCCCGACCTGCGGCCACTGCGCCGCGCACCAGAGCCAGGGCTTTTGATCGCGAGGCTGGAAGTGCAGCAATTGCGCACCTTGGCGGCTGAACACCGCCTGACATTGCGGGTGATCGATCACCAGCACATCACGCAGCTGATAACGTTCCCACTCGAACGTCGGGCGGGCACGTCGGGATCTGAAGAAGCGTTGCAGGGGATGTTCGGACATCTGCGCGTCGTCGGAAGTCATCGCCAATCGCGTCCTGAAAAAAAGAGAAATCAAACCCATAAAAAACGGGCAGCCAGGCTGCCCGCAAAGCACACACGACCCTTGATCGCTTTATGCGTCAATCATGATTGATCAACGTGCTGCACATCAGAACTTCGACTGAATCTTCAGACCGGCCACGATGGCATCGTCAACCTTGTCCACACCGCCAGGGTGCTTCACGTACTGCAGGTTAGGACGCACAGTCAGCCAGTTGGTGACGTGGAAGCCATAGTAGATTTCGGAGTTGTATTCGGTCTGCTGCACAGGCAGGAAGCCCGGATTGTCGTAGTCGTTGATGTTGTTGATCTGGTTCTGCAGACGGCGGCGATCCTGAACATCATCGTTGACGTGGATACGGGCGAAGCCGATACCGATGTCATCCTTCGGACGCGAATCGAACGGACCTTTGTAGGTGAAACCGATCTGCTGGTAGTTGTCGACGAAGTTGGTTTCCTTGTCGTGCACAGTCGCGTTGGCGAAGATGCTCAGACCGCGCGAGGCATCGCCATTGTGTGCAGTCAGCTGTTGCTGAGCCACGACCCACCAGCCTTTCTTGCTGTCATGCGACTTGAATGCAGCGCCGGTCACAGCCTGCGGCTGGCCGTTGACATCCTCGTAGACGTCGTCAGCGTTTGGCGTGCTCTTGTAGAAGCCGACACGGTATTCACCCGGCAACGAATTGACGGTAGGTGTCCAGACCAGTTCCACCGGCAGGATCATGCCTTTGGTGCCGCTGCCGCTGAGCTTGAAGCCGTTGCCGGTTTCCAGGTTGGACGGGTTCTGCTCGTACACGCCGACCTGCGCGTACACTTCAGGCGTGATGTTGTACTTCACGCGCAAGGCCCACTGGCTGATTGGCCAGTTGTACCAGGTGTTCACGTAGTTGCCGACCTGAGAGCCGCAGAACGACAGGTTCTGGAAGTCGCACGGGAAGCTGTTGAAGTCTTCGCCCGGACCGAAACGGCCCACTTTCACGTCCAGTGCGCCGTCGAAATACTTCTGTTTGACCCACATTTGCGTCAGGCGCCAGGTCTGACCCCGACCCCAGACTTCCTGCGAAGAACTGAGTGTACCGGCACGTGGATCGCCGATGCGGTCGTTGGAGATGTTGCGGCCACTACGCTCGGTGATCGCCAGCTTGAATTCCGCGTCCTGCCAGCCAAAGGCCTTCTGCAGGTCGACCTTCATGCCCAACGCAAACTGGTCGCTGTAACGGCCGGTCTTGTCGTCGTTGTAGCCACCCTTGATGTTGCTGGCCATCTCGGAAACGTATTCCAGCGAGAAGTCATAACCCTTGTCGAGCAGCTCGGTACGTTTTCCGCCCCAGTCGCCTGTCATCCAGGGTGAATCGTAAGAAAACGCATCCGCTGCATGAGCGCTACCTGCCAGGCTCATTGCACCGATAACCGACAACTTGCCTACCAACCGAAGCCGGGAGTGCGATTTAGCCTTGTTGATCTTCTTCATCCCATCAATCCTCGTTTTATTGTTATTAGCTTTGGTCTACGCGTTACATTTACTGCTTCGTGTTCGCTGATGGACCGCTCGTGGTGGCAGTGAGCGGTCTGTCAGCTGTGCTCGGGTGTGGATCAAACTTTCATTTGCGGCTCAACTGAGAAACGTTGCTCGTCCGCTCGACCGATGGCTGTGCTCCCAGGACACCGAGACGCTCACCGCTTTTGGCATCGAACAACAGAACCCTGGCAGGATCGAATTGCAGGGTCAGGCTTTCTCCGACCTGCGGTGCAACGTCCGGCGCCAGACGGCAGCAGACTTTGCTCTGATTGAGCGTGACGAATACAAGCGTGTCCGGACCGGTCGGCTCGGTCACCTGGACCTCGGCACGAATGGTCGGCAGCGCGGTAGGTTCGCCGCTCGCAAGGGTGATCTGTTCAGGGCGGATGCCCAGAATGATTTCCCGATCCTCAAGCCCTGTATCGCTCACGCCGACCGGCAGTTCGCAGCGAGCCTGACCGCTGTCGAGCAGCGCGACCAGACGGCCGTCCTGGCGCTGAAGGCGCAAGGGAATGAAGTTCATCGGCGGCGAGCCAATGAAGCTGGCCACGAACAGGTTGGCTGGATCATTGTAGATCTGTTTTGGCGTACCGAACTGTTGAACGATGCCGTCCTTCATGACCGCGACCTTGTCGCCCAGCGTCATGGCCTCGATCTGGTCATGGGTCACGTAGACCGTGGTGGTCTTGAGGCGCTGGTGCATCAGTTTCATTTCGGTGCGCATTTCGACGCGCAGCTTGGCGTCGAGGTTGGACAGCGGTTCGTCGAACAGGTAGATCTTCGGTCGACGCGCCAGCGCACGGCCCATCGCCACTCGCTGTTGCTGGCCACCGGACAACTGGCCCGGCTTGCGGTTGAGCAAGTGCTCGATCTGCAGCAGCTTGGCGACCCGCGCCACTTCTTCTTCGATGGCGGCAGGTGCCATCTTGCGAATCTTCAGACCGAAGGCGATGTTTTCTTTCACGCTCATGGTCGGGTAAAGCGCGTAGGACTGGAACACCATTGCGATGTCGCGATCCTTGGGGCTGGTACCGCTGACGTCTTCGCCATCGATCAGAATCGCCCCGCCGCTGATGCTTTCCAGCCCGGCGATGCAGTTCATCAGGGTGGATTTGCCGCAGCCGGACGGGCCGACCAGGATCAGGAACTCACCATCCTTGATCGACAGTTCGATGTTCTTCAGCGTGTCCGGCAGGTTGGCGCCGTATGTCTTGTTGACGTTGCGTAGCTCGAGAGTCGCCATGATTACCCCTTGACCGCGCCGGCTGTGAGCCCACGCAGGAAATACTTGCCAGCCAGTACGTACACCAGCAGTGTCGGCAGCCCGGCGATCATCGCCGCCGCCATGTCAACGTTGTATTCCTTGGCCCCGGTGCTGGTGTTGACCAGGTTGTTCAGCGCCACGGTGATGGGCTGCGATTCACCACTGGAAAACACCACACCGAACAGGAAGTCGTTCCAGATCTGGGTGAACTGCCAGATCAGGCACACCATCACAATGGGCGTCGACATCGGCAGAATGATGCGCCCGAAGATGGTGAAGAAACCCGCGCCATCCAGCCGTGCAGCCCGCACCAGTGCGTCCGGCACGCTCACGTAATAGTTACGGAAGAACAGCGTCGTAAAGGCCAGGCCGTAAACGACGTGGACGAACACCAGACCGGTAGTGGTGCTGGCCAGTCCCATCTTGCCCAGCGTGAAGGACGCTGGCAGCAGTACGGTCTGGAACGGCAGGAAGCAGCCGAACAGCAACAGACCGAAGAACAGTTGCGAGCCCTTGAACTTCCACATCGACAGGACATAGCCGTTGAGCGCACCAATGGCCGTGGAGATGATCACCGCCGGAACGGTGATGCGCAGCGAGTTCCAGAAATACCCGTCAACGATGTCCCAGGCCTTGACCCAGCCGATCACCGTGACCACGCTCGGCCAGCTCAACAGGTTGCCGGTGCCGATGTCCTCAGGCGTCTTGAAGCTGGTGAACAGCATGACCACCAGCGGCACCAGATAAATCACGCAGGCCAGCAACAGCACGGCGTGGATCACCACACGGCTGAGGCTGATGCCCGGTTTGCCTACAAGACTAGTCATTGCGCTTGGTCCTCAGCTCGGAGTACAGGTACGGCACCAGAATCGCCAGGATCGCGCCGAGCATCAGAATCGCACTGGCCGAGCCCATGCCCATCTGGCCACGGCTGAAGGTGAAGGAGTACATGAACATGGCGGGCAGGTCCGAAGAATAACCAGGACCGCCAGCCGTCATCGCCGCCACCAGGTCGAAGCTCTTGATCGCGATGTGCGCCAGGATCATCACCGCACTGAAGAACACCGGACGCAGGCTTGGCAGCACCACGCGCCAGTAGATCATCGGCAAGCTCGCGCCATCCATCTGTGCCGCGCGGATGATCGACTGGTCCACCCCGCGCAGGCCTGCCAGAAACAGCGCCATCACAAAGCCCGACGACTGCCACACCGCAGCGATCACCAGGCAGTACACCACCCGGTCAGGATCGATCAGCCAGTCCAGACGAAAGCCTTCCCAGCCCCAGTCGCGCAGCATCTTGTCCAGACCAAGGCCCGGGTTGAGCAGCCATTTCCAGGCCGTACCGGTGACAATCATCGAGAGCGCCATCGGGTACAGATAAATCGTGCGGATCACGCCTTCGCGGCGGATGCGCTGGTCCAGCAGGATCGCCAGAAACACACCGATCACCAGACTGATGCCGATGAACATGCCGCCGAACACCGCCAGGTTCTTGCTGGCGACCCACCAGCGGTCGTTGTCCATCAGGCGCGCATACTGCGCCAGACCGACCCACTTGTAGGATGGCAGGAACGTCGAGTTGGTGAACGACAGCACGAACGTCCACAGGATGTAACCATAGAAACCAACCAACACGATGAACATGCTTGGCGCCAGTACCAGTTTCGGTAGCCAGCGTTGCAATGTATCCAGTGGCGAGGCTTTGCTGAACACAGCGACAGAGCTCATCGGGCGCATCCCATTCGGTGTATCGAATTCAGGCCACAGGCGCGGGTGAAATCGAACTTCGATTCCACACGCGCAGACTGCGGCGGTACGTCAGGTTGTGCGGATTACTTGGCTGAAGCGACGGCGGTCGCCAACTGCTTGGCAGTCGCGGCAGGATCGGCTTTCGGGTCGTTGATGTAGTTGGTGATCACATCAAAGAACGCGCCCTGTACGGCCAGCGAGGTGGCCATGTTATGCGCCATGCTCGGTTGCAGACCGCCGGTTTTCGAATCCGCCAGGAAGTCCTTGGCTGCGGTTTGCGCGCAGGAATCGAAGCCGTACTTGCCCATGTCGCTCAGCATGTCTTCGCGAACCGGAATCGAGCCCTTGTTGATGCTGAAGACTTTCTGGAAGTCTTCACCCATCGCCACCTTGGCCAGATCCTGCTGAGCTGCGGTGGTGCCCTTGTCTTTCTGCTTGAACACTGCCAGCGAGTCGATGTTGTAGGTGAACGCCTTGTCGGTGCCCGGGAACGCTACGCACTGGTAGTCCTTGCCGGCGACTTTCTTGGCGGCGGTCCACTCGCTCTTGGCCCAGTCACCCATGATCTGCATGCCAGCCTTGCCGTTGATGACCTTGGCAGCTTCCAGGTTCCAGTCCTGGCCCTTGCCGTCGGCATCCATGTAGGTAGCGACTTTCTTGAGTTCGGTGAGCGACTTGACCATGCCTGCGCCAGTCAGCGCGTCTTTGTCGAGGTCAACCAGCGCTTTCTTGTAGCCGTCTGCGCCCATGACCGACATCACGACCGCTTCGAACACGGTGCTGTCCTGCCAAGGCTGACCGCCATGAGCCAGCGGGATGAAGCCGGCTTTCTTGAGCTTGTCGCCGGCGGCGTAGAATTCTTCGAGGGTGGCGGGCGCTTTGTCGATACCGGCTTTCTTGAAGACTTCCGGGTTGATCCACAGCCAGTTGACGCGGTGGATGTTCACCGGCACGGCCACGTAATCACCGTCGTACTTCACCGTATCGGAGACTTTCTTGTCCAGCAGCGAATCCCACTTCTCGGCCTTGGCAACGTCTTTCAACGCGTCGGTATCGAGCAGGCCGGTGGACGCCCATTCCTGAATGTCCGGGCCTTTGATCTGGGCAACGCCTGGCGGGTTGCCGGCCACCGCGCGGCTCTTGAGCACGGTCATGGCGGTAGAACCACCGCCACCGGCCACAGCGCCGTCTTTCCAGGTGAAGCCGTCTTTTTCAACTTGCGCTTTCAGGACATCGACCGCAGCCTTTTCGCCGCCCGACGTCCACCAGTGCACGACTTCAACAGTGCCTTTGGCATCAGCAGCATGGGCGCTCAACGGGAACAGGGAGGCGAGGGAGATGACAACGGCGAGGCGTGACATTGAATTCATCGAATTGACCTTTCTTGTTGTTATGCATGAGCAAGTCTGGTGCTTGCGCTTCGTTGGAGTCTAACCAAGCGAATCGTGACGACGGTAACGAAGGGATGCGCGAATGTCACAGGATGGTTACATTCAGATTCATTCGGTCGTCCGGGGTAGGTACAACGTGACCCGCAGACCGCCTTCGCGCAGGTTCTGCAGGCTCACTTCACCGCCGTGGCTGTGAGCGATATTGCGGGCAATTCCCAGCCCCAGCCCGTAACCCTGCTGCTGGCTCCCCGCGAGCCGGAAATGCGGCTCGAACACATGCTCCAGCCGCTGTTCAGGCACACCCGGACCTTCATCATCGACATGCAGCACGAAGGCCAGCGCATTGTCTTCGACCTTGAGGTGCGCGCGGTCGCCGTACTTGAGGGCGTTGTCGATCAGGTTACCGATGCAGCGTCTCAGGGCCAGCGGCTTGCCGGGGTAGCAGGACAGGGCCGCGCCCGTCTGTGTGACACGCCCCTCTCCATCAGCACGCAGGTAAGGTTCGACGAGGCAGTCGAGCAACACGTTGAGGTCCACCTGCTCGATATTTTCGTGAATGTCGGTGTCCTTCACGCATTGCAGGGCGCCCTTGACCAACAGCTCAAGCTCATCCAGGTCACGCCCGAACTTGTACTGCAGTTGCTCGTCCTCCAGCAGCTCGACCCGCAGTCGCAAGCGAGTGATGGGCGTGCGCAGGTCGTGGGAAATGGCACTGAACAACTGGCCACGCTCGGTCAGGTAGCGGCTGATGCGGGTGCGCATGGCGTTGAAGGCGCGGCTGACCTCTACCACTTCGCTGCCACCGCCCTCCACCACAGGTTCCACATCCGCGCCCAGCGACATGTCTCGCGCCGCACGCGCCAGACGCTTGAGCGGTCGGCTTTGCCAATGCACCAGCAGGCCGATGAACAGCAGCAGAAACACGCTGGTCAGGGCGATGAACCAGACCTGCTGAACAGGCAGGTCCTGCTCTTCGAGCGTGGTGTAAGGCTCAGGCAGCAACGAGGCGATGTAGAACCATTCGCCAGGTGCCATTTCGATCTGCGTGACCAGCACTGGCGGGTTGACGGGTTCCAGCGTCAAGGCGTAATGCGCCCAGGAACGTGGCAGCTCGTCGAGCTTGAGGCCACTGTTGAAGATCCGCAGGTCGTCAGGCTTGACGAACCACACAGCGATGTCCGGGTCGTTGCCCAGATGCTGGCGCAACACCTGACCGACCACGTCGAGGACGGCCTGCTTGCGCGGCGTAGCCTCCAGGGTCTGCATGTCCAGCGGATGATCGTTGAGCGATACCACGAAACGCGTACCGCCCATGCTGCGCAACTGGTCAAGCACCAACGGGCGATAGGCCAGCGGCAAGGAGCGGAAGTAACTGACGCTGGCGGCCATCGAGTACGCCAGGCTACGCGCACTGGTCACCAGCCCTTCCATTTGCGTGGCCCGCAGCTGCGAGAGCCAGATCACGCTGGACAGGGTCTGGGCCAGCAGAACCGCCAACAGCGTCAGCAGCAACATGCGACCCAGCAACGAACGCGGCAGCGGCAGACTGCGCTTTTTCAGGCCCGTCGCCGGCGCGTTAATAACCGTTGCCCGCTTGCGCATTGACCTGCGCAGCCAGCAGATAACCACTACCACGTACCGTGCGAATCAGACGCGGCGACTTGCCGGTGTCACGCAGACGCTGGCGCAGGCGACTGACTGCCATGTCGACAATGCGCTCCAGCGGCATCAGCTCACGACCCCGGGTGGCGTTGCCAATGGTGTCGCGGTCCAGAATCTGCTGGGGATTATCGAGAAACAATTTGAGCAGGGCGAAGTCGGCACCGGACAGAATCACTTCCTCGCCATCGTTGTGAAACAGCCGATGGCTGACCATGTCCAGACGCCACTCATCGAACAGAATAACGTCGCCGCCGGGGCGCTCCTGACCGAACTGGGCGCGGCGCAGCAGCGCCTTGATACGCGCCTGAAGCTCGCGAGGGCTGAAGGGTTTGCCCAGGTAATCGTCGGCACCCAGTTCCAGGCCTATGACCCGGTCAGCCTCGTCGGAACTGGCGGTGAGCATGATGATTGGCACATGCGGCTGGCGTGGATGCTGACGCACCCATCGGCACAGGCTGAAGCCATCTTCGTCGGGCAGCATGACATCGAGAATCAACAGATCGCTGGGCGCCTCGTTGAAGGCCTGGCGAAAACCCGCACCATCGCCGACCGTGCGCACCTGAAAACCGGCGCGGCTCAGGTAGGTGTCCAGCAACTCGCGAATCTCCTGGTCGTCGTCTACCAGCAGGATCGATTTACTGACTGAACTCACGTGTAGGCGTCCTTGTTGGCTGTCGGTTTTTGTTGTTATGTGCCGTGATGGCCTTCGCTTCAGATCTCTGAACCGAACGCCTGCTGCAGCGCCACGCCCGCTCCAATGAGACCGGGATACTCGGCAGTGACCAGCCAGACCGGCAAACCTTTGAAATAATCGCTCATCACGCCCTTTTCGGCGAGGGCGCGCTTGAAACCGCTGGTCATGAAAAAGTCGGTGAATCGCGGGACCACGCCACCGGTGATGTAGACGCCGCCCAGGCCGCCGACGGTCAGCACCTGATTACCGACCACCCGCCCCAGGAAGACGCAGAACTGGTCCAGCACCGCCGCCGCGACCGGGTCGCCTGCCAGGGCTGCCGTGGTGATTGCAGCCGGCGACTTGAGCTCAGGCTCGATATCGTCCAGCGCGCAACTGACCTGATACAACAGCAACAGGCCCGCACCGCTGAGCACCACTTCGGCGCTGACATGTTCGTGCTCGGCCATCAGACGGGTCCACAGCAGGGCCTCGCGCGCGGTACCGATCGGCAGATCGACGTGCCCGCCCTCACCCGGCAAGGCCAACCAGCGGGTTTCGCTCTCCTTGATCAGCGTACCCACCCCCAGCCCGGTGCCTGGCCCGACCACTGCGCGTGGACGGTCCGGCTTGCCGATCCCGTGACAGACTGTCAGGTACTCGTCATCCTTGAGCCGGGTCATGCCCAGCGCCATGGCGGTGAAATCGTTGATCAGCAACAGGTGGTCGACTTTCAGGTCGGCGCAGAACTGCGTGCGGCTCAATTCCCAATGACTGTTGGTGAACTGGAACAGGTCGCCATCCACCGGCCCGGCCACTGCCAGGCAGACGTAGCCGATGTCGCCGCGCTGCAACTCCAGGTCCTGAAGGTAGACCTCGATGGCTTTCTCCGGCCCGACATAGTCGATGGTCGGGAATACCCGGACAGAATGCAGTGTGTCGTCTTCCCAGATGGCAAAACGTGCATTGGTACCGCCTATATCACCGACCAGGGCCAACTTCACTTAAGCGTCTCCAGACTAGAGGTAAAGGCGCTGGCGCCCTGCTCTGCGGAGCTGAAGGCCATGCGCATGAATCCAAACAGCTCCCGACCGCAACCGACACTGTTGTCGATCTGGCAGGTAGCAGGTTCTCTGGCGTTCAATTCTGACGCCTCGACCAGAACTTGCAACGTCCCTTTCACACCATCCACGCGAATCACGTCACCATTCCGCACTAGTGCCAAAGGGCCACCAACAAAGGCTTCCGGGCAGACGTGAATGGCGGCCGGAATCTTGCCCGAAGCACCGGACATCCGTCCATCGGTGACCAACGCGACCTTGAAGCCGCGGTCCTGCAGCACGCCCAGAAACGGCGTCATCTTGTGCAGCTCAGGCATACCGTTACAGCGCGGCCCCTGAAAACGCATGACCGCGACGAAATCGCGTTCCAGCTCGCCCGCCTTGAATGCGTCGGCGAGTTCCTGCTGATCCTGGAACACCCTGGCCGGGGCTTCGACGATCTGATGCTCAAGCGCCACGGCAGACACTTTCATCACGCCACGGCCCAGGTTGCCTTCCATGACCCGCAGGCCGCCTTCCGCAGAGAACGGACGGGACACAGGGCGCAGGATGTTCTCGTCGAGGCTTTCCAGCGGACCTTCGCGCCACACCAGTTTGCCGTCTTCGAGGAACGGCTCTTTGGTGTAACGACTCAAACCGAAGCCGGCTACGGTATTGACGTTTTCGTGCAGAAGACCGGCCGCCAGCAGTTCGCGGATCAGGAACGACATGCCGCCTGCTGCCTGGAAATGGTTGATGTCGGCTTTGCCATTCGGATAGACGTGGCTGAGGGTCGGCACGACTTCCGACAGATCGGCCATGTCCTGCCAGGTCAGCTTGATACCGGCGGCCATGGCGATGGCAGGCATGTGCAGGGTGTGGTTGGTCGAACCGCCCGTGGCGTGCAGAGCGACGATAGAGTTGACCAGCGAACGCTCATCGACGATTTCACCGATCGGCATAAAGCTGCCGCTCTGCATGGTCAGGCGCGTCACCTGATGCGCCGCCTCGGCGGTCAGCGCATCACGCAGCGGGGTGTACGGATTGACGAACGAAGCGCCAGGCAAATGCATGCCCATGACTTCCATCACCAACTGATTGGTGTTGGCAGTGCCATAGAACGTGCAGGTGCCGGGGCCGTGATAGGACTTCATCTCCGAGTCCAGCAATTCTTCGCGGGTCGCCTTGCCTTCGGCATAGCGTTGGCGCACGTCGGCTTTTTCCTTGTTGGAAATACCGGACACCATCGGACCGCCCGGCACGAAAACCGTAGGCAAGTGACCGAAGCGCAATGCCCCCATCATAAGACCCGGCACAATCTTGTCGCAGATACCCAGCATCAGCGCGCCGTCGAACATGTTGTGCGACAACGCAACCGCCGTGGACATCGCAATCACTTCGCGGCTGGCAATCGCCAGTTCCATGCCCGCCTCACCCTGCGTCACGCCATCGCACATCGCCGGTACACCGCCGGCAAACTGACCGACCGAACCAATGTCACGTAAAGCCTGTTTGATCAGGGCAGGAAAGTGTTCGTAAGGCTGATGCGCCGAGAGCATTTCGTTGTAGGAGGAAACGATGGCGATGTTGGCCGCGTTCATCATTCGCAGGCTTTGCTTGTCTTCAGGACCGCAGGCGGCCACGCCGTGAGCGAAGTTGGCACATTGGAGTTTGCCGCGCATCGGGCCATCGCTCGCTGCGCCGCGAATCAATTGGAGATAGCGCTGACGGGTATCGCGACTGCGAGCGATCAGCCGCTCGGTTACCTCAAGAATGCGGGGATGCATGTGATGAACTCCAGGCTAACGTCTATGGTCACCCGTAAAGACGGTTCCGATGATCGGGGCCGAATGCTTTTTCGCAAAGGCCTGATTTCGATCAATGGGGCATGCCTTTCAGGCTTGTAGTTGTAGATAAAACAAAATATTGCCACTAAAAAGGCTTGTTTTCTATTTCTATGAGAATAATCTTGTAATTCCAACAACAAATTTATGAAGGACGGCTGTATGACTCTTCGTATCGCAATCAACGGTTTTGGCCGCATCGGCCGCAACGTCCTACGCGCACTCTATACCCAAGGTTACCGACAGGACCTGCAGGTCGTCGCCATCAACGATCTGGGCGATAGCGAAATGAACGCTCACCTCTTGCGCTTCGACACTGTACACGGCCCATTCAGCGGCACAGTCGAATGCGACAAGGAAAGCCTGACGGTCAACGGCGACCGCATCTCCGTGAGCGCAATCCGCAATCCTGCGGAGCTGCCATGGAAGTCGCAGAATATTGATGTGGTGTTCGAGTGCACCGGCCTGTTCACCAGCCGTGATAAAGCGTCCGCCCACCTGACTGCCGGCGCACGCAAGGTCATCATCTCCGCTCCGGCCAGTGGCGCAGATGCGACCATCGTCTATGGCGTGAACCACGACACGCTGCGTCAGTCGCACCAGATCATCTCCAGCGCCTCGTGCACCACCAACTGCCTGGCGCCGGTTGCCCAGGTGCTGCACCGTGAGCTGGGTATCGAAAGCGGCCTGATGACCACCATTCACGCCTACACCAACGACCAGAACCTGATCGACGTCTACCACACCGACCCGTACCGCGCGCGATCGGCCACGCAGTCGATGATCCCGAGCAAGACCGGCGCCGCCGAAGCAGTGGGCCTGGTGCTGCCGGAACTGGCTGGCAAGCTGACCGGCATGGCCGTGCGAGTCCCCGTGATCAACGTGTCGCTGGTTGACCTGACCGTCACCCTGAAACGTGAAACCACCGCTGAAGAAGTCAACGCGCTGATGAAAGAAGCCAGTCAGCACTCCAAGGTACTGGGCTACAACACCCTGCCGCTGGTCTCTCACGACTTTAACCACAACCCGCTGTCGTCGATCTTCGACGCCAACCACACCAAAGTGAGCGGCAAGCTGCTCAAGGTGCTGTCCTGGTACGACAACGAGTGGGCGTTCTCCAACCGCATGCTGGACAACTGCCTGGCGCTGCACAACGCCGAGTAAGGCAGCCAGCCCGATCGTGCCGATGCTCTGCATCGGCGCGCTCAATCTGCGCCTGGACACATAAAATAACCACGGCCCACTTGACCAATGACGCAGATGATAAGCATTATCATTTGGTTCAACCGCTGGTCGAGCACCTCTGTGTCGCAGTCTCACTTCAACGATGTCTTTATCGCCCGGCGCGATGTGCTGCTGCGCACGTTGCAGCGCATGGTGGGCAACCGTAGCGCTGCCGAGGATCTGCTTCAGGAAACCTGGCTGCGTGTCAGTCGGGCGCTGAACGAACGCCCCATCGATCATCTTGAGCCCTTCGTCTTCCAGACTGCGCGCAACCTGGCGCTGGACCATCTGCGTGCCCGGCGCATTCGCGGCCGTACGCTGATCGAAGACGTCCCGCTCGCCCAACTGGAAAGCGTCGTGGCTCAACTGAGCGCGCCGGAAGATGCCGCTCACGCCAAACGCCTGATCGACAGCCTGAGCGCGAGTCTCAGCACCTTGACCCCACGCCAGCAGTCGATCTTCACCCTCAGCCGGCTCAACGGGCAGAGTTATCTGCAAATCGCCGAGCAGTTGAATGTCTCGGCCAGCACCGTACAAAAAGAACTGAAACTGATCATGGCGATCTGTGTCGGCGTCGTCTCAAGGCTTGACCCGCCCTGAGTGCTGACGCAGGCTGCCAGTCCCTCACCCCGACCGCTACCGATTCAGGACTGCCGAGGAACACCGTGCCCCCAGAAACACCAGCACAAGACGTGCTGAGCAACCGCGCAATGGATCAGGCGTTGACCTGGCTGATTGAGCTGGAAGGCGCTGATGAGCAACAAAACAGGCTCTTTCAGGAATGGCTCAATGCCGATCCTGAACACGCGCGCGCCTTCGACAAAGCCCAGGCGATCTGGAATGGCGTGCCCGTGCAACAGGCTGCCGCGCAACTCGCCGAGCCTGGCAAGCGGACACCCTGGCAGCGCGCTCGTGCGCACTGGAAACCCTTGGCCACGGCAGCGGTTGTACTGCTCGCAGTGCTGAATTTCAGCAACCTGCCGTTACGCCTGCAGGCCGATCATTTGACCGTGGTCGGCGAGCGCCAGCGTCTGGAGCTGGCCGATGGGTCGCAGGTACTGCTCAATACCGACTCGGCGTTTTCCAGCCAGATTGGTGATACGCAGCGCTCGGCGCGCCTGTATCAGGGCGAAGCGTACTTCAACGTGCCTGCTCGCCCCGGCCTGCCGATGGAAATCGAGGCCGGTCCAGTGCGCATGCAGGCCGACAGCACTGACTTTTCCGTGCGCTATCTGGACGGCGTTGCGCAGGTGCAGGTCCAGCGAGGCGCGGTGAACGTGCAGGCCATTCGCGGCGACTCAAGCGTTAACCTCGGTGCCGGGGAAAGCGTACGCATAGGGCCCGGGGGCTTTGGCAATCGAGAAAAACTCGACGCCAATCGTGATCTGGCCTGGGTGCAAGGCCGCCTGATTTTTGATAACTGCCCGCTGAGTGAAGTGCTGGCCGAAGTGCGTCGCTACTACCCCGGCTGGATCATCAACACCAATGCACAGCGAGGACACATAGCGGTGACCGGCAATTATCGTCTGGACAATCCCCTGGACGTGATTCGCTCGCTGGCACACATCACCTCCGCCAGCGTGCACGAGATGCCCGCGCTGGTGATCATCAACTGACCGAACTTTTTTTACTCGATAGCCGCTGGTCGTTCGTCTAGTCATTGTCAATGCAAATTATTCTCATATGAGAAACGTGCGCAACACTAGAACGAAAACCCACAGGGAGCGTTATCGATGTCGTCCAACCCTACGCCCGCTGCTCATCACCGAGCACGGTTTACCCTCTCCCTTTTGACGCTTGCGGTGCTGAGCGCCGGCTTGCCGATGACGTCCGCAAGCGCTGCCGACGAGAACGCGCACCCCACTCGCGCCGCAGGTACCTACGCGTTTTCGATTGAACGACAGCCGCTGGTCTCGGCGCTGAACGCGTTCAGCCGCGTGACCGGCTGGCAGGTGGGCGTGTCCTCTGATCTCACGCAGAACGTGGTGTCATCGGGAGCCAACGGCAACCTGACACCCGCCAGGGCACTGGACGCTCTGCTGGCGGGCAGCCCGTTGAGCTACCGCTCGCTGGGCAACAACACGGTGGTGCTGGAAAAACGCATCGCGGGCGTGATGGCGCTTGAGCAGATCACCGTCAGCGCCACCCGTCAGGCGCAGGATGTGGCCACCGTTCCCAGCACCGTCAGCGTGCACTCACGCCAAGAACTGGACCGCCGTAACGTCAATACCCTTCGCGATCTGGTGCGCAATGAGCCGGGTGTTTCGGTCGGCGGTGCAGGCCAGCGGGCCGGCACCACGGGTTACAACATACGCGGCATCGATGGCGACCGCATTCTGACCCAGGTCGACGGCGTCGAAGTGCCCGACAGTTTCTTCACTGGCCCTTACGCGCAGACCCACCGCAACTACGTCGACCCCGAGATCGTCAAGCGCGTGGAAATCCTCCGCGGTCCGGCCTCGGCGCTGTATGGCAGCAGCGCCATCGGCGGCGTGGTGAGTTATTACACGCTGGACCCGGACGACATCATCAAGCCCGGCAAGGACGTCGGTGCACGGCTGAAAACCGGCTACAACTCGGCCGATGACAGCTGGCTGAATTCTGCCACGCTGGCCGGACGTCAGGGTGATCTCGACGCCCTGCTGCACCTCAGTCAGCGCAACGGCCATGAGACCGAATCCTACGGCAGCACGGGCGGTACCGGTCTGAACCGCACCGAGGCCAATCCGCAAGACGCGCGCACCACCAACGTCCTGGCCAAGCTGGGATGGAACTACGGCGACGGCTCGCGTCTGGGCCTGACCTACGAAAAGTACAAGGACGATCGCGACACAAACCTGAAAAGCGCCGTCGGCGGGCCGTTCAACCTGGGCACCGGACTGGGCATGTATCAGTCGCGCGAAGGCAACGACACCATTACCCGTGAACGTTTCGGCGTCGAAAACAGTTTCGCCCTCGACAGCCTGCTGGTCGACAACGTCAAGTGGAGCCTGAACTACCAGACCGCCAAGACCGACCAGACCACACAGGAGCGCTACTTCCCGTTCTCCCGTGACGTGAACCGCTCTCGCGACACGGTGTATCAGGAGAAGCAGTGGATCTTCGATGCGCAACTCGACAAGGCGTTTTCCATTGCCGGCACCGATCACGTGCTGACCTACGGCACGACTCTCAAGCAGCAGAAAGTCACCGGGCTGCGCAGCGGCAGCGCCACCTGCGCGCGGGTATTTGGCTCGTGCCGCGTATTGGGTGCCGACAGCCCGAGCGACCGCCTGGCGGCGACCAGCGATTTCCCGGACCCGACCATCAACAGCTACGCCCTGTTCGCTCAGGATCAGATCAGCTGGAACAACTGGACCTTTCTGCCGGGCGTGCGCTACGACTACACGAAACTTGATCCGAAGATCACGCCTGAGTTTCTCAACTCGGTCAGCCTGACGGATGCCAGCCAGGCCAGTGACGAAAGCAAGACCTGGCACCGAGTGTCGCCCAAACTGGGCGTGACCTACGCGTTGACCGACCAATACACCTGGTATGGTCAGTACGCCGAAGGTTTCCGCACACCATCGGCCAAGGCGCTGTACGGACGCTTCGAAAACCTGAGCGCAGGCTACGTGGTGGAACCCAACCCGGATCTGGAACCCGAGAAAAGCAAGAGCTATGAAACCGGTCTGCGCGGCCGCTTCGAATCCGGCTCGTTCGACCTCGCGGTGTTCTACAACACGTACCGCGACTTCATCAATGAAGACGCCATCACGCCGGGCTACAGCGCGCTGACGTTCCAGTCCAACAACATCAAGCGCGCCACCATCAAAGGCGCGGAGTTCAAGGGCCGTTTGAATCTGGACAGCTTCGGTGCTCCGCAAGGTCTGTACAGCCAGGCCTCCGTGGCTTACGCCCACAGCCGCAACAACGACACCGGCGAGCCCATCAACAGCGTCAATCCGCTGACCGGCGTGCTGGGCCTGGGTTACGAGCAGGTGCCATATGGCGGCTTGCTGAGCCTGACGCTGGTCAAACGCAAGAACAGCGTGGATGAAACCACCTTCCATACCCCGGACGGCACCTCCAGCCAGTTCAAGACACCCGGCTTCGGCATCCTCGACCTGACCGGCTACTACAAAGTGACTGACGATGTGACCGTCAATGCAGGCCTCTACAACCTGACCGACAGGAAGTACTGGCTATGGGACGACGTTCGCGGCTACGACGGTGTCGGCGAAGCCGGCGTGACCGCGCCGGCCAATCTTGAGCGCCTGACCCAGCCGGGCCGCAACTTCAGCGTCAACGTGGTGTGGGACATCTGAACCGCGCACCAAACCCACGCCGCCGAATCCGACGGCGTGTTTTTTTACGCTCAAGGGTTTGACCATTCGTCTATTCAACAAGCCCCTATGATCAGCAAGGAAGACCTCGATGACACTCGAACACGCGCGCCCGGCCCTGCGCTCCCAACGCCTCAATCAGATTACCCACGCACCGCACGAGCAACTGGACAAGGCCGTCAAGGCACATGCCCCCTTCGACACCCTGAACAGCTACGCGCGTTTTGTGGTCGCCCAGTACCTGTTTCAGGCCGAACTGCAGAGTATTTACAACGACACGGCGCTTCAGGCGATCATCGCCGACCTGCCTGAACGCTGCCGGGCGGAGCAGGCCAGGGCTGACCTGGCGGACCTTGGCCTGCAGACGCCGTCACCGGTTGCCGGTGCCGTGCAGCAGCCGACCCTTGCCCAGGCGCTGGGCTGGCTGTTCGTCTCCGAGGGTTCCAAGCTGGGTGCTGCGTTTTTGATCAAACGTGCCGTGGCGCTGAACCTCAGCGAAAACTTCGGTGCGCGCCACCTGGGTGAACCTGCTGGCGGTCGGGCGGCAGGCTGGAAAACCTTCATCAAGACCCTTGATGAACAGCCCCTCACGGTCGAGCAGGAAGCTGAACTGGATCAGGGCGCTGTCGAGGCGTTCGAGCGTTTCAACGTTCTGTTGCAGCACGCTTACGCCGAAGCGCCTACAGCCGAAGTGGCACACGCATGAAAAAGCGCCCGGTGCTGTTAAGCTGGCCGGGCTTTTCGAACCTGCCTGTAGGAAACATGACGTACAAACCGCCCGGCTCCAGACTTTCACGCTTTCTGTTTGGCATCCTCGCCTATGCCAGCCTGGGCATAGGCATTGCCGCGATTTTCATCCCGGGGCTGCCCACCACCGAATTCATCCTGCTGGCCGCCTGGGCAGCAACGCGCAGTTCGCCACGCTTGAATGCCTGGCTGGAAAACCATCGCGTGTTCGGTCCGATCCTCTACAACTGGCGCAACGGCCGACTGGTCACGCGCCGCGCCAAGATCAGCGCCACCGTCAGCATGCTCTTCTGCGCAGTCATGATGCTGAGCCTGCTGACCCATGTCTGGTGGTTGTACCTGGCGATTGCCGGCATGGGCCTGGGCAACCTGTGGATATGGTCGAGACCTGAGCCGGTCAGGGCTGAGGGTTCCCCGCCCCGCTGATGCGTGCGGCTGAACCGCTCTGGCACCCGCGGTGTCCTACAGGGACACTCAATTTTATGGGGCAATCTCCATGTTCGAGCCAGGCCATTTGCACATGACTCACGCGGCGTTTCAGCGATCGGATGTTTCCTACGACATCCACTTGCGTTACGAACTGAGCCAGGACCCCAAGGAAGGAACCGGCATCCACTTCACGATGCAGGGCCAGATCAATGACAAAAGCTTCTCCGAGGTGTTCCGACTGCCCGGTGACCTGGCCTTCAACTTTGCCCACGACGCCGGGCGCATCGCCCTCAGACACGGCCTGCCCCATAGCGACGCACTGCCGATTGCCAAGCATCCCGAGTACGACCGCATGTTCCAGGATATCCGCGACAAACTCGGCGCAGAGTCCGGCGACCCCGTGAAGCCTGAGCATCTGGAGTAACAGGAGCCTGCCTGCCGACCGATGAGAGTGATGCTGCTCTTGTCGAACCGCGACTAATCTGCTGAATAAACACGGTTTGTGGGAGCGAGCTCGCTCGCGAAAGGGCCGGCTCATCCCACAGAGATGTCGTGGCCGGTTGCCTGCTTTGATCGCTGCCAGAACACAAGGCGATCTTGCTGACTGAATGCAACACCTGTGGGAGCGAGCTTGCTCGCGAAAGGGCCGGTCCGTCCAAACGAGAGGCTGTGCTTGAAACATGGCCTTCGCGAGCAAGCTCGCTCCCACGGCTACTCTGCATGCTGCCAGACAGCGCCGCCTCGAAAGGGCGCTGCTTACTTGCATGCCACGACACGCTGAACTTCACCAAATCCCGCATCACAAGGCATACTTGCCACCCTCCCGTGCCCGGACCAGCACCGCCCCATGCGTATCCATGTCTGCTTCATCGACCGCGTTGGTATCACCCAGGAAGTGCTGGCGATTCTGGGTGGGCGCAATCTGAATCTGGACGCCGTGGAAATGGTGCCGCCCAATGTCTACATCGACGCCCCCACCCTCAGCCATCAGATGCTAGAAGAGCTCAAGGACGCGCTGTTTCGCGTACGAGGCGTGGAAGCGATCACGGTGGTGGATATCCTGCCCGGTCAGCGTCGTCACTTGCAGCTTGATGCCCTGCTGGCGGCAATGGCCGACCCGGTACTGGCGCTCGACAGCGGCGGGCATGTGCTGCTGGCCAACCCGGCCTTGATCACACTGATCGGCCGCGAACCTGCAGGCGAGCCGATTGGCGAACTGTTTGCCGATCCTGGCCTGCAGTCCGCGCTGCTGGAAAACGGCTTTCGTCTGCCCTTGCGTGAAATCACCCTCAATGGCGAGGCGCTGCTGCTTGATGCCACACCCATCACCGAAGCCGGCGCGCTGATCACGCTGTACCTGCCCAGCCGGATCGGCGAACGCCTGTCAGCCCTGCACCACGATCACGCCGAAGGCTTTGATGCACTGCTGGGTGAGTCTGCCGCCATCCGCACGCTCAAGGCCCGCGCCCAGCGGATTGCAGCCCTGGATGCGCCGCTGCTGATTCAGGGCGAAACCGGCACTGGCAAGGAACTGGTCGCCCGTGCCTGTCATGCCAGCAGCGCCCGACATGGCGAGCCCTTTCTGGCCCTCAACTGCGCGGCGCTGCCGGAAAACCTGGCTGAAAGCGAGCTGTTCGGCTATGCCCCGGGGGCTTTCACCGGCGCCCAGCGCGGCGGCAAGCCGGGCCTGATGGAACTGGCCAACCAAGGCACCGTGTTTCTTGACGAGATCGGCGAGATGTCGCCCTATCTCCAGGCCAAGCTGCTGCGTTTTCTCAACGACGGCAGCTTTCGACGCGTGGGCGGCGACCGTGAGGTCAAGGTCAACGTGCGTATTCTCAGCGCCACCCACCGCGACCTGGAAAAAATGGTCAGCGAAGGCACGTTCCGCGAAGACCTGTTCTATCGCCTCAACGTCCTCAATCTGGAGGTGCCGCCCTTGCGTGAGCGCGGCCAGGACATTCTGCTACTGGCGCGGTATTTCATGGAACAGGCTTGCGCGCAGATTCAGCGCCCGGTCTGTCGTCTGGCGCCTGGCACCTACCCGGCCCTGCTGGGCAATCGCTGGCCCGGCAACGTTCGGCAATTGCAGAACGTCATTTTCCGCGCCGCCGCCATCAGTGAAAGCGCGCTGGTCGATATCGGCGATCTGGACATCGCAGGCACCGCCATCTCAGGCCAGAATGCCGTTGAAGTCGACAGCCTGGAACATGCCGTGGAATCCTTTGAAAAGGATCTGCTGGAAAAGCTCTACGCCGACTATCCTTCCACCCGACAGCTGGCCGCTCGTCTGCACACCTCGCATACCGCCATTGCTCAGCGACTGCGCAAATACGGCATTTGCTCCAAGCGTTAGCGCTGCCTGGGCGTCAGGTAAAAAAATTTTCACAATGCGTCATTTAATCTCCGTCGGTCGGCAACTGTTCTGTTAAGGTCCAAGAACCTCTTGTCATCCATCTAAACGGATGTACGCGCGTATTAAATAGTACAGAACGCAGGCAGGTTCACGAAGTCACGGGAGCAATGATGCAGACCCCGCCAGTAGACCGCCCGCCCATAGACCTGCCGTCTCGCGCCGAGAACATCGTCGAGTCACAACGACAGAAAACCCTGCTCAAGACCGGCGCGCTTCAGGACGCGATTTTCAACAGCGCCTACTTCTCCAGCATCGCCACGGATGAGCACGGCGTCATCCAGATCTTTAACGTCGGTGCCGAGCGCATGCTCGGCTATCAGTCCGAAGACGTGGTCGACAAGATCACGCCTGCCGACATTTCCGACCCCGCCGAGCTGATCACCCGCGCATCCGCCCTGAGCCATGAGCTCAACACACCCATCAATCCCGGTTTCGAAGCCTTGGTGTTCAAGGCCTCTCGCGGCATTGAGGACATTTACGAACTGACCTACATCCGCAAGGACGGCAGTCGCCTGTCGGCCATGGTCTCGGTCACATCGTTGCGTGACAGCAGCGAGACCATCATTGGCTATCTGCTGATAGGCACCGACAACACGGCGCGCAAACAGGAAGAAGAAAACCAGGCCATGCTGGACCAGCGTCTTCGCGATCAGCACTTTTATACCCGCTCACTGATCGAGTCGAACATCGATGCCCTGATGATGACGGACCCGCAAGGCATCATTTCCGACGTCAACAAGCAGATGATGGCGCTGACCGGGCGAACCAGGGACGAACTGATCGGCGCGCCCTGCAAGAACTTTTTTACCGATCCGGCCAGTGCAGAAGCGGCCATCAAGCGGGTGCTCAGCGAACACACCGTCAGCGATTACGAACTGACCGTGCGCGCCTACGACGGCACCGAAACCGTGGTTTCCTACAACGCCGCGACCTTCCATGACCGCGACCGCAAGCTCAAGGGCGTATTTGCCGCCGCCCGTGATGTCACTGAACGCAAGCGCTTCGAACGCACGCTGGAAGAGAAAAACATTGAGCTGGAACATGCCAGCCACATGAAGTCCGAATTCCTCGCCACCATGTCGCATGAGTTGCGCACGCCACTCAACGCCGTCATCGGTTTTTCCGAGGCGCTGCGGGACGGCATGGTGGGCGAGATGACCGACACGCAGCGCAGGTACATCGGCGACATTTACAACAGCGGCCAACACCTGCTGTCGTTGATCAACGACATCCTCGACCTGTCCAAAGTCGAAGCGGGCATGATGGAGCTGGAGCTGGAGTCGGTGGAACTGGCTGAACTGCTGAGCAACAGTCTGCTGATCGTGCGTGAACAAGCCGCACTGCAGAGCATTCAACTGAAGCTGGAAAGCGAAGCCGATTTCGGACTGCTGGAGCTGGACCGCCGCAAGACCAAGCAGATCGTCTACAACCTGCTGGCCAACGCAGTGAAGTTCAGCGCGCCTGGCGGCTGGGTCACGCTGTCCGTGCGCCAGGTGCCGCGCGCACTGGCGGGCAGCATAGAGGGTGACTGGCCCACCTACGGATTCGAGCTGGCACCAGGCACGCACGAGCATTTTCTGGAGTTGAGCGTCAGCGACACCGGCATCGGTATCGCGCAGAGCGATATGAGCAAGCTGTTCAAGGCGTTCAGTCAGATCGACAGCAGCCTGTCGCGCAAATTCGAAGGCACAGGGCTTGGCCTGGCAATGGTCAAGCAATTGGTCGAATTGCACGGCGGCAGTGTCGCGGTCGCAAGCGTCAAGGATCTGGGCGCGCGCTTCGTGGTCTGGCTGCCCATTCGGCCTCATCTACCTGTGGAGGCGCAATGGCCCAAATCCTGATCATTGAAGACAACCCGGCCAATATGCGTCTGGCCGAACTGCTGCTGACCAGCGCCGGGCATAGCGTGATCGCTGCAATCGATGCCGAGACCGGCCTGAAACTGGCGCGCGAGCATCAACCGCAACTGATCCTTATGGACATTCAATTGCCCGCCATGGACGGCCTGCAGGCCACGACCCTGCTCAAGGCCCAGGCCAGCACGGCGAGTATTCCGGTCATTGCCCTCACGGCAATGGCCATGAAGGAAGACGAAGAAAAAATCCGCCTGGCCGGCTGCGACGCCTACATCATCAAACCCCTGAGCTACAAAGAGCTGTACCGCGTCATCGACACCCTGCTGGAAAAGACCTCAACTGAACGGCAATCCTCCGAGTGCTCGCCATGACCGAAACAGCCGCAACGATTTTGATCGTCGATGACGACGTTCATGTACGCGATCTGCTGGAGGTGCTCCTGCAGAATCAGCATTACCAGACTCAGACGGCGGAGTCCGGCGAGCAGGCGCTGGAGATGATCGCAAGGCATGCGCCCGACCTGATCCTGCTGGACATCATGATGCCGGGCATGGACGGCTATGAAGTGGCCAGCCATCTCAAGTCGGGGAAGACCACCTCCAATATCCCCATCATCATGCTTTCGGCGCTCGATGAGCGCAGCGCGCGTATTTCCGGGCTGGAGGCGGGTGCCGAAGAGTACCTCAACAAACCGGTAGACAGCGCCGAGCTGTGGCTACGCGTGCGCAACCTGCTGCGACTCAAGGCGTTCGGCGATTACATGAAAGGCCACAACCTGATTCTTGAGGACCAGCTGCAACAGCGCACCATCGACCTGGAGCGCTTTCGCTCGGTGATGGACGCCTCGGACGACGCGATTATCCTGATTAACCGCAACACCATGAGCCTGATCGAATTCAACCGCCGCGCCTGTCAGTTGCTGGGCTATACCGCCGACGAATTGCTGCACAAGACGCCTGCGGATCTGGGCGAAAGCTCCATGGAACAGCTGGAAGTGGTCTATGACCAGATCATCGCCGGCAAAGGCCCGAGCGAGCCGCTGGAAACCATGATCCGCGACAAAAGCGGTCGCGATGTGTCGGTGGAGATCCATCGCCAGGCCTACCAGGCGGGCGATGACTGGATCATCGTCGGCATCGTGCACGACATCACCCGGCGCAAGGAATCCGATCAGCGCTTGTTGAAGATGGCTCATTACGACAGCCTGACCGGCCTGCCCAACCGCGACCTGTTTTTCACCAGCCTGCAGATGGGCCTGACCCAGGCAGCCGTGAGCCGCTGGAAGCTTGCGGTGATGACGGTCAACCTGGACGGGTTCAAGAACATCAACGAGACCTGGGGTCATGTACTCGGCGACCAGACCTTGCTCGAAGTCAGCCGACGCCTGGCGAGGTGCCTGAATGCCAGCGACACGCTCGGCCGGGTGGACGGCGATGAATTTGCGCTGATTCTGATGATCCGCGAGGGTCAGGCTGATACTCAGCAGATTCTGGAGCGCATCCGTACAACCCTGCGCACGCCGTTTCAGATCGAAGACCAGCGCATTGTCATGACCGCCAGCATCGGCGTGGCGCTTTTCCCGGAAGACGGCGAAGACGCCCGCGAACTGGTGCGGCACGCCTATACCGCGATGAATAACGCGAAGAAAAAAGGCGTGGATGGCTACCGGTTCTATACCGCGCAAATGAACACTGAGGTCTCGGAGCGTCTGGACCTGGAAACCGCTCTGCGAGAGGCCGTGCATCAGCGCGCCTTCGAGATTGCCTACCAGCCCAAAGTCACCCTGGCGGACGGCAACGTCTGCGGCCTGGAAGCCTTGCTGCGCTGGAAACGCCCTGGCCAGTCAAACATCTCGCCGGCCGTCTTCGTGCCGGTGCTGGAAAGTCTGGGCCTGATTACCGAGGTCGGAAACTGGGTAATCGACAGCGTCTGTGCGCAGATTGCCCAGTGGCAACGCTCTGGGCTGGGGTCGTTTCAGGTAGCGGTCAATGTGTCCGGCCAGCAGATCGCTGAAAGCGGCCTGATTGCGGACATCAGCGGCGCTCTGGAACGGCATCAGGTTGACCCGCAGTGGCTGGAAGTGGAGCTGACGGAAAGCTCGCTGATGGAGAACACCTCGCACACCATCGCCACCCTGCAGTCCCTCAAAACCCTGGGCGTCAGGATTTCCATCGACGATTTCGGGACCGGCTATTCGAGTCTGGCGTACCTGCGCCGATTCCCTATCGACAAACTTAAAATCGACATCGCGTTCATTCGCGAAGTGACCACTAACCCACAGGACGCCGCTATCGCCCGGGCAATCATCGAGCTGGCACACAGCCTTGGCTTGAAGGTCATCGCAGAAGGTGTCGAAACGCCTGAACAACTGGCGTTTCTGACTGAAAACCAGTGCGATCAGGTTCAGGGGTATCTGGTGAGCCGGCCGTTGCCGCTTGCCGAACTGGAGACGTACCTGCAAACGCAGGCCCATTGACCGCAACGACCGCGAGTGCTGCGACCAAGTTCTGCTGAAAAGCACAGACAGCTGCGCAGCGTGTAACGCTTTCACTCCAGTGGAACGATTACATTCCACGCCAGGCTGATGTATAGCTATCAAGGCTTTGATCGGGCAGGATTTTTCAGGGACGCTACAACTGTAGCGATTTCGCTACACCTGCGAGCTCAGGCAGGTATTGAAAAACCAACAAGACATTGATTTATAAAGAAAAATACAAATTGGCAGTGAAATTGCTTTGCTTCAGGGATAACGCCGCGCCCTGCGCGAGATTCAGTCCCGAGGAGTTTTTATGAGCGAGTTGCGCTTCACTGTCGATCACGAATGGCTGCGCGCCGAAGCCGATGGCAGTGTCACCGTTGGCATCACACCCTATGCGCAGGAGTCGCTGGGGGATGTGGTGTTCGTTCAGCTCCCTGAATTGCAGGTCTACACTCAGCACGCTGAAGTGTCGGTGGTGGAATCGGTCAAGGCCGCCAGCAGCATCAACATGCCGCTGGACGGCGAAGTGGTCGACGTCAACACGGCCCTCGACGCCACCCCGGAACTGGTCAACGAAGACGCCTTGGGCGCAGGCTGGTTCTTTCGCTTCATCCCGCAAGATGCCAACGCCATCCACGGCCTGCTGGATCAGGACGCCTACGACCGCCTGATCAAAGCCAACGCCGAAGCCTGAGGAGCGAGCCATGACTGACCGTATCGAACTGAGCACCGCCAACGAATTCATCGCCCGTCATATCGGCCCGCGCGCCGACGACGAGCAGGCCATGCTGCAAACCCTGGGTTTTGACTCCATCGAAGCGCTGAGCGAAAGCGTGATCCCGGAAAGCATCAAGGGCACCAGCGTGCTGAACCTGCCGGCCGGGCAAAGCGAGGCCGACGCACTGGCGTCGATCAAGGCCATCGCCAACAAGAACCAGCTGTTCAAGACCTACATTGGCCAGGGTTACTACAACACCCATACCCCCGCACCGATCCTGCGCAACCTGCTGGAGAATCCGGCCTGGTACACGGCCTACACGCCCTATCAGCCGGAAATTTCCCAGGGCCGCCTCGAGTCGCTGCTCAACTTTCAGACCCTGATCAGCGACTTGACCGGCCTGCCGATTGCCAACGCCTCGCTGCTGGACGAAGCCACTGCTGCTGCCGAAGCAATGACCTTCTGCAAACGCCTGAGCAAGAACAAGGGCAGCCAGCAATTCTTCGCCTCCAGCCACTGCCATCCGCAAACGCTGGACGTCCTGCGCACTCGCGCCGAACCACTGGGCATTACGGTGGTGGTGGCGGACGAGATCGAACTGGGCGATGTCAGTGACTACTTCGGCGCGCTGCTGCAATACCCGGCCAGCAACGGCGATGTATTCGACTACCGCGACCTGGTCGAGCGCTTCCACGCCGCCAATGCACTGGTTGCCGTCGCAGCCGACCTGCTGGCCCTGACCCTGCTGACGCCACCGGGCGAGTTCGGTGCGGACGTCGCTATCGGCACCGCACAGCGCTTTGGCGTACCGCTGGGATTCGGCGGTCCGCATGCGGCCTACTTTTCGACCCGCGATGCGTTCAAGCGCGACATGCCGGGCCGCCTGGTCGGCGTGTCGGTAGACCGTCATGGCAAGCAGGCCCTGCGCCTGGCCATGCAGACTCGCGAACAGCATATTCGCCGCGAGAAGGCCACCAGCAACATCTGCACCGCGCAAGTGCTGCTGGCCAACATTGCCAGCATGTACGCCGTTTATCACGGGCCGCGTGGCCTGACGCAGATTGCCAACCGCGTTCATCACCTGACGGCCATTTTCGCCGAGGGTCTGGGCCAGTTGGGTCTGAAAATCGAACAGCAGCACTTCTTCGACAGTGTCACCCTGCACACCGGCCACAGAACCGCAGCCCTGCACGCGGCGGCCCGTGCCCAGCACATCAACCTGCGTGAAATCGACGATGAACGCCTGGGCCTGTCGTTCGACGAAACCACTTCGCCATCCGCCGTTGAAGCCCTGTGGGCGATATTCGCTGCCGACGGTCAGAACACTCCCGACTTCGAGGCTCTGTCGGTCAGCGTCCAGTCGCGCCTGCCTGCCGCGCTGACACGTCGATCGGCGATCCTCAGCCACCCGGTGTTCAACCGCTATCACTCCGAAACCGAACTGATGCGCTACCTGCGCAAGCTGGCCGACAAGGACCTGGCACTGGACCGCACCATGATCCCGCTGGGTTCGTGCACCATGAAGCTCAACGCTGCCAGCGAAATGATCCCGGTCACCTGGGCCGAGTTTGGCAACCTGCACCCGTTCGCCCCGGCCGAGCAAAGCGCGGGTTATCAGCAACTGACCGACGAACTGGAGGCCATGCTCTGCGCGGCGACCGGCTATGACGCCATTTCGCTGCAGCCCAACGCTGGCTCACAAGGCGAATACGCCGGCCTGCTGGCGATTCGCGCCTATCACCAGAGCCGTGGCGATGAACACCGCGACATCTGCCTGATCCCCTCCTCGGCCCACGGCACCAACCCCGCCACCGCCAACATGGCGGGTATGCGCGTGGTGGTGACGGCCTGCGATGCACGCGGCAACGTGGACATCGAAGACCTGCGCGCCAAAGCCCTTCAGCACCGCGACCAGTTGGCGGCGCTGATGATCACTTACCCGTCGACCCACGGCGTGTTCGAAGAAGGCATCCGTGAAATCTGCGGCATCGTTCATGACAACGGCGGCCAGGTTTACATCGACGGCGCCAACATGAACGCCATGGTCGGCCTTTGCGCACCCGGCAAGTTCGGCGGCGATGTCTCACACCTGAACCTGCACAAGACCTTCTGTATCCCCCACGGCGGCGGTGGCCCTGGCGTCGGCCCGATTGGCGTCAAGTCCCACCTTGCGCCCTTCATGCCGGGCCATGCCCGCATGGAGCGCAAGGAAGGCGCGGTCTGCGCAGCGCCGTTCGGCAGCGCCAGCATTCTGCCGATCACCTGGATGTACATCCGCATGATGGGCGGCGAAGGCCTCAAGCGCGCCTCGCAACTGGCGATTCTCAACGCCAACTACATTTCCCGTCGCCTGGAAGACCACTACCCGGTGCTGTACACCGGCAGTAACGGTCTGGTTGCGCACGAGTGCATCCTGGACCTGCGTCCTCTCAAGGACAGCAGCGGCATCAGCGTCGACGACGTGGCCAAACGCCTGATCGACTTCGGCTTCCACGCCCCGACCATGTCGTTCCCGGTGGCCGGTACCTTGATGATCGAGCCCACCGAAAGCGAATCCCGTGAAGAGCTGGACCGCTTCTGCGACGCCATGATCAAGATCCGTGAAGAGATTCGCGCGGTAGAGAACGGCACGCTGGACAAGGACGACAACCCGCTGAAAAACGCACCGCACACCGCCGCCGAAATCGTCGGGCAGTGGACCCATCCGTACAGCCGCGAACAGGCGGTCTACCCGGTCGCCTCGCTGATCGAAAACAAGTACTGGCCTCCGGTCGGCCGCGTCGACAACGTGTTCGGGGACCGCAATCTGGTCTGCGCCTGCCCGTCCATCGAGAGCTATCAGGAAGCCTGATCACTCATGCCATGCGCTGCCCGCACCCGACGGGCGGCGCTGTCTGCACGGCCCGACCTACAAGGAATTGAACATGTCCACAGAATCTCTGCTGACCACACCGCTGCACGACTTGCACCGTGAACTGGGCGCAAAGATGGTGCCTTTCGCCGGTTACGACATGCCTGTGCAATACCCGGCTGGCGTGATGAAAGAACACCTGCACACCCGCGCCCAGGCCGGTCTTTTTGACGTGTCACACATGGGCCAGATTCGCCTGAGCGGCATCGATGCCGCCAAGGCGCTGGAAACGCTGGTGCCGGTCGACATTATCGACCTGGCGGTCGGCATGCAGCGTTACGCCATGTTCACCAACGAAACCGGTGGCATTCTTGATGACCTGATGGTCGCCAACCTGGGCAACGATCAGTTGATGCTGGTGGTCAATGCCGCCTGCAAGGACCAGGACCTCGCGCACCTGTGCAAGCATCTGGCAGGCCATTGCAAGATCGAGCCGCTGTTCGAAGAGCGCGCCCTGCTTGCGTTGCAAGGCCCCGCCGCCGTGACCGTACTGGCGCGTCTGGCGCCTGAAGTCGCGAACATGACCTTCATGCAGTTCAAAAGCGTCGAGTTGATGGGTGTTGCATGCTACGTCAGCCGCTCGGGTTACACCGGCGAAGATGGCTATGAAATTTCGGTGCCGTCCGACAAGGCCGAAGCGCTTGCACGCCGCCTTCTGGACGAGCCGGAAGTTGCGCCCATCGGCCTGGGTGCCCGCGATTCGCTGCGCCTGGAAGCTGGTCTGTGCCTGTACGGTCACGACATGGACACCGACACATCGCCCATTCAGGCCAGTCTGCTGTGGGCCATCTCCAGGGTCCGCCGTGCGGACGGCGCGCGCGCTGGCGGTTTTCCAGGCGCGGAGCAGATTTTTGCCCAGCAGCAGTCGGGCGTGGACAAGAAACGCGTAGGCCTGTTACCGCAGGA
The DNA here is from genome assembly GCF_900143095.1 of Pseudomonas asturiensis. GTDB lineage: Bacteria > Pseudomonadota > Gammaproteobacteria > Pseudomonadales > Pseudomonadaceae > Aquipseudomonas > Aquipseudomonas asturiensis. Next base: position 94,761 of record NZ_FRDA01000003.1, on the reverse strand, counting down.
GCGCACGCCCGTGCGTGAAGGCACGCAAATCGTCGATGCTGACGACAACGCAATCGGCACGGTGTGCAGCGGCGGATTCGGTCCGAGCCTGGGCGGCCCGCTGGCAATGGGCTATCTGGATAGCCGATTCACGGCACTGGACACGCCTGTGTGGGCGATGGTGCGTGGCAAGAAAGTCCCGATGCGGGTTACAAAAATGCCTTTCGTGGCGCAGCGTTACTTCCGCGGCTGAATAGGCACGTCAAAAAAGCATCAAGGGCCGGTGATCATTCAGCGCTGTTCTGTCCCCTCCTTCGAACGGACAGAACAGCCTTCTGGATGGACCGAAACTGCACTGTCGAAGTGCAGAAAAATGCTGAAAAACATTCACTGCCCCGATACAGGGAAATATCCTCACAACCGCCTCAACCCCCTGCAAACAGGGTGTTCAGCAGGGGCTTGTTTTTGTAACGAGACTTGGCGTAGAGTTTCTGAACTGTGTTTGCATAGGTCGCTGAATCGGGACCTGGGCAGTAGCTCTAGGTTTGCTACATCCCGCTCTACGTTTCTTACTTCCTGCAACCAGCCCCAGTACTCTTTCACGTGAAAGGGACTGTCATCAATTCAAGCGTCAAGGAAATAAGAAAATGTCTACACGTCAGAGCGGCACCGTCAAGTGGTTCAACGACGAGAAGGGTTTTGGTTTTATCACCCCAGAGAGCGGTCCGGATCTGTTCGTGCATTTCCGCGCGATTCAGGGCAACGGCTTCAAGAGCCTGAAGGAAGGTCAGAAAGTCACCTTCGTCGCCGTACAAGGTCAGAAGGGCATGCAGGCTGACGAAGTTCAAGCCGAAGCCTGAGTGCCCCCAAAAGCCTCTGGTATCCCTACCAGAGGCTTTTTTGCAGCTGTACCGCAACACGCCTCGTGATCGAGAGCCCTACGATGCCCCGACACGTGCTACAGCCCCAGGGCGATTTCCCGCCCGCCAGCCTGCCCCGCCGCCTGGCCGCCATCAGCTACGACGCCCTGCTCTGCCTCGCCATACAGCTGGTTACCGCCTTCCTCTACAAACTGGTACAGATGGTCTTTATCGGCGAAGCGCGCCTGCGCCAGCTGTCCGAATCGGGCGCGCTTGATGGCGACCCGCTGCTCTCCTCCATTCTGCTGCTGGTGACATTTGCGTTTTTCGCCACATTCTGGACCCATGCCGGCCAGACGCTGGGCATGCAAGTCTGGGGTATCCGCGTTCAGAATGCCGACGGCACCGCAATTACGCTCACTCAGGCGCTGCTCAGGTTTCTGGTCGCTATCGCGTCATGGTTGTGCATCGGGCTTGGGTTCATCTGGAGCCTGTTCGACGGCCAGCGTCGTACTTGGCACGACCGCTATTCCGATACCCGACTGGTGCGTGTCACCCGACACACCTGAGACAGGCCGAACCAAAAACCTTCACCCATGAAAAAGCCGACATCGCTGTCGGCTTTTTCAGATCTGCACCTGACTATCCCGCCCGGCGCAGCAACCACAGCCCGGCCAAGGCACAGAACGAGGCAGGCACGAGCACCGCCAGCAACGGCGGGAAACCGAATACCAGACTCGATGGCCCTAACAGGTCCTGCACGATGCGAAACGTGAAGCCCACCAGTACGCCCGTGAACACGCGCTGACCGAGCGTGACAGAACGCAGCGGGCCGAAGATGAACGAGATCGCCATCAGCACCAGCGCCACCGTCACCAGCGGCTGCAAAACCTTGGTCCAGAACGCCAGCCAGTAGCGGCCATTGCTCAGTCCCTGATCAGCCAGGTAGTGGGAATAGCTCCACAATCCGCTGATCGACAACGATTCAGGCGGCATGACCACTGTGCTCAGCAATTGCGGGCTCAACGATACGTCCCAGCGCTCGACCGGCGTATTGATGACCTCGGTGCTGCCATCGCGGAAATAGGTCGTGGCGACGTCGCTCAGTTCCCAATAGTCCGTCTTGAAATTGGCCTGACGGGCGAAGCTCGACGTCAGCATGTGGCGCTGCTCGTCGAAACGATAGCGCGTCACGCCGTACATCAGCCCGTTAGGCTGGACGGTGTTGATGTGAATGAACTCATCACCCTGACGGTGCCACAGACCATGCTTGGCGCTCTGCGCATCGCCCGTGCCCTGAGCCAGCGAACGATTGGCCTGTGCCTGATTCTCGGCATAAGGCGCCACGTACTCACCCACCAGCACACCGGCGACCATCAGGAACAGCATCGGCTTCATCACGGCCCACACGATGCGGCCGATGGAAACACCCGCCGCGCGCATGATGGTCAGCTCGCTGCTGCTGGCCAGGCTGCCGAGGCCGATCAGGCAGCCGATCAGCGCCGCCATCGGCAACATGTCGTAAACGCGACGCGGGGCAGTCATCAGAACGAAACTGCTGGCATCCCACAACGTGTAACTGTCCGAGATGTCGCCCATCTCGTCGATGAAGGCAAACAACGAAGCCAGACCCAGGATGATCCCCAGCACGGCGAGGATCGCCATGAAAACGCTTTTACCGATATACCGATCGAGCTTAACCACGAGCCACCTCCGCAATGCTACGGCGACTCGCCATTTTCAGCCGCAAGGGCTCCCAGTAGAACAACCCCAGACCGATCAGCAGGAACAGCCCGTGGACCCACCACATGCCCAGCGCCAGCGGCAGCTTGCCTTTCTCCAGCGCGCCGCGAACGGCAATCAGGATGGTCAGGTAGGACATGTACAGCAGAATGGCCGGCAACAGTTTCAGGTAACGCCCCTGACGTGGATTGACCCGCGACAGCGGCACAGCCATCAGGGTCACGATGAACACCAGAATCGGCAGCGAGATGCGCCACTGCAATTCAGCCACGTAGCGCGGCGTGTTATTGCCGAACAGCTCGGTGCTGGGAATGGCTTCGCGGTCGGTGATTTCGTCGCTGATTTCCGGTTTGGGCAGCATCGCGCCATAAGTGTCGTACTTGATGACGCGATAGTCGGCCTGGCCTGGGTTACCGTCATAACGGTAGCCGTTTTCCAGGATCAGGAAGCGACTGCCGTCCGGCCGCACTTCCTGGTGCCCCTTTTCAGCCACCAGCACCGTGATGCCACGGTCCTTGCTCGTGCTTGTGGACAAACGCTTTTCAGAGATGAACACCCCGCCCAGACTGGAGCGGTCTTCGGACATCTCCTGGGTGTAGGTAATCCGCGTGCCATCGCGCAGCGCCTGAAAACGGCCCGGCACCAGCGTGTCGAACTCGGTCATGGCGTCCTGCTTGTTGATCAGCAGCGAAAACTGCGTGGCACCCTGCGGCGCCAGGCTGAAGCTCAGCCACGCCACCAGCAAGGCCACCAGCGCGGCCGGTGCCATGGTAATCGCGAGCAGACGCTGCTGGCTCATGCCAGTGGCAGCCAGCACGGTCATCTCGCTTTCCAGATACAGACGCCCGTAAGCCAGCAGGATGCCCAGGAACAGCCCCAGCGGCAGGATCAGTTGCATGAACCCTGGCAGACGAAAGCCCATGATCATGAACAGCACACCCGGATCCAGCGCCCCAGAGGCGGCCTGAGCCAGGTATTTGATGAAGCGTCCGCTCATGATGATGACCAGCAGCACAGCACTGACCGCGCTCAAGGTAACCAGCACTTCTCGGGACAGATAACGAAAGACAATCAAACCAGACACTCCAGAGTTGTCAGGCTCAGGCAGCCAAACAAGGAAAATTGTGAGCCACGGCAACCGGATATTCGTGCTCGCGCAAACGCGAGGCACCCAAAAATATGCGGCATTATCCTGTGATTGAGTGTTTCTGTCACTGCGCACTCGGGATAGTTCACAAACCCGTTGGCCACAAGCGTCTCAGTGGGGTTGTCATCCGTCATGCGCCGGGGTCAAACTGCGAGGCTTATCGCAGGCATCGTCCTTGAAAAGACCGCAGTCATGCCGCGTTCATCATTCGTATTGCGAATCTCATCGTTCAATCGAGGACCCCACATGGAATTGGTTGTTAAAAGCGTAAGCCCGGAAACCCTGAAAACCGCAACACTGGTCGTCACCGTGAGTGAAAACCGTGTGCTGGGGAGCGCTGCGCAAAGCATCGATACCCTCAGCGGTGGAGCCATCGCAGCCGTCCTCAAGCGCGGCGACCTGGCGGGCAAGGTCGGCCAGAGCCTGCTGCTGCACAACCTGCCCAACCTCAAAGCCGAGCGCGTGTTGCTGGTTGGCGTCGGTAAAGAAGCCGAATTGTCCGATCGCCAACTCAAGAAGATCGTTGCGGGCGTCCTGTCGACCCTCAAAGGCCTTGGCGGCACCGATGCGACCCTCGTACTGGACGATCTGGCGGTCAAGCATCGCGACACCTACGGCAAGGCCCGCCTGCTGGTCGAGGCCCTGGCCGACGGCGAATATGTGTTCGACCGCTTCAAGACCCAGAAAGCCGAAGCCCGCGCCCTGAAGAAAATCACCCTGCTGACCGCCAAGGTCAGCGTCGCCGACGTCGAGCGCGCAGCCACCCACGCCCAGGCCATCGCCACCGGCATGGCGCTGACCCGCGATCTGGGCAACCTGCCGCCGAACATCTGCCACCCGACTTACCTGGGCGAAGAAGCCAAGGCGCTGGGCAAGGCGCACAAAAACCTGAAAGTGGAAGTCCACGACGAGAAGAAGCTCGCCGAACTGGGCATGGGTTCCTTCCTGGCCGTGGCACAAGGCAGCGCCCAGCCACCACGCCTGATCGTCATGAACTACCAGGGCGGCAAGAAAAGCGAGCAGCCGTTCGTGCTCGTGGGTAAAGGCATCACCTTCGACACTGGCGGCATCAGCATCAAGCCCGCCGCCGGCATGGACGAGATGAAGTTCGACATGTGTGGCGCAGCCAGTGTATTCGGCACCCTGCGTGCAGTGCTTGAACTGAAGCTGCCGATCAACCTGGTGTGCATCCTGGCCTGCGCCGAGAACATGCCGAGCGGCACCGCGACCCGTCCGGGCGACATCGTGACCACCATGAGCGGCCAGACTGTCGAAATTCTCAACACCGACGCCGAAGGCCGTCTGGTGTTGTGTGACGCGCTGACCTACGCCGAACGCTTCAAGCCGCAGGCCGTGATCGACATCGCAACCCTGACCGGCGCCTGCGTGGTTGCACTGGGCGGTCACACCACCGGCCTTCTGGGCAACAACGACGCGCTGATCAACCAACTGCTCGACGCGGGCAAACTGGCTGATGACCGCGCCTGGCAATTGCCGTTGTTCGACGAGTACCAGGAACAACTGGACAGCCCGTTTGCCGACATCGCCAACATCGGCGGTCCGAAAGGCGGCACCATCACCGCAGCCTGCTTCCTGTCGCGCTTCACCAAGGCCTACGACTGGGCTCACCTGGACATCGCCGGTACTGCCTGGCTGAGCGGCGGCAAGGAAAAAGGTGCCACCGGGCGTCCCGTTCCGCTGTTGACCCAGTACCTGCTCGACCGCGCGGGAGCCTGAGGAAAGCGCAGGGCGTGCCGATCACTGATCGATACGCCCTGGCTGCCTGAACGAATATGACCCAAGTCGATTTCTACATTCTTCCCAGCGCCGATCCTTCAGCGCGACTGGACTTTGCCTGCAAGCTCACGGAAAAAGCCTGGCGGCTGGGCCATAAGGTCTACCTGCACTGCAGCGATGCCGAGCAGCGCGAAGACCTCGACGCTCGTCTGTGGCGTTTCCGTGGCGAAGTTTTCCTGCCGCACGGCGATGCCGAGAGCGACCATGATGCACCGGTCGTGCTGGGCCTTGGTGATGACGCAGGCCGGCATGAAGACCTGCTGGTCAATCTGGACCTGCGTATTCCGGCCTTCTTCAAACGTTTCGCCCGCGTGGCGGAGGTGGTTGTCGAAGACCCGGCCATACGTCTCGCCGCGCGCGAGAGTTTCCGTTCTTACCGCGAACAAGGCTATCCTCCGCAGGATCACCGATTGCAGCGTCTTTGAGGACACGATGGATACTTCAAAAAAAGCTGAATCCGCGCACTTGCTGGACGATCTCGAATCGATCCGCCAACTGCTCGGCGACGACTCCTTGCAGCCACCGCTGCTGACCGACACTGTGCACCGTGAAGGACAGATTCCACTGCTGTTCGACGTGGTCGGTAACAGGACTCATACCCCCCATGACGACGAATTCGACGAAGCACAGATCCCCACGCTGACGCCGGAAGTACCCGTGGTGGCCGAGCAGCCGGCCGCGCCACTGCTTCAGGCACCTGCGCCTGTCGAGGCGCTGCCCAACCCGGATGCCTTGCTGCACCTGGACGCAGAACTTCGCGCCGCAGCGCAGTTGATCCTGCAGGACGTGATCGACGACTTCGCGCCGCACATCGAGACCGAGATCAAACGGCGGCTGGAGGCCAGGCTGGAGCGATTGCTGGCGCAGCAGCAGAAGTAAGATGAACGGCTTGGCGTGTAGATGCTCTCCTAGCGAGTATTAAGCATAGAGCGTATATTTCTCGCCAAATTAATCGATGTAGAGTGTTGCTGCAGCACTTTTGACTGTTCTGACACCAACTCATTGTAGCGGGTTGATATCACAGCAATGTCCTGCAGCTCCTCAGGAGACCCCGCGTACGCAGCCCGATTTTGCTTGATCCACGAGTTAAATTCGATGGGATTAGCGCGTCTGCCCATCACGCTCTCAGTATATGTTTTTCTTTGCGCGTCGAGATGTTCAACTTTATCCATCATCGCCTTCTCACGACTGATCGCGGCCCGTGCAATGCGCGCTCTATAGAAGTCGTCGTCCTTGAGCCCAGCGGGCGATAAACCCGTCTCTCCGTTCAGATCGCGTTGGATTTTCAATAGTGCCTTGGGGTCTTCAATATCGATTTTTGGCGCTTTTGAAACGTTCGATGCAATCTGATCCATCCGGGTAGACGTTCTGCTTATACTTAACAAATCTTTTCCGGGCAGGTGTTTGAATACCTGTTCCAGTATTTCGTTTGGCAGATCTTGAAGAGTAAAAACCTTCGAAAGAGTCGCCGCTACCGGAATATGCCCACTCGGATCCCTCCTATTAACCGGATCCCCCATGCAATAGGCATACGTATTCAAACCGCCCTGTCCAAACGGGCTCAGATTATCGGGCTGGTTAAACCGCATCAGCACCGGGTTGAACGCACGCAAACCATTACCCAGCAAATAATGCCCGGTCACGCTATCCGGGGGCTCGCCGTTAAACCCCAGAAACGTGACGCCCTGCGAGCGGTGACCATAAGGACTATAAGCAGTTGGCTGCCGCGCCTGCGAGCCCACGCTGTGCAGCACGCTGCGCTGCAGGTCGGTGCCCAGCAAGTCCATTCGGGCGGAAGAACCTTCTGTGCCGTGCTCGGCCAGCAACTGGCCCTCGCACTGAAACACCCGACGATGCTCTGAACCTTGTACCTCAACACTCAACCGGTTCACTTGATAGAAGCGTGACGCCGAGTCGTCTGCCCCGGTCTTGACGCCAGCCAGGCGATCCAGCGCGTCATAGCGATATCGACGCAGCACGGCCCTGGCTCCAGATGTATCGTTCATCGCGGCATCCACCCTGTGATCAGCGGTTGAAAACCGAATTATCTGCCCTCGCCCATTCACCGCACACTGGCAGATCTGCGAGGTATGCGGTCAACTTGTGGCCCGGCGCTTATGGCTTGTCACTTGCCCACAGGGCTATACTTGCCGGTTTCCGAATCAATGCCACAGGTTCCCGCCGCGCATGGACAAGACTTACCAGCCGCACGCCATCGAAACTTCCTGGTACCAGACCTGGGAGTCAGAGAATTATTTCGCCCCTCAAGGCGCGGGTGACTCGTACACCATCATGATCCCGCCGCCGAACGTCACCGGCAGCCTGCACATGGGCCACGGCTTCAACAACGCGATCATGGACGCCCTGATCCGTTTCCGTCGCATGCAGGGTCGCAACACCCTGTGGCAGCCGGGCACCGACCATGCGGGTATCGCCACGCAGATGCTGGTGGAGCGTCGTCTTGAAGCGCAGGGCCTGGACCGTCACGAGTTGGGCCGCGAGAAGTTTCTGGACAAGGTCTGGGAATGGAAAGCCGAGTCCGGTGGCAACATCAGCCGTCAGATTCGTCGTCTCGGCTCGTCAGTCGACTGGAGCCGCGAGCGCTTCACCATGGACGACGGCCTGTCCGACGCCGTGAAAGAAGCCTTTGTACGCCTGCATGAAGACGGCCTGATTTACCGCGGCAAGCGCCTGGTGAACTGGGACACCAAGCTGCACACGGCCATCTCCGACCTTGAAGTGGAAAACCACGACGAGAAGGGTCACCTCTGGAACCTGCGCTATCCATTGGCAGACGGCGCGAAAACCGCTGAAGGCCTGGATTATCTCATCGTTGCCACCACGCGCCCGGAAACCATGCTCGGTGATGCTGCGGTGGCGGTGAACCCGCAAGACGAGCGCTACCAGGCGCTGATCGGCAAGTTTGTCGAGCTGCCGCTGGTGGGTCGTCGCATCCCGATCATTGCCGACGACTATTGCGACCCTGAATTCGGCACCGGCTGCGTCAAGATCACCCCGGCCCACGACTTCAACGACTATGAAGTCGGCAAGCGTCATAACCTGCCGCTGCTGAATATTTTCGACAAGAACGCTGCCGTGCTGCCAGCCGCTCAGGTGTTCAACCTCGACGGCACGCTGAACGACACCGTCGACGGCACCCTGCCTGCCGAGTACGCAGGTCTTGATCGCTTTGAAGCCCGCAAGCGCATCGTGGCCGCCTTCGACGCCGCCGGCCTGCTGGTCAGCGTCGACGATCACGCCCTGAAAGTACCGAAAGGCGACCGTTCCGGCACCATCATCGAGCCGTGGCTGACCGACCAGTGGTACGTCTCCACCAAGCCGCTGGCAGAACCTGCCATCGCCGCTGTCGAAGACGGCCGCATCGCCTTCGTGCCCAAGCAATACGAAAACATGTACTTCTCGTGGATGCGTGACATCCAGGACTGGTGCATCAGCCGTCAACTCTGGTGGGGCCATCGCATTCCCGCCTGGTACGACGAGTCGGGCAAGGTCTATGTCGGTCGCGACGAAGCCGAAGTGCGCGCCAAGCACAATCTGGGGCCGGACGTTGCGCTGCAACAGGACAACGACGTACTCGATACCTGGTTCAGTTCGGGCCTGTGGACCTTCTCCACACTCGGCTGGCCGGAAAAGACCGAAGCGCTGAAAACGTTCCACTCCACCGACGTGCTGGTCACCGGCTTCGACATCATCTTCTTCTGGGTCGCCCGGATGATCATGCTCACCATGCACCTGGTGAAAAATGAAGACGGCACACCACAAGTGCCGTTCAAGACGGTGTATGTACACGGCCTGGTGCGCGATGGCCAAGGCCAGAAGATGTCCAAGTCCAAAGGCAACGTGCTGGACCCGCTGGACATCGTCGACGGCATCGACCTGGAAACCCTGGTACAGAAACGCACCAGCGGTCTGATGCAGCCGCAACTGGCCAAGAAGATCGAGAAGCAGACCCGTCAGGAATTCGCCGACGGCATCGCCAGCTACGGCACAGACGCCTTGCGCTTCACGTTCTGTTCGCTGGCGTCCACCGGTCGCGACATCAAGTTCGACATGGGCCGCGTCGAAGGCTATCGCAATTTCTGCAACAAGATCTGGAACGCGGCGCGCTATGTGCTCGACAAGGGCGAGGACTGCGGCCAGAACGGTGAAGCCGTCGAGCTGTCCCTGGCGGATCGCTGGATCATCTCGCAGCTGCAACGCACCGAAGCCGAAGTGACCCGTCAACTGGAGCAGTTCCGCTTCGACCTGGCTGCGCAGGCGCTGTACGAGTTCATCTGGAACCAGTATTGCGACTGGTACCTGGAGCTGTCCAAGCCGGTGCTGTGGGACGAGACCGCACCGGTCGAGCGCCAGCGCGGCACACGTCGCACGCTGGTGCGTGTACTGGAAGTCGCGCTGCGTCTGGCGCATCCGTTCATGCCGTTCATCACCGAAGAAATCTGGCAGCGCCTCGCGCCGCTGGCAGGCATCCAGGGCAAGACCATCATGCTGCAAGCGTGGCCAGTGGCCAACGAAGCACGCATCGATCAGGCCGCCGAAGACGACATCGAATGGCTCAAGGGCCTGATGCTGGCGGTACGCAACATTCGTGGGGAAATGAACATCGGCCCGGGCAAACCCTTGCAGTTGTTCCTCAAGAACGTTACGGCCGAAGACCAGCGCCGCCTGAGCGAAAACGATTATCTGCTCAAGAAACTGGCCAAGCTGGAATCCATGACCGTACTGACCGACGGTGCCGAAGCGCCACTGTCTGCGACTGCACTGGTGGGCGACATGGAAGTGCTCGTGCCAATGGCCGGGCTGATCGACAAGGGCGCGGAGCTTGCGCGTCTGGATAAGGAAATCCAGCGCCTGCAAGGCGAAGTGCAACGCGTGGGCGGCAAGCTGTCCAACGCAGCCTTCGTCGACAAGGCTCCACCGGAAGTCATTGCCAAGGAGCGCGCCAAACTGACCGAAGCCGAACAGGCCCTGGGCAAACTGGCTGAGCAACACGCTCGTATCGCCAGCCTGTAAGGCGAACGACAACAGCCAGCCCGTTCGTGGGCTGGCTGTTTATTTTGCATCGATAAACGCTGACCTATTCGCGAACAAGCTGCCACTGGGCCCATGCTGAGCGACTGCAGGAACTACCCCCTGCTTCTGACACAGCACGTACAGGACCGTGGGCACGAGCTTGCTCGCGAATAGGCCCGCTAACGCGACACAACGGCTGAAATCATACCCATGACCGACACACCCAAACCGCCCCGCAAAAAACCTCAGCGCAACGTCAAGCCAGCGCCGCCCCGCGAGAAAGCCACGTTGCACCCGCGCAATCGGCATCAGGGCCATTACGACTTTCCCACGTTGATCAAGTCCAGCCCGGAACTGGCGAAGTTCGTGATCCTCAATCCCTACGGCAAGGAAAGCATCGACTTCGCCAACCCGCAGGCGGTGCGGGTGTTCAACCGCGCACTGCTCAAGGCGTTCTACGGCATCGCCCACTGGGACATCCCGGCCGATTACCTGTGCCCACCGATTCCGGGACGTGCGGATTATCTGCATTTTCTGGCGGACCTGCTGGCCGAGGGCAACAACGGCGTGATCCCCCGGGGCGCGTCCGTGAAGGCGCTGGACATCGGGACCGGTGCCAACTGCATTTACCCGTTGCTGGGGCACAGCGACTATGGCTGGCACTTCGTGGGCTCGGAGATCGACAGCACGGCGATTGCCGCAGCAAACACCCTCGTAAAGGCCAACAACCTGCATAAGGCCATCAGCGTGCGCCTGCAGGCCAATCGCAAGCACATCCTGTCGGGGTTGCTCGACAGCAGCGAACGCTTCGAGGTGAGCCTGTGCAATCCGCCCTTCCACGCGTCGCTGGAGGAAGCCCAGCGGGGTAGCCAGCGCAAGTGGCGTGCTCTGGGCAAGGCCGACCCGAAACGCAAACTGCCGGTGCTCAATTTTGGCGGGCAATCTCAGGAGCTGTGGTGCGAAGGCGGCGAGATCGGCTTTGTGACGCAACTGATACAGGAAAGCGCACACGTGCCGAACCAGGTGCTGTGGTTCAGCACCCTGGTCTCCAAAGCGTCCAACCTGCCGCCGATTCAAAGCGCTCTCAAGAAAGCCGGGGCGCTGGAGGTCAAAGTGGTGGAGATGGGTCAGGGGCAAAAGCAGAGCCGCTTTGTGGCCTGGACGTTTCTGGACAAGGCGCAGCAAGACGCGTGGCGGCATTCGACTACCCGATAGTTGTCTATCTGCGGGGTCTTTTGTGACGATCAGGTCAGGTTAACGCCCTACAAGGAGACAGCGCCGGGCCGCTTTTCTAACGCGATGGTGAGTACACCGCCGATCGCGACGCGGGTGAAGGCTGAGTTCTGGCGCTGATTCGGGGGGCAATCGGCATGGATGCCGATTGAGCCGCATTGGGCCATGGATGGCCCGTTGCGGCGACCCCCGAATCAGTGTCAGGACGAAGGAACCCCGGCGAAGCCGGGGCCGGAACCGGAGCTGGGAGTTTGCTTACTTTGCTCCGTCAAAGTAAGTCGCCGAGGGGCGAAAAGGTGACGTGAGCCGTGCGCTCAGCTTACTGAGTCCGCAGCCTGAACCCGCTGTGACACCGAGTGTCACGGGCGGCATGACTACGCAGAATGCAGGTACGATCATTACATTTCACCCGCCCACAAAAAAGCCGTGCCCGGTAATCCGGTGCACGGCTTTTCAACAGCAAGCGGGCGCTTACTTGTTGATCGAGTCGGTCAGCACTTTGGCTGGTACGAACTTGACGACTTTCTTGGCAGCGATTTCGATGGCTGCGCCAGTCGAAGGGTTGCGGCCAGTGCGAGCTGGACGCTCGGTCACTTTCAGCTTACCAATGCCTGGCAGAGTGATTTCTGCACCGTTTTCCAATTGGTCGGCAACGATCTGGCCCAATTGCTCAAGAGCATTACGCGCGGTGGTTTTTGGCGCGTCGATAGCTTCAGCGATATCGGCGATCAATTGGTCTTTAGTAAGAGCCATGGTGGTGTTCCTTCCCTATCAAATTCATTTGGATTGCAGAGCGCAACGTCGGCCAGTAGCCAGGCAATGAACCTGGCCCCCCGCTAGCAGCCACGATTAATCGCGAAATGTAGATACTGAAACCGGGTAATGGTTCGGCCTACGCGTGCACAAACTGCATGCTTGACGCGCTAAGGTGCGCAAGACCGCGCAAAACTAGCACAGAGCCGGGTAAATATCCGCCTCTACCTATCCTTTTGGTCAGGTTTTAACAGCAATTGCACAAAATTTAACCAACAGCCCGGTTCTGCGGGCGAAAACCAGCCGCCTCAGGGCCATTGCGGGCACGCCTGCGTTACACTGACGGCCTTGCAACGAGCTGCACGCTCTTCACCTTTTTCCAGCCGAGAAGCCCATGCCGATCCGTCATTGCATCGTCCACCTGATCGACAAAAAACCCGACGGTACGCCCGCTGTTCTCCATGCACGCGACTCCGAACTCGCTGAGTCACAGGCCATCGAGAACATGCTGGCTGACCTCAACGAGAACTACAACGCCAAACAAGGCAAGGCGTGGGGACTGTTCCATCCCGAGTCCGGCGCGCATCCTTTCAGCGGCTGGCTGAAGGAATACCTGGACGGCGGCAAGGACTTCACGGCGTTCTCCCGCGTTGCGGTCGAGCATCTGCAAAAGCTGATGGAGGAGTCCAACCTGTCGGTCGGCGGCCACGTTCTGTTCGCCCACTACCAGCAAGGCATGACCGACTACATGGCCATCGCCCTGCTGCACCACAGCGAAGGCGTGGCCGTGAACGCCGAGCTGGACGTGACCCCTTCACGCCATCTGGATCTGGGTCAGTTGCACCTCGCGGCGCGGATCAACATCTCGGAATGGCAGAACAACAAGCAGTCCAAGCAGTACATCTCGTTCATCAAGGGCAAGAATGGCAAGAAGGTCTCGGAGTACTTCCGCGACTTCATCGGTTGCCAGGAAGGTGTCGACGGTCCTGGCGAAACCCGCACCTTGCTCAAGGCCTTCAGCGATTTCGTCGAGAGCGAGGACCTGCCCGAAGAGTCGGCACGCGAGAAAACCAAGACCCTGGTCGATTACGCCAGCAGCCAGAGCAAGATGGGCGAGCCTATGGGCCTTGAAGAGTTGTCCGAACTGATCGATGAAGAACGTCCACGCGCTTTCTACGACCACATCCGCAACAAGGACTACGGCCTGTCGCCGGAAATTCCGGCGGATAAACGCACCCTCAATCAGTTCCGCCGCTTCACAGGCCGTGCAGAGGGCTTGTCGATCAGTTTTGAAGCTCATCTGCTAGGCGACAAGATCGAGTACGACGAAACCGCTGGCACCTTGATCATCAAGGGCCTGCCGACCCAATTGACCGATCAGTTGAAGCGGCGGTAACCCACATGCTGATGCGCACGCTCAAAAAGTTCGCCCTGATCATGCTGGTCGTGGTGATCTATCAGAACTGGGGAAAAATCGAGAACTTCGTCAACCCTCCGCCCGCCAGCGTTGCGCAAAACTACAGCCAGGCAAAGGTGGTGATGTACGCGACCCAATGGTGCGGCTACTGCAAGCAGACCCGCCGCTTCCTCGACAGCAAGGGCATTGCCTATCGGGAATACGATATCGAGAAGTCCGAGGAAGGCCGCAAAGCGTATGAAGCGCTGGGCGGACGCGGCATCCCGCTGATCGATGTCAACGGCACGCTGATCCGTGGTTTCAGTCCGGATCAGATACTGGCCGCCCTGAAGTAATCGACGCGCTGACTGCTTTGCGTTCAGCGCCTGCTCAAAGCCGCGGAGTTGTCAGCAGTGCACGCTCACGCCCGAACAAGGCATTGGACAGCGCCCTGACTTCGATGACAGAGACGAACCGTCCAGTGTCGAGGAACTCACCCTTGAAGCCTCCTGCCGGAATCACAAACCTGACCGAGGTCGACTGCATGCCCGGCTCGAATACCGTGGAGGCGTCAAGTCGCATGATGCCCTCGGTGGTATGCACAATGAGCGTGTACACCCGCAGCGAAACTTTCCGGCTCGTGGCCTGCGACAATGTGATGCCAATCTCCAGCACCTGCTCCATGCCCGTCGGTTCGACATGAATATCTTCGACATGGACGAAGGGCAGCGAGAGTGACTGACAGCGTCCCAGAGAAGGCGTCACGAACGCGATGTCGGACAAGTAGACAGAGCCACCACACGGCAGTGTGAATGACAGCGCATCAAGTGGGCCTGAAGGACTGGAAGAGAAGTCGGACAGCGGTACGATGACCTGCTGTTTGAGGAGCGTCCCCAGACCCGGGATGATTTCAGGAATGGGCCACAGATCGACGACCTGTCGATTGAGGTTCAGACGGTTACCGTTCAAAGTCACCTGCAGTTCAACGGTTGCGTCAGTGTTCTCACTCAACAGATGGGCCACGTGAAAGCTCAAGTGGCTGTACGACGATCTGTCTATCGAGCGCTGTGCGTCAACAGGGCGCAGTTCAAGTTCGGCGGGAGACAAAGGGTGTTCGCTTTTAAGATTCAAAAACCCGTGATAGCCGCTGTGGGCATAACGCAGCTCACTATTGAACGATGATTTCTGACACATGACGCCCAGCCCTTCCGTGACCGTCCAGGCCCACGGATCAGAAGTCGATGACGCGCCTTCAGCATAAAGCGTTTCAAAACTCTGGACCGTGTAGCGATCCGAGGAGGGAAAATGCGCTGCGCTTCTGACTTCAGCCTCCGGCAATCCGGGCACGGTCACAGGCGAACCGTCAAACAGCTTCAGGTAGGTCAATTCACCTCCCAGCGTCAGGCGAAAAAAACCCGTGATATAGAAAGAAGCCAGGAGGCGTTGTTGCGTCTGATCAAGCCTCGGGAGATCGATGTTTCCCCACGTTTTAACCGCATCATCTGCGCCGGCCTGGAATCCCGGAGACCAGACATGATTAAAGTAATTATGATTGGCACCCAGCATAAGGACCGTGCTGTGCAGCACATCGTCGTCGAACGCATAGCGGGACAGATCGGAAAATCCCTGCCCCGTCAAATCCAGAACATCGCCGTCCAGAAACGGCAGAACAGTCGCCGTGTGTACGTCGGGGATCGCAATACCTTCGCGCGCCGTGCTGCCCATGAATAAAGCGGCCCGAAGCCCAAAGCCTTTATCCAGCAGCCTGTTCAGCGTGATGGCCCTGGCAATGCCCTCTCCACCACGAGAATGCCCCACAAGGCCGATGTTGTTCAGATCAAGCCTGCCGGACAGTTGCGACAGCTGCGGATACTCGCCTTTGTTCGCGCGAGCCAACAGCTCAAGATGGGCAAGCACCAGATGCCCGCGCAACGTGCTCCCTAACGCAATGGCACCGTTGGCATCGACCGGGTAGATCCCATTGGCGGATATCGAGACAACGGCATAGCCTTGACTGGCAAGTGCCAATGCAATCGTGTCGTAGCCCTCATGGTTGGGACAAGCGTGTTCATCTGCCTTGCATGGCCAACTGTAGCCCGTTGAACCGGTGTTTCCCAAGCATGGGTGATGCCTTCCGTGCAAAAACACGACAACCGGGTGGGGTGTCGGGGTTTCGGTATCCGGGAGGTAAACGGCTGCCCGCAGTTCCACCCTGGCGTCGATACCCGGCAATGTCAGGGCCTCGTCGCCGTAATCGTAATCCTGACGAACAACCCCGTATCGCCCTGACGAAACAGGATCTGGTGCCATAAGCCCGGTCGAACTGCGGGGCGCTTGCATGTGGGGATGAGGATTGCTTGAGGCCCGGCTGGACGCTAAAAAAACCTTGGGCGTCGCAACGTGTCTAAGGGTGTGAACATCGGCGACAGATATCGAGGCTCTCAACGTCTTCCGATCATCGGACAAGCGGGCCGTGCGGACCACGCCGTCGATTATCAATGACGGGTACTCGTTACCCGTATAACCCTCGTCGCCCAGGTAATAGTCCACATAAAACAACGGGCCGTCGCGACCTGTTTTCCAGCTATTTGCATCCATTACCGGACTCCCTTCTCAATAACGACCCCATGCGGCCGCGTATCCCTACACTGAAAAGTATAGAACGGCACGCCCCTCGTCCTTGAGGGGGATTGACCAAAGCTAATAATCGTTTGAACCAAGAGTCAAGTTGATCGGACCCAATCGGTGAGTGCTTCGACCCTGGCGCCCGGCAAGGCGCTCGCGACCTATTTACAGCGCATTAATCACAAACCCAAGCCTGGGGAAATGCACATGGACCACACCGGCCCGATCATCCTCGCGGCGCAGGATCAGTTCTTCACTCCCGACAAACACCAGTGCCCCCTCAACGGCATCCACACCGTAATCCATCGCCGATATCGCCACCTGATCGCCAGCCTTGAAACCATTGGCATCAGCAAAGGTTTCTTCAGGCAGCGGCGCTGGCGTGGCGTTTCGGGCGATCTCGATGGCCTCGGCTGAACTCAGGTCGCTGTGCGCGCCGTGGCCGAAGCCCAGCACACGACCAAGCCATACGCTGACCTCTGGATAGTTATCCACAAAGGGCGCTGTCACCGGCGTCTGCTTAAGGAACCACAAAGTGTGCGCTACGCTGAAATCAGCGATGGACGGCGCGCCAAACAGGAAGTCACCGTTGCGCGACAGTTGCAGCTCCAGTCGCGCCATAAACGCAGGCCATTGATGCCTGGCCTGTTCAGCGGGAAGGCGGGAGGCATTGCCACCATTGAAGAGCGCGGAACGGTCCGCCACGAAGGCCTTGGCAGCTTCCGGCGGCACCTTGGCAAAGCGCACGGCCATTGATTCAGGCTGGAACACCAGGCTGACGGCATGCATGAACATGACCGAGTCGGCCCAGGCGGCAAAACTGGCCACGGTGAATTCCTGTCCTTGCGGGTAGAACGTCGGCGAGGCCTTTTCCTGCTCGAGCCGCCGCGCCATCAAGGCCGTATCGCAGTAGATATCTGCACCAACCTGCAACACCGGCGTCTTGCGATAACCGCCTGTCAGCGCAGTCAGGTCAGGCTTGGGCATGATCGAGGGAATGGTCACCGAGCGCCATGAGAGGCCCTTGAAACCCAGCATCAGACGGGCTTTTTCGGCAAACAACGAGGTGGGGTAATGGTGGAGAATCAACTCGGACATGTTCAGCCTCAAGGCACGTGGAAAGCAGACAGCTTACCCCGCTACCCCCTGACAGCCTACGGCCTCAACTGGATGACACGACATCACGCTCATGGATCGACACGCGCACGGGCTCGCCCTTGTAACTGGCAGCCAGTACTTCTTTGGCCGTTTTGCGCAGCTTCTTGATCAGCCGCTCATGGCGCAACGCTTCACCCTTGCTGACGTGCTGCTCGACATACACCAGCGCCACTGCCGGGCTGCAACAAAAGAAGCGCGCGCCCTTGCCGCTCTGATGAGCGGCAAAACGTCGATCAGGGTCATCACTGATGCCGCAGTACAACGAACCGTTGGCAGCGCGCACCAGATAAACAAACCACGGTTTGCCGGGCGCTTGAGCAGCCATTGCACCTGGATCAGGCACGGCGGCTCTCGGTATAGGTTTTGAGCCCCTTCTGCGCCTGACCGCGAATGGCGTTTTGCACCACCGGTGTCCAGCCCAGCAGCAGGCCTTTGGCACCCAGTGCCTGACGCGACCAACGCCACAGGTCGAAATGATCGTGGTGTTCGCAAATCAGGCCGTCGCGAAAGACAAAGCGCGCCTGTATGTCGTTGACCACCGTGCGCCCGGTCTGGCTGAACAGGTAGGTGGCAACCCAATGGGCGGTGCCGGAGCGATCATCGGCACGTACCTGATCGAACACCACCGAGAAGTTCTTGGCACGCGAGGTCAGCATGCGCCACATATCGCGGGCATGACTGCCACGTAGCTCGCCAAACACCGGATCGCTGAACAGCACGTCTTCGGTATAGCAGGCGCTCATGGCCTCGGCATCCAGTTGAGCGAACGCCTCATAAAAGCGGGTGATGAGCGCGCTATTGGCCTGACTGTCTTCTTCGTAACTCATGCGTGCAGATCCCTTGGCAAAAGATGCGTGCACGATAAGCGGCAAACGCGCCGGGAGCTACCAACATTTAGCATACAAATGCGGTTACTGAGCCTTCTCGCTGCTTACCTGCACGTACAACGAGCGACCCGCGCCCATGCCTGCGATCATCGCGCCGAGACCCAGCACGGCGAAAATCCAGCCAATCGCATTCCAGTTACCCGTCACATCATGCACGATGCCGACCGCAAACGGCCCCATCGAGGCGATGGTGTAACCAAAACCCTGCGCCATGCTCGACAGGTTCGAGGCAACATGGGAGTCACGCGAGCGCAAGACGATCAACGCCAACGCCAGGCTGAACGTACCACCCTGCCCCAGGCCCAACAGAATCGCCCAGCCCCACAGCCCTTCAAGCGGTGCATACAGGCAACCGAACAAACCGGTAAGGGTCAGCGACATGACCAGCATGATCGCCAGACGCTGGTCCTTGCCGCGGGTCGCTAGCCAGGGTGCGCTCAACGCGCTGATAACCTGCACGATGATCGAACCCGACAGCAGCAGTCCAGCCTGGGTCGGGGTCATGCCGCGGCCGATCAGAATCGACGGCAACCAGCCAAATACAATGTAAGACAGCGATGATTGCAGGCCCATGTACAGCGTCACCTGCCAGGCCAGTCGGTCACGCAGCAAACCTTTGACCCGATAAACGTCGCGATGCGTGCCGTGTTTTTCCCGGGCCTGTGGCAACCAGAACAGCGCCGCGATCACGGCCGGGATCAACCAGAAACCCAGACCGATCTGCCAGCTGTCGCCGAAATACTGACTCAATGGCACCGTCGATCCTGCCGCAATCGCTGCGCCCAGACACAACGCCATGGTGTACACGCCCGTCATGGCGCCTGCCTGTTTCGGAAAGTCGCGTTTGACAATGCCCGGCAGCAGCACACCAATGATGCCGATGCTCGCACCTGCCATCAGGCTGCCGGTAAACAGGCCGAACTCACCGAACAGGCTGCGCACGGCCAGCCCCGACGCCAGCATCAGCAGAATCACCAGCACCACGCGCTCACTGCCGAAACGACGCGCCAGAATCGGTGCCAGCGGCGCGAACAGGCCCAGGCACAACACCGGCAAGGTGGTCAGTAAACCCGCTTCGGCAGCGGACATGCCCAGGCTGTCGGAAACATTATTGAGCAGCGGCGCAATGCTCGACAACGCGGGGCGCAAATTGAGGGCGACCAGCACCAGGCCCAGCAGTAACAGCCAGGGGCGCTTGAGAATCGGGTCAGTCGGGGCAGCAGCAGCGTGGGGGCTTGGTTGAGCCTTGGCAGTCATCAATTTCTCGGCAATCAGGTGTGTCGACCCGTTTCAGGGGGCAAGTATCCTGTTGGAGAATGATAGGGAATACAAGGTTCAGGCGAGATTGCATACAAACGCGATGCCTGCACCCGATACGAAAAAACCGGGCGCAAGGCCCGGTTTTCTGTGTGACGGCTGTGAACTCAGTGAATGATCTGACTGAGGAACAGCTTGGTACGGTCGCTTTGCGGGTTGTCGAAGAAGTCGTTAGGCGCGGCCTGTTCGACGATTTCACCCTTGTCCATGAAGATCACCCGGTTCGCCACGGTGCGGGCAAAGCCCATCTCGTGGGTCACACAGAGCATGGTCATGCCTTCTTCTGCCAGGCCCACCATGGTGTCGAGTACTTCCTTGACCATTTCCGGATCGAGTGCCGAGGTCGGCTCGTCGAACAGCATGATTTTTGGCTTCATGCACAGCGCACGGGCAATCGCCACACGCTGCTGCTGACCGCCGGAGAGCTGGCCCGGAAATTTATGCGCCTGCTCTGGAATGCGTACGCGTTCCAGGTAATGCATGGCGATTTCTTCGGCTTTCTTCTTCGGCATCTTGCGCACCCACATCGGCGCCAGCGTGCAGTTCTGCAAGATGGTCAGGTGCGGGAACAGGTTGAAGTGCTGGAACACCATGCCGACTTCACGGCGAATGGTTTCGATCTGCTTCAGGTCAGACGTCAGCTCCGTGCCATCAACGATGATGCGGCCCTGCTGGTGCTCTTCCAGACGGTTCAGGCAGCGAATGGTGGTCGATTTGCCCGAACCCGAAGGGCCGCACAATACGATTCGCTCGCCCTGACGCACATTCAGGTTGATGTCCTTGAGCACATGGAACTGGCCGTACCACTTGTGGACGCCCTCCATGCGGATCATGCCTTCAGCGCCCAGAGGCTTGGTGATAACTTCACTCATGTCAAAACTCCTAACGCTTGTGGCCTGTGTCCAGCTTACGTTCCAAGTGCATGGAATAGCGGGACATACCGAAACAGAAGATCCAGAACACCAGGGCCGCGAAGACATAGCCTTCTGTGGCCATACCGAGCCATGACGGATCGGCAGTGGCTTGCTTGACGCTGTTGAGCAGGTCGAACAGGCCGATGATGATCACCAGGCTGGTGTCCTTGAACAGGGCAATGAAGGTGTTGACGATGCCGGGGATGACCATCTTCAACGCCTGCGGCAGGATGACCAGCCCCATGCTGCGCCAGTAGCCCAGGCCCATCGCGGCAGCGGCTTCGTACTGCCCCTTGGGAATGGCCTGCATACCGCCGCGCACCACTTCGGCGATGTACGCCGACTGGAACAGAATGACGCCGATCAGCGCCCGCAGCAGTTTGTCGAAGTTCATCCCTTCAGGCATGAACAACGGCAGCATCACCGAAGACATGAACAGAACGGTGATCAACGGCACGCCGCGCCAGAACTCAATGAACGTCACGCACACCACACGCACAGCCGGCATGTTGGAGCGACGCCCTAGCGCCAGCAGAATACCCAGCGGCAAGGCACCGACGATGCCCACGGTGGCAATCACCAGGGTCAGCATCAGACCGCCCCACTGGCTGGTCGGTACGTTAGTCAGACCAAACGCGCCGCCGTGCAGCAGGTAGAACGCAACGATCGGGTAGATCACCAGAAAGGAGACGCCGTACACAGCCTTGCGCGGAAACTTCGAAATGAACAGCGGCGCAGCACCGACAATCGCCAGGATTGCGGTCAGATCGACCCTCCAGCGCAGTTCATTGGGAAAGTAGCCGTACATGAACTGACCGAAGCGCTGCTCGATGAAGACCCAGCAGGCGCCCGCCTTGGTGCAGTCTTCCTTGGTCGTGCCGATCCAGTTGGCGTCCAGCAAGGCCCAACTGAGAATCGGCGGAACGACCAGATAGATCAGATAGAGCGACAACAGGGTCAGCAGGGTGTTGATCCAGCTGGAGAACAGGTTCTGCCGCATCCACGCGACCGGGCCGAACACTTTGCCCGGTGGTGGCATATCAGGTTTGAAAGTATGAGTCGTCATGCGCTTTTCCTCACCGCTCGATCAGCGCAATGCGCTTGTTGTACCAGTTCATCAGCAGGGAAATGCTGATACTGATCGCCAGGTACACACTCATGGTGATGGCAATGACTTCGATCGCCTGCCCGGTCTGGTTGAGCACCGTACCGGCAAACAGGGAAACCATTTCCGGGTAACCAATGGCTGCGGCCAGCGAGGAGTTCTTCGCCAGGTTCAGGAACTGACTGGTCAACGGCGGAATGATCACTCGCAGAGCCTGCGGAATGATGACCTTGCGCAACGTCGGCCCAGGGCGCAGCCCCAGCGAGCGGGCGGCTTCGGTCTGGCCGTGGCTGACCGACTTGATACCGGAACGCACGATCTCGGCGATGAACGCCGCCGTGTAGATGGTCAGTGCCAGCGTCAGGGAGATCAGTTCCGGGATCAGCACCCAGCCGCCAACAAAGTTGAAGCCTTTGAGCTGCGGCACTTCCCAATGCACCGGGCTGCCGAAGATCAGCGTGCTCAAGCCTGGAATCACCAGCAACAGCGCGAGGCCCACCCAGAACTTGTGAAACGGCTCGCCGGTCGCCTCGAACCGCTTGTTGGCCCAGCGCACCATCATCACAACCGCGATCACCGCGACCACGATACTGATCAGGAATGCCCATGCGCCCTCGGCAGGCATTGCTCCGGGCATGTTGAGCCCGCGACTGCTGACGTAGAACATGTCCAGATAACCGTGTGCCTGACGCGGACCGGGCAGCGTGAGGAATACGGCGGTGTACCAGAACAGGATTTGCAGCAGTGGCGGAATGTTGCGGAAGACTTCGACATACACGGTTGCCAGCTTGCTGATCATCCAGTTCGGAGACAGGCGAGCGACACCAATGACAAAGCCCAGCAAGGTCGCCAGGACAATACCGATAACCGATACCAGCAGGGTGTTCAGCAAACCGATGACGAACACACGAGCATAAGTGTCCGATTCGCTGTAGTCGATCAGGTGCTGAGCAATGCCGAAACCGGCACTGTTTTCAAGAAAGCCGAACCCCGAGGTAATACCACGGTGTTGCAGGTTGGTCTGGGTGTTGTCGAAAATGAACCAACCAAACGCGATCACCGCCACGACAGTGATGATCTGAAATAACCACGCGCGCACTTTCGGATCGCTCAGAGAGAGCTTTTGCTTGGGTGCGACGATTTGCTTTTCCATGAAAGGCCCCAGGAAAAATCCAACAGAACAACGCCCGACAGGCTGGGAAGCCTGTCGGGCGCCGGGTCAATCAACGAATAGGTGGAGCGTACTGAATGCCGCCAGCATTCCACAGAGCGTTCTGGCCACGCTTGATTTTCAGCGGGGTGCCTTCGCCCAGGTTGCGCTCGAACACTTCGCCGTAGTTACCGACTTGCTTGACGATCTGCACGACCCAGTCCTTCGGCAGGTTCAGGTCCTTGCCGTAAGTACCGTCTGCGCCGAGCATACGGGCTACGTCAGGGTTCTTGGTCGCCTTGGCTTCAGCTTCGACGTTCTTGGAAGTGATTTTGGCTTCCTCGGCGTTGAGCATGGCGAACAGGGTCCACTTGACGATAGCGAACCACTCTGGATCGTTTTTACGCACGACAGGGCCCAGAGGCTCTTTGGAGATCACTTCAGGCAGAACGACATAGTCGTCCGGCTTGGCCAGCTTGCTGCGCTGTGCGTAGAGCTGCGACTGGTCGGAAGTCAGCACGTCGCAACGGCCGCCTTCCAGCGACTTGGCGCTTTCATCGGAGGTGTCGAAGGTGATCGGGGTGTATTTCAGGTTGTTGGAACGGAAGTAGTCAGAGACGTTCAGCTCGGTGGTGGTACCGGCCTGGATGCAGATGGTTGCACCGTCCAGTTCCTTGGCACTGTTAACGCCCAGCTTCTTGTTCACCAGAAAGCCGATGCCGTCGTAGTAAGTCACGCCAGCAAACATAAGGCCCATGGCCGAATCGCGCGAGCTGGTCCAGGTGGTGTTACGCGAAAGGATGTCGATCTCGCCCGATTGCAGTGCAGTGAAACGCTCTTTGGCGTTCAGCTGGCTGAACTTGACCTTGGTGGCGTCGCCAAATACTGCGGCGGCTACTGCGCGGCAGACGTCAGCGTCGATACCAGTGATCTTGCCGGTAGCATCTGGAACGGAAAACCCTGGCAGGCCATCGCTGACGCCGCACTGAACAAACCCTTTCTTCTGGATAGCATCAAGTGTGGCACCTGCGTTCGCAGCCCCCGCCACGCCAAGTGCTGCTACTGCTGTTACGACCGCCAGGGTGGATTTCAACATCTTCATTCAAAATCTCCAGTTTGCTCTTTGTTGTGTGGGAGCTTCAGTGGCGTCGCACCCTTGTGAGGCATAAATGACCCGTGCTGGCTTTTTTTTGGGTCATGCGCGCCGGACCTGAATCATGAACCACCTGTACAAGATCATCTCGCCATGCGTGTTCATTATTCGAAACGGTCCCTAGGACTGTTGCCCCGTGTTTTCCCGAACCCGAACGGTACAGGTTGAATCGTGCCGAGAAACCTGTCGCATGGACTTCCGTGCAGCTTTTCGACCGTTACAACTAATAGCTTTATAGTGTTACCGAACGATGAGAGCACTGAGTCTCCAGTCGTCCTGTAGCAAAGCCCGTACCAGCATGCCAACTGAGCTGAATTCGCGGCAGGTCAAGACAAAAACTTGTACCCTTGCGACATCTTCTTTCATATTTAAACAAGCTGCGCACTTTATTAATGCGCCCAAAAAGCGCCAGCGCACAAAAATGGAGCAGTCATGAGCGAACCCCTGATCCTTGAGCCATCAGGCACCCCTGATGCGTGCGTCATCTGGTTGCACGGCCTGGGCGCCGACCGCTACGACTTCCTGCCGGTTGCCGAAGCCCTGCAAGAGCAATTGCTGACCACCCGATTCGTGTTACCGCAGGCGCCAACCCGCGCAGTCACGGTCAATGGTGGCTATCAAATGCCCAGCTGGTATGACATCAAAGCCATGAGCAGCGAGGCCCGCGCCATTGACCACGATGAGATGGAAGCCTCGGCCCAGCAGGTGCTGGACCTCATCGAGCAGCAGCGCGACAGCGGCATCGACCCTGCGCGGATTTTTCTGGCAGGCTTTTCCCAAGGCGGCGCGGTGGTGTTACACACCGGCTATCGACGCTGGCAAGGACCGCTTGGCGGGGTGCTTGCCCTGTCCACTTATGCCCCTACATTCAACGATCAGATGACCCTATCTGCCAGCCAGCAGCGCATTCCGGCCTACTGCCTGCACGGCCAGCATGACGAAGTGGTACATAACGTGATGGGCCGGACCGCTTACGAGCACCTCAAAGCCCAAGGTGTCACCGTTCAATGGCAGGAATACCCAATGGGGCATCAAGTGTTACCGCAGGAAATTCACGATATCGGTGTGTGGCTGGCTGAAAAGCTTCGCTGAAATCCGATTCGCGAGGCTCTGGACCGAGAGCATCTGTAGCGCATTGCGGATGACACTACGCCGAGCACGGTTCTTGCTTTACACTGCTCGGCGTACATTCCTTAACCAATTGACGAGATGACCGTGCTCAAAGCACTCAAAAAGATGTTCGGTAAAAGCGAGGCCGAACCACTCGCGCCCGCTCCGGCAGCACCCATCCCCGCCCCTGTCGTGCCCGTGCAGAGCCAGAACCAGGGCCAAAGCCAGGGTCGTCCTGACCAAGTGACTGACAAGCCCGCCGAGCCGTCCAGCACGCGAGCACCGCGTCCCGACAAGCCCAAGGCCGAGCGCCCGCGTCGTGAGCGCGTAGCCAAACCGCCCGCGCCAGCCTGGAAGCTCGAAGATTTCGTCGTTGAACCGCAGGAAGGCAAAACCCGTTTTCACGATTTCAATCTTGCCCCGGAACTGATGCACGCCATTCAGGACCTGGGTTTCCC
Organism: Pseudomonas asturiensis; assembly: GCF_900143095.1. Taxonomy (GTDB): domain Bacteria; phylum Pseudomonadota; class Gammaproteobacteria; order Pseudomonadales; family Pseudomonadaceae; genus Aquipseudomonas; species Aquipseudomonas asturiensis. Next base: position 68,942 of record NZ_FRDA01000003.1, on the reverse strand, counting down.
TTACTGCACGCCGATTCAGGCCGGCGTATTGGGTTACACCCTCAAGGGCAAGGACGCCATTGGCCGCGCCCAGACCGGCACTGGCAAGACCGCTGCGTTCCTGATCTCGATCATCGAGCAACTGACCCAGACCCCGCCACCGGCCGAGCGCTACATGGGTGAGCCCCGTGCGCTGATCATCGCGCCGACCCGGGAACTGGTGGTGCAGATCGCCAAGGACGCTGCCGACCTGACCAAATACACCAACCTGAACGTCATGACGTTCGTCGGCGGGATGGATTTCGACAAGCAGCTCAAGCAGCTTGAAGCGCGCCACTGCGACATTCTGGTCGCCACACCGGGTCGTCTGCTGGACTTCAACCAGCGCGGCGAAGTGCACCTGGACATGGTCGAAGTCATGGTGCTGGACGAAGCCGACCGCATGCTGGACATGGGTTTCATCCCGCAGGTGCGTCAGATCATTCGTCAGACACCGCACAAGGGTGAACGCCAGACCCTGCTGTTCTCGGCCACCTTCACTGAAGACGTGATGAACCTGGCCAAGCAATGGACGACGGACCCGTCCATCGTCGAGATCGAGTCGTTGAACGTGGCGAGCGACAACGTCGAACAACATATTTATGCCGTGGCCGGTGCCGACAAGTACAAGCTGCTGTACAACCTGGTCAACGACAACGGCTGGGAACGCGTCATGGTCTTTGCCAACCGCAAGGACGAAGTGCGACGCATCGAAGAGCGCCTGGTGCGTGACGGCGTCAACGCTGCGCAACTGTCAGGCGATGTGCCCCAGCACAAACGGATCAAGACGCTGGAAGGCTTCCGCGAAGGCAAGATCCGCGTCCTGGTGGCGACAGATGTGGCCGGTCGCGGCATTCACATCGACGGCATCAGCCACGTGATCAACTTCACCCTGCCGGAAGTGCCTGACGACTACGTACACCGTATCGGTCGTACGGGGCGTGCGGGCGCAGACGGCGTGTCGATCAGCTTTGCCGGTGAAGACGACTCTTATCAGTTGCCGGCTATCGAAGAAAAGCTGGGCCGCAAGATCAGTTGCGAAACGCCGCCGACCGAGCTGCTGCGCGCCGTCGTACGTCGCACGACCTGACCCCCGCAAGCGGCCATAAAAAAGCGCAACCCGTGACGGGTTGCGCTTTTTTTTGCCTGCTGAAGAATCGGAACGACGATGTATCAGTCAGAACCGTACTTCGGTGAACGCGGACCGTAGAGCAGACCGGCCGGGCGTCCCGCCGAGAGCAGACGGTTGCTGGCAATCCCGGCAATCGGATGGCTGGCATCGGTGGAGCTGTTGATGATCTGCTTGACCGCCGCGGTAACCAACATGCCGACCAGGCCACCGCCGCTGTTATTGCCACCCTCGTCGCTGGACGCGGACGCTGCGCCAGTCCACAACGCAGCACCGGTACGCAGATCCACCAGCCTGGCCGTGACGGTCACGATGGTCTGGCTGCTGATAACGATGTAGCTGGTGCCGTATTGCTTGACCGTGATGTACAGCGCCGCATCCGCGCCAAAGATCTCCCGCAGCTTGGCCGGTGAGGTGGCCTGAATGTCATTGGCGTCGGTCAGGCCGTTGTTGCGAAACGTCTCGTCGACCAGCGCGACGGGCAAGACATAGTAGCCGGACTCTGCCAGTGGATAAGTCACCTGCGAGAACGTGCTGTAAGTCGCCTTGATATCGGGTGACTCGTTGACCGGCGGCAGCACCAGAATCGAACGTGGCTTGCTCTCCTTGAAGGCCGAGTAGTCAACGGTTTTCGGGGTGGCGCAACCCGACAACAAGGCCATCGCAATCAGGCCCATGGCTATTTTCAGTTTCATTTGGCGGCTCCTGCCTTGGCGTTCTTGAGCAGAAAGTCCATGTAAGTAGCCGACTCGGGAAACAACGCCTTTTCGGTCCGCAACTCCTGAACCATCTGATCGTCCTTGCCCAGGCTGCCGTAGAGCATGCCCAGTTGGGCGTGATAGCCCGGTGGTGGGTTGGCATCGCTGGCGCGGATCTTCTGCAGATCCTCTTCCAGTTTCGCGACCTGAGCTTCCTTGGATTCACCCTTGAAATACTCATACACTTCGGGCTGGTAATTACCCCACTGGTACAGGGTTTTCGGTTGCGGGGCGCAACCTGTGATGAACACGCCAGCGACGACAAGCGTTGCGAGACCGCACAACGAACTGCTGTTATGACTTCTAAACACTACAAATCCCTTTTTTGACCGCATCAGTTGGCGACTGGCTTCCACGCGCCGCTGTCCAGCGCACGCACCATGTTGTTGACGGCTTCGCGCATGGCCAGGTCCAGCACCTTGCCATTGAGTGTCGAATCGTAGCTGGCGGTTCCACCGAAACCGATCACTTCACGGTTGGACAGCTCATACTCGCCCGCGCCTTGCGTCGAGAAGACCACTTCGGAAGTGCTGATATTGACGATGTTCAGCGCCACTTTTGCGTAGGCGATCTGCGACTTGCCGCGACCCAGCAGGCCAAACAGTTGATGATCGCCGGTCTCCTTGCGGCCGAACTCGGTCACGTCGCCCGTCACCACGTAGTCGGCGCCTTTCAGACGCTGGGCCGTGGACTTGATGGTGGCTTCCTGCTTGATCTCTGCCATGTTGTCTCGATCCAGCACATTGAACCGATTGGTCTGCTGCATGTGCGTGATCAGAATGGTCTTGGCCTGGCCGCCGAGACGGTCGACGCCGTCGGAAAAGATCCCGCGCATATAGCTTGAGCGATTGTCGAACTTACCCACTGCAACCGGGTAACGAAGCCCGCTGTAGGCAACGCTTGCACTCTCGACCTTGGCAACCGGCAAAGCCCGGGAGCTCTCCGTTGCACAACCCCCTACCAGCGCCAGCGTCAATGCTGTCATCCCTGTTGCCACTACCTGCTGCAGTCTCTTCACGTCCATACTCCGGGCTTGTTGCCGTGACATACGGTCCTCACGCCGCAATCAACCGATAGCAGCACGCGGACGAAAAATTGAATGAGCCCTGCCGAGGGCGGCATGACCGGCACGTTTGACAGCGTTTTTCCAGATAGTTGCAAAGTCAGCCCGCCAACTTCACCCATGGGTCGCAAACACCGCTGCAAGCCTGCTGCTCAACCTGGATCATTTCCAACGGTCAGCGGCCTGATGATCGCTGTGGCGCCCTTCGACCCAACGCTGGCCTTCAGGGGTGTTCTCGCGCTTCCAGAAGGGCGCGCGGGTCTTGAGGTAGTCCATGACAAAGTCGCAGGCCTCGAATGCAGCCTGGCGGTGCGCGCTGGCGACACCGACAAATACGATCGGCTCTCCGGGCTCCAGCACGCCGACCCGATGCAGAACATCGAGCCTGAGTAACGGCCAGCGCTGCTCGGCTTCGGCAACGATCTTCGCCAACGCCTTTTCAGTCATGCCGGGATAGTGCTCCAGAAACATGCCGGACACTTCGCGACCGTCGTTGAAGTCCCGAACGTAACCGACAAAGCTCACCACTGCACCAATGCCGACATTGGCCGCATGCAGTGCATTCACTTCAGTTCCCGGATCGAACGCTGCCGACTGCACGCGAATCGCCATGATCAGCCTCCGGTCACGGTCGGAAAGAACGCGACCTCATCGCCGTCCTGTATCGGCTCGTCGAGCTGACACAGTTCCTGATTGCGCGCGCACATGACGTTCTGTTCACCCAGCACCTGCCAGGCCTCGCCACGCTGCAGCAAATGCTGACGCAGGGCGTCCAGCGTCGCAAAGTCACCTTCGACCCGCTCGCTGTCCAGACCTAACGCTTCGCGATAACGGGCAAAGTACTGGACCTGCACGCTCATTGACCCGCCTCCCCAGCGTCAGCGACAAAGTGACCGCTCTTGCCACCTAGCTTCTCCAGCAGACGCACCGACTCGATGACCATGCCGCGATCCAGCGCCTTGCACATGTCATAGATCGTCAGCGCCGCGACGCTGGCGGCCGTCAACGCTTCCATTTCGACACCGGTCTGCCCCGCCAGTTTGCAGCGCGCCATGATACGAACCGTGTCGTCACCTTCGGCGGCCAGTTCGACCTTGACGCTGGTCAGCATCAACGGATGGCAGAGCGGAATCAGGTCGCTGGTTTTCTTCGCTGCCTGAATGCCTGCGATCCGGGCCACGGCGAACACATCACCCTTGGGATGGCCGCCGCTTGTGATCATTTGCAAGGTGGTGGGCAGCATGCGCACCAGCGCGCAAGCCACGGCTTCACGGGACGTTACCGCTTTATCGGTAACATCGACCATGTTGGCGCGGCCTTGGGAATCGAGATGAGTGAGCACAGTTCTACTCCTGAACAGGAGCGGCGATTGTAAACCTAAAAGCGCGGGAGGGGGCTGACTGAGCACAGACGGCGCAGACCACGCGGGCGCTGGCCTGACAGCAAAGTGGGGCTACAGACGCCGCGGTTCCGGCGCCTGTGCAACCCTTTTGGTGTGCAAGCTCGCGTCCACGAGCTTGCACTTCTCTGGCGACCATTGTGTATCACGCTGTCGCTGAACGTGAACACACGTGGGGTTACAAATGGCTCTCCGCATATTCGGCCAGTATCGAACGTGGCACGCCTTGCAGGGTGATGTGCACGCCGTTGGGGAAGTCTTTGAAGCGCTCCGTCAGGTAGGTCAGGCCCGAGCTGGTGGCTGACAGGTAAGGGGTGTCGATCTGCGCCAGGTTGCCCAGGCAGACCACTTTGGAGCCGGCACCGGCACGGGTGATGATGGTTTTCATCTGGTGCGGCGTCAGGTTCTGACATTCGTCGATCAGGATCAGGCTTTGTTGAAAGCTGCGGCCCCGGATGTAGTTGAGGGATTTGAACTGGAGCGGGACTTTGCTGAGGATGTAATCGACGCTGCCATGAGTGCTTTCGTCATCCATGTGCAACGCTTCGAGGTTGTCGGTGATGGCGCCAAGCCAGGGCTCCATTTTTTCCGCTTCGGTGCCGGGCAGGAAACCGATTTCCTGATCGAGCCCCTGAACGCTGCGGGTCGCGATGATGCGGCGATAACGTTTGGTGACCATCGTCTGCTCGATCGCAGCGGCGAGGGCCAGAATGGTTTTACCCGAACCTGCGGCACCGGAGAGGTTGACCAGGTGAATGTCGGGATCGAGCAAGGCGAACAGTGCCAGGCCCTGATAAATGTCACGCGGCTTCAGTCCCCAGGCTTCCTGATGCAGCAGAGGCTCCTGGTGCATGTCCAGGATCAGCAGTTCGTCGTTCTTGACGCCCTTGATCCAGCCGACAAAACCCTGCTCGTCAACAATGAACTCGTTGATGTGTACCGCTGGAAGGGCTTCATTCAACTGCACGCGGTGCCAGGTACGTCCGCGCTCCTGGCGTGTATCGACCTTGCTGACCCGATCCCAGAAGGAGCCGGTCATGTCATGGTAGCCACGGGACAACAGTGAAACATCGTCCACCAACTGGTCGGTGCTGTAGTCCTCGGCTGCGATGCCGCAGGCGCGCGCCTTCAGGCGCATGTTGATGTCTTTGGTGACCAGCACCACGCTCAGGTCCTTGCTGCGCGCGTGCAAATCAATCAATTGGTTGATGATGATGTTGTCGTTCAGGTGTTCCGGCAGCAGGCTGTTGGGCTCTTCACGCTTGCTCATCAGAATCGACAGAAAGCCTTTGAACACGCCGGTGCCGCGATCGATCGGCACGCCTTTCTCGACTTCTTCAGGAGACGCCTCGCCCAGCGTCTTGTCGATCAGGCGAATCGCCTGCCGACACTCGGCGGCCACTGAATGTTTACCTGCCTTGAGTTTGTCCAGTTCCTCCAGAACGGTCATGGGGATGGCGACGTGGTGTTCTTCGAAATTCAGCAGTGCGTTTGGGTCATGGATCAATACATTGGTATCGAGCACGTAAAGGATTGGCTGGTTAGTGGAGGGGGTGCGTCCGTGATCATCCATACTCGCTCACCTTTGTAGTAGCCAGGCGACGCAGAACCGCAACAGGACTGCGCCACGAAAAGGCCGCCGGTGTCCGCCCTTCAGGCAGGGTAGACGTGTTGCTCAAGATGGGTCTTTGAGGACGCCACCTGTGTTGCAGGTTTCGGCGGTCTGTATTCGTAATACAGCAAAAGGGATGACAGAAAAAAGCTCTTTGACAGTTTTTTGAAGTTTATTTCACAGGATGACGAATAGCGCTTGGCGGACGTTCCCGGCGCGTTTACAGTCGGAAGTCAGCTACAGCCGATTTACCCGTCACTCCCCCTCCGGCGCGTCTTCGCCACTCTCCTCCAGCCCTTGCTCCACGGGCGTTTCATACAGATTCCGGCAGTCATCCCAGACCAGTTCGCTTTGCGCGGTATTGGCCAGCAGCAAAGGCACTGCCGACTGCGCCTTGTCGGCGGTGTCGTGGAACACCACAGTGCCGCGACGCCATAACAGCATCAGCGTCAACACGCGGTCGCCGACCTGCTGCGCCGAGAGACGACCGGTCTCGTCCTGGGACTCGATATTCCATAACGAGACGCGCAAGTGCTGCGCGCGGAAATAGTCGCCGCTGTCGGCACGTCGATGGCCGTAGGGCGGACGAAACATCGGCACGTAGTTGTCCGGCAGAATCTGCTGAACCAGCGCCACACTGCGCTCAATGGAGTCCTGCCAGTCCAGCCACTGGCTGTGCGAGCGATACTCCCAGCCCTGAATGCCTACGCATTGCTGGCGGTAAAGCGACTGCAGGCTGCTGGCCGAACTGCTGTCCAGACGGCCCTGAAGGCTCTTGCCCAGCACGAAGAAGGTCGCCGTCATCTTCTGCTGACGCATGAAGTCGGCCAGCCAGTCCGTTGCACCATCGGCTGCGCTCGGCCCGCTTTCGAAGTTGAGCATGAAGGTGCGGTCCGGCATTTCGTCGCCGCTCATTTCATCGGAGTTGTAACGCTCGATCTTGCTGCTGGTCTGCGGAAACAGCGCGGCCATGAACAACAGTTCGTTGAGGTAGCGCTGGTGGAAGACGGCGCTGGGTCTGGCCCAAGCGGCATAAAAGGAATCATCGCCGACCTGGTATTCCTCGGCGCGCTGCCGCAACTGGTCCATGTCCTCGACCAGCACGCAGAAGTTGGCATCCTGCTCGCAGCTTTTCTGGGCGTTCTGGTAGTTTTCCAGCAGGCGTGACCACAACCGGTGACGAACCACATTCAGCGACGCCACGTTGACGTAGCGCAGCCCGAGGCGCTGCTTGAGGCCGTCCTCATCCAGCTTCTCGCTGAGAAACAACTGGTGAGCAAAGGCCAGGATCTCGGCACGAGACGCCACGTCGAACAAGGCAGGCGTCTCCAGGCGCTCAGGCCAGACACTGCGATCCATCGTGGCGATGACCGGCGCGGCTGCCTGAGCCTGAACCCAGAACAAACCCGCGAAAACTGCTAGAACGATACGCAAACCCTTTGCCCTCTCACTCGACCGTCAACGCGCGCCACTATAGCTGATATGGGTGGCACGCCTGATGTCAGCTTGCATACAGATGCCGAGCAAAGGCCAGACAGGTTCTCTCTATTGCCACCATTACTGGAGTCGGGCGCTGGCAGCCCATAGAATCGTGCGACGTTCAAAGGAGACGACTTCATGCTGATGGTGATTTCCCCAGCGAAAACCCTCGATTTCGAAACGCCGCCCACCACCAGGCGCTTCACCCAGCCGCAGTATCTGGATCACTCCCAGGAACTGATCAGCCAGCTTCGCGAACTGACGCCGGCTCAGATCGCCGAGCTGATGCACCTCTCCGACAAGCTCGCAGGGCTCAATGCTGCGCGCTTCGGCAGCTGGAACCCGGCGTTTACCCTGGATAACGCCAAGCAGGCGCTGCTGGCGTTCAAAGGTGACGTGTACACGGGCCTGCAGGCCGAAACGCTTGACGATGCTCAACTGGACTACGCCCAGGATCACCTGCGCATGCTTTCCGGGCTGTACGGACTGCTGCGGCCGCTTGACCTGATGCAGCCTTATCGCCTGGAGATGGGCACACGCCTGCCCAATACGCGCGGCAAGGATCTCTATGCCTTCTGGGACACGCGCATCAGCGAATGGCTGAATCAGGCGCTGGCCGAGCAAGGCGATGACCTGCTGTTGAACCTGGCGTCCACCGAGTACTTCTCGGCGGTCAAACGCTCGGCCCTCAAGGCCCGTATCATTGATACCGAATTCAAGGATATGAAGAACGGCCACTACAAGATCATTAGCTTCTACGCCAAGAAAGCGCGCGGCATGATGAGCCGGTTCGTTATAGAAGAACGCATCAATACGCCCGAAGCCCTGAAGCACTTCAATAGTCACGGCTATCGCTACAGCACCGAACACTCCTCCTCGTCGAAGTTGGTCTTTCTGCGCGACGCTCAGGACCAGTAACAGCGTCAACGTTGTGTAGCGCTCAGGCGCTACACAACACACCCCTGCTATTTCAACCCCCAAGCGACAGCTTTATGACGCCGGTTAAATGGCAACTAGCATGCCGTTTGTCCGACAAGAAAATTTCTACAAAAAATATACATTTTTTTTCACTAGTGGCGCTTTGATTTTCGCGAGTGATAGCACATTCACATCTATCACTTCTAACCCCCGCCAACTAAGGTCCAAACAGAAAGTGCCATCACCGTGCGACTATTTGTGTCACGCCCTGGATACACGAAATTCTCCAAAACAGGACGAGCGGCCAGGAACTAAATACGAAACCTTACGTTCCTACATCCCGTAACAATTCTCGGTGACCCTGTAAGAGATCACTTACGGACCAGCGAGGATAAAGGGACGTTACCAGCAACACTGTCTTATCCATGAGATCGGACTGTAGGTACTGAAATTAAAACTCACATCACTAGTTGAAGTAGGTAGACAGGCGAAGCACCTGACAGGTGTGACGTGCAGGACTCGACAAGGACTGCCATGGCTCTGGCCAGCGGCTTTCAGCTCCTGATCCGCCGTCCGTCGCCACACAGGAGTAGTTTACTGCATCCAAGAGAGCAGGGCCCTGCCCCATCGGGACAGATCACTTGCCGCTTGTACTTAGTGTCATTTGAGTTCGCCTCGTTTGTTTAGGCACTCACTCATTAAATATGCTTGCGTTAGTTAGATGGCCTTCACAAGCTGTCACGGCTGACGTGTGACATCTGCTGGCCAAAATTAATATCCAGCCAACTTTATGGCGTGAAAATCGAGGAGAGTACGATGCGTATCAGCATCTTTGGTTTGGGTTATGTCGGTGCTGTCTGTGCCGGTTGTCTTTCTGCCCGTGGTCACGAAGTCGTAGGTGTTGATATTTCCAGCACCAAGATCGACCTGATCAATAGCGGCAAATCGCCTATCGTTGAACCAGGGCTGGAAGAGCTGCTGGCACAAGGTATTCGCACAGGCAAACTGCGCGGTACCACAGATTTTGCCGAGGCCATTCGTGCCACTGATCTGTCGATGATCTGTGTGGGTACGCCCAGCAAGAAAAACGGCGATCTGGAACTCGACTACATCGAATCCGTCTGCCGTGAAATCGGTTATGTGCTGCGTGACAAGACTTCCCGTCACACCATCGTTGTCCGCAGTACCGTACTGCCGGGCACCGTTGCCAATGTCGTGATTCCAATGCTCGAAGAATGCTCCGGCAAGAAAGCCGGTGTGGACTTCGGCGTGGCCGTGAACCCTGAGTTCCTGCGTGAAAGCACCGCGATCAAGGACTACGATCTGCCACCGATGACCGTCATCGGCGAATTCGACAAGGCCTCGGGCGACGTTCTGCAATCGCTGTACGAAGAACTGGACGCACCGATCATCCGCAAGGACATCGCCGTTGCCGAAATGATCAAGTACACCTGCAACGTGTGGCACGCCACCAAAGTCACCTTCGCCAACGAAATCGGCAACATTGCCAAGGCCGTCGGCGTCGATGGTCGCGAAGTAATGGAAGTGGTCTGCCAGGACAAGGCACTGAACCTGTCGCAGTACTACATGCGTCCTGGCTTCGCATTCGGCGGCTCCTGCCTGCCGAAAGACGTGCGTGCCCTCACCTACCGCGCCAGCACTCTGGACGTTGATGCCCCGCTGCTCAACTCCCTGATGCGCAGCAACGTTTCCCAGGTGCAGAACGCTTTCGACATGGTCGCAAGCTACGACAGCCGCAAGGTTGCACTGCTGGGTCTGAGCTTCAAGGCCGGTACCGATGACCTGCGCGAAAGCCCGCTGGTAGAGCTGGCCGAAATGTTGATCGGCAAGGGTTTCGACCTGAGCATCTTCGACAGCAACGTTGAATACGCACGTGTTCACGGTGCCAACAAAGACTACATCGAATCGAAGATTCCGCACGTTTCGTCGCTGCTGAACTCCGACTTCGACCAAGTCATCAATGACTCTGACGTGATCATTCTGGGTAACCGCGACGAGCGCTTCCGTGCACTCGCCGACAAGACCCCTGAAGGCAAGCGTGTGATCGACCTGGTGGGCTTCATGTCCAAGGCCACCAGCGAAACAGGCCGTGCCGAAGGTATCTGCTGGTAAATCAGCCGCAAGCCACAAGCGCCAAGCTCCAGGCCACTCGTTCAAGCGCAGCTTGAGCCTGGGGCTTGAGGCTTGCAACTGACTTAGGGATACAGATTATGCAGAGGCTCAAGCACGGCTTGTTACAAGCCGCCGGTTGGCTGTTTTACCTTAGTTTATTAATGGGCATTGCCACGGCATTGCCCACCAGTATCTTCGACTCACAGTCGAAGAACTTTATCTTCCTGATTGGCGCTGTGGGTATCTGGCGCTATTCGATGGGGATTACGCACTTTGTGCGCGGAATGATCTTTCTGTACATCGTCTATCCCCACTTGCGCCGCAAGGTTCGCAAGTTGGGCAAGGCGGCCGATCCTTCCCACGTGTTTCTGATGGTCACCAGCTTTCGTATCGACGCACTGACCACCGCTCAGGTGTACAGCTCGGTGATTCGCGAAGCGATCAACTGCGGCCTGCCGACCACCATCGTGTGTTCGCTGGTGGAAATGTCCGACGAACTGCTGGTCAAGGCGATGTGGGCCAGGCTCAACCCGCCGGATCGAGTGAAGCTGGACTTCGTGCGTATTCCGGGGACCGGCAAGCGTGACGGGCTGGCCTACGGTTTCCGCGCCATCTCGCGCCACCTTCCGGACGAGCGCGCCGTGGTTGCCGTGATCGACGGCGACACCGTGCTCAACGAAGGCGTCGTGGCCAAGACTGTGCCGTGGTTCCAGCTGTTCGACAATGTCGGCGGCCTGACCACCAACGAGTTCTGTGAAGTGCGCGGCGGTTACATCATGAGCGAATGGCACAAACTGCGTTTCGCCCAGCGTCACATCAACATGTGCTCGATGGCCCTGTCCAAGCGCGTGCTGACCATGACCGGTCGTATGTCAGTGTTCCGCGCCACCGTGGTCACCGACCCCGAGTTCATCGCCGACGTGGAAAGCGACTCGCTCAACCACTGGCGTCTGGGCACGTTCCGGTTTCTGACCGGCGACGACAAATCCAGCTGGTTCAGCCTGATGCGCCTGGGTTACGACACCTTCTACGTGCCGGATGCGGCGATCAACACGGTCGAGCACCCACCGGAGAAGAGTTTCCTCAAGGCCAGCCGCAAGCTGATGTATCGCTGGTACGGCAATAACCTGCGTCAGAACTCGCGTGCGCTGGGCCTGGGCATTCGTCGTCTGGGGCTGTTCACCAGTGTGGTGTTGTTCGACCAGCGTGTGTCGATGTGGACCTCCATCCTCGGCCTCACGGTCGCCATCATCGCCAGCTTCAAGTATGGCGGCGCCTTCCTGCTGATGTACCTGCTGTGGATCGGCATGACCCGCCTGATCCTCACGCTGCTGCTGTCCTTCTCGGGACACAGGATCGGACCTGCCTACCCCCTGATTCTCTATTACAACCAGATCGTCGGCGCCCTGATGAAGATCTACGTCTTCTTCCGCCTGGACCGCCAGTCCTGGACGCGCCAGGACACCAAACTCAGCCGCGACATGGCCAGCTTTCAGGGTTGGTTCAACACGTGGTCATCCCGAACCATGACTTTCTCGGCTGGCACCATCTTCGTCGCCGTGCTGTTGACGATGGTTTGACCGGGCCAACGGATTAATCGCTTAAGTAGGAAAATTAGCCATGAATACAGCCGTGAATGCGAACGTCGTACATGAATCCGAAGCCCAGCGCCAACACGCTCGGGTCAAGATCCCAGCCAAGCTGCGCCTGCTGGACATTCCCAGCGCGCCGCTGGTGCGTATCGAAGACCTGTCAGCGGGCGGACTGAGTTTCATTGCGCCGTCGGGCCAGAACTACACCGCCGGTGAAGTCCTCAAGGGCCGCCTGCAATTTCTGATCGACAACCTTGGCCTGGCCATGGACGTGGAAATGCAGGTCCGCTCGGTGGATAACGCCAGCGGCCGTATCGGTTGCCAGTTCCAGAACCTGGAAGCCCAGGATATCGCCACGCTGCGCCACCTGATCACCTCGCACCTGTCCGGTGACATCGTCAGCCTGGGCGAAGTGCTGGCCACCCTGCAGCGCGACAACTTCACCAAAGCACGCAAGGTCAAGGGCAACGACGGCGGCATGAGCGCGATGGGTCGCCTGCGTGCGGTCACTTTCAGCCTCGGTATCTTCATCGTCGGTCTGGCCGCGTTCGGCTTCATCTTCAAGACCGTCTACGGCCTGTACTTCGTCAGCCACGCCTCGGCCGGTCTGGTATCGATCCCGAGCATGGACATCACCATGCCCCGCGAAGGCACCGTGCAGAGCCTGGTTGAGCAAAACGGCGAAACCACCAAAGGCGCGCCGCTGGCAACCTTCAACACCAGCATGCTGGAAATGCTCAAAGGCAGCCTGACCGGTGAAGACCTGCAGCCAGCGAAAATCGAAGAGCTGTACGGCAAGCAAATGAGCGGCACCCTGACCAGCCCGTGTGACTGTGTCGTGGCTCGCCAACTGGTCGCCGACGGTCAGTACGCCAGCAAAGGCCAGGTGATCTTCCAGCTGGTGCCACGCAACGCACCTGCCACGGTTGAAGCTCGCTTCACCTATCGCCAGTTCAACGACGTCAAGCCAGGCACCCGTGTCAGCTTCCAGGTTGCCGGTGAAGACAAACTGCGCACGGGCGAGATCATCAGCAGCACCAACCTGAGCGACACCGACCTGTCCACCGACATCCGTGTGCAGATCAAGCCTGACGAAAGCCTGAGCAGCTCGCTTGCCGGCCGTCCTGTCGAAGTGGTCAGTGATCGCGGTCCTTCCGTGAACTGGCTGATCGATAAAGCCGTGGCTGCGGGTCTGTAATCATGAGCAGCCCACTACGACGCCTGTCGACCCCCACGCTATTGAGCCTCGCCGTCGCGCTCGGCCTGAGCGGCTGTGCCGGCCTGCCTGACCAACGCCTTGCCAATGAAGCCCTGAAAAACGGCGACACTGCATTGGCGGAGCAGAATTATCGGCAGCTGGCGGACCTGGGCTACAGCGATGCACAGGTTGGCCTGGCAGATATTCAGGTCAACACCCGCGACCCGGCCCTGCTCAAGCAGGCGGAAGCCACTTACCGAGCGGCCGCCGAGACCTCGCCTCGTGCGCAATCGCGTCTTGGCCGTCTGCTGGCCGCCAAACCGGATGCCACCGACGCCGAACGCCGCGAAGCCGAAGCGTTGCTCAAGAAAGCCTTCGCCAACGGTGAGTCCGGCACGCTGGTGCCGCTGGCCATGCTCTACCTGCAATACCCGCATACCTTTCCTGAGGTGAATGCGCAGCAGAAGATCAGCCAGTGGCGTGCTGCCGGTTATCCGGAAGCAGGTCTGGCCCAGGTGCTGCTGTATCGCACACAGGGCACCTACGCCGAGCATCTGGACGAAGTGGAAAGCATCTGCAAGCAGGCGCTGAACACCACCGACATCTGCTACGTCGAACTGGCCACGGTCTACCAGACACGCGGTCAGGCTGAGCCACAGGCAGCCTTGATCGAACGCCTGAAAAGCGAACACGCAGCAGGCCGTATCAGCGCTCAGCGCGTGGACAGCGTAGCGCGTGTACTGGGCGACTCGACCATCGGCACGCCGGACGAAAAGACTGCGCAACAGCTGCTGGAAGGCATCGCGCCGGGCTACCCGGTTTCCTGGGTCACGCTGGCCAAACTGCTTTACGACTTCCCCGGACTGGGTGACGTCAACAAGATGATGGAATACCTGAACAACGGCCGCGCCGCTGACCAGCCACGCGCCGAATTGCTGCTGGGTCGCCTGTACTACGAAGGCAAATGGGTCACGCCTGACGCCTTCAAGGCCGAAGCGCATCTGAAGAAAGCCGCAGCGACGGAAATCTCGGCCCATTACTACCTGGGTCAGATCTACCGCCGTGGTTATCTGGGCCAGGTCTATCCACAGAAAGCCGTGGACGAGTTGCTGACGGCTGCCCGTGGCGGCCAGAACAGCGCCGACTTCGCCCTCGCGCAGCTGTTCTCGCAAGGCAAGGGCACCAAGCCTGATCCGGTCAACGCCTGGGTCTTCGCCCAACTGGCACTGACCACCGAAACCCCGCAGGCCACTGAACTGGCCCAGCAACTGAGCACCACACTGCCGCCTGAAAAGCTCGCCGGCGCCAAGGACCTGTTGGCACGTGAGCAAAAAGTCCGGGGCGCAGCCGCCAACCAGAGCGCGATGGCGATGCAGGCCCTGCAAGAAGAAAAAGACGGTGAGGAAGCATTATGAAGTTGAATCCCCTGATGGCCGCTGGTGTGGGCCTTGGCTTCAGCCTGCTGTGGGCCTGCCCGACACTGGCAGCGCTGACTGAACAACAGAATTTCGGCCTGGAAGTGAAAGCCACCGGCCAACTCGAAGACGACCGCGATCTGGGTACTCGCTCGGGCGGCGACGTCACCGGTCTGGGTCTGGACCTGCGTCCCTGGGTCTATGGCGAGCGCGGCAACTGGAGTGCTTACGCCATGGGCCAGGTCGTGACCGCGACCGATACCATTCAGACCGACCCGCTGGAACAATCCACCGGTGCAGGCGACGGCCAGACTCAAGTGTCCCGTGGCACCGCCAGCGAGCGCGAAGTCGAAAAGTCCTACGCTGCACTGCGCGAATTCTGGATCGGCTACAGCGGCTTCACGCCCTACCCCGGCGAGATCCTGAAAGTCGGTCGCCAGCGCCTGCGCAACGACGACGGCCAATGGCATGACACCAATATCGAAGCCATCAACTGGACCTTCGACACCACCCTGTTGCGGGCCGAACTGGGCGCTGCACAGCGGTTCAGCGAATACCGCACCGACCTGACCGAGCTGGCTCCCGATGATGAAAATCGTCAGCACCTGTTCGGTTCGGCCAGCTACCAGTGGACGCCAGGTCACTGGGCAGGCGTGCGCGCGCATCACAGCCGCGACGATGGCAAGCTCAAGCGTGAAGGCCAGGAGCTGGATGATCTGGACAAGACCTCCAACGGCGACCTGACCTGGCTCGGCCTGCAGGCTGACAGCGATGCCTACAACTATCGCAACACCCATCAGCTCAACTACTGGGGCAGCCTGACCTGGCTCAATGGCAACCGCGACGAAATCGGTGTCAACGGTGTCAACGACCAGTACTTCGCCGGCGAGAAGAACAACCGCGACATGAATGGCTGGGCGACCGACCTGGGCCTGCGCCTGCGTCTGGATCCACAGTGGCAAGTGGGCGCCGCCTACTCGCGTGCCAGCAAGGATTACGTGCAGAACGGCCTGGAAAGCAACCGTTCCAACTGGACCGGCACTCGCTCGCGCATCCACCGTTTCGGTGAGGCGTTCCAGGGCGAAATGGCCAACGTGGAAACCGGCTCGCTGTTCGCTTCCTGGCAGATGAACGAGGAATACGACGCCTCGCTGATCTACCACAAGTTCCGCCGCGTCGACGGCAACACCGGCATCGGTGGCTCGGGTATCAACGCTGTTCGTGAAAACGGCAACACCAATACCTTCAGCTCGCTGCCACTGGAAGACGGGCGCAAGGACCTGGGTCAGGAAATGGACCTGGTCGTGACCAAGTACTTCAAACAGGGTCTGCTGCCAGCCTCGCTGAGCCAGTCCTTCGACGAACCGTCGGCTCTGGTGCGCTTGCGTGCCGGTGTCTTCAAGCCCGGCGACGCGTACCACAACGGCGTGGATGAATACATGCACCGCGCCATTGTCGACGTCATCTGGCGCTTCTGATGCGAACCGCCAAAGGAGTGCCACAGATGAACAGTCAAGCAAGCAACGGGCGTAGCCGGACCTGGCCACACGCCCTGCTCGAAAGCGCCGTGCTGAGCAGCGCGCTGCTGATGGCCAGCGGCGCCGCACTGGCCAACGCGCCTGTCACCCCCGAGGCGCCGAAGGCGGTGGTCAAGGAGCTGCAACAGGCCAAGACCTACACCATCACCAGCCCGCCGACCGAGCCACTGGAAATGGCCAAGCCGGTGCTGCCGGACCTCAGCGGCTACACCGCAGACGCGGCGCTGAAAAAGATCGCACGCAACAAACCGGGCAAGATCACGGTTGCGCGAATGATGGAAGAAACCGGCCTCAAGGAATTCATCGGCGGCGACAACAAGATGGCTGAATGGGTGGCCCGTCAGAAGGGTATCCCGCAGGCCATCATGATCTCCGACGGCTACGTGAACCTTCAGGACCTGGTCAGGAAAGTGCCCAAGCAATTCCTGAAAGAGGTGTCGCCGGGCGTCTACGTTGCGCGCCTGCCGATCCTGGTCAAGGAAAGCGGTATCTTCGAGATCGACAGCAAGACCAAGGAATTGCGTCTGTCTCAAGAGGGTGGCTCGTTCATCGTCAGTGAAGGCCAGATGCTGATCACTCACACTCAGGTCAACGCCTGGAGCGAAACCCGCAACAGCCTGGCGACCTATCGCAAGCCTGACGAGTTTCGCCCGTTCGTGCTGACCTGGGGCGGCTCGCAAACCTGGATCGCCAACACCAAGATGGCGAGCATGGGTTACGACCAGAGCAAGTCCTACGGTGTGAGCATTTCGCAGTACACGCCCAACACCGCGAAGATTCTGAAACGTGCCGAGCCGACCGGCTGGATCATTGATTCGGAATTCTCGGACATGTGGTACGGCTTCTACTGCTATGAAACGCGCGACTTTGTGGTCAAGGGCAACACCTACCGCGACAACATCGTCTACGGCATTGACCCGCATGACCGCTCGCACGGCCTGATCATCGCCGAGAACGACGTCTACGGGACCAAGAAGAAGCACGGGATCATCATTTCCCGGGAAGTCGATAACAGCTTCATCTTTCGCAACAAGAGCCATGACAACAAATTGTCCGGCGTGGTCCTGGACCGTAACAGCGTCGGCAACATCGTCGCCTACAACGAGATCTACCAGAACCACACCGACGGCATCACGCTGTATGAAAGCGGCAACAACCTGCTGTGGGGCAACCGTGTGATTGCCAACCGCCGCCACGGTATCCGTGTGCGTAACAGCGTGAACATCAAACTGTACGAAAACATCGCCACGGCCAATGGCCTGATGGGCGTCTACGGCCACATCAAGGACCTGAGCGACACCGACCGCGACATCGAGCTCGACCCGTTCGACGCCCAGGTGTCGCTGATCATGGTTGGCGGCGAACTGGCCAGCAACGGCTCCGGCCCGCTGTCTATCGACTCACCCCTGAGTGTCGAGCTGTATCGCGTATCGATGCTGGCCCCGACCAAAGAAGTCGGCATCAGCCTCAACGGCATCCTGGGTGAGCGTCAGAACGAGATCCTCGACCTGCTGGTGCGCCAGAAGAAAGCCGTATTGATCGACCCCGTCGAAAGCCAGACCGAGCTGCGGGAATGAGGAAGGGTATTGTTATGCACGCACATTTGATCAAGCTGTTGAGCCTGTCCAGCCTCACTGCCGCGCTGATGGCCGCCGCCGGTGTGGCTCGCGCAGACGACTCGCAAGCACCGACCTTCACCGCCGAGCCTTGCTGCAGCCTGTGCCCGGCTGCGCACGACGCGAAAAACTACACCACGCGCTACCAGCAGAACTTCACCACGCTGGTACAGGCTGAAGGCGACTGGCTGTTCCGTACTCAGGAAGACCTGCGTACCGAATTCGACACCACGCCCGCCGGCTATCGCCGCATGAAAGAACTGCACGATGCGTTCAAGAGCAAGGGCGTCGAGCTGGTGGTCGTCTATCAGCCGACTCGCGGTCTGGTGGATCGCAACAAGCTGTTCCCGGCCGAACGCGACAAGTACGACTACGACAAGGCGCTGAAGAACTATCAGGCCATGCTCGGTCGTTTCAGCAAGATGGGTTACTGGGTACCGGACCTGTCGCCGTTGACCAACGAGCAACAGGCGCACGACTTCTACTTCCGCGGTGACCAGCACTGGACGCCATACGGCGCACAACGCACGGCGAAAATCGTGGCCGAGACCGTCAAGAAAGTCCCGGGTTACTCGGACATTCCCAAGCGTGAATTCGAAAGCCATATCTCCGGGCGCATGGGCAAGAACGGCACCCTGCACAACATGGCAGGGCAGCTCTGCGGCACCAGCTACGCCGTGCAGTACATGGACCAGTTCAGCACCGAGCCGAAAGGCGAAGCCGGCGACGGCGACCTGTTCGGCGATTCCGGCAACCCGGAAATCACCCTGGTCGGCACCAGCCACAGTGGCAAGAACTACAACTTCGGTGGCTTCCTGCAGGAATACCTGAGCGCCGATGTGCTGAACGTGGCGTTCCCGGGTGGTGGTCTGGAAGGCTCGATGCTGCAGTACCTGGGCAGCGAAGACTTCCAGAAGCGTCCGCCGAAGATTCTCATCTGGGAATTCTCGCCGCTCTATCGCCTCGACCAGGAGACCATCTATCGCCAGATGATGTCGCTGCTGGACAACGGGTGCGAAGGCAAACCTGCCGTCATGAGCGCCAGCACCACCCTGAAGCCGGGCAACAACGAAGTGCTGGTCAACGGCAAGAACGGCATCAAGGACATTCGCAACGGCAGCAACCAGATCGATATCCGCTTCGACGACACGTCGGTGAAAACCCTTCAGGCCAGACTCTGGTACATGAACGGTCGACACGAAGACCTGAAAATCGAAAAACCGGAAACCTCTGACACCGATGGACGCTTCGCCTTCGAATTGCGCGAAGACGAGGACTGGGCTGACCAGCAATTGCTGGCCCTCGAAATCCAGGGACCGGAAGCAGGCGCAGAACCACAGAAAGTCGAAGCCAAAGTATGCAAACGCAACGTGTTCCCGAGCGCTGCGAAACACACCGCTCAAGCCGGACTATGAGGTGACTTATGCAGACTCCGAAACTGATACGCCCTACCCTGCTGTCGATGGCAATCCTGTCATCGATGGCCTGGGCCATGGGTGCGTCCGCAGCCGCGACGCTGGTTCCACCCAAGGGTTATGACGCACCGATCGAAAAGATGAAAACCGGTGATCACAACTTTACCTGTGATGCGATTCCGACGCCTTACACCGACAAACTGGTGTTTCGCAGCAAATACGAAGGTTCGGACAAGGCACGCGCCACTCTGAATCTGAAGTCCGAAGAGGCCTTTCGGGATGCAACCAAGGACATCACCACCCTTGAGCGTGGCGTCAGCAAAGTCGTGATGCAGTACATGCGCGACGGTCGTCCCGAGCAACTCGACTGCGCCTTGAACATGATGACCACGTGGGCCAAAGCCGACGCGCTGGAATCTCGCGAGTTCAACCATACCGGCAAGTCCATGCGCAAATGGGCACTGGGCAGCATGTCATCGGCGTACCTGCGACTGAAGTTCTCCGAGTCCAAGCCTCTGGCCAACCGCCAGCAGGACGCGCAGATCATCGAAGCCTGGTTCAGTAAACTGGCCGATCAGGTGGTCAGCGACTGGAGCAACCTGCCGCTGGAAAAAATCAACAACCACTCGTACTGGGCGGCCTGGTCGGTGATGGCAACGGCTGTCGCGACCAATCGTCAGGACCTGTTCGACTGGGCGGTGAAGGAATTCAAGGTCGCCGCCAATCAGGTGGACAAGGACGGTTTCCTGCCGAACGAAATGAAGCGTCGTCAACGCGCTCTGTCGTACCACAACTATGCCTTGCCGCCACTGGCCATGATCGCCAGTTTCGCTCAGGCCAATGGCGTGGACCTGCGTCCGGAAAACAACGGTGCATTGAAGCGACTGGCTGACCGCGTCCTGGCCGGCGTTAAAGATCCTTCCATGTTCGCTGAGCACAACGGCGAAAAGCAGGACATGACGGACCTGAAGAAAGACCCGAAATTCGCCTGGCTGGAGCCGTTCTGCGCGCTCTACACCTGCAACGCCGAAACACTTGAAGAGAAACACGAAAAGCAGCCCTTCAAGACCTTCCGTCTGGGCGGTGACCTGACCAAGGTCTACGACCCCGAGCATGAGAAGGGCGACAAAAGTGACAAGGGTTCCTAGGTAAAAAGTTGACCTTGTGGGCGCGAGTCAGCTCCCACAGGTGAAGCTGCAACGACGCGACAACCTCTTTATTCGTAGGGGGGGTTTGGGGGGGCTTTGGGCCCTTGAATGTTGGACAAACGGAGAGATAAGGATGGTTTTCTCATCCAACGTGTTCCTGTTCCTGTTCTTGCCGATCTTTCTCGGCTTGTACTACCTGAGCGGGCAACGCTATCGCAATCTGCTGTTGCTGGTTGCCAGCTACATCTTCTACGCCTGGTGGCGTGTGGATTTCCTGGCCCTGTTCATCGGCGTAACGGTCTGGAACTACTGGATCGGTCTCAAGGTGGGCGCAGCGGGCGTGCGAACCAAACCGGCACAGCGCTGGCTGCTGCTCGGCGTGGTGGTGGACCTGGGTATCCTGGGCTACTTCAAGTACGCGAACTTCGGCGTGGACAGCATCAACGCGGCCATGACCTCCATGGGTCTGGAACCGTTCATCCTGACGCACGTGTTGTTGCCGATCGGCATCTCGTTCTATGTGTTCGAGTCCATCAGCTACATCATCGACGTGTACCGCGGCGATACACCGGCCACGCGCAACCTGATCGACTTTGCAGCGTTCGTGGCGATCTTCCCGCATCTGATTGCAGGGCCCGTGCTGCGCTTCCGTGACCTGGCCGACCAGTTCAACAACCGCACACACACGCTGGACAAGTTCTCTGAAGGTGCCACGCGCTTCATGCAGGGCTTCATCAAGAAAGTGTTCATTGCCGACACCCTGGCGGTCGTGGCAGACCACTGCTTCGCCCTGCAGAACCCGACCACGGGCGATGCCTGGCTGGGCGCTCTGGCGTACACCGCGCAACTGTATTTCGACTTCTCCGGTTACAGCGACATGGCCATCGGTCTGGGTCTGATGATGGGTTTCCGCTTCATGGAAAACTTCAAACAGCCCTACATCAGCCAGTCGATCACCGAGTTCTGGCGTCGTTGGCACATCAGCCTGTCTACCTGGCTGCGCGATTACCTGTACATCACCCTGGGCGGCAACCGTGGCGGCAAGTTTGCGACCTACCGCAACCTGTTCCTGACCATGCTGCTGGGCGGCCTGTGGCACGGCGCCAACGTCACCTACATCATCTGGGGTGCGTGGCACGGCATGTGGCTGGCGATCGAGAAAGCGCTGGGCATCAACACCAAGCCGTACAACTTCAACGTGATCCGCTGGGCACTGACCTTCCTGCTGGTCGTGGTGGGCTGGGTGATCTTCCGTGCAGAGAACCTGCACGTGGCAGCGCGCATGTACGGTGCCATGTTCAGCTTCGGCGAGTGGCAGCTGTCCGAGCTCAACCGCGCAAGCCTCACCGGCCTGCAAGTGGCGACACTGGTGCTGGCTTACGCAACCCTGGCGTTCTTCGGTCTGCGTGACTTCTACCAGAACCGTCAGGCCGACGACGGCAAAAGCACCAAGGCCGACGGCCCTGCCACTGCGCAACCGGGCACCATCAAAGCCGTTCCTGGTGATGCGCCCGGCAGCCTGCACCTGCCCGGCTACACCGTGGGCAGCGAAGCACAGGTGCAACCGGCCTACTGGGTTGCCGACTGGCCCCGCTACGCCATGCGCGCACTGATTCTGCTGCTGTTCGTTGCTTCGATTCTCAAACTTTCGGCGCAGAGCTTCTCGCCGTTCCTTTACTTCCAGTTCTGAGGAGCCTGACATGACCCGTTCATTACGAATCCTCTATATCGCCATCTTCCTGGGTCTGCTGTTGATCCTGGGCGTCTGGTCGCTGCGCAGTTTCAGCACGTTCTCGACCTCGGCCGAGACCACCGTGCTCAACGGCAAGTGGACCAAGGCGGCGGAAACTCATTACGACGATGAGTTCCCGATCAAGCGCCTGGGCACCAACCTCTGGGCGGCCCTGGATTACAAGCTGTTCAACGAAGGCCGTCCCGGCGTCGTGCTCGGCAAGGACCAGTGGCTGTATACCGATGAAGAGTTCGACGCCGTTGCCAATGGCGAGCAGAACGAAGCGGACAACCTGGCGCTGATCCAGGGCGTGCGTGACGCACTGGAAAAACAGGGCACCAGGCTGGTCCTGGCCATCGTTCCGGCCAAGACCCGTCTGTACCCGGAGCACATCGGTGACAACAAGCCGGCCAGCCTGCACGCCGACCTGTACCAGCAGTTTCACGCGCAGGTCGCCAGTGCCGGGATCTTCGCGCCGGACCTGCTCGCACCGCTGCAGGCTGCCAAGCAGAAAGGCCAGGTCTTCCTGCGTACCGACACGCACTGGACGCCAATGGGTGCCGAAGTCGCTGCGCAGCAACTGGGCGTAGCCATTGCCCAGAAGACGCCGCTGGAAGGCGAGCCTGAACAGTTCGTCACCCAGGCCAAGGGCAGCGAGCCGTACAAAGGCGACCTGACCACGTTCCTGCCACTGGACCCGCTGTTCAGCAACATGCTGCCCAAACCTGACGAGCTGCAACAACGCAGTACCGATCCGGTCCAAGGCACAGCGGCTGGCGATGATGCGCTGTTCGCGGACAGTGACATTCCGGTCGGTCTGGTGGGCACCAGCTACAGCGCCAACCCGAACTGGAACTTCGTCGGCGCTTTGAAAGAAGCCCTGCGCAGCGACGTCGTCAACTACGCCGAAGACGGCCATGGCCCGATTCTGCCGATGCTCAAGTACCTGCAGACCGACGCCTTCAAGAACACCCCGCCGCAAGTGGTCATCTGGGAATTCCCGGAACGCTACCTGCCGGCGCACAACGACCTTGGCGAGTTCGATCAGAAGTGGATCGCCGAGCTGAAAAAATCGCGCAACACCCAGGACAACGTGGCGTTGAACGCCAATCCATCCGAGTCGCCCAACCGGGCGCAAAACTGAGAGGACTGACTCATGACCCAACACACCACTGCAAACCGTTCGAAGAACCGCCTGTTCAAAACCTGCGCACTGGCTGCTGGCCTGGGCCTGATGTCCCTGCAAGCCTTTGCAGGTGACTCGGCCCTGTACGGCCCGACCGCACCGAAAGGTTCGACCTTTGTACGTGTCTACAACGCCAGCAGCGCTGAAATCAGCGCCAGCGTCGGCAACACCAACATGAACGAAGTCGCGCCACTGGGCAGCACCGCGTTCAGCTTCATGCCACAGGGCGACTACACCGCCAAACTGGGCAGCCAGAGCGTGCCGGTGAAACTGGCAGGCGATCACTATTACACCCTGGTCAATAACGCCAGCGGCAAACCACAGCTGATCGAGGAACCTCCGTTCAAGAACAAGCAGAAATCCCTGGTTCGCGTGCAGAACCTCAGCGACAAGGCACTGACCCTGAAAACGGCCGACGGCAAGACCGATGTGGTCAAAGCCGTGGCTGCCAAGGGCACCGGCGAGCGTGAAATCAACCCGGTCAAAGTCAGTCTGGCGCTGTACGACGGCGACAAGAAAGTCACCGATGTGAAACCTGTGGCCCTGGAGCGTGGCGAAGCCGCTGTTCTCTACATCACCGGCAGTGGCAGCAGCCTCTCGCCAGTGTGGGTCAAGCCACCGGTTGCAACCCGCTAAAGGATTTGGCCTGCCGGCTCATGGCGAGTCCTGACCGGCAGGCGCGGAACAAGAAAAAGACAGAAACGACAGACAGCACGTACAGCCCATATTGAATGCTATTGGAGAAGTAAAATGATTCCAGTGATCTTGTCAGGCGGTAGCGGTTCACGACTCTGGCCGCTTTCGCGCAAACAGTTCCCTAAACAGTTCCTGGCACTGACCGGCGAGCACACCCTGTTCCAGCAAACCCTGGAGCGTCTGGTGTTCGACGGCATGCAGGACCCGATTGTGGTCTGCAACAAAGAACACCGCTTCATCGTCAACGAGCAACTCGCCGCGCTGAAACTGGAAACCCAGGCGATTCTCATGGAACCGTTCGGTCGCAACACTGCACCGGCCGTGGCCCTGACCGCCATGAAACTGGTCAACGAGGGTAACGATGGTCTGATGCTGGTGCTGCCGGCCGACCACGTGATCGAAGACCAGAAAGCCCTGCAACGCGCGCTGGCGCTGGCCACTGTGGCCGCCGAGCGTGGCGAAATGGTGCTGTTCGGCGTACCGGCCAACAAGCCGGAAACCGGCTACGGCTACATCAAATCCACGGCCGATGCGCTGCTGCCGGAAGGCGTGAGCCGCGTGTCGCAGTTCGTCGAAAAGCCTGACGAGAAACGCGCCAGGGAGTTCGTCGAAGCTGGCGGCTACTACTGGAACAGCGGCATGTTCCTGTTCCGCGCCAGCCGCTTCCTGGAAGAGCTGAAAAAGCACGACCCGGACATCTATGACACCTGCCTGCTGACCCTGGAGCGCAGCGTTCAGGACGGCGATGCGGTTGAAATCGACGCCTCCACGTTCGCCTGCTGCCCGGACAATTCCATTGACTATGCCGTCATGGAAAAAACCCAGCGCGCCTGCGTCGTGCCGCTGTCGGCTGGCTGGAGCGATGTCGGCTGCTGGTCGTCGTTGTGGGAAGTCAACGCCAAGGATGCCAACGGCAACGTCACCAAGGGCGACGTCGTCATCCAGGACAGCCGCAACTGCATGATCCATGGCAACGGCAAACTGGTATCGGTGATCGGTCTGGACAACATCGTGGTGGTCGAAACCAAGGACGCCATGATGATTGCCCACAAAGACAAGGTTCAGGGCGTCAAGCAGATGGTTGCCACGCTGAACGAACAGGGTCGCACCGAAACCCAGAACCACCTCGAAGTCTATCGCCCGTGGGGCTCTTACGATTCCGTGGACATGGGCGGCCGCTTCCAGGTCAAGCGCATCTCGGTCAAGCCGGGCGCGTGCCTGTCGTTGCAGATGCACCACCACCGTGCCGAACACTGGATCGTGGTATCCGGTACCGCGCAGGTGACCTGTGACGAGAACGTGTTCCTGCTCACTGAAAACCAGTCCACCTACATCCCGATCGCCTCGGTCCATCGCCTGAAAAACCCGGGCAAGATCCCGTTGGAAATCATCGAAGTGCAATCGGGCAGCTACCTGGGCGAAGACGATATCGAGCGTTTCGAAGATATCTACGGCCGCTCGGGTGCGCTGGAAGCCGGTGTCAAAACGCAGACCATTGCGCGTTGATCAACGGCTAGCCAACAAGCGGTAGTACACCGGCCTCCAACAACGTTCTGCGTATCCCCATCCGCAGAACGTTGTTGGGGGCTTTTTTGTAGCGTGGTTGCACGTTTTGACAGATCGCTATCGGCGTCCTCAGGCATCGCTGATGCCGCTGATCGCTCTCCCCTTCCCTGCCGAAACATACCTATCAGTTATGCCAGTGGTCTGACAGCACTGGTTTTGCTTTTCTTGAGTCAAGGGTTCGTCACTCATCGGGAGCAGGCCATGAACAGCGAAGACGACAAGAAATCCGGCATTGATCAGCCACACCAGCAGGCCGGGCGCACACGTTTATCGCTATGGCTAAAGGAGTATTTGAGCGTATTGAGAACAAAAATAAACAGCGAGTTACGCTTACTGGAACAGGTACTTGATGAGCACTCACGGTCAGACGGATCTACCTTGAGCGGCTGCCCAGGTGGCGGTGGCGTTTCCGGAGGTATTTGCAGGCCCTTCAATAATGAGGATCGGAGTACCTGGCAGACCACGTATGACGGGGGCCGAACACTGCGCATAATGGATTGTATTTTACCAGGGACTCACAATTCCGGTTTTGACAAAGAGGCCTCTTATCAAAATAGTTGGGAAACCTGTCAGGATGTATCGCCTTGGCGACAACTGATGACGGGCATACGGGTCCTTGATCTAAGAGTGGAGTTTAAAGCGAACGCAAGCGGTGCCCAACGCTTCAGCATTTTTCATAGGTTGAACTCAGGTCGTACCGTTGACGGCGACATCATTCAAGCCGTCATCAACTTCCGCAATGAGCCATCCACCGCAGGGAACCCCCGCAGGGAAATCATCATTCTTGATTTTCACGAATTCAAAAACTTCACCGACGCCGCACATCAAGAGCTTGCACAGCTGATCAAGGTGCGCCTGGGTAGCTTTATCATCCCCCGATGGATGAGCGCACTCACGATTGAGCAAATCTGGAACCACGGTGACTATGGCGTCGTCATTGCCTACCAAGACAGTCGCCGAGACCCTCTGTTCTGGGACGGCGTCAAGCAAAAATGGATAGGCACTGAGTTTCCCTCCACCGATGTTTTGAAGCGTTTCATGGACAGCATCGCACGCCTGCCCAAGCCTTACGACGAACTGTGGTCCATCCAGTGCGCCAAATACAACTTGCCCCCCCTGGGCACACCCGATGACTTCTCCGACAAGATTCGAGAGTGGTTCTATTCGGAGGACCAAGCGTCTTACATTCAACAGTTTTACATTATCAATACCGACTGGTCGTTGAGACAACGGCTCATTGATAACTGTATTCATGCCAACCGAATCAGAGGAGCGTCCATGATATGGGGCGGCACAGTGGACGTGCCCCAATCTGAGGAGTACCAGATCAACTATGTAGGGCGTTACCTCATTGTACGGCTGTGGAATGGGCATTGGACAAGAAAGCTGCTGTTACCGGACAGCGCCCCCGAGAACACCCCCCTACAAATAAAGAGCACCGCCGTTTACTCAACTGAACTAATGCTTACAGGCTCGGACAACCCGGCCACCTCCATCACCCTGAAGACGAACGATGTCATCTCCTTCGTGTTCAGGAGTCAAAAGTGGCGCCTGTTGGGATTAAACTGAACCCGCCTCTTTTTGAATTTACCGAACATACCTTACCGGTGAAGGCCACGTGGGACACTGGCCTTTTTTCAGAAGACCTTATGGCCACTGTTATTTCTGTCAGTAGCGGTTAAACGTGTGTGTCGTTAACGTTGTATTCGTGCCGGTCGCACTTCACTGCTACCAACGGCCTTACTGCTGCGCAGGAGTCGAACATGAATACACCATCCAGACTACCCTCCCCACGCCCTTCGTGCGCAATGCAATAACCCTGAACACAGATAAGGGCAAAGCAAGGCTATCGATCTAAGCAGCGAGATTACACTTGAACTGCCCGCTATCAACGATGCCTCTTGTCCGTTCGTGATACTCACCATGGGCAGTACTGACGGCAACCATAACGCCCAGCTCATCGGTTCTGCCCCCGATCCTGCGAGGCCAACCGACTGTCATCACGCTTTCAAATAAAAAAGATGATCAGTCCACCGTCTTCAATTCAGGGCATCAGGCAACGATCACAGGGTCTGTACAGGTCACCGGGCCGGACCACTGGGTCGACACACCGATATCCGAACGCTACGGGTTCAAGAACTGAACGTGACCGGATCAAAAAAACGGTGGTGCTGTCAGGCACCACCGACGCCGCATGTCTCCCGCGTCGCCCGACCTTGTTGGTCAACCGGCACTGCCTTTCTGTAGGATGTTCAGCACCGCCCCTGCTGGAGACCCTCTGCATGCTGATCGGCATCCTGTTAATCCTGACCTGGCTCATCCTGCTGCTGCGCTATCCTGCCAAGGCCTTGCCTGTGTCGCTTGCGGCCGCTGTTGGCCTGGGAATAGTGGCGGCTATCGTGATCTGGCAAGACAGCCGCGAGACACGCCAGCTGGAGCAACTGGATATGCGGCTGACCTACGCACCGCAGCAGTGCCCCACGGATCGTCCGTTGCAAGTCTCGATCACCAACCGCAACAAGGCGGCGCTGCTCGAGCTTCGCTGGCGGATTGCCGCTTACGCACCAGGCGATACTGTCAATCTGGCGGACAACACCTACACGTCAGCGCGTTATCGCGGGCCGGGGGAATTGCAGGCAGGCGGCCATTGGCAGGATTGTGTACCCGTACCGGCGTTGCGTAATGGCTATCGCCCGCAAACCCTGGAGTTTCGCGCAGAACATCTGCAAGGCAGTTTCTCGGACTGACCCACAAGGACATCGACATGCCCATCGCTCTCATCACAGGTTGTTCCAGCGGAATAGGCCGCGCGCTCGCCGACGCCTTCAAGGCAACCGGCTACGAGGTCTGGGCTACCGCGCGTAAACAGGAAGACGTCGCCACTCTCAGTGCGGCAGGTTTCATCGCCGTGCAACTGGACGTCAACGACCGCATGGCTCTGGAGCAGCTCGCTGCCGGGCTGGAACACAGCGGGCTCGATGTGCTGATCAATAACGCCGGTTACGGTGCAATGGGGCCGCTGCTGGATGGCGGCGTGGACGCGCTGCAGCGGCAGTTCGAAACCAATGTGTTTTCAGTGGTCGGCGTCACTCGGGCACTGTTCCCGGCGCTGCGTCGCAACAAGGGACTGGTGGTCAATATCGGCAGTGTGTCTGGCGTGCTGGTCACACCGTTTGCGGGCGCATACTGCGCGTCGAAGGCGGCCGTGCATGCCCTGAGCGATGCGCTGCGTCTGGAGCTGGCACCTTTCGGAGTCCAGGTCATGGAAGTCCAGCCGGGGGCCATTGCGTCGAGCTTTGCGAAGAACGCCAGCCACGAAGCCGAGCAGTTGATCAGCGAACAGTCGCCCTGGTGGCCGATCCGCGAAGGCATCCGTGCGCGCGCCAGGGCCTCGCAGGACAACCCCACACCCGCCACCGATTTCGCCCGTGACCTGCTCAAGGCCGCCCAACAAACCAACCCGCCGCGCCTGCTGCGCCTGGGTAACGGCTCGCGGGTGTTGCCACTGATGTCATGGCTGCTGCCCAAGGGCCTGTTGGAAGGTGGACTGCGCAAGCGGTTCGGATTGAATGCTTCGCTGTGATCGGGATCTCTTGGCATCCATGATCGTGCCCACTCTCCGCGCTCAGCGTTAATACACAAGTCCAGCGGACGCGTAGAACGGGGCCAAAATGAAAGTGCCTGACTCAATGCGTACCCGTGGGAGGCGGCTTGCCGGCGATGGCGTCAGTTCAGTCACCGATAGGTCGCTTCAGAAAAAGCATCGCCGGCAAGCCGCCTCCCACAGTCCGTTGATTACAGCACGACTTGCGTATAGCGCTGAGTACTCCGCAAGCGCAGGCATCCCGTGACACACAGGCCCTGAAAAGGCGCAAAACGGGCCAAAGCTAAAGCGTCTGACTGAATGCGTACCCGTGGGAGGTGGCTTGCCGGCGATGGCGTCAGTTCAGTCACCGATAGGTCGCTTCAGAAAAAGCATCGCCGGCAAGCCGTATCCCACAGTCGGTTGATTACAGCACGACTTGCGTATAGCGCTGAGTACGCCGCCTGTGCAGGCATCCCGTGACACACAGGTCCTGAAAAGGCGCAAAACGGGCCAAAGCTAAAGCGTCTGACTGAGTGCGTACCCGTGGGAGGCGGCTTGCCGGCGATGGCGTCAGTTAAGTCGCCGATAGGTCGCTTCAGAAAAAGCATCGCCGGCAAGCCGTATCCCACAGTCGGTTGATTACAGCACGACTTGCGTATAGCGCTGAGTACGCCGCATGTGCAGGCATCCCGTGACACACAGGTCCTGAAAAGGCGCAAAACGGGCCAAAGCTAAAGCGTCTGACTGAGCGCGTGCCCGTGGGAGCGGACTTGTCCGCGAAGAGGCCGGTACATCCACCAGAGATGCAATCGCCAAACTGCTGCATTCGCGGACAAGTCCGCTCCTACAATGCGCAAACCGTGGGGAGTGATCAACCCGGCGTCACAATCACCGTGCAGGTCATCCCCGCTGACAGCAACACGCCTTCCGGCACGCGGTCCAGATAAATGCGCACCGGCACGCGCTGGGCCAGGCGGACCCAATTGAAGGTCGGATTGACGTCGGCAACCAGCTCGCGGCTCTGCGGGTTATCGCGGTCGTAGATGCCGCGAGCAATGCTTTCGACATGGCCCTGAATGACCTCGCCGCTCATCAGTTGCATGTCTGCCGCATCCCCCACGTTCAGGTGCGGCAGTTTGGTTTCTTCGAAGAAGCCATACACCCAGAACGAATGCATATCCACCACCGCCATCTTCGCTTCGCCCATTCGCGCGTAGTCGCCTCGATGCACATTCAGGTTAGTGACATAGCCATCCACGGACGCCAGCACACGGGTGCGCGACAGGTTCAGTTCTGCTGCCTCCAGTTGTGCCTGAGCCAGTTGGTAATCGGCCAGCGCAGAAGTCGCGATGGTGCTCGCGTCGTCGCGGTTTTCCGCCGAAATCACCAGCTCGTCCAGGTCGGCGCGGCGTTTGGCGTTGAGCTTGCGCATCTCCCAGGTGGCCTTGCGTGAGGCCAGCAGCGCCTGCGCCTGCTTGACAGCGATCCGGTAATGCTCAGGATCGATCTGCATCAACAGGTCTCCGCGTTTGACCTGCTGGTTGTCATGCACAGGTACGTCGATCACGGTGCCGGACACGTCTGCCGCCACATTGATGATGTCAGCACGCACCCGCCCGTCGCGGGTCCAGGGTGTGTCCATGTAATGGACCCACAGTGTTCGCCCGATCCACAGGGCCAGCGCCAGAAACAGCAACGTGGCGATCACGCTGAAAAACTTTTTCATCCAGAGATTTTCCATGCCAGGCATCAACGATAAAGAGGCAGCGCCAACGCGCCAAACAGACAGACGAACAGGCTCAGGCGCAGCAGCGCCGGATGCCAGACATGGCGATACAGGTCCAGCGCCGCCAACAGACGATCCAATGCCCAGGCCAGAACCATCGCCACCAGAAAAATCAGGGTCACGGTCGGCAGGTACAGGCCGTGAAAGGCAATCTCACGCGGCATGGGCCACTCCCGAAGCACGAGGTATCCGGCCATACGCGGCCAAGGGTGACTGAGGATCCAGCAAAGAGGTGCGGATAAAATGCAGGTAGCTCTTCACTCGGCGCAGCACTGATGTATCAAAGTGCGAGGCAAACGGCTCGTCCGCCTCTTGAACCCGGTTGAGCGCCTCATCGACTGCCAGCAGACAGCGCTGCAGGTTGGTCTCGTCGGGTTGAATGAACAGGCGGACCAACGCGCGCCCCATGACCCGCAGCGCGATGCGCCAGGGTTGATACGCCGCGTAATCGGGATGCACGGGCAGCGTCGCCTGCTCGCGGCGCAGTTCGATGATTGCGTGGCCGATCTCCAGCACCACGAACATCCAGCGCAACAGTTCGCGCTGCACCTCAGGCCGACCGATCGCCAGACCGTATGCCTGATGCATGAGGTCGCGGGTCTGGCTTTCGAAACGCGAACCCAGCCGTTGCACAGGCGCGCTGATCGCGAACACCACCTGATCACGCAGCGCCTGCTCCAGTCGTTGCCACATCCAGCGACTGTTGGGCGGCAGAATGATTGCGCCCGCTGCGGCACAGAACAGCATGCCGATCACCATGGCAATGTAGTCGTTGATAAAGGCGTAAGGGTCATAGACCGTCAGGTTGTCCGGCACCGAACCGATGCTGAAAAAAATCAGCAAGCCCAGACCGTACCCCGTCCATTGCGGCCGCGAACCGAGAAAGGCGCCCAGCACGAAGACCGGTGCCAGCAAGCAGCACAGCAGAACAAAGCCATCGACCTGCGGGAACAGGAAAAACGTTTCGACAAACCCCAACAGCGCACCGAGCAACGTACCGCTGGCCATCTGAAACGACAGGCGTTTGGGGTTGTGGGTGGTGGAAGACAGCGCAACCGCCGCGGCCGAGGCCAGCGTCATGACGGCCCCGCTGGGCCAGGCCGTCAGCACCCAGTAAGCGCTCAGCAGTGCGACCACGCTTGCCGCACGGACGCCGGCCGCAACCGCCGTCAGCCAGTGCGTGCGTGACTCGAACGACTCATTCCACTGCTCACGCACATGGTGGTGATCGGCCAGCGACGCGTGCGTCTGGGCGTAACTGAGCATCTCGTCCAGCAGGCGATACAGCAACTCGAACG
The DNA here is from genome assembly GCF_900143095.1 of Pseudomonas asturiensis. GTDB lineage: Bacteria > Pseudomonadota > Gammaproteobacteria > Pseudomonadales > Pseudomonadaceae > Aquipseudomonas > Aquipseudomonas asturiensis. The sequence goes on along the minus strand of NZ_FRDA01000003.1, from coordinate 36,661 downwards.
CGGTGTGAAAATCCAGCCACTGGGCATCGTTCGGGTCAGCGCTTTCGAACCCCGCACGCAGGCATCTCACCGTGTGGGGCCAATTCGTTTTGAGTGCTTGCAGCTGTGTCGCCAGCCGCATTGCATCGGGGCTGGTCAAGGCCCTGTCGGCGAACGCGTCGAGCAACGAGGTCAATTGATCAAGACCTGGCTGGACATGATTCAACACCGTGTTCGAGCGTTCGATGCGCAGCCTGTCGAGCAACTGATGCAGCGCATTGAAACGCGTGGTGACAGCCATGAATTCGCTGTTCAGACGATTGAGCCGGCCATTACGCCGCCGCATGTGCGGGTCTTCGAACACCGTGACGCTGCGCAACCCCTCCAGGCCGATGGCTTCTGCGACGAATCGCACGTTGCCAGCCTCGAAAACCGCTCGCGCCTGATCACCCGGCAGGCCATCGATCACGAAACGGGCAAACCTGCCAAAACGCAGATACAACGCATTGCGCATGGCCGCGCTGGAACTCTGCGGCAGCAGCACCGCACTGACCGCCGTGGCACACAGAATGCCCAACGAGATTTCCAGCACGCGCCACACCGCTGCCATGAATGCGCCTTGTGGATGCGCCAGCGCTGGCAAACCGACCATCGCAGCGGTGTAGCCGGCCAGCACAAAACCATACGCACGAAAGTTGCGATAACGCGCCGCGCCTGCCGAACACAACCCGACCCACAACGCCAGACAACCGAGAAACGGCACCGAATTCTGGGCGAACAGCGCCATCAGCAGCACCATCATCGCCGACCCCGCCAGCGTGCCCAGCAGGCGATAAAAGCTCTTGGCGAACACCTGCCCGCTCTGCGGCTGCATGACGATGAACACCGTGATCAGTGCCGTGCGCGGCTGCGGCAGCTCCAGACGCAGCGCCAGCCAGTACGTCAGAAACGCCGCGATCAACACCTTGCCGATGTAGATCCACGTGACCCCGTCACTGCGCGCCCAGCTGTTGAGTTCGCGGCGCCAGGGCAAGGCGATGAAACGATGGGCGAGCGTGATCATCTCAGTGGCCGACCTGCTTATCGACGTTCGCAAGCGCAGCGGGCACATCGTCGCCCGCCGACAAGCCGCCACCCAGCGCCACCACCAACCCGGCATACGCGGTCAGGCGCGCCGCCTCGACCTGCTGTTGCACCTGCTGCTGACGAAACAGCAGGGTCTGGGCGTTGAGCACGTTCAGGTAATCAGTCAGCCCGCGCTGGTAAGCGATCAGGGCAATGTCATAGGTCTTGCGTGCCGACGCCACCGACTCGGCGGCGTACACCTGTTGCTTGTCGAGAGAGGCACGACGAATCAACTGGTCGGAGACACTCGTGAGCGCCATCACCAGAGTCTGGTTGTAGTGCGCAACCGCCAGGTCATAACCGGCCGAAGCGCGCCCCAGTTCAGCGCGCAAACGCCCTCCATCGAAGATCGGCAAGGTAAGCGCAGGGCCTGCCTTGTAGCTGAGTTTGCTGCCGGTCAGAAACGCCAGCATGCCGCCCCCCGTGGCCATGTAACCGAGGCTGGCAACCAGATCGACGTTCGGATAGAAACTGGCGTGTGCCACATTGAGGCCTTGCGCCTGAGCGGCCACACGCCACTGACTGGCGACCACATCAGGCCGCTGGCCGAGCAGTTGCGCAGGCAATGCCGAAGGCAGTTTCAGTTCGCTGTTCAATGCCAGACGGGGACGCTGCAGGGTCGAGCCCTCGCCCGGTCCCCTGCCTGCCAGCGCCGCCAGCTGGTTACGCCCCAAAGCAATGGCCTCTTCGAGTTCATCGATCTGTCGATGGATCTCCGGCAACGGAGCCTGGGCCTGGCTGACCTCGAAGTGGGTGCCCAGGCCACCCTTGAGCCGACGTTGCGCCAGCTCCAGCATCTGCTGTTGCTGGGCCAGCGAGGCCTTGGCGATCTCGATACGGGCGAAGTTCAGGGAGAACTGGATGTAGGCGCGAACGATGTTTTCCTGCAGCTCAAGCTGCGCCTGTCGCTGTTCGGCGGCGCTCATGTGCGCCAGGTCAAGGGCCTGTTCACTGACGCTGCGCTCGCGGCCCCACAGGTCCAGCGCGTAACGCATGCCCAGCGACGCATTGTTGTCCCAGGTGTGACGATCGGCGAGCGCGCCGGGGCCATAAAACTGATCGCTCGGCCAGTCGTGACGCGCCAGGTTTGCCGTGCCTTGCACCTGCAACGATTCGGCGGATTCGGCCATTCCCGCCATCGCTTTGGCCTCCCGCACGCGCGCTGCCGCCATGGCAAGGCTTGGACTGCCCAGAACGGCCAGCTCGATCCAGCGGTTCAATTGCGGATCGTTGTAGACACGCCACCATTGTGCCCTGGGCCAGTGCGCATCGAGTGCGGCGTTCTGAATGGCGCTGTCGGTGGCCAGGCTGTCAGCGGACAACACGCTGCCCCTGGGTTCGATTCCACCGGTTGCAATGCAGCCACTGATAACCAACGATAAAGCCAGAAGACCGAGGGGCTTATGCCCTCTGATGATGCGACGCGGCACAGCTGCGAGTTCCCGACCGGTGATGAAACGCCTTGAATGGCGGCGATTCTAGGCGGCGCTCGACATGGCGATAAGCGGGAAGATATGTGAATCTTTATTACCGAAACGGTGATAATCCGTTGGTATGGCTGACACGCGTCCGTTACTTCATGTCACAATTTGTTATCTATTCAGAGAAACATTCATGGACACCCTGCAAAACATGCGCGCCTTCAGTTGCGTGGCGCAAGCGGGCAGTTTTACTGCGGCAGCAGCCTTGCTCGACACCACCACGGCCAACGTATCGCGTGCCGTCTCCAACCTTGAGGCGCACTTGCAGACCCGCCTGCTCAACCGCACCACACGCCGCATCGCCCTGACCGAAGCAGGCAAGCGCTACCTGCTGCGCTGCGAGCAGATCCTGATGTCTGTCGAAGAAGCCGAAGCCGAAGCCAGCGACGCGCATGCGCGGCCGGCCGGTCAGCTCAAGATGCATTCGATGCCGGGTGTCGGTCAGCACTACGTGATCGATGCCATTGCCCGTTATCGCCGCAGCCACCCGGACGTGTCGTTCGACCTGACAATGACCAGCCGCGTGCCGGATCTGCTGGAGGACGGCTACGACGTGTCGATCGTGCTGGCCAGCGAGCTGCCGGACTCGGGCTTCGTGTCCCAGCGGCTGGGCATCACCTACAGCATCGTGTGTGCGTCGCCGGAGTACATCAAGACCTTCGGCACCGCGCACAAGCCCGCAGACCTTTTGAATCACGCCTGCCTGCGCCTGGTGAGCCCGGTGTTTCCGCTGGAAAAATGGCTGTTCGACGGTCCGCAAGGCCAGGAGATGGTCACGATTACCACCTCACCGCTGCTGGTCAATTCGGCGGACGCGATGAAGACGGCTATTTCCAGCGGCATGGGTGTCGGCATCCTGCCGATCTACTCAGCCATCGAAGGGCTGCGCAACGGCACGCTGGTGCGGATCATGTCCGACTACCGTTCCCAGGAACTGAACCTGTACGCCATCTACCCTTCGCGCCAATACCTGGATGCCAAGATCAAGACCTGGGTCGAATACCTGCGTGGTTCACTGCCGGAGATTCTGGCGGCAGATGAAGCAGACCTGCACGTACAGGCGCTGAAAAGCATGTCCTGACGTCGTACAACGGCAAAAACCGGCTGCCAAAGAGCGGGCAGGAATGTTAGCGTGCTACTCATTCAACCCGCTCAAGAGTGACTGCCCAATGAAAAAAACCGTACTCGCCTTCAGCCGTGTTTCCCCTGAAATGGCTGAACGCCTGTCGCAGGACTTCAACGTCGTCGTGCCCAACCCCAAGCTGGGCGACCTCAATGCCCAGTTCGAAGAGGCCCTGCCCGAATCCCACGGGATGATCGGTGCGGGTCGCAAGCTGGGCCGTGAGCAATTGGCGAACGCCAGCCGCCTGGAAGTGGTGTCGAGCATTTCCGTGGGTTACGACAACTACGATGTCGGCTACCTGAGCGAGCGCGGCATCATGCTGACCAACACGCCGGACGTGCTGACTGAAAGCACTGCTGACCTGGGTTTCTCGTTGATCATGAGCAGCGCGCGCCGCGTGGCCGAGCTGGATGCCTGGACCAAGGCGGGTCAGTGGACACGCAGCATCGAAGCACCGCATTTCGGCACCGATGTGCATGGCAAGACGCTGGGCATCGTCGGCATGGGCAACATCGGCGCGGCGATTGCGCGTCGTGGCCGACTGGGCTTCAACATGCCGATCCTGTACAGCGGCAACAGCCGCAAGACCCAACTGGAGCAGGAACTGGGCGCGCAATTCCGCAGCCTGGACCAACTGCTGGCCGAGTCCGATTTCGTGTGTCTGGTGGTGCCGTTGAGCGACAAGACCCGCCACCTGATCTCGCGCCGAGAACTGAGCCTGATGAAACCGAGTGCCATCCTGGTCAACATCGCCCGTGGCCCGATCGTCGACGAACCGGCGCTGATCGAAGCCCTGCAGAACGGCACTATTCGCGGCGCCGGACTCGATGTCTATGAGAAGGAACCGCTGAGCGAATCCCCACTGTTTCAGCTCAAGAACGCTGTCACCCTGCCCCACATCGGCTCGGCCACCACCGAAACCCGCCAGGCCATGGCGGACCGCGCCTACCACAACCTGCGCAGCGCACTGCTGGGTGAACGCCCGCAGGATCTGGTCAATCCGCAGGTGTGGAAAGGTTGAGAGAAATCGGTCAGGCCCGCAGCTCAAAGGAACGCTGTGTTTGAACGTGGGAGGCGGCTTGCCGGCGATGCGGAGTGTCAGGCGACGTGTCAGTGACAGGTCTTGCGCTGTCGCCGGCAAGCCGCCTCCCACAGTTTTATCGGCTACACGACCGCGCTGTACCCGCGTTAGCCTCAGGCCAGTTTCCCGCCCACCGGCACGACCACCGGCTTGGCCTTCCTGAACACAAGCACATTGCCCACCATCACCAGCACCAGCCCGATCAGCGCCACCGGTGTCCACTGATAGCCCTCGACCCACGCCGAAATGTTCAGCGCCACCACCGGGAACAGTACCGTGCAGTACGCGGCGCGCTCTGGCCCCATGCGCCCGACCAGTGTCAGGTAGGCGGTAAAGCCAATCACCGAGCCGGGGATGACCAGATACAGCAGCGAGCCGATGTAGCGGCCATTCCACTCAACCGTGAACGGCGTCCCGCTGAGCAGGCAATACGCACACAGAATCGTCGCGCCATAGAACATGCCCCAGGCATTGGTGGTCAACGGACGCAGACCGGCCTTCTGCTGCATGCTCGACAGCATGTTACCCGCCGAAAAACACAGCGTGCCCAGCAGCGCCAATCCCAGACCGATCAGGGTTTGATGACTGGCGCCATGCCCCGACATTTCAGGCCAGAACAGGCAGGCCAGCCCCAACAACCCCAAGGCACCGCCAGCCAACACATTGCTGGCGACTTTCTGGCGAAAGAACAGCCGCGCGTTCAGCGCGTTCCATAACGTCGCGGTCGAAAAGACGACGGCGATCAGACCGCTGGGGATCCACTGACTCGCGGTCAAAAAGCACATGAAATTGACGCAGAACAGACAGACGCCCTGCGCCAGACAAATCAGCTGGCCACGACGGTTGACCGGTTGCAGCCTTCGGGTGATCAGCAGAATCGCAAACAGCACCAGCGCAGCCAGTGCGAAGCGATAGACAATCGACACGGGAATGGCGACCTCGCCCAGCTGGAGTTTCAGCGCGATCCAGGTCGTGCCCCAGATCAGCACGGTCAGCAGATAAAGCGATAGGTTCATGACGCAGGCTCCTTGATGAGCCCTCAGTCTGCTGCGCGCCTCGCCGCAGGCGTTTGCATAATCTTGCGCATTTGATCGACACGGTGATGGCAGGCGAGCTGCTCGCAGGTACGATGAGCGGCATAGAGGAAACGCCATGCCCACCATCGAATCCATTCAGGTCTTCCAGGCCCTGAACAGCTCGCCCCACTCCTGCCTTGAGCAGAGCGCAACGCTGGGCGACGGTTTGGTGGCAGCGCTGTGGAGCAATCGGCATGACTCCCAGGAGTATCACGCCCCGACCCACCACACGCTGTCGTGCTACATCGAAGACGGCACCGGCACGTTTCGGCGTGATCGGCCGGACCAGAAAGGTTCTCCCGGCAAACTCTGTGTGTTGCCTGCCGGACACGAATCGGCGTGGATCGTGAACGGCGAGATTCGCCTGGCGCATCTGTATTTCAGCGCGGAGCAGTTCGCGTTGAGTTGCGTCACGCTACTGGACCGCGAGCCTCGGGAAATGCAGCTGCGTGAAGACACCTTTCTGGACGATCCGGCGCAGGCGCAGCGTTTCCAGCAACTGATCCGCCTCAACTGGGCCGAACCGGGCGAACGTCTGCTGACCAGCAGCCTGGCCCATGACATGATCGACCACGCACTGCTCAGCCAGGTCGGGCAACGCGAAGGTTTGCGTCTGAAAGGTGGCTTGGCGCCGCACCTGCGAAGGCAACTGGCAGAGTTCATCGAGACGCATCTGGCGGATCCCCTGAGCCTGGGCCAACTGGCAGGATTGTGTGCGCTGTCGGAATACCATTTCGCCCGCATGTTCCGCGAGAGCTTCGGTTTGCCGCCTCATCAGTATCTGCTGGCACGTCGTCTGGAACGGGCTCGCCAGTTACTGCGCACCACCCACAACCCGCTTGGCGACATTGCCCAGGCGTGCGGTTTTGCCAGCGCCAGTCATTTCAGCAATCGGTTTCGCCACGCCATGGGCGCGACGCCCGGCGAATACCGCGCGGCCCTGCTGGCGATCTAAAACACCTGATCGAGCATCGCCAGCGGGCTGAACACAAGCGCGCTACCGGCCAGAGTCAGCACCCAGCGCGGCCGCAATGGTATCAGCGACACCAGCACCACGGCGCTGGCCATCAACACCGCAAACCACTGCACCAGACCGATGTCCCAGCCGTCGGCGTCCACAGCAGGCCAGGGCGAGACGAGCAGCGCGCTCCAGCCGATCAGCTTGAAGGTCAGGCGACGACGCCCGGAGAGCGGGCCTTTGCACAGTTCGCCGTAATGGCGTGGCATGGACAGGCACAGCGACGAAAACCCCAGGTAACACAACAAGGCCGCAAGCAGCATCAACCAGCCTCCTGCGGGCCGGCCTGCAACGGCAGGCTGTCCGGGCGTAGCGCCCTGGTGGCGGGCGACGACGTGAACTTCGTGGCCGTCCAGCCCAGAAACAGCCCCGTCGCCAAGGCCGTCAGGTCAAACGCTGTCAGTACCCAACTGCCCGCAGCCCATGAATCCAGCAGATAGCGACCTGCGCTTAGCAGGTCCAGCAGCGGCAACGCCGTGAACAGAAACGCGCCCAGCCACAGCTGCTCACGCCAGGCAGTGCGACCGCGACGCAGCAACGCATGCAGCACGGACACGCCCCAGACGCTGAAGAACACGCTGACTTCCCAATCCGCACGCCCGGCCAATCCTGCCGGCATCACGCGGTTGGCCCAGAAGAATGCAGCCACCGCGATCATCAAGCCGGACATGCTGGCGATGTTCAGCACTTCCACCAGCCTCAGCTCCAGCGGCAGCGCAGCACTTTTTGCGTGCTTGAGCTGACGTTTGCCCAGCCACATCACCAGTCCCGTGCCGATCATGGCAGTACCCGCGATACCGAAAATGAAGTACAGCCAGCGCAACAAAGGCTCAGCGAAATGCCCGACGTGCAGGCCATACATCGCGCCGGAAACCTGCAACGCCATCGGCCGTTCCGGCACTTCACTCTGCAACTCGCCGCTGACACCGCTGAATGTCAGCGCCCCGCCACGCTCCATGACAATGCTGCCCTTGTCGTCACGGGTCAGCAGGACCGTGGCGGCTGCATCGCCGGGGTTATTGACGATCACGCGCCCGACATGGCCGCTGTCCCAACGCTCGGCGGCCGTCTTGACCAACGGTGCCAGCGCAATCAACGGCGCAGGATTGCCTTCGGCCCTGGCGGACCGGGACGCTGGAAACGCTTCGTTGTAGTACGCCTGAACAGTGCCATAGGCAGTCAGGATACTGGCCGGCATGACCATCGACATGAAGATCACCAGGCTGCTGTAAGTGATCATCAAGTGGAACGGCAGCACCAGCACACCGAGCGCGTTATGCCCGTCAAGCCAGGAGCGCTGGCCCTTGCGCGGCCGGAAGGTGAAGAACTCCTTGAAGACTTTTTTGTGGATGATGATGCCGGTGACCAACGCGACAAACATCACCATCGCAGCGATGGTCGCCAGCCAGCGGCCCCACGGATACGGCATCTGCAACTGATAGTGGAAGCGATAGAAGAAATCCCCGCCCCGGGTGTCCCGCGCCTGCACTTCGGCCCCCGTCTGTGGATCGAGCAGCTTGCGCACGAAATTATTGCGCTGGCCGGCTTTGCCTTCCGGCAGCCAGCCCACCGACAACCCGGGCGTGCGCTCGTCAGGCAGGCTGATGAACCAGCGCGAGGCACCGGCGGCATGGGTTTGCAGGTAGTTCTGAGCCATCTGCACACTGGCGCCGGCATCGAGCGTGCGCACCGGGATTTCCGGCTGCATCCATTGGGTGATCTCGTCCTTGAAGTACGAAAGCGTGCCGGTCAGAAAAATCGCGAACAGCAACCAGCCGAACAGCAACCCGACCCAGGTGTGCAACCAGGCCATCGCCTGACGGAAGCCCTCTTTCACAGCAGCCACCGGCCGCACGCGTACGCCGCACCGAGCGCGGCGCAGGGTGCCAGCACACCGACCCAGGCCTGCAATGCCGTTCGACAAGCGAAGCACCAGAGCACAGCGGCCAGGTAGGCGAGGAACGACAGCATCATGCCGATTCCCACGGCCTCGGCGCGGGGAATCGGCAACCACTGCGCGATGCAGATGCTGGTGATGGAGGCCAGCAGATAACCGGCAAAGATGGCGGCGAGCGCGCGCGAGGTCACGCCGAGTCGGTAAGCGACCGTCACACCTTTGGCCTTGGGCGTTCGCTTCTTGGCCACGGCAGAAGTCGGGGTCGTTACGGCTGTGGAAGCATCCATCGGAGTGTCTTCGTTCGGGACATTAAATGGCAGGTAGCGGGTCATACCGACAGGCATGGCGTCGCAGACAAGTCTGTGTTCGTCATTAACCAGACGAATGAAGCGCAATATTAATGATAAATATTCTCATACGCAAAAGAGTCTGACAGAATCCACGCCATCAATGAGTCCTCGTGGATTGCTCTTCGTGACGCCCAGCACCCATCCTGCTCTCAATCACACTGTCGACGGCCTGTTTCGGGCTCATAACGCCTGGCTGACGAACTGGTTGCGGCGCCGTCTCGGCTGCCCTCACAGCGCGGCAGACCTGGCTCAGGACACGTTCATCAAGGTGCTGGGCGCACGCGACCCGCAACCGATCATTGAGCCGCGTGCGTTCCTGACCACCATTGCCCGACGCGTGCTGTGCAACCACTACCGACGCCAGGATCTGGAGCGCGCCTACTATCAGGCGCTGGCCGAGCTGCCGGAAAGCGTGGCACCGTCAGAAGAAGACCGGGCGATCATTCTCGAAACGCTGGTCGAACTGGACCAGTTGCTGGAGGGACTTCCCGCCCCGGTCAAAAGCGCCTTCCTGATGTCCCAGGTCGACGGCCTGAGCCACGGCGAAATCGCCCGCGCGCTAGGCATTTCCATCGCCACGGTCAAACGCCACCTCAACAAGGCCGCGCTGCGCTGCTACTTCGCCTTATGAGCCTGAACAACGACTCCTTGAATAAATCCGACATTTCGCCTGCGGTCGCGCAGCAGGCCGTCGGGTGGTTGCTGGAAATGCAGGAAGGCGGGCTGAATGCAGGCCGTCAAAAAGCCTGGCAGCTCTGGCTCAATGGCAACGCCGAGCATCAACGGGCGTGGGCGCACATTCAGCGCGTCAATCAGCGTTTGAGCGGCCTGTCCTCGCCCCTCGCGCACGCTGCGTTGGGCGCGCCGAAGTCTGGCAGCCGACGCCATGCGCTCAAATTGCTGTTGCTGCTGGGTGCAGGCTCGGTCGCAGGCTGGAGCCTGCGTGAGCAGATCGCGTTGCAACCCTTGCTGGCCGACTACAAAAGCGGCGTGGGCGAACAGCGCAAGGTGGCCTTGAGTGACGGCAGCCAGATTCAGTTGAACACGGCCAGCGCCGTGGATGTGAAGTTCGACACGCAACAGCGGCTGATTCAACTGCTATCAGGCGAAATCCTGATGACGGCCTCGGCAGACACTCGCCCGCTGAACCTGCTGACCACCGAAGGCCGCGTGAAATCGGCGAGCGGCAGCAGCCGGTTCAACCTGCGTCAGTTGAATGGACGCACCCAACTGGCGGTGTTCGCCGGCGCGGTTGAACTGGCGCCCGCCGATCACGCAGGTTCGCGCCTCACTGTGCAGGCGCAGCAACAGGTGACGTTCAGCCGCAATGCCTGGGACAGCGTACGCCCCGTGGACGCCAGCAGCGGCGCCTGGGCCGACGGCATGCTGGTGGCATCGCGCATGAAGCTGGGTGATTTTCTCGGCGAACTGGGGCGCTACCGTCGCGGCCGCCTGAACTGCGAGGCGAACGTTGCCAACCTGCTGATCTCCGGCAGCTACCCGCTGGCCGACAGCGAACGGATTCTCGACATGCTCGAAATAGCCCTGCCCGTGCGCGTGCAGCGCTTTACCCGGTATTGGGTGAACGTGCAGGCACGGGCTTAAATCCCACTTGTCGTTCTACACAGCTATCCCTGGATGACTGCTCACACGATCAAACTCAGCTTGTAGGAGTGGACCGGGCGGCGTTGCGTTTGTCCACGAAGGCTGCTGTTCAGGTACAACTTCGGCTGAGCCCCTTCGCGGACAAGTCCGCTCCCACGGGAATGTACTGATCTATTCGCGAGCAGGCTCGCTTCCACCGGCTGAAACCATTTTCAGTCCGACTCCAGCGTTTTAGGCCTGTTTTCCTGATTCTTCGTAACGGCGTCATAAAAATATTTCAAAAGACGTGAGCCGTTTCGAGACCCTCGCGTGACAGACAGGAAAAGCACTTCAATCTTCCGGTCAAAGGACTCCTGCATGTCAGCCCGCCCTACCCCACTGTCTCCACTGGCGCGCACGCTGCGCCATGTCATTTTCGGCGCCAGCCTTTCGGTCGGCAGCCTGTCGATGGCCCAAGCCGCCGACGTGGCATCCAGGGTTTACCACATCGCGCCGAGCGAGCTTGAGACGGCGCTGAACCAGTTCGGGCGGGAAGCAGGCGTGCTGATTTCCTATGGCTCACAGATCACCAGCGGCCTGAAAAGCCGTGGCCTGGAAGGTCAGTACACCGCCGAACAAGGCATCAATGCCCTGCTCGAAGGCACCGGTCTGCAAGCGGTGGCCGATGGCAATAATGGCTTCACCGTGCAGTCGGCCAGTGTGGCAGGCGCCCCGATCGAGCTAGGGGTTTCAACGGTCGTCGGCGACTGGCTGGGCGAAGCGCAGCAAACCAACGTCTTCGAACACCCTGGCGCACGCGACGTGATTCGCCGTGAAGAATTCGAGCGGGTCGGCGCGACCTCTGCCCGTGAAGTGCTCAACCGTATTCCGGGCGTCAATGCGCCGGACAACAACGGCACCGGCAGCCACGACATGGCACTGAACTTCGGCATTCGCGGCCTGAACCCACGCCTGGCCTCGCGCTCCACGGTCTTGATGGATGGCATCCCGGTGCCCTTCGCCCCCTACGGTCAGCCGCAGTTGTCGTTCGCGCCCATCAGCATGGGCAACATGGACGCCGTGGATGTCGTGCGCGGCGGCGGCGCAGTGCGCTACGGCCCGCAGAACGTCGGCGGCATCGTCAACTTCGTGACCCGCGCCATCCCCGATGAACCGACGCTCAAAGGCGGCATCCAGACCGAAACCAGTCCGTCCTCCAGCCATGACGGTTTCAAAACCACTGGCAACCTGCTGGCTGGCGGCACCGCCGATAACGGCCTGGGTGGCGCACTTCTGTATTCCGGCGTGCGCGGCGGCGACTGGCGCGAGCACAGCGACACCCAGATCGACGACTTGATTCTCAAGGGCAAATACCAGATCGACGAGGCCAACAGCCTCAACGCCACGGCCCAGTACTATGAGGGCGAAGCCCAAATGCCCGGCGGCCTGAGCGTCGCCGATTACGATGCCGACCCGTACCAGTCGACCCGCCTCAAGGACAAGTTCTGGGGCCGTCGCACCCTGTTCAATTTCGGCTATCGCTACGAGCAGGACGCCCGCGTCTTCACCGCCAACACCTTCTTCACCAAGACCTTGCGCAGCGGTTATCTGGATCAGGGCAGCTTCGTGTCCCTGTCGCCTCGCGAATACTGGGTACGCGGTCTGGAAACGCGTTTCTCCCAAGGCTTTGCGCTGGGCGAAACCTGGCATGAAGTGGGTGTTGGCTATCGCTACGTCAACGAAGCGGGTCACGAAATGCGCTACCGCGAGCCGGTGACCGGGCAACTGCCGACCACCGCCAGCCGCAACGACCGTGACACACGTGGCTCGACCGAAGCCCACGCGTTTTACGTTGATGACCGCATCGACATCGGCAAGTGGACCATCACGCCCGGCATTCGCTACGAGATGATCGACACCGCACAGAACAACAACCTGAGCAACGTCAAGTATCAGGGCGATTACACCACCACCCTGCCTGCGTTGAATGTGCTGTACCACCTGACCGACACCTGGAACCTGTACGCCAACACCGAAGGCTCGTTCGGCAGCGTGCAATACAGCCAGATGCCCAACCGCGTGACCGGTGGCGAAGTGAAGCCGGAGAAGGCACGGACCTGGGAGCTGGGCACGCGCTATGACAACGGCAACCTGCGCGCCGAGATCGGGGCGTTTCTGATCAACTTCGACAACCAGTACGACAGCAACCAGACCAACGACACCGTTATCGCTCGCGGCGAGACGCGCCATCAAGGCATCGAGACCAGCATCAACTATGCGCTGGAAGGCCTGAGCCCGGTGCTGGCGGGCTACGACGTGTACGCCAGCTACGCTTTCGTCGACGCCACCATTCGTGAAGACGGCCCGAACAAGGGCAACCGCGTACCGTTCTCCTCGAAGCACAAAGGCACGATGGGTGTCAGCTACACCGACGGGCCATGGAAGCTCAACCTGGACAGCTCGTTCCAGAGCGACCAGTTTGCCGACAACGCCAACACCTCCGCCGAAAGCGCAGACGGCAGCACCGGACGCATCCCCGGCTACATGGTGTTCAGCACGCGCGCCGGTTACGACTTCGGCCCGCAACTGTCCGACCTGAATGTGGCCGTGGGCATGAAGAACATCTTCAACCGCCAGTACTACACTCGCTCATTCGACGATAACAACCGCGGCAAATACGTGGGCGAACCTCGCACCGTCTACGTGCAGACCTCGGTTGCGTTTTGATGCAATTTTCCTGACGTGATTGATCGCTCCCATGCTCTGCGCTCATCGTTACACCCAAGCCCAGAAGACGCGCAAAATGGGGCCAAAACGAAAAGGTCTGACTGCATGCACACCCCGTGGGAGGCGGCTTGCCGGCGATGACGTCCGTTCAGTCGCCGATAGGTCGCTGCGAAGAACGCATCGCCGGCAGGCCGCCTCCCACAGGTCGTTGGCTGCAGCAGGATTTGTGTATGACGATGAGTGATCTGCATGGGAACGCCTTGCCATTCAGTATCCCGATTTCATCTCCTCCCAGGCGCGTCGGTAGGAAATCGGGAGGGTCAAAGTGTGGAATTTTCGTTCAACCCATTCCTGTTTTTTTCTACTGCGAAATATTTCTTCCATATTGGGGTTGAATTGTTGGGGCATTGCCGCCAACACTGTGAATGAGCGCAAACGAAACCGCGAGCGATCGCGCAGTCCAGGCTCACACGAGCAAGCCCTAATAAGGATTAACTATGCAAATCCAGGTCAATAGCGATAATCACATCGAAAGCAGTATCCGACTGGAGGAGTGGGTTCGTACCACCGTTGAAAGCACGCTCGAACATTACGATGAATACCTGACTCGCGTAGAAGTCCACATCCGCGATGAAAACGGCGACAAGCCCGGCCCGCATGACATCAAATGCCAGATGGAAGCCCGGCCAAAAGGACACCAACCTATTTCTGTTTCCCACAAGGCCGATACGGTAGATCAGGCGGTGGATGGCGCGGCGGTAAAACTCGAGCACGCCCTTGAGCACTTATTTGGCAAATTGCGCGGCAAGCGCGGCGCAGCACCTGTTCTGACCGAGCCGGATGAGGATTCGGTCAGCCCGGACGCATTGCTCGAAGAGGAATTCCTGGAGAAAGAACAGGAGAAAGAAGCCGCTCGTTTGAGCTGATTCAGTTTCGACGCAAGCAACGGCTGCACGAACAAAACAGAAGGGCGAACCTGCAAGGGTTCGCCCTTCTTTGTTGTGGTTTGCACCGAATCCACTCCGACCGCGCACAAGACCCTGACGTTGCGCACAATAATGCGCACCGCACGAGGTCGATGCACATCTTTGGTCATCACAAACCCGGTCGCTTTTCGCAGCCCTATGATCCATGCGCTGCCGTCCATCGAATTAAATAGCGAGGCTCACGCCCGCCTCGTCTAGCAAAACCTGCAAGAGGCCGAGTTCATCGTTTGAGTACCTCGACGAATACACCGCGTCACTCACGGGGAGTGGCCCGAACCATGCATCGTCCTACAACAGGGCAACATGACCGCTGATCAGCGGCTGAGAACCAAAGGGAGCAACACTCGGTCAATTCAGGCAGAACCATTGAGCAGGTAAACGATATGGACAATCCTTTTCAGATGATCACGGACACATTCCACCCTGACTATCGGGTGAATCTGAGTATTCAAGGACTGGACGGCAGCATCATGCTGACGCTTTCCAACGAGCGCGGCGTGGTTGCCAAGCGTTTGATCAGCGCGGCTCAACGCAACGACCCTGAGCGCCTGCGTCGCCTGATCGAAAGCGTGCAGTTCGGCATCGCCATCGAGCGAGGCGACAGCGCGATCAAGATTCTCGCCGCCATGACCGATGGTGCAACCTTGAAACAGCCTCCTGCGCCGTCCAACCAGGACTGGCTGCGCAACCGCCCTCCTCAGGCTGCCGGGCTCTGAACCAGAAGGCATCCCTGCGATGCCTCTGCCCTCGCTCCCGCCCTGCATAGCGTCTTGAACCGACTCACCTGACCCTTCAGATGTTTGCCCGCTGCCCTGAGTCGCTGCAAACGGGTTCAGCGTCAGTACAGATACAACCTGTTACAACAACCCTGAGCAAAGACATTCGAGCCGCCGGGCAACGCCCACGGCTCTACCTGACCTGCGGATGATTTCCGAGGAGGCAGCATGTTCTTACGTTACGGGATACTGGTTGCATCACTGGTTGTAGCATCGGGTTGTGTCGAGGAGCGAATCGTCCATGAGCGACGACCACCGCCCCATGAGTACGTTGAAGTCATCGCGCCACAACCGCCACCTGAACGAATCATCGAAGTGGAACCCGCCCCACGCCAAGGCTACGTGTGGTCACGCGGCTACTGGCACTGGAGCGGCGGACGCTACGTGCCGGTTCACGGCCACTGGGAAGTGGAACGCCCCGGCTATCGCTACGTGCATCCGCACTGGGAACGCGCAGGTGATGGCTGGCACTGGCATGCCGGCGTCTGGATCAACTGATCGTTGCCTCCCATCAAGCGGCATCACTCCCGATGCCGCTTGCACCTGATTCAGATTTCGCCCTTCTCTTCCGTGACCGCGCCTTTGACGGGGCTTGAGGAATCGGGAATCTTGGCCGACGGATATTTGTACGACGCATAGCGCACCACCAGAATCGCAAACGCCAGTAACAGGATGCCGCCACACAGATAGATGATGCCCAGGTCAGGCGGATTATGGTGCGACACGTCCGAAATCAGCAGACGCGTCAACGCAGTGATCGCCACGTAGATCAGGAAGCGCACCGGCATATGGTTGGTCTTGAAATAAATCCCAGTCATCGCCCCCAGTTCGAGGTAGATGAACAGCAGCAGAATGTCATCGACTGTGACGTTACCCTTCTCGACCATGCCCAGAAACGCCACCACCGATGCCCACGCGGTAATGGCCCCGATGGCGAACAGCGCCAGAAAATGAAAGCTTTCCACGCAGAGATTACCCAGCGACTCGGCCTGCGAATGAACGCGCTGGCGCATTTTTTCTGCCCATTTGTTTCCCATGACTCTCTACCTCTGAACCTTCGTGATAACGATCCGCAACGGATCGGATGGTGCTGAATGCGTGTGACGCGCTGTGTGGCATGCTTTTTAAAGCAGGAACAGGGCCATAGGCTATGGTTGAGAGCGCGACGGGTTGTCGCAAGGCACATCGGGGATCGAAAAATATCCGCCCACCACTGTTCAGGCAGGGGTAGATTGGCTTATGCTGGATACTGTACAAAAATACAGTAATGGCCATTTTCACCGGCCAGGCAGGATCACTGTGTTGCACCACCCGCTGGCACGGAGCGTGAATCGCTGAGCGCCCGGGTCTAGCCCTTCCACACTGGATATGACGACGAGGCCAAAATGGCTGTTGAAACCCTTTACCGCAGTACCCGCGATCTGGAGACTACTTTCGTGGACCGTAAACTCGCCGATGCACACGATCAGATGCTTGAGCTGGCCGAGCTGCTGACTGACGTGCTGATCAAGAACGTACCGGGCATTTCGGAAAAACACGCGGAAGACGCAAGCATCTACATGGCCAAGAACCGGGCGGTGTTCGCCGCCGCCTTCAAGAACAACGCCTCTGCACTCAGCGAGCTGACTGACGCTGAGCAAGCGGGCAGCTGACCGACTTCAGTCACCCACGGCCCTTTCGTTCGCAAGGGCCGATATTCAATCTGTCACTTCGCACTGCCGCCCTTAACTAATAATCCTGCGCAACGCCTCTACTTCGCATGTTTCCTACGCCCTCTAACAGCAGATCAGGGCTATCCAGCAAGTTGAACCGCACGGCCTATAATGACTGTTGTCCGGCCCCGCTTACACCGTCATTATATAAACGCCATTTTTCCGATAACCCGATAAGCGATGTGCCATTATTCAGGCGTCAATAAACACACTGCGCTTTTTTACGACCTCCCCCCCTCGAAACACCACAATAACGGCATACAACACCGTATTGCAAAAAGTTCATAAAACGTTATGATCTGCGCCTGAAACCCCCGCATTCATTGGCCTAAACGCCAACAAAAAAGATGCAAAACCCATTACTGACTCGCGTATCAATTTAAAGTTCCCGCCACTTTCAAGCTGTAAAAAACCTGATAAAAAAGTTTGGCATTATCAATATCATCTGCTAATAATCGACACCAATCCGGGTAACAAGGCCTACTGCTACTTCACATTGAAGTGAACATCGAACCATCTCTTTCGATCTCTCCCGCCCGAAAAAACTTAATAAATCGCTGATCGCTTGAGCTGTTCGCAGCCCAGGTCATCTGCTGTGCGACGCCTCTAACGGGCGGGAGGAAATCAATGGCTACTCAGCACGCCAGAATGAAAGTTCTTTCCATTTTTGGTACCCGACCGGAGGCCATCAAGATGGCGCCCTTGGTCAGGGCTCTCGCTGCGGAACCTGGTATCGACTCGCGAATCTGCATCACCGGACAGCACCAGAGCATGCTGCAACAGGTGCTCGACATGTTCGAACTGAAGGCCGACTACAGCCTCGACGTGATGCGTCCTGACCAGACCCTGAACTCTCTGACGGCCGCGTTATACGCCGCCATCGACCCGATCCTGGAAGAGATGCAGCCTGACGAAGTGCTGATCCACGGCGACACGACCTCGGCCATGGTCGCAGCCATGTCAGCTTTTCATCGCCGCATCCCCATTGGTCACGTCGAAGCCGGTCTGCGCACGGGCGACATTCGTCAGCCATGGCCGGAAGAGATGAACCGCCGGTGCATCGATCTGATTTCCGATCACCTGTTCACGCCGACGGCCGAGTCGCGTCGCAACGTGCTGGGCGAGCGCCTTCAGGGTGTGTCCTTCGTGACCGGCAATACGGTAATCGATGCACTGCAGATGACCGCACAGAGAATCGACAGCAATCGCCAACTGCGTCATGCGCTTGACCGACAGTTCTCGTTCCTTGTGCCTGAGCGCAAGGTGTTGCTGGTGACGGGTCATCGCCGCGAGAACTTCGGCGACGGTTTCCTGAACATCTGCAAAGCCCTGCGTGAGCTGGCGCTGCGTGACGATGTGCAGATTGTCTACCCCGTGCACCTGAACCCCAATGTGCTGGGTCCTGTTTCCGAGCACCTGGGCGATCTGTCCAACGTGCACCTGATCAAGCCGCTGGACTACCTGTCATTTGTGCGCCTGATGCAGCGTGCCCATGTGATCCTGACCGACTCGGGCGGCGTGCAGGAAGAAGCCCCATCGCTGGGCAAGCCCGTGCTGGTGATGCGCGATGTGACCGAACGCCCGGAAGCCGTTGCAGCAGGCACCGTACGCCTGGTCGGCACCGAGCCGGACGCCATCATTCAGGGCGTCAGCGCGTTATTCGATGACGACCTGCTCTGGCAGAGCGCATCGCACGCCGCCAATCCTTATGGCGACGGCAAGGCCAGCGCGCGAATTGTCGATGTCCTGATGGGCCGTCCGATCACCGAGTTTGTCGTCGAGCTGCCGCGCCGGCGTTCCGAACCGGTCGGGTTGCCTCCCGAAGCACGAATCCAGCCTGAACCGCTGCGCGCCATGTCGCGTTAGCGCGAGCACGCAAGGCTCGCGAAGAACACACCCGTTAGCCTGCAGGGAACACCCCGCAAACACTTCAGGGCGCCCGGTCCAGACCGAGCGCCGGTACAACCGTTTTCGCGGGCCCGCCCCGCACCTGGACCCAACGGCCTTGAGCCCCAAAGAGATCTGCCTGATGAAATCTTCCGTTACCGTGAACACGGGCGCGTTGAACGCCCTTGCCTGCGGAATGAGCCTGCTGGCTCTGATGCCCACCTTTGCACTGGCTGCAGAAAGCCCGTTGACTCAGGCTATCAACCGCATCACCACCGACGCCCATCAGGAGCGCGTGGTGGAACTGCGAGAATTGGGCATCGACCGTCCGATCATTCTCAGCGCCACCGATGCGCGCCGTGAGTTTTATCTGCCGGTTCCGGCCAACGTCGCATTGACCGACGCGACCCTGAATTTCGATGCCAGCTACCTGAACGGCGAAGCGGGTCGTAATACGCTGCTGCTGTCGCTGGACGGTTATCCGGTGCGCGCGCTGGGTCTCAACGAAGAGCAAGGCAATGCCAGTGCGACGCTGGGCGTGGATAAAAGCAAGCGGGAAACCGGCTCGGTGCGACTGGGCATCGCCTGGTCGTCGGTGATTTCGAAAACCCTCTGCGAAGATCAGCGGGCGATCGGCAATGTGCTGCGCATCGATCCGCACACTCGCCTGACGTACAGCTATGACGCCAGCCAGTTGCAGGATGTCGGCGCGGCATGGAATGCGCTGCCGGGCAAACCCGGCTTGCTGGTCGCGCCCGGTACGTTGTCCAGCGCCAGTTATGACGCTGCCTGGCGTCTGGGTGTCGCGCTGGAACGCATCGGCAAGCAGGCCAGGATTCTGCCGTTTCCGGCCGTGCAGGACAGCATTGACCTCAGCGGCCTGCGTGTACCTGCCGAGCTGAAGCAGATCCCGGCGTTTGCCAGCCTCGACGGCCAGAGCCAGTACACCCTGAAGAATCAGGCAGAAATCGGCGCCTTGCTGATGCTGGGCCAAACCCCGGCACTGCAGGCCGATCTGGCCATCAACGATCCACAATTGCTCAAGGCCATCGACGACTCGCTGAACGCCTTGCAGCAGCAGGTTCAAGGGCTCGATGCCTCGGCCGCCAGCGCACTCGGCCAGTGGCGTGAGCGTCAGGGCAAAAAGCCCATGGCCACGTCTGCCGGTAACGACGTCAGCCTCGCGTTACTGGGCAATCGCGCCCTGCTAATGATCAAGCCTGAATCTGCCGAAAAAGCCATTGGCCTGTTCAGCTCTGCCTGGAACAAGCTGGCGCTCACTCGTCAATTGACCATCGGCGAAGAAGCCGCCATGCCGCTCAGCGAAGACGGCCGAGTGGCGCTGACCCGACTGGGTGGCAAACCCGGCACTGTGGATGTGTTGGCCAAGACCGACTGGAGTGCTTCGTTCCCGCTGGGCAGTGTGGCCTACGACGGTCGTGTCCCGGTGACCGCGATGATCGACGTCGCTGCAGCGCCCGGAGCATCGGGCACACCACCTGTGGCCACGCTATTTCTCAATGACTACCTGATCGGCGCCATGCAACTGAATGCCGATGGCCGCAAAGAACGCATCGAAGCCCGTATTCCGCGTTACGCGCTGGCCGCACAGAACGTATTGCGCGTGTCCTTTCAGCGTCAACCGGTCAGCAACCAGTGCCTGGAGACGCCGCAGGCGTTCCCGATCTCGGTATTGCCCACCAGCCATGTGGTCATCGACAAGGTGACCCCTGACAACGACTTTTCCGGCATGGCGGCGCGTTTCGCCGCCGGCACTCAAGTGATGATCCCCAAAACCTGGCTGGACCGTCCGGCAGACAGCCTGCCACAGGTTATCCGTGTCGCCAGCGCGTCAGGCGTTTCGCCGCTGCGTGCGCAACTCAATGTGAGTGACGACATCAGCGTCGCGGTGACGCCTGAGAAGGCGTTTCTGGCCTTCGAAGTGCCTGTCAAAGACAGCACCGAATCGGTCAGGGTCGGAAGCGACGGGCACCTGCTGATCAATCACAAAGAGCAGACGCTGCTCGATCTCAAGACGCTCAATCACCTCGCCTCGCTGCAAGTGATCGATGCGGGCAGCCAGCATGGCATGGTCTATCGCACCCTCGGCGGACAGGCTCCGGACTTTGCGCGTCCGCTGCTACTGGAACGCGGCAATGCGACGCTGCTGGCAGACAGTGGCCCGATCGTCACGTTCGACGCCCGCGACCCGACCGGCAGCCAGATGATCGAGGACAACGAACCGACCGGTCTGGATGCGTGGCGCAAACCGTCGCTGCTGTGGCTGATTCCGGGCGCTGTCGTGGTCTTCCTTCTGCTGTTGCTGGCTGGCCGTCGCGCCCGTCGCAACCGCTCGTAACAGGAAGCCGCAATGACGTCGCTTTATTGGCCGTACTGGCTGGCCCATTACTACAGCGTGCTGGAAGTCGCGACCATCGTCGTCGGCTTGATCATTCTGGTGTCGAGCATCGATGACCTGATCATCGACGTCTGGTACTGGGCCAGACGGCTGTACCGCAAGTTCACTGCTGAACGCCGCTACCGGCCACTGACCGCCGAACAACTGATGGCCCGCGACGAGCAGCCGCTGGCGATCATGGTTCCGGCCTGGCTGGAATACGACGTCATTGCGCCGATGATCGAGAACATGGTGTCGACCCTCGACTACCAGAACTACGTCGTCTTCGTCGGCACCTACATCAACGACCAGCGCACCATCGACGAGGTGGAGCGCATGCGTCGTCGTTACAAGCAGTTGCACCGTGTGGAGGTCCCGCACGACGGTCCCACGTGCAAGGCCGACTGCCTGAACTGGGTGATCCAGGCCATCTTTCTATATGAGCAGACCCATGCCGTGCAGTTCGCCGGCACGATCCTGCACGACAGTGAAGACGTGCTGCACCCGCTGGAATTGCGCCTGTTCAACTACCTGCTGCCGCGCAAGGACATGATCCAGTTGCCGGTCGTGTCGCTGGAACGCAATTGGTATGAATGGGTGGCGGGCACGTACATGGACGAGTTCGCCGAATGGCACGGCAAGGACCTGGTGGTACGCGAAAGCATGACCGATACCGTGCCGTCCGCAGGCGTAGGCACCTGTTTTTCGCGTCGCGCCTTGATGGTGCTGGCCGATGAAAACCAGAATCAGCCGTTCAACACCGAAAGCCTGACCGAAGACTACGACGTCGGCGCGCGCCTGGCGAAATACGGCATGCAGGCGATTTTCGTGCGCTTTCCGGTGCAGTTTCGTGTGCTGCGCAAATCCTGGTTTCGCAAGCCGTACGAATCGACGCTGGAAATGCCGTTGTGCGTGCGCGAGTTTTTCCCCGATACCTTCCGCACCGCGTTTCGCCAAAAGGCTCGCTGGACGCTGGGCATCGGTCTGCAAGGCTGGGAACAGATGGGCTGGAGCGGCTCGCTTGCCAACCGCTACCTGTTGTTTCGCGACCGCAAGGGCGTGGTGACTTCGTTTGTCAGCATCATTGCTTACATCATCCTGGTGCAGTTGGTGGCGTTGATCGTGTTGCGTGCCAGCGGGCTGTGGAATACCAGTTTCCCCACACCGTTCGAAACCAACGGCATCATCAAATACCTGCTGGTGGCCAACGGCATTGCGCTGCTATGGCGCATGGTGCATCGCTTTTATTTCACGACGATTCTCTACGGCTGGCAGCACGGTTTGCTGTCGCTGCCGCGCATGGTGGTTGGCAATTTCGTCAACTTCATGGCTGCGGCGCGGGCGTGGCGCATGTTTCTGGTGGGCAAGCTGCTCAATCGCAAACTGGCCTGGGACAAGACCATGCACGACTTTCCGTCCACCGACCTGGTTGCCATCGCGCCGCGTCGGCTGGGCAGCGTGTTGTTGTCGTGGCAAGCCATCAACGACGAGAAACTGCAAACCGCGCTGACTGAACAGCAGACCCGCAAGCTGCCGTTGGGGCGCATCCTGCTGAGCCACGGCTGGCTCGACGATGAAACCCTGGCCGAAGCCATTGCGTTCCAGAGCGACCTGCCTCGGGTGTTCGACATCGCCAGCAAACGCGCTACCGACTCGACGCTCGCCGACGAATTCTGTCTGCGCTGGCGCGCCGTGCCCCTGGCCGCCGACATTCAGGGGCGGCAGGAACTCGCGGTTGCCAGCCCGCTTCCCGAAGAAGGATTGCGGCAGATTACCGAGCAACTGGGTGCAGAGCCTGTGCAACTGATCGCGCGCGAAAGCGAAATCGTCGCGCAACTGCGCCTGTTGCAGGCAGTCGACGGTCAACCACTGCCGGCCACAGCGCCACTGCTGGGCGACCTGCTGATCGAACAAGGACTGCTGGAGCGGGAGGTGTTCAGCAAGGCCATGCTCGGCTATCGCCCCCACATACACGGCCGGATCGGCGATTACCTGGTCGACATCGGTGTGCTGCCGCGCGAAACCATCGAGCAGGCCGTGGCGCGTCAGCACGACCATTACCGACCTGACGCCCCCACGGAGCAGCCGCTATGAAGCGCCCGTTCATCCTGTCCGTCATGGCGACCGGCCTGAGCCTGTGTTCATCGTTCAGCCAGGCGCAGATCCTGCCGCTGCCGTTGACCGGCCCCGCCTACGCCGTCGCCAACGAAGCGTACGCGGCCTACAACCGCAAGGATTACGACCTGGCCATTGCCAAGGCGCGTGAAGCCTTGCGCCAGCGCGAGGACGCCGATCAGTTGCGTAAACTGATCGCACTGGCCGAGCGCGACAAGGACCGGCGTGATCATCCGCAACGCTATCCTGCTGCACGACCAAAGCCTGGCTATCTGGAAGGCAATCTTGCCCTGCGTGCCTACGCCAACCGCGACTACGAGCGCTCGGCGCAACATGCGCGCAAGGCCGTGGCCCAGGCACCGAAGAATCTCGACTACCGCATGATGCTGATCGAAGCGCTGCAACGTCAGCAGCGGCTGGATGAGGCTCAAGTGGCAATCGATGAAGCGACTCAGGCGGTCGGACCGCAACCGGCGCTGACCCGACGCCAACAGGCGATTCAGGAACAGTTGGCGGAGAATACGGCTGCCAGCGGCTATGCCGCGCTGGCCCGTGGCGACAGCGAAACGGCGGTCAGCGAAGCCCGTGATGCGGTGCGTCGTTTCCCCCGGCAAGTGGCGTATCGAAAACTGCTGGTCAGCGCACTGATCGCCCAACAGCAATTCAGCGAGGCCCGCTCTGCAGCGACCGAAGCGCTGGCGCTCAATGGCAATGATGCGACCTTGCTCGTCCAGCGCGGGCAAATGCGTCAGCGCCTGGGCGACACCTCCGGTGCCCGCCAGGACTTTGCCCAGGCGCTTGCCGTCGGCAACCTGTCACTGCGCGAACAGGCGTCGCTGTACGCCGCGATGGGGCAGCCCAAAGAGGCCATGCTGCGCATGCAGAAAGCCCGTGACGCTGGCGAGCTGCATCCCGGTGACGAAGTCCAGCTTGCCTATATGCTCAGCCAGGCAGGCGATGATCGCGGTGCGCTGAACGAATTCAAGCGAGTGGACCGGCAGTTCGGGCTCAAGCCCAAGGAGGTTCAGGATGCTGCGTACAGCGCCATGCGTAACGACGATGACGCGCAAGCCATCGCATATTTCCGGCGCGTTCTGGATTACCAGCAGACCGGTGATCTGCGCATGCCCGATCAGCAGGTGTTCGACACTCGCCGCGCAGTCTCGGACCTGTCCCGCGAATGGGGCGTGACCAACACCACCACGTACCGCGGCGCCAGCACCTCAAGCGGCCTGAATGGCGCACCCGGCGGCAACAGTGACAGCGTGCAGAACAGCACCGAAGTGTTCTGGCGGCCGTTCGGCTATCGCAATGCGCGCTTTGTCGAATTGTATGGTCGGGTGACCGACACACTCTGGAGCAAGGAAAGCAGCGCCGACACCGGCGCAGATGCCTTGCAGGGCGCGCTTGGGGTGCGGGTCAAGCCGTTCAGCAGCGTCAACGTGATCGGTGCGCTGGAGCGGACCTTTCCGATCGGCCGTTCGAATATCGACGGCGATTGGCTGGTGCGGCTGGGCTACGGCTCCAGCATCGGTACCGACCTGCGCGTCGATGTGCCCAGTTGGTGGACCTCGCAGCTGTACCTGGAAGGCGGTCGATACCTGCAGGACAAGCGCAATTACTTCAACAGTGAATGGCAGGTCGGCCGCAGTTTCCGCCTGGACAGCATCAGCCCCAGGCTGGTGGTGTTCCCGCATGTGGTCGCCGCGGTGGACTACGACTCGAAAATGCGCAGCGAAGTCGATGCACTGGGCCAGAACCGCACCTCGTCCGGTAATGCGGGCGGGCTGGGCGTCGGCACGGGCGTGCGCTACTGGTTCCGCGAGGACAAGTACAAGGCACCACAGTCCTACGTCGATTTTTCCGTGCAGTACCGCGAGAAGGTATTCGGCGACGATCGCGCCGAGGGCGTGTTCGCACGTATGACCTTTTCATGGTGATCGCACTGGCGCAACGTGGATCGAGGGACAATGCTTGAAGGGCCTCATGTCGCTGTTGCAGGGAAGGCCCTTGATCAAGACCTCGTTGGCGGCGCTGCTGATCGGTGTGCTCGGCATCGTGACGGGCGAGCTCGGTCAGCTGTTTCCCTCCAAAGGCTCGAACATCGTCGGGATCGTCTGGCAGCCAGATAATGCCACCGTGGGCATCAGCGGCGACTGGGACAGGCTGGGCGCACGGGAACTGCTGGTGCAATGGACGGCGGTGGATAACCAGGCATTCATTCCCGGCACCACGCTGCCCACCGTACCGGTTCTTCCAGACTGGGCACGCATTGGCAAAGAGCCTTGGGCACAGGATGTGATTCTGGGACTGGCCGGGCATTTCAGTGAAAACCTGTCGCGCGACAACATTGAGCAACTGGCAACGCTTTCGGCGCAACTGGCCAAGGTCAAGACGCCGCTCAATGTCACCGGCTGGTATTTTCCAGCGGAGGTCGATCCCAGCTGGAGCCGTGCAAAAGAGTTGCCCGCGCTGTTGGCAAAACTGCCAAGACCGTTGTGGATCAGCGTCTATGACGGCGCCAACATCGGCCCTGCTGCGACCGCCGACTGGCTGAAAACCTGGCTGCCGGATGACATCGGTGTGTTCTTCCAGGACGGCGTCGGCGTCTACGCCCGCACCGCCCCGGTCGCACGTACCTATGCCGACGCCTTGCGCGCGCGGCTGGGCAAACATCGCGTGAGGATCATCGTCGAAGCCTTTCGTCCGCAGGTCGGCGGCGGCTTTCGCTCAGCGACGGCGGCCGAATTGAAACCCCAGCTTGCGGCGTATGAGGGCTATCCCCTGTATCTGTTCGACGGTCCGCATTATGTGACGCCTGCGCTGGTGAAGGCGCTGAGCAAATAGACACTCATTTCTGCTCAGTCAACCACAGGCTGTTTGAGAGGCTTGGCCGGATCGGACGGTTCTATCTGAGAAAACGTGTCGTCAAACGAGACGTTACCTCTTCAACAATCGCTCGGCCATGTCATCGGCAATGCGTGCCGCCGAGCGTTTTTCGGCCTGTGAATGGGCGAAAACTTCAGTCAGACGCAGACCGATTCGGGACAAGTGGCTGCTGATCGCGTTTTGATCCTTCGCGTAATGACTGAGGGTGACGTAGATCAGCCCGCCTGAATTGATGACGTAATCCGGCGCATAAAGAATCCCGCGGGCCTCCAGTTGGTCGGCGACCTGCAGGCTGCTCAACTGGTTGTTGGCAGCCCCTGCCACTGCCGCGCAGCGCAATTGCGCGACGCTCTTGCAGTTCAATACATGGCCCAGGGCACAGGGCGCAAGAATATCGCACGGAGTGCTCAGCAGCGCTTCACAGGCGACCGGATGGGCATCGAACTGCTCCATCGCCCGCTGCACACGGTCGCTGTCCAGATCACTGACCAGCAACTCCGCCCCGGCAGCGTGCAGGAGCTCCGCCAGGGGATAGCCCACATGCCCCAGCCCCTGGATAGCCACGCGCAGGCCTTCCAGGTTATCGCTGCCCAGACGGGCCATGGCAGTGGCGCGTATACCGGTAAAAATACCGACAGCCGTGCTCGGCGACGGATCGCCCTCTTCACTGGTGCTGGTGACATGGTGCGTAGCGCGGGCAATGCAGTCCATGTCGAGGCTGGATGTTCCGCTGTCGACCGCTGTGATGTACCGCCCGTTGAGGGTTTCGATGAAGCGCCCCAGTGACTCGAACAGCGCCGGGCGACTGACCAGCCGCGGGGGCCGAATGATCACGGTCTTGCCGCCACCGACCGGAAGACCGGCAAGCGCAGCCTTGTAGCTCATGCTCTTTGCCAGTCGAATGGCGTCCTCTATCGCACTCTCTTCGTCTGGATAGGTCAGGTAGCGACAACCTCCCAGCGCCGGTCCCATCCGGCTGTTGTGGATAGCGATCACGGCGGTCAATCCGACCTGCGGGTCGCTGACCATGTGCAGCGCCTCGACACCGGACTGTTGCATGAGAGCGAACATTTAGAATGTTCCCCGTTCGTTTATCAGGCGAGTATAGGTGCTGGCCTGAAAAACAATCGACCGTTCAGGCAGATACAAGCGGCGCTGGACGAAATACGTGGGCAGGGCTACAAGGAATCATCGACAACACGCTTTCACCGAACCTGTTCGAAGGGAGGGGTTCATGACTCCACGTCAGCATTGTCTGGCCTGCCTGCAGCGCATATCGCCCGCTGTGTTCGAAGCCGCGCTATGGGTTTCGACGGAGCACGACGTCCGGTTTGCTCGCCATGACGTCATGGCCGAGATGGATCATCTACAGCATCACATCGGCAACGCGCTGCCCGTGGCACCCGCCCCCGAACTCGCTCAGTTGATGCTGCGACAGCTCAGCGCGCTGGGTTTTCAACAGGATGACTGGAACCCTCCCCGGCCCGATTCGGCGCTGCTGCACAAAGTGATAGAACGTCGCCGGGGCCAGCCATTGGGGCTGGCAATAGTGGCAATGGAAGTGGCCAGACGGCTGGACATCAGCCTTGAAGGAGTCAATTTTCCAGGGCATTTTCTGCTGCGCGTACCGGGTGCAGATCACCTGCTTGATCCCTGTGGTGGACGCAGACTGTACCCCAGGGACTGCCGCGAACTGCTGGTGCGACAGTTCGGACCGACCATGCAACTGCACGCCGTGCACATGACCCGCGCAACGCCGGTGAACATGCTGCAGCGCCTCTCACGCAACCTGAGGCATCTGCACACGCTCAATGATGATCTGATGGCTGCCCTCAAGGATGCAGACCGCATTGTCGAACTCGGTCAGGCGACCAGCAACGACCACATGGCTCGCGCCAGCCTTTACCAACTGCTGGAATGCCCACAGGCCGAACGTTTCGACCTGCAACACGCCCTGCTGCTCAGCGATGATCCGATACAAAGGCTCAGGCTGGCTGAACGCCTGAGCCAGTTGCCTTCGCATCGCAGCGTGCACTGACCGCTCGACCAGGGTGGGTATTGTTGCGGTCGAGGTAACGCTGCATATCCTGTGCAGGGATGTTTCAACCACGTCATGGGCGTTAACCTGCGCGCCCTCGAATGACGTGGATTTTTCAGCTCCCTGATCAACGTCTGTTTAGCCGCTGCTTGTGCAGCGGCTTTTTTTCGTCCGCAAAGAACGGCTCAGGCTTTGGTGTGGACCGCACCGGATTTGACCCCGCTTTTTTCGTCACTCCGGAATTTGCGTATATCGGGGCTGTCTCCGGATTGTGCGAAAACCTGGAGGTTCTGAATGATATGAATGGCTCTGATGTAGTCGGGCAATAACACGCTGGCGTAAGGATCGCCCATCGACGTCTTTTCTTTCATATCGATAATGCGGTTGGCAAAGAACTCCAGTGCATTGATTTCCTTGTCCGGGTTGAGCACTTTGCCTTTTTTGTCGAACTCGTCACCGGCCCGGTTCAACAGCTCCGCCGTGTGATTGTCGATGAAACCGAACTTGTACAGCATCATGCCCGTCTTGCCGAGTTGCTTGGGGGTGATCTGTTCGGGGTTGAAATCCTTGAACAAGGGTTTCAATTTGCGTTTTTCCATCTCGAACGAGTTGAGCGCAATCGCGTTCTCGCCGACCTCTCTGAGCACCTGACTGACTTGAACGGCAGCCCTCTTGTTTTTGACGCGTGGCGGGGGTGTCTGGATTTCGAAGGGCGGAAGGTCGCCCCAGATTGATCTGGCCATAATGTTCTCCGATTATCAAAGCGTTCAGCAGTCATATCGGAGAACGGGAGACTTAATGAATAGCGTTAAAAAAATCCATACCTGACTTACTTGAATAACGGAAAAACCCTACAACACCATTAGATGCTTCTTACTCCGAAGACAAATGACGCCTCGGAAAATATAAATGTATACATCATGCCGGATAGACCGAGGCGAAACATGCCTGTTTCGCCTGGCCTGCTGTCACGGAAACTTACCTCACAGACTTCTGCAAATTGGCCATCATTTCCTTCAGCGCCTCGATATTGTCGGCCGGGTGTGCCGCGCCTTCAAAATCACCAATGGCCTGCCAGTGGTCGGCGACATCCTGCGGGCTGAAGCCCGCGTGCGGATCGAAACAGGCACCCAGGCTGCGCTCCCAGCGAACCTTGCCGATCCAGCCGCCGCCCACTTCGAACAGGCTGCCGCTTTCCTGGCAAGACTCACTGCCCAGATACACCACCAGCGGGCTGACCAGTTCGGGCTTGAGCAACTCGAATACATTGGCCGGTATCAGCCCCTCGGTCATGCGCGTCCCGCCGGTCGGGGCGATGGCGTTGACGAATATCCGGTTCTTGCGTCCTTCCAGCGCCAGGGTGCGCGTCAGGCCATACAGCCCAAGTTTTGCCGTCGCGTAGTTGGACTGCCCGAAATTGCCGTAAATGCCTGACGTTGATGACGTGAAAATAACCCGGCCAAAATTCTGCTCGCGCAGGTAAGGCCACGCCGCGTGAGTGACTTTGTAGGCACCTTCCACATGCACGCGATAAACCAGATCCCAGTCGGCGTCCTCCATCTTGGTGAAGGTCTTGTCCCGAAGAATGCCGGCGTTGTTGACCACGACGTCGATGCGGCCGAAGGCGTCGAGCGCATGCTGGACAATGTGCCCGCCTTCGGTGACCGAGTCATGGTTGGCGACCGCCGTGCCACCTGCTTCGCGAATCTCGGCCACCACACGGTCGGCAGCCGAGGCGTTGGCGCCTTCACCGTGCGCCGAGCCACCCAGGTCGTTGACCACTACCCGGGCCCCGTGCTTCGCAAACAGTAGCGCATGGGCGCGCCCAAGGCCGCCACCGGCGCCTGTCACGACGACCACTTTGTCTTCAAAACGCACGGACTCGCTCATTGCTGGCTCCACTGGCAGAGGAATGTAGGCAATGAGTGTCGTCCAGCACCGCACGCGTCACAATCAATACGGCCGCCGCTGAATGGTGCGCGATAACGCAGCGCGATAGTTTCAGCCCAGGTGCGTGATGAACTCGGCGAGCCATGGCTCGGCATCGCTTTCAGGCGTCACGCTCTCGCTCGCATCCAGTTGCAGCAGCGCTTGCACCTGATTGACACCCAGTTCTGCGAACAGCTCACGCAGTTGCTCCCCGCCCGCGCAGAACGTATCGCCGTAACTGGCGTCACCCAGACCGATCACACCACCGGGCAGCCCACGCAGGGCGGCGGGCAATTGATCTCGAAGCTGGGAGTAGAGCGGCATGATGTTGTCCGGCAGCTCGCCCATTCCCGTGGTCGAGGTCACTGCCAGCAGCGCCTGAGGCTCGAAGGCCAACAGTTCGGGCAGGGTGATGCGCGAATTGAGCAATGTCTCGTGCCCGGCCGAACGCAACAGGGCGCCAGCATGCCGGGCCACCTCTTCGGCCGCTCCGTAGACCGAACCGCATACAATGGCGACTCTCATGACTCATCCTTTGGCAGCTTGAAAAAGGGCGACAGTATGCCTCAGGCATGGACGTCATTTCAGCCCTGCCGAGCCTGGCATGACAACCTGACTCGCACTCTGGCCGCGCACGGCTCTAGAATGTAGCCCTGAACCACCGGGACGGGTACGCGATGATCAGTGCAACCTTGCTGCAACAGGTAATAGAAGCTTCGACCGACGGTATCGTCGTTGCCGAGCAGGAAGGTGAAGACACCATCCTGATCTACGCCAACAAGGGCTTTACCGCGCTCACCGGTTACTCCCCTGAGGAAGTCCTTTATCAGGACTGCCGATTTCTCCAGGCAACCGACCGTCAGCCCGAGGCACTTGAGGCCATTCATAACGCAATACGCGATGGTCAGTCTTGCCGTCAGATCCTGCGCAACTACCGCAAGGACGGCGGTACGTTCTGGAACGAGCTGTCTATCACACCGGTGCGCAACGAAGCCGACCAGTTGATGTATTACATCGGCATCCAGAAAGATGTCACCGTGCAGGTGGAGAATGAGCAACGAATCGAAGAACTTGTGAAACAGTTGGCAGAGGCCAGGGCGGAAATTGAAGCACTGAAAGCGGGAAATAGCTGAAAATACGACGAGCGGCAGGAACGCCGTACGGATCCAATGGTCTTTTTCATCAATTACCGGTTAGTCCGAGTCACGCCATGCAACCTGATTCACTCCTCACGCAAGCTGAACTGGATTTCATCCAGGGCATGCAGCGCAACCCCAAACTGAACGTGCGTGACAGCACGCGCAGTCTGCTGGTCAATGGCGGCGTGCAGATCCAGGATTTGTTGACGCGCCTGGCGGCTCATGAGCAGGTGACCATTCATGCCCAGTTCAAAAACCAGCAGATGAATTTTCCGCTGCATCTGGTGGAAGATGAATTTCACGCGCTGCACCTTGAACTGGGCGCGCCCAGTATTTTCGAGGAAGGGCCGCAGATTCGCCCATGGCGTCTGGTGCTGGAAGAGCCTGTACCACTGGAAACCGAAAAAGGCGCACTGACCTCGCTTTGGGTTCACGAACTCTCGTTCAAGGGCGTTTTGCTGGAATGCCGAAAGCAGCGCAAGCTGCCCAAACACTTTGCTGCCTGGTTCAATCCGCCGGGACTGGTGCCGATCGCCATGCGCGGCAAGCTCGAACGCCTCAAGGACAATAACGTCGGGGCCTATCGCCTCAGTCAGAGCAAGGAAGATGCGGAGCGATTGCGCCAGTACATCCTGCAGGAACACCAGCGCATACACCCCACCCTGCATCGCTGAGACACCCGCCCCTCTTCCTGCCAAACAGCCTGTACCCACTGAAGAAAAATGATTGTGTGGCAGCGGACAGAGCGTCGCTCCGTTTGTCCGCGAATGCAGCCGTTCAGCTACAGCCTCTTCATCGAATTTATCGACCTTTTCGCGGACAAGTCAGCGCCTACACGATGTGCGGTGCCTCACGTCGAAGACGTGGTGAAGCCTGCCACCTGCTTATGTGTCCATCAGACCGGCCATGAACCGTCTCAACAGTTGCCGCATCGAAAGACCATCGCTGCCCAGACAACCAATGACTGACCCTGCGAGCCCTTCGCCCGCAAGATGCGCCGCTTCGCCGGCCAGCAATACCGGACACTCGATCGCCAGCGCCAGTCGAACCAGACGCGCGGGCAATCCTGCGGCTGGCGGGCTATTGGAAAACAGCACGAGCGCTGCCGGCCTGATCCTGTTGCACACCAGGCCCAGTTCCTCGAATGGCTGGCCGACAGGCAATACCCGCACGCTGTGCCCGGAACTGCCCATCAGCAGTCCCGCCACCCACAACTCAAGCGCCCTGTCCTGTTCGGGCAAGCCGGCAAGTAGCACACAGGACGTACCTGGCTCGATTGCCAGGTGCAAACGTTGCTGAACACGACGCTGCAGGAAAGCGTCGAGGAACAGCCATTCACTGGTACAGCCGAACGTATCCTGATCCAGCAGCAGGTCGCGCCAGATCGGCATGAGAATGTCTTCGAACACCACCGTCAACGAGCAGGTGGAAAAAACCTGTCCATAGACCTGCTCGAGGCGCTGCTCATCGAACCGTCCGATGGCTTCACGCAACATCACCTGCCACCGGGCCCGGTCGGTTCGCGATATCGGGTCGAGTGCCGTATCGCACTGAACAGAGGCGCTCTCGGCGCGCGCCAGCATCCTGCTCACCTTGCTGACCGCCACGCCGCGCTCCGTCCAGACCAGGATACGACGCACGGTCTCGATATCCGACAACGAGTAAAGACGGTGGCCACTTGCGGTGCGCGTGGGCCGAATCAACCCATAGCGGCGTTCCCAGGCACGTAACGTGATCGGGTTGACGCCCGTCAGCCGGGCAACTTCACGAATGGGAAACAGCTCTTTGTGCTTGAAATCGTGGTCGGGATTCTTTTCGACACAGCTGTCATGGGGTGAATGGCTCATACCGATCATCACTTATTAGTGTGCACCGCATTGTAAACAGCCTCATCGAGAGGTCTATCTCGACAGGCCTCAAGGTCTGAGTCCCGTGGCCCGTCACAAAGTTCTACTTGTTTTAGCGGGATTCGGGAATAATCCTTGCTTGCTTCTGACTGAAGCTGACGCGGCCCAACACCCCGGTGCCCTGTCATGTGACCTCCCTATCCGGGATTCTCACGCCTCTACCGGAGATACACAATGTCTACCTCACCCGTCACGCTGATGGTCGCGCGCCGTGTTGCCCATGGCCGCTATCAAGAGTTGATTGCCTGGCTGCATGAGGGCGAACAACTGGCTACCGACTTTCCCGGCTACCTCGGCTCCGGCGTGCTGGCTCCTCCGCCGGGAGACGATGAATTCCAGATCATTTTCCGCTTTGCCGACGAGCAGACCATGCACACCTGGGAGCATTCCGCGTCGCGACGCTCCTGGCTGGTGCGCGGCAGTGGTCTTTTTGCCCAGCCCTCGGAACATCGTGTGAGTGGCATCGACGGCTGGTTCGGTGCTGCCGATCAACGCCCGCCGCGCTGGAAGCAGGCTGTGGCGATATGGCTGGCCTTCTTCCCCGTGTCGTTGATCTTCAACTTCCTGCTGGGCCCATTGCTCAATCATCTCGATCTGCTGCCACGCATCATGATCAGTACAGCCGTGCTGACGCCGCTGATGGTGTATCTGTTCATCCCGCTGTCAACACGCCTGCTCGCCCGCTGGCTACAGAGCACGCCTGCCACGGCCGCACGCCGAGCGCACTCCGCCTCCTCCCGATAAACCGCGACAAGACCTGTACAGAGTTCACGAATCGGTACAGGTCCTGCCCGCGCACAGAGACCGCTCAACCCCCTGACTTTTCGCCCGCCAGACGCGTCGCTTACCCAAAGAGCGTCAGTCTTGTGGCAATCAGGGTTGTACAAAAAAATTCTCTGGTATAAGTTTGCCTTCAGTCCGGGCAACATTTTGAAGCAGGTTGTTTTCCCGACCGGACCGCAGATGCCCTCTCAACAACCCGATGCGTGAACTGCCGATGGACATTTCTTCTGCCCCGATCCTGATCACAGGCGCCAGCCAGCGTGTGGGTCTGCATTGCGCACAGCGCCTGCTGGAGCAAGGGCAGCCGGTCATCATCAGCTACCGCAGCGAGCGACCGAGTGTCGATGAGTTGCGTCGGGCAGGGGCTGTGGCCCTGAAAGGTGATTTCTCCACCGAAGCAGGGATCATGGCGTTTATCGCCGAGCTGAAAAGCCATACCGACAGTCTGCGTGCCATCGTGCACAACGCATCCGAATGGCTGACGGAAACGCCAGGCGACGAAGCAGAGCAATTTGCGCAGATGTTCAGCGTGCACATGCTCGCGCCCTATCTGATCAATTTGCACTGCGCATCATTGCTGCATGTCAGCGAGGTCGCCGACATCGTTCACATCAGTGACGACGTCACGCGCAAAGGCAGCAGCAAGCACATCGCGTATTGCGCCAGCAAGGCAGGCCTGGAAAGCCTGACACTGTCATTCGCCGCACGGCTCGCGCCGCGCATCAAGGTCAATGGCATTGCTCCGGCACTGCTGATGTTCCAACCCAAGGACGACGCTGCATACCGCGCCAACGCCCTCGCCAAGTCGGCGCTGGGCATAGAGCCTGGTGCAGAAGTGATCTACCAGAGCCTGCGCTACCTTCTGGACAGCACTTATGTCACCGGCACAACACTGACCGTAAACGGCGGACGGCACGTCAAGTAGGCCGCCCCGAGGATCAATCTGATGAGCTTATCCCTGCCACAGCATTATCGAGACATTCTGGTCGGCCTCGGTGAGGATCCGGATCGCGAAGGTCTTCTGGACACGCCAAAACGCGCTGCCAAAGCGATGCAGTACCTGTGTCATGGGTACACCCAGAGCGTTGAAGAAATCGTCAACGGCGCTCTGTTCGCGTCAGACAACGATGAAATGGTCATCGTCCAGAACATCGAGCTGTACTCGTTGTGCGAACACCACCTGCTGCCCTTCATCGGCAAGGCTCATGTCGCTTACATTCCGACCGGCAAGGTACTGGGTCTGTCCAAGATCGCACGCATCGTGGACATGTTCGCGCGACGCCTGCAGATTCAGGAGAACCTGACGCGCCAGATCGCCGAGGCGATCAAGGACGTGACCGGTGCTTCCGGCGTGGCTGTTGTGATCGAGGCCAAACACATGTGCATGAT
Source organism: Pseudomonas asturiensis (assembly GCF_900143095.1). Classification (GTDB taxonomy): domain Bacteria; phylum Pseudomonadota; class Gammaproteobacteria; order Pseudomonadales; family Pseudomonadaceae; genus Aquipseudomonas; species Aquipseudomonas asturiensis. Next base: position 1,272 of record NZ_FRDA01000003.1, on the reverse strand, counting down.
GATGCGCGGTGTCGAAAAGCAGAACTCGACCATGAATACCTCGGTCATGCTGGGTGCCTTTCGCGAATCGAGCACGACGCGCATGGAGTTTCTGCAACTGATCGGAAGGAGCAAACAGTAATGGCCCGCCTGGAACCCGGCACCGCTCGCATTCGCGTCAAGGACCTGCGCCTGCGCACCTTCATTGGCATCAATGAAGACGAGATCCTCAACAAGCAGGACGTGTTGATCAACCTGACGATTCTGTATGCAGCCCAGGAAGCGGTCCGCGACAACGATATCGAGCACGCGCTCAACTACCGCACCATCACCAAAGCGGTCATTCAGCACGTGGAAGGCAATCGCTTTGCATTGCTGGAAAGACTGACCCAGGAAGTGCTCGACCTGGTGATGACCCATCAGGCCGTGACGTACGCTGAAGTGGAAGTCGACAAACCGCATGCACTGCGTTTTGCCGAGTCAGTCTCGATCACGCTCGCCGGTCAACGCTGAAACTCTTATCATGACGCGACTTTACTGACTGAAAAGAGCCCGTCATGACCGAGCAAGAACGCCTCGAACTCGAAGCCGCCGCCTTTCGCCGACTGGTCGCCCATCTGGACAGCCGCAAGGATGTCCAGAACATCGACCTGATGAACCTGTCCGGCTTCTGCCGTAACTGCCTGTCCAAGTGGTACAAGGCTGCCGCAGACGAAAAACACATCGACATCAGCCTCGATGACGCCCGTGAAGTGGTCTACGGCATGCCGTACAGCGAGTGGAAAGCTCAATACCAGAAAGAAGCCAGCGCCGAGCAACAGGCTGCCTTTAGCAAGGAACCCAAGCATGACTGAACTGAACACCCTGCGCACACACCTGCGCAGCGGCGAGCACGCCTTTGCCGACACCCTGGCGTTCATCGCCGATACCTATGACTACCAGCCACAAGCGTTCCGTAATGGCGACGTCGACAACGCAGCGGGCCAGAACGAAGGCTCGTGCAAAACCCTGGGCATGGCCCTGCTGGAAGGCCTGAGCGACGAAGAAGCGTTACTCGCGTTCGGCGAACATTACCGATCGGTACTCGCTACACCAGAGGGCAGCGACCACGGCAACATTCGCGCCCTGATCAAGCACGGCCTGGCAGGCGTGAAGTTCGAAGCTGAACCGCTGAAGCGTAAAGGCTGAAACAGCCGGCTACTCAGCGACAGGCCCATGGGCATACCACGCCGACGTGCCCTCTTCGCGGACAAGTCCGCTCCCACGATCACACTCAGCCCGTAGGAGTGGACT
>NZ_FRDA01000004.1:75264-493697 GCF_900143095.1 Pseudomonas asturiensis | reverse complement strand
CTTTCGTCTCAACCGAGGCGCGCATTCTACAGCGTCCTCTGTATCTGTCAAGCGATTATTTTCTGAAGTTTTTCGTTTTTCCCGATCAACTTCAACCACTTGCGCTTCGATCAACTCTGCGTTGCTCGTCAGCGGGAGGGGAATTCTACAGCGTTACAACCGCGTGTCAAACTCTTTTTTCTCACCGCTGTCGATTCAAACAAACTCGACCTGCTTCCTCGCTGACTTCATCCGATAAACCCTTTTAACTCATTGAATCTCAAGGCTTTTTCGTTTCCGTCTGCGCCGGAAGTGGGGCGAATTATAGACACATCACAGAGCGCGTCAACCGTTATTTCTGGAATGCACCAAAATAGTTCCAACACCTTCTTCTATATAGAAGAAGGCGCAAGAGATGAGCAATATATTGCTCATTTATCGATTATTCAGCATCATATCTGCGCTCCACACATTGACCTCTCAGGATGCTGCACCGAAATGTCTGATAAACCCCATAACATCGCAGCGCTTCTATTCCCGCTGGGTCTGCTGATCATTGCCATGATATCGATCCAGAGCGGCGCATCTCTGGCCAAAAGTCTTTTCCCTGCGGTAGGCGCACAAGGCACCACTGCGCTGCGCCTCATCTTCGCCAGTGTCATTCTTCTGCTGGTGCTGCGCCCATGGCGCGCACGGCTCACCGCCCGCTCACTGCGTACAGTTGTCATCTATGGCATCGCGCTGGGCGGTATGAACATGCTCTTCTATATGTCTTTGCAGACCGTTCCACTCGGCATTGCCGTAGCGCTTGAGTTCACAGGCCCTTTGGCAGTCGCGCTGTGGGCTTCGCGCAAACCCATTGATTTTCTCTGGGTGATACTGGCTGTCATTGGCCTGCTGCTGCTCATTCCATTGGGGCAGTCGAGCAAGAGTATCGACCTGGTCGGCGCTGCATATGCGCTGGGTGCGGGTGTGTGCTGGGCGGCCTATATTCTGTTCGGTCAGAAGGCCGGAGCGGACAACGGCATTCAGACGGCAGCGCTGGGCGTCACGATCGCTGCAATTTTCATCGCACCTATCGGCGTCGTGCATGCAGGCTCAGCCCTATTGGATATTTCGTTGATACCGGCAGCACTGGGCGTGGCGATACTGTCCACCGCACTCCCCTATAGCCTTGAGATGGTCGCCCTGACTCGAATGTCAGCAAAGACCTTCGGCACGCTGGCGAGCCTGGAGCCGGTGTTTGCTGCTTTGTCAGGACTTGTGTTTCTACATGAAACCCTGTCGCTGACCCAATGGCTGGCAATTGCCGCGATCATCTTCGCGTCCATCGGCGCAACGCTGGGCTCGGCACCCGCCAAAACGCAGCTCGTGCCTGCAGACTGAACGGACTCGACGACCAGGAATCAATAAGGCACTAGTATTTGTCACGCGCTTGAGCCATGTTTAGCCCTACGGCTGGTCCCGTTTTGCAGATTCGGGACGCGGCATTACACCTGCAATGTGGTGATGCCGACTCAAGCAGGTAGCGTTTACAGGTTATGGCTTGCTCAAGGAAAGGAATGAAATACATTTTTATCGTACTGGCCGTGCTGGCTATGGCAGGTTGTGCGGCGACGTCGAAACCGGTCAAGCAAGGCAAGCGCGGCATTCATATCAACTGTTCGGGCCTCTCTTCATCCTGGGCCAAATGTTATGAGCTTGCGACAAACGCCTGCACATCCAGAACATTCAAGATCATTGCCAAATCGGGAGACGCGGCAGAAGAGCCGGACGATTACCCATTCGGCCTAAATCCGGCGGGCTATACCAGCCGCAGCATGATTATCGTCTGCAAGAAGAGCACACCGCTCTCCGGCGAACTGCCGCAGTCGCAATGACGCGGCAACCCGACGGAGCGATTATCTAGATCGCAGCTGTTCTGGCATGCAACCACTGCAGCGCAGCGCCGTCCAGAAACGGACTCAAGCGTTCATTGACGCTCGCATGATAGTCGTTGAGCCAGTTGCGCTCTTCCTCATTGAGCATTGACAGGTCGATGCAGCGCGTATCGATCGGACACAAGGTCAGCGTCTCGAACTTGAGAAACTCCCCGAACTCGGTCTTGCCAGCCTCCTGATTGATCACCAGATTCTCGATACGCACCCCCCAACGCCCAGGCCTGTAAGTGCCAGGTTCAATGGAAGTGATCATCCCCGACACCATTGCAGTCTGCGGGGTGGCAGGCGCCTGATAGGCAATAACCTGAGGCCCTTCGTGCACATTAAGGAAGTACCCCACTCCGTGCCCGGTCCCATGGCCGTAGTTGACACCTTCTGTCCACAACGGCGCACGCGCAATGGCATCCAGCAACGGCGACAGGATGCCTTGCGGAAAATGGGTACGCGACAGTGCAATCACGCCCTTGAGCACTCGTGCGCAATCCTGCTTCTGCTCGATAGACGGGGTACCGATGGCAACCATCCGGGTAATGTCGGTGGTACCGCCCAGGTACTGCCCTCCTGAGTCGATCAGCAACAGGCCATCACCTTCAATCTGCGCATGTTCCGCCTCAGTGGCACGATAATGCGGCATCGCGCCGTTGGCATTGAACCCGGCAATGGTGGCAAAACTGGGCGAGATATAGCCCGGACGACGCTCGCGGGCCTGCGTCAGGTGCTCATCAATGGTCAGCTCACTGATGGGCTGCGTGCCCAGCGCACTGTCCAGCCAGGCAAAGAATTCGCATAGCGCCACGCCGTCCTGCTCCATTGCCTGACGGATATGCGCTGCATCGGCCTCGGTTTTCCGCGACTTCTGCAACGTGCTCGGGTTCAGGCCCTCGATCAGCGTCACTTCACTGTCCAGGTAGTCAAGCAGCCCACACGTGACGCGCGCAGGGTCGACCAGCAGGCGCGCGGTCTTTGGCAGCTCGCGCAACGCGGCGCCAATCTGCGTGTATTCCATCAGGTTGATGCCATCCTGCTCAAGGCTCTTGCGTACATCAGCAGGAATTTTCTTCGAATCGACAAACAGCGTCGTGCTTTGCGGCCCCAGCAGCGCGAACGAGATGAATACCGGGTTGTACGACACGTCGGAACCACGCAAATTGAACAGCCAGGCGATGTCGTCCAGTGTCGGCAGGAAATGCCAGTCCGCGCCCTTCTCGATCACAGCGTCACGCACAAGTTTCAACTTGGCGCCGCGAGAGACAGAGGCCTGCGGCGGCAAATGCTCGTAGACAGGATTGACTGGCAAGGCTGGGCGATCCGGCCACAGCTCAATGAGCAAGTCGATGTCGGTTCGCAACCGGGCGCCTCGTGCGTAAAGCTTGCTGGCCAGGGTTCGCGAGGAGGCGACGGCCAACACGGCACCATCGACCGCAACGACGCTTTCGGCCGAGGCCTGATCGGCAAGCCACTCCAGCGGCCCCTGCTGGCCAGGCACCAGCTTCACCAGTTCTATACCACTGCCGGCCAACTCCTTGGTGGCCTGTTCCCAATAACGACTGTCGGCCCAGACCCCTGCGAAATTCTGAGTGATGATCAGCGTGCCCACTGAGCCGTGGAAACCGGAAAGCCATTGGCGCCCTTGCCAATAGCCAGGGAGGTATTCGGAAAGATGAGGGTCCGCAGACGGCACCAGCCAGGCGTCGATTTGCTCCCTGCTCATCAAAGCGCGGGCACGCGCCAATCGTTCTGCCACGCCTGTACTGACCTTGTCTTGCGTACTCATCGACTCTCCTGCTGACCGGAAATGGGCTGCTGTCACCGGTCAGATAATGGAGCAGTCATCACGCCTGAGCAACCGCCCAGAACGCAGGTTGCAGCACACTGGCATGAATGGCATCGGTTGCGCGTCGCACATGCGACTCTCGGGTGAAGCGGCCCAGGCTGAGGCGGATTGTCTGACTGGCTGCCTGGGGCGTGTGCCCCAGCGCCAGCAGAACATGCGACGGGGCATTCTTCGCCGAATTGCAGGCCGAGGTCGATGAGAAGGCAAGATGCTGCGCAAGCGCGGCAATGTTCAGATCATTGCCGGTAAAGGTCAGGCTGAGCGTGTGAGGAATTCGTTGCACCGGACAACCGTTGAGATGCACGCCCGGGATGTCTTGCACAGATTCAAGAAGCAGACGGCTCAAGCGGCTGGATTCGATGATTTCCCTGTCAAACGCCTCTCCCGCCAATGCAAAGGCCGCGCCCATACCCGCGATCTGGTGCGTCGCCAGAGTACCGGAGCGTAATCCGCATTCGTGCCCGCCCCCATGGATCTGGGCGAGTACCCGCTGCTCGGCTCGTGGGCCGACATACAAGGCACCAATACCTTTGGGGCCATAGACCTTGTGCGCCGAGAACGACATCAGGTCCACGGCGAGCCGGCTCAGGTCAATCCTCACCTTGCCCGCTGCCTGCGCGGCATCAACGTGCAGCAACGCTCCATGCGCGCGCACCCGCCTGCCAATTTCGGCGATGTCGTTGACGGTACCCAGCTCATTGTTGACCAGCATCAGCGATACCAGAAAGGTGTCTTCGCGCAGTGCGGCGCTGACAGCGTCGGCGCTGATCAGGCCGTGCGCATCGGGCGGCAGGTAAGTGACTGTCACACCATTGGCCTGCAATTGCTGCGCCGTATCGAGCACCGCCTTGTGCTCCAACTGACTGGTGATGACATGACCACCTGTGCGTCCAGAACGCTGTTGCCACGCTTGAGCTACGCCTTTGATGGCAAGGTTGTTTGACTCGGTCGCCCCGGATGTCCAGATGATGTGGGCAGACTGCGCGCCAACCAGATCAGCAACCTGCTGACGAGCCGTCTCGACGGCCGAACGGGCGTTTTTACCAAAAGAATGAGAGCTGGAAGCGGGGTTGCCAAAATTGCCCGACGTTCCGAGGCACTCGACCATCACCTTGATGACGCGCTCGTCCACAGGCGTGGTGGCCGCATAATCGAAATAAAGCGCTGATTCTTTCATGGTCATTCCTCTGACTGGAGCTGCCCGCCTGGCTCGTACTCTTAATGGAGGAATTACAAGCCGCCAGCAGGAAGAAGCTGTTTGCGCTGAAGCTCTGAGCTTCAAACCTTTGCCAGATATAGTGCACTAACCCTGATAGAACCAAAAATTATCAATTTCTATTTAAATATTCGATTTGGAAATAAAAGCCTGACATCCAATCACACGCGCTCTTGCGATTCAGGGCACTTCGCGCGATATCACAGCCCACACACGTTGTTCAAAACGGCAGCAGCGTTTGCACCTTCCATCGCAAAGCGTCAACAGACTTTGCAAAATGCTCCACATCGACGGTGTCGTATGCCCGTAAACAGCGTCAGATAAACAGATCGGCCGGGGCACTGGCGTAATCCGGAATGTGAGGCAGGAAAACACACGCTGCACGGGTGATTGTTTTGTATCAGTGCCTGTTCAATTCGCTGACACATCACACATTCTGTAAAGACGTCTGAAAACCGCCATTTTTACCGAGCACACGAATGCTGCTTTTTTGACGGCCTTTTAAAACAATGACTTAAAAATTACATGAAACTATTTATCAGGATTTTTACAGAAAGCTGACGAAATAATTTGACAGAATCGCTGACACAACCAATATATAGGACTGTCAGACGCATCCTGGTTTATACGCCAACGCCGCAGTGCTTTACGCGGGATGTTGTCAAGCTGCAGTGATTTGTAGTGCTGCCCTCGAAGTTAGTTTTTTCCCGAACACCCTGTGGGTGTCGCGGAAGTCTGTTAGCTCACAAACCTTATGAATGTGCTGAACGTGTTCAGTGTGGCGGTAGCATTGCCTGAAGCAATCTGCCACTCCAGCCCGTTCCAACCGGTTTGCGTGGGCATCTTTCGGATAGATGTAGAGAGCATGGATCGCATGATTCGGGCGGTAGCGTGCCCGATAGACCGTTTTTCCACCTAGTCAGCCAGTCATTAGCTTTTGGTTGTTCGCCTCCTCTTGACCTGAGGTGTCACTGAATGCCCTGCCTACCCGATCTCGACGCGCAGCATATTCAACGCCTGGCAGAAGAAATGGATGCCACCGGCGTTGCCCGATTGAAGAACGTACTCAGCGAAACCGAGCTTGAGCAACTAAGAGCCTTTACTGACCGGCAGGCAAAAGCACATTCCGGCGAATACTTTGCCTTCCATGGCGAAGCCGCGCTGAAGGAAAGTCTACTGGCAAGCCTCTGGTCTGCGCCCGAATTCAAGCAATTGCTAGGCACGCTTTATCAGCACGGCGCGCACCAGCAAAGCATCAGTGATCAGATATTTCCGGTCCTGCGCTGTGTGCAAGGCGAGCAAGGTCTGCGTGAATCCAACTGCTTTCACTTCGATGCCAGCCTGGTCTCCGCGTTGATCCCCATCTACATCCCGACCGAGGGAGAAGAATGCGGTGATCTGATGCTGTTTCCCAATATTCGCAAGGTGCGCAGCCACGTCCTGCTCAACATGATCGATAAGTCGCTGTTGCAGAACCGCTTCAGCCGCTGGGTCATGCGTACCGCCATCAGACATCAATGGCTCGCGCCCAAAGTCCTCAAGCTACAACCCGGCGATATCTACCTGTTCTGGGGTTATCGCACCTTGCATGCCAATCAGGCCTGTAGCCCGGGCCTGAAACGCGCCACAGCGATCTTTCATTTCGGCGACCCACACAGTGGCGGCCGAGTCACTCGCCTGATTCTCGACAAGACCCAACGTCGTGCTGCACGGATCCGTGAGCAAACCCGTATTCCGCCTCCCCAGACAGACACGCCGCAGTCGTCGCCAACGTAATGAATAACGGCAGCACCTTGATACACAGAAACATGGAGGCTTCGATGATCAACGTAACCAAGACCTATCTGGGTGATATCGACAAGTTCAAGCGGTATGTCGAGGGCATCTATTCACGCGGCTGGCTGACCAACCACGGCCCGTTGGCCGGCGAACTCGAGAATCGGCTCAAAGAGTACCTGGGCGTCAAGCACATCATTCTGACCAATAACGGCACCCTCGCGCTGCAAGTGGCGTATCGCGCACTGGGCCTGAGTGGCAGTGCAGTCACGACCCCCTTCAGCTTCGTTGCCACCAGCAGTTCACTGCAGTGGGAAGGCATTCGGCCGATCTTTGCCGATATCGACCCCGGCACCTGGAACATCTCGCCGCAGCACATCGAACTGAATATCGCAGAAGACACCACGGCAATTGTGGGCACCCATGTGTTCGGCAACCCATGTGCCGTTGATGCTATCGACCAGATTGCGCGCAAACACAACCTCAAGGTGGTCTACGACGGCGCTCACGCTTTCGCTGTGCGGCATGCCGGGCAATCGGTCCTGAACCGCGGTGACATCAGCACGCTGAGTTTCCACGCCACCAAGCTGTTCCATACCATCGAAGGCGGCGCGATCATCACCAATGACGACGAGCTGGCAAGGCGTGCCTATCTGCTATGCAACTTCGGCATCGCCGATGTCGACAAGATCGATGGCATCGGCATCAACGCCAAGCTCAACGAGTTTTCGGCCGCGATGGGGCTGTGCATTCTGGATAACATCGAAAACATCCTCGAAGAACGCGCCGAAATTGCCCAACGCTACACCTCACGGCTCGAGAACTATCTGGATCTGCAAGAGCCTCAAGCCGACAGCGAGTTGAATCACAGCTATTACCCGATTGCCCTGAGTGACGAGCAGGCATTGCTGCAGGCTCGCGCCGCACTCAACCATCGCGGTATCAACCCGCGTCGCTATTTCTATCCCTCGCTCGACACACTTGAGTATCTGCAACCGCAGCCAGCACAGCCGGTTTCCCGGGCATTGAGCGGCCGCGTACTGTGCCTGCCGATCTACCCTGGCCTGCAAAAGACCGATCAGGATCGAATCATCGAGACGCTGATCGAATCCTGCAGTCTGGACAGGCCGGCTTATCAGAGCCCTGCCCTCGCTCAGGTCCTTTGATAGCCATGCCAAACAAACGGTCTGTCATTCGTAACACCGCGCTCAACTACATCGGCCAGGCGTACGTGCTGCTGATCGGAATTCTGATCCTGCCCTTCTACCTCGGCCATCTGGGTGCCGAGGTGTACGGGCTGATCGGCTTCTTCACGGTCCTGCAGGCGTGGCTGCAGCTACTCGATGCCGGGTTGTCGCCCAGCCTGGTGCGCGCGGTGGCGCATCAACAAGGCGCAGGCGATGGAGACAGCGCTGGCCGTTTGCTCCGTTCGTTCGAGCTGATGTTTTTGCCGATGGCGCTCACCAGTTGCACGCTGATCTACCTCCTCAGCCCCTGGATCGCCACACACTGGCTGAATGCCAGAACGCTGCAGCCTGAGGTGCTGATCAACTGTATTGCCCTGATGGGCGTGGTGATCGCCCTGCGTTTGTATTCGACCCTCTACAAGAGCGGCATTCAAGGCCTTGAGCAGCATGGCTGGCTGAACGCCGCCAATGTGCTGATCGCGACCCTGCGCTACTTCGGTGGCCTTGTACTGGTCAGCCAGTTCTCGCAGGACCCTGAGGATTTCTTCAAATTCCAGGTCGCCGTGGGGCTGATTGAAACGCTTGCTTTTGCCACACGTGCCTGGCAGCAGATGCCCGTTGCGCGCTGGTCGACCGGCCTCGACTGGCGTCTGGTCAGGCCTATCCTGCCGTTCGCCGCCAGCATGTCGTTCAGCGCTGTGCTGTGGATCGTGCTGACACAGATGGACAAGGCGTTGCTGTCGCGGCTGCTGCCACTGGATCAGTACGGCTATTTTTCGCTGATCGCACTGATCACCACCGGCATCCTGATGCTCACCAATCCACTGGTGCAGACCCTGTTGCCTCGCCTGACGGTACTGATGGCCGAGGGGCGGCGCGATGACATGCATGTGCTGTTTCTGGCCGCAAACCGATTTGTCTGCACCTTTCTGTTTCCATTGGCGGCCGTCATCGCGCTGCACGCCCAGCCATTGATTCTGGGCTGGACGGGCGACGCTGAAGCGGCGAACTGGAGCCGTTCGATCCTGAGCTGGTATGCGCTGGGCAGCGCCATCATGGCCGCCAGCGCTTTTCAGTTTTACTTGCAATACGCCTACGGCCAGATGCGCCTGCACCTGTGGTACAGCCTTGTGTCGGCAGTGATCACGGTGCCAACCCTGTTTCTGGCCATTCACTACCAGGGCGTGTACGGCGCTTCCCTCGCCTGGTTCTTTCTGCGGGCAGTGTCGTTCGCGATCTGGCCAATGATCGTTCACCAGCGCCTTGCACCTGGCATACATGGTCAGTGGTTGCGCGACATTCTGCGCATCAGCGCGGTGACTGCCGCCGGGCTGTTCATCAGTGAGCCAGTGTTCCGACTGATCGCCGATCAGAGTCGCACCAGCCTGTTTCTGGCGTTGGCCGCAAGCGGCTTCATCACCGTGACGCTGGTCGCCGCGAGCTACAAGCCACTGGCATTGAAAATCTACGTCTTGTTCAGCAAACCGAGTACATGAGCCATGGATGTCACTGCAAACACCACTGCCACGACACGTGCGCAGCCCCCACTGCTGAGCATTGTCTGTCCGGCCTACAACCAGGAAGCCTTCATCGCTCAGGCGCTGGATGGCTTCCTGTCGCAGCAAACCACATTCGACTTCGAAATTCTGGTGCACGACGACGCGTCTACTGACAGCACGGCGAGCATCATCGCGCAGTACACCGAACGGCACCCGACGATCATTCGGCCCTTTTATCAGCAGATCAACCAGTACAGCCAGGGCATACCTTGTGTGCCGGACCTGTTCGCCAAGGCACGCGGACGCTACATCGCCTATTGCGAGGCCGACGATTACTGGACCGACCCGCGCAAACTGCAACTGCAGGTGGACTTCCTCGAAAGCAACCCCGACTACGTCATCACGTATCACGACGCCATCGTGTTCGATGAAAACGGTCAGTACGGCATTCAACTGCAAGGCGATCTGCGTGCCGACGCCACGCACCTGGAGCTGCAAAAGGCCCGCCGCCTTTCGACCCTGACCACCTGCTTTCGCAACGTGTTCTGCGCCATGCCACCCGAACTGCATATCCGCATCGCGCCGCTGAACGACCTGTGCTGGTGGTCACTGCTGGGTGCTCATGGCAAAGGCAAGTTCATCGCCCAGATCAAGCCTGCCGCCTATCGACTGCATCCGGGTGGCGTGTTCTCGATGCGCAGCGACAAGCGCAAGTTGCACATGAGCCTGCAAACCTGCGCAAGCCTGGCCAATTACTACAACCGCCTGAACAACCAGCCGCTGTATGAACACTTTCTGATGCAGACCGTCTGCCTGTCACTGTCGGCGCTCGAACCGCGCCACAAGCTGCAGGCCCTGTTGATGGTGGCGCGCAATTTCATCGTCAACCTGAGCAAACGCCTCTTGCCCGCAACCGGTAAAGCACATGTTCAGTAACGTACTGGTGGTGTGCGTCGGCAACATCTGTCGAAGCCCCATGGCGGTGGCCATGCTGCGCGAGCGGGTGGCTGCGGCAGGGCTGCGCATTCAGTCGGCAGGCATTGCCGCGTTGTCGGGTTCGCCCATGGACACGCTGGCCAAGGCGGTCCTGCAGTCGCACCACGTCCCGACGTCCCGCCACGAGGCCCGCCAGGTGAACCGGCATTTGCTGCGTCAGGCGGACCTGATCCTGCTGATGGAGCAGGCCCACATTCCCAGGATCCTCAAACTGGCGCCGGAAGTGCGCGGCAGGACGTTCCTGATCGGCAAGTGGCAGCAAACGCTCGACATAGCAGACCCCTATCAGCGCCCCAAGTCAGCCTTTGAGCAGACGTACCAGCATCTCTCGCGATGCATCGACGACTGGCTTCCCCATCTTCAGTCAGGAGAAACAAGATAAATGACCGTCATGAACCGTCCTTCCCTGGACTACTACCAGGACCCCCGGATCGATTTGGCAACTATCTTGCGCATGTTGTTCGATCACAAAGCGCTGATCATCTGGACCGTCAGCCTGTTCTTTCTCGCAGGGCTGGCCTACGCCATTCTGGCCACGCCTGTGTATCAGGCAAGCGCCATGATTCAGATCGAACCCAAGAAGGTCGGCATTGAGGGCACACCCGAGGTTAACAACAAGCCGTCTTCGGTCTCTCAAGCCACGACTGAAATCGAGCTGATCAAGTCGCGTGCGCTACTGGGCAAGGTGGTCGATGACCTGAAACTGAATCTGGGGCAGACACCCGACTTTTTCCCGGTGATTGGCCCCTATCTGCACCGTACCTTCCAACCCGAGTACGAAGGACAACTGGCCGAGCCGCTGTTCGGTCTGACGCAATATGCCTGGGGTGGCGAGAAAGTCGATGTCTTCCAGCTGGACGTTCCGGAAACACTCCTGGGCGAAAAGCTGACGCTGGTGGCAGGCAAGCCCGGTCAGTTCTCGCTGTATGACAGCGACCACAATCTGCTGCTCAGCGGTGCCATCAACCGGATCGTCGAAGGCAACGGCGTGAAGATTCAGGTCGCTGCGCTGCATGCCCATCCGGGCACCGAGTTCACCGTTTCCCGGCAGCGCACGCTGAACTCGGCGTTGATCTATCAGAATCGTCTGAAGATCACCGAGGCGGGCAGAGACTCGGGGATCATTTACCTGTCCATCGAGGACCAGGACGCCGACAAGGCCAACAAGATTCTGGACGAGGTCAGCCACCTGTATGTGCGCCAGAACGTGGAGCGCAGCTCGGCCGAAGCCGCCCAGCGCCTGCAGTTCCTGCGTTCGCAACTGCCGATGGTGCGCAAACAGCTGGAAGCGTCCGAAGTCGCCCTGAACAACTTCCAGACCAGCGCCAAGTCGGTGGACCTGAGCATTGAAACCAAGGGTGTGCTCGATCAGGTCGTCAAGCTGGATTCGATGCTGTCGGAGCTCAAGCTCAAGCGCGTCGAAATCGAACGGCTGTACACCCAGGAGCACCCGACCTATCGCAGCCTGATGAGCCAGATGGGTCAGCTGGAACAACAGAAACAAGGCCTGCTGAAAAAAATCGAAGCGCTGCCGATGACGCAACAGGAACTCCTGCGCCTGACTCGCGACATGCAGGTCACCAGCCAGACCTACACCCTGATGCTCAACAAAAGCCAGGAGCAGGACATTCTGCGTGCGGGCAGCATCGGTAATGTGCGGGTCATCGACAACGCCGACACCAACGTTGAAAGACCGGTCAAGCCGATGAAGACGCTGGTGGTGCTGCTTGCCACGCTGGTCGGCGCACTGGTGGCCGTGAGCATCATCTTCGTGCGTCAGGCGTTCTACCGCGGCGTGGAAAGCGCAGAAGCCATCGAAAACAGCGGCATGCCGGTTTACGCATCGCTGCCCTACTCCCGCCAGCAGGACCGTCTGGAGAAAAGCACCAGGACCGGTGCCGATCCCAAGGAATCGAAACTGCTGAGCATCGCCGCGCCCAACGAACTGGCCATCGAGTCGCTGCGCAGCCTGCGCACCAGCCTGCACTTCGCCATGCTCGAAGCCCGCAACAATGTGCTGATGATCTCCAGCCCCTCACCGGGCGTGGGCAAGTCGTTCGTGTCCAGCAACCTGGCGACGATCATTGCCCAGACCGGCAAACGCGTGCTGTTGATCGACGCCGATATGCGCAAGGGTTATCTGCACCGGATCTTCGGCCTGCAACCCAAGCACGGCCTGTCCGACACCCTGGCCGCGCGCCTGAAATGCACCGAAGTCATCAACCACACCCGCATCCGCCATCTGGATTTCATTTCCTGCGGCTTTGCAGCACCCAATCCTTCGGAGCTGCTGATGCACGACAACTTCAACAGAATGCTCACCGAATTATCGCCGCTCTACGACCTGATTCTGGTGGACACCCCGCCCATTCTTGCCGTGACCGACGCCACGCTGGTCGGGCGTCAGGCAGGCACCTGTCTGCTGGTTGCGCGTTTCGGTATCACCACGCTCAAGGAGATCGAAGCCTGCAAGCGTCGGCTCGGCCAGAACGGAATCCTTATAAAAGGCGCCATTTTCAACGCTGTTGTGCGCAAGGCGACCACGTCCGAATACGACTGCGCGACCTACGGCTACAACTACCACCCCGTCAACAAGTAACTCAAACCGACACCGCTCACCTTCACGCCCTAAAAGGAATTAATCATGGCCAGAACCGTAGCAATGATGCAGCCCTACCTGTTTCCCTATCTGGGCTACTTCCAGCTCATCGCAGCCGCTGATGTCTTCGTCCTGGGCGACGATCTGCAGTACATCCGGGCGGGCTGGGTGAACCGGAACAGGATTCTGAGCAACGGCCAGGCCAGACTGATCACTTTCGCGCTTAAAAAAGACCACTTCGAGCTGCCGATCATGCAGCGCAACCTGATCGACGGGTTTTGCGAAGAAGCCAATCGCCTGATCAATATCATCGCCCAGAGCTACCGCAAGGCGCCGTACTTTGCGCAGGTGATGCCAATGCTGGAACAACTGATCCGCTACCCGCAGCACAACCTGGCACTGTATGCCGAAAACACCTTGCGCCAACTGTGTGCTTATCTGCAGATCGATACCCCGATCCTGCGCGGCTCGGACCTTGCCATTACCGACTGCACCGACAAACAGGATCGCGTCATCCAGATTGCTCACGCGGTGTCCGCGACCTCGGTGCTCAATCCGCTGGGGGGCATGCATCTGTATGACCGGGATCACTTCGCCCGCAACGGCCTGCTGCTGCGCTTTTTCACTATGCACCCGCTGGTTTACCCGCAATTGGACCAGCCCTTCGTGAGCGACCTGTCGATCATCGATGTCCTGATGTTCAACAGCGTGGAGCGTGTGCAGGCGCTATTGAGTCATTGCACCACCCATGACCTGCCAGCGGCCAACGATGCCTTCATGCGAATCGGTACCGACATCGCGCAGTGCCACTCTTCACATCTGACCGCGGAGTGATCCCATGCTGCTGCCCGATCATCCCGCCCGTTGGTACCTGATCCAGACCAAACCCCGCCAGGAAGCACGCGCAGAGGAACACTTGCTGCGTCAGCAGTTCGAGTGCTACCGACCGCTCAACTCAGGTGAAAAAAGACGCAACACAAAGACCCAGGCCGACGAAGAGCTGTTTCCCGGCTACCTGTTTATCCGAATGGACCAGGTGCACGACAACTGGTATCCGATCCGCTCGACACGTGGTGTGGCACGCATCGTCACCTTCGGCGGGCACCCGATTCCGGTGCAGGACGAACTGATCGAGCAGATTCGCCACCGCCTCTCAGTGCCTGCGCCCAGACTCGTGTTCACCCAAGGCGAGCAGGTGCGAATCAAGGCGGGTGGCTTCTGCGATGTCGAGGCCATTTTTCTGACTGCCGATGGCACCGAACGCGCCGTGATCCTGCTCAACATGCTGCAGCGCCAGCAGAAAGTCGTGCTGCCGATCAGCAGCCTGGCGCGCATGGAGGCGCGGGCTTAGTACAACGTGCAGGCCGGGCCTTCCACAGACCCGGACGGGGGACTGGTTCGCCAGGCCTGATCACCTGCTGACCGTGCATAACATGACCACCGGCAGTCTCACTCACGCCAACAGCGGACCTTGATCATGACCCATCGGACCACCCTGGTGACGCTCACCTATGGGGATCGTTTCAACTATCTGCATACACTGGTCAGCCGTTCGCTGGAAAACCCGCTGATCGAGCGGGTGATTATCGTCAGCAATGCATCGGTCGCGCCCCTGCAAGCGCTGAGCGACAAGTGGCCGGGTCAGGTCGAGGTGATCTGGCTTGAGCACAACACGGGTTCGGCACACGGCTATTCAGTCGGTATCAAGGCCGCGCTCGACGCAGGCGCCGAGTACCTCTGGCTGATGGATGACGACAATGCACCGACCATCAACGCCATCGAGGTGCTGCATCGACATCTTCACGAGCGCGAGCGAATCGACGGCAAGGACAAGGCCGCCGTGCTTGGCTTCAGGCCCACCCACCAGGCTGATATCGCATCAGGCGTGCCCCGACGGTTCTCGGTACAACTGAGGTCGAGCTTTTTCGGGTTTCACATTGCGCAGTTGCCTTACAAGCTTTGGCGACGTCTGCCCTGGGGCAAGCCTGAGGCGACTCGCGGGTTGCCGCAGTTGGTTCAGCTCCCATTCGCCACCTACGGTGGTCTGTTGGCTCATCGCAGCCTTTTCATGAAGATCGGGCTGCCGCTGGAAGCCCTGAAGCTGTATGCCGACGACAGCGAGTACACCTGGCGAATCACGGCAGGCGGAGGGCGTATCTTCCTGGTGCCCGAAGCGCTGCTCGATGACCTGGAAGACTCCTGGAACATCAAGGCACGTACCAGCAACGTCTATGAAAACTACCTGCTGGCAGGCTCGGACCTGCGCGCTTACTACGGCGCGCGCAACCAGGCCTGGTTCGATAAAAATATCTGGGCGTCGTCCCCCCTGCTCTACCGACTCAACCGCTGGGTATTCTTCTGCCTGCTGCGCGTAATCGCCAGGCGTTGTGATGCCCGGCAGCGTTTGAGCCTGATCGAGCAGGCCATCAGCGATGGCGAGGCTGGCGTACTGGGCCTGAACAGGTCATACCCACTATGAAAATCCTCTTTATCAGCAGCCTTTATGCACCCGACGTCGGCGGTGGGGCGGAAATCATCCTGCAGCGTACCGTCGAGGGACTGCAGCGGCGTGGCTATAAAGTTGCCGTACTAGCCACCACCGACCAGCAAGGCCTGCACGTGACCGAGGTCAATCAGATCAAGGTCTACCGGGCAGGACTGCACAACCTCTACTGGCATTTTACGGCCCAGCGGCCGGGTCGCCTGGCCCGATTGGGCTGGCATCTGCGCGACCGCTATAACGTCAGCATGCGCGAGTACGTCAGTCGGGCAATGGAGCTGGAACAGCCGGATCTGGTGGTCTGCCACAACCTGACCGGCTGGTCGGTCTCGGCATGGGACGAAATTACCGCCTCGGGCCGACCGGTCGTGCAGGTACTTCACGACCTTTACCTGCTCTGCCCGAGCAGCACCATGTTCAAGAAAGGTCACAGTTGCCAGCGGCAGTGCGTGATGTGCAAGCAGTTCCGCAAGGGCCATGACGAGCGCTCGGCGCAGGTCAACGCCGTCGTGGGCGTCAGCCACTTCATGCTCGATACCCTTCAGGCGCAGGGCTATTTCAAAGATGCCAAACGTTACGTGGTGCATAACGCAAGCCCCATCACGATTGCCTTGCCGCAACAACGCAACGTCAGCCCGATGCCTGGCGAACCCGACAATGCGCCCCTGCGCTTCGGTTATCTGGGCACCCTGTCAGACCCTAAAGGGGTGGGCTGGCTGATTGATCAGTTCCAGCATTTGCCGTTCAACGCCACGCTGCAAATTGCCGGGCGCGGTCAGTTGAACGACGAGAAACGTTTCAAGGCGATGGTGACCTCACCCAACATCAGTTTTGTCGGTTATCAGAAGCCCGAAGACTTCTACAGCCAGATCGACGTCGCCGTTGTGCCATCGATCTGGAGCGAGCCTTTCGGCATGGTGGCCGTCGAGGCCTGCGCCTATTCGCGCCCGGTCATCGCCAGCCGCATGGGCGGGTTGACCGAGATCATTCAGGATCAACTCAACGGGTTGCTCTGCAGCCCGGATGACCCGGACTCGCTGGGGTTAGCCATGCTCAAGCTGCATCAGCAGCCTCGCCTGCTCGCCCGGCTGAGCGCCGAGGCGCGTAACAGCGTGGCCTCACTGCTGAACCTGGATCTGATGCTGGACCACTACGAAAGCATCTTTTCCCAGACGCTGCTGGACAGCATCACCTCACCCGACCAGCCATTGCGTCATCCGGTCTGACGAGATCATGCCGCAGCAGTGATACCCATCGGATTGCACCTGCACCGAGGCAAGACATGCCCAAGCCATCTTCACCCCGCCGGCGACGAAGGCTGACGGTTTTTCTGCTGGGTTTGCTGACCAGCCTTGCGGCATGGGGTGAAGACCCTTTCATCATCGGCGTGGACACCCAGTTGATCAACGACGAGGATGCCGCACCCCAAGCGCTCGACTTGCTGGAACGTGCCGGCGTCAACTCGGTTCGCGACAGTGCGTACTGGACGCACGTCGAACCCAGGCGTGGCTTTTTGCGTATCGACCCGGCCTGGCACGCCTACCTGCGCAGCGCGCAGAAGCATCGCCTGCGGCCTCTGCTGGTGTTGGGTTACGGCAACCCGTTCTATGAAAATCACGCCAAGCCTCGCCACCCGGCGGTCCGACAGGCGTTCGGCAACTATGTCAGCTTCGTCGCACAGGAACTGACCGACAGTGTCGATCTGTACGAGATCTGGAACGAATGGGACCGTGAAAACCCGATCGATGCCTGGGCTGCCAAGGATTACAGCAATCTGATCGAGGAGACCGTGGCGCGCATCCGTCGACAGAAACAGCCGGTCACGGTTCTGGCCGGTGCCGTGACCAGTCTGGGCATGGACCTTGGGTTCGCCGACCGACTGGTACAGAACGGCCTGCTCAATCAGGTCGACGGGCTGTCGCTGCACCCCTACGTGCATTGTCGGCAAGAGCAGCACCACACGCCCGAACGCTGGATTGCCTGGCTGCGCTGGATCGACGCTGACTTGCGAGCGCTGGCAACCCGTCCGGTTCCGCTTTACCTCACCGAGATGGGCTGGCCAACCGGCTCCGGCAAATGCAGCGTCAGTGAGCGAACCCAGGCCGCGTTTCTGGCGCGCAGCTTCTTTCTCGCCAGAACCCTGCCGGATATCAAAGGGGTGTGGTGGTATGGGTTGATGGACAGCGGCGTGGATCCGCAAGACCCGCAACAGAACTTCGGCTTGCTCAGAAAAGATTTGAGCACCAAGCCTGCCTACGCGACCCTCAAAGCGATCAGCAAGACGCTGATCGAGTACCAGTACGACGCCGAGCGCAGCCAGGAAATGGATTCGACGTACCTGCTCAGATTCTCCCGCGGCCCCGAACAGATTCTGGTCGCCTGGACCACCGGCGTGCCCCGTCTGACCCACGTCGAGGCCAGCAGCGTGCAGCGCGGCAACGTGCACATGATCGACAGCGGGCAGCCGGAAAAAGGTCAGTTCGAGACTGATACGCCCTGGACCTGCAACGACGCCCGCTGCTCGGCACAAATCTCGATCGACGAGTTCCCGAAAGTCATCAGTCTGGGCATCAAGCCTGCACTGTTCGCCCAATAAGCATGGAATCGCAGGCCTCAAAGCCTCTGAAGGCACGCGCGCTCACCCTATATCACCATGACCTTGCAGGATGCTCGAGATGATCTTTATCAATTCACGGTTTCTTACCCAGGACGTCAGCGGTGTCCAGCGCTACGCAGAACAGATGTGCCTGGCGTTGAAAAAGCTGCGCAACGACCTGGTATTCATCGCGCCTCACGGCATCAGGCTGCATGAAAGTGCCAAGGCACTGGACGTGCAATGCATCGGTCACAACAAGGGTCATCTCTGGGAACAACTCGACTTGCCACTGTACCTGCGGCGTCAAAAAAATCCGTTGCTGGTGTCGATCAGCAGCACAGGCCCCATGCTTTACCGTAACCAGATCGCGACGCATCACGACATCAATTACGTGCGTTTTCCACAGAGCTACACCCTGCTGTTTCGCCTGGCTTACCGGACCATCACGCCGATCCTGCTGTCACGTATCAAGACCCTGATCACCAGCAGCAGCTTCTCCAGAACTGAAATATCGGGTTTTTACGGATTCGCAGAAAACAAGGTACTGGTCCTGCCCGCCGCCGTCAGCGACAGCTTCACGCCACGCCCACCGCACACCGATGCACCGAGATACCTGCTGGCCGTCTCGTCACACGCCGCGCACAAGAACTTCAGCCGACTGATTCAGGCCTTTCTCAGCCTGCGCGACCATAACGATCTGCAACTGCATATCGTGGGTGCGACCACTGGCGTGTTTGCCGACCCCAACCTGCAACGGCTGGCCTGCCGCGATCCACGTATCCGCTTTTTGGGCCGCCTGAGTGACGCCGAACTGATCGAGCAGTATCAGGGCGCCATCGCTTTCGTCTTCCCGTCGCTCTATGAAGGCTTTGGCATTCCACCGCTCGAAGCCCAGGCCTGCGGCTGTCCGGTGCTGGCGGCCAATGCGGCCTCCATTCCTGAAGTGCTGCAAGCCAGCGCGCTGTACTTCGACCCGCTGGATGTCGGCCACATGGCAGCCGCGATGCACCGCGTGCTGGTCGATGCGCCGCTGCGCCAGGCGCTGCGAATACATGGGTTGAACAATGTAAGGCGCTTCAGCTGGAACGTATCCGCCCAACGTCTTTCCCAGCGCATTGACGCCCTGCTGGAACCTGAAATCACCCTGCCCGGCAAGCAACGCATCAGCCCCGAATCCTCTTCAAGCAAACCCTGAACCAACAACAGCCACGTCAAGGTGCGGCCTACCGCGCCTGCAGTAGAGCGAGCGAACACTGCAAGGAATCTCCATGAGAATTGCGATTGTCCACGACTGGCTGGTGACCTATGCCGGTGCCGAGCGTGTGCTGGCTTCACTGATCAACATCTGGCCCGAGGCCGACCTGTTTGCCGTGATCGACTTTATGAGCGATGAGGACCGCGTGCACCTGCATGGCAAGGTCGCCACCACCACGTTCATCCAGAACCTGCCCAACGCGAGAAAACGTTATCAGCGTTACTTGCCCCTGATGCCGCTGGCCATCGAGCAACTGGACCTGTCCGCTTATGACCTGATCATCAGCAGCAGCCATGCGGTAGCAAAAGGCGTGCTCAGCGGCCCGGACCAACCGCATGTCAGTTACGTCCATTCGCCGATTCGTTACGCCTGGGACCTGCAGCATCAGTACCTGCGCGAAGCGGGCCTGAACACCGGAATCAAAGGCGGGCTGGCACGGTTGGTCCTGCATTACATGCGTATGTGGGACCAGCGTACTTCAGCAGGCGTCGACGCGTTCATCGCCAATTCGGGGTTTATCGCCGCGCGCATCAGCAAGGCCTATCGACGTGAATCGACGGTCATCTATCCCCCTGTGGACACCGCAGGATTCACCGCCCAGGGCAGCCGCCAGGAGTTCTATTTCACCGCCTCGCGCATGGTGCCTTACAAGCGCATGCCGATGATCGTCGAGGCGTTCGCGGCCATGCCGGACAAGCGCCTGGTCATGATCGGCGACGGCCCTGACCTGATAAAAGCCCAGGCCATCGCCAGTCGGGCGCCCAATGTAACGCTGATGGGCTTTCAGCCGGCGGCCGTGCTGCGTGAACACATGCGCGCGGCCAAGGCGTTCGTCTTCGCTGCAGAAGAAGACTTCGGGATCAGCCCGGTCGAAGCGCAGGCCTGTGGCACCCCGGTCATCGCCTTCGGCAAGGGCGGTGTGCTGGAGACGGTTCGCGGGCTGGACCATCCGCAGCCCACCGGGGTGTTTTATCCGCAGCAAACTGTGCAGTCGCTGATAGCAGCGGTCAACGAATTCGAAAGCGCGCAGGCACGGATCACCGCACAGGCGTGCCGCGTCAATGCCGAGCGGTTCTCCGTCGCGCGTTTCGAGCAGGAAATCAAAGCCTTTGTCGAGACTCGCCTGGCCGCTGCGCACCTGTCGCGCCTGCCCTCGCAGCCCTGGATGCCACAGACCTCGCAGAGCCTTGTCAGCGAGTTGCCATCCCGAGTCGTTCCCATCAAATCCGTTTGAGCGAGCACTGTCATGCGCACCTCCGTTCGCGGCATTCTTCATGCCCATCAGTCAGCGCTATCGGTCGCCCACCGCCTGCTGGATCTGGCGGTCATCGTACTGATGGGTTACTGGCAAAGCCGACTGGCAATGACCGAGAGCAGCGAGGCCTGGCTACATATCATTCTGGCTGTGCTGGTCTTTCACTGGGTCGGCGAGTACCACCAGCTATACGGCTCCTGGCGCGGCGAGCGGATCCTGCGCGAGCTGACCAAGGTGTTCAATTACTGGGCACTGACCTTCATCATTTTGCTGTCAGTGGACTATCTGGTGCTCAACCGCGACAAACTGCCCGATGACGGGCAGATGACCTGGTTCGCACTGGTGCTGGCGATTCTGTGCGGTTATCGCCTGCTGATTCGTCTGCTGCTACACAGCCTGCGCCGTCATGGTTTCAACACCCGGCGCGTGGCGATCGTGGGCACCGGTCAGGTCGGCGAGCGGCTGGCCCAGTCAATTTCCAGCGCGCCCTGGATGGGCCTGAATCTGCTGGGCTTCTACGACTCGAATCCGCAACAGATGGAGCTGGGCCGTCAGAGACGCAGGCTGCCGGTGCTGGGCAACCTGGAGCAACTGGTCGACGACGCGCGTGAGGGCCGGATCGACAAGGTGTACATCACGCTGGCGTTCAGCGCCGAACCGCACCTGCGGGAATTGATCACCGGCCTGAGCGACACCACGGTCTCGGTGTACCTGATACCCGACGTCTTTATGTTCGAGCTGTTGCATGCGCGTAGTGAAAGCATCAATGGACTGGCCAGCATCAGCATTTTCGACTCGCCCATGGACGGCGCCTGGAGCCTGGTCAAACGCGCGGAAGACATCCTGTTGTCGAGCCTGATCCTGATGCTGATCGCGCTACCGCTGTTACTCATCGCACTGACCATCAAGCTCACCTCACCCGGTCCGGTGTTGTTTCGCCAGCGCCGTTACGGGCTGGACGGTCGGCCGATCATGGTCTGGAAGTTTCGCAGCATGAACGTGCAGGAAAACGGCGATGTGGTGCGCCAGGCCACCCGCAACGACACACGCATCACGCCGCTGGGCGCGTTCCTGCGTCGTACCTCTCTGGATGAACTGCCACAGTTTTTCAACGTGCTGCGCGGCGACATGTCCATCGTCGGCCCGCGCCCGCATGCCGTGGCCCACAACGAGCAATATCGCAAACAGGTCAGCGGCTACATGTTGCGTCACAAGGTCAAGCCGGGCATCACCGGCTGGGCACAGATCAACGGCTGGCGCGGAGAAACCGACACGCTGGACAAGATGCGCAAAAGGATCGAGTTCGACCTGGAATACATCGAGCACTGGTCGATCTGGCTGGATCTCAAAATCATTCTGCTGACGCTGTTCAAGGGCTTCTTCAACAAGAACGCCTTCTGAGCATTCCATTGACTAGACGACGGCTCCGGCAGCCTTGGCCCGGAGGGAGGTATGTGCGCGCGCTAAAAACAATCACGACGTGGACCGGTGCTGCTGCCGGTAGTGGAAATGGACGTAACGACATCATTCAGGTGCAAGGTGCACCGTCACGAAGGAACACACCCATGAATCGAAGCCTGGCTGTCTTGCTGCTCTCCTCTCTGATCCTGCAAGGGTGCGTATTCGCGCCCGGCCAACACATGACACCTGGCGATATCACCACCAGCGACCCGGACGAACCCAAGGCGCAGCTGGTCGACATCAGCCCTAAAAGTTTGCAGCAACAACAGCAGCGCGTTGCCGCTGATACCAACGGATTGCCCGCCGAATTGCTGAACTACAAGACGCCGGAGTACATCGTCGGGCCTGGCGACACGCTGCTGGTGACGGTCTTCGAACACCCTGAACTGACCGCCCCCGGTTCGCAGGATCAACTGGACGCCAACACCCGGGAAGTGCTGAGCGACGGTACGTTGTTTTTCCCCTATGTGGGTCGAATCCGCGCGGGCGGCAAGACCGTCAGCCAGATTCGCGAACAACTGCGCATGGGCCTCGCGCCGCAATACACCGAGGTCAAAGTGGACGTGAAAGTGCTGCGTTACAACAACCAGCGCGTGCTGCTGTCCGGTGCCTTCAAGACCCCCGGGCCGCAGTCGATCACCAACATTCCGTTGAGCCTGGTGCAGGCGATCAGCGTTGCCGGCATTGACCTGACCGATGCCAATCTGGCCGGCCTGACCCTGCGACGCGACGGCCGCGACTACCTGATCGACATCGATTCGCTCAACCGCAAAGGCTCGCAACTGAGCCGGATCTTTCTCAAGGACGGCGACTACCTGCACCTCAACAGCAGCTCCAAGAACAAGATCTACGTGCTGGGCGAGGTGCGTAATCCGCAGGTGATTTCTTTCGCTACCACCAGCGTGACGTTGCTGGAAGCCCTGGGCAATGCAGGCGGCCTCAGCCCGGACAGTGCCGATGGCGACGCGGTGTATGTGATTCGCGGCGCAGAGAACTTCGCCGACGCGCCGTCTACGGTCTACCACCTGAACGCCAAGAAGCCCACTGCCTACCTGCTGGCCGGTCAATTCGAACTCAAAGCACAGGACGTGGTGTTCGTCGGCCCGGCCAACATCACCCGTTGGAGCCGGTTCATCAGCCAGTTGCTGGGCTCGGCCAGCGTCGTCCAGACCGGCGCCGCCTTCAGTAACTGATCAGGCTCATCGCCACACGCCCTCCCTGCAACTTCGGTTGCGGGGATTTTTTTGCCTGCGTTTTGGCACTCGGAGTGTTGCTGGCGCAACAGCCATTCAACACTTGCCCGGCTTATCAGCAGCGAGTGCGATCGCTGCTTTCGTGGGAACAGGGCTTTGCCCCCCGTATTCAAGGGGCCCACGCAAAGGCACGCAGGTCTGGCACACAAGCTGCTTTACCGCCTTACGCTTATCGCAAGGAATTCCCGCATGCTCGTTGTGTCACTTTCAGGCAGTCCCTCTCCCAAATCCCGTTCAGGTGTCGTGCTGGCTCATGCTGGCCGATGGTTGCAACGTCATGGCGTCGGCGTTACCACGTTGCGCATTCGCGACTTCAATGCTGAAGATTTGCTGTTCGCGAAATTCGACAGCCCCAAGGTGCTGGAATTTATCGAGGCGGTGCGGCAGGCCGACGGTCTGTTGATCGGCACACCGGTCTACAAGGCCTCGTTTTCCGGCGCACTGAAAACCCTGCTGGATCTTTTGCCCGAACGCGCCCTGCACGGCAAGGTCGTGCTGCCACTGGCAACCGGCGGCAGCATCGCCCATATGCTGGCGGTGGATTACGCCTTGAAGCCTGTGCTGTCAGCGCTTAAATCTCAGGAAGTGTTGCACGGGGTCTTCGCCATCGATACCCAGATCACTTACAGCGACAACGAAGAAGGCGGCACACTGGACGACATCCTTACCGAGCGCCTGCATGAAGGGCTTGAGCATTTTTACTTGAGCCTGCAACACCGATTGCAGGCGCGCCACAAGGCAGCGGGTGGACATTTGCAACTGGCGTTGTAATCCACTGACAACGCCAGATTTTGTGGGAGCGGACCTCCCACGAAAGCAGACTCAATGTTCGACGATCAGCGGATACAGCGAAGCCACCAGCAAGGCCGCCATCACGCCGTTGAAGATTCGCAGCCCTACCGGATCGCGTAATACGTTGCGCAGCAGGCTGCCGAATCCGGCCCAGATGCCCACGCTTGGCAGGTTGATCAGTGCGAACACGCCCGAGATGATGATCACATTGGTGAAATAACCCTGCATCGGCGTGTAAGTGCTGATTGCGCCAATCGCCATGATCCAGGCTTTGGGGTTGACCCACTGAAACAGTGCCGCGCCCATAAAGCTCATGGGCTGGCCGCGGCTTTCGGTCGAATCCGATGCCGGGCCGGACGTGGCGATCTTCCACGCCAGGTACAGCAGGTAGGCGGCGCCCAGGTAACGCAACAGCGTATAGAGCACTGGCCAGGCCTTGAATACGCTGCCCAGACCAAATCCCACCGCCAGCACCAGGACGAAGAAACCGATGCTGATGCCCAGCATGTGCGGCAGCGTACGGCCGAAACCGAAGTTGACGCCCGAAGCCAGCAACATCATGTTGTTGGGGCCGGGGGTGACCGAGGTGACGAACGCAAACAGCGCAAAGGCCAGCAATAGATCCAGAGAGAACGACATGACGCGGTCCAGGTGTGTGTGAGTCAGGCACTCACCCTATCGAAGGGCGGACAGGAAACACATGGACAGTTAAGCGAAGTTTCTTACCGTACAGTTTGACGAAAGACGTTGGCTGAGACGGACTGTTAACCCTGAGGATTCTGAGTCAGCGCACCACGATCAACGCTGATCTCACCCTGGCTGTCGAACTCGCGAGCCTGCTGAATCTGCGGGTCCGC
Organism: Pseudomonas asturiensis; assembly: GCF_900143095.1. Classification (GTDB taxonomy): domain Bacteria; phylum Pseudomonadota; class Gammaproteobacteria; order Pseudomonadales; family Pseudomonadaceae; genus Aquipseudomonas; species Aquipseudomonas asturiensis. Next base: position 468,702 of record NZ_FRDA01000004.1, on the reverse strand, counting down.
CAGCAATTGCGCCTTGCGGGCCTGATATTCCTCAAAGGACAGACCACGACGATTCAGGTCTTCCAGCGCCAGCTGGTGGCTCTCTTCGGCAGAGTAAGGTCGCAGCTCGACGGCGTGATGCGTGGAGCAGCCGGAGACCAGTGCGACGGTGAATGACAGGACAAGAGCGAGGGCGAGTATGCGGTTCATGAGGGGCCTCCAGGCTGGCTTCATTTCGGGAATGAAGCAAGGTTACGCCCCGCCCTGTCGCGGCAGAAATCAACCGCCGTGATAGTGGCTATCGACTTTCACACGCCCTTCACATGCCCTGTTCACGGGCATGCCCGATCAACACCTCGCGTAGCGCCTGGGCCGCCGCCGACAGTTTGTGATCGGCCAGCATCATCAGCCCGATGCGCCGTTCGATACGCGGCTCGATCAATGGCACGCAATGCGCGCCCAGCTCCTGCATCTGCGCAATGCACAGCGACGGCACCGCGCTCACACCCAGGCCGTTGGCGACCATACGCCCGATGGTCGACAGCTGATGACTTTCGAACGCCACCGATAACTTGCCATGCTGTGACTCGATGGCGTGTTCCAGCAGCAAACGCACGGCGGATGGGCGTTGTAGCGCGATAAAATCCTCCTGCAGCAGTTCGGCCCAGGACACCTCGGTGCGCCCGGCCAACGGCGATTCAGTGGAGACCACCGCGACGAATCGGTCCATGTAGAACGGTGTGAACGACAGCGCATTGCTCGATTCGGGCTCAAAGCCTATGCCCAGTTCGACACGGCGATGGCGCACCATCTCCAGCACCTGCTCATTGACCACGTCATGCACCGCCACGTTGACCCGAGGGTAGCGCCCACGAAAGGTCTTCAGCGCGCCGGGCAACAGATTGCCTGCGAACGAAGGCATGGCAGCGATGGACACGCGCCCCATTTGCAGGGTGAAACGCTGGCGCAGCAATTCTTCAGTGTTGTCCCAATCTGCCAGCAGCTGGCGCGCCAGCGGCAACAGCGTCTCGCCCTCTGGCGTCAGGCTGACATTACGCGTAGTACGCGTCAGCAACTGGCCGCCCAGGTCTTCCTCAAGGCTCTTGATCGTCAGGCTCAACGCCGGTTGCGACACATGCAGTCGCTCACCCGCCTGAGCGAAACTCAGGTACTGCGCGACGGCCAGAAACGCTCGAAGCTGTTTCACGTTCATATATTTATATTTCTTATCAATCGATCAGAAAAACAAAATTAACAAATCACTGAAGCCGAGAGAAGATACCGTCAACGCGATCCTCCGGCAGCACGTGCCGGTCACAACTATAAAAGGCGGATCATCATGGCTGGACTCGACAAGCGAGTGGCGACTTACGAAGAGGCCCTCGCCGGGCTGACCGACAACATGACCGTGCTGTGCGGCGGCTTCGGCCTGTGCGGCATCCCGGAAAACCTGATTGCGCAGATCAAGCGCATGGGCATCAAGGGCCTGACGGTGGTCTCCAATAACTGCGGCGTCGATGGCTTCGGCCTGGGTATCCTGCTCGAAGACCGCCAGATTCGAAAAATGATTTCTTCCTATGTCGGTGAAAACGCGCTGTTCGAACGCCAGTTGCTGAGCGGCGAGCTGGAAGTCGAACTCACGCCGCAAGGTACCCTGGCTGAAAAACTTCGTGCTGGCGGCGCAGGGATTCCGGCGTTCTACACCGCCACCGGTTACGGCACCCCGGTGGCTGAGGGCAAGGAAACCCGGCAGTTCAATGGCCGCAACGTGATCCTCGAAGAAGCCATCACCGGTGACTTCGCGTTGATCAAAGGCTGGAAGGCCGACCACTTCGGCAATGTGATCTATCGTCACACCGCGCAAAACTTCAACCCGGTGGTCGCCACCGCCGGCCGGATCACTGTGGTCGAGGTCGAGGAAATCGTCGAACCCGGCGTGCTGTTGCCGACCCAGATCCACACGCCCGGCATTTATGTCGACCGTGTGATCCAGGGCACTTTCGAAAAACGCATCGAGCAGCGCACCCTCAAAAAATCCTGAAGGTGACAGGCGCTACACGAAGCAGGAATCGGCACACAACAACAAAGAGATTTCAGACCATGGCACTTTCCCGCGAACAAATGGCTCAACGCGTCGCCCGCGAACTCAAGGACGGCTATTACGTGAATCTGGGGATCGGCATTCCGACGCTGGTCGCCAACTATGTCCCCAGTGACATCGACGTCATGCTGCAGTCGGAAAACGGCCTGTTGGGCATGGGCGAATTTCCGACTGAAGAAACCATCGACGCCGACATGATCAACGCCGGCAAACAAACCGTCACCGCCCGTGTCGGCGCGTCGATTTTCTCCTCGGCCGAATCCTTCGCCATGATCCGTGGCGGCCATGTGGACCTCACGGTACTGGGCGCATTCGAGGTGGACGTCGAGGGCAACATCGCCTCGTGGATGATTCCCGGCAAGCTGGTCAAGGGCATGGGCGGCGCAATGGATCTGGTGGCGGGCGCGGACAACATCATCGTGACCATGACCCATGCTTCCAAGGACGGCGAATCCAAACTGCTGCCCCGCTGCAGCCTGCCACTGACCGGTGCGGGCTGTATCCGCAAGGTATTGACTGATCTGGCCTATCTTGAAATCGAAGACGGCGCGTTCATCCTTCGCGAACGTGCGCCTGGGGTCAGCGTTGAGGAAATCATCGCCAAGACCGCTGGCAAGCTGATCGTGCCGGATGATGTGATCGAGATGACGTTTTGATCCAGCAACCTGACGCAAACCTGTTTCAAACGACTGCTCTTCATACAAAAATGTAACTTGCTGAATAAACGCAATCTCCTGTGGGAGGCGGCTTGCCGGCGACAGGTTTTTTCAGGCGCTACCGCTGCGACTGAACTGACGTCATCGCTGGCAAGCCGCCTCCCACCGTCCGGTGTTTGCCACGAGACACGCCGGAAACTCTCGCACACGTGCCCCCCATAATAATGACAACAGGACGCCCAGATGGCCGCCAACCTCGAAGAAAGCCGCTCCGCCCGATTTGCCCTGCGCTGCGCCGCCTGGGCTGAACGCTGGTTCCCCGACTCATGGGTCTTCGCTGCCCTGGCAGTGGTGATTGTCACCGTGGCAACGCTGGCCATCGGCGCAAGGCCTGCCGAAGCGGCCAAGGCGTTCGGTGACGGCTTCTGGAGCCTGATTCCGTTCACCATGCAGATGGCCTTCGTGGTGATCGGCGGCTATGTGGTGGCCAGCTCGCCGCCTGCTGTCAGGCTGATCGACCGACTGGCGCGCATTCCGCGCAACGGCCGCTCGGCAGTGGCCTGGGTGGCCTTGATTTCCATGCTCGCGTCTCTGCTCAACTGGGGCCTGTCGCTGGTGTTCGGGGGCTTGCTGGTGCGTGCCCTCGCCCGCCGCACCGATCTGCGCATGGACTATCGAGCCGCCGGTGCAGCGGCCTATCTGGGGCTGGGTGCCGTCTGGGCGTTGGGGCTGTCGTCATCGGCGGCACAACTGCAGGCCAATCCGGCCAGCCTGCCCCCGTCGATCCTGGCGATCACGGGTGTCATCCCCTTCACCGAAACCATCTTCCTCTGGCAGTCCGGGGTGATGCTGGCGGCACTGGTGGTCATTTCGCTGATCGTTGCCTACGCCACAGCGCCTGGCCCCAACAGCGCCCGCGATGCCAAGGCCTGCGGTGTGGACCCGGCCTTCAACCTGCCACCCCTGCCTGCCCGCTCGCGTCCTGGCGAATGGCTGGAATACAGCCCGCTGCTGATCATTCTGATGGTGCTGCTGGGCGCGGGCTGGCTGTTCAACGAGTTTTCGACCAAGCCGGCGATCACCGCGATTTCCGGCCTGAACACCTACAACTTCCTGTTCATTATGCTGGGCGCACTGTTGCACTGGCGGCCACGCAGTTTCCTGGATGCCGTGGCGCGCGCTGTACCGACCACCACGGGCGTGCTGATCCAGTTTCCGCTCTATGGCTCGATTGCCGCGCTGCTGACCACGGTCAAAGGTGGCGATGCGCAAACCCTGGCGCATTACATTTCGACGTTCTTCACCAGCATCGCTTCGCACGATACCTACGCGGTATTGATGGGCGTGTACTCGGCCGTGCTCGGCTTCTTTATCCCGTCGGGCGGCGGCAAATGGATTATCGAAGCGCCTTACGTGATGCAGGTCGCCAACGAACTGCAGTACCACCTGGGCTGGGCGGTACAGATTTACAACGCGGCCGAAGCCCTGCCCAATCTGATCAACCCGTTCTATATGTTGCCGTTGCTGGGCGTGTTGGGGTTGAAGGCGCGCGACCTGATCGGTTTTTCGTTCGTCCAGTTGCTGGTCCACGCGCCGCTGGTGCTTTTCCTGCTATGGGCGCTGGGCACGACACTGACCTACACACCACCGATCATGCCCTGACAGCAGCGACGGTGATTCAGACAGAATCGTCGCCATAGTCGGCCGCTGCGACCTGCGCCAGCAAGGTACGCAGCTCCAACGCCAGCTCAGGCCCCAGCGCGGTTTCATAGGAGCGCTGGGCCTGCTCCCAGAGTGCCTGGGACTCGAGCAGCTTTTCGATACCCGCCGGGGTCAGGCGCACAAGACGGCTGCGTTTGTCGTCAGGGTCGACATCCACCGACACCAGTCCCTCACGCTCCAGTGGCTTGAGATTCTGCGCCAGCGCCGAACGGTCGATGACCAGAATCGTCGCCAGCTCGGTCATGGTCGGTGCCTGATGACGAGCGATCTGCATCAGGATCGAGCGTTGCGTGGAGCGCAAGCCGCACGGCGCCATCACAGCGTCGTACAGCTGGCAAATCCGTCGGCTCGCCCTGCGCAGGCTGGTGGCGTGGCATATCACTTGCGCGGGAATGTTCAGGCCTTCCGGAATGCGCAGGGTGCCGTTCGGGGTAAGGTCGTGATTCATAAGGGCTCCCATGTAGAGAGCCCAATGCTGGCATATCCCCGCAAATTGAAACAGCACCTTGGGTCGCATTCACTGTTTCAGCGCCGTGACTGACGCTGCCCGATCTCAGAATCGCCCGTGATCAAAACGAGTAGTCGCGCTCGACCTTGCAGACTCGCGTCGTAAACGCCTGATACCAGCGCTCCCGCCCCTGCTCTCTGACTTCGGCATGCTCGGCGTGATGCTTCCAGGCCTGAATGGCGGCCTGATCGGCCCAGTACGAGACAGTGATGCCCAGACCGCTTTCATCACGTGCCGAGTCCACACCGAGAAAACCCGGTTGCTGGCAGGCCAGTTCAATCATCCGCTGCGCGGCTGAAGCGTAGTCCTGTCCATCATCGACGCTGCGCAGTGACGTGAAGACCACCGCGTAATAAGGCGTGGGGAAACGCGCGGCGATCATCGTGCATCACCGCCGCACGCCTGAACGAACGCCTTGACCAGCGCTGGCGTCTTGCCCAGCAGCGCCGCTCGCTCAGGCTGAAACAGCGTGGCGACGAAAAACGGATGCCCTTCCAGTTCCATGCTGCGCACCTCGCCTTCAGGTCCTCGTCCCGTGACATTCATTGCATCGCCGAACACCCGCGATTCCAGCTCACTCAGCAAGCCGTAACGGCAGTGATAACGCTCCTCGATTTCCAGCTGACCATAGGCCTTGGCGATCAATGTGTCCGGGACCAGATGAATGGAGCACAGTGCATCGACCAGTGAACAACTCAGAGGCGCGATGATGACGTTCGGCGAGTCCGGGGCAGACTCCCCGTGCTCGGCGTCGCTCCAGCCCAGAGCATTGCGAGCGTACTCCAGCAGCGCATGCTGAAACCCGCCGCAGGTTCCCAAAAACGGAATGCGCAGCTCGCGTGCCAGGCGAATGGCCGTCATGGCACCCTGCATATCCTGGTAAGGACTGCCTGGCACGCACCACACGCCATCCAATTGCGCCAGGCGATCGCCAGCGCCGATCTCAGTCGTCGGTAACCACTCGGCGTTGACCTTTAGCTGCAACGCTGCGCCCGCCATCTGCAAGGCTTGAGGTATCGCCTGATGCGCAGCGAACTGCGTGTTGAAATCCCCTACCAGACCGATTCGCACGGCCTCGCCATTTACGTCTACTACGTCCATGCCCTGCTCCTTTTGTTTATGTCATGCGCTATGGGCAGGACTATAAACAGGCAGTCATGCAAGCAGAATGGGCGATCAGGCAACTCATCCATGCAGCCACGCAAACGTCCTTAACTGTGTACAGGCGTCAGAACCGGCTTGCCAGCGAAGAACGCCAGCAGGTTGTCGTTGACCATCTGTACGCTGTCTTTCGACGCTTCAGGGGAAAGGCCGCCGACATGAGGCGTGAGCACGACATTGCCGAGCGTCTTGAACACATCGGGGACCTCAGGCTCGTCGTCGAACACATCCAGCGCGGCCCCGGCAATCCGCTCCTGTTGCAGCGCAGTGACCAGCGCCTCGGTGTCCACGACGCTGGCGCGAGCGATGTTCACCAGAAAGCCGTCAGCGCCCAGTGCGGCAAGCACCGAGGCATCGACCAGATGGTGCGTGCCGCTGCCGCCCGGTGTGGCGATGACCAGAAAGTCCGAGGCTTCGGCCAATGCCTGAACAGAGGCATGCCAGGTGTAGTCGCAGTCAGGACGCGGCTTGCGGTTGTGATAGGCGATGCTGACATCAAACGCTGCGGCGCGTCGGGCAATTGCCAGCCCGACTGCGCCGAGCCCGATGATGCCAAGACGCTTGCCCGCCAGCGACGGGCGCACGACCTTGCGCCACTCACTGCGGCGGACAGAGGCATCAGCCTGCGTGATGTCCCGCACCAGCGACAACAACAAAGCCAGCGCATGATCGGCCACTGTGGGTGCGTTGACGCCAGCCCCATTGGTCACGGTGATGCCACGTGCTTCGGCCGCTGACAGGTCGACTTTTTCAAAGCCCGCGCCACTGACGCAAATGATGCGCAGATTGGGCAGCGCATCCATCTCTTCGGCGAAGAATCCCAGCGGCCCGCGCGTCACCACGGCGCCAATGGCCTGCCCATGCGTGGCAATCGCTTCGGCGCGTAGCTCGGCGGTGGGGGCGCGAATCAGCTCGAAGCCACTGCTTTCCAGAATCGGCAAATAGGTGTTCAGATTTTCGACCAGCACCAAAACCGTTGTCATGCCCACTCCTGCTCGATGATCAAAACACTGACAGTAACCCGAGCAAGCGCGCTTTGGCAGAGGCAGTTGCCGAATGCCGCGCCTGCGTTCATACAGTCGTCTCATTCGGCGGACAGACTGTGCGCAGAATCCCTGAGCATAACGCTGACATAGCATTGCGCCACCGCGTTGTACTGCAAGCGGCACTCAAGGCGACATCGCGCAACAGGGAACGACACCCCCGCTTGCCGTATCGAAGGCGATGTTGTTAATGCTTCAGGAGGCGCCTTCGTCCAACAGTCCGAGGCGATCAAACGCTTTCTCAATTCAAGGAATCATCAGCCCATGCAAGGATTTTCCACCTCCCGGTTCACCAAGACTCCGCTGGCCCGACTGCTGGTCGCGACCGCCATGGCGGGTGTGATGCTGTCTTCAGGCGCGGCGTCGGCAGCGGATGCGCCGGGCAAAGTATTGAGCGAGAAACTGGGACTGCCGTGGCCTGCCGTGATAGCCCATCGGGGTGCTTCATTCGATGCGCCGGAAGAAACCATTCCCGCCTACACCCTGGCGCGTGATCTGGGCGCGGACTACCTGGAAATGGATATCCAGCGCACCAAGGACGGCGTGCTGATCGCCTTGCATGACGACGTGCTGGAGCGCACCACCAATATCGCCGAGGTCTTTCCGAAACGCGCCAAGGACCCGGTCAGTACCTTCACCCTGGACGAACTCAAGCAACTGGACGCCGGTACGTGGTTCAACAAGGCCTACCCGGACCGTGCCCGCGACAGCTATGCCGGTCTGCAGATCCTGACACTGGATGAAGTGATCGATATCGCCGAGGGTGGCGTAAACAAACCGGGGCTGTACATCGAAACCAAGGTGCCGTCGCAGTTTCCGGGGGTCGAAGCCGATCTGAAGAAAGTCCTGGCCAAGCGCGGCTGGCTCGCTCAGCGCCCCGCCGCAACGCCGGGGCATGTGAACGTCGCGCACATGCCGGGCCGTGTGGTGTTGCAGACATTCGAAAAGCAGAGCCTTGAACTGCTTCAGAAAGAAATGCCGAAGGTGCCGAAAGTGATGCTGCTGTGGATCGGCAAAGGTTCTATCGAGCCCAAGTCTGACGTCGCGTTCAACGATTCGGGCTTCAAGGACAAGGCCAGCTACTACGCCGCGCAAGAGGTCAAGTCGCCGGAAGAGTTCGAACGCTGGATCAACTGGGCCAAGGCGCATGGCGCCATCGGCACCGGTCCGTCTTCACAACTGGCCAAGGGTGGCGACCAGAGCTACATGGACCTGGTCAAACCCTGGATGAACAACCTGACTCACGAAAAAGGCATGGTCGTTCATCCGTACACCGTGGATGACGCGGCCGACTTCAAGCGCATCAGCCAGGACGGCTCGGATGGCTTCTTCACCAACCGCACGGCCGAGCTGTTGAAGTTCTACGGACGTCCGTCCAAGGAAAGCATCGACGCGATCCTCAAGCGCAACGGCTACTGATGCGCTGATCAACCGACCGGCTGCGTCATGCGATGCAGTCGGCCGGTGATCGATCAGAAGTCGACAGTGCCCGACAGTTTCAGCGTACGTGGCTCACCCTGAGTCAGGTAGCCGCCGTTGGTCGAGGCCCAGTAATCCTTGTTCATCAGGTTTTCGACATTGGCCCGCAGGGTCACGTCCTTCTGCGCCACGTTGAAGGTGTAGCGTGCGCCCAGGTCGAAGCGGTTCCAGGTCGGAATGCTCAAGGTGTTCGAGGCATTCAGGTACTGACCGCCAGTGCGCAGCATGCGCGCATTGATAGCCGCCCCTTCGATGCCTGGAATATCCCAGTCAGCCCCGGCGTTGAACTGGAAGGTCGGTACACCCACCGCGTTGTTGCCATCGTTGCTGCCGCCCGCAGTACCGCTCAACTCAGTGTCCATCAAGGTCAGACCGGCCAGCAGGCGCAGACCGCTCACCGGCTGGCCAAACACGTTCATTTCCACGCCCTTGTTGCGCTGCTCGCCATCGCGGACATAACGCGTCCCCGTGCCGTCCTGCACCTGATAACCATCGGCTGGCTGCTCGATACGGTACACACCCAGGCTCGCACCGAAGGTGCCCATGTCCAGTTTCACACCCGCTTCGACCTGTTTGGAGCGCGCTGGCGGGAAGATCTCGCCGGGGTTGATGGTCACGGTATTGGGGGCCGTCGGGCCTTGCGCCAGACCTTCAATGCGGTTGGCGTAGAACGACACATAACGCCAGGGTTTGAACACGACACCGTAGATGGGCGTGGTGATCGCCTCGTCATACAGCGACGTGCGCGGACCGCTGCCGTAGGCATATCCCTGAACACGCAATTGCTGGCGGCGCAGGCCAGCCGTGATCAACAGACGGTCGTCGAAGAAACCCACCGTGTCGGAGAACGCCGCACTGCGCATGCGACTCTTGCCGGTGATGCCGGGGTCATTCAGATCACCGCCTGGCACGCCATCCAGAGCGGGCTGCGACGTCGAGACCGGCTCGTAAAGATTACTCGCGATTCGACCACTGCCGAACACGTAAGCATTGCGTTGCTCGGTCCAGATCCCCGAAAGGCCGAAGTTGACCTTGTGGCTGACCGGGCCGGTCTGCAGATTGCCATTGATGCCGGCCATTGCCGTCTTGTTGTCTTCATCATGAGGGATGAACGACGGCCGCGCCGTGAGGTTGCCCGCGGCATCGTTGATGGTCGGGGATCCATAAACACCCGTCTCGCGGGTGTGTTTGGCACCTGCAGCGGCGTAAAGCATCCAGTCCTCGTTGAGGTCGTATTCGATCCGGCTCATGCCAAAGGTGTCTTCGGTTTCGGTCCAGGTCCAGTTGGGCGCGTAGTTGGTATCGGAATCAGGCGCATGGGGTACGTGGGTCAGGCCGCTGCCAACGAACACGGTATTTCGACTCTGGTTGATGCGCTGCTTCTGGTACGCGAAATCGCCAGATACACGCCAGTTGTCACCCCGATAGTCGAGGCCCAGGGCGAACAGCTTGCTGCGGTGCTCTTCGTCATCGACGCCGGTTTCACCCTCGCGCTGGGCAAGATTGAGGCGCGCACCAAACCGGTTGTCCTCACCAAAGCGCTGGCCCACATCCAGGTGCTCACCGATCCGGCCATCGCTGCTGATGTCTGTGGTGAAGCGACGTGTCGGCGTGTCCCTGGCACGTTTGGGCTGCAGGTTGACGCCACCGCCGATGCCGGAGCCGGTCGGCGTCACGCCGTTGATGAACGCATTGGGGCCTTTGAAGACTTCGACCCGCTCCAGCGCGTCAGTCGAGATGATCTGGCGAGGCAGCACGCCATAGAGCCCGTTGTAGGAAATGTCGTCAGTGTTCAGCGCAAACCCGCGAATCACGAACACTTGCGACGCGTTGGCATAACCGGACGACTGGCGAACCGAGGCGTCATTGAGCAGCACGTCGCCGATGTCCTCGGCCTGCTGGTCCTCGATCAACTGCTCGGTGTAGCTGGTCATGCTGAACGGCACATCCATGATGTCCGAACTGCCCAGCACCCCCAGTTGCCCGCCGCGGGCGACCTGGCCCCCGGCATAAACGGGCGGCAGTGCCTGCGGCGCGACCTTGTCGGCGCTGATCGCGGTTTCGCCAAGCACCATGGCACCGCCCGAAGAACCCGGCGTCTCGGACGCTGCCCAGACGGGAAGACCAAAAGAACAGCAAAACGCAACCAGCGAGAGACGGAAGGGAAACGGCGAGGTGTTCATGGAGATGTCCTGCTAAACGATAAAGTGGGCCGGGCAGCGTCCTTCCATGACTGCGCCCCTGAGAATTGAATGCGAAATGCTATCAGGTGTTAATGGGATCAGTTATCGTTTATTTCAGTGCAGGCGTCTACAGAACGGGTTTCACGACGAAAGGTGCGGGGATGCCCCAACCGATAGCATCCGCACATATGGCTGGGCGCAATCGCCCAGCCATAACCTGACAGTGAATCAGGTCATGCTCACGATTCGGGGCACCTTCTCGAATCAGTCCGGGCAGGAAATGCCTTGAAACGCATGGTCACCACCTGAAACAGGACACTGGCGGCGACCTGATGCGTGCTCTGGTGTAAGCTCATGCGCTGTTGGTTATCCCATCGAGAGGCCTATGCAGTCCAACTTCCGACGCTCGACCCTGGCGGCGCTCCGCGGCTTTGACTTGCCGAGCGATGCAATATCCATCGTCCCCTCTGCTGCCGACTATCGGCGTTGCCTGCTGGAAAGGATCGCTTCGGCGACTCGCCGCATCTATATCATCGCGCTGTATCTGCAGCAGGATGAAGCAGGCCAGGAAATCCTCGACGCCCTTTACGCGGCCAAAACCGCACGGCCCGAGCTGGACGTGGTGGTGCTGGTGGACTGGTTTCGCGCGCAGCGTGGCCTTATCGGTGCCGGACGCCAGCCGGGCAACTCGACCTGGTACCAGGCGCAGAACCTGGAGTATGACCAGGAAGTCCCGATCTTCGGCGTGCCTGTCCAGACGCGTGAATTGTTCGGCGTGCTGCACCTCAAGGGCAGCGTGATCGACGACTGCGTGATCTACAGCGGCGCCAGCCTCAACAACGTTTACCTGCACAAGCTCGACAAATACCGGCTGGACCGCTATCACCTGATCCAGAGCGCACCGCTGGCGGACAGCTTCGTGGGCATGGTGCAGCGCGAAATCCTGCCTTCACCGGCCGTGCATCGACTCGACCTGCAATCGCCACCCAGCTCGCGCAGCCTGCGCGGCGAAATTCGCGCCTTTCGCAGCAACCTCAAGCGAGCGGCCTATGACACCTCGGCGGGCGAGAAAGAGAACGGGGAGCTGCGTATCGTGCCGCTGTTGGGCGTGGGCCCGCGCAACGGCCTGAACCGCACCATTTGCGACCTGATCGCGTCGAGCAAGATCCAGCTGACGATCTGCACGCCCTACTTCAATTTGCCAGTGGCCGTGACCCGCGAGATCAATCGCGCGCTCAAGCGTGGAGTGAACGTCGACATCATCATTGGCGACAAGACCGCCAACGACTTCTTCATCCACCCGGACGAACCGTTCAAGGTGATCTCTGCCCTGCCCTATCTGTATGAGATCAGCCTCAGGCGCTTCACCCAGAAGCACCGCAAGGCCATCGCCCAGCATCGTTTGAACGTCCATCTGTGGAAGCACGGCGACAACACCTTCCACTTGAAAGGGATCTGGGTGGATCAGCGTTACACCCTGCTGACCGGCAATAACCTCAACCCGCGTGCGTTCAATCTGGATCTGGAAAACGGCCTGTTGATCGACGATCCGCAAGGTCAGTGGGTCGCACCACGAAAGGCCGAGATCACCCACCTGATGCGCAACACCCAGCGCGTCAGCCAATACGATGAGCTGGACACACTGGCCAGCTACCCCGAAGGCGTGCGCAAGTTTCTGCGCCGCGTCAGTCGTGTCCGGGTCGAGCGCCTGCTGTACCGGATTCTGTAAGCGGTCGAGCAAGGTGTTCGTGGCATGGTTTCGCGAACACCCTTGCGATCAGCCGACCAGCGCAATCAACTGCTGACGCTGCGCATCGGTCAGCGTCGGGCCAAATCCGGCACCCACGTTCTCAGCCATGTAACGCGGGTTGCCGGTGCCCGGAATCACGCACGTGACGGCCGGGTTGGCCAGCAAAAACTTCAGTGCCAGTTGCGGCCAGCTGTTGACTTCAACCTGCGCAGCCCAGCCCGGCAGGGGCTTGTCCTTGAGCCGCGTCAATAAACCTCCGCCACCAAACGGCCGATTGCAGATGACCGCCACGCCGCGCTCCCGACACAATGGCAGAATCCGCTTCTCGGCTTCGCGATCGTCGAGCGCGTAGTTGATCTGCAGAAAATCCAGCGGCTCACTCTTGAGTACGGCCTCTACGTCCGCATACGCCGAAGAGGTGTAATGGCTGATGCCGATGTAGCGAATGCGGCCCTGCTCTTTCCATGCTCGCAATGTCGGCAGATGGGTCTTCCAGTCCAGCAGATTATGAATCTGCATCAGGTCGATTCTGTCGGTTTGCAGCAACTTGAACGAAGCCTCCATCTGCTCGATGCCCTCCTTGCGCCCTCGGGTCCACACTTTGGTGGCCAGAAACGCAGGTGATCGTGGTTCATGGATAGACAGTAACTCCCCTGTGGACTGCTCGGCGCGGCCATACATCGGTGAGCTGTCGACCACAGTGCCACCGGCGGCGAACAACGCATCCAGCACTGCACGCAGTTGCTTGTAGGCAGAACTGGATGTCGCCACGTCAAAACCGCGGTAAGTGCCCAGGCCCACGACAGGCAGGGGCTCGTTACTGGAAGGAATCGCTCGGGTCAGCATGGTCTTGGCTCCGGGGCTCGGCTTCGGGGGACGTGATGAAGAGGCGGAAGGCGACGGCAGCGTCGGTGTTTTTTCGTCACCTGCGGCCGTATCGAACACCATCGCGGCGGTAACTCCCGCTGCCAGCGTCAGCAGTCGCCTGCGGGTCAGGTGATGGGGTGGCGTCATGACGTTCTCCTTATCTGTCCTGTTCTGATTCTGCGTTCGTGAGCGACCTGGACCTGGCCAGCAGTGCCTGCCTGCGGGCCAGCCACAGCGACACCCATGCCCACATGCCGGCAAACGGCATGACCAACAGCGCCAGCAGGCCGAAGCCCGCGCCCATCGCGGTCAGGCCGACCGACACCCAGCCACTGGCAGCGTCGCCGCCCCGGTACACCAGCGTATCGATGACGTTCTTGGCCTTGTACTTTTCCTCGCGGCTGACCACCGTCCAGAGCACCTCCCTGGCGGGGCGAACCACGGCGTATTCCACAGCGCGGCGCAGCCCTTGAGCCAGCGCGACGGTGGTCGGCACCGGCGACAACGCCATGGCGATGAATGCCACCACGGTGGCCAACGGCAACGCCACCAATGCTCCACCCACGCCGACCCAACGGATCAAAGGCGCCGTGAGCAGCAACTGAAACAGCAGCGTCAATGTCGAAACCGTCAGATCGACCCATGCGAAGAATCGGGTGCGACTGCTTACATCACCGTAGCTGTCGGCGATGATTCGCCCCTGCTCGAAGTACAGCAGGGTTGCCGCGCTGGTGTGCAGCAGCATGAACAGCACCATTCCCAACAGATAGGGGGAACGCGCGATCAGGCTCACGCTCGCCATCACCGATCCACCCAGACGCTCCTCACGAACCGGGGCCTTCTGACGGGCCCGGGTTCTGTTCAACAACGCGCGATAACACAGCACCGCTCCTTCAAGCAGCAGGGCCGCACCGACACTCAAGGCCAGCGGGCCGAAATAAGTGGCCATGGTCGCCGCCAGCAACGGGCCGATAAAGGTCCCCAACGTACCTCCGGCGGCAATGAAGCCGAACAGACGTCTGCCCTGCTCGCTGGAAAAGCGGTCGACCAGCACGCTCCAGAAGATCGAAACAATGAACAGATTGTAGATGCTGATCCAGACGAAAAACGCCCGCCCCACCGCCACCGGGGCCACGTGATTGGCAATCAGCACGCCGAACAGCAGCATCGAAAGTGCGATCAACCGATAGACCAGCGGCACGAAACGCCTGGCGGGCAGTCGCGAGACCAGCGCGCCAAAGAGCGGCACCATCACCAGCATGACCACAAACGTGGCCGTGAACAGCCATTGCAGCTTATCGGCACCGCCCTCCAGCCCCAGCGCATCACGAAGCGGCCGCACCAGGTAATAACTGGCCAGCACACAAAAGTGAAACGCGAAACCCAGCAACAGCGCAGCCCGCTCGCAAGCCTCGACTTTGACCCATTTCAGGAGCAATGCAGCGGGCATGGGGGTCTCCTCTGGAGTGGGCCAGCTGCTGCGCAGCGAGCGATGTGCGTTGCCTGACGCCAGACCTGCGTGAAAGCGTCCGCGTCTACCGTCGGGCAGCCTCATCGCAGGAACGTACGGCTCCGTGAAAGCGTAGGCGCATTCGACAAAACCTGTCAGTCCAGCGTCCTAAGGCCTCGTAGCTCCCAACTGCTTCCACATGGTGCGGGTGATTCTCTGCCGGTTGCTGTAACCGGCCCACGGGTCGTGTTTCAACTGACGCAGGCGTTGTTCAAGGTTAGTGATGTCCCACTGGGCAGAGGACGTGAGCCCCGGCAGTTCATCAAGCGCAATCGGCACCGACACCGGTAATCCGGGCCGGGCGCGCACCGAATAGGCCGTGACCGTGCTGCCGCCGCGGCTGTTGCGCAGGTAATCGACAAAGATGCGGCCAACCCGGTTTTTCGGCCCCATGGTGGCCGTAAAGCGTTCGGGCAGTTGTCGGGTCACGAATTCGGCGATGGCTTTGGCAAAACCTTTGACCGTATCCCAGTCGGCATGCCGGGCAAGCGGCACGACAATGTGCATGCCCTTCCCGCCGCTGGTCTTCAGAAACGCGTCAAGGCCCAGCTCGTCGAGTACCGCCAGCACCATTTGCGTCGCTTCGAGCATGCTGCGCCAGGGCAGCGCCGGGTCAGGATCGAGGTCCAGCACCAGGTGGTCGGGGGTTTCGATTCGATCGCGGGTAGCACCCCAGGTGTGCAGTTCAACAGTCCCCATTTGTGTGGCCCCGACCAACGCCTGAACGGTATCGATTTCCATCAGCGCGGCATGGTCCGGGTCGAGCTGGCGGTCCAGTTGACGGATGTGGGGAATCGCCAGGCGCTCGGAATGTTTCTGAAAGAACTGCTCGCCCTCAATCCCCTCGGGACAGCGCAGCAGTGCCACCGGACGCTTGCGCAGATACGGCAACACCCACTCACCAATCGCTTCATAAAATTGCGCCAGTTCGATCTTCTGGGTGCCTGTCTTGCTGTCGATCACTCTATCGGGATGGCTGATGCCGACACCTGCCACCGTGACTTTGCCGCGCGCCGTTTTAAACGCGGCAGGGCTGTCGGCAGGCTTTGCTTTCCCAGGCTTGCCAGCCTTGGGGCGACTGGCGAGCTGCGCAGGTTGCGGGTATTCACGCACCACTTCACCTGCGGACTTGTCGCTGCGCAGCCCCACGAACGCGGCCTGACGCAGGATCCCCTCACGTGTCCACTCGGCGAACTCCGCCTCGCAGATCAGTTGTGGCGCTACCCACTGCACGCCACGTCCTTGCGCCGAGGTGAGTTTCCTGTCCAGCGGCGAAGTTTCACGCGCCAGTGGTTGCAGCTGCTCATGCAGTTTTTTGAGGGTCAAGTCGTTGAAACCGGTTCCGACCCGCCCGGCGTAAACCAGGCCATTGTCGTCGTTGACCGCCACCAGCAACGCTCCGAATCCCGAGCGACTGCCTTGCGGTGCTGTGTAGCCGACGATGACAAACTCCTGACGCAATCGGCATTTAAGCTTGATCCAGTCGGCGTTTCGCTTGCTGACATACGGACTGCCGGCACGCTTGCCGATCACGCCTTCAAGGCCCATCGCGCTGGCGCTCTCGATGATGTCCTTATGCCCCGAACGAAAGGCGTCGGAAAAGCGCAGCAGGCGGCTGCGTTGTGTGCCGAGTACTTGCCCCAGCGCATCACGACGCTGCTCGACGGGCACCTCGCGCAGGTCCTCGCCGCTCAGATAGGGCATGTCGAACAGGTAGTAGAGAATGCCCTTGCTACGCCCGGTCTCGAACGCATTCTGCAACGCCTGAAAGTCCGGCAGGCCTTCATCATTGAGCACTACGACTTCGCCATCAAACCAGGTGTCCTGCAGTTTCAGGGCCTTGATCGCCTTGGCCAGCTCAGGCAATCGATCAGTCCAGTCGTGGCCGTTGCGCGTGAACAGGCGCACCTCCTCGTCTTGAATGCGCGTCAGGATCCGGTAGCCGTCGAACTTGATCTCGTACAGCCACTCGCCAGCAGGCGGTGCCTCCACCAGCGTGGCGAGTTGCGGGGGCAATAATTCGGGGAGCGCGTTCTTTGTCTTGGCACGGGACTTTTTCGCCTGGGCAGAGGCTGCGCCAGTCTTCGTCGAACGAGCCTTGGTCGCCGTAACTCGCCCGACGCCGACCTGCGCTCCGCTGATCACACTCAGCGGCTGTTGCTCGGTAATGTCGTATTCGTCGGCAGGGCGGGCAATCGCGTCCTTTTCCTTGATCAACAGCCACTGTTCCTTGCTGCCGCTGCCTTTGAGCCGGGTGCGGACCAGCGCCCATTCACCGGTCAGTTTTTCCCCGATCAGGGTGAATTTAAGCTTGCCCTCCTCGTACGTTTTGCGCGGATCACCATGAGGTTCCCAAACCCCGCGATCCCAGACGATCACGTCGCCGCCGCCATACTGGCCCTTCGCAATGCTGCCCTCGAAGCTGGCGTAATCCAGCGGATGATCCTCGACATGCACTGCCAGACGTTTTTGAGTGGGGTCAAGGCTCGGCCCTTTCGGCACTGCCCAACTCTTGAGCGTGCCATCAAATTCAAGGCGAAAGTCGTAATGAAGATTACGCGCGTCGTGCTTCTGAATGACGAAGCTCAACGCGTGATTCTTTGCTCTGCGCTTCTTGCCAGGGGTCTCGGCAGGTTCCGAGGTAATCCCGAAATTGCGTTTGCGCATGTACTCGCTGACAGGCTTGGACATGGTCGATGTCTCCGTACGGCTCAGGACGCCTTGCCGGTCTTCTTGCGAGCCGGCGCTCGGCGCTTGGCAGTTGCCGCAGGCTTGGCACTGTCGCTGCTGGATGTTTTTTCGGCAGCCTTGGTTTTCGGCGCAGACCTGGCCGCCTTGCTTTTGCCTGAACCGCCCTTGCTCGCACTGCCTTTACCGGCGAGGCTGCGGCGCAACAGGTCGGTCAGGTCGATGACGTCGGCGCTCTTGCGCTCCTCCTCGCCCGGATCGGTCTCGATGTCCTGAATCTTGCCCTGCCGTGCCTTGGTTTCGACCAGTTGCATGATCTTGTCCTGAAAGGTGTCGCGATACTCTTCCGGCTTCCAGTTTGCGCTCATGTCCTTGACCAGGCGCCTGGCCATGTCGCGTTCGCTCTTGTTCAACTGCACATCGGTGACGGCGTCACTCAGGTCCAGGTCATCAAGCTCGCGCACATCGGCAGGCCAGCGCAGCATCACCAAAACCAGCGCTGACGCCAGGGGCATGACCGCGGCCAGATGCTCCTTGGTATGCAACACCACATGGGCCAGCGCTACTTTCCGGGTGTCGTGCAGGGTTTCACGCAACAACGCGTAGACCTTTTCGCCACGCTTGTCAGGTGTCAGATAGTAAGGCGTATCGATGTTCTGCAAAGGGATCTGCTGGCTGTCGACAAAACCGAAGATGTCGATGGTCTGAGTCGACTTGGGGTGCGCGGCGCGGATCTCTTGCTCGCTGAGCACCACATAACGGTCTTTTTCGTACTCGACGCCCTTGACGATGTTCTCGCTGGAGACTTCCTTGCCAGTCACCTTATTGACGCGCTTGTAGCCCACCGGGTCCATGCTGCGTTTGTCGAGCCAGTCAAAGTCGACGCCTTTGGATGATGCCGCCGAGATCAGCGCCACCGGTATATGTACCAGCCCGAAACTGATCGCACCCTTCCAGATTGCCCTTGCCATTGCCTGACTCCCGTTGGACGTAGAAAAGTGACAGGCCTGGATGGGCAAAGTTTCGGCTGGATGACGAGCGCCTTGATGGCCCGGTAATCAAGAGGGTTTGACTGACATATAACCTAACAATCTAAAAATATGGATTAACGTTCTTTTACGGAATAAATCCGAGTGTCTATAAATGGCGTCACCTCGAAGCGCTGTTGGCCCACTGTTGGGGAGCCAACACCAGCCTTCACAGACTCAGACCCGGCTGACCACTCAAGGATTTGTCATGAACGTTTTCTGGTTTCTTCCGACTCACGGCGACGGCCACTACCTGGGCACCACCAAAGGTGCGCGCCCGGTCACGCTCAACTACCTCAAGCAAGTGGCTCAAGCGGCTGATGATCTGGGTTACTACGGCGTGTTGATCCCCACCGGACGCTCCTGCGAGGACTCCTGGGTGATCGCCTCGGCGCTGGTGCCGCTCACCGAGAGGCTGAAATACCTGGTTGCGATTCGCCCGGGCATTATTTCCCCTACGGTGTCGGCACGTATGGCCGCCACGCTGGATCGCCTGTCTGGCGGGCGGCTGCTGATCAACGTGGTGACCGGCGGCGACCCGGATGAAAACCGTGGCGATGGCAGCTTTCTCGACCACAGCGAGCGTTATGAAGTCACCGACGAGTTCCTGAAGATCTGGCGTCGCGTGCTCCAAGGCGAAGCCGTGGACTTCGAAGGCAAACACCTGCGCGTGCAGAACGCCAAGGCGCTGTACCCACCGATTCAGAAACCGTATCCGCCGTTGTATTTTGGCGGCTCCTCGGACGCCGCTCATGACCTGGCAGCCGACCAGGTGGATGTGTATCTGACCTGGGGCGAGCCCCCAGCGGCCGTCGCCCAGAAACTGGCCGATGTGCGCGAGCGTGCGGCGCGCAAGGGACGGACCGTGAAGTTCGGTATTCGCCTGCACGTTATCGTGCGCGAAACCAGCGAAGAAGCCTGGAAAGCAGCCAGTACGCTGATTGAACACATCAGTGACGAGACCATCGCTGCGGCACAGAAATCATTTTCACGCTTTGATTCCGAAGGGCAACGCCGCATGGCCGCCCTGCACGATGGACGTCGCGACAACCTGGAAATCGCGCCCAACCTTTGGGCGGGCGTTGGCCTGGTGCGCGGCGGGGCTGGCACAGCGCTGGTCGGCAACCCTGAAGAAGTGGCCGCGCGCATCAAGGAATACGCAGACCTGGGCATCGAGAGTTTCATTTTCTCCGGCTACCCGCACCTGGAAGAGGCCTATCGTTTCGCAGAACTGGTGTTTCCGTTGCTGCCGGAACCTTATGCCAGTCTGGCGGGACGCGGCATCACCAACCTGACCGGCCCGTTCGGCGAGATGATCGCCAACGATTTGCCGCCGCAGGCCAAGTGATGTCAGTGCAACTGCTGACCCTGCCGCACTCGCCTGCGCTGGCCACCTCGATCAGGGCCACTGCGCAGGTGTTCGAAGACCCCAAGTCACGAGCCCTGCTGGAGCATGTTCGACAGGTCGCACCGAGCGACGCCAGCGTTTTGATCATTGGCGAAACGGGCACCGGCAAGGAACTGGTCGCCCGGCATGTGCATGAACTCAGCGCGCGCCGCGACAAGCCATTCGTGGCGGTTAACTGCGGCGCGTTTTCCGAAAACCTGATCGAGGCAGAATTGTTCGGTCACGAGAAAGGCGCGTTCACCGGCGCTGTCGGGGCCAAGGCCGGGTGGTTCGAAGAGGCCAATGGCGGCACGCTGTTTCTCGACGAGATCGGCGACCTGCCCATGAGCCTTCAGGTCAAGCTGCTGCGCGTGCTTCAAGAGCGCGAGGTGGTGCGCCTTGGCTCGCGCAAGAGCATCCCGATAGATGTGCGCGTGCTGGCCGCCACCAACGTGCAGCTGGAAAAAGCCATCAACGCCGGGCATTTCCGGGAGGACCTTTACTACCGACTGGACGTGGTCAATCTGGAGCTGAGCCCGCTGCGTGAACGACCGGGTGACATCCTGCCGCTGGCGCTGCACTTCATTCAGGTCTATAGCCAGCGTCTCAGGCATGGCCCGATTCAGGTAAGCCCCGAGGCCGAGCACAAGCTCAGAACCTACAGTTGGCCAGGCAATATCCGCGAACTGGAAAACGTGATTCATCACACGCTGCTGGTCTGCCGCGACGGCGTGATCCAGCGTGATGATCTGCGCCTGTCCAACCTGAGAATCGAGCGTCAGGACGAGTACTCCCACCACGAAGAATCCCCGGAACAACTGTTGAACCGGGCCTTCCAGAAACTGTTCGAGGAACAGGCCGGCGCCCTGCACGAAAAAGTCGAGGACGCCCTGCTCAGGGCCGCTTACCGTTTCTGCCACCATAACCAGGTGCACACCGCCAGCCTGCTGGGACTGACGCGTAACGTCACCCGCACCCGTCTGATCAGGATCGGTGAACTGGCCGTCAACAAACGCAGGCCGGGCGAGTCGCTTCAGGGTGACCGGATGCTGCACCTTTCCGTGTAATCCGCTGTGTCGCTCAAGGACGAGCCGATACCTGCCCCATCATCCGAAAGCTGCCAAACGTCGCACTCGTGGCCCGATAGCGGCGCATCATCACGTGCAGGTCCATCTCGCGGGTTTCGACGTTAAGCCCAGCGTCTTCGCACTGAGGCCTGGATTGCCAGAGCACAAGGTGCAACACCCGCAGACCGTCTTCGCTGGCCTGCACGCTTGAGCTGATGAAGCCTGGGCAGGTTGACGTAAATCGGTCGTCTCGTGCTATCAGGGCCTTGATCAATTCAAGCTGATGCTGTGCATCGACGACAAACTCCACGAGTTGGCTGTAGGGCTGGTTGTGTGGCTGCTGAGTAACGAATGATGCCATGACGCTCTCCCCGCTGGGCGCTGTTGCTACCAAAGTGCAGGCAGGGTAAAACCTCTACTTAACTAGAGGTCAAGCGAACGGTGTGGACATGAACACTCATTCCGAAAAAAAATCGACCGCAATGCTGACGGTGGGCCAACTGGCAGCGCGCAGCGGTGTGGCGGTGACAGCCCTGCATTTTTACGAAACCAAAGGCCTGATCAGCAGCCAGCGTAATGCTGGCAATCAAAGACGCTATCCAAGAGAAACGCTGCGCCGCGTTTCGTTGATCAAGGTCGCGCAGCGCCTGGGCATTCCGCTGGCAAGCATTCATGCCGCGTTTCAGAACCTGCCCGAAGGACGCTCGCCGAGTGCTGCTCATTGGCAGAAGCTGTCCGAACAATGGAAAGCTGAGCTTGACGAACGGATCAGCAGCCTGATCGCCCTGCGCGATCAACTGACGGGCTGCATCGGCTGTGGTTGCCTGTCGATGGACGCCTGCCCGTTGCGCAATTGGGGAGATGAACTGGGCAAGCGCGGCGCAGGTGCCCGCCTCCTGGAGCAGCCCTGAGGCCTCCTGTGTCAATCCGCGAGATGAAGGGCCAGTGCCTTGGCCTGAATCGCCACATCGGTAACGGCTGTGCTTTCCCACCACATGCCCCGCAACGGCGGGCCCATGGCGAACAGACGTGGCGAATAGTGGCCTTGTGCGTCGAGTACCGCACCGTGAGCATCGGCAGCGATGCCCAACGCCAAGGGACCTGGCTGAATCATTCCTCTGGCAAGCAACTGGCGCGGCAAGGGCCGGTCCACACGACGCCAGTCGTATTCGATGCCGGTGGAGTTGATCAGTGCATCACCGGTAACCTGCGATGGCAGTTCATCGCCTCGATAACGCAGCCTGACCTGCACCTGTCCTGACGCCAGGGTCGCGACGCCTTGCAGCGATGCCGCCTGGATGGACAGGCGCCCTTCCCTGACCAATCGCGCCAGCAACGCCGCACTCGGTGGCGGCGAGCGATGGTGATGGCTTTCCCACCAGGGACGCACGTGGCGAACGAACTGCCGACGCTGGCTGTCGGACGCCTGATTCCATAGCCTGCCGATATTGGCGCGCACGGTGTCCAGTGGCGCCTGCCAGTCGATGCCGCTCTCGATCGCCAGTTCACATTGCTCACGTACCTTGCGAACCAGCTGCCGGGTGCTGCGAAGGCTGTGGTCCTGCCCGAGAAAATCCGACCACTCTGGTGGCTGACGCCTGACATGCGGCAATAATCCATGTCGGGAGTAGACCTGAATCGGACCGCGATGCCCGGATTCCTGCAAAGACACCACTGCATCGACCATGGTCAGCCCGGAACCGATGATCAGCACCCGCGCCTGAGGATCGAGCCGGCGCATGGCCGCGACGTCCCACGGGTCGAGCGCAGCGGTATTGAGTTCATTGGAGTCGCGCCGGGGCGTTCGTGCTGCGGCATACATGCCCGTGGCCAGGACCGCGAAGCGCCCCTGCAACTCCCGGCCATCGCCCAGCGTCGCACACAGCCCCTCGGCATACGTCTGCAAGTCGACGACCTCGCCACGCACGTGCTCCAGGACTGAACCGTGGGCCGCGCCCACCACCTGGGCTTCGCGCAAACGTTGCTGTACATAAAGCCCGAACACTCCGCGTGGCGGGAACAGCTCGGCAATGGGCACCTGTTGCCCGGCGGCCTCGGGCCACCCGCCGTCGGCCAGGTACTGGGTCAGCCACCGCGTCAGATCGTCGGCATCGTCCGGGTCGACACTCATGCGCGCCGCATTGCCGTTGAGCGTATGCCCCAACTCAGTCGCGCTGTAGGCCTCGCCGCGTCCCAGTTCCGGCCGGGTTTCGACGATCAGGATTCGACGTGGCCCCGGCCTGCGCAGCAATTGCACGGCAAGCATACTGCCACTCAGGCCGCCGCCAATGATCAGAACATCGGCAGTCGGGTGCTTGTCTTCGATCATCGAACGTGGCCTCGGCGAGTGCTGCGGTGAGTGAAAGTCGGTGCGCTACAGCACCACGTTGCGCACAAAGCGCAGCGTCTCGGTGCCTTCATTGCAATAGCGGTGTGGCTGGCTGCTGGGGAACATGTAGAACTCACCAGGGCCGACTGACCGGGCCTCGACGGACTCGGCAAACCGAATCATCAGGTGACCTTCGACGACATAGACCTGCTCGCTCCAGCCCTCAGGGTCAGCATCGGAGGCGTACAGGTCGCCCGGCTCCAGGCAGAATTCCCACAATTCCACCTCCCGCCGGGCGTTGGCCTTGGCCAGCAATACCGCCTTGCTGCCATGGATCGCACCCGCCCACGCCAGTTCGTTGATACGACTGTGGTCACGGATATCAGGTGCCTGGATCAAATCACTGAAGGCAACCCCGAGCCCTTCGGCCACACGATCGAGCGTGGCCAGGCTGACGTTCTTTTCTCCAGCCTCAATGGCTACCAGCATCCGTCGACTGACGCCGGACCTCTCTGCCAGAGCGGTCTGGCTCAAGTCTGCGGCATTACGCAAACGTCGCACGTTCTGGCTGACGTGCTGCAAAACCGGGGCGCGCGGGGAATTTTCTTTGTCCATGGGAGTGCTTATCCGAATCAATTGCGCATTATACTGCACACTTTCGCGACGCTATTGTGTGTCAACGCCCTCGTCACAAAGATCACGGGATCTGGAAACGACATGAAGTCTATCAGCCGTACACCCCGCATCAGCAAGGCAGAAGCCGTACTTATTTTCATTACCATGCTCTGGGGCGGCACCTTCCTGCTGGTCCAGTTTGCCATGACGATCAGCGGCCCGATGTTTTTCGTCGGCCTGCGCTTCGCGGCGGCAGCTCTGTTCGTCGCGCTGTTCTCGATGAAGATCATGCGCGGACTGACCCTGTTCGAACTCAAGGCAGGGGTGTTCATCGGCACGGCCATCATGCTCGGCTATGGCTTGCAGACCATCGGCCTGCAGACAATTCCAAGCAGTCAGTCGGCCTTCATCACCGCCCTCTACGTGCCCTTTGTACCGCTGCTGCAATGGATGGTGCTGGGGCGTCGTCCAGGCTTGATGCCCAGTATCGGGATTGCGCTCGCGTTCACCGGCCTCATGCTGCTGTCTGGCCCGCAAGGCGCATCGCTGCACATGAGCGCCGGCGAAATTGCGACGTTGATCAGCGCCGTGGCCATTGCCGCAGAAATCATCATGATCAGCGCCTACGCCGGTCAGGTGGATGTGCGCCGGGTCACAGTGGTTCAACTGGCAACGGCGTCGGTGCTGGCCTTTCTGATGGTGGTGCCCACGCAAGAGAAGCTGCCGGAGTTCTCCTGGTTGCTGGTGCTGATCGCTGTCGGCCTGGGCGCAATGAGCGCCATTATTCAGGTTGCCATGAACTGGGCACAGAAAAGCGTCTCTCCCACTCGTGCGACCGTCATTTATGCGGGTGAACCCGTGTGGGCCGGTATTGTCGGACGACTGGCTGGCGAGCGTTTGCCGGGTATCGCGCTGTTGGGTGCGGCACTGATCGTGGTCGGTGTGATTGTCAGTGAGATGAAGCGTCGTCCTGCGCCCGTTGAACAATCGGGCTTGGAAGAGGACGGTGTGAAAAAGCCGGACGGACCGGTTTGACCGACGCTGCAACTGACATCAGACGTCTTGATGATGGCTTGTAAATCGCTGCCAGACATTTTTTGTAGGAAATTTAAAAAACTGTCCCTTTGGTATCGAAGTGTCTGGCACGTATGATGCTTGACATTTCCCTGCAGATTAGAAGCCTATGTCCCTGATAGTTCTACTGCTTCTGCCTTTTATCGGCAGCTGTCTGGCGGCCTTTTTGCCGCACAATGCGCGTAACGCAGAATCCCTTCTTGCGGGCCTCGTCGCCCTGATCGGCGCAGTCCAGATGGCGCTGTGGTTTCCGCAGATTGCCGACGGCGGCGTGATTCGTGAAGAGTATTTCTGGCTGCCCAGCCTGGGCCTGAATTTCGTCCTGCGCATCGACGGCTTTGCCTGGCTGTTCTCGATGCTGGTGATGGGCATCGGTGCTCTGGTGTCCTTGTACGCGCGCTACTACATGTCCCCGGATGATCCGGTGCCGCGCTTCTTCGCGTTTTTCCTGGCATTCATGGGGGCCATGCTCGGCCTCGTCATGTCCGGCAATCTGATCCAGATCGTGTTTTTCTGGGAATTGACCAGCGTCTTCTCGTTCCTGCTGATCGGTTACTGGCACCATCGCGCCGATGCACGGCGCGGCGCGTACATGGCGCTGATGGTCACTGGCGCCGGTGGCCTGGCGCTGCTGGCGGGGATGATGATCCTGGGCCACATCGTGGGCAGCTATGATCTGGACCGCGTTCTGGCCTCCGGCGACGCGATTCGCGCCCATGCGCTGTACCCGGTGATGCTGACGCTGGTCCTGATCGGCGCGCTCAGTAAAAGCGCGCAGTTTCCGTTCCACTTCTGGCTGCCCCACGCCATGGCCGCACCGACACCGGTCTCGGCGTACCTGCACTCGGCAACCATGGTCAAGGCCGGGGTGTTTCTCATGGCGCGCCTGTGGCCCGCCCTGTCAGGCACCGAACAGTGGTTCTGGATCGTCAGCGGTGCCGGGGCCTGTACACTGATTCTTGGCGCTTACGCGGCGATCTTCCAGAACGACCTCAAGGGCCTGCTGGCCTATTCGACCATCAGCCACCTCGGCCTGATCACCCTGCTGCTGGGCCTCAACAGCCCGCTGGCTGCCGTCGCTGCAGTCTTCCACATCCTCAACCACGCCACCTTCAAAGCTTCGCTGTTCATGGCAGCGGGCATCATCGACCACGAAAGCGGCACTCGGGACATCCAGCGCCTCAGCGGACTGATAAGGCTGCTGCCCTATACCGCGACGCTGGCCATGGTCGCCAGCGCCTCCATGGCCGGCGTACCGCTGCTCAACGGTTTTTTGTCCAAGGAAATGTTCTTCGCCGAAACGGTGTTCATTTCTGCCACGGCCTGGGTTGAAATCGCCCTGCCGGTGGTGGCGACCATCGCGGGTGTGTTCAGCGTGGCCTATTCGTTGCGCTTCACCGTGGACGTCTTTTTTGGTCCGGCCGCCAAGGATCTGCCGCACATGCCCCATGAACCACCACGCTGGATGCGTGCGCCGGTGGAATTTCTGGTACTGGCCTGTCTGGTCGTCGGCATCTTTCCAGCTCAATCAGTTGCGCCTCTGCTCGCCGCCGCCGCGCAACCCGTGGTGGGCGGTACGTTGCCCGAGTACAGTCTGGCGATCTGGCACGGCTGGAACGCCCCCATGATCATGAGCCTGGTGGCCATGGCGGGCGGCATTCTGCTCTACCTGTTGTTGCGCAACTCTCTCAAGACCGACCGATTCCCGGTCCCGCCGCTGGTAGGACGCCTGAACGGCAAACGCTTCTTCGACCGCAGTCTGGTGGTCGTGATGCACTGGGCGCGACGTTTCGAGCGCAAGGTCAGTACGCGTCGGTTGCAGCCCCAATTGTTTCTGCTGGTGCTCGCGGCTGTCGTCGGCGGCTTCATTCCCATGTTCTTCAATGGCCTGACCTGGGGCGACCGCCCGAAGATTCCAGGGTCCGGGGTCTTCGTGACCCTGTGGCTGATCGCAATCGTCTGCGCGCTGGGTGCAGCCTGGCAGGGTAAATACCATCGCCTCGCCGCCCTGATCATGGTCAGCGTGTGCGGACTGATGACCTGCATCACGTTCGTGTGGTTCTCGGCACCGGATCTGGCGCTGACCCAACTGGTGGTTGAAGTCGTGACCACGGTATTGATCCTGCTCGGTCTGCGCTGGCTGCCAAGGCGTAACGAGGACGTCGCTGCCACCAGTACACGCCTCAAAGCCCGCACTCGCCGGGTCCGTGACTTCGTGCTGGCAGTCATGGTCGGTCTCGGCATGGCGATCCTGTCGTACGCCATGCTGACCCGTCAGACGCCCAATGCCATTTCTTCGTTCTACCTGAGCCGTGCCCTTCCGGAAGGTGGCGGCACCAACGTGGTCAACGTGATGCTGGTCGACTTCCGGGGCTTCGATACCTTCGGCGAGATCACGGTACTGGCAGCCGTGGCCCTGACCGTGTTTGCCTTGCTGCGCCGCTTCAGACCGCCCAAGGAAAGCATCGCGCTGCCCGCACAGCAGCGTTTGCTGGCGCGTGACGTGGTGACCGACCTGATCAACCCGCGCAGCGCCAGCGATACCGCACTGGGCTTCATGATGGTGCCCGCCGCGCTGGTCCGCCTGCTGCTGCCAATCGCCTTCATGATCTCGATGTATCTGTTCATGCGCGGTCACAACCAACCGGGCGGCGGTTTTGTCGCCGGTCTGGTGATGTCGGTAGCGTTCATCCTGCAATACATGGTCGCAGGCACTCAGTGGGTCGAAGCCCAGATGAGCCTGCGACCGCTGCGCTGGATGGGTACGGGGCTGTTGTGTGCGGTGCTGACCGGCGCAGGTTCCATGGCGCTGGGCTATCCATTCATGACCACCCACACCGCGCATCTGCACCTGCCGATCCTGGGCGACCTCCACTTCGCCAGCGCGCTGTTCTTCGACGTGGGCGTCTACGCGGTCGTCGTGGGCGCAACGCTATTGATCCTGACCGCCCTGGCTCACCAGTCCGTGCGCAGCCATCGCCCGACCCTGCTGCCCAAGCCTGTTGCCAACCCGCAAGGAGCCCTCTGATGGAAGAAGTCATTGCAATTGCCATCGGCGTACTGGCCGCGTCAGGCGTCTGGCTGATGCTGCGCCCCAGGACCTTTCAGGTCGTGATGGGGCTGTGCCTGCTGTCCTACGGCGTCAACCTGTTCATCTTCAGCATGGGCAGCCTGTTCATCGGCAGGGAGCCGATCATCAAGGACGGCATTCCACAGGACCTGCTCAACTACACAGACCCCCTGCCGCAGGCGCTGGTGCTGACCGCTATCGTGATCAGCTTCGCCATGACGGCACTGTTTCTGGTGGTTCTGCTCGCTTCCCGAGGCCTGACCGGCACCGACCATGTTGATGGCCGGGAGCCGAAGGCATGAGCTGGCTGAATCAACTGATCATTGCGCCCATTCTGCTCCCCCTGCTGACCGCCGGACTGATGCTGTGGCTGGGCGAGAAGCACCGCCCGCTCAAAGGCCGAATCAATCTGCTGTCCAGCATGCTGGGGCTGGGCATTTCCATCGCGCTCATGCTCTGGGTGCAGAAAAGCGGCACCAGCGGCTCCATCGGCGTTTATCTGCCAGGCAACTGGGGCGTGCCCTTCGGCATCGTGCTGGTGGTCGATCACCTGTCTGCCCTGATGATGGTACTGACCGGTATTGTCGCCGTCTGCGCACTGCTGTTCGCACTGGCGCGCTGGGACCGGGCCGGGGCCAGCTTCCATGCCCTGTTCCAGATTCAGTTGATGGGGCTGTACGGCGCATTCCTGACGGCGGATCTGTTCAACCTGTTCGTGTTCTTCGAAGTCCTGCTGGCCGCCTCTTACGGCTTGATGCTGCATGGCTCGGGGCGGGCCCGGGTTTCGTCGGGGCTGCATTACATCTCCATCAACCTGCTGGCCTCCTCACTGTTTCTGATCGGGGCTGCGCTGATCTACGGTGTCACGGGCACGCTTAACTTCGCTGATCTGGCAATAAAGATCCCGCAGGTTTCGGCAGCCGATCAGGGTTTGCTGCATGCCGGTGCGGCCATTCTGGCCACCGCATTTCTCGCCAAGGCCGGGATGTGGCCGCTGAACTTCTGGCTGGTGCCGGCGTACTCCGCCGCCAGCGCTCCGGTTGCGGCGATGTTCGCGATCATGACCAAGGTCGGCGTGTATACCCTGCTGCGCCTATGGACACTGCTGTTCTCGGGTCAGGCCGGTGCGTCTGCGTTTTTCGGTGGCGACTGGCTGATCTACGGCGGCATGGCGACCATCTTCACGGCAGCCATCGCGATCATCGCGGCACAGCGACTGGAACGTATGGCCAGCCTGAGCATTCTGGTGTCGGCAGGCATTCTGCTGTCGGCCATCGGCTTCGCACAGCCGAGCCTTACCTCAGGCGCGCTGTTCTACCTGGTCAGCTCGACCCTCGCCCTGAGCGCCATGTTTCTGCTGGCCGAGCTGGTCGAGCGCTCGCGCTCGGCCAACGAAATCCCCCTGGAAGAAGATGTGGATCAGTTGCCGCGTTCGCTGGAATCGCTGCATCCGCCTCCGGGCACCAACCTGGATGAGCAACAGAAAGTCGTGGTCGGGCAGGTCATTCCGGTCACCATGGCGTTTCTGGGCCTGAGCTTCGTGATCTGCGCGCTGCTGATCATCGGCATGCCACCGCTGTCGGGCTTCATCGGCAAGCTGACGCTGCTCAGCGCACTGATGAATCCGCTCGGCCTTGATGTGGCGCAGGATGAAGCGCTGTCACTCCCGTCCTGGATGCTGATCACCCTGCTGATTTTTTCCGGGCTGGCGTCACTTATCGCCTTCTCAAGACTGGGAACTCAGCGTTTCTGGACGCCGTACGAACGTCCCTCGCCGGTACTGCGCCGCAATGAATGCCTGCCGATCATCATTTTGCTGGGCCTGTGCGTCGCCCTGACGTTCAAGGCCGAACCCCTGTTGCGCTACACGCAGGACACCGCAGCAGCGCTGCATGAACCCAAGCAGTACGTGCAGTCGGTTCTGGCTGCGCGTCCAGTGCCGGGCCCCAACAGCAACGCGGGCACACCGGAGGTACAACCATGAAGCGTTTGTTCCCTGCGCCGGTTTTTTCGCTTGCCCTGTGGGTGCTGTGGCTGGTTCTGAACCTGTCGATCAGCCCTGGCCAGCTGTTGCTCGGTGCCGTGCTGGGCTTTCTCGCGCCGCTGCTGATGGCACCCTTGCGGCCAATGCCGGTGCGCATTCGAAAGCCCGGCACAATCCTGAAGTTTCTGCTGATGGTCGGACGCGACGTGGTGGTTTCCAACCTGCAGGTGGGCCTGAGCGTCTGGAAACTCAAGCACCGTCCACCGCGCTCGGCTTTCGTACGGGTACCGCTGGACCTGCACAATGCCAACGGCCTGGCCGCTCTGGCGATGGTGACGACCGTGGTGCCCGGGACGGTCTGGTCGGAGCTGGCGCTGGACCGCAGCGTGCTGCTGATGCATGTCTTCGATCTGGAAGACGAAGCGCAATTCATTGAGCACTTCAAGACTACGTATGAGCGCCCTTTGATGGAGATCTTTCAATGAGTGCACTGCTCGACAACGCCATCCTGATCAGCCTGCTGATTTTTGCGCTGGCCATGGTCATTACCCTGCTGCGCCTGCTCAAGGGCCCTTCGGCCCAGGACCGCGTCCTGGCGCTGGATTACCTCTACATCACGGCCATGCTGATGATGCTGGTGCTGGGCATACGCTATGCCAGCGATACCTATTTCGAGGCGGCGATGCTGATCGCCCTGTTCGGCTTCGTCGGCTCGTTCGCCCTGGCCAAGTTCCTGCTGCGCGGAGAGGTAATAGAATGACCGGCCTATCGTTGCAAGTGCCCTTCTGGGCCGAAGTCCTGACAGCCGTGCTGCTGGTCGCCAGCAGCCTGTTCACCCTGACCGGCGCGCTGGGGCTGCTGCGCCTGAAAGACTTTTTCCAGCGCATGCACCCAACCGCCCTGGCCTCGACGCTGGGGGCATGGTGCGTGGCCCTGGCGTCGATCATCTACTTTTCTGCACTCAAGTCCGAACCGGTGATTCACGCCTGGCTCATCCCTGTCCTGCTGGCGATAACGGTCCCGGTCACGACACTGTTGCTGGCTCGCACCGGCCTGTTTCGCAAACGCATGGCGGGCGAGGATGTGCCCGCGGAAGTCAGCGGCGGGCGTACCGAAGGTGAATCAGCAGGCAGTTGAAGGGCCGTCCAGACTCGCCTTATTCGCTGGCCTTGAACGCGAGTTCGCCCTTGCGCCATTTGGCGGCCTTGCCAACGGCAGTCTTTAACGTCTTGCTCATGCCTGCCTGCAATTGTTCGGTGGCTGCAAAGACCATGAGCACGGTATGACCTTCCTTGAACACGATGCCGTGACCTTCGGCGGTGTCGACAAATGCGTATTCACCCAGACCGTAAACAGTCAGTTTGATCTCGCGAAACTTCAATTCAAACTTTCCGCCTTCGCGGCTGGGTAATACCGACGCCCGAAAATGATCGCCGACCTTGAGTTCAAGACGTGGTTTGTCATCAACGACCAGAGCAGTGTCGGTGTCGATTTCAGCGATATAAATGCCTTCGGCCGATTGTTCAACGACATACACGAAACGCGATTGAAATTGCTTGACCAACTGTGCACGCAAATCGCCGAGCACAAACAGAGCGTGGGTATCCAGGTTGCTTACAGCCAAAGTACAAACCCCCAAACGTGATAAATGAAGCTGCCTGGCATTCAGGCAGTTAAAAGTCGTTCATCCGTGTTGCCGCCGGGTGCGGCCAAGACCTGTTGATACGCTGCACCCCGGACTGCCGGGCAGGCCATCCGAGCCCCTGTGCAGGCTGGGCACGGATTCTACCGGCTCGCAGCATCAACGGGATATATGCCTTTTGTACAAACGATGTCGCGCACGCCGCACCTTCAGCCTGAAGACGCCGTCGTGACAACCGAAGAGTAGCTGAACAGGCAGAACCCGGCTTCTACAGGGCCCCTCAGCATGCAGAACATATCACCTGACCTGCCTGGGTAAAAGACCAACGTGACATCACGGTAAAATGCATCGAACTCTCATCGCCTCACGAGACTCCGATACAGAACCAATGACTGTACGAGGCAACCCCTCGTCGAGGAGATGACATGGAATTGCCGAACCCGACTCTGGCTGGACTGTTTGATCAATTGGGACTGCCCTCGGATGAAGACGACATTACAAAGTTTGCCCAGGCCCACCAATTGCCTGACGACGTCAAACTGGTCGATGCCGATTTCTGGACAAGACAGCAGGCAGATTTTCTGAAAGAAGAGCTGCGCAGCGATGCAGAGTGGGCCCCTGTGGTGGACGAGTTGAACGCCCTGCTGCACAAGAGCCCTTGATTCGAAAAACCGATGACGCGTTCAGTCACCGGGCCTCACTGGGGATAGCCGGGCTGCCCGATATTGGGGTGAAGTATCCGGCCCCCCGGCTCAGGCGCATGCACGAACACTGCATCGCCCAGACTGCCCAGACTTCCAATGGCCGCCCCCCAGTGTGCCGAATGATGAATATAGCGCCAGCGCAGTACCTGCTCTTCATCGTCACTCAGTGAATACGGCTCGCCCCGCGCATAGTCGATCAGCTTGCGTGCGATCCCTTCAAGCTCTCCCGGCAACTGGAGATCCTGCGTCAAGGGAATGGGTTCGAACGGCACACCTTCGTCAAGCGCCAGCGCATGCATGACCCGCAGATGCACGCGAGACAAGTGACCAAAAACCTGCCTTCGCAAGCAGGCCGCCACCACCGCAGAACGCCCACCCAATGAAGAGCGGCTCGCTTTGTAGAACGTGTCGCAGGCCTGCACCTGCAGCATTGCCTGAGCATCCTGCGGGTCCAGCCAGCGCTCGGCATCGAGCTGTTGCAACTCTTCACGGGCTTGCAGCCAGGCACAGGTCGATGCAGTGGGATGGTCGGTGCAGCCATTGTCGATACGGGGTCGCGTCAACAGTACGCTTTCCTGCATTTGCGGCGGATACCCCCCTCCGATGTCCGAATGCACGCCGGGCAGCACAATCTCACGCGACCACACGGGTCTGATGCTATTGAGTGCAAAGTTGCGGCGCAGCTCGTCACGGGCCACCAGATGGAGGATTTGCTGAGCACAACCGGGGGGCAGATAAAGGTTCACCCGACCATTGGCGAAGTCGCTGACATTACCCAGATCCTTGAAACTGCCAATGGCCGCGACCGTATCGAAAAGACCGACGACCTTGATCCGTACGCTGTCGTTTGCCCAGCTGAAATCCTCGCTCAGGCGCACTTTTCTGCTGCGCAGCACGGGCTCAAGCATGCCTGTGGTTTTCTTGAGTATCTCATTGACAAAATGCCGGGCCGACGCGCCGCCGCGGCTGAAACCGAATACATCCAGTTCGAGGGCCGCGATCACACACCCGGGATTTTCATCGGTAAATGCCCGGCAACGTGCGTCCAGCTTCTTGAATGCCCGCTCGACCTTGGCCACGACGCCGGTAGGGCCCCTACCGAAGCTCTGCCCGGGCCACAACGAATCACGGCAACCCGACGTCGTTCCCGCACCGCTGACGTACACAGGCCAATACACTCTCAGGCCATGTCCATCGTTTGCCGCAACAGGCTGATGACGATACAGATCGACAAGCCTCGCAATATTACTGAGGTCGTTACTGTAACTACTGCCTGGATCAGCGTGACGCCCTGCACACTCTTTGATGTGGCGATCGCCATTGACTTCCATCAGCGCCTGACAATCAGCGCCAATGCGGCTATTGATGCGATTATTCCCCGTACCATCGAAGAAAAGACCTACACGAACGGTGACTCTTAACGCAGCAGCATCGGAGACCGAACACTTTTCTTTAACATCCCTTGTACTTTTCATTTTATTTCCGTCCTTGAATCGGCCCTGTATTAGCCGCTTTTAAATCAACAAATCATTACGTTGATTCAAGTAGCTTGCTCAGCGAGAGCAAACAGTCAAGTAACGGAGAAACTTTTCAGAAACTTCCTACGTATTAAACATGCGGTATTTAACCGATATAGCGTTGCCGCTCAGGATGAGTCGATAACTATATGTGTAAGCGTTTCCTGTTACAGACACAACAAGTGACTACTTCGCGACCGCACCTTCAGGCTTGTAGCCCAGCCGCAACCCGCCCCAATGCCGTCCCTTGATCAGGATCGGCACCGAAAGATCGTGCATCAGCTCGCCAGTGTCCCGGGTGTAGGTCTGTAGCAGGACCGGCTGCTGATGGCTGCCGCAACGAATACCCGTGCGATCATCGAATTTTCGCTTACTGCGATTGCGTGCGTTATCCACTGAAGGATCGCCAGTCAACGGCTGATTGAACGCAGCGTTGTGAGTCGGCACGTAGCCCTGCTGGGTGCAGGCAATCGCAAACACGAGGCCTTCGTGGCGCGACAACAACGGTTCCTGAACACCGGGCAGCACCTGATCGGTGTACCGGTCGAAGCGGGTATTGAAGCGCGTCGGTGAGGTGCCTGGAATAGGCTTGTACTGTCGATCAAACAGATCATCGAGGCTGACAGCGCCTCGATCAATGTCGGCTTCGAACTTCGCCGCGATCTGCTGCGCACCCTCACGAGCCAGGTCATAGATACGCTGGTGATAATCATCCAGGCCAACCTGCGCCAGACGCTGACTGATGGTCTCTGCCTGTCCTTCCATCTGTACCGCGGCCTTGGCCAAGTGCCGCGTCTGCTCATCGCTGACCGCAAGATCACTGCGCATGCGTTCGACCGCCACGAACAAACTGGCCAACTGGTCCTGATTGGTTTGCGCGCCGTGCGCGATTTCACCCACCTGGCTTTCCACCTCTACGGCCAGGCGCGCAATGCTTTCAAGGTGCTGCCCGGTGAGTTCGACCTGCTCGACACCGGCATCCAGATCGGTTGAAAGCTGACGTATTTGCCCCACGACCTGCGAGGTGCGCTGCTGGATATCGGCCACCATCTGCCCCACTTCCTGGGTCGCACTGGCGGTACGCCCGGCGAGGCCGCGCACCTCGTCGGCGACAACGGCAAAGCCTCGGCCGTGCTCGCCCGCCCGGGCCGCTTCGATCGCTGCGTTGAGCGCCAGCAGGTTGGTCTGGCTGGCGATGGACTGGATCACCATCGTCACACGTTGAATTTCTTCGCTGCGCTGGCTTAGCGCCTCGATCAGTTCGCGACTCTGCACAGCGCCCTGACTCAACCGGTGCATGCGCTGGATGGACTCGGTCAGTACGCCGCTTCCGGCATCGCTGCGTTGACGCGCCTGGCTGGCCGCAGACAATGCCTGCTGGCTCAACTGGGCGGTTTGTTGCTCGGTCGCGATCATGAGATCGGCGCTGCTGACCACCTGCTCGGCTGCGTCGAGTTGCGACTGAACCTTGCCCGCCAACTGGCGCACGGCAAACGCCACCTGCGCGGCGGACAGCGCATTGTGGCTGGTGGTGTGGGAGAGGTCGCGGGCCAAAAGCCCGATGGCGCTATCGGTCGATTGCGCGGCAGGTCGGGCAGTGCCTCTATGCAGCAGACGCGGTAGCCAGAGCAACAACAGGCCAGCGGGAATGGCGAAATAAAACGACAGGCCGGCAAAGGTCATTGCCGCCAACAGCACACACAGCACGACGCTCTGCAATGCGGGAACCCACAAGCGGACCGCTTCCAATGCGCTCTCGGACATGCTGCGTTACCCCTGTTGTGATTTGTCGTTATTCTCCTCATTAAACGCCAGAAAACAGCAATGTGCCATGAGCCTATGGTTGTAAGCAGGAATGAGCGTCATGGCAAATTTCAGGCATAACAAAACCGGGAGGCAATCTCTTGCCTCCCGGTCGCATTGCACCACAAGGGTCCTGTGAATCAGGCCTGGCGCTGGTGCTTGTCGATCTGCTCGTGGCGCTCTTGCGCTTCGATGCAATACTTGGTCGTCGGGCTGATCAGCAGGCGCTTGAGGCCGATAGGCTCGCCGCTGTCATCGCACCAGCCGAAGGTGTCTTCGGCAATGCGCGACAATGCCATTTCCAGCTGCGGAAGCATGCGCTGATCACGGTCAATAACATTGACCAGCCAGTGACGCTCTTCTTCAACAGAAGCAGCATCAGCAGGGTCGGCAGGCGTATCCAGGCTTTCGATGGCAATGCGGCTCTGCTCGATTCGCTCGTGGATTTCGACCTTCATGTTCTGCAACAGCTCGACGAAGAAAGCGTGCTGCTCGGCGTTCATGTAGTCATCGGCCGGCATGGCCAGCAACTTTTCCTTTGTCATTGATTTCTCTATAAAAAAACGTGCATTGAGGAGCGGCTCAACGTTGCCGTACAAGCGCCATGATCTCCAAGCGCCACCTGGCACTCAATTTACGAGGGGCGGCAGTCTAAGGCCGCCTCGCGCACTCGGCAACACAATTGAAGGTATTTTGGACAACAATTGCGCGTTAGCCCCTGAAAACCCGGCACCAAACCTGTATCGCGCTTGGCTGGATGAGGGTCTGACCGACGCAGACCCCATCGGTTCCAGCTTCCTTATCACGCACAAAAGGGCCTTGAAGGCCCTTGTGCGCATGGTTTGCTCCGGTGTCGCTCAGCGCTTGGTCTTGCGCTTGTTACGATATTGATCGATCACGACCGCCACCACAATGATCAGCCCCTTGATGATGTCCTGCACGTAGGCGTCAACACCGACAAAGGTAAACCCGCTGGCCATCACCCCCAGGATCAACGCACCAATGACGGTCCCGGTGATACGCCCTACTCCGCCGGCCAGACTGGTGCCGCCAATCACCGCTGCGGCAATGGCGTCCAGCTCGTAAGACATGCCCATGCCCGCTTGACCTGTGGCAGCCCGCGCCGAGGCGACAACGCCTGCAAGGCCGGCCAGCAGACCGGCGATGCTGTAGACAATCACTAGATGACGCTTGACGTTGATCCCGGACGTGCGGGCCGCCTGCATGTTGCCGCCGATGGCGTAAGTGTACTTACCATATTTGGTGTAGCGCAGCGCAATGTGGAAGATGACCGCTACCACCAGAAAGATGATCACCGGCATCGCGCCCTGACCGATAGCGGTGTAGGAATCCGAGAGCATGCTGACAGGCTGGCCTTCCGTGTAGAAGCGCGCCAGCCCACGGGCAGACACCATCATGCCGAGGGTAGCGATAAAAGGCGGAATACCGGTGATGGCGATGATACTGCCGTTGATGGCACCAGCCAGCAACCCGACACCCAGACCGACCACCACCGGTATCCACACGGGCAGATCGGTCAACGAAGGGAATACCGCACGCGAGAAATCCGACGTCTGCGCCAGGCTCGCGGCAATCATCGCCGACAAGGCCAGTACCGAGCCTGACGACAGATCGATACCCGTCGTGATGATCACCTGAGTCACGCCGATGGCCAGCAGGCCGATGATCGACACTTGCAGGATCATCAGCACCAGCCGTTGCGAGTTGAGCAAAAAGCTCTGGTCGCGAACGATCCAGCCAAACAGTTCGAAAATCAGCCCGATTCCGATCAGCACCAGAAAGATGCTTAATTCGGTCGGCAGGCGCCGCTTGCCTTTGGTCGGCGCCAGGGCCGGTTTGTTCTGCAGGATTGCGTTGCTCATGTTCTTTCCCTCTGGCTCTTGTTCTTTTTCTGGCGAGTTCTTATGGCAATCGTCCGGTCGTGCAAACTCAATGGGCCCGATGCCCGGACGCCAGATGCATGACCTTTTCCTGGGTCGCTTCGCTGCGCGGCAGGATGCCCATCATTTCACCCTCGTGCATGACCATGACCCGGTCGCTCATGCCCAGGACTTCGGGCAGCTCGGAGGAGATCATGATGACCGCCATGCCCTCACTGGCCAGGAAAGCAATCAGACGATAAATCTCGGCCTTGGCGCCGACGTCGATGCCGCGGGTAGGTTCGTCGAGAATCAGCACCCTGGGGTTGGTCATCAGCCAGCGGGCCAGCAAGGCCTTCTGCTGATTGCCGCCCGACAATGTGTCGATGCACTGTTCCAGCGACGGCGTCTTGACCCGCAACTTTTTGCACATGTCCTCACACAGCGCGCGCAGGGCCTTCTGCTTCACGAAGCCATTGCCGGCGTAATTGGCCAGCACCGCCATCTCCATGTTTTCCATCACAGACAGGCAGGGAAACAGCCCGGTGAGTTTGCGATCTTCTGTCAGCAGCGCAAACCCCAGCCCGATAGCCTGGTGCGGGTCGCCGATGCGCACGGCCGCGCCATCGAAGTGGATCTCGCCGCCGTCACTGGGCGTGATGCCGAACAGGGTTTCCGCGACGTTGGTCCGGCCCGAGCCCATCAGTCCGGCAATGCCCAGCACCTCTCCGGCATGCAGGTCGAAAGACACACCCTGAAAGATCCCGTTCAAGCGCAGGTCCCGTACCGAGAGCAGCAGATCACCCACCGGTTTTTCGCGCTCCGGAAACAGCTGGGTCACCTCACGGCCTACCATCATCGAAATCAGGCTGTCGCCGTCCATGCTCTCGGCACGCTGCAGGCCGATGTAGCAGCCATCACGAAACACGGCCACTTCGTCGGCAATCTCGAACACTTCGTTCATCTTGTGGGTGATGTAAATGATGCCTTTGCCTTGGGCGCGCAGGTCACCAATGATGGAGAACAGATGCGCAACTTCGGTCTCAGTGATCGCCGACGTCGGCTCGTCCATGATCAGTACATCGGAGTTGTAGGATACCGCCTTCGCAATCTCGACCATCTGCCGCTCGGCGATGCTCAGGTTGCCGACCAGCTCTTCCGGGTCCAGTTTTATACGCAGGCGTTCCAGCAACTGGGCGGTACAGCGGAACATTTCCCGGTGATCGATCATGTGCAAGCCGTTGAGCTGTTCGCGGCCGATCCAGATGTTTTCCGCGATGCTCATGAAGGGCATCAGGTTCAGCTCCTGATGGATCATGGCAATCCCTGACTGCAGGGCCGCAAGCGGCGTGTCAAAGGTGACTGGCTTGCCCTTCAGGCGGATTTCGCCTGCGTCGGGCTGATAGATACCGGCAATGATCTTCATGAGGGTGGATTTGCCGGCGCCATTCTCGCCCATCAGCGCCAACACGCTGCCGGGGCGGACCCGCAGTTGCACATCGTTGAGTGCAATGACGCCAGGGAAGCCTTTGCTGATGTTCGTGATTTCCAGCAAGTAAGGTGGCTGGGCATTCAGGGCGTCTTGACCTGCACTACCAGAAGAGGAATCGCGCTGAGCGGGCGGAGTGGCAGTAGCTGAACCGGACATGATGACAAGCTCCTTGAGCGACAGGGCCGGGACGCACTAGCCGCCCGGCCTGTCGGCTGTTCTTATTTGAAGGTGACCACGTTTTCAGGCGTGATCAGGCGGTACGGAATGACAATGGCCTGGGTCTCGAGTTTTTCCTTCCTGGCCATTTTGACGGCTGCATCGATAGCGCCGTTGGCCTGGCCTTTGGCATCCTGGTAAACCGAAACCGTCAGATCACCTCGGGTCACGGCGTTAAGCCCATCGGGTGTGCCATCGACGCCGGCGACGAATACCGTGCCTTGCTTGATACCGGCCTGCTTGAGCGCCATGGCTGCGCCGATCGCCATCTCGTCGTTATTGGCCATCACCGCGTTGAATGTTCTGCCCTGAGTGATCCAGTCATTGGTCAGGTCCATGCCTTTCTGCCGCGACCAGATACCGGTCTGCTCCTGATCGATCTTGATACCGGGGTATTTTTTCAGCACTTCCTTCACGCCGTCCGTACGGCCCTTGGTGGAGTTGTTGGCCAGATCGCCCAACAAAATCATCACGCTGCCCTTGCCGCCCATCTTCTCGGCGATGTACTGCATCTGCAGCCGACCTGCCTCGACGTCGTCGGAGGTGACCGTCGCGACACCCTCGGGCAGTTTGGGGTCATCGGGCCGACGGTTGACATACACCAGGGGAATACCGGCAGCCACGGCGATCTTGGTGATTCTGGCCGTTGCGGCGGTGTCTACCGGGTTCACGATCAGGGCATCGACTTTTTTGCCAATCAGTTCCTGGACCTGATCGAGCTGTTTGTTCACGTCTGCACGGGCATCGACGAACTGCAGCGACACGCCATCGGGCATGGTCTTGGCTTTGGCGC
Source organism: Pseudomonas asturiensis (assembly GCF_900143095.1). Taxonomy (GTDB): domain Bacteria; phylum Pseudomonadota; class Gammaproteobacteria; order Pseudomonadales; family Pseudomonadaceae; genus Aquipseudomonas; species Aquipseudomonas asturiensis. Next base: position 428,454 of record NZ_FRDA01000004.1, on the reverse strand, counting down.
TCATGTCTTCACGCAGGTAGGTCAGCCAGGTGTCATCGAACTGCGACATGGCCACGCCCACCTTGAGATCGGCCAGGGCAGCGCCACTGCCAAGCATCAGGGCCAGTGTCAGAGCAGTGAAGCGAATCGGGGTCTTCATGAAAGTCTGTCTCCAAATTCTTGTTGTTGTTCGGACTTGGTAACGACGTAGCCTTGAAGCGGTCCAGCAAGCGGTCTATCGCGGCAGGCGAACGCCGGTCGCGCCAGGCATGCAGAACAGCAGCGCATCCTTGTGATGCACGCACATGCCGCGAGCGACGAGGGTGAGGAACCGCTCCATGAGCCGGATCCAGAATGCAGGGGGTGCAGAACGCTCGGCGGGTACGCCAGAGGCGCAGGTGAGGGTTTTCATCGACAGTACCTATCTTGTTTTGTTTTTGTTGAATTGCTACCTGTGATGTTCAGACGTGTCTGACAGCAAAGGTGATTCGATAGTCGGTAACCTGAAAACGACTCTATTGGAAAATATTTTCCAATTCAACTGAATTTAGAATTTATTCTGTTTTTTTTATTTTGTCAGGCTGAAAATGTCAGAAAGCCCGACGTCCTGATGGGCGTCGGGCTGTCCGAATGCGTCTATTCATCCACTCAAAACGTTACAGAAGCACGACGCGCCCCTCGCGGGCACTCAGACGCGCGGCGTCCATCACCGTTGCAGATGCCACAGCGTCATGTGGATTCACCGGAACACTGCCCTGCCCGTCAACCGCGTCCTTTAGCTGGCGATAGAACGCCAGCCAACAGCCACGCTCCGAAGGCACACGCTCGCGATGATCGCCCTGCTCGAACCAGCCCCAGCGGCGATGTTCTTCCACGCCCCAGCGCTCGCCTTCGGACCGCGGCGTCAAACCGGCAAATGCAGCCTCCTCCTGGCCGTCCAGCCCATCGACGCTGTAACAACCCAGCGAGCCGCTGACCCTGAAACGCGGTTTGGGGGTGTTCTGTAGACAACTGCCGGACAGGTGCGATACCACGCCATTGGCATGGGTCAGCGCCACAAAAAAGGTATGGTCCAGCTCGTCGTCCGGTGTTGCAAACTGCAGCTCGGCATAAACCCGTTCCACCGGCCCGAACAGCACCAGCGCCTGATCCACCAGATGACTGCCCAGATCACGCAACACACCGCCGCCACTGGCCTTGCCCACAGAGCGCGGCGAGTAGCGTTCAATGCTGGATTCAAAGCGGCTGATCGAGCCCAGCACCTGGTTGTCGATCAGCTTGCGCACGGTCAGAAAATCCGAGTCCCAGCGCCGGTTCTGATAAACGCTGAGCAGTACGCCTCGTCGCTCGGCAGCCTCGACCAGCTCGCGCGCCTGGGCCGCGTCGTTGGCAAAGGGCTTGTCGCTGACCACGCCGACCCCCAGCTCGATGGCTTCCAGTATCAGGGCACGGCGCGACGCCAGGGGCGTGGAAATCACCACCACATCGACGCCGGCTGACACCAGTTGCGCCAGCGTGTCGAACGTCGGCACCCCGGGATGATCGTGGCTTACCTGCTGCTTGCGTTCGGGCGACCGGGTCACTACACCGACAAACGTCGCGCCGGGCAAACTTGAAATCAGCGTCGCATGGAAGTAACGCCCTCCCTTGCCGTAGCCCACCAATCCTGCTCGCATGGCTTTCTCCTGTACTCGTTGAACGTAACGCGCCCCAGGTGCAGGCGCGTTACTGCGACTTTATGGGTCAGCCGTAAAACGCAGGGCGCAGCTCCAGATTGATCGGCACAATCGCACCACTGCCTTGCGCTTCGACACAGGCGTCGGCGGCGACAGCGGCGCAGTAACCGTCCCAGGCCGAAGGCCCGGTGAGTGTGCCAGCAGCCACGCCGTCAATGAAAGCCTGCAGCTCGACGTCATAAGCAGCAATGAAACGATCCTTCCAGTCCATCAGAATGGCGTTCGACAGCTTGGCGTCGCTGCGCAACTGCACTTGCGATGGCTCAGGCAGTTTGGCAATGCCCGTCTCGCCGACCACTTCGCACTGAATGTCGTAACCATACTGGCAATTGACGAAGACCTCGACGTCGATGCGTGTCCCCCGCGCGGTTTCCAGCATGACGATCTGAGGGTCGCGCAGATGCGCCAGCGCCTTGCTGGTCTTGCGCGGAAAAACCACTTGCACCGAGACGTAGTCGTCATTGAGCAGCCAGCGCAGCACGTCGAGTTCGTGGATCAGCGTGTCGGTGATCGCCATGTCGGTCTTGTAGTTCTCGCCGACCCGCGGGTTGCGATGCGCACAGTGCAACATCAACGGCTCGCCGATCTGACCACTGTCGATCACCGCCTTGAGGGCGCGATAGCCGTGGTCGTAAGGCCGCATGAAACCGACCTGCACCAGGCGCCTGCCGCCTGCAATCTCCGCTTCGACGATGTGTCGGCAACCCGCAGCGGTCACGGCCAGCGGTTTTTCACAAAACACGGGCTTGCCCGCTGCGATCGCGGCCAGCACGTACTCTTCGTGGGTTGCGCCCCAGGAGCAGACCAGCACCGCTTCCACGTCGGGCGCGGCGATCAGTGCGTGGCCATCGGCATACACCTCGGCGCTGAGGCCCAGGTCGCTGACTACTTTCGCAGCCTGTTCCAGATTGATATCGGTAACGGCCACCACCTGACTGCCGATCAAGGCTTTGCTGCAACGCCGGATATGATCCTGACCGATTGCGCCTGTACCGATCACACCTAGTTTCAAAGTCATTTCACTGTCCTGTCTGAATGATTGTTTTTGTTGGAAGACGCTCTGCAAAAACGCGAGTGATCAATACTGGCGAGCCTTGGCCAGTTGCTGGTTGAGTTTTTCGTACACCTGGGCCGTGGTGCCGGTGGTCGACACTTCGGCCACGCCGACCCGCCACCACGACAGGTAGTTGTGAATCATGGTCTTGGGCAGGACCTTGATATCGATCAGGGTCGAGACGGTCTGTCGCTGCGCATCCACCAGCGCGTCGTGCAACTGTTCGGCGGTACTGACCTTATAAGTCTTGCAACCATAGGCCGCTGCGCTCATGGCGAAATCCACCGGCACGAAGTCGCCATTGAGCTGGCCAGTCTGCTCATTGCGGAAGCGGAACTCGGTGCCGAAGCTGTTCATGCCGTGTCCCATCTGCAGGTTGTTGATGCAGCCAAACGTCATGTTGTCGAGCAGCACGATGTTGATCTTGCGCCGCTCCTGAATCGAGGTGGCCAGCTCGGAATGCAACATCATGTAGGAGCCGTCCCCCACCAGCGCGAAGACCTCCCGATGCGGCTGGGCCAGCTTCACGCCCAGCGCAGCGTTGACTTCGTAGCCCATGCAGGAATAGCCGTATTCGACGTGGTAGGTGTCGACGCCCGTGCTGCGCCAGGCGCGCTGCAGGTCGCCCGGCAGGCTACCCGCAGCGGCAACGATCACCGCATCAGCGGGCAGGCTGTGATTGAGAATGCCCAGCACCCGACTCTGAGTGAGACACGAACCGGTCAGCTCGATGAACTCGCGCAACACGGCCGGATCCATGTGGTCGTTGATTTCAGGAACGAAATCCTCGTGCTGGTATTGGACGGCATAAACGCGATCAACTTCGGCCTCCAGTTCGGCTTTGGCCGCCGTGGGCGCATCGCCCCAGGCGGCCCGGTAATCAAGGGTTTGCAGTTGCCCGGTCAATGCCAGCAAAGCGACCTGGGCGTCCGCCAACACCTGCACGCCGTCCAGCTTCTGTACATCGAAGGCGCCGACATTGAGGTTAAGGAACTGCACGTCCGGGTTCTGGAACAGCCACTTGGACGCGGTGGTGAAGTCGCTGTAACGCGTGCCGACGCCGATAATCAGGTCCGCTTCCTCTGCCAGCCGATTGGCCGCAACCGTGCCTGTCTCGCCAATGCCGCCCATGTTCAATGGATGCGCCGACACAATGGCACTCTTGCCCGCCTGGGTTTCGGCGAAGGGAATGCCGAAGCGTTCGGCGAACGACTGTAAAGCCTGCGCCGCGCCGGAATAGCGCACGCCACCGCCGCAGATCAGCAGCGGTTTGCGTTTGCCCACCAGCAATGCCAGCGCGTCGTCGAGCATCGCCTTGCTGGGCGGTCGACGGTCAATCCGGTGCACGCGTTTCTGCAGGAAGCTGTCCGGGTAATCCCAGGCTTCAGCCTGCACATCCTGGGGCAGCGACAGCGTGACAGCGCCGGTATCGGCCGGGTCGGTCAGCACGCGCATCGCATTGATCGCCGCGCTCATCAACTGCTCGGGACGGTTGATGCGGTCCCAGTATTTGCTCACAGCCTTGAACGCGTCGTTGGTGCTGATGCTCAGGTCGTGGAACTGTTCGATCTGTTGCAGCACCGGGTCCGGCTGGCGGCTGGCATAGACATCGCCCGGCAGCAGCAGCAACGGAATGCGGTTGGCCGATGCAGTGGCCGCTGCCGTGATCATGTTCGCCGCCCCCGGTCCAACCGACGAAGTACACGCGTAGATCTTGCGACGCAGATGCTGCTTGGCAAAACCGATGGCCGCGTGGCACATGCCCTGTTCGTTGCGGCCCTGATGAACGACCAGCTCGCCGCTGTCCTGCTCCAGTGCCTGACCCAGGCCCAGGACATTGCCGTGACCAAAGATGGTGAATACGCCAGCGACAAATTTGCTCTGCACCCCATCGACTTCGACGTACTGGTTATCGAGAAACTTCACCAGAGCCTGAGCCATGGTCAGTCGGGTAGTACTCATGCTCGCACCTTGTTGTTGTTTGAGGTGGAAGGTGTTGTCAGCCCTGCTGAGGCCAGGCTCCGCGCGTTTCGGCCTTGTCTCTGGCACGCAGCTTGTGCGCAGAAAACACAAGACTTCGCGAGCAAGCTCGCTCCCACGACTTCTTGTCTGCTGCGAGACCGCGTTGTGTCAGCGATAAACAGGCAACCCACGCCGAGTGTTTGTATGTCGCCGCACGTCAACCAACGCCATCTCATCCCGCCGCCACGGCGCGGGACAGGTGGTCCATGCTCGCCGACATGGCCTGCGAAATATCATCCAGCGCATGCACGCTCTCGGCAAACGGCTCGAACGACAGGTAGCCGGTATAACCGCCACCCAGCAGACGCTCAATCTGAGCAGCGTTGCCGAGAATGTCAGCGTCGCCCACCAGCACCCGGTGCCCGTCGCGGATGCTGTTAAGCGGTGCCTCTGCATCTTCGACGCCGGAGATATGCACCAGCCCGGTCAGCTCAGGAAACACTTCGACCTCGCCCGCCAGATGGTGATGGAAGGTGTCGTGAACCAGACGAAACACGTCCAGAGCCCCGACGCCTTTGATAGCCTCGACCGCCTGACGCTTGAGACGCAACGAGCACTCCTCAAAACCCAGCGGTTCGACGAAGCCCAGCAGACCGTGTTCACGCAGGATCGGTGCCAGTGCGCTCAACGCCGTACGCAAAGCAGCAGCGCGCTGGGCGGCTGTGCGTGAATCCTCGCGGTCGTTGAGCGGGCACAGGACCAGACCTTCTGCCCCGCACTCACGGGCGTACTGGGAAAGCTTCGTCGCCTGAGCACAACGCTCGTCGTTCCAGACATCGAACGGGTACAACGCATTGATCGACAGAACCCGCACGCCTTTGGCAGCGCACTGCTCGCGGACCACCTGCGGCGGCGTACCGTCCTCGATCTCGATTCCTTTCAGGTCGTTGCGAATCTCGATGGCATCCGTTCCCAGGCTCACGGCAAGGTCCAGGAAATCAGCCAGTGACAGGCGCGGTGCGACCATTCGGTTGAGGGCAAAACGCAGGGTTTGGCTCATTGTTTTTATTCTCCATGTCCCGATGAAAAAGGTTATTTGGCGGTCGGCATGCTGAATTCAGGACCCTTGGCGATACTGTCCGGCCAGCGTTGCATGACGCTCTTGTAGCGGCTGTAAAAACGCAGGCCTTCTTCGCCATAAGCATGGTGATCGCCAAACAGCGAACGCTTCCAGCCACCAAACGAATGCCAGGCCATCGGTACCGGGATCGGAACGTTGATACCGACCATGCCGACCTTGATGGAGCGGGCAAAGGCGCGTGCCACCCCGCCGTCACTGGTGAAGCAGGACACACCGTTGCCAAACTCATGAGCATTGATCAGCTCGACAGCACTGGCAAAATCAGGCACATGCACGATGCCCAGCACCGGACCGAAAATCTCTTCCTTATAGATCTGCATGTCAGGCGTGACATTGTCGAACAGGGTCGCACCGACGAAGAAGCCTTGCTCGGCACCCGGCACCTTGAAATGGCGTCCATCGACAATCAGCTTCGCGCCCTCCTCGACGCCTTGGGCGATGTAACCTTCCACTTTGGCCTTGTGCACGGCAGTAACCAAGGGCCCCATGTCCGAGTCGGCGTCCATCCCGTTGCCGACCTTGAGCTGATCAATGCGCGGCAGCAGCTTTTCAATCAATGCCTGACCGACGTCGCCTACGACCACCGCGATGGAAATTGCCATGCAGCGCTCGCCGGCCGAACCGAAAGCCGCACCGATCAACGCATCGGCCGCCTGATCCAGGTCGGCATCGGGCATCACGATCATGTGGTTCTTGGCCCCCCCCAGCGCCTGCACACGCTTGCCATGCGCGGTGCCCTGCTGATGGATGTACTCGGCAATCGGCGTCGAGCCGACAAAGGACACGGCTTCGATATCAGGATGTTGCAGCAATGCATCGACAGCGACCTTGTCACCCTGCACGACGCTAAAGACGCCATCGGGCAGTCCGGCTTCCTTCAACAGGCGCGCCATCAACAGGCTGGCGGAAGGATCGCGCTCTGAGGGCTTGAGGATGAAGCAATTGCCGGTCACCAGCGCCATGGGAATCATCCACAGCGGCACCATGACCGGGAAGTTGAACGGCGTGACGCCGGCACAGACACCCAGCGGCTGGCGCAGATTCCAGTTGTCGATGCCACCGCCGATGTTGTCGCTGAAATCGCTCTTGAGCAGGCTTGGCGCACCGCAGGCGAATTCGACAATCTCAATGCCGCGCACCACTTCACCGCGTGCATCGGACAACACCTTGCCGTGCTCACGGCAGATGATCTGCGCCAGTTCGTCATGATGGCGGTCGAGCAATTCCTTGAACTTGAACATGACCCGCGCACGGCGCAGCGACGATTGATCGGCCCAGGCCGGAAAGGCCGCCCTGGCTGAGGCAACCGCTTCATCGACGGTCTTGAGGCTGGCCAGTGCCACGCGAGCTTGAACACTGCCCAGCGCCGGATTGAAGACATCGCTGTAGCGCTCGCCATCGCCGTTGTGCAACTGCCCGTTGATGTAGTGGCCGATCACCGGTGACTCGCTCATCTGACTGACTCCAGTTAAAAAGGGGAATTAAAGCTCCAGCAGCCAACTGTGCTGCGGATCGTTATGGAACTGCCACGCGCGGGTCGGGCCGGCCATCACGTTGAGGTAGTAAGACTCGTAACCATAAGGCACGGTGACCGGGTGATAGCCCTTGGGCACGACGACCAGATCGCTGTTTTCCACGGCCATGGCCTGATCGATGCTGCGGTCATCGGTGTAGACGCGCTGGAACACGAACCCCTGAGGCGGGTTGACCTGGTGGTAATAGGTTTCTTCGAGAAAGCTTTCGTGGGGCAGATTGTCCAGATCGTGCTTGTGCGGCGGGTAGCTGGAGGAGTGACCCGACGGCGTACGCACCTCCACCACCAGCAGCGAGTGCGCAGCTTCGGTGTCCGGCAGGATGTCGCACACGTAACGTGTGTTGGCATGTTTGCCGCGCACGCTGCGCTTCATGCTGTCGGGTGTGATCAGGCGGGCCGGGACGCGCTTTGTGCTGTCGCCGGGGGCCGCGCAGACCGCCAGATGAGCAGGCCCCAGCGCGGTGAAATGCGCCTGACTGTTGGGCGGCAGATAGACCGCGAATGGCGATTTCTCCTCGAACACCGAATGTCGGTCGCCAATGTTTTCCCAACTGAAAGCGCCCTGCCCCGGAGCCTCGCCACTCACGCTGGCGTGGCCGGTGAGCAGCACCACGCACAGCTCATTGTCTGCAGCATTCAGCGGCAAACGTTCCCCGGCTTCAAGGCGGTACGCAGTAAAGCCCACGTACTCGAGCGCGCCTTCTGGCAACGCGACGATGTCTCGACCCTGAGCGTTGCTTTTGATCAACAGATTCATTGTCCAGTCCTCCTTATCGGGCATCGGCCAGCAACTGGCGCAGCGTGTCATAGCCTTTTTTGGCGTAGACATAGCTCGGCGCTACCGCTGGATCCTGTTCGGCCTCGACCACCAGCCAGCCGGTGTAGTCGGCCTGCAACAACACGTTGAGCAGCGCCGAAAAATCAATATCACCATCGCCCGGAACCGTGAACGTGCCGTTGATGATGCAATCCGGAAAACTCCAGAGGTTGTTGCGCGCCAGTTGCACGACCGGCTTGCGCACGTCTTTGAAGTGCACATGACACACCCGATCGATGTGCCGGCTCAACACCTCCAGCGGCTCGCCACCGCCCATGTAGCAATGGCCCGAATCGAACAGCAGCCCGACCTCACTGCCGGTCATTGCCATCAGCCGATCGATGTCCTGTGGCGACTCGATGTATGCGCCCATGTGGTGGTGATACGCCAGACGCACGCCGTGCGACAGGGTATAGCGGGCCAGTTCAGTGAGCTTGTCGGCGTATTCGCGCCACGCCTCATCGGTATGAAAACGCGGTCGTTCGACCAGAGGAACACGCTGCCCCTGAATCGAATCGGCCACTTCGCCGTACACCAGTACCGAAGCGCCATTTTCGGCAAGCAGTTGCACGTGAGAAGCAATGGCTTCGATCTCTTCGGCCACCGAACGTCGTGCCAGCCGACTGGAATACCAGCCGGAGACCAATGCGAGGCCGTAGGGGCGCAAGACATCGCCGACGCCCTTGGCGTCCTTGGGAAACTTGCCGTTGAGCTCGAATCCTTCGTAGCCGATGGCCTTGCCCTCGCTCAGCGCGGTACTGAGCGGGGTTTCGCCACCCAGCGCAGGCAGGTCGTCGTTGCTCCAGGAAATCGGGTTGATGCCGATGCGGATAGTGGGTACGGAAACAGGCATGGCTGGACCTTTTTTTGTAGTGATCACGGCGTCAGTGACGATTGGCTTCACGCCCGGCTTTCGCGCCAGGACTCGATCAGCCAGTTGAACGTGCCCTGCACTCTGGCAACCAGCGTGGCATCGTCGATCTCACCGGCCATCCAGGCCCGGCTCGGTTCGCGAAAGATCGTCCGACCGACGGCGAATCCCTGACAGGTACGACTGTGGCGCGCGGCGGCAAACCCTTCAGCCAGATGTTCGACAGGCGCATTCAGCCCCAACAACACAACGCCACGGCAATACGGGTCACGCTCCTGAATCAACGCGTCCAGTTGCTGCCAGACCTCGGCGGTCTGCGCTTCTATCTTCCACCAGGCAGGATAGATGCCCAGGTTGTACAGGCGCTTGAACGCACGCAGCATTACGTCGGGATAGGTCGAGGGATGGTCTTTGGGCGGAATGATTTCCAGCAACAGCTCATGCCCGCTGACCTTCGAGGCATCATAAAGGGCCTTGATCTGCGCCTCCTGCTCAAGGCGCAGCATGGGCTCGTCATCAGGGTGGTATTGCACCAGGCACTTGATGATCTGCTCCTGCGGCCAGTTGATCAGGTTGCTGCCAATCGAACGGCCGTGCTCGAACGCCAGAGGCCTGGAACCCTGAACTTCCACCGGACGAGCCACCCACCACCCGCGACCGGTAGCCGCGTTGAGCGCATCCTGTCCGAACCGTTGATCGGCCAGCAAGCCCACATCGCCCTCGATGCCACGGCTGCGCAGATCATGCTCGACCCGCTCCACCGCCTGCACGAACAGCTGCTTGAGCTGGCCGATGCTGCTCAGGTCCCGACCGGCCTGCTGCGCGAGTTCCACCAGTTGACCGCGATGATCGAAGGCAAAAATGAACAGTTGCCGCCACTGCCTGCGCGGGGTGCTGACCTGATGCAGACGTTGCAGGCCGACATCCTGATCCGGCCGGGTGACCGGTTCCGGGCTATTGAACAGGTACTCCAGTTCTGCGGGCGTCGGCATGGCCGGGGCACAGGCGTGACGGGACACCACCAGCCCGCCGCAGGCGTTGGCCAACTGGCAGCAACGCTCGTCGCTCGCATCCTTGAGCCAGCCGCTGAGGAACCCTGACATAAAGGCATCACCTGCCCCCAGCACGTTGAGGACCTCAACCCGCACACCGGGATAGATCGCGCCATCTTCGAGGCGTGCAGGAATCGCACCATGAATGACCGTGCAGCCTTGCGGACCGAGCTTGACCACCAATGTGGCGGCAGTCAGCCCGCGCACGGTGCGCAAGGCAGTGAGCAAATCGGTTGCACCGCCGGCAATCAGAAACTCTTCTTCGGTCCCGACGATCAGGTCGAAACGCGGCAGGATGCGCTGGACATGCTGGCTGACGTTCTGATCGGCGACAAAACGTGTTTCGCCGTCGGCCTTGCTCGCCAGCCCCCAGAGCACGGGTCGGTAATCGATATCGAGTACCCGATGCACCTGGTGTTTTTCCGCGTAGTCGAGCGCCTGGATGCTGGCCTTGAACACCTGATCGGTGGAAAAGTGTGTGCCGGTGATGAGCAGTGCCTTGCTGGAAGCAATCTGCTGCTCATTGATGTCCTCGGCGCGCAGGGCCATGTCGGCGCAATTTTCACGGTAGAACACCAGCGGAAATGTTTCACGATCCTTCAGACCCAGCAGCACCATGGCAGTAAGGCGCTCGGGATCGCGCTTGATGGCGCTGACGTCGCAGCCTTCGCGAGCCAGCGATTCGACCAGAAACCGCCCCATGTGGTCGTCGCCCACGCGGCTGAGCATGGCCGACCGCAGCCCGAGCCGGGCGGTGCCGAACGCTATGTTTGCGGACGATCCGCCCAGGTATTTGGCAAAACTCGAAACATCTTCCAACCGGGCGCCGACCTGCTGCGCATAGAGGTCGACGCCCAGTCGTCCGAGGCAAATCAGATCCAACGGACGCCCGGAGGCAAAGCGTGTCTGGCCCATGGTGGCTCCTGTTATTTTTATCAGCCTGCAGTGCATGCTTCAGGCGCACGACTGCTTTGTGATGCAGCCTAAAACGTCCCGGCGCAGCAATCAATATTTATTCTATAATTTTTTAATGTGGAATATTTTTTCCATACCCATCATCAAGTGCTGGCACAATGGGCTGACAGGTGCGATATAGTTCGCGATCACGCCACACGCAGCGCTTATTGTCCGGGCACATCAGCACCCTGTGTCCTGAAAAGAAAACAGTAAAAGGATTGAATATGAACAGCCCCGATCAACCGCCTCTGCCCGACACGAACGTCGACATGCCACCGACCAGTGCCGATGGATTGCTGCGGCTGATCACTGAGGAATACGACACCCTGCCCCGCCAGCTCAAGCGCATTGCCAGCTACATGAGCCAGCAAAGCGACCGGATCATGGTCGACCGCATCAGCGATATCGCCCGGGAGTGCGAAGTGCACCCCTCCGCCATCGTGCGCTTCTCGCAACGTTTCGGCTTCAGCGGCTTCAGTGAAATGCAGGCCCTGTTTCGCGAGGCGTATACGCACAAGACCACGCCGGTGCAGAACTATCAGCAGCGCATTCGCAGCATGATCGCCAACAAGTCGCACAAGGCCAGCGGTGCAGACCTGGCCCGGGAGTGCGTGAATGCGACCTTGTCCGGGCTGGAACGCCTGGGCTCGGAGCTGGATGACGAGGAGTTCGAAAAAGCCGTGGACCTTGTGGTCAACGCCGACAACATCTATGTGGTGGGCGTGCGCCGTTCGTTTGCAGTCGCCGATTATCTGGTCTACAACCTGCAGCACACCAACAAGCGTATTCATCTGATTTCAGGACTGGGCGGCAGTTACCGCGAACAGATGCGCAGCGTGCGGGCCAACGATCTGGTAATCGCCATCAGCTTCACACCGTATGGCAAGGAAACGCAGCATTGCCTGCGTATCGCCCAGCACCATCAGGCCAAGACGCTGATCATCACCGACAGCAACCTGTCGCCACTGGCCAAGCGCGCCCATTCGGTGTTGCTGGTCAATGAAGGCAGCTCCTTCGCCTTTCGCTCACTCAGTGCAACCCTGTGTTTATGCCAGGCGCTGTTCATCGCCGTGGCTTACCGTCTGGAACTGAAAGTGGACGAGATACACGAGCAGGTCGGCTTCGACGATTGACCGGGTAAACGACACGGGAAAGTGCAGTTCGTCAGCACAGCCTCTGCACTTCCCCGCCGGGCTCAAGACTTGGCCTGATCACCCATACGTTGCTGGTTTTTCGCGTTCATCTTTTTGGCGCGTTTTTCAAGCACCAGGTAAACCACTACCGCCAGCATCAGCGGCAGCAGGAAGTAGATGGCACGGTAGCCGATCAGTGCGGCGAGCAGAGTGCCTTTGGAAAACTGATGCGACAGCAACGTGATGAACACCGTCTCGAGTACGCCAAGCCCCGCTGGAATATGGGTAATGACCCCCGCGATACTGCTGATCAGCAACACACCCAGAATCGCCGGGTAAAACGCCTTTTCCGGCAATAACGTGAAGATTACCGCAGCCATCAACGACCAGTTCAGCGCGCCGAGACTGGCCTGCATCAGGGCCTGTTTAAGCGAAGGCAGATTAAATTCCTGATCGCGGATCTTCCACGAGCGGCGCCTGGAAAAACGACAGGCCAGCAGGTAGGCGAAACACACAGCCAGCAGACCGAAGCCGATCAGTTGCAGCGTGTCGGTGCCAATCGACCACTCCTTGGGCAACGACAGAAACCGCATCGAAAACACAAAGCCTGCCAGCAGCATGTAGCCGAGCCAGTTAGTGATCAGGCTCAGGCTGAGAATGCGTGTGATGGTCGACACCTCAAGCCCCAACCTCGAATACAGCCGGTAGCGCAACGCAATACCGCCCACCCAGGAACTCAGGTTGAGGTTGAAGGCATAGCAGACGAACGTCACCGGTACGATCTGCTGAATCGACAGTTTGTGCCCTGTGTAATAGCGGGCCAGGACGTCGAACCCGCAATAGGTCAGGTAACTGAGCAGTGCCACGAACGCGGCCATCAGGAGTGTGCTGAGTTTGTAGGACTGCAGCGCCTGCTTGACCTCCTGCCAGTCAAGATTCTTGACCAGCAGAAACAGCAGTACCGGCACCGCGATGAAGAAAAACAGGTTGAACGCCCGTTTTGCCCACTTCCACTTATCGCTTTTTTTCTCGCCCTTCGCGCCCTGCGAAGATGCACTGGCTGCCTGGGTCATGATGTTTTCTCCTGATCCAGTTCATGGTGCGCCTGTTGCTGGATCACTTTGGCCTCCGGCACGACATCACCTGCCCGCAAGGGCTTGAGGCGCATGCCATGCACAGGGAACAGGCCGGCAATGGCCGGAAAACGCCGCAGAAAGAAGAAGCTCAACACAATCATCGGCGCACGCCACCATTGACCACGCGCAGCCCCCTTCAGACTCATCTGGGTACTGTGTGCCGCCGCCAGCTCCATCAGATGCGTCTGCAACCGATCATTGAGCGACTGATCGCGAATGAACAGATTGGCTTCCAGGTTGAGCGCCAGACTCAAAGGGTCGAGGTTGCTGGAACCCACGGTGGACCAGTCCTGATCAATCAGCGCAACCTTGCCGTGCAAGGCACGCTGTTTGTATTCATGGATGATCACGCCATCACGCAGCAGGTAGGTGTAGGTCAGTCGCGAGCAGACCCTGACAAATGGCATGTCCGGCTTGCCCTGCAGGATCAGCGTGACCTTGACGCCGCGCCGCGACGCATTGCGCAGCTCTCGCAGGAAGCGATAACTGGGGAAGAAATAGGCATTGGCCAGCGTGATGCGCTGCTTTGCGCCACGAATGGCTTCCAGGTATCGCTCTTCGATGTCGGTGGTGTGCTCGGCATTGTCGCGCTCGGCCAGCAGCATCCGGGCATTGCCGGCGGGCTCCAGCTTGAGAGGGACCGGCGTCAGCCTGGCGCGCACAGCATCGCTGAGCATGCGCACGGCGCTGCGATGAATGTCCTCAATGATCGGGCCACGCACCCGCACAGCGTAATCCTGCTTGGCAGTCAGGCCGGTGTCGGTCATGTGATCGACGCTGTAGTTGATGCCGCCGATAAAACCGGTTTCGCCGTCGATCACCACCACCTTGCGATGCAGACGGCGAAACAGATTGGTGCGCATGCCCATGAACCGGGGACGCGGGTCGAACAGCTGAATCTGCACGCCCGCGTCAATCATGGTTCTGACGAACGCAGAACTGAGGTCAGACGTACCGTAGTCATCCACCGTGATGACGACTTTGGCCCCGTTATTGGCAGCTTCGATCACGGCTTGTTGCAGACCGGTGCCGATCCGGTCTTCGAAAATGATGAAGGTCTCGATCAGGACCTCCTTTCGAGCCGCACGGATGCACTCGAATACCCGGGTGAAAAAGTCCTCACCGTTGATCAGCAACTCTACCGAGTTGCCATCGCGCCACTGTTCTCTGGTGCGGCCAGTCGTGTTGCTCATAAGGTCACCTCCACCGCCAGCGGTGCATGATCGGAAAGATGAGACCAGGGTCGATTGGAAAGCACCTTGGGCCTGTGGGTCGTGGCGTTGCGTACGTAGATTCGGTCCAGCCTGAGCAATGGCCAACGCGCGGGAAAGCTCCTTGCCGGCGCGCCGAAGCGCTCGACGAAAACCTCATGCAGCCCAGTGCCCTGCAACAAGGCGTCGGCACGCTGACGCCAGTCATTGAAATCCCCGGCAACGATTACCGGCTCTCCCGCAGGCAAACGGTGCATCAGTTCGGCAAGCAGCGTCAGCTGTTTGCGCCGATGGCTCTCGAGCAACCCCAGATGCACACAGACCGCGTGCATATGACCATGGTTCGGCACATCAATGATGCAGTGCAGCAAACCGCGCTGCTCTGTTCCGTCGATGGAGATGTCGAGATTCTCATGGCTCACGATCGGGTATTTGGAGAGCAGCGCATTGCCGTGGTCGCCGTCCGGATAGACCGCGTTACGACCGTAGGCAAAATCGCTCCACATGCTGTCGGCCAGAAACTCGTACTGCGAAATGGTCGGCCAGTCTTTCACTGTCCGGGCATGGCTATGATGCTCGCCATGCACTTCCTGCAGGAACACCACATCAGCCGAGACGCTTCGCACTGCTTCGCGCAATTCGGGAAGAATGAAGCGACGGTTGAAGATGCCGAAGCCCATGTGCATGTTCATCGTCAGTACATTCAAAGAAAGGCTGGCCGAGACCGGCGCAAGAGGGCCGGTGGGCGTATTGGCAGTGGTCAAGAGCGACTCCTGAGTGAATATTCACCTCATATGAAGCCTCGTGATGGCACAGGTTCCATTGGTCTCTGGCAATGCTGCCTCCTTGCCATGAGTGTCCATTCATCGACTAGTCTTGCGGTAACGAAGGCAAGGGATCGACGCCACGAGAAACGCGCAGGCTGCGCACCTGCCCCTCAGGA
Source organism: Pseudomonas asturiensis (assembly GCF_900143095.1). Classification (GTDB taxonomy): domain Bacteria; phylum Pseudomonadota; class Gammaproteobacteria; order Pseudomonadales; family Pseudomonadaceae; genus Aquipseudomonas; species Aquipseudomonas asturiensis. The sequence goes on along the minus strand of NZ_FRDA01000004.1, from coordinate 412,928 downwards.
GCCGCGCGCCCGTAAAAGCAGATTTCGCACTACGCGCATTACGCGTATCGTTATCCGACAATTATGCAACCCATGCACCGAGCCTGAAAACGTGACAAGGAACTCAACCGTGGATGTACCGTCGTCTCAACGCTACACAGCCAAGGCGCGCTGGTTTCACTGGCTGATGGCGGCCTTGATTGTGCTTGCCTACGTACTGATTCTCAGCCGTACTCAATTCAGCAAGGGATCCGAGTACCGGATACTGGTGGTACAGAGTCATTTCTGGGTCGGGATTGTGATTTTGACAATGGCCTTCTTTCGAGTGGCGGAACGACGCCGTCATCGGCCGCCAGGCATAACGCCGCCCCTGGAAGGCGCCTTGCGCGTTGCCTCAAGTCTGACGCATTACGCGCTTTACGCTTTTCTGTTCATCCAGCCGTTACTGGGACTGCTGACCGTCATGGTGGAAAAAGGGGCGCTGCCCATCCCGCTTACTGCCCTGCAGATACCCTGGCCTTTTGCGACGTCCGACCATCTCGCCGAAAATTTTGAAGACCTGCACAAGCTGCTGGGTTCGATCTTCTACTACGTGATCGGCCTGCACGTCCTCGCTGCTGTCTGGCATCACGTCGTGCGCAAGGACAACACGCTCAAACGAATGCTGTGACCAGGGCACCTCAAGGGCTGCATACGGCAGCCCTTGAGGCGCGGCTCGACTGACTACTGAGCCGACAATACGTGGGCCAGCGCAGCCTTTACCTTGCCCATACCGTCATGCAGCGCCTGCTCGATCTCGGCCATGGTGATCACTGCCGACGATTTGCCTGCCGCAGGGTTGACCACCAGCGCCAGACAGGCGTAATCCAGCTCCAGCTCACGGGCCAGCGCCGCTTCAGGCATGCCGGTCATGCCCACGATGTCGCATCCGTCGCGTTCCAGGCGAATGATCTCTGCCACGGTTTCCAGACGTGGCCCCTGCGTACAGGCGTAGACACCGCGCTCACTGAACTCGCAGCCGCCTGCCGCAAGCGCAGCAATCAGACGCGCACGCAGCGCTTCGCTGTAGGGATAGCTGAAATCAATGTGCGTCACCTGCTCAAGGTCGTCCGCGAAAAATGTATGCTGGCGACCGCTGGTGTAGTCGACAAGGTCGTGCGGCACGCAAAAATGTCCAGTGCCCATGGCCGGATGAATACCCCCTACCGCATTCACTGCCAGAATGGCCTCGGCGCCGGCCTGCTTCAAGGCCCAGATATTGGCGCGGTAGTTGACCTGATGAGGCGGCAGGCGATGCGGATGACCATGGCGTGCCAGGAACATCACTTCGCGCCCGGCATATTCGCCCATGTGGATATCGCCCGACGGCGCGCCATAAGGCGTATTCATAGGCAGCGACTGACGAATGTTCAGCCCTTCGAGCTGAGTCAGGCCGGTGCCGCCGATAATCGCGTAAACAGTCATTGTTAATCCTTAGTCGATCAATTGGGCGCTGCGCAGTGCCGCAAGCGCGGTCAACCAGCGAGGGTGCTGTCGATAGTCAGTACTGGCAACGGCCTTGCCGCGCATGCGCGCGATGCGCGCTGAAGGCTTGACCTTCATACGCTGCGCCGCACTGAGTGCCAGCTCTGCGGCTGCCCGATCGTTGCAGACCAGCCCCATGTCGCAACCGGCAGTCAACGCCGCTTCGATGCGCCTCGCCGCATCACCGACCACATGCGCGCCGGCCATCGACAGGTCATCGCTGAAGATAACGCCATCAAATTTCAGTTCGTCGCGCAGGATGCCCTGCAACCAGCGTCGCGAGAAGCCAGCCGGTTGCGAATCGACCTTCGGATAAATCACGTGAGCGGGCATGACTGCCGCCAGTTGCTGACTCAGGCGCGCAAACGGCACCAGATCATTGGCGCGAATCTGCTCAAGAGTGCGCTCATCGGTCGGGATGGCGACGTGGGAGTCGGCCTCCGCCCAGCCATGACCCGGAAAATGCTTGCCGGTAGCGGCCATGCCTGCCGCGTTCATGCCACGAATGAAGGCACCCGCCAGCCGCGCGGCACGCTCCGGATCACCTTCAAAGGCACGCGTGCCAACCACCGCGCTGCGCTGGTAATCCAGATCCAGGACCGGGGCGAAACTCAGGTCAAGCCCTACTGCCAGCACCTCGGTCGCCATCAGCCAGCCGCAATGCTCGGCAAGTCGCTCGGCGTCGGGCTTGTCGGCGATGGCGCGCATCGCGGGCAGACGCACGAAACCTTGACGCAACCGCTGGACTCGCCCGCCCTCCTGGTCCACCGCCAGCAGCAGATCAGGTCGAATGGCGCGAATGGCTGCGCTCAGTTCACGAACCTGGCGGGGATGCTCGATGTTTCGAGCGAAGATGATGAGACCGCCCACTTCGGGCTGACGCAGAAACTGACGGTCGTCGCTGGTCAGCCAGGTGCCAGCGACGTCGACCATCAGGGAGCCTTGCAGGCCAGAACTCATAGAAAAACCCTTATACACCAGTGCCCAATTTCAATGCGGGCATGGTGCTTGATCCTGAAGCCCTGTGCAATGCGAAGGGGCTGGACCCTGTTCAGATCTGGGCGATTCTCAGGCCTTGGCAGCGACAGGCGCGGCCGCGCTGCTGGTCTTGTTGCGAGGCTTGAGCTGGGCGGCAATCATGGCTGCGTCGGTCACACCCGTGTCGGCGCGCATGCCGGCCGCCAGGAACGGCACCATCAGACGCATGACCTGCTCGATCGAGGTATTGACGCCGAAATCGGTTTCGGCAATGGCGCGCAACGCCTTGATACCAGACATGCTGAAAGCGGCGGCTCCGAGCATGAAGTGCACGCGCCAGAACAGCTCAATGGGGGGAATACGCGGGGCCGCTTCGTTGACCAGCGTCATATAGCGGCGAAACACCTTGCCGTACATGTCTTCGAGGTAACGTCGCAGGTGGCCCTGACTCTGGCTGAAAGCCAGACCCAGCAGACGCATGAAAATGGAGAGGTCGTTGCCGCTGCGCGGTTGTACAACCAGCGCCTGTTCAACGAGAATTTCAAGCAGCTCTTCAAGCGAAGGCTTGTGCTCGGGCCTGGCCTGACGGCGCTCCAGCTCACGGTCCAGACTGATGCAAAAAGGGCCGAGAAAGCGCGAAAAAACCGCCTGGATCAGGGCTTTCTTGGACCCGAAATGGTAGTTCACCGCAGCCAGGTTGACAGAGGCCTTGCTGGTGATCAGACGCAATGAGGTTTCAGCAAAACCTTTTTCTGCGAACAACTGCTCCGCAGCATCAAGAATGCGTTCAACGGTTTCCGACTGTGCCATGGCTCTCTGCCTAACAAACGAACGTTTGAAACATACGTATCAGGCTGCCCTGTTGTCAAGCAAACGCGTTCATTTTATGGCCAGACAGTCACGAAAACAGCCATGAATCGCTGGTGTGCGTGCCTTGCTCAGGCTTTCTCGAATCAAATTGGCCGTCTTCAACAGCACCGCCGGACGGTAAAAACGAAATGGACGATTGCCAAGCCGCCTTCACTGTATATAATCCCAGTCACTGTATAAAAAGACAGAGCGCTCAACATGATCAAACTGACGCCACGCCAGGCTGAAATCCTGGGCTTCATCAAACGCTGTCTTGAAGACAACGGCTTTCCCCCGACCCGTGCGGAAATCGCTCAGGAGCTGGGCTTCAAATCGCCCAATGCTGCTGAAGAGCATCTCAAGGCGCTTGCCCGCAAGGGTGCCATTGAAATGACTCCCGGCGCTTCGCGCGGCATTCGTATTCCCGGCTTTGAAGCGAAATCCGACGAAAGCAGCCTGCCGATCATTGGCCGTGTTGCTGCGGGTGCCCCCATTCTGGCGCAACAGCACATCGAAGAGTCCTGCAACATCAATCCGACCTTTTTCCACCCGAGTGCCGACTACCTGCTGCGCGTGCATGGCATGAGCATGAAGGACATCGGCATTCTGGACGGCGACCTGCTGGCGGTGCACACCACCCGCGAGGCACGTAACGGTCAGATCGTCGTTGCCCGGATCGGCGACGAAGTCACGGTCAAACGTTTCAAGCGTGAAGGCAGCAAAGTGTGGCTGCTGGCTGAAAACCCGGAGTTCGCACCCATCGAGGTCGACCTCAAGGATCAGGATCTGGTGATCGAAGGTTTGAGCGTCGGCGTCATTCGCCGCTAAGGAGACGTTATGCAGTTCCATCAAGCACCGCATTCGCAACTGCCGCTGTTCGAGGCGTTCATGGCCCAGCCTATTGCCCCGATGCTGACAGATGTCGTCGAATCGCCCTGGAGCAACGAGCCGGAGCCTTTCAGCGAACTGTCCTTACGTGGTGCCGCCGGGAACTGCCTGAACCTGCTTGCCCCTATTCTTCGAGAACTGAGCCAGGAAGCCGATGCACGCTGGCTGACGCTCATCGCACCGCCGTCAAGCCTTACTCAAACATGGCTGCGGGATGCGGGACTGAACCGGGAACGCATTCTGCTGCTTCAGCCACGCGGCACTCAAAGCGTATTGGAGTTGACTCGCGAAGCGCTGAGGCTTGGACGTAGCCACACAGTGGTGAGCTGGATCAATCCTCTCGGCACAGCAGCGCGCCAGCAGTTGATCAGTGCAGCGAAGGTCGGGGAAGCGCAAAGCCTGAATATTCGACTGGGCTGAACACCCGGTCGCTGCTCAACGCTGCGATCAGTGCAGAACGCGTGGTCCGTCATCCTTTTCGACTTCGCCTTCAGCCAGGCGACCGGCCATCTGCACGCCTACGCTCAACATGGCCTTGGCGACTTCGACGTGCTGCCCCTGCATGAACGCTTTGGCATCTGCCGAGAAATCCAGCGTAACCAGAGAGCCCTCGTCATCAGCGCGGCGCAGCTCGATGCGGCCATCAGGCAGTTCGACAATTTCAAGAAAAGAGGTAGGCATTGGTACAGTTACTCCGCAATAGGCTGGCATTGTAACAGCCTGCCAGCCCATCAATCATTGCTTTTCAGCACTCGCTCAAGCCTTCACGAAAGCGAATGGCCAGACTTTTAAGCTGTTGACGCCAGCTTTCCAGCTCCTCACGCGTCAGTTCCGGCGCTTGCTCGTTATCCAGATTCACCGCCACGATCATCGGCTGAGTCACGTCACCCTTGGGTTTCGCGGGAGCGCGCGGTGGCAGGAACAGAGCGTTATACGCAGCCAGCAGCCTGGCCAGCCAGGTCTCGCGATGATGAGCCAGCTCGACCAGCTCAGCCATTTCCGGAATCGCAATGGCGTCCAGTACTTCCTGAGTCAGCAATAGCTCTGCACGAGGGGCGCCCGCCTGGGGCAGACGATAGAAACCGGCAATCTCGTGGCAAAGCCCCAGCAGGGCGCCATACAAATGAAACAGCACGGACTCGCGCTCGGCCTGCTGCAACGCTTGCGCGTTGATGACCTGGCCGTTTTCAGCCTTGCCCAGCGCCTCAAGTGCAAGCCCTGCGAAATAGATCTTCTGGTTGGTGCGGGTATAGAGTTCATGAGCCATGGCAACACTCTCCATCACAATCGAATAAGACCAGCTTAGCCTGACCGCATAGCGTCAGACCGGCGTCCGGCTTCCAAGTGCCGGACGCCTGCCCGTCAACGCTTGTCTTCGACCTTCCAGACGCTGCCATCATAGAACGCGCGCCAGCCGGTGGGCTTGCCTTCGACCTCGGTCTGCACGTACTGCTCCTTGGTCTTGCGGCTGTAACGGATCACCGACGGACGGCCATCCGGATCCTTCTTCGGCGCTTCGCAGAGGAAGTGATACTTCGGATCAATCTCGTCCTTATGCGGTGCAATCTCGATCACCAACGGTGCGCGGGTTTCACGATTTTTCGGGAACTGGCTGGCGGCAAGGAACAGCCCCGAAGCGCCGTCACGCAGAATATAGGTGTCATCGACCTTGTCGCACTTGAGTTCCGGCATCTTGACCGGATCCATCTTCGGCGGCGCCGCATCGCCGCTTTTGAGCAGCTTGCGGGTATTCTTGCATTCAGGGTTGGTACAGCCGAAGAACTTGCCGAAACGGCCGGTCTTGAGCTGCATCTCGCTGCCGCACTTGTCGCACTCCAGACTCGGACCTTCGTAGCCCTTGATCCGGTAAGTGCCCTTCTCGATCTCGTAACCTGTGCAATCCGGGTTGTTACCGCAGATGTGCAGCTTGTGGTTCTCGTCGAGCAAATAAGCGTCCATGGCCGTGCTGCAGATCGGGCAGCGATGCTTGCCACGCAGAACCCTGGACTCCGACTCACCCTCGTCATCCTCGGCAATCTCGTCGCCAGGCGTCAGGTTGACGGTCGCCTTGCAGCGCTCCTTGGGCGGCAGGCTGTAGCCGGAGCAACCCAGGAACACACCTGTCGAGGCGGTACGGATCTGCATCGGACGCCCACAGACCTTGCACGGGATATCGGTCATGACCGGCTGATTGGCACGCATGCCGCCGTCAGGCGCTTCGGCCACTTCCAGCTTCTTGCGGAAATCGCCGTAGAACTCGTCCAGCACGTTTTTCCAGTCGCGCTGGCCCTGAGCAACGTCGTCGAGGTTTTCTTCCATGCCGGCGGTAAAGCCGTAATCCATCAGATTGGCAAAGCTCTCCGACAGACGTCCGGTGACGATGTCACCCATCTTTTCAGAGTAGAAGCGGCGGTTATGCAGCGCGACATAGCCACGATCCTGGATGGTCGAGATGATCGCGGCGTAAGTCGAAGGACGACCGATACCGCGTTTTTCCATTTCCTTGACCAGGCTCGCTTCGGAGTAACGCGCAGGCGGCTTGGTGAAGTGCTGGGTCGGATCGAGCTTGTTCAGCTTCAGGGTTTCGCCCTGCGCCATGTCCGGCAGCACGTCATCGTCGCCAGGCTTGGCCATCTGCGGCAGCACACGGGTGTAACCGTCAAATTTGAGGATGCGGCCTTTGGCACGCAGCTCGAAATCGCTCGCGGCAACGCTGACCGTGGTCGACAGGTATTGCGCAGGCGGCATCTGGCAAGCGACGAACTGACGCCAGATCAGCTCATAAAGGCGCTCGGCGTCGCGCTCCATGCCCGAAAGCTTGGAGGGATGCATGTTGACGTCGGAGGGACGAATCGCTTCGTGCGCCTCCTGTGCGCCTTCCTTGCTGCTGTACACGTTCGGCGATTCCGGCAGGTACTTCTTGCCGAACTCGGTTTCGATGTAATCGCGCGCCATGCTTACCGCGTCTGCCGACAAGTTGGTCGAGTCGGTACGCATGTAGGTGATATAGCCAGCCTCGTACAAGCGCTGAGCCATCATCATGGTCTTCTTCACGCCGAAGCCCAGGCGATTGCTCGCCGCCTGCTGCAGGGTCGACGTAATAAACGGCGCCGACGGCTTGCTGCTGGTCGGTTTGTCTTCGCGCTTGACGATGCTGTAGCTGGAAGCCTTGAGCTTTTCCAGCGCGGCCATGGCCTGCGCTTCGTTCAGCGGCTTGAAGGCTTCACCGTTTTCACGGGCGACTTCAAAGCGCACATTGGCGCCTTTGGCGGTGCCCAGGTCAGCGTGGATTTCCCAATACTCTTCGGGAATGAACGCACGAATCTCGCGCTCACGCTCCACCACCAGTTTCACGGCAACCGACTGCACACGGCCTGCAGACAGGCCACGGGCGACCTTCTGCCACAACAGCGGAGAGACCATGTAACCGACGACGCGGTCCAGGAAGCGACGTGCCTGCTGGGCGTTGACCCGGGCAATATCCAGCTCGCCGGGCTTGGAGAAAGCCTCCTGAATGGCTTTCTTGGTGATTTCGTTGAACACCACGCGCTTGTAGCGGCTGTCATCGCCACCGATGGCTTCGCGCAGGTGCCAGGCAATGGCTTCCCCTTCGCGGTCCAAGTCCGTCGCGAGATAGATGGTGTCGGCATCCTTGGCGAGCTTGCGCAGCTCATCGATCACCTTCTCCTTGCCGGGAAGGATCTCGTACTTGGCTTTCCAGCCATGCTCCGGATCGACGCCCATGCGCGACACCAGCTGGCGCTGCGCCTTTTCTTTCGGCGTCAGTACCGGGCCCTCGCCAGCGGCGGCCTTGCCACGCTTGGCGGCGGGCTCTTTGGCAGCACTGGCCGAACCGCTGGTGGGCAGGTCTCGGATATGGCCGATACTCGACTTCACCACGTACTGGTTGCCCAAATACTTGTTGATGGTCTTGGCCTTAGCCGGGGATTCCACGATGACCAGCGATTTGCCCATGGATCAGAAAATTCCTGAATACTAGATGAAAGACAATGACGAGCTTGTAAAGGCCACGCTATATATAGTGGCTACAAGGTGAGGTCAAGCACAGCCTGTTGTGAATTTCCGAGTCACGACCCGGAAAACAGGCTCGGTTCCGCCTGGACCAAAGCAAAGCGCGGGACTTGCTCCCCGTCAACCTCGACGACCTCCAGGAACATTTCCAGAGGACGAACCCACATACCGAAATCGCCGTAGAGCGCCTGGTAGAACACCACGTCCTCTTCGGTCTCGGAATGCTTCGCCACACTGAACACGCGATATTGCGGGCCTTTGTAATGGCGATAGAGCCCTGGTTGCAGTTGCATGGTGCAGCCCTCGTCAAACAGGTTCAAAACAGAAACAAAGCCAAAACATCTGGCAAAAAACTGCTTTTTCAAAAATACAAAAGCCGGGGCATCAAGCCCCGGCTTGCGTCACGCCAGGCAATCAGACGCGTTCGAAGACGGTCGCGATGCCCTGACCCAGTCCGATGCACATGGTGGAAACCCCAAGGTTGCCGCCATTCTGCTTCATGACATTGAGCAAGGTGCCGGAGATACGCGCACCGGAACATCCAAATGGATGGCCCAGAGCGATGGCGCCGCCATGCAGGTTAACCTTCTCGTTCATCTTGTCGAGCACTTTCAAATCTTTCAGCACTGGCAAGGCCTGTGCAGCGAACGCTTCGTTAAGCTCGAAGAAGTCGATATCCGAGATACTCAAGCCGGCACGTTTGAGTGCTTTCTGAGTAGCAGGTACCGGGCCATAGCCCATGATTGCGGGGTCTACACCGGCAACAGCCATGGAACGAATCACGGCCATCGGCTGAATGCCGAGGTCTTTGGCACGCTGCGCGGACATCACGATCATGCACGAAGCGCCGTCGGTAATTTGCGAAGACGTGCCCGCCGTCACAGTACCGCCCTTGGGATTGAACGCCGGCTTGAGCGCCGCCAGACTTTCCAGGGTGGTATCAGGACGAATGGTTTCATCGTAGTCGAAGACCTTGAGGAAGCCGTTTTCGTCATAGCCCTGCATCGGGATGATCTCGTCCTTGAACTTGCCTTCCAGCGTCGCCTTATGGGCCAACTGGTGAGAGCGAAGGCCGAAGGCATCCTGTTGCTCGCGGGTGATGCCGTGCATCTTGCCCAGCATTTCGGCGGTCAGGCCCATCATGCCGGATGCCTTGGCGGCGTACAGCGACATGTGCGGGTTCGGATCGACGCCGTGCATCATACTGACGTGGCCCATGTGCTCAACACCACCGATCACGAACACATCACCGTTGCCGGTCATGATCGCCTGGGCAGCAGTGTGCAGCGCGCTCATGGACGAACCGCACAGGCGGCTTACGGTCTGCGCAGCGGAAGTATGCGGGATCTGGGTCAGCAACGACGCCATACGGGCGATGTTCCAGCCCTGCTCCAGGGTCTGGTTGACACAACCCCAGATCACGTCCTCGACCTCGGCCGGGTCGATCTTGTCGTTTCGCTCCAGCAGTTTGCTGATCAGGTGCGCGGACATGTCTTCGGCACGAGTGTTGCGGTGCATGCCGCCCTTGGAGCGGCCCATCGGGGTGCGACCGAAGTCGACAATCACGACGTCTCTTGGATTCAAGCTCATACGTTCATTCCTCAGAAAGGCGCTTAACCGAAGAAGCTCTGGCCGTTCTTGGCCATCTCACGCAGCTTCGCGGTCGGTTGATACAAGGCACCCAGCTCGGCATATTGGTCAGCGAGGGCAACGAATTCGGCAACACCGATCGAGTCGATGTAACGCAGTGCACCACCACGGAATGGAGGGAAACCAATACCGTAGATCAGGCCCATATCGGCTTCAGCAGCGGTTTCAACGATCCCGTCTTCCAGGCAACGCACGGTTTCCATGCATAGCGGGATCATCATCCAGTTGATGATGTCTTCGTCGGTCACTTCACGCTGTTCGAAAATAATCGGCTTGAGCACATCCAGCACTGCCGGATCGTTGACTTTTTTCGGCTTGCCTTTCTTGTCCATCTCGTAGGCGTAGAAGCCTTTGCCGTTCTTCTGACCCAGACGCTTGGCTTCATACAGCACGTCGACAGCCGAACGGCGGTCGTCCTTCATGCGATCCGGGAAGCCTTCGGCCATGACATCACGGCCATGGTGGCCGGTGTCGATACCGACCACGTCCATCAGGTACGCAGGGCCCATCGGCCAGCCGAATTTCTCCATCACTTTGTCGATACGTACGAAGTCGACGCCCGCACTGACCAGCTTGGCGAAACCGCCGAAGTACGGGAATAGTACGCGGTTAACCAGGAAGCCCGGGCAGTCGTTGACCACGATCGGGTTCTTGCCCATCTTCTTGGCGTAAGCGACGGTCGTCGCAACGGCCTCTTCGCTAGACTTTTCACCGCGGATCACTTCCACCAGCGGCATCATGTGCACCGGATTGAAGAAGTGCATGCCCACGAAGTTTTCCGGGCGCTTGAGCGCCTGAGCCAGCAGGCTGATGGAAATGGTCGAGGTGTTGGAGGCCAGAATGGTGTGTTCGCCTACCTGTGCTTCGACTTCGGCCAGTACCGACTGCTTGACCTTGGGGTTCTCGACCACGGCTTCGACGACCAGATCGACATTACCGAAATCACCGTAGGACAGCGTAGGACGAATCGCGTTAAGCGCTTCGGCCATCTTCGCAGGCGTCAGACGCCCTTTCTCGACGCGGTTGCCCAACAGTTTGGACGCTTCGTTCAGGCCCAGTTGAATGGCCTCTTCCCGAATGTCCTTCATCAGGATCGGCGTACCCTTGACCGCTGACTGGTAAGCGATGCCGCCGCCCATGATGCCGGCGCCGAGCACGGCAGCCTGCTTCACGTCCTTGGCGACTTCGTCATAACCCTTGGCTTTCTTTTTCAGCTCCTGATCGTTCAGGAACAGGCCGATCAGACTCTGCGCAGCAGAAGTCTTGGCCATTTTGACGAAACCGGCAGCTTCGATTTCCAGCGCCTTGTCACGACCGAAGTTCGCGGCTTTCTGGATGGTCTTGATCGCTTCGACCGGTGCCGGGTAGTTAGGACCGGCTTGACCGGCAACAAAACCCTTGGCGGTTTCAAACGCCATCATCTGCTCGATGGCGTTGAGCTTGAGCTTGTCCAGCTTAGGCTGACGCTTGGCCTTGAAGTCGAACTCGCCGGAGATGGCGCGTTTGATCAGATCGAGGGCCGCGGCCTGAAGTTTTTCAGGCGCGACAACGGCATCCACAGCGCCCACTTTCAGGGCATCTTCAGCGGCGTTTTCCTTGCCGGATGCAATCCACTCAATGGCGTTGTCGGCACCGATGATACGAGGCAGACGAACCGTACCACCGAAGCCCGGGTAAAGGCCCAGCTTGACTTCAGGCAGGCCGATCCTGGCGCTGCTGGACATCACGCGATAATCAGCGGCCAGGCACATTTCCAGACCGCCGCCCAGCGCAATGCCGTTGATGGCGACGACTGTCGGCACGCCGAGGTCTTCGAAATCGCTGAAGATCCGGTTGGCTTCCAGGTTGCCGGCGACCAGTTCGGCTTCGGGCAACTTGAAGTTGTCGACGAACTCGGTGATGTCAGCGCCGACGATGAATGCGTCTTTGCCGCTGCTGACGATCACACCTTTAACCGACGCGTCAGCCTTGAGGGCATCCACTGCCTGACGCAGCTCGTTGAGGGTGAGGCGATTGAACTTGTTGACGGACTCACCCTTGAGGTCGAAATTCAATTCGACGATGCCACTTTCAAGAGCCTTAACCGTGATGGCTTTACCTTCGTAAATCATCAACTGATCTCCACAATATGGAAGCTGAACAATACTCGCTGAACATTAACGTTCAACGAGACTACGACGTCGCCGTCGATGAACACGCCAAATCACACATACATCCGCTGCGACGCGGTAGCCAGGATTCTGTCAGAGCCGTCTGACGACCAAACGCTCATTTCATACGCCCGTTTGATTTGGGTACGCACACCATCAGGCAAAAGCGGATAATTGTCAATTCGCCAAAACGCCAATAAAAACGGCGGATTGCAAAAGGCACAAGCGATTCCTGACCCGTCAACCGATGTTTGATTTGTCATCATTCAACGAATTGATAACGTGCAGATAAGGCCAAAGCCTGCAGATTCTGCACCGTTGAGGCTCATTTGCGGGAAGTGTCGAGAAAAACGCGACAAAAGAGAGCAGAAGGTCTACAGTCAGCGCACTGCGCCACAAGAGGCCCGCGATGCAATTGGTGGCGGGCGCGCAGCGGTGATAACCGGCATTCAGCGATCTGGGTGCCGGCATACCAGGAATTATCGGCCTGCCTGGCCAACCCCGGCCCGATGTTGTTATCGGGCTTTTTATTGCCTGCGATTCAGCCAATGGTCAGGCGAGCGCTTTGAGCACTGCATTAATACGCTGCAACACTTCTGCTTCGCCCCGCTCTGACCAGTACACAGCAATCATCTGTGCATCCGCCTCGACCTTGAAGACATCAGCCGGCAGCGTGCTGAAGTGGTCGAGCAAAGCGGCGTCCTCACACGGCTCACGCCAGCGGTTGACCCAAGCTCCCGGCTCACGCTGCCAGTACACCCAGACATCCGGTTTCGAGCTTCGGCGTGGACGATGGTATTGCGCACACGGGCTGGGAGGCTCCTTGGCAAGCCAGTGCGGCCACTCCTGAGGTGCCAGTTGCATGGCCATGCCGATACGCCGCGCCTCCATGCGCAACGCCATTCTGCCACTCTGATGACGCGAGGGGCGCAACCAGACAAGTGGGCTCAGCATCACACAAATGATTGACAGGACTATCCAGACCGTCATATTTCTTGCCCCCGCCCGACTCAGGCTAAAAACAACAATTTGAAAACAGTGGCTTGCACGGGGTCTGCCCAGATGCGAACGAAAGCGCCATACTCACCCCATCGCCACCCTCTCAGAGGACATCCTCATGTCGTATCAACATATTCTGGTTGCCATTGACCTCACCGACGAATGCGACCCGGTCATTCGCCGCGCCCGAGAATTGGCAGAAGCCAGTGGCGCGACGCTGTCGATGGTGCATATCGTGGAACCCATGGCGATGGCCTTCGGAGGCGACGTCCCGATGGACCTGTCACAACTGCAACAACAGCAGTTCGATCAAGCCAAGGAAAAGCTGGAAAAACTGAAGATCAAATACCCGCAGATGAAAGCAGGTGAAAGCCACTTGGTCTACGGCCAGCCGCGCCAGGAAATTCACCATCTGGCCAAGATTCAGCACTGCGACCTGATTGTCGTCGGCAGCCACGGCCGTCACGGCCTGGCTTTGCTGCTGGGCTCCACCGCCAATGACGTGCTGCACGGCGCACCTTGCGATGTGCTGGCTGTACGCCTCAAGAAGCCGGAATAAGCTTGGCGCAATAGCTAAAAAGCCCGGACATGATCCGGGCTTTTTAGTGCCTGACGAGTCAGACGATCACTCGTCCAGCTCGGCCCAGCGCTCCAGCAACGCATCCAGCTCGCCCTGCAGGCTTTCCATCTGAGCCAGTGCTGCGGTGGTCTGTTCGGCGGGCTGCTGATAGAAGCCCGGCGCGGCCATTTCAGCCGTCAGAGCAGCCATCTTGCCTTCAACTTCGTCGATCTGGCCCGGCAAGGCTTCCAGCTCACGCTGGTGCTTGTAGCTGAGCTTCTTCTTGGCGACCGGCATGTCCTGAGCGGCTACCGGGGCAGCCTGAACGACAGCACTGGCCAGCTCGGCCTTGCCGGACTTGGTGTCCGCCACACCCAGCAGGCGCGGAGAGCCGCCCTGACGCAACCAGTCCTGATAACCCCCTACGTACTCGCGCACCTTGCCCTCGCCTTCGAACACCAGCGTGCTGGTGACGACGTTGTCGAGGAATGCCCGGTCGTGACTGACCATCAATACCGTGCCTTTGAAGGTCAACAGCACTTCTTCAAGCAGCTCAAGGGTTTCAACGTCCAGGTCGTTGGTCGGTTCATCGAGGACCAGCAGGTTGGCCGGCTTGCTGAACAACTTGGCCAGCAACAGACGGGCCCGCTCGCCACCGGACAGCGCCTTGACCGGCGTGCGGGCACGCTGCGGGCTGAACAGGAAATCACCCAGGTAGCTCAGTACGTGACGGCTCTGGCCATCGATATCGATGAAATCGCGACCTTCGGCCACGTTGTCGATCACGGTCTTTTCCAGGTCGAGCTGGTGACGCAACTGGTCAAAGTAGGCAACGTCCAGACGCGTACCCACTTCAACCTTGCCGCCAGTGGGCTGCAGGTTGTCGAGCATCAGCTTGAGCAGTGTGGTCTTGCCCGTGCCGTTGGCACCCAACAGACCGATACGGTCTTCGCGCTGCAGGACCATGGAGAAGTCCTTGATAAGCATCGGACCGCCCGGATGCGCGAAGCTCACGTTGTCCAGGACCATGACCTGCTTGCCGGATTTCTCGGCCGTGTCGAGCTGGATATTGGCCTTGCCGGTGCGTTCGCGGCGCTCGCTGCGCTCAACGCGCAACTCTTTCAGGGCGCGCACGCGGCCTTCGTTACGGGTACGGCGGGCCTTGATGCCCTGGCGAATCCAGACTTCTTCCTGGGCCAGACGCTTGTCGAACAGTGCGTTGGCGGTTTCTTCGGCCGCCAGCGCCGCTTCCTTGTGCACGAGGAAGCTGGCGTAGTCGCCGTCCCAGTCGATCAGTCCGCCACGGTCCAGCTCCAGAATACGGGTCGCCAGGTTTTGCAGGAATGCCCGGTCGTGCGTGATGAACAACACGGCGCCCTGGAAATCCTTGAGGGCTTCTTCAAGCCAGGCGATTGCGCCGATGTCCAGGTGGTTGGTCGGTTCGTCGAGCAGCAGCAGGTCAGGTTCTGAAACCAGTGCCTGAGCCAGCAGGACACGGCGACGCCAGCCGCCGGACAGCTCGGCCAGGGTCTTGTCGGCAGGCAACTGCAGACGGCTGAGGGTGCTTTCGACCAATTGCTGCAAGCGCCAGCCATCGCGGGCCTCGAGGTCCTGCTGCACATGCATGAGCTTGTTGAGGTCTTCCTCGGTCACGCAGTTCTGAGCCAGATGGTGGTACTCGGCGAGCAATGCGCCAACGCCGTCCAGACCTTCGGCCACCACGTCGAACACTGTCCGTCCGTCGGCTACCGGCAATTCCTGGGGCAATTCGCCAATCTTGAGGCCCGGCGCGCGCCAGACAGCGCCGTCATCGGGCTTCTGAACGCCTTTGACCAGCTTCAGCATGCTGGATTTGCCAGTGCCATTGCGGCCAATGATGCACACCCGCTCACCACGGGCGATCTGCCAGGACACCTTGTCCAATAACGGCATGGCGCCGAAAGCAAGGGACACATCGCTGAATTTGAGCAGGGTCATGAGCTTCTCCAAAAACCGGGCGCGCATTCTACCTGAGATAGCCGGTGGATGTCGGGATTCGTCGCAGGTGCCGTCAGCGTCGCTCTCTCTTTATAACGGCTAATTATTTCTACATGAGACAACGTTGTCGTGAGTGCTTTCACCATGAGCTGGCAAAAGGCTAAGCTAGCCGCACTTTTCACGACTCATCTGCTCGGAAGTCTCATGCGCAGTCGTTTGTTCAGCTTTTTATCGTGCCTGCTCCTCTCCGCCACCGCCGTCCAGTCTGCCCATGCGGTCGATATCACCCAGCAACGCAAATACTACGACGAGGCAAAACGCGCACTGGCCAAGGGCGACTCAGGCCCTTATCAGATGTACAGCACTGCCCTCGCCGACTACCCGCTCGAGCCGTATCTGGAGTACGACGAGCTGACCGCACGTCTGAAAACCGCCAGCAACGCCGAGATCGAGAAATTTCTCGCCGAGCACGGCGACCTTCCCCAGGCCAACTGGATGAAGTTGCGTTGGTTGCGCTGGCTGGCCGAGCGTGGCGACTGGCAGCCGTTCGTGAAGTACTACGATCCCAAGATGAATTTCGTCGAACTGGACTGCCTGTATGGCCAGTACCAGCTGAACAACAATCAGCGCGCCGAAGGCTACGCCAGTGCCGAGAAGCTCTGGATGACCGGCAAGACCCTGCCGGGTGCCTGCGACGGCTTTTTCGCTCAATGGGCCGCAGCAGGCCAGTTGACCGAACAGAAACGCTGGCAGCGAGCCAAGCTGGCAGCTCAGGCTCGCAACTACAGCCTGGCCAATACCCTGGTCAACAGCCTCAATTCACTGGCGCCGCAGGGCAAGTTGCTGGTGGCGGTTGCGCAAAAGCCGGAAATGATCAACAACCCCGGACAGTTCGTGCCCGTAGATGAAGCGATGTCCGACGTGGTGGGCCTCGGCCTGCGTCGACTGGCGCGCCAGGACCCGCAGAAAGCCCTCGCAATGCTGGACAGCTACGCGATTACCATGCATTTCTCCCGCGAAGAACAGGTGGAAATCGCCAAAGAGATCGGCCTGACGCTGGCGCGTCGCTATGATGATCGCGCGCTGGAGGTCATGACCAAGTATGACCCTGACCTGCGCGACAACACCGTCACTGAATGGCGCCTGCGCCTGTTGCTGCGCCTGGGTCGTTGGGAGGATGCCTACGAACTGGCGCGTCGCCTGCCCAAAGACCTGGCCAGCACCAACCGCTGGCGCTACTGGGAAGCCCGGGCGCTTGAACTGGCCCAGCCCAACAGCCCACTCATTGCGGCGCTGTACAAGGACGTGGCCAAAGAGCGTGATTTCTACGGTTTTCTGGCTGCCGACCGCACCCAGAGCCCTTATCAGTTGAACAACAAGCCGCTGGTACTCAGTCAGGCGTTGATCAACAAGGTTCGCAATACACCGGGTGTACGCCGCGCGCTGGAATTTCATGACCGTGGCGAGATCGTCGATGGCCGACGCGAGTGGTATCACGTCAGCCGCCTGTTCAACCGCGATGAAATGGTCGCCCAGGCCAAACTGGCCTACGACCTGAAATGGTATTTCCCGGCGATCCGCACCATCAGCCAGGCGCAGTACTGGGATGACCTGGATATCCGCTTCCCGATGGCGCACCGCGACACACTGGTCCGCGAAGCCAAGATCCGCGGCCTGCATTCCAGCTGGGTATTTGCAATCACCCGCCAGGAAAGCGCCTTCATGGACGATGCACGCTCAGGCGTTGGCGCCAGCGGCCTGATGCAGTTGATGCCCGCGACCGCCAAGGAAACCGCTCGCAAGTTCAGCATCCCGCTGGCCTCGCCACAGCAGGTACTCGACCCGGACACCAACATCCAGCTCGGCGCCGCCTACCTGAGTTCAGTGCACGGTCAGTTCAACGGCAACCGCGTGCTCGCCTCTGCCGCCTACAACGCCGGCCCCGGCCGCGTACGTCAATGGCTCAAGGGTGCCAACCACCTGGCCTTCGATGTGTGGGTGGAGAGCATCCCGTTCGACGAAACCCGTCAGTACGTACAGAACGTGCTGTCGTATTCGGTGATCTACGGCCAGAAACTCAATTCGCCCCAGCCGCTGGTGGACTGGCATGAAAGGTTTTTTGACGATCTTTGACGCCGGGCGCTGACCGCCCTACGACCATCCATACGCGCGCGTGCCCATGCCCTGCAGGGGTACGCGCTTCAGGATCATCGTTTACTTGCGCCTACCTGGCTTCCAGTCAGATTGGCAACGGTCATGCTGATCTTGTGTCGCTACTTATCCAGATCCGACACTTCTTGCATTCGCTCGCCGATCGATCGCCTCAACCAATCGGCGTGGAACTGCGTCTCCTGCTCCGTGAGATAGATCGGCAACTCACGCGTGGCCCGCTTGCCGTCAGCACCGACGAAGCACACCGCAAAATGGCAGATGAATCCGAAAGTGGTCATCTTGCAGGGCGTAATGCGCAGGATGTCGCTGTAAGGCACACTCTGCACGGTCGGTGTCCGGGCAGGGCGACACTGAGTGAACGTGAGACGCTGCTGGTCCTCATCAAAGCAGAAGCCCAGCGCTTCGGGCTCTGAAGCAAGCCAGCGAAGCACCCAGACGGCCACCAGCACGCAGATGAACATTGCCATCCAGATCAGCGGATTATCGATTACCTTTAACTGCTCCGCCGCCAGACCCTGTCCGGGGTAGATCAGGTTGATGGTCAGCACCACCAGACCGTAAACCGGCAAGGCAAACAAGATAGCCACAACGTACAACACCGTCCCAGAGATCCCGGCCTGGGCACCTCATCCGGACAGTCCCACTTCGAAGGATGCTGTGAACCTGACACGGCGGTGCCCGTCCCGTCAGGAGCACTGAGCGACGGCGGCGAATGTATGACGTCCATGCGTGCGACTCCCGAGAACGATGACCTGGCAAGCCAACGGACTCAGAGTGGACAGCGGCGTAAGGCAATCACTCAAGCACCTCAACGTCCATCCCCACCTCGAGCTCACCCGGCCCGACATTGAGCATGTTCTGGCCGAACATGACATTGCCTTCGACCTCGCGGTAAGTCTTGAGCGTGGTGAAAGGTTCACGGTCGGGACTGCGTTCGCCAGTGGCAGGGTCGATGGTGGTGAGAATGCAGCGCGCGCAGGGCTTGAGCAACTGGAACTCCATCGCGCCAATACGGATGCGCTTCCAGTTGTCCTCAGCGAACGCCTCGGCACCTTCAATCACCAGGTTTGGCCTGAAGCGCAGCATTTCCACAGGCCTGCCGAGCCTGGCAGACAGATCGTCGAGCGAACCCTGCCCAATAAGCAGCAGCGGAAAGCCATCGGCAAAGTTGACCCGGTTATCGATGGATCCGTACCCGCCGGGCAGCCAGCGAGCACGCTCGACCGGCATGTAGACCAGGCGTGTCGGCTTGCCGATGAAGCGGCTGACCCACTCGGCTGCTTCTTCACCCGCATCGGGCACTTGCAACGAATCTCGCCAGACCGTCACGCCACGCAGCGTGTCCGGAACATCAGCCGGCACGGCAACATCCAGCGGCGCGAAGCCAGGCGCACTGAGCGTCACCCCGCCGCTGGCGTTCCACAACACCGACAGTTGCGACATGTGAGCGACTGCGCGCTGGGTCAGGAAACGACCCGCGCTCTCATCAACCAGCATCCAGCGTCGATCACCTGACAGCCCAAGGCTGTCGAACGACGCTCGCTGCAGGACTTCCGCCTTGCAGGATTTAAGAGGATAGCGATAGAGAGAGCGCAGACGTAGCATGACCTGATCCTTGGGTGGCTCGATAAGCCTTGACGTGAGGGCCAAAGCTTATACGAACAACGACCCGGCAGGCAGCCTGGATCTGTAGACGATCAGCCCTGTCAGCTGTTGGCGAGCATCATCAGACGCTCACGCACGACCTCGACCAGCTTGTCGGGCTGAAATTTGGACAGGAAGTTGTCGCAACCGACCTTTTTCACCATCGATTCGTTGAAGCTGCCCGACAGCGAGGTGTGCAGGACAATGTACAGGCTGCGCAAACGGGGGTCATTGCGAATCTCGGTGGTCAGACGATAGCCGTCCATCTCCGGCATTTCAGCGTCGGTAAAGACCATCAGCAGTTTTTTCTGCACGTCTTCACCGGCGTCAGCCCAGCCCTTGAGCATGTTCAGGGCCTTGAGACCGTCGCTGGCCACGTGCAGCTTCAGACCGAGCTGCGAAAGCGTGTCACGCAGTTGGGACAAGGCGACCTTGGAATCGTCGACCAGCAGAATCTCGCGACCACGTGCATCTTCCAGCACAGGGTCTTCCAGCTTCTCGCGGGACACCTTGGCGTTGTAAGGCACGATTTCGGCCAGGACTTTCTCGACGTCAATGATCTCCACCAACTGGTCATCGACCTTGCTGATCGCGGTCAGGTAGTGCTGACGGCCGGCGCTGGCAGGCGGTGGCATGATCGCGTCCCAGTTCATGTTGACGATACGGTCCACACCGCCGACCAGGAACGCCTGAACGGAGCGATTGTACTCTGTCACGATGATAGTGCTGCCAGGCCCTGGCACCAGCGGACGCATGCCGATGGCCTGAGACAGGTCGATCACCGGCAGGGTCTGGCCACGCAGGTTGACGACTCCGCAGACAAAGGAGTGTCGTTGCGGCATAAGCGTCAGTTTGGGGAGCTGCAGCACTTCCTGGACCTTGAACACGTTGATCGCGAATAACTGCCGACCGGCAAGGCGAAACATGAGGATTTCCAGGCGATTCTCGCCCACCAGCTGTGTGCGTTGATCTACTGTGTCGAGAATGCCAGCCATTTTAGCTCCTGAAGCGTTGGTCACGATGAGTCTGCTTAACGTGTATCGGCTGAAACGAGCCGGACCTTAATGGCGATGAAAGGCTATTCGCGACCATTGATGTCACATTACCATCATGCTTTACTGATGTCGCACTCAAGACGCGCATCGCGATGACAAAATCGCCCATCGCTGCCTTCCGGCAAGGCAAGATTCCTCTTTCGCATACTAGGGGTGAGCCCTAATGTCTATCAGGGACATCCTGATATGATCGGTATCTTATTGCCACTATTGTGACGCCATTCTCATTGCATGAATGGAGTCAGGCTTTTGTCAGCGTTCCAGCCCTCGCATTCGGCCAACCCGGCAGCCATCGCTGTTTCAGATATTCGGGTCGTCGTTGCACACCACACACTGCGTGATTCAATCACGGGTAAAGGGGTGGAATTCTCCGAAACGACACTCGCTGAACATCAATACGACATCATCGAGATACATTCGGAAACGCCCTACAGACTTTCAGATGAAATCGACATTTACTGTCAGCCATTCGCCGCGGACGGACGTTCGCTATCCATGATGTGTGGAGTTAAAGGATGCTGAGCAGCAACGATTGGCACCAGAAACATGATCAGTTTCTGATCGAGTCCCAGGCGCTTCTCTACAAGTCGGAAGAGTGTCTTTCACACCTTGAATTGATCGGTCATGACGAAGACGCCATCGATTGCCTACTGAGATCGCTGCGTCTGCTGGCCGAAAAGGCCGACACTGCCTCGGTACAGTGCATTGCCGACTTCTCTCGCCAGTTGCGCAGCCTGCTCGACGACACAGGCTGTTCAGAGGGTCTGTCACTGGAAACACTGAGCACGCTGAAAAGCTGTCTGTCGCTGATTTCCTGGCAACTGGAACTCCTTGATCCCCGGACAGGCGAACTGATCATGGATAACGAAGAACAGCAGATGTTGCTGCATCGCCTTGCCAGCCTTTCCGCTCAACCTCCTGCCACCCCGGACCACACACGGGGTTAGATCGACACTCCCCGCTCGTTCCGACAACCGTACTGTCTCGTTCCGTTGCCCGAAAAGAGTGAAAGGTGCCCTATCCCGCTGCTTTGAATATACTTGAACAGTTATTCACTCGTTATCCGATAGCACTGTGATATCAATTCATAAAACTATCGGTCATGACTCTTTACGGCGCCATCTGTCATGCATGCCAGTTCCAGGTATCTATCGCTCAAGCCTCCGCTCTCCAGAATCATTGCGTGGGCTACGGGCGTGCTGTGCTTGGTGGCCGCGCTCGCCAATATCGCGCTGTACATAAACGCCTACCAACTTTCAGCCACTCTTCTGGGGCTCAACCTGATCACGTTCGTGACGGTCTGGCTGTACCAATGGCGTTCCAGCCGGCTGATTCAGTTGCAGCCTCGCGAACTGGCCGAACGAATGCTCGAAGTTCAGGAAACAGAGCGTCACCGACTCAGCCGGGAGCTTCATGATGACATTGGCCAGATGCTGACGGCCGCGCAGCTGCAATGCGCCTGGTTGCAACGCCGACTGCCTGCGGAACTTCATTCCCCTGCCGAACAGCTCACTGGCACGCTGGCAGAAACACTGGAAAAGGTGCGTGACCTTTCCGCGATCCTCAACCCGCGCCAACTGTCGAGCCTGGGACTGGAAGCCGGCTTACGCGCTCATCTGGTGTCAGTTCTGGCCAACAGCCAGATAAGCTGGAGCCTGGAGTGCAAACAGCGGTTGACCGGCATTCCCGAGGAAATGGCCGTGGCGGCCTACCGCATCACTCAGGAAGCGGTCACCAACATGCTTCGCCATGCCCAGGCGACTAATGTGCTCATACGCATTCAACGCCTGCCCGCCGGTTTGTCGCTGCTGATTACCGATGACGGCACAGGCTTCGACCCTGCAAACCGTCCTGCACAGCATGGCCAAAGTGGTCTGTCAGGAATGCGTGAGCGCGTGCTTCTGCTGGACGGGTCCTGGTCGCTCTACAGCAGCCCCGGATCAGGCACCCGAATCGACATATTGTTTCCCTGGGCGCCTCGCACAGATGGGCGAGCCCATTCACACAAGAAGCGACAATGACCTGCACTCTGTTACTGGTCGATGACCACTCACTGATCAGAGCCGGCGTCCGTGCGCTGGTGTCAGACATTCCCGGCTACACCATCGTCGGTGAAGCGGCCGACGGCGCGCACCTGTCGGACCTGGTACAGCGCCTGAAGCCTGACATCATCCTGCTGGACATTTTCATGAAGGAGGTCGACGGACTCGACGCCCTGGAGCAGTTACTCAAGGTGCAACCCGATTGCAAGGTGCTGATCCTGTCGATGCATACCGACCCGGACATGATCATGCGCGCCCTGGAGCAAGGCGCCCATGGCTATCTGCTCAAGGACGCTACCGCGACCGAGCTGGAGCAGGCACTGGAAGCCCTGCGCAACGGTGAACGCTACCTGAGCCCCGCCATCGCTCACACCGTCATCAACCGCGCCCTGCAAGGTCCCCGCCCGGACAAGCCCGCCATCACGCAGCAGAAGTACAACCTCACCGCGCGCCAGCTGGAAATTCTGAGGCTGATCGTGCGCGGCAAATCCACACGGGAAATAGCCGCCGGGCTGGACCTGAGCATCAAGACTGTCGAGACCCACCGCTCGCAGATCATGAAGCGTCTGCAGATCTTCGACGTCGCCGGTCTGGTGCTGTTTTGCGTGCGCGAGCAGATTATCAGTCTGGACGACTGAGCAACCCCGACGACTGGCTCAGCACCGGTGAATCATCCGGCAGATGCACATTGAGTGCGCCCGGCCGAGCCTCGAAGCGAAGGTCTTCGCCAGACAGCGGCTCGCCGTCCAGATTGATGTCCAGACCCTGTGCAGACTTGAGTTCGACCCACGGCAGCCGCGCACGGATGAACATGTTGTCGAAACCAAGCCCTCCTTCCAGCAGACTCTTGAGCGTACTGACCACTTCCTGAGGCGCGGGCAGGATACTGATGTCCAGCAACCCGTCATCGGCCAGCGCCGCAGGGCATAGCACGTGGCCACCGCCCGCCTGCCGTCCGTTGCCGATGCCCAGCGCGAGCAGGTCGCCCCGCCAGTGGAAATCCGGACCGATCAGCTCCCCATGGGCAGCGTGCAGCTCACCGAAGCGCGTCAGGCCGGTAAACAGATAAGCCGCACCGCCCAGCACTTTCTTGAGGTCCTCTGACGTATTGGCCGTGACCTGGCTGCCAAATCCCCCGGTGGCCATGTTCAGGAACAGCTTGCCGCCCACTTCACCCAGGTCCACCGGACGTGGCGCGACCTCCATGAGTTCGAGCGCCTGAGCCACTTCCAGCGGTACGCCCGCAGCCCTGGCAAAATCGTTGGCTGTCCCCAACGGCAGAATAGTCAGGCTGGCGCCCGAATCCTCTGCCAGCGCCAGTGCCTCGGCGATATCCCGCAAGGTGCCGTCCCCTCCCCCGGCCACGATATGACGATGCCCTGCAGCTAGCGCCTCGTGGACCAGACGTTGTGCGTCGCCGGCTTCCCAGGTCAGACGAACATCCAGCTCCCAGCCTTGCCGGCGTTTTTCAGCGACGCCGTTGCGAACATCTTCATTGAGCGACTGTTTGCCGTGAAGAATGAGCATTGCCCTGCGTTGTGTCATGAAACCCCCTTTGGTGACCTGTACGAGTACCGCCTGTGAGTGACGCTTGTTTGCCAGCGCCTGACTGCATTTGGCACAGCGCAAGGATGTGACCCCGGTGAGATCAAAAAAGCCCCTCGATCCGGATAATTTTTTTCAGCTGCACACTCCGTGGTTTTCCCCCGTATTTACTGGCCTTTGGCCGCCGGATGGATGTACTGACCAGGGCCCTGTACCCGCAAATGAATATTTCCCCCTTACGCTTTGCGTTACATGGGCTTTACTAAAGCCAAATCAGCCAGCCAAGGGTTTTCACTCACAAATGACTGAAAAGTCTTACATTAAATCCAAAAGCCGCCGACATACCAAAAGTGATATTCACAATTGACGCAACTGAAAAGCCATCCACTCGACAACTAATTGGCTATCTTTCGAAAGAACCTTAATAAAGATGTTTTTTTGACTCGGTCCTGCAATGACCGAATCAAGTCACAAACAGGCAACGTAGACAGGCAATGAGAACCTTTTTACAGGCCAGGGAGTTTTATGAGGTTGCAACCGGTAGACAGTCTCTCGCTGACTCGCACCAGCCTGGTGGAGTACTTTCTGCTTGGCATTCGCCTGGCGCACGCCTTTGCCTGCATTCTGCCAGGGCTGCTGATTGTCACGTTCATGCAGCAGGGCATCCAGCAGGAAGTGCAGAGCCATTTGGCGATGCAGGTCTTTTTCGGGGTCGTCGTGGTCCTGATTTTTCAGGCCATGGGGGTGTATTCAGAAGCGTTGTTCAGCAACGCTTTGCGACTGCGCGGGATCATCATCGCCTGGTCGGCTTCCTTCGGCCTGTTGCTGTTCATGCAGCGCACGCTGGGGCTGTTCGCAAGTTTCACCAGCGAGCAGTTGCTGATCTGGTATCTGGCCAGCCTGACACTGTTCTGCGTCATTCGCCTGCTGTTGCTCATGGTGTTCAGGCACCAGATGCGCAAAGGCGTGTTTTTGCAGAACTCAGTGATTCTGGGGGCCACCGAAAACGGCCTGCGCCTGGCTGAATACCTGCTTCGCCACCAGGACATTCGTTCCGGGGTCATGGGGTTCATCGACGATCGTATCGGCCGTATGCCCAAGACCGTCGCCAACCTTCCGCTGCTGGGCAACACCAGTGACCTGGAGCGCCTGATTCGCGAAGAAAAAGTGACCCAGGTACTCGTCGCCCTGCCGTGGACGGCGGAAAACCGCATGGATCACATCATTCACGAGCTGCGTCGTCTGCCGGTCAATGTGTTGCTGGTGCCGGACATGGTCGCGTTTCGTCACAGCCATAACCGCATCACCGAAGTCGCCAGCCTGCCTATGTTCAATGCCTCGGACGTACCGCTCAACGGCTGGTCGCCGTTCATCAAGCGCGCCGAAGATATCGTGCTGTCCTCGCTGGCGGTGCTGGCGCTTTCCCCGGTGATGCTGCTGGTTGCACTGGCGATCAAGCTCGATTCGAAGGGGCCGGTGTTCTTCCGTCAAAAGCGCTACGGCTACAACAACCGGCTGATCGAGGTTTTCAAGTTTCGCTCCATGCATCAGCACCAGGCCGATGCTACAGCGGAAAAACAGACCACTCGCGGCGATGCCAGGGTGACGCGAGTGGGACGCTTCATCCGCAAGACCAGCCTGGATGAACTGCCACAGCTGTTCAATGTGGTAGCGGGCAGCATGTCGATGGTCGGCCCGCGCCCCCATGCGACGGCAACCAAAGCAGCAGGCATTCTTTTCGAGCAAGCGGTGAAGGAGTACACGTCGCGACATCGAGTCAAACCCGGGATCACCGGTCTGGCTCAGATCAACGGCTATCGTGGTGAAACAGACACCGTGGAAAAAATCGAAAAGCGCGTCGAATTCGATCTTGAGTACATAGAAAACTGGTCTGTCTGGTTCGACCTGTACATCCTAATGCGCACTGTTCCGGCAGTGATTTTCACCCGTGAGGTTTATTGATGAGCACCCTCATTCCTTGCATCATCGCTGGCGGCTCAGGCACTCGCTTGTGGCCCGTCTCTCGTGAAGCCATGCCCAAGCCGTTCATGCGCCTTCCCGATGGCGAAAGTCTGCTGCAGAAAACCTTCA
The DNA here is from genome assembly GCF_900143095.1 of Pseudomonas asturiensis. Taxonomy (GTDB): domain Bacteria; phylum Pseudomonadota; class Gammaproteobacteria; order Pseudomonadales; family Pseudomonadaceae; genus Aquipseudomonas; species Aquipseudomonas asturiensis. Next base: position 386,794 of record NZ_FRDA01000004.1, on the reverse strand, counting down.
AGCGTGCCACCGGCCTGCCTCAGGTCGAGCGCCTGCTGACAGTGACCAATCGGGAAGTGTATTTCCGCACCGTGGATGACTATCGGCAGCTCAACAAGGGCAAGGTCAGGCTGGACTTTATCCTTGAGCCCTTCGGGCGCAACACCGCAGCGGCCGTGGCCGCCGCCGCCCTCCATGTGACTCGCCTGTACGGCGGCGACGCTCAGTTGCTGGTGCTGCCGGCCGATCACCTGATCACCGATGTCGAGGCATTTTCGCGTGCCGTGATGGAGGCCCGTGAGCTGGCCGAACAAGGCTGGCTGGTGACATTCGGCATAGTGCCGACCAAGGCGGAAACCGGTTTCGGCTACATCGAAAAGGGCCAGTCACTCAACGCCGATGCGTATCAGGTGGCACGCTTCGTCGAGAAGCCCGATGCACTGACGGCGCAAGGTTACCTGGATGGCGGCCTGCACCTCTGGAATGCCGGGATGTTCTGCATGCGGGCAGATGCCGTGCTGCACGAGCTGGAAATCCATGCCCCCGACGTCTTGAGCGCAGTGCGCACGTGCCTGGCGTCGAGCACGAGCAAGGAAGGGAATCGCGAATTGCAGGTCGAGCTGGACAGCGAGTCGTTCGGTCTGACACCTGACATATCCATCGACTACGCGCTGATGGAGCGCTCCAGCAAAGTGGCGGTTGTGCCATGCCAGCTGGGCTGGAGCGACATCGGCTCATGGGAAGCGGTGCGCGAGCTGACCGGAGTCGACGCGCAGGGCAATCAGTGCAACGGGCAGACCGTGCTGCACGATGTGACCAACTGCTACATCGACTCGCCCAAGCGGCTGGTGGGTGCCATCGGCCTGGACAACCTGATCATCATCGATACGCCCGACGCATTACTGGTCGCTGACGGCGCGCGCAGTCAGGACGTGAAGATCATCGCGCAGGAGCTCAAGCGTCAGGGCCACGACGCCTACCGTCTGCATCGCACCGTGACACGCCCATGGGGCACCTACACCGTGCTTGAGGAAGGCAAACGCTTCAAGATCAAACGCATTGTGGTGCGCCCGCAAGCTTCACTCTCCTTGCAGATGCACCACCACCGCAGCGAACACTGGATTGTGGTCAGCGGCATGGCGAGCGTGACCAACGGTGAGCGCGAATTCATGCTCGACACCAACGAATCGACGTTCATCAAGCCAGGCTTCACCCACCGCCTGGTCAACCCCGGCGTGATTGACCTGGTCATGATCGAGGTGCAGAGCGGCGAATACCTTGGCGAGGACGACATCGTGCGTTTCACCGATATCTATGGGCGCGTACCCGAGGCCGCAGTGAAAAGCTGAAACACAGCCGGGCAAGGCCGTTGATCCGGCCCTCCCCCGGCCCTTAGACCACTACCGCAGCACCTGGCAGTACCTGCCAACATGATTTTATTACCCGAAAGGGAGCCGTATTCGTGCATGACAGGAGTTCAGGATAAATGAGAAGCATGATGCTGATGGTCGGCGTATTGCTGCTGAGCGGGTGCAATACACCCTCACGGGTCGGCTTGCCAGAGGATCGGGCGATGGTGGAAGCCAGCCAGGCCGCTGGCCGCGCCTTGGCAGGCAAGCCCCTCCCGGCGGAAAGAATCCGCGCCGGCGATGTCCTTCGTATCGTGCGCAACACGGGGGAATCGCCGTCCATTTCGGCCTTCACCGCCAACTCGATTTATGAGCTGACCCTGTTTCAGGTGCTCAACGACGGCACCTTTTCCTACCCCTACATCGGCACCGTCAAGGCGGCCGGGCTGACGCTGCAACAGCTCAACGACTCGCTGGAGAGCAAGTTGCAGAACGTCTATCGCGAGACGGCGCTGACCATCAACATTTCCCAGTCGCCCGGTAACACGGTGTTCGTCGGCGGGGCGGTGCGCAATTCGGTCACCCTGCCCGCCAACGTCGCGACCAACCTTGAGCAGGCAATCATCGGAGCCGGTGGCGTCGCACTCGACGGCGATGCCGCTCAGGTAGCGCTGCTGCGCCAGGAAGAAAATGGCCTCTATAAAACCTACCTGTTCGACTACAGCAAGTTTCTCTGGGCCGGCACAGCGGGCGGCCCGACGGCTCCGGTGCTGCTCAAGCGTGGCGACATCGTGTTCGTTCCCAAATCTTCGGTGGGAAACAAAGTTGATGGCGTCAGCCTGTATTTCAACCAGTTGATCCCCTTCGCGAAGTCGATCGGCCTGGGCCTCAACTACGAGCTGCGCGGCAACAATTAATTGTCAGGGAACCAGACATGATCAATATCCGCTCATTTCGCGACCTGTTGCGCCTGTTCTTCATCTTCAAGCGCGAAGTCAAAATCACGGTACTGGCAACGTTCATCATCGTGTTGCTGGGCGCGTTGCTGCTGCCCAACCGTTACGAGTCCACAGCACTGCTGCTGGTAAAGCCGGGACGCGACACCAGCACCGTGCCCATTGAGCTGTCCAACCGTCAGGCCATCGTAGTGCCCAGCGCCCTGCGCGATCCGTTGCTCGACGAAGAACGCATGCTGACCGGTCGACCGATCATGCGCACGGTGTCCGAAAAATACCTGGCCGAGCTGTCGAAAGTCGAACCCCAGACCGGGTTTCTCGCGTCTGTGAAAAATACACTCAAGTCTGCCATCGGTTCGGTGGTGGACGTCGGCCGTGGCATTCTGCAGTTCATCGGGCTGGTCGAGAAACGCACCCCGGCCGAGCGGATGGCCGAGGATCTGGAGAAGAACTTCAAGGTCAGCCATGAACCGGGCTCCTCGGTGATGGAGCTGACATTCACCTGGAACGACCCGACCACCGCGCAAACCGTGCTCAAGACCTGGATCGAGGAGTATCAGGTGCAACGCACCAAGACGCTGGGTCGCGTCAGCCTCTATGCCTTCTATGAATCGGAAGTGAAATCGACAGGCAACAACATCTTTTCCTACAAGAAACAGATCCAGACCTACCTGAACCAGTTGAGCGCGGTGAGCATCGCTCAGCGCCTGGCCGACACTTCCCAGGGGCTGAACGACCTGCGCACCGAGCGTAACAACACCACCCGGGCCATCGCCTCCACCAAGGCAGGTCTGGACCTGTTGAAGAAGCAACTGAGCGAGCAGCCCAAGACGGTTTCAGCCGGACGCGAGCTGTCACTCAACCCCAACCGCCAGGACCTGCAGAACCGCATCAACGGCAAGGAGGTCGAGCGTCAGGAACTGCTGCGCTCATTCAAGGAGCAGGCACCTCCGATCCGTGCCGTGAACGAGGAAATCAACAACCTCAAGAAACTGCTCAATGAGCAGGACGCTACGATCCAGCGCTCTGAAAGCATAACGCCCAACCCGATCTACAACCGCATGCAGAACGTGTATGCCGACCAGCAGACCAGCTATGCCCGCTTGCAGACTCAGCTCGCCCAGCAAAACGCGCAGATCGCGCAACTGGAAGCTGATCGGCAACTGGCGCTGAATCTGGAACCCGAGCTGTCGCGTCTACAGAACGAACTGGACGCCGCTGAGAAAAGCTACGCGCTGTACACCGACAGCCTGGAAAAGGCGCGTATCGACCGCGAACTGGACAACAGCCAGATCAGCAACATCGCGACCATCGAAGACGCCACCTACAACCCCAGCCGAGTGTTCCCGAAAAGCCTGATGATGGTGTTGCTGGCCTTCCCGCTGAGCGTGGTGGTCGGCGGTCTGGCGCTTTACTTCTTCTACCTGCTGGACCAACGCATCCACGACGGCGACAAGATCGAGAGCAGCTTCGGCGTGCCGGTCTGGACCAGTCTTCCGGACCTGGAGCGTGCCCAGGAGCGCAGTGCTGCGTTCACCTCCAACCTGCACAGGGTGTACGGCATCCTGCCGCTGGATCAGGTGGACGAGAAAGGCCTCACCCTGGGCTTCACGTCAGTCAAGTCCGGTGCCGGTGTGAGCTTCGTGATTTCGCGACTCGCCACACTGCTCGTCGAGCAGGGCCATTTGGTGCGCACCGAGAGCCGCGCGCCGGCACGACCGGGCGAGATCGTGCTGATCAACGCCTCGGGCGTTTCCACCAACCAGGAAGCCTTTGTGCTGCTGCGCAATGCCGACCTGATTCTGCTGGTGGTCCGCGCCGAAGAAACCACCGTGCCGATGCTGGAAGACACCCTGCACAACCTCAATACCGCGTTCAAGAAAGTCGACGGCGTGATCTTCAACCGTCGCCGCTTCGAAGTGCCGGAGCAGGTTCTCAATGTCCTGAAACGAATAGGGAGCCGTGGCTGATGCGCATTGCCCTGCTTGCCCCACTGCCACCGGAGCAGAACGGCATCGCTGACTATGCCGGTCACCTCAGGCACGCTCTGGAAGGGCTGGACCTGGAAATCAGTACACCGTTGCAAGGCGTGGGCAATGACCCGCAAGCGGCTGTCGAACGTGTGAAGCAAGCCGACTGGAACGGCATTGATCTGGTGCATGCCGAACTGGGTGGCGGACGACTGGCGGAGTTCGAAGCGTTGCGTGCCCTGCGCCGTCGCTTCCCGGCGCTGCCGTTGACCGCCACGGTGCATGACCCGGAACGGCTGGTGTGGCGCAGGGAAAAACTGCCCTGGCCGCTGTCAATGGCCAGTGGCATGCGCTCTCCCTTGCCAGAAATCGCCACCGTGCTGGCAGATCCTTTGTGTCTGCATGAAGAACGGCAACTGGCGCGACAGATGACCCGTCTGGTGACGCTCACCCAGGCAGGCAGCCAGAGCCTGCGCCAGCGCATGGGGCTCAGGCCTGCGCAGATGGAGGTCATCAGCCATGGCAACCTGGCCATTGCACCCGTTGCGCTGCCCCCGCTGCAACCGATGCGCCTGCTGTACTTCGGCTTCATCTACCGTGGCAAGGGCATCGAGGACTTGCTCGACGCACTGGCAGACCTGTTCACCGCCCAGCCAGCCTTGCGTGCAACAGTCCGCCTGACCCTTGCCGGAGGCAGCGAGCCAGAGATGGCGTTCGGTCCGTCGGGCAGCTATCTCGATCAGTTGCGCCTGCGCATCAGGCAACTGGGGCTGGTCGACCTGATCGACTGGCAACTGGACCTGCCTGCCGAGCAGATTCCTCACGTCATTCAGGCCCACCACGTGATGGTTCTGCCATACCGCGAATCCAGCAAACTGAAAATCCTCGGCAAGCTGCGCGGCACCAGCGGCGCATTGTCCTGGGCCGTGGCCTGCGGGCGCGGCGTGATCACCTCGGATGCGCGCTCGTTTGCCGAGGAGGTGTCGCATGGCAACGGGATGATTTACCCGCAAGGCGATATCCAGGCACTTTCGGCGGCACTGGGCAGCGTGTGCTCAGATCCGCAACGAGTGACTCAATGGGCCGAGAAGGCTGCGGTGATGGGCAAGACCCGAGTCTGGAACCATACCGCCGAGCGCTTCAGGGACATGTTTCGCACCGCCTGCGAGGTGAAATGAAATGCAACGTCGATCTTTCGCGTGGTCATCCATCACTGCGGCCCTGCTCAGCCTGACGCTGACCGGCCCGGCCCAGGCCTCGACCGTGCTGAAGGCCCCGCGAGCGGTGGTGTGGCAGGACTTTCTGGGCGTCAATGTGCAGTTCCAGTATTTTGCGCCGCAGGTGTACGAGCAGCAGATGGCGCGGCTTGACGAGCTGGGCTTGAACTGGGTCCGCCTGACTGTTCACTGGCCGGTGATCGAGCCACAGAAAAACAAACTGGTCTTGACCGAGCTGGACGCAGCGATGGCGGCGATCAAGGCGCACCGCTACAACACCCTCGCCTACCTGGTGGGCTCTGCGCCCTTTGCCAGCACGGCACCGCCCAACGCGCAGGGCCGCGATCAGTATCCCCCCAAGGACTTTGCCACGTTTGCTGCGCGCATGACCGATCTGGCCCAACGCTATCCGCAGGTTGCCAACTGGCAGGTGTGGAATGAGCCCAACATCGTCTGGCTGCCCAAGGAAGACCCGGCAGCCTACGGGCGATTGCTGACCACGACCGCCGATGCCATTCGCGCGGTTCTCCCGGACAAGACCATCGTCACCGCAGGCATGGCGTATTACAGCCAGATGCACAGCACACCCGGCTACATGCTGCAGACCCTGCTCGACAATGGCCTGGGCACCCAGAATATCGTGGCTGCCTACCACCCGTACTCCGAGTACCCGGAAGGCGACTCGGTCGCGGACCGGGATTTTCTGGTCCGTGCCAACGCCATGAACCAGCTGCTGCACGACAACGGCGTCAGCCAGGTCTGGGCCACCGAATGGGGCTGGTCCAGTTACGACGGCCCGGTGGAGATGCAGCAACTGATCGGCACCTCCGGTCAGGCGGACTACACGTTGCGACGTCTGGCGCTGATGAGCGCTCTGGATTTTCAGCGCATCTTCCTGTTCAACCTCAGCGATCTGGATGAGCGCGCCTCGCCCAGGGATCAGGGCTATGGTCTGCTCGACCTGCAGGCCAATCCCAAACCGGTGTATGCCGCGCTCAAGCGCTTCCTGAACACGACCGGGCCGCGCCTGACACCGGCAGATCCGCCGGCAGTGAGTCAGGTGCCCGAGGACCTGTACGCAGTCACCTGGAGCCGCGACGACGGCAGCCGTCTGCTGATGTTCTGGAGCGCCAAAGGCGTCACGCTCAACTTCCCGGCCATCAATGATGCGGTACTGCATGACCCGCTGACCGGCAGCCGGATACCGTTATCCGGCACCCAGGGCATTACCCTGGCGCTCAAGCCGACCCTGCAGATTCTGGAATGGAAGCCCTGACCATGCGGATACTGTGGACACTCCCGTACCTGCCCTGGCCCACCACCAGCGGCGGCAAGACGCGCGAATATCATTTGCTGCGCAACCTGGCGGCACGCGGCCATCGCATCACCTTGCTGGTGCAGTCCAAGACCGCACTGGACGACAGTTGCCGCTCGGCGCTGGAACCCTGGCTGGAACGGCTGATCGTGATTGACCGACGTCCGCTGTTCAGCCTCAAGACGTTGCTGGCAGTCGCCTTTGCGCCGCCGCCCATGCTGGCGAGCGTCAATGGCTACTCTTCGCCGCTCGAAAAGGCGTTCGCGCAATTGCTCGAAGAAGACTGGGACGTGATCCAGTTACAGCACACCTACGCCTTTCAACCCTTCGAGCGTGCGCTGCAACGCTCGGGCAAGCCGTTCATACTGACCGAGCACAACGTTGAGTCCGACCTGGGCTCGGCGAGTTATGAACGCCTGCCGCGCTGGGCCAACGCGTTTGCTGTCTACGACCACTGGCGCTACCGGCGTTGGGAGATTCGCGTTTTCCAGCAGGCAGGCGAGCTGGTTGCCGTTACCGAAGACGACGCCAAGGCGTTGTCACGACTGAGTGGCAGAGCCACCTCGTACGTGGTCAACAGTGTGGATTGCGGCTATTACGCCAGCGTCCATGCCGACCGCACCAGCCAGCGGCTGCTGTTCATCGGCAACTACGAATACGGGCCCAACATCGACGCCATCGAATGGGCGCTGGATGAAATCCTGCCGCAGGTCTGGGCCGTATCGCCCAACGTGCGCTTCGCCATCGGCGGCTTCGCCATGCCCCAGAACTGGCGCGAGCGCTGGCCCGATCCGCGTATTGAATGGCTGGGCTTTGTACCCGACCTGCGTGCGCTTCAAGCGACAGCGGCGATCTTTTTTGCCCCGTTGCGCCAAGGCGGCGGCTCAAAGCTCAAGACACTGGAAGCCATGGCGGCCGGGCTTGCGATCGTGACCACCGCGCAAGGTGTGTCGGGCCTTGCCGTGACCAACGGCGAGCACTATCTGGGCAGTGAAGACGCCGCCGGGCTGGCCAGACTGATTACTGACAACATCGACAACCCGGCGCGTCTGGAACGGATCGGCGAAGCCGGACGCGTTTATGCGCGCGCCCGGCACGACTGGTCCGTGTCGGCCGCACAACTGGAAGTCATCTACACCCGACTTACGCTCCCAAGCAAGGATCGCGCTCATGCGTATAGGACTTGATTACCGCGCAGCAGCCGGTTATCCCACCAGCGGCATCGGCCGCCAGAACGTCGCACTGGAAACCGCATTTCGCGCCCATCCCGACGTTAAATTACAGCTGTTCGGCGTGGCCCCCTACGACCATCCGATCCGACGCCTGATTCACGTTCCCAGGTGGGCTGCGCCCGTGGACTCGGTGCACCGTCTGCCCGACCGGCTACGTTTTGAAGGCGCTTACCTGCCCAAGGCATTGCGCGATGCGGACATCCAGATCTATTTCGCCAACATCAACATGGGCCTGCCCCTGGGGCGCAAACCGGCGGGCGTGCGCTATGTGTTGCAGTTGCACGACCTGTTTCAGATCACGCAACAGAACAATCACGGTTCTCGGCTCAAGGCGCGTCTCTACCGGCTGACCGATTATCTTTCGATCGCCCATTCGATCCGGGTTGCCGATCAGGTCTGGCTGCCCTCGCAGTACACCGCAGGCGAAGTGCTGCGTCTTTTTCCCAAGGCACGGGACAAGATCCGCATCGTGCCGCTGCTGGTCGAAGGCTTCAATGGCGAGGCGGCGGACATCAGCCTGCTGCAACTGCCCGAGCGCTACTGGCTGTGCGTGGGCACCCGTGAGCCCCGCAAGAACATCAAATGGTTCGTCGATGCCTGGCAGACCGCGCGCATGCAGTTTGTCGACACGCCCGACCTGGTGCTGGTCGGCGGCGACGATCCGTTGACCGACGCTCAACGCCAGTTGCCCGGCCTGCACGTACTGAGCGGGCTGACCGATGCCGAGCTGCAGGCCGTGTATCGCGATGCCGACCGGTTGTGGCAGCCCTCGCGCTGCGAAGGCTTTGGCCTGCCGGTGATCGAGGCACTGAGCGTCGGCACGCGGGTCGCCGTGGCGACCGGCTCGTCGCTGGATGAGATCGCACCGCCGGACAGCCCGCACTTCTCGCCCACGGACAGCGGCAATCTGATCCGGCTGATGGGCACGCTGTCGAATGCTCCCGCTGAAGACCCCGCGCTGGCCAGGCAATGGGCCGCACGCTACAACCTGGACGCGTTCTGCAAACACGTGCATGCCACACTCGAGGAGTTGCGCTGATGTCGCTGGCCATGCCAATCGGGCTGTTTTTCAGTCTGCTGTTCGGCGTGATGATGTGGCTGTTGCCAATGCCTCTGGTACTGCTGGCAATCGTCGGTACGGCCTCGATCATCACGGTGATCCGGCGTCCGGTGCGCGGCCTGTTGCTGTTCTGCGTCATCGGCACGTTTATTCCGTACTCGACGGTGCAGATCGGGATTCGTACCACGGTGTCCGAAGCACTGATCATGCTGACCTGGGCCAGCTACCTGTTTCAGGCCGTGGTTCAGCATCAGACCCGGATTCCGAACATGCTGCGTACCGAGCGTCTGCTGGTGGCGCTGATGATGTTCAGTGCCTTCCCGTTTCTGATCGGCCAGTTGACCATCGTGGCCGAAGGCAATGGCCCCATCAACTGGGTACGCTGGCTGTTCAATCTGTCGGTTCTGTTTCTGGTGCCGCGCCTGCTGACCGATCTGCGCACCCTTGAACACCTGATCATCGCCCTGCTTGGCGGCACCCTGCTGATGCTGCTGCTGTCGATACCGGTGTACCTGGTCAGTGGCACGGCACTGGCCATCACGCCGATTCTCAGGGTCATGGGCTACAGCGGTGCCGATGTACTCGGCGAAGCGCTGCTGTCATTGTCCAGTCGCATGGGTTCACCCTGGATGCACCCCAACGTGGCGGGGGGCGCATTGGCGATGCTGCTGCCGCTGGCGTTCTGCTTCGGCATGACACGCACCGGTTCATCGCGCACCCTGGGCCTGACGGTGGCGGCGCTGGGTGCCATCGGGCTATTGCTGACCGGCTCGCGGGGCGCACTGCTGAGTCTGGTAGCGATCATGCTGTGGATGACGCGCCGGCGCATTCCGCACCTGGGACGCATGCTGATGGCAGGCGTGGCCATGGGCCTGGTGTTTGTGATGTTCTACCCGCCCTTGCAGGATCGCATCATGGGGCTGTTCTCCGACGACGACACCAGCACCGCGATTCGCTTCCTGGAATACAGTCACTTCCCCGCCGCCATGGCGACCTTTCCCTTCGGGATCGGCTTCAAGGTCGACCCGCCGGTCCCCGGCTATACCGAGTTCGGGATTTCCAATCTGTGGCTCAACTTCGTCTACAAGATGGGGCTGCCCGGCATGCTGCTGTTCATTGCGGTGACGATCAGTTGGTGGAAAGAAGTGCGCCCCGCTGCGGGCAGGATTGTCCTGACGCCGGAGAACGCCATCAGTCTGGGCTGCATGACCGGGGTGCTGTCTGCTTTGTTCAGCGGCCTCTTCGACCACTATTTCAGTTTCACCAACGTGCTGGTCGCGTTGTTCTGGCTGTTTGTCGGCATCAGCCTGCACGAAAGCAGGCGTTTGCGCGTGACTGCGCCAAGACCGCCCCAATCCACCGTTGCCTTACCCGAGCAGGGAGCCCTTAAATGAAACATCGCATGATGCATTCTCATAACCTGCGAGAGGCATTGCCCGACTACGCGCGCAAGATGGCGGTCCCGCTGGAAGAACTGGAAGCGACCTACCAGTGGATGCTGGACAACGAGGTCTGCTTCGAGACCCGCATCAAGGACACCACTCTGTCGTTCATCTGCTACCTGAACATCGAGCCCCGTATCGAACCGCCACTGGCCAGGCGCTTCTACCGGTTGCTGGCCAGCGAAACGCTCGGCGCGCTGATTCCGCTGTACGGGATCAACTGGCCGACCTTGCGCGACCGCATGCTGCGCACCTGGGAGCAGCTGTACAACATGATCATCTGCAAGATCCCCAGTCATACCCTGCGACTGCTGTGGTTGCGCCTGGGCGGCGCGAAGATCGGCAAAGGCTCGACCGTGTGGCGCAATACCGAGATATTGGGCGTGGACAGCCTGCGCATTGGCAACGACACCACGGTGGGCTGGCATTGCCAGCTGGATGCACGAGGAGGTCTGGTGATCGGTGATCACGTCACCATTGCCTCTCACGTGCTGATCATCGCGGGTGGACACGATTTGAACGAGCCGGAGTTCTGGGCCGTCGGCGGGCCGGTGTTCATCGGTGACTACGCCTGGATCTGCAGCAGGGCGCTGCTTTCGTTCGGTGCCAACATTGGCGAAGGCGCGGTGGTCGGCGGCAATAGCGTGGTCTCAAAGCCCGTGCCGCCCTACGCCATCGTCAGCGGACCCAATGCTGAAATCAAAGGCGAGCGCGCCCGTCATCTCAACTACAAGGTGGGCGGCAAAGGCCTGTTCACCCTATTTCACTGACAGACACGACGACGATGCTGGGTTCGACACTGTGGCTGACCCTGGCCACCCTCACCGGGCTGGCCGCCGGCTTCGCCCGCGAGTGGCTGCTGGTCGCCGCCTGGGGCGCAGGCAGCCAGAGCGACGCCTTTCTGGTCTCGATGTTTCTGCCCGAAGCCCTGCGCATGTCGCTGGCCGCCGGACTGCTCAGCGCTGCCGCCCTGCCGCTGTACCAGCAACGCACAGCCGAAGGCCAGCAACGCTGGCTGGGCGCGATGACACCGAGGCTGGCGTTGATCGGCGTACTCTTCAGCATGGTGCTCGCACTGGCTGCCGATCTGCTGGTGCGCCTGATCGGTCCCGGGCTGGATGCAGACGGCTACGCACAGGCCGGCAGCGGGCTGCGCTGGCTGGCCTGGTGCGCGCCGGGTTTTGTGCTGCACGGATTATTCTGCGTGCCTTTGCAGGCGCGCTCACGCTTTGTGCTGGCCGGGCTGGGGTCGTTACTGTTCAACCTGCCGCCAGTGATCTATCTCGCCACCCTGAGCCACGCCGCCACGCCTGCGGGGCTGGCCAGTGCCTGTGTGCTGGGTAGCGTGCTGATGCCGGGCGTGCTGCTACCAAGCCTGTATCGCTCAGGCTGGCGGCCCTGGCAATGGCAGGCAGAAACCGGCGTCGTGCGAGAACTGCTGGAGCGCATCGGACCGCTGCTGAGCAGTAACCTGGCCAGTCAGGGCCTGGCACTGCTGGAGCGGATGGTCGCCTCGCTGCTGGGCGAAGGCGCAGTGACATGGGTCAATCTGGCGCGCAAGCTGATCAACCTGCCGCTGATCGCCTTGATGAGCCTGAATCAGGTGTTGCTCGGATTGATGAGCGGCAGCGCGGGCGATCAACGTCTGAGCCTGCTGAAACGAGGCCTGGGCAGTGCCACGCTGCTGACCCTTCCGGCTGTGACTGGTCTGATCGGTGCGGCCGGAGCCCTGGTGGTCCTGTTGCTGCCCAACCAGACACACGAAGGTCCGCTGCCGGGGTTGCTCGCCTGGTTCGCCGTGCCACTGATGTTCGGTGCCTGGAATGCCCTGTTGGCCCGTTACGCCTACGCAGCCGGAGACACCCGGCTGCCGCTCAACTGCGAACTGATCGGCAGCCTGTGCAATGCCGTACTGCTTGCCCTCTTGCCCTTTGTGCTGGGGCTGACCGGCATCGCCCTCGCCGCGCTGGGTGGCGCGCTGGTGACCGGCGTGCTGCTGATGCGCCGCCAATCGCTGCTGAACGTTCTGCCGTGGCGCAGCCATTGGCTGATGGCGGCCGGGCTGATGACCGTTGCTGCGTTAGTGCTGCATCCATTGCAGAACACCTGGCTGCAACTGGGGCTCAGTTGCGCGTATGGCGCCTTGTTGCTGGTGGGCCTGGCGCTGTGGCTGAAGCCGTGGCGAGCCACGAGCCCGTCGTGATCGTTCACGCCTGCGTCTCTGTGCCGTAAGCCCCGCCAGCAGCACCTGACACAGAAAAGCGTCTGCTCGGCAGGCTGCATTCTGTCGGGTGGGCGACAGTACGTTTTCCTGCGCTCAAGCCCCGCCTGCCGACGTTCTGCACTGCTCACTGAACCGCTGCAGACTCGTCGAGACAAACTTGTCGCGGTGGCGGATCAGAAAAAACCGGCGGGTCAGCGGTGGCAAGGGGCTGTTGAGCATCTGCAGGTCCCCGCTCGCCAACAGATCAGCGACCACTCGGCGAGACAGGCAACTGATGCCGATCCCCTGAGCCAACGTGCGTTTGATCGCTTCGGAACTGCCCATCTGGCGCATGTCTTCCAGGTCATGGAGATGCCTGAGCAGCAAGTGCTCGACCTCTTCGCGAGTCCCCGAGCCCGGCTCGCGCAGCAGCCATTCAGCGTGTTGCAGATCGCTCAGCGACACCTGCTCCTGCGCAGCCAGCGGGTGATCACGCCCGGCAACGATGAGCATTTCGTCCACCAGCCAGGGCTCGGCGATCAGTTCGGGCAGATGACAGGGCGCTTCGATCAGCCCCATATCGATGTCGAATTGCGCGACCTTGCGTGCGATCAGGGCGCTGTTACCGATGTCCATGTCCACCCGCAACGAGGGTGCCGAGGCACGTAACGCTGCGACGATCTGCGGCAATACGTAGTTGCCGATGGTGCTGCTGCAGCCAATGCGCAAACGCGTATCCAGGCCCGCATCGGGCAATAGAAAACTGTCTTCGATTTGCTGAGCGCCTTCCAGTAATTGCCTGGCTTTTGGCAGCAGCGCATGCCCGTTGTCGTTAAGGACCAGCCGCTTGCCGACGCGATCGAACAAGCGAGTGCCCAACGCGCTTTCCAACTCGTTCAGGGCAGCGCTGGTTGCCGATTGAGAGAGCGAAACGGCGAGTCCCGCGCCCACGGTGCTGCCATGTTGGGTGACGGCGCAGAAAATCTGCAACTGACGCAGGTTGAGTTTCAAACGATAACTCCCGAATGCTAATCAACCTGAATAACAGGTAACGGGAATCGAGATTACCCGTTTAGAGAATTATCCGCACCTCCTTAAACTGACCCCAACAACCAGAACCGTCAGCAGGAGAACGCAATGAGCAGGTTTGCAACCGTGATCGAAGGCATGGCTCCCCTCGCCTCGCTATCAAGCCCGCGAGAAGCGATTCGCCAGTTCACGCCCAACTGGTTCGCTGTGACCATGGGCACCGGCGTCCTGTCCCTGGCCCTTGCGCAACTGCCGGGCAACATCGCCCTGCTGCGCGACATGGGCGAGGTGCTGTGGTTCTTCACCGTCGCCCTGTTTGTGCTCTTCAGTGTGATGTACGCCAGCCGCTGGCTGATGTTTTTCGACGAGGCGCGGCAAGTGTTCGGGCATTCGACGGTTTCGATGTTCTTCGGCACGATCCCCATGGGCCTGGCGACGATCATCAGTGGCCTGCTGGTGTTCGGACCAGAACACTGGGGCGATGACGTGTTTGCCGTGGCCGAAGCCCTGTGGTGGCTGGACGTGGCGATGGCCCTGGCATGCGGCGTGCTGATTCCGTTCATGATGTTCACGCGCCAGGAGCACAGTATCGAGAAGATGACAGCCGTCTGGTTGCTGCCCGTCGTGGCCGCAGAAGTGGCCGCCGCCTGCGGAGGCTTGCTGACACCGCACCTGACCGACAGCGCATCGCAGTTTACGGTGCTCATCACCAGCTACGTGCTGTGGGCCTACTCAGTGCCGGTGGCGCTGAGCATTCTGGTGATCCTGTTGCTGCGCCTGGCGCTGCACAAATTGCCGCATGAGAGCATGGCGGCATCCAGCTGGCTGGCACTGGGACCGATTGGAACGGGCGCGTTGGGCATGCTGGTGATGGGGAGCGACGCGCCTCGGGTGTTCGCCGCGCACGGCCTGGCGTCTATCGGCGACGTGGCTGCAGGTGTTGGCGTGATCGTCGGCCTGCTGTTCTGGGGGCTGGGCTTGTGGTGGATGGCGCTGGCGGCGCTGATTACGCTGCGTTACTTCAAGGCCGGTCTTGAGTTCAACCTGGGTTGGTGGGCCTTTACCTTTCCACTGGGGGTGTACGCGCTGGCGACGTTGAAGCTGGGAGCGACCTTGCAACTGGGCTTTTTCGACAGCGTCGGCATGGCACTGGTGGCTCTGCTGGCCATGATGTGGACGCTGGTCGCGACCAGGACCGTCGCAGGCGCATGGCGCGGCCATCTGTTTGTTTCACCGTGCATTGCCACCTGCCCTAACGTGGGACGTTAGGCCTAGACGAAAAGTCGGCGAGCGCGACCACTTGTCGTACAGAGCCTAGAGTTTCATTTGCCGGGGCACTGAACAGACCTGCTTGAGCGTCTGCCGCAACCAGCGGTGCGCCGGGTCATTGTCGAAGCGTGGGTGCCAGGCCTGATTGACCGATACGCCTTCCAGCGCCAGCGGAATCGCAAAGGCACGCATCTTCAGACCCATTTTTTTCAGGCCCCAGAGCACCGGCTCAGGCAACGACAGGATCAGGTCGGACTCGGCAACACCAAAAATCGCCGAGTGAAAATGCGGCGTGATCAGCGCGATGCGCCGCTCCAGCCCGAGTTCTGCCAGGGCTGGATCAATCGGTCCTCGGGCAAGCCCTCTGCGCGACACGCTGACGTGATCGAAGGCAGCGAACCGCTCGGGTGTAATCGGCCCGTCGAAGATCGGGTGCCCTTCCCGCGCCAGCCCGCAGAAGCGTGTATTGAATAGATTCTGAATCTTGATCTCTGGACCGAAATTGAGCCGTGACGAGATGTACAGATCGATCCTGCCTTCACGCAATGCGTCATCATCGCCAGCGCCTTCGGGCACAAAACGCAAGGTGCAGCCGGGCGCACCGACGCGGATCGCCTCCAGCACCCGCGCGCCGAAAGAGCCGAAGAACACGTCGTTGGAGCGCACATTGAAGCAGCGCTCCAGGGTGGTCATGTCCACGTCGTCACGCGCCTGAAACACCTGCGCTGCCTGCTCGACCAGCTCACGCACCTGCGCCTGCATGGCCAACGCACGGGGCGTCGGCACCAGCCCGCGCCCGGCACGCACCAGCACCGGATCGCCGGTGGCCTCGCGAATGCGCGTCAGCGTGCGGCTCATGGCCGCCGGACTCAGGTGCATGCGCCGCGCTGCGCCCACCACGCTGCCTTCGTCGAGCAAGGCATCCAGGGCGATCAACAGGTTCAGGTCAGGCAACTGCATAGGGCTATCCGCTGGCAAGGTCGCGCTGATGATAACGCGACTGACACGCGGCGGCAGGCCTGCGTGTCATGCCCCGTCCGGCTTATTCCTTGAACTTAACCTGCGGCGCGGACGCCTCACTCAGACACTTCCAGCCGAGAGAGCCCTCATGCTCACATCCCGCTTCGCCGACAACCAGGGTGCGCGCGATCAGCGCATCGTCATCAATACGTACACCACTGTACTGCGCAGACCTGGCGTCCCGCACGAACTGTTCGCCACGTACTGGCGCGATGTACATGGCCCGTTGTGCGCCCGTCTGGACGGGCTGGGCTGGTACGTGCAACACCATTTATCGCGCGAACAGGACGCTCACCTGTGGCCCATCATCGAAGACGTCCAGCCACTGGAAGGCTACGTGCTGGACGGTGGCGTGGAGATCGGCTTTCTGTCTGCCGAGGACCAGCAGCGCTTTCAGAAGGCCAGCGCGATTCTGTTTTCCGATGAGCAGAACATGTTCGAGGAAACCCTGGCCTACGATGTGCCGGACGGTTCCAGCACCCTGATGGATCGCCTGCCTGACCCGGCACCCAATGAAACCTCGACACTGGATCGTCTGCACCTGCACCTGCATCTGAACCCAGGCAACCTTGCCGCCGCACGTCAAGCCATCGACACGCTGGCCCGTGACCTGGCCGGTCTGGACGAGGTGCTCAAGCTGCGCCTGCACCTTGCAGACCCCTACAACAACGAACAGCCCGCACCGCCCGCTCCGGATGTCGCCCATTACGCCAGCGAACCGCGCCTGAACATCGTGTTCATGGAACTGACCTTCGAGTCAGCCTGGACCCGACGCACGTGCTACGCCAGCGAGCGCTTCAAGGCGATGACCCACGGCATCAGCGCCCATGTCAGCCACATCACGCCCTTCGGCGTCAGCGGCGTCTACACCTACGTACGCGACGGGGTCATGACGACGGCGGGTATTCGCGGCAGCCGACAGGCCGAACTGATTCGCCAACTGGGCGCGATCAACCAGACGCAGCCCGCAGTCGAAGCGCTCTTTGGTGCAGCGACCGTCGATGAAAAGCCCGCCGGGTGACAGCGGGGAGAACGGCTTTTATGCTGAGCGCCCTTTTCAGCCTGATCGCATACGCCATGACACCTGCCCCCACCTTGAGCGCCCGTGAGGCTTATCAACGCTTGAAAGAGGCAGCGCTGGGCGTACGCTCGCTGCGCCGCCTGGATCAGGGCGAGTCGACCCTGATACACGCCGACATCGAGGGCTGGCACCTGACGCTGGAAATGGCAGGCGACCGGGTGACCCGATGCCTGCGCTGTGTAAATGAGCACGGCCAGCAAGGGTCGGCGCAAGACTGGTCACGTACCGACCCGGTGAGCCTGCTCAGCGGATGGGAGCAGGCGCAGATCGAACGACTGCTGGGTCATCAGGACGCGTGAGTTTGCATTCAGGCAGCGCGACATTCGATCAGCAACCGATGCGGGATTTCTTCACGGCAGTCAAAGCGGACCGGCAGGAAACGCTCGATCACTGCAATATTGCTTCGCAGGTGGTTCGTCATTCGTAGCGTGCTGAAACTGCCGCCGCCAGCCAGTGCCATCGGTAACAGCAACTGATCCGCCAGGTGCTCGGCCACCGCTGCACCGCTCTGCAACCATTCGGCAGCTTTCACGATGACGCAGTCCGCCACAGCTTCTGCACGCAGGTTCGACTGGCCAAACGCCGTAAAGACCTCGGTCACCTGCTCATAATCGAAGACCAGTGACAACGCGTTGCCGGGCCCCTGCTCAGGGTCCAGCACAACCGTGTGCAATTGCTCAGGCAGCATCGACAGGCGCTGACCGACGCGGGCCAACTCACGCATCGCGACCTGTTCAGGCAGGCCTGCCGACAGCGCCACGGCATAACGCCCACGTTGCTCTCCGCGATCATGCACATGCAGGGGCGTCAACCGGGATGGCTTGATAACGGCCTGCACCTGCCCGCCTCCGGCAGGAACAAATCCGTGGCGCAGCAGCTTCAGCTCGATATCCACCCCCATACGTCGTAGCTGTGGCAGCCATGCCTGTTGCAGAAAGTCCACCGCAGGCGCCATCGGGTTATGCGTCCCGCCACTGATCACAATCTGACTGGGTTCGGCAACGTGCAGCAGCGCAGGCAGGAGTGTCTGTAATACCAGCGTGCAACTGCCTGCACTGCCAATCGCGAACTCGTACTGACCGGCCTGTACCTCTCCCGGCTCGAACCAGATCGCCTGAGCGCCCAGCTCGGCACCGCTGACCTGCGCGCCGCACACAGTAGCGGCCGCCAGCACCGCCGTCAGGTGCTGACGCAACAAGCCAGGCCGGCTGCGCTGACCGCGGATGTGATGAATGTGCAGCGCACGGCCGGTGACCATGGACAGGCTCAAGGCGCTGCGCAGGACCTGGCCACCGCCTGTGGAGCCATCCAGTTCGATGATGTCCCTGTTCATGTCTGGCTCCGTGCGTAACACGCGACAGTGTCCCTCAGGTAGCGATCCAGCAACGCACTGTCGCCCCGGGCTCTCGGCAACGCGGGCACGCTACGATCAAGCTCCGCCGCGATGAACGCGTGCAGTGCCGGACGCCTTGGCCCATAGGCAGCCTCATCGGCGCTGCGTTTGAGCACCAGCAGCTCAGAGACCTCATCGAGTAGCAGCGGGTCATCCACCGTACTCAACAGTTCTGCGAAGGTCATTGGCGGCCTGCCTCGCCCCTGATCGATCCAGCGCACTGCCAGCAAAGGCCTCAGCACGTAGAAGTATTTCTTGAAACGCACGCTTTCACCCTGCAGATAACCGCGGAAGTTCTTTCGGGCCATCGACAGGTAGTGGTGACGCGCAGCAGGCGGACTGTAGAACGCCTCGGCCAATGCCCGCAGCCGTGCGGTTGCCTCGGTTTCGCTGCGATACACCAGCGGCGAGTCGAGCCATTCGAGCAACGTCGGGTTGGACTTGCGCAACAACCCCAGGGTCTTGCGAAGCTCCCAGCCACTCACATCCAGCTCGTCATCAAGCGGACGCTCGATCACATCCCGACCTGAGTCAACCTGAACGAACCATTCAGGCTTTTCCACATAGACGAAGCGCACGTCGTAGTCGCTGTCGGTGGAGGCGAACCCCCAGGCACGACTGCCCGACTCGCAGGCGTACAACACCGTGACATTGCGCTCACGCTCGATGCGCGCAAGCTCATTCAGGACCCGCGCACGCATGGCGTCGTCAAGCGGATGAGACTCGGTAGATTCCCTTTTCATTTTCCTTCATTCCTTACCAGACGAAGCACCCTGTGCCCCGTCTACGATTTAACCTTTCACACACACCACCTGCCGCAGGGTGTGCATCACTTCCACCAGTTCACGCTGCGCATGCATGACCTTGTCGATGTCCTTGTAGGCCATCGGGATTTCATCAATGACCGCCGCATCCTTGCGGCACTCCACGTGCGCCGTGGCAAGGATCTGGTCCTCGACCGTGAACGTGCTCTTGGCTTTGGTACGGCTCATGGTGCGACCGGCACCGTGGCTGCAGGAGCAGAATGATTCCTCGTTGCCCAGTCCGCGCACGATGAAGCTTTTCGCGCCCATGGAACCCGGAATAATCCCCAGTTCACCCTTCCTCGCCGACACAGCACCTTTGCGGGTGACCAGCACGTCTTCGCCGAAATGCCGCTCTTTCTGCACGTAGTTGTGGTGACAGTTCACCGCTTCCAGCGCCACCTCAAAGGGCTTGCTGATGACCTTGCGAGTCGCCTGAATCACGGCCTGCATCATCAGTTCGCGGTTCTGCCGGGCGAAATCCTGAGCCCAGCCGACGGCCTGCACGTAATCATCGAAATGTTGACTGCCCTCCTCGAAGTACGCCAGATCGCGGTCCGGAAGGTTGGCGATGTGCTGACGCATATCGGCCTGTGCCATCTGGATGAACAGCGTACCGATTGCATTGCCCACGCCACGCGAGCCGCTGTGCAGCATGAACCAGACCCGGTCGGCTTCATCCAGGCAGACCTCGATGAAGTGGTTGCCCGAGCCCAGCGTACCCAGATGCTGACGGTTGTTGCTTTTGGCCAGTTGCGGGTACTTGTCCGTCAGCGCCTTGAAACCTGGCGCCAACGCCTCCCACACCTGATCGGCCTGCTGTGGAATATCGCCCCACGCGCCCTTGTCCCGACCGCCACGTGTCGAGGTCCGGCCATGAGGCACAGCCTGCTCGATCGCGCTACGAAGACCGAACAGGTTGTCCGGCAGGTCGTTTGCCGTGAGTGACGTGCGCGCAGCGATCATCCCGCAACCGATATCCACACCCACCGCCGCCGGAATAATTGCCCCCACGGTGGGGATCACGCTGCCAATGGTCGATCCCTTGCCCAGGTGGACATCAGGCATGACTGCCAGGTGCTTGAAGATGAAGGGCATGCTGGCCGTATTCATCAACTGCTGGCGCGCCTCGCTTTCCACAGGAACGCCTTGGGTCCACATCTTGATAGGCTTGCCGTTTGCGACTTCCAGCAATTGGTAGGTGGTCTTTTCCATGTTTTCTACTCTCTTCATGCCGAGGGTTCGGCGCACTGACTGGCCGGCGCTCGTATGGTAAAGCCGGCGATTTCCATGGATAAGGTATTGCAGCGGCCGTGCCAGCTTTCCAGCAACCCAGGCTTTTATTCATAACTTATTGTTTTTAAATGATTAAAAAATCAATTAGCTCTTAATGTCGTGAACACCCGAGACAGCATCGCGTTAAAAATCTATTATTTTTTATCGTCTTTTATCTCAAGGTATAAATATGACATCCAGACGCACCGTTGCGATCGGCTTCATCGGCGCAACCCTTGATCGCGTGGGCAAAGGTGCGAATCGCTGGAATCACTGGCGCCCCAGCGTCAGCCTGTGTCAGCAGGACGATGTGCTGATCCATCGCCTGGAACTGATCCACGGGATTGACGCCCGAGACGTCAGCCTGGCTCAGCGCGTGGCGGCCGATATCCGGCAAATTTCGCCGGAAACCGAGGTACGCCTGCACCCCATGACGTTGAAAAATCCGTGGGATTTCGAAGAGGTCTATGGTGCTCTGCACGACTTCACCACGGCCTACACCTTCGACACCGACCGCGAAGATTATCTGGTGCATATCACCACAGGTACTCACGTCGCCCAGATCTGCTGGTTCCTGCTGACCGAAGCCCGCTACCTGCCGGCCCGCCTGATTCAGACATCACCGTCAAAACGCAGCGATCCACACCAACCCGCCTCCGGCAAATACACGCTCATCGACCTGGACCTGTCTCGCTATGACCGCATCGCCTCGCGGTTTGCCAGCAAGCGCCTGGAAGGCCTGGCGTTCCTGAAGTCGGGCATCGCCACACGCAATCCGGCCTTCAATCGTTCCATTGAACAGATCGAGCGCGTAGCGGTACGTTCCAAGGCTCCCATGCTGCTGATCGGACCGACCGGCGCGGGCAAGTCATTTCTGGCAAGGCGAATCCACGAGCTCAAGCGCAATCGGCATCAGGTTCAGGGGCGCTTCGTGGAAGTGAACTGCGCCACCCTGCGAGGCGACGGAGCCATGTCGGCGCTGTTCGGTCATGTCAAAGGTGCGTTCACCGGGGCCCAGAACGCACGCGACGGCCTGCTGCGCTCTGCCGATGGCGGCATGCTGTTTCTGGATGAAATCGGCGAACTGGGCGCCGACGAGCAGGCCATGCTGCTCAAGGCCATCGAAGAAAAACGGTTTTTCCCCATGGGCTCCGACAAGGAGGTGGCCAGCGACTTCGTGATCATCGCAGGCACCCACCGAGACTTGCGCGAACGCGTGCTGCAAGGTCTCTTCCGGGAAGATTTGTATGCACGGATAAATCTCTGGACCTTCGAACTGCCAGGCCTGGCGGGACGCCGTGAGGACATCGAGCCCAACATTGATTTCGAGCTGGAGCGCCATGCACGGGAACTGGGTAGCATGGTCGGCTTCAATCAGCAGGCGCGCAGGCGCTATGTCACCTTCGCCTGCTCCAGCGAAGCGGTCTGGCTGGGCAACTTCCGTGAGCTGTCGGCCTCCATTACACGCATGGCCACACTGGCAGACAGCGGCCGCATTAATGAGGATCAGGTTGCAGAAGAAATCGACCGGCTGCGCTATGCCTGGGGCCTGAATCAGCCGCGCGAAACGACGACAGCACTGCTGGATGACAACCTCGAACTGGACCTGTTCGACCGGCTGCAGCTCAATGCAGTGCTTGAGGCCTGCAAAAAAGCCGACAGCCTGTCGAGCGCCGGACGCCAGTTGTTCGGGGTTTCACGCCTGAACAAGGCGAACCCCAATGATGCGGACAGGCTGCGTAAATACCTCGGCCGCTTCGGGATCGAATGGAAGCAGATACGCGAGCACTGAACCCCGCAGGCGCTGAACCCCAGGCTTCACGCCTGCACAAACACCGCACGCCCGATCGCCAGCGCCTTCGTCAACGTGACCGCCGGATCCTCTGTAAATAGCGCTTTCTGGCGGACCCAGCGTAGACCTGGATAAATTCTGCTCCACAGCGCCCATGACTTTGGCTAGACTCCGCTGACTGCTGAAACGTTTAATCCAGTCCAGCACACCCATAATTCCAATAATTCACAAGGATAAACCGATCATGAAAACCCTTCCCCTGCTGGTGGGCCTCAGCGCCCTCGCCGCCGCTTCAAGTACTTTCGCCTGGGACTACGTTCTGCTTGACGCCGACAAGGCTGCGCAGAACCAGCAGATCACCAGCGCGCAATTGGGCGTCAAGACCGACAAGCCGTTCACCATCACGATGCGCACGCTGCACGGTGGTCGTCAGGAAGGCGTGAGTATCATCGATATCGACAACGGCACCATGAAGCTCTCGGTGGTGCCGACGCGTGGCATGAACGTGCTGCAAGCCTCGGTCGGCGACGTACGCATGGGCTGGGATTCACCGGTCAAGGATGTGGTCAACCCGGCGTTCATCGAGCTTAACGGCCGGGGCGGTCTGGGCTGGCTGGAAGGCTTCAATGAGCTGGTCACCCGCTGCGGGTATGAGTGGGTCGGCCATCCAGGCATGGACAATGGCGAACTGCTGACCCTGCACGGTCGTGCCGCCAACATTCCGGCCAGCAAGGTGACACTGCATATCGATGAGAAACCGCCTTACGCGATTCGCCTCAAGGGCGAACTCAAGGAACAGGCATTCAAGAAAGTCGATTTCTCGGTGCAGACCGAACTGGTCACCGAGCCAGGCAGCACGAGCTTCTCGCTGAACGACACACTGACCAACAACGGCGACTATCCGAAGGAATACCAGGCGCTGTATCACAGCAACTTCAGTACCCCGTTCCTCGAACAGGGCGCGCGCTTCGAAGCGCCGGTCAAACAAGTGTCGCCGTTCAACGAGAAGGCCAAGGGTGATCTGGGCGACTGGCAGACCTACCGTGGGCCGACCCCTGACTATGACGAAACGGTCTACAACGTCGTGCCGTATGGCGATGCCAAGGGCGACACCGTCACCGTGCTGCACAACAAGGCCGGCAGCCTGGGCGTGGCGGTCGGCTTCAACACCCAGCAATTGCCGGTGTTCTCGCTGTGGAAAAATACCGACACCAAGGGCCAGGGCTACGTGACCGGTCTTGAGCCTGGCACCAGCTTCTCCTACAACCGCCGCTTCCAGCGTCCGTTGAAACTGGTACCGACCATCGCACCGAAAGAACAGCGTCAGTTCCAGATCAGCTACAGCCTGTTGGCAGACAAGGGTGCCGTCGACAAGGTGTTGGGCCAGATCAAGACCATTCAGGCGGGTCGCGACACCGAAGTGCGCAAAGAGCCGCTGGTGGACCTGACCAAGGAGTAATCGCACGCCTCTGACGAGGTTAAATCGCTGTTACACACCCAGGCCGGATTGGACGTACTGTCGTCGAATCCGGCCTTGTTTCATTCAGCGCGCACAACACTTGACGCTTTCGCCTGTCTACACCCTCTCAATCCCTCAATGACGAGCGCGACGATGAAAATCCTGATGGTTCTGACTTCACACGACCAACTGGGCGATACCGGCAAGAAAACCGGTTTCTGGCTCGAAGAATTTGCAGCGCCCTACTACGTGTTCAAAGACGCCGGTGCCGATGTCACGCTGGTCTCACCCGCAGGCGGACAGCCCCCGCTGGATCCCAAGAGCGACGAGCCGGACGCGCAAACCGCTGAAACCCAACGCTTCCGCGAAGACGCTGCGGCACAGAAAGCGCTGGCTAACACTGGCCGTCTGGCTGACGTCAAAGCTGACGACTTCGACGCCGTGTTTTACCCAGGCGGCCATGGCCCGCTGTGGGACCTGGCCGAAGATCCGCAATCCATTGCCCTGATTGAAGCCTTCGCCAAGGCCGACAAACCGCACGGACTGGTGTGCCACGCACCCGGCGTGCTGCGCAAGGTGCGTGGAAAAGACGGCGCGCCGCTGGTCAAGGGCCGCCGCGTCACCGGTTTCACCAACACCGAAGAGGAAGCGGTCGGCCTGACCGACGTCGTACCGTTTCTGGTCGAAGACATGCTCAAGGAGCTGGGCGGCGATTACTCCAAAACCGACGACTGGGGCGTTCACGTACTGACCGACGGCAAGCTGGTCACGGGGCAGAACCCTGCCAGCTCCGCTCAGGCGGCCAAGGACCTGATCACCTTGCTGAGCTGACCACGCCGACCCGGCGATGCACAGTGCAGCCGCCGGGTCGTCATCACGATAAATCGAATCTTGTACGTCCCACGCTGACCAATACTCAGAGAGCTCATTAATCTGGAGACTGGTCATGCCCAAAGAATCTGAACGCGAAGACCTCGATCACAAGCCGGAAAACGCTGGCAAGGTGGGCGAGAAGCACAAGCGACTCAACGAAGAAGGCGAACAGCCAAGGGCTCCCGCCGAACCTGATCCGCAGAAAACCCCCTGATCAGAGCAACCCCTGCTCGGCGCAGACCTTGACCACTTGCTCGCGAAACCAGCCGTTGGCTTCATCCTGATCGACCTGGGCGCTCCACACCATGTCCAGGGTAAAGCCAGGCAGATCCGGTGGCAGCTCAAACACCGCCACCCAAGGCTCGCTGCCCAGCAGGGTCTGGATGCGCCGTGGCAGCACCAGAATGAAATCCGTGCCT
Organism: Pseudomonas asturiensis; assembly: GCF_900143095.1. Lineage (GTDB taxonomy): Bacteria > Pseudomonadota > Gammaproteobacteria > Pseudomonadales > Pseudomonadaceae > Aquipseudomonas > Aquipseudomonas asturiensis. The sequence goes on along the minus strand of NZ_FRDA01000004.1, from coordinate 361,658 downwards.
TCCAGCAACTGCAAGGCTGCGCGATAGCTATTGGCCCGCGCGACGATCTGGCGTCCCAGCCCCTGACGCTGCAGCCAGCCATCGACCATATTGGTCTCGGACGTCCACGGCGTCGGGTACACGTGAGGCCGCGTGGTAAACGTCTCAAGGTCAATCAGCGCTGTGAGTGGCGCGCGCTGGCTGTCCATCACGCAGACCAGATCATCCTCAAGCAGCACATGGGAGATCAGACTCTCCGGCACGCCATGAAACCCCGGCCCGAAACACAGCGCCAGATCGATAAGGCCATCGTTGAGCGGCTCGACCGGCAGGTGCCTGTCGAGCTTTTGAACGCTGACCGCCACCGAAAAGCCTGACGCGATGAACCCGCGCAGCAGATGCGGCAGTACCAGCAACTCGAAGTATTCGGGGGCGCACACGCTGAAGGTGGTTTGTCCGTTGCTCGGGTCGAACAGGTTCAGCCCGTTATGACAGAGATTGACCTTGTGCAGGATCTGCTGCACATGACTGTGCATGGCAATGGCCTTGCGCGTGGGGCGCATGCCGTTGCGGGTACTGATGAACAGGTCATCCTCGAAATTGGCCCGCAGCTTCTTGAGGCAGTAGCTGACCGTGGACTGGCTGACGTGCAGCGCTTCCGACACCAGGGTCAGGTTGCGCTGCTCGAAGACCGATACAAAGACCATCAGGTCCTGCATGTCCAGCTTTCTAAGGGCATTACTGTTGAGCATCGAGCGATCTCGTAGGCACTGCGATCGGACCATCGCCCACAAGATAACATCAAAACGCAATCAGGCCGTCTTCTCGTCAGCGATACGGGTATGCGCCGCTGACCCGCGCAGATGCCCGGCATAGTGTCGTGGATTGAAGCGCGCCACCATCAGCAGCATCACGGCAATCAGCCCGATCAACGACCACCAGGCGCCGGAAAAGCTGCCCGTCACGTCACGGACCATGCCTGCCAGTAGAGGTGACAGCCCCGCGATCAGATAGCCCACGCCTTGAACGAACGCCGTCAGGCTGCCCGCCTGCCGAGGATCATCGTAGTGGTCCATGGAAACGATCAGGCTCATGGGGAACAGACCGCCGATGCCCAAGCCCAGCAGTCCGGTCCATACCAGGCTGAAGTGGTGCGGCATCAGAATCAGGCCCATGAACCCGACCACCATCAGGCTTAACAGCGGCGTCAGCACCAGACGCTTGTCGCGGCTGCGATTGGCCAGCGCGGGTGTCAACAGGCCGGACACCACTTCCATCAGCGTCAGGTAGCCCAGCAGCAAACCGGCGTCCTGCTCACTCCAGCCATTTTCCAGGCAGTACGGCGCCAGCCAGGCCAGCACGCACGTGTAGCACGCGGTGCCCAGGCCAAAAAAGACACCCAGAGTCCAGGCCCGTGGCAGGCGAGAAAATGATGGCTTGCGCGATGGCCCGCAAGGCATGAGGTCTCTGAACGCGGTGCGCTGCGCCAACCAGAAACACAGCGCCAGCAACGCCAGCACAGCCCAGATCGCCAACCCGAAACGCCAACTGCCAGTGCGCGCAAGCATCATCGGACTGAAGGACGCGGCAATGGCCGCCCCGCCCATGATTGCGGTGACGTACAACCCCATGCACAGCGAGACATTGGCCGTGAAGCGCGACTTGATCAAACCAGGCATCACCGCCTGAATCATCGCGATACCCAGCCCTGCGAGGACGGCACTGGCAATCAGTTCAGCGGCAGAATCGAGAAACAGCCGGGCCAGGGTGGCGACGCCGATCAGCGCCAGCGACAGCATCACCGTGCGATGCGAGCCCATGCGCCGGGCAATCCCCATACCGACGAACATCGCCAGCCCCATGGTCATGACCGGCAACATGGTCAGCAGCGAGGCGGCTGTAAAGCCCATTGCAATGTCCAGGCGGATGGCCGACAACAAAGGGCCGATCGCTGCCATTGAAGGGCGCAGGTTCAACGCCACCAGCACCACACCAACCATCAACCAGACACCCTGAAACGTGGCAGGTGGAACTGTAGAGCCGCGTACACCTTGCATATCACCTCCTGACTGAATCGAGGCGATGATTAGGCAGGCGCTGCGTGTGGGCGGCAAATCAAAATCTGGGCGCTGCTATCGAGAAATCAGATCACGCTGTTGCAAAAACCCTCTCAGGCGCTTTGTCGACGGCAAGTGCAGGAGGCGCTATGGCTTTCAGGTTCAATGTCCGGCGCGGCCATCTCATCCACCCCCATCCACCAGGTCATCCCGCGGCAGGGATAATCCAGGTAGAACGGCTGGCCCATCATGGGCGTGGTAATGGTCACGTTCTGCTCCCAGGCCAGCGCCAGAATCCGGTCGAAGGGCTCGTGCCAGGCGTGCATCGACAGGTCGAACGTGCCGTTGTGGATCGGCAGCAACCAGCGCCCGCGCAGGTCGAGATGCGCCTGCAGCGTTTCTTCCGGCTGCATGTGCACCTGCGGCCACTCGACGTTGTAGGCACCGGTTTCCATCAGCGTCAGGTCGAAAGGCCCGTACTGCTCGCCGATGGTCTTGAAACCATCGAAATAGCCGCTGTCACCGCTGAAGAAAATCCGTTGCTGATCGTTGATCATGACCCAGGACGCCCACAGCGTCTGGTTGCTGTCGCGTAACGTGCGGCCGGAGAAATGCTGCGACGGCGTGGCAACAAACGTCATGCCTGCAACCTCGGTGGACTGCCACCAGTTCAGTTGACGCACTTTGTGCGCAGGCACCCCCCACTCGATCAGCGTGTCACCCACACCCAGCGGCGCGATGAAATGCTCGGTCTTGGCCGTCAATGCCTTGATCGCCATGCGGTCCAGGTGGTCGTAATGGTTGTGCGAGAGGATCACCGCAGTAATGGGCGGCAGGTCGTCCAGGCTGATGGGCGGCTGATGAAAGCGTTGCGGCCCGGCCCACTGCACCGGCGATGCGCGCTCGGCAAACACCGGATCGGTCAGCCAGAAGCGGTTACGCAGCTTCAGCAAAACCGTCGAGTGCCCAAGGCGATACACCGTATTGTCAGGCGCGGCCAGCAGTTGCTGGCGCGACAGCGGCTGCACCGGCACCTCGCCAGCCGGACGCGTATCCTTGGGTTTGTTGAACGCCTGGTCCCAGAAGATACCCAGTGTTCGCACCAGACTGAACGGCTTCATGGGCGCATGATTACGATAACGCCCCTCGTGACGAGACAGGACGGGCAGTGAAGAAACATCCGTTTTCTGGTGTGTCGTGGCCATGGTTTGCTGACTCCCTGGGACAGGTTGAGGCTCAGCCGTGCACAATTCTTACGCGATCCCGTTGCGGGATGTTCGATGTCAATAACGTAGCATCAAATATATCGCATCAAATGTGTAACAGTTTTTTACACTACACGGTGTAGTTTTAAGCTTGCATGATCGGCCGCGACAAGTAAACTGCCGAGTGTAATTTTTCTCTAAACGCACGTTTGAAGCGAACCTATGACAGCACCCATGCGCCTCACCGATCAGAAACGCGAAGCCATCGTCCTGGCAGCTATTGCCGAGTTCGGTGACCGTGGATTCGAGGTCACCAGCATGGACCGCATCGCCGCACGCGCCGAGGTTTCCAAGCGCACGGTCTACAACCATTTCCCCAGCAAGGAAGAGCTCTTTGCCGAGATCCTCCAGCGCCTGTGGAACTGCTCTCCTCCTCAGTCGAACGTGGTGTATCACGCCGATGTGGGCCTGCGTGAACAGTTACGCGATCTGTTGTGGGGCAAGATGCGCACGCTTAACGACAGCAGTTTTCTGGACCTTGCACGGGTGGTGGTCGGGGCAACCATCCACTCCCCCGAGCGGGCTCAGGTCTGGCTGGCACGCATCAACGAGCGTGAAGAAACCTTCAGCGCCTGGATACGTGCCGCACAGAAGGACGGGCGCCTCAAGGCCGTCGATCCAGGTTTTGCTGCCACACAGATGCACGCACTGCTCAAGTCCTTCGCCTTCTGGCCGCAGGTGACGTTCAATGCCGAGCTGCTCAGCGCAGAAAAACAGGACGAGGTCGTGGAATCTGCACTGAACCTGTTCCTGGGCTGGTACGAAAAACCGACCGAGCCCTGATCGGCTCCAAACGCCCTGCCGGAGACCGACATGCTGTACGACCTGCTGATTCGCGACGCCTGGGTGATTGATGGCAGCGACACGCCGGGCTGTCGCGCCGACGTGGCGATTCATGAGGGTCGCATCCAGCGAATCGGCGCACTGCATGACGTCGCTGCCAGAGAACGGGTCAACGCCAACGGCCGCGTACTGGCGCCAGGTTTCATTGACGTTCACACCCACGACGACACCGTGGTGATTCGCAAACCCGCCATGCTGCCCAAGATCAGTCAGGGTGTGACCACTGTCATCGTCGGCAATTGCGGGATCAGCGCCTCGCCCGTCAGCCTTGCCGGCGAGCCGCCCGACCCGATGAACCTGCTGGGTTCAGCCAGTGCGTTTGTCTATCCGCGTTTTGCCGATTACCGCGCCGCCGTCGAAACAGCGCGGCCTGCCGTCAATGTCGCGGCCCTGATCGGCCACACCGCCCTGCGCAGCAACCACATGGACAACCTGCTGCGTACCGCCAGCGCGAGCGAGATCCAGGCCATGCGCAAGCAACTGCACGACAGCCTGGCGGACGGTGCGCTGGGGCTGTCCACCGGGCTGGCCTATGCCTCGGCGTTCGATGCCGAAACGGACGAGGTCATGCAACTGGCCGAAGAGCTGACAAGCGTCGGCGCGGTGTACACCACTCATCTGCGCAGCGAGTTCGAGCCGGTACTGGAAGCCATGGACGAAGCGTTTCGCATTGGTCACCACGCCAGGGTGCCGGTGATCATTTCACACCTCAAATGTGCGGGTGCGGGCAATTGGGGCCGCAGTCCGCAGTTGCTGGCGGCGCTGGAAAACGCTGCCGCGACCCACCCGGTAGGCTGCGACTGCTATCCCTATGCCGCCAGTTCCTCGACGCTGGATCTCAAACAGGTCACCGATGCGTTCCGCATCACCATCACCTGGTCCACGCCGCACCCGGATCAGAGCGGGCGCGACCTTGCAGACATCGCTGCTGACTGGAGCCTGTCCCTGCTGGAGACCGCACGTCGTCTGCAGCCTGCCGGCGCGGTGTATTACGGCATGGATGAAGCGGACGTGGAACGCATTCTCAGCCATCCGCTGACCATGATCGGCTCTGACGGGCTGCCGGAAGACCCCTTTCCGCATCCACGTCTGTGGGGGGCGTTTCCACGGGTACTTGGGCATTTCAGTCGCGACCGGAAGCTGTTCGAGCTGCACACGGCCGTGCACAAGATGACCGGTCTTTCGGCTGCACGTTTCGGTCTGCACCAGCGCGGCTTGATACGTGAAGGCTACTGGGCGGATCTGGTGCTGTTCGACCCGATGCGGATCAAGGACATTGCCGACTTCGACGACCCGCAGCGCGCCGCCGAGGGCATCGACCGCGTGTGGGTCAATGGCAGGGCGAGCTATGCAGACGGTCAGGCGAGTCCTGAACGATGGGGGCAGTTTTTGCCCCGCTCGGGCTCTTTGCTTGCCGGTTTCGCGCAGCGCTGAACAAGGGTGTCCCGCCGTCAGCCGATCACGGTGCCACGACACTCGCCAAAGCCGATGGACACCTGCCCCTCACGACGACAGCGCGCACGCAGAATCACCTCATCGCCAGGCTCCAGGAAACGTCGCTCCTGCCCATTGGGCAGCGTCACTACCTGTTTGCCGCCCTCGGTCATCTCCAGCAGGCTGCCGAGCTGGCCTGCCTGCGGACCGGACAAGGTGCCAGTGCCCAACAGATCACCCGGCTGCAACTTGCAGCCATTGACGCTGTGGTGCGCGACCATCTGCGCCACGGTCCAGTACATGTTCAGAGAATTGCTCAGGGCCAGCCTGTGCGCGCCGACCCCATCAGCCTTCATCTTTTCGGTCAGCAGCAGGACTTCAAGCTCGATGTCCAGCGCCCCGCTCTCCTGGTCCGAAGGATCGAGCAGATACGGCAACGGCTGCGGATCACCTTCCGGGCGTGCTGGCTGAGCGATACGGAAAGGCTCCAGCGCTTCTGCGGTGACCACCCAGGGCGAAATCGTGGTCGCGAAACTCTTGGACAGGAACGGCCCCAAAGGCTGGTATTCCCACGCTTGAATGTCGCGTGCCGACCAGTCATTGAGCAGGCAGAACCCGGCGATATGCTGGCTGGCGTGTGCGATATCGATGGCGTCGCCCTGGGCGTTGCCCGGCCCGATCCAGACACCCATTTCCAGTTCGTAGTCCAGCCGCTTGCAGGGGCCGAAGGTCGGGGCATCCTGGCCCGGCGCGAGGGTCTGACCCTTCGGACGCTTGATCGCCGTGCCGGAAACGCACAGCGTAGAGGCGCGGCCGTGGTAGGCGATGGGCACATATTTGTAATTGGGTAACAACGGATTGTCGGGACGAAACAGCTTGCCGACGTTCAGCGCGTGATGGATGCCGACGTAGAAATCCGTGTAGTCGCCCACCCTGGCAGGCACGTGCATGCGGCAGTCCTTCATGGGCAGCAACACCTGATCGGCAGTGGCTTGCGCGAGCGGGTTAGCCTCATCCAGCAACTGCAGCAGTGCGGCACGCAGGGTTCGACGCGCCGGCGCGCCGAGGGCGAAGAAGTCATTGAGCTGATCGCGACTGGCAATATCGGCGACCTCGGCAGCCGGACCGTCGAACAGACCGGCCTGCACGGCAGCCTGCAGATCCAGAATGCTATCGCCAACGGCGACGCCGCCACGCGGCCCGGAGTCTGCGTGGCTGAACACCCCCAGCGGCAGGTTCTGCAGAGGGAAATCAGCGTGGCCATTGGCAGACGTCACCCAGCTGCGGCGGTTCGAAGCGATAGTCATCAGGGCAGTTCCTTGGTGAAAGTCTTGGCCATGCCGTTCCAGCAGGCGTCGTAATCGGTTTGCAATTGCGCGCACTCCAGGGCGTAGCGACTCGGACGCAGCACCTTGCCGGTCTCGAACATGAACGCCATGGTGTTTTCGATCTTGTGCGGTTTGAGCTCGGCAGCCGTGGCTTTTTCAGCCGTGATGTTGTCGGGGCCGTGCGCGCTCATGCAGTTATGCAAAGAAGAGCCGCCGGGCATGAAGCCTTCGGCTTTGGCGTCGTAGGCACCGTCGATCAAACCCATGAATTCGTTCATCAGGTTGCGATGGAACCAGGGCGGCCGAAAGGTATTTTCCGCCACCATCCAGCGCGGAGGAAAGATCACGAAATCGACATTGGCCTGACCATGAACAGCGCCGGGCGAAGTCAAAACCGTGAAGATCGACGGGTCGGGATGATCGAAACTGACGGTGCCCATGGTGTTGAAACGGCGCAGGTCATATTTGTACGGCACATTGTTGCCATGCCAGCCGACCACGTCGAACGGCGAGTGATCCAGTTGCGTGGCCCACAGCTCACCGAGGAACTTCTGTACCAGCTCTACAGGCTCGTCACGCTCCTCGAACCAGGCCACCGGGACGATGAAATCTCGCGGGTTGGCCAGACCATTACTGCCAATCGGCCCCAGGTCAGGCAGGCGCAGGGCAGAGCCGTGGTTCTCGCACACATAACCACGCGCGCTGGCGTCGAGCAATTGCACGCTGAACTTCATGCCACGCGGCAGTACGGCAATTTCCTGCGGCTCGATGTCCAGCAGGCCCAGCTCGGTAATCAATCGCAGGCGGCCCTGTTGCGGCACGATCAGCCATTCCCCGTCAGCGTTGAAGAACGCCCGCTGCATCGACGTATTGGCCGCGTACACATAGACGCTGACGCCGTCGGCCTGATCGGCGGCCGAGGTGCTTGCCAGCGAGATCAGGCCGTCAAGGAAGTCAGCGGGTTCAGCCGGAATATCGAAAGCATTCCAGCGCAAGCGGTTGGGCGTGATCGGTCCCTGCCCGCTTCCAGTGATCTGCCGCGTCATGCGCTGATAGGCGGGATGCGCCGCCGAAGGCTTGATCCGGTACAGCCAGCTGCGGCGCGCTTCGCCGCGCGAAACGGTAAAGGCCGTGCCTGACAACTGCTCGGCATACAGGCCCAAAGGATGTTTCTGTGGTGAATTCTGACCGACCGGCAATGCAGCGGGCAGCGCTTCACTGCTGAACTGATTACCGAACCCCGTCTGATAGACCAGCGGCTCGTGAGGGAAATGTGCAGGCATCTGGACCTCTTGTTGTTATCGAGTGTTGTTATCGGGTCACTCAACTGTCGATGTATTGCTTAAATCGTAAATCAATTACGCATAACGTAATTTGAGTTTGCAGACCGGTCAAGCTATAAAGCTGCCTTTCCAGACCGGCGCACGATCCCATGACTCAAGAGACAGAACGTACGGCCAGCGGACGCCAACAGAAGGTGCAGGCCGCTGAAGTGGGCCTGGGCGTACTCAAGGCGCTGGCTGAACTGTCACCCGCCACTTCGCTGTCGAAACTGGCCGAGCATCTGGGCATGCCTGCCGCCAAGGTTCATCGCTATCTGCAGGCGCTGGTCGCCAGTGGCTTCGCTGAACAGGACGCTGTGACCAGCCACTACGGTCTGGGTCGCGAGGCCTTGCAGGTCGGTCTGGCTTCACTGGGCAAGCTGGATGTGCTGAAAGTCTCTGCACCCTGGCTGGCGAACCTGCGCGACGAGCTGAACCAGACCTGCTTTCTGGCGGTGTGGGGCAACAAGGGGCCGACCGTGGTGTACGTCGAGCCGTCGATGGGTGCGGTGACACTGGTCACGCAGATCGGCTCGGTGCTGCCGCTGCTCAGTTCATCCACGGGCATGGTGTTCGAGAGTTTCCTGAAAACGCCGGAAACCGCGCCGCTGCGCGCACGGGAAGCTCCACACCTGAATGCCGCTCAGTTGAAGGAGATCGACCTTCATCTGACGCAGATCCGCACGATGGGTGTGCATCAGATTCAAGGGCTGCTGATGCCAGGCATCAACGCAGCATCGTGCCCGCTGTTTGCCATGGGCGACAAGCTGGTCGGCGTGATCACGGTTGTCGGTCCGGGCTCGATCCTGACTGATCAGGTACAGAGCATCGCCGCCACACGCCTGCTGGAAACGGCGACCGCCATCAGCGAACGTATGGGCGGTACGATGCCTGCCTGAAGGTCGTACCCGGCGCCTGAGGCGCCGGGCATTGATGATCCTCAGTCAGCGGTCAGTACACCGCGCTTGATCTGATCCCGCTCGATGGATTCGAACAGCGCCTTGAAGTTACCTTCACCGAAGCCATCATCACCTTTGCGCTGAATGAACTCGAAGAACACCGGGCCCATCAGGGTTTCGGAGAATATCTGCAACAGCAGACGTCGCTCGCCACCGTCGGAAGAACCGTCGAGCAGAATGCCTCGGGTTTTCAGCTCGTCTTCAGGTTCGCCATGATCGGGCAGACGGCCCTGGAGCATCTCGTAATAGGTCTCCGGCGGCGCGGTCATGAAACGCATGCCGATGGCCTTGAGCGCATCCCAGGTTTTGATCAGATCGTCGGTGAAGAACGCCACATGCTGGATGCCCTCGCCGTTGAACTGCATCAGAAACTCTTCGATCTGCCCGGCGCCCTTGGAGGACTCCTCGTTCAGCGGGATACGAATCATCCCGTCGGGCGCGGTCATGGCCTTGGAGGTCAGGCCGGTGTATTCGCCCTTGATGTCGAAGTAGCGGATTTCACGGAAGTTGAACAGCTTCTCGTAGAAGTTCGCCCAGTACGCCATACGGCCGCGATAGACGTTATGGGTCAGGTGATCGATGAACTTGAGGCCAGCACCGACCGGATGACGGTCCACGCCCTCAATGAAATTGAAGTCGATGTCATAAATAGACGTGCCTTCGCCAAAACGGTCAATGAGGTACAGCGGCGCGCCGCCGATGCCCTTGATGGCCGGCAGACGCAGCTCCATCGGCCCGGTCGCGATTTCCAGTGGCTGCGCGCCCAGTTCAAGCGCGCGGTTGTAGGCTTTTTGCGCGTCCTTGACGCGGAACGCCATACCGCACACCGACGGCCCATGCTCTGCCGCAAAATAAGACGCCAGGCTGTGCGGTTCGTTGTTGAGGATGATGTTGATCGCGCCCTGGCGATACAGGGTCACGTCCTTGGAGCGGTGGGTCGCCACTTTGGTGAAGCCCATGATTTCGAACACAGGCTCAAGGGTATTGGGGGTTGGCGATGCAAATTCGATGAATTCAAAGCCCATCAGGCCCATCGGGTTTTCGTAGAGATCAGCCATGTCTGGCTCCTTGCAGGAAAGTGGGATAACAAAAAAGTCGTCACCGTCCTGCGGGTGGCGCACACGGAATCCCTCGCACACTGCGGGCGAGGAAATCACCGAAAATCAATTGCAGTCCAAGCGTTCTCATAAGGCCAGCCTACTCCGGCTTGTCCGATTGTGCATCCGGGTGCGCCTGCAAAAAGGCCGGATGCTGCAAGGCTCGCTGTTCCACCTGCTGAATACGTGACAATGAGCCGAGATCAACATTGAAGCGGCGCGCCGCGTACAGCTGGGGCAGCAGATAAACATCGGCGACACTGGGCGTGTCGCCAAAACAGAAACAGTCGCCGACGATCAGTTGCTCGACAGCAGCGAGACCCTCGCTGATCCAGTGGCCAATCCAGCCTGAAACAGCCTCTTCGTCATGCCCCATACTTCGCAACCGGTTGAGCACCGACACGTTGTGCAACGGATGAATGTCACACGCGATGGTCGCAGCGACCGCACGCTGGCGGGCACGCAGGGCCAGTTCCGAGGCCAGCAAGGGCGGATCGGGATAGCGCTCTTCAAGGTATTCAATAATGGCAGGCGACTGGGTGATGACCGTACCGTCGTCGAGCCTGAGCGCAGGCACTCTGCCTTGCGGGTTGACGCCACGGTAGTCGGACTTGTGCTGCTCACCGCCGTCGCGAATCAGATTGACCGGGATCGCAGTGGGCTGCAGCCCTTTGAGCGCCAGCGCAATGCGTACGCGGTAACTGGACGTCGAGCGGTAGTAGGTGAATAGGTCCACGGAAGCTGCCTGCTGGAACGCGCATGGCGTTGCCTGTTGTTATTGTTTTGGTGTCGTTACCGGCGATTATCGTAATTGGTTTACGTAATGCGTAAACTGCGGGATCGCTGCGCGCCTGTCAACACACGTCTGCGCCCGGATCAGTTCCAGCCCTCGAGGCGCAAGGTGGCGCGAACCAGACGCTGCTCTTCGTTTTCGATCTCGCGCAGGTTCTCGCTGACGCTTTGAATGTGCGCCAGCGCAGCCTTGCGCGCCTGTTCCGGCAGACGGCCGGTGACCGCGTTGTACAGACGGGCGTGCTGGCGGTCGATCTGACGCTTTTGCGGTTCACGGTGATACAGGTTATTGACCGAGGCAAAGACCGTGTTGAGCAACAGGTCGGTCAGTGAACGCAGGGTCTGCACCAGTACGGGGTTATGCGAGGCCTCACAAATGGCCAGATGAAAGGCATGATCCAGGCGTGCATGCTCACTGGCCGACAACTCGCTGCCTTGTGCCGCAACCAGCGCATCGTAACTGCGGGTGATCAGCACGAAATCAGCGGCCGTACCACGCAGCGCCGCCAGTCGTGCCGACTCGCCTTCCAGCAGGCTGCGCACTTCGAACAGGTCGTACAGCGTGCGAGGCTGCGAGCCGAACAGGTGCATGAGCGGCGAGGTCTGCTGGTCGGCGTTCATCTGTGCAACAAACGAACCCTTGCCCTGCCGCGTCTCGATAATGCCCCGCGCCCGCAACAGCTTCAGGCCTTCGCGCAATGCGGTCCGCGACACGCCAAGCTTTTCGGTCAGGCGTCGCTCGGACGGCAGGAGCTGTCCGACCTTCAGCACACCGTCGACAATCAGACGCTCGATCCGCTCGCAGACCACGTCTGCGACTTGCGGAGGCCTTGGGGTGGATGCGTTGTTCATGAGATCTCCGCTGGCGCGCGACTTTTTCTTTGCAGGATATGGCCGAAACAACATGGCCCTTCGGCAAACCCCGGACCTACACTCAGTTGCATTCAGTCAGTAAGTTGCGTGCTGCCTGATGAAGCGCGAACAGCCCAACTGGTATGACCAGTAAAACGGGACGAGAAGCGACCTGATCAAATGCAAAACAACCTTTTGATTTTAAAGGACTAAAAAAATAGACGCTGAAAGCCAACGCTGAAAAACTGGTTCGACCAGCCCTTTTCCTCATAGACACTACGGCTCATACCCCCAATGATGCAAGTCAACCGCTAGCCCGATAACAACAATCCTGGGTTGCCTGATGAATATTCTTTACGACGAACGTCTCGACGGCGTGCTGCCTGTTGTCGACAAGCAACAGTTGCTGCACGACCTGAAGCAGCAGTTACCTGATCTGGACATCCTGCACCGCGCCGAAGAGCTGCGGCCTTACGAGTGTGACGGGCTGTCCGCCTACCGCACCACGCCGTTGCTGGTGGTGCTGCCGCGCCATATCGAGGAGGTGCAGACGCTGCTCAAGCTGTGCCATGAACGGCGCGTGCCGGTAGTTGCGCGCGGCGCTGGCACCGGGTTGTCGGGCGGCGCGCTGCCGCTGGAGCAAGGGGTGCTGCTGGTGATGGCGCGCTTCAACCGTATCCTGGAGATCAACCCCGCTGCTCGCCTGGCCCGCGTTCAGCCTGGCGTACGCAACCTGGCCATTTCCCAGGCTGCGGCACCTCATGGGTTGTACTATGCGCCGGACCCTTCTTCGCAGATTGCCTGCTCCATTGGTGGCAACGTCGCTGAAAACGCAGGCGGTGTGCATTGCCTCAAGTACGGCCTGACCGTGCATAACCTGCTCAAGGTCGAGATCCTGACCGTCGAAGGCGAGTACATGACGCTGGGCAGCGATGCTCTGGATTCGCCCGGTTTTGATCTGCTTGCGCTGTTCACCGGCTCCGAAGGCATGCTCGGCATCATCACTGAAGTGACGGTCAAGCTGCTGCCCAAACCGCAGGTCGCCAAAGTGCTGCTGGCGGCGTTCGATTCAGTGGAAAAAGCCGGGCGTGCGGTGGGCGATATCATCGCGGCGGGCATCATTCCCGGCGGTCTGGAAATGATGGACAACCTGGCGATCCGCGCCGCTGAAGACTTCATCCACGCAGGCTATCCGGTGGAGGCAGAAGCCATTCTGTTGTGCGAACTGGATGGCGTCGAAGCGGACGTTCACGACGACTGCGAGCGCGTGTGTCAGGTGTTGACGCAGGCGGGTGCCACAGAAGTGCGTCAGGCAAAGGACGAAGCCGAGCGCGTGCGCTTCTGGGCCGGTCGCAAGAATGCCTTTCCGGCGGTCGGCCGCCTGTCGCCGGACTATTACTGCATGGACGGCACCATCCCGCGCCGTGAGCTGCCCGGTGTTTTGCGAGGCATTACCGAGTTGTCCGAGCACTACGGCCTGCGCGTCGCCAATGTGTTTCACGCCGGTGACGGCAACATGCACCCGTTGATTCTGTTTGATGCCAATCAGCCGGGCGAGCTGGAGCGCGCCGAGGAGCTGGGCGGCAAGATTCTCGAATTGTGCGTCAAGGTTGGCGGCAGCATCACCGGGGAGCACGGCGTGGGGCGAGAAAAAATCAACCAGATGTGCGCACAGTTCAACAGCGACGAACTGACCCTTTTTCATGCCATCAAGGCTGCTTTCGACGCCGGCGGCCTGCTCAACCCTGGCAAGAACATCCCGACGCTGCACCGCTGTGCAGAGTTCGGTGCCATGCACGTGCATGCCGGGCAACTGCCCTTCCCTGACCTGGAGCGCTTCTGATGATTGCACAAGACACGGACGCCAGCGCCGCGCTGCTTGATCAGGTCAACCAGGCCTTGCACGACGCGACTGCACTGCGCATTCAGGGCGGCAACAGCAAGGCCTTTCTCGGCCGTGAAGCACCAGGCAAAGTGCTGGACATGCGCGGTCACTGCGGCATCGTCAGCTACGACCCGACCGAACTGGTCATCACCGCCCGCGCCGGCACACCGTTGAGCGAGCTGATGCAGACCCTCGATGATGCGGGTCAGATGCTGCCTTGCGAGCCGCCAACCTTCGGCGATGCCACGTTGGGCGGCATGGTGGCGGCCGGGCTGTCGGGACCGCGGCGTCCGTGGAGCGGGTCGGTGCGTGATTTTGTGCTGGGCACCCGGGTGATTACCGGTCACGGCAAACACCTGAGGTTCGGTGGCGAAGTGATGAAGAACGTCGCCGGTTACGACGTCTCGCGTTTGATGGCGGGCAGCATGGGTTGCCTGGGTGTGCTGACCGAAGTTTCGCTCAAGGTCCTGCCCAGACCACGCCTGTGCAGCAGCATCGCGCTGCAAATGGACAGCGCCCGCGCACTGGCGTGTTTGACGCAATGGGGCCAGCAGCCGATACCGATCAGCGCCGCCAGCCATGATGGACAAGTGTTGCGTCTGCGCCTTGAAGGTGGCGAAGGTTCGGTGGCCGCTGCACATGACAGGCTGGGTGGCGAACAACTGGACCCGAAGTACTGGCAGACACTCAATGAACAGCGCCTGCCATTCTTCGCCGACCCGCGCCCGCTCTGGCGCATCTGCGTACCGGCCGACACCGGCGTGCTGAACCTGCCGGGCGAGCAGCTCATCGACTGGGCCGGGGCTCAGCGCTGGCTGAAATCCGACGCCAGCGGTGAAACCATTCGCAGCCTGGCAACGGCGGTCGGCGGGCATGCAACCTGTTACACGCCAGGCCACCATGACAGCCCATTCCAGCCATTGGTTGCGCCTTTGATGCGCTACCACCATCAACTCAAGACCCGGCTCGATCCGCAAGGAATCTTCAACCCCGGCCGACTGTACGCGGAGCTCTGACCATGCAGACCACCCTGAGCGAACAGGCCCGACAACTGCCCCGCGCTGAAGAAGCCGAACGCATTCTGCGCAGTTGCGTGCACTGTGGTTTCTGCAACGCCACCTGCCCGACCTATCAATTGCTGGGCGATGAACTGGACGGCCCACGGGGACGGATCTACCTCATCAAGCAGGTACTGGAGGGCCATGAGGTCACCGAAAAAACCCAACTGCACCTGGACCGCTGCCTGAGCTGCCGCAACTGCGAGACCACGTGTCCTTCGGGGGTCGACTATCACAACCTGCTGGACATCGGCCGCGCAGTGGTCGATGCCGCCGTGCCGCGGCCACTGGGCCAACGGCTGTTGCGCGAAGGCTTGCGTAACGTCGTGCCCAATACAGGGCTGTTCAAAACGCTGACCCGCCTGGGCACTACCTTCCGCCCACTGCTGCCGGACACGCTCAAAGACAAGCTGCCGTCCGCGATTCATACCGCAGGCGTTCGTCCGGACACGCGCCACTCTCGTCAGGTCCTGATGCTGGAAGGCTGCGTGCAACCGGCACTGTCGCCCAACACCAATGCGGCCACCGCACGGGTGCTGGACCGGCTGGGCATCAGCGTCACCCCGATCCGCGAAGCGGGCTGTTGTGGCGCGGTGGATTATCACCTCAACGCACAGGACGCGGGACTGGATCGCGCCCGGCGCAACATCGACGCCTGGTGGCCCGCTATCGAGGGCGGCGCGCAGAGCATTGTCCAGACGGCCAGTGGCTGTGGAGCGTTCGTCAAGGATTACGGTCATTTGCTGCGCCACGATCCGGCCTACGCCGACAAGGCCGCGCAGGTCAGCGCCAGGGCGCGTGATCTGGTCGAGGTGCTGCGCGACGAACCTCTGGAAACGCTGGACATCAAAACCGACACGCGGCTGGCATTCCATTGCCCCTGCACGTTGCAGCACGCGCAAAAGCTGGGTGGCGAAGTCGAAAAGGTGCTGTCTCGTCTAGGCTTCAACCTGACTGCGGTACCGGATGGCCATCTGTGCTGCGGCTCGGCAGGCACCTATTCAGTCACACAACCGGTGCTGGCCCGCCAGTTGCGCGACAACCGCATGAACGCCCTGGAGAGCGGCAAACCGCAGGTCATCGCCACCGCGAACATCGGCTGCCAGACCCATCTGGCCAGCGCCCATCGAACACCCGTAAGGCACTGGATCGAGCTGATCGACCAGGCGCTGAACGGTACGCACTGACTATTCTCACCCCACTTTTTCTCAGGAGCTCCCATGAAAATAAAAGCCGTTTTGACCCAGAACGAAGTCAGCCAGATGCTCATCGCCGCCCGCAACGAGGCGCATGCCAATGGCTGGGCCGTGTCGATTGCGATTGTCGATGACGGCGGCCATCTGCTGGCCTTCGAGCGACTGGACGACGCTGCCGCGATCAGCAGCTATATCTCCATCGAAAAAGCCCGCACCTCGGCGTTGGGCAAACGCGAATCCAAAGGCTACGAAGACATGGTCAACGGTGGCCGCACGGCGTTTCTCAGCGCCCCGTTGCTGACCTCGCTGGAAGGCGGCGTGCCGGTGATTGTCGATGGCCAGGTGATCGGCGCAGTGGGCGTGTCCGGCGTGAAGGCGGATCAGGATGCCCAGGTCGCCAAGGCGGGTATTGCAGCGCTGAATGCCGATTGAACAGGCGTTATAAATCATTCCCGTGCGTGGGCGATTGTTTTTATACGCAGGTCTGAAAGGACAACACCGGGCTACGCAGGTGTGAGCTTGCTCATGAACAGACCGGTACCTCCACTAAAGGCTCTGCGCCTGAAGATCCGGCATCCGCACGTCGCTTTCGCGAGCCACCTCGCCTCCACCTAAGCCTTGCAGTCATCCAGCAAGGCTCAGGTCTGAGGCCGAGCACTGGCGCGAAAAAAACCTTAACCAAGGACCTCTTCCCATGACCGACATCATCAAATGCCAAGACCTCAAGGTGGCCGTCAATCTGCAACGCTTCGTCGATGAAGAAGTCCTGCCCGGCACCGGTCTGGACCCGGAAACGTTCTGGGGCAGCTTCGATGCGCTGGTGCATGAACTGGCGCCGCGCAACCGCGAATTGCTGGCCGAGCGTGAACGTTTGCAGGCCGAGCTCGACACCTGGCACAAAAAGCATCCCGGCCCGATCAGCGACATGCCCGCCTACCGCGAGTTTCTGAAATCGATCGGCTATCTGCGTCCAGTCCCTGAGCACGTCAGCGCGACGACCTCCAATGTCGATCTGGAAATCAGCGAACAGGCCGGCCCGCAACTGGTGGTTCCCGCCAGCAACGCGCGTTACGCACTCAATGCCGCCAATGCCCGCTGGGGGTCGCTGTACGATGCGCTCTACGGCACCGACGCAATCCCCGTCTCCAATGGTGCCGAGATCAGCGCAGGCTACAACCCGCTGCGCGGTGCCAAGGTGATCCTGGTCGCCCGTCAACTGCTCGACACCAGCGCCCCCCTTGCCAAGGGCAGCCACATCGACGCCCGCCGCTATCACATCGAAGACAACCAGTTGCACATCACACTGGCCGATGGCACCCGGACCGCTTTGCAACAGCCGGAAAAGTATGTGGGCTTTCAAGGCGAGCCCGACAAGCCTGACGCCATTTTGCTGAAGAACAACGGCCTGCACATCGAAATCCAGATCGACCTGCATCACAAGGTCGGCAGCAGCGACATGGCCGGGATCAAGGACCTGCTGCTGGAGTCGGCGCTCTCGACCATCATCGATTGCGAAGACTCGGTTGCCGCCGTGGATGCCGACGACAAGGTGCTGGTGTATCGCAACTGGCTGGGACTGATGAAAGGTGATCTGGTCGAGACGATCGACAAAGGCGGCAAACCTGTCACCCGACGCCTGAATCCCGATCGTAGCTATACGGCGGCCAGGGGCGGCGAGCTTAAGTTGCGCGGGCGTTCGTTGCTGTTCATTCGCAATGTCGGCCATCTGATGACCAACCCCGCGATCGTCGACCGCGACGGGCACGAGATTCCCGAGGGAATCCTGGACGGCGTCATGACCAGCCTGATTGCCCTGCACGATCTGACCCGACGCGGCAATTCCCGGGCGGGCAGCATTTACATCGTCAAACCCAAAATGCACGGCCCGGACGAAGTGGCGTTTGCCGACCAGTTGTTCAGCCGAATAGAGGACATGCTCAAGCTTGAGCGCCACACGATAAAGATGGGCATCATGGACGAGGAACGGCGCACCAGCGTCAACCTCAAGGCCTGCATCGAAGCGGCCTCGGCACGGGTCGCGTTCATCAATACCGGTTTTCTGGACCGCACCGGTGATGAAATTCACAGCGCCATGCAGGCAGGCCCCGTACTGCGCAAGGGCGACATGAAGAACACGCCCTGGATCAAGGCTTACGAGCGCAGCAACGTGCTGGTGGGACTGTCCTGCGGATTGCGCGGCCGGGCACAGATCGGCAAAGGTATGTGGGCGATGCCCGACCGGATGGCCGACATGCTGGAGCAGAAAATCGCTCATCCACAATCCGGTGCCACCACGGCCTGGGTGCCTTCGCCAACCGCCGCCACCCTGCACGCCCTGCACTATCATCAAGTCGATGTACGGGCCGTTCAGCAGACACTTGAACAGATCAGCCTGGCCGACGTGAGTGACCCATTGCTGGATGACTTGCTGACCATCCCGGTGGTCGCTGAACCGCAATGGACCCTGGAGCAGATTCGCGAGGAACTGGAGAACAACGCACAAGGCCTGCTCGGCTATGTGGTGCGTTGGGTCGAACAGGGCGTGGGGTGCTCCAAGGTGCCGGATATCCATAATGTCGGGCTGATGGAAGATCGCGCCACGCTGCGTATCTCCAGTCAGCACATGGCCAACTGGCTGCTGCACAAAGTGGTCGACAAGGAGTACGTGCAAAGCGTGCTGGAGCGCATGGCCAAAGTGGTGGACAAGCAGAACGCCGGGGACTCGCATTACCGGCCCATGGCCAGGGATTTCAAGCAATCGGTAGCTTTCAAGGCTGCCTGCGACCTGGTGTTCAAGGGCTGCGAACAGCCGGCCGGCTACACCGAGCCGCTGCTGCATGAATCGAGGCTGGCGTTCAAGGACAGCGATCGATAACCCACGCGGCAGAACCGAATGTTTCTCAGGCCCGTGCGCGGTGCCCGGAGAAACATTCGGCCGTTGTCTGAAGGAAGATGTTCGAAACGCTGACGGCGGCGAGGTCGTTGCAGGTAACGCTACAGCTTGTAGATGGAGATCCAGTTCATGTCGGTATGAGTGCTGTAGAGAAGGGTTCCAGATGCGTTCAACACCGAACCACCCAGGGACGGGAAGAAGGCTACGCAGGCAACCGTGCCCTTGAGCGTATCAATCCTGTACACGTCGAAATTGCAGGTGCAGACCGCGTATACATAGCGATCATCCGGCGTGATGCCGATAACCTTGACGGGATAGCCCTGCGAGCCGATCTTTTCTCGATAGAACATTCTGCAGGTGGTTGCATCGACCACATACACCTCATCGATACCGCCCACATACAGCCGAGTCCCGTCCGAGCTGACGGCCAGCGATTGCGGCTCGGTAAAGCCTTGAATATCGTGCTGCAGATAATCGACCGTACCGATGGCCGACACCGTCGAGGCGTCAGTGCCGGTGACCAGCGCCGAGGCGTACACGCGATCGTTTTCAGGGCTGACACCCAGCACCCGCGAAGCGTTGGAGAGCGTACCCAGATCGAAGTCGTTGACCACACTGTAGTGCTGCGTTTCGATCTGGCGAATCAGCCCGCCTGGTGCGTACCTGAACGACAGGAAGATGAATCGGCCATCCAGACTGCAGACGATCCTGTTGACGTTGCCTGAGGCAATGACCCTGATCACTTCGCAGGTCAGGGTGCTGATCACAAAGCACTTGTTATAGCCGGCGCTGTAGAGCCGTTTGCCGTCGGGGCTCAGGGTGACCTCGCCCGGCCCCACCCCCTTGATGCAATTCACCACGCTTGCGGTCTCGACGTCGACCACACTGATTTCTCTGCCGTTTTCGTGAGGCACATAAAGTGTTTTTTCATCGGGGCTGATGGCGATTTCCCTGGGAACGAAGCCCAGCGGAATGATGCCTGTCAGCCATGCAACGTCCAGCGGCACTCCTGCGCCGTCCGGGTCTGCCATATGGGTAAAAGCTCTTACGTCCTGAGATGCTTTTTTGTGCATGTCACTCACCTGAGAATAGGTCCCGCGAGACCGCCACGATGGGGGAAAGATAAGAAGGTATGGCCCCATCAACAAACGATGTGGCAACGTCGCTTATGCCACCCGGATCCAAAAACCTGAGGTCATTGAATACTCACCGAGACGGGTTGGGTACTGACAGAAATGACAGTAAAAGAAGGGTTCCAGGTGGTGGCAAAAAAGCTTTCGGAGGTCGAGAGGCAAGGCGTTCGCGGGCTCGCGTCAGGGCGGCGGTGGCCTGAGCAGGTCGCTCGCCATTGGTCTGCAACCTGCTCATGGGGGACTCATGAACTCTCGCGCACCACCAGCTCGAATCCCAGATCCACCCGCGATTGCTGGACAACGCCGTCCAGCAGCCCCAGCAACACCTGGGCCGCACGTTGGCCGACTTCCTGCCGCGGGGTGCGGATGGAGGTCAGGCGCGGCACCATGTGCGCCGAGCCTGGCAGATCATTGAAACCGATCATCGAGACCTGCCGGGGAATGGCGACACCCAGACGCAAGGCCTCGAGCGATGCGCCCTGTGCCAGGTCATCGTTGCAGAAGAAAATGCCATCGACATCAGGATGCTCGTCCAGCAGCCGAGCGAACAGCTCGCCGCCCAGGCCTATCGACGATGGCAAAGGAGTCGTGACCTGCAGTTCGGCGTCGAACAGGCCAGCGTCTTCCAACACCTGACGAAATCCTGCGCCACGCTGCAACACTCGGGTATCGAGCTGAGCAGCCATGTAGGCCAGTCGCTTGCGACCTCTGCCCAGCAAGTGTCGGGCAGCCTGCGCCCCCGCCTGTTCCTGGGAAAACCCCACGCTGTAGGTGCCTGGGCGTGGGTCCAGCTCCATCATGTGCACGCACGCAATGCCGCTGGCTTCCAGCATCTGCTGCGAAGCCTGGGTGCGGTCGGAACCGGTCAGCAAAATACCGCGCGGTCTATTGACCAGATGGTTGCGCAGCAATTTCTCCTCTTCCTCGGCCGAGTAGTGATAGTTGCCGATCACCACGTCCAGGCCGCGAGGGCGCAAGACATCCTGAATGGCCTCCAGCGTTTCAATGAACAATTGGTTGGAGAGCGAAGGCACCAGCACCACGACCGTCTGGCTGCAGGACGACGCCAGGGCGCGAGCGGCAGGGTTGGCGACATAGCCCAGACTGTGGGCGGCTGCGCGAACTTTTTCCACCAGCTCTGGCGCAACAGTTGCGACACCCCGCAGCGCCCGTGACGCTGTAATGGGAGAAACGGCAGCCAGACGGGCCACTTCATTGAGGGTCGGACGACCGGTAGATCGGGAACCAATGCGCGTCATGCGTTGCCAACTAATATAGGGGTTGCCAAATGTGTCTAATGCCCCATAAGGTAGCGCTGTCTCACGGACCGTGACAATGCTTTATCGCTGGTTTCATATTTGCCGCCCGCGCAGGGTCGCCACGGAGAACAGCCTCCGATGTTTGTGTTTAACCTAAAACAACGACAAGAACTGGAACAGCTTGAGCTGGTCTTGATGTCCATCGGACAAAGACAGCGCTGTCTCCAGATGAGGTGCCTACTGTGACAACTGCGAATACTGCTATTTCAGCCCTTGTGGTGATGGGTGTCTCGGGCTGCGGCAAAAGTGCCGTAGGTGCCGAAATTGCACTCAAAAGCGGAGGTCGCCTCATCGAAGGTGATGCCTTCCACCCGCCGGCCAACATCGAGAAGATGAGCGCCGGGACCCCTCTCAACGATCAGGACCGCGCCGGCTGGCTGACCCGCCTGGGTGAAGAACTCGCGGCGTCCCTTGCCCGAGGCGAACACCCTGTTCTGACCTGCTCGGCCCTCAAGCTGATCTATCGCCAGCGCCTGCGTGATGCTGTTCCGGGGCTGGGCTTCGTGTTTCTGGAACTGACCAAGGAGCTTGCCGTCGAACGCTGCTCGCACCGCCCTGGGCATTTCATGCCTGCAAGCCTGGTGGACAGCCAGTTTGCAACGCTCGAAGCGCCCTATGGCGAACCGCTGACCCTGGTGGTCGATGCAACCCAGTCCATTGAACAGATTGGCACGCAAGCGGCAGCCTGGTGGAAAGACTCCCACGCCTGATAAAGGCGTGAGTGCAAAAGACAGCGCTGTCTTGCACACACGAAGGGGCGCTGTAGCTGTTGGCGGCACCTTAAAATAATAACCGGAGAGACACCCATGTTCGGTATGACCCATGAGACGTTCCTGCTCGTCGATGCGTTGGTGACCATCGTTGGCCTTGTGCTGCTGATCACCCAATTCAAGGTTCACCCTTTCGTCGCGCTGACACTGGCGGCTGGCTTCCTCGGCCTGACCTCCGGGATGCCGGTGGAAAAAGTCATGAAATCCTTCCAGGACGGCTTCGGCGGCGTACTGGGTTTTGTCGGCATCATCCTCGGGCTGGGTACCATGCTCGGCAAGCTGATGGCCGATTCGGGCGGCGCGGATCAGATCGCGCAGACCCTGATTCGCACCTTCGGCAAGCAGAAAGTGCATTGGGCCATGATGTTCTCGGCGTTCCTGGTCGGCATCCCGCTGTTCTTCGAAATAGGCTTCGTGCTGCTGATCCCGCTGGTGTTCATCGTGGCGCGTCGCACCGGCGTCTCCATCGTCAAGATCGGTATTCCACTGCTCGCAGGTCTCTCGGCGGTGCACGGTCTGGTTCCGCCGCACCCGGGTCCGCTGCTGGCCATCGGCATCTTCGGCGCTGACATTGGCAAGACCATTTTCTACGGCCTGATCATCGCCCTGCCGACTGCAATCATTGCAGGGCCGATCTACGGCAAATGGATTTCCAAGTACATTCCTGGCACACCGTCGCAGGAACTGATGGACCAGATCGCCAAGGAATCGAGCACCGAAAACCTGCCCGGCTTCGGCATCACGCTGGTGACGATTCTGCTGCCGGTCTTCCTGATGCTGCTCAAGACATTTGCTGACGTTGCGCTGCCGGAAGGCAACCTGTTCCGCATCTGGATGGACCTGATCGGCCACCCGATCACCGCCCTGCTCGCTGCTTTGCTGCTGGCGTTTTACACCTTCGGTGCTGCGCGTGGCTTCGACCGTTCCAAGATCATGAAACTGCTGGACCAGAGCCTGGCCCCGGTGGCAGCCATTGTGCTGATCGTCGGTGCTGGCGGCGGCTTCAAGCAGATGCTGGTTGCCAGTGGCGTGGGTGATGTGATTGGTCACATGGCGGTACAGGCGCAGATCAATCCGATCATGCTGGCCTGGCTGGTGGCTGCGGTGATTCGCGTGGCCACGGGTTCGGCAACCGTGGCAACCATCACCGGTGCAGGCATCGTGGCCCCTGTGGTCGGCCTGATTCCGGGCGTGAATCGCGAGTTGCTGGTGCTGGCCACCGGCGCAGGCTCGCTGATTCTTTCGCACGTCAACGACGCAGGCTTCTGGCTGGTCAAGCAATACTTCAACATGACCGTGGCCGAAACCTTCAAGACCTGGACCGTGATGGAAACCATCCTCTCGGTCGTAGGCCTGATCTTCATCATGTTGCTGTCGATGGCGATCTGACTACACCGGTACTGGACCTTTGCGGGCGCCCTGCCCGCGAAGGTTCTGCTGTAATCCGTTGCGCACCGCCTCCTTCTCCCCCCTCTTCCCGTTTGCACAGCACGCTCCTGACGAGCATCGTTTATCTGCAAAGCTGTCCAAATGCTGTTTCCTACACCTATTTACATCTCTTTCTATTGAATTTTCAGAAAGCTCAGGCAATGTTTCGCAGCACTGCCTACGCTTAGAAACATTCTGAGATACGCCCGCTTACGCTTCGTCAGAAGGGCGAGCGCTGCCCCGAATGTGCTCCTGGTCACGTTACTTTTTAAGTCACGCCAGTAAATACGGGCATTTTCAGGTCAAAGCGGGCAGAATTGGCGCACTCGTCATATCGCGGATGCAAATCTGGATGACAAGAAAATGAACCGAGGGAATTAATTTCACCACCGCGACGTCTTAGGACGGATGCATTTGGATGCACTCGGCAACAATCACCACGCAAAGGCAAACGCCAGCCTCTTGAGAGAGGCATTTTCAAGAGGCCATCAAGGAAAAGATTATGTTGATACTCACTCGCAAAGTAGGCGAAAGCATAAACATCGGTGATGAGATCACTGTGACGATTCTTGGCGTTCAAGGGCTTCAAGTCCGGCTGGGCATCAATGCACCGAAAAACGTTTCCGTGCATCGCGAAGAAATCTACAAACGCATTCAGGCTGAACTGGCTCCTAACCAGGACCCACAATAACGACCACGCCACACCCCCTCATTCAATGATGATCTGCCCCCTTGGCGGATCATCAGTTGTACGGCGCCCCTCGAGGCGCCGTTTTTTATGCGCGACGCTTCCCGCCACGCCTTGATTGACCATTGGTCACTCGCCCGGAACACCGTTGAAAATCCACCAGTCGACAGTGGGCAAGCGTGTCAATCAATGCCAGCCCGTAGTCAGACAGTGAGCCGAGCATTCTCTTTATCTGGTAACAGAAAACGGTGAATGACGATGGTGACCACCCACGAAACTCCCATGAGCAGCAATGCCCATACCAACAGCCAGGCGAATCAGGATCACTTGCAGGGGGCGCAGGACGACAGTCATGGGCAGCCTGAAAGCCCCGAAGCACAAGCCGGTGCGCAATTTGACCACTATCGCGAAAACGCTGCGCAGCAAATCGAGGACCTTGCCGAGAATGCCAAAACGGCGGCCAGGCAGATGGAGGGAAGCGACACGCTTGGCCTGTCCGGCTACGTGACAGATCTCGCGCAGAGCATGACCACATTGGCGGAAAATTTGCGACACAGGAATGTCGAACAGCTTTTGCAGGACGCAGGCCAGCTTGCCAGGGAAAATCCGGTGCTGTTCATCAGTGGCAGCGTTGCATTGGGCATGGGATTGTCGCGGCTGTTGAAAGCGACTGCGCCATCAAGCGACGATTCCCGCCCGGTCCACGCCACTGCGCCTTCGTCCGGTGCTTCCACTCAGGGCGCTCAAACCGAAAGCGACCTGTCGGACATCGAACCGTCGGGACCTTACGACCCCGTCAGCCCATCCCCGCTGTCAGCCGAGGAAATGGCCGCAACTCACCCTCACGACGAGGATCTGCACAGCAACCGGCCCGGCACCGGCCTTGCTGACAGCCCGCCTGCCAATCCTTTGAACGACGATAGAGACGACGACGGCCCCAGCGCGACACCGTCCAGATCAGGTCCGCCTAAGGGAGACGTGTGATGAGCACCACCACACCCGATACACAACAGGCCCACACGCCTGACAGCCCGACACCTGAGAGCAGTGTGTCGGTGCTGAGCCTGATCCGGCAACTGGCCCATGAGATTCCCGCACTGGTCAGCAAGGAAATGGCGTTGTTCAAGGCGGAGTTGAGAACGTCGGTCCAGACCACCAGGCAAGGCATCACCGCCGTTGCTCTCGGCGCGGCTGTGATGCTTGGCGGCTTGATCATGGTGCTTATGGCAGCGGTCTATGCGCTGAGCCAGGTAATGGAGTCCTGGCTGGCTGCGCTGCTCGTGGGGATCGCCGCCCTGGTCTTCGGCTTTTTCATGGTTCAGGCCGGCAACAAAAAACTCGAACCCGCCAACCTGGTCCCTGAACGCACAGCCAGTACCCTGCAAAAGGATAAGGACGCCATTCAGAGGAAAGTCTCATGAGCATAGACAGCAGCTTCGACACACCCGAGCACTTCGAGCACGCGTCGCAAAAAAGCCCTGAAACCCTGGAGCGTGAAATCGATCAGCAACGCTCCAGCATTGGCAATATTGTCGATGCCCTGGAAAGGAAGATGTCACCCGGCCAGCTGGTCGACCAGGCACTGACTTATGCCAAGGACAATGGCGGCGAGTTCTTCGGCAATCTGGGCAACAACGTCAAGGCCAATCCAGTGCCTGCGGTGCTGACCACCATCGGCATTGTCTGGCTGATGCTGGGTAACCGCACGCCGACTGACCCTTCGTCCGCAGGACCGTCGCTGCTGGAGGGTGTCAGCGAGCGGGCCGAAAACGTTGTGGGCGCGGTCAGCGATAGCCTGAGCAGTGCCAAGGCCCGTGTGCAGGAAACCGTTGCCCTTATGAAAGACAGGGTCAGCGAGGTCAAGGACAAAACCACGCACTTCACGGACAGCATGGATGAAAAGCGCTCGCAAGCCTCCGGCTTATTGCACGAGACAGGCCGTACCTTCGAGCAAAAGCGCATCAGGCTGCAGTCCAGTGCCACCCGTCTGCTCAACGAACAGCCCCTGACCCTGGCAGTGCTGGGTATTGCAGTGGGCGCTGCGATGGGGGCGGCTTTACCTGCGACCGATGGCGAAAAACGGTGGGTCCGTCAGGCACGTGAAAAGCTGAGCGGCGTGAGCCCCGCGCAACGTAAGGCCGCAACACCTGCCAACCATTCGACGACCGGCTACCACGGCCTTGATCGGAACGGCAGTGGCGTGGCGGCATCAGCTACGCCTCAACCGCCGGCCACACCTGGTCTTGGCTGATGGCTGAAACGACAAACGGCCCCATTGAGGGGCCGTATGTCATGTGTTTTCCGGGGCTGGAACAGCCCGTCGTACGCGCAGCGATTACTGTGGTCTGGAAAGACGCTGGACAATCCGGTCTTTCACCAGGAGGCGTTTTTCCTTGAGCTTTTTGAGCGCGTCATCGCCAATACCTCCTGCGGTCCCCTTTTCGGCATTCAGCACTTCGTCATCGGCGCTGTCGTACTCTTTGAGTAACAGACTCAACGTGGCATCGGCGCTGCTGCGCTCGAAAATCTCTTCCCTGGTCAACTCCAAATCCGCGAACAAATCGTGTTTGACTGGCATGAGTAGCACCTCCAGTTGACTACTTGAATGCAATGAGCACCTGTGAAGGGTCTCACGGGTGCTCCCGAACGCGACGCGCCTCGTAGGCCCTGACATGGGCGCAGGAGAACTCCAGCACGGACAGTTCGCTGGAAACCACGCCGAGGGCATTACGCCTGACAAGCATATCGCCCAGAATCTGTTCGACCTCGGTGCGTGAACCCCGTTCGATGTCTCTGAGCATGGACGCCGTGAGCGTCGAGCCCGTTTGAGTCAGCATCTGCAGATGGCGCTGCCTGACCCTGGCATCCAGTGGGTGGCCCGACGCGAGCGCGATGTTTGCGCACTCACCGTGCACTTTCATGATCAGACCTTCGCCGCCCGCACTGAGAACATCGCACAAGGGTGCACGCATACTGGCAGTAATGGCCGCCAGCGTGGCGATAAAGCACCACTTGTCCCACATGCCTTGCACAATGTGCTGGCTCAGATTGGCTTCGAAACCGGCATCTGCCAGGGATTCGGCAACCCGCAGAATACGCGGTGTCAGCGCACCGCTCAGCTCGCCGAACGACAGCTGGTGCGTTTCGTTGAGGTGCAGGATGGCACCGCTCGCGTCGCGATCCACCGAAATCAGGCACTGCCCGCCCAGCACGGCCTGGGCACCGAAACGCTCGCTCAGGCGCTCCAGATGCGCCATGCCGTTGAGTAGCGACAGAATCAATGTGTCGGGCCCGACCGCCGATGCGAAAGCGTCCATGGACGCCTCCAGATCGAAAGCCTTGCAACTGAGCACGATCAGGTCGTATGGCTCGCTCAATGCATTGGCCAGCACGTAAGGTGGAGAGGGGTAGTGGAAATTACCCAGCGGACTGCGCACCACCAGCCCGTCTCGATCAAGCTCTTGCGCCCTGCCCGGCCGGACCAGAAAGGTTACCTGACGCCCTGCCTCAAGCAGACGACCGCCAAAATAGCCACCGATAGCACCTGCACCCACGATCAAGATACGCATGGCCTGGATCTCCCGTTGTGCTGTGATCCGTCCTGCAGCGCCAGGCATACGCAGCATCCGCCGTCAGGCCTGGAACCGCGTTTCCAGTTGCATGAAACCGGTCAGGCATGAAGTATCGACGGCAGAGGCCTTGTGATGCAATCGCGCAAGCACAGCTTGAATCACCGCAGTGCTGGCATCGTGATGAAATTGCCAGACACCGTAGATCCGCCCATCGAACGAAGGCTCGCTGCCCAGTTGCGGATCCGCGCCAAGCCCTGCACCAAGGCCAAACAGGTAAAGCCCTTTAAGACGCCGCCCATTCTGATCAATCGGGCATCCCGAGGCGTCCGAGTCCAGACCGCCCTTGGTTTCACGCAACGTCACAGGACTCCCGTCACCGTAACGCAAGGCCGGTAACCGAGGCTGATAGCCCGAGCACTGCACGACCACACAGGCGTCGGCGAGCGCACGCCCGGCCTGTTCGAAGTCTGCCGGCGGGCCGTCCTGTGTCTGCAGCATCCGCACATGCACCCCGGTCTTGCCGATACGCCCGCTCTTGAGCGCCTCGCGACCAATGTCCAGCGCACGGTAACGCAAGCCTCCAGAGCGGTTGATACGGCCCGAAACCGGGCATACGTCCAACTGAGCGTTGAATGCGTAGTCTGCTTCACGGGCATGCTCGGGGCTTTCATAAAACAGTCTGATGGGGCTGCGATGAATCAGGGTCAGCTCACGGAGCCCTGCGAACTCCAGGGCATCAGCGAGGTTTTCCAGTGTGGAAAAAGCGCTGTGCGAGCCCCCGACTACGGTAATCCGTCCCTCACTGGCCAACGCCAGCGCAAACGCTTCGCGCAATTGCACGGCGTTCATGCGCAACAGGCGGTCGGCACTCTGGATATTCATTGTGTTCGACAGTGCGAGTCCTTGCAGGGCCAGACTGTCGATCAAGTGCTGCGGGTCCTGTCGACCGCCCAGGTTCATGACCAGTGTCTGACAACGAACACGCCTGGCGCAGCCCTCGGTCTCTACACTCAGATAAAACTCGTCATCTTCACTGACCACCTCGGTGATGGTCGTGCTGTGCCAGACCCTGACCCCGTAGTGCCGAATGATGTGCTCCAGCACCAGCGTTGATGCTTCAGCCATCAAATGGCCCACGTCCGATAATTGCGGAGCCCCTTGAGCCTGGCCGCGGATACGCCAATAAGCGGATGAATACTCCAGAGGCTCGAAGATCTCGCGCAAGGCCGGGTCGCGCAGACAGTCGATAAAAACGTCGCCCACCGAATTCGCAGTGATCCGGTACTGCCCCAGTACGCCCGTACCGGGTTTATCGCTGGCATCAATGACGATCATGCCGCTCGCGGCAAGGTCGGCCAGCGCACCGCTCTTCAGTGCGTTGAACAAAAAGCCCATACCCGCCAGCCCTGCGCCGCCCACCACGCATCCGCAGACTGTTTCCAAAGGATCTTCAAACATGTTGATGCTCCATCGTCGTATCAATACGTTGGTGCACTCCAGAAGTTCTGGATGATCGATTGCCTGGCCAGTACTGCGAACCAGCGTCCATGCACGATTTAAATACAAGGCAATAAAACAAACACCGCACGCGCAGCGTCATCGAAGCTATTTAAAAGCCCCGTGAGTTTTATCAATAGAAATGAGCGGTTACCCGCACTGAGACAGACAGACACCTCAATGTGAAGTCACTGTCAGAAAAACAACGCCATGCTACCGCCAGACCCTGAGGTTCTTTTTAATCAAAAGACCTCCGAACCAAAAGTTTATCAAAGCAGATAAAGCGGACAGGCCAATGGGATAGTTGCAAAGAAACCGCAGGGTGTCAAATAACACCCCGGCGAAGTGAACTGTATCACCGGGCGATGCAAGTCACTGATTTTAATCGTTCTGCAGTCCCTTATGGACTCACGCAGGGAATGTGGCAGCGGAGAACAGCCCGCAAACGGCTTTTTTTATTTTTCCATCGCGCGCATTAAAACTTACAAAAACACAGCGCCGACAAATTGACGACACACGTAATGCCGATAGACACGCGACAAAACGCGAACGACACGAAACAGAGCGTCTCTCGCGAAAACGCTCTGAATGCGGTGAATAATTGCGTCGCCTCAGCCAGCAGCTGGCCGGCGGCCGGGAGGGACCGAACAGGAGACCGGGTTGAAAACGGTTTCAGGCCGTCCGGTAATACACTTGAGTCGCACCGGTGTGTTGCAACTCATTGCGCAGTTCCGCTACCAGATCAGAGATGTCACGACTGGTCTTCAAACGGTGCAACGAGATACCGGCAACCAATAACTCGACTCGACCCGATGCAGGGTCGTCGACCTTGACGGTCATCGAATAGTCAGGCGCAACGCTGCACGTACAATGCAGTGGCAGAAAAGAACCCTCAACGAGGCTTCGAAGTTCTAGCGTAGACAGTCCACAGGCGATCATTTGTTATCTCCATAGTGTGTAAGCGCTGCCATGAACAGGCAGGCCACTAACTTTTTCGTGGCGCGTTACCGCTAATCAACTGAAACCAGCCAACCCTTGCCTGCCAATTAATTGTCGCCACTAACTTGCTCCCAGAGGCCCTTTATACGCTCAAGCCCGGCAGATAAGCAATACACGCAGCGGGCCTGAATGCGCAGGTCTAATTGTATTTATTTGTAACTTTAGCCAGAAGAAACGATTCACTTTATAGATTCAAGCGGCGAACAACATGATCAGTATCAATAAATCCGTAGAACGTGGATTTTCGGCCACTCTCCGGATGACGAACGGTCATGAAACTTGAAAAGGACGCTCAGTTTTCGGACGTTGTCATCCCGTCTTTATTTTCCTTTCCGGGAGATAAAAACAGATGTTCGCGACCACGGCCATTGCAGCCTGTGGTCGCACGCCTCGCCTTACTCGTGGGATCGGGGCAGACGAAAATGGATGACAGCCACCCGTGCTCCCTGCTTGTCGCGTCGTTCTTCGATGGCATAAGGGCGAAAGCCCATGCGGGGATAGAACAACAGGCCCGGCACGTTATGGTTGTAGCAGGAGGCGATGAGTTCGGTGCCTTCATGCTTGTCAAAAGCGATGTCCATCATGCAACTGATCATGTAGCGCCCGACCCCTTTCGAACGGGCCTTGGGCGCGATGATCACGTTCCCCAGCGCGCAGCGACCGCGAAAGTCACAGCGGGCGAAATTCGCGTAACCCACCACTTCTCCGCTCATTTCGATAACGGTCGAGTCGTAGCGTGTATCCAGCGCGTCACGGAGTTGCGAGGGTGTCAGCGGCCAGGTTGCGCGCGGGAACATGTAGAACAGCTCGTCCGCATTCTGAGGCAGCTCGCAGACGATGGGGATGTCTTTTTCTTCCAGGGGGCGATGTAGAAACATAGGCGGTAACCTCTTGAAGAAATTGAATAACCTGCAACGCAGGCTAGTCGTAAAATCGCGGACTGGGCGCTGTTCACCGACAGAAATACAGCACCCAAGGGGGCACAGCATAATCCGAGGCTATCAAAAAGGGCTAATTCAATAACAAACGGGACTAAAGATCGCTCTCTCAGACGCCTGACGCCCTGTCCCGATCATCATCCTGATTGCGGTGTTCATGCTCCAGACCGCTCCCCTGCGAGGCGGCTGTTTCACTTGCCTCGGAAATGCGCGCTGTGCGCAATATCCTGTTACCGACATTTTCTCCAGCACACTTGCAACGTCCGCGAGGAAACGGCTTTATTTCACTTTGTTTACCGGAACACCTCCCTCATGCCCTCTTTCTCTCTGGAGCGTCTCAAGGCCCGCCCTCTCAGGTGGTTGTGCATGGCCGCGGTCATTATCGGTTTACCGGTGGGCTGCGCAGTGCTTGAACACAAAGAGCGTGAGCTGGTGTTTCGCATCGAGCCAGGCACCGCCAGTTGGTACAGCGGCTTGCCGTCCGATGTCCAGGAGTTTGAACTCAAGGCCCCCAGCTTCGGCACATCGCAGAACATCCATGCCTGGTGGTGGCCTGCCTCGCGCAAGGATGCCCCTGCCGTCCTCTACCTGCACGGTTCGCGCTGGAACCTGACCGGCCAGTTGTTCCGTATCGAGCAACTCCGGGCGCTGGGCTTCTCGATACTGGCCATCGACTACCGCGGCTTCGGTCAAAGCATGGGCCAGTTGCCCTCTGAAAAGACCGTTTACGAAGATGCACGCATCGCCTGGGAGCGCTTTGAGCAACTGCAACCGGATCCTCAAAAGAGGTTGATTTATGGCCATTCGCTGGGCGGCGCTGTCGCCGTCGACCTGGCAGCGGAACTGGGCCGCGACGCTGAAAAAGACAACACAGCCCCAGCCGCACGCGGACTGATCATCGAGTCCACCTTCACCAGTCTGGGGGATGTGGCGACCGCAATTGCCAATACGTCGCTGCCGGTGCGCTGGTTGTTGTCGCAGAAATTCGATTCGGTGGACAAGATCGCTGACATTCATATGCCCGTATTGATCGTACACGGCACTGACGATCGTTATGTCCCGGCGCGCTTCAGCAAGGAACTGTTCGAGGCCGCCAGAGAGCCCAAGAATCTGCTGCTGGTGCCCGGTGGCACGCATAACAACAGCATGCGCCTGGGACGACAGGCCTACAGCCAGGCGATACAGGCACTGCTCAAGACCCCATCAACGCTGCCGCAGGTGAACCGCAAGGACGTAAAGCGCAATCAGGCCGGCTGATGCTGCTTCAGTCTGCTTCGGGCATGTCCTTCGATACTGTCGTGCCTCGTGAGCGTTATCCCTTAACCCGGTCTGCCATCACGTCCACCAGGGCGGTGCGCAACCCGACGCCGCCGATGAATAGACAACGGCACCCTCACGTATTAGCGTTGGCGCACTCTATCGAAGGTTGCCCCATGAACGCCGTTATCCACTATTCAGACCAACACCATCGCTCGGCTGTCGTTGCACTCTGGAAGACCGTATTCAACGACAGCGCACCCCACAACCGGCCTGACCTGTCGATCGACATGAAACTGGCCGTGGCCGATCAGTTGTTCTTCGTGGCCATCGCCGATGGCCATGTTGCGGGGACCGTGCTGGCGGGTTACGACGGCCATCGCGGCTGGCTCTACTCGGTGGCAGTGGATCCACAATACCGCGGCCAGGGCCTGGGCACCCTGCTGGTCCTGCATGCCGAGCAGGCACTGGTTGACCGAGGCTGCATCAAGATCAATCTGCAGATCCGCACCAGCAACGAAGGCGTGCAGGCCTTTTACGAATCACTCGGATATTTCCAGGAGCCCCTGATCAGCATGGGCAAGCGGATCGCATTCATGTCCACCCCTAATACGTAAGAATCCGGCGAGAAAGGTGTCAGATAATTCATTCGTTTACATGAGAATTAGTATCAAACTACAATTATTGCTATTAACGTCCCGATAGAGCACCTTCCTTGAACGCCTCCCAACGCCTTCGCTACTCCGGCCCCTTTCTGTTGTCTGCACTGTCGCTGGCCGTGCTCCCCGACGGTGCAGTTCACGCAGCACAGATCGCCACCCTGCCTGCAACCGAGGTGTCTGCCGCAGCTTCGACAGTCGAAGACGGCTACAGCGCCAAAAGCGCCAGCACTGCCAGCAAGAGCGATGTGCCGCTCAAGGAAGAGGCGCAGTCCGTCAACGTCGTGACCCCGCAGACCATCGCCGATTACAACGTGCGCTCGCTGGACGATGCCATGAAGTTTGTCAGCGGAGTCAGCCAGGGCAACACACTGGGCAACACCAAGGACTCGCTGGTCAAGCGCGGCTTCGGTACCAACGACGATGGCTCGATCCTGCGTGACGGTGTGCGCTCCGTCGTCTCGAAGAACTTCAGCGCCACCACCGACCGGGTCGAGGTGCTCAAGGGGCCAGCCTCGCTGCTGTACGGTGCAATGGAACCGGGCGGCGTGATCAACGTGATCAGCAAGCAGCCTCAATATGTGCAAAGCACGACGCTCAGTGGCTCGGCGTTCAGTCAAGGCGGCGGCAGCTTTGGCGTGGACACCACCGGTCCGCTGGGCGACAGCGGCCTGGCCTACCGCCTGGTCGCCGAGCGCAAGAGTGAGGATTACTGGCGTAACTACGGCGTCGATCAACACACCCTCATAGCGCCCTCCCTGTCCTGGACGGGTGAACGTGCAAGTCTGACACTGGCTTACGAGTACAACGATTACGTCAGCCCGTTCGACCGTGGCACCGTGTTCACGGGCGGCCACCCGAGCGACATCAGCTATAACAAACGCCTGGACGAGAAATGGGCGAACACCGTCGGCATCAGCGAAACGGCCACAGCGCGCTTCGAGTATCAGCTCAGTGATGACTGGAAAACCCGTCTGACCTACGGCTGGAATAACGACCGCTACAGCCTGTCCATCGCACAGCCCAGCACCCTGTCGAGCACCGGGGTGTTGCGTCGCCAGGCCAATGGCGGGCATTACGACTATGAAACGCGTTACGCCAGCTGGGACTTCATCGGCAAGCAGCAATTCCTGGGACAGGAGCACGACCTGTTGATCGGTGCCGAGCAGGAAGACTCCGACAAGTTTCGCGGCAAGACCTACCGCAATACCGCGCAGAACGGCTTCAACATCTTCAACCCGGTGTATGGCAGCCTGGCCGAGCCCAGCGTGGTCAGTCCGACCACCAGCAACCTGAGCAACCAGTTGACCTCGTCCTCGCTCTATGTGAAGGACAACTGGCACCTGAACGATCGCTGGATTCTGGTGCTCGGCGGTCGCTACCAGCATTACGACCAATACATCGCACAAGGCCTGGGTGCTAACCGGGTCAAGAACCTGGACACGAACGATGATGTATTCCTGCCCATGGCCGGGCTGGTGTTCAAGGTCAACGAAGACCTTTCCCTGTATGGCAATTACAGCCGTTCGTTCGTGCCTAACCAGGACGTGAACGACGATGGCACTACCTTTGATCCAGAGGAAGGCCGCAGTTACGAAGTCGGCGCCAAATACGCCCTCGCGCCAGGCCTGGACTTCAACATGGCGGTCTTTGACATCGAGAAGAAAAACGTTGTCACCCCCACTGGCGTGACAGGTGTAAGCGAGGCGGCTGGCAAGGTTGGCTCGAGAGGCGTCGAGCTGGACGTCACCGGGCGCATCGCCGAACGCTGGGACATGATCGGCACCTACGCCTATACCCACACTGAAGTGCTGGACGATCCAAGCAACGAAGGCAATCGCCTGAGTCAGGCGCCCAAGCACACCGCCAGCCTTTACCTCTCCCACCACCTGCAAGTGCCATCAGGTCTGGGCGACTGGCATGCCGGTGGTGGCGCACGTTACGTGGGTGAACGCGCCGGTGACGACGCCAACTCGTTTTACATGAGCAGCTACACCGTGGCCGATGCATTCCTGCGATGGGATGTGCCGATGGCCGGGTACAAGACTCGCCTGCAACTGAACGTGGACAACCTGTTTGACAAGCAGTATTACCCGTCCAGCACCGGCAGCCAGTTGCAAGTCAATGTCGGAGAGCCGCGCACCGCTCGCCTGAGCGCCAGCGTCACGTTCTGATGCGTGCATGGCTGGAGCAAGCCAACAGCGTGCTCCAGCCAGGCGTCGCCCTCAAATCAAGCCTTTACCTGCCGCCTCTTCAAGCGCACTGCGCGCCAGTTCCCGGATCAGCCGGTCACTGGAATCGTTGAAAGGCACGGCGAAGACGAGCACCAGATGCCTCCAGGTGGTCAGCTTTTCCTGTTTGCTCACCTGACCCAGTTTCTTGCCATCCACATCGCGGAACGTCAGGTCAAGCGACACAGTGTTGTCCGCCTTGCTCGGAATCAGAAAAAACGTGAAACCCGTCACGAAGGCCAGACCAAGACTGCCCTCTTCGTGATTGCGTAAGGTGGCCGTCACGTAGACATCGCTGGCTTGCTGTTGGGTCGTCACCTTGCTGAACCGCTGGCTGTTCAGAAACTCCTCCTGCAACACTTTTTCCAGCGCCGCGATATCAGCATTGCTATTGGCGCGGTCTTCATTGAGCGCGTACTCGGACTGCACCTTCAGGTAAGCCGCATGCTTTGGCTTGGCAGGCTGGGCAAGCGGCCACTGCCGGGCCTGAGCGAGTTCGTGATGCGAATAGGTCATGCAACCTTGCAACGAGAGAGAAAACAGTACAGCAAGTAAGATAAGAAACTTGTTCATGCGGGATATCCCTATCAGCGAGGCAATTGTTGAGTGGCGTCCGAGAGCAGTGCTTCAACCAGGTCAGTCATCTGCGCACCGCCCATTGAAGGGTTGAAGTAGTCGCGGTCCCAGAACCCGGTATTGATGTCGCGCTTGAATTCTTTTCTGCTGAGCGCCAACTGCTTGCCATGGCTGTCGTTGACACGCAGCTCGGCGGCGAGATCGTAGGTGTCTACGTAAATCGGCCCATTCACCCAGATCCAGATCGTCAACGTCAGCAATGCGCCGGGAATATACGCCGGATGCGGCGTGCGTTTGCCTTTGAGGGTTGTGAAGTTGAACGCCAGCTCGACATCTTTCTCGCCAAGCTTTGCCGGGAATACGATCATCTTCTGGAAGTATTCGCCACGTTCGATATGTGCACCGATCTGCGCAGTGAGCTGCGAACTGATGTTACGTCGCTGAAGAACGTCTATAGCGGGGTCGCTGACCTGAACATCCTTGACCATCGCCCCGATCGGCAATGTGTTCTCGACGGCCTTGGCGGGCAGGCTTATAGGCCCTGCGGGCACAAAGGACACACACCCCGTCAGCGCCAGGCTCAATAGAGCCGCGGCCATGTACTGCAACTTGTTCATGAACGTCCTTGAGAAGTAGCCGAAGCGACATCTGCTATCAGTAAATGATGGCATGCCGCCAGTCTTTGCCGGTCCATGGCATGCAAGAACTGACACCGCGTCAGATCGGCGGCGATTGTAACGAATTTGTTTCAGGTGTGCCTGCCTGGCGGAACGTTGAGTTATCAGGCAACTAACAGGCTGGGAAAACAATGCTGAAACATGAGCACCCGGGAGGATCTTATAAACACACAGGAGCGTTAAGCCAGCCGCCGCAGACCGCCTGTGTTCAATACTTTATCCGGTAGAAGTTGATCACTAGTTCCTGGGCGTTCAGGTAGTCAACCTTGCCAATGAACGCACTCTTTTCCAGCCAGTCATTAGGCCCGAGCGACACCTGGAACTTCGGAGTACACGTGCACTGGTAATGGCCTTCAGCGATGGGCCACACACCGCTCTGGAGCTGATCCTGGCCCACTTCATCCATCAGCAGGGTCCCTCGGTTTTCCACGTTGATCAACTCGCCCAACTGGGTTCGCAGGGTAAACCGTGCATTGAAGAAGGCAAGATCGCTCGACAATTCCACGAAAAAATCACTGCCGCCAGGCAGTACGGAACCGCGAATCCCTTCCCCGTGGAATTCTCCCCCCAGAATTGAGCGATTACTGCGCAACCCGCCACTGCAGATGCCCATCAATGTGGGTATGTCGGTTCTCAGCAACACCGTCAGCACTTTTTCCAGCAACGGAGCCTTGCTTGCTCTCGCCTCACGCACCGACGGGTGACGCGGCTTCTTGAAATCAATGATGTTCATGGGTCTGCTCACTCCATGGTTCGATAAAACGCAGTGCTGAGGTGGCAAAAAGCAATGCACCTGACGACCTGCTCACTACGCGTCCATGCAGCGACGTTTATTTGAAGCCTGGTTTCCAGTAAGCTCCACAGAGACGAAAGAAATCGTACCGAACGGTTTAGTTTTCGTCCATGTTATTTTTGCTTTCCAGCTGCAGATGCTGATCACTGAAGGATTAAGAATTCAAATGAAGGTGCGTACCGAAGCTCGTCGCGAAGCCATTATCGACGCGGCGGCAAGCGTTTTCCTTGAGATGGGCTACGAGCGGACTTCAATGAATGAAGTCACCAAACGAATGGGCGGCTCCAAGGCAACGATCTACAGCTACTTTCCTTCCAAAGAAGAACTTTTCATCGCGGTGGTCAACAGGCATGCCACGGCCCACCTGGCGGATGCCGTCTCGGAACTTGCTTCACCCTGCGCTCAGGAAGCCGATCTCAGGGAGATCCTGACACGCTTCGGTGAGCGCATGCTGATGGTGTTGATCAACGACAACAGCGCGCTGGCCGTCTACCGGATGGTCGTCGCCGAGTCAGGCCGTTCGGACATCGGCATGCTGTTCTATGAATCAGGGCCTCGCGAGTGCCTGCAGACCATCTCCACATTGCTGGAATCGGCCATGCAGCGTGGAGAACTGCGCACCGCCGATCCTCATGTGGCGGCCTTGCAACTGACCTCTCTCCTGACGGCCGAGACCGACATTCGTCTGTACCAGGAACATCCGCTGCCATTGAGCCTGGAGCGTATCCATCAGATGGTCGGGCGAGCCGTTGATACGTTCCTGCTCGGTATGGGACAGCGCTGATCCACCAGGCCTGAGTGCGTTCTTTTTGGGTGCAACATTGCACTTCCGACACACGGCACGACTCATTTGCGCAATCTGGTCAAGAAACGTCCGGGACAGGCGATAGGCATTAGGTCGCTCTCGGAGAACGCTCATGATCCTGCGCAAACTTAACCTCGCCCCACGCTCGGCCCTCTGCTTCGGTTTTTTCTGTCTGATAATCGTAGCGCTGGGCCTGCTATCACTTCGGCAAGCCCAGATCCTCAACGAAGCCGAAAAATTCATCGAAACCAATGTACTGCCCAGCGTCAAGCTGCTCGGGTCGCTGGACCGGGAGTTCGTCGGGATACGCGGCAATAACGCCCGCCTGCGTAATCCTCTTGAACCTCAGGATCGCAAAACCAGGGCGCTCGCTGATATTCAGCAGTCACGCTCATTGATCAGCGACTACTCGACAGGGTTGGGCAAACTGATCGTGACGCCTCAAGGGCGTCAGGCATTCGATGAATTCAACAAGGCAAGCGCCGACTACCAGAGTACTCAGAACAGCTACCTGGCCTCCGTCTCCGGCGGAAATCTCGAAAATGCGGTGGCCATTTCCAACAACGAAATGAAAAGCGCGGCCGACCAGGTCGAGGCCTCACTCAAGAAACTGATCGGGATTAACGAACTCAAGGCACAAAAAGCCGGAGACAGTGCAGACGCCGCTTACGATCAGACGATCTGGCTGGTCGGTATTTTCATTGCCGTCGGCGTCTTCACGACGCTGTTGCTTGCCTTGCTCTATACCCGCAGCCTGACCGTACCTATCGGTGAGTCCCTAGAGGTTGCCGAACGCATCGCCACCAATAACCTGAGCAAGGACATCAAGGTTGAAGGCAGCGACGAGGCAGCCAAACTGATCACCGCACTGGCCATGATGCAGACCAACCTGCGTAATGCGTTGACGCTGATCGCAGACTCCTCGACGCAATTGGCGGCTACGTCGGAAGAGATGCACGCGGTCACCGAAGACGCCTCACGCACTATCTTGCGTCAAAGCAACGAAATCGAAATGGCCGCCACGGCGGTCAATCAGATGAGCGCTGCGGTCGAGGAAGTGGCCAGCAACGCCGCCTCTGCCTCGCAAGTGACCTCCCAGTCCAGCACGGCGGCCATGGCCGGACGTACGCAGGTCGACGAGACGGTCACGGCGATCAATCTGATGGTGTCCAAGGTGCAGATCACCTCGACCGAGGTTCAGGGTCTGGCTGTCATGGCCACGGACATCAGCAAAGTGCTGGACGTGATCCGGGCAATCGCCGAACAGACCAACCTGCTGGCACTCAATGCGGCCATTGAGGCCGCACGTGCAGGCGAAGCAGGACGCGGTTTTGCCGTGGTAGCTGACGAGGTGCGAGCGCTTGCCCATCGCACTCAACAGTCGACCCGGGAAATCGAAACGATGGTCAGCTCGATCCAGTCTGGTACCGGCAATGCCGTCACTGCGATGGAGCAGACCAGCGTTCAGGCGCAGAAGACACTCGAAATGGCCAATGGCGCAGGCAAGGCGTTGCTCGACATTACCGACTCCATCAGCCAGATCAACGAGCGCAATCTGATGATCGCCACTGCGGCAGAAGAGCAGGCGCAGGTTGCGCGAGAAGTGGACCGCAGCCTGGTCAGCATTCGCGACTTGTCCAGCCAGACCTCGGAGGGCTCCAACCAGACGGCCATCGCCACAGCGGAACTGTCGACGCTGGCTGCCGACCTCAACCGCCTGACCCGCCAATTCAGGATGTCCTGAACGAACGGCTGCCGGAACATCGGGTTTCGGCAGCCTGCTTCACACCCTCAGCGCTCCTCTGTCCTGCAATCCTCTTGTCACAGCCACGACCTTGAACTAAGTTGTACGACGACAGATAAGAGTGTAATTCTGTCGCGCTTCGCTCACGCCAGACAACGACAAGAAAAAGGACCGAACATGAGAAAGCTCAAACTGTTGGTGGGTTTTGTGTGCCTGTTTACCGGCTATGTGGTTGCCGCGCCCTCCGATGAGGCAGATGTCGCCCAGGCGGTGGATAAGCTGACCCAGGCCATGTGGCACAAGGATATCGCGCAGCTTCAGGCGCTGACCGCCGACAACCTCACCTACGGACATTCCAGCGGCACTATTCAGGACAAGCAGGCGTTCATTGCCGATATCGAAACCGGCAAGAGCGCCTTCAATGACCTGAAAATGCTCAACCAGAAGATCACGATGTCCGACGACGTCGCCCTGGTACGCAACCACTTCTCGGCCCAGGCCGTGAACAGCGGCAAAGTGGTGCCCACCGAAATCGAGAACTTCCAGATCTGGCAAAAGCAGAAAGGTCAGTGGCTGTTGATCGGCCGCCAGGCATTCCGCTTCTGACACGCGTCAGCCGGTACGCAGCGAGCGAAACCCTTCACTGCTGCGTACCGAACATCGCAGTCCAGTAAATGCCTGCATCGCTCTTGGGATCGGTTGCGTAAGCGGCCCCCAGCTCCCGGAACCCTGCATTCATAAGGTTGGCGCAATGCCCCGGGCTTGCCAGCCAGCCATCCACGACCTTGCGTGCCGAGTCCTGACCCGCCGCAATGTTCTCGCCCACCTGCTGACCGACATAACCGGCCAGTTCGGCACGATCACCGGGCGTGCGCCCTTCCCGGTCCTTGTGATCGAAAAAGTGCAGGTTGGCCATCGCCTGGGAATGGCCTTGGGCGGCCGTGCCCAGCATAGCGTTCCAGGTGAGCGGTGTGGTTGCGGCGAAGGACTGAGCCCCGCACTGACGTGCCGTGCCGCGGGCAACGTTGATCATCTCCAGCACCTTCTGCCCCTCAGCCTGCCAGTCACCCAGACGCGCCGCCAACAGCGAGCGCGCCAGCACGATGCGCCAGTCGCGCCCTTCCCGGCTTACGCCGATATCAATGAACTGCGGATCCAGCACCACGTGACAGAACGTTTCCTGAACGGCCTTCAAGGCCGAGGCCGCATCGCGCGGTCCGGACAGGGTGATGGCCTGTACGGTGACCATCGGATACGCGGTGCGCGACAACGCCTGTTGCAGATTCAGGTTGCCACTGGCAGGCAGAACCAGACGCGCGTCGCTCACCAGCGGCGGCAGCTCCATGGACACCTGATCACCGCAACGCTGCACCTGACCCCGCCAGGTATTGAGCGAATCGATCAGTTGCGTCTCATCGGAGGCCAGAGCCGACTGGGCCATAAAGACCCCCAACGACAACGTCGCTATGCGCAAGATGGACGTGGTGAAACGCATGAAAACCTCCGGCGAATTGAGTGCGCCTATCATGCGCGACCTCACCCGGTGGCGTGCAACTGCTTTTTTCGACTGTTACCGCGTTTACTGCCCAGTGAGCAGGCAGAAAACGCAGTGATATTTCTCGGAATCTGCGCTGTTTCGAAGCACAAACCCGAAGGTGGAAGGCGGCTTGCCGGTGATACGGCCCTTCAAACGATCCGCTCATCCACTGAGCAGATGCCATCGCCAGCAGTAGTGTTTCGTCTACTAACCAGGCGTTGTCTGTGGACGAAAACGTATCGTCTGATCGCTTACAGCCTGAACTGCGCCACCAGCGCATTGAAGGACGTGGCCAGACGCGACAGCTCCTGGCTCGACGCGCTGGTCTGGTTGGCACCCGCCGCGCTCTGGGTCGAGAGGTCCTGAATGTTCAGCAGGTTTCTGTCCACTTCGCGGGCCACCTGGGCCTGTTCTTCAGAGGCAGAGGCAATGACCAGGTTACGCTCGTTGATCGTCGCAACACCCTGAGTGATCTTCTCCAGCGCAGAGCCTGCACGCAACGCCAGCTCCTGCGTATTGGTGGCCAGCGACAGGCTCTTGCCCATGGCCGCCACAGCGCCGTCAGCACCTGACTGCACGGTGCTGATCATGCCTTCGATTTCCACCGTAGAAGCCTGGGTGCGGTGAGCCAGTGCGCGCACTTCGTCAGCCACCACCGCAAAACCGCGACCCTGTTCACCGGCACGTGCAGCCTCGATGGCCGCGTTCAACGCCAGCAGGTTGGTCTGTTCGGCAATGCTGCGGATCACGTCCAGCACCTTGCTGATTTCACGTACATGCCCGGCCAGCTCGGAAACGGCCTCGGTGGACTCGGTGATTTCATGCACCATGGTCGTGATGCCTTTGACCGTATGGTCAACCTGTCCACGTCCATCGACAGCATCTTCGGTCGCGGTCTTCGAGGCTTCGGAGGTAGACACCGCATTACGCGCCACTTCTTCCACAGCCGCCGTCATCTGATTCACCGCAGTCGCGGCCTGCTGAATTTCGTCATTCTGGCGGGTCAATCCACGCGTGCTCTCGTCGGTCACGGCACTCAGCTCTTCGGCCGCCGATGCCAACTGATCGGAAGCACTGGCGATCTGCTGAATCGTGTTTTTCAAACCGGTCTGCATGTGCGAAAGCGCATCAAGCAACTGCCCGGCTTCATCGCCACTGGTGGAGACGATCGGCTGAGTCAGGTCACCGCCAGCAATGCGTTGAGCGCTGACCACGGCCACTGCCAACGGCCGGGTGATCATGCGAGTAATGAAGATCCCCAACAGAATGGCCACGATAAAAGCAATCACAACGCCGGCTTCCAGCATCAGCACAGAGCTGTTCCTCAGCTCTGCGGCGGCAACGGCGCCTTCCTTGATCTGACGATTGTTGGAGTCAATCATGGTGCGCAGGTAACTGCGAACCTTGACGAAGCCCTCACTAGACAGTGTATTGAGGCGAGAACGTGCGTTATCCAGATCGCCAGCCCGAATCAGCTCGACCACCTGCTGGGAACCGGCAATGTACGAGGGCAGCAATTGCTCCAGCTGGTCGCCGGCAACACGCTCGTCGTCCTCCAATGGCGTTGCGCGGTAGATGGAGAACACTTTCTGAGCGCGGGCCAGGTCATCGGCCAGGGCTTGCCTGACGCGCTCCTTGTCGGTTTCCGAAACGCCGCCGTCCTGCGCATCCAGCAGGCGATAGAGACCACGGTTATGCGCCGTCAGGCTGGTCAGCGTTTCGTTGGTGTTGCTCACCGACACCAGGCTATTGGAAAACGTCAGCTCCAGCGCATTGCCAAGACGGGTCACACCCGTCATGCCCAACCCGCCCACTGCCAACGTAATAAGCGCACAAATGATGAACGCAGAGAGGAGCTTGGTCGAAAACTTTGACTGACGCAGGATATTCATAGGGTGGGCCGTTGCTTAATGGGGAATGACGACTAAGCTGAAAGGGTTTACCCATTCAGCAATGATGTCATAGTGACTTCACCGATAAAGCAAACGTTCCAAACGGTACAAAATAAGTTACAGATCAGCAGAATCTGCTGCAAAGCATTCGTCTGAGCCTCAGGAATACAAGGGGCTGATGATCAGTGAAGCAGTTTCGGCTGACGCGCCCCGTCCTGGGCCGGCCGCTGCTGCACAAAGACCTTCGCTTCTCGCGTCATCCGGTCGAGACGTTGATCGCGTTCCTTCTCGGCCTCCGCCATCGCTCTTTCTCCATGCTGTTTGAGCAGGTAGGCATGGATTTGCCGCACCTCAACCGAGCTGTAGATCGGCGCAATGTCCATCACCGCCAGGAGTCCTTCAGTGCCGTGATCACGGGTGTTCATGACCACATGCGGCCCGCGTGTACCCAGCACCTGAAAGCCCAGCGACTCGAAATACGGCACCTTGTCGACCACACAGTACAACTCGGCATGCGGATAGCGACTGATCATTTTGTCGAGCATCGCGCGTGCAATACCCTGACCCCGATGACTCTCCCGGACCGCCAGGTAGGTAACGGCACATGCGTTCGGATCGTTCTGCACGGGCAGATAAAGCAGGAAACCCAGCACGGTTTCAGGGTCATCGTCATCCAGTGCCACGATCAGTTCGACGGCCATGCTGCCGGAGCCATCCATTGCATTGAGGTACAGATGCAC
This sequence comes from Pseudomonas asturiensis, assembly GCF_900143095.1. GTDB lineage: Bacteria > Pseudomonadota > Gammaproteobacteria > Pseudomonadales > Pseudomonadaceae > Aquipseudomonas > Aquipseudomonas asturiensis. Next base: position 317,443 of record NZ_FRDA01000004.1, on the reverse strand, counting down.
CTCATAACCAACGCCATACTGATAGAGGTTGTACAGCGGATTGCCCGGCGCGATGGCCACCAGACTGATGTCGGTGACGTAATCGACCACCATCTGCTGGATCTGGCTACGAATGAATTCGGGTGGCGGGCTTTGCAACAGCATGACGGTAGACATTGAACGTCTGGCTCCAAGGGGTAAGGCGTGCCTGAGGCGGGTAACGCGCCATGATACCGCGTCAGGGTGTGGAGAGCAGATCGCAGTCACCGCAGGCCAGAACAGGATTGCCGTAGTGTGTTGTCCATGACGGTCTTATTTCCTACTGCGCTGTCACCCACGGTCGCTTGAACTTCATTCCACCTCTAAAATAATATCAACACGCCATCAACCCAATAATAAAGTGTGACTTAAACTGGCACGCCCGTACTGAAACTTACAAGACTACTATCAAAAATCCAGCCATTAATCGACACTCATGATTAAGGTGATGCAACCCTGATAACGCTAATCAATGGAAGCAACCACCAGATCAAATAGAATTTAAATGCATTAAAATTCAACAGGTTAAAGAATTACGAGCATCATAGAAAGTACAAGAAAAACATTTTTAAATTCCCGCATCGCTGATGTTAACGGCGCGGGTTATTCCCTCTAAGCTGCGTCATCGCGCGGTTCCCGCTCCCGCTCAATATTTATCTTAATCACCCCGATTGATTTTTATAATCATCGACTTCCCTCCCGCGCGCCTAACATTGCCCGGCCTACTAAAAAAATATGAGGGAATCAAAATGCCGTTATTAAACTGGTCCAGAAACATGGTTTGTTTAACTGCAGTCGGCCTTATCAGTATCCCGACTGCCTACGCAGCCGATACCCTGACCCGCGACAATGGCGCGGCAGTGGGAGATAACCAGAACTCCCAGACCGCGGGTGCCCAGGGTCCGGTATTGCTGCAAGACGTGCAGTTGCTGCAAAAACTGCAGCGCTTTGACCGCGAACGCATCCCTGAGCGTGTGGTGCATGCTCGTGGTACAGGCGTGAAAGGCGAATTTACCGCATCGGCGGATATCAGCGACCTGAGCAAGGCAACCGTTTTCAAATCCGGTGAAAAAACCCCGGTCTTCGTGCGTTTCTCTTCCGTGGTGCATGGTAATCACTCGCCTGAAACCCTGCGTGACCCTCACGGTTTCGCGACCAAGTTCTATACGGCCGACGGTAACTGGGACCTGGTAGGCAACAACTTCCCGACGTTCTTCATCCGCGACGCCATCAAGTTCCCGGACATGGTTCACGCCTTCAAACCAGACCCGCGCACCAACCTGGACAACGACTCGCGTCGCTTTGACTTCTTTTCCCATGTCCCGGAAGCCACGCGCACCCTGACCCTGCTGTACTCCAACGAAGGCACGCCAGCCGGTTATCGCTTCATGGACGGCAACGGCGTACACGCTTACAAACTGGTCAACGCCAAAGGCGAAGTGCACTACGTCAAGTTCCACTGGAAAACCCTGCAAGGCATCAAGAACCTTGACCCGGACGAAGTGGCCAAGGTCCAGTCCAAGGACTACAGCCACCTGACCAACGACCTGGTCGGCGCGATCAAGAAAGGCGATTTCCCGAAATGGGACCTCTACATTCAGGTGCTCAAACCTGAAGATCTGGCCAAGTTCGAATTCGACCCCCTGGACGCCACCAAAATCTGGCCTGACGTTCCCGAGAAGAAAATCGGCCAGATGGTCCTGAACAAGAACGTCGACAACTTCTTCCAGGAAACCGAGCAGGTCGCCATGGCGCCCGCCAACCTGGTGCCAGGCATCGAGCCGTCCGAAGACCGTCTGCTGCAGGGCCGGGTGTTCTCCTACGCCGACACCCAGATGTATCGCTTGGGCGCCAATGGTCTGAGTCTGCCGGTCAACCAGCCTAAAGTAGCCGTGAACAATGGCAACCAGGACGGCGCGCTGAACACCGGCCACACCACCAGCGGCGTCAATTATGAGCCGAGCCGTCTGGAACCGCGTCCTGCCGAAGACAGTGCGCGTTACAGTCAGCTGCCGGTCAGCGGCACCACCCAGCAGGCCAGGATCACCCGCGAGCAGAACTTCAAGCAGGCTGGCGATCTGTACCGCTCGTACAGCCCGAAAGAGCAGACCGATCTGGTTCAGAGCTTCGGCGAGTCGCTGGCGGACACCGATACCGAAAGCAAGAACATCATGCTGTCGTTCTTGTACAAGGCCGATCCCACCTACGGCACCCGGGTGACCGAAGTGGCCAAAGGCGATCTGAGCAAAGTCAAATCGCTGGCTGCCAGCCTCAAAGACTGATGATCTGATGTCCCGCCCCTGCGCATGCGTGCAGGGGTGGTTCAGACCCGGAGAACGCCAGTGAGAACCTTTCTATACGGGCTGCTGCTGTTGAGCGCCGTTGCTCAGGCAGAACAACCCACAGCGGCGCAGCCTCTTGATGCGCAACAGACCGCAAACCAGTTGCGCACGCTGTTCTTCGATGCCTCTCGCGAAGGCAATAACCCCATGCTGGATACCTTCATCGAAGCGCATTACGACCTCAACGTTCGGGACGAACAAGGCTACACCGGCCTGATCCTCGCGGCCTACCATGGTCATGAAGATTCCGTCGTGCGCCTGATAGACGCTGGCGCCGACCCTTGCGCCAAGGACAACCGCGGCAATACTGCGCTGATGGGGGCGATTTTCAAGGGTGAGCTGAGCATCGCCAAACGTCTGGTGCAGGCCGACTGCGGAGCAAACCTGACCAACAATGCCGGCCAGACTGCCGCCATGTACGCAGCGCTGTTCAAGCGTACCGAAGTGCTCAAGGAGCTGACTGACAAAGGCGCCGACCTGAGCCTGCGCGATAGCATGGGCAACGATGTGCAGGGATTGTCAAAAGGCGAATTCCAGGCGCTGCCGACGCGCTGAGATTCAGGGCCGGCAATCGGGATGACTGATGCAACAGAAAGCTTTGCGCGATCAGCCCTCGCGCTCGATCATTTCGTAGATGCGGCTGGCAAACGCTTCCATGGTGAAGGGCTTGGTCAGCACCCACATGCCCGGGTCAAGATGACCGTTACCAATGATCGCGTTTTCGGCGTAACCGGTGATGAACAGCACCTTCAGGTCAGGCCGGACGACGCGTGCGGCATCGGCCAGTTGTCGGCCGTTCATGCCCCCCGGCAGCCCGACGTCGGTGACCAGCAAGTCGATACGGGTATCGGTTTCCAGCACTTTGAGCGCCGATGCACCCTCGCCCGCCTCAATGGCGATATAGCCTTCATCCTGGAGCACTTCGGCCACCAGCATGCGAATGGTCGGCTCGTCGTCGACGATCATCACGGTGCGCGAACTCTGAGTACGCACGTCCCCGGACGCCTCCACAGCCTCGACCTCTTCCGGCGCGCCCAGGTAATGACGCGGCAGGTAGAGGCACATCGTGGTGCCTTGATCAGGCTCCGAATAGATACGCACCTGCCCGCCGGACTGACGTACGAAGCCGTAGACCATCGACAGGCCCAACCCAGTGCCTTGCCCCAGCGGTTTGGTCGTGAAGAACGGATCGAAGGCGCGGTTCATCACCTCAGGGGTCATGCCCGTGCCGGTGTCGCTGACGCACAGCGACAGGTATTGCCCCGGCGACAGATCGCGGCTCTGGGAGCCGCGCTCATCAATCCATTTGTTGGCCGTCTCGATGGTGATCCGCCCGCCTTGCGGCATGGCGTCACGGGCATTGATGCACAGGTTGAGCAGCGCGTTTTCCAGTTGCGGCGCGTCGATGAAGGTTGACCACAACCCGACCGATGTCACCACTTCCACCGTAATGTGCGGCCCCACGGTACGACGGATCAATTCTTCCATACCCGCCACCAGTCGATTGATATCGACCGGTTTGGGGTCCAGCGTCTGGCGCCTGGAAAACGCCAGCAGGCGATGGGTCAACGACGCGGCCCGCTTGGACGCGTCCTGGGCAGCGGCCACATAACGATCGATTTCGGTGAAGCGACCCTGGCTCAGGCGGCTCTTGAGCAGTTCCAGAGATCCGGTGATACCGGTCAGCAGGTTGTTGAAATCGTGGGCGATACCGCCGGTCAACTGGCCAACGGCTTCCATTTTCTGGGACTGGCGCAAGGCTTCTTCGGCCTGACTCAGTCGGTCCTGCTCGCGCCGTCGTTCGCTGACATCGTAGGCAAACAGGTAGGCGCCGATGGGCTGGCCATCGGCGTTGCGCAACGTGCTGTAGCGCATTTCGAAATGACGGGCGGGGTCGGTCGAATCGGGAAAATTCACGCTTTCCGCAAACTCCTCGCCCGACAGCGCTCGCGCCCAGCGCTGACGCATCCCCGCCTTGCTCTCGGGCCGGTCGTCAAGCCACTCAAGCATGTTGTCGCCCACCTTGGGCCGAACGCCGAACAGACGTTCGAACTCGCGCGCTGCCGAGCCGTTGATGGCCACCCAGCGATAATTCAAGTCAATCACATGAATGAAGGCATTGGTGCCGTTCACCACATCGGCCAGCACGTTACGCTCGGCGACAGCCTCGACAACGCGGGCTTCGAGGGTTTCATTGAGTTGCTGCAGAGCACGCTCGGCACGCTTGCGTTCGGTGATGTCCTGAAACAGCACGGCCACCTGCTTGCGACTGGCAGGTTCAATGCGAAAAGCAGTCAGGGCCAGAAAGCGTCCGGTCGCCTCAAGCTCACGCTCGAAACGGATAGGCTCGCCGGTGGCCAGCACCTTGCCGTAGAACCGCACCCAGTCATCGGCCTCTTCGCGAACCATCTCGCGCAGCTTCTTGCCGACCACGTTGGGAATGCCGGCGTGGTACTCGTAGGCCGGGTTCGCTTCGACGTGAATGTAGTCACTGAGCGGGCCATGCGGACCGTCAAAAAACTCGATGACGCAAAAGCCTTCGTCCATAGCGTCGAACAGAAAACGGTAGCGTTCCTGAGACAATGCCAATGCATGCTCGGCGTTGCGACCATCGACACTCAGTCGTTCTTTGAGCAGGGTATTTTCATCTTCCAGCGCCTTTAATCGGTTCTGGAGATCTTGCAATTCAGTCGGGGTCAAAGCAGCGGCACCTGGGGAATGATCGTCGCCGTTTTCCCATTCAACAGGCCGGCATGAGCACGCTACGAGAAAAACGCCTCGCTGGCAAAAGTAATGGCAATTTGCTGCGCAAAAAAGCGGTGAAGAGCGATGATCGGTGCCCATGTTTCACACGCAACATCTCGACTGGATGTACGGGTCTCTACGCGGGCAGGCCGATCATGACGCTGCGGTCACCTTTATGAGTGCACACAGGTTCATCAGTGTGCCATCGCATGTCTGCGCAGCCACTCATCCACTACCTGCCCCATGCTTTTGGGTGTGTCGTCGATAATCCACGCCATGAAGGGTCTGTCGAACCTGAACTGCGAACCGCACTGCTCGGTCATGAAACGCCGCACGTTCTGAGTATTTCGATAGTGCGCATCTACAGCGGTGTCGCGGGTAATCACATCGCTATGCCAGTCGAATGCCATGTCCGATTCATCCATAAAGGAAACGCGATCTGTTATAGCGCGATTCTGACGTAACCACGAGTCAGGCGCTGTTCACATGAGAGCAAAAGCCCTTCACTGTAGGTAATTCGTCAGTTCATTTCAGGCCCTTGAATGGACATTTCTCTTTCTCTTGAATGAAATTTCCGAGAAAACCCTGCCCCCTTGCGCCAACCCGCCACGCCCTCTCGCCACCCTCGAACAATCCCTGAACTACGACGCCGAACTGCTCTGCCGCGCCGCTGCCACAACTTACGAAAGCGGCGACCGTCTGAGCGGAACCGATCGCCAGTTGGCGTTCGCGGTCACGCATCTGGTCGAACTGGCCAAGACCGTGAACGACCTCTGGCTGAGCGGGGTCGAGATCGAGATCAGCGCGTAAGATGAGGTCGTGGCCCGTGAGCGCGCATGCGTTTGCGGGCCAACGACAGAGATCTCCATGACGAAACCGGGCACACCTGCAAATACAATCCGCCTGCGCTAAATATCGCTCCCAAGGCAAGGGTACAGCCGGTCCACATCCGTGCCACCTGCAGGCGATGTATCAACTCGACCATCAGCTTTCAGATAGATATGCGTCTCGTGCCACTTGGGATCGATTCGAACACAGTCGCTGATATTCCCGTTGTCCCACCAATAGACCTCCATGAAGAAGTCCTCGCCCTCATAAATCGCTCCGTAATCACCCGTCGTTTCGCCCGGAAGCAAACGGCGTTTGAATGTACGATGATGGGTATTCCAGATATAACTCAACTCGCTCGTTGCGCTTTCAGAGTAATGAAGCGTCACACTTGGCGTAGAGACTTGCCACACCGCGAAAGGTGAAAGCAGCATCAGGAATTTGAACCTGGCGTCCATCAGCGTGTGTGGTTCGAATTGTTGCAATCATGAAACCTAATGCCTTCGCCCCAGGCTTCGGGGCTTACCGACATGACGCTTTTCATCACCTGGCTTGCACTAACGCCATCAGGACAACATGTGTATAAATCAACTCCGATTTGAATCGAGATCCGATCAGGTGCATCGTCCCAGGCGCGAAATCCGGTGATATCATCTGAGCGATGAGGGCCAGGGTTCTTTTTCCAATTCTGCATTTTGCGCAAGGTATCAGAACCTATTTGCTCCAAACCGGCTCCGTCCAGCAGGAGTTGTTCAGACAACCCAGCAGCCATACCCACGTATCCGTAATGAATATTCGACCAGATATCATGAAAATACATGTAGGCACCCTGTTTATGCCAAGCACGTCCGCGATACATCTTTCTTATCAGCGATTTGTGGTCCCAGGGTCTATTTTGGCCAACTTTTTCCGTCCACATCATCAACGCAGCAACCTTGTAGGTGTTCCCCATCACCTGTGGATTATTTGCACTTCCTACCTTGGAATACCAAGGTAACTCCATCCACTTCCGCGTTTCCTCTGCAACGTCATAATCAAGCAGTTTCCTCATATTCAACACGACGGCATGGCACCGATTGCGGTTGATTTCTCCAGCGATATAACAAGACAAATCATTCAGCTCATCAGGATGAATACAAGTCACCGCGACATATCTGCGTCCTGATGCTTGTCGGAGTCAACCACCGCACCAGCCGCCTGCGCCTTAAGAAGCAACTCCGGATCGCTCACCAGTTCACTCAAACGCGACTCATCCAAAGTGCCGTCGTCACGCAACATCCCAAGCCGCGAAAAATTCACCACACGGTCCCCACCGTCAACACCCGCGTTAAACCCACCCACCACATCCGGGCTGCCGTTGACGATCATTCCGCCATGGCTGCTGGGGCTGCCCAGATGGGCCATGGGGCGGCCGTTGACCAGTATCGACGGGAAGCCCGCGACGATAACAGCGCCGCAGGCACAGACGTCGCCGACCCGCGCGACGTTCATGGCGTTGGCCAGTACATCGCTGGAGGCCGTAACGATAGGTGTCGGGATGTGACCCGGAATCGGGCAGACGTGCAGGTCGCCCTGGCGTGCGGAGGGAATCATGCGGGGTCCTTTTGTTCATCACGCAAACCCTGCGCAGATGCAGGGGGTGATGAAGCTAAAGGAGATACTCAAGGGGATCTGTCAGACGCTTCTGAGCCTTATGCAGGAAACCTTACAAACCTAGGCGGGCAGGCCGTTTCAAAGGTCAGCTGTCGTCACAACCTCTATCCGGTCACGGTGTTGCTTGGCGCGATACAACGCCTTGTCGACGGCGCTCAGCAGGCGCTCGAAGCTGGGGTGATGATCCACGGTGGTTTCGGCAAGCCCGGCACTGAACCCAATACGTAACGGCAGGCCCGGTTCCAGCTCGCGGGCCTTCAGTACATCGCGCAATCGATCAAGAAAATCCTGCGCCTGCCGGGCACTGGTGCGCGGGAACACCAACAGAAACTCTTCACCGCCCCAGCGCACAAAAATGTCGGGGCTGCGCTTGAGCGTGAACACGGTCTGGGCAAAGCATTGCAGTGCCGTATCGCCCACCGCATGACCAAACGTGTCGTTGATGACCTTGAAATTGTCCAGGTCGATCATGGCCACCGCCAACGGGTATTTGCCACTTGAGGCATGGGCCCATTCCCGGTCCAGCGTGGCAGCAGCACCGCGGCGGTTCATTGCGCCGGTCAGCGCATCGGTGACGCCCAGCGTGTAGAGCTGCATGCGCAGTTGCTCTTGCAGCATCAAGGCGAAGCTCAAGGTAAAAAGGAACGAGACCATGAAGTCCATGGCCAGCGCGCCTTTTGAAAGCATGTCAGGTTCGTCGAATGGCAGCGGACCAATGGGTTCGATGATCAGTTGCAGCGCTGAAGAACCATGAAAATACATGACCACCGCCTGCCCGGCCAACAACCCCCACGCTCCGCGATAACGGTCCTTCAACCCCAGGGACACCTTGAACTGATAGCCGATGACCAAAAGCGCCATGAATGAAAACCACGGCAGCAGCCAGGAAGTACTGAGGATCAGCACGGCGATCACGCAGTAAAGCAGTGCCGGCGTCAGCACCACGGTGGCGTAAAAATAACGGTCACCGGTGCGCTCGTGAAACTGGATCAGCGCCGCTGTATGGCAACCGATGGCCACCAGCAGCAAGCCGGTGCTGGCCAGCAATGCCTGCTCCGGGGAAAAGATACCGAGCCAGGCATAATCGGGTGCCAGCAGGCCGGGTTGAAGCATGTCCGCCACGCGGTAGGCGGTCAACACCAGGTCACCGGCCAGCCACCAGTAGAGCGGCGCATTACGGCGGCTCAGGCTCATGCAGGACAGACACAGCAGAATCGCCGTCATCAACCCGAACGGCGTGATGAGCAGCAGCAAGGTGAAAGGATCGTTCAGGAGCATGGGGCGACTTCATGGTGGGGAGTGCTTGCGACGGCGGCATTATGGCAGACGGCTATCACTTTGACTCATCGCCTGCGATTGGCGGCGCAGGCGTGGCTGTGCCCCTGCTTACTCCCCGGCAAACGGCACCAGCGAATCCAGCAACCACGACCCCGCAGGTCCCAGGCTGCGTTGAAAGGACCAGATCACGTCCACCGCCGAGCGTCTTGGCCAGCCGGAAACCTTGAGTTCCTTCAACAGTCCACCCGAGTAGCGCGACACCAGCCAGCGCGGTAATGCCGACCAGCCGAAGCCAAACGCGGCCATGTCCATCAGCAACAGGTAATTGGGCGCTGACCAGTGCCGGTGGCCACTGGTCGGCAAGTCGTCGGTGGGAATGCTTTGCTCGACCAGTGTGTTGAGGCGTAGTGCCCGGTAGCGCGCCAGTTGCTGATAATCCACCCGCTCCAGCGCGGCCAGCGGGTGGTTGTGCGAGACGAACAGACCGAAGTCCGCGCTCTCGTCGATGGTTGCATGGCCGATTTCGGGCGGATAACTGGCCTGTGCCGAAAGCAATCCCAACGACGCCCTGCCCGACTGCACCAGGCTGATCGCATCGCCGTGCTCGGCGAACACACACTCCATCTCAAGCTCGGGAAAGCGCTGATCCAGTTCAGTCATCAGCCGTTCGAAATCGGCAAACTGGTTGGCATCCGACAGCACCAGCGTCAACCGCGGTTCGACGCCTTCGACCAGTCGGCCAGCCGCCCGGCGTAACCGGTCGGCCGCGCACAGCACGTCGTCAACCCGACCGAGCATCACCTTGCCTGCCTCGGTCAACACCGGCTGGCGCGAGGAGCGATCAAACAGCTCCAGGCCCAGATCAATTTCCAGCCGGGAAATCGCTTCGCTGATGGTCGACTGGCTCTTGCCCAGACGACGCGCAGCGGCGCTGAACGAGCCCAATGCCGCGATCTGCGCGAACGCTTCCAGTGCTTCAGGTGAGTAACTCATGGTCGCCTCTATCGGTTTTGCCGATGGTAATGATTTTCAGCTTAACGCAATGACCGATGATAATGCGGCCACGAATGAGCAAAAAGGACAGACGCGTCATGAGTCGCACCGTCAAAACCACCCGGGACCAGACTGAAGTACCGAGCAAATCCATCAAGGAGCGCGCGCTGCACGCCACCCTGTTCGAAGTGGGCGGCGTCATTCTGGTCGCGCCACTGCTCGCCTGGTTGATGAACCACTCGCTGGCAATGATGGGTGCGATGACGATCATGATCTCCACGGTGGCCATGCTCTGGAACATGGTTTACAACGCTCTGTTCGACCGCCTGCGGACCCGGTTCGGCTTCGCCATGACCCTGCTGACCCGCGCATTGCATGCGATGGGCTTCGAGGCCGGGTTGATTCTGGTGGTCGTGCCGCTGGCTGCATGGTGGCTGTCGATCAGCCTGTTCGAGGCCTTCCTGCTGGATATCGGCCTGCTGCTGATGTTCCTGCCGTACACCATGCTGTTCAATTGGGCCTACGACAAGGTACGTGAGCGGGTCTCGCAGCGCCGTCCTGCGAAATGCGAAGCGCTTTGAGGACCAGTCATCCATCAATCCCGCAGATGCGCAGCATCAAAACGTCTGGCTGGATTATCGGCTCGCCACTCAAGCACACTGTCAGCCCACGACCACGGCAAAGGACCCGCAATAATGGCGACTGAAATACTCAAACTGGCTGCGTTCAGCGACGGGGATCAGGGTGGTAATCCGGCTGGCGTATGGATCGGCGAAGCGTTGCCCGACGAGCAGGTCATGCAGCAGATCGCCGCTGAGGTCGGATTTTCCGAGACGGCATTTGCAGCACCTGTCGACGATGGCTGGCGGGTGCGTTACTTCTCGCCGCTGGCGGAAGTGCCGTTCTGTGGTCACGCGACCATCGCGCTGGGTGCAGCACTGGCGGCTCGGGAAGGCGACGGAGTGTTCAACCTGACACTCAATCACGCGCAGATTACCGTCGAAGGCCACGCGCAGGGCTCGCTGACCTCGGCGGCGTTGCAATCACCTGCAACCCACAGCAAGCCGATCAGCACACAGGTGCTGGACGAGGCCCTGGCGCTGTTCGGTTACACCCATGACGATCTGGATCAGCGTATCCCGCCTGCTCACATTAATGGCGGTGCCGGGCACCTGATTCTGGCGTTGAACAGCCGGGCCAGGCTCAAGGCCATGCACTACGATCAGCAAACCGGGCATGACCTGATGGTTCGTGAAGGCTGGGCCACGATTCTTCTGGCCTATGCCGAGCGCGAGCAGTTTTTTCATACCCGCAATCCGTTTGCCTTCGGCGGCGTGTACGAAGACCCGGCGACCGGCGCGGCGACTGCGGCACTGGGCGGCTATCTTCGCGACATCGGCTGGCCGCATGGCGGAATGATTGACGTCCTGCAAGGCGAGGACATGGGCAGCCGCTCGCGCCTGCGTGCCGAGATACCGGAACAGACCGGCAGTTCGATCCGCGTGTCGGGCATGGCGCGCAGGCTCTAGGGTTCAGGTCCGCAACTTGCTGCCGCCCACCGCCACGCCCAGCAGCATGACAGCCACGATCATGAAGGCGATTTCAAGGCTGCTGACATGGGCGATGAAGCCGATGGCCGCCGGCCCGATCAGGATCCCGGCATAACCCACCGTGGTGATCGCCGGGATTGCCACGCTTTGCGGCATGGTTTTCTGTCGTCCGACGGCGCTGTAGCAGACCGGCACGATGTTCGAGCAGCCCGCTCCCACCAGTGCATAGCCCAGTAACGCGGCTTCCCACGCAGGGATCAGCGTGGCCACAGCCAGGCCAGCCGCCGCACAGAGCCCGCCGAGAATGATGACCCGATTGGAGCCGACCCGTCGTACGATTGCGTCGCCAAACAGGCGCCCCAGTGTCATCGTCACCGCGAATACTGCGTAGCCCAGACCAGCATAGGACGCTTCGACGCCGCGCAGCGAGGTGAGGAACACCGCACTCCAGTCCAGCATCGCGCCTTCGGCCAGAAACACCGTGAAGCACAACAGCCCGATGAAGAGCACCACACCATGCGGGATCGCGAACGCAGGTCCATCGGAGCGGCTGCCGTAAGACAGCAGATTGGGGGCGGCCTTGGCCAACGCCAACAGTGTCAGCGCAACCACCACCAGCATTGAGGCAAACGGCGAAATACCCAGACTGAGCAGGCCGCTGACCCCGGCAGCACCGACGATACCACCCAGACTGAACAGGCCATGAAAGCCTGACATCATGGTCTTGCCGCTGGCTCGCTCGACGATCACCGCCTGCACGTTGGCCGTGCAGTCCACACCGCCCATACTGGCACCGAACAGAAACAGCACAGCGATCAGCAGCGGCAGGCTCGACACCGTTGCCAGCAGCGGCAGGCACAGGCAGATCAGCAGTGTCGAGCAGACCAGCAGACGCCGGCAACCAAAACGCGCCGCCAGCGCCCCGGCCAGCGGCATGGCGATGATCGAACCCACCCCCAGGCACAGCAGCAGCAAGCCCAACGTCCCTTCGTCGAGCCCCATCCGCTGCTTGGCGTAAGGCACCAACGGCGCCCAGGACGCCACGCTGAAACCTGCGATGAAAAACGCAATGCGCGTCGAGGACTGTTCGGCCCGAGCCTTGGCATCCTGGGCTACGGTGCTGAAAGAGGTCATGCATGCTCCTTGTGGAAACGGTTTGAAGGCCACGCGCAAAAGAGCCGGCCAGCGCGACAGACTAACAAAGCTGATGGATTAACCAAACGCCTGTCCTCAGACAGCGCCCGGCGCATGGCAAAAAATGAGGGGCTGGTCTAGATTTCCCCTCCCACGGCCCGTTGCTGCAAGATTCGGCGGGGAGGCCACGAAGACACCCAATCACAAGGAGCAAGACTCAATGGCCCTGTCTGCGCTGTTGTTCGATCTGGATGGAACCCTCATCGACACCGATGAGCTGCATTTGAATGCCTTCAACCAGTTGCTGGCTCGCTGGGGCCGCTCGATGGACATTGGCTACTACAAGGCACACGTCATGGGCTTTCCTGACAACATGATTTTTGCCGGTCTCTTTCCTGACCTTGCCCCTTCGCACTACCCGGCCCTTGCTGCGGAAAAAGAAGCCATGTTCCGCGCCCGGCTCGGTGAAACCATTCCCGTCGCAGGCGTACTTCACCTCCTCGACCATGCAGAACAACGCGGGCTGCGCACTGCGGTCGTCACCAACGCACCTCGGGAAAACGCCCTGGCCATGCTGACCGGCCTGGGCATTGCCGATCGATTCGAGGTCATCGTGATCGGCGGGGAACTGGCCCACGGCAAGCCTCACCCCATGCCCTACCTGACCGCACTGGAACTGCTCGACGTCAGCGCAGAGGATGCCATCGCCTTCGAAGATTCCCTGGCCGGTGTTCAATCGGCCCACGCGGCAGGCATTCATACCTTTGGCATGCTTTCAGGATTGCAGGAAGATCAACTCCGCGAAGCCGGTGCGCGCAGTGTGATCCGGGATTTCGAGGCGGATGCACTGTGGCAGTTTCTTAAACCGGCAGCGTGATAGTCCATTTGCCCTGAAGCTTTTTCCACGCCCGCACACTAAACTGGCAGCCGCTTGCCCCAAACCGGGGCAGCTCCTTTTCCTGAATGCCACAAAGAGGCCGCTGTGTACAAAGGTGTCGTGCTGTCGGTCCTCGCGTCGGTGTTGTTCGGGGTCATGTATTTCTATACGTCGCTGATGAAGCCGCTGGACGGCCAGGAAATCTTTGGCTGGCGCATGCTGCTGACCGTGCCCTGCGCCACACTGTTCATGGTGATCAGCGGCGACTGGAAGCTGGTGCATGCGCTCGCAGCCAGGCTGCGCCAACAACCGGCGCTGTTCTTCGGGCTGCTGCTGTCGTCCGTATTGTTGGGCGCACAGTTGCTGATTTTCATGTGGGCGCCACTGCACGGCCGCAGTCTTGAAGTGTCGCTGGGCTATTTCCTGCTGCCCTTGAGCATGATTCTCACCGGCCGACTGGTGTACGGCGAACACCTGTCTTACCTGCAGAAGGTCGCGGCCGCTTTCGCAATGATCGGTGTGGGCCATGAGCTGTGGCGACTGGGCAGTTTCTCGTGGGAGACGCTGCTGGTCGCTGGAGGCTATCCGCTGTACTTCGTGCTACGGCGCAAGCTCAAGACCGATAACCTGGGCGGGCTGTGGTTCGACATGCTGTTCATGCTGCCCATCGGCCTTTGGTTCATCACCCGCGGCGATCCGATGGCGATTCAACAGACGCCCATGCTGTACCTGTTGATCCCGCTGTTAGGCGTGATCAGCGCCTCGGCGCTGGTCAGCTATATCATCGCCAGCCGCCTGTTGCCGTTCAGCCTGTTCGGGCTGCTCAGCTATGTCGAGCCGGTGCTGCTGGTGGGCGTCGCACTGCTGCTGGGCGAAAGCATCAGCCGTGACGAGATGCTGACTTACATTCCGATCTGGCTGGCGGTGGGCGTGCTGATTCTGGAAGGTGCCAAACACATGCTGGCCCAGCGCCGCCGGGATGCGGCCTGAGCCTCAATGCTCGGTGAAACGCTCCAGTTGCATCTCCTGAAGGCGACTCAGGGTGCGGCGAAATGCGAACGACAGATAGCCCTCGGTGTACAGCTCGTCCATTGCCACAGCGGCTTCGACATACAGCGGAATGCGTCGGTCGTAGCACTCGTCGACCAACGCGATGAAGCGCCGCACGCCGTCATCGTGAGGTGACAACTGCGGCAGCTCACGATCCCCCGCCGCCACCTGCTCCACGCCATCCTCAGTGCCACGGGCGATTTTCGATTCGCGCTGGGCGGCGCTCAGGGACGGCACTTCACTGAGCAGGATCACTGAAAAGCGGTCACACAGGGCAATGAAATCCATCGCCGCCAGCGGCTGTTCGCACAGGTCGCGATAACGGCACCACACCGCCGTATCCGAGTGCTGGACCACATTGATGCTGCGATAGCCAAGCATGACTTGTGAATCATGCACCGGCTGGCCGGCGCTGAGCGCGTCGAAGATCCCCTGCAATGCACTGGGACGTCCGGCTTCGGCGACCCAATAACGCTGATGCAACTGGCCGGGATGCAGCCGATGGTCTTCGCCACCATCGACCGCGACAACGTTCATGTATTTCTGGATGGCGACAATTGCCGGCATGAAGCGCTCGCGATTGTGACCATGGCTGTACAACTGCTCGGGCGGCTGGTTGGAAGTGCAGACCAGCACCACGCCCTCTTCGAACATGACCTGCAACAGGCCGCCAAGAATCACCGCATCGCCGATGTCGGTGACGAACAGCTCGTCGAAACACAACACCCGCACGTCACGGGCCAGCTCTCTGGCCACCACGGTCAACGGTTGCGAGGTACCGATCAACTCGAACATGCGCTTGTGGACCCAGCGCATGAAGTGATGAAAGTGCTGACGCCTGGCCGGGACAGTCAGGCTCTCGAAGAAGCGGTCCATCAGCCAGGTCTTGCCACGCCCCACCGGCCCCCACAGATAGACACCCTGCGCCCGACCACGTGCTTCGGCCAGCGCCAGGTAGCAGGCCTGCAGTTGCCGGGCCGCCTGCAATTGCGCCTCATCGGGCTGAAAGCCACGCTGGACCGCACGTTCGTAAGCATCCAGAGGAGACATGGCGTCCATCAATCACACACCTTTGGCAGCAGAAAAGACACTCAGCATATACAGGTTCAGGCGTGCTGCACGCCCGCGCGCTTGAGCAGCCGCCTGCAACGCTCGGACAAATGCACCACGCGCAGGTGTTTGCCTGCCTTGGTGTAGCGCTCGCGCAGGGTCTTGAGGGCCGCGATGGCCGAGTAATCGACAAAGCTCAGGTGACGGCAATCCAGCGTGACCTGCGCCGGGTCTTCGGCCGGATCGAACTGGTCGAGAAACGGCGTGGTCGAGGCGAAGAACAGTGTGCCGTGCACGTGGTAGATCTTGCTGCCATCGGCTTCGATATGGCTGTCGGCGTAGAGCTCGCGGGCTTGCTGCCAGGCGAAATTGATCGCCGCGATGACAATGCCGAACAGCACGGCCGTCGCCAGATCAGTGAACACCGTGACCACGGTGACGGCGATGATCGCCAGCACGTCGTTCACCGGCACCTTGCGCAGCACGCGTAACGAGGCCCAGGCGAACGTCTGCTGGGCAACCACAAACATCACACCCACCAGCGCTGCCAGCGGTATGCGCTCGATCAGCGGCGACAGGAACAGCACGAACATCAGGATCATCATGCCCGCCACCACGCCGGACACCCGACCCCGGCCACCGGAGCTGAGGTTGATGACGGTCTGGCCGATCATCGCGCAACCGCCCATGCCGCCGAACGCACCGGACACCATGTTGGCCGCGCCGAGCGCCACGCATTCGCGGTCCGGGTAGCCACGGGTTTCGGTGATTTCGTCCGTCAGGTTGAGGGTCAGCAGGGTCTCCAGCAGGCCAACCAGCGCCATCAATATGGCGTAAGGCGCAATGATGCGCAGGGTGTCCAGGTTCCACGGAATGTCCGGCAGGTTGAACATCGGCAGGCCGCCCGCGATGTGGGCCATGTCGCCCAGCGTGCGCGTTGGCAGATCAAGAAAATACACCGCAAGCCCGACGCCGAGGATCGCCACCAGCGCGGGCGGCACAGCGCGGGTCACACGCGGCAGCACATAGACCACGGCCATGGTCAACGCGACCAGACCCAGCATTACGTACAACGGCGTGCCGCTGAGCCAGGCTTCGCCGACCTTGAAGTGTTCCAGTTGGGCCATGGCAATGACGATGGCCAGGCCGTTGACGAAGCCGAGCATCACCGGATAAGGCACCAGCCGCACCAGCTTGCCCAGCCGCAGTAACCCGAACAGGATCATCAACAGACCGCCCAGCAACACGGTCGCCAGCAGATACTGAACGCCGTGCTGCACGACCAGCGCCACGATGACGACTGCCATCGAACCTGCGGCACCCGAGACCATGCCCGGTCGACCGCCGAACAGCGCGGTGAGCGTGCAAATGATGAACGCGCCGTAGAGGCCCATCAGGGGATTTAGGTGCGCGACCAGTGCGAACGCGATGCACTCGGGCACCAGCGCAAAAGAGGTCGTGAGCCCTGCCAGGACTTCGGCGCGTATACGGATTGTCTTCATGAGTGACCTGAACGGCGTCTGCGAGATAACCCGCAGCAGTGCGAAAAAAGGGGGCATATTACGCAAACGCGTCCCTATCGGCCACCGCTGCAAGGTTTCAGCCAGCGCATTGGCAGGCGGTTTTCAGGCGATTTCGATGTCCAGTAATGCTGCGCCCAGCGCTTTGCCGTGAGCATCCAGCGCCAGTGAGCGGGTGACACCACCCCGCAACACGCCGGGGATCACGAAATTGAGGGCATGCACATTGGGCAGTTCGTAACGCTGGATGGGGGCGGCGGCAGGATCGAGCAATTGTGCGAAATAAGCGGCGACCCGATCAACGGTCAGCGTCTGGCACAGCCGCGCGTAGTCTTCAGCACGGTAGGCAATCACCGAAATGTTCGAGGTGTCGCCCTTATCGCCGGTCCGTGAATGGGCCAGCGCTCTCAATTTGACGGGACCGCTCATATTGAATCCTCCAGATGCACCATCGGATCGACCGCATCACGCGGCACGAACAATGAAGCGACCGCCACCACCTGGCGAACCGCCTTGGTCGCCCCGCCACCGCCATAAGGACCGTTGGTGTACAGGGTTTCCACTTCATTGCCGACACGAATCGCCTCGCTGCGCGCAACGCAGCGCGCGGCAATTCGCAGGCGCACTTCCCACGGTTCTGCGTCCGCGCGTGAACCCAGCTCGCTGCCATGCAGGGCATCGACGCCGATCAACTCGGCACGCAGGTCTTCAACGATCACGCCCATAAGCCTCAAACGATCCAGCACAATGTCCCGCGCCAGTTGCGCACGTGCCACTGCGCCTGGCCCGCCGTAGGATATCTGCCCCTCACCGATCCAGCCGTCCAGGTAACCGACCGACACTTTCAGGGTCTCGGGTCGCACTTGCCCTCCAGCCCCGGCAATCCGCACACGATCCTTCGCCTCTGTCTGGAAACTGACTGCGGAAAAGTCGGCACTGACGTCTGGCGTGAGATAAGCCGCCGGGTCATGCACCTCATAGATCAGTTGCTCGGTGCACGTGGCGGTGTCGATCCGTCCGCCCGAGCCTGCCACCTTGGTGATAATCGCATGGCCTGATGCGTCGACTTCGGCCAGCGGAAAACCCAGCCGCGCCAGATCCGGCACGTCCTTGAAACCGGGATCGGCAAAGTAACCGCCGCTGATCTGCCCGGCGCATTCGAGCAGATGGCCGACCAACGTGCCGCGCCCCAGCAGCGTCCAGTCATCGACCGCCCAGCCAAATTCGAACACCTGGGGTGCGAGGAACAGCGATGGATCAGCGACACGTCCGGTAATCACCACATCGGCGTCGGCCTCAAGTGCCTGCACGATGCCCTCGACGCCCAGATAAGCGTTGGCAGAGATCAGTCGTTCGCCCAATGCAGCCAGCGTCGTACCGTTGTCCAGTGCTCTGGATGCATCGGTCTGCAACGCCGCGAGTACGTCATCGCCGGTCAACGCCGCGACCTTGAGCCCGGACAATCCCAGCTCGGCAGCGATACGCCGCACTTCCCGGGCCGCCGCCAACGGGTTGGCGGCGCCCATGTTGGTGATGACCCGCAATCGTCGAGCACCGCCGGCAGAGCGACCGACAAAAGGCAGCACGCGACGCATGCGCTCGCTCAGCAACGGATCGTACCCGGCACTCGGGTCAGCCAGCCGGGCCTGCTGCGCCAGCGCGATGGTGCGCTCGGCCAGGCATTCGAAAATCAGGTAGTCGAGCTCGCCGTGCTCGGCCAGTTCAACGGCAGGCTCGATACGGTCGCCGGAATAACCGGCACCGGAGCCGATGCGCAGGGTTTTCATTCAGAACACTCCCAGGAGCATGGCAGTCAGGGTCATCAGGACCGAAGCTGCAAACAGGAAAGGGATGGTGAAACGCTGGTGATCGGCCAGTTCGATCTTGCACAGCCCTACCAGCAGAAAGGTTGCAGGCGTTAATGGGCTGACCGGAAAACCGGTGGTGTGCACGCCCAGCAACGAGGCCTGAGCCACTTGCAGCGGGTCGACTCCCAGCGCCTTGCCGACCTCGGCGATCACCGGCATGACGCCGAAATAAAACGAATCGGGGTCGAACAACAGGCTCAACGGCATGGAGATGAAGCCCACCACCATCGGAATCAACTTGCCGTGGCCTGCCGGGATCTGATGCACCGCCACTTCAGCCATGGCCTTGAGCATGCCGGTGCCTTGCATGATGCCGGTAAAGACCCCCGCTGCGAGCAGGATGCTGGCCATGGTCAGCGCTGTCTTGGCGTGGGCGTCGATGCGGCTGCGCTGGGCATCGACGTTGGGGTAGTTGAGGCTCAGCGCGACGACCGTGCCGAGCATGAACATCACCACCGGATCGACCACCCCGGAAATCATCACGCCCATCACCGCAAGGGTCAGCAGCAGATTGACCCAGAACAGACGCGGCCGACGCAGCACCTCTTCCTGCTCGGTCAGCACCCGCTTGGGCACCACGTCCACCTGCGCGCCTGCGCCCAGGCCCAGACGCCGCTCTTCACGACGGCCCAGAAACCAGGCACTGGCGAAGACAAATGCCAGGCCCACGATCTGCACCGGGATCAGCGGCTGAAACAGGTCTGCAACCGGTACGTGCAAGGCCGCAGATGAGCGCAGTACCGGCCCGGTCCAGGGCAGAAAGTTGACGCCTGCAGCCATGGCCGTGACGCAGGCCAGGATACGTTTGTCCATGCCCAGCCGGGTATACAGAGGCAGCATCGCCGGGATGGTCACCAGAAAGGTCACTGCCCCGGATCCGTCCAGGTGGACCAGCAATGCCAGCAGCGCAGTGCCCATGACAATCCGTGTCGGACGCGTGCCCACGGCCTTGAGGATCCGGTCGATGATCGGGTCGAGCATGCCGGCATCGGTCATCACCCCGAAAAACAGGATGGCGAACACAAACATGCCGACCACCGGGGCGACGTTCTTGATACCGGTGATGATGAAGGCGCTGGTCTGCAGACCAAAGCCGCCGATCAACGCCGCCATGATAGGCAGTGCGATGAGGGCAACCAGAGGCGAAAGGCGCTTGCTCATGACAGCCGCGAGCAGGCACAGGATGGTAATGACACCGAGGATGGCGAGCATGGGTAGGTCCCGTTGTGTCATCCCTGACCGGCAGGCGGCGGGACGAGTTGTTGTTGTTTTCAACGAGTATCGAAACGGGGGTATGCTTTGTAAATTGAAATGTTCAATGCCTCACATTCCAAAAAACAGAACATTGATGCCGAGCTTTAACCGCCCATGAAAAACGCCATCCAGCACATCCGCGCGTTCCTGGCCGTCGCCCACAGCGGCAGTTTTTCCAGGGCGGCAGTGGAACTGAACCTCTCCCCCCCGGCCCTGACCGTGCAGATCCAGCAACTTGAGGAATGGCTGGGCGTCGCGCTGCTGGAACGCAGCCCTCGCCATGTCAGCCTGACGGCCGCCGGGCAGAACAACCTGCAGCCCATGGAAAAACTGCTGCTGGACCTGGACAACATCGTCAGTGGCTCAAGGGACCTGGCAGCACTGCGCCGCGGCGTGGTGACGCTGGCCGCCCTGCCCTCGATGTGTTCCAGCACGTTGCCGATCATCCTGAGAGCGTTTCGCGCCCGGTTTCCCGGCATCGAAGTGCGCCTGCGCGATGTGGTGGCGCAGCGCATCGACACGCTGGTGCGCGAAGGCGACGTGGATTTCGGCCTCGGCGTTCGCGCGCGTATGGGCCACGGGCTGGACTTCGACAGGCTGATGGTGGATCGGCTGCGGCTGTTCGTGCCACGGACTCATCCGCTGGCTGATCGTTCCTCGGTCAGCCTGGCCGATCTGGCGGGACAGCCGATCATTCTGACCGGGCGCGACAGCAGTGTGCGTGAGCGTGTCGAGCAATTGTTCGCCGACGAAGGGCTTGCCCTGGTGCCAGGTCTTGAGGCCAACTACATGTCCACGGTACTGGCGCTGGTGCGTCAGGGCCTGGGCATGACGCTGCTGCCGGAGTCGGCCGACGAGGGCCGCTCCGACACCGTTCAAGTGCCCGTCGACCACCCGGGCGTCAGCCGCGAAATAGGCCTGATCACCCGCACCGGCCAGACCTTGAGCCCCGCGGCCGGACGGTTTGTGGAGGTAATGAGAGAGGTTTTGAGCAGAGGTGCCTGTTGAGTCACGTCTCGGCAAACACAACATTGTGGGAGGCCTTACCACGTCTTCGTTTTAGCGCTGTCGCGCGGCAAACACCGGACTGTGGGAGGAGGCTTGCCCGCGATGGACCGTGACGCGGTGTATCAGGAAAATCGCATCATCGTTCATCGCCGGCAAGCCGCCTCCCACAGATTGGGAGCTTCTTCAGTACTGCACAAACAACAGAACTACCCTCTAAAAACAAGGAATGCTTTCATGCAATGGAATCAAACGCGGTCGTTGCGAACCTTGCTGCTGACCAGCCTCACCCTGACCTCTTCGCTGGCGCTTGCCGAGGAGCAGACTTCGAAACTTGACGCGTTCGTAAGAGACGCGGCCAGCAAGGTCATGCAGGAAAACGACATCGCCGGCATGGCGATTGCCGTCACCCATAACGGTCAGCAACAATTCTTCACCTACGGCAATGCGTCGAAGGAAACCGGTCAGCCCGTCACCCCTGACACGCTGTTCGAACTGGGCTCGATCAGCAAGACCTTCACCGCGACCCTGGCCAGTTGGGCACAGGCCACCGGGCAGTTGTCGTTGAACAACAGCATTGACAGTTATGTACCGCAATTGCGCGACACACGCCTGGGCAAGGTGCCGGTTTTCCACTTGGGCACGCACACCGCAGGTGGCTTCCCGCTGCAGTTCCCGGACAAGGTCCAGACTGCCGGACAGATGATGGCGTACTTCAAGGCCTGGCAACCCGAGTACTTGCCCGGCACTCACCGCAGCTACGCCAACCCCAGCGTCGGGCTGCTGGGGCTGGTTGCGGCGCGCAGCATGAAAATGCCCTTCGACAACGCCATGCAGCAGCGCCTGTTTCCGGCGCTGGGCCTGAAAAGCACTTACCTTACGGTGCCTCAGGAGCAAATGTCGCGCTATGCACAGGGCTACAACAAGCTTGATGAACCGGTCAGGGTCAACCCCGGCGTGCTGGCATCCGAGGCTTACGGGGTGAAATCCAGCAGCCGCGATGTGCTGAGTTTTGTCCAGGCCAACCTGGGCGCAGATCAGTACGACGCGCCTTTGCAACACGCCCTCAAGAACACCCGAACCGGTTATTTCAAGGTGGGCGCGATGACCCAGGACCTGATCTGGGAGCAATACCCGATGCCGGTGAAGCTGGAGACTCTGCTTGAAGGGAACGCAAGCACGATGGTGCTGCAAGCTCATAAAGCCGAGCCGATCAACCCGCCCCTCGAAGCGCTGCCCGACACCTGGGTCAACAAGACAGGCTCCACCAATGGCTTTGGCGGCTATGTGGCGTTCATTCCCCAGCAGCAACTGGGCATTGTGATTCTGGCCAACAAGAATTATCCGAATGAGGCGCGCGTGAAGCTGGCGTATCAGATTCTCGATCAGGTGCAGTGCCAGGGCTGTAAACGCTAGACCTCCGGGTCCCGATCACCGGCCGCAAAATCCGCGGGCACCCGCCACAGGTACCACGCCGCAACGGTTCGAAACGGCGCGAACCGTTCGGCGAGGGTCGTCATGGCCTTGGGCGTGGGCTTGACGTCCAGGCCATACAGCCGCCGATAGCCCTCGCTGACCCCGAAATCACTGGCGGGCATCACGTCCAGTTTGCCCAGCCCGTAGATGAGCATCATCTCGACCGTCCAGCGGCCTACGCCCGGCAACTGTACCAGGCGAGCAATCAGCTCTTCGTCGCTTATAAGCATGGCCTCGGCCACATCCGGCACCGTACCGCTGACCCTGGCAGCCGCGATGGCCTTGATCGCCCGGCACTTGGAGGCCGAGAATCCGCAGCCTCGCAAGCGCTGATCGTCCAGTTCAGCCAGTTGCTGTGGCTCGGGAAAACCCGGGCCTGCAAACAACGCACGCAGTCGCATCACCATCGCGTCGCCCGCTTTGGCGTGCAATTGCTGATACGCGACAGCCTTGACCAGTGCCTGAAACGGGTCCTGAGCAGCAGTGACCGGATGCAGGCACGGGCCGACCTGTTCAATCAACGATTGCCAACGTGCATCGATGCGTTTGAGCGCATCAACGGCTTGCCCATGGGCGATTCGCGAGGATGTGTGGGGTTCGGCTGACATCGTATTTTTTCCAGAAGATCTGCAGGCGCAGGCGAGCAGCACTGTGCAGCAGCGACGGCCATTTCTGCAAACACGAGGCCCATTCTGGCGTTCCATCGCCGTGCCGGAAAAACCTGAACATCGCCTGAACGACATCGCAAAAACTAAATTCAGACAAAAAACAACTATCCCCATTCAAGAATGAGTATCATTATGTTACGCATTATGTCAGGCCATTACCTTTGGCCGAGACGTGTCGAAACACGTTCACCCCCAGTCTCAACCCGGTGAAATATGCTCGTTCCATTTTTGATCATGTTGCGCGAAGGCATCGAAGCCGCGCTTATCGTTGGCATCATCGCCAGTTACCTGAAACAGACCGGCCGCGGCGAGTGGATGCCTGCGGTGTGGATAGGCGTGTTCCTGGCCGCTGCGCTGTCGCTGTTCGTCGGCGGCGGTCTGGAACTGATGAGCGCCGAGTTTCCGCAAAAGCAGCAGGAGCTGTTCGAAGGCATTGTCGGCCTGATTGCCGTGGGCATTCTCAGCTCGATGGTGTTCTGGATGCGCAAGGTGGCGCGCTCCATCAAGCATGCGCTGCATGAATCGCTGGACGCCGCCCTCACCGGCTCGAAAAACCAGACCTACGCGCTGATCGCCATGGTGTTCTTCGCCGTGGCCCGCGAAGGTCTGGAAACAGTCTTTTTCCTGCTTGCCGTCTTTCAGCAGAGCGAAGGCTCCGGCGCTCCGCTGGGTGCGCTGCTCGGCCTGCTGCTGGCCGTTGCGTTCGGCGTGGCCATCTACAGCGGCAGCATGCGCCTGAACCTGAGCCTGTTCTTCCGCTGGACCGGTCTGTTCATTCTGATCGTGGCGGCCGGAGTTCTGGCCAACTCGGTGCAAGCCCTGCATGAAGCGGGCGTGTGGAACCACTTGCAGGACGTGGTCTTCGACATCAGCGCCTGGCTGCCGATGGACGGCCCCGCTGGCTCGGTGCTGGCGGGCATGTTTGGTTATCAGGATGCACCGACCGTCAGCACCCTGAGTGTCTACCTCATTTACCTGATCGGTGCGCTGCTGCTGTTTTTCCTGCCGCACGCCCCGACGGCCAGCAAACCCGTGCAGCAACACCCATCTTCCGTGACGAACGAATAAGGGCCCCCATGTCGAACCGTCCCTCAGGGCTTTCCGAGAAAGCCCGGCCTCCCCGTGTCCTGCGATTGGCAGTCGCCGGCTCCGTGATCCTGACGATCGCCGCAGGCGGGTTGTTCTACTACGCCTCGCAGACGGCTGCCAAAAAGCGCGCCGCCAATGCTGGTACTGAAACCGTGGTCAACATTCACGCCCACAACTGCGAGCCGAATGCGCTCACCGTGGCGGCGGGCAAGAACGCCTTCCGCATCGTCAACCGATCCGAGCGGGCCGTTGAATGGGAAATCCTCGATGGCGTGCTGGTGGTCGAAGAGCGGGAAAACATCGCACCCGGACTTAGCCAGATCATCAACGCCAATCTGGCGCCCGGCGATTACGCGATCACCTGCGGCCTGCTGAGCAACCCGCGCGGCACCCTGCATGTGACGCCCACCGCCGAATCCGACGCCAAAGCCAAGGCGCGACCGTCGATGACCGCCTTCATTGGCCCGCTGTCCGAGTACCGCGTGTACCTGAGCCTGCAGGGTTCGGCGCTGATCAAGGCCGTTACCACCCTGCAGCAGGCCATCGACGCCGGCGACCTGAGCGCCGCACAAGCGGCCTACCTGCCGGCCCGCGCCATTTACCAGCGCATCGCGCCCGCCGCGCAACGTCTGGCCGAGCTGGACAACGCCATCAACGCTCGCGCCGATTACTACGAAAAGCGCGAACAGGACCCAGGCTTCAACGGCTTCCACCGCATCGAGTACGGGCTGTTCAAGCAGCACAGCGTCGAGGGCCTGAGCCCGGTGGCGCAGCGCCTGCAGGACGATGTCACCCAACTCAAGCAACAACTGCTGGCCCAGTCGCTGGCGCCGGAGCAACTCGCGGCCATCGTCACCCGCACGATGCGCAGCCTGGCCGACGTGCGCAGCAACGGCGAAGAAGAACGCTACAGCCACAGCGACCTCAATGGCTTCGCTGCCAACCTGGACGGCACCCGCAAGGTGGTCGATCTGCTGCGTCCATTGCTGAGCAAAAGCGCGGGCACGCAGTTGCAGAACATCGATGCGGCAATGGCCGACCTGGACACCACCCTGGACGCGTTGAAAAACGACGAAGGTTATCGCCCTTACGACCAGGTCGATGCCGGGCTGCGCAAAGAGATCGCGAGCAAGGCGGCGAAACTGGCTGACGCGCTGAACACCATCGACCCGGCACTCGGCCTGTCCGGGCTCTGAACCGAATTCTGAACTTCAGGAGCACAGTACTGCACCATGAAAAACCCTGACGCCAACAATGCCCCTGCTTCGATTCAGCGCCGTCGCGTCCTGATGGGCCTCGGCGCTGCCGGGGCCGCACTGGCTGGCAGCAGCCTGAGCGGCAACGTACTGGCCGCAGCGCCTGCGCAAGTCACCGAAGCGCCGAACAGCGAGAAGACCGAGGATCGCAACACGTTCCACGGCGTGCACCAGACCGGCATCGTCAACCCGCGCCCGGCTTCGGGCATGTTCGTGGCCTTCGATGTGCTGGCGGCTGATCGTGAAGATCTCGAGCGCCTGTTCCGTACCCTGAACGAGCGCATCAGCTTCCTGATGACCGGTGGCCCGGTGCCGGATGTCGATCCAAAACTGCCGCCACTGGACTCGGGCATCCTCGGACCGGTCGTCACGCCAGACAACCTGACCATTACCGTGTCGGTGGGCGAGTCACTGTTCGATGAGCGTTTCGGCCTGACAGACGTGAAGCCCAGGCGCCTGAGCCGCATGGTCGGTTTCCCCAACGATGCGCTGGAACCTGCCAGTTGCCACGGCGACCTGAGCATCCAGTTCTGCGCCAATACCGCCGACAGCAACATCCATGCGCTGCGCGATATCGTCAAGAACCTGCCCGACCTGTTGCTGGTGCGCTGGAAACAGGAAGGTACTGTTCCGCCTCAGGCACCGAAAAAACCCGGTCAGCCGCCCGAGAGCGCACGTAACTTTCTGGGTTTCCGGGACGGCTCGGCCAACCCGGATTCCAACAATCAGAAAACCATGAATGAGCTGGTGTGGGTGCAACCGGGCAGTGACGAACCGGCCTGGGCGGCCAACGGCAGTTATCAGGCCGTACGCATCATCCGCAATTTCGTCGAGCGCTGGGACCGCACGCCGCTGCAGGAGCAGGAGTCGATTTTCGGCCGCACCAAGAGCGCCGGTGCGCCCATGGACGGCAAGGTCGAGACCGACGTGCCCAACTACGCCGCCGACCCGGAAGGCAAGAAAACCCGTCTGGATTCGC
Organism: Pseudomonas asturiensis; assembly: GCF_900143095.1. Lineage (GTDB taxonomy): Bacteria > Pseudomonadota > Gammaproteobacteria > Pseudomonadales > Pseudomonadaceae > Aquipseudomonas > Aquipseudomonas asturiensis. The sequence continues at coordinate 290,810 of NZ_FRDA01000004.1, read as the reverse complement.
ACATCCGCCTGGCCAACCCGAGGACCGCAGAGACCCAGCGCAACCTGATTCTGCGTCGTCCTTTCAACTACTCCAACGGCGTGAACAAGAACGGTCAGCTCGACATGGGACTGCTGTTCATCTGCTATCAGGCCGATCTGGAAAAGGGCTTCATCACTGTGCAGAACCGCCTCAATGGCGAACCGCTTGAGGAATACCTCAAGCCGGTCGGCGGCGGCTACTTCTTCACCCTGCCAGGCGTGACCGACGACAACGACTTCATCGGACGCTCGTTGCTGGCGGCCGTTTCGACCTCCAAAACCGCATGACCTTCAACCTCCCCACCCGGAAGAGAACCATGAAAAAGACGCCTCTGGCTTTGCTGCTGACCCTTGGCCTGCTCCAGACTCCGCTGGCCGCCTTCGCCGCCACGGCGCCGCTGGATCTGGTAGGCCCGGTTTCGGATTACAAGATCTACGTCACCGAGAACATCGAAGAGCTGGTCAGCCACACGCAGAAATTTACCGATGCCGTGAAGAAAGGCGATCTGGCGACCGCCAAAAAGCTGTACGCGCCGACACGCGTGTTCTATGAATCCGTGGAACCGATTGCCGAGCTGTTCAGCGACCTGGACGCCTCCATCGACTCACGCGTCGACGACCATGAACAAGGCGTGAGCGCTGAGGACTTCACCGGTTTCCATCGCCTGGAATACGCACTGTTCTCGCAGAACACCACCAAGGACCAGGGCCCTATCGCCGACAAGCTGATGAGCGACGTCAAGGACCTGGAAAAGCGCGTGGCCGACCTGACCTTCCCGCCTGAGAAAGTGGTCGGTGGCGCAGCAGCACTGCTGGAAGAAGTCGCGGCAACCAAAATCTCCGGCGAAGAAGACCGCTACAGCCACACCGACCTGTATGACTTCCAGGGCAACATCGACGGCGCGAAGAAAATCGTCGACCTGTTCCGTCCGCAGATCGAACAGCAGGACAAGGCGTTTTCCGGCAAGGTCGACAAAAACTTTGCGACCGTGGACAAGATCCTGGCCAAGTACAAGACCAAGGACGGTGGCTTTGAGACCTACGACAAGGTCAAGGAAAACGACCGCAAGGCCCTGGTCGGCCCGGTCAACACCCTGGCCGAAGACCTCTCGACCCTGCGCGGCAAGCTGGGCTTGAACTGACATTCAGCGGCGGACGTAGCGTCCTGAGAGGCATGACCACGCCGGCGCGTGGGAACGATCGTGTGTCTGCTGATCGTGCCCATGCTCCGCGCTCAGCGTTATACACCCGTCTCGCTGCGACCAACGGACTGTGGGAGGCGGCTTGCCGGCGATGCTTTTTCTGAAGCTAGTCATCAGTGACTGAACTGACGCCTGCGCCGGCAAGCCGCCTCTTATCAAACAACCTGTAACGCATTGAGTAACGGATTTTGTAGGAGCGGACTTGTCCGCGAATGCTGTAGTTCAGTCGATGAATATTCGTCGGATGTAATGGCCTTTTCGCGGACAAGCGGAACGCCGCCCGGTCCGCTCCCACTGAGTTTGCTGCGCGACAGCGCTACGTCGAAGACGTGGTGAGGCCTCCCACGGGTACGCATTCATTCAGACGCTTTAGCTTTCGCCGCGTTTTCGCGTCTTCCAGACATGTGTATCCGAAGAGTGCGCCGAATGGGCGTGCATCCTGTTCCAGGCGAACGTAGCAGTTGCTCACCACACAGCGATCTCCCTCAGATCCCGCTGAACCAGTTATACCCCTGATCTTCCCAGTACCCGCCGGGATTCTCGTTGCTGACGAAGATCTCGACGATGTGCTTGGGGTTCTTGAACCCCAGCTTGGTCGGCACGCGCACGCGCAACGGGTAGCCATAATCAGGTGGCAGGGCCACTTCACCGAAGTCCAGCGCGAGCAAGGTCTGCGGGTGCAGCGCGGTGGGCATGTCCAGGCTTGAGTAGTAGCGGTCGGCGCATTTGAATCCGACAAACCGTGCCGTGGTGTCTGCACCGATGTACTCGAGAAACGTCCTCAGCGGCACACCACCCCATTGCCCTATGGCGCTCCAGCCTTCAATGCAGATCAAGCGGGTGATATCCGTACGTTGCGGCAATTTGCGCAGCGCCTCGATTGTCCAGGGTTGTTTGTCACGCACCAGCCCGGACACCGCCAGACGATAATCGGCAAGCTCCAGCTCGGGCACGTTGTACTCGGGGTAGAACGCGTTGAACGGAAACGGGTTGGTCATTTGCGCCTTAGTGTAGGTCGGCGCGAGTTTCTGGCCGCTGAACAGCCAGGCCTGGACCCGGTCGTTCCAGCGCGACATGGCCCACAGCGCCTTGTCGACCTGATCACCGTCCTGCAGGTTGCAGCCGGTCAGCATCGACATCGCGCCCACTGTCAATCCTGCGCGCAGAAACGAACGACGCTGGATGTCGATCAACTGCGTCTGTTGCGCAGGCTCGAGCCGAATGCGCTGGGTCATGCGTTTGCGTGGTTCATTCATGGCTTGGCAGCTCTCTCTTCGTTCGGCTGGCGGCCGCCGGTAATCATCGGTAACAGGGTTCGGGGCACCAGCAACACCAGCACCAGATGCACAACGACAAACGCGCCGATGGCCGTCATGGCACCGAAATGCACCCAGCGGGCAACGTCATAACCGCCCAGCAGACTGGCCAGTTCCTGAAACTGCACCGGTTTCCACAGTGCCAGGCCCGACACCACGACCAGCACACCCATCGCCAGCACCAGCCAGTACATCAGGCGTTGCACGGCGTTGTACTGACCTTTGATGTGAGCCAGCCTGAAACGTAGAGCGTCGACCACATCGCGCTTCACTTCGCCGGGACGCACCGGCAGCAGGTCACGCTTGAAGTGCCGGCTGAACACGCCATACAGCACATAGATCAGGCCATTGATGACCAACAGCCACATCACCGCGAAATGCCAGGCAATGGAACCGCCCAGCCAGCCGCCGAGGGTCAGGGATTTGGGAAAGGTGAACGGCATCAGGGGCGATGCGTTGTAGATGGCCCAGCCGCTCATGAACATGCAGACCATGCCCACGGCGTTGACCCAGTGCGTGAGGCGCACCGGCCAGGGATGGATCGGGCGGGTTTTCATCGTGATATTCCTCACCGTGAGGCGCTGCAGGATGACAAGGCAGACAGGCGACCGAAGTCGCCTGCCGTTACGCTCGTCAGGTGCGATTACATTGGCGGGGTGAAACCATCCTTGCCGACCGCAACACCGCGCGCCGACTTGCCGTCATCGGCCGGGAACAGCACGATTTTGGCACCGGCTTTCAGCTCGCTGCGCTGACCTGGCTCAACGTAGGCAATCGGCACGTCTTGCGGCACGACCAGTTGCTTCTCGCCGCCCTTGTACTGGACGGTCAACGTGCGGCCGTTGGCCTTGGACAGTGTGCCAACCGTGCCGTTGGTCATGGTGCCCGTGCTGCCATCGGCGTTTTCCCAGCCGTAGTGACCTTCGCCGCTGCCCTTGAGGCTGGCTTCGAAAACGGTCACTTCCAGCGCTTTCAGCGTGCCGTCGGCCTGGGGAATGGCGGCCGAGCCGACAAAACTGTCAGCCTTGATGGATTCGAGGTCGGCTTTGGAGACCAGGCGAATACCGGTCTTGTCGGTCAACTGGATGCTTTGGTGCTGACCTGCGCGGGTGGTGAAATTCAAGGTGTCGGCCTGGAGGCTGTCGACAGTGCCGCGCATCGGTTTGACCACCGGCATGTCGGCAGCCTGGGTCATGACAGCGGCGCTGAGCAGCAACAGGCCGAACGTAGTGGACAGTGCAGTCTTCATCGGTAATTCCTTGGCAGAGGGGACTGGACGCATCTTTGCACCGCTACCGGCACCGCAGAATGACCAGGCAATGACATTTTTGTCATTCGCCGGACACCTCACCGGCAACTGGTTAGACTTCGGCATCGGCGCTGAGGGCGCCTGCAGAGCGTAGCGGACATCACGATGCATATCCTTCTGATCGAAGACGACACCAAGACCGGGGAGTACCTGAAGAAAGGCCTGGGCGAATCCGGCTATAAGGTCGACTGGACCCAGCACGGGGCCGACGGTCTGCACCTGGCGCTGGAAAACCGCTACGACCTGATCGTGCTCGACGTGATGCTGCCTGGCATCGACGGCTGGCAGATCATCGAAGTTTTGCGTGCCCGACAGGACGTGCCCGTGTTGTTTCTGACCGCGCGTGATCAATTGCAGGACCGCATTCGCGGGCTGGAACTGGGTGCCGATGACTATCTGGTCAAACCGTTCTCGTTCACCGAACTGCTGCTGCGCATCCGCACCATCCTGCGCCGTGGTGTGGTGCGCGAGGCCGATCATTTCCATCTGGCTGATCTGGAACTGGACCTGCTGCGTCGCCGGGTCACGCGCCAGCAACAAGTCATCGTGCTGACCAACAAGGAGTTCGCCCTGCTGCATCTGTTCCTGCGTCGCGAAGGCGATGTGCTGTCGCGTACTCAGATTGCCTCGGAGGTCTGGGACATGAACTTCGACAGCGACACCAACGTGGTGGATGTCGCCATCAAACGCCTGCGCAGCAAGATCGACCTGCCCTACCCGACCAAACTCATCCATACCGTGCGCGGCATCGGTTACGTGTGCGAGGTGCGGCCATGCAGCGCAGACGCCGACCTTCCCTGACCCTGCGTTCGACCCTGGCCTTCTCGCTGGTGGCAATGCTCACGGTCGGCGGCGCAGGCCTTTACCTGTACCGGTCGATGGAGCAGACCGTAATGCAGCGTTCCGACCACGCGGTGCTGGCGCGCCTGGATCACTTTCGCAAGCTGCTGCGCTACGACCTGACCATGGACAACCTCAAGGGCAGCCCGCAACTGTTCGAAAACATGCTCGACAGCGAAGAAGACATCTTCATCATTGGCGAGCCGGGCAAGCCGCCGGTGATTTCGGTCAACCCGCAGCGCGCTCCCCTGCCCGAGCTGCCGACCGTGGCTCAGGATCAGCCGTTACGCGTCGAGGACCTGCGCAGCGGCATGAGCCTGCAAGGCGTGCCCTTGCGTGCGGCGGCCGTGCAAGTGATGTCCAACGGCGTCGAAGTGCGCTTGCAGGCCGCGCACCTGATGGTCAAGGAAATGGCCATGCTCGCGACCTTCCGCGAGCGTATCTATGCGGCCGTGGCGTTGGCGTTTCTGGTCACGGCGCTGCTGGGTTACGCGCTGTTACGGCGCGGTCTGCGGCCGTTGCGCAGGATGGCAGCGCATGCGGCCGCCATCACGCCGGCCAGCCTGCACAGCCGACTCGACAGCCACGACACGCCGGTAGAACTGCAACAGTTGAACGATGCCTTCAACGCCATGCTCGACCGACTGGACGATGGCTATCGCCGCCTGACCCAGTTTTCCGCCGACCTGGCGCACGAGATCCGCACGCCCGTGGGTTCGCTGATGGGGCATTGTCAGGTCGCGCTGCGCCAGAACCGCAGCGCCGATGAATACCAGGCGCTGCTGGCCTCCAACCTGGAAGAGCTGGAGCGGATTTCGCGGCTGGTGGAAAGCATTCTGTTTCTGGCCCGCGCCGATGAAGCCCAGGCTGCGCTTGAACGCAAACCGCTGGACCTTAATGATGAATTGCACAGGGTGGCCGGTTATTTCGAAGGGCTGGCAGAAGAGCGCAGCATGACCCTCACCCCCAGCGGCCATGGCGCACTGCTGGCCGACCCTATCCTGTTGCGCCGGGCGCTGAGCAATCTTGTAGCCAACGCCATTCGCTATGCCGACGAAAACAGCGAGATCCTGATGCGGGTCGTTGCCCTGGAAGGACACTGGCACGTGCAGGTGGAAAATCAGGGACCGGTATTGCCGCACGCCAGTCTGACGCGTCTGTTCGACCGTTTCTATCGCGGCGACGCCTCACGCCATCAGCGCTCGGACTCCAATGGCCTGGGGCTGGCCATTGTCGCGGCGATCATGCACCTGCACGGCGGTCGGGTCGAAGTGGCACAACCCGCCGCCGGGCGCATCTGTTTCAGCCTGGTGTTCCCGGCGAACTGACGCAAGGACAGGCCGGGTTACGATTTTTTCTCGTGGGCGATGGCCAGCTTGTAGAAAGTCGCCGAACCACCCTCGGTGTTGTAGCCCGTGTTGTCCTGTGTGTAGACCCCGGCCTTGAAGTAGAACAGCTTGGTGCTCCACGCCGGGTCGAGCTTGGCGAACCACACTGCGTTGAACGCGTTGACGGTCAGATCGCCCGACGGTGTGAGGTTGATGCTGTAGTTGAAGCGCTCATTGAGCGGCACGCCCTGCGCGATAGTGATGACCTCGATTTCCGCGTCCGGGGTGCGGCGAAACTTGGCGACGATGTTGCCGGTCTTCAATTTCTCCTTGTATTGGTACTCCACCTTCAGCAGCGGCTCGGTGCTCTGGTAGCAGTGAATCTGACCGATCACGATCTTGCCGGTCGACGGCACCTGATCAACTTCCAGCGTGGCACGCAGAAAATTGTCGGCACTGGAGTAGTTCCAGTTGAACGCCCTGCCGTCAGCCGTCGTTTCGCGCAACTCGGAACGCGGATACTTGGCGTTTTCCGTCGTGGAACCGGTCACCGGTGCCCAGAAAAACAGCGTATCGCCGGAGCGGAAATAACCATCCTGATAGCCCTTCATCAATTTCGGGGTTTCGATGATGGTTGCAGGCGTCCCGACAGGGACGGACAGATTCCAGGTGGCAAGGTCGATCATGGCGTTGCTCGCAGGGTGCGCGATGCGCATCAGCAGAAGGGCTCTGGAACGGGCGCCTCGGCCCGTTCGGTTCAACCAGACTATCGGCTGAATCGTTTATTTTTTAAATACGAACGACAAACCTATGACGCCAATAAACCGTCTAATCGTTGCCAATGCCATTATATTGATGTCATTTTTCGGGATTGAGTGGCCAACCCACTCTGACCTGTAAGCGTCGGTTTACACGGACCTGATCTTCTCGGCACCGCGCCATTTTTTTGGAGAGTCCGTTCAAAAAACAACTGATCAGAGAACAAGATACCGACGAACGGTCGGGATTATCTTCTTTGAAAAGGAACTTTTCGGGCTTTTTACTTACTCCGCACGACCGCTCATCGCGGTATGGCAACTGACATCCTTTGCGCCTGCGGTTGCCTCGCGCCGAAACACCCCGTTCGGCAATTTCCGGTTGACTGCAATAACTTGTTACGAGATATTAGTTAGCAAGCTATTAATATCCTCACTAACAATATTGTTCCTAACTAAATTCCTGGTGCTTTAGATGTCTGTCGATGCGCTTCATCGGGCGATCAGCAGCGGTCTGGTTGCAGCGTCACGCCACTGGCGACGCAACTGCCAGACCACGCTGGCCACCTACGGTATTTCCGAAGCCTGTGCCGGGCCGCTGCTGGCCATCGCGCGGCTGGGTGACGGCGTGCATCAGGTCAAAGTCGCCCATGCAGCCGGTATGGAAAGCCCGACCCTGGTCCGTTTGCTGGATCAGCTGTGTAAGGCTGGCATCGTTTGTCGCACCGAAGACCCCAACGACCGTCGCGCCAAGGCTTTGAGCCTGACGGTAAAAGGCCGCGAACTGGCCGGATCAATCGAAACCGAGCTGACACGTCTGCGTGCTGATGTATTGAAAGGTGTGGCGCCTGGCGACCTGGAAGCCGCGCTGCGTGTATTCCAGGCCTTTTCCGAGTCTGCCCGCGCTGACCAGGGGGCGCAGGCGTGAACGGATTTTTCTCCAGCGTGCCGCCCGCACGCGACTGGTTCTACGGCGTGCGCACCTTCGGTGCCTCAATGCTGGCGCTGTACATCGCGCTGCTGATGGAAATGCCCCGTCCTTATTGGGCGATGGCCACCGTGTACATCGTATCGAGCCCGTTCGTGGGCCCGACCAGCTCCAAGGCGCTGTATCGTGCTGCCGGTACGCTGGCGGGAGCTGCGGCGTCGGTGCTGCTGGTGCCGATGTTCGTGCAGACACCGTTCCTGCTGGCCATAGTCGTCGGGCTGTGGACGGGCACGCTGCTGTTTCTGTCCCTGCACCTGCGCACCGCCAACAGCTACGCGCTGATGCTGGCCGGCTACACCCTGCCGCTGATCTCGCTGCCGGTGGTGGACAACCCGCAGGCGGTATTCGATATCGCGGTGTCACGTACCGAAGAAATCTTTCTGGGCATCATCTGTGCGGCTGTCGTCGGTGCGATGTTCTGGCCCAGACGCCTCGCCCCGGTGTTTCAGGCCACAACTGAAAAGTGGTTCGCCGATGCGTCGAGCTACAGCGACCACTTCCTGAGCCGCACCTGTAACCCTGAAGAGATCGGCACACTGCGCAACTCGATGGTCGCCAGCTTCAACTCGCTGGAAATGATGATCGGCCAACTGAGCCACGAAGGCGCGCGCAAGCAAACCGTACGCAATGCTCATGAACTGCGCGGACGTATGATTCACCTGTTGCCCGTCATCGATGCCCTCGACGACGCGCTCTGGGCGCTGGAGCGTCGCAGGCCAGAGCTGCTTGCCAGCCTGTCGCCCGTGCTGCTGGAGGCCCGCACCTGGCTGCAAAACACCGCCGACGCCCCTCAGCAGGAACAGTGGCAGCAATTACATCGGTCAATGGAGCGGTTGCAACCAGGCTCTGCACAGCTGGACGATCGCGATCAACTGCTGCTCTCTAACGTGCTGTTCCGTCTGGGCGAATGGATCGATTTGTGGCATGACTGCCGCACGCTGCAATTCGCGATCAAGACCGACGACCAGTCCCAGTGGCGCGCCGTCTATCGCCACTGGCGTCTGGGTCGCCTCACGCCGTTTCTCGACCGTGGCCTGATGCTCTACTCGGTGGCCTCGACCGTACTGGCAATCATCGTCGCCTCGGTGCTATGGATTCTGCTGGGCTGGAAAGACGGCGCGAGTGCCGTGGCGCTGGCGGCCGTGTCGTGCAGCTTCTTCGCCGCCATGGACGACCCCGCGCCGCAGATCTATCGGTTCTTCTTCTGGACCATGCTGTCAGTGGTGTTCGCCAGCCTGTACCTGTTCGTGGTGCTGCCCAACCTGCATGACTTTGCGATGCTGGTGCTGGCGTTTTCGGTGCCATTCATCTGCGTCGGCACGCTGACCGTTCAGCCTCGCTTCTTTCTCGGCACGCTGCTGACCATCGTCAACACCTCGTCCTTCATCAGCATCCAGAGCGCCTACGATGCGGACTTTCTGAATTTTCTCAATGCCAACCTCGCAGGACCTGCGGGTTTGCTGTTCGCCTTCATCTGGACGCTGGTGTTCCGTCCGTTCGGCGTGGATCTGGCGGTCAAGCGCCTGACCCGATTCAGCTGGCGCGACATCGCCAGCCTCAGCGAAGAATCGACGCTGGCCGAACACCGACGCATGGGCGTGCAGATGCTCGATCGTCTGATGCAGCAACTGCCGCGCCTGACGCTCACCGCGCAGGACACCGGCATTGCACTGCGCGAGCTGCGTGTCGCGCTGAACATGCTCGACCTGCTGGCCTACACCCGTCGCGCGACACCACAGGCTCAAGTGCTGCTGCGCCAGGTGATCGACGAAGTCAGCGGCTATTTCCGGCACTGCACCAAAGCTGGCGAGCGCCTTCCCGCGCCCCGTGGCCTGCTGATGCTGATGGACCGCGCACGCCGTTCGCTGACCGATCAGGACATGGGCGACAACCCGGCCCGCGTGCACCTGCTGCACGCGCTCAGCGGCCTGCGCCTGGCGCTGCTGCCGGGCGTGGAAATCGTCACGGTCGCCGGAGAACTGACTGAACAACTGCCGCACAACATCGATGGAGCGCCTCTATGATCGGCGATCTGGACATCAGCGGGATCTTTATCCCCACCTTTCTGGCCATGATGGGCATCGCTTATCTGGTGTTTCTCGGCGTGCACGCCGTGCTGTCGCGCGCCCACTTCTACCGCCTGGTCTGGCACCGGGCTTTGTTCAACGTAGGTCTATACGCTTTGTTGCTCGGCGCCGTGGATACTCTCAGTCGATACCTGATGACATGAAAAAACCGATACTGACTCTGGGCCGAGTGGTCCTGACCCTGCTGGTAGTGACCCTGGCTGCCGTCGTTGTCTGGCGCATGGTGATGTACTACATGTACGCGCCATGGACCCGCGACGGCCACATTCGCGCCGACGTCGTGCAGATTGCCCCGGACGTGTCCGGGCTGATCCAGAAGGTCGATGTCTCCGACAACCAGCCGGTGCATAAAGGCCAGGTGCTGTTCACCATCGACCAGGACCGTTTCCGCCTCGCATTACGTCAGGCTCAGGCCACCGTCGCCGAACGCCAGGAAACCTGGGAACAGGCTCGTCGCGAAAACAAGCGCAACCGTGGGCTGGGCAATCTGGTAGCGCGCGAACAACTGGAAGAAAGCCAGTCACGCGAAGCCCGTGCGCTGTCAGCGCTGGGCGAGGCTCGCGTGGCGGTGGACGCCGCACAACTGAACCTGGATCGCTCGGTGATCAAGAGCCCGGTGGACGGCTATCTCAATGACCGCGCGCCTCGTGAGCATGAATTCGTCACAGCCGGCCGCCCGGTACTGTCGGTGGTCGATGCGGCGTCATTCCACATCGACGGTTACTTCGAGGAGACCAAGCTGGACGGCATTCATGTCGGCCAGGGCGTGGACATCCGGGTCATCGGCGACAACGCGCGGCTGACCGGTCACGTGGTCAGCATCGTCGCCGGTATCGAAGACCGCGACCGCACCAGCGGCTCGAACCTGCTGCCCAACGTCAACCCAGCGTTCAGTTGGGTACGACTGGCGCAGCGGATCCCGGTGCGGATCGCCTTTGACGATGTACCCAAGGACTTCCGCATGATCGCTGGACGTACGGCAACCGTATCGATCATCGAAGATACCCGGGAGGCCACGCGATGAAACGGGCATCTCGCCTCATGGTGCTGGGTTTGGGCACCCTGCTGTCGGCCTGCCAGATGGTCGGCCCGAACTATGAGTTACCCAAGGACGGCGCGATCAACCGCCCGGACTTGCAGGGCGAGCTGGCAGGTCAATCGGTGAACACCGTTTCGGCACCGGTGCCTGCGCACTGGTGGCGTCTGTATCAGGATCCGAAACTGGATGAGCTGGTGCACCAGGCCATGGCATCCAACACCGACCTGCGCATTGCCGCCGCCAACCTGCAACGCTCACGCTATCAAGGTGCCGAGGCTGAGGCCGCAGGTGGCTTTACCAACAGCGCAAAAGTCGGCGCGCAGCGCTTGCAAGAGTCGGGTGAAGCCTTTTTGCTGCCTGAGAAAGTGCCGGTGGCCAACGTGGGTGATATCGGCCTGACCACGTCCTATCAGTTCGACCTGTTCGGCACCTTGCAGCGTGGTATCGAAGCCGCGCAAGCCAACGTCGACGCCAGTCAGGCGGCGATGGACACGGCCCGCATCACCGTAGTCGCGGACGTGGTGCGCGCTTACACGCAGGTGTGTGCCGCCAACGAAGAACACGACATCGCCCGTGAGTCGCTGGACCTGCAACAGCAGAGTGTGAAGTTGAATCAACGCCTGCGCGACGCCGGACGTGGCGATGAAACCCAGGTGACGCGTTCGCAGACCCAGTTCAAATCCCTGCGCGCCGAGCTGCCCCGCTACGAAGCGCAGCGTCAGTCAGCGCTGTTTCGCCTGTCGATGCTATTGGCGAGCCCTGTCGAACAGTTGCCCGCAGGCGTCAGTACCTGCAACGAGCTGCCGCACATCGCGCAAGTGATGCCGGTGGGCGATGGCGCGGCACTGCTCAAGCGCCGGCCGGACATTCGTCAGGCGGAGCGGCATCTGGCGATGTCCACGGCGCAGATCGGCGTCGCAACCGGCGAGCTGTACCCGGACATCAGCATCGGCGCGACCATCGGCACCATCGGCACAATCGAGAACCTGGGCAAACCGGCGGCCAATCGCTGGGGCTTCGGGCCGCTGCTGAGCTGGACCATCCCGTCCAACGGCTCACGCGCCCGTATCCATCAGGCCGAAGCCTCGGCGCAAGCGTCGCTGGCCCGCTTCGACGGCGTGGTGCTCAACGCCATCCGCGAAACCCAGACCGGACTTGCCCAGTACACCGCCCTGCTCGACCGCCGCGACGCCTTGAAAGACGCCGAGCAATCGGCGAAGGAAGCCGCCGATCAGACTCACCGTTTCTATCAGGCCGGCCGCGCCTCGTTCCTGGCTGACCTGCAGGCCACCCGCACTTACACCGAGGTGCGCGCCCAATTGGCCGAAGCCAACACTCAGGTTGCCATGGGCCAGATCAACCTGTTCCTGGCGCTGGGCGGGGGATGGGAGAAGGATGACGTAGCGGTCAAATGACCGCCCTGCATTCGCTCGACGCCTGAATGTACGGACGGCGTTCCGTTTGTCCGCGAACACTGAGTTGCACACCCCGCATCTTCATCGGATGTACCGGCTTTCGCGGACAGGTCCGCTCCCACCAGGATAAGTGCCCTGCCCAAACGCTCGGGCGCAACGCAAACTCCGTGGGAGCGGACCGGGCGGCGTTCCGCTTGTCCGCGAAGGGGTCCAGGGTGCGACGCCGATCCATCAGATGACACCATAACTTGCACTCCGGCCCCCATTGCTCCTAGGCTCACCCGATCTTTGACTCGGGATGCACCATGGACACCTCTCTCAGCCGCCGCGAGCGGCTGCATACCGTTATTTTCGAGGCCGACACGCCTGCCGGGCGGCGTTTCGACAAGGTTTTGCTGGTCCTCATCCTGCTCAGTCTGCTGGTCACGATCATCGACAGCATCGAGAGTATTCATCGCGATTATTCGCAGGTGTTTGCCTGGGTTGAATGGGGCTTCACGCTGATTTTTGCCATCGAATACGTCCTGCGCCTGTACTGCTCGCCCAGACCGCTGAAATACGCATTCAGCTTCTACGGGCTGGTCGATCTGCTGGCCATCGTGCCGGGCGTCCTGGCCATCTATTACAGCGATGCGCAGTACCTGTTGATCGTGCGGATCATTCGCATGCTGCGAATCTTTCGGGTGCTCAAGCTCGGCACCTACCTGCGCCAGGCGAACTATCTGCTCTCGGCACTGCGTGGCAGCAAGCAGAAGATCATCGTTTTTCTGGTCGCGGTGTCGACGCTGGTGACGGTGTTCGGCACGCTGATGTATGTGATCGAAGGCCCGGAACACGGCTTCACCAGCATCCCCAAGGGTATCTATTGGGCGATCGTGACCCTCACCACGGTGGGCTTCGGCGATATCGTGCCCAAAACGCCGGTCGGTCAGATGCTCTCGTCACTGGTAATGATCACCGGTTACTCGATCATCGCCGTGCCCACGGGTATATTCACCGCCGAACTGGCCAACGCCATGCGTGGTGAACAGCTCAAACACGACTGCCCGGTGTGCGCCAAGAAATTTCACGAGCACGGCGCAGCCTTCTGCTCGCGCTGCGGCAATCAGCTTTTTCCCAAAGAAGCCAATCAGGCATAAGCACAGACGTTTTTGGTATTTAGGCACAAGGATGCGCGGCTGCTAGTGTCGCGGCATTAAGCCATCAGACAACAATGACCCACCCTTCAAGGACTTTGCAGTGAACAGACTTTTCGCCGCTTCTCTACTGGCCGCAGGCCTGGCGCTTTCCAGCGCCGCCCAGGCTGCCCCGACGCTGCTCAACGTTTCCTACGACGTGATGCGCGACTTCTACAAGGACTACAACAGCGCCTTCCAGAAGCACTGGAAAGCAGAGAAGAACGAGGACGTCACAGTGCAGATGTCCTTCGGCGGGTCGAGCAAGCAGGCACGTTCGGTCATCGACGGCCTGCCGGCTGACGTGATCACCATGAACATGGCCACCGACATCAACGCCCTGGCCGACAACGGCGAGCTGGTGCCCAAAGACTGGGTCAGCCGTCTGCCGAACAACAGTGCACCGTTCACCTCGGCGACCGTATTCATCGTACGCAAGGGCAACCCGAAAGCATTGAAAGACTGGCCGGACCTGATCAAGGATGGCGTGGAAGTCATCGTGCCGAACCCCAAGACCTCGGGTAACGGCCGCTACACCTACCTGTCCGCCTGGGGCTACACCCTGAAAAACGGTGGCGATGAAGCCGCTGCGAAAGAGTTCGTCGGCAAGCTGTTCAAGCATGTACCGGTCCTGGACACCGGTGGTCGTGCGGCGACCACCACCTTCATGACCAACCAGATCGGCGACGTACTGGTGACGTTCGAAAACGAGGCCGAGATGATCGCACGCGAATTCGGGCGTGATCAGTTCGAAGTGATCTACCCGTCCGTTTCGGCCGAAGCCGAACCGCCGGTGAGCGTGGTCGACAAAGTCGTGGACAAGAAGGGTTCCCGCGCCTTGGCCGACGAGTATCTGAAGTACCTCTGGTCCACTGAAGGCCAGGAGATCGCCGCCAACAACTACCTGCGCCCGCGCGACCCCACAGTGCTGGCCAAGTACAAGGATCGCTTCCCGAAAGTCGATTTCCTGTCGGTGGAAAAGACCTTCGGTGACTGGCGCACCGTGCAGAAGACCCACTTCATTGACAAGGGTATCTTCGACCAGATCTATTCGGGCAAATAAACCCTCCACGGCACAGCAAAACGGCGACCTTCAAGGTCGCCGTTTTCGTTTCAATCAATTGCTGAACTGACGTCCCAGCCCTGCCGGTACGCCGCTCGCATCGGTGGGCTGCCAGGGACCATTGGGGCTGGTCGCCCAGCTCCAGCCGTTGTTCCACTGGTAATAGGTACGCTGGCGATAGAACGTATTGCTTTGATCGTCCATCACGTAAACGCCCATGCGCGCATCCCAGTGGCTGTTGCCGCCTGGCGGTGGCGCGAAACTGGCCGACGTTTTCGGCCCGCTCGACGGCGCCTTGACGGGTGGTTTGTTGGGGGTCGGCGTGGGACGCGGAGCGCCCGGTTGCTGGGTGCCCGGCAGGGACTGAATCGGTTCCTGGCTCCTCGGGGCCGGCGGCTGGACCGCACAGGCGCTCAAGCCCAGGGCCAGACCCAACAAAGTGATACGTGCAGTGCGGTACATAAGCGGGCTCTCTTCTTATCTGGCTGACGGGTTATCAGGGCTGTCGATGATCAACGCCTGCTGCGTCCCGCTATCGCTGGCCAGTGGCTGGCTGCGGCCGACCCACTCACCGGCGGTCGGCTGCCCTGCGCGAGACACGCGAGCTACCAGTTGGACTTGCGCAAAGTTCGACAGTTTCAGTTGCGGCATCATTGCGTCGGCATCGCTCAGTTCGACCTCGGCGGGCAATTCGGCGACCGTGATCCGTTTGACCGCCAACGGTGCGGGCGGCCCTTCGACAGCGCGTACGAAGATGAACACGCTGTCACGCGGCTGGACCTTGTCTTTAAGCGCCGGTGCCAGATCGACCCGTACCTTTATCGAAGCCGTCTTGCTTGCGGCCTGCGCCGGACTTGCGCCTGCTTTCAGGTTGTCCCTGGCGCGGGCAATGCCCCCTTCCAGTGCCGACCGCGATGGATCCTGCGCAGGCAGGACGTCCAGTAACCGGGTCCAGTAATCGACCGCTGCCTGATAGCGCTGCGTTTCGTACGCGGCAATGCCCAGCAGGCCAAGGCTGGTGACTTCTTTGGGGTCCGCCTTGAGCGCTTCATCGGTCAGGGCCTGCACCTGCGGTGTGAAGTGCTTGTCGCTGGCGAAATACAGCGCCTGCGCCCATTGCCCGAGCAGTTCCGGGGGCCTTCCGGCCAGGTCTGAGGCACGCTCGAACATCTGCGCTGCATCGCCCGGACGGTTTTGCGCCATGTAACTACGCGCCAGAAAATACAGGCTCTCGGAAGAATCCGGCTGCGCCTGAACAGTACGCTCCAGCCGCTGCGTCAGGTCGGCCACCGAGGTGGGCGGCGTCGAGAGTTCACGGCTCAGTTCGACTTTGTCGCTGGCCCCAAGCTGCAGATACGCGCCCATGCCCAGCACCGGAACCAGTATCGCGGCCAGCAACAGCCAGGGTTTGCCAAGCTGCGCAGTACGGGCCTTCTCGGCGCCTTCGGTGTCAGCCAGAAGCTCGCGCGCGGCTTCATCACGCGCACTCTGCACCCGCGCGGCTGACAGAACCCCCTCCTCTTGCTGGCCTTGCAGCTCAGTGAGCCGCTCCTGATACAACGCAACGTTCAGCGCGGTACGGTCTTCTTCGCGCTGCGCCCTGTGTCCGCGCAGCAGCGGAATCAGCAGAAAGCCCAGCGCCACCAGCAGCAACAGCCCGGTTGCCATCCAGAAATCGATCATGTTCGGTGTTCATCCAGCAGACGGGCGAGGCGTTGCTGCTCCTCGTCGGAGAGCGTATCGGCCTGCCCGGCACTCAGGCTTCGGCGACGTTTGACAATCACGGCCATCACCCCCAAGCCGCCCAGCAACAGACCGGCAGGACCGAACCACAGCAGCCAGGTTCTGGCCGTCAGCGCCGGTTTGTACCGCACGAAATCGCCGTAGCGATCGACCATGAAGTCGATGATCTGTTGATTGCTCTGGCCCTCACCCAGCATGCGGTAGATTTCCTTGCGCAAGTCGGCGGCGATCGGCGCGTTGGAGTCGGCAATGTCCTGATTCTGGCATTTGGGGCAACGTAACTCGCGGGTCAACTCGCTGTAGCGGGCGCGCTCGGTCTCGTCGCGAAAGTTATAGGCCTCGATGGCAGCCTGCGCGAGCCCGCTGATTGCCAGTGCAACGATCAGCAGCGTGATGCTAAGTGAACGGTTCATGGTCTGGCCTCGTCAACCAGCGCCTGATACAGCCCGGCCAGTTGTTCGCGCCACACGGTGTCGTCGATCACGCCAACGAACTTGTGACGAATGACGCCCCTGGCATCGATCAGAAAGGTTTCCGGCGCGCCGTAGACACCCAGGTTCAGGCCCAGCGAGCCTTCGTCATCGCGCACATTGAGGCGGTAAGGATCATGAAAATCCTTGAGCCACTTGAGCGCGTCGACGTTGGTGTCCTTGTAGTTGACCCCGTAGATCACCACGCCTTGCTGCGCCAGCCGATTGAGCACCGGGTGCTCGACCCGACAGGCGATGCACCAGGTTGCCCAGACATTGACCAGCGCAGGTTTACCCAGCAGATCGGCACGGGTCAGGGTGCGTTCGCTTTGCACTTCACGCAGGGCGAACTCGGGGAATGGTTTGCCGATCAGCGCCGAGGGCAACTCGGCCGGGTCCAGGTACAAGCCGCGAAACAGAACGGCTGCCACGCCGAGAAAGACCAGCAACGGCACTGCCATGACCCAGCGCTTCATGTGGTTACCTCCGACAGGCCCAGCGTCTCACGCACCCGGCCCTTGATCTTGAGGCGATAACGCCGGTCCGTGGCCGCGAGCACGCCGCCCAGCCCGGTGATCAGGCCGCCAAACCAGATCCAGCGCACGAAGGGTTTGACATGCACCCGCACCGCCCACGCGCCCTCGCCCAGCGGTTCACCAAGTGCGACGTACAGATCACGACTGAAACCGGCGTCGATCCCCGCCTCGGTCATCATCGACTGCTGCACGGTGTACAGGCGTTTCTCCGGGTGCAGCTCGGTGACCTGCCTGCCCTCGCGCAGAACCCGGATCGTGCCGCGATCAGAGGTGAAGTTCGGGCCTTCGTAGTGCTTCGCGCCATCGAACACGAACACATAGCCACCCAGCTCAACGGACTGGCCAGGCGCCAGCCGCAAGTCGCGCTCGGCGCTGTTCTGGCTCGACAGCACCACGCCCAGCGCACACACGGCAATGCCGAGGTGCGCCAGTTGCATGCCCCAGTAACTGCGATGCAGACCACGCGCGCCGCTGATCAGGCCTTTGTGGCGGGTCTTATCGAGCAGATCGCGCACCCCGGCCAGCAGCACCCAGGCCGCGAGCATGAAAGTCGCCAGCACCGCCCACTGAAAATCACCCAGCGCCAGTCCGGCAACCACCGCCAGCACTGCGCTGCCGATCAGCACCGGCGCCAGCATGCCCAGCAACCACTTGAGCGGCGTCTCTTTCCAGCGCACCAGCACGCCCACCGCCATCACCCCCATCAACAGGCCCATCAGCGGCACGAACAGCGCATTGAAATACGGCGGCCCAACGGACATCTTCGCGCCGCTCATGGCGTCGATCACCAAGGGATACAGCGTGCCGAGCAGAATCATCGACGCCGCGACCACCAGCACCAGGTTGTTGCCCAGCAACAGCGTCTCACGCGACCAAAGCCCAAAGCCAACATGGCTTTTCACCACCGGCGCGCGGAAGGCGAACAGGGTCAGCGAACCGCCCACCACCATCAACAGGAAGATCAGAATGAACACGCCGCGGGCCGGATCAGAGGCGAACGCATGCACCGACGTCAGCACCCCGGAACGCACCAAAAAGGTCCCCAGCAGGCTGAGGGAAAACGCCGCGATGGCCAGCAATACCGTCCAGCTTTTGAACACACCGCGCTTTTCCGTGACCGCCAGGGAGTGAATCAGCGCCGTGCCGACCAGCCAGGGCATGAACGAGGCGTTTTCCACCGGGTCCCAGAACCACCAGCCGCCCCAGCCCAGTTCGTAATACGCCCACCATGACCCCAGCGTGATGCCGATGCCGAGAAACGCCCACGCCACCAGCGTCCAGGGTCGCGACCAGCGAGCCCAGGCCGCGTCCAGTTTCCCGCCGAGCAAAGCAGCGATGGCAAACGCAAATGCCACGCAAAAACCGACGTAGCCCATGTACAGCATCGGCGGGTGCACGATCAGCCCAATATCCTGCAACAAAGGGTTGAGATCGCGGCCGTTGGCTGGCATCTGCGGCAGGATCCGCGCAAAGGGATTGGAAGTCAGGATCAGGAACGACAGAAAACCGAGGCTGATCATGCCCATCACTGCCAGCACCCGCGCCAGCATCACCTGCGGCAGTTGCCTGGAGAACACCGACACCGCGAAGGTCCAGCCACCCAGAATCAATGCCCAGAGCAGCAGCGAGCCTTCATGTGCCCCCCATACGGCGCTGAATTTGTAATACCAGGGTAACGCGGTGTTGGAGTTCTGCGCCACATAAGCGACCGAGAAGTCGTCGATCATGAAGGCGTAGGTCAGGCAACCGAAGGCAAAGATCAGAAAGCTGAACTGCCCCGACGCCGCAGGACGCGCCAGGCTCATCCACAGCGAGTCGCCGCGCCAGGCACCGATCAGCGGCACGCTGCTCTGCACCAGGGCAAAGCACAGGGCCAGAATCATGGCCAGATGGCCGAGCTCGGGAATCATGGGTCAGCCCTGTTTCGATGGGGTGGAAGGCGCAGCCGGTGCCGCCTGACCGCTGTCGCGCAACGCCTTGGTGACTTCGGGCGGCATGTACTTTTCATCGTGCTTGGCCAGCACTTCGTCGGCCACCACCACGCCCTGAGCATTCAGCTTGCCCAGTGCGACGATGCCCTGCCCTTCGCGGAACAGATCAGGAAGGATGCCGCGGTAGGAGATGGTCACCGACCTGTTGAAATCGGTCACCACAAAGCGCACATCCAGCGAGTCGGCGGAGCGTTGCAACGAGCCCTTCTCGACCATGCCGCCCGCCCGAATACGCGTGTCGAGGGGCGCCTCGCCATTGGCGATCTGGCTCGGGGTGTAGAACAGATTGATGTTTTCCTGCAACGCACTGAGGGCCAGCGTCAGGGCCAGCCCGACGCCGACCAGCACAGCGACGATGATCAACAGGCGCTTTCTGCGCAGCGGATTCACCTGCGGCCCTCCCGACGCGCACGACGCGCCTCGTGGTGCAGATAACGGCGACGTGCCAGCACCGGCAGCGCCACATTCACAAGCAGCACCAACAGGCAAAGGCCGTATGCCGACCAGACGAACAGTCCGTGGCGACCCATTGCCAGGAAATCGCCCAATGACTCGAAACTCACGAGACGCGCTCCAGGCTGCGCAGGATTTCAGCCTGCACCCACTGGGTACGGGATTCGCGCTTGAGCACTTCAAGGCGCATCCGCATGAGCAATACGGCGCCAAAGAAGCAATAGAAGCCCAGCGTGGTGAACAACAGCGGCAGCCACATCTCGGCAGGCATGGCCGGCTTTTCGGTCAGGCTGAAGGTTGCGCCCTGATGCAGCGTGCTCCACCACTCCACCGAATATTTGATGATCGGGATATTCACCACGCCGACAATCGCCAGCACCGCGCAGGCCTTGGCCGCACTCTCGCGATTGCTGATCGCATTGCCCAGCGCGATCAGGCCAAAGTACAGGAACAGCAGAATCAGCATCGAGGTCAGGCGCGCGTCCCATACCCACCAGGTGCCCCAGGTCGGTTTTCCCCAGATAGCGCCGGTGGCCAGCGCCAGCGCCGTCATCCAGGCGCCGATGGGCGCGGCTGATTGCAAGGCGACATCCGCCAGTTTCATCTTCCACACCAGCCCGACCACGCCACACAGGGCCAGCATCACGTAGCAGGACTGGGCCAGCATCGCGGCTGGCACGTGGATATAGATGATGCGAAAGCTGTTGCCCTGCTGATAATCCGGCGGCGCAAATGCCAGGCCCCAGACCACGCCGATGCCGATCAGCAGGACCGCCGCCGCGCTCAGCCACGGCAGCAGTCGCGTGCTGATGCCATAGAAGACCTTGGGCGAGCCAAGCCTGTGCAACCAGGCCCAACTCAGGCCGCTTTTGAGTGAATCGCTTTTCATCACGGTACATCCAGGGTTTACCGAGCGCCTGACAGGCAGGCCTCGCAACCTCAATTATTCGCCGACACTGATCTTCAGGCCAGCCGCTATGGCAAAGGGTGTCAGGGTAACCGCCAGTGCCGTCAGGCTGCCCAGCCACAGCAGGTAGCCGGTCGCAGGCATGCCTTGCAACGCAGCCTGCAACGCGCCACTGCCCAGAATCAGCACCGGGATGTACAACGGCAGAATCAGCAGCGCAAGCAACAGGCCGCCACGCTTGAGACCGACGGTCAGTGCTGCGCCGACCGCCCCCAGCAGGCTTAACACCGGCGTGCCCAGCAACAGCGACAGCATCAGCACCGGCAGGCAGTGTCCGGGCAAGCCCAGCATCAACGCCAGCATCGGCGCCAACATCACCAGCGCCAGCCCGGAAAAGACCCAGTGTGCCAGCACCTTGACCAGAACCAGAAGGGCCAGAGGGTGCGGCGAAAGGACCCACTGTTCCAGCGAACCGTCTTCGAAATCACTGCGAAACAGCCCTTCCAGCGAGAGTAGAACCGCCAATAGCGCCGCCACCCAGACCAGGCCTGGCGACAAGCTTTGCAACAATTGACTCTCCGGCCCGACAGCCAGAGGGAACAATACGATCACGATAGCGAAAAAAACCAGCGGATTGGCCAGCTCTGCCGGACGGCGCGCCAGCAACCTGGCCTCGCGTAGCAACAGTGACGTGAAAACGTTACTCATCGGGCGCCACTTCCCAGATCCAGCTGCCGGTAGCCCGCAGGGCTCAGGTGCAGCGTGTGATGAGTGGTCAGGATCACCGCACCGCCACGCTCGCAATGCTCGGCCAGACAGGTTTCCAGCTGGTCGATGCCTTGCCGGTCGAGGGCAGTGAACGGTTCATCCAGCATCCAGATCGGTGGACCCGGCAGGTGCAAGCGGGCCAGCGCAACGCGGCGCTGCTGCCCCGCCGACAACGCATGACAAGGCACGTCTTCAAAACCGCTCAGCCCGACCGATTCCAGCGCCTGCTCCAGCATGGCGGGCTCGCCGGAGCCATGCAACGCACACAGCCAGGACAGGTTTTCCAACGGCGTCAGCAGTTCCTTGAGGCCTGCCGCATGACCAATCCACAGCACCTGCCTGGCCAGCTCGGCACGCTGCTGACTCAAGGGCACTCCTGCGAGCAGGACCTGGCCCGAGGTCGGCTGCATCAACCCGCACAACAATCGCAACAGGCTGGTCTTGCCGCTGCCATTGGGACCGCTGATCTGCAACAGGTCGCCGGCCTGGAGGTGAAGGTCCAGGTCTTCGAACAGCAGCCGTCCGTCGCGCTCGCAGGTCAACCCAGTGGCATGCAGAAATGGAGTCACAGCAGTCATCGAGCGCTTCCAGTGTCGCGTTGTCTCGAAATGCGCCGAAAACAGCACAAACGGAGGAAATGGCAGTTCAAGTCGAGCATGATGCGGCCGTTACATGAAGGGAACTTAATGACGGCCAGACCGCTTTGGGTCGGTATTATACATACGAGTCCTGACACCCAAGGGGCAATTTCCTCAGGTCGAATATTGAATGACAGGCGATATCACCAGCGTTCCCGCCACGGTTCCAGCGACCGCGCTGCTACGCGCCAGCATTTCCCAGGCGCAGGTCCTGACGTTGCTGCAGGCCACGCCCACCCTGATCCCTGAAGGCCAGACCGCAGAAGCCGAAGTGTTGACCCTCAAGCAGGTCGACCAGAACTTTCAGCTACTGCTCAAACTGATTCTGAGCAATGGCAGCCAGACCAACCTGCCGGTCAGCAGCACCGTGCCCTTCACGCCCGGCAGCCTGCTGCAAGTGACCCAGGCGTCGGCCAACGAGTTGACGCTGACCCTGCAACAACTCAACAGCGCACTGAAGAACTCGCTGATCAGCATCGACACCCGACAATTACCGGTGGGTACGCTGCTACAAGGCAAGGTGCTGACCACTCAGATCGTGGCACAGGCGGTGAGTCAGTTGGCTAACGCCCTTCCGGGCGCCACCGCCGCCGCGCCTGCCACCTACCGCTCGATCGTGATGCTGCTCAATACTGCGCTGGCAGGTTCCAGCCTGACCGTCGACAGCCCGCAGCCCCTGAAGGTCGGCAGCCTGCTCAGCGCTCAGGTGCAGGGTAATCAGGCATTGAACTTCGTCGCCCTGCCTGGTCGCTTCGATCAACTGGCCGTTGCGCAACAACTGGCCACCCAACAAAGCCGTCAGGGCTCGCTGGACAACCTGATCAACGCGCTGCAGAACCTGCCCCGCACCAGCCCGGCGATCAGCGCGCCCTTGCAGGCCAGTATCAATCAGTTACTGGCCGACATCCCTGACGTCGAGCAAATGACATCGCCCAGAACCGTCGCCCAGGCGCTCAATGCCAGCGGTGTGTTTCTGGAGGCGAAACTGCAGGCAGGCCTGAACCCGCTGCACGTACCGGACATGAAGGCCAACCTGATGCGCCTGATTGCCCAGATTCTGCCGGGGTTGCCCGACAACAGCTCCTATGGTGCTGCGGCGGCCTCCAACACCCTGGCGCGGATTATGCCCAGCGCTATCCGCAACGCGCTGGGTACGTTGGGCATGGTGGCTGCGCGCACTCAGCCAAGCGTCTTTCCTCTGCCTTCACGCTCGGTTGGCGGTGGCGAGAAAGAAGACGACCTGGAAATTCTTCTCAAACTCGCCGCGGCTGCCGTGTCACGCGTGCAAAGCCATCAACTGGGCGGTCTGGATCAGACGCGCACTAACGCTGACGGCACGCAGGTCACCACCTGGCAGTTGGAAGTTCCGATGCGCAACGCCCATGACATCGTGCCCTTGCAGGTCAAAGTGCAGCGCGAAGACAAGCCGGAGGAAGAATCTGCCGACGACAAGGCTGACGGCGAGATTCAGGAAACCCGGGAAAAGCTCTGGAAAGTCGATCTGGCATTCGACCTTGAACCGCTGGGGCCGCTGCAGGTGCATGCCCAACTGCTGCGCGGAACCTTGTCGAGCCAGCTTTGGGCCGAGCGTCCGGACAGCGCAGCACTGATCGGACAGGAGCTGGGGCATTTGCGCGAACGGCTGATTGCCTGCGGCCTCGCCGTGGGCGAACTGGCCTGCAACCACGGTGCCCCACCCCAAGGACCACGAACCGCCCTCGAACAACGCTGGATTGACGAGAACGCCTGATGACCCAACACGTCGACACACCGCGCCAGGCCATCGCACTCAGCTACGACGGACAAAGTGCGCCCACCCTCAGCGCCAAGGGGGACGATCAACTGGCCGAAGCCATCCTGGCCATCGCCCGCGAATACGAAGTCCCCATCTACGAAAACGCCGAGCTGGTCAAATTGCTGGCCCGCATGGAACTGGGCGACAGCATCCCCGAGCCGCTGTACCGCACCATTGCTGAAATCATTGCCTTTGCCTGGCATTTGAAAGGCAAGTTTCCCGAAGGCCAGGACCCGGATGCACCGCCGGTGGAGCGGGATATTACGCCGCGTCGTTGAACTGCCATTGATGATTGCGAAACGGTCTTGCTGCCGGTCCGTTAAAGACTGCTCGTCCCATCACAAAAACTCATATGAGTGTTAACTGAAGTTACGGACATCCTTGGGAGGATTTCGTAATGGAACGTGCACGTCAAGGCGAAGCAGAAGTCCGGCAATTTGCAACGCCCGCCAGCCATACAGAATTGAGCAGTCAGTTTGATCTGCCGGCAGATCGAGTCAATGACTGGCATGCTCATGGCGCACTGACCACCCATTTTCTGAACACTTTTTCAGTCATGGCTCCAGCCTTTGAGCGCTTTATTATCGCCAGCACAAGACATTACCAATCATTAATCACAGACTCAAAACTCAAAGAAAGGCTGGCAGGCCTGATTGCGCAGGAGGCGATGCACTCCCGCGAACATAGGCAATACAACCGGTTGCTCGACCAAGCAGGCTTGCCAGGCAGGGAACTGGAACGCCAATGCTATAGATTCCTGGATTACCTTCTGGGTGAGCATCGGGTCGCCCCGTCATTTCGACTGGCGGTGGCACTGATGTTTGAACATCACACGGCACTGGCCTCGACCGTGACGTTAAACAACCCTGCGTTGCTGGAAGGATCAGTACCCGGTTATGCGCAGCTCTGGAACTGGCACGCACGTGAGGAGACCGAGCACAAATCAGCAGCATATGACCTATGGAACAGCGTTATGGGCAGAGGGGTAAAATCCTATCTGTTGCGCACTGGCGCATTGGTTCTGGCAGGCCCCCCAACACTGTTGATGGCCGTGATCGTATTCACGAGACTGCTCAAGGCAGATCGTAAACGGCGAGTGGACGCCCGGGCAGTCTGGCTATTTCTCAAACATATGTACGGCACGGGAGGACTGATTGCCAACACCGCAAAGCTCTGGTTCAAATACTTCCTGCCGGGCTTTCATCCGGACAGGTGAAAAACCGCCCACTGATCTGACAGGATCGGCTGTCCCAGGCGAAGCAGAAAGTGGTGAAGCATCTACATTGAAATCGGCTTGCGCCCCGCAAACGAGTGCGCCAGCGTGCCGCCGTCCACCAGATCCAGCTCGCCACCCAGCGGCACACCATGGGCGATGCGCGAGGCGATCAGGCCTTTCTGGTTGAGCAACTGGGCGATGTAATGGGCGGTGGCCTCGCCTTCCACGGTCGGGTTGGTGGCCAGAATGACTTCAGTGAACGTGCCCTGCCCGGCGATGCGCTCCATCAGTTGCGGAATGCCAATGGCCTCGGGCCCAAGGCCGTCGAGTGGCGACAGATGGCCTTTGAGCACGAAGTAACGGCCGCGATACCCGGTCTGCTCCACGGCGTAGACATCCGTCGGTCCTTCGACCACGCACAGCAGCGTGTCGTCGCGGCGCACATCAGCGCATTGCGGGCAGAGTTCTTCTTCGGTCAGCGTGCGGCACAAGCGGCAATGACCGACACCTTCCATCGCCTGACTCAAGGCCAGCGCCAGCCGCGAACCGCCGCTGCGATCACGCTCCAGCAGCTGTAAAGCCATGCGCTGCGCGGTTTTCTGACCCACGCCCGGCAGTACGCGGAAGGCATCGATCAACTGGCGAATCAGGGGGCTGAAGCTCATGAAGAAAAGTCCGACAAAAACACAAGACGCGGTTTATACCCGCGCGTTGCCGCCAGCGTCAATTCGGGGTTGATAGGCTGCGACCAATAGCAGGTGTTCGCTGTGCCTGACACGTAGCGCGCCAAGAGGCATAACCACATGACAACGCAGTGCCGCCTGGCAGACAACGGACTGTGGGAGACGGCTTGCCGGCGATCTGCCGGGAACCGGCAGCAAAATATGCCTATGCGGTACGTCAGGTGTAAACAGGGGCCACCCTCACGTCTTCAACGCCACCTCCAGAAACTCCATCAGCGCCTGCACCCTTGCGCTGCGTTGCTTGCGCACGGGCACCAGCAGGTTGATCGGCGCGCTGGTCAGTTGCCAATCAGCAAGCACCCGCACCAGTGCGCCGCTGGCAATGGCATCGCTGACGTCCCACTGCGAGCGCAGCACGATGCCCAGCCCCTGCTCGGCCCAGCGGCGGGCGACAGAGCCGTCGTTGCTGAGCAGCACAGGCTCGATTCGCAGGGTCTTTTTTGACGCACCCTTGCTCATGTGCCAGAGGGTCACGTCTTCATCGTTTTCCCGAATACAGATACAACGATGAGCCGCCAGCTCGTCGGGCGACGCAGGAATACCGTGGTGCTCCAGATACGCCGGGCTAGCGCACAGCCAGCGATTGTTGTGCGCCAGCGTGCGGGCGATCCACAGGCTGTCGTTGAGGCTGCCGATGTGGATGACCGCATCGCTGTCGTGTCGATCCGGCCATGGCGTTTCACGCAGATCAAGGTGCAGGCGCAACTGCGGGTGCAGTCTGGCAAAGCGTGCAAGCAGCGGCGCAATGCGCTGGCGGCCATAGCCGAAGGGCGCCGCGAGCCTGAGCGTACCAACCAGACGTTCATCGCGCTGCTTGAACGACTCCGGCAGCGCTTCCAGTTGCTCCAGCAAGTGGGCGCTTTCCCGGGCGAAGCGCTCACCCTCGGCGGTCAGGCTCAAACGCCGGGCGTCTCGATTGGCCAGGGTAATGCCCAGTTGCGCTTCCAGTTTGCGCAGCCGCATCGACAACGCTGGTGGCGAGACATTGAGAAGCCGGGCCGCAGCACTGAGTGACTCGCAGCGCGACAGCGTCACGGCCAGACGTAAATCTTCGATCGCGATCATTCAGCTCAGCTTAAGGATTGATGACAACCTATTGAACCACAGCTTCATCGTCAAACAGTAGAGTGGAGCCGTACCCAGCCACGCGAGCGCCGCTCATGCCAGCCTCTTTGATACCCGCCGTACCGCCGCTCCTCGATACGCCCGTCGCCCTGGTCGATGTGCCGCGCATGCAGCGCAACATCCAGCGCATGCAGCAACGCATGAACAGCCTCGGCGTGCGCTTGCGTCCGCACGTCAAGACCAGCAAGTCATTGCCGGTCATTCAGGCGCAACTGGCCGCCGGTGCCCGCGGTGTAACGGTATCGACGCTTAAAGAAGCCGAGCACTGTTTTGCCAACGGCATCGACGACGTGTTTTACGCCGTCGCCATGGCGCCCGGCAAACTGAATCAGGCGCTGGCCCTGCGCCGCAAGGGTTGCCGCCTGAGCATCCTGACGGACAGTGTCATCGCCGCGCAGGCCATCGTTGCGTTTGGTCATGCACATGACGAGCCGTTCGAGGTGTGGATCGAGATCGACTGTGACGGCCACCGATCCGGCCTGAAGGCCGACGACAACGCACTGCTGGAGGTGGCGCGATTACTGACAGAAGGCGGCATGCAACTGCGTGGCGTGATGACCCATGCAGGCTCCAGCTACGATCTGGAGACACCTGAAGCGCTTCAGGCAATGGCCGAACAGGAACGCCTGCTGTGCGTCACGGCTGCCGACCGCATCCGCGGGGCCGGACTGCCCTGCCCCGAGGTCAGCATTGGTTCCACGCCCACCGCGTTGTCGGCGCAGGGCCTGGAAGGTGTGACCGAAGTCAGGGCCGGGGTCTACGTGTTCTTTGACCTGGTGATGCATAACATTGGCGTCTGCACTGCCGACGAACTGGCGTTGAGCGTGCTGACCACAGTCATCGGCCATCAGCAGGAAAAGGGCTGGATCATCGTCGACGCAGGCTGGATGGCGATGAGCCGTGATCGCGGCACGCAGCGCCAGCGGCAGGACTTTGGCTACGGCCAGGTCTGCACCGAAACCGGAGAATGGATTGAAGGCGCGAGAGTCACCGGTGCCAATCAGGAGCACGGCATCATCACCCTGGCGGCCGACGCCGGTGACGACATTACAACGCGCTTTGCGATTGGCAGCCGTTTGCGCATCCTGCCGAACCATGCCTGTGCCACCGGCGCGCAATTCCCTGACTATCACGCGCTGGATGCCGAGGGCGACGTGCACACCTGGAGTCGTCTGCATGGCTGGTGATATCGAACGGATCCACACGCCCGACGCTGCAGCGCCAGGCGGGCACTATTCCCAGGCCGTACGGCATCAGGGTGTGCTGCATGTCTCGGGGCAGTTGCCGGTGCGCGCCGACGGCAGTCACAGCGTCGATGAACCCTTCGAGGTGCAGGCGGCGATAGCGCTGGACAACCTGCTGGCCATTCTCGCCGCCGCCGGGTGCCGCGCCGATGACCTGATCAAGGTCACCGTCTACGTTGCAGGCATCCAGCACTGGCCCGCCTTCGACCGACTCTACGCCACGTATCTGGGCGACCATCGCCCGGCCCGTGCCGTCGTCCCTGTGCCAGAGCTGCATCATGGCTACCTGATCGAGATCGAAGCGCAGGCACGCAGCGCGCGCTGACACCTCACCTACAAGACCCTCAAGGAGATTCCATGAGCGCAGTCTCAGATTCCACCTGTCACTACCGCGCCGCGACCGCAGCGGACATGCCCGCTGCCCATGCTCTGTCAGTGCATCTGAAATGGCCGCATCGCGAAGAAGACTGGGCCATGGTGCAGCGCACCGCTCAAGGCTTCGTGGCCGAGCAGGCCGGGCAACTGATCGGTGTGGCGTTCACGTGTCATCAGGGCGACTGGTCGTCCATCGGCCTGGTGATCGTTAGCGACGCGCACCAGGGCAAAGGCATCGGACGTCGTCTGATGCACCTGTGCCTGGACGCCACAGCACCACGCACGCCGATTCTCAATGCGACAGAAGCCGGCGCGCCGCTATACCAGAGCATGGGCTTTGTCGATTACGCACGCATCCAGCAACATCAAGGGGTACCACAGTTGCCCGAGCAACTGCCGCTGGCCGCCGGTTCTGCACTGCGAACGCTGGGCCCAGCCGATCATCCAGCGCTGATCCGGCTGGCCAATGAAGGCAGTGGACTGGATCGCACGACAGTGCTGACAGACCTGTTGCGAGATGCCGAACATGCCGTCGGCATCGAAGTGGAGGGTCAGCTACAAGGCATCGCCTTGCTGCGCCGATTCGGTCGCGGCCACATCATCGGCCCGGTGGTAGCCCAGGATCAGACCCAGGCACGCCAGCTGATCTCTTGCTTGCTGCGCCTGATCCCCGACACCTTCGTGCGCTTCGACATTCTGTCCGACAGCGGGCTGGCACCCTGGCTGGAAAGCCTGGGACTGGCGTGTGTCGACCGAGCGCCGCGCATGGTCCTCGGCGCGCCACCACCGGTCAGCGACAAGGTCCGGCAGTTCACGCTGGTCACTCAGGCCATCGGCTGACAGGCCTGGGTGTACCGGCCAAAACAGCTCCATGCGCTTAGCGGCCCGCATACAGCAGATTATTCTTCGCAGCCTTCAAGATCGGCGCTTTTTATCCCGATCGCTTTGTTAGCGTATTGATCTGAAACGGATTGACCATGCCGTCGTTCCTCTATTGCTCCAGGGAGCCCGCTGGATGACCACACATTCTTCGAACAGCCATCGCGTCGATCCACAGACGGCGCAGCAGTTTTACATCGATGGTCACTGGTGCTCGCCAGTCGATCCAGCCACTTTGCCGGTGATCAACCCTGCCACGGAAGAAGTCGTGGCGCACGTTGCCAGCGGCTCGGCGGCGGATGTGGATCGGGCAGTGGCAGCGGCGCGAGCGGCCTTCCCTGCCTGGTCTGCGACGACGCCCCAGGCGCGCGCCGACGTGATTGGCCGCATTCATGCGCTGATCATCGAGCGCAAGGAAGACCTGGCGCAGGCACTCTCGCTGGAAATGGGTGCCTCCATCAGCTCGGCGCGGGCGATGCAGGTGCCACTGGCTGCCGAACACGTCCGGGTTGCGCGGGATCTGTTGGCCACCTATGCATTCCAGACCGTTGAAGGCAGCACCGCCATCCAGCGCGAACCCATCGGCGTCTGCGGTCTTATTACGCCGTGGAACTGGCCGCTGTATCAAATCACCGCCAAGGTCGCACCGGCCATTGCCGCAGGTTGTACCGTTGTGCTCAAGCCCAGCGAACTGTCGCCCTTGAGCGCACTGCTGTTCGCGCAACTGGTGCACGATGCCGGTTTGCCTGCCGGAGTGTTTAACCTCGTGAACGGCAGCGGCCCGGAAGTCGGCGGCGCGATGGCTGCGCACCCCGACATCGACATGATCTCCATCACTGGCTCCAATCGCGCAGGCGCTCTGGTTGCGCAGGCGGCCGCACCGACCGTCAAGCGCGTCACGCAGGAACTGGGCGGCAAATCCCCCAACGTCCTGTTGCCCGACGCCGACTTCGCCAAGGCTGTGCCGCCTGGCGTCATGGCTGCGTTCCGTAACGTCGGTCAGTCGTGCAGCGCACCGACGCGCATGATCGTGCCGAGGAACCGTCTGGCAGAAGTCGAGGCGCTGGCCATCGAAACTGCCAATGCGATCATCGTTGGCGATCCGCAATCGGAAAGCAGTGTGCTGGGCCCGATTGCCAACCAGGCCCAGTTTCATCGCGTGCAGGCGATGATCGAAGCGGGCCTTGAGGAAGGCGCAAAGCTGATCTGCGGCGGGCCTGGACGTGTCGAGGGCTTTGAGAAAGGCTTTTATGCACGCCCTACCGTATTCTCGGAAGTCGACTCCTCGATGCGCATCGCTCAGGAAGAAATCTTCGGCCCGGTGCTGTGCCTGATTGCTTACGACACCGTGGACGAGGCCGTGGCCATCGCCAACGACACGGTTTACGGGCTGGGGGCTCATGTACAAAGCCAGGACCTGCAGCAGGCCCGAGCCGTGGCCTCTCGCATCCGCGCCGGGCAAGTGCTCCTCAACTACCCGGCCTGGAACCCCATGGCACCGTTTGGCGGCTACAAGCGCTCCGGCAACGGGCGCGAATATGGCGTGCAGGGGTTTGAGGAATATCTGGAAACCAAGGCGATCGTCGGGTTCGGGGAGCAGTAACGACGCCGCGCTATGGCGCAGCAAACTCGTGGGAGCGGACTCGTCCGCGAATACTGTATTTCAGTCGCTGAATATTTGTCGGATGTACCGGCCTTTTCGCGGACAAACGGAACGCCGCCCGGTCCGCTCCACAAGAAGCTTCATCTCCAGGTGTGTACGTGTTTTTTGATGAACACATCGACGCGATTTAAAACCCAAAAAAATGCCAGGCACATGGCCTGGCATTGATACCCGCAACAGCAGCCGTCAGAACGGCAGCTTCATGCCCGGCGGCAGTTGCATGCCAGCGGTCATGGAAGCGGTCTTTTCCTGGCTGGCCTGTTCGATCTTGCGTACCGCGTCGTTGACGGCGGCGGCGATCAGGTCTTCCAGCACTTCCTTGTCTTCCTGCATCAGGCTGTCATCCAGGTTGATGCGCTTGACGTCATGACGACCGGTCATGACCACGCTCACCAGGCCAGCGCCCGATTGGCCGGTCACTTCTGCGTTGGCCAGTTCTTCCTGCATCTTGGCCATTTTTTCCTGCATTTGCTGGGCCTGCTTCATCAGGCCAGCCATGCCACCTTTCATCATGGGATATCTCCTCGAATATGGATGGTTCGTTTGCGCAGCGCATAAAGCGCCGTGCCGTCAGTTATTGAGCCTGTGCTGCCGGAGCGTCCACAGGCTTGATCGTATCCTCTCGAATCATCGCGCCAAACTGTTGCAGCATCTGCTGGATGAACGGGTCGGCATGAATCGAAGCCTCGGCCTGGCGCTGGCGCTCGGCACGCAGACGCGATGCGGCCTGGGCAGGGGTTTCCTGCTCGGGCTTGATCAGCTCGATAGACAGATTGATCGTGCGCCCCAGGAACTGGTTCAACGCATCGTTCAGACGACGTTGCTGAGTCGCGTTGAACAGCGCGCTGTGCGCCGGGTCCAGGTGCAGCAACCAGTGATCGCCCTCCTTGCCCATCAGCGTACAGTTGGCGGCGATACTGCCGGTCATGCCCGAGATGGGCAAGCCGGGAAACATGTCCAGCCATTCCAGTGCGAGGCCCGTGGCGGGCATCGCCGCCGGGGTCGGCTCGGGTTCGACCGGTTCGGCTTCACTGACGCTCTCGTGCGCCAGTTCATCCAGATAACTATACGAGGCCGGGTCGATGTCGACATCCGGCTCGACGTAGTCGTCGTCCGGCGGCGGCTCATCGTCGCGGTCCATGGGTGCTGAAAGGTAAGCAGCATCCGGTATGGCTTCGAGCATGGCAGGCGTGACCGCCTGCTCGGCAACCGGCTGTGGCTCTTCCGGGGCCTGCTGCTGTGCCTGTTGCTCCTCGATCTGCGGCGCGTCCGGCACGGGGCTGGCCGGTGCAGGCGTGGGCATGGGCGTGAGGTCAGGTTGTTCGCCAAGGGTCTCCAGGACCGGCTCGGCCACCGGCGCTTCGGCAGGTTGCGCAGCGGGCTCAGGCGTCGCCTCGGCAACAGGCGCCTTGGGCTCGTTCCATGGCAGGTCGATGTCTTCGGCAGGCGCTGGCTGTTCCGGCTCAGGTGCAGGTTTTACAGGGGCAGCCTTGATAGGTTCGGGCGCGGGTACCGTCGCCTCAAACGCCGGATCAGGTGCCGCCATCACAGGCGGTCGGGAGGCCACCGATGCAACAGGTGTCGCATCGGCCACTGCCTTGCGGGAATCAACCGTGGCCTGGCTGATCCCCACTGGCTTTAGCGGCTGCCTCGGCGCGTCTTCACTGTCAGCAGGCCGGAACGCCAGCATGCGCAGCAGAACCATCTCGAAACCGCCACGCGGGTCCGGGGCCAGGGGCAGATCACGCCGACCGATCAGACCCATCTGGTAATAGAACTGCACGTCTTCGGCTGGCAGCGCCTGCGCCAGAGCGAGCACACGATCACGGTCGCCATGCCCGTTGTCGACACCTTCAGGCAATGCCTGGGCAATCGCCACGCGGTGCAGGACGTTGAGGATTTCCGACAGCACGCCGTTCCAGTCAGGCCCCTGCTCGGCCAGATGCCGCACGGCCTCGAGCACGCCACGGGCATCGCCCTCCAGCAGCGCCGTCAGCACATCGAACACCTGACCATGATCCAGCGTACCGAGCATGGCGCGCACATCGGCGGCCATGACCTTGCCTTCACCGAAGGCAATCGCCTGATCGGTCAGGCTCATGGCATCGCGCATCGAGCCGTCCGCGGCGCGCCCCAACAGCCACAGCGCGTCGTCTTCGAATGGCACATTCTCGACACCCAGCACATGGGTCAGGTGCTCGACCACACGTTCCGGCGTCATGTTCTTCAGGGAGAACTGCAGGCAGCGCGAGAGGATGGTCGCCGGCAGCTTTTGCGGATCGGTCGTTGCCAGGATGAATTTGACGTAGGGCGGCGGCTCTTCAAGCGTCTTGAGCAAGGCGTTGAAGGAGTGGCTAGACAGCATGTGCACTTCGTCGATCAGGTAGACCTTGAAGCGCCCGCGACTCGGCGCGTACTGCACGTTGTCCAGCAGTTCGCGGGTGTCTTCGACCTTGGTGCGGCTGGCGGCGTCGATCTCGATCAGGTCCACGAAACGGCCTTCATCGATCTCCATGCACACCGAACAGGTGCCGCAGGGCGTCGAGGTAATGCCGGTTTCGCAGTTCAGGCACTTGGCGATGATGCGCGCGATGGTGGTCTTGCCAACGCCACGTGTACCGGTGAACAGATAGGCGTGATGCAGGCGCTGGCTGTCCAGCGCGTTGATCAGGGCCTTGAGCACATGTGTCTGGCCGACCATTTCGCGGAACGAGCGCGGACGCCATTTACGTGCAAGAACCTGATAACTCATTGAAAACCGTCGCGACTGGTAAGCGGAAGACCGCCAATGCTAGCCGAGCAGGGACAAAATTGCATCCGGTGTCCGGTTTATTGTGGTGCGAAGAACGAATTCACCGCTTCCTTAAAAGGTTTTCACCCCGGAACGCTGTTCGCGCTGTAGCAATACCGTCATATTGCATCGATACGCTCGCCTGAAATCTTTGGTAACACTTAATTCAGACAGGTATTGGCCATGACCGACAGACCCGACGACCCCACGACCAACCCCAGCCGTCGTCGCTTTCTGGGCGGCATGGCAGCGCTGGGCGCAGGCGTAACCCTTAGCAGTTATGTGACCGCCGGCGAGAAGCCCCCCGTTTCTGCCGAAAAGCACCTGACCGGTGCGGCGCTGGACAAGGCGCTGCGCGATAACGTCAAGACGGTGGTGGTGATCTACGCGGAAAACCGCAGCTTCAATAACCTGTTCGGCGATTTTCCCGGTGTGGAAAAACCCTTGTCAGCACTCAAGCCTGCCGACTATCAACAACGCGACCGCGATGGCAGCCTGCTAAGCACCTTGCCGCCCGCCTGGGGTGGCGTGCTGCAGGTCGGGCCGCAGACCGTTGACGGCGTGACCTACCCGGCTGGCGTGCAGTTTCAGGAAAACCTCCCCAATGCGCCCTTCCCGCTCAAAGGGCCAAATAAGGAAGACCTGCCGCTGAGCCTGGTCACCCGCGACCTGTGGCACGTGTTCTATCAGAACCAGATGCAGATCAACGAAGGCAAGAATGATCGTTTCGTGGCCTGGGCCGACTCGGGCGGCCTGACCATGGGCAACTACGCGCAGACTCAATACTCGCTGCGCCTGTGGGACGTGGCGAAGGAATTCGTGCTGTGCGACAACTTCTTTCAGGGTGCTTTCGGGGGGTCTTTTCTCAACCACCAGTACCTGATTTCAGCGACTGCGCCGATCTATCCCGACGCCGCCAACTCGCCCGCCAAATCGCAGATCGCGACGCTGCAGAGTGACAATCCGCAAGACCCGCGACTCAAACCACTGGAAAAGTCTCCCGCCAGCGCCATGGAAGGGCCGCCACAGTTCGGCCCCAGCGCCATTACCCCGGACGGCTTCGCGGTCAACACCCTGGCCCCGCCTTACTGGCCCACCTGGCTGCGCGACCCGCAGAATCCTGATTACTCCAAACCGGATCTGGCCAACGTACTGGTGCCGCAGAGCCACGAGCACATTGGTGACAAACTGTCGAAAAAGGACATCGACTGGGCGTGGTACGCGGGTGCCTGGCAAGTCACGCTGGACGAGTTCAAGGATTCCACCGGCATCCCGAAGATCCCCAACTTTCAATACCATCACCAGCCGTTCAACTACTTTACGCAGCAAGGCCCGCAGAATCCGGCCGAGCGCAAACGCAGGCTGCGTGACGGCGGGCTGGGCGATGAGTCGGGCACTAACCGTTTTCTGGCTGATGCCGAGGCCGGCAAGCTGCCTGCGGTCACGTTCTATAAACCCCAGGGCAACCTGAACATGCACGCCGGTTATGCCGACGTCGCATCGGGTGACCGGCACATCGACCGCGTGGTCAAAGTGCTGCGCAACAGCCCGCAGTGGGAGAACATGGTGATCGTGATAACGGTCGACGAAAACGGCGGCTGGTGGGACCACGTTGCGCCGCCCAAGGGCGACCGCTTCGGCCCTGGCAGCCGGGTCCCGGCGCTGGTCATCTCACCGTTCGCCCGTAAAGGCACGGTTGACCACACGGTCTACGACACCGCCTCGATCCTGCGCTTGATCACCCGCGTGCATGGCCTGGAAAAACTTGACGGCCTCAAGCGCCGCGACGACGCGATGATCGCCCGCGGGCAGCAACCCATGGGCGATCTGACCAACGCCTTGCAGTTCTCGAACCACCACAAGGCCTGACGCCAGCATCAGGCGTGGGCGTTTTGCGCCTCCAGCGCGGTCAGCTGTGACGCTCTGGACGGCGGCAAGGACGCGACGTACACCGTGCGTGACGGAAAGGCGAAGCGCACATCCATGTCGGCAAACGCCTCCATGATGTCCAGATTGATCGCCTGCTGCACGTCCATGTAAACGTTATAACTGGGGTCGAGCACGATGTAGACCGTCTCGAACTCCAGTGACGTCTCGCCAAAGCTGCGGAAATGCGAGCGGTCGAACCGGGCGTTTTCCTGACTGCGAATGATCTCTTCGACTTTCTTTGGCACTTCGCGCACCTGGTCTGCCGAGCAGTCATAGGTCAGCCTGAAATCGAAGACGATGCGACGTTCCTGCAACCGCTTGTAGTTCTGAATGGTGCTGCCGATCATGTCGGCGTTGGCCATGACGATCTGCTCGCCGCCCAGGCTGCGGATGCGTGTGGTCTTCAGGCCGACATGCTCGACTGTGCCCGACAGCGCGCCCACCACAATGAAATCACCGATCTCGAACGGCTTGTCCACGGCAATGGATAACGAGGCGAATACGTCGCCGAGAATGTTCTGCACCGCCAGCGCCACGGCGATGCCGCCCACGCCAAGGCTGGCGACGAACGCCGTGATGTTCACCCCGACATTGGACAGCATTGCCATCAGCACCGTGGCCCACAGCAGGACCTTCGCGCCCCACAGGCTCAAGGTCGCCAGCGCACTGCCCTGAAACGTGCTGGTGGTGCTGTGACGGGCGAAATAGCGGTACAACGCCAGCGCTATCGCGCGGTTCGCCCAGAGCCCGACCTGCAAGGCCGCGACCACGAACCAGAGGCTGCTGACCCGCCCGAGCCAGCGCTCCGGCAGATCGAGCATGCCGACCCCGATCAACAACGAGGCCAGCAATAACAGCGTATTGCTGGTGCCGGACAGCACCTCGACAGCGATGTAACTCAAGTGCGCATTGGGCGCCGACGAGCGTGTGCGGATCTTTCGCAGCACAAACCCGATAGCCCCACGAACCAGGACGAAGCTCAGCGTCGATGCGACGATAGCCAGAATCCAGTTCGCCAGCGAAATACCCAGAAATTGTGAGTCTGTGAAAAAGAGGATGATGTCATGTTCCATTCGGCCCCCCGGCTGCATTGCTGCGAGACGCCCGACCGAAAAGCCTTTGACACCCGCAGCGACTTGATATGCCCCTTGCCGTAACACGGTTTCAAGCGACGCGTAGGGTTTTAGGTGGCCTGATGGCTTGAGCGTTCAGATTAATTTGCCGATTGAACGGAATCGACGAAACATTCGGGAATAAGGCTTTTGGAGAGACAGGATTCTGGAGGTTGATTCTGGAGGTTATTGCTGCGTCGAGGACCGACAGAGGAGTCGTTAAGGTGGTGCCCCCACCAGCCACACCCCGGCACACAATGTTCCCGCTGTGGCTGCTTCCTTCCGGATCTGACCAGGTTCACGGGTAATCGTTGCGGGGGGACCGATGGGGTCACCATAACGACGCTCACCAGTAGGCGAGCCGCGCCATTGTACCGGTCTGGAGCGAGTTTACAACCTCCGGCCCGGATAAAAATTTCGATCAGGCTCAAGCACTTGTGTGACAGGGGCTGAAGCGTTGCCCGTCTGTGCCACAGATGGGCGGCAACGCTGGAATCGGAGCCGAAGCCTCCTGTAACCTGCCTCCCCTACCCACAATCAGCCGACAGGTTGCTCATGCAGACTCGATTGGTCAGCTACGAAGAACTCACCCCCACTCAATGCACGCTGCTTGAAACGCTCGAGATCGCACCGGAACAGATTCAGTTCTCGGGCGATATCCATACGGCGCTCAATACCCTGCTGGTCAATCCCAACGCCGATATTGCGGGGTTCGTGCTGCTGGTCGACGAGATACCCAAGGGTTTTTTCATGCTCAAGCGCGGGGAATGCCTGCCGCATTGGGCATCGGAAGACGCGACCGCCACCTTGCATGCGCTGCAGATCGATCGTCGCGAACAGGGCAAGGGATTGGGCAAGGTGTGCTTGAAAGCGCTGCCAGCCGCGCTGGGGTTGAAGTGGCCGGACATCAGGCAACTGATGCTGTCAGTGGACGCGGACAATGCAGCCGCTATCGGGCTGTACGTGGGTCAGGGCTGGATAGACACCGGCGAAGCCTATCGCGGTCGGATAGGCTTCGAACGGCGGCTGGTGTTGAAGCTTCAGGATGAAAGCAGCTACAGCAGCTAAGCCCAACGGGTGCGGAAGACAACGTGTCGGCGCAGATGCCCGCCCAGTCAATCCTGTGTCGCCTGAAAGACTGCATGGCCGGCAAGCCGCATCCCGTCAAAGCCCGATAAACCCCTGAACAAGAGGCTTTTCTGGAGCAGACTGTGGGAGCGGACTTGTCCGCGAAAAGGTCGTTACACCCGACGAAGATGCAACAGCTGAGCTGCTGCATTCGCGGACAGGCGGAACATCGCCTGGTCCGCTCCCAAGGTCCGGTGTTCCGCCAGAACGTCTACTGCGCCTGCAATACCTCATCCGCCTTGCCACCGGCATCCTGGATGACCAGATGGATGAAGTGCAGCTTGGCGATGACGGCGGGCGGCAGCACGAACGGATAGAAATCCGGCTGACCCATGCTGCGCGACAGCTCGTTGAGCATGCTGGCCAGTTCGATCCAGGCGTTGACGAACGACAGGAACGCCGGACCGCCTGGATGTTGCGGGTCGAACAGCGTCTCCAGCGGAAACGGCTGGTAGTCCAGTTCCATGTCGCGGGCGCTCATGCCGAAGCCCAGCGCAGTATCGACCGCATCCATCATGTGCAAGTAATGCGCCCAGGTCTCAGCCCAGTCTTCCCACGGGTGCATGGTGGCGTAGGCGCTGACGAAACTTTCCTGCCAGTTGTCCGGCGCACCGTTTTTATAGTGGTGATCCAGTGCGTCGGCATAGCTGGCCCGCTCGTCACCGAACAGGTTGCGATAGCTTTCCTGCCAATACGTATTGGCGATCAGCCGGTCCCAGTAGTAATGCCCGACTTCATGACGGAAGTGACCGAGCAGTGTGCGATAGGGTTCGTGCATCTTCACCCGGATCGCTTCACGGTGCGCGTCGTCGGCCTCTTCGATGTTCAGCGTGATCAGGCCATTGGCGTGACCGGTGGTCGGCAGGTTGCCTTCCAGATCCACGCCGACAAAGTCGAACGCTAGCCCGGCTTCTTCATCGACTGTCTTGGGGATAACCTTCAGGCCGAGGGATATCAACTGCGCGACCAGACGGCGCTTGGCCGTTTCGACCTTGCGCCAGCGCTCGCCGTTTTCCGGGATCGACAGGTCAGGAATGGTCCGGTTCAGGCTGCACGCGACGCAGAACTCACCCGCGTTGTGCGCAGGAAACAGCCAGTTGCAGGCCGCTGGCGTGTCGAGGTTGGCACAACGCCGATAGACACCTGCGCCGAGTTCATCGCTCAAGCGCCATGTGCTGGGCTCAGGCCCTGGCTCCAGCGACGCAATACGCCCCTGCTCAGGCAGATAACCCAGCGCTGCCGAGCAAGCCAGGCATTGGGTATTGGGGAAAAACACCGACTGGCCGCACTGACATTGCCAGACTTTACTGTTGCGTTTGGTTTCACCGACAAAGGGCGCGGTGATACGTGAACTTAATTGCTCGAAAAAGCGATACATGGCGATCTCCCGTGGGCCTTGCATGGACTAGATCATGTCGAAGCTTCAGGGGTTCAAAATATTATCGGGCCAACTGAATCCAGTCGAACAACGGCGGTTTTGTGGGCCAAAAGGGTGCTTGCGGGCGCTCGTCGTTACACAAATCCTACTGGATAACCGCAGAACGAATGAACTGCACCCCGTGGGAGCGGACGTGTCCGTGAAAGCCATGGCTCTTCAGCGGATGTACTGGCCTCTTCGTGAGCAAGCTCACTCCCACTGTGATGTGAACTGCACCGCCGCTATCGCCGGCAAGCCGCCTCCCACCACCTGATTATCAATCCACCGCCACACCCAGTTCGCTCAGGCGCGACAGCAGCGCATCTTCATCCAGCACTGTCAGGCCCAGTTCATTGGCTTTGGTCAGCTTCGAGCCCGCACCCGGTCCTGCAACCACAGTATGGGTCTTGGCCGAGACCGAGCCTGAGACCTTGGCACCCAGGCTTTCGAGTTTTTCCTTGGCGACCTCGCGGCTCATACGCTCCAGGGTGCCGGTCAGCACCCAGGTCTGCCCGGCCAGCGGCAGGCCTTCGACGACCTTTTTCTCGCTGCGCCAGTGCATACCGAAGTCCTTGAGTTGCGCTTCGATAGCCCGGGCACGCTCGGCGTTGGCCGTATCATCGAAGAAATCACGCACTGCTTTCGCCTGCTTCTCCGGCAACGCCTGACGCATATCCAGCCAGTCTGCGCTAATCACGGCCTCCAGCGTGCCGAACTTGTCGGCCAGCTTCTGTGCGGCACCCGGACCGACCGAAGGCACGTGCAGTTTGTCGATCAAACTTTCAAGCGTGGTACTGGCAGCGAACTCGGCACCCAGCTCACCCTGATCCTGCAATTGCAGACCGCATTCGCCCAGCAGTGCGTCGATCACGTGACGGTTGTGCTCATCCTCGAAGAAGCTGTGAATCTCATGAGCGACTTCCAGGCCGACGTCCGGCAGGTACGTGAGCACTTCAGGCAGCGCCTGCCTGACGCGATCCAGAGACGCCAGCGAACGCCCCAGCACCTTGGCCGTCTCCTCACCAACATCCGGAATACCCAGCGCGTAGATGAAGCGTGACAGCGTTGGCTGACGACTGTCGGCAATCGCCTTGAGCAGCTTTTCGCTGGAGATTTTGGCAAAACCTTCCAGGTCGATGATCTGCTCGTATTCGAGTTTGTAGAGGTCGGCAGGCGAGCCGATCAGCTTTTCGTCCACCAGTTGCTCGATGGTCTTGTCGCCCAGGCCTTCGATGTCCATGGCGCGACGCGACACATAATGGATGATGGCCTGCTTGAGCTGTGCGCCACAGGCCAGGCGACCCACGCAACGGTACACCGCGCCTTCGCTGACGGTTGCCTTGCCCTTGCTGCGCTTGATCAGCTGCGTGCGTTCGACATGCGAGCCGCACACCGGACAGGTTTTCGGTACCTCGACTGGCCGGGCGTCGTCGGGACGACGCTCCATGACCACCTGCACGACCTGCGGGATGACATCCCCGGCACGACGAATGATCACCGTGTCGCCGATCATCAGGCCCAGGCGCGCCACTTCGTCCATGTTATGCAGGGTCGCATTGGCAACCGTGACACCCGCAACCTTCACCGGCTTCAAACGCGCAACCGGGGTCACCGCGCCGGTGCGTCCCACCTGAAATTCGACGTCCAGCAGCTCGGTCAGCTCTTCCATGGCCGGGAATTTATGAGCAATTGCCCAGCGCGGCTCGCGGGCACGGAAACCCAGTTCACGCTGGTCGGCCAGTCGGTTGACCTTGAACACCACGCCGTCGATCTCGTAGCTCAGCGACAAACGCCGCTCGCCGATATCACGGTAGTAGTCCAGACACGCTTCGATACCATCCGCCAGCTTCAGTTCGTGACTGACCGGCATGCCCCATGCCTTGAGCTGATTGAGCACGCCCACGTGGGTATCAGCCACTTCAGCAGAAACCTGGCCCAGGCCATAGCAGCAGAATTCCAGCGGACGGTTGGCGGTGATCTTCGAATCCAGCTGGCGCAGGCTCCCGGCAGCAGCGTTGCGCGGGTTGGCGAAGGTCTTGCCGCCCACTTCCAGCTGGCTGGCGTTAAGCCGCTCGAAACCGGCCTTGGACATGAACACTTCGCCA
Source organism: Pseudomonas asturiensis (assembly GCF_900143095.1). Taxonomy (GTDB): domain Bacteria; phylum Pseudomonadota; class Gammaproteobacteria; order Pseudomonadales; family Pseudomonadaceae; genus Aquipseudomonas; species Aquipseudomonas asturiensis. Next base: position 249,245 of record NZ_FRDA01000004.1, on the reverse strand, counting down.
CGCACTTCCAGCACGTCAGGCCAGCCGGTGCCATGCAGCTTGAGCGGAATGTTGCGCACCGTGCGCACATTGACGCTGATGTCCTCACCTGTCGCCCCGTCACCCCGCGTCGCGCCACGCACCAGCGCGCCGTCGCGGTACAACAGACTGACCGCCAGGCCGTCGAGCTTGGGCTCGCAACTGTACTGAACCTTGCGACTGCCTTCCGGCAGATCCAGGCCTTCGGTTACCCGACGGTCGAACTCATGCATGTCGTTTTCTTCGAACGCGTTGCCCAGGCTGAGCATCGGCATCTCGTGACGCACCTGAGTGAACGCCGACAACGCCGCGCTGCCAACCCGCTGGGTGGGCGAATCGGGCGTCACCAGATGCGGGTTCTCGGCTTCCAGCGCCTTGAGTTCATGAAACAGGCGGTCGTATTCGACATCGGGAATGCTGGGCTCATCCAGAACGTGGTAGCGGTAGTTATGCTGATCCAGCTCTGCGCGCAGTTCCAGGATTCGGGTTTCGACGGCCTTCATACGGTGTTCTCTCAAAAAGCAAAAGAGCAGCCTGGGCTGCTCGATCGGATGGTTCTGTTGTACCGGTATCCGGCCCTGGTGGAATGCAGTGGATGCGATTCAACCAGGGCCGACACGGTAGAGGCTCAGCCGCGACGCTGAGTCAATGCACGACGCTCGAATTCAACGATGCGCTGGCGATAGTGCTCGATGGTCTGTGCGGTCATCACGCTACGTTGATCATCCTTCAGCTCGCCGTCCAGTTCGTGCGCCAGCTTGCGGGCCGCCGCGACCATGACGTCGAATGCCTGCTTGGGATGACGCGGACCCGGCAGACCGAGGAAGAAGCTCACGGCACGGGTACTGAAATGGTCGATGTCGTCCAGATCGAACACGCCCGGCTTGACCGCGTTGGCCATGGAAAACAGCACTTCGCCGTTACCTGCCATGCTTTCGTGACGGTGGAAGATGTCCATTTCGCCGAAACGCAGGCCGCTCTCCAGAATGTTCTGCAACAACGCAGGCCCCTTGAAACCGCCTTCGCTGCGCGAGATCACGCTGATGACCAGCACTTCTTCGACCGGAGGCAGGTCCTTGTCTTCGGTGATGGTCTGGGTCGGCTTGTCGTCCGGGAAATCGTCGTCGCGGCCTGTGAACAGACTCGGGCCGTCCATGTCCAGGTTCAGGTCGCCCTGATGCGGCTCGCCCTTGCGCTTCTTGTCGCTGTTGCTGCGTTTGCTCTCACGCGTGTTCTCGCGTGCGTTGTCCCGCGGGCTGGCGCTCATCGACGGCAGGTCGTGTTCGTCAAGCTGCGGTTCCTTGTGAGTATCCAGTACACGGGGCGGCCCCAGCACTTCGGCGGAGGTGGTTTCCTCGTCGTCCGGAAGGTTGGAGAAGCTGCGGTCCAGCCTGAATTTCAATTTCCCCTTGCCGCCGCGCATACGGCGCCAGCCATCGAAGAGAATACCGGCAATGACAATTATGCCGATGACGATCAGCCACTCGCGCAGACCGATTTCCATGTAATCCAGTGCCTCTAATGAAGAATTCTGAAAATAAGGGCCTAAACCCCTTTAATACGTGGTGCCAAGTCTATGTTCTGACTGGCATTTTGCCCACGCGAAAATAAAAAGTGGTCACTAAACTAGCACGACCAAAGGTAACTTTACACCGTCTGTAACACCTCTTTGGCGCACAAATTGATATCTACCGCACGGACCTCACATTTTCAGGGCCGGTACTGCCATTTTCCCCACCGAATCGGGTGTATTTGCCCAGGTTTTGTACGAAAAGTCGGCGAGCGAAGGTCAGGCAAGGCAAAAACAGGCGAGGAAGCGGAGTCTACGTGTTGTAAATGAGCATTCCGAGCCTGTTTTTAACGCAGCATCACCGAGCGCAGCCACTTTTCGTACAGAGCCTAAGCATCCACTAGCGCCATGGCCTCCTCGACATCCACCGCCACCAACCGTGAACAGCCCGGCTCATGCATGGTGACCCCCATCAGCTGATCGGCCATCTCCATGGCGATCTTGTTGTGGGTGATGTAGATGAACTGCACCGTTTGCGACATCTCCTTCACCAGTCGGGCGTATCGGCCAACGTTGGCGTCGTCCAGCGGCGCATCGACTTCGTCGAGCATGCAGAACGGCGCCGGATTGAGTTTGAAAATGGCAAAAACCAATGCCAGTGCAGTCAGTGCTTTTTCCCCACCGGACAGCAAATGAATGGTGCTGTTTTTCTTGCCAGGAGGACGCGCCATGATTGTCACCCCTGTATCGAGTAAATCTTCGCCCGTCAGTTCCAAATAAGCGGAGCCACCACCGAAAACTTTTGGGAAAAGTGCCTGAATTCCGCTGTTTATCTGATCGAAGGTATCCTTGAAGCGATTGCGGGTCTCCTTGTCGATCTTGCGGATCACGTTTTCCAGTGTCTCCAGTGCCTCGACCAGATCGGCATCCTGAGCATCCAGATAGCGCTTGCGCTCGGACTGCTGCTGGTATTCGTCGATGGCAGCCAGGTTGATCGCGCCCAGGCGCTGGATACGTGCGGCGATGCTTTCCAGTTGCTGCTCGGCGGCCTGCTCGCTGGCTTCAGGCGTCAGTGTGGCGAGCACGCCGTGCAGGTCGTAGCCATCTTCATGCAGCTGATCCTGCAGAGCCTTGCGGCGCACCGTCAGGGCCTGCCATTCCAGACGCTGCTGTTCGAGCTGGCCGCGCAGCAATTGCGACTGTTGCTCGGCCTGGGTACGGCGCTTTTCAGCGTCACGCAGTTCGCGATCCGCGTCTTCCAGGGCGTTCTTGGCGATGCGCATTTCGTCATCGACCACCATGCGCCGCTCCAGCAACTCCTCGAGCTTGAGGCGCAGTTCTTCCAGCGGCGCTTCGCCCTCCTCCAGGTTCAGGCTCAACTGCTCGCGCTTTTCCGTCAGGCGCTCGGACTGCATCTGCAAGCGCTCCAGCGCCTGACGTGTCGAGTCATGCTGCGCCTTGAGCGATCCCAGACGCACCGCCAACTGATGGCTGCGGTCCTTGTGCAGGCGGGCTTCCTGGCGCACGCGGTCCAGTCGCTCGCGCAGGCTGTCGCGCTGGGCCTGCAGCACCTCACGTTGTTCGGTGTCTTGCGCCATGGCGTCCAGCGCGTCCTGCAACTCAAGACGCGACTCGCCCAGATGCTCATGTTCGACGGCACGTTGCTCGCCCAGCTCGGCCAGCTCTTCATCCAGACGGGTACGACGTAGCGTCAGCTGTTCGACCTTGGCCTTGGCCGCTGACAGCTGCGCCTTGAGCTCGCTTTGCTGACGGGTCTCGTCCTGCACGCGACGGCGCAGTTGCTCTCTTGATTCTTCCTGCTGCGATTGCTGCTCGCGCAGGGTCAGCAGCTGTTCTTCCAGCGCGGCCAGCGTCGCTTCGCGCTCGTCACGCTCAATGCCGAGTTGCTGCAATTCCTGACCGCGTGCCAGCACGCCGCTCTGGGCTTCGCTGGCGCGCCGGACTCGCAGAAAATGCCGCCCGACCCAATAACCGTCGCGACTGATCAGGCTCTGACCAGCGGCCAGTTGCCCACGCCGGGCCAGCGCCTCGTCCAGATCGTTGACCGGGATCACCTGCCCCAGCCAGGCGGTCAGGTCGATATCGCTTTCCACCTTTTCAAGCAGGCTGCCCGCGATACGCTGGGTGTCGGCACTCGCGCTCAACAGACGCAGATCGCCCTGCTGGAAATTCGCCAGGTCCAGCCCGTCGAAATCATCGACCAGCACGGCCTGCAAGTCGGCACCCAGCACGGTTTCGACTGCCATTTCCCAGCCAGCCTCCACCGTGAGGCTTTGCGCCAGGCGCGGGCGCTGATCCAGTTGCTGGTCACGCAGCCATTCGGCCGTACCGGTATCGGGATCGAGAGCAGCCTGTTGCAGGGCTTCCAGCGAGGCCAGTCGGCCGTTGAGACGCTGCAACTGGCCCTGCGCCTGTTGTTGATCCTGATTGGCGCGCTGCAAGGCTTCGCGCAATTGCTCAAGACGCTCGACAGCCTGCTCTTCGCCCAGATGCAGCTCTTCAAGGGTCATGTCACGGGTGGCGAGGTCTTCGCTCAGTTCGAGAATCGCGGCGTCTTCAGGGTCGGCGGCCAGCAACTGGCGCTCCTCTGCCAGACGCCGCTGGCGCTCGGCCAGCCGCTCCATGCTTTGTTCAAGCTGCTGGATGCGCGATTGCTGAACCTGGGCCTGACGCTGTGGCTCGGCAGACTGCTGATTGAACACATCCCACTGCTCCTGCCAGCCCTGCATGGCCGCTTCGGCGTCCTCAAGGGCGATGGCCGACTCTTCGGCCGCTGCGCTGGTGATTTCCTGCTCGGGCTCGAGCATGTCCAGCTCTTCGCTCAGGGTCGCCAGCAACGTGGTGTCGTGGCCCAAATGCGATTCGGTTTCCTGGCGCGCGCGTTCGGCCTCGCGCAGATCGTCCTGCAACTGGCGCAGACGCTGCTGATCGTGCTGGATGCTCTGCTCGACGCGGGCAATGTCGCCGCCCACCGAATAGAAACGGCCCTGCACCAGATTGAAGCGCTCGGAGAGGTCATGATGGCCGTCACGCAGCCTTTCGATGCTGGCGTCGGCACTGCGCTGATCGGCGACCAGCGCCTCGAAGCCGACCTCTTGTCCGCCGATCACCGATTCACGCTGACCGACCTGCTCGTTCAACGCCTGCCAGCGCAGCGCTGACAGTTGCGCCTTGAGCTGGCGTTCTTCGGTCTTGTATTCCTGATACTTCTCGGCGGCCTGAGCCTGTCGGTGCAGCCGCTCAAGCTGACGCTCCAGCTCTTCACGCAGATCGGTCAGGCGCGCAAGGTTTTCGTGCGTTCGACGGATGCGATTTTCGGTCTCTCGGCGGCGCTCCTTGTACTTGGAAATGCCTGCCGCTTCTTCGATGAAATTGCGCAGGTCCTCGGGCTTGGCTTCGATCAGCTTGGAGATCATGCCCTGCTCGATGATCGAGTAGCTGCGCGGCCCCAGACCGGTGCCGAGGAAAATATCGGTAATGTCACGACGACGGCATTTGGTGCCGTTGAGGTAGTAGCTGTTCTGGCTGTCTCGGGTCACTTTGCGGCGAATGGAAATTTCCGCGTAGGCCGCATATTCGCCCACCAGCGTGCCATCGGAGTTATCGAACACCAGCTCGATACTCGCCTGACTGACCGGTTTGCGACTGGTCGAGCCATTGAAGATGACGTCGGTCATCGACTCGCCGCGCAGGTTCTTGGCCGAGCTTTCGCCCATGACCCAGCGCACGGCGTCGATGATGTTGGATTTGCCACACCCGTTGGGGCCGACAACGGCCGCCATATTGCTGGGGAAGTTCACCGTGGTGGGATCGACGAAGGACTTGAATCCCGCCAGCTTGATGCACTTCAGGCGCATGGCGTCAGCTCGCTGCCAAAGCGGAAAGAACCGACTGACAACTGCGCTGGCAGTAACTGACCAGTACCACACGAACCTGCGCAAGGTCCCGCGCCACGACCGCTTCCAGCAGCTGGCCAAACAGCTCCACGTAATCGCTCATCTCGGCCTTGCGCTGTTCGAGGGCCAGAAAGTAGCTGCGGCTCATGGACGGCTGCAGGTTCTCGATGGTCTCTTCAAGGTACGGATTGTTGGCAAACGGATATGCGGCGCGCATGACATTGAAGCTCTCTTCGACGAAAGCCTTGACGTCGACGCTTTCGAAGCTGGCCTGCAGACGCTGTTGAATGGCCAGAAACGGCGCCAGATCGTCCGGGCTTTTCCAGTGTTCGGCGACCGCGTTGGCCAGCAGAATGTACAGCTCGCTCATCAGCGCGCAGAGGCTGGTGACATTGTGGGCGTTGAGCACCGTGACCTGCGCACCACGGCGCGGCAGGATCGCGACCAGATGGCGGCGTTCCAGAATCAGCAGTGCTTCGCGCACTGAACCACGACTGACGTTCAACGCCTGCGTGACTTTTTGCTCCTGGATTCGCTCTCCAGGCTTGAGCTCACCGCGGATGATCCGTTCCGCAAGGTGATGGGCTATTTGCTCAGCGAGGCTGTCCGGTGCCTTGAACGTCATGACTATCCTTCAAAAAACCAGTTCTACAAACAAGAGGCGGAGTGTATCGCAACCAACAGGCATGGCGCAGGGCCACGACCACCGAATCTGGCACGAAACACGCAAAACCTCGACCATTGCCCGACAGGCGATTCAAAGCGTGTGACGCTTTTGATCGGCAGAGGTGCCGAAAACCTGATTTCCTGACCCGAGGGTCAGAAACAAATTGACCCAATAAACAAAGCTGATAAATTCATCGACATGTCCGATGACAGTCAATTGAGGGCATTACGCCGTGATTCAGTTCCTTTTGAACCAAGCGCTAAAAACCGAGCGTACCCTCGATCCGAACATGACCGTGCTGACCTATCTGCGTGAGCAGGCACACAAGCCCGGCACCAAGGAAGGGTGCGCCAGCGGTGACTGCGGCGCCTGCACTGTTGTGGTAGGCGAGCTGGAAACCGACGCCACGGGCGAGCAACACCTGCGCTATCGCAGCCTGAATTCATGCCTGACCTTTGTCGCTTCGCTGCATGGCAAGCAATTGATCAGTGTCGAGGACCTCAAGCATCAGGGCCGCTTGCACAGCGTCCAGCAGGCGATGGTCGAGTGTCACGGCTCGCAATGCGGCTTCTGCACGCCAGGCTTCGTGATGTCGCTGTTTGCTCTGCAGAAGAACAGCGAGCAGGCCGATGTCCATCAGGCCCACGAAGCGCTGGCCGGCAATCTATGCCGTTGCACGGGCTATCGCCCGATTCTGGCCGCCGCCGAACAGGCCTGCGCCCAGCGTGAGCCTGATCAGTTCGATCAGCTTCGAGCACAGACCATTGAGCGCTTGCGCGCCATCGCCCCGCACCAGACCGGCGAGCTGAACGACGGTGAAAAACGCTGTCTGATCCCGCTGACCGTCGCCGATCTCGCCGACCTGTATGACGCAAACCCTCAGGCACGCCTATTGGCTGGCGGCACCGATCTGGCACTGGAAGTGACCCAGTTCCACAAGGCGCTGCCGGTGATGATCTATGTCGGGCACATCGAGGCGATGAAGCGCGTCGAGCGTTTCGAGGATCGCCTGGAGATCGGCGCAGCCACGCCGCTGACCGATTGTTACGCCGCACTCACAGCCGAATACCCCGACTTCGGCGAGCTGCTGCAACGCTTCGCTTCGTTGCAGATTCGCAACCAGGGCACGTTGGGCGGCAACATCGGCAACGCCTCTCCTATCGGCGACGCCCCGCCACTGCTGATCGCGCTCGGGGCGCAGATTGTGCTGCGCAAAGGTGCTGCCCAACGCACGCTGGCGCTGGAGGATTACTTCATCGATTACAAGGTCACAGCGCGTCAGGAAAGCGAGTTCATCGAAAAAATCATCGTGCCGACTGCAAACGCTCTTCAGGTATTCAAAGCCTACAAGGTGTCCAAGCGACTGGACGATGATATCTCGGCGGTCTGCGCAGCCTTTCACCTGCAGATCACCGACGGCTTCATCGAACACGCGCGGGTGGCCTTCGGCGGCATGGCAGCCATTCCAAAACGTGCAGCGGCCTGTGAGCGGGCATTGGCTGGACAGCGCTGGACCAGCGAGACCGTCGAGCGCGCCTGCACGGCGCTGGGTGAAGACTTCACCCCGCTGACGGACTTCCGTGCCAGCAAGGAATACCGCCTACTCAGTGCCCGCAATCTGTTGCGCAAATGCTTCATCGAATTGCAGACACCTCACACACCAACGCGGGTGACTCACTATGTCTGACCACGCCCCGCTCACTCAGGCCGAGATGGCAGCTCTGTTCGAGCAAGGAATCACCACCGGCGCAGGTCGCAGCGTCAAGCATGACAGCGCCGACAAGCACGTGTCCGGCGAAGCCGTGTACATCGATGACCGGCTGGAGTTTCCCAATCAATTGCATGTGTATGCCCGGCTGTCAGACCGCGCCCATGCACGTATCCTCAGCGTCGACACCACGCCTTGCTACGCGATCGAAGGCGTGCGGATCGTCATCACTCACGAAGACATTCCAGGCCTGAAAGACATCGGTCCGTTGCTGCCCGGCGACCCGCTGCTGGCCATCGACAAGGTCGAGTTCGTCGGCCAGCCGGTGCTGGCCGTGGCCGCGCGCGATCTGGACACTGCCCGCGAGGCCGCCATGGCGGCGGTGATCGAATACGAAGACCTGGAACCGGTGCTGGATGTGGTGCAGGCTTTGCGCCAGAAGCATTTCGTGCTCGACAGCCACACCCACAAGCGCGGCGACTCGGCAACGGCGCTGCAAGGCGCACCCCATCGCCTGCAAGGCAGCCTGCACATCGGCGGGCAGGAACATTTCTACCTGGAGACACAGATCGCTTCGGTGATGCCCACTGAAGATGGCGGCATGATCGTCTACAGCTCGACCCAGAACCCTACCGAAATCCAGAAACTGGTGGCTGAGGTGCTGGACGTTCCGATGAACCGGATCGTGGTCGACATGCGCCGTATGGGCGGCGGCTTCGGAGGCAAGGAAACCCAGGCGGCCAGTCCCGCGTGCCTGTGCGCCGTCGTGGCACGACTGACCGGCCAGCCGACCAAGATGCGCCTGCAACGCGTCGAAGACATGATCATGACCGGCAAGCGGCACCCGTTCTACATCGAGTACGACGTGGGGTTTGACGACACCGGTCGTCTGCAGGGCATCGAGCTGGATCTGGCCGGCAACTGCGGCTACTCGCCGGACTTATCGGCATCGATCGTTGATCGCGCCATGTTTCACGCCGATAACGCGTATTACCTCGGCGAAGCGACGATCAACGGCCATCGCTGCAAGACTCACACGGCATCCAACACCGCGTACCGCGGCTTCGGCGGGCCGCAAGGCATGGTCGCCATCGAAGAGGTCATGGACTGCATCGCCCGCTACCTGGGCAAGGACCCGCTGGCCGTGCGCAAGGTCAACTACTACGGCAAGACTGAGCGCAACGTCACGCATTATTACCAGACCGTCGAGCACAACCTGCTGGAAGAAATGACGGCGGACCTGGAGCAGAGCTGCGAGTACGCCGAGCGTCGCGAAGCCATTCGCGCTTTCAATGCCGGCAGCCCGATCCTGAAGAAAGGCCTGGCGCTGACACCGGTGAAGTTCGGCATTTCCTTTACGGCCAGTTTTCTCAATCAGGCCGGTGCGCTGATCCACATTTACACCGACGGCAGCATTCACCTGAACCATGGCGGCACCGAAATGGGCCAAGGCTTGAACGTCAAGGTCGCGCAGGTGGTGGCCGAGGTGTTTCAGGTGGATATCGAGCGCATCCAGATCACCGCCACCAACACCGACAAGGTGCCCAATACCTCGCCCACGGCGGCCTCCAGCGGCACCGACCTCAACGGCAAGGCCGCGCAGAACGCGGCCGAGATCCTCAGGCAACGACTGGTCGTATTTGCGGCACGGCATTTCAAGGTCGAGGAACACCAGGTCGAGTTTCGCAATGGGCATGTGCGGGTCGGCGACACCCTGTTGTCGTTCGCCGAACTGGCTCAGTTGGCGTGGATGGGTCAGGTGTCACTGTCCAGCACCGGCTATTACAAAACGCCGAAAATCTTCTACGACCGCAGTCAGGCGCGGGGCCGGCCGTTCTATTACTTTGCCTTTGGCGCGGCCTGTGCCGAAGTGATCGTCGACACCCTGACCGGCGAATACAAGATGCTGCGCACCGACATCCTGCATGACGTTGGCGCCTCGCTGAATCCTGCCATCGATATCGGCCAGGTCGAAGGCGGTTACATTCAGGGCGCTGGCTGGCTGACCACCGAAGAGCTGGTGTGGAACGCCAAGGGCAAACTGCTGACCACAGGTCCCGCGTCGTACAAAATCCCGGCCGTGGCCGACATGCCGCTGGACCTGCGGGTCAAGCTGGTGGAGAACCGCAAGAACCCGGAAGACACGGTGTTTCACTCCAAAGCTGTGGGTGAGCCGCCGTTCATGCTGGGGATCGCGGCGTGGTGCGCGATCAAGGATGCGGTTGCCAGCCTCGCCGACTACCGCCACCAACCCCGAATCGACGCCCCTGCGACGCCGGAGAAGGTGTTGTGGGGCTGCGAGCAGATGCGTGAGTGGGGGGAAACGGTATGTTTGTAACCGCTACAAACGGCTCCTCACGGAGCGTGAGCACAACCGTCACTCGACTCGTGGGAACGAGCTTGCTCGCGAAGCAGCCAGTACAAGCACTGCACCTAGGGCGTCTGAAACACAGTCTTCGCGAGCAAGCTCGCTCCCACGGAGTGCGCAGTTCACATCCCTGTGGGAGTGAGCTTGCTCACGAAGAGGTCGGTACATCCGCCGAAGCAGGATCGTTTGAACCATGGCTTTCGCGGACAAGTCCGCTCCCACGGCCTTGGCGGACTGGGCAATGAATAACTGGATCAGCGCCCTGGCCGAGCTTCAGGCCCGTGGCGAGCCTGCCATTCTGGTGACGATCATTGAGGAACTGGGCTCAACGCCACGCAATGCCGGTTCGAAGATGGTAGTCAGTGCCGAGCGCATTCACGACACCATCGGCGGCGGGCATCTGGAATACAAGGCCATGGCGATCGCCCGAGAAATGCTCGCCAGCGGCACGCGGCACACCCGGCTGGAGCGCTTCAACCTGGGCGCCAGTCTTGGCCAGTGCTGCGGCGGCGTGAACGTGCTGCTGTTCGAACCCATGGGCGAGCCCGTCGCACAGATTGCCGTATTCGGTGCCGGACATGTCGGCCGCGCGCTGGTGCCGCTGCTGGCCAGCCTGCCCTGCCGCGTACGCTGGATCGATTCCCGCGAGAGCGAATTCCCCACGCCGATGCCTGAGGCCGTTACGAGGATCCTGAACGACGAGCCGGTCGAAGAAGTGGCGAATCTGCCCGTCGGGAGTTACTGCATCGTGATGACCCACAACCATCAATTGGATCTGGAACTGACCGCCGCGATTCTCAAGCGTGGCGACTTCGGCTACTTCGGCCTGATCGGCTCGCGCACCAAGCGGGTCAAGTTCGAACACCGGCTGCGTGAACGTGGTTTCGACGCAGCTCTGCTGCAACGCATGCGCTGCCCGATGGGGCTGGCCGAAGTGAAAGGCAAGCTGCCCATCGAAATCGCCGTGTCCATCGCCGCCGAGGTCATTGCCACCTACAACGCAAGTTTTGGCCAGCAACACGCTGACACCCCACCTATCGCCAAACTGCTGCCCGCCTCGCGCCGCAGCAGGCCATCTTGAGATGCCCATGAGTTCAGTGACGTCCCGTAAAGCCTACCGCGCAGCCATCGTCCACAGCATCGCCGACCCTGCCGAAGTCGGACCACAGGCGTCCTGCGAGTATTTCGCGGACGGCCTGATGGTGGTTGAGAACGGCCGGATCACGGCCATCGGTCATGCCGAAGACTTGCTCACCATTCTGGATGACGACGTCGAGCTGATCGAGTACCCGAACGCCCTGATCACGCCCGGCTTCATTGACACGCACATCCACCTCCCGCAGACCGGCATGATCGGCGCGTATGGCGAGCAGTTACTGGACTGGCTCAACACCTACACTTTCCCGTGCGAGCGGCAGTTCGCCGACCCTGAGCATTCGGCGCACGTCGCGGATATCTTCATCAAGGAACTGCTGCGCAATGGCACGACAACGGCGCTGGTGTTCGGCAGCGTGCACAAAGCGTCGGTCGACGCGTTTTTCAGCGCCGCGCAACAGCTCAACCTGCGCATGATTGCCGGCAAGGTGATGATGGACCGCAACGCGCCGGACTATCTGGTGGATACGCCCGAGTCCGGCTACGCCGACAGCAAGGCGCTGATTGAACGCTGGCATGGCCAGGGTCGCCTGAGCTATGCAGTGACGCCGCGCTTCGCGCCGACCAGCAGCCCGGAGCAACTGACCGTGGCCGGTCAACTGCTCCAGGAGTACCCCGGCCTGTACATGCAGACCCACATCAGTGAGAACCTGCAGGAAGTCGAATGGGTCAAGGCGCTGTTCCCGGAGCGCAAGCACTATCTGGACGTCTACGACCATTTCAACCTGCTGAGCGAACGCTCGGTGTTCGCCCACGGCGTGCACCTGTGCGACGAACAGTGCGCACGGTTGGCAGAAACCGGCTCGGCCATCGCCTTCTGCCCCACCTCTAACCTGTTTCTGGGCAGCGGCCTGTTCAACCTGCCGATGGCCGAGAAGCACAAGGTCAATGTGGGTCTGGGCACTGATGTCGGTGGTGGCACCAGCTTTTCGATCCTGCAAACGCTGAACGAAGCGTACAAGGTGATGCAGATGCAGGGCGCGCGACTCAGCCCGCTGAAATCGCTGTATCTGGCGACATTGGGCGGCGCAAGGGCGCTGCGCCTGGAGGACAAGGTCGGCAGCCTGAAGGCTGGCAACGAAGCGGACTTCCTGGTGCTGGACTACACCGCCACGCCGCTGTTGTCCTACCGTTTGAAGCAGACGAAAGATATAGAAGAGATTCTGTTCGTGCTGATGACCCTCGGCGATGACCGGACAGTGAAGGAGACGTGGTCGGCAGGTGAGCGGGTGCATGTGCGGGGATGATGACACCCGGACAGTCGCTCCCAAGGTCTGAAATCGGCATACGTTTCCACGAAGCGCCATAACCGCACGATCAACACAGCGCCGGACTGATTGGGATTGATATGAAAAAGGTGGTTTTGGCGCTCTCACTGTTCATACTGGCAGCCTGCATGCCTTATCGATCAGTGACCTCGACAGATCAAAACTGGATGCGTCTCGATGGAGATGAGCCTGAGGGTTATCCAAGGACGTTCGTTGAGCGCCTGGACGGTCACTGCTACATGACGACCGAGTCGTGGTCCCGAGGAACAATCAAAGGTCATATCCTGTGGACCAAGCGGCAGTCTCGAACGCCTGCTGTCTGCCCATAGGCGTCTGCGAGGAAGGATAATCAATGCCCGGCAAACCTCAAACAAACGCCGTAACGGCTGCTGATATCGAGCGCTCTATCCAGGCACTCAACAAAATGGCTGAACGCCTCTGGGGCGATGGCCGGGAAGCCGAGGCGAATGCCTTGCTCGACGCCTTGAACGCGTTAAACAGGGCACTCGACAGAATCAGGATCGGGGAGAGCCGCCGGGTTCTTCATTGATTCGCCAGCGTGGGCATGCGCGACGCAAGCGATCTCCGTCAGCCAGGGTCAGACGCTGACCGTATCACCGCAACATCGCTTCCCGCACCCCTGGATTCTCCCACCGCGCTGCGTCCATTCAGCAACACCGCGCTAGGCCAGCGCCAATGCATCCGCTGCCACAGGCACCACCAGAATCCCGGCGCGCAAGCCGTTCTTCACTTTCGGATTGGGAAAGATGATCCGCGCCCCCTCTTCCTGCACCACCCAGCGTGAATCGCTCACGTCTTCGGCGAGGACAAACCCTTTTTTCAACGGGGAAAAATTCTCCACGTCATCGGCCAGATGAAACGTGAAAGCGTCGCTGCGCTTGATGACTTCCCGCGCCACGCTGAACAGTTGCAGGCCGACGAGCGTGTCGTCCGGCTCGGGCTCAGTGCCTTGTATCAACTGCTCAAGGCTGGCCCGCAGCGGCGCCAGGTTGACCTGCTGGTTCTGACCGAACGGCCGGGCCTTGCCCAACTCCAGCGTGAAGGCTTCGGCACCCAACTGATCATAGGTGTAGGCGCTGAACACAATGGACGGCTTGTTCTGCAACAGCACGGCACTCATACCGGCGGCACGCAACCGGGCCAGTTCACGGCGCGAATGCAGGCGGCCTTCTTTCCAGGGATACAGCGCAAATTGCTCGATCTTCGAACCCCGGATCGCGGTGTGCAGGTCGTAATGCAGTCGGTATCGGTCCGGGAGGTTGAAGAAGCTGGCGGCCATTCGCTCCAGCTCGCAGGCGCGCAAGGCCTCGGAGCCGCCGCTTTGCTCATGACGGCCATTGAAAAGCCGGTTGACGTCCTGCTCGACAAACCGCGTGCCGCGCCGCATGGCCTCCGGGTTGCCGAACAGGAACAGAATACGTGCGCGCGGTTTCAGATCGCCGCGCGCGATGCTGCGAATCAGTTGATCCAGCAGCTCGATGGGCGCTGTCTCGTTGCCATGGATACCGGCTGACAGCAGCAGGTCAGTGCCGTTGTCGCGAGCCTCGGGCGGACGGACTTCCAAAGCCCCCTCGCCCAGCCAGCGCAGTCGCACGCCTTCGACGGTCAGTTGAGTCTTTTGCGCCGGCTCACGTCCGGCCAACGTCAATTCAAGCAGTTTGCCGAGGGCGAGCATGGCACGCTTCCTTACGAGTGAGTGTCAGGACTTAGTGGTTGCAGTCGGGACCATGCACATGACCGTCTTCTTCTGCACCCATGTCGGCCGGCTCCATTTCCAGTTGCAGACTGACCAGGTTGGTGGCCAGTGGGCGCAGCAGCAGGTTGGCGTATTCGGCGTCATCTTCTTCAACGTCAACGCCGATCAGCAACTGGCCGCGGCCGTCCTGTTGAATCCACAATTCCTTGCCCTGCCAGATGACGGCAACGCGGGTGCAGGAGGTTTCCAGCTGGGTGCCATCGGTGTCTTCGAGGATTAACTGCAGGGCGTCGCTCATATTCGGAATGCTCTTGAAAAGGAAAAATCATGCACCGGGCCTTGGCTCGGTGCGCAGGTTTCAAACGAGTTGAAAAGGATAAACGGCGCCCAGTTTAAGGATTTGCGTCAGTTCATCCAATGCCGTTCGGCATTCGGTCAGCAAACGGGGATCAGCCAGATCGTTTTCGCTCATGCGATCCCGGTAGTGGCGGTCGACCCATTGCGTCAGGGTTTCATACAACGGCGCAGTCATGATCACGCCGGAGTTGACGGCCTGCAGCTCGGTTTCATTGAGCGCCACGCGCAGGCGCAAGCACGCCGGGCCTCCGCCGTTCTGCATGCTTTGCTTGAGGTCGAACACCTTGACCTCGGTCACCGGGCTGTCGTCTGTAATCAGACGCTGCAAGTAATTCCAGACGCGGCTGTTGGCCTGACATTCCTGCGGCACGATCAGCAGCATCGTGCCATCAGGCCGCGACAGCAACTGGCTGTTGAACAGGTAGGAGCGCACGGCGTCCGCCACCGAGACTTCGGCACGTGGCACGCAGATTGCCCGCAACTGGCCACCGACCCGCGCCAGCTTGTCGCGCAGTTCGCTGAGCATCGACTCGGTGTGCAGGAACGCGTCCTCGTGATAGAACAGCACTTCGCCGTTACCCACCGCGATCACATCGTTGTGAAACACGCCCTGATCGATCACCGACGGGTTCTGCTGGCCATAAACCACACCTTCATCGCTCAAACCGTGCAGACGAGCGACGGCTTTCGACGCTTCAAGCGTCTGGCGCGCCGGGTATTTCTGCGGCGCGGGATAGCGGGTGTCGAAGGCGCTGCGCCCGAACACAAAAAACTCCACCCCTGCTTCGCCGTAGTCACGGCAGAAACGCGTGTGGTTGGCCGCCCCTTCGTCACCGAACTGGGCAACCGCCGGCAAGGCAGCATGGTGCGCGAAGTGCCCGGAATCGGCGAACATCGCGCCCAGCACGCGGCTGGTGGTCGGGTGCTCGATGCTGCGGTGGTATTTGCAATTGAGGTTGGCGGCCGTGAAGTGCACGCGGCCGTCGGCGGTGTCGGCGCTGGGGCTGACGGTCGCCGCGTTGGCGACCCACATGCTCGACGCCGAGCAACTGGCGACCAGCAGCGGCATGTCCTGCCGGGCGGCTTGTTCAATGACCTGTTCGTCACTGCCGGTGAAGCCCAGTTGACGCAGACCGGCCACATCCGGCCGCTCCTGCGGCGCAAGCACACCCTGCGTGAAGCCCATGTCCATCAGCGCTTTCATCTTCGCCAGACCCTGCAATGCCGCCTCACGCGGGTTCGAGCATTGCTGGCTGTTGCTCTGGGACGCGACGTTACCGTAGGACAACCCGCCGTAGTTGTGGGTTGGCCCGACCAGACCGTCAAAATTCACTTCACAGGATTTCATCGGCAAGGCTCCGTGGATCTGTTTTCATAAGCAATCGTTGCGCGCACTGTCAGCTCAGCCTGATACCCGGAGTCAGCGTGGTCGGCAGCGTCAGGCTGCCGGTTTCAAGGGACGCCACGGGATACGCGCAGTAATCGGCGGCGTAATACGCACTGGCCCGATGGTTGCCCGAGGCCCCGACGCCGCCGAACGGCGCGCTGCTGGCAGCACCGGTCAGTTGCTTGTTCCAGTTGACGATGCCAGCGCGGCTTTGCAGCCAGAATTGCTGATAGCGCGCTTCGGAGTCCGACAACAGGCCAGCCGCCAGACCGTAACGGGTGGCGTTGGCTTCGGCGATGGCGGCATCGAAATCGACGTAGCGAATCACCTGCAACAGCGGGCCGAACAGCTCTTCGTCGGAGCGCTCACTGACCGCGCTGACGTCAATGATACCGGGCGTCAACAACGCCGATTGCGCCAGCGGCTGACGCATCTCCAGCAACGATACAGCGCCTTTGTCCAGCAAGGTGCGCTGAGCGTCCAGCAGACCGCGCGCGGCGTCCAGCGAGATCACCGAGCCCATGAAAGGCGCAGGCTGCTGATCGAAGGAGCCGACTTCAATGGTCTCGCTGACGGCCACCAACCGCGCCAGAAAGGCATCACCCCAATCGCCCTGCGGCACCAGCAAGCGACGTGCGCAGGTGCAGCGCTGACCGGCGGAAATGAACGCCGACTGGATCACGGTGTACACCGCCGCGTCCACGTCCTGAACCTGATCCACCAGCAACGGGTTGTTGCCGCCCATTTCCAGGGCGAGGATCTTGTCCGGACGCCCGGCAAACTGTTGATGCAGCGCGTTACCGGTGCGGCTGGAACCGGTGAAAAACAGCCCGTCGATGCCCGAATGGGCAGCCAGTGCGATGCCGGTCTCGCGATCACCCTGAAGCAGGTTGAGCACACCGGCGGGCAAACCGGCTTCGATCCAGCATTTGACCGTCAGCTCAGCCACTTTCGGGGTCAGTTCGCTGGGTTTGAACAGCACGGCGTTGCCCGCCAGCAACGCAGGCACGATGTGACCGTTGGGCAAGTGGCCAGGGAAGTTGTACGGACCGAACACTGCCACCACGCCGTGGGGCTTGTGGCGCAATACGGCCGTCGCGTCGCCCAGTGGGCCGCTCTTCTCACCCGTGCGCTCGCGATAGCTCTGCACCGAGATGGCGACCTTGTTGACCATCGTGGTCACTTCAGTCGCCGATTCCCACAGCGGCTTGCCGGTTTCTTCACCGATGCAGCGGGCCAGATCGTCGGCGTGGTGCCTGAGCCGCGCAGCGAAGGCTTCGAGCACGTCGATGCGCGCCTGCAACGAGCGTCGCGCCCAGTCTGGAAAAGCCTGTCGCGCGGCCTGCACCGCCTGATCGACCTGCTCGGCGGTCGCGCCCTGACCGGACCACAGCACTTGCTGGGTCACCGGGTTCAGCGACGTGATCAGTTCACCCTGCCCGGCCTGCCAGGCACCCGCGATATACAGCGTGCTCATCAAACACCCTCCCGTGCCGCCGAGAGCGGCACTGCCCGCACGTTATCCCCGGGGCTCATGCGCAGACGTTTGGCGGTCATCGGATCGACCACCAGTGTGCCTGCGGCGAAACGCGCCGGTCCGACCGTAATGCGGCAGTCTTCGCGCTTGCGGTTGTAGATCAGAAATTGCGGCGCATCATCGCCTGGTGTGCCAATGGCCAGCACCAGCGCCTGGCTGTCGTGCACCGCGCGTATCTTGCCGGTTTCGCACTCGATGGCAGGGCCCGCGTCGAAGATATCGACGTAGCCCTGATAACTGAAGCCTTCTGCCTTGAGCATGGTCAGCGCAGGCTCGGTATCGGCGTGCACGCGACCGATCACCTTGCGCGCATCTTCGGAGAGAAAGCAGGTGTACAGCGGGAACTTGGGCATCAGCTCGGCGATGAACGCCTTGTTGCCGACACCGGTCAGGTAATCGGCCTGGCTGAACTCCATCTTGAAGAAGTGCCGGCCCAGGCTTTCCCAGAACGGCGACCGACCGTTCTCGTCAGACATGCCCCGCATCTCGGCGATGATCTTGTTGCCGAACAGCTTCGGAAATTCGGCGATGAACAGCATGCGCGCCTTGGACAGCAGCCGGCCATTGAGACCGCTGCGTGCATCGCTGCGCAAAAACAGCGAGCACAGCTCCGAATTGCCGGTCAGGTCGTTGGCCAGAAACAGCGTCGGGATCTCGCGGTAGATGTTCAGTTCCTGAGAGGCGCTGACGGTCAGGCCGACCCGGTAGTTGTACCAGGGCTCGCGCAGGCCGACAGCACCGGCAATGGCCGAGATACCGACCACACGCCCGTCATCATCTTCGAGCACGAACAGGTAGTCCGCGTCGCCCCGCTCGGCCTCGCCGCGGAAGGTCTTTTCAGCCCAGCCGACCCGGTGCGCCAGGCGCTGTTCGTTGGCGGGCAGGGTCGTCAGGCCGGCACCGGTGCTGCGCGCCAACTCGATCAGCGCGGGCAGGTCACTGCTGCGTACGGGACGAACGATCATGTTATCTCCTCAGCGGCTCTCAAGAGCCTCGAAACTTGCTTATCAGCATTCGCAGGTCTTGCTCAGACCGCCACGATCCGCACACTGGCACCTTCGCCAACACCCAGGGCTTCGGCGGCCTGCAGGCTCAGCACCACCGGGCGACCGGGCGCCCAGTCCAGCTCCAGCAGCACGGCGCGGTAATCCTGCAGCAGGCCATTGGCAACCAGATAAGAGCGCCCGCCCCGGCCGACATCGCTGGCGTTGCCTGCCTCAATCTTGACCGGTACCAGACGGCTTTGCGCAATCGAACGGATCCCGGAAACCCGCGCATGCAGGGTCGGGCCACCGTCGAAAATGTCGATGTAGTGATCGGTTTCGAAGCCTTCGCGCATCAGAATGTCGAAGGTGATCTGCGCACGCGGATGCACCTGGCCCATGGCTTCCTGTGCTTCGTCGGGCAGCAGTGGCACGTAGATCGGGTAATGCGGCATCAGCTCGGCGAGGAAGGTCCGGCTTTTCAGCCCGCACAGGCGCTCGGCAGCGGCGTAGTTGAGGTCGAAGAAGTTGCGGCCGATGGCATCCCAGAACGGTGAGTCGCCATTCTCATCGCTGTAACCGACGATTTCGGTGACCACCGAATCGGCGAAGCGCTCGGGGTGGCTGGCAACGAACAGCAGACGCCCCCGGGAATTGAGTTCCGACCACGCTGTGCCCACCAGCTCCGGCACCACGTAAAAGCTGGTCAGCAGGCTGTTGCCGGTCAGGTCGTGACACTGCGACAACACATGAATCTTGTTGTGAATCTTCAGCTCGCGAGAGGCGTGCACGAAGGTCTCGTTGCGAAAGCTGTAGAACGGCTCGGAATAACCCGCTGACGCGACAATGCCCGAGCAGCCCACCAACTGACCGCTCTCGCTGTCTTCGAGCACAAAGAAGTAGGTTTCCTCGCCGTTGAAGCTGACTTCGGCGGCGAATGAGGCCTCAGAAGAGCCGATCTTGTCGCTCAGGCGGCCAGCATCGTCGGGCAAGGACGTGACACCAATCGGGCTGTCGGCGGCGAGGCGTTGAACCTCGGCCAGATCAGCCATTTGCGCGGGGCGCATCACCAGCATGGTGCCACTCCTTGTCGATCCACAGGCCGGAACGACCGGCCCTAAAAAAAGCACCGCACGGCGTCATGCCCGCAGGGTGCCAGAAAAGTGTCCGGTGCCCGCCAAGGCGAACACCGGCAGGTAACGCGGTGAATCAGGACGTCAGTTTGGCGACGGCACGCTCGAAGCGGTTCAGGCCTTCGTCGATGTCCGCGTCTTCGATCACCAGGCTTGGCGCGAAACGGATCACGTCAGGGCCGGCCTGCAGAATCATCAGGTCCTGGGCTTCTGCGGCGTTGAAGAAGTCCTTGGCCTTGCCCTTCCAGGCATCGGCCAGCACGCAGCCGATCAACAGCCCCAGGCCGCGCACTTCGGTAAAGACGCCGTACTGCTGGCCGATCTGTTCCAGACGAGCCTTGAAGCGCTCATGCTTGGCTGTTACGCCAGCCAGCACTTCAGGTGTGTTGACGACGTCGATGACCGCCTCGCCCACGGCACAGGCCAGCGGGTTGCCGCCGTACGTAGTGCCGTGTACACCGACCGCCAGGTGCTTGGCCAGTGCGTCGGTGGTCAGCATGGCCGCCAGCGGGAAACCGCCGCCAATGCTCTTGGCGCTGGAAAGAATGTCCGGGGTCACGCCGTAATGCATGTAGGCGAACAGATGGCCGCTACGCCCCATGCCGCTCTGCACTTCGTCGAACACCAGCAGGGCCTTGTGCTCGTCGCACAGCTTGCGCGCGCCTTGCAGGTATTCAAGCTGGCCGGGCAGCACACCGCCCTCGCCCTGAATCGGCTCGAGCACCACGGCGCAGGTCTTGTCGGAGATAGCTGCTTTCAGCGCATCAAGGTCGTTGTACGGCACGTGGGTGATGCCGGTGATCTTCGGGCCGAAACCGTCGGAATACTTCGGCTGCCCACCGACACTCACAGTGAACAGCGTACGGCCGTGAAAACTGTTCACGGCGGCGATGATTTCGTATTTTTCCGGGCCATACAGGTCATGGGCGACACGACGGGCCAGCTTGAAGGCCGCTTCGTTGGCTTCGGCACCGGAGTTACAGAAGAACACCCGATCAGCGAAGGTGGCGTCGACCAGCTTTTTGGCCAGACGCAGGGTCGGCTCGTTGGTGAAGACGTTGGACACGTGCCACAGATTGTTGGCCTGCTCGGTTAGCGCACCCACCAGCGCCGGGTGGCAATGGCCCAACACGTTGACGGCGATCCCGCCCGAAAAGTCCACCAGCTCACGGCCCGCCTGGTCCCAGACTCGGGAGCCCGCACCGCGTACGGGAATGAACCCGGCCGGCGCGTAGTTGGGGACCATTACCTGGTCGAAATCGGCGCGTTGCACCGCAGCATGCTCAACGGACATCGGAGTCTCCTGATGAGGAACGCCTGCCTGAAACTGGCGAGCGATAGAAAGATTGTAAGGACAGATTCGGCTTTGACCTTGCCGCCAGGCGACAACTTGTTACAGCGCAAAACCGTGTTTTTTCAAGGTTTTCGGCAATGCGACATAATGCGTCACAAAGGCGCAGTTTAAACGGATTGCAGGCGAGTGTCTGGCCCGGCGCTGTCGGCGCACGCAGATTGATGCGCCGCCGTGACAGAGGTGTTTCAGCCGCGCTCGGCCGGAACCGGAGAAAGCTCGAACGGGCTGCTGCTGCGTCGCTGGTTGCGATCTTCACGTGGCGTCGCGCCGAAGAAGTTGCGGTAGGCACTGGAGAAGTGCGGCCCGGACGAGAAACCGCAGGACAGGCCGATCTGGATGATCGACTTGCTGGTCTGCATCAGCATCTGGCGCGCCTTGTTCAAGCGCAGTTCCAGGTAGTACTGGCTGGGCACGCGATTGAGGTACTGCTTGAAGATGCGCTCCAGCTGCCGACGCGACACGCACACGTGCTGGGCAATTTCGTCGGTGGTCAGTGGTTCTTCAATATTGGCCTCCATCAGCAGCACCGCCTGGGTGAGCTTCGGATGGCTGGAACCCAGGCGATTCTGCAGCGGAATGCGCTGACGCTCGCCGCCCTCGCGAATGCGCTCGACCACCAGCTCCTCGGACACCGCACCCGCCAGTTCCGCACCGTGGTCACGGGACAACACGGCCAGCAACAGGTCGAGCACCGACATGCCGCCACAGGCCGTCAGGCGATCGCGGTCCCAGTCAAACAAATGGCTGGTGG
Source organism: Pseudomonas asturiensis (assembly GCF_900143095.1). Lineage (GTDB taxonomy): Bacteria > Pseudomonadota > Gammaproteobacteria > Pseudomonadales > Pseudomonadaceae > Aquipseudomonas > Aquipseudomonas asturiensis. The sequence goes on along the minus strand of NZ_FRDA01000004.1, from coordinate 227,415 downwards.
CAATCACTTTAGGGAAGCGCTCGCTGAAATCATCCTGCCAGCGCCAGTGCACGGCGGCGCGATAGCCGTCGAGCAGCCCGAGCTGTGCCAACGGGTAGACGCCTGCCGACAGCCCCCCAATCGCGCAACCGGCACGTACCAGTTGCTTGAGCGCGCTGCCCAGAACCGAAGCAACCGGCGCTGGAGGCTCATCGGCCAGCAGAAACAGCTTGTGCAGACCGTCCAGACGCCCGGCCCACGGCTCGCCCGGCAACTGCCAGCCACCATTGGCGGCGGGCTCAGCGGGCTCGGCCTGCAGAAACGACAGCTCGTAGACCACTTCCGGGTGCACGCGCTGGGCCACGCGCAAGGCTTCCTCGGCGAGCGCCAGGGTCAGCGCTTTGGTGCCAGGCCAGACAAGGAAACCTATTCGATGGGCAGTCATTGGGACATCCGATACGTATCGCCGCAAAAGCCAAGCCCATGAACAGGCTCGATCTGGAATCTCCAGGTCATGTCGCGTGTCGCGCAGCATGCCCTGTTCTGTTGCAAAAAGGCACCGCCGGGGCGATGCCGCTCATCACTTGAGGCTGCCCGACAAAAACTGCTGCAGGCGCTCGGTCTGCGGGTTGGCCAGCACTTCACGCGGGTCGCCTCGCTCCAGCACCACGCCCTGATGCAGAAACACCAGTTGATTGGAGACTTCGCGGGCAAAGCCCATTTCGTGGGTCACCACGACCATGGTCCGACCTTCCTGAGCCAGGCCCTGCATGACCTTGAGCACATCGCCGACCAGTTCCGGGTCGAGCGCCGAAGTGGGCTCGTCGAACAGCATCACCTCAGGCTCCATGGCCAGTGCACGGGCAATCGCCACGCGCTGCTGCTCGCCACCGGACATATGCCCCGGGTAGGCATCCTTGCGGTGCCCGACCCCCACCTTGGCCAGGTAATACTCGGCTTTTTCCAGGGCCTCTTTCTTCGGAACACCCAGTACATGCACGGGTGCTTCGATGATGTTCTGCAACGCGGTCATGTGCGACCACAGGTTGAAGTGCTGGAACACCATGGACAGGCGCGAGCGCATGCGCTGCAACTGCTTGCCATCCGCCGCTTTCAGACCGCCGTCCTTGTTCGGGACCAGCTTGAGCTCTTCGCCGTTGAGCAGGATCTTGCCTGCATGGGGCTGTTCGAGCAGGTTGATGCAACGCAGGAACGTGCTTTTGCCCGAGCCGCTGGAGCCGATGATACTGATCACATCGCCCGCTTTGGCGGTCAGGGACACACCCTTGATCACTTCATGGCTGCCATACCGCTTGTGCAGGTCCTGGACTTCCAGTTTGTTCATGCTTTGGTTTCTCACAGAACGATCAATCACTGAGCAGGCGTCCCTGACGCAGCGCCTTGCGCCCCGCCACTTTGGCCAGCCAGAAACCGGGTTGAGCGTAGCGAAGCCGCTCGATGGCAAACAGCACACCGGCAGTATTCGCGCAAATAGTGCTGACCTGATCGGACAGCGGATCGATGACCTCGAACAATGGCTCGCCGGGCTCGACCCACACGCCAGGGGCGCGCAGAAAGGTCACCACGCCGGGGTGCGGCGCATACAGCAATTCGGTGCCTTCGAACGGCATGCCTTCGCAGGCTTCGTGCACAGGCTGCGGCCAGTCGCCGCTGATGAAACCCTGCTCGGCCAGAAACGCCAGAATGCCCTCGGCATGCGCTTGGGCCTCAGGCTTGCCGGTGTCGGCCTGACCGCCCAGCTCAAGCGTCGTCGCCAGGCAGGCCAGGGGAATCTGCGCCTGCGGGAAGATCCGCGACAAACGCAACCACGGCAGCGAGCACGCTTCGTCGAACGAACTGCCGCCTGAATCCTCAGCCAGCAACGCGACCTTGACGTTCAGGTGCGCCGACAACGAACGCCACTGCGGCCAGTGCTGCGGCAAGGCGTACATATGCAGCGCAGCATCGGCGTCGCAGTGCAGATCCAGCACCACATCGGCAACGCAGGCATGTTTGAGCAGAATCCGCTGCATACCCTGCAGCTCACACTGCGGCGCAGGCAGACGCTCCAGCGCAGTGGCCATCGCCTGACGAATCAATTGAGTGTTGGCGCGCGGATCATCGCCCAGTTGCCCTTCCAGCAATTGGGCAACCGGCTCGCTCAATTCGGTGAAATCGCGGTTGAAGTTCTTGCCACTGCCGAATTCGAACCGCCCCTGATGCGCCCCCTGCAACAATTGGCCGAGACCCAGCGGGTTGGCGACCGGCACCAGTTCGATAACGCCCTTGAGCGCGCCCTGCTGCTCAAGCTCGGCAAGGCGTTTTTTCAACTCCCACGCGGCACGCATGCCGGGCAGCTCATCGGCGTGCAGGCTGGCCTGGATATAAGCCTTGCGCTCGCCGGAGCCGAAGCTGAACACGCTCAACTGACGCTCGGTACCGAGGGTACTCCAGGGCAATACATGATCGATTCTTTGCATTTCAGACCTTCCGTGGGGCCATATAGCCCAGCCAGCGACGTTCAGCCATTTTGAACAGTCGCACCAGAATGAATGTCAGGCACAGATAGAAGACGCCTGCAGTGATGTAGGCCTCGAAAGGCAGGTAGAACTGGGCGTTGACCGTACGGGCCGCGCCGGTGATATCGATGAGGGTGACGATGGACGCCAGACTGGTGGTCTGCAGCATCATGATCACTTCGTTACTGTACTGCGGCAACGCCCGGCGCAATGCCGAGGGCAGGAGAATGCGGCGGTACATTTTCGACCGTGACATGCCCATTGCACGCGCCGCCTCGATCTCACCGGCAGGCGTCGCCTTGAGGCTGCCGGCGATGATTTCGGCCGTGTAGGCGCTGGTGTTCACCGCGAAGGCCAGACAGGCGCAAAACGTCGCACTGGACAGCCATGGCCACAGAAAGCTCTCACGCACAGTGTCGAACTGGGCCAGCCCGTAATAGATCAGGAACAGTTGCACCAGCATCGGTGTGCCACGAATCACATAGGTGTACAGCCAGGCCGGCATATTCACCCACGGGTTTTTCGAAACCCGCATCAGGCCCAGCGGCAAGGCCGCCAGCAGACCGAAACCCAGGGAAACCGCCAGCAACTTGAGGGTGACGAGCAGACCACCGAAATACAGCGGCAGGCTGTCCCAGATGACGTTGTAGTCAAAGATCATAGGTCGGCCGCCCTGACGCCCACGGAGTAGCGTTTTTCCAGATAACGCAGCGCTAGCAACGAAACACTGGTGATCACCAGGTACATCGCCGCGACTGCGAGAAAGAAGGTAAAGGGTTCGCGGGTGGCATCGGCCGCCTGCTTGGCCTTGAACATCATGTCCTGCAGACCGACCACGGAAATCAGCGCGGTGGCCTTGGTCAGGACCAGCCAGTTATTGGTAAAACCGGGGATCGCCAGACGGATCATCTGCGGCACCAATATCCGGAAAAACACTTTGCCGCTGCTCATGCCATACGCCATACCCGCCTCGGCCTGGCCCTTGGGAATGGCCATGAACGCACCCCGGAACGTTTCGGACAGATAGGCCCCGAAAATGAAGCCCAGCGTGCAGACCCCGGCCGCGAACGGGTCGAGATCAATGTATTCATCGAAGCCCAGCAAGGGTGCGACGCGGTTGAGCAGGTCCTGGCCGCCGTAGAAGATCAGCAGAATAAGGACCAGGTCGGGAATGCCGCGAATCACGGTGCTGTACAGATCGCCCATCCAGGCCAGCCAGCGCACCGGCGACAGACGCAGCGCCACGCCGATCAGGCCGAGGACGATTGCCAGGGCCATCGATGACAGCGCCAATTGCAACGTCAGCCAGGCACCTTCGAGGATCACAGCCCCGTAGCCTTTCAACATCATGTGCGGTCCTCAAGCGTGGAATAAAAAATGGCGCAAGCCAGCAAGTCTGTCTGCGCCATTTCGGACGGTGTTCTAGGGCTGATTACTTGCCGTAGATATCGAAGTCGAAGTACTTGTCCTGGATTGCCTTGTACTTACCGTTGGCACGGATGGCAGCAATGGCGGCATTGAGACGGTCAAGGTTGGCCTTGTCGCCTTTGCGCACCGCGATGCCGATGCCGTCACCGAAGTATTTCGGGTCGGTGAACGACGGGCCGACGAAGGCGTAGCCCTTGCCAGCGTCAGTCTTGAGAAAGCCGTCCTGCAGCAGCGTCGCATCAGCCACGGTGCCATCCAGACGACCGGCGCCGATGTCCAGGTAGATTTCGTTCTGAGAACCGTAAGGCGTCACTTCGACACCCAGAGGCGCCAGCGTTTCACGGGCAAAGCGCTCGTGGATCGAACCACGCTGCACACCGATTTTCTTGCCCTTGAGTTCAGTCAGGTTGTCGCTGACCTTGGTGCCGTCCTTCATGACCAGACGAGCCGGGGAATTGTAGTACTTGCCGGTGAAGTCGACGGATTTCTTGCGGTCTTCAGTGATGGACATCGAAGACAGGATCGCGTCGATCTTGCGCACTTTCAATGCCGGGATCAGACCGTCGAACTCCTGCTCGACCCAGGTGCATTTGACCTTCATTTCTTCACACAGCGCGTTGCCGATGTCGTAGTCGAAACCCACGATGCTGCCATCCGGCGCTTTGGACGCAAACGGAGGGTACGCGGCTTCAATGCCGATTTTCAGCGGCTTTTCATCAGCGAATGTCGGCTGGGCAAGCACGGACAACGCCAGCGCGCCAATGAGCATGAGCTTTTTCATTTACAGAACTCCATCGGTAAAGCACGACAAGTGGCAAAGTGGGCAGCGCCCATTATGCGAAAGGACCATCCAGGGAGAGCGACGCCAGGCATCCGATACCGTTTGCAGGTCATCGGCCTCTGACGAGTGAGGGGCATTTTAACGACAGGACCGAAGTCGATATTTCTTCAATGCGACAACTAGTTACAGAAGCACCTGAAAAGCGCCTGGAGCCTGTTGACGAAGCCGAAATCCCGTGATCCATGACTACAGATCCAACCGATTGTTACAGCAAAAAACGCGCCCATTATTGGCAAAGCCTTCTAATCCGGCAAGCCCAGCGTGTCATCGGTTCGGAGAAACACCTTGAAGCGCAGCATATTCCTACAGATATCGGGACGAATGTCCCACAAGGAAGCGGCCGGCGCAAACGGCGGGTAGACGCGTAACAGGTCGATATATCCCGACTGGAATATTCGATGCTAACCAAATCAATGCCAAGCGACTGAATGCACACCCTGTGGGAGGCGGCTGGCCGGCGATGCTTATTCTGAAGCGGCATAGGGGTGACTGAACTGAGGCCATCGCCAGCAAGCCGCCTTCCACAGTCCTCCGGTCGCAACAAGACTTGTGTAGAACAATGGGCTTGGAGCGGGAGCAATCACTAAAGTCCGCCGCAATGCCGATCATGCCCACACGGGTCCAGATGACTCGGTTGACGCACATATTGAAGACGCGGAAGGCTGCGAGAGGCATTCCCGCGCGGGCGCGCGGGAATGGACCGGAGTGAGGCAGGACTGCCTGTCAGGCAGCGCTCATGCTTTTGTGCGTCTCGATCAGGTGCTGCACAACGCCTGGATCGGCCAGGGTGGAGATATCACCCAGCGCGTCATACTCGCCGGTCGCGATCTTGCGCAGGATGCGGCGCATGATCTTGCCCGAGCGGGTTTTCGGCAGGCCGGGTGCCCACTGGATGAAGTCCGGCGAGGCAATCGGACCGATTTCCTTGCGCACCCAGTTGCGCAACTCGATACGCAGCGCCTCATCAGCCGTCTCACCGGCATTGAGCGTGACGTAGACGTAGATGCCCTGCCCTTTCAGGTCGTGCGGCACGCCCACCACCGCTGCTTCGGCGACCTTGGGGTGCGCGACCATCGCGCTTTCGATCTCGGCGGTGCCCATGCGGTGGCCGGACACGTTGAGCACGTCGTCCACACGCCCGGTGATCCAGTAGTAGCCGTCCTCGTCGCGACGCGCACCGTCACCAGTGAAGTACATGCCACGGAAGGTCTTGAAGTAGGTGTCGACGAAGCGATCATGGTCGCCATACAGCGAGCGCGACTGGCCTGGCCAGGAATCGAGAATCACCAGATTGCCTTCGGCCGCACCTTCGATCAGGTTGCCGAGGTTGTCCACCAGCGCCGGAATCACGCCGAAGAACGGACGCGTCGCCGAACCCGGCTTGAGGGCGGTCGCACCCGGCAGCGGGCTGATAAGGATGCCGCCGGTTTCGGTTTGCCACCAGGTGTCGACGATCGGGCAGTTTTTCTTGCCGACGGTGTCGTAGTACCAGCCCCAGGCCTCAGGGTTGATCGGCTCACCCACCGAACCCAGCAGGCGCAGGCTGGAACCGTCTGCACCTTCGACCGAACGCGTACCTTCGGCCATCATGGCGCGAATGGCGGTCGGTGCGGTGTAGAGAATGTTGACCTTGTGCTTGTCGATGATTTTCGACACACGGGTAATGTCCGGGTAGTTCGGAACACCTTCGAACAGCAGCGTGGTAGCGCCGTTGGCCAGCGGGCCGTAGACGATGTAGCTGTGGCCAGTGACCCAGCCCACGTCCGCTGTACACCAGTAGATCTCGCCCGGCTTGTAGTCGAACACACGCTCGTGGGTCAGTGCCGCGTAAAGCAGGTAGCCGGCCGTGGTGTGCAGCACACCTTTTGGCTTGCCGGTGGAACCGGAGGTGTAGAGGATGAACAGGGATTCTTCAGCGCCCATTTCTTTTGGCGCACAGGTGCTCGATGCCACTTCCAGCAACGCGTGGTACCAGATGTCACGATGACGGTTCCACTCGATCTCGCCGCCCGTGCGCTTGCAGACGATGACCTTCTGCACGCTGCTGGTTTCCGGATTGGTCAGGGCACGGTCGACGTTGGCCTTGAGCGGGGTTTTCTTGCCGCCACGCAAACCTTCATCCGCGGTGATCACGACTTTGGAGCTGCAATCGATGATGCGGCCAGCCAGCGCTTCCGGGGAGAAACCGCCGAACACCACCGAGTGAATCGCACCGATCCGGGCGCACGCCAGCATGGCGACCACAGCCTCGGGAATCATGGGCATATAAATAGTCACCACATCGCCGCGGTGCACGTCCTGGCCGCGCAGGGCGTTGGCGAACTTGCAGACTTCGGCGTGCAGTTCGCGGTAGGTGATTTCGCGGTGCTCGGAAGGGTCATCGCCTTCCCAGATGATCGCGATGCTGTCGCCGCGCTCTTCCAGGTGACGGTCCAGGCAGTTGTAGGCCACGTTCAGCGTGCCGTCGGCGAACCATTTGATGTCGACACGGTGATCGTCGAAGGAGGTCTGTTTGACGTGGGTGAAGGGCTTGATCCAGTCGAGGCGCTTGGCCTGCTCACGCCAGAAACCATCGGGGTTGACCACCGACTGCTGGTACATGGCCTTGTAGGTTGCCTCATCCGTCAGCGTAGTCGCTGCGACTTCTGGGCGGACAGGGTACAGGGAAGCTGCACTCATCTTGGTTACCTCGGTGGATAGTTGTTGTTTTATGACTCCGTTGTATCCCGACCCCACTGACAGGACCATTCGACGTTGGTCTTACCGGCCAGGATCTTCAGGTTCATCTCTTCACGCCAGGCTCGACCGCAAACGCCTTCCAAAGATTGTTACCGTTTCGATGAAAAGGCTTATCAAAAGCCTTTATATATATCGCGTCGTCAGAAGCCTAGAATCACTTCCGCCAACACGGCAACTACCAGACGCCCCCACACAGGCCCGGTTACTTAATCAATCCCTCGCAATGTTCCCTGAACTCGATTATTTGTCAGGCGCATTCGCTCGCACTCAAGAAGGTAAACAGCAATGAAAGCTTCATTCGCGATTCTGGCACTTTGCAGTCTCAGTACACTGGCCATGGCCGAAGAATCGCAAACCAAAGTCGCCGCGCAGCAGGCACGCGTCGAGCAATATACCTACGGCACTCATCTGGATATTGCCAGGGTCATTTCCATCAGCCAGATCCCCAACATCTGCCAGGTCGTACCGGCCCGCATGGTCTATGAAGACTCCCAGGGCAAGCAGCACATCATGAGTTATCAGGTCATGGGCAACGGCTGCAGCAACGGCTGATACCCGCTCGATGGGCGCGACGCCTCGCACGTCATTCATGCGGGGCGCCTTTTGCGTTGTTAAGCCATGACGTTCTTCGATGCACACATCGCGCTATTCAACTGACCTGCCTACTTCATAGTCGCGCAACTTGTTGGCAATGGTTGTATGTGAAACACCCAGCCGTTTACCCAGTTGCCGACTGCTGGGGTGTTGCGCATACAGTTGTTCGAGCACCGACTTCTCGAACCGACCGACAATGGCATCAAGCCCGCCGTCCAGAGACACATCGGTTAATGTTTGCCGCACGCCATAATCAGGCAACCGGATATGTTCGGCCTGTACCTGAGCGCCATCACACAGCGAAACAGCCTGAAACAACACGTTTTCCAATTGCCGTACATTTCCCGGCCAGTGGTACTGACTGAGGCGTTTCAAGGCAGCAGGCGCGATGCCTGGCAATGCGCAGCCGATCTGGCGACTGGCCTGATCGAGAAAATGCTCCACCAGAGGCGTCAGGCCATCCAGGCATTCACGCAGCGGCGGAATGTGCAGCGTCAGTACGTTAAGCCTGTGGTAGAGGTCTTGCCGAAAGACACCCTTGGCACAGAGTTCGGACAGATCGACCTGCGTCGAACACATCACCCGCACATCCAGATACATGTCTTCATCACTGCCCACGCGGCGAAAGCAGCCGTCCTGAATGAAGCGCAGCAACTTGGCTTGCATGCGTGCACTCAACTCGCCGACCCCATCGAGAAACAGCGTGCCACCTGCCGTGAGTTCCAGCAGCCCCAACCGTCCTTCAACGCGCGCGCCCTCGAACGCACCGGGGTCGTAGCCGAACAGTTCGGTCTCGGCCATCGACTCGGACAGCCCTGCACAATTGAGCGCCATCAATGGCGACTGCCCACGCGGACTGGACAGGTGACAGGCACGGGCCAGCAGTTCCTTGCCGGTTCCGGTCTCGCCTTCAATCAGCAGCGGCGCATCCAGCGGCGCCATGCGCCTCGCCTCCCGCACGACCGCGGCCATGACTTTCGAACTCTGGAAGATACTGTCGAAGCCGCGCAGCTCCTGCTTGCGCACGTGGTAGATGCGCTCGCCGACCCGATCAGCCCGGTGCAGCGTCAGTACCGCACCAGCCATCGCCTCGCTTTCATCGTGCTCCGACTGCAAGGGCGCGATATCGGCCAGAAACACATCGCCGCGCACCTTGATGCGCAGGCCGTTGATGCGTGACTTGTTGGCGCGCACCAGCGCTGGCAGATCGAACTCTTCGGCGTAACGCGACAAGGGAATGCCAGGTACTTCATCGACCCGCACGCCCAGCAATTGAGCGGCCGCCCGATTGGCCGCCACGATCGCGCCGGCCATATCAATGGATAACACCGGAAACTCCAGCGCTCCCAGTAAAGCATTGAGTTCCATGTGGCGGCGCTCGCTGGGCATCAGCCCGACCCGCTTGACGCCGAACACGCCGGTGATCGCTTCGAACCGGGGGCGCAGCGCCTGGAATTGCAGGTTGATCAGGTTCGGGCAGTGCAGATAGATCGCGTCGCCATGCTCACCGCCCACCTCGCCCCTGGCCACGTTGACGCCGTAGGCAACCAGCAGGTCGAGAATGTCGCGCAGAATGCCGATGCGATTCTGACAATGAACCTTGATGCGCATGGGGATAAGCCCTCGAGGCGTGGATGTTTTTGTTGTAGGTCGAAGTCTAGCGTCAACAATACGTGACAGCCCAGCACAATGAAGGGCTCGCAAAGCCGTAATTCTTCTGACAGCCGTATCATCCGTAAAGATTTCGTTACGACCATAGGCCCAAATGCCTGACGCTGTAGCAGGCATCGCGCTGACGCAGCACAGGATTTGCGCTATTTCTGGCTCATGGCAGTTGCGACACAAGCAGCCTTATAAAAACAACAGTGCTCTTCAGGAGACTCCATGGCCCAGACGAAGTACATAGCGCGTGAGCCCGATGCACAGGGTTTCATCGACTACCCGACCGCCGAACACGCGGTCTGGAACACCCTGATCACTCGCCAGATGAAGGTGATCGAAGGCCGTGCCTGCCAGGAATACCTGGACGGTATCGAGCAACTCGGCCTGCCTCATGACCGAATCCCGCAGTTGGGCGAGATCAACACGGTACTGGCTGCCACCACCGGATGGCAGGTCGAACGTGTGCCCGCACTGATCCCGTTTCAGACGTTCTTCGAGCTACTGGCCAGCAAACGTTTCCCGGTGGCGACGTTCATCCGCACCGAAGAAGAACTCGACTACCTGCAGGAACCCGACATCTTTCACGAGATCTTCGGCCACTGCCCGTTGCTGACCAATCCCTGGTTCGCTGAATTCACCCACACCTACGGCAAACTCGGCCTGAGCGCGACCAAGGAACAACGGGTGTACCTGGCCCGTCTGTATTGGATGACGATCGAATTCGGCCTGGTGGACACGCCGCAGGGACGCAGAATCTACGGCGGCGGCATTCTGTCCTCGCCCAAAGAGGCGGTATACAGCCTGTCGTCCACGCCGGAACACCAGCGCTTCGACCCGCTCGAAGCGATGCGCACGCCTTATCGCATCGACATCCTGCAACCGGTGTACTTTGTTCTGCCCGACCTCAAGCGCCTGTTCGATCTGGCGCAGGAAGACATCATGGGGCTGGTCGAGCGCGGTATGCAGCTGGGTCTGCACGCCCCTAAATTTGCGCCTAAAACCAATAACCACGCGGCCTGATCGCCTGATCGACTGCCACGCGTCCAAAAGGAATCCGTTCATGACTACACTGAATCAAGCCCACTGCGAAGCCTGCCGCGCCGATGCCCCGCAAGTCGACGAAGCCGAATTGCCGGAGCTGCTCAAGCAGATCCCGGACTGGAACATCGAGGTGCGCGACGGCGTCATGCAACTGGAAAAAGTCTTTCTGTTCAAGAATTTCAAATTTGCGCTGGCGTTTACCAATGCGGTCGGCGAAATTGCGGAAGCCGAAGGTCACCACCCCGGCCTGTTGACTGAATGGGGCAAAGTGACCGTGACCTGGTGGAGCCACTCGATCAAGGGACTGCACCGCAACGACTTCATCATGGCTGCTCGCACCGACGAGGTGGTCAAAGACGCCGAGGGACGCAAATAATGCATTTCAGTGATATCCAGCGTGTACCGGGCGATCCGATTCTGGGTCTGATCGAGGCGTATGCCAACGACACCCATCCTGACAAGTTCGACCTGGGCGTGGGCGTCTATAAGGATTCACAAGGTCAGACTCCGGTGCCGCGCGCCGTTAAAGCCGCCGAACAGCGCCTGATCGACAGGCAGATGACCAAGACGTACATCGGCAGCCATGGCGATTCGCGCTTCGGCATGCTCATCAGTGAACTGGTGCTGGGCAGTGATTCGCAACTCATCAAGACCCGGCGCGCAGGTGCGACCCAGACACCGGGCGGCACCGGCGCGTTACGTCTTGCGGCGGATTTCATCGCCCAGTGCCTGCCCGGCAAGGGCATCTGGCTGAGCGATCCCACATGGCCGCTGCATGAAACCATCTTCAACAAGGTGGGCCTGACAGTAAGCCATTACCCGTATGTCGGCAGCGATAACCGGCTGAACGTCGATGGCATGCTGGACGCCTTACGCCAGATACCGCACGGCGACGTGGTGCTGCTGCATGCCTGCTGCCACAACCCGACCGGCTTTGACCTGTCGCATGATGACTGGCGCGACGTGCTGGAGATTGTGAAAAAACGCGACTTGCTGCCCCTGATCGACTTTGCCTACCAAGGGTTCGGTGACGGCCTGGAAGAGGACGCGTGGGCCGTTCGCCTGTTCGCCGAAGAGCTGCCAGAACTGCTGGTCACCAGTTCGTGCTCGAAGAACTTCGGTTTATACCGCGAGCGTACCGGCGCGCTGATTGTGTGCACCGACGAGGCACAAAAGCTGCTCGATGTACGCAGCCAGCTGGCAAGCATCGCGCGCAATCTGTGGTCCAACCCGCCGGATCATGGCGCGGCAGTCGTGGCAGAAATTCTGGGTGATCCAGCGCTTAAAAGTCTGTGGGCCGATGAGGTCGAGGAGATGCGTCAGCGTGTGGCTCAGTTACGCAGCGGACTGGTCGAAGCCTTGACCCCGCTGGGACTGGGCGAACGCTTTGCCCACATCGCACACCAGCGCGGAATGTTTTCCTACACCGGTATCACGGGCGATCAGGTCAAACGCCTGCGTGACGAGCAGAGCGTGTACATGGTCAATGATGGCCGGGCCAACATTGCGGGGATCGACGCCAGCCGTCTGGATCAACTGGCGCAGGCGATTGCGGCGGTTTGCAAGGAGTGAAGGCTGATCGTTGATGCCAGGCACACTATTTGTGTAAGGGCCATTTGCCCCTTCGCGAGCAAGCTCGCTCCCACCTGCTGAGTTTGGCTGGTGGGCGGACTTGTCCGCGAATATCTACTGCCAGATCATCCGGCCGGGACAGTAAAATCACGATTTTGTTTCGCCGTTCGGTCAATCAGTTGAAAAAAATATCGGGATTGTCATTTTCAGTGGGGTATCCTGCGCAGGCTTTTTTAAAGCACGGTTCTATCTGCAACCCCTTGCGAGGAGCGATGACGATGCATGAAATCCCTAACTTCCCACCAGGCCAACAGGAACCACAGCAGTCGACCCTGGCTCAACAGGAGCTTGGTCAACCTGCCGCAATGAAAGCAGCACCCTCGGCTCAAGACAGCCAGAAAGCCCAAGGCAAAGACTGAAGGCGATTGTTTTCAGGCGTATCGAAAAACGGTTCTGCCGATTTTCAATACGCCTGGAAAACCAGAGAACAGGCACACAGAAAACCTCATGAGCGATTTCACCGAAACCCAGGCCAGCGCATTGATCGGCACCGCCGAAAAGATGATCGAGATCTGGTCACGCCTGAGCCCGGAAAAACAGCAAGCCCTGCTGGCCCGCTTCGGCACTCAGGAAAACGCCCTGGCCGCACTGGTCACCACTCAACTCGTAGCACCTGCCCAGCCTTGATCTGAATCCCCCCTTCCTGCAGATTTTATTTCAATCTGTTACCTGCATCGCCCGATGCACCGTTATGATGAGCCTATCGAAAGCTTGCTAAGCATTTTCCTGCGTGCTTTCCCGTTGCACGGCTCGAACGCTCTACGTCCCTCCGTTATCAGAATGAAACCTATCTCCATGCCCGAGACACACACCGCTGCACCGCAAACCCCGATGGCCGTCACGCTGACGGTGGTCTCCATCGTCATGTTCACCTTCATCGGCTACCTGAATATCGGCATCCCTCTGGCTGTATTGCCGGGTTACGTCCACAGCGACCTGGGTTTTGGCGCGGTAATGGCAGGCCTGGTGATCAGCGTGCAGTACCTCGCTACGCTGGTCAGTCGGCCCTGGGCGAGCCGGATTATCGACAATCTGGGCAGCAAGAAGGCTGTTCAGTTTGGCCTGGCGGGTTGCGGACTGAGCGGCGTATTCATGCTGGTGCCGATCTGGCTGCAAGCGTGGCCGATGGCGAGCCTGGTGGTGCTATTGATCGGACGGGTGATTCTGGGCAGCGCGGAAAGCCTCGTGGGTTCAGGCTCGATTGGCTGGGGCATCGGCCGGGTGGGCGCACAGAATACTGCAAAGGTCATTTCCTGGAACGGCATCGCCAGCTATGGCGCGCTGGCAATCGGTGCGCCGCTGGGCGTCTGGATGGTCAATGAACTGGGCCTGTGGACCGTGGGCGTGAGCATCATGCTGCTGTGCGCGACCGGCCTGCTGCTGACCTGGAAGAAGCCGGGTGCGCCTATCGTGCATGGCGAGCGCCTGCCGTTCATGCATGTCCTGGGACGCGTTTTTCCTCACGGCATGGGGCTGGCACTGGGCGGTATCGGGTTCGGCACCATCGCGACGTTCATTACCCTTTATTACGCCAGCAACCACTGGCCAAACGCCGCACTGTGCCTGACCCTGTTTGGTGGCAGCTTCATCGCAGCGCGTCTGCTGTTTGGCAACCTGATCAACCGTCTCGGCGGCTTTCGGGTGGCGATTGTGTGCCTGTCAGTTGAGACGCTGGGGCTGCTGCTGTTATGGATGGCGCCCACGCCAGGCCTGGCGCTGGCGGGTGCGGCGTTGTCGGGATTCGGTTTTTCGCTGGTGTTTCCGGCACTGGGCGTGGAGGCGGTCAACCTGGTTCCAGCCTCCAGCCGTGGCGCGGCCGTAGGCGCCTATTCGCTGTTCATCGACCTGTCGTTGGGCATCACCGGGCCACTGGCCGGTGCCATTGCGGCGGGTTTCGGCTTTGTGTCAATCTTCCTGTTCGCCGCCTTTGCCTCGCTGAGCGGGCTGATCCTGAGCGTGTACCTGTACCGTCAGGCTCAAGCAGTTAGGGAGCAGAAAGGCGGCTGACCGTCATTTGGTTTTTTTCTTGCCCAGCAGGTGCGAAAACACGGCCTGCAAATCATCCGAGATCACGTCTTCGTCCAGGTTGAGCTTGCTGTCGATGTGATCCATGTGGTGCATCATCAATTCGACCGCCCGCGCGGCGTCACGGGCTTCGATAGCGTCGATCAACCGGCTGTGTTCGTCATAGGAACAATGCGTGCGGTCGCCGGTTTCGTACTGAGCAATGATCAGCGATGTCTGCGAGACCAGGCTGCGCTGAAAGCTGATCAAAGGCGCGTTTCTGGCCGCAACGGCCAGTTGCAGGTGAAACTCACCGGACAGCCGAATGCCCGCGCCACGATCCCCACGAGAAAAACTGTCGCGCTCATCGCTGACCATCTGGCGCAGCTGGGCAAGTTGCTCGGCAGTCGCGTGCTCGACAGCCAGTTCGGTGATGGCCTTTTCCACCAGACGCCGGGCGAAGAACACCTGCCGGGCTTCCTCGACACTCGGGCTGGCGACCACTGCGCCACGGTTGGGCCGCAGCAACACGACGCCTTCATGCCCCAGCCGCGATAAAGCGCGACGAATGATGGTGCGACTCACGCCAAAAATCTCGCCCAAGGCCTCTTCGCTCAACTTAGTGCCCGGCGCCAGGCGCTGCTCAAGGATGGCGTCGAAGATGTGTGCATAGACCACGTCATCCTGAGTCAGGCTCTGGCTGGCCTTGGCAGGTCGCATCGGTTTCTTGAGGGGCAGGGACTGATCGTTCATGGGCACTCGTGCGCGGATGGAGGACGGCGTCGCAACGGGCGCATTGTACACAGGGCAAAACCGGAAAGGCGCGCAGAAAAAAGCCCGCAGTGTGCGCGGGGAAGCGAGTATCAGCTGCCCCGATACGTCGAGTAGCTGTAGGGCGAGATTAGCAGTGGCACGTGGAAATGAGGCTGACCTGCGTCAATGCCGAAGCGCAACACCACCACATCGAGAAAGGCCGGTTCGCTCAACACCACGCCTCGTGCCCGGTAATAATCACCGGCATGAAAGTGCAGTTGGTAGACACCCGAGCGATATTCATCGTCCTGCAGCAAAGGGGCATCGCAGCGGCCATCGCTGTTGGTGATCGCGCTGGTAACCTTGAGCAGTTGCCCGCCTTCAACCCGGTAAAGCTCGATGGCGATGGCGGTTCCAGGGCAGCCGTGCGCTGCGTCCAGTACGTGTGTGGTCAATTTTCCCAAGACGTTGCTCCTTGCCATGAAGATCGCGACGAAACTGCACCAGCGAGGTGCTGACGGCTGTGCGGATGCGACCGATTAAGACACTTTTCAAAAACCCTGTACACGCTGGGCCTGAGGCCGTACGGATCGTAACGGCGCTGCACAGCGCCTGACCAGACCAGAATCGCTGAAACAAAGGAAATTTATCAGTTTTTTGTGATTAAGCTGACCAGTCAGGCAGGTTTCTTGCTTGTATTATTCATGCAGATTCTTCGCACAGCAGGCATCGCGAATGAAGACGGCATGCGAGGTTACAATTTCAAAATTAAATTGTATACAATCCTCGCACTCGGGACGTTTGCAAGCGCCCGTACTGAACCTGATTTCACGCACATAAGGAAGCCTGCAGTGAGCGCCGACTACCCACGCGACCTGATCGGATATGGCAACAACCCGCCACACCCTCGCTGGCCGGGCAACGCGCGTCTTGCACTGTCGTTCGTGCTGAACTACGAGGAAGGCGGCGAGCGCAATATTTTGCATGGTGACAAGGAGTCCGAAGCCTTTCTGTCCGAAATGGTCGCTGCGCAGCCGCTGCAGGGACAACGCAACATGAGCATGGAATCGCTCTACGAATACGGCAGCCGCGCAGGCGTGTGGCGCATTCTAAAGCTGTTCAAGCAGTTCGATATCCCGCTGACGATCTTTGCCGTGGCGATGGCCGCGCAACGTCATCCAGACGTGATCCGCGCCATGGTCGCCGACGGTCATGAAATCTGTAGTCACGGCTATCGCTGGATCGACTACCAGAACATGGACGAGGCTCAGGAACGCGAGCACATGCTTCAGGCCATCCACATCCTCACCGAAATCAGCGGCGAACGTCCGCTGGGCTGGTACACCGGCCGCACCGGCCCGAATACCCGTCGGCTGGTGATGGAGGAAGGCGGATTTCTCTACGACTGCGACACCTATGACGACGACCTGCCCTATTGGGAGCCGAACAATCCGACCGGCAAGCCCCATCTGGTGATTCCGTACACTCTGGACACCAATGACATGCGCTTCACGCAAGTGCAGGGTTTCAACAACGGCGAGCAGTTCTTCCAGTACCTCAAGGACGCGTTCGACGTGCTCTACGCCGAGGGTGGGGACGCGCCGAAAATGCTCTCCATCGGCCTGCACTGCCGTCTGATCGGCCGCCCTGCCCGCCTTGCCGCACTCAAGCGGTTCATCGAATACGCCAAAGGCCACGAACAGGTGTGGTTCACACGCCGCGTCGATATTGCCCGTCACTGGCACGCCGAGCACCCCTTCAAGGCCGAGGCTGCGCAATGACGGCCTTTGCCAACTTCACGCCTTCGAGCCTGAGTCGCGAAGCCTTCATTGCGACCTTCGCAGACATCTATGAGCACTCGCCCTGGGTTGCGCAGCAGGCCTACGACCTCGGGGCGCATGCCGAACTGGATGACGTCGAAACCCTGCATGCGCGTATGAGCGATATCCTGCTTGACGCCACGCACGCGCAACAACTGGCACTGATCAACGCTCACCCGGATCTGGCGGGCAAGGCCGCCGTTCAGGGTGAGTTGACCGAGGCCAGCAGCAATGAACAGGCAGGTGCCGGCATCCACCTCTGCACGCCTGAGGAGTTTCAACGCTTCACCGAGTTGAATGAGGCTTACAAGGCCCGCTTCGGCTTTCCGTTCATCATGGCGGTCAAGGGCAGCGACAGGCACAAGATCCTGGCGGCGTTCGAACAACGCATCCATCACTCACCGGAGGCCGAGTTCGCTTGCGCCCTGGCTGAGATCAACACCATCGCACTGTTCCGTTTGCAGGCGCTTCAAGCGCCGCGCTCATCCAACGTTTAGAAGGCAGACAAGAAGCATGAAAGTTTACGCCGCACCGTTCGAGAAGTTCGTGAATCTGGCTGATGCGCGTCTGGGCACAAAGGTGCTGTCCGTGACCGACGACTGGTTCGCCGATGCCAACCGCCTGTTCCAGCCGACACCTGCGGTCTGGAAAGAAGGCGTGTTCGACGATAACGGCAAGTGGATGGACGGCTGGGAATCGCGACGCAAGCGTTTTGAAGGTTACGACAGCGCAGTCATTCGCCTGGGTGTAGCGGGCACCATCAAGGGCGTGGACATCGACACGTCGTTCTTCACCGGCAACTTCCCGCCGTCCGCCTCGCTGGAAGCCTGCTTTCTGGCCTCGGGCGAGCCGGACGAGAACACCGCCTGGACTGAAGTGCTGCCGTCGGTGGAGCTGAAAGGCAACAGCCACCACTATCATGAGATCAGCCACGATCAGCCGTTCAGCCACTTGCGCTTCAACATCTATCCGGACGGCGGCGTCGCACGTCTGCGAGTGCACGGAGTGCCGCATCGCGACTGGACCACAGTTGGCGACAGCGAACAGATCGATCTGGTGGCGGCGCTCAATGGCGGACGTTCGATTGCCTGTTCGGACGAGCATTACGGCAGCATGAGCAATATTCTCAATCCGGGCCGTGGCGTGAACATGGGCGATGGCTGGGAAACCGCTCGCCGCCGCACGCCAGGCAATGACTGGGTCATCGTGGCGCTGGGGCATCCGGGCGAAGTCGAAAAAGTCATCGTCGACACCCTGCACTTCAAGGGCAACTACCCGGACAGCTGCTCGATCCAGGGTGCTTTCGTGAAAGGCGGCACTGATAGCCAGATCGAAACCCAGAGCCTGTTCTGGCGCGAACTGCTGCCCAGCCAGAAGCTGACCATGCACGCCGAGCACGAGTTCGCCGAGCAGATCAAAGCCATCGGCCCGATCACTCACATTCGTCTGAACGTTTTCCCGGATGGCGGCGTGAGCCGGTTGCGGGTACTGGGCAAGGTGTCGCGATAGGCTTTGGCAGCAACGCACACCCATGCCTGTACTGGAACGATCATCTCGAACCCCATTAAAGAAGAACCCGCATGCGCAAACTGATAATCGAGCCGCTGACCAAGGAAGCCTTTGCGCCGTTCGGTGATGTGATCGAGACCGATGGCAGCGATCATTTCATGATCAATAACGGCTCGACCATGCGTTTTCATCGTCTGGCCGAGGTTGAAACCGCGCAGCCAGACGATAAGGCGATCATCAGCATCTTCCGCGCCGAGGCGCTGCCGATGCCGTTGACCATCACCATGCTGGAGCGACATCCGCAGGGCAGTCAGGCGTTCATACCGCTGCTCGGCAATCCTTTTCTGATCGTGGTCGCGCCACTTGGCGATGCGCCTGAACCAGAGCTGACCCGCGCCTTCGTGTCCAACGGCAGGCAGGGTGTCAATTACCATCGCGGCGTCTGGCACCATCCGGTGCTGACGATCGAAAAGCGGGATGACTTCCTGGTGGTTGATCGCAGTGGAAGCGGCAATAACTGCGATGAGCATTACTTTGCAGAGCACACGTTGATGGTGCTAGATCCCGACTCCCAGGAAGGGCCTGAGCACCCGTGAAGTGGTGACAGGTATCAGGTAAAAACCGTGCAGGCACATCTGATGGAATGGCTGAATCTCGGCGTACGCTGGATTCATATGATTGTGGGCGTCGCGTGGATCGGCGCATCGTTCTACTTTGTCTGGCTGGAAAACAACCTCAACCGCAAGAACCCGCGTGACGGACTTTCAGGGGACCTGTGGGCCATCCATGGTGGTGGCATCTATCATCTGGAGAAATACAAGCTCGCTCCGCCGACCATGCCGGAGAACCTGCACTGGTTCAAATGGGAAGCCTATTCCACCTGGCTGTCGGGCGTGGCGCTGTTGTGCGTGGTGTTCTACGCCAACCCGACCCTGTACCTGCTTGCACCGGGCAGCAGCCTGTCGGGCGCGGAAGGCGTACACATTGGCCTGGGCTCGTTGTTCGTGGGCTGGTTCATCTACAGTTTTCTGTGTGACTCGGCGCTGGGCAAGCGCCCTGCTCTGCTGGGGCTGATTCTGTTCGTGCTGCTGGTCGCAGCGGCCTACGGTTTCAGCAAGGTGTTCAGCGGACGCGGTGCGTACCTGCATGTCGGGGCGATCATGGGCACCATCATGGTCGGCAACGTGTTTCGCATCATCATGCCGGCGCAGCGCGCGCTGGTTGCCGCCATCGCAGAAAACCGCACGCCGGACCCGAGCCTGCCCGCCAAAGGCCTGCTGCGCTCGCGGCACAACAACTACTTCACCCTGCCGGTGCTGTTCATCATGATCAGCAACCACTTTCCGAGCACTTACGGCAGCGAATACAACTGGCTGATTCTGGCAGGCATTGCGCTGCTGGCCGTCTTGGTGCGGCATTACTTCAATACCCGGCACGACAGCCATCGCTTCGCCTGGACATTGCCCGTTGCCGCACTGGGTATGCTGTGCCTGGCGTACGTCACCGGGCCTGCGCAACCGCCTCAGGTTACGAAGATCGTCTATCAACCGTTGCCCGGCACCGCCGTCGGCGGGCATCGCGCCGATGAAAAGCCCGCAGCACCGGTCGCCGCACCTGCCCAGCCGGAGCCACCCACGGCGGCCAGCGCGGGGTTCAGCAAGGTCAACGAAGTGATCCAGCAACGCTGTGCGGTCTGCCACTCGGCCAAACCCACCAGCCAGTTGTTCAGCGTTGCACCTGCCGGCGTGATGTTCGACACGCCCCAGGAAATCCAGCAGCAGGCGCCACGCATCAAGGCCCAGGCCGTGACCTCGCCGATCATGCCGCTGGGCAACATCACCCAGATGACCCCGCAGGAGCGCGAACTGGTCGGTGCCTGGATCGATCAAGGCGCGAAGCTGGATTGAGTCAACGGGGCGACAGTCAACCTGAATGTCGCCCCGTTTTCGCTCCAGCCGCCCTGTGCTGGAGCACTTGAGCCCCTGAGCGCGAGTCAGTATCCTGCGCCGCCGCTGCAAACCGACCGATCATTTAGCGACTTGTTGCTCATTTCCCCCCAGCCAACTAACTGACTGATCAGTCAAGCGTCTGTTGCCCATGGAAAAGTGCTCAAACCGACATCCAGGTGTCGGTTCAAGGATGACTGCGGCTGTTTTTCAGTAGTTGGCGCAGCTCTTGCTAATTACTCAAAGCTGACCAAACAGACAAATTATTACCCCCGGACAAGGCGTCACTCAGAACGCCGGTCTGCACCATCATGATCTAACTCAAGGGATACACTGAATGAACCGTACTCTTTCCAGCGTGTTACTGGCCAGCAGTCTGCTGGCCGCAGCGCCAGCCATGGCGGGGGATATTTTCCAGTGGCAGAGCAATAGCCTGACCTATCTCAATGGACGGGACTTCACTGTCAATCCGCATATCCAGCAGACGTTTACGTTCGAACATGCCGACAGCTGGAAGTACGGCGACAACTTCTTCTTCGTTGACAAGATCTTCTACAACGGCAAGAAAGATGCAAACGCAGGCGATAACACCTACTACGGCGAGTTCTCTCCACGTTTGTCGATGGGCAAGATATTCGGCCAGAAGTTTGAGTTCGGTCCGATCACCGATGTATTGCTGGCCGCCACTTACGAGTTCGGCGAAGGCGATAACGAGTCGTACCTGATCGGCCCTGCGTTCGATCTGAAGATTCCGGGCTTCGATTATTTCCAGCTCAACTTCTATCAGCGCCACACCGAAGGCAACCGCCCGGGCGACGGCGTGTGGCAGATCACGCCAGTGTGGTCTTACACCATTCCGGTGGGCAAATCGGATGTGCTGATCGACGGCTTCATGGACTGGGTCGTCGACAACGACGAGACTTCACGCGGCACGTACCACTCCAACCTGCACTTCAACCCGCAGATCAAATACGACCTGGGCAAAGCGCTCAACTACCCGGAGCGTCAGTTGTACGTCGGTATCGAGTATGACTACTGGACCAACAAATACGGCATCAAGGACACCCGCTCCTTCGATACCGACCAGAACACCGCAAGTTTGCTGGTGAAAGTGTTCTTCTGAGAGCTCGTGGGAGCGGACTTGTCCGCGATGAACGATGATGCGGTTTTCCTGATACACCGCGTCGACTGCATCGCCGACAAGCCGCCTCCCACCGTTCACACACGGAGCCTGAGGAACGCTCAGGGCTAAGCCCTGGCGGCCTTCCACGCCTTGCCCGCAAACGTCACGATCAATACCAGCAGCGCACCGGCAATGATGCCTGCAACCGCATCGACCAGTGTCGGAACGATCACCGACAATCCGCCCACAGCCCCCGCAGCACTTGCCGTCACGCCCTCAACCCAGTGATGAGCGAAGGGCAGGCCGTGGACCAGAATCCCGCCACCGACCATGAACATGGCGGCGGTGCCGAGGATCGACAGCAGTTTCATCAACACCGGTGCCAGCCACAGCAGGCCAGCGCCGAGTTTCTGTGCGAATGAACTGGCGCTCTTCTTCAAGTACAGCCCCAGGTCGTCGAGTTTCACGATACCGGCCACCAGCCCGTAAACGCCAACCGTGATCAGCACCGCCACGATCACCAGCACGCCGACCTGATCCATGAACGGCCGTGTCGACACTACGCCCAGCGCCAGTACGATGATTTCCGCCGACAGAATGAAGTCGGTACGAATTGCGCCTTTGATGCGATCCTTCTCGAACGCCACCATGTCCACCGACGCATCGGTCGTGGCCTGCTTGCGCTGTTCGTGCTCCTCACCGCTTTCCTTGTGCAGCCACTTGTGGGCGATCTTTTCGAAGCCTTCGAAGCACAGGAACGCGCCGCCGATCATCAGCAACGGCAAGATCCCCCACGGCGCAAAGGCACTGATCAGCAGCGCCGCGGGCACCAGAATCGCTTTATTGAGCAACGAGCCTTTGGCCACGGCCCAGACCACCGGCAATTCACGGTCGGCGGATACGCCGGTCACCTGTTGCGCATTGAGCGCCAGATCATCACCCAGCACGCCTGCGGTCTTTTTCGTGGCAAGGGCCACGTCATCCAGCAGCGTCGCAATGTCATCAAGCAGGGTAAGCAAGCTTCCAGCAGCCAAAATCAAAGTCCTTGAGCAAGTAGAAAAACCAAAACCGGTGCGTATTGAATCACAAGCCACCACCGTGCGGCATTGCAAAGCATTGAGCCTATGACCCCGGCGACACGGGAACGTTAGGCTCTGTACGAAAAGTCGGCGAGCGCAGCCACTTTTCGCTCAGTACTTGAGCCGGTGGCACGACTACTGCTTTGCAACCCGACCAGACGAGCGACGCAATCGACCGCAAGGGGCTGTTCATGACGAATGATTCACAGCGAGCGCAATGGATGAAACCCGTGTCGCAGGAGACCGGGGTGATCATCATTTCCAACGCCAATCTGTCGGCACGCCTGATCGAGTACCTCTCTCACGAACTCAGCGACTGGCCGCAAGTGGCGTGGCTGATGATCAGACAATCGGCAACACTGGAAGATGAATGGCTGGACGCTGAAAACCGTCTGTTCGATGCACACCGGGTGTCCGAATGCGAAATCAGCCAGTTACTGGGTGCGATCCCCAAGACCTGCTATTTGCTGGACGTCGAAGCTAGCCACCCTGCTCATTTGGCATGGCTGGGCTCGGTCTGTGGGCACAAGATGCACTTTCTGGAACTGATCCGTCCCGAAGAACAGATGCCTTCCAGCAACTCGCCACAGGCTCAGGTGGAAGAAATCCTCGCCGCGACCCGCTTCCTGATGAGGTGCTACCTGCAGGAGCATTACCTGTCGCCGGACTGATCATTCAGAGAGGAATGTGGGTCGTCGACAGCACCTGGCGCAGCCCCATGAACGAGCGGATCTGCCGAACGCCCGGCAGATAAAGCAACTGCTCGGCATGCAGGCGGTTGAAGCTCTGGCTGTCCCTGGTGCGCAGCAGCATGAAGTAGTCGAACTCACCGGTGACCACATGGAACTCCATGCACCCGGACACCTTCTGCGCAGCCGCTTCGAACTGGGCGAAGGAGTCCGGCGTCGAGCGGTCCAGCACCACACCGATCAGCACCACCATCCCCGCATCCAGCACCTCACCATTAAGCAACGCCACCACACCCTTGATGACCCCGTTTTCCTTGAGCCGCTCCACACGCCTCAGGCACGCGGGCGGGCTGAGCCTGACCTTTTCCGCCAGCGCCACATTGGAGATGGACGCATCACGCTGCAGCGTCTTGAGAATCGTGCGGTCAATCCGGTCCAGCGGCGGCGCAACATCGGATGTCAGCTTTTTGCTGCGTTCATTTATTGCTTTCATTTGATATTTCACAACATTTAAAAAGGTTTGATGGCATTAACACTAATCTTAATTTCCTATTTGAACAATTCTTTGCAACCACACTTATCAGGCTATTTCCTATGATAGGACCCATCCCAGGCACTGCGTAAAACCTCATGCCTGGATGCCCCTCTCAACGGAGACTCGATATGAACCTGAGCACATTCAAGCGCTACCCTCTGACGTTCGGTCCCTCGCCCATCACGCCACTCAAACGCCTGAGCGAGCACCTGGGTGGCAAGGTCGAGCTGTACGCCAAGCGAGAGGACTGTAACAGCGGCCTGGCCTTCGGCGGCAACAAGACGCGCAAGCTGGAATACCTGGTACCCGAGGCCATCGATGGGGGCTATGACACCCTGGTGTCGATTGGCGGCATCCAGTCCAACCAGACCCGTCAGGTGGCAGCGGTCGCCGCGCATCTGGGCATGAAGTGCGTGTTGGTTCAGGAAAACTGGGTCAACTATTCGGACGCCCTGTACGACCGGGTCGGCAATATCGAGATGTCGCGCATCATGGGCGCTGATGTGCGTCTGGATTCGGCGGGCTTCGATATCGGCATTCGGCCAAGCTGGGAAAAAGCCATGGCTGATGTGGTCGAGAGCGGCGGCAAGCCCTTCCCGATCCCGGCAGGCTGCTCGGAGCACCCTTTCGGTGGCCTGGGGTTCGTGCGTTTTGCCGATGAAGTGCGTCAGCAAGAAGAAGAGTTGGGCTTCAAGTTCGACTACATCGTGGTCTGCTCGGTAACCGGCAGCACCCACGCGGGGATGATCGTGGGCTTTGCTGCCGACGGTCGAGCACAGCGGGTCATTGGCATCGATGCCTCCGCCAAGCCGGACAAGACCCGCGAACAGGTGCTGCGCATCGCACAGAACACTGCAAAGCTGGTCGAGCTGGGCCGCGAGATCACCGCCGACGACGTGGTGCTGGACACCCGCTACGCCTACCCCGAATACGGGCTGCCCAACGAAGGCACCCTGGAAGCCATCCGCCTGTGCGCGCGCCTGGAAGGCGTTCTGACCGACCCGGTCTACGAAGGCAAGTCCATGCACGGCATGATCGACATGGTCCGTAACGGCGAGTTTCCCGAAGGTTCGAAAGTGCTCTACGCCCACCTGGGCGGCGTGCCAGCCCTGAATGCCTACAGTTTTCTGTTCAAGGACGGCTGAGAACGGCTCGCGGATTCATCCCGTCATCCACAGCCCGCGAATATCGCGGGCTTTTTGCTTATAC
The DNA here is from genome assembly GCF_900143095.1 of Pseudomonas asturiensis. Lineage (GTDB taxonomy): Bacteria > Pseudomonadota > Gammaproteobacteria > Pseudomonadales > Pseudomonadaceae > Aquipseudomonas > Aquipseudomonas asturiensis. The sequence continues at coordinate 202,313 of NZ_FRDA01000004.1, read as the reverse complement.
GTTCGCGCCATAAGCGGTCATGACGCCCTGGATCGACAGGTCTTTAACAACGGCGCTACCTTCTAAGCCGGGCTGGAACATCGACTGTTTTTATTCAACTTTTCACTGAACGCTCGGCGTATTCAACTGCTCTAACCGCGCAAGTTCCGCTTTTTTCTTAGAGCGTTTAAGTCGATGGATAACCTCAACCCTTCAACGTCAGCCGACACCGAAGCATTGAGCTTTCTGGACGACGGAAGCGAGATTGCCGCGTTGCTAAAAGCAACTGTGATGAACGATTCGCCTTTGGGGCATCCGTCACAGTGGTCGAGCTGCCTGAAAAACCTGATTGCCACGGCCCTGCCCGTTCATGCCCAGATTGTGGTTTTCTGGGGCCCACAGTTCATCGCCTTGTACAACGATGCCTACGCACCGAGCATCGGGGACAAGCATCCAGGCGCGCTGGGGCGGCCTGCCGTTGAAAGCTGGGGCGAGCTGTGGAACGATCTCGAACCGCTGCTGCAGGGCGTTCGTGACAGCGGCAAGACCTTTTCGGCTAAAGACCGGCCGTTCTATATAAAACGCTTTGGTGCCGCAGAAACGGTTTACTTCGATGTGTCCTACTCGGCCGTCCGCGAAGCTGACGGCTCCATTGGCGGCGTACTGTGCATCGTCACCGAGACCACCGGACGCGTACAGTTCGAGCGGCGCCAGGCGTTCCTGGTCGAGCTGGGGCAGACGCTTCCTTCCACATCCGATCCGGTTGCCATCGAGTGTCATGTGCTGAGCCGCCTGGGTAACGAACTGGGGACTCAGCAATTGGCGCTGATCGGTGTGGACGACGACGGCCATCGTCTGACGGTTCGTCAGGGCGGCGAAACCGGACACTCGATTCCCTTCAACGGGTTGCCTGGCTGGACCGACGCCATGTCGGCGGACCTGCGCTCCGGCCAGGCGGTGGTGCATGAAAACGCTGCCAGCCCCATTATCCCCGCCAATGCGCGTGTTGCCCGCTACCCACAGGACGAGCCGCCCTGCACGATCCATGTGCCGGTTGTGCTGCACGGCAAGCTGGAAGCAACGCTGATCATCCAGCCCTCCCTCACCACCACCTTTGGTGCTCATGAACTCGAACTCGCTCGGGAGGCCACAAAGCAGGCCTGGCTATGGATCAATCAGGCACAAGCCGAGCGGGCATTGCGTGACCTGAATGAAAGCCTTGAACAACGCGTCGTGACGATGCTCGCTCAGCGCGAAAAATCCCTTGCCCAGTTGCATGAGTCTCGCAAGATGGAAATGGTCGGCCAATTGAGCGGCGGCGTTGCGCACGACTTCAACAACCTGCTGACGCCGATCATTGCCTCGCTTGAGCTGATCAGCCGACGCGCCGAAGACGAGCGCTCGACCCGTCTGGCCGAAAGCGCGCTGCTGGCTGCAGACCGCGCGCGAACCCTGGTCGGTCGACTGCTGACCTTCGCACGTCGGCAGACCCTCAACCCTGAAGCGATCGACCTCGGGCATCTGGTGGCAGACCTGAGCGACCTGATCGAGCGCTCGCTCGGCCCGATGATCTCGGTGCAAATCGATATCCCGGATGGATTGCCTGCTGTATTCATTGATCCGCACCAACTGGAACTGGCCATTCTCAACCTGACGGTCAACGCGCGCGATGCACTTGAAGAAGGTGGTCGCGTACGCATCAGTGCTCGGAGTGAAACCCTCGATGGCACGACCGAGTCACCCGCAGACGGGCACGTGCGACTGATAATCAGCGACAACGGCTGCGGCATGAGTGAAGACACGCTCAGGCATTGCGTTGAACCCTTTTACTCAACCAAAGGTGTGGGTAAAGGCACGGGGCTGGGTCTGTCAATGGTTCAGGGGCTGGCGCTGCAGTCAGGTGGCGAGTTCGCTATCCACTCGCAGCCTGGCAGGGGCACTGAGGTGAATCTCTGGCTGCCCGTGGCCAGCGGTCCGGTGAACAGGGCAGAGTCCAGATCGCTGGAGGCGCACGTCATTGAGGGGGCCGTTCACGTGCTGCTGGTCGATGACGAAGACCTGGTCAGGGACAGCACCGCGCACCTTTTACAGGATCTGGGCTATCAGGTTACCGAAGCACCGTCCGCCGCAGTCGCGCTGGATCTGTTTGATGCAGGCCTGAGGCCGGATGTACTGATCACCGATTACGTCATGGCTGACATCACCGGCGTTCAACTGGCTCGGCAGATCCGTCAGCGCATCAACGACCTTCCCATTCTCATCATCACCGGCTACACCAATGCCAAACCGGTGCCGACGGACGATTTCGAGATTCTGGCCAAGCCTTTCCGCCGTCAGGACATTGCTTCGCGTCTGGCGCACCTTGTTCAAAGCAGTGCGTGAGCAAGTGCCTGACTAAAACCGAACACTTAAACCGAAAACTAAAGCCGGAAAGACTGCCGCATGGCGTCGCCCAGAAGGTCTACGGCTTCATCCATCCGCGAACCCGGCGACCTCAGAAACACCACGTCATGTTCGGCAATCTCGGGCAGCCCTTGCAGTATCTGCATGCCAGCGGTGACACGGGAACGGTCGATCAGACTGATGCCCAGCCCTGCTTCTACGCAAGCCTTGACTGCCTGATTCGAAGGACTTTCCAGCACGATACGCACCTTGCGGCCACATTCACTGAGCGACTCAAGCATCGCTTGCCGATAAGGGCATTGCGCGGCATGTACGGCCAGCGGAAGCACTTCAGCCATGTGCAGGGAATGCCCTTGCGGTCCAACCCACACCGGGTGGGTCGATACCAGCCGCTGCGCATCGTCGCTCGCCTCGCACTTGGGCAACGCCAACACTGCCACCTGAAGCTTGCCGCGCTGTACCTGCTCGCGAAGGGCGTAGCTGGGTGCGGTTTTCAATTCCAGCACCACATTGGGCCAGGCTGCGATGAACGTTGGCAGGATGTCGCGGATGACATGGGTGGCGTATTCATCCGGTACGCCCAGGCTGATACGTCCGGCCAGACGGGTGCCGTGAAGGTCGGCGAGCACCCGGTCGTGAGTCGCGAGCAGCTCGGTCGTGGACAACAAAAGCCTTTTGCCCAGCGCGGTGAGAGAAACCGACTGGTTGTCGCGATTCAGCAAGCGACCGCCTGCGACGGCCTCAAGACGCTGGATGTGCACGCTCACAGCAGCCGGGCTTTTATGCAGTTGATCAGCTGCAGCCGAAAATTTGCCGATGCGGGCGACGGCATGAAAGGTTCTGATCAGTTCGATATCGAGCGTCGGCGTCATAATTCAATATTCTTGAACAACTGATGTGGTTTATTTTGATTTATTAGATTACTCCTGTTTCGTAGTCTGTGGGGCATGAACCAGCACATATCGATAAAACACAGCCAAATCCCACGGCCTGACCGTCTGCGATCCCTGCCGTTACCGCTTCTCGAAGCGGGGCTGATCCTGACCTGGAGTTCCGGATTCATCGGCGCCCGCTTCTCGATCGATTACGCGCCGCCCCTGTTGGTGGTGTTCTGGCGCTGCGTGTTGGTCTGCCTGATTCTTTTGCCCTTTGTGTTCCGGCCATTGCTGCGGACCTCGCCTGCTGTTTTGCTGAAAAACGCAGGCATTGGTCTGCTGGCCATGACGGGCTATCTGGCGGGCATCACACAAGGCATCGCGCTGGGCGTTCCGGCCGGGCTCGCGGCGCTGTTCGCAGATCTGCTGCCCATTGCAATGGCGCTGCTGGCAGCGCTGTTTCTGGGCCAGCGACTGGCCTGGCGAGTCTGGGTCGGGCTGGCCATCGGTCTGCTGGGCGTAGTGATTGCAACACAAGGCGCATTGGCCTGGGGTAAAGCGCCGTTATGGGCTTATGGCCTCCCATTGCTGGGCATGCTGTCGCTGGCGGTGGCGACGCTTTGGCGCAAACGGTTGACCGCTTCGCAGACCCTGGGCCTGCTGCCGAATCTGTGGCTGCAATGTTGCGTGTCCGGCATCATCTTCGCCGGTATTGAAGGCGCACAAGGCTCACTGGCGCCAGTACCCGGCACAGGGTTTGCACTGAGCGTGGCATGGACTGCCGGTTTGTCCACTCTGGGTGGCTATGGGCTCTACTGGGTATGCCTGCGCCGGGCGTCCGAAACGCGGGTCGCGAGCGCTCTGTACCTCAGCCCGCCAGTGACCATGCTGCTGGCCTGGATGATGTTCGATGAACCGCTGTCCTGGCAGATGGCGTCAGGCATGCTGGTGTCGGGAATCGGTATCTGGGTTGTGGTCAGGGCGGAAAAACGAAAGGCTGAAGCGGCCAGGTAGGTATCCCGCCCTCTATTTCTGGCACAGCACTGTATCAACGCGAGCACCGGCCACAGAAAAATAGTGTTTCTTCAGTGACGTATGGGTTGTTTGATAGGAGTGGGCTTACGACCTTGCCGCAAGCCCGTTTTTCAGACCTCAGATCCGAAAGCGCGCCACCATGCTCTGCAGGTTACCGCCCAGACGGGCCAGTTCCACGGTAGAGGCCGCGCTCTGCTCGGTTGCCGCAGCGGATTGATCCGCGATGTCCCGCACGCTGAGCACACTGCGGTTGATCTCTTCGGTGACTGCACTCTGTTGCTCGGCAGACGCAGAAATCTGCTGGCTCATCTGCTCGATGGTGCCGATCGATTGGTTGATTTCCATCAGCGCCTGCTCGGCCTGGCGCGCCAGCACCACGGTGCCTTCGGTCCGTTGCAGGCTGGCGTCCATCAGGCCGGAGGCAGCGCCCGTGCCCTGTTGCAATGCCAGGATCAACGCTTCGATTTCGGTCGTGGAGTTCTGGGTACGCTGGGCCAGCGAGCGCACTTCATCGGCCACCACAGCAAAGCCGCGGCCCTGCTCGCCCGCACGCGCAGCTTCGATAGCAGCGTTGAGCGCCAGCAGGTTGGTCTGTTCGGCAACCGCCTTGATCACGTCAATCACGCTGCCAATCTTGTTGCTGTCTTCAGACAGACGCTCCATGGCCTGGCCCAATTGCTTGACTTCGCCCGCCAACTGGCCGATTTCCCGCGTCGCGTGTTGCACCACACTGCTGCCATGAGCGGCACGCTCGCTAGCCTGTCTGGCGGCCCTGGAGGCGTCTTCGGTGTTGCGTGCGACTTCCTGGACGGTCGACGCCATCTCGTTCATGGCCGTGGCGACCTGATCGACTTCGTTCTTTTGCTGAGCGACGCCAGCACTGGTCTGCTCGCTGCCGGCAGACAGTTCTTCGGCTGCGGTCGCGATCTGTGTGATGCCTGTGCCGATGCCGCCTATCAGGCCACGCAGCGACACCGTCATGTGCTGCATGGTGTTCTGCAACAGGCCCAACTCGTCCTGGCGCGTCGTACCGGTGTCATGGGTCAGGTCGCCCTCGGCGATCCGGCGAGCGGCGATCACGGTGTCGTTCAATGGCACGGTGATCTGGCGGGTGATGATGAACGCCGCGAAGATGCCGATCAGTAACACAACAAACGCCACGCTCAACAGCTGCATCACTGCGGTGTCCTGCTCACGCTTGGCACTCACCAGTTGCGCTGCAGCCAGGTCGTCGGCACGGGCCGCCGTGGCGATGGACTGTTGCTGCAAGGCGCTGCGCACCTGATCAGTCTGCTGCAGCATCTCGGAGATCGACGCCATCAGTACCTTGTATTGCTTCAAGGCACTCAGGGCGGTGTCCACCGCGCCATTGGCCTCGGCAGGCAACTGATTGCGAGCGGCAGCCAGCTGCGCGATCAGCGCATCGGCCGCATTGAAGGTCGCCTGACGGTTATCGGCAGAAGGAATACTCAGGTAGCGGCGGAAGATCAGCCGAAAGTTGGTCATGCCGTTGCGCAGGTCACCGGCCACTTTCACTTGTTGAATACCCAACTCGCTCGGCGCCCGCACGGCGTCGTCGATGGTTTTCTGCAGCAGGTTTTCAAACGTTGCACTGACATCGTCCGAAACCTTGATCAGCGGTTTTAACGCGTCATCGACTTTCTGGTTGATGCTGACCAGTTGATCGAACGTCTGCTTCAAGCCTCCGACCTGTTCCTTGATGTCACGCAGCTTGTCCAGATTGCTCGAAACGACAAATACCTTCAGCCCCCGCTCGACACTGTTACTCAACGTGCCCAGCGCGCTGGCGTAGGTTTGCACGCCGGCGGCGCTTGGACCCGTGGCGTAGGCCTGAGCGGCAATTCGGGCATTGAGTACATCGCCCTTGATTGCAGCCACCTCGCCACTTTTGCCCAGACGCTCGATCAACAGGTTAGTACTTGAGTAACCAATCGCCGTGACCGTCAGTACACCCAGCAGGGTGGCGGCAAAGCCCAGCCCGAGCTTCTTGCTGACGTTCAAGTTGTCCAACCATTTCGCGCTCATAGCGTGTGTGCCTTCGATTTTTCGGAATGCCCGTGAATCGGCGCTAAACAGGTGAACTTGATGGGAAACTTGATCGATATAACTGATCGACCGATAGATAAGACGCAGCGCCCCCCATTTACGGGGCCTGCGCCAACATTAAGATTTATTTAACTTAGTGGGCTGAATCTTTTTCGGACGACTGGTAACGCCAGACGGTCGCGCAGCGAACTCAAGTTTTCAGCCGTTCAGGTCTTTTTCGATGAAGGCAGTCACTGAAACCACTGCGTCAGCGTCATCTTGCTGACCATCATCAAGACAATCATGAACATGCCGGAAAAACCCGCCACGCCGAGCCAGAACCATAGGCGGTAGTGGACATGAAACTCATCGGGCAGCGCCCTGCCCCTTTCAGCCGCCTGTTCAGCCAGCCGTTCCAGGCGTTTTTGCAGTATCAGAACCGGCAGCCACAATGCGCCCACGCAGATGAAGATGATCAACGAGGTCAGCACCCAGTTGCTCAACAGGGACAACCCCGTCAGTTTCACCAGCCAATACCCGGTGATGATTTGCATGAACCCGGCCGGAGTGGTAATCCAGGCGTCGTAGCGCACCACCATTTTCGCCACATGAGCAATGACTTGCGCATTGGCACTGCGGCTGGCGGCGATCAGGTAGAGGTACGACCCCATGCCGAAGCCGAACAAAAAGATCGCCGCAATCACGTGCACATACTTAAGTATCAGGTAAAGCATGGTCAGGCCTTTGCGCCCTTGAACTGCACGTCCAGCGAAATGTTGGCGGGTTCGTTCATGGCCACCAAGTACTCATTCACCGTGATCTCGCCAACGCACGCACGCGCCCCGGCAAGCGGTCGGTAACCGGCGGCCATTTTTGTCGCCAGGGCGACCGCAGCGCAGCTGGGGATTTGCGGCCCCTTGTCGTTGAGGGCCGTCAGCAGCGCCTGCATGCGCAAAGGCTGGCCGTCGTGATCAATTCCATCGACGTCTATGTACATCGCGCTTTTCTTGTCGCCCAAGTGTTCAAACCGGGTACCCCAGCGATGCAGCCGGGTCGCCCAGGGCGCAGGGTCATGAATCAGACCGCGGCGAATCGACCAGGCCAACAGAAAATTGGCGATGCCGCCTGCCTTCAGTCCTGACCCAGCCTTGAAGCGCAGATTTTTTGCCGCGTAGCGCGTCGCAAATACATCAATGTCAGGCGCATCGACATTGGCCAGCAGCCGCGTCCCCATGTCCGGTAGCTTGCGCAGTGTCAGGTCCATCCAGCCCGGCACCTGATGCACCTGCCCGTCCTTGAGCTGATTGATCGGCTTTCCTGCGTAAGCCAGCACGCCCAGCACGGTGGACAGACCCGGCATTTTGGCCGCCGATGAAATGCCGTGCTCGATCGAATCGATGCGCAAAAAGCGTTCGCGATGCTCATCAATGATGGCCGCCGACAGGGTCGGCACCGAACTGCAGCCGCTCAACACACTGACACCTGCCTCGCGTGCGGCGGCATCAAGGGTCGAGATCCCGGTAACAAACGCGCGGCAGTCCGACAGGTCGCAGTAATTCACACCGGCTTCGATGCAATGCCGCGCGATGGCATAGGATTGCTGCTGAAAAGGCCCGGCCGTGTGAATCACCAACTGGATGCCCAGGGCACGAAGCTCGCTGGCCGTGCCGTCCTTCATTGCATCACCGCACCAGCTTTCGCAGACCTTGCCGCCCAGCGTTTGCAGCTCGGCGACCTTTTGAGCCAGCTTGCGACTGTCACGGCCCGAAATGACCAGTTCAACGGTGGGCAGCGTCACCAGATGGTCGCAGATCAAACTGCCAAAGTTACCGTAGCCACCAATGACCAACACCCGAAATGCCATTGACTCGTCCCTGATGTAATAAGAGAGCGCAATCTTACGCGATCGGCGACGGCTGCCCTATGGGTCAGGGCCACAACCCGGCAATCACCCTTGCATAGAGCTCACGATCAATGTTTCCTCCCGACAGAATCACACCGGCTTTTTTGCCCTGCAACTGTGCATGCTCGTGAATGAGTGCCGCCAGCGCCGCCGCACCCGCGCCTTCGGTCAAATTGTGCGTATCGGTGTAATACACACGCATGGCCTCGGCGATCTGCGCATCGCTGACCGAGACGATGCGCGCGGCGCCCGCCGAGTAGACGTTGAACGCGTCTGCCACCGGCTTGCGCACCGCCAGGCCATCGGCAAAGGTCGTGGCCGATGCGGTTTCCTGCAGGTGCCCGGTCTCGAACGATCGCTTGGCAGCGTCGGCCTCGGTGGACACCACGCCCACCACTTCAGTCTCAAGCCCCAACGCATCGCGCGCAGCAATCACGCCGCAGACGCCAGAGCCACAGCCGATGGGCACGTAAACCACATCCAGGTCCGGGACCGCGTTGAACAGTTCCAGAGCATAGGTCGCCACCCCTTTGACCAGTTCTGGATGATAGGGCGGCACCAGATACAGCCCGTGCACCTGCGCCAGACGGGCTGCCTCCTCACGGGCCTGGTCGAAATCCTGGCCGCACTCGACGACTTCGCCGCCAAAGGCGCGCATGGCGCTGTTCTTTTCCACCGAGTTACCTTGCGGGACCACAATCAGGGCGTGCAGACCCAAGGCGCGGGCGGCCAGCGCAAGGCTCTGGCCGTGATTGCCACGCGTCGCCGTCACGATGCCCCGGACCTCTGGATGATTGCGTTTGAGCCAGCTCATGAAGGTGATGCCACCCCGCACCTTGAATGCGCCGGTAGGCGTGTGGTTTTCGTGTTTGACCCAGACACTGCAACCCAGCCGCTGTGCCAGCAAAGGCCAGGCATATTGCGCGGTGGCCGGCATTACGTCGTATACCTGGCGAGCAGCGCTTTCGATGTCTTGCAGCGTCAATCCATGCATGGTCATTGCTCTAGAAGGTTTTGCCCAGCCTAGGCAGAAAACACGCCTGTGGCTTTCAGAAAACTGACCTGACTTTTACGCTGACGCCTGAGTACTATGCAGCCATGAAACCGCTCGAACGTCTGCAATCATCGCCCCCTGCCGAACCGGTTCGCCATGCCGAGGCCGGGCCGTGGCGGATTGAACTGCTCCCGCCTTCGGCCTATGAAGCCCGGTACGTGGCGACCCAGTCTGCCGTGGGTTTCGCCTTCGATGGGCAGCACGGCGTACACGCCATCGGCAGCGACCGGGTGATTCCCTTCCAGGCTCTTGCCAACGGTCTGGCGTTTGTACCGGCGGGCTGTGACGTGTTCTCACAGTCGTCCAGAGGCGGCGAATACCTGCGGGTCATCCGCACTGACGGCAAATCGCTGGCCGAGGCCGGTCCGTTCAACAATCGCATCGACCCGCCCGCGATCAGCCTCGCGCAACACATGCGCAACGCATTGCTGCGCGTATCGGTCGAAGATGACTGGGAAGCATGGGCCTTTGCGCTGGTCGAACGAGCGATCGGCGCTGAACCCGCGTCCTTTCAGTCTCGCCCCTCACTCACCGCAAAGCGGCTCCGATTGCTGGATGATTACATCGAGGCAGAACTGCAAGGTCCGGTGAGTGTGCAGGCAATGGCGACCGTACTGGGCGTGTCAGAGGGGTATTTGATGCGTGCGTTCCGGGACACGACCGGCCAGAGCCCGCACAGCTATGTGATCGACCGACGCCTGGCGCGCGCCAGGACACTGCTGCGTCATTCAACCCAGCGACTGGCTGATATCGCTCAGGCTTGCGGGTTCTCATCGCAGGCCCACATGGCCACCGCCTTCAGGCAGCGGCTCGGTATCAGCCCGCGTGACATGCGGGCGTAACGACATTTCCTGACCTGTGATCGACGTCAATACCGATCGAGGGCACTCCCCGCCTCCACGACAGTCCTCTATTAACACCCTCACGTACCTGAAGCGGAGCCCACATGATCACTGTTCACCACCTCAACAACTCACGCTCGCAACGCATTCTCTGGCTGCTCGAAGAGCTTGGCCTGCCTTACGAGATCAAGCGCTACGAGCGGGACGCCAAGACCAACCTCGCGCCACCTGAACTCAAGGCCATTCACCCGCTGGGCAAATCGCCGGTGATCGAGGACGGCCCTCACGTCGTCATCGAATCCGGTGCCATCGTCGACTACCTGATCCGCCGCCACGGCGAGGGCCGTCTGCAGCCCGACCCTGCCGGAGCCACCTACGATGAATACGTGCAATGGCTGCATTTCGCCGAAGGCTCGGCCATGCTGCCGCTTATGCTCGACCTGTACGTCGGACGCCTGGGCGATGCTGGCGCGCCGTTGCACCCACGTATTGAATCGGAAGTCGCCAACTACCTGGGCTACCTGAACCAAGCCCTGGGCCTGACGCCGTACCTGGTCGGTGAAGAACTGACCGGCGCGGATATCCAGATGAGCTTCATCGGCGAACTCGCCAAGGCCCGCGGCAAGCTGCAGCCTTACCCCAACCTCGCCGCCTGGGTCGAAAAATTCCAGGCCAGACCCGCGTACCGCAAGGCGCTGGAACAGGGTGGCGAGTATTCATTCGCACAATAAAGCGGATGACCGCACATCCGGCATGCAGTGACGCCTGACCCCGTTACTGCTGCTTTTGGCAATTGCCTGCCAGTGCCGCGATGCACGCCCGATACGCGTCTATGCTTGCCTTGTCTGTTCAATAAAATCCGCTCTGGACCGCCGAACAGCTCATCAGGCAGACCCTGTGAACCTCTCGACATTAACTGCAGTGCTGGTGTGTCTGTTGCTCGGCGAGCCTGCCAGAGCGGAGCATTATCAGGTCGTCACGGAAGAATGGGCGCCCTACAACTATGAGGAAAATAATCAGCTCACCGGCATGACCACGGAAATCGTCAGAGCGATCATGGCGGTCACCGGGGACGAGTTCGACATCGTGATGCTGCCCAGCATGCGGGCGAGTCATACCCTGAAAAATCGGCCCAGAACCATCCTGTATTCGATGTTTCGAACGCCAGAGCGCGAGCCCTTGTACAAATGGGTCGGCCCCATCGTGGAGGAGTCGATACACCCTTATCAACTGGCCACGGCGTCGCCCATCACCTCTCTTGAGCAACTGCTGCATGCACCGCAGATCACGACGCGGCACGCTGGTCTGCTACCCGACATGCTGCAGTCGCTGGGTTTTAAAAACCTCGACAAAAGTGCGACTGAAAGCGTTCAGCTTTATCGAATGCTGCTCAATGGACGCACCCCTGTCATCATTGGCGACACCGATGCCGGCGTGGCATACCACAGCCGACAACTGAACATCGCCCCCGGCACCTTGCGACAGATACCTATCGAGCTCTATCGCTCATCGTTGTATATCGCTTTCAGTCAGGACTGTGACGATGCACTGGTCGCATCCTGGGCCAAGGCATTGGAGAGGCTGCACGAGTCGGGAGAACTGGAGCGCATTCAACGCAGGTATGAGCGTCAACCAGACTCCTGAACGTCGCAAGCATGGTGACAAAAACTGTCCCTGTGGCTGTGTAGTGTGATCTGCGTACTCATCGCGGAAGACGCCTCATGAAACGCATTCAATACAGCAAATACGGTGGCCCGGAGTTGATGCAGGTCGAGGACTTCGGGTTGGCAGTGCCGAAAAAAAACGAGGTGGCCGTGCAGGTCAGGTTCGCGGCCATCAATCCCATTGACTGGAAATTGCGCAACGGCGTGATGAAGATTGTGACCGGCAAGGCCTTTCCCCGGGCCATGGGCATGGATTTTTCGGGGACGGTTATCTCGGTAGGGGCTGATGTTACCCGGCTAAAGGCAGGTGATGCCGTACTGGGGCTCGCACGGTTCAAGGAAAGCGGGGCATTTGCTCAGGCGGTCGTGACCCAGGAAGCCTTTCTGGCGAAAAAACCCGAGCCGCTCTCCTTCGAGGACGCTGCCTGCATCGGCACACCGGGGATCACCGCCTGGAACGCACTGGTCGACAAGGCGAAGCTGCAGGCAGGCCAACATGTGTTCATCACTGGCTGTTCGGGCGCAGTCGGCGAAGCGGCCGTCCAGATCGCGCGCTATTTCGGTGCTACTGTGTCGGGCAGTTGCAGTGCAGCAGACCTCGACAGGGCCAAGGCGCTGGGCGTGCAAACGGTCTACGACTACCGGGCAACGCCTGCGTCGGCCATTACCACACGATTCGACGCAGTGCTGGATACCGCCGCAACCCTGAGCGTATCGGCAGGTGTTGCGATGTTGCGTCCAGGCGGTGTATTTCTGGATCTCAATCCCGGTCCGGGCAAGTTCATACGGGCTCTCTTTGATCGCAGGCTCAAACCTGTCATCGGTGCGCCCCGCGTCGAGATTCTGGATAAGCTTGCCGAAGCCGCCAGCAGGGGCAGGTTCAGGGTTGCGGTCGGTGAAGTGGTGCCGTTGGGCGGTGCGATCAAACTGATCACCGAGCTTGAGCAAGGCCGCAAGCTTGGCGGCAAAGGCGTTATCGCGATGGAGTAGGCATGGCCAGAAGTCATCGACTGTTTGAACTGATGCAAGTGTTTCGCCGGCACCGCATGACGGTGTCGGGCGAGGCGCTCGCGCGGGAACTTGGCGTATCGCTGCGCACGATTCGCCGCGACGTGGCGACCTTGCAAGGCATGGGCGCTGACATTGATGGCGAACCTGGCCTGGGTTATCTCCTCAAGCCTGGGTTTGTGTTGCCGCCGTTGTCCTTCACGGAAGAGGAAATCCAGGCGCTGGTCATCGGTGCTCAGTGGGTCAGCCGTCACACCGATGACCAGTTCGCGTTTGCCGTAAAAAACGCGCTGGCCAAGATCAATGCCGTGCTCCCTCCCGAGATGCGCCCGACCCTTGACGACGAAACCTTCTACATCAGCAAACCACTCAGCGCTTCAACCTCCATCGACCTGAGCGAAATCCGCCGGGCGTTGCGCGATCAGTACAAATTGAGCATCACGTTGTCAATCGAGCACGCACCGGCCGACCCGCAGATCATCTGGCCCATCATGCTGGGTTTCATTGAAGACAAGCGTTATCTGGCGGCCTGGTGTGAAGGAGACAGCAAGTACCGCGTGATCGCCATGGATGACATTGCCAACGCCGACGTCCTCAGCGAACGCTACGCGCGCAACCGTCGTCAGTTGATCAAGGAATGGCGCGCGCTGGAAATACTGCCCTGCACCGCGCGGGGCGAGACGTGCTGATACCCTGCCACTCGCTTAACCACCGCCCTGCCCTTCAAGCCATGAGCAGAACAGCTGCACCGTTTCATCGCCAAGCTTCTGGTCCGGGACATAGGCGCAGTAACTGCGTGACGTGAGGCGAGGCCCGGTAAACGGCGTGACCAGCCGGCCAGCCTGCAGGTCGCTGGCCACCAATGCCGTGGGCCCCATGGCGATGCCGAGCCCGTCGATGGCTGCCTGCAAGGTCAGGTAAAAATGGTCGAATACCACGCCCGCAGCAGGCTGCAAGGCTGGCACCTCGGCGCTGGCGAGCCAGTCAGGCCAAAGCCTGGGCAGGCTTGAGGTGTGCAGCAGCGTGTGCCGCTCCAGTTCCTGGGGCACCCGAAGCGGCAGCCGCTCCAGCAGCGCCGGGCTGCACACCGGTAGCCGGTCTTCACGAAGGAACGTGCGGGTCGAGTAGCCATAGAGCGTGTCCGGCCCACCACGAATGATGATGTCGTAGGGATCCTTCAGGCTTTCAACCGCTTTGTTGGAGGTGTGCACCTGTACATCGATGCCGGGATGACTGGCACGAAAGGCCTCAAGCCTGGGGACCAGCCAGCGCAGGGTAAAGGTTGCCAGCGCGTTCACCAGCAATGTGCGAGGGGCAGGGTCAGGTAAGCCGAACCGCGCCGTGGCCTGTGCGATGCGCTCAAACAAAGGGCCGATTTCAGCCAGATAAGCCTTGGCTGCCGGGGTCAGTATCACCCGGCGATTATGCCGTTCGAACAGCAATGCGCCGAGCCAGTCTTCCAGCAGACGCACGCTCTGGCTGATCGCTCCAGACGTGACATGCAACTCGGCTGCCGCCTGCTTGAAGCTGCCCAGACGGCCGGCCGCCTCAAAAGCGCGCAAGGCATTGAGCGGGGGCAGTTCTCGCTTCATTCGCAATAGCCAGACTAATGTGAACAGCCAATTTATCTGGTTTGTCAGCCGGGGCCAAGATAGATATTTTGCTGATCAGCGAATCAACGCCACGGTAGCTGTCGGCTCCCTTGCTCTGCCTGTCCGGGAAAAATCATGTTCAGTTACGCTGGTGGCCTCGTTCTTCTCGCAGCTGTGCTCCACGCAGGCTGGAACGCCATGCTACATGGCAACCGCGACCGCCACTTGTCCATGGCCTGGATGGGCCTTCTGATCGCAACGGTGGCCACCGTCGCCGTCATGGTCCTGCCGCTGCCTGCCGCCCAAGCCTGGCCCTACATTATCGCGTCGGGTCTGGTGCATTTCGTCTACACGCTCAGCCTGGTGCGCTCATACCGGCGCGGTGATCTGGCGGTGGCCTATGCGATTGCCCGGGGCTCATCACCGCTGTTGGTCACGCTCGGCGCGGCCATATTTGCACACGAAGGCATCAGTGCCGTGCACGCCCTGGGCATCGGCCTGATATCGGGCGGCATACTTACCCTCGCCCTCCTTGATCGTCATGTGTCCCGCGCCGATGTTCTGACCGCGCTGGCAACAGGTGTGCTGATCGCGCTGTATACCGTGATAGACGGCATTGGCGTGAGGCAATCCGGAGGCCAGCCGCTGGCCTACACAGCCTGGATGTTCTTGTTCTACTGGACGATGCCGATGCTGTTTGTAGCACGCCGTGGACTCAACGCGCTGGTGACGTCGCTGCGCACCCATCCCGCTGCAGTCGGTTCGTCGGTCCTGGGCGGTCTGGTGTCCATCGCCGCCTACGGCATCGTGATCTGGGCGATGCAGTCGGGCGCGATGGGCGGCGTGTCGGCATTACGTGAGACCAGTGTGGTGTTTGCAGCGCTTATCGGCAGGCTGTTTCTGGGCCAGTCCATGAGCGCTCGACGCTGGGCCGTCTGCACACTGGTTGCCGCGGGCGCGGTGTGTCTTGGGCTTTAGTCAGCCCCGCAAGCACTTGCCAGCACGCGGGTGATCCACCGGATCTGCTGGCCGATATCGTGCAGCTTGTCCTCAGGCACCGCCTGCGCTCGGGCGAAGTTGTTCAGGGTTTTCTGACGCTGACTCAGTCTGCGCTGCCACTTGGCCAGAAACGCCGGGCTGCGTTCTTCAAGCAGCAGCGGACCGAAATACAGCGCCTCTGCGCTGTACGCCACCGGGCCAGTGCGTTCGGCGACGATGATCTCGTAGTCGAAACGGTTCTCGCGCAGAACTTCCTCGCCGACAATTCGATAATCGTTGTCCATCAGCCATTGCCGCAGGGGCTGCTCGCCACCGTTGGGCTGCATGATCAGTCGCGCCTGGCCACTCAGATGCACCTTGCCTCTGTCGAGGATATCGCGAATCGTCTCACCGCCCATGCCGCAGAGGGTGATGGCGGTGATCCCGTCGTCAGGCTCGATGGCAGCGAGCCCATCAGCCAGGCGAACGACAATCGCGTTCTCAAAACCGTTTTCCCGCACCACGCGTTGGGCTGAGTGAAACGGCGTCAACGCCACCTCACCTGCCACCGCTGCGGCAATGACACCTCGGCGCATCAGCGCAACGGGCAGGTAGCCATGGTCAGAACCGATATCGGCCAGGCGTGCGCCGACAGGCACCTGTGCCGCCACACGTTCCAGGCGCATGGACAATAAATGTTCGTTCAACCGCAGCCCCTTTCATTCAGAACGTCCGGCACCGAGGCCGGATCGGGGCGCGATTCTGTAGGGCTGTGGCGCATTTATCAATGCTCAGCATGCTCAGGCCGACCCTGGGCTGCCTCAACGATTGTTGCGCAGGATCGAGAAATTCAGCGCTGCGGCCACACAGAGCCAGACAAGGTAGGGAAACAGAATCAGGCCGGTGATCACATCCAGCCGCAACGCCATTACCACCATCGTCGCCACCACCGCCCACAGCACCGAGATGATCACCATCCCGGCCAACGGCTTGTGCGCACCAAAAAACACCGGCGTCCACAATGTATTCAAGGCAATCTGCGCGGCCCACAGCGCCAGTACTTCCTGGCTGCCCGGGATCAGGCTCAAACGGTAACCGGCCCAGGCGAGCAGCAGATAGATGATCGTCCACGCGACCGGAAACGCCCAGTTCGGCGGCGTGAAACCGGGTTTGGTCAGCGATTCGTACCATTGGCCGGGCTTGAAAATGATGCCGGTGCTTGCGGCGGCGGCGCAGGCCAGGAGAAAAATGAAAAAGGTCATCGTCGGTCCTTGAAGGGGTGGGTGTTCTGACGTTTACCCTTCAAATGACCTGATCGAAGCCTCATAAATTCAATGTGTAGCGGGGTTTGTTCAGCACCGCACGCGTTCTGCCATCGACACGCATGCACTGGCTCAGCACCAATGAAAAGGCAAACGCGAGGTAATTTGCGCATTTACCGGATTGCTCATCGCCACTCTGACCAGTTCTTCGACTGTCAATGTCATGCCTGTTCCTCTGGAATCGTTCCCGTACCACACCGCGACCTTGGCGAGATCGATGTGTCGAGCGGTTCAAGTGCAGGAATGGTGTTTTTGATAAAGCACCTGATCGCCCCTGCTCATCGCCGATCAAACCGCTGGCCCCTGATGGCCCCCCACTGGCCACTACCAAGAACAGCCAGCGAGATGCGCAGTGCAGTCAATCACTTCCCGAACAGACGCTCGTGCACCCATCCATTGTTCGTCAGTACCATGGCTCGGGTTTCTTTAATGGGCAGCTTTTCGCTGTCAACAGCCGCTTTTAAAGCCTCAGACGACGCAACAACATTAGGGTCACGCGCCCAACCGGGCAGGTCGTTGATCTGATACGAATAGGTCACCCGAGAAATTTTCTGCCCCATCATCTCCCCTGGCTCGCTGAACTGATCAATCTTGACCACCTTCGCTTTCCCTACGCAAATGCCCCCGACCGTATTGCCATTCATGAGCTTCTGAACGTTGTCCTTGTAGTACTTACGTCCTTCGTCCGTCAGGTCATACGAGTAACGCACATCGGTGCGCGCTTCGCTGAATACACTTTTAGGGATTTCCTTGCGGGAAAGCTCAGTCTCTTTGAGAACACCTGCGCCTGCCAGAGCGTGGAACGTCTTGTTCTGGCCCGAGACGTCGAACTCCTTACTGGCAACCGGGAAAGCAGCGAGAACGAAGCATTTCGGATACTGGGTATCGAGGTAAGCCTGTGCGGCTTTTTCAAAATTTTCTTCGCTTGCCTTCTTGGGGTCTGAGCACCCGGCCAACAAACCCATTGCAATGACAATTGCCAGTTTTCCATTCATGAGACGACATCCTGAGTGACTTAAATGACCTGATAGAGGCACATCATGTGACGACTTGAGAGAGGTCACGTGTGCATAAAAGCCGGGTAGATTCCCAAAACTGATGCCCTCAAGCAAGTTCATCGTTTGGTGAAGCCAGCGTGCGGATGAGTGTTGCGGAGCCAGGGCGATGCGTGAATGCGCCAGACCGCGTTCCGATTTCAGGCTGCAATGTCGGACAGAACCCGTGTTCGGAGCGGACTCGTCGACCCCGCTTCTCGAGCCTCATTCCACGTACCGCAACCATAAATACGCCCGCCCGCAAATAGCTTTCATAACAACCGACACCCATGTCGGACGGCTTTCATCAGGGACGTTGTACAGCGCACATAAATCGTTTGCGACAGCGTGGGCTTCAGAGAGATCGAGAGGCTCTTCACGCAAAAATCCGAGATAAGCCGCACCGACCCCGATCAACTCATAGCCATGCACGCGAGAAAAATGCCGCGCCACGGCAAAGTTTTGCGCAGGGTCAAGGTCGCTGGCGAAGTAGCCGTTGGGAAATGCAGCGAGGGCCTCACAGGACTGCTCGACTGGAACCAGAATGGCCGAGAGCGGCTGGTCGAGCAGCGATACCGGGTTTTGCTGATAATCAATCCATTCCTGCACGGCACGTTCATCAAGGGTCAGACCATGGGCGCAAGCATCCTGAAACGAGACCGCTGAAGCCAGTTTCATGAAGTTGCGAAGGCAGAGCGGGAACTCGGCTTTGGTGGTGGGATAGCCCAGGTATTCGCCGTTTTCGAAACACTCGGGCGGCAGACTGGCGATGTCTTCTTCGGTGACATCGTCCAGTCCAAGATGATTGCGCGCATGCCCCGACGTGTAGCGGGCCTGAGGATAATCGTCCAGCGAGAACAACGGCCTGAAACCGGGATGATCGGCCGCGAGTTTTCGATAGGCACTGACGAGTTCATCCAGGCTGGAAATCGCGCTCAGGCTGTACTCGTCACAGGTACCGATAGCCGGGTTTTCAAGCCTTTCGTTACCGTGAAACTGAATGTCCATGATGACTGGATGCTCCAATTGTGACTGTCTGTTTTCGGGCAGTCCGCGACCGAATTATCTTTTTAAGGGATTGGATTCAATCCAGCCGCGGATCGCTATGCGCAAGCATGTCCAGGCGATGACACTGATAATCAGCACTTCGACGAAGCCGGCCAGCATATGAAATGAAAAAGCCAGTGGCTGTTCATTCCAGTAGTAAATCGTCGGACGCGTTCGCAAGCCTGTGACACGCAACCGCCCGGAAAACAGAGAAGGCACCAGTTGGAACACGTTAGTCAGCTCCAGCACGGCGAAAAAGATCCCCAACAGAGCGCTTATCGCGCGAGCGGGCATGCCGATTTTTTGGGTCGACTCCAGCGGGGACACGGGCTCTTGTCCTGGACGTTGCTTCACGCGCTTTGCGGCGCTGACTTTTGCAGGCGCTGGCGCAGGCGTATGGATCCCTGCTGAACCACTCGACGAATCAATGACGACTTCGGTGGGCACTGCCACGTTCAGATAGTCGGCCAGGTGGCTGAGTAACAGGTCAGTGCGCTTGCTTCCCGGCACAATCGGAACGCTGCTGGTCGTCAGGCGATGCTCGGTGCCATCGCGCATGACCAGCCAGAGCTGGGTGTAGATCGGCTTGCTCTGCGCGTGACGGCGAAGTTCAAGGTAGTTGGGGGTATCGATGCTAAAGACCGCTTGCACGCGTTCACGGCGTCCAAAGAAATTTCGGGTACGGCGCCTGCCTTCACCCTCAAGTCGCAATAAGAGCAACGTCTCGCGGAAACCGGTGTAAACCATAATCACCAGGCCAAGGGCTGCTAACAGCAGTATCCCGAGCACCATCAGAAGCGCGTTCAAGGGCCCCACATCCACCAGCGGCGATCCTCCATTGATGGTCACGCACACGATGAATATCACTGGCGCGGCAATGGCGATGGGGCCTAACAGCACCGCTATGGCGTCCTGCAGTAGGTTGCGAGTGTGAATGTGCAGATCACCCTGCGCGGTACGCTCGAACCGATATCCAATTAACATGCCGCCACTCCTGATATACCGTGCCTGTCGTCACTGTAAAGGCCATGACAAGCGACTTGATGCCTCACTGGGTCAGGATCCTGTTAACGCGGCGAAGAATACCTGATGCCATTCATACCGCGTAGCCAGATAGCGTAGGGTTCAGTGTTGGCTGTCAACCGCCTTCGCAGCGCTGAAACAATCATGTTCATGGCGCTCAAGACCCCGCCATGTTGCCTCAGGGCGTCACGATATTCCCTAAGGACCGTAAGCCCTCCTGGCTGTTCGGGCGTATCCCCAGTACTTCACCGGAAACACGCTGCAAAACCGAATGATCGGCCTCGATGGGCGTCCCCGTGCGACGATCCAGCGCTGAAGTTTCTGCTGGCGGGCTGAAAAGCAAAGCCTCGTGATATCGACGAACCTGAGTGCCGACAGGGTAGTGAACAGGGCCGACATCAGCCTCACGGTTCAGTACGCCGTCCCATCCGAGCACATCACCGTAAGGCTTGTTCAGGCGCATGCTCAGCCAGCGCAGTTCCAGCCCGAAAAGTGAGATCGATGTGTCACCGGCCCTCACCTCCCAACCTTCACCTTCAGTGGAAAACACCTTCACAGGTCCCGGCCAGACAATGCCACCCAATGAGCTGCCTGGCGCCAGCGTACAGCCATACAGGTGCCACTCGGAGAGTTTGAAGTGGGCTCCGAACGGGAAGTGAAACTCGATCTCGCCCGGCTCACACTTCCAGCCTTGCAGGTCACTGACGGCCACAGCCTCGACCGTCGCCGAGCCATGGTGTGGCCACAGTTCCAGGCGACGTACACTCAGCCCCAGAATATCGCCTGGCGTGCGTTCGAAGTCAGCTTGCTTGAGGCTCTGCAGGCCGTAGGGCACGGGATCACCACTCAGGTCGTTGAACGGCTCCAGGTAGTCGAGCCGGACCCGGGTGCCCGCTGGCAGCACCAGATCGCCCAGCACCTCGTCACGCTCAAGGCGCGGGTTGTGTGCACGCCAGTCTTGCCAATCAGTGATCTCGCTCCAGACGTAGGGCACGCTGGCGAACGCAAGGCCGACGACAATCAGACCGAAGCGCCAACGCCTTGCCAGCATGTAACGCCTGCAACGCGGAATCAGCAAAGCCAACACGCAGGCAATCAATAGCCCGAGCAAGACTTGGGAAAAGATGAAGATCAGGAAGCCGATCATCATGGCCAGCGGATTGATGGGGATCATGGACGCCCTTGTAAACCTCACGACAGACCCCGCAGAATAATCCGAGCGATGGCACTTCCCCAAGTTCCAGCACGCATCGAACGGTCAGGGAAGCAAAACACATGAAATGGGCAGGTCTTTGGAAGTATGCGTTCTGGGTTGCAGCGATCAGCCATAGCAGTTTCAGCAACGCCGTGACCTTGCCACAGGGTTGGGACATCAGGCCGAGCAATGTGGAAGACATCGACAAAGGCCTGCCATCGAGTTTGCAGTCCTCAGAACTGGCCAATAACGGGCGTCCGCTTGCGGGCGTTAAAATGGTCGTTGCCCTGCCATTCAGCCAGGTGCTGCCAGTGGTTGTCTCGGCGCTGGAGCCTCTGGGGCCAGTGCGCGGCGAGACCGGTATGGGCACGGTATCCAATATGGATAACGCGTGGGGTGCTGTGCTGTTGACGCGACGCCCGGACCTTGTGCGCGACCTCGTTCGCCAATTCGATATGCCCAGGCTGCAGCAGTACGTTCGTGACGGAGCGCTGGCTGAAACGGAGATTGCGGAGCGTATTGAACGCATTGAGCGCACCCTGCGCTTTCAGTCGGGCAGCCCGCGCATGGCCCTGTTGACCGAGCAGTACGCGTACTGGAACGGCAGTGCCAAACGCGAACACGGCGCAATGGGCCGTAGCAACAGTATTGTCATTGCCCATGTGATCCAGCTGGACGCGGTATTCGGGCGCCCCGTGACTGCAGTCTATTTGACGCGCAATGACGAGTATCCAAATCCTGAAAGCGGGTTGCTAAGCCAGGTACGCCGCCTGGCCGATTTGAATATTTTCAGCCCCGGCCAGCCAAAGCGCCTGCAACGTAGCAGCGTACCCGGAGAGCTGTTCACCCCGGTTTTCGAGGCATTGAGCAAACTGCCGAACGCGAACCTGGAACTTGGCGTGGACGCAGAACGATGGCGCGCGCCACCCAGGCCAACGCCCTCGGTCAGCGAGCCGCAGCTCACCTTGCCGAACACCCAGGCCAGGGTGCTTGAAGCGCGAGCGGTTCTCCCCTTCAAGAACCCGGATGACTTCACCGTTCTGGCCGATGGCAGTGTCTTGCTCATCCGCAGTTATCCGCGCGCGCTGATGCACTGGTCGCCTGACGCCGGCGAGCCGCGCGAAGTCTGGAAGCCGTCGCAATTCTTCACCAAGTGGCTGTTGTCGCGCGACGCGAGCGGGCAATCGGCGTACATGACCGAGGGCCCACTCGTCATGCGCTTCGACGCGAAGACACAGTCTCTGAACACACATCCCATGGTGTTCGACAAACCGGGCTTGCAGTACAACGCGTACATGGACTACTTCCCCGACGGCAATGGCGCGCCGTTGATCTATCGCCACCAATACCTTGCCGATCACAACACGTTCGAGGTCTGGCAAGCCGCCGCACAACCGGCCGGGGATGGCACGCAGTGGAATTACACGTTGCGCTTTGCCTCTCCACGTCAGGAAATGATGAACTATTTCACCCGCGGCAATGGCCAGATCAAGCCTGTCCGCTGGGACGGCACGCTGCCCACTGTCTGGGTCGAAGACGCTTATGGGCTTTCCGAACTCGATGGCAAAACCGGTCGGGTACTGCGTGTGGTGAAGTTGCCGCGCCGCTTTGGCGAGGTGGACCCCGCCGATGATACCGGCATGGCACAGTGGACGCCGGAGCCTTTCGGCTCTGTCAAAGGCCGCTGGATCGCAGTCGGCTTTGTGCTGATGGAGGGAAAACGTCGCAATCCTGGCGTGCATGTCGTCGATGTCGCCAGTGGCAAGGTGCGGTATTCACTGACCCTGCCCGATCAGGACTCACTCGAAACGGCAGTTGGCTCACCTGACGGCCGCCTGTTGGCCCTCGCCACCGGAACCCGCAAAAACGTCGCGGTGCTATGGAACCTGGAAAACGGTCGATCCCTCACGCTTCAATCCGATGATGCAGGATGTCGGGATCTCGAACAGCTCCAATGGAGCCCGGATGGTTCGCGCTTGTGGGGGCGTTGCCAGAACGGCTTGATGACATGGGATGTGCCTGCAACTTGGTAGACCGGTTCGTCAGTCAAGGAGTGCCGATCGGGTAGTGCTTGATACGGCACTCGTAACTATGACCATCACCCTTACACAGGCCATCCAGATACCGGTAATCAACGCGCACGGACTGCCCTTTGGCAGGCCATTGCCGGCGTGGGAGCACGCGTTGGTAGTCTCTGGTTTCCGGGGTAAACGTCAGGGCAGCCCCTTCTTCCGGGCATTCTACAGTCGACGAGGCGGGGCTGACCTTCAGGATCCGGGCCTGTAGTTGCGGGTAGGGCTGTTTCAACACCTCAGTCACGCGCAGTTCCATGCGACAGATTTGCCACGTCGACGCATCCACCGGCTTGCACAACACGAGCAAAGGCAGAGCAAATATCACAAAGCGTGTTGCGTGATGACCCATCATTCCCCCTGCAGGACACCCTGATACCCGAGGCACTCTCAGACCTGGACTCGTTGAATCATAGAGCGTTTTTGATCGGCGGGTTTGAGAGATGACTGCACCTGCCGCTCCGGCTGGGACAGCGCTGATGACGCCCGCACCAACATGTAACCCATAAAATAGTTTTGACAGGTTACAAAAATATTCGTAACCTGAAAATCCACATTTAACGGTTACACAGGAATCGTCATGACTTCTCCCCAATCCATCGCATCGCTCGGGCTCGCCGCCTCTCTGCTGGCTGGCGGTGCGCATTCCGCCGATTCAACTCACCCGGTTCATTACCGTTACGAGCAGGTAGGTGATGTGAAGGTGTTCTATCGTGAGGCAGGCAACCCCGCCGCCCCCACGGTTCTGCTGCTCCACGGTTTCGCCGCCTCATCGTTCATGTTTCGCGACCTGATCCCCGAGCTGGCTGATCGTTATCACGTGATCGCACCTGACCTGCCGGCGTTTGGCTTCACCGAAGCGCCCGCGAAAAACGCATACAGCTACACCTTCAGCCAACTGGCGAAGACCATCGGCCAGTTCACCGAACAGCTCAAGCTCAATCACTATGCACTCATGGTCCACGACTATGGCGCGCCGGTCGGGTGGCGCCTGGCCGTCGCCCACCCTGAGCGTGTGACCGCGATTATTTCCCAGAACGGCAACGCCTATGAGGAAGGACTGGGCGATGGCTGGAAACCGATCCAGAAGTACTGGCGTGAGCCGACGCAACAGAACCGGAATGCTCTGAATGACTTCCCGACACCGGCCTCGATCAAGTGGCAATACCTTGAAGGGGTCGCCGACAAGAGCTCGGTTTCGCCAGACGGTTACACGCTGGAAGGGCTTCAGATATCGCGGCCTGGCAATGCGGACATTCAACTGGACCTCGTGCTGGATTACGCTTCGAACGTAGCGATGTACCCAACCTTTCAGGCGTACTTTCGCCAGTACCAGCCGCCGTTGCTCGCGGTCTGGGGAAAGAACGACCCGTTCTTCCTTCCGGCCGGAGCCGAGGCCTGGAAGCGCGATATTCCCAAGGCGGACGTTCGCTTCTATGACACCGGACACTTCGCACTCGAAACCCACGGCAAGGAAATCATCCCTGTGATTCGTGAGTTTCTGGACAAGAACATTCGCTGACAGGACCGCAGCGGGTGTCGAGAATGATGGCAGGCAGCGCAATGCTGCCTGCCCATCAATGACCGGCGACTGTCTGGCTGGACTGCCTGACGCCTTGGGTAAACCCGTGCTCGCGTGCTCGCGAAGCAATGGCCAGACCACCCAGCAGCAACACCAACAGAACCCACGGAAAGGAACCTGTGCCCCATTGGCCGAGCAAAACGCCGCCCATTATTCCACCGCCTGCGATAGCGCTGTTCCAGACCACCACATTCATCGACAGCGCAACGTCAGCACCCTGCGCTGCCGAGTCGGCAAGAGCGGTTTGTAGCAGCGTCGCTGCGCCGCCAAACGTCAGGCCCCAGATGAAGACTCCGACGTAAATGGCCAGGGCAGAACCCGGAAACAGACCGAAGAACACCGAAACTGCAGCGAACGTTGCGAGACTGGCCAACACCGTCGCTCGCAAATGACGATCAACCAGACGCCCCGTGACCCAGATGCCCACCAATGCGGCGACGCCAAACGCCAACAGCACCAGATCAACGTCATTCGCCAACCCGGCCTCGGAGACAAAAGGAGCGACGTAGGTATAAAGAATGTTGTGCGCCAGCATCCAGGTGAAAACGACACCCAGCACCGAGCGTACGCCAGGCGTCAAGAAGACCTGACGCAACGCCATGCGCTCTGACGAGGATTGGCCGGGGTAGTCCGGCACCTTGATCAATACCCACACGATCAGCAACAGCGTCATTGCGGACATCAATCCGAACGCCATGCGCCAGCCCATGACACCACCCAGCCAGGTTCCCAACGGCACCCCGAGTGACAACGCGATGGGCGTTCCCACCATCGCTATCGCCATTGCACGGCCCTGCAACCGCGGGACAACCATGCGCCGTGCATAGCCTGCAATAAGGCTCCAGGCCAACCCCGCCGAGGCACCCGCAAAAAACCTTGCGACCAGGGTCAGCCAGTAGTTGGAGGACAGCGCCGTGACGGAATTGAAAACCAGAAAGCCGATGATCGGCAGCAGCAATACCGTTCTGCGCCGCCAGCTTTGCGTGGCGATGGTCAACGGAATGGCCGCCAGCAACGAACCCAACGCGTAAACCGTCACCATCTGCCCCGCAAACGACGGCGTGACCCCCAGTCCACTGCCGATCTCCGGCAGCAAACCTGCGGGCAATGTCTCGGTCACGATGCAGATAAAACCCGTCATCGCCAAGGCCAGTAAAGCCCCAAACGGAAGCTTTGCGCTCTGTTTCTCATCTTTGGTCATTGGATGCTCTCCACTAATATACCGATCAGTACAAATATAGGGAGAAGCTGCCGGGTGGTCAACAACTTATGTATCGATTAGTATTTAAGTACTTCTGAAGGAGATCCGACATGGCACAGATGGGACGCCCGCGCAGGTTTGACCGTGACGCAGCGATCACTCAGGCAATGCATTTATTCTGGGAGCACGGATACGACGCGACCTCGCTCAGCCAACTCAAGGCGAGCATGGGCGGCGGCATCACCGCGCCCAGCTTTTACGCCGCTTTTGGCTCCAAACAGGCGCTGTTCAATGAGGTCATGGAGCGCTACCTCACCACCCATGGTCGAGTCACCGACAGTCTGTTTGATACGACCCTGCCGCCCAGAGAGGCAATAGAACTCACGCTCCGCCGGTCGGCAAAAATGCAATCCGAGCCCGATCATCCCAAGGGGTGTCTGGTGTCGCTGGGCCTGATGAGCGCGTGTTCCGACGAGAGCAAGGTCATCTCTGAGCCTCTTGCACGGGCCAGAGAGAAGAATCGTGCGGGGCTGGTTGCCTGTGTAGAACGTGCCATTGAGGCAGGTGAATTGCCAGCGACCGTGGTGCCACAGGCCCTGGCTGCCGTATTCGACAGCTTCATGCTGGGCCTGTCGACACTGGCACGCGACGGTGTTGCCCATGCGACGCTGGACGCTGCGGTAACCCACGTGATGGGAACATGGGACAACGTGTCCAGCGCACGCGTTTTTGAACCGCTTTAAAATCCGTTATCAACCACCACGGGCTGACCCACCAGTTGTAGAAAGCCATCGACCGAATGGGCGCTCAATGCGGCGAACTCGGCAGACTCGGAAAAACCGGTTACCACCTCCTGTCTGCTCAACACACCGTTCTCCAGTTGCGCGACCCACCAGTTCTGGCCTTCAGCGTCGGCGGTGCGGTTCAGGACGTTCAGGTACAACTGCTCGACAAAGCCACCCGTGTTCAGCGTGCCATAGGTCTGGGAAAACTCGTTGCTGTTGATGAAGCTTGCGGCCACATCGTTGAACGGCATGCCTTGGTCCATCTGCTGATCCCAATAGCGAAACCCGCCCTCATCCGGAGACCTGTCGAACACCGCCATATAGAGACGCGCCAGTGCCTGATCGGAGGCATCAGGCAGCCATTGATCAGGGCGAATATACGACGTCGATATTTCCTGGAAGGTGCCTGAACCTTCCAGGTCCCGGTAAACAGTCGTTTCCAGCCAGCCGTCGTCGCGCTCCACATGCAACACGTCCGTGCCCGACAGCGTGTAGCTTTCATCCGGCTCAATCCGATCCGATTCCCACCGGCCGTCATCGAATTCGTAAACACGCTGGACCTGCCCCGACACAATGTCAAAGCGCTTCAATTCCGGTTGCGACATGGTTCATTTCCTGACGAATGACTGATGCCGTGCACGCTACGATTCGAAGCTTAAACAAAACTGAAACAGACCGTTCCAACAGGGTGTTCAGAAGACGTCGCCTGGCGTGAAAAAGAGCGCTGAAGTATTCAGGTCGCGACACAACCCGACAAGGAGTGCACCCATGTTGCATACTCCACCCACGCATAGCGCTTAACCTTATTATCTGGACGTCACATGACACCCAACGCAGAACACTACAACCCCGCCACCGAATATGCCGACAAACTGATTTCGCGCATCGGACAAACACCTTCGTGGATCGCAAAGCGCATCGGTGTCACTGACAAACGCATCCGGTACATCCTTGATGGCGAGAGGACCGTGAAGGGAGAAACCACACCGATTCAGATGACGTACACAGAACAGTTTGCCCTTGAGTGCCTTGCCGCAGAGGCCAAAGCCCTGAAAAAACAGGCTTCCACACCGCAGTGACATCCGACCTGTCTCCGTTTGCCTGAGAGACAGATCATTCAAATCATTGCATTCATGGCACTGCAATCCTCGCTGTTGCCGGCTCAGCAGGCCAGCGGTAACGTTGAACGTCAGTTAACGAGGACACCTCATTGAACGACGCTAACTATCTCGACGATCTGCGCGCCCGCTTCAACGCTGGCGAACCGCTGGAGTTCCTTTTTTTCTGGGGGCACCAGCGCAGCAAAACCGCCACCACAGCTTCGTGCTTCAGCCAGTGGTTCGAGGCCGGATTCATTGTTGAAGGTCAACATTATCTGACAGCCGAGCACTTCATGATGGCCGAGAAAGCGGCCTTGTTCGACGATCAGGAAATCCGTACGCAAGTACTCCAGGCCCCGACTCCCAATGCCGCCAAAGCACTGGGCCGTAATGTGCGCGGATTCGACGACAGGATTTGGCTGCAGCACCGATACGACATCGTCGTCCGTGCGAACCAGGCCAAGTTCTCTCAGAACCCGGAGTTGAACGAATACCTTCTGCGAACCGGTTCCCGCGTTATCGTCGAGGCCAGTCCGGTTGATCACATCTGGGGTATAGGTCTCGCCCAGGACAACGAGGACGCGAACAACCCTAACCTCTGGAAAGGCTTGAATCTGCTGGGGTTCGCGCTGATGCAAGTCCGGGACGGGGTCGCTCCACTCAGCGGGCCGCACAACGGTTGATCGACAGTGAACCGTTGGTGTGGTTGAACAGACGACGCCGGGAACGACCGGCGTCGCCTGTACGTCAGACCTGTATCGACTCACTGAACAGGTACAGCGCAATGGACAAGACGATCACCGTGGACCAACTGGCTACCACAGACCTTGAATCAATCAACGAGATATGGATCGGCGACACTCATACCCAGCTATGCCTGTGGCGTGGGGAACAAGTCGTCACCCACGACATGCTCAGCGAAGGTACACACGATCAGAATACCCGGCGTCTTTGCCTGCAATTGGTCGACCCTGACGATCAGCCCGCAGTGGCCAATGTTGAGACAATCGTGCGCGAACGCCTGAAAAAGATGGACCGTGAGGGCGAGTTCTATCCGGCTGAAAAGGTGGACACTCATCACTAAATCATTCTGATGACACAGGATCCTGCAGAAGCCGGTTTTTAGCTGCTGCAGGCCCCAACCTTTCTGATCATGCACCAGCTCCCACGCTGGCGAGCGTCAGGCGGCGACGCTACGAGCATCGCCTCCGACAACAGCCATGACTAGACCTTGAACGTCCCCACCACCCTGCGCAGCCGCTCAGCCTCGCTGTCCAGCTCGGCGCAGGCCCTGAGCGTTGCGCCGAGGTTGTCGGTGGTGTGGCGGTTCAACTGGCTGATTTCGTGTACATCGCGGGTCAGTTGATCGACAGCGGTGGTTTGCTCTTCCGTTGCGGCGGCAACCGTCAGGCACATGTCGTCG
Source organism: Pseudomonas asturiensis (assembly GCF_900143095.1). Classification (GTDB taxonomy): domain Bacteria; phylum Pseudomonadota; class Gammaproteobacteria; order Pseudomonadales; family Pseudomonadaceae; genus Aquipseudomonas; species Aquipseudomonas asturiensis. Next base: position 173,150 of record NZ_FRDA01000004.1, on the reverse strand, counting down.
ATCTCGCTGATGCGTGACACCACCGTCAGCAGGCTGGCACCGGCCTGCGCTGCGACCTGTACGCTTTTGCTGCCGATTTCATGGCTGTGCATCATGGTCTGGGCCGCCTGGGTTGCGCCCGCCTGGAGTGCTTCGATGACCACGCGAATTTCCTCGGTCGCCTCCTGGGTATGGTGGGCAAGGCTTCTGACTTCGTCTGCCACCACGGCAAACCCGCGTCCGGCCTCTCCGGCCCTGGCAGCTTCAATGGCTGCGTTGAGGGCCAGCAGATTGGTTTGTCCGGAGATGGTCGAGATGACTTCCAGCACCCTGCCGATGTTGGAGGTGCGCGTGTTGAGGTCGACGATTTGCGAGCGAGTGAGTTCGATGTTTTCCTGCAAACGGTTCATCGCACTGATCGTGCTGTCCACCAGCCCGCAGGTGGTATCGATCTGCAGCCTGGCCCCCGATGCGCCCTTGGACGCCGCCGAGGCGCTGGACGCGATTTCCTGTGCCGTCGCGCCGAGTTCTTCGATGGCTGTCGCGACGCTGGTGGTGTAGCCGGACTGATGCTCGGACTTCTCGACAGAGGAATTGGACGCCGACAACACCCGACGAGTGGCCTCACCCAAGGCGTGGGTTGTCAGTGAAACCTCGACGATGGAGGCATGAATCCGGTCGCCGAAACGGTTGAAGCTCACCGCCAGTTGCCCGAATTCATCGCCTGAAAGGATCGACAGCCTACGGGTCAGGTCGCCGTCGCCTTGCGCGATGTCTTCCATCGCGTGGCCGATCAGACGCAGAGGTTTCATCAGAATACGGATGGCCAGCCCCAGCAACAGCAACGTCACAAAGCCCGCGACAAGCGTGCTGATGATCGCTGAGGTGCGAAACGCGGAAACGCTGGCCAGTGCTGCCTGCTTGTCCAGCACAATGCCCACGTACCAGTTCTGCGAAGGCAGGCCCTTGATGGGCGAGAACAGCGTAAAGGTGCCGCCCGCAACCGACGTGGCCTCGACCAGCCGGTCGCTCAATTCAATGGTCTGGCCGGGAAACAGATCGGACAGCGTCTTGCCGATCAGTGCGCTGTCAGGGTGAACCAGTATCTTGCCTTCCTTGCTCACCATAAAGGCATACCCGCCGCCCTCGAATGCTTGTGCATTGAGGGTCCGGGAAATGGTTTCGATGCTCAGACTGGCGCCCAGAACGCCCAGCATCTGGTTACCGGAACGAATGGGTACCGCCTGGGTGATGATTCTGTAGTCAATGCCTGCGCCCACATAAGGCTCGGTCATTGCCGACCCCTTGTCGATGGCGTCCTTGTACCACTGCCGTTGCCGAGCGTCGTAACCGGCAGGCATTTCACGTGGCGGATAGATTTGAAAACTGCCATCACCGGTGCCGGTATACGCCGCGATGAACTGCTCCATGAGCACCTGCCCCTGCAATCGGGCCAGAATATTTTCCGGGCCTGGATCCTGGGCGATGAACTCGGCAACGGCCTTGACCAGTATCAGTCTGCCGTCCAGCCAGCTCTGGATATCGTGCGCCATCGAAGCAGACAGCGCGCGCGTGTTCTGTTCGATTTTCTGCGTGCTGTCTTCACGCAGGCGAGTGTCATTCAATACGGAAAACGCGCAGAACACGGCCATGATGACCAATGCGGCAATCAGCACTATCTTCTGGTTGAACGTGAGGTGTCTCATGACTGCTTCTCCGCGGATGAATCGCCGGGCCATTGATCGACGCAAGGCAATGGATCCCGGGGCGCACTGTTAAGTGCGCCCCGGGACTGTTTCGTTATTCACAATCGCAACACTGAAACGTCTGCACCCTGTAATGACTGTTCCCACTTTCAGGGTGCACGACGCTGCATGCCAAATGGCATGTGTTTATAAAGTTGCAAAAGACGACGCGAGGTTTAGTGCTGAACGTTAACGTGCCAACTGTCTGTTACCACAACGGCAGTGTGTAACTTACGATCAAACGGGTTTCATCCAGATCGTTACCGAAGTTGGAACGCACGGTCGCATTTCTGAGGCGGACCCCCACATTCTTCAGCGAACCACTCTGGATGATATACGCCAGGTCCGTATCACGTTCCCACTCTTTCCCCGTGTTGCTGCCCGCCACCAGCGCGTTGTCGCCGTTTACATAGCGGGTCATGAACGTCAGTCCCGGTACGCCCAACGCGGCAAAGTTGTAGTCATAGCGCACTTGCCAGGACGTTTCCTGCGCGTTGGCGAAGTCATTGATCTGGACAAAGTTCACCAGGTACGGGTCGGTATTGGCGATATAGGGAAACGGGTCATCCCCGCTCATGCGCTGATAGGCGGCCATGAACACATTGCTGCCCAGCGTGTAGGAGACCTGTCCGTTGGCAGCGCGGTTGTCGAGGGCGCGGAAATTGCCATCCTCCGTACTTTTCGAATAACGCAGGTCGAACTTCAGCGATTGTCGGTCCGCCAGAGGGATTTCATAGACCACGCCACCGAAGTATTGCCGGTAGACGTTCTCCAGGTTCCCGTAATACAGGCTGGTGCTGAGGGTCTTGCTGAAGCTGTAGGTGCCGCCGCCAAACGTGAACTCGTCACTGGTGCCACCGATGCGGTTGCCGGTGAAGTCCTGGTAGTTGGTGGAGCTGTTGAACTTGATCTGTTCAAGTTTGCCGCCTTGCAGGCTGAGCTTGTCGATGTCCCTGGACGTAAGCATGGCGCCCTGGAACGTGGCAGGCAGCAGGCGTGTGTCATTGCTGGAGACCACCGGGCTGCGGAACGCCAGCGAGCCGACTTTGAGCACCGTTTCAGAGACCTTGGCCTTGGCGGTCAGCTCAAGTTTCGAATACTCATCCTGCGAGCCCCGTCCGTTTCTGGAGCTCAGGTCTGCAGGCAGCAACCCGGTACCGCCCGAACCGTCACCGCCATCAAGCTTCAGCCCCACCATGCCGAGTGCATCGAGGCCAAACCCCAGCGTCCCGGCGGTGTAGCCCGACTCCATCCTGAACAGTGCCCCCTGCGCCCACTCTGTCGCCGAATCTCGCTGGGCGGTGGGAGGCCCGTTACGAAAGTCTCGATTGAAGTAGAAGTTACGCAACTCCACGCTGGCTTTGCTATCGCCAATAAAGTCCGCCGATGCCGCCAGCGGAAACGTAAGTGCGCACGTACTGATAAAGCAAAAAGTCTTATTGATCGACATTCCCGTCATGCTCCGAATATGGGCAGATTGAATCGACTAAGTTTATTGTTATGGGTGGTGCGGTAGTGCGTGGAACATTTTCTTTGCGGCAGGACGCAACAGCCAGGTTAATGCCCGGCCGTGCGTACTGTCCGAAAAGAGGTACTGCTTAATCAGTGATCTGTTTTGATGTGTCCAATCTTGAACTTTGCGTTCAAATAACTTCCGGACTGTTCGCTGATCTGTAACTGACCGGCGCAGGGTGCGAGCACTGAAGTTTCCATCTTCATCGCTTCCATAACAGCAATCACCTGCCCCGCCTCCACGGTTTCGCCATCGTTGACCACCCAACTGTGCAGATTGCCTGCGACTGGCGTGATGACGGCCTGCGCGTCAGCGACCTCGGCCACTGCTGTTTCGGGCGCGGCATCGGTGCCGCCCAGGTTGACACCCCGTAACAGCGCAGTGGGCAGGCCCAGTGCATGGCGCTTGCCGTCTATCTCGACGAACGTACGCAGCACACCCGGATCCACTGACACCGCGGCGCGCGGCGCGAGGGTGATCTGCTCGGCAAAGTCGGTCTCGATCCAGCGGGTGTACACCGCAAACGTATCAGGCGCGGTGAAATCATCATGGTCCATGACTGCCCGATGGAACGGCAGAACGGTTGCCACGCCTTCAATGCGGAATTCTGCCAGCGCGCGGCGCGCACGACGGATCGCCTGTTCGCGGGTTGCGCCGGTCACAATGAGCTTGGCAATCATCGAGTCGAAGTTCGGCGACACACGCGAGCCTTGCTCGACGCCGGTTTCCAGACGAACCCCAGGGCCGGACGGCGGCTGAAACACGTCGATCGAACCCGGCGTAGGAAGGAAACCGTTGCCCGCATCTTCTGCGTTGATACGGAACTCGAAGCTATGACCACGCGGAACCGGTGTGCCTTCGAACGACAGCGGCAGGCCATCGGCCACCCGCAGCTGCTCGATCACCAGGTCGATACCGCTGGTTTCTTCAGTGACCGGATGCTCGACCTGCAAGCGGGTGTTGACCTCAAGGAACGACAGGGTGCCATCGGCGCTGAGCAGGAACTCCACCGTACCGGCACCCACATAGCCTGCCTCGGCGCAGATGTCACGGGCCGAGTCATGAATGCGCTGACGCAGTGCGTCGTCCAGGTACGGCGCAGGCGCTTCTTCGATCAGCTTCTGATTACGACGCTGCAACGAGCAGTCGCGGGTGCCGGCGACCACGACACGGCCGTGACGGTCAGCGATGATCTGCGCTTCGATATGCCGGGGCTTGTCCAGAAAGCGCTCGACGAAACACTCGCCACGCCCGAACGCCACCACGGCTTCACGCACAGCTGACTCATACAGCTCGCTGACTTCATCGAGTTTCCACGCCACCTTCAAACCGCGACCACCACCACCGAACGCCGCCTTGATGGCAATCGGCAGGCCGAACTGCTCGGCAAACGCGACCACTTCACTGGCATCGTTCACCGGCCCTTCAGTCCCGGCTACCAGCGGCGCGCCGACTTTCTGGGCGATGCGTCTGGCCTGTACCTTGTCGCCCAGCGCATCAATGGTGCTGGGGTCCGGGCCGATCCAGGTCAGGCCCGCATCGATCACGGCGCGGGCAAAATCGGCGCGCTCGGACAGAAAACCATAGCCTGGGTGAACCGCGTCGGCACCGGCACGTGCCGCCACCGCCAGCAGTTTCTCGATGTTCAGGTAAGTGTCGGCAGGCCGCTCGCCATTCAGCCCATAAGCTTCGTCGGCCTGGCGCACATGCAATGCGTCGATATCGGCATCGGCATACACCGCCACTGAAGCAACGCCATAGTCACGGCAGGCACGGGCAATACGGATGGCAATCTCGCCACGGTTGGCAATCAGAACCTTTTTCATTGTTTATGGGTCTCGTCTGAAAGAGCTGGGCACACGGGCTCGAACGCGCCCAACGGATTGAAGCGAATGCGTGAATTGATCGGAATCTGACCGGCCAGGTCCAGGTGATGCGGCGCAACGACTGCGATGACCGGGTAACCACCGGTCAACGGATGGTCGGCCAGAAACAGCACCGGCTGGCCATTGGGCGGCACTTGAATCGCACCGACGGCAGTGCCTTCACTGGGCAGTTCGCCATGAACCGAACGTTCAAGCGCCTGATCGCCCGCGAGCCGCACGCCGATGCGATTGGATTGCGGCGTGACCTGCCAGGTCTGCCCTGCCAGCACGGCCTGCGCGTCGGCAGTGAACCAGTCACTGCGCGGGCCCATCACCACGTCCAGCACGATGACCTGATCGGAGCGCGGCATGTCGAACGGTTGTTGCTCGCTGAGCGAGACTGAAACGCCACCCCGCTTGCAGTGGAAGCCCAGACGATCACCCGCTGCCAAGGGTGCAGGTCCCACCTGAGCCAGGGTGTCGGTGGACAGGCTGCCCAGCACGGGTTCCTGCGTGAAGCCGCCGCGAATCGCCACGTAGTTACGCAACCCGGCAGACGGTGAGTCGATGCTCAACTGATCGCCATCCTGCAGAACGAATGGCGTATAGAGCGCCGGGCGCAGCAGTTGACCGTCGGCGGTACGCACTTCCAGTGCGGCCGTTGCGCCCGTGACTGCGGCCACGGTCTGACCGTGACAGGTGACCGTCAGGCCGCCCATCAACACTTCCAGACAGGCAGTCGCGGCAGCGTTGCCTACCGCACGGTTGGCGGCGCGCAACGCACCCCGATCCATCGCGCCTGAAGCCGAAACGCCCTGCCCTGCCCGGCCGGGACGCCCGAGGTCCTGAAACAGCGTCTGCAGACCCGGCGACAGCACTTCCAGACAGTTTTCAGTAGCGTGAGACGCCTGACGACGCGCCGGTGCGGCGACCGAGACGCTGTCCGTAACAGGCCCCGCATCCACAAAGCGCACGCGATAGCCCGGTTGCAACAGCGCAGGCTCGTCGCGCTCCAGGTCCCACATTCGGGTCCCGGTAACACCAATGATCTGCCAGCCACCCGGGCTGGCCTGCGGGTAGACGCCACTGAAAGCGCCCGCCAGCGCCACGGCACCCGCCGGAATCCGGGTGCGCGGCGTGCTGCGACGCGGCACCACGAACTCCGGGCCACCACTCAGGTACGCAAAGCCGGGGGCGAAGCCACAGAAGGCCACCTTGTAATCGCTGCCGGTATGACGCCGGATCACTTCCTCAGGACTGATGCCCAGTTCACGGGCGACGTCGTCCAGATCCTCACCGTTGTAATGCACGGGGATTTCGATCAGCTTGCCAGCCTCGCGAGCCTTGACGTGCACGTCACGCGTGGCGATCTGCGCGGCCAGCGCTTCGCGACTGACCGCACCGGGGCGGAAATGCACCAGCACCGTCCGGGCGGCAGGAACGAGTTCCTCCACGCCATGGATGGGCTGCTGCTGCAAAGAGTCGAACAGGGCAAGAGTCTCGTCCAGGTTCGCCAATTCAACCAGGAGCGCGTCCTGGCTGACCGGGTAGAAACGCATGATCCTCTCCTATACGTGGTAGTGGCTGTCGGGCACATCGGTGATGAACATGTGGCCCGGTGCGTGGGAAATCGCAAAAGGTACACCAGACGCCATGACCACGGCCTGCGGTGTCACGCCACATGCCCAGAAAACCGGAATTTCACCAGGCTTGAGGGTAACGGCATCGCCGAAGTCGGGACGCGAAATATCCTCGATGCCGAGCAGACCGGGCTCGCCCACATGGACCGGAGCACCATGCACACCGGGGTAGCGCGCAGTGATCTTGATGGCATCGGCCACCCGGTCGGCCGGGATGGGCCGCATCGACACCACCATCTCGCCTTTCAGACGCCCGGCTGGACGGCAGATGCGGTTGCTGCGGTACATCGGCACGTTGCAGCCTTCGCTGATGTGACGCACATCGATGCCGGCTTCCAGCAAAGGGGTCTCGAAGGTGAAGCTGCAACCAATCAGAAAAGTGACCAGATCCGTATGCTCGGTCCAGAGATCCCGCACATCGCTCACTTCATCGGCCAGCTTGCCGTCGCGCCAGACGCGATACAGCGGAATGTCGGTACGCAGGTCAGCGCCCTCGGCCAGAAACGTGCTGTAGCTGCCCGGCTCGGTCACGTCGAGGATCGGACAGGCCTGCGGGTTACGCTGAGCGAACAGCAGAAAATCGTAAGCCCACTCGCGCGGCAGGCAAATCATGTTGGCCTGGGTCATGCCCGGCGCATGGCCTGCGGTGGGCGAAACCTTGCCGTTGCGATACAGGGCACGGGCAGCAATGGCTGCCAGACGGGCATCGTTTAATGAGCTCATGGTTGACCTCGGGTAAATGCACGAATGTTGACCTCTGCGTCGAGCAGACGTTGTCTCAGTGCATGGGCGATGTTGACCGCGCCGGGGCTGTCGCCATGCACGCAGATCGAATCGGCTTGCAACTCGATCAAGCTGCCGTCTTCGGCCTCAATAACGCCATCGCGCACAAGACGCAGCATGCGTTCAGTGATCAGCCCGACATCGTGCAATACGGCGCCAGGACGCGAGCGCGACACCAGCGTGCCCTGGGCGGTGTAGGCCCGGTCCGCAAAGGCTTCGGACACACAGGACAGGCCTGCCTCGCGCGCCCAGCCCAGCAACTTCGAATTGGCGAGGCAAACCAGCTTGAGCTGCGGATCGATGCGCAGGATGGCCTGAATCACTGCCGCAGCCTGCACAGGGTCGCCTGCGATGGTGTTGTACAGCGCACCATGGGGTTTGACATAGGTCACGCGGGTCCCGGCGCTGCGGGCCAAGCCCTGGAGAGCACCGATCTGATAGATGACATCGGCCGTCAGTTGCTCGGCAGGCACGTCCATGTTGCGCCGGCCGAAGCCGACGAGATCCGGATAGGCCACGTGGGCGCCGACGGCCACATCACGAGCAGCCGCTGCTTCGAGCGTTCGCAGTATGCCGGCCGGATCTCCGGCATGAAATCCGCACGCCACGTTGGCGCTGCTGACCACTTCAAGCATCGCGGCATCGTCGCCCATACTCCAGGCACCGAAGCTCTCTCCCAGGTCACTGTTAAGGTCAATCGCACGCATCAGAAAATCTCCTTTGGATCAGGCCGCGCCGATAAAGGCAAAGATGGCGCCTGCCGATTTGTAAGCCATGAACCACGACAGCAGGCAAGTCAGCATGCCCAGCACCAGCATCCAGCGAGGATAGTGGTAGCCGTCCATGAGGTCGGACCGGCGCCAGCCTACGTACATGAAGATGCTCAGGCCCAGTGGCAGGATGAGGCCGTTGAAACCGCCTGCGAACACCAGCAAAGCCGCTGGCGGTTTGCCGATCACCATATACACGGCCATGCAGATGACGATGAAAACCACGGTGGCGAGGTTACGAACGCGCTCAGTGATCTTCTTGGAGAACACCGTTATGAAGGACATCGACGTATAAGACGCGCCGATCACACTGCTGATACCCGCTGCCCATAGCACCAGACCGAACATCATCATGCCGATGTCACCCGCTGCTGCATGGAATGCTTGACCAGCAGGGTTTGCGCCCTTGCCAGACACGTCGATCACCACGCCGCTTGCCACCACACCCAGAATAGCGAGGAACAATATATAGCGAGCGATGCCAGTGACCAGGATACCGGTCAGTGCTGCGCGGGATACGGCCTGAATGTTTTCTACGCCAACGGTGCCGCGGTCAAGCAGACGGTGAGCACCTGCATAGGTGATGTAACCGCCTACCGTGCCGCCCACAATGGTCGTAATCGAGGCAAAGTCGATGAAGTCAGGCCACACCGACTGACGCAGGGCTTCGCCCAGCGGAGGATGGGTCGCGAAGCATGCGAACAGGATCAGGCATATTTTCAGGATGCCCAGCCCCATCATGATCCGGTCCATCGCCATGCCTGCGCGATGAGAGGAGAAGATCGCAATGGCAAGCAGCGCACTCAAAGCGCCCCCCCATTTAGGATCAAGGCCGGTCAGCGCATTCAAGCCCAGACCTGCACCGGCAATGTTACCCAGCATGAACACCAGGCCGCCGCACAGCACCAACAGCGTCAGCAAGTAGCCACTGCCCGGAATAGCGGCGTTGGCCAGATCGGCCGCGCGCATTTTAGTCAGCGACACGATGCGCCAGACGTTCAGTTGGACAACGAAGTCGATCAGGATCGACGCCAGAATGCCGAAGGCAAACGCGGCACCCAACGTGGCGGTGAAGGTCGCCGTCTGGGTGAGGAAGCCCGGGCCGATGGCGGAAGTCGCCATCATGAAGATCGCGGCGATCAACGAAGCGCGCCGGGCTTTCGTAAACTCTTGAGTGGTCTGTGTCACGGCAACATTCCTACGATGAGTGATACCTCAACAGAGCAATGTGCGTGCCAAGGCTCAATCAACCCGCCTGCAACGTAGATAAATCAAGAGATCATTGTTGAACAATCCACTACACATTGATCAGTCAATTGCACCAAGTTGTTACCCTAAAACTCAATAGCGCTACTTAATGAAGCACGCAGCGCGCTTCTTTCTTGCCACGCACTAAGCTCTCAGAGAAGATCGTCGCGGCTTTTACCACCCTGGACCCCTTATGAAAGACGCAACACCCCCTTCTCCCGCTCGTACACTGGGAGAATCCATCACCCAAGAAATCCGCCGAATGCTGGTCGAAGGCGAATTGGTGCCCGGCCAGCGCCTCTCAGAAGCGGCCCTGGCTGAAAATCTGGATATCTCGCGTAACACCTTGAGAGAAGCGTTCAGGGTCCTCACCCGTGAGGGTCTGCTCAAGCACGAACCCAATCGTGGCGTAACGGTGGCCGAGCCCGACATGGCGTCGATCATCGACATCTACCGCGTGCGCCGTTTCATCGAGTGCAAGGCCATTGCTCAAGGCTATCCGCAGCACCCCGGCACCCTGCACATGCGTGAAGCGGTCGAGGCCGGCATGCGAGCGCGTGAAGCTGAAGACTGGGTGGCGGTAGGCACCGCCAACATGATGTTCCACAAAGGCATCGTCGAACTGGCCGACAGCCCGCGGCTGGTGGTGTTTTATGGGCAGATCTCGGCCGAGCTGCGGCTGGCCTTCGGATTGCTCAACGCTCCGCAGTTCCTTCACCTTCCCTACGTCGACATGAACGCAGCGATTCTTCAGTGCGTGGAAGCCGGTCAGGCCGATAAGGCCACCGCAATGCTCGAAGCGTATCTGGTGCAATCGGAGCGCACGGTTCTGGCAGCTTACGAGCGCAGCCTGAACCGATAAGTGGCAGGGTCGCGGCGCTCATCCTCCATCATGAAGATGAGCGCTCACCTCTCCGACCTGTTTTGCCTGTCGTGACGCGATCAGTCGTAAAACGGCTCGACCGCCGCGCGACTGCCCACAAAAAAGCTGTCGGCCACCAGCCGCAGCGGCTGCAGGTCCAGGTCACTGGATTTGCTGGCGATCAACTGCTGGAAATGTCGATACACAGCCGCGTACTCGCCCTCCTCTGAAACCGTCTGCTGCACGCCGTCGATGCTCAACAGCGCGCCACCGCTATCCAGCCGCAGAGTGCCCTCGGCGCAACGGATCTCGATGCTCCAGAGTTCGTCGTGGCCATGGTCGAAATCGAACTCTGCACGTATGTCGAGGTGCCTTGCATCCGACATCCGAATGGACGCGGCAATAGGCGACTGGCAATTGGAAGGCACACGCAATTGGGCTGACTCGACGAAGATCGGCAATGGCAACAGGTGCGTGGCAATCGACAATGCATTGATGCCAGGATCGAACACACCCAGCCCCCCAGGCTGCCAGATCCACGCCTGGCCGGGGTGCCATTTGCGCACGTCTTCTTTCCAGTCGATCTGCACGTGTTGCAGCGTTCGGGTGGCCAGCCATTCACGAGCGGCCTCGATACCCGGCGCATAACGAGAATGCCAGGCAAACAAACCACTGACGCCCTGTTGCTGCGTCTGGCTCACCAGTTCCATCGCCTCGCCCAACGTGGCGCAGGGTGGCTTTTCAACCAGCACATGCTTGCCTGCGGCGAGCGCCTGCTGCACCAGCGCGAAGCGGCCTTGCGGCGGCGTGCAGAACGCAATGGCATCGACCTGCGGCCCGCTTTCAAGCAGCTCACCCAGAGACTTGAAGTTTTCCACACCATCACAGGGCTGCCCTTGCGTGGCGACCGACACCAGTTGAAACGCGGGGTTGGCGTGGATCGCGGGAACGTGCTGATCCTGGGCGATCTTGCCGTAGCCCACCAGACCGAGACGAATCGGTTGCATCGAAGACTCCTGAGTTTTTGTATTTATGTCGGGGAGCAAACTAGACGGAAACGGCGCGGCGGACAATGGGCGTGTGCGGTCGCCGCCCGGTTTTGACGACGGTACCTGCACCGGGCTTACTGCGGACCGTCAGCCGTTTGAATCCGCTCCGTTACCCAGTCACGACTGCGCGCAAGCACCTTCTGCCCTATCGCCACCGGAAAATGAATGAAGCCGTGTGGTGATTCCGGCAAAAGATGCATTTCCACCTCCGCCGAGTGCTTCCAGCGTTCAGCCATTTCCAGCGTATCGTCCAGCAGCGGGTCAATGTCGCCGACGAACATCAGCGCTGGCGGCAGCCCGGTGAGGTCGCCGTACAAAGGCGATAAAGGCGGCTGCTGGCGCTGTTCATCGGTCAAGCCAGGTGTGAGCAGGCGCAAGGCATCGACCATGCCCGGACCATCGAGCACCAGTGTCTCGGGACCGGCCGCGCGCACGCTGGCGGTGCCTGTCAGGTCGTACACGCCGTAATACAACAGCGCACCTTTAATGCGCTGCATCAGCCCTGGCCTTTCCTTCAGTTTCAGCAGGGTTGCGGCGGCAAGGTGGCCGCCTGCGGACTCACCCACTACGATAACCGGCAGACCGGCAAACTCCGTGCAGTCATTGCCCAGCAGCCAGCACGCCGCCGCCAGACAATCATCCATCAGACCCTCGACAGGCGTGGAGACAGCCAGCCGGTAATCGACCGAAACCACCGCCACGTCGCACGCGTTGACCATCGCGACGTTAAGGTCATCGTTCATCTGCGCATTGCCGATCACCCACCCGCCGCCATGAAAGTCGAGCACGACACCCTTGGCTTTGCCCTTGGGCCTGATGATGCGCACCGACACAGCCACGTTGTTCGCACTGACGACTTGCTTCTCGGCGTGAAGGCCATGCCGCGCCAGCTTGCCGGCCCCGCCGATCTGACTGACACGCAGCAGCGCCTGAATCAGGGTCGGCGCAATACGGTTTTTAATGCGGAAACGTGGCAGCCTGCCAAGAGTTCTATTGAACTGACGCATTTGCGCCAGTTCATGGTCGTCGAAACTCAAACGCTTGTTGTCGTCCAATCCTTATCCCTCGAGTCATTATCAGACCACTCACCATTGCTACCTTCAGCCCCGTGCAGAGAAGCCGTGCCACGAACACAGTGAACATAACAGGGTCTCATGGCAGTCATCATCATGCCCCAAACCCGTTGAATGGATTCACTGACGATGACACTTATCACGACTGAAAATAATCCGACGTGCAGTAGCTATATCGATTAATGCCCACACGAGACCTGACAAACCTCCACCACCAACATCGCACGTGAGGACCAAGCCTTCACGGCGCCGGGCAGGGACTCAATGTGGTCTATAAGCACTACCCATTCAACCACTCCCCACCCATACGGAGTCTGCAAAGCCGAGCCCGTTGAGTCGACGCGGCGGCACCACGCTTGCGAAGGGCACACCTGACGTCCAGGACAGAAAAACACCTGACTTACCGCTCGACCTTACCCGCCTTCACACGCTCGAACACCCGCCTGCCTTGAACAATAGCCACTGCTGAAAGATGTGAAAATTTTGTTAAGTATTTGTCCGCGTAGGCTTTTTCCGACCGAAACAATCTGTCACACTAACGCGAATCGTTCTCAACACTATTATCACTTGGCCACGGAAGGCTTTTCAGGGAGTGTCAGGTTCATGCCGGGCCAGCAACTGCAACGCCGTCACCGTTTCACGCCATGCCTGTTGACCATGGGTATTGCCCTCGCCACCTCTCATATGGCTTTCGCCGCAGAGCCTCTGCCTGAGCAGGCGACCGGGACACTGGAGCTGGGTGCCACTGAAATCAGTGATGCACGCCTGGGCACGACCACCGAAGGCACTGGTTCCTACACCACCGGCGTCATGCAGACTGCGACCAAACTGCCCCTGAGCATGCGCGAAACCCCGCAGGCCGTGACCGTGATCACCCGCCAGCGCATGGACGATCAAGCCATGACCAGCGTCAACGATGTGGTCAAAAACACCCCCGGCCTGTTCCTGAGCCAGTCCAGCGGACCCGGCAGACAGACCTACACATCACGCGGTTTCGACATCGACAACATCATGTACGACGGCATCCCTGCCTCCTACTCTGGCTGGACCATGGGCGTGCAGCCGAACCTGGCAATGTTTGATCGCGTGGAAGTGATTCGCGGCGCCACCGGCCTGATCACCGGCGCAGGCAATCCCTCGGCGGCTATCAATATGGTGCGCAAGCGCCCGACGGCAGAGCCGCAGGTGACCCTCACCGGCAGCGCCGGAAGCTGGGACAATTACCGCGGTGAGTTCGATGCGTCGAGCAAGCTGAATGACAGCGGCACCCTGCGAGGCCGCGTGGTCGGCTCCTATCAGGACGCCAACAGCTTCCGCGACAAGGAAGAGAGTGACCATGGCGTTTTCTACGGCGTAGTCGAAGCTGATCTGAGTGAGGCCACCACAGCGACCCTGGGTTATTCCCGTCAGGAAGACGAGACCAACTTCTTCTGGGGCGGTCTGCCGCTGGGCACCGACGGCCACCACCTGAACCTGCCCCGCTCCACCTACCCAGGTTCCGACTGGGAAAAGAAGAAACTGCAGATCGATACCGTATTCGGCGAGCTGGAACACCGCTTCGACAACGACTGGAAACTGCACCTGGCCGGTACTGCCTCGTCACTCGACGGCCTGTTCTCGGGCACCTACCTGTCGCGCTACAACGGCCCGCTGGAAACCACCGCGTACCAGTCACGTCCCGAGGAAAAACAGACCGCCTTCGACGCGTTTGCCAGCGGCCCGTTCCAGGCCCTCGGCCGCACACACGAACTGGTGGTCGGCGCGAGTCGTCGCGTCTATGACAAAGACAGCAAGGAATACAGCCCCTACGACACCGGCCTGCCGATTGCAGCGCCAAAGCCAAACTTCGTCCGCGACGGCAACCTGCACAGCGTCGCCACTCAGGAAGGCGTGTACCTCACGACCCGCTTGAGCCTGGCCGATCCCTTGACCCTGATTCTCGGCGGCCGTCTGGACTGGTACGACTACGATGACCGCACCGGCGATGGCGACTACAAGGTCACCCGGAACGTGACGCGCTACGGCGGTCTGATCTACAAGCTGGACGACACCTATTCGGTGTACGCCAGCTACACCGACATCTTCCAGCCACAGAACTATCAGGACTTGTCCGGGGCGCAACTCAAACCCGTCGTCGGTGAAAACTACGAAGTCGGCATCAAGGGCGAGTATTTCAACGGTGCCCTCAACGCCAGTCTGGCGGTGTTTCGCACCGACCAGACCAATGTGGCAACCCAGACCTCCACTCAGGCAGGCTGCCCGGTACTCACCTGCTACGACGCATCCGGCCTGGTGCGCAGCCAGGGCGTCGACCTGGAACTGCAAGGCGCGCTGACCGAGAACTGGCAAGTCGGCGCAGGCTACACCTTCACCCGCGCTCATTACGTGAAGGACGCCGACCCTGCGAACAAGAACCAGCGCTTCGACACCGACACGCCTGAACACCTGTTCAAGGTCTCGACCGTGTACCGCTTCCAGGGCCCCCTGGAAAAATTGCGCGTCGGCGGCAACGTCTACTGGCAGAGCCGCATGTACAACGACATCGCCCTCACCAACGGCAGCTATCGCCTCGAACAGGGCGGCTATGCCGTTGCCGACCTGATGGCCGGTTATCAGGTCAACAAACATCTGGACCTGCAGTTGAACGCGAACAACGTTTTCGACCGCGTCTATTACTCGGCGATTGGCACCAGTTCCGTGTGGGGCTCTACCGACACCTATGGTGATCCGCGCAATTACACGCTGACGGCCAAGTACCGGTTCTGATGGATTCGCCAGCCGCTACCGGATTGACCGGGGGCGGCCCGACGCTCTCTCAATCCCTTCCCGACGACGCCACAAAACCTTCCAGCGCGACACTATCGACAGGCTGGGTGAAGTGCCGGTAAAACCCGGCATCCAGCGCCATCTGCCTGTCGTTCACTTGACCGTAACCGGTGATGGCGGTGAGCGACTTGCCCTGCATACGTGGATTGGCCCAGCGCTGTCGGCGACCTGCTAACCGTCCATATCGGGCAGTCCGATGTCCAGAAGGATCACCTGTGGATTGTCTTCCTGAGCCTTCGCCAGTGCAGACGGCCCGTCGTGCATCAGACCTATATTCCGACCCATCCGCCTGTTCTCTGAACGTCACGCAACAGCCCGTTGGTCATCACTGCTCGCAATAAGGCACACCCTCATCCGGCCCTAGATAAATCGGGACACGCCACCCCACATCGCGCAATGACCGCTGCACCTGATCTTCAACACCCAGCAGCGAGGCGAAGATCGCCATGCGTACGGCAATGCCGTTGTCCGTCTGCTTGAAAATGGCCAGCCGGGAGTCAAGATTCAGGTCGGTACTCAGGTCGTTTGCATCGGGCCGGGAGTCCCTTGGCAGCGGGTGCATGATCAGGGTATTGGCACCACACACCGCATTCACCAGCGCCTGATTGATCTGGAAATCAGCGCTGTAACCTTCCAGGGTCTCCTGTTCGGCGAAACGCTCTTTCTGAATGCGCGTCGCGTAGACCACATCGGCACCTTTCAAGCCGTTGGCCAGATCCTGGGTTTGCTCGACGCGATGCCCCTTGTCCGCAAGGTATTGCACCAGATGCTCAGGCAGCGTCAGCGCGGTTGGTGAAACCAGTGTGAAGGTCAGATTGCGGTAAAGCGCCAGCAGCTTGCTCAACGAGTGCACGGTGCGCCCGTATTTGAGGTCACCGACGAAGGCGATATGTGCACCATCCACCAGCTTGTCGAGCCGCGAAAACTCGCGCTGGATAGTGTAGAGGTCCAGCAGCGCCTGGCTCGGATGCTCGCCCGGACCATCGCCTGCGTTGACCACCGGAACGTGAGTGGCTTCGGCGAACTCGGCGACTGCGCCCAGTTCAGGGTGGCGCACGACAATGATGTCGGCGTAGCCACTGATGACACGGCTGGTGTCGGCGACAGACTCGCCTTTGGCCATTGATGAAAACGTGAAACCGGTGGTATCGCAGACCGCCCCGCCCAGCCTTGCGAAGGCCGAGGCGAAACTCAGCCGGGTGCGAGTGCTGGCCTCGAAAAACAGATTGGCCAGCACGGCACCTTCCAGCACGCGCGTGGTTTTCTGGCGACGAGCGACTGGCTGCATCATGTCGGCGATACGCAAAAGTTCTTCCACCGACTCCCGGGTGTAGGTCTCGACCGACAGCAAATGCCGGGCCACTTCCTCGTTGCCGTGCGGCCTTGAGTCTGCGGGCTGCGAGGCAACTGCACTGCCCTTCAGAATCTCCAGAACGAAGCGTTGCGCGATGTCTGGCATCTTGCGCATTTCGGCGGATTCGTCAGGCAGCAGCCAACTGTCCAGCGCACGACGCGAAACGCCAAGACGCTGGGCGAGCGCGTCGCGGGTGAAGTTGAGACGGCGCATGGCGTCGCGGAGGAAGACTTGTTGGGACATGTGAAAGACCGATCCGAATATACACGCTGCGTATACTCAACATCTTTAAATCACAATTCAAGCGTATATACGGATTTAGTCGACAGCTTTGAGAACGCTGGACGCTCTGCGTCCCAATTCGCACTGGCGACGCAGGTTGATCGGCGATCCGCGCAAGACTTCAGACAGGAGAAATCGGCAATTCACGCTTGTGAGCAGTCTTGCGGTAAGCCGCTTCGATGATCGCCGCTGCCGACGCTGAAACGTCCTTGCCCAGCAGGTAATTATCGATGTCGTCGTAGGTGCAGCCATAGGCCGCTTCGTCCAGTTTGCCCGGATCCAGGTCTTCAAGATCAGCCGTCGGGGCTTTGCTGACGAGGTGTGCCGGAGCGCCCAGCGCCCCTGCCAGCAGACGAACCTGACCTTTGGTGAGGCCGCTCAAAGGCGCCAGATCGCAGGCACCATCACCGAACTTGGTGAAGAACCCCATTACCGCCTCGGCGGCGTGATCAGTGCCCACCACCAGGCCACCGACAAAGTTGGCAATCGCGTACTGCGCCAACATGCGGGTACGGGCCTTGACGTTGCCCTTGGCGAAGTCGGTCAGTTCCGGGCTCGGCTCAAGACCGTCAATAGCGATAGCGCTCATCACGCTGTCGACCGCACCGGCGATGTTCACGTTGGTGATCAGGTCTGGCTGGATGAAGCTCAACGCCGCTTGCGCGTCATGCTCATCGGCCTGGGTCTTGTAAGGCAGCCGCACGGCAACGAACTTGACGTTGTGGCCCGCCGCTTTCAACTCGTTGACCGCCAACTGGCACAGGCGTCCGGTGGTCGAAGAATCGACCCCGCCGCTGATGCCCAGCACCAGCGCTTTCGCGCCGGATTCAAGCAGCACGCCTTTGATAAAGCTGATGCGTCGGACGATTTCGGCACTCACGCTGTCAGCATCGGTGATGCCTCGGTCAATACCAAGGGCTGACTGGATCTCGGCTTGCAGACTGGTTTGCGTATTCATGATTGCCTTACTCCTTAACCTGAAAAACCTGCTTGAGGTACGACAGAAATTCGGGCGACTCGCACTGGCTCTTGCCGGGCGCATCGGAGATTTTGGCCACGGGCTGACCCTGGCAGTTGACCATCTTCATCACGATGCTGAGCGGCTTCACGCCCTCGACGCCATTGGTGAGGTCCGTGCCGATGCCGAACGACACGTTGATGCGACCTCGAAAGTGACGCAGGATCCGCAGCGCCTTGTCGCCCAGATTCAGGCCGTCGCTGAAGATCAACGTCTTGGTTTGCGGGTCGATGCGCAGTGATTCGTAGTGCGCAATCATGCGGTCGCCCCACACCAGCGGGTCACCCGAATCGTGACGGCAGCCGTCGAACAACTTGGCGTAGTACGAATCGAAGTCACGCAGGAACGCGTCCTGATTGATGCAGTCCGCCAGCGTCAGTCCAGGATCACCGCGATACTCCTTGATCCAGCCATCCAGCGCCGCCTTCTGGCTGTCGACCAGGCGTGGCCCCAGTTGCTGATGCGCCTGAAACCATTCGTGAGCCTGTGTGCCCACGGCGCGAATATCGAATTCGCGGGCCAGTTGAATATTGCTGGTGCCGACGAACTCACCGGGAAAGTCCCGCATCATGGTGCGTACAACTTCTTCCTGAGCCAGGTACGAAATCCGGCGACGGGTGCCGAAGTCAGCGACCTTGAACGCGGCCAGTTCTTCAGTCGTGGCGTTGGCCTTGAGCCAGTCGAACTTCTTGTAGAGGCTTTCACGCACCTGTTCCAGAGACAGATCCGGGTAGACGTGACGGTTACGAATCTCGCTGACAATGGCCAGAATCTTGACCTCGAAAGGCGAGACACCCACCCACGGGCCACGGGCACGAATTTCCAGCTGTCCGTCCTTCTCGCCGACTTTGACGAAGCGCGGCTTGAGGCGGAAGTCCTCCAGATAGTCGATGTAATCGGTACTGATGTAGGGAATCCCGCGCAGGTGACGCAGCATGTCCTGACTGCTTTCCAGCTCTTGAAGCTGATCGACCGCCTCGCGAATGTCATTGATGTAGGGCGTCAGATCATCCTGGGAGCGAACCCGCAGTGCCCATTCGGTATCGGCGCTGGGATAGGCGTGGTAGATCGCCTGCCCCATCGACAGCTTGTACATGTCGTCGTCAGTCGGCGAACGCACAATCGGTTTGCTGAAGTCGTAAACACTTTCCATGTCTGTCTCCCAGGCCTCAGGCCAGTTCGGTCAATTCTTGAGGGGTGTTCGCAATCAGGATTCCGGCCTGCGCCATGTCGGCCAGCGCCGCCCGCGAACCCTCCTCACTGATACCCCGGCACGCAGGCACATACAGCACCACGATGAATCCGGCTTTGGCCAACTGCAGGGCGGTGGTCTTGACGCAGAAGTCCAGAGCCAGACCGCCGACGATCACGCGCTCGATCCCGTTGGCCTTCAGGTACTCGATAACGCCGGTAGACATTTTTTCATCCAGATCATGCCAAACCGCGCCGTAGGGATGCAGATCCGGCTCTACGCCTTTCCAGACGAAGTAGTCGTAGTCGAGTGGTTGAGGCAGCACATCCAACAGCTTGAAGCCTTCGGTACCCGGTACGCAGTGGCTCACCCAAGTCAGGTCGGCGTGCTTGAGCCCGGTTGGCTTGAGCATCCCGTCATGAGTCTCGACGACCCAAGGCGCATTGACGGCGTGAGCATCCTTGCTGCCCAGACGCAGACGGGCAAGCGTTGCCATGAAGTTGAGTGCTTCACCGATCTGATCCCCGCCGCTGACAGGCAGCTCATCAGGGCACAGCGGCGTGAAGCTCTTTTGAGCGTCGACATCGAACGAAGCAGTCTTGATGGTGTTGGCATTCATGATGTGTTCCTCGTTTGCATGACCATAAAGTACATCTGATGTACTTTATGGTCAACGCTAATTTCAGCTTATTTTCAATTCCGCTTTTACCTTTGAATTTTTTGGGCCTAACGGCAACAGGCAGGCGGATACGGAAGGCAAAGGTCTCTTGACCAATAAGTACATCTGACGTACTTTTTAGGCAAAGGAGAAACGCCATGCACGAAATCGCGATCTATGGTGGAGCATTCAACCCACCGCACGCCGGCCATGCCAATGTCATGATTCACGCGTCCAGACAGGCAAGGCGTACCCTCGTGGTGCCGTCTTACCGGCACCCGTATGGCAAGGTCATGGTCGACTACGAGCTTCGTCTCCAGTGGCTGCACCTGATCACCGATCAGATTCGCCGCCAGTGCAGCGGCGCACTTTCAGTCAGCGACATCGAGCGTGAACTCTTCAGTCAGAACCCCGGCCCTGTCTACAGTTTCAACCTGCTGACCTGCATCGCGGAACGCACAGGCTTGTCGCCCAAGCGCATTGCCCTGGTGGTGGGTCAGGACGTGGCCGACGCCCTGCCCGGCTTCTACCTGGGCCCGGAGCTGCTTGAAACGTTCTCGATCATCACAGTGCCTGAGCAGGTTGGCGTACGCAGTACCGCGTTGCGCAAACAGTTGCTGGAGGGCGCCCCGCTGCCGGCGCACTGGATTGCGCCGGGCCTGGATCCGGTAAACTACGCGATTTATGCATCAGGTGCCGTTTGATATGAGCCAGACCGACTCCCCCTCTCCGTCGAAGATGGACTATCTGCATACCATCGACCTGGTGGTCCTGCGCTACTGCCGCAAAACCCGAGGGCTTGAGGTTTTGCTGCACAGGCGCCCCGGCGAACCTTATGCAGAGAGCTGGGCGCTGCCGGGTCTGGTGCTCAATGGCGATGTGCGGGATGTATCGATGGACGATGGGGTCAAGCGCCTGATCGACTCGGAAAAAATCGGCATCACACTCGGCTACATCGAGCAGGTCGGCACCGTCGGCAATGCGTTTCGCGACCCCAGATGCTGGTCGTCTTCCACCTTCTACCTCGCGATTCTGGATCAGGAGGCCGTCTTGAACGAGCGTCAGAAATTCGTGCCGCTTCAAGCCCTGCTGAGCCGCGAAAGCCTGCTGCCCTTCGACCACAACGAGCTGGTCGACCAGGCCGCTGAACGCTTGTACTCGAAATCACTCTACTCAAGCCTGCCGCTCCTGTTTCTGGGCAACGAGTTCAGCGCACCAGAGGCGACTGCGATCTATTCCGTAGCGCTGAGCCGGCCTGTGCTCAAGTCCAGCATGCGCCAGCGGCTGCTCAAGTTGACGGAAGAAGGCTTCATCAGGGAGACCGGACGCAAGAAATCCGGTGAAGGCATCAAGGCGCAGGCTACCGTCGAGAACCTCAAGCCCGGCAAAATTTTCTATTTCGACCGTTCGTTTGCCTGAACGGAAAGACCGATGAGCCAGCCAAGGAAATGCCCATGAACGCCAACACCAAAGCGCCTGTTGTCACTACCCTGTTGAGCACCCGATTCTTTGACGTCATTGACGTCAATGACGGAACCCGCCCGGAAGGGCAAGGCTACAAGATCATCAGAGAGCCCAGGCCGGTCAATGGCGTGGTGGTCGTTCCCGTGCTGCCCGACGGGCGCCTGGTGCTGGCCTCGCTGATGCGCCGTGCCATTGGTCAGATGTCCATCGAATTTCCGCGCGGCAAGATCGACGATGATGAAACGCCTGCCGAAGCGGCCGTGCGCGAGCTGCTTGAGGAAACCGGCATGGTCGCCTTGCAGACCATCGAGATCGGCAAGCTGCACAGCAACACGTCTTTGCTGTCGAGCGCGGTGTCCGTCTGCATCGTCGAGGTCTCGGGTGACGTCAGCGGTGAAACCGATGGCGAAGTCGACAAGATCATGATCAAAACCCGCCAAGACGTTCAGCACATGATTCTCAGGGGTGAGATCACCGACGGCCACACCCTGTCAGCCTTGACCCTGCTGAGCTGCCACGAAGACACCTGATGACCTGTTCAGCGCTGCATTTCCGGATACTGTCTTGATGAAAACACCGCACCGTCTGTGCCTTGTCCTCGGCGACCAGCTGTCTTTCGACCTGGCCTCGCTGCAGGCGCTGAATGCCGAGCGAGACACTGTGCTGCTGGTCGAGGTGATGGAGGAAGCCAGCCATGTGCCCCACCACCCGCAAAAGATCATCCTGATCTTCAGCGCCATGCGACATTTCGCCGAAGCGCTGCGCCAGCGCGGCTATGAGGTGCAGTACGTCACCCTTGATGACCCTGAAAACACAGGCTCGGTCCCCGGCGAGTTGCAACGCTGGCAATCACGGCTGCAGCCTGACGAACTGCACCTGACCGAGTGCGGCGACTGGCGGCTGGAGCAATCGATCAAGGACAGCGGCTTGCCGATCCAGTGGCACGCTGACCGTCGTTTTCTGTGTTCGCGAGGCGAATTTTCGTCCTGGGCTCAGGGCAAGAAACAGCTGCGCATGGAGTTCTTCTACCGGGAAATGCGCCGCAAAAGCGGGCTGCTGCTCAATGGCGATGGCACGCCGGTCGGTGGCGCCTGGAACTTCGATGCTGAAAACCGCAAGGCGCTGCCCAAAGGTGTCACGGCACCCTACCCTGCACGCTTTTCGCCAGACCCCGTCACCCGGCAGATCATTGCGCTGGTGAAAGAACGCTTCTCCAGCCACTACGGCTCGGTGGACAGCTTCGACTACCCGGTCACTCACGCGGATGCACAGGCGCTCTGGGACTATTTTCTGGATTTCGGCCTGGCCGCGTTCGGCGATTATCAGGACGCGATGGCCAGCAACGAGCCGTTTCTGTTCCATGCGCGCATCAGCGCTGCCCTCAACATCGGCCTGCTGGATCTGCGCCAGTTGTGCAGCGATGTGGAAACCGCATACCGGTCGGGGCGCATTGCCCTGAACGCAGCCGAAGGCTTCATTCGTCAGCTGATTGGCTGGCGCGAATACGTGCGCGGCGTCTACTGGTTGAGGATGCCGGAATACGCCAGCGGCAACCTGTTCGGCAACACCCGGGCGCTTCCAGCGTTCTACTGGACCGGCGACACCCAGATGAACTGCATGCGCCAGGCCATCGGCCAGAGCCTGGAATATGCCTACGCCCATCACATTCAACGGCTGATGGTAACCGGCAATTTCGCCCTGCTCGCCGGCATTGCGCCGACCCAGATCTGTGAATGGTACCTGGCGATCTATATGGACGCCTTCGACTGGGTCGAACTGCCCAACACCCTGGGCATGGTCATGCACGCCGACGGCGGTTATCTGGGTTCCAAACCTTACTGCGCCAGCGGTCAGTACATCAAACGCATGTCGGATTACTGTCGCGGCTGCGCCTACAAGGTCAGCGAAAGTACCGGCGAGGATGCGTGCCCGTTCAACGCGCTGTACTGGCATTTTCTGATGCGACACGGCGAACTTTTGCGTGGCAATCAACGCTTGGGCATGGTCTACAAAAATCTCGACCGCATGACCGACGCGAAGCTGGATGCCCTCTGGGATCGCGGCCAGACACTGCTTGCCAGGCTGGACGCCGGAGAATCGCTGTGAAAAAGAGCGAGCTTCCCGTCAAGACCTGCGTGGTGTGCGGACTGCCGTTCAACTGGCGTAAAAAATGGGCACGTTGCTGGGACGAAGTTCGCTATTGCTCGGAGCGGTGTCGTCGGCATAAGACCCGGCCTCAATAGACGGACTGACGGCGATCAGATTGAACCGTCTGGTACAAAATGGTTCTGAACCTGCGTGACTGTTCATTCACTCCAAGGAGAACCCTATGACCCAGACCGCCCTGGTTGTTGGCGCAAGTGGCATTGTCGGCAGCGCAATCACGCAGTTGTTGCTGGAACATGACTGGCAGGTTGCAGCCCTCTCCCGCAGTCCCTCTTCAGTACCCGGTGTGATTCCCGTGGCTGCCGATCTTCAGGACCCGGCGTCGCTGAATGCCGCGCTGGCTGATCTCAAGCCCACTCACGTGTTCATCACCACCTGGTCACGCCAGGCCACCGAAGCTGAAAACATTCGCGTCAACGCCGCGATGGTGCGCAACGTGCTGGACGCCGTTCGGCCCGCCAAGAGCGTGCAACATGTGGCGCTGGTGACCGGCCTCAAGCATTACCTCGGCCCGTTCGAAGCCTATGGCAAAGGCACATTGCCACAGACGCCGTTCCGGGAAACCCAGCCGCGTCTGGACATCGAGAACTTCTATTACGCGCAGGAAGATGAAGTCTTCGCAGCGGCCAAAAAAGACGGCTTCACATGGAGCGTTCACCGTCCCCACACCGTGACAGGTGTGGCGGTCGGCAACGCGATGAACATGGCCACCACACTGGCCGTCTACGCAACGATCTGTAAAACCACAGGCCGTCCATTCGTGTTCCCCGGCTCGCGCGTTCAGTGGGACAGCCTGACCGACATGACCGACGCGCGCCAGCTTGCCCGGCAACAGTTGTGGGCAGCGACCACGCCTGAAGCAGCCAATCAGGCTTTCAACATCACCAACGGCGACGTGTTCCGCTGGAGCTGGATGTGGGGCCAGATCGCCGACTACTTCGGCCTGCAGGCCGCAGACTTCCCCGGGCAGCCCGCGCCACTGGAAGAGCAGATGGCTGGCGATCAGAAGGCGTGGACCGACATCGTCAACACGCATCAGCTCAAGGAAGGCGATATCAATCGTCTGATTTCACCCTGGCACACCGACGCCGACCTGGGTCGCCCGATTGAAGTCGTCACCGACATGTCGAAAAGCCGCAAGCTGGGCTTTAGCGCCTTCAAGGCAAGCGACGATGCGTTTTTCGAGGTGTTCGAGAAGTTGCGTCGTGAGAGGCTGATTCCTTAAGCCGTGGCCCTGAATCGACACCGGCCGGCCTGACTGTCCGGTGTCATACCCTGGTAGCTCGCTGCCAGTATCGTCAGCCATTAAACGGAATATTAAACTGCCGCTACCACCAACCTTACGGCATCAAGGATGAAACATGATTCGACCTTCGTTCTCTAGCGCGTGGGCAGCTTCACAGCGGATATACGACGCTCAAAATCCTTCCGGGAAAGTTGCGACTGTCATTGGCGGCACTGTCGCGATGAACGTCAACAGTCGGGACCCTAACGTCAGATGGGTCAATACCTGTGCCGTTCGCATGAGTTACATCCTTAATTATTCAGGCTCGCTCATACCGCGCATCGCGGGAGAGACCGTGTCAGGTGCAGACAAGCGTTGGTATTTTTTTCGCGTCAAAAACCTCATTGCCTACCTGGAGCGGCAGTGGGGAGAAGCCGAGACCGTTAAATACCCCGCAGCCGATGGCGGTCCATTGGCAGGCAAGAAAGGGCTGATCCTGTTTGAAGTGTCCGGCTGGTCGGACGCTCAAGGACACGCCACCCTGTTTGACGGCAGCAACTGCTATGACCACTGCTACTTCAATGAGCCAGGCGTTAACTATCAGACCGACCGTGCGAACTTCTGGAGCCTGCGTTAATGAAACTCCCGACCGCAGTTGTGGCACTGGTCATCGCGGCCGCGCCTTTTATCAGCCAGGCCAAGGATGACCCGGTCCAGTCCCCGCAAGCAGGCGGACGCACCTATGCCCAGAACTACAAGGACATGGTGCTGGCTGACTGCATTGCCACCGCTTATAAAGACGAACCGCAAGCGGCCAAGGACGCCGGAAGCAGCGCCAGTGCCCTCATGGACTGGACTTACTTTGATCTGGAAAAAGCGCCGACCGCCGGCAAGCCTTTGATCGACCGTTTTCTGGCGAGGGATTACCGAAATCCGCTGGTTGAGTCAGAGGTCAAGAATGTCCGTTTTGAGCTGCTCAAGTGTCTGGACCTTTATCACAGCAAGGAGCTGGACAGCCAGGTCAAGCAGTTGGTGATCAAACCGCAGCACACCTACCGCCAGGACAATCCGCCGAAAGCTGTAAAAAACTGATCCTGCCATGCAGGCAGCGGCTGAGGCGTTCACTACGCAAGCGACCTGGGCGGTCAAACTCGGAATTAACGGGAAAGCCATGAAAATTCGTCTAGCTGCCGTCTTCATCCTGCTGAACACCAGCGCCTTCGCCGCCCCATCCAGTGTGGACCTGCCCAGTTGCAACCTGACCGAGCAGCGCGCACTGGATGGCCAGAACGGCGGTAGCGTGACCGACAGGAATCAGGCGCATATCGCCCTGCGGGCCAATATTCTGCAGGCCGATATCGGCACCTCGCGCAAGGCCAGGCACTTGTCGCAGAAGCAGGCTGACGAACTCTTCCAGCGCATTGAAAAGATCCGCTCCGACAGCACGGGATTCGTGAAAACGCAGGGCTTTCTCAGCGCGGGTGAGCGGGCCAGTTACGATCGTGAGCTGGATACGATTGCGGGCCAGGTCTGCAAGCGCTGAGTCAGCGCTCTGCCCTCGCGCTTCACTTTCCGGCCTCCTGCCGGCGCTTGCGGAACTCGGCCACCTTATGCCGATTGCCACACAGCGCCATGCTGCACCAGCGTCGTTTGTGCGATTTGGTGCGGTCGTAGAACATGAGTGAACACTCATGGCTTTCACATTTGCGCAGCAGCGTCAGGTCGCCTTCGGCCAACAACTGCGCGGCCCCATACGCGAGCTCGCCCAGCACCCGATCTGTCGCACTCGGCTGACAGAAACGCTCCAGCGTCGGGACTTTTGACGGCTCCCATACCAGTTGTGGGACAGCCCGAAGCAGAAAGGCATTGAGCCCTGAAGGATCCGCCGCACGGTTCTCCAGACGCGCCTGAACCAGTTGTTCAATACTGTCGCGCAGTGCTGTCAGTTCGTCGAGCAAGCCTTGATCGCCCACGTCATGCCCCAGACCAACCTGCTCAAGCCAACGGACAGCCGCTTCGTGGCTATTCAACAGATCACGCTTTTGCCCATCTATCATCATCCGGGTATTGAGCAGATCAAGCGCCGGGTGATCGGCCAGCACCAGTGGAGCCGGGAGATCGACGTTAGCTTCTGGGGTCGTCATGAATGTGCTCCTGAAAGGTCGGCGGCCATTGTAACCCATAAAAACAACTTGAACAGTTACCAGACGCCGCACAGGATTGAGTCATGTCCCCCTGAAGCAACGCGGTTTTGCGGTTGCGAGCCTGCTCGCGAAGGCTGTGCTCAAAACACCGCATGTTTAATGACGGTAAGAGCCTCTTTATACCCCAAGGTCATCCTTCAATCCGCAGCCAGCGCCGCCGAGGGCTCTGCCACAAGGCTGACGCCCTTTTACCGCGTGTTTACGCTTCCCACACATTTGGACATGAAAACTCACTGAACTATCGCTTTAGCGGCACGATCCTTTCCTATGCGCAGTCAATGCGACCCCGGCGGCCAGTGCATTCGTGCTGTGCCTTGGCCCAGGGTTGCTGAACGATAAGGAGCCGCTATGACCGTTACCGCCCACCCTGCTTACCGAAGGACACCAGGCCCGCTTCACGCGATTCTGCTGGCCGGAACCGTGCCGCTGTTTCTGGGCGCATTGTTGAGTGACATCGCCTACTACCAAACCTTTCAGATCCAGTGGGCCAATTTCGCCTCCTGGCTGATCGCCGGAGCCCTGGTGTTCTGCGGTTTTGCGCTGTTGTTCGCGCTGATCAATCTGGTCCGCGCGGACCACAAGGCCGGCCGCCCGGTCATGTACTTACTGCTGTTGCTGGTCACTTGGGTGCTGGGACTGGTCAATGCCTTCGAACATGCCAAGGATGCCTGGGCTGTCATGCCTTCGGGCCTGGTGCTTTCAGTCATCGTAACCCTGCTGGCCCTCGTGGCCGCCTGGATCGGACTGACCAACCTGCGTTCGGGAGACGAGCAATGAGACCTCAAATCGCACTGACAGCCTTGAGTATGGCGCTGCTGCTGAGCGCCTGTGGTGGCGAACCGGACAGCACACAGGCACGTGGCCCGGACCCTAAACTGCCCGAGCCGCAACGTGGCCTGTTGCCGAGCATGAAGATCGCCGAGCCCGTCGCCTGGGGCGATCAGAAACCGACAGTGCCTGAAGGGTTCAACGTCACCGCCATCGCGACTGACCTGCGCATCCCCCGCCAGACACTGGTCCTGCCCAACGGCGACATCATTGTGGCGGAAGGTCGCGGCGGCAGCGCTGCCAAGCTCAAGCCCAAGGATGTCATCGCCAGCGTGATCAAGGCCGAGGGCAATACCAAGGTCAAAGGCGGCAACCGCCTCACACTGCTGCGTGACGCCGATGGCGACGGCACTTACGAAATGAAGACCGTGTTTGCCGAAAACCTCAACGCGCCTTACGGCCTGGCGTTTGCCGACGGCAAGTTGTACGTCGCCAATCAGGACGCGCTGGTGCGCTTCGATTATCAGGACGGCCAGACCCAGGCCAGTGGCGCGCCCACCAAAGTCGCCGACCTGCCTTCCGCCATCAACCACCACTGGACGAAGGCGCTGACCATCAGCCCTGACGGCCGCTTCCTCTACGTCGGCATCGGCTCGAACAGTAACGTCACCGAACGCGGCATGGAGGTCGAGATCGACCGGGCAATGGTGTGGCAGATCGATGCCGCAACCGGAGCTCACAAACCTTACGCCAC
The DNA here is from genome assembly GCF_900143095.1 of Pseudomonas asturiensis. Taxonomy (GTDB): domain Bacteria; phylum Pseudomonadota; class Gammaproteobacteria; order Pseudomonadales; family Pseudomonadaceae; genus Aquipseudomonas; species Aquipseudomonas asturiensis. The sequence continues at coordinate 144,712 of NZ_FRDA01000004.1, read as the reverse complement.
CGGGATCCGCAATCCGACAGCGCTGACCATCCAGCCAGAAACCGGACAACTGTGGGCGGTCGTCAACGAGCGTGACGAACTGGGCCCGGATCTGGTGCCTGACTACCTGAGTTCAGTGAAGGAAGGCGGCTTCTATGGCTGGCCTTACAGCTACTGGGGTCAGAATGTCGACACCCGCGCCCAGCCGCAGAATCCGGAAAAAGTCGCCGCCGCGATCAAACCGGATTACAGCCTTGGCTCACACGTTGCAGCACTGGGCGTGGATTTCTCCATCCCGCAGATGGGCGACACGTTCGCCAATGGCGTCTTCGTTGGCGAGCACGGCAGCTGGAACCGCGACAACCCTGTGGGTTACAAAGTGATCTTCGTGCCGTTCAGTAACGGCAAGCCGTCAGGTGAGCCGCTGGACTTCGCAACGGGCTTTCGTGGCGAGGATGGCAAGACCCGCGGCCGCCCTGTTGGCGTAACGGTCGACCCCAAAGGCGCGCTGATCATTGCCGATGACCTGGCCAACACTGTGTGGCGAGTGACTCGTAATCAGTGAGGCCGAAGCCTCTTTGATTGCATGAACAGCGGTCATGAGCACTGACAGTTGATGACGTCGGTCGGCAATCGAGCTTTTAAAAGCAGTTGTCGACCGAATGTTCTGACGACTCTTGTACCGCAAACACACTGCTCCGGCGCATGGCGCTCCAGTGCTTGTCATCCATCACGATGACCGTCGGGATTCGCCTCGGCGTCAGTGTTAAAACTTGAAGTTCCCGACCAGGCGATTCAGCTCAACCGCAAGGTTGTCCATTTCGCCGCATGCGCTGGCCGTTTGACTGGAGGCCGCCGCGCTCTGGGTCGACAACTCACGAATAGCGGTCAGGTTTCGATCGGCCTCTCGTGCAACCTGTGCCTGTTCCTCGGACGCTGTAGCAATCTGCGAATTGCTTTCGTTAATCAGGGTAATTGCCTCAACGATCTGTTTAAGAGAGGCATCCGCGCTTTGAGCGACGCCGATTGCACGGGTGGCCATCTCCGAACTCACATTCATCGCAGTCACCGCGTTCGTGGAATCGCCCTGGATAGCAGAGATCATTTGTTCTATCTCAAGCGTGGACTGTTGAGTTCGGTGTGCCAACGCACGGACCTCATCAGCCACCACGGCAAATCCACGCCCCTGCTCACCGGCCCGCGCAGCTTCAATCGCCGCGTTGAGCGCGAGCAGATTGGTTTGCTCGGCGATAGCTCGAATGACTTCCACCACTTTGCTGATGTCCTAGGCTCTGGTGGACAACGCTTTGACCTGAGTACCTGTCTCAACAACGTTTCCGGCGAGTCCCTCGATGGCCTTCAAGGTCTGGGCCACGTTTTCTATTCCACTCAGCGTGTACGTCATCGTCTGGCGTGATGTATTGGAGGCCGCTTCGGCATTGCGAGCCACTTCATCCACCGCCGCCGTCATTTCAGTCACCGCCGTTGCAGCCTGACCGACTTCATCATTCTGACGGACCAGGCCTTTGCTGGCGGTTTCAGTCACCGCTGTCATTTCTTCCGAAGCAGAGGCCAGTTGTGTCGATGAGTCAGAAATACGAGAGATAGTATTACGCAGCTTGACTTGCATTTTCTCCAGGGCAACCAGGAGCCTGCCAGCCTCATCGCGCCCGCTGGGATGAATGTCTTCAGACAAGTCGCCCACTGCAATTCGCTCCGCTATCGCCAAGGCTTCACGGGTTGGCGATATCACACTTCTAATGAGCAGAATGGCCAATACCAGGGTCAACACCGCAACGGCCACAATCAAACCTACAACCGTCCAGAAACCGTGAGTATAAATAGCGGATGCCGACAACCCGGCCTGCCTTGCACCTTCGTCGTTATAGAGGGTGAGTGCGTTTATTTTCTCCCCCAGCGTGTTGGTCAGAGGCCGAATATTAGTATTAATCAGTAATAGCGCCCCGGCATTGTCATCCGCATGAAGCAGACGTTCAAAGACATCCAGTTGTTTTGAGTAATTATCCGCCTCCGTTTTAACAGCCAGGTACAAACGGCGTTCCTCATCACTGGCAATCAGCGGTTCATATTGAGCAACGGCGTCGTCAAGTTTACGTCGAAACACATCAAACTGAGCGACTGTCTCTTGCCTGAGCTTTTCATCTGACGTGGTCACGGCCCTGAGGCTTTCCAGGCACAGACGTAGCACACCGGAATTCATGAGACCGGTCTGTCGAATGCTCGCCATCCAGTTCAACTCGACGTCCTGTTCCACGTCGCGCAGCTTTCCCATTTGTTGTATGGCGATGATTCCGAGCGCGATTACAATAGAGATGATCAATGAAAAGAACATCGCAGACCGTGGTGCCAAATTCATATTTCGAATGTTCATGATGGGACCTTTTTATATTTATTAATGAGAAACACTCACCCTCAGGGCATTGTATTTACTCGTCGAACAGTAGACTCCAGCGCCATCAGCCTTGCGTATAACGCCCCGCGGTCAACACTGTTTCATCCGGCGTTCCCTAACGATGCATCGCGTCAACTGCAAATAAAAACATGATCAAAAGAGCGCTTCAGCCAAACCGGGAAGGCGTGATAACTTTTCTCATTATCATCAGCTTCTCAATACGCACCCAAGAAGGTGCCTACACCAACAAGCAGATAACTGGCCAAGTGATATCGCTCTAATTTTATGAACGTGAAATTTTTGTAAAAATTTGTTGAACGAGTGTTCAACAAAAAATAAGACTTTAGTCGGGCACGTTAATAAGCGAGCTAACCATAATGCAAGCAAACTAACGAAACTTATTGAGCCGGGCGGACCATAACGCTCATCTCAAAAGTGATCCAGACACCAGGCATCTGCAAGAAAGGCATTGTCACTGCGAGAGGCTATAGGAGCTGTCACGGCCCAGGCGGCGTGACGCATGATGGGTGATGCGTGCGCCAGGCAAGCGCCGCGAATGATGGCAAGACCTATAACTGCCCGGTCGGCGTGGCGATCGCCTTTTGCAATACGCTGATCATTACGCACGACCTGGCCGACGCTGTTGAGCGAATAGGCGTCGGGGCGTCGAGCCGCTTAAGGTCAAGCGGCTTGAAGCCCTGTATCGCTCACAAACTTTTTAAACTGCGCTTATTCAGCGTGAGGCTTGATCCCTGCAAGCATCGTCAGCATGGCGTCAGACGAGCCATTCGCTTCAGCGAACCGCAGCCCCTTGGCACGTTCGACAATAAGCTCGGACGGTGTTGGCGTGATCTCAAGCAGCGCGAATACCTCGTCCAGAAAGGCTTCCAGAGGCATTGAGCGCTCGTCGTTTTCCTGGCCGAGCAGCGACGTGCGTACGCCCGGTGGTGCGAGCTCAATCACTTCTACCGACGAATCGGCCAGCTGCACGCGCAGACTTTGCGTAAACGAATGCACAGCCGCTTTGGTTGCACTGTAGGTCGGCGTCGCGGGCAACGGTACGAACCCCAATGCCGAGCTGACGTTGATGATGGTCGCATGAGGCCGCTTGAGCAACCGGGGCGTCAACGCATACACCATCCGGATGGTGCCGAGCAGGTTGGTGGTCACAAGGTCTTCAGCTGTGCCGAGATAAGCCGGGTCAGTCAGGTCCTCCCAGTGCATGATGCCTGCGCAGTTGATCAGCACGTTGAGGTCGGGGTGACTGCTCGCCAGTACGTCGGTGGCGTGTTGAATCGACTCTGGATCGCTGACGTCCAGCAACACTGAATCGATGCCTGGATGTTGCGATGTGATGGTGTCGAGTAGCGACTTGCGTCGCCCGGCGACGATCACCTTGTTGCCTGCCTTGTGGAGTCTGAGCGCCAGCCCCAGACCAATGCCTGAAGTGCTGCCTGTGACCAGAATCGTGTTACCCGTGCCGTTCATAGTAAACTCCGTCATCACTTCAAACGGACATATGTCCGCTTTAGCAAGCTACCGGACAGCTGTCCGCTTGGCAATACAGAATCAAGGTACTCATGCATGAGTGACAATGCAGCAATGCGTTCCGACGCCAGGAAGAACCGTGAGCGAATACTGAAGGTAGCAGTGGCTGAGCTGACGCTGGATCCGGAGGTCGCTCTCAGTGTCATCGCCAAAAAAGCCGCCGTAGGACAAGGCACTTTCTATCGGCATTTCGCCAATCGGGAGGATCTGGTATTCGAGGTCTATCAGTTCGAGATGCAACAAGTGGCGTCGTTGGCGGAGCACTACCTGGCCGACCGACCGCCTGAGCAGGCCCTGCGCGACTGGATGAACAGCCTGGCCGAATACGCGATGACCAAGGCAGGTCTCGCTACCGCCATACGTCAGGCCGCCACCACTCACGAGTTCCCGGGCAAGTGCGGGTACACGCCGGTCCGCGACGCTGCTGAGCGCCTGCTGCGAGCCAACGATGAGGCCGGGACGATTCGTGCGGGCGTTACCACTGACGATTTCTTTCTGGCGATTGCCGGGATCTGGCAGATCGACTCCCAGAGCGAATGGCGCACGCGTCTGGCCCGACTGATGGACCTGGTCATGAGCGGACTGTGCGCAGAAAGCCCCCGCAGCCTTGCGCAAAAAGACGCGTGAAGCGTCTCTTCCGTTCGCGCCGTTATCGAGTCTCCACGCCCTCGATCAGGTAAACGTCTGTTTTGGCTGAACGCTGGCGAATTTTTCTCAGTTCGGTGTATTCGGCCGAGTTGTACCAGGCCTGGGCCTTTTCTACGCTGGCGAACTCGATGACCACACGCCGACGTGCAGGCGCGGCGCCTTCCAGCGGGAGGATCTTGCCGCCACGCACGATGAAATGCCCACCATAGGGCTTAAAGGTGGACTCCACCTGCGCACTGTAAGGCTTCATACCCTCGGGGTCTGTCACTTCGAACTCAGCGACATAGTAGGCCGGTGACGATGAAGCAGGTGCGTCTGCCGCAACCACGATCGAATGAGCAATCGTGTAAAACGCAAAGCCTGCCAGTGCCGCTGTCATCAGTTTCATGTTCTTCATCAGTGATGTTCCCCTCGCCATTGCCACGCGATTCCTGACCGCACCTCATGCTACAGCGACACGCCCTCAAGAATGAATCAGATAACTGTCGTGACGCTGAAGCCCCTCGCTGAATATCCCTGTTCGTTGACACGTGTGGACGGCCAAAGCCCCGGTTTACGGGACACTTCAACGCACATCCCTCGGCATTAATGAGCGCAGCTCACAGGTGCATCCTGAATAAACGCATTATCAGTCTCCCGTCTATCCCATAGCCTCATGCCCGGATCAGGCTTTTTTAAAACCCAACGAAGAAGGTGGGTGCACCCAGACGCGTGAAAGGAGATGTTGATGAACCCTCGAACCCCCTCCGCAGAAGGACTCAGGCTGTCCCGACGTCAGGTTCTGATCGGTACGGCCGGATCGGCCATGACTGCAGCGCTGGCGTCGACCGAAATCGCGCAGGCGGCTGATGCCTCCAGCACCGGGTCCGCCGAAGCGCCTGCCAGCAGCCACGTGACGTTCACCCTGAACGGCAGACGCCACAGCCTGGATGTCGACAACCGCACCACGCTTCTGGATGTTCTGCGCGAACGCCTGCACCTGACGGGCACCAAGAAAGGTTGCGATCACGGGCAATGCGGAGCCTGCACGGTGATTATCGAAGGGCGACGGATCAATGCCTGTCTGACGCTGGCCGTCATGCATGAAGGCGACACCATCACCACCATCGAAGGTCTGGGCACGCCCGAGCGCCTTCATTCGATGCAGTCCGCGTTCGTGAAACATGACGGGTATCAATGCGGCTACTGCACACCCGGCCAGATCTGCTCGGCGGTCGCCATGCTCGATGAAATCAAGGCGGGTATTCCGAGCCATGTCACCCAGGACCTGAACGCTCCGCTGATCGCCTCCACCGAGGAGATGCGCGAGCGCATGAGCGGCAATATCTGCCGCTGCGGTGCCTACTCCAACATCATCGAGGCGATTCAGGAAGTCGCGGGAGAGTCGGCATGAAGTCGTTCACCTATGAGCGTGCGAGCTCGGCAGAACAGGCCGTTGCAGCTGCAGCCAAACACCCCGGTGCGAAGTTCATCGCAGGCGGCACCAACCTGCTGGACCTGATGAAACTGGAAATCGAAACACCGCAGCATTTGATCGACGTCAACGGCCTGGGCTTCGACACGATCACCCGAACCGCGGACGGCGGCCTGCGGATAGGCGCGCTGGTTCGCAACACGGATCTGGCGGCAGCGCCCGACGTGCGCCGCGACTATGGCGTGCTCTCTCGATCACTGCTTGCCGGCGCTTCCGGCCAATTGCGCAACAAGGCGACGACGGCAGGCAACCTGCTGCAACGTACGCGTTGCGCCTATTTCTACGATCCCCATCAACCTTGCAACAAACGTCGTCCCGGTGCTGGTTGCGCGGCGCTGGGCGGGGTCAGTCGCCAGCAAGCGATCATCGGTGTCAGCACGTCCTGCATCGCCAGTCATCCGAGCGACATGGCGGTCGGCATGCGCGTGCTGGGGGCCACGGTGGAAACCCTTGGGCCTGATGGAGGGGTTCGCAGCTTTCCCGTCGAGGCGCTGTACAAGCCGCCGGGCGACACGCCGCATCTGGAAAACACCTTGATGCCGGGCGAGCTGATCACCGCCGTCACGCTGCCCAGGCCGGTGGGCGGCAAACAGCTTTACTACAAGGTTCGTGATCGCGCGTCCTACGCGTTTGCATTGATCTCTGTGGCGGTAATCGTCCAGCCGGACAAGACCGGCCAGGTCGCGCTGGGTGGCGTCGCGTATACGCCCTGGCGCAGCGAGGCAGCCGACGTATTGATGCCGCAGGGTGCCAGTGCCGTGGCAGCCCGACTGCTGGCCAACGCGCAGCCGACACCGCAAAACGCGTTCAAAGTGAAACTGGCCGAACGCACCCTCAAGCTGGCGCTGACGCAAGCCTTCGCCTGAGTGAAATTGCTCGTCACCCAGCCATATCAACCGGCACGAGCTGCTGATGTCAGTCCGCTTGATCAGGAACCCAGACCATGAAATTTGACACGCCTGCCAGCACCAATCCCATCGATCAGCTCAACGTGATCGGCAAGCCTGCAGACCGTATCGACGGCAAGCTGAAAACCACCGGAACCGCGACCTACGCCTACGAACAGAATGCGGCGGTGACCAACCCGGCGTACGGCTATGTGGTCGGCGCAGCCATTGGCAAAGGGCGGATTTCGTCGATCGATTCAAGCGAGGCGCGCAAGGCATCTGGCGTGATTGCGATTGTCACGCATGAAAATGCGGGCAAGCTCGACCGCGGCGAGTTTTACGTCGCACGCGCGTTGGCCGGGCCTCAGGTGGATCACTATCACCAGGCCGTCGCTATCGTGGTCGCCGAGACTTTCGAGCAGGCGCGCGCTGCGTCAGCACTGCTTCGCGTGTTCTACGTTCGAGAAAACGGGTCGTTCGAACTGGCCGCGACGCTGGACTCGGCCAAAACACCACCGCCCGCTGGCTTCGGCCCGCCACCACAGACGAGCATCGGCGATTTCGACGGCGCGTTCAGCGCAGCGGCCGTCAAGGTCGATGGCCGCTACTCCACGCCTGACCATGCCCACGCCATGATGGAACCCCACGCTACCATCGCTCAGTGGAACGGCAGCAAACTGACGCTCTGGACCTCCATCCAGCAGATCAACTGGGGCGTGCGCGACCTGGCCAAAACGCTGGGGATCCGCAAGGAAGATATCCACTTGCTATCGCCCTACATCGGCGGCGGATTCGGCGGCAAAGGCACCATTCTGTGTGACGCGGTACTGGCCTCACTGGCGGCGCGCGCGGCCAGACGTCCGGTCAAGGTCGCCCTGCCCCGTCCGCTGATGTTCAACAACCTCACCCACCGACCGGCGACCATCCAGCGGATCCGTATCGGTGCGGACAAGGACGGCACCATCACTGCAATAGGCCACGAAAGCTGGTCAGGCAACCTGCCAGGCGGCAGACCGGAAGCGGCAACGGCCTCGACCCGCGGGCTGTATGCAGGTGCTCACCGGATGACCCGCCTGAATCTGTCTGTGCTGGACCTGGCCGAAGGCAGTGCGATGCGTGCGCCGGGTGAAGCACCGGGAATGATGGCGCTGGAAATCGCCATGGATGAACTGGCCGAGAAACTCGGCATCGACCCCGTGAAGTTCCGCGTCATGAACGACACCCAGGTCGACCCGGAACAACCCAAACGCCCCTTTTCCAGACGCCAGCTTGTGGAGTGTCTGAACACCGGCGCCGAACATTTCGGCTGGAGCCAGCGCAACCCGGTACCCGGTAAGGCATTGCATGATGGCTGGCTGATCGGTATCGGCGTGGCCTCGGCGATCCGTGGCGCGCCCACGACCAAATCCGCTGCGCGGGTAAGGCTCAATCGCCAGGGCATCGTGACGGTCGAGACCGACATGACCGACATCGGAACCGGCACCTACACCATCATCGCCCAGACGGCAGCCGAGATGATGGGCGTGGACCTTGAGCAGGTAGTTGTGAATCTGGGTGATTCACGGTTTCCGGAATCGTCTGGCTCGGGTGGCCAATGGGGGGCGGCCTCTTCAACGGCGGGCGTTTATGCGGCCTGCGTGAAGCTTCGCGAAGCGGTGGCCCGAAAACTGGGGATTGATCCGCTGAAGGCCAGGTTCGCCGATGGCAACGTGCACGAAGGCGACACCCATGTGCCCTTGGCGCACGCCGCAAGGGACGGCGAGATTCAAGCCGAGGACTTCATGGAATACGGCACGCTGGCCAAGGACTATGCTCAGCAGACGTTCGGCGCGCACTTCGTCGAAGTCGGCGTCAACGCGGCGACGGGCGAGGTGCGTATTCGCCGCCAATTGGCGGTGTGCGCAGCGGGCAGAATCCTCAACCCCAAGACCGCCCGCAGCCAGATCATCGGCGGGATGACCATGGGCGCAGGTGCTGCACTGATGGAGGACATGGTGGTGGATCATCGCCTGGGGTTCTTCGTCAATCACGACCTCGCGGGCTATGAAGTGCCCGTGCATGCCGACATCCCGCATCAGGAGGTGATCTTTCTGGACGAAGTGGATATCTACGCAACCCCTCTGAAAGCCAAGGGGGTCGGCGAGCTGGGTATTTCCGGCGCCGCGGCGGCGATTGCCAATGCCATCTACAACGCAACCGGCGTTCGGGTAAGGGATTACCCGATTACACTGGATAAACTCATCGACCACCTGCCCGACACCCTTTGATTTCTCACGACCGCCTACGGAGCCTTGAATGCAACTGAGCCGCGCGAACCTGGCAGACATCGTTTATTTTCTCGCCATTGCGCGACATCAGAGCTTCAGCCGCGCAGCCCTTGAAGTCGGCATCAGCGCATCGGCCCTCAGTCACGCGATGAAAGGACTTGAAGCGCGTCTCGGTGTTCGACTGTTGAACCGCACCACGCGCAGCGTGACGCTGACGGTGGCAGGTGAGGAACTGCAGGGGTTGATCAGCGAGCCCGTCAACGACATCGGGCAGGCGCTGGAAGCGTTGAATCGTCTGCGTGACGAGCCCGCAGGAAGGATCCGGCTGAATGTCCTGAGCGATGGAGCAGAGTTGCTGCTGGGGCCGGTTCTGCCGGTCTTCATCGAACGCTATCCGGACATTGAAATCGACCTGACCGTGACCAATAAAATGGTCGACGTGATCGGTGACGGGCATGACGCCGGCATCCGCTTTGGTGGCACCGTCCCGGAAGACATGATCGCCCAGCGACTCTCACCCGATGTGGCCTCGGCGGTGGTTGGCACGCCGGAGTACCTGAAGCGTTTTGGCACGCCGAAGCATCCCGAGGACCTGAAGCAACATCGCTGCCTGCGTATTCGCCTGGGCAACGCCCGGCTCTACGACTGGCAGTTCATAAAAAAGGGGCAGGTGCTGGAAGTTGAAGTGCCTGGCACCATCACGATTGATGAAACCCGCATCGGTGTCGCGCTGGTGACCCGGGGTGCGGGCTTGATGTACGTGCCCGCTGCGATTGTCGCGCCCTACATCGCAGCGGGGTCATTGCAGCGCGTGCTGGAAGACTGGACACACGTGGATCCGGGCTTTCACGCGTACTATTCAAGCTTCAGGCAGGTGCCCGTCGGGCTGCGTCTGCTCATCGACCTCATTCGCGAGCTCGAACCCATGGGCCCCCTGCGCTGACCGCCCTAACCCTCCTGACGCTTGCTGAATACATCCTTGAACACGGGCACCGCTGAAAACGTGTTGGGCCAGCCCGCATAAAAGGCCAACTGCGTGAGCATTTCGGACGCCTCGCTCTGTTTCAGACCGTTGTCCATGGCGCGGTTGAGGTGAAAGGTCACCTGTGCAACCTGACCATTGGCAACCAGGGAGCTGACCGTAATCAGGCTGCGATCTCTGGGTGCCAGACCCGGCCGCAGCCAGAGATCACGGAACAGTGCCTTGGTCGTGTATTCCACAAGGCCCGGTGCAACGGGGCCGACGTTGTTGTCTACCTGAGCGACACGCGCCTGCTCAGCGGCCTCATCGAGGGGCAGCCGTGCGGGGGAAACCGGCGCCAGTTGATCGACACCAATGCTGCGCCCGGCAAACACCTCTTTGGCAATCAGAAGGGTCGCCGTGGCATTGCCCCAGCCCGAGTAATAGGCCAGATGATTGATGGTTTCCGAAAGCTCCAGCGGCGTGACGCCGTTGTCCAGTGCCCGGTTGAAATGGTATGCCATCTCGACCGTCTGCCCTCGCGAAATCAACACCGCAAGCGTCACCAGGCTTCTGTCGCGCGGGGACAGACCGGGACGTTTCCAGACCTCGCCCAACAGCAACGAATCGGTGTTATGAGCCAATGCCGGGGACACGGCTCGGGCGTCTTCGGGCGTGGGAACCGCAGGTAAACTCATGGTCATGGATCCTTTTTCTGTGGTGGCACAGGCGCTGAGCAGAACTGCGAACGTCGAGAAAGCCAGTTTGCCAGCGGTCATTGCGCGGCCTCGTATTGCGCGTCAGTCACGGCCTCCAGCCACTCGACATTCTTGCCGTCCTCCGTCTCCTGAATGGCCATGTGCGTCATGCCGGTGGTGGAGGTTGCGCCATGCCAGTGCTTGACGCCCGGCGGGGTCCAGATCACATCGCCCGGCCTGATAGCCTGTTTCTCGCCACCTGCCTGCTGAATCCAGCCTGTGCCGGACGTCACGACCAGGGTCTGCCCCAGTGGATGGGTGTGCCACATGGAGCGGGCACCGGGTTGGAACGTGACGTAGCCTGCGGACACCCGCGAGGGCGAACGGGCAGGAAACAGAGGATCGATACGCGCAGCCCCGACAAAATTGGCGGGTGCGCCCATGATCGACGCCTGTTCTCCGTTCCTGACGATGCTCATGGCCGCGCCGCTGGCAGCGTCGGCAGCGTTTGCGGCCAACGGTGACATCAGCATCGAGGCCAGGGTCGACAACGCGGCGAGTGTTCTCATCGGTAAGCTCCTGCTAACGGGTAATTGCCACTCACGTTAGTGGACAGCTGCCCTGAGGACTACCGGGCTCCTGTCTCTTGAACCGATGAGCAGCGCTCATCAATCCATGGGTTCAAAGCCTGAGCAGTCTTTCGGCGTTGCCGTGGGCAATCAGGGCCTTGTCGGCATCACTGACCGGCAGGCTGTCGATGAACGCGCGAGCGCCATCAAGGCTCTGATACGGGTAATCGATGGAGTACAGGATGCGCTCCGCCCCCATCACCGAATGAATGAACTGGAAATGCGGCAGCGTCAGCATGCCGCTCGGCGAGACGTAGACATGTTCGCGGTAGGTCTGAACGATGGGCCGCTCAAGCCCCGAAGCCTCCTGAGGGATCGAGTCTTCCAGGCGCTGCAGAAAGAACGGCACCATCTCGCCCCAATGCCCGCTGATGACCTGCAAGGCCGGGTAGCGATCAAACACACCGGAGAGCAGCATGCGTACCACCTGAATACCCGCTTCGTTGTGCCATCCCCAGGCGAACATGGACAGCCGGGCGCCAAGTTCACGCTCCAACCCACCGTAGTAAGGGGCCTGCACCCCAGGCAACGGCAGACCGGGATGAACATACAGCGGCACCCGCAGCTCGTTGAGCGCAGCGAGAATCGACGCGTAGCGAAGGTTGTCCAGAAACGTATCGCCGGGCCGACCGTTGATCAGCGCGCCCTTGAAGCCTAGCTCCCTGACCGCCCTCTCCAGCTCGCGCGCTGCGGCCTCCGGTGCCTGCCAGGGCAGCGTAGCGAACCCGGCAAAACGCTGGGGATGCGCATGCGCGGCTTCGGCAAGCCTGTCGTTGGCAGCCCGGCACAGCTCAATGGCTTGCGCAGAACGCAACAGCTGAGGAAACCCGCCATAGGACAGCACCTGCATGCTGATGCCCGCGCCGTCCATATCGCTCAGGCGCGCTGCGCCCATGTCCAGTGCCTTGCGTGCAGAGTCCTGAGGCGCAATGACGTGTGGTCGGCCCGGGTCCACACGCTGGCTGCCGTCGATAACGCGACTTCCCCAGTCAGCCAGATAAGGCGCAGTGCTCAGCGCCAATGCCTGCGCAGCCTTGCCGATGGCCGGGTCGAGCACATGCTCTTCGACACAAATCAGTTTCATGCGACTTCTCCCGTTACAGACCTGCACTCATGCCAGCAACGCGTCACGCAGCGCCTCACCCAGGCTCGACGCCGATTGAGGGTTCTGGCCGGTAATGAGCCGACCGTCCACCACGACATTATCGGCCCAGTTGGCAGCAGGCTGATGCAACGCGCCGCGCGCGTTGAGCGTCGTCGCGAGCAGAAACGGCATGACGTCAACGGACTGCACCGCCTCTTCCTCATCGTCCGTGAAGGCAGCCAGGCGCTTGCCCGCAACCAATAGACGCCCATCAGCGGCGCACGCGTTGACCAGTGCGGCCGGGCCGTGGCACACCGCCGAGACAATTCCGCCTGCCGCATCGATCTCGCGGATGGCCTTCTGCACAGCCGCATTGTCCGGAAAATCCCACATCGTGCCGTGACCACCGGCGAAGAAAATCGCCGAGTAGCGCGAAGGGTCTACCTGGTCCATAGCCAACGTGTTCGCCAATGCATGTCGAAAGTCGGCATCGGCCCAGAAGCGGGCAATCACTGGATCGCTCATGTCCTCCAGGCCGTCCAGCGGTGCCGCACCACCTTTGATAGAGGCCAGTTCCACGCGAATGCCAGCGGCCTGCAGTTTCTCCCACGGATGCGTGACTTCTGCCAGGTTGAAGCCTGTGGGAAGGCCGGTCTCACCTTTGACAGCATTACTGGTAACGACGAAAAGCACCGGCTTGAGCTCGGAAGCTTGCTTGGTCATGGTCTGATGCCCTTGATTCGAGAAAGGATTGGCGCTCACAGCGCAGGGAGTGATGGCGCGATGTGATCGTCAGGCGTTGCCAGGCGCGAACAGCATTTCCCAGTTCGCAAACGGACCCAGCGGGATGATCTCCCAATCGATGAGTCCGGCCTGGGCCAGCGGAAATTCGCGCAGCGCTGCTCTGGCCGCCTCCACCGATTCGCACTCGGCAATCAGGGCGACGCCAGGACGATCCTGGCGAAAATAAAAATCGCGCACGACACCATTCTTGTAGAGCTGCCAGGCATGACGGGCTTCGTCGAGCATGTGCGGCTCGTATTTTTCCAGGGTAGCGCCGGGTTGGGGGATATCGAGACAAAGCAGTTTCATGTCGAGAGACTCACTGTTCAAAGAGGGTGAGATCAGGCGATCTTCAACCGACCCACGGTTTCAGCCACGCGCTGCCCGAGATAGGCCGCGGTTTGCAGATCACTTTCGAGGGGGGTTTCGTCTGGTCCCTGGTCGCCGTTGGACTGAGCCATTGCGCCCAGCCAGCTGCCCAGGCGGTTCAAGTCCTGTTCGCTGCCATGACTGTTGTCGTTGCCAGGCTTCAGGTCGAGGCCGACCCACAACATGCCGTGCTGCGCAGCGAAAAGCGCCATCGATATCAAGGAGTGGAGTTTGTCGCCGCTCTGCGCCCCAGAGTTGGTAAACCCCGCAGCCACCTTGTTACGCCACTTGAAGTCGTTCCAGACGCGTCCGGTGGAGTCCTCACAAAATTGCTTGAAACGCGCGCTGGGCGCACCGTTGTAGGTGGGTGAACCAAAGATGATGGCATCGCTTGCTTCCAGCACATCCCAAGGCATCGGTTGCTCGGAAACTGAAACCAGCCGCGCTTCGACGCCTTCAACCCGCCGCACGCCTTCAGCCACGCTCGATGCTTGCCTGGCGGTATGGCCCCATCCGCTGTCATAGACAATAGAAACCCGCATGATTTTTCCTTCTGACACTCCAGAGAAGGAAGACACTCGCAGCGCTAACGCGCAGAACTGTCTCCATCCGGGAACCATTACCCGGATGTGCAAACTGTATAGTAGAATTTAAATCAGCATTGAGGATATATTTTCCTTTTCCTGTAGAAATAAAAGAGACAATAGGAGTTCGTACCATGCGGGATCCCCTGGATGGCGTTGCGCTGTTTATCGAGGTGGTAAACGCCGGTGGCTTCGCCCGTGCGGCCGAGCAACTCTCGCTGACGCGCTCAGCAGTCGGCAAAGGCATCGCCAGAGTTGAAGAGCGACTGGGCGTACGACTCTTTCATCGAACGACGCGCACACAAAGCCTGACTGAAGACGGCCAGGTGTATTACGAGCATTGCATGAGAGCGATGGACGAGATTCGCAAGGCGCAGTCCCTGCTCGACTCCGGCCAGCATGAAATCAGCGGTCGACTGAAGGTGACAGTGCCGGTCTTGTTCGGCCGTTACTGCGTCGCGCCAATCCTGCTGGACATCGCCAGACAGCATCCTGGCCTTGAGCTGGAAATGCAGTTCAGTGACCAGTCGGTGGACCTCATTGCCGAGGGTTTCGATCTGGCGGTGCGGTTCGGTCCCTGGAGCCAGCCACAGGGATTGTCCGCCCGACCTGTCGGCGTCCAGCACAAGCTGCTGTGCGCCTCTCCTCAGTACCTGAACAGCCGCGGATATCCGGAAAACGTTGCTGCCTTGCAGGGCCACGATGCGCTGCTTTACTACCGTCGCGACTACGTACAACCCTGGACCCTGCCCGATGGGAAGGGTCAGTTGCACACCCTGACGCTGGCGTCGCGACTCAAGCTCAATGATCTGGCGACCATTGCTGATGCGGTCGAGGCCGGGATGGGCATTGGCTGGTTACCCTCATGGCTGGTACACGAACGCCTGAAAACGGGTGCGATCGTGCGGGTCCTGAGCCACTGCGCGCCAGCACAAATGCAATGCCACGCCGTCTGGCCCTCCACGCGTCTGCTGCCGAAACGGCTAACCCATATCGTCGAGGCGCTTGCATCCAGGTTGCCGGAGACAATGCAGATAAAAGCCTGACGCTTCGCCGGACGTTACACGTCCCTGCCTGTTCTACCGTATGTGACACTGGGGTGTTCGTAAAACGCCTCCAGGTAGTATTTGCAGAACACGTGATAGTTGGTGAAACCGCACCGTTGGGCAATCTCCTTCGGGCTGTCCTCGCCGTCAGAACGGGATAACAGATGGCGTGATCTGTTTATTCGAACTGTTCTCAAAAAAGCGATAGGCGTCGTATTTTTGTACCGTTTGAAACCGGATTGCAGTGAACGCACACTCAACCCGGCATGCACGGCAACTTCCCCGACCGTCAAATGGGGATCGGTGTTCTCGGCCATGAAATCCATGGCCAGCTTTATCGAATGCGGGGTGGGCGCGGCGTGCCCTGAGGTGTCTGAAATCGCCCGGGTATAGTTATTGTCACAATTGAACAATATGAACCCTATCAAACTTTCTTTCAGGCTGGTCGCCACATTGACCACAGGGACTCTGGAACCGGACATGACGTCGAAAATAGTTTCCACCAACTTCAATACCACGGGTATTGGCGTCGCGCCTGCAGACAGACGATTGAAGTAAATACGTGTTTTCGGCGGCACACCCGTGAGCAGCGTTAAATATTTGAGCATGTCCAGATTGTCTATATACAGCGTGGTGTAGCGCACCCCTGATGCATAGGCGGCCTTGAACACCTCCCGTTGGTCAACCAGAGCGGCAGCGCCCGGCGCTACCTTGTAACGGCCTGCCCTCGTCTGCCAGTTGAGCGAACCCGTATGTGGAATGGTCATTAAAAAACCATCCATGACATTGGTGGTGTGATACCCCCAGCCCGACTCGCTCAGCGAAGTACCAATAAAAGAATGCCCCAGCAGGCAGACGCGCTTTGAATAATCGAATCGCCCTTCCTCGCCGGGGTTGATGGTCATGAAATTATCATGAAGTTGAAAATGCTCGGAGGCCTTGTCGACGTCGTTGATTTTAAGCTCAGCAAAACAATACCTGTCCATACGACCACCCCGATTCAAACCGCGCATTCAAAGCATGCCTGGAAAACCTAACATACAAAGCGATTGACACGATGAGGGAGAAGACCAATGGTTCGACCTCAAAAAAAACGCACGCATTCAAGAAAAGCGCGGGTTTAATTGTGTGCAGGGATAGCAGCGGAGAGGGTCGAGGAATAGCGTAGATAGCAGAAGGCCATTGGCCGGTTTTCTGGAGCGAACACCATGCTGAAATCCAAGAGTTATCACGATGAGTCTGCCATTCGGTATAGACAATTCACTGATCAGATCATTAATGAAGTCAGCGCCATACTGTGCTCAGTGCAAACACTGGAGAACAGGTTTTCTCTGATCAGTGTGGCCATTACCAAAACCATGGAAACCTTGAGTGAACACAGTCAGGACTTGCCTGCGCTGATTGCGAGGCGTGAGTTGAAGGGCTTCCTGACCGCTCTGGAAGCATTGAAGGAGCAGGTCAGACTCAATCTCAGGGTGGTGATTCACAGCGCCAGAGCTTCGATCCGCGTGACACTGGATCAACTCACTGACGTGTCGGCGTCAAACAGCATCGTCGTTGAACTTCACCGTCACTCCACATTGATGGAGTGCATCGCTGTACTCAATCGGCTCGACAAAGAGCTGTTGAACGCCGACGTCAGTAACGCCACACCTTCCTGACATCAGGACCGCTGGTACGGCCTCAAGCAACACATATGGAATGATCACATCCTGTTTTCCCTGGCAGCGAAGTGACCGCCGCCGTATCGAAAAAACCGTCACACCACACTGGCGCGCCGCAGGCTGCTCTTATGACCGACACCTGCGTGCGCCAGACGGCTGACCAGATCTTCGCGCGCGGCGCGTCCACCCGCGCGAACGTACTCAAGCTCGGAGGCCGTGATCAGTACCACAGGTACCAGCGTGACAGGCGACAGAGGCATGTCTTCAAGCAACACCGGGAAATCGGGCGCGGGACCGCCGAGCAGGATGCCCGCGCAGTCATCCCCGGTCACGAACAGGTCAGGCAACTGGTCGCCTATGCAGCGTGACTGGCTCACGCCGGGCAGTTCCAGCGACAGCACGCCGTATTGCTCAAGCTGATGGGTGATGCCACCGGCATCGGCCACTGTTTTGGCGACGTGCTCGATCAACTCAAAGGCCCAACTGTTCTTGAACGGATCGACCTCCCCAACCGGCCCGCGAGCGTGATCGGGAATGTCGGCTGTTTCCACAAACAGCTCCATTTCAAATCCGTTGCCCATGCCTTCAGCGTCATCGAACGGATCAGACAGCCCATCGGTGGCGAGCACTATCGTATTTACGCGACGCACCACCCGATAGGCCTGACGTGTAGACGGCCAGAATGGACCGCCGCTGAGCCCTGGACTGATGAGGTAAGTGATCACATCACGCTCTGAAGTACCCACGGTATTCCAGTGCCGGTCCAGGCACTCACCGCTGGCCAGACGCGCAGCCTGATTGGCCGAATCGGCCTCATCTGCGCGAGGCATGGACGTCGGGTCTTCGAGCTCTGACGTACTCTCGGCGCTTTCAGGCGCAGGTTTGTTCAACGAACCAAACAGTTTTTTGAAGAAATCCATAGGCCGTCCTCACTGAGTTCGAGAATTAAAGGCAGGCGGCTACCTTCCCTGAAAAATCCGGGATATCCCAGCAAATTTTTCTGCAATGGGGTTGCAGGCGCGCAAGGCGAGATCGGCAGGAACACATGATCAGTGTCCCGGAAACGCAAAAAACCCGCCGAAGCGGGTCGTTTTGCGAACATGACCATCCCGACATCCTGTCAGTAGCCTCCTGGCAATGGTCGATCCTCCCTGATCGCTGCATCGTTCCTTCGCTGCAGCTGTTGAATTGGATCCTACGTTGCAGGCGAGTCAGGGAACAGAGCCAATGACGTCTGACGGTGTAAGCCTTTTGCTATACCTGCAACACTGTTTCTGCGGCCGGACACCGTTGAGTAAACGCCAGGGTCCGGCCCAAGCCTGTTTACCGGGCGTTTGACGCAGACGCCGGGCCCGACACCCACCAGCATTGAGCCCCTCGCAAACCCGGTGCTACCATGCGCGACCGCCGTGCAGGCAAGGGAATATCCGGGTCATGAGCAGCATTCGCGAGCGCAATAAAGAACTCATCCTGCGCGCTGCCAGCGAGGAATTTGCCGACAAGGGCTTCGCTGCCAGCAAGACCAGCGACATCGCCGCCAGAGCCGGTGTCCCCAAGCCCAACGTCTACTACTACTTCAAGTCCAAGGAAAACCTGTATCGCGAGGTGCTGGAAAGCATCATCGAACCGATCCTGCGCGCCTCGACACCGTTCAATCCCGAGGGCGTGCCTGCCGACGTGTTGAGCGGCTACATTCGCGCCAAGATCCAGATCTCCCGCGATCTGCCGTTTGCGTCGAAAGTGTTCGCCAGCGAGATCATGCATGGCGCGCCCCACCTCACACCGCAACAAATCGAACAGCTCAACAGCCAGGCCCGGCATAACATCGAATGTATTCAGGCGTGGATCGACAGCGGACAGATCGCGCCGCTCGATCCGCATCATCTGATGTTCACGATCTGGGCCGCAACCCAGACCTACGCCGACTTCGACTGGCAGATTGCGACTGTCACCGGCAAGGCCCGTCTTGATGAGGGCGATTACGAGGCTGCAACCCGAACGATCCTGCGCCTGGTGCTCAAAGGCTGCGCGCCTGACTGATCGCTGCGCGCCGAAAACCTTTCGCCAGAACGCAAAAAACCCGCCGAAGCGGGTCGTTCCTGCAAACATGACCATCCCGACATCCTGTCAGTAGCCTCCTGGCAATGGTCGATCCTCCCTGATCACTGCATCGTTCCTTCGCTGCAGCTGTTGAATTGGATCCTACATTCACTCAGGGTCAGCGAAAAGAGCCAATGACGCCTGCTGGCGTAAGCCTTTCGCTATAGCTGAGGAAAAGTTCCCTGCCCTGCAAAAAAATGTGACTGCGATCTCATGTTTGGTCATGATGCGCCGAGAAGCTGGAGAGGCCACGTCCTGAAGCGTTCGCGCTGGTCAGCGTCTGTCAGCTTCAAAGAAGAAAAAGAAAAATAACGTATGGGGTAGAGATCATGAATATGCGCAGTTTGTCCATCAGCCGCCGGTTATGGCTGATCCTTATCGTTTCTGTGCTGATGCTCTTTGTCCTGGCAGCGACTTTGCTCAAGCAGATTCACGACGACCTGTATCAGGCCAAGGCCGAAAAGACCATGCACGTGGTTCAGACCGCCAGCGGCATTCTCACTTTCTATCAGGGTCTGGAGGCCGCCGGCACCATGCCCCGCGAGGCTGCACAGCAGCAGGCGTTGAAAGAGATCAAAGGCTTGCGTTACAGCCAGAATGACTATTTCTGGATCAACGACCTGCAGCCCGTGATGATCATGCACCCTACCAATCCCAAGCTCGAAGGCCAGAACCTGTCGGCCATCAAGGACCCGGACGGTTTCGCGGTGTTCAACGAAATGGTCGCGGTGGTCAAAAGCAAGGGCGCGGGTCTGGTCAACTATCGCTGGCCCAAGCCCGGTGCAACGGAGCCGGTGAAAAAGACCTCCTACGTCCAACTGTTCCAGCCCTGGGGCTGGATTCTGGGTTCCGGCGTTTATGTGGACGATGTGGCCGCGGAGTTCAAGGCTCAGATGTGGAATGCCGGTATGTTCATTGTCGGCATCGTGCTGGTCATGATTCTGCTGCTGACCTTGATCGTGCGCAGCATTGTCAGCCCCCTGAGAGCAGCCGTCAGCGCCATGAGCAACATCGCCAGCGGCGAGAGTGACCTGACCCGCACACTCGAAACCCATGGCAGCGATGAAATCACCGAACTGGGCAAGCACTTCAACGCCTTCATCGCCAAATTGCGCAACGTGGTGGGTCAGTTGCAGAGTTCGGCCGTGGCACTCGGGCAGGCGTCGACGGACCTTGGCAGCAACGCCGAGCAGGCACAGAACCGCAGCCAGCAGCAATCGCAACAAATGGACCTGGTCGCCACCGCGGTCAATGAGGTGACTTATGGCGTGCAGGACGTGGCCAAGAATGCCGAGCACGCCGCCAGCGAAATGCGTAATGCCGAATCGCAGGCGCAGCAAGGCCAGGTCAATATCGACAATAGCCTGCGCCAGATCGAACACCTCTCGGGCACCATCAGCCAGGCGGTGGATGTGATGCACACCCTGTCCAGCGAAAGCACCCAGATCGGGGGTGTGCTCGAGGTAATCAGCTCGATTGCCGAACAGACCAACCTGCTGGCCCTCAACGCAGCCATCGAAGCGGCCCGTGCCGGCGAACAAGGCCGTGGCTTTGCGGTAGTGGCCGACGAGGTACGTTTGCTTGCGCAACGCACCCAGAAGTCCACCGCCGAAATCCAGGCAATGATCGAACGCCTGCAGCGCCATTCCGATGCTGCGGTCAAGGTCATCGGCGACAGCAGTCGCTCCTCGCAGTTGACCATCGAGCAGGCCAATCAGGCGGGTCAGAGCCTGACCTCGATCAGCCAGGCCTTGCGCAATCTAAATGGTCTCAACGCGTCCATCGCCAGCGCCACCCTGCAGCAGTCGCACGTGGTCGATGACATCAACCAGAACGTGACCCAGGCCGCGCAACTGTCCCAAAGCACGGCATTGGCCGCCGAACAGTCGACCAGCGCCAGCCAGCACTTGAGAGGATTGAGCGAGCAGTTGAACGCCCTGCTGAAACAATTCCGCGTGTAATTGATCGCTTCAAAGGTCTGTACGGGAACCTCGTGCAGGCCTTGTTGCCTGAGACCTGTTCACTTAATCGCAGGGGGGTCGTATGCGCACACTGGAATTGGCAGGCAACACTGTACCAGTGCTGGGTCAAGGCACCTGGCACATGGGCGAGAAGGCACATCTGCGCTCGGCTGAGATCGCAGGACTGTGCCTTGGCATCGAACAGGGCCTGACCCTGATCGACACGGCTGAAATGTATGCCGACGGCGCTGCCGAGGAAATCGTCGGACAAGCCATTGCCGGGCAGCGCGACAAGGTCTTCATTGTCAGCAAGGTTTATCCGCACAACGCCAGCCGCACGGGAATCCCGAAAGCCTGCGAGGCCAGCCTGCGCAGGATGAATACCGACTACATCGACCTTTACCTCCTTCACTGGCCCGGCCAGTACCCGCTGACCGAAACCGTCGACGCTTTCGAGCGCCTGTGTGAGGAAGGCAAGATCGGGGCCTGGGGCGTGTCCAATTTCGATGTCCCGGACATGATCGAGCTGGACAACCCGCATTGCGCAACCAATCAGGTGTTGTACAACCCGGAGCAACGTGGCATCGAGTTCGACCTGATGCTATGGAGCGCCAACCGTCATCTGCCGCTGATGGCGTACTGCCCGATCGGTCAGGCGGGCGACCTGTTGTACCACCCTGCGCTGCATGAAATCGCCAATCGCCATAGCGCCACGCCAGCGCAGATCTCACTGGCATGGGTACTGCGTCAGGACAACATGATCGCTATCCCCAAAGCGACCAACCCTGAGCACATTCGCCTGAACATCGCCGCAGAGCAGATCCGGCTGACCGAACAGGACCTGGCCGATATTGACCGTGCATGGCCTGCTCCGACCCGCAAAATGCCACTGGCGATGGTCTGAGACACAACCAGCAACATTCAGTCACAAATCTGAAATAAAGGCTTGTCATCATGCGGCCTTCGCCTCCCCTTCCGGGCCAGGCCGCACGTGGACTGCCATGAACCACAGCATCGCGCACCATCATCAGGATTCCGACCTTTTTGGCCTGCTCTACGGCTTCCGCTTCCAGCCGGGTGAAAGCGGCCAGGAGATCGGCTCGGCTGCTGCACTGGATTATCTGCAACATCCACCTGACAGCAATGACTTCATCTGGCTGCACCTCAATCTGTCGCATGCGGCCTGCGAACGCTGGATGAAAGCCAATCTGGAGCTGCCCGAAGAGTTTTTCGAAGCGCTGCATGAAGGCTCACGCTCCACGCGAATCGAACATGTCGATGCCACCCTGCTTGCGGTCGTCAACGACGTGGTGTTCGATTTCAACCGGCTTTCCACCGATATTTCCACGCTGTGGGTCTGTGCCCGTCAGCGCCTGTTGATCACGGCCCGGCTGCAACCCTTGCGCTCGGTGGACAAGCTGCGCTCGTCGGTCAAACGAGGCGAGCAGTTCGACTCTCCGCTGGAGCTTCTGGCTCATCTGCTGAGCGACCAGGGCGAAGTGCTGACCCAATTTCTGCGCAAGACCAGCGTGAACGTCGACCGCATCGAAGACCAGTTGCTGTCCCAGCGCCTGAGTAACAACCGCTCGGAACTGGGTGCCATGCGCCGCGTGCTGGTTCGCTTGCAACGCCTGCTGGCGCTGGAACCGGGCTCGCTGATGCGCATGCTGCATCGTCCGCCGCAATGGCTGCGCGAGCAGGATATTCAAGCCCTGCGGCAATCCATCGAGGAATCATCGCTGGTCATCAACGACCTGACGGCGCTGGGCGAACGCATCAAGCTGCTGCAGGAAGAGATTGCTGCCAACCTCAACGAGCAAAGCAGTCGCACCCTCTTCACCCTGACCGTTGTCACGGTACTGGCCTTGCCGATCAATATCGTCGCCGGTTTCTTCGGCATGAACGTGGGCG
Organism: Pseudomonas asturiensis; assembly: GCF_900143095.1. GTDB lineage: Bacteria > Pseudomonadota > Gammaproteobacteria > Pseudomonadales > Pseudomonadaceae > Aquipseudomonas > Aquipseudomonas asturiensis. The sequence goes on along the minus strand of NZ_FRDA01000004.1, from coordinate 121,706 downwards.
GCGTTCCGCTAGCCACCGACCCTGAAGGCTTCTGGATTCTGGTCGCACTGGTGGCGACCTTCACCCTAGTGGCCGGGCGCTGGGCCTTTCGCAAACGCGGCGATTACTGATCTGACGCCTGTCATCCACGACTAAAGCTGCCGGTGATCAGGAATATGGCCCTGAAGCCGGATGAGTTGACCTGTGTCGCATCCTTGTCACATTTTGCAATGACCATGGCAGTAATCTTTCAATCCAGGTATTGCACACATGGCCAGCAACGCACTATCACCCGACGCTACCGGCGGGCCGAGCCTGTCGGCAACCCAGTTCGGACGTAAACCCGGCCGACTGACCATGACGATCTTCTTCGCCATTCTCATCGCCGGACTGGCGTTCACCGGTTACAGCCTCAAACAGGACGTGGATGACATGGGCACGGTGGTGACCACCTGGACGCCTTTCATTCTGCTCGGTGTGGCGCTGTTGATCGCGCTGGGCTTCGAGTTCGTCAACGGTTTCCACGACACCGCCAACGCAGTGGCCACTGTGATCTACACCCACTCGCTGCCGCCAGGCTTTGCGGTCGTCTGGTCAGGGTTTTTCAACTTTCTGGGCGTAATGTTTTCCAGCGGCGCGGTGGCGTTCGGCATCATTGCCCTGCTGCCGGTGGAACTGATCCTGCAAACCGGCTCATCGGCAGGCTTTGCCATGATCTTCGCGCTGCTGATTGCGGCGATTATCTGGAACCTGGGCACTTGGTGGCTGGGACTGCCTGCGTCGTCTTCGCATACGTTGATCGGCTCGATCATCGGCGTCGGCATTGCCAACGCGCTGATGCACGGGCGTGACGGCACCAGTGGCGTGGACTGGTCGCAGGCCACCAAGATTGGCTATTCGCTGCTGCTCTCCCCGCTGGTAGGTTTCGGCTGTGCCGCACTGCTGTTGCTGGCCATGCGCATGTTCATCAAGAACCGCGCGCTGTACAAGGCACCCAAGGGCAATACCCCGCCACCCTGGTGGATTCGCGGCATGCTGATCGTCACCTGCACCGGGGTGTCATTCGCCCACGGCTCCAACGACGGGCAAAAAGGCATGGGCCTGATCATGCTGATTCTGGTCGGCACCCTGCCCATGGCCTACGCGCTGAACCGCACCATGCCTGCCGATCAGGCCACGCAGTTCGCCGCCGTGGCAGAGGTTACGCAGCAGGCGCTGATTCGCAGCTCGCCCCTGCCTGCTCCGACAGACTCCCGCCAGACTCTTTCGGAGTATCTGGTCAGCAAACAGGCGACGCCTGAACTGATCCCTGCGCTGGCGGTGATGACGGGCAAGATCGGTAACGAAGTGCGCAGCTACGGCTCGCTGTCCAAAGTGCCGGCCGAGGCAGTCACCAACGTACGTAACGACATGTACCTGACTTCGGAAACCATCCGGGTGATGGAGAAGAACAAGGTCGGTCAGTTCGATGCCGACACCTTGTCCAAGCTGGAAGCCTTCAAGAAACAGATCGATGACGCCACCCGCTTCATTCCGACCTGGGTCAAGATCGTGGTCGCGATTGCGCTCGGCCTGGGCACCATGGTCGGCTGGAAACGCATTGTGGTGACGGTCGGCGAACGGATAGGCAAGACGCATCTGACCTATGCCCAGGGTGCTTCGGCTGAAGTCGTGGCAATGCTCACCATCGGTGCCGCCGACATGTACGGCCTGCCGGTTTCAACCACCCATGTTTTGTCTTCCGGCGTGGCTGGCTCAATGGTCGCCAACGGCTCGGGATTACAGATGCGCACGTTGCGTAATCTGGCCACGGCATGGGTGCTGACACTGCCGGCGGCGATTCTGTTGTCGGGGTCGTTGTACTGGTTGTTCAGTCACTTGGTTTGAGTCAGCAGATCAGGCAGACCGTACCCACCGGTCCGCCTGATAACAACTAAGGCACCGTCGGATCCGGCGGCACGTCGCCATCGGTGCGGGTGTCGATGCTCACCACCACCGACATTCCCGGCCTCAGTCGCTCCAGCATCGGCTGGTCATCGTCGACCACGATCCGCACAGGAATACGTTGGGAAATCTTCACGAAGTTGCCCGTGGCGTTGTCGGCAGGCAGCAGGCTGAACTCCGAGCCTGTAGCAGGCGAGATGCGCTGTACCCGGCCGTGCATTCTGTAATTGTCCAGCGCATCGACGGTAAAGCTGACTGATTGCCCCAGGCGCACATCGGCCATCTGGGTCTCCTTCAGGTTGGCAATAATCCAGCGCCGCTCCGGCACCAGCGCCATCAACTGCGCCCCGGAATTGACGTACGCCCCCAGACGCACGCCGATCTGCCCCAACTGCCCGTCACGGGGAGCCACGATGCGCGTGTTATCCAGGTCGATCCGTGCCAATTGAATGGCAGCCTCGGCGTTGGCGACCGAAGCCTGCAGTGAACCCCGGTTGACGATCACCGTTTGCAGGTCTTCGCGGGCGATCTGCAAGGTTGCTTTGGCTTCGGCAACCGCAGCGTTCGCCTGCGCGTCCGCAGCACGCGTCACATCCAGCTCACTTTTGGACACTGACCCATCGGTAACCAGCGCCTGATTGCGCCGAAGGTCAGCAGCACTTTTGCGACTCTGCGCAATGGTGTTCTGCAACTGCGCCTCACGCTGGGCGATGGTCGCCTCGGCGCTATGGCGCTGTTGCAGGTTGTTGGCCAGAGAAGCCTTTTGCACGTCCAGTTGGGCCAGTGCCTGATCCAGGCGCTGTCGATAGATACGATCATCCAGCCGCACCAGCAGGTCACCTGCCTTGACGAACTGGAAGTCCTGCACCGGCACCTCGTACACATAGCCGCTCAGTTGCGGGCCGATCAACGTGGTCTGGCCACGGACCTGCGCGTTTTCGGTACTCTGAATCGGGCTGGTGAAGGGAGGCAACTGCCATGCATACAGCACCACCAGCACACCGGCCAGCGCCACCGCACCAAACAGTACCGAGGAGATAACACGCTTGCGCCTTGAACTGGGGCGGGTGGTGACCGGGGACTTCAGCGGTGCGGGAGCCGGCCCGTCAGTGCGCTTCACGGTTTCGCTGCTCGCAGTTGAGTTGCGCTCGGCATCAGGGGTTGGAGTTGGAGTGCTCGATTCGGTCATGAAGGTTGAACGCCGGTCGGTGATACGGAAGGCGCAGCAGCAGGTGCAACAGGGGCCAGCGCCTGAGGTTGAGTAGTCATTTTCAGCCAGATGACCCGGAACGAGATCCAGACCATGGTCAGTACGGCAATCAGCGCGATCAACATGAATACATCGTTGTAAGCCAGCACGTTCGCCTCTCGCGTGGCCGCCGTGGCCATGGCACGAATACCCTGCGCATTGCGTTGGGCCGGATCGGCGATCACCGAAGCGTAACTGGCGCTGTAGCTTTGCAGGCGCGACTGCACCAACGGATTGATCAGGGTCAGGTGTTCGACGATGTGGCTGGAGTGAAACTTCTCGCGCACGATCTGAAACGTACCCAGAGCAGCAGACCCGATCAGGCCGCCAATGTTCTGGGTGATCCCGAACAGAACCGAAAAGCTCACCATGTTGCGCGGGTTGGCCAGGACACCACTGATGCCCAGCACCAGCGTTGGCCCCAGGAAAAAGGTGCCGCCGAAGGCCAGCAGAAACTGGCTCACATACATGTTCGACTGGCGGGTCAGGTTGGTCGAATGACTGTCCATCCACGCACCGACCGCCATCATGGCCAGTGAGATCAGCAAAGGTTTGATCAAGTGCGCAGGGTTGATCGTCAAGGCGCTGACTGCAAGCCCGGCGACGCTGCCCAACAGCATCACCAGATAAAGGGTGTGCAGTTGCTGACTGCCCATGTTCAGGGCCTGAAGAAAACCGACAGCGCCCACCGACTGTTCGGACAAGACAATACGAAACAGAATCACCGCCAGCGCCAATCGCAATATCGAACCACTGCCTAGCCAGCGGGTGATCAGCAACGGGTTGCTACGGTTGTGTTCGATGGCTAACCCTGCGCAGATCAGCGCAATGGACGCCGCCGAAGCAATACCGATCCACGGCGCTTCAAGCCACCACTCTATGCGTCCCAGCGACAGCACGGCGCACAGTAATGCGAACCCTGTCGCAAGCAGGCCGAAGGTCAGGAAGTCGAGTTTTTCGAACGCTTTGAAACGATCGCCCGGCGGCAGCTTGAGCATCAGTACGCAACCCAGCGACAGCAGCGCCATGCCCAGTTCGAACAGGTAAAGGCCGCGCCACTGGGCAATCTGCAGCAGGTCCTCGGAAACCAGACGCGCCAGCGGTGTAGCCAACTGCGCAGTGCCCAGGCCGAGCACCAGTGCCTTCATTCGCCATTTCTGCGGAAACGCCTGAATCATGTAGTACAGGCCCAGCGTGCTGAGGGCAGCGCCGACCATGCCGTGGGCTGCCCGCACGGCGATGGCCGAATCAATATCATTGACGAACAGATGCGCCAGCGTCACCAGTGCGTACAACACCAGAAACAGCTCGGTAAACGCCCGCAGGCCGAACTGCTGGCGAAACTTCACCAACAGCAGGTTCATCGACACATTGGTCATGATGTACGCGGCCGGTAGCCAGGCGATGTCCTGTGATGTCGCGCCCAATGCGCCCTGCAAGTACGGCAGGTTGGCAATCACCAAGGCATTACCCAGCCCGCCCGTGAGCGCCACAATCACACCGACCAGCGCGAAAGCCCAGCGCCGGGCGTTGGAATGCAAAGGCGTCGAAGGCGAGCCCGGCATGGTGGGACGCTCGTGAGGCGCCCATTCGCGCGGGGCGTATTTGTCGCTCATTAAAAGTCAGTCATAAAAGGCAGTTCATAGGGCTCATTTTCAAAGGGCTTGAGCAATTCCCTTGTGTGACATTAACGGCAGTCAGAATACTCATGAACGGCCTGATGATTCGCGCTGAAGCATGAGCCATTAAAGCTCATTGCGGGCACGACAGGCCTAAATGATGGCCATTTGAAACCTTAACCTATGCTTAAACGCAGTTTTGCTTTGCACATTTGCACTGCTAGGATCTGCTGCGGGGCCAGGTACAGACAAGAAGAAAGCGAAAACGAACAAGGAGTTCAGAATGAGTTCACAGGCTTCATCCGTCCTTTCGGTCCAACGACCTGCAAACCGGGGCGCGATTCTGGTCGAAGTACGCAATCACATCGGTCACCTGACGCTCAATCGTCCCGCAGGGCTCAACGCCCTCGATCTGGAGATGGTGCGCACGCTCAAACACCAGCTGGACGCCTGGGCTGACGACGAGAACGTTTACGCCGTTGTGCTGCGCGGCGCAGGTACCAAGGCCTTTTGCGCAGGCGGTGACATCCGCGCGCTTTATGAAAGCCACCAGAACGGGCTGGACCTGCATGAGGCTTTCTTTGTCGAAGAATACGCCCTGGACCTGACAATTCATGGTTACCGCAAGCCGGTGATGGCGCTGGCCGATGGCCTTGCGCTGGGCGGCGGCATGGGCCTGATTCAAGGGGCTGACCTGCGCGTGGTCACCGAACGCACTCGACTGGGCATGCCGGAAGTGGCCATCGGGTATTTCCCAGATGTCGGCGGCAGCTACTTTCTGTCACGCCTGCCGGGCGAGCTGGGCACATGGCTCGGTGTGACCGGCAGCCAGATAGGCGCGGCCGATGCGTTGTATTGCGGGCTGGCCGACTGGTCGATGAACAGCGACATGCTGCCGCGTCTCGATCACATGCTCGATCACCTGAAATGGAAATCGACGCCGCTCAAGGACCTGCAAGGTGCGATGGCCAAGCTCGGCACCCAGCGCCTGCCCAGCCCGCCTCTGGAACTGCTGCGCCCCGCCATCGACCATTTTTTCGGCCTGCCCGATATCCCGAGCATCCTTGAGCAACTGCAGGAAGTGACCATCGGCGATACCCGTCAATGGGCGCTGGACACCGTAAAACGCATGCAAGGTCACTCGCCACTGGCGATGGCCGTGACACTGGAGATGCTGCGCCGGGGTCGACACCTTTCACTGCACGCCTGCTTCGCGATGGAACTGCACCTGGACCGTCAGTGGTTCGAGCGCGGTGATCTGATTGAAGGCATACGCGCCCTTATCATCGATAAAGACAAGAAGCCGCGATGGAAACACGACAGCGCAGAGGATGTCAGCGCAGCGCACGTCGAAGGTTTTTTCAGCGGCCAGGAGACCTGAGTCATGCACGACCTGGAATTGAGCGAAGAACAGATCATGATTCGCGACATGGCACGCGACTTTGCCCGCAACGAAATCGCTCCGCACGCACAGACCTGGGAAAAGGCCGGCTGGATTGACGACGCACTGGTCGGCAAGCTAGGTGAGCTGGGCCTGCTGGGCATGGTGGTACCCGAGCAATGGGGCGGCACTTACATTGATTACGTCGCCTATGCCCTCGCGGTCGAAGAAATATCAGCAGCCGATGCCGCCACCGGCACGCTGATGAGCGTCCACAGCTCGGTGGGCTGCGGACCGATTCTCAACTATGGCAGCGATGAACAGAAACACACCTGGCTGGAAAAACTCGCCACCGGCCAGGCCATCGGCTGTTTCTGCCTGACAGAACCCCACGCAGGCTCCGAGGCGCATAACCTGCGCACCCGCGCCGAGTTGCAAGGCGATGAATGGGTCATCAATGGCGCCAAGCAGTTCGTCAGCAATGGCAAGCGGGCAAAACTGGCGATCGTGTTTGCCGTAACCGATCCAGAACTGGGCAAGAAAGGCCTGTCGGCGTTTCTGGTGCCTACCGAAAACCCGGGCTTCGTGGTGGACCGCAGTGAACACAAGATGGGCATCCGCGCCTCGGACACCTGCGCAGTCACACTCAACAACTGCCGCATTCCGGCTGCCAACCTGCTCGGTGAGCGCGGCAAAGGCCTCGCCATTGCGCTGTCCAACCTGGAAGGTGGCCGTATCGGTATCGCCGCTCAGGCGTTGGGCATCGCCCGTGCAGCGTTCGAAGCAGCGCTGGCGTATGCCCGAGAGCGCGTGCAGTTCGACAAGCCGATCATCGAACACCAGAGCATTGCCAACCTGCTGGCCGACATGCACACGCGCATCAACGCCACCCGCTTGCTGATCCTGCACGCTGCCCGTCTGCGCAGTGCTGGGCAGCCGTGTCTGTCAGAGGCGTCACAAGCCAAGCTATTCGCTTCGGAAATGGCCGAGTGGGTCTGCTCCAAGGCGATACAGATTCATGGTGGCTACGGCTATCTGGAAGACTACCCGGTAGAACGTTACTACCGGGATGCCCGCATCACCCAGATCTATGAAGGTTCCAGCGAGATCCAGCGCCTGCTCATCGCTCGGGAACTACGGCACTACCTGGTTTGAGCCACTGGCCCCGACATTTGAAGATGCCGGGGTTTTTCCAGCGGGCCTGAACCGCTCTCTTCCCAGCAACGTCGCCAGTAATGCCACCGAATCCGCATTACTGAGCATGATGCTGATGCGCTTCTCGATGTCGGAATAGAACACATCGCGCGCTTCATCCAGGGTCTTCTTGCCTGTAATACGCAGAATGACCTTCTTGCCATCGCCATCAGACCGCTTCAGATCACGCCACATCCCGTTTTCCATCTGCTTGAACAGCTTGCTGCGGTCGGTGTTGTACGACAGGGCTTTCTGCTGCAACGCAATCTGCTGATTGCGAAGGCGCAGCCGATACCCTGGCGTTTCTTCCAGCAGATCGACATAGGGCGCCTGAGCATCAATGTACGCGACATCTTCAGTCTTCAGCACCAGATGGGACAGCTCGTGGATCAGGATGCATGCACGATAATGAGCACCAAAATCAAAATTTGCCGCGCGCTGGGCCCTGAGCTTCAACCGGTAATGCGGTGTACGAAAGAATTGCTCGGTCAGGAAGATTCTTTTCTGGGGGTCCCAATCGAAGATGAACGCACATGTCTCCTGCCCTTGTCGATTGACCCCGACCACGTAGCGCGGCGAGTCCACGGGTGACAGAGACGGGTCCATCAATGCGTCGTAGAGCTTTGTCACGGCATATCGAACAGGCTCATGGGACCGCACATCAGACACTGGTGTCGCAAAATAATCAGCCAGGATTTTTTGCACGCGCGGATCCATGGATTCATCGGGCAAGCGCAGACGAAGGTTGTCCAGGCAGTTCTCCAGATAACGCTGTGCCTGATTGTGTCCTTGCTCGATCTCCATTGCCATGCCACGAAAATTTCGGCGGATATCTGGCATGCCACTCGAATCGACGGCAATGAAACCGTCAACGGCCCTGTCCACCTGGCTGCTCTTGATACGGGTCAGCACACCGCCGCCGCCCTTGAGCCCGGTCTGCAGATCCAGCTTCCAGTGCTGGGTACTGTCCATCACAACGGGGGGCCCGGCCATCTCGTTGCTGGCAATGTACCAACCGTCCTGATCGGACCTCAGCTCATAGGCCTTGCCGTCAATGGCAGCGTATTTCCTGCCGCTTACCGGGTCGTTGTAGGTATTGAACTGCTCGTCCTTGTGCAATGAATTGAGGGCTATGCCGCGGACCTCGAAGCGACGCAGGCGCTCCCGAACCTCTTGCGTCATTGAGTTGTTGGCCCAGGAGAACTCGGGAAAGGGCGGTACGTCTTGAGGGTCTTCGATCCTGTCATCAACCTTGGCAAGCTTATCGTCCAGGGTTTCATCCGCCGTCGCGACGGTCGACGTCTCCTGGCTACCTTCACCTGGCTGCGCACCGTTGCTCTGCAAGCCCATTCCTGAGGTGATCAACATGCTCACGCCAGCCAGTAATTGCGCGAATGCCTCACCCCAGTGTTGCTCGCCTGCCGAAATCGCAGACTGCTTGAGCAAGTCCCGGCTCTGCCAGATACCCACCAGCGCTCCAAGACGGCCCGGCAGCAGCGCCATTGTTTGCTCGACAAGAAGCCCGATCACATAGCGTGTCGCGGTATGTCGCAACTCGGTATTGGTCACGCTCTGCTGCCGTACCTGCAGTGTCAGAGATTGCTGCGTACCTTCAAACATAAACTGCAGCGCGTTGCCTTCGTAAGCATGAATATCCAGCATGACCGGCTGCGGACGTTCAACAGGCAGATCAAAAGAAGACTCTACGCTGAACGGCAGGTGCGGCTCCATGAAGCCGCCATTGTCATAGACCTTGCGCATCTGCGGATCAATGCGATCAAGGATAAATTCCTGCAAGCTGTCGGACGTTCGGATGTCGGTCAGCAGTGCCTTGCGGTCAGGGTATTCCTTCAAGACAAAATCGCCATGTAAAGGTGCGTAAAGCACCCACGGCCCAGCGTCAGCCTGATCTGGAAAAATCAAATACGTATTGATGACGGTGGTCGGGTCCCAGCCTTCGCTGGCAGGCAACAGACGTAATGGGCTCAGCTCAACCTTGCGGTTTCCGACCGGCAATCGGGCAATACCATCGGGCATGTTCAGCACAGCCTCCACGAACAGGTAGGCATCCTCGGACAGCTCCTTCCTGAGCTTGAAGGACATGGCCCTGAACAGATCCAGCGCTGGCACCTGTTCAGCAAACAGCTTTTGTCGCTCGGCATAGGCGGGATCAGTCTTGACCAGGGTCGATGCCAGCAACTGACGGTAGCCTGCCGCCACATCCAGTGTGCTCACCATCTCCCGAACGTACGCCGCCGTGAAAGACGCAGGCAACGGCTCACCGTTATTGGTCGTCAGGCTGATGCTCCCGTCCTGTCTCGCCATGAAACGATTCGCCGAGAACTCGACCAGGTTTTGAGACACCAGCTCTGTAGCGGCGGGCAGCACCTGAGGCACCTCACCGACAGGGATGAGCGGAACGGTGTAATGCGTCAACGTGACAACGACCCGGTCTGGGTCGACCGGGTGGTGGGGGAAATCACGCGCGAGCTTCTTGTCCAGTTGTTCCTGGGCATATTCATAAAGACTGGGAATGTCGAACAGGAAATCCTTCTGCATGACGCAGGTCACGTAGAAACGCTGCAGTACATCAACGAGTGCGATTTGCTCTGACGCAGAAGCCTCGTTTATCCATTCAGGCACAGTTGTCTTGTAGATAACGCGCTGAATCACGGTTCCTAGATGGTTCAGGACATGGCGGTTACTGTCGTCACGCTCTACGTTGCTCATCAGGTGGCGAAAAAGCTCGGCATCGGAACGCCGCTCGACTGCCCGTTTGTAAAAGCTCGCCGATGTCAGCTGCTGACGCTCGATCTCGAGGACCTGAAGCGCCTCGATGAAATGCCCTTCAATCCTGTTCAGCGTTACCTTGATATCAGGCTTGGCCTCCCGGCTCAGGTACTCGCTCACCAGTTGGCTGTCAGGCTCTGACATAAGGTTCAACATATGAGCAGAATCTTCGCCGATGAACTCAAGAGATACCCAGCTCTCCAGTTCCTGAACGGAATCAAAGCATTTGAACCCGTTGCCTAGCCGCCACATGACAGGCTTTTCGATCTTCTGCGGTTTGCACAACACGAAGGTATTGGGAAGCACGATGCCTCTTTCAAGTCCCTCATACCGGATCGAAACAGCCTGGGCATCCATGCATTTGTCGCCCAGCGGTTCTCTCAAGCCTGGAAACGGCCTGTCCAGAACCTGTTTGATGCTTTCGATTACCGGGCCGGGGAGATTACCTTGATGCTGTTCCATCGTGAGCTCAAGGCGCAGGGCATACTCTCGAACAAGTACCATGCCCATCCCAGGCTGCAGGCACGTGTTCAGGTAGCGTGCCTGGCGCGTATAGAACTCGACGATCTGACGTTCGAAACGCTCGGCAAAATCAGGCAGCACGCATGTCAGTATTTCTTCGAGCAGCGCCCTCGGCAGGCGGGGCTCGAACGAGTACGCACTGGGTGCCCTGTCTCCATGCATGACAAGTGCATCGGCATATCCCGCCTGAGCATGCCCGCACACCCGACCGAGAGCCCAGGAAAGCAGCGCAATCGATGTCTTGTTGCCAGAGCCCGGTGTCAGCCACAGCGTACGCGCATCCAGACGAGGGCCGCTGATAAGCACAAAATAGCGGTTCAGCGCATTTCTCATGCAGCCGTCCACCCCAGGGCGCAACAACGACATGCGCTTAAACAGCTTTTCCAGTTGTTCAAGTTTCCCGGCCCATGTGCCTGATGAGTCAAACGTGACAGCGGGCACAGCAACAGGGGTTCCCCAGATCTGTTCGAACGTGGTCTCACCGAGGTGCCAGCGCCCGAGGTCATGCAAGCCCAGCAGGCGGGCGTCCACGAGAAGCCGGATGTCTATCGAGTCGTCGAACCGGACAGGGGTTTGTTCACGACCGATCGGTTGCAGCCCTGCAACGTGGCGCAGACTGCGTTTTTGCAAGGCGATGATCGAGTCAAGGTACACGCAAAAAAACGGTTCGGTGATCGTCTCGGTGTGCAGTTCGAGTGGTCCTTGTACATCAAGCAAGGTGTGATCGTTCAAGGATGAAAAAAATCGCAAATCGGATCGACCCTGGTGGGTGGAAAAATGCGTGGCTATCCGACTTGAGTCAACGAAACGGCTGAATCCTCCAAGCGAGGAATAGAGGTAGACACCGGAGGGGGCGGCCGTATCGAACTCGATCAGGAACAGGCCGATCAATTTGACAGGGCCCTGCCCGGCGCCAGACACCGACAAACGCCTGACCCTGATCGGTTCTGATTCGGCCCCGTCGCCGGCCCAAGGCAGCAGACGGCGCAAACGAGCGAACTCACCCTCGGTCAGAGACCCATCGCTGCGGCCCGACAGCAAGTGCTGACGAAAGGACTCTTCCAGCGCCTGAACGAAGAAAGCATGAACGGTTCGCCCGTCACGTCGCGTGGATGCCCAATAGTCCGTCAGCAGTTGTTCGTACCATGCGCCTGTCGCCGCCTTTGCCTGCGACAGTGCCTGCGTGCAGGACAACAGCTGTGGCCCTGACAGAATATTCCCCTGGAGGTCCAGATACTGCCGCTTCAATCCGGTGGGAAGCGCTTGGGAGACATACTCGTCCAACGCAACGTCAACGAAACGCTCGGTTCCGATCACATTCGCAGGAGATTCTGCATTGATCAATTGCACCGGATGGCTGAAGACGTCGATTTGAGTTTCAGGAATCTTTTCCAGCAGGCTGGCGCTCAATGCCTTGCCGAGTGCGCTCTGCAAGCCGGGAAGTCGGTGCAGTTGCCTGGTCAGGTTTTCGAGATGATCGGCCTGCTGACGCATGATCAGCCGCGCACGGGTCTCGAACACGAGGGTTTCCACATGCTCTGCGTCCACTTCGATCGAATCGGGACGAATCTCTTCAAATCGCTGTTTCAGCGCATCGAACAGCGAGCTCCGGCTGTCGAAGCGCTCCAGACCTGACAACAAGGTATTGAGAAATACAGGGGCGTGATCGTCATCCGGATCGCTGATGAGCAGTGCTCCAGTCAGCTCGGCACCCAGATCAACACCGTCGTCCCTGACAAGCCGGTCGACTCTGGGACGGGATGAATCATCAGGCGTTTCGTCGGCTGCAACGGCAGGTACCAGCCGTTGCAGCCACGCTCCCTGAAGACTGCTGATCCGCGCCTCGCCGATCGCGTCCCGGATGTCCTGGGCAAACTGCGACTTCAGAGACTCACTGAAAAAATAGGGATGTAATGTGGACATGAACCATTTCCTTGGGTCGATCCTCGCTCACGCTGCGTTGCCGAGCGTGGGCGAGGACAAAAGGAAACAGCTTATTGATCGGGCAAAAAACAGCTGCGTTACATAAAACAATCTATTGCGAAATGTCAGGTCCTGTACGAAAAGTGGCGGTGCTCGGTAGGGCTGCGTTTAAAACCTGCTCGTGCGCAAGTCCGATCGGAATACTCGTGTACACCACGTAGAGTCCAGCACCTGAAAGCCAGCGGCGCTCGGCTCAGCCCGCCGAAACCTTTCTGTTCTTATCAACCCACGCGGCAAATTGGTCGATGAACGTCTGCAAGAACGGGCGGGGCTTCTCGGAGAGCACACCGGCGTCGTCAAAAAAGGTGGCCGCGTTGCCCAGATAAGCCTCGGGCTGTTGCAGGCACGGTACGTCCAGAAAGACCAGTGACTGACGCAGGTGATGGTTCGCAGCGAACCCGCCGATCGCACCGGGCGATGCGCTGATGACCGCGCCGGGCTTGCCACTGAAAGCGCTCTTGCCATAGGGACGCGAGCCCACATCGATTGCGTTCTTCAAGGCACCCGGCACCGAACGGTTATACTCCGGTGTCACGAAGAGAAAGCCATCGGCCGCAGCGAGCTGCTCGCGAAACGCGGTGTACGCTGGCGGGGGCGACTCGCCATCAATGTCTTCGTTGTACAACGGCAGATTGCCGATCTCGACGATATTCAACTTCAACGTATCGGGAGCGAGCCCTGCGAGGGCCAGCGCGATTTTGCGGTTGATGGACTCTTTTCGCAGACTGCCAACCAATACGGCGATGGAGTGGACCTGGCTCATGAAAATATCCGTTATCTGATTCAAGGAAGGGTTAGGTATAGATCACGTACCGGTCTTAGACGAACCGAATACGCTTTTATTCCATTGCACCCGGACACATGTGCTGACTATTTTTTTGCGCCCGGTAAACTCCCCTATAAATCAGTGGTCTACACCCCTCGATGAATTCGTAAACCAGCGGTTATCTTCAGCTTCAGAGGTTTCAAAGCAAATGGCTTCAGTTCTCGTCGGACAATTTCATGCCAGAGATGCGGAAGGTCGTATCTACCCAGTGCATGAATTCCATGAATCACAGCCCGATGAGGCGCAGGGCAATCAGCCTGTGGTCACTTATCGACTGGCTATCGGCGACCGGGTCAAGCATTTGGGCGGAGACGATTTCGAGCTGGTGCAGTCCGGCGTGAAGATGACCCGCCTGGCGAAGTAAGTAACCGATAGCCCCATGCCTGGTTCCTGGCCCTGAATCAGGGCTTGGGAAAGATCAGGTACCAGAAGATCGCCGATTCGCGGGTCTGCGGGTCAATGCCTCGATAACGCATGTGATCCACCCCGCCCACCACGAACCCACAGCGCTCATACAACCTGCAGGCCGCAAGATTGTTGTTCTGGGTTTCCAGCATGATGCCGGGCAGGTTGCGCTTGCGACTCCAGAACCCGGCAACGTCGAGCAGCGAACGCGCGACGCCGTGGCGGCGTGCAGACTCATCCACCGCCAGTTCGTCCACATAGGCATAGCCGCTCCAGTGGGTACTGAGCACCATATGACCGACTGCACGCCCGTCCAGCCAGGCGACCAGCACCGAGCTGCCGGGGGAATCGCGGTAATGACTGAACTCCTGTGAATCGATACCGTAATTCTTGCGGTAGGGTTCGACCGGATCAACCTGCCACGACTCCACACTCTCACCCACCTTCGGCGTTGCGTAACCACGAACGGTAAATGTGAATTCGCTATTGAGGATGTAGTCTTCGAAGCACTCGTCCGCGACGCGGATGCTCACAGCCGGATTTGCCACAGTCATGTCACCACTTTGCGGGTTTCTGTCAGGAAGAAGCCTGGGCCTGAGCCTCCAGCAATTGCACCCACAGCGCAGGCGCGCCGGATGCCTTGGCGATTGTAGACATACGTACTTCGTGCTCGGCCAGTTCACTTTCACTGGCATGAATGACGCGGCAAGGGGTGCGATCAGCAGGCAGACGGCGAATTTCACTGCCACGATTGTTCGAACCGCCCTCCGAACCGTTGCCGTCGGAGGCATTGCCCGCCAGCGACAGACTGGTCTGCCCGCCGGTCATCGCCAGATAGACGTCAGCCAGAATCTCGGAGTCGAGCAAGGCACCGTGCAACTCACGACCTGAGTTGTCTACGCCATAGCGCTTGCAGAGTGCATCAAGGCTGTTGCGCTGCCCCGGATGCCGCTCGCGGGCCATCATCAGGGTGTCGAGCACCGAACAGTGCTGCGTGATGTCGGCCTTGTCCTGGGCACCCATCAAGGCAAATTCGTTGTTGATGAAACCAACGTCGAACGCCGCGTTATGGATGATCAGCTGAGCACCCTTGATGAACTCGAAAAATTCATCGGCGACTTCGGCAAAGCGCGGTTTGCCGACCAGAAACTCGTTGGTGATACCGTGCACGCCGATCGCGCCTTCGTCGCTCTCGCGGTCGGGTTGCAGGTAAACGTGAAAATGCCGCCCGGTCAGGCGACGACCGATCAGCTCGACACAACCGATCTCGATGATGCGGTGCCCGTCGGTCACCGGCATGCCCGTGGTTTCGGTATCGAGTACGATCGATCTGTTGTCTGTGTTTTGCAATGCCATGAACTGCTGCCTCATTTACAGGCCGCGATACTACCATGTCGCGGCCGCTGCCAGCCTGCCGACAGGCTAGCCGTGCTTGATACCGCGAACCTCATCGACGCCCCGATTGGCCAACTGGTCGGCACGCTCGTTGCCGGGATGGCCGATATGACCGCGTACCCACTGCCACTTTACGGTGTGTCGGCTGACCTGCTCGTCCAGTTGCTGCCAGAGGTCGGCATTTTTGACCGGTTCCTTGGCCGCCGTCTTCCAGCCGCGCTTTTTCCAGTTGACCATCCACTCGGTGATGCCTTTCATCACATATTGCGAGTCGGTGACCAATGTCACTTCACACGGGCGCTTGAGTTCTTCCAGGCCGCGTATGGCGCCGGTCAGCTCCATACGGTTATTGGTGGTATTGGCTTCGCCGCCCCACAGCTCTTTTTCGACGCCCTTGCAGACCAGCAACGCGCCCCAGCCGCCGGGGCCCGGGTTGCCCTTGCAGGCGCCGTCAGTGAAGAGTTCAACGCTATCGCTCATTACAACCTTTCCAGAATGATGGGCTTGTTTGGCATGAGCACACGTCAGGTGTCCTGAGAGGTACGACTGACCTTGGCCATGGGCAGCGGAATCAGCTTGCCCATCGGTTCGCGACGCACCTGGCGCAATGGCCTGAGGCCAACCACCAGCTTGCGCGCCACCAGAAGATAAAAGCCGCCACCGGGACTCTGACGCCCCTCACCCAGGCTTTCCAGCCCTATCAGCCGTGACTGCCATGCCGCCGAAGCAAGGGGCGGACGATAGCACCCGAAGCGGCGTTTCTCCAGCGCGAAGCCCAGCAGGTTGAGCCAGTCGGCGACCCGCGAAGGCGAGATACAGCGCGCCTTGCGCAAGGCATCGCGGGCGAAGACGTGGCGCACGCCCCAGGCGCTCCAGGGATTGATGCCGATGATCAGCAAGTGCCCGCCCGGCCGCACGCTGCTGGCCGCTTCACGCAGCAGGCCATGGGGCGAAAGGCAGAAATCCAGGCCATGTTGCAGTACCACCACGTCAGCGGCGTGTTCACTCAATGGCCAGGCCTGTTCTTCACAGACGATTTCCACACCGGGCAATGGCGCCCCCAACCGGACGTTGCGCTGCACCTGCTGAGCCACGGGAGGGCTTTCTGCCGACGGCCCGTAATGCACCAGATAGCCACCAAAATACCGGCCGAGCTCGTCTTCCAGAACACGGCGTTCCTCATCGAGCAGAAGCTGGCCCAGCGGGCCGGACAGCCATTGGCGAGCGGCGCGGATCAACGCAAGCCACTCAGGATCGGCCTGAGCGAACGCTTCATCGGTCATGAGTTCTCCTCCAGAGGTGCTCGCATACCACGGCAACAGACTCTAAGATGCACCATTGTTCTCCGCGATGCGAACTGCGCCATGATACAGATCCACGCCCTGCCCGCTTTCAATGACAACTACATCTGGTTGTTACAAGACCTTTCGACCCAATGCTGCGCCGTGGTCGATCCGGGAGACGCAGCGCCCGTGCTGGGCTGGCTGGCCCGTCACCCCGATTATCGCCTCACCGACATTTTGATCACTCACCATCACAATGATCATGTGGGCGGTGTCGTCGAACTCAAGCAGGTCAGCGGAGCACGGGTTCTGGGCCCGAAAGCGGAAAACATCCCTGCCCGCGACGTAGCACTGGTCGATCACGACCGGTTAACGGTTCTGGGACTGGATTTTTCGGTTCACGAAGTTCCCGGCCACACGCTGGGCCATATCGCCTTCTACCATGATGACGCCCGCGCTCCATTGCTGTTCAGTGGCGACACCCTGTTCGCGGCGGGCTGCGGCAGACTGTTCGAAGGTACACCTGACCAGATGTACGCCTCTCTCAGTCGCCTGGCGGCGCTGCC
This sequence comes from Pseudomonas asturiensis, assembly GCF_900143095.1. Lineage (GTDB taxonomy): Bacteria > Pseudomonadota > Gammaproteobacteria > Pseudomonadales > Pseudomonadaceae > Aquipseudomonas > Aquipseudomonas asturiensis. The sequence continues at coordinate 104,570 of NZ_FRDA01000004.1, read as the reverse complement.
GGACAGTACGCTGGTCTATTGCGCCCATGAATACACCCTGAGCAATCTGCGGTTTGCCCAGGCCGTCGAGCCGGACAATCAGGACATTGCCGAACGACTGGCTCAAGTGATTCAACTGCGAGACGAAAATCGCATCACCTTGCCTTCCAATCTGGCGCTGGAAAAACGCACCAACCCGTTCCTTCGCACCCATGAAACATCCGTTAAAGAAAAAGCGGACGAACGGAGCGAACAGCAAAACACCTCGCAGAGTGAGGTTTTTGCCAGCCTGAGGGCGTGGAAAGACAGGTTCTGAGGCGACCATCAAATCGCAATAAAATTCTGAAAGGTTGACCAGCGGCAGGCTGCTTTCTAGAATCGCCCGACATTTTCGCCTGGATGTACCCCCCGAACAATGTCGTCATCTATAAGCAAGCCTGTAAATTCGGACGCATTGACTCGGTTGGCCCAAGCCATCGCCGTAGCCGCGAGCGCGATACTGGCAGGTTGCCAGACTTCCGCCCAGATCGAGCCGGCCAGCAGTCACCGCGCGCCAAACCTGGCGGCCGGCATCAAGCAGAAACCCATTTTCCTGACTCACAAGTCCGTGACGCCGCTGGCACCGCCGCAGGACGTCTGGGAGCGCATGCGCCAGGGCTTTCAACTGCAACAGGGCAATGATCAAAACCCTCGTATCGACCAGCAGCGCCTGTGGTTCGCCAACAACCCTTCCTTTCTGGAAAACGCTGGCGAGCGCGGCAGTCTCTACATGCACTACATTGTCGAGCGCCTCGAAGAACGTAACATGCCGCTGGAGCTGGCCCTGCTCCCGGTGATCGAAAGCGCCTACAACCCGATGGCCGTCTCGCGCAGCCAGGCTGTTGGCCTCTGGCAGTTCATTCCCTCGACCGGCCGCTATTTCAATCTGCGCCAGACCAATTTCTATGACGGGCGTCGTGATATCCAGGCGTCGACCGTGGCCGCGCTGGATTACCTGACACGCCTGCACGACATGTTCAACGGCGACTGGCTGCTGGCACTGGCGGCATACAACGCAGGTGAAGGCACGGTCAGCCGCGCCATCGAGCGCAACGACAAGCTCAACCTGCCTACCGATTACTGGAACCTGCCATTGCCGCAGGAAACCCGTGACTACGTGCCTAAACTGCTGGCGCTGTCGCAGGTGGTTCTATCGCCGGAAGCCTACGGCGTCAACCTGAACCCGATCGCCAACGAACCCTATTTCGAAGTCGTCGAGCTCAACAAGCGTGTCGATCTGTCCAAAGTGGCCAGCGCCGCCGACATCGACGAAGACGAGCTGATCCAGCTCAATCCGGCCTTCAAGAAACGCCTGACCATCGACGGACCCCAGCATTTGCTGGTACCCACATCCAAGGCTCAGTTGCTGACCGCCAGCCTGTCGACCATGAAGCAGGAAGAGCTGGTCGCCTGGCAGCCTTATCGTGTTCGGCGTGGCGACACCCTCGAAAGCCTCGCAAGCCGCTACCAGGTCACCGTCAGCTCGCTCAAGGGCAACAACAAGCTGGCTGGCAATCGCTTGAAAGTCGGTCAGTCGTTGAGCATTCCGGTCAAGCCGGGGCTGAACACGTCCCAGCCGGTGTTCGAATCACTGGCCAGCAACGAGAAGCCAGCCCGCAGCCGCACTTATAAAGTAAGAAACGGCGATAACCTCACCACCATCGCCCAGGCCAACAAGGTCGATGTGGAGGACCTGCAGCGCTGGAACAAGCTGTCCGGCAAGAAGCTCAAGATCGGCCAGACCCTGGTCATGCAGGACAACAGCAAAGCCGCCAGCAAGACCGTCGCCAGTGCAAGCAACAAGGATGGCGACAAGAAGCCCATGCAGTACAAGATTCAGAAAGGTGACTCGATGTATCTGGTCGCCAAGCGCTTTAACGTCGAGATGCAACATCTCAAGCGCTGGAATCCACGCTCGGGCCAGGCACTCAAGCCGGGCCAGACCCTGACGGTCTATCTGCCGCATTGACAAAAGCCGGCTGCGTGCCCGGCGAACGCCACATTGAGCCTGCCCATGCACTGCATTGGCAGGCATCCCTCTCCAGTCTTTTTCCTGTCGGGACAAGCTGTTACTGTTAGCGACCCGAAAGCCCAAGTCGCCTGGATCGTGATACGTCCCTTCCTGCTAACCGTCAGTCTGGCCTTGAGCTTCTACGCCAACGCAGCCATCACCGAAAGTCATGGTTATGCGCAGTTTGGTGTCCTCAAGTACCCGGCCAGCTTCACTCACTTCGACTGGGTCAATCCCGAGGCGCCGAAAGGTGGCACCTTGAGAATGATGGCGTTTGGCACGTTCGACACGCTCAACCCCTACACCTTTAAAGGTACAAGCCCGGTATCGACCGGAAATTTCCTGCAATACGGCGTCAACGAGCTGAACGAACCACTCATGGTCGGAACAGGGCAGTACGACCCGTCCGGTGATGAGCCGACCTCCAGTTACGGCCTGATCGCCCAGTCGGTGGAGTACAGCGAAGACCGCAGCTGGGTGGTGTTCAACATCAGGCCTCAGGCACGCTTTCATGATGGCAAGCCGATCACTGCCTATGACGTGGCATTCTCCTATCGCACGCTGCTCAAGGACGGGCACCCGCAGTACCGCACCGCTCTGCAGGAAGTGCAGCGTGTCGACATTCTCGACCGGCACCGCATTCGTTTCGTGTTCAAACGGGCCGGCAATCCACTGCTGATTTTGCGCCTGGGCGAACTGCCCGTGCTGCCGCAGCATTACTGGAAAGACCGCGACTTCAAGGCCACGACCTTCGAACCGCCACTGGGCAGTGGTCCGTATCGCATCACCCGGGTTCAGCCCGGACGCCAACTGGTGTTCGAACGGGTCAAGGATTACTGGGGCAAGGACCTGCCGGTCAACCGCGGCAAATACAATTTCGACCGTGTCGACGTGGAGTTCTATCGCGACAGCGACGTGGCGTTCGAAGCGTTCAAGGCCGGTGAATTCGATATCTACATCGAGCATCAGGCCAAGAACTGGGCCAATGGCTACAACTTTCCCGCCGTCGCCAACGGCACGGTGATCAAGGCGCAGATACCTCACCGGATTCCGACCCAGACCCAGGGGTTGTTCATGAACACCCGACGCGCGGCCTTTTCAGACGTCCGGGTACGCGAAGCACTGGGGCTGCTGTTCAACTTTGAATGGACCAACCGTACGCTGTTCAGCGACGCCTACGCACGCTCGACCAGTTACTACCCGAACAGTGAATTTTCCGCGACCGGGCTACCGACCGGAGGGGAATGGCTGGCGCTGGCACCCTACCGCGACCAACTGCCGCCCAGCCTGTTTACTCAGCCGTTCACCACGTCGAAGACCGATGGTGGCGGCATACCGCGCGAAACCCTGCGCAGGGCGTTGTCGCTGCTGGGCAGTGCGGGCTGGAAGCTGACCGACAGAGGCCTGCTCAATGCCGACAATCAGCCGCTGCGCTTCGAGATCCTGCTGGTCAATCCCGGTCTGGAACGCATCCTGTTGCCCTATATCGAGGACCTGCGACGCCTGGGCATCAACGCAGGCCTGCGCACCGTGGACCGGGCGCAATACAAGCAGCGTCTGGACCGCTTCGACTTCGACATGATTCTCATGACCCTGCAACAGACACTCAGCCCCGGTCTTGAGCAGTGGCAGTATTTTCATTCGAGCCAGGCCGCGATCAACGGCAGCAAGAATTACGCCGGTGTCGCCAACCCGGTGGTCGACGGCCTGCTCAACAAACTGCTGGCCGCCCAGACCCGCGACGAACAAGTTGCCACTGCCAGGGCACTGGACCGCGTCCTGCTGTCACAGCATTACAGCATTCCCAACTGGTACCTGAACAATCATCGCCTTGCGTATCGCAATCGATTCGCCATGGTCACCACCCCGCCCTACACCCTGGGGCTGCGCGCGTGGTGGCTCAAGTCTCTGGAGAAGTCCCGATGAATCCTCTGCACTCCCTGCGCCTGCGAACAGCCGCCCTGCTGTTGGCAAGCCTGGCCTGCTCGGTACAGGCTGCGCCTCAGCATGCCGTGACGCTGTACGACGAAGCGCCCAAATACCCGGCTGATTTCAAACATTTCGACTACGTGAATCCGGACGCCCCTAAAGGTGGCACGCTGCGCCAGGCCGGTTTCGGTGGATTTGACAGCCTTAACCCGTTCATCAACAAAGGCGTGCCGGCAGATGACATCGGCCTGATCTATGACACCCTTGCCCGTGCCAGCCTCGACGAACCGTTCAGTGAGTACGGACTGGTCGCAGGCAAGATCGAAAAAGCCCCCGATAACAGCTGGGTGCGCTTTTACCTGCGCCCCGAGGCGCGCTTCCACGACGGTCACCCTATTCGCGCCGAAGACGTGGAGTTCAGCTTCAAGACGCTGATGGAGTACGGCTCGCCTATGTATAAAGGCTACTACGCTGATGTCGATCAGGTTGTGGTCGAAGATCCGTTGCGCGTGCTGTTCAGGTTCAAACACAAGGGCAGCCGCGAGATGCCCCTGATCCTCGGACAATTGCCGGTATTGCCCAAGCATTTCTGGGCCACTCGCGAATTCGACAAGGGTAATCTGGATTTCCCGCTGGGCAGTGGTCCCTACAAGGTCGTTGACGTAAAAGCCGGACGCTCGGTGCGCTACGAACGGGTCAAGGACTACTGGGCCAAGGACCTACCGATCAACAAAGGCTTTTACAACTTCGACGTGCTGACCACCGATTACTACCGCGACAACACCGTGGCACTGGAAGCTGTGAAAGCCGGGCAATTCGATTACTGGCTGGAAACCAGCGCCAAGAACTGGGCCACGGCGTACAACACACCTGCGGTCAAGGCCGGACGACTCATCCAGGAAGAACTTCCGAACGGCAACCCCACCGGCATGCAGGGCTTTATCCTCAACCTGCGCAAACCGGTGTTCCAGGACGCTCGCGTACGCGAGGCACTGACCCTGCTGCTGGATTTCGAGTGGACCAACAAACAGTTGTTCAACGGCTCCTACAGCCGCACGAAAAGTTACTTCGACAATTCGGAAATGGCTTCCAGCGGCCTGCCTTCGCCAGAAGAACTGAAAATTCTGGAGCCTCTGCGCGGCAAAATTCCGGACCGGGTGTTCACCGAAGCCTTCACGCTGCCGGTCACCGATGGCAGTGGCATGATTCGTCCACAGCAGCGCCGTGCGTTTCAGCTGTTGCAGGAGGCCGGCTGGAAAATCGTCGATGACAAGATGGTCGACACTCAGGGCAAGCCGGTCAAACTGGAGTTCCTGATCGCCCAGACCGAGTTCGAACGTATCCTGCTGCCGTACAAGCGCAACTTGAGCGATCTGGGCATCGAGCTGGTCATCCGCCGCGCCGACGTGTCGCAATACATCAACCGCCTGCGTTCGCGTGACTACGACATGATCGTGAGCAGCTTTCCGCAGTCCAGCTCGCCCGGTAACGAGCAGCGTGTGTACTTCGACTCGTCCAGCGCCGACAACCCCGGCAGCCGAAATGTCATCGGCCTCAAGGATCCGGCAATCGATGCGCTGGTGAGCGGCCTGATCAACGCCGACTCCCGGCAAAACCTGATCACCTACACCAAGGCGCTGGACCGCGTGTTGCTGTGGGGTTTCTATGTCGTTCCCAACTGGCACATCAAGACCTGGCGCGTCGCGTACTGGAACCACCTCGGCCACCCGCAAGCCAAGGCGCTGTCGGATGTCGGCCTGATGACCTGGTGGGTAAAGCCCGACGCCAAACCCGTGGTGCCAGGCCAACCCGCCCCTGACCAGGCCGCCCCGGCGAGCACGGAGCAATAAGATGCTGGCTTATATTCTGCGACGGCTGCTGCTGATCATTCCGACCCTGTTCGGCATCCTGATCATCAACTTCATCATCATCCAGGCGGCCCCCGGTGGGCCTGTGGAGCAGATGATCGCCAAGATCGAAGGCTTCGACGGTGCTACCAGCCGCATTGCCGGCGGTGGTGCGGAGGTCTCGGTGGCAGGCTCCAACTACCGGGGCGCTCAAGGACTGGACCCTGCGCTGGTCAAGGAAATCGAGCGCATGTACGGCTTCGACAAATCAGCACCCGAACGCCTGTGGATCATGATCAAGAATTACGCCACGCTGGACTTCGGCGACAGCTTCTTCCGTGATGCCAAGGTCATCGACCTGATCGTCGAAAAGATGCCGGTGTCCATTTCCCTCGGGCTGTGGAGCACCCTGATCATGTACCTGGTGTCGATCCCGCTGGGCATCGCCAAGGCCACCCGCCACGGTAGCCACTTCGACGTCTGGACCAGTTCGGCCATCATCGTCGGCTATGCAATACCTGCGTTTCTGTTCGCGATCCTGCTGATCGTGGTGTTTTCCGGCGGCAGCTACTTCAACTGGTTCCCGCTACGCGGGCTGACCTCGAACAACTTCGAGGAACTGAGCACCGCGGGCAAGATACTCGACTACTTCTGGCACCTGGTCCTGCCGGTCACAGCACTGGTGATCGGTAACTTCGCGACCATGACCCTGCTGACCAAAAACAGCTTTCTCGACGAAATCAGCAAACAGTACGTCACCACCGCCAAAGCCAAAGGCCTGAGCAATCACAAGGTGCTGTACGGCCATGTGTTCCGCAACGCGATGCTGCTGGTGATTGCCGGTTTCCCGGCCGCTTTCATGGGTATCTTCTTCACCGGTTCACTGTTGGTGGAAGTGATCTTTTCTCTGGACGGCCTGGGCCTGATGAGCTTTGAAGCGGCCATCAACCGCGATTACCCCGTGGTGTTCGGCACGCTGTTCATATTTACCCTGCTGGGTCTGGTGGTGAAGCTGATCGGCGACATCACCTACACGCTGGTAGACCCGCGCATCGACTTTGAAAGCAGGAAGCATTGATATGAAGCTGTCTCCTCTCAATCGCCGCCGCTTCGAACGTTTCAAGGCCAACAAGCGCGGCTGGTGGTCACTGTGGCTATTTCTGCTGCTGTTCGGCCTGAGCCTGGGCGCCGAGCTCATCGCCAATGACAAACCGCTGGCTGTGCGTTACGACGGACAATGGTACTTCCCGGTGTTCGAGCGCTATCCGGAAACCACGTTCGGCGGTGAATTCCCGCTGGAAGCCAATTACAAGAGCCCCTACATCAAGGAGCTGCTGGCTGCCAAAGATGGCTGGACCTTGTGGGCACCGATCCCATTCAGCTACCAGAGCATCAACTACGACCTGAAAGTCCCGGCCCCTGCCCCGCCTTCGCGGGAGAACCTTCTGGGCACGGACGATCAGGGCCGCGATGTGCTGGCGCGGGTGATTTACGGCTTCAGGATCTCGGTGCTGTTCGCCCTGACCCTGACAATCCTCAGCTCGATCATTGGCGTGGTAGCCGGTGCGCTGCAGGGCTTCTACGGCGGCTGGGTCGATTTGCTGGGCCAGCGGTTTCTGGAAGTCTGGTCGGGGCTCCCGGTGCTGTACCTGCTGATCATTCTGGCCAGCTTCGTGCAGCCCAACTTCTGGTGGCTGCTGGGCATCATGCTGCTGTTTTCCTGGATGAGCCTGGTGGACGTGGTGCGCGCGGAGTTTCTGCGGGGCCGCAACCTGGAATACGTACGTGCGGCCCGGGCGCTGGGCATGGAGAACGGCGCAATCATGTTCCGTCACATCCTGCCCAACGCCATGGTGTCGACCATGACGTTCATGCCGTTCATTCTCACCGGCGCGATCGGCACCCTGACCGCGCTGGATTTCCTGGGCTTCGGCCTGCCTGCCGGGTCGCCCTCGCTGGGCGAGCTGGTGGCGCAGGGCAAATCCAACCTGCAGGCACCCTGGCTGGGCATCAGCGCCTTTGCGGTGCTGGCCCTGATGTTGAGCCTGCTGGTGTTTATCGGCGAGTCCGCCCGCGATGCTTTCGACCCAAGGAAATAAGATGAACACTGACAATCTGATCGAAATCCGCGATCTGGCGGTCGAGTTCGTGACGGGCGACTCGCGTCAACGGGTGGTCGAGAACATCAGCTTCGACATCCGCCGAGGCGAAACCCTGGCGCTGGTCGGTGAAAGCGGCTCGGGCAAATCCGTCACCGCGCACTCGATACTGCGCCTGCTGCCCTACCCTATCGCCAGCCACCCCAGCGGTACCATCCGCTATGCGGGCGACGACCTGCTGAAGGTCGAAGAAAAAAAGCTGCGCGCGATCCGTGGCAACCGCATCGCCATGATCTTTCAGGAGCCGATGACCTCGCTGAACCCGCTGCATTCGGTAGAAAAACAGATCAACGAAGTCCTCGGCCTGCACAAGGGGCTGACCGGCAAGGCGGCCACTGAGCGCACGCTGGAGCTGCTGGAACTCGTCGGCATACCCGAGCCGCACAAACGCCTCAAGGCGCTGCCACACGAGCTGTCAGGCGGCCAGCGCCAGCGTGTGATGATCGCCATGGCCCTGGCCAATGAGCCGGAGCTGTTGATCGCCGATGAGCCGACCACTGCGCTTGACGTGACCGTGCAGTTGAAAATCCTTGAATTGCTCAAGCATTTACAGGCGCGTCTGGGCATGGCGCTGCTGCTGATCAGTCACGATTTGAACGTTGTTCGGCAAATAGCCAATCGTGTATGTGTCATGCAGCGCGGTTGCATCGTCGAACAGGCATCGTGCGAAGAACTGTTCCGCTCGCCACAGCATCCGTACACCAAAGTTTTGCTCAGCGCCGAGCCCAGCGGCGGTCCTTCGACCAATCCCGCTGGCGCTCCACTGCTTGAAGTCGAGGACCTGAAAGTCTGGTTCCCGATCAAGAAAGGCCTGCTCAAGCGCACCGTCGATCACGTCAAAGCAGTCGACGGTATCCGCTTCAGCCTGCCGGAAGGGCAAACGCTTGGGATCGTGGGCGAAAGTGGATCGGGTAAGTCGACGCTGGGCCTGGCGATTCTTCGGCTGATCGCAAGCCAGGGCACCATACGGTTCAAGGGCAACGCGCTAGACTCACTGTCTCAGCAGCAGATACGTCCGCTGCGCCGGCAGATGCAGGTGGTGTTCCAGGACCCGTTTGGCAGCCTTAGCCCGCGAATGTCGGTGAGTGATATCGTTGGCGAGGGCCTGCGCATTCACCAGATGGGGACAGCTGCCGAACAGGAGACGGCGATCATCGAAGCACTCAGAGAGGTAGGTCTGGATCCGGAAACCCGGCACCGCTACCCCCACGAGTTCTCCGGTGGCCAACGCCAGAGGATCGCCATTGCAAGGGCACTGGTGCTAAAACCGGCGCTGATTCTGCTGGACGAGCCGACTTCGGCACTCGACCGGACAGTGCAGCGCCAGGTGGTCGAACTGCTTCGCTCGCTGCAAACCAAGTACAACCTGACGTATTTGTTCATCAGCCATGACCTGGCTGTCGTCAAAGCGCTGAGCCACCAGTTGATGGTGGTCAAGCAAGGCCAAGTGGTCGAACAGGGTGCGGCGCAGGCTGTTTTTGCCGCACCGCAACATCCTTATACACAGCAGCTTCTGGAAGCCGCCTTTTTGGCACCAGTCGCTGTCGATTAACCTGAAGAGGAACAACACATGGGTTTTCTCGCCGGTAAGCGCGTCCTGATCGTCGGTGTCGCCAGTAAACTGTCCATCGCATCCGGCATTGCTGCCGCCATGCATCGTGAAGGTGCAGAGCTTGCTTTCACCTACCAGAACGACAAACTCAAGGGTCGTGTCGAAGAGTTCGCCGCAGGCTGGGGCTCGGGCCCTGAACTGTGCTTCCCTTGCGACGTGGCCAGCGACGAAGAGATCAACAAGGTCTTCGAAGAACTGAGCAAGAAGTGGGACGGCCTGGACGTGATCGTTCACTCGGTCGGCTTCGCGCCGGGCGACCAGCTCGATGGTGACTTCACCGAAGCCACCACCCGTGAAGGCTTCCGCATTGCCCACGACATCAGCGCCTACAGCTTCGTGGCCCTGGCCAAGGCTGGCCGCGAAATGATGAAAGGCCGCAATGGCAGCCTGCTGACCCTGTCGTACCTGGGTGCCGAGCGCACCATGCCGAACTACAACGTGATGGGCATGGCCAAGGCCAGCCTGGAAGCCGGCGTGCGTTATCTGGCAGGCAGCCTCGGTCCTGAAGGCACGCGCGTCAACGCCGTATCGGCAGGTCCGATCCGCACCCTGGCAGCCTCGGGCATCAAGAACTTCCGCAAGATGCTGGCCGCCAACGAAGCCCAGACCCCGTTGCGTCGCAACGTGACCATCGACGAAGTCGGCAACGCAGGCGCGTTCCTGTGCTCCGACCTGGCCTCGGGCATCAGCGGTGAGATCATGTACGTCGACGGCGGCTTCAACACCACCGCGATGGGCAACATCGAAGAGTGATACGGCCAGTGCCGCTCATCGCGAGCGGCACTTTCCGGGAGACAAAAAAGAAGGCCGCTCAGTGAGCGGCCTTCTTTTTGGCGTCTGCAAAGGTCAGGTCATTCCAACCGGACCTTTGCATTCAGCCGGGCTTAGAACTTCTCGATCTTCGCCTTGCTCTCCAGCTCAGCACGGAAGGCTGCGAAATCCTGCTGACCGGCACGCGATGACAGGAAGCGGCGGTATTGCGCCTTTTCCGCATCAGTCGGTGCAGCCGCCTGATTCACGCCGTTGAGACGCACGATCACAAAGCTGCCGTCGGCTGCTGTCTGGCTGGTGTACTCCGGCTTGTCCTTGCCTGTTGGCTTGGGCATACGGAACAACGCTTGCAGAACAGCAGGATCGACCCCTTCCTGACTGCGAGTGACAGCTTCCATCACTTTCCACTCATGACCGTCCTGCTTGGCCGCCAGCGGAATCTTGCCATCACGCAAACCCGCCAGCAGTGCTTCGCCACGGGCCTTGGCTGCGGCGCTCGCGTGATCCTTCACCAGTTGCGCACGAATCGCACCGGCAACGCTCTCAAGCGGCAGCTGTTGCGGCTTCAAGTGCTCTTTGGCACGCACGACCACGACGGTTTCCGGGTCCAGTTCCAGCGTGTTGCTGTTGGAACCCTCTTCCAGCACTTCAGGGCTGAACGCCGCCTGGATAACCGCACGGTTGGCTGTCAGGCCTTCACCACCTTCACGGCCGAACGGCGCTGTGGTCTGAACCTTGAGGCCCAGATCCTGAGCCGGTTGAGCCAGGTCAGACGATTCGAAGGCCGAATCTTCCAGTTGCTTGGTCACTTCAACGAACTTCTGCTCGACCTGCTGCGACTTCAGATCGCTGGTCAGCTTGTCCTTGAGGCTGGCAAACGTCGGAACCGACGGCGCTTCCACACCCAGCAGCTTGATAAGGTGCCAGCCGAAGTCGGTGCGCACAGGTTGCGAAACCTGGTCCTTGTTCAGGCTGTAGAGCGCATCTTCGAACGCAGGGTCGTAAACACCCTTGCCCGCGTAACCCAGATCCCCCCCCTTGTTCGACGAACCCGGGTCCTGCGAGAACTCCTTGGCCAGCGCGGCAAAGTCCTCACCCTTGGCCAGACGCTGTTGAATCTCTTCAATCTTCGCCTTGGCCTGCTCATCGCTGAGCTTGTCGTTCACTTCGATCAGGATATGCGCAGCGCGACGCTGCTCGGACAGGTTGGCGATCTCTTTCTGGTAGGCCGCCTGCAAGTCCTCGTCCTTGACCTTCACCTTGTCGAAGAAGGCGGACTTCTTCAATTCGATGTAATCCAGCACCACCTGCTCAGGACTCATGAACTCCTTCGCGTGCTCGTCGTAGTGCGCTTTGACCTCATCGTCGGTGACTTTCACCGAAGACGTGTCAGCCGGCAGCGTCAACGACGCGAAGTCGCGCGTCTGTTTTTCCAAGCGGGCGAACGCCTCGACCTGAGCATCGGTCACGAAAGCACTGCCTGCGACACCGGCACGCACCTGGCCGATAAGCATTTCCTGACCCAGCATCTGGCGGAACTGCATACGGCTGTAACCCAACTGGCGGATCACCTGATCGAAGCGGTCAGCACTGAATTTGCCATCCACCTGAAACTCAGGCGTCTGCAACAGTTGCTGGTCCAGCGCTGCATCGGAAAAGGAGAACTTCGAATCAGCTGCGCCCTGCAGCAGCAGCTTGCGGTCGATCAGACCTTTGAGAGCCGACTCACGCAGCAACTTTTCGTCGAGCATTGCAGGATCGAAATCCTTGCCCAACTGCTGGGAGAGCTGCTGAGCCAACTGACGGCGTTGCATGTCCACGGCCTGGCTCAACTCGTTCTGAGAGATATCCTCTCCGTTGACCTCGGCAGCGTTCTGCTTGTTGCTGGTAGCGGTAAACAGCGCCTCGATGCCTGTGAAAGCCATCAGAGCGATGATGATTCCGATGATTGTCTTGGCAATCCAGCCCTGTGAATTGTCCCTGATGTTCTGCAGCATTGCGTCCCCCAAAACGGTTGAACTGACTAACCAACCGCGGAGCGTGGGTAGAAAGCGGATAGAAGAAAGGCGCATCCGAGGATGCGCCTTCTCGTAACTGACGGAGCGGAAGGGCTCGAACCCTTCGGCGTTGCAACCGATTGCACCACCGCTCCGCATCTGGACCGAATGAATCCGGCCGAGCGGGTAAGGCTTGAGGAGGCTTAGTTAACAGCTTCTTTCAGGGCTTTACCGGCTTTGAAACCTGGTTTTTTAGCAGCAGCAATTTCCAGCGTCTCGCCAGTCTGAGGATTGCGACCGGTGCGCGCAGGACGATCTGTAACGGAGAACGTACCAAAGCCAACCAAAACAACCGAGTCGCCAGCCTTCAGAGCGCCAGTGACGGATTCGATCACTGCGTCCAGCGCACGGCCAGCAGCAGCTTTCGGGATATCAGCAGATGCAGCGATAGCATCAATCAGTTCCGACTTGTTCACTCTAAGTCCCCTTATCTCTATATTGAGTATGTTTCTAAGTTTTAGGTGTTAAGCAAAACGAGCGCTGGAAGGCTTGCCGGACTTGCTTTAAAGAGCCGCTTTATAACAAGGGCTCTAAAAAGCTGTCAAGGAAGCCTGCTCAGTCTTAATGCGTGCTAATTCTTTCCTTAGAGTCAGACTCGCGTTTCTCATCCTTGGCGACCAGATCAGGAGCCACATCCGGCAAGGGCTCCGGCGCGTATTGCAGCGCAATTTGCAGGACTTCGTCAATCCATTTAACGGGCTTTATCTGAAGATCCTGCTTGATGTTGTCAGGAATTTCCTTCAAATCACGTACGTTTTCTTCTGGAATGATGACTGTCTTGATTCCGCCACGATGAGCTGCCAGAAGTTTTTCCTTCAGACCACCAATCGCCAGCACCTGACCACGCAAGGTGATCTCGCCGGTCATCGCGACATCCGCCCGCACAGGAATCTGGGTCAGGGCCGACACCAGCGCCGTGCACATGCCTACGCCAGCACTCGGACCGTCTTTGGGCGTAGCGCCTTCAGGCATGTGGATGTGCGTGTCATGTTTCTCGTGGAAGTCGGCAGAAATACCCAGGCTGCGGGCCCGGCTGCGAACCACGGTTTGCGCGGCAGTGATGGACTCGACCATGACGTCGCCCAGAGAACCGGTCTTGATCAACTGGCCCTTGCCCGGTACGACGGCGGCTTCGATGGTCAGCAATTCGCCGCCCACCTGAGTCCACGCAAGCCCCGTGACCTGCCCGATCTGGTCCTGCTGCTCGGCCAGACCATAGCGGAATTTGCGCACGCCCAGGAAGTGCTCGAGCATGTCAGCAGTCACATGGACAGCGAAGCGTTTTTCCAGCGCATGCTCTTTGACCGCCTTGCGGCAGACCTTGGCAATCTGGCGCTCAAGCCCGCGCACGCCCGCTTCGCGGGTGTAGTAACGAATGATGTCGCGGATCGCATCGGCGTCGAACTCGATTTCGCCCTTCTTCAGACCGTTGGCCTGAATCTGCTTGGGCGAAAGGTATTTGACGGCAATGTTGATTTTCTCGTCTTCGGTGTAGCCCGGCAGGCGAATGACTTCCATCCGGTCCAGCAAGGCTGGCGGAATGTTCATCGAGTTCGAGGTGCACAGGAACATGACGTCGGACAGGTCGTAGTCGACTTCGAGGTAGTGATCGTTGAAATTGTGGTTCTGCTCGGGGTCCAGCACCTCAAGCAATGCCGAGGCCGGATCGCCACGCATGTCGCTGCCCATCTTGTCGATTTCATCGAGCAGGAACAACGGGTTGCGCACACCCACCTTCGTCATCTTTTGTATCAATCTTCCTGGCATCGAACCGATGTATGTCCGGCGATGGCCACGAATTTCCGCCTCGTCACGCACACCGCCCAGGGCCATGCGCACGAATTTGCGATTTGTCGCATTCGCAATCGACTCCGCAAGCGAGGTTTTACCCACGCCAGGAGGACCTACCAGGCACAGCACAGGACCGCGGATCTTTTTCACACGCTTCTGCACGGCGAGGTACTCAAGGATGCGCTCCTTGACCTCGTCCAGCCCGTAGTGATCGGCGTCCAGAATGGCTTCAGCACGCGCCAGGTCCAGACGCACCTTGCTCTGCGCTTTCCATGGCACCTGAACCAGCCAGTCGATGTAGGAACGCACCACAGTGGCCTCGGCCGACATCGGCGACATCTGCTTGAGCTTGTTCAACTCGGCAGTCGCCTTGGCCAATGCATCCTTGGGCAGACCCGCGGCATCGATGCGCTTCTTCAGCTCTTCGATTTCGTTATGGCCTTCGTCGCCATCGCCCAGCTCTTTCTGAATGGCCTTCATCTGCTCATTCAGGTAGTACTCGCGCTGGCTGCGCTCCATTTGTTTCTTGACGCGACCGCGAATGCGCTTCTCGACCTGCAACAGGTCGATTTCACCGTCCAGCAGGGCAAGCACATGCTCCACACGCGCGGACAGATCGATAATCTCGAGGATCTCCTGCTTCTGCTCGATCTTGAGCGCCATGTGCGCTGCCATGGTGTCGACCAGGCGGCCAGGCTCATCGATGCTGTTGAGCGAAGACAGGACCTCTGCCGGGACTTTCTTGCCCAGCTGTACATATTGCTCGAACTGAGCCAAAAGGCTGCGCACGAACACTTCAGACTCGCGGTCAGGCGCATCCACTTCATCGATCAGCGCAACGTCGGCGCGGTAATGACCGTCAGCCTCGATGAAACGCTCGACCGACCCGCGCTGCTCGCCTTCGACCAGCACCTTGACGGTACCATCAGGCAGTTTCAGCAGCTGCAATACGGTTGCAATGGTGCCGACGTTATAAAGAGCCTGCTCATCAGGATCGTCGTCAGCGGGATTTCTTTGCGCGAGCAACAGGATTTGCTTGTCACCCGTCATCGCCGCCTCAAGGGCTTCGATAGACTTCTCGCGCCCCACGAACAGCGGGATAACCATGTGCGGATAAACCACGACATCACGCAATGGCAAAAGAGGCAATTCGATGGTGGTCTTCATGATTTCGCCTCTACAGCGGCCAAACGGCCGGGACAGATGGAATTAGCTTGAAGCCAAGATGGGGGTAGTACTCGAAAAAAACAAGCCCCGAGGGTTGCACGGCCGACCTGCTTCACATCATCTAAAGGACGAATGAGCGGGACAAAAATGCAAAAGGGGACCCTGAGGGCCCCCTTCCGTGTCTTTCTACGCGATCACACGAGGTGTTACGCGTCTGGAGCAACCTTGGCAGGCGGCTCGCTGTTCTCATAGATCAACAACGGCTTGGACGAGCCATCGATCACGCTTTCGTCGATCACCACCTTGCTCACGTCACTCTGCGACGGGATTTCGTACATGGTGTCGAGCAGCACGCCCTCAAGAATGGAGCGCAGGCCACGGGCACCGGTCTTGCGCTCCAGCGCGCGACGGGCAACCGATTTCAACGCATCGGTACGGAACTCGAGGTCCACACCTTCCATTTCGAACAGCTTGGCATACTGCTTGGTCAGCGCATTCTTCGGCTCGGTAAGGATCTGCATCAGTGCAGCCTCATCCAGCTCGTCAAGCGTTGCCAGAACCGGCAGACGACCCACGAATTCCGGGATCAGACCGAACTTGACCAGATCGTCAGGCTCGACTTCACGCAGGGATTCGCCAACCTTCTTGCCCTCTTCCTTGCTGCGAACTTCGGCATTGAAGCCGATGCCGCCACGCGTGGAGCGGTTCTGAATGACCTTTTCCAGGCCCGAGAAGGCGCCACCGCAGATGAACAGGATGTTGCGCGTGTCCACTTGCAGGAATTCCTGCTGTGGGTGCTTGCGGCCACCCTGAGGCGGAACGGAAGCCACGGTTCCCTCGATCAGCTTCAGAAGGGCTTGTTGCACGCCCTCGCCGGAAACGTCACGTGTAATCGAAGGGTTGTCGGATTTGCGCGAAATCTTGTCGATTTCGTCGATGTAGACAATGCCCATCTGGGCCTTCTCTACGTCGTAATCACATTTCTGCAACAGCTTCTGAATAATGTTTTCCACGTCCTCACCGACATAACCGGCTTCGGTCAGGGTGGTGGCGTCGGCAATGGTGAACGGCACATTGAGCAGGCGGGCCAGTGTTTCGGCCAGCAGCGTCTTGCCGGAGCCCGTAGGGCCGATCAGCAGGATGTTGCTCTTGCCAAGTTCAACGTCGTCATTTTTCTTGTCGCGCTGGTTCAGTCGCTTGTAGTGGTTATAAACCGCTACTGCGAGAACCTTTTTGGCACGCTCCTGACCTATCACATACTGATCAAGGATGCCGCTGATTTCTTTAGGCGAAGGCAATTTATGCGCGCTGCTTTCGGCCTGTGCTTCCTGCACCTCCTCGCGGATGATGTCGTTGCACAGGTCGACGCACTCGTCGCAGATAAAGACCGAGGGGCCGGCAATCAATTTGCGCACTTCATGCTGGCTTTTGCCACAGAAGGAGCAATAGAGCAGTTTGCCGTTGTCCTCGCCGTTGCGGGTGTCAGTCATTCGATCGATCCAATCCGGTAGGCTTGCAACACAAGATGAAGGCTATTGCGGGCTTTTTCAAGTCCGCAGGCGGTCGGTTGCGCCGACCCCCTACATTTTGAGCTGCTTAGGCAGGCATTTGACGCTTGTTGATCACCGAGTCGATCAGGCCATATTCAGCCGCACGCTCTGCGCTCATGAAATTGTCACGCTCGGTGTCGCGCTCGATGGTTTCGAGGCTCTGGCCGGTGTGATGCGCCAGCAACGAGTTCAGACGGTGACGAATATGCAGGATTTCCTTGGCATGAATGTCGATGTCCGACGCCTGCCCCTGAAAACCGCCCAACGGCTGGTGAATCATCATGCGCGAGTTCGGCAGGCAGTGACGCTTGCCCTCGGCACCGCCAGCCAGCAGGAATGCACCCATGCTGCAGGCCTGACCGATGCAGATAGTCGACACGTCCGGCTTGATGAACTGCATGGTGTCGTAGATCGACATGCCCGCAGTCACCGAACCGCCCGGTGAGTTGATGTAGAGATGGATATCCTTGTCCGGGTTTTCCGCTTCAAGGAAGAGCAGTTGCGCCGCGATAAGGTTGGCCATGTAGTCCTCTACCGGACCAACCATAAAGATCACTCGCTCCTTGAGAAGGCGCGAATAGATGTCATAGGCACGCTCGCCACGGGCGGACTGCTCGATAACCATCGGGACCAGGCCGCCAGCGGCCTGGATGTCAGAGTTCTGCTGAATATAAGAATTGCGGGACATGTCCTGCATTCACTCCCAAATAGTCGAGTCTTGAATACGCACAAGCCAGCGCGAAGGCTGGCTTGTGGGTGTTTTCGAACGAAAAGAGAAATCAGTCGGCTTTTGGAGCTTCCACCGGCTTGACAGCTTCTTCGTAGGAGACCGATTTGTCGGTCACGCTAGCTTTCTGCAAAACAGTATCTACAACTTGCTCTTCAAGCACAACAGAACGTACTTCGTTCATCTGCTGCTCGTTCTTGTAGTACCAGGCCACAACCTGCTCAGGCTCCTGATAAGCCGACGCCATTTCCTGGATCAGGTCACGGACGCGAGCGTCGTCAGGCTTGAGGTCGAACTGCTTCACGACTTCAGCAACGATCAGACCCAGCTCGACGCGGCGCTTGGCCTGCTCTTCGAACAGCTCTGCAGGCAGCTGATCCGGCTTGATGTTGCCGCCGAATTGCTGAACGGCCTGCACGCGCAGACGGTTGACTTCGTTTTCCAGCAGCGCCTTAGGCACTTCGATCGGGTTGGCAGCCAGCAGACCGTCCATCACCTGGTTCTTCACCTTGGACTTGATGGCCTGACGCAGCTCGCGCTCCATGTTCTTGCGAACTTCGGCGCGGAAACCGTCGATACCGGTTTCCTTGATGCCGAACTGCTTGAAGAACTCTTCGTTCAGCTCAGGCAGTTTTGGCTCGGAAACGCCGTTGACAGTCACGGTGAACTCGGCTGCCTTGCCGGCCAGCTCCAGGTTCTGATAGTCCTCAGGGAAGGTCACGTTCAGAACGCGCTCTTCGCCAGCCTTGGCGCCGACCAGGCCGTCTTCAAAGCCAGGAATCATGCGGCCTGAACCCAGAACCAGCTGAGTACCGCTGGCAGAGCCACCCGCGAATGCTTCGCCGTCGACCTTGCCGACGAAATCGATGTTCAGCTGGTCTTCGTTCTGAGCGGCACGATCGGTCTCTTCAAAACGAACGTTCTGCTTGCGCAGCACTTCCAGCATGTTGTCCAGATCGCTGTCAGCCACATCGGCAGACAGACGCTCTACAGCGATGGTATCGAAACCGGCAACGGTGAATTCCGGGAAGACTTCGAAAGTCGCCACGTATTCCAGATCCTTGCCTTTTTCGAAGGATTTCGGCTCTACAGCAGGTGCGCCAGCCGGGTTGAGCTTCTGCTCGACAACGGCTTCGTAGAAAGTAGCCTGAATCAGATCGCCCAGCGCTTCCTGACGCGCGCCGTCTTCGTAACGCTGACGGATCACGCTCATAGGCACCTTGCCAGGGCGGAAGCCCGGGATCTTGGCTTTACGTGCGGTCTGTTGCAGACGCTTGTTGACTTCGGTCTCGATGCGTTCGGCAGGCACGCCGATGGTCATGCGGCGCTCAAGAGCGGAAGTATTTTCAACAGAAACTTGCATGGATATTCCTCGTTGCACAGACGTTAGCCGGCCGTTTCCGACCCCAGAATCAAGGGCATGCATTCTAGTGGGTCAAACTCAAGAAGTCACCCTACTGAAAAAGGGCAGATTAAGAGGAAGGAACCGGCCCCCTGCCGAACGCGGACAACAAGCGCCTCGCGCCGCCAGCGATGCGTCTGGCACGGCCTCTCTATAAGGAAGCATCCATACCCGACCACTGCCGACTCCTTCCACGTAGCACGCCTCACTGGACCGACGGCAGCAGCTTTCGGACCAGCGAAGCGGTAAAACCAATACGTTGAAACAAAAAAAGCCGCACGAGGCGGCTTTTTTCTTATAACCAAAGTGTCATCACTCAGGCTATTTGTATCTTGGTGCGGACGGAGAGACTCGAACTCTCACACCTTTCGGCGCTGGAACCTAAATCCAGTGTGTCTACCAATTCCACCACATCCGCGCTGCAAGCTTTTAAAGCAAAGGCGCCAGACTATGAATCTGGCGCCTTTCTTAATATGGGGTGGACGAAGGGGATCGAACCCTCGACAACAGGAGTCACAATCCTGTGCTCTACCAACTGAGCTACGCCCACCATATTGCGTGTGACCAGTACAACTTTACTTGCTGTGCCAAAGCTGCCTTGAATGGCGCACCCGGCAGGACTCGAACCTGCGACCATCCGCTTAGAAGGCGGATGCTCTATCCAGCTGAGCTACGGGCACTTATATAATCTGTATTCTTTGACGATCACAAATTAAAAGGCTTTCAATCACACCGAGCCGATTTGCAACTCTGCCTGACCTAATCAACCAGTGCTAGCTTAACCAGTGCTGGGCTCTGCCCGGCAAGTGCGACGAATCTTATAGACGCCCCCTGAGGTCGTCAACTCTTTTTTGAAAAAAATTCAGTTAGATAAAGGAGTTAGCGGAATATGCTGACCAAGCGCCTTTGCCCTCGCGTCATGTCATGCGAGAATGCGCGCTCATTTTATTTCCTCTCGATGGTTAATCACGCGTCATGACTGCAAAACTAATCGACGGCAAAGCGATCGCCGCCAGCCTGCGCCAGCAGATCGCCAAACGTGTCGCCGAACGTAGCCAGCAAGGCCTGCGCACGCCGGGCCTCGCGGTGATTCTGGTGGGCAGCGACCCCGCCTCCCAGGTGTATGTCTCTCACAAGCGCAAGGACTGCGAGGAAGTCGGCTTTGTTTCCCGGGCCTACGACTTGCCTGCGGACACCACTCAGGCTGCATTGACCGAGCTGATCGACCGCCTCAATGAAGATGCCGCTGTCGACGGCATTCTTCTGCAATTGCCTTTGCCGGAGCATCTCGACGCCTCGCTGCTGCTGGAGCGCATACGCCCCGACAAGGACGTGGACGGTTTCCACCCTTATAACGTCGGCCGCCTTGCCCAGCGCATTCCGCTGCTGCGCCCCTGCACGCCAAAAGGGATCATGACCCTGTTGGAAAGCACTGGCGTGGACCTGTATGGAATGGATGCCGTGGTCGTCGGTGCGTCCAACATCGTCGGTCGTCCGATGGCCATGGAACTGCTGCTGGCCGGCTGCACTGTGACCGTCACCCATCGTTTCACCAAGGATCTGGCAGGCCATGTGGGCCGCGCCGATCTGGTGGTGGTTGCCGCTGGCAAGCCCGGCCTTGTGAAAGGCGAATGGATCAAGCCCGGCGCCATCGTGATCGATGTCGGCATCAACCGTCAGGACGATGGCAAGCTGGTGGGTGACGTTGTCTATGAGACCGCCCTGCCCCGCGCAGGCTGGATCACGCCTGTACCTGGCGGCGTTGGCCCCATGACGCGCGCCTGCCTGCTGGAGAACACCTTGTACGCGGCAGAGACGCTGCACAGCGAATAAAGCCTGTCGGCGCTCAACAAAAAACGGCACCCGAGGGTGCCGTTTTTGCATTTCACTCAGGCTTATTTCTTGGCCGCTTCCCAGCTTTTCAGCAGGTCGGCATAGGCAATGGTTTCGCCTTTTGGCTTTTCATTGGCCAGCTTGCGCTGTGGTGCGAGGAACTTGCCACCACTGTTCTCGGCCTTGGAGTACCACTCTTCAGCCGAGGTTTCCGGGTTCATCCTGGGTGCACAACCGCTGGCGTCCTGGACCTTGGAGCGCTCGATGCGCGTCATGATCGCATCCTGATCCTTGGCCAGCCCGTCCAGTGCGGCCTGAGCGGTTTTCTCGCCAGTGACTGCTTCAGCCACATGACTCCACCACAACTGCGCCAGCTTCGGATAATCCGGCACGTTGGTGCCGGTTGGCGACCATTGCACTCGGGCCGGGCTGCGATAGAACTCGACCAGACCGCCAAGCTTCGGCGCCAGCGCAGTCATTTCCTTGGAGTTGATGTCCGACTCACGAATCGGAGTCAGCCCCACGATGGTTTTCTTCAGCGATACCGATTTGGACGTCACGAATTGCGCATACAGCCAGGCTGCCAGACGCTTTTTCTCGTCGGAAGATTTGAGGAACGTCCATGAACCCACGTCCTGATAGCCCAGCTTCATGCCTTCTTTCCAGTACGGACCTTTAGGCGACGGTGCCATGCGCCATTTCGGCGTGCCATCGGCATTCATCACGGGCAGGCCAGGCTTGGTCATGTCAGCGGTAAACGCGGTGTACCAGAAAATTTGCTGCGCAACGTTACCCTGCGACGGCACCGGCCCCGATTCGGAGAAGGTCATGCCCGCCGCTTCCGGCGGTGCGTAGGCTTTCAGCCAGTCGATGTATTTCTGGGTCGCGAAGACGGCCGCCGGGCCATTGGTGTCGCCGCCACGGGTGATGCTGGAACCCACCGGATGGCAGGCCTCCACACGGATGCCCCACTCATCCACAGGCAAGCCATTGGGCAGGCCCTTGTCACCACTGCCTGCCATGGAGAACCAGGCGTCGGTGAAACGCCAACCCAGCGAGGGATCCTTTTTGCCGTAGTCCATGTGACCAAAGACTTTCTTGCCGTCGATGGTCTTGACGTCTTCGCTGAAGAACTTGGCGATGTCTTCATAGGCCGACCAGTTGACCGGCACGCCCAGCTCATAGCCGTACTTGTCCTTGAATTGCTTTTTCAGGTCAGCGCGCTCGAACCAGTCGGCACGAAACCAGTACAGGTTGGCGAATTGCTGATCAGGCAACTGATAGAGTTTGGATTCGACAATGACCTTGCCGGATGCATCTTTGACTTCAGGCGAAGTCGTGAAGGAGGTGCCGATGAAATCCTTCAGGTCCAGCGTAGGAGACGTGACCTTCGCACCCTCGGCACTGGCCATCAGGTCAGTCAGCGACATCGCTTTGCCGTAGCGCATGTGAGTACCGATCAGGTCCGAGTCGTTGACCCAGCCGTCATAGATACTTTTGTCCGACTGCATGGCCGTCTGCAGTTTCTCGATGACGTCACCTTCCTGAAGCAGGTCGTGAGTGACCTTGATCCCGGTGATTTCAGTAAACGCCTTGGCCAGTGTCTTGGATTCGTATTCATGGGTCGTCAAGGTTTCGGAAACCACCTTGATGTCCATGCCACGGAATGGTTCGGCAGCCTTGATGAACCACTCAAGCTCCTTCAACTGCTCGGCATCGGACAGCGTGGTCGGCTTGAACTCGCTGGCCGCCCACTTCTTCGCCGCTTCTTCGTACTGATCCGCCCAGGCTGAAACACTCAACCCGCTGAGCATTACCATGGTCGCCAACGTCACGCTATGTCGTAGCTTGTTTTTCTTATTGAACATAGACACCTCCAGAGTTGCTTCTTATGTAGTCCCGCTTTTCGAATACCGCCAGCCGGATCGCCCGGATATCTGCACCCGACCGACCGCTAACCCCACCGCATTACGACCAACAACCACACCAGCGATATCAGCGAGGCGATCCAGACGCTCCAGTCCGTCAAGCCGATGACCAGCAGATGCAGGTAAGCACTTCCCAGCAGCCCGATGAAAAGACGATCGCCGCGACTGGTAGCGATCGGCAGAAAGCCGCGTTGTTCGACGCCAGGGGAACGCAGTTCCCAGACTGTCATGCCAGCGAGCAGCAGTGCGATGCCGCCGAAGAAGGACGCCGTCAAGGGTGTCCAGGCCATCCAATCCATATCCCGACTCCTCAGACACGGCCAAGGGCAAAGCCCTTGACCACGTGATTGCGAACGAACCAGATCACCAGCATGCCAGGCAGAATAGTCAGAACTCCCGCCGCCGCCAGTACCCCCCAATCAATACCCGATGCCGACACCGTTCGCGTCATGACTGCCGCGATAGGCTTGGCATTGACAGAGGTCAGGGTGCGCGCCAGCAACAGCTCGACCCAGGAAAACATGAAGCAGAAAAACGCGGTCACCCCGATACCCGAGCCGATCAACGGGATGAAGATCTTCACGAAGAAACGCGGAAAACTGTAGCCATCAATGTAGGCCGTTTCGTCAATTTCCTTCGGAACGCCTGACATGAAGCCTTCCAGAATCCACACTGCCAGCGGCACGTTGAACAGGCAGTGCGCCAGCGCCACAGCAATGTGGGTGTCAAACAGACCGATCGACGAGTACAGCTGGAAAAATGGCAGCAGGAACACGGCGGGCGGCGCCATGCGGTTGGTGAGCAACCAGAAGAACAGATGCTTGTCACCCAGAAACCGGTAGCGCGAGAACGCGTAGGCTGCCGGCAAGGCCACCGTCAGGGAAATCACCATGTTCAGGCAGACGTAATACAGCGAGTTGATGTAGCCGCTGTACCAGCTTGGATCGGTAAAGATCACCTTGTAGTTGGCCAGGGTGAAATCCTGTGGCCAGAGCGTCAGACCGCCGAGAATCTCGGTATTGCTCTTGAACGACATGTTCAACAGCCAGTAGATCGGCACCAGCAGAAACAGGATGTACAGCAACAACGGCACCATCTTGCGTGCGTTCATGGCCGTTCCTCAGTTCTTGTCGCTATGGGTCATGGCGGTGTAAAACAGCCAGGACACAAGCAGGATGATCAGGAAATACACCAGCGAGAATGCCGCCGCCGGCCCCAGGTCGAACTGACCGATCGCCATTTGCGTCAGGGTCTGGCTCAGGAATGTGGTCGCATTGCCCGGCCCGCCGCCTGTGAGCACGAAGGGCTCGGTGTAGATCATGAAGCTGTCCATGAAGCGCAGCATCACTGCGATCAGCAACACACTCTTCATTTTCGGCAACTGGATATGGCGGAAGATTGCCCAGCCAGAGGCTCGGTCGATACGCGCCGCCTGGTAATACACATCCGGAATCGCACGCAAACCTGAATAACTCAGCAGCGCGACCAGCGACGTCCAGTGCCACACATCCATCACCAGCACCGTGACCCAGGCGTCCATGGTATTGCCGGCATAGTTGTAACTGATGCCCATGGCATTGAGGCTCCAGCCCAGCAGGCCGATGTCACCACGGCCGAAGATCTGCCAGATGGTGCCCACCACGTTCCAGGGAATCAGCAGCGGGATGGTCATCAGGATCAGACAGACCGTCGACCAGCGCCCTTTGGTCGGCATGCACAGCGCCACGGCGATGCCCAGCGGAATTTCAATCAGCAGCACGCAAGCCGAGTAAATGAACTGGCGCAGCAGCGAGTCATGCAGACGCGGGTCCTGCAGGACCTGCCTGAACCAGTCGGCACCCACGAAATAGCGGCTGGACTGGTCGAAAATGTCCTGCACCGAATAGTTGACCACGGTCATCATCGGCACGATGGCGCTGAATGCCACCAGCAGAAACACCGGCAGCACCAGCCACCAGGCCTTGTTGTTCTGGACCTTGTTCATGGCATGTCTCGCTCAGGAGTGGACTCAAGCAGGAAGTCATCGGCATAGACCATCAGCCATTGCGCAGGAAAACTGATCCACGCCTGGCCCTGGGGCACCGGTTTGTCTTCGGGCATGCGCACCTTGAGCTTCTGCCCGGCCAGCGACAGCGTCAAAATCTTGTAGGTGCCCAGGTCTTCGACGTACACCACATCGGCGCACATCGCCTCTTCGTAGGGCCCATCCCAGACGTGGACGAACTCGGGACGAATACCGATCTTCAGGCTGCTGAACGAGGTCCGCGCGATCAGCTGCTGCAACAGGCTGGACAACGGCACATGAACGTCACCGAAACCGACGCCATCGCCTTGCGGCTTCACCTCGATGAGGTTCATGCCTGGGCTGCCGATGAAGTAGCCGACGAAGGTGTGACGCGGTTTTTCGAACAGCTCGCGAGGCGTGCCGAACTGCACGATCTGACCGCCATACATCACTGCGATCTTGTCGGCAAAGGTCGACGCCTCAAGCTGGTCATGAGTGACGTAGACCATGGTGATGTTGAACTGCTCGTGAATCTGCTTGAGCTTGCGACGCAGTTTCCACTTCAGGTGAGGGTCGATAACCGTCAGCGGCTCGTCGAACAGAATCGCCGAAACATCATCACGCACCAGGCCACGGCCCATGGACACCTTCTGCTTTTCATCGGCTGTCAGGTTGCGGGCCTTCTTTTTCAGCAGCAGTTGCAGATCCAGTACATCAGCGATTTCGTGGACCTTGGTGAGAATGCGCGCCTCGTCCATGCCTTGGTTGCGCAGAGGAAACGCCAGGTTATCGAACACCGTCATGGTGTCGTAAATCACCGGAAACTGAAAAACCTGGGCGATGTTGCGGCGCTCGGGTGGCAGATCGTTGACCACTTTGGAATCAAACAGGACCTGCCCCTGCGAAGGACTCAACAGGCCGGAGATGATATTGAGCAGGGTCGACTTGCCGCAGCCCGAAGGCCCCAGCAATGCATAAGCGCCGCCCTGCTCCCATATATGGCTCATCTCGCGAATGGCGTAATCGTCCGGCCCGGGGTTGGCACTGTAGCTGTGAGCCAGGTTCTGCAAGCGTATCTCAGCCATCAGGCAACCCTCGACAGACGCAGGCCCGGCGCCTGAATAAGGCCGCCCTGCTGATCGAACACGAATAGTTTGTGGGTCGGGATGTACACCCGGATCGACGCGTCAACGTCGTAGGCATGCACGCCCGGCAAGTGCAAAACCAGCGAAAACAGCTCGTTACGCACATGCAGAAAGGTTTCCGAGCCGCTGATCTCGGCCAGTTCCACCGTGACCGCCAGCTCCAGATCGTCATCGTTGGAAGGCACCAGGCTCAGATGACTTGGCCGCACCCCAAAACGGTATTCGCCGTCACCGATGGCTCGCAGATCCGCGTTGAGCGGGAAGTGCACGAAATTGGCAAAGCTCACCTCGTTGCCGTCGATACGTCCGTCCATGAGATTGATGGGCGGTTCCGAGAACAGCTCGGCGGCCAGAACGGTCGCGGGCTTGTGATAGACCTCAGGTGTCTTGCCACTCTGTACCACCCGGCCTTCATGCAGGATGGTGGTCGTACCGCCCAGGGCCAGCGCCTCGTTCGGTTCAGTGGTGGCGTAGATGGCGATCGTGTGGCGAGCGGCGAACAGCTCGCGCATTTCCTGGCGCAGCTCCTCGCGCAACTTGTAGTCCAGGTTGACCAGCGGCTCGTCGAACAGGATCAGCTCCGCGTCCTTGACCAGCGCCCTGGCCATGGCAGTGCGTTGCTGCTGACCGCCGGACAGCTCAAGCGGGTAGCGTTGCAGAAACTTCTCGATGCGCAGCATCTTGGCCGTGTCGTTGACGCGGCTGTGGATCATGTCCTTCGACATGCCCGCCTGACGCAGCGGTGAGGCGATATTCTCGAATACCGTCATGCTCGGGTAATTGATGAACTGCTGATAGACCATCGAGACATTGCGCAGACGAACCGGCCGCTGCGTGACATCGACCCCGTTCATCAGCACTCGCCCGCTGTCGGGTTTGTCCAGCCCGGCGATCAGGCGCATGAGACTGGTTTTGCCTGACAGGGTGCGCCCCAGCAGAACGTTGAAGGACCCCGGCTCAAAGCTCAGGGATGCGTCGTCGATCCATATTTGGCCATCGACTGCGCGGCTGACGTGCTCCAGCGTGAGAGACATGGCGTGCCCTTTGTTGTTTTTTTAAGGGTAATGCGTGATGGAAGTGCAGATAGCGACATTCGTGCCAATTCTGTCACTACCTCGCCAATGCCCGTTCCAGAGCGTTCCCCCGCATTCACTGGCTAAAAGCGGCTTCGCAGCTGAACAAAAATGAACAGTAAACGCTGAACAACTGAACAAAATGAACGTTGACTTTGAACACATCTGAACGACACTGGAAGGACGTTGCACGCCAGGATGGACACGCGACGAGACCTGAAAATAAAAACAACACGTCATCCTTGCAGGCCTTGCCATGGCTCAATCCAGCACCTCGCTCGCTCACGACATCATCATTCGCGATTCATGGACACGTTGCCGGGACTTCGGTCTCAGCCACCAGACACGTCCATCGTTCGGCCAGTTGCCCGGATCAGAGGTCTCACAATTGCTGGAGCGCCACAACGCGCTGGTGCAGACCACCCATCAGGAAGTGCTGCCGGTCTACGAGAACATTCTGAGTAACTCGAACTGCCTGATCCTGCTGGCCGACCCTCAAGGCCAATTGCTCAAGTCATGGGGCACTCAGCGGTTTGGCGACTCGTCACACCAGGGTTTTCTGGCGGGGGCCAGCTGGAGCGAGCGAGGCACCGGCACCAATGCCATCGGCACGGCACTGGCCTGTGAACAGGCCATCCATATCGAACCGGACGAGCACTTTCTCAAGGCCAATCGCTTCATGACCGGCTCTGCCTCGCCGATCTTCGACGCTGACCGGCGCATCATTGCGGTCCTGGATGTGTCCAGCGACAGCTTCCTGCCGCCCTCGCACACCCTGGGCATGGTCAAAATGATGAGCCAGTCGGTGGAAAACCGGCTGATCCTCGACCAGTTTCGCGACACCCATTTTCAACTGATCTTCAATACCGGCCTGAACAACCTGGACAGCCAATGGGCCGGCCTGCTGATTTTCGACGAAAGTGGCCAGATCCTCTGTGCCAATCGCCGAGCCGACAACCTGCTGGGTGTCAGGCTTTCGGGTGTGAGCATCGAGACATTGTTCAAATGCCCGATTCTGCAATTGCTCAGCGAAACCGAAGCCCGGCCGTTCGCCTTGCACGCGTTCGGCAACAACCGCTTTCAATGCCTGATCAAACGCCCAAGGCGCAAGCCACTAAAACTGCATGCTGTGACGACCACGCCTGCGCCGGTTGCCGCTCGCAACCTGGACCTGCACGCTATCAGCCTGGGCGATGCACGGGTCGAGAAAGCCGTGCTTCAGGCTCAGCGCTTGCTGGAAAAGGACATCCCGCTGCTGATCCACGGAGAGACCGGGGTTGGCAAGGAGGTGTTCGTCAAGGCGCTGCATCAGGCCAGTTCGCGGGCGAGTCAACCGTTGATCGCCGTAAACTGCGCAGCGATCCCGGCCGATCTGGTTGAAGCAGAGCTGTTCGGCTACACCAAAGGTGCATTTACCGGCGCAAGCCAGAAAGGCAGTATCGGGCTGATACGCAAGGCCGACAAAGGCACGCTGTTTCTGGACGAAATTGGCGACATGCCAATGTCCGTACAAGCGCGTCTGCTTAGGGTCTTGCAGGAGCGTTGCGTCCAGCCGCTGGGCGGCGGCGAGTTGTATCCGGTGGATATCCGCCTGGTGTCGGCTACCAACCTCACACTGCGTGATCAGGTGCAGGCCGGGCATTTTCGTCAGGACCTGTATTACAGAATCAGCGGTCTGAACATCGAGTTGCCGCCGCTGCGCGAGCGAACCGACAAACACGTGCTGGTCCAGCGCATCTGGGAGCGGCATCGGGATCCGCACCAGCGCGCAGGATTTTCACGGGAAGTGCTTGAGCTGTTCGAACATCACCCGTGGCCAGGCAACATTCGCCAGCTCAACAGCGTGATTCAGGTAGCGCTGGCGCTGGCTGACGATCAGCCGATTGGCACCGAGCATTTGCCGGAGGATTTTTTTCTGGATGCGGGCATGAGTGAACGTTGCGATCGGCAGATGCCATCAAACCAGCAGGAGCCGTTGCAACCCACCGATGACCTGAACAATCTGCTTCAGGCCGCCGGAGGGAATATCTCGCAATTGGCGAAGCGACTCGGGGTGAGCCGCAACACGCTGTACAAGCGCTTGCGGGAACAGCAGTGCGGTGAAACCTGATCGCTTTCCCTACCGTTGTTATGCCTGGCTCGACACTGCTCGAGCCCATCGCTCCGCGTTCAGCGGTATACACAATTCTTGCTGCAACCAACGGACTGTGGGAGGCGGCTTGCCGGCGATGTTTTTCTGAAGCGACCTATCAGTGACTGAGCTGACGCCATCGCCGGCAAG
>NZ_FRDA01000004.1:0-74849 GCF_900143095.1 Pseudomonas asturiensis | reverse complement strand
GGCTTGCCGGCGATGTTTTTCTGAAGCGACCTATCAGTGACTGAACTGACGCCATCGCCGGCAAGCCGCCTCCCACGAGGTATGCATGCAGTCAGAAGCTTTCGGTTTAGCCGCGTTTTGCGCGTCTTCCGGACCTGTGTATAACGCTGAGCGCGGAGCATGGGCACGATCAGTTTCTTGGGGTGCACGCACACCCGAAGCACTCAGCGGTATACACAATTCTTGCTGCAACCAACGGACTGTGGGAGGCGGCTTGCCGGCGATGTTTTTCTGAAGCGACCTATCAGTGACTGAGCTGACGCCATCGCCGGCAAGCCGCCTCCCACGGGTATGCATTACATCGGTACGTCCGTAAGGGATAACGTCAGTCCGCCAGACGCCAGGTCGTGCCGCCCTTGCCGTCTTCCAGCAGCACACCCATGGCCGTGATCTGATCGCGGATACGATCGGATTCGGCCCAGTCCTTGGCAGCCCGAGCCGCCAGACGTGCCTGGATCAGCGCTTCCACTTCAGCAGCATCGACCCGGCCTTCGGCGCCTGCGCGCAAAAAGTCGTCGGGCTCAAGCTGCAACACACCCAGTACGCTGGCCAGTTGCTTGAGACGCGCCGCAAGGCCCGCCGCCGCAGCCAGATCCGTATCACGCAGACGGTTGATCTCGCGAACCATCTCGAACAGCACCGCGCAGGCCTCGGGCGTGCCGAAGTCGTCGTTCATCGCAGCGGAGAAACGCTCGACGAATGCCTCGCCACCCGCAGGCTCGGCGACCGGCAGCCCCTTGAGCGCATGATAGAAACGCTCCAGTGCTGCCTTGGACTCGCGCAGGCTGTCTTCGGAATAGTTGATGGCGCTCCGGTAGTGGCTCGATACCAGCAGGTAGCGCACCACTTCAGGGTGATACTTCTCCAGCACGTCGCGGATGGTGAAGAAGTTGTTCAAGGACTTGGACATCTTCTCGCCATTGATGCGAATCATGCCGCAGTGCAACCAGGCATTGGCGTAAGTCTTGCCGGTCGCCGCCTCGCTCTGCGCGATCTCGTTTTCATGGTGCGGGAACTCAAGGTCGCTGCCGCCGCCATGAATGTCGAACGTGTCACCCAGGCAGCAGGTCGACATCACCGAGCACTCGATATGCCAGCCAGGGCGCCCCGGCCCCCAAGGCGAATCCCAGCTCGGCTCGCCCGGCTTGACGCCTTTCCACAGCACGAAATCCAGCGGATCGTCCTTGGATTCGTCCACTTCGATTCGCGCGCCGATTCGCAGGTCTTCGATTTTCTTGCGCGACAGCTTGCCATAGCCGACGAACTTGCCGACACGGTAGTACACGTCGCCATTACCCGGCGCGTAGGCGTAACCCTTGTCGATCAGGGTCTGGATCATGGCGTGCATGCCAGCGATATGATCGGTGGCACGCGGCTCCATGTCCGGCTTGAGGATATTGAGACGAGCCTCGTCTTCGTGCATCGCATCAATCATGCGCGCGGTCAGCGCGTCGAAAGATTCGCCGTTTTCACGCGCACGGTTGATGATCTTGTCGTCAATGTCAGTGATGTTGCGCACATACGTCAGCTCGTAACCGCTGAAGCGCAACCAGCGGGTCACCAGATCGAACGCGACCATGCTGCGGCCATGGCCCAGGTGGCAGTAGTCGTACACGGTCATCCCGCACACGTACATGCGCACCTTGTTGCCATCCAGCGGTTTGAAAACTTCTTTGCTCTTGGTGAGCGTGTTGTAGATGGAGAGCACTGTCCTACCTCAGGTCCAGGAATCGCGCAGTGTCACTGTGCGGTTGAAGACCGGACGACCAGGTTTTGTATCCTTGATGTCGGCGCAGAAGTAACCTTCACGCTCGAACTGGAACCGGTCTTCCGGCTGTGCGTTAGCCAGCGAGGGTTCAGCACGACAACCGGTCAGTACCTGCAGAGAATCAGGGTTGATGTTTTCCAGGAAAGTGGCGCCATCTTCAGCCTTGTCAGGCGAAGGCGAGCGGAACAGGCGATCGTACAGGCGTACTTCGCATTCCACGCTTGCATCAGCCGGTACCCAGTGAATAACGCCTTTGACCTTACGACCCTCAGGGTTCTTGCCCAGAGTGTCAGGGTCGTAGGAGCAACGCAGCTCGACGATATTGCCGTCGGCGTCCTTGATGGCTTCGTCGGCGCGGATCACGTAGCTGCCACGCAGGCGTACTTCGCCGTTGGGCTCAAGACGCTTGTAGCCTTTTGGCGGCTCTTCCATGTAGTCGTCGCGGTCGATGTAGATCTCGCGCGCGAACGGCAGCTGACGCACGCCCAGGTCTTCCTTGGGGTGACGCGGCAGTTCAAGGTTTTCGACCTGACCTTCCGGGTAATTGGTGATCACCACCTTCAGCGGACGCAGGACGCACATGGCGCGCGGCGCATTGCGGTCCAGGTCATCACGAATGCTGAATTCGAGCATGCCGAAATCGACCACGCCGTCGGAACGGTTGGTACCGACCATTTCGCAGAAATTGCGAATCGAGGCAGGCGTATAACCACGACGGCGGAAACCCGACAACGTGGACATGCGCGGATCATCCCAGCCACTGACATGCTTCTCGTCGACCAGTTGCTTGAGCTTGCGCTTGCTGGTCACGGTGTAGCTCAGGTTCAGGCGGGAGAACTCGTACTGACGCGGTTTGCACGGCACCGGCAGGTTGTCCAGGAACCAGTCATACAACGGACGATGGCTTTCGAATTCCAGGGTGCAGATCGAATGGGTGATGCCTTCGATGGCGTCCGACTGACCATGAGTGAAGTCGTAGATCGGGTAGATGCACCATTTGTCACCGGTCTGGTGATGGTGTGCATGGCGAATGCGATACAGGATCGGGTCGCGCAGGTTCATGTTCGGCGACGCCATGTCGATCTTGGCGCGCAACACGCGAGCGCCGTCCTCGAACTCACCGGCCTTCATACGGGCGAACAGGTCCAGGTTTTCCTCGACGCTGCGCTCACGGAACGGGCTGTTCCTGCCAGGCTCGGTCAGGGTGCCACGGTATTCGCGGGCCTGCTCGGGGGTCAGATCGTCCACATAGGCCTTGCCGGACTTGATCAGCTCGACAGCCCAGTCATGCAACTGATCGAAGTACTGCGAGGCGTACCGCACTTCGCCTGCCCACTCAAAGCCCAGCCATTTGACATCGCTCATGATGGCGTCGATGTATTCCTGGTCTTCCTTGGCCGGGTTGGTGTCGTCGAAACGCAGGTGCGTCGCGCCGCCAAACTCATTGGCCAGGCCGAAGTTCACACAGATCGATTTGGCGTGACCGATGTGCAGGTAGCCGTTGGGCTCCGGCGGAAAGCGGGTCACGATCTGAGTGTGCTTGCCTGAATCCAGGTCAGCCTGCACGATCGGGCGCAGGAAGTTGGTCGGTACGACAGGGCCTGCCTTTGAATTCGCAGCGGGTTCTGGAGTGGGCTTGCTCATAGGATCCTTGGACATAGCGAGTGCGCGGCCGGGGTAGGCCGACTAAATCAAAGCGCTTATCATAGCCGAAGCTGTCAAGTCCCTGACAACAGAGTGCAAGGTTGCAGGCAGAAAAGCGGCAAAAAGCGCGAAAAATGTAACCTCGTCTGTAAACTGCGCGTCAGGGTGATATTGCGCCCCTTCATGAACGCCAAGAGAGCGACTTCGATATGTCCAAAGTAAAACTGACTACCAACCACGGCGACATCGTTCTGCAATTGAACGCAGAAAAGGCTCCGCTGACCGTCGCCAACTTCATCGAATACGTCAACGCCGGCCATTATGAGAACACCGTTTTCCACCGTGTGATCGGCAACTTCATGATCCAGGGCGGCGGTTTCGAGCCAGGCATGAAGGAAAAGAAAGACAAGCGCCCGAGCATTCAGAACGAAGCCGACAACGGTCTGCCGAACAAGAAGTACACCGTGGCCATGGCCCGCACCATGGAGCCGCATTCGGCGTCCGCCCAGTTCTTCATCAACGTGGCTGACAACGCGTTCCTGAACCACAGCGCCAAGACCGTTCAGGGCTGGGGCTACGCGGTATTTGCCGAAGTGATCGAAGGCACTGACGTCGTCGACAAGATCAAAGGCGTTTCGACCAGCAGCAAGGCCGGTCATCAGGACGTTCCGGTCGAAGACGTGATCATCGAAAAAGCAGAGATCGTTGAGTGATACTGCTGATCTCCGATCTGCATCTTGAGCAAGAACGCCCGGATATTACCCGGGCGTTTCTGGATCTGCTCGCAGGCAGGGCTCGCACCGCCGAGTCACTGTATATCCTCGGGGATTTCTTCGAAGTCTGGATCGGTGACGACGCCATGTCGCCGTTCCAGCGTTCGATCTGCAAGGCCCTGCGCGAACTGAGCGACAGTGGCACGCGAATTTTTCTGATGCACGGCAACCGCGACTTCATGATCGGCAAGGGTTTCTGCAAGGCGGCAGGCTGCACGCTGCTGAGCGACCCGACCGTGGTGCAGTTGAACGGTGAGCCGGTGCTATTGATGCACGGCGACAGCCTGTGCACACGTGACGAGGGCTACATCAGGATGCGCCGATACCTGCGCCATCCATTGACCCTCTTCATCCTGCGTCACCTGCCCCTGAGCACCCGCCACAAGCTGGCGCGCAAGCTGCGTAACGAAAGCCGCGCAAAAACCAGCCTGAAGGCCAATGACATCGTTGACGTAACCCCGGAAGAAGTGCCGCGCATCATGCAGCAGTTCGGGGTCCATACGCTGGTCCACGGCCACACGCATCGTCCTGCGATTCACAAATTGCAGATCGGCGACGTCGCCGCCAGGCGTATCGTGCTGGGTGACTGGGATCGCCAGGGCTGGGCGCTGCAGGTGGACGAACAGGGCTTCAGCCTGGGTTCATTCGACTTTGTGCCGGAAGAGAAGCGCACGCTGGCCCTGCCCTCTTCGCTGTAACCCGCTTCACGCTGATTGCGCCGATCCCTGAGGCGCCCAGTCAGCGACTGAACTGACGCCATCACCGGCCAGTCGCGTTGGGCGGGATTTATCCAGTGAGCCCGGCATCAATGCCCTCCCCCCGCCGCTGGCCCTGCCTTAGCGGCAAAGGGTGGCTTGGCAAACCAGACCAGCAGGATCAACCCCGCGAAAAGCCAGCTCAGCATGTAAAAGTAATCCACAGTGGACATCATGTAGGCCTGGCCATTGACCACCTGTTCGAGCTGCGCATAGGCCTGCGGGCTGGCACCTCCCAGCGCATCGAGGGCATGACGCGTGGTCGGGTCGTAGGTGCTGATGTTCTCGCTCAGGTAGGCATGGTGCTGCTCGGCGCGGCGAATCCAGATCCAGGTGGTCAGCGATGCCGCAAAGCTGCCGCCCAGGGTACGCAGGAACGTCGCAAGACCCGAGCCATCGGCGATCTGATTAGGGGGCAGGTCCGACAGCAGAATGCTCAACGTCGGCATGAAAAACAGCGCCACGCCGATCCCCATGAACAACTGCACCATGGCCACATGCTCGAAATCCACATGGCTGTTGAAGTTGGCGCGCATCAGGCAGCTCAGCCCCATGGCCAGGAACGCCAGACTGGCCAGCAGACGCAGGTCGAATTTGTGCGCGTATTTGCCGACGAAGGGCGACATCAGGACCGGCAATATACCAATCGGCGCCAGTGCGAGCCCCGCCCAGGTCGCGGTGTAACCCATCTGGGTCTGCAACCACTGCGGCAAGAGCAGGTTGACGCCGAAAAAGGCGGAATACCCGCCAATCATCGCCAATGTACCGACCCTGAAATTGCGATAGGCAAACAACCGTAGATTGACGATGGGATGCTTGTCGGTCAGCTCCCAGATCACGAACACAGCCAGCGCCACCAGCGAAATCAGCGAGCCGATCACGATGAAATTCGACTCGAACCAGTCCAGGTTATTGCCCTTGTCCAGCACAATCTGCAAGGCACCGACGCCGATGATCAACGAGATGAGACCCACGTAGTCCAGGGGCTGCTGCTGGGTGTTGACGGGGCGTTTGGCCATCTGCATCCGCACCACGAAGGCCGCGAACAGTCCGATCGGAATGTTGATGAAGAAAATCCACGGCCAACTGTAACTGTCGGTAATCCAGCCTCCCAGAATCGGTCCGACAATGGGCGCAACCACCGTGACCATCGCCAGCAAGGCCAATGCCATACCGCGCTTTGCAGGCGGATAGACCGCCAGCAACAGCGTCTGGCTCATCGGGTAAAGAGGCCCGGCGACAATACCCTGCAACGCCCGAAAACCGACCAGCTCGGGCATTGACGTGGAAATGCCGCACAGAAACGAAGCCAGCACGAAAAGCAGGGTCGCCCACAGAAACAGTTTGACCTCGCCGAAGCGGCGGCTCAGCCAGCCGGTCAAGGGCAGCGCGATGGCGTTACTGACCGCAAACGAGGTGATGACCCAGGTGCTCTGCTCCGAGCTGACGCCCAGGTTGCCCGCAATGGTCGGCAGGGCGACGTTGGCGATGGTGGTGTCAAGCACCTGCATGAATGTCGCCAGCGACAGGCCGATGGTGCAGAGCAACAGGCTGGGCGGCGTGAAAGAAGCGGGGGCGTTGGTGCTCATCGCGAATCCCTGAAAACGTAGGCGACACCCCGGCCGAGCGGCCGGGGCTTGCGAATAGGAGAATCAGCGCTGGGCGGCTTTGGTTTTGTCGCTGGCGGCACTGTTTTCATGGATCAGGCGCGCGATCAAGGCATCGGCATCGGCCAGCTGCTCCTTGTAGACCTGGGTGCTGAACGCTGCCTGCTTGGGCGGCTGTTGCGCCAGGACCGGGCCGCTCTGGTCATGCAGATTGACTTCGACGGTGGTGGACAGCCCGATTCGCAACGGATGTTTCGCCAGTTCTTCAGGGTTGATATGAACCCGCACCGGCACCCGCTGGACGATCTTGATCCAGTTGCCGGTGGCGTTCTGGGCGGGCAACAGTGCAAACGCACTGCCGGTTCCGGCCCCCAGACTGTCGATGGTGCCGCTGTACTTCACATCGCTGCCGTACAGGTCGGAGCTGATTTCGACCGGCTGACCAATACGCATCTTGCCCAGCTGGGTTTCCTTGAAATTGGCGTCGATCCACAGCTGATCCAGCGGGATCACCGCCATGGTCGCCGTGCCCGGCTGAACGCGCTGGCCCAGCTGCACGCTACGCTTGGCGACGTAGCCGGTGACCGGCGCGACCAGCGTGGTACGTTCATTGGCCAGATAAGCCTGACGCAACTGTGCGGCAGCCGATTTAACGTCCGGATGGGAAGACACCACAGTGTCGTCCACCAGCGCCACGCTGGTGCTCAACTGTTGCTGAATATTGTTAAGGGCACTCTGCGCGCTGGTCAGATCGTCCCGTGCATGGGACAGCTCTTCCTGAGAAATCGCGCCACCCGCCGCCAGACTGCGGCGACGACTGTAGTTGTCCTGCGCTGTCTGTACAGCGGCACGCTGCGCGGCCAGTTGCGCCTTCATGCCATCGACATTGCTGTACAGGCCGCGAACCTGACGCACAACCTTGCCCAGATTGGCCTCGGCGCTTTGCAGTCCGACTTCGGCATCGCTGGGGTCGAAACGCAGCAGTACCTGCCCTTCTCGAACCAGATCGCCGTCGTCGGCGGCAATGCTGATGACGGTGCCAGTGACCAGCGGCGTGATTTCAACCACGTTGCCGTTCACGTAGGCATCATCGGTTTCCTCGCTCCATTGGCCATACAGCTCATGCCAGCCCCAGACCGCCAGGCCGCACAGCACAACGACGATGGCAAGACCGATCAGCAGAAACTTGCGCTTGCCGGACTTCGGGCCTTTGGGGTCTTTCTGTTCTGGGGCAGATGTGTGTTCAGCGGCGGCAGTGGCCATGACGATTACCTTGTAGTCTGCGAAACAGTTGAGCAATCGGCCGAACCGGCCGTCCGCAACGTCCTGTTATTCATTGTGTGCCTTTGGCATTGAAGCTCAGGCGAGTCAGGGTGATGTGGTCATCGGCAGCGACCAGCACCTTGGTCAGGATCCGGCGCAGGGTGTCCACTTCTTCGCGGTCGAGGGCCGCAAAGGTGTCATTCATGGCATCGGCGCCGATCTGCGGAAGCAGGTCTGACAATGTCTGCCCCTGAGGCGTCAACGCGACGTGGACCTGTCGGCGGTCGGTTGCGGACCGGGTACGCACGATCAGCGCCTTCTGCTCCAGCCGGTCCAGCATGCGGGTCATCGAACCGCTGTCCAGCGACAGGTGCCGACACAACTCCACCGGCGTGTCGGTGGAAAACTGAGCAATGACGATCAGCACCTTAAACTGCGCGAACGTGACGTCATAAGGCAGCAAATACTTGTCCAGCATGCGGTCTTTGAGCGCATTGGTACGGCCGACCAGTAACCCGATCAGGCTGGAATCAAAATTGTCGGGGCTGAAATGTTTCAAGGAATAACCCAAAATGCTGCTTAGGCAGTGATTACAAAATATTACTGCCTAGACAGCCATTGTCAAAGCATTTGTTAGCTTGCTTGCTAAACAGGCATAAAAAAACGACCGCTGGTTGGGCGGCCGTTTTTTGTCGTGCTGCACAGGGAGATCAAGCGGCGATCGGCACACCACTGTGAAAGCGAAACTCTTCGTCAGGGCTCTCGATCAGTTCGCGCTCGGCCAGGCGGACTTCCTCGATCTTGGCATCCACGTCTGCCTTGTCACCGTAGGTGTAGGCCAGTTTCAGGTAATCCTGAAAATGCCGCGCCTCGGACTTGAGCAGGCTGCCGTAGAACTTCGCCAGGTCTTCATCCAGGTGCGGCACCAGCGCCGCGAAACGCTCGCAGGAACGGGCTTCGACAATGGCGCCCACGACCAGCGCATCGGTCAGCCGATAGGGATTGTGGTTGCGCACCAACTTGCGCAGCGCCCCCGCATAGCGTGCCGAGCTGATGTTGGCCATCGGGATCTGGCGCTTTCTGATGATGCTGATCACCTGCTCGAAATGGCGCAGCTCTTCACGGGCCAGACGCGACATTTTTGCCAGCAGGTCGAACTTGTCGTTGTACTGGAACATGAACTGGAACGCGGCCCCGGCAGCCTTCTTCTCGTTGTTCGCGTGGTCGATCAGCAGGATATCCAGGTTGCGCAGTGCAGCCTGAACCCAACTGTCGGGCGTGCGGCACAGCAGAAAGGCTTCGATTTCAGGGATCGGGTACATAAGCTCACAAAGGGTGCAGGGACAAAGCCGGGCATTATACGAGGGCCGTAGCCGTCTCGCGAGACAAAAGCACAGCACCGATCAGGCCCCGAATGCATCCTTGAGGAAGCCCGGCGCGATGTAGCGCTGATAGTGAGCCTCGGAGAGCAGAAAGAACTCCCGGTCGATCGCATCGCGCAATTCAGGCAGCGACCAGTCGCGAAACTCGGGCAGCAGCACAAAGCCGTAGGCCTCGACCTGACTGATGACCCGCGCTCCTCGCGCGATCAGCTGGTAAGCCCAGCAATACTCGGACTGATGCGGCACAAAGCGGATCTTGCGCTGAGTCAGTTGCAGACGCAGCTTGTCGGCATCGAAGATTTCGAGCTTGGCGGTCATTACCTGAACCAGCAGCCGTTCCAGACGCAGCCAGACCGCTCTTTTTTCTGCTTCGTTATAGCCGTTCCAGTGGATGACTTCGTGGTGGAAGCGTTTGCAGCCACGGCATACCAGATCCCCGTAAACAGTGGAGCAAAGGCCGACGCAGGGTGTTTTGATGATGTGATCAGGCATGACTGGCGGGGCTTGAGGAGGCGAAACAGAGGCTCATGTTAGTCCTTTGTCTAAGCACTTTCACCCCCGAAGATGTAGGGGCTAACTTACCTTTAGCGAAGATATGCCGTAGAATCAGCGAGCCTTTTAAGGCGCCAATGTCCGTTGGAAGCTGTTTTCAAAGCGTCACGAGCACAGTCAAGTTAATCCCGCAGTGCGGCGTCGACAGGCCATTCCCTCATCACGAATGGCTGTGTCGACTGCCTCTCCTCCCCGTCCTGCAGGCGTAAAACTTTGAAAACAGCTTCTGTTAGGAATTGCCGACACCCTGCCAACAAGGCGCCAAAGCCTTGCGTGGGTGCGGACAATTTCTGGATGAGCGTCCCGGACACCCATTTGGGACCACTGATGAGGGTAATACTGTGCTTGAAGCCTACCGTAAACACATCGAAGAGCGTGCCGCCCAGGGTATCGTGCCCCAGCCGCTTAACGCCGAACAAACTGCAGACCTTATTGAGCTGCTGAAAAATCCCCCGGCTGGCGAAGAAGCTTTCCTTGTCGACCTGATCACCAATCGCGTTCCACCAGGCGTTGACGAGGCTGCCTACGTCAAGGCCGGTTTCCTGTCTGCCCTGGCCAAGGGCGAAGCCACTTCTCCCCTGATCGACAAAAAACGCGCAACCGAACTGTTGGGCACCATGCAGGGTGGCTACAACATCGTCACGCTGGTTGACCTGCTCGACGACGCCACACTGGCTCCGGTAGCGGCCGAACAGCTCAAGCACACGCTGCTGATGTTCGATGCCTTCCACGACGTGGCCGAAAAAGCCAAGAGCGGCAACGCTCACGCCAAGGCAGTCGTTCAGTCCTGGGCTGACGGCGAGTGGTTCAAGAAGCGCCCGATGCTGGCCGACAAGATCAGCCTGCGCGTTTTCAAGGTCACTGGCGAAACCAACACCGACGACCTTTCCCCGGCTCCTGATGCCTGGTCGCGTCCCGACATCCCGCTGCACGCTCTGGCCATGCTGAAAATGGCCCGCGACGGGATCGTACCGGACGTCCAGGGCTCCATCGGCCCGATGAAGCAGATCGAAGAAATGCGCGGCCAGGGTTTCCCTATCGCCTACGTCGGTGACGTGGTCGGTACCGGTTCCTCGCGTAAATCGGCGACCAACTCGGTACTGTGGTTCTTCGGCGACGACGTGCCTTACGTGCCGAACAAGCGCGCCGGCGGCTTCTGCTTCGGCAGCAAGATCGCTCCGATCTTCTACAACACCATGGAAGATGCGGGCGCCCTGCCAATCGAATTCGATGTCTCGAACATCAACATGGGCGACGTGATCGACGTCTACCCGTACGCTGGCAAGGTCTGCAAGCACGACAGCGACGAAGTCATCACCACTTTCGAAATGAAGACCCCGGTTCTGTTGGACGAAGTCCGCGCCGGCGGCCGCATTCCGTTGATCATCGGCCGCGGCCTGACCAGCAAGGCACGCGCCGAACTGGGCCTGCCAGCCTTCGACCTGTTCAAGACCCCAGACCAGCCAGCCGAAAGCACCAAGGGTTTCACCCTGGCGCAGAAGATGGTCGGCAAGGCCTGTGGCGTAGCAGGTATCCGCCCGGGCACCTACTGCGAACCGAAGATGACCACCGTCGGCTCCCAGGACACCACTGGCCCGATGACCCGCGACGAGCTCAAAGACCTGGCGTGCCTGGGCTTCTCGACCGATCTGGTCATGCAGTCCTTCTGCCATACCGCAGCCTATCCAAAGCCGATCGACGTCAAGACGCACCACACGCTGCCTGACTTCATCATGACCCGCGGCGGCGTTTCCCTGCGTCCGGGCGACGGCATCATCCACAGCTGGCTGAACCGCATGCTGCTGCCGGACACCGTCGGCACCGGTGGTGACTCGCACACCCGCTTCCCGATCGGTATCTCCTTCCCGGCCGGTTCGGGCCTGGTTGCGTTCGCGGCTGCCACCGGCGTGATGCCGCTGGACATGCCTGAGTCGATCCTGGTTCGCTTCAAGGGCAAGATGCAGCCTGGCATCACCCTGCGTGACCTGGTTCACGCCATTCCTTACTACGCGATTCAGGCTGGCCTGCTGACCGTAGAGAAGAAAGGCAAGAAGAACGCGTTCTCCGGCCGCATCCTGGAAATCGAAGGCCTGGACAACCTGAGCATCGAGCAGGCTTTCGAGCTGTCTGACGCTTCGGCCGAACGTTCGGCAGCCGGTTGCACCATCAAGCTGGCCAAAGAGCCGATCATCGAGTACCTGAACTCCAACATCACCCTGCTGCGCTGGATGATCGAACAGGGCTACGGCGATCCACGCACTCTGGAGCGTCGTGCCCAGGCCATGGAAGCCTGGATTGCCAACCCTGAGCTGCTGGAAGCCGACAAGGACGCCGAGTACGCTGAAATCATCGAAATCGACCTGGCCGACGTCAAAGAGCCTGTGCTCTGCGCGCCGAACGACCCGGACGATGCCCGCCTGCTGTCTTCGGTACAGGGCGAGAAGATCGACGAAGTGTTCATCGGTTCCTGCATGACCAACATCGGCCACTTCCGCGCTGCCGGCAAGTTGCTGGACAAGGTCAAGGGCCAGTTGCCGACACGCCTGTGGCTGTCGCCGCCAACCAAGATGGATGCTCATCAACTGACCGAAGAAGGCTACTACGGCATCTACGGCAAGGCTGGCGCGCGCATGGAAATGCCGGGCTGCTCGCTGTGCATGGGTAACCAGGCACGCGTCGAGCCGAACTCGACCGTTGTGTCGACGTCGACCCGTAACTTCCCGAACCGTCTAGGTGACGGCGCGAACGTCTACCTGGCCTCGGCCGAACTGGCGTCCGTCGCATCGATCCTGGGTCGCCTGCCGACCGTTGAAGAGTACATGGGCTACGCCCAGCAGATCGACACTATGGCAGCGGACGTGTACCGCTACCTGAGCTTCGATCAGATCGCCGAGTTCCGTGAAGCCGCAGCGAACGCCAACATTCCGGTCGTTCAAGCGTAACAACGAAACACCGCGTTAAAAGAACCCCGCCTCGTGCGGGGTTTTTTTATGCCTGGAGAACAGCGGACGCAGAGCGTTCGGAGAAGCGTGCCCACGCTGAAGTGGCCGTGGGTGAGCTTGCTCTGGACAGCGATCCGACGAAGGCAAGGTACAGGCTGTGGCGTCAGCGCCAGACCTTTCGCGAGCAAGCTTGCGCCCACAAAAAACCGCTTTTATTCAGCAAGTTGCATGATGTTCCGCTACAGGTAATCCCCAATCACACTTCTGACCTTCTCCAGCCCATTGCGCAACTCATCCATACTCACCGATCCCAACGCCAGCCGCAGCGCATGGGGCACGCTGGTGGAGGTCGCAAAGGGCTCGGCGGTCGATACCGCAACCTGCTCCTGCGACAAGGCCATGGCGATCTGATCGGCACGAGCGTCCTCTGGCAGTGGCAGCCATAAAAAATAAGATGAGGGATGGCCGACGAACTTGATGCCTTCAAGCACTTCGCGAGCCACCGCCTGCCTGGCCTGGGCGTCACGCCGCTTTTCGGCCTCCAGTTTCAGAACGGTGCCATCGTCAATCCATCCCGTCGCAATGGCCGTCAGCACCCCGGGCGTGTTCCAGGTGGTTGCCCGGATGACACGCTCCATGGCCGGCACTCTGTCGGCGGGCGCGGCGATAAACCCTACCCGCAGACCCGTGGCGACACTTTTGGACAGGCCCGACACATAGACCGTCCGCTCAGGTGCCAGCATCGCCAGCGGCGCGGGAGGCTTGTCGGCCAAAAACGCGTACGCCGCGTCTTCGATGATCAGCACGTCATGCCTGCGTGCGAGCGCCACCCATTGCTCACGCCGGTCCTGGCTCATCACCCAGCCGAGCGGGTTGTGCAGCGTCGGCATGGTGTAGAGCGCCTTCACGGGCCGACTGAGACACAGCCGCTCGAACGCATCCGGATCGGGACCCTCGCCAAGCGACGGTACAGGCACCACTTCAAGGTGCAGCGCCTGCGCCAGCACTTTGAACCCCGAATACGTCAGGGCGTCGGCGGCGATGACATCACCGGGTTTGAGCAACGCCATCAGCGCAATGGCCAACCCCTGTTGCGCCCCATTGGTGAGTAATACCTGCTCAGGCTCGACCGTCAGTCCGCGAACATGCAAATGACGCGCGACAACAGCGCGCTCGTGCGGACGTCCCGCGTGGGGTTGATAACGCAGCAATGACTCGAGATCACCCGACAAGGCCAACTGCCGTAGCGCCGCGCGCAACAAATCGGCCTGACCGGGGAGCGACGGGTAATTGAAATTCAGGTCGATCATGTCGACGGCCACGGCTTTCTGGTCGATTCCGAGGCCTGGCGAGAGCGCGGTTTCGCGAACGAACGTGCCACGTCCCGTCTCACCACTGACCAGGCCCATGGCTTCAAGCTCGGCATAGACCCGCGTGGCCGTCACCAGCGCCAGCCCATGATCGGCCGCCAACTGACGATGCGTAGGCAGGCGCGCGCCTGGCAACAGGCGTGCCGAGCGAATGTCTGCCGCCATCTGGTCCACCACCGATTTGTAACGTGAGCGAGCCATAGCCAATGTATCCATGACGATTTTTTGATTGTATTGAGTAGCAGCCCTACGATGCGCCAATCCACCCCGATTGAACAGCCCAGGGAAACCCCATGGAACAGACAGTGAATCCATGCCGTCCGACCGCTCATCCATCCCGCAGCGGATGGCTGAACGGCCTGATCGGCGTATTGATTTTCAGCGGCTCGCTGCCTGCCACACGAATAGCCGTGATGACGTTCGACCCACTGTTCCTCACCTTCGCCCGCGCAACCCTCGCCGCAACCCTGGCAATCGGCATGCTTGTAGCGTTCAAGGAAAAACGCCCGGCAAACCACCAGATTCTTTCCCTGGGTATCGTTGCACTGGGCGTGGTGCTGGGCTTTCCATTGCTGACCGCGCTGGCACTGGAGCACGTCACCTCGGCGCACTCCATTGTCTTCGTCGGCCTGCTGCCGCTGGCCACTGCAGTCTTCGGCGTACTGCGCGGCGGCGAACGGCCAAGCGGTGCTTTCTGGCTGTTCTCGATCCTGGGCAGCGCCATGGTGGTGGGTTTTGCTCTGGCTCAGGGCATCAGCGCTTCAGTCACGGGAGACGCCCTGATGCTGCTGGCCATTCTCGTCTGCGGGCTGGGCTATGCCGAGGGAGCCAGACTGTCGAGGACCCTGGGCGGCTGGCAGGTCATCTGCTGGGCTCTGGCACTTGCCCTGCCTATGATGCTGCCGCTGGCGGTGATCAGTGCACCCTCCTCGTTTTCAGGGATTACCGCCGGGGCGTGGGCCAGCCTGTTTTACGTTTCGGTGTTCAGCATGCTGATCGGCTTCGTGTTCTGGTATCGCGGGCTGGCACAAGGCGGCATAGCAGCGGTCGGCCAGCTTCAGTTGTTGCAGCCTTTCTTCGGCCTGGCACTGGCCGCCACACTGCTTGGCGAGCCCGTCAGCCTCGGCATGCTGGGGGTCACGGTTGCAGTCATCGGCTGTGTGGCAGGCGCCAGAAGGTTCTCCAGATAACGACCGGTTTTCACAAGGCCAGCAATTGCGCCAGTCAGCTCAACTGAAGCTGCGACAGCCACTGCTCGACCCCA
Organism: Pseudomonas asturiensis; assembly: GCF_900143095.1. Lineage (GTDB taxonomy): Bacteria > Pseudomonadota > Gammaproteobacteria > Pseudomonadales > Pseudomonadaceae > Aquipseudomonas > Aquipseudomonas asturiensis. The sequence continues at coordinate 59,490 of NZ_FRDA01000004.1, read as the reverse complement.
TCACCGCTGCTCATCGCAGGCTGCACCAGGCCATCGACCATGAACGTCGGGGATACATGGATGCCATTCTGGCGCGCGTATTTGCAGTGCCATTTGATGACATGCTCAAGCTCAGGCTGCGCAAACGCTTCGGCCAGCGAGACGCCGCTGTAGCCTTCCAGACGGGCAATGATGTCATTGGGTGTGGCGTCGAGATTGGGGCCGCTGGCGTGGTGCTCGAATTCGAATTCGTCGCGATGCGCCGCAACGGCTGCCATCACTGCCTTGGCCGTATCCTTGCCGCCTTCAAGGGTTGAAGCGGCGAGGATGCAGCGCACAATCACGCCGGAAAACAGGTGCCACGGCTGGGACTGCAGCCGGATCTTGATGGTGAGGCGGTCTTCGCCCGCTTTTTCCAGCAGCGTGTCGAGCTTGCGAAAGGCCTTAACCGAAAATGGGCACGTGGGCTCAAGGAACACCTCAAGAACGCGAGGGCCGTGGCCCCATGAAAGTGTGTCTGCCTGCATGGTGAGTGGCTCTCTTTTCAATGACTGTCGAGGTATCGTGATGTGGGAAAGTCGCTGGCCGATACCCAGTGATGCCCTACCGACGTTGATCGAGTCGACACCAGAAGCGACCGCTAACCCACACTGCAACTGAGCCCGGTTCGCGCCAATGAGTTCCGTAAAGCGCTACGCGTGAGCCGCCAACGCATCACGGTCCGCGGCGAAATTATGCGCTGTCGCTTAATATCTTTTTCACATTCATATGGCTATAGTGGCGTCCCTTGTTGGGGAGTAGCCTGTTCCGGACTCACGTCACGGAGCGTTCGCATCAACATTCTCGGCAGCATGCCGTGGTGCGGACACCTTTTGGTTGGCGAGACCAACGATGCATCCATGCCTAAAGTCGGGCGTGTGGCTGCGTCGTTGACTCATAGCCCGACTGGACGTTGACCGTGAATCCCATTTCCCTCATTTTCCTCGCCCTTGCGATGTCCACGGACGCTTTTGCAGCAGCCCTGGGCAAAGGGGCCAGCCTTCACAAGCCCCGCTTTATCGAAGCCGTACGAACAGGACTGATCTTCGGTGTCATCGAAGCCATCACGCCCATCATTGGCTGGAGTATCGGCCAGGTAGCGACCCGATTCGTGGAAAGCTGGGACCACTGGATCGCCTTTGTCCTGCTCCTCGCGCTGGGTCTGCACATGATCTATAACGGGCTTAAACATGACGACGAGGAAGAAGAGAAGCCAGGCCAGCACTCATTCCTGATCCTGGCGATCACCGCGTTCGCCACCAGCATTGACGCCCTGGCAGTGGGCGTGGGTCTGGCTTTCGTGGACGTTAATATTCTGGTCGCGGCGGCGGCGATAGGCCTGGCCACGACCGTGATGGTGACCATTGGTGTGATGCTCGGCCGTGCGCTGGGAACAGTCGTTGGCAAGCGCGCCGAAATTGTCGGTGGCGTGGTGCTGATGCTGGTCGGTGCGACCATCCTCTACGAACACCTGTCCGCCGTGTGATCGACTGACCGGCAAAAGCGCAGCCGGCGTTGAAGACATTTTCCGGATCGGCAAAAAAAAACCCGCCTCTCTCAAGGCGGGTTTTTTCGTCAAGCGTCAGTCAAATCCTCAAGCCGTGACAGCCTGTCCGCTCATGGCCAGGTCCAGCAGCTCTCGGTTGGCGACGGCGTACATGGCGTAGTCCGTACCGCTTGCGGCACGCAGTTCGACCAGCATCGCGCGCCAGCGCTCGACCATGGGAGCGTGCTGCTCAAGCCACAGCGCCAGGCGCTCTTCCACGTCCGATGGACCGTCCGGCATCTGCAGGACCGACACGGTGATCGCCCGTTGTTGCCAGTCGATGTCGTCGCGGAACGCTTCGCGTGCCAGTGCCTGCCAGTTGTTTTCCACCGGCAGGCTGCTGATCTGCTGCAGGTACCAGGTCACGTCCAGCGCGCTGCCCACAGCGAAGTACACCTTGGCCACGTCGGCAGCGTTCTGCCCGGTGACATCGGAGGCTTCGATGATCGGCAACAGCGTGTACAGGTGCGTGGTGCCCGCCACCATGCGTGCCAGCAACTCAGGCACACCGGCTTCGACATAGGCCTGATAACGCGCCTGCCAGACCTCACGGGTCGGACCTTCCAGCAGTTCGTCGAGCTTGAGGCCCAGTGCGGCGATATGCGGACCGAAGTGCGCCACGTCACGACCGGCATCCAGCTCATTGCGACGGCTGCGCAGGAACCAGCGTGTGGCGCGACGCCCAAGACGCATCAGCTCATCCATCAACGACAGCTGGATTTCTGCCGACACCTTGTAGTCCAGCGCCTCGATCTGACGGAACCAGTGCGGGAGGTGGAAGATGTCACGCACGATCACGTAAGCACCGGCCACGTTGGCAGCGCTCATGCCGGTCGACTCTTTGAGTCGCTGCACGAACGTGATGCCCATGTGGTTGACCAGATCGTTGGCGATCTGGGTGCTGACGATTTCACGCTTCAGGCGGTGACTGCGCATGGCGACGGAGAACTTGGCGCCCAGCGATGGCGGGAACGCGGTTTCCATGTCGCGTGCCAGGTAGTCGTCATCCGGAACACGGGATTCCAGCAACGCTTCCTTGAGGTCGATCTTGCTGTAGGAAATCAGCACCGACAGCTCGGCACGGCTCAGACCATGACCGGCCGAGACACGCTCGACGATCTGTTCTTCGGCCGGCAGGAACTCGATGGCACGGTCCAGCTTGCCACGGGCTTCCAGGTCGTTCATCAGGCGCTTGTATTCAGCGATGCGGTCGTAGGCACGGCGAGCCGCCAGCGACAGCGCCTGAGTCTGCTTGTAGTTGTTGCCCAGCACCAGATGGCCGACTTCGTCGGTCATGCTTTCAAGCAGCTGGTTGCGCTGCTTCTCGGTCATGTCGCCAGCCTGCACCACTTCGTTGAGCAGGATCTTGATGTTTACTTCGTGGTCGGAGCAGTCCACACCACCGGCGTTGTCGATAAAGTCGGTGTTGGTCGCGCCGCCATTGAGGCCGAACTCGACACGGCCCAGTTGGGTCATGCCCAGGTTGCCGCCCTCGCCCACCACTTTGCAGCGCAGTTCGTTGCCATCGACACGCAGCGCGTCGTTGGCCTTGTCGCCGACGTCCGCATGGGACTCTTCGCTGGATTTCACGTACGTACCGATGCCGCCGTTCCACAACAGGTCCACTGGTGCCTTGAGCAGTGCATGCAGCAGTTCGGTCGGGGTCAGTTTGTCGGCCTTGATGTCGAAGCGCGCCTTCATCTGTTCGGTGATGGCGATGCTCTTGGCGCTACGCGGGAAGATTCCGCCGCCAGCGGACATGATGCTCGTGTCGTAATCGGTCCAGGACGAACGCGGCAGGTCGAACAGACGCTGACGCTCGACGAAGCTGGTGGCCGGGTCCGGATTCGGATCGATGAAGATGTGCAGGTGGTTGAAGGCTGCGACCAGTTGCAGCTTGTCGGACATCAACAGGCCGTTACCGAACACATCACCGGCCATGTCGCCGATGCCGATCACGCTGATGCTGTCCTGCTGAACGTTGATATCACGCTCACGGAAGTGACGCTGCACGCCAACCCACGCGCCTTTTGCGGTGATGCCCATCTTCTTGTGGTCGTAACCGGCCGAACCGCCGGACGCAAAGGCGTCGCCCAGCCAGAAGCCGTAGTCGATGGCAATGCCGTTAGCGATGTCGGAGAAGGTCGCGGTGCCTTTGTCGGCGGCGACGACCAGGTACGGGTCGTCGTCATCGTGGCGAACCACGTTGACCGGCGGCACCAGCACGCCTTCCTTCAGGTTATCGGTGATGTCCAGCAGGCCCGAGATGAAGATGCGATAGCAGGCGATGGCCTCGGCCTGTATCTCGTCACGGTTGCCGGTGGTCGGCAGACGGCGCGGCACGAAACCGCCCTTGGCGCCGACCGGCACGATGACCGAGTTCTTCACCTGTTGGGCTTTGACCAGACCCAGCACTTCGGTACGGAAGTCTTCTTCACGGTCCGACCAGCGCAGACCGCCACGGGCCACATTGCCGAAGCGCAGGTGCACGCCTTCGACGCGCGGCGAGTAGACAAAAATCTCGAACTTGGGTACCGGCTTGGGCAGTTCGGGAATCAGACGCGGGTTGAACTTGAAGCTGAAGTAGCTCTTGTTCTGACCGTTGGCGTCGGTCTGGTAGAAGTTGGTCCGCAAGGTCGCCTTGATCAGGTCCAGGTAGCGACGCAGGATGCGGTCTTCGTTGAGCACCTGGACATCGTCCAGTGCGGTCAGAATGGCCTGTTCCAGACGCAGTTGCTTGTCGTCCAGATCATCCGAGCCGAGTTTGCGCGCCAGATAGAAGCGGGTCTTGAACAGACGCGTCAGCTCGCGGGCGATGTCGGTGTGGTTGTTCAGGGTGGTGGCGATGTAACCCAGGTCGAAGCCCAGACGAATCTGCTTCAGGTAACGGGCATAGGCCCGCAGTAACGCCACATCGCGCCACGGCAGACCGGCCGTCAGCACCAGACGGTTGAAAGCGTCGTTCTCGGCATCGCCGCGCACGATGTGTACAAATGCATCCTGCAGCGTGTCGTTAAGCTGCTGAATGTCGAGGTCAAGGCCTTCGCCATAGGTAAAGGCAAAATCGTGAATCCAGAACTCGCGACCGTTGGCGTGGTGCAGGCGATACGGGAATTCACCCAGCACACGCAGGCCGAGGTTTTCCAGAATCGGCAGCACATCGGACAGTGCCAGCGGGGTGTCGGCGTGGTACAGCTTGCAGTGCAGTTGCTGACGACCTCCGGCAAGCGGCTGGTAGAAGCTCATCACCAATGGATTGGCTTCGCTCAGGCTCAGCACGTGCTGCATGTCGACCACAGCCGAATGCGCCGCGAAACGCTCGCGGTAGCCTGCCGGGAAGCCTTTCGGGAAGTCGGCCAGCACGTTGGTGCCGTGGGCTTCGCCGAAGCTTTCGACGACCAGGCTGGCGTAATCGTCCTTCCAGGAACGGCAGGCCTGAATGACCTCGTTTTCAAGTTGGGCGACGTCGATTTCCAGATTGACCTTCGGGTCCACGCGCAAAATCAGCTGAACGCGGGCCAGTACCGATTCAGAGAAGAACGTCCAGAATTCGCAATCGCTGGCTTTCAGACGCTCCATCAGGACTTGCTGGATCTTCTGCCGCACCTCAGTGGAGTACACGTCACGTGGCACGTAGGCCAGGCAGTAGCAGAAACGGCCGTACGGGTCTTTGCGCAGGAACACGCGAATCTTGTTGCGCTCCTGAATCTGCACGATGGACATCACGGTGGTGAACAGCTCGTCCACCGGGGTCTGGAACAGGTCGTCGCGTGGCAGCACTTCGACCACCTGTGCCAGTTCCTTGCCCAGGTGCGCCTTGGCATCGAAGCCGGAACGACGCTCGACTTCCGCGACCTTGCGGCGGATGTACGGGATCTGCCGCACGCTTTCGCCGTACACCGACGAGGTGTAGAGGCCCATGAAGCGGCATTCCTTGATGACCTTGCCCGACGCGTCGATCTGACGGATCGAGACGAAATCCGGATACGCCGGACGGTGCACACGGCTCGGCACGGCAGCCTTGGCGAACGACAGCAGCATCGGCTCTTGCAGGTATTTCACTGCGTAGTCTTCGATGTGCAAATCTTCGCGGCTCAGGCCCGGACGCAGCAGCTTGGTCAGGCCCAGGAACGACGACTCGTCGTACACCAGTTGACCACCGTCGGCGTCGCTGCGGACTTCAAATTCTTCGTAGCCCAGAAAGGTAAAGTGGTTGTCCACCAGCCATTCCAGAAAGACTTTGATTTCGGCCTTTTCTTCGGCGTCGGTGTTGGATTCATTGGCGTCGATGCTGGTCAGCAAATCACGCAGGCGCGCCTTCATCGGCTCGAAATCTTCAACCGCCGCGCGGACCTCGCCCAGCACCTGCTCCAGCTCGCGGGCCAGTACGTTCAACTCGCTGGCGTTGGCGCAGCGGTCGATCTCCAGGTACATCAGGGATTCCTGCAACACGTCGTCGCCGGTCGTGCCCTTGGGCAACAGCTCCAGCAGCTCGCCGGCAGGCCCACGTCGAACACTCAATACGGTGGTTTGCAGGGTGTGAATGCTGTAACCACGACGGTTCAGCTCGGTGCGCACGGAGTCGACCAGAAACGGCAGATCATGATGCAGCACTTCGACGGCAGTGTGAGTCGACTGCCATCCATGACGCTCGTAGTCAGGGTTGTAGACCCGCACCTGCGGCCGGGCGTGTTCGAAACGCTCCAGCAGGCGCCAGGCGGACAGCGTGCAGCCCGCGAGGTCGGACAGTCGACGCTGAGTGAGTTCATCCAGTGAAATGATGCCGAAGAACTGTTCAGCGAACAGCGCCACTTGTGGCAGTGCCTGCTCGCTGATGTGCTGAGCCAGTGCCGATTGCAGTTGATGCTGGAAGTCGGACTTGCTGGCTGCGGTGAAGAACGCCATCTGTGGTACTCCGCTTTGGCTTTTATTGGGGAGGCTTGAAGAAGGTGTTGTGATCCGGGTGTAACGGCATCCGCTTGCGTGGACACCCCTGATCGAGTGTAAAGCTAAAGTACTAACGCCTGCCGTGTCAGGGTAGTCACATTTGAATGACGGCGCGCCTGTCATGTGAAACAGGCGTGACGCATTCGCGCGCACGTCTTTGGTGCAGCTTAACGACAGCGGACCGGACACTACTTACGAGGCTGCGACATATTCGGTCATCGTCTAGCAGGCAAACACGCACGATGGTGCCAATAAAGGCCGACAAAATGTGTTCCAGACTGGCAAAATCCGCACTGCCTGCCCAACGCTGAAAAAATGGAAATCGACCATGCACATCAAGACTGCCAGCCTCATCGTCAATCCCTGCGATGACGAGTACGACAATATGGCCCTGCTCTGCTGTCACGGCGAGAACGGCGACCTGTTTTCGCTGACCCGTTTTCCTGATGAAAACGAGGTGGAAATCACGGTCCGCGACGACAAGGCACACACAGTCTCGAATTTGAACGTGACGTTCAGCGCCGAGCGCCTGCTGGTCGAAATCGACCCGGCCGATGGAAAGCAACTCGACGGCCATGACCGTTATGAAATTCTGCACAGCACCTCGGCGGGCGAGTTGCGTGAGGTTGAAGAAACCCTGCAGATCATCCTGAAAGACGTGGGTACTTACGTCAGCGAACTCGCCTGAGCAACCCCGTACAGTCATCGTTCAGCCACCCGGAGCCTGCCATGCCTGCGATCTTCGACGCCCATTGCCACATCATCGACCCGCATTTTCCGCTTCAGGCCAATAACGGCTTCCTGCCCGAGCCGTTCGGCGTGGCAGACTATCTGGCATTGGTCGAGCCGCTTGGCGTCATCGGTGGCGCGGTGGTTTCCGGATCGTTTCAAGGCTTCGACCAGGGTTATCTGCTTGCTGCGCTGAACCGTCTGGGTCCGGGTTTCGTGGGGGTCACTCAACTGCCTGCCAGCGTCACTGACGCGGAACTGGAAACGCTCAACGGGTTTGGCGTGCGCGCCCTGCGGTTCAACCTCAAGCGTGGCGGCTCCGAACAGCTCGACCAATTGGAAGCCCTTGCCCTGCGTGTTCACCGTCAGGTGGGCTGGCACTCGGAGCTGTACATCGATTCCCGTGAGCTGGCCGACATCGAATCCCGCCTGCTGAGGCTTCCCGCCGTCAGCATTGATCATCTGGGATTGAGCGCCGAAGGCTTGCCGGTGCTGCTGCGCCTGGCCGAGCAGGGTGTAAGGATCAAAGCCTGCGGCTTCGGGCGAGTCGATTTTCCGGTGCCGTCAGCCTTGAAAGACATTCATTCGGCCAACCCCGACGCCCTGATGTTTGGCACCGACCTGCCCTCCACTCGCGCGCCGCGACCGTTCGAACCGGACGATATCGCCAAGGTTATCGATGCGCTGGGTGACAGTGGCGCGCAGAAGGTACTGTGGGGCAATGCAGCGGCGTTTTATCGGGTGTCATGAGCAAGCCGGTGGGTTGTCAGAGTGAGCTTGCCTTGGGCGGTAAGCGGAAGAAGGCGAGCCGTCAGACACAAGGCACGTTGTCCAAGAACAGGCCTCTCACCGCTTATTCCTACAAAGAACAGACAGACTCTGCGGGACAATTCCCAAATAAACGTCTGAACGGTCCCTAAACTCCATAAAAAACCCTGGAGTCGTTAGTCGATACCCGCCCGAATGAATTAAAGTATCGCCCCCAGCCTGCTGTCGATTGACGCGGCTGATTACCCTGCCAGGAACAGTCACCGATGGAACATCGTGAGGCGCTGATTGCGCTGCGAACATTTCTTTCAACGCAAATCCTCGGCCAGGAAAAACTGATCGAACGCCTGCTCATCGCCCTGCTTGCCGACGGCCACATGCTGGTCGAAGGTGCCCCGGGTCTGGCCAAGACCAAAGCCATCAAGGAATTGGCAGAAGGCATCGAAGCACAGTTCCACCGCATTCAATTCACTCCCGACCTGCTGCCCGCCGACATCACCGGTACCGAGATCTATCGTCCGGAAACCGGCAGCTTCGTGTTCCAGCAGGGGCCTATCTTTCACAACCTGGTCCTGGCGGATGAAATCAACCGTGCGCCAGCCAAGGTCCAGTCGGCGCTGCTGGAGGCCATGGCCGAGCGTCAGGTCAGTGTCGGGCGCAGCACCTATGATCTTTCGCCGTTGTTCCTGGTCATGGCGACCCAGAACCCCATCGAGCAGGAAGGCACCTATCCACTGCCTGAAGCGCAGCTCGACCGCTTCCTGATGCACGTCAAGATCGGCTTCCCGGATGCTGCTGTCGAACGCAAGATCCTGCAACAAGCTCGCGGCGAAGCGCTGAACGGCGAAACCAAGCCGGAGCGACGCGTCAGCCAGCAAGCCATTTTTGCCGCGCGCAAAGAAATCCTCGGCCTGTACATGGCCGACGCCGTGGAGGAATACCTGGTGCAACTGGTCATGGCGACCCGTACGCCTGCCAAGTTCGATCCGGAACTGGCCGAGTGGATCGCCTATGGTGCCAGCCCTCGCGGCTCAATCTCGCTGGACCGCTGCGCACGGGCGCACGCCTGGCTGGCCGGACGCGACTTCGTCAGCCCGGAAGACATTCAGGCGGTGCTGTTCGATGTGCTGCGCCATCGCATCATCCTGTCGTTCGAGGCCGAAGCCGCCGGTATCGATCAGGACCGCGTGATTCAGCGGATCCTCGACGTCGTGGCCGTCGCCTGACCCCATGCAACCCTTCCTGATCCCACAACCGGGCATCCGCGTCACGCTCAGCGAGCTGATCGAGATGCGCCATCGCGTGCGGGAAGTGCAGCTGTTTTCCACGCCGAGCCAGCGTAGCCCGCTGATCGGCCTGCACCACTCCAAGCTGCGTGGCCGTGGGGTGGATTTCGATCAGGTCAGGGTGTATCAGGCAGGCGATGACGTGCGCAGCATCGACTGGCGAGTGACCGCCCGTACCCAGGAGCCGCACACCAAGCTGTTCCATGAAGAACGCGAACGGCCCATCTTCATTCTGGTGGAACAGAGCCGTCGTTTGTTCTTCGGCTCCGGCCAAATGTTCAAGTCAGTGCTGGCCGCTCAAGCCGCGGCACTGATCGGCTGGGCCGCGCTGGAACACAATGACCGGGTCGGCGGGCTGGTGTTCGGCGACAACGAGCACTACGAAATCAAACCCCGGCGCAGCAAGCAGAGCCTGTTGCAGCTGCTCAACCGGCTGGTGCGGGTCAATCAGTCGCTGCATACCGAAATCCCCGCCGACCGCGATGCGTTCGGCACTGCCCTGCGGCGCGCCCGTGAAGTGCTGCGCCCCGGCAGCCTGGTGATCGTGCTGTGCGATGAACGCGCCCTGTCCGACACCGCCGAGCAGCAATTGACCCTGCTGGCGCGCCACAGCGACCTGCTGTTGCTGCCGCTGTCCGACCCGCTGGACCGGGCACTGCCTGCGGCCGGCTTGCTGCGTTTTGCCGAACGCGGCGCACAACTGGAGCTGGACACCCTCGACCCCGAGCTGCGCCGGGCCTATCGCGTTCAGGGCGAAGAGCGTTCCGCCCGCTGGGAACTGCTTGCCCAGAAGCTGCGGGTGCTGCTGATGCCACTGAGCACTCAGTTGGAGCTGGTCGAGCAACTGCGTGAATACCTCAACGCCCAGCGTCCGGTGAAGCGCAAATGAACCCACTGGATCAGTTGCATCCCCTGATCGCCCCCGAAGCCGTCGGTTTCTGGCCACCGGCGCCGGGCTGGTGGTTATTGTTGCTAGTGATTCCGGTTTTAGTCTGGGGAGCGTGGCGGCTGCGCACCCTGCTGCCGGTCAAGGCCAGCAAGACCCGCAGCGAGCAGCCGCTGGACCCGGTGCGCATCGCGGCGCTGGCCGAGCTGGCGAGCCTGCCCAAACCCTACGACGGCGCGCCCGCCGGTGCCTGGCTGCAGCAGATCAACGGCCTGCTCAAGCGCTTGTGTCGCAACCACTATCCGCACAGTCAGAGCCACACGCTCAACGGTCGCAAATGGCTGGCGTTTCTCGACAACCGCTGCCCGGCCGCAGGCCTGACGCGCTGGATGATTCTGGTCGAAGGAGCCTACAAGCCCGAATGCAAGCTCGATGACAAGGCCATCAGTGGCCTGACCCAGGCCGTCGATACCTGGATTCGCAAACATGTTTGAGTTCGTCTGGCCTTGGGCATTCGCCCTGCTGCCACTGCCCTGGCTGATGCGCCTCGTGCTGCCGATGGCTGACAGTGGCGAAGCGGCGCTCAAGGTCAGCTTCCTCAGCGAACTCGAAGGCCTGAGCGGACGCCGCGCCAAGGCCAATCTTCCGGCCTGGCGACAGCGTTCGCCGTTTCTGCTGATCTGGCTGTTGCTGCTGATCGCCACCGCTCGCCCGCAATGGCTGGGCGAACCGCTGCCAGTGGCCGCCAGCGGCCGTGATCTGCTGGTGGCCGTGGATGTTTCCGGCTCCATGGATTACCCGGACATGCAATGGCAGAGCGACGAGGTCAGCCGGCTGGTGCTGGTTCAGCACCTGTTGGGCGACTTTCTTGAAGGCCGGCAAGGTGATCGCGTCGGCCTGATCCTGTTCGGCAGCCAGGCCTTCGTGCAGGCCCCGCTGACCTTCGATCGACGCACCGTACGCGTCTGGCTCGACGAAGCGAAAATCGGTATCGCCGGCAAGAACACCGCCATCGGTGACGCCATTGGCCTGGCACTCAAGCGTCTGCGACTGCGCCCGACCAACAGCCGCGTTTTGGTACTGGTGACCGATGGCGCCAACAACGGTGGGCAGATCGATCCCATCACCGCTGCACGCCTGGCAGCCGATGAAGGGGTTCGGATCTACACCATCGGCATCGGTTCGGACCCTGACAAAAGCGGTATCCAGGGACTATTGGGCCTGAACCCGAGCCTGGACCTCGACGAGCCGACCCTCAAGGACATCGCCAGCCTCAGCGGCGGTCAGTACTTCCGCGCCCGTGACGGCGAGCAACTGGAAAAGATCCGCGCCACGCTCGACTCGCTGGAGCCTGTCGCCCAGCAGCCTACCCAGGCCCGACCCGCGCAAGTGCTGTATCAGTGGCCCTTGTCCATCGCGCTGCTGATGAGCGTGTTGCTGGTGGTGCGCAGCCTGTGGCCGAACAATGCCGTGCAACGCGTGCTGGCCCGCCTGCGTGCCATCGGCTGGCGTGAGCGTATCGAACGGCTCTGGAGGTCGCGATGATCGCCTCTCTCTGGCCGCACTGGTTCCGCCCTTCGTGGCTGCTCATTGTCCCCTTGCTGGTGTTGCTGATCTGGCAGCTCTGGCATCGGCAGAAACGCGCCGGACGCTGGCAGATCATTCTGCCCGCTGCCTTTCACGCGGTGCTGCTCAACGGCAGTCGCAGCAGTAACAGCAAACTGCCCTGGGTCGTGCTGGGACTGGCCTGGCTGCTGGCGTTGGCCGCGCTGCTGGGCCCCGGTTGGCAGCGCGTCGAACAGATCAGCCAGAAACCGGTCGATCCCTTGGTGGTGATTCTGGAACTCACCCCGCAAATGCTCGCGACCGACATCGCCCCCACGCGACTGGAGCAGGCGCGACGCAAACTGCTGGATCTGTTGCAGGCACGCAGCGACTCCCAGACCGCCATCATCGTTTACGCCGGCAGCGCACACACACTGGTGCCTCTTTCCGACGACCTGGTCACCAGCCATAACCTGCTGGACGCCATCAGGCCATCGATCATGCCACTGGCAGGCCAACGCGCCGACCTGGCGGTCGTCAGGGCATTGCAACTGCTCAAACAAGGCGCGCTGGGCCAAGGGCGAATCCTGCTGATCGGCTCCTCGCTGAGCGAACAGGAGCGCGACGGTATTCGTCGGGCGCTGCACGGGCAGTCGCCTCCCTTTCTGATGCTGGGCATCGGCACCGCTGACGGCGCGCCGGTGACTCAGGAAAACGGCAGCCTGCTCAAGGACAGTCAGGGCGCGATTCTGGTGCCGCGTCTGGACAGCAGCAGCCTCAACGACTTTGCCGAACAGATCGGGGGCAGCTACCGTCAGGCCCGTAACGATGACGACGACCTGCGCAGCCTGGGTCTGCTGGCCAGCCCGCAGCAGGTACGTGGCGACGGACAGATCGTGCAGCTCGACACCTGGGCCGATCAGGGTCACTGGTTCCTCCTGCCGCTGCTGTTGATTGCGGCCTGTGCGGGCCGACGTGGCTGGTTGTTCTGCCTGCCGCTGCTGTTCATGCTTCCGCAGACCAGCCAGGCGTTCGAATTTCAGGACCTTTGGCTGCGCCCGGATCAACAGGGGCAGCGATTGCTGGAGCAGCATCGCCCGGCCGAAGCCGCACAACGGTTCGAGAATCCGCAGTGGAAAGGTGTAGCGTTTTACGAGGCCGGGGATTATGCCAGCGCCGCGCAACGCTTCGCCGAAGGCAGCACCGCAGCCGATCATTACAACCGCGGCAATGCGCTGGCCCGCAGTGGCGAACTGGAAGCGGCGCTGGACGCTTACGAGCAGGCGCTGGAACGCCAGCCGGACTTTCCAGCGGCAGTGAGCAATCGTGCGCTCGTACAAAGCCTGCTGGATCAGGCCAACGCCAGACAACCTGCCAAAAACGAGCAACAGAACGCCGAGCAGGACGAGGCCGGTCAATCAGCATCACAGGATCAGACTCGCAGCACCTCGCCCAGCGATCAGAACAACGCCCAACCCGATGACAACAGCAGCAGTGACAGCCCGCCGTCGGACAGCACGTCTGGTGTGGAGACGTCCGGGGCATCGAGCGACGACGAGCAGACCACCCGCCCGCCGCTGCAAGGGTCTGACAGCCCGATCACGGGTGAACGACGTCAGGAACTGGAGCAGTGGCTCAGGCAGATCCCGGATGACCCGGGCGAACTGCTGCGGCGCAAATTCCGCTATGAACAGCAACATCAGGAAAAGACCCGATGAGTCGCGTTTACCCCTTATTGACCGGCCTGTTGCTGAGTCTGGTTGTCTTGTCGGCGCAGGCTGCGGAGTTGAAAGCCAGTGTCGACCGCACGCGCCTGAACGCCGGGGAAACCGTCGAACTGACCCTGGAAACCGACGACGTGACGCAGTTCGGCAAGCCTGACCTGAGCTCGCTCGACCGCGACTTCGAGGTGCGTGACACCCGCCAGCTCAACCGCCTGACCACCCTGGGCGGCAACAATCAGGCGACCACCCAATGGATCATCACCCTGCTGCCCAGGCAGACCGGGAGCGTGGTGATTCCGGCGTTGCAACTGGGCGAGCTGAAAAGCCAGCCCCTGACCCTGCAGATCCTGCAGAGCGAGCCCACGGAGCAGAGCAACCACCTGGCACCGGTGTTCATCGAGGCCACACTGGATCAGGACAGCGTCTATGTTCAGGCTCAAGCGGTGCTGACCTTGCGCATCTATCACTCGGTATCCCTGTTCGATGACAGCAGCCTGAGCCCGTTGCAGGTACCGGACGCACGCGTCGAAAAACTGGGCGATTCGCGGACCTATGAAAAGCTGATCAATGGGATACGCCACGGCGTTATCGAGATGCGCTATGCACTCTATCCCCAGCACAGTGGCGTGCTGAACATTCCGCCTCAGGTGTTCAGCGCGACCCAGGTACAGCCTCAGGCCGCGGGCGCGCAAAGCCAGGACGTCAACCCGTTCGGGCCTCAGCCGGGCAAGGTCACGCGCGTCAGCTCGGCCGAAATACCGTTGACCGTCAAGCCCATGCCCGCCGATTACCCGGCGCATGTGCCGTGGCTGCCAGCGCGCAGCATCAATCTGGAAGAAAGCTGGAGCCCGGAACCGGGCAAGACCCAGGTCGGCGATTCGCTGACCCGCACGATCATCCTCAAGGCCGAAGGTCTGGCAGGTGCGCAATTGCCGCCGCTGCCCGCCACCGAGGTCCCCGGACTGCGTCGTTACCCGGACCAGCCGCAACTGCGCAACCTGCCCAGCGAACGCGGCCTGATCGGTACCCGCGAAGAGCGTGAAGCGCTGGTGCCCGCCCGTGCCGGCGCCATCGAACTGCCCGCCGTCGAAGTGACCTGGTGGAACACCCGCGAGGACCATCTGGAACACACCAGCCTGCCTGCGCGCACGTTGCAGATCGGCATCAACCCCGGCCTGACCGTGGACACGCCAGTCAGCAGCGACATGGGCGGCCTGACGATCATCGGCCCGCCCGTCTGGCCGTGGCAGATGAGCACGCTGTTTTTCGCCTGCACCACCCTGCTCGGCTGTGTGCTCTGGTGGCGCGCGCGCAGCCAGCCGGCCATTGCCAGAACCGTGCAGGCCGGGCCAAGCCCGCGTACTGTGCTCGATGACCTCAAGCGCGCCTGCCTGGCCAACGACCCGCAGGCCACGCGCCAGGCACTGGACGCCTGGGCACGCCAGCAACCGGACACCCTGGCTGACATGGCCGCCCGCTTCGTGCCGCTGTCCGACGCACTGGATGGCCTGAACGGCGCGCTTTACAGTGAGACCGGAAAGCTCTGGCTGGGCGAGGACCTGTGGCGTGCGATTCGCACCCTCCCCGCCGCCGAACACATTCAGGACCCGGCTGGCGATGCCGGGTTGCCGCCGCTGTATCCCAAGTGAGGATGCAGCCGGGCACACCTCTTCATGACAAGGTAATTCAATGCGTCTGTTCCACACCTCCGACTGGCATCTGGGCCAGAACCTTCACGGTCAGGAGCGCGACTTCGAACACGCCTGCTTTCTGACCTGGCTGCTGGCCCGTCTGGCCGAGCGCCAACCCGATGTCCTGTTGATCGCGGGCGACATCTTCGACACCGTCAACCCGCCGGTCAAAGCCCAGGAACGTCTGTACGACTTCATCGTCAACGCTCACGAACAGAACCCATTGCTGACCATCGTGATGATCGCCGGCAACCACGACTCGGGCTCTCGTATCGAACTGCCCGCGCCGTTGATGCGTCGCCTGCGCACTCACGCGCTTGGCCGGGTGTTGTGGCTGGACGACGGCGCGCTGGATGCCGAGCGTCTGCTACTGCCGCTGCCTGATGCCAAGGGTGACGTACGCGCCTGGTGCCTGGCGCTGCCGTTTCTGCGCCCCGCCGAAGTCACCGGCCCGACGCTGGGCGACGACTACCTCAAAGGCATCGCCCGGGTTCATGAGCGCCTGATCGAAGCCGCCAACCGCAAACGTGAGCCAGGGCAGGCACTGATTGCCGTGAGCCACGCGCACATGGCAGGTGGTTCGGTGTCCGAGGACTCCGAGCGCAGCCTGATCATCGGCAACGCCGAAGCCCTGCCCGCCAGCCTGTTCGGACCGAGCATCACATACGTCGCGCTCGGACATTTGCACAAGCCGCAGCGGGTCAATGGTGAAGAGCGCATTCGCTACAGTGGCTCGCCGATTCCCTTGTCATTCTCGGAAATCGGCTATCAGCACCAGATTCTGGAGATCAATTGCGACGGCGAGACGCTGACCAGCGTCGACACCTGCCTGATTCCACGCGCCGTCAACCTGCAGCGTCTGGGGCCTGCGCCGCTTGCCGAACTGCTGGTTCAGCTCAAGGAATTGCCCAACGTGGACCTGCTGGCCGACCCGGACCGGCAGCCCTGGCTTGAGGTGCGCGTGCGTCTGGACGAGCCACAGCCGGACCTGCGCAATCAGATCGAAACCGCCCTGCAGGGCAAGGCTGTGCGCCTGGTGCGCATCGGAGCCGAGTACGCGGGCAAAGGCAGCGAAGACGGCAGCGATGGCGATGCCGCGCTGATCGAACTGGATCAGCTCAGCCCACAGGAGCTGTTCAGCCGCGCCTGGCAGGACAACTTCGGTACAGAGGTCGATGAACAGACCCTGAGCGACTTCGCCACACTGTTGCGTGAAGTGCAGCAGGAGAGCGAACAGCCATGAAGATTCTCGCCATTCGCCTGAAAAACCTGGCCTCTCTGGCCGGACCGTTCGAGCTGGATTTCACGGCAGAGCCCTTGGCCAGCGCCGGGCTGTTCGCCATCACCGGCCCGACCGGCGCGGGCAAAAGCACCTTGCTCGATGCCTTGTGCCTGGCGCTGTTCGGAGCCATTCCGCGCCTGAGCAACATCGGCCAGTCAAAAGTCCCGGACATCGACGGCGACATCACCACCAGTGATCCACGCACCCTGCTGCGCCGTGGCACCGGCAGCGGTTATGCCGAGGTGGACTTCATCGGCATCGACCAGCGCCGCTACCGCGCGCGCTGGGAAACCAACCGCGCCCGGGACAACGCGGCGAAAAAACTGCAGGCCAGCCGCCAGACCCTGACCGACCTGGACAGTGAGCAGGTCCTCAGTAATCAGAGCAAGCGCGAGTTCGAGCAACTGATCGAAAGCCGCCTGGGCCTGAACTTCGAACAGTTCACCCGAGCCGTGATGCTCGCCCAGAGCGAGTTCAGCGCCTTTCTCAAGGCCGACGACAAGGAACGCAGCGAACTGCTGGAGAAACTGACCAACACCGCGATCTACAGCCAGCTCGGGCGACGCGCCTACAGCAAGAGCAAAGAGGCCGAAGAAGCGCTCAAGGTCCTGACCGCCCAGGCCAGTCATATCAGCCCGCTGGATCCCGAGCAGCTTGTCGAACTCGAGCAGCGCATGAGCGATGCACAGCAGCAGCTCAAACTGCATCAGGCGCAGCAGCGCCAGCTGGAGCTGCAGCAGCAATGGCTGACCGAGCTGCATCGGCTGCGCGACGAACAACTCGCTGCTCAGGAAAGCCTGAGCGCCGCGCAACAGGTGTGGAACGATCAGAGCAGCCAGCGCCAGACACTTGGCCAGCTTGAACACCTCGGCCCGCAACGGCATCGCTTCGCACGGCGGATCACGTTGAACGCCCAGCTCACGCCGTTGGCCGGGCAGATTCGTCAGCATCAGGAGCAGCAGGTCACGCTGCAAAACGGCCAGCAGCAACTGCACGACCAACGCAGCCAGGCGCAGTCTCAGTTGCTGGACGCCCAACAGGCGCACAGCCTCGCCAGGCCGCTCTTGCAGCAGGCATTCGACGCGCAAAACACGCTGAACCGCCTCGCTCAAGAGCTGAGCAAGGCCTCGGAACAGCATCAGCAGGCCGAACAGTCCTGCACCCAGGGCCAGACCGGCCTGCAAATCCTGCTCGATCAACAGCAGCAGGTTGCCCAGCGCCTTGAACGCATTGCCGAACAGCTCGAACACAGCCGTGATCTGGCACCGCTCGCCCAAGGCTGGAGTGCGTGGCGTGATCGCCTGAAGACGCTGACATTGACCGCCAATCGCCTCAAGCACGGCAACCTTGAGTTGCCTGCGCTGCAACAGCGTGCCAGCGAGGCCGAGCAACAGCTGACGGAACAACGCAGCGCACTGGAATTGCTGTACCGCGAGGCCGATTGCGAAGTTGCAGCCGTCACCGAACAGTTGCAGATTCTCGGTAGCCTGTTGCAGGACAATCGCAAGCAACAGCGCGCCTTTGAAGAGCTGACACGTCTGTGGGCCAGCCATCACGACATCGAACGGCAACTGCAGGAGCTGGCCCGGCAGCAACAGAATGCCCAGCAGGAACGCGAGCAACTGGTCGCCCAAGGCATCAAGGTCAAGGACGAGCTGACTGTCGCCGAGCAGACCCTGAGCGTGACCCGGCAACTGCTGGAACGCCAGCGTCTGGCCCGTAGCGCCAGCGTCGAAGAACTGCGCACCCAGTTGCAGGACGACCAGCCCTGCCCGGTCTGCGGCAGTGCCGAGCATCCGTGGCACCAGCCCGAGGCCTTGTTGCACAGCCTTACCCGGCATGACGAGGATGAACAGGCCAGCGCGCAGAAAACCGTCGATACCCTGACCGAGCAGCGCAATCTGTTGCGCGAGCACGTGGGCGGCATCATCGCCCGGCAGAAAGAACTGCTGCGCCAACATGAACAACTGACCATGCGCCGGCAGGCACTGGCACCGGACCTTGAAGCGCACCCGCTGAGCGCTCAATTGCTGGACCGCGACCCTGCCGGACGCGACGCCTGGTTAAGCCAGCAGCTCAGCCAGTTGACCGAGGTCATCGTCCGCGACGAGCAACGCCAGCAAGCCCTGCTCACCCTGCAGAAAGACGCCGCACGCCTGCAACAGTCCGTACAGGCTGCACAGGAGGCCAGCCAGACGGCCGCACGCCATGTGGCCGATCAGCTCCAGCAGTTGAGCGCCGATCAGCAGCGCCTGGACGAAGAGCTGACAGCCTTTGCTTCGCTGGTCTCGCCGCAGACGCTGGACGGGCTGCGCAACGATGCATCGACCACCGTGATGCAGCTTGAACAGCACGTGACGCAGCGACTCGATCAACTGGAGCAGCAAGGCGAGGAGCAGCAGGAGCAACGCGAACGCCAGCAGCGCATCGACAGCGAACAGGTCGAGCAGAAGAACCGCCTGCTGCGCGTCTCAGAACACCTGCAGACGGTCACGGCACTCACTGAACAGCAGCAGGCAAGTCAGCAGCGGTTGCAGGAGCTGCTGGGCGAATACACCAGCGCGGAGCAATGGCAGCAGGCCCTGGAACAGGCCGTCGAGCAGGCCCGCCAGGCCGAAGGCTCGGCAGCCCAATTCTTGCAGGACATCCAGAGTCAGTTGATCCAGCTGGCCGCCGAACTCAATTCCGGCGAGCAACAGCAGCAGGCCTTGCAGCAGGAACTGACAGAGCTTGATGCCACGCTCGCCGACTGGCGCAATCAGCACCCGGAACTGGACGACGCTGCGCTCGACACCCTGCTCACCTACGACGACGAACACGTCGAGCAATTGCGCAGGCAGTCCCAAGCGACCGAGAAAGCCCTGGAGCAGGCGCGGATTCTGCTCGATGAACGCACACAACGCGTGCAGCAACATCAGACGCAACATGCCGACCTGACCGACGGCGACGCGCTGAATGCCGCCCTGTTGCAGGCCCAGGAACAGACGGCGCTGAGCGAACAACACTGTGCCGAACTCCGCGCGCAACTGAGCGAAGACCAGCGCCGCCGTGACGCCAACAGTGAATTGCAGGCCCGCATCAACGAAGCTACTGGCCAATATCAGCGCTGGGCTCGACTGGCTGCGCTGATCGGCTCGGCCGAAGGCGACAAATTCCGCAAGATCGCCCAGGCCTATAACCTCGATCTGCTGGTGCACCACGCCAACGCCCAACTGAAACAACTGGTGCGCCGCTACCGCCTCAAGCGCGGCGGCAGCATGCTCGGGCTGCTGGTGCTGGACACCGAAATGGGCGACGAGACACGCTCGGTGCATTCGCTGTCGGGCGGGGAAACCTTTCTGGTGTCGCTGGCCCTGGCCCTGGGTCTGGCGTCGATGGCGTCCAGCACCTTGCGTATCGAATCGCTGTTCATCGACGAAGGCTTCGGCAGCCTTGACCCCGAATCGCTGCAACTGGCCATGGATGCACTGGACGGCTTGCAGGCGCAGGGCCGTAAGGTGGGCGTCATTTCCCACGTTCAGGAAATGCACGAGCGCATCCCGGTGCAGATCAAGGTCCGGCGTCAGGGTAACGGGTTGAGCACCATTGAAGTCGGCAGCTCATGAAGCCGGTGCTCTACTCGTTCCGCCGCTGCCCCTACGCCATGCGTGCACGCATGGCGTTGCACTACGCGGGCTGTGAGGTGGACATCCACGAAGTCAGCCTCAAGGCCAAACCGCCGCACATGCTCGAACGCTCGCCCAAGGGCACGGTACCGGTGCTGATTGTTGCCGACCGTGTTCTGGAGCAGAGCCTGGACATCATGCACTGGGCATTGGCGCAGAATGATCCAGATGACTGGCTGCTGGCCTGCGATTCTTCAGCACAACGTGAAATGGCCGACCTGATCGAAGAGAACGATCAGGTCTTCAAGCCGAATCTGGACCGATATAAATACGCCGTGCGTTACCCGGAACATTGCGCCGAGCATTATCGCGAACAGGGCGAAGCCTTTCTGCGCACGCTGGACATTCGACTGCAGTCGGGTTTTTACCTGATGGGAGAGCACCCGACACTGGCCGACATTGCCATCGCGCCCTTTATTCGCCAGTTCTGTTTTGTCGATCCGGACTGGTTCGCGCAAAGTGCTTATCCGGCGCTGCGCGAATGGCTACAGCGCTTTCTGGACAGCGGGCTGTTTGCAGCGGTCATGCATAAACAGGCCGATCTTCAAGGGCGGGATACCCAGGCACCGGATGCAAAAAAATCCCCGCTACCAGCACGGTAGCAGGGACAAGGGGATTCAACGCTTTCGCGAGCAGGCTCACGTAACAGTCCATGCAGGGTCTGCCACGCAATGGGCAGTGGTCGCGTGGACCTGTGTGGGCGAACATGCTCGCGAAAGCATTGCCGTTCACGAATCCATTCCCCGGTATCGGCACCGTCGCTAACGGGGAATGAATTCACGGACGTTTCATTGCGCAGACTTGTGATCCAGCGCGGCGTAAAAGTTGGCGCTCTGTTGCAGGTACTTCGGTGTATAGGTTTGGGTCGCGTGGGCTTTCTTGTCGCTCACATCGACACTGGCGCTGGCAGGAAGTGCCACAGACGCGGAAATAGCCGATGCAGCAATGATGGAGAAAAGATTGAAGTTCATCTGGGTCACCTCTCTTTGTGTCGGCGCTGCACGCTGTTATGTGCCGCTTTGAGTTATGGCCGTCTTGGCCGTGACTCAAACTTACGCCTGAGGGCGGGTCAGCAGAAATCTTTTGTAGCACTAACTCATATCATCGGCATTGATAACGGCTTCAGCCCGCGCGTTTCGCGGGCTGAAGGCTTTGTAACTTATTTTTCATTCAGAAAGTGCAAATACGAGGGTGCATCCACATCGACTTTCTGCACCGTATCGCCGATCAAGCCGGTTTTCACATCACGGCGCACCGTCACGATCTGGTTGCTCTTCTGATTGGCAAACAGCATGAACATGCCGCTGGGGTCAAAGCTGAACTCACGAGGCTCTGCGCCTTCGACGGCCCGGCGCTGGATTTCTTCAAGCCTTCCGCTGCTGGGATCGATCCGGAACACCACCACTTGATTGGCTTCGCCACGGTTGGTCACGTACAGGAACCTGCCGTCGGGCGAGGTGTGCAACGCACCGCCACCGTTCTTCTGTTCGACGCCCTTGTTCTTCATGTCCACGATCTGGGTCTGCTTGAAGACGCCATCCCGATAGTCGAAGACCACCACCTGGGCCGACATCTCCAGCACCAGCCAGGCATGCTTGCCATCGCCGCTGAACAGGACATGACGCGGTCCGCTGCCTGCCGGCAACTGCACGCTCGGTATACTGGCAGGCTGCAGCGGTTTGCTCTGATCAGCGTTGTAGCGGTAGACGAATAGCTTGTCGGCACCCAGGTCGGCCGTTACGACGTATTTGTCATCCGGTGTCGGCACCGCCAGGTGAACGTGGGACGACATCTGGCGCTCTGGATTGACCTTGCTGCCGGGGCCCAGCGGCAATACCTGAACGGCGTCACCCAACTGCCCGTCCTTGCTGACCGGCATCACTGACAACGCGCCACCCGGATCCGGGTTTACCGCGTAGTTGGCCACGAACAGATAACGCCCGTCCTTGCTCAGGCTCGAGTGAGTCGGCTCCTCACCTTTGGTCTCCACCTGATTGATCGGCGCAATGTTGAAGGTCTTGGGTTCGATGGAAAAACTGCTGACCTTACCGACCACATCGGTCTGGCCGGGGCCGTTCTCATTGACGACAAACAGATAACGCTGGTCCTTGGAAACCGTCAGCCAGGACGGATTTTCGGTCTTGATCACCTGAAGCGGTTTGGGGTCGATCATGCCGGTCTTGCTGTCGAAGCCGAACCGGTAGATACCCTCGCTTTTTCCCTGGGTGTAGGAACCCAGCAGCAATTGGGAATCGGTCATGGGTTGAGCCTGCAAGGTAAACGTGCTCATGGCACTGGCCATCGCCAGCCACGGCAGAATTTTATGGGGCATGGGGGCATCCCTTTTTTGTTGACGTTATTGACGCCTGTCACGCGACAGTCAGGGCTATGACACTGAATACGGTCGGGTAGTTTTGCAGCGCACGCATTCATTGCCACCCGGCCTGACTTTCCGGCCTCTGCAACCCGGTCTCGCTGTCGACGGAGGGCATCCAGCGCAGGTCCATGCCCGGAACCAGCGCCACCATGAAATCCTCGGTGTGCTGGGCGAGCCGCCTGAACTGCCCGATGGGATCGAACGTCACACCCGCCAGGATCAACGCGATGACCAGACCGCCAATCGGCACACTGCGGCGCAGCGGCCGCAACCCTTGCCTGGTGATCGGCAGTACCAACACCAGCCCGACCAGAAACCAAACGAACAGGCGCGGCAGCAACTGTTGGCGATCCAGGCCCACCTCCCACAACGCCCAGACGGTGCTCAACAACAGCATCAGGGTGAACAGCCAGACAGCAAAACGCATCCCCATGGCCAGCAGAACGCCGATGGCCGAGAAACCGAAACCGCACAACATGTAATAGAACGAACCGCCCAGGCCGACCAGCCTGAAGCCGCCGATCAGCATCACCAGACCGAGTACCAGCAACAGAACGCCCAGCAACGTCGGCAACATACGTGCACGACTCAACGCACCTTGAGTAGACATTGGATCTCCCTATCTTGTTGGTATGGCCCAGTCCATTGGGCCGACACTGGCGAGGCCAGTGTATGAAACGTCGTTATTCCCGGACGGCAAAACGCGTCGGGGCAATAAGAAAAGGCAAGCACATCCGTGTGTGCGAAGTGAGCACCGTCGCTAACGACGTCACACTCGGCACCCTGCTAGTTGGCGCCGATGCCTTCACAAAAGCAGTCGACGCGCACAGGTGAATCTAGCGACTAATCGGTGAGCATGACTTGATCTGGATCAAGCTTCGTCAGCGTCGTCTTCATCAGTAGGCGTGAACGCATCCAGGCAGACGATCCGGTGGTCAGCGTTGCCGTCATTGACGACCCAACTTTGCAGGGACTCGTCGAACGTCGCAGCCTTGACCTGATCAAGGGTGAAACGCCACACCTTGCGCTCGCGACCGTCCATGCATTCAACGTTCAGTTCATCGTCCAGCGAAAATTCCCAAGCGTGCAGACCATCGATTTCCAGCATCGAGGACGTTTCGAGGGCGGCGAGCAAGGTCTCTGGGGTAGTCGTCATGAGGTTATCCGGGCTGCAAAAACGCGAATGATAGGGCAATCGCACGATGATTGGCCATGATCCTGGCGAAAACCGCGACGGCAGTGACGACCAACGGACTGCGGGAGGCGGCTTGCCGGCGATGCTTTTTCTGAGGCGACCTGTCAGCGACTGAACTGACGCCATCGCCGGCAAGCCGCCTCCCACAAGGCACACATTCATCTACTCGGGTTTTATGATGGCAGCGATGGACGTCATCGCTACCCTTATCTCACAACCTGCCAATCCCACCCGGCTGGAACACCGCTTCGCCCGGTGCCAGGCCATTGATCAGTGGCTTGCCGAACTCGGCCTGACTGACCTCGAACCTGTCCCCCGGCTGAGTCCGCACGCCATCGGCGAAAGACAGGGTCGCGGTGCCGAAAAAATGCACATGCACATCTCCAGGGCGCAGGAACTGGGCATATTTGAAGTGGTGATACTCAAGGTTTTCCAGGCTGTGGCACATGTTGGCCTCGCCGCTCAGAAACTCCTTCTCCCACACCACTTCACCGTCACGCCAGATCTTGCTGGTGCCTGAAAGATTCTGCGGCAACTCACCTACCCGCAATTCAGGTCCGAACGAGCAGGCGCGCAGCTTGGAGTGCGCCAGGTACAGGTAATTGCGACGCTCCATGATGTGGTCGGAATATTCGTTGCCGATCGCGAACCCGAGCCGGTAAGGCTTGCGGTCATGCCCGATGACGTACAGGCCGCTCAGTTCCGGCTCTTCACCGCCATCTTCAGCGAACGGCGGCAGCGAAAAGGATGCACCCGGGCGCACGACGATACTGCCGTCGCCCTTGTAGAACCATTCCGGCTGCACACCGGCCTGACCGGCGGGCGGCTTGCCGCCTTCCACGCCCCATTTGAAGATGCGCATGGTGTCGGTCATCGCCGATTCGTCACCCGATTGCTGATGCATCTTGTCCCGCGCAGAGGCGCTGCCAAGGTGCGTCAGGCCGGTGCCACTGACCAGCAGGTGCGCAGGATCCGGGTGGTCCAGCGGTGGCAGAATGCGCAGTTCTTCCAGCAGTTGCGCGTAATCATGGCTCTCGCCCACCCCTGACTGCTCGACCTGCTGCGCCAGCCCAGAGCCTGCCTGAATCGCCGCCAGCGCCAGTTCGCGAACGCTCTCGGCGCCCAGCACTTCACGCACCTGATCGCCGTCCACCAGACCGACCCGACGCTGACCGTTGTTCAGTTCAAATTGCACCAACCGCATGGAAATCTCCTTTCAGACAGTGGAAAGCCGGACCTAGCGCGCCTTGGCGCTGGCAGCGAATTCGGAAGCGGGCAGCACATGCTTGCGCTCCAGCACGTGGTAAACGATACCGGTCAGCAACAGCCCGAAGACCATGACGCCGGACAGGAAGTACAACCCGGAAGCCAGACTGCCGGTCATCTCTTTCAGGGCACCGATGACGAACGGTCCGATATAGCCGCCCAGGTTGCCCACCGAGTTGATCAGAGCGATACCGGCCGCTGCACTGGCACCGGCAAAAAAGCGGCCCGGCAAGGTCCAGAACACCGCCGTACACGAGAACAGCGCAAACGCCACCACACACAGCGCCGCCAGTTGGGCGACCGGCAGGGTCAGCCAGGCGCTGCAGAACAGGCCGATGGCACCGAGCACATAGAGCACCGCGAGATGGCCGTAACGATCATTGAGACGGTCGGAACTGCGCGGCACGATCAACAGGCCGATGATGCCGAAGATGTAGGGCACCGAAGACACGAACCCGGTGGTCAGGTCACTGCCGCCAAACTGTTTGATCAGCGTCGGCAGCCACAGGCCAAGTCCATAAATACTCAATGTGACGGGCAGATAGAACAGCGCCAGCAACAGCACGCGCTTGTCCTTCAGGGCGTGGAGCGGGTTGCCGTGCCGGGTCTGGCCATATTCTTCCAGATCCTTCTTCAGTTCACCGGTCAACCAGTCTTTCTCGGCTTGATCCATCCAGTTGACCTGCTGCGGACCGTCTGGCAGCCAGCGCAAGACAGGCCAGGTCAGCAGGATCGCAGGCGTACCGATCACGATGAACAGCCACTGCCAGCCGTGCAGACCCAGTACGCCATCCATGCCCAGCAGACCGCCGGACACAGGACCGGTAATCATCATGGCGATGGGTTGCGACAGGATGAACAGGCCCAGGATCTTGCCGCGATGACGCACCGGGAACCACTGGGTGATGTAGTACAGCACGCCGGGGAAGAAGCCCGCCTCGGCCGCGCCCAGCAGGAAACGCATCACATAAAAGCTGTGGGGTCCCTGAACGAAGGCCATGCCGATGGTGATGGCGCCCCAGGTGATCATGATTCGTGCGAACCAGCGGCGTGCGCCAAAGCGTTCGAGCATCAGGTTGCTGGGGATTTCCAGCAGGAAGTAACCAATGAAGAACAGCCCGGCACCCAGCCCGTAGGCCGCGTCGCCAATGCCGATATCGGCACCCATGTGCAGCTTGGCGAAGCCCACGGCAGAGCGGTCCACATAGGCGATGAGGTAAAGCAGGATCAGAAAGGGAATCAGTTTGAACGTGATGCGGCGTATAAGCCGCAGTTCCTGGCTCATGAAGGCGGTCTCCCATTGTTTTTGTTATGGAACCTGCGGAGATCGCCTCTGTACCTGGGGCTGTTATGACACAACACCGAAGCAAGGGTCGTCCCTCGACTGAAAACGACTATATAGTAATACTATTTAAACTGACAACTCTTCCAATCGGCGTTTTTTAGGCTTACCTTAGCCAGCAGCATCGACATTAAGTCTTACAATAAGAGAGCCGATCATGTCTGACTCCGATAAAAAACCGACCCTCCGTTCTGCCCAGTGGTTTGGCACTGCCGACAAGAATGGCTTCATGTATCGCAGCTGGATGAAGAATCAGGGCATCGCCGACCATCAGTTTCAAGGCAAACCGATCATCGGCATTTGCAACACCTGGTCAGAACTGACGCCCTGCAACGCCCATTTCCGTCAGATTGCCGAACACGTCAAACGCGGCGTGATCGAGGCCGGTGGCTGGCCGGTGGAGTTTCCCGTGTTCTCCAACGGCGAATCCAACCTGCGCCCCACCGCAATGTTCACCCGCAACCTGGCGAGCATGGACGTTGAAGAGGCGATCCGTGGCAACCCGATTGATGGCGTGGTGCTGCTGACCGGTTGCGACAAGACAACCCCTGCACTGCTGATGGGCGCGGCCAGCTGTGACATTCCAGCCATCGTCGTGACCGGCGGACCGATGCTCAACGGCAAGCATGAAGGCAAGGACATCGGCGCGGGCACCATCGTCTGGCAGATGCACGAATCCTATAAAGCCGGGACGATCAGCCTGGATGAGTTCCTGTCCGCTGAAGCGGGCATGTCCCGCTCGGCAGGCACCTGCAACACCATGGGCACCGCCTCGACCATGGCCTGCATGGCCGAAGCACTGGGCACCTCGTTGCCGCACAACGCGGCGATTCCAGCGGTGGATTCGCGTCGTTACGTGTTGGCGCACATGTCTGGCATGCGGGCGGTGGACATGGTTCGCGAAGACCTGCGCCTGTCGAAGATTCTCACCAAGGCCGCGTTCGAAAATGCGATTCGGGTCAACGCCGCCATCGGCGGTTCGACCAACGCGGTGATCCACCTGAAAGCCATCGCCGGACGCATCGGTGTCGACCTGGAGCTGGATGACTGGACCCGTGTCGGTCGCGGCATGCCGACCATCGTCGACCTGCAACCTTCCGGGCGCTTCCTGATGGAAGAGTTTTACTACGCAGGCGGCCTGCCCGCCGTGCTGCGACGCATGAACGAGGCCGGGTTGCTGCCCAACCCTGACGCGCTGACCGTCAATGGCAAAAGCATTGCCGAGAACACCTGCAACTCACCTATCTATGGCGAAGACCAGGTCATCCGCGCGCTGGACAACCCGATCCGCGCCGATGGCGGCATTTGCGTGCTGCGCGGCAACCTTGCGCCGCTGGGCGCAGTACTCAAGCCTTCCGCCGCAACGCCTGCACTGATGCAGCACCGTGGTCGCGCGGTGGTGTTCGAGAATTTCGAGATGTACAAGGCGCGCATCAACGATCCGGACCTGGATATTGATGCAACCTGCGTCATGGTCCTCAAGAACTGCGGGCCTAAGGGTTATCCGGGCATGGCTGAGGTCGGCAACATGGGGCTGCCGGCCAAGCTGCTGGCTCAGGGCGTAACCGACATGGTGCGGATTTCCGACGCACGTATGAGTGGCACCGCGTATGGCACCGTGGTCTTGCACGTCGCGCCGGAAGCGGCAGCAGGCGGACCGTTGGCGGTGGTGAAGGAAGGCGACTGGATCGAACTGGACTGTGCCAGCGGGCGTTTGCATCTGGATATCCCCGAGGCCGAACTGGCCGCACGTCTGGCTGACTGGCAGGCACCGCCTCAACTGCTGCTTGGCGGCTATCGTCAGCTGTATGTCGATCATGTGATGCAGGCCGATCAGGGTTGCGATTTCGACTTCCTGATCGGTAACCGCGGGTCCGAAGTGCCGAGGCATTCTCACTGACCGCTCACCGGCCAATGTGGCGGTTGCCTCGCAAGGGCGGCCGCTCAGGGCTGTGCGCAGTGTTATCATGCGCGGCATTCATCGCCAGGATCGACTCGCGTTCCCATGGACTATCGAAAGCCTTCTGACCGTAAAAGCATGCATGCGCGCATTGTCCAGGAACTGGGCATGCAGATCGTATCCGGTCGATTCAAACCTGACGAAAAACTGCCTGCCGAGGCACTGCTCTGTGAAGAGTACGCAGTCAGCCGTCCGGTGCTGCGTGAAGCCACGCGGGTGCTGGTAGCCAAAGGCCTGGTCTACTCGAGACCGCGTGTCGGCACGGTGGTCAAGGCTCGACGTGAGTGGCACTTGCTTGACCCGGACGTGCTGCACTGGGTGATGCAGAGTTCGCCGCAGAATGAGTTCTTCAACCTGTTGACCAGCGTACGCGCAGTGATCGAGCCCGCAGTCGCCGCGCTGGCAGCACAGCATGCGACGGATGAGGAAATCGACTCCATCCATGAGGCCTATCAGCGCATGGAGGCGGCTCCGACCCCTGAGGACCTGTTACAGCCGGACCTGGATTTCCACAGCCGCATCGCCGACGCAACCCACAATGACCTGCTGGCTCATCTGTGCAACATGCTGTCATTGGCCTTGCGCGAGGCGCTCAAGTATTCCAACAAGCGTCCCAACCTGCACGAACTGGCGATGCCGCGTCATAAAGCCATACTCACCGCCATCCAGAACCGCGACGCCCTCGGCGCCCGCCATGCCTCACTGGTGCAACTGGACGATGCGCGTAATGCGCTGAGCGTGGTGCTGGGCGGGGTTTGATGGGGGCGGCCAAGCAGCCAGTGGCCGGCTGAGCGCACAACCTGTGGGAGGCGGCTTGCCGGCGAAAGCGTCAGATCAGTCACTGATGGATCGACTGAACATACGCATCGCCGGCAAGCCGCCTCCCACGCTTTTAATCGCGTGGTGCTGGGCGGGGTTTGATCCACACCGTGCGCAGGACAAGGCCAGGCAGCTAATGGCCGGTTGAGCGCACAACCTGTGGGAGGCGGCTTGCCGGCGAAAGCGTCAGGTCAGTCACTGATGAATCGACTGAAGATACGCATCGCCGGCAAGCCGCCTCCCACGCTTTTAATCGCGTGGTGCTGGGCGGGGTTTGATCCATGCCGTGCCAGGACAGGACCAGGCAGCTAATGGCCGGTTGAGCGCACGACCTGTGGGAGGCGGCTTGCCGGCGAAAGCGTCAGGTCAGTCACTGATGAATCGACTGAAGATACGCATCGCCGGCAAGCCGCCTCCCACGCTTTTAATCGCGTGGTGCTGGGCGGGGTTTGATCCATGCCGTGCGCAGGACAAGGCCAGGCAGCGAATGGCCGGTTGAGCGCACAACCTGTGGGAGGCGGCTTGCCGGCGAAAGCGTCAGGTCAGTCACTGATGAATCGACTGAAGATACGCATCGCCGGCAAGCCGCCTCCCAGGTTTATTGCGTGGGACTGTAAAACGCTGAGCGCGCAACGTGGGTACGCTCACGCGCTGCTGACGTCTCAATGTGAAAACAGTGAATTGCCCACCTTCCCTGCCATTTTCTCCGGCTTGATCAGGAACCGCGCCAGCGCTGGCAAGAGCCACAGTGCGCCGAACATGTTCCACAACAGCATGAAGGTCAGCATCAGCCCCATGTCGGCCTGGAACTTGATCGCCGAGAAGATCCAGGTGCACACGCCAATCGCCAGGCACAGACCGGTAAACAGCACGGCCTTGCCCGTGGACTTCAGCGTTTCGTAATAGGCTTCCTGCAACGGCAACCCCGCTCTGAGGAAGCTCTCCAGACGGCTATAGATGTAGATGCCGTAATCGACACCGATCCCCACACCCAGCGCCACCACTGGCAAGGTCGCAACTTTCACGCCGATGCCCATGAACGCCATCAGCGCATTGCCCAGTACCGAAGTCAGGACCAGCGGCAGGACGATGCACAGCGTCGCCGCCCAGGAACGGAAGGTGATCATGCACATGGCCGCCACGCAGATGTAGACCAGCACCAGAATGGTCAACTCGGACTTCTTGATCACCTCGTTGGTGGCCGCTTCGATACCGGCGTTACCGGCCGCCAGCAGGAACTGCATGTCAGGGCGGTTGTTTTCCCTGGCGAAGTCCTGCACCGCATGCACTGCGCGATCAAGGGTTTCAGCCTTGTGATCGTTGAGAAATACCAGCAGCGGCGCCAGCGAGCAGGTGTTGTTGTACAGACCGTCGGCACGGGCGATGGAGTTGTTGAGCACGTCCTTGTTGCGTGACAGGGTTTCCCATTTCAGGTTGCCCTCGTTCATGCCCTTGATGACCTGTTTGGAAACCGTCACCAACGAAATCGCCGACTGCACGCCCTGAGTGTTCTCCATCTTCCAGGCCAGTTCGTTGATCGCCGCCATGGTCGGATAGGCCGAGCAGCCCTCGGGCGGCGTCTTGACCATCACCACCAGCACGTCAGAGCTGGTGGAGTAATGATTGATGATGAACGCATTGTCCTTGTTGTAGCGTGAATCGGGACGCAGCTCCGGCGCACCCTGATCCAGATCGCCGATCTTCAGGTTCTGGCTGTACCAGAGGCCACCACCGAAGGCCAGCAGCGCCAGCACGATGGAAACCGGGGCAACTTTTGCGCTGGCGAAGTTGGACAGCAATCGCCAGAACGGATGCTCGGACACTGCATCCTGCTTGCTGCGATTGATTGCCCGTTTGCTGATACCTGCGTAGGAAATCGCCACCGGCAACAGAATCAGGTTGGTGAACACGATCACTGCGACACCAATGGACGCGCCGATGGCCAGCTCGCGAATCACGCCGATGTCGATGATCAGCAGCGTGATGAAACCCACGGCGTCAGCCAGAATCGCGATCATGCCGGGCAGGAACAGTTGGCGGAACGTACGCCGCGCCGCCATCAATGCGTTCTCCGCATCACTGGATTGCAACGCGATCCCGTTGATCTTCTGGACCCCGTGGGAAATGCCGATGGCAAAGATCAGAAACGGCACCAGCATCGAATACGGGTCGATGCCGAACCCCACCACATGCATCAGCCCCAGTTGCCAGATCACAGCAATCAATGTGGTGATCAGCACGGCGATGGTGCTGCGGATGCAGCGCGTGAACCAGATCAGCAGCACCAGCGTGATCAGAAAGGCAATGCCGAAAAACATCACCACCATGAACAGACCATCGATCAGGTCGCCGACCTTCTTGGCGAAACCGACAATGTGAATCTTGATGTTGGGGTCCTGCGCTTCGTACTTGTCGCGAATCTTTTCTTCAAGCTGGTGCGAGAACTGCTGATAGTCCAGCGCCAGTAACTTGCCTTGATCGGCCGGGTCCGGGTAGGACTCCTGCAACGGCACATCAATGATGCTCGACTTGAAATCGTTGGCGACCAGCCGCCCGACCTGTCCGGACTTGAGCACGTTGTTACGCAGAAGATCCAGGCTGCCTTCGGAACCGTTGTAACTTTGTGGAATGACCTCGCCCCCCGCAAAGCCCTCCTCGGTCACTTCGGTCCAGCGCACGCTGGGACTCCACAGCGATTTCAGGCCAGAGCGATCAACGCCGGGGATGTAGAACACCTCGTCACTGATCTGGCGCAGCGTTTCCATGTACTGTTTGGAGAAGATGTCGCCGTCTTTGGCTTCCACCGAGATACGCACGGTGTTGCCCAGGTTCGCCAGGTCGTTACGATGCTCCATCATGTTCTGAATGAACGGATGGGACAGCGGGATCATTTTTTCGAAGCTGGTAGACGGGCGAACCTGAGTGGCCTGCCAGAACAGAAAAATACTGGTCAGCAGACACAGAATGATCACGGCCGGACGATTGTTGAAGATCAGGCGCTCGAGAAAGGTCTCTTTTCCGCCGGAGTGCTGGGTGTGTTGAAGATTGCTCATGCCTGAATGTCCCCGCCCTGAAAGGTCTTATTGTTGGGTCGTCTCGGCGCCCGTTGGCGAGGTGACGCGTACGCCTCCTTGACCTACCAGAATCAGATTGCCTTGAAGATTGGAGGTCACGCCCGCCAGCGAAATACGGTCGGGGCGGTTGAAAACCTGAAACGTTTCGCCGTCATCGCTGCTGCGCATCACGCTGCCGCCGTTACCGACCAGCACCACCGAACCGTCTGCCAGCAGGGACGCGCTGGCAAGACCGAACTCCAGCGGACCGCGCGCGCCTTGCAGCTCGATGGGCTGCCAGCTGTCACCGAAATCGGTGGAGCGAAACAGGTTGCCACGCAAACCATAAGCCAGCAGCGTCGAGGGACTGGCCGTGCCGATCACCCCGAACAACGAACCCTGATACGGGCCTTCGAGTTTTTCCCAGGTCTGCCCCTCGTCACGGGAGCGGAACATACTGCCGGCCTCGCCGACGATGAACAGGCCTGCGTCCTTGACCTGTGCGATACCGTTGAGGTGGTACTGATCTTCGTTGTCCAGGCGATCACTGACATCTTCCCAGTGCTGTCCGCCATCGGTGGTGGTCAACAAGGCACCATAGGCACCGACGGCAAAGCCGTTTTGCAGGTCCTTGAACCAGACATCCAGCAACGGTGCCTCGCGCGCCAGGTCCTCGAACTGCTTGCTCCAGGTCTTGCCGCCATCGCTGCTGCCCAGAATCTGCGCATCGTGGCCTACGGCCCAACCGTGCTGCTCGTCGACAAAATAAACCGCGGTCAGCAATTGGCGAGTCGGCACGCGGGCCTGGACCCAGTTCTTGCCCTGATCGTCGGAATACAGGATGTGACCGTGGTCGCCGACGGCGACCAGTCGAGCGCCCGCGTGAGCCACGTCCAGCAGCAGGCCGCGCGAGGCCTTGGCTGACTCGATGGCGTAAACAGTGCTGGTATCGGCATTGGTATTGGCAGCTGGCGCTGCCGCCGGATCGGACGCAGCCATTGCCGGAGCAGCCATCGAGCAGAACAGCAGGGTTGCCAGGGACATGCCCGCACTTGATCGGGTGCGCCGGTAGACAGGCTCACTCATGGACTCTCCCCTCTTATTGTTATTCAGGCCCTGGATCGACCCGTTCGTACCGTCCAGACGCTCGCGAGCGCTCTGGCCGTACCTTTTTGGAAGCCTCGCCATCCTAGGCAGTTTTGCAAATGCCTGACAATCGACATGTCGTTATCTTTTGTTAAGCGCACTGAGTGTGATTGATGCGCTATCAGCGAGCCTGATGCAGACGGCTTGAGTGCGCTCAGTCGATGACGACGTGCGGCAGGAAGCGGCTGGTGTCTTTGGTGATCAGGCTGTCGTCTTCACGAATGCCGATCCCCGAGGCCAGATCTCCGATCACCCAGGAGCCGATCAACGTATAGCTGTCGTCAAAGCGCGGCAGCGGCGAGTACGCCTGCAGAATGTAAGGCGCGTCGGTATAGGGGCCGTCGACCGCAATCACCTGATCGCCGGGGGTGCGCATCTCGATGTTGGCGCCTTCGCGGGAAAAGTAAGGCTTGCGCACCCAACCCTTGGGCACGGGTTGCCGAGGGTGGTGATCGACATGGGACGCCAGCAGATTGGGATGGCCTTCATTGAATTGCCACAGCAGCGGCAGAATGCCCTTGTTGCTCAGGATCGATTTCCAGGCAGGCTCCACGAACTGAGTGCCGCTGGCCGCCACGTGTTCACCAAACGACTCATGGAAGATGTGCTCCCAGGCATGCAGCTTGAACAGACGCTCGATCTGCTGCCCTTCCAGGTCGACAAAGCGGCCGTCTGCGGTCAGTCCGATGTCCTCGATGTCGATATGCCTGGCGTTGATGCCGACATGGGCCGCCATCCGGCGCAGAAAATCGGTGGTGCCCCGATCCTCCACCGACCCGGACATGCATGAGAAGTGAAACGGGCCCGGATGAGGAAATTCGGCAAAGGCCCGCACAAGATCCTCGGCGATGGAATTGAACTGCGTCGCATGGGCCGGCAGCACGCCACGCGCCATCTGCTCTTCAAGCCAGAGCAACTGCACAGCCCCGGCCTCCATCAGGCTGGTCGGTGTGTCGGCGTTGATTTCATACATCTTGGCCGGGCCAGTACCGTCGTAGGCGAAGTCGAAGCGCGCGTACAAATGCGGATGCCCCTCCTTCCATGATGTACGGATCAGGTCGAAAAAGGCTTCGGGAATGGCAAGCTGTTCGAGCAGTGCCTCGCTGTCCACGATGCGCCCTACGGCGTCCATGCACATCTGGTGCAGCTCCTGGGTCGGTGCTTCCAGATCGCGGGTGATCTGCTGTTCCGTGAACAGGTAATACCCGCGCTCATCCCAGTAGCGTTCACCGTCGATGGTGTGGAAGTTGAATCCCTCCCGCTCGACGGTGGCCTGCCAGTGCGGCCGCTCTTCGATACTGATCTTTTTCATGGGGCGGATCCCTTAGCCTCCGAAACTGCTACCGCTGCTGCTCTTGCCGCTCCAGCCGCTGCGTGCGGATGCCTGACTGCCGAAACCGCCCCGCGAGATCGTCGAGGAGACCGACGAACCGGAGCCGGAACTGCCCAGGCTGCGCCCCAGGGTGTTCTTGTTGTAACTGCCGGAGTTGGAGCGGGCCTGGTTCGAGTTGCCGAAGGTCTTGCCACGGTCCATCTGGCTGGACAATGTGGACCCGTAATACCCGAACGTCCCGCCGCCTGAATTGCGGTCATCGCGCGTCTGGTAGATCGGCTGGGAGTAATAACGATTGTTGCCGAACCCGTTGCTCATCAGGTTGCCGATCAACAGACCGGTCAGCAGGCCGCTGGTACCGCTCATGCCGGCAGGCGCTGACTGGGCCACTTCCTGATTGGCCCGGTCCAGGGCCGCCTTGGGCACGTTACCTTCGAACCCCAGCTCGAAGCCACCCAGCTTTGGCATGTACTTGCCGTCAGACGTGACCTGGCAGTAGTCCGGGACGAAGTCGGCATCGCAAGAGGCCTTGTCATCATAGGTGGGCGCGATGCGTCGGTGATCGGACAGCGCCTGCATGTAGGCATCCGAGCACACGTCCACCGGAACCTTGGCCTCGGCACACTCCTGCACGGACTTGAAGTTGGCCTGGGCCTTGAAGTTAGGCTCGTCGCTGGAACCACAGCCGGCGAGGGCCAGTGGAATCGTGCTGGCAAGCACCAGTTTTACTGAACTGCGTCTCATCGTGAGTCTCCTTGACCGTCGCCGCTGTCAGACCGAAGGGGTCATGCAGGCCGCGTTGAGAAGACCGACGCTGATCGCGACACTGGCCGAATAGATGGCAGCCGCCATTTCACCCTTGGCGATCCGGGTCGAGAGACCTTTGAGCACCAGGCTGGTCACGCCGAAGGCCGCCAGTTGCACCACGGCCGCAATCACCACCCAGACGATGACGTCCAGAATGCCGATGCTGTAGGTAATGATGTTGCTGGCCGGCAGCGCGAAACCGATCAGCGAACCGCCCAGAGCCAGCGCAGCTGCGCTGTTGTTCTCGCGGATCAGCGCGAACTCCTTGTGCGGCGTGACGCGGCTGTAGATGAACTGGAACAGGGCGAACAGGATGGCCGCCACCAGGATGTACATCACAAAACCAAACACCGCGGTGGCGTTGAGCGACATACGAAGCGCGTCGATCATGAGGATTTCCTTGTCATAGAACGTTGATATCAGTGGATTGCAGCGTGACGCCGACCGCCGTGGTCAGGGTAATCGTCCCCTCTTCGTCTTCTTCGACCGAGAAAAGCAGAAACTCGCGACGGTTGATCAGGCCTGTTTCACGGGCGTACAGCATGCTCAGGTGTTTGACGCGATAGGCACCGTCAGGGCTGACGATGTCTTCGTCCAGAGGCGTCAGCTCAGTCTGTCCGGTTTCGGTTCCCCATTGCCTTTCGAACACCTCACCTTCGTGTTCATAGGTCGGCAGGCCGATCTTCGAGCCAGGACCGGTCAGGCGTAGCAGTTCGTCCTTGCTGGTGATCGGCGCGGCACTGTAATAGCCGAACAGGATGATGTCCTGAATATCCTCGGCATTCGGGCCATTCGAGACCACTTGCAGGAAGTAATCCTCGTCATCCAGGTAGAACCGCTGCAGGGTCAGCGATTGCCCAAGGTCGATCCGGCCGACGGCCCAGACCTTTTCATCTCCCGGAACGACCACATACGAATGACCTTCAAGCAGCATCTTCAGCGACGTGTCCAGACACAGCATGCGGCCGGAGGCCAGGCCCAGTGCACCGGACGAACCGGTGGACCCTGTGCCTTGAGTCGAGCCCTTGGGCGCTTCCAGCCCCATGGCACGTTTAAACCAGTTCATAGCGCATTTCCTTGAAGGCGGCTGGAGGCGATGTAGAAGATTTCCCCGCCCAGAATGGCAACATCATTGGCGGGATTGATCTGGAATTGCGCCATTGAGGAGGCGCGATAGCCGATCAGCGTGGCGTTGAAGTCCTGCCGCAGGCGCATGTACAACTCGCCACAGGAGGATGTGTAGTCGGATGGCAGCACATGTCGGAACTGGGTGGCGCCCTGCCCGATGCACAGCAGTTCGGTGATGACCGTGCTTGAGCCAGGATCCTGAGAGGAACGAACCAGCATTTCGATCGCCATGTCCGAGGTGCACTCCAGTTCGGGCGCGTAGGTTCTGGCCAGCGCAGCCCGCTCAGAGTTGTTGAAGTGCGCGACGACATGGCCGGTCGGCCCAAGGTTCTTGAGCGTCAGGACAATCGCCAGGGTCAGGCTGTCGGACTGAGTGTGCACCAGAATACGCTGCGCACCGATGACCCCGGCACGCAGCAGCACCGCAGGCGAATCCAGCGAGTCGCCCTTGATGAACGAGGCGCGACCCGGCATCGGGTTTTCGACAATGAGTGAATCGCAGATAACCAGGCCCGTACCTTGGGTGGCCGAGTCCTGGTTGAGCAGTTCGACAATGCGCTCACTGGTTTCACCGTCCCAGCCGATGAGCACGGTATGACCGGTGAGTGTCGAACAGTCGCCCTGTCCTTTCATGTTCCGTCTCCAGATTTCACCGACCGATGTCGACGCCTTGCCAATGACCGTGGTCAGCAAGGCGATACCGCCCAGCATGATCCAGGTGGTCGTAATGATCTTGCCCCAGCCGGATTTGGGCGACAGATCGCCGTAACCCACGGTGGTGGCAGTGGTGAGGTAGAAATAAGTGAAATCGACACCCTGAACAAGGTGCTCTTCGCCCGCCAGGCTCAACAGCAGCCAGGACACGATGTAATGGGTGAGCAGCAACAGGCCGATGCCTGCCCAACCGAACCGTTCGAAGAACGCCGAGGTATGACGCCGAATCAACAGCAACAGGGTCATCCGTTCAAATCCTTGAGTCAGATTGCATTTCCTGACGAGTCAATGACGACTCGCGCTTCACCGCAATGCCCTGCCACCCTTTTGATCAGGTGACTTCGGCCGGCAACGTCCGCGAGTGCATCAGCCGGGCAACACCGATGCCGGCAACTGCGCCGGCCAGATGTGATTCAAATGAAACACCGGCCACTGGAATAAACCCGTAGATCAGCCCGCTATAACCCACCAATGCGATCATCGCCAGCAGCAGGCTCATCAGACTGCGCTGATACCACGCCCGCGCCAGTAGATAGGTCCACAGGCCGAAGATCAAGCCGCTCGCACCAACATGAATACTGGTGCGTGCGAACACCCAGACCAACAAGCCGCCCAGCAGGCAAATCAGCCCTGCCACCCACGCGAATCGCCTGACGCCCTCCGTTGCAACCAGCCAGCTCAGAATCATGAAGGGCAGTAGATTGCCAAGCAAGTGCTGAAACGAGGCATGGATGAAGGGCGCAAAAACAATGCCCTGCAAGCCCGATGCCGTACGCGGGATGATGCCGTACCCGATCAGGCTGCCAGCGGTGAACGAATTGACCACTTGCACCGCAACCAGCAGCAGCGACAGCGCGAGAACGACCTGCAATCGTATCGAGAAACCCATTCTGCGCCCTCGCCCGTTCTCCAGAATGGCTTACGGTGCCGGCGTCTGGCTTTTAGCCTTCAGGCGCGCCAGTACATCATCTGCACCGCCGCTTTTGGCGCCAATGCCAGCTTCCTGAAGGCGACGCTCCAGATCGCTGCCGCTCGACTGGCTGGCCAGTTCTTCGGCGGCTTCCAGTTTGGCATCCTGCTCGTCCTGACGCTGCTTGAGTCGTGCCAGCGAACCGACTGCAGTCTCGACCGCGCCACTCGCACCGCCAGTAGCGGTGGCGGTTGCAACACGGGCCTTCTGTACGGTTTCGCGCGCCTTGGCCATTTCGACCTGCTGCTTGAGGCTCTTGATGCGCGACTCGGCCTTGATGACCTGATCCTGCAGCAGACTGATCTGTTTGCTGAACTGGTCAGCCAGCTCCTTCTCCTGATCACGCAGGGCTTCGATCTCGGCAATCTTGGTCGCGCACTCCACGGCCAGCGCTTCTTCACCCTTGTTCAGGGCCTGCATGGCGCGGCCTTCCCAGTTGGCGATGCTGGTGGCGTGCTCTTCAAGGCGCTGAGCCGAAAGCTTGTGCTTGGCCTTGATGGTGATCAGGCCGTCGCGAGCCTTGATCAGGGCATTGTCCGCGTCGCGGATTTCCTGATCCAGAATGCGGATGGCGTTGGCGTCGGCAATCGACTCGCCCACTTCGGAAGCGCCGCCACGAACGGCAGTAACCAGTTTTTTCCAGATGCTTGTTGTCATGAATGCATTGCTCCTGACGGGAGTGATCAGTAGATGAAATGATCTTCGAAGGCGTCGGCCGCCCGGATCACGTTGTCCGCGAGGGTGAGAATTTCCTGAACGATGACGGTGAGGGAGGAGGCAGCGCTCAGGGCACCGAACAGGCAATAGACTTCCTGATCATCAGCCAGCTTCTCGATACCTACCGACGACAGGGGAAACAGATCACGACTGCGCAGCACTTCACTGTTGAAAGCGGCCACGTCCTTGATTTTGTTCACCTCGATCAGGGTGGCGTCGGCCAGAATCTGATCGCCCTCGACCGCGATGTAGATCGGCAGATCACCGAAATCGGCCATGGTCAGCTTGATCCCGGCCGCGTCTCCTTCGAGCACGGCCATCTCGATCTTGCCCTCAGTGACCAGATCCAGTTCGGCCAGGGCCTTTTGCAGAGAGCTGATCGTCCAGTTGGTGTTCTCGGTCATGAAATCCTCCAGTTTGATCCTGTCACCCAGAAAGGGCTGTCTTAACGCTTTCTCGATACCCCGCAGGGCATCGACGTTCTCGGGCCGTATCCAGAACTCTCGCTTGACCAGCCCGGCGTCCTTGAGTCGTAGACGCATTTCACGCATGTAGTCGGTTGAGCTCTTCGGTACCTTGGCCGGGACGGTTGCGTTATCGCCTTGGGTTTTACGAGGCATTGGCGCTTCCTCTTGCATGTGGCCGTGTATCAGGCACATAACGTATCAGATGTTCTGGCAGCTGGATATGCATCACATGTGAGTTTTTTCGCAGGTTTTGTCACAAAAAACCAATAAAAAAGGCCGTCCACCGCAGCGGACAGCCTTTCTGTGCAGGGTGCCGACATCACACCCGTCATGACGTCAGCCGTTACTCGGCCAGGCTTTTGCTCACCACTTCATACACGTCTGGCGACAGCTTGCCGGAAGCGAGGATGCGCTCAAGTTCAGCTTTCATCAGCGCCTGACGCGCGCTGTCGTATTTGCGCCAGCGGGTCAGCGGTGCCAGTTGGCGAGACGCGATCTGCGGGTTGAAGCCGTT
This sequence comes from Pseudomonas asturiensis, assembly GCF_900143095.1. Lineage (GTDB taxonomy): Bacteria > Pseudomonadota > Gammaproteobacteria > Pseudomonadales > Pseudomonadaceae > Aquipseudomonas > Aquipseudomonas asturiensis. Next base: position 19,595 of record NZ_FRDA01000004.1, on the reverse strand, counting down.
CAGCTCAATCACCAGGTCCGCCAGGAAGCGATAGCCGGAACCGTCCGCCGCATGGAAATTAATCAGATTCTGCGCGGCAAAGGCACCGATCAACGCCCGAACCTTGTTCGGGTTCTTGATGTTGAACGCGGGATGCTGCATCAGCGCCTTGACGCGCTGCAGACCGCCCGGCTGAGTGCTGCCCGCCTGAACGCTGAACCACTGATCCATGACCAGCGCGTTGTCCTTGAAGTTCTCCGCGAACACGGCCAGCGCCTTGTCGCGCTCCTCGCTGAATGGCGAGTTGACCAACACCGCCAGTGCAGTAAGGCGTTCGGTCATGTTGTCGCTGGTGTCGAACTGGTCGATGGTCGCGGCCAACACTTCTGGCTTGCCGCTGAGCATGAGGTAGGACAGCGCGATGTTCTGCAATGCACGGCGCGCGAAATGCTCGGCTTCGGCAACGTAAGGCATGACCCTGGAAATGTCACGATTAGCCTGATAACGCGCCCACAGGCCGTCGAACAGGCTGTCTGCCAGTTGCTGACGGGCAAACTCGCGCGCCGCGTGAATGGCCTCGACATCGGCCACTTCGCTGATTTCCGTGAGGTAAGCTTCGCCCGGTAGCGACAGCATTTCTGCGACCATCGCCTGATCCAGTTGCTCATCAGCCAGCACGGTGCCCAAAGCCTTCACCAGACGCGGGTCCATGACCAGCGCCTGACCTTGCTGATGCTGGCCAATCATTTCCTGAAGCACCTGCACGGACAGTTGCTGACCGGCATCCCAACGGTTGAAGCCATCGCTGTCGTGCTGCATCAGGAACATCAGCTGGTCGCGGTCGTAAGGGAAGCTCAGTTTGACTGGCGCCGAGAAGCCGCGCAGCAACGAAGGCAACGGTTTTTCCGCGACATCGACGAATGTGAACGTCTGCTCGGCTTCGGTCACCGACAGCACCCGCGTGGTACTGCTGGCTGCCGCTTCGCCTGACAGGCGCAGCGCAATGTCACGACCCTGGCTGTCCAGCAGGCCCAGTTCGACCGGAATCACGAACGGCTGTTTCTGATCGCCCGGCTGGCCCGGTGTGGTCGGGCAGCTCTGGCGGAACGTCAGGCTGTAAGTGCCCGCCGTGCTGTCGTAGGACTCGCTGACCGCCAGACGTGGCGTACCGGCCTGGCTGTACCAGCGCTTGAACTGGGTCAAGTCGATGCCGTTGGCGTCTTCCATGGCCTTGATGAAATCGTCGCAGGTCACCGCCTGGCCGTCATGACGCTCGAAATACAGGTCGCTGCCTTTGCGGAAGCCCTCTGCACCCAGCAGGGTGTGAAGCATGCCGACCACTTCCGATCCCTTCTCATAGACCGTCAGGGTGTAGAAGTTGGAAATCTCGATAAAGCTGTCCGGGCGCACGGCATGGGCCATCGGGCCTGCGTCTTCGGCGAACTGGTGAGTGCGCAGAAAGGCGACGTCCTGGATGCGTTTGACCGTGGCCGAGTTCATGTCGGCGGAGAAACCGGCGTCCCGGTAAACCGTGAAGCCCTCCTTGAGCGACAGCTGAAACCAGTCACGGCAGGTCACACGGTTGCCCGACCAGTTGTGGAAGTATTCATGCGCAACGATGGCCTCGACGCGCTGGTGCGCAGCATCGGTGGCGGTTTCGGCACGGGCCAGCACGGCACTGGAGTTGAAGATATTGAGACCTTTGTTCTCCATCGCGCCCATGTTGAAGTCGTTGACGGCGACGATCATGAAGATATCCAGGTCGTATTCACGACCGTAGGTCTCCTCGTCCCAGCGCATGGACTTCTTCAGGCTGTTCATGGCGTGCTGGCACTTGTCGATGTTTTCCGGCTCGACATAGATGCGCAGGGTCACGACCCGCTCGCTCAGGGTGGTGAAAGTGTCCTCGACACACCACAGATCGCCCGCCACCAGCGCGAACAGGTAGGCCGGTTTCATGAACGGGTCTTCCCAGGTCGCCCAGTGACGGCCGTCTTCTTCATCGCCACTGGCCACCGGATTGCCGTTGGATAGCAGAATCGGGAAGCTGTGCTTTTCAGCACTGACCGTGGTCGTGAATTTGCTCATCACGTCAGGGCGGTCGAGGTAGTAAGTGATCTTGCGAAAGCCTTCGGCCTCGCACTGGGTGCAGAACATGCCGCTGGACTTGTACAGGCCTTCCAGCGCCGTGTTGGTTTCCGGGTGAATGCGCACCGTGCTATCGACCGTAAACCGCTCTGCCTTGGGGTGCAGGGTCAGGTGATCTTCGGTCAACTGATAATCGGCGGCCGTCAGTTCGACGTCGTCCAGATTCACCGAAAGCAGCTCCAGGTGCTGACCGTCCAGCACCAGTGGCGGCAGACCGGCACCGCGTGCCGGGTTGCGGCGCATCACCAGTTGCGCGTGGACCAGCGAGTGATCGTCGAACAGCTCGAACGTCAGGTTCGTTTCGTCGATCAGGTACTCGGGCGCCTGATAATCCTTCAGGTAGATCATGGTCGGTTGTTCGGTGCGCATGCTGGAATCCTTTTACTGATGCACGGCCAGCTGGTAGGCCGTGTATTTGCGAATATTGATCACGCCCGTATCGAAGATCAGGTATTGACCCTTGATCCCCAGCAGCGTGCCCTCGGCAATCGGGTTCTTGTCCAGGTTGAAGCTCACGATCTTGGTCGGGTACGCCTCGACCGGATAGCGAAACTCGACTGGCTCGGCGTCATGAAGTAATTGGATGGCCTGCAGGCCGAATCGTTCTTGCAATCCCAGCAGGCCCGCACCGCAGGTCTCGAACAGTTCCTGGCGGATGGCCTTGAGGTCCACCGGCTGGGCATCGCCCTTGAGCAAGGCGCGCCAGTTGGTCCGGTCGGCCACCTGACTGCGCAGCAGGTCTTCGACGAAACCCGACTGCTGACGTGTGGCGACGCGCAGAATCGGCAGCGCCTGACTGGCGCCCTGGTCCAGCCAGCGGGTCGGCAACTGGGTGGAGCGCGTGATGCCCACCTTCACGCCCGACGAATTGGCCAGGTAGACGATGTGGTCCGTCATGCAGAACTGCTCGCCCCACGCCGGATCACGGCAGGTGCCCTGATCGTGATGACATTTTTCCGGGCTCATGATGCACACGTCGCACTGCGCCAGCTTGAGCATGCAGGGGTAGCAATAACCCTGGCTGTAGCTGGACTTGGTTTTGCGACCGCAGTGGCTGCAGTGAATGGCTCCCAGAAACTCCAGACGGACCGTCTTGCCGATCAGCGGGTTGACCGCGATCTCGGTCTCGCCCAAGCGAAATGCGTATTGCACCAGTGACGAATCGTCCTGGCGCACGGACATCTTGTTTACAGCACCGCGTCCAATCTCAATCAATGGATGGCATCCGACTTGAACAGGATGTTGGGCACCGGTGCCGATTTGGAGGCGCATTCCTGCGGCCCCATGTAACCGGTGCGCTGGTCTTCAGGCAGGTTCTGCGCTTCCCAGGCGATCAACGCCTGCAGCGACAGCTCACGCTGTTCCTGGGTCAGTTTGCGACCGTCTGACCATTTGCCGATTTCCACCGCCAGCTTCAGGCTCTCGTAGATGTCCGGGGTGATGTTTTCAATCATTTCTACAAAAGACGACATGGCGCACTCCAGAAAATAGCGGGCAATTTTAGGCCTTGCGGCGCGCGAGCGCACCACCCAGCAGGCCGGTAACACAACCGATGATCAGGCCACCGACGTGAGCGCCGTTGGCGATTTCGCCGAAACCGAGCATGCTCACCAGACCGGACAGACACAGCGCCAGCCAGACCAGCATCATCACCAGCACGCCGCGTGGCAGGCGATAAACCGGGTTGGGCGCCAACATCTGGAAGATCCAGCAGTGACCGAGCAACCCGTAAAGCACGCCCGACAGCCCGCCAAACAGGCTGGGACCTGACGACAGATACTGAACATAATTGGACACCGCCGAGAATAGCAGCGTCAGGCCCAGCAAATGCCAGCTGCCCTGGCGAATCTCGATCCGCCGCCCCAGTTCCCAGTACCACAGGCCGTTCATGGCCAGATGCAGGATGCCGAAGTGAATCAGCATCGGCGACACGATACGCCACCACTGTCCGGCTGCAAGACTGTCGGCCAGCGGCAGGAACGACGCATAGTCGCCATGCACGCGAAAATCAAGAAACGTCAGCCAGCGAATGGCTTCCAGGTTGTCGCCCAGCAGGGTCAGTCCTGCCACCAGCAGTGTCGCCAGCAGCACCAGCGCGGTGACCGGGCTACGACGCAGTTGATAGAGCAGACCGGGGTTGCTGGCCACGGTCTCTTGCGCAATACCGGGCAGTTGAAAAGCCTCGTCACCTTCCGGGAAGCGCTCGTACAGGGCGCGCACCTCCTGGGCCAACTCGCCAGCATCGGGCACCCACAGCACTTGCTTACCCACCTCTTCGCTGACCCGATGAGGGATCTGCAGGCGGTGCAGCAGGCTGACAAATCCGCTTAAATCAGCGGTTAATGGCAAACGCAGGGCTGCAACAGGGCTCATCGTGAAACCTCGGGACGCTGTACATCGACCCACACGAACTTGTCGGGGTCGATCTGTGTTTCCTGATCAAGCCGATAGGCGACCAGTTTGCCGTAGAGCACTGCGCTGTAGTCCAGACAGGCCAGGTTCGGCCGGATAGGTGCGGGGATGCCGCTGCGCCAGTAATGCCCGACGAACAGCAGGGGTTCGTCGACCCCGTAACGCAGCAGCGCGTTCTTCTCGGACGTAGACAGCGGCGTCTTGGCCACGCCCTCGGGCAAGGCGTCAGGCTGGAACACCACGTCACCGTACGTCTGGGGATCATCCTCCCAGAACTTGGTACGGAAAAAGGCGCGGGTCAGGCCATCGCCGCCGGTCAGCGTCAGGCCATGCGGCAGGCGCATGTCGGTGCCGCGCAGCAGACGGTTGAACACATTGCTGGCGAAGCTGCCCGGCACGGCCGAAGCCTGCACAAAGTGCTTGTCGATACAACCGGTGCCATGCAGGCCGCGCAGCGGGTCGATCAGGGTCGCATCCCAGCAGGCATGCACCACTCTGAAACGCCCGGCATCCAGGTATAGCGGCAGTTCGTAGAACCACTCGACGAACGCTTTCCACTCATCCGGGTGCTCCTCGAACTGTGTCAGCGTTTCGCCGATCAGCTTGGCGTGGCGTGGCGTGTGCTCACGCACGAACCGGTTGCCGCTCTCGGGCAGCGCCGGTGTGACCCAGCCCAGCGCGTTGAACTCATGATTGCCCATGATGCAATAGGCCTGGCCGGCCTGAACCATGTCATACACGATATGCAACGACTCGCGGATACGAGGCCCGCGGTCAATGATGTCGCCGACAAAGATCGCCATGCGCTCGGGGTGGCGCCAGACACCCGCCTGCCGTCGATAGCCGAGAAGCTCCAGCAGATGCTCCAGGGTATGAGCACACCCATGCACGTCACCGATCAGATCGTAGCCACGCGCCGGATCGATCATCAGTCGCCTCCAGCACCAAGCCGGCTGCCCCAGCCGAGCTTGGTGCGGCAGACTTCGTAGTAGTTATGGTCAAGTGGATGAATCAGCCGCAGCTTCTGCGGCTTCTTGCTGACCGTGATGGTATCGCCGGGCGCGCAAGTGAAGTGGTTCTGGCCGTCGCAGGAGACCTGCGGGTAGATGGTCATGTCCTTGGACACCACGATCTTGAGCTCGCTGTTGCCGTCAACCACGATAGGCCGGCCGGACAGGGTATGCGGGTACATCGGCACAATGACGATGGCATCGAGCTTGGGGTGCATGATCGGTCCGCCGGCAGACAGCGCATAGGCGGTGGAGCCGGTCGGCGTGGCGACAATCAGGCCGTCGGCCTTCTGGCTGCACACGAACTGGCCGTCGATGTAGATCTCGAATTCGATCATGCGCGTGGATTTGCCAGGATGCAGCACCACGTCATTGAGCGCATCGCCCTGCCCGATGGCCTCGCCATGGCGACGAACCTCGGCCTGCAGCAGGAACCGGTTTTCAACCAGATAATGCCCGTCCAGCACCTCGGCGCATTTGACCTCCAGCTCGTCGGGACGAATGTCGGTCAGAAACCCCAGGCTGCCACGGTTGATACCCAGTACCGGTACGTTGTGCCTGGCCAGCGCCCGCGCAGCACCCAGCAGGCTGCCATCGCCACCTACCACGATCACCATGTCGCACACTTCACCGAGCATCTTGCGCGATGAGGTTTGCAAGCCATGGCCGGGCAGCACTTCAGCGATCGTCTCTTCGAGGATGACATGAAGGTGACGCTCCAACAGAAATCTCTTGAGTCGGCGCACGGTATCGAGCACCTGGACACTGCCCAGGCGACCGATGATGCCGATGTTGCGAAATTGCTCCATGAGACTCCTGCTGCGGGTTCGATACGGCTTCAAAGAGGGGATTATGGGCGAAAGCACCACACAGCAGCAAACGAACGTGCGCTCAGACAGCGCGCCTCAAAGCCCGGCCTCGGGCGTGGCCACCCGGTGGGGCCGCGATTCGCACCCGGCCGGAAGACCGTCTGCCGCGGGTTCCACCAGCGGCGCTCCCCTCCAGAAGGCCATATCCTTCCCGGCGTCCTTGGCCTGGTACAGATTGATGTCAGCGGTTTTGAGCACGTGGGAACTGCTGCAGGTTGCGTCGATATCAGCCATTCCGGCGCTGCAGGTAAACGGACGACTCACCGCCGCCTGCCTGATTGCACGCAGCAGACGAATCACGTAGTCCCGGGCCGCGCTTTCGCTACTGACCGGCAGAATCACGCCGAACTCCTCCCCACCCAATCGTCCATACGCGAGACTGCCCTGGGTCTGCTCCAGGCACGACGCCATGAGCTGCAGCACTTCATCACCGGCATCATGCCCGAGCGCGTCATTGATCTGTTTGAAGTTATCAATATCCAGCATCAGGAAGTAACCGGCACTTCGCGCTTTCAGGTGACACTCCAGCGCCTCCATCAACGCGCGGCGATTCAATATACCCGTCAGGTAATCGGTCAAGGACTGTTCGCGGAACTTGCTCTCCAATGACAGGACATTGCGCAGTGTTCGGGTATAGGTGAGATTGAGCAAGACACCCAGACTGGTCGACGCAACAAACAACAAGCTCATGAACAGATACGCAACATCCCCGGGTTTAATCCCTTGCGCCGGGGAGAGAATGAGCCAGGACAGCATCGTGACAAATAGATAATCCCGGGTATACACCATCAATAATGTCGAGCCCAGAACAATCATCACAGCAATGGGTAATGCCCAGTTTACGCCCATGTCGCTGTTCAACTCGCTGGCCCTGGCAAAACAGAGGGCGACCACAATCACGAACAGACTGCCCGCCAGACGCCACGTCCTGAACTGCCGTGCGCGATATTGGAAGGCACAGGTCAAGAGCAAACCGACGGTCAGGACAAACTCCCGAACACCATAATGAATATAAGGTGTCACCGTCAGGACAATCAACCAGCATACGATCGCCAGGCATTGCGCCAGTGCAACGGCCGGCGCCAGAAGACACTTAATACGGGCCTGCATTTCACTGTTCATATATAACCCCAGGCCTTCCGTATCCTGACCATGCGAAGAGTGCCCTCATTCGCAGCCGACCGGCTGACAGCACTCAACTGTTAATACCGGCACTCCATCGGCCTACCGCCAATGAATCGTTGATGCCTGCCGCGCACGGGGACAGGAATACAATGTCGTATTAAAGAGTTCGTATCAAGTCAGGTCGGAGATTGTTGACAGGCCATGATAGAAATACATGATAGGGCGTGACAAAAAAGAAGCGTCGGGCGGGCGTCGCGGGATATCAACCTGACGCCTGATCGAACTCATCACCGGCCAGCCCCAAGTCAGGCTATTCTCGGTACATGACTCTATTCCCCGACCTTATCGACCTTCCCCGCCAGTTGCGACACCCTGAGGTGCGCGACCTCGCGTGGGTCATTCTGGCGCCGCCCATGCTGGATGCAACGCCCTGGCCGCAACGTCATCCACTGGCTGGCAGCGATTGGGTCGACGCACCGCAGCGCCTGGTCGACTTTCTGCGCAGGCTGGACCAGAACAGCAGTGAATTGGAGCACTGGATTGCGCAGGCGTCCACACGCCGACTGGGACGCTATTACGAAAGGCTCTGGCAGTTTGCAGTGCAACACGCGCCGGGGGTCGAGATCATCGCAGCCAACCTGCCGATCCGGCTGGACGGTCAGACGCTCGGCGAACTGGACATGCTGCTGCGCGATCGCGATGGCGTGCACCATGTGGAACTGGCGATCAAATTGTATCTCGGCCCGCAGAACGGCGATGGCAGCGACCCCGCGCAATGGCTCGGCCCTGGCTGTCACGACCGCCTGGACCGCAAGCTGGCGCACCTGAGCCAGCATCAGTTGCCTATTTCTTCACGCCCGGAAAGCCAATCGGCGCTTGCGGCCCTGGGCGTCGAAGCGTTCAACGCCGAACTATGGCTGGGCGGGTATCTGCTCTATCCGTGGCCGGGGTCTGCTGATTCGCCTGCCGGAGCCCATCACCAGCATTTGAAAGGTCGCTGGCTGCATCAGCGAGACTGGAAAAGATTCGTGAATCAGAGCGAAACCGGACGCTGGCAACCCCTGCCCCGCCACGCCTGGCTTGCACCCGCGCACTATCGGCAAGCCTGGACTCACGGACAGCTGCAGGACTGGCTGACGCAACTCGACCCGCTGGCCCCGGCGCAATTGCTGGTGCGCCTGACCGAGAACCCTCAAGGCGAATGGGAGGAAGCCGAGCGGCTTTTTCTGGTGTCGGACCTGTGGCCGAACCTGGCCGACACCAGCCACCCGTTCAACTCAGTCGCAGTGCCAGCGCCGCCAGCGTGATCAATAGCACCGGCACGGTCAGCACGATGCCGACCTTGAAGTAGTATCCCCAGCCGATGTTGATGCCCTTGCGTTGCAGCACGTGCAGCCACAACAAGGTCGCCAGACTGCCGATTGGCGTGATTTTCGGTCCCAGGTCGCTGCCGATCACGTTGGCGTAGATCATCGCTTCCTGAATCGCGCCCGTGGCATGGCTGGCCTCGATGGACAGCAGTCCGATCAGGACCGTCGGCATGTTGTTCATGATCGATGACAGGAACGCGGTCATCACCCCTGTGCCCATGGCCGCACCCCAGATGCCATAACCGGCGAACCAGTCCAGCAGGCTGGCCAGGTAACCCGTCAGTCCGGCGTTGCGCAGACCATAAACCACCAGGTACATGCCCAGCGAAAACACGACGATGTGCCAAGGCGCTTCTTTCATGACCTTGCGCGTGGAAATGGTGTGGCCTTTGGCGGCAATGCCCAGCAACAGCACCGCGCAGGTCGCGGAAATTGCGCTGATCGGGATGCCCAGGGGCTCAAGGGCGAAACAGCCCACCAGCAGAATCAGCAACACCCACCAGCCGGCCATGAACGTCGCCCTATCCTTGATGGCCGTCTCCGGTTTCTCAAGCTGGTCGGGATCGAAGTCACGCGGAATATCACGACGGAAATACAGCATGAGGACCGCCAGCGTGGCCGCGACGCTGACCAGGTTGACCGGCACCATCACCGCCGCATAGCGGTTGAAACCGATTTTGAAATAGTCCGCCGACACGATGTTCACCAGATTCGACACCACCAGCGGCAGGCTCGCGGTGTCGGAAATGAATCCGGCAGCCATGACGAACGCCAGGGTCGAGGCTGGAGAAAAACGCAGCGCCAGCATCATCGCGATCACGATGGGTGTCAGGATCAGCACAGCGCCGTCGTTGGCAAACAGCGCCGACACCAGCGCGCCAAACAACACGAACAGTGCAAACAGGCGCCGCCCCTTGCCGTTGCCCCAGCGCGCCACGTGCAGGGCTGCCCAGGAAAAGAAGCCTGCCTCATCCAGCAATAACGTGATGATGATCAGCGATATGAAGGTGGCCGTGGCATTCCAGATGATGCCCCACACCACCGCGATATCACCGAGATGCACCACGCCGGTCAGCAGCGCGAGGACCGCCCCGAGCACTGCACTCCAGCCGACGCCGAGCCCCTTGGGTTGCCAGATGACCAGTGTGATGGTGAACAGGAAGATCAGCGTGGCTATGAGCATCATTTGGTCCGGGGCAGGAAAATCGCGAAGATGCCGAGCAACGGCAGGTACGAACACAGGTTGTAGACAAACAGGATGCCGTGGGTGTCGGCCAGATGACCGAGCAAGGCTGCACCGATGCCGCCGAAGCCGAACATCAGGCCAAAGAACAGACCGGCAATCATGCCAACGTTACCGGGTACCAATTCCTGGGCGTAGACCACGATGGCGGAGAACGCCGAAGCCAGCACGAAGCCGATGATCACGCTCAACACGCTGGTCCAGAACAGATCGGCGTAAGGCAGCGCCAGGGTGAACGGAGCCGCACCGAGGATCGAGAACCAGATAACCGCCTTTCGGCCGATCTTGTCGCCAATCGGGCCACCAAAGAACGTACCCGCCGCCACTGCGCCCAGAAACAGGAACAAGTGCAACTGCGAGCTGGCCACCGAGAGGTCGAACTTCTCGATCAGGTAAAACGTGAAGTAGCTGGTCAGGCTGGTCATGTAGAAGAACTTGGAAAACACCAGGAACGCCAGCACTGCCAGCGAGGCGATGACCCGGTTTCTCGACAGGCCGTGGGTGGCGGCCTGACCGGCCTTGAGCTTGAACAGGTTCAAGTGCGCGCGATACCAGCGGCTGATCGCGTAGAGCAAGCCCAGGGAAAACAGCGCGAACAGACCAATCCAGGCGACGTTGCCCTGCCCGAACGGAATGATGATCGCCGCCGCCAGCAACGGGCCGAGCGCAGAACCGGTGTTGCCGCCTACCTGAAACGTCGATTGCGCCAAGCCGAAACGCCCGCCCGAGGCCAGCCGCGCAATACGCGAGGCTTCCGGATGAAAGGTGGACGAACCGATACCGATCAGTGCGGCGGCGAGCAGGATCAACGGAAAACTGCCGACCATCGACATCATCACGATACCGATCAGGGTACAGATCGAACCGACCGGCAATACCAGTGGATTGGGATGACGGTCCGTGTAATACCCGACCCAAGGCTGCAACAGCGACGCGGTGATCTGAAACGTCAGGGTGATCAGGCCGATCTGGGTGAAGCTCAGGTCATAACTGGCCTTGAGCATCGGGTAGATCGACGGCAGGATCGCCTGAATCAGGTCATTGATCAGGTGCGCAAGGGCAACGGCACCGATGATGCGCATCACCAGCGGGCTGGAGTGTGGAGTTGTCGTGGCCGTCGCCGCACCTGGCTGAGCACTGGTCGCCATGGAATTCATCCGTAAAAGGTTTTCGGGTGTCCCCGGACGGATGATTACAAGATGTGTCACGCGTACCAGGGCGCGCCAATGTGCCATTTTTCGGGGCAGTAGTGCCACGTTTTGTTGCGTTTTCGTTGAGCGGTTCAGCCACCCGTACGGGCGCAGAGCGTCCTGCACGGCATTATCGGGCACAAGGCTCAGCGTTATGCACAGGCGTTGCGGGGTAAACGCAGCACTGCGTGGGATCGGTAATTTATCCCGTCGCTGCTGGCTTACCCCGGCTTCAATGCGCTATTGACCTCTGCATACCCCGTGCAGACGTCATGCGTGCGTCTGCGCCGAGCCCACCGCCGTGCCTTTGTCCGCTGCCGCCACGTCATGCAACGAAACCCTCGAGGTCTCGGGCAAGGCCAGGCCTCCCACCATGGCCATTACCGCTACGGCGATCAGGTAGAACGCCGGTGACAGGTTGCTGCCGGTCGTACTGATCAGCCAGGTCGCCATCAACGGCGCTGTGCCGCCAAACAATGTGTAGGCCATGTTGTAGGTGATCGCCGACGCCGTGTACCGCGTGCGCGTCGGAAAGGTCTCGGACAGCAACGCCGCCGTCACCACGCCACATAATACTGCGCCCACTGCCAGCAGCATCACACCGACCACAGACGCTGCGAACGAGCCGGAACTGGCCATCAAAAACGAAGGGAACACCACCAGCATCAACAGAATGCAGGCCGTGGCCATGGTCACGCGCCGGCCTACGCGGTCCGAGTAAGCGCCCGCAAGCGGACAAATGACGGCGGCAAACGCCAGGGCGATCAACGACACCAGCAGTGCCGAAGCCCGGCTCAAGCCACCCGCCACCTGCAGATAGGTCGCGAAATAGGTGGTGAACATATAAAACGACAACGCGGTCAGTGACACGAAAGCGCCCAGGCAGCAGATAGCACCTGCGTGGTTGCGCAGTGTTTCCTTGAGGGGCGAATGGGCGACCGCATGCTCCTGAGTCACCGCCTGGAACGCCGGGGTTTCGTCCAGCTTCCAGCGCAAGTACAGGCCCACCAGCCCCAGCGGCGCTGCAATCAGAAACGGCAGACGCCAGCCCCAACTGCCCATGGCTTCTGAAGACAACGAGGCCTCGAGTGCATACGCCACCACGGCCGCTGCAGCGAACGCGGAAAAGGTCGACACCGGGACGAAGCTGCCATACCAGGCACGCTGCGTGCGCGGGGCATGCTCCATCAGGTAGGCACAGGCACCCGCGTATTCACCACCGGCCGAGAAGCCTTGGGCACAACGAATGATGGTCAGCAGAATCGGCGCAGTGACACCAATGGCCGCATAGGTGGGCAACAACCCGATCAGCGTAGTCGCCGCCGCCATCAACAGAATGGTCATCGCCAGGGTCCGCTTACGGCCTATGCGGTCGCCCAGCATGCCGAAAAAGATCCCGCCCAAAGGCCGGAAGGCGAATGCCACAGCAAACACCGCAAAAGTTTTCAACAGCGCAGCACTGGTGTCGCCGCTGGGAAAGAACTGCAAGGCGATGGTGGTGGCCAGAAAGCCATAAACAGCGAAATCGAACCACTCGACAAAATTGCCAATGGCAGCGGCCACGATGACTTTTCTCAGTGTGGCAGGATCAACGTTTTCTGCGGCGGTGGTTGTCATGCTGACCTCGGCGTCATGATCTGGAATGGATCGATTATCGAGACAGCGACCCGGACACCTCAGTCCAGAAAAGTCATCCGCGTATTCAGGGCCGACGCCTCGGCATATTCGGTACAGATTTCATGCCAAGGCTCTGGGACGGGCGTTCGTTCTGGCAGAGGCGGGGCCATCGAAGGCGGATTGTCCGCGAAGGAACCGGCACATTCAGCCGAGAGGTTGCGCCTGAAAGTCAGTCTTCGTGGACAAACGGAACGCCGCCCGGTCCACTCCCACGGAAACCGGTTTCAGCCAGTGGGAGCGGACTCGTCCGCGAATGGGCCGGTGTAGTCAGTCGAAGGGTTGCGCCTGAAAGTCAGTCTTCGTGGACAACGGGAACGCCGCCCGGTCCACTACCACGGAAACCGGTTTCAGCCAGTGGGAGCGAGCTTGCTCGCGAAGGGGCCGGCGGTATTTTCCACAACGCTACATCAGAGCAGCACGCCGCCCCTGCAACCCACCGGTATGGACGAAGATCAATCGGGTGCCGGGCATGAAGCGGCCAGCCAGTACATCGTCGTGTAGCGCCAGCAACGCTTTGCCCGTATAGAGCGGCTCCAACGGCACACCACTTTGCGTTTCGCTGCGAGCCAGGAACTCCAGCAACACCGGATCGGTGCGGGCAAACGCTCCCCGACTGGCATCGAGCAACTGCCAGCCCGACGTATCAACGCCGACCAGCGCAGTAACGTTCTGCGCCACGCCATGATCATCCGGCACCGCCATCGCGCCGTACACCGGATGGGCTCCCTGCTCGGCGATAACCAGCCCGCCCAGCGTCGTGCCGGTCCCGGCGGCCAGCCACCAGCCGTGATACTCGTCCCAGCCACACTGCCTGAGCTGGCTGCGAACAAGCGTCAATAGCCGAGCGCAGCCTTCCGTTCCCGGCAAGCCGCCACCGCCTTCCGGGATCGGGTAAAGATCGGGATAGTGCGCCTGCCACGGCACCCAGAAGTCAGCCGCATGCCGCTCGCGATAACCGGCGTAACCGAGCCAGTGCAACTGCATGCCATAGGCCTGCAGATCAAGCACGGTCGGCGTTTCCTGTGGATGACCGCGTAACAGTCCGGCGGTCGGAAAGCCGAAGCGTTTGCCGGCAGCGGCCAGCGCATGAAGATGATTGGAGTGTGCCCCACCCAGGCTGATCGCACCCGCGGCCCCGCGACTGGCTGCCTGAGTCAGGTGGCCGATGAGCTTGAACCACTTGTTGCCACTGATCAGCGGGTCGATAAGGTCCAGACGCAGAATCGCCACCTCGACCCCGGCCTGTTGCAACCAGGCGAAGTCGAGGATTTCAAGGGGTGCATCAGGCTGCCAGTCGAGGGCGTCGCAAATCATGATGAAGGCCGTTTACAGAACGATGCGCAGTCTACCCCTCAGTGCGCGATGTCACAGCCCGGCCGCCAGTCGCGAGCCCTGATCGATGGCCCGTTTGGCATCCAGTTCGGCGGCCACGTCCGCGCCGCCAATCAGGTGCACGTTCTGCTGCGCCGCGACCAGATCGTCGTACAGTTCGCGCAACGGGTCCTGCCCGGCGCAGATCACGATATTGTCCACCGGCAGCAGTTGTTCTTCACCCTCTTCACCTATACGGATGTGCAGGCCTGCGTCGTCGATCTTCAGGTACTGGACGCTATTGAGCATCTGCACCCGTTTGTTCTTCAAGCCCGTGCGGTGAATCCAGCCGGTGGTTTTGCCCAGACCGTCGCCGACCTTGGAGCTCTTGCGTTGCAACAGGAACACCTGACGCGCTGGCGCATGGACCTCGGGCTTGATTCCCGCCACGCCACCGCGTGCTTCCAGGGTGATGTCGATGCCCCACTCCTTCCAGAACGCCTCGCGGTCCAGACTGGTGGCGACACCTTGATGCACCAGAAACTCCGACACGTCGAAGCCGATACCGCCCGCACCGATCACCGCCACACTGTGCCCGACCGGCTTGCGTTGCAGAATGACGTCCAGATAGCTGAGCACCTTGGGGTTGTCGATGCCGGGAATGGCGGGGGTGCGTGGCGCGATGCCGGTCGCCAGGATCACCTCATCAAAGCCTGCACCGACAAGATCCTGCGCCGTCACGCGAGTGTTCAGACGCAGTTGCACACCGGTGTCCTGCACCTTGTGGGTAAAGTAGCGCAGGGTTTCGGAGAACTCTTCCTTGCCGGGCACGCGCTTGGCGATGTTGAACTGGCCTCCGATTTCGCTGGCCGAATCGAACAGCGTCACCTGATGCCCGCGCTCGGCCGCCACAGTGGCCGCCGCCAGTCCTGCCGGGCCTGCGCCGACCACCGCAATCTTCTTGATCTGTCGGGCAGGCAGATAATTGAGCTCGGTCTCGTGACAGGCACGCGGGTTGACCAGACAGCTGGTCAGCTTGCCTCCGAAGGTGTGATCCAGGCAGGCCTGATTGCACCCGATGCAGGTATTGATCAATTCGGCACGACCGGCCGCCGCTTTGTTGACGAACTCAGGGTCGGCCAGAAACGGGCGGGCCATGGACACCATGTCGGCGTCGCCTTCGCTGAGAATCCGCTCCGCGACTTCCGGGGTATTGATCCGGTTGGTGGTGATCAAGGGAATATTCACCGAGCCGCGCAGTTTGGCCGTGACCTTGCTGAACGCGGCGCGTGGCACCTTGGTGGCGATGGTCGGAATCCGCGCTTCATGCCAGCCGATGCCCGTGTTGATCAGCGTCGCACCCGCCTGTTCGACCGCCTTGGCCAGTTGCACGATTTCCTGCCAGGTGCTGCCGCCTTCCACCAGGTCCAGCATGGACAGGCGGAAGATGATGATGAAGTTCGGGCCCACGGCCTGACGCACACGGGTCACGATCTCGACGGCCAGACGCATGCGATTGTCGTAACTGCCACCCCAGCGGTCAGTGCGGTGGTTGGTATGCGCCGCCAGGAACTGGTTGATGAAGTAGCCTTCCGACCCCATGATCTCGACGCCGTCATAGCCTGCACGCTGAGCCAGCGTGGAGCAGGTCACGAAATCGCTGATCTGTTTTTCGATGCCCTCTTCATCCAGCTCATGCGGTTTGAACGGATTGATGGGAGCCTGAATCGCGCTGGGCGCGACCTGCTTGCGGCTGTAGGCATAGCGGCCGGCGTGCAGAATCTGCAGGCAGATCTTGCCGCCTGCCTCGTGAACCGCCTGGGTCACGATGCGATGGCGCTCGGCCTCTTCCGGGGTTGTAAGCTTCGCGGCACCCTCGTAGACGCCACCTTCCTCATTCGGCGCGATGCCGCCGGTGACCATCAGGCCCACGCCACCCTGCGCACGCTCGGCGAAATAAGCCGACATCCGCTCGAAACCGCCCGGTTTCTCTTCCAGACCGGTGTGCATGGAGCCCATGAGGCTGCGGTTGCGCAACGTGGTGAAACCCAGATCCAGCGGGGCCAGCAGATGCGGATAGTGAGCAGCAGTCATGGCAAAGCTCCATCGATTCAATCACGGATAGACGAGGGCCTCTGTGTGCCCTCTTCATTCGAGCCTCAAGGCCCGTTCATGGCGCAACAGTAAAGAGCCATCCGATCACACTCAATGACCGAAAGTGACAAGTTATTGATCCAAACGCACAGCGCCCCTTGGCAAGCGCCGAGTGTAGTCCTACCCTAGTCGACAATTTCCCGATGGCAGCCCTGCGCCCTTCCTATGCGTAAATTTTTTGCCACGTGCCTCATCCTGGTGAGCCTGGCCAGCCTTGCAAGTTACATGCTCTGGACCGAACAGCGCCCGATGGGGCATTACCTGTCGGATCTGCGCATCCGGCTGGCCATCAATGAGGGGCAGCCCGGTGAACAAGGCAACCTGCTGGGCGTCGAACCCGAATTGTTTCCCACCGACTACCAGGACCTGGAGCACCTGCATCGCAAGCTGGCAGCCTACCTGCAACAGGCGCGTGATCAGGGTTTGATCAGCGCCAAGACCATCGTCGTGATGCCAGAGCATATCGGCACCTGGCTGTTTGCAAGCGGTGAAAAGAACCAGTTCTATCAGGCGGCCACGGTCGACGAGGCGATGAAGTGGCTGGCCTGGAGCAACCCGTTCAAGTTCATCCAGGCCACCCTCGGCGCAGAGGGTGAAAAGCGTATGGACGATGCCCATCTGCGTATGAAGTCACGCGCCATGGCGCACGATTACCAACAGCTGTTCGGCGGGCTGGCCAAGGAGTTTGGCGTGACGCTCGTGGCCGGCTCGATTGTGCTGCCGGACCCACGTGTAGAAAACGGCCAATTGCAGGTCGGTACAGGTGCCCTGTTCAACAGCAGCGTGACCTTTGGCGCCGACGGCAAGCCGCTCGGTCCTGCGCAGCGTCAGCTGTTCGCCAACCCCTATCAAAAGCACTACGTCAAACCGGCAGGCGATGCTCCACTCAATGTCATCGACACACCCGCCGGGCGACTGGGCATTCTGATCGGCACCGACAGCTGGTACCCCGACAGCTATGCGCGCATGAATCAGCAAGGCGCAGAGCTGATTGTCGTGCCCGCTTTTGTGGCAGGCAGGACGGGCTGGTCGTCTCCATGGCGCGGCGCTCGCACGCACAAGACGCCACGGCTCGACCTACAGCCTGGCAGCCTCAGCGAGGGCGAAGCCTGGCATCGCCTCACCCTGAGCACCCGTGAACCTTCGAGCACGGCCAGGGCGGGTATCAGTGTGTTCATGCGTGGGCAGTTCTGGAATCAGGGTAGTTCCGGACAAAGCTTTGTCAGCCATAACGGGCAAAACGTGGCCGAGGAGCCCGCGCAGAGTGGCGCGATGGCTGGCGCACGCCTGATCAACGTCTGGCTCTAACGATGCCCACACTGACCCTGCGCCTGGGCGACCTTTCAGTGGGCTTCGTTCAGAGCCTGACCGACGCGGTCAGCAGTTTCGGCCACGATCCCCATGTCCTGCTGGAACAATATGGCTTGGACGCTGTGCGTCTGGGCGAAGCAGGCGCCCGGCTGTCGATCCCACGCTATATGCGCCTGGGCCACGCGGCCATCCAGCTCACCGGACAGCCGGGCCTGGGGTTGCGCATGGGTCAGCTCAGTCGAATGGCGCAGGCAGGCCTTGCGGGCGTCACGGCGGCGCAAGCGCCTACTGTGCGCGAGGCAGCCCGCACCCTGATCCGCTTCGAGGCCCTGTACGGCGCGAACTATCGAGGCCAGTCGGGCTTCCATGAAGACGCCGGCGGAGCCTGGATGCGCTTCTATTCCATCAACCCGTACAACACCTACAACCGTTTTGTGGTGGATTCGATCCTGAGCGGCTGGATCACCCAACTGTCATCGCTGGCTGGCCATGCATTGCGCGCGCAGCGAATCGAAATCGAGTTCGACGCACCTGATTACGCGGGGCAATACACGCCATTGAGCGACACCCCGATTGCGTTCGGTGCAACGACCAATCAGCTTCGTCTGGATCTGGACAGCCTGGCATTGAGAAACCCCGACCACTGCCCGAGCACCTGGCGGCATCTGCTGCAACTGTGTGAGAAGGAGCTGGACCAACTGACCCGCACGCGCAGCCTGCGCGAGCGCATCACGCAATTGCTGGGGCCGCTATTGAGCGGTGGGCGGGAACCGGATCTGGAGGAAGTGGCGGCAAGGTTGAAACTGCCGACCTGGACACTGCGTCGCAAGCTGGCCGAGGAAGGCACTCGCTTTCGCGCGGTCCTCAATGACACACGCCGTGACTTGGCAATGACCTACATTCGCGACACCGAACTGGCATTCGGAGAAATCGCCTACCTGCTGGGCTTTGCCTCCGCTGAGGCCTTTCAACGCGCTTTCAAACGCTGGAACGGACAGACACCTGGAGAGTTCCGCCGCAGCCAGCGTCGAAGCGCCTGACGCCCTTCACAGTTCGGTGGCGTCGTCGGCAGGCTCTACCGGGTCCAGTTCCGATGCGCGGTATTCGAGCAGTTCTTCTTGATATTCATCCATTTTTTCGCCCTCTTGGCTGATTGAGTCATTCACGTGTTGCCACGTTCAGTAAAGCTGAGATAACTGACCGTGGGATCAACATTAAAGTGCCAATGTGAAACAAAAATGTTGATACCACTCGATAAACGAAAAATCCGACAGGAACTTCAGACGCAGAACGTCGTACAGGGTCGCCAATCAAACCTTGACTTCATTACCCGGGCCGCCCTACCCTCCAGACCATGAACCCAATCAAGCAAAACCTCGGCCAGATTATTATTACCGTCATTCCAGTCATGGCGGGTTAGCCGACGTTTGCAAAAAAACCCGCCCTGGAGGCGGGTTTTTTTCTGCCTCCAGAGCCACCTAACGCTCAACAGGAGTCAGACATGATCACTCTCTATCGCTCTATCACCCTCATTGCGTCCTCGCCTTCGATTGCTGCAGCTTCCCGCTGCGCTTCTTGCAAAGCAACGACCTGTAAGGAAACGACGCGATGAGTCATGGCCAGCCTGATCTGCTCAATCACTACGTTCGCAAGATCCTCACGTCCCGCGTCTACGACGTCGCCATCGAGACCCCGCTGCAAGGCGCACGACAGCTCTCCGAGCGCCTTGGCAACCAGGTGCTGCTCAAGCGCGAAGACCTGCAGCCGGTGTTCTCGTTCAAGATTCGCGGCGCTTA
>NZ_FRDA01000015.1:49133-139838 GCF_900143095.1 Pseudomonas asturiensis | reverse complement strand
CAATAAACGCAGCGTGCTCTACAAGGCCAAGCGCAAGATCGAGTACTGCAAAGCTCAAACACGGGCCAAGGTCGAGCATCCGTTTCGCGTAATCAAGCGTCAGTTTGGCTACGTGAAAGTGCGCTTTCGTGGGCTGGTGAAAAACACAGCTCAGCTGACCACGCTGTTCGCCCTGTCGAATCTGTGGATGGCTCGAAAACAGCTGATGGGTATGGGTGAGTTGCGCGTTTAACACGGAAAACCGGGCGGAAACGCCCTCAACGCGCGCTGCATCAGGCCATTTTCAGCAAATAGCGCTGGGTGCCGGGCAAATTGCGACTCGCCGCCGCTGCGTAGCAAGTTGATCGGAGCATCCTTAGCAAACTGGTGAAATGGAGCTGCAGAGAGACGCCCAATATTTGGCGAGTCATATTTTATGTGAGGGCGAACCTACAGATCGGATGTGAGGGCCCTCAAGTCCTCTTCAAGCTCTCTTCGGAGTGTGGCTGAACTTCGGGTTATTTCTAAAACTCTGGCTTGAAATATCGATGCTAAGTTCTGACCAACTCTAGCGCTAAGGGATGGCTATTTTTTTTATGTATAGTGCATAGGGATAATGTCCTAAAAGACATTAAGTCTGAGTCGATTTCCACAATTTATAAGATGCTTTAGCGGCATCCCTAGACAAGCCCAACAACGCCCCTAGTGACTGAGGGGAGATGTCTTGATTTGAGTACATTAAATAGGTGAAGGCCGACTCCAATTCACGCTGACTTGGTACGAAGATTCGGTTATCTAGAAATTCGTCAGCTACCCCAGAAAGCCAAAAAGGCAGAGCCCGAATCTCTTCGGCCAACCGTGATCGCGTAAAGTTTGCCTTGCTGCAGGCGGTAACAAAACGGCACGGCCAGTCTTCCAATAACCAACAAACCGTCAGTAGCAGATTCAATCTGACGTCAGCAGGCAAGTACTCAAAGTCCGCGTTTAGCCGTGAAAAGCCCTGACCAATTTCAATTCCGATAGTTTCAGCTAGTATCTGACGTAGACGCATTCCATTTCTACCGTTTATCACCCCAACTAACACGCGGACTCCCTGAAAGAAGGGAATACTAAAAGGGGTTGTACGTGGGCCGTAAGGACAGCTGCTTAAATCCAGATCGCCGACCGTTTTTTTCAACCCGCTCAGAGACCTGATATCTGGCCAATTAGGTATTGAGGTCGGAGCGCAACCTAGGTCGAAACCACATCGGTGGCAAAATTTTAGGTTATGTTGAAAGACGGATTTTTTGCGACCAATACCAAGGCGGTGAAATGAAATATTGCTTTTACATTCAGGACATCTCTCTTGCATCACACACAAGTGAGTTTCACACATTGAGTAAAGCGCAAGTCTCCACGATTTACGATAGTAAGGATTAGGGTCGCCTTTTAGGCATTTAGGGCAAAATTGAAGTCCTGCGCGCCGTCGGGTACGATGGAAGACCCCCACTGGTAATATCCATGCAGTTCTACCAGCGAGGGTTAAGCTTTCAAAGATAGTGCCTTCATAGTGCGCAAGCGTCATTGAGGTTAAAACCGATGTTGCTTGCCCGGTCAGGCGAGCCAATGTAGCTAATAAATCGACTGGGGGTTGACGATCAACATCCCTATTCCAAATTGCTTTCCGATACCCAAGCAACCCCGAATAAAATGTGTGTAATGGATAGCCATTAGAAAAAGCCAAGCGAACCATCCAGGACGAAATTATTTCGTTCTGGAGCGGTTGAGGATGGATTGGCAACATATATCACACTCGTGCAGCCTGCTTAGTACGTTCACTTGGAGACACGTAGCCGCACACATTCAATATCTCCGCTGTTATTTTCTCTTGTCCTCCGCGGATGGCGTGAATGCTTGCCAAATTAAGTAGCGTGGAGAGCTCCCCAATGGTGCCCTCGCTCATGGCCAGAGTTTTGGCAGCAAGCTGTGGCTCATGTAATCCCGATGGCTTTTGAAGCGGCATTACTCGCTCGAATGACATGAGCAGCTGCCGGTACTCCTTGTTCATCTGCCATTTCGGGAGGATTTCAGGAATGAAGCGATTTTGAATTTGGGGGTCTATGCTGACCGCTCGTAATAGGTCTCCTGTACCGCATCCAACAATAGATATCTGTAATTCGTTGCCGAGATACTTAATCATGTTCAGAAATTGCTGTTGCTTGACAGAGGCCCCAGCCAATATATTATGGAGCTCGTCAATAATCAGCACCTTTAATTTAACACCTCTCAGAACTTGAATAACACGGGCCCTCTTGGCATCAGTTGAAGAGGTTGGAACTCTTTCGAATAGCGAACTCAAAATTTCGGAGTAAAACCCTGCTTCATTAGGCGTGGGAGGGGCCTGGGTATATAATACAGGTGCGATAATATGTTCACCTTCCACATTCTCATCAGCCAAGTGCCGCTGAGCAAAACTCCGGATCAGCCGAGTTTTTCCGTTATTAGTTCCACCTATAAGCAACATATTTGGCATGCGTGGTTCTCGGGGATGACTAACAAGGTCCTCTAACTTCCCGATAATTTCTTGAGCACGGGGATAGCCTATCCATCGTAGTTTTTTTAGCCAATGGATTCTGGCTTCGGGATCCAGTTCCAAGATTTCAGCTGTCACCGGGTGCAGATGCTCATAACTAGACACGGAAATCTCCTAGATCAACTGAATATCGTTGAAAGGTTGAATATCATCGTCCCAGGTGATTGATGAATCGTCAGGGACTACGGCTACGGAGCCTATAGTGTGTATTCCCCCCCACCCGTTACGCCTTTCGACCATACGTCTTTTACGCTTTTCAGTAGCGCGTTGCTGCCGAGCAAGGCGTGTCTTTTGCACTGCTGCTTCTTCGATTTCGCGCATTTTTTGGATACCTTGGAAAATCATGTTCTCATCGACGTGATTTAAAGGGTCTTCTCTCAATCTCGCTGTAGCTGCCCTTAACTCCCATAAGCTAATTGCCGGCCGTGTATTATTTAAATATGGAACTGGGCTATACGTTAAGGTATCCGGATCTAGGAAATAAACTACACTGATATCACGAGGGTCCCGGGCAAAAATAAAGGCCCTAGACTTAGGGCCATCGGAGTTTTTAGCTGCTACCCAGCGACGGAGAATCGGTGAATAATAATGAATGCCGTCAATAACCACCCCCTGCCGCTGCACTGTTCGTTCGACGTATGGAGTGAAGTCAAGTCGAAAGCTCTCTTCATCCTCGATTGGTGCAGGTAACCCCACCCCTGGTTGAACGTCCGAACCATGCACAAACTGATGATACAGCTTGATCGGAGGGACTTCATTTATACCTTTGTGCGCACGATGATGATAACAGTACACAATAAATACAGTGAACCACTGCTCTAGCTCGCTAAGCGTCATGCAAGCATGGCCTTCAGAGTCGTAATCGAACTTAGCTTGAACATTGGAGAATGTAGTGCCAGGTAAACTTTGGCATTCTCCCATGAAGGTTCGAAATGCCCGTTCAACGTGAGGCCCATAGTTAGGCTGGCCTTTTGGTCTGAACTCTAAAATTATTCCATGTTGTTGACATGCGCGAGTTAGCATGCTTCCGCGAAACTCTTTAGCATTGTCTACGTGTATTTTGTTCATCTTTCCATAGAAAGGCCATTCAGATTGGATGTCTCGCTTAGCTAGCCAGTGCTCTTTACGAATAACCGCATGTGCAATACACAATCCTGCAGACGATGCGCCTGGCGGATCCAGCGTCATTCGAAAACCACTGACCATTTTTGTGGTGACATCAATGGCGATGGTCAGATATGGGCGCCCTATGGGGAGTCTATGCTCTTCATCAACGACGATCACATCTACCTTGGTATGATCTATTTGAACAACTGCATTTGGATAATTCGCACCAGGAAAACTACCCCGGAGCGGCTCAAATTTTTCTCGTGCGGTGCGGGGGCTGTAGCGCTTACGTAGAAGTTCACGCTGATCGATTTCATATGCTCTCGCATACACAGTGTTCTTATGTGGCGGCACTAAGTCCACTTCTTGGCACTCGTGTTTGATACGCCTGTAAAGCTTGAGTACAGACGGCCGCTCTTGTTTCAAGTAATAACTGTGAATTTGTAGGGCGATGATCTGTTCGACCTCTTCATCTAGACGTTGCCCGCCTTTATCAGCACGTGGTGTTCTCAAGAGAGAAGAAACTAGTCCTGTCTCCTCAAAACGGCTAACCCAGCGATACACCGTCGTCAGGCTCTTTCCGGCATCATCCGCGACTCGTTGTACATCTCGAGTCTCGCGACCTGATAGCCCAAGAAGTGGACGAATTAACTCATAGCGCTCGACAGCCTTGTCCCACTCTTTATCTTTCGCCATCACATGTAGTCTTTTAGAAGGCTCAGCTGAGACAGGGCCGATTGTTAAATCGGTGACATTAGCAACCTCAGTGTGGCCTCCATCCATTGTGCGCAAAATGGCATCGGAGAACCCCTTCAACTCGAGCACGACTGCTGGCTGATTCTTCCAATAGACCATCTGTCCGGGGCGAATTGTTTTCATATCAGCAGTCCTGTGCGGCCCAGATTGGGGAGCGCATAGTTAAGGGGTGATCCAAATCGCACCCAATCGCACCATTCGCGATCAAATGCCAGACTGCAGGGATCATTCGCGCGCGATTGGTTAGGTTGTAGCAAAGGGCGCACAGCAGCAAATCCGGATCGGCCTCATCCAGGTCCCACAGCGTCTTCAAAATGAGAGCCTTCGCATCGGCAGACGGCTCCCTAGCGAGATACGGCCATAGGAACTTTACGTTGGCGAGGTAGGGCGTCCGAATCTCCCGCTCTGTGAACACCTCAAACCGCCACCCTAGGGCCTTGCAGTAATTTTTCGCGGCTCGGAACTTAGGGGCCAGTGTTCTCCAGTTCTTGCGAAAATCCTCGCGAAACTTGACCTCGAATAGGACTGGTTCTATCTGGTAGGGCGCCGCTTTGAAGCGAATTAGTCCGTCGGGCGTATAGCTACGCTTCCGGCCAGTAGAATCTATGTATTCGACAGCTAACGGCTGGGCAACGAATCCTTCAATGCGAAGATCAAACCTAAGGATCTCCATCAAGTCCCTCTCTAGCGATGATTCGTATCTGCCAAGAGAGGGCATCACGCCTGTCACGCTACGTGTGCTTATGCCTATTTCACGAATGGGAGCGTCCAATTTGAGGTTCATTTTCGTCTTCCGCTGGAAACTGACTCATACTTGCATTTAACGTCAGAAATTACAGTGGCAGTCGTCCGCAGCCGGGTGAGATCACCCTGGCGCATCATGGAGTTTTGTTTCTGGATGAGTTGCCGGAGTTCGACCGTCGCGTGCTGGAGGTCCTGCGCGAGCCACTGGAGTCGGGGCATATCGTGATTTCCCGCGCGCGGGATCGGGTGCGGTTTCCTGCGCGTTTTCAGTTGGTCGCGGCGATGAACCCGTGTCCATGCGGTTATCTGGGTGAACCCACCGGTCGCTGCCGCTGCTCCACCGAACAGGTGCAGCGCTACCGAAACAAACTGTCCGGCCCGCTGCTGGACCGCATCGACCTGCACCTGACCGTTGCGCGTGAAACCACCTCACTCAATCCCGGCCCGTCTACCGGCGACACCACAGCCAGCGCGGCTGCCGTCGTTGCGCAGGCCCGCGACCGACAGAATCGTCGCCAGGGCTGCGCCAACGCTTTCCTCGACCTTCCTGCCCTGCGCCAGCATTGCGCGCTGTCGAGTGCTGATGAGACCTGGCTGGAAACGGCATGCGAGCGCTTGACGCTATCGCTGCGCTCGGCGCATCGGCTGCTGAAGGTGGCGCGAACCCTGGCGGACCTGGAGCAGTCAGAGACGATCAATCGCAGTCATTTGGCAGAGGCGTTGCAGTATCGGCCTGCGAGTGGGTGAGAAGGCATGGAATCATCTGCTCTACAGATGAAAGCACTCGCAACATCTGCTGAGAGGACAGGCTTACATCTAGACTACACACAAGAAGCCTGTTTGTTGCTTCGCAACGAAAGCTGGGGATCATCATGACTGACGTCAAAACAACCGAGCTCTCGGAAAAAGCCATCCAGAATCTTGAGGCTCATATTCCCGAACTGGCTGCGGGGGCGACCTTTGCTGCCTATGTCCGCGCACTGGCCGCTGGACACAGTGTCTTGAGGGTTCAGGGCTCGAACGTGGTTGAGACGAAGGCGGACGGTGCGAGTCGAGTCGTCGCCAAGGCCAAACCTCGGCGCAAGGTGACAGTGGGCCAGATCATCACGGTCAAGCGGCTTGCTACCGATGCCTAGGTTGCGCGTCTTTGCGCGTGCGACTGGTTCATGGAGCAGTATGTGGACAAGGTCACCGGCGCAAACGACTGATATTGCTTATCCCCCTGAATCCCCGAGCATTGCGCCTTCAAATCCGAAAAGACCATGCCAGCAAATACCACCGGCATGGTCGCATCAGAATTAAAGCAAGCGACCCCTCACCGAAACCGATCAACCTCCGTGCGCAATTCTGCCGCCAGCGAGTTCAGCTCTTCAGCCGTAATAGCCAGATTGGAGACCACTTCGCGCTGTTCGCTGTTGGCCATGGCGATGCTTTGCAGGTTGCTGCTGAGCATGGTGGCGGTGCTGCTCTGCTCTTGAGTCGCGGTGGTGATGGCCGCGAACTGGTGGCCGGCGGAGCGGCTTTGTTCGTCGATCTGGGCCAGGGCCGAGGCCACTTTGGCGTTGAGCGACAGCCCTTCCTGCATCAGCACGTTGCCTTGTTGCATGGTGCTGATGGCGTTGCCGGTTTCCTGCTGGATGCTGGCGATCATGCCGGAGATTTCGTCGGTGGCCTTGCGGGTGCGCGAGGCCAGGCTGCGGACTTCGTCGGCAACCACGGCGAAACCGCGACCTTGTTCACCGGCGCGTGCGGCCTCAATGGCGGCGTTGAGGGCCAGCAGGTTGGTCTGATCGGCAATCGACGTAATCACGCCGACGATGCTGCCGATTTCCTGCGAGCGCTGGCCCAGGGTGTCGATCACGGTCGCGGTGCTGCTCAGCGACGTGGCGATCTGCTGCAGCGACGAGGACGCTTCTTCCATGGAGGTACGGCCGATGCGAGTCTGTTGCGCGTTGTCCTGCGCCAGTCGCTCGGTGTTGCCCATGTTGTCGGCGATGTTCATCGACGTTGCGCTGAATTCTTCAACCGCGCCCGCCATGCTGGTGATCTCGCCGGACTGCTGCTCCATCCCTTCGTAAGCGCCGCCGGACAGGCCGGACAAGGCGTGAGCGCGGGTGCTGACTTCCTGCGCGGCGGTGCGGATGTGCGACACCATTGAGGAGAGCGCTTCGCTCATCTTGTTGAAGCTGCCCGACAACTGACCGATTTCGTCGTTGCTGGTGATGTTCAGACGCACGCTCAGGTTGCCCGCACCCAGTTCATCGGCCTGACGTACCAGTTCGGACAGCGGACGCAGCTTGCTGCGCAGCAGCCAGATTGCGCTGATAACGGCGATGAGCATGGCCAGCAGGCTGCCAATGGCCAGTTGCGTGCCGACGTCCCAGGTCACTGCGCTGATTTCGCTGCGGGGCATGCTGGCAATGACGGTCCATGGACCGCCCGCGAAGGGCTGGCCAACGCTGTAGAAATCCTGTTTGTCGTCATTCCAGAACTGGGCCTTGCCCGGTTTGCTGGCGAGATCGGCGACTGCCTTGGCGGCATCTTCAGGCGACTGGATGCCGGCAGGCGGGACCAGCCAGGTGCCCTTGTCATCCAGCAGCGCCAGCGAACCCGTGGTGCCGATGCGGAAGCTTTTCAGGTTGTCGAACTGGGTTTTCTGCGCATCGGTGTAGTCAAAGCCGACAAACAGCGCCGCAATGATCTTGCCACTGCTGTCGCGAACCGGGCTGTACTGGGTCATGTAGTAGCGATCGAACAACACCGCTTTGCCTACATAGCCCTGGCCGGACATCAGGCGCTCATAAGCGGGAGCCTTGCGATCAAGCATCGTGCCGATGGCGCGTGTGCCGTCCTGTTTGCTCAGCGAGGTGCTGATGCGGATGAAGTCATCACCGCTGCGCACGAAAATAGTTGCCACGCCCGCTGTAAGCCGACGGAACTCGTCCACTTCGGTAAAGTCGTTATTAAGCGCCGTATCACGCAGGAACAGACCCGGGGTCTGGGCGCCGGCGACAGTGACGGGCTTGTCGGCCTGCAGCGTCAGGCCCTCGGAGAAGCGTTTTTCGAACAGCCCGCTCAAGCGCTGAGTGCTGTCGCGCAGGGTGCTGTGAAACGTGTTGAGCTGATCGGCAAGCAGTCTTGCCTCACTGGACATGTGCTCTTCGCGGATGACCAGGTTAGATGCGTCCAGAGACCTCAACGCGAACAGCGTACTGCCACTGATGACGACGGCCAGGATCACAGCCAGGGCGATACCGAGTTGCGTAGCAATTCGGGTACGGGGCTTTGACATAGGGGCTCCATGCCAAATGACTCACACCAGATCCGTGGCTCATCATTCAGCAAACGTTAGTTAGAGGTTGTACCGTTTGAAAAAAACGGTTCTTAAGCAGAGCTTCGGCCAACAACAACGATACTTGAGTACCGCGCATGGACTTTCGCAAAGATGGCATTTTCACATTATGCGCGACGTATTAGTGCAAAATTTCAACTAATGGCAATTCCATCGCCTTCACTTCTGCCTGCAGAAAGTCGCTCAAACGCCGCAACCGCTCTACACCGGGCCTTGTACGCGGCCAGACCAAATAGTAGTTTTCCCCACTGGCCACCGCCGTGCGCCATGGCAGACTCAACCGGGACTGCGCCACGTCTTCGGCAACCATCAACAAATCACCCATCGACACGCCATAGCCACGTGCTGCCGCAATCATTCCCAGCTCAAGCGTGTCGAACACCTGGCCGCCCTTGAGCGAGACCTTGTCGGCCAGTCCCATGCGGTTGAGCCAGGTGCGCCAGTCGCGACGGTCTGGCGTTGGGTGCAACAATTCAGCGTTGGCCAGCCGCTCGACGCTCCACGGCGGATCCTTCAGCAAGGTCGGAGCACCCACGGGGATCAGCCATTCCGGAAACAGCAGCGTGGCT
Organism: Pseudomonas asturiensis; assembly: GCF_900143095.1. Lineage (GTDB taxonomy): Bacteria > Pseudomonadota > Gammaproteobacteria > Pseudomonadales > Pseudomonadaceae > Aquipseudomonas > Aquipseudomonas asturiensis. Next base: position 130,759 of record NZ_FRDA01000015.1, on the reverse strand, counting down.
TCCCAGTCGACCGGAAAATGACCATGGCTGAGCAGGATCGCGCAGTCGAACGGCTCCTGCGCAAAGTCCACCGCATCAATGTCCATCCATGCGCTGGTCAACTGCACTTCGTTACCCACCTGCAGGTGACGAAAACGACTGAGCCGCGCCAACAGCCAGCGCATGGTCAGGGTGGACGGCGCTTTCATGCGCAGAATGCCTTCCTCGGTCTGCAACGTACTGCACGCTCGCTCCAGCGCCAGAAACCCGTCCCGCACGCCAGGCAGCAAAGCCCTCGCCGCCTCGGTCAGTTGCAGGTTGCGCCCGTTGCGCTGAAACAATCGGCAGGCAAAGTGATCTTCCAACGTGCGGATGTGGCGGCTCACGGCACTCTGGGTGATGGAAAGCTCTTCTGCTGCGCGAGTGAACGAGGTGTGCCTGGCCGCAGCTTCGAACGCGCGCAACGCATAAAGAGGAGGAAGACGACGAGACATGTGCAGTTTCCTGAGGGGTCAGGCAACTACTGTACTGCAAATAGTCTCGCATGAGTTTTAGTCATGCTGAGCATCGGATTTATCGCTTTGTGGTGGTGACCGTAAATACCGACAATAAGCGGCTAATCAGTTCCTCTGCCGTAGAGCATCGCCATCATGCAACAGCCCGCCCTCAAAGAACTCTGGATCATCCTGCGCCTGGCCGGGCCGCTGATCGCCTCGCAAATGGCGCACATGCTGATGGTGTTCACCGACACGGTGATGATGGGCAAGATCGGCCCTGAAGCCCTGGCGGGCGGCGGTCTGGGCGCTGCGACTTACAACTTCATTTCGTTCTTCTGCGTGGGGGTGATGGCGGCGGTCGGTACGCTGGTGTCGATCCGTCATGGCGCTGGCGACACCGAAGGCGCAACCCGCCTGACGCAGGCCGGACTGTGGCTGGCGTGGGGCATGGCGCTGGTCGCGGCGCTGATTCTCTGGAACCTGGAACCCATCCTGCTGCAATTTGGCCAGGCCGAAGCCAACGTGCACATGGCCGCTCAGTTTTTGATCACGCTGCCGCTGGCCTTGCCCGGCCTGCTGAGCTTCATGGCCCTGCGTGGCTTTACCAGCGCGCTGGGTCGGGCAAGGCCCGTCATGATCATCAGCCTGATCGGTGCCGTCGCCAACTACGCACTCAATTACGTGCTGATTCATCAGTGGTTTGGCCTGCCCAATCTGGGGCTGATGGGCATCGGACTGGTGACGGCCGTCGTGACCAACTGCATGGCGCTCGCGTTGGCGCTGCACATCGGTCGCCACCCCGCCTACGCGGCGTACCCCATTCGCAAAGGCTTATCCCGGCTGTCGCGCAGCCATCTGAGTGAGTTGTGGCGTCTGGGCCTGCCGATCGGCGGCACCTACGCCGTCGAGGTCGGGCTGTTCACCTTTGCCGCGTTCTGCATGGGTGCCATGGGCAGCATTCAGATGGCTGCGCACCAGATCGCCCTGCAGACGGTGTCCATGGCGTTCATGGTGCCGGTCGGGATTTCCTACGCCGTAACCATGCGCATCGGCCATCATTACGGCGCTGGCAATATGCTGATGGCCCGCACGGCCGGGCGCTTGGGAATCGGGTTTGGTGGCACGGTCATGCTGCTGTTCGGCTTGCTGTTCTGGCTGGCGCCGCATCAGATCATCGGCCTGTTTCTGGACATCAACGACCCGGCGTTCGCCGACATCGTGGTCATGGCCGTACACCTGCTGGCCATCGCAGCCTGGTTCGAGTTCTTCGACGGCACGCAGACCATCGCCATGGGGGCGATCCGCGGACTCAAGGATGCCCGCACGACCTTCCTGGTTGGTCTGGCCTGCTACTGGCTGATTGCTGCGCCAGCGGCGTGGCTGCTCGGTTTTTACGCCAATGCAGGCGCCCCGGGCGTCTGGTGGGGACTGGCGCTGGGCCTGCTGTGCTCCGCCGTGGCGCTGACCTATGCCTTTGAGTGGAAGACCGCACGGCTGCTGCGCAAAGAACCGACCGGGGCCGTGGTGCCGGGGTGATGCGTCGGGCAATGACCGCACCTCACCCCAGCGTGGCTGCCTGAGCCTGATCAGCGTCCGATTGTAGCCAGGTGACCAGTTCAGTCAGCGGCAGCGGCCTGCTGATCAGATAGCCTTGCACCTGATCACACTCAAAACCACGCAGCAGTGCCAGTTGCTCAGGCGTCTCGACGCCTTCGGCCACCACGTCCAGATTCAGGTTGTGCGCCAGGTTGATCATGGCGTGAACCAGCTTGCGGTTTTCCTCGCGTGATTCCATTTGCCCGACGAAGCTCTTGTCTATCTTGAGCAGCTTGATCGGCAGGCTGTTGAGGTGCACGAAGGACGAGTAACCGGTGCCGAAATCGTCCAGCGAAAAGCGCACGCCCAGACGCCCCAGCGCGTCCATGGTCTGCCGGACGTGATCACTGCGGCGCATGACGGCGGTTTCGGTCAGCTCGAACTCAAGCCAGCGGGCATCGACGTCGTGTTCGTTGATCAGCCGGGTCAGGGTTGCCAGCAGTTGGCTGTCCTGAAACTGCCGGAACGACAGGTTGATCGCCATGTGCAGCGGCGCAAAACCCTGCTCACGCAACGCCTGCATGTCGCGCAGGGCGCGGAAGATGACCCAGTAGCCCAGCGGCACGATCAGGCCGCACTGCTCGGCCAGTGGCACGAACTCGCTGGGTGCCAGCAAGCCACGCTCGTGATGACGCCAGCGCACCAGCGCCTCCAGACCGACGACACGTCCGCTGCGCAGGCACAGGCGCGGCTGGTAATGCAGCTCCATGTCATCGCGGCGCAGACCCCGACGCAGTTCCCCTTCCAGATCGGCCAGGCTGCGGGCGTTGCGGTTGATGCTGTCGTCGAACAGATGAAACGTGCAGCCCTGCAGGCTTTTGGCCTGACGCATCGCAATGTGCGCGTGCCACATCAAGGAATCGGCGCCGGCCTCGGCCTGCGAATGCGCCACGCCCAGGCTGCAGCCGAGCAACAGGCTTTCGCCATCGATCCAGTAAGGCTCCGACAGCACGTCGGTAATGCGCTCTGCCAGTTGCGTGGCGCGCTCGGGCGCATGTCGAGTGTCGATCAACAGAGCGAACTCGTCGCCGCCCAGGCGGGCGATCTGGTCACCGGCCTGCAACTGACTCTTCAACCGGGCAACCACCTGCAGGATCAGCCGATCACCCGCCTGGTGGCCCAGCGCGTCGTTGGCGCGGCGGAAGCTATCCAGGTCCAGGTGCCCCAGCGCCATGCTGCCGCCGCTGGACAGCCGCGCTGCCAGCAGCGCATGAAAACCTTGTCGGTTGGCAATCCCCGTGAGCGGGTCCTGACCCGCAAGGCGGCGCAGGGTGTCCTCCAGACGGCTGCGCTCATGGGCATAGCGCAGACAGCGATTCAGCACATCCCGGTTGAGCCCATCGCGCACCAGCCAGTCACTGAAGCCGGGCAAACCGGCCAACGGCTCGGCCTCGAGCAGCGCCACCATCGGCAACGTACAGCTGCCGGTGGGCGGTTGCAGGCTGGGGGTCGCCAGCAACACGGTATTGCGCTCGTTGCCGTAACGGGCGTCGAACGCGCTCCATTCAGTGGCGCACAGCAGCGTCATCGCATGGCCCGGATCGGTCAGGCAACCGCTCAAGAGCGCCTCCCAGGAAGGCTCTTGGGCCAGTAACAGCAACCGCAAGGGTTCGACAGGCGTAGGCAATCTAACTTCCTAAGTTCAAAGGAAAAAACTGATGGCTGCACGCTCGCGAGCGTACAACGAATGCACTTGTTTTCGCGCCGCGGCGCAAATGTAACAAAAACGAAGAAATTAGATAGTCGTCACGACCTTTCTACGATGATCGCTGCACAAACCCGTGGGCCTGTTAAAATGCCCGACCTTTTCGCAAACGACTTTCAGGCTGTCATGTCCCGACTCAATCCCCGGCAACAGGAAGCCGTGAACTACGTCGGCGGCCCTCTTTTGGTGCTCGCCGGTGCAGGTTCCGGCAAAACCAGCGTGATCACGCGCAAGATCGCCCATCTGATCCAGAACTGCGGCATCAAGGCCCAGTACATCGTCGCCATGACCTTTACCAACAAGGCCGCGCGCGAGATGAAGGAGCGGGTCGGTACGCTGCTCAGGGCCGGTGAAGGACGCGGTCTGACGGTCTCGACGTTCCACAACCTGGGCCTCAACGTCATCCGCAAGGAGCACACGCGTCTGGGTTACAAGCCGGGCTTTTCGATCTTTGACGAGGCCGACGTCAAGGCGCTGATGACCGACATCATGCAGAAAGAGTATTCCGGCGACGACGGCGTCGACGAAATCAAGAACATGATCGGCGCCTGGAAAAACGACCTGATCCTGCCGGCCGAAGCGCTGGAAAACTCGCGCAACCCCAAGGAACAGACCGCCGCCATCGTCTACACCCACTACCAGCGCACGCTCAAGGCGTACAACGCAGTGGACTTCGACGACCTGATCCTGCTGCCGGTGAAGCTGTTCCAGGAACACGCCGACATTCTGGAAAAGTGGCAGAACAAGGTCCGCTACCTGCTGGTGGACGAATACCAGGACACCAACGCCAGTCAGTACCTGCTGGTCAAATTGCTGATCGGCACCCGCCACCAGTTCACCGTGGTAGGCGACGACGACCAGTCGATCTATGCCTGGCGCGGCGCACGGCCGGAAAACCTGATGCTGCTCAAGGACGACTACCCGTCGTTGAAAGTGGTGATGCTGGAGCAGAACTACCGCTCCACCAGCCGCATCCTGCGCTGCGCCAACGTGCTGATCTCCAACAACCCACACGAATTCGAGAAGCAGCTCTGGTCCGAGATGGGCCACGGCGACGAGATCCGCGTGATCCGCTGCCGCAACGAAGACGCCGAAGCCGAGCGCGTTGCGGTGGAAATCCTCACCCTGCACCTGCGCACAGACCGGCCTTACAGCGATTTCGCCATCCTGTACCGCGGTAACTATCAGGCCAAGCTGATCGAGCTGAAACTGCAGCACCATCAGATTCCCTACAGGCTTTCAGGTGGCAACAGCTTCTTCGGCCGTCAGGAAGTCAAAGACCTGATGGCTTATTTCCGCCTGCTGGTGAACCCCGACGACGACAACGCCTTCCTGCGGGTCATCAACGTACCGCGTCGGGAAATCGGCTCGACCACGCTGGAAAAGCTCGGCAATTACGCCACGGAGCGAAAGATTTCGATGTACGCCGCCACCGACGAAATCGGCCTGGGCGAGCATCTGGACAGCCGCTTCACCGACCGCCTGCAACGCTTCAAGCGCTGGATGGATGGTGTGCGCCAGCAATGCTCGCAGAACGATCCCATCGCGGTGCTGCGCAGCATGGTCATGGACATCGACTACGAGAACTGGCTGCGCCAGAACAGCTCCAGCGAGAAAGCCGCCGACTACCGGATGAGCAACGTCTGGTTCCTGATCGAGGCGTTGAAAAACACGCTGGAGAAGGACGAAGAAGGCGGTATGACCATCGAGGAAGCCATCGGCAAGCTGGTGCTGCGCGACATGCTTGAACGTCAGCAGGAAGAGGAAGACGGCGCCGAAGGTGTGCAGATGATGACCCTGCACGCTTCCAAGGGGCTGGAGTTTCCCTACGTGTTCATCATGGGCATGGAAGAAGAAATCCTGCCGCACCGCTCCAGCATCGAAGCCGACACCATCGAAGAAGAGCGCCGCCTGGCCTACGTGGGCATCACCCGTGCGCGCCAGACCCTCGCCTTCACCTTCGCCGCCAAGCGCAAGCAGTACGGCGAGATCATCGACTGCGCGCCCAGCCGTTTTCTCGATGAATTGCCGCCTGACGACCTGGCCTGGGAAGGTAACGACGACACCCCGACCGAGGTCAAGGCGGTACGCGGCAACACCGCCCTGGCAGATATCCGCGCGATGCTGAAACGCTGACCGGCACAAGAATCGATCATTTATTGCGCAATGGCGCACCCAAGGAACCGAAGTGGAAGCACTGCACAAGAAGATTCGCGAAGAAGGCATCGTATTGTCCGACCAGGTATTGAAGGTCGATGCATTCCTCAATCACCAGATCGATCCGGCGCTGATGAAGGCCATCGGTGACGAGTTCGCACGGCTGTTCGCCGACGCGGGCGTTACCAAGATCGTCACCATCGAAGCCTCGGGCATCGCCCCTGCGGTGATGGCGGGCCTGAACATGGGCGTGCCGGTAATCTTCGCCCGCAAACATCAGTCGCTGACCCTGACCGAAAACCTGCTGTCGGCCAGCGTGTACTCGTTCACCAAACAGGTCGAAAGCACTGTTGCGATCTCGCCGCGCCACCTGAGCAGCGACGACCATGTGTTGATCATCGATGACTTCCTGGCCAACGGCAAAGCCTCGCAGGCGCTGATTTCGATCATCAAGCAGGCGGGCGCCACCGTTGCCGGACTGGGTATCGTGATCGAGAAATCGTTCCAGGGCGGCCGCGCCGAGCTGGACGCGCAGGGCTATCGCGTCGAGTCACTGGCACGGGTCGAATCGCTGGCTGATGGCGTCGTGACCTTCAAATAAGGGTTACGTCAGCACACCGAGCGTGCGCAACCGCCGATACAGGGTGCGCTCGCTCAGCCCCAGCTCTTTCGCCAGTTCGCTGCGCGACCCCTGAAATACGCTGAGCGCGTGCGCGAGCTTCTCCAGTCCATCGTCCTGGCGGCGGGGCAACACGCGCCCGGCCTCGTTGTGCCCACGCACTTCGGCAGGCAAGTCCCGCACGCGAATCACCCCGTCATCGGTGAACAACCGGGCGCGCTCCAGAATATTGCGCAGTTCCCGGATGTTGCCGGGATAGCTGTAGAGCCGCAGCAGTTGCATGGCGTCGGGATCAACGCGTGGCGCGGCCCCTTGCGAACTGCGTTGCAGCAGGCTGTCGATCAACAGCGGCAAGTCATCGGTGCGCTCGCGCAGTGCGGGCAGTCGAATGGGGAATGCGCTGATGCGATAGAACAGGTCCTGTCGAAAGCTGCCTTCGGCCACCATGTCCTTGAGCGGCTTGTGGGTCGCAGTGACCAGACGGAAATCCGAATGCACGGTTCTCAGGCTGCCCACCGGCCGAAAACTGCCAGACTCGATCAGGCGCAGCAGCTTGACCTGCATGGCCAGTGGCACTTCGCCGATCTCGTCGAGAAACAACGTGCCGCCGTGCGCCGCTTCGGCCAGGCCGATCTTGCGTTGTAGCGCGCCGGTGAACGCGCCTTTCTCGTAGCCGAACAGCTCACTCTCCAGCAGCGTATCCGTCAGCCCGGTGCAATCCACCACCACCAGCGGCCCGGCTGATCGCGAGCTGCTGGCATGCAGGGCGCGGGCGAACAATTCTTTGCCGGTTCCGGACTCACCTTGCAGCAACACCGGGATTTGCGCTGGCGCGGCGCGTTGCAAGGCGCTCAGCACCTCTTTGAACGCGGCGGATCGACCCACCAGTCCGTGCTGCTGAGGCTGAACCGAGGCCACCGCCACTGAACTCAAGCGCTCGACGTAGGCGATGACCTCGCCGTGCTCCCCCAGAATCGGGCGCAATTCAACGTCGACATGCTCAGGGCCGCGCGGAGTATGGTGGATGTGCAACAGGCGTTCCGGCAGCCGGGTCTCATGTGCCTTGCGCATGGGGCAATGCTCACCGGCCTGATCACAAGGCACGGCGTACTGATGCGACACCCGATAACACTTCTCGCCCACATGCGGTACGCCTTCGACACCGAACTGGCGCTGATAGGCACCGTTGGCCGCGATGATGTTGTAGTCGGTATCCAGAACGATGGTGGGCCGCTCGTCATGCTCAAGGTAGGACACCAGCGACTGCATGCGGCTGCCGGAAAAATCGGTGGCAATGAGGGACATGGCAGTTCCTGTGCGGGTGGCATGAAAAGCGTTGTGCAGTTTAGCGCACTGCACTGCCAGATACTGCCATTCACTGCCACTCAACTGCCAGAACGTGACAGCCCGGATAAGTATGAACGGCGACTCCTCATCAGGCTCAAACACCCAAGGCCTTTATGCGAAAGGGTTCGAGCCAGAACCTCGGTCGTTGGCATGCTTATTGACTCTATATCGCAACGACTGCCAACCGCCCTGCCTGCTGGCGCGGGTTTCGGGCGACTTACAGCCACAGGGATTCGAACATGATCATCGATGACAAGCTTTACCTCGAGGCGCTGTTCGACAGCCAGACCTGGACCGTCAGCTATCTGCTGATGGACCTTGCCAGCAAGCAGTGCGCGATCATCGACAGCGTGCTGGACTATGACCCCAAATCGGGACGCACGCGCACCGAGTCTGCCGACCGGATGATCGGCCGCGTGCGGGCCATGCAGGCCTCGGTGCAGTGGATTCTGGAAACTCACGTGCATGCCGACCACATGTCCGCTGCCGCGTACCTCAAGAAAAAGCTGGACGGACAAACCGTGATCGGCCGGCACATTACTCAGGTCCAGGAAACCTTCGCTGCGCTGTTCAACGCGCCGGCCGATTTCGCCTGCAACGGCAGCCAGTTCGACGTCTTGCTCGACGATGGCGCAACGTTTGCCATTGGCACGCTGCAAGCCAGAGCCCTGCATACGCCAGGACACACGCCCGCGTGCATGAGCTATCTGGTCGAGGTCGGTGGGCAAACGGTCGCGTTCGTCGGCGATACGCTGTTCATGCCCGATTACGGCACCGCCCGCTGCGACTTCCCCGGTGCCAGTGCACGCACGCTGTATCGCTCGATCCGCAAGCTGCTGGCCTTGCCGCCGCGGACGCTGTTGTTCATGTGCCACGACTACCAGCCCAACGGCCGGGAGCTGAAGTACATGACCACCGTCGCCGAGCAACGCGCCAGCAATATCCATGTGCGGGACGGCATCAGTGAAGACGCGTTCGTCAGCATGCGCGAAGCCCGTGACGAAACACTGGAAATGCCCGTGCTCATGCTGCCGTCAGTGCAGGTCAACATGCGCTGTGGCCAACTTCCAGAGCCGGAAGACAACGGTGTCCGCTACCTGAAAATCCCGCTCAACACCCTTTGACTCCCGTCAGCTTTCGGAAACCTTGCGATGAATGCCTCCACTGCCAACTGCCAGATCCTGATTGTCGGTGCCGGTGCTGCCGGCCTTTCGACGGCCGCCAGTCTCCTGGCCCGCGACAAGACCTTGAGCATTACACTCGTCGACCCGGCCGACACGCACTATTACCAGCCGGGCTGGACGATGGTCGGCGCGGGCATCTTCTCGCCTGAAACGACTGCACGCAGCATGGCGTCACTGATTCCCAAGGGCGTGCAGTGGATCAAGGCCGCCGTGGCGAGCTTCGAGCCACAGGCCAACAGCGTGACGCTTCAGGACGGGCGAACGCTGGGTTATCAGCAACTGGTGGTCTGCCCCGGTCTCAAGCTGGACTGGGCGGCTATCGACGGACTGGTCGAGACACTGGGCGCCAACGGCGTGACATCCAACTACCGCTACGACCTGGCGCCTTACACCTGGAAACTGGTCCAGAACCTGAAACAGGGTCGTGCGCTGTTCACCCAGCCACCGATGCCGATCAAGTGCGCCGGAGCGCCGCAAAAGGCGATGTACCTGTCCTGCGATCACTGGCGAAAGGCGGGGCGTCAGGGTCGGATCACTACGCAATTCTTCAACGCCGGTGCCGTGCTGTTCGGCGTGGCGGACTATGTTCCGGCGCTCATGACGTATGTCGAGCGCTATGCCATCGACCTCAGGTTCAGTCACAGACTGGTGGCCGTCGATGGGCCTGGCAAACGCGCCACCTTTTTACGTACCGGGCCGGACGGCAGCAGTGAAACGGTGGAACAGGGTTTCGAGATGCTGCACGTGGTGCCACCACAGATCGCCCCGGACTTTATCCGCACCAGCCCGCTGGCCGATGCCGCAGGCTGGGTGGACGTCGACCCGGCCACGCTTCGCCACCGCCAGTTCGCCAATGTGCATGGTCTGGGCGATGCCACCAACACCAGCAATGCCAAGACGGCGGCAGCTGCTCGCAAGCAAGCGCCGGTGGTTGCCCACAATGTGCTGGTCGCTTTGGGGCGGCTGACTGATCCGGTCATCTATGACGGTTATGGCTCGTGCCCGCTGACGGTCGAGAAAGGCAAAATTGTGCTCGCTGAATTCCTCTATGGCGGCAAGGTAGCGCCCAGCTTCCCACAGTGGCTGCTCAACGGACGACGACCGACCCGCCTGGCCTGGTGGCTGAAAGAGCGCGTACTGCCAACCCTTTACTGGCACGGCATGCTCAAGGGCCGCGAGTGGCTGGCCAAACCGAAGAAGGCCGCTGCCGAACATGGGTGAACATCAACTGCTGGGCGCAGGCCTGGGCGCCATCATTGGCGCGGTGCTGGCGTTGACCGGCGCGGGCGGCGGGATTCTCGCGGTGCCGCTGCTGGTGTTCGGGCTGGGCCTGTCGATTGTCGAGGCTGCGCCGGTCGGTCTGCTCGCCGTGGGCATGGCGGCAGGCGTTGGCGCGGTGCTGGGTTTGCGTCAGGGCATCGTGCGCTATCGCGCCGCGGCTTACATCGCCGGTATCGGGGTGGTGGTCGCGCCACTGGGGCTGTGGCTTGCGCATCGCCTGCCCAACGCTCCGCTGGCCCTGCTCTTTTGCGCCGTGTTGCTGTATGCCTGCGTACGCATGCTGATCAGGGCCCATCGCGAACTGCGCGACGGCGCACCGGCCCCACGCGCCGACGTGCTGCCCTGCGTAATCAATCCACTGCGAGGCCGCCTGCGCTGGACCATGCCCTGTCTGCGAGCCTTGACGATGACCGGTATAGGCTCGGGGCTGCTGTCCGGTTTACTCGGTGTGGGCGGTGGTTTTGTGATCATCCCGGCGCTGACGCGTTATACCGATCTGGACATAAAAAGCGTCATGGCGACCTCGCTGGCAGTGATCGCCCTGGTGTCGACCGGCAGCGTCATCACCGCCTCGCTGAGCGGGGTCATGCACTGGACCGTAGGCTTGCCGTTCGCACTGGGAGCGATGGTCGGCCTGTTGGCCGGCAGGCAGATTTCGTGCTACCTGGCCGGGCCTCGCCTGCAGCAGTTGTTTGCGCTGTGCGGGATAGTGGCGGCCTGCATGCTGGCCCTGTCAGCGCTACGGGCCTGATGATCGTGCCCATGCTCCGTTGGTGGTGCACAGCTTTAGTGGATAAAGGCAAAACCGGTCATCAGCCAGTACATTCACCAAGTGTTGCGCCTGAAAAGCAGTCTTCGTGGACAAGTCCACTCCTACGGATTGAGAACCGGTTTATCAGCTAGTGGGAGCGGACTTGTCCGCGAAGGGGCCGGATGCTATTGCCCATGCTCTGCGTAATGCACGGCCTCATGGATGAATACAAAACGTGTGGGAGGCGGCTTGTCGGCGATGCGTTTTTTCAGTCAGCCCTTCAGTGACTGACTGGGTGCTATCGCCGGCAAGCCGCCTCCCACGAGTTTTTTTCATTGGGCGGTGTTTTGCAATCCGGCCAGCAGTAGCCTTTGATAAAGCTCTTCGCGTAGCCCCTGCGGTTTATCGAGCTGCATACGCTGTAGATGCTCCATGTAAGCGTCAGGCTCCGGCGCATCAAGCGTGGCCTTGCCCAGCTCAAGAATCTCGGTGAGTTTGAATTTGCCCTTGAGCCAGTTCAGCGCCCGGAGCAGATCGCGCTCCTGCGGGCTGAAATCGCAGCCCAGCGGGTACTCGGTGAACAACGAAGCATGCCGCGAGGCAATGTCCTGCAAGCGCTCCGGCGTATTCTGGGTGAAGCGCGGATCGAGGCTGAAGTTTTTCGGCAGTTTGCCAGCCTTTTGCGCCTGCTCGATCAGCCCGACCTGGAAGCGTGAGTCACTGATGTTCAGCAGCCGCTCGATCACGGTCGCGTCGGTCTGACCTCGCAGGTCGGCAATCCCGTATTCGGTCACGACGATATCGCGCAGGTGCCGGGGAATCGTCGCGTGACCATATTCCCAGACAATATTGGAGCTGACCTCGCCGCCTGATTCGCGCCAGCTGCGCAGCATCAGAATCGAGCGCGCGTCTTCAAGCGCATGGGCCTGAGCCACGAAGTTGTACTGCCCGCCGACGCCACTGAGGACACGTCCATCTTCCAGTTGGTCGGCCACCGCCGCCCCCATCAGCGTGACGGTGAAGGCGCTGTTGATGAAACGTGCATCACGCCGCTGCAAGCGCTTGAGCTCTTCATTGCCGTACAGCTCGTTGATGTAGCTGATGGCAGTCATGTTGAACTGCGCCAGACGCTCGACAGGCAGCTCGCGCAGTCGCTCGTAGAAACTGGTCGGGCCCAGAAAGAAACCGCCATGCACCACCACGCCATCGGGATGGACGTCCTCATCCAGAGTGCCCATGTTGGCCAGCCGTTGCCGTTCTGCGTCGGGATACACCTTGCGCCGTATGATCCCCGCATCGGCCAGCACCAGCAGGCCGTTGACGAACATTTCGCTGCAACCGTAAAGGCCGTTCGCAAAAGGCTGCATCCCGCCTTCGCGATCGATCAGCGTTTGCCAGTTGCTCATGTTCAACTCGGCCAACAGCGCACGCCAGGACTCGTTGTCTGCCTGACGGGCCAGCAACGCGCCGGTCAATGCATCGCCCATCGAGCCGATGCCGATCTGCAGGGTGCCACCGTCACGCACCAGCGTGCTGGCATGCAGGCCGATCAAGTGATCCTGATAGCCCACCGGCATGTTAGGGGTGGAGAACAGCGTGCTGTGCTCCTCCTCGTCCAGCAGAAGGTCGAAGGCTACGGCATCCAGCTCCGAGTCACCGGGCATGTAGGGCAGGTCGACGTGCACCTGTCCCAGCATCAAAATGGTTTCACCCGCCGCCCGACGCTTGGCGATCATGGGCAACAGGTCGAGCGTCACATCAGGGTTACAGCTCAGGCTGAGCTTGCCCGGCCGCTGTTCGTCACGGGCCACGAGCTGCGCGACAAGGTTCAGACCGCTGGCGTTGATGTCACGGGCGGCGTGGCTGTAGTTGCTGCTGACGTAGTCTTGCTGGGCGGACTCGCTGTTGAGCAGACTGCCTGGCTGCATAAAGAACTGCTGAACGCGGATGTTGGCCGGCAGGTTGTCGCGGCGCAGCGCGGCGAAAAAATCGAGCTCGGGGTAGTCACCGAACGTGCGCTCCAGAAACGGCTCGAGAAAGCGCGCCTGCAAGCCTTCCCCCGGTGTCGGACGCCCCAGGGTCAACGCGGTGTAGATGGTCAGTTTGCGCTCAGGCAACTCGCTGATCCGCTGATACAAGGCGTTGACGAATCGATTCGGCTTGCCCAGACCCAGCGGCATGCCGAGGTGAATATGCTCGGGTAGCTGCGAAAGAACGTAATCGACGGCTTGCTCAATGGAACAGGACTGCGGCATCCGAGCTCTCCTGATGTGTTATTGGATGCAGCTTGGACAGGTACGGGCGGGAAAGTGCTGCGCGGCGTGTGATTTGATCGTTCCCCTGCTCTGCGCTCGTCGTTATACACACGTCTTGAGCCGCCTCCCACAATCAGGTATCTGCTGTGACACCTGTCTTGACCGATGAGCCGGGGGCATGGGCACGATCAAGCACCCGCAGGATCACTTCAACCCCGACATCTTCTGAATCGCGCCTTTGAGGTCTTCATCAGAACAATCGCCGCACGTGCCTTTGGGCGGCATGGCGTTGATGCCGGTAATGGCCTTGGCCAGCAGCCCGTCGAGGCCGCCTTCTTTCTGGGCACGATCAGTCCAGGCTGCGGTATCACCGATCTTCGGCGCATTGGGCATGACGCCGCTGTGGCAGACGGTGCAGTGCTTGGCAATCACATCATCCGCCGATCGGGCACCACCGCCTCCGGCAGAACCCACAACCTGGACGCCAGGACATGCCTTGCCTTGAACACAGACCTGCCCGACCGGCTCCAGACGCCTGGAGATCTCTTCATTGCTCGCCGCCTGAGCGTTGAAGACCCAGAATGCCAGCGCCGCAGCGACGGCCAGAAGCTTGTTTGTCAGGTTCACGCTCAACACCCTCAAGGTGACTGGGTCACGCCTGCGCAAATGGGCTGGCAGGCCGCAAAAGTATAGCGGGCGGCAGGCACGCTCGGAACGCGCCTGCAGTCGGAAAGCCATTTGAGCGACGAACACAAAGGTCAGTCATCACCCCTGAAAACAAGGGCTGCGGGACAGTTACATCAGAAGTTGGCGGGGGTGGCTGCGCTGATTAGCCGCGCCGGGGCGTCGAACGGATTACGAAAGCGATGCGGACGCGTGCTTTCGAAATAGTAACTGTCGCCCGCTTCGAGCAAGTAGGTGTCCAGCCCGACCACCAGTTCCAGACGCCCTTCGACGACAATGCCGGTTTCTTCGCCTTCGTGGACCAGCATTTCCTCACCGGTATCGGCACCGGGCGGATAGGTCTCGGTCAGGAAGGCGATGGCACGGCCCTGGTGCGACTTGCCGACCAGTTTCATGGTCACGGCACCGTCCGAGATATCAATCAGTTCACTGGCTTTGTAAACCACCTGAGTCGGATTCTCGGGTTCGATTTCTTCGGAGAAGAATTCGACCATCGACATGGGTATCCCGCCCAGCACCTTGCGCAGGGAGCTGATCGAAGGGCTGACGCTGTTTTTCTCGATCATGGAAATGGTGCTGTTGGTCACACCTGCCCGCTTGGCGAGTTCACGTTGGGACAGGCCCTTGAGCTTGCGGATCGATTGCAGTCGTTCACCCACGTCCAATGCGGTATTCCCCCAGATTTAGTCAGGTCAAGTCGTTATGAGCGCCATGATGGCACAGCGTTCAATATTTACAACACTCGACCGGCGACCGGAACGCAGGGGTACAGGTGACGATGTAGAGCCTCAGCTTTCGGAATAAACCCGAGGCACACGGCGCAGGTTACAGAATATCTGGTACGGAATTGTGCCCGCGTGGGCGGCCACATCACTGGCTAGCACGTGCTTGCCCCAGAGTTCGACATGGCTGCCAAGACCGGCCTGAGGCAAGTCGGTCAGGTCCACTCCGAGCATGTCCATGGACACCCGCCCGACCAGCCTGGAAGGCCGCCCGTCGATGAACACCGGCGTTCCGGTGGGTGCCTGACGTGGATAACCGTCGGCGTAGCCCATTGCCACGACGCCGATGCGTGACGGACGGTCTGTGACAAAGGCCGCGCCATAACCGACAGGCTCACCGGCGGCCAGCTCGCGCACGCTGATGATTTTCGACTCCAGCGTCATGACCGGCTGCAGGCGGTCAGCCAATCCCTGTGACTCACTGAACGGCGTGGCGCCGTACAGCATGATGCCAGGCCGTACCCAGTCGCTCTGGATCGTCGGCCAGCCCAGCACGGCCGGGGAGTTTTTCAGGCTGGTTTCGGCGGTAAGACCCTGACGGGCGGCTTCAAAAACCGCGACCTGGTCAGCACTGGCCGGGCTGTTCAGTTCATCGGCCCGCGCGAAGTGACTCATCAGCACGATCCTCGCCACCTTGCCGGTCGCCAGCAGACGCTGGTACGCCGTGCGGTACTCCGAGGGATGCAGGCCCACACGGTGCATGCCGGTGTCGAGCTTGAGCCAGACGGTAACGGGCTGGCCGAGACGGGCCTGCTCCAACGCCTCCAGTTGCCACATCGAATGCACCACCATCCACAGGTCGTGCTGGACGATCAGCGCCAGTTCGTCGGCTTCGAAAAAACCTTCCAGCAACAAGATGGGCGAAGTGATACCCGCCGCACGCAATTCCAGCGCTTCTTCGATGCACGCCACCGCAAATCCGTCTGCCATGGCTTCCAGCGCCTGGGCTGCGCGCACTGCACCGTGCCCATAGGCGTCGGCCTTAAGGACGGCAAGCGCCTTGGCGCCAGTGCTTTCGCGGGCCAACTGGTAGTTATGACGCAAGGCTTGAAGATCGATAAGAGCGCGGGCTGGACGCATGGGGAGGGTATTGCCTGAGCAGGTGATAAAAAAGCCCGACGCCGAGGGTGCGTCGCCGGGCCAGAAAAAAACGTTATGGCAGTGCGGCGACCACCGACAGCTCGACCAGGATTTCCGGTTCGCACAGCTTGGCTTCAACGGTTGCGCGAGCAGGTGCAACGCCTTTTGGCAGCCACTTGTCCCACACACTGTTCATACCGGCAAAATGCGCGTCGATATCCTTGAGGTAAATCGTGACCGACAGAATGCGAGTCTTGTCGGTACCTGCCAGGTCGAGCAGTCGCTCGATACTGTCCAGCGTTTCCTGGGTCTGCTTCTCGACACCGGCGGCCATATCATCTCCCACCTGGCCCGACAAATAGACGGTGCCGTTGTGGACGACGATCTGACTCATGCGCTCATTGGTGAGCTGGCGCTGGATTGACATGCTTTGCGTTCTCCTGGGTACTGCCATAGCGAGAGATATCAAGGCCTTCGGCACTGATCTGGGGTGTCTTGCGGGCCATGAGATCAGCCAGCAAGCGGCCGGAACCGCACGCCATTGTCCAACCCAGCGTACCGTGGCCGGTGTTGAGGAACAGGTTGCGCATAGGCGTGGCACCCACGATCGGCGTGCCATCCGGCGTGGTGGGACGCAGCCCGGTCCAGAAATCGGCCCGGGTCAGATCACCGCCCTGAGGATAGAGGTCACCGACGATCATCTCCAGTGTTTCGCGTCGGCGCGGGTTGAGCGACAGGTCGAAGCCTGCAATCTCGGCCATGCCGCCGACGCGGATGCGGTTATCGAAACGGGTGATCGCGACCTTGTAGGTCTCGTCGAGAATGGTCGATGTCGGTGCCATGGCCGGGTTGGTGATCGGAATGGTCAGCGAATAGCCTTTGAGCGGATAGACCGGGGCCTTGATGCCCAACGGCTTGAGCAATTTGGGCGAGTAGCTGCCCAGCGCCAGCACGTAGCGGTCAGCGGTTTCCAGCTTGCCGTCGATCCACACACCGTTAACGCGGTCGCCTGCGAAGTCCAGCCGTTCGATGCTTTGTCCGTAACGGAACTCCACGCCCAGCTTCTCGGCCATTTCGGCCAGGCGCGTGGTGAACAACTGGCAATCGCCGGTCTGGTCGTTGGGCAGGCGCAAGGCACCACTGAGGATTCCGGTCACGCCTGCCAATGCAGGTTCGACACGGGCGATACCTTCGCGATCAAGCAGCTCATACGGCACGCCGGACTGTTCGAGCACGGCGATGTCCTTGGCAGCGTTATCCAGTTGTGCCTGAGTGCGGAACAACTGGGTGGTGCCCAGGCTGCGACCTTCATAGGCGATACCGGTTTCCAGACGCAGTTCGTCGAGGCAGTCACGGCTGTATTCGGACAGCCGCACCATGCGCTCCTTGTTCACGGCATAGCGACTGGCCGTGCAGTTGCGCAGCATTTGCGCCATCCACAGGTACTGATCGATATCGGCGGTGGCCTTGATGGCCAGCGGAGCGTGGCGCTGCAGCAGCCACTTCATGGCCTTGAGCGGCACGCCCGGCGCAGCCCAGGGCGAGGCATAGCCGGGTGACACCTGACCTGCGTTGGCGAAGCTGGTTTCCATGGCAGGTGCGGGTTGACGGTCTACCACTGTGACCTGAAAACCTGACCGCGCCAGATAATAGGCACTGGTTATACCAATCACACCGCTACCAAGGACCAGAACGCGCATGTTGACGACCTCATCGCGGATATCCGCTGACGTTTTGAAGTTTTAAGCAAGGATGTGGCCAGTATATTGAGCATCGAGCAGTGCTTTTAACTGTATAAATGCCTATATTCGGTGTTAATCCACGGCAAAGAACGCTTTCACAGAGGGGATATCAACCGTGCGCACGCAACACCAGTCAAAACGTGAGCTGGACAAGATTGATCGCAATATCCTGCGGATCCTGCAGGCGGATGGACGAATTTCGTTCACCGAACTGGGCGAGCGGGTCGGCCTGTCGACCACGCCCTGCACTGAGCGGGTCAGAAGGCTTGAGCGTGAAGGCATCATCATGGGTTACAACGCCCGGCTTAACCCGCAAAGCCTCAAGGCCAGCCTGCTGGTGTTCGTCGAGATCAGCCTGGATTACAAGTCCGGCGACACCTTTGAGGAGTTCCGCCGCGCGGTATTGAAACTGCCGCACGTGCTGGAATGCCACCTGGTGTCGGGCGACTTCGACTACCTGGTGAAGGCGCGTATTTCGGAGATGGCGTCGTACCGCAAGCTGCTCGGCGACATCCTGCTCAAACTGCCGCACGTGCGCGAGTCCAAGAGCTATATCGTGATGGAAGAAGTGAAAGAGAGCCTGAACCTGCCGATTGCCGACTGAGCCGTGCGCTACACCAGCACTTGCCGGGTCGAGGCAATGTAGTCGTGCACCTGCTTCTCGACGCGAGGGTGAATCAGCTCGACGGGGCGTCGGCCGTTGGGGCACGGCAGGGTTTGCGTGGTGCCGAACAGGCGGCAGATCAGCGGGCGCTCGTCGTACACCGTGCACCCCTGAGGCCCGAGGTGTACGCAGTTCAGCTCGTTCAGGGCCGCGTCCTGCTCCGCAGCGGTCTTGCGCGGGAGGCGGGCCATTTCCTCGGATGACGTGGTCACCGGGCCGCAGCAGTCATGGCAGCCGGGCACACACTCGAACGAGGGAATCTGGCGGCGTAACTCGCGGACTTTCTGAAGGTTACAGCTCATTGAAACGATCACCCGGACACAATGCAGGGATTTTGCCTCAGTTGGCAGGCTCATGACAGCAGCTTATCCTCCAGAGACTTTCCAGCGCCGCCAACAGGACATGTCCATGAACGCCCGCGTTCAGAATCCCGCCCAGCCAGACGCCCACACCGCTTCCTACTATGCCGCCAGCAGCCATCCACAACCGGATCATCCGGCGCTGCGAGGCGAAGTGAAGGTCGATGTGTGCGTGGTGGGCGGCGGGTTTTCAGGGCTCAACACCGCGATCGAACTGGCCGAGCGCGGCCTGAGCGTGGCATTGCTGGAAGCGCGCAAGATCGGCTGGGGCGCCAGCGGACGTAATGGCGGTCAGTTGATTCGCGGCGTGGGTCATGGCGTTGAGCGGTTCGCCAATGTCATCGGCAGCGACGGTGTACGCCAGCTCAAGCTGATGGGCATCGAGGCCGTTGAAATCGTGCGTCGGCGGGTCGAAAAGCACAGTATCGATTGCGCGCTGAAATGGGGTTATTGCGACCTGGCCAACAAGCCGCGTGACCTGACCCACCTGGCTGAAGATGCCGACGAGTTGCGCAGCCTGGGTTATCGCCACGAGCTGAAGCTGGTGCAGCCCGACCAGATGCGCAGCGTGGTCGGTTCGGATCGGTATGTGGGTGGGCTGATCGACATGGGCTCCGGGCATCTGCACCCCCTGAACCTGGCACTGGGCGAAGCGGCGGTTGCGAAATCGCTGGGCGTGCAACTGTTCGAACATTCCGACGTAACGCGCATCGACTACGGTCCGCAGGTCAAGGTGCACACCGCCCAGGGTTGCGTCCTGGCGAGCACGCTGGTGCTGGGCTGCAATGCGTACCTGAAAGACCTGAACCCGGCGATCAGCGGCAAGGTATTGCCCGCAGGCAGCTACATCATTGCGACCGAACCCTTGAGCCCGGCGCAAGCCAATGAACTGCTGCCGCAGGACATGGCGGTGTGCGACCAGCGTGTGACGGTGGATTACTATCGACTGTCGGCCGACCGCCGCCTGTTGTTCGGCGGTGCCTGTCATTACTCGGGCCGCGACCCGCAGGACATCGCTGCCTACATGCGACCCAAGATGCTGGACGTATTCCCGCAACTGGCCAGCGTGAGGATCGATTATCAGTGGGGCGGCATGATCGGCATCGGTGCCAACCGCCTGCCGCAGATCGGTCGGCTCAAGGACCAACCCAACGTGTTCTATGCACAGGCCTATTCCGGCCACGGCGTAAACGCCACGCACCTGGCTGGCCGTCTGCTGGCCGAAGCCATCGCCGGACAGCACAGCGATGGCTTCGAACTGTTCGCCAGGGTTCCGCACATGACCTTTCCGGGCGGTAAGCACCTGCGCTCGCCACTGCTGGCGTTGGGCATGCTCTGGCACCGACTGAAAGAGCTGCGCTGAAGACCTGCTACCTCCAGAACGGCTTCATCGCTTCGGCCCTGGCCTGCCATGCATCGAGGCCCACATCGCGCAGTTCGTCGTCGGTCATCTGCAACAGGGTGCGACGGGTCGTCCAGCGATGGCGATAGCGTGCCCAGCGACCCATGCCTGCCGGCGCTTCAGATTGATCTGCGTGAACGGCCTTGATCGCAGTCGAGAGCGTGTTATCCAGTTCCTGACTGTGAAGCATCAATCGTACGTCGCTTAACCCGTTCATTTCTGATTCCTCTATCACGGGTGGGTGTGGCTCCATGATGAGGCGAACGCACAAACCATTACAGATTCAAAAACCAGTTATATTTTCCATACAGAAGATTTAAAACCGCCGCTGAATGCTGTATTTTTGCGCAATCTGTATTGCTTATCCCGTTCAACTCCATTCGAGAGTACGCCATGACGCTGTACGTCAACCTTGCCGAATTGTTGGGCTCGCGGATCGAAAAGGGCCTTTATCGCCCTGGCGACCGCCTGCCTTCCGTGCGCGCGCTCAGCGTTGAGCACGGCGTCAGCCTGAGTACCGTGCAGCAGGCGTACCGCGTACTGGAAGACAGCGGACTGGCAACACCCAAACCCAAGTCGGGCTATTTCGTTTCGGCCAGTCGCCAGGCCCCGGCACTCCCTGTGGTCGGCCGGCCAGTACAGCGGCCGGTGGATATCTCACAGTGGGATCAAGTGCTGGACCTGATCCGGGTCTCGCCTCTTGGCGCCGTCACGCAACTGGGACGGGGGATGCCTGACGTCTCCAGCCCTACGCTGAAACCGCTGATGCGGGCTCTTGGCCAGTTGAGCCGCCATCAGGACATGCCAGGTCTGTATTACGACAATATCTACGGCGT
Source organism: Pseudomonas asturiensis (assembly GCF_900143095.1). Taxonomy (GTDB): domain Bacteria; phylum Pseudomonadota; class Gammaproteobacteria; order Pseudomonadales; family Pseudomonadaceae; genus Aquipseudomonas; species Aquipseudomonas asturiensis. The sequence goes on along the minus strand of NZ_FRDA01000015.1, from coordinate 109,839 downwards.
CCATACACTTCGTGAGCAGATCGCCCGGCTGCTGCTGGATTCGGGCTGCCACCTGACCGCCAATGACCTGATCATCACCACCGGCTGCCACGAAGCACTGTCGGCCAGCATCAGAGCCATCTGCTCGCCTGGCGACATCGTGGCGGTGGATTCGCCGAGCTTTTTCGGTGCCATGCAGACCCTCAAGGGGCTGGGCATGAAGGCGCTGGAAATCCCGACCGACCCGCTTACCGGCATCAGCCTGGAAGCGCTGGAACTGGCGCTGGAACAGTGGCCGATCAAGGCGATCCAGTTGACGCCCAGCTGCAACAATCCCTTGGGCTATGTGATGCCGGAAGCACGCAAGCGCGCGCTGCTGACACTGGCGCAGCGCTTCGACGTGGCGATTATCGAAGACGACGTGTATGGCGACCTGTCCTTCACTTACCCGCGTCCACGCACCATCAAGTCCTTTGACGAAGATGGCCGGGTGTTGCTGTGCAGTTCGTTCTCCAAAACCCTGGCGCCCGGCCTGCGGATCGGCTGGGTCGCGCCCGGTCGTTATCTGGAGCGGGTACTGCACATGAAATACATCAGCACCGGCTCGACTGCACCGCAGCCGCAACTGGCAATTGCCGACTTCATCGAGGGCGGCCACTACGAACCGCACCTGCGGCGCATGCGCACGCAGTATCAGCGCAGCCGCGACGTGATGATCGATTGGGTGATGCGTTATTTCCCGCAGGGCACCCGCGTCAGTCGCCCGCAAGGCAGCTTCATGCTGTGGGTGGAACTGGCCGAGGATTTCGACACGCAACGGCTGAATCGCGTCTTGCTGGACAGGGGCGTGCAGATCGCCGTGGGCAGTATTTTTTCCGCCTCGGGCAAGTACCGCAACTGCATGCGCATGAACTACGCTGCCAAGCCGACACCGAAAATCGAGAACGCAGTGCGCATCGTCGGCGAGACCATCGCACAGCTCATTGCGCAAACTGACTGACGCTGGCAAATTTTTCCCGGTTTTGTGGGTCTTATCGCCAAACCGAGCCGAGCCTGGTACTGGATAATCAATTTGAAGAACTCATGGGCCTTGCCCTTTTCCTTGCTGGTTGCGCTGTGCGTCAGCGGTTGCGCACATCAAGCCCCGCTCGGTGAGCCAAGCCAGGCCATACCGTCTTCAGACTCAGCCTTCGGCCGGTCGATTCAGGCGATGGCACAACCCCACGAAGGACGTTCGGGCTTTCGGCTGCTGCCCGACAGCAGTGACGCGTTCAAAGCACGTGCCGAGCTGATCCGTAATGCGAAAAGCAGCCTCGACCTGCAGTATTACATCGTCCACGATGGCCTGAGTACGCGGGCATTGATCGACGAACTGCTCAAGGCTGCCGACCGTGGCGTCCGTGTGCGCATCCTGCTGGACGACACCACCAGCGACGGCCTGGACCAGGCCATTGCCACCCTCGCCGCCCACCCGAACATTCAGATTCGCCTGTTCAATCCGCAGAACCTGGGACGCGAGACCGGTGTCACCCGAAGCCTCGGCAGGCTGATGAACCTGTCGCGTCAGCATCGGCGCATGCACAACAAGCTGTGGCTGGCGGACAACAGCGTCGCCATCGTCGGCGGGCGCAACCTGGGCGACGAATACTTCGATGCCGAGCCCAACCTGAATTTCACCGACATCGACATGCTGAGCGTCGGGCCGGTCGCCGAGCAGCTCGGGCACAGTTTCGATCAGTACTGGAACAGCACGCTGAGCAAGCCCATCGATGACTTCATGTACGTGTTGCCTGACGCTCAGGACCTGGCCAAAGCCAGGCAACGGCTTTCTGCCTCTCTGGAGCAGGCGCACCAGCAGCACAAGGCGCTGTATGAGCGCCTGATGGCGTACAAGACCGAACCGCGCATGAAGACCTGGCTCAACGAACTGGTCTGGGCCTGGAACCAGGCGCTGTGGGATGCACCCACCAAGGTGCTGGCGCGGGGCGAGCCAGACCCGCACCTGCTGCTGACCACGCAACTGGCGCCGGAGCTGTTGAACACCCACAAAGAGCTGATGCTGATCTCGGCCTACTTCGTACCCGGCCAGGAAGGCTTGCTGTACCTCACCGGCCGGGCCGACGCAGGCGTAGATGTCAGCCTGCTGACCAACTCGCTGGAGGCCACAGACGTGCCCGCCGTGCATGGCGGTTATGCCCCCTATCGCAAGGCGCTGCTGGAACACGGGGTCAAGCTGTTCGAACTGCGCCGCCAGCCTGGCGATACCGAAACCATGCGTGGCAGCGGCCCGCACCTGTTCAAGAAAAGCCAGTCCTTCGTCAGTTCTGAGTCCAGCCTGCACAGCAAGGCGATGATTTTCGACCGGCAGAAAGTGTTTGTCGGCTCGTTCAACTTCGACCCTCGCTCAGTGCTGTGGAACACCGAAGTCGGCGTGCTGGTCGACAGCCCGCAACTGGCTGACGAACTGCGCGAGCTGACGCTGCAGGGCATGGCACCCTCGCTCACTTACGAGGCCCGACTGGAGGACGGCAAGGTGGTCTGGGTGACCGAAGACAATGGCGTCATCCACACCCTGCACACCGAGCCCGGCGACTGGTGGCGGCGTTTCAATGCGTGGATGAGCAAGGCGATTGGTCTGGAACGGATGCTCTAGGCCTTCGCGGCACTCACACCAAACGCGCCGCGCCGCAGGGTCAGGATCAGCAACCCGAACGCTCCCGCAGCCATCAGCAACGGCAAGGCATCGATGCTGACCCACTGACTGCCTGCACCTGCCGCCAAAGGCCCCAGCAGGCAGCCGATGCCCCAGAGCTGCGCCACATGCGCGTTGGCACGTACCAGCGCATCATCGCGATAACGCTCGCCGATCAGAATCAGCGACAGCGTGAACAGGCCACCGGCACTGGCACCGAACAGCACCCACAGCGGCCAGATCACCACCGTACTGACCAGCAGCGGAATGGCCAGACTGGACACCATCAGCGCCCCCGCACAACCGGTGAACAGCGTGCGGCGCGAGATACGGTCCGCCAACAGTCCGATCGGCAATTGCAGCACCGCGTCGCCCACGACAACGGCGCTGACCATCATCAGGGCGATCTCGGGTGTGAAACCATGCCGAATGCAGTAGATCGGCAGCAACGTCAGGATCAGCGCCTCGAACGCTGCAAACAACGCAACGGCCCAGGCGATGGCAGGCATGCCGCGACAGAAACCGAGCAGATCGGCAAACGACACACTGCTCGACTCCGTCGACGGCGCGCCGGTGCGCCCCAACAGCAGGAAGGGCGAGCAGGTCATCAACAATACGCCGACCCAGAAGCCGTAGTCGGCCTCGGTGCCCATCACGCCCAGCAGCAGCGGCCCGGCCAACTGGCTCAGGGCATACGTGCTGCCGTACAAGGCAACCAGCCGGCCGCGCAGGCGCTCGATCACCAACTGGTTGATCCAGCTCTCACCGAGGATGAAGACAATGGTCAGGATCATGCCCAGCATCAGACGCAAAACCAGCCAGACCGGATAGTAAGGCAGCAACGCCAGAACGCCGACCGACACAGCGCCGCCCCACAGACACAGCCGCATCAGATGGGCAGTCCCGAACCGCGACGCCAACGCACTGGCCACGCCCGCACCGACCAGCACGCCCACTGCAGGCATCGCCGCCATGACGCCAATGGCGAACGAGCCGTAGCCCCAGTCTGCCAGCCTCAGCGACACCAGCGGCATGCTGACGCCAATGGCCAGGCCGACACTCAGAATCGAGGCCAGAACGGCGAAATAAGTACCCCAACGCATGGCTCTCACTCTGTACTCGGCGTTATACGCAGGTGTCGTTGTCTTGATACGAAACCCGATGGGAGACACCGCCATGCCTGACACGGGCCTGTCTGTGGCAGGCGTCTTGTTGACGATAAGCGTGGAAAATGAACGCGACCAAACGCCCCCGCACTGGACGGGGACGCTTGAGAGGAGCGACAGCTTACAGCTTGATCCAGGTGGATTTCAGCTCGGTGTATTTGTCGAACGCGTGCAGCGACTTGTCGCGCCCGTTGCCCGATTGCTTGAAGCCACCGAACGGCGCGGTCATGTCGCCGCCGTCGTATTGATTGACCCACACGCTACCGGCACGCAAGGCTTTTGCCGTCAGGTGCGCCTTGGAGATGTTGGCGGTCCAGACAGCAGCGGCCAGGCCGTACTGCGTGTCATTGGCGATCTGGATCGCTTCTTCGGCCGTGTCAAAGGTCAGCACCGAAAGCACGGGGCCGAAGATCTCTTCCTGAGCGATTTTCATGGCGTTGTTCACGCCGTCAAAGATCGTCGGCTCAACGTACGTGCCACCGGTTTCTTCAAGAATGCGCTTGCCACCCGCCACCAGCTTGGCACCGTCGGCGTGACCGGCCTCAATGTACGACAGCACGGTGTTCATCTGCTGGGTATCGACCAGCGCGCCAACCGTTGTCGCCGGGTCCAGCGGGTTGCCGGGCTTCCAGCCTTTCAGCGCCTCGATCACCAGCGGCAGGAAACGATCCTTGATGGAGCGCTCCACCAGCAGACGTGAACCGGCGGTGCAGACCTCGCCCTGGTTGAAGGCGATGGCACTGGCTGCCGCTTGCGCAGCGGCCTGCAAGTCCGGTGCGTCGGCGAAGACGATGTTCGGGCTCTTGCCACCGGCTTCCAGCCAGACGCGCTTCATGTTGGATTCGCCCGAATAGACCATCAACTGCTTGGCAATCTTCGTCGAGCCGGTGAACACCACCGTGTCCACGTCCATGTGCAGCGCCAGTGCCTTGCCGACCGTATGGCCGTAACCCGGCAGCACGTTGAGTACGCCGGCAGGAATGCCCGCCTCGATGGCCAGTTGCGCAATACGAATGGCCGTCAGCGGGGATTTTTCCGACGGCTTGAGCACCACAGAGTTACCGGTCGACAGCGCAGGCCCCAGCTTCCAGCAAGCCATCATCAACGGGAAATTCCAGGGCACGATGGCGGCGACTACGCCCACCGGCTCGCGCGTTACAAGACCAAGCTGATCATGAGGCGTCGCCGCGACTTCGTCGTACAGCTTGTCGATGGCCTCGCCGCTCCAGCTCAACGCCCCGGCCGCACCAGGCACGTCGATCCCGAACGAATCGCTGATCGGCTTGCCCATGTCCAGCGTTTCCAGCAGGGCCAACTCTTCGGCATTCTGCTTGAGCAGGCCAGCGAAGCGAATCATGGTCGCCTTGCGCTTGGCAGGTGCCAGACGCGACCATGCGCCGGAGTTGAACACACTGCGGGCACTGTCTACCGCGCGCTGAGCATCGGCGGCATCACAACTGGCCACCCTGGCAAGCATCCGGCCATCGACCGGGCTGACGCAGTCAAAGGTTTCGCCGGACGCGGCGTTGGTGTACTCACCTTGGATGAAGGCACGGCCTTCGATCTTCAAATTCTGGGCACGCTTCTCCCAGTCGGCACGAGTCAGGGTGGTCATGTGGATCTCCTCCTCTTGTTGAACAGGCGTGTGTCATGGTTGATTAAAGACACCATTCGACCTTTCAGGGTAAACGCCACCCTAAACCAGCGGCCGGGCAAAAACCAATATATTTGACATAACCGCCGATAAAAGCTCTTTTTTGTTGATTTTATTAAACACAGGTTTGAACCATCACGGCACCATTGCCGGATGCACTCGTCAAACCTTCATCCCATTGCATCAGAGGCCAGCCCGGTATGAGTATCGAAAGCATCGTCGACTTCAATGAAGCCAGCACCGCGCCAGAGCACTATCGACCCGCTCCGGAAAAGATCTTCAAAGGTGATCCTGCACAGACGGTCTACAACCATTACAACAGCCCCTGCGGGCAACTGAGTGCAGGGGTCTGGGAAGGCGAGCAGGGACAGTGGCAGGTCAATTACACCGAGCACGAATACTGCGAAATCGTGCATGGCGTCTCGGTTCTGCGCGATGAGCATGGCCACGCCAAGACATTGCGGGCAGGCGACAGGTTTGTGATTCCCGCCGGATTCAAGGGCACCTGGGAGGTGCTGGAGGCCTGTCGCAAGATTTACGTGGTGTTTGAGGCAGCGACTATAAATAAATAACGCCAGACGCCCTGCTGATTGGACGAGTCTAGGGGCGTCCATTCCGGACATCACTCATAAAGGACTATGAAAATGACCAACCAGGAAATCACCCTGACCCTGCAATACCTGATCGGCAGCCGCTACGTGCCTGCCGTAAAGCCTTACATCAGCGAGCTGACCTCTCGACGCGCCGTTGTCTGGCAAGGCGATGTGACCACCGCTGAAATCAACCCTGAGCGCGTCCGCATTGAAACCGACCCGGCGGGTCTGATCTGCGGATTCAGCTTCAACTGATCAAGACCTCGTTTCAAGGATGAAACAGAGCAGTCACTATCGGCACTCTTCATAAAGGACTATGAAAAATGACCAACGATGAAATCACTCTGGCCCTTCACTACTTGATTGGCAGCCGCTACGTACCGACGGTCAAGGCCTACATCAGCGAACTGACGGGCAGAACACGCATCGTGGGGCCGCTGGATCGCAGCGACCGGATGTTTGACCGCAACCGCGTCAAGATAGCCGTCGACAAGGCGGGGCTGATTTCGGCGTTCAGGTTCGCCTGACACCCACAGCCATCCCCAAACGCCAGACACAAAAAAGCCCGCGATAAAGCGGGCTTTTTTGCAGGAGACAGAATCAATTACTTGATTTTGCCTTCTTTGTACATCACGTGCTTACGTACAACCGGATCGAATTTTTTGATTTCGATTTTATCCGGGGTAGTACGTTTGTTCTTGTCGGTGGTGTAGAAATGGCCTGTACCAGCGCTCGACACCAAACGGATCAATTCACGCATGATTCTCTCCCTTAAATTTTGCCGTCGCGACGCAGTTCAGCGAGCACAACTTCAATGCCACGCTTGTCGATGATACGCATGCCTTTAGCAGATACGCGCAGACGAACAAAACGCTTCTCGCCTTCAACCCAGAAGCGGTGATGCTGCAGGTTTGGCAGGAAACGACGACGGGTTTTGTTGTTTGCGTGGGAAATGTTATTCCCGGTTACCGGACCCTTACCGGTAACTTGACAGACTCTCGACATGCCTCAGCCCTCTAAAACCACATGCCCAACCCGGCATGGGTTGGCCGCTTAATCTCTCAGTCATTTGGCGCCAGGCGCCGCGTTTCTTTAAGGGTCTTACCGGCTACACCTACAGTGAAGGAACCGGGCCCCTAGAAAAGAGCGCTGCTTTATACCAGAAAGCCTTGCGCGCAACAACAGGCAATGCACTCTACAGTAAATGAACGGACCTTGCGCGGCGGCTGAATCAAGCCATGCGCGGGGTGCTGGCAAAAAGACCGCTCGTCGCTCCGTGGCGATTGTTCTGCGCCAGCACATGGTCTAGGGTTAGTCCCTCACCAGACTGCGCCGGCAGATGGGGCCCTTTCTGAACAGGAATTTCGCCATGCGCCTTGCTGCACTCCCCTTTTTGCTCGTCCCGCTGTTGCTCCCCATCGCCTCTCAGGCGGCGAGCCTGGCGGTTTGCACCGAAGCCAGCCCTGAAGGCTTCGACGTGGTGCAATACAACTCCCTGACCACCACCAACGCGTCGGCCGATGTGCTGATGAACCGCCTGGTGGATTTTGATGCCCAGAGCGGCAAGCTGATACCGAGCCTGGCTGACCACTGGACGGTCTCCGACGACGGCCTGACCTATACCTTTACGCTGCGCTCGGGCGTGAAGTTTCATACCACTGACTACTTCACGCCCACTCGCGAACTGACGGCCGACGACGTGCTGTTCAGCTTCAAGCGCATGCTCGACCCGCAGAACCCGTGGCACAAGATCGCGCAGAGCGGCTTCCCGCATGCGCAGTCCATGCAGCTGCCTGCGCTGATCAAGAGCATTGATGCGCCTGACGCGCACACGGTGAAGTTCACCCTGAACCGCGCCGACTCCACGTTCCTTGCGACACTGAGCATGGGCTTTGCCTCGATCTATTCGGCCGAGTACACCGCGCAGTTGCTCAAGGCAGGCACGCCGGAAAAACTCAACAGCCAGCCCATTGGCACCGGGCCGTTCGTGTTCAAGCGCTTCCAGAAAGATGCCGTGGTGCGTTACGAAGCGTTCAAGGACTACTTCGCGGGCAAGTCCGACGTCGACACCCTGATCTACGCCATCACCCCGGACGCCAACGTGCGCCTGCAGAAGATCCGCCAGAACGAATGCCAGATTGCGCTTTCACCCAAGCCACTGGATATCCAGGCCGCCAGCAAGGATGCCTCACTGAAGGTCGAGAAGACCGAAGCGTTCATGACCGCGTTCGTAGCCATCAACAGCCAGCATCCGCCGTTCGATAAACCGCAGGTGCGTCAGGCCGTGAACCTTGCGTTCGACAAGGCCAATTACCTCAAGGCCGTGTTCGAAGGCACTGCAGAAACCGCCAACGGGCCTTATCCACCCAACACCTGGAGTTTCGCCAAGGACCTGCCTGGTTACCCGCATGACGTTGCCAAAGCCAAGGCACTGCTGGCCGAGGCTGGCCTGAAGGACGGTTTCAAGACCACGATCTGGACACGCCCCTCCGGCAGCCTGCTGAACCCGAACCCGAGCCTGGGTGCTCAGTTGCTGCAGGCCGACCTGAAGCAGATCGGCATTGATGCAGAGATCAGGGTCATCGAATGGGGCGAGCTGATTCGCCGCGCCAAGGCAGGTGAGCACGACCTGCTGTTCATGGGGTGGGCCGGAGACAATGGCGACCCGGATAACTTCCTGACGCCTCAGTTCTCCTGCGCTGCCGTGCAATCGGGCACCAACTTCGCCCGTTACTGCGACAAGACCCTGGACACACTGATCAGCGACGGCAAATCCACCAGCGATCAGGCCGCACGCAGCAAGCTCTACCACCAGGCCCAGACGCAGATCCAGCAGCAGGCCCTGTGGATTCCCCTCGCCCACCCGACCGCCGCTGCACTGACGCGCAAGGACGTGACGGGCTATCAGGTCAGCCCGTTCGGGCGGCAGGATTTCTACAAGGTGCAGGTGAAGTAACATGCTTGCCGTTGAGCATGCCTCTGCTAGGCGCTCAACGTCACATACGTGCCTGCGGAGCAAACGCAGGCACCTGTGGGAGTGAGCTTGCTCACGAATAGGCCGGTACAGTTTCCAGAAAAGAAGCTTCTGGAACACAGCCTTCGCGAGCAAGCTCGCTCCCACCAGGTTGTGTGCGCACTCAAGAAAATCGTCCGAGAGACTTGGCGCAGAGCGTGGTAACGATCAACACGCTCTACATCAACCCCCGCTCCACCATCGACAATGGCTCGCCATCCCCGACGATCACATGGTCCAGGACCTGAACGTCAATCAGCAGCAAGGCCTCCTTGAGGCGCTTGGTCAGGTCGATGTCGGAACGGCTGGGGTCGGTAATGCCCGAAGGGTGGTTGTGGCACAGGATCAGGCTGGCGGCATTGTGGGCCATGGCACGCTTTACCACCTGCCGGGGATGCACGTACGCCGAGTTGATCGTGCCGCGAAACAGCACTTCGAACGTCATGACCCGATGCTTGTTATCCAGAAACAGGCAGCCGAACACCTCATGCGGCTCATGACGCAATAACGCCTTGAGGTAGCTACGAACCTGCTGGGGATTTTCCAGCGCCGAATCACGGCGCACCGATTCGGCCATGTGTCGACGCGCCATTTCCATGACAGCCTGTAACTGAGCGAACTTGGCGGGTCCCAGGCCCAGTTGCGCCGTGAAATCCTGCAGATTCGCATCCAGTAACGGTCTGAGGCCGCCAAACTGATTCAATAGATGACGAGCAAGGTCTACAGCGCTTTTTCCGGCCACACCCGTGCGTAAAAAGATGGCCAGCAACTCGGCGTCGGACAGACTGCCCGCACCCAACGCCAACAAACGTTCCCGTGGGCGTTCGGCCGTGGGCCAACTGCGAATACTCATAACACCTCCCTGTGGTTGAGCACCTGTTCCGGTGCGGTCGCTGTGCTATCTTAGCCCATCTTTTTTGCGCGACGATCTGGCCTGGGGAGGCGTCCTGGCCGTCGCGTCAACACTTGACCAAAAAGGCAGGCCTATGCAGCGGCTGTATCGAAAACGCATCGTTCTGGGCGTCGGCGGCGGCATCGCAGCCTACAAAAGCGCCGAGCTGGTTCGCCGCTTGCGCGACCAGGGTGCGGAAGTCCGTGTCGTCATGACCCGAGGCGGGGCCGAATTCATCACGCCCCTGACCATGCAGGCCCTTTCCGGCCACCCTGTGCACCTGGACTTGCTCGACCCGGCGGCCGAGGCGGCCATGGGGCATATCGAACTGGCCAAATGGGCCGACCTGATCCTGATCGCACCCGCCACGGCCGACCTGATCGCCCGCCTGGCACAAGGCATCGCCAACGACTTGCTGACCACCGTCGTGCTGGCCACAGACGCGACCGTCGCCATCGCCCCGGCGATGAACCAGGCCATGTGGCGCGATGCGTCGGTACAGGCCAATACCCGTTTGCTGGAAGAACGTGACTTTCGTGTATTCGGTCCGGCATCCGGCAGCCAGGCCTGCGGCGACGTGGGTTTTGGGCGCATGCTCGAAGCCGATGACCTGGCGCAGTGCGCTGCGGATTGCTTCCAGCGCCTGTGCCTGACCGGCAAGCACGTGCTGATCACGGCGGGCCCGACCCAGGAAAACATCGACCCGGTGCGTTACATCACCAACCACAGCTCCGGCAAAATGGGTTTTGCCCTGGCCGAAGCGGCCGTGGAAGCGGGTGCGCGGGTGACGCTGATCACCGGGCCCGTCAACCTGCCGACGCCGGATCGCGTTTCGCGCATCGATGTGGTCAGTGCCCGCGACATGCTGGCGGCGTGCGAAGCAGCCATTCCCTGCGACCTGTTCATCGCTTCGGCTGCGGTTGCGGATTACCGCCCGGAAGTCATCGCGCCTCACAAACTCAAGAAAGATCCTACGAACGGTGACGGCCTGTTGCTGCAGATGGTCCGCAACCCGGACATCCTCGCCACCATCGCCACCCGCCCGGATCGCCCGTTCAGTGTCGGCTTCGCCGCCGAGACCGAGCACCTGCTCGACTACGCTGCACGCAAGCTCAAGGATAAGAACCTCGACCTGATCGTCGCCAATGACGTGGCCAATCCCAGCATTGGCTTCAACAGCGAAGAGAACGCCTGCAGCGTGATCGACCGAGCGTTGCACCCGACGCTCTTCGCCCAGACCAGCAAGGCCAAGATTGCCCGCCAGCTGATCACTTTTATCGCCGACCGTATGAATCAGGTTTAATCACGCATGCACGCTCTACAAGCCAAGATCCTCGACCCTCGTATTGGCAACGAATTTCCGCTTCCGACCTATGCCACTGTCGGTTCCGCCGGCCTGGACCTGCGCGCCATGCTCAAGGAAGACACCGTGCTTGCGCCCGGCCAGACCTTGCTGATCCCCACAGGCCTGTCGATCTACATCGGTGATCCCGGCCTTGCAGCCCTGATCCTGCCGCGCTCGGGCCTGGGCCACAAACACGGCATCGTACTGGGCAATCTGGTCGGCCTGATCGACTCCGATTATCAGGGCGAGCTGATGGTGTCCTGCTGGAACCGTGGCCAGACTGCATTCAACCTCTCGGTTGGCGAGCGCATCGCGCAACTGGTGCTGGTGCCTGTGGTACAGGCGCACTTCGAACTGGTTGAAGCGTTCGATGAAAGCCAGCGCGGCGCAGGCGGCTTTGGGCATTCCGGCAGTCACTGATCGCCAATTGAAACGTCGCATCGGCTCATTGAGATGGGCATGGGGAGAGGTCGTTGAAAGGCAGTCAGCACAGTGCTTCAAAACAAGCCGTATCGGCCACCTTTGCGCTGCCTGCTGCGAGCATAAAGGCACTCTCTCCCGGGCTCGTTCCCGCCGCAATCGGCCTTGCAGCAGCCATGGCCGTTGCCTGGCTGGGCGTCGCCAATAACCCGCAGGATCAAGGTCGGCTTGCGCAGGCCCTGGGCAGCAGCCAGGCTCAGGCCGTGAACCTGGCGCTCGGACAGATCAGTGCCGACACTCAGGCGGCAGCGACGAGTGCAGCGCTGGTCCAGGCCCTGCAAAACAGCGACGCCACCGCACTGGCGGCCGCGCAGGACCATCTCACACGCTGGGACGGCCTGGCAGGCGCACGTCTGAACCCCAAGGGCATGACCGATGTCGACCCGACAGGCTCACTGCCTGTCACGTTCGCCACACTGGACATGCTGAACAAGGCAGCACGCGCAGAAGCCGTTGCACCCGAGGCACGCAAGACCGGCGAACGCTGGCTGATCTACAGCGCCGCTCCCGTACGGGCCGATGCCAGCCAGCCCGTCAGCGGCACGTTGCTGCTGGCGTTCGACCCCAAACGCTTGCTCAATGCATTGCCGACACTGCCTGCCGATGCCGGGCAAGTGGTCTTGAGTCAACAGTTCGGCACCGGCCCCGCTCAGGTTTTCCTGCAGCGCGGCGAAGCCGGAGGCGGCAAGCCGCAGAGCTTTGACACGGGCTACCCCGGCTGGAAACTGGAGTTCTCGCCAGCGGCCACGTCAAAAACAGCATCCTCGATCCTGTTTTTATTACTGGCCCTGGTGATCGCTGCAGCGGGCGTATTACTGGGCCTGCACCGCAACGAGCGGGCCTTGCAGAAGCGTATTTGTGCTGACGCTCGTCAGCTTGATCAGTTGCTTCAAGAACTCTCGAGCGGAAAAGCCGTCAAACCGTTCGGTTTGAGCCTTCCGGCCCTTGGTGGCCTGGCTCAGGCCCTGGCTCGTGTTTCGCTTCGTGATAAACCCAAGGCCTCTTCCGCCCTGGTCACGAGCAAGGAAAACGACGCACCTATGACGACAGGCAGCGCGTCGAATCCTATCGCTGCTCCTGGCACCGATTGGACAAATCCGCTGTTTCAAGATACCGATATTCTCGATATCGACCTTCTCGACGAAAACCAGGACTTCCTGAGATCGGAGCATCCCATCGCTATGAACAGCCCAGCATCCGTGGCACCCAAACTCCCTGACACCATTTTTCGCGCCTACGACATCCGTGGCGTGGTCGGGGACACCCTCAGCGCTGAGACCGCCTACTGGATCGGCCGCGCCATTGGCTCCGAGAGCCTTGCGCAGAACGAACCCAATGTCAGCGTTGGCCGCGATGGCCGCCTTTCCGGCCCCGAGCTGGTCGAACAATTGATCCAGGGCCTGCACGACAGCGGCTGCCACGTCAGTGACGTTGGCCTGGTGCCGACACCTGCGCTGTATTACGCAGCCAACGTGCTGGCGGGCAAGACCGGCGTCATGCTGACCGGCAGCCACAACCCGAAAGACTACAACGGCTTCAAGATCGTGATCGCCGGCGACACCCTCGCCAACGAGCAGATCCAGGCGCTGCACGAGCGCATCAAGACCAACAACCTGACATCGCAAAAAGGCAGCATCACCAAAGTCGACATCCTCGATCGCTACTTCAAGCAGATCAAGGACGACATCGTCATGGCCCGCAAGCTCAAGGTCGTGGTCGATTGCGGCAACGGCGCGGCAGGCGTGATCGCCCCGCAATTGATCGAAGCGCTGGGCTGTGAAGTGATCTCCCTGTTTGCCGAGGTCGACGGTAACTTCCCGAACCATCACCCGGATCCGGGCAAGCTGGAAAACCTTCAGGACCTGATCGCCAAGGTCAACGAAACCGGTGCCGACCTGGGCCTGGCGTTCGACGGCGACGGCGACCGCGTCGGTGTCGTGACCAACAAGGGCAACGTGGTCTACCCGGATCGCCTGCTGATGCTGTTCGCCCTTGACGTGCTGAAGCGCAATCCAGGCGCAGACATCATTTTCGACGTGAAATGCACACGCCGCCTGACGCCGCTGATCAGCGAACACGGCGGCCGTCCGGTCATGTGGAAAACCGGTCACTCATTGATCAAGAAAGAGATGAAGAAAAGCGGTGCCCTGCTCGCTGGCGAGATGAGCGGCCACATCTTCTTCAAGGAACGCTGGTTCGGTTTCGACGACGGCATCTACAGCGCGGCACGCCTGCTGGAAATTCTCAGCCAGGAATCGACCTCGGCCGAAGACCTCTTCGAAACCTTCCCGAATGACATTTCGACCCCTGAGATCAACATCAAGGTGACGGACGTCACGAAGTTCAGCATCATCGAAGCCCTTGAGAAAGATGCCCAGTGGGGCGACGCCAAACTGACCAGCATCGACGGAGTCCGCGTAGACTATCCGAAGGGCTGGGGCCTGGTTCGTGCGTCCAATACCACGCCGGTACTGGTGCTGCGCTTCGAAGCCGAAACCGAGGCCGAGTTGCAGCGCATCAAGGACGTGTTCCACGCCGAGCTCAAGAAAGTTGCGCCGGACCTCGATCTTCCTTTTTGATTGCTTTCCCCTTTTGACTGGAGCCCTGAATGACCCTCGAACGTGATGCCGCCTCTAATGTAGCCAAGGTCCTTTCCGAAGCGCTGCCTTACATTCGCCGCTTCGTCGGCAAGACGCTGGTTATCAAGTACGGCGGCAACGCCATGGAGAGCGAAGAGCTGAAAACCGGCTTCGCTCGCGACATCGTGTTGATGAAAGCAGTCGGTATCAACCCGGTGGTTGTCCATGGTGGAGGGCCACAGATCGGTGATCTGCTCAAGCGCCTGTCGATCGAAAGCCACTTCATCGACGGCATGCGCGTCACCGATGCCCAGACCATGGACGTTGTGGAAATGGTGCTGGGTGGCCAGGTCAACAAGGACATCGTCAATCTGATCAACCGCCATGGCGGCAGCGCCATCGGCCTGACCGGCAAGGACGCGGAGCTGATTCGTGCGAAGAAGCTGACCGTCACGCGTCAGACACCAGAGATGACCAAGCCTGAAATCATCGACATCGGTCATGTGGGCGAGGTGGTGGGTATCAACACCGACCTGCTCAACATGCTGGTCAAGGGTGATTTCATCCCGGTCATCGCACCTATCGGCGTCGGCGCCGACGGCGAGTCGTACAACATCAACGCCGATCTGGTCGCCGGCAAGGTAGCCGAAGCCCTCAAGGCCGAGAAACTGATGCTGCTGACCAACATCGCCGGCTTGATGGACAAGCAAGGCCAGGTCCTGACCGGCCTGACCACCGAGCAAGTGAACACGTTGATTGCCGACGGCACGATCTACGGCGGCATGCTGCCCAAGATCAAATGTGCGCTGGAAGCAGTACAAGGTGGCGTGACCACGTCGCACATCATCGACGGTCGCGTTCCGAATGCCGTGTTGCTGGAAATCTTCACCGACACTGGCGTGGGCACGCTGATCAGCAATCGCAAGCGTCACTGATCCTCTGCACGACAAAAAGGCCCTGCCAGCATCTGCTGACAGGGCCTTTTTTATGGCATCGACTTGAACGGACTACTGCGTGAGTTGCTGCACACGAACGCGGTCTTCGGCAAAACCAGCTTCGGCCTTGGCCCGTGCCGCCTGATAGCCCGCGATATCGCCCTGCAGGCGCGCCTGCTGATCACGTACATCATCCAGCTGCTCGATGATTGCCTGCGGAACCGGACGCCCCGCACGCTCCTGATCACCCGCCTGCCCCAGCAAATTGCGCTGCTGAGTGGCAAGCCCTTGCAGGTTGCCTTGAGCGACACCGATGAGCGTGTCCAGCTCGGCCAGCTTGCGTGCCTTGACGCGATCCACGTCAGCAACGCTGCTGTACACGCTCAGCAACTTCGCATTGGCGTCGGCCTGAACCTTGTCGGCCTCGGCCTGACGAATCTGCTCGGCGGTGGGCGCAGGCGGTATCACCTGCACCACCCGACCTCGGGCATTGAGCACTTCATAGCCTTTGGCGACGTACTCGGCAGGTACGCCCAAGCGATCGATGACCGTCACGCCGCGATTATCGATGTACCGGTAAAGCCGCATTTCGGGGATGTCGGCAGCCTGCGCCAGGAAAGAACAAAGCAATCCCAGCGACAGCCACAGACCTGGTGCGCCTAGAGCACGCACGAGCCTGTGCAACGCGCCTGACGAACGTCGCCTGTGCGCCCGCCAGGTCTGCATCCTAGATACCGTACTGTGCGCGATAAGCCTCGACAGCAGGCAAGTGCTGCTTGAGCTGCGGATCGTCGGCGAGGAATTCCAGCACCTGATTCAGCGACACGATGCTCACCACCGGAATGCCGAAGTCGCGTTCCACTTCCTGAATGGCCGACAATTCGCCGTTGCCACGCTCCTGACGGTTGAGTGCGATCAACACGCCGGCCGCCTTGGCATCCTGCGCAGCGATGATCTGCATGACCTCACGGATGGCAGTACCCGCGGTGATGACGTCATCGATGATCAGCACATCACCGGCCAGCGGTGCGCCGACCAGACTGCCGCCTTCGCCGTGCGCCTTGGCTTCCTTGCGGTTGAAGCACCAGGGCAGGTCGCGGTCGTGATGCTCGGCCAAGGCCACGGCGGTCGCGGCCGCCAGAGGAATGCCTTTGTACGCAGGCCCGAACAGAACATCGAAGGCAATGCCGCTTTCAACCACGGCTGCCGCATAGAAGCGACCGAGCTGAGCCAGAGCAGAACCGCTGTTGAACAGACCGGCATTGAAGAAGTACGGGCTGGTGCGTCCGGACTTGAGAGTGAACTCACCGAAGCGCAATACGCCGCGATCGATGGCAAAACGAATGAAATCGCGTTGGTACGCTTGCATGAAAAAAGCCCTGAAAGCACGGATTTAGCTAATTGGGTAGACCTCGGGTATCATACACGCACGTGATTTTTGGGGCCATTTATGCGGATCATCAGTGTGAACGTAAATGGCATTCAGGCTGCGGTCGAGCGTGGGTTGCTCAGCTGGCTGCAAGCTCAGAATGCCGACGTCATCTGCTTACAGGACACCCGCGCCTCCACCTTTGAACTGGATGATCCAGCTTTTCAGCTGGATGGCTACTTCCTCTATGCCTGCGAAGCCGAAGTCCCCGCTCAGGGTGGCGTGGCGCTGTATTCGCGGTTGCAACCGAAGGCGGTGATCAGCGGCCTCGGCTTCGAGACAGCCGACCGCTACGGGCGTTACCTGCAAGCCGATTTCGACAAAGTCAGTATTGCGACCCTGCTCTTCCCATCAGGGATGAACGGGGACGAGGACTTGAATCAGAAATTCAAGCTCATGGACGATTTCGGCAAATACATGGACAAGCAGCGCCGCAAGCGTCGCGAGTACATTTACTGCGGCTCGCTCTACGTGGCGCAGCAGAAACTCGACATCAAGAACTGGCGTGACAGCCAGCAATCTCCTGGCTTCCTGGCACCCGAGCGTGCCTGGATGGACGAGATTGTCGGCACCATGGGTTATGTCGATGCCCTGCGTGAAGTCAGTCGCGAAGGCGATCAGTACAGCTGGTGGCCGGACAGCGAGCAGGCCGAGATGCTGAATCTGGGCTGGCGCTTCGACTACCAGATCCTGACGCCAGGTCTGCGCCGCTTTGTGCGCAGTGCCCGCCTGCCCCGTCAGCCGCGCTTCTCGCAGCACGCGCCGCTGATCGTGGATTACGACTGGACCCTGACGATCTGATCGCCAGGCGGTACCCGAACACGAAAAAGCCGACTTGAAGTCGGCTTTTTGTGTTGCTCGATACTGCGCTTACTTCAACAGCCGCCAGGTGAACGGGTAGCGATAATCCACCCCTTCGTTGGCCTTCACACCTGCGATGATGGTCAGCACCAGCGCGCCGATCCCGACCAGCATCAGCAACGCAAAGCCGATGACCACGACCATCAGCAGCATGCTGACCGTGGCCGCAATCGCGACGGTGATCTGAAAATTCAGCGCTTCCTTGCCCTGCGCATCAATGAACGGATCCGCCTCTTTTTTCACCTGCCAGAGAATCAGGGGCCCCAGCAGGTTTCCGAACGGAAAGATCAGGCCGAAAAACGCAGACAAGTGACAGAACATCGCCCATTGACGGGCACTTTGAGCCGGTTTCTGCAACGGTTGTGGGCTGTCACTCATGATCACGCTCCTGGTTATCAGTCGGCCAATGCGGCGCGCTGCAATTCGAACAATTCAGTCATGCCCTTCTGCGCCAGCGCCAGCATCGCGTTCAGCTCTTCAGGCTGGAACGGCGCGCCTTCTGCGGTGCCCTGCACTTCAATGAAACCGCCTGCGCTGGTCATGACCACGTTCAGGTCAGTCTCGGCAGCGGAATCTTCCAGGTAGTCCAGGTCAAGCACAGGCTCGCCCTGATACATGCCGACCGACACCGCAGCAATCATCTGCTTGAGCGGGTCGCCGCCTTTCAGGCCGCCACGCTTCTTGATCACTTTCAAGGCGTCAGCCAGGGCAACCATGGCACCGGTGATGGACGCAGTGCGCGTGCCGCCGTCAGCCTGGATGACATCGCAATCGACATACAGCGTGACGTCGCCCAGCTTGGACATGTCCAGCGCAGCGCGCAGCGAACGGCCGATCAGGCGCTGGATTTCCAGGGTGCGACCACCCTGCTTGCCACGGCTGGCTTCACGCTGGTTACGTTCGCCGGTCGCACGCGGCAGCATGCCGTACTCGGCGGTCAACCAACCCTGACCCTGGCCTTTCAGAAAGCGCGGTACGCCGTTTTCGACGCTGACGGTGCAGATCACCTTGGTGTCACCGAACTCGACCAGCACAGAACCCTCGGCGTGTTTGGTGTAGTTGCGGGTGATGCGGATCGAGCGGAGCTGATCGGCGGCGCGACCACTTGGACGTTTCATCTGGGATACCTGTACTGAGACGGAAAACTGCCGAGCATTATAGAGGCCATCGTCCGGGCTGGGCATCTCTAAAAGTCAGGCGCGTGTTTCTGTCGGGTGCGCAGGTCTCTGAATCGCGGCTTTGCGGCCTGGCCGGCGACTGCAAAAAACGCATCGCATCGTTTGTCATACTCTCGGATTGGGAGCCTGCGCTGCACTGCGCTACAATCCTGCGCCTTTGCAGCCTGTCGGCTTTCATGACATCCATTGCAACCGCCCGCCCCTCGCGCGGGCTCAATTGCCTGGACTGAATCTAGAGGTATTCCCATGGTGCACAGCATGACTGCCTTTGCCCGAGTCGAACGGGCCGGTGCCCAGGGCACACTGAGCTGGGAACTGCGCTCGGTCAATCATCGCTACCTTGAACCGCACCTGCGCCTGCCGGAATCATTCCGCGATCTGGAAGGCGCGATACGTGAAGCCCTGCGTCAGGGCCTGTCGCGCGGCAAGGTCGAGTGCACCCTGCGCTTCGTGGAAGAAACCGCAGGCAAGCCCCTGCAGGTGGATCGCGAGCGTGCCAGCCAGTTGATCGCTGCAGCCGAATCCGTCGCCAGCCTGATCCAGCAGCCGGCGCCGCTGAACCCTCTTGAGGTACTGGCCTGGCCGGGCGTGCTGGTGGCCGACGCCAATGACCCGCAGGTCCTGAACAACGAAGCCCTGACCCTGTTCA
The DNA here is from genome assembly GCF_900143095.1 of Pseudomonas asturiensis. Lineage (GTDB taxonomy): Bacteria > Pseudomonadota > Gammaproteobacteria > Pseudomonadales > Pseudomonadaceae > Aquipseudomonas > Aquipseudomonas asturiensis. The sequence goes on along the minus strand of NZ_FRDA01000015.1, from coordinate 90,394 downwards.
ACGAGGCGCTGACCGAACTGAAGAACGGCCGTGGACGTGAAGGAGCCGATCTGGCGAAACTTCTCGACGAACGGTTGAGCGCCATGACTGAAGAAGTTGCCACCCTGCGTACGCTGGTGCCGCAGATGCTGGCCACTCAACGCCAGAAAGTGCTGGATCGCTTCGCCGACATGAAGGCCGAGCTGGATCCGCAGCGCCTGGAGCAGGAGATGGTCCTGCTGGCGCAAAAAAGCGACGTGGCCGAAGAGCTGGATCGCCTGAGCACCCACGTCACCGAAGTGCGTCGCGTGCTCAAGACCGGTGGTCAGGCGGGTCGCCGCCTGGACTTCCTGATGCAAGAGCTCAACCGCGAAGCGAACACCCTGGGCTCCAAGGCCTTCGACCCACGCAGCACACAGGCTGCCGTCAACCTCAAAGTGTTGATCGAGCAGATGCGTGAACAAGTGCAGAATATTGAGTAAGGCTGAACCTGACATGACCCATAAATCCGGCACCCTGTACATCATTTCCGCGCCGTCCGGCGCGGGCAAGACCAGCCTGGTCAATGCCCTGACCGAGGCGGAGCCGCAGATCCGCGTTTCGGTGTCGCACACCACTCGCACCATGCGCCCGGGCGAAGAAAACGGCGTGAACTATCATTTCGTCGATCGCGCCGAATTCGTGCGCATGATCGACCATGGCGATTTTCTGGAGCAGGCCGAAGTCTTCGGCAACCTGTACGGCACGTCCCAAAGCCACCTGCAGCAGACGCTGGATGAAGGCCATGACCTGATTCTGGAAATCGACTGGCAAGGCGCGCAACAGGTTCGCGAGCAGATGCCGCACGCCCGCTCGATCTTCATTCTGCCGCCCTCCCAGCAGGCATTGCGTCAGCGCCTGACCAACCGTGGCCAGGACAGCAACGAGATCATCGAAACCCGAATGCGCGAAGCGGTCAGCGAAATGAGCCATTACGTCGAGTACGAGTACATCGTGGTCAACGATAATTTCGACAGCGCACTGGCCGACCTGAAAGCCATTTTCCGCGCCAACCGCCTGACCCAGCAGCATCAGCAGGAACAATACAGCGAGCTTTTTCAGCAATTGCTGGCTTGATCGGACTGTTTCAACGCGGCAGACTGCAGGTCAAAAGTACATCGCCTGTGGCCTGCCGCTTGCTGCTTACAGCACTCCGCTTGTAAACTACCGAGTCCGCTCGCCCATCCGGGCATCGCGCATACGCATTTGCTACGAGGAATACCCATGGCCCGCGTGACCGTTGAAGACTGCCTAGAACACGTCGATAACCGCTTCGAGCTGGTCATGCTCGCTACCAAGCGTTCGCGTCAACTCGCCACCGGCGGCAAAGAGCCGAAGCTGGCGTGGGAAAACGACAAGCCTACCGTTGTGGCCCTGCGTGAAATCGCTGCTGGCCTGATGGACTACGCCGTTATCGCAGAAGCCGAAATCGTTGAAGATGAACCATTGTTCGCAGCGTTCGAGGACGAGTCCAACGAGGCCGTCTAAGCCTATGCCGGGTCGACGTAGTACGGCGCAGGGTAAAAGCCATCGGCAGGGGGTAGCGCCTTGCCGAGCATAGACGCCCTCGCCGATAGACTGTCGGCCTACCTCGGCAAGGACCAGGTCAATCTGGTCCGCCGAGCGTACTTCTACGCCGAACAGGCCCACGACGGCCAGCGCCGTCGCAGCGGCGAAGCCTACGTCACGCACCCCCTTGCGGTGGCGAACATCCTTGCCGACATGCACATGGACCATCAGAGCCTGATGGCTGCGATGCTGCATGACGTGATCGAAGACACCGGCATTGCCAAGGAAGCGCTCAGCGCGCAATTTGGCGAAACCGTGGCCGAACTGGTCGACGGGGTCAGCAAACTGACCCAGATGAACTTCGAGACCAAGGCCGAGGCACAGGCTGAAAACTTCCAGAAGATGGCCATGGCCATGGCGCGCGACATTCGCGTGATCCTGGTCAAGCTCGCCGACCGCCTGCACAACATGCGCACACTGGAAGTCCTGTCCGGTGAAAAGCGCCGCCGTATCGCCAAGGAAACCCTCGAGATCTACGCACCCATCGCCAACCGCCTGGGCATGCACAGCGTGCGTATCGAATTCGAAGACCTGGGCTTCAAGGCCATGTACCCGATGCGCTCCTCGCGGATCAACCAGGCCGTCAAACGCGCCCGTGGCAATCGCAAGGAACTGGTCAACAAGATCGAAGAATCACTGAGCCACTGCCTTGCCGTTGACGGCATCGAAGGCGATGTCAGTGGCCGGCAGAAGCACCTCTACGGCATCTACAAGAAGATGCGCGGCAAGCGTCGGGCCTTCAACGAGATCATGGACGTCTACGCGTTCCGCATCATCGTGGACAAGGTCGACACCTGTTACCGCGTGCTGGGCGCTGTACATAATCTGTACAAACCGCTGCCGGGTCGCTTCAAGGATTACATCGCAATCCCCAAGGCGAACGGCTACCAGTCGCTGCACACCACGTTGTTCGGCATGCACGGCGTGCCCATCGAAATCCAGATCCGCACCCGCGAGATGGAAGAGATGGCCAACAACGGAATCGCTGCGCACTGGCTCTACAAATCCAGCGACGACGAGCAGCCCAAGGGCACTCATGCCCGCGCCCGCCAGTGGGTCAAGGGCGTCCTGGAAATGCAGCAACGTGCCGGCAACTCACTGGAGTTCATCGAGAGCGTCAAGATCGACCTGTTCCCGGACGAGGTCTACGTCTTCACGCCCAAGGGCCGGATCATGGAGCTGCCCAAAGGCTCCACGGCCGTGGACTTCGCCTATGCGGTGCACACCGACGTCGGCAACAGCTGCATTGCCTGCCGGATCAACCGCCGACTGGCCCCGCTGTCGGAGCCACTGCAGAGCGGCTCGACGGTTGAAATCGTCAGCGCACCCGGCGCACGCCCAAACCCTGCATGGCTGAACTTCGTCGTGACCGGCAAGGCGCGCACGCATATTCGTCACGCCCTGAAGCTGCAACGCCGCTCAGAATCCATCAGCCTGGGCGAGCGCCTGCTGAACAAGGTGCTCAACGGTTTCGAAAGCAGCCTGGACAAGATCCCGGCAGAGCGCATTCAACTGGCACTGAACGAATACCGCGTCGAAGTGCTGGAAGACCTGCTCGAAGACATCGGCCTGGGCAACCGCATGGCCTACGTGGTCGCCCGCCGACTGCTGGGCGAAGGCGACCAGTTGCCAAGCCCTGAAGGCCCGCTGGCCATCCGCGGCACCGAAGGCCTGGTCCTCAGCTACGCCAAGTGTTGCACGCCGATACCGGGTGATCCGATTGTGGGCCACCTGTCAGCGGGCAAGGGCATGGTCGTACACCTGGACAACTGCCGCAATATCAGCGAAATCCGTCACAACCCGGAAAAATGCATCCAGCTCTCGTGGGCCAAGGATGTGACCGGTGAATTCAATGTCGAACTGCGCGTCGAGCTGGAGCACCAGCGCGGCCTGATCGCCCTGCTGGCCAGCAGCGTGAACGCCGCCGACGGCAACATCGAAAAAATCAGCATGGACGAACGCGATGGTCGCATCAGCGTGGTCCAGCTTGTGGTCAGCGTGCACGACCGTGTGCACCTGGCCCGCGTGATCAAGAAACTACGTGCACTGACCGGGGTCACACGCATCACCCGTATGCGCTCGTAGACCATCCACTTTTAAGGAGTTCTCCATGACCAAGACTGTCATCACCAGCGACAAGGCCCCGGCGGCCATCGGCCCTTACTCTCAGGCGATCAAGGCTGGCAATACCGTCTACATGTCCGGACAGATTCCTCTTGATCCGAAAACCATGGAACTGGTCGACGGCATCGAAGCCCAGATCACCCAGGTCTTCGAGAACCTGAAGTCCGTTGCCGAAGCGGCAGGCGGCTCATTCAAGGACATCGTCAAGTTGAACATCTTCCTGACCGACCTGGGCCATTTCGCCAAGGTCAACGAGATCATGGGCACCTACTTCGCACAGCCTTATCCGGCACGTGCCGCCATCGGCGTTGCCGCACTGCCGCGTGGCGCGCAGGTCGAGATGGACGCGATTCTCGTCATCGAATAAATCCCCAGCGGAGCGTTGCTTCGCTCCGCTCTCCCTGAAGGAAGGAATCTGTTATGCGCTCCGCGCTCGCCATTTCGCTGCTGGCCGTCATTCTCGGCGGCTGCGCCAGCCACGCCGACCGCAACCCGGACGGCACCTGGATCAACCAGACCGCCATCGACGCGGCAGTCAAACAAGGCAACCTGCGCCAGGCGCTGCTCGCCAACGGCCCGAATCTGGAGTGGCAGATCAACTCCAAGGCCAATCAGGCGGTGTACTCCAATGGCTTCGAGCTGGGTGAAGGCAAGATCGTCAGCGCCGCCGAAGGCAAGCTGCACATCGACTTCTACGGCAATTTCTTCGAAGACCTGAGCGTCAAGGGTGACGAACTGGTCCAGGCGGCCAGCGAATCAGGCCCTGAGCAGCACTTCGAAAAGCCGAAGAATTCCGTACCTGACGGCGCACAGCCGGGCAGCAGCTTTGAAAAAGCGCTGTATGCAGCTTACATGGGCGGCAAATGGACCATCGTTGAAGGCGACGGCCAAGGCAGCACGGTGCAGTTCATGCCCGATGGCAGCGTGCAGGGTCTTCCCGAAAATGATCGTTTCGCGCTGTGTCTCGCTGGCGACTGCGCAGCCATGAGCGGTGAATACGACAGCATGTGGCTGGAAAAGGCCGAGCAAGGCAATCCGTGGATCTTCGCTCGCAAAGGCAAGCAACTGGAGATCTTCCAGGCGGTGAACAATGCCGGTGCCGACCAGATGCCTGAGCTGCGTCCGGGGACTCGCCGCTGGTTGCTCGAGCAACAGTAAGCGTGGTTTCGTAAAGCCCGATCAACAAAGAGCGTCCTTCATGGGCGCTTTTTTGTGCAATGGTTTGCGCGCTCATTCACCACAAACCAGGTCTTGATCGACGCTTAACCCAGCAAGGCGGCATAACCCGCTTTGTAGTCGGGGTAAATAGGGGCCCAGCCCAGCGCCCTTGCCCGCGCATTGCTGCAGCGCTTGCTGCCGACCCGTTGCACGCTGACCTCGTCAGACCATTCGGTAACGCCCAGGTACTCACGTATCCACGACACCACGTCGGCCAGCGCAGCAGGATCGTCGTCCACCCCCAGGTAGCAATCATCCAGCGCCACACCCTGATCATCGGCCTCAAGCAGATGTGCCAGCAGGCCAGCGGCATCGTCGGCATGGATGCGATTGGCGTAAACCGGTGGGTCGATCCTGACACTGTGACCCTGACGCACACGATTGGACAGATCGGCGCGTCCCGGCCCATAGATGCCCGTCAGCCTGACCGCCGTGGCGGGCAGGCCACTGTTGAGGGCCAGTTGCTCGGCCTCAAGCATGACGGTCCCGGAAAAGCCGACAGGCTCTGTGGCGGACGTTTCGTCGACCCATTCGCCCTGTTGCTGTCCGTAAACGCCGCTACTGGACACAAAAAAGACGCGCTTCGGCCGCTGGCCCTGCGCCGACAGCCAGCTCAACACGTGGCGCAGCCCATCGACATAGGCCTTGCGATAACCGGCTTCGTCACGCTGCGAAGGCGTCGCGCAGTAGACGACGTAATCCAGCGTCGACGAGGGCCAGTCAGCAGGCTTTTGCGCATCGAACAGATCGCCTTCGACCGGAACGATGCCAGGCGCAAGCCCGGAAACCGTGCGCCGTAGCCCGTAGACCGTCCATTCACGAGCGAGCAGCCGAGCGGCCAGACGAGAGCCGATATCGCCACAGCCAGCGATCAAAACGGAAGGAACAGGCATTTCATATCTCCAGAATACGGTGGTGGGGCACGTTACAAAGTCATCAAAAAGCGCCGGATGTTCAAGCCAATATGTAAAAAAGTTACTGTATTACTTTTGTTAACAAGAATGATTTGCAATAATGGCCGCCCATTTGTTCCCCATCGAACGCCGGCTGTAACGCACGGCGACTGGAACAACCCCCCATTTTTCACTTCCAGGCCAGGCCAGCATGACACGTATCCACTCAATCGCTTCGCCAACCACGCTATTCAGCCTGCCTCGCGCATGGCGAGGTATCGTTGCTCTTGTCTTGAGCCTGATGTTCGCCCCCATTGCACTGGCTGATCAATCGGCCCCTTCACAGTTGCCTGACGCCCAGTCGACGGAGACGCTCACTGACCAGCAGTTTCAGGAAAAAATAGCTCAGTTCCCACCAGAGCTTCGTGCCTCATTAGAGTCCCTGCGCGCTCAATCCCAAGGGACAGCACCCGACGCCGAAGACAACAGCCTGGGCATGTCTCACGACCTGTCGCCGTGGGGCATGTACCAGAACGCTGACGTGGTCGTGAAGGCGGTCATGATCGGTCTGGCGATTGCTTCGATCATCACGTGGACCATCTGGATCGCCAAGGGGTTCGAGCTGCTGGGCGCCAAGCGTCGTCTGCGCACCGAAATCGCCAACCTGAAAAAGGCCCGTACCCTGTCCGAAGCCAGCCAGACCGCTGCACAGGAAGGCACACTGGCGAATCTGCTGGTACACGACGCCATGGAAGAGATGCACCTGTCGACCAACAGCCGCGAGCGCGAGGGCATCAAGGAGCGCGTCAGCTTCCGCCTTGAGCGTCTGGTCGCTGCCTGTGGCCGTAACATGAGCGCTGGCACCGGCGTGCTGGCGACCATCGGTTCCACCGCCCCGTTCGTGGGTCTGTTCGGTACGGTGTGGGGCATCATGAACAGCTTCATCGGCATCGCCAAAACGCAGACCACCAACCTCGCCGTCGTCGCACCGGGTATCGCCGAAGCCTTGCTGGCAACGGCACTGGGTCTGGTTGCCGCGATTCCTGCCGTGGTCATCTACAACGTTTTCGCCCGCTCCATCGCCGGTTACAAGGCGCAGGTCGCCGACGCGTCGGCTCAGGTCCTGCTGCTGGTCAGCCGCGATCTGGATCACCAGCCGGCCGCCGAACGCAGTCAATCGCCGCACATGGTCAAGGTGGGCTGAACCTTGGGCATGCATCTGAAAGAAGGCGACGACGATCTCGCCGAAAACCACGAAATCAACGTCACGCCGTTCATCGACGTCATGTTGGTGCTGCTGATCATCTTCATGGTGGCCGCGCCGCTGGCCACTGTGGACATCAAGGTCGACCTGCCGGCGTCCACCGCCAAACCGCAGCCCAGACCCGAGAAGCCGATCTTTCTTAGCGTCAAGACCGACAAGAGCCTGTACCTGGGTGAAGAGAAGGTCGCACGCGAGCAGATCGGTCAGGTGCTGGACGCCCGAACCAAAGGCAAGAAGGACACCACGATCTTCTTCCAGGCCGACAAGGGCGTGGATTACGGCGATCTGATGGAGGTCATGAACACGCTTCGGGGCGCGGGTTACCTGAAAGTCGGTCTGGTAGGCCTTGAGACGGTTGGTAAGAAATGATCACTACGCGCCAAAAACTGACGCGCTATAGCGGTAGTCTGTTGTTGGTGCTGGCCGTGCACGCGATCGCGATCATCGTCGCCCTTCGCTGGCCGGCCTCTCAGGCCATCGAACTGCCGCCGGCAGCCATGATGGTCGAGCTGCCGCCCATGCCGGAGCCAGCACCACCGCCACCGCCGCAGGTTGTTCAGCCACCTCAGCCGCCAGCACCCGAAGAACAGGTACCGATGCCGGAGGTCGCAGAAGCGCCGAAACCGGAAATCGTCGTACCCAAGAAGGTGGAAAAGCCCAAGCCCAAACCGCAGCCCCCCAAGCCGCAGAAGAAGCCTGAGCCGCCAAAGCCTGAGGAAAAACCCGCCGAAGAAAAACCGGTGGATACGCCTCCGACCACGGCCAAACCCGAGAAGTCGGCGGCACCGGCACCCGTCGCGGCGCCAACACCGCCGAGCACGGCATTGCCGAGCTGGCAGGGTCTCTTGCTGCAGCACTTGAGCAGATACAAGAAGTACCCGGAGGACGCACGCCGTCGCGGCATGCAAGGGGTGGCACGTCTGCGCTTCGTTGTGGATGCACAGGGCAATGTCACGTCCTACGAGATTGCCGGCAGTTCCGGAAGCCCGTCACTGGACCGGGCCACCATGGAGATGATTCGTCGCGCACAACCGCTGCCCAAGCCGCCTGCGGAAATTCTCAACAACGGCTCCATCGAAATCCTCGCACCGTTCGTTTATTCGCTGGATAAACGCTGAATCACACTTTTGTTACTCAAGAGTGCTTCTGATAACGTGCGTCTATCGATTGCACCCGCTATGCTGGGGCCGCAACTTCATGGACGCACGTTATGACCCTTACAGAATTGCGCTACATCGTTACGCTTGCCCAGGAGCAGCATTTTGGCCACGCCGCCGAACGCTGCCACGTCAGCCAGCCTACGCTGTCGGTCGGTGTCAAAAAACTCGAAGACGAACTGGGTGTGCTGATTTTCGAGCGCAGCAAGAGTGCTGTGCGCCTGACACCTGTCGGTGAAGGCATCGTTGCCCAGGCGCAAAAGGTGCTTGAGCAGGCGCAAGGCATCCGCGAGCTGGCTCAGGCCGGCAAGAACCAGCTGACTGCGCCGCTGAAAGTAGGTGCTATTTATACCGTCGGCCCTTACCTGTTTCCGCACCTGATCCCGCAACTGCATCGGGTTGCCCCGCAAATGCCGTTGTACATCGAGGAAAACTTCACCCACGTGCTGCGCGACAAGCTGCGCAACGGTGAGCTGGATGCGGTCATCATCGCGCTGCCCTTCAATGAAGCCGATGTACTGACCCTGCCTCTGTACGACGAGCCGTTCTCGGTCTTGATGCCTGCTGATCACCCGTGGACGAAGAAAACCACCATCGATGCTTCCGCCCTCAATGACAAAAGCCTGCTGTTGCTGGGCGAAGGTCACTGTTTTCGCGATCAGGTGCTCGAAGCCTGTCCTACACTGACCAAAGGCAGCGAGGGTGCCAAGCACACCACCGTGGAATCCAGCTCGCTGGAAACCATTCGCCACATGGTTGCATCAGGCCTGGGGATTTCGATCCTGCCGTTGTCGGCCGTCGACAGCCATCACTATGCACCCGGCGTGATCGAAGTCCGCCCGCTGACGCCACCCGTGCCATTCCGCACTGTCGCTATCGCATGGCGCGCCAGCTTCCCGAGGCCCAAGGCAATCGAGATTCTCGCTGACTCCGTTCGCCTGTGTTCAGTGGCACGTCCCAAGTCAGAAGCGAGCTAGGCAGGAAACATGAGCGAGCTTTCCAAAGTCTCGGTCACGGCACTCAAGGGTGTCGGCGAGGCCATGGCTGAAAAGCTGGCCAAGGTCGGTCTGGAAAACCTGCAGGATGTGCTGTTTCATCTGCCGTTACGCTATCAGGACCGCACCCGCATCGTACCTATCGGTGCATTGCGGCCCGGCCAGGACGCCGTGATCGAAGGCGTCGTGAGCGGCGCGGATGTGGTGATGGGCAAGCGGCGCAGCCTTCTGGTCCGCCTGGGCGACGGCACCGGTGTCGTCAGCCTGCGCTTCTACCATTTCAGCAACGCCCAGAAAGAAGGCATGAAGCGAGGCACGCATCTGCGCTGCTTCGGCGAAGCACGGCCCGGTGCTTCAGGCCTTGAGATCTACCACCCTGAATACCGCGCGATCACGGGCGACGAGCCGGCACCCGTCGAGCAGACGCTGACGCCGATCTACCCCAGCACCGAAGGCCTGACCCAGCAGCGTCTGCGCCAGCTCTGCCAGCAAAGCCTGGCGATGCTCGGCCCCAAGAGCCTGCCGGACTGGCTGCCTGAAGAGTTGGCCCGGGATTATCAGTTGGCACCGCTGGACGATGCGATTCGCTACCTGCATCACCCACCGGCCGATGCTGATGTCGATGAACTGGCGCTGGGTCATCACTGGGCGCAGCACCGTCTGGCATTTGAAGAACTGCTGACTCACCAGCTTTCCCAACAACGCCTGCGCGAGAGCCTGCGCTCACAGCGCGCACCCGCCTTGCCGCTGGCCAAGAAACTGCCGAAGCAGTTTCTCGCCAACCTCGGTTTCCCGCCAACCGGCGCGCAGCAGCGCGTTGGCAAGGAAGTGGCCTACGACCTCAGTCAGCCCGAACCCATGCTGCGCCTGATTCAGGGCGACGTCGGCGCGGGCAAGACCGTGGTCGCCGCACTGGCTGCCCTGCAGGCGCTGGAGGCCGGCTATCAGGTGGCGCTGATGGCGCCCACCGAAATCCTCGCCGAACAGCACTACATCAACTTCCAGCGCTGGCTTGAACCGCTGGGCGTGGGCGTGGCGTGGCTGGCCGGCAAACTCAAGGGCAAGGCACGCGCCACGTCCCTTGAGCAGATCGCCAGCGGTACGCCGATGGTGGTCGGCACTCATGCGCTGTTTCAGGACGAGGTGCAGTTCAAGAACCTGGCGCTGGTCATCATCGACGAACAGCACCGCTTTGGCGTCCAGCAGCGCCTGGCGTTGCGCAAGAAAGGCGTCGGCGGCCTGATGTGTCCGCACCAGTTGATCATGACCGCCACACCGATTCCCCGCACCCTGGCCATGAGCGCCTATGCGGACCTCGACACCTCGATCCTCGACGAACTGCCGCCAGGCCGTACGCCGGTCAATACCGTGCTGGTCGCCGACAGCCGTCGCATGGAAGTGATCGAGCGGGTGCGCGCCGCCTGCGCCGAAGGCCGACAGGCCTATTGGGTGTGCACACTGATTGAAGAGTCGGAGGAGCTGACCTGCAAGGCCGCCGAGACCTCGTTCGAAGAGCTGAGCAGCGCACTGGGAGAAGTGCGTGTCGGGCTGATCCATGGCCGGATGAAGCCTGTCGAGAAAGCCGCGATCATGGCCGAGTTCAAACAGGGCGCGCTGCAATTGCTGGTCGCCACGACCGTGATCGAGGTCGGCGTCGATGTGCCCAATTCCAGCCTGATGATCATCGAAAACCCCGAGCGGCTCGGGCTTGCCCAGCTTCATCAATTGCGAGGCCGGGTCGGACGAGGCAGCGCGGCCAGTCACTGCGTGCTGCTTTATCACCCGCCGCTTTCGCAGATCGGTCGTCAGCGCCTTGGCATCATGCGCGAGACCAACGACGGTTTTGTCATCGCTGAAAAGGATCTGGAGCTGCGCGGTCCCGGCGAAATGCTCGGAACCCGACAAACGGGCCTGCTGCAATTCAAGGTCGCTGACCTGATGCGCGACGCCGATCTGCTCCCCGCCGTTCGCGACGCAGCCCAAGCCCTGCTTGAGCGCTGGCCGCAACACGTCAGTCCGTTACTGGAACGCTGGCTGCGTCATGGCCAACAGTATGGCCAGGTGTGATGCACACGACGCTTTGGAAAGCGCATGCGACCCAAAACGAATAAGGTGGTTATACTTCGGTCATTGTAGGAATTTGGACAAAGACCATGACAGAAGTTGCTCACGTCGATGATTCGCATCACGCCCCTTCCGTAATCCGGCAGTTGCTTGAAAAATTGGCTATCAGCTACAACGAAGTCGTGGACGAGCCAAACCTGCAGCCGGCGCGTAAAGTCCAGGCTGTTCTGGTCGAAGACGCCGTCGGTGCGTTGCTGATCCTGTTCCCGCAAAGCCAGTTGCTGGATCTCAGCCGTATCACCGAGCTGACTGGCCGGCAATTGACTGCCGTGCCGCATGACCGCCTGCTGCGCATGCTGGCCAAGCACAGCCTGCATGTTTTGCCCGGCCTGCCGGCGCTGACCAGTTCCCCATGCCTTTACGACGAACGCCTGTTGCAGGAGCCGACGCTGTTGGTGGGTTCCGGCGAGCCCGGCATCCTGCTGGAAATCGGCAGCGACGACTTCAAGAGCATGCTGAGCAAGGCCAGCGCGGCTCATTTCGGTCAGCTTGTAGGCGCGATTCATCCTAACCTTGATCGCCCTGACGACGACCCGGCCGAGATCACCAAGGCCATGCACGCCTTCACGGCGCGTCGTATTCAGCAGCGCCTGGAAGCGACCCTGGAAATTCCGCCGCTGGCGGGCACTGCACAAAAAATCATCAAGCTGCGGGTCGATCCCGACGCGACCATCGATGACATCACCGGCGTGGTCGAAACCGATCCTGCGCTGGCGGCTCAGGTCGTCAGTTGGGCTGCATCGCCTTACTACGCCTCGACCGGCAAAATCCGCTCGGTCGAAGACGCCATTGTGCGGGTGCTGGGCTTCGATCTGGTCATCAACCTGGCCCTGGGTCTGGCGCTGGGCAAGACCTTGAGCCTGCCCAAGGATCAGCCGCAACAGACCACGCCTTACTGGCAGCAGTCGATCTACACCGCAGCCGTCATCGAAGGTCTGACCCGCGCCATTCCGCGAGCCAAGCGACCTGAGGGCGGGCTCACCTACCTCGCGGGCCTGCTGCACAACTTTGGCTACCTGTTGCTGGCGCACGTGTTCCCGCCGCACTTCTCGCTGATCTGCCGTCAGCTGGAGGTCAATCCGCACCTGCAACACAGCTTCATCGAGCATCACTTGCTCGGGATCAGCCGTGAGCAGATTGGCGCATGGTTGATGCGTTACTGGGACATGCCGGATGAACTCGCCACTGCGCTGCGCTTCCAGCACGACCCGGGCTACGCGGGTGAACACCACGCTTATGCCAACCTGGTGTTCCTGGCGGTACGCTTGCTGCGCGCCAACGGTATCGGCTCGGGGCCTCAGCAGGACATTCCGGACGAGCTGTTCGAACGCTTGGGCCTGACCCGCGAAAAAGCCAACGAATCGGTCAAGAAGGTGCTGGAAGCCGAAGTGCTGCTGCGCGAACTGGCCTCTCAGTTCAGTCAGTAACGGCCTTTAGAGCCTGATCATGCGCACGTCTTGCCCTCATCGTGAGACACACGTCGCGATTGGCATCGTGAGCAGGCACCATTTCGGCCGTGGGTGCGTACCGTGCTGCGCTCCGTTTGTCAGCGAAAGCCGGTCCATCCGACGAAGATGCGGCGTCTGAAAAACAGTATTCGCGGAAAAGTCCGCTCCCACGTTCTGACGTCGTAGTCCTCCACGAGGATTTGTGTATAACGATCGCTACCGCATCCTTTCAATCCACTTCTCCCTCGCGGCCCGGCAGGTGCTCGTCCAGACGCAGCCACGGCAAGCGGTTCTCGATAAAGATATGACGCGACGGCGCAGCCAGCTCCGGCTGGTCGAGCGTGGCGATGACCACGTCCATTTCCTCCGGGCTGTTACGCGTGAACAGCGCCAGATGGGCTCCACAGTGACCACAGAAGTAACGTACGCACGTCGGGCCCGAGTCGTAGGCACGAGGGCTGCCCGCCAGCCATTGAAATGAATCCAGCGGCACGGTGATCCAGGTCATGACCGTTGCGCCGGACGTTCGCCTGCAGATGGAACAATGGCAATGGGCGATGTCCTCAAGCGGCGCATCGAACTGATAACGCAGGCTGCCGCAATGGCAGCCACCGGTGCTGAGCTGGCTCATGAGCGCGTCTCCCTGTTCTGCGTCGATCAGCGTGTGACAATAAAACACCCATAAACGCTGATTGAAAGGTCGGTGAAAGCTTGTGCAATTAGCATCGCCTCACTTCCGGCAAAAAGACCGGCCAGCCCGGGTGTCGCTCACTGCGTTCCCAGGCCCAATTAACAACAATAATGGTGATTCCGATGCTTGCTGACTTTCCGATCCGTCCCCTCCTTGCGCTTCCACTCCACGTACCGCTCCTACTGAGCTGACTCGTTCGTTCCCATCGTTCTGTAGCCGTATTACGTCTGGAGTATTCCCATGCTGACTTTCCTTGGCTTTGCCATGGTTATTGCGTTCATGTACCTGATCATGAGCAAACGCCTGACCGCGTTGATCGCCCTGATTCTGGTGCCTATCGTTTTCGCACTGTTCGGCGGCTTCGCCTCGCAGATCGGCCCGATGATGCTGGCCGGTATCACCAAGCTGGCGCCAACCGGCGTCATGCTGATGTTTGCCATTCTCTACTTCGCGCTGATGATCGACTCCGGCCTGTTCGACCCGGCCGTGCGCAAAATTCTGAAGATGGTGAAAGGCGACCCGATGCGTATTTCGGTCGGCACCGCAGTGCTGGCGCTGGTGGTCTCGCTGGACGGTGACGGCGCGACGACCTACATGATCTGCGTGGCCGCGATGCTGCCGCTGTACAGCCGCGTCGGCATGAGCCCACGCATCATGGCCGGCCTGATCATTCTGGCTGGTGGCGTGATGAACATGACGCCCTGGGGCGGCCCGACCGCTCGTGCGGCCAGTGCCCTGCACGTCGATGCCTCGGACATTTTCGTACCGATGATCCCGGCGATGCTGGCCGGCGTGGTGGCGATCCTGGCGATTGCCTACTTCTACGGCAAACGCGAACGTGCCCGTCTGGGTGAGCTGCACCTGCAAGGCGATGAAGTCGATCACAGCGAAATCAGCGTTTCGCAGTTCCCCGATGCCCGTCGTCCGAAACTGATCTGGTTCAACGGTGGCCTGACGCTGGTCCTGATGATCGCCCTGATCATGGGCCTGCTGCCACTGCCGGTGCTGTTCATGATCGCGTTCAGTATCGCGATGATCATCAACTACCCGAACCTGCAGGATCAGAAGGATCGCGTGTCGGCTCACGCCGGTAGCGTTCTGGCGGTGGTCGGTCTGATCTTCGCCGCCGGTATCTTCACCGGCATCCTGTCGGGCACCGGCATGGTCGATGCCATGTCCAAAAGCCTGCTGGCCGTGATCCCGGACGCGCTGGGCCCTTACCTGGCGGTCATCACGGCGCTGGTGAGCATGCCGTTCACCTTCTTCATGTCCAACGACGCGTTCTACTACGGCGTACTGCCGGTGCTGTCCGAAGCTGCTTCCCATTACGGCATCAGCCCGGTGGAAATGGCCCGCGCCTCCATCGTCGGTCAGCCGGTTCACCTGCTCAGCCCACTGGTGCCTTCGACTTACCTGCTGGTCGCGCTGGCCGGTATCGAGTTCGGCGATCACCAGCGCTTTACCCTGAAATGGGCGATTCTGGTCTGCATGTGCATTCTGGTCGCGGCACTGCTGATGGGGATTTTCCCGCTCTACAGCAGCCTGTAACCTCAGGCCGTCAAAAAGCCCGCCATCGACCCGAGGGTCAATGGCGGGCTTTTTCACGTTTGAGCTGACCCATACCGGGATCAGGGTTGCGTTTTCGCCCTGAGCACTCGGGAGAGAAACGATCAGTGCCGACGTGAACCGTTGATTTATGACAGTTTTATTTCAATGAAACCGAGCCTGTGCGATGCTGGCGCCAAGGCCAAAGGCCGACTAAAGCTTAGTAGAGCGTTACACAACACTTCCCCGCTCGCTACACGCTGCACCTTTCAATCCAATGCCTGTATGGGCAAACCTCAGGGGCTCTCCGTATGCTGACCCTGCTCGATTTGCTATCCGCCGTGGCCCTGCTGATCTGGGGCACGCATATCGTGCGCACTGGCATCCTTCGTGTTTACGGCGCACAACTGCGACGCGTGCTCAGCCAGAACATGTCCAGACGTCCACTGGCCTTCATCGCCGGTATTCTCGTGACCGCCATGGTGCAGAGCAGCAACGCCACAGCGATGCTGGTCACCTCCTTCGTGGGCCAGGGCCTGATGACGCTGACGCCTGCGCTGGTCATCATGCTTGGCGCCGATGTCGGGACTGCGTTGATGTCGCGGGTGCTCACCTTCGACCTGTCGTGGCTATCGCCGCTGCTGATTTTCCTCGGCGTCGTGTTCTTCCTGTCGCGTAAGCAGACGCGGGCCGGACAGTTGGGCCGCGTAGGCATCGGCCTGGGTCTGATCGTGCTGGCGCTGCAGCTGATCGTCACGGCCGCCGCCCCCATCACCCAGGCGGCGGGCGTCAAAGTGCTGTTCGCGTCACTGACCGGCGACCTGCTGCTGGATGCGCTGGTGGGTGCCATGTTCGCCCTGATCTCTTATTCCAGCCTGGCGGCCGTGCTGTTGACCGCCACGCTGGCGGGAGCGGAAATCATCGGGCTGCCGGTTGCCATCGGCCTGGTCATCGGCGCCAACATCGGCAGCGGCCTGCTGGCGTTTCTGAGCACCAGCATGCAGAACGTCGCGGGACGGCAGGTTGCGCTGGGCAGTCTGTTGTATAAGCTGCTGGGCCTGCTGTTGATCATCCCGGTGCTTGACCCGCTGGTGGCGTGGATCGACACACTGGGCTTCAGCCCCCAGGAACTGGTCATCGGTTTCCACCTGATCTACAACACCACGCGTTGCCTGATCATGCTACCCACCGTCGGGCCTATGGCGCGCCTGTGCGCCGCCTTGCTGCCGCAGCAGAACGAAGTCGGCGGCCTGGCCAAACCTCGCCATCTGGACCTGACAGCGCTCAGCACGCCCACGCTCGCGCTGGCCAATGCCGTGCGTGAAACCCTGCGCATGGGCGACCTGATCGAAAGCATGCTCGGTTCGATGCTGGCTGTATTGCGCGGCACCCAGACCGCTGTCACTCAGGAAGTGCGTCGCCTCAACGATGACGTGGAAGCGCTGTACAGCGCGATCAAGCTGTACCTGGCGCAGATGCCGCGCGAGGAACTGGGCGAGCACGATAACCGCCGCTGGGCCGAGATCATTGAGTTGACGATTAACCTGGAGCTGGCTGCCGGGCTGATCGAGCGCATGCTGCGCAAGATCCAGCAGCAGAAGACTTCGCAGCGTCGTTCGTTCTCGGAAGTCGGGCTGGAAGAACTGGCCGACCTGCAGGTCCAGTTGCAGTCCAACCTGCGTCTGGGCCTGTCGGTGTTTCTCAGTGGCGACGAGGAGAGCGCGCGCCAGTTGTTGCGCGAGAAACGTCGCTTTCGGGCTCAAGAGCGGCGGCTGGCGCATGCCCATGTCAGCCGGCTGCAGCGTAAAGTAGTGCAAAGCATCGAGACCAGCTCCCTGCACCTCGAACTGATCGCCGACATGAAGCGCCTCAATTCGCTATTCTGCAGCAGCGCCTACGCCGTGCTGGAAACCTCCGACACCGGAGCGCTGTCCAGTGAAAGCGCTGTGGAACAATCGCTGTGAACGTAAGGGGAGCCTCGAAGTCTGTTAAACATACCGGCCCGCAAGGAAAGCTGCGTTATGCGTTGCCTGCTGTTCGCTTGTCTGCTTCTCGGCTCACTCCCTTCGTTCGCCCTTGACCGTCTGAAAGTCGAGGGCTATCTGCTGCCCAACGGTCTGCAGGTCCTGCTGAAGCCCGGCTACGAAAAGGGTCATGTTGCTATCCGCCTGGTAGTGGGCATTGGCTTCGATGACTTCCCCTGCAAGGACAAGGAACTGCCACACCTGCTGGAGCACCTGCTGTTCAGCGGTATCGACGCCAGCGGCGAAGGCGGGCTGGAAGAACGTATGCAGGCGCTGGGCGGCGAGTGGAATGCGTTCACCAGCAACACCGATACCACGTTCGTTCTCGAAGCTCCGGCACGCAACCAGCGCAAGGTGCTGGATCTGTTGCTGGACGTCATGACCCGGACCGAGCTGAATCAGGCACGTCTGGACACCGTCAAAAGCATCGTCGAACGCGAAGACGGCGGGCATTTCTCGCACTTGCAGCGCCTGCTCGACCGACGCGGTTCCAGCCGCGGTGCCAGTAGCCAGTTGGCGATCGAACTGGGCCTCAAATGCGCCGAACGCCCTGAAGCGGACGACATCACACTGGCGCAGATCGAAGACGTATTCGCGTCCTGGTACGCGCCCAATAACATGACGCTGATCGTGGTCGGCGATCTGGACAAACTGCTGCCAGCCTATCTGGAACGCACCTACGGCAAGCTGGCACCCACCGATCCGATTGATCACCCGCCGCTGGCTGAAAGCAATGGCTCGGCCGAACCCAGACGCGAGCTGGAGCGCGGCGGGCTCGGGGAGAATGCCAGGCTGCACCTGATCTACCCCGAGCCCCAGCTGGACGACCAGCATGACGAGACCTGGGACCTGGTCAAAGCCTATCTCGACTGGTCGCTCTATACCGAACTGCGCCTCAAGCACAGCCTGTCGTATGGGCCGTCGGCCGAGCGTGAGGTCTTTGGCGATGTGGGTTTCCTGAGCCTCAATGCCGATGTGGAACGCCAGGATGCCGACCGGGCCGAAAAGGAAATACGCGCCCTGGTCGAGCGTTTACAGAACGACGGTATGCAGCCCGAGACCTTTGCGCGCCTGCGCGACATGGCCGTCGATCGACAAGCCTGGGCGGTCCAGGGCAACAGTGCTCTGGCCGATTATTACTGGGGCGCGCTCAACGACTATGAGGACGGGCGCTTCACCGACCCTGCCAAACGCATCAAGGCCGTGAGCCTGGAAACCGCCAATCGAGCGATGCGCCAGTTACTGGCACAACCTGGCTATATGCGAATCGAGAAACCCTTGCTCAGCTACGACGGTCTGTATTGGGTCATTGCCGCCGTAGCGGGGCTGATCGTCATGCTGCTGGCACTGTTGCTGTGGCGCTGGCGGGCGCATCGTCGATAAGTGCCGTGGCGGTGCAACGCACCTCTTTCTACAGGGACCCGCGCGGCGTTGTTATGCTGCGCGGGTTTTTGAGTGTTTCAACCCGAGTGAACTGCCCTGATGCCTGACCTGAACCGCTTCGTGACACCCGTGCTCAACCTGATGCAACGCTATCCGGGGCTCATTGCGGCTTTTGGTTTCGTCTCCGGCATCGCCAGTTTCATTCTGGTGGATCGACAGGAAGGGCTGGCCACCTGGATCGCGGTGGTCATGCTTATCAGCTGGTTATGGCTGATGGTCGAGAACACCATGGTCGGGCTGCTCAACAAGGCCATCGGCCGCGAGATCCCGCAGGGCCTGCTGCGCTACGGCACGCAGATGATCCATCAGGAAAGCCTGTTCTTCGTCTTGCCGTTCTTTTTCATCACCACCACGTGGAACAGCGGGCAGGCGCTGTTCACGGCGCTGCTGGGCGCTGCCGGGCTGATCTCAATCATCGATCCGCTGTACTACAAATGGCTCGCCCCACGGCGCTGGCTGTTCATGGCCTTGCACACCCTGACCCTGTTCGCTGCACTGCTCACTGCGTTGCCCATCATCGTTCACCTGACCACCGCCGAGAGTTACAAGCTGGCGCTTGGCGTCGCGATGTTGCTGTCCTTCCCCAGCCTGGCGTCGTCCTTTCCGCTGAACAGCTGGCGCAACGGCCTGATGGTGCTCACGATGATTGTGGTCGCAGGCGGCGCGGGGTGGCTGCTGCGCTCATGGGTACCGCCTGCAACGTTGTGGCTGACTGAAGTGGCTGTCAGCCCGGACTTCGACAACAAGAACCGCACGCCGGGCGACAGCATCCGACAGATCAGCGCCAGTCAGTTGCGCAACGGCGGGCTGTACGCCTATACCGCAATCAATGCGCCACGCGGCCTTGAAGAGCGCATCTACCACGTGTGGCGACATGACGGTAAAGAGATGGACCGGATCGCGCTGGACATCCATGGCGGGCGCAAGGAAGGCTATCGCGCCTGGACCCACAAACAGAATTTCCCGCAGGACGTGGTCGGGCGCTGGCAGGTGAGGGTGCTGACCGAGGATGGGCAGATGATCGGCGTGCTGCGCTTTACGGTCACTGACGCCGACGAGCCTGCCGTGAAGCGTCCGACCGGCAGGATCATCAAGCTCAAGCCAGGCGGCGATACCGGCGAAGAGCCCGCAGCCGAAGCGGCACCGGAAAAGTCCGAGCCGGTTCAACCGAAGCAGGAAGCACCCGCAGCCGAGGCGGCGCCAGAAGCGCCGGCTCAGTAAGCCGTCAGGTGGCGGTGGCGCCAAAGAACCAGTAGCAGACGAAAATGGCCGCCACCACGCCAGAGAACTCGGCCAGCAGCGCGCAACCCACCGCATGGCGCGCACGCTGGATGCCGACCGCACCGAAGTACACGGCCAGCACGTAAAACGTGGTTTCGGTGCTGCCCTGAATCGTCGCGGCAGCCAGCGCGGCAAAGCTGTCCACGCCCTGGGTTTGCATGGTCTCGATCAGCAGCGCCCGCGCGGCACTGCCGGAGAAGGGTTTGACCATGGCGGTCGGCAGGGCGTCGACGAAGCGCGTATCCCAGCCCAGCCATTCAACCATGTGCCGAATGCCTTCCAGGCCAAAGTCCAGCGCTCCTGACGCACGCAGCACGCCCACTGCGCAGAGCATCGCCACCAGATACGGCAACAGGCTCTTGGCGACGTCAAAACCTTCCTTCGCGCCCTCCACGAACGCTTCATACACCTGCACTTTGCGCAGCGAGCCGATGATTAGAAACATCATGATCAGGCCGAACAGCGTGAGGTTGCCCAGAATGGAAGACAGCCCTGCCAGCGCAGCCGCCGACAGCGTCGCCAGAAACGCCATGAAACCGCCCAGCAGCAGCGCACCGGGAATCAGATAGGCCAGCACCACCGGGTCCCACAGGCGCAAGCGCTGCATGAACGCCACCGAGAGCAGGCCCACGACGGTCGAGGCGCTGGTGGCCAGCAGGATCGGCAGGAAAACCAGTGTCGGGTCAGCAGCACCTTGCTGAGCGCGGTACATGAAGATCGTCACTGGCAGCAGGGTCAGGGACGATGCATTGAGCACCAGGAACAGGATCTGCGCGTTGCTGGCGGCGTCCTTACTGGGATTGAGTTCCTGCAGAGAGCGCATGGCCTTGAGGCCGATAGGCGTTGCGGCGTTATCCAGCCCGAGGGCGTTGGCAGCAAAGTTGAGGGTAATCAGACCCAGCGCCGGATGGCCGGGCGGCACTTCGGGCATCAGCCGCAGGAACAGCGGCCCGAGCACCTTCGCCAGCCAGTCGACGATGCCCGCCTTTTCGGCAATGCGCAAAAAACCGAGCCAGAGGGTGAGGGTGCCGAACAACAGCACCATGACTTCGACCGACAGCTTGGCCATGGCAAAGATGCTTTCGACCATCGCCGCAAAGATCCCCGCATTGCCGCCAACCAGCCACTGCGCCATCGCGGAAATCGCCGCCACGACAAAAAAACCAAGCCACAGGCCATTGAGCATCGGATAAGTCCCTCACAAGATGCGGGGGATGATAACGGCGAGGGGGGCTGGAGGGAAATCGGGGGGCATACCATGACGCTTTGCGTCATATCAGAAATGGACCCGAAACTTGGGGAGCGATCGGTATAGGGAAAGTTGTTGATCGTGCCCACACGGGAGAATGGGCACGATCAGTACGCAGGACTTCAGCAATCACTCCGCCGCAGGGCGGCCCAGCGGGACGGGTTCCTTGCTGCGCCAGTGCGGCAGGGATTCCCAGTAGGCCTGGCCCTTGGCGTCGTCGTACATGCCTTCCCAACGCGAGATGACCAGTACGGCCAAGGCGTTGCCGATCACATTCAGTGCGGTACGGGCCATATCCATGATGCGGTCGACACCTGCGATGAAGGCCAGGCCTTCCAGCGGGATGCCTGCACTGCCCAGAGTGGCCAGCAGCACCACGAAGGACACACCCGGAACGCCCGCGATGCCCTTGGAGGTGACCATCAGGGTCAGGACCAGCATCAGCTGTGCGCCAATGGACAGGTCGATGCCGTACAACTGGGCAATGAAGATCGCCGCAATGCTCTGATACAGCGTCGAGCCGTCGAGGTTGAAGGAGTAACCGGTCGGCACCACGAAACTGCAGATTGCTTTAGGCGCGCCGTAGGCTTCCATCTTCTGGATAACGCGCGGCAGCACGGTTTCGGAACTGGCAGTGGAGTAGGCCAGAATCAGCTCATCCTTAAAGATGCGCATCAGCTTCACCACCGAGAAGCCGAAGGCACGGGCGATCAGGCCCAGTACCACGAACGCGAAGAACGCGATGGCGACGTACACCAGAATCACCAGCTTGGCCAACGGCAGCAACGAGGCGAAGCCGAAGTTGGCGACGGTCACGGCAATCAGTGCGAACACGCCGATCGGTGCGTAGTTCATGATCATGTGAGTGACCTTGAACATGGTTTCCGAGACACCCTGGAACATTTTGACCAGAGGATCACGGACGTCCGCCTGCAAACTCGAAAGCCCCAGACCGAACAGCACCGAGAAGAAGATGATCGGCAGCATTTCGCCACGTGCCATGGCCGCAAAGATGTTGGACGGGATCAGGTTGAGGATCGTGGCGATAAACGCGTGATCATGCTGAACCTCGGCAGTGGTCTGCTGATATTTGGAAATATCGACCGTGCCCAGCGTGCTCATGTCGATGCCGGTGCCGGGGTGAAAGACATTGGCCAGAACCAGGCCGACCAGAATCGCGATCGTGGTAACCACCTCGAAGTAGATGATGGTCTTGAGGCCGATGCGGCCCAGCTTCTTCGCATCGCCGACGCCTGCGATGCCCACCACCAGCGAGGCGACGACGATAGGGATGACGATCATCTTGATCAGTCGAATGAAGATATCCCCTGCAGGCTGCAGGATATTGCTGATCCACCAGGCCTTTTCAGCACTGAAGTGGTTGAGAAACGCACCAACGGCGATGCCCAGTGCCAGACCGATCAGGATCTGCCAGGCCAGACTCAGCTTTGCCTTCTTCATATTATTATTACCCTTGGTTAAAAGTGGCTTGGGCACTTCCAAAACCGACACGCCGAAAGTGCTTTTCCACAGCAATTTCAAGCGGCGGATAACTTTGAAAATGTCCACAGAAGGTCACCGCAGGCGAGCGTCCCAGCTCTGTAGCAGGCGAAAAAAGGCGCAACTATTCCCATGGCAGGCGCGCACGTCTAATGCCGTAAACGCCTACCTCATGCCGGATCGGCATACAAAAACGACAAAAACTATCGGTTTGCGACATAGGAGAATGCCGCTATTCGGCGCAAACGCGGCTAAAACGTCGCCTGCGTTGTAAAGAGGGGTTCAGGAATCAGGACGGCGCGGGGCAGAGGGGAAGGTGATTTTTTACGGATTTATTGGATATACGGCGGACTTTCGGGGGGAAAACCAGAAGCGATAGACGTAAAGCGCCGCACGAGCAAGACCATTTCCACTCGAGAGGATCGAGTCCTGAAACAGTTTACTGGTGCGGCAGCTTGCCTGACCCGGCCCTCGGCGGAAGTACTCCCTGTACTCCTAGGTCGCGCCGATCCTTTCAATCAACACAACCCGGCCCCCTGGTCATGCACGTACCTTCCTCAGGCCGTGCATCGGGAAAGAGTCACTCGACTCTCTCCCTCTTTAGATCAATACCAATTCGGGTCTTTGCGCAGCTGCTCGTTGAGCAGCTTCTGCATGCCTTCATCAGGCTTGCCCAAATAACGGTAGGTAGCGTGGTGCGTGGGAGACTTGTCCGCAGGCAGACCTGCAGGCACTTCCACCAGCATGGCGTAGGCATCTTCCTTGTCGAAGCTGAAAGCCACGATCAGGCGCTTGCTCTTACAGGTATCGGCGGTCTCGCATAGCGGACCCACCAGATACCGGTCGCCATCTTCCGTTACTGCAGACATTTGCTCGGAAGTGCCGGAGAGATTGATGACCCAGTCGGGCAATCTCTCTTCCTTTTTCACAACCTTCGCCCAGGTCTGGCGATACTCGGATGCCGACGAAAGCAACTCGTTGACTCGAGCCTGGCCATCGTTGGCCGCCATTGCTATAGCACTGCCGCCCAGCAACAGGGCGGCAGTCAGCGTACGGAGTGACGTGCGCATTCTCAGCCTCGACCGCGACGACCGAAGAAGAAGGACACGACGAACATCACCAGGAAGACAACGAACAGAATCTTGGCGATACCTGTTGCAGTGCCGGCGATACCACCGAAGCCAAGTACAGCAGCGACGATAGCGATGATCAGAAACGTGATAGCCCAACTCAGCATGGTGATACTCCTTTTTACAGCCGTTTGAATTTGGATGATGCGGTTATTTCAGGTCGGGTCAGAAGACCCATTTTTGCTGCGGCGCTGCTTCGGACACAGATACGACGCCTTCCACGGGACGAATGCTCATGGCCGCCTCACGGGCGATCGGAGCATTCACACTGCGATAGGACACATTGCTGTGAACGATTTGCTGTCTGATTTGAGTCGCCTCACCGGCTTGGGCCCAACGCTGGAACTGTTGAATCGCAATCAGGGTGACCAGCAAGGCAAGAAGCAGAAACAGACCTTGCTGCACATGGAGGGGGGAGATACGCAATTGCGCGATACGCTGACTGTTCATTCGCAAACTCCCTCCACCTGCGTGGGCATTCAATCAATGTGTGGTCGTTGTGGCCGACCTTCGTTGAGAGGGATATTGCAGAGTGCATGCCAGTTTTTTTATTCAATTTAAATTCAATAAAATCAACAACTTACCCAATAATGAAAGAGGCATCTTACGCGCAAGCTGCACGATTACACGGTTGTAATCGTGCGTTCTGCACGAAGCGCGCTGCGGGGCGCGCGGGGAACATCAACCAGCGCTACGGGCCATCACCTTCAACGCGTCGGCGTTCACGCCCTTCACACCCCGAATATTTCGCGAGATTTCTACCGCCAGCTCTTTCTCTGCGTAGTTGGCAACCACGCCGTTGAGCGTGACCAGACCTTCCTTGGTGTCGACCTTGATGTTCAGGCCATCGAGGTTACGGCTGTAGATCAGGCTGGATTTCACCTTGCTGGTGATCCACACGTCACTGATCTGCTCCGTGGCATTGAGCAATTGGGGCTGCGTCTTGGAAGCGATCGAATCGGCAGCGCTCAGGCTGATCAGGTTGTTGACGCTGACCACACCGTCGGTGTTGCTCGCCAGGCTGCCGGCCAGTTCCTTGGCTTCGGGGCTCTGAGCGCGACCCTTGAGCGTAATGACCCCGTCCTTGCTGTCCACATCGATGGTCAGCGCCTCAGTGACACTGCTCCACAGCAGCTTGGACTTCACCGTTGCAACCAGTGTGGCGTCCTCGAAACGCTGAGCCATAGGGGTTCGGGTGTCTGCCTCGCTGGCGACCGAAGCGTCGATCTCCAACTGGTTATCCACCTTCTCAATGCCCTTGATGTCCAGCGCGATGCGTTCGGCCAGCTCGCGGTCGACCTCGTTCTCAACTTTGCCCTTGAGCGTGGCGGTGCCTTGCTCGACATCGACACTGATC
The DNA here is from genome assembly GCF_900143095.1 of Pseudomonas asturiensis. Lineage (GTDB taxonomy): Bacteria > Pseudomonadota > Gammaproteobacteria > Pseudomonadales > Pseudomonadaceae > Aquipseudomonas > Aquipseudomonas asturiensis. The sequence continues at coordinate 65,364 of NZ_FRDA01000015.1, read as the reverse complement.
TTGAACGGGCTCAAGTGCTTGTTAAGGGCAAAGGCGGTCCAGATCGAGCCCTCCTGACGGGCTTCAGCCAGCTGCGTAGGCAGGTCGCCTTGGGTTGTCTGCGCGAATGCAGGGCTGCTGCCCAACAGAGCAGCTGCAGCCGTGGCCAGGGCGATTTTTTTCAATGAGTACATGGCACGTTCCTTCTGAGGTGGCTTTTCGTCTCCGAATAGACGGTTTTAGCGACATAAACACGGATTAATCAGCGCGTTCGCCATTAAACGAACAGACAGCTACCATGCTTGCCGCAGAATCAATCAGAATTGACCATGCAACTTGCCCGATGATTCCGAGACTAACCAAGACAATTCATTAAGGAGCGTAGGAAAAATGGAAGCAGCCACTGAGAATCAGGGCCGTATTCTGCTTGTGGACGACGAGTCCGCCATCCTCCGCACCTTCCGGTACTGTCTGGAAGACGAAGGCTACAGTGTCGCCACTGCCAACAGCGCAGCGCAGGCGGACACATTGATGCAACGTCAGGTCTTCGACCTGTGCTTTCTGGATTTGCGTCTGGGCGAAGACAACGGTCTGGACGTTCTGGCACAAATGCGAATTCAAGCGCCGTGGATGCGCGTCGTCATCGTGACGGCGCACTCTGCAGTGGACACGGCGGTGGACGCCATTCAGGCCGGCGCAGCCGATTACCTGGTCAAACCCTGCAGCCCGGACCAACTGCGACTGGCGACCGCCAAGCAGTTGGAAGTCCGGCAGTTGTCGGCCCGTCTGGAAGCGCTGGAAGGCGAGATTCGTAAACCCAAGGACGGCCTGGATTCTCACAGCCCATCGATGATGGCGATTCTGGAAACGGCCCGTCAGGTCGCCGTGACCGACGCCAACATTCTGATTCTGGGCGAGTCCGGCACCGGCAAGGGCGAGCTGGCACGAGCCATCCACGGCTGGAGCAAGCGGGCCAAGAAATCCTGCGTGACCATCAACTGCCCCTCGCTGACGGCAGAACTGATGGAAAGCGAACTGTTCGGCCACAGCCGCGGGGCGTTTACCGGCGCCAGCGAAAGCACCCTTGGCCGAGTGAACCAGGCCGATGGCGGCACGCTTTTTCTCGACGAAATCGGCGATTTTCCCCTGACGTTGCAACCCAAGTTGCTGCGCTTCATTCAGGACAAGGAGTACGAACGTGTCGGCGACCCGGTCACGCGCCGCGCCGATGTGCGCATCCTGGCGGCGACCAACCTGAACCTGGAAGACATGGTTCGCAGCGGACGTTTCCGTGAGGACCTGTTGTATCGCCTCAACGTCATTACCCTGCACCTGCCTGCGCTGCGCGAGCGCAGCGAAGACATTCTGACCCTGGCCGACCGCTTTCTGGCCCGCTTCGTCAAGGAATATGCCCGCCCGGCACGAGGCTTCAGCGAAGAGGCACGCGCCGCGCTGCTCAACTATCGCTGGCCAGGCAACATTCGCGAGCTGCGCAACGTCATCGAGCGCGCCAGCATCATCTGCCCGCAGGAGCGCGTAGAGATCAGCCACTTGGGCATGGCCGAACAACCCGTTAACAATGCGCCTCGCGTCGGAGCAGCGCTGAGCCTGGACGAGCTGGAGAAGGCGCATATCGGTGCCGTTCTGGCAACCAGTGACACACTCGATCAGGCGGCCAAGACATTGGGTATCGATGCCTCGACGCTGTATCGGAAACGCAAGCAGTACAACTTATGACTGACCTCACATGAAACTGGCCATGAAGTTGCGCACCCGCCTGTTCCTGAGCATTTCGGCGCTGATCACAGTGGCGTTGCTCGGATTGCTATTGGGTCTGGTCAGCGTGATGCAGATGGCCAGAACCCAGGAGTCGTTGATTCAGCACAACTTCGGCATTCTGGACCTGGGCCTGAAACTGCGGCAGAACCTTGGCGATCAGCTGGTCTTGATGACCGGGTCGGAGCGCAACGAGGCGCTGCTCGAAAAAACCCAGAATCAGTTCCAGGAGTTGCTCGATGAAGGTTCGGGGCAGGACACGCAGCAGAACGTGCGCACCGGCTTCGAGAAAACCCGCACGGACTATCAGCGCTTTATCGAGGCCTGGCGCCGATTGGGCAGCGATCAGCGGGGTATTCGTGGCAATCCGGAGCTAAGCGACAGTTTCGACACATTGCGTAATGGGCTGCTGGACGTACATCGCCAGGCGCTGGAAAACATCAGTAATGCCGAGATCAACTCCAGAGAGCGTGCCTTGTGGATTGCCGGGCTGCTCGGGCTGGTCGGACTTGCGGTGTTGTGCATCGGTTTTGTGACAGCCCATGGCATCGCACGACGCTTTGGCGCGCCTATAGAGGCACTGGCCAAGGCGGCCGATCGAATCGGGCAGGGCAATTACGAAGTCACGCTGCCTATTTCCTCGGCGGCCGAAATGAACCTGCTGACCCGGCGCTTCGGCATCATGGCCGAGGCGCTGCGACAGCATCAGGCGACCAACATTGATGAACTGCTGGCAGGCCAGCAGCGCCTGCAGGCGGTTCTGGACAGCATTGACGACGGCCTGCTGATGATTGACCGGCAAGGCCGGCTGGAACACCTCAATCCTGTGGCCCAGCGCCAACTGGGCTGGGACGAGAGCCGGCTCGGGCAGACCCTCGGCGCGGCACTGGAACGACCGGAGCTGGATGAACAGCTGCACCTGATTCTGCGCGGCGGCAGCCTTGAGCGCGCCCCTGAAGACCTCTCGATCGAAATCGACAATGAATCACGCCTGCTGACCTACAGCATGACGCCGGTCAGCCACACCAAAGGGCATATTCTGGGTGCGGTGATGGTGCTGCACGACGTCACCGAGCAACGAGCGTTCGAGCGCGTACGCAGTGAATTCGTCCTGCGCGCCTCACACGAACTGCGCACGCCAGTCACAGGCATGCACATGGCGTTCGGGCTTCTGCAGGAAAGGCTGCATTTCTCGCCCGATTCCCGCGAGGCCGATCTGCTCAACACCGTGACCGAAGAAATGCAGCGTCTGATGCAACTGATCAATGACCTGCTGAATTTCTCGCGTTATCAGAACGGCCTGCAGAAACTCAAGCTGGGGCCGTGCTCGATTGAAGAGCTGCTCGAAGAAGCCAAGGCGCGCTTCGATGGACAGGCTCAAGAGCAGGGCATCATGCTGATGCTCGACCTCCAGGAGCCCTTGCCTCGTTTGCATGCCGATCGCGCGCAACTGGAACGGGTGCTGGACAACCTGCTGGACAACGCACTGCGCCACACGCCGGAAAACGGCCTGATCCGCTTGCAGGGCAAACGCCACGGCGAGCGCGCGATCATCAGCGTCGAAGACAACGGCGAAGGCATCGCCTACGGACAACAGGGGCGGATTTTCGAGCCTTTCGTTCAGGTCGGACGCAAGAAAGGCGGCGCAGGTCTGGGGCTGGCGCTGTGCAAGGAAATCGTCCAGTTGCACGGCGGACGCATGGGTGTCTATTCAAGACCGGGGCAGGGCACGCAGTTCTACATGGCGTTACCGCTTTGATCCGACAGGCGCGCGTCTTTACTGACGTCATCTGCTGAAGCAACACACTGTTTTGTGGGAGGCGCCACCACGTCTTCGACGTAGCGCTGTCGCGCAGCAAACACCGGGCGTCGTGGGAAACACCGGGCGTCGTGGGAGCGGACTTGTCCGCGAATGCAGTGTTTCAGCCACCGCATATGCGTCGGATGTACCGGCCTTTTCGCGGACAAGTCCGCTCCCACAAAATCCAGTTTCTTCAGTGACTTATGGGTTGTTTGTGGGTTGTTTGATAAGAGTTGGCCTGTCGGTGAGCCCGTCCACGTGCGCTTCAGGCCCCTGCACTCAGGCCACGTCATCCTTGCGTCTGGATGCGTTACGTCGGCCGCCGGTCACCCGTTCAGCGAACTTCACTGCACTGAGCGGCCGGGCGAACAGCCAGCCCTGGCCATAGATAACGCCCTCGCTCTTGAGCAGCGCAGCCTGGGACTCGAACTCGATCCCTTCGGCGATGACCTTCAGGTTCAGCGCATGTGCCATGCGAATGATATGCGGCGCAACGCCACTGCTGGCGGCGTCGTAGCCAAGCGCATCCACAAACGCCTTGTCGATTTTCAGGCAGTCCACCGGCAGGGTCTGCAGGTACGCCAGGCTGCAGTAGCCGGTGCCAAAATCATCGATCAGCACCTGATGCCCTCGATCACGCAGCATTTGCAAATGATTGCGCGCCATCACCACATCAATCAGCCCTCGCTCGGTCACCTCGAACGCGATCTGCCGCGCCGCCACCCCGTGCAGCGCCAGAAGCCTGGCCGTTACGCGCCCGATGCGCGCTGACATGACGTCGCAGGCCGCCAGATTGATCGAAATGTATAAATGCGGGTTAGCCCGTAGCAAGGGGCCCAACTGCTCCAACGATTGCCTGAGCACAAAATCGGTGATCTGCCGGATCTGTCCGGTGCTTTCCGCCATCGGTATGAACAGGTCGGGGCTGGTCAGCGTGCCGTCCGGCCGGTGCCAGCGCACCAGCGCTTCAGCGCCGACACACAGCCGCGTCTCAAGGTTGAAGATTGGCTGATACAGCACCTTCAGTTCGTTGCGTCGCAGGGCGGCCTTCAGTTCGGCGCCCAGCGAGGTACGTTGATGCAGCATCTGAAACGTCAGCGCGCCGATGCACAACGACGCCAACAGGCTGGCCGGCACCAGCAGCCACCACGCGCCCGTGACTTCTGCGAGCAGCCCGTTGCGTGGCGTTATCAACACTAACTGATACTCGGGGCTCTGCGTGGCCATGCGGTAGATCAGCTGCGCGGGCGTGGTCAACAGCGGCGCGCTGCCCTCGAGCCACCCGCCCGAAACCGGCCACGCCTGCGCGGGGCCTAAAACCGGTATGGCGCGAGCGCCGTTATCCAGCACCACCAGCAGGCTGCCACCCGCTGGAAGATCCACCACATCGGTCAGGTGTCCTCGAGATGTCGAAACCCTGAAGTCACCCCGGCCCAACACCAGCGCCGCCAGGTTGTCGTCCGGCTGTGCAGAGGTGTTGAGCCAGTAATCATAGGTAGGGCCGCGAATATCCGGCGCCCGGATCCGGGCCTGCGGTCTTTTCGGTGCCCAGTTTGAGCAGGTGCGCGAATCTCCGACAAAAGTCGCCTCGTAAATGAAGCGATGACCGGAAATGACTTCTCGCAGACGGCTGACCATTTCCGGGCTGCAGCGGCGCAGGGGTTGATGTTCCAGCTGATCCAGCCCGGACCTTAACTGGCCGAACAACTGTTCCAGCCTGACCAGAAAACGCTCGCCCTGGGCATTCATCTGCAGGCTTTCGTTTTGCCGCGCCTGATGCACTGCCAGCGCGAAGCTGCCCGACAGCAGCACGGCTGCGCTCAATAGCGTAGCCAGCGATACCAGCAGCCAGGGGCGGGAGAAAAGGGTGTAAGAGCGGGTTTGAGCGGTCAGCATCTGAGGATACTCTCTGGGAGTACCCATCAGTTATAGCAACTGGCGCGCAGATAGCTCGCCGGATAAACCGGCGGCCTTGCACTCAGTTGGCTCGGTTGAGCACCTGCAGAATGGCGGCGCTCTGTGCGTCCGGCTCGCCGTCGAACCGCTCAGGGCGGTAATGCATCTGGAAAGCGGTCAGGACCTGCCGTGTAGCCACGTCCAGCTCGCCAGTCTGAGGCGTTGTATAGCCCAGGCGTGCCAGTTGTTGCTGGAACCAGCCAATGCCTGGCAGGTTGTTCATCAGCGCCGCCTGACGCTGCGCCACCAGCCGCTCGTCAGGCCAGATGCCAAGGCCCTCGGCAGCCAGACGTTTCCACGGGAACAGCGGCCCCGGATCGAGCTTGCGTGACGGCGCTATATCGCTGTGCCCGATGATGTGTCTGGGGTCGATTCTGTTGCGTTTGACGATGTCTTTGAGCAGTACCTTGATCGACTGATACTGCGCCTCGGTGTACGGATACCACAGGCGGCCTGTCGGGGTGTCGGTATAACCCGGATTCACGATCTCAATCCCGATGGAGCTGGAGTTGAGCCAGGTCCTGCCGTCCCACTCACTCTCGCCGGCATGCCAGGCGCGGGCGCTTTCATCGACCAGCTTGTAAATGGTTGCCGGGTCGTCATCACCGATCAGGTAATGACTGCTGACCTCGCCATGGGTGAGCAATTGCAGGGATTGCTCCAGCGACGTCGAGGTGTAGTGCATCACAACGTACTGGATACGGCCGTCGAAATTGGCCGAGGGATGGCTGGTGTCGAGCCTGGGGCCGCTGGAGCAGGCGGTCAGGACCAGCAGAAGAAAGGCAGAGAAATACAGCTTCATGGGATCAGACTACGTCCACGGGAAATGCAACATCATAACAAAAGACACAGAAATAGCTCATGTGACACGCAGCCCGTTCAAGTCCGGATGTGTACGTCAGCCCTGTTCGACCTTGTTCCGGCCATTTTCCTTTGCCCGATACAACGCCTGATCGGCGCGCTTGATCGCCACGTCGCTGCGCTCGCCCGTCCGCAAGGCCGTTACGCCCATGGAGACGGTGATGGTGACGCGCTCGCCCTTGAAATGAAACGGGCACAGCTCGACCGCCTGGCGTAAATCTTCCAGCAGCACCAGGCCCGCCGTCACGGGGGTGGCAGGCAACAGCACGACGAACTCCTCACCCCCGAAACGCGCCAGAAAGTCACCGGGGCGCAGGCGCTTTTTCAGCACACTGGCGACGATTTTCAGCACCTTGTCGCCTGCCAGATGCCCGTAGCCGTCGTTGATACGCTTGAAATGATCCAGATCCAGGATGCCAACCAGCAGGCTGTTCTTGCGCTGCTGCCACAGGCCGATTTCCTGTTCGAGCCGCTCGCCCCACGCCGCGCGGTTCGGCAACCCGGTCAGCGGGTCGAGCAGCGCCTTCTGCCGCTGCTCTTCCAGATTGGTCCGAAAACCCAGCGCTTCCTGCTCCATGCTCGCCACGCGGGCGGCCAGGCTTTGCAACCGTGAGGCAACCTCCTGCTCACGCTCGTCCCGGGAACGCTGGTAATGGTCCATGGTGCTGAGCAGACCTTCCAGACGGTTATCCAGCACTTGCTTGAGGCTGGGCAGATCGGAGGCGTCCTGCACGCTGCTTTGCAGCCCGCCGACCTGTTCGCGCAACTGCTCGTTGAGGACACGCGCCGTGGAGCGGTTTTCAGCGTGATCTTCGCTGGCGGCCTGCAGATGACTCTGGAAGGACTCGAGCCGCTCGTTCAATTGCTTGAGGTAGATGCCGAATTCCTGCTGCCCGCCATTGTTGATGGCCAGCATGAGGACAGCCAGATCGTCGAGGATCGGCAGGAGTTCGTACCAGTTCAGCCCGTGCTTGAGGCGTAACTGCATGGCTTCGACCTGAGGCCGGTAATGCTCCGACAAGGTCAGGTCAGCGAGCAGGCCCAGCAGGGTTTCTTCGATGTGCGCGGCCACCGAGCTGTAGCTGGGCTCGGGGGCCGAGGGCAGGGCATAGCCCTCTTCGCCCTCGGGGCTTTCGTCTGCCTCGGCTTCGTCCGTTTCATCCGACGACTCGACCACCGGACTGGCAGGCTGTTGCTGATAGGGAACCGTCGGTGTCGGCGTCACCAGGCCTTCGATCGGCGTCTCGCTGCGCACGGGTGCAGAAGCCGGCGCAGCCAGTGGCGCGGGCAGCGTATCGACCGGCAACGGCGTGGGTTCAGCCACCGGAGTGGCTGGCGCAGGCACCTCAGGCGTTGACAGGGGCGTTTCAACCGGGGCCATAACGGTGGCTGGCGGGGCAGATTCGGCAACCGGATCGGCGAGCCTCCCAGCCTCGGCAGCCGGGATTGGCGTGGCGGTTTTTTCCTCGTCCTCGTCAGGTTCGGAGCGCGACTCGGCCTGCGGTGGATGAGGGGTAACAGCATGCGGCTCGGCAGGCGCTTCGGGACGCGTTGCGTCAGGATGAGGATGACCCTCGCCATGCTCTTCACGAGCGCCGAACAGGCGTTCAAGCAATCCGGGTCGATGGCCTTCTTCGGTTTTCTCCAGAAGGGTCAGAGCCTTGCCCTGCAATCCGCTCAGTTCACTGAGCAACAACGGCAGTTCGCGGGCCTGGGAAGCGCGCTCTTCGAGTTCCTTGGCAAAGCGCTTGAGCGGTTTACGCACCTCACGGGGCAGATCCAGTGCCTGCAACTGCGTGACCAGTGCGGTCAACGCCGTTCCGATTTGCCCGACCCGCACCTCACGACGATGTTCGGAATCCAGCACCGCCTTTTCAAGACGGGGAATCAGTGCCGCCAGCCCGGCATCCATGTCGTCCTTGCGCACGATTTCGCGCATTTCCTTCATGCATTCATCGACGGCCCGGTCCGAGCCCTCTGCCGCCAGGCTGCTGCGCACCAGGCCCCGACGCAGCAGGTCGAGCCGCGCCTCCCAGCGCTTTTCGAGCCTATCCTGCTGTTCGATTCCCTTGAGGTACTTCTCTTTCCAACGCTCCGCGTCGTCGCTCATGCAAGGCTTCCACCAGAAGGCACAGGCAACGAGTCCCCACGCAGTGACGCAGGCAGGCGAATCTCGACAGCAACCGGCAGGTGATCGGAAATGGGCTGAGCCAGCACCTGCACGCGTTCGAGCGTCAGGGTCGGGCTGAGCAGAATGTGATCAAGACAGCGTTGCGGCCGCCAGCTGGGGAACGTCGCTTCGATCTGCGGCGCGAGCAGGCCCAGGTCCCTTAGCGGCGAATGCTCCAGCAGATCATTGGCGTGGGTGTTCATGTCGCCCATCAACACCTGATGGCGGTAGCCGCCGATCAGTTCACGGATGTAGGCCAGTTGCCGGGTTCGGGTCCGCGTGCCCAACGCCAGGTGCATCATGACCACTACCAGCGCGTCATCCCCTTCGCCGAAGCGCACCAGAATCGCACCACGCCCCGCAGGGCCGGGCAATGGGTGATCTTCGATCCTGGCCGGACGCAGACGGCTCAATACACCATTGCTGTGCTGAGCAAAGCGACCCAGGTTGCGATTGAGTTGTTGATACCAGTACGGAAAAGCACCCAGCTGGGCCAGGTGCTCGACCTGATTGACGAAGCCTGAGCGCATGCTGCCGCCGTCGACTTCCTGCAGGGCAACGAGATCGAAATCGTGAAGCAGCTCACCGATTTTCTTCAGGTTGCTCGCCCGCCCCACGTGCGGCAGCAGGTGCTGCCAGCTGCGGGTCAGGTAATGCCGGTAACGCTCCGTGCTGATACCGACCTGGATATTGAAACTGAGCAGCCGCAGCCTGCCGTCTTCCGGCAAACCGCTTTGCGTCAGATGATGTTCGTTGACCCGCGGATCATGCAGGCCAACGACTCGCTCTGTGCCCTTACCCCAGCGGCCCATGAGCGGCGCTTACTTCGCGGCCTTGGCAGCCGCTCGCTCTTTGGCGATCAACTGGTCGGCAACCTGCAGGGCCGCTTCCGGGCCACCGGCAGAGCCGAGGTCGAAGCGATACTTGCCGTTGACGATCATGGTCGGAACGCCGGTCACTTCATACTTCTTGGCCAGTTCCTTGTACTGCGCGATCTTGCCCTTCACCGCGAAGGAGTCGAACGTGCTCAGGAATTTTTCCTTGTCGACACCTTGAGTGGCGACGAAGTCAGCCATGTCGTTCTTGTCGGTCAGACGCTTGCCACCTTTCTGAATCGCATCAAACACAGCGGCGTGAACCTTGTGCTCTACGCCCAGGGTGTCCAGGGTGATGAACAGCTGACCATGGGCATCCCATGGGCCACCGAACATGGCTGGAATACGCACGAAGTTGACGTCCGATGGCAGTTTTTCAACCCATGGATTGATGGTCGGCTCGAATGCGTAGCAGTGCGGGCAGCCATACCAGAACAGTTCCACGACTTCGATCTTGCCGGGTTGTGCAACCGGCACAGCGCTGCTCAGCTCGACGTATTGCTTGCCTGCCTGGATGGGCTCGGCAGCTTGAGCGGACATACCGAACAGACTGGCGGCAACCAGCGCGGCGCTGATGATCAGATTACGCATGCTTTACTCCTGGACAGATTGAGTCGCCTTCGAGCGACGGTGTTTTCGACCGAACGCGAAAGCTTGAGTTCGTTAGTGTAACGCTGGCGACCGCAAAAAAGGGCAGCCGTGGTGGCCCTTTTTGCAGACGGCGTGAAGCAGGTCATGCCCAGGCCTGCAATTTCCACGCTTCAGTGGAGACCCTGAATGTAGTGCGCCAGCGCTTCAATATCCTGTGTGCTCAGCCTGGCCGCAATGGCACGCATCACCATGGTGTCGCCGTCATTGGTCCGATCACCCTCACGGAAGGCCGTCAGCTGCTTCTTGATGTAATCGGCATGCTGGCCGCCAAGATGAGGAAAACCTGCCTGGATATTGCCGGCGCCATCAGGCGAGTGACAGCCGGTGCAGGCGGGCAGGCCCTGATCCAGCCTGCCGCCCCGGAACAATGCTTCGCCCTTGGCCACCAGATCCGGTGACGCCGCGCCGATACTGCCTTTCTGACCCGCATAGAACGCGGAGATGTCGGCGAGATCCTGATCATCAAGGTTATTGAGCAGGCCGGTCATTTCCACGACCACGCGCTTGCCGTCCTTGATCTCGCGCAGTTGCTTGAGCAGGTAGCGCTCGCCCTGGCCTGCCAGTTTGGGGAAGTTGGGAGCCGGACTGTTGCCGTCCGGGCCATGACAGGCACCGCACACGGCGGTCTTTGCCTGTCCGGCAGCGGCATTGCCCGCCGGATCGGCAGCCTGGGAAGAGGCGCATATGCCCAGGGCCAGCAGCAAACTCACGAGTAATGTGTTCATCAGGTCATCCGATCAGCCAAGGGGGTGAAAAGTCGCGTAGCCCATGACTTGCTCATCCAGAAGGATAGTCGGCAAATCGCGGCCACTGCTGTCCTTGCACATTCCACACAGCGCAACGGCATCGCCTTTGATCCTGTGACAACTGCTTGAAAGCCCGATGACTCAGCAAAAACCTTTCAGGTTGAAAGCGGACTGCGTTCTAATGCGCATATTGATCTCGCTCAACTGTGCAGGCTCCCATCGGGAGACGAAAGCACACACAAAAGTTGCGGCATTATATACTCGCGCTACCCAAACGGAAACGACACCCTTGCCACACGCCTTGCAGGCAGGGCCTTCACCGGAAATCACATGCAACTCAAAAACCCCATCCTCGGTCTGTGCCAACAGGCCACTTTCATGCTCAGCGCCGCCAAGGTCGACCAATGCCCCGACGACGAAGGGTTTGAAGTCGCGTTTGCCGGTCGTTCCAACGCGGGCAAGTCCAGCGCGCTGAACACCCTGACCCACGCCAGCCTGGCACGTACATCCAAGACGCCGGGACGCACCCAGTTGCTGAACTTCTTTGGCCTGGACGAAGATCGCCGCCTGGTCGACCTGCCGGGCTACGGCTACGCCAAGGTGCCGATTCCGCTCAAACAGCACTGGCAGCGTCACCTGGAAGCCTATCTGGGCAGCCGCGAAAGCCTGAAGGGTCTGATCCTGATGATGGACATCCGCCATCCGATGACCGACTTCGACCTGCTCATGCTGGATTGGGCCGTGGCGAGCAAGATGCCGATGCACATTCTGCTGACCAAGGCCGACAAACTGACCTACGGCGCAGCCAAGAACACGCTGCTCAAGGTTCAGTCGGAGATCCGCAAGGGCTGGGGTGAAGCCGTGACCATTCAACTGTTCTCGGCCCCCAAGCGCATGGGCCTGGAAGAAGCCTACACCGTGCTGGCCGACTGGATGGAGCTGGAAGACAAGGCACCTGCCGAGTAAATCGCAGGCAAAAAAAACCCCGGACTTCGTATGGGGAGGGGGAAGTTCGGGGTCTAAGGCCGGACCTTAGGGTGAGATCCGGATATCTGCCAACACTTAACACAACATAGGAGCATGACTGGCTTGTCAGCCAATCGTGTGTTCTGACTCCTGTCTGGACGGTTAAGTTCCAGCGATGAAGAAAAGTTCACATTTCCTACAACGTTTGGCGAAATTGATGACAACTTCGCCACTACGCCATCAATGCGCCTCGTCCCAGTTGTTGCCCACACCGACTTCCACCAGCAGCGGAACCGCCAATTCTGCGGCGCTGCTCATGTGCGGACGAATCTGGGTGCTGATCTGATCCACCAGGTCTTCACGCACCTCCAGCACCAGTTCGTCGTGCACCTGAAGGATGACCCGCGCGTCCAGACCGGATTCGTCCAGCCAGCCGTTCACGGCAATCATCGCTTTTTTGATGATATCGGCCGCCGTGCCCTGCATCGGCGCGTTGATCGCCATACGCTCTGCGCCTTTGCGCAGTGAAGGGTTCTTGGCATTGATGTCAGGCAGGTACAGGCGACGACCGAAAATGGTTTCGACAAAGCCCTGTTCCGCCGCCTGAGCCCGCGTGCGCTCCATGTAATCGAGCACGCCTGGGTAACGAGCGAAGTAGCGATCCACATAAGCCTGCGACTGCTTGCGGTCGACGCCAATCTGCTTGGCCAGACCAAAGGCGCTCATGCCATAGATCAGACCGAAGTTGATCGCCTTGGCGCTGCGGCGCATGTCGTTGGTGACGTTCTCCAGCTCGACGCCAAACACCTCGGCTGCCGTGGCCCTGTGTACGTCCAGGTCGTTGCGGAAGGCGTGCAGCAAACCTTCGTCCTGGGCCAGATGCGCCATGATCCGCAGCTCGATCTGCGAATAGTCGGCCGCCAGCAGCTTGTAGCCCTTGGGCGCGACGAACGCCTGCCGGATACGACGGCCTTCAGCGGTACGAATCGGAATGTTCTGCAGGTTCGGATCGCTGGACGACAGACGCCCGGTCACAGCCACGGCCTGATGATAGGAAGTGTGAATACGGCCCGTGCGCGGGTTGATCTGCTCAGGCAGGCGGTCGGTGTAGGTGCTCTTGAGCTTGCTCATGGAGCGGTATTGCATCAGCACCTTGGGCAACGGGAAATCCTGCTCGGCCAGCTCGGCGAGTACCGCTTCGGCCGTGGACGGCTGACCGGTCGCGGTCTTGCTGATGATCGGCATGCCCAGCTTTTCATAAAGAATCACGCCCAACTGCTTGGGCGAGCCCAGGTTGAACTCCTCACCGGCGATGGCGAAGGCCTCGCGTTCCAGCGCCGTCATCTTGTCGCCCAGCTCCACGCTCTGGATGCCCAACAGGTTGGCATCCACCAGCGCGCCCTGACGCTCAATACGCGCCAGCACCGGCACCAGCGGCATTTCGATGTCGTTCAATACAGGCTGCAGGGTCGGAATCGCAGCCAGTCGGGCCTGGAAGACTTCGTGCAGACGCAGGGTCAGATCAGCCTCCTCGGCGGCATAGATACCTGCCTGCTCCAGGGCAATCTGATCAAATGTCAGCTGCTTGGCACCTTTGCCCGCGATGTCCTGGAAGTTGATCGGGGTGTGCGTGAGGTACTTGGCCACCAGGCTGTCGCGGTCATGGCGAGTGGCGGTGGAGTCCAGCACGTAGGATTCCAGGATCGTGTCGAACCTGACGCCCTGCAGGTCGATGCCCTGGGCCTGGTCACCGCCCAGCGCACAGTTGGCGAGCAGATTGATCGCAAACTTGGCGTGCTGACCCACCTTGATCTTGTTCGGGTCCTCAAGCAGCGGCTTTAGCGCCTTGAGCACGGTGTCGCGATCCAGTTGCTGCGGCACGCCCATGTAGGAGTGAGTCAGCGGGATGTACGCCGCTTCGTGGGTCTGGATGGCAAACGACAGGCCAACCAGTTGCGCGCGTTGCGCGTCGGTGCCGTTGCTTTGGGTGACGATGGCAAACAGTGGCGCAGCTTCCAGCTTCTTGAGCCAGGCGTCGAATTGCGCCTGCTCCAGAATAACGTCGTAAGCGGCTTCCTTGACCACCACAGGCTCTTCTTCGACCGCCAGCTCCTGCCCGGCGCGCTTGGCATCACGTTGCAGGTCCTCGATCCAGCTCTTGAACTCAAGCTCGGCGTACAGCTCCATCAACGCCTCGCGATCTGGCTCGCCGCAATGCAGCTGGTCCAGTTCGATATCCAGCGGCACATCGATCTTGATGGTGGCCAGTTCGTAGGACAGAAACGCCATGGCGCGATGCTCTTCAAGCTTGGCGGGCAATGTCTTGGCGCCACGGATCGGCAGGGCCGCGACCGCGTCAAGGTTGCCATACAGCTCGTTCAGCCCGCCGCCCACGCCGACCAGCAGACCGACGGCTGTTTTCTCGCCCACGCCGGGAACGCCCGGAATGTTGTCGACCTTGTCGCCCATCAGCGCGAGGTAGTCGATGATGTGCTCAGGACCGACACCGAATTTCTCTTTTACGCCAGCCACGTCCAGCACGCTGCCCGTCATGGTGTTGACCAGCGTAATGTGGCCGTCGACCAGTTGCGCCATGTCCTTGTCGCCGGTGGAGATGATCACCGGACGATCAGCCGCCGCGCTGCTGCGCGCCAGTGTGCCGATCACGTCGTCTGCTTCTACGCCTTCAACGCACAACAGCGGATAGCCCAGGCCTTTGACACAGGCGTGCAACAGATCGACCTGCACGCGCAGGTCGTCCGGCATGCTGGGGCGATTGGCCTTGTACTCGGCATACAACGTGTCGCGGAACGTGCCGCCTTTGGCATCGAACACTACGGCAAACGGGCTGTCCGGGTACTGCCGACGCAGGCTCTTGAGCATGTTCAGCACGCCTTTGACGGCGCCGGTCGGCAACCCTTTGGACGTGGCCAGTGGAGGCAGTGCGTGAAAGGCGCGATAGAGGTAAGAAGAACCGTCCACCAGGACGAGGGGTGCTTGGCTCATGAGCAGAATCAACCTTTTCGGCGGGGTCGGCGCTAGAATGCGAGGACCATTGACGACAAAGGGACAAGGTTATCATGCGCAAGGCAAATCGACTGTTGTTGACCGGCTTGTTGGCACTCTGCCCTTTGGTTGCGATGAGCGCCGAAGAGTCGCCCTCGGCGGCCCCGGACGTCACGATCCGCACCGACGGTGACAAGACCATTCAGGAGTACCGCCAGAACGGCTTTCTGTATGCGGTCAAGATCACCCCCAAGCATGGCAAACCCTATTTCCTGGTGCGCGCCGATGGTACAAGCCCCAATTTCATTCGTTCGGACCAACCGGACATGCTGATCCCGCAGTGGGAAATATTCAGCTGGTAACACCCTAAATTCACTTATTGCTGGCAGTCCTGATATGTCCGTTTTTACCCCACTGGCTCGGCCCGAGCTGGAAACATTCCTCGCCCCCTATGGGCTCGGCCGTCTGCGTGACTTTCAAGGCATTGCCGCCGGTAGCGAAAACACCAACTACTTCATCAGCCTGGAGCAGGGTGAGTTCGTTCTGACGCTGGTCGAACGCGGACCGGTGCAGGAGATGCCGTTTTTCATCGAACTGCTGGACGTGCTGCACGACGCCGACCTGCCCGTGCCTTACGCCTTGCGCACCACCGACGGCCAGGCGTTGCGCGAGCTGGCAGGCAAGCCGGCCCTCCTGCAGCCGCGCCTGCCGGGCAAGCACATTAGCCAGCCGAACACGCAGCATTGCGCTCAGATCGGTGAGTTGCTGGCCAATCTGCACCTCGCAACACGCGATCACGTGCTGGAACGCAAGACCGACCGCGGCCTGGACTGGATGCTGAGTGAGGGCCGCAATTTCCTGTCGCATCTGGGCGAAGAGCAAAAAACACTGCTGGACACATCGCTGCAGGAAATCGAAGACCTCAAGTCGCAGATCCTGGCGCTGCCACGCGCCAACCTGCACGCAGACATGTTCCGCGACAACGTATTGTTCGAAGGCACGCACCTGACCGGACTGATCGATTTCTACAATGCCTGCTCGGGCCCCATGCTCTACGACCTGGCCATTGCGCTGAACGACTGGTGCTCGCGCGAAGACGGCCAGATCGACCCGGTGCGCGCTCGCGCGATGTTGGGTGCCTACGCCGCCCTGCGGCCGTTCAATGCGGCGGAAGCCAGGCTGTGGTCAACGATGCTGCGTGTGGGCTGTGTGCGTTTCTGGCTGTCACGTTTGATCGCGGCAGAAACCTTCGCCGGACAGGACGTGCTGATCCACGACCCGGCAGAATTCGAACAGCGCCTGGCACAGCGGCAGGAAACATCCATACCGCTGCCGTTTGCGCTGTAAACGATCGCTAAATGATCATGCACACGCTCTATACGCAGGCAAAGGACCGTGGGAGGCGGCTTGCTGGCGATGCGGTTTCGGAAGCGACATATGGGTG
>NZ_FRDA01000015.1:0-48625 GCF_900143095.1 Pseudomonas asturiensis | reverse complement strand
GAAGCGACATATGGGTGACTGAACGGACGCCATCGCCGGCAAGCCGCCTCCCACGGGGACTGCGTTCAGTCAGATACTCTCCAGTCAGCCCCTTTCGCTCTGGCCCCGTTTTGCGTCTTCCAGGCTTGTGTAGAACGATGAGCGCGGAGCGTAGGCACGATCAGTCGCTGTTCAAATCCCCGACAGGCATCCGCTCAGATCATCCGCCAGCTTCTGCAACACCTGCTCGTAACCCTGTGCGGTCGCGGCCGTGTAACCGCCCAATGCGTCCAGCTCAGCCAGTTTGACCGGCAGTCCGGCGCTCAGGGTTTCCGCCAGGCGCGGCCGCAGCGGGGGTTCGCTGAACACGCAGGTCTTGCCGGCTTCTTTCAAGCGCTCACGCATCGCCGCCACATGCTGTGCGCCGGGCTGGATTTCAGCCGCGATGGCGAACACGCCAGCGTGCTTGAGGCCGTAAGCCTCTTCGAAATAATCGAACGCTTCATGGAACACGAAAAACGGCTTGCCGGACACCGCGCCCAGTTGAGTCTTGAGGCGACTGTCCAGCGCATCCAGACGCTTGGCGAAGGCCTCGGCGTTGCGGGTATAGCGCGCCGCGTTGGCAGGATCGGCTGCGCCGAAATCGGCCGCCATCTTCGCGGCGATCACCCGGGCGTTGACCGTCGAGAGCCACAGGTGGGAATCCAGGCTGCCGGGCATGTGATCGTGGTCGTGCTCATCAGCGCCCTGATCGTCGTCATGATCGTGATCATCGTGAGACGCGTTGTCCTCGCCGAAATGGCGCAAATGCATGCCCGGCAAGGTCTGCACAGCCACCGATGGCAGACTGCGGCCTTGAAGGACACGCGGCAGGAAGGTTTCCATGTCCGGACCGATCCAGTAGAGCAACTGAACGTCCCTCACACGCCGTACGTCGGATGGCCGCAGCGCATAGTTATGGGGCGACGCGCCGGGCGGCAACAGCACCTCGGGCGAACCGACGCCATCCTGCACAGCCGCGGCAATCAGTTGCAGCGGCTTGATGCTGGTGAGGACTTTGACTTCGGCCTGAGCGAAAGGAACGACCAGCAGACTGGCCCACAAAACGACAAAAAGGTTAAGAAGACGGCGCACGTAAAACACTCATATCGGGCGGGAACAGGTAACATAATAACGTCTCTGGCAAATATCGTCGCTGCTCATGCCCAATACTCCCCTGGCTAGTCGCCCCCATGATCACTCCCACTGCGTGCATTCGGCCCTCGCCGAAGCCGATGCATTGTGCACCCGACAAGGCCTGCGCCTGACGGCGTTGCGTCGCCGCGTGCTGGAGCTGGTCTGGCAAAGTCACAAGCCGCTGGGTGCCTATGACATCCTCGCGGTCCTGAGCGAAGAAGATGGTCGTCGCGCTGCACCGCCGACGGTTTACCGCGCCCTGGATTTCCTGCTGGAAAACGGCCTGGTTCATCGTATTGCCTCGCTCAACGCTTTCACCGGCTGCAACCACCCGACCCACGCGCATCAGGGCCAGTTCCTGATCTGCCGCGAATGCCACGCCGCCATCGAGCTGCAGCACCCGGCCATCAGCAATGCCGTCGTCAATGCGGCCGTCGAAGTCGGCTTCGACGTCGAAGGCCAGACGGTCGAAATCGTCGGAATCTGCGCTGGCTGCAAGGCCGCCTGATGAGTGATGCGCTGATTCGTCTGGAACAGGTTGCCGTCACGTTGTCCGGGCAAAACGTGCTGGACAACATCCAGCTGAGCGTCAAACCCGGCGAGATCGTGACCCTGATCGGCCCCAACGGCGCGGGCAAGACCACGCTGGTGCGTGCCGTACTCGGCTTGCTCAAGCCTGACTCCGGCAGCGTGTGGCGCAAGCCTAAACTGCGTATCGGTTACATGCCGCAGAAGCTGCATATCGACCAGACCCTGCCGTTGTCGGTGCTGCGCTTTCTGCGCCTGGTTCCCGGCGTGGACCGCACAGCAGCGTTGGCCGCACTGGAAGAGGTCGGCGCCGAAAAGGTTATCGACAGTCCGCTTCAGGGCATTTCCGGTGGCGAGATGCAGCGTGTTCTGCTGGCGCGCGCGTTACTGCGCGAGCCTGAACTGCTGGTGCTCGACGAGCCGGTGCAGGGCGTCGATGTGGCGGGCCAGGCCGAGCTGTACAGCCTGATCACCCGTTTGCGCGACCGTCATCGATGCGGCGTACTGATGGTGTCTCACGACCTGCATCTGGTGATGAGTACGACCGATCAGGTCGTGTGCCTGAATCGCCATGTCTGCTGTTCCGGGCACCCCGAGCAGGTCAGCCACGACCCGGCGTTCGTCGAACTCTTCGGCAAGAACGCGCAGAGTCTGGCGATCTATCACCACCATCACGACCACGCCCATGATCTGCATGGCGAAGTCGTGAGTGATGCCTCCACCCCGGCCGCGCATTCCCACACTCATGTTCATGGAGACGGCTGCAAGCATGGCTGATTTTCTACTGTATGCCTTGCTCGCAGGCGTTGCCCTGGCCGTGGTCGCTGGCCCCCTGGGGTCGTTCGTGGTCTGGCGGCGCATGGCGTATTTTGGCGACACCCTTTCTCACGCCGCCTTGCTGGGCGTTGCGCTGGGCTTTCTGCTGGATGTCAGCCCGACCATTGCCGTGACCTGTGGCTGCCTGCTGTTGGCGGTGGTGCTGGTTACACTGCAACAGCGCCAGCCACTGGCGTCGGACACCCTGTTGGGGATTCTTGCGCCCAGTACCTTGTCGCTTGGCCTGGTGGTGCTCAGCTTCATGCATGAAGTGCGTATCGACCTGATGGCGTATCTGTTCGGCGACCTGCTGGCGATCAGTCCGACCGATCTGGCCTGGATTCTGGGCGGCAGCGCCCTGGTGCTGGTGATGATCGTGACGCTGTGGCGACCGTTGCTGGCGGTGACCGTGCATGAAGAACTGGCAAAGGTCGAAGGCTTGCCGGTCGCTGCGCTGCGCATGGCGCTGATGCTGTTGATTGCGGTGGTGATCGCCGTGGCGATGAAAATCGTCGGTGTGCTGTTGATTACCTCGCTGCTGATCATCCCGGCGGCTGCGGCACAACGTCACGCACGCTCTCCTGAGCAGATGGCACTGGGCGCGAGCCTGCTGGGCGTGACGGCGGTGTGTATTGGGCTATCGTTATCGTGGTTCAAGGACACCCCGGCCGGACCGTCTATAGTGGTATCCGCTGCGGCGTTGTTCTTGCTCAGCTTTGTTCTCCCCAAGCGAGCGGTGTAGACTTGCTCGTTTTTTGCGCAAACTAGAGAATCGCAGGAATGAAGCCGTTCGCCCCACGCCATCTGCTGCTGATCGCCTTTTCCATCCTGTTGGGTGCCTGTCAGAGTGCGCCAACAGTCGATACGCCTGTGGCCGAGGCACCGCTGAGCGGCTTCGCGCAGCTTGATCAAAGCATCACCAGCAATGAGCTGGCGACCGCCGAAGACCAGCTCGCTGCGTTGCAGGCATCGGCGCCTACCGACATTCGTCTGGAAGCCTTTCAGCGTCGGTTGGCCGAGGCCTATCTGAGCCGCAGCCAGATCGGTCTGCAAAAGGGTGACATGAATGCCGCGGCCAATGCCTTGAGCCGCGCCCGTGCCTTGATGCCAAAAGCGCCAGCGCTTACCAGCGGCGTGAATGGCGCCATCGCGCATGCACGCAAGGCCGAGCTGGAAAAAGCAGAGGCTGAACTGCGCGAAGCCGAAGCGCGTCGCGTAGCGAAATTGATTGATCCGTCGGCACTGAGCACCACCATCGACCTGAAGATCGGCGACATGCCACAGTTGCGTCGGCAACTGGATGACATCGCGGCAGATACCGTAGCGTTCAATTGTCAGGTGCTGCTGGTCGTCCCGCGCACAGATGATTATCCGTGGCTGGCAACGCTGTTGGCCAAGCGCGTGGTGAAGATCAATCCGGATTTCGAACTGGACATGAGCCGCCAGATCAATCGCAAGGAACAGGCCTACATTGTGCTGACACCCGCCAGGTCCTGATCACGCCCTTGAGGCCCTACGCGGAATGCTCCACGTAGGGTCATGAAAAAACCCGCGCTGTGCGCGGGTTTTTTCAGCGGGCTAGATCCTCAAGCCGGAACAGCCTTGGCTTTTGGTTCACGCGCCCAGACACGGTGCTGTGCCATAGCGTCAAAGAACGCTTCGAACGAAGCACTATCCGACACACACAGCAGACCCGCATCTTCTTCCAGGCGCAACAGCTTGAGCAGCTCTTTGGCCTCCGCCGACAGCGAGATGGCCTTGAGGTGCTTGTAAGCTTCCAGGATGAAGTGCAGCGCTACACCGTCGGTGCTCAACGCTTCCACCGATTTAGCCCCGCCCGGCACAAACACGGCGTCGAACGCCACAGATGGCAGGCCTTCGGCTGAGGCGTCGACCGGCAGGTCTTTGCCATCGGCCGTTTTGACCGGTGCAGAGGTCGGACCAAGCACCTTGGCGTGTGCGCCTTTTTTCTCCAGTGCAGCTTTCATGGACTCCACAGCCTTGCCGTCCACGCCATTGGCCACCAGGATTGCAACCTTGCGCGAAACGATATCGCCCGACAGCAAATTGTCCTGGCTCAGTGCTGGCGACTCTTTCAACGACGTCTTGCGCGCAGCAACAGTGCCTTGGGTCGGCGCGTGCAGACCCAGGTTCGCCGCCACTCGGCTGGCCAGCTCAAGATCGATGTTGGCCAGAATCTCGTTTACCTGACGGGCACGGATGTACTCGCGCTCGACCTTGCCCAGCTCGAAGCTGTAAGCCGCGATGATGTGCTCTTTCTCGTGGTGGCTCATGCTGTTGAAGAACAGCGTGGCCTGGGAGAAGTGATCACCGAACGACTCGCTGCGCTCACGCACCTTGTGCGCCTCGACGCGCTCCGGATACGTCTCGAAACCGCCATCCACAGCGGCAGCAGGCGTTTCTTTCGGCCAGCCGCCGTCAATGGAGTTCGGCTCGTAGGAGGCGCGGCCCTTATTGATGGTGGTGCGATGCTGCGCATCACGCTGGCCGTTATGGTTGGGCGAAACCGGGCGGTTGATCGGGATCTCGTGGAAGTTCGGTCCACCCAGACGGCTGATCTGCGTGTCGGTGTAGGAGAACAGACGGCCTTGCAGCAGCGGATCGTTGGAGAAGTCGATGCCTGGCACCACGTGGCCCGGGCAGAACGCGACCTGCTCGGTCTCGGCAAAATAGTTATCCGGGTTGCGGTTGAGCACCATCTTGCCCAGCGGCGTTACTGGCACCAGCTCCTCGGGAATGATCTTGGTCGGGTCCAGCAGGTCGAAGTCGAACTTATGCTCGTCTTCTTCGGACACGATTTGCACGCCCAGTTCCCATTCCGGGTAGTCGCCCATCTCGATGGACTCCCACAGGTCGCGGCGGTGGAAGTCAGTGTCCTTGCCGGCCAGCTTCTGGGCTTCATCCCAGACCAGCGAGCAGACGCCGAACTTGGGCTTCCAGTGGAACTTCACGAAGCTGGATTTGCCTTCGGTATTGATCATGCGGAAGGTGTGAATACCGAAGCCCTGCATGGTGCGCAGGCTTTTCGGAATGGCACGGTCGGACATGGTCCACAGCACCATGTGCGCGGATTCCGGCACCAACGAGACGAAGTCCCAGAAGGTGTCATGCGCCGAGCCACCGGTAGGGATTTCATTGTGCGGTTCAGGTTTCACGGCATGCACGAAGTCCGGGAACTTGATGGCGTCCTGAATGAAGAAGATCGGCATGTTGTTGCCGACCAGGTCGAAGTTGCCTTCGTTGGTGTAGAACTTGACCGCAAAACCGCGCACGTCACGCACGGTATCACCGGAACCGCGCGGCCCCTGCACCGTCGAGAAACGCACGAACACCGGGGTTTTCTGGCCCGGATCACGCAGAAAACCTGCCTTGCTCAGCGCGCTCTGGTCTTCGTACGTCTGGAAATAACCATGCGCCGCTGTACCGCGGGCGTGGACGATACGCTCGGGAATGCGCTCATGGTCAAAGTGCGTGATCTTTTCACGCATGATGAAATCTTCAAGCAGCGATGGGCCACGGCTGCCGACTTTGAGGGTGTTCTGGTTGTCGGCAATCTTCACACCCTGATTAGTGCGCAGTGCCTGTTGGGTTGCGTCGGAACGGAACTGCTCAAGGCTGTCCAGCTTGGCATTGGTGTTGCCACGATCCAGGGTGTCGGTGCCGGCCAGTTCGCTTTTGGGCGTTCCAGTAACCGGTGTTTTCTTGTCAGCCATCAGAAAAAATCCTCATTTTCGACCCAATCATTGAGTTGGGTTCGCTGAATACGACCTCCCTGACGTGCGCGGGAAATCACGGTATCCCTAAAGTGACCGGGGTAAAAAATAGCCGTTCCGTTTATTTTTTGACCTTTGGCACCAGTGGTCGCGTTATGTCCATTAGGCAGGCTGACCCGCAAATTAATGCTAAGCACAGCCGGCCGGACACGCTAAAATGCGCGCCCGGCTCAATCCGGCCGAGGTAACGAAGCAGGCGGGCACTGTCCGCTGCGCTGATTTTTTAACGCGCCCCCACAAGGTTCGCTCCGTGATCGAGTTTCATAACGTCCACAAAACCTATCGGGTGGCAGGCAAGGAAATTCCGGCCCTGCACCCCACCAGCCTGCGCGTCGAAGACGGCCAGGTGTTCGGTCTGATCGGCCATTCCGGTGCGGGTAAAAGCACCCTGCTGCGCCTGATCAACCGTCTGGAAACGCCCAGCGGCGGGCAGATCGTGGTTGACGGTGAAGACGTCACCGCGCTCGACGCCAATGGCCTGCGGCGTTTTCGCCAGCAGGTCGGGATGATCTTCCAGCACTTCAACCTGCTGGCCTCCAAAACCGTGGCCGACAACGTCGCCATGCCGCTGACGCTGGCAGGCGACATGCCGCGCAGCCAGATCGATCAGCGCGTGGCCGAGTTGCTGGAGCGGGTGGGATTGTCCGATCACGCCAGAAAGTACCCGGCACAATTATCAGGCGGCCAGAAACAGCGCGTCGGCATCGCCCGCGCCCTGGCCACCAAGCCGAAGATTCTGTTGTGCGACGAGGCCACCAGCGCGCTGGACCCACAGACCACGGCATCGGTCCTGCAACTGCTGGCCGAGATCAACCGCGAACTGAAACTGACCATTGTGCTGATCACACACGAGATGGACGTGATCCGTCGTGTCTGCGATCAGGTGGCGGTCATGGACGCTGGCGTGATCGTCGAGCAGGGCAACGTGGCCGATGTGTTTCTGCACCCGCAGCATCCCACCACCAAGCGCTTCGTGCAGGAAGACGAACAGATCGATGAAAACGAACAACGCGATGACTTCGCTCATGTCGAGGGCCGCATCGTGCGCCTGACCTTCCAGGGCGAAGCCACCTACGCGCCGCTGCTGGGCACCGTGGCGCGGGAAACCGGCGTCGATTACAGCATCCTGGCCGGTCGTATCGACCGCATCAAGGACACGCCTTACGGGCAATTGACGCTGGCCATCACCGGCGGCGACATGGACGCTGCCTTCGCCCGCTTCACCGCCGCGGATGTTCACATGGAGGTGCTGCGCTGATGGACGCTTTTCTGAACCTGTTCTCCAACGTCGACTGGTACGAGATCTGGGTCGCCACCGGCGACACGCTGATCATGCTGAGTATTTCGCTGGGCTTCACCATCCTGCTCGGCCTGCCGCTGGGCGTGCTGATGTTTCTGACCTCGCCGCGCCAGTTGCTGGAACACAAGCAGCTGTATGCCACGGTGGGGTTGATCGTGAACATGCTGCGCGCCTTGCCCTTCATCATCCTGCTGATCGTGATGATGCCGCTGACCGAGATCATTACCGGCACGTCGCTGGGCATTCTCGGCACGCTGCCGCCGCTGATTGCAGGCGCCACACCGTTCTTTGCGCGGCTGGTGGAAACCGCCCTGCGTGAAGTGGATCGCGGCATCATCGAAGCGACACAGGCGATGGGTGCCACGACCCGACAGATCATCCTCAAGGCGCTGCTGCCTGAAGCGCGGCCTGGCATTTTTGCGGCAATCACGGTGACGGCCATTGCCCTGGTGTCGTTCACGGCCATGGCCGGTGCGGTCGGTGCGGGCGGGCTGGGTGATCTGGCCATTCGTTATGGATACCAGCGTTTTCAGAACGATGTGATGTTTGTGACGGTCGTATTGTTGCTGGTGTTGGTGCAGATCCTGCAAACCGTCGGCGACAGACTGGTCGCGCACTTCACACACCGTTGATCGAATCAGTTGGCATTGGCCTGCCTCAGGCGGGCCTCAAAGGAGTTGTTGCATGAAGAAGCTATTGGCCGTACTGGCCGCTGTAACCGCATTGTCCGCACAGGCCAACGAAACCCTGACCGTTGCGGCCTCGGCCGTGCCGCACGCCGAGATCCTGGAGTTCGTCAAACCGACGCTGGCCAAAGAAGGCGTGGACCTGAACATCAAGGTCTTCAACGATTACATCCAGCCGAACGTGCAGGTGTCGCAGAAGCGCATGGACGCCAACTTCTTCCAGCACCAGCCGTACCTGGATGAGTTCAACAAGGGCAAGGGTACTGATCTGGTGGCCGTGACCAAGGTTCACGTCGAGCCGTTCGGTGCCTACTCGGACAAGTTCAAGAAGCTCGAAGAGCTGCCAAACGGTGCCAACGTTGCGCTGCCCAACGACGCGACCAATGAAGGCCGTGCGCTGTTGCTGCTGGCCAAGGCTGGCCTGATCACCTTGAAAGATCCGACCAGCATTCTGTCCAAGCCGTCGGATGTGGTGAACAACCCCAAAGACCTGAAATTCCGCGAACTGGAAGCCGCCACGCTGCCGCGCGTGCTGACCCAGGTCGATCTGGCGCTGATCAATACCAACTATGCGCTGAGCGCCAAGCTGGATCCGACCAAGGACGCGCTGATCATCGAAGGTGCCGAGTCGCCTTACGCCAACATTCTCGTTGCCCGCCCGGACAACAAGGATTCGGACGCCATGAAGAAACTGGTCGCCGCGCTGAACAGCCCGGAGCTTAAGGCCTTTCTGATCGAGAAATACAAAGGCGCCGTGGTTCCGGCGTTCTGATCCGTACGCCCCCGACCGCTGCATGCCAACGAGCAGTGGGAGATACCGCAGCCTTTTCGGGGCTGCGCTGTCTTGCAGCAAACACGGGGGATGTGGAAGACGGCTTGCC
The DNA here is from genome assembly GCF_900143095.1 of Pseudomonas asturiensis. Classification (GTDB taxonomy): domain Bacteria; phylum Pseudomonadota; class Gammaproteobacteria; order Pseudomonadales; family Pseudomonadaceae; genus Aquipseudomonas; species Aquipseudomonas asturiensis. The sequence goes on along the minus strand of NZ_FRDA01000015.1, from coordinate 39,465 downwards.
GGCGATACTTTTTCTGAAGCCACCTATCGGTGACTGAACTGACGCCATCGCCGGCAAGCCGCCTCTTATCAAACAGCGTGTAACCCACTGACGAGACTATATTTTGTGGGAGCGGACTTGTCCGCGAATGCTGTCGTTCAGTCGATGAATATTCGTCGGATTTAATGGCCTTTTCGCGGGCAAGCGGAACGCCGCCCGGTCCGCTCCCACTGAGTTTGATGCGCGACAGCGCTACGTCGAAGACGTGGTGAGGCCTCCCACAGGGCATTCACTCACCTCAATCCCGCTCCAGCAACCCCGGTAACTGCGCCACCAGCTTCTGCAAGTTCAGGGGTGAGCGGATGAAACCGCGCTGCCTGCCGTCCGGGCCGATCAGGGCCAGATTGCCGCTGTGATCGACCGTATAACCCGGCTTGCTGGTGTCTGCCGGAATGAACGGGATGCTCAGCGCGCTGGCCAGTTTCTGGATATCCGCCACCGGCGCAGTCAGGCCGATGTAGCGCGGATCGAAATAACCCAGGTATTGCTTGAGCTGCTGCGGCGTGTCGCGGTTGGGGTCGACGCTGACCAGCACCACGCGCATGTTGTCGACGGCCTGCTGAGGTAGCCGGCTCCTGATGTCACGCAACTGCGCCAGCGTGGTCGGGCAGATGTCCGGGCAATAGGTGTAGCCGAAGAACACCAGTGTCCATTTGTCCTTCAACGCATTGACCGCCAGAGGCGCGCCGTTCTGATCGGTCATGCTCAACGCTGGCAGCGTGCGGCTTTGCGGCAACAGGATCACGCCTGCATCGATCAGCGCCGTCTGATCGCCCGGACCTTTGCCGGACAGCACGCGGTTGATGGTCAGGCCCATGATCAGGGCGACGACAGCGACAAGGATAAAAACGGTTTTCTGGGTTCGGGTCATGGCATCAACAGTCAGTAATGATCGGCGAGCAGCGCGATGAACAGCAAAAACAAGTACCACACAGAGTACTTGAACGTGCCGATCGCGGCGTGCGGTCGAGTGCCACGGTACAGTACCCAGCTCCATTGCAGGAAGCGCAACCCCAGCACCAGCGCGCACAGCAGGTAGAGCAGACCGCTCATGTGAATCACATACGGCAGCAGACTGACCGCCAGCAGCATGCAGGTGTACAACACGATGTGTACTTTGGTGTAGTGCTCGCCGTGAGTCACCGGCAGCATCGGGATATCGACGCGGGCGTACTCGGCCTTGCGATGAATGGCCAGCGCCCAGAAGTGCGGCGGCGTCCAGGCGAAGATGATCAGCATCAGCAGCAAGGGCTCGGCGCTGACGTGCCCGGTGACCGCGACCCAGCCTAATAGCGGTGGCGCGGCCCCGGCCAGCCCTCCGATGACGATGTTCTGTGGCGTGGCGCGCTTGAGAAAGCCGGTGTAGACCACCGCGTAACCTAGCAGCGACGCCAGCGTCAGCCAGGCTGTCAGGGCGTTGATAAAGATGAACAGCAGCGCCTGACCCGACAACGCCAGCAGCAACGCAAAGCCGAGTGCCGCAACCGGCGGTACGCGGCCCTGAGCGATGGGCCGATGGTGAGTACGTGCCATCTGCGCGTCGATCCGCCGGTCCACCACATGATTCACCGCAGCCGCGCCCGCCGCGCACAGGCCAATGCCCAGATTACCCAGGATCAACGTGGTCCACGGCACCGCGGTTTCTGTGGCCAGCAGCATGCCGATCATCGACGTGATCAGCATCAGCAGAACCACCTTGGGTTTGGTCAGCTCCAGGTAGTCCTGCCACAGGCTGTAAAGCGACCGCTGGCGCGTCAGTGACGTCATTTCAGTGCATCTCTGGGACTCAGGCCCGTGCTGGCGATCGTCGTCAGCGCGTTGTGCTCGATACGCGGCAATGGCCACGGCCGCGCGACGCGATAATTGATCAGGGTCATGCACAGCATCAGCGCAGCACCGCCCAGGCTATGCGCAACAGCCAGGACCAGCGGCAGGCTCAGCAGCACGTTGCCCAGCCCCAGCGCGATCTGCACGCCCAGCGCCGACACCAGCAGCACTGCCAGCCTGCCGAGACCGGCACGCTTTAGCTGCCAGGCCAGTACGAGCAGGGTCAAAGAGACGACCAGCGCGCCCAGGCGGTGTGCGAGGTGAATCGCGGTGCGCGCCTCGCTGTCGAGATGACCGCCCTGGTAATTGGGACCGATACGCTGGGTCAGATGAAACGCATTACTGAAATCCGCCTCCGGCCACCAGTTGCCCTGGCAGGTCGGCAAATCGGTGCAGGCCATTGCGGCGTAATTGGCACTGACCCAGCCACCGAGCGCGATCTGAATACTCACCAGGATCAGCCCGAGTAGTGCCAGCCGTTTCAGACGCGCAGGCACACATTGTGGAGCAGGACAGGCACCACTCAGGCGCAACGTCAGCAGGAACAGCAGGCTCAACGTCGCAATGCCGCCCAGCAGATGTCCGGCGACAACCTGAGGCCAGAGCTGCAGCGTGACGGTCCACATGCCGAACGCCGCCTGGGCCGCCACGATGCCCAGCAGCCCCGCTGCCAGCTTGAGCGGATGCCCCGAACGATGCCGATGCTGCCAGGCCTGCACTGCCAGCAGCAGAATGATCAGCGTCAGGCCACCGGCAAAATAGCGATGCGTCATCTCGCTCCAGCCTTTGTCCGCCTGCACCGGCATGTCGGGAAAATTAAGTTGCGCATGCTCAACCTGTCGTTCAGTGCCGGGCACGCCGATGAAGCCGTAACAGCCCGGCCAGTCAGGGCAGCCCAGCCCCGCGTGGGTCAGTCGCGTGTAGGCACCGAGCATCACGACCACCAGCGCGAGCACGGTGGCCAGTAATGCGAGACGAAATCCGGGACGGGCCATGGCCTTCTCCCTTCCTAACCGATGTTCGAAAGTTTCAGCAGACGGCGCAGGTCTTCGAGCAGGTCCTTGCCGTTAACGCCTGCGTCGTAACGCAGCACAAGATTGCCGTGCGGGTCGATGATCCACAGATAGGGCGTGCGACGATCAGGTGCGGGCGCGCCATAGCGCGACAGGTCCAGCGAATACCGCAGCAGGCGCGGATACTCGCTGTTCAGTTTCGCGGCATAGTCGCCATCCAGTGGTTGCCCGACCGCCAGCGCATGACTGGCGCGCGCGGCGTCACGCCCCAACCCGATCTGCACCTGCCGCGCCAGATACACCAGGTGCTGACACGCCGTCTCGCAGGGGGCGGGCGCGCTGACCAGCAATTGCCAGCGACGCTCTTGGGCGGTTACGCCAAGGTCGGCGCGGCTCTGTCCATTGCCGATCAGATAACCGTGATAGCTGCGACCCTCCGGCACCCAGAAGCCGAATACGTACATGCACGTCGCCAGCACCATCGGCGCAAAGGCAATCAGCACCACCAGCAGCAATTGCAGACGACCTTTGCGCCGACGCTGCGGATCAGCCATGTCGATGGGGTTCATGGCGGCTCCCATGCTCATTCTCCTGCACTGTTTTACCGAGCGCCCGGCCCCGGTACAGGTAAAGGCCTATCAGCGTGGCGGACAACGCAAACCACTGCACGGCATAGCCCATGTGCTTTTCAGGGCTGATCGCAACCACCGGCCAATCGACCCGATACGCCGCAGGTCCCGGTTCAAGCCTCAGTTCATCGGGATGACCTTCACGCCCCAGTTCGCTCCACACGCGGGCGGCAAAGACCGCGTTCACCAGCCTTGGCCAGGAACCTTGTGACGCATCAGGTTCCAGCTGAAAGGGCGCACGGACAGGCACGTAGACCCACGCATCAAGCTCCAGCACGTCACTGGGCGTATTGAACACCGGCGCTGTACGTCGATCCCGCCAGGGCAGCCAACCACGATTGACCAGCAACCAGAGCCCACTGGCATGATCGATAAACGGCTGGAGCAATTCGACCCCGGCACGCCCGTCACGGATGCTGTTGTCCAGAAGAACGCTGTGCGCGGCATCGAACCGCCCACGCACATGCACGCGTCGCCAGGCGGCATCTTCGTTGTACAACAGCTCGCCAATACTGACCGGAACAGCCGTACGGCGCTCGGTGTACTGGCTGAGCATCGAGCGCTTCTGGTCGCCGCGCTCCAGTTGCCAGAAACCCAGTGACACGAGGACTGGCAGCAACAGCAGCACGATCAGCGTCGGCCACAGCCCCGGTGCGAAGCGCTTCATCACAGCCTCCGGCCTGACCGTGGGGCCAGACCTATACTCCACTGCATCATCACGATTGCTCCTGGAGTCCAGACATGCTCAAAGCGGCGATTGTTTTCATGCTGGCTGCCACCGTCGCCAGCCTGTTCGGCGGCCTGTTCTTTCTGGTCAAGGACGACGATCACTCGACACGCCTGCTCAAAGCCCTTGCGCTGCGTGTCATCCTCGCCGGCCTGACCCTGATACTGATCATCTGGGGTTTCTACAGCGGGCAACTGCCCTCACCCTGACAAAATATCCGCTGCGCAGGCGCAGTCGTGCGCAGCTAAATCACGTACACGAACACAAACAGCCCGACCCACACCACGTCCACGAAATGCCAGTACCAGCTTGCCGCTTCAAAGCCGAATTGATGCTCGGCGTCGAAGTGCCCACGCAGAATACGGATCAGCATCACCAGCAGAATGATCGTGCCCATGGTGACGTGCGCGCCGTGAAATCCGGTCAGCAGGAAGAACGTGGCACCGTAAATGCCGGAGCCCAGTGTCAGGCCCAGTTCCTGATACGCATGGATGTACTCTTCGACCTGAAAGAACAAAAAGGTCCAGCCCAACAGGATGGTCAACGCCAGCCAGCGCTTGAGCGCAACACGATGCCCGTTCTTGAGGGCGTGATGCGCAAAGGTGATCGTCACGCTGGAGCTGACCAGCAGCACCGTGTTGAGCAGCGGCAGCTTCCAGGGATCAACGATGCCACCGGGCGCGGGGTAGCGTTTCGGGTCCGGCGTGTCGAGCATCGGCCAGCGAAACTCGAAATCGGGCCAGAGCATGTGGGAAATTCCGTTGGCGCCTTCACCGCTCAGCCACGGCCCGACCCAGATGCGCACGTAGAACAGCACAAAGAAGAACGCCAGAAAGAAGCTCACCTCGGAAAAGATGAACCAGGCCATGCCCCAGCGAAACGAACGGTCCATCTGCGCGCTGTACAGACCGGCGCGACTCTCCCGGACCACTGTGCCGAACCAGCCATACATCATGTACACCACCAGCAGCGCGCCCATCGAGAAGATCAGCGGGCCGTGGGAGTCGGGCCGGTGCGCTTTCATGTCATTGAACCAGGTGCCCAGACCGAACATCGTGATCAACAGCGCCACGGTGGCAATGATCGGCCATTTGCTCTGAGCCGGAACGTAGTAATGCTCATGGGGCGTTGCCATTTCAATCTCCTCTGACCACCGCTCTTTCCAGCCTTTTGGCCACCGGCACAGCAGGCTTCTGGTGATCGGTGATGTCGAACAGCGTGTAGGCCAGCGTCAGGCTCTTCACTTCCGAGGGCAGGTCGCGATCGACAATGAAACGCACCGGCATCTCGATGCGCTCGCCCGGCTGCAATAGCTGCTGGGTGAAACAGAAGCACTCGGTCTTGTGAAAGTACGATGCGGCCTGGCCCGGCGAAATGCTCGGCACCGCCTGGGCTTTCATCGGCCTGTCGGTCGGATTTTGCGCGATGAAAATCATCTCGTTGATCGCGCCCGGATGAACCTCTACCTGATCATTCATGGGGTAGAACGCCCAGACCATGTCGGCCGCATTGGACGACAGGAACTGCACCTTCACCTGACGTGTGTCATCGATGACTTGCGTGCCCTGGTACTGATCGCCGGTCTTGCCATTGATGCCGAACGCCTTGCACATCACGTCGTACAGAGGCACCAGCGCGAAACCGAACGCAAACATCACTACTACCATCAGCAGAAGGCGGGTGATCAGGCGTTTCTGGGAGACAGGCTGATTCATTCGCGACTCACTCCACGTGCGGTGGCGTACTGAAGGTGTGATAGGGCGCAGGCGAGGGCAGGCTCCATTCCAGTCCCTCGGCACCGTCCCAGGGTTTGGCCGGTGCTGGCGGGCCGCCCCGGATGGTCTTGATCACGATAAACAGAAACAGTAGCTGGGTTGCGCCAAAGGTGAAGGCACCGATCGACGACAGCATGTTGAAATTGGCGAATTGCAGGTTGTAATCCGGAATACGGCGCGGCATGCCCGCCAGACCGACGAAATGCATGGGGAAGAAAGCCAGGTTCATGCCTGCGAAGGACAGCCAGAAATGCAGCTTGGCGAGGGTTTCGTCGTACATGTGCCCGGTCCACTTCGGCAGCCAGTAATACGTCGACGCAAAGATCCCGAAGATCGCTCCCGGCACCAGCACGTAGTGGAAATGCGCCACCACGAAGTAGGTGTCCTGATACTGGAAATCAGCAGGCGCAATCGACAGCATCAGCCCGGAAAATCCACCGATACTGAACAGGACCACGAACGCCACGGCAAACAGCATCGGCGCTTCGAAGGTCAGCGATCCCTTCCACATGGTGCTGACCCAGTTGAACACCTTCACCCCGGTGGGCACCGCGATCAGCATGGTGGCGTACATGAAGAACAGCTCGCCCACCAAGGGCACGCCCACCACGAACATGTGGTGCGCCCAGACGATGAACGACAGAAACGCAATGGCCGCGACTGCGTAGACCATCGAGGTGTAGCCGAACAATGGCTTGCGCGAGAACGCCGGGATGATCGAACTGACCGCGCCGAACGCCGGCAGGATCATGATGTACACCTCAGGATGGCCGAAGAACCAGAACACATGCTGGAACAGCACCGGATCACCGCCGCCTGCCGCATTGAAGAAGCTGGTGCCGAAATGAATGTCCATCAACATCATGGTCACGCAACCGGCCAGCACCGGCATCACGGCGATCAACAGAAAGGCGGTGATCAACCAGGTCCAGACGAACAGCGGCATTTTCATGAGGGTCATGCCGGGCGCACGCAGATTGAGGATGGTGACCACCACATTGATCGCGCCCATGATCGAGCTGATACCCATCATATGGATGGCAAAAATGAAAAAAGTCACGCTTTCGGGTGCATAGGTGGTGGACAGTGGTGCGTAGAAGGTCCAGCCGAAGTTGGGACCGCCGCCGGGCATGAACAGGGTGGACACCAGTAGCAGGAACGCGGCGGGCAGCAGCCAGAAACTGAAGTTGTTCATGCGTGGCAGCGCCATGTCCGGCGCGCCGATCATCAACGGAATCATCCAGTTGGCCAGGCCGACAAAGGCAGGCATCACCGCGCCGAACACCATGATCAGGCCGTGCATGGTCGTCATCTGGTTGAAGAACGCAGGCTCGACAATCTGCAGGCCCGGCTGGAACAGCTCGGCGCGAATCACCATTGCGAACGAGCCGCCCAAGAGGAACATCGTGAAACTGAACCACAGGTACATCGTGCCGATGTCCTTGTGGTTGGTGGTCAACACCCAACGCATCAAGCCCTTGGCAGGACCGTGGGCAGGGTCATGGCCGACGTGGCCTGGGTTATCGATCACTGCACTCATGTCGGCCTCCGGTGGCGAAGGATTTGCTGAATGGACACTGCCTTTGTGGGAGGCGGCTTGCCGGCGATGCGGTCTCTCCAGCCCCTGTCAGCGACTGAACTGACGCCTTCGCCGGCAAGCCGCCTCCCACAGTCATTTGTTTTCTGCAAGACAGCGTCCTGTCGTTGAAGAACGCAGGCTCGACGATCTGCAGGCCTGGCTGGACCAGCTCGGCGCGAAGGTTGAGGGTCAACAATGTCGGCCTCCGATGGCGAAGGATTGGCTGAATGGACACTGCCTTTGTGGGAGGCGGCTTGCCGGCGATGCGGTCTCTCCAGCCCCCTGTCAGCAACTGAACTAACGCCTTCGCCGGCAAGCCGCCTCCCACAGTCATTTGTTTTCTGCAAGACAGCGTCCTGTCGTTGAAGAACGCAGGCTCGACGATCTGCAGGCCTGGCTGGACCAGCTCGGCGCGAAGGTTGAGGGTCAACAATGTCGGCCTCCGATGGCGAAGGATTGGCTGAATGGACACTGCCTTTGTGGGAGGCGGCTTGCCGGCGATGCGGTCTCTCCAGCCCCCTGTCAGCAACTGAACTGACGCCTTCGCCGGCAAGCCGCCTCCCATGGAATTTGCTGCGCGACAGCGCTGCGTCGAAGAGGTGGCGGGGGCATACACCGTCTCGTGTTCGCTGCAAAACAGCACTCGATTCATGGCTGCGCCTGCTTGAGCGTCAGCACGTCTCTGGGCGTAACCATGTCGCCCTGGTTATTGCCCCAAGCGTTGCGTTCGTAGGTCACGACTGCCGCGATATCGACCTCAGACAGCTGCTTGCCGAACGCCGCCATGGCCGTACCCGGTTTGCCGTTGACGACGATATTGAGGTGATCGGCAATCGGTCCGGTGGCGATTTTCGAACCCTTGAGCGCCGGAAACATCGGCGGCAGGCCTTGCCCTTCGGGCTGGTGACAGGCCGCACACACCGTGTGGTAGACCTTGTCGCCCTGAGCAATGAGTTCTTCGCGGGTCCAGTCTTTGCTGGTCAGCTCCTTGAGCCGAGCAGCTTCCTGTTTGCGTTCGGTCAGCCAGTTTTCATAATCGGCAGGCGAACGGGCGTCCACCACAATGGGCATGAAGCCATGGTCCTTGCCGCACAACTCCGTGCATTGGCCGCGATAGATGCCGGGCTTTTCGATGCGGGTCCAGGCCTCGTGGATGAACCCCGGCACGGCGTCGCGCTTGACCGCGAACGCCGGCACCCACCAGGAATGAATGACATCGGCACCGGTGACCAGAAAACGGATCTTCTCGCCCACCGGCAACACCAGCGGCTGATCGACCTCCAGCAGATAATGCTCGCCCTTGTCGTCGCGGTTATGGATCTGGTGGGTGGTGGTCGCCAGGTTGCTGAAGAACTCCACGTCCTGTCCCAGATACTTGTAGTGCCATTTCCACTGGTAGCCGGTGATCTGGATATCGACGTCCGACTCACTGGCGTCATACATGCTGATCAGGGTACGGGTCGCCGGAATCGCCATCGCGACCAGGATCAGAAGCGGAACCACGGTCCAGAGAATCTCGACCGTGGTGTTTTCATGAAAGTGAGCAGCCTTCTGCCCCCTTGAACGTCGATGCGCAAAGATCGACCAGAGCATGGCACCGAACACCACCAGCCCGATTACCACGCAGATCCAGAAGATGGTCATGTGCAGATCGAACACGGCACCGCTGACCACTGACGCGCCGGGTGACATGTTGGTCGTCCAGGCTGCGTGTGCCTGCTCGATCGTCGACCACAGCAACAGGCCTGTCCAGACCCTTGGATGCCGCATCTCGGGTTCTCCCACACACTCTTGTTCTGCGCGGACCGTGCCGCGGGCAAGGAGTGGGCCACCGACTGCAAGACCATGACCATAAGGGTCACAAGCCGACTTCCTCAGAGGTCGAGTATAGACAGCGATCAGGTCACGCAACGTGGCGCCGGATGAATGTCCTTCCGATAACCCGTGTGCCGATTTTCCTGTCAAACCGTCGAAGCAGGCCAAAATGGATGTTTTAAGATCCAATCCATATAAATATGAAACGGTTATGACAAAAACGTCTGAGGCATTTAGTTAATCAAGCTAACGTATGACCTTGATCAATGAATCCTCCCTGGTTATATGCTTTCAGGAGCCCCCACCGTCATGAACACGGCCGCATTGCGCGAGCAGATACAACGAGCACAACAGCACGAGGCCGAGACCGGTCATCTGCTGCAACAGCTGAAAACCCAGCTTCCGCACCTTCACCCTGCCATTCACCTTCCCGAAGTTGACGCACAAGGCGCACTGACACGTTTCGTCACCGCCTACATCGATCTGGTCCCTGACCTGCTGGACGCCGCCCACGAGGTTGCAATCGAGGCGGGTATCGAAGGACAGATCAAACCGGTACTCAGGATTGCCGAGCAGTTTTTCACTGCCCCTCCTGACATCATGCAGGGCCATGAAGGGCTCGACAGCCTGCTGGATGAAGCGTATCTGGCGCATCGTCTGGTCGAGGAAGTCAACGACCTGTACATCAAGCACTTCGGCCAGCCGCTGATTCCGTCCAACACCACGGTGGCCAGCGTGATCGCTCACCAGTTGATCGGCGAACAGTTCGCCAACCAGCTGGACGAGGCCGTCCACCATGCAGTGGATCAATTGCTGGATGATGAGGATTTCGCGCTCGACTCGGTCGAAGCCTATCGCGAGAAACTGAGCAGCCCTGACACGGAAGCCGCCTGGAAGCGCTGGCCAAGCCTGTCACGTCAATTGGGTATCGGTCTGGAACTGGAACGTTCCGTGGTCTGATACGTCGCCGAATTTCATGTCTTCGCCGCAACGGAAGGAGCCGGATGGTGCTCCGCTGCTACGCGAAGACCCATCCGGCCCTTGGGCAACCCATCAACCGCTGATTGAATCAGGCAACGCCTGAGCCGATCCCCGTGTTGGTGTACACCCTTCCTTCGAGTCGACGCTTCAGGCCCCGAGGCTCGATCACCAGCTTCGTACCGTGAGCGGCATTGGCACGTCCCCAGTCTTCCAGCAGCTCCAGACAGGAGTGATCAATGTAAGACAGATTGCTCAGCGGTACATGCAAGGTGCTGCCCACTGGCACAGTGCCCAGAACCTGAGTCAGCGCAGGCACCTTGAGGAAGGTGGCCGCCCCGACCAGACGCAGCTCGTACTCGCCCTTGACCGGCAGCTCGACCAGATTGATCTTCAGACGCGAAGCCTTGAGCGCCAGCTTGACCAGCGTCAGACCGAAGCCGACCAGGACACCGGTCAACAGGTCGGTGAAGATGATCGCGCCGGCCGTTGCCGCGTACGTGAACATCGGCATGCGGCCGTAGCGACCCAGCCCCTTGAAGGTCTTCAGATCGACCAGCTTCAGGCCGGTATACACCAGAACACCTGCAAGGCTCGCAACCGGGATGCTCTGCAGCACGCTGGACAGCAACAGGACGAACGCCAGCAACCACAGACCATGAAAAATCGTCGAGAAGCGCGTCGTGGCACCGGCCTGAACGTTGGCCGAGCTGCGCACAATCACGCCCGTCATCGGCAGGGCGCCCAACAGACCGCACAGCATGTTACCGACGCCCTGGGCACTGAGTTCCTTGTCGAAGTCCGAACGCACGCCGCTGTGCATGCGGTCGACCGCGGCGGCAGAGAGCAATGTTTCGGCACTGGCAATGAAGGCCACGGCAATGGCCGCTATCAGGATCGCAGGATCGGCCAGGTTCATCAGATCGGCAGGGCGCAGCCAGTCGATGGCGTCAGAGAGGTTTTCAGGCACCTGCACACGTTTGACGTCCAGCGCCATGAACAGGCTGACGGCAGTCGCGATACCCACGCCGAGCAGGGCACCCGGCACGAAGCGCAGCGACTTGGGACGAAGCTTGTCCCAACCCCACATGATCAGAATCGTGCCCAGGCCCAACATACCGGCCTGCATGCCTGATCCCGGACCAATGGCCTGAACCAGCGTCGCCGGGAAGCCGACCAGGTTGTCCAGCCCGGAAGGCTTCGGACCGCTGTCGAACATCACATGCACCTGTGACAGAACGATCAGAACGCCGATACCGGCGAGCATGCCGTAGACCACGGCAGGTGCGGTAACGCGGAACCAGCAGCCCAGCTTGAATCGCCCGGCCAACAGTTGAAGCAGGCCGGCCAGCAACAGGATCGGCCCCAACATCGCCATCCCGTGCTCACGCACCACCTCGAACACCAGTACCGCCAGACCTGCCGCCGGACCACTGACTTGCAGGGGCGAACCGGCCAGCCAGCCGACTACAAGACCACCGATGATGCCCGTGATCAAGCCCTTGGCAGGTGGCATGCCGGACGCGATTGCGATTCCCATGCACAACGGCAGGGCCACCAGGAACACGACCACGGAAGCGAGCAGCTCCCGTGGTAAAACGGATTTCAATGCTGTAGCACCCATGACACTTCTCCGGGATTCTTCAGACGAGGCAAAGCTGGCGGCGCGCTCCATGCGCAGCCGCCACCAGCTAAAGAAGGGTGTGCCGTCAGTCGTGACTGGGATCAGTCAGCTGAAAAGCGTGCTTTCGGGGAAGCCATCGGCGTCGGACCTGTGCCATCAAGCGGCACGAAGCGGTCACTTTCAGCGTCGTAGGCCAGAATTTCACTGGTTTCGATGCTGTAGACCCAGCCGTGAATGAACAGCTGACCGCTGGCCATCTTCGCGGCAACCGAAGGGTGGGTACGCAAATGGTGCAACTGGGAAATCACGTTTTCCTGAGTCAGGACCTGCATGGTTTCCAGCTCGCCACTGCAACTGCAGTTCTGTTCCACGACGGTACGGGCAACCTCTGCATGGCGCAGCCAGGCTTTTACCGTCGGCATCTTGTCCAGGCTGTCGGGATTGAGCACCGCTCGCATGGCACCGCAGTCGGAGTGACCGCAGACGATGATGTGTTGCACGCCAAGCGCCACGACCGCGTATTCCAGGGCAGTGGATACACCACCATTCATCTGGCCATACGGCGGAACGACGTTACCGACGTTACGGGTCACGAACAGGTCGCCCGGCGAGCTCTGAGTGATCAGCTCGGGAACGATGCGCGAGTCCGCGCAGGTAATGAACATGGCTCGCGGCGATTGCGCGGTAGCCAGTTTCTTGAAGAGCTCTTCCTGCTGAGGGAAGACTTCATTACGAAAATGTACGAAGCCATCAACGATATGTTTCAACGCTACGTCGGCGCTATCCGAGTGGCTAGGTGTACTGGCCGACGTAGCCGACGGCTGTTTATCCATGTCTCTCATGTCTTCATCCTCTCTGACGGATTGATGTGGATTACTCATGTGTGCTTAACCAGAGCCGGATGTGATCCCTGTTGTTTGGCATCGCGCGCACATCCCTGCGGCGCTACCGCTGGTGTCACTCCGAGTTACAGATTAACGGCCCAAGCTTAAGTGAAACTGAATGAGACCGCTCTGGAATGCGGGTTTGCACGATAGTCCCAAGTTCGTCATAGCAACGACAGCTGACCGCCTGGCGGGCAAAACGCATTGCAATCGAGCACAAAACTCTCTCGCGAGTTCAATCCCAGCCGCTTGATTGAGAGCGCATAACGCTGCGCCAGCAGCTCAGCGAACGGGCCTTCGCCGCGCATGCGTGAGCCAAACTGACTGTCGTACAGCGCACCACCCCGGCTCTGGCGGATCAGGCTCAGCACATGATCGGCGCGCTGGGGGTAATGCGTCTTCAACCACTCGTCGAACAATGGCGCAACTTCCAGCGGCAAACGCAGCATCACATAGCTTGCGCTCAAGGCACCTGCGGCCTTTGCTTCGGTCAGCAGCGCCTCCAGCTCGCTGTCGTTGATCATCGGAATCATTGGCGCGCACAGCACGCCGACCGGCACACCCGCCTGACGCAACACCTTGATCGCCCTCAGCCGCGCCTTGGGCGCGGCGGCTCTGGGCTCGAGAATGCGCTTGAGCTCGTCATCCAGCGTGGTCAGGCTGATGAACACCGACACCAGGCGCAGCTTTGCCATCTCGGCCAGCAGATCCAGATCGCGCAGGATGAGCGAGCCCTTGGTAATGATGCTGACCGGATGACGGTAGCGCAGCAATACTTCCAGCGTGGCGCGAGTAATCCTGTGCTCGCGCTCGATGGGCTGATACGGGTCAGTGTTGGCGCCCAACGTAATCGGCGCGCAGCGGTAGCCGGGTTTTGAAAGCTGTTGCTCCAGCAGCGCCGCCGCGTTGGTCTTGGCGATCAGCCGGGTCTCGAAATCCAGACCGGGCGACATGTCCCAGTATGCGTGGCTGGGCCGGGCGAAGCAGTAAATGCAGCCATGCTCACAGCCACGATACGGGTTGATCGAGCGATCAAACGGAATGTCCGGCGAGCTGTTGCGAGTGATGATGCTCTTGGCCGTCTCGAACGTGACCTGTGTGCCCTGCGTCATCGGGACTTCCTGATACCAGCCGTCGTCTTCTACCACGCTGCGGCTGGGCGCGAAGCGGTTATGCGGATTACTGGCGGTGCCGCGGCCCCGTACCGGAATAGCGCTGGACATCTGGCATCACCCTTTTACTGTTTATTCATACAGTACAGCAGATCGTCTTCTACCTCCCATTAAATGTGCTTGTCGCTGACAGGCGGCGTGACCCCGGCAGCCGTTCAAACACGCCGCCTTGCGACAGTCGTCTAAAGATTGGTAACAAGATGCCATTTCCAAAAATGCGGCCCGTCCTCTATTAATCCTCACCGGGACGCTCAGGGAGAGCGCCTGCCACTTATCAGGGCCTGCACATCAGGTCAGGCCTGCACTGAAAAGGACTTCAGTCATGAACACTGTTTTCGCCATGAGCGCCCTGACGGGCGCATCGCTGTTATCGATTGCCGCGACGGACACACTGGCATCCAGCTTTTCCGACAGGGACAAGCCATTCGACCAGTACCATTGGGTCACCACCCACAATGCCTACGAAAAAATAAACCAGAACCTCAAGGAAATGCCCCAGCAGTTATCCGATGGGGTGCGGGGTTTCATGCTGGATCTTCACACTGACGATACCCAGCATGGCCTGAACCGGATCAAGGTGTGCCACGGCTCGCTGGCCTGCTACGGCCCTTGGGGCAAACAGCTCAAAAATGAATTCATTCCGTTCCTCAAGGAAAATCCGAATGAAGTCATCACGATGTTTCTGGAAAGCCACGTCACCCGAGACGACCTGCGACAGGTATTCGAAGCGTTGCCTGAACTGGCCGAGTACTCGTTCCATCCCGCCAGCTTCAACGGCGACCAGTGGCCCACGCTGGCGCAAATGGCGAGCAGCAATAACCGCCTCATCCTGCTGACTGATCGCTGGGAGCTGGAGGGGAGTTATGTGGTGGGGGAAAAAGCCGTCAGGGTGCTTTATGACCAGAACTGGCTGGTCCAGAACCGCTGGGATACGCTGGGGGCGGTAGCCACGAACCTGCTGGTCTTCCACGACTTCTCCTGCCCGACCCGCTGGCGTGAAGTGCCGCTGAGCACCAGGGCCGTCGCCAGGGAAACGGGCAAGCGCTGGAATCGACTGTTTCTGATGAACCAGTTCCATTCTGCAACCTCCACCGCCATGGACTCGGCCGCCTACGACAACAACCTGACCTACCTGATGCGGCGCACGAAACGGTGCGGTGTCACGCCGAACTTCATAGGCATCAACAATTACCGCAACGGCGACACGCTTTCCTACACTCGCGCACTCAGTCAGGGGGGCATCTATCTATGGGAAGGCCCCCGTGCAGACAAGACGCAGGACACGGTCTGCGTCATTCCCGCTGAAACGAAAACCCTCAGCCTGCCCGCCGAAGGCTGTGAAAACGATGAAGCCCAGTCACTGTCTTTGTCGGGCATCGCAAAAGACACTCGCATCACGGTATTCGACAGCCCGCGTGCAAGCCTTGCGGATGACTACGCTGTTATTGAAGTCAAACGAGACATTGGTATCCGCGAGGACGTGATTGTTCACGAGTTCGAACGCACGCTCGAAACCGATGACTACCGTGTTGATTACTTCAAGTACAACGGCCTGAATGGCAAGGTGTCCCGGGTCGAGATAGCGGTCCCCTGAAAGAGCATTCCTGAATGGGCTCGCCTCGTCGGCGAGCCCTCTTTTGTGCTGCGCGAACATGCCACATCGGCATGGACACGTTGCCACCTGTCATTTCTGTCAGTAGACGGGTTTTCCAGCAAGGACTAGCGTAACTAAACGCCAGACTCGACCCGACGCTGGCAACTTACCTTACAGCGAGGTGGGTAATGGCCAAGTATGAAGTTCGGCTGAAGGCCGAAGACTTCAAAGTAAAGAAGTACCCCGAAATCGTAGCTGAGCTGTACGAGAATGATGAGTTTCTGAGCTCCATTCTGCTGTCATTGGACACCGAGCCGGAAGATGAAATTGATTTTGACGGCGACCTGGAGATGGCCAAACACGTACTTGTGGATCTGGCCTTTTCATTCAGGGAAAAGATTTCAAAACTTTCAGATCCATGAGCACTTGCTGGCTGACCCGCTGACGACATTCTGTTCAACGTGTCAGGCGTCAGGACGGGAAAGACTAATAACACGTTGAAGCAGGAGACAAGAGATGACTAAAAATTCGATCCAGTTGTCGATGGAAGATTTCGAGGGCGATAACATCCCTGAAGTCATTGTGGAGTTTTATAAGGGCACGGAAATACAGTACGTAGCCTATGTCAGCGACCCGGACAAAGACGGGCGTTTTGATAAGGTTTCAGGAAACGTTGATGTGGACAACAAGGAAGGTCATCAAAAAAGAGACGATGACTTACTGATAGCCCTGGCCCGGACGTTCGTAAAACTAAAATTTTAAATGGATACCGATAAAATACAGGGGCGCACCTCTGGTACGCCCTCGTATCGGAGTGTCAGCTCGGATCAACCGGCTTCTTCAACTTCGGGTTCGGAAAGAACTGCACGCCCTGCACCTTCGGATCAGCCGGCTTGACCACCACCTTGTTGACCCGTGTGCCCAGCTCCTTAGGAACCGAAAGCCCTTGCTCGTTGAGTGTGTCGCTGTAACCGCAGTTCACGCACTCGCGGTGCGGGACCTCGTCTTCGCTCCACATCATCAACTTGTCAGGCTCGCTGCACGCCGGGCAGACCGCCCCGGCGATGAAGCGTTTTTTGGTAACGACCGCAGGTGTATCGGTCATGCTGCCGCGTCCTCACTCAAACCGCTGTGGCGCAAGAGTGCGTCAATCGACGGCTCGCGTCCGCGGAAGTCGACGAACAGCACCATCGGTGCCTGCGAGCCGCCACGGGCCAGAATGGCTTCGCGGAAGGCACGACCGGTTTCGGCATTGAGCACGCCGTCTTCTTCGAACTTCGAAAACGCATCGGCCGACAGCACTTCAGCCCACTTGTAGCTGTAGTAACCCGCCGCGTAACCGCCCGCGAAGATGTGCGCGAAGCTGTTGGGGAAGCGGTTGTAGGCGGGCGGGCGCATGACCGAAACTTCGTCGCGGATACCTTCCAGTACCTGCAACACGCTGCGGCCGTCGCCGTGGGTGGCATGCAGCTCGAAGTCGAACAGCGAAAACTCCAGCTGACGCACCATCATCAGACCCGAATGGAAGTTGCGCGCAGCAAGCATCTTCTCCAGCAGGTCCTGCGGCAGGGGTGCGCCGCTTTCGTAATGGCCGGAAATCAGCGCCAGACCTTCCGGCTCCCAGCACCAGTTTTCCATGAACTGACTGGGCAGCTCGACCGCATCCCACGCCACACCATTGATGCCGGAAACGCCAGCGTGTTCGACTCGGGTCAGCAGGTGATGCAGGCCGTGGCCGAATTCGTGGAACAGCGTGGTGACTTCATCGTGGGTCAGCAACGCAGGTTTGCCGCCAACTGCTGGCGTAAAGTTGCACACCAGATTGGCCACCGGGCTCTGCAGGGTGCCTTCGGCCGTGCGACGACGGTCGCGAGCGCCATCCATCCACGCGCCGCCACGCTTGTTCGCGCGAGCGTACAGGTCGAAGAAGAAGCGGCCGACGTGCTGACCGTTTTCCTTGATTTCGAACAGGCGAACGTCCGGATGCCAGGTGTCGAAGCCTGTCTGCTCGGCGATTTCGATGCCGTACAGACGTTGAACGATGGCAAACAGACCGCCCAATACTTTGTCGATCGGGAAGTACACGCGCAGGGCTTCCTGGGAAACGCTGTAGCGCTGCTCACGCAGTTTTTCGCTGTAAAAGCCGCTGTCCCAGCTTTGCAGATCCGGGCAGCCCTGTTCGGCCGCATAAGCCTTGAGCTCTTCCAGGTCCTGAGCGGCAAACGGTTTGCTGCGGGTGGCCAGATCGCGCAGGAAGCTCAACACCTGATCGCTGGACTCGGCCATCTTGGTCGCCAGGCTCAGTTCTGCGAAATTCGCGTAACCCAACAGCTGAGCCAGTTCCTGACGCAGGTCGAGGATCTGCTCCATGACTGGACCGTTATCGTTCTTGCCCGCGTTCGGGCCTTGATCCGAGGCGCGGGTGCAATATGCGGCGTAGAGCTCTTCCCGCAGGGCGCGGTCTTCGGCGTAGGTCATCACCGCGTAGTAGCTCGGGAATTCCAGCGTGATCAGGTAGCCGTCCAGGCCCTTGGCCTTGGCCGCGGCGGCCATCTGCTGCCTGGCCGAGTCGGTCAGGCCAGCAAGGGCGGATTCATCGGTCACCTGCTTGGTCCAGGCCTGAGTGGCGTCCAGCAACTGGTTGGAGAACTGGCTGCCCAGCTCCGACAGCTTGCTCTGCACCTCGGCATAACGCTTCTGCTGCTCGGGCGGCAGGTCGATACCGGACAGGCGGAAGTCGCGCAGCGACTGTTCAAGGATGGTCTTCTGACCGACATCGAAGTTCACGGCTTCCGGGCTGTTGGCCAGAGCTTCATAAGCCTGGAACAATGCGCGGTTCTGGCCCATCTCCGTGGAGTAGGCGCTCAACGCAGGCAGGCACGACTCGTAGGCTTCACGCAGTTCGGCGCTGTTGCACACGGCATTCAGGTGGCTGACCGGACTCCAGGCAGCGCCGAGGCGGTCGTTCAATTCGTCCATGGTCAGTACAAGTCCGGCCCAGGTCGGTGCCGACCCCTGTTTGGCGAGAATGTCGGCGATTGCAGCGCGGTTGTCCGCCAGGATCTGTTCGATGGCAGGTTTGACATGCTCGGCACGGATCGCCGAGAAGGGTGGCAGGTCGTACGATTGCAGAAGCGGGTTGTTCGCGCTCACGGTTTTGCACCTTGGCTGGAAGAAACATTCCTGCATCTTAATTACAATCGACGCCGACCGCAGCATCGAAACCCGCTTCTGACCTCTATCACTGCCAAAGAAGGAGCCTATCGTGGCCATTCGCAAGTTCCACAGTCACACACCGATACTCGGCGAACGGGCGTTCGTCGACCACTCGGCCGTGGTCATCGGCGACGTCGAAATTGGCGCGGACAGCTCCATCTGGCCGCTGACCGTGGTGCGCGGCGACATGCACCGCATCCGCATCGGGGCCCGTACCAGCGTGCAGGATGGCAGCGTGCTGCACATCACTCATGCGGGACCGTTCAACCCCGACGGTTTTCCGCTGCTGATCGGCGACGAAGTGACCATCGGCCACAAGGCCATGCTGCACGGTTGCACCATCGGCAACCGGATCCTGATCGGCATGGGCTCGACCATCATGGACGGCGCGGTGGTGGAGGATCACGTGATCATCGGCGCGGGCAGTCTGGTGCCGCCAGGCAAGGTGCTGGAAAGCGGTTTTCTTTATGTAGGCCGCCCGGTCAAACAAGTCCGGGCACTGACCGAAAAGGAAATCGCGTTCTTCCCTTACAGCGCGACCAATTACGTCAACCTCAAGGACCAGCATCTGGCCGAAGGCTTTGATCAACCTTGCTGACTCATCTGGAATTCAAGGCTCCCATGCATTATCAGAACATCCTTTTCGACCTCGATGGCACGTTGACCGACCCACGCCTGGGCATCACCCGCTCGATCCAGTTCGCACTGGCACAGCTGGGTATCGACGAGCCGGACATCACCCGACTGGAACACTTCATCGGCCCACCCTTGTTGCAGGCGTTCATGCAGTTTTACGACATGGACGAAGCCCGTGCGTGGGAGGCGGTCGGGTTTTATCGCGAGCGCTTCCGTGTGACCGGGCTGTATGAAAATGAAGTGTTCGAAGGTGTGACCGAGTTGCTGGAGACATTGGGCGGGCAGGGCAGACGCCTGTATATCGCCACGTCCAAGCCTTGGGAATTCGCCCGGGAAATCGCCCGGCACTTTGATTTTGCCAGGCACTTCATCGTGATCTACGGCAGCGAACTGGACGGCACCCGCACCGACAAGGTCGAACTCATTGCCCACCTGCTGGCCGAAGAAAAACTCGACCCGGCGCACACCCTGATGATCGGTGACCGCAAACACGACCTGATCGGCGGAATTCGCAACGGTCTGGATGTCGCGGCAGTGGGGTATGGGTTTGGCAGCCATGAAGAACTGACGGCAGAGAATCCGACGTATCACTTTGCGACAGTGGCCGAGTTGCACGAAGCGTTCTTGAACAGCCCTTGATGTGACGCAGAGCGCCACGGCATGCATGCCCACGCGGAGCACTCATCGTTATACACACGTCTTGCGGCAACCAACTGACTGTGGAAGGCATACAGTCAGACACATTCGTTTCGGCCCTGTTTCGCACGTCTTGCGGCAACACAACGTACTGTGGGAGGCGGCTTGCCGGCGATGCTTTTTTTGAAGCGACATATCAATAACTGAACTGACGCCATCGCCAGCAAGCCGCCTCCCACGGGACATGCATCCAGTCAGACACGTTCGTTTCGGCTCTGGTGCGCGCTCACGGCATCAATCGCTGCAACGCCGCCTTGCGTGAATCAGCAGGCAAGCCGCCAAGCGTTTCCACTGCCTGGAAAAACGCTTCCCAGTCGCCATTCACCTGTTTGAACAACGCCTCGAACGCAGGCACCCATTGGTCGTAAAGCCCGAAGGGCAGCAGTTTGGCGTTGTTCATCGGGCTGTTGATCCAGCCGTCGAAGCGCTTGTCGCCGCCCCACTGTGTATCGCGCATTTGCCGATAGTCATGTCGCAGGCGCTCGAACTCGGCGGCCTTGCGTTCGCGCAGGGTGTCGGGTGTCAGTGGCAGACGATAAAGAGCGTTCAGACGCTCCCGCGTATCGAGCACCAACTGGATGAACTGATCACGGCGTCTGGACTGCGAGACACTCTCCGGCGGCAGGCCTCGGGCGGCTCGCCACTGACGCGTACCTTCCTGCTCGACGAAACTGGCATACGATTCGTTGAATGGTGTGTCATCTTTCACGTAGAAACGCTGATGCGCCAGCTCGTGAAAAATCAGTGTGGCCAGTCGTTCATGGCCCCAGCCCAGCATCGAGCTCAGGATCGGGTCATTGAACCAACCGAGCGTCGAATAGGCTTCTACACCACTGAGATAGACGTCCTTGCCGGCCTGGCGCAGCAACGCCGCTTCACCTCGCGCGCCGCCGGGCGTGTAGTAACCGCGGTAGGCGACGCAACCGGCAATCGGAAAACAGTGCGTCACAGGATCAAGAGAGAACTCGTCGGTGGCGAACACGTTCCATACCACGTAAGGACGCCCCAGATCGGCGTACAGGCGATAGCTCTTGTTGTCAGGCAGGTGCAGGTGTTCGCTGGCAAAGGCCCGGGCCTTTTGTGATTGCGCCAGGTGCGCACGCAAAGTGGGGTCGCGTGCAGGGTCGGCGATGACCTCATCGACCGGCTCACGCGCCTGCAACAACTGCCACTGCCCCTGCGCCAGCTGCCCGTAATAGGCCACGCTGGAACAGCCCGCGAGCATCACAACCGCCAGTATCGGAAAAGCCTGCCAAAGGCGTAAAACAGTGAGTCGTGGCATACACAGCCTTCAAATCTGAACACAGTGCTGTTATGCAGGACAGACAACACCGACGCAACTATCATCGTCGTCGGTTCAGAAACGGAGCACAGCATGCGCGTCATGACACTGATCGTTGCCCTCGCAGCCCTCGCCGGATGCGCTGGCCCTCTGCCTGCCGTGGACCCCGACATGGCCTGGGTCGATCTGCGCACCATCACGGGCAAGGTGGTGATGGCCGACAAGCTCGACGGCAAGAACACCTATGACGGGCGCTACTTTCAGGTCACCCCTGGCAGCCATTCGCTGCAAGTGCGTTACGACTACGAATACCGCTACGCAAGCATCGGACTGATGGGCGACAACTACGCGGAAATCACCTGCTTCGTGGAAATCGACTACCCACACTTTGCTGCAGGGCAGCGTTATGTGCTGGAAGTGAGGTCACTGACCAGTGATGTCGATGCTTGGCTGTATGACGCAGACCGCAAGGTGGTCGCAGAGGAAAGGGATGTTCACTGCATCTGATCAGCGATCGTTACGCTGATAAATAATCTTTCTGGTGCCGTTTTCACAGCTGCCCACGACCATGTTCGGGTCCTGAACCTCGTCATTGGTGACGACTTCCAGCGTGTAGGACGTGACATTGTTCGCCTGGATACGCGCCTCGATTTCATCCTTGAGTTCATCGCAGGATTTCGGGGCCGCCACAGCATTTACAGCCAGCAGGGTGCAGGCCGCTGCCAAAGCAAAACGTTTCATGCTTGACCCTCTTCAAGGACACATAACCGGTCGAAAGAACCTTGGCGTGGGAGGCGGCTTGCCGGCGGATCAATAGCCCAGGCAATCTGGAAACCACTGAACTGACGCTATCGCCAGCAAGCCACCTCACACGAAAACCTGAACTACCGGATCAGCTCTCCAGCGTAGCGTCCAGCGTGATCTTGGCGTTCAGAACCTTGGAGACCGGGCAGCCTTCTTTGGCTTTAGTAGTCAGCTCGTCGAACTGGTCCTCGGTGATGTTCGGCACTTTGGCCTTCAGGATCAATTTCACAGCCGTGATCGCGAACCCACCCTCGACCTGGTCCAGTGACACTTCGGCGTGCGTATCGATGCTGTCGGCAGTGAAGCCCGCGTCGCCCAGAATCATCGACAGCGCCATCGAGAAGCAGCCGGCATGGGCCGCGCCGATCAGTTCTTCAGGGTTGGTGCCTTTGCCGCCTTCGAAGCGGGCCTTGAAGCCGTAAGGGTGCTCGCGCAGTGCAGCGGTTTCAGTCGAGATGCTGCCGATACCGGTTTTCAGATCACCCGCCCAATGGGCCGATGCTTTCTTGACGATGCTCATGGTCGCTCCTTAATAAATGGGATTGAGTCTTCTGCACGTGACAGGATTCTGAGGATAGACGGCTGTGGAAAGTTCAACCGGAATAAAGACCTAGTATTTAAGTAGGTTTTTTTAGACACCTCTATTGAAACCCCAGACTTGCGCCCGCACTGTTGTTTCATTGTGGGCAGCTCCTTGAGCCGACCCATCACAATTCGAGGAGCTACCCTGGCCTATGAAACGTCTGGCAGATGTAAAGATTTCCACCCTGGATCTGGTGCCCGTGCGCCACGATAAAGGCCCCGCCGAGTCCCTGCGCAACTCGCTGAATCTGGCGCAACATGTTGAGAAACTGGGCTACAACCGCTTCTGGGTTGCCGAACACCACAACATGGACGGCATCGCCAGCTCGGCGACGTCGGTGCTGCTGGCTTATCTGGCGGGCGGCACGTCAACCATCCGCGTCGGCGCGGGCGGGATCATGCTGCCCAATCACGCACCGTTGGTGGTGGCCGAACAATTCGGCACTCTGGCAAGCCTGTACCCGGACCGCATCGACCTGGGCCTTGGCCGTGCGCCGGGTTCCGATCAGATGACAGCCCGCGCCCTGCGCCGGGAACGCTCGGGCAGCGCGGATGACTTTCCGGATGACGTGACCGAACTGATGGAATATCTGGGGCCGCGCACGCCTGATCAAAAAGTGGTCGCCGTACCGGGCTCGGGCACTAACGTACCGATCTGGCTGCTGGGTTCAAGCCTGTTCAGCGCGCAACTGGCAGGCATGCGTGGCTTGCCCTATGCCTTCGCGTCGCACTTTGCACCGCGCTACATGCACGAAGCGATTCGCGTCTATCGCAACCACTTTCAGCCTTCGGCCGTGCTCGACAAGCCTTACGTGATGCTTGGCGTCCCCCTTTCGGCGGCTGACACCGACGAGCAGGCCGAATACCTGGCCACGTCCGTTTACCAGCGCATTCTGGCGCTGATGCGCGGGCACAGCCTGATGCAGCGTCCGCCTGTGGAGTCCATGGACGGCCTGTGGCTGCCGCACGAACGCGAAGCGGTGGCGAGCTTTCTGGGGCTGGCGATGGTCGGCGGACCGGACAAGATCCGCGCCAAACTGGATGTGCTGCTGGAACAGACCGACGCTGACGAGCTGATCTTCACCTGCGACATGTACGAGCATCAGGATCGCCTACGGTCCTACGAAATCCTCGCTCAGGTCGCACACGGCTGAGGCCGTTCGCGCCGCAATGAAAACGCCCGCGTCACTGGCTGAATCAACATTCAGACGGTGGCGCGGGCGTTTTTTTACAGCCTGCACACGGGGTCGAGCAACGGGCTGGATTTACATCGAGCCTGCCTGACTATCAACCGCGCTTGTAAACGAGTTCCTTGGTGCCGGCGTCGCAAGTGCCAACCACTTGCTGACCGTCTGCACTGCCTTTCTCGACCACTTCAAGCGTGTAGGACGAAACACCCTTGGCCTGAAGCTTGGCGTCGATTTCACTTTTCAGTTCTTCACAAGGCTTGCCTGCCGCCAGAGCGGTGCCCGCGATGCTCAACAAGCCTACAGCCAACAAAAACTTCTTCATGGGTATTCCCTCTCGTCCGGCCAAATGCAGACGCCATCGGAACAGGCGCCCAGTCAACATTCCTACGCCCACGTTCGAGCCACTTGTTTTGAAACGGACGTGGCTCATGAACTGTGTAGCGCAGGTTATGGCAATCAGCCAGCCGAAAGGTTCAGGACTGATCAGCTCGCTTCGATACGAAAGCCGACTTTCAGGGTGACTTGGTAGTGCCCGACCTTGCCGTCCACGATGTGGCCACGGGTCTCGGTCACTTCAAACCACTCAAGGTTCTTGATGCTCTTGCTGGCCTCGGCCAGTGCATTCTGGATGGCGTCTTCGACGGTGGTGGTGGACGAGCCGACGATTTCGACTTTTTTGTACGTGTGGTGATCACTCATGGCAGTTCTCCTGAAGGTCTGTGAACACGTCGTTAAAACCAACGCTCCAGACTTCTGTCAGGAAAAAGCAGGTAAAAGTTCAGACTTTGCAAAATGGCATCGCACTTTCCAAAAAGCCCGGAGTCGGAAACAACACACGCCCACTCATCATTGCAGGAGAAACACCATGGCTAGTACCTCACTTCGCAAGGCCTCGTTGCAGAGTATGGAAGCGGAGATCGAGAGCCTCTTGAAATCTCTCGAAGGTCTGAAAGCCGACGCTACCGACGAGTCGCGCAAGACCCTGAAAAATCTCAAGGCCAATGCTGAAAGTGCTCTGAGCCATTCGCGCAGCCTGCTCAGCGATGTCTACGAGGACGTCAAAGAGAAAACCCGTGAAAACGCACTGGCCACTCGTGACTATGCTCAGGAACACCCTTGGACCACCGCAGGCGTTGCTGTCGGTGCCCTCGGCCTGCTCGCAGCGTACCTGCTGTGCAAGCGCGGTAACTGATCAGATCCTGATCGGGTCTCCAGACCGCAGCAGCTCGTTTTCAAGCCACTGAGCCAATTGCTGCGCACGGCCATCGGCCACACGTCTAGGTACCCACAACGCCAGTTGCGCCGGGGTTTCACTGAAGCCCCATGGCGCAACCAGGCGGCCCGCCTTCAGGTCATCGACCACCAGCGGCTCGGGCGCAATCGCAATACCAAGGCCTGCCACGGCCGCCTCCAGCAAATAATACAAATGCTCAAAACCCTGCCCGAATCGCAGTGACTGCGGATCGATCCCGTTCTGCTGTGCCCAGCTCGGCCAGGCCTGGGGGCGCGATGTGGTTTGCAGCAGGGCCTCGCTCAGCAATACGTCAGCAGGCGCATCGCGCAGGCTGTCGAAACGGGCGAAGCGTGGGCTCAGCACCGGACCGATTCGTTCGCTGGCCAGCTCAAAGACCTGCATGTCGGCAGGCCACGGCGGCTCGGCAAATACCAGCAGGGCATCCAGGCCGGGCCGTCGCGGGTCCAGATCCCCTTCGCCTGCCGACAGGTGCAGACGCAGGTCCGGCAACTCTGCATTCAGACGACTCAGGCGCGGAATGAACCAGCGCGCCAGCAGACTGCCCGAGCACCCCAGCACGAAGGGCGCATCGGCGCTGCCCTGGCTCAGTTCGGCGCACACGCTGCGCAAGCGATCGAAGGCCTCGCCGCTGACGTCACGCAGACGAATGCCCGCATCTGTGAGTTTAAGGCCGCGCCCATCCTTGCTGAACAGATTAACGCCCAGGTGCTCTTCAAGCACCTTCAATTGCCGGCTGACTGCGCCATGGGTGACGTGCAGCTGTTCAGCGGCCTGACTGACGCTGCCCAGTCGGGCGGTGCTTTCAAAGGCGCGCAAGGCGTTCAACGGTGGAAGATCGCGGCTCATGATCTGTGAGTTTTCCTGACAGGTTGCGGCGATCTTATCGGTTTTCATCCGGACGCGCGCTGGTTAAAGTGGACTCATTGCCAAATCGGCTCACCCCATTCGCTTGATACACCTACTGGAGCACTTCATGACCCAGACCCAATTTCGCAATGGCCCCGACGCCAACGGCCTGTTCGGCTCCTTCGGCGGCCGCTACGTCGCTGAAACCCTGATGCCGCTGGTCCTGGACCTCAACCGCGAGTACGAAGCCGCCAAGGCCGACCCTGAATTCGCCAAAGAGATGGCCTACTTCCAGCGCGATTACGTGGGCCGTCCGAACCCGCTGTATTTCGCCGAACGCCTGACCGAGTTCTGCGGCGGCGCGAAGATCTACTTCAAGCGCGAAGAGCTGAACCACACCGGCGCGCACAAGATCAACAACTGCATCGGCCAGGTGCTGCTGGCCAAGCGCATGGGTAAAAAACGCCTGATCGCTGAAACCGGTGCCGGCATGCACGGCGTTGCGACGGCGACCGTTGCTGCACGTTTCGGTCTGCCTTGCGTGATCTACATGGGCGCCACCGACATCGAGCGCCAGCAGGCCAACGTGTTCCGCATGAAGCTGTTGGGCGCCGAGATCGTTCCCGTCACCTCCGGCACCGGCACCTTGAAAGACGCGATGAACGAAGCCCTGCGTGACTGGGTGACCAACGTCGACGACACCTTCTACCTGATCGGCACCGTGGCAGGCCCGCATCCGTACCCGGCGATGGTTCGCGATTTCCAGGCCATCATCGGCAAGGAAACCAAGGAGCAGATGCAGGAGAAAGAAGGTCGTCTGCCGGACAGCCTGATCGCCTGCGTCGGCGGTGGCTCCAACGCGATGGGCCTGTTCCATCCGTTCCTCGATGACGCCAGCGTAGAAATCATCGGTGTGGAAGCGGGCGGCCACGGGGTCGATACCGACAAGCACGCGGCCAGCCTCAACGGCGGTGTGCCGGGCGTGTTGCACGGCAACCGCACTTACCTGCTGCAGGACAACGACGGGCAGATCACCGACGCCCACTCGATTTCCGCCGGTCTGGACTACCCGGGCATCGGCCCGGAACACGCCTTCCTGCACGAAGTGAAGCGTGTGGAGTACGTGAGCATCACCGATGACGAGGCGCTGGACGCCTTCCATCAGTGCTGCCTGCTCGAAGGCATCATCCCGGCGCTGGAAACCGCGCACGCGCTGGCCGAAGCCATGAAGCGCGCCACCAACCTGCGCGATGATCACTTGATGGTCGTGTGCCTGTCCGGGCGTGGCGACAAAGACATGCAGACCGTCATGAACCACATGGCAGCCGCTGAAAAGACTCAGGAGAAGCTGGTATGAGCCGCCTCGAACAACGTTTCGCCCAGCTGAAAACCGAAGGTCGTGCAGCCCTGGTCACCTTCGTCACCGCAGGCGACCCCGGCTACGATACTTCGCTGAAAGTCCTCAAAGGCCTGCCCGCTGCCGGCGCTGATGTGATCGAACTGGGCATGCCCTTCACCGACCCGATGGCTGATGGCGTGGCCATTCAGCTGGCCACCCTGCGGGCACTGGATGCGGGTCAGACCCTGCCGAAAACCCTGCAGATGGTTCGTGAGTTTCGCGTCGAAGACCAGACCACACCGATCGTGCTGATGGGTTACTACAACCCCATTCACCGTTTTGGCGTCGATGCGTTTGTGGCCGAGGCCAGGGAAGCGGGTGTCGATGGCTTGATCATCGTTGACCTGCCGCCTGAGCACGACGCCGAACTGGCAACGCCCGCCCAGGCCTCGGGCATCGACTTCATCCGCCTGACCACACCGACCACCGACGATGCGCGCCTGCCGCGCGTGCTGGAACGCAGCTCCGGCTTCGTTTACTACGTGTCGGTCGCGGGCGTGACGGGGGCGGGCTCGGCAACCACTGAACACGTTACCGAAGCCATCGCGCGCCTGCGTCGTCACACCGACCTGCCGATCAGCGTCGGGTTTGGTATTCGTACTCCAGAACAGGCCGCTGCCATTGCACGTCTGGCCGATGGCGTGGTGGTGGGTTCGGCGCTGGTCGACCAGATCGCCAACGCCCAATCGCCGGAGCAGGCGGTGGACGGCGTACTGACCTTGTGCGCGGCACTGGCCGAGGGCGTACGTAACGCCCGCGTCAGCTGAGGGTAAAGATTCTGATACAGAGGAATCAAAGCGTCAGCAGCGGTTCTATGTAGCAAGACACAAGGGGTTCATGACCAGGTCATGAACCCCTTTTTGCTGCATCGCGTGGAGCTGAGGAGCACCCCATGAAACTGTCGAACCGCTTTATCACTGGCCTGGGCATCTTGATGATCAGCGCCAGCCCGCTGCTTCAGGCTGCGCCGCCAGACCCACGTGGTAATGGCCCGGACGACAACCGTGGTGCTCAGCAGCCAGGCCCGCGCGACAATGACGGCCCTGGCAATCGCGGCAATGGTAGAGGTCCGGGACCCGCTCATCAGGACAATCGTCGCGGCGGCCCACCCCAGGATTTCGGCCCCGTGCGCGAGACGTTCCAGCAACACCGTGACGTCATCGGCCGTGGCCAGCCACTGCCGCCGGGCATTCACATCGCCAAAGGCAAACCGCTGCCACCCGGCTACGGCAAACGCCTGGACAGCCGCTCCCTGCAATACCTGCCGCACTACGACGGCTACGAATGGCGTCGCCTGGGCACAGACGTGGTCCTGATCGCCGTAGGCTCGGGGATTGTCTATGCGATTCTGGACGGGGTGCTGAACTGACCCGGCCACTTCGTGGACAAGTGCGCATCCCAAGCTGAGAACGCCAGGTGGGAGTGGACTTGTCCACGAAGAGGCCCGTACATCCGATCCAGATATAGCGCCTGAAACACAGCCTTCGCGGACAAGTCCGCTCCCACGTGGAGAACGCATCCCACGTGGGAACCGGACGCGGGATGCGCGTTACGCGGTCTTCTGATGCAACCCGGCCAGAAACGCCATCAATGCCCCCGACACAAACTCCGGGTTCTCCAGGTTGGCGATATGACCGGCTTTGGGCACCAACACATAAGGGCAGCCGATCAGGCGAGCCATCTCTCGGGTTTCCTGCGGGGGACGGGGGATGTCAGCGTCGCCGCACATCACCAGCGTCGTGTCCGCATCCAGTTTGTGGAGAAGCCCAAGCCGGTCTTCACGACCAAAGATGATGCGACCCAGCGGCACCACCGTCTGGCGTACCTGCTCTGGGTTCATGCTGGCCAGCGCCGCTCGAAACGCCTGGTACAGCGGTGACTGAGGATCGATCCCGGGCCGGAAGAATATCGGCACCACAATGTCCAGAAGCGGCTCGGGAAACACACCGGCTGCCTGCACCTTATCGAGCAGAGAAAAATAGTACGCCTGCTTGGCCTCGCTTTCCTTGCCCAGATAGGTGTCCATCAGCACCAGCCCGTTGAAGCGCTCAGGCGCTGAAATCGCAGCGATAGCGCCCCACATGCCACCGACCGACAACCCGATGAGGGTGCAACGTTCGATGTTCAAATAATCGAGCAATGCCAGCGCGTGGCGAGCGAGATCATCCAGATTCCGGGTCCCTTCAGGAAACGCACCCGACTCACCATGCCCCCACAGGTCCGGCACAATCACGCGGTACTGACTGGCGAGCAGATCAACCTGCGCGCTCCACATGTTCCGGTCCCACAGGTAACTGTGGCCAAGCAACAGCACCGGCCCGCTGCCCTGATCGGAATAGTGAAGCGTT
Source organism: Pseudomonas asturiensis (assembly GCF_900143095.1). Taxonomy (GTDB): domain Bacteria; phylum Pseudomonadota; class Gammaproteobacteria; order Pseudomonadales; family Pseudomonadaceae; genus Aquipseudomonas; species Aquipseudomonas asturiensis. Next base: position 9,555 of record NZ_FRDA01000015.1, on the reverse strand, counting down.
TTGCCTTCGATGACTGCATTCGGCATGTCTCATGACCCTCTCTGTCTCGATCTCAGCATTCAGTGCACGCCCGCAAAAACACGGCTGCAACTACCCCTGATGCCTGATGCTCAGGCACCTACATGATCACTTTTTGGCTATCTACACCTCAAAGGACCAGCCAGTCACATTTTGGCGCGGGCTATGTTACACCGAACATTTTGCCTGTCAGTCGACATAGCATCGTGGCGAAACAGGCCGGGAGCCTGGCCCGTCAGTCATCAAAAACACTCAAGTCCAACGGCCGCACCGCGCCCATCCAGATGGCATGCTCGGTGTGATCGAGCCGCTCATCGCCCGTCAGCGGATGCGTAAACACCACCAACCCATTGCGATTCAACGCCAGCCAGCGCATGACGTCAGCGAATTGCGCATGCTCAAAAGCCAACTGACAACTCCAGTCCGGATGTGGACCGACACGCTTCTGATGGACGCGTCCCATCTGCACAGCAAATTTCCCGGCCGCGGCTTCGCACAACGCTTGCGCCTGGTCGAGGGTCTGGGCGTCGAAATAGACATGGGCGTGATAGCCGTGGATATCTTGCATGGGAATAGAGACTCCTTTCGCGGCTGAAGACCTGACTGATGCAGGTGTGGGTCCAGCCTTGATCATTTTTCTCGTGTGTGGGCCGATAGTAGGTCCTGCATGATGGTTGATAAAGCGTAGCCGTCTAGCTTTTATCTCTCCATGCTTCGCCGGTTATCCCATAAAACCGATAGCCAAATGGCAACGCTAAAAACTTCACCAGATCAGGACGATGCTCCGCTACATGGTGTGCATGGACGGTCTTAAGCGTCTTGGTATCGCCGTTATACCGGTCTGTGGTTATCCACCAGCCAGACATATGTTCGGGTGACGAATAACGAACGCCCTCAGCAGGATCACCCTCGAGCACACCGTCAGAAATAACGATCAGCTGGTCGTGGCGTGGAACGGAATACTCGACCCCGGCTTTCGCACACATTGCATGCTGCTCGGCCCACATAGTTAGGGTGGTCGTGATGCCGAGTACACAGTCGCCTGTTAAAGGAACCTGTTCAAAAAATATCAGCTCCTTACAATCATTGAGCTGCATTTTTGTTACCCAAGAGCCATAGCCCAGCGTTTCATTTGAAGAAATTTCATGACCCGTGTCGAGATAGTTAGCAACCGTCTCAATAAACGCTATCGCGTGTTCTTCTAAGTCGTCATCATGAATCTGAACAGTTATCTCGTAACCATAATGCTGTAAAAGCCCTTCCGTGTTTAATAGCAACCCACTGTCATTGATGGAAGTTTTTATCTTCACTGTTTGCTCCCTCTAAAGCGGCGCAAACGCCCTCAGATCGTTTACAGGCTAATCAGGCAAGGCGTCTACGCAGACATATACGCTCACTCCCTATGCAAAGGTGAAGCCAACTCCAGACAATCAGAGACTCTCTTCTGAGATCTCTTTGCCTATGGCAACAGCGTATGCCCCATACGAAGGCTCTAACTCCACTACTAAAACAGAGCCATTCCGAAACGCCTCAAGTTTTTTATCCAAGAAGGACGAGTACTTTGGGGACAGCTTGAAATCCGCGTCTTCCAGCGCGTAGGCGTATTTCATCAGGCGCATGACTTCGCTGCTGGCCCCATCATCATTCGGGCTTAATACACGTAAAGAATTGATTATATTTCCCTCCTCGAAATCAGTAACCCTAAGCTTTTCCAGGCCAGAGACTTTGATTTTGGTGGTTTTACCGTCAGCGTAAACCTCCATAAAAAGCGTGTCATCCATAACAGCAATGGACATCATTTTTCCATCATGAAAATTGCTAGATAGCATAGCGCTGATCACCTTCTAGGTTTAGCCTCCTCACGACCTATCTACTTCAGTAAGGCAGACTCAAAGTTAATGCTACTTACCTAAACCGAATCAAAAAAGGTCATCCACCCCACCGCTCTGAATTCTGTATGACCTTCTACATGAAAAAATTTATATTTTGTCAAGCAACTCTAAACTAACGCTTTCCGCCAATGCAATAAACGTTGCACCGCAAACAGCCTCAAGCTCGAACAACACAAGCTTGCCCGTGCGGAAGAGTTCCAATTTTTGTAAAAAGGTAGAGTCCTTTAGCTCTGCTGTTTCAGGATTGCGTCCCCACAACAAAAAAATAAACAATTTGCAGCTTCTGCTTCTTGCTCTTTGCTGAAATCGAAAAAATTGACGCGATCAACAATACTCAAAAGCCCCATATCATTCAGGACTAATCTATCGATACCTTTAACAACTATTTGATAGGAATTCTTACCCTCCCATGGGCTTGTTACGCATACTCGAACTTGCTTTTCAATTGAACATAAATGGATAGATTCAAATGTGGCCTCTACTAAAACACCCCACTGACTCATAAAAACCTCCTCAATTTCTCGGCAAAGGTGAACAAGTATGACCAGGGTGCTCTCGAACGCCGCCCCGCCACTCATGCATATGAGGTGTATTACCCATTAATATCAAGCTGCGAATATAAGGCTATAATTATCTCAGAACCACTACCGAAGTCATGCTAAAAAAGAGCAAAAGTAAACTCGCCCACTTCTGCAAACCATGTAGGAAGTTTCCGTCTAAATTGATAAGTCGCATCTAACCCGTTAGAGATTCGGGCTTATATGTGCTGAAAAATACCTGATCACACCGCAATCGACGGCAGCGGCCTGCCGGCCAGCGAAACCCCGCTCAACGCCTGCTCGCTGGCCAGCCAGTCGACGAATTGCTGGACGATTTGCACGCGGCGTTTGCGCTGTGGCAAGACGACGTAGTAACCGTAACCGGAAACCGCCGAGGCTGAGATGGGGCGGCACAGCAGGCCTTGTTCGAGCAGGTCGTCCACCAGATGCCGCCAGCCGATGGCCACGCCCTGACCGCCGATGGCGGCCTGGATCAGCAGTGTGTAGTTGTCAAAACGCAACTGCCCGGGTGCCGGTGACTGGTGGATGTCGAGGGCCCGGAACACGCCGCTCCAGTCGAACCAGTTGTTGGCGCTTTCGCCACGCAGGTGCAGCAGTGGAAATTCACGCAGCGCATCGTTGGGCAAGGGCAGTTCTCGACCTGCGATCAACTGTGGGCTGCACACCGGAAAGACTTCCTCATTGAACAACCAATGGCTCTGGCCCTGCTTGAAACGCCCATCGCCGAATAACACCGCGACGTCGATATCCGGGCGCAGCATGCTGTGGCTGCGCTCGCTGGTCACCAGGCTGACGTCCACGTCTGGATTGACCTTGTGGAAACGGTGCAATCGGGGCATCAGCCAGTAGGAGGCGAACGCAAAATCCGTCGCGACCTGAAGCACTTCATGCTGGCGCTGATCGGTGATGGCGACCAGTCCGCTTTCGATGGACTGCAAGCCGGTCTGCACATGGCTGAACAGCACCTCACCCGCTTCGGTCAGCTCGATGCCACGGTAGATGCGGTCAAACAACCGGGTCGCCAGTTGCTCTTCAAGCCGCTTGATCTGCTGGCTGACCGCAGGCTGCGTGGTGCCCAGTTCGATGGCCGCAGCGGTAAAGCTGCGCAAACGGGCAGCCGCCTCGAACGCGCGCAACAGATCCAGCGAGAGATCACCAAGCGATTCAAACATAAGCTCTGCTTATCCTAGGTATATCTTCATATGGGCTTTACCACAGCCAGTATGGCCCTCATTCTCGTTGGCAGCACTTTCGCATAACTATTCACTATGGGATGCAGCGATTACATGAAGCGCAAAAATATTCTGTTCATCATGGCCGATCAAATGGCCGCGCCAATGTTGCCGTTCTACGCCCCGTCTCCGATTCTGATGCCGAATCTGTCTCGCCTCGCCGATCAAGGCGTGGTGTTCGAGTCGGCGTACTGCAACAGCCCGTTGTGCGCACCCTCGCGTTTCACTTTGGTCAGCGGTCAGTTGCCCAGCAAGATCGGCGCGTACGACAACGCTGCCGACTTCCCGGCGGATATCCCGACCTACGCTCACTACCTGCGTGCGCTGGGTTACAAGACCGCGCTGTCGGGCAAGATGCATTTCTGCGGCCCCGATCAATTGCATGGCTACGAAGAACGCCTCACCAGCGACATCTACCCGGCCGATTACGGCTGGTCCGTGAACTGGGACGAGCCGGACGTGCGCCCCAGCTGGTATCACAACATGTCGTCGGTGCTGCAGGCCGGGCCGTGTGTGCGCACCAACCAGCTGGACTTCGATGAAGAGGTGGTCTTCAAGGCGCAGCAATACCTGTACGACCATGTGCGCCAGGACGGCGATGCGCCGTTTTGCCTGACGGTCTCGATGACCCATCCCCACGACCCGTACACCATCCCCCGACCATTCTGGGATCTGTACGACGACGTCGAAATACCGATGCCCCCACTGCACGCCAACCAGGAGGCGCTGGACCCGCATTCACAACGCCTGCTCAAGGTCTACGATCTATGGGACAAGCCGTTGCCGACGCACAAGATCCGTGATGCGCGGCGCGCCTACTTCGGTGCCTGCAGCTACATCGACCTGAACGTCGGCAAGCTGATGCAGACACTCTCTGAAGTCGGTCTGGCAGACGACACCATTGTGGTGTTCTCGGGCGATCACGGCGACATGCTGGGCGAGAAAGGGCTCTGGTACAAAATGCATTGGTTCGAAATGGCCGCGCGCGTGCCACTGGTGGTCTATGCGCCAGGCCAGTTCAAGCCGCGCCGCGTGAAAGCGTCGGTGTCCACAGCTGACCTGTTGCCGACCTTCGTCGACCTGGCCAACGGCACGCTGGACAAAGGATTGCCGCTGGATGGGCGGTCCCTGATGCCGCACCTCAAAGGCAAGGCCGGACACGATGAGGTCTTCGGCGAATACATGGCCGAAGGCACGACCAGCCCGTTGATGATGATCCGTCGCGGTGCCTACAAATTCATCTATTCGGAGCAGGACCCTTGCCTGCTGTTCGATGTGAAGAGCGATCCGAAGGAACTGGAGGACCTGAGCCAGTCTCCCGACTATCAGCAACTGTTCAACGACTTCCTGGCCGAAGCACGGGCCAGGTGGGACATACCGGCGATACACCATCAGGTGCTCGCCAGCCAGCGCAGGCGTCGCTTTGTCGCCAGGTCGCTGGCAACCGGCAAGCTGAAGAGTTGGGATCACCAGCCACTGGTCGACGCCAGTCAGCAATACATGCGCAACCACATTGATCTGGACGATCTGGAGCGCAAGGCACGTTATCCACAACCCTGACACTGCCCACACCAAGAAAATCAAAAGGGGTATACCGATGAGAACGTTATTCACCGCACTGGCGGTCAGTGTCATGGCATTGGGCGGCGTCGCGGCACACGCCGATGACGCCAGTTGCAGTACGGTCAAAATGGCCGATCCGGGCTGGAGCGACATTGCCGCCACCAACGCGATCACCAGCCTGGTGCTCGAAGGCATGGGCTACAAGACCAAGATCGACACCCTTGCAGTGCCGATTGCCTATGGCGGGCTGAAGGACGGACAGCTGGACGTATTCCTGGGGAACTGGATGCCTGCGCAGCAGGGTTTCTATGACAAGTTCGTGGCCACGGGAGACGTCACGCAACTGGCCAAGAACCTCGAAGGCACCGAATTCACCCTGGCCGTGCCTGACTACGTCTGGGACGCGGGCGTGCATGACTTTGCCGACCTGAACAAATTCGCTGACAAGTTCAGCAAAAAAATCTACGGCATCGGCTCCGGCGCGCCCGCCAACCTGTCGCTGCAGGAGATCATCAAGAAGAACGAATTCGACCTGGGTGGCTGGAAACTGGTGGAGTCCAGCGAGCAGGCCATGCTCGCCGAGGTCAATCGCAATGTGAAGCGCAAGTCGTTCGTGGTCTTCCTCGGCTGGACCCCGCATCCGATGAACGTGCAGATCAAAGGCATGCACTACCTCAAGGGTGGCGAGAAATACTTCGGTGACACCGGCTCCGTCTTCACCCTGACCCGCAAAGGCTACGCCGACGCCTGTCCGAATGTGGGCAAGCTGCTGACCAACCTGAACTTCACGCTCGACATGGAAAACACCATCATGGCCGACGTGGCGAACAATAAAGTCAGCAACAGCGAAGCCGCCAGGGCCTGGATCAACGCCAACCCGGCCGTGCTGGAAAAATGGCTGGATGGCGTCAAGACCCTCGACGACAAGGACGCGCTGGCGGCCGTGAAAGCGAAGCTTTCGAAGAACTAGGTCTGCTCGGCCTGTGGGGGCGGCTTGCCGCCTCCCACAATCCTGTGTTTGCTGCGAGACAGCGCGCCCCGAACAGGCGGCGGTGTCTCCCACAGGAAAAATGGCGTTTCTTCAGTGAGTTACCAACGGCTTGATGAAAGGCAACTGACTGAAAAAAACCGCTTCTGTGGGAGCGAGCTTGCTCGCGAAAGGGCCAGCGCTGACGCCATAGCCTGTACCTTTCGCTACGCAAGCACGCTCACCCCGCAGGTTCTGCGTTCAAGCCGGAAAAAACCATGTGGAGCGAAATGCACAGATCTCGGTAATCATCAGATCGAGCCACAGCGTGTAACCTTGGCGGCAATCCACCAATCAAGAGGGACTGATGCGCTGGTTAAACCGCCATAAATTCCTGCCTTTTCTCGCCTGGCTGCCTCAGCAGACTCGCGCCAGCGTCGGGCGTGATGCGCTGGTAGGGTTGAGCGGCGCCATTCTGGCGTTGCCGCAATCCATCGCTTACGCGCTGATCGCAGGACTGCCTCCCGAGTACGGGCTGTATGCCGCCATCGTGCCGGTAATCATCGCCTGCCTGTGGGGCTCTTCGTGGCATTTGATCTGCGGCCCGACGGCTGCCATTTCCATTGTGCTGTACGCCAGCGTCAGCCCGCTTGCGGTCCCGGCCAGTCAGGATTACATCACGCTGATTCTGCTGCTGACCTTCATCGCCGGGGTCTTTCAGTTGCTGCTGGGGATGATGCGCTTCGGTGCGCTTGTCAACTTCGTCTCGCATTCCGTGGTGGTCGGCTTCACGCTGGGCGCCGCCGTGGTGATTGCGCTGGGGCAGATGCCCAACCTGATGGGCCTCGACCTGCCCAGTCAGACCACAGCCCTCAACAGCCTGACGGCGATGCTCGAACATCGTGGCGAAATCGACCTGCCGTCCCTCACGCTGGGCCTGATGACGCTGGCGCTGGGCATCCTTCTGAAATTCCTGGTGCCGCGCTGGCCTACATTGCTGATTGCGCTGGTGTCCAGCGGCCTGCTGGTCTGGCTGTGGCCCGCCATGTTCGGCCACATCAGGCTGGTCAGCGCCTTCGTCGGGCACTTGCCGCCGTTCAGTCCGCTGCCGCTGGATGCCGAGCTGATCCTCAAGCTGCTGCCAACGGCGGTAGCGGTGGGCATGCTCGGGCTGGTCAACAGCCTGTCGATTGCGCGCTCGCTGTCGACCCGTTCGCAGCAGATGCTCAACGCCAATCAGGAAGTCCGTGCGCAGGGCCTGTCGAACATGGTGGGCTCGCTGTTTTCCGGCTACCTGTCGGCAGGCTCGTTCACCCGTGCGGCGCTCAATTACGAAGCCGGGGCCAGTTCGCCACTGGCCGGGGTCTTCTCGGCGCTCTGGGTCGCGCTGTTCGCCGTCGCAGGGGCCTCGTTGATTTCGCACATCCCGATCCCGAGCATGGCGGCGTCGATCCTGCTGATTTGTTGGGGGCTGGTGGACCGTCGCGGTATCGCCGCGTTGTTCCGGGTCAGCCGCGCGGAGTTCTTCGTGATGGCGCTGACCTGCCTGGCCACGCTGCTGCTGGAGCTACAGACCGCGATTTACGCGGGCGTGCTGGCTTCGCTGTTCTTTTACCTCAAGCGCACCTCGCAACCTCGCGTGCAGCAATGGCGTGAAGACGACGAAGACATCCTGCGCGTCGGCGGCTCAATCTTTTTCGGCGCCAGTCATTACCTGCAAACCCGCCTGCAACGCACCCAGGGCCAGCGCGTAGTGATCGAGGCGCAGCAGATCAACTTCATCGATTACTCTGGCGTCGAAATGCTGCATCAGGAAGCACGTCGCCTTGCCAGACAGGGCAGGGCGCTGGTGCTGCGCCATGCAAGACCGCAGGTGATCGAAGAATTGCACAAGCTGGAAGGGGCGGGGAAATGCCCGATTGTGTTTGAGGACTGATGGATTGCTCTGATCATCCCCAAGGGTGGGAACGATCAGCGTGTGTGCCTCAGGCCGCCAACTGCCTGCGCAGTTCTGCCAGCACCGGCGCTGAATCCGGGCGCACGCCGCGCCACAGCAGGAACGCTTCGGCGGCCTGTTCGACGAGCATCCCCAGCCCATCGACCGACTGCGCCGCGCCGTGCTCGGTGGCCCATCGGCAGAACGCTGTTGGCTCTTTGCCGTACATCATGTCGTAGCAGAAGGTCTTGCCCGGTTCGATCAGGCCGGGCGAGATCGGCGGCAGTTCGCCTGCAAGGCTGGCGGAGGTAGCGTTGATGATCACGTCCACCGACTCCTGAAGCCAGTCGAAGCTGCTGGCGAACACCGGGCCGAGATCAGCGAATTCCTGTGCCAGTCTTTCGGCTTTTTCCACCGTGCGATTGGCAATCACCAACGCCAGCGGCTGTTGCGCCAGCAGCGGCTCAAGCGCGCCACGTACAGCGCCGCCCGCACCCAGCAACAGGATGCGCTGCCCCCGCAGGTTTACGCCGCAATTGACGGTCAGATCACGGACCAGGCCGGCACCGTCGGTGTTGTCGCCCAGCACCTTGCCGTCGTCGAGCTTGCCCAGCGTATTGACCGCGCCTGCGCGTTGCGCGCGCTCGGTCAGACGATCCGCCAGGCGAAAGGCTTCTTCCTTGAACGGCACCGTGACGTTGGCGCCACGTCCCGTCTCAAAAAACGTCCGAGCGAATGCGGTGAAATCGTCCAGCGGCGCCAGCGACGTCTGGTAATCCAGCGACTGCCCGGTCTGCTCGGCAAACAGACGATGAATCAACGGCGACTTGCTGTGGCCGATGGGGTTACCGAAGACGACGTACTGGTCCATTGGGGTTCCTGTTGATGTATTGCAGCGCCTGCAGCGCTCGGTCTCGCAAACGACGTTCGGTCTGCTGAAGAAACGCTATCTCACGTGGGAGCGGACTTGTCAGCGAAAAGACCGGTGCATACGACGCATAGGCAGTGGTTGAAATACGGCATCCGCGGACCAGTCCGCTTGTATGGTTAGACTTGAAGGGGTGGTGGGACGAACAGTTCGCATCTGACTGCTGTAACAGTACAGACCGTGGGAGACCTCGCCCCACCCCTTCCACCAAAAGCGCCGATAAAGAATGCTTCGTTCAAGCGACGATAGAAACAAGCCTGCGCCTCTGGGTGAAACCCCTTCAAGCCGTAAAACCTTAACGTGGAGAACTGTCCATGGCAATGCGCGTTTCGAAGTCAATCGTGGGCGTGGATGTCGCCAAAGTTGAACTCGTTATTTATGAGCCAGATCAGGATCTGCTCACCTCGATAACCAACGACAAGCCCACCATAAAACGCTGGCTTAAAACGTTGCCGAGGC
>NZ_FRDA01000007.1:63802-320220 GCF_900143095.1 Pseudomonas asturiensis | reverse complement strand
CAAAGCTCAGACACGGGCCAAGGTCGAGCATCCGTTTCGCGTAATCAAGCGTCAGTTTGGCTACGTGAAAGTGCGCTTTCGTGGGCTGATGAAAAACACAGCTCAGCTGACCACGCTGTTCGCCCTGTCGAATCTGTGGATGGCTCGAAAACAGCTGATGGGTATGGGTGAGTTGCGCGTTTAACACGGAAAACCGGGCGGAAACGCCCTCAACGCGCGCTGCATCAGGCCATTTTCAGCAAATAGCGCTGGGTGCCGGGCAAATTGCGACTCGCCGCCGCTGCGTAGCAAGTTGATCGGAGCATCCGAAGGGGCCGGTGTATTCGGTCGAGGTGTTGCGGCTGGAAGTCAGTCTTCGTGAGCAAGCTCACTCCCACTGGTTGAAAACCGGTTTCAACCAGTGGGAGCGGACTTGTCCGCGAAGGGGGCGGTGTGTTCAGTCGAAGGATTGCGGCTGGAAGTCAGTCTTCGCGGACAAACGGAACGCCGCCCGGCCCACTCCTACACGATCTGCGGTGTTTGCTGCCCGGCGGTGCCCCTTCAACAGCATTTTCTGTGAACAATGGCTGGGCCGCTTTCATCGTATTCGTCTCTGGTGATCCACATTTGCTGAAAGGTAGGCAGGTCCGCCAGCATGGCGCCTCCGATCCAGCTTGCATATCGACAGTCGGGTGGCACCGTAACCGAGACAGTTGTCCCCGCAGGTGCTAACGCAGAAAGTTCTTTTTGCAGTCGGTTGCCAAGCCCCTTAAACATGGCTGAGCCGCCACTCAGGACAATGTTTCCCCACAGGTCCTTCTGAATGTCCTCATCGCACTTCAAAATACTTTGGTGAATGGTGTTATGCAGGTCGTATGGTCCTTTGCTGTCGAACAGTCGCTGGAGTAATTCCTCCAGATAATTAAATCGCTCATCGGCGAGGTTTATTTTTTTGCCATTGGGCAGCTCATAGAATTTATCAACAGTACTTGAGGCCGCTTGAAGTTTTGAGGCGAGATTCGGTGCGTCGTTACCGAGCTTCTCTTTGATGTCCTTGGCGATGGAGAAACGCGATTGCAGATTTTTAAAGTCGGGTTCTGCAGTGTCTAGCAGTTGGGCAAGGTAGTTCGTCAGGTCACGTCCTCCAACCTCACGCTTGAGAACGGTATGAGGATACATAAACCCTTCAAAAACGGCCGCGACACAAGTCATGTCGTCACCTATGTCCACCACAATTCCAGTGGTTCTTCCTGATGCGTAGAGGCTCAAGTTTGCATCTTTTGCAAGGTAAAAAGCGGTGCAGCAGTGTGACTCGAACATTATCTGGGTTATGTACTCCCGGTTGGCTTTAGGGGGGAGCGGAGACTCCGTCAGCAGGACAGGTTGTTTTTCTTTTTCAATCTTTAATGCGGTGGAAAAAACATATTCTATAAGCTTTTCGAAATCGTCGGAGTTATTCACAACCCCAAACTTTACCGGGTTCCTGAGGTCCAGTGCTTCACCTCCAGAGAGGGCTTCATCACCGACATATACTGTCTTAAGTCCGGTAGCCGCTTTAGGCCTGCCTACCACAGTGGGGAATACGGCCTTTGGCGACTTATCTCCCGCAAATCCCACTTTCGTAAAGCCGCTGCCCATATCGATAATCACTGCTTTTCCAGAGAGGTCATCTTCCATGATGTCGTGCTCCTGCTGTCCATCTGATCGTGGTGTATCGCTGCCTTGATTCGCGTCAACCGGTTCATCGCAAGCAGCCGTCCTGCGCTTAAGGTTAGTTGCCGCGTATCAGGCTAGCCACTGCGATCCGTCGCACCGGTGTAGCCAGACGTGCTGTGCGCCGATCACGACGAGCAGCTGATCTCCAGATGCTTGCCCCAGTCCGGTGGGCGCTGGGCATAGCGGTCCATGCCGGGTTGCTCGGTGAAGGGCGTGCAGAGCACGTCGTGCAGGCGGCGCACTTCTTCGTAGTCGCCCTGTTCGGCCGCCTGAATCGCGTTTTGCGCCAGGTAATTACGCAGGATGTACAGCGGGTTGACCGCGTGCATGCGCGTTTTGCGCTCATCTTCCGGGCTAGGGTTTTCCTGGGCGATGCGCGCCAGGTAGGTCTCGCCCCAGCTGTCGAAGCCTTTTATGTCGACAAAGTCGTCACGCAGGGCCTGCAATGCGTCGGCGGCCGGGGCATCGCCCAGACGGCGGAAAAACAACGTGTAATCGACGCCACTGTTCTGCATCAATTGCAGCAAGCGGCTGATCAGCAGATCGTCCTGCTCGTCGGCCCGCTCGTCTGCTTGAGTCAGGCCGAGGCGACGGCGCATCAGGTCCCGGTAATGTGCCTGATACAGCGGCAGGAACAACCCGATGGTCTCGCGTAACGCATCTACGCTGATGAACGGCGTCAGGGCCTGGGCCAGCGCGCTGAGGTTCCACTGCGCGATGGGCACTTGATTGCTGAAAGAGTAACGGCCTTCATGATCGGAATGATTGCAGATGAAGTGCTGGTCGAAATCGTCCAGAAACGCGAACGGGCCAAAGTCGAAGGTGATGCCCAGAATCGACATGTTGTCGGTGTTCATCACGCCATGGCAGAAGCCGTAGGCTTGCCACTTCGCGATCAACTCGGCATTGCGCTCGACGATTTCCCGGAACATCGCCAGATACGGCTCAGGCTGTTCCTGGCAGTGTGGGTAGTGCATCGTCAGTACGTGTTCGGCCAGCTGCTTCAACTGCTCAGGCTGCTTGGTGTAGTAGAAGTATTCGAGGCTGCCAAAGCGTACATGGCTGCGGGCAAGACGCAGCACCATGGCGGCACGTTCCTCGGTTTCGCGCCACACCGGAGTGCTGGAACCGATCACACAGGCGGCGCGGCTGCTCGGGATATTCAAGGCATGCAGCGCTTCAGAGGCCAGAAACTCGCGGATCGAAGAGCGCAGAACCGCCCGGCCGTCACCCATGCGCGAATATGGCGTCTGACCGGCCCCCTTGAGGTGCAGGTCCCAGTGTTCGCCTGCGTCGTTGTAAACCTCGCCCAGCAACAGGCCACGGCCATCGCCCAGGCGCGGATTGTACGAGCCGAACTGATGACCGGAGTACACCATCGCCCGTGGCTCGGCTTCCTGCCAGAGTTTGTGGCCGGAAAAGATGTCTGCAAAAAGTGGCAGTTCGGCCTGGCTCGCATCGAGGTCGAGCAAGGCCAGAGCGGACGTGCTGGCGACCATAAGGCGAGGCTCGGCGATGGGTTCGGGCAGGACCGAAGTGGAGAACGCGTCGCCCAGGCGGGCGAAGCGGTTGTCGAAGACGAGTTCGTCGAGGGCTTTCACAGGCCATCTCCAGCAGAGTGTGGGGGCATTCTGCTGGGGTTGACCCGATCAGTCGAGCCTGAGTTCAGGTGGCTCGGGCGCGTCCTTGGTCGCTGGCGCTACTTTGGTGTTGACCGGCGGGGTGGTCTTTTCGGTCGTCAGACCGGGTTTGTCCTCCGGCTCCACCGGCACCATCTTGTATTCCTTGCCCTGAGTGTTCTTCAGGTAGATCTCCATCTGGCGGAAGGAGATGTTGATCTTCTGCTTCTTGAATTCGCGGTTGATGAACCGGTTGATCTCGTCCAGTACCGGATTGCGGTCGCCCAGATCGCGAACGTGCATGCGCAGTTCGTGGTCCAGCGTACTTTCGCCGAAGTTCAGGAAGTACACGATCGGCTCGGGCTCTTTCAGCACCCGTGGGTTCTCGCGGGCCGCCTGCAGCAGCAACTCGCGCACCAGGTCCAGGTCCGAGCCGTAATCCACGCCGAGCTTGAGGGTTACGCGGGTAATGGTGTCGGTCAGCGACCAGTTGATGAGCTGGCCGGTGATGAACGTCTTGTTGGGGACGATGATGTCCTTGCGGTCGAAATCGGTGATGGTCGTCGCACGAATGCGGATTTTGCTCACCGTGCCCGACAGGTTGCCGATGGTGATGGTGTCGCCGATCCGCACCGGGCGTTCGAACAGGATCATGATGCCGGAGATGAAGTTGGCGAAGATCTCCTGCATGCCGAACCCGATGCCCAGCGAGAGGGCCGCCACCAGCCATTGCAGCTTGTCCCAGCTCACGCCCAGTGTTGAAAGCGTGGTGACAAAACCGATCCCGGCGATGGCGTACGACAGCAGCGTGGTGGTGGCGTAGGCGCTGCCCTGCGCCAGGTTCAGCCGTGACAGCACCAGCACTTCCAGCAGGCCAGGCAGGTTGCCCGCCAGCACGAAGGTGATGGCGATGATCACCACTGCACCGATGAAGTCACCGAGGCTGATGGGCACCATGCTCATGTTGGCGCCCGTGCCGCTGGTGTATTCGTACAGGGTGATGTTGTCCAGGTACGCAAACACCGTGAGCAGGTCGGCCCAGACCAGATACAGCGCACCGATGAAGCCGCCCAGCAAGGCCAGCCGGATCAGGCGCAGCGACTGCTGGTTGACCTGTTCAATGTCCAGTTTCGGTTCTTCGACCGGTGCATCGTTGTCGCCGCTCTCGCGGGCGGCCTGACGTTTGGCCAGGGCGCGCTGATACGCCAGGCGACGGGCTGCAACGCCCAGGCCGCGAACGAACGTGGCTTCGACCACCAGCCAGAGCATCAGCAGGTAAAGCGTGTCGATCAAGCGGTCGCTGAGCTTGAGCGCGGTGTAGTAATAACCGAAGCACACGGCCACGAACAACGCGATGGGCAGTGCGGTGAAGGCCATGCCCACGGCTTTGCGGAACAGTGACGCGTTGTGGTGAGTCGGGCTGGACACCAGCAGGCGACCCAGCAACCAGGCCATTAATGCGTAGCAGGTCAGCACCACGCCAATGCCCAGCACGTCGTCGGACAGCGCCGCCGGCTGATGTTCGGCGACGGCCACGACGGCCACCAGCGCCAGGACCACCAGCCCGAGACGCCGCACCCAGCCACGCAGGAACTCGACCTGCGCGGTTTCCCAGCGGAAATGCAGCTGCGCAACGCCCGATGGCGCCAGCACGCGGTACGCGGTGTAGAACACCAGCCACGCCAGGGCGATCTGCAACAGCGCTTCGCCCAGATTGGCGTTCTGTCCACGGGCGTCGATTTGCAGCGCGTAGCCGCACAAGGCCAGGCCCAGCGCTACCGGCATGGCCAGCAGCACGTTGATCAGCAAGGCCTGCGGGGTTTTCCACTGGCTGTCACGCTTGAAGTGACCGATGTCGGCGTGCAGACGATTGAGGCGCTGATACAGCGCCTTGCGCCGCCAGGTCAGCACGCCGATCAGCAACAGCAATGGCAGGAACAGCAACGGCTGCTGGGTCAGGCCGTCCGACAGCTCGCTGATGCTGGAGGTCCAGGGCAGGGTTGCCACCTGTTTTTCCAAGCGCGGCCAGATGTTCTGGAACCACTCGATGTCCAGCGGCTTGTTGCTGGGGATCCAGAACATCTGCTCGTCCAGCGTGGAGCGCAGGCTCATGGCGGTGCTGGTGAGTTGTTTCTGATTCAGCTGCAGGGTGATGGATTCATTAAGCAATGCGCTGAGTTCGCGGTTCAGACGTTCCAGCAGGTCACTGCGGGTAATGGCCAGGTCCAGCAGGGTTCTGCGCAGCTGCGGGGTGATGTTTTCCGGGGCCTGCGTGGCGAGCAGCTTCTCGACATAGGCGTTCGGCGTACTCATCTGCTCGCGTTGCTGGTTGATTTCGAACTGATACAAACGGATGTTGGCGATTTCGTCGGCCAGGCCTTTGTCCAGTTCCAGATGCGGCAACGACTGCTTCTGTTTGTAGAGAATCTTGGACAGCAGCAGGCTGCCGCTGAGCACGTTGATCTGCTCGCTCAGGGCCTGGTCCGTCTGAGTCAGGTTGTCCAGTTGCTGCTTGGTCTTGAGGTTCTGCTGGGTCAGTTCGTTGAGGCGATCGGTGCCGCGCAGCAGGTAGTCGGACAGCTGCAGGTTGGCCGCGCTCTCGGTGGCCAGCAGGCTGCTGCCGCCGGATTTTTGAGCTTCGAGGGACAGGTCGGCGACGGTTTTCTGCGACTGGGCGCGGCGCTTGTCGTTGATCAGGGTTTGCAGGTCCTGAATTTCTTGCTCCTGGCGTGCGACTTTCTCGGTCAGCAGGTCGTGCTGGCTGTTGCCCAGGTCCTGAAGCTGGCTATTGCCGGCCAGTTCCTGACGGCGCAACAGATTCAGGGCGTTGATCGACGCCAGCTCGGCATTCAGCAGGTTGCGCTGGTCGGCGTTGAGGGTCTTACCGTTGTCCTTGCCCAGTTTGAGGATGGCGTTGATCTGCTGGATGCGGTTCTGGTTGGCGCTGATTTCTGCCTGCGCACGCTCCGGCCGGGTCTGGGCAGTGATGCTCAGGCTGTTGGCGTCGTTGAGTTCTTTCTGCAGATCGCTTTGCTGGGTGCTGCGCTGACTGAGCACCTGCTCCAGTTGCGGCACGTCGAGGCCGCCGTAGCGCTGTGCGACCGCAACCACCTTGCTTTCCTTGAGCCGGCTCAGCTCACGCTGATTGTCGGCGGTCTGCTTGGGTGCCTGATTGAGCTGCTGCTTGAGCGCAGTCAGCTTCTGTTCGCTGTCCTGCTTGCTGGCCAGAAACCCCAGGGTCTGTTCGAGGACCTGTTGCAGCGCTTTCTGATCGGCATCCGGCAGCTTGCGGTCGGCGATCTTGTCCAGACTTTGCTGCACGGCTTCGCGGGTGGGCGGGTCTGCAGCCAGCGCAGGGAAGGTGGAAAGACAAAGCGTAAACAGTGTGGCAGCACAAAGGGAGCGCAGGGAAAACATAGACACCGGTCGCATGATGGTACGTGTGGGTGGGCAGTTTAAAGGAACAATCCGGGACCCGGGCGGCTTCCTTCGGGGAATTTGACGCCCACTTTCTGGATCTTGTTCCCGTCCATGACGGCAACTGTCCAAATAGTTCCATTCCATTCGATCTGGTCACCGATCACCGGCTCGCCACGGTTCTTCTGCACGATGAACTGACTGAGCGGCATGCCGGGGTCAAGGCCATCGAGTTTCAGACCATAAAGCGCTGCCACCGCGCCCAGTTGCGCGTCGCCTTCGAGCACGAAGTCGCCGAAGAAGCGCAGGTCCAGACCGCGTTGCGGAGCCTGGCTGAACAGTTTGCCCAGTGCGGGCAGGTCGTGTTCGTGGCCGATCACGCAGAGCAGGTCGCCCACTTCCAGCGTGGTACTGCCGGAGGGGTGAAGCAGTTGCTGGCCACGAAACAGTGCCGCAATGCGCGTGCCTTCAGGCATTTTCAGTTCACGCAGCGCCGCGCCGATGCACCACTTTTCTGCGCCCAGACGATAGACGAACAGCTCCCATTCGCTGGTGACATGGACTTCAAGGGCAGCGCGGGAAATCGGCGCAGGATCGGGCGGAACCGTGACCTTCAGCAGTTTCGCCATCCACGGCAGGCTGGTGCCTTGCAGGAGCAGCGAGACCAGCACGATGAAGAACGCGAGGTTGAAGTACAGTTGCGCGTTGGGCAGCCCGGCCATCAGCGGGAACACAGCGAGAATGATCGGCACCGCGCCGCGAAGGCCGACCCAGGCGATGAAGGCCTTCTCGCGACCATGAAACGCCTTGAACGGCAGCAGGCCGACCATGACCGACAATGGCCGTGCCACCAGAATCATCCACAGCGCCAGACCCAGCGCCGGAATGGCGATAGGCAGCAGGTCGTGCGGCGTGACCAGCAACCCCAGCACCAGGAACATGCCGATCTGTGCCAGCCAGGCCATGCCGTCGAGCATGTGCAGAATGCCATGGCGGCTGCGGATCGGCCGGTTGCCCAGCACCAGACCGCACAGGTAGACCGCCAGAAAGCCACTGCCGTGGATGGCGTTGGTCAGGGCAAAGATCGCCAGACCGCCGGCGATGACCAGAATCGGATACAGGCCCGCGGCCAGATTGATGCGGTTGACCAGTTGCAACATGATCCAGCCGCCGCCCAGACCGATGATCGCGCCGATGCCGAATTCCTGAATAAGGTGCCCCAGCAGCCCCCAGTGCAGGCCGGTCTGACCGCTGGCGAGCATGCCGATCAGGGTCACGGTCAGAAACACCGCCATCGGGTCGTTGCTGCCGGATTCGATTTCCAGACTCGCCGTGACCCGTTCGTTAAGTCCCTTGCCGCCGAGCAGCGAGAACACGGCCGCCGCGTCGGTGGATCCGACGATGGCGCCGATCAGCAGGCCCTGAATCATGTTCAGGTTGAACAGCCAGGCGGCGACCATGCCCGTCAGCACCGTAGTGATCAACACCCCGACGGTCGCCAGCGACAGGGCGGGCCAGAGCGCCACACGGAAACTCGCGACCCGCGTTCGCAGGCCGCCATCGAGCAGAATGACCGCCAGTGCCAGGTTGCCCACCAGATAGGCCGTGGCGTAGTTGTCGAAGATGATGCCGCCGCCATCCACGCCCGCGACCATGCCCACCGCAAGGATGATGACCAGAATCGGGATGCCCAGGCGTGAAGAAAGAGAACTGACCAGAATGCTCGCCGTTACCAGCAACGCGCCGATCAGGAACAGGCTGTTGATGGTCGTGGCATCCAAGGGCGGTACTCCATAGAAAACGAATCGAAAACGGTGGGTGCGAGAACTGACCATGCAGTCCGCGTGCCAAGGGATTCTAACCTGTTGAATTGGCTGGCTGTCAAAGTTTTGCCGATTAATACACGGTGTCTGTGACCGTTGCTATTACCGGCCCGCCCGTGCAGGTCGTAATTATGTAAGACCCGTGCCTCTGCCGATTTTGATTGCGTGTGCTTCCCATTCCAAAGGAACAGGAAGCCATGACTTCTCAAACGACACCGTCACACCTTAATGATCAAGAGCAACTGCGCAAGAAAGCCCACGACTATGTTGTGGCCTATCCCGACCTGTACGACATGGCGTGGCGTGCGGCGCGGGAGATTCTGTTCAAACGCGTCGGCCAATGGCTCGACCCCGAAGCGGTCTACTGGCACCGGTTCAGCGGCGCGGTCAGCAGCCCGCGTACCTTTACCGGCTGGGAGCACGTCGGCACGCCGGTCCAGTCGATGACGATCGTCGAACTGCTTATTCGCCGCTTCAGCCCTCAGGATCAAGTGGCCAGTGACGAGCTCTCATCCTATGGCGGTTTCTACACCGTGAAGGCCGACCACGGCAGCTTCAACGAAACCAATGAAGTGCGTCTGCTCGCCCAGGACGCACTGAATGATTTCTGGGCGCTGGATTTCAGTGTCGCTTATCAACGGGCGCTGGACGAATTCTGGCGTCTGAATGAACACACGTTCGGGGAGCTGGCCAAGGCCCGATACCTGGCAGCAGCGGGGCGATGCAAACAGAACGGGCAGCTATCGGCGAGTGATTTCCAGGTGCTGGTGAGCCTGGTTCTGGATGAGCACAGCGACACGCCCACTCTGGCATCCCTGGGTGCAGGCGTACGATCCGGCGCGAAGGCAAGCGTGCACTGGCTGGACATCGGGGGCTTCAAGGCCCGGGATATTCTGCGCATCGTCGACGAGCAGGGCGTGCAGATGCTTTACATGCCCGGCGACATCAGTCCGTTTCACCGTTTTGCCAACCAGCAGGCGTTGATCGACTGGCTCAAGGCTCGTTTCGCGAATGCCCAGACCCGCGATGAAATGCGCAGGCACTTCGTTCGCTCGCCCGGCGACCGGCAGACGCCTGACGTCACGTTCGACCAGCGCATCGCCAGCCTGCTGACCGACGACGGGCAAGCGGGGCACAGCCTGGTCAACCAGATCAAGGGGGCCATTCCCGGCGATCCGTTCGACTACCTGCGTGATGTCGCTCGCGGAGAGATGAGGGCGGATGCCCGTGCGCTGCTGACCAGTAATGCCGAGCTACGCAAGCGAATCGGCATGGGGTATCTGGACGCCTTTCTGCATGTGGCAGGCAATCTCGCGCTGTTGGGCTGGCCGGTGGCGCTGGCTGTGGTGGGGGCGAGTGCCTTGAATCTTGGGCTGAATATCGATCAGGCGTTGCGCGGCAAGACGGCAGCGCGGCGCAAGGCCGGGGTGTTGGGCGCGATCTGCAATGCCGTTTATCTGGCTTTCAACCTGCCGCTGCTGGCGCAGTCGAGTCGCGCTGTCATGGGCATGGCAGAGCCGGCACCCGCCGTGTCCGCCACGGATGCCCTGGCCAATCTCAACGGTAATCAACTGGCACTCGAAGGCCTCACGCCCATCACCGCCGACGGTCGGCTGCGAGGCATTTATCAACTCGCCAATGGCGAGACCTGGATACGACGCAGCGGTTTGTTCTATCGCGTGCGCTACAGCGAATCACTGCAAGGCTGGCAGGTGATTGATCCGCACAACCCGTTTGCCTTCTCCTCAGGTCCGGCTGTTGTGCTGGACGCGCAAGGCGAGTGGCAGCCCATCGCCTCGCCTGGCCTGTCGGGTGGCGCGCCTCAGGACGCGCTGCCGGACATGATCACGCCGTCGTCCCCGCCGCGCTACGCAACGACCACTTCGACGTTCTGGGACCACTACATGCTGATCAACGTCTATGACGAAAAGCACCTGGCCGAGGCCGCTATCGCCCGACAGGAGGCCGTCATGGAAATTTTCCGGATGGAGCCGGGAGAGGAGGTGGTTTCCGATTCCGAAGGCGAAGACGTACACATCGACCTTTGGGGCGCAAAACACCGTGTGTTCAAGACCCACGACGCCATGTTTTACGGCCAGAGCATTCGGCGTTACACCGACAATGGCGGGATCTATAACCAGTACCTGCGCACCGGAACGGTCTTTGATGACGATCAACTGCCGGGCATGGTGAGCGTTGCCGAGCAGGTCGAAGACATCAAGCGCTTTGTCGAAGATGTGATGACGCTTGGCTTCAACAACGACGTCGCCCTGTATCGCGGCGGAAGTGGCGAGCGAAGTACCTCGGGGCAGTTCTTTCGCAGTGGCAATGTCGAGGTGGGAGACGTGTTGACCAATACCGATATCACCTCGTTCAGCGAAAACCCCTATCAGGCCAGAACCTTTGCCAGCAGCCAGGCGGGCGACAATGCGCTTTCCATCTCGGGACCGGTCTCCTTTGATGACAGCTCGGTGGTCTTCGAACTGCCTGCCGGGCATTACCTGGGGGCAACGCCCATCGCGCCCTTTTCCTCGAGCCCCGGAGAAGCCGAGTCCATCTTTCTGCCGGGTCGCTACTTCCAGATCGAGCAGCTCGACGAGGTTCGGGGTGGCTTCTATCGATTCATGAGGGTGCGGATCAAGGAAGTATTCGGCCCGGTTGCAGGACGCAGGCTTCTGGATATGCGCACGGGTGAGCCGTTCAGCCGTGAGCAATACGCTGCCCGGTTGGGTGCGGCGGGCAAACCGTTGGTGGACGTGTTCTTTCCTGAAGGGGTGTCACCTCAGGCCTGAGTGGGCGACTTAAATAGTTACAGCAGTCTGTGCCTGCCGACTCCTTAATGTGTATGGCTTTCTTCTTTTGCAAGGACAGGAAGCCATGCACGAAACAACCCATCAGGCGCTGCCCGCCACTGACGCGTGGGCGGACAAACAGCTTCAGGCCCGCGCTGCGACGCTGATGAACGCCTACCCGGATCTCTACGTGTTGGCCTTTCAGGCCGCACGAGGGATTCTCCTCAAACACACCGGCAAGTCACTCGACCCGGGCGACGTTTACTGGCATCGCTTCGAACGGGCGGACAACAGCGGCCTGACGTTCACCGGATGGGAGCATGTCGGGCCCCCTACCGAGTCGATGACCCTCATCGAACTGGTGATGCATCGCTTCAACGCCAGCGACAACGTGTCAGTCGACCAGCTCAATACTGACAGCGGCTTCTATCTCGCAGGCCCCGGCGAGCGTTTCTATAACGAACGCAACGAAGTGCCCATGTTGCCCAGCGATGTGCTGCAGGACTTCTGGAAACTGGATTTCGCGGCTGACTGCAGGCAGAAAATCGACGCGTTCTGGCGTGTTCATGATCAGGATTTCTGCACGCTGGCGAAGGTGAACCTGCTGTCTTCGGCCGGGCTGGCCCTGAGCAGAAAGCAGTTGCGGGTAGATGACTTTGACACCGTACTCACTGCGCTTACCGGCCGGAACGATCCGCACGTCACGTGGGCGATGTTGCAGCAGCTCCCGCCTTTTGCCGAGGGCATTGCCATGCAGGTGCTCGACTGTGCAGGGCATGTTTCCAGAGACCTTCTGCGCATCAGCGACGCAAACGGACGGCAGATACTTTACTCGCCCGCTGCTGAACCCGCGTTCCAGTGTTTTGACAACGAGCAGGGGCTGTATGAGTGGTTGCAGGCTCAACTGGCTGACGCCACGACGCGGGACGCGCTGGTGTCGCACTTTGTGCGCAAGCCGCAGCAGCAGGCTTTGAGCACAACCCTGGCGACACTCGCTGCCCAACCCTGGTCCGCTGAACAGACCCTTCTGAGGCATTCAACGCTTACCAGCCCTCAGTCTGTGTTCGAACATCTGCGCAATGTCGCCCGCCAGGAAATGAACGAGGACGTTCATGAACAATTGACCAGCAGTGCCAGCCTTCGCAAGCAATTGTGGATCGGCTACCTGAGCGCATTCATCCAGATCGCTAACGGCGTGGCCGCGCTGGCCTGGCCGGTCGCGTTGAGCCTGATAGGGGCGGGAATTGTAAACGTGGGTCTGAACATTGATCAGGCGGTCAACGGGCGTACCGCGCAACTGCGCAAGGCCGGGGTTCGGGGCGCTGTCGTGAATGCGGTCTATCTGTTTCTGAATCTCCCCCTGTTGGCCGACATCGGCCGTGCGGCTCAGATCGCCCCGGCAGTAGACGATGAAGTCGCGGCGCTGGCAGGGCTTGAAGGCAATGAAGTGCTGGAGGATGTACCCGCTGTCGTGCAAGGCCATGCCCGAGGTGTCCATGTTCTGGGCAATGGCCAGACCTGGATCACGCTGGGTGATCTGCCTTACCGGGTGAGGTATCTGGAAAGCCTGAAGACCTGGGCGATTGTCGACCCCGAGAACCCCTTCGCGTTCAATGGCGCACGTCCGGTAAGGTTGAATGAACTCGATCAGTGGGAGCTGATCCGCAAGCCCGGACTACAGGGCGGCAAACCGCCGTTGGAAGGCGCGTCGGGTGCTTCATCTTCCAAAGACGCTGTCCCGACCTCATCGTCGTTCTGGGAAACCCACATGCAGTTCAACCTGGCTGAGGAGCAGCGCCTTTCAGCGTTGGGTAACCAGCGTCAGGAGTCGGTGGTCGGCGTTTACGAACTGGATGAGGACGAAGAAGTGATCTCGGACTCTGAAGGTGAAGATGTCGTCATCGATGCCTGGAACGAAAAGCATCGGGTGTTTAAAACCACGGACAACGCGTACTTCGGTGGAGCGATAACCCGATACACCGAAGACGATGACGCCTACAACGTGTTTCTGCGCACAGGAGAGCGCAGGCAGGCCGATCAGCTCGAGGCGGTAGAGCAACTGATCGAAGACCTTGGCGACGTTGCGCACAACAACGATGTGGCTCTTTACCGTGGAGGCAGCGGCGAACGGGGCACCTCAGGCAAGGTGTTCCGGGAAGGCAGGCTCAAGGTCGGCGATGTGCTGGTGAATACCGACGTCACCTCGTTCAGTGAAAATCCCTACATCGCCCGCGTCTTTGCCAGCAGTCAGGGTGGTGTGTCGTCAACGGCGTTCGAAGGCGAGATCACGTTCGATGACACCTCAGTGGTGTTCGAGCTGCCCGCCAAGGAATACCTGACGGCAACACCCATCAGCCCGTTTTCCAACAGCCCCAGTGAGGTCGAATCGGTGTTCCTGCCGGGCAACTACTTCGAGATTCGACGCATCGAAGAACTGGCCGGCAGCAATTACCGCTTCATGAATGTGCAACTGCGTCAGGTGCCGGTGGAACAGGTGTCGGGGCCCGCCTATGACCTGCGCACCGGCGAGGCCTTCAGCCGCGAGCACTATGCAGCCAAGCTGGGTGACGATGCCAGGCCACTGGTGGACGCGTTCTTTCCTCCTCGTTCTTGAGCCGTGATTCAGAACCAGTCGTTGTGCATTGAAAGGCACACGTCATCGCGGGCCTGCAGAATCGCCAGTTCGTGATGACAGGCCGGTACTTCCCAGGTCAGGAAGTACCGCGCCGCCTGCAGTTTGCCTTTGTAGAAGTCGGCGTCTGTCGTGCTGCCCTTACTGAGTCCTTCTTCGGCGCGAATGGCCTGTTCCAGCCAGCGCCAGCCGATCACGGTGTGCCCGAATGCCTTGAGGTAAAGCGCTGAATTGGCCAGCGCGACGTTGACCTTGCCCTGTGCCAGATCGGTCAGCAGGCCGACGGTCACACCCTGCAAGGCCGTTACCAATTGCTCCAGCGGCTGACGCAGATGATCGAGCTGGCGGTGGGCGCTGGCGCGTTGTGCGGTATCGGCAATCAGCCTGATTAGTTGTTTCAGACCCGCGCCGCCGTTCTGCGCCAGCTTGCGCCCCAGCAGGTCCAGCGACTGAATGCCGTGGGTGCCTTCGTGAATCGGGTTCAGGCGGTTGTCCCGGTAATACTGCTCGACCGGGTATTCGCGGGTATAGCCGTGGCCGCCAAGAATCTGGATCGCCAGCTCGTTGGCCTTGAGGCAGAACTCCGATGGCCAGGATTTGACGATGGGCGTCAGCAGGTCCAGCAGTTCGTGGGCCTGCTGACGCACCTGCCCGGTCTCGCCGGTCTGCGCGTCGTCGAACAGGCGGGCGGCGTAAAGGCCCAGGTCGAAGGCTCCTTCCACATAAGCTTTCTGGGTCAACAGCATGCGTCGCACATCGGTGTGCTGGATGATCGGTACGGGCGCGCTGTCCGGGCTCTTGTTGTCCGGCAGCCGGCCTTGCGGCCGCTCACGGGCATACTCGAGCGAGTACAGATAACCGGCATAACCGAGCATGACCGCGCCCATGCCGACGCCGATGCGTGCTTCGTTCATCATCTGGAACATATAGCTCAGGCCGTGATGCGGCTTGCCGACCAGATAGCCCACGCACTCGCCGTTGTCGCCGAAGTTGAGTGCGGTGGAGGTGGTGCCTTTCCAGCCCATCTTGTGAAACAGCCCGGCCAGCACCACGTCGTTGCGCTCGCCAACGCTGCCGTCGTCGTTGACCAGAAACTTGGGCACGATGAACAGCGAGATGCCTTTCACGCCGCCCGGCGCATCGGGCAGTTTGGCCAGCACCATGTGCACGATGTTTTCCGACAACCCGTGATCACCGCCGGAAATGAAAATCTTGTTGCCGCGCAGCCGGTAAGTGCCATCCGCAGCCGGTTCGGCGCGGGTGCGAATATCGGACAGCGATGAACCTGCATGGGGTTCGGTCAGCGCCATGGTGCCGAAGAACCGGCCTTCGATCATCGGTTGCAGAAAGCGCTGCTTCTGTTCGTCATCGCCGAAACTTTCGATCAGGTTCGCCGCGCCCATGGTCAGAAACGGGTACGCGGTGGTGCCAGCGTTGGCGGCCTGAAAGTGGGCAAAGCAGGCTTGCGACAGCAGCGTCGGCAGTTGCATGCCGCCTGCCTCGAAGTCCCGTGCGGCATTAAGAAAACCGGCTTCCAGAAACGCATCCACCGCAGGCTTGACCTCAGGGATCAGCACCGCCGCGCCGTTTTCGTAACGCGGTTCGTTTTCATCGGCCTTGCGGTTATGTGGCGCAAAGTACTTTTCGGCGATGGTGCGCGCCGTGCCAATCGCGGCATCGAACGTCTCACGCGTATGCTCGGCAAAGCGCTCGCGACGGGTCAGGGCTTCGGCATCCAGCACTTCATACAGCTCGAAAGCCAGATTACGGGAACTGAGCAGCGACTCGGACATGGCAACGCACCTTGACTGGGGATCGATCCAGTCTAGGCGGCTGAATGGGGAGGCGGTAGCAAGATTGATGCGGGTGATGAAGGGCAGTGAGTGGCGGGTATCGTCTTGCCGCCTCCCACAATCCCGTGTTTGCTGCGAGACAACGCAGCCCCTGAGAGGCTGCGGTATCTCCCACGGTCCTGTGTGGGAGTACGGCTCGGGACAGGGTTAGCCGATGGTCATCAAACTCGCATTACCCCCCGCCGCCGCAGTGTTGACGCTGAGTGCACGTTCGATCACCAGACGTTCCAGCGGGACGTTGGTCTCGCCGTGGGACAGGCCATTGACGCCGACAATTGCGCCACTGCGTTGGGCGATCTGCTGGCAGATGGCGCGCAGTTGGTCGGAATCACCGTGATGCAGAACTGCATCGATGATGACTTCGTCCTTGGTCCAGTCGGCAACCTGCTTGATGCGCGCCTGAACCTCTTTCGGCAGGCGGGCGCGCAGCGGTTTGCTGATCTCGGTTTCCGGCCAGACGGCCGAGCTGCCCACCGCCAGCACGGCGGCCAGTTGCGTCAACAGATCGGTTTCGTCGTCGGCCAGACACAGCACGTGCTCGCGCGGCAGGATTGCGTAGCTGTTGCGCTCGCCGGTCGGGCCCGCCAGTTGACGGGTGATGCCGCTCTGCGATTGCTCGGCGTATTGGTTGCACAAGGCAGCCAGCTCAGCGTTCTGATGGCTGGTGGCCCAGGTTTTCAATGCTTGCAACGGCTTGCTCATGGCTTCGCGCAGACGCAGATCCGGGGCGCACAGTGCATCGCCACGCAAGAACGACTTCTCGATGGCGTCTTGTGGACGCGTCGACAGCAGGCGATACAGGTACAGCGGCCCACCGGCTTTCGGGCCCGTGCCTGACAGACCTTCACCGCCAAACGGCTGAACACCCACCACGGCACCGACGATGTTGCGGTTGACGTAGACGTTACCGGCATTGACGTTGTCGACCACCTTGGCGATGGTCTCGTCGATGCGCGTGTGCACGCCCAGGGTCAGGCCGTAACCGGAGGCGTTGATCTGCGCGATCAACTGGTCCAGTTCCTTGCGCTTGTAGCGCACCACGTGCAGCACCGGGCCGAAGATTTCGCGTTGCAGTTCATCGAAGCTTTCCAGCTCGATCAGGGTCGGCATCACGTAGGTGCCGCGCTTGAGCTCGGCGCTTTCGGCGATGGCAACCTGATACACGGTGCGGCCTTTGTCGCGCATGGCCTGGATGTGTTTTTCAATGCCTGACTTGGCTTCGGCGTCGATCACCGGACCGATGTCCACAGACAAGCGCTCCGGGTTGCCCAGACGGTTTTCCGCCATGGCACCCTTGAGCATTTCGATGACACGGTCCGCGGAGTCTTCCTGCAGGCACAGCACGCGCAAGGCCGAGCAGCGTTGACCTGCACTGTCGAAGGCTGAGGACACCACGTCGATGACCACTTGTTCAGTCAGTGCCGAGGAGTCGACGATCATGGCGTTCTGGCCGCCGGTTTCGGCGATCAGCGGAACCGGACGGCCCTGCGAGTCCAGACGACCGGCCACGTTGCGTTGCAGCAGGCGCGCGACTTCGGTGGAACCGGTGAACATCACGCCTTTGACGCGCTCATCGCCTACCAGGCCTGCCCCCACGGTTTCGCCGCGACCTGGCAGCAATTGCACCACGCCTTCAGGGATACCGGCTTCCAGCAGCAGGCGTACGGCCTGGGCGGCGATCAGCGGCGTCTGCTCGGCAGGCTTGGCCAGTACCGGGTTGCCAGCGGCGAGTGCAGCGGCCACCTGACCACTGAAGATCGCCAGCGGGAAGTTCCACGGGCTGATGCAGACCACAGGGCCCAGCGGGCGGTGCGCGTCGTTGGTGAAATCGTTGCGCGCCTGGACGGCGTAATAACGCAGGAAGTCCACCGCTTCACGCACTTCGGCAATGGCGTTGGCGAAGGTCTTGCCAGCCTCGCGGACCAACAGACCCATCAATGGCTGGATCTCGCCTTCCATCAAGTCTGCGGCGCGCTCCAGAATGGCGGCACGTTCGGCTGGTGGTGTGGCCTGCCAGATTGGACCGGCGCTGAGCGCGCATTGAATGGCGTTGTCGACGTCCTGCACCGTGGCTTCCTGCACATGGCCGACGACGTCACGCAGGTCCGACGGGTTCAGTGCAGCCTTCGCCACGCCTTCGCTGGCCGGGCAGCCAAGCATCGGCGCGGCTTTCCAGTCGTTGTGCGCGGTGGCCAGCAAGGCCGACGACAGCGACGCCAGGCGGTGTTCGTTGGCCATGTCGATGCCGCTGGAGTTGGCGCGCTCGCTGCCGTACAGGTCGCGCGGCAACGGAATACGCGGGTGTGGCAGACCGAAACCGCCTTCCTGAGTGGCCATACGTTCGATCTGGTTGACCGGGTCGGCCACCAGTTCCTGAATGGAAATGGTGTGGTCGGCGATACGGTTGACGAACGAGGTGTTGGCGCCGTTCTCCAGCAGGCGACGCACCAGATAGGCCAGCAGTGTTTCATGGGTGCCGACCGGCGCGTATACGCGGCATGGACGGTTCAGCTTGCCATCGGCAACCTTGCCCACCACTTGCTCGTACAGCGGTTCGCCCATGCCGTGCAGGCACTGGAACTCGTACTGGCCGGGGTAGTAGTTTTGCCCGGCGATCTGGTAGATGGCCGCCAGGGTGTGCGCGTTGTGCGTGGCGAACTGCGGGTAAATGACTTCGGGTGCGGCCAGCAGTTTGCGGGCGCAGGCGATGTAGGACACGTCGGTGTAAACCTTGCGGGTGTACACCGGATAGCCTTCCAGGCCTTCGACCTGAGCACGCTTGATCTCGCTGTCCCAGTACGCGCCTTTCACCAGGCGGATCATCAGGCGATGACGGCTGCGACGGGCCAGGTCGATCACATAATCGATCACGTACGGGCAGCGCTTCTGGTAGGCCTGAATCACGAAACCGATACCGTTCCAGCCGGTCAATTGCGGCTCGAAGCACAGGCGCTCAAGCAGGTCCAGCGACAGCTCCAGACGGTCGGCTTCTTCGGCGTCGATGTTCAGGCCGATATCGTATTGCTTGGCCAGCAGCGTCAGCGACAGCAGGCGCGGGTACAGCTCTTCCATTACGCGCTCGTACTGGGCGCGGCTGTAGCGCGGGTGCAGCGCCGACAGCTTGATGGAGATGCCCGGTCCTTCATAAATGCCGCGACCGTGAGAAGCCTTGCCGATGGAGTGGATGGCCTGCTCGTAGGACGCCAGGTATTTCTGCGCGTCGTGTTCGGTGAGCGCGGCTTCACCCAGCATGTCGTAGGAATAGCGGAAGCCCTTGGCTTCGAAACGGCTGGCGTTGGCCAGGGCTTCACCGATGGTTTCACCGGTGACGAACTGCTCGCCCATCAGGCGCATGGCCATGTCCACGCCCTTACGGATCATCGGCTCGCCACTCTTGCCGATGATGCGGCTCAGTGAAGAGGTCAGGCCGGATTCGTTGTGCGTGGCAACCAGCTTGCCAGTCAGCAGCAGGCCCCAGGTCGCGGCGTTGACGAACAGCGACGGGCTGTTGCCCAGGTGTGGCTGCCAGTTGCCGTTGCTGATCTTGTCGCGAATCAGTGCGTCGCGCGTGCCCTTGTCGGGAATGCGCAGCAGCGCTTCGGCCAGGCACATCAGGGCCACGCCTTCCTGCGACGACAGTGAGAATTCCTGCAGCAGGCCTTGAACGATACCGGCCCGCCCGCCGGCGCTTTTCTGATTACGCAGCTTTTCAGCGATGGACGCGGCGAGCTTGTTGGCGGCTTCGGCCATCGGCACCGGCAGACGCGCCTGCTCAAGCAGCATCGGCACGACTTCAGGCTCGGGGCGACGATAAGCGGAGGTAATGGCCGCGCGCAGAACCGATTGTGGCTGAATGCTTTCGGCAAAATCCAGGAAGCATTGCAGACCGGCATCGTCTGCCAGTTCGCCACGGTCATCGCTGTCCTTGCTTGCCGATCCGTTGAGTTCAGACAGGGTTGCACCACTTTCCAGCTTTTCCAGGTAATTGAAGATCGCCTGCTTGATCAACCAGTGTGGAGTCCGGTCGATGGAGTGGGCGGCTGCTTTCAATCGCTCGCGGGTCGGGTCGTCCAGCTTGACGCCCAAAGTGGTGGTGGCCATATGTTGTCCTCATTGTAGCCACGACGGATGTGGCATCGGCTTTGTTGCAGATTAGCCTCGGTTCTCGGTGAGGTGCAACCGGGTGCAACCTTTTTTTCATAATATTTCATGACGTTTTTGCTGGCGTGTCGGGAAAACCTCCTGCATGCGTCATCAGGGTGCAGTTTTATTTGAATACTGTCGGCTTTGCGCCCCAAAATAGGGCGTTAAAGCGTAATTGTCAGGTTTTTTGTGACAGGTGCAACTTGCTGGATAAAATCGGTTGCACCTAATTCAGTTTGTTTAATAGGATTCGTTCCCACGGTGCAACCGTAGTCATTGGCCATCCATTTCCATGAAATGAATGGCCAGCGCGGTGTCGGGTGAAGAGGCGGGGGAGGGCTGGAGTTCAGTTGTCATCCTCCTTGGTCATCAGGTGCCAAATAAAAACAATGCCAAGGCAGAACTCATGAGTGTCAGTAACCCTACCTTGATCACGTTTGTGATCTACATCGCGGCAATGGTCCTGATCGGCCTCATGGCCTATCGATCCACCAACAACCTTTCGGATTACATCCTCGGCGGGCGCAGTCTGGGCAGCGTGGTCACGGCGCTGTCGGCCGGTGCGTCGGACATGAGCGGCTGGCTGCTGATGGGGTTGCCGGGTGCTATCTATATGTCGGGCCTGTCGGAAGGCTGGATCGCCATCGGCCTGATCATCGGTGCCTACCTGAACTGGCTGTTTGTGGCCGGTCGTCTGCGTGTGCAGACCGAGCACAATGGCGATGCCCTGACCCTGCCGGACTATTTCAGCAGCCGCTTCGAAGACAACAGCGGCCTGTTGCGCATCATCTCGGCCATCGTGATTCTGGTGTTCTTCACCATTTATTGCGCATCAGGCATCGTTGCCGGGGCGCGTCTGTTTGAAAGCACCTTTGGCATGTCTTACGAAACCGCCCTGTGGGCCGGTGCAGCAGCGACCATTGCTTACACCTTTGTCGGCGGTTTCCTCGCGGTGAGCTGGACAGATACTGTGCAGGCCACGCTGATGATCTTCGCACTGATCCTGACGCCGATCATCGTGTTGCTGGCGACTGGCGGCGTGGACACCACGTTCCTGGCCATCGAAGCGAAGGATCCGACCAGCTTCGACATGTTCAAGAACACCACCTTCATCGGCATCATCTCCTTGCTGGCCTGGGGCCTGGGCTATTTCGGTCAGCCGCACATCCTCGCGCGCTTCATGGCGGCGGATTCGGTCAAGTCGATTGCCAATGCCCGTCGCATTTCGATGGCATGGATGATCCTGTGCCTGGGCGGCACCGTGGCGGTAGGTTTTTTCGGTATCGCCTACTTCTCCGCACACCCGGATGTTGCAGGGCCAGTGACCGAGAACCCGGAGCGGGTCTTCATCGAGCTGGCCAAGCTGCTGTTCAATCCATGGATTGCAGGGGTGCTGCTGTCGGCGATTCTGGCGGCGGTGATGAGTACGCTGAGCTGCCAGTTGCTGGTGTGCTCCAGTGCGCTGACCGAGGACTTCTATAAAGCTTACCTGCGCAAAGGTGCTTCGCAGGTGGAACTGGTGTGGGTCGGTCGCGCGATGGTGCTGCTGATTGCAGTCATCTCCATTCTGCTGGCAGCCAATCCGGAAAACCGTGTGCTGGGTCTGGTCAGCTACGCGTGGGCAGGCTTTGGCGCGGCGTTCGGGCCGGTGGTGCTGATTTCGGTACTGTGGAAAGGCATGACCCGTAACGGCGCGCTGGCCGGTGTGATTGTCGGTGCCGTTACCGTGGTGCTCTGGAAGCAGTTCAGCACGAGCGGCTTGTACGAAATCATTCCTGGTTTCATCCTGGCCAGCATTGCGATCGTGGCATTCAGCCTGATCGGCAAAGGCGCGTCGGCGTCGATGCAGGCGCGCTTCCTGGCCGCCGAGAAGGACTACCAGGCCAATCGCTGATCACCAGCGCTTCATCGCTCCATACAAGAACGGCCCGTACTCTGGTGAGTGCGGGCCGTTTTCGTTTCATCGGCGCGTAGCGTTCAGGTCTTGTTGTGATCGATGTCCAGGTTATAGAACGTGGCCTTGCCGCCTTCGCTGCTATAACCGGTGTGGTCCTGAGTGTAGACGCCCGCCTTGAAGTACAGCGGCTTGTCGCGCCAGCTCGAACTGACCTGAGTGTTCCAGTTCACGTTGCGCGCGCTGACGCTCAGTTGGCCGCCGGGGCTGAGGTGAATGATGTATTTGAATTTCTCGTTGAGCGGCACGCCTTCGGCAATCTTGTACACCTTGCTCTCGTCGTCATCGAAGCGCTTGCGCACCTTGACCACGATGTCGCCCGCCTTGTTGGCGTCCTTGTATTGATACTCGACCTTGAGCATCGGCTCGGTGCTTTCATACGCGTGGATCTGGCCGATGACGATCTTGCCGGAAGAGGGCACTTGATCGACTTCCAGGGTGGCGTTGAGGAAGTTGTCTGCATCCGGGTACATCCAGTTACGCAATGTGCCGTCAGGCCATGTCTCGCGAAGCTCGCTGCGTGCGTATTTGGCGTTATCGGTCTTGGAGCCTGTGACCGGTGCCCAGAAAAAAATCGATTTGGATTTGGATTCGAAGTACTTGCCGTCGTAACCCTTTACCAATTGTGCGGTCTCAATGGTCTTGGGTGGTGAGCCCACGGGAATGCTGAGTTGCCACGTGCCAAGATCAATCATTGCGTTTCCATCCGATATGTCTGTTTGCCAGCAAGGGAGGCCTCTAGTCAGAGGGTTTGACGGGGCTTTATACGGGTTGTAGGACAATTTGTTAACGAGAAATTGTCGGCGAAATGACGTCAAAGTGCTGTCACCTTTCCCGCAGCGCACGACCTGTAGGGCGTGCAGGAAACTACCGTTAGTCGGTTAGGTCGTACTTTGATGATGGCAAAGAGCTGGCTTGCTTCTGCTTTTTCTGAGACGGGGCTAGAGTTCATTTCATAAGCATGACGGTCTTCCTGAGCTCCAGGCGTCTTGCCACACATAGAGAAGTAGCATGGAATGCGCCCAAACCCAGCCAAATGATGGCTCTTCGGTACTGCTCGTTGTAGATGATTACCCGGAAAACCTGGTGACGATGTGCGCCGTCCTGCAGAGGACTGACTGGCGCATCATTACGGCCAGTTCAGGCGTTGAAGCGTTGACCGTCCTGCTGGAGCACGAGGTTGATCTGGTGCTGCTGGATGTCCAGATGCCGGGCATGGACGGCTTTGAGGTGGCGCGCCTGATGCGCGGCAGCCAGCGCACCCGGCTGACGCCGATTATTTTTCTGACTGCCAACGAGCAAAGCAAGGATGCGGTGCAGAAGGGGTACGCCAGCGGCGCGACCGACTATCTGTTCAAGCCCTTCGATCCCAATGTGCTCAAGCCCAAGGTGCAGGCGTTACTGGAACAGCAGCGCAACCGCCGTGCGTTGCAGAAATTGTCCCAGGAACTTGAAGAGGCTCGTGCATTCAATGCATCGGTGCTGGCCAACGTGGCCGAAGGCATTCTGGTGGTGGATGAAAGCGGAATCATCAGCTTCGCCAATCCTGCCATCTGCTTCCTGCTCAACTCCACCGTGGAGCAACTGCGCGGCACGCGGGTGCTGGATTACATTCATGAGCCGCATGTCGAAAACTGGCTGGAGTCAGGCTTCTACAAACACTACCGCAGGGCCGATACCTACCGCGTCCACGACGCCATCCTGCTGACCACCCAGGGTCGCCAGTTGCCGGTGGCGCTGTCGTGCGCGGCGCTGCCTGCCGACCAGAAGGCGATGGTCATCACCGTGCTCGACATGTCGGTGGTGCGTGACCTGTATCAGCAACTGGAAAAGCAGGCCGTGACCGATGCCCTGACCGGGCTGCTGAACCGGCGCGGCTTCTATCAGGCCGTCGAGGGCATGCTGGGCCGCAACGATCAGGTCGGTAAATACCTGGTGGTGCTGTACATGGACCTGGACGGCTTCAAGCAGATCAACGATGCACTGGGGCATGACGCTGGAGACCAGGTGCTGCTCTGGGTCGCCGAACAGTTGAAAGAGAGCATGCGTCCGTACGATATTCTGGCGCGCATTGGCGGCGACGAATTCACAGTGGTCATTGATGGCCTGGACTACCCCGAACAGGCCGCCAAGATCGCCGAGAAGCTGATCGAGCGTGTGTCGGGTCGCCGGCAGGTCGATGGGGTGGACATCACGCTTGGTGCCAGTGTCGGGATTTCTACCTACCCCGATTGTGGCGCCAATCTGGATGGCCTGTTGCGCGCAGCGGACATCGCCATGTATGAGGCCAAGCGCGCCGGACGCCAGCAGTACCGTTTTTACGACCAGAACATGAACGGTCGGGCACGCTCGCGCCTGATGCTCGAAGAAAGTGTGCGCACGGCCATCGACGGCAAAGACTTTTCGGTGGTGTATCAGCCGCAAATCCATATTGCAGACGGCAGGCTGCGGGGGTTTGAGGCGCTGTTGCGCTGGCAGCATCCCGCGGTGGGCGACGTGCCTCCTGCACTGTTCATTCCGCTGCTGGAAGAAACCCGACTGATCAACAGGCTGGGCAGCTGGATTTTTGATCAGGGCGCGGAGCAGCGCCAAGCCTGGAGCGGCGTGTTCTCTTCCGACGTGGTACTCAGTGTCTGCGTCAGCCCTACGCAGTTCTGCATGCCCAATCTGGTGTCGGAGCTCAAGCGTGCCATGGACCGCTTCGGGCTCAAGCCGGGTCAGCTGGAAGTGGAGATTACTGAAAGCTCGCTGGTGCATAACCTCTCCCACAGCCACAAGCAGTTGGGGGAGCTGCATGACATCGGAGTGCGCGTCGCGCTGGACGATTTCGGCACTGGCGAGTGCTCGCTGTCGCATTTGCGCAACCTGCAACTGGACACCCTGAAGCTGGACCGGCATTTCGTGGCCAACATCCTGAGTTCGCCCCGCGAGGCTGCGCTGGCGCGCAGCATCATTGATCTATGTCGCAACCTGGACATGCTGGTCATCGCTGAAGGTGTCGAAACCCAGGAGCAGTATCAGTGGCTGGCCAGCAATGGCTGTCAGATCGTGCAGGGGTTTTTCATCGCGCACCCGATGCTGGCCGAAGAAGCACTGCGTTTTCCGGCGCACGTCGAACTGCGGGCTTGATGCGCGACTGATGCTGTAGAATGGCCGCTTTTCGGACGGCACCTCGAGCCCATGACTTCGCCCAGCCACGCGCCGCTCAAATACCTGCAAGCTTATCCGCAGGTCCTTCAGGACCAGGTGCGTGAGCTGATTGCGCAGGGGCGCCTGGCGGACTATCTGCAGCAGCGTTATCCGGCGCGGCATCAGATTCAGAGTGATAAGGCGCTGTACGCCTTCGCCCTGGGCCTCAAGCAGGACCACCTGCGCAATGCGCCTAACATCGACAAGGTCCTATTCGATAATCGTCTGGACCTGACCCATCGTGCGCTTGGCTTGCATACTAAAATTTCAAGAGTGCAGGGTGGCAAGCTCAAGGCCAAGAACGAGATTCGCGTCGCTTCGCTGTTCAAGGAAGCGCCGCCCGAGTTTCTGCAGATGATCGTGGTCCATGAGCTGGCGCACTTTCGGGAATCGGATCACAACAAGGCCTTTTACAAGCTGTGTGAACACATGCTTCCCGGTTATCACCAACTGGAATTCGACCTGCGTATCTACCTGACGTACCGCGACCTGCAGTCCGCCTCTGGATCGATCACCTGAACAATGCATTGAAGGATACGACGATGGAGGTCAGCAAGACCAAAAGCAGTTTCTACCGCCGCTTGTACGTGGCGTACCTGATCGACTGCCAGCTTGCCAGCAGCGTCCCGGAACTGGAAAAAGTGACTGGCATGCCACGCCGCACCGCCCAGGACACCATCGCAGCGCTGGCCGATCTGGACATCCAGTGCGAGTTCGAACAACAGGAAGGTGCCCGCAACCACGCCGGGCGATACCGGATCATCGACTGGGGCGCCATCGACCGTGACTGGATCACTCATCACCTGAGTACCATCAAGGCGGTGTTGGGGTATCCGTGAGCGATGTAAGTACAGTGTGGGAGTGAGCTTGCTCACGAACCTGTAGGTACAGCCGCCAGGAATCAGGCGTCCGCAATGCGGTCTTCGCGAGCAAGCTCGCTCCCACTCGTTTTGTAGCGATCCAGCTAGACGTGCGTACAACGATGGGAGCTACCGCGTAGGAGTGCCTTCACTCCAGATCCCGGCGCATGCCGATGTGGGGGATGTTGTCTTCCAGGTAGACCTCGCCCACCGGGTTGAAGCCATAACGGCTGTAGTAGCCCTGCAGGTGCGCCTGTGCCGACAGGTAGATGGGCTGGTCGGGCCATTTGCGTTCGGCGTGCTCCAGCGCCTGAACCATCAGTTCATGACCGATGCCCCTGCTGCGAATCGAAGGCGCCGTGACCACGCGGCCGATGGTGACATCACCCCCTTGCTGAATGGGGTCGAGCAGGCGCAGGTACGCAACCAGAGTGTCTTCCTGCCACGCCATCAAATGGCAGGTGTCGCCCGTGAGGTCCTGACCATCCACGTCCAGATACACACATTGCTGTTCCACCACGAACACTTCTGCACGCAGTTTCAGCACGGCG
Source organism: Pseudomonas asturiensis (assembly GCF_900143095.1). Classification (GTDB taxonomy): domain Bacteria; phylum Pseudomonadota; class Gammaproteobacteria; order Pseudomonadales; family Pseudomonadaceae; genus Aquipseudomonas; species Aquipseudomonas asturiensis. Next base: position 293,692 of record NZ_FRDA01000007.1, on the reverse strand, counting down.
TAAAGCTGCTCGATGTTCAGCTCGGTATGGTGTTTGCAGATCCATTTGATAGACATGTTGCTGACTCGCCGGGAAACCAGAAGCGAAGTCTAAACGTATCTGGCGTCATTCCCAATAAACGCTGCTGTGCAGATGAACCAGAGGGTGGTTCTGCCGTGGGACATTGTCGTTTTCAGGCATGTCATACCGGGCAATCTTTCTTTGGGTTGTTCTATGGCGATTTACGGTCTTCACTACAGGCGTATAGCCACCCTGTTGGGTGGTGGTGCTGCCGTCGATAGGTCCGAGACCGGCACGTACCCTTTCAGGAACCTGAGCATGTCGTATCTGCTTCGAGCCATGGGTTTTCTGCTTGTTCTGACGATGGCGTCTGCCAGCGCTGCGGAAAAACTGCGCATCGTTGCCGACCCCTGGCCTCCGTTCACGGATGCGTTGTTGCTTAATGGCGGGCTGGCGACCGACATTGTCAGCACGGCGTTGCGGCGGGCCGGCTATACGACGGTCTACGAGCAGGTGCCGTGGGCCAGGGCGATGTTGGGGGTGAGTGAAGGGCGTCATGATGTGCTTATCGCTGCATGGTTCAGCGAGGATCGCACCAGGATCGGTCAGTTTTCCACGGAGTATCTGGTCAACCGAGTGCGCCTGCTCAAGCGTCGGGACTCGACCATTCAAACCCCGACTCAGGAGCAATTACGCGCGTATGTAATAGCCGTGGTGCGCGGATATGCCTACTCTGCGGCGTTCGATAACGACGCCCTGTTGAAGAAAATCCCCGTACAGAGTTTTTCCATGGCGATACGCATGCTGGCCGCCGCCCGCGTGGACCTGACCCTGGAAGACGAGTATGTGGCCCGCTATAACCTGGCGCTGGAGGCCGAGGACGTCAGAAACAACGTCGAATTCTTGCCCGGTTCACTGAGCGAGAATGGCCTGCATATTCTGGTCAGCCTGAAAAATCCGAAACATGCGGAAATCGTCGCCCACTTCGACCGCGAAATTGCCGCCATGAAAGCGGATGGCAGTTACGACGAGCTGTTCAGACTGCACGGTCTGTAACAGCCTCCGGGGTCTTGATCAGGTGAGCGGCGAGGGTGCGCAGCGGGGCGAGCTGACGGCAGATCAACGCAAGTTGGGTCTGCACCAGTCGCTGGCTTTCGTCCATCTCTTCCGGTATCTGCTCCAGCTGAGAGGCCAGCGCTTCTTCTTCATCGCTCTGCACGGCAACGTTTCGCTTCTCGGCCAGGCCGCTGGCGATTTCGTCGATGCTGGCGGCGAGTCTGGCACCTGCGCCGTCGATGAGGTGCTCATGCACGTCGCTCGGCAGCTGCGTGTCGCGGTGTGCGCCAAGGCCCGAGAGATAACTGAGCAGCGTGTGCGACAGCACCAGAAAGCGGAAGCCGACGTCGGCCTCTTTGCGAAAGTGCCCGGGTTCCATCAGCATGTTCGCAAGCGTCGTTGACAGCGCTGCGTCGGCGTTGTGTGCGTTGCGCCGTGCCAGCCGGTACGCCAGGTCGTCACTCTTGCCTTTGGCGTACTGCTGCATGATCTGGCGCAGGTAGACGCTGTTACAGGTCAGCGTGTTGGCCAGCACCTTGTTCAGGCGTCGTCCCTGCCAGTCAGGCAGGAACAGGAACACGGCGAGGCCGGCAATCAGGCTGCCCAGCAGTGTGTCGAACAGCCGTGGCAGGAACAGCCCGTAGCCGTCGCCTACCTGATTGAAACAGAACAGCACCATGACCGTGATGGCGGCTGTCGACAGTGTGTAACGCGTGGTGCGGTTGACGAAGAACACCACGCCGGCCAGCACAGCGCACATCGATTGCAGAATCGGGCTGGTAATCAGGTCGAACAGCGCCCAGCCGACGGTCAGACCGATGGCGGTACCGATGATCCGCTGCCCGAGCTTGCGCCGGGTCGCGCCGTAGCTTGGCTGGCAGACGAAGACCGTGGTCAGGATGATCCAGTAGCCCTGCGACGGGTGAATCAAGTGCACCATGGCGTAGCCGATGGTCAGTGCCAGCGGCAGGCGCAGTGCGTGACGAAACAGCAGGGAAGTCGGCGTCATCTGCAGGCGCAGGCGCGTCCATACGTCCTTGAGGTTGCGTGGCGAGCGGTCCAGCAGGCTGCTGTCAGTGGCGTCTGCCAGGGCATCCGGGTTGCTGGCGTCGCTGATCAGCCGGTCCAGCGTGGTGAGGTTGGCAGCCAGTGCGCGCAATGAGCGCAGCAGCCCGCGCCAGGCAGGATTGCTCTGGATGCGCAGGTGTTCCAGCGAGGCATGCAGGTCTTCCATGGCCTCTGCGAAGTTGGGGTCGTACACGAATGGCTGACGCAACTGGATCGATTCCGACAGCGCCTGACACGCACCGCCTTGCTGCCGCAGCAGGCGCTGGCAGCGAAACAGCACGTCACTGTGGAAAAAGGCATCGGTCAGCGAGTTGTAAGGATAGTGCGAGGAGCTGGCGCGTTCGTGGATGTCCTGAGCGATGAAGTACAGCTTCAGGTAGCGACTGACTTTCGAGCCCGGTCGACCGCTGCCCACCCGGTGCAGGATGATCTCCTTGGTGGCGTTCAGCGCAGCGACCACTTTGCCGTTCTGCTGGGCCAGTTCGAGACGACGGGCTTCCACATTGAGGGTGCGGATCGGTTCGAACAGCGTCGATTTGAGTTTCAGGTATTGGCCCAGTTCGCGGAACAGTCGTGCCAACGCCTGTTGTACCGGCTGGTTGGAAAACAGCATCTGCCACAGCACCGACAGCAGGCCGTACCACGCGGCACCGGCCACCAGCAGCATCGGCTCATGCCAGAAATCCAGCACTTCCCCGCCGCGCTGGTCCACGCCAATCATGGTGTAGACCGACAGAATCAGCGTGCCGTAAGCAATTGCCCCATAGCGCTCGCCCAGCGCACCAAGCATGGTCAGGCAGAAGCTTGCCAGCGCCAGCGAGCATACGAACAGCCATGGGTAAGGGAACAGCAATTCGACGGCAAGGGCGGCGACGCTAAAACACACCAGCGTTACGGCCAGCGCGTTCAGACGGCCTTGCCAGCTGTCGTCGGTCTCGGCCAGGGCGCTGGCGATAATCCCCAGAAACAGCGGGATCAGCAGGCCCATCTCGTTCTGATACCAACACAACGCCATGCTGCCGGTCAGGGCAATGAAGACTCGAACGCTGTAACTGAATTTATCCAGCGCCCACAAACGGCGGAAAGTATGACGAAGCGATTTCGATGCCATGAATAAGCTGACGGCCTTGTGCTCAATTAATCGATCCTGCTGGAGGATATGTACAGACCAAATGCCTGGCTGTACATCCGCCTCGCAAAATTTATACCGGCATTCAGTGTTGCGTCACACGTATTGCGCAGCCGCGTAGGCCGAGGCCCACGCCCATTGAAAATTGAAGCCGCCCAGGTGGCCGCTGACGTCCAGCACTTCGCCCACGAAATAGAGGCCAGGCGCTTTCAGCGACTCCATGGTCTTGGAAGACACCTCCCGTGTGTCGATCCCACCCAGCGTGACCTCGGCCGTGCGGTAACCTTCGGTGCCGGCCGGGATGACCTGCCAGCTCGCCAGCTTCTCGGCGATGTCGGCAAGCTCGGCGTGGGTGTACTGCTTCATCGGCTTGGAGACGAACCAGTGCTCGGCGATCAGGTTGGCCATCTTCTTGGTGAAGATCTCGCCCAGCAGCGTCTTCAATTCGCTGTTGGGACGTTCGGCCTGCTGTTGCGACAGCCAGGCAGGCACATCGTGATCCGGCAGCAGGTTGATCTCGACGGTGTCGCCAGGTTGCCAGAACGAGGAAATCTGCAGAATCGCCGGACCGCTGAGGCCCCGGTGGGTGAACAGGATGTTCTCGCGGAAGCTGGTGTCGTTGCAGCTCACCAGGCAATCCACCGATGTGCCCGACAGCTCGGTGCACAGCGCCTTGAGCTGGTCGGTGATGGTGAACGGCACCAGGCCTGCGCGCGTTGGTAGCAGAGTGTGGCCGAACTGTTTACCGACCTGATAGCCGAACCCGGTCGCGCCCAGCGTAGGGATCGACAACCCGCCAGTGGCAATCACCAGTGACTGGCAATCCAGCGTGCCGAGGGTGGTCTGCAGGCGATAGCCCGAACCGGTTTTGTCGATCTGCTGCACCGAGGTGTCCATGTGCAGGCTGGCACCGGCCTGACGGCACTCTTCGAGCAGCATCTCCAGAATGTCACTGGACTTGTTGTCGCAGAACAACTGGCCGAGTTTTTTCTCGTGATACGGCACGCCATGTCTGGCGACCATCTCGATGAAATCCCATTGGGTATAACGCGCCAGTGCCGATTTGCAGAAGTGCGCGTTCTGCGAAAGAAAGTTGGCAGGCTCGGTGTACAGGTTGGTGAAGTTACAGCGTCCGCCACCCGACATGAGAATCTTCTTGCCGGGTTTGTTGGCGTGATCGATCAACATCACCTTGCGTCCGCGACGGGCAGCGGTAAACGCACACATCAAACCTGCGGCGCCAGCGCCAATGATTACAACGTCAGTAACGGGCACAGCGTGGTCCTCGGGAATCGCCTGCATGGACGCTGTGCGTCCGCTTCTGGAGGTGACGCAGAACGTCACGGGTTGCATGCCACGCTTGCTGCTCATCGTTATACAAAAGTCGCGATGGGCACCTGGAGCGGGCACGATTTCGGCTGTGGGAGCGGGCTTGTCCGCGAAAGCGGGTCAATCCGACGAATATGCAGCGTCTGAAGCACAGTATTCGCGGACAAGTCCGCTCCCACGTTCCGCAATCTTATTCCTCAATGAGGATTGTGTATGACGATGAGCGCTTGCCATGGGCGCGATCATCTTCGGTAAACGTTACAGAATTCGCACGCGCAGCGACTTGCCTTTGATCTTGCCGTTGTTCAAGCGCTCCAGCGCCTGTTTGGCCATGCTGCGCTCGACCGCTACGTAGGCCTGGAAGTCGAAGATTGCGATCTTGCCGACCTGAGTGCCCGCAATACCGGCCTCGCCTGTCAGCGCCCCGAGGATGTCGCCTGGACGCAGTTTGTCCTTGCGGCCCGAGCCGATGCACAGCGTGGTCATGGTCGGCAGCAGCTTGCCGCCTTCCTTGATGCTCAGCTTGTCGTACTGCTGCCAGTTCAACGGCGCTTTCTGCAGTTCTTCGATGGCGCGGGCGCGCTGGCTTTCCGACGGTGCCACGAGGCTGACGGCGATGCCTTTCTCGCCTGCACGACCGGTACGGCCGACGCGGTGAATGTGGATTTCCGAATCGCGGGCCAGCTCGACGTTGATCACCATGTCCAGCGCATCGATGTCCAGACCGCGTGCGGCCACGTCCGTCGCGACCAGCACCGAGGTGCTGCGGTTGGCGAACATCGCCAGCACCTGATCACGGTCGCGCTGTTCCAGGTCACCGTGCAGGCCGACGGCGGACATGCCCTTGGCGGTCAGGTGGTCGACGACTTCCTGAACCTGCTGCTTGGTGAAGCAGAACGCGACGCAGGACGTCGGGCGGAAATGGCCCAGCACCTTGACCACGGCTTCCAGGCGCTGCTCGGGCGAGATTTCGTAGAAGATCTGCTCGATCTGGCTGTCTGCGTGCAGCGCCTCGACCTTCACGGTCTGCGGGTCGCGCATGAACTTCGAGGACAGCTGCTTGATGCCGACCGGGTAGGTGGCCGAGAACAGCAGGGTCTGACGACGTTGCGGGGTCTGCTCGATGATGTCGGCGATGGCGTCGTAGAAACCCATGTCCAGCATGCGGTCGGCTTCGTCGAGAATCAGCGTGTTCAGGCCGTCCAGCACCAGCGAACCTTTGCGCAAGTGCTGCTGGATGCGTCCTGGCGTGCCGACGATGATGTGCGCGCCGTGTTCCAGCGAACCGATCTGCGGCCCGAACGACACGCCGCCACACAGGGTCAGGACCTTGATGTTGTCTTCCGAACGCGCCAGACGACGGATTTCCTTGGCCACCTGATCGGCCAGTTCGCGTGTCGGGCACATGACCAGTGCCTGGCAGCCGAAGAAGCGCGGGTTGATGGGGTTGAGCAGGCCGATGCCGAAGGCGGCGGTCTTGCCGCTGCCGGTCTTGGCCTGAGCGATCAGGTCCATGCCCTTGAGGATCACCGGCAGGCTCTGCGCCTGAATCGGTGTCATTTCGGCATAACCAAGCGACTCCAGGTTAGCCAGCATGGCAGCGGACAGAGGCAAAGTATTGAAAGCGGTGTTTGTCACGACGATGGACCTGCAAAACAAAAATGTCGCGCAGTGTATCAGGTCCCGGGGCAGGCTCAGATGGCGATGTCGATAAATGGCTGTCCAACTTATTGGGACCAGTTCATATGCGCGTCACACCTTCTTGCGCCCCTCACCTGCAGGCAGTTGCAGAAAGATCCCCGCTGCGAACATCGCCAGCACACCAACGCTCAGGAAGGTCATCTGGAATGCGCCCAGCACGCTGCTGACTTCGCCGGTGGTGACTTCTTCGCTGAAACCGCCGAGCAAGGCCGCTGCACTGGCAACCCCCAGACTCAGCGACAGCTGTGCAACCACCGACAGCAAACTGTTGCCGCTGGCGGCGCTGGCATCGTCCAGGTCGATCAGGGTCACAGTGTTCATCGCCGTGAATTGCAGCGAGTTGACCGCGCCCAGCAGCCCCAGATGCACCAGCAACACCCAATACGGGGTCTGCATATCGACCAGCGCCAGGCTCGCCAGCAGAATGCCCAGCAACAGCGTGTTGCCGGTCAAGATGTTGCGGTAGCCCAGGTGCTCGATCAGCCAGCGGGCCACCGTCTTGGCAAACATCCCGGCCGCGGCCAGCGGCAGCATGCTCATACCGGCCTGAGACGGCGAGTAGCCCAGCGCAACCTGCAGCAGCAACGGCACCAGAAATGGCAGCGCGCCGCTGCCCAGCCGCGCGAACAGGTTGCCCATGATGCCGACCGCAAAGGTGCGGGTGCGAAACAGCGACGGCGCGAACAGCGGCGCGTCGATGTGCCCGGCCCGCAACCAGTAGGCCGCCAGACAGCCCATGCCTGCGAACAGCAGCAAGACCACGCGCATGTGCGGTAGATGCAGCTCGCCCAGGCCTTCCAGCGCGATGGTGATCAGCACCATGGCCGCGCCGAACAGCACGAACCCGACCCCGTCGAAACGGGTGCGTCCGCCGCCGGCGATGTCCGGGATGAAATGCTTGACCGCGTAACAGCCGATGATTCCGACCGGAATGTTCAGCAGGAAAATCCAGTGCCAGCTCAGGTACTCGACCATCCAGCCGCCCAGTGTCGGGCCCAGCAGCGGACCCACCAGACCCGGAACCGTAATGAACCCCATGATCCGCACCAGCTCCGAACGCGGATACACCCGCAGCACGATCAGTCGCCCGATGGGCACCATCAGTGCGCCGCCCAGCCCCTGGATCACCCGAGCGCCGACCAGCATGCCCAGCGAGTTGGACAGCGCACATAGCAACGAGCCGAAGCTGAACAGCAGAATGGCACTGAAGAAGATCCGCTTGATCCCGAACCGGTCGGCAATCCAGCCCGAGGCCGGGATCAGCAGTGCGATGGTCAGCATGTAGGCGATGACCACCGATTGCATGCGCAGCGGGTCTTCGGCCAGCGAGTGGGCCATGGACGGCAGGGCAGTGTTGAGAATCGTGCCGTCCAGGCTTTGCATGAAGAACGCGATGGCAATGACCCATGGCATCCAGCGCAGGGTCTTCTCATCCAGTACGTGCGTGGCAGAGTTGGCCATAAGCTCCTTGCTATAACGTGAGGGTCAGTCGGCTGATCAGAGCACCGGGCAGTTGAATGGATCCTGTCTGGCGCTGACTGTAGGTACTCGATTGCAGAATGAGTTCCCGTTCTTGCGTCAGATCTTCCAGTGCGCTGCCCAGCAGGCTATAGGCGCTGTCATCGAAACGCATGGTGTTGACCGGCGCAACGATCTTGCCGTCCTCGACCCAGAAGGTCGCAAAACGCGTCATGCCGGTCAGACGTCCCGCCGCCTGGTCGGAGAAGTTCAGGTACCAGAGGTTGCTGATGTACAGCCCGGTGCCGAGCCTCTGCAGAATCTGATCCAGCGCCAGTGAACCGCCCGCAATGTCCAGCGCACTCGGCCATTCGCCGTAGTCGGCACCGTTGGCCTGCAAGTTGTATTCGGCGGCGCTGCTGGAGTCCACCAGCCGCTCATCCGCCTTGCCGGAAGCGACCAGTGTCAGAACCTTGCGTGGGTAGCCTTCGCGGGAGAAGGCCGGCGACAGCGACCCGCTGACCTTTTCTTCGATACTGACCTGCGGACTGAAGTGCGCGTCGCCGTTGTACAGCCGTTGCAGCGGGCTGCGTTTGCTGGCAATGGCCTGCGCAGAGAACCCGCCCCAGCTCAGCATGCCGATGACCTCGTCCAGCGCAGCCGGTGCCAGGTAGGCGCGGTACTGTCCAGGCTCAAGCGTATGCAATGGGCGACCGAGATAGTCCAGTTGCTCACGGGCTTGTTCGAAGCGACGCGTGAAGGCTTCGCTGTCCCAGTCGTGACCGGCGTAGTTGGCTTTTACCGCCTGACCGTTTTCGTGAAACAGGCTCCAGTCGAAGTTGAAGCTGTTGGACTGATGCCAGCCCTGCGCGCCCCATGAACTGGCGAAACCGCGATACAGCGGGCCAGAGGCGTAGAAACCGACCAGGTCCAGCCCGTGAGCCAGTTCGCTGATCCGCTCGACCACCTCTGCGCTGTCCGGCAGCGGGTTTTCCTGCACATTGTCGCTCTGCCAGGGCTGCGTGTTGGGCAACAGGTACGGGTCTTTCGACAACAATGGAAGGGTGTCGCGCAGCTGATGCAAGGCGTCGGTCAGGCGCTGGGTGTCGGTGCCCGTGTCGCCGGACAGCGTCACTTCCAGGTTGGCGTGGCGGCCCTCATCAATCAGCTTCACGTTCAGGATGGCTTGCCGAACCTGCCCGGCCTGACGCACCTGACCGTGGTTGAAGCGAATGAAATCCGACGCCTCTGCGTCATAGGCCAGGGTGAAGTGTTCGGTCGGGCGCACGGACGCCTTGAGCACGGCGACCAGTGCCTCGAATTGCTGTTGCTGAGTCATCAGGCATCTCCTCCAAACACATCGACGCGACTGAAGACGCACGCAGGTGATGCGTGGCCGACCCGGATCACCTGGTTGGGCTCGCCCTTGCCGCAGTTCGGAGTGCCCAGCACCTTGAAGGTGCTGATGTCGCCGACGGCGCTGAGGCTTTTCCAGAAGTGTGCAGAGATCGCCCGATAGTTGGGGTTCTTCACCACGCCTTTGAGTTCGCCGTTTTCAATCAATTGACCCCACTCACAGCCGAACTGGAACTTGTTGCGGGCGTCGTCGATGGACCACGAGCGATTGCTCGACATCAGAATACCGTGCTCGATGTTGCCGATCAGGCTGTCCATGGATTGATCGCCCGGCTCGATGTTCAGGTTGGCCATGCGGTCGATGGGCGGGCGATTCCAGCTGCTGGCGCGGCTGTTGGCCACGCCTTCCATGCCGCTGCGGTATTGCGACAGCGCACCGCCCAGTGGGCGCTGCAGCAAACCGTCACGGATCAGGAATTGCTTGCTGGCCGCGGTGCCGTCGTCGTCATGGGCATAGCTGGCGAGCTGTTCTGGGATGTCCGGGTCGAACGTCACGTTGAGCAGCCCGGAGCCGTACTGCAGAGTGCCGAAGTCCGACATCTTGACGAAGCTGGTGCCTGCGTAATTGCGCTCATCGCCCAGAATCCGGTCCAGCTCCAGCGGGTGACCGATGGACTCGTGGATTTGCAGCACCATCTGGTCCGGCATCAACAACAGGTCGCGAGGGCCGGAAGGGGTGTTGGGTGCCATGATCAACTGCAACGCCTGATCGGCGACCGTCGGGGCCGCACCGATCAAACCGCAACTGCCCAGCACTTCCACACCGCCTTGCTGGCCGAAATTCTGACCGCCCAGGGTGCGGGTCTGGCTGTCGGCCCCGTCGTAGGCTGTGACGCTCATGCCCGGAAAGACAAAGCGTTGCGCCTGGCGCAACTCGGCACCTGCCGTATTGAAGTAGAGCTGTTCGACTGTCTCAAGACCCAGCTCTGCCTGCCAATTGACCAGGCGTTCGTCTTTGGGGACTGACGTGGATTCCGCCATCAGCAGGCCGATGCAGTCGCTCAGGGGCGGGAACGCCTGATCGAAGTTCGGCGAAAAGTAATCGGCTTTTGCGGTGGACACAGGTTGTGCACTCAGGTCCAGCAATGCATGGAGCGCCAGACGGCGAGCCATGGTTTCGGCCTGGTGCAGAGCCGTCTGCAAGCCGTTCTGGGAAATGTCGTGCGTGGCGGCGTAGGTTTCAACGCCATTGAGGCGCACCGTCAGCATCGCACCTTCATCGGCGAACAGCGACGGCGGCTCGGCCACGTTCTTGCGCACACACAGGCGCTGCCCGGTTCGACGGACATAACGCACGGAAAAGAATTGTGCATCACTCTTGAGGGCAGCGAACCGCTGCTTGAGTGGGGCGGAGAAATCGAACATGCAGACAAGCTCCTTCTTGAGGGCGGTCGGTGAAGTCCGGACGACCTTGTGGGCCGATTGCCTTGAAGAAAGAGATTAACCCGAGGACCGCCCGTGCTGCACCCATTGGGTTGAGATAGACACGTGCGTGACCCTTAAAACGAAGTGTCCGACTGAATGCATACCCGGTAGAAGGCGGCTTGCCGGCGATGGCGTCAGTTCAGTCGGCGATAGGTCGCTTCAGAAAAAGCATCGCCGGCAAGCCGCCTCCCACGCTCTGCGTCTGCTCTTGGAGGGGACGCAGAGCACGAGCATGATCAATTACGCCTGATGGCTGACCTCACGCAACGGCTTGCCACGCGCTGGCTTGTCGCCAGCCACGAAGTAGTCCGCTGTGCTGCGCGGCAGGGGCTGGCGGCCGCGGATCTTGTCGGCGATTTTCTCGGCGATCATGATCGTTGGTGCGTTCAGGTTGCCCGTGGTGATGATCGGCATGATCGACGCATCCACCACACGCAGGTTCTGCATGCCATGCACGCGACCCTGACCGTCGACCACCGCCATCTCGTCGGTGCCCATCTTGCAGGAACACGAAGGGTGATAGGCCGTCTCGGCGTGTTCGCGCACGAACTGGTCCAGCGCCTCGTCCGACTGCACGTCAATACCGGGGCTGATTTCGCGGCCACGGTACGGATCCAGCGCAGGCTGCTGCATGATTTCGCGGGTCAGGCGGATGCCGTCGCGAAATTCTTGCCAGTCCTGCTCGCTGGACATGTAATTGAACAGGATGCTCGGGTACTCACGCGGGTTCCTGGACTTGACGTGCACGCGGCCACGGCTCGGGGAACGCATCGAACCGACGTGCGCCTGGAAGCCATGTTCCTTAACACCCTTGGTGCCGTTGTAGTTAATGGCGACCGGCAGGAAGTGGTACTGAATGTTCGGCCATTCGAACGCCTCGCTCGAACGGATGAAACCACCGGCTTCGAACTGGTTGCTGGCGCCGATACCGGTACCCAGAAACATCCATTCCGCGCCGATCGCAGGCTGGTTCCACCACATCAGGGACGGGTAGAGCGACACCGGCTGTGTGCAGGCGTACTGCAGGTACATCTCCAGGTGATCCTGAAGGTTCTGGCCGACGCCTGGCAGGTCGTGAACCACCGGAATATCGAGCTTGTTCAGCAATTCGGCAGGGCCAACGCCGGAGCGTTGCAGAATCTGCGGCGATGCGATAGCACCACCACACAGCAGCACTTCCTTGCGTGCGCGTGCTTCGATGCGGGTGTCGCTGTCGCCTACCAGATACGCCACGCCGATGGCACGCTTGCCTTCGAACAGGATGCGGTCGGTCAGAGCGTGCGTGACGATGGTCAGCGTCGAACGCTTTTTCGCTTCGTCCAGATAGCCCCGCGCGGTGCTGGCGCGACGGCCTTTAGGCGTCACGGTGCGGTCCATCGGACCAAAGCCTTCCTGCTGATAACCGTTCAGGTCATCGGTGCGCGGATAACCGGCCTGTACACCGGCCTCGACCATGGCGTGGAACAACGGGTTGTTGCCAGCCTTGGGCGTGGTGACGCTGACCGGGCCTTCGCCACCGTGGTAATCGTTGGCACCGATGTCGCGGGTCTCGGCCTTGCGAAAGTACGGCAGGCAGTCGAGGTAGCTCCAGTCTTCCAGCCCCGGCTCTTTGGCCCAGCCGTCATAGTCCATCGCGTTGCCACGGATGTAGCACATGCCGTTGATCAGCGACGAGCCGCCAAGGCCCTTGCCACGACCACATTCCATGCGGCGGTTGTTCATGTGCGGCTCTGGCTCGGTCTCGTACGCCCAGTTGTAGCGACGGCCTTGCAGCGGAAAAGCCAGCGCAGCAGGCATCTGGGTGCGGAAGTCCAGACGATAGTCCGGGCCACCGGCTTCCAGCAGCAGAACGGTGACGCCTTCGTCTTCGCTAAGACGGGCTGCCAAGGTGTTACCGGCCGAACCGGCACCAATGATGATGTAATCGAATTCCTGGGACATAAATGCGCCCTCTTCAGAGTAGGTGGGGCAAATGCAATTCAGCGCGGGTCGAGCCACTGTTGACTCGACCCCTAGCACCCCATGCTAGTGCGCTACTTGAGGCGGGCCTGTTCACGAGTTCGCTCGCGAAGGCCTCGCCTCAGACGAAATCCAGCTCAACGAACCTTAGAAAACCGACGCGTAGTCACCCAGCTCGATCTGTACCGATTTGATCCGCGTGTACTGGGCCAGCGAGCTGATGCCGTTTTCACGACCCACGCCCGACTGCTTGTAACCGCCGACCGGCATTTGTGCCGCCGACTCGCCCCAAGCGTTGATCCAGCAAATGCCGGCTTCCAGCAGATGAATAACGCGGTGGGCGCGGTTCAGATCGCGGGTCACGATGCCTGCGGCCAGGCCGAAATCGGTGTCATTGGCACGGCGGACGACTTCGTCTTCGGTGTCGTAGCCGAGGATGCTCATGACCGGACCGAAGATCTCTTCGCGCACGATGGTCATGTCGTCGGTGCAGTCGGTGAATACGGTCGCCGCGACATAGGCGCCCTTGGCGAAATCACCGCCTGTCAGTCGCTCGCCGCCACACAGCAGGCGTGCGCCTTGTTCCTTGCCCTTGGCGATGTAGCCCAGCACGCTTTCCATGTGCTCGAAGCTGACCAGCGGCCCGAAGTTGATGTTTTCGTCTTCCGGGTTGCCGGCGCGAATACGTTTGACGCGCTCCAGGATTTTCGCCTCGAACTCGGCTTTCAGCGCGTTCGGCACGAACACGCGAGTGCCGTTGGTGCAGACCTGACCCGAGCTGTAGAAGTTGGCCATCATCGCGATGTCGGCGGCGCGATCCAGGTCGGCGTCGTCGAACACTATCAGCGGCGACTTGCCGCCCAGTTCCATGGTCACTTCCTTGAGCGAAGAACTCGACGCGCTCGCCATGACTTTCTTGCCGGTGTCGGTGCCGCCGGTAAAGGAGACTTTCTCGATGCGCGGGTGCTCGGTGATCCAGGTGCCGACTTCACGGCCGCTGCCGGTCAACACGTTGAACACGCCATCCGGCACGCCAGCTTCGGTGTAGATTTCAGCCAGTTTCAGCGTGGTCAGAGAAGTGACTTCACTGGGCTTGAAGATCATTGCGTTGCCCGCAGCCAGCGCCGGTGCAGATTTCCACAAGGCGATCTGGATCGGGTAGTTCCACGCGCCGATCCCGGCTACCACACCCAGCGGCTCGCGGCGGGTGTAGACGAAGGAGGAATCGCGCAGCGGAATCTGCTCGCCTTCGATGGCGGGCACCAGGCCTGCGTAGTATTCCAGCACATCAGCGCCGGTGACGATATCGACGTAGCGGGTTTCCGAGATGGCCTTGCCGGTGTCCAGGGTTTCCAGTGCGGCCAGTTCATCGTTGCGCTCGCGCAGGATGTCCACAGCACGACGCAGGATGCGCGAACGCTCGACTGCGGTCATGGCGGCCCAGATCTTCTGGCCTTTTTCAGCGGCGACCACGGCGCGCTCGACATCGGCCTGGCTGGCGCGCTGGATCTTGGCCAGCACTTCGCCGTTTGCCGGGTTGATGGAGTCGAAGGTCTCGGTGTTGCTGGCATCGACATAGCCGCCATCGATGTAAAGTTTCTGCAATTCAAAACGGGCCATAAAGTCCTCGCAAATTCAGTGGGGGAGGCGATGACTGATTTCAGTGTGCCGGAATCATTGGGCAACACTGCGATGCAGTCGTTCGGTGATGGCGCTCCGAAAGCGCTCAGTTCGCCGATTTCGCCAATTGGAAATCCATGTATTCGTAAGCGATCCGTTGCGCTTGCTCGGTGTCGAATGCGTCGCCTGACAGCGCGCCCCTCAGCCACAGCCCATCGATCAGGGCCGCAAGCCCACGGGCCGCGTTGCGTGCCTGTTCCAGCGGCAGGACGCGGCGGAACTGACAGCACAGGTTCGAATACAAACGGTGATCGTTGATGCGCTGCAAACGATGCAGCGACGGGTGATGCATGCTGGTTGCCCAGAAGGCGAGCCAGGTTTTCATGGCCGGGCCGTTGACCTGGCTGGCGTCGAAATTGCCTTCGATGATCACTTGCAGGTGCGCACGCGGGCTGTCGTCGGTCAGGGCCTGACGGCGTTCATTGACGGTCTGGATCAGCGCGTTCATCAAGTGGCGCATGGTGGCTGCGATCAGGCCGTTCTTGTCCTGAAAGTAGTGACTGATGATGCCGTTCGAAACGCCTGCAAGACGGGCAATCAGGGCAATGCTGGCGTCGCCCATGCCGACCTGATCGACCGCGGTAAGCGTGGCCTGGATCAACTGTTGGCGGCGGATGGGTTGCATACCGACCTTTGGCATAGTCGCGATTCTCCCGAGTGACTGAAGTGATCGTTATACCGAAATGGCTGGCACAGTCTAAAGATTTTTAATTGAACGATCAATCAATAAAAAGCGTTGGACGTGCGCAAAGCCTTTTCAGAGCCCGTTCCTGAGGCGTCGGTTGAAGCGGACGTAAACGTGCTGAAAGACCGCTATCTGTACGTGGGAGGCGGCTTGCCGGCGATTCGATTTTTCAGGCGACCCGTCATTGACTGAACTGACGCAATCGCCGGCAAGCCGCCTCCCACGGTTATGTGTTTGCTGAGCGGCGGCGCTGTATCAACGCTTCTGAGGCACCGTATCAGTCGATACAAGTCCGTCGCATCAACCGTGATTCTTGCCCAGCAGCGCGTGGTACAGCTCGGTATCCCCGAGAATGCCGACAACCTGGTTGCCATCCTGCAAGACCAGTTTGTTGCCGGTCTGGTAGCGGATCTGCAACGCGTCGCGCATGCCGATGTTGGAATGCACCAGTGTCGGACGGCGGTCGAGGGTGCTGACGTCCTGGCCCGGTGTCCAGTTCTGCAGGTCCAGCGAGCCGGTGCCCTGACGCGCGCCCTTGATCACATTGCCTTCGGCCAGGTCCAGCCAGGAATCACCCCCCGGATCCAGGCACACCGAGCCATTGACCTGGGTGCACTGATCGACTGTGCGCATCAGGCTGCGGCCGCACAATACGTTGAGCGGGTTGGTGTGAGCGACGAACGTGCGTACGTATTCATCCGCCGGGTTGAGCACGATCTGCTCCGGTACGCTGTATTGAACGATGCGGCCGTCTTTCATGATCGCGATGCGGCTGCCCAGTTTCAGCGCCTCATCCAGGTCGTGGCTGACGAACACGATGGTCTTGCTCAGCTTGCTTTGCAGCGCCAGCAGTTCGTCCTGCAGGCCCTGACGAATCAGCGGGTCGAGCGCCGAGAACGGTTCGTCCATCAGCAGAATGTCGGCGTCCATCGCCAGTGCGCGGGCCAGGCCCACACGCTGCTGCATGCCGCCCGACAGTTCGTCGGGCTTTTTGTTGCGCCACTGGGTCAGGCCCACCAGCTCCAGTTTTTCGTCCACCAGCTTGCGTCGTTCCTTTTCAGGACGGCCCTGCATTTCCAGGCCGAAGCTGATGTTCTCGCGCACCGTCAGCCAAGGCATCAGGGCGAACTTCTGGAAGACCATCGCAATGCGCTGGGTGCGCATCATTTTCAGTTCTGCTGCGGTGCAGTTGGCGATATTGATCTGCGAGCCTTCATGCTCGACGAACAGCGAGCCGCGGCTTACGGTGTTGAGGCCGTTGATGCAACGCAACAGGCTGGATTTGCCGGAGCCGGACAGGCCCATCAGGACGCAGATTTCGCCTTTCTCGATTTCCAGGGTGGCTTTTTCCACACCCACGATCTGCCCGGTTTTCTTGAGGATCTGGTCACGCGTCAGGCCTTCGTCCAGCAGCTTGAGGGCCTCACGCGGGTCCTTGGAGAAGATGACATCTACCTTGTCGAATTTGATGATGCTCATGCGTCGGACCCTGCCTTGGCTTCAGGTTGTTTGCAGATGCGGTCGAGCATGATGGCGAGCAATACGATGGCCAGGCCTGCTTCGAAGCCCAGGGCGATATCAGCCGTGTTCAATGCGTTGACCACAGGTTTGCCCAGGCCGTCAGCACCGACCAGTGCCGCGATCACCACCATCGACAACGACAGCATGATGCACTGGGTGATACCGGCCGCAATGCTTGGCATGGCGTAGGGCAGTTCGATTCGTGTCAGCAGCTGGCGACGCGAAGAGCCAAAGGCCTTGCCCGCATCCAGCAGCTCATGAGGTACATCGCGTATGCCCAGGTACGTCAGGCGGATCGGCGCGGCGATGGCGAACACCACGGTTGAGATCAGACCGGGCACCACGCCCAGGCCAAACAGCGTGAGGGTCGGAATCAGATAAACGAAAGTGGGCACCGTCTGCATCAGGTCGAGCAGCGGGCGGATGACCGTGTAGAACATCGGCTTGTGCGCGGCAATGATACCCAGCGGCACACCGATGACCACGCAGACCATTGTGGCGAACAGTACCTGCGCCAGGGTTTCCATGGTTTCCTGCCAGTAGTGCAGGTTCAGGATCAGCAGGAACGAGAGGATGACGAACACCGTCAGGCCCCATTTGCGCTGGATGAAGTGTGCGAGCGCGGCGATCAGGCCAATCAGTACGAGCGGGTTGAACCAGGTGAGAGCGAAGGTCAGCCCGTGGATCATCATTTCCAGTGTCGAGGCAATCGCGTCGAAGTAGTCGGCGCCGTTGCGCGTCAACCAGTCGACGAACGCCGCGATGTACTCGCCCAAAGGGATTTTATGATCAGTCAGCATGATAGTGATTGTCCGCTTGCGGGGAAAAATGAGGACAGCAGGCGGGGCATGCCCGCCTGCTGCCGGCTTACTGGGTCAGCTTGGCCTTGGCAGCCTCCAGCCCTGGTTTGCCGTCAACGGTGGTCACACCGGCAAGCCAGGTGTCGAGCACTTGAGGGTTCTTCTTGATCCACGCCTTGGCAGCGGCATCAGGCTTGATCTTGTCGTCGAGCACGTTACCCATCAGCGTGCTTTCCATGTCCAGGGTGAACGAGAGGTTCTTGAGCAATTGGCCTACGTTGCTGCATTCCTGGCTGTAGCCCTTGCGGGTGTTGGTGTAGATGGTGGCCTGGCCGTAGTTGGGGCCGAAGAAGTCATCGCCACCGGTCAGGTACTTCATCTTGAAGCGGGTGTTCATCGGGTGCGGTTCCCAGCCCAGGAACACCACGTCGGTGTTGCGGCGTGCCGCGCGATCAACCTGCGACAGCATGCCGGCTTCGCTGGACTCCACCACTTTGAAGCCTGCGTCTTTGAGGCCGAAAGCATTCTTGTCGATCATGCTCTGGATCAGGCGGTTGCCATCGTTACCCGGTTCGATGCCGTAGATCTTGCCGTCCAGTTCCTTTTTGAATTTGGCGATATCGGCAAAGTCTTTCAGACCCTTGTTGTAGAGGGCCTCGGGCACGGCCAGCGTGTACTTGGCGTTTTCCAGGTTGGCACGGACGGTCTCGACAGTACCGGCTTCGCGATAAGCCTTGATGTCGTTTTCCATGGTCGGCATCCAGTTGCCCAGGAAAACGTCCATGTTCTTGCCGTCGGCCAGCGACTTGTAGGTCACCGGTACGGAAATCATGGTGGTCTTGGTCTTGTAGCCGAGCGATTCGAGTACGGCGCTGGTCACTGCGGTGGTGACCGTGATGTCGGTCCAGCCGACGTCTGAGAAGTTCACGGTATGACAGGCTTCTGGTTCGGCGGCCTGTGCCAGCACCGGTACACAGAGCGTGGCGGCCAACAGCAACGATTTGGAACCTTTCATGGGGTGGACTCCTGTGAGTTTTTTCTGGGTCATCAGCAGGTGAGCGCTGACGCGACTTATGTGTTGGCGATGCATTTCGCGAAGCTCCATCACTGCGCCTGGCGATCGAGTCGAGGTCGATCATGTAACAGGCAAAATCAAACGCATACTGGGGGCGTCGTATCCAGTACAGGCGGGGTCGCATCCAGTGTGCGCAAGGTCGCTTACAGATTTATTCCATCGTGCAAGCGCACTTCTGCAGGGGTAGAGCTGCCAGAAAACGGCCAAAAACGTTTGCGGGTCACGCGGCTCGAAGCCTTTGGCGCTGGTGGGTATGAGCGTGTCGGTGCCAGGCGTCGAGCGCTTGTGCGATGGCCCATGCTGCGGGCGATGCGGCTCTAGCGTAGCAGAGCCGGGCGCAGGGTCATGGGCCTGAACAAACCGGTCAGGAACCTGTTCATTCGTGCAGCGCTTTCGCGAACGCGGTCTTTTTGAGGGGGTTGGCCGGAGTTAGTTCCGGGATGGCAGGATCATGGCCCGATCTCGCGGCCTCCAATGACTGCTCGATTTTTGAACACACGCTGTGACCGTCGCCACCTTTTAGCGCGCAAATCGAACGTGGCAAATGGCCCATCACCCTGTGCTTTGAGTATCACTCCCCAGCCAGGCCTTCCCGGCACGTTTCCTTCAAGTGCTACCGAATTGCTCACCCTACGCTGCCGTGCACGGGCCTCCAAGTCGCAAACAGACAGGCCAGTCGCTACCGGATAGACGCATCGCGACGTCGTTTTCAGGGGTTATTGAATGCCTGATCAAATTCGGGCACGGGATTTGCGATGTCATTGCAAAGCCCTGCATTTATGAGGGCCATAACAAGAGCCTCGGCTGAGGCCATTCCCGCCACGTGAGAGGAGATAGTGTGATGACATCGTTCAATCAAGGGACTCAACCACAGAACCGAGCCCCACAGTCCATCGGTTTCCTGCTGCTGGATAACTTCACACTGATCTCTCTTGCGTCAGCGGTAGAACCTCTGCGGATGGCCAACCAGCTTTCGGGTCGTGAGCTGTATCGCTGGACCACCCTGAGCGTGGACGGTGGTCAGGTCTGGGCCAGTGACGGCCTGCAGATCACTCCGGATGCAGCGATGCATCAGGCGCCGGTCATGGACACGGTCATCGTCTGCGGCGGCGTCGGCATTCAGCGCACCGTCACCCGCGAACACGTGAGCTGGCTGCAGAGCCAGGCGCGTCAGTCCCGTCGTCTCGGCGCCGTGTGTACCGGCAGTTGGGCGCTGGCCTGCGCAGGTCTGCTGGATGGTTTCGATTGCAGCGTGCACTGGGAGTGTCTGGCCTCGATGCAGGAAGCCTTCCCGCGTGTGGCCATGAGCACGCGCCTGTTCACCCTGGACCGCAACCGTTTCACCAGCTCCGGCGGCACCGCGCCACTGGACATGATGCTGCACCTGATCAGCCGTGATCACGGTCGTGAGCTGTCGGCTGCGATTTCCGAGATGTTCGTCTACGAGCGTATTCGCAACGAACAGGACCATCAGCGCGTGCCGCTCAAGCACATGCTGGGCACCAATCAGCCCAAGCTTCAGGAAATTGTTGCGCTGATGGAAGCCAACCTCGAAGAGCCGATCGACCTTGATGAACTGGCCGTGTACGTTGCCGTTTCACGCAGGCAGCTGGAGCGTCTGTTCCAGAAATACCTGCATTGCTCGCCGTCGCGCTATTACCTGAAGCTGCGCCTGATTCGCGCACGGCAACTGCTGAAGCAGACGCCGATGTCGATCATCGAAGTGGCATCGGTCTGCGGCTTTGTCTCCACGCCGCACTTCTCCAAGTGCTACCGCGAATACTTCGGCATTCCGCCACGTGACGAGCGTGTGGGCTCCAACACCGCGCAGCAAGTGGCCATGATGCCGATTCCGCAGGCGTTGGTGCTGGCACCGTTGTCCGGGCCGATGTCGGCGCTCAGTCAGGCTCGCAATGAATCGACGTTTGCGAGTGTGCGGCTATAAAGGCGTGACCCTGCTCAGGACCGGATGCCTGGTATCCTGAGCGGACGCCAGGCACAGGCGCGACGCTGATCAGAGGCTGAATCGTCCCACCATGCTGTTCAGATCAACCGCCAGACGCGACAGTTCGGTACTGGCTGCGCTGGTCTGGTTGGCGCCGGTGGTGGACTGGGCGGACAGGTCGCGGATATTGACCAGGTTGCGGTCCACTTCACGCGCCACTTGTGCCTGTTCTTCGGCCGCGCTGGCGATCACCAGATTGCGTTCGTTGATCTCTTCCACGGCAGCATTGATCGTGTCCAGCGCATGGCCCGCGCCCTTGGCGATGCTCAAGGTCGATTCGGCACGCTCGGTGCTGTTGCGCATCGAACTTACGGCCTGCTCGGTACCGCCCTGAATGCTGCCGATCATGCGCTCGATTTCGCTGGTCGATTGCTGAGTGCGATGGGCGAGGGCGCGAACTTCGTCAGCGACCACGGCAAAACCGCGACCCGCTTCACCGGCGCGAGCAGCTTCGATGGCGGCGTTCAGCGCCAGCAGGTTGGTCTGGTCTGCAAGGCCACGAATCACGTCCAGCACCTTGCCGATGTCACGGGACTCGTTGGCCAGATTGCCGATCAGCTCGGCGGTTTCCTGCACGTCGGTGCTCATGCGTTCGATGGCGCCGACGGTTTCCAAAACCAGATCGCGGCCATCACCCGCCGAGGCCGTCGCGTTGCGCGAGGCTTCGGAGGTGCTGGTCGCGTTACGCGCCACTTCTTCCACAGCGCTGGTCATTTCGTTGACGGCCGTAGCGGCCTGCTCGATCTCGTTATTCTGCTGAACCAGACCGCGTGCGCTTTCGTCAGTCACCGCGTTCAGTTCTTCGGCGGCAGAGGCCAGTTGCGTAGCTGAACCGGAAATGCGCTGCAATGTGTCGCGCAGCTTGTCCTGCATCGTCTTCATCGCCAGCAGCAGGCGACCCGCCTCGTCAGTGCCATCAACTTTGATCGGGTGCGTCAGGTTGCCTTGCGCAATGGTTTCCGCTGCGCTGAGTGCTGCGGCAATCGGGCTGGTGATGCTCTTGATCAGCATCCAGGCAAACACGATGGTCAGCAGGGTCGCGGCAATCAGCAGGCCGATCACCAGATTGAAGGCCGAGGCGTACTCGTCGGCCGCCTGCTTCTTGACCTGTGTGAGCTGCACCGTGTTGATCTCGACCAGCTTGCTCAGCACCACATTCATCTGGTCCGAGTTGCTGAGCATTTCGTTGTTGAGCAAGTCCTGCAACTCATTGACCTTGTTGGCCAGGGTCAGCGTCTTCATGCGTGACTCCAGCTCGCGGTACTGCCCCAGCAATTGAACATACTGGTTGTAGAGTGCTCGCTCATTCGAGTCGCTGATCAGTCGCTCATAGATGGCCTGGGCATCGTTGATCTGTTTGTTGCGCATGGCCAGCAATTCGATGGTCTTCTGCTGAACGTCAGGCTCGCGGTTGACCAGCAGGCGGTAGGAGAGCACGCGCAGGCGGATGCTGACTTCTGCAAAACGGTCCAGGCTCTTGATGGCCGGCACGTTGTTGTCAGCGAGCACTTCGGTTGCACCGCGAATCTTGCTCATTTGTGAAAGCGCGAATACGCCGAGGATCAGCATGAGTGCGCCGATCATGGCAAAGCCGAGAAAGGCGCGGGGAGCAATATTCATATTGCGAAGGGACATAGAGGGCTTCCAGAGTCAGGTGCGCGGTCCATGCGTCAAAAGTGAAAAAATGTTACGAATGCGTGCCTATCGGTCATGCCCCTCAAGTCTTGAGGACAAAAAACGCAACGGGTCCTGTTCGCTTCATGACGTTTTTTTCATGCGTGGCGTTTTACCCTCGCAAAGCCTTGAAAGCGTTGGGTATCGGGGCTTTCGGCGTATGGCAATGTGCCTTGTGGCTGCGCGTATTTGTCGCAGGCCGGGCCGGTCTGACGAACAGCCGGAACAAGACACCCTTATCGCAGTCACAAGCCCCCCATGCGTTCCGTTATCGACGTGTCCATGACGTAAGACGCCGGTGCTCCAGGGCCTGAGCGCTGGCATGCGCAGTGACTTTTCTTTATCGTGTGCGCCCGTTGAAATTTGCTCGAGTAATCAGAATGTTGGAAGCCTCCCTTAGCCAGTTGGAACACCTTGTCGGTGATCTGGTGCAGCAGAACCAGAACCTGCAGAACATGAATGCCCAGCTCAGTGCCGAGCTGGCAAAAACCAAGGATGAGAACGACAGCTTGCAACTGAGCCTGATGGAGCAGGAAGAAAAACAGGGCAGCACCGCAGCCCGTATTCAGGCCCTGGTCGAGCGCGCAACCAGCGCAAGCGCTGTCGGCGCATGAACTTCGACAGAAACGGGGTGACCGTTCTCTCCATTCTGGGCAACCAGTATTCGGTGAAGGCGCCGGAAGGCGAAGACGTCAAACTCTTGCAAGCCGCCGCGATGCTCAACGCTTCCCTGGCCGACACCAAGCGCAAGTACCCGACGCTGATCGGCGACCGGTTGCTGGTGCTGGCCGCACTGAACCTGTGCTCGCAGCAGATCGACCTGAAGGACAAGCACAAGGGCGAGCTGGCGCGCTACGAAGATCAGGTCAGTGCGACGGTGGAAGTGATTGCCAAGACTCTGTCGCAGGGTTGAATGCGGGCTCGCCGCAGACTCTGGACCGTGGGAGGCGGCCTGCCGGCGATAGCGTCAGTTCAGTCTCTCGTCCAGCGCCTGTAAAACCGCTTCGCCAGCAGGCAGCCTCCCACATAATCACGTTTCTTCAGCAGGTCGGGTGTTGTCGGAAGATGCCCAGCGCCTCGCACTCGGCTCAGCCCTGACTCTGCTTGTAGGTCGCCAGCGCCGGCAGCAGTTGCTGGTCGATGGCCTGGCGTACGGCGGGCAGGATGGTTGCGCGGCCGGTCAGCAGTTGCTCGACCAGACGCCGTAGCGCTGTGGCGCGCTCTGCATTGAGGCCGCAGACCACGTGTGCGCAGGCCTGTTCGGCCGTTGCGCCGCCGGGCATGTCAAAGCCCAGCGCCCTGAATTGGCCAATCAGGTCTTCTTGATCAATCAGGTCCGCGTGCATCATGGCGTGTCTTCCCTTGTTCGAATGTGCTTCGATTCTGGTAGCAGCCTTGCGCGCGGGCAACCCTACTGAGTCAACAATGGCTGGATTGGCTATGAACGTGTCGTTTTCAGTCGTTGGCCATGCTGTCGAGGGTAAGGTCGACCATAGTTTTGGCCATCTCCGTCAGGTGCATGATTGACAGGGTCAGGTCGCGTTGCGCGCCGCTCATGCTGTCGCTGAATTCATAAGCGCTGGTGACGGCGCAGCGCAGCAGGTCGCTGGCGTGCATAAGCGCGTCTTCCTGACTCAGGTCGGGGTTGGCTTTGAAAGCGGGTGGGGCGGTGACTATTTCCAGCATTTCAGATGACTCCTAATCGAATATCGGTAGGTCGTCACCATCGGCTACTAATCGAAGGTGGCGGCCATGCGCAGGTAGTAGCCCGGTGATTAGGAACCGGTGCACCCGAAGATGCCCTGACGCACGGCCACCATAAAATGCAGGCCATAAAAAAGCGCCTTTCACAGGTGGCGCATTGCGCCTAATCACACGAGGGCTACTACTCCTCATCGCTGAATTTGCAGCGACCGGCGCAGAGTAGTGACCGGGATCGACAGGCACAAGGGCTGGAGAGTTTCTCGGAAATGTCCTGCAAATGAAAGGGATTGGTCCTGCAAATTCGTTACAAATTCTTGTTCACCGCTCAGTTTTGCTAAACTGCGCAGCCTTCCAGGAGCTGCCATGAATTACCGTCACGCCTACCACGCCGGCAACCATGCCGACGTGTTCAAACACATCGCACTGACTCGCTTGATCGCCCTCATGGCGCGCAAGGAGCAGCCGTTCGCCTACCTCGACACCCACGCAGGCCTCGGGCTTTACGACCTCAAGGGTGATCAGGCCACCCGTACCGGCGAATGGCTGGAAGGGATCGGCCGTCTCTGGGAAGCGACGGACGTCCCTGCGCTGGCGGCCGACTACCTGCAAGTGCTGCACGACATGAACCCGGATGGCGAACTGCGCTATTACCCGGGGTCTCCCGAGCTGGCCCGTCGTCTGACCCGTGAGCGCGAGCGCGTGTTGCTCAACGAGAAACACCCCGAAGACGGGCGTCTGCTTAAAGAGAACATGAAGGGTGATCGCCGCGTTGCCGTTCATCTGGGCGAAGGCTGGCATGTGCCGCGTGCGTTGCTGCCGGTGGCTGAAAAGCGTGCCGTGATGCTCATCGATCCGCCGTTCGAACAGCTCGATGAAATGAAGCGCTGCGCTGTGGCACTGAAGGAAACCATCGGGCGCATGCGTCAGACGGTTGCGGCCATCTGGTACCCGATCAAGGATCCGCGCCTGCTCAGGCGTTTCTACCAGGACCTCGCCGAAACCGGCGCACCCAAGTTGCTGCGTGTCGAACTCTACGTCCACCCGCTGGACACCCCGGCCAGCCTCAACGGCTCAGGCCTGGCCATCGCCAACCCGCCGTGGGGGCTGGAAGAAGAACTGCGCGAACTGATGCCATACCTGGCCGATACCCTGGGTCAGACCCAGGGTGGCTGGAAGATGGATTGGTTGATTGCGGAGTAGTTGACCGCTGATTGATCGTGCCCTTGCTCAGAACATAAGTACGATCAGCTTCTACGGCATCAGGCCGGGAGACAAACCCCGGTGCCGCCCAAACCGCAATAACCCTGCGGATTCTTCGCCAGGTACTGCTGGTGATACGCCTCGGCGAAGTAAACCGTCGGTGCCTGTTCGATCTCGGTGGTGATTGTGCCCAGACCGGCCTTGCTCAGTTCCGACTGGAAGGTGTCGGCGCTGGCTTTTGCAGTATCGAGTTGCTCAGGTGTGGTGCAGTAGATCACCGAGCGGTATTGCGTACCGATGTCGTTGCCCTGACGCATGCCCTGGGTTGGGTTGTGCGCTTCCCAGAACACTTTGAGCAGCGATTCATAGCTGATTTTTTCAGGCTCGTAGACCACCAGCACCACTTCGGTGTGGCCGGTCAGGCCGGAGCAGACTTCTTCGTACGTCGGGTTGGGCGTGAACCCGCCCGCGTAACCAACGACCGTGCTCACAACACCTTCCTGTTGCCACAGGCGACGTTCTGCGCCCCAGAAACAGCCCATGCCGAAGATGGCGAATTCAACGTTGCTCGTGAACGGTCCCAGCAGAGGGTTGCCGTTGACGTAATGGGTTTCTGGCAGCGCCATAGGCGCTTCGCGACCCGGCAGTGCTTGTTCAGCGGTAGGCAGTACGTTCTTGTTCACTAGAATTTCCGAGCGCAGAGTCATGAACCATATCCTCTCGTTTAGAGACAGGCAGCAGGGGCCAGGACGAATGAAGGGCATTACATAGGTCCGGCGAGTGGCACAAACAAGTGCTGTCGCGTAAAAACAGACCGACAGTGTGCCCGACAGAGCGGAGCGCAGGAAGGGGGATCAGGCCGATGGTCGGCGCGGGTAACGTTGCAGCTTCTCGATCAGCTCTTCGCCGGGGATCGGCCTGTCGAACAGATAACCCTGCCCGACGTCGCAACGATGACGCCGCAGGAACGCCAGTTGGGCGGCGGTCTCAATGCCTTCGGCGACCACTTTGAGCTTGAGGTTGTGGGCCATGGCGATAACTGCCGAGGTGATTTCCATGTCGTCTTCGTCATCCGGAATATCGCGGATGAAGCTGCGATCAATCTTGATCACGTCGATGGGGAATTTCTTCAGGTAGCTGAACGATGAATAGCCGGTACCGAAGTCATCCATGGCCAGCGACAGGCCCAGCTTTTTCAGCGAGTCCAGTTGCTGGCGGGTGTCTTCGGTGGCTTCCAGCAGCAGGCCTTCGGTCAGTTCCAGTTCCAGCAGCGAGGCGTCCAGCTCTTCCTCTTTGAGGATCGAGGCAATCGAAGACACCAGCTCCGGGTCGGAAAACTGTTTGGGCGACACGTTGATCGCCACTTGCAGGCGCCCGAAGCCGGCAGCGGTCAGGTCTTTGCTCATGCGGCACGACTGACGCGCAACCCACTTGCCGATAGGAATGATCAGGCCGGTTTCTTCCGCCACGCTGATGAACTGGTCGGGACGAATCATGCCTTTTTCAGGGTGATTCCAGCGCAGCAGCGCTTCCATGCCCGTCAACCTGCCGGACAGCAGGCACAGCTTGGGCTGATAGAAGACCTCCAGCTCATTCTGCGTCAGGGCACGGCGCAGGTTGTTCTCCACGAACAGCTTGTAGCTGGCCTCAGCATTCAGCGCTTCGGTGAACACCTGGACCTGATGCTTGCCGTTGGCCTTGGCCTTGTGCAACGCCAGGCCCGCGTTTTTCATCAGGGTCTGTGGATCGCGCCCGTGCAGCGGCGCGCAAGCCAGGCCAACCGAGCCCGTTACGCTGATCAACTGGTTGTCGACGAACATGGGCTTGTCCAGCGTCTCCAGAACCTGAATCGCAATGTTCTGGCCGGCCTCAAGACTGCTGTTGTCGAGCAACACCGCGAACTCGTTGCTGGCAAAGCGCGCCAGCACGTCGGTAGGGCTCAAGGTGTTGCGCAGGCGACGGGCAAGGCTGATGAGCAGCTTGTCGCCCGTCTGATGCCCCAGGCTGTCGTTGATGCGCTTGAAGTTATCGATGTCGACCAGCAGCAGGCTCATGGGCGTGTCGGTGTCACGGTCGAAGCGCTCGTCC
Source organism: Pseudomonas asturiensis (assembly GCF_900143095.1). Taxonomy (GTDB): domain Bacteria; phylum Pseudomonadota; class Gammaproteobacteria; order Pseudomonadales; family Pseudomonadaceae; genus Aquipseudomonas; species Aquipseudomonas asturiensis. Next base: position 266,719 of record NZ_FRDA01000007.1, on the reverse strand, counting down.
AGATTGCGGATGAATGCCGGTCGGTTACCCAGGTTGGTCAGGTTGTCGGTGTAAGCAAGGCGTTCAATCCGTTGCTGGGCCAGCTTGCTTTGGGTGATGTCTTCGTAAATGCCGATGTAATGGGTCAGCTCACGATTGTCGCCATAGACCTTGGAAATCGACAACTGGCTCCAGTACGGTTCAAGGTTCTTGCGTCGGCTCTTGAACTCGCCCTGCCAGCTGTTGCTGGTGGTCAGGCTGGAATTGGCTTCCAGCAGCAGCTCGTTGAGGTTCTCCAGCGCCGGCAACTCCGACAGCTTGCGGCCTGCGACCTCCTCGGAGCTGTATTGGGTGATGGCCGTGAAGCTTGGGTTGACGTACTCGACTACGCCGTCGCAGTTGACCAGCAGAAACGCGTTGGCGCTTTGCTCGACCGCACGCTGAAACAGATGCAGGGCATTGGTCGCGGCGCGGCGATTCAGATTGTTGATCACTTGCGCGAACTGGTCAGCCAGTTCGCCGGCAAAGGCGATCTCGTCGGACTGCCATTCACGCGTCGAACCCGTCTGTTCAAGGCATAGCACTGCCACGACCTGGCCGTCGATACGAATACTCGCGTCGAGGATGGCGTTGGTCTGCAGGGGGTTCAGGCTTTCGGCCAGTTCCCGGGTGCGCGGGTCAGACTGAATGTTGTTGGCATCGATCGCCCGGCTGGTGTGCAGCGCCTGAAGGTAGTTGGGGTACTGGCTGATATCAATGGTCGTGCGAGGCTGGAAGCCTTCTGTCTGTCGACGATAATCGGCAATGGGCTCCAGACACTTGTCGTTGAGGTTCCAGATGCTGGCCCGGTCGACGTCATAGATGTCGCAGGCGCTCTTGGTGATCAGCTCTGCGGCTTCCAGCAAGGTATTGGTGGTCGTGTAGCGATGGCGCGTCAGGCGCAGGATCAGGTCCTGCTGGGCCCTCACGCGCTCAAGGTGAGCGAACTGGGCACGCTGGGCACGTTGATTGAGCTCCAGGGCAATCTGCAGGCGTGAGTTGCGGCTTTCCAGGTCGGTCTCGACCGCGTGACCGACTTCGGGCAGCGATTCTCCGACGATCAGGAAATACCCGCGCAGCAGGTGACGATTGTGCTGCTTGTAAGCTTCGCCGATTTCCAGCAGGCCAACCGGGCCTCTGGGTGTGTGCAATGTGTAACGGATCAGGTAATTGTTGGCGGATGCGAGTTGCAGTTGAACGTCATCGTGAAGTCGATAGCGGGCTTCCGGCTCCATCAGGCTGGCGTAGGGCGATCCAATCAGGGCGCAGAGATCCACAGCAGGCAGGCCGAACTGTTTTTCACAATTAGAATCGAGATACAACAGCGCCCAATTGGCTTCGTTAAGCCGCTCGAAACGCAGCATGCCCAGGCGCGAGGGCACCGGCAATTGCGTGACTACCTCGGCTGCGGTTCTACCGGCAGCATCGGTTTGGCTTTTCATCAACAAACTCGCTTCCGGAATACTGATCGCGTTGGGCCAAAGGCCCTTTTTCGCGTATGGCAAGGTTGCATCATGCGGCCCATGCTTACAAGAGACCACGGTGGCTTAGTGCTATAAAAGTGTCGGCCGCAAAGGCGTGTTCTACAGCGCAATTGGTCGGATAGTGGAAACGATTCAGTTCTCAAGGGTGAAAGGCCTGTGTTTGTTAGGCTCTGTGATAGAAGTCGGTGAGCGAAACTCAGGAAAGGCAAAAGCAGGCGAGGAACGGCCGGGCATGCAGCTACGGCGCTGTGCGCCACCTGGACGACAACGAATCGGCAGGCAAAAAAAGCCCCGCTCGAAGGCGGGGTTGAGGTTCGAGCGTGGCAGCTCGTAAACGTGTGCGGCAAGGCCCGTCGCAAGACGGGCCTGCTCGGGCTTACAGCAGGATTGTGCGGATGTCCGCCAGCAATTCGCTCAAGCGCTTGGTGAAGCGGGCAGCCGCGGCGCCGTTGATCACGCGGTGATCGTAGGACAGCGACAGAGGCAGCATCAGTTTTGGCTGGAAGGCTTTGCCGTCCCAGACAGGCTGGATGGTGGCCTTGGAAACACCCAGGATCGCCACTTCCGGCGCGTTGACGATTGGCGTGAAGCCAGTGCCGCCAATGTGTCCGAGGCTGGAGATGGTGAAGCAGGCGCCTTGCATATCGTTGGCGGTCAGCTTCTTGGTGCGGGCTTTTTCAGCCAGTGCAGCGGCTTCGGCAGCCAGTTGCAGCAGGCTCTTCTGATCGACGTCACGAATGACCGGGACCAGCAGACCGTCCGGGGTGTCCACCGCGAAACCGATGTGAACGTACTTCTTGCGGATCACAGCCTTGCCGCTGGGTGCCAGCGAGGCATTGAAGTCCGGCAGTTCCTTGAGCAGATGTGCGCAGGACTTGAGCAGCAGGGGCAGTACGGTCAGTTTGACGCCAGCCTTCTCGGCAGCGCCTTTCTGCGCGACGCGGAAAGCTTCCAGTTCGGTGATGTCGGCCTGGTCGAATTGCGTGACGTGCGGAATGTTCAGCCAGCTGCGGTGCAGACCGGTTGCGCCCAGTTGCATCAGGCGGGTCATCGGCACTTCTTCGATTTCGCCGAAACGGCTGAAATCGACTTCCGGAATCGGCTGGATGCCCATGCCGCCGCTTGCGCCGCCTGCTGGTGCTTCCTTGGCCTTCTGCATCATGGCCTTGACGTAAGCCTGAACGTCTTCCTTCAGCACACGGCCGTGGGGGCCGGTGGCGCTGACGGCGTTCAGTTCGACGCCGAACTCGCGGGCCAGTTGACGGACCGCCGGACCAGCATGGACCTTGGCACCGTCTTTGGCCGGTGCCGCGGGGGCTGGTGCCGCTTCTGCCTTGGGAGCAGGTGCAGCGGCCGGAGCCGGTGCGGCTTCAGACTTGGCAGGTGCAGCCGCGGGTGCGCTGGCAGCCTGTGCAGGCGCGGCTGCAGGGGCTGCGCCTTCGATTTTCAGCTTGAGGATCAGGTCGCCGGTGCCGACTTCCTGGTCCAGTTTGACTTCAATGCTTTCCACAACGCCTGCCGCAGGAGAAGGAATCTCCATGCTGGCCTTGTCGGATTCCAGGGTGATCAGCGATTGATCGGCCTGGATGCTGTCGCCAACCTTGACCATCAGTTCGATGATCTTGGCCTTGCCCGACGAGCCGATGTCCGGCACGTGGATGTCCTGTACCGAAGCCGCTGCGGCAGGCGCGGGTGCAGCGGCTGGAGCCGGTGCGGCTTCAGCCGGTTTTTCGGCAGCAGCCGGAGCGGCAGCAGGTGCAGCCTCGGCAGGTGCAGCAGCGGCTTCGCCTTCGATTTCCAGCTCGAACAGCTCGTCGCCTTCTTTCAGGCGGTCGCCCAGTTTGACCTTCATGGCTTTGATCACACCAGCCTTGGGGGCCGGGATTTCCATGCTTGCCTTGTCGGACTCGAGCGTCAGGACGCTCTGGTCAGCTTCGATACGATCACCGACCTTGACCATCAACTCAATGACTTCACCTTCACCGTTGCCGATGTCGGGTACGCGAATTAGCTCACTCACTCTGTATCTCCTTGGGAGAACCTGTTCACTCACGAATACGCTGGTTCAGTTACAACGAAACAGCCTTGGATGCTCATTTACGCCTGGTAAATTCCGCATCCTCGGCTGTTCACGCTCTGATCAGCGCTCTTGAAGCAGACTCTTAGCAGTCCAGTGGATTGCGTTTTTCTGGATCGATGCCGAACTTGACGATGGCTTCAGCCACGACTTTAGGTTCGATATCGCCGCGATCAGCCAAGGCTTCCAGGGCTGCCAGCACAACGAAGTGGCGGTCGACTTCAAAGAAGTGACGCAGCTTCTTGCGGCTGTCGCTACGGCCGAAACCGTCGGTGCCCAGGACTTTGTATTCCTTGCTTGGAACCCACTGACGAATCTGATCAGCGAACAGTTTCATGTAGTCCGTCGAGGCGATGACCGGACCCTTGCGACCGTTGAGGCACTGCTCGACGTAAGTCAGTTCAGGCTTCTGGCCCGGGTGCAGGCGGTTGTTGCGCTCTACCGCCAGACCGTCGCGACGCAGTTCGTTGAAGCTGGTAACGCTCCAGACGTCAGCGCCGATGTTGAACTCGTCACGCAGGATCTTCGCCGCTTCACGAACTTCACGCAGGATGGTGCCCGAGCCCAGCAACTGGACGTGGTGCGCCGCTTCCTTGGTGTCTTCTTCGAGCAGGTACATACCCTTGATGATGCCTTCTTCCACACCGGCCGGCATGGCTGGCTGGGTGTAGGACTCGTTCATCACGGTCAGGTAGTAGAAAACGTCCTGCTGTTCTTCAAACATCAGGCGCATGCCTTCACGAATGATGACAGCCAGTTCGTAACCGTAAGTCGGGTCGAAGGTGCGGCAGTTCGGGATGGTCGACGCCAGGATGTGGCTGTGACCGTCTTCGTGCTGCAGGCCTTCGCCGTTCAGCGTGGTACGGCCGGCGGTGCCGCCGACCAGGAAGCCACGGGTGCGGCTGTCGCCAGCGGCCCAGGCCAGGTCGCCGATACGCTGGAAGCCGAACATCGAGTAGAAGATGTAGAACGGAATCATCGGCTGGTTGTGGCTGCTGTACGATGTACCGGCCGCGATGAAGGAGGACATGGCGCCTGCTTCGTTGATGCCTTCTTCGAGGATCTGGCCCTTCTTGTCCTCGCGGTAGAACATCACCTGCTCTTTATCGACTGGCTCGTAGAGCTGGCCGACGGAGGAGTAGATGCCCAGTTGGCGGAACATGCCTTCCATACCGAAGGTACGGGCTTCGTCCGGGATGATCGGAACGATGCGCTGGCCGATTTCCTTGTCCTTGACCAGTTGCGCCAGGATGCGCACGAAGGCCATGGTGGTGGAGATTTCGCGATCGCCCGAACCGTCAAGGATGGCCTTGAGGGTGTCCAGCGGTGGCGTCGGCAGGTTGAAGCTCTGCGCACGACGCTGTGGCACAAAACCGCCCAGTGCGGCACGACGCTCGCTCAGGTAGCGGGCTTCGGCGCTGCCTTCTTCAGGCTTGTAGAACGGCAGAGCTTCGAGCTCGGAGTCCTTGACCGGGATGTCGAAGCGGTCACGGAAGTGACGCAGGCTGTCGACATCAACCTTCTTGGTGTTGTGCGCGGTGTTCTTCGCTTCACCGGCGCCGGTGCCATAACCCTTGATGGTCTTGGCCAGCACCACGGTCGGTTGACCCTTGTGGTTGACGGCTTCGTGGTAGGCCGCGTAGACCTTGTACGGGTCGTGACCGCCACGGTTGAGCTTCCAGATCTCGTCATCGGACAGATCGGCAACCATCGCCTTGAGTTCCGGCGAGTTGAAGAAGTGCTCACGGACGAACGCGCCGTCCTTGGCCTTGTAGTTCTGGTATTCGCCGTCGATGACTTCGTCCATACGACGCTGCAGGATGCCGTCGACGTCCTTGGCCAGCAGTGGGTCCCAGAAACGGCCCCAGATGACTTTGGTGACGTTCCACTGAGCACCGCGGAACACGCCTTCCAGTTCCTGGATGATCTTGGCGTTGCCGCGAACCGGACCGTCCAGACGCTGCAGGTTGCAGTTCACGACGAAAATCAGGTTGTCGAGCTTCTCGCGACCGGCCAGGGCGATAGCGCCCAGGGATTCCGGCTCGTCGGTCTCGCCGTCGCCCAGGAAGCACCAGACTTTCTGTTTGCCTTCCGGGATGAAGCCGCGGTGCTCCAGGTACTTCATGAAGCGTGCCTGGTAGATCGCCTGGATCGGGCCAAGGCCCATGGACACCGTCGGGAACTGCCAGAAATCTTTCATCAGCCACGGGTGTGGATAAGACGACAGGCCCTTGCCGTCGACTTCCTGACGGAAATTGTTCATCTGCTCTTCGGTGATGCGGCCTTCCATGAACGCACGGGCGTAAACGCCTGGCGATGCGTGACCCTGGAAGTAGATCAGGTCGCCACCATGTTCTTCGGTCGGGGCCTGGAAGAAGTAGTTGAAGCCGATGTCATACAGCGTGGCGCTGGAGGCGAAGCTCGAAATGTGACCGCCCAGATCCGGGTCGTTCAGGTTGGTTTTGACAACCATGGCCAGAGCGTTCCAGCGCACCAGCGAGCGAATGCGGCGTTCCATGAACAGGTCGCCAGGCATGCGTGCTTCGTGGGTGACGGGAATCGTGTTGCGATAAGGCGTGGTGATGGCGTAAGGCAACTGCGAACCACTGCGGGTGGCGAGTTCGCCCAGACGGGTCATCAGGTAATGAGCACGGTCTTCGCCTTCTTTGTCGAGAACCGATTCCAGGGCGTCCAGCCATTCCTGGGTTTCGACGGGATCGAGGTCTTGCATGGCTTGCTCCAGGGCGGAAAGGCTTCCAGAATCGGTTGCCTGAGTTTGCGACTGGCCTTGTGGGCAGACGACATAAATTCTTGGATTACCGGAGGTTGGCCCGGCGGCGTGTAGTTTTACTACAAATCGACGACCATTTCAGCCCTCCGAGTAACTGAACCAGTAGTAAAACTACAGAGAAGCGACCAAATCGCTCCTGTTGTGTTGTGAGATAAATCGTTACTGTTGATGGGTATTGAATGTGTTGCAGTAAAAAGTCGGATTTTTATGCTTCTAAAACGATTTTTCCAGCAATTTATAACCTTTGTTCGACAAGCGGCGGTGGTAGGCGTATCTCGCAGTCATGGCAGGTAGCCCTTCGCACGCCGATCAAGGATAGACCATGAGCCTACCTTTACTGGCCGATTTTCCGGCCATCCTGCTGCCATTGATTACCCGCGCACAACAGACATTTCGTACAGCTCTGGCTGATTTATCAGCCGATGCGCTGGCCTCTTTCGAGGCCTGGCCCGCGTCACGACGCCTTGCGTTCGACCGGGTCTGCGCTGCCAGTGACTTCGTCACCGAGCAGGTTTGCCGGGATCCGCAGATGCTGCTGGACATGGCCGATTCGGGCGAGCTGGAGCGTAGCTTCTCTGCCGGCGAGTTGCGCGGGCAGATCGCCGACGCGCTGAGCACGACAACCACCGATGACGCGTTGGGGCGTAATCTACGTCGCCAGCGCATGCGTCAGCAAGTGCGGATTATCTGGCGCGACCTGACACGTCAGGCGGACCTGATCGAGACCTGCCGTGACCTGTCGGACATGGCTGATGGCTGCATCGACCTGGCGTATCACTGGCTGTATGAGCGCCATTGTCAGCAATTCGGCACGCCCACCGGGCGTCGTACGGGTCTGCCACAGCACATGGTCATTCTGGGGATGGGCAAGCTGGGCGCGGTCGAGCTGAATCTGTCGTCCGACATTGATCTGATCTTTGGCTACCCGGAAGGTGGCGAAACGGTTGGCGTCAAGCGTCCTCTCGACAACCAGGAATTCTTCATTCGTCTGGGCCAGCGCTTGATCAAGGCGCTGGACCCGGTGACGGTCGATGGCTTCGTGTTTCGCGTGGACATGCGCCTGCGCCCTTACGGTTCATCCGGGGCGCTGGTGCTTAGCTTCAATGCGCTTGAACAGTATTACCAGGATCAGGGTCGCGACTGGGAGCGGTACGCCATGATCAAGGCCCGTGTGGTGGGCGGCGATCAGAAGGCGGGCGCCGAGTTGCTGGAGATGCTGCGCCCGTTCGTCTATCGCCGTTATCTGGACTTTTCGGCTATCGAAGCGCTGCGCACCATGAAGCAGTTGATTCAGCAGGAAGTGAAACGCAAGGGCATGGCCGAGAACATAAAGCTTGGCGCGGGGGGGATTCGTGAAGTCGAGTTCATCGCCCAGGCGTTCCAGCTGATTCATGGTGGTCGCGACCTGAGCTTGCAGCAGCGCCCGCTGTTCAAGGTGTTGAGAACGCTGGAAGGCCAGGGTTATCTGCCCGTTGCGGTGACTGAAGAGCTGCGCGAAGGCTATGAATTCCTGCGCTACACCGAACATGCGATTCAGGCGATTGCCGACCGGCAGACGCAGATGCTGCCCGACAATGAGCAGGATCAGGCACGCATCGCGTTGATCATGGGCTTTGCCGACTGGGCGAGCTTCCACGCGCGGCTGATGTACTGGCGTGGCCGGGTGTCGTGGCATTTCCGTCAGGTGATCGCCGACCCGGATTCCGACCCTGATGAGCCGGAAGACGACAGCGAAGTCGTTGTCGGCGGGGAATGGCTGCCGCTATGGGAAGAGTCTCAGGATGAAGAGGCCGCTGGCCGTCAGCTCGCCCAGGCCGGCTTCGTCAACGCCGAGACAGCCATCAAGCACCTGGCCAGTCTGCGCAGCAGCCCGCATTTGCGCTCGATGCAGCGCCTCAGTCGCGAGCGGCTGGATGCCTTCATTCCGCGCCTGCTGGCTCAGGCCGTGGAGCACGACAAGCCCGACCTGGTGCTGGAACGCGTGTTGCCGCTGGTTGAGGCCGTGGCCAGGCGTTCGGCGTATCTGGTGCTGCTGACCGAAAACCCCGATGCGCTGCGGCGCCTGCTGACCTTGTGCGCGGCCAGCCCCTGGATCGCCGAGCAGATCGCCCGTTTCCCGCTGTTGCTCGATGAGCTGCTCAATGAAGGGCGGTTGTTCAATCCGCCGCTGGCGCCGGAACTGGCGGCCGAGTTGCAGGAACGGTTGATCCGCATTCCCGAGGATGATCTGGAGCAGCAAATGGAAGCGCTGCGGCACTTCAAACTGGCGCACAGCCTTCGGGTGGCGGCATCGGAAATCACCGGCAGTCTGCCTTTGATGAAGGTCAGTGATTACCTGACCTGGCTGGCCGAGGCGATTCTGGAGCAGGTGCTCGCGCTGGCATGGCGCTACAGCGTGGCGCGCCATGGCACGCCGTCGCGACCTGACGGCACCCTGTGCGATCCGGGTTTTGTGATTGTCGGCTACGGCAAGGTGGGCGGCATCGAGCTGGGGCATGGCTCCGACCTGGATCTGGTGTTTATTCATGATGGCGACCTTCAGGCTGAAACCGATGGCGCCAAACCCATCGACAGCGCGCAGTTCTTTACCCGACTGGGGCAGCGCATCATTCACCTGCTGACCACGCAGACCAACTCCGGCCAGTTGTATGAGGTCGACATGCGCCTGCGTCCTTCCGGCGCGTCGGGGCTGCTGGTCAGCTCGCTGGGCGCATTTGCCCGTTATCAGGACAAGGAAGCCTGGACCTGGGAACACCAGGCGCTGGTGCGTGCTCGCGTGCTGATCGGCAGCCCGGATGTAGGTCGTGAATTCGAGAAAGTCCGCGCTGATGTGCTGGGGCGCGAACGTGACCTGGACACGCTGCGCGCCGAGGTCAGTGAGATGCGCGCCAAGATGCGCGACAACCTGGGCACCCGTCTGACTGCGGCGGGCAGGGCAGCCAATGCCTTCGAAACATCCATGCCGTTCGACCTCAAGCAGGACGCCGGAGGTATCGTCGATATCGAATTTATGGTGCAATACGCGGCCTTGGCGTGGTCCAGAGAGCATCCGGGGCTGCTGCGATACACCGATAACATTCGTATTCTCGAAGGGCTGGAAGAAGCCGGGCTGTTGCCCGACGCCGACGCCAGCCTGTTGCGCGAGGCCTACAAGGCGTACCGCTCGGCGGCTCACCGGCAGGCTCTGCAGAAGCAGGCGGGTGTCGTCAGCGGCGATCAGTTTCACTGCGAGCGGCGTGAAGTGATGCGGATCTGGGCGCAGATGGGGTTGAGCTGAGTCGGTGGCGACACCGTGGGTATCGCACAACACTATATAAAGCTATGACAGGGAGGCGACAGGTTGTGTGGGCATGTCACGCAGTCTGATCGGCCTCCCTGATCGTTTCCGGTCGTTTTTGGATGAAGCATGAATATTCTGATCGTTGGGCCTAGCTGGGTCGGTGACATGGTAATGGCGCAAACGCTGTTCCAGTGCCTGAAACAGCGTCATCCCGAGTGCCAGATCGATGTACTGGCACCCGAGTGGAGTCGTCCGCTGCTGGAGCGCATGCCTGAAGTGCGCGCGGCGCTCAGCTTTCCGCTCGGCCACGGTGCCCTTGAACTGGCGACGCGCAGGCGCATCGGCAAGTCGCTGGCCGGCCAGTACGATCAGGCCATTCTGCTGCCCAATTCGCTCAAATCCGCGCTGGTGCCGTTCTTTGCCGGCATCAGGCAGCGCACCGGCTGGCGTGGCGAGTTCCGCTACGGCCTGCTCAACGATGTGCGTACCCTGGACAAACAACGTTATCCACTGATGATCGAGCGCTTCATGGCGTTGGCTTATGACAAAGGCGCAGAACTGCCGCGCCCGTATCCCAAGCCGAGCCTGCAGATCGACGCGGCGACCCGCGATGCGACGCTGGATAAGTTCGGCCTGAGCCTGGACCGCCCGGTGTTGGCGCTGTGTCCGGGTGCCGAGTTCGGCGAGTCCAAGCGCTGGCCGGCCGAGCATTACGCGCAAGTCGCCGATGCCAGAATCCGCGAGGGCTGGCAGGTCTGGCTGTTCGGTTCGCAGAAGGATCATCCGGTGGGCGAGACCATCCGCGAGAACCTGATCCCGGGCTTGCGTGAAGAGTCCGTGAACCTCAGCGGCAAGACTTCGCTGGCTGAAGCCATCGACCTGCTGTCGTGTGCGGATTCGGTGGTCTCCAATGATTCCGGCCTGATGCACGTGGCCGCGGCGCTGAATCGCCCGCTGGTGGCCGTGTACGGCTCCACCTCGCCGGGCTTCACCCCGCCGTTGGCCGATGAGGTCGAGATTGTCCAGTTGGGCATCGAGTGCAGCCCATGCTTCGACCGCACCTGCCGCTTCGGCCATTACAACTGCATGCGCCTGCTTGAGCCTGGCGCAGTGATTCAGGCGCTGGGCCGTCTGGACAGCACTCCGGTAGAGGTCGTCTGACGTTGCGGGTACTGCTGATCAAGACTTCTTCGCTGGGCGATGTGATTCATGCCTTGCCCGCGCTGACCGACGCGGCCCGTGCGCTGCCCGGCATTCGCTTCGACTGGGTGGTGGAAGAAGGCTTTGCCGAGATTCCCGCCTGGCACCCGGCGGTCGACAGGGTGATCCCGGTGGCCATCCGCCGCTGGCGCAAGAACCTGTGGCAGACCTTCAAAAGCGGCGAGTGGCGTGGCTTCAAGGCGCGGCTGCGCGAGCAGCGTTACGACCTGGTGATCGACGCTCAGGGTCTGTTCAAGAGCGCCTGGCTGACCCGTTACGTCGATGCGCCGGTGGCCGGGCTGGACCGTGACTCGGCGCGTGAGCCTGTCGCCAGTCGTTTCTATGATCAGGTTTATCCGGTGGCACGCGGACAACATGCGGTCGAGCGTCTGCGCCAGCTGTTTGCACAAGCATTGGGCTACAGCGTGCCGGCTGGTATCGGCGAGTACGGGCTGAAAAATCCGACAGCTGAGGAGGAAGCGCCTCTGGCACCCTTCGTCCTGTTTTTGCACGGCACCACGTGGGACACCAAACACTGGCCTGAGCTGTACTGGCGACAACTGGCTGAACTGATGGTCGCTCGCGGCCTGCAAGTGCGCCTGCCGTGGGGCAATGCGGCCGAAAAAGCCCGTGCCGAACGTATTGCCGACGGGCTGGACGCTGCGCACGTGTTGCCCAGGCTTAATCTGGCGGGCGTGGCGCGGGTATTGGCCCAGGCGCAGGCCTGCGTGGCGGTGGACACCGGCATTGGCCATCTGGCGGCGGCGCTGGATGTACCGACGGTGTCGCTGTTCGGGCCCACCAACCCGGTACTGACCGGGGCCTATGGCAAATCGCAGGTGCATCTGGCGGCCGATTATCCAGGCTGCGCGCCGTGCCTGCAGAAGAAATGCACATACCAGCCGACCGCTGACGATCAGCGCCGGTTTGACCTGAAACGCGAGTGGCCACTGTGCTTCACTCGCTTGAATCCCGAGCGAGTAGCGAGCCAACTGGGCGCGCTGTTGCTGGCAAAGGAACCTGGCTGATGCAACTGGCTTTCGTCCTGTACAAATACTTTCCGTTCGGCGGACTGCAACGTGACTTCATGCGCATTGCGCTGGAGTGCCAGCAGCGCGGTCATCAGATTCGCGTCTACACCCTGATCTGGGAAGGCGACGTACCGCCCGGTTTCGAGGTGCTGGTTGCGCCGGTCAAGGCCTTCTTCAACCATCGCCGCAATGAAAAGCTCAGTGCATGGATGGCAGCGGACCTGGCCAAACGGCCGGTGGATCGTCTGATTGGCTTCAACAAGATGCCGGGCCTGGACGTGTACTACGCCGCCGACGGCTGCTTCGAAGACAAGGCGCAGAACCTGCGCAGCCCGCTGTACCGCAAGTGGGGCCGTTATCGCCACTTTGCGGATTACGAGCGAGCGGTGTTCGGCAAAGACGCCAGGACTCAGGTGCTGATGATTTCCGAGGTGCAGCAACCGCTGTTCATCAAGCATTACGACACGCCGCTGTCGCGTTTTCATCTGTTGCCGCCCGGCATTTCCCCGGACCGCCGCGCGCCGCCTGATGCGCCGGCCATTCGTGCAGGTTTCCGTCAGGAGTTCGGTCTGACCGATAACGACCTGTTATTGGTGCAGATCGGCTCCGGTTTCAAGACAAAGGGCGTGGATCGCAGCCTCAAGGCCTTGGCCGCATTGCCTGAGCCGCTCAAAAAACGCACGCGGCTGTTTGTAATCGGTCAGGACGACCCCAAGGTATTCCAACTGCAAAGCGCTGCGTTGGGGCTGGGCGATCAAGTGACCTTCATGAAAGGCCGCAGTGACATCCCGCGTTTCCTGATGGGGGCCGACGTACTGATTCATCCGGCCTACAACGAGAACACCGGCACCGTATTGCTTGAAGCACTGGTGGCGGGCTTGCCCGTGCTGGTCAGCGCAGTGTGTGGCTACGCGCACTACATCGCCGAGGCCGATTGCGGGCGGGTGCTGGATGAGCCGTTCGAGCAGGCGCAGCTCAATCGTTACCTGGCAGACATGCTCGAGGACGATGACGCACGCCGCGCCTGGGGCCGAAATGGTCTGGCATTTGCCGATACGGCAGACCTTTACAGCATGCCGCAACACGCTGCTGATGTGATTCTGGCGGAGCACTATTGATGAAGCTGTTCCTGGCTGAACCGTTCAAGAGCCTGTGGGCGGGACGCGATGCGTTCGCCGAGGTCGAGGCCCTGAGCGGTGAGGTGTATCGCGAACTCGAAGGTCGCCGCACCCTGCGCACCGAAGTCGACGGGCGCGGCTATTTCGTGAAGATCCACCGCGGCATTGGCTGGGGCGAAATCGCCAAGAACCTGGTCACCGCCAAATTGCCGGTGCTGGGCGCAGGTAAAGAGTGGGACGCTATCGAGCGCCTTCATGAAGTCGGTGTGCCGACCATGACCGCCGTGGCCTATGGCGAGCGCGGCAGTAATCCGGCCGCGCAGCATTCATTCATCGTCACTGAAGAACTGGCGCCGACCACCAGCCTGGAAGACGTCAGCATCAACTGGCGCAACGAGCCGCCGCAGCCGCGCCTCAAGCGTGCGTATATCGCCGAGGTCGCGCGACTGGTCGGGATGATGCACCGCGCCGGGGTTAACCACCGCGACTGCTACATCTGTCACTTTCTGCTGCACACCGACAAGCCGGTCACAGCCGACGATTTCAGGCTATCGGTCATCGACCTGCATCGCGCCCAGACCCGCCGGGTCATCACGCCGCGCTGGCGCAACAAGGACCTGGCGGCGCTGTACTTCTCGGCGCTGGACATCGGTCTGACGCGTCGCGACAAACTGCGTTTTCTCAAGGGTTATTTTCAGAAGCCGTTGCGCGACATACTGGTCAAGGAAGCGAAACTGCTCGGCTGGCTGGATAAAAAGGCCGACAAGCTTTATCAGCGTAAATTGCGATACGGGGATGCGCTCTGATGGCGGGCTGGAACCTGGAGCCTGCGTACGATTTTCTGACTGAAGACTTCGGAAGCCTGGATGCGGTGTTTGCGTTGCAGGGCGAGCGCCTGACCCGTGATCCGCTGTCCGAAGTGATTCGGGTGCAGCGCGATGGAGTGAATTACTACGTCAAGCGCTACGTAGGCGCTGGCAAAGGTCTGCGCCGGTATCTGGGCAGGCCCAGGGTCAAGTCCGAATGGCAGAACCTCAAGCGTTTCGCCAAGTGGGGCATTCCCACGGCCGAGGTGGTGGCATGGGGCCTTGAGCGTAACGGCGCAGCCTATGACCGGGGTGCATTGATCACGCGTGAGCTGCCGAACACCGAAGATTTGTCTGCACTGGCGCTGCGCAAGGATCCGCTGCTGGACGACAGGGCGTGGGTGGATGGCGTCAGTCGTCAACTGGCATCCTGCACGCGCATCATGCATGACCACCACTTCACCCATAACGATTTGAAGTGGCGCAACCTGCTGGTGGACGATCAAGCCAGACTGTTCTTCATTGATTGCCCCAACGGGGCGTTCTGGTGGAGCTTCATGTTGCGCTACCGCATTACCAAGGACCTGGCGTGCCTGGATAAGGTCGCCAAGTACCATTTGTCTGCCACGCAGCGACTGCGCTTCTACCTGCAATACCGTCAGCGAGCGCGTTTGAACGCCTCTGACAAAAAGCGTATTCGTCATGTCGTCAGCTTTTTCGAGGGACGCGAATGAGCGTTTTTATTGCCCCTGCCGATCAGCCCTTGCTGGAGCGCCACGGCCTGACCGATTTCGAGTCACTGTGGAACCTGCAACTGGACGCGGTCGATGAGCCCAACACCGGGCGTGGCGGCTGGAGCAGCGTGTTCCGGCTGGATCTGGACGGCCAGGGCTTCTACCTCAAGCGCCAGAGCAATTACCTGACGCACACCTTGCATCATCCGTTTGGCGAGCCGTCGTTCTCGCGCGAATTTCGTAACATCAGCCGTTACCAGACGCTGGGAATCCCTGCGTTGCAGGCAGCGTTTTATGGTGAGCGCAAGGTCAATGGCGAGCGTCGCGCGATTCTGATGACCCGTGCGCTGGATGGCTGGAGCGATCTGGACGAGTTGCTGCAGGGCTGGGCGGAAATGGGTGCGCGCTCGCGCAGTGCGGTTCTGCAGGCCTGCGGCCGACTGGCGCGCACCCTTCACGGTGCAGGGCAGATTCATGGCTGTTTCTACCCCAAGCATATCTTCCTGCAGGCCGACCAGCAGGGTTACCGGGCGCAACTGATCGACCTGGAAAAAACCCGTCCCGTGATCTTTGGCAAGCGTGATCGGGTCAAGGATCTGGAGCCGTTGTTGCGTCGTGCCCGAATGTGGACCGAAGCCGAGCAGCGCGAGCTGTTGGCCGCTTACCTGCAAGCGAGCCCCGACAGTGAGCAGGTCAGTGCCTGGGCTGAACGTCTGGGCCAGCGTGGCCAGCACAAGCGTGACCTTCACCATCGTGACCAGAAAGAGACCCGCTGATGCGTTTGTCTGACCTCAAGAACGCCGGGCGCACCCCCGAGCTGCCCATGAGCCTGACCCTGGCCGACGCTGCTGGCAGCGCCGAGCTGACCCTGTTGACCCTGCTGCGCGTGCTGCCAGGCCAGCGTTATGTAGGTGCCGGTGTCTGGCGTGGTCGCACAGTGCTGGCCAAATTACTGGTCGGCAGCAAGGCCGCACGGCACTTTCAGCGTGAACTCCATGGTGTGCGCTTGTTGGCTGACCAGGACGTGACCACGCCACGGTTGCTGGCCGACGGGTTGCAGGAAGACGAGGGTGGCTGGCTGCTGTTCGAGTTTCTTGAAAACGCGCCGAGCCTGGGGGATGCCTGGACGGCGGTGCAGGACCAGTCTCCATTGAGTGATGAGCAGCAGACCGTGCTTGGTGAAGCGCTCTCGGCCATTGCCCGGTTGCACGCCAAAGGCCTGTGGCAGGAGGACCTGCACCTGGACAACCTGCTGCGCCATGACGGCCAGCTGTACATGATCGACGGCGCAGGCATTCGTGCCGAACAGGCCGGGCAGCCGTTGTCACGGCAAAAGGTTCTGGAAAACCTCGGCGTGTTCTTCGCCCAGTTGCCCCGAGCGTTCGAGCCGTTCACCGAGGAACTGCTGGTGCATTACCTGTTGAGCAACGCCGAGCATGGCCTGCCAATGGAAGCGCTGCAAAAGCAGATCGACAAGCTGCGCACGTGGCGCTTGAAGGATTTCCTCGACAAGACCGGGCGCGATTGCAGCCTGTTCAGCGTCAAGGACAGCGCGTCCGTGTTTCAGGCGATTCGTCGCGAAGAAGAAGCGGCTATGGTGCCGGTGCTGGATCAGGCCGACGCGTTGCTGGATGAGGGTCATCTGTACAAGACCGGTGGAGCCGCGAGTGTCGGGCGGGTCGAGGTCAATGGCCGTGCGTTGGTCATCAAGCGTTACAACATCAAGCATTTCAGTCACTGGCTCAAGCGCTTCTGGCGTCCCAGCCGCGCCTGGCACTCATGGCGTGAAGCCAACCGCCTGGCCTTTCTGGGTATCGCGACGCCCAAGCCATTGGCCGTGCGGGAAAAACGCGTGCTGGGTCTGCGTAACAAGGCGTATCTGGTGACCGAGTTTCTGCCGGGACCTGACATCATCGAACGCTTTGCGCCTTACGTCGAAACCGGCGATGTGCCCGAGGCCGAGTTGCAGGCACTCGACACGCTGTTTGCGCAGTTGATACGCGAGCGTATCAGTCACGGTGATTTCAAGGGGCATAACGTGTTCTGGCAGGACGGGCGCTGGGCCCTGATTGATCTGGACGCGATGCAGCAGCATGCTTCCCGGGCCTCGTTCGAGGCAGCGTTTGCCCGCGACCGGGCGCGCTTCATGCGCAACTGGCCTGCGCAGAGCGCGCTGCACCAGAAGCTGGAGCAGCGCTTGCCGAAGGGCGAGCCGGCCTGAGCCGTCTCGTCCTGGCAGGGGGTCGCGTTATTCGACGCGACTGAGGTTCATGTCCCTGAGCGCGATGGTCAGGGCGTTCATGTCTTCGTAAGTCTTCAAGTGCACCGATTTCCAGCTTGGACGATCAACGAACACCTTACCCTTTGCGTCGATATGTACCGGAGTGCGATGGATCTGGCCGTCTCGCGAGCGATGCACGATGGTGTGCAGGCCATCGTCGGTCTGTTCGATCAGGAACATGCCGGGCTTGGCCAGACGCCTGCCTACGGATTGCGGTCTGGCCACAGTCACGTTAGGCCTTGGCACTTCAAGGTCCACGCGGTAGTCACCCTGGATGTGAATACGCGTCTTGCCCATATCCAGCGGCAGGGATTCACCCGGATCGCGCACCACGCCCCGCGACTGGCCCGGCACTACATCGATCACCCGCAGGCCGATGCCGCCTTCCAGCTCGGCGATGCCGGGCACAGCGTTTTTGAACGTGTTGGAGTGGCTGTTGCCGACCAGAGCAATCCACTTATGCGAGCCCATGACCTCCTGATGCTTGCGAATCGTGCGGGAGGCAAAATAATTCATCATCTGCTGGCGAGTGGTAACCGTTTCGCTGGAAAGGCCTTTGAGGTGGTAGCTGGCCAGGCAGTCGAGCGCGCGAATCTCCAGTCCGTGTTGCCGGGCCTTGATCACCAGTTGCTCGAAGTTGTAGACCCCGGCAGGATCGGTCCGGTGACCGATGTCCAGCGCCTGCAGGTCGTGCAGCAAGTGCTTGGTCATTTCTCCAGTTTCGAGGAAATGGTCAAGGTCGGCCTGATGCAAGTCACTGAGCAGGTGCTCCAGGTACAGCGTCTTGACGTTCTGTTGTGCGAGCGAAGGCAGGTTGTCGATGATCAGCTTCTTGCTGGCAATCGAGGAATGCGCTTCGCCCAGAACGACGCCATCGGTGTGCTGGTACAGCGTTTCAAGCAGCGCTTGAGGCGGCGTTTTGGGCGCAAGTTCAGGCAGTACAGGTCGGGCGGGCAGCACTGCGGACTCAACGGCGTGCGCGTCTTGCTGCAATTGTCCGCGCAGTCTGAAAAACGCTTCCCTCACCTCGCTCATGTGTTGGTCGAAAAAGAAGAAACGCTCATCCAGCCCGCGATGTTCGAAGCTGGCCAGCGTGTGCAAAGCACTTCTTTGTTCGAGCGGCACTTCATAGGTGGCGTCGCTCAGCGACTGTTGAATGGCGGTCACCGGGCGAGGACCGGTCGAGCCTTGCTGCTCACTGCGCATCCAGCCTGATTCGGGCTCCCAGCGGAACACGTAATCGCCAGCCCAGCGCTCCCCGGACTCCAGGGTCTGCCGATCGGCCATCCGGTTCATTAATATTTCATCTACCCGCGTGCTTGGCGGCGCCACAGGTTTTGGCGCTAGGCTCAAGGGGTTGGAAAATTCGAGGGTGAAGTCCGCTGAAATGCCTGCAGAGGATGGAGTCGTACCGGTCGTGAATACGCGTGTCGTATGCCCTGTCGGAACGTCCTGAACGTGCACGCTGATAGCGCCCTGCAGTTCGGCGATGCCCGGAATGGTGTCGTGGGTGGTTGCCAGCTTCTGGTCGAGCAGTGCAATCCAGCGTCTCGACGGCTGGCTTGCCACGTCAGCGCTGATCACGTGATGGCCGAAAAAGTTGCTGGTTTTCTGTGCTGCGGTCAGATCACCTGCGGCGGCGGCAACTGCGTGGTCCTGCAGCGGATAGCTGGTTGACGAACTGAAGGGACGAACCTCGATCCCGTGTCGGTGTGCGGCCTTGATCAGGTGGTAGTAATCGTATTCGGAGGTCTGATTGCGCAGTGCGCCGTTATTGAGTTGTTTGAGGTGCGTCTTGATTTCGTGAGAGCCGGAGCGGCTTTTTCCGGCCAGTTGGCGATAGGTGGCCAGTTTTTCGAGGTGTTTGTCGGTGAACAGGTGATCGAGGTACAGGACCTCCACGTTTTGCTTTTTGAGCAACGGCATATTGAGAATAAGCAGACGCTTGCTGGCGATCGATTGGGCGGCCTCGCTCAACACCAGCCCATTGCTGTGCGTGAAGACGCTTTCGAACAGCGACTCCACCCCGGCGTCAGGCGCAAGGGTCGGCAATGTTGGGCGGGCGGGCACCACCACCTTCATGAAGAAGGCTTTGGCATCCTGATAGAGCTTGTCCTGAAGCCTTGAGAACACCTGACGCAACTCATCGAAGTAGCCCTTGAAGTAAAGCTCCAGCCCCATCCCCGTCGGGTCAGGGGTTTCCTTGTCCAGAATGGCATACAACCCCGGCCTCATCTCGGGCGGCATTTCATAGTCGCTCAGGCGCACCGTTGAGGTGACCGGCGCAGCGGCCTCTTCCGGCAGCGGCCGGTAGGTGCCTTCATCGCCAAGCCCGCCACCTCGCAATTGATGGCGGTCGATCTTCTCCCATTGTCCTCGTTTGTTCAGGCGCACAGGCTGCTTGCCAAAGAATGCGAACGGATTGGCCGGGTCGATGATCTGCCAGCAGCGCATTTGGGCGTCGAACTGCACCTGATAGGTTTTACCGGACAGGTTGATGTAATGCTTGCCGTTGACACTGCAGACGCCGTTGGCGTGACCGCTCTTGATGCGTGGCACGTTCTGCAGGGAAAGCTCGACGGCCAGGTCGCGACCGGCGGTGCTGGAGCTATCCAGCGGCGAACTCAGGGGTTGCCAGCTGCCGTCGGGTTTACGGCTGGCGAACTGCCCGGTGGCGCTGATTTTCTGTGACGCCGGACTGGCCTGCTGGAACAGAGGGGCGTGGCCGTTGGCGTTGACCTTGCCGATCAGCACAGTCTTGTCCTGCAAATTGGCTGGCAGCAAATCCTCGTAACGCGGTGGCAGGTCGTGTCGGGTAATCGGCGGGAGCGCCGACGCTTCGGGAAGACGCTTTTCGAGTCGATGCACGAGGCCGCCAAAGCCTCTCAGGCCGGAATGCAGATCGCCCGCCGCGCCCAACCCATTGAACAAAGAGGAGAGGATATAGCCGCTGGCGGTGTTCTGGTCGCCCTCGGTCAGTGCCTGTACGGCGCGCACCGTGTCGTGCAGGGACAGCAGGCTGCCGACTGCAAAGCTTGCCGGCGGAAACGGCAGCGTCAGCGCAGTCGCGATGAGTTCAGCGCTGATCCAGATCATTCTGGACAGCATGTCGTGACGGCCGGTGGTGGTTTCTTCGGTGTCGCGCAGTTTTCGCTCGATCAGCGTGTTGAAGCAGGTGTCGGCGAAGTCCGCGATGTATTCCCTCGGGAGAAACGGTGCCTTGCTGGCGCCGCCCTGCTGCATGTCGCGCAGGAAGAACGCCAGAGTCCGGCGCGACTGCAGGCGGCAGCGGTCCTTGTAGTAATCGATCATGCCCGCCTTGCTCAGAGAGGGGATGAAGTCGCTGAAAAGACGAAACTCGACGCCGTCCGGTGCCTCGGGCGTATACAGCAGCGCGGTCTGGCGGGGTTGGGTAGGCAGGATCGCCAGGCACCCTTGAACCGTCTCCACGTGGGTCAATTGCTGATCGGGAATGACCAGTTGGTCCACGCCTTCCAGGCCGGAGGCAATGAAGGGCTTGTCGATATGCAGTTGCAAGGGGTAGAGCGGGTATTGCTGGCGCGTTTCACCGTCACTCAGATGGGCGCGGTCCAGGCTGCGTACCAGCCACTCGTACTGATTGCCGTTGATATGCCCCTTCAGGACGCTGCGCAGTGCTGCGGCTTTCATGTGCAACTGGTTGATCGCCACGCTCGTCGTGCGACGGTATTCATAACCTTCGTCGTCTGGATTGAGCAGCGTGCGCCTGACCAGTGCGATGTAGTCGTCGGCAAGCCATTTGCCGCGTACCGAGCCGGCCACGTTGCGCGGCGAAAGAGCGCTGAGGTCAACACCTTCCGGGCCTTTGAAAGTTGCCACGCTGTCTGCGGTGGCGCGCGTCGGGTCAATGCTGTCGTCGTAGCCGTTGAGCAGCATGTCTGTGTAGGTGATGGTCTCGCGCTCGCTTTTGATCACGATCAGGTCGGGGTCGACCGTACCGTCGGGCAGGCCGAGCAGTGTGTTGATCTGCTGGCTGGCCCGTTCGAATACATACTCATCGAACGACTTGACCTGTGTGTGGGGCTTTAGCTGGTAGTTGTACTGCGCGCCAGCGGCAGCCTCTTCCAGCGCTACCAGTTGCTGGCGGCTCTCAAGACTTGCGCCTGCATACCAGGAGGGCGTGTGGCGCGCCTGTTCCGAGATCGTCACGTCGGCATGGTCGAGTGCGAACAGCGAAAGCGCCATCTGGTAGTCGGACACGTCAATCAGGTGGACAAAATCCGCCTGCGGGTAGGGTTTGAGTCGCAGTGCCTGGAGCTGCCTTTCAAGCTGCGGTCGGGCGGAAACCTCAAGCTGGCCGAGCAGATAATCCTGATGTTCCCTGGACGTCAACCAGGCGACCAGCTCGTGCACCAATTGGTCTTCGTTGTCGAAGGCATGGAAATGGCGTTGATTGGGCGCATCCTGGGCGAACATGATCAGGCGTTCCAGCTGGCCGGAAGCACTCTGCTTGCGAAACACCAGCAATTTGCTCATGACCGCGTGCCCGTCCAGCCTGATCTGCTGGATACGCGGCGCTGCGCCTGCACCTGTACCTGCTTTTGCGGGTTGCACGATGGCTTCGACAGTGGCGAAGTCTTCGCGACGAATATGCCCCTGCATGTGGGCGGCACACGCCAGTGCCGTGATTTGCGTGTGGGTCAGGGTACGCATCAGTTGCTGATTGTGAGCCTGGCGGTAGGCGGTTTTCTGGAATTCGCCAAAATGGACGCGCACATCCAGCTCCTCGACGACGCGGGCAATGTAGGCCGCATCCAGGGGGTTGTAAGCGGAGGCCAGCGAAGCATTGTCATAGTCGATCGTGGTGCGGGTCAGAAAGTCGGAGCCCTCGGCGCGATCCCCCGGGTGCAGCCCGTACAGGGCAAGTTCCACCCAGGAGCGTGTCACAAGATAGGTTTCGCCCGTCACGGGCAGGGTGCGTCGGGTGCTGATCGTGACGAGGCCAGGGTCCAGGGCGTAGCCCAGGTCGTCAGCCAGACGCACCTTGAGGTGTGCCAGGGCGAACGCTTCCGGCGAGGCTGCCGTGCCCAAAGCACTAAGGACGGCGGCGCGTGCCTGCTCGCAGCGCTCCAGACGTTCGGTATAGGTCGTCATGTCCTTGGGGCTGGCGAGCTTGATCCAGTCCGGCAGGCTGCGACGATAATCGGCCTCGCGCAGCGCTATTTCGCGCAGCTCAAGCATCGCCCGAGGGCCGAACAGGCCTTGCTGTTCAATCGCGTGCCGTATAAGCACCCGGTGCTTCTGTCGGTCGCCGATGCCTTGCAGGGCGCAGGCATGGCGAACATCCTCGCGCTGTTTGTTCAGCAGGCTGTCCAGGGCATGAGCCAGAGGCTCTGCGTCGATGGCTTTCAACTGCACATCGGTGCTCAGGAACGGATCGGCATACAGGTCGGGGTCGGCGTCGATGGCTGCGAGCTGATCCTGATGACGCTGTTCAAGGCTGCGCGTCAGTGCGCCCTTCAGAGCAGGGGATTTGAGCCACAGCGTCAGTGTTTCCAGCATCTGCGCCTGGGTGGCGAACGCCGTGAGACCCAGACCCGGCAATGCCAGCAAGGTCGCGCCTTGCGCCTGAGACAGCACCAGCGCACCGGCCAACTCAGCCTCGACGTCATCATCCAGCAGGAGGTGCAGGGAAAAAGCCTCGGGTGTCGGTGACGTGTTCATTTGCGAGACCGTCGCGGGCAGACAGTCTGCGTAGGCCGGCGCAAGCTCGCGCTCGTGCACCTTGAGCGTCACCTCGTCGCGCAGGGCCTGACGCAGGCCGGACAGGCATTGATCGTAACGGGTCTCGCCGGGCGTCGTGACCGGCCGCCAGTAATCGTCGAGCTGCGCGAGCAGTCGGGTGACGTGTGTCTCGGATGCAGGCGCATCCAGCAGGGCGTCGTCGGGGACTGGCAGTTGCTTGAGCGTATCGCTTAATCGGCTGCTCAGTTCATCCAGTCGTTTCAGCGCGGCTGACGCTTGCGCAAAGGTGTCCAGAGGTTTGAGGGGTACAGGTGTCAGTGTCTGCATTGTTTTTCGGCTCTGATAGGCGCGATGTGCGCCGCTGATTGAAGGCCGTGAGGCCGTGATTCATAGCCGTCAATCAATCAGAATCCGGCGGGCCGGGAGCGTAGATAGTTATTGAATGTCAGGATGCGGGCGTGTTTTTGCCGGACGGTTCTGAAAGGCGACTGCATCGCCTGTTTGCTGAAAGCCTTACAGCCCCCGAGCCAAATCCTTGGTCATTACGCTATAATCCCGCGCTTTAGCTGCCCTCAGCCCGCTGTGCGGGGGCACACATTTTCTCGGGCGCAACGCGCCTGCATGCAGACTAAAGAGGCTAGACCCTTGTGGCATTGACGATCCTTGGCCTGTCCGGCGCCCTTAGCCATGATCCTTCCGCAGCGCTTTACATCGACGGCAAGCTGATCGCAGCGGCCGAAGAAGAGCGCTTCGTTCGCGACAAGCATGCAAAGAACCGCATGCCCTACGAGTCGGCGAAGTTCTGTCTGGAGCAGGCAGGCATCAAGCCCTCCGACGTCGACGTGGTCGCGATCCCCTTCGCCCCGATCAGCCTGTTCGGCAAGGCGCGCTGGCACTACGCCAAGCGCTACTGGTACGCGCCGGATCGCGCCCTCGATGCGCTGCTGATGGGCAACCGTCGTTACAAGCGTTATCGCAACAAGATCGTCTGGTGCCTCGAACAACTGGGCTTCGATCCGAAAAAGATCAAGATCGAGCCGGTCGAGCACCACCTGGCCCACGCGTCCAGCGCCTATCACTGCTCCGGTTTCACCGAGAAAACCGCAATCATGGGCATCGACGGCAAGGGTGAGTACGCCACCACCTTCTTCGGCTATGGCGAGAACGGCAAGATCCACAAGATCAAGGAGTTCTTCGATCCGGATTCGCTGGGTGGCCTGTACGGCGCGATCACCGAGTTCCTCGGTTTCGAGATGCTGGACGGCGAGTTCAAGGTCATGGGCATGGCGCCGTACGGCGATGCCAGCAAATACGACTTCTCGCGCCTGGCCACTTTCGAGAACGGTGAGTTGATCATCAATACCGAGCTGGCCAACGTCATCGGCCTGCGTCGCTATAAAGAGAACGGGAAGGGCTTCTACTTCTCGCCAAAACTCATCGAATGGCTCGGCCCCAAGCGCGTTGGCGATGTGGCGGACGAACCCTACATCCATTACGCGGCCAGCATGCAGGCGCTGTTCGAAAAGCTTGCGCTGCAGATGATGGATCACTACCTGGGCGACATTCTCAAGGAGACCGGTAAAATCGCGTTCGCCGGTGGCTGTGCGCTGAACGTCAAGTTGAACCAGCGCATCATCGCCCGTCCCGAGGTCAAGGAACTGTTCGTCCAGCCTGCGTCCGGCGATGCCGGTACGGCGGTGGGCGCGGCGGCTTATGTGTCCCACGCGCGTGGCGTGCCGGTCGAGAAGATGGAACACGTCTACCTCGGCCCTGCGTACAGCAACGAAGACGTCATCGCTGCGTGCGCCCGTCACCCGAGCAAGCCGGTATGGCGCCAGATCGAAAACACCCCTGAGCGGATCGCCGAGATCATGGTCAAGGGCAACCCCGTGGCCTGGTTCCAGGGTCGCATGGAGTTTGGTCCTCGTGCGCTGGGCGGTCGTTCGATCATTGGTTGCCCGAGCGTGACCGGCGTGGCTGACCGCATCAACCACCAGATCAAGTTCCGCGAGCGCTGGAGGCCTTTCTGCCCGTCGATGCTCGACACCGTCGCGCCGCAGATGATCAAGATTGATCACCCGGCGCCTTTCATGACCTTCACCTTCGAAGTGGCGGAAGAGTGGAAGACCCGCGTGCCGGAAGTCGTCCATGAGGACGGCACGTCCCGTGCACAGGTGCTCAAGCGCGAATACAATCCGCGCTACTACGACATGATGAAGGCGCTGGAAAACCTGACCGGCAACGGCGTGTCGCTGAACACCTCGCTCAACCGCCGTGGCGAACCGATGATCTGTTCGCCGACCGATGCCTTGAACATGTTCTTTGGCTCCGACCTCGAATACTTGATCATGGAAGACATTCTGGTGGTCAAAGAGGGCGTTGAGGCTTATGACACGCTCGGCTGACCGTCACGTGCTGCAGTTCTGTCACGGCTATGACGGGCCGTTTCTGGACTGCGCTCGGCAGTACGCCAGCCTGTTCGCGGGCAAGGGCTATCGGGTGACCACTGTGTTTCTGACCGGTGCTGCCGACCCTGACGTTGTCGCCGACTGCGGTTCGGACGAAGTGCTGTTCATGGAGTACAGCTCCAGTGCCATTCGTGGCCTGAAGCTGGGTGCCATTCGCGATCTGCGCAAGATTGCGTCGTCGCGCAGCTTCAGCTTCTGCATCGCGCATCGTTTCAAGCCGGTCTATATCGCGCTGTTGGCGAGCCGTTTGCCGGTGATCGGCGTACATCACGCGTTTGGCGATTATCAGCGGCGCACCCGCAGGCTGTTCGCCAACCTGTTTCGCAAGCGTCTCAGTCTGCTGGGTGTTTCGGATTCGGTGCGCGACGACATGCGCAAAAGTCTGCCTGGCTGGCCTGCCGAACGTATCGAGACGCTGTACAACCGCATCGATGTGGAGCAACTGCAAGGCAGCCAGTTTTCTGCCGAGGATGCCCGCATCGAGCTGGGTCTTGCGCCGTCTGCCTGGGTCGTCGGTAACGTTGGGCGCCTGCATCCCGACAAGGATCAGGCGACCCTGTTACGCGGTTTTGCCCTGGCGCTTCCAGGCCTCCCCGAGAACAGTCAGCTGGTCGTGCTGGGCAAGGGGCGGCTTGAAGAAAACCTCAAGGCGCTTGCACGTGAACTGGGCATCGGCGCGCACGTGCTGTTCATGGGCCAGGTCGCGGACGCGCGTCGCTACTTCAAGGCGTTCGATGTGTTTGCATTGAGTTCGGATCACGAGCCCTTCGGCATGGTGCTCCTGGAGGCCATGGTGGCAGGTGTTCCCGTGGTGGCGACGTCCTGTGGCGGTGCCCGTGAGGTGGTCGAGGACGTGGGCCTGATGTTTCCGTTGGGTGATGAGCAGCGTCTGGCTCAAGGGCTGGTGCACATGGCCGGGCTGGATGCCGATCAGCGTCAGGACTGTGCCGAGCGAATGCTGGTGCGTCTGCGCGAGCGTTTTTCCGACCACGCGGTGCGCGAGGTCTTCTGGCGCTTGCCGCAGGTCACCCGTCTGGTAGCGGAGTCCTGATGCTCAACCGATTCAAAGCCTGGCGTGAACGTGGCTGGAGCGAAATCGATGCCGCTGCCTATGCGCAGGCGTGGCATCGCTTCGGCGGTAGCGTGGCGACTCATCCGCAGGTCATCGAGCGGCTGTCCGGTTTTTCGGGGATAGCCGTGCGTTATCTGGGCTGCGAGCAGAACGGCGAAATCAAGGCGGCCATTGCAACGTGGGGCCGCTCGCTGGCGCTGTCCAAGGACGAGCTCAAGCGTCACGGCAAGAAAGGCCTTTTCGACCTGGGCAACGCTGAGCTGATTCTGCCGATTGCCGAAGGCATCGAGGTGCCGGTACGTCATCGTGGGCGTTACCTCTCGTCATTGAACGAGGGTCGGGTCAGTACGTTCAAGCCGCAAACCGAATCCTTGGCCATGGCGCGCACGCCCGAAGAGTTGTCCAAGAAATTTCGCTACAACCAGCGCCGTGAACTGCGCCTGCTGGAAGAGGCGGGCGGCACGGTTCGGGCTGTCAGCGAGTTCGGCAGTGCTGAACTGGCGCGCATGTATTGCGAGCTGTTCCAGCGCCGCTGGGGGTTCGAGGCGACCGGTGCTGCGCACAAGGCGGAAGTGATCGAGCTGCTGCGCGACCTGCTGATCGGCTCGGTGGTGTTTCTCAACGATGCGCCGATCGCCATTCAACTGGTGTACCGCGTTGAAGCGCCCGAGTGGGTCAGCGTCGAATACGTCAACGGCGGTGTCGATCCTCAGACCCGTGATTTCAGTCCCGGCAGCGTGCTGAGCTTCGTCAACACGCAAAGCGCCTGGGAAGAGGCGCGTGCGCTGGGTAAATCTCTGCGCTTCTCGTTCGGCCGTGCTGACCGTGAGTACAAGGATCGCTGGTGCAACCCTGTGCCGGTGTTCCAGATTTGAGCCGCAAGCAGGCACTGCTCAAGCGTCACCGTCGCAACAAGCGTCTGGCGCTGATGGGTGGCGTGTTGCTGTTGATCGTCATGGGTGTGACGGTGGCGTGGTGGCTGGTGCCCGTTCTGGCGATTGCGGCCTGGGTTGCCCACGAGGCCTGGTTTGCCGATCACCTGTTCTATTCGCCTTCGGACGACTATCAGTACACCTTCGCCGCTGAAAACGAAGTATCGGGTGTGCGTCTTGAGGGCGATCGGATGACGTTCACCGAGCCGTTCACGCTGCAAGGCGGGGAAACGCTGGTGCTGGCGTTGACCATCAAGGCAGGTTGGCTGGGGCGTTTTCTCGACCCTCTCGTTGAGCTGCACGGCGCCGATATTCCAGACAGGCAAGCCTTCGAGCGCGGCGTCAACGGCATGCGCTATCTGAACCTGACCGGGCTCGGCGCACCCCTGGCCGCAGGCGTGTTGAGCCTGCGGGGGCGTTTCTGTCGTGTGACCGGGCAGCCGCGTCTGTGGGTCTTTCGCCAGCCGGATGTGCGCCAGCAGCGCGTGATGGTGATTGCGCCGCACGCCGACGACGCAGAATTGGCGGCGTTCGGGCTTTACAGCCAGGCTTCGGATGCCTGGATCGTGACGTTGACGGCCGGTGAGATCGAAGCCAATCACTATCGGCGGATGGGCATGAACAGCGTCGAGGCTGCACGCATGAAAGGCCGGCTGCGTGCCTGGGACAGTATCGCCGTGGCGCGCTGGGGTGGCGTACCGGAGTCGCAGTGCGTGCAACTGGGCTATTTTTGCCTGCAATTGCCCGCCATGCAGGCCGCGCCTCAGACACCGGTCGGGTCACGCGAGGCGGACCTGCTCGATACCCGTCTGTTCCGCCAGTTCAACTCTGTGCCGTTGCCGGGCGATGACGGCCAGCCGACCTGGGATAACCTGCTGGCCGATCTGCGCACGCTGATTCTCAAGGCCAGGCCGCAAGTCGTGGTCATGCCGCACCCGGCCATCGACCCGCACCCCGATCATATCTGCGCCCAGGCCGCCGTGCGCGAGGCGCTGGCCGGGCTTGAATGGCAGCCCGAGGTCGTACTCGGTTACGCCAACCATCTGCACGACAATGACCGCTGGCCTATGGGTGATGCCTACACCGGCATCAGCCTGCCGCCGGTTTTCGATGCACAGTTGGAACTTGAGCCTTACAGCCTTGAAGTGTCTGTTCAGACGCAGCGCGACAAAGCCATGGCGCTGGGCATGATGCATGACCTGCAGCCGCCCATGCCGTTCAAGCGGCGTGTGCGCCGCTGTCTGCAGCGCCTGCTGGCAGGCCGCCGCTGGCCCGCTGAAGGTGAAAACGAATTCTTCCGTAAGGCGGTGCGGCGACATGAATTGTTCTGGCGTAGTCGTGATCTCTGATTCAGCAGGCGCAGCACTGCAAGGAAAACAATGAAAGTCCTATTTCTGGTTCAGAAAGAGCAGCGTGCGATTCTGGATCGTCTGTATGACGGTATCGCCGCGCATTGCGAGTGCGATATACGTTGGCTGGATTCGGAGCAGCAACGAAACCTGCGTGGCTATTTCCGGCGAGAGGTCGACGTGACCCGCTATGACCGCATCGTCTTCTTTCTGCGTTTCAAGCAGGAAGTGCGTCAGGTGAGATTCATCCGCACGATCCCCAATCTGGTCATCCTCGAACACGATGCCTATCAGAACTACATTCCCTGCAAGTACACCGGCAAGTTCAGCGCGCATTACCGCAAGCTGCCCTGGGCGCGGGTGATCTGCTCCGGTTATGTGGTCAGCGAGCGCCTGCGTCAGGAAGGTTTCGACGCCGTGTTCGTGCCTAAAGGCTACGACCAGGCCCTGTTGCAAGGTCAGCACCGCGAGCGTGACATCGAACTGGCCTTTGTCGGCAGTACCAACAGCGTGGCCTACAGCGGCCGCAAGGCGCTGCTGGACGAACTGGGTCGGCAGGAAAACCTGCTGGTCACGCGGACCAAGTCCGGCGAGGAATACTGCGACACGCTGAACCGCATTCGCTTTTTTGTGAGTGCAGATGTCGGCATGGGCGAATACATGATCAAGAACTTCGAGGCCATGGCGTGCGGATGCGTGCTGCTGGCGTTCGATCAGGGCGCTGAGGAGAACCGTGCACTGGGGTTCGTGGACATGCACAACATCGTCCTGTACCAGGACATTCCCCAGCTTCGCGAGAAGCTGGCACGGCTGCGCGACGACGCTGCGCTGGCCGATGAAATATCCCGCAATGCACAAGCGCTCGTCGAGCAGCGCTTCACCTTCCATGCTCTGGGCAAAGCTATCGTCGAACAGATGCAGGCGCCGTTGAGGCCCATGCCTGCGGCAAACTGGGTCGATCGTCTGCGATCACGCTGGGCGTGGTAATGTCTTTCGAAATTACAATGATTGGGAACACATGATGGTATTCAGCGAAAACAGCGACATCACGCTGGTCGTCACCAGTTGTGGTCGATTCGATTTGTTGAAGCGTACGCTGGACACATTCGACCGCTTCAACACTGCCCCCATTCGCCATGTGCTGATTACCGAAGATTCAGGTGACGCTCAGGTCGAGACGTGTATCCCTGAGCACTGGCGCGCCCATACCCGCTTCATCATCAACAACCCCAAGCTGGGCCAGATGCGCTCGGTCGACGCCGCCTATGCGCTGATCGAAACCCGTTGGGTGTTCCACTGCGAGGACGACTGGGATTTCTATCGTCCGCACTTCATCGAAGAGTCGATGATTCTGCTGGAAAACGATCCCCAGGCGCTGCAGGTCTGGCTGCGCAGTTTCAATCACGACCTGCAGATCCACAGCCCGTATGTGTACCTGAACGAGCGCGAAGTGGTTCAAGGCATTCCGTTCTACAAACTGGGTTCGCACAAGGCCGAGTGGCAGGGTTTCTCCTTCAATCCCGGGCTGCGTCGTCTGGCTGACTACCAGCAACATGCGCCTTACGCAAGCCATGGTGGGGAGAAGAAACTTTCACAATTGTTTGCGTCGGAAAACCGCTACGCTCTCATTCTGGAAAACGATGCCGTGCTGCATACCGGGTTCGGTGAGCACGTGGTGGTCCCGCAGGAGCGACTGGACAAGCAACGTCGCAAGCGCCGTGATCGCATCAAGCTGATCGGTGCCGTGATCCTCGGACTGGTAACGGGTTGGTTGATCAATAATGTCTATTGACGCAAACACTGCGGTAAACCCAAGGGTGCAGACGTATTTCAATACTGCACTCATGGTCTTTGTACTGAGTTTCATCCTGATTCCGTCGGCCAAGTGGACCAACAACCTGTTCTACGCGTTCATGGCGCTGCCGGGCCTGGTGTTTCTGATCAAGACGCGCGGCGCAGGTATCTTCGCTCACCCGCTGGGCATCGCCTGGGTGGTGTTCATGGCGACTTTTCTGCTGCCAGCGTTCTATGCGAAGGAATTCCAGTTCTACAAGCACATTGCCTACGTCACGCTGTTTATCTTTATCATCGCCGGGCTTACGGATAATCGACTCTTTCAGAGGGGCGTGCTGATACGCAGCCTGTTCTGGGTGATCTGCCTTTATATCCTGACGTCGAGCGCACACAGCTGGTTGACCGGACAGTTCGAGTTCGGCAAGCGTGTGGAGATTCTGTGGGCGCGCATGGAGAACGTCATTTATGCCAGCGCCTGGATGGTCTGCAGCCTGGCTTTGGCGCTATCCGTCTGGCTGAAGGAAAAACGTTGGGTGGAGGCGTTCTGCGGGGTTGCACTGACCCTGATCGTGGCGGCCTTTGTCGTTCAGACCCGCACGGCGCTGGTGGGCGCAGCCTTTCTGTTCATGGTCTGCGCACTGTACTCGCTGTTTCGGTTTCCCAGGCGCACACTCGCCACCATGCTGGTCCTGGCAGTCGCGGCAGTCGTAGCGTACTGGGTGGTCAAGGACGAGCAGTGGGTCAAGTTGCTGATGGTGCGGGGCGATTCCTACCGCATCGAGCTGTTCGAAATCATGACCGGCGAGTGGCGCAATTGCGGATGGCTGCTGGGCTGTGGGGTCGACTTCATCACGACCAAGACCCTGACGGGCGGTGTGCCGATCCAGCACCCGCACAACATTTTCGTGGCACTGGGTTTGTATGACGGTGCCATTGCACTGGTGCTGTTCATCATCGTAATGGCCATGACCCTCTGGCAAGCGCTGCGACTGCGCGATCCTTGGGGGCTGTACCTGGCGTGTGCGTTGTTGATGCTCAACTTCGATGGCTCGCAATTGATCGGTAACCCGGACGAGCTTTGGGTATTGGTACTGCTGCCGGCGGCGATGGTACTGGGAAGGGTGGTGCAACAGCGTCGGCTTGCGCACTGACAGGACGCAAGGGCAGGGCCGCCAGGAAGGCGGCCCGTTCATCACTCAGTGGATGGCCTGGGCCAGTTCGTCTGGGGAACAGACCGTTTGGGCACTCAGGTAACCGTTCAGGAAAGCCGGGTTGTCATCGCCCAGCAGCCATTGTCTGTCTTCGAGGTAGCGCAGCATGTGCTTGAAGTTGCGCAGACGCAGGTTCTTGCGCAAGGGGCGGCGATAGGTCTTCAGGTCGGCGATATCGATGAGGCCGAGCGCACCGTCGGGTGTGAGCACCACATTGCCCAAGTGTGCAGAACGAAAATAGACGCCTTTTTCATGCAGGTTGGCGATGAAGCGTCCCAGTTGCAGACGCAGGTTATCGTCACTGCCAGCATGGCCCAGCAGCTGACGCAGGGTCAGTCCCGCCAGTGGGTCGTAATGCACGGCATCGCGGGCAATCTCGGCGATCCGGTAGACCGTACGAACCTGCGGGCAGGGAATGGCGCGTTTGGACAGGGTGACGCAGTTGTCTGCAAAGCGCCGTGCGTAGGGATACCAGGCGGCGGAACTGATCAGGCGCTTGCGCCTGAACAGTTTCAACATTGAACCGTCATTAAGGCGTAGTACTTTGTCGCCCGTGCCGTCGGCTTCAAGCACTTCGGCTCCTTGAACCAAGGCAAGGTAGTGGGCGTGGTCGAGCGCTTGCATCGATACTCCGGATTCTGCGCCCCAAGGGCTGGACGGGCCGTGTATGTTACCGCAGCAGGCTGCCCCGAAAACCGCTTGTGATACAATTCGCCCTCTTTTTAATACGACGGATTCTCATGACAACCTCCGAATCGTCCGCCACTTCCAGTGTGAAAATCTATTTTCGCCTGTTGTCCTATGTGCGTCCGTATGTGGGCATTTTTCTGCTCAGTATCCTAGGTTTCGTGATCTTTGCTTCGACCCAGCCGATGCTGGCGGGCATTCTGAAATACTTTGTCGACGGTCTGAGCAATCCCGAAGCCGTGCTGTTCCCCAACGTGCCTTATCTCAGGGATCTGCAACTGCTGCAGGCCGTGCCGATACTGATCGTAATGATCGCCGCCTGGCAGGGGCTGGGGTCGTTTCTGGGCAACTACTTCCTGGCCAAGGTGTCGCTGGGGCTGGTGCATGACCTGCGTGTTGAGCTGTTCAACAAGCTGCTGGTGCTGCCCAATCGCTACTTCGATACCACCAATTCGGGTCACCTGATTTCACGCATCACCTTCAACGTCACCATGGTGACCGGTGCTGCGACAGATGCCATCAAGGTCGTGATCCGTGAGGGTCTGACGGTGGTGTTCCTGTTCATCTACCTGCTGTGGATGAACTGGCAGCTGACGCTGGTCATGCTCGCCATCCTGCCGCTGATTGCCATCATGGTCGGCAGCGCGAGCAAGAAATTCCGCAAGCAGAGCAAGAAAATCCAGGTGGCGATGGGCGACGTGACGCACGTGGCCTCTGAAACCATTCAGGGTTATCGCGTGGTGCGCAGCTTCGGCGGTGAGGAATACGAGCAGGATCGTTTTGCGCGTGCCAGCACCAGCAACACCAAAAAGCAGTTGCGCATGACCAAGACCGGCGCAATCTATACGCCGATGTTGCAGCTGGTCATCTACACCGCCATGGCAGTGCTGATGTTTCTGGTGCTGTTCCTGCGTGGCGATGCGACCGCGGGCGATCTGGTGGCTTACATCACGGCAGCGGGCCTGTTGCCCAAGCCGATCCGTCAGTTGTCGGAAGTCAGTTCGACCATCCAGAAAGGTGTTGCCGGTGCCGAAAGCATTTTCGAACAGCTGGATGTAGAGCAGGAAATCGACACCGGGACGATAGAGCGTGACCGTGTCTCGGGTCGTCTTGAGGTGAAGAACCTCAGCTTCTTCTATCCGCAGACCGAGCGTCAGGTCCTGAATGACATCAGTTTCTCCGCGGCGCCAGGGCAGATGATCGCACTGGTGGGCCGTTCGGGCAGTGGCAAGTCGACCCTGGCCAACCTGATTCCACGTTTCTATACCCATGAAACCGGGCAGATCCTGCTCGATGACGTCGAGATCAATGACTATCGCCTGCGCAACCTGCGCAGGCACATCGCTCAGGTCAATCAGAACGTCACGCTGTTCAACGACACCATCGCCAACAACATTGCCTACGGTGATCTGGCGGGCGCGCCGCGTGCCGACATCGAGGCTGCCGCTGCCGACGCCTACGCCAAGGAATTCATCGATCAGTTGCCTCAGGGCTTTGATACCCCGGTGGGTGAAAATGGTGTGTTGCTGTCCGGTGGCCAGCGTCAGCGTCTGGCAATTGCCCGTGCGCTGCTCAAGAATGCGCCGGTGCTGATTCTCGATGAAGCGACCTCCGCGCTGGACACCGAGTCGGAGCGCCACATTCAGGCCGCGCTGGATCAGGTCATGAAAGGCCGCACGACGCTGGTGATCGCACACCGTCTGTCGACCATCGAGAAAGCCGACCTGATTCTGGTGATGGACGCCGGTCAGATTGTCGAGCGTGGCACTCACGCCGAGCTGCTGGCGAAAAACGGCTATTACGCTCGCCTCCACGCGATGGGGCTGGACGAGCCTGCGCCTGTCGGCGCTATCTGATCACTTGCGGTTGCGTCGTGCTTGCAGCATGGCGCACCCGCAGATCATCGCAGCTGAATACGCACCTTTTTCCCGATTGGAATCGCCCTTTGAGCGCGTCAGGAATCCGGTTCTGAACAGCCTGTCTGTTCAAACCCCCTGTGCTAAGATTCCGCCCCTGTTCATTTTCTAGTACGGGTTGTTCGATGAAGTTATCCATGCCGCGCTTTGATCAGGCCCCAGTCCTGGTGGTGGGCGATGTCATGCTCGACAGATACTGGCATGGTGGTACATCGCGTATTTCTCCAGAAGCGCCAGTGCCTGTCGTCAAGGTCGATCAGATCGAAGACCGTCCCGGCGGTGCTGCCAACGTGGCATTGAACATCGCTGCATTGGGTGCGCCAGCCTCGCTGGTCGGTGTGACCGGTGACGACGAAGCGGCAGACAGCCTGAGCAACAGCCTCAAGGCCGCCGGTGTGCTGGCCCGTTTCCAGCGTATCGCCAACCAGCCGACCATCGTCAAGCTGCGCGTCATGAGCCGGCACCAGCAACTGCTGCGTATCGATTTCGAAGAACCCTTCGCCACCGATGCGCAGGCCTTGAGCACAGAGGTCGACGGCCTGCTGGACGGCATCAAGGTGCTGGTGCTGTCCGACTACGGCAAGGGTGCGCTCAAGAACCATCAGGCGCTGATTCAGGCCGCTCGGGTGCGTGGCATTCCAGTGCTGGCCGACCCCAAAGGCAAGGACTTCGCGATCTACCGGGGCGCCAGCCTGATCACCCCTAACCTCAGCGAATTCGAGGCCATCGTCGGCCATTGTGTCGACGAGGCCGAACTGGTCGCCAAGGGCGCACAGTTGATGAGCGAGCTGGACCTGGGTGCGTTGCTGGTGACCCGTGGCGAGCACGGCATGACCCTGCTGCGCCCTGATCAACAGGCGCTGCACTTGCCGGCCCGTGCGCGTGAGGTGTTCGACGTCACCGGTGCTGGCGATACGGTCATTTCCACGCTGGCTGCGGCGATTGCGGCGGGCGAGGAACTGCCGCATGCGGTCGCACTGGCCAATCTGGCGGCAGGCATCGTGGTCGGCAAACTGGGTACCGCTGCGATCAGCGCCCCTGAGCTGCGTCGCGCCATTCAGCGCGAAGAAGGTTCCGAGCGGGGTGTTCTGGGTCTTGAGCAACTGCTGCTGGCCGTCGATGACGCGCGGGCGCATAAGGAAAAGATCGTCTTTACCAACGGTTGCTTCGACATCCTGCATGCCGGCCACGTGACTTACCTGGAGCAGGCGCGCGCGCAGGGAGATCGTCTGATCGTTGCGGTCAACGACGACGCCTCTGTCAGTCGCCTCAAGGGGCCTGGCCGTCCGATCAACAGCGTGGATCGCCGGATGGCGGTTCTGGCCGGTCTGGGCGCTGTGGACTGGGTGATCAGTTTTCCCGAAGGCACGCCGGAAAACCTGCTGACCCACGTCAAGCCCGATGTGCTGGTCAAGGGCGGCGATTACGGTATCGATCAGGTAGTCGGTGCCGATATCGTTCAGGCCTACGGCGGCGAAGTGAAGGTGTTGGGCCTGGTCGAGAACAGCTCGACCACGGCCATCGTCGAGAAAATTCGCGGGCAGTGATGGTGCCCGGGGCTTTCCGGTCACACCGCTTACTTGCTCAGGCTGCCGCGCGCCAGGCTCAACAGCTCTCTGGCCTTGTTGGTCAGGCGTTTGAGCCCCGTCTTCTTCGGTGGCGGGCTCATGCCTTGCTGACGCAACCAGTCCTTCCAGCGAATTCTTTCCTCGCGCACTACCCAGCCGTCCTGTGCGGCAAAGCTCTCTGCCAGGTACAGACCGCGTGTGCCTGCCGGGGTCAGCTTGTCGCGCTTGAGGGTGTAAAGCTCAGGTAGCGGCGAGCCATTTTCCAGCGGCATCAGGTACAGGTCAGGTCTGCTTCGATTCAGGCGCGCGACCAGTTGATCGTTTTCCAGCATCTCGTCGACGTGGAACAGGCTGATCGGGCGTGCTTCTTTTGGAATTTCCAGACGCATGTCGTAGATCAATTGCAGGGATGCGGTTGGCAAGTGCACGTAGGCCCGCGGGCGTTCCAGCAGCATCAGGTTGCCGGCCCGCACCGGTCTTGCTGCACCTGAAAGCGGGCTCAGGGTAAAGGGCATGGCTTCACGGTAATGCAGCGCCGACGCGTAAGGCGCGGGCAGCCAGGTGTCCTTGAACATTCCGCTCAGCCAGCCTTGTGGCGTTTCGATCAGGCATTCTTCGGCCACTTCCTGGATGGCAGTGTGCAGCGGCAGCGTCAGCTCATGGGCCGGAACGTAGCCGGAAATCAGCTTGAGCACCACGTCGCCGCGGTCCTGGCGACGCTGACGCACCAGCACCCAGTAATCGCGATTCTGCCAACTGATGGTCAGGCGAATGGACACGCCCAGGTTGGCCAGTTCGGTGGCGAAACGTTCGGTGTCGGGCACTTCGATCTTGCGCCGACGCTGCAAGGTCTGAGTGAAGTTCATCGGCATGCCGATGCTCTGATAGCTCAGGCTTTCAGGGGTGGCTTCGACGAACAGCGGCAGGGTCTTGAAGTTGCTGGGATTCTTCCGAATCAATGTTCGCGGCATATCGGCTCCTTCTTGCGTTGGGGTCGGCCGCCTAAATCAGGCTTGACGGCAAATCACGGCAGCAGCGGTGGCAACGTTGTGCGCCAGGTGCAGGGGGTTGATGGTCCCGACAATAGCACTGGCGACGCCCGGGTGTTCAAACAGTAACTGGAAACTGGCCTGCACCGGATCCGTCCCGGGTGTCAGGCACACATGTCCGCTGGCCAAGGCTTTCTTGACCAGAACACCTTTGCCGTGGGCAGCAGCGTAGTCCAGAACCGGTTTCTCACCCTGTTCATTGAGATTATAGGTAACCATGGCGCAGTCCCCGTCGCGCAGTGCCAACAGACCACCCTCTACGGTCTTGCCGGAAAAACCGAAGCCACGGATCTTGCCTTCACGTTTGAGCGCGGCAAGGGTTTCGTACACCGCCATTTCTTCAAGAATCGCCAGATCATTGCCGTCCGAGTGGACCAGCACCAGATCGAGAAAGTCGGTTTCAAGACGTTTCAGGCTGCGCTCTACCGACAGCCGGGTGTGTTCGGCGCTGAAATCGTGGCTCGACTGTCCGTTCACGAACTCTTCACCCACCTTGCTGACGATGACCCAGTCCTGACGCTGGCCGCGCAATAGCGGGCCAAGACGCTCTTCGCTGGTGCCGTAGGCAGGCGCAGTGTCGATCAGGTTGATGCCCATGTCCCGGGCCATCTTGAGCAGCATGGCGGCCTGCTGATCGTCAGGGATCTTGAATCCGCTCGGGTACTTGACCCCTTGATCACGCCCCAGTTTGACGGTGCCCAGGCCCAGCGGCGAGACGTTCAGGCCGGTGCTGCCAAACGGGCGGTGCAGGTCGTGCAGGGTTTTCAGGCTCATGGCAGCAGTTGATCCCAGACAGGTATGGCGATAGGCGGCTTCGGCACACCTGCCAGCGGTGGTTGGGGCGTCGGGTGGATGCCTTCTCTGGAGAGGACTGACAGCACGCGGTCGGCGAAGTCCGGTGCCAGCGCCAGCTTGGTCGGCCAGCCCACCATCAGGCGCTTCTGGCTGTCCAGAAACGCGTTATCGGGACGTACCAGACCTGACTGTGCGGGCTCTGCGCGGTCAACCCGCAAGGTCGCCCATTGCGCCTGACTCAGATCGACCCACGGCAGCAGCGCTTCTAGCTCCTTGCGGGCAACAGCGATCTGCGCTTCGGGCTCACGCGCCACGCCGTCAGCTTCGGCCAGGTCGCCACCCAGGTACCAGACCCACTGGCCGTCGGCTGCGGGGTGCGTAGTCACGGTGATGCGCGGCTTGGTGCCGCCACCCAGGCAGTGGGCATACAACGGCTTGAGGGTCGGCCCCTTGACCAGCACCATGTGCAACGGGCGACGCTGCATCTGCGGTTGCGAGAGGCCGACGGCCTGCAACAGGTCTGCGTTGCCGCCCCCCGCGCTAAGCACGATACGTTGCGCGTGAATGTCCCGGCCATCGATCCGCAGGCCGATCAGTTCATCGCCTTCGTACAGCGGTTCGATCTGCTGGCCGGCGAGCAGGCTGTCACCGGCCAGCTCCGCCAGGCGATTGACCAGGCTCGGCACATCGACGACCAATTCGGCCAGCCGGTACACCTTGCCCTTGAATTTAGGGTGTTGCAGCGCGGGCGGCAGTTGCTCGCCCTTGACCTGATCCACACGCCCGCGCACTGCCTTGCTGGCGAAGAAGCTGGTCAGGTTGCCCGCGATGGTGCCTGGCGACCAGAGGTAATGAGCGTCTGACAGCAGACGCACGCCGGACAGGTCCAGCTCGCCCTTGCCGTCGAGGGCTTCACGCCAGCGACGCGGCATGTCGGCAATGGCTTCGGAGGCACCCGACAGTGCTCCGTGCAGCGCGTACTTGGCCCCGCCGTGAATGATCCCTTGAGACTTCAGGCTTTGTCCGCCACCCAGGCTTGCGCTTTCTACCAGCACTGTCGAGAACCCTTGACGACGCAATCGGGCATTGAGCCAGAGGCCGGCGATGCCCGCGCCGACAATCAGGACGTCAGTGGAAATAACAGATGGCATGGGCACCTCAGTGAGTAAAGATTGCGGCCATTATAAGGGAACGGAATTTCAATGCCCGGCGGTTTTCGAGAACAACTGAATGACCACCACTCCCGCGACGATCATGCCCATCCCCAGCAAGGCAGGCAGGTCGAGTTTCTGCCCATACACGAAGAATGCCGCAATACTCACCATGACGATGCCCATGCCCGACCAGATGGCGTAGGTAATGCCGACCGGAATGGTGCGCATCACCAGAATCAGCATCCAGAACGCAACTGCGTAGCCACCGATGACCAGCAGCAGGGGAAGCGGGGTGCTGAAGCCTTTCACCGCTTTCATCGAGGTGGTGGCAATGACTTCGGCGCAGATCGCGACGCCCAGCAGGTAGTACGGATTCATGGCATTTTTCCTTGTATGAGACTGCGCATTCTAGTGATCAGCGGTGACAGGCCGGGTAACGCCCACGCCCTCGGTCATCGCGTTTGCGTCTTCAGGTGGTTGTGGCATTGCGCAGGCGGGCTGATAAACTCCGCGCCCATGAATAGAACCCTCTACACCTTCCTGTTCCATCTCGGTTTGCCGCTGGTTGCCCTGCGGCTGTGGTTGCGTGCGCGCAAGGCTCCGGCGTATCGGCAGCGCATCGGCGAACGCTTCGCCATGGGCCTTGCGCCGATGCAGCGCGGCGGCCTCTGGGTGCATGCGGTGTCGGTGGGCGAGAGCATTGCTGCCGCGCCCATGATCCGCGCTTTACTGGCGCAGTATCCCGAACTGCCGATCACTGTGACTTGCATGACGCCCACAGGTTCGGAGCGAATCAAGGCCATGTTCGCCAACGAGTCGCGCATTCAGCATTGTTACCTGCCCTATGACCTGCCTTGGGCGGCCGGGCGCTTCCTCGATCATGTGCAGCCGCGGCTGGGCATCATCATGGAAACCGAATTGTGGCCCAACCACATTCATCAATGCAGCACGCGCGGCATTCCTGTGGTGCTGGCCAATGCGCGGCTGTCGGAACGCTCGGCGCGGGGCTATGGGCGGTTTGAAAAGCTGACCCGGCCGATGCTTGCCGAAATGTCCTGGTTCGCAGTGCAGACTGAAGTCGAAGCCCAGCGCTTTCGCGATCTGGGTGCGCGACCTGAATGCGTCACGGTAACGGGCTCGATCAAGTTCGACCTGAGCATTGACCCGCAGTTGCTGGCGCGAGCCGCCGCGCTGCGCGAACAGTGGCAAGCCACGCAACGCCCGGTGTGGATTGCGGCCAGTACCCATGCAGGTGAGGATGAAAGCGTGCTGGCTGCGCATCGCACGCTGTTGTCGAGCCGTCCCGATGCGTTATTGATTCTGGTGCCGCGTCACCCCGAGCGCTTCGATAGCGTGTATGGGTTGTGTCAGCAGCAGGGCTTCACGACGATTCGGCGCTCAACCGCACAGGTCGTCACGCCCGGGGTCTCGGTGCTGCTGGGCGATACCATGGGTGAGCTGCTGTTTCTGTATGCGCTGGCAGACAGCGCTTTCGTCGGTGGTAGCCTGGTGCCCAATGGCGGTCACAATCTGCTGGAACCTGCGGCGCTGGCCAGGCCAGTGCTGAGCGGCCCGCACCTGTTCAATTTCCTCGAAATCGCCGCGATGCTGCGTGATGCCGGGGCGCTGGAAGAAGTCGTCGACTCCACCGCGCTGGCTGTCGCCGTACAGCGCCTGTTCGATCAGCCTCGTTTGGCGCAAACAATGGCTGAAGCCGGGCTGGGTGTCATGAAGGCCAATCAGGGCGCGTTGCAGCGCTTGCTGGATGGCGTTGGGCGGTTGGTCCAAAGGATGTGAAGCGCAGCGTGACGGCTGCCTCTGTGCTCATCTTTCTACACACGTCTTGCTGCAGCCAACGGACGGTGGGAGCTTGCTCGCGAAGGCTGTGTTTCAAGCACAACCTTTCGATTGGGTGGACCGACTCCTTCGCGAGCAAGCTCGCTCCCACAGGTTTTGCATTCCGTCAGTTCCGGGGCGTGTGTATCACGATGAGTGCTCTGCATGGGAACGCCTCACAGGATGCTACGCGTCCGATTCTGGCGTGCACTCAGCGCTGTGGCGGTCTTTCGAAGTTCTTGCGCGCCGCGGCTGCCAGGTCCGGTGGGAGGAAGTCCTTGTCCGGGTTGTAGTCGGATTTCAGATAACGCGACAGGTCCTGCAGATCTCCCGGATTCAGCGTTCCGGCTGCCTGCTTCAGGCGCAGGTTGTCGAGGATGTAGTCGTAACGCGTGTTGTTGTAATCACGCACCGATGCGTACAACTGACGCTGGGCATCCAGCACGTCGACGATGTTGCGTGTGCCCACCTGATAGCCGATTTCCGTGGCTTCCAGCGCACTCTGGTTGGAGATGATCGACTGCTTGCGTGCCTGAACCTGCTCCACGTCGGTATTCACGGCGCGGTGCAGGTTACGGGTGTTCTCCACCACCTGACGGCGCAAGGCTTCACGACGCTGCTCGCTCTGACTCAGCCGCGAGTAGGCTTCGCGTACTTGGGAGCTGGTCAGGCCGCCGCTGTAGATCGGGATGTTCAACTGAACACCGATGGTGCGTTGCTCGACATCGCCGCTGTAATTCTGCCCCGTGTAATTGGGGTTGTTGAAACCCAGCGCGTCGTTATCGCCACGCTGATAAGTGGCGACCGCATCAAGTGTCGGTGCATGCCCGGACTTGCGCTGGCGCAGGGTTTCCTCGGCGGCGTTGACGGCATAGTTGCTGGCCAGCAGGTTGAGATTCTGCTGCGCGGCAGTGTCGACCCAGGCCTTGGCATCGTTGGGCGTCGGGGCCAGCACCGGCAGCGTGTGGACGATGCCTTCGATGGAGTTGTATTCGCGGTTGGTCAGGGTCACCAGCGCCTGAAACGCATCGTCCACCTGCCGCTGGGCCAGGATGCGGCTGGCGCGCGAGGTGTCGTAGCTGGCCTGGGCCTGCAGCACATCGGTCTTGTCAGAAAGGCCGACATCGAAGCGTTCATTGGCCTGATCCAGCTGACGCCTGAACGCCGATTCCTCGGCCTTGGTCGCGGCCAGATTGTCCTGTGCACGCAGCACGCTGAAATAACTTTGTGCCGATTGCAGAATCAGGTTTTGCTCGGTGGCCGACAGTTCAAGCGCAGCCTGTTCGTTGACTGCTTCGGCCGCCTGAAGCTGGAACCAGCGATCGGCACGAAAGATCGGCTGGCTCAGGGTCGCCTGATACACCGTGCCGCTGCGGGTCGCGTTCGCGCGCGGCTGGTCGATGCTGGTGCGTGTGTTGTTGGCCTGTGCGCTGCCGGAAATATTGGGCAACAGACCGGCCCGCGCCTGCGGCACGGCCTCTTTGCGCGCAGCGTAATCGGCGCGTGCCGCAGCCAGATCGGCGTTGTTGTCCACCGCCTGCTCGTAGACGTTAACCAGGCCGGTCTTGGTCGGCAGTGGCATATCGGCTGCCCAGGTCGGTCCGCTGGACGCACACGAAACAACCACGAGCAACGAAAGCTTGCGCAACATGAGGCATTCCCTGTTCATGAAGAAAATAGTCACGGTTTGACGAAAAGACCGGGATAGCGAGTGTAGAGCCAGACGCTTTACGCAACAATCGGACATTTCAGCCATTTATCGATGGCTGCGCAATTGCGCTGGCGTTACAGCCTCGACGCGGCATAGACTGACGCCGTTCTTGTCGGGGTGCCTTGCTGTGAGGCTGAGATCGGTTAAACCGGATCCCGTTGAACCTGATCAGGTTAGCGCCTGCGTAGGGAACAAGATTTCTCGTCTCCCGGCGAGTCCTCTTGAGTGTCGTCCGGGGTCGATTGTTCAAAAAATGAACAGCACACCTTTCTCGATACTCAGCACTGCTTCAGTGCACCCGTCCGTCCCGATCAGGTTACTCCGACAATAAATCCACAGTGGATGTCTGGAGAGACCGTGATGAGCATAAAACCAAAAAACGCACCCCATTTGAGCGAGTCGGCACAAGTCGATTCCGGATCGGTACAGCCGTTCACCCGTTCACAGAAGATCTACGTTCAGGGCTCACGTCCTGACATTCGCGTGCCGATGCGCGAAGTCACCCTGGATATCACGCCGACTGACTTCGGCGGCGAAATCAACGCCCCGGTCACGGTCTACGACACCTCTGGCCCCTACACCGATCCCAACGTGATCATCGACGTGCGCAAAGGCCTGGCCGACGTGCGCTCGCCCTGGATCGACTCGCGCAACGACACCGAGCGCCTGCCGGGTCTGAGCTCCCACTTCGGCCAGCAGCGCCTGAGCGACGCCGAGCTGACCGCGCTGCGCTTTGCGCACGTGCGCAACCCGCGCCGGGCCAAGGCGGGCGCCAACGTCAGTCAGATGCACTACGCGCGTCAGGGCATCATCACCGCCGAGATGGAATACGTTGCCATCCGCGAAAACATGAAGCTTCAGGAGGCCCGAGCCGCTGGCCTGCTGACTCAGCAACACGCCGGGCACAGCTTCGGCGCCAGCATCCCGAAGGAGATCACCGCCGAGTTCGTGCGTGAAGAGATCGCCCGTGGCCGCGCGATCATTCCGGCCAACATCAACCACGTCGAGCTTGAGCCGATGATCATCGGCCGCAACTTCCTGGTGAAGATCAACGGCAACATCGGCAACAGCGCACTGGGTTCTTCCATCGAAGAGGAAGTCGCCAAGCTGACGTGGGGCATTCGCTGGGGCTCGGACACTGTCATGGACCTGTCCACCGGCAAGCACATCCACGAGACCCGCGAGTGGATCATCCGCAACTCGCCGGTGCCCATCGGCACGGTGCCGATCTATCAGGCGCTGGAAAAGGTCGGCGGTGCGGCCGAAGACCTGACCTGGGAGCTGTTCCGCGACACGCTGATCGAACAGGCCGAGCAGGGCGTCGATTACTTCACCATCCATGCCGGCGTGCTGTTGCGCTACGTGCCACTGACGGCCAAACGCGTGACCGGTATCGTCAGCCGTGGCGGGTCAATCATGGCCAAGTGGTGCCTGGCGCATCACAAGGAAAACTTCCTCTACACCCATTTCGAAGACATCTGCGAAATCATGAAGGCCTACGACGTCAGCTTCTCGCTGGGCGATGGTCTGCGTCCGGGCTCGATTGCCGACGCCAACGATGCGGCGCAGTTCGGCGAGCTGGAAACCCTCGGCGAGCTGACCAAGATCGCCTGGAAGCATGACGTGCAGACCATGATCGAGGGTCCGGGTCACGTGCCGATGCAGTTGATCAAGGAGAACATGGACAAGCAGTTGGAATGCTGCGACGAGGCCCCGTTCTACACCCTCGGCCCGCTGACCACGGACATCGCGCCGGGTTATGACCACATCACCTCGGGCATTGGTGCGGCCATGATCGG
The DNA here is from genome assembly GCF_900143095.1 of Pseudomonas asturiensis. Lineage (GTDB taxonomy): Bacteria > Pseudomonadota > Gammaproteobacteria > Pseudomonadales > Pseudomonadaceae > Aquipseudomonas > Aquipseudomonas asturiensis. Next base: position 222,834 of record NZ_FRDA01000007.1, on the reverse strand, counting down.
CTGGTTCGGTTGCGCCATGCTCTGCTACGTCACGCCAAAAGAGCATCTGGGCCTGCCGAACAAGGATGACGTGAAAACCGGGATCATCACCTACAAGATCGCCGCCCACGCAGCGGACCTGGCCAAGGGGCATCCGGGCGCGCAGATCCGCGACAACGCCTTGAGCAAGGCGCGCTTCGAGTTCCGTTGGGAAGATCAGTTCAACCTGGGGCTGGACCCCGATACCGCGCGCTCCTATCACGACGAAACCTTGCCCAAGGACTCGGCCAAGGTCGCGCACTTCTGCTCCATGTGCGGGCCGAAATTCTGTTCGATGAAAATTACTCAGGAAGTGCGCGAATACGCGGCCAACCAGCGGATCGAGGCGGTGGACGTGGACGTCGCTCAGGGGCTGGCAGAGCAGGCCGAGCGCTTCAGGCAGGAAGGCAGTCAGCTCTATAAAAAGGTCTGACACGCCGGTTGTCAGTGCGCGCGCTCGCGCACTGACACAGATCGCTCTTATCAAACAACCTGTAACCCACTGAGTTTGCTGCGCGACAGCGCTACGTCGAAGACGTGGTGAGGCCTCCCACGCTCCCGCGTGGGGATGCCGCTCAGGACGCTCCGCGTGCGGACCACAAGACGATACATCACTCATTTCTTACCGAGACAGAACCGTGAACACACCCGGCACCTATTCCCCCGACACGCCCATCGCTGCCAACCAGCGGGTGTTCGGCGGGCGCGATCTGTTTTCCCTGTGGTTCTCGTTAGGCATCGGCCTGATGGTGCTGCAGACCGGTGCTTTGCTCGCACCGGGGCTGGGCATGTCCGGCGCGTTGCTGGCGATCTTCCTCGGCACGCTGGTCGGTGTCATGTTGCTGGCCAGTGTGGCGGTGATCGGCACTGACACCGGCCTGTCTTCCATGGCAACCCTCAAGCTCAGCCTTGGCAGCAAGGGGGCGTCGTTACCCGCGTCGTTGAACCTGCTGCAACTGATCGGCTGGGGCTCGTTCGAAATCATTGTGATGCGCGATGCCGCCAGCCTTCTGGGCGCCCGAGCCTTCGCAGAAGGCAGCCTGTGGGCCAATCCCTTGCTCTGGACGTTGTTCTTCGGCGCGCTGGCCACGCTGCTGGCGGTCGGCGGGCCGCTGACCTTCGTGCGTCGGATTCTGCGTCGCTGGGGTATCTGGCTGTTACTCGCCGCCTGCCTGTGGCTGACCTGGAACCTGCTGACCAAAGCCGACCTGGCCGCGCTCTGGGCGCGTACCGGTGACGGGTCGATGCCATTTGCCGTGGGGTTCGACATCGCTATCGCCATGCCGCTGTCCTGGCTGCCGTTGATTGCCGATTACTCCCGATTCGGCCAGCGTGCACGTAATGTGTTTGGCGGTACGGCCCTGGGGTTTTTTATCGGCAACTTCTGGCTGATGGGGCTGGGCGTCGCCTACACCCTGGCGTTTGCGCCAAGCGGCGAGACCCATGCGCTGCTGCTGGCGTTGGCGGGTGCAGGTCTGGGGATTCCGTTGCTATTGATTCTGCTGGACGAGTCGGAAAACGCCTTCGCCGACATTCACTCGGCCGCTGTATCAACGGCGCTTCTGACGCGGGTCAAGGTCGAGCACCTGGCGTTGGCCATCGGCATCGTCTGCACGCTGATCGCCTGCCTCGCGCCTTTGGCGCAATACCAGAATTTTCTGTTGCTGATCGGCTCGGTATTCGCGCCGCTGTTCGGCGTGGTGCTGGTGGATCACTTCATCCTGAGGCGTCGAGGCCGTCAGGCGGTGGCGAGCGGCTTGCGCTGGATGAGTCTGCTGGCCTGGCTGGGTGGGATCAGCACCTACCATTTGCTGGCCAATCTGTACCCGGATGTGGGGGCAACACTGCCAGCGCTCATCGTCGCTGGCGTGCTGCAACTGCTGATCGGCGGTGCGATCAGCCGCGGCCGGGGAACAGTTCCGGCTTGAGGATGCCATTGAGCTGAGGGTACGGAATCTTCAGCTCGATGTGGCCCATGGAGTAGGGCGCGATGGTTTCCACCGGATACTTGAGGATCACAGCGCCATAAGTCAGGGCAATATGTGGCGTACGCTTGAATGGCCAGGTCTGCACGAACGTGGCGTCTTCAATCATCTTGCTCGACACCAGCCAGCCCTGATGAGCCAGCTCGGCTTTCTGCCAGAACTCCTGCTCCTTGCCCGGAATCACCATGTCGGCCAGCGTCAGCACCTTTTGCTGCTGGCGCGAATAGTTGATGAACGCCCGGCCGGGATTGCCGTGAGCGCCGCCATTATCCAGGTAGCTGGACAGCTCGACGACCACGATACCGTCATGCTGCTCGCGTACCTTGGCTTGCAGGTAGCTGCTGTTGCGGCCCTGGGAGCGGCTCAGGAACTGCTCCTGATACGCCTTGATCGACGCCGGTGGCGGCGTGCTGCTGTCGGCAACGGTCAATTGCAGCAGCGTCTTCTGAACGATGGCGTCCAGCTTCGGCTCATCCGGGAAATGCACGGTATCGATGTTCACCAGCGGGCAATCGGCGGTGGTGCAACCCGGCTTTATAAGCTCGGAGGCATCACGCTGAACCTGCAGCGGTGCGCGCATGTTGGGCGTGAAGAGGCTTTGGCAGGCGCCCAGCAACAGGGCCAGGCAAGCCAGTGAAGTGATCCTCAGTAACGACATGTTGATCCTTGGCAGAGTCAGTAAAGGCGGTCGTGTTGTGCGTATCCAGGCTGGTTGGACTGCAAACGCCCGGTTCGGTTCGCCACTGGGCGGATTAGAATTGTTTTACAGGGCAGCCGTCTACCCTGCTTATTTAAGGGGGCTGCATCGGGTGGGTAATGCGCGTTAGGATGGCTGGACGTTCAAGATAGCCGCAAGCGAGAAACCCATGACCCAGACCACCCGATCGGTACCGACGGCTTTTGAGATCACCAGGCGGGAAAACTGCTTCAAAGGTTTTTACAAACTGGACAAATTGTACCTGCGCCACGAACTGTTCGATGGCGGCACCAGTCAGGAAATCAGCCGCGAGCTGTTCGTTCGCCACGACGCCGTCTGCGTTCTGCCTTATGACGCCAAGCGTGATGAAGTGGTGCTGATCGAGCAGTTTCGTGTAGGCGCGGTCGAGAAGACCGGCAACCCCTGGTTGATCGAACTGGTGGCCGGACTGATCGACAAGGATGAGCAGCCGGAAGAAGTTGCTCATCGTGAGGCAGAAGAGGAAGCTGGGCTTGTGTTCGGTGCGTTATGGCCAATTACCCGGTATTTTCCTTCGCCGGGCGGCAGTGACGAGTTCGTTCACCTGTTCATGGGGCAGTGCGACAGCCAAGGGGTGGGCGGTCTGCACGGGCTTGAATCCGAGGGCGAAGACATCCGCGTGACAGTCTGGTCGTTCGACGATGCGATGCAGGCCGTGGCGGATGGAAGAATCATGAACGCGGCAACCATCATCGCCTTGCAATGGCTGGCGTTGAACCGCGCTGAAATAAGGGGGTTATGGTCGTGAATCTACTGCGCGAGCGCTACCGTGTTGATCTTGCCGGGCTGCAGGCTGCCTGCGAGGCCAACTACGCGCGCTTGATGCGTCTGCTGCCGGACATGCGCAACGAACAGCGCTCACGCCGCGTGGCGGTGACTCAGGGTGATCAAATGCTGGGCGTGCTGGCCGTCGAAGTTCTGCTCGACTGCCCGTACACCACTACGCTGCAAGTGCGTCAGGAACACAGCCTGCCCTGGCTGCCGGTGCCCAAGCTGGAAGTGCAGGTCTACCATGACGCACGCATGGCCGAAGTCATCGGCGCCGAACACGCTCGTCGTTTCAGGGGGATCTATCCGTACCCCAACGCCGACATGCACCAGCCGGACGAAAAAGCCCAGCTCAACCTGTTTCTGGGTGAATGGCTGAGCCACTGCCTGGCGTGTGGGCATGAGTTTGAAGCGGTCCGCTGATTCATCTTTCGACACGTTTTAACCCTCTCTACCGGCGATTGCCGCCATCCGCAGGCGGCATCGTGCTGAGTGCGTTTCAGCACACCGAACCGAAATCTGCCGATACTTTTCGACGCTGGACGACCTCGCGTCAGCCCATAAACTCGCCTGCTGTTTTTCATCTGCTTCCGTTCGTTCAAGACCTCACGGCCAACTGAACGGCACTGCCTCAGCGCATGGATGCGTGATCATTGATACAAGGAGTTCGCTGTCATGGGTGTTTACGACACCAGAGGCAACTATTCGCCGACGCCGGGTGTTTGCCGGCCCGCTGGACCTGCCAAATCCCCGCCAACACCATCGCCGCCCGAGTACACCTGGGAAAATCAGCGTCCACGCACTCTGTATGCGCCCGCACCCAAAGCCAGCTGCCTGGTGGGCGTCAGATTTCTCTGGAGCAACGGTGAGTGTCTGGTTGGCTGTCCCTGGGGGCTTACTCAGGAAGACGGCCAGGTCATCCGGGGCACGCTGGATTCCAAGAGTTTTCTCAGTCAACTCATAGAAGGGCGTGCGCACAAGGTCCAGCTCAATCCGGGGTTCGATCCGAACGCACAGTTAGGCGGCTTTCGAGCGGAGCTGCAAAAAGTTCTGCACGAAATTCTGGCCGCTGAGCGAGTCGAAGCTGACCGCCTGACAGCGATTCAAGAGCAGCGCAGCACCGCTGCCAATGTGTTTTATGCCCAGGCCGCGTTGGGTCGAGGCTTCTTGTATGGCGCTTGGGGGTTGGTTAAATCAACCCTAGAGTTCGCTGATCTGGCCGATCCCTTTGGTGAGTTTGCACAGGCGGCAGTGGGAGCATGGAAAGCCGAGCCGGAACCTGGAAAAGGCTGGCTGGACTCATTTGTGGAGCAGTACACGGCTGCGCAGCACCGTGATCTGGCTGCGGCACTGGGTTTTGATCCGGCGACCATCAGCCGGGAGAAAATGGCGCAGGCTTACGAAGCTGCCAACTACATTTTCGAAGACGAAGCCAGCAGACTTATTCTGAGGCGCTTCGCCACCGAGTACGTCAGCATCCAGAACCATGAGTCCATCCTCCAATTCACCGGGGGTATGGTTTTCGAGATCGTACTGGCAGCCTTGCTGGTCTTCCTGACCGGCGGCACAGGCCTGGCAGCACGCGCTTCAGTCGCTTCTACACGATTGACGCCCTTGCTCGCACGGTTGGGCGAGACACTGGGCAAGCTGGGCGCTAATCTCAAGAAAGCCAGGGTTTACGAAGCGGGAATTGCTGAAGGCAAAGGGAGCGGATCGCAGACGGTTGTGATTCCGCAGGCGAAGGCGGTTGTGCCGGCATATTTATATCGGCCGGACCGAAAACTACCTAGAGACAAGCACGGAAACCATATTCCTGATTCTGATGTTCCGCATACACAACTGGGTAATAAAAAGGGGCGTCGTGGAGACTACAGGCAAGCACGTGAGTGGCGTGAAGATGAGGTTGGCGCATTGGTGCCCAGTCGGGACATCGACTTTACAGATCATGGTCGCCCTGAAAATCATACAAATCCACATCAGCACGATTGGACCCCCAATGAAACAGGAGGAACCCTTAAGCATGGAGATGCTAAACCTTTGGAATATCCCTAATGAATAAGCTGACTATCCCGGTAACGGGTGAAGGCTTCATTTTTAACTTGAAGGAGATGCTGTCAGTTGTTCCTGATAACAAATGGGTCTGGGCGGTGCTTGAGTTTTATGGTGTCGGCATCGCTCCGGCTGGGCTGGCTATGCCTGACTTTGAGGAGCGTTTGCGAGACCTCGAAAAAGGATGGTTGCTCAGTTGGGAAGAGCTACGCCTATTTGCCAATAATCTCGAGCAGGTCTTCGACTGCTTTATCGTCGCCGTGGATTCTGTCGACAAGATCAGGAAACCCATCGAGGTGGATGAGCCGCCGCAAAACTGTTTCATCGCGCTGGAGGCCTTTGACAGTCATGAGTGGATCATATGGAGTGATTTTCCTGAACTGCTGAGTCCGTTTTCGGTGCTGCGTGAATCAAATGGCTGAGCGTGAAGTTTTCGATTTTGCGTCGTTCCGGGTCGATAACGCTCATCATCCTGTATCAGGTCTCGATTACATTCACGCTGTGCATCATACGCAGCGCCTGCCTGCTGATTTTGCGCTCTGGATGGCAACGCTGTACTGGCCCGAATTCATGCGTGTGGATGACTGGGTTTTTGTTAAGGAGAACTTTGATGACGCTTATTACCACTCGCTGTTGGAATCGGATAACTCTCCGGCCAGGAATCAGTGCTGGATGAACCTGCTCGAGGTGGCGGGGCTTTTTGAGAACCTGTCAGTGCCTGAAGCGACGGTTGTCGCGAATGCATTGGCGGGAAGCTGGAACGCTAAGCTGACTTCTGAATTCGGCGCGTCTTTTGCTCAATCCAGAGCGTTTGTCGATGATGAGGGCTGTGAGGTATTTGTGATGATTGGCTTTTCGGATTAATGCGTGAAGGGTTCTGGATGTGCCAAATGGATTTTAGGTTGCTCGACGTGGTCAGGCTTGAAGTGAATGTTCCTGATGAGGGTTTGGTTAAGGGAGCTACGGGGGCGATTGTGTATGAGTCTTTTGTTCCGGATATTGCATACGAGGTCGAGTTCGCTGATTCGAAAGGCAGAACGACGGCGCAGTTAACATTGTTTCCTTCGCAGTTATCTCTTTTAGTGCGACTGTGAGGGGGATTGGCATGTTTGAAGCAGAGAGGTATTTCAGGCGACGTTTCCATGGAAAGTAAAGATCCAGTCATCGCTCCCTACGCACATGTTCTCGCTGTGAACAAAGATGGGATATCGAAGTTTTGCTATCTGTACATGAATCTGTCGTATCTGGATTTTCCGGCAGACTTCATTGAAAGCTTCGCTGCGCTCTTCAACCCCACGATCATGATTCATGAAGGCGGGTATTTCATTGAGGAGAATTTCACATACGCTAAGTATGAAGACTCACTGGAAAGGCAAGTGCCTCTTCAGAAAATACCCTACTGGTTAAACATGGTCGAAATCACCAGCTTGCTGGGCGATATCGGTTACGACGAGGCTGCCGAGCTGGGTGCGGTGATTCGCGATTGCTGGGGCGCTAAGCTCAATCGGCAGTTTCCGGATTCGGGTTTTGAGGCGCTGCTTTTTCTTGATGATGAGCTGGATGAGGTCTGGGTGACGTTGTGCAGCGTGTGATTGTTGATCTGGCGTATACGCGGATCGCTGACGTGTGAGGTGATAATGGCTGTCATACGAGGTTTACTGACATCCCTCTCAACCATGACCCTCTGCATCCTGCCCACACTCTTCATCATGGGTCACTGTTGGCCTGAGATGCCTTACGAGCAAGCGCTGGGTTATCTGTCATATGCAGGGCTGGCCGGGATGGTCGCGGGGGCGTTGGTTTTTTCGACTGTTCGGAAGGCGAGGCTTCGGCGTGTGCGGTGAGGTGGCATCGGGCGGTCCAGGTTGGCGACGGACTCCTGATTTTCATCAGGAGTCCTGTACCGCGACCTGCCTTACACCTTGAAACGACGCACCAGAGCGCTGAGGTCTCCAGCCAGACGTGACAGTTCCTGGCTGGCCGAGTGTGTTTGTTCTGCCCCGGCTGAGGTCTGGATCGACAGGTCGCGGATGCGCACCAGGTTGCGATCGACTTCTCTCGCCACCTGAGCCTGTTCTTCCGCAGCGCTGGCGATCACCATATTTCGCTCGTCTATGTCACCGACCGCCTGCGCAATCGTGCGCAGCGCTTCATTGGCGGACGTGGCCTGAGTCTGGGTCTGGCGGGCCTGTTCGGCGCTGGTCAGCAAGGCGTCCACTGTCTGGTTGGTGCCCAGCTGGATGCTGCCGATCATCGTCTCGATTTCGCGTGTAGAGTCACCGGTACGATGAGCCAGTGAACGGACTTCATCCGCAACGACTGCAAAACCGCGCCCGGCCTCACCGGCCCTGGCTGCTTCGATGGCAGCGTTCAACGCCAGCAGGTTGGTCTGCTCAGCCACTGCACGGATGACGTCCAGCACCTTGCTGATGTTCTGGGTCTGTGCGGCCAGATTGCGCGCCTGTTCGGATGCATCCATCACGTTGTCGGTCAATGCACCGATAGCGGTCAGGGTATCGGTCAATTGAGCCTGGCCCTGGAGGGCGGTAGTGGAGGCGGCCTTGGATTGCGTGGACGTTGTGACGGCATTGGAGGCGACTTCCTCGACCGCCTGGCTCATCTCGGTCACCGCCGTGGCGGCCATTTCGATTTCATTATTCTGCTGTTGCAGACCCTGAGCGCTTTCACTCATCACGGCGCTCATTTCTTCGGTGGATGAGGCGAGTTGCTCTGCAGAACGGCCGATGTGCTCCAGTGTGTCGCGTAAGGTTTTCTGCATGGAATCCATCGATTGCAACAGCTGAGCGGCTTCATCGGTTCCCGAGACGTCGAGGCTTCGGGTCAGGTTGCCCGCGGCGATAGTCTGTGCCGAGAGGATGGCCGCTTTCAAAGGGGTGGTCAGGCTGAGCGTCATACGCCAGGACAGAAAAACGGTCAGCGAAATGGCAACGAAAATCGCGATCCAGGTGATTTGCTGAGACTTGCCGTAAAGAGAGCGACCGATTTCTCCGTGGTAGCTGGCGTACTCAAAATTGATCTTTTGAAGCCTTGCAGCAGACTCGTCCATCGCTGAACCCAGCGCGGCCATGGCAGGCATGACCGATTCACGGGCCTCCTGCACCTTGCCTTGCTTTATCAAGGCGACGATCTTGCTGATTTGCTCACGGTAGGTGGTGTAGGTGGCGGCCAGTTTGTCCACGACCGCATGTTCTTCTTTTTCGGCTTCAGTGTTACCCATCATTGAACGGTACTTCGCGAGCTCCGTTTCGATGGACTTGCCCAGGTTCTCGATCTTTGAGTAGCTCGCATTGACATTGTCGGGATCCGCGATCATTCGCACATTCTCCAGGCGAAGATTGGCCAGTTGAAGGGCCAGCGCGTCACCCGAGATGATCCCGGGAATGGCGTCTCGCTCGACGAGCTCTGCCTCGTTTCGTACATGGGACATTTGAAACAGGCCAAACAGCCCTTGTGCGACAACCAGCGTCACAATGACACCAAAACAAAAGATACTGCGTCGAGCGATGTTCATCGAACGAAGGTTCATAGGGGCCTCACTCCATCGTGGAGTTCTTAATAGTCAAGGTTGTCGACGGCGCTGGCACAGGGCAGCACCTTTCTGGCAATCAGCGCACGCGAACGCACACGGGCAGTTGAGTCATGCCGGCAAATGCCGGAGGCGCACAGGTTCCAGCCCTGGCAAAGTGGGGCATTGTTTCAGGTGCTTTGAAAACGCATTGGCTCAGGGCGTCTGACGACGACCGATGATCTTGAACGCCAGCTCCAGGCCCAGATCTTCGGGCCTCACTTTTCGCTCACCCAGCCAATGAAAAACCAATCGCACAGCGCTCAGCAGTTTGTCGTCCATGCTCCAAAGCTGCTGAAGGCTGAAGCCTCCGTGGGTGTCGGCGTCGTACCAGGCCAGGAGAAAGCAGGCGGCCGCTTCCGAATGCGGCCCCTCTTCAATGGCGGTGATGATGAGTGTCCTGAGTGCCCAGGTCATATTGTCATCAACACCGGCGGACACCTCACCACATCCGGCACCCAGAAAGTCATCGGATTTCAATCTTGAAAACGTCATTGTGGGAAGCACACGCCTGCACGGAAAAGGAAGGTTTCACGTCGACAAAGATCACGAAAGTTTCAGCGCTAATCAGGGGTGTTCAGATCTTTATTATAGATTTTAACGACCGCATCTACGGGGGCTCATCAAGTAACGCGATCTATGAGTATTCTGCCATCCTGTCTATTTATTTGAACAGTGGCCTGTCAAACCAGTTTCATGTCCCGGGACACATCGGTAATAATCAGCACTGTAAAGTCGGGCGATTTATCAAACGCTACAGTGTCATTGAATTATCTGTCGTATGGGTCAGGTTTGGACAGTCGAGCGTCAATGGATGATAAAAAATGAATAGCCTTGCGCTGTCCGGTTTTCGTTCGATTGCGACCGCCATCAGCGAGGCCGGTGCTGATTTTGACGCACTGCTGAACGAGCTTGCCGGGCCGGCGGAGCTTGATCTGTATCACAAAGATCGAGTAAGTCTGGCACTGGCGTACCAGATCATAAATGTTGCAGTGGAGAGGACAGGCAACCCTGATCTCGGCCTGGATGCTTATGCTCACTTGCACGTGGGTATTCTAGGCGGTTGTGGCTATCCGATTATCACCAGTCCTGATCTGGGCACCGCGCTCGAACGATTAACCAAGTATTTTCCTCTGCTCATGAGTGGAGGGGACATCGTTCTGGAGGTCGATGAACTCGGGTTGAAAATCACGGGCGTCGAGGAGGTCATATTTGATGCGCCCGTGCCGCGAGGCTTTATAGATGCCTGTGCGTCGTTATTGTTGGGGCTGTTGCACTGGCTGGTGCCTCAAGAAAATATTATGCCGCTGCGTGTAGAACTTCCTTATCCAGAGCCCGCCAACACCGTGCGCTTGAAAGAACGTTTTGGACATCAACTGGTGTTTGGTTCGCCTCACGTGTCCCTCACCTTTGCGGCGAAGGTGCTGGATTTAAAACTGATCACGGCCAATCGCGCGCTGGAAGCGATCCACTGCGAGTACGCCGACGCACAACTTTACGAGCAATTAAAGCACTCTCACACGGCGCAGGTTTCCCGGCTGCTCTTCGAGTCCATGACGCGAGGTGTCTCCTTGTCGCTGGAAGGCGTGGCTGTTCAGTTGGGCACGAGCAGGAGGCGTGTGCAGAACATGCTCGAGAAAGGCGGCACGAATTTTTCGGCGCTGCGCGATGAATGCCGCCAAGAGTTGGCGCGCAACCTGTTGCTGCATTCCCCGCGCAGCGTGCAACACATTGCGACAACATTAGGCTTTTACGAGCCCAGTGGCTTTCACAAGGCCTGCCTTCGCTGGTTCGGCATCACGCCGGGGCAGTTCAGGGATCAGCGCGTGCAACCCGCTCCATGATCTAGACCGAAAATGTGACCCAGATCCGCTGCCACCTCCATATTCCGGGTTTACCCGTACCGCTCGCCGTCACATAATCGCGCTGAATCCTCTCCAGGAGACGGCCTTGCCGAGCGCAGCCCCTTCATCGTCAGTTTTGCTGGTCCAGCTATCCGACAGTCATCTGTTCGCCGAGGCGGACGGCACGTTGCTGGGCATGAATACCCGTGACAGCCTGGAAAGGGTGGTCGAACGGGTGATTGCCGAACAGCCGCAGGTCGATGCCGTGATTGCCAGTGGGGATATTTCCCAGGATGGCAGTGTGGCGTCGTATGAGGCGTTTCAGTGCATCAGCCAGAAAATCAAGGCGTCAGCGCGCTGGTTTGCCGGCAATCACGATGAATCGCCGCAGATGGAGCACGTGGCACAGGCTGCCGGTTTTCTGGATCCGGTTCTGGATGTTGGCGCGTGGCGTGTGACGTTGCTGGACTCTTCAGTCCCAGGATCGGTGCCCGGTTTTCTGGCTGAGTCACAGTTGCAACTGCTCGAGCGGTCGCTGAGTGAAGCGCCGGACAGGCATCATCTGGTCTGCCTGCATCACCATCCGGTCGCTATCGGCTGCGAATGGATGGCACCGATCGGGTTGCGCAATGCCGATGCTTTTTTCGGCGTTGTGGATCGGTTTCCTCACGTGCGAGCGGTGCTCTGGGGGCATGTGCATCAGGAATTCGACCAGGTACGCCAGGGCGTGCGTCTGATGGCTTCGCCCTCGACCTGCATCCAGTTCGCGCCGGGCAGTGACGATTTCAAGCTCGACACCCTTGCACCAGGCTATAGATGGTTGCGTCTGCACGATGACGGGCAGCTGGAGACCGGGGTTTCCCGAGTGGTCGGCATGGTTTTCGAGGCCGATTACGGCGGCACCGGTTACTGAAACACTGGACGCACGTGTTTCCAGTGAGGTGTTGTCGCGTGAGTCCCTGTAAACTACGCGGCTTTGCATCGCACTCAGGAGCGGCAGCGTGACCAGCGAATTACCTTCATTGCTGTACATCCATGGCCTGAACAGTTCTGCGCGGTCGAAAAAGGCCTGTCAGTTGCTCGCCCTGATGAAATTGTTGGGTCTTGCCGAACGACTGCAAGTCCCTGAACTGCATCATCATCCACGTCAGGCCATGGTTCAGCTTGAGTCAGCCATCGAGGCGCTGGGTCGGCCTTTGCTGGTCGGCAGCTCGCTCGGGGGCTACTATGCGACTCATTTGGCGCAGCGCCACGGCCTCAAGGCGGTGCTGATCAACCCGGCTGTCAACCCGCATCAGTTGTTCGACGGGTTCCTGGGTATGCAGCAGAATCTGTACACCGGCGAGCAGTGGCAGCTGACGCAAGGCCACATTGAAGCGCTGGCGGAGCTGGAAGTGCCCGCACCCCAGGATCCGCGGCAGTTTCAGGTGTGGCTGCAGACCGGCGACGAGACGCTTGATTACCGCCGCGCCGAAGCTTTTTACCGCGCCTGCGCACTGCGCATCCAGCCCGGCGGCGACCACAGCTATCAGGGGTTTGCCGAGCAACTGCCGGCACTGCTGAGCTTTGCCGGTTTTGCCCCAGCCAAGTTGCAGGGGATCGATCTGTCGGCGCTGTAAGTGACCCACTTGCGGTCATAGAGATGAAAGAACATTGAACCCCCGAACTTTAATGAACGATTGATAACGAGAACCCATGGCCAATCCCAGCGCTAGCTCTTATAACGCAGACGCCATCGAAGTCCTCTCGGGCCTCGATCCGGTTCGCAAACGTCCTGGCATGTACACCGACACCTCGCGGCCCAATCACCTGGCGCAGGAAGTCATCGATAACAGTGTCGACGAAGCCCTGGCCGGTCACGCCCGCTCGGTACAGGTCATTCTGCACGCCGACAATTCCCTTGAAGTGTCCGACGATGGTCGCGGCATGCCGGTGGACATTCACCCGGAAGAAGGCGTATCGGGCGTCGAGCTGATCCTCACCAAGCTCCACGCAGGCGGCAAGTTCTCCAACAAGAACTACCAGTTTTCCGGCGGCCTGCACGGCGTGGGGATTTCGGTGGTCAACGCGCTGTCCACCCAGGTTCGGGTGCGGGTCAAGCGCGATGGCAACGAATACGAAATGACCTTCGCCGACGGTTTCAAGGCCACCGAGCTGGCCGTCATCGGTACGGTCGGCAAGCGCAACACCGGCACCAGCGTGTATTTCGCGCCGGATCCCAAATATTTCGATACACCCAAGTTCTCCGTCAGTCGCCTCAAGCATGTGCTCAAGGCCAAGGCTGTGTTGTGCCCGGGCCTGCTGGTCAGCTTCGAGGACAAATCCAGCGGCGAGAAGGTCGAGTGGCATTACGAAGACGGCCTGCGCTCCTACCTGCAGGATTCGGTCACCGAGTTCCTGCGCCTGCCGGACGAGCCTTTCTGTGGCAGCTTTGCCGGTAACAAGGAAGCGGTCGACTGGGCGCTGCTCTGGCTGCCGGAAGGTGGCGACAGTGTGCAGGAAAGCTACGTCAACCTGATCCCGACGGCGCAGGGCGGCACCCATGTCAACGGTCTGCGTCAGGGGCTGCTGGATGCGATGCGCGAGTTCTGTGAGTTCCGCAACCTGCTGCCGCGTGGCGTGAAGCTCGCCCCGGAAGACGTCTGGGAGCGCATCGCGTTCGTGCTGTCGATGAAGATGCAGGAACCGCAGTTCTCCGGCCAGACCAAAGAGCGGCTGTCATCGCGTGAAGCGTCGGCGTTCGTGTCCGGCGTGGTCAAGGATGCGTTCAGCCTGTGGCTCAATACCCACTCCGAGCTGGGCCTGCAACTGGCCGATCTGGCGATCAACAACGCCGGTCGCCGCCTGAAGGCCAGCAAGAAGGTCGAACGCAAGCGCATCACCCAAGGCCCGGCACTGCCCGGCAAGCTGGCCGATTGTGCCGGGCAGGACCCGGCGCGTTCCGAGCTGTTTCTGGTCGAGGGGGATTCGGCAGGCGGTTCGGCCAAGCAGGCGCGGGACAAAGAGTTTCAGGCGATTCTTCCCCTGCGCGGCAAGATCCTGAACACTTGGGAAGTGGACGGCGGCGAAGTGCTTGCCAGCCAGGAAGTGCACAACATCGCGGTCGCCATTGGTGTCGATCCAGGTGCTGCCGATATCAGCCAGTTGCGCTACGGCAAGATCTGCATCCTGGCCGACGCCGACTCGGACGGTCTGCACATTGCAACCCTGCTGTGCGCATTGTTCGTCCAGCACTTCCGTCCATTGGTTGACGCAGGCCATGTGTACGTCGCCATGCCGCCGCTGTACCGCATCGACCTGGGCAAGGAAATCTACTACGCGCTGGACGAAAGCGAGCGCGACGGGATTCTTGATCGTCTGGTGGCCGAGAAGAAACGCGGCAAGCCGCAGGTCACCCGATTCAAGGGTCTGGGCGAGATGAACCCGCCGCAATTGCGTGAAACCACCATGGACCCCAACACCCGGCGTCTGGTGCAGCTCACGCTGGACGACTACGCGGCGACCTCGGAAATGATGGACATGCTGTTGGCCAAGAAGCGCGCCGGTGATCGTAAAAGCTGGCTCGAGTCAAAAGGCAACCTGGCCGAGGTCATGATTTGACACGAGCCTGGCTCGCAGCCCTCTCTCTGGTGGTGGCCCCGGCTTTTGCGATGCAACCGCTGGAGGCCCTGAAGTTGCAATCCGAGCATCCCGTGGAGGGCATGGTCGGAGGCAATCTGTCGGGTCTGGCCATGTGCAACGGCCGGCTGTGGACGGTTTCCGACCGTGACGACAACCTGCTGTACAGCCTGGATGTGTCTGATCGCACCTGGAAGGCCGAGCCCCATGTGATTGAGGTGCCAGCCCCCGAGAGTGATTTGCCGCTGAACCTGCGTTCGCTGGCCAATCTGTCATCGATGGTGCGTGGCGGCAGCATGGATTTCGAGGGCGTCAGCTGTGATGCGCAGGGCAATCGCTATCTGGTGAGCGAGGCTTACGGCACTGTGCTCAAAGTGCCGGTGGACGGTGTTCCGGCGTGGCTGGCCTTGCCCCATGAACTGGTGGCGCAGGCGCGGGCCAACGGCATGCTGCAGCACTTCAATGCGATCTTCGAAGGCATTGCGGTAAGCGCCGCGGGCGACCGGATCTGGCTGGCGGCCGAGCGCGAGAAGCGCGGACTGCTGGTGGTACAGCGTGACAAGGATCAGTGGACCTGCGGGCAGAGCTGCGTGCTGCTGGCCGAAGGGGGCCAGGACACCCTGCCGCCGGAACAAAAGCGTCAAAAGGTCTCGACGGATTTTTCTGATATCTCGCTGTATAACGGCAAGCTGTTCACGCTGGAGCGCTCGGTGTATCGCATCTGTCGCCGGGAGCTGGAAACCGGGCAGATCGAACGCTGCTGGTCGTTTGCCAGGGAAGCCATGCTGCCGTCACGCCGTTATGATCAGCCTTATGGGTTGACCGAGGCGCTGGTGGTGGACGAGACGGGCGCCTGGATCGGCATCGATAACAACTTTGGCGCTCGCGCTGATGGCGAAAAGCGCCCGATCGTCTGGCGCTTCGCTGCGCCCAAGGCCGGCTGGGGCGGCGGTCAGGCAATCGACTGGGATGACGTTAAATGAATCAGGCGGTTCCCGGCAGGCGTGCCGGCAAGATCCTGATGATCATGGCCTGGGCGGCAGGTATCTTTCTGGCCACGCGTTTTTTCGGTGAGTGGGAAGACAAGCAGCAGAATCCTAACGCTGTGGTCTCATCGCAGCACGGCGATGGCTACATCGAGGTGCAACTGGTGGGCAATCGTCAGGGGCATTTCGTCAGTACCGGCCAGATCAACGGCCGGACGGTAGAGTTCATGATTGACACCGGGGCGACCGATGTCGCCATTCCCGGTGATATGGCCGACAGCCTGGGCCTGAAACGCGGCCTGCCGGTGACGGTCAGTACGGCCAACGGCAATAGCCAGGGTTTTCGGACCTCGCTCGACCGGCTGCAATTGGGCGACATTGTCCTGACCAACGTGCGCGCCCTGGTGGCGCCCGGTCTGGACGGCGATCAAGTGCTGCTGGGCATGAGCGCAATGAAACAACTCGAATTCACACAGCGTGGCGGCAACTTGCTGCTGCGCCAGTCAACACAATGATGAGGCCCGCATGAGCGACTCCCTTGACCTCAGCCTGGATGGCGTAGAACGCCGCTCGCTGGCTGACTTCACCGAACAGGCCTACCTCAACTACTCCATGTACGTGATCATGGACCGTGCCTTGCCGCATATCGGCGACGGCCTGAAGCCTGTACAGCGCCGTATTGTCTACGCCATGAGCGAGCTGGGCCTGGGCGCAGACGCCAAGCACAAGAAGTCGGCGCGCACCGTGGGTGACGTGCTCGGCAAGTTCCACCCGCACGGCGATTCAGCCTGCTACGAAGCCATGGTGCTGATGGCCCAGCCGTTCAGCTACCGCTATACACTGGTGGACGGTCAGGGCAACTGGGGTGCGCCGGACGATCCCAAGTCGTTCGCGGCCATGCGTTACACCGAGGCGCGTCTGTCGCGCTACTCCGAAGTGCTGCTCAGCGAACTGGGTCAGGGCACTGCGGACTGGGTGCCGAACTTCGACGGAACCCTGGACGAACCGGCCGTTTTGCCTGCGCGTTTGCCGAACATCCTGCTCAATGGCACCACCGGCATCGCCGTGGGCATGGCCACGGATGTGCCTCCGCACAACCTGCGTGAAGTCGCCAGCGCCTGCGTTCGCTTGCTGGACGAGCCCAAGGCGACGATTCAAGAGCTGTGCGAGCACATCCTGGGCCCTGATTACCCGACCGAAGCGGAAATCATCACGCCCCGCGCCGATCTGCTGAAAATCTACGAAACCGGTCGCGGTTCGGTGCGCATGCGCGCCGTGTATCGCATCGAAGACGGGGACATCGTGGTCACTGCGCTGCCGCATCAGGTGTCCGGTGCCAAGGTCCTGGAGCAGATCGCTGCGCAGATGCAGGCCAAGAAGCTGCCGATGGTAGCCGACCTGCGTGACGAGTCGGACCACGAGAACCCGTGCCGCATCGTGATCATTCCGCGCTCCAACCGCGTCGAACTCGACGAGTTGATGCAGCATTTGTTTGCGACCACCGAGCTGGAATCCAGCTACCGGGTCAACATCAATATCATCGGTCTGGACGGCAAGCCGCAGCTCAAGAACCTCAAGACGCTGCTCAGCGAGTGGCTGACCTTCCGCATCGGCACGGTGCGCCGTCGCCTGCAGTTCCGTCTCGACAAGGTCGAGCATCGCCTGCACCTGTTGGACGGTTTGCTGACCGCGTACCTGAACCTGGATGAGGTGATTCACATCATCCGCACGGCCGAGCACCCGAAGGCCGAGTTGATTGCACGTTTCGACCTGTCGGAGATCCAGGCTGACTACATCCTCGACACCCGTTTGCGTCAATTGGCGCGTCTGGAAGAGATGAAGCTGCGCAGCGAGCAGGATGCGTTGCGCAAAGAGCAGGCCAAGCTGCAGGCGTTGCTGGGCAGTGAGTCCAAGTTGCGCAAGCTGGTACGTTCCGAACTGATTGCCGATGCCGAGACCTATGGCGATGATCGTCGCTCGCCGATCGTGGCGCGCGCCGAAGCCAAGGCGCTGTCCGAAAACGAGTTGATGCCGACCGAGCCGGTCACCGTGGTGCTTTCCGAGAAAGGCTGGGTGCGCTGCGCCAAGGGGCATGACATCGACGCCACCGGACTTTCCTATAAAGCGGGCGATGGCTTCAAGACGTCCGCCATCGGGCGCTCCAACCAGTTTGCGGTGTTTATCGACTCGACCGGGCGCAGTTATTCGGTGGCCGCGCATACCTTGCCGTCCGCGCGCGGGCAGGGCGAACCGTTGACCGGCAAGCTGCAACCGCCGCCAGGCGCGACCTTTGAGTGTGTGTTGCTGCCTGAGGATGAATCGCTGTACGTGATCGCGTCCGACGCCGGTTACGGGTTCGTCGTGAAGGGCGAGGACCTGCAGGCCAAGAACAAGGCGGGCAAGGCGCTGCTCAGTCTGCCGAACGGCGCGAAAGTCATCCTGCCGCGCCCGGTTTCCGATCGCGAGCAAAACTGGCTGGCGGCGGTCACGACGGAAGGGCGTCTGCTGGTGTTCAAGATCAGCGACCTGCCGCAACTGGGCAAGGGCAAAGGCAACAAGATCATCGGCATCCCCGGCGAGCGGGTCGCCAGTCGCGAAGAGTACGTGACTGATCTGGCCGTCATCGCGCAGGGCGCGACGCTGGTGCTTCAGGCGGGTAAACGTACGCTGTCCCTCAAGCCCGAGGATCTGGAGCATTACAAGGGGGAGCGCGGCCGTCGCGGCAACAAGCTCCCGCGTGGCTTCCAGAGAGTCGATGCCCTGTTGGTGGAAAACAGCTGAAAATATTGATCTGGCGCCAGTGTTCTTCGTTTTGCCACGAAGTACGATGCATAATCGCTGGAGTCATGATGAATATTCACGGATGATATGGGGTCTTGGGGCGAATGCAGGCTCAGTGCCTGTATCCGTCTGAAAGTACTAATACTGTGGCTTTCCCGTGGGGCCGCCACCTGGATGGGATGATGAATTTTCTACGCCTTCCCCTTGTCCTGTTGATGACCGGCGTTCTGGGTCTGGCCGGTTGTAGCGTGAACCAGCCGACCGCGCTTTATCAACTCGACAGCGGCGAGCCAGGTCAACCGAAACAAGCGAGTGGCCTAGCTGTATTGCTGGGCCCTGTCTCGGTGGCCGACTATCTGCAACGTGAAACCCTCTTGCAACGACAGCCTGATGGCACACTGACCGCTTCGTCCGATGGGCGCTGGGCGGGCAATCTGTCATCTGACATCGATCAGTTGCTGCTGCGTCAGTTGGCCTGGAAGCTGGATAGTCAGCGCGTCGTGCTGGCACCGGCAGTCGCCAACTTTTCACCGGATGTTCAGGTGGTGCTGTCAATTACCCGTCTTGATTCCGGTGCCAGGCAACCCGCTGTTCTGGACGCGCAATGGCGTCTGCTGGACCGCAAAGGGCACGTGCGCGACAGCCGATTGGTACACCTTGAGCAGGTCCATGCCGGCAGTTCGGCCGATCAGGTCAAGGCGCAGGGCATGCTGCTGCAACGCCTGGCTGATCAGGTCAGTACCGCCATCAAGCCGATCTCGTGGCAGCCGGTTGATGAGCCGAAAAAAGCGCCGGTGGCGCGCGCCAAAGAGGCCGACAAGCCTCGTATCCCGATGGCTTCGCCGATCCGCACTGATCTGGAAGTGTTTCGCTTCTAACGCTCAGATAACAAAAAGCCCGCAGCGATGCGGGCTTTTTGTTGGGTGTTATTCCGAGGCCGGTCAGCGTTCGACGTGACCCAGTGCGTCACGGCGCATGCCCACATCCCGAAAAGCGCAAGACGCGAGTTATGAACGGTGGCTGTTCACAACCCTGTGGAAGGCGGCTTGCCGGCGATGCGATGTCTGGTCTGCCAATAGAATCTGCTGGACTGACGCCATCGCTGGCAAGCTGCCTTCCGCGGTCTGGCGTCAGGCCTTGTTCGTCTCGTGCATGCGCGCCAGTTGGCGTTCCAGCATGGACGGGTAGGGTTCCATCAGGCGTTCGACGCAGCACGCGCCTTCGGGGCTGGCGATCGGGCGTATGCGCGCGCGTTGGCGGATGAGCGCGTCGTCGTTGATCTTGCGCTCCACCAGCAGCAGGTTGCGGCTGTGTTGCGACAGCGCCAGTGCATCCTGAGCGGTTTCGGTCAGCAGCAAATCGATTTGACTCAGGCCCCCGAGGTCCTCGCCCAGCGTCAGGCCCAGTTGCAGCTGCAAGGTGATGCCGCTGTCTGCCACTTCGATCTGCAGGGCGTGGCTCAGTGCGCGCAACAGCTCGCCGCAGCAAATCGCGTTGGTGAGGTAGTCGTCGCCGCTTTCCTGGCTGTGGAACAGCATCAGGGTGCTGCCGTCGTTCAGGGTATGCAGTTCACTCTCGTAGAGAGAGGCCGCCTGATCAAGGCAGTCACGGTAGCGCTGCAGCAATTCGGTGAGTCGGGCCCGGGGCAGGCGACGCAACTGATCCTGCGCACCCAGTTGCACAGCCAGAACAGCGCTGTGCTGCGGCTCGCTGGAGACCACCGGTGCCACGACAGGACGAGCCACCGGCGCTGAGCCCGTATGCTCGGACGTATCGCGCAGCTCGGCGAAGGGATCATCACCGTCGTCGTCTTCATCTTCCTCGGCCACGATACGACGCTGCACCGGCGGTGCAGGCAGCCGAGGCTTGGCCACAGGCGCGGTGTCTCGTGCAGAGAAGGACGGGCCCGGTTTTTCGTCCGGCTCAAGGTAGGGGTCGTCGCCTTCGTCTTCTTCGTACTCAGGCTCCGGCACCGGCTCGGGTTCCGGGACGGGCGGGGCGAAGGAGGTGCGCAGTTGACGCGCCAGATCGCCGATTTCATCCTGGCGATCGGTTGCAGGCGTGTACGGGTCGATGTCGCGCAGCCAGATACGCATCTGCATCAACGGCGTGGAAATATGGCGACCCAGGCGCAGGCTCAGGGCCAGCGCCAGTGCCAACAGGATACCCGCCAATATGCCCATGCTCTGCAGGCTGATGGTCATCGGCTGCTGAAACTGCGACATGTCGAGGCTGATGCGCAGATGGCCCGCCATCACGTCCTGGAACGTGATCTTGATTTCATACAAGCCCTGAGCTTCGCCCAGCAGCCCGTTTTTCGGGCGCTGACCCGCTTCGGCAAGAATGCGGTTATCCACGCTGTAGATAGCGGCGTGCGCCACCAGCGGGTTCTTGACCAGATTGCCCAGCAGCACGTTCAGACTGAGGATGTCGTTGGACACCAACAGCTCGGTGGCCGAGGTGGCGGTCTGGGTCGTCAGGGCCTGCCCCAGTGCGTCAGCCTGTTCATGCATGGCCTGCTTGAACTGCAGGCCCATGACACCGGCGTAGATCACCAACGCCAACGCGACCAGGATCACGTTATGGCTGGCAATGCGCAAAGCGATCGGTACACGGCGATGACGCAGGGCACGAAAGATGAGCAGGAAGAAATTATCGGTTTTAACGGGCGTGGGCCGGTTCACAGAGCACGGCTCTTTCGGTGAAGTTGCCGCGCAGTATAACGACCGACCTTGTAGCGGCAAAGCGCTGCCGGTGCCCGGTGGTCACTGAAAGTGGTTAGAATGCGGTTTTTTTCCACTGCGGGGGTGCGCCTTGCGCGAAATCGTCCTGATTAACATCACCGGTGTAGACCGTCCCGGTCTCACTGCGGCCATCACCGGCGTCCTCGCCCAGGGTGGCGTGAACATTCTCGATATTGGTCAGGCCGTGATCCATGACACCCTGTCGTTCGGCATCCTGGTTGAAATTCCGGGAACCGGGCAAGGCTCTTCTGTGCTCAAGGACATCCTGTTCACCGCCTACAAGCTGGATCAACAGGTGCGCTTCACGGCGGTGTCCGAAGAGGATTATCAGCACTGGGTCGAAGGCCAGGGCAAGGCACGTCATATCGTGACGCTGCTGACCCGCAAGGTGACGGCCGAGCAGTTGCAGTGCGTCAGCGCCATTACGGCCAAGTACGGTCTGAATATCGATCAGATCGACCGCCTTTCCGGGCGCATGCCCCTCGATACGCCTGCTGACAAGGGCAAGGGCTGCATCGAGTTTTCCGTGCGCGGCGAGCCCGCCGACCTGAAAGCCATGCAGGCCGAATTTCTCAGCGTGGCACAGGACCTGAACGTCGACATTGCGTTTCAGCAGGATTCGCTGTTCCGGCGCAATCGCAGGCTGGCCGTGTTCGACATGGATTCGACCTTGATCGAAGCTGAAGTCATCGACGAGCTGGCCAAGGCGGCCGGCATCGGCGAGCAGGTGTCCGAAATCACCGAGCGGGCGATGCGTGGCGAGCTGGATTTCCGTGCCAGCTTCAAGGAACGTCTGGCCTTGCTCAAGGGCCTGGACGTCAGTGTGCTGGATGAGATCGGTGCTTCATTGCGTCTCACCGAAGGCGCCGAAACGCTGTTCGCCGAGCTCAAGCGCCTGGGTTACAAGACCGCGATTCTGTCGGGCGGTTTTACCTACTTTGCGAAGCAGCTACAGGCGAAGCTGGGTATCGACTATGTGTTCGCCAACGAACTGGAAGTGGTGGATGGCAAGGTCACAGGCGTCGCCGTCGAGCCTATCGTCGATGCGCAACGCAAGGCCGACCTGCTGCGTGAGCTGGCGCACAAGGAAGGGTTGAGCCTTGAGCAGACCATTGCCGTCGGGGATGGGGCCAATGACCTGCCGATGCTGGCAATTGCCGGGCTGGGCGTGGCGTTCCGCGCCAAGCCACTGGTCAAGCAGTCGGCCAAACAGGCAATCTCGACGCTGGGTCTGGATGGTGTTCTGTATCTGCTGGGTTTCCGCGACCGCGAAGCCAGGGGCTGAATCCTCCCGTAGCTGCTGCACTCATGTGAATGTGTGCGGCGGTTACAGCGTGCCCCACAACGAATCGAATTCCTGCCCTGGCCTCGGCCCGGGCTTTTCGCTTTCGGCGACCTTGGGTGCGTCGTAGACCTGGTACTCGAACTGGTTGTAGCTGGTGCTGCTGATCTGGCGATTGCTCAGTGTGGCGCGTCGCTCTTCGCCATTGAGATTGATCATGACCTTGCTGCCGTCCTGAAAGGGCAGGCGTGGGGCGAGCACTGTTGCGGGTTTGCCCATGGCGCGGACCTCGGGCAGCATCAGCGTGCGCAGGTACTGGCTGCTCTGCTGTTCCCGGACCAGTTGCATGCCGCTGGGTTGGGCGAACGGTGCGATCAGCTCGATGCCCATCTGGGTGCCGCCGCCGCGAACCTGCCGGACCCAGCGCACGATTGCGATGCTCCAGCCCTGACCCGAATCGTCCTGAATCCCCAATAGCTCTCCGGCCTGCAGTTGCGCAGGCACCTCCTTTTGCCACGCCAGGCAGTAACCGCCAGGGCTATGGTTGACGATATTCACATCAAACGTGGGGAACGTATTCTGGGCGTTGGACGAGGCGTCTGCGTCGTTGTCGCTTTTCTCATATGCAATTTCTTCATACGGCAGCAGGACTGACGAAGTGTTGCCGCGATGGGTATCGAAGGCGCCAGCCCAGGGATCTTCCTCGTTGTCGTTGACCACCTTGAGGGAAAAGTCCGCCACGATGCTGGCTTTGTTCAATTGCAGCAATTCACTGAACGGTTTCTGGCCCGCCACGTAGTAGTGGAGGGCGCTCATGCCTATGCATAGCTTCAATGTGCCCTGGCCCGCCGTGCGCTGGAACGTGCGCTCTGCCACGTCGCCCCAGGCCGCTGCCAGGTGTTGCAGCAGGTCGGTGTTGATGCCGGTCGGAATGAGCAGCTTTGACGGTGTGCGCTGGCCGTCCGGCAGTGCCAGGTAATGATTGATCGAATCAGCCAGCGCCAAGGGTCTGATCCCCATCAGCTTGGGCAATTGCTCGTCGCTGAACAGGGTCCTGTAAAGCGGCGGTTTGTCCGACGTGAGATCCAGGGCAAACAGGCTGCTTTCATCGGCTGGCACCTGCAGCGTGACCAGCGCACTCCAGGCTTCCAGCGCATCCGCGAGTTTGCCGATGTTCAACTGACGCATCTGATTGCAGCGTGAGCAGCCCATCATCAGGGCGATCACGTAGGTCTGTTCAGGGCTCAGGGTACTGGTGTGGTGAGCAACCGGCTCATCAACCTGCACCTGGTGGAGCTGGAACTGGCGGGCGATCTGATAGAGCTGATGCAACTCCAGCCAGAGCCCGTCCTGCACAGGGCAGTACAATTGATTGGCGCGGATCAACGGTCCGTTGAGGCCGTGCAGCGCGCGCTGCAAGGCCGTGGCGAGCAGCACGCTCTGATCCTTGCTGTAGGTCGGGGCGACTTGCTGGATAACCTGCTTGTAGCCGGTAGCCAGATGATTCTGCAGGGCCTGGCAGAGGTTGGCGACCTTGCGCGGCCGCTCGTCGAGCACGATGGCCTGATTGAGAAAGTGGCGTTCAAGGTGTTTGCAGACGAAATAAACTTCCGGTCGCAGCAGTTCAAGCATTTGCAGGCGGTTGTCACTGGCAGTGATCAACTGGTTGAGCTCGGACAGCCCTTGATAAAGCTGCCGGGCCATTTCGCCGAGGTTTGCCTTGGGCAGGCGGGAGATCCAGCGTTTGAGGTCGCGGGGTGTGGCTTCACTGAATGACAGGCTCGACTGTGTCGGCGTGGGGGCACGCAACAACAGAGGGAGGCTCAAATTACTCATGTGACAGGCGAACTCCAATACTCACTGGCCCGAACGGTGGCTTTGAATGGGCGACCTCACACACCCTTGCGGATTGAGTGTGAATTGACGCCCATGAAAGTGCGAAGTTTCCTACTTCACCGATGGCCCGACTTTACCAGCATCGATGCCGTCACGCAGCTATTATGGCCTGAGGCCATTAAGCAGACGGGGCTTCTACCGGTACGGCAATCGCCTGGCCCATCTGGACCTTGGAAAGAGCACTTAGTTGCTCAGCCCACTTCACCTGGTTCGGTCCGAACAGCACGATGGCGGTGGAGCCAAGTTTGAAACGGCCCATTTCGGCACCTTTTTCGAGGTGGATCGGCGCGCGGGCCGCTTCGTCGTAGCTGAAGGTTTTCAGTTCGCGCTTGGGCGGCGTGACCAGTCCGGCCCAGACTGTTTCGACCGAAGCAACGATCATTGCGCCGACCAGTACAACGGCCATCGGGCCGCGTTCGGTGTCGAACAGGCAGACGACGCGCTCGTTGCGGGCAAACAGTTCCGGCACGTTTTCGGCCGTGGTCTGGTTGACCGAAAAGATGCGGCCAGGGACGTAGACCATTTCACGCAGGGTGCCGGCCAGAGGCATGTGAACGCGATGGTAATCCTTGGGCGACAGATAAACAGTGGCGAACTCACCGCCCATGAACGGTGCTGACAGTTTCGGGTCGCCGCCCAGCAGCTCCAGTACGCTGAAGCTGTGGCCCTTGGCCTGGAAGATGCGGCCGTGATCGATCGAACCCAGCTGGCTGATGGCACCGTCGGCGGGCGAGAGCACTGCGCCAGGCGTGGTGTCCAGTGGGCGCGCATCGGGCTTGAGCGCACGGGTGAAGAAGGCGTTGAAGTGCTCGTAGGCCGTCACGTCTTCGACCAGTGCCTGAGACATGTCGACCTGATAACGACGGACGAACCAGGCCGTGAAGGCATTCTTGAACCAGGCCACGCGGCACTCGGCAATCAGGCCAGCCAGACGGGACAGCAGGTGGTGCGGCAACAGGTACTGGCTGAGGATGAACAAGCGATCTTTCATTGATATTCCTGAATCTTGGTAAAGAAGCTGGCGCGGCTCACGCGGGCGAGCCGGGCCGTAGTCATTTTTCGACAGGGGTGTCCGGGTGATTGCCCCACTCGCCCCACGATCCGGCATACGCCTTGACCCGTGGATACCCCAGCGCCTTGGCCACCAGATACGTGAACCCTGAGCGGTGGTGAGTCTGGCAGTGCGTGATCACTTCCTTGTCTGGCGTGATACCCAGGTCTTGCAGAATCTGCGGCAGGTCCTTGCGGATGCGCAGGTTGCGCGCCTTGTCCATGCCTGCGGTCCATTCGAAGTTGGCAGCGCCGGGCACATGCCCACCCTTGGCAGCCAGTACTTTTTCCCCCGAGTACTCGGTGGGGCCGCGTGCATCCCAGACCGCGAGGTCGGCACTGCCCAGTCGGCTTTGCAGGTATTCGCGGGTGGCGGTGGGTTCGTCGTGCAGCTTCAGCGCAACCGGAGCCTCTGCCATTGGCGGGACGTCGCGGGTCAGCGGCAGCGACTGCGCTTCCCAGGCCAGCAGGCCGCCATCCAGGTAGTGATAGCGGTGGTGACCAATCACGTCCAGCAGCCAGATAAAGCGACCGGCCCAGCCGCCGCCTTCATCGTCATACACCACGTAGACCGCGTCCGGGTTGTGGCCCAGTTCGCCGAACAGCTTTTCGAGGTCGGTGTGCGCGGGCAGCAGACCGGGTGCCGGTGGCTGGCCGAGTTGAGTGCGTTTCGGGTCGACAAAGCGAGCGCCAGGAATATGCCCGGCGTCGTAGCGGGCGCTGCTGGTGAGGTCGACCAGAATCAGTTCCGGGGCGTCCAGGCGCTCCAGCAGGTCATCGGTTTCGATGACCAGCGGCAAGCTGGCGAATACGGACATGTGCAGCCTCCGATATAGGTAAGGAGGCGAATTGTACGCCAGCCCTCACGCTTTGCGATGACTAAAGATGCCCAGCGCCCGTTCAATACATTGCGCGGTTTTTCCGAATGCTTGAACGGAAATTTCTGACAGCGCGCCACCCCCCTGATCCGCAACCACCAGCATCATGACTTTGCCATTGCTGCTCAGCGAGCGAATCAGCCAGTGCTGACCACTGAACAGCGTTTTGAGCGGCGCAGGCAGCAGGGCCGAGAACTGCGCGATGTTGGCGGGCGTCATGCGCAACTGGGTGGGCTGGGCCAGCAGCCGTTGCAGGACAGTGCTTTCCTTTATGAACAGCTGTAAAGCGCCCGCCTCGGGCGCAAGCCCCGCAGATTGATGCACGCGCAGCACGGTGCCGGTCTTGTCCATCATCAGCAGCATGACCCGCTGCATGCCGCAGGCGACCAGTGCATCGCGCGCCGACGTGGTCAGGTGCATTGCATTGATGAAGGGCGTCGGGTCCTGCAGCAGTTCGGCGCATTGCTTGCGCCACTGCTGCAGGGCATCGGCCGAGGGCGGCGGTGCCGGTTCGTTGTCTCGTCTTACGCGGCGCGCATCCCAGGGCCAGATCAGCGATTCTGCCGGGTGCCACAAGTCTTTTTCACTGTGATGACGTGCGCTGCTCGCCGCATTCTGGTGGGCCTGCTGCTGCACATCGCTCAACGACTGTTGCAGGTAGAGGCTGGTCAGCCGCTCCCAGCGCAGACAGTGCGGGCTGTTCCAGGCGTGCTGCGCCGCCAGTGCCAGACCATTGCCCAGCAGCACGGTATTGGCCGGCTGATTCAGCCAGCGGCGCAGGTTCGGGTCGGCGTCCATCATTTGTTGCTGATGCAGCGGGTCGTGATCCTCGCGGGCGATACGCAACACCTTGACCAGATCACGTCGTTCGTTGAGCAGCAATTTGTAGCCGCGCGTGACCCAGACCGGCAGCCGCCAGTGTTCGGCCAGCGCCAGACCCAGTTCCAGCAGGTTGACGCCGAACAGTTCCTTTTCAACGGCAATACTGGAATGGCCTTTGTGGATGACCCGCAGCTCCAGCTGTTCCAGCAGCTTGGGGTAAGCCAGGGCGATGGGCCACAGCGGCGCAAGAAACAGCAGGCTGCCCAGATGAATGTCCTGCCACAAGCGCGCCAGACGGCTGGCGAACAGGCCGTTGGCCTGTTGCGTGGCGTGCTGGCTGATCAGAATCAACTGTCTGAAGGCCACCGGAATATCTTGCGCCGGTTTGGCGGGCAGGCGGCCCAGCAGGATTTCGGTCCGTGCCAGCCCCAGCCGGTTGATCGCAATCTCCAGGCTCTCGGCCTGCTCGGTTATGCCATGGGTGTGATGATTGGCCTCGCGCATCACGCTGAGTACCAGCGCAGGACTTTCCTGCATCATTTCCGCGATTTCACGCAGCGAGCGGCGACTGTCGTTCAGCGCTGCCCGGACCCGCTCATGATTGGCGGCGGGCACTGGCAGGTCGACGCCATCCAGCAGCCTGACCCAGGCGTCGAGGGTCTTTGGAACCGGCAAATGTGAAGCATGCGTTGTCGACATTCGATGGCCTGTACAGCTGATTTTCGAGCTGGGAGGCTGCCAGCGTTCAGGGGCGCAACAGCCATTTTCGATCCCGCAATTCCGGGCCGAACTGGTTTTTAGCAAGAACTGACTATAGTCTGGCCCAGTTAGGCCGATAAGGAGAAGAAGAGTTTCAAGAACTTCCGGACTGTCCCTGAACCCGACTCAGTAAAGTATTTTCTCCTATGGCTAAAATTATCGGCATCATCGTCGTTTTCGCGAGCGTTCTCGGCGGATACGTCCTGTCTCACGGCAAGATCATGGCCCTGTTTCAGCCCTACGAGGTGTTGATCATCGGCGGCGCGGCGCTGGGTGCATTCTTGCAGGCCAACCCCGGCCACATGACCATGCACGTGTTCAAGAAGTCGCTGAAAATGTTCGGCACACGCTTCACGCATGCCTATTACCTTGAAGTGCTGGGCCTGGTTTACGAGATTCTCAACAAAAGCCGTCGCGAAGGCATGATGGCTATTGAGGGCGATATCGAAGAACCGGCCTCAAGCCCGATCTTCGCCAAATACCCGGGTGTGCTCAAAGACGAGCGCATGACCGCGTACATCTGTGACTACCTGCGCATCATGTCGTCGGGCAACATGGCTCCCCACGAGCTGGAAGGCCTGTTCGACATGGAGTTGCTGAGCATGAAGGAAGAGCTCGAACATCCGTCCCACGCCATCACCGGTATTGCCGACGGCATGCCTGGTTTCGGTATCGTCGCGGCGGTACTGGGTATTGTGGTGACCATGGCGTCCCTGGGGTCGGGCGACAAGGCTGCCATCGGTATGCACGTAGGTGCGGCACTGGTGGGTACGTTCTTCGGTATTCTCGCGGCGTACGGTTTCTTTGGTCCGCTGGCGACGTCCCTGGCTCACGATGCCAAGGAAGAAATGAATGTTTACGAGAGCATCAAGGCGTCTTTGGTGGCCTCGGCTTCAGGCATGCCGCCTTCGCTGGCCGTCGAGTTTGGCCGCAAGGTGCTTTACCCGCTGCATCGCCCCAGCTTCAGTGAGCTGGAACAAGCGGTTCGCGGTCGCTAAGCCATGGAAAATAATCAGCCGATAATCATCAAGCGCGTCAAGCGCTTTGGTGGCGGGCACCACGGCGGTGCCTGGAAAATCGCCTTTGCCGACTTCGCGACGGCAATGATGGCGTTCTTCCTGGTGCTGTGGCTGATGTCGTCCGCCACGCCTGAACAGTTGATCGCGGTGGCCGGTTACTTCAAGGACCCGGTCGGCTTCACTGACAGCGGTTCGCCGTATGTGATCGATCTGGGTGGCTCGCCCGAGATGTCGCCTGACCAGACCCTCAACCCTGAGGTGAAAACCACGCCGTCTCCAGACACCGTGCCTATTGAATCCGATTCGGCCGAGTCCAAGGCTGAGGCCGTCGAGCAGGAACGCCTCGAACTGTTGCTGCAGGAGCTGCAGAACAAGGTCGAAGAGAATCCGCAGTTGCAGAAATTCAAGGACCAGATTCTGTTCGAGATTACCCAGGACGGCTTGCGCATCCAGATCATGGACGCCGACAACCGCCCGATGTTCGACTCTGGCAGTGCGCGTCTGAAGCCTTACTTCGAAGACATTCTGCTGGCGATGGCAGACACCATCAAAAGCGTGCCGAACAAGATCAGCATCAGCGGCCACACCGACGCCACACCGTTCATTGGCAACGGCGGTTTCGGCAACTGGGAGCTGTCGGCCAACCGCGCCAACGCGGCCCGTCGTGCGCTGATTGCAGGCGGTTACCCGGATCCGCAGGTGGCGCGCGTGGTGGGTCATGCGTCTTCGGCACTGTACGATCAGGAGAACCCGACCAACCCGGTGAACCGTCGTATCGACATCGTCGTACTGACCAAAAAGGCTCAGGCGCGTATCGAGGGCTCGCAGAATTCGGGTGGCGCACCGCAGACGCCTCCGGCACCCAAGGCTCCAGGTGCGCCTGGCGCTTCAGCGGCGCCAGCGCCGGTCGATCCGCAGGCCTACGCACAGCCCCACGAGATCCGGCAAAAGCTGAACATCTTCGAGCAGGGCACGTTAAAGGTCGAGCCAGCGCAGAACTGAGCCACAGCACTTGCAAAAACGCCGCGATGATCGCGGCGTTTTTGTGTGCGGTTCAGGTGCTGATCAGTAGCTTTCTTCCGGCAGGCTGGCAATGATCGAGCGGTAGCTGTTCATGCGCTGCTGATGGACTCGACCGTCTTCCAGTGCCTTGAGCAAGGCACAGCCCGGTTCGCGGTCATGCTTGCAGTCACGGAAGCGGCACGTGCCGATCAGGTCGTTGAACTCGATGAAGCCGGCTTCCACGTCGGCGCGGCTGACGTGCCCCAGACCGAATTCGCGAATGCCCGGCGAGTCGATGAGGTCGCCGCCACGCGGGAAGTGGAACAGTCGCGCGGTGGTCGTGGTGTGCGTGCCCTGACCGGACAGCTCGGACAGCGGACCGACTCTCGTTTCGACTTC
Source organism: Pseudomonas asturiensis (assembly GCF_900143095.1). GTDB lineage: Bacteria > Pseudomonadota > Gammaproteobacteria > Pseudomonadales > Pseudomonadaceae > Aquipseudomonas > Aquipseudomonas asturiensis. The sequence goes on along the minus strand of NZ_FRDA01000007.1, from coordinate 192,612 downwards.
CGGTAGCAGGCTGTTGACCAGCGAAGACTTGCCGACACCCGACTGACCCACGAACACACTGATGTGGCCGTCGAGCTGGCTTTGCAGCTTCTGCATGCCGTCGCCGTGATGCGCGGACACTTCCAGCACCGGATAACCCAGCGAACGATAGACTGCCAGCAGCGCGTTGAGCGCAGGCGCATTCTGCTCGTCGATCAGGTCGGCCTTGTTGAGCAGCAGCAGCGGGTGAATCCCGGCGTGCTCGGCGGCGACCAGATAGCGGTCGATCAGGTTGGCGTGCGGCTCGGGCATTGGCGCGAAGACGATGACAATCAAATCGACGTTGGCCGCTACCGGCTTGAGCTGGCCGCGTGAATCCGGGCGGCACAGTTCGGTGGAGCGCGGCAATTGCGCGACGATCACGCCAATGCCCTGGTTGCCGGCACGCCAGACGACGCGATCGCCGGTGACCAGTGCAGGCAGGTTGGCGCGCAAATGACAGCGGAACACCTGGCCGATCTGTTCGCCTTCCTGGGCCTCGACTTCGACCTGAACGCCGAAGTGTGCGATGACCAGGCCCGTCTGTTCGGGGCCCAGGTCGCCGCCTTCCAGCGTTTCGAGCGCGACAGACTCGCGTTTGGCGGCGCGGGCAGCACGTTCGCCCTGAATCTTTTCGATGCGCCAGTTTTGACGACGATTGAGTTGGCGTTTGGCCATGGGTGTTCCGATGTGATGAAACCGATGAATTAGGCAGTACGTTGAATCGGGCGCCAGTCTAGCACGGCAGGGTGAGCTAAACTGCGCGCCTACGCTGAGGAGTCGTCACATGCAGAACAAGCAGAATCTTATCTGGATCGACCTGGAAATGACCGGTCTGGACCCTGACACCGATGTCATCATCGAAATGGCCACGATCATCACCGACAGCGAGCTGAACACGCTGGCCGAAGGCCCGGTGCTCGCCATCCATCAAAGCGACGAAACGCTGGCGCGCATGGATGAGTGGAACACCCGTCAGCACGGCGGCTCAGGTCTGACGCAGCGGGTACGTGAAAGCTCGGTCACCATGGCCGACGCCGAAGCGCAGACTCTCGCCTTCATCATGCAGTGGGTGCCCGAACGCAGCTCGCCGATCTGCGGCAACAGCATCTGTCAGGATCGCCGCTTCCTGTACCGCCACATGCCGAACCTGGAACACTACTTCCATTACCGCAACTTGGATGTCTCGACGCTCAAGGAACTGGCTGCGCGCTGGTCGCCGAACCTCAAGTTCCAGAAGGGCAGCACCCACCTGGCGCTGGACGACATCCGCGAGTCGATTGCCGAATTGCGTTTCTATCGCGAGCATTTCATCAAGTAACACGCGGTGCCGGTGCAGTGAATACCGATTCACTGCACTCTTTCAGTGCGCAAGCCTTTCGGCGCACTACCGCGCTGGTTAAACTGCGCGCCCTTGCCGCAGAGTCGCCACCATGTTGCTGATGCTTTATCTGATTGCCATCACCGCTGAAGCCATGACCGGCGCGCTGTCGGCCGGACGGCGGGGCATGGACTGGTTTGGCGTGGTGCTGATCGCCTGTGTCACAGCCTTGGGTGGCGGTTCGGTGCGCGATGTGCTGATCGGTCACTACCCGCTGACTTGGGTCAAGCATCCTGAATACCTGGTGCTGACCAGCGTTGCAGCACTGGTGACGATCTTCATTGCCCCGCTGATGCGCCACCTGCGTTCTCTGTTTCTGGTGCTCGACGCGCTGGGGCTGGTGGCCTTCACCCTGATTGGCTGCATGACCGCGCTGGAAGCCGGACACGGCATGCTGATTGCGTCAGTGTGCGGTGTCATTACCGGCGTCTTCGGCGGCATCCTGCGGGATATCTTCTGCAACGACATCCCGCTGATCTTTCGCCGCGAGCTCTACGCCAGCGTGTCATTTCTGGCCGCGTGGTGCTTCCTGTTGTGTGGCTATCTGGAACTGCCCGCCGAGCAGGGCGTGCTGATCACCCTGTTCGGCGGTCTGCTGCTGCGCCTGCTGGCGATCCGTTTCCACTGGGAAATGCCCAAGTTCGTCTACAAGGATGAGCCTTGATCTGATAAGCCCATGGGTGTTTAAAACGGTTGGTGGAGACAGATACTGTGGTAAACGGCTTGTCGGCGATAGCGTCAGTGCAGTCACTGAAGCGTCTGCTGGCAAATGAATCGCCAGTAGCCGCCTCCCACAGGTTCTGCATCTATCCAGTGAGACGTGTGTAGCGATGAGCGCAGAGCGGGTGGAAAGGTCTAACGGCCATGCCTGCCCAACGCCCATTCCACGTGCTCCCTGACCATGTCTGACGGGTACTCACGCCGCGCCTCCAGCGCTTCTATTACTGCAATGGTAGATGGCGCGTTACCCAGGCCGACGGCCAGATTGCGCAACCACCGCTCATACCCGGCGCGACGCAATGGTGAGCCCTCTGTATTGCTCAGGAATGTGGCTTCGTCCCACAGGAACAGCTCGGCCAGTCCGGCGTTGTCCAGGTTGTGGCGTGGCTGGAAGTCGCTCTGGTCGGTGGGGCGGGCAAAGCGGTTCCAGGGGCAGACAATCTGGCAGTCGTCGCAGCCGAATACCCGATTACCGATCAGTGGGCGCAATTCCTCGGGAATGGCTGTCTTCAGCTCAATGGTCAGGTAAGAAATGCAGCGCCGTGCATCCAGCACATAGGGACCGACGAATGCTGCAGTCGGGCAAATATCGAGACACGCGGTACAGCGCCCGCAATGTTCTGTGGCGTGTGGCGGATCGACCGGTAACGGAATATCCACGAACAATTCGCCGAGAAAGAAAAAGCTGCCTGCCTTGCGATTGAGCACCAGCGTGTTCTTGCCGATCCAGCCCAGTCCGGCCTGCTCGGCGATGGCTTTCTCCAGTACGGGGGCGCTGTCGACAAACGCTCGAAAGCCAAAGGGGCCGATGGCCTTCTGGATGCGCTCAGCCAATTGCTGCAAGCGTTTACGAATCAGTTTGTGGTAGTCGCGGCCCAGTGCATAGCGAGACACGTAAGCCTGTTCAGGTTCGCTCAGGCGCTGGGCCATGTGCGTATCGCCTGGCAGATAATCCATGCGCAGCGATACTACACGCAGCGTTCCGGGCACCAGTTCGTCCGGATGGGAACGTTTGCTGCCGTGGGCTGCCATATAGTCCATTTCGCCGTGATAACCCGCGTCGAGCCAGCGCTGCAAATGCTGCTCGTGCTCGGCAAGATCGAGCCCTGCGATGCCGACTTCCTGAAATCCGAGCTCACGGCCCCACGCCTTGATCGATTGCGCAAGGGTGACAAGGTCGTCGCAGGTAAGGCGTTCAGCAGTAATAGCGGACATGCGCAGAGAGAAACCAGAGCCAAGGTGCGTATAATTCTGCCAGACATCGGAGCCTAGAGACGCATGTTAGACACGAAACCCGAATTACCCGACGCGCTGTACAGTGCTGCGCAGGTCCGCGACCTCGATGCCCGACTGATTGCCGCAGGCACCTCAGGCTTTGAACTGATGCAGCGCGCCGCGCATGCGACGTGGCGCGCGATCCGCAGACGCTGGCCTGAAGCAAGTGAGCTGACCGTGCTGACCGGCCATGGCAATAACGCCGGGGACGGGTATCTGGTCGCGTCTCTGGCGCACAAGACCGGCTGGCAGGTGCGTGTCCTGGCAGTCGGCGATCCCGCTGCCCTCAAGGGCGATGCGGCGCTGGCGTACGCAGCCGCGGCGGGCGTCGATGTTCAGCCCTGGGCTGGCCAGCCGCTGGCGGGTGTTGTCGTCGATGCTTTGTTGGGGACGGGGCTCAACGGCGAAGTGCGCGAACCTTATCTGTCGGTCATCAGCACCATCAATGCCAGTGGCTTGCCGGTGGCGGCAGTGGATATTCCGTCGGGCTTGTGTGCCGACACCGGTCATTCTCTGGGGGTTGCGGTTCGTGCAGACCTCACGGTGACGTTTATCGGTCTGAAGATGGGTCTGCTGACAGGTGATGCTCCCGATTTGATCGGGCAATTGATTTTCGACGACTTGCAGGCCGATCCAGCCCTTGTCGCGCAGGCCACCAGCACGGCGCGGCGTCTTGACCCGCACTGCCTGCCTGTCCTGGCCCCTCGTCCGCATACGGCTCATAAAGGTATGTATGGTCGTGTGCTGGTGATTGGCGGTGATCAGGGATTTGGCGGTGCTGCGCTGTTGAGTGCCGAAAGCGCGTTGCGCAGCGGCGCAGGCATGGTCACTCTGGCCACTCGCCCGGAGCATGTGCCTGCAGCGCTGACGCGGATGCCGGAAATCATGAGCGCAGGTATCGGCTCGGCCAATCAGCTGATGACCCTGATCGACGCCGCCAGCGTGCTGGTCGTCGGACCAGGACTGGGCCAGGACAATTGGGGGCGCAGTCTGCTGTCGGCCGCGGCCGATGCGGATCGACCGCAGGTCTGGGACGCTGATGCCCTCAACCAGTTGGCGGCCGGGCATGTGGTGCTACCCGAGCAGAGCGTCATTACCCCGCATCCGGGGGAGGCGGCACGCCTGCTGGGGATCAGCACCGGGGAGGTTCAGGCCGACCGCGCGGCGGCCGCCCATGCGCTGGCGCGTAAATTCAATACCGTGTGCGTGCTCAAAGGCTCTGGCAGCCTGATCGCCGATGTCGACGGGCGCCTGGCATTGTGTGATCGCGGCCATCCAGCCATGGCGACGGCGGGTCTTGGCGATGTGCTGGCCGGCCTGGTCGGTGCGCTGATGGCCCAGCACATGACCCCGTTCGATGCCGCGTGCCTTGCGGTGTGGTTGCACGCCAGTGCCGGACAAAAGATCGGTGCTGCGGGGCGCGGCATGGCGGCCAGCGATATTATTCCCGCCATTCGTCAGTTATTGGAGGAGCTGCAACCGTGTCAGATTTAACGCTTGATGTGATCGGCGAAGAGGCCATGATGAGCCTCGGTGCATCTCTGGCCCGGGTCACCGAAGGGGTGGGTGTCATCTTTCTCGAAGGCGATCTGGGTGCGGGCAAGACCACGCTGTCGCGCGGGTTGATCAGGGGGTTCGGGCATGAGGGTGCCGTCAAGAGTCCGACCTTCACGCTGGTCGAGCCCTACGAGATAGGGGCAGTAAAGGCGTTCCACTTCGACCTCTATCGCCTCGTGGACCCGGAAGAGCTGGAGTACATGGGCATGCGTGATTACTTCGAGGCTGACTCACTTTGTCTCATCGAATGGCCCCAGCGTGGTGCAGGCTTTTTGCCAAAGCCGGACCTGACCATTACCATTAGGCCGCACGGAGAAGGTCGTTCCGTGATATTGAGCCCCACGGGTTCGCGTGGCGAACGCTGGTGTGCCACTTTGGCTTTGGAATTCAAATAGATATGGGGTTAGGTATGCGCATGCGCGCGCTGGTTACTGTAGTAGGTCTGCTGTTGATGGCCTTGGCTGTCGAAGCGCTGGCCGCTACGCAAGTACGAAGTGTCCGCTTATGGCGAGCGCCGGATAACACTCGGCTGGTGTTCGACCTTTCAGGACCTGTCCAGCACAGCGTGTTTACCCTGACTTCGCCTGATCGTCTGGTTATCGACATCAACGGTGCGACATTGGGCGGGCCGCTCAACGTGTCGACCGCCAATACGCCGATCACCAGCATGCGTTCGGCCCAGCGCACTGCAACCGACTTGCGCGTGGTCATTGATTTGAAGAAGGCGGTGACGCCCAAGAGTTTCACATTGGCACCGAACCAGCAGTACGGCAATCGCCTGGTCGTCGACCTGTTCGACAACGCTGCCGACGCCAACCCTTCGCCCGTGCCGACCATTGCAGATACCCCGGCGAACACCGCGCCAGCCGTTCCGATCAGCCCGGCCAAACCTGAAGTCAAGCTGACGCCGGTGCCCAATGGCAAGCGCGACATCGTGGTCGTGATCGATGCTGGCCACGGTGGCGAAGACCCCGGCGCTTCTGGCAGGGGTGGGGAGAAAGAAAAAAACGTGGTGCTGTCGATTGCACGCGAATTGCAGCGCCAGATCAATGCCGAGAAGGGCTATCGCGCCGAACTGACGCGAACCGGCGACTACTTTATTCCGTTGCGCAAGCGCACGGAAATCGCCCGCGCCAAAGGGGCTGATCTGTTTGTGTCCATTCACGCCGATGCCGCGCCGTCTACCGCAGCCTTTGGTGCGTCGGTGTTTGCTCTGTCCGATCGTGGCGCAACGTCTGAAACCGCGCGCTGGCTGGCGGACAGTGAAAACCGCTCCGACCTGATCGGGGGCGCCGGGGCCGTGAGTCTTGATGATAAGGACCGCATGCTTGCGGGCGTTCTGCTGGACCTGTCCATGACCGCGTCGCTGTCGTCGAGTCTGAACGTAGGGCAGAAAGTTCTGAGTAACATTGGTCGCGTGACCTCGCTGCACAAGTCACGTGTCGAGCAGGCAGGCTTCATGGTGCTCAAGTCGCCGGACATTCCGTCGATTCTGGTGGAAACCGGCTTTATCTCCAATGCCAACGAAGCCAACAAGCTGAGTTCGACCTCGCACCAGCAGGCGTTGGCGCGCTCGATCAACTCAGGCGTAAAGCAGTTCTTTCAGCAGAATCCGCCTCAGGGCACTTACATTGCCTGGTTGCGTGACAACGGCAAACTCGCCCAGGGCCCGCGCAACCATGTCGTTCGCTCCGGTGAAACGCTGGCCATGCTCGCTGCCCGTTACGACATGAACATCGCCACGTTGCGCAGCGCCAACAACCTGAAAACGGATGAGCTGAAAATTGGCCAGGACCTGCGAATCCCGAGTGCCGAGGTCGCGACGCAGCCATGAATAACGATGCAGCCAGCAGCGACCTTTTGCTCGACGGCGTCCAGCCGGACGCCGATCAGGTCATTCTGAACGCAGCCCGCATCGAGTTGCTCAGCCCCAGGCTGGCCAACCAGATCGCAGCGGGTGAGGTGGTTGAGCGACCGGCGTCGGTAATCAAGGAATTGCTCGAAAACAGCCTCGATTCCGGTGCGCGGCGCATTGATGTGGATGTCGAGCAGGCGGGTATCAAGCTGCTTAAAGTCCGTGATGACGGCAGCGGTATATCGTCTGATGACCTTCCGTTGGCGCTGGCGCGACATGCGACGAGCAAGATTCGCGACCTTGAAGACCTCGAGCGGGTGATGAGTCTGGGTTTTCGCGGCGAGGCGCTGGCATCGATCAGTTCGGTTGCGCGCCTTACCCTGACCTCCCGCACACGTGATGCCGATCAGGCCTGGCAGGTCGAAACCGAAGGCCGTGACATGGCACCACGGGTTCAGCCTGCCGCGCACCCGGTGGGTACGTCGGTGGAAGTGCGCGACCTGTTCTTCAACACGCCGGCACGCCGCAAGTTTCTCAAGGCCGAAAAGACCGAGTTCGATCATCTGCAGGAAGTGATCAAGCGCATGGCGCTGGCGCGCTTCGACGTGGCCTTCCATTTGCGGCACAACGGCAAGACCATCCTCAGCCTGCATGAAGCCCATGACGACACCGCCAGGGCGCGTCGCGTGTCGGCCATCTGCGGGCCGGGTTTCCTTGAGCAGGCGCTGCCCATCGAGATCGAGCGTAACGGCCTGCACCTGTGGGGTTGGGTCGGGTTGCCGACGTTCTCGCGCAGTCAGGCTGATCTGCAATATTTCTTCGTCAACGGCCGTGCGGTGCGCGACAAACTGGTTGCCCATGCGGTGCGCCAGGCCTATCGCGACGTACTGTTCAATGGCCGTCATCCGACCTTCGTACTGTTTTTCGAGGTCGATCCGGCGGCGGTGGATGTCAACGTTCACCCGACCAAGCACGAAGTGCGCTTCCGTGACGGGCGCACCGTGCATGACTTTCTTTATGGCACGCTGCACCGTGCGCTGGGTGATGTGCGCCCCGAAGATCAGTTGTCCGGCAGTGCGCCTGCACCCGCCATCGTGCGTCCGACGGGACCTGAGGCGGGCGAATTCGGGCCGCAGGGCGAGATGCGTCTGGCCAACAATGTGCTTGAGCAGCCGCAGGGCGAGACCTATACGCGCTCTGCAGGCTCGGGCTCAGGCGCAGGTGGCGGTTATCAGTATCAATATTCACCTCGACCTGCGTCGCCCGGTGCGCCGGTGGCCGAGGTGCAAAGCGCCTACCGTGAATTCTTCGCGCCGCTGCCGGGTGCTGCGCCGAGCTCGTTGCCCGAGTCGCCTGCCGATATTCCTCCGTTGGGCTACGCGCTCGCGCAGCTCAAGGGCATTTATATCCTGGCCGAAAACGCTCATGGGCTGGTGCTGGTCGATATGCACGCTGCCCACGAGCGGATCATGTACGAACGCCTCAAGATCGCCATGGCCAACGAGGGCTTGAGCGGACAGCCGCTGCTGGTGCCCGAGTCCATTGCGGTCAGTCAGCGTGAAGCGGATTGCGCCGAAGAACACCTGGCGACCTTTCAGCGTCTGGGCTTCGAGTTGCAGCGCCTGGGTCCCGAGACGCTGGCCATCCGGCAGATCCCGGCGTTGCTCAAGCAGGCCGAGGCCAACCGGCTGGTGAGTGATGTGCTCGCGGACCTGATGGAATACGGCACCAGTGACCGGGTGCAGGCGCACATGAACGAGCTGCTGGGCACCATGGCGTGCCACGGCGCTATCCGGGCCAATCGCCGCCTGGCGATCCCGGAAATGAACGGCCTGCTGCGCGACATGGAAAACACCGAGCGCAGCGGACAATGCAACCACGGTCGTCCTACATGGACCCAGATGGGTCTCAACGACCTGGATAAATTATTCCTGCGCGGTCAATGAATGAACGCTTTACCTCCGGCCATCTTTCTCATGGGGCCCACCGCTGCAGGCAAGACCGACCTTGCGATCGAGTTGACCAAGGTCTTGCCGTGCGAGCTGATCAGCGTCGATTCGGCGCTGGTCTATCGCGGCATGGACATCGGCACCGCCAAGCCTTCCAAGGCGCAACTGGCCCAATACCCGCACCGTCTGATCGACATTCTCGACCCGGCGCAGAGCTACTCCGCGGCCGATTTTCGTACCGATGCACTGGCCGCGATGGCCGAAATCACTGCCCGGGGAAATATTCCTTTGTTGGTGGGCGGCACTATGTTGTATTTCAAGGCTCTATTGGACGGGCTGGCGGATATGCCAGCGGCCGATGCGCAGGTTCGGGCTCAGCTTGAGGCTGATGCTCAGGCAAACGGCTGGCAGTCGTTGCATGATCAGTTGGCGGTGGTCGACCCGGTGTCGGCAGCGCGTATTCACCCCAACGATCCGCAGCGCTTGATCCGTGCGCTGGAGGTTTATCGCGTCAGCGGAATGAGCATGACCGCACACCGCGAGCAACAAACTGCGCAAAGTACCGAAGCAGCCGCATCGGGGCGTCAGCAATTGCCCTATACTGTTGCCAGTCTTGCGATAGCTCCGGCTGATCGCAAGGTGCTGCATGACCGCATCGCACTACGTTTTTTGCAAATGCTGGACCAAGGGTTTCTGGACGAAGTACTGGCATTGCGCTCACGGGGCGACCTGCATTCAGGTCTGCCATCGATACGAGCCGTCGGTTATCGCCAGGTCTGGGATCACCTGGATGGAAAGCTGACACGGGATGAAATGCAGGAGCGGGGCATCATTGCAACGCGTCAACTGGCCAAACGGCAATTCACCTGGCTACGCAGCTGGGAGAATCTGCACTGGCTGGACAGCCTGGCCAGCGACAATCTGCCACGCGCCTTGAAATACCTGGGATCGGTCTCCATATTGAGCTGAGTCCCTGCAATAGCCGTCTATCCTTGGGGGGTAGCCGGTAAGCCAATCGAATTCGATTTATTATTTATTGATCCTTAAAGGAGTGCGGCACATGTCAAAAGGGCATTCGCTACAAGACCCTTACCTGAATACCTTGCGTAAAGAGAAGGTCGGGGTATCGATCTACCTGGTCAACGGTATCAAGCTGCAGGGCACGATCGAGTCTTTCGACCAGTTCGTCATTTTGCTGAAGAACACTGTCAGCCAGATGGTCTACAAACACGCTATTTCCACCGTTGTACCGGTTCGTCCGATTCGTCTGCCCAGCGCTACCGACGCTGACGGCGGCGATGCCGAGCCAGGTAACGCCTGATAGGAGTCTGCCTTGTTCTTTGAGCGCCACAGTGGTGGTGAACGGGCCATTCTCGTTCATCTGGATGGTCAGGACCCTGAGGCGCGCGAAGATCCGCAGGAGTTTCAGGAGTTGGCCATGTCGGCTGGTGCCGATACCGTCGCGTTTATCAACGTGCCGCGTCATCGGCCATCTGCCAAATACCTGATTGGCTCTGGCAAGGTCGAGGAGCTTCGCGACCAGGTCAAGGCCGAACAGGCCGATATCGTGATCTTCAATCACACCCTCACGCCCAGTCAGGAACGTAACCTCGAACGTGTTTTCGAGTGTCGCGTGCTTGACCGCACCGGTCTGATTCTGGACATCTTCGCCCAGCGCGCGCGTACCCATGAAGGCAAACTGCAGGTCGAACTGGCCCAGCTTGAGCACATGAGTACCCGTCTGGTACGCGGCTGGACCCACCTTGAGCGACAGAAAGGCGGGATCGGCTTGCGCGGTCCGGGTGAAACCCAGCTTGAAACAGACCGTCGTCTGCTTCGGGTACGCCTGCGTCAGATCAAGGGGCGACTGGAAAAAGTCCGCAGTCAGCGTGATCAGGCCCGCCGTGGCCGTCGTCGCGCCGACATCCCTTCGGTATCGCTGGTGGGCTACACCAACGCCGGCAAGTCCACGCTGTTCAATGCCGTGACCGATTCGGACGTGTTTGCGGCCGATCAGTTGTTCGCCACGCTGGACCCTACGCTGCGTCGTCTGCAACTCGATGACCTGGGTCCGATTGTGCTGGCCGACACAGTGGGCTTCATTCGCCACTTGCCGCACAAACTGGTCGAAGCCTTTCGCGCCACGCTTGAAGAATCAAGCAACTCCGATTTACTGCTGCATGTGATCGACTCCCACGAGCCGGACCGCATGACGCAGATCGAGCAGGTCATGGCCGTGCTCGGTGAGATCGGAGCCGAGGGCTTGCCGATCCTTGAGGTCTATAACAAACTCGATCTGCTTGAAGGCGTTGAGCCTCAGATACAGCGCGATGCCGATGGCAAACCGCAGCGTGTCTGGTTGTCTGCCCGTGATGGTCGGGGGCTGGACCTGCTCAAGCAGGCTGTAGCCGAACTGCTGGGTAACGATCTGTTCGTCGGCACCCTGCGCCTGCCTCAGCGTCTCGCTCGACTGCGGGCCCAGTTTTTCGAACTGGGTGCCGTACAGAGCGAAACGCACGACGAGGAGGGCTCAAGTCTGCTGGCAGTGCGTATACCGCGCGTTGAACTCAATCGTCTGGTGACTCGCGAAGGATTGCAGCCGCTGGAGTTCATCGAGCAACACACTTTGCAATAAAAGCACGAGAAAGCCGTTGTACGGCTTTCGCGGGCATTCTGTAGCATGGGGCGGCGCGCCGAAGGTGCGCCTTTGCTTTATCAGATGGAGAGCGCTATGGCTTGGAATGAGCCGGGTGGCAACTCGAATAATCAAGATCCCTGGGGTGGCAAACGCCGTGGTGGCGACCGCAAGGGACCACCTGATCTCGACGAGGCCTTCCGTAAGCTGCAGGAGAGCCTGAATGGGTTGTTCGGCGGCGGTAAGAAACGCAGTGGTGATGGCAGTGGTGGCAGCCCAGGCAAAGGCGGCGGCTTCGGCCTGCTCGGCATTGGTCTGGTGGTGCTCGTCGCTTTCTGGCTCTACAGCGCGATCTACGTCGTTGATGAGCAGGAGCAGGCTGTCGTGCTGCGTTTCGGTCAGTACCACGAAACCGTGGGCCCGGGCCTGAACATCTATTTCCCGCCGTTCGATCGCAAGTACATGGAAAACGTGACGCGCGAGCGTGCCTACAGCAAGCAGGGCCAGATGCTCACCGAAGACGAGAACATCGTCGAAGTGCCGCTGACCGTGCAATACAAGATCAGCAACCTTCAGGACTTTGTCCTGAACGTCGATCAGCCTGAAATCAGCCTGCAGCATGCCACCGAAAGTGCGCTGCGCCATGTCGTGGGTTCCACGGCGATGGACCAGGTGCTGACCGAAGGCCGTGAGCTGATGGCGAGCGAGATCAAGGAACGTCTGCAACGGTTCCTCGATACTTATCGCACAGGTATCACCGTTACTCAGGTGAACGTACAGAGTGCGGCTGCGCCGCGTGAAGTGCAGGAAGCCTTCGATGACGTGATCCGCGCCCGTGAAGACGAGCAGCGTGCACGCAACCAGGCTGAAAGCTACGCCAATGGCGTGATCCCGGAAGCCCGTGGTCAGGCTCAGCGTATTCTTGAAGACGCCAACGGTTATCGTGACGAAGTGGTTTCCCGCGCCAAGGGTGAAGCTGACCGCTTTACCAAACTGGTTGCCGAATACCGCAAGGCACCTGAAGTGACCCGCCAGCGTCTGTATCTGGACACCATGCAGGAAGTCTTCAGCAATACCAGCAAGGTGCTCGTGACCGGCGACAAGGGTCAGAACAACCTGTTGTATCTGCCACTCGACAAGATGATGGAAAACAGTCGCAGCGGTACCGGCAATGCGTCGGGCACCGGTAATTCATCCTCGACTGGAACTGATGCTGGCGTGCGAGCGGCGGATACTCAGCAGCGCGATGTACGTACCAGGGAGAGTCGCTGATGAGCAATAAATCGCTGATCACCCTAATTGTTGGTGTGGTCCTGGCAGTCGTTGCCTGGAACAGCTTCTACATCGTGTCCCAGACCGAGCGTGCAGTGCTGCTGCAATTCGGTCGTGTGGTACAGGCTGATGTGCAGCCGGGCCTTCATGTGAAGGTTCCTTACGTCAATCAGGTGCGCAAGTTCGATGGCCGTCTGCTGACCCTCGATGCCCCGACCCAGCGTTTTCTGACGCTCGAGAAGAAGGCGGTGATGGTCGATGCTTATGCCAAATGGCGCGTGAAGGATGCCGAGCGTTTCTACACGGCAACTTCCGGTCTGAAGCAGATTGCCGACGAGCGCCTTTCGCGTCGTCTGGAATCGGGTCTGCGTGACCAGTTCGGCAAGCGCACCCTGCACGAAGTCGTGTCGGGTGAGCGGGATGCACTGATGGCCGATATCACCGGCTCGCTGAACCGCATGGCTGAAAAGGAATTGGGTATCGAAGTGGTCGACGTTCGCGTCAAGGCCATCGACCTGCCCAAGGAAGTGAACCGCAGCGTGTTCGAGCGCATGAGCACCGAGCGTGAGCGTGAAGCCCGTGAACACCGTGCCAAGGGTAACGAGCTGGCCGAGGGTATCCGTGCCGACGCCGACCGTCAGCGTCGTGTGTTGTTGGCCGAAGCCTATCGTGAGTCTGAAGAGGCGCGCGGTGACGGTGATGCACAGGCCGCCGCGATCTACTCCAAGGCTTATGGTCAGGACCAGGAGTTCTACGCGTTCTATCGCAGCCTGCGTGCCTACCGTGAAAGCTTCGCGAACAAGAGCGACATGCTGGTGCTTGACCCGAACAGCGAGTTCTTCCGCTATCTGGAAAAAGCCAAGCCGTAATACCAGGCTGTAATAAATCACCCGCCGGGCGGCAAAACTGCCCGGTGGGGTGATCGTACGGTAAAACGTGTGTATCATGCGGCAGCCGGGAAATTCCCGGCTTTTTTGCGTCTGCACGATTGATTGGTCGCAGCCTGCAGGGCGAGCGGCAAGATTTTTCGAGGAAAGTGGTCTGCAAGGCCTGTCTCGGGCGTTTGTCGTGCCCGTCGTACAGCGCATCACTTTCTGCTTCACTCAAGGCTGGCCTCAAGGCTGGCCGCCCGGATCACAGGGGAATGGCGTAATGGCAACGGTTGACCGCTGGCTGCTACCAGATGGCATCGAAGAAGTACTGCCACCAGAAGCGGCGCGCATTGAAGTAGCGCGCCGTCAGGTGTTGGATCTGTTCCAGAGCTGGGGCTATGAGTTCGTCGTCACCCCGCATATCGAGTACCTCGAGTCTTTGCTGACGGGCGCAGGCTCTGATCTGGATCTGCGCACCTTCAAGGTCATCGATCCGCAATCGGGTCGGCAGATGGGCTTCCGCGCCGACATCACGCCGCAGGTCGCGCGCATTGATGCGCACACCCTCAAGCGTGAAGGTCCAAGCCGTCTGTGCTACGCAGGCAGTGTCCTGCATGCCCAGCCGCGTGCGCTGTCTTCCTCGCGCAGCCCGATTCAGCTCGGTGCCGAGCTGTACGGTGATGCAAGCCCTAGCAGTGACGTTGAAGTCATCAGTCTGATGCTCGCCATGCTGCAACTGGCCGATGTGCCGGATGTGCACATGGACCTTGGGCATGTCGGTATCTACCGTGGGCTTGCACGTGCCGCTGGCCTGTCAGGCGAAGTCGAGCAACAGTTGTTCGATGCACTGCAGCGCAAGGCCATCGACGAAGTGGTCGCCCTGACGGCCAATCTGCCGCAGGAACTGGCTTCGATGCTGCGTGCGCTGGTTGACCTGTGCGGTGGCCACGAAGTGCTGGCCGCGGCCCGTGATCGTCTGGCTGGCGCGCCTGCTCCGGTGCTGGCTGCGCTGGACGATCTGGTGAGCATTGCCGATCGCCTGGCTGCGCGATTCCCGCAGTTGCCGCTGTATTTCGACCTCGGCGAGCTGCGTGGTTATCACTACCATACGGGCGTTGTGTTCGCGGTGTTCGTGCCGGGTGTCGGGCAGTCGATTGCTCAGGGCGGTCGTTACGACGACATCGGTGCCGACTTCGGTCGTGCCCGTCCGGCGACTGGCTTTTCCACCGACCTGAAAACCCTGGTCACCCTGGGTCAGGCAGAAATCGTATTACCGTCCGGCGGTATCTGGGTGCCGGACAGTACGGATGCGGCACTCTGGCAGCAGGTATGCCAGTTGCGCAGCGAAGGTCAGCGTGTGGTTCAGGCCTTGCCTGGGCAGCAGGTGAGCGCCGCGCGTGAAGCCGACTGTGACCGGCAATTGATTCAGCATGGCGAGCACTGGCAGGTCATGCCGCTGGCTTATTGAGTATTCCTGCCGGCCGCTGCCGGCACCAAGTTTGCGTGAATGAGGACGAGTGTTATGGGTAAGAATGTCGTAGTCCTGGGCACCCAATGGGGTGATGAGGGCAAAGGCAAGATCGTTGATCTGCTGACCGAACATGCTGCCGCCGTAGTTCGTTATCAGGGTGGCCACAACGCGGGTCACACCCTGGTGATCGACGGTGAGAAGACCGTATTGCACCTGATTCCGTCCGGTGTACTGCGCGAAGGCGTGCAGTGCCTGATCGGCAACGGTGTCGTGGTTGCTCCCGACGCATTGCTGCGCGAAATCATCAAGCTGGAAGAGAAAGGCATTCCGGTGCGCGAGCGTCTGCGCATCAGCCCTTCCTGCCCGTTGATTCTGTCTTATCACGTTGCGCTGGACCAGGCGCGTGAAAAAGCCCGTGGCGAGTTCAAGATCGGCACCACCGGTCGCGGCATCGGCCCGGCTTACGAAGACAAGGTTGCACGTCGTGGTCTGCGCATCGGCGACCTGTTTCACCGTGAGCGTTTCGCGTCCAAACTGGGCGAGTTGCTGGATTACCACAACTTCGTACTGGTCAATTACTACAAAGAGCCTGCCATCGATTTCCAGAAGACGCTCGACGAGTGCATGGAATACGCTGACCTGCTCAAGCCGCTGATGCTCGATGTGACCGCCGAACTGCACGGCATGCGTCGCGACGGCAAGGACATCATGTTCGAAGGTGCCCAGGGTTCGTTGCTGGACATCGATCATGGTACATACCCGTACGTCACCAGCTCCAACACCACCGCTGGCGGCATCGCCACGGGGTCGGGTTTCGGTCCGATGTACCTGGATTACATCCTGGGTATCACCAAGGCCTACACCACTCGCGTCGGTTCCGGTCCGTTTCCGACCGAGCTGTTCGATGATGTCGGTGCGTTCCTGGCCAAGCGCGGCCACGAGTTCGGTGCAACCACGGGCCGTGCTCGTCGTTGCGGCTGGTTCGATGCGGTCATCCTGCGTCGTGCTATCGAAATCAACAGCATTTCGGGCCTGTGCCTGACCAAGCTGGACGTGCTCGACGGTCTTGAAACCATCAACATTTGCGTGGGTTACAAGAACGAGAACGGCGCTGTGATCGAAGCTCCTACCGATGCCGACAGCTACATCGGCCTTGAGCCGGTCTACGAGCAGATGCCAGGCTGGACCGAATCCACCCTGGGTGCCCGCACGCTGGAAGAACTGCCTGCCAACGCACGCGCTTACATCAAGCGTGTCGAAGAGCTGGTAGGCGCACCTATCGACATCATCTCTACCGGTCCTGATCGCAACGAAACCATCGTTTTGCGTCACCCGTTCGCGTGATACCTCGTTAGCTGCAAAAAGAAGGGCCGCCATGTGCGGCCCTTTTTTTGTCTGCAGCGCTCCAGGAGAGTCGGGTTTCGCGTCCGCTACTGCCCGGCCAATAAAATGTGAATTGCATCACGGCACGGCGCTTGCTATACAAACGACAAATTAGTGCCACTATTTTAATGGCGCTCAAGGTGGAGGGATTCTCCTGTGTCGGCTGTGTTATCTCTGTTGCGAAGTCGTTTGTTGCGCCCTGTCTTTATTGCGCTGGGTATCGCCCTTTTGGTGCAGGTCGTGGTCGCGGTTGCGCTCACCCGGAGCACGGTCACTGCGCTTGAAGCGGATCTTGCCAATCGGTTGGGGGTAGATTCGCAACATGTGTCGTCCGAACTGGAACGTGCGAGTAGTGAGGTGACATCCAGTCTGGACGCACTCTCGTCCAGTACACGCCAGCGACTCAGTGGCGGCCTGTCCACACGCCTGAAGGAAGAGCAGGCGCAACTGCGCGCCACGCTGGAAAAAGACCTCAGGGAATCCGCTACCGACATGGCCGAACTGCTGGCTGCCGTTGCGCCTCGCGCCATGTGGGATAACGACACGCCGACCCTGTCCGAGTTTGCCCGTCGTGCCCAACGCAACCCAAACGTACTGTTCGTGGTGTATGACGATGCTACGGGCGAGCACCTGACGCGGTACATGAATCGTGACAATCCTCTGGTCAAAGCGCTTCTCGCCAAAGGTGAGGGTGAGCGGGCCATGGACAAGATCCTCAATGCCGCGAAAAACGACCCTTCGGTTTACTACGTCGAAGCCTCCATCAGTCCTAATGGTGTCGAGATCGGCAAGGTGCGCATGGGCGTCTCCACTGCATCGGTCGAAGAAAATCTGGCCGCACTGGACAAGCGTTTCGCGACCTTGATCACCAGTGGCGAGCAACTGGTCTCCGAGAGTCTGGCGGGGGCTTCCAAAGACAGCTCGGCGGCGTTGCGCACTCGTCTGGAGTCAGCGCAGTCGGCCGCGACGGCGATGGCCAGCAATACCCGTTCTGCTGTTCAGGAGGCGGCTGAGACCCTGCGTTGGAACATCGGCCTGGGACTGGCGCTGATCGGCCTGGCGGTGTTGCTGCTGCTGGCCGTTGTGCTCGGCCGTCGTGTGGTCAACAAATTGCACCTGCTGATTGCTGCGCTCGATGATCTGGCGGCGGGCGAGGGGGATCTGACGCGTCGCGTCAAGCTCGACAGCAATGACGAAATCGGCGACATGTCGGCAGCGGTCAACCGGTTCATCGACAAGCTTCAGCCTATCGTTCGCGAAGCGGGAGAGGTCGCTCAACTGACCGGTGTCGAGATTGGTGCGATGAGCCAGCGAAATGCCGGTGCAGACGCCGCGGCGGCCTTGCAGCGTGACGAAGTGGCGGCCAGTCTGCAGGCGTTGGCGCAAATGGCCGATGAGGCTCAGGCGGAAAGCCAGGCCATGCAGGAGGCGTTACGGCAGGTGATCGACATTAAGCAGGCCACGGATGAGAACACGCGTACGTCCAACCAGGTCGGCGGCTTGATCGAGGCATTGGCCGGTCAGGTCGAAACCGGCTCGCAAGTGATCGAGCGTCTGGCACGGCAGAGCGAACAGATCGAAGTGGTGCTGGAGGTGATTCATGGCATTGCCGAGCAGACCAACCTGTTGGCCCTCAACGCAGCGATTGAGGCTGCGCGAGCGGGCGAGACGGGTCGCGGTTTTGCGGTGGTGGCCGATGAGGTTCGCGCGCTGGCCAGCAAGACCCAAAGTTCGACCGGTGATATTCAGGAGCACATCACCAAGTTGCAGGCCGGTGCCAAAGAAGCGGTGGCAACTATCGGTCTGGCCGGTCGACAGGCGAAGGAAGGTCTGGCCGTTCTGCGCGACAGTGCGCGACTTCAGCAGACGGTGCAGACCTCGGTGGAGCAGGTTCATGCCGCTATCGGTCTGGCCACGCGTGCCGCCGAGCATCAGGCACAGGGCGCTCAGGCTGTGAGAGGGCGTGTGGAAGTGATTCATGCCCAGGCCGAGAAGGCCGCTCAGGCTGTCGTGGAGACGACGGCCAGTGGCCGGACGCTCGACAAGCTGTCTGCGCGCTTGAAGGCGAGCCTGGGGCAGTTCCGGGCCTAGTCCAGGCCTGCTTGATTGCCTGTTATAGCGTGTTTTTGTTCACGTGCAACTATAGGTTTTGCCAGTAGCAAGTACGGGATTCGGGCAGGTTAATACTCCATGGGGATCGTCACCGAGAGATCGACGATCCAGCGTTTCAACGCACAAACCATGGAGCGTATTCGATGGCCATCAAGAAAAAAAACAGTAAAAAAGTAATTCCTACGACCAGGCCGTTTCCCCCGTTCATCGGGGAATTGCCTGATGTCGTGCACAAGTGGGTCGGGGTTGAGGTGGATCTGGACGCCAGTTCAACGCCTGCCGGGCCTTCGGGGGCGACTTACAACATGGCGGGCGGGCCACTGCCGGTAAGTGTGACGGCGGGCACAACGCCTGCGACCAATCAACTTCCTTTCGTTGATGGCGATGCGGTCACTGTCGAGCTCTCGGTGGAGGGCGTTGCAGGGATTGTCTGGAGTGACTCATTCACCGCCAGGTTCAGGTACATCCCCGATCCAAGGCGCAGTTACTTCGGTGATTACCGCACGTTTTATATTCCTGCTGATGAGGTGAAAGCCTATGCAGGGAAAAAACTGGCCCTCAAGTGCATTGCACAAAGTCCGCGCGGCAAGCTGCGTGTTTCTAATCCGTTGGCTTTTCTGGTCAGAGGACTGCCTGCGTCCGATAAGGATGCCGGGACAACGCCAGGGGAGGGCAGTGTTGCCTTGCCTGAGCCGGTGGTGCTGGAAGCTATCAGTGATACGGTCGATCCTGACAGCCTTGGCACTCAAGGCGAGTCGAGGTACCTGACCGTCGCGATTGACTACGCGATGGAGCCTGGCGATATCGTCAGGTTTTCCATGACAGGCCGGGATGTCGAACAGAAGGAAATAGTGTTTACGGACAGGGAGGTTCTGATCAACGAGTCCAGCCTTGCGAAGCGTCCGCTGACCATCACTTTCCCTGAAGAGCAGATCAAACCCTTGATTGGAGGGATCATCGTTCTCTCGTATCAAGTGGGAAGAAAGGGCGCATGGCAGCGTTCGCCCGTAAAGACCATCGGCATCGGCATCGGGCCGAGCCTGACCGGGTTGCCGCCTTTCGTTAATGAGGTTAAAGAAGGTCGGCTGGATCCGGCCAGCGTTACCCAGTCCGTTGATGTGCATATCCCGTCAGCGGGCACGAGAGTGGGGGACAAGCTCACGCTCTACTGGAATGACACCTCAAGAAAACGTCCGTTTACGGCTAACACTGTGGTCACGCAGTTGAATGTGGATGGCGACGTTTCATTCAAAGTGCCGGTGGATCAGGTCGTGAGTTTCAATCGCGGCAAGGTGGTCATCCTGTTTTATACGATCGAACGCGGGTCGGATGACGGCAAGAAAGCCTCCTATCGTTCAGGCGACTACCGCTTCTTTGTGGGTGATGAGCACGAGCAACGTCTCGCAGGCTCGGCCGTTCTCACAGCTCCCAAGGTCGATGGCATTAATGCCGGGGCCATTGATCCTTCGCTCCTCAATGCGGGAGTGGGCATCACGGTGCCTTTTTCGGGGACTCAGGAGGGGGACAGCGTATCGGTTTTCTGGCAAACAGGTAGCGATGCGCCGGCATTGATAGGGACCGTTCAGGTCGATGCTACAAACGTTGATGTGAATCTGTCATTCCTGGCGCCTGCCGAAGCGGCGAAGGCAGCGCTCGATAAGAAAGTCACGGTCTACTATGTGATCACGCGCCAGTGGCTGGAAGGCCGGTCGCAAAAATTCCGCTCGCAGGAAGTGCTATTCAGCGTGGGTGTCGTGGCAGAGTCCGGGCAGCCTCCTGCGCCGATCATCAAGCACGCGTACGAAGACTGGCTCGATCCAATGGCTGTCCTGGCCGGCGAGACGGTGACGGTCCAGCCTTATCCTTCGATCGCTGTGGGAGATGAGGTCAGGCTCACCTGGTTGGGGATGCCGGGCGCAGGAACGCCGGAACTGCCGCCGCAAACGGTCAGTGACGTCAGCAAGCCGCTGGTGTTTACGATCCCGCCGTCGGCGGTGGGCTGGAGCATGGGGGCGCAAGTCTGGGTCTACTACGAGATAACCCGTAAGGGTCGCGCTGAGCTCGTGACGTCCGAGGCGGCAGTCATTGATGTCGATATGCTGGGCCATGATCATTTGAGTGTGCCGGTGGCCGATCAGGCGTCCTGGGATTTGCTCGATCTGTCCCGGCCCTTCGAGTATGTAACGTTCTCGCTGAAAAAATGGCCGTTCATACAGGCTGGCCAGAGAATATGGCTGTCCCTTGAGGGGGTAGACAAGAATGACGCTCCCTGGAAAGTTCATCTCTGGATCGCGAAGCGGGTGACGACGGCGCAGGCTTCTCAAGGGATTATCGCGAAGATTCCTTACAGCAGGTTCGTCAGTGTCAAGGACGGCAGCAAAATCAGGGTGTTTGCGAAGGTCACGTATGATGGTGATATCGGTCCCAAGTATGCTGATCACTTTCCCGTGCTGATCTTGAGCGTGCAGCAGCCCTCTCTTGTCGTTCCTGTCAGTTTGAGCATTTTGCCGACTCACATGACGCTGAAGGCCTCATATCCACCTGAAGGCAATACCCCTGTCGGTGCGACGGCTGAGCTCAAGCCGCAAGGGGGGACCGTGCCTTACCGCTTTGAGTCCGATGATGCGAGCGTTGCCGACGTGAGCCCGAAGGGTGTCGTCAGGGCTATGAGCAATGGCGAGGCTGTGGTCGCCATCCATGATGCTGCCGTTGCCAGGGTTGAGGTGGGCGTCTACGTCGAAGGTTTTCCAGAGCTCTATCTGCTGGAACGAGGCACGTATGAAGAATGCGAGGCTTGGGCAAAGGAGGATGGGCTGACGATTCCGACACTGAGTGATTTAAGGCGCGTGTGCACCGATCCGGCCAATCCGGTGGATTTCAGTGATATTTCTCCCGCCATTCTCTGGACGAGTGATACGGACGATTCGCAAACGTACCGCACGCTGTATCTGCCAGTGGATGATCTGGAGCGCGTCGTCGACAGGGCGAGCGCAGATTTGATGATGGCCTATGGTTCGGTCATCGTGTTCGAGGCTCAGTACGAGGAGAGTGAAGAGGACGACGAGGTGTCCGACGTCTGAAAGGAGCGGGCAAAGGTGGGGGTGAAGAAGTCATTACCCGGAAAGCAAAAAACCGAGCCATTGGCTCGGTTTTTTTGAATTGGTGCCCAGAAGAAGACTCGAACTTCCACGACCTTGCGGTCACCAGCACCTGAAGCTGGCGTGTCTACCAATTTCACCATCTGGGCAGCATCAGCGACGTCTCCGTTGCTGATGGGGCGCACTATACGGCTATCGTTTTATTCTGTAAACCCCTGTTTTGATTTAATAATCAAAACCCCGGAATGCAAAAACCCGCTTTCGCGGGTTCTTGTGAGGCGTCAACCTGTTGTAGGCTGTTGCCTTGAATTGGTGCCCAGAAGAAGACTCGAACTTCCACGACCTTGCGGTCACCAGCACCTGAAGCTGGCGTGTCTACCAATTTCACCATCTGGGCAGTATCTTGAGGCATCAGCCTGTCGATGGCGCGCACTATACGGAGCGCCTTTTGGGCTGTAAAGCCCATGGGTGAAAAAAACTTCAAATAATTCGCCAGCGGTGTGTATCAGGTGTTTCAGAGCAGTCCAGGGCGTTTTTCGGTGAGCTGTTTGAGCGTGAAATTTCCCGTTTCATAAGGTCTATGCCAAACTAACCCCCATATATACAAGGTGAAAACTATCTAATGGCCGATTGGCAGTCCCTCGATCCCGAGGCCGCTCGTGAAGCGGAAAAATACGAAAACCCCATTCCCAGCCGTGAGCTGATCCTTCAGCACCTCGCCGAGCGCGGCTCGCCAGCGAGTCGTGAGCAACTGGTCGAAGAGTTCGGCCTGGTCACTGAGGATCAATTCGAGGCTCTGCGCCGTCGCCTTCGTGCGATGGAGCGCGATGCTCAACTGATCTATACCCGCCGGGGTACTTATGCGCCAGTGGACAAGCTCGACTTGATCCTCGGTCGCATTTCCGGTCACCGCGACGGCTTTGGCTTCCTGGTGCCCGACGACGGTTCCGATGACCTGTTCATGAGCCCGGCGCAAATGCGTCTGGTGTTCGACGGCGACCGTGCTCTGGCACGTGTTTCCGGTCTGGATCGTCGCGGACGTCGTGAAGGCGTGATCGTCGAGGTCATTTCCCGCGGTCACGAATCCATCGTGGGCCGTTACTTCGAAGAGAGCGGCATCGGTTTCGTCATCCCGGACAACCCGAAGATTCAGCAGGAAGTGCTGGTCACACCCGGTCGCAACAATGGCGCGAAGATCGGTCAGTTCGTCGAGGTGAAGATCACCCATTGGCCAACGCCACGCTTCCAGCCGCAAGGCGACGTGATCGAGGTGGTGGGCAACTACATGGCGCCCGGCATGGAAATCGACGTTGCGCTGCGCACCTACGACATTCCTCACGTATGGCCTGAAGCCGTGCTCAAGGAAGCGGCCAGGCTCAAGCCGGAAGTCGAAGACAAAGACAAGGAACACCGCGTCGATCTGCGTCATCTGCCGTTCGTGACCATCGATGGCGAAGATGCCCGCGACTTCGACGATGCGGTCTATTGCGAAGCAAAACCTGGCAAGCTGCGCCTGTTCTCCGGTGGCTGGAAGCTCTACGTGGCGATTGCCGACGTTTCCAGCTACGTGAAGATCGGTTCGGCGCTGGACGCCGAGTCCCAGGTGCGTGGCAACTCGGTGTACTTCCCCGAGCGCGTCGTGCCGATGCTGCCCGAGCAGTTGTCCAACGGTCTGTGCTCGCTGAACCCGCATGTCGATCGTCTGGCCATGGTCTGCGAGATGACCATCTCCAAGACCGGCGAGATGACGGACTACGTGTTCTACGAAGCTGTCATCCACTCCCATGCGCGCCTGACCTACAACAAGGTCAGCACGATTCTGGAGCAGCCGAAAACCGCTGAAGCGAAGAGCCTGCGTGGCGAGTACGGCAATGTGGTGCCGCACCTCAAGCAGCTTTACGCCTTGTACAAGGTGCTGCTGGGCGCACGCCATGTGCGGGGTGCCATCGACTTCGAAACGCAGGAAACCCGAATCATCTTCGGCTCCGAGCGCAAGATCGCCGAGATTCGTCCGACTACACGCAACGATGCTCACAAGCTGATCGAGGAGTGCATGCTGGCGGCCAACGTGGCCACGGCTGAATTCCTGAAAAAGCACGAGATCCCTGCGCTGTATCGCGTGCACGATGGTCCGCCACCAGAGCGTCTGGAAAAGCTGCGCGCCTTCCTGGGCGAGCTGGGGCTGTCGTTGCACAAGGGCAAGGAAGGGCCGACGCCGAAGGATTATCAAGCGCTGCTTGAAACCGTTCGCGATCGCCCGGACTACCACCTGATCCAGACCGTGATGTTGCGTTCGTTGAGTCAGGCGGTGTACAGCTCGGACAACAACGGCCACTTCGGTCTGAATTACGAAGCCTATACGCACTTCACCTCGCCGATCCGTCGTTACCCGGACCTGCTGACGCACCGTGCGATCCGCAGCGTGATCCGCTCCAAGCAGGACACACCGCACGTACGCCGTGCCGGTGCGGCAACCATACCCAAGGCGCGCATCTATCCTTACGACGAAGCGTTGCTGGAGCAGTTGGGCGAGCAGTGCTCGATGAGCGAGCGTCGAGCCGACGAAGCCACGCGCGATGTGGTCAACTGGCTCAAGTGCGAGTACATGAAGGACCGCGTGGGTGAGTCGTTCCCTGGCGTGATCACAGCTGTAACCGGGTTTGGTCTGTTCGTTGAGCTGACCGATATCTACGTCGAAGGCCTGGTGCACGTCACTGCATTGCCGGGCGATTATTACCACTTCGATCCGTTGCACCACCGCCTTGCCGGCGAGCGCACAGGCCGTAACTTCCGCCTGGGCGACACGGTTGAGGTGAAGGTCATGCGTGTCGATCTGGACGAGCGCAAGATCGACTTCGAAATTTCCGAGCAGTCTGCAGCGACCACTTCCTCGCCCGGGCGCAAGCGCCGTGGTCAGGAGGCCGCAGCACCTGCGACGACTGCCGAGAAGGAAAAGGCTCCGGCCAAATCCGGACGCCGTACGGCCGCCACCAAGGAAGCACCGGTCGAGGCTTATCGCCCGAGCGATGCGGCGGCGAAGAACGCAGAAGTGCGCAAGAGTCGTGAAATGAAAAAAGCCCTTCTGGCTGAAGCGAAGGGCGGTAGCAAGGCATCGTCGGGAAAGTCTGACAGGCCCGCTTCGGGCTCTGCACCTTCCTCAGGCAAAACCAGCAAACATCGTAAAGGGGGCTCGTCGAAAACGGGCTCCGCGTCATCGTCGAAAAGCGGCGGCGCTCGTAAACCCAAGGCTAATTCATGAGTCAGTTGGAAAAAATCTACGGCGTGCATGCCGTGGAAGCGTTGCTTCGTCATCATCCGAAGCGGGTCAAGCACATCTGGCTGGCAGAGGGGCGTAGCGACCCTCGCGTCCAGGTGCTGGTCGAACTGGCCGGTCAGAATCGCGTCACCATCGGCCAGGCCGAGCGTCGCGAAATGGACGCCTGGGTCGAAGGTGTACACCAGGGCGTTGTCGCGGATGTAAGCCCGAGCCAGGTCTGGGGCGAGGCGATGCTCGACGAGCTGCTTGATCGCACTGAAGGCCCGCCTCTGTTGCTGGTGCTCGATGGCGTGACCGATCCGCATAACCTGGGCGCCTGCCTGCGTACGGCGGATGCGGCGGGTGCGCTGGCGGTCATCGTTCCCAAGGACAAATCCGCAACACTGACGCCAGCTGTACGAAAAGTGGCATGCGGTGCGGCGGAAGTGATTCCGTTGGTGGCCGTGACCAACCTGGCCCGCACGCTGGAAAAGCTCCAGCAGCGCGGTCTTTGGGTGGTGGGTACGGCGGGGGAGGCTGAGCAGGAGTTGTATCAGCAGGACCTGACCGGGCCGACCATCATCATCATGGGTGCCGAAGGCAAGGGCATGCGTCGCCTGACCCGCGAGCACTGCGACTATCTGGTACGCCTGCCCATGGCGGGTAGTGTCAGCAGCCTTAACGTCTCGGTTGCGACCGGCGTATGCCTGTTCGAAGCGTTGCGCCAGCGCAGTGCCAAGGCGACTGGCAAGAAAGGCTGATTGTCAGCGTTTGATCGTCCCCATGCTTTGCGTGGGGCGCGATCGCTCTCCTGGTCCGGCGTGCCTGCTCAAATAATCACCAATTGCCTTGCGCCGCCCACGACCCTTCTCTACAATTGCGCCCCTTGCTGTCATGGCAGGCGCGCATGTGCCTGTTCCTGAGCAAGACTAACAGTGTCATTCACTCCTTGTCTGACCGCTTTCAGCGGCAGGCTACAACCCGTAAGGAGCATTCATGCGTCATTACGAAATTATCTTTTTGGTCCACCCGGATCAAAGCGAGCAAGTCGGCGGCATGGTAGAGCGTTACACCAAGCTGATCGAAGAAGACGGCGGCAAAATCCACCGTCTGGAAGATTGGGGCCGTCGTCAACTGGCTTACGCAATCAACAATGTTCACAAGGCTCACTACGTGATGCTGAACGTTGAGTGCTCTGGCAAGGCTCTGGCCGAGCTGGAAGACAACTTCCGTTACAACGATGCTGTGATCCGTAACCTGGTCATCCGTCGCGACGAAGCCGTCACTGGCCAGTCCGAGATGCTCAAGGCTGAAGAAAACCGCAGTGAGCGCCGTGAGCGTCGTGACCGTCCTGAGCACTCCGACAGCGCCGATGGCGATGACGGCGACAACAGTGACGTTAGCGATAACGCTGACGAGTAATCCACGGACCTTTTGAGGAGCCAATTACATGGCACGTTTCTTCCGTCGTCGTAAATTCTGCCGCTTCACCGCTGAAGACGTCAAAGAGATCGATTACAAAGATCTCAACACTCTGAAAGCTTACGTATCCGAGACCGGCAAAATCGTTCCAAGCCGTATCACCGGTACCAAAGCACGTTATCAGCGTCAGCTGGCCACCGCTATCAAGCGCGCCCGCTTCCTGGCCCTGCTGGCCTACACCGACAGCCACGGCCGCTGAGACCGGGTAGTCGACAAAACGTAACAAGGGATAGAAAGCATGCGTGCCCTGGCTGAATTCATCATGCGCGGCCGCATGCAAGCCACTCTCGTAGTGGCTGGATGTGCGGCATTGCCGCTGTTTTTCTGGTTGAGTGCTGCCGCAGGTTGCCTGGTGCTTCTGCGGCGCGGGTTCAGTGATGCCGTTGGTGTCCTGTCCTGGGCTCTGCTGCCGGCTTTGGTCTGGTGGTATTTCGGCGAACCGCGTACAGCCATGGTGCTGGCCGGTTCGCTGAGTTTGGCAATGGTGTTGCGTGCCAGCGAGTCCTGGGTCCGTGTGCTGCTGGTCAGCGTAGCGTTGGGTGTGGTGTACGCAGTGGTGCTGGGTGCGGTTTTTCGCGAACCCATTGAAGCGATGTCGCAGGAGTTGCAGAAACACCTGCCGGCAATGCTCTCTGGGCTCTACGAGCAAATGAACGTAGAAGAGCGCGCGCGTCTGGGAGCACTGATTGCACCCGTCCTGAATGGCCTGATAGCGGCTTTGTTGCAAATCGTCAGTGTGCTGAGCCTGATTCTTGGGCGCTACTGGCAAGCGTTGTTGTACAACCCTGGTGGTTTCGGGCGCGAGTTTCGCGCCGTGAGAATCCCGCTGGTGCCAGCATTGGTGCTGGTGGTGTGCATGCTGGTGGGGCCGAATTTCGGTCCTCAGATGGCCATGCTCACACCGCTCTGCAGCGTACCGCTGGTATTTGCAGGGCTGGCATTGATACACGGACTGGTCGCTGAAAAGCGCCTGTCCAGGTTCTGGCTGGTAGGGATGTACATCACGCTGCTGGTATTCATGCAGCTGATCTATCCGTTGCTCGTGGTGATAGCCATTGTCGACAGCCTGATTGATTTTCGCGGTCGCCGGGTATCGAAAGATTCCGGCAATGGTCCTGCGAACGGTGAAGGTTAAAAGTTAAGAGGATTTCCACATGCAACTGATCCTTCTGGAAAAAGTCGCCAACCTGGGCAACCTGGGCGACAAAGTAAACGTTAAGGCCGGTTACGGTCGTAACTACCTGCTGCCTTACGGCAAAGCCACCGCTGCAACCGCTGCCAACCTGGCTGCGTTTGAAGAGCGTCGTGCCGAGCTGGAAAAACTGGCTGCAGACAAGAAAGCATCTGCCGAAACTCGCGCTGCCCAACTGGCTGAGCTGGAAGTGACTATCACTGCCACTGCTGGTGACGAAGGCAAGCTGTTCGGTTCGATCGGCACCCACGACATCGCTGATGCACTGACCGCCTCGGGCGTTGAAGTTGCAAAAAGCGAAGTTCGTCTGCCGAACGGCACTATCCGCAACGTTGGCGAATTCGACGTAGCCGTGCACCTGCACAGCGACGTAGAAGCGACCGTACGCGTTGTCGTAGTGGCTGCTTAATAAGCAGTACGTGATCGTCTGGCGGCATTGCCGTCAGAGGATTAACATCGGGCACGATCCTGTTCACAGGTCGTGCCCTTTGTCTTTATGGCATCCCTATTCTGTAAACCTCGAATTCAAGTGGCCATGAACGAAATCTCCAGCCCTGAGCAATACGATCTGCAAACCGCTGCCCTCAAGGTGCCGCCACATTCCATCGAGGCCGAACAGGCTGTGCTCGGTGGTCTGATGCTGGACAATAACGCCTGGGAGCGGGTGCTTGATCAAGTTTCGGACGGTGATTTCTATCGACATGACCACCGCCTGATCTTTCGGGCTATCGCCCGTCTGGCCGACCAGAACAGCCCTATAGACGTAGTGACGCTGGCCGAACAGCTGGACAAGGAAGGGCAGACCTCTCAGGTCGGCGGGCTTGGCTATCTCAGTGAGTTGGCGAAGAACACGCCTTCGGTCGCCAACATCAAGGCGTACGCGCAGATCGTTCGCGCCCGGGCAACCTTGCGGCAATTGATCGGCATCAGCACCGAAATTGCGGACAGCGCGTTCAACCCCGAAGGCCGTACCGCTGAAGAAATCCTCGACGAGGCCGAACGGCAGATTTTTCAGATTGCCGAAGCTCGGCCAAAGACGGGCGGCCCGGTCAGCGTCAACGACTTGCTGACCAAAGCCATCGACCGGATTGATACGCTGTTCAACAGTGACAACGCCATCACCGGGCTGTCGACCGGCTATACCGATCTGGATGAAAAGACCAGCGGCTTGCAACCGGCGGACCTGATCATCGTCGCCGGTCGTCCGTCGATGGGTAAGACCACCTTTGCGATGAACCTGGTCGAAAACGCCGTGTTGCGCAGCGACAAGGTCGTGCTGGTCTACTCCCTCGAGATGCCAGGTGAGTCGCTGATCATGCGTATGTTGTCCTCGCTGGGTCGCATCGATCAGACCAAGGTGCGTGCCGGTCAGCTGGACGACGACGATTGGCCGCGCCTGACATCAGCCGTCAACCTGCTCAATGACCGCAAGCTGTTCATCGACGACACCGCTGGTATCAGCCCGTCGGAAATGCGCGCGCGTACCCGCCGGGTAGTGCGTGAGCATGGTGATGTGGCCATGATCATGATCGACTACCTGCAGTTGATGCAGATCCCGGGATCAAGCGGTGACAACCGGACCAACGAGATTTCCGAGATTTCCCGCTCTTTGAAAGCGCTGGCCAAGGAATTCAACTGTCCGGTCATTGCCCTGTCGCAGCTCAACCGCTCCCTGGAGCAACGTCCGAACAAACGCCCGATCAACTCCGACCTCCGGGAATCCGGAGCGATCGAGCAGGACGCCGACGTCATCATGTTCGTGTACCGCGACGAGGTGTATCACCCGGAGACCGAGCACAAGGGCATCGCCGAGATCATCATCGGCAAGCAGCGTAACGGCCCTATCGGCACCACGCGCCTGGCGTTCATCGGCAAATACACCCGCTTCGAGAACCTGGCGCCGGGCAGTTACAACTTCGATGATGATTGATATCAGGTGACAACTCATCCCTGTGGGAGCGAGCTTGTTCGCGAAGAGGTTGGCGCTGAAGCCATCCACTCAATTCCGACCATTGCCGTCGGACTTGATCAAAAAATGTGCTATATTCCGCGCCCGCGATTTTTCCAACGTGCAAACGTAGGTCCTGAACATGCAATCAGCCAAGCCGTTATTTGACTATCCCAAGTACTGGGCCGAATGTTTCGGACCAGCACCCTTCCTGCCCATGAGTCGGGAAGAGATGGATCTGCTTGGCTGGGATTCCTGCGACATCATTATCGTGACCGGTGATGCGTACGTGGATCACCCCTCGTTCGGCATGGCGATCATCGGGCGTCTGCTCGAGTCCCAGGGCTTTCGCGTCGGCATCATCGCCCAGCCCAACTGGCAGTCCAAAGACGACTTCATGAAGCTCGGCGAGCCGAACCTGTTCTTCGGTGTCGCTGCCGGCAACATGGACTCGATGATCAACCGCTACACCGCGGACAAGAAAATCCGCTCCGATGATGCCTACACCCCGGGCGGCATGGCGGGCAAGCGTCCAGACCGTGCGAGCCTGGTTTACAGCCAGCGCTGCAAGGAAGCCTATAAGCACGTGCCGATCGTGCTCGGCGGCATCGAAGCGTCCCTGCGCCGTATTGCGCACTACGACTACTGGCAGGACAAGGTTCGCAACTCGATCCTGATCGACGCCTGCGCCGACATCCTGCTCTACGGCAACGCCGAGCGCGCGATCGTCGAAGTCGCCCAGCGTCTGTCCTACGGTCAGAAGGTCGAAGACATCACCGATGTGCGCGGCACAGCGTTCATTCGTCGCGACACGCCGCAAGGCTGGTACGAAGTCGACTCCACGCGCATCGACCGTCCGGGCAAGATCGACAAGATCATCAACCCGTACATCAATACTCAGGACACTGAAGCCTGCGCCATCGAGCAGGACAAAGGTCCGGTCGAAGACCCGAACGAACCTAAGGTTGTGCAGATTCTCGCCAGCCCGCGCATGACCCGTGACAAGACCGTCATCCGCCTGCCATCGGTGGAAAAGGTTCGTAACGACGCTGTGCTGTATGCCCACGCCAACCGCGTGTTGCACCTGGAAACCAACCCGGGCAACGCCCGTGCGCTGGTGCAGAAGCATGGCGACGTGGATGTCTGGTTCAATCCGCCGCCCATTCCGATGACCACCGAAGAAATGGACTACGTGTTCGGCATGCCTTACGCACGTGTTCCGCATCCTGCGTACGGCAAGGAAAAGATTCCGGCCTACGACATGATCCGTTTCTCGGTGAACATCATGCGGGGCTGCTTCGGCGGCTGCACCTTCTGCTCCATCACCGAGCATGAAGGCCGCATCATTCAGAACCGTTCCGAAGAGTCGATCATTCGCGAAATCGAAGAGATCCGCGACAAGGTGCCAGGCTTCACCGGCGTCATTTCCGACCTTGGCGGGCCGACGGCGAATATGTATCGCATCGCCTGCAAGAGCCCGGAAATCGAATCCGCGTGCCGCAAGCCGTCCTGCGTGTTCCCCGGCATTTGCCCGAACCTGAACACCGATCACTCGTCGCTGATCCAGCTGTATCGCAGCGCGCGCGCCTTGCCGGGTGTGAAGAAGATTCTGATTGCGTCCGGTCTGCGCTACGACCTGGCAGTCGAGTCGCCGGAGTACGTCAAGGAGCTGGTCACGCACCACGTGGGCGGCTACCTGAAGATCGCCCCGGAACACACCGAGGAAGGTCCGCTCAATCAGATGATGAAGCCGGGCATTGGCAGCTATGACAAGTTCAAGCGCATGTTCGAGAAGTACACCAAGGAAGCAGGCAAGGAGCAGTACCTGATTCCTTACTTCATCGCGGCCCACCCAGGCACCACCGATGAAGACATGATGAACCTGGCGCTGTGGCTCAAGGGCAATGGCTTCCGTGCCGACCAGGTGCAGGCGTTCTACCCCTCGCCAATGGCCACGGCCACGGCCATGTACCACTCGGGCAAGAACCCGCTGCGCAAGGTCACGTACAAGAGCGACGCGGTCACGATCGTGAAGAGCGAGGCGCAGCGTCGTCTGCACAAGGCGTTCCTGCGCTATCACGATCCGAAGGGCTGGCCGATGCTGCGTGAGGCGCTGGAGCGGATGGGGCGTTCCGACCTCATTGGTCCGGGCAAGGATCAACTGATCCCGTTGCATCAACCTGCCACGGACAGCTACCAGAGCGCGCGCCGCAAGAACTCGACGCCTGCCGGCAGCCACAAGGTGGCCAAGGCGGCCAAGACCACGCTGATCCAGACCCAGCACACCGGTCTGCCGCCGCGCGGCAGTGACGGCAGCAAACCGTGGGACAAGCGTGAAGAAGCGAAGGCCGCCGCCATGGCACGCAACAAACAGGCGGCCAAGGAGCGTATGGAGGCGGCCAAGGGCGGCAAGGGCAAAGGCGGCAAGCCTGCTCGCAAGCCGGTCGTTCCGCGCTGACAGACGCGCGTCGCCAGGGTTGATCACGCTTGAGTGTGATCAGCCCTGGTGCTCGGCGTCGTTTCGTGTGTTCTGAGCCTCGAGTCGGCCCGCTTCGGCAACCAGCCTGCGGCTGACACCGACCCCGACGCGTACGGCCACGAACTTCCAGGTCACATGGTTCTGCACGAACTGCAACATGCCTGTAGTCATCTTCACCATCATGGCCCTGTCCGGTCTGCCAGACATGCGTGACGTGCTGTTCATGTACTGGGCCACTCGATGCTTCAGTCTGGACAGCTGTGTTTTCCCGTTGCGCGCCAATAGGCTTTTGCCAACGCCTTTGCCGATTTTTGCTATTCCGCCAAGCAGTTTTCCGGCGTGTCCTGCGTAGGGAATTACGAAGAGCGCCAAACCAAGGGATCCTGATCGCATTCGGGATTTTTCTCCGGATATAACGTCCTGGATTTCTGGCCATGGCGTGAGCCGAACAAGAAAGTTGCCTACCGCTTTAAAAAGGTCAGGGCCGGCCCTCTCCAGCTCTATTGGCGTAGCGCCTTTGCACTGCTCATAAAGCGCGTCGGTGTTTACATGAAACAGCCTGTCCTTGACCGTGTTTGCGATGGTGATGCAACGTTGAGTGAGTGTGGTGAGCGGCAGGTGCTGTGGCAGGTTTGCCGTCGACGGGGGCAGTGGAGGCGCGAGGCGTTCGGCGATCAAGACGGCGGTCGCGCCTTGTTGTGGTTCATGGCCCTGTAAATATGCACGCTGATCGAACGGCATCGGCGTGCCGGCACGGACCATGACCGGGGTCGTGATCACCGAGGCGATCGCCCATGACTCGATGTCAAAGATGCCGCCTTCCACGAGTGCTTCAAGATCAGGGCGGTGTCGAATAATCATCAGCAGCGGGAACACTTCATAGTAAGTGGTCATGTGTTGGTAGACAGTCTTGAGCACAAATCCACTGCGTCCTCGCAGTGGTTCGCGGTGCTGTTCGTTCTCGGTAGCGGCCATGACGTCCTTGACCGGCAGTCTCAGTGAATACAGCGTGACCTCGCCGTTTTCGATGGCGATCCGGTGCTTGAGCGGCAGGTGAACCAGCAGCTTTCTGATAAGGGTTGCGTAGGCCTGGCGGGTGTCTTTCAGGTGGTTTGCGAAGTCCTGTTCGAAAAGCGGGTTGATCGGTGGCAGGGATTTGTAGAGCAGCTCTGTTTCCCTGAAAACCGGATATGGTTTTTCATTCATGAAAAAGCCGGGGATTCTCCAGTCGTTGATGTCTTCACCGGACACGTAGACATCAAGCAACGTATACACCTTGCGATTGATCTCATGAGCGCTGTAGGGGTGACCTGTTACCGAGGCGGTGCCGTGGCCATTCAGGTAAACCGGCGGATAGCTTTTGGGGACCAGTTTTTGTCCGGCGGTCAGCGGGTAGGCGGGAATCTGGTAGTTTTCCTGTTCCAGTATTCGCGTGATTTCCGGCGTTCGGGTTGTCTGCGCCATGATCTCGATCGCCATTTCCCTGCGTTGAGGTGCCGGTCTGGCCAGCGCATTGACTGCCTGGAATGACTCGGCTTCGGCGTGTTCGAATGCGCTGATTGCCAGCTCGATTTCCTGTTGGGAGTAAGGCGGGTCTGCCTGGGCGCGAAGATGCCCATTGACCTGAGCCCACGTCAGCAAGGCTGGCATCCTGAGGGCGACATACGCGATCTGCTGCTCCTCGGTGTCCATCTTTTTGCTGAACACGGCAGGCATTTCAATCAGGGCATCAAAGCTCATCCAGCGTGATGAACCGAACTCGATGGACTCGGCAAGTGCGACGCCGTGCTGAAAACTCACCCACACCTCGGTACAGCCATAGGGCAGGTCGTCCGGGACATCGCTGATCAGCCATTCGGGATGATCATCAAGTGCGAGCATGACGCCGGCCACGACAGCCTCATTCATGGACGCTGCTTTTTGGGTCGCGATCAGGTGGTGATGCAGGTCGGTCAGGATTGCGCTGTGGCTGCGCCCCCAGTTGTCGTCTTGGGTGAAGGAGTACCCGGCGATGCTGTCAGGCTGCCGGGTTTCCTGAGCCTGAAGATTGTCGCTGATGGCATGCCACAGAATCCGGTCAGTCAGCGTTGCCAATGAGCGGGCTGTTTCAGACTCGGGCCATTGAAGCCTGGCCAGGATTGCCTGCCCCAGTGTCGTGGCCTGTTCGGAGCGCAGGATTTGAGCGATCACTGCTACCGGCGAGGTCCGGATATGCTCCTGCGTGTGAGTGGCGAGCAGGTGCGCCCCCAGTTTGCCGAGTAGCGTAGTGGGTTCATCGTTCAGGTACTCGGCACACGTTTGCCGGATTTTCGAGAGCATGTCGGGCGTGAGCAGGGCACTGATGTCGAACTGATCGAGAAGCCCCAGTTCCTGGCTGGCCTGCACCTCCGCGAGCGTGTTCAGCAGGCCATTGATGGTCGCTGTGTCGCGCGATTCGGGTAGCGAGATGCCGTAGTTGTAACGCAGCATCAGCGCCAGGCTCACGCTGCCATCGGTGCGTGCAGGTTCTGCGAGTGTTTCGGTCTGCTCTCGACGTCTGCGCAAAACCGTCGGTGGAATGTCGCTGGTCACACCTATGGCCTGTGCATCGTCAGTCAGCACTTTTACGCTATCGTCCATCTCGATGAACCAGTCCCTGAGCGTGCCGTCCTTGCGAGTGATCCGGCGGGTGAATTCAGGTGTCTGTATGGCGCGAAGCTGCAGGCTTTTCTGCGCGCAGTGCTTGCCGAACTCGGAGTCCGGGTCAGGCTTGATCCGGATCTGTTCCAGGCTGTTCGAGGGGCCGGTGTCTTTCAACGCATCCTGCAGTGCGGCCCGGGTCGTCTGGAAATCAGCGCGCTCAGCGGGTGGCAGCAGGTCAGGGTGAGCATTGGCGGGTTGAACGGGCGATGCTGCGGGTGCCTCTGTCGAGGTGGTGTCTGTCATTACATCTTCTCAATCAGTGAGGGATCATTGAGAAGGGATATAGTCAGAAGAGGGTCAGTCAGGGGGCGTAATTAAATATCACCCCTGCTCCTCGTGTTATTGCTCCTGTGCGCTTCATTTCCGTGCGACCCTTGCACCACTCGTCTGAGGCGGCACGATTTTGGTGCGCTGCGCCCCCAGATATGCAATACCCGCGTCGTTGGCGCAGGACTTTGACCGGATGGCATAAGTCTTGCGCGGATCATTTACCGTTCAGGCTCGCAGGAGGCACGCCGTGTCGATTCATATTGCCTTGCACCATGTCACGCATTACCGCTACGAACGCGCCGTCGAACTGGGGCCGCAGATTGTTCGCCTGCGCCCGGCCGCCCATAGCCGCACGCGTGTGCTGTCTTATTCGCTGAAAGTGCAGCCTGAAAACCACTTCATCAACTGGCAGCAGGATCCGCAGGGTAATTACCTGGCACGTCTGGTGTTCCCCGAGAAAACCGATGAGTTCCGCGTCGAGGTCGATCTGGTCGCCGAAATGGCGGTGTTCAATCCGTTCGATTTTTTCCTCGAACCTTATGCCGAGAACATTCCGTTTCTGTACGCCAGCGAAGAACAGCGCGAGCTGGCGCCGTATCTGGAAAAACTGCCGCTGACGCCCAGATTTCAGGCCTACCTGGACAGCATCAGCCGCGAGCCGATACCTGCCATCGATTTTCTGGTCGGGCTCAACCAGCGTCTGAGCCAGGACGTTGCGTACCTGATCCGCATGGAGCCGGGCGTGCAGACGCCCGAGTACACCCTGGAGCACGCCTCCGGCTCATGCCGGGACTCGGCCTGGTTGCTGGTGCAGTTGCTGCGCCACCTGGGCATGGCAGCGCGGTTTGTGTCGGGGTACCTGATTCAGCTCAAGGCCGACGTTGCGGCGCTGGACGGCCCTTCCGGCACCGACGTCGACTTCACCGACCTGCACGCCTGGTGCGAGGTGTACCTGCCGGGTGCCGGCTGGGTCGGCCTGGACGCCACCTCCGGCCTGTTCGCGGGCGAGGGGCATATTCCGTTGGCGTGCAGCCCGGAACCGTCGTCTGCCGCGCCGATCAGCGGGCTGGTCGAGCCTTGCGAAACACAGTTCAGCCATGAAATGTCGGTGGAACGGGTCTGGGAAGCGCCGCGTGTCACCAAGCCGTATACGGAAGAACAATGGCAGGACATTCAGGCCCTCGGTCATCAGATCGACGCTGACCTGCAGCGTGACGATGTGCGCCTGACCATGGGCGGTGAGCCGACGTTCGTATCGATTGATGACCGTGACGGTGCGGAATGGAACACGGCTGCACTCGGCCCTAAAAAGCGCGAGCTGTCTGCCGAGCTGTTCCAGCGGATGCGTGACCATTACGCGCCATTGGGCATCGTGCATTTCGGTCAGGGCAAATGGTATCCGGGCGAGCAACTGCCACGCTGGTCGCTGAACTGCTTCTGGCGCAAGGACGGCCAGCCGGTCTGGCGCAACAATGCGTTGATCGCCAGCGAGACCGAAAACTACGGTGTCACGGGCGAACTGGCGGGGCGTTTTCTGGCCAGCGTTGCCGAGCGGCTGAAGCTGCCGGCCCGCTTCGTGTTCCCGGCCTACGAAGACAATTACTACTACCTGTGGCGCGAAGGTGCGCTGCCGGTGAACGTCACAGCCGAGGATTCAAGGCTGGGCGACGAGATGGAGCGGGCGCGTCTGCGCAAGGTCTTCGCTCAGGGTCTGGACAAGGTCATCGGCCAGGTACTGCCACTGGCGCGCACGGCCGACGGCGACAGCTGGCAGAGTGGCCGCTGGTACCTGCGTGACGATCACTGCCGTCTGGTGCCGGGCGATTCGGCGCTGGGCTACCGCCTGCCGCTGGCTTCACAGCCGTGGGTCAAGGCGGCCGAGTACCCGTTCATTCATCCGACCGACCATAACCAGGCATTCCCGGAGCTGGCTGACAGCGATGCACTGATCGCGCAGTCCAAAGCCTCCGACACCGATGCCGAGCGTGCCCCGGTGCTCGACGAGTCCGCCGACTGGCTGACCCGCACGGCCCTGTGCGCCGAAGCGCGTGACGGGCGCTTGTACCTGTTCATGCCGCCGCTGCAGAAGCTTGAGGAATACCTTGAGCTGGTCGCGGTGATCGAAGCGACAGCCCAAGAGCTGAACTGTCCTGTATTGCTGGAAGGCTACGAGCCGCCGAGCGACCCGCGCCTGTGCAACTTCCGTATTACCCCGGACCCGGGCGTGATCGAAGTCAACGTGCAGCCTTCCGCCAGTTGGGATCAACTCGTGGAACGCACCGAGTTTCTCTATGAGCAGGCGCGTCTCACGCGCCTGACCACCGAGAAGTTCATGATCGACGGGCGTCACACCGGCACCGGTGGTGGCAACCACTTCGTCATGGGCGGCGCGACACCTGCCGATTCACCGTTCCTGCGCCGTCCCGATCTGCTGCGCAGCCTGATCAGCTACTGGCACAATCATCCTTCGCTCTCGTACCTGTTTTCCGGTCTGTTCATCGGCCCGACGTCGCAGGCTCCACGCATCGACGAGGCCCGCAACGATTCGCTGTACGAGATGGAAATCGCCTTCTCGCAAATGCCCAAGCCCGGCGAAGAGGTCGCGCCGTGGGTCGTCGACCGTTTGCTGCGCAACCTGCTGATCGACGTGACGGGCAACACGCACCGCGCCGAATTCTGCATCGACAAGCTGTACTCGCCCGACGGTGCCACCGGCCGACTGGGTCTGCTGGAGCTGCGTGCCTTTGAAATGCCGCCGCATGCGCGCATGAGCCTGGCTCAACAGTTGCTGCTACGTGCCTTGGTCGCGCGCTTCTGGCGTGAGCCTTACGCACCCGCCAAGCTGGCGCGCTGGGGCACGCAACTGCATGACCGCTTCATGCTGCCGCACTTCATCGAGCAGGATTTCGCCGACGTGGTGGCCGACCTCAACAGCGCCGGGTACCCGGTGCGCGCCGACTGGTTCGCCGCCCACCTGGAGTTCCGCTTTCCGAAAGTCGGCGATTACGCCGTCAACGGTATTCAACTGGAGCTGCGTCAGGCGCTGGAGCCCTGGCACGTGCTGGGTGAAGAGGGTTCGGGCGGTGGCGCGGTGCGCTACGTGGATTCGTCGCTGGAGCGCCTGCAGGTTCATCTCACGGGGCTGCCGCCACAGCGCTATATGCTGACCTGCAACGGTATTCCGGTGCCGTTGCAGCCGACCGGTCAGGCGGGGGAGTTCGTCGCGGGTGTGCGTTATCGCGCCTGGCAGCCAGCCAACTGCCTGCAACCGACCATCGGGGTGCACGCGCCGCTGGTGTTCGACCTGCTCGACACCTGGATGCAGCGCTCACTGGGCGGCTGCGAGTATCATGTCGCCCATCCGGGCGGGCGCAACTACGAAACCCTGCCGGTCAACGCCAATGAAGCGGAAAGCCGTCGCATGTCGCGTTTCTTCCGCATTGGCCACACACCGGGCAAATTGGAGGTCCCGTCGCTCAACATTAACGACGAACTGCCGATGACGCTGGATATGCGCCTGCATTCTCCTGGTTAACAGCGGCTCCACGAGTCGGGTGCGCACGGACGTGACACCCGACCACGCCCCTTGAAGTCCTTTTGCTGCCCTGCCGAGCCTTCCATGCCCGACTTGCTTGACCGATACCCGCTGTCCGAGGGTACCTACCACGAGATGCTCGATGCCGACGGCACGGTTCGTCCGCACTGGCGGCGTCTGTACGAGCACATGCGCCGCAGTTCGCCTGCGCAACTCACCCAGCGTCAGGCATTGCTGACCCGGCAGATTCAGGAAAACGGTGTGACGTACAACGTTTACGCCGATCCCAAGGGCGCTGATCGTCCGTGGGAACTGGATCTGCTGCCACACATTATTCCGGCTGACGAGTGGGCACATGTGGCGGCCGGTATTGCCCAGCGCGGGCGCTTGCTCAATGCAGTGCTCGCTGACCTGTACGGCCCGCAGACCTTGATCGCCAATGGCCTGCTGCCTGCCGAACTGGTGTTCGGGCATAACAATTTTCTGTGGCCTTGCCAGGGTGTGAAACCACCCGAAGGCACGTTCCTGCACATGTACGCCGTGGATCTGGCGCGCACGCCTGATGGCCGCTGGTGGGTCACGGCTGACCGAACCCAGGCCCCGTCCGGCGCAGGCTACGCGCTGGAAAACCGCCAGATCGTCGCGCGTGCCTTGCCGGAAGCCTATCGCGATCTGCAGGTCCGGCACCTCTCCGGTTTCTTCGGTGCCTTGCAGCAGACCCTGGCCCGTCAGGCCCCGACCAGCAATGAAGCACCCCTGATCGTGCTGCTGACGCCGGGGCGCTTCAACGAAAGCTATTTTGAACATCTGTATCTGGCACGCCAGTTGGGTTATCCCCTGGTCGAAGGTGGCGACCTCACGGTGCGCGATGCCACGGTATACCTGAAGACCCTCAGCGGCCTGCGCCGGGTTCACGCGATCATGCGTCGTCTGGACGATGACTTCTGCGATCCACTGGAGCTGCGTACCGACTCGGCGCTCGGCGTACCGGGGCTGCTGGAAGCGGTTCGTCGAGGCAACGTGCTGGTGGCCAATGCCTTGGGCAGCGGTGTGCTGGAGTCGCCGGGCCTGCTGGGTTTTCTGCCGAAGATCTGCGAATACCTGTTCGGCGAAGAACTGATCCTGCCTTCCGTGGCGACCTGGTGGTGCGGCGAGCCGCCGGTGTTGGCGCAGGCGCTGGAAAAGCTCCCTGAGCTGCTGATCAAGCCTGCGTTTCCGTCGCAACACTTCGTGCCGGTGT
Source organism: Pseudomonas asturiensis (assembly GCF_900143095.1). Classification (GTDB taxonomy): domain Bacteria; phylum Pseudomonadota; class Gammaproteobacteria; order Pseudomonadales; family Pseudomonadaceae; genus Aquipseudomonas; species Aquipseudomonas asturiensis. Next base: position 152,930 of record NZ_FRDA01000007.1, on the reverse strand, counting down.
TTGGCCGCGACCTTGATGAAGCGCAGCGCAAGGCGCTGGCCGCCCGGATGCAGGCCCGACCTTACGCCTATGTCGCACAGGAGCTGGCGCAACTGTCGCACGCGCCCGTTTTGCAGGCCGATGGCGAGGCCTTGCAGCCACGTGCCATTGGCATGCGGGTCTATGCCGTCGCGGGCCTGGATGGCTACCGCGTACTGCCGGGCGGGCTGACACGCGTGGCGGCCGATGCAGATGCAGATGTGGTTTCGATGCAGCGTGGCGGTGCCAGTAAAGACACTTGGGTGTTGGGCGAGCGTTCCTACAGTGGTGTTCACCCTGGCGAACCCTTGAAAGGTCAGCGTGCGCTGGGCGTCTATGACCTCATCCGGCGCGATCCCTATCTGCCGTCGCGGGTCGTGGAAAACCTGTTCTGGTTCGGCCGCTACTGCGAGCGTTGCGATGACAGCGCGCGCCTGCTGCGCATCATGTTCACTCGCTACGTCGACGATGACGATCCGCAGGCCTTGCAGGCCGCCGTGACGCTGGCCGAAAGCCTGGGCGTGCTGCCAGAGGTCGAGGAAGACGAAACGCTGCAGCATCGCCTGCTGACCGCGTTGCTGGGCGAAGAATGGCCGTTCAGCCTGCGCGCCAACCTGCAGCGTCTGCAGTGGGCGGCCTCGCAAGTGCGCGGCAAGTTGTCTCGGGAGAACTGGCAAGCGCTGGTCGAACTGCAACGTGAAGCGCTGAGTCTGGAGACCGGGGAGCCGGACTTTGGCGAGTTGCTGGATTTCCTCAACCGTCTGGTGATGTCGCTGGCGGCGCTGTCCGGCTTTGCACTGGACGACATGACCCGCGATGAAGGCTGGAGCTTTCTGATGATCGGGCGGCGTATCGAGCGCCTGAAGTTTCTCAGCATCAGCCTGGCGGCTTTCCTGCGCGGCACCACTGTTTCGGATCAGGCAGGCCTGGAGTGGCTTCTGGAACTGGGCAACAGCAGCATCACCTATCGATCGCGCTATATGGCAGTGCCGCACCTGATTCCGGTGCTGGACCTGTTGTTGCTCGACGACCAGAACCCCCACGCCGTGCTCTTTCAGCTCAAGCTGGTGCAGCGCTCGTTGCGCCGCCTGAGCGATAACTTCGACGCGCCGCGTGACAACAGCCTGGCCGTTCTGGCCCAGCGTCTGGCCAGCTTCGACCTCGGCAGCCTCGAGAACCCGCTGTTTGGTCAGAGCAGTATCGACGCGGTGCTGGACGGGCTGGCCGACCTGCTGCAAGGCATCGGCGAGAGCGCGGGTCAGGCTTCTGATCGCCTGGCCTTGCGCCACTTTGCCCACGTCGATGATGTCAGCCAACGCACGGTATCTGTCTGATGAGCGCTCTCTACCAGATTTTTCACGACACGCACTACAAGTACGACAGCCCGGTGTCGCTGGCCCAGCAACTGGCGCACCTGTGGCCGCGCAGCAATCCATGGCAGCGCTGCACCGAGCAGAGCCTGGAGATTTTTCCCACGCCCACCTCGCGCCGCGATGAGCTGGACGTGTTTGGTAACCCGCTGACCCGGCTGGCTTTCGAGCGTCCGCACGATGAGTTGCAGGTCAACGCGCGCCTGCAGATCGAAGTGCTGGAGCGGCCTTATCTGGACTTCAACCTGTCGCCGGAATGGGAGGTCACGCGCAGTGCCTTGACCTACAGCGCCAAGCCGATGTCCGAGGATGTGCTTGAGGCCTGTCGCTACCGCTTCGAGTCACCGTATGTGCATTTGAAGCGCTCGTTCGTCGAGTTCTCGCAGGATTGCTTCCCGCCGGGGCGACCTTTGCTGCTGGGCGTGCAGGCGCTGATGGAAAAGATCTTCGACGAATTCACCTTCGACAGCGAGGCCACGCAGGTGGCGACGCCGTTGGTGGAGGTGCTGGAGCGGCGGCGCGGCGTCTGTCAGGACTTCGCGCACCTGATGCTGGCGTGCCTGCGTTCGCGTGGGCTGGCGGCGCGTTACGTCAGTGGCTATCTGCTGACCCAGCCACCGCCGGGTCAGCCTCGCCTGATCGGCGCGGACGCCTCGCACGCGTGGGTGTCGGTGTTCTGCCCGGCATCCGGCTGGGTGGATTTCGATCCGACCAACAACGTGCAGCCCGCGCTTGAGCACATCAGTCTGGCCTGGGGGCGCGACTTTTCCGACGTGTCACCGCTGCGGGGTGTGATTCTGGGCGGCGGGGCGCATGATCCCGAAGTGCGGGTCACGGTCATGCCGGTCGCGTGACGGGCGCTTAATTCCCTTCGCCCGCCAAACGTTTATTACTCGGCGGCCTCTAGCCATCAGACACTGTGCCGGGCCCGGTCGTACGCATCGTGCGGACAACTGGCGCTCGCCCCACAGGCGTAGGCGGCAAGCAAACTGCGAAACAGGCTATTGAGCTGCATGAAGGTCTTTCCATGAGGGGAGTGATAGGCCGATGGTAGAGTGGCGCTCGATGGCTGGCTGTTTGATTGTTTCGATGGCCCTGATAGTTCACGTGTTCGGCTCACGCTATTGGAACCCTGCCGCTGTTCGACGCTCTGTTTTCAATCGTCTGTTTTTAAATCTGAACAACTGCCCTGGAGATTCAAATGATTCGCAAGCTTGTAGCGATTTCTCTGTTGACGCTGGCCAGTGGTCAATTGCTGGCCGCTGAGTGCTCGACCACCATCGACTCGACTGACCAGATGATGTTTGACAAGAAAGCCATCGAAATCGACAAGAGCTGCAAGACCTTCACGGTCAACCTGACGCACTCCGGCAGCCTGCCGAAGAACGTCATGGGGCATAACTGGGTATTGAGCAAGAAGTCCGATTCCCAAGGCATTGCCACTGACGGGATGAGCGTCGGTATCGACAAGGACTACCTCAAGGAAGGCGACCCGCGCGTGATCGCCCACACCAGGCTTATCGGTGCTGGCGAGAAAGACGCAGTAACCTTCGACGTTTCGAAGCTTGATCCGGCCGAGAGCTATGAGTTCTTCTGCACGTTCCCCGGCCACATCACCATGATGAAAGGCAGCGTAACGCTGAAGTAACCCATCGGCGGGTTCTCGGCGTCGCTCGGCCTCCCGGCCAGCCACAGAACGTGGGAGGCGGCTTGCCGGCGATGGCGTCACTTCAGTCGCTTGCATGTCGTCTGAAACAACGAATCGCCAGCACACCACCCCCCACGCCAAGCGTGAGTCCGCGCCGCTGCATGAAGGCCTTACGGCGCGTAAGGCAGTTCGCGCTTGTGCTGGGTCTTGGCATAGGTGTCGCAGATGATCCTGAACGCCTCTTCGCGCACCGGCTCGCCATGCAGGAAAGCGTCGATCTCGGCATAGGTCACGCCGTGCGAGGCTTCGTCCGGCTTGCCGGGTGACAGGTCTTCCAGGTCTGCTGTCGGCACCTTCTCGACCAGCGATTCCGGCGCGCCGAAGTGACGAGCGATGGCCCGCACCTGATTTTTCACCAGACCACTCAATGGCGCGAGGTCGCATGCGCCGTCGCCGAACTTCGTGAAAAAGCCCATCACTGCCTCTGCCGCGTGGTCAGTCCCGATCACCAGACCCTGATACGCACCGGCAATGGTGTATTGGGCGACCATGCGCATCCGCGCCTTGGTATTGCCGAGCACGAAGTCCACCGTGCTGGCGTGATGCCCTTCAAACGCCTTCACTTCGGCCGCGAGTGCCTTGACGCTAGTGCCGATGTTTACGGTGTGGCGCTCGTCCGGCTCAATGAAATCAACCGATGCCTGGGCTTCGTGCTCGTCGGCCTGTACCACGTATGGCAGGCGCACGGCGATAAAGCGATAGGCGCTGTCGCCCGTGCTCTCGCGCAGTTCCTTGACCGCACGCTGAGCGAGCAGGCCGGCGGTCAGCGAGTCGACGCCGCCACTGATACCCAGCACCAGGGTCTTGAGGCGGGCGTTTTGCAGGCATTGTTTGATGAAGTCGACGCGGCGGGCGACTTCGGCCTGCAGGGCGTTCTGGTCCGCGAAAGGTGGCTGGACCTTGAGCTGTTCAGCAATCTGGCGCTGTACGGCGTGCATGATTCACTCCTCTTGAGTAGTCAGTTTCAAACGGGTTTATCAGAAGGCGGCAGATCCGGCACCTTGAACACATGCCGCAGGTAAGCGACGAAGTTCGGGTCCTTGCATTGTGCCTTGCCGGGCTCATCGGAAATCTTCGCCACGGGCTGGCCGGCGCAGGCGGTCATTTTCAGCACCATGTTCATCGGTGCGATGCCGGGAACGTCGGCCGTCAGGTTGGTGCCGATACCAAAACTGACATTGATGCGCCCGCGCAGTGCCCGGAAAATCTCCAGCGCCTTGGGCAGGTTCAGGCCGTCCGAGAACACCAGCGTCTTGCTCATCGGATCGATGCCCAGGTTGCGATAATGCAGGATGCATTTTTCGGCCCACTTCACCGGGTCGCCCGAGTCATGGCGTAAACCGTCGAACAGCTTGGCGAAGTACAGATCAAAATCGGTCAGAAACGCGTCCGTGGTGATGCAATCGGTCAAGGCAATGCCCAGCAGCCCGCGGTATTCACGCACCCAGCAGTCGAGGGCGGCAATCTGGCTGTCGATCAGGCGCGGCCCCAGTTGCTGGTGGGCCATGATCCACTCGTGAGCCATGGTGCCCAGCGGTTTCAGGTCAAGCTGGCGCGCCAGGTGGACATTGCTGGTCCCCACAAACTGGCCAGGAAAATCATGCTTGAGTACACCGAGGACTTCTTCCTGAACGCGATAGGAAAAGCGCCGGCGCGTGCCGAAGTCTGCGACCTTGAGTTCGGCCAACTCGTCGGGCGTGGCGTTGCAGCTCAGCCACTCGAACTTGTCGTAAAGCCGCTCACGCGCCTGGCTGAGCAGGATTTTCGGGTAACGGTGACGGTTGCGTACTTCGCTGACAATGGCCAGCAGCGGTACTTCGAACAGAATCACATGCAGCCATGGGCCGTGCAGACGGATGCACAGCTCATCGTTTTCGATGCTGGTTTTGACGTAGCGGGTGTTGAAGCGAAACAGCCCCAGAAAGCGCAGGAAGTCGGGCTTCATGAACGTGATGCATTCCAGAAAAGCCAGGTGTTCGGGGCTCAGTGACAGTTCGCACAGCAGCTCGATCTGCAGCCGTATTTCATCCAGGTACGGACGCAGGTCCTCGCCGTTGCGGCAGCGAAACTCCCACTCGACATCGACGTTGGGGTAGTTGTGCAGGACGGCCTGCATCATGGTCAGCTTGTAAAAATCGGTATCGAGCAGACTTTGCACGATGCGATTGGAAAAGGCGCTCTCGCTCATTGTTTCGGGTCTCCAGAGCAGCCGGAAAACAGGGGGCTCGCGACGTCCTGTCCTGTTGCCACGGACAGCTCACGGCCTGCTGGGTGGGCATTGTCGCCCTTAACTGACCGGTTGATCCAACTGTTCGAGCATCCATTGCAGGAACACCCGGATTTTGGGCACGTCAGCGGTGTGCTCCGGGTAAGACAGGTAATAGGCGCTGTTGGTGCTGGGCAATGCAAAATCCCAAGGAATCACCAGCTTGCCGTCGGCCAGTTCTTCTTCCACCAGAAAGCGCGGCAGCAAGGCAACGCCGCAACCGACCTGTGCGGCGCGGATGCACATGTAGAAGGTTTCAAAGCGCGGGCCGTGGTAGCTGTGGTCGGTGTGATGGCCCTGGCTTTCGAACCATTCATGCCACGCCTGAGGGCGGAAGGCGTTCTGCAGCAGGACCAGTTCGCTCAGTTGCGTGGGGTCGGTGAAGGGCTCGTCGGGCAGGCAGTCGGGCGAGCAGACCGGGATCAGTTCCTCGCCGAACAGCTTCACGCTTTCGGCGCCGGGAATGGCAGCCTGGCCAAAGTAGAACGACACGTCGCAGCGGCCCTTGATCAGGTCGTCGGACTCTTGTTCGTTGAGCAGGTCCAGGTGAATGTGCGGGTGACGCAGGCGCCAGCCCTTGAGGCGCGGCACCAGCCAGCGCGCGCCGAACGTTGAGGGCGTCGAGACGCGCAGCACTTCGGTCTCGCCGCCGTAGGAGCGCAGAAAGTGGGTGGACATCTCGACCTGATTGAGGATCTTGCGCACTTCTGCCAGGTACAACGCACCCGCCGGGGTCAGTTGCAGGCGGCGGCGCACACGTTGAAACAGCAAGTGCTGCACCAGCTCTTCAAGCTGCGCCACCTGCTTGCTCACCGCGCTCTGGGTCAGGTTCAACTCCTCGGCCGCACGGGTGAAGCTCAAATGCCGGGTCACTGCCTCAAAACATTGCAGCGCAGCGATCGATGGCAGATGACGTTTGTTGAGCATGGCGTGGCTTCTCTTCTACGGGGCGCGATGCGGGCATGAGCATCATGAATAATCGGAATGATATCTCGCCTAAAGGTCGTTTGTTGCCTGCCTGAAGGCCGGTTATTACTAAAGGTGCCGGCATCATCGCAGAGGAGGGCTGCGATTGGCTTGCAGGTATGCGGCGAGATAGCGGCATTTTTCGCCGGATCCACTAGCCTCAAATGGTGCGTCTCGTAGCGTTTGCGCACCGGGCGTGTGCACTTCGGTGACGCACGTTGTTACAGGCGGGTTGCACATCGGTCGATGTCGAGGTTGCTGTTCAGGTCTGTTCGGGTTGCGCTTTTTTATCGCTGGTTGCACCTTTTGCGGTGCAGACGGTTGCACGGCGTGTGCTCAATGAGATCAGGTCATTGAATGACAAGCTAAACATGACATTTTCCGGAACAAAAAAAGTGATGGCACGCCCCTTGCTCTAAGCATTGGCGTAGTCGCAGTGCCAATTAAAAAAATCCAGGAGCACCACTCATGTCGCATACGTTTTACAGGAAAGGTTTTCTGACAATTGCAGTAGCAACTGCATTGGGCGTGTCTTCGTTGGCGCAGGCTGACGTAAAAATCGGCGTTGCGGGGCCAATGACTGGCGCTAACGCAGCGTTCGGTGAGCAGTACATGAAGGGTGCGCAGGCCGCTGCCGACGTCATCAACGCGGCAGGCGGCGTGAACGGGGAGAAGATTGTGCTGGTTGCCGGCGACGATGCCTGCGAGCCCAAGCAAGCGGTCGCAGTGGCTAACCGTCTCGCGGATCAGGACAAGGTTATCGGCGTTGTCGGGCACTTCTGCTCGTCTTCGACCATTCCTGCCTCCGAGATCTACAATGACGCCGGCATCATTGCCATCACCCCTGGCTCCACCAACCCGCAGGTTACCGAGCGTGGCATGGACGCGATGTTCCGTATGTGCGGCCGTGATGACCAGCAGGGTATCGTGGCTGGCGACTACATCGTGGATGTCCTGAAAGGCAAGAAGATTGCGGTCATTCACGACAAGGACACTTATGGTCAGGGCCTGGCAGATGCCACCCAGACTCAGCTGAAAAAGCGCGGCGTGACGCCGGTGTTGTATGAAGGCCTGACCCGTGGCGAGAAAGACTTCAGCGCCCTGGTGACCAAGATCCGTTCGACCGGTGCCGATGTGGTCTACTTCGGCGGCCTGCACCCGGAAGCCGGTCCGCTGGTTCGCCAACTGCGCGAGCAAGGCCTCAAGGACGTCAGGTTCATGTCCGACGACGGCGTCGTGACCGACGAACTGGTGACCACCGCTGGCGGCGCCAAGTACGTGGATGGCGTGTACATGACCTTCGGCGCCGACCCGCGCATGCTGCCTGACAGCAAGGCGGTCGTGGAGCAGTTCCGCAAGGGCGGTACCGAGCCTGAAGGCTACACCCTGTACGCTTACGCTTCGATTCAGGCGCTGGCGGCTGGCTTCAACGGTGCCAAGTCTAACAAGGGTGAAGATGCAGCCAAATGGCTCAAGGCACACCCGGTCAAGACCGTCATGGGCGAGAAGGCCTGGGACAGCAAGGGCGACCTGAAAGTCTCCGACTACGTGGTTTACCAGTGGGACAAAGACGGTAAATACCACCAGCTTGAAAAACAGAAATAAAAACGTGCCTTCGTCAGCCGCGCTCGCTTGAGGTGAGCGTGAGCTGAAGGGTGGATGGGCTCGCCCATGAGCGAGCCTGCATTTTCTGTTGCTTTCGGACCTGTTCGCCGCGCCTCACGAGGGCTCGGCGGGCGGGATGCTGAGCTGCCTTTCAAGTGTGTGAGCGTGCGTGATGGACGGTATATTCCTGCAGCAAATGATCAACGGACTGACACTCGGGTCTGTCTACGGCCTGATCGCCATCGGCTACACGATGGTCTACGGCATCATCGGCATGATCAACTTCGCCCACGGCGACGTGTACATGATTTCCGCCTACCTGGCCGCGATCGGCCTGGCGGTACTGTCTTTCTTCGGACTGGAATCCTTTCCATTCCTGATTCTGGGAACGCTGATCTTCACCATCGTGGTGACGGGCGTTTACGGGTTTGTGATCGAACGCGTGGCCTACAAGCCGCTGCGCAACTCGACCCGACTGGCTCCACTGATCAGCGCCATCGGCATCTCGCTGATTCTGCAGAACTACGCGCAGATCAGTCAGGGTGCTCGCCAACAGGGCGTGCCCACGCTGCTTGAAGGTGCCTGGCGCTTCGAAATTGGCACCGGCTTCGTGCAGATCACCTACACCAAGATCTTCATCCTCATCGCCGCCTTCGTCGGCATGGGCGTGCTGACCTACATCATCAAGTACACCAAGCTGGGCCGCATGTGTCGTGCCACCCAGCAGGACCGCAAGATGGCGTCAATCCTGGGGATCAACACCGACCGGGTCATCTCCTACGTGTTCATCATCGGCGCGGCCATGGCGGCTCTGGCGGGCGTGCTGATCACCATGAACTACGGCACCTTCGACTTCTACGCAGGCTTCGTCATTGGCATCAAGGCATTCACCGCAGCGGTATTGGGCGGGATCGGTTCGTTGCCCGGCGCGATGCTCGGTGGCCTGATTCTGGGCGTTGCGGAGTCGCAGTTCTCCGGCCTGATCAACTCCGACTACAAAGACGTGTTCAGTTTCGGCCTGTTGGTGTTGATCCTGATTTTCCGTCCCCAAGGCCTGCTGGGTCGCCCACTCGTGGCGAAGGTATAAGTATGTCCGCTCCTATCGCTAAACCTGTTGATATCAAGAAAAGTCTGATCGACGCTGTGGTGGCTGGTCTGCTGGCGCTGATCGTGTTCGGTCCGATTGTGGGCATCGTGCTCGACGGCTACAGCTTCAACCTGCAGCCGACCCGTGTGGCGTGGCTGGTGGCGGTGGTCATGGCCGGGCGCTTCCTGATGAGCCTGTTTCTGCAGACACCCAAAGGCGTGCGCATTTCCCAGAGCTTCGAGAGTTCAGGGTCGGGTGTGCACGTGCTCAAGCCGGATCACAAATCGAGCCTGTACTGGATCATCCCGGCGCTGATCGTGATCGCCATTGTGTTCCCGATCTTCGCCAACAAGTACCTGCTGACCGTGGTCATTCTCGGGCTGATCTATGTGCTGCTGGGGCTGGGCCTGAACATCGTGGTCGGTCTGGCCGGGCTGCTTGACCTGGGGTACGTGGCGTTCTACGCCATTGGTGCCTACGGTCTGGCGCTGGGGTATCAGTACCTCGGGCTGGGCTTCTGGTCGGCGCTGCCACTGGCGGCGATTGCGGCGGCGTTGGCGGGCTGCATTCTGGGCTTTCCGGTGCTGCGCATGCATGGCGACTACCTGGCCATCGTGACCCTGGGCTTCGGCGAAATCATTCGTCTGGTGCTCAACAACTGGCTGTCGTTCACCGGTGGTCCGAATGGCGTACCGGTGCCTTCACCCACCTTCTTCGGCCTGGAGTTCGGGCGTCGTGCGAAAGACGGAGGGGTTCCGATCCACGAATACTTCGGCTTCGATTACAACCCGGACCTCAAATTCCTGTTCATCTACACCGTGCTGTTCCTCGTGGTGCTGGCCGTGCTGTTCATCAAGCACCGCCTGACCCGCATGCCGATCGGCCGTGCGTGGGAAGCCCTGCGTGAAGACGAGATCGCCTGCCGCTCGATGGGCCTCAACCACGTGCTGGTCAAGCTGTCGGCGTTCACCATCGGTGCATCGACCGCGGGCCTTGCAGGCGTGTTCTTCGCCAGCTATCAGGGCTTCGTCAACCCGACCTCGTTCACCTTTTTCGAGTCGGCGCTGATTCTCGCCATCGTGGTGCTCGGTGGCATGGGATCGACTGTCGGTGTGGTGATCGCAGCCTTTGTGCTGACCGTTGCGCCCGAACTGCTGCGCAGCTTCTCTGAGTACCGCGTGTTGCTGTTCGGCATTCTGATGGTGTTGATGATGATCTGGCGGCCACGCGGCTTGATCCGCATCAGCCGCACCGGTGTGGTTCCGCGCAAGGGTGCGCTGGTCAAAGAAGGAGCCGCGCAATGAGCAACGAAGTGATTCTTTCCGTCGAGCACCTGATGATGCATTTCGGCGGCATCAAGGCCCTGAGTGACGTGAGCCTCAAGGTTCGCCGCAACTCGATCTTCGCCCTGATCGGCCCCAATGGCGCGGGCAAGACCACGGTGTTCAACTGCCTGACCGGCTTCTACAAGGCCACCGGCGGCCGCATCGAGCTGCATACGCGTGACAAGACCACCAACGTGATCAAGCTGCTGGGCGAGCCGTTCAAGGGCACCGATTTCGTGTCGCCGAAAAGCTTCCTGAGCCGCGTGTATTACAAGATGTTCGGCGGCACCCACCTGGTCAACCGGGCAGGTCTGGCGCGGACGTTCCAGAACATTCGCCTGTTCAAGGAAATGTCGGTGGTCGAGAACCTGCTGGTTGCCCAGCACATGTGGGTCAATCGCAGCCTGATCAGCGGGATCCTCAACACCCGCGGCTACCGCAAGGCCGAGGAAGACGCGCTCAACACCGCGTTCTACTGGCTGGAAGTGGTGGACCTGGTGGACTGCGCCAATCGTCTGGCCGGTGAACTGTCCTACGGACAGCAGCGCCGCCTGGAGATCGCCCGTGCCATGTGTACGCGTCCGCAGGTGATTTGCCTGGACGAGCCGGCTGCGGGTCTCAACCCTCAGGAAACCGAAGCCCTGAGCGGCATGATCCGCCTGCTGCGCGACGAACACGACATGACCATTGTGCTGATCGAGCATGACATGGGCATGGTGATGGGGATATCCGACGACATTGTGGTCCTCGACCACGGCAACGTGATTGCCGCAGGCGGGCCGGAGCAGATCCGCAACGATCCGAAAGTGATCGCGGCGTACCTGGGTGCTGATGAAGAGGAATTGGTATGAGCAAGCCGATCCTCGAACTGAAAGAGATCGATGTGTTTTACGGGCCGATCCAGGCCCTCAAGAAAGTGTCGATGCACATCGACGAAGGCGAGACGGTGAGCCTGATCGGCTCCAACGGTGCGGGCAAGTCCACGTTGCTGATGTCGATCTTCGGCCAGCCACGTGCGGCCAGCGGACAGATCATCTATCAGGGCACCGACATCACTCAGAAGTCGTCGCACTACATCGCTTCCAACGGCATTGCACAATCGCCGGAAGGGCGGCGGGTGTTCCCCGACATGTCGGTCGAGGAAAACCTGATGATGGGCACCATCCCGATTGGCGACAAGCACTCGGCCGAAGACATGCAACGTATGTTCGAGCTGTTTCCGCGCCTCAAGGAGCGTCGTAATCAGCGCGCCATGACCATGTCCGGCGGCGAGCAGCAAATGCTGGCCATCGCCCGTGCGCTGATGAGCCGTCCAAAACTGCTGCTGCTCGACGAGCCGAGCCTGGGCCTGGCGCCAATCATCGTCAAACAGATCTTCGCCACCCTGCGTGAACTGGCGGCGACCGGCATGACCATCTTTCTGGTCGAGCAGAACGCCAACCACGCCCTCAAGCTGTCCGACCGCGCTTACGTGATGGTCAACGGCGAGATCCGCCTGTCTGGCACCGGCCAGGAATTGCTGGTCAATGAGGAGGTCAGGAACGCCTATCTGGGCGGGCACTGATTTCGTCGCAACGCTTGCTGTTTCAACCGTGCGCCTCGGGTGTTTTGCATCCGGGGCGTCGTTTTTCAGAATTGTGGAAAACAATTTTGACAGGTGTCCAGACTGCGACATAAAACCGCTGCAAAGGGTTGTTTTGTCACGGTTTCGACTTGTTCAGGTTTACTGTGGAACCGGCTGTTAATAACTTGGGTGTATTTGGCTGCAGGCCTTTATTCATAAGGCGTGTAGGATTGTGGTCAACATTTGATCAGTCGATTTCAAGCGCCCGTTGGCGCTGTTTGTCAACCGTCCTGAGACTGGTTGTTCATACAGCCTGGCGATGTCTACATCCTGTGGATAAGTCTGTGGGCAAGCATTGGAAAGAGTGAGGCAAGCGGCATCCTGGCTGGGCTGCAGGCCATCACCGGGCATTTGTGTGACTGGCCCTCTTTCGCTGTGCGAGGCAAAGTCAAGGCAAAAACTTTGCAGGTCGCGCTGCAGGCCGCGGTTTGCGCGTCCTGTGGCGTTTGAGAGTTGCCCCCGGATTTTGTGGGTCTGACTGTGGATAACATGGGCAAAACTGCCTGTGAGCCTTGTTCTGCAAGGCTTTGGATGTGCTGGTTGTTTTTTGTACAGTTGACTGTGCGTGCCGCTGTGATTTATCCCCAGGCTTGATCCAGAGCGTTCGTGAAGGGCATTCTTCTTTTTTGGCTTTATTTATTAACAGGCTGCGCCGCTTTAATTACGACCGGCCGCGCCATGTCAGGAGAACGAGATGACTTCCACGGTATTCATTACAGGCGCCACTTCGGGGTTTGGCGAGGCATGCGCGCGCCGCTTCGCCGAAGCAGGGTGGTCGCTGGTGCTGACCGGTCGCCGCAAGGATCGCCTGGATGCGCTGAGCGCCGAGTTGTCGAAGCAGACCAGGGTTCACACGCTGGTACTGGACGTACGTGACCGTGCCGCCATGGAAAGCGCCATCGCAGAGCTGCCGGAAGAGTTCGCTACGATTCAGGGCCTGATCAACAACGCGGGTCTGGCGCTGGGCATCGATCCGGCACCCAAGTGCGATCTGGACGATTGGGACACCATGATCGACACCAACATCAAAGGTCTGGTCTACAGCACACGCCTGCTGCTGCCACGTCTGATCGCCCATGGTCGTGGCGCGAGCATTGTCAATCTGGGGTCGGTGGCGGGTAACTATCCGTATCCGGGTGGCAACGTGTACGGCGGCACCAAAGCGTTCGTCGGGCAGTTCTCGCTCAACCTGCGCAACGACCTGATCGGCACCGGCGTACGCGTGACCAATCTGGAGCCAGGCCTGTGCGAAAGCGAGTTCTCGCTGGTGCGTTTCGGTGGCGATCAGGCCAAGTACGACGCGACCTATGCCGGGGCAGAGCCGATTCAGCCTCAGGACATCGCCGACACGATCTTCTGGATCATGAACACCCCGGCCCACGTCAACATCAACAGCCTGGAACTGATGCCCGTCAGCCAGACCTGGGCAGGGTTTGCAATCGATCGTAATCGCGGCTGATCAGTTTCTTTCGGGCGTGGGCGGCGGGAAGGCCGTGACGAAGCGGTTTTCCAGATAGTCCGCCAGCCCGATGTAGCAGGTTGCCAGATGGTAAGGCGTGGTCGAGGGCATGTCGCTGCGGCTGACCGTGCCATCGGGGTCGACGCACTCGTTCCAGCCTCTCGCACGCAGGAAGCGCTGCTCGAAGTCGAGCAACTGCCGGGTCAGCGCTGACTCGCACTCGGGACGCAACGCCATCGCTCGCAGGTATTCGGCCTGCGCCCAGATGCGCTGGGTGCTGTCCTGCACCTTGCCTTCCAGCGTCAAGGTTGCCGTAACAGCACCGTTCTGTGGATCGACACCTTGTGCCTGTGCATAGGCGAAGGCGCGGGTCATCGAAGCATGCAGGGGGCTGCCGTGCATCTCGGGAGAGGACTCCAGCAAAAAGAACCATTCGAACTGATGGCCCGGCTCGTACCAGTTATCCACAGCACCCAGCGGTTTCTCCAGCATCACCCCCGTGGTGTTATCCACAAAGCGCAGTTGCATGTTGATAGCCAGGGCGTCCATGGCTGACTGGGTCTGCGGGTCGGCACGTACCGATAGCGTCGCCAGAAAGGCTTCGGCCAGATGCATCAGAGGGTTCTGCAAAGGGCCCGTACCCAGCGTTGACCAGTCCTCGTTCAGTTGTGCTTCGTACAGACCCGCCTCATCGGCGAAACGCTCGGCGACGACGTTGAGTGCTGCGTTGAGTACCGACTCCGCGAGCGGATCCCGGGCCTTTGCCCAGTAATGCGCACAGGCGAAGATGATGAAGGCGTGGGTGTAAAGGTCCTTGCGACGATCCAGCGGCTTGCCCTGTGGGTCGATGCTGTAAAACCAGCCGCCATGGTCGCCATCGTGAAAGTGCTGCTGCAACGAGCGAAACAGCGCTCCGGCGCGTACAGAGGCGTCAGGTACGTCGGAATGGCCGATCAGGCTGGAAAACAGGAACAGCTGCCGCGCACAGGCCATGGCCCGATAGCGTTGCGGTGGCAGGGGTTGATGATTCGCGTCGAGGGCTTCGTACGGCAACGCCAGTTGCGCATTCCAGCCGGGGCCTTGCCAGAGCGGCACGATGACCCGCAGAAAATGCGTCTGCAGGGCAGCGAAGACCGAGGTCATCTCAGGCGTGGGGGCGGAACTGGAAGCGTGTGGCATCGGGGTCGTCGCAGCTGAATCGGGATGCGCGACATGTTAGCAGGATTGCCGCGCAAGTCTCGATGGGCCTTTTGATCGCCCGATACATCGCGCTCATGGTTATCCACAAGTGTTTCCGGGTAAACGCAAAGCTTGTGGGAGGCGACTTGCCGTCTATGAGTTTTTCAGTTGGCCCATCACTACCAAGCCTGACGCCATCGCCGGCAAGCCGCCTCCCACGAAAGCACAGTGTTTCTCCAGGGCATTGCGTTGTGTTAGCTGAGCCTGAAACGGCACGCTCTCACAGCCGCCCACGGAATGTCTCTTCAGCCTGCCAGCAACCAGACACCTGTCGCGGCCGACGCAGCACCGGCCAGGCGCACCAGTGGTGCTGCGGCGCGCGGCAGGACGCGAACGACTGCGTAACCCGCTGCATGCAGTGCGGCGGTGGCGGCAACGAAGCCAGCGGCGTAGGCCCATGGGCTGGACATGTCCGGCAGCTCAAGGCCGTGAGCCACGCCGTGAAACAATGCGAACAGCGCAGTCGCTGCAACAGCCAGCGGCAACGGTGGACGAACAGCCAGTGCGACCGCCAGGCCCAGCGCCAGTACCGACGCTGCAATACCGCTCTCCAGTGCAGGCAGGTTCAAGCCTTCGAAGCCCAGCACGCCGCCGATCAGCATGGTGCCGACGAACGTGCAGGGCAGTGCCCAGCGCGCTGTGCCTTGTTGCTGTGCGGCCCACAGACCGACCGCCAGCATCGCCAGCAAGTGATCAAGACCGCCCAGTGGGTGGCTGATACCGGCGATCAAACCGTTATCACCATGGCCAGGGTGCGCCATGGCCAGGGTCGGGACCAGCAACAGGGCGAGGGCGCCGAGGACTTTTTGGGTGTTCATCGAGAGTTTCCTTGTCGTGGGATCAGGCGGCCGCGTTCAGCAGGCCCTGGCGTTCAATGAAGGCAATGATCTGTTCCAGACCCTGGCCGGTTTTCTGGTTGCTGAAGACGAAGGGCTTTTCACCGCGCATCCGCCGCGTGTCGCTGTCCATCATCTCCAGCGAGGCACCTACCAATGGCGCAAGGTCGATCTTGTTGATGACCAGCAGATCCGATTTACAGATGCCCGGGCCGCCTTTGCGTGGCAGCTTGTCGCCTGCCGAGACATCGATGACATAGATGGTCAGGTCCGACAGCTCCGGGCTGAAGGTCGCGGACAGGTTGTCGCCACCCGATTCGACGATGATCAGGTCCAGACCCTCGAAGCGACGATTAAGCTGGTCGACGGCCTCCAGATTGATCGACGCGTCTTCACGAATCGCCGTGTGCGGGCAGCCGCCGGTTTCTACGCCGATGATGCGCTCGGGCGCCAATGCTTCGTTGCGCACCAGAAAGTCGGCGTCTTCGCGGGTGTAGATATCGTTGGTCACGACCGCCAGGTTATAGCGATCACGCAGCGCCAGGCAGAGCGCCAGTGTCAGTGCGGTCTTGCCCGACCCGACCGGGCCACCGATGCCGACGCGCAGGGGTTGGCTGTTCATTGAGTTCTCCATGGATGCATATCAGGACCGGAATAACCGGCTGTATTGACGTTCGTGGGCCATGCTCGCCAGTGACAGACCGAAGGCCGCACTGCCGCAATGGCGGATGTCTTGTGCGCTGGCGCTGGCCTGCGCCTGCTGCAACAGCGGCAGCAGTTCGCTGGTCAGGCGCTGGGCGGCCTGCTGGCCGAGTGGCAGGGTCTTCATCAGCACCGCCAATTGGTTTTCCAGCCAGCTCCAGAGCCAGGCTGCCAGTGCATCCTGCGGGCTGATCTGCCAGGCGCGAGCGGCCAGTGCCCAACCGAGTGCCAGGTGTGGCTCGGTCGTCTGTTCCAGAAAGCGTCGCGCATCGCGGTCCAGTTCCGGCAAGCCGTTGAGCAGCTGTTGCAGGGAATAGCCCATCTGCCGGCTTTCCAGATGCAGCTCGCGGGTTTCCCGGCTGGCGCGATGCTGCTCGCTGACTTGCAGCAGTTGTCCCCAGTCTTCATCGGCCGCGGCCTGGCAGTGAGCCAGCAGCAACGGGGCTTCGAAGCGCGCCAGGTTGAGCAGTAATTGATCACCGATCCAGCGACCTGCGGTCTGCGGGTCGGTCACGATGGCGTTTTCCACGGCCATCTCCAGCCCTTGCGAATAGCTGTAACCGCCAATCGGCAGCTGCGGGCTGGCCAGGCGCAGAAGCGCCCAGGCGCTGTTCACGTGCGCACACCGAACTGATGCAGGCGAGGGGGATAGTTGAAATCCTCTTCTCCTGCACGTGAATGATGATGGCCTCCGCCATAAGCACCATGTTCCGGCTGGAACGGGGCTTCGATGGTTTCAGTGCTGGCACCCAGTTGATCGAGCATCGCCTTGAGCACGTAGTCGTCGAGCAATCGCAGCCAGCCGTCTCCGACTTGCAGGGCCACGTGGCGATTACCCAGATGGTAGGCCGCGCGGGTCAGTTCGAAGGTGCTGCTGCAGGTGACGTGCATGAGCTTTTCCGGGCGAGCGCAGACCCGCACGACACGGCCGTCCTCGGCCTGCAGAAACTCGCCATCACGCAGCGGCGATTGCCCGCGTGGCAGAAACAGGCCCACGTCCTCGTTTTCTGCACTGAAGCAGCGCAGGCGGCTCTTGCTGCGCGCCTCGAAGTTCAAATGCAGCTCGGCGGCCCACTCGGCCTGGGGTTCGATTCGGTTGTGAATCACCAGCATCAGATAGCTTCCAGCCAATTGCGATGCCTCAAAGCAGAGCAAGGGGCTTGCCAACAGTGCAGAACGTGGGAAAAGACTGACGGAACCGGAGTATCCACTCAAAACAGTGCGCGCTATTGGTGCTTGATGGATTTAATGCGCCAGAATGGTGCGGTAGCGGTTTTGAGGGATCGTGCCCGTTCCAGAGGCCTGTTGCACTGTGTGCACAACGATGAACGCGCAACGTGGGAGCGATCAGAACGATCTGGTTTTCATTGATCAGTCGTGACTGCCCAGACCACGCCAATGCCTTGCGCCGATGAAGATAAAGCGCAACTGCTGAGTGATCTTGGCTTGCGGCGTGAGGTGTGGCGCGAGCGAGGCGGGAGGAGGGTCGATCAGTTCGGGCAGCATGGCGAACACGCTTTTGACCACCAGGTCGGCGATGATCGACAGCGAGTCGGCACTCAAATGCTGCCACTTGGGCATCTTCGCGAGGTCGGCAGTCAGGTCGGCGCTGATGCCTTCGCGCAGCGCGCCCAATGCCTGGCGCACCTTCAGCGAGCCGCCGTATTGTTCGCGAGCCAGAAACAGGAACTGCGAGCGATTGGCGGCCACGCGCTCCAGAAATATTTGCACCGAGGCGCGAATCAGACCGCCCATGGCAAATTCGTTATGCCGCACCAGCCGGATGGTTTCCCGAAAGGTCTGGCCCACTTCGCTGACCAGTACCAGACCGAGTTGGTCCATGTCTTCGAAGTGGCGATAGAAGCCGGTCGGCACGATGCCTGCCGTGCGTGCCACTTCGCGCAGGCTCAGGCTGCCAAAACCGCGTCCGCTTTCCATCAAGTGGTGGGCGGCGTCCAGCAAAGCTCTTCGGGTCTGTTGTTTCTGTTCGGCGCGGGGCAGCATGGCTCAAACGATTCTGGGGATAGACTGCGTCGCACTTTAACAAATGCGCTTTGCCTGCGTCGAAAGGCTTTTCGGCGTTTGGCGTGATCAGACTCTTTGATACTGCTGAACCAGGCGGTCAGGGCCGTTCTCGGCAATACGCAGTTCGCGCTCCGATGCCGAAGCGGCGTAGGCATTGGCGGCGAAGATGGACAGAAACAGGCTCAATAACAGGTGGGGTTTCATGGTTGTGCTCCTCGAAAGAGCGGACGATGGGAACAGGCGTGCACTATGACGCCGGTCCCGTCGAGACAGAAGTTCATAAAGATGATGGTGAAAATCGACCAAAATGATTCGCTCGTTGCGCTGCGCCGCAAGGTTTGCAGCTTATTTGCCCATCTCGATCAAACCCTCGACGCGTTTGTCAGTCGAACGGGCATGTCGTACTCAGTGTTCCAAGGCAGGGGCACTGTTTTCTGGAGAGTCATGCATGACGCGCAGCCGTAGGATTTTCGCGTGGACAGGCGCCACTTTGCTGGTGGTGCTGGCCGTGTTGGTCATTGTGATTGTCACTTTCGACTGGAATCGCATCAAACCCACCCTCAATGAAAAGGTCAGCGAAGCGCTGCATCGCCCGTTCGCCATCAATGGCAATCTGGACGTGCGCTGGTCGCGTGAACCTGAATTGGGTGGCTGGCGCGCCTGGGTGCCCTCGCCGCATTTTGTGGCTGACGACCTGACGCTGGGCAACCCCGAGTGGTCGAAGCAGCCGCAGATGGTCACGCTCAAGCAAGTGGAGTTTCGGCTGTCGCTGCTGCCGTTGCTGGCCCAACACGTGGTGATTCCGCGTATTGATCTGACCGGGCCTGAAGCAAAGCTGGAGCGGCTGGCCGATGGTCGTGCCAACTGGGTGTTTGATTTGCCCAAGTCCGACCCCAACGCCGAGCCTACGAAGTGGGAAGTGGACATTGGTGCGATCAAATTCGACAAAGGGCTGGTCAGCTTCAATGATCAGACCCTGAATACGCAGCTGGATGTGGTGATCGAGATGCTCGGCAAGCCCATCCCGTTCGGCGAAATCGTCGGCAGCAAGGAAGCGAAAAAGGCCCAGGACAAGGGTGTGGTGCCGCAGGATTACGCGTTCGGACTGACCGTCAAAGGTCAGTATCACGGTCAGAAGCTCAGCGGCACAGGCAAGATCGGTGGGTTGCTGGCACTGAAGGATGCCAATCAGCCGTTCCCGGTGCAGGCCGATGTAAAGGTTGGCGACACCCATGGCGTGATCGCCGGGACGGTGACTGATCCTCAGAATCTGGGTGCGCTTGATCTGCGTTTGAAGCTGTCTGGTGCCAGCCTGAGCAATCTCTACCCGCTGACCGGCGTCACGCTGCCTGATTCGCCTGCGTATTCAACGGACGGTCGGCTGATCGCCAAGCTGCATGACCCGGACGGCGCTCGTTTCAGCTACGAAAAATTCAACGGCAAGATCGGCAACAGCGACATTCACGGCGATCTGGGCTTCGTTGCCAGCCAGCCACGGCCCAAGCTCACCGGCGTGCTGGTGTCAGACCAGTTGCTGTTCAGTGATCTGGCGCCGCTGATCGGTGCCGACTCCAATGCTGCGCAGAAAAAGCGTGGCGGCGAGAGCAAGCAGCCTGCAGGCAAAGTGCTGCCGGTCGAGGAGTTCCAGACCGATCGCTGGCGTGCGATGGATGCCGACGTCGAGTTCACTGGCAAGCGTATTGTTCAAAGCCCGGATCTGCCGTTCACCGACCTTTATACGCATCTGATCCTGAATGACGGACAGCTTGGCCTCGAACCTCTGCGTTTTGGTGTGGCGGGCGGCAAGCTGGATGCGGACATTCGTCTCGATGGTCGCGACAGGCCGCTGCAAGGCCGGGCGAAGTTGTCGGCGCGTAACTTCAAGCTCAAGCAACTGTTCCCGACCTTCGAACCGATGAAGACCAGCTTCGGTGAGCTTAATGGTGATGCCGACATCAGCGGGCGGGGCAACTCGATTGCCGCGTTGCTGGGGACAGCCAATGGCGAGATGAAAATGCTGGTCAACGACGGCGCAATCAGCCGTGGCCTGATGGAAATCGCGGGGCTCAACGTGGGCAACTACGTGGTCGGCAAACTGTTCGGCGACAAAGACGTGAAAATCAACTGTGCGGCGTCCGACTTCGGCATCAAGGATGGACTGGCCACCAGTCGCTTGTTCGTTTTCGACACCGAGAACGCGATCATCTATATCAGCGGCACGGCGAACATGAAGACCGAGCAACTGGACTTGCAGATCAACCCGGAGTCCAAAGGGTTTCGTGTGTTCTCGCTGCGCTCGCCTTTGTACGTTAACGGCCCGTTTGCCAGGCCCAATGCGGGCGTGCAATCCGGTCCGCTGTTGCTGCGCGGTGCCGGGATGATCCTGCTGGGCGCAACCGTCGGGCCTGCGGCAGGGCTGCTGGCGCTGGTCGCGACCGGCGACAGCGAGCCTAACCAGTGTGGGCCGCTGCTGGAGCAGATGCGTTCAGGCAAGGCGCCCAAGACCGTGAAATAAGCGCCTGGCCAGGCCAGGCGTCTAATGTGACACCGCGCTGCCTTTCAGCCGCCAACGGACGGTGAGAGGCAGCTTGCCGGCGATAGCGTCGTACCTGTCGCCAAAAGTTCGTCTGACAAAACGCATCGCCGGCAAGCCGCCTCCCACAAAAACCATGTTTCTCCAGCGCGTTACGTTGCGTTTGATGAAACTAAGGCTGCACAAAAAATCCTGGCTTTTGCGTTGGCAGATGCTCTGAAACAGCGCTTTCTTACAGCACACCACGGACCGTGGGAGGCAGCTTGCTGGCGATGGCGTCATACCTGTCGCCAAAAGTTCGTCTGACAAAACGCATCGCCGGCAAGCCGCCTCCCACAAAAACCATGTTTCTCCAGCGCGTTACGTTGCGTTTGATGAAACTAAGGCTGCACAAAAAATCCTGGCCTTTGCGTTGGCAGATGCTCTGAAACAGCGCTGTCTTACAGCACACCATGGACCGTGGGAGGCGGCTTGCCGGCGATAGCGTCGTACCTGTCGCCACAGGTCGCCAGACACATCGCATCGCCGGCAAGCCGCCTCCCACCAAAAAATAGCGTTTATCCAGGCGGCACAAAAAAGCCAGGATAAAAATCCTGGCTTTTGCTTTCAGTCCCGAATCACAGGTCGTTCAGGATGTCCGCCATGTCGTCGGCATGCTCTTCTTCCTGCGCGAGGATTTCTTCGAAGATGCGACGGGTAGTCGGATCGGTGTCGCCGATGTACTGAATGATTTCACGGTAGCTGTCGACTGCAATGCGCTCGGCAACCAGGTCTTCGTAAACCATTTCCTTGAGGGTGTTGCCTGCCACGTACTGCGCGTGGGAGTTCTTGGACAGAGTGTCCGGGTTGAACTCCGGCTCGCCGCCCAGTTGCACGATTCGCTCGGCCAGCTTGTCGGCGTGCTCGGCTTCCTGTTGCGCGTGCTCCAGGAACTCGGCGGCTGCAACGCTGGCCTTCAGGCCCGTTGCCATGTAGTAGTGACGCTTGTAGCGCAGGACGCAGACCAGCTCGGTCGCAAGCGACTCGTTGAGCAGGCGCAGGACCGTTTCGCGATCGGCGTTATAGCCTTCGGTGACCGCACCATTCTCAACGTTCTGGCGCGCACGCTGGCGCAGGCTGTTTACATCGGATAGCTGTGGTGCAGAATTCATGGGTGATCTCCAGGTTCATCAGGTGGTGTGTCTCGCTCTGTGTGTCGCGTGGCAAGATCATCAACCTTTGTGAGTGATGAACAACGAGAAAGTTTTATCCGATTTTGCAGGTTTCATACGGGACGAGCGGTGTAAAAAATATAAGAAACGAGTGCTCTGCCCTGCGGTCCCAAGCTTGAGACCTATTTAATCGTGGAGATTCACATGCTCAAGTTTCTGGGAAGCACCGTCGGTATCATTTTTCTGATCGGCCTGATCGTGGTGATTGCCTTGTTCAAGCTGGTGTTCTGACACGGATGCAAAAATGCTCACATGAAAAAGCCCGATGCATCACGCATCGGGCTTTTTCGTTCTGCAAGCGAGTTACATCGAACGTTCGTTCATTTCACGCTGTTCGCAGGTCATAAAACCTTTGTTGGTTACACGGCCGTCGCTGTTGAAGCTGACGTGGTAGACCTGTTTGTGGCCGTCTTTGCTCATCACGTAGTTGTTGCAGGTGCCGGTATTGACCTTGCGGTCGATGGTGGACGAAGGCTCACCGCCAATGGTCAGCACCTGTTGACGGGTCATGCCGTTCTCGACCTGCTTGACCAGTGGCTCATTGCGATAGGTGACGTAGTCCACCGGGTTCTGCACGGTTGTGTTGCTGCAGCCAGCCATTGTTGCCAATACGAAGGTTGCTGCGAGGATTTTGTTGTACATCGTTATTGCTCCACATGTCAGAGCCGGTCTTGGCCCGTTGCACGTTGGAGCGGAGGAGGTGTGCAAGAGTTCGAAAAAAGATGGCGATGAGGCAGCACCCCTGATGGTCGCGTTGTTCTGGCTTGCCAAAAAACACCGCTAAGGTTGAGAGGGTTGTTCAACTCGTTTCAGCACAGGGAGATCTACATGGCGCAAGAACAGGCGACGCGTTATCCATTGTTGCTGGTACCAGGCTTGTTAGGGTTTGTGCGGCTGCTGGTGTATCCCTATTGGTTCGGCATCGTGAAAGCGCTTGAACGTGGCGGGGCGACGGTGATCCCGGTGATGGTATCCGGGGTCAATTCGACCGAGATACGCGGCGAGCAGTTGCTCAAGGTCATCGAGCAGACTGTCCGGGAAACCGGCGTGGCCAAGGTCAATCTGATCGGTCACAGTCAGGGTGCGCTGACGGTGCGCTATGTCGCAGCCAAACGGCCCGACCTGGTGGCATCGGTCACGTCCGTGGCCGGCCCCAATCACGGTTCGGAGCTGGCGGACTACCTGGAACGGCACTACCCGCCGGGTACGCCGGGCGGGCGTGTGGTCAACGCGGTGATCGGGCTGCTGGCCTGGGTAATCGTCGTGTTCGAAACCGGCTATCGCGGGCCGAGGTTGCCGATGGACATCACGGCTTCGCACCAGTCCCTGACCACTACCGGGGTTGCGCTGTTCAACAAGCAATATCCTCAGGGATTGCCCGAAGTATGGGGCGGGAGCGGCGAAGAACAGGTGGGCGGGGTGCGCTATTACTCCTGGTCCGGGATCCTCAAACCGGGCATTACCAATCGCGGACGCAACCTGATTGATGGCACTAACGTGACCTGCCGAATATTCGCTCGCACGTTCAGGAAAGAGCGAGGTCAATCTGATGGCATGGTCGGGCGTTTCAGTTCGCACCTGGGCACGGTCATCGGGGATGACTTTGCGCTCGACCATTTCGACATCGTCAACCAGACCTTCGGGCTGGTCGGCAAAGGCGCAGATCCCGTGCGCCTGTTCATGGAACACGCCGCGCGCCTCAAGGCTGCCGGTCTTTAACTCAATCAGGCAGTAATTCGTAATCAGCCGTTCGTATGTGACGGCCAGGAAGTGATGCGATGGGCGATAAAGAGCTGTATGAGATCGAGTACACCCTGTTGGGCGAGCACCATGTAGATGTCATCGAAGACCTGGACGTGCCGATCATTGAAATCGTGCATGAGCTGGCGCTCAAGCATCAGGTCGAGCTGGATGATCTTCCCGAAGCCGGCATGCCTCACGCCGCCGGCATCACGGATGTGTCGATCCACAGCGTGGAGGGCGGTGAGGGCAGCGCAACGGCCTAGCCTTTCCTGAGTGTCAGCGGGGTCTTCCAGCGTTCGGCGAGGATGACCCCGCACAGGGTCAGCGCGCCGCCATACAGATGATAAAGCGCCAGCTGTTCGCCGAGCGCCACGGCAGCAATCAGGGCCGTGGCAATTGGCATCAGGTTGAAGAACAGTGTGGTGCGGCTTGGGCCCAGGCGCATGATCGAGGTCATCCACAACCAGGGCGCCAGCATCGAGGTGGGAATCGCGGCATACAGCACCAGCGGAATGTTGCTTGCGTTCAGCCCGGTACGTGGCGACAGAATGAACAGCGGAAACAGCACCACAATCGCCACCAGAATCTGCATGTACAGCAAGTGCAGCGGCGGCGGACGCAACTGCCATTTTTTCAAGAGCATGCTGTACAGCGCGTAGGCCGCTGCGGCGACCAGCACGATGGCATCCCCCCGATTCATCCCTTGCTCGATGAGCCCCGTCAGGTTGCCTGCAGCGACGACCACGATCACCCCCGCAAAAGAGATCACTGCGCCCAGCAATGCGCCGTAGGTCAAGCGCATGCCCAGGCAGGCAATGGACAGCCCCAGCGCCATGACAGGCACCAGCGACTGAATGATCCCCATGTTGGTGGCCGTGGTCATGCCCGCCGCGAAATAGGCAAGGCTCTGATACACCGCCATGCCCAGCGCGCCCAGTACCACGATTTTGCCCAGTAGAGGCCTGATCGATGCGCGATTCTTCCAGACCGGGATGAGCATGAAGGGCGTGAACAGCAATCCCGCCAGCAGCCAGCGGTAGAAGCCGATTTCAGACGGGAAGATGACTTCGGACGCCGCCTTGGTGATGACGGTGTTGACGGACCAGATAAAGATGGTCAGCAGTGGAAAAGCGTATTGCATGGGAATGCCGGAAATTGAACGAGGCGCAACTATCCACCTGTTTCAAATGAATGCCAATCGTGGCGCCTCGTTGTGTCTCATATTTTGCAACATCTTGGCTACACTGATTTCAAGCCTGTGCCGACCGGTACAGCGGACCTGGAGAGTCGAACGATGAAGACACTCGGTATTCCTTTGTTGCTCGTTGGCCTGATGTTTTCCGCGCAAGGTTTTGCCGCTACGGCGCAGCAGAACAAGATGACCACCTGCAACGCTGACGCCAGCACCCGGTCGCTCAAGGGCGACGAGCGCAAGGCCTTCATGAGCACCTGCCTGAAAGCGGCGCCTGCTCCGGCAGCGACGCAGCAGGAAAAAATGAAAACCTGCAACGCAACGGCCTCCACTCAAGCGCTCAAGGGCGACGCCCGCAAGACGTTCATGAGCGATTGTCTCAAGAAGAAATAATTTTTCGCAGGCGTGTGTAGCGCCCGGCAACCGGCGCGAGTGCGGTAAACACTGCGCTTGCGCGCCATTGTGATCCCGGTCATCGCATCGATGACCGGGCCGTGGACTTTCCGGCTTCTGGATGACTGGTTCTCGGCTGCGAACGCTGGCAGACTGCCCACCTCTTCGTGTTGCCCTTTGAGGGTCTATGCCAACGTTTTCTGCGCGTCAGGTGTTAATAGCCAGCTGGATTCTCGTGTTTGGCGGTCTGCTGATGGTATTGCCCTTCAAGCTGCTGCCCAGTCTGCTGGCTGGCCTGCTGGTCTTCGAACTGGTCAACATGCTGACCCCCAAGCTGCAAAAGCTCATCGCCGGCGAGCGCGCCAGATGGCTGGCCGTTGCGCTGCTGGGAACCCTCATCGTCAGCCTGCTGACCCTGATCTTCGCCGGTGTGATCAGTTTCGTCCTGCATGAGGCGGAAAACCCT
Organism: Pseudomonas asturiensis; assembly: GCF_900143095.1. Classification (GTDB taxonomy): domain Bacteria; phylum Pseudomonadota; class Gammaproteobacteria; order Pseudomonadales; family Pseudomonadaceae; genus Aquipseudomonas; species Aquipseudomonas asturiensis. The sequence goes on along the minus strand of NZ_FRDA01000007.1, from coordinate 127,162 downwards.
GGCGCGTCGCTGGACAAGTTCATGACGCTGGTTGACCGCGCCCGTGGCCAGCTTCCGCCTTTCATTGACTCGTACCTGCCCGCCAGCGCCGCGGAGTTTCAGGTTTCGCTGTTTCAATGGCTGCAGAAACACGTTGGCGAGTTGCAACTGATCGGCAAAGGCGCGGCACATATGTTCGTCACCATGCTGATCGGCATGGTGCTTGGCGCGATCATCGCCCTGCAGCGGATTTCCGACGTGCACACCCGCAAACCGCTGGCCTCGGCATTGTTTGACCGGCTTTATCTGGTCAGCCGCGCATTCCGCAATATCGTCTTCGCCCAGATCAAGATTTCCCTGCTCAACACGGCGTTCACGTCGGTGTTTCTGGCCATTGTCCTTCCGTTGTGCGGCATCCACCTCCCGCTGACCAAGACCCTGATCATCATGACCTTTCTGCTCGGGCTGTTGCCGGTGGTGGGTAACCTGATGTCCAACACGCTGATCTTCATCGTCGGCATGTCGATCTCGATCTGGGTTGCCTTGGCGGCGCTGGGTTATCTGATCGTGATTCACAAGGTCGAGTATTTCCTCAACGCGCGAATCGTGGGCGGGCAGATCAATGCCAAGTCCTGGGAGCTGCTGCTGGCCATGCTGCTGTTCGAAGCCGCGTTCGGCCTGCCGGGCGTGGTGGCAGGACCGATTTACTACGCGTACCTGAAGAGTGAATTGCAGAAGGAAGGGCTGGTTTAGCGTGGTGACAATCGGCGACCAGCGTCAGCCGTAACGCTTCTTCGCTTCAATCGCCAGACCACTGCCGATGCTGCCGAAGATGTTGCCTTCCACATGACGTGCATTCGGCAGCATGGCCGACACGCTGTTGCGCAGCGCCGGAATGCCGCTTGAGCCGCCGGTGAAGAACACCGTATTGACCTGCTCGACACCCACCCCTGCCTGGTTCAGCAATTGCGTCACGCTGTTGCGGACCCGCTCGAGCTGCGCGTCGATTGCCGCTTCGAACATCGCCCGGCCAAGGTCCACGCTCAGGCCGGGCTCGATACGGTCCATCAGCAAGTGACGGTTATCGGCCTGGGTCAGCTGGATCTTGGTCTCTTCCACTTCCATCGCCAGCCAGTGTCCGGCGCGTTGTTCGATCAGCTTGAACAGCCGGTCGATGCCGCCGGTGTCTTCGATGTCATAACGCATGCTGCCCAGCGCCAGCTGGGATTTCTGCGCGTAAACGGCGTTGATGGTGTGCCAGGTGGCCAGATTGATGTGGTGACTGGTGGGCATGTAGGCGCCGCTTTTCATGCGGCTGCCGTAACCGAACAGCGGCATCACGCCTTGCAGGCTTAACTGCTTGTCGAAGTCAGTGCCGCCAATGTGCACGCCTCCGGTGGCCAGGATGTCATCCTGACGATCCTCATGATCACGACGTTCCGGCGACAGGCGTACCAGCGAGAAGTCGGAGGTACCACCGCCGATGTCGACAATCAGCACCAGCTCCTCGTGGGTGATGGTGGACTCGTAGTCGAACGCTGCTGCAATGGGCTCGAACTGGAATGACACGTCCTTGAAGCCGATCTTGCGCGCAACCTCGGCCAATGTGTCTTCGGCTTCCTGGTCCGCCTGTGCATCGTCATCGACAAAATGCACCGGACGACCCAGCACCACCTGTTCGAATTCGCGTCCGGCCGTTGTTTCGGCGCGCTTCTTCAATTCGCCGATGAACAGCGCCAGCAAGTCCTTGAACGGCATGGCCGTGCCCAGCACGCTGGTGTCGTGCTTGATCAGCTTGGAGCCCAAAAGGCTCTTGAGCGAGCGCATCAGGCGGCCTTCGTAGCCTTCCAGGTATTCGTGAAGCGCCAGGCGGCCATAGACCGGGCGGCGCTCTTCCATGTTGAAGAACACCACTGAGGGCAGGGTGATCTTGTCGTCCTCCAGCGCGATCAACGATTCCACCCCTGGCCTTTGCCAGCCGACAGTGGAATTGGACGTGCCGAAATCGATGCCGCAGGCACGGGCCGGGGATTGGTTATTCATGTCTTTTACGTTCCAGTCAAAAAACGGCCGCGCAGTTTATGTCAGCGCGGGGCAATTGCGTAGGGCGATGCGTCGCTTATTCCGGGTTATCTATTGCGGGTTATCGGTATTTGCGCCCAGGGCTTGAACTCAGGGCCATTACCCCCAATCTTGATGGGATTCCCGGTAGCGCAGGTGGTCCAAGACCTGATCCGCATGTCAATGTGGCTGGTTATCGGTGTATTTTTCGACGTGAAGTCTTTCAGGTGCCTCGAACACGAGGAGGCTGGGCGTGTTATACCAGCGCATCTGGCTGCGCTGGATAATTGGGATGGGTGAGTGTTAGATGGATTTCAAAGACTACTACAAGATACTGGACGTCGAGCCGACTGCTGACGACAAGGCGATCAAGACCGCCTATCGCAAGCTGGCGCGCAAGTATCACCCCGACGTCAGTAAAGAGGCGGGGGCCGAGGACAAATTCAAGGAAGCGTCCGAGGCGTATGAAGTCCTCAGCAGCCCCGACAAGCGCGCCGAATACGATGAGCTGCGCAAGTACGGGCGTCAGGGACGTCCTTTTCAGGCCCCACCGGGCTGGCAGAGCCGCGCCGGTGCGGGCGGGTTTGGTGAAGAGACGGCGGACTTTTCCGAGTTCTTCAGCTCCATTTTCGGCGGGCGGGCCCAGCAGGGTGGTCGCAGCCGCAATCCGGGTCGCAAGGGCCAGGATGTGGAAATGGAGCTGGCCGTCTTTCTGGAAGAGACCCTGTCGGCCGAGTCCAAGCAGGTCAGCTTCAAGGTGCCGCAACAAAGCCCCAACGGGCAGCGCATGAGCGACATCACCAAAACCCTGAACGTGAAGATTCCGGCAGGCGTGGTCGATGGCGAACGCATTCGTCTCAAGGGGCAGGGCGCACCCGGAGTCGCCGGTGGGGCCAATGGTGATCTCTACCTGATCATTCGTCTGGCGCCTCACCCGATGTTCGAGGTTGAAGAGCACGATCTGGTCATCACCGTTCCACTGGCGCCTTGGGAAGCTGCGCTGGGCACCAAGGTCGCGGTGCCGACCCTGACCGGTCGTATCAACCTGACCATCCGCCCCGACAGCCAGAACGGTCAGCGCCTGCGTATCAAGGGTAACGGTCTGATGAGCAAGAGCGGCGAGCGCGGCGACCTGTATGCCCAGCTCAAGATCGTCATGCCCAAGCAGATCGACGAAGCAAGCCGTGCGCTGTGGCAGAAACTGGCGGACAGCTCGGCGTTCGACCCGCGGGCGCAGTGGGGAAATTGATCACGTGTGAGTGAGCGATGCTGCTCTGTCTGACGCAGCACTGCCTCACAGCAAACTCACGATCGTGGGAGGCGGCCTGCCGGCGATAGCGTCCGTTCAGTCACTGACGGGGCGCCGGATAAATCGAATTGCCGGCAAGCCGCCTCTTATCAAACAACCTGTAACTCACGTGATTTTGTGGGAGCGTACCGGGCGGCGCTCCGCTTGTCCGTGAATGCAGCCTTTCAGCCACTGCATCCGGGGCGGATGTACCTGCCTTTTCGCGGACAAGTCCGCTCCCACGATCCGGTGTTTGCTGCGCTACAGCGCTACGTCGAAGACGTGGTGGCACTTCAAACAATTCCGTGTTTGCTGCCAGACAGAGTAGCCCCGAAAATACGGCGGTATCTCCGACAAAATGGCGTATGCCCGGTCTTACTGTGCGGGCACTGTCATCGCAGCCATCAGCTCTTGGGCAGTACCACAGTAAAGGTGGTGCCGTCGCCGATGGTCGAGGTAACAGTGATGCTGCCGCTGTGGGCGTTGACCACTTCCTTGACGATGAACAACCCCAACCCCAGGCTGGTCGAGGTCGTGCGGCTTTCGCTGTTTTCTTCGGAGCTGCGCACCAGCGGGTCGAAGATCGTGCCGATGGCGTCTTCGGCAATCGGCTTGCCTTCGTTGTGGACCACCAGTTCGACCGTGTCCGGTCCGCCTTTGATCTGTACGCTGATCTCGTGACTGGCCGCACCATGCTGCAAGGCATTGCCGATCAGGTTCTGCAACATCTGGCCGATGCGCCCGCTGTCCCAGTGCCCCTGTGTGTCGCCTTCAATGGTTAACACAGGGGCCGATCCCGGCTGGCCAGCGCTGGCCTCTTCAAGCGCTTCACGGCAGGCACCTGCCAGGTCCATGTACTTGCGCTCGACCGGCAGGCTGGCGCCCAGGCGGCTGCGCACGAACTCCAGCAGATCACCGACCATCGTGCCCATGTGCCGGGTACTGGTCTTGATGCGCGAAATATAGCCCTGGGTCTTGTCGTCCATGACCAGCTTGCGAGCCAGCAGCTCGGTGGACATGCTGACCGCCTGGAGCGGCGCACGCAGGTCATGGCCCAGAATCGCCAGAAAGATGTCCCGCGAACGCGCCACACGCTCGGCGTAGGCCGCAGTGGATTCGGCGAGAGCTTCGTCGATGGCTTCGTTGAAACGGATCACGTCGCGAAAATCCGCCAGTTGCGGCGTGGTCAGGCTGTCGACCCAAAGGCGAATGACGCTGGCGCGCAGGTGCCTGAACTCCGAGGTCATCTGCACCAGATCAAACCCGACTTCATGGCGCAGCTCCCCATGGCTGGCAGCCGCCTCATCCAGGCTTGGCGTTTTGTTCAACTCCTCACCTCGGGCCTTGGCGATCTCTTCACTCTTGCTCTGCGCGGTCTTCATATCGCGCGCAGCCGCCAGCAGGATCGATTTGGCGTGGTCGCGCAGTTCGAGGGTGTTCATGGTGTCGGCAGCAGGTGTGAGTGTTCTGGCGAAGTCTTCCCATTCATCGACGATGCGATCCACGTGGAGAACGATGAATTCGGAGAGGCGCATGGCCGGTTACCTTGCTGGGGGAGCTTGACGGAGATGGCGCATCTTACCGCCTTTACACGGCGCTACCTATATACGGTTGACTGACATTTCTGTCAGTAGACGCTGTTTTTGTGACGCCCTATCGTGGATCGACGGATTACTTGAGCGGAGGTCCGCAGCATGAGCGTAGAAACGGTTACTGATTCAACCTTCCAGAAGAGCGTTATTGACGCCAGTCAGGAGAAATTGGTGGTGGTCGAGTTTTCGACGGTAGACAAAACGACCAAACGTGATCCTTCCGTTCTCAATGCCAGTGGCAAGATGGATGAGGTGATAAACGAGCTGGACACGAAGTACGCCGGTAAAGCCGTATTTTGCAGAGTCGAAATCAAACTGGATTCGGACTTGAAAGACACTTTAAATCCATACGCCTCAGGCACTTATGGCATCAATCATGGCCCGACAATGATTCTGGTGCTCAACGGCAAGAACATGCGCGAACTCGTTGGGCTGCAGACCGGGGAACGGATGGTTCAGGTCATCGACGAGGTGTTGGCTGAAGCCTTGCCAACGTTTCCTGAATGGGTTGACGCGCGTATCAATCTCGCCGCACAGAGCATCGTTGACAAGAAAACGGCAAGCCTGGACGAAGTCGCCTTTGGAAAACTGGGCGTTTTGCTGACCTTGCGCAGGGTACTCAATAAAAAGGCGACGCCACAGGATTTAGGCATGCTGGATGCCATCAACGACGTGCTGCAAATGCTTGAGGTACTTCACGCAGATGAGACGTTTATTGGAAAAATAAACGCTTAGATTGCGGTCGGAGGCACGCGGGCACGGAATGCCCCCTGCGCCATGAGGTGTGGGAGCTGAAGGGAGAACCACCATGAGTGTTATCGTCGTAAACGATGATGAATTCGTAAAGGCGCTGGAAAAAAAGCCGCCGTTTTTATTGGCAGAGTTCAGCCGGCCCGGAAAAAACACGTTCGGCGAAGATGATTACAGTACCCGGACGGGAAAAATCATGGATGACCTTGCGTTGGAGTATGACGGTAAGGTCGTGATATTACGTTTGCCGATGGAGAGTTGTGAAAAGACAGTCAAGGCCTACAACGTTGAGTCTGTACCGACCGTCATTTTCTTCAAGCAGGGTGAGAGGCTGGAAACAGTGACTGACTTTCATCTGAAGTTCTGGTTCAAGACCCGGCTGAACGAATGGCTGGCTCAAGAGTAAAGCGCTTGATGAGCAAGCCAGGCTTGAGGGGCCTTCCCAGTGGAAGGCCCCTCAGGGTTCTAGAACAGAAAATACCGCTGCGCCATCGGCAGCACATCTGCAGGTTCGCACCACAGCAACACGCCGTCGGCCTTGACCTGATAAGTCTGCGGGTCGACGTCGATGTCGGGCAGGTAGTCGTTGTGGATCAGGTCTTTTTTCTGCACGGTGCGGCAGCCTTTGACTACGCCTATCTGCTTTTTCAAATCCAGTGATTGCGGCACACCTGCGTCGAACGCGGCCTGGCTGATGAAGGTCAGGCTGGTGGCGTGCAGCGAACTGCCGTAGCTGGCGAACATCGGGCGGTAGTGGACCGGCTGCGGCGTCGGGATCGAGGCATTGGCGTCGCCCATCAGGCTGGCGGCGATAGCGCCACCCTTGAGGATCAGCGTCGGCTTGACGCCAAAGAACGCCGGGCGCCAGAGCACCAGATCCGCCCATTTACCGACTTCGATGGAGCCCACTTCATGGCTGATGCCGTGGGTGATCGCTGGGTTGATGGTGTATTTGGCGATGTAGCGTTTGGCGCGGAAGTTGTCGTTGCCGGGGCCGTCCTGGGGCAACGGGCCACGCTGCTTCTTCATCTTGTCGGCGGTCTGCCAGGTGCGCATGATTACTTCGCCGACCCGGCCCATGGCCTGGCTGTCGGAACTGAGCATCGAAAACGCCCCCAGATCGTGAAGGATGTCCTCGGCAGCAATGGTCTCGCGGCGGATACGGCTTTCCGCGAACGCGACGTCTTCGGCGATGCTCGGGTCCAGGTGATGGCAGACCATCAGCATGTCCAGGTGCTCGTCGATGGTGTTGCGCGTGAAAGGCCGGGTCGGGTTGGTCGAGCTGGGCAGCACGTTCGGCGAGCCGCAGGCCTTGATGATGTCCGGCGCGTGACCGCCACCGGCACCCTCGGTGTGGTAGGTGTGGATCGTACGTCCCTTGAATGCCGCCAGTGTGGTTTCCACGAAGCCTGACTCGTTCAGGGTGTCCGTGTGAATCGCCACCTGTACATCGTATTCATCGGCCACACTCAGGCAATTGTCGATAGCGGCAGGCGTGGTGCCCCAGTCTTCGTGCAGCTTGAGGCCGATGGCACCTGCCTTGACCTGTTCGACCAGTGGGCCGGGCAGGCTGACGTTGCCCTTGCCGGTCAGGCCGATGTTCATCGGGAAACTATCCGCTGCCTGGAGCATGCGTGCCATGTGCCACGGGCCAGGTGTGACGGTCGTGGCGTTGGTGCCCGTGGCCGGGCCTGTGCCGCCGCCGATCATGGTGGTCACGCCGCTCATCAGCGCCTCTTCGATCTGCTGCGGGCAGATGAAGTGGATGTGCGTATCGACGCCGCCTGCGGTGAGGATCATGCCTTCGCCGGCGATGACTTCCGTGGCGGCGCCGACAGCGATGGTCACGTCGGGCTGGATGTCCGGGTTGCCGGCCTTGCCGATGGCGGCGATACGCCCGTTCTTGAGGCCGACGTCGGCCTTGACGATGCCCCAGTGATCGATGATCAGCGCGTTGGTGATCAGTGTGTCGACCACCTCGGCAGCCAGCAACTGGCCCTGGCCCATGCCGTCACGGATGACCTTGCCGCCGCCGAATTTCACTTCCTCACCGTAGGTGGTGAAGTCCTTCTCGACTTCGACCCACAGCTCGGTGTCGGCCAGGCGAACCTTGTCGCCGACCGTGGGGCCGAACATGTCGGCGTAGGCTTGTCTGGAAATCTTCATGGTGATTCCTTGTGTTCTTTAATAGCCCTGCGCAAAGCGTCACGGCTGCATTCCTGCACGGAGCGCAGGAACGACCCGGGTTTTGCGTCCGGTCTGGTATCAATCCAGCTCGCCCATCACCCGACCGGCAAACCCGTATACCTTGCGCAACCCGGCAAGATCCACCAGCTCGACTTCACGTGATTGCCCAGGCTCGAAGCGCACGGCGGTGCCGGCCGGGATGTTCAGGCGCATGCCGCGGCTGGCGGCACGGTCGAAGGTCAGGGCGTCGTTGGTTTCGAAAAAATGAAAATGCGAGCCCACCTGAATCGGACGATCGCCACTGTTGGCGACGGTCAGGCTCAGGGTGCGGCGGCCAGCGTTGAGCTCGATCTCGCCGGGCTGGATCTGGTATTGACCAGGGATCATGTCGGTTGCCCCAAGGTTTTGAAGTAAATGGCGGTCGGCCGGTAGCGGCCGTCCGGTGTGGCGCAGTAATCGGGCAGTTCGCCCACACGGACATAGGCCATCGAGCGATAGAAGGCTTCGGCCGTCGAGCCTGCTTCGGTGTCCAGGTGCAGCAAGCCGCGCTTGTGCTTCGCGGCGGCCTGCTCAACCGCGTCCATCAGTTGCCTGCCCAGACCACGGCCTCGCGCGGCAGGCAGCACCATCAGTTTCTGCACCTCGGCACGGTTAAGCCCATTGGGCTTCTGGCACAGCGCAAGCTGGGCACTGGCAAGGACGCGCTCGTTCTCGACCACGACCCACAGCAGCAGATTGCCTGAGGCAACGTCGCCTCTTAAGCCATCACACCAGCTCAGCGCCTGCTCCAGGTTCAGGTCGGCCATGAACCCGACCGATGCGCCATCGTGGACGGTGTCGAACAACAACTGAGCCAGGCCCTGGCGATAATGCGCGAAGCTTTCGGTGGTGACGCGACGCAACTGTGCTGGGTTCATGGAGGGCTCTCGTCTAGGCGGATGTGGGGGCTTGCGAAGCAGGCGCCTGAGCGCCGGGCGACAGGTCCAGTTGCATGAAGGTCAGGTCCAGCCAGCGGCCGAACTTGGTGCCGACCTGTGGCATCTGGCCGGTGGTGGTGAAGCCGAGTCGCGCATGCAGAGAAATCGAGGCGGCGTTACCGCTTTCGATGGCGGCGACCATCATGTGTTTGTCGCACGTGCGGGCGCGTTCGATCAGGGCTGACATCAGTTTCGGCCCCAGGCCTTTGCCGCGCTGATCGGCGCGCACATAGACCGAGTGCTCGACCGTATGACGGAAGCCCTCGAAAGGCCGCCAGTCGCCGAATGAGGAATAACCCACGACTTCACCCGCCGCATCCACGGCGACCAGGATCGGATAGGCCTGCGTCTGACGGGATGCGTACCACGCCTGACGGTTGGCCAGATCGACCGGCCGCTCGTTCCAGATGGCGGTGGTGTTGAGCACCGCATCGTTGTAGATGGCGAGGATGCCGGGCAGATCGTCCGGCAGCGCATCGCGAATCGCGTCTGGCATGTCGGTTCCTCAGGCTATCGGTTGGTGTACGGTGACCAGTTTGGTCCCGTCTGGAAAAGTCGCTTCTACCTGAATCTCCGGAATCATTTCCGGGATGCCTTCCATTACTTGCTCGCGGGTCAGCAGCGTCGTGCCGTAATGCATCAGGTCGGCGACCGTCTGGCCATCGCGCGCGCCTTCCAGCAGCGCAGCGGAGATGTAAGCCATGGCTTCCGGGTAATTGAGCTTCACCCCACGTGCCAGGCGCCGTTCGGCAACCAGTCCTGCGGTGAAAATCAGCAGCTTGTCTTTTTCGCGTGGCGTCAGGTCCATGGGCGTTCCGTGTTGTAGTGTTCGGGGTGCTGGGCAGTCATCGTTGGCGCTTTGTGTGCGGACTGGGCGGCGTTCCGTTTGTCCGCGGAAAAACCGGCAGGTCCGGTGAAGATGCAGCGGCTGAAGTGCAGCATTCGCGGACAAGTCCGCTCCCACGTCCAGCCCGTCTATAGTTACCCGACTTCATGTATTCCAGATTCTCGGCGTCACCGCCTCGCGTCCCAGCAGGGCCGGGCGCAGTTTCTTCCACAGTTCGATCAGCCAGGCCCTCGCGTGCAAGGCTTCATCGGCCAGACAGCGCGCCACCACCAGCCCTGGCAGTTGGGTCAGGTCGCCGCGCACCGGGTTGGGCATCGACAGGGTGCGGCAGGCTTCAAGCAGTTCGCTGTCTACCTCGCCGGTGATCAACAACGTAGCAAATACCGTATGGCCATCGAGCCCGACGGGCGAATCCAGCAGCCCGTCGCCACCGATAATGCGTTGGCGTTCATGCCAGATCAACGCGCCGTCGCGGCGGATATCCAGTGCCGACTGAAAATGCCCCTGCTCGAAACGCTCGCCACTGGCCGGACGTCCCAGCGCCACGACATCCCAATAGCAGAGCTTCGCATCGCCGTGCAGCTCAATGCGGGTGGTCAGTTCGGCCTGGGCATTGCTGAACACGATGGTTTCTTGAGGCAGCCATTCCAGCGTCGCGCCGGGCTCGACCTGCAGTTCCAGTTGCTGAAAGGCAGGGCTTGCCGCGCGATACCATTTCGCGGCGCCGGGGCTGGTCAGTTGTGCCCAGGCATCGGTGCCGACGTTCGCTGAAATATCCAGCCGGTCGCCGCCCGCGATACCGCCCGGCGGGTGAACGATGATGTGCTGACACACCTGCGGTCCTTCCGCATACAGGTGCTTCTGCACCCGCAACGGGCCTTTGTGACGGCGCTGAACAGGCCGCGTGCTGTCGTCAAAACGCCCGTAACCCAGCTCCAGCTCGGCGTGCCAGCTGGGGGTGAACAGGGCGGAGTTGGCAGGCAGATTCATGGCGTCTTCATTTCTGTGTCGAGGGCTGCACGATAACGGATTGGCGCATCAAATGGTGACCAGACCGCGCACGCCTTCGGCCTCCATGTTCTCGCCACGACCCTGCTGCACGATTTCACCGCGCGACATCACCAGATACTGGTCTGCCAGTTCGGCGGCAAAGTCGTAGAACTGCTCCACCAGCAGAATAGCCATGTCGCCGCGCTCGGCCAGGGTCTTGATCACTGCGCCGATTTCCTTGATCACCGACGGCTGAATCCCTTCGGTGGGTTCATCGAGAATCAGCAGGCGCGGGCGGCTCGCCAGTGCGCGGCCGATCGCCAGCTGTTGCTGCTGACCCCCCGACAGGTCGCCGCCACGGCGATGCTTCATTTGCAGCAATACCGGGAACAGCTCGTAAATAAAGGCAGGCACTTCCTTGGCCTCCGAGCCCGGAAAGCGCGACAGGCCCATCAACAGGTTCTCCTCGACCGTCAACCGTCCGAAAATCTCGCGGCCCTGTGGCACGTAAGCAATACCTGAGTGAACGCGTTGGTGCGGCTTGAAGCCGGTGATGGCCTTGCCTTCCCATTTCACCGAGCCTTCCTTTGACGGCAGCAAGCCCATCAGCACCCGCAGTAGCGTGGTTTTGCCCACACCGTTGCGGCCCAGCAGGCAGGTGACTTCACCGACCTTCACGTCAAAGGACAGGCCACGCAGAATGTGGCTGCCGCCGTAATATTGATGAAGCTTTTCGACCTGCAGCATGGTTCATGTTCTCGTTTAGTACAGCTTGATCGTTGGCCATGAGCGGCTTGCCAGTGAAATCCCGGCGCCTTTCAGCCTGTGGGAGCGGATCTCAACCTGTGGGAGTGGACTTGTCCACGAAGACTGATTTTCAGACGCAACCCTTCGACTGAATACACGGACACGTACGCTCCCACTGGCTGGATATTTCAACGGCCCAGGTACACCTCGATCACGCGTTCGTCTGCCTGCACATCGTTCAGCGAGCCTTCGGCCAGTACACTGCCCTGGTGCAACACCGTCACGTGATCGGCAATCGAGCCGACGAAGCCCATGTCATGCTCGACCACCATCAGCGAATGCTTGCCCGCCAGGCTCTTGAACAGTTCGGCGGTGAATTCGGTTTCGGCGTCGGTCATGCCTGCGACCGGCTCGTCGAGCAGCAGCAATTGCGGGTCCTGGACCAGCAGCATGCCGATTTCCAGAAACTGCTTCTGACCGTGGGAGAGCAATCCCGCCGGACGCTGCGCAGAGCCTGTCAGGCGAATGGTTTCCAGTACCTCGTTGATCCGGTCGCGCTGTTCGCCGTTGAGGCGGGCGCGCAGGCTGGCCCACACCGACTTGTCGGTCTTCTGCGCCAGTTCCAGGTTCTCGAACACGCTCAGTGCCTCGAACACGGTGGGCTTCTGGAATTTGCGTCCGATCCCGGCCTGGGCGATCTGCACTTCGCTCATCTGGGTCAGGTCCAGCGTTTCACCGAACCAGGCTTTACCGTGGCTGGGCCGGGTCTTGCCGGTGATCACGTCCATCAACGTGGTCTTGCCCGCGCCGTTGGGGCCGATGATGCAGCGCAGTTCACCCACGCCGATGTACAGATTCAGGTCATTGAGCGCCTTGAAGCCGTCGAAGCTGACGCTGATGTCTTCCAGGGTCAGGATCGTGCCGTGGCGCGTGTTCAACCCCTTGCCCGCACTTTGACCAAGGCCCAGCGCGTCGCGGCTGGTGCCTGCGTCGGAGTTGGGATCCAGCACGGGTTCGAGCATGAAGGAGGGCGTTGGCGTGGTTTTCATGACTCGTTCCTTTTCTTCAGTACGCCGATGACGCCTTTGGGCAGGTAGAGCGTGACGATGATGAATAGCGCGCCAAGGAAGAACAGCCAGTATTCCGGGAATGCCACGGTGAACCAGCTCTTCATGCCGTTGACCAGTCCGGCACCCAGCAGTGGGCCGATCAGCGTGCCGCGCCCACCCAGTGCGACCCAGACGGCGGCCTCGATGGAGTTGGTCGGCGACATTTCACTCGGGTTGATGATGCCGACCTGCGGCACATACAGCGCACCGGCCAGGCCGCACAGCACTGCGCTCAATACCCAGACGAACAGCTTGAACCCGCGCGGATCATAGCCACAGAACATCAGGCGGTTTTCCGCGTCGCGCAGGGCGGTCAGCACCCGGCCGAATTTGCTCTGCGCCAGCCGCCAGCCGATGTACAGGCTGACGACCAGCAGCACTACGGTGGCCAGAAACAGCGTCGCCCGCGTGCCCTGCGAACTGATGCTGAAACCCAGAATGCTGCGGAAGTTGGTGAAGCCGTTGTTGCCGCCGAAACCGGTTTCGTTGCGGAAGAACAGCAGCATGCCTGCGAAGGTCAGGGCCTGGGTCATGATCGAGAAATACACGCCCTTGATCCGTGAGCGGAAGGCGAAGAAGCCGAACACCAGCGCCAGCAGTCCGGGCGCCAGTACCACCAGACACAGCGCCCACAGGAAGTGGTCCGTGCCTGCCCAGTACCACGGCAGTTCGGTCCACGACAGGAAGGTCATGAATGCGGGCAGGCCGTCACCCGCCGCTTCGCGCATCAGGTACATGCCCATGGCATAACCGCCCAGCGCGAAGAACAGGCCGTGGCCCAGTGACAGCAGCCCCGCGTAACCCCAGACCAGGTCCAGCGCCAGGGCGACAATGGCGTAGCAGAGAATCTTGCCCACCAGTGTCAGGGTATAGGCCGACACCTGTAGGCTGTTGTCGGCGGGCAGCAGCGAAAGCAGCGGCATGGCCAGCAGGACAGCCAGCACCAGAATGCCCACCGTCAGCGTGCCTTTGGGGCCGACTTTTTGTGCAGCGGTTACCATCAATGGCTGGCTCATCAGTCAATCACCCGTCCTTTCAATGCGAAGAGGCCTTGCGGACGTTTCTGGATAAACAGAATGATCAGCGCCAGGATCAGGATCTTGCCCAGCACGGCGCCGATTTGCGGTTCGAGAATCTTGTTGGCGATACCCAGCCCGAAAGCCGCCATCACACTGCCGGCCAGTTGCCCGACGCCGCCGAGCACCACTACCAGGAACGAGTCGATGATGTAGCTCTGGCCCAGGTCCGGGCCGACGTTGCCGATCTGGCTCAGGGCCACGCCGCCCAGGCCTGCAATGCCCGAGCCCAGCCCGAAGGCCATCATGTCGATGCGCCCGGTCGGCACGCCGCAGCAGGCGGCCATGTTGCGGTTCTGGGTCACGGCGCGAACGTTCAGGCCCAGGCGCGTCTTGTTCAGCAGCAGCCAGGTGAGCACCACGACGAACAGCGCAAAGGCGATGATCACGATGCGGTTGTAAGGGAGTACCAGATTGGGCAGCACTTGAATGCCGCCGGACAGCCATTGCGGGTTGGCGACCTCGACGTTCTGCGCGCCGAACGCCAGACGCACCGCCTGAATCAGCATCAGGCTGATGCCCCAGGTGGCGAGCAGGGTTTCCAGCGGGCGGCCATACAGATGGCGAATCACCGTGCGCTCCAGTGCCATGCCGATCAGCGCCGTCACGAAGAACGCCACTGGCAATGCCACCAGTGGATAAAACTCGATGGCGCTCGGCGCGTAGCGCTGGAACATCAACTGCACGACGTACGTCGAGTAGGCACCGAGCATCAGCATTTCGCCGTGGGCCATGTTGATCACGCCCAGCAGGCCGAAGGTAATCGCCAGGCCCAGGGCGGCCAGCAGCAGGATCGAGCCCAGCGACATGCCGCTGAAGGCCTGGCCGAGGATTTCACCGATCATCAGTTTGCGTTTGACCTGCGCCAGGCTGGTTTCAGCGGCAATACGCACGGATGCGTCGGTTTCAACCCCCGGCGACAGCAGCGATTCGAGGCGCGTGCGGGCCAGCGGGTCACCGGTTTCACCCAGCAGGCGGACAGCGGCAAGGCGCACGCTGGGGCTGCTGTCGACCAGTTGCAGGTTGGCCAGTGCCAGGGTCAGTGCGTCTTTTACGCCGGAGTCTGTCTCGGTCGCCACGCGTTGGCTTAGCAGGTCCAGTTGTGCAGGGCGGGCGCTTTTCTGCAATTGCAGGGCGGCGGCCATGCGCAGTTTGACATCGGCCGCCAGCAATTGGTGGCTGGCCAGCGCGGTCTCTACCAGACCCCGCAGCCGGTTGTTCAGGCGCAATTTGCGCGGTTCATCAGGTGTGGGTGCATCTGCCGCAGCCGGGGCTGCTGCGTCCACTGCGACATAGCGGTCATTGTTCTCGATCCAGGCCCGCTTGCTGCTGTCGGCGGCAACCCGGCCGTCGCGCAGCGCTTCAAGCAGTTCAACCCGCTCAGGAACAGGCTTGGCCGCCCAGGCTTCAAGCAAATCTGCCTGTTGCGAAGAACTGGCCGCTGCGAAATCGCCTGCATCACTGGCCTGCGCCGTGAAAGGCAGCAGCAGGGTGATGGCGAGGATCAGGCGGTAGAGATAAGAGGGCATATCAATGGCCTTGCTGGACACGTCTGGATAAATCCACCGGCCCGTGGGAGCGAGCGTGCTCGCGAAGGCGGTTTCTCAGGCTGCACATTTCTGTTGAATGCACTGGCCTCTTCGCGAGCAAGCTCGCTTCCACTGGGCGGTGGAAGCGATCACCCGTTATCAGTTGCTCTTCACCGCGTGATCCGGCTTCTTGTCGTTGCCAGGAATGTACGGGCTCCATGGCTGGGCACGGATCGGTTCCTTGGTCTGCCAGACCACGTTGAACTGACCGTTTTCCTCGACTTCACCGATCATCACCGGCTTGTGCAGGTGGTGGTTGGTCTTGTCCATCGTCAGGGTAAAGCCGGACGGCGCGGCGAAGGTCTGCCCGGCCATGGCTTCGCGAACCTTGTCGACGTCGGTGGACTTGGCTTTCTCGACGGCCTGCGCCCACATGTGGATACCGACATACGTGGCTTCCATCGGGTCGTTGGTGACGGCCTTGTCAGCCCCCGGCAGGTTTTTCTTCTTGGCGTAGGCTGTCCAGTCAGCGACGAACTTCTTGTTGACCGGGTTTTCCACGGACTGGAAATAGTTCCAGGCCGCGAGGTGACCGACCAGCGGCTTGGTGTCGATGCCGCGCAGTTCTTCTTCGCCGACCGAGAAGGCCACGACCGGTACGTCGGTGGCTTTCAGGCCTTGGTTGGCCAGTTCCTTGTAGAACGGCACGTTGGAGTCGCCGTTGACGGTGGAGATGACCGCCGTTTTGCCGCCAGCCGAGAACTTCTTGATGTTGGCGACGATGGTCTGGTAATCGGCGTGGCCGAACGGGGTGTAGACCTCTTCGATGTCGCTGTCTTTCACGCCTTTGGAGTGCAGGAACGCGCGCAGAATCTTGTTGGTGGTGCGTGGATAAACGTAGTCGGTGCCCAGCAGGAAGAAGCGTTTGGCCGCACCGCCGTCTTCGCTCATCACATACTCGACAGCAGGAATCGCCTGTTGGTTAGGCGCTGCACCGGTGTAGAACACGTTTGGCGACATTTCTTCGCCTTCGTACTGCACCGGGTAGAACAGCAGGCCGTTGAGTTCTTCGAACACCGGCAGGACCGATTTGCGCGACACCGATGTCCAGCAGCCGAACACCACGGCCACCTTGTCCTGGGTCAGCAATTGACGGCCCTTTTCAGCGAACAGCGGCCAGTTGGACGCCGGGTCGACCACCACCGGTTCCAGCATCTTGCCGTTTACGCCGCCCTTGGCATTGATCTCGTCAATGGTCATCAGCGCCATGTCTTTCAACGAGGTCTCGGAAATGGCCATGGTCCCGGAAAGCGAATGCAGGATGCCGACCTTGATGGTTTCGGCGGCCTGAACGGTCCACGACAGGCCCATGGCTGCGATGGATGCGGACAGGGTGAAGGCTTTGATCAGACTGCGACGCTTCATTGGACGGGCTCCGTTGATCTGTTTTTTTTGGTTGTGCAGAACGACTCTTTGAAGCCTTCCAAGCAAAGGCTGTGCCCAGCCTGAAAAATGGCTTTAGAACGGGCCTTGGAGCGCCATGGCGGCCGAGTGGTGCACTGATGTGGAGCCAGGAAGGGAGGTTGGTGCGCGACGACGTGCCTTGTTGGTGCGCTGGGCGCGCAAAACGAGAAAAGCCGCCCGAGGGCGGCTTTTTTATATCTTTAAATAACGAGGCCTGATCCTGTCAGGTGAGGAATTCATCACAAAACCGCCCGGCGGTTTCAGGCCTCGTGCGTGCAATTTAAGCTGCTGCAGAGGAATTAGCAAAGCGGGAGAAAACTATTCGATCAAATAGCCATACCGCGACCAGCGAAACCCCAACCAGTGGAAATGCCACGGCAATGCCGAACATGATCACCATGGCGGTTTTCCAGCGTGGCAGGTCGTGACGCAGCGGTGGTACGCCAAGCCTGCCCTGGGGACGGCGCTTCCACCAGATCACCAACCCGCTGACAGCGCTGAGCAGGATCATCAGGCAGGCGAGGAAGATCAGTAACTGATTGATCCAGCCGAAAAACTTCCCTTCATGCAGCATCACGCCCATCTCGGTCGCGCGTGAAACCAGGCTGTAATCCTGCCAGCCAACATCCGCCAGCACCTTGCCGCTGTACTGGTCGATATGCAGCGTGGCGTCATTGCGCGGGTCATCGGCGAACACCGACACTGTGAACACGCCCTCGGCGTTCTTGGGGGCAGTGATGCTGTAACCAGGCTCGATGCCCTTGGCGGTTGCGATCTCCACCACCTGCTGCAGGCTGATCTTCGGCGCAGCGGGGCCTGCGGACATGCCGTGCTGATGCATGTGCTCGGCATGCTCGCCAGTGGATTGCGGCATCGGCGTGTTTTCCATTGCCCACGGCACGGTCTGGGCGCTGGCGGTGTTGAGTTCACCGGCCAGTTGCGTGGAAGTGGGCACGTTGGTCCACATTGCCGCAGGAAAGGTGTTCCAGACCGCTGCGTACTGCTTGCCCCACATGCCGGTCCAGGTCATGCCGCTGAGCAGCATGAACAGCAGAATCAGTGATCCCCAGAAACCGGTGACCGCGTGCAGGTCTTTCCACAGCACGCGCCCGCGAGCGGTCAGCCGTGGCCACAGCACGCCGGCAGCGCGGGAGCCACGTGGCCACCACAGATAGAGCCCTGAAATCACCAGCATGATGCCCCAGCCTGCCGCCAGTTCGATCAGTCGGTCACCGACCGTACCGATCATCAGCTCGCCGTGCAGGGCGCGGGCAATGGCCTGCAGGTTTTGCTTCGCGTCCTGAGTGCCCAGGATCTCGCCGCGGTACGGGTCGACAAAGACGTTCACCTCACGTCCCTGATCACGCATCACGAACTGCGCACTGCCTTCGGCACTGACCGGCGGGAAATATTTGCTGATGGCGGCCTGTGGATAAGTGCTTAGCACGCGCTGTTGAAGCTCGTCGGCGCTGATCTGGTGATGAGCGGGCGTCACGCTCAACAGATCGCTGTACATCAGGTTGTCCAGCTGCGGCTTGAACAGGTAAATGATCCCGGTCAGTGACAGCAGGATCATGAACGGCGCGACGAACAGCCCGGCGTAGAAATGCCATCGCCAGGCCAGGTTGTAGAAAGAAACAGTGGGTTTTGACACGGTCAACGCTCCCGAAGAGGGATAACACAGCACAACGCGCCCGGGGCCTGAGCCGAGGGCGGTCATGGGATTTTTCTGGTGCTAGGCTGTGCGTCGCGCTGGCGGTGCCCGACTTCGGGCATTGGGAAAGATGGCTCTTTGCGCATGCCCGAGTCGGGGCTGCGCAGTAAAGAAGTCCGCAGGACGAGGCGGGGCGTCGGCAACCAGCACGGCCATGTAGGGCAACGCCGGGCAACTGAACAGCAGCGTGCAATAACCGCACTTGGCCCACAGCGCATGATCACCCATGCCTGCATCAGGCGATGTAGCGTGTTCGCTGCCGTGATGGGCGTGGCTGTCGGCCGAGCTGCCCATCTCCATGGTCATCGATGACGGCATCGAACTGGCGGCGTGCTGATCCATCGGCATCGACTGGGAAATCAGCGGACCGATAAAAATCATCAACATGGCGAACAGGCTCAGCCACGCAGCCCTGTTTTTAACAGGGACGGCTGATCGTTCGCGGGTTCGGCGCATGGCGCTCAATCGGGAAGGCTACTCAATGCTGGTGTTCGGGTGCCTGCTTTTGTACCACGACCTGCACCTGGACATCTCCCGCCTTCTCGAAATGCAGCGTCATCGGGAAGCGTTGCCCGACGAGCAGCTTCGAACGGTCTTTGATATCCAGCAGCATCACGTGCCAGGCCATTGGGGCGAAGGTCACAGTGGCTCCGGCAGGTACGTCCACGGTCTGCACCTGCTGCATCTTCATCAGGCCGTCCGCCTGGATGTGCTGATGCAGTTGTGCCTGACCCGCAATCGGGGTATCGACGCTGACCAGACGGTCTGCGGTGTCACCTTTGTTTTCGAGCACGAAATAGGCGGCCACGGTCGGGGCGTTGGGTGGCAGCTCCATCGACCAGGGGTGGGCAATCATGATCTGGCCAGCGGTGTACTGGTGAGCATGGGCAAAACAGGCAGGCAGCAACAGGGCGGCCAGCATGAGGGCTTTTTTGAGCATCGGGGTTCTCCGGTCAATCCATTCAGGTGCATTCAGGCACGGGCAAACGGGGTATCAGACCGGTGGAGAGGCTCGCGGGTTGGCGCTTGGCCATTGCAGGCGAGGCGAGGCATGAATCAGGAAAATCGCGGGCGCGAATCGCTCGGGCTCCAGACGCGCCACCAGCCCATGGCTGAATCCGGGCGGGATGACCACAAACACCGATCCCGAACAGCATGGGCAATGCTGCATTGCAGACTGATGCTGCTCGTCAGGAATGCTCTGCGACGCTTCGCTCAAGGGAACAGCGACCAGTCGCGTGCCGCTGCCGCTACAGAACGTCCCCCACAGCACCTGTTCCCCGGCGGCACGTGGTGTGCCGGGTGACAGTGGCATGGCCAGCAGACTGAACAGCACTGCAAAGCAGGCAATCCAGACCGATGTCGTGCGTCGTGAAGACATCACAGGTTCCGTTCTTGTTGGGTAATCGACCCCGCCATTTAGCCTGAATGGAGGGAATAAGTAAAAAGGGCAGGGCGTGGTGGGGTGTCGCGGGCTGGAAATATTCGGGTAAATGATTAGCACGCCTTCACTTCGGTGAGGCGCTAGAGTCAGTTTTCAACAGGCAATGAATGAGGCTAGGGATGGCTGGAAAAGCATACTCACACCGTCTGCGTATTGGACGGGCTTCTGACGTTGGGCAAATCTATCTGGTGACTGCAAAAACATTTCAGCGTGCGCCTGCTTTCTCCGACTGGTGCCTGGGTCGATTGTTGGTCAGCGAGTTGCGAGATGTTCAGGAGAGGCAGTTGGCGGACTCATTGGCGTGGGTTGTCATGCCAGACCATTTTCATTGGTTGCTTGAGTTGAAAGGTCCCTCTCTGTCTGGCGTGGTCCAGCGTGTGAAGTCGAGAAGCGCAATCGCGGTGAACAAGGCAAGTGGTTGTTCCGGAACGTTTTGGCAGAGTGGCTTTCATGATATCGCTGTTCGAGAAGAGCGTAATCTTGTCCATTTTGCTCGCTACATCGTCGCCAATCTGGTTCGCGCAGGTCTGGTCAACAGCGTTCGGGAGTACCCATTGTGGGACGCTGTGTGGCTTTAGATCTGTACTGGCAGCACTTACGCCTTCGCGAGCAAGCTCGCTCCCACGGAGAACTCAAATTTGTGGGAGCGAGCTTGCTCGCGAAGGCGGCAGAGTGAGCACTACTGCTTCAGCGCCCTTAACACCTCATTAACCCCGGTGGAGTCGCTGCCACTGTTTCCCCACGGAGAACTCAAATTTGTGGGAGCGAGCTTGCTCGCGAAGGCGGCAGAGTGAGCACTACTGCTCCAGCGCCCTTAACACCTCATTAACCCCCCAAAACACCCGATCCACTTCGGGCAATTCAGGCCGTTTCAGGATCAGTACCGGCAAGCCGCGCTCGCGGGCGATGTCGAGTTTGGGTTCGGTGGAATCGCTGCCGCTGTTCTTGCTGATCAGTACGTCGATCCGGCGTTGTTCGAATAGCTGACGCTCGTCTTCCAGCAAGAAAGGCCCGCGGGCGCCGATGACGTCGCAGCGCTCGTTGCCGGGGTAGCTGTCCAGTGCGCGCAGGGTCCAGAACTGGTGCTCCGGGATTTCTTCAAGATGCTGCAACGGCTCGCGACCCAGGGTGAACAGCGGCCGCTTGAACGGTGCCAGCGCAGCGACCAGTTCCGACCAGTCGGCCACTTCCCGCCAGTCATCGCCCGGCCCGGCCTGCCACGCAGTGCGGCGCAAGGCCCAGCAGGGAATACCTGCGCGCTTTGCAGCAAGGGCAGCGTTGTGGCTGATTTGGGCTGCGTAAGGGTGCGTCGCGTCCAGCAGCAAATCGACGCCTTGCTCACGAATGTACTGTGCCATGCCCTCTGAGCCGCCATAACCGCCGACTTTCAACTGGCAGGTCAGGTCGGTCGGCACTCGGCCAACGCCTGCCAGGCTGTAAATGTGCTCAGGCCCCAAGGTGCGGGCGATGGCCAGGGCTTCGGTAATACCACCCAATAACAAAATACGTTTCATTCGGGTTCGCCGGGGGATAGCACGCCAGCCTGCCCGACAATCGCGCCCTGACGATCGATGGCAAACACCTCGACCTGAACGCTGGCGGGCACCACACTGCGGGCGAAATTCAAGGCGTGCTGACAGACCACATCACCCAATGGCACGCCGACCGCTGCGCTCATCGCCAGTGCCTGCTGGCTGGTGTTGGCATCGCGTATCTGCTGTTGCAGTTCGCTGTCCGCGCCAGCATCCGCCGCCCATTGCGCCAGTTGCGGCAGGTCGATGCTGGAATGGCGGCTGTGCAGGTCCATGTGTCCAGCCGCCAGTTTGCTGATCTTGCCGAAGCCGCCGCACAGGCTGAGCTTGTTCACAGGCACTTTGCGCAGGTGCTTGAGCACCGCGCCCACGAAGTCGCCCATTTCGATCAGGGCAATGTCCGGGATGTTGTACACCCGGCGCATGGTGTCTTCGCTGGCGTTTCCGGTGCAGGCGGCGATGTGCAGGTAGCCATTGGTGGTGGCGACATCGATCCCCTGATGGATCGACGCGATATACGCCGCGCAGGAAAAGGGCCGCACGATCCCGCTGGTGCCCAGGATCGACAGCCCACCGAGAATCCCGAGACGCGGATTCATGGTTTTCAGCGCCAGCGCCTCGCCGCCCTCGACCCCGATCATGACTTCGAAACCGCCACCATAGCCCAGCGATTCAGCCAGGTTCAGCAAGTGCTCGGTCATCATGCGGCGCGGCACGGGGTTGATGGCCGGCTCCCCGACGCCCAGCACCAGGCCGGGACGTGTCACGGTGCCGACCCCTGCGCCCGCGACAAAGCGCACGCCGGGCTCGGGTTCCAGTCTGACCCGGGCGAACACCAGCGCCCCATGCGTCACATCAGGGTCGTCGCCTGCGTCTTTCAGCGTCCCGGCCTCAGCGTAGTCATCCACACAGCGGCAGAACTCCAGACGCATCTGCACCTGTTTGCCCTTGGGCAGCACGATTTCGACCGCATCGCTCACCTGCCCGCTGAGCAGCAATCTGGCGGCCGCGAGGCTGGTCGCGGTCGCGCAGCTCCCCGTGGTCAAGCCGCTACGTAGCGGGGCGGGTTGTTCAGCGGTCTCATCACGCATCAGGGTTTGACCACATCCAGCAGGGTGATCGGCAAGGCCTGACGCCAGGTATCGAACTCGCCCAACGGCTGGGCGTGGGCAACGTGGATACGGGTCAGCTCGCCGCCGTAACGCTCGCGCCAGGCCATCAGTGCGGTCTCGCTTTGCAGGGTGACGGCATTGGCGACCAGCCTGCCACCCGAGCGCAGCTGCTCCCAGCAGGTTTCCAGCACGCCGATGCGGGTCACGCCGCCGCCGATGAAGATGGCGTCCGGACGTTCAAGGCCGCTCAGGGCCTGTGGCGCTGTGCCGCGCACCAATTGCAGACCCGGCACGCCGAGCGCATCGCGATTGAATTCGATCAGTTGCTGCCGTCCTTCGTCAGCCTCGATAGCCAGCGTGCGGCACGTCGGGTGGGCTCGCATCCATTCGATGCCAATGGAACCGCAACCGGCACCGACATCCCATAGCAACTCGCCCGGCACCGGGGCCAGACGGGCCAGCGTGATTGCTCTGACGTCCCGTTTGGTGAGCTGGCCGTCATGCTCGAACGCGCTGTCGGGCAAACCGGCGAGGGTTGTCAGGCGCGTGGCACTGGCGTCGGCACGGCAGTCGATGGCGACCAGATTCAACGCGGCTATATCAGGGTTGCCCCAGTGGCTGGCCAGGCCATCGATACGCCGCTCTGCATCGCCGCCCAGGTGTTCGAGCACGGTCATGTGACTGGGGCCGAAACCCCGGTCGCGCAGCAGGCCGGCAATGATCGCCGGGCTGCTGCCGTCGTTACTCAGCACCAACAGGCGCACGCCGTGATGAATGTGGGCGTTGAGCGCAGCGACGGGGCGGGCAACCACCGACAGCGTGACCACATCCTGCAGCGGCCAGCCCAATCGCGCCGCGGCCAGAGAATAAGAGGAGGGTGCAGACAGGATGCGCATCTCATCGATAGCGACGACACGACTGAGGCTGGCACCGACGCCGAACAGCATCGGATCGCCGCTGGCCAGCACGCAGACTTCGGCACCGCGCTGTTCCAGTACAGGATTGAGCGAAAAAGGACTCGGCCAGGCGCGACGTTCGGCACGGATGCACGGTGGCAGCAATGCCAGCTGGCGCGGGCCGCCGAACACCTGATCGGCGCGCAGCAGAGCATGCCGGGCGTTCCTGCCCAGGCCTTTGTAACCGTCTTCTCCGATTCCCACCACTGTCAGCCAAGGCGACATGCATACCCCTCAATCCGAACTTCCGACAGAGCGCCTTTTCATGCCTGCGGACAAAGCAGGCATAATACCGCGCCCGACGGGGTACAAGTGCTCTAATCCATGGACGGGTTCAGCCAGTTTCAGTCAGTTCCAGTCAGTCCCTGCCAGGTGATCCATTGAACGAGCAGAAGTCCGCTCGCACATTCAGCGCAACGCTACGCCCCTCGGCCTGTCCGGGGTTGCTGCGTATCGTCCCGGCGCTGGACGGCGGCATCTGCCGGATCAAACTGCCCGGCGGCGTGCTGCTGGCCGCGCAGGCGCACGCCGTGGCTCACGCGGCGCGCACTTATGCACAAGGCGTGATTGAGGCCACCAACCGCTCAAATCTGCAGATTCGTGGTGTGGGCGATGATCATGACGGGCTGATCAGGGTACTTCTGGACGCAGGCCTCGGCCCGTCCCACCCAGACAGCGACGATGTGCGCAACCTGATGCTCAGCCCGGTCGCGGGGCTGGACGCCCAGATGCTGTTCGATGCCCGGCCGCTGGCGGCGCAGATTCTCACAGCGCTGGAAACTCACCCGCGCTTTCACGAGTTGTCGCCCAAGTTTGCGATTTCGCTGGACGCCGGCGAAGCGCTGGTGATGCTGGAGCATCCCCACGACCTGTGGCTCTCGGCATTGAAACGTGGCGATCAGGTGATGCTGGCGTTCGGGCTGGCAGGGTGTCCGGCCCACGACGCACCTCTGGCTGCGGTGCCGTTGGCCGATGGGCAGGCTCTGGTCGTGGCGCTGCTGGAACTGTTTCTCGACCTGGCCCGCCCGGAACATACCCGCATGCGGCATTTGCTGGCCGAGGTGTCGATCGACGAGATCCTGCACCAGCTTTCGGCGCGCCTGAACGTGGAGCTGTGCGTTGAGCCAGCGGTTACGCAGTGGCAACGTCCCGCCATCCAGCACCAGCGCCACATTGGTGTGTATCCACAGGCTCAGCCTGCCGTCGTCTCGGTGGGCGCTGTCGTGCCGCTGGGACGTCTCGATGCCGACATGCTCTCGGTTGTCGCCCGGTTGGCTCTGCGAGAAGGCGATGGTTCTTTGCGCCTGACGCCCTGGCAAAGCCTGATGGTGCCCAACGTGCCCGTCGAACGAGCGCCCGAGGTGCTCGATGCGCTGCAGGCTGCGGGGCTGATCTGTTCGGCCGGCCAGCCGCTGGCGCACCTTGTCGCCTGCACCGGCTCGGCCGGTTGTGCCAAGGGGCTGGCCGATACCAAGGCCGATGCGCAACAGCTGGCAGCGCACTTGCATCACAGTCAGGCGGTGCACCTGACGGGCTGCCGACGCTCCTGCGCTGCGGCGCATGTGGCACCGATGACGCTGCTGGCTGTTTCCCCCGGCCGCTATGACCTTTATTTTCGCGACGCAGACCATGCCGGTTTCGGTGTGCTGCGCGCGCGTGACCTCACTATTGAAGCAGTCGGTGCGTTGTTGAACGCCGACTCACGGAGCCACACTGCATGATTGATTACATCCGCGATGGTCAGGAGATTTATCG
Source organism: Pseudomonas asturiensis (assembly GCF_900143095.1). Classification (GTDB taxonomy): domain Bacteria; phylum Pseudomonadota; class Gammaproteobacteria; order Pseudomonadales; family Pseudomonadaceae; genus Aquipseudomonas; species Aquipseudomonas asturiensis. Next base: position 102,053 of record NZ_FRDA01000007.1, on the reverse strand, counting down.
CAACTCCTTCTCGATCATTCGCGCCGAAGCGCGCCTGGAGACGATCCCTGCCGACCTGGAAAAACTCGCCGTGCGCGTGATTCACGCCTGCGGGATGGTCGAAGTCATCGAAGACCTGCGCTTCTCGCCGGGTGCAGGCAAGGCCGGACGCGATGCGCTGGCGGCGGGCGCGCCCATTCTGTGCGACGCGCGCATGGTGTCCGAAGGTATCACCCGCACCCGCTTGCCTGCCAACAACGAGATCATCTGCACCCTGCATGACGACGGCGTGCGGGAAATGGCGCTGGAACTGGGCAACACCCGCTCCGCCGTGGCCCTGGAGCTTTGGCGTCCGTATCTGGAAGGCAGCGTGGTGGTGATCGGCAACGCGCCGACAGCGCTGTTCTATCTGCTGGAAATGCTGGATGCAGGCGCGCCCAAGCCTGCGCTGATCCTCGGTTTTCCAGTCGGTTTTGTCGGCGCGGCCGAATCCAAGGCCATGCTCGCCGCCGACAGCCGTGGTGTGCCGTTCGTGATCATGCAGGGGCGTCGTGGCGGCAGCGCCATGGCCGTTGCGGCCGTTAACGCACTGGCCACGGAGATCGAATGATGCAGGCACGCGGTCGATTGATTGGCCTGGGCGTCGGCCCCGGCGACCCTGAGCTGATCACCGTCAAGGCGCTGCGCCTGCTGCGCGAGTCGCCGGTGGTCGCGTATTTCGTGGCCAAAGGCAAGAAAGGCAATGCGTTCGGCATCATCGAGGCGCACCTGCAGGACGTTCAAACGTTGATGCCGCTGGTGTACCCGGTCACCACCGAAGCGCTGCCTGCGCCGCTGTCCTACGAGACAGTCATCAGTGACTTCTACGACGAGTCGAGCCTGCTGATTGCTGCGCACCTGGACGCTGGCCGCGACGTGGCGGTGATCTGCGAAGGCGATCCGTTCTTCTACGGCTCCTACATGTACCTGCATGACCGGTTGGCCGAGCGCTACGAGGCGCAGGTGATCCCCGGCGTGTGCTCGATGCTGGGCGGCGCTTCGGTGCTGGGCGCGCCACTGGTGTATCGCAATCAGAGTCTGTCGGTGCTGTCTGGCGTGCTGTCCCACGAAGACCTGAAGCGCAAGCTGGCCGATGCCGACGCGGCGGTGATCATGAAGCTGGGTCGCAATTTCCATAAGGTGCGTGAAGTGCTGACCGAACTGGGCATGCATGAGCGCGCGCTTTACGTCGAGCGGGCCACCATGGCCAATCAGAAGATCGTGCCGCTGGATGAGGTCGACCCGATGTCCTCACCCTATTTCTCGTTGATCATCGTTCCCGGCGACAGGTGGCAAGGCTGATGGTGCACAACATTCCGGCCATCGTCATTCTGGGTAACGGCAGCCTGGCAACCGCACGACGCATCCAGCGCCTGTATCCCGATGCCGTGATTCACGGACTGGCCGAGCGGGTGCAGGGTGCTGACAGCACCTACACCGAATTTGGCGCGACGGTGCGCCAGTTGTATCAGCAGAACACCCCCATTATTGCGCTGTGCGCGGCGGGCATCGTGATCCGCACGCTGGCGCCGCTACTGCTGGAGAAAGGCGTCGAGCCGCCGGTTCTGGCCGTGGCTGAAGACGGCAGTGCGGTGGTGCCGCTGCTGGGTGGTCTGGGTGGGGTCAACGTCATGGCTCGCGCGATTGCGGCAGGCCTTGCGGTCAATCCGGCGATCACCACCAGTGGCGAGTTGCGTTTCGGCACTTGCCTGCTCAATCCTCCGAGCGGCTATGCCTTGGGCGATCTGGAACTGGGCAAGCGCTTCGTTTCCGATCTGTTGTCCGGCGAGCCGGTGCGTATCGAGGGTGACGCGCCGTGGCTGGCTCAGGCGCAACTGCCCGAAGACCCACAGGCTGAACTGGCCATTCATGTGGGCTATGCCTTGCGTGAACCATCGGCCAACGAACTGCGGATCTACCCGCGTAACGTATTGGTCGCCGTGGACGAGTGCCTGCCTGCACTGGCCACTCAGGTTCGCCAGGCCTTGCGTGACGCCCGGATTGCCGAGCAGTCGCTGGCCTGTCTGCTGGCGGGTGAGCAGCACATGGCCAATACGCTGTTACATGAGGCTGCCGCCGAACTGAACGTGCCGGTGCGTTTTGTCACGGCAGGTTCGGCCAGTGACATGGCGATGAGCGCTGTGCCGCAATTGCTGCCGCCGGTGAGCTTTGCAGGGGTAGCCATTTCTGTCGCCGCCCGGCCGCTGGACGTGAGCCAGATCGGCCGTGGCCGTGGACGCCTGGCGGTGATCGGCCTGGGGCCGGGCGCGGCAGACCTGATGGTGCCTGCGGTCAAGGCCGAGCTGGCACGTGCCAATGATGTGCTGGGCTATGAAACCTACGTGCGCATGGCCGGGCCGTTTCGCGCCGATCAGGTGCTGCATTGCACGGACAACCGTGAAGAGATGATGCGCGCGCGTCACGCGTTCGAGCTGGCTGCGCAAGGCCGCTCAGTGGTGGTGGTGTCGTCGGGCGATCCCGGCGTGTTTGCCATGGCTTCGGCGGTGCTCGAAGCGTTGCATGAGTCCGACAACCCGCAGTGGCACGCCGTCGATCTGGAAATCCTGCCCGGTGTTTCTGCCTCGCTGGCCACTGCCGCTCAGGCCGGTGCGCCGCTGGGGCATGACTTCTGCGTGCTGTCGCTGTCGGACAACCTCAAACCCTGGGACGTCATCGAGAAGCGTCTGGACCTGGCCTGTCAGGCGGATCTGGCGCTGGCGTTCTACAACCCGATTTCCCGCTCCCGGCCCTGGCAGTTGGGGCGTGCCCTGGAAATCGTCAGGCAACACCGCACCCCTGAGACACCCGTCACGCTGGGTCGTGACATCGGTCGTCCCGGTCAGACGCTGCGCATCATCACGCTGGGTGAGTTGACGCCCGAGCAGGTGGACATGCGAACCATGGTGCTGATCGGTTCGTCTTTGACGTGTACGTTTCCTCGCAATGAGGGGCGACAGTGGGTCTATACACCGCGTTGGTACGGGGCCAAGCCGACGAAATAACGCACTGAAGCGTAGGCACGTTTCCACATGGATGTGGGAACACGCCGAATTGATCGCATAAATAACCCTTACCGATCCCGGGTTTTCATCCCTGTTGCGACGTGAATTGATTTCTGCCGAACGACAAGCATTGTAATAAATCACCCCTATCCAATTCGGAGTGTGTCTCGAGGCCTTTGTAATCAGGCCGTGCGCAAGACTCGCTATGACTTTTTCATACGGTTCACGGTCGCTCTGCTACAGCGGTGAGGCACGGCGTATTGCAAAAACGCATGCCTGTTCAGGTTCCGCCAATTCGATAGTCTCGTTTCGTCCATCAGGACTTCATGAATTAAAGGACTAATGAAATGAAACTGGAAACAACCCTGCGTACCGTCGACAGCATCGACTCAAACTATCTGGCGGCCTGCGAACTGGCTGACTGCTCCCACTCGCTGGCTGAACACGTTGCAACACTGGCCGCGCCATCTCTCCTGGCCACCGCGCCGCCTGACGCCGAGGCCGGTGCGGCAGAAGGCGCGGTCGTCGGCGGCAGCCTGATAGCTTTTGCCGAGGGTGTGTCGCGTCAGAACAAGGAGGACATCATGGACTCCTTCCTGTTTGCCACGCTGGTGGCCAACCAGGCGTTCAATCCCGAGTCGCAAAGTGACCTCTGGTACGGCAAGTTCAACGAAGTGCTGTCCAAGCTGGGCTGGCTGTCCGCCCACTGGAGCTATGCCCGATACCGCGCCGCGCAGCAGCGCTTCTCGATGGATGAGGTGGGGCTGGAGATTCTCGGCTCGGCCATCGCCGCGGCGACCCTGCCAGGACCTGCGTCGGTGGCCATGCTGAAGGTGGCCAAGGATGCGGTGACCGCGTTGAGCGCCAAAAAGGAGCCGTTGCGTCTTTTCGAACGTCAGACCAAGACTCATCGCGGCGGTAACTTCCGCATTGCGGCCTGCTCGGAGTCCGCAGATGGAGGCGTCAGTCTGGCCATGGCCGCGGTTGCTTTCAGCGCCAATACCAACGTCACCAATGTGCTGTTCTGGGAATGGCAGCATTCGGATGTGGAAACGTATCGCGGTGAAAACAACCTGGTCTTCAACGCCCGAGCGTACGCGAGGGTTCGAGCCGTGGTGCAGGAGAAGCTTGGCAAGGATGCCGAGAGCGCCATCGAAGCGTTCGAGATCTGAGCCAATGGTTGCGAAGGTGCCCGGCACCTTCGCTCTCTCAACAAGGAGGGTTGTTAGATGGAGCATATTTATGAGGGGGCCATTGTCAACGCAGGTTGCCTGTTGCTGTTTCCTGAGCAGGTGGCAGAGGATCGGCCCAACGATGTGCTGGATTCGTTGTTATACATTCAGTTGGCAGCGGCCAAAAAACATCCAAAATTTGTGCAGTTCGACAACTGGAAGGACACCTGGCTGGCGGCAGCGCTGCGTTTTGGCTGGGTTCTGAAAGCCAGTGCCTATTTCAGCGAAGCACTGCAGAACGTCGAGACTGTCTGGCATCTGGCCAGCGGAGCATTGGCAGCGTCAGCCTCGGCCAGCGAGCTGTCCCGCATCGAGACACGCCTTCGACAGGCCAGCCTGCAGCCTCAGGAATACCCGGCGATCGACCTCCTGGGCCGTCACTCGATGCATGTCCAGCTATCGGGTCCTGAGAGCAGTATCGATCCTGTCGAGCCCGATCTACCCAGGAGCACGACCGCAGTGGTGTTGCAGTTGGGGTATGTCTCGGTGGATGGCGGTCTCAATCTGACGCAACTGCATTTCACCACCCGACAGCCGCTAACCGCTGGATTTCTGTTCGACGCTCTTGAACCGGGCATGATATGTGGCAATGTCGAGGTGACGGTCTACTCGATGCGATTGATGGATCAGGTTTACGCGCCGTTCCGCGAGGCATTCGACACCGCTCTGCGGGACAGGCGCGCGGAGCTGATCCTGTCGATCGAGGAGGTGTCCCATGAATTCGGGCAATGAAAGCTTCCTTTACGGGACCAACCTGGTGTCGTTCGGCGAGGGGATCGAGGCTTCCTTGAGACAGGATGTTCTGGATTGCCTGCTGTACGCGCAGCTTAAGGCCGATGGTGAGACCTCACGTCAACAGGACTGGCGAGGGTGGCTGCACGCCTGTCAGAGGTCCATGCATGAGGCCGGAGCACGCCAGTCGGCCGTTGTCGGCGATGACGTGATGATCATTCATGGTCTAGGCGACCTGTTCAACCCGCGCTTTCTGGGCGCCGCCTCTTCAATCGAACTTCGTGGCCTGTTCAATCACTCGATCGATAGGCTCTTGACCAGCGATCAGGCAAAAACCTACTTCCGTTCATGGTTCAGTTCCGGGCGGTCCGAAAGTTTTCAGATCGTGCCCTGCGTCATGGAGAGCGACGACGAAGTAACGATCATGCTGTGTGGCACACAGCTGACAACGCTGGCGTTCAGGCCAGGATTTTTCTTCTGGGACGTACTGCGTGGGGAGATGCGCGTGCACTATGCCGGCGCCGCCTACCGCTTCAGCCGCAAGCTGTTCGAGCCCTCGCGTCTGAAGGTTCAGGAAACGCTGGACCGCCATGCAAAGCGCCAGATCATTCAGTTGTAATGTGAAATACATCCCATGGAGGGGAGTACGAGCATGGACAGGCACGACAACAATGCAGTTTATCTGGGCGATACACGGAGCATGGCGGCTTTCCTTCCAGGGTTGTCTGCGCAGGAAAGGACGGATCTTCAGGACGTGTTGCTGGATGCCCAGTTGTTCGCCGGAACACGGTTCGGCTTCAAGGAACAGTGGTCAAGCTGGATGCATTATTACCGCAACCGACTCAAGTCCCGTAGCGTGCAGGAGAGGAGTCTGGTCACCAGCGATTCATTGCTATTGAGCAGCGTGGCGGATTTGAGGGACGCGACTTTTGCGATCAAGGGCGTGACGGATCATCAACGGCTGGGCGACATGGTTCGACGATCGTTTGATGCCATGGGCGTGTATCAGGCTGCAAGCGCTTATTTCGAACGAGGTTTCGACAACGGTCGTCTGGGCAGTTTCCAGATAGTGCCTTGTGCAAAATCCGATTCTGGCCAGATCCTGATGTTGCTGTGCGGCTTGCATCTGGTGACTGACGCTTATTCGGCCGGGAGCCGCCGGCTGCTGTTTTTCTTCAAGGGCGGCAGCTACACCTTCGACAGCAGCCGATACGCCGCACACCGCAGCGACGTGGCGCGCTATCTGGGCAGCAAGGGCACCAGCATGATCCGCTCGTTCCAGATATAAGCCGCTTTACGGCACCAGATAGCCTCTGACGCCGGTGAAGATGATCTGCGCGGCCAGCGCGCAGACAAATAGCCCCATCAGGCGGCTGACGATTTGCAGGCCCTGGTCGCCAAGGATACGTTCGATCCGGTTGGAGAGGTAAAGCACCACCCCGACTGTCAGGCTCGCCAGCGCAATACCCAGCAGGGCAGTCAGCTTGTCATCCCAGTGTGGCTGGCTGACGCCCATCACCAGCAGCGCACCGATGGTGCCGGGACCGACCGTGATGGGGATTGTGAGGGGGACGATGGTCACGTCCTGCTGAATGGTGTCGGTCTGCACGGCCGACTTGCCCTGAGCCATGCCCAGCGCAGAAATGAACAGCACACTGCCCGCGCCGATTCGGAACGCATCGACCGTGATACCGAAGACATCGAAGATCACTCGGCCAAACAGGTACAGCAGTACGCTTGAAACCAGTGTCGCCAGGGCGACCTTCCAGGCCAGGCGCTTCTGTTCCTTGCGGGAATGACCACGGGTCAGGCTGATGAAGCAGGACAGGACGAAGAAGGGGCTGTAAAGCACCAGCATCTTCAGGTAAACGCTGGACAACACATGGAGCATGACGTGGGCTCTTTGCGGCAGGTGGCGGGCCAGGGGAGTCTAACAGGCAGCGGGCTGCCTGACGCCCTGGCGTGTCAGTTTTGCTGGTAAAGGTCACCGTCCGATGTGAGTCCGCGTACCTTTTCGCGTTGTTCAACCCAGTGTTCGACCAGTTCGCGCAATTGAGACAGCTCAATGGGCTTGGCCATGTGGCCATCCATGCCTGCCTGACGCGCCCGGTCCTTGTGCTCGGTCAGAATGTGGGCCGTCAGCGCGACCACTGGCGTGCGCACCCGCTGATTGCCGACCTCCCAGGCGCGCAGTTGCTCGGTGGCCGAGAAGCCGTCGAGCACAGGCATTTCGCAGTCCATCAGTACCAGGTCGTAGCGCTGCGCTTTCATGGCGCGCAAGGCTTCTTCGCCGTTGCTGGCGGTGTCCGGATTCAGATTGAGTTTGCCCAACATGCCGCGTATCACTTTGGTCGAAATGCTGTTGTCTTCAGCGACCAGGATGCGGAAATCGGTTGGCACACGAACCGGCATGTTCAACACAGGAGCTTGATTGAGGGGCACGACACCCTTGTTCAATTGGGTCAGTTCGTCCGCCAGCGTGGTCTTGAGGGTGTACCCGGCGACGGGCTTGGCCAGAATGCGCTTGATCCCGGCGTTACGGGCGATGATCTTGCTCGGCGCGTTGCTGATGCCGGTCAGCATGATCAGCAGGATGTCATGGTTCAGGCTTGGATCTTCCTTGATCTTGGCGGACAGCTGCATGCCGGTCATGCCTGGCATGTTCTGGTCCAGCAACACCACATCAAAGTAATCGCGCAGGTGTGCACGGGTGCGCAACAGCGCCAGTGCTTCCTTGCCGGACGCCACGGCACTGACGTTCAGACCCCAGGCGCTGCATTGCTGGACCAGCACCTTGCGGCAGGTGTCATTGTCGTCGACCACCAGCACCCTGGCGTCTTTCAGCGGACTGTCCAGATCAAGCGTGGGCTGTTCAAGCAGTTTGGCGTCCAGTGGCAGGGTCAGCCACAACGTGTTGCCCTGCGGGCCGCCGTTCTGGATGCCGAACTCACCGTCCATCAGCACAATCAACTGCCTGGCAATCACCAGCCCCAGGTGCCCGCCGAGTTTACTGCTGGCCAGGAAGTTCTTGCTGTGCAGTTCGGCATGCAGCAGCGCATCGCGCTCCTCGTCTGACAATGACTCGCCGCTGTCCTGCACGGAAATGCGCAAACGCGGTTTACCGGATTTCGACGCGTCGAGTGCCACCGCCAGAAGGATCTCGCCTTCTTCGGTTTTCTTCAGTGCGTTTTCCAGCAGGCTCAACAGCGTCTGACGCAGGCGGGTCGGGTCGCCGCTGATGACTCGCGGGACCTGGGGCTGAATCATGCTGATAAGTTCGACCTGTTGCTGTTCTGCCTTGGCGCGGAAGATATTCAGGCAATCCTCGACCAGTGCACTGATGTCGAACTGCACGTCGTCGAGTTCGATCTGCCCCGATTCGAGCTTGGTGATGTCGAGGATCTCGTTGATCAGCGTCAGCAGCTCATTGCCCGCGCTGTGAATGGTCTGCACGTAATCGCGCTGCTTGACCGACAGCGGGGTGCCCAGCAGCAGTTCGGTCATGCCCAGTACACCGTTCATGGGCGTGCGTATCTCATGGCTGATCTTGGCCAGAAACTCGGCCTTGGCGTTGATCTCGGCAGTGCTGGCGGCCTGATCGCGGCTGATGCTGAACCGGTCTTCAGTGATGCTGCGATGCCGCTCGCTCAAGGCGGTGCTCATCAGCAATCCGCTGATGCAGAATACGGCCAGCAGCGACAGGATCAGCCACTGTGGAGGCACCAGACTCAGCCACAGCAGCCCAGGCAGCACGACCATGTAACCAATGTTGAAGGTGATCATGCCCAGTACGAACAGCCGTGCCGAGCGGTAGCCCTTCTGCCAGTGCCACACCGAGACCGCCAGAATGCTCAGTGTGGTCATGGACACCAGCACAAAGGTCAGAATGTTGATGGGCAGGTTATCGTCGAGCAGTACGAGCAGTGCCCCAAGCGCCATGAGGACTGCATTGCCCAGCAGCAGTCGGTCCAGCGCTTTCACCTTGCGGTGGACGAAGAAGCAGTAGGTGTAGATCAGCCCGGCGATGGCCGCCATCAGCAACGCGAGGTGGGCGCCAGGCGTCTGTGAAATATTCCACGACTCAAGCGGACTGAGCAGGTTGAGCAGCAGCAGGGCGCTGAGTGCCAGCAAGGCTTCGCACGCTGCCAGCCACAGGTTGCTGCGCGAGCGGGTGTGTCCGTAGCGGATCAGGTTCTGGACGATCAGCATGGCCAGCGCGCCGAACAACAGGCCGAACAGGAACGGCTCGGTTTCATTGGCGGCGCTTTCGATGGCAGGTTCCAGGGTAATGCTGGGGCGCATTTTCTGGGTGGAAACCAGCCGCAGGTAGATATCCAGCGGCACGGCGCTTTGCGGAATGGTCAGCAGGAAGTCGGTGGACGGCAGTCGCTGATCCTGCTTGGGCACGTCATTGCCCGTACGCATGTAATCAACCAGACGATCGCCGTCCATAACGTACATGTCGGCAGAAGCGAGGTCAGGGGCGAAGATGCGTAACAGTTGTTCGTGTTGGGTGGGATGCTGTCGATAATGCAGCCATACGGCGCTATTGCGGTCTGCGGCGACAACGCGCTCCAGTTCGACCGGGCTGAACTGATTCTGATAGCGGGCCGAACGGATTGCTTCCAGGTTCAGGGATGCCTTTTCATCGAGCAGTGTCGACCAGCCCGAGCCATGATCGGCCTGGGCCGAGAGCATGAAGAGCAGGGTCATCAACCCAATGGTCGAGGCTATGGCAATCCTGAGCCAGCGCACAATGAAATCCCTTCGTGAGTGAATATCGGGTAAAACTACGTAGCACCGGGACAACCGGCCCGTCCTCTGGAGGGAAAACGGGCCCGATCGTTTATTCCTGGCTTTCACCACGCTCACGGGCAATGGCGCGGTAGCCAATGTCCTTGCGGTAGAAACAACCTTCCCAATCGATTTCAGCGGCCAGTGCATAGGCATTTTCCTGTGCCGCACCAACGCTTTCGCCCAGTGCTGTTGCACACAGTACACGACCACCACTGGTCACGACACGATCGTCCTGCAATGCAGTGCCAGCGTGGAACACCTTGCCATTGAGTTTAGCGGCTTTATCCAGACCGTTGATGACAGCACCCTTTGCGTAGTCGCCAGGATAACCGCCTGCCGCCAGCACGATGCCCAGGCTGGGACGTGGATCCCATTGCGCTTCGACCTTGTCCAGCGCCTGAGCCAGAGCCGCCTCGACCAGCAGGACCAGGCTCGATTGCAGGCGTAGCATGACCGGTTGGGTTTCCGGGTCACCGAAGCGGCAGTTGAACTCGATAACCTTGGGGTTGCCCGCCTTGTCGATCATCAGACCAGCATAGAGGAAGCCGGTGTAAACGTTGCCTTCGTCTGCCATGCCCCGGACAGTCGGCCAGATCACCAGGTCCATCACGCGCTGATGAACCTCGGCAGTGACCACCGGTGCCGGGGAATAAGCACCCATACCACCGGTGTTAGGACCGCTGTCGCCGTCGCCGACCCGTTTGTGGTCCTGGCTGGTCGCCATGGGCAGCACGTTCTTGCCGTCGACCATGACGATGAAGCTGGCTTCTTCGCCATCGAGGAACTCTTCGATCACGACGCGCGAGCCAGCATCGCCAAAGGCATTGCCCGCCAGCATGTCACGTACGGCTTCTTCGGCCTCGCTCAAGGTCATGGCGACGATGACGCCTTTACCGGCCGCCAGGCCGTCGGCCTTGATGACAATCGGTGCGCCTTTTTCGCGCAGATAAGCCAGAGCCGGCTCGATTTCGGTGAAGTTCTGGTAGTCGGCGGTCGGAATCTTGTGGCGTGCCAGGAAGTCCTTGGTGAATGCCTTGGAGCCCTCAAGCTGGGCAGCACCGGCGGTCGGGCCGAAGCAGTCCAGGCCGCGACTGCGGAACAGATCGACGACGCCTGCCACCAAGGGCACTTCAGGGCCGACGATGGTCAGGGAGACGTTCTTCTCGGCGAAGTCAGCCAGTTGTTCCAGTGCCAGTACGTCGATTGCGACGTTTTCACACTTGGCCTCAATGGCGGTGCCTGCGTTCCCCGGTGCGACAAACACCTTCTGGACGCGTGGGTCCTGAGCGACTTTCCAGGCCAGGGCGTGTTCACGACCGCCACTGCCGATAATCAAAACATTCATGTCAAAAACCTCGATGACGCTGATTCTGGGAGGTAGCGCGGTAATTCATCGTCAGATGACCCCGCGGTACGAGGTCGCAATGACGTAGGTGTATGCAAGGCGGATGGGGCTTCGCTGAGCGCAGTTGCCTCCTGGCAATGAGCATCAGCGGAGCCCCATCCAACGCAGCAGACGCCTGCGGCAGTGCGGCCGTTTCCTGAGTTAGTGGCGGAAGTGGCGCATCCCGGTGAACACCATCGCAATGCCGGCTTCATCTGCCGCCGCGATGACTTCATTGTCGCGCATCGAGCCGCCTGGCTGGATGACCGCGGTGATGCCGGCCTTGGCCGCATTGTCGATGCCGTCGCGGAACGGGAAGAATGCATCCGACGCCATGACCGCACCCTGCACCTGCAAGCCTGCATGCTCGGCCTTGATCGCGGCGATGCGCGCCGAGTTCACGCGGCTCATCTGGCCAGCGCCGACGCCGATGGTCTGGCGGTTCTTGGCGTAGACGATGGCGTTGGACTTCACGTACTTGGCGACCTTCCAGGCGAAGATCAGGTCGTGGATTTCATGCTCGGTCGGCGCGCGCTGGGTGACAACCTTGAGATCGTCGGCAGTGATCATGCCGATGTCACGGCTCTGCACCAGCAGACCGCCGTTGACGCGCTTGTAATCCCACGCAGGCGTACGCTCGCTCCACTGGCCGCAGGTCAGCAGACGCACGTTGGCTTTGCTGGCCACGATGGCCTGAGCTTCAGCGCTGACGCTTGGGGCGATGATCACTTCAACGAACTGACGCTCGACGATGGCCCTGGCCGTTTCGGCATCCAGCTCTCGGTTGAAGGCGATGATGCCGCCGAAGGCCGATTCGGTGTCGGTGGCGTAGGCCAGCTCATAGGCCTGGCGAATGCCGCCTTCATCGTCCGGGCACACCGAAACGCCGCACGGGTTGGCGTGCTTGACGATCACGCACGCAGGTTTGACGAAACTCTTGACGCATTCCAGCGCGGCATCGGTGTCTGCCACGTTGTTGAACGACAGTTCCTTGCCTTGCAACTGGGTCGCGGTGGCGATGCCGACTTCGGCAGGTTTGGCCTCAACGTAGAACGCCGCGCTCTGATGCGGGTTCTCGCCGTAGCGCATTTCCTGTGCCTTGACGAACTGGGTGTTGAAGGTGCGCGGGAACTGGCTGCGGCCTTCGGTGCTCAGGGTCTGTGCGGTCTGATCGACGCTGCCCAGGTAGTTGGCAATCATGCCGTCGTAGGCGGCGGTGTGCTCGAACGCCTTGAGCATCAGGTCGAAGCGCTGGGCGTACGTCAGGCCGCCGGCCTTGAGGCTTTCCAGCACCTGACCGTAATCGCTGGCGTTGACCACGATGGCAACGTCCTTGTGGTTCTTGGCAGCGGAACGGACCATGGTCGGGCCGCCGATGTCGATGTTTTCAATCGCGGTCGGCAGGTCGCAGCCCGGCTTGGACACTGTGGCTTCGAAGGGGTAGAGGTTGACGGCAACCAGGTCGATCGGATTGATGCCGTGCTCGCTCATGATTGCGTCGTCGATGCCGCGACGACCCAGAATGCCGCCGTGGATCTTGGGGTGCAGGGTCTTGACCCGGCCGTCCATCATTTCGGCGAAGCCTGTGTAGTCGGCCACTTCAACTGCCGCGACACCGTTGTCCTTGAGCAGCTTGAAGGTTCCGCCAGTGGACAGGATCTCGACGCCAAGCGCTTCAAGCTCGCGGGCGAATTCAAGGATTCCGGTCTTGTCGGATACGCTGATCAAAGCGCGGCGGATCGGCAGGCGGGTAGTCTGGTCGGTCATCTCGATTTCCATCAAAAGCAAAAGAAGTCAGCAAAAAAAAGCGACCCTGTGCAAGGTGGGTCGCCTTTTCTGTTTTGAATGCCTAAAGCAGATCGTACTGTTTGAGTTTCTTGCGCAGCGTGCCGCGATTGAGGCCCAGTAGCTCGGAAGCCTTGGTCTGGTTGCCCTTGACGTAGTTCATCACGCTTTCCAGAAGCGGGGCCTCGACTTCCGACAACACCAGGTTGTAGACGTCAGTGACGGATGCGCCTTCGAGGTGGGCGAAATAATTGTGCAGCGCCTTCTCGACACTTCCGCGCAGGGTCTGACCCTCCTCGCTTGGCGTGTTCAGGTGCTGTTTCAAATTGACGTTGTCGCTCACGGGTGTTGTTCCACTCACTAAAGTCTCGGTCATCATCGTCATGCGGCCACCTCTTTATCATTCTGGTTATCCGGGCCCTTGCAGCCTTGGCTGAAGAACTCCCGAACGTTGGCGCACTGTGCTTCCGTATCTTCCAATCGATTGAATCGGGCGCGAAACTCCCTGGCGCCCGGCAAGGTTGCGAGATACCAACCGACGTGTTTGCGTGCAATTCGCACGCCCATTACGTCGCCGTAGAAAACGTGAAGCGCTGCCAGATGCTCCAGCAGAATGCGCTCCACTTCTTCCAGCTGCAGGGCCGGGAGTGTTTCTCCGGTGCGCAGGTAGTGTTCTATCTCGCGAAAAATCCACGGCCGCCCCTGGGCGGCCCTGCCAATCAGTAACCCGTCAGCGCCGGTGGCGTGCAGCACGTACCGGGCCTTTTCAGGTGAATCGATGTCGCCGTTGGCAAACACCGGAATCGACACGGCCTGCTTGATGGCGGCAATCGTGTCGTACTCGGCTTCGCCGGTGTAAAGGTCTGCACGGGTTCGTCCGTGTACCGCCAGCGCCTGAATTCCGGCTTGCTCGGCGATTCTTGCAACCGTCAGCCCGTTCCTGTTCTCCCGGTCCCAGCCGGTGCGTATCTTCAGCGTGACCGGCACATCGACTGCAGCCACGACGGCCTGCAGGATCTCGCTCACCAGTTGTTCGTCCTTCAGCAGCGCAGAACCCGCTGCCTTGTTGCAGACTTTCTTGGCCGGGCAACCCATGTTGATGTCGATGATCTGGGCACCCAGTTCGACATTGGCACGCGCCGCGTCCGCCAGCATCTGCGCATCGCCACCGGCGATCTGTACCGAGCGGGGCTCGGGATCACCTTCATGGATCATGCGCAGTCGCGATTTGCGGCTGTTCCACAGGCTCATGTCACTGGTGACCATTTCCGAGACCACCAGTCCCGCGCCAAGCTGTCGGCACAGCTGGCGGAAAGGCTGATCGGTGACACCCGCCATCGGGGCGAGAACCAAGCCATTCTGCAATGTATATGGGCCGATGCGTACCGCCGACATAGCCTTACCTATAGTGGGGCCGAATCATCCGCAGGCCATGTAAAAACCGTTCCACACGGTCTGCAACGGCCCATCCCGTCAGCCGCTTGCGCCACTGTCAGATCAAGCCGAGAGTTTGAAAAAGGGTTGGCATGATACCCGCTCTCGATGACTGGATAAAGGCTGAATTGGATAAAATCTGAACAGTTGTTTTTGGGGGGCTGGACAGCAAATCCTCGCCGATCGTCGGTGAAATGCTGATGAATATTCAGGAATATGCTGCATAAACTGGCTGTTTGTCAGGCAGCTACCGCACGGCGAAGCGCTTCGCGCCCCTCATTCGGGCGAGCGGAAGTTCAGGCTGTAATTCACGGCCTTCGCACCCGGATCGAGAATATCCAGTGCAATATGGATCGGAGTCTGGGGTGGCATCTCTTCTTTACCGGCCATTTCGCCGTTCAGGTATTCACCGGGTTTGAACCGACGACTGGCAATGAGCTGACCACTGGTATCGGCAAACCGCAGTTCCAGCAGTGGAAATGGCTGGGAAAACGAGGCGCGGTTATAGATGATTGCGTCCACCACCAGGGCCCCTTGAAATTCCGGATGGCTGCGTACCACCAGATTGCTGCTGCGCAGCAGGGATATGTCGACCTTGGACGGCACTTTGCAGCCAATTTGCGGGCACACCTGCTGAAACCATTCGCGGTACTGGTCCTGTCGCGCCAGATGATCGAAGTGGTACCAGATGTACTGGCCCGCCAGTCCCGCCAGTGCAAGCACTATCAGAATCCCCCATGCCAGTCGGCGGCCCCAGCGCGGTTTAGGGCGTTGCCAGTCCAGTTGCAGCGGATCGTCGCTGAGGTCCAGCAGGGTCTTGTCGCGCACGGCGGGTTCGTTTCGAGTGCGCTTGCCGCGTACCTCGGGTTCTGGCTCGTCGTCATGCGTGGCAGCGATGTAGTCGTCGTCATCATCGACCGCTGACCAGCGTTCGACTTTTTCGGTCGTCGGCAACTTGCGGGCGCTGATGGGCGGAGCCATGGGCTCGTCGTCGTCCAGATCATGGTGCGAAGACAGCGAGGGCTCGGTGCGCTGGGTATCCGGCGTCTGTTCTGGCTCGGGTGTGTGGTCGTGCTCGTCGATCACCTCGGCCTGCAGTTCGGGCAGGTGACTGACGTCGTCGTTGTGCAGGGTGTCTACCCAGGTGGCTTCGTCGGCCTGCGAGGTTTCGCGATGAGCGGTGAGTGCCGTGTCGTCATTGCGCACGCTAGAGCGGCCGGAGGTGTCCGGGCGCTGCTTCTCGCGCTGTTCGAGCCGAGCCAGTTCTTCGTCCAGGTTCAGATTATCCAGGTCCATTTCGCTGACCTGCCACGGGTCCTCTTCAACCTGAGCACGCCTGGGCTCGGGGGGAGGGGCGGGCGAGGGCAGTGGTGCCTGCTCGACCACCAATGGCACCGGTGCCTCTGCCTCTTTTACGGGCTCCTCGATCGCTCGCTGTTCCAGCAATTGCCGGGCAGCGTTGAATACCTGCAGGCAGGCGCCGCAACGAACCACGCCACGAGCCACGCTCAATTGCGCATGGCTGACACGGAAGCTGGTCTGGCAATGAGGGCACTGGGTGACGAAACTGTCGGTCATGCGGCGGTCCGGTTCAGGCGGCGGTTAACGGCGACGGCCCGTGATGCGTACCCAGCCATCTCGGTTCGCAATCGGGTCCAGATCGAATGTAGCAGCATAAGCAGCGGCCACTTCCTCTCCCTGCTCGGCCAGAATGCCGGACAGTGCAAGACGCCCGCCAGGCTTGACCAGCTCTGCCAGCTGGGGTGCCAGCGAGACCAGCGGGCCGGCCAGAATATTGGCGACCAGCACATCGGCCGGTTTGCGAGGCAGGTCTTCGGGCAGGTACAGAGGGAAGCGTTCGGCCGCGATATTGTTGCGCCCGGCGTTGTCACGCGAGGCTTCAAGCGCCTGGACGTCAATGTCGGTGCCGACGGCCTGTTCTGCGCCCAGCAACAGTGCAGCAATGGCCAGAATGCCGGAGCCACAGCCGAAATCCAGTACGTTGCTGCCCTTGAGGTCCTGGCCGTCCAGCCATTCCAGGCACAGGGCGGTGGTCGGATGCGTGCCGGTGCCGAATGCCAGGCCCGGGTCGAGCAGCAGGTTTACGGCGTCTGGCTCGGGAGCGGCATGCCAGCTCGGCACGATCCACAAGCGCTGGCCGAAGCGCATCGGCTGGAAATTATCCATCCAGCTGCGTTCCCAGTCCTGGTCTTCAATGACTTCGGCGGTGTGTTCGGGCAATTCGGCGTCGGTCAGCAGGCGCAGGTGCGCAAGCACCAGATCGGCATCGGTGTCGGCTTCGAACAGCGCCAGCAGATGCGTGTGTGCCCACAGCGGCGTGGTGTTGAGTTCAGGTTCGAAAATCGGCTGGTCTTCAGCGTCCATGAAGGTCACGGACACGGCGCCGACTTCGAGAAGGGCGTCTTCGTAGGTTTCGGCTTGTTCTGGGCTGATGGCGAGACGGACTTGCAGCCAAGGCATGGCGGATTACCTTCGATTCAAAAATAAGTGCGGGCGTGGCCGCAGGAAGCGGGCAAGTTTACTTCCAAGCGGTGCAAACAACAAAGCCGCATCACTGCGGCTTCGTCGTTATGCAACACACGGGCTTATTGATTGGCCAGTTTGTGTTCCAGGTAGTGGATGTTGACGCCGCCTTCGCAGAAGCCTTCATCACGGGTCAGATCACGGTGCAGCGGGATGTTGGTCTTGATCCCGTCGACCACGATTTCGTCCAGGGCGTTGCGCATGCGTGCCATGGCTTCTTCGCGGGTCGCGCCCCAGGTGATCAGCTTGCCGATCAATGAGTCGTAGTTCGACGGCACTTTGTAACCACTGTACAGGTGCGAATCGACACGAATGCCGTTGCCGCCCGGCGCGTGGAAGTGCTTGACCAGGCCTGGGCTCGGGATGAAGGTTTTCGGGTCTTCAGCGTTGATCCGGCATTCCAGCGAATGACCCTTGATGACTACGTCATCCTGGGTGAACGACAGTTTGTTGCCGGCGGCGATGCTGAGCATCTCCTTGACGATGTCGATACCGGTGACCATCTCCGAAACCGGGTGCTCCACCTGAACACGGGTGTTCATTTCGATGAAGTAGAAACGGCCGTTCTCGTACAGGAACTCGAACGTGCCCGCGCCGCGGTAACCGATGTCGATGCACGCCTTGACGCAGGCTGCGAAGACATCCTTGCGTGCCTGCTCGTCGATGAAAGGAGCCGGTGCTTCTTCCAGCACCTTCTGGTGACGGCGTTGCAGCGAGCAGTCACGATCACCGAGGTGGATCGCCTGGCCCTGACCGTCGGAAATGACCTGGACTTCCACGTGACGCGGATTGGTCAGGTATTTTTCCAGATAGACCATCGGATTGCTGAACCAGGCAGCCGCTTCGGCGCGGGTCTGGGCAGCAGCTTCGATCAGGTCTTCTTCCTTGTGTACCACGCGCATGCCGCGACCGCCACCGCCACCAGCGGCCTTGATGATCACCGGATAGCCGACTTCACGGCCGATGCGCAACGCGGTGGCCTCGTCTTCCGGCAGCGGACCGTCGGAGCCCGGAACGGTAGGCACGTTGGCGCGCTTCATGGCGTCCTTGGCCGAGACCTTGTCGCCCATCAGGCGAATGGTGTCGGCTTTCGGGCCGATGAAGGCAAAGCCGGATTTCTCGACCTGTTCGGCGAAGTCGGCGTTTTCCGCGAGGAAGCCGTAGCCGGGGTGAATCGCGGTAGCGCCAGTCAGCTCGGCGGCCGAGATGATCGCCGGGATGTTCAGGTACGACAGGTTGGCAGGTGCCGGGCCGATGCAGACGGTTTCGTCGGCCAGGCCCAGGTGCATCAACTCGCGATCTGCCGTGGAGTGTACAGCGACGGTCTTGATGCCCAGTTCTTTACAGGCACGCAAGATGCGCAAGGCAATTTCGCCGCGGTTGGCGATCAGAACTTTTTCCAACATCGCAGGCTCTCCCCGGTTCAAACGATAGTGAACAGCGGCTGGTCAAACTCAACCGGCTGACCGTTTTCTACCAGGATGGATTCGATGACACCGCTGGCTTCGGCCTGGATGTGGTTCATCATTTTCATCGCTTCGACGATGCAGATGGTGTCGCCTTTCTTGACGGTCTGACCGACTTCGACGAATGCAGGCGAAGTCGGCGCAGGGGTGCGGTAGAACGTACCGACCATTGGCGACTTGACGACGTGGCCGTTCAGCTTGGGAGCCGATGGCGCTTCTGCAGCGACTGGCGCGGCGGCTGGTGCCGGTGCGGCGACTGGCGCGGCAACAGGTGCCGGAGCGTAGTACTGCTGCGCAGGGGTCTTGCTGTGACGGCTGATCCGTACGGACTCTTCGCCTTCACGAATTTCCAGTTCGTCGATGCCAGACTCTTCCAGCAATTCGATCAGTTTCTTGACTTTGCGAATATCCATCAATCATCAACTCCCAAGGGGTCTGTCAGTCAGTTCGGCAGCCGGTTCAAACCATGAGGTCAGCGTCGGGCTGCACCATTCATGGCCTGGAGCTAACGGCCAGTTGTTCCAGGGCGGCCTCCAGGGCCAGTCGGTAACCGCTGGCGCCAAGGCCGCAGATCACTCCTACAGCAACATCTGAAAAGTAGGAGTGATGGCGGAAAGGTTCGCGTTTGTGCACGTTCGACAAATGCACTTCGATGAATGGGATGCTCACTCCCATCAGCGCGTCACGTATTGCCACGCTTGTATGCGTAAAAGCGGCAGGATTGATCAAAATAAAGTCCACACCTTCATCGCGAGCAGCGTGAATGCGGTCGATCAATTCGTACTCGGCATTGCTTTGCAGGTACATCAGATGGTGGCCAGCATCGCGAGCGCGCTGTTCCAGGTCCTGATTGATCTGAGGCAGGGTGACGGTGCCGTAGACACCGGGTTCCCGAGTGCCGAGCAGGTTCAGGTTAGGTCCGTGAAGGACCAGAATGGTCGCCATTGTGTAGTCCTTTTATTGTCTGCGAGCGTTTACGCCCGGCGACTATGCCGGAAGGGCAATGGACTGTCCAGTTAACTACAGTAGCCAGCACGATGAGCGATATTCGCGCAAAGTTTGTGACTCGGGGGCTAGATTTGGTCATTTGCTCCATTCAGGCGTTCGATCAGCGCCGCAGCGTCGATTTCCCCGACAACCCGAACGTTTTGCAGTTCTTCGCCGCTTTTGCTGAAAAACAGCAGTGCAGGCGGACCGAACAGTTTGTAGCGATCCAGCAAGGCGCGCTGTTCTGCGTTGCTGTCGGTCATGTCGAACTTCACGAGGCTGTAGCCTGACAGACGCTGGACAACACCCGGATCAGGCAGTACTTCGTGTTCGATGACCTTGCAACTGATGCACCAGTCGGCGTACCAGTCGAGCATCAAGGGTTTGCCATTACGCTTTGCGTCGTCGAGTACGCGGTCCAGTTCTGCCGACGTGGTGATGGTTTGCCACGGGTTGGTCGCCAATGCTACCGCCCCGTTGCTGACCGTCGCTTGCGCGCGGCCCAACGGACGCGTGGGGTCGGTCTGGCCGGTCAGTGCGCCGTACCAGCATGCCAGAGCGTAGACCAATAGAAGCAGACCGATAAGCTGCGCAAGCTTTTGGCGAGACGTTTTGTCGGTCAGTTGCAGCGTGCCCATGAACAGCGCCACACCTGCGCTCAGCAGACCGACCAGCAGCAGGGTGATCTGGCCGGGCAGAACGCGACTCAGCAAGCCGATGGCCAGTGCGAGCAACAGCACGCCGATGGCGTTTTTCACGGTGACCAGCCATGGGCCGCTTTTCGGCAGCCAGGCCGCGCCGCCCGTGGCGACCAGCAGCAGCGGTGCGCCCATGCCCAGGCCCAGCGCGAAGAGTTTCAAGGCGCCCCCCAGTGCGTCGCCGCTGGCGCTGATGTACAGCAATGCGCCAGCCAGCGGTGCTGAAACACAGGGTGAAACCAGCAGGCTCGACACCACGCCCAGCACCGCAGCGCCCCACAGCGAGCCGCCTTCGGTCTTGCCTGCAATGCGATCAAGCCGGTTGCTCAAGCCTTGCGGCAGGCGCAGTTCGAAGAGGCCGAACATGGCGATGGCGAAGACCACGAAGAAGGCGGAGAACGGCACCAGCACCCAGGCCGATTGCAGGCGTGCCTGCAGATTGAGACCCGCACCGAACATGCCCATCAGTGCGCCGAGCAAGGCAAAACAGACGGCCATCGGCAGCACGTAGGCCAGCGACAGGCTCAAACCACGCAGGCCACCCACCTGACCGCGCAGCACGACGCCGGACAGGATCGGCAGCATTGGCAGTACGCACGGCGTAAAGGTCAGGCCCACGCCTGCGAGGAAGAACAGCGCCAGTTCCTTCCAGCTCCACGCCGCCTTCACGACGGGCGCAGAAGCCGAAGCGGCAGCGTTCGCGGCCACGTCACCGATGTCCAGTCGCTCGGTTTCGGGGGGATAGCACAGGCCCTTGTCGGCGCAGCCCTGATAGGTCACGGCAAGGGTAAAAGGTCGTTCTTCGCCGGGCTTGCGGGGCAGGTCGATGTCCAGAATGCCGTGATAGACCTCGACGTCGCCAAAGTACTCGTCATGTTTCTGCTCGCCTTTGGGCAGTTGCGCGTCGCCCAGGCCGATGTCGGCAGGCTCGGTGCGGAACTGGAAGCGATGGCGATACAGGTAATAGCCTTCAGTGGCGACAAAGCGCAGCTTGATGGATTGCGGCGTGGTTTCGATCAGACTCAGCTGGAAGGCCTGACGAACGGGCAGAAATTCCTTGCTGTTATCAAGGGTTGCGCCGCCCAGGGTCGGGGCCGGGCGACTCTCCAGCAGACTTGCGCCGAAGGCGGGCAAGGTCAGGATCAACAGCATCAGGCATAGCAAGCGGCGCATGGCAGTCCAGAATCTCGGAGCTCGAAAGTTTGCGCATGATAACGGAGTGCTTCGCTGCGTGCTGTGATCGCGTTTGTAAGGACCGATTTCAAGAGTCTCCTGTAGGGCCGGTCCTACTGCTGCGACGCAAAGCTACCGCCGGTCTCCTGATCAAAGAACTCGGGGATCTTGTACTTATAGCTTTCAAGCCAGCGCTGCAGGCTCAGGTCGCGTTCGGCGGGCGTACTGGTTTGCGGGGTGGGAGAGGATGCGGTGCCTGTGGCCTGCAGTTTCAGCCAGGTTTCGGTCTGGGTCTGGGTCTGGGTGGTCGTTGAGGATGAATCGCTGGCCAGCGTGTCCGTTGAACAGGCCAGCAGCACGACGCCGCAGAGGAGAATGCGTTTCATGGTTGTACTCCGCTGAGTGAAGGGGCTGGCCGATCCAGCATTGCCGCGACCCGGGCTTTGGCCGGCGCGGGCGTGTCGACCGGGGCTTTGAGCGCGTCCGCCCGCGCCTTGGCGTAGGTGATCTGTTCGGGCGACAGGCCTGCCTGGGAGGCCAGAGCAGCGGCCTGTGTCCAGTTGTCCTGATAAATCAGCAGCGTTACCAGATTCAGTGCTGCCAACGGATCGGACTGTTTGAGCTCCATGGCGGTCAGAAACTGAAAGCGCGCCTGCTCGATTTTTCGTTGATTGAGATAGACCACGCCCAGGTCGTTGCGGATTTTCTCGTCGGTGGGCTCAAGCTTGCTGGCCCGGAGCAAGTGTTGCTGAGCCTGCGCGTTATCGCCGCGTGCCGCTGCAAGCTGTCCGAGACCATGCTCGCCTTGAGCGGCGCGACAGGTGCCGAGCAGGCTGCGGTACAGCGGCTCTGCTTCGTCACTGCCCAGCAGCCGTAACACGCGGGCCTTGCGCAGACGTACTTCGTCCAGGTTGTCCGGCAGGCTTTCCAGGTTGGCGAGACTGGCGTGCAGCCGGCCCTCATCGGCCATGCTTTGGGCCAGATTCAGCGCAAACTCCTGATCCGAAGTCGGTTTGGGGCAATGGCCTGTCTGGTTCAGGGTGTTGGCCCACAGGGTGCTGCCATCACGGGCGCATCCACCCAGCATTAACAGGCTGATCAGTACCATGACTGTCTTCATTGAATGTCTTCCTTGAGTAACGTGGGCCTTAGCCACCCAGTGCACGGCTTAAGGCGACAAAACTGGGACCTGCCAGCACGATCAACAGCGCTGGAAACAGAAAAACCATCATGACAACCGACATTTTCGCCGACAGCTTGGAGATGTATTCCTGCAGACGGGTCATGCGGCGGTCATCGATCAGTTGCTTGAGCGTCAGCAGGGATTTCAGCGCTCCGCCGCCCTGATGGACCAGTTGGTTGAGGATCACGCAGGTGTCGCTGAACTCGTCCACTGCCAGCAGGGCTGCGCTTTTACGTAACTCTTCACCCAGCTCCAGGCCTGAATCGACCCGCGTCAAGATGACCCGGATTTCCTCGGACAGCACCGGCAGCAGGTCCTTGCCTTCATTGCTGAGCACCCGCAAGGCCTGCTCCACCGCCATGCCGGATTCGAACAGGATGCGCAGCAGAGGAATAAAGGTGGAGATCTCCACGACCACTTGTTTCTGGCGGGACCGGGCGTACGCGGCCAGCACTCTCTTGGGCAGGATGTATCCGATGCCCAGAGCAAACATGGGTGCCACCAGAGGCTGCGACACCTCCTTGAGCAACAGCATCTGCGCCAGCACGACCAGGGTCACCAGCCCGAACGGCACGCCGATCTGGCAGGCCGCGTACAGCGATCGTTTGCTGGCGCGGCGCCAGCCGATCCGGTTAAGCAGCAGTTGCGTTTCGCTGTCCAGACTGACGCTGCGCTGGCCCAGGCGTGTGTCGCCCAGCAGGCGCAGCCAACTGCCGATGCGGCTCTCCCGCACGGTCTGCCCCTTCAGTCGTTGGGCAACCAGACGCTCGCTGCGCCGCTGGCGGGCAATACTGGACAGCACCAGAAAGGCCGCCGCCACTAACATCATTGCGCAGAGTGCGATGGCCATTTCAGATACTCCGCAGCATGCGCCACAGCGCCAGACAGCCCAGCGCTTGCAGGATGAACGCGGCCATCAGCATGATTCGGCCGCCGCCGTCGTTCCACATGTGGATCAGATAGGTCGGGTTGACCGCCATGAAGTAACCGGCCATACCTACTGGCAGCAGCGCCAGCACCACGGAGGTCATGCGCGTTTCGCCAGTCATGGCGCGCAACTGGCGGCTGGCCTGTTCCCGCTCGCGAATCAGTCTGATCAGGTTTTCCATCAGCTCGCTGGCGTTGCCGCCATAGCGGTGGTTGACGCGCAGACCCAGCGCGAACAGGTGAAACTCGTCACGTTCGTACAGTTCGGCGAAGTCCCGCGCCGCGTCCGGCAGACCGACGCCCAGTTGCACGTTGCGCTCGATACGGCTCATGCCGTCCTTGAGCGGCTGGTCGGCGGCTTCGATACCCTGCAGCACGGCATCGGCCAGGGTTCTGCCGGATTTGAGACTGCGAACCGTATGGTCGAGCAGTTGCGGCAACTGCTCGACCATACGCCGCACGCGTTTCTGGTAGCGCCACGAAACGAACAGGCGCAGCGTCAAAGGCACTCCGACCAGTGCGGCCGCAGCGCCAAACCAGTCAAACAGGGCGTAGCCGACCACGATCATCGCCACCCATGTCATCAACAGCAGGCCGACACGCTCGGTCGGCTGGCCAAGGCCTGCGCGCAGAAAAGCCCGGTCCAGATAAACCCAGCCGGGTTTCTCGACGATTGGCTGCACCTGGCCTGCAATCAGGCGCTCCATGACCCGCTCGCTGTCGCCCCGGCTCAACGCCAGAAGGAACAACCAGGCCGAGGCGCACAGCATCAGCACAGCAATGAACGCCAGCCACAACGACGCGCTCATGTCTCGAACTCCTCAGTAACCGGGTCGCAGCTTGTCGCCCGCGGCATGGATCGCTTCACGCTGAAACCCGATCCCCGTACGACGATCCAGGCGGAACAGCGTGTTGGTGACGTAAACGTCATCGCGGATGCCCACCACTTCCACCACTTCGCTGACCGCACGGCGGCCATCCGGGAGACGCGTCAACTGGATGATCACGTCCAGTGCCGCGCAGATCATTTGCCTCAGGGTCTTTTCCGGGATCTGCCGTCCGGTGAGGCCCACCAGTGTTTCCAGGCGCAGCAGCGCGTCCTGAGCGTTGTTGGCGTGTACGGTGCTCATCGAGCCGTCGTGGCCGGTGTTCATGGCGGTCAGCACGTCCAGCACCTCGACGCCGCGGATCTCGCCAAGAATGATGCGGTCCGGGCGCATCCGCAGCGAGTTGCGGATCAGGTCGCTGGCGCGAACTTCGCCATGACCCTCGGCGTTGGGTGGGCGGGTTTCCAGGCGCACCACGTGAGGGTGATTAAGCTGCAATTCGGCCACGTCTTCGATGGTGACCAATCGTTGCTGGGTATCGATCAACTGGCTGAGCACGTTGAGCAGGGTGGTTTTGCCGGTGCCCGTGCCGCCGCTGACCAGCACGTTGCAGCGCTTGCCCACGGCCTCGGCAAAGAAATCGAAGATCGGCTGGTCGATGGTCTGCATCGCCACCAGATCGGCGCTCTTGAACATCTCGCGGCGAAATTTGCGGATCGACAGGCACGGGCCATCCAGCGCAATGGGTGGAATGATCGCGTTCACCCGGCTGCCATCGGGCAGGCGCGCATCGACCATGGGCGAAGATTCGTCGAGCCTGCGCCCGAGCGGGGCAAGAATGCGCTGCATGACGCGTTCGACGTGATGTGAATCGATGAAGCGCAGGTCGGTGTGATGCAGCACACCGTCGCGTTCGACAAAGACCTTGCCGGGCCCGTTGACCAGAATTTCCGTCACCGAGTCGTCACGCAGCAGGACTTCCAGCGGGCCATAGCCGGTCAGTTCGTCAACCAGCTCCTCAGCCAGACGCTCCATCTCGTAGCGCGAAATCGCCAGCCGCAGCCGGGAAACATACTCGGCCACCTTGTCGATGACGAATTGCGCCAGCACCGGCCGCGAGCCCTCGAGCAGGTTTTTGCCGCTTTCTTCGATGCCATCGATGATGTAGCGGTGCAGCACCAGTTTGAGGCCCTGACCTTCATCGGCATGGGCTTGTGCGCGCGAAGACACGCCAAATAGTTTTTCCGGCATTACCTGTTCTCCCAGAGTCGGGTCAGCCAGCCTTGATCGGCTTTTTCATGAGCGTGGGAGTTGTCGGCCAGGTGCTCGCCCAGACGACGCAAACCCGCGCACAGTGAGTCTCGTGAAGCCAGTTCGAAGAGCGGCACGCCTTGATTCTTGGCATTGAGGCGCAACTCCGGCGCGTAGGGCAGCACGGCACGCACGGGCAGGCCGAAGGTTTTGCCCAGGGTCTCCGAATTGGGGGCGACGGCGCGCAGGTAACGATCGACCAGCAAGCCTGCATGCTGCAGCCGCATGCCTTTTTCGCGCCACAGGTTGAGCACTTTGAGGTTGCGACGACAGCCCAGTACGCTCTGGTCCGCGTACCACAGCAACTGGTCGCAATGACTGACCAGCGTGCGCAACGCCTCGCTGTCCGGCTGGCCGACGAGGTTCACGACCACGTGCTCGAAGTACTGCCGCAGCGCGCTGAGCAGCATGTACAGCTCGGCAGCGCTGGACTGTTCCAGGTGATCGTCAGCCTCGGTATAAGCCAGGATCCGCAGGCCGTTTTCAGTGGTGGTAAAGGCGCTGTCGATCAGCGTGGCGTCAAGCCTGCGCAAGTGGCGCAGGGCATCGCCGAAACTGAACGACGACTCCAGACCCAGCATCGCCAGGCTGTCGCCACGAGGCAGG
This sequence comes from Pseudomonas asturiensis, assembly GCF_900143095.1. Classification (GTDB taxonomy): domain Bacteria; phylum Pseudomonadota; class Gammaproteobacteria; order Pseudomonadales; family Pseudomonadaceae; genus Aquipseudomonas; species Aquipseudomonas asturiensis. Next base: position 75,947 of record NZ_FRDA01000007.1, on the reverse strand, counting down.
CCCAGATCCAGCAGCAACGTGCGCTGGCCTTTCTTGTGCACCACCATCGCCAGGTGTGTGGCAATCAATGCGCCGTCGCCATCGCTTTGCGCGCCATACAGCACGGACAGGCCGCTCATGTCGGGGTTGGGGGCGACGGCGGGCAGGCGCTTGCTCAGGCGCCGGACCAGCCCGGCCACTTCGCTGGAACGTGAGCCGTAGGCGACGAAGTCCCGTGCCCCGGCACGCATGGCGTTGAGCACCAACTGGTTATCCATGCCATCGCCCAGCGCAACGATCGCCAGCATGGGTTTGGCTTCGAGCGCACCTTCGATCAGTGCGCTCTGGTTCATCAGGTGTTCCCGGTCCAGGCCTACGAACACCACGCTGGCGAAGGTGACGTCCACCAGTGCCAGCAGATCGTCCAGGCTGCCGGTGCCCGCGCTGACCACCTGGCCCAGCGAACCGAGTGCACCCTGAAGCCATTCCAGGTCAGTGGTGTTGCGCGTGATTGCCAGAAACGTCTGGCTCAGGCTCTGGCTCATTGAGACAACCCGCTGCGGCGGTCGAAATCGCCGTTTTCCAGGAAATACAGTTTCAAAAAGCTCGGGTCATAGTGACGCAAGCCTTCGCCAGGCAGTGCGGGCAGTTGGGCGTTGGCGGCCAGGGGCTGGACCAGATGCGGGGTGACGATCATCAGCAGTTCGCGCTCATCGCGCTGGATTTGCGAGTTGCGAAAGAACGCACCCAGAATCGGGATGTCGCCAAGGCCGGGAAACTTGTCCACGGACGAGACATTGCTGGAGCTGATCAACCCGCTGACCACGAAGCTTTCGCCGTCGGCCAGCGAGACACTCGTGTCCGTGCGGCGAATGTTGAGAGCGGGCACGGCGGTGCCCGCGATGGTGATTCCGGCAGTGAAATCCAGCTCACTGACTTCCGGGGCAACCTTGAGCAGTATCCGGTCGCGGCCGACCACGGTGGGTGTCAGTGTCAGGCGTACACCAAACTCCTTGTACTCGATGGAGATCCCGTTGCCTTCGCCGTTGGGCACCGGCACCGGAAACTGACCGCCGGCCAGGAAGCTTGCGCTTTGCCCATTCAAGGCAACCAGGCTGGGGCGTGCCAGGGTGTACGCAAAACCGCTGTTTTCCAGCGCGTTGATCATCCCCAACACCTTGCTGCTGCCACCACCCCAGACGATGTTGAAGGTGTTGTCATTCAGCGGGATGCTCGGTCTCGTGGCGCTTACGGTTCCTGGCGTGACGTTCACGCCGGGCACCGTGCCAGGCGCCCCGAACAGGAAATTGCTCGAACTCTTGCCGAAGATCGAGGTGCTGGCCTCTTTGAGCTTGCTGCGCCGGACTTCGACGAAGCGAATATCAGTCTGGACCTGGCTGGGCACCTGCGACTCCTCAGAGGGCAGGGGTTGTGCGTCAACCATCGATGCCGTCGCCCGGCCACGCACGAACACCATGCTCTGGCGAGGTGCCTTGGAGCAGGCCGTCCACACCATCAGGCTGGTCGCGCCTGGCGCGACGCCTGTCAGTAAAAAGCCTTCGGTATCGCTGTCACTGACATGAACATCGGCGATTTTCGGGTCGCCCACCGCAATTCGGGTAATGGCCACCGGCGACTGGACGTTCTGTTGAACCCCCTGGTTTATTTCGATGGCGGCAGGCAGCTTGTCCAGGGCGCTACAGCTTCCGGGCGCGGCCCAGGCCGAGTGCACGGACAGGGCGCTGATTAGCAGCACTACCAGCCTGAAGGATGTAACGGGCACGGAACAACAGCTCATCAAATGCAATCCTTGCTCAATCAGGGAGTTTGTTGCGTGATCGTGTTACCGCGTATCACCTCGACCGGACGGGGCCCGCGAGGAGCACCAGCCTGCGTGGGTGTCACGGCAGGGCTCAGGCTCAACTGGCCGAAGCTGACTTTCTGGCGACTGGCGGAATCCAGCCGCTCGGCAACCTCGAGACTGGCGCTTTCATTGGCCCAGTAATCCTGCAGATTGCCCTCGCGTGCACTGCGCACGGCCAGGCGCAAGGTGCCGGTTTGCGACGCCAGCATCAGGCGACCGAGCAAGGCCTGAGGTACGGCGACGACGACGGTGCGAGCAGTGGCACGGCGCTCCTCCTGCTTGATGCGGTCGCTGGCGCTGATGGCGTTGACCGGCTTGCCGTCAAGGTCAGGCCCCAGCAACTCACCCACGCTCAACACCCGCAGAGCGGGCACGGCTACCTGACTGGAGCGATGAAGGTTGTCGGCGTCGCTGGGCAGATACAACAGCACATCGACGTAGTCGCCCGGACTCAATTGCCCGGCCGCACCAGTGACTTCGTCCACCAGCAATGCCAGCGCGCGCTCCTGCGGACGGATCATGCGCGCCAGTGCACCGCCGACTTCGAAGCTGGCTTCGTCCAGCCAGGTTCCGGCGTTCAGCGTACGCCAGCTCATGCGCCCCACGACAGAATCGATGGCCTCGAAGCTGCCTGCCGGCGCGATCCTGAGCCGCTCGACGACAAGGTCATCTGCCGTGATAGGGGCGTACGCTGGAACGTCACGCGCCAGCACGACGACGTTATGACGCATAACGTCTTCCACGGGCGCGGGGGCGGGCCCTGGAACAGGCGCTTGCGGTGTTTCGACGGTTTCTGCGGCCGCCAGCGCAGCCGGTACGGGCGCCGGTGCTTCGGGCTGTCTGCTGACGATGATCCCCAGATACCCGGCGATGATCGCTCCGAGCAGAAACAGCACAGCGAGCACTGTGGTGAAGCGACTGCTCATGACAACGTTCCCTTTTTCATCGCATGACAACCTTGAACCGATGCGTGAACGGCGTGTAAAGGGCCAGGATGACTCGTATCCATTTGGTTCTATGAAGGTAGTTCATACCCTTCAAAACGCCATTAAACCTTCCACACAGACGTTCGTGCGCAGGGTGTACGGCGTTGATGTCACAGGTTTATCCGCAGCGCTGACCGGAGGGAACTATCACTTTGCGACTAATGCTTTATTACGATTGTGGGTTTGGAAGTTGGCGACAATGCTGTAGGGGCAGACGGTTTCACATGTGTTGCGCATGTCGCGCCTTTTCCGTGGCGCAAGGAGAAATGAGATGTCCCTTACAGCGCTTTATGTTCAGTGTTACAGCCGGGTAAGTTCGTTTATCAAGGACAGGGAGGCCGCTTCAGGTATCGAGTACGCACTGGTGGCGGCGATGGTTGCGGTGGCGCTTGTTGCGTTTGTACCTGGAATAAGCACCCGGATCACGGCGATTTTTAACCAGATCCAGACCGCATTGACTTAAACGACTATTGTCCGTGAGGCTCTTTTTTGCACCGGGAAATCTGGATATCCTGCTTGAAATGACCCACGTTTGAAGGTGTTCACGATGGCCCTCCAGCCGACCCGCCAACAACTGCTACTGGTCGATGACGAAGAGGACGCCAATGAAGAGTTGGCAGAGCTGCTCGAAGGCGAGGGGTTCTGCTGCTTCACGGCGTCCTCGGTCAAGATGGCCTTGCAGCAACTGACCCTTCACCCGGACATCGCGTTGGTCATCACTGACCTGCGCATGCCGGAAGAAAGCGGCATCCAGTTGATTCGTCATTTGAGGGACCACACGGCGCGCCAACACCTGCCCGTGATTGTCACCTCAGGCCATGCCGATATGGACGATGTCAGCGACATGCTGCGCCTGCAGGTGCTGGACCTGTTTCGCAAGCCGATCTACCACGTCCGCTTGCTGGAAACCCTCAACAACCTGTTTCCAGAGCCGAAGATCTTCCAGGTTCAGTGAACCAGTGCCCGACCTCACTATCATGCTCAAAGCGCTCTGAGCAGTGTTCCCCGCTCTAACCAGGCCTCACTGGATAACGGCCTCCTACGGGATTTGTCGTAGGTGTAGCCTCAATCCACCACGCTGAATTCCACCCGCGCCGTCTGGCCGCTTTCATCCAGTACGCTCAGTTGATAGCGCCCCAGCTTGTTCAGCGTTGGCGTGAAGTCCTGCTGGTTATCGGTATCTGCGACCTGCGCGCCATCAATGAACCACCAGCGTCGGCCGCTGCCGCCCAATGCCGATAGTTTGAGGCGCAAGGCCTGACGGCTGGCAGCGGGCAGGCGCAGGTTGTCGCCTTCGCGCACGCCGACGATGCTCAGTGGCGGGGCCAGGTTGAGGTTTTGCGGCGGGCATTCGGGGTCGGCCGCAGGCAGACGCGCTTCGCGGCGTTCGGCGCGTGGCAGCCAGGGCTCCAGCGGGGCGGGCCACAGGGCGATGTCCTGCGGCTGCGCGTCCGGGCAACTGGCGGCGACGCGCAATCCCTTGGCGTTGGTCCAGATTCTTTCCTGCAACCCCAGCCCCAATGGCTGGTCGGCCGCTTGCAGGGTGGGCGGCGTGGTGCCGTCCAGGGTCCAGGCAAAGCGCTGGCGGCGACAATTCGGATCGTTCTTGCTCATCGGCTGACCCAGCGGCCAGCAGATCGCGGCCACGCCGACGTTCATCGGCACCGGCTGCACCGGCGCGACGATGCCGCGCTGGCTGTCGCGATTCACCAGCACGTCGTGAACCTGCAGCATCAACGGCGCAGCCGACGCCAGCCCGAACTGCCCCGGCACCGGCGTGCCGTCGGGCCTGCCGATCCATACACCCACCAGAAAGCGCGGCCCGACGCCAATCGCCCAGGCATCGCGGAAGCCGTAGCTGGTGCCGGTTTTCCAGGCCAGTTGCGGACGCTGCACCAGCTCGGCGCGCGGGTCGATGTCCGGGCGCGATTGGCCACTGAGAATCCGCCGAATGATCCATGCGGCGCCCGGCGACATCATCCGCCGCTCGCGCAAGCGATCCTGCGGCTGCAAGCGCACGTCTGCACTGCGTCCGCCGCGAGCGAAGGCGCTGTAACCGGTCACCAGATCTTCCAGTCGACTGCCCGCGCCACCCAGAATCAGCGCAAGATTCGGCTCAGCCAGCGGCGGCAGGGTCAGCGGCACTCCGCCGTTGCGCAGTTCGGCGGCAAAGCGTTTCGGTCCATAGACTTCCAGTAACTGCACCGCAGGCAGATTGAGCGACATCGATAACGCAGAACTGGCTGCCACCGGGCCGCCGAAACCAGTCGAAAAATTGCCCGGCCGGTAATCGCCATACCGGCGCGGCACGTCCTGCATCAGCGATTCGGAGTGGATCAGCCCGGCGTCCATCGCCATGCCATACAGGAACGGCTTGAGCGTCGAGCCCGGCGAGCGCAGCGCAGTGACCATGTCCACATGGCCGAAACGCTTGGCGTCGTTGATGTCCACCGAGCCGACGTAGGCGCGCACCGCCATGGTCTCGGCCTCGACCACCAGAATGGCCGCCGAGGTGCGTTCCGGCAGGCGCGCACGCCAGCCCAGCAACAGGTCTTCCATGCGCCGTTGCAGGCTGGCATCCAGTGTGGTGCGAATCAGCGGCGGGCTGTTGGCGCGGTTCAGGCGGCGGGCCAGCAGCGGGGCGAGGCTCGGCTCCTGACGCGGCGCCAGCCAGAGCGGTTCCTCCAGAGCTTCATTCACGCTGCCTTGCGGCCACACCTGGAATTCGGCCAGACGCCTGAGCACTTTGTCCCGCGCCACCTGCGCCCGCTGCGGATGACGATCCGGACGCAGGCGGCTCGGCGCCTGCGGCAACACGGCCAGCAGCGCCGCTTCAGCGCGGGTCAGGTTGTGCGGGGATTTGCCCAGATACGCCCAACTGGCAGCGGCCACACCTTGCAACGTGCCACCGAACGGGGCGCGGTTGAGGTAAATGCCGAGGATCTGCTCCTTGGACAGGTGCCATTCCAGCTGCGCGGTGCGCCACAGCTGCCGCAACTTGCCGAACAGCGTGCGCGAGTGCGGATCGAGCAGGCGAGCGACCTGCATCGACAACGTGCTGCCGCCCGACACCACCCGCGCGCCGCTGACGTTCTGCCAGGTGGCGCGTACCAGCGCCAGCGGGTTCACGCCGGGATGGCTGTAGAACCAGCGATCTTCATAGGTCAGCAGGGCTTCAAGGTAATACGGCGACACCTGATCGTTGCTGACCGGATAGCGCCACACACCGTTGGCGTCGGCAAAGCGCCACAACGGCGTGCCGTCCTCGGCCAGCACCACGCGGGCCAGATCGTCCCTGGGCAGCGGCAGGGGCCAGATGCGATCGGCCAGCCAGATCAGGGCAACCAGCAACAACAGCGTGCACAGGGTCCAGCGCACGGCTTTATGGAGGCGCGAACGACGTCGCGAGCCCGGTACGGGTGTGCTGCTCGTGGGCCGCTTCTGCATGAGGCGTGCAAGAAATTCAGGTTTCAACGCAAAGAGCCTTTATGATCCACGGAACCTGACACGCCTGGCGACAGCCAAAGTGCACAGATCAATTTATTCATGGCCCCAATCAGGATGGACATATGCAGGTAGAAGGCTTTTTTGAATGGCTCGGGCAGGCAATCGGCGCGGTCATCCGCTTTTTTGTCGACGGTCTGGCATGGTTGTTCAACGGGTTCACCCACGCGGGCGGCAACTTTGTCGACGGGCTGTCCCGTACGTTGGGCATGGACACCTCGCTGATCAGCATCGTGGCGCTGATCATCGGGCTGATGCTGCTGTACTCCGCCGTCCGGGCTTTCATGCGTGCGTCGATTATCCTGGGGATCATCTGGCTGGCGCTGGGCCTGTGGCTGTTGAGCTGGATCATTCACTGATTCAACCCACCTTCCACCGGCTGACGTGCCCCTGAGCAAGCGGGCACGTACTGCGGATCACTTGCCCTTCACGACCATCTGCGCAGGCGCATCACCCAGAGCCTGCCAGTTCGGACGATACATCGACTCCACCTGCGGCGGCGGAACACGATACGTGCCAGGCGTCACAGCGCGCGCCAGATACAGCAAGTGCACGCTGGTGCCCGTATTGATATCCAGCGCCGCGACGTAACGATCACCACGGTATTCCTGGTGCTTGATGCCTGCGTTTTCCATCGACTCGCGAATGGTTTTAACCTCTTCGCTGGCGTCAGCCAGGCTGGCCGAGCTTTGCGCCAGGTTCTGGTTTTCCAGCTCAAGACCGGCAGGCAGCAAGTCCACGACCAGTGCGTCCGGGACTCGCTGACGGGCGCTGACTTCCAGATGCACCAGAACCAGTTGCCCGGTTTTCAGTGCGCCGACATTCAGCGGCGCGCCGCTGAGGCTCAGGTACTCACGACGGATGCTGAGGTTCTCGCCACCGGCAACGGGTGCCTGCGTCGGGTAACCCGAAACAGTCAGTTGCTGATAGAGCGGGTCGCTGCTTTCGTTGTGGACTGACAGCGGCGACGCCAGCAGTGGGCCGTCGAGTTTCAGGGCTGGCTGTTTATTGCTCAGGTCACGTCCTTCAGTGCCGCTGGTGAGTTTCGCTGTCCAGTCCTTGTCCGGCTTGTTCAGCAGGTTGCGACCGGCGAGGAACAGCGAGTTGCTTTCCTGCGTCGACAGGTAGCGGTTGGCGGCGACTTCATCGGCCAGCGTAAAGAGGCGTTCATCGCGCTTGTCTTTGGCCATGTCGTTCTCTTCCAGCAGTGCCAGAATCAGCGCCTGATCACGCAGCGAACTGCCGTAGTCGGCCAGCCATTCGTTCTTGCGACTGACAGCCAGACCCGCCGTCAGCGCCAGATCGGCACGCGGCTTGTCGCCCATCTTCTCGAGCGCGACGGCCAGTTGCACCAGCGGCAGGCCGGAACGGGAATCGCTGCGGCGGTCGAACAGACTGCGCAGGGCGGCCAGTGGCGCCTGCTGACTGCGCGACAGTACCAGACCGGCATAGGCCTGAACCGCAAAGCGGGTGTGCTCGGCGTTCTGGCTGTAGTTGACCTGAATCTGGCCGGCGTCCTGCAAGTAGCGCAGCAGGCGTTCGTTGGCTTTCTTCAGCGAGTCCGGCGGTACGGCAAAGCCCTGATCACGCGCACGCAACAGGAAATCGGTGACATAGGCGGTCAGCCAGTATTCCTCTTCGCTGTCCGAGCCCCACAGACCGAAACTGCCGTTGTAACGCTGCATGCCCAGCAGGCGTTCGATACCGATCTCGACCTTGCGCTTGCGTTCGGCATCCGGCTCGCCCTTCAGGCCCAGACGCTTGAGCGTTGCAGCATCGGCGTACAACGATGGGTACAGGCCGCTCGCGGTCTGCTCCAGGCAGCCGTAGGGATAGGCTTTGAGCGCACGAATCTGTTCGCCCAGGTTCAGCGGCGGACGGCTCGACAGCGACAGCATGGCTTCGCGGCCCGCCGGTTCAAAGGCTTCCAGCGCGCCCTCCGGCAGGCTCCACGGCTGCTCGTTCAGGGTTGCCCGGTAATGCTTGAGCATCGCCGGGTAGGCAGGACGTACGCCGACGGTCCATTCACGGGAGAACGCAGGCAGGTTTTCGCCCGGCAGGTTCAGGCCTTCGACCTGCACGTTGATCTTGCCCTGACCCAGGCCGCCTTGCGCCAACACAGGTATTTTCAGGGTGACGCGCTGGCCTTGCTTGAGTTGCAGTGATTTGAGCTGATCACCGCCGGGAATGCTCAACTGGCCTTCGGCGCTGACCTTGACGTCGAGCTTCTGAGCCGTGCCCGACAGGTTGGAGACGTCCAGTGCCACTGTCGTCTGGTCGCCACCGGCCAGGAAGCGCGGCGTCGACAGCTCGGCAATGATCGGTGCCGCGACCACGGTTTTCGCTTCGGCCATGCCGTAGCGGTCCTCGGTCCAGGCCTGCGCCATGATGCGCAGTTCGCCGTTGAAGTCCGGAATGTCCACGCTGACTTCGCCTTCACCGGCGTCGTTCAGGGTCACCGGCGCACTTTGCAGGGCCACGATCGTGACGCTGGTGTCAGGACGTTTGCCGCCCTTGGCCAGGGCGTCACCACCAAAGGCGAGGCTGGCCACACGGCCCTGACCGGCTTCGATCAGCTGGCCGTAGATGTCCAGTTGGTCTGCGCCGTATTCCTTGCGGCCAAACAGGCTGGCGAACGGGTCCGGGGTCGCGTAACTCGTGATGTTGAGGATACCCACGTCCACGGCCGAGACCAGCACGTGCACCTGCTTGGGCACGCTGCCATCGGCATTTTTCGCGGCAACCTTGAGTTTCAGCGGTTGCTTGGGACGCATTTTCTCAGGGGCGGTGACGTGCAGCGCCAGCTTGCGTTGCGAGCGATCCAGCGGCAGGTGCAGAACGCCTACGGCGCGCTTGGGCGTGACATTGGCCTTGCGCTCGCCGGGACGTACCACCAGTGCCGTGACGTAGAGGTCGTGACGCGCCCATTGCTTGTCCAGCGGAATGTCGAACGATTTGCCTTCGACCGGCACGTCGATTTCCTTCCACCACAGCGGACCTTCACTGGATTCGACCAGCAGATAGCCTTTGCCTGCGGCAGGAGGCGTTACTGTGATTTTGGCGGTGTCGCCGTCGTTGTAAGCGGGCTTGTCCAGCGCGAGCTTGACCTGATCCGGCCTGACCGCGCCGCCGTCGGTGTTGTCCTGCCAGCGATAACCGGCCCAGAAACGCATGCTGCTGACCATGCCGGTGGACGGGTCTTCGACTTCGACGCGGTACGGGCCCCACTCGACCGGGAAACTGATCTTGGCTGTGGAGTCCTTTTTGAGGCTGACGGTTTCTTCGTTCAGGTTGAGGAATTTCTCGTTGAAGTGGTAGCTCCAGCCATCGTCGGCCGAGTAGTTCCAGTAGTAGTCGCGGCGTTCGCGAATCAGGCGCACCTTGACGTTGTCGGCCGCCAGCTTGTTGCCTGCGGCGTCTGCCATGACGATTTCGAACTCGGCCGGGCCGTCGCCGTCGGTCTGCGCTTCGCCTTTGCCGGCTTGCTCGTCGTATTCATCATCATCACCGCTGCTGCTGCCGAACAACGCACGTACGCCGGGCAACTGCTCGGCAGGCCAGATCGGCTGCACCAGACGGCGGGTGATCGGACGGCCGCCAGACTCTTGCAGGCTGGCTTGCAGAATCAGCTGCAACGGGGATTTGGCTTCAGCCCACTTGGTTTCAACCTCAAGCGTGGTCTGGCCATTGGGGTCGAGGGTGACAGGCTCCAGATCGACGTCGTGCTTGAGGTCTTCTTCGGTAATGGAGCCGAACTGGTAACCCGGCAGTTTAGGCACCGCTTCACGCAGGGGGCGCACGTACACCTGACCGGTCAGGGTGTTGCCCGACGCGGGGGCGCCATAGAGGTAGCGTCCGGTGATGTCGAACTGTGGATTATCGGCAGGCGCGACGGGCTCATCGCTGCCCTTGAGCTCCAGCGCCAGACGCTCCGGGAGGAAGTCCTCGACCTTGAACTCGTAGAGTTGCGGCTTGCCGTCACCCAGGTCGAACACCAACTGCCAGCGTCCGGTCGGGGCTTCGTCAGCGAGCTGCAGTTGATACTGGTAGAAACCGTCCTTGTCGGCTTCCCAGACGAACTTGCGGCTGACCTGATCGTCAGGGCGGCGCACTTCGACGGTGATCGGCTGCGGCTTGACGTTCTTGCCGTCGCTGTCGCGCAGCAGGCCGTTGAGCAATACGGTTTCGCCAGGGCGATAAAGGTCGCGCGGGCCGAAGATGAAGAATTGCAGCGGGTGAGCCTGCGGGCCGGAAATGTCGAACTCGGCCAGGTCCAGCGCCGAGCTGTTCAGGCGCAACATGCTGGTCTGCTCATCCTTGTGCGCCAGCACCACTGCGGCCTTGGCAGGCAACGGCAGTTGCAGGTGGCCGTCGCTCTCGGTCTTGCCTTGGGCCACGACCTTGCCGTTGTCATCGTAGACATCGACGTTCACGCCATCGATGGCCTTGCCGCCTTCCAGCGCCTGAGTGAACACGTCCAGACGATTGCTATAGCGATGCACCGACAGCCCGATGTCACTGAGCGTGAACAGGGTCGCGGGTTGTGAATAACTGTACGTGCCCGAGGCACGCATCACCGCCAGATAAACCCCTGGCTGTTGCAAAGCCTTGATTCCCGCAATCGGCAGCAGCAAGGTTTCGCGGGTATTGCGCGCGGGCTTGAGGTCGAAGCGCCCGCCATAGACCAGATCGGCCATGGGCAACAGCTCTTCGGAACCGTAGCTGGACAGGCTCGACGCGCCATCCCATTGGGCGAGGAAGCTGGGCATCGAGTCGGGTTTGACCCGGAAGAATTCGACATCGACCTTGTCGACGTTCAGCGCGATCACCGGCAGGCCTTCGGCCAGACGGGTCGGCAACAGGCTGCCACGGCTGGCAAAACCCACGGACGGCTGCAGGTCGCGGGTTTCCAGACGGCTGATGAACTCAGCCGCGAGCTTGGCCTTGTTAACGGCCAGCAAGCCGGCATCGACCGTCAGGACCAGTTTGCGTTGCGGTTCCAGATGGCGCAGACGCAGCTCCATCAGGTTGTCGGACAGCTCCCATGCGCCATCGACCTTGCCGTTCTTGCTGTCCACCAGGTGCAGCTTTTCGCCGAACTTCTGCTCCGGGTCCAGTGGCACGGAAAAGCTCACCGACAGGGTGCTGGCGCCATCGACCTGGATTTCAGAGACGTCGATGACCGTCAGCTCGCGGCCCGCATAGCGCTTGCTCAGCGCTGCGAGGTCGACTGCCGGCTTGGGCTTGGTCTCAGTCGCCGTCTGAGTGGTCGGTGCCGTTGCGGGCGCAGGCTTTTGCGAGGTGGAAGAATCACAGGCGCTCAGCAGCGCAAGCGCGCAAGCCAAAAACAGTCCTTTGTTGAACATTTGGGCACTCATCGACGGCAATGGAGAGGGGGCTTTAACGGAGCAGACTATATAGCAGTCAAGGTTACAATTATTACAAAGCGTGCGAATAGACCTTCGGATTGAGACTTTGTTCGCAACCGGGCGTGTGAAGGCTCATTGAGAAGATGATCGAGCCCATCGTTCTTCGTTGATGACTCGTGCGCAAGCCGGTTGAAGAAGCGCTATTTTTTGCGGGAGATACCGCCGCCTCATCGGGGCTGCGCTGTCTCGCGGCAAGCACGGGATTGTGGGAGGCGGTTTGCCGGCGATGACGTTCGCACGATTTATCAGAAAAATCGCCGTCATCATTCATCGCGGACCGGGCGGCGTTCCGGTTGTCCAGGAAGGGGGCGGTACATCCGATGAAGATGCAGTGCAAGAGCGACTGCATTCGCGGACAAGTCCGCTCCCACGATATCCCGATG
>NZ_FRDA01000007.1:0-63617 GCF_900143095.1 Pseudomonas asturiensis | reverse complement strand
GTCCGCTCCCACGGTATCCCGATGTGAACGAAATACTGTAGGAGCGGACTTGTCCGCGAAAGGGCCAGTACAGCTGACACATGTTCGGCCACTGAACTGCAGCTTTTCGCCCATAAGCAAAACCTGCGTTGATTCAGGGGAATGTGTACACCTTCATTCGGCAAACCCTCGCAGGGCTGGCTACAATGCCCGCCTTCCAGGGAGTCCTCATGTCCAGTTTGCTCAGCGATTGGCGTCATCGCCCCACCCATCGTCGTGTCTGGGCGCTGGCTGCGCCGATGATTCTGTCGAACATTTCCGTGCCGCTGGTTGCGCTGGTCGACAGTGCGGTGATCGGCCATCTGCCGCATGCGCATCAACTGGGTGCGGTGGCGGTGGGCGCGACCTTGTATACGTTTCTGGCTTGGGCCATGGGCTTTCTGCGCATGGGCACCACCGGTTTTGCTGCGCAGGCGGCGGGGCGTTCCGATGGCGCGGTCCTGCGCCAGATCCTGTTGCAGGGCCTGCTGCTGGCAGTGGGACTGGCGCTGGTGCTGGGGGTGATCGCGGTGCCGTTCAGCGAGTTGGCGTTGAGCCTGATGCAGCCGTCCGCCGATCTGCAGCAGATGACCCTGGATTTCTTTCATACCCGGTTGTTCGGCCTGCCCGCAGCGCTCGCCAGCTATGCGCTGGTGGGCTGGTTTCTCGGCACGCAAAATGCGCGGGCACCCCTGGCGATTCTGCTCACCACCAACCTGGTCAACATCGCGCTCAATCTTTGGTTCGTGATCGGTCTGGACTGGGGCGTGGTGGGCTCTGCCCGGGCCTCGGTGCTGGCGGAATGGACCGGCGTGCTGCTCGGTCTGGTTCTGGCGAACAGGACGCTGCGTGACTGGCCGGGTCAGATCGTCTGGGCGGCACTGAAACGGTGGAGCAACTGGCGGCCTCTGCTGGCGGTCAATCGCGACATCTTTCTGCGCACGCTGGCGCTGCAATCGGTGATGTTCCTGATCACCGTGCAGGGCGCTCGGCTGGGGGATGCGACGGTCGCCGCCAATGCGCTGCTGCTCAATGGCCTGCTGCTGACCTCCCACGCACTGGACGGGCTGGCGCATGCGGTGGAGGCCCTGTGTGGACATGCCATCGGTGCGCGTGACCGGGCGACCTTGCGCCGCTCACTGGTGGTCGCCGCAGGCTGGTCGCTGATTGCCAGCGTCGGGTTCGCGCTGCTGTTTCTGGTCGGCGGTCACTGGTTTATTCGTTTACAGACCGACATCCCGGACGTGCGTGATACGGCGATGATCTATCTGCCTTATCTGGCGCTGATGCCGCTGCTTGCGGTCTGGAGCTACCTGCTCGACGGGCTGTTCATCGGCGCGACCCGTGCCCGCGAGATGCGCAACGCGATGCTGATCAGCGCCGCCGCCATCGCGCCAGTCGCGTATCTGGCGGCCAGCCATGATAACCATGCGTTATGGCTGACCTTTCTGGCGTTCACCCTGTTGCGCGGCATCAGTCTGGGCACCATCGCCTGGCGTCTGACGCGCAAGGATGGCTGGTTCGTTCACTGAGCCGCGGGCTGCGCAGCGGCTACAGCCGAGGGTGCGCGAGGCGGATTGACGAACAGCACGACCTCATCAAGCACCGGTGCCAGGCTGCGCAAGGGTCTGGCAAACGCACCGATCAGCGTGCCGTGGTTGGTGCGCGAGAAATAGCGCTCACGGACCTGCACGCCGTCGCTGCGCAGGCGCGTGGCCAGGCCTCCCGTGTTGCGCACCGGATTAACCAGCGAGTCATCGTCCGAAGCCATCAGCAGTGCGCGTGGCGCTCCCGCGCTGACATGGTTGATGGGCTGCGAGTCAGGCGGTGAATTCGGGAAGAAGAACACCGGTTTGACGTCGGCATTCTTGATCGGCAGGAAGTCGTACGGGCCGGCCAGGCCTATCCAGCCACTGAGGATGGCGGGCGACAGGCCTTCCCGCGCCAGCCAGCGCGAGTCGAGTGCGAGCATTGAAGCGTTGTAGGCCCCCGAACTGTGGCCCATCACATACAGACGATGCGTATCGCCGCCAAAGGCCGCCGCGTTTCGATAGGCCCACGCCAGTGCCTTGGCTGAATCTTCCAGGAAGCTTGGGTAGCGGACCTGGGGATACAGTCGGTAGTCGGCGATGATCACCACGATACCCTTGGCGGCGAGCGACTCCCCGACAAAGTCATAATCGCTGCGTGAGCCACTGTTCCAGCTGCCGCCATAGAAAAACACCACGACCGGCGCCTGAGCGACTTTCGTCCTGGGGGTGTACACGTCCAGCCGGTGACGTGGGTCCGGGCCGTATGCGAGCCCCGAGACCTTGTCGACCGTACTGGTGGGCGTCAATGCGTTGAGCACTTTCAAGGCAGAGCAACCTGACAGGATCGCCAGCAGGGTTGCAGTCATCAGCGTCAGGAACATCGTTCGGATCATGGTTACGCTCGATTGGAGTGCGCGGGGCTGGACCAGGGCTGAAAACGTCTTGCGCAGCGACGGCAGTCATGGCCGTATTGAACCGCTACGTCAGCCCGCGTCGTCCGGATCACCCCACGTGTCCAGATCGACCTCGGGCAGTTGAGTGTCGAGAACGATGCGGGGGCTGATCATGGTCACCCCGTCTGCATCGAACCTCACCTGACTGTCACCTACTTCGAACACCAGATGGCAGCCTTGTTCGATACACATTCGCGAACCGTCGTCCACATACAGCCTGTTGCCGTCACCCATGACGGCCTGCCAGTCGAGTCGCATCCTGAAGCGTTCGGTGGCGGCCTGATCGGGGCCCTGCGCTTGCAGAATGGGCGAGGTCGGCGAGTCGCCATGTAGCGTCGCGATGATCCAGGGGCTGTCCAGATCGCCCTTGTCGAAGGCGACCACCACCTCCTTGCCGCCCACGCAATGCAGGTTCAGGTCCGGTAAAACCGGCAGCCAGCAGGTGGACTGTCGATCACCCGGCTGCGCCCACTCGAATTGCACCTGCACGCGCCCGCTCGGGTCGAGGTCGCTTCGTTGACCTGCTAGCCCCACGATCCAGGCACGTTGCAGTCCGGCAACGTGTCGGGATGCATAAGGGGGATTGAAACCCACTTCCCACGGGATAGCCTGAAACCGGTTCCGGTAGGCGCTATTGGTCGTACGATCAGTGGCCGCGCTGCCGTCGAAGTGATGCTGGACCTGCGTCACCAGCCACAAGTGGTTCCAGTCCCGTTCGGTATGGCCGGCCAGTGGCAGCAATAAACCAGCAGTCACACTGAGCAGGTTGCTTTCCCCTTGTGCCCGTTGATGACTGCGACTGCCGGGCACGTCATCTGCGTCCTGCGTCACGGCGAAATCTATCACGCCGGATGGTTGTCCGGACGGGGACCATGGCGCAATAGGTGCGCGTGGAAGGCTTCGCAGCCCTTCGCTGAACACCACTTGGTGGCTGCGGCGGGTGTGTCTGAAGTGGTAGTGGATGCCTTCTTCGGCGCACAGGCGATGCACCAGTTGCAGGTCGGATTCGTTGTGCTGAAAGCAGGTCTCACGCAGGCGACATTCTTGGGTGAGATCGAAGCGGTAGCGTTCCTTGAGGCCGTGTTCTCTGAGCACTCGGGCAATGATCTGCGTGGCGCTCATGCGCTGAAACACCCGCTGGTTGTAGCGCAGGTCCAGGCAGGCCAGTCGTGGGCCGACGGTCAATCGATAGCACGCAGGCCCAGGCCGGTAGTGCGCGCGTGTCGCGCCTTGAATCTGTCCGTGAAAACCCTGCGGGCTGCCGTTCAGACTCAGGAAGGCGGGCTTGAACATCAGGCTGCCCAGATCGATCTCATCGCCGCTGACCAGCAGGTCGAAGAGGAAGGGCTCGCTGATGGCTTCGGTTGCACTGAAAGACAGCACGCTGAAATGTCGACGCAGGCGTGCGATCTCCAGACGAAAGAAGGGCTCGCTGGCGGGTTGTGGCATGGGTAATTCTCGACCGGAAATGCGGGCGGCGATTCTGGCGGAGAAGACGGATGGATAAAGTGACGGGGTGCTGAAAAGGAAGTTGCCTACAACGGGTGTGGGCAAAGCCTTACGCTGATCGTGCCCATCATGGCGATGGGCACGATCCAGCGCATGGATCAGGACGACAGGTAGGAAGAGCGCGTCAGTCCCAGACGCAGGGCGTCGAGGAAGTAGGTGCGTTCGCGCGGGGTGATCTTGGCGCTGGCGACCTTGTCCCGATAATGGGTCATCAGTTCTTCCGGCGACAAGTGCACATAGCGCAGCATGTCTTCGATGGTGTCGTGAGTCTCGATGCCTGCGTGGTAAACCGTACCGTCCGGATTCTGGTAGATGTTGACCGAGTCGGTGTCACCGAACAGGTTGTGCATGTCGCCGAGAATTTCCTGATACGCGCCGACCAGGAAGATCCCCAGCAGGTAGTCCTCGCCCTCGTTCAGCGGATGGACCGGCATGCTGGTCTCAATGCTCTGCTCGTCGACGTACTGCTTGATCTTGCCGTCTGAGTCGCAGGTCAGGTCCTGAAGCACGGCGCGGCGCACCGGCTCTTCGCCCAGCCGATGCAACGGCAGGATCGGCAGCACCTGGCCGATGGCCCAGGTGTCCGGCAGGCTCTGGAACACCGAGAAGTTGCAGATGTACTTGTCGGCCAGCTTGTCGTTGAGTTCGTCCAGCACTTGACGATGCGAGCGCTGACGCGCTTTCAAGGAGTTGTGCAGGCGGCGGCACACAGCGAAATAGCACTGCTCGCCCAGCGCTTTCTGCGCCAGGGTGATCTTGCCGTCGGCGTACTGGGTGGCGATGTCGCTCATGTAGTGCGTCGCGCGCCAGTAGGTCTCGGTGACCATCTCGATGTCGGTCGGCCCCAGCAGGTCGACCAGCCATTGCACGGTTTCCGGCAGGCTTTCCTTGTCGGCGATTTCAGGCACTTCGTCGTTGTGTTTCTCGACGTCAGTCACCTGCACCACCAGCATGGCGTGGTGAGCGGTCAGCGAGCGGCCGCTTTCCGAGAAAATGTGCGGATGCGGCAAGCCCTGCGCATCGCAGAATTCCTTGAGCATGCCGACCACGACACCGGCGTAGTCGTCCATGTCGTAGTTGATCGAGCTGGCGTTGCGCGAGTGAGTACCGTCGTAATCCACGCCTAGACCGCCGCCGACGTCGATGTGATCGACTGGCAGGCCGAGGTTGCGCAGCTCGCCGTAGTAGCGGATCGCTTCCTTGAAACCGTGCTGATAGTCGGCCAGGTTGGCGATCTGCGAGCCCATGTGGAAGTGCAGCAGGCGAATGCCCTGGTCCAGACCGGCTTTGCGGAAACGTTCGACCACCGACAGCAGTTGCGCGGCCGACAGACCGAACTTGGATTTCTCGCCACCGGTATCCGCCCACTTGCTCGATGCCAGGGACGACAGGCGCACACGCAGGCCGACCTGAGGCGCGACCTTGAGCTCGGCGGCTTCTTCGATCACCAGTTCGACTTCGGACTCTTTCTCGATGACGATGAAGACGTTGTGGCCCAGCTTCTGGCCCATCAGCGCCAGACGAATGAACTCGCGGTCCTTGTAACCGTTGCAGACGATGGTGCCGCCTTTCGGCGCCAGCGCCAGCACGGCCATCAACTCGGGCTTGGAGCCCGCTTCCAGACCGATGGAGACGTTCTGCGTGGCGATGATGTTTTCGACCACCGCTTCTTGCTGGTTGACCTTGATCGGGTAGAGCGCGGTGTACTGGCTCTGGTATTCCAGTCGGGCAATGTTGCTGTCGAACGCACCGGTCAACTGACGGACACGGTCCTGCAGAATGTCAGGAAAACGTACCAGCAACGGCAGGGACAGACCGCTCTTGCGCAAGTCTTCGACCTGCTCGTAAAGATCGATAGGCGAGCTGCCAGCCCCGTTGGGACGAACTTCAACGCGCCCGGCTTCATTGATCGCAAAATAACCGGCACCCCAATGGCGAATGCCATAAACGCTGCGGCTGTCCGCAACGGTCCATTGGCTGCCATCGTCTTTGCGTGTACGTCGTACGGACATCGAAGTCCCCTATAAAGAAGTCATAGCGCCAGCTCATAGCCGGCTGGGCGCAGTGTAAAGAGTGTAGGTGACGGTTTTGATGCGCTTGTCAGCCGCCGGATTTTTTGGCCTTGAAGCCTTTCTTGATCAGTTCGGCCAGCAGCAGTTCGACATGATCGCCCTGAATCTCGATCACCCCGTCCTTGAGCGCGCCGCCTGTGCCGCAACGCTGCTTGAGCGCCTTGGCCAGTTCCTTGAGCGCCTCTTCGGCCAATGGCACGCCGGTAATGGTGGTAACGGTCTTGCCGCCGCGCCCCTTGCTCTCGCGACGAACGCGGGCGATGCCGTCCCCTTCGGGAATGGCGGTCTGCTTGCAGGTGCAGTTATCGACGGGTTGGCGACAGTCGGGGCAGTGACGCCCTGAGTCGGTTGAAAATACCAGGCCACCCAGGGCGGCGAAGGAAGCGGCTTTTTTAGCCACGCGAAATCCTCTTGTTGAGGACTGAAGATGGGCCGGGCTTGTTTAAGCCATCGACCGCGAAGCCCCACTCTGGCAGGGGCAGCGCTACCGGGACGGCAAGGCCGGCCCGGCTTGAAAAGGTCGCGCAGTGTAACGACAAAACAGTCAGTTGCTAAGGGGTTCAATGCGCCAATTTACTGAACATTTGCGACCTGCCCGAGATGGCGTTTAAGGGCTGCCAGCGAGTCAGGGCAATAGGGTTGCTGTTCGGTCTGGCGCAGCACCTCTGCGATAGGCATGAAGCGCGCTTCCATCACCTCTTCCGGTTGCAGGCTCAAGGCCCCATCCCAGACGGCAGAGAACACCGCGCACCAGATCCGGTTGCCCGGCTGGTCGAAGAGAAACCGCTCATGCGCCTGCAATGTCACGCCGTGCACGCCCAGTTCCTCTTCCAGCTCGCGGGCGGCGGATTCGGCGTAGGTTTCATCGGACTGCACCATGCCGCCTGCGGCGACGTCCCAGTAACCGGGATAGATCGCCTTGCTGAGCGTGCGACGATGCACGCACAGCTCGCCTGCGGAGTTGAACAGCAGAATGTAGGTGCCGCGCCCGATCAGGCCGCGCTCGCGCAGCTCGGCGCGTGGCAACGCACCCAAAAGCGTGTCGTGCTCATCGACCCAGGCGATCAGCTCGGCGTCCGAGGCGGCGCGGTGCGCGGCCTCGTGCGAGGAAATCGACATCAGCCCTGGTTCAACAACTGACGAAGATCAATGACCGCCGCGTTGGCCCGCGAGATGTAGTTGGCCATCACCAGCGAGTGGTTGGCGAACACACCGAACGGGCTGCCGTTGAGAATCATCGGGCTCCACAGCGGCTCTTGCGAGGCCTCGAGCTCACGAATGATCTGACGCACGCTGACCGTGGCGTTCTTCTTGGCCAGTACGTCGGCGAAGTCGACTTCGATGGCGCGCAGCAGATGAGACAGGGCCCAGGCCTGACCACGTGCTTCATAGAAGACGTTATCCACTTCCAGCCATGGGGTTTCGACGATTTCTTCGTCTACCTGTGGCACTTCACCCGGCTTGACCGATGCAATGGCTTCTGTTTTCAGGGTGCTGTTGAGCTTGACCCGACCGACGCTGGCCGACAGACGCTGCGACAACGAACCCAGACGGGTGCCGACATCGCCCAGCCAGTTGTTCAGGTTGTCAGCGCGTGCGTAGAACAGCGCGCCTTTCTGGTTCGGGTCGGACAGGCGTGCCTGGTAGCGGCTCAGGGCATTGATACCCTCGGCGTATTGCGATTCGCTGGACGGCAATATCCAACTGCGGTTGTTGAAGTTGAACAGTGGCTCGGCACGGGCCAGATCGCCGTCTTCAGCCGATTGCGACTGTGAACGGGCGAAGTCCTTGCGCAGCGCACGGCTCAAGTCTCGCACCTGGACCAGCACGCCGTATTCCCAGCTCGGAATGTTGTCCAGCCAAAGGCCCGGCGGCATGCGGTCGTTGGAAAGGTAGCCTCCGCGCTTGTCCAGAAGGGTCTGGGTGACGCTTTTCAGGGTCTCGACGGTGGTGTAGCCGATGACCATCTGCTTGCCTTCGCGCTCGGCTGCCGCCTGGGCGTTTTGCTGCACGGGAAACAGTGCAGGCTCCTTGCTCCAGTACCAGCCGACCACCAGGCACACAATCAGGTAGATCAAGACCAAGGCACCCAGCGCGCGGCTGTAGAACAGGTTGCCCAGATAGCCGCGTCGTTTGACCGATGCAGTGTCAGCGGTACGCTCACCCGCGCTGCCTGCGCGGTTCTTCCAATCCAGCATGGTAGGGTCCTTTCGATCTTGAGTTGAATGCTTCACGAGGCGTTCGACCATAACCTTACCTCAAGGTGCAATGGACGAGCACATACGGGCGGTTTTTTACCGGGAACATAACGCCTGCGCGTCTCTGACACAGGGCGGGCGCACGGGAAATCCAGGATCGTGCAAGACGGATTGCCCGTAATAGCCTTTATTCTGTCCATTTCAGGCGCTGGAAAAGCCATCCCGTGGGTATGATATTTCCCGTAAAGTTAATTATTTCAACGGGTTACGAAATGATCAGGTGCGTGATAGCAATAAGCTATACATGCATAGTTATACGTAATGGCATAGCGCCATAGTTTTGTTGTCAAATAAGTGACTTACGGCACTCTGCTGTCGTATGGGAGGTGCTAGCATAGCGCCATTATTTGTACCGCTCAGCGACACTCACAGTAGCCTGAATATGACCGAGCCCGAAGATCCCAGCCGTGATCGCTTAAAGCAGCATTTTGCCCAACGGGTCATTCATCAAGCACGCCAGATACTGGAGACCTGGCAGCGGCTGCAAAAAGGCGAGTGGTCGGCCGGTGACATGGCGGAGCTGAAAGAGTCCACGCTGCGTCTGCTGCGCTTCGCGGAGCGGTTCGAGCAGGCCGAGCACGTTGCATTGGCGCAGGACATCGGTGAGGCACTGGAAGCTGTCGAGGCCAACCGGGGGCGGTTGAACAGCAGCGCCATCACTGAGCTCAACCGTCTGATGCAGCGCCTGTCCCGTACCGGCCTGCGTCAGGGTGACAGGCTGGAGCAGACCTCGCTGCCGCCGTTGCGCAAGCCTGTTTACATTGCGCTGCAGGACCATGAGCGTGCTGAGCGGCTGGCCAAGCAGCTGGAGTTTTTCGGGTTGTCGGCGATGTCCTTGCACAGCGTCCCGGAATTTCAGACGGCAATGACACAGCGTCATCCGGCCGCCATCGTCATGGATGTCGATTTCAGCGGACCGTCACAAGGGCTGAAACTCGCGTCTCAGGCGCAGGAAGGCCTTGAACAGAAGTTGCCGCTGTTGTTCTTCAGCCTTCACGAAACCGATACCCCGACCCGGCTGGCCGCGGTACGTGCCGGTGGGCAGGAGTTTCTGACCGGGACGCTGGAAGCCTCCAGCCTGCTGGAAAAAATCGAAGTGCTGACCTGTGTGGCGCAATACGAGCCTTACAAGGTACTGATCATCGACGACTCCCGCGCTCAGGCCACGCACACCGAACGGGTGCTCAATGCGGCCGGTATCGTCACGCGTACCTTGCTCGACCCGATTCAGGCGATGCCCGAGCTGGCTGAGTTCCAGCCTGATCTGATCATTCTCGACATGTACATGCCTGGCTGCACGGGAACCGAGCTTGCCAAGGTCATCCGCCACAATGATCGCTACGTCAGCGTGCCTATCATCTACCTGTCTGCCGAGGACGATCAGGACAAGCAACTGGACGCCATGAGCGAAGGCGGGGATGACTTCCTGACCAAGCCGATCAAGCCGCGCCACCTGATCACCACCGTACGCAACCGGGCCGCCAGGGCGCGCAACCTCAAGGCGCGCATGGTTCGCGACAGCCTGACCGGGCTGTACAACCACACGCATATTCTGCAGTTGCTGGAAGACTGCAGTTTTCGTTCGCGTCGCGAAGGCAAACCGTTGTGCTTTGCGATGCTCGATATTGACCATTTCAAGAAGGTCAACGACAGCCACGGGCATCCGATGGGCGACCGGGTGATCAAAAGCCTGGCGCTGTTTCTCAAGCAGCGGTTGCGCAAGACCGATTTCATCGGCCGTTACGGTGGCGAGGAATTTGCCATCGTGATGCCGGACACCGACATTCACAGCGCGCACAAGGTGCTGGAAGAAATCCGCCACCGCTTTGCAGAAATCCACTACCCCGCCCAGCCTGCGGATCTGTTCTGCACCTTCAGTGCGGGCGTGGTTTGTCTGGGCGCGCACGATGACAGCCTGACGCTGGCTTCCCAGGCCGATAACGCGCTGTACCGTGCCAAGCACGCGGGTCGTAATCAGGTGCATTCGGCGCTGGTCGAAGCGCCGTACCACGTCGTGCTGCCTGAAGTGCAGGTCTGACTTCAGTCCAGCGCTACGCGCTGCCTGGCGTGTTTGCCGGGTGAAAACGCCAGCGCCAGTTGCGTGCGGTTGTGCATGCGCGTCAGGCGCAGGACCTGCGAGACGTAAAGTTTGACGGTGTTTTCGGTGATGCCCAGTTCGCACGCGATCTGATAGTTGGTCTGCCCGGTGCTGACCAGCAACGCCACGTCGAGCTGGCGTGGAGAGAGCTTGGTGAAAGCGTCAGGCACCGGCTGATCCTTATCTGTTTCGACAGAGGCGCTTTGGTCGGGCGCTGCCGAGCCTCTTGCCTGATCCAGGTTCTGATACAGATCGTCGATGGACGCCGCCAGATACTGAAGCTTTTCGTTGAGCAGGCCCAGCTGTTGATGGTTCCTCTGCCGCTCGGCCAGCGCCTTGACCTGAGCCTGTACGCCTTCAAGCATCTCGTTCAGGTCGACAGGTTTCTGGTAGTAATCGGCGATGCCGGCTCGCAAGGCCTTGATCACGTCTTTCTTCTCGGCCTTGCCGGTCAGCATGATCGCTTCGAACAGGTGCTTCCTGCCCCCGAGGCGTTTCATCGTCTCGACCATCTCGATGCCGTCCATGCCAGGCATGTCCAGGTCGCACAGGACGATGCCGATGGCGTCATCCCGGGTGAAGTGTTCGATGGCTTCGCGGCTTGAGAAGCTGGGTATGCATGGGTATCCGCTGCTTTCAAGGAACTCGCTGAGTTCTTCGACGATGAGCGGCTGGTCATCGACGACCAGAATTTTTACCGGCGAAAAGGTATTCACGCGCAACTCCCTGTCAGTGGGCAATACGGTAAAGACGGAGGCCAGAGTCCATTCTCCAACTTCGAGGACACTGAGCGATGAGGGTTCAACTCATGTCGGCGCTGATATCGACTGTCGAAATTAAACGTAGTCGTACTTTGTGATTATGTACATGGCGCTAATGGCTTCTTCGATCAACGGATAAGTAAGCTCACCGTGGCGAGCCCGATAAACAGAAACGGCGAAAAAGGATATTTATTTGTCATTCCCGGGCGCATCAGCAAGTAACGGCGCGTAAGCCTCTGGTTTAAAAGCGACCATAGGTACTGGCCTGCCATTGCCCATGCGGCCAAGGCGATTGCGGCGCCGATAAACGTGCCTAGCAGGTACAGGGTGTCGCTTGCCAGCGCCAGCGCCAGCAGCAATTTCACGTCTGCAGCCCCCAGCTTTCGCAGCGCATGGCCCGGCAGGGTCAGGGCCAGTGCGATCACGGCAGCCAGTCCTGCGTCATTGGGATTCGCGCCGGTCCAGGTGTGCCCGGTGCACGCCAGAAACACCAATGCCAAGGCTGCAATCCCCACTGTCAGCCAGTTGGAAATTTCTTTCTTTCGAGCGTCCTGTTCAGCGCAGACGGCAAACCATGTGAGTAGGAAAAATAAATCCATCAGTTAAAAAACATCCTCATTCCTTGAAAGAAACTATGCTGACACTGAAGCAGTGACTGTCAGGGTAGACGTTGATATGGCAACAGCCCCGCCTCTTTCTTCGCCCCGCAGACAACGGGGCGCTGCCGCTATCGAGTTCGCGGCGGTATTCGTCATGTTCTTCGCCGTGTTCTACGGCGCTGTGAGTTACAGCCTGCCGCTGCTGATGCTGCAGTCGTTCAACGCCGCAGCGAGTGAAGCGGTGCGGCGCAGCGTGGCGCTGAGCCCCTCGGTGGCCAACTACAACCAGATGGTGGTGACTCAGGCCGAGACCGTGGTCATGAACCAGCTGTCCTGGATACCCGCATCGCTCGGGTTCAGCAGCGCTAATGTGCGTGTGACCTACACGGCCGGGGTGCTGACCGCCAACATCAGTTATCCCAAATCCCGACTGGCCCAGGTCCTGCCGTTTCTGACCTTGCCCGTTATCGGTGAAATACCGCGCCTGCCCACTCACCTCTCTGCCCAAGCGAGCCTGCAACTTGTCCCTTGATAAAAGCCGTTTGAGTCGCTGGCTGGGCCGTGCCGAAGCGCCCCCTGTTCAGCAGACCGTGTCCGTTGCAAAGGAACCAGACCCTATCGGTGCCGACCTGTACCTGCTTCTGGATGATGACGGGCGGGTTCAGAGCATCAGTCCTCACCTGGCTTTACGCCTTGGCATCGCGGCCCCGATGGTCGCCGCTCAGCGCTTGATGAGCCTGCTGTTACCCAACAGTGCGCTGGTGATCGAAGGCATTCCGCGTGACTGGTTGGGGCACATGCTCGATCTGGACTTCAAGAGTGCCGATGCTCATACCTTGCACGCGCGTGGCTGGGTGCAGGCGCGCGGCAAGGATTGGCTGCTGCAGTTGCTGGACATCAGCGATCTGATGGAGGAGGCCAGCGCAGCCCGTAGCCGTCAGCAGTGCCTGCGCGTGGCCGGGCAGATAGCCGAACGGGTGCGCGTGTGCCACGTCGATCGCCTCAAGGCCGTGGTGTCGGAACAGCTCGAAGAACTGGCGCAGCACTGGCGCATACCCTGTGTCGCGCTGGCCCTGCCTGCGCCCGGCGGTGTGGGCTGGCAGGTCTACTGCCAGTACAACGCTCACACGGCGCCGGAGTTGTGGCAGGCAGGTCAGCGTCTTGGCGCGGCGCTGGACACGCTCAACGCCAACACCACTCATCAACTGTCGTTCGGCTCGGGCTCGATGTCCGGGCCGTTGCAAAGCGCATTCGGCAACGCTGACGGTTTTCTGATGCCCCATAGCCGCGAAGGGGTAGCCAGGGCCTGGTTGCTGTTCGGTTTCTACGACGCTCGCCAGCATGCCCCTGACCTGGGGGAGCGGGAATGGCTGAACCTGTGTTCCGCGCTGGCGGGGCCAGTGCTGTTCAGGCTGTCGGAACAGCACAACCGTCACCATGTCGAGCGGCTGGCGGTGCTTCAGGATCTGCTCGGTACTGGCTGGTGGGAGCTGTTGCCTGGCAGTGACGAAATCCTGCTCGCGCCGCAACTGGCGCGCAGCCTGCGTCTGGCGGATCGGGTCGAGAGCCTGCCGCGACAGGACTGGCTGGCGTTGATCCATCCTGCCGACCGTCAGGAGCTGGCCAGTCGCCTGACGCAGTTGCGCGACAAAGGTACGCCGATGCTGTTCTGCGTGCGTCTGGCGCAGACCGATCCGGCGCAGGAAACGATCTGGTTCCGGATTCAGGGCCAGGCTCTGATCAGCGGTCAGGTGCAGCGCGTGCTGGGTTTCATGCTGGATGTCAGCGATATCAAGAATCAGGAAACGGATGCCGCCGCAGCGCATGCGCGGCTGGATAACCTGATCGCCAGCTCGCCTGCCGTGATCTATGTGCAGCGCTACGATCACGGCAATCTGGAGCCGACGTTTTTCAGTGACAGTCTTACGCCTTTGCTGGGCTGGACACTGGCTGAATGCGTCGAGGGCCAACTGGCTGAATACATTCACCCGCAGGACCGTGACATCTGGTTCGAGCGCAACCGGCAGTTGCTGCGCGAAGGCTTTGTCAGCCGCCGCTACCGACTGCGCGGCAAGGACGGCAGCTACCACTGGCTGCTTGATGAGGCCCGCCTGCTGCGCGACGACCTCGGCATGCCGGTGGAGGCCGTAGGTCTGTGGCTGGATGTGACCGAAGCCACGCTGGCGGCCGAGCAGGTGCGCAAGAGCGAGGAGCGCTACCGGATTCTGGTCGAGGATTCGCCGGCGATGATCTGCCGTTATACCCCGGACCTGGTGCTCAGCTTCGGCAATAAACCGCTGGCCAATTACATGGAGTGCACACCGGAGCAACTGACGGGCATCAATCTGGGCGACTGGCTATCGGATGA
This sequence comes from Pseudomonas asturiensis, assembly GCF_900143095.1. Taxonomy (GTDB): domain Bacteria; phylum Pseudomonadota; class Gammaproteobacteria; order Pseudomonadales; family Pseudomonadaceae; genus Aquipseudomonas; species Aquipseudomonas asturiensis. Next base: position 49,449 of record NZ_FRDA01000007.1, on the reverse strand, counting down.
GCAACGTGACGCGTTCCTTCGCCGTATCAGCCAGCTCACACCCGAAGAACCGATGAGCACCGAAGAAATCTGCATCGAACTGCCCGGGCGCGAATACGCCTGGTGGGTCTGGGCAGACCGTGGCGTATTCGACGAACAGGGCACGCTGGTCGAGATCCAGGCGGTGGGCCGTGACAACACCGATGTGCGTCGCTCGCGGATGCAATTGAACCAGAGCGCTAAAATGGCGACGCTGGGCGAAATGTCGACCGGGTTGGCTCACGAGATCAATCAGCCGCTCAATGTCATGCGCATGGCGGTGGTCAATGTCCTCAAGCGGCTGGGCAGGGGCGATGTCGATATTGAATACCTCACCGAAAAGCTCAACCGCATCGACTCCCAGGTACAGCGTGCCGCGCGGGTGGTGGACCACATGCGGGTCTTCGGTCGTCGTTCCGAGATCGAGGAGCAACTGTTCAATCCGGCCCAGGCCGTGGAGGGCACGCTTTCGATGCTGTCCGAAGGCATGAGGGGCAAGGGTGTGCAACTGCGTATTGGCGAGATGGGCGAGCCGGTGCAGGTGCGCGGGCATATGGATCAGCTGGAACAAGTGCTGATCAACCTGATGGTCAACGCCCGCGATGCTCTTCTGTCACGCCGCGAGAAGGATCGCGATTTCGAGCCCTGGATTGGCGTCGAGGTCGAGCGTGACGAAAATATTATCCGCCTGAGTGTGCAGGACAACGGCGGCGGTATCGATCCACGTCTGCTGGAGCGGATTTTCGAGCCGTTTTTCACCACCAAGCCGATAGGCGTGGGCACCGGGCTGGGGTTGTCGGTCAGCTACGGCATCGTCGACCAGATGGGCGGTCAGTTGACGGTCAGCAACGTGGGTGAAGGCGCACGGTTTCGCATCGAACTGCCGATCTTCAACGCCAGCTAGATCACCAGGTGGGCCTGGCCGAAGTTGCAACTCAGATTGACCCCGACATCGGCGGGCGCCAGCGTAACGCCAAGGGCTGCCAGCAGAGGATCTACGACCGAGGTCAGCGCTTCTTTCAGAGTGCTCTCGACCACGGTGTCGAGTGCGTTGGTCAGCGTGGTCAGCAGCGTGGCCGTGCCCGTGATCAGGTTGCCCAGCGTTGTGCTGGTGGCGGGCTTGTAGACGTTGACCTTCACTGACGAAACGGTGTTGTTGAGCAGGCTGCCGGGCGTCACCGATGCGGTGCTTGCGAGGAAGTACGGCGCAGTGCTGATCTCCGGCAGGTTGGGCGAGCTGAACGTGGTGTTGGTCGCCGAGGCGCTGCCCAGCGGCGCCTGGCTGACGGTGTCGAACGTGAGGCCGATGCCGCCACCGCCGAAAGGTGTGCGGGGACCGCAACCATTCTGCAATGGCAGTCCCAGTAACCTTTTGCAGGTCTGAGTCCCTATATCAATGACAGGCAGCGGTACTGCTGTGACGGCCGATGGATCGGTGCTCGTCGGAAAGGCTGAGGCACCGGATATCTGTCCGAGTTTGGCAGTGACCAAGGCAGTCTCGGTGTGAACGCTTAGCGTCTTGTTGGTATTGCTCGCGCAGGTGTAGCCAGTGACATAGCTGTCGGCACTGGCCATTGACAGGCTGAGGTCGATTCTGGGGCCGGCCGTTGAAGAGTTATCCAGAAACCTGATGTCCGAGACTATACAGCCGGAAAGACCCAGCGCGCAGATCGATGAGTCCATGATTCCCGCCAGGTTCAGATTCAAGGCACTGTTGAGCAGCGGTGTCAGGCTGCCCACCACTGAACTTGCGGTGTTGACCAGTGACGTGATGGGCGCCAGTGCCGGCAGGTTGATCGACACCAGTGCGCGCATCTGTGCGGTACGCACGTAGATCCGGTTGGCACCGTTCCTGGGGTTGAGCGGATCGATTTTGCCGGGGTCTCCAATGGCTGACAGTTGAGGCGGCTCGATGACCTGGATGCGTGCCGTGACCTGCGCCAGGTTGCCGACATTGATTTGTGTCGCCGCCGAGACACCATTCTTGTAGTTGGCCAGTTGTGCCAGGCCCTGGATCAGGTCCGTCAGCCGCAACTGGGTGTTCAGTGCTGCGATGTCGGTACCGCCTTGCACGGCCAGCAGTTTCCCGAGCAGGACAGTGGTGGTGCCGGTGGCGGCCTTGATGGCTTGCAGACCCGCGAGGGTGGCGGTGCCGCTCAACGTGCCGTTGGCGTCCAGGACATTGATGGCGCTCTGGACCAGTTGGCTGACGGTTACCGTGGTGTTGAGCACTTCGGTGTACCCGACGGCAGTCAGGTTCAGATCGGTCTTCAGCCGGTTCAGATACGCCAGCAGGCTCAGGTCAGTGCTGGCCAGGGCCTGCCAGTTCGCAACGCTCAGGTTCAGCGTGCCGCCCAGCATTGTGCCCACGACGGGGTTGAGAATCGCGGCTTTGGCGCTGTCGATGGTGGTGGCTGAACTGCGGATGGTCAGCGCCGCCAATGGCGGTGTACCCGCTGCCACCGCTGTGGCGCTGAGCTCAATGGTGGGAGAAACCGGCCCGCTGCTGAAACGCGCGCCGATGCCCGCAGCCATGCTGCGCGGCACGGCGTGGGTGACCACCACCTGAATGACGTCGGATTGCGTAGCGTTGGCGGTGAAGACGCGTTGACTCTGGGGATTGGCAGCCAGCGTGCCGCAGCTTGCGACCAGCGTGCGTCCGTCCGTGCCCGGTGTGAAGCCGTTACGTATCGCGCTCTGATTGGCATAACTGCTGGCGCTCGCGCCTGCCGTGCAAGTGCCCTTGCGACCTGCGGCTTCCAGCGCGGCGATGTCGGCCACACGCTGCAAGGAGCGTTTTTCCAGGTACAGCCTGCCGCTGTCGATCACCACCAGCGCGAACAGCAATGCAAGACCAAGCGTCAGCGCAGCCATCAGTCCGATCGCACCGCGTTGCCGAGCCCGCTGGGCGGTGTAGTGAATCAGGGGAGACATCAGCACTCCTTCGGCATCGCCATCGCTTCCTCACCTGTTGTCCGGGAGTGTAGTCAAGGCGTTGGAGGTGTGCTGGTGTCGAGGGGCGCGATCAGGTGTGCATCATCGAGCTCAACGCGGCGGGTACTGCTCCAGGATTTTGGCCACTGTTGCGCGCATGGCGGTGTCCCGGTCGGCCGGGTTACCTGTGTTATCGCTGAGGATGCGCTCGGTGCTGCCGCGCCAGACCAGTTTGCCGTCCTTGCTGTCGAACAGGTCGATCTGCAGGGTCGACACCTTGTAGTCGACGCTGCGGGTTTCAGTGTTCATCGGAGCGCCCCAGTAACCGTAACCGCCCCACGGGCCCCAGCCGCCGCCATAGTTGGTGCTGACCAGTTGCTGGCGGTTTTCGACGATCAGCCAGGCCTGGACCCTCAGGTCGGCAGGCTTGCCGGCAGGTGCCATGCGCAGGCCGCGCTGATCCAGTTGATCGTTGATCGACTGGCGAATGCGCTGTTCGGTCAGGTCACTTTTAAGGCGCGGGTCATCAGGCTGATACTGCACGCCGGGCTCCTTCCAGCTCCAGGTGCGATAGCCGGCAAAGTCCCGCTGGGCGTCGAAGTCACGGTTGACCTGGCTGGTTTGACAGGCCGTGATCAGGAGCAGGCACGACAACAACACGAGGCGGCGGAACATGGCAGTTCTCCAAAAGAGTTACCGGGGAGGATAGGCGGTCAGCGCTTGTTGCACTGCCTGACGTAAAGCGTTGCTGCTGTCCGACTGATCGGTGCCGCTGCGAGTGTCGGCGCTGGCACTCCACACGGGTTGACCGGTACGGGCATCGAACAGGCTGATCTGCACCACCATGACTTTTTCCTGATAGGTCCGAACCACTGGCACGCTGGCATACCCGCCGTAGCCCGGACCGTAACCGCGCCCATAGCCGCCGTAACCCAGACCGCCGCCGTAATACGGCTCGTAGTCCTCGCGCACCTGGCGCAAGCGGGTTTCCTGCCGGGTTGCCGCGCTGACGTACAGGTCTGCTGGCTGATTGCGGGCAGGCCGCAGGCCTCGCTGGTCCAGTCCGTTGCTCACGGCTTCAGCGACCTGCGCCGCGTCCATCCAGGCTGTGCCGGGCGGCAGTTGGCCATTGAGCCACGCCCAGCTTCGATAACGCCCGTAATCCCGTGGCGGGGCGGGGTAGGCGCTCAGGTCCAGCGTCTGCGCTGCCTGAGGCGGTGCAGGCGCAATGGGCATCGAGCTGGCGACGTACGGATTGTTGCTCTGGCAGGCGCTGGTCGCCAGAAACAGAACGATCAAAGCGAGGCGGTGCTTCATGATGATCTCCGAAGGTGTCAAACCGGCCGGCAAATCCAGTGCAGGTACCGACCCAGGCCCGCAAAAGCCGGATGACGCCGGTGCGCCAACTCCATTTCCAGAAGGCCTGTCAGCTCGGCCCGGGCCTGGAACTCCACCGGCATGTAATCGTGGAACACGCGCACGCCGCTCTGGGTTTCGACTCGCCACTGTCCTTCAAGTTGCGTCGCCAGTTCCCGAGGGTCGAGTGGCTGTTGGGGCGTCAGGCTCTGCTTTTCACCGGCCATGTCGTTCTTGCGCATCTTGCGAAAGTGACCCTTGAGCAAGTTGCGATAGATCAGTGCGTCGCGGTTGTAAAACGCCAGCGACAGCCAGCCGTCGGGCTTGGTGAGCTGGTGCAGTACCGGCAGGATGGTGTGCGGTTCGGCCAGCCATTCCAGCACGGCATGACAGATCACCAGGTCGTAAGTATCGGTCAGCAGGTCGGGCAGCGCCTGCCAGGGGGCCTGAATGAAGGTCGCCGTCTGTCCGGCGTCGCCGAAGCGCTGGCGAGCGCCTTCCAGCATCGGTTCGGCGGGCTCGGCCAAGGTCACGTCATGGCCACGCTCGGCCAGCCACAACGACATGTGGCCCAGTCCCGCACCGATGTCCAGCACGCGCAGCGGTCGCTCAGGCAGCGCCTCTTCCAGATCGGCCTGCAGCACCGCGAGGCGAATCGCGCCCTTGGCGCCGCCGTAGATCTTTTCGGCGAAACGGGTGGCCAGTTGATCGAAATGGCGGTCGCTCACTTGGCGAATCTCCGTTCGCTGTCCGCCAGCTTGCTGCGCACGACTTCGTTCATGTCCAGCCCTAGTTCGCTGCACAACAGCAACAGATAGAGGACGATGTCACCCACTTCCTGCCCGGCATGGGCCAGTTGCTCAGGTGACAGCTCGCGGGACTGGTCTTCGCGCAGCCACTGGAAGATTTCCACCAGCTCCGACATCTCCACACTGGCGGCCATGGCCAGGTTCTTGGGGCTGTGAAATGGCTTCCAGTCATTCTGGTCGCGGATGCGATGCAGCCGCTGGGTCAATTCGTCGAGGTTCATCGTATTCTCCTGAAGGCGCATAGCTTCAGGGGGAACCGGTTGGCAGGCAAGCGGGCTTTTGGGTTTGTTCAGCTGCAATAAGGAATGGATGCTTCTCAGACACCCCGTGATCGACTCAAAGAGAGGCAAGCTCCGGGGTCTGTGCCAAGCCTCGTCACTCCACCGCAGGCTGCCAACTGCCGATCATGTGCATCAGGTCCGGCTGGCCGTCCAGCCGCAGCTGGCCGTGCGAGCCTGCTGCGCTGGCGAACAGTTTCACATCGCTGGGCAGGCGCACCGGCTTCTGGAACTGCACGGCGATCTCGACGTTGGACGCAGGCAGATGCTCATCCAGGGCGGCGAGCGTGCGTGCCTTGAGCCACATACCGTGGGCGATGGCGCGCGGGAAACCGAACAGTTTGGCGCTGGGTGCGCTCAGGTGAATGGGGTTGTAGTCGCCGGAGACGCGGGCATAGTCGCGTCCGATATGTGAGGTGGCTTGCCAGGTGGCGTGCTCGATGACTGGCAGACAGGCCGGTTCGAGGTGCTCGTCCCTATCGCCCTCCAGCCTTACGCCCTTGCACAGCATGGTGCTGTCTTCTTCCCACAAAACACCCACGCTGTCTTCGATGTGAGTCACCAGCGTGAAGGTCGCGCCTTTGGGATGTGGCCGCAGGTCAGTGGCTTGCACGCTGACGTACACCTGGCCGACGCCGCCGAGCGGGCGATGAATGCGGATGCGGTTGGCGACGTGTACCAGTCCCATCAACGGAAAGGGAAAGTCCTTTGAGGTCATCAGTTGCATCTGCAGCGGGAAGGCCAGAACGTGCGGATAGGTCGGTGGCAGCAGGCTGCTGTCCTGGAATCCGCACACTGTGCGGTACGCAGCGAGCTTGTCGGCATCCACCGACACCCAACTGCGCAAGCCCAGATCAGGCAGTTGCGTGCCCGTGACCTTGCGGCGCAGGGCGGCGTGGAAGAACAGGTTAGGCAGCGCAGGCACCGCATCCAGATAGAGCCAGTGAGCAGTCATCATCCTTCTCCTCGAACTCAATGCAGGGTCTTATGCCCCGATCACGCTTTGACCACAGACGCGCAGCACCTGGCCGCTGACCGAGCCCGTGCCCGGCTGGCTGAACCAGGCCACGGCTTCGGCGACGTCCTGAGGCGAGCCGCCCTGACCGAGCGAGCTCATGCGCCTGCCCGCTTCACGCAAGGCGAAGGGCATGTCGGCGGTCATTCTGGTTTCGATAAAGCCCGGAGCAATCGCATTGATGCTGATGCCACGCGATTGAAGGCCCGGAGCCATGGCGCGGGCGTAACCGATCAGACCGGCCTTGCTGGTGGTGTAGTTGGTCTGCCCACGATTACCGGCGATGCCGCTGATCGAGGCCATGAGCACTACGCGAGCGTTGTCGTTCAGCGCGCCGTGGTCCAGTAACGCCTGAGTCAGCACTTGCGGGGCGTTGAGGTTGACGGCCAGCACCGAGTCCCAGAAATCCTCCGGCATGTTGACCAGCGTCTTGTCGCGGGTGATACCTGCGTTGTGGACCAGAATGTCGATGCCGCCGTGCAGATGTTCCAGCAATTGGCCTGCAGCGTCCGGTGCGCAGATGTCCAGTGCCAGCGCCTGTCCGCCCAGGCGCGAGGCCAGGGCTTCAAGGTCCGAACGGGCTTGTGGCACGTCCAGCAGGATGACCTGAGCACCATCGCGGGTCAGGGTTTCGGCGATCGATGCGCCGATACCGCGCGCAGCACCCGTCACCAGGGCCTTGCGTCCGGCCAGTGGGCGACTCCAGTCCTGCACGTGCGACGTGCATGGAGTCAAATGCAGAAACTGCCCGGAGATAAACGCACTCTTGGGCGTCAGGAAGAATCGCAGTGCGCCTTCCAGCTGATCTTCGGCCCCTTCATCCACCTGCAAGAGTTTCACCGTGGCACCGTTGCGCAGTTCCTTGCCCAATGAACGGCTGAAGCCTTCTATCGCCTGCTGGGTGCTGGCCGCCAGAGGGTCGTCGAGGGTTTGTGGCGAACGAGTGAGGATCACCACATGGGCGCAGGTATCGAGGCAGCGCAGCAGCGGGTGAAAGAAATCACGCAACTGCCGCAAGTGTTCGGTCCTCAGGATCGTACTGGCGTCGAACACCACAGCCTTGAGCTTCGGGCTTTGGTTGGCAACCCAGGCCGTGGCGCCGGGCATGTCACTGCCGAAGCTGTACAGCGAGTCGGTCAGGCGCTGGGCGAACCCGCGAACCTGGTCAGCCAAAGGCCCCGCGCTGATCAGCAGCGTGCCCTCAACAGGGCGCAGACGCCCGGCCTGCCAACGCTCAAGGCGTGTCGGGGCCGGCAGACCGACGGCTTTCACCAGGCGACGGCCCACGTCGGAGTTGGCGAAATCGATATAGCGATCTGACGGCATGGAACACTCTCCTCGGGTCGGGGTTCAAAGAAGTGGACCACAGCCGGGCGAGGTTTGTTCTTGCTCATCTGCGCTGTTCATCTATCGGTTTGAAGAAAGGGAGTTTTCCATGACGCAGCCTCGCCGGGTCGCCATCGTAGGCGGTAACCGTATTCCGTTCGCCCGTTCCAATGGCCCGTATGCCACGGCCAGCAATCAGGACATGCTCACCGCCGCGCTTGAAGGGCTGATCGAGCGCTTCAACCTGCACGGGCTGCGCATGGGCGAAGTGGTGGCCGGTGCAGTGCTCAAGCATTCTCGCGACTTCAACCTGACCCGCGAATGCGTACTGGGCTCCCGACTGTCGGCGCAGACCCCGGCCTACGATATTCAGCAGGCCTGCGGTACGGGGCTGGAGGCGGCGTTGCTGGTGGCCAACAAGATCGCCCTGGGGCAGATCGAGTGCGGCATTGCCGGCGGGGTGGACACCACCTCCGACGCGCCCATCGGGGTCAACGAGGACCTGCGTGCCATCCTGCTGCAGGTCAACCGCAGCAAGAGTACGGGTGACAAGCTCAAGGCGCTGATGCAGTTGCGTCCGCATCACCTCAAGCCGGAGTTGCCGCGCAATGGCGAGCCGCGCACCGGCCTGTCGATGGGCCAGCACTGCGAATTGATGGCGCAGCACTGGGGCATCGAGCGCGCGCCTCAGGACCAGCTTGCACTGGAAAGCCACCAGAAGATGGCGGCGGCCTATGCCGAAGGCTGGCACGATGACCTGATGACGCCTTATCTGGGGCTCAATCGCGACAATAACCTGCGCCCGGATCTGACGCTGGAGAAGCTCGCGGGCCTCAAACCCGCCTTCGAGCGCAGCGCGAAGGGCACGTTGACGGCAGGCAACGCCACACCACTGACCGACGGCGCTTCGGTGGTGCTGCTGGCCAGCGAAGAGTGGGCGCGCGAGCGCGGTCTGCCGGTGCTGGCTTATTGGCGTGATGGCGAAGCGGCGGCTGTGGATTTTGTCAGGGGCGAGGAAGGCCTTTTGATGGCGCCGGTCTACGCTGTGCCGCGCCTGTTGGCACGCAACGGCTTGACGCTTCAGGACTTTGATTATTACGAAATCCATGAGGCCTTCGCTGCCCAGGTGTTGTGCACGCTCAAGGCCTGGGAAGACGCCGACTACTGCAAGACCCGATTGGGGCTGGACGCGCCGCTGGGCACTATTGATCGCAGCAAGATGAACGTCAAAGGCAGTTCGCTGGCCGCCGGTCATCCGTTTGCCGCGACCGGTGGCCGGATCGTCGCCAATCTTGCCAAGCTGCTGGAGGCGGCAGGCCGTGGTCGCGGGCTGATTTCCATCTGTGCGGCGGGCGGGCAGGGCGTGACGGCGATTCTGGAGCGCTGAGTACCTGTCGTCGCGCCGATAGCCATAGACCCGGGTCGTCGGCATAATCGACCGCTGCAGGGCGGGAGTACCCTGCGCTCGGTTGAAGCACAGACAGGTGAAGGATGGGACTCATTATTGGCGTGGCGGTGCTCCTGATTCTGGTGGGTGCCTTGCTTTACCTGTTCGACAAGGGATCAAAGTCCCGCTGGCTGCGCCCTTATATCGGCCTGATGCTGATCGGGCTGCTGATCGGCGGCATGGGGCTGTTGATCGGCCTGATTTCCGACGAGATCGAACGCTATTTCATTCTGGTCGCCAAGGTCGTCATTTCGCTGACCGGCGTGGCTTTCTGCCTGCGGTTGATCATGCTGATCGCCAAGCGGTTCATTGTCAGAAATTGAACGGGAGCGCCACGGTCAGGCGAAACAGGACAACGTGGACAATCATTTCAAGTTTCTGACGCTGCCCAGACCCTCGGGCAACGTGGCCAATATCTTCATCCACGGCTATTCGTCGGGGCATGACCTCAATGACCGACGCCTGCTGGCCAACAGCATTCCGGCCGCATTGCGCCAGAGCGTGAATATCCTGGCCTTCTGGCCGTCGAGCCACTTCACGCAAATGAACAATCGCTCCCGTGGCCTGTTGGTGGCGGCTGCCCGTATGCACCCGCTGGCCGGAGCGGCTGCGCTGGCGGGTGATCGTGCTTACCATTTTTCACGCATTCGCTCGCGTGCCGAAGCCATGGGCAAGGTGTTGCTGGCGCAACTGGACCGTTACCTGTTCGAACAGCACCCCGGCGTTACGCGGGTCAACCTGATCGGCCATTCGCTGGGTGGACGGCTGTTGGTCAGCGCGCTCAAAGGGCTGGACCGGCCCCCCGAGCATGGTCTGGTGATCGGCGATGTGCTGCTGATGGCTGCCGCAGTGCGCCTCTCGGCGGACGACGCCCGTGCGCTGAAACGCCGTATTTGCGGGAGGCTGATCAATGCGTACTCCAGCGAAGACCACGTGCTGTTGCTCAACCTGGGTGAAAAGAGCCTGGGGCGTGGGCCGGTCGAGCATTTTGAAAACGTCTACATGCAAGGCTATCGCCACCATCATTACTGGACGCGCTTGCAGGAAGTGCTGATCGCCACCCGCTTCAGCGGCTGCGAAGGCATGGACCTGGACGACGTAGCATTACAGAGGGCGAATCAGGACCCCGTGCTGCAGGACACGTATCTGCACAGCGTGCTGTCGCGTTCGCCGTACTATCTGCTGGAGGCGGCGATCCAGCACCTGCGCAGCAGCCGCTGGACGCAACTCAAGGATTCTGAGGAAGACCGGATTTACGCCTTCGTGCGCGAATTCCAGCTGGTCGCCGGGCACTGCGTGGTCAATGCCGCCCGTCGTCACGGCATCTCGTACACCCGCGTGCTCGGCATGCTCGCCCGGCAGTATGATCTGGGCGATGCGCTGCATCACTGTGCGACCGTGGTTGAAGTCGAAGAGTTGTTGCTCGGAACCTTCTTCCGCCACGCATTTACGGCGGCGCATCCCTTGGCGCAAATGCCGCGTGCCAGCGTCAAGGCCATGCCCTGGGACGTTTACGCCAGGCATGTCGATACGCTGGCCGAGCGCCTGACCGTGGGCTCGATTTTCAAGCCCGCGAGCAACGATGATGTGCCCATCGGCTCTGCGAGCCGCTCGGTCGCGACCCTTGAGCCGCCCGAGCGTCAGCCCGGTTCGCTCAAGGGCTTGTTGTCGGCGATTCGCCAGGCACCGGTTCAGCGTGTGCTGACGCGCTTCAGCACCGCGCTCAAGCCGGGATATTCCGCACTGATCCCCACCGTTGCCATTGTGTTCTATGCGCGCGTCACGCTCGACGACGATGCTTTGATGTAGCGCATCGTTGTCACGCGGCCTGCGCTTCCTCAAGCGCTGCTTTCGAGAGCTGCTGGCGATGGCGGTTGGCGTAGTTCTCGGCGATCACCGAGCAGACAATCAGCTGCATCGGGTGATAAATCATGATCGGCAGCAGAATCAGGCCCAGCCCCGGATGGGTGCCGAAAATCAGCGCCGCCATCGGCGCGCCGGCCGCCAGGGACTTCTTGCTCGCACAGAACACAGCGGCAACCTTGTCGGCGTGATCGAACTTCAATACGCGTGCCGTGCTGGTGGTCATCAGCAGAATGACTGCGAGCAGGAGGGCGGTGCCGATAAAGGCGGTCAGGATCACGCTGTTGCCCTGGCTCTGCCACATGCCCGAGATCATCGAGTTACAGAACGCGGCATATACCAGCAGCAGGATCACCAGTTTGTCGATGATGCCGGTGTACTTCTTGTGGCGCGAAAAGAACGTGCCCAGCAATGGCCGCAGCAACTGGCCCAGCACCAGTGGCAGCAACAGCATGAGGCTCAGTTTGAGCAGCGTATCGCTCAGATCGATCCCGCCTGCGCCGGTTCCGACGACAAGGCTAATGAGCCACGGCGTGATGAAAATGCCCAGCACGCTGGACATACTGGCGTTCAGAATGGCCGCAGGCACGTTGCCGCCTGCGCTGCCGGTCAGTGCCACAGACGAGGAGATCGTCGAGGGCAGGGCGCACAGGTAGAAAAAACCCAGCATCAGCAACGCCGGGACATGCGAGCCCAGCAGTTTGTCGCACGCCAGCCAGAGAACCGGAAATACCACGAAGGTGAACGCCTGGATCATCACGTGCAGGCGCCAGTTGCGCAGGCCTTTCTTGATCTGTTCGCTGGACAGGTTGACGCCATGCAGGAAGAACACCACGAACACGCCGATGTTGATGACGTACTCGGCATGCATGCCGCCGCCGGTCGCGCCGAAGCGCGGAAAGAAATACGCCAGGACAGTCGCCAGCACCATGCCCAGCAGGAACCAGTCGGTGGCGACGCGCTTGAAATGTTTGAGTGATTGCATGGAAGGCTCGGGCAATTTTGTAAACAGGGATGTACGCAGGCTACTCTGTTGAGCAATAGCCGTCTTGCGACATAAGGTCATACGATGCCGAGTAACGGACAGATCGACACGCGTCATCCCGAAGGGCAACGCCAGATCCCCGAACTGCCGGGGCTGCCGCGTCCCCTGTACGCTCGCGCCGAGAGCCTCAGCGCCGGCTCATGGACGCCGCCGCATCGTCATGAATGGGTGCAGTTTTCCTATGCCATCAGCGGCGTGCTGGGGGTACACACGGCCGAAGGCAGCTTTTTCGCGCCGCCGCAGTGGGGCGTATGGATCCCTGCCGGGCTGGAGCATGAGGTGGTGACGTCGATGCGCGCTGAAATGCGCAGCCTGTATATCCGCAGCGAAGATTCGCGCTGGGCGCCCGAGCGCTGCCGAGTGCTGGAGGTCACGCCGCTGGCGCGTGAACTGATCAAGAGCTTCTGCCTGCTGCCTGCCACCTACCCGGAACAGGAGAGTGCCGAATCGCGGCTGGTGCAAGTTCTGCTGGATCAACTGGCGCATCTGCCTGAAGTGGGTTTCTCCCTGCCGCTGCCGCGGCATCCGCGTCTGCTGGGCTTGTGCAACGAGTTAATCGAGGAGCCCTGCCAGTCAGTTTCCCTGCAGGACTGGGCCGAGCGTCTCGGGACCTCCGAGAAGACCTTGATGCGTCTGTTTCAGCGCGAAACCGGCCTGAGCTTTCGCGGCTGGCGACAGCGTGCGCGGTTATTGTCCTCGTTGAGCGCCCTGGAAGAAGGCAGCAGCGTTACCAGCGCCGCCCTTGCCTGCGGCTACGATTCGACGTCTGCGTTCATCGCTGCATTCAAAGGGTTGTTCGGCGTTACGCCTGGCGAGCTGTTCAAATAAACCGCGCGAATGTCAGCGGCGACATGTTTTGCTGCGCAATATCTTTGCAGCGCGACGCGGCACGAAAGGTGCTTGAAACCGGGGCATTGCGTGAATTTTCGATAAAAATCCATGCAACTCAAAAGACGCTCCCCCTACTCGCTGGCGGAGGATTGCCGTATAACGGCAACAATCGCGTATCTGGCCACAAAGGACCCACAATAAAAGCTGATGAAAACTCCTAAACGCATTGAACCCCTGATCGAAGACGGTCTGGTCGACGAGGTGCTGCGCCCGCTCATGAGTGGTAAAGAGGCAGCTGTTTATGTGGTGCGCTGCGGCAAAGAGCTGCGGTGTGCCAAGGTTTACAAGGAGGCGAACAAACGCAGTTTCCGCCAGGCGGCCGAGTATCAGGAAGGTCGCAAGGTACGCAACAGCCGACAGGCCCGGGCCATGGCCAAGGGTTCGAAGTTCGGCCGTAAAGAAACCGAAGACGCGTGGCAGAACGCTGAAGTGGCAGCGCTGTTCCGTCTGGCCAGCGCGGGCGTGCGAGTGCCCAAGCCGTATGACTTCCTGGAAGGCGTACTGCTGATGGAACTGGTGGCCGACGAGTATGGCGATGCCGCGCCGCGTCTGAACGACGTGGTACTGGAGCCGGATCAGGCGCGCGAATACCACGCGTTCCTGATCGAGCAGATCGTGCTGATGTTGTGTGCCGGTCTGGTGCACGGTGACCTTTCCGAGTTCAACGTGCTGCTGGCGCCGAGTGGTCCGGTCATCATCGACCTGCCGCAGGCGGTGGATGCGGCGGGCAACAACCACGCGTTCAGTATGCTGGAGCGTGACGTCGGCAACATGGCCTTGTACTTCGGCCGTTTTGCGCCGGAACTCAGAAAGACCAAATACGCCAAGGAAATGTGGTCGTATTACGAAGCCGGTACGTTATCGCCGACTACGGTGTTGACCGGTGAATTCGACGAGCCGGAGGACGAAGCCGATGTGGGCGGCGTGCTGCGTGAAATCGAAGCCGCCCGTCTGGACGAAGCCCGTCGTCAGGCCGCCCGCGCAGCCGACGATGCGCCACCGGGCAAGTCCACGGAAGAGCCGCCGCCGCCCTGGTTGCAGTGACCAGCCGCTCCGCGTCGCTAGGTTATGTACGAAAAGTGGCTGCGCTCGGTGATGCTGCGTTAAAAACAGGCTCGGAATGCTCATTTACAACACGTAGACTCCGCTTCCTCGCCTGTTTTTGCCTTGCCTGACCTTCGCTCGCCGACTTTTCGTACAAAACCTGACAGGCGGACGCGGAGCGCCCTGTCACGAACAACACCCTCCCGACGCCAGATCCTTGAGGATCGGGCAGTCAGGTCGGTCGTTGCCCTGGCAGTGCTCTACCAGATCCTGAAGCGTGTCGCGCAATCCGGCCAGTTCGTTGATCTTCTGGTTCAACGCGATGATGTGCTGGCGGGCGAGGGCTTTGACGTCGGCGCTGGCGCGCTGGCGGTCCTGCCACAGGGTCAGCAGCTTGCCGACTTCTTCCAGTGAAAACCCCAGGTCCCGTGAACGCTTGATAAAGGCCAGGGTGTGCAGGTCTTCCGGGCTATATAGCCGATACCCGCTTTCGCTGCGATGTGCCGCCTGCAGCAGGCCGATGGATTCGTAGTAACGGATCATCTTGGCGCTGAGGCCACTTTTCTTTGCCGCCTGACCGATGTTCATGGTGTGTCTCCCGGATCTTTGGGTTTCCAGGTCTTGAGCAGCAGGGCATTGCTCACCACGCTGACGCTGGACAATGCCATTGCCGCCCCGGCGAGCACCGGGTTGAGATAGCCGAACGCCGCCAAGGGAATACCGATCAGGTTGTAGACGAACGCCCAGAACAGGTTCTGGCGGATCTTGGCGTAGGTTCTGCGGCTGATGTCCAGTGCGGCTGGCACCAGGCGTGGATCGCCACGCATCAACGTGATGCCTGCCGCCTGCATGGCCACATCCGTGCCGCTGCCCATTGCAATGCCGATATCGGCGGCGGCCAGGGCGGGCGCATCGTTGATGCCGTCGCCGACCATGGCCACCACATTGTGGGTTTTCAGTTGCGTCACGGTCGCCGATTTGTCGGCGGGCAAGACTTCCGCATGCACATCGTGAATGCCCAGCGCCTTGGCCACCACCTGCGCGCTGCCGCGATTGTCGCCGGTCAGCAGGTGGCTGGTGATACCGCGGGCATTGAGCTCGCGTACCGCCTCATCGGTGCCCGGTTTGAGCGAATCCCCGAACGCGAGCAGGCCGATGACGTGCGGGTCGGGTCCCCGCTCGATCAGCCAGGAAAGCGTTCGCCCCTCGGCTTCCCAGATGCGCGCCGATTCGGCCAGATCGCCCATCGGCAGACCGCTTTCCTCCAGCAGGCGTCGGTTGCCCAGAACCAGTTCATGGCCTTGAACCGTGCCGGCAATGCCGCGTCCGCTCAGCGCGTGGCTGTGCTCGATCTCGTCCAGCGTCAGTTGCCACTCGCGACAGACGTCCAGCACCGCCCTGGCCAGTGGATGCTCGCTACCGCGCTGCAAGGCACCGGCCCGTTGCAGCAGTTGTTCTTCGTTGCCCTCCAGCGCAATCATGTTGGTGATGCGCGGGGTGCCGGACGTCAGCGTGCCGGTCTTGTCGAACACCACGGCCGTGACTTCATGGGCGCGCTCCAGGGCTTCGGCATCCTTGATCAGAATGCCGTAGCGCGCCGCAACCCCGGTGCCGGCCATGATCGCCGTGGGCGTGGCCAGCCCCAGCGCACAGGGGCAGGCAATCACCAGCACCGTGACCGCGTTGATCACGGCCACTTCCAGCGACGCGCCGACCAGCAGCCAGCCCGCCAGGGTGAAGAACGCAATCATCAGCACGACAGGCACGAACACCTGACTGACACGGTCCACCAGACGCTGGATGGGCGCTTTGCCGGTCTGGGCGTCCTCGACCAGACGAATGATGCGCGCCAGGACCGTTTCCGAGCCCAGCGCAGTCACTCTCACCAGCAGCCGGCCTTCGCCATTGATGGCACCGCCCGTGACCCGGTCGCCGGGTTCCTTGGTCACCGGCACGCTTTCGCCGGTAATCAGCGCCTCGTCGGCGTGGCTGTGACCTTCGATGACATCGCCGTCCACCGGAAAACGCTCGCCGGGTTTGACCCTTACCCGGTCATCCAGCTGCAGTTCGCTGATGGCGACTTCCTGTTCGACGCCGTCCGTCACGCGCAAGGCCCGGTCCGGTCGTAATGCCTCCAGCGCACGGATCGCACTGGCAGTCTGGCGCTTGGCGCGGCTTTCCAGGTATTTGCCCAGCAGCACCAGCGCGATGACCACGGCCGAGGCTTCGAAATACAGATGCGGCGTGGTGCCTGGTGCGGCATTGAGCCATTGATAGACGCTCAAGCCGTACCCGGCGCTGGTGCCGATGGCGACCAGCAAATCCATGTTGCCAGCCCCCGACCTCACGGCCTTCCAGGCCGCCACGTAAAACCGTGCACCCAGAATGAACTGCACAGGCGTGGCCAGCGCAGCCTGTACCCAGGCCGGCAACATCCAGTGCACGCCCAGCGGCGAGAGCATCATGGGCACGATCAACGGCACCGCCAGAACGATGGCCAGCAGCAACGCCCAGCGTTCACGGTGCAGGCTGCGTACCTTGCGATCGGTTTCGACGCGCTCGTCCCGTAGCAGCGTCGCGCCATACCCGGCGTGGCTGACGGCGCTGATCAGGGTGTCTGGATCGGTCTTGGGTTCGGCCTGCACATGGGCGCGTTCGTTGGCCAGGTTGACCGTCACGCTGTTTACCCCCGGCACCTTGGCCAGGGCACGCTCGACCCGGCCTGCGCAACTGGCGCAGGTCATGCCACTGATGGGCAGGTCGAAGGTGATAGTGTCTTGCATCTCGTTCACTCCCTGAGGCTGGATACCTGCAAGGATCAACCTTGCCATACGGGCAAGGTCAAGCGCGAATCAATAGTTGAGGTCGGCTTTCTTGAGGTACATGCCCTTGAGACTGGTGGCGATGCGGTATTTCAGGATGTCGCCAGCGTGCATCTGGATCGTGGTACTGCTGGGTGCTTCCATTCCCGGCTCGCAGCCGACGATTTTGCCCGGCAGCCGACGCAGACGCACCGAGACCGGCCCGGCCGGCAGATTGAAGGACACCGAGTCCTCCTGGAAGAGGCGTCCGGCCAGTTGATCCTGAATGTAGATGCCGATTTCACAGGAGGTCGCCACTTCCAGGCGCTCTCTGGAAATGATCAGAATGCCGTAATCCTGGGCGGCCTGAACGGCGGGGGCGGCGGCCACTAAACCGAGAATGCTGAAGAGGCTAACTGCTGACCAGCGCATCGCTGATCCTCCTGAGGTAAACGTCGATAACGGAGCTTGGCTCACGATAAGGCTGAATGCCAGCCCGGCAGCGCATACAAAAACTTGACCTTGTCACGATGGCAAGGTTGAAGATGCCGCTCATTCACTCTCAGAGGAGCATCCCATGCAGTTATTCCATGTTCAGGGCATGACCTGCGGTCATTGTGTACGGGCCGTGACGCAGGCCATCCAGCAGGACGACCCGGCCGCTGACGTGCAGGTCGAGTTGGCGAGCAAGGAAGTGACGGTGCAGAGCATGTTGAGTGCCGAGCACATCATTCGGCTGATCGGCGAGGAGGGATATCAGGCTCGGGCGATCTGAGCCGCTGCCATTTTCCAGGCCAACAGCGGCGTGGCCGATTCAGGGCGATTACCGAACACATCGGGTAGTCGCAGCCTTCAGAAAAGGACCTCACAGTCGTAACCATAGCTACGCCCATTTGTCTGGTAGTGCCCATGACCCTCCGCAGTCTGCGTTTTTCCACCCGCGCCTTTCTAAGCTTCGGCATCATCCTGTTGCTGCTTCTGGGGCTGGGGGTGTTCTCCATGATCCAGATCGCGAAAATGCGTGAGGTCGTGGTTTATACCGAGGAAGTCTCGCACGCAGGCACACGTGCCCTGGCGCGTATTCGGGATAACTCGCTGGGCATCCGTGTGATCAGCCTGCGCATGATGCTCAACCGCGATCCCAAACTCCTGACGCCATCGGTTGACCGGATGAATTTCCTGATCGGCGAACTCGACAAGTCCATGGCTGAGTACCGCGCCGTTGTACAGCCGGAGTCCGCCAAGGTGTTCACCGAGATGGAGAGTGTGATTGCCCGGTACAACCAGCAGTTGGTGACCTATCAGGGCCTGTCCCGACAGGACGACACGCCGGCCATGCTGCAATTGCTCAACGGCACCATTCAGGAGTTGTCGAACCAGACCGGGGACCTGTTCAACGCACTGGTCAAGATCAATGCCCAGAGCGCTGCGCTTTTTACCGCTGATGCGAAACTGCGTTACGAGTCGGCGATACAAACCAGTGTGATCGTGCTGGTCATCGCATTCGCCCTGACGCTGCTGCTGGCGTGGGTACTGATTCGAAGCATCACGGCACCGTTGCGTCAGTCCGTTGCCTTTGCGCGCAGCATTGCCGCTTGCGACCTCACCACCCGAATCGTGATCGATGGAAAAGACGAAGTGTCCGACCTGCAGCAGGCGCTCGTCGCCATGCAGGGTAGCCTGATCGACACCTTGCGCCTGATCGGCGACTCGTCCACGCAGATGGCGACTGCAGCGGAGGAAATGACGTCGATCACCAACCAGACGTCGATGGACCTGAACAGCCAGAACGCCGAAATTCAACAGGCCGCGACGGCGGTCAACGAGATGACCGCCGCAGTCGAAGAGGTTGCCCGCAATGCGGTTTCCACCGCCGATGCGTCCAGTACCTCAAGTGCCACGGCCCATGACGGGCGTGAGCGTGTCAGCCTGACGATCCAGTCCATTCAGGCCATGAACGCGCGAGTCGATGACGCCTCTCATTCGGTCCAGGAGCTGGCGGTTCACTCCCAGGACATCGGCAAAATCCTCGACGTGATCCGTGGTGTCGCCGAGCAGACCAATCTGCTGGCACTCAATGCCGCCATCGAGGCCGCGCGCGCCGGTGAGGCCGGAAGAGGCTTTGCGGTGGTGGCCGATGAGGTGCGTGCGCTGGCAGGTCGTACCCAGAGTTCGACGCTGGACATCGAAAAGGTCGTGGGTGCGATTCACGCCGGTACCTCAAAGGTTGTAAGCACCATGCAGGCCAACAACGAACATGCGCTGCATACGCTTGAGACCGCCAGACACGCGGGTGCGGCGCTGGATGAGATCACCGGCGCCATTTCGTTGATCCATGAGCGAAACCTGGTCATTGCCAGTGCTTCGGAAGAGCAGGCGCAGGTGGCGCGGGAAATTGACCGCAACCTGGTCAACATCCGGGACCTGTCGCTTCAGACGTCTGAGGGCGCCGGGCAGATCGACTCGGCCAGTCAGTCGTTATCGACGCTGTCCCACCAGTTGAAATCCATGGTTGATCGATTCCGTTTGTGAAGGCATCAGGCGATCAGGCTGGCAACCTGATCGCCTTTTTGTCCTGAAAAATCTTGAATTAATTTCTCCAGGTTTCGTCCTCTGCAACTCAAGCCGGTTAGACTAACCCGCTGCCCTGCATCGCTTACGGACGCCCGATGAACTTACGCACCATCCTTATTCTTGGCTCGCTCAGCGCCTTCGGTCCCTTGGCCATCGATTTCTATCTGCCTGGTTTTCCTGCCATGGCCCTGTATTTCGCCACCGATGAAAAGCATGTCCAGTTGACCCTGGCGGCGTATTTCCTCGGTCTGTCGCTGGGGCAACTGGCCTACGGGCCGGTGGCTGACCGGTTCGGGCGGCGCATTCCGATGCTGGTGGGCGTCAGCCTGTTCACGCTGGCGTCGGTGGCCTGTGCCTTCGCGCCGAGCCTTGAGTGGCTGATTGGCGCGCGCTTCGTTCAGGCGCTTGGCGGCTGTGCGGGCATGGTGTTGTCACGGGCGATTGTCAGCGACAAATGCAACGCCGTGGAATCGGCCAAGGTGTTCTCGCAACTGATGCTGGTCATGGGCCTGGCACCGATTCTGGCGCCGATGCTGGGCGGAGTATTGGTAGGCGCGTATGGCTGGCAGTCGATCTTCATTTGCCTGACCTTGTTCAGTGCGCTGTGCCTGACCGCTGTTGCGCTGGGTTTGCCGGAAAGTATGCCCGACAGCACGCCGCGTCAGCCGCTCAGCGGCGCACTGCGTCAGTACGGGCGGCTGCTGACCGACCGCGTCTTTATCGGCCATGCGCTCACGGGCGGTATCGCCATGGCGGGCATGTTCGCTTACGTGGCGGGGTCGCCGTTCGTGTTCATCAAGCTGTATGGCGTGCCGGCCGAGCACTATGGCTGGCTGTTCGGGATGAATGCAGCGGGCTTCATTCTGGTCGCGCAGATCAATGCACGCATTCTGCGCAAAGCCGGTCCGGCCTTTCTGCTGACGCGCACGGTATGGGTTTATCTCGCAGCGGGTCTGGTGTTGCTCGGCATTACCGCGTTGCGCACTGAAGCGCTCTGGCCGCTGCTGGTGCCGCTGTTTATCTGTGTGGCCAGTCTGGGCTGCATCATCCCCAACGCCTCGGCTTGCGCCATGAACGGTCAGTGGGCACGTGCGGGCAGTGCCTCTGCCTTGCTGGGCTGTCTGCAGTTCAGTGTGGCGGCGGCTGCGGCGAGCCTTGTGGGCGTGCTGCACGACGGCACTGCAACGCCCATGGCGCTGGTCATCAGCCTGTGTGGCGTGCTGTCGGTCAGTGCGTCGGTGTACACGCGTCGTCTGCAGGCCCGACGTGACGCTCAGGTCGCGCCAGCCTGATCGAGAAAGGCGTCGTGGCAGTCAAGGGCGACTGACACAACGCCAACGCGGGCGGGTCAGAACCCTTCAAGCACGATCTTGCCCTTGGCCTTGCCGCTTTCCAGCAGCGCGTGAGCACGACGCAGGTTCTCGGCGTTGATACGGCCGAAGTGTTCGCCGAAGGTGGTTTTCAGCGTGCCGGCGTCCACCAGTTCGGCCACACGATTGAGCAGGTTGTGCTGCTCGATGATGTCATCGGTCTCGAACATCGAGCGGGTGTACATGAACTCCCAATGCAGTGACAGGCTCTTGCGCTTGAGCTTGGAAACATCCAGCGACTTGGGATCGTCGATCAGGCCCAGCTTGCCCTGAGGCTTGAGGGCTTCGACCAGTTGATCCAGGTGTTGCTCGGTCTGGGTCAGGCTGGCCACGTGGGTGACAGCGGCGATGCCGACGCGCTTGAGCTCTTCGCTCAGCGGCTTGCTGTGGTCCAGCACCTCATGGGCGCCCAGTTCGCGCACCCAGCTTTCGGTCTCTGCGCGTGACGCAGTGCCGATGACGTTCAGCGCGGTCAACTGACGCGCCAGTTGCGTGAGGATCGAACCGACGCCGCCTGCGGCACCGACGATCAACAGGCTTTGCCCGCTTTCACCTTTGCCCTGTGCGATCTGCAGACGCTCGAACAACAGCTCCCACGCGGTAATGGCCGTCAGCGGCAGCGCGGCTGCATGGGCAAAGCTCAGCGATTTGGGCATGTGGCCGACAATGCGCTCATCCACCACGTGCAGTTCGCTGTTGGCGCCCGGGCGTATCAATGAGCCTGCGTAGTAGACCTTGTCGCCTGGTTTGAACAGCGTGACGTCGCTGCCGACGGCTTTCACCACGCCGGCCACGTCCCAGCCCAGCACTTTGGCTGCGCCCTCTTCAGGCTGGACGTTCTGCCGGATCTTGGTGTCCACCGGGTTCACGGAAATGGCCTTGACCTCGACCAGCAGGTCGCGCGCACCGGCAACCGGTTCTGGCAGCTCGATGTCCTGCAAGGCCTCGGGGTTGCTGGCGGGCAGGGATTGGTAATAAGCAACAGCCTTCATGAACAGGTCCTCGCGAGAAAAATAGGTTGAGCGGATCATTAGGTATTTCCTGCCAAGATAAAACCCGCTAAAACGGCAGGCTCTTTCAATATTATTTTGATAATCCGAGGTGGCCATGCTGCGTTTTGATGACCTGCACGTGTTCGTGAGGGCGGCGGATCTGGGTAGCCTGTCCGCTGCCGCGCGGGTCATGGACATGTCGGCGGCCGTGGCGAGTGCGGCGCTCAAACGGGTCGAGTTGCAGGTCGGCGCGCGTCTACTTGCGCGCTCGACACGCAGTTTGCGCCTGACCGCCGAGGGTGAGGGCTTTCTGGAATACGCCCGCGCTGCGCTCGGCAGTCTTGAAGAGGGGCAGCGTCTGCTGGCCAGCAGCCAGGACCGCTGCGAGGGCGTACTGCAACTCTCGGCACCCTCGGACCTGGGCCGAAATGTGTTGCTTCCCTGGCTGGACGCGTTTCAGCAGCAACACCCGCAACTCTCCGTACGCCTGTTGCTGGGCGACCGGATAGCCGATCTGTTCCGCCAGCCGGTGGACGTTGCGCTGCGTTACGGGGAGCCGGAAGACTCGACGCTGGTAGCGCTGCCGGTCCTGCCGGGCAACCGGCGGGTCCTGTGCGCGGCGCCCGGCTACCTGGAGCGTTGCGGCGAGCCGCAGCATATCGAGCAGTTGGCGCAGCACAATTGCCTGCTGTTCATGCTGGGTGAGCGTGTTCATGACCGTTGGACGTTCGAGGACGGCAAGCGCGAAATGAGCCTGACGGTCGAAGGCAATCGGTTCAGCGACGACGCCGATGTGGTCCGTCGCTGGGCCGTGGCTGGCGAAGGGATCGCGTACAAATCCTGGCTGGATGTTGCCTCGGATGTCCGGGCGGGGCGGCTGAAGGTGCTCATGCCTCATGTGCTGGGTGAGCGTGCACCCTTGAACTTGCTGTGTGCCCATCGCGCTCAACTCAGTAAGCCCGTCAACTTGCTTCTGGAAATGTTACGTACGCGTTGTGAGCAACACGGTGTAAGCCAATGAGTACTTCAATAGTTTCAATGGCTACAAAAACAGAAGAATTAGCCTACGGACACTTCGGAAAATATAGTATTTAAATGCATTTCATTCATGCAAAGTTCGGTCTTCAACGTGAGGGCGAATCTTTAACGGGATGAACTGTTTTGGCGTTTTTGTCGTAGGTTTCTTCTTCGCTATTCTCTGCCGATAACGGTTGATCAGCTGTAAGCCTTGATTCAGAGCGTTCTGCTCGTATCTCTTTAGTTGTGGCAACAATGGCCGGTGCGTCATCAATGCGCGATTTATGCCGTTGCTGATCGTGCGTGCTGCGGCAAAAGTTTTTACCCAATCGGAGGGCGTGGCATAGAGTTTATACTTGTCATTTCAAGTTGGATCCGCGTTCAACTTTACTGAGGCGTGAATGCTGTCAATATGTCATCGCACTAGATGACTGTTTCAACAGGGAGTGAACACATGGAATATGCACCTTGCATCAGCCAGATTGCGACATTGCTGGCCGACCCCAAGCGCAGCGCGATGATTTGGGCATTGATGGATGGTACTGCTCGTCCCGCCGATGAGTTGGCACTGTTGGCCGGCCTCTCGACGTCTTCTGCAGGTGCGCATCTGTCGCGGCTGGCCAGCGGAGGGCTGCTGAAGCAGGAGGCGCGGGGTCGCAAGCGTTTTTTCCGCCTGGCGGCACCTGAGGTCGGCGCAGCAGTGGAGGCGCTGGCTAATGCCTCGCTGGCCAGCGCCGATCAGATCAGCCGCAGCGTTGCCCAGCCCATGCCTCCCTTGCCATTGCGTCGCGCGCGTATCTGCTGCGACCACCTGGGGGGCGAAATGGCTGCCGAGCTTTATCAGCGCCTGCTGGGTGCCGGGTGGATAGAGCAGCAGGACAAGCGCATCGAGGTGACGAGCAAGGGCATGGTCAGGTTTGCTGAACGCGGCATCTACATACCGGCGCTCGCCCAGCGCAAACGTGAAACCGTCTGCGCCTGCGCCAACTGGAGCGAACGCAGCCCGCATCTGGGCGGCGCGTTGGGCGCAGGGCTTTTGCAGTTGTTCATTCAGATGGGCTGGCTGCGCACGACTGAAGAATCCAGCACCTTGCAGGTGTCGTCGAGCGGGCAACGGGAGATCAGCAAGATTGCGTCAGCGGCGTGAAACGTCCCGGGCAGCATGCCGACGCACAGCATCGGCACGATCACGATGCGATCCGGCTTAAGGTTTCACCAGCCGCGCATCCAGGCTGTTCTGCGCCAGGCGTCTGGCCTGGTCTTCGGTCATGCCCAGGTGGGTGTGCAGGGCGTGGAAGTTCTCGGTCACGTAGCCGCCGAAGTAGGCCGGGTCGTCCGAGTTCACCGTGACCTTCACTCCGCGCTCGAGCATGTCGAGGATGTTGTGCTGGGCCATGTCGTCGAACACGCAGAGTTTGGTGTTGGACAGCGGGCAGACGGTCAGCGGGATCTGTTCGTCGATGATGCGCTGCATCAGTCGTTCGTCTTCGATGGCGCGCACGCCATGGTCGATGCGTTCGATTTTCAGCAGGTCCAGCGCTTCCCAGATGTATTGCGGCGGGCCTTCTTCACCTGCGTGGGCAACAGTCAGGAAGCCTTCGTTGCGGGCGCGGTCAAACACGCGCTGGAACTTGCTCGGCGGATGACCCATCTCCGAGCTGTCCAGGCCGACGGCCACGAACGCATCACGGAACGGCAGTGCCTGGGTGAGGGTTTTCTCGGCTTCTTCTTCGCTCAGGTGGCGCAGAAAGCTGAGGATCAGGCCGCTGTCGACGCCCAGTTGCGATTTGCCGTCTTTCAGCGCACCGGTAATGCCGGCCAGCACCACTTCGAACGGGATGCCACGGTCGGTGTGGGTCTGCGGATCGAAGAACGGTTCGGTGTGAATCACGTTCTGCGCCTTGCAGCGTTGCAGGTAGGCCCAGGTCAGGTCGTAGAAGTCCTGCTCGGTGCGCAGCACGTCCGCGCCCTGGTAATACAGGTCGAGGAATTCCTGCAGGTTGTTGAAGGCATAAGCCTTGCGCAGCGCTTCGACGTCGTTCCACGGCAGGGCAATCCTGTTGCGCTCGGCCAGGGCAAACAGCAACTCGGGTTCGAGCGAACCTTCAAGGTGCAAGTGCAATTCTGCCTTGGGCAGGGCGTTCAACCAGTCATACATGTGCTTTTCTCATCAGGTGCAGATCGCGGGCATTCTACAGATGCACGTCGCCGCGTAGGGTAAAACCTGACCGGCCGTTCAACTAAGACGCCTTTTCCTGCTCTCGACGATAGGCATACGTGTCAGAAAAGCGTGACAGCAGAAACTCGGCACAGGTCGTGACAGGATAGCGGGCCGGCTGGCTTTCGCTCTGACAGCCCGGCAGGCATTCGATACGGGTATCGGGATGAGGCTCGGCGAAGAACGGCATCGAGTAGCGGTCGACTCCCAGCGGGCTGATGACCCGGTGTGGCGTGGACAGATAACGGTCGTTGCTCCAGCGCGCCATCATGTCGCCGAGGTTGACCACGAACGTGCCTTCGATCGGCGGTGCGTCGATCCATTGGCCGCGGACATCACGAACCTGCAAACCTCCCGCAGCGTCTTGATACAGCAGGGTAATGCAGCCGTAATCAGTGTGGGCACCGGCGCCTTGCTGCTCGCTGGATGTAGCGGTGTGGCGCGGCGGGTAATGAATCATGCGTAGCACGCTGACCGGGTCCTTGAAGCGCTGGTCGAAGAAGTCCCGCTCGATGCCCAGCGCCAGGGTCATGGCGCGCAGCAGGGTTTGCGCCAGTGCCTGCATATCCAGGTAATGCTGCTCCATCAGCGCTTCCCAGCCCGGCAGGTCAGGGTGTCGGTTCGGCCCACGCAATGGTTTGCCCGCCAGCACGTCGGGATGCCCGGCGTCCATGTGCAGCCCCATGTCGAAGGTTTCCTTCAGATCGCTCGGCAGACTGGGGTCCAGTTGCTCGGTGGCGATGGCGCCGTAGCCGCGATGGTGGGTGCTTTGGGTGATGTCGATGCTGAGTTTTTCGGCTGTCGGTCGGGCAAAGAAACGTTTGGCGGCCGATTGCACCTGCTCGATTCGCTGCGGCGTGATCGGGTGGCCGGTGATGTAGAAAAAGCCCCATTCGCGGCAGGCGCTGTCGATCTGACTGGCGACGGTCTGCCAGGCCTGAGTGTCCGGGCCGTAGAGCGGGGCGATATCGATGATGGGAAGCTGGTCCATGAAGCGGTCCTGGGAATCGGGTGGTCGTCAGAGCGATCGCGCCCTATGGGTATGGACGCGATCCCTCAGGCAGATTACTTCGGCAATTCGGCCGTGATGCCTTCGACGTAGTAGTTCATCGACGCCAGCTCGGCATTGGTCGCGACCACGCCGGCAGGGATTTTCACGGTGCCGGTCTGGTCCTTGATCGGGCCGGTGAACGGATGAAATTCGCCGCTTTCGATGCTGGCGATGATCGTCTGCGCTTCAGCCTTCACGTCGGCGGGCACGATGTCGCTGATCGGCAGTTCAACCGTGCCTTCCTTCAGACCACCCCAGTAATCCTGCGGCTTCCAGGTGCCTGCAAGCACGCCTTCGGCAGCCTGAATGTAATGCGGCCCCCAGTTGTTGACGATGGACGTGAGCACCGCCTTGGGGCCGAAGTGGGCCATGTCCGAGGCGTAGCCGACGGCGTAAACGCCACGACGCTCGGCGGTCTGAATCGGCGCCGGGCTGTCGGTGTGCTGGAACACCACGTCCACGCCCTGATCGATCAGCGCGTTGGCCGCATCGGCTTCCTTGCCCGGATCGAACCAGGAGTTGACCCACACCACCTTGATCTCGGTGCCGGGGTTGTACTTGTTCAGTGCCAGCTGAATGGCGTCGATGTCGCGCAGCACTTCCGGGATCGGGAACGACGCGACGTAGCCGATCTTCTTGGTCTTGGTCATCTTCGCGGCCAGGAAACCACCGACGTAACGGCCTTCGTAGGTGCGGGCCAGGTAGGTGCCCATGTTCTTGTCCTGCTTGTAACCCGTGGCGTGTTCAAACTTCACCTTGGGAAACTGCTTGGCGACTTTCAGGGTCGGGTTCATGTAGCCAAACGACGTGCTGAAGATCAGGTCATAGCCGCCCTTGGCCATGTTGCGGATGACACGTTCGGCATCCGCGCCTTCAGGCACGTTTTCCACGTAGCTGCTGCTGACCTTGTCGCCCAGGGCTGCGACCATCGCCTTGCGGCCCTGCTCGTGCTGATAGGTCCAGCCGTGGTCGCCGATAGGGCCGATGTAGACGAAGCCGACTTTCAGCGGATCGGCTGCCGAGGCGAGCAGGCTTGCACCCAGACCGACGACAGCAGTCATGGCGCACAGCAGTTTTTTCAGGGGACGGCGTGGGGTGGTCAGGTGCATCGGGTCTTGCTCCTTGCAGTCTTGTTGGAGTGGATACTCCGCCAATGCAAAAAACTGACCATAAAGACAAGTTATAGCGCAGACGTGCTGCGGGCTGTTTAACCCAACGATCCATGCAGCGCGACGGTGCAGGAAACAGGCACTTCGCCGCTAACTGGTGCAGCGCGTGCTGCGCTCGACGATGCACATGGGCGTGCCTGCTACCGGCTCACGCATGATCTGCACCTGGACATCGAACACGCGGCACACCAGTTCGGCATCCAGCACGTCGCCGGGTGCGCCGCTGGCGACCAGTTGCCCGGCCTGCATGACCGCCAGATGGTCGGCATAACGGCAGGCCTGGTTGATGTCATGCAGCACGGTGATGACCGTCTTGCCCTCGGCGCTGAGGGCACGCATCAGGTCCAGCAGCTCGACCTGATGGCTGATGTCCAGATACGTGGTCGGCTCGTCGAGCAGCACGATGGCGGCATCCTGCGCCAGAATCATCGCAAGCCATGCGCGCTGGCGTTGCCCGCCGGACAGGTCGGACAGCGGCCGGTCGGCGAGGGTGTCCAGCTCCATGCGTCGCAGGGCCTGCTCGACACTGTGCTGATCCGTGCCGCTCAACCGACCCCACAAACTGTTGTGCGGGCTGCGGCCGTAGGCAACCAGCTGGCGCACGCTGACGCCTTCGGGAATGGGCAGCACCTGGGGCAAAAAGGCTACTTTGCGCGCCAGATCCCGCGCCGACAGATCACGGTAGGACGTGCCATCCAGACTCAGGCTACCCGACTGCGGCGTGAGAATGCGTGCGAACGCCTTGAGCAAGGTGGATTTGCCACATCCGTTGGGGCCGATCAGCGCCGTGACCTTGCCGGGTGGCGGGCTGAACGACAGGTTCTGCACGATGCGCGTTGAGCCGTAGCCGATGTCGAGTTGCTGTGCCTGAAGAATGCTCATGGGATCAACCTTTGAATCGGGCCAGCAGCCACAGGAAATAGGGTGCGCCGATCACCGCCGTGAGAATCCCGGCCGGGATCTCGCTGGGCGCGATCAGCGTCCGGCCGAGGGTGTCGGCCAGCACCAGCAGCAGTGCGCCCAGCACCATGGAGGCGGGCAACAGGTATTGATGATGACCGCCCACCAGTCGGCGGGCCATGTGCGGTGCGACCAGCCCGACGAAACTGATCGGGCCGATGATCCCGACGCCCAGACTGGTCAGCAGTACCGCGCTGCCCATCGCCAGCCAGCGCGTGCGCTTGAGCCCCGTGCCCAGGCTTTGCGCCGCTTCATCCCCCAGGCCGATCAGGTTCAGCGGCTTGGCCAGCAACAATGTGACAGGGATCAGTATCAGCAACGGCGAGGCCAGCAGCACGTGATGCCAGTTACGGCTCCACAGGCTGCCGGTCAGCGCGAGTAATGCGGTGTTGATGTCCAGCGGGTTGGACAGAATCAGAAACTCGGTGATGCTCGATAACGTGACCGCGATGGCCACCCCCGACAGCGCGAAACGCACCCCGGAAAATTGCACGCCGGTGTTGTACAGCGCGAGCAACAGCGCGCCACCCGCACCGCCCAGGCACGCCACGAATGGCAGCGCAGACACCGGCAAGTGCGGGAAACCGATGATCGCGATGGTCAGCGCAAGTCCCGCGCCTTGCGTCACGCCGAGGATTTCCGGTGAGGCCAGCGGGTTGCGGATCACGCCCTGTACGATGGCGCCAGCAAGACCGAATGCACAGCCAGTCACCACCGCGATCAGGCCGCGTGGCAATCGGTGATTCCAGACTTCGAAGTCTTTGCTGTCGTGGGCGATCAAATGGTCGAGCACCGCGCCGGGTGTCAGCCAGACCGTACCCGCGCTCAGGCTCAGCAGCAGCGCCAGCAGCAACAGGCCGATCAGAATCAGCAGTCTTGAGCGCGGCCGACTCATAACGCGCGCCTCGCCATAAACAGAAAGAAAGGCGCGCCGATCAATGCCGTCACCACGCCTGCCGGCGTCTCGACCGGGAACGCCACGGCGCGGCTGATCAGGTCGGATGCCAGCACAATTGCGGCACCCAGTCCGGCACTGACCGGGATCAGCCAGCGGTAATCGTTGCCCAGCCATTGGCGGGCGATGTTCGGCGCGATCAGGCCGACAAAGCCGATGGGGCCGACGGCGCAGACACTGGCTCCGACCAGCACCAGGCTGACCACGAACACCAGCAGACGCAGCGCGCCGATACGCACGCCCAGCGAACGGGCGGCGTCTTCGCCGAGGTTGATCAGGTTCAGACGTGGCGCACAGGCAATCGCCAGCACGACGCCGATCAGCGTGCAGGGCCATAGCAGTTGCAGTTGTTCGGTGCCGACGTTGGCCAGCGAGCCGGCCAGCCAGTTCAGAACACTTTGCGCCTGCGCTTCAACGAGAATCACCGTCAGCCGGGTCAGCGCCGCGCACAGTGCAGCCACCGCCACGCCGGCCAGCACCAGTCGCCCCTGGGACGTCGCCGGTGACCACGCCCCACCGAGGCTGAACACGGTAATCCAGGCCAGCGCGCCACCCAGGCACGTCATCAACAGTGCGCCGCCGGGAAAGGGCAGGGCAATCAAACCTGTCGAGAACAGTGCCAGGCCCAGCGCCGCGCCAGCGGTCACACCGAACAGAGAAGGCGAGGCCAGTCGATTGCGGGTGATGCCTTGCATCAATGCCCCGGCCACGCCCAGGCAGGCACCGACCAGCGCCGCGCACAACGCACGCGGCACGCGCAGTTGCGCGACGATGTAGGCGATGTTGCCGCCCTCGCGACCCAGCGTGAACAGCCCGTTCCAGGCGTCGATCTGCCGGATGGTGAAGGGCGACAGGGCGAACAGCGACATCCAGAACAGGCCCAGGCAACTCGCGGCGATCACGCTCGCCATCAGCCAGCGGCGCATTTACGGATTGATCACGGCCTTGCCGCCCTTGAGCACGGCAAGCGCGTCATCGGCAATCTGCTCGGACGCCATGATCCCGCGATTGCGCGCCCAACTGTCGCCATCCACTTCGGCTACGTGCTGGTTACGCACGGCACTCAATACCTGCCACAGCGGCTGCTTGCTCCAGCTGTCTACCAGGCTTGGGCGACGATAGTGGCCGACGAGCAGCCAGTCCGGGTCCAGCGCCAGCAACTGTTCAAGACTGACGAACTCGGTTGGCGCTGCGTTCTTGCGCACTTCAGGCACCTGCAAGCCGATGGCCTTCAATACGCTGCCCGCGTAAGCGTGCGGGCCGTGTACCGAGAAGCTGTCTTCACGGGCAACACCGAACAGCACTTTTGTATCGGCCGGGATTTGCGCGGCGACGGCTTTCAGGTGCTCACGGTTTTCAGCGATACGCGCCTGCATCTGCGGGCCTTTACCCAGCGCCGTGCCGATCAGTTCGGCGGATTTCAGGCTGCCTTCGTAGTCTTCGCCACGCGACGGCAACATCAGCGTGGGCGCCAGGCTGGCCAGATCGTTGTAGAGCGCCTGATGTCGACCCAGGTCGGCAATGATCAGGTCCGGCTTGAGGCGGGCGATGACCTCGATATTGGGCTGTGAGCGCAGGCCCACCGACTGCCACTCCCCCACGGCCTTGCGCGCCTTGGGCAGTACGCGGTTGGCGTCGCCATCGTCAGCAGCGCCCACAGGCGTCACGCCGACCGAGGCCAGACTGTCGAGGAAGGAAAACTCCAGCACCACCACGCGCTTGGGCGTGTCAGGCAAATGAACCGTGTGCTGGCCGTCATTGATGTCGATGGGCGCAGCCTGGGTTGCGCAGGCCAGCGCCGCTAAAAGGCTACCGGCCAGCAGGTGAGAGAGTCGAAAAGCACGCATGGCGAATGTCCTTTGTGACTGAAACAAAATCGCGAAAACAGACGCGCCAGAAAGGTCGCGAAGAAAACGGCGGGCACTATTTCACATCGTGACGGCGGGATCAAAAGTCATTTACACGTGGGTGCCATTCTCATTCGGGTCTTTTTTTGAAACCTTTTGTCACACCCTGCACTCTGAACGGCTTCAATGACAGACACCTTCACATACATCCGCGGCGATGTGTCGCAAGGGTTTGGGGAACAAAATGGGCGCGCTGCTCAAGCAAGAAAAGTTTTTACTGTTGGCGATCATCGCCACCTTCATCGCCTATCCACTGGAGCACACGCTGCTGGGCAATGGCCAGACGGTCGCCCTGGTGGCCGGTCTGGCGCTGGTCGGCTTCATCGTCTGCGCATCGTTGCGTGTGGCGCATCACGCTGAACTGCTCGCCGAGAAAGTCGGCGATCCTTACGGCACGATGATTCTCACGTTGTCGGCAGTGCTGGTCGAAGTGGTGATCCTGGCGATCATGATGAGCAACGAGCCGTCACCGACGCTGGTACGCGACACCATCTATTCCGCCGTAATGCTCGACATCAACGGCATTCTCGGACTGGCCGCGTTGATGGGCGGCATCAAGCACGGCGAGCAGTCGTACAACGATGACTCGGCGCGCACTTATAGCGTGATGATCATGACCGCCATGGGCGTGTCCATGGTGGTGCCCGAGTTCATTCCCGAGGCGAACTGGAAGCTGTATTCGGCGTTCACCATTGGCGCGATGGTCCTGCTCTATACCGTGTTCCTGCGCATGCAGGTCGGGCCACACAGCTATTTTTTCAGCTACAGCTACCCGGACAAGAAGAAGCGCAAGGATCAGCCTGAAGAAACCGCAGAGCCCATCAACCTGACGCGCTCCATCGCCACGCTGGTGGTGGGGGTTGTGGTGATCGGTGCGCTTGCGGAGGTCATGTCCAAGACCGTCGACCTGGGCCTTGAAGGTACGGGTGCACCGCCGGTGATGACCGCGATTCTGGTCGCGGCGATTTCCGCCTCGCCCGAAATCCTCACCGCATTACGTGCGGCGCTGGCCAACCGCATGCAGTCGGTGGTCAACATCGCCCTGGGTGCATCGCTGTCGACGGTGATCCTGACCGTCCCGGTGATGGAAGCCATGGCACTCTACAGCGGCCAGCCTTTCCAGATGGCCATGACGCCGGTGCAGACCGTGATGATCCTGATCACCCTGCTGGTCAGCGCGATCAATCTGAACGACGGCGAAACCAACGCCATTGAAGGCATGACCCACTTCGTGCTGTTCGCGACGTTCATCATGTTGTCGTGCCTGGGGCTTTGAGGGATCGGGGCTCCTTCGACTGAACACACCGACTCCTTCGCGGACAAGTCCGCTCCTACTGGCCGAAACCGATTTTAACCTGTGGGAGTGAGCTTGCTCACGAAGACTGACTTTCAGACACAACCCGTCGACTGAACACGCAGTGGCGTTTTTTCCAGCGCTCGCCACAAGGGGGCCTCGGCTTCCTGCCCCGGCATCAGCCAGATGCCGTCCTGCTCGACCAACGCCACCGCCGGTAGCTTTAGCAAGCTGGCCAGGCTCGTCGAGCTGACGCGGCCTTTGTCCGTATAAACCTCCGAATCCCAGTCCCGCTCGAACGCTCGCATCTTGAGCTTCCCGTTGTCGAAGCTTTCGAACTGCGGCCGGTTGCCCGGTGAGTAGGGAGAAGTGCGCAACGTGCGTTGTTGCACATCCAGCAGCAACAGCTCCCAGCGGCTTTGCGGATCGACGTGCAAGCGGGTGAGGGCCAGGTAACGCGCGTCGGGTGACCAGATCATGGACGGTGCGAGGTCCTTGATGGCACAACCTGACGCCGTCAACAGATGACCGCCCAGGCGAGCTGTACCGATGCGCATCCAGCTGTCGGCGTACTCGGTCTCGCTGCCGAATAGCCAGGCCGCGTCATGGTTGTCCGGTGCGGGTTGAAGGAAATCTCCATCCGCCGTGGCGGCCTGAGGTGTGTGTACTGTCCGCCATTGCGGCAGCATGTGCAGGGCTTCGCTGCCGATTTTCAGTTCGACTGTCTGGTAGTACGGGCGAGAGCCTTCGCGGTTATCGCAAAACCCTGCCGCTTGCCCGACGGGGGGCGCAGGTTGGTCATAACGCTGCAAGGCCGTGCTTTCGCAGGTATCCGTCAGCCGGCCGGACACTGTGACGACCGAGAGTGTGCCTTCGCGCAGGTCCATCAGGTGAACCACCTCCATAGGAGGGCCTTCGAGGCGACGGCGCTTGAGTACATCGATGACCACCACGTTACCTGCGCTGGCCGGGTATTCGGTGAACGGGATCAGCGCCAGATAACGTTTACAGTCCGAAACCCGGTGATCAAGCAGCCACAGCCCCGGCAGTTCCCACTCCGCAATCTGGCAGTGGTAGCCGCCCTGATCGGTTTTGTTATCCATCTGCCAGGTCAGCCGGGCGCGCTGATCATCCAGCAACAGCCCGGACTCGATACGGCTTGCGCCGCGTTCGCCATTGCCAGTCAGTGGAACGACCAGACGAATACCGGTCAGCTCTCGTTGCCCGCTTCGCAAACGGCCCTGAGCGTCGTGCCCGGTCTGTATTTCCGTGTCGCTGTGAATGCAACGCAGGCTGTAGCCATAGCGGCCACGATCAGGGCACTCAAAAGCCAGATAGCCTTCGATGCGCAGGTGCTGCTCGTCCAGCGCCAGCGGTCGGTTCCAGTTGAGCGAGATTTCCCGGTTGCTGATCACCCAAGGCTCGGGCAGTGCGTGCCAGCCGGTTTTGCTTTCCCAGCACCAGTATTTCGTCTGCTCGTCACTGGCCTGTTGCGCCATGACACACAGCGCCTTGCCGTCCGCACGCCAGATGATCGAGGCGTCCGCGTAGAAAAACAGATCAGTTTCCCGGCCGTCGAGGCTCAATTGATAAGCCGGGTAGCGCAGGGCGTCCAGTGGTTGTTCCAGATCGCGCAGACTGGCGGGCATTCGCAAATGGCCTTCTATGCGATGTCGGTCGTGCGGCCCGTTGCGTTCTATCCGCTCGGCGGCGGCGTCCTGAGGCAATGCCGAGGGCTCGATCCAGATATCCACGATCGACATCATGTCCACGACTCGGGCTGT
The DNA here is from genome assembly GCF_900143095.1 of Pseudomonas asturiensis. Classification (GTDB taxonomy): domain Bacteria; phylum Pseudomonadota; class Gammaproteobacteria; order Pseudomonadales; family Pseudomonadaceae; genus Aquipseudomonas; species Aquipseudomonas asturiensis. The sequence goes on along the minus strand of NZ_FRDA01000007.1, from coordinate 15,331 downwards.
CTTGAGTAATTCCTGCAGGTTGATTGTGGAGGCCCGGTTGTCTACCAGCGGACTGATGCGCCCGCTCAGATCGGTCTCGCTGAACGCGTCCAGTTCCCAGAACACGTCGTTGTCACAGTGATACACCCGGCGCATCTGACGGTCGAGAATGACCAGGCCCCATTGCTGCCTGGACGGCACGGTGGCGGCGAAGTAGCGACCGTCGCTGGAAAACCGGGCCGAAGAACCGAGCCCTTGCAGCAACACGCCGTCGGGAAACAGATAGTCCACGTAGACCGGCCCGCCCATGGCGATTTCGCCCATGTTGAAGACGCGAATCGGTTCGCCTTCGGGCGTGCGTTCCGGCTCCTGGCCTCCCCAGGCGCTGCTGCTCGTTTCATGGCTGCGCTGACGAGGGGGTGATGGCGTGTTCGCACCTGCCTTTTCGCCGTCGGATGGCTCGGCAATGCCCAGTTTGCGTTCCCATTTCTGAAGCAGGTTCAGGCCGAACACGACGGTGAACAGGGCGATGGGCACATTCCAGTAATTGGGCAGCACGCGGCCCAGACTCAGCCCCAGACCGATCATGGCGCTGGCACCCAAGGGAGTGATCTGGTTGGCTGCGCCTTTCCAGCCAGCCCATACACACAGCCCGCTCAGCGCGGCCAGACTGAGCACGATAAGAAAACCCTGCCAGGGCGGCAACATCGTGACCAGCGCGGCTGGCCCGATTAACAGCAAGAGCTGCCAGGCCAGACCCAGCAGCAGGACCAACAGACTCTTTTCATCTTCGGGAGGGATCGCAGGCTGAGGTGTGGTGGACACGGCGTTTCGCCTGGCAGCTGGAGGAGGCGACACTCTAGCGGATCGACACCGCTGAATGTGTCGATCCGTTCACAGCTTTACGGGCCCGGGATTCAACCCTGAATCAGTTCGCGTGCCGCCTGACGATGGTCGGCGATCAACTGTTGCAGATCCAGCCCCTGGACCTGACCGTCGATCACCCGCCACTGTCCGGCGATCATCACCCGGTCCGCACGGTCTGCGCCGCACAGCAGCAGCGCGGACAGCGGGTCGTGGCTGCCGGAAAAGCGCAATTCGTCGAGTTTGAACAACGCCAGATCGGCCTGCTTACCGACCGCCAGCTCGCCGATGTCGGTACGCCCCAGCAGCTGCGCCGAGCCTTTCGTCGCCCAGCCCAGCACGCGCTGCGGGGTGATTGTTTCCGCGCCGTAGCGCAGCCGTTGCAAGTAGAGCGCCTGACGGGCTTCCAGGATCATGTTTGACGCATCGTTGGAGGCCGAACCGTCAACGCCAAGCCCCAGCGGCGCGCCTGCGGCGGTGAGGTCCAGCGTTGGACAGATGCCAGAGGCCAGACGCATGTTGGAGCTCGGGCAATGACAGATGCCGGTGCCCGCAGCGCCCAGGCGCGCGATCTCGTCGGGGTTGAAATGAATGCCGTGAGCCAGCCAGGTGCGTGGCCCGAGCCAGCCGACACTGTCCAGATAATCCACTGTGCGCAGGCCGAAGCGTTGTAGGCAGAAATCTTCTTCGTCGAGGGTTTCTGCGAGATGGGTGTGCAGGCGCACATCGAGTTTTTCAGCCAGCTCCGCGCTTTCAGCCATGATCTGCGGCGTGACGGAAAACGGCGAGCACGGCGCGAGGGCGATCTGGATCTGCGCACCGTCGCCGCGCTCGTGGTAGGTCTCAATCAGGCGCTGGCTGTCGGCCAGAATCACCTCGCCCTGCTGCACGGTCTGTTGGGGCGGCAGCCCGCCATCCGCTTCGCCCAGGCTCATGGATCCGCGAGTGAGCATGGCGCGCATACCCAGTTCACGAACGCTCTGTACCTGCACGTCGATAGCCTGTTCCAGCCCGTCCGGAAACAGATAGTGGTGGTCGGCGGCGGTCGTGCAGCCAGACAGCAGCAGTTCGGTCAGCGCGACCTTGCTGGCGACGGCCAGCTTCTCAGGCGTCAGTCGTGCCCATACCGGATACAAGGTTTTGAGCCATGGAAACAGCGGCTGATTGACCACCGGTGCCCAGGCGCGGGTCAGGGTTTGATAGAAATGGTGATGCGTGTTGATCAGGCCGGGTAGCAGCACATGCTCGCGGGCATCGAACACCTGCGCGCAGGGCAGGGCAGGTGGCTGACCGGCCGCCAGTACTTGAGTGATGACACCGCCTTCGATCACCAGCCCGCCGCGGGCGTCCAGGTCATTGGCGGTAAAGACGGCGAGGGGATTTTTCAACCAGATACGGATCGCGGACATGGGCCGGCTCCTCTGAAAATGGGTTCAGGGTTAGCCAGCTCAGTGTTGCCCTGTCTGCTGATCCAGGGTTGCCCAAGACAGACAGCGCCTTGGCAAGGTCGGGGATTTTACGGGGGTGGTCAGTTTTTAATCAAGTCGCACTTGGCGGGTGAGGTGCCGAGCGCTCTGAGCGGCAACGCCGCACAGGACGCTCGGCGTTCCTCTCGATGACCTACCAGGCAATCGTCTCGCCCTTGTAGTTGATGAAGTGATGCCCACCCTTGCCCGCATAGGCATTGAGTTGCTCCACGAGCCCGGTGGTGCTGGTCAGCACGTCGATGGCTGCGTTCTCGCCGCCCATGTCGGTTTTGACCCAGCCCGGATGCAACGACAGCACGGTCGGACGTGGCTCTGGCAGTTGGACCACAAAGCTGTTGGTCATCGAGTTAAGTGCGGCCTTGCTGGCTTTATACAGCGTCATGGTTTCGCCTTCAGGGCAGGCAACACTGCCCAGCACCGAACTCATGAACGCCAATACGCCGGTTTCAGGACGAATATGATCGACGAAGCGTTCGGCAAGGCGGATCGGCGCAATCGCATTGGTCAGAAACAGCTGACCCAGTTCGGCTGCCGTGGCCTGGGCCGCACTCTGATGCTTGGGACCCATGATCCCGGCGTTGACGAACAGCACGTCGAACACTTCGCCTTTGAGCTTCTGCACCAGCACTTCCAGCGAAGCAGTATCGTCGAGGTCCATCGCTTCGATTCGCACGCCTTCGATGGCTCTGAGCGCGTCGGCATTGTGCGGATCACGCACCGTTGCGGTGACCTTCCATCCCTGCTCGGTGAGGCGCTGAACCAGGCCGAGACCCAGGCCACGCGAGGCGCCGATGATCAGTGCGGTTTTGGTGGTCATAAAAACTCCTTGGCAGATTGAAAGATGGACTCAAGGGCTCAACGGGCATTGCTGGCCCAGACGCTGATGCAGTTCGCCGCGCAGCGCGGTGAGCGCTGCGATACGGGTATCGATCAGCGCCAGTTTTTCCCGGAGCAGTGCTGCAATTGCAGTATCCGGATCGGGCGCCTTCCACAGTTCGGCAACATTGCTGCCGACTTCGTTCAGACTGAAACCCAGCCGTTGCGCCACTTTGATGAATTGCACCAGTTGCACAGTCTCTACAGGGTAGTGTCGATAACCGTTGGCGCTGCGCTGCGCGACGATCAGTCCGCGCTGTTCATAGAAACGCAGTGTGTCGCGACTGACGGCGGTCGCTTCTGCCAGTTCACCGATACGCATCAATAAAACGTCCCTGAAGTGCTTGACCCTGGAGCCTACTCCAGCCTTTAGCCTGTTGGAATCTTAATCAACAGGAAGCCGTCTCATGTGGACAACCCGGCAATACCGTCACGTGATCAAAGCCAGTGCCTGGTACGACCTGATCATCACGGCGGCCTTCGTCACTCCGTGGAGTTTCGTCGCCCTTCATGGGGTATTGAGGGCGTTGAGTCAGTTCTGGAACCTGCCAGGTGATTTGCCGGATTTCGCGCCCATGCACATGCTGATGGCCAACCTGCTGGGTTCGATTGTCTGCGTGTGGGCAGTGCTGAGGATTCGCCATCCGCAACCGCTATTCGGGCGCTATGACGCGGCGGGTCGCGTGCTGTTCGCAACATGGCAAGCCTATGCCCTGAGTCAGGGAGCCAGCAGCCTGTTAATCGGCATCCTGGCAGCTGAACTGTTCTGGGCGGCGTTGCAGGTGTGGCCGGTGCGACGTGAGGCGCTGTCAGAGCCGCCGTCTTCGTGAGCAAGCGCCCACCGACTCACTGAGTAAAGCAATGCCACGTGGGGGAAGGCTTGCCGGCGATGCGTACGGCACCGCCGTTAATCCTCAATGCCCTGCCCGCCAAGGCTGCCCCAGCGAAACCGGGGCGTACAACCGGGTGCGCAATGCGTCGCGCGACAGCAGTACCAGCACGATGATGGTCGCGACATAAGGCAGCATCGCCAGCAGGTTGGAAGGGATTGCCAGACCAATGCCCTGGGCGACCAGGTGCAGGATGCTGGCCAGACCGAACAGGTAAGCGCCCAGCAGCAGACGCCAGACGCGCCAGCTGGCGAACACTACCAGCGCCAGGGCAATCCAGCCGCGCCCGGCGCTCATGTTTTCGGCCCACATCGGCGTGTAGGCGAGCGACAGATAGGCCCCGGCCAGTCCGGCCATCGCCCCGCCGAACAACACGGCAAGCGTACGCACCCGCAACACGGGCAGGCCCATTGCGCTGGCCGCGTCAGGGTTTTCGCCGACGGCTTGAATGATCAGCCCGATGCGACTTTTCAGCAGCGCCCAGGCCACCAGCGCAAACAGGGCGAAAGACAGGTAGACCAACAGATCCTGCGCGAACAGCATGCGGCCGATCAGCGGAATGTCGCTCAGAAACGGAATCGCAACCGGCTCGAAACCGCTGAGTGGTTTGCCGACCCACGCCGCCCCGACAAAACTCGACAGCCCGACGCCGAAGATGGTCAGCGCCAGACCGGTGGCCACCTGATTGGCGTTGAACACCAGCGCAACCAGCGCGAACAGTGCCGACAGCAGCATGCCGGCCGCCATCGCCAGCAGCACGCCCAGCCACAGGTTGCCGGTGCTCAGGGCAATAATGAAGCCGATTACGGCACCGAACAGCATCATGCCTTCCTGGCCGAGGTTGATCACGCCACTCTTTTCACAAATCAGCTCACCCAGGGCGACCAGCAGCAGCGGCGTACCGCAGCGCACCATGGCGTAGAAAATATTGCTCAGCAGATCGATATCCATCACACGGCTCCCACGGCAGGCGTCATCTGACGCTTGGCCCAGCGCATCTTCAGGCGCGGGCGGTAAAGAATCAGTACGTCGCAGGCCAGCAGGAAGAACAGCATCATTCCCTGAAACAATTGGGTGATGGCGGGCGGCAGGTTCAAGGTCATCTGTGCGCTTTCCCCGCCCAGGTAAAGGAGGGCGATCAACAGACTGGAAAACAGAATGCCGATGGGATTGAGACGGCCCAGGAACGCCACGGTAATCGCCGCGTAGCCGTAGCCCGGCGACACCTGTGGCACCAATTGCCCGATGGGCCCAGTGACTTCCGACACTCCCGCGAGCCCGGCCAGTGCGCCGCTGATCAACAAGGCCAGCCACACCAGACGCTTTTCACGAAAGCCGACAAACCCGGCGGCGCGTTTGTCCAGGCCCAGCACCTTGATCTGGAAACCGACGAAGCTGCGCTGCAGCAAGACCCACACCACGACCAGCGCCAGTAGCGCGAAGTACACGCCGACATGCGCGCGGCCGTCTTCCATCAACAGCGGCAGGCGGCTGGCATCGCCAAAGGTCGCGGACTCCGGGAAGTTCATGCCCGCCGGGTCCTTGAGCGGGCCATGCACGAAGTACAGCAACAGGTTCAGGGCGATGTAATTGAGCATGATGCTGGTAAGGATTTCGTTGGCGTTGAAGTGCGTGCGCAACCAGGCCGTCACCCCGGCCCAGGCTGCACCGGCCAGCGTGCCCGCCAGTAACACCATCACCAGCGCCCAGCGGCTTTCCATCTCGATGATATTGACGGCCACCGCGCTGCCCGCCAGGGCACCGAGCAACAGTTGGCCTTCGGCCCCGATGTTCCAGATGCGCGCCTGATAGGCGACTGCCAGACCCAGCGCACACAGCAGAATCGGCAAGGTCTTGACCATCAGCTCTGACAGCCCGTAAAGGTCGCTGACCGGCGCAATCAGCAACGTGTGCAACGTCACCCAGGGATCAAGCCCCAGAGCGATGAACAGAAGCGACCCGCACACCAGCGTCAGCACGGCGGCCAGCAGCGGCGAGCACCACAACATGGCGCGCGATTGCTGGCCGCGCGGTTCCAGAGAAAGCAGCATGTTTTGCTCCGTTAACCCGGCGTATGGGCCTGAGTGTGAGAATGATCGAACTGTCCCGCCATCCAGCCGCCGATCTGCACGGTGCTGGTCTGTCCGGTCGGGATCAGGTCAGAAAGGTGTCCGCCGCTCAGGGCTGCGAGGCGATCGCTGATCTGGAACAGCTCGTCCAGGTCTTCGGAAATCACCAGAATGGCCGCGCCCGCATCGCGCAATGCGATCAGCGCACGATGAATGGCCGCTGCTGCGCCCACGTCCACGCCCCAGGTCGGGTGCGCGGCGACCAGCAGTTTCGGGTTCTGCATGATCTCGCGGCCCAGAATGAATTTCTGCAGGTTGCCGCCCGACAGGCTGCGCGCAGCGGTCTGGGCGTCCGGTGTCTTCACCGCAAAGCGACGGATGATCTCATCGGCCAGTGCCCGAACCTTACCGCGCTGAATCAGACCATGACTGACCAGACCTTGTTGAAAGGCGGTGAGCAGCGCGTTGTCCGCCAGGCTCAGGTCCGGCACGGCACCGTGACCCAACCGCTCGGCCGGGACAAAGGCCAGACCGCGCTTGCGCCTGGCATCAGGCCGCAGATGACCGACCGGTGTGTCGGCGAAGCGCAGCGTGGTCGCTTGTGCGCTGGGCAGTACCTGTTCACCGCTGAGCAGGGCCAGTAATTCGTCCTGCCCATTGCCTGCCACGCCCGCGATGCCGACAATTTCGCCGCTGCGCACTTCCAGACTGACGTCCTTCAGGGAGCAGCCAAACGGATCGGGGTTGTGCCAGGACAAGCGCTCAACCCGCAGAAACGGCGCGGCTCCGCTGACTTTTTCATACTGCGCGGTCAGCCCTTCGGCATCACCGACCATCAGCCGCGCCAGTTCCAGATCCGAGCACTCTGCCGGGATGCAATGCCCGGAAACCTTGCCGTTTCGTAACACGGTTGCGCTGTGGCACAGGGCGCGAACTTCGCCCAGCTTATGGCTGATGAACAGAATGCTGCAGCCTTCGGCGGCCAGATGCCTCAAGGTGACGAACAGCTCCTCGGCTTCCAGTGGGGTGAGCACCGAGGTAGGTTCGTCGAGAATCAGCAGGCGAATGTCCTGCATCAGGCAGCGAATGATCTCTACTTTCTGGCGCTCGCCAATCGACAGGCTATGCACCAGCCGCTGTGGCTCCAGCGCCATGCCGTAGCGCTGCGAAACCTCGCGGATGCGCGGCTCCAGTTGGCCGGGTGTGCCTGCGGCTGCGCCCATGGCCAGCGCAATGTTCTGCGCCACGCTCAAGGTTTCGAACAGCGAGAAATGCTGAAACACCATGCCGATACCCAGGCTTCTGGCTTGCGCCGGATTGCGCATGATCTGCGTCTGGCCTTGCCAGACGATGGAGCCTGAATCCGGTTGTGTCACGCCGTAGATGATCTTCATCAGCGTGCTCTTGCCCGCGCCGTTTTCCCCCAGCAAGGCATGGATTTCTCCGGGCTGGATGGTCAGATCGACGGCGTCGTTGGCCAGACAGCCGGGATACTGTTTGGTGATGTGGCGCAACTGGAGACGCGCAGGTGTCGCGTGGTTTGGCATGTCGGGCTCTGATGCAGGAGTGGGTCGCTCGTGGGTAAAGCAAAATCCTGGCCAGGGAGTCAGCTTTTGTTGCGCGGCCCTGAATAGGGCCTGCCAGGACTGCAGAAGCAAGGCTGCAATTGCCGAGTGAGCGCGTTCAGCACCAGATCAGGGCAGGCGCGAGGCAGCAGGGAGCCAATATGGCTCATTGATGTGAGCAAAAAACATACAGCTTCATGCGAGAGCGGTGCGCTCGGCGACTGCGCGACCCTTGCACCTGTTATCCACAGGTTGGTCCACAGTTACTGTGCGAAAGTCCGCGACCCCTGAATAACGCCGTATTGCTTAGTAGCCGATGGTGCTAAGCCACTTTAAATGGCTGTTTTATCGATGTTTTTACAGGTTGCTGTGTGATCTGTACAAAAAACGATCAATTGCCTGCGACGCTTGCCCGGCAAGGCTTGCAGCGGGGTATGCTCAGCTTATCCACAGTCGGATGCACAGTAGGTGTGGGCAAGTACGCATAGGCGCATGACGCCTTCATTACAGCGTCGACGCTGCATGCAGAATGATTCTGCCCCGACTCAGGTCCGCCAGTTGGCGCTGGAAGGTCTCGACGTGCTCCGGGCCGATGGCAATCGACATTTCCACGCCATTGGCGGTAAAGTTTTCGGCTTCCACCTGCCCGTTCGATTCCGTCAGGCGGATCTTGACCAGTGCCAGTTCGCTGAAGCTGCATTCAAGGTTGAAGGACAGCCGGTTAACCAGTTCCACACGCGCCGCCTGTTGCAGGCATTTGTTGGCGCCGCCACCGTACGCGCGGGCCAGGCCGCCGGTTCCCAGTTGGATGCCGCCGTACCAGCGAATCACCAGCACCACCACCTGATCAAACCCCTGCGCCTCAATGGCGGCCAGGATCGGCCGGCCAGCGGTGCCTCCAGGTTCTCCGTCATCGTTACTGCGGTATTGATCGCTCAGTTTCCAGGCCCAGCAGTTGTGGGTCGCATCCAGATAACTGTTGTGCTCGATAAACGCCAGCGCGTCAGCAGGGCTGGCAATCGGGGCAGCGAGGGTGATGAAACGGCTTTTGCGAATCTCTTCACGAAACTCGCAAGGGCCAAGAAGGGTAAAAGGCATGCGTCTGTCCAGCTGGCAACAAGGTGCGGATTCTACAAGGCTGGCGGCATGAGCCCACAACCTTTGAGGATGATCCTGATCAGGTTTTCGCTGGCGTCGTCCATGTCCTGCTTGGTCAGACGGGTGCGTCCGGTGACGCGACAGATCTGCGTGGCGAAGTCGGCGTAGTGCTGGGTGCTGCCCCACAGCAGGAATATCAGGTGCACCGGATCGACTGCGTCCATCTTGCCGGCGTCGATCCAGGCCTGGAAAACCGCTGCCCGTCCCTGGAACCATAGGCGGTAGTCCTGACTGAAGTACTCGCTCATGCACTCGCCGCCGCTGATGATTTCCATGGCGAAAATGCGCGATGCCTGAGGCTGGCGACGCGAAAACTCCATCTTGGCGCGGATGTATCCGGTGAGCGCCTGTGCGGGATCGTCTTCCACACTCAAGGTATTGAAGGTGCTGTCCCACAGCTCGATGATGTTGCTCAACACCGCAACATAAAGCCCCAGTTTGTTGGTGAAGTAGTAGTGCAGGTTGGCCTTGGGCAACCCGGCCTTCAGTGCAATGGTGTTCATGCTGGTGCCCTTGAAGCCGTGACGTGCAAATTCGTCTTCAGCGGCCTTGATGATTGCCTCTTCGTTCTTCTGGCGAATGCGGCTTGCAGGCTTTGCGACGTGGACGCTGTGAGCATGGACTTCAAGGGTCATGGGGCGATTCCGGGCAGGTCAGGGGGCGCAACGAACGACAGATAACCCACCTGCGACCAACTCGCAAGCGGGCACAGGAAATTATCGTTGATGCTCAAAGGGTTCAGGGTGCTGGACGGTGTCTGGCTCAGACGCGACGACTTTACTTTCGGGTATCAACAGGCACATCACAATCGCGGTCAGGCCACCGCTGGTGATGGCCGAATCGAACAGGTTCTGCACCAGTTTTGGCATGTGGTGCAGCAGTGCCGGTTGGGAGGCAATGCCCAGACCTACGCCGAACGAGGTGGCGATGATCAGCATGCTGCGCCGATCCAGCGGCGACTGAGCGAGGATCCGTACGCCTGCCGCCGCGACACTGCCAAACATCACCAGCGTCGCGCCGCCCAGCACCGGTTTGGGAATCTGCTGAACGATGGCACCGATGTGCGGAAACAGCCCCAGTACGAACAGCACAGCACCGATGTACAGACCCACGTAACGACTGGCCACGCCTGTCAACTGGATCACGCCATTGTTCTGGGCGAAGGTGGTATTCGGGAATGCGCTGAAGGTAGCGGCCAGCATGCAGCTCACCCCATCGCCCAGCACGCCGCCTTTGAGCCTGGCCACATAGCTGGGCCCGCTGATGGGTTGTCGGGCCAGCATGCAGTTGGCGGTCAGGTCGCCGACGGTTTCGATGCTGCTGATCAGATAAATCAGCGCAACCGGCAGGAAGGCGCTCCAGTCAAAACTGAAACCGAAGCGAAACGGCATTGGAACGCTGATCAGCGGCAGGTCATGAATAGGCTGCGGTACGAGCTTGCCGCTGAACCAGGCCGCCATACTGCCAACCGCCAGGCCGATGATGATGCCCGACAGCCGAACCCACGGTGTGTTGGAGCGATTCAGTGCAATGATCACCACCAGCACGAACACGCCCAGCGCCAGGTTAAGGGGCGAGCCGAAGTCAGGTGCATTGAAACCGCCGCCCAGATCGGTCACGCCGACCTTGATGAGGCTCACACCGATCAGCGTGATCACGATCCCGGTCACCAGCGGCGTGATCACGCGGCGCAGTTGCCCGATGCAGCGACTGAGCACGATCTGCACCAGCGCGCCGAAAAAGCACACGCCAAAGATCATCGCCATGATGTCTTCCGGGCTGCCGCCACGCTGCTTGACCAGAAAGCCCGCCGACAGCACCGCGCCGAGAAACGCGAAGCTGGTGCCCTGCAGACAGATCATCCCGGCGCCGATGCCGAACGGGCGGCGCGCCTGAATGAACGTACCGACGCCTGAGACCATCAGCGCCATGCTGATCAGGTAGGGCAGATAATCGCCAAGCCCCAGTGTCGAGCCAATAATCAGGGGCGGAGTGATGATGCCTACGAAGCTGGCCAGTACATGTTGCAGTGCTGCCAGTATGGCCGTCAGTGGTTTTGGCCGGTCATCGAGGCCATAGATCAGGTCGTTATTGTCGGACGGGTCAGGCTGCATGGCAGGCTCTCGCGGTTACGCGCTCTCTGGATGGAATGCGCCATGGGCTGGCGTTTGGTTATCCAGACGCTCTGCAAAAAGCTGTCCACTTGCTCAGGTTATGCCGCATGAGCGTTGATATACCCTGCGGGATCAATGATATCTGCTGGTTTCAGGCCTCGCGGCGCTGCGTCATCTGTCGACGCCGCGCCAACGAAATGGGTCATCGGGTAGCAGCCAGCCTTTCCAGAAAACTTTCCAGCACCAAATGAGGGCGTCGTCCTTTACGCGTCACGGTCACCAGGCTCAGGTCATAAAATCTTGAATCGGGCTTGAGGGCGCGCAGTCTGCCTTCCTTTACCCAAGCGCTGGCGTAATGGTCTGGCAGATAGCCAATGTAACGTCCGGTCAATATGAGAAACGCCATGCCTTCGCGGTCCGACGCGCTGGCGGTGCACCTGAGAGCCTGATAGTGGGCCTGAAGCTCGGTCGGCAGCCGAAAGGTCGGCGCAATGGCTTCCTGCGTTGCAAGGCGCTCGCTGTCCAGCGCGGCATCTTCTGCATAGAACAGTGGATGGCCGACGGCGCAATAAAGCAGCGAGCGCTCGCTGTACAACGGTTGGTAGTCCAGCCCCGGCAGTGCGCTGACCTGGGGGACGACGCCGACATGCAGCCCACCTTCAAGCACGCCTTGCTCCACTTCGGCCGGTGCGATCATGCGGATGTTGATGTGCACATCCGGCCCTAGCTCCTTGAGCTGCGACAGCGCATGGGTGATGCGCATGTGGGGCATGGTGACCAGGTTGTCGGTCAGGCCGATATTCAGCTCGCCCCGCAAGTGTTGATGCAGGCCGTTGACCTCGGTTCGAAAGCTTTCCAGTGCGCTCAGCAATTGCAGCGCCGACTGATAGACCTCTTTGCCTTCATCAGTGACCGAGAAACCTGCCCGGCCACGCTGGCAGAGACGCAGGCCCAGACGTTGCTCAAGGTCGCTCATCTGCTGACTGATTGCCGATCGGCCGATTCCGAGCGCGCTTTCGGCCGCCGAGAAGCCGCCAGCCTCGACTACGCTCTTGAACAGGCGCAGCAGGCGGATATCGAAGTCACTGACTTGCGCAAGGGGATCGGTGCGGCGGGTGCTCATTGTTTAGTCTCTATCAAACTAAAGATCGTAAAAGTCAGATTTTCCGGACCTGGGCTCCATGGCACCTTAACTGAAATAACTGCTTGCTCAAGCACACACGAGGTTCGTTCCAATGAATATGCTCGAGTCGTCCGATCTTTCTGTCTCCAGTCAGCTGAAGCTTGATGCCCACTGGATGCCTTACACGGCCAATCGCAACTTCCAGCGCGACCCGCGCATGATCGTTGCGGCGCAGGGCAGTTACCTGACAGACGACAAGGGCCGCAAGATCTATGACGCGCTTTCGGGTCTGTGGACCTGCGGTGCCGGGCATACCCGCAAGGAAATCCAGGAAGCCGTCTACAAGCAACTGGGTGTGCTGGATTATTCACCCGGTTTTCAGTTCGGCCATCCATTGTCGTTTCAACTGGCAGAGAAAATCACCGATCTGACACCGGGCAATCTCAATCACGTGTTCTATACCAACTCCGGGTCCGAATGTGCAGACACGGCGGTGAAGATGGTGCGCGCCTACTGGCGTCTGAAGGGCCAGGCGACCAAGACCAAGATGATCGGTCGAGCGCGCGGTTACCACGGTGTGAACGTGGCGGGCACCAGCCTTGGCGGCGTGAACGGTAACCGCAAGATGTTCGGTCAATTGATGGACGTCGATCATCTGCCGCACACGCTGCTGGCCAGCAACGCGTATTCGAAGGGCATGCCGGAAGCGGGCGGTATCGCACTCGCTGACGAGATGCTCAAGCTGATCGAGCTGCACGATGCGTCGAACATCGCTGCGGTGATCGTCGAGCCCATGGCCGGTTCGGCGGGTGTGATTGTGCCGCCGCAGGGTTACCTCAAGCGTTTGCGTAAAATTTGCGATCAGCACAACATCCTGTTGATCTTCGACGAGGTCATCACCGGCTTCGGTCGCACCGGTTCCATGTTCGGTTCGGACAGCTTCGGCGTGACCCCTGATTTGATGTGCATCGCCAAGCAGATCACCAATGGTGCGATCCCGATGGGCGCGGTGATTGCGAGCAGCGAGATTTATCAAACGTTCATGAACCAGCCGACGCCGGAATACGCCGTCGAATTCCCTCATGGCTACACGTATTCGGCACACCCGGTCGCCTGTGCCGCAGGCCTGGCTGCGCTGGAACTGTTGCAGCGCGAGAACCTGGTGCAGCAGGCCGCAGAAATCGCCCCTCATTTCGAGCGTGCCTTGCACGGTATCAAAGGCACCAGGAACGTCGTGGACATCCGCAACTACGGCCTGGCGGGAGCGATTCAGATCGCACCGCGTGATGGCGATATGATCGTGCGGCCGTTCGAGGCCGGTATGAAATTGTGGAAAGCCGGCTTCTATGTACGGTTTGGCGGCGACACGCTGCAGTTCGGACCGACCTTCAACAGCAAGGCGCAGGACCTGGACCGCTTGTTTGACGCTGTCGGTGAAGCGCTGAACCAGGTCGATTGATCGCCTCCGCTCACATCCTTCTTATATAAGCGGCAGGCGCCTTGAGATTCGCGCCTGCCGGGAACCCTTTTGGAGTTTTTCATGAGCAGCATTCAACACCTGATTCACGGGGAGTTCGTTTCCGGCGAAGGGCGCACGGCCGATGTGTTCAACCCGTCGACCGGGCAAGCCGTTCACAAGGTTGCGCTGGCCAGTCGCGAAACCGTTCAGCAGGCTATCGACTCTGCAAAATCAGCCTTTCCGGCCTGGCGTAATACACCGCCTGCGAAGCGGGCTCAGGTGATGTTTCGTTTCAAGCAATTGCTGGAACAGAACGAGGGGCGCATCGCTCAATTGATCAGCGAAGAACATGGCAAGACGCTGGAAGATGCTGCGGGTGAACTGAAGCGCGGTATCGAGAACGTCGAATACGCCTGCGCTGCGCCCGAAGTGCTCAAGGGTGAATACAGCCGTAACGTCGGTCCTAACATTGATGCCTGGTCAGACTTCCAGCCGCTGGGCATCGTGGCGGGCATCACCCCGTTCAACTTTCCGGCGATGGTGCCGCTGTGGATGTATCCGCTGGCGATCGTCTGTGGCAACTGCTTCATTCTCAAACCTTCCGAGCGTGATCCCAGCTCCACTTTGCTGATTGCCGAGTTGCTGCATGAGGCAGGTTTGCCCAAAGGCGTGCTCAATGTGGTTCACGGCGACAAGGTGGCGGTGGATGCGCTGATCGAAGCGCCGGAAGTCAAAGCGTTGAGTTTTGTCGGTTCGACACCTATCGCCGAGTACATCTATAAAGAAGGCGCTGCACGCGGCAAGCGCGTTCAGGCACTGGGCGGCGCGAAGAATCATGCAGTGCTGATGCCGGACGCAGACCTGGATAACGCGGTGAGTGCCTTGATGGGCGCAGCCTACGGTTCGTGCGGCGAACGTTGCATGGCGATCTCCGTTGCGGTCTGCGTGGGTGATCAGATCGCCGATGCACTCGTGGCGAAACTGGTGCCGCAGATCCAGAGCCTGAAAATCGGTGCAGGTACGACCTGTGGTCTGGACATGGGACCGCTGGTGACGGGGCAGCATCGCGACAAGGTCAGCGGCTATATAGAAGACGGCGTGCAGTCAGGTGCGACACTGGTTGTGGATGGGCGCGGTCTTCAGGTCGCCGGTCATGAACATGGCTTCTTCATGGGCGGATGCCTGTTTGATCGCGTGACCCCGCAGATGCGTATCTATAAAGAAGAGATCTTCGGACCCGTGCTGTGCATCGTACGTGTGGACAGCCTGGAGGCGGCCATGCAACTGATCAACGATCACGAGTACGGCAACGGCACATGCATCTTCACGCGAGATGGCGAAGCGGCGCGCCTGTTCTGTGACGAAATTGAAGTGGGCATGGTCGGCGTCAACGTGCCTTTGCCGGTGCCGGTTGCTTATCACAGCTTTGGTGGGTGGAAGCGTTCGCTGTTCGGCGACCTGCATGCGTATGGCCCGGATGGCGTGCGCTTCTATACGCGCCGCAAGGCAATCACGCAGCGTTGGCCGCAGCGTGCGAGTCATGAAGCGTCGCAGTTTGCGTTTCCCAGTCTGTAAGACAGGCGTGTGGAGTGGGGCTGCTGGATAGATATATCCCGTATTCATTAGGGATCATTGGAGAGATGACAGTTTTTTGAAATTAGCTGTTGACGCGCTCTGTGATGTGTCTATAATTCGCCCCACTTCCGGCGCAGACGGAAACGAAAAAGCCTTGAGATTCAATGAGTTA
>NZ_FRDA01000024.1 GCF_900143095.1 Pseudomonas asturiensis | reverse complement strand
ATCGTGGTGTCTTCAGGTATCGGGGCGCTCAAGGTCAGGCGTGCAAACTGGCGCATGGGCGTGATTTCGTAGAGCGCTTCTTCCATGGCCGGGTCGCTCAGGGAGAACCAGTTCTGCAACAGATGAATGCGCAGCATGGTTTCCAGAGGATAAGGTTTTCTACCACCGCCGGCCTTGGGGTAGAACGGCTCGATCAGGCCCAGTAGACCTGTCCAGGGCACGACCTGATCCATCTCGGCGAGGAAGCGTTCGCGGCGTGTCTGCTTGCGCTTGCCGGCATATTCGAAATCGGAAAAGCTCATCTGGCTCATGGGCGGCTCGGATCAGGTGGTCAGGCGTATTTCATCACATTTGGGGACTTGTTCGGAGATTCCCTAAATCTTTGCTCAAATAGGACCTGGCTTCGTTCAACCCATGAGCATTCTTTATTTCCGACAAAACTTTTTCTACATCTAGGATCGTTCCGCCGTACTTATCATTTAAGACGAAATAATACTCTTGTGGAGTGCAGAACTCCCCCCAGTAGGGCAATAGCTTCTGTTCGAAATCAGTCTGAGCTTTCTTTATGGCGGCGGACTTGCTGGTTTTCGCATTCTCAGGCGCGAATACTTGATAGTATCGTCCAATCTCAGGCTCGTAGGCATCGTTTCCTCGATCCCCTTGATTACCGTAGGGCTTCACTTTTTTAAAACCCGGCCTAGCATATCCCATTACTTGACCGAAGAGGTTCTCGTACTCAAAGCCTTCCGACCTGTGCACCTTCAGCTGAAACATAATTCTTGCAAGCTGCTTATGCTCTGGAGTCACGCGACACGTCCTAAAAATGGTGATCGAAGCGCCAAGGGGCAACCTTTAGGAGCGGCCACGCCCTACCCCCAGGGGATACCTTAGCAAAATACTGCGCACGTCTAAAGGAAGCTCTCACCCTCACGCCGAACGGGCATGCCCTAGGCCCGCAGCCTATCTTTGTGAAGCAAAACTCCAGCCTTTTCGAGCTAGAGTGTGTTGGAGCAGGTTGTAGCCTCCCAGAAGCACCGGTGAGATAACCGGCCGCCGCTGGAGAGGAGGGAACCCATCATTATCGTAACTGCGCCACAATGAAACTCAGTTTAAAACTTAGTCATTACTTAGCGTTTCATGAGCGAATATAGCTGTTCGAGTATTCGATTGCGCTGAAATTACAGGCCACCAAAAGGCTCCACCACGCCAACCTTGTGGTAGCTCGTTACCATTCTGGCGGATAAGAATGATAATGGGATTGTCGAGCGCGAATCCGATACGAATTTTGCCCTCTGTACGCGTTGAGTCTGGTTCAATATACTCGGCGTGAGAAGTTTTTCCAGCCAAGCGACTGACATTACGATCACTATAAGTCATCAGCCATACTTTGTTCGCACCAGCCCCCTTGCTCAGCCCTGACAAGTAAGTCAAAGTTGAACGAGCTGCACTCCAATCAAAACTATACCCAGGATCAAACTTGAATGCAGCCTGCGTCATATCAAGTAGCTCGATAGCTCGACTGACATCTATGAGTATTGGCTGAGTCAAAACATTTTCACCAACCAAGTCCTTTAGAGCTTTATCAATCTTCTCAGTGATGGGCTTCAAACTTGTTTTTGATAATGTCTGAAACCCTACAGGTAGAATACGCTTGTGCGGTTTTAGAGTAGTGGTGCGCGATAATGCAATCTTGTTTGGACTACATGGAAGCACACTATTACCTGGCCCCTTTTGAATGAAAACTACTGGCTGCTCAGGATTTTTTGAAAGTGCCTCACGCAGCGCCACGTCGTTCTCGTGCATACGCTGCATAGCGACATATATCGTTGGCTCTGTATAAAAACGCGTAACCGCCAAATCTTGCAAAGGACGGAATCCGAACATCCGCGAATGTTGCAAAACTGTATCTTGCTGAAATATGTTAGGCTTGCGCCCATAGTAAAATCCAATCAAATTCGCTATCGTGATACCACGATCAAGGATCTGCCCGCCAATAAAAATATTCAAAGGCGTGCGGAGCTTAAGCTGACCATCATCATCTAGAAGCTCTTCGATCTGTTTCTCGGAGTTGACTTTAGTAATCATCAACCAATCTTGACGGAGGGCGTTAAGAACTTCTTTTGCTACCTCGGCTTCGGTCGGTAGATGATCCCCCTGAAACTCCACAGAAAGCCGAAGACCTTGATAAGATCGCTTTATCAGTTCGACAAGCACGCTTGACTTAGCTGCTGCGGCCTCATTCAGCTTCTCCTTAATCTTTTCAACCAACTCCTCTTGCCATGCATGCGCTATTTTATTAGACTCAGTATGCACTAAAAAGCTATATTTTTTACCAGCCTGCCCTATCTTTTTATCTTGTAAACGACGTATGCAGCCTCCCACAATAAAATTACAGAGTGCATCACGTAATGTGGAGATAGCCTTACTACTCAGCACTTCTTCTAACTTCAAACGTCGCCCATCTTTTTTACGAAGCACCTGAAGCTCGTCAAGATGTACGGGCTGATAAAGAAACGTCGCTAAATGGCTGTCTTCTTGACTGTCTTCAAAATAATATTCACTACCAATATACGCGGCGTTAACTGGTACCAAAGCGGTAAATGCTGGGCGTACTGGCGCAAATACGTCGCCCTTAATCTGAATTGTTGCTGGCTGTAAATATAGCGAGTAAGGAGTCGCTGTAACTTGTAAAAATGCAGCGCGCTGGACGAGCCTCCGCAGGTTTTCAAGCTGGCGAGCTGTTGTATTTATATCGAGCTCACCTTTGGCCTTTTTAAATCCAACACTAGCGTAATCGGCCTCATCATCGATTATTAAAACTCTTTTATCTTGAAGTTCTGGATATTTTTTATCAAAGAGCGCTATAAGCCGCCCGAGATTATCTGTTTGCTTTTTGACGACTAAAACCAGCTTTTGACTTAACTCAAAGCCGGTGAGATGACTTGGCATTGTCATGATATCAAAAACGTTTAGCAGATCGTTGTCCGCATGCTCTTTAAACTCACTCTTAATACGTGCGTAGGTTTGCTTTGCCAGCGCGCGCGTACCTTTTGTCAATACTACGACAATATCAAAATCATTGTCGAAAGCCAGAGCCATGACAGCTAGAAATATTTTTGTCTTGCCCGACTGGATCTTTCCAAGCAACATCCCCGGATGGTCTTCACTGGTCTGGCTTTTCATCAATCGCTTCACGACTGACTCAATGCATAGGCAATCTTCGCTAGAGTAACGCTCATTATTACCGACAAATGACGGGTAAAACTTTCCCATTTTTTTCATCTTTCATCCTTAAATGGTCTAAATTCAGATCTTCCGGTGAAATATGGGGTCAGAGTTGGCTGTCCACACTGAGAGCAGCCCTAAGAGCTCCAAGATCGGCAAGATCGGCGGAGCAGCAACCCAGCATTGCACACATTTTTGCCAAAAGGCCATCATGTATGCGATCAGGTACCGGATACCTCTACCGACAAAAATGATCTCTATCGCAGATGTGTGGAGACAAATGTGGGGTTGCGGTCATTACCTATAAATAAAACCTTTAAAATCAATTATTTACACTTAAATAGAGCCGCCCACAAACCGGCTTTTTAATGACTGAAAAAAATGTATCCGTTGCGGCTCAGACCCGATAAGAGTCGCTATGCCTGAACCGACTGCGGGCGTGCGTAACGGTCTGAGTAATTCACAGCGCACCTGTCACCATCCGCATCCGCATCCGCATCCGTCAGAGAGCCTCTCGCAAAGGCCCTTTGAATCCTGGTGCCAGAAACTGTCAGCAAGGCATGTTCATATCGAAGAAAAGCCTGTCTGATACCTTGCTTTTCAGGCTGTCTGAATCGACGCAGGCTTTCCGCTCACTGAGGAGGCGCGTGACATGGCTTTTAAAAAGTCGTCTGTTACATGGGTAGGGCTGATGTACATGCTTGCCTTTACATCACTCGTCAGGGCACAGGCGTCCGATACCTACGATCAGATTGACGGTTTGATCAGGGAGCCTCTTGTTCTGAATGTCCGCTTTTCTGACGGGCAGACGGCAACACTGGATGCCTTTGTCACCCGTCCAGACACGCCTGGGTCCTGGCCGATTGCGTTGATCACCCACGGCACGGATGGTGATCAGACTGATCGTGTTATCAGCCCTAACCGTTTTTCATTGGCCGCCATCGCATTTGCCCGTCATGGCTACGCCTCTGTCGTGGTCATGCGTCAAGGCTATGGAAGGTCTTCAGGCCGCCCGGAATACCAAGGGGGCACGTGTCAACACCCCAATCATGCAGGGGCCGGCAAACGTGCAGCCGACGATCTCATCGCGGCCCTGCAGGCTGTTCGGCTTGAGCCTTGGTCGGCCCCGGATGAAGCCGTACTCATAGGGCATTCTGCGGGAGGTTTTTCGGTGCTGGCTGCTGGCGCCGAGAACACCCCGGGGGTGCGGGCGGTCATCAACTTTGATGGCGGACGTGGCGCAACAAACTCCGGTGAAGTCTGCGACAAGGAACATCTATTAAGTGCACTTTCGGACTATGGCAAAAACTCTCGCCTGCCTACGCTTTGGATGTATGCCGCCAATGACAAGGTATTTCCGCGCCCCCTGAGTACAGAAATGTTCAATACCTATGTTTCAGCCGGAGGCTCGGGTGAGTTCCTGGAGGCACCTGCCTTTGAAAACGATGGCCATTATTTATTCGAGTGGGCACCCGAGCAACTCTGGTGGCCCAAGGTCGCTGACTTCCTGAGCAGGCATGATCTGCCCTATAAAGAGCTTGCTCCGCTGGCCGTCATCAATCTGCCTGCACCTGCAAACCTCAATGCCTCAGGAAAGGAGTCGTGGCAGGCGTACATGGAAAACCGGTCTTACGAGAAAGCGTTCGCGAGCAACGGCAGGGGTGCCTGGGCCTGGAGTAAAGGTGAGCGCACACGGGGAGAGGCCAGCGCAACAGCGATCGAACGGTGTCAGAAGTACGCTTCTGGTGACGAGCCGGCTTGTACCGTCTATGCGATAGGCAATAGCCTTGTCGTCAACGGCCCGACGCCGCAGACTGAAGCCCGCTGAACTTCCCTGCCAACCGGCAAGTCCATCGGCAATGGCGCGGGCGACAAGCCCCCTGACGGTTCCTCCCTCCTCCCACTCACCGAGGCCCCCACTTCATGACCCACACGCCCTACACCCCGCCCAAGGTCTGGCAGCACGAAGCAGCATCAGGCGGCACCTTTTCCAACATCAATCGCCCTACCGCAGGCCCTACACACGACAAGGAGCTGCCGGTCGGCAAGCATCCGCTGCAGCTTTATTCGCTGGCCACGCCGAACGGGGTGAAGGTCACGATCATGCTGGAGGAGCTGCTGGAATTGGGGCACAGCGGCGCGGAGTACGACGCGTGGCTGATCAAAATCTCCGAGGGCGATCAGTTCTCCAGCGGGTTTGTCGAGGTCAATCCGAACTCGAAGATTCCTGCGCTGCTGGATCGCAGTCACGACACGCCGGTGCGCGTGTTCGAATCGGGATCGATTCTGTTGTACCTGGCGGAGAAGTTTTCCAGCTTTCTGCCTGCCGACCTGGCCGGGCGGACCGAGACACTGAACTGGCTGTTCTGGCAGATGGGTGCGGCGCCGTATCTGGGCGGTGGGTTCGGGCACTTCTATGCGTACGCGCCTGAGAAAATGGAATACCCGATCAACCGTTTTGCGATGGAAGCCAAGCGTCAGCTGGATGTGCTGAATCGTCGACTGGGAGAGAGCCGTTATCTGGCGGGTGATACGTACACCATCGCCGATATCGCTGTATGGCCGTGGTACGGCGCGCTGGTGCAGGACAAGGTTTATTCGGCGGCGGAATTCCTGTCGGTGCACGAGTACCCAAATCTGATTCGCTGGACTGAAGAGATCGCGGCCCGGCCTGCTGTGATTCGCGGCAAGAAGGTCAATCGGACCTGGGGCGAGGCGTCGGAGCAGGTTCCCGAGCGTCATCAGGCGTCTGATCTGGATAAATGAGGCATCACTTCAGCGCGAGGGTGCCGGCAATGCCGACACCCTCGCCAACATCGCTTAACCTTGTTCGCTGTTCATCCGCCATTTGATTTCCGGAGCCCCGCATGCCGCACGACAAAGACCCTCGCGCCCACACCGCCCTGTCGCAACGCGGCCGTAGCGCAGGCAGTGGACCAGGGTTGTCGGTCAATCCGCCGGTCGTTCGGATCAGTACGGTGTTGTTCGACAGCCTCGCCAGCTTGCGCGAGGCGGAAGTGCGTACAGCGGGGCCTGAGCGTTCGTTGACCTACGGCGCCAATGGCAACCCGACAGCGTTTGCCTTGCAGGATTTGATCAACGAACTGGAAAACGCCCATGGCACATGCCTGTATCCCACAG
This sequence comes from Pseudomonas asturiensis, assembly GCF_900143095.1. GTDB lineage: Bacteria > Pseudomonadota > Gammaproteobacteria > Pseudomonadales > Pseudomonadaceae > Aquipseudomonas > Aquipseudomonas asturiensis. Next base: position 75,304 of record NZ_FRDA01000024.1, on the reverse strand, counting down.
GTCTGGCGGCCGTGGCGCAGATGTTTCAGTCGTTTCTGCGCCCCGGTGATCATGTCCTGATGACCGAGTCGGTCTACGGGCCGGTGCGGCGCCTGGCGAACACGATGCTGACGGCGTTCAACATCGAATTCGATTACTACGCGGCGGACGGCAGCGATGTCGAGTCCCTGATCAAACCCAACACACGCATGATCTACGCCGAAGTGCCGGGCTCGCTGACGTTTGACATGTGCGACCTGCCCGCGTTGTCGAGGCTGTGCAAAGCGAGAAATCTGCTGCTGGCTGTGGATAACTCCTGGGGCTCGGGTGTTCTGTTCAAGCCGCTGACGCTGGGCGCGGACATTTCGTTGATGGCCCTGACCAAGTACGTTGCCGGGCACTCGGACGTAATGATGGGCAGTGTGAGCGTGACCCAAGCTCACTGGAAAACCCTCAAGACCATGAACACTGCCGTCGGCAACACGGTCAGCCCGGATGATGCGTATCTGGTGCTGCGCGGTGCTCGCAGTCTGGCCGCGCGCATGGCGATGCACGAGCGTCATGCTCTGCAGGTTGCGCAGTGGCTGCTGGAACAACCGCAGGTGGCGCGGGTGCTGTATCCGGCGCTGCCGAATGATCCGGGCCATGCCATCTGGAAGCGGGATTTCCACGGTTGTAACGGTTTGCTCAGCTTCGAATTCAAGACGGCTGATGGTCAGGTGCTGGACCGCTTTGTGAGCGCTCTGACTCTGTTCGGGATCGGTTATTCGTGGGGCGGCTTTGAAAGCCTGATTACCGAAATCGAGCAGCATGGCCCTGATCGTGGCTACGGCCCGATGCTGCGCCTGCAAATCGGTCTGGAAAGCCCGGATGACCTGATCGCCGACCTGCAGCGCGCTTTTGCTGCAGTCTGACCCTGGTAGCCCCGTGTGATGGCGCTGCGGCGTTGCCATCAGGTTGTGGAACAGGCCGCTGTCATTTGCCCCAACGGCGACGCTCTGCTAGTGTCGCCCGGTTTAATCTCTACCGGAAATGCCCCCATGGCCCGCAAGAAAGCTGCACTGGATTTCGAACAGTCTCTCGCTGATCTGCAAACGCTGGTAGAGCGGCTGGAGAATGGCGAGTTGTCGCTGGAAGACTCCCTCACCGCCTTCGAACAAGGTGTGCGCCTGACCCGCGATTGCCAGAGCGCCCTGACGGCTGCCGAGCAGAAGGTTCAAGTGCTTCTGGAGCGCGACGGCGAGCTGGCCGAAGAGCCCTTTGACGACGCGGAATTGCCTGAATGATTGCGAGCTATCAAGCGCAAAGCCAGGTTCGCGTCAACGCGGCCCTTGAAGGCCTGTTCCAGGCACCCAGCCCTGAATTGACCCGCCTCTACGATGCCATGCGCTACAGCGTGATGAATGGCGGCAAGCGCGTGCGCCCGCTGCTGGCTTACGCCGCCTGTGAAGCACTGGGCGGCGTGGCGGAGGACGCCAACGGCGCCGCCTGCGCGGTCGAGCTGATCCATGCGTACTCACTGGTGCACGATGATCTGCCTGCGATGGACGATGACGACCTGCGCCGTGGCCAGCCCACCACACACAAGGCGTTCGATGAGGCCTGCGCCATTCTGGCAGGCGATGGTTTGCAAAGCCTGGCGTTCACTGCCCTGCTCGCCCCGCACCTGACCACGCGTGATGCAGAGACCCGTCTGCAGATGGTCAGCGCCCTGGCCGTCGCGGCAGGCCCTGCCGGAATGGTCGGTGGGCAGGCGATCGATCTGGGTTCGGTGGGTTTGAAGCTGGATCAGGCGGCGCTGGAATACATGCATCGCCACAAGACCGGCGCGCTGATCGAAGCCAGCGTGCGACTCGGCGCGTTGGCCAGCGGTCGTGCCGATCAGACACAACTTGATGCACTTCAAGTATATGCCCGAGCGGTAGGCCTGGCCTTTCAGGTGCAGGACGACATTCTCGACGTGGAAAGCGATACCGCCACCCTCGGCAAGCGTCAGGGTGCCGACATCGCGCGCGACAAGCCGACCTACCCTGCCCTGCTGGGGCTTGAAGCAGCCAAGGGCTATGCGCTGGAACTGCGCGACCAGGCATTGGCGGCGCTGGAGCCGTTCGGCGACGCTGCGCAGCCTTTGCGCGAGCTGGCCCGTTACATCGTCGAACGCCGCCACTGATCAGAATGACCGACTATCGAAATCGGGTGAATCAACCACGGTTCATCCGGTCACAGTCATCAGGTCCGGTGCTGCCGGACGCCACTGATGCACTTCATGGGCAGCTTGCGATGCATAAGGTAAACTGCCGCCTCTTTTACTCATAACGATTCGCCTGATGCCCACGACGTTCAAAGAGATTCCCCGCGAGCGCCCGGTTACGCCGTTGCTCGACCGAGCCAATACACCGGATGGCCTTCGCCGTCTGGGTGAAGCCGAGCTGGAAACACTGGCCGATGAACTGCGCCTGGAACTGCTCTACTCCGTTGGCCAGACCGGAGGGCATTTTGGTGCCGGTCTTGGCGTCATCGAGCTGACGATCGCGCTGCATTACGTGTTCGATACACCGGACGACCGCCTGGTGTGGGACGTGGGCCATCAGGCCTACCCGCACAAGATCCTGACGGGCCGTCGTGCGCGCATGTCCACACTGCGTCAGAAAGACGGTGTGGCGGCGTTTCCGCGCCGTAGCGAGAGCGAGTACGACACCTTCGGCGTCGGCCACTCCAGCACCTCGATCAGTGCTGCTCTCGGTATGGCCATTGCGTCACGCCTGCAAGGTAGCGACCGCAAATCCATTGCCGTGATCGGTGACGGCGCGCTCACGGCCGGCATGGCGTTCGAGGCGTTGAACCATGCGCCGGAAGTTGCGGCAAACATGCTGGTCATTCTCAATGACAACGACATGTCGATCTCGCGCAACGTGGGCGGACTGTCAAATTATCTGGCCAAGATTCTTTCCAGTCGCACCTATGCCAGCATGCGTGAAGGCAGCAAGAAGGTACTTTCCCGCCTTCCAGGTGCTTGGGAAATCGCCCGTCGTACCGAAGAATATGCCAAAGGCATGCTGGTTCCCGGCACGCTATTCGAAGAGCTGGGCTGGAATTACATCGGCCCTATCGACGGCCACGACCTGCCGACCCTGATCGCCACCCTGCGCAACATGCGTGACCTCAAGGGGCCGCAGTTCCTGCACGTGGTCACCAAGAAAGGCAAAGGCTTCGGCCCGGCTGAAGTGGACCCGATCGGCTATCACGCAATCACCAAGCTGGAACCGCTGAACGCACCTGTCGCCATCCCGAAAAAGGTCGGCGGCCCGAAATATTCCGGCGTGTTCGGTCAGTGGCTGTGCGACATGGCCGAAGCGGATTCACGATTGGTGGGCATCACCCCGGCCATGAAGGAAGGCTCGGATCTGGTCGATTTCAGCGAGCGTTACCCGGAACGTTATTTCGACGTGGCGATTGCCGAACAGCACGCCGTCACACTGGCAGCAGGCATGGCCTGCGAAGGCAGCAAGCCGGTGGTCGCGATCTACTCCACGTTCCTGCAGCGCGGTTACGATCAGTTGGTACACGACGTTGCCGTGCAGAATCTCGACGTGCTCTTCGCCATCGACCGCGCAGGTCTGGTGGGTGAAGACGGCCCGACGCATGCGGGCAGCTTCGATCTGTCTTACTTGCGATGCATCCCCGGCATGGTCGTGATGACACCGAGCGACGAGAACGAGCTGCGCAAGATGCTCAGCACCGGTTATCTGCACAACGGCCCTGCCGCTGTGCGTTACCCGCGTGGCACCGGGCCGAACGCGCTGATCGAAAAGGATCTGGAGCCTGTCGAGATCGGTAAGGGCATCGTGCGTCGTCAGGGTCAGGGCGTGGCGATTCTGGTGTTCGGCGTGCAACTGGCCGAAGCCCTGGTCGTCGCGCAGAAACTGGATGCGACGGTCATCGATATGCGTTTCGTCAAACCGCTGGACGAAGAACAGGTCCGCGAAGCGGCTGCCAGTCACGAGTTGCTGGTCACCCTTGAAGAAAACGCAATCATGGGCGGCGCAGGTGCTGCGGTGAGCGAGTTCCTGGCGCGGGAAAACATCCTCAAGTCAGTGCTGCACATCGGGTTGCCGGATGTGTACGTCGAGCACGCCAAGCCTGCGCAGATGCTGGCCGAGTGTGGCCTGGATGCGCAAGGGATCGAAGCGGCGATCAATCAGCGGCTGGTGCTGATGGGTTGATGCATGCGAGAACATTGAAAGCGCTCATTGAGCGCTTTTTTTGTGCCTGCCTGATGAGCATGCCCGGCTGACGCTTACGCCGTATCGTCGACGCTGCACGGCGTTGTAGTCAGCCTTCGCGAGCAAGCTCGCACAAAAGAGCGCTCTATCAGCACCCTCATCCCAACTGCTGCGGAATCCGGTAGAGATACAGCAACACCACACTGGCAAACGCCAGCAGGCAGACGGGCAAGGGGTGCAGGCCGAAAAGAACGGCGATTGCGGCGATCCAGGCTGGCAGCCCGGCGTACAGGAAGGCCAGACGCCGGACCGCTGCAAGGTGCAGCCAGGCGGCGGGTTCCTGTGGCGTATCGAGTGCCGTCTGTGTCGTGATCAAGGCGCGTTTGTAAGCCCCGAACGGTTTGAGGCTGATGAACATGGAGCCCACGCCTGCGATGAACAGCGGCATGGCCAGCACGGCCATCATCGGTTCACTGCTGCCAAAGAACAGACAGACAACCAGCAACGGCGCAAGGGTGAGGCCCAACTGGCGCCACCAGGCCATTGCCAGTCGCTGGCGAACCTGACTGCGGGTCAAGCGGGACCTACCTCACTCTGGTGCTCGTTGCCCATCATGTGGCCCAGCTTGCCGGCCTTGGTGGCCAGGTACAGCTTGTTGTGCGGGTTCTGCCCCGTGTGCAGCGGCACGCGCTCAGCAACCTTGATGCCCATCTCGGTCAAGGCTTTGACCTTGCGTGGGTTGTTGGTCATCAGGCGCAGCGACTCGATACCCAGATGCTGAAGCATGGGCAGGCAGATCGCGTAATCACGCTGATCGGCGGCGAAACCCAGACGCTCGTTGGCTTCGACCGTGTCGGCACCGCCATCCTGCAGTTCATAAGCGCGGATCTTGTTCATCAAACCGATCCCACGGCCTTCCTGACGCAGGTACAACAATACGCCACGGCCTTCGGTGGCAATGGCGCGCAAGGCGGCTTCGAGCTGAGACCCACAGTCGCAACGCTGACTGAACAAGGCATCGCCAGTCAGGCATTCGGAATGAACACGACCCAGGACAGGGGCGCCATCTGCCACATCGCCCAGACTCAGGACAACGTGTTCACGCCCGGTGGCCGACTCGATAAAGCCGTGCATGGCGAATTCTGCAAAAGGGGTGGGCAGTTTGGAAGCGGCGACAAATACGACGGGCACCGTGTGCTCCTAATCAGTATGAAGACTGGAAATTCGCAAGATTTGCATTGTAACAGCAGGTTCCTGCAGACGCTTAGGCTGAATTCTCGGGCATTCAGATCGTAAAGTTCGATCGATAGAACCCATTCATCAGAAGATCAGTCCGCCATTCACGACTCACCACGAAAATGCTGATAGCCACGAATGGAGGGCGTCACGTCCTGTCCATCGGCATCGATCAGCGCTACACCCTGCCCCGCAATCACCCGGCCGATGACATGCACAGGCCAGCCGGCGTCCAGTAGACCCGCCAGGTACTCGGCGGGCAGCGTGAACGCCAGAACATAGTCGTCGCCCCCACTGAGTGCCGCTTGCCTGGCGTTCTGCGCATCGAAAAATCCGAGTAGCTGAGCCGACAGGGGGAGCGTGTCACGCTCGATCAACAGACGCACGCCCGATGCGCGGGCGATATGCCCACAGTCGGCAAGCAGGCCATCGGAGATGTCCAGCGCAGACGTCGCCTTGCCACGCAGGGCCTGACCAAGCGCCAGTTGTGGCTGAGGCGACCAGTAACGCGCCAGCAACGGCTCGGCCACGCAGGGCTCGGCACTGCGCTCGCCCAATACCAGCGGCAAGGCTGCAGCCGCGTCACCCAGCGCGCCACCCACGCACAGCAGGTCGCCTTCGCGAGCGCCGCTGCGCGTCAGCGCAAGCCCGGCAGGCACACCGCCAAACACCGTCAGGGTGAGGCTCAAGGGCCCACGGGTGGTGTCGCCGCCGATCAGGCGCAGCGAACAGCCCTGCGCCATCTGACTCAAGCCACGGGCGAACGCTTCCAGCCAGTCGGCCTCGACGCCCGGCAGGGTCAGAGCAAGGGTAAACCCGACAGGACGCGCGCCCATGGCCGCCAGATCACTGGCCGACACCGCCAGCGCACGCTGGCCAAGCAGAAAAGGATCGCAGACGTCCGGAAAATGCACCCCGGCAACCAGGGTGTCGGTGGAGATCGCCATCTGCTCGCCGGGCGGCAACGCCAGCAGCGCGCAGTCGTCGCCGATGCCAAGCGCCACTTCTTCGCTCGCCTGCGCACAAGGCGCCGCGGCGAAGTAATGACGGATCAGCTCGAACTCGCCCATGAAGGTCAGGCGCTGATCAGCGCTTGTGAGCCTTCACTTCGACTTCACGCAGGCGTGGAGCCAGCTTGTCCAGCACACCGTTGACGAACTTGTGGCCGTCAGTGGAGCCGTAGACCTTGGCCAGTTCGATGCCTTCGTTGATCACGACGCGATAAGGCACGTCGATGCGCTTGAGCAGTTCGAAAGTGGACAGACGCAGCACCGCCAGCTCGACCGGATCGAGCTCTTCGATGGTCAGGTCAAGGCAAGGCGAAAGCGCCGTGTCGATTTCGGTCTTGTTGGTGGCGACGCCGTGCAGCAGTTCACGGAAGTAAGCGCCGTCAACGTTGCTGAAATCGTTATCGACACGGAACTGTGCCTCGATTTCGTTCAGCGAATGACCTGCCATATGCCACTGATACAGGGCCTGGGTCGCCATCTGGCGCGCTTCGCGACGCTTGGCGCTCTTGCCTTTGGCGGCCTCGGGCGACTTGGCATCGCGCGGGTTGAACTGATCGGTATCGTCGGAAATCACTTGGCCTCCAGCTGCGACAGCAGACTGACCATTTCGATGGCGGACAAGGCGGCTTCAGCGCCCTTGTTACCCGCCTTGGTGCCAGAACGCTCGATGGCTTGCTCGATCGAATCAACGGTCAACACGCCGAAGGCAACCGGAACACCGAATTCCATGGAAACCTGAGACAGGCCTTTGACGCACTCACCGGCCACGTATTCGAAGTGCGGAGTGCCACCCCGAATCACCGCGCCCAGCGCGACAATGGCTGCGAACTCGCTACGCTGCGCAACTTTCTGCACAACCAGTGGAATCTCGAACGCACCCGGCGCACGGATGATGGTGATGTCGCTTTCGCTCACGCCATGGCGTACCAGCGCATCAACGGCACCGCTCACCAGGCTTTCCACGACGAAGCTGTTGAAACGGCCAACCACCAAGGCGTAGCGGCCTTGGGGGGCGATGAAGGTACCTTCGATGGTCTTCAAGGTCATTCGGTGAGTCTCGTATTAAAGAGCAAGCCCGCCTTGGGGCGGACTTTGGAGGATTTTAGGCCACGAATCACAACTGTCAGGTCAATGGACGCAAAAAACACGCTTTTGCGCGCTTCGACCGGCCGGTATTTATTCGGAGGGCACGTATTCTACAACTTCCAGATCGAAACCGGATATCGCATTGAACTTCATTGGCGAACTCATCAGGCGCATTTTGCGTACGCCCAGGTCACGAAGGATCTGCGAACCCGCACCGACGGTGCTGTAAGTGGTCGGCGTCTTGACCGGTTGTTGCCCGGCCGTTTCGCGAATATGGGCCAGCACCACGTCGCCATCCAGCGGATGGCCCAGCAGCAGAACCACACCGCTACCGGCCCTGGAGACCGCGCTCATGGCGGCTCTCAGGCTCCAGCGACCGGGCTGTTTGACCATCAGCAGGTCGCGCAGCGGGTCCATGTTGTGGACACGCACAAGCGTCGGTTCTTCAGCGCAGATCTTGCCCAGCGTCAGTGCCAGGTGAACGTCACCCTCAACCGAGTCGCGGTAGGTCACCAGGTTGAAATGCCCCAGCTCGCTGTCCATTGGCTGCTCGGCAATCCGCTGAACGGTACGTTCATGGATCATCCGATAGTGAATCAGATCAGCGATGGTGCCGATCTTGATGTCATGCTCAAGGGCAAACGCCTCGAGTTCTGCACGACGCGACATGGTGCCGTCGTCGTTCATCACTTCGCAGATCAGGCCTGTCGGCTCGAAACCGGCCATGCGCGCCAGGTCGCAAGCCGCTTCGGTATGACCGGCGCGTGCCAGTGTGCCGCCAGCCTGAGCCATCAGCGGGAAGATGTGACCGGGACTGACGATGTCGTCTGCCTTGGCGTCCTTGGCGGCAGCGGCCTGCACGGTACGCGCACGGTCTGCAGCCGAGATGCCGGTGGTCACGCCTTCGGCGGCTTCGATGGAGACGGTGAACTTGGTGCCGAAGCCGGAACCGTTACGCGGCGCCATCAGCGGCAGCTTCAGGGTTTCGCAGCGCTCGCGGGTCATCGGCATGCAGATCAGGCCACGGGCAAAGCGCGCCATGAAATTGATGTGCTCAGGCTTCACGCACTCGGCGGCCATGATCAGGTCGCCTTCGTTCTCGCGGTCTTCGTCGTCCATCAGGATGACCATCTTGCCCTGGCGAATGTCTTCTACCAGTTCTTCGATACTGTTGAGCGCCACGCGGCACCCCCTTCAATCAATTCAGGATTTGAGGTAGCCGTTCTCGGCCAGAAAGCTTTCAGTGAGGGTGCCGTGACTCGGATCTGCGGCCTTGTCGCCCAGCAGCAGACGCTCCAGATAGCGCGCCAGCAGGTCGACTTCCAGGTTGACCTTACGGCCAGGGCGATAGTCGGACATGATGGTTTCGCTGAGCGTGTGCGGAACGATGGTCAGCTCGAATTCGGCACCGTTGATCGAGTTCACCGTCAGGCTGGTGCCGTCGACCGTGATCGACCCTTTGTGGGCGATGTACTTGGCCAGCTCACGGGGCGCACGGACCCGGAACTGGATGGCGCGGGCGTTATCTTCACGCGAGACGATCTCGCCCACGCCGTCGACGTGACCGCTGACCAGATGACCACCCAGACGCGTAGTCGGCGTCAGGGCCTTTTCCAGATTCACGCGGCTGCCAGCCTTGAGATCGACGAACGCGGTAACGGTAAGGGTTTCGCGACTGACGTCGGCCCAGAATCCGTCGCCTGGCAGTTCGACGGCGGTCAGGCACACGCCGTTGACCGCGATGCTGTCGCCCAACTGGACGTCGCTCAGGTCGAGCTTGCCGGTTTCCACATAAACGCGGACATCGCCGCCTTTAGGGGTCAGGGCGCGGATGCTGCCGATGGATGCGATGATGCCGGTAAACATGGGTCCTCCGGAAAACTAGGGCTTCGCGCTGGGCGAAAGTCGGGAATTATACGCCGGGTACGGGAACAGGGAGAGCGATGACTCGCCAGTCATTGCCGACGGCACGCATTTCTACGATGTTCAGCTCCAGCGCTTCGCTCATCTGCGCCAACGGCAGGTCGAGCAGAGGCCGGGCCGAGGAACCCAGAAACTTGCCAGCGATGAAAATCTGGAACTCGTCGACCAGCCCCAGACGCGTGAAAGCACCCGCCAGACGCGGACCGGCTTCGACCAGCACCTCGTTGACGCCACGCGTGCCCAGTTCGGTGAGCAACTTGCGCAGGTCTACGTGTCCGGCGCTGTCGGCCAGGGCAACAATTTCATGGCCTTCATCGTGATAGCGGCCACGGGCCGATGCAGCGGCGCAGGTGGCAACGAGGGCATTGCCCGCCTGAAAGAATGGTGCGTCCAGCGGCACGCGCAGACGCCCATCGATCAATACCCGCAGCGGCGCGCGCGCAGCAGCCAATGCACTCAGTTCGGCATTCAGGCCCAGTTCATCCGGGCGAACGGTCAGACGTGCCTTGTCGGCCAGAACCGTATCAGCCCCCGTCAGCACCACGCTCGACTGTGCGCGTAGACGCTGAACCGCAGAGCGCGCCTCAGGCCCGGTAATCCACTGGCTTTCACCACTGGCCATGGCCGTCCGGCCGTCCAGACTCATCGCCAGCTTGACCCGCACGTAGGGCAGACCGGTTTCCATGCGTTTGATGAACCCCTTGTTCAACGCTCGTGCCTCGGACTCCAGCACGCCGCACTGCACGGCAATGCCGGCAGTCATCAAGCGCAGCAGACCACGACCGGCCACTTCAGGGTTAGGGTCCTGCATGGACGCCACCACCCGCGCAACCCCGGCATTGACCAGAGCGTCGGCGCAGGGCGGCGTACGACCATGGTGGCTGCAAGGCTCAAGGGTGACGTAGGCGGTCGCGCCCCTGGCCTGTTCACCCGCCTGACGCAAGGCATGGACTTCGGCGTGGGGCTCGCCCGCACGAGCGTGCCAGCCTTCGCCGACGATCTGTCCTTCCCGCACGATCACGCAACCGACCCGAGGATTGGGGTGCGTGGAATACAGCCCTTTGCGCGCCAGCTCCAGCGCCCGCGCCATGTAATGAACGTCCAGAGCAGCCTGTTCAGTCAGCAATGCACTCATTCCTTGCCCGGCTCGCGGGCCAGGCGGTCAATTTCTTCGCGGAATTCGTTGAGGTCCTGAAAGCGCCGGTAGACCGAGGCAAACCGGATGTAGGCCACTTCGTCGAGCTTTTGCAGTTCGGTCATGACCAGTTCGCCGACAACGAGGGATTTGACTTCACGCTCGCCCGTGGCCCGCAGCTTGTGCTTGATATGCGCCAGCGCAGCTTCCAGACGCTCGACACTCACCGGGCGCTTTTCAAGGGCGCGCTGCATGCCCGCGCGCAGCTTCTCTTCATCGAAGGGCTGACGGCTGCCGTCGGTCTTGATCAGGCGCGGCAGGACCAGCTCGGCGGTTTCGAACGTGGTGAAGCGCTCGCCGCAGGCCAGACATTCGCGGCGACGGCGTACTTGCTCGCCTTCGGCAACCAGGCGGGAATCGATGACTTTGGTGTCATTGGCACCGCAGAAGGGACAGTGCATGGTGGCAGGCAACAAAAAAATGAGGAGCGCCATGGTAGCGCATCCCGCTGGCAAGACAAGGCTTGGGGTTTACGGTATATAGACGCGCAGCAACGTGATGTGAAATTGCCCGAGCTCGGTAATACTGCATCGATACAGGGCGTCGTACAGCCTTTGATTTTTGTCTTGTGGAGCTCTTGATGACGCTACGCCCTCTGTTTTTATTCGGCCTTTTCGGTTTGCTGGCCGCCTGCAGCAGCAACGACGCCCCTGAACCGGTCCCGGCCAAGCCTGCCGCACCGGCGATCAAGGTGCCTGCCGGCCCCGGTCCGCTGCTGCCTTATCAACGTGAACTCAGCGGTCAACTGCTGGGCGTACCGGCGGGCGCTGAGGTCGAATTGGCGATGCTGGTGGTGGATGAACGCAACCGGCCGCAAAAACTGCTGACCAGCACCAAACTGCAAGGCAACGGACAGTCGCTGCCCTTTCAACTGCGCTTCAACCCGGAAGCCTTTCCGGTGGATGGACGCGTCGAGCTGCGCGGCCGCGCCAGCAAGTCAGGCCAGTTGATTCTGCATCTGCCGTCGATGCGCATCCAGCAGGCCAGCACGCAGGCGTTGGGACAACTGCAGTTCGTCACGGCACCATGATCGCCCCGCAACACCTTCAGCAGGCGCTGGGCGAGCTGCTCGGCGATGCCCGACTGGTCGCCACAGCGCTGCCGCAAACGTCGCTGACGCTGTGGCTGATCGGTGCGGATAACATGGACCGCGCTTTCAGCCCCGAGGAAACACGCCGCATTCTGGAGGAGCCGCCTTACTGGGGTTTCTGCTGGGCAAGTGGCCTGGCACTGGCGCGTTTTCTGGCTGAACAGCCGCACCGGGTGAAAGACAAGCGGGTGCTGGATTTCGGCGCAGGCTCTGGCGTGGCGGGGATTGCTGCCGCCCGGGCCGGAGCGCTTGAAGTGGTCGCCTGTGACCTTGATCCCTTGGCCCTCGCTGCGTGCAAGGCCAACGCCGACCTTAACGACGTGCAACTGGGTTACTCGACGGACTTCTTCGCCGAAGCTGACCGCTTCGACCTGATCCTGGTCGCCGACGTACTTTACGACCGCGCCAACCTGCCGTTGCTCGATCACTTTCTGAGCCGGGGTCGCGAGGCGCTGGTGGCCGACTCCAGGGTTCGGGATTTTCAGCATCCTGCGTATCAGCGCCTTGGGATGCTGCATGCGCTGACCCTGCCTGACCTGGCTGAGCCGCACGAGTTTCGCGATGTGAGCCTGTATCATGCCGTGCGCGCGCAATCGGCGTTTCGCGGGCACGTGAGCGTTCGCTGAACACCCGCCATCCGAGTGAGAGATGAGCGGGTCGAATGACCCCGGACGCCTCAATGGATGAAACTAAATGTGCTGGCCCTTTTGCGAGCAAGCTCGCTCCCACGAAAGCGCGTGTGGTCAGTAAGTTGCGTCCTGTTCGACAGGAGCTCCCGCGCCGTTTTCTACGCCGCGCTGTCGCGCAGCAAACACCGGACCTGGTGGGAGCGGACTTGTCCGCGAATACTGTGTTTCAGTTGCTGATTATTTGTCGGATGTACCTGCCTCTCGCGGACAAGTGGAACGCCCCCCGTCCCCGTGTCGCCGGCAAGCCTTCTCGCACAGTTGGAACAGGCGCTCGGCCAACCTGATCGCCTGATCACTCACGCCGCTTGCCGAGACATCGCTTTCAGCATTGCCCGGCGGGCTTTATAGTTGGCGGCATTCAGATTCTCCGAGACGCGCAATGAGCCAGGACACTGCTTACATCTTCGATGCAACCACGGCAACGTTCGATCAGTTGGTGATCGACAAGTCATTCGACCAACCCGTGCTGGTGGATTTCTGGGCCGAGTGGTGTGCGCCCTGCAAGGTGCTGATGCCATTGCTGCAACAGATCACCGAGAGCTATCAGGGCGAATTGCTGCTCGCCAAGGTCAATTGCGACATCGAGCAGGACATCGTTGCCCGCTTCGGGATTCGCAGCCTGCCCACCGTGGTGCTGTTCAAGGATGGCCAGCCGGTGGACGGTTTTGCCGGAGCCCAGCCGGAATCGGAAATCCGCAAGATTCTCGAACAGCACGTGGTCATGCCACCACCACCCGCTGCCGATCCGCTCAAGCAGGCACAAGCGCTGTTCGCCGAAAGTCGCTTTGCCGACGCCGAAGCGATGCTCAAGGTCGTGCTGGGTGAGGACAACACCAATGCTGCGGCGCTGATTCTATACGCGCGCTGCCTGGCAGAACGTGGCGAGCTGAGTGAGGCGCGTCAGGTGCTGGATGCCGTCAAGAGCGACGCCCACAAGGCCGAACTGGCCGGCGCGAAGGCGCAACTGACCTTTCTCGCCGAAGCCGCCACCCTGCCGGATGCCGCCGAGCTGAAAAGCCGCCTGGCGCAGAACCCGCAGGATGACGAAGCGTCTCATCAACTGGCGATCCAGCAGTTGTCCCGTCAGCAGTACGAAGCCGCGCTGGACGGCCTGCTCAAGCTGTTCATCCGCAATCGCAACTATGCCGAAGGCCTGCCGCACAAGACATTGCTGCAGGTATTCGACCTGCTGGGCAACGACCATCCGCTGGTGACGATGTACCGTCGCAAGTTGTTCGCCGCGCTGTACTAAGCCCCTGCTGGGTCTGGCGCCCTGAAGATGCCAGACCCGGCCAGCGTTACATCACGTCGCCGCAACCCAGCTGTACAGCGGCGCATGCGCCCCGCTCTCGACCTTCACGTTCGCGCAATGACGCAAGCGCACCAGCAAGCGTTTACCTGCTGCCGTGCTGCCCGCCACGCCCTCCAGTTGAGCCAGCAGATCCGGCCCGCTCATCTGCCCGGCCTTCTGCAACAGGTCCTGCGCCACCTGCCAGGCCTTGTCGTCCTGATTGACTGGCCTGCTCTCGACAATGGCCGCAGCAGCTTCTGGCGCCGACGCCTTCAACTGCGCGCCCAATTGAGCCCAATCGCCTTCGTCCAGCTCCAGCGTCAAATCCACCGGCCACTGGCCTACGGTTCCACGAATACGCAACATGACATGCACCTGATGATATTCAGACGCACATGCTCCCACAGGCGAGCGCACATTCCCACGCTCAGGCACTCAGCCAGCGGCTCGTCAGCGATTCATCGCCCATCATGAAGCTGGCGAACGCCCTGATGTCGTAAACATTTTCCCAGTGCTCGACAATCTTGCCATCGCGAAATCGCCACAGTCCGCAGAATGGCATGGCGATTTTCTGGCGATCGCAGGTGGCGCGCATACAGCCGATGACCGTGCCGAAGTAATCGTCGGCCACGATCTCGTGGACCTCCATAGACAGGGTTTGCCGCGTGTGCTCGATCAGGTCCAGCTCATGGTTGTGCACCGAGCGCCTGCCGATGACCATGGACAAGCCGCCCCGGGCACCCCGGTCGGCCTTGTGAAGCACGATGTCGTGGTCAGCGAACTCGGCGATGCGCGCCAGATCCTTATAGACCGCACGCAGGGTTTCGACGTTGGGATGGAGCTTTCTCATGAGGTGTCTTCCTTGAGGCGATGCTGATCCTTGGCGGTATGACAGGCACTGACGACGCATCCGGCATCCATTCAGCGACTACCTCACTGAGGGTAGAACCTGACGACCGGGTCCATGAGAACGGTTCGACATAATCGCGCGCCGGGCTATTCCTGATTCTCTGACAGCCGCACGTGCGTGACGGAAAAAAACCTTACTCTGCCAACGACTTGTTATAAGATCACATAACGCTTTTCTCAGAATGTCACTCCGGAGTTCGTTATGCGCCGTCTGCTACTCGCCCTGCCCTTCGCCCTGCTGCCACTGGCTGTCGCCCATGCTGCCGAAGAACACGACCATGACCATGATCATGGCGCGGAACATGGCAGCCTCGGCGCTCATGAACACGGTGTCGGGCGTCTGGACGTGGTGCTGGAAGGCAAGACCCTGGAACTGGAGTTCGACAGCCCGGCCATGAACATCGTGGGTTTCGAGCATGAGGCAAAGTCCGCTGAAGACAAGGCCAAGGTGGCCAAGGCGCGCGAGTTGCTGCTCAAGCCCAATGCGCTGTTCAGCATTGCCGACGCCGCGAATTGCTCGGCCACTTCGGTGAAACTGGAAAGCCCGCTGTTTGGCGACAAGGATGACGATCACGAAGAGCACGCCAAAGACGGCGACGCGGACCACCACGAGCACAGCGAAATTCACGGCACTTACAAGTTCGTTTGCGACGCGCCGGCCATCCTGAAGAAGCTCGACCTGTCGCAGATCTTCAAAACGTTCCCCGACACCAAGAAGCTTCAGGTACAACTGATCTCGCCCAGTGGCCAGTCTGGCGCAGAAGTGATTGCAGCGAACCCTACGCTGAAGTTCTGATGCACCCTTGCGGCACAATGACCGGGCCTGGCCCGGTCTTTTACTTTTCAACCGAGCGTGAGTCAGACCATGCCCCAAGCACTGATCGAGCTGTCCGACCTGAGCTTCAACTGGCCGGGTCAGCCACAGCTTCTGGATATCCCGGAATTTCGCCTGGAAACCGGCGAAACCCTGTTCCTCAAAGGCCCGAGTGGCAGCGGCAAGACCACCCTGCTGGGGCTGCTGGGCGGCGTACAGAAACCCACCCGCGGCAGCATCCGCTTGCTGGGCCAGGAGCTGTCGAGCCTGTCGGCGGCGGCGCGTGATCGTTTCCGCGTCGATCACACCGGCTACATCTTCCAGCAGTTCAACCTGCTGCCGTTTCTCTCGGTACGCGAGAACATCGAGCTGCCCTGCCACTTCTCCAAAGTCCGTGCAGCGCGTGCGAAACAGCGTCACGGAAGCGTTGAAAAAGCGACCATCACCCTGCTCACTCATCTGGGCCTGAAAGATCCCGCCATCCTGACCCGCCGCGCAGACTCGCTGTCCATCGGCCAGCAGCAACGTGTGGCAGCGGCACGTGCGTTGATCGGCCAACCGGAGCTGGTGATCGCCGACGAGCCGACTTCGGCGCTGGACGCCGACTCACGCGAGGCGTTCATTCGCCTGCTGTTCGCTGAATGCCGTGAAGCCGGTGCCAGCCTGTTGTTCGTCAGTCATGATCAAAGCCTGGCACCGCTGTTCGATCGCAACCTGTCACTCGGCGACCTCAATCGCGCCGCTGTCGCCGTGGAGATTTGAGATGTATCTGTTTCGTCTGGCCATGGCCAGCCTGGCCAACCGCCGTTTCACCGCATTTCTCACCGCCTTCGCCATTGCCTTGTCAGTCTGTCTGCTGCTGGCGGTGGAGCGTGTACGCACCGAGGCGCGTGCCAGTTTCGCCAGCACCATCAGCGGCACGGACCTGATCGTCGGCGCACGCTCTGGCTCGATCAACCTGCTGCTGTACTCGGTGTTTCGCATCGGCAACGCCACCAACAACATCCGCTGGGACAGCTTCGAACACTTTGCCGACAGCAAACAGGTGAAATGGGCCATTCCGATTTCACTGGGCGACTCGCACCGTGGCTATCGGGTCATGGGCACCAACGCCTCGTATTTCGAGCATTACCAGTTCGGCCGCCAGCAGCATCTGGAACTGGCCGAAGGACGTGAATTCAAGACCGACCCCTTCGAGGTGGTGCTCGGCTCGGAGGTCGCCAAGGCACTGCATTACAAGCTCGGTGACAAGCTGGTGCTGGCTCATGGCGTAGCGGCGATCAGCCTGGTCAAGCATGACGACAAGCCGTTCACCGTGGTCGGCATCATCAAGCCCACGGGCACGCCAGTGGACCGCACGCTGCACATCAGCCTGGGCGGGATGGAAGCCATTCACATCGACTGGCACAACGGCGCGCCCGCACGCGGCAACGAACGAATCTCCGCCGATCAGGCCCGCAACATGGACCTGACGCCGACCGCGATCACGGCGTTCATGCTCGGCCTGAACAGCAAGATCTCGACGTTCAGCCTGCAGCGCGAGATCAACGAGTACCGGGGCGAGCCGATGCTGGCGATTCTTCCCGGCGTGGCCTTGCAAGAGCTGTGGAGCCTGATGGGCACGGCTGAAAAAGCCCTGTTCGTGATTTCACTGTTTGTGGTGCTGACCGGTCTGATCGGCATGTTGACGGCGATTCTGACCAGCCTCAACGAGCGCCGCCGCGAGATGGCCATCCTGCGTTCAGTGGGCGCCAGGCCATGGCACATTGCGAGCCTGTTGATTCTGGAAGCGTTTGCGCTGGCGCTGGCGGGCGTTGTCAGTGGCCTTGCACTGCTCTACATCGGTATCTTTGTGTCTCAGGATTACGTAATAAATAATTACGGTTTGTACCTCTCGCCTATGCCACCTGGCCAATATGAATGGACATTGCTGGCTGGCATCCTCGCTTGCGCGCTGTTGATGGGAACCGTGCCAGCCTGGCGAGCCTACAGGCAGTCACTGGCAGATGGTCTGTCGATTCGTTTATGAGGACCTTCATGATGCGGCGCATGCTACTCACTCTGCTGCTCTCGGTTTCCACCTCGCTGTGGGCCGCCGAGCCGCGTGTACTGACCTGGGCCGAGATGATTCCGCCTGATGCACCTGTCGTGAAGCCGGTGACCACACCGATGCACGACTTGTCGAAAATGTCCGATGCATTGGCCATGGAGCAAGCACCTGCGGCCAGCCAGCTGGCGCCACATGCGCCGGTGGTCAAGGCACTGGATGGCAAGCAGGTGCGTTTGCCGGGCTATATCGTGCCACTGGAGGTCAGTGAGGAAGGCAGAGTGACGGAGTTTTTGCTGGTGCCGTATTTCGGTGCCTGCATCCATGTGCCACCGCCGCCAGCGAACCAGATCGTGCATGTCACGAGTGAGCTGGGCGTGAAGGTCGATGAGCTGTATCAGCCGTACTGGATCGAAGGACCGATGCAGGCCAGGTCGTCTACGAGCGAGCTGGCAGAAGCGGGTTATCAGATGCAGGCAGACAAGATTCTTGTCTACGAATTGCCGGACACGTGAAGAGAATGGGGTTCCCAGCGATTTCATTGAGCTGAGTCAAAGTCGCCGCTCGACAGCGCTTTAACATTCCGCCCATAAATTTTGACTGATTTCCTGGAGCCCCAATGAACAAGCATTTGCTTCGCGCGTCTCTCGTCGCGCTCGCCGTCGCAGCACCCGTTGCAGCCCACGCTTACGAGCCTGGCGACATCATCGTTCGCGCGGGCGCTGCCCACGTGCAACCCAATGAGGACAGCGGCGAGATCAGACTCGACGGCTCCAGGGTGTCAGGCACCAAGGCCACGGTCGACGGCAATACCCAACTGGGGCTGACGTTCGCATACATGCTGACCTCGCACGTCGGTATCGAGCTGCTGGCAGCCACCCCGTTCAGCCACACCGTTGCCGTGAAGGGCCTGGGCCCTGGCCTTGATGGCAAGCTGGCAGACATCAAACACCTGCCGCCGACCCTGTCGTTGCAGTACTACCCGATGGAGCCGTCGTCCCGATTCCAGCCCTATGCCGGCGTGGGTATCAACTACACCATGTTCTTCGACGAAGACCTCACGGGTGATCGCAAGAACCAGGGCTTCAGCAACCTCAAGCTCAAGAACTCGGTCGGTCTGGCAGCACAGTTGGGCATGGACTACATGATCACCGACAACGTGCTGGTCAACGCCTCGGTCTGGTACGTCGACATCGACACCAAAGCCACCGTGGACGGCCCGTCGGCGCTGGCGGTAGGCCAGACCAAAGTGGATGTGGACATCGATCCATGGGTCTATATGGTCGGCGTGGGTTACAAGTTCTGATCCACTGCGCGTCAATCGTCTACAACAGAAAGGCACCCGTTGGGTGCCTTTGCTTTTATGGGCGTTCAAGTGCCTTGAACGTGCCACCGTCTATGTGAACGATTGAGAATAACTGGGGGCCATTAATGCCTCTCGGAAACTCCAGCTCATAATGAGCACGAAGAAACTGCTCAGGCGTCTGCAAAATGTTGTTGTCGTGAGAGTCCATCGCGCTGCCGACACCTGCTATGAGCAAGCCCAGCGTCACGATAAGACCCGAAAACATTTGCAGATATTGGAAAAAGCTTGGCCCGGTAGCGTAGCTATACCGAATGGTGTCGGAACCCGACCCCATCATCAAGAACCCAAAACCAAACAGGGCAAAACCGCAAATACTCACAAATCCGGGCGTGGATGAGCCTGCGTCGTTTTGACCACTCCTCGCAGCATCCAGATATTCAGAATACCTGTCCATGAAGTCATCGACGACGAACTCGCCCGGCACCTCGCACACCTCAATTTTCGGGCGCTTATCAACACCGTTTTCGTCCTGCATGCCATACGTCCACTGTAAAAGGGCGACGGATACTAGGAGTCGTTAGGCGGGTTGAAAAGATCGGAAATCCCGACTACAAAAAACAAGGAATTGGGCTACAAACGCTGAAGATAAAACCTGGGCATGTTTGTGCTTGAGCTTACGGCATGGCCTTCAAGAGCACGCTCGCTCTTATCGAATAACCCGTCACACACTGAAGAAAAGCTATTTTTCTGTGGGAGGCTCCATCCCGTCTTCGACATAGCACTGTCGCGCATCAAACACTGGACCGTGGGAGGCGGCTTGCCGGCGATGCAGTCGACGCGGTATATCAGGAGAACCACCTAATCGTTCATCGCGGGCAAGCCCCCTCCCACAACCGCGTGTCTCGCACTGGCTTTGTATCTACCAGGCAAGACTTGTGTACGGCGATCGGTGCTAACCGGGAGGCGCGATTGATCCTGAATCAGCGCGCCATCAACAGCGCCAGCCCCGTGTTCAAAGGCGTAGGTTCGTCGATGTTGAAGTGCTCGAGGAGCCGCTGATTGCTGGCCCGTGAATGCTTGATATCACCCGAACGGGGAGCCTGGTAGCTGACGTTCGGCTGCTTGCCAGTCACCTGCGCCAGCGCTGCCAGCAGTTCATTGAGCGAGGTGGTCTGGTTCAGGCCGACGTTGATAGCGCCCTCGATAGCGTTATCCAGCTCCAGCCCTTGCAGCAGCAGCTTGACCAGATCGCCGATATAGAAAAAATCCCGAGTCTGTTCACCGTCGCCAAACACCACGATCGGCAGACCGTTTTCGATGCGCTGGGCAAAGATGCTGATGACCCCCGAATACGGCGAAGACGGGTCCTGGCGTGGGCCGAAAATGTTGAAAAAGCGAAAGATCACCGGCTCAAGGCCGTGCTGACGACGGTAGAAGTCCAGGTAAAACTCGCTGGCCAGTTTGTCCGACGCATAGGGTGTCAAGGGCGCTTTGGGGGTGTCTTCGGTAATGGCTTCGCCTTCGCCATTGTTGCCGTAAACGGCTGCGCTGGAAGCGAATATCACACGCCTGACGCCTGCCTCGCGCATGGCCTCGCAAACGTTCAGAGTGCCGACAAAGTTGCTTTGATGGGTACGCACCGGATCGTCCACCGAAGCCTGCACCGAGGCGACTGCGGCCAGATGCACGACTGCCTGACATCCTTGCGCCGCACGCTTGACCAATGCGGCATCGGCGACATCGCCGACGATCAGTTCGACGTTCGGGTTATCCAGCGGCAGGTTGCTGCGCTTGCCCGCCGACAGATCATCAAGGATGCGAACGGCATGCCCTTGAGCCAGCAATGCGTCAGTCAGGTGCGAGCCAATGAAGCCCGCGCCGCCAGTGATCAGAACAGGAGCATCAGACATGTCGGTAATACCGGTCCAGCAGGCTCGGCAGACCTGCGCGCCAGGCGCGGGGCTTGATGCCGAAAGTATGAAGAATTTTCTTGCAGGCCAGCACCGCATGCTGCGGCTCTTCGCCGGCATCAGGACGTGCAGCGTGGGCCTGAGCGGTCGGCGACTCGACGGCCAGCGGGTGCAACAGACGTGCTTCGGTCAGCACCGCCTGCCCCAGCGCCAGCGGCGTCGTGGCCTCGTGACCGGCGTAGTGGTAGGTTCCCCACAGCGGCGCTTCACAGTCGAGCTGCTTGAGCACGGAAATGAGCACCCGCGCCGCGTCATCGACCGGCGTCGGGTTGCCGCGCCGATCATCGGCCAGCAGCAGTTCCTGGGGTTTTTCGGCACTCGACAGAAAACGGCCCAGCACGCCATCGGCGCTGTCATCGAGCAGCCAGCCGAAACGCACCAGCACGTGTTGCGGACAGGTCGCGCGCACGCTCTGCTCGATGCGCCACAACGCCTGGCCACGCAGGCCGAGCGGCACGGGCTCGTCCTTTTCGCTGTAGGCAGTGGCACGCGAGCCATCGAACACTCGATAGCTGGAAGGCTGGACCAGCGTGATGTTGTGGTGCTGACACAGTTCGGCCAGACGCTCGACAGAGCGTTCCTGGCGGGTCAGACGCGCTTCACTTACGGTCTCCGCCTGAAACCAGTCGAAGTAGTAAGCAAGGTTGATCAAGGCATCGGGACGGGTGTCATCGAGCAGTTGCGTCAGGCTCGCAGCGTCCCAACCGTCTTGCGGTGGACGCGGCGCGAGGAAGCCAATGTCTTCTTCGGCACCCAGACGAATCAACGCCTGCCCGAGGGCATTCCCGCCGCCCAACAGCATAAGGCGCATTCGCATAGAGTCAGCAGGCTCGGTATCGGAATCATCAAATGAACAAGTGAAAAACGCCTGCAAACATAACACGTTGGCTGCCAACCCCCAACAGTTGCGCAGCCTGGCGGGTTAATGACGCTTTAGGTAGCAGCCGGACCGGGCGCACCGTTGCCCTTGGGCAGGCCAAGCGGTGCTGCAGGCGCCGATGGCGCTGGCGGCCCTTCAGCCGTCCCGTCGGCCTGCGGCGCACTGATGCCGGGGCCCATGACCACCTGTGGATAAGTCTGGGCGAAGCGCACATTCGGGTGCTTGTCCACAAGACGCTTGAGCCGCTCATTGAAGGCGCGCCCTACCGCGTATTGCCCGCCGGACGAGGTACGGAACTGCGCGGTGAGGACCACACCATTGAGGTCCATACGGTCCACGCCAAACACTTCCAGCGGCCCTTGCAGGTTGTTCTTGAGCAGAACGTCTTCGGTGATCGACTGGCCGACTTCGCGAATCAGCGACAGTGCATCATCAATGTCCGAGTCGTACGTGAACTGCACCGAGAAGAACGCATAAGCGAACTGGCGGGACTGGTTGGTGACCGCCTTGATCTGCCCGAACGGCACCGAATGCACGAACCCCTTGCCGTCGCGCAGGCGCACGGTACGAATCGTCAGGCTCTCGACCGTGCCGGAATGCCCGGTGCTGAGCACCACCCAGTCGCCGATGGAAAAGGTGTCTTCCACGATGATGAACAGACCGGTGATCACGTCCTGCACCAACTGCTGCGAACCAAAACCGATGGCCAGTCCGACCACCCCGGCACCCGCCAGCAAGGGTGCGACATTGATGCCCAGGTTGGCCATGGTGGTGATCGCACAGATCACCACCAGCACGATCTTCACGGCGTTACGCACCAGCGGAAGGATAGTCTTGACCCGCGTGCTTGGATGACGCCCGCTGCGATGATTGATCGGTGGCTTGAGCGCCTCTTGAATCGCGGTGTCCAGTACAACCCATAACAACCAGGTCACCAGGAAAATCAGGCCGATGCTGCTCAGCGATTCGCTGATGACCCGACCCAGCGTGTTGCGCTGGGCGAATTCGAACATCGAGAAACCCCAGATCCGGCCCAGCACCTCGATGAACGTGATCGCCAACGCGATGCGCAGCACGGCATACATCAGGCTCAACAACCGCGCCTTGTAGATGTGCCCGCCACGCCCAAGGGCTTCGGCAGGTTTGAACAGGTGCTGGAACACGGTGCTCAGAAAAACCGTGGCAATCAGCAGAATGGTGGTGAACAACGCGCAACGCAGCGCTTCCTGGCTGTCCTCTCCCGCGCCGATCAGGTTGATCGCCGACACCAGAATCATCAGCAGGATAGGCAGATGCCACAGGTTGGAAAAAATCTTCAGCGACTGTTGCAAGGCGGGACGCTGCAACCGGCTGCTCAATGACCGATTGCGGATCAGGTGCGCCACCGGACGGCGTACCTTGACGATCAGCATGCAGAACACCACGGAGGCGAACAGTCCGGTAAACACAGCGACGCTGGTGGTCACGTTGCTGCCCAACTGGCGGGCAATCTGCGGGCTGGTCAGGGCGTCACTCAGTGCGGCCAGGAAGCCGACCACGAACAGCGGCCGCGGCGCATAGCGGCGAATCATGCGCACGGCGGCGCGCTTGTGCCCGGAATTGAACATCACGATCACGCACAGCAATACCGAGGTCGAGACAATGCCGCTGCTGGTGGCGTAGGCAAAACACAACGCCAGCGCTCGCCCCACCGAGGACGGCATGAAATGGCTGACGTACAGCGTCAGGGGTAGGCATATGATCGCGGGCAGCGTGAAGGGCAGAACATATTTGAGCAACGCCTGGCTACGCTGGCGAACGCTCATGAAGGGCGTTCGGCACAGTCGAACCGCGATAAAACGGCCCAGCGTGGTCAGGACCGCGAAGGCGCCCATCCACACGAAAGACAGAACCAGAAAGTCGCCGACCACGCTCCATGGCGAACGGGTCGTGCGTTTGTTGACCAGCTTTTCCAGCTCGTCTGCAGCGCGGTCGGCGCGCAGCCGCCAGGCGTCGAGCAGGTTCTCATCGAGATTGAGCTTTTCCTGCACGTCATCAATGCTGGTGCTGATCGCCCCGAGCAGACCGCCCTGGACGAGGAGTTCGGCGGTGGGATCAGTGGCTGCCGGATCTGCCTCGTCTGCCGGTTTGGCATCTGGCTTGGCGTCGGCCTTTTCAGCCGTCTTGGCATCAGGTTTGTCGGCCGCTTTGCTGTCAGGCTTTTCGGCAGCCTTGTCATCGGCAGGCACTGCGGCGCTCATGGGCAACGCAGGCACATCCGCGGCGTGAACATGAAAACTGCCTGCGAATAACAGCAGACCCGCAAGGACCATGGATTTCAACTGAGACGCCACGCAGTTTCTCCCTTCAATGAACAGGCAGAGGCTTCAGCCCCAAGGAACTGATTCCCGTTTGCGTGGCAAGTTCGGTTTTGACCGGGTAAATAGATGAGTCAATGTTTCAGATGGCTTTATGCCTCTTAGTGGTGCCGCAAGGCCCGGCCCAGTACGAGCGGGCCAGGACCGGTAAGCGCCAGCCCGGCAAACAGGATGATCAACAGCCAGGCGAACTGACCCTGCTCCATTGACCATTCCGGATGCACAACGAGTACCGCGACTGCCAGCACGACGAGGATCGGCAGGCACGCCAGTCGCGCCCAGACGCCGAGTATCAGCAGCACAGGGCAGATCACTTCGGCAAACACCGCCAGCCCCAGCGTCAGCGTGCCGCCCAGATTGAAAGGGTCCTCGATGCGCTGCACTTCCACGCTCCAGTGCAGCAATTTCGGCAGCCCGTGAACATGCAGTAACAGCACTGACACACTGACGCGCATGAACAGCAGTCCCCAGGCCAGCAAGGCCTGGGCGTGTTTCGGCGAGACGTCGGACTGAAGGTGCGATGCGTTCGGCAGCATGGTCTAGGATCTCTCGGGCAGGCTGGGCTTTGGCACGATTATGCGGCGAGTCGGTGGCCGGAAATTGTCTCGGTGTGCCGAGTTCAACAGGCCGTCAGTTGGGCACATCCGCGCAATTACTGCGCACGGCTTGGGTCAATAATGCTGCGGTGCGCCAGCAAGGCTGCGCCTGTCCGATCAACTCGACTCGAGAGGAAACTGCATGAGCACTTTTACGACGAACGATGGTACCGAGATTTATTTCAAGGACTGGGGATCAGGCAAGCCGGTTCTTTTCAGCCATGGCTGGCCGCTGGACGCCGACATGTGGGAATACCAGATGGAGTACCTGAGCAGCCGCGGCTACCGCACCATCGCCTTCGACCGTCGCGGTTTCGGCCGTTCCGACCAACCGTGGACTGGCTACGATTACGACACCTTCGCCGATGACATCGACGCGTTGATCAAACACCTGGACCTGCGCGACGTCACGCTGGTGGGCTTTTCCATGGGCGGCGGCGACGTGACCCGCTACATCGGCCGCCACGGCACAGAGCGTGTTGCAAAACTGGCGCTGCTGGGCGCAGTAACACCGTTTTTCATGAAGACCGATGACCACCCGCAGGGCGTGGACAAGTCCGTGTTCGATGGCATCAAGGCGGGGCTTCTGAAAGACCGCGCGCAATTCATCGCCGACTTCGCGACCCCCTTCTATGGCATCAACCAGGGGCAGACGGTTTCCGAGGGCGTACTGACCCAGACGCTGAACATCGCACTGCTGGCTTCGCTCAAGGGCACCGTGGACTGCGTGACGGCGTTTTCCGAAACCGACTTCCGTCCGGACATGGCCAAGATCAACGTACCGACGCTGGTCATCCACGGCGATGGGGATCAGATCGTCCCCTTCGAAGCGACCGGCAAGCTGGCTGCCGAGATGATCGAAGGCGCCGAACTGAAGGTGTACACCGGCGCACCCCATGGCTTTGCCGTGACACACGGGCAGCAACTCAATGAGGACCTGCTGGCGTTTCTGGCTGATTGACAGTCATCAACCTCTGACACCGCGCTGCCTACCATCAGGCAGAATGTAACTCACTGAAAAAATGCGGTTTTGTGGGAGGCGGCTTGCCGGCGATTCGCTTTCCCAGGCGACATTCCCGTCAACCGAACGGACGCCATCGCCGGCAAGCCACCTCGCACGATCAGGTATTTACTGTGCAATACCGCTGTGTCGGAGACATAGCGGTATCTGCAACGTCATCACCACAAAACTGGATCAGTCGGCCTGTACGGTCAGCTGATTCTGCTCACCCAGCCCGGCAATCCCCAGACGCATGCGCTGGCCTGCCCTGAGGAACACCGGTTCGGGCTTCACCCCCAGCCCTACGCCCGGCGGTGTGCCGGTCGAAATGACGTCGCCCGGTTGCAGGCTCATGCAACGGCTCAGATAGGCGATCAATTGCGGCACGGTGAACACCAGCGTACGGGTGTTTCCATTCTGATAACGATGGCCATCGACCTCCAGCCACAGGTCCAGCGCGTGCGGGTCGGCAATCTCGTCGCGGGTCACGAGCCAGGGGCCGAGCGGGCCAAATGTATCGAAGCCCTTACCCTTGTCCCAGGTGCCGCCACGCTCCAGTTGCCATTCACGTTCCGACACGTCGTTGATCACGCAGTACCCCGCCACATGCTCCATGGCATTGGCTTCGTCGATGTAGCGTCCACCCTTCCCGATCACTACGCCCAGTTCTACTTCCCAGTCGGTCTTGACCGATCCTCGCGGAATTTCGACGTTATCGTTCGGGCCGCAGATGGCGCTGGTCCACTTATTGAAAATGACCGGTTCCTTGGGCACTTCCATATTGGATTCGGCGGCATGGTCGGCGTAGTTCAGGCCGATGCATACGAACTTGCCCACCTGCCCGACGCACGCGCCAATGCGCGGCTGTCCTGGCACAAGCGGCAGGCTTCTGGGGTCAAGTGCGGCCAGAGAGGCAAGACCGGCCGGGGTCAGCACCTCGCCGGCAATATCCTTTACGTGGGCAGACAGGTCTCGAATCTGATTATCAGCGTCCAGCAGGCCGGGCTTCTCCGAACCTTTGTCTCCGTAACGTAGCAGTTTCATCGGGTTCTCCTGTTGTCTGTCGAACATGCAAACCGGGGTCAGACGCTCATGCCGCCATCGATGACGTGCACTGCGCCCGACGTGTACGAAGACGCGTCAGAGCCCAGGTAAAGGACCAACTGCGCGATTTCCTCGACGCTGCCGATGCGCCCCATGGGCTGGCGGTCGACGAATTGTTGATAAACCTGGGCCTCGGACACACCCTGTTGCTCGGCCTGCGCCGCGATGCGCTGGCGCAGCGAGGGCGAGTCAACCGTCCCCGGACAAATAGCATTGCAGCGAATGCCTTGCCCAATGAAATCTGTGGCTATCGACTTGGTCAGCCCGATCACGGCTGCTTTGGTGGCGCTGTAGGCAAAGCGGTTGGGCACCCCTTTGACGCTTGACGCCACCGACGCCATGTTGATGATCGAGCCCCCACCCCGAGCAAGCATGCCGGGCAGAAACGCTTGAATCATCCGGTACATGGCCGTGACGTTGAGTTCGATGGAACGCTGCCAGGCGGCCTCGTCGCACGAAAGAATCGTGCCGGAGTGCACGTAGCCCGCGCAGTTGAACAACACGTCTACTGCGCCGATGCGCTCACAGGCCAGCTCGATGTCCTGCGCGCAGGTCACGTCCAGGCCGATGGCTTCCACGCCCTCGATACCGTGCAACGTGCGCAGATCAATGTCAGTTGCAATGACCCGCGCACCTGCGGCTGCGAACGCCCTGGCACTGGCCAGACCAATGCCCTGACCTGCCGCCGTGATCAGAACACGCTTGTCGTTCATCATCATGCTTTCTCCATGCCGAGAATGGTCGGAGCAACCGGTGCAGCGGCGTCCGCCCGGCCGAGCATGCTGCGCGGGATCATCAGGATCAGCCCGCCACTGACCAGCAAACAGAGCGCCAGCACGTAGGTGCCGTTGTTGATGTCACCGGTCAGCGTCTCCGCGACCGCCGTGATCATCGAACCGGTAAAACCGGAGAGGTTGCCAATGGCGTTGATCATGCCGATACCTGCCGCCGCTGCGACGCCGGACAGCAGCGTGCCCGGCAGCGTCCAGAAGATCGGCATCAGGCTGAGAATCCCCGACGCCGCCACGCTCAGGAACAGCACCGATAACACCAGGTTGTGGGCAAAGTAGGCGCTGAGAATCAGACCGACACCGCCGATGAACGCTGGCACGGCCGCATGCAGTCGCCGCTCGCCGGTGCGGTTGGAATGACGCGCATTGAGCAACATGGCCACGGTCGCGATGCTGTAGGGAATCGCGGTCAGCAGGCCAATATGAAAGGTGTTGGCGATACCGGCACTCTTGATGATTGAGGGCATCCAGAAAGCCAGGCCATAAAAACCCGTATTGAACGTCAGCAGGATCAGCACCAGCAGCCACACACGCGGGTTGAAAAAGACCTCATTGAGCCGCGATGCCTTGCCCTTGTTGTCGTTTGCCAGGTTGGCCTTGAGCATGGCTTTCTCGGCCGCCGACAGCCACCTGGCGGAGTCGATGCTGTCGCACAGATAGACGATGACCACCACCGCCATGATGATCGACGGAATGCCTTCGATGATCAGCATCCATTGCCAGCCTGCCATGCCGTGAAAGCCATTCATGCTGGTCATCAGCCAGCCTGACAACATACCGCCCAGCGTCAGGCTGACGGGCAAAGCCATCAGAAAGCCCGACATGACGCGGCTCTGCCGGTGGGTGGGAAACCAGTAGTTGAGGTACAGGATGACACCGGGAAAGAAGCCCGCTTCGCAGACACCAAGCAGAAAACGCAGCACATAGAACATCGTGCTCGACTCGATGTGGAAGAACCGCGCCAGCGGCACCGTGAACGCAACGGCGATGGAGACCAGCGCCCAGGTGAACATGATCCGGGCGATCCAGAAGCGCGCGCCGAGCCGATGCAACAGCAGGTTGCTGGGCACCTCGAACAGGAAATAACCCCAGAAGAACACGCTGGCACCCAGTGCGTAGACGGTGTTGCTGAATTGCAGGTCGCTGAGCATGTCCAGCTTGGCGAAGCCGATATTGACGCGGTCCAGGTACGCCGCCATGTAACACAGCAGCAGGATCGGCAGGATTCTCAGGATGACCTTGCGGTAGGTGCGGTCCTCGAAGCCAGCGTCGGTGGCCTGATGGTCGGAGCTTGCGTGCATGTGAATACCCTTGGCATGCGGGCATGCCTCATTGTTTTTATTGAGTGGGTCTTGTCGGGTGGACACAGCGGCAGACGGCCGACCGCCCGATGCAGGGACTGGTCAGTAATCTAGGACAGGGATCGATTCAATCCCAATGGCATTTTTGGATTAAACGATAACGAATGGTTATTGCCTGACTTGGCGGGTCAGACCTGCTTTTCCTGAGCCAGACGGGCGTTCTCCAGCAGAATACTGGCGAACTCCTGCGCAGGTGCCGCCAGTTGCTCGCCCTTGCGGGTCAGGATGCCGTAGAACTGCGGAACCAGATGCATCTGCGTCTCCAGGGTCTTGAGCAGGCCGCTTTCCAGATGCGGAGCGACCATGGCGTCGGGCAGCATGCCGATCATCGGACCGCTTTGCAGGACCTTCAAAAAGGTCTGCATGGAAATGGTGTCGATGGTGTTGCGTGGCACATCGACACCTGCGCTGGCGAAGGCCTCTTCCATGCGGCCACGGATCGGCGTGCCCTTGGGATAAAGCATCCACGGCCAGTCCACCAGTTGCCGCAAGGTCATCGGGCCTGCGTCGCACAGCGGATGGCGGCTGTTGACCACAATGCTGAATGGCTCGGGCGCCAGCGCCTGAAAATCGTAACGCTGCTGCTGGCCCTGCTCGGTGAAACGCCCGATGGCCAGGTCCAGCGTGCGCTCTTCCAGCATTTCCATCAGATGATCGCTGGTCTGTTCCACCACTTCGATGGCCAGCAGCGGCCAGCGTTGCTTGATCTGCACGATGGCCTCGGGCAGCACCACGGCGGTGGCGGCAAAGATGCCGCCGACCTTGAGATGCCCATGACCACCGGCGCTCAGGTTATTGATCTGTTCGACAAAGGTCCGTGCGTCATTCAGCGCCAGTTGCGCGTAACGCACCACCTGCAGACCCAGCGAAGTCGGCACCATGCTGCGCGGCAGGCGCTCGAAAATCGCGAAACCCAGCAGGCTTTCAATCTCCTTGAGCATCTTGCTGAGCGCTGGCTGGCTGAGGTTCATCTGCTGTGCGGCCAAGTGCATGTTTTGCGTGCGCCCCAGCGTATCGATCAGGGTCAGGTGCCGGAACTTGAGCCAGCTACAGAAGCTGGAGAATGACAGGTCCGACATGATTTCCCCCTGCCCGGCAATAACGCCAGGTTATCGATAAGTGAACATTTGCCATTGGAGTTTATCCACAGCGCCCCCTAGCGTGCAGGTTTTAATGGATCAGGAAGCGCTCGCCATGCCGATTAGCCTCACGCCCGAAAACACCCTGCCCACGGACGGCCTGCCCGCCACGCTGATCGGGCGCGCCTGGATTCCCGGCAGACTGGCGGGCCCCTCGCCCATCGTGCTGCGCGCTGATGGGGTGTTCGATCTGTCGGCACATTTTGCAACGGTGAGCGAGTTATTGGAGCAGGATTCACCACTGGAAGCCGTGCGGCAGGTAGCGGGCAGCTTCGTGGTCAGCCTTGAGGCGTTGTTGGCCAATACCGGTCCGCATGCCGATCAGACCCGGCCCTATCTGTTGGCCCCACTGGACCTGCAGGTCATCAAGGCAGCGGGCGTGACCTTTGCCGCCAGCATGATCGAGCGGGTCATCGAAGAAAAAGCCGGTGGCGATGCCGCGGCTGCAGAAGGTGTGCGCACGATGGTGCGCGCAGTGATCGGCGACAACCTGCGCGCCGTCAAGCCTGGCTCTGAACAGGCGGCACGACTGAAAGCGGTGCTGACCGAGAAAGGTATGTGGTCGCAGTACCTGGAGGTCGGCATCGGCCCGGACGCCGAGATTTTCACCAAGGCCCCGGTGCTGTCAGCGGTCGGCAGCGCCAGCCAGATCGGCATTCACCCAGGGTCGCAATGGAACAACCCTGAGCCTGAAGTGGTACTGGCGGTCAACAGTCGCGGCCAGGTCCAGGGCGCGGCGCTGGGCAACGACGTCAATCTGCGCGACTTCGAAGGCCGTAGCGCGCTGCTGCTGGGCAAGGCCAAGGACAACAACGCGTCCTGCGCCATCGGACCCTTCATTCGCCTGTTCGACGAACATTTCAGCCTGGAGGCCGTGCGCACCTGTGTCATTGATCTCCACGTCACCGGCAACGACGGCTATCAGCTGCAAGGTGCCAGCTCCATGGACCAGATAAGCCGCGACCCGCTGGATCTGGTGGCGCAAACACTCAACGCCCATCACCAGTATCCCGATGGTCTGGTGCTGTTTCTCGGCACGCTGTTCGCGCCGACCGAAGACCGCGATCATCCCGGTGCCGGGTTCACCCACAAGCAGGGTGACCAGGTGACCATCAGCAGCCGCTCACTGGGCAGCCTGCACAATCAGGTCACGTTCAGTGACGCCGCCACGCCCTGGACATTCGGCATTGGCGCGCTACTGCGTAATCTTTCAGATCGAGGGTTGCTGAGCCGTTGAATCGTGCACGCCCTGCATCTGCCTTCCAATAACAAGAGAGAACACGCCCATGAACCAGCCTCCAAAACGCCCTCTGCGCAGCCAGCAATGGTTCGATGATCCCGATCACGCCGATATGACCGCGCTGTATGTCGAGCGCTACATGAACTACGGCCTGACACGGGACGAACTGCAATCGGGTCGGCCCATCATCGGCATCGCCCAGACGGGAAGCGACCTGACGCCCTGCAACCGCCATCACATCGAGCTGGCGCAGCGAGTCAAGGCGGGGATTCGCGACGCCGGCGGCATTGCGATGGAGTTTCCGGTCCACCCGATTGCCGAACAGAGCCGCCGCCCGACCGCCGCTCTGGACCGTAACCTTGCGTACCTGGGCCTGGTGGAAATCCTGCACGGCTATCCGCTGGATGGTGTGGTGCTGACCACCGGCTGCGACAAGACCACGCCTGCCTGCCTGATGGCCGCCGCGACCACCGACCTGCCTGCGATTGTGTTGTCCGGCGGCCCCATGCTCGACGGCCACCACAAAGGCGAACTGATCGGCTCCGGCACCGTTCTGTGGCATGCACGTAAACTGCTGGCGGCCGAAGAAATCAGCTACGAAGGCTTTATGGAAATGACCACCGCCGCCTCGCCCTCGGTCGGCCACTGCAACACCATGGGCACGGCCCTGTCGATGAACGCGCTGGCCGAAGCGCTGGGCATGTCGCTCCCTGGCTGCGCCAGCATCCCTGCGCCTTATCGCGAGCGCGGTCAGATGGCCTACGCCACGGGCAAGCGCATCTGTGAGCTGGTGCGTCAGGACGTGAAGCCCTCGCAGATCATGACCCGTGAAGCGTTCGAAAACGCGATTGCCGTGGCCTCGGCCCTCGGCGCATCAAGCAACTGCCCGCCGCATTTGATCGCCATCGCTCGCCACACCGGCATCGACCTCAGCCTGGACGACTGGCAGCGTATCGGTGAAGACATCCCGCTGCTGGTCAACTGCATGCCTGCGGGCAAATACCTGGGCGAAGGGTTTCACCGCGCGGGTGGCGTGCCCGCAGTGATGCATGAATTGCAAAAAGCCGGACGCCTGCATGAAGACTGCGCCACGGTCAGCGGCAGAACCATCGGCGACATTGTTCGCGCGTCGGTGACCAGCAACACCGACGTGATCCTGCCCTACGACGCGCCGCTCAAACACAGTGCAGGCTTCATCGTACTCAGTGGCAATTTCTTCGACAGTGCAATCATGAAGATGTCGGTGGTGGGCGAAGCCTTCCGCAAGACCTACCTGTCCGAGCCGGGTGCCGAAAACAGTTTTGAGGCGAGGGCCATCGTGTTCGAAGGGCCTGAGGACTACCGGGCCCGTATCGACGATCCGGCGCTGGACATTGACGAACGCTGCATTCTGGTGATCCGCGGCGCAGGCACCGTCGGTTATCCCGGCAGCGCCGAAGTGGTGAACATGGACCCGCCTGCCGCCCTGATCAAACAAGGCATCGATTCGCTGCCGTGTCTGGGCGACGGCCGCCAGAGCGGCACATCGGCCAGCCCGTCGATCCTCAACATGTCGCCGGAAGCGGCGATTGGTGGCGGTCTGGCCCTGCTGCGCACCAACGACCGGCTACGCATCGACCTCAACGCCCGCACGGTCAACGTGCTGGTGGACGAAAGCGAAATGGCTGAGCGCCGTCAGCAGTGGACTCCTTCGATCCCGCCTTCGCAGACACCCTGGCAGGAACTCTATCGGCAACTGGTGGGGCAGCTATCCACAGGCGGCTGTCTGGAGCCGGCAACACTGCACATGAAAGTCATCGCCAGAAGCGGCGCGCCACGGCATTCGCATTGATGGGTTGAGTTTGAGCGTGAGCATGCAGCGAAAACGCATCCGTCGTTGCGACGGATGCGTTAAGCGGATCAGGCGCTGGCTTGAGCCATCGTCGGGTAATCGGTATACCCCGCAGCCCCGCCACCGTAAAGCGTGGCCGGATTCATCGGCGTCAACGGGGCACCGGCCTTCAGGCGCTCGGTCAGGTCCGGGTTGCTGATGAAAGGACGACCGAATGCCACCAGATCGACACTGCCATCGTTCACTCGCGAATTCGCCAGATACAGGTCATAACCGTTATTGGCCAGATAGGTCTGGTGGAAACGCTTGCGCAACTTCTCGTAATCAAATGGCGCGGCGTCACGCGGTCCACCCGTCGCGCCCTCGACCACGTGCAGGTAAACAATACCCAACGCACTGAGCTCTTCAGCAATGTAGTTGTACTGCGCCTGTGGATCGCTGCACGTTATGGCCCCGGCAGGTGACACCGGCGAAACGCGCACACCTGTACGATCAGCACCCACCTCGCCGATCACCGCCGCCGTCACCTCCAGCAGCAGCCGCGCACGGTTTTCGACAGTGCCGCCATAGGCGTCAGTGCGCGTGTTGGCACCGTCCTTGATGAACTGCTCCAGCAAATAACCATTCGCGCCATGGATCTCCACGCCATCGAAACCGGCTGCAAGCGCATTCGCTGCCGCCTGACGGAAATCATTCACGATGCCCGGCAGCTCGCTCAACTCAAGCGCACGCGGCTCGGAAACGTCATGAAAACCGTTGTTCACAAATGTCTTGGTTTCAGCCCGAATCGCCGACGGCGCAACGGGCGCCGCCCCACCGGGCTGCAAATCCACGTGGGAAATACGCCCTACATGCCACAGCTGCACAAAAATACGCCCGCCCCTGGCATGCACCTCATCCGTCACCTTGCGCCAGCCATCGATCTGCGCCTGAGTGTAGATACCCGGCGTGTCCTGATAACCCTGCGCCTGCGGCGAGACCTGCGTCGCCTCGGTGATCAACAAACCGGCAGAAGCGCGCTGGCCGTAATACGTAGCCGCCAGCTCGGTCGGTACCAAACCGGCACCGGCACGGTTACGCGTCAGTGGAGCCATGACGATTCGGTTGGAGAGGATGAGACTGCCGAGGCGATATGTATCGAACAGATTCTTTTCGGTCATGGTGTGAGGCCTGCGATTGGGATGGCTTTGATCAGTCGAGTAATCCTTGGGCACGGGCAAGGAGGCGCTCAAGGTTTTCATCGATTCAGAAGATGAATTTATGATGATGATCAAAATCTAAGACGTCAAGCGCTTTGATGCTGATTGACATCTATATATCGAATAGACAGAGGCAGGCATAAAAAAAGCGAAGCCTGGTGAGGGCTTCGCTTTGGGTATTGCGGTGCTGAAAGGCTGCAATCAGAACGGAATATCGTCATCAAAACTGTCGAAATCAGCAGCTGGCTGCGGCGCTTGCTGCTGTGGCGCAGGGCGGGATTCGCGTTGCTGAGGTGGCTGCTGATTGTAGTTCTGCTGTGGCGGAGCCGACTGCTGCGGGCGCGACTGCTGTGGACGAGGGGCAGACTGGTTGTAGTTGCCGCCACCCTGGCCTTGTTGTGCGTCGCCTTGTGGACGGCCGCCCAGCAATTGCATGGTGCCTTGCATGTCGACGACGATTTCAGTGGTGTAGCGCTTGATGCCGTCTTTTTCCCACTCGCGGGTCTGCAGCTTGCCTTCGATGTAGACCTGCGAACCCTTACGCAGGTATTCGCCAGCGATTTCGGCAACCTTGCCGAACATCGAGACTCGGTGCCACTCGGTCTTTTCGACCTTCTGACCGGTCTGCTTGTCAGTCCACTGTTCGCTGGTTGCCAGACTCAGGTTGGTCACGGCGTTACCGTTAGGCAAGTAGCGAACTTCGGGATCCTGGCCGCATGTACCGACCAATATGACTTTGTTAACCCCACGGGCCATAACGTTCTCCTAGGCTTCGCACGCTTCTGATGCCGGGTTGACCAGCTTTTCGAGAGCGGCGCGATCCAATAATTTTGTATCCAGTTTGATATAGATGGCTGCCTCCTCGGCAACCACCACTGCATCCGTCACGCCTGTTACGGACATTAAACGCTCTGCCAGGCCTGCATCACGCTGCGCCTCTGGCGACAACGGCAGACGTAGGCTGGTCACGTAAGGCGGTTCACGCATGGTCATCGCAAACGCAAGCCAGACGGCGGCCATGGCTGCACCACCAAGGAACACCACATCGAGCCCGCCGTGCTGGAACAACCAGCCGCCCAGTATCCCACCTGCGGCCGATCCAAGAAACTGGCTGGTGGAATAAACCCCCATTGCCGTCCCTTTTCCGCCAGCCGGTGACACTTTGCTGATCAGCGACGGCAAAGACGCCTCCAGCAGGTTGAACGCGGTGAAGAATACCACTGTCCCTATGACCAGTGTCCGCAACGTGTCCCCAAAGGCCCAGAAGAATAGCTCACACAGCATGAGAAGGGTCACGGCGCCGAGCAGCACGCGCTTCATCTGACGCTTCTTCTCACCGTAAATGATGAACGGGATCATGGCAAAGAACGAAATCAGCAGTGCCGTCAGGTAGACCCACCAATGCTGTTCCTTGGGCAGGCCGGCTTTTTCGACCAGCGCCAGCGGTAATGCCACGAAACTGGACATGAGCATTGCGTGCAACACGAAGATACCCAAATCCAGGCGCAGCAGGTCGGGATGACGCAAGGTCTGGCCCAGCGCCTGCCTGGCGACACCTGACTCTCGATGCAGCAAGGGGCCATTCGCCTTGGGCACCACGAATGCGACGATGGCAATCCCCAACAGCGCCATGCCGCCGGTGGCCAGAAACAGTCCCGACAGTCCAAACACACCCGTGATCACCGGCCCTACGACCATCGCAATGGCAAACGACAAACCAATGGTCATGCCGATCATGGCCATGGCCTTGGTGCGATGCTGTTCGCGGGTCAGGTCGGAAAGCAGCGCCATGACCGCCGCAGAAATCGCACCCGCACCCTGCAGGATACGGCCGGCGATGATGCCCCAGATCGAATCGGCACTGGCGGCCACGACGCTGCCGATGGCGAACACAATCAGCCCCAGATAGATGACCGGACGCCGGCCGATGCGATCCGAAATGATGCCAAACGGGATCTGCAGCACGGCCTGGGTCAGGCCGTAGGCACCAATGGCCAGACCAATCAGCGCAGGGCTGGCGCCCGCCAGGTCCATGCCGTAAGTGGCCAGGACCGGAAGCACCATGAACATACCGAGCATGCGAAACGCGAAAACCAGCGCAAGACCACCTGCGGCACGGGTCTCGCCGCTGCTCATTCGTTCGCTGTGGGGATCGTGCATGGAAAAACCTCGTGTGAACCGGCGGCGATTCTACCAGTCCCATCGATTGACGGGGTATATCGCGACGCTTTGACGCGTTTACATGACAGAGTCTTCATCTCTGCCTGTAAAGCCGGTGGATAGTGTGTATCCATCCAGTATTTATCCGTATACTCCTACGTTTTCGACGCCCGCCGTGCGAGGCCATTTTGGACAAGATCCTGATTCGTGGGGCTCGAACCCACAACCTGAAAAACATCGACCTGACTCTTCCACGCGACAAGCTGATCGTTATCACCGGATTGTCCGGCTCTGGTAAATCATCATTGGCGTTCGACACGCTCTATGCCGAAGGGCAGCGGCGTTACGTCGAGTCGCTCTCGGCGTATGCCCGACAGTTCCTGTCGATGATGGAAAAGCCCGACGTCGACACCATTGAAGGCCTCTCGCCTGCAATCTCCATCGAGCAGAAATCGACGTCCCACAACCCGCGCTCGACCGTGGGGACCATTACCGAAATCTACGACTACCTGCGCTTGCTGTATGCGCGGGTGGGTCAGCCACGCTGCCCGGACCATGATATTCCGCTGGAAGCCCAGACCGTCAGCCAGATGGTCGATCTGGTCCTGGCACAGCCAGAAGGCAGCAAGCTCATGTTGCTGGCGCCTGTCATTCGCGAACGCAAGGGCGAGCACCTTTCGGTCTTCGAGGAGCTGCGAGCCCAAGGCTTCGTGCGAGCCAGGGTCAACGGCAAGCTGTGCGAGCTGGATGAACTGCCCAAGCTCGATAAGCAGAAGAAGCACTCCATTGATGTGGTCGTCGACCGCTTCAAGGTGCGTGCAGACCTGCAACAGCGTCTGGCTGAATCATTCGAAACCGCGCTGAAGCTGGCAGACGGCATCGCGCTGGTTGCGCCTATGGACGACGAGCCTGGCGAAGAAACCATCTTCTCCGCGCGCTTCGCCTGCCCGATCTGCGGCCATGCCATCAGCGAACTGGAACCCAAGCTGTTCTCGTTCAACAACCCGGCAGGTGCCTGTCCGACCTGTGATGGTCTGGGCGTGAAGCAGTTCTTCGACATCAAGCGACTGGTCAACGCCGAACTGACGCTGGCCGAAGGCGCGATACGCGGCTGGGACAGAAGAAACGTCTATTACTTCCAGATGCTGGGCTCGCTGTCCAAGCACTACGGCTTCAGCCTGGAAGTGCCGTTCAAAGAGCTGCCTGCCGATCAGCAGAAAATTCTGCTCAACGGCAGCGGCTCGCAGAATGTCGATTTCCGCTATCTGAATGATCGCGGCGATATCGTCAAGCGGGCCCACCCGTTCGAAGGCATCGTGCCGAATCTGGAGCGTCGTTATCGGGAAACCGAATCAGCGACGGTTCGTGAAGAACTGGCCAAATTCCTCGGCACCCAGCCCTGCCCTGACTGCCGCGGTACGCGTCTACGTCGCGAGGCACGTCATGTGTGGGTCGGCGAAAAGACCCTGCCTGCAGTGACAAACCTGCCGATTGGCGATGCCACCGAGTACTTCGACACCTTGAAGCTGACCGGTCGACGTGGCGAAATCGCTGACAAGATTCTCAAGGAAATCCGTGAGCGTCTGCAGTTTCTGGTCAACGTCGGTCTGGATTACCTGACCCTGGATCGCAGCGCCGATACGCTGTCCGGCGGTGAAGCCCAGCGTATTCGTCTGGCCAGCCAGATTGGTGCCGGTCTGGTCGGGGTGATGTATATCCTCGACGAACCCTCCATCGGTCTGCATCAGCGCGACAATGATCGTCTGCTTGGCACGCTCAAGCACCTGCGCGACATCGGCAACACGGTGATCGTGGTCGAACATGACGAAGACGCAATTCGTCTGGCCGATTACGTGGTGGACATCGGCCCGGGTGCCGGTGTGCATGGCGGGCATATCGTCGCCGAAGGCACGCCGGATGAAGTGATGTCGCATCCTGACTCGTTGACGGGCAAGTATCTGTCGGGCCGAGTGAAGATCGAAGTCCCGGCCAAGCGTACGCCTCGCAACAAGAAGCTTTCGCTCACGCTTAAAGGCGCGCGCGGCAACAACCTGCAAAACGTCAATCTGGAAATTCCGATTGGCCTGCTGACCTGCGTGACCGGTGTTTCCGGCTCGGGCAAATCGACGCTGATCAACAACACCCTCTTCCCTCTCAGCGCCACGGCACTCAATGGTGCGACGACCCTTGAGGCGGCCACTCACGACAGCATCAACGGCCTGCAGCATCTGGACAAGGTTGTGGACATCGACCAGAGCCCCATCGGTCGCACGCCTCGTTCCAACCCGGCGACGTACACCGGGCTGTTCACGCCGATTCGTGAACTGTTTGCCGGCGTGCCGGAGTCTCGCTCACGTGGCTATGGTCCTGGGCGGTTCTCGTTCAACGTCAAGGGCGGTCGCTGCGAAGCCTGCCAGGGCGATGGTCTGATCAAGGTCGAAATGCACTTTCTGCCGGACATCTACGTGCCGTGCGATGTGTGCAAGAGCAAGCGCTACAACCGCGAAACGCTCGAGATCAAATACAAGGGCAAGAGCATCCACGAGGTGCTGGAAATGACCATCGAGGAAGCCCGGGAGTTCTTCGATGCGGTTCCGGCGCTGGCGCGCAAGCTGCAAACCCTGATGGATGTGGGGCTTTCCTACATCAAGCTGGGCCAGTCGGCGACAACGCTATCAGGTGGCGAGGCCCAGCGGGTCAAGCTGTCGCGTGAGCTGTCCAAGCGCGACACCGGCAAGACGCTGTACATCCTTGATGAGCCGACCACAGGTCTGCACTTCGCCGATATCCAGCAACTGCTCGATGTATTGCACCGTCTGCGCGACCACGGCAACACGGTGGTCGTGATCGAGCACAACCTGGACGTCATCAAGACGGCGGACTGGCTGGTCGATCTGGGACCGGAAGGCGGCTCGCGAGGTGGACAGATCATCGCAACCGGCACGCCGGAACAGGTCGCCGAGATGAAGCAGTCCTACACCGGTCACTACCTCAAGCCTTTGTTGATACGCGACAAGGCCTGATAAGTGCCGGTGTGAGACGGGTTTGGCTCAGGCCAGACCCGGCTGACTCGAAGTCGAAACGAAAAAAAGCTCCTGTCACGTACGTGCAGGAGCTTTTTTATGCCAGCGGGCGCGGGATCAGAACTGCGACTGCAAGTAATTCTGCAAGCCGATGGACTTGATCAGACCCATTTGCTGTTCCAGCCAATAAGTGTGGTCTTCTTCGGTATCAGCCAGTTGAACACGAAGAATGTCACGACTGATGTAGTCCTTATGCAGCTCGCAGAGCGCAATGCCCTTGCACAGCGCAGCGCGAACCTTGTACTCGAGGCGAAGATCGCTGGCGAGCATCTCGGGCACCGTGGTGCCGACATCCAGATCGTCCGGACGCATGCGCGGTGTACCTTCAAGCATCAGGATACGACGCATCAGCGCGTCGGCGTGTTGCGCCTCTTCTTCCATCTCGTGATTGATGCGCTCATAGAGCTTCGCGAAGCCCCAATCTTCATACATGCGCGAGTGGATGAAATATTGGTCACGAGCCGCCAGTTCGCCAGTGAGCAATGTGTTCAGATAATCGATTACTTCTGGATGGCCTTGCATCGCACCAGATCTCCTGCTTTAAAGGCGATAGTTTGAACCAAGCGTCGCGAGAGGTCACTCGGAAAAACGCAATAATCCGATAAAAAGCGTCGATTTCACGCCATCCAGAAGCGAAAAACCGCCCAAATGAGGGCGGTTCTGTTTCTCACTTAGACTCAGCCCAGTTTTACACCCAAAGCATCGGCAATGCCTTCACCGTAAGCGGAGTCGGCTTTGTAGAAGTGCTGCAGCTGGCGCTGAACCACGTCGCTGGATACGCCAGCCATCGCACCGGCAATATTGTTGATCAACAGCGCTTTTTGATCGGCGTTCATCAGGTTGAAAAGCTTGCCCGCCTGACTGTAGTAATCGCCGTCGACGCGATGATCATGACGATCGGCGGTACCGCTCAATGCAAGCGCCGGCTCGGCATAACGCGCATCCTGCCTGGGAGCGTCGGAGTAGCTGTTTGGCTCGTAATTAGGCTCTGCACCACCGTTGGTGCCGAACGCCATCGAGCCGTCACGCTGGTAGCTGTAGACGGGATTCTTCGGCGCATTGATCGGCAATTGCTGGTGATTGGTGCCCACGCGATAACGGTGCGCATCGGCGTAAGCAAACACGCGGCCCTGGAGCATGCGGTCTGGCGAAAGACCGACGCCTGGCACCATGTTGCTTGGTCCAAACGCGGCCTGTTCAACTTCAGCGAAGTAGTTGAGTGGATTGCGATTGAGCTCAAGCTCGCCCACTTCGATCAGCGGATACTCCTTCTGCGACCAGGTCTTGGTCACGTCGAAAGGGTTTTCGTGATGATGGTTGGCCTGAGCCTCGGTCATCAGCTGAACACACACCTGCCATTTCGGAAAGTCGCCCTGCTCAATCGCGGTGAACAGATCACGCTGAGCATAATCCGGATCAGTGCCCGCAATGCGCGCCGCGTCCTCAGGCGTGAGGTTCTTGATGCCCTGCTTGCTCTTGTAGTGCCATTTGACCCAGTGACGCTCGCCATTGGCGCTGATGAGGCTGTAGGTGTGGCTGCCGAACCCGTGCATATGGCGATAGCCGTCAGGAATGCCGCGATCCGAGAACAGGATGGTGACCTGGTGCAGCGCTTCAGGCGAGTGCGACCAAAAATCCCACATCATCTGCGGGCTTTTCAGGTTGGTCTGCGGAAGACGCTTCTGAGTGTGGATGAAGTCAGGAAACTTCAGTGGGTCGCGAATGAAAAACACCGGCGTGTTGTTGCCTACGATGTCCCAGTTTCCTTCCTGCGTGTAGAACTTCACCGCAAAGCCGCGTGGATCACGCTCGGTGTCCGCAGAGCCACGCTCGCCCCCTACGGTGGAGAAGCGAATGAAAATCGGCGTCTGCTTGCCAACAGCGTTGAACAAATCGGCGCTGGTGTACTGAGTAATGTCCCGGGTGACGGTGAACGTACCATGAGCTCCCGAACCTTTGGCGTGTACGCGACGCTCAGGGATGTTCTCGCGGTTGAAGTGAGCGAGCTTCTCGATCAGGTGGAAATCTTCCAGCAGCAAAGGACCCCGCGGCCCAGCAGAACGAGAGTTCTGGTTATCGGCGACTGGCGCGCCACTGGCGGTCGTAAGCGTCTTCAGGGTCATGCACTCTCTTCCTCAGGCTTTATATAGCCGGTTAATCAGCTTGAGCGAGAGTATTATTCGAAAGCGTTACATCAGCAAATTTATTGATTATTAAAGGCCGATAGGCTTTATCAATTCCAGACAACAAAAAACCGGGCACTGGGCCCGGTTTTCTGTTCAAACTGATGTCTTATTCAGCGGCTTCTACAGAGCCACCGACAGGACGATCAACCAACTCGACGTACGCCATAGGCGCGTTGTCGCCAGCGCGGAAACCGCACTTGAGGATACGCAGGTAGCCGCCCTGACGGGTTGCATAGCGCTTGCCCAGATCGTTGAACAGCTTGCCGACGATTTCTTTCGAACGAGTACGGTCGAAAGCCAGACGACGGTTAGCAACGCTATCTTCCTTAGCCAGGGTGATCAGCGGCTCGGCAACGCGGCGCAGTTCCTTGGCTTTCGGCAGGGTAGTCTTGATCAGCTCGTGCTCGAACAGCGACACCGCCATGTTTTGAAACATGGCTTTGCGGTGAGAGCTGGTACGGCTCAGGTGACGTCCACTTTTACGATGACGCATGGTTCATTCCTTACCAAACTCGCGTTCGGTGATTACGACGATCAGGCCGTAGCCTTGTCGTCCTTCTTAAGACTTGCCGGCGGCCAGTTGTCGAGGCGCATGCCGAGGGACAGACCACGGGAGGCCAGAACGTCTTTGATCTCAGTCAAAGACTTCTTCCCAAGGTTCGGAGTTTTCAACAGTTCTACTTCGGTGCGCTGAATCAGGTCACCAATGTAGTAAATGTTCTCCGCCTTAAGGCAGTTAGCCGAACGTACAGTCAGTTCCAAATCGTCAACCGGACGGAGCAGGATCGGATCGATCTCGTCTTCCTGTTCGATTACCACTGGTTCGCTGTCGCCTTTGAGATCGACGAACGCAGCCAACTGCTGTTGCAGGATGGTTGCAGCGCGGCGAATAGCCTCTTCAGGATCCAGGGTACCGTTGGTTTCCAGATCAATAACCAGCTTG
The DNA here is from genome assembly GCF_900143095.1 of Pseudomonas asturiensis. Taxonomy (GTDB): domain Bacteria; phylum Pseudomonadota; class Gammaproteobacteria; order Pseudomonadales; family Pseudomonadaceae; genus Aquipseudomonas; species Aquipseudomonas asturiensis. The sequence goes on along the minus strand of NZ_FRDA01000024.1, from coordinate 32,666 downwards.
TCCAGGTTAGTGCGCTGCTCGACACGGGCGTTTTCCACCACGTATGCGATACGGCGAACCGGGCTGAACGAAGAGTCAAGCTGCAAGCGACCAATGCTGCGGCTTTCGTCTTCATCGCTTTGACGCGAGTCTGCCGGCTCATAACCACGACCACGAGCTACGGTGAGCTTCATGTTCAAGGCGCCGTTAGACGCCAGGTTAGCGATTACGTGATCGGGGTTAACGATCTCGACATCATGATCCAGCTGAATATCGGCAGCGGTAACCACCCCCGAACCCTTCTTCGACAAGGTCAGCGTAACTTCGTCTCGACCGTGCAGCTTGATAGCCAGACCTTTAAGGTTCAACAGGATTTCAATGACGTCTTCCTGTACACCTTCGATGGCGCTGTACTCATGGAGTACACCGTCAATCTCGGCCTCGACTACTGCACAGCCGGGCATGGAGGACAACAAAATGCGACGTAGCGCGTTGCCCAGGGTATGGCCAAAACCACGCTCGAGAGGCTCGAGAGTGATCTTGGCGCGGGTTGGACTGACAACCTGCACATCAATATGGCGGGGTGTCAGGAACTCATTTACCGAAATCTGCATGGATGCACCTATTTTCTAGCCCTTACTTGGAGTAGAGCTCGACAATCAGGCTTTCGTTGATGTCGGCGGATAGATCACTGCGAGCTGGTACGTTCTTGAAAACGCCCGATTTCTTCTCAGTGTCTACTTCTACCCATTCTACGCGGCCACGTTGGGCACACAGATCGAGAGCCTGGACAATACGCAGTTGGTTCTTAGCCTTTTCGCGGATAGCAACAACGTCGCCAGCACGAACCTGGTAAGAAGGAACGTTAACGGTTTTGCCGTTGACGCTAACAGACTTGTGCGAAACCAATTGACGGGATTCGGCACGAGTCGAGCCGAAGCCCATGCGGTATACAACGTTGTCCAGACGGCATTCGAGCAGCTGCAGCAGGTTCTCACCTGTTGCGCCTTTCTTGCCGGCGGCTTCTTTGTAGTAGCCGCTGAACTGACGCTCGAGAACGCCGTAGATACGACGGACTTTTTGCTTTTCACGCAGCTGAGTACCGTAATCGGACTGGCGACCGCGGCGCTGACCGTGGATGCCTGGAGCTGCTTCGATGTTGCACTTGGATTCGATAGCGCGAACGCCGCTCTTCAGAAAGAGATCGGTGCCTTCACGACGAGCAAGTTTGCATTTTGGACCAATGTAACGAGCCATTTCTTACAGTCTCCTGGATTACACGCGGCGCTTCTTCGGCGGACGGCACCCGTTGTGCGGGATTGGCGTCACGTCGGTGATGCTGGCGATCTTATAGCCACAGCCGTTCAATGCACGGACAGCGGATTCACGACCTGGGCCTGGACCCTTGACATTGACGTCGAGGTTCTTCAGACCGTATTCCAGCGCAGCTTGACCAGCACGTTCAGCAGCTACCTGAGCAGCGAACGGCGTGGACTTGCGGGAACCACGGAAACCCGAACCGCCGGAGGTAGCCCAAGAAAGAGCGTTACCTTGACGATCGGTAATGGTGACGATTGTGTTGTTAAAAGACGCGTGGATGTGGGCGATGCCATCAACCACTGTCTTTTTAACTTTTTTACGAGGACGAGCAGCAGGTTTTGCCATGACTAAATTCCTGTCGTTGCGCTGGAGCGATTACTTGCGGATCGGCTTACGCGGACCTTTGCGAGTACGCGCGTTGGTCTTGGTACGCTGACCGCGTACTGGCAGACCACGACGATGACGCAGACCGCGGTAGCAGCCCAGGTCCATCAAGCGCTTGATTTTCATGTTGATTTCGCGACGCAGGTCACCTTCAGTGGTGAACTTCGCCACTTCGCCACGCAGCTGTTCAATCTGCTCGTCGCTCAGATCTTTGATCTTCGCCGCCGGGTTAACCCCGGTGGTTGCACAAATTTTCTGTGCAGTGGTGCGACCAACACCATAGATGTAGGTCAGCGAGATAACAGTATGCTTGTTATCTGGAATGTTAACGCCTGCAATACGGGCCATTCAGTGGGACTCCAATTGACAGCTACCTACGCCCCGGAAGCCAAGAAATAGGGCGCGAGATAATATCGCTGTAGTAACAAATAATCAACCCAGCAGCGCACTAGCTGCTGGGCTTAAGCACAAATCACAATCAGCCTTGGCGCTGCTTATGACGTGGTTCCGCGCTGCAAATTACTCGAACAACACCTTCGCGGCGAATAATCTTGCAGTTACGGCACAGCTTTTTCACCGATGCACGAACTTTCATCACCAACTCCTCGAACCTTAGGGGTGCTTCAGCGCAGCATACCGCCGCTGCCACCGTAGCCCTTCAGGTTGGCTTTCTTCATCAGGGATTCATACTGGTGCGAAACGAGGTGAGATTGCACTTGGGACATGAAGTCCATCACAACCACGACCACGATCAGCAACGAGGTCCCGCCAAGGTAGAACGGTACGTTTGCCGCGACCACCAGAAACTGGGGAAGCAGACACACGGCCGTCATATAAAGAGCACCGAACATGGTCAAACGAGTCAGAACGCCATCAATGTAGCGCGCCGACTGCTCGCCTGGACGGATGCCCGGAATAAAGGCACCGGACTTCTTCAGGTTTTCCGCTACGTCTTTCGGATTGAACATCAACGCCGTATAGAAGAAGCAGAAGAAAATAATCCCTGCACTAAACAGCAGAATATTCAACGGCTGACCAGGAGCGATCGACTGCGAGATGTCCTGCAACCAGCCCAGACCTTCAGACTGACCAAACCAGGAACCCAGCGAAGCCGGGAACAGCAAAATGCTGCTCGCAAAAATGGCCGGAATCACACCAGCCATGTTCACTTTCAGCGGCAAGTGGCTGGTCTGCGCAGCAAAGACCTTACGGCCCTGCTGACGCTTGGCGTAGTGAACAGCAATACGACGCTGACCACGCTCAATGAACACCACAAAACCGATAATCGCTACTGCCAGCAAACCGATCGCAACCAGAGCGAAGATATTGATATCACCCTGACGTGCAGACTCGAAAGACTGCCCGATTGCTCTCGGAAGACCGGCGACGATACCTGCGAAAATCAACATCGAGATACCGTTACCGACACCGCGTTCGGTGATCTGCTCGCCCAGCCACATCATGAACATCGCACCTGCCACGAAGGTGGTTACGGCCACAAAGTGGAAACCAAGGTCCCCAGAAAACGCTACACCCTGACTCGCCAGGCCGACGGACATGCCGACAGCTTGAACCAGAGCCAGGACAACGGTGCCATAGCGGGTGTACTGGCTAATCTTGCGACGGCCAGCTTCACCTTCCTTCTTCAACTGCTCCAGCTGCGGGCTCACGGCGGTCATCAGCTGCATGATGATCGATGCCGAAATGTACGGCATGATCCCCAGTGCAAAGATGCTCATCCGTTCCAGCGCGCCGCCGGAAAACATGTTGAACAAGCTAAGAATGGTCCCCTCATTCTGTCGAAACAGTTCTGCGAGTCGGTCCGGGTTGATACCTGGAACCGGGATGTGTGCGCCTATTCGGTAGACGATAATCGCCAGGAACAGAAAACGCAGACGAGCCCAGAGTTCAGACATACCGCCTTTGCCGAGCGCTGAGAGAGCACCTTGCTTAGCCATTTATTCCTCGAACTTGCCGCCAGCTGCTTCGATAGCCGCACGCGCACCTTTGGTGGCGGCGATACCCTTGATGGTGACAGCGCGAGTAACTTCGCCCGACAGCATGATTTTCACACGCTGAACGTTCTGGTTAATCACGTTGGCATCCTTCAGGGTCTGCACAGTTACGATATCGCCTGCCACTTTAGCCAGCTCGGACAAACGCACTTCTGCGCGATCCATGGCTTTCAGGGAAACGAAACCGAATTTTGGCAGACGACGATGCAGCGGCTGTTGGCCGCCCTCAAAGCCCGGAGCGATGGTGCCACCGGAGCGGGAGGTCTGACCTTTGTGGCCACGGCCACCGGTCTTACCCAAACCGCTACCGATACCACGGCCCGGACGATGCTTTTCGCGACGGGAACCCGGCGCTGGACTCAGATCATTGAGTTTCATCGATTAACCCTCGACTCGCAGCATGTAGTAAGCCTTGTTGATCATCCCGCGATTTTCGGGAGTATCCAGGACTTCTACAGTGTGACCGATGCGACGCAGACCCAGACCCTTAACGCACAATTTGTGGTTAGGGATGCGGCCGGTCATGCTTTTGATCAGCGTTACTTTTACGGTAGCCATGATCAGATGATCTCCTCAACACGCTTGCCACGCTTGGCGGCAATGGATTCAGGAGACTGCATGCCCTTCAGACCCTTGAAAGTGGCGTGAACCACGTTGACAGGGTTAGTCGAGCCGTAGCACTTGGCCAATACGTTCTGAACACCAGCAACTTCCAGCACTGCGCGCATAGCGCCGCCAGCGATGATACCGGTACCTTCAGAAGCAGGCTGCATGTACACCTTCGAAGCGCCATGGGCAGACTTCATAGCGTACTGCAGAGTAGTGCCGTTCAGATCCACCTGGATCATGTTGCGGCGAGCAGCTTCCATCGCTTTCTGGATTGCAGCAGGCACTTCACGTGACTTGCCACGGCCGAAGCCAACACGCCCTTTACCATCACCGACTACGGTCAACGCAGTGAAAGTGAAGATACGGCCGCCTTTTACGGTTTTGGCCACGCGGTTAACTTGAACCAGCTTCTCGATGTAGCCTTCGTCGCGTTTTTGGTCGTTATTTGCCATAACTTAGAACTCCAGCCCGCCTTCACGAGCAGCATCAGCCAGCGCTTTGACACGGCCGTGGTACTTGAAGCCAGAACGGTCGAAAGCCACTTGCGATACGCCCGCGGCTTTTGCACGCTCGGCGACCAGCTTGCCAACCTTAGTGGCCGCGTCGATGTTGCCAGTGGCGCCATCACGCAGTTCTTTGTCCAAAGTCGAGGCGCTTGCCAGGACTTTGCTGCCGTCGGCCGAAATGACCTGGGCATAAATGTGCTGCGAAGAGCGGTGCACGCAGAGACGCACGACTTCTAGCTCGTGCATTTTCAGGCGTGCTTTGCGAGCGCGACGCAGTCGGGTAACTTTTTTGACGGTCATTTGCTATGCCCTACTTCTTCTTGGCTTCTTTACGGCGGACGACTTCGTCCGCGTAACGCACACCTTTGCCTTTGTAAGGCTCAGGACGGCGGAAGTCGCGGATCTCAGCGGCCACTTGACCAACCAACTGCTTATCGATACCGCGAATCAGGATATCGGTCTGGCTGGGGGTCTCAGCGGTGATGCCATTCGGCAATTCGTAATCCACCGGGTGCGAGAAGCCAAGTGCCAGGTTCAGGACCGTGCCTTTTGCTTGCGCCTTGTAACCAACACCGACCAGCTGGAGCTTACGCTCGAAGCCTTGGCTTACGCCCTGGACCATGTTGTTAACCAGTGCACGAGTTGTGCCTGCCATTGCGCGGGTTTGTTGATCGCCATTGCGAGCAGCGAAACGCAGCTCACCAGCTTCTTCAACAATCTCAACGGACGAATGGATGTTCAGTTCCAGAGTGCCCTTGGCACCCTTCACCGAAAGCTGCTGGCCGACGAGTTTGACTTCGACGCCGGATGGCAACTTAACGGGGTTCTTAGCTACGCGTGACATGCTTATCCCCCCTTAGAACACAGTGCAAAGCACTTCGCCACCGACACCGGCAGCGCGCGCAGCACGATCCGTCATCACACCTTTGTTGGTGGAGACGATAGACACACCGAGACCGCCACGAACTTTTGGCAGATCGTCGGAGGACTTGTACTGACGCAAGCCTGGACGGCTGACGCGCTTAACTTCTTCAATGACCGGACGGCCTTCGAAGTACTTAAGCTCGATGGACAGCGATGGTTTAACTTCGCTGCTGATCTGATAACCCGCAATGTAACCCTCGTCCTTCAGGACTTTGGCTACAGCAACCTTCAACGTGGAAGATGGCATGCTTACGACGGGCTTTTCAGCCATCTGGGCATTACGGATACGAGTTAGCATGTCCGCTAACGGGTCCTGCATACTCATGGGCTAGACGCTCCTAAAACAAAATAATTAGCCTTACGGCTACAGCTTATCGCCGAGATTTTCCGGGCAAGTAAAAACACGGGCTCAGGCGAGCCGGCAATTCTAGTCCTACCCCAGAAATGAATCAAGCCCCAAAAGGGGCTTGATTCACTTTCAGGCTTCATTCCAACCAACAACCTGAGCCGTCGATCGGAAAGAAGCGAGCGTTGCGCCTTACCAGCTGGCTTTAACCAGACCTGGTACGTCGCCACGCATGGCAGCTTCACGCAGTTTGTTACGGCCAAGGCCGAACTTGCGGTAAACGCCGTGTGGACGACCAGTGATGCGGCAACGGTTACGCATGCGCGCAGCGCTTGCGTCACGTGGTTGCTTCTGCAGAGCTACGGTAGCTTCCCAACGCGCTTCTGGACTTGCGTTCAGATCAACGATGATAGCTTTCAGCTCAGCACGCTTCTTGGCGTACTTGGCAACGGTGAGCTGACGCTTCAGCTCACGGTTTTTCATGCTCTTCTTGGCCATTTTCCTACTCCAATCAGTTGCGGAACGGGAATTTGAAAGCACGCAGCAATGCGCGACCTTCATCATCGTTCTTGGCAGTGGTGGTCAGGGTGATGTCCAGACCGCGGAGAGCATCGATCTTGTCGTAATCGATTTCCGGGAAAATGATCTGCTCTTTCACGCCCATGCTGTAGTTACCACGACCATCGAAGGACTTGGCATTCAGGCCGCGGAAGTCGCGAACCCGAGGCAGGGAGATCGACAGCAGACGATCCAGGAATTCATACATACGATCGCGGCGCAGAGTCACTTTGACGCCGATCGGCCATCCTTCACGGACTTTAAAGCCAGCGATGGATTTCCGAGCGTAAGTCACAACGACTTTTTGACCGGTGATCTTTTCCAGGTCAGCAACAGCGTGCTCGATGACTTTTTTGTCGCCGATCGCTTCGCCCAGACCCATGTTCAGGGTGATTTTGGTAACGCGCGGAACTTCCATCACGTTCGCGAGCTTAAGTTCTTCCTTAAGCTTCGGAGCGATTTCCTTCCGGTAAATCTCTTTTAGTCGTGCCATGGTCTTCTACCTAGCAGTGTTCAAGCATCAACCGCTTTTTGGGTCGACTTGAAGACACGAATTTTCTTGCCGTCTTCAACTTTGAAACCAACGCGGTCAGCCTTGTTGGTTGCGCCGTTGAAAATGGCGACGTTGGAAGCGTGCAGTGGCGCTTCTTTCTCGACGATACCGCCCTGTACGCCCGACATCGGGTTAGGCTTGGTATGACGCTTCACCAGGTTGATCCCACCAACGACCAGACGGTCGTCAGCGAGAACCTTGAGCACCTTACCGCGCTTACCTTTGTCTTTGCCGGCGATCACGATGATCTCGTCGTCACGACGAATCTTTTGCATGTCGGATCTCCTTACAGAACTTCTGGGGCGAGCGAGACGATCTTCATGAACTTCTCAGTACGAAGTTCACGGGTCACTGGCCCAAAGATACGGGTACCGATCGGCTCTTGCTTGTTGTTCAACAGAACAGCAGCGTTGCCATCGAAGCGGATGATGGAGCCGTCTGCACGACGAACGCCATGGCGAGTGCGGACTACAACAGCAGTCATCACTTGGCCTTTTTTCACCTTGCCGCGCGGAATTGCTTCCTTCACGGTTACTTTGATGATGTCACCGATACCAGCGTAACGACGATGGGAGCCACCCAGCACCTTGATGCACATAACGCGGCGAGCGCCGCTGTTATCGGCCACATCGAGCATGGATTGAGTCTGAATCATATAATTTCTCCGACCCTTAGCCCTTAGACTTCCACAGCGCGTTCGAGGATATCAACCAATGCCCAAGACTTGGTCTTGGCTACCGGACGAGTTTCACGGATCGTGACCTTGTCGCCGATATGGCACTGGTTGGTTTCGTCGTGCGCGTGCAGCTTAGTCGAACGCTTAACGTATTTACCGTAGATTGGGTGCTTTACGCGACGCTCAATCAGAACGGTGATGGTCTTGTCCATCTTGTCGCTGACGACACGGCCAGTCAGCGTACGGACGGTTTTTTCGGCTTCAGCCATGATTACTTACCTGCCTGCTGGTTGAGCACAGTCTTCACGCGAGCGATGTCACGCTTAACTTGCGAGAGCAGGTGAGACTGCCCCAACTGGCCAGTTGCTTTCTGCATACGCAGATTGAACTGGTCGCGCAGCAGGCCGAGCAGTTGCTCGTTCAGCTGCTGTGCTGATTTTTCACGAAGTTCATTCGCTTTCATCACATCACCGTCCGCTTAACAAAGGAGGTGGCGAGTGGCAGCTTTGCAGCAGCCAGGGCGAAAGCCTCACGCGCCAGCTCTTCAGTAACACCCTCGATTTCATACAGGACTTTGCCTGGCTGAATCTGGGCAACCCAGTACTCGACGTTACCCTTACCTTTACCCATCCGAACTTCGAGTGGCTTCTTGGTGACAGGCTTGTCCGGGAATACACGGATCCAGATCTTGCCGCCACGTTTTACGTGACGGGTCAGAGCACGACGCGCTGACTCGATCTGACGAGCGGTGAGACGACCACGAGCAACAGACTTCAGCGCGAACTCGCCGAAGCTGACTTTGCTACCGCGCAGTGCCAGACCACGGTTGTGGCCGGTCATCTGCTTGCGGAACTTCGTACGCTTTGGTTGCAACATTTGGCGTACCCCTTACTTAGCAGCTTTTTTACGAGGCGCTGGTGCTTGTGGTTTCAGTTCTTCTTGGCGACCACCAATTACTTCGCCTTTGAAGATCCAAACCTTTACACCGATCACACCATAAGTGGTGTGAGCTTCGTAGTTGGCATAGTCGATGTCGGCACGCAGGGTGTGCAATGGCACACGACCTTCGCGATACCATTCAGTACGTGCGATTTCAGCACCGCCGAGACGACCGCTCACTTGGATTTTGATGCCTTTGGCACCAATGCGCATTGCGTTCTGTACAGCGCGCTTCATAGCGCGACGGAACATTACACGACGCTCCAGCTGCTGAGCTACGCTCTGCGCAACCAGCATACCGTCAAGCTCCGGCTTGCGGATCTCTTCGATATTGATGTGCACAGGCACACCCATTTGCTTGGTCAGGTCCTGACGCAGTTTCTCAACATCTTCACCTTTCTTGCCGATCACGATGCCGGGACGAGCGGTGTGGATGGTGATACGTGCAGTCTGAGCCGGACGATGGATATCGATACGGCTTACGGACGCGCTTTTTAGTTTGTCTTGGAGATACTCACGCACCTTCAGATCAGCGAACAAATAGTCCGCATAAGTCCGACCATCTGCGTACCAGACGGAGGTGTGCTCCTTGACGATTCCCAGGCGAATGCCAATGGGATGTACTTTCTGACCCATCTCTTCGACTCCGTTACTTGTCAGCAACCTTGACAGTGATATGGCAAGACCGCTTGACGATGCGATCAGCACGGCCTTTGGCACGTGGCATGATGCGCTTCAGCGAACGCCCTTCGTTGACGAAAACGGTGGAGACCTTGAGGTCATCAACGTCTGCGCCTTCGTTATGCTCGGCGTTGGCTACAGCCGACTCCAGCACTTTCTTCAGGATCTCGGCGGCTTTCTTACTGCTGAAAGCCAACAGGTTGAGCGCTTCGCCCACCTTCTTCCCGCGGATCTGGTCGGCGACCAAGCGGGCTTTCTGGGCGGAGATTCGAGCGCCCGACAACTTAGCGGCTACTTCCATCGTTCCTTACCCCTTAACGCTTGGCTTTCTTGTCTGCCACGTGCCCACGATATGTGCGGGTACCGGCAAACTCGCCTAGTTTATGGCCGACCATGTCTTCGCTCACGAGAACTGGAACATGTTGACGACCGTTATGCACTGCAATGGTCAAACCGACCATTTGTGGCAGGATCATCGAACGACGCGACCAGGTTTTAACTGGTTTGCGATCGTTCTTTTCCGCCGCCACTTCGATCTTCTTCAGTAGGTGAAGATCAATAAAAGGACCTTTTTTCAGAGAACGTGGCACTGTCGTATCCCTCTATTTACTTGCGACGACGGACGATCATTTTGTCGGTACGCTTATTACCACGAGTCTTCGCGCCCTTAGTCGGGAAGCCCCACGGCGATACCGGATGACGACCACCAGAGGTACGACCTTCACCACCACCATGTGGGTGGTCAACCGGGTTCATGGCAACACCACGAACGGTTGGGCGAACGCCACGCCAGCGTTTGGCACCTGCTTTACCCAGCGAACGCAGGCTGTGCTCGGAGTTCGAGACTTCGCCCAGCGTTGCACGGCATTCAGCCAGTACTTTACGCATTTCACCGGAGCGAAGACGCAGGGTTACGTACACACCTTCACGAGCGATCAGCTGTGCCGAAGCACCAGCGGAACGTGCGATCTGTGCGCCTTTACCTGGCTTCAATTCGATGCCGTGTACGGTGCTACCAACTGGAATGTTGCGCAGTTGAAGAGCGTTGCCCGGCTTGATTGGCGCCAAGGCACCTGCAATCAGCTGGTCGCCAGCACTCACGCCTTTAGGGGCGATGATGTAGCGGCGCTCGCCGTCTGCGTAAAGCAGCAGAGCAATGTGAGCAGTACGGTTTGGATCGTATTCGATACGCTCGACAGTGGCAGCGATGCCATCTTTGTCGTTGCGACGGAAGTCGACCAGACGATAATGCTGCTTATGACCACCACCCACGTGACGTGTAGTGATACGGCCATTGTTGTTACGACCACCAGACTTCGATTTTTTCTCGAGCAGCGGTGCGTGAGGAGCGCCTTTATGCAGCTCCTGGTTGACCACCTTGACCACAAAACGGCGGCCAGGGGAAGTCGGTTTGCATTTAACGATTGCCATGATGCACCCCTTCCTTACTCAGCACTGCTGCTGAAATCGAGATCTTGGCCTGGCTGAAGGGAGATAACTGCCTTCTTCCAGTCATTACGCTTGCCCAGACCGCGAGCAGTGCGCTTGCTCTTACCCAGAACATTCAGGGTAGTAACACGCTCTACTTTCACGCTGAACAGGCTTTCGACGGCCTTCTTGATTTCCAGCTTGGTTGCGTCAGTTGCAACCTTGAAAACGAACTGGCCTTTCTTGTCAGCCAGAACCGTGGCCTTTTCGGAAACGTGCGGGCCAAGTAGAACTTTAAATACGCGTTCCTGGTTCATCCCAGCAGCTCCTCGAATTTCTTCACGGCCGACACGGTGATCAACACCTTGTCGTATGCGATCAGACTAACTGGATCGGAACCCTGTACGTCACGAACATCAACGTGCGGCAGGTTACGAGCAGCCAGGTACAGATTCTGGTCAACAGCGTCAGACACGATCAGGACGTCAGTCAGACCCATGCCATTCAGCTTGCTCAGCAAGTCTTTGGTTTTCGGTGCTTCAACAGCGAAGTCCTGAACCACGACCAGACGATCAGTACGAACCAGTTCAGCAAGGATGGAGCGCAGTGCTGCGCGATACATCTTCTTGTTGAGCTTCTGAGAGTGGTCCTGAGGACGAGCTGCGAAAGTGGTACCGCCGCCACGCCAGATTGGGCTACGGATAGTACCGGCACGAGCACGGCCAGTACCCTTTTGACGCCATGGGCGCTTACCGCCACCAGAAACGTCAGAACGGGTCTTTTGCTGCTTGCTACCCTGACGACCGCCAGCCATGTAGGCCACGACTGCCTGGTGAACCAGCGTCTCGTTGAATTCGCCGCCAAATGTCAGTTCGGAAACTTCGATTGCTTGAGCGTCATTTACATTTAATTGCATGTCAGCTTCCCCTTAACCGCGAGCCTTGGCTGCCGGACGTACAACCAGGTTGCCGCCAGTAGCGCCAGGAACAGCACCCTTGACCAACAACAGATTGCGTTCAGCGTCCACGCGCACTACTTCCAGGGACTGCACGGTCACGCGCTCAGCGCCCATATGACCGGACATTTTTTTGCCCTTGAATACACGACCAGGAGTCTGGCACTGGCCGATAGAGCCCGGGACGCGGTGGGAGACGGAGTTACCGTGGGTGTTATCCTGACCACGGAAATTCCAGCGCTTGATCGTACCCTGGAAGCCTTTACCCTTGGACTGACCGGTTACATCAACCAGTTGACCAGCAGCGAAGATTTCAGCGTTGATCAGATCGCCAGCCTGGTAGTCGCCTTCTTCAAGACGAAATTCCATGATGGTACGACCGGCAGCAACGTTCGCCTTGGCGAAGTGGCCTGCCTGCGCAGCTGTAACACGCGAAGCACGACGCTCGCCGACAGTGACTTGCACTGCACGATAGCCATCGGTTTCTTCGGTTTTGAACTGAGTGACGCGATTCGGCTCGATCTCAATGACCGTGACCGGAATGGAGACACCTTCTTCGGTGAAAATACGGGTCATACCGCATTTACGACCGACTACACCAATAGTCATGTTGTAAACCTCATGAGTGTACGGGGCTTTCACCCGCTATGGCCGCCCATTTCAGAGCGTTACACGACTAAGACCCAAGTCTTAGCCGAGGCTGATCTGAACTTCCACACCGGCCGCAAGATCAAGCTTCATAAGAGCATCAACGGTTTTATCCGTTGGCTGGACGATGTCCAGAACGCGCTTATGAGTACGGATCTCATACTGGTCGCGCGCGTCTTTGTTGACGTGCGGAGAAACCAGAACGGTGAACCGCTCTTTACGAGTCGGCAGTGGAATCGGACCACGCACCTGTGCACCAGTACGTTTCGCGGTTTCCACGATTTCCTGGGTTGATTGGTCGATCAGGCGATGGTCAAAAGCCTTCAACCTGATACGGATTTGCTGGTTTTGCATTGGATTCAGACTCCAGATTGCTGTTCCCACCGAGCGCAATACGCCCGTTAAAAGGAGGCGCAATTCTATAGACGAGCTGGCGGGGTGTCAACCCAATAAAAAAGCCCCCGCAAGGCGGGGGCTCTTTCAAGGCATCAACGCTTAAGCGACGATTTTTGCTACTACACCAGCGCCGACGGTACGACCGCCTTCACGGATAGCGAAACGCAGACCGTCTTCCATTGCGATTGGCTTGATCAGGGTAACGTTAACTTTAACGTTATCACCTGGCATTACCATTTCTACGCCTTCCGGCAGTTCGCAGCTACCGGTTACGTCGGTAGTACGGAAGTAGAACTGTGGACGGTAGCCTTTGAAGAACGGAGTGTGACGACCGCCTTCTTCCTTGCTCAGAACGTAGATTTCAGCTTCGAACTGAGTGTGCGGCTTGACGGTACCTGGCTTGACCAGAACCTGGCCACGCTCAACGTCGTCACGCTTGGTGCCACGCAGCAGAACGCCGCAGTTCTCACCAGCACGACCTTCGTCCAGCAGCTTGCGGAACATCTCAACGCCAGTGCAAGTAGTCTTGGTAGTGTCACGCAGACCTACGATTTCTACTTCTTCCTGGATCTTGATGATGCCACGCTCAACACGACCGGTAACAACAGTACCGCGACCGGAGATCGAGAATACGTCTTCGATTGGCATCAGGAACGGCTTGTCGATAGCACGAACTGGTTCTGGGATGTAGCTGTCCAGAGTTTCAACCAGCTTCTTGACAGCAGTGGTGCCCATCTCGTTGTCGTCTTGGCCGTTCAGAGCCATCAGAGCCGAACCGATGATGATCGGAGTGTCGTCACCTGGGAAATCGTAGGTGCTGAGCAGGTCACGCACTTCCATTTCAACCAGTTCCAGCAGCTCAGCGTCGTCAACCATGTCAGCCTTGTTCAGGAAGACAACGATGTACGGAACGCCAACCTGACGGGACAGCAGGATGTGCTCACGAGTCTGAGGCATCGGGCCGTCAGCAGCGGAACAAACCAGAATCGCGCCGTCCATCTGGGCAGCACCGGTGATCATGTTTTTTACGTAGTCGGCGTGACCTGGGCAGTCAACGTGCGCGTAGTGGCGAACGGCCGAATCGTATTCAACGTGAGCGGTGTTGATGGTGATACCACGAGCTTTCTCTTCCGGGGCGCTGTCGATCTTGTCGAAGTCAACCTTTGCGGAACCGAAAACTTCGGAGCAAACACGAGTCAGAGCAGCGGTCAGCGTGGTTTTACCATGGTCGACGTGACCGATGGTGCCAACGTTGACGTGCGGTTTGTTACGTTCAAATTTTTCTTTAGCCACGACAAATAACTCCTAGCCTAAAGGCGCTGAATCAGCCTTGTTTTTTGGTTACAGTTTCGACGATGTGCGACGGCGCTGTATTGTATTTTTTGAATTCCATAGAGTAGCTTGCGCGACCCTGAGACATGGAGCGAACGTCGGTCGCATAACCGAACATCTCACCCAACGGAACCTCGGCGCGGATAACCTTGCCGGAAACCGTATCTTCCATACCCAGAATCATGCCGCGACGACGGTTAAGGTCGCCCATCACGTCACCCATATAGTCTTCAGGCGTAACAACCTCTACCGCCATGATCGGCTCAAGCAACTCACCACCGCCCTTTTGGGCCAGTTGCTTGGTCGCCATGGAAGCAGCCACCTTAAACGCCATCTCGTTCGAGTCGACGTCGTGGTAAGAACCATCAAACACGGTAGCCTTCAGGCCGATCAGCGGATAGCCGGCGACAACACCGTTCTTCATCTGCTCTTCGATACCCTTCTGGATAGCCGGGATGTATTCCTTAGGAACAACACCACCCACCACTTCGTTCACGAATTGCAGACCTTCCTGACCTTCGTCAGCAGGCGCAAAACGGATCCAGCAATGACCGAACTGGCCACGACCGCCGGATTGACGAACGAACTTGCCTTCGATTTCGCAGTTCTTCGTGATGCGCTCACGATAGGAAACCTGAGGCTTGCCGATGTTGGCTTCGACGTTGAACTCACGGCGCATCCGGTCAACCAGGATGTCCAGGTGCAGCTCGCCCATGCCAGAGATGATCGTCTGACCAGTCTCTTCATCAGTTTTTACGCGGAAAGACGGGTCTTCCTGAGCAAGTTTGCCCAGTGCGATACCCATTTTTTCCTGGTCATCCTTGGTTTTAGGCTCAACGGCAACCGAAATAACCGGCTCCGGGAAGTCCATACGAACCAGAATGATTGGCTTGTCAGCGTTGCACAAGGTTTCACCAGTGGTGACGTCCTTCATGCCGATCAAGGCCGCGATGTCACCAGCGCGCACTTCCTTGATTTCTTCGCGGGCGTTTGCGTGCATTTGCACCATACGACCCACACGCTCTTTCTTGCCTTTGACCGAGTTGATCACGCCGTCGCCGGATGCCAACACGCCCGAGTAAACACGGACGAAAGTCAAGGTACCCACGAATGGGTCGGTAGCGATCTTGAACGCCAGAGCCGAGAACGGCTCGTCGTCGTCTGCATGACGCTCCATCTGAATTTCCTCGTTATCAGGGTCGGAACCCTTGATAGCAGGAATGTCGACTGGAGCCGGCAGGTAGTCGATTACGGCGTCGAGAACCAGGGGAACGCCCTTGTTCTTGAACGAAGAACCACAAACAGCCAGAACGATCTCACCAGCGATAGTACGCTGACGCAGAGCGGCCTTGATTTCCGCGTTGGTGAGTTCTTCACCTTCGAGGTACTTGTTCATCAGCTCTTCGCTGGCTTCGGCCGCAGCCTCAACCATGTTGCTGCGCCACTCGTCAGCCAGTTCCTGCAGCTCTGCAGGGATAGGCTTGCGAACAGGAACCATACCCTTGTCAGCATCGTTCCAGTAAACAGCTTCCATGGACATCAGATCGATCTGACCCTGGAAATTGTCTTCCGAACCGATCGCCAGCTGGATAGGCACCGGTGTGTGACCCAGGCGCTGCTTGATCTGAGCGATCACGCGCAGGAAGTTCGCACCTGCACGGTCCATCTTGTTCACGTAAACGATACGTGGAACGCCGTATTTGTTGGCTTGACGCCATACGGTTTCGGACTGCGGCTCTACGCCGGAAGTACCACAGAACACAACGACCGCGCCGTCGAGTACACGCAGGGAACGTTCAACTTCAATAGTGAAGTCAACGTGGCCCGGGGTATCGATGACGTTGAAGCGGTACTGATCTTTGTGCTGCTTTTCAGAACCCTGCCAGAAGGCAGTGATGGCAGCAGAAGTGATGGTAATACCACGCTCCTGCTCCTGAACCATCCAGTCTGTGGTCGCGGCGCCGTCATGCACCTCGCCCATCTTATGACTTTTGCCGGTGTAAAAAAGGACGCGCTCGGTGGTAGTGGTTTTACCAGCATCCACGTGAGCGACGATACCAATGTTACGGTAACGGCCAATCGGTGTAGTACGAGCCATAAAGCCCTCGCAAAATTAGTGACGCTGAAATTAGAAGCGGTAGTGCGAGAAAGCCTTGTTGGCCTCAGCCATACGGTGCACGTCTTCACGCTTCTTGACCGCAGCACCTTTACCTTCGGCGGCGTCCAACAGTTCGCCAGCCAAACGCAGAGCCATAGACTTCTCACCGCGCTTACGCGCGAAGTCTACCAGCCAACGCATTGCCAGAGCATTACGACGGGACGGACGAACTTCGACAGGAACCTGGTAAGTAGCACCGCCTACACGGCGCGACTTTACTTCGACCAGCGGAGCGATGGCGTCGAGAGCTTTCTCGAAGATTTCCAGGGGATCGCTGTTCTTACGCTCTTTAACCTTCTCCAGCGCGCCATAAACGATACGCTCGGCAACGGCTTTCTTGCCGCTTTCCATCACGTGGTTCATGAACTTCGCCAGAATCTGGCTTCCGTATTTTGGATCGTCAAGCACTTCGCGCTTGGCTGCTACGCGTCTTCTTGGCATGGATAAGCCCTCAAACGGTCTTCAGGTTAGCTCGGGACCACCACCCAGAAAAGGATGCGCCCGACCTTACTCTTATCGACTCAGAAAAATAGAAATCTGCAATTTTTAACAGAAGCCAAGTACTACTTAGGCTTCTTGGTACCGTATTTCGAGCGACCCTGGTTACGGCCTTTAACGCCGGAGGTATCCAGAGAACCACGAACGGTGTGATAACGAACACCTGGCAAGTCTTTTACACGACCGCCACGGATCAGTACCACGCTGTGCTCTTGCAGGTTGTGACCTTCACCGCCGATGTACGAGGAAACCTCGAAACCGTTGGTCAGGCGCACACGGCAGACTTTACGCAATGCCGAGTTAGGTTTTTTCGGCGTGGTGGTATACACACGAGTGCACACACCGCGACGTTGCGGGCAGTTCTGCAGCGCAGGCACGTCGGATTTCTCGACGATACGCTTACGCGGCTGACGTACCAGCTGGTTGATAGTTGCCATCTACTAGCTCCACTGTTGTCTTGCGACGCTATTGTCTTACAAGAAAAGCAAATGACAGGGCACAAGCCCCGCCAAATTTAGGGGTACAAGAGTCTAAAGAGGATCCTGCCCCCAGTCAAGACAAAGCCCCGACGTCCGCATCAGGGGTACAGCACGAATGCTGTACGACTGATGCGAGTGCCGAGGCTTTAGTCTCAGTTACCGCTGGAGTTCAACGCTTCAGTCAGAGCGGCTTCTACCTCGCTCGCGCTGACACGCATCGGTTTGTCCATTTCACGGCGACGCTTGCGCTCGCTGTGATATGCCAGACCGGTACCGGCCGGGATCAGACGACCCACAACCACGTTTTCCTTCAGGCCGCGCAGGTAGTCGCGCTTGCCAGTCACAGCTGCTTCGGTCAGTACGCGGGTTGTCTCCTGGAAGGAGGCCGCGGAGATGAACGACTCAGTGGACAGCGATGCCTTGGTGATACCCAGCAGAACGCGTGTGAACTTGGAAACAAACTTGTCTTCCGCGCCCAGACGCTCGTTCTCTACCAGTACGTGAGTCAACTCCATCTGGTCGCCCTTGATGAAGCTGGAATCGCCAGACTCGGCAATCTCAACTTTACGCAGCATCTGACGCAGAATGGTCTCGATGTGCTTGTCGTTGATCTTCACGCCCTGCAGGCGGTAAACGTCCTGAATTTCGTTGACGATGTACTTGGCCAGCGCACTTACACCCAGCAGACGCAGGATGTCGTGTGGATCGCTCGGACCGTCGGAGATAACTTCGCCGCGGTTCACTTGTTCGCCTTCGAAGACGTTCAGGTGGCGCCACTTCGGAATCAGCTCCTCGTACGGATCGCTACCGTCGTTCGGGGTAATGACCAGACGGCGCTTGCCTTTGGTCTCTTTACCGAACGCGATGGTACCGCTGACTTCTGCAAGGATCGAAGCCTCTTTCGGGCGACGAGCTTCGAACAGGTCGGCAACACGCGGCAGACCACCGGTGATGTCACGGGTTTTCGAAGTTTCTTGCGGAATACGAGCGATAACATCACCGATCGCGATCTGCGCACCGTCCGCAACACCCACCAGGGCGTTTGCAGGCAGGAAGTACTGTGCAGGTACGTCAGTACCCGGCAACAGCAGATCCTTGCCATCCAGACCCACCATCTTCACAGCAGGACGGATGTCCTTGCCGGCAGCCGGACGGTCTTTGGCATCAAGCACTTCAATGTTGGTCATACCGGTCAATTCGTCAGTCTGACGCTTGATCGTGATGCCCTCTTCCATGCCGACGTAGGTAACAGTACCTTTCATCTCGGTGACGATTGGGTGAGTGTGCGGATCCCACTTGGCCACGATAGAGCCAGCGTCGACCTTGTCGCCTTCCTTCACCGAAATCACTGCACCGTACGGCAGCTTGTAACGCTCACGCTCACGACCGAAGTCATCAGCGATCGCCAGTTCACCGGAGCGGGATACCGCAACCAGATGGCCGTCAACACGCTCAACGTGCTTCAGGTTGTGAAGACGGACGGTACCGCCATTCTTCACCTGAACGCTGTCGGCTGCCGAGGTCCGGCTTGCCGCACCACCAATGTGGAAAGTACGCATTGTCAGCTGGGTACCCGGCTCACCGATCGACTGTGCAGCGATAACGCCGACAGCTTCACCGATGTTGACCTGGTGACCACGAGCCAGGTCGCGACCGTAGCACTTGGCGCAGATGCCATAGCGGGTTTCGCAGCTGATTGGCGAGCGAACGATCACTTCGTCGATGCTATTCAGCTCGATGAATTCAACCCACTTCTCGTCTACCAGCGTACCGGCAGGCACGATGACTTCTTCTGTACCCGGCTTGAACACGTCACGGGCAATAACTCGACCCAGTACGCGCTCACCCAGAGGCTCGACGACGTCACCGCCTTCAATGTGCGGAGTCATCAGCAAGCCGTGCTCGGTGCCGCAATCAACCTCGGTAACCACCAGATCCTGCGCGACGTCTACCAGACGACGGGTCAGATAACCGGAGTTAGCGGTTTTCAACGCGGTATCCGCAAGACCCTTACGAGCACCGTGAGTAGAGATGAAGTACTGAAGTACGCTCAAACCTTCACGGAAGTTCGCAGTGATCGGCGTTTCGATGATGGAACCGTCCGGCTTGGCCATCAGACCACGCATACCGGCCAGCTGACGGATCTGGGCTGCGGAACCCCGCGCACCCGAGTCAGCCATCATGTACATCGAGTTGAAGGATTCCTGGTCGACTTCGACGCCATGGCGGTCGATAACCTTCTCTTTCGAGAGGTTGGACATCATCGCCTTGGATACTTCGTCGTTCGCCTTGGACCAGAGGTCGATCACCTTGTTGTACTTCTCGCCCTGAGTAACCAGGCCCGAGGCGTACTGACTTTCGATCTCTTTAACTTCTTCGGTGGCCGCGTCGATGATGCGAGCTTTCTCATCCGGGATAACGAAGTCGTTAACGCCAATGGAAACACCCGAGATCGTCGAGTAGGCAAAACCGGTATACATCAACTGGTCAGCGAAAATAACGGTCTCTTTCAAACCAACCACGCGGTAGCACTGGTTGATCAGCTTGGAGATCGCCTTCTTCTTCATCGGCTGGTTGACGACGTCGTAGGACAGGCCGGCCGGAACCACCTGGAACAGCAGCGCACGGCCGACAGTGGTGTCGACGATACGGGTGTTCTTGACGCTGCCACCATCACGATCGTTGACCGTTTCGTGGATGCGAACCTTGACCTTGGCGTGCAGAGCAGCTTCGCCGGCGCGGAATACGCGGTCGACTTCCTGCAGGTCTGCAAACACACGGCCTTCGCCCTTGGCGTTGATCGCTTCACGGGTCATGTAGTACAGACCCAGTACAACGTCCTGCGAAGGAACGATGATTGGCTCACCGTTGGCTGGCGACAGGATGTTGTTGGTCGACATCATGAGCGCGCGCGCTTCGAGCTGAGCTTCCAGCGTCAAAGGTACGTGAACGGCCATCTGGTCGCCGTCGAAGTCGGCGTTGTACGCAGCACAGACCAGAGGGTGCAGCTGGATAGCCTTACCTTCGATCAGTACCGGTTCAAATGCCTGAATACCCAGACGGTGAAGCGTTGGCGCACGGTTCAGAAGCACTGGGTGTTCGCGAATCACTTCGGCAAGAACGTCCCACACTTCCGGCAGCTCGCGCTCAACCATTTTCTTGGCAGCTTTGATGGTCGTGGCCAGGCCACGCATTTCCAGCTTGCCGAAAATGAACGGTTTGAACAGCTCGAGAGCCATTTTCTTTGGCAGACCGCACTGATGCAGACGCAGGGTCGGACCCACGGTAATTACCGAACGACCGGAGTAGTCAACGCGCTTACCGAGCAGGTTCTGACGGAAACGACCTTGCTTACCCTTGATCATGTCAGCCAGGGATTTCAGAGGACGCTTGTTGGAACCGGTGATTGCGCGACCGCGACGACCGTTGTCCAACAGGGCATCGACCGCTTCCTGCAGCATGCGCTTTTCGTTGCGCACGATGATGTCAGGAGCAGACAGATCCAGCAGACGCTTCAAACGGTTGTTACGGTTGATGACTCGACGATACAGATCGTTGAGGTCGGACGTCGCGAAACGGCCACCGTCCAGCGGAACCAGGGGACGCAGATCTGGCGGCAGAACCGGCAGAACGGTCAGCACCATCCACTCAGGAAGGTTGCCGGAACCCTGGAACGCTTCCATCAGTTTCAGACGCTTGGACAGCTTCTTGATCTTGGTCTCGGAATTGGTTTGCGGAATTTCTTCACGCAGACGGCCAATTTCGTGCTCCAGATCGATAGCGTGCAGGAGCTCACGAACAGCTTCGGCACCCATGCGGGCGTCGAAATCGTCACCGAACTCTTCCAGCGCTTCGAAGTACTGCTCATCGTTCAGCAACTGACCCTTTTCGAGGGTGGTCATGCCTGGATCGATAACGACATAGCTCTCGAAGTAGAGAACGCGTTCGATATCACGCAGGGTCATGTCCATCAGCAGGCCGATACGGGACGGCAGGGACTTCAGGAACCAGATGTGTGCCACTGGCGAAGCCAGTTCGATGTGAGCCATGCGCTCACGACGAACTTTGGCCAGAGCCACTTCAACACCGCATTTTTCGCAGATGACACCGCGGTGCTTCAGGCGCTTGTACTTACCGCACAAGCACTCGTAATCCTTTACCGGGCCAAAGATCTTGGCGCAGAACAGACCATCACGCTCAGGCTTGAACGTGCGGTAGTTGATGGTTTCCGGTTTCTTAACTTCACCGAACGACCACGAGCGGATCATTTCAGGCGACGCAAGGCCGATGCGGATAGCATCGAACTCTTCGACTTGACCCTGGTTTTTCAGCAAATTCAGTAGGTCTTTCAAGGCCTTTCCTCCTGGCGGAGCAGGGAGCAGGGATTTACGCCCTGCTCCCGATTCACGTCACGTGTTATTCGGTTTCCAGATCGATATCGATACCGAGAGAACGGATTTCTTTGATCAACACGTTGAAAGACTCGGGCATGCCCGGCTCCATACGGTGATCGCCGTCCACGATGTTTTTGTACATCTTGGTACGACCGTTCACATCGTCCGACTTGACTGTGAGCATTTCCTGCAGAGTGTACGCCGCGCCGTATGCTTCCAGCGCCCACACTTCCATCTCCCCGAAACGCTGACCACCGAACTGCGCCTTACCACCCAGCGGCTGCTGGGTAACCAGGCTGTAAGAACCAGTGGAACGCGCGTGCATCTTGTCGTCCACCAAGTGGTTCAGCTTCAGCATGTACATGTAGCCAACTGTTACAGCGCGCTCAAACTTGTTGCCCGTGCGGCCGTCGAACAGTTGCATCTGGCCGCTCTCTGGCATGTCAGCCAGCTTGAGCATTGCCTTGATTTCGCTTTCCTTGGCGCCGTCGAACACCGGAGTGGCCATCGGAACGCCGTTACGCAGGTTCTTCGCCAGATCCAGAACTTCCTGGTCGGTGAATTCGTCCAGGTTTTCCTGACGGCCACCGATCTCGTTGTAGATCTCGGTGAGGAACTTGCGCAGCTCAACCACTTTACGCTGCTCTTCGAGCATGCGGTTGATCTTCTCGCCCAGACCTTTGGCCGCGAGGCCCAGGTGGGTTTCAAGGATCTGACCGACGTTCATACGCGAAGGTACGCCCAGCGGGTTGAGTACGATGTCCACCGGCGTACCGTTGGCATCGTGCGGCATGTCTTCAACCGGCATGATCACGGAGACCACACCTTTGTTACCGTGACGACCAGCCATCTTGTCGCCAGGCTGGATGCGACGGCGGATTGCCAGGTAGACCTTGACGATCTTCAGTACGCCCGGTGCCAGGTCATCGCCCTGTTGCAGCTTGCGCTTCTTGTCTTCGAACTTGTCGTCCAGCAGACGGCGGCGATCAACGATGTAAGCCTGAGCTTTTTCGAGCTGCTCGTTCAGAGCATCTTCGGCCATACGCAGTTTGAACCACTGACCGTGCTCAAGACCGTCGAGAACCTCGTCGGTGATCTCCTGACCTTTCTTCAGGCCAGCACCGCCTTCTGCAATACGGCCAACCAGGGCAGAGCGCAGACGCTCGAACGTGGCACCTTCAACAATACGGAACTCTTCGTTCAGATCCTTGCGGATCTCGTCGAGTTGCGACTTCTCGATGGACAGTGCACGTGCGTCACGCTCAACGCCATCACGCGTGAAGACCTGAACGTCGATAACAGTACCCTTGGTACCGGTCGGCACACGCAGGGAGGTATCTTTAACGTCGCTAGCCTTCTCACCGAAGATCGCGCGCAGCAGTTTTTCTTCTGGCGTCAGCTGGGTCTCGCCTTTCGGGGTGACCTTACCGACCAGAATGTCGCCGGCGCCCACTTCAGCACCAACGTAAACGATACCGGCTTCGTCCAGCTTGTTCAGCGCCGCTTCACCCACGTTCGGGATGTCGGCAGTGATTTCCTCTGGGCCAAGCTTGGTGTCACGGGCCACACAGGTCAGTTCCTGAATGTGGATCGTGGTGAAGCGATCTTCCTGAACGACACGCTCGGACAGACAGATGGAGTCTTCGAAGTTGAAACCGTTCCAGGCCATGAACGCGATGCGCATGTTCTGACCCAGTGCCAGCTCGCCCATGTCAGTGGACGGACCATCAGCCATGATATCGCTGCGCTGAACACGATCACCCTTGCTCACCAACGGACGCTGGTTGATGCAGGTGTTCTGGTTGGAACGGGTGTATTTGGTCAGGTTGTAGATATCTACACCCGCCTCACCGGTTTCAACTTCATCGTCAGCAACACGAACCACGATACGGCTGGCATCAACCGAGTCGATCACGCCGCCACGACGAGCCACGACGCAAACGCCGGAGTCGCGCGCCACGTTACGTTCCATGCCGGTACCAACCAGCGGCTTGTCAGCACGCAGTGTGGGTACAGCCTGACGCTGCATGTTCGAACCCATCAACGCACGGTTGGCGTCGTCGTGCTCGAGGAACGGGATCAGGGACGCTGCTACCGATACAACCTGCTTGGGCGAAACGTCCATCAGGGTAACGTCGGCAGGTGCCTTGACCGTAAATTCGTTGAGGTGACGTACCGCAACCAGCTCGTCGATCAGCTCTTGCTTGTCGTTCATTGCGGCCGAAGCCTGTGCAATGACGTGGTCTGCTTCTTCGATTGCCGACAGGAAAACGATTTCGTCGGTGACCAGACCTTCTTTCACAACGCGATACGGGCTCTCGAGGAAGCCGTACTGGTTGGTGCGAGCGTAGGCTGCCAACGAGTTGATCAGACCGATGTTCGGACCTTCCGGTGTTTCAATCGGGCACACGCGACCGTAGTGAGTCGGGTGAACGTCTCGAACCTCAAAGCCGGCGCGCTCACGAGTCAGACCACCAGGGCCGAGTGCGGAGACACGACGCTTGTGGGTGATCTCGGACAGCGGGTTGTTCTGGTCCATGAACTGGGAAAGCTGGCTGGAACCGAAGAACTCTTTGACCGCAGCAGCGACTGGCTTGGCGTTGATCAGGTCCTGAGGCATCAGGCCTTCACTTTCAGCCATCGACAGACGCTCTTTGACCGCACGCTCTACACGCACCAGGCCTACACGGAACTGGTTCTCGGCCATCTCGCCGACACAGCGAACACGACGGTTACCCAGATGGTCGATGTCGTCGACGATGCCTTTGCCGTTACGGATGTCAACGAGGGTCTTGAGGACCGCTACGATGTCTTCCTTGCACAACACGCCCGAACCTTCGATCTCGGTGCGACCGATACGGCGGTTGAACTTCATGCGACCTACAGCGGACAGGTCGTAGCGCTCAGGGCTGAAGAACAGGTTGTTGAACAGGGTCTCGGCAGCATCTTTGGTCGGCGGCTCGCCAGGACGCATCATGCGATAGATCTCGACCAGCGCTTCCAGTTGGTTGCTGGTGGAGTCGATCTTCAATGTGTCAGAAACGAACGGACCACAGTCGATGTCGTTGGTGTACAACGTTTCGATCCGAACAACCTGAGCCTTGGCAATCTTGGCCAGGATTTCAGTGTTCAGCTCGGTGTTGCACTCGGCGATGATTTCGCCGGTAGCCGGATGCACGATGACCTTGGCAGTCGTGCGACCCAGGACGTAGTCCAGAGGCACTTCCAGCTCTTTGATCCCGGCTTTTTCCAGCTGGTTGATGTGACGAGCGGTGATACGGCGACCTTGCTCGACAATGACCTTGCCTTTGTCGTCCAGGATATCCAGGACAGCAATCTCACCACGCAGGCGCTGAGGCACCAGTTCCAGGCTCAGGTTTTCACCGCGAACATGGAAAACGTTGGTGGTATAGAAAGCATCGAGCACTTGCTCGGTGGTGTAACCCAATGCGCGCAGCAGTACGGACGCAGGCAGCTTGCGACGACGGTCGATACGGACGAATACGCAGTCTTTCGGATCGAACTCGAAGTCCAGCCACGAACCGCGGTAAGGAATGATACGAGCGGAGTACAGCAGCTTACCGGAGCTGTGCGTCTTGCCACGGTCGTGGTCGAAGAATACGCCAGGCGAGCGGTGCAGCTGAGACACGATAACGCGCTCGGTACCGTTAATTACGAAGGTACCGTTTTCAGTCATCAGGGGGATTTCACCCATGTAGACTTCTTGCTCTTTGATGTCCTTGATCGCTTTGTTCGACGACTCTTTGTCGAAGATGATCAGACGAACCTTGACTCGCAGAGGTACAGCGTAAGTCACACCACGCAGCACGCATTCCTTGACATCAAATGCCGGTTCGCCCAAGCGATAACCTACATACTCCAGCGCAGCATTGCCGGAGTAGCTGATGATCGGGAAAACGGATTTGAAGGCTGCATGCAGACCGACGTCGCGGAACTGATCTTTGGTCGCTCCCGCCTGCAGGAATTCGCGATACGAATCCAGCTGGATGGCCAAGAGATACGGCACATCCATTACGTCCGGCAACTTGCTAAAGTCCTTGCGGATACGTTTTTTCTCAGTATATGAGTAAGCCATCAGCGTTCCCCAGCTTGGTCACCTGCTTGTTTGGCTCCCTCCCGACGGAAGCAGCCAGAAAATCGTGCAAACCCCTTGGTTTGCGCCACCGTCTTCGGTGGATCCTGCACGCTACAGAGATTGACCGCGCCAATCGTCTATAACGGAAAAAGGCCGGTGGCAAAAGCCACCAGCCATCAGCCTTTCGCTAAATGCGTGGGCTGGACACTCAAATCGATGCTTATTTCAGCTCGACTTTAGCGCCTGCTTCTTCCAGAGTAGCTTTGGCTTTGTCAGCTGCGTCTTTGGCAACAGCTTCCAGGACCATTGCTGGAGCGCCGTCAACGACTGCCTTGGCTTCTTTCAGGCCCAGACCGGTCAGTTCACGAACTGCCTTGATCACGTTAACTTTCTTCTCGCCAGCTTCCAGCAGCATGACGTTGAATTCAGTTTGTTCTTCAACAACAGCGGCAGCAGCAGCTGGACCAGCAGAAGCAGCGGCAGCAGTAACGCCGAACTTCTCTTCGAACGCCTTGATCAGCTCTACAACCTGCAGAACGGACATTTCAGCTACGGCGTTAAGGATATCGTCTTGAGAGATGGACATGACTCAATTTCCTGAATTGGGGGACGGCCTACGCGACCATCAAAATAAACAAAAATACGCGAAAAGATCTGACTCAGCCTTAGGCTGCAGCTGCTTCTTTTTGGTCGCGAACAGCCGCCAGAGTACGAGCCAACTTGCTGGTAGCGCCTTGAATCACGCTCATCAGCTGAGAAATTGCTTCGTCACGGGTCGGCAGGCTTGCCAGTACGTCGATCTGATTAGCTGCGAGGAACTTGCCCTCGAACGCAGCTGCCTTGATCTCGAACTTGTCCTGACCTTTGGCGAATTCCTTGAACAGTCGGGCAGCAGCGCCCGGATGCTCGTTAGAGAATGCGATCAAGGTCGGGCCAGTGAACACGTCGTTGAGAACACTGAATTCAGTGTCAGCAACAGCGCGCTTGAGCAGGGTGTTACGTACAACACGTACGTAAACGCCAGCTTCACGAGCCTCTTTACGGAGTCCGGTCATAGCGCCGACTGTCACGCCGCGGGCATCAGCCACGACTGCGGACAGACCAGCTTTGGCAGCCTCGTTGACTTCAGCGACGATGGCCTTCTTGTCTTCGAGTTTAATTGCCACGGGTTTAACTCCTGCTTGTTACCGTTTCATCTGGCCGGAGCCTGATGTCGTTTTGGTGTCTGATTCGGTAAGGAACCGGGAGCACCATCTGCGTAGGCTTGAGTTTTAAGACTTTCGCCGCCTACGGTCTTGGATAGCCCCCGCCAGGCAGGGACCCCAATTTTTCAGCGACACGTCGTCAGACGCATCGCCTGTGTCTTACGCGTCCAGCGAGCCCTGATCGATCACCAGGCCTGGGCCCATGGTGGTGCTCAGAGTAACGCGCTTGACGTAAATACCTTTCGAGGAAGCAGGCTTGATACGCTTGAGATCAGCGAGCAGCGCTTCAACGTTTTCCTTCAGCTTGACGGCGTCGAAACCGACTTTGCCAACGGAAGTGTGGATGATGCCGTTCTTGTCGGTGCGATAACGAACCTGACCAGCCTTGGCATTCTTGACGGCGTTAGCAACGTCAGGAGTAACAGTGCCGACTTTCGGGTTAGGCATCAGACCGCGAGGACCAAGAACCTGGCCCAGCTGACCAACAACGCGCATTGCGTCCGGGGAGGCAATGACGACGTCATAGTTCAGGTCGCCAGCTTTCATTTCAGCAGCCAGATCGTCCATACCAACGCGGTCAGCGCCGGCAGCCAGAGCGGCTTCAGCAGCAGGACCCTGGGTGAATACTGCAACGCGTACAGTCTTGCCAGTGCCGTGCGGCAGAACGGTAGCGCTACGCACTACCTGATCAGATTTACGAGGGTCAACGCCCAGGTTTACAGCGACGTCTACGGACTCGCTGAACTTGACGGTCGACAGCTCGGTCAGCAGAGCGGCTGCATCTACAAAGTTGTAGGCCTTGCCAGCTTCGATCTTGCCAGCGATTGCCTTTTGGCGCTTGGTCAGCTTAGCCATTACACACCCTCCACGTTAAGGCCCATGCTACGAGCGGAACCGGCGATAGTACGCACGGCCGCATCCATGTCAGCAGCTGTCAGATCCGCATTTTTTACTTTTGCGATTTCTTCCAGCTGAGCACGGGTCACGGTGCCAACTTTAACGGTGTTCGGGCGAGCCGAGCCGCTGGTCAAACCTGCAGCCTTCTTCAGCAGAACCGACGCAGGGGTACTTTTTGTTTCGAAAGTGAAGCTACGGTCGCTGTATACAGTGATGATCACTGGAGTCGGCAAGCCTGGCTCAAGACCCTGAGTACGGGCGTTGAACGCTTTGCAGAATTCCATGATGTTCACACCATGCTGACCCAGAGCCGGGCCTACTGGCGGGCTTGGGTTAGCCTGAGCGGCTTTCACTTGCAGCTTGATGTATGCAGTTATCTTCTTGGCCATGAGGCACTCCAATTACGGGTTCAAGCGCCAATAAAGGCTCCCCGGTTGCTTACGCGTATATCCCAGTGACGAAAAAACCCCACAGCCTTAGGCTGCGGGGTATGGGATTCCAGCTCAGTTATGCCTTTTCGACCTGACTGAACTCCAACTCTACCGGAGTAGAGCGTCCGAAAATGAGCACCGCCACTTGGATACGGCTCTTTTCGTAGTTAACTTCTTCTACCGTGCCGTTGAAATCGGCAAACGGACCGTCGGTGACACGAACAACCTCACCCGGCTCGAACAGAGTCTTGGGCTTCGGCTTGTCGCTGCCGTCAGCAACGCGACGCAGAATCGCTTCTGCCTCTTTATCTGTTATGGGTGCAGGCTTGTCAGCGGTACCGCCGATGAAACCCATGACACGAGGGGTATCCTTGACCAAGTGCCAAGTACCTTCGTTCATGTCCATCTGTACAAGCACATAACCAGGGAAGAACTTGCGTTCGCTTTTGCGTTTCTGGCCATTACGCATTTCAACCACTTCTTCAGTGGGAACCAGAATTTCGCCGAAGCCATCTTCCATGCCTGCCAGCTTCACACGCTCGACCAACGAGCGCATGACATGCTTCTCGTAACCGGAGTAAGCATGCACTACGTACCAACGCTTAGCCACGGGACACCCTTAGCCAACTATCAAGGAAACAAGCCAGCCGAGCAGGGAATCAAGCCCCCACAACAGCAACGCCATAACCAGCACAACAGCCACGACGATCAATGTGGTTTGAGTGGTTTCTTGGCGAGTAGGCCAAACGACTTTACGAATCTCTGCGCGAGCTTCTTTCGCCAGAACGAAAAAAGCTTTGCCTTTACCAGTCTGCAGCGCTACAAAAGCAGCAGCCGCAGCGATAACCAGGAGAGCGAGAACACGGTACAGGATCGGCTCAGCAGAGTAGTACTGATTACCGACAACACCCACGACCACCAGAACGACTACCAGGAGCCATTTCAGCAAATCAAAGCGAGAGTCTGATGCTTCAGCCTTGGGATTCATCTACGGAGATCCTGTGAAAAGAAAGCCAGATTACATTTTCTGAATCTGGCAGGTCAGGAGGGAATCGAACCCCCAACCTACGGTTTTGGAGACCGTCGCTCTGCCAATTGAGCTACTGACCTAAAAGCAAAATCAGGCCGACCATTATGCTGACCTGACAATAGTTTTTCAACACATCATTCAGATTTTGCCGTAAATCGACACACATCCAAATGATCAAGGCACCCCACACACAGCAGAGCCACCTAAAACAAAGGCAGATATTTTCATATCTGCCTTTGGCAATGGAGCTCTTGAGCGGATTCGAACCGCTGACCTCACCCTTACCAAGGGTGTGCTCTACCAACTGAGCTACAAGAGCAAAACAACCTGCATGAACCACAAACATGGAGCGGGTAGCGGGAATCGAACCCGCATCATCAGCTTGGAAGGCTGAGGTTCTACCACTAAACTATACCCGCGCAATTTGCAGTTCGCGCTAAATCTGGTGGAGGGGGAAGGATTCGAACCTTCGAAGTCGTAGACGTCAGATTTACAGTCTGATCCCTTTGGCCGCTCGGGAACCCCTCCTAAGCGAGGCAGCATTCTCAACTCATGCCACCCTTCTGTCAACCTTTTTCTCATTAAAAACCTGAGGTTACATGCGTTGACCATTTCTACTTCGTTAGCGAGACTTTCACCTCACTGCGAAGCGGGCGCCATTCTATTCAAACTATTCGACAGTTGCAATGCCTTCACATGACATTATTTTATTTTTTATTTGAGGGAAGTCCTGAGCAAGCTGAGTCATGACACCGACCTCAACAAGACGCCTGCTTTCAGGAGCGATCTTGAGCCAATAAGCAGCCGCCACAGGCGATGGCAATGCCTGAAATTGCGACTGGATATCAAGACTGTTAAGGCGCTGCTCGACAGCTCGAGCGTCTTCCTGGCGGGAAAAACCGCCCAGATAAAGGCAGCTTGCCTCTACCCCCTTTGATACGCGGGCCGGATCAGATTCGCTGAGCAGGTGAATATCCTGTTGTGCCGCACGATTCAGCGACAGGGGAAGGACCTCCTTTGCCCTTAGCGGAGCCTCCTGCTGATGCCAGATGTAATAAAAGCCATTAAGCATTAACAGGAGGAGAAATAACCAGCGCATAGGAACCTCAGGACAATGGGCAAGCGAGCGCAAGACCGACAAAAACCAGATCCGGTACCACTCGGGCGCCGGGCAATACATCCATGACCAGGCCAGCGTCACCGCCCGTTACAAAGACCGTGAAGTCATCCCCCCAATACCCTTTGGCAATGTCGACCTGAGTCAACGCAAATCCTCTGAGCATAAGTGAGCAACCTCTCTCAACCGCCTCAGCGGTCGAACGCCCTGGCACAAGCCCTGTCAGCGCCCTCTGGGCAGCGTCATCGTCATATCTGATGCGCCGGGTGTGAGTGCGTAGCTGATCACGCATCAATGGCATGCCAGGGCATATGAAGCCACCCAAGTGCTGACCCTCAGCACTTACGAAGTCAGACGTCACGGCAGTCCCCAGATCAATTACAAGGCATGCAGTCCGAACGCAGTGATAGGCGCCGACGAACGCCAACCAGCGGTCGAGCCCCAAACGCTCAAACTCTTCATAGCCATTCACGACCCCGGCGAGCTCACGCGCAGGCACAGCACACACCGGAGTGATCGAAAACACCGTCGCGAGAACCGCTACGAGCCGCTCAGTCTCCACAGCATTACGCACACTTACCAGCCGGCAGTCGCTTAGGGCAAGGTCCGGCAACTGTCGAAGACTCTCCAACAGCGCGTCATCCGAATCTACGACGCCTCCGGCCAGCACTGAACTATCACCTCGATTCGTTACCCGCCACTTGATGAAGCTATTGCCGCAATCGAGCTCAAGAATCATCGCGCAACCTCAGGCTGAGTTCACCACCACTAAAGCTCTTTTCCACACCGTCAACTTCCAAACGCAATGCGCCCAGCGCATCGATACCTAACACAGTGCCGTTGATAGCCTGCGCACCAGAAAGCAGCGTGACTGCAGCACCTTGCCATAAATGCCCAGCCTCCCAATCCTTCTGAAATGCCACAAACCCTTCCTGGCGATGGACCTCAAGGAACGACTCAAGCTTTTCACTCAGGCGCACAGCCAGATGATTGCGATCCGATAGTTGACCCGTCTCGAGCCGTACGGAAGTCCATGACTGATCGACTTCTGCCGAGGCCTGCATATTCACGTTGATTCCTACACCGATAATCACATGACAGACATCAGCCGGATCACCTATGAGCTCCAGCAGGATTCCGGCGATCTTGCGCCTGCCCACGAGAACGTCATTGGGCCATTTGAGGCCAGCCTTGGTTACCCCGACATCGCGCAGGACATTCATCACCGCAAGCCCCACCATCAGACTGAGGCCTTCTAACTGGCGCATGCCACCGTCGATTCTTAAAATCAGGCTGTAATAGATATTGTCGGCGAAGGGGCTGACCCATTTACGACCGCGTCGCCCCCTGCCGGACGTTTGCCGCTCTGCAAGTACGAGCATCGGCACGTCGCAGCCACCAGCAATCAAACGAGCCGCTTCGGCATTTGTCGAGTCCACCGAGTCATAGGTTTTAGCCGACCAATTCGAAGGAAGGCCTGAGCGTGTTATGGCAGACGCATCAAGAAGCGAAATCGGGGTTGCAAGCCTGTAACCACGTCCGCGCACTTTATGGACCTCAATACCCAGCTCGGCCTCAAGCAGCTGAAGCTGCTTCCAGACAGCGCTTCGACTGACTCCCAGAGCCTCCCCAAGCACCTGCCCGGAATGAAAAGCACCGTCAGCAAGAAGCGTCAACAACATCAGCATGTAAGAATCGCCTGGCAATGAGGCACGCATGATAGCTACGCAGAAGCATGATGCATAGAAACCAGCGCCTGTTTTAAAGGCCGAAAAAGACAAAACCCCTCACCGCGTAAGCGATGAGGGGTTCTGGAATTGAATCTTGACGATGACCTACTCTCACATGGGGAAACCCCACACTACCATCGGCGATGCATCGTTTCACTGCTGAGTTCGGGATGGGATCAGGTGGTTCCAATGCTCTATGGTCGTCAAGAAATTCGGGTACCGAACCGTGCCAGGAGGCGCGTTTCAGCAAATCGGGTATGTGATATCGGTGTCGTTTGTGACGCAAACTTTCGGTTCGTGTCGTCTTCACAGTCACCGCAATCTGTGCCCTTAGGTCGCAGATTGCTTGGGTGTTATATGGTCAAGCCTCACGGGCAATTAG
>NZ_FRDA01000031.1 GCF_900143095.1 Pseudomonas asturiensis | reverse complement strand
TCTTTCGTCTCAACCGAGGCGCGCATTCTACAGCGTCCTCTGTATCTGTCAAGCGATTATTTTCTGAAGTTTTTCGTTTTTCCCGATCAACTTCAATCACTTGCGCTTCGACCAACTCTGCGCTGCTCGTCAGCGGGAGGCGAATTCTACAGCGTTACAACCGCGTGTCAAACTCTTTTTTCTCACCGCTGTCGATTCAAACAAACTCGACCTGCTTCCTCGCTGACCTCATCCGATAAACCCTTTTAACTCATTGAATCTCAAGGCTTTTTCGTTTCCGTCTGCGCCGGAAGTGGGGCGAATTATAGACACATCACAGAGCGCGTCAACCGTTATTTTCAAATCAGATGAAATAACTCCATTCGCCCCGTTTACCTATATAGAAGAGAGCAGCATCAGAGGCGCGCCTTCTTATATAGCGACACCCCGATAGCTAGACCACACCCGCACCACGCAGGGCGATAACCTCATCTGCGCTCATCCCGAGAAGCGCCTGCAGGACCTGTGACGTGTGCTCGCCCAATAATGGAGGCGCACGCGTGTACTCCACTGGCGTCTCGGAAAATCGGATCGGGCTGGCCACCTGCGCCACGCGTCCACCCAGCGCATGAGGCAGCTCAATAGCCAACCCGCGAGCCAGCACCTGCGGATCTGCAAACACCTGAGCCAGATCGTTGACCGGCCCGCATGGCACACCCGCGGCTTCCAGCGCCTCCACCCACTGCGCCGTCGTCTTGAACACGGTTGCCTGACGAATCAACGGAATCAGTTCGGCACGATTGGCCACGCGCAGCTTATTAGTAAGGAAGCGCGGATCCGTCGCCCACTGTGACTGCCCCGCCACCTCGGCAAACTTTCGAAACTGACTGTCGTTACCCACGGTGAGGATGAAATCCCCATCCGCAGTCGGAAAGTCTTGGTAAGGCACGATATTGGGATGAGCGTTACCCAGCCGCCTGGGCGATACACCCGTGGTCAGGTAATTCATCGCCTGGTTGGCCAGGCAGGCGACCTGCACGTCCAGCAATGCCATATCGATGTATTGCCCCACGCCGCATTGATCGCGGTGGGCCAGCGCCGCAAGAATGGCGGTAGTCGAATACAGTCCGGTGAGTATGTCCGTCAACGCAACGCCGACCTTCACAGGCCCTGCGCCTTCATCGCCATCAGGACGACCGGTCAGGCTCATCAAACCGCCCAATCCCTGAATCATGAAATCGTAGCCAGCACGCTTTGCATAAGGCCCGGTTTGCCCGAACCCGGTAATAGAGCAGTAGATGAGCCCTGGATTGACCGCCTTGAGCGATTCATAGTCCAGGCCATACGCCGCCAGACCGCCCACCTTGAAGTTCTCGATCACGATGTCGGACTTCGCCGCCAGCTCTCGCACCAGCCTCTGCCCCTCGGGACGTGTGAAATCGATGGTCACCGATTGCTTGTTACGATTGGCAGACAGGTAATAAGCCGCCTCGGTCGTATTCTGCCCGGTTGCGTCCTGCAGAAACGGCGGCCCCCAAGAACGCGTGTCGTCGCCACACACGGGGCGCTCGACTTTAATGACATCGGCTCCGAGATCAGCAAGGATCTGTCCCGCCCAAGGACCGGCCAGCACCCGCGACAGATCGAGCACCCGAACGTGAGAAAGCGCCCCCATGATCCGCCCTCCTTAATAGAAGGCCTGAATGCCGGTCTGCGCGCGCCCCAGAATCAACGCATGCACGTCATGCGTCCCTTCATAGGTATTCACCACTTCCAGGTTGACCAGGTGACGGGCGATACCGAATTCGTCGGAGATGCCATTACCACCGAGCATGTCGCGCGCCATGCGTGCGATATCCAGAGACTTGCCACAGGAGTTGCGCTTCATGATCGAGGTGATTTCGACAGCCGCCGTACCTTCATCTTTCATTCGCCCCAGACGCAGACAACCTTGCAGCGCCAGGGTAATTTCAGTCTGCATGTCAGCCAGCTTTTTCTGGATCAACTGATTGGCAGCCAGAGGCCGACCAAACTGCTGACGATCAAGCGTGTACTGACGCGCCGTGTGCCAGCAGAACTCCGCAGCACCCAGCGCCCCCCAGGAAATCCCGTAGCGTGCCGAGTTCAGACACGTGAACGGCCCTTTGAGCCCGCGTACATCCGGAAAGATGTTTTCCTCAGGCACAAATACATTGTCCATGACGATCTCACCGGTAATGGACGCCCGCAGCCCGACCTTTCCGTGAATCACAGGAGCACTCAAACCAGCCCAGCCCTTCTCCAGAACAAAACCGCGAATGTCCCCCGCATCATCCTTTGCCCACACCACGAACACATCGGCAATCGGGCTATTGGTAATCCACATCTTGCTGCCGGTCAGGCGATAGCCACCCTCCACGCGCCTGGCACGAGTGATCATCGCCCCAGGATCGGAGCCATGGTTGGGCTCGGTCAGGCCGAAACAGCCAATCCACTCACCCGAAGCCAGCCTGGGCAGGTATTTTTCTTTCTGTGCCTGGGTGCCGAATTCATTGATAGGCACCATGACCAGCGAGGATTGCACACTCATCATCGAGCGGTAGCCTGAGTCGATACGCTCTACCTCACGGGCAATCAGGCCATAGCACACGTAGTTAAGCCCGCTACCACCGAATTCTTCCGGGATGGTTGCGCCCAGCAGACCCATGTCACCCATCTCGCGAAAAATGGCCGGGTCGGTCTGTTCGTGACGAAAGGCTTCCAGCACACGCGGAGCAAGCTTGCTTTGAGCGAACTGTTCGGCACTGTCACGCACCATGCGCTCTTCCTCAGTGAGCTGTTGATCCAGCAAAAGAGGGTCGATCCAGTTGAAACTCGCCTTGCCGCTCATAAAGTGTCCTCACGTGCATCTGAATGTTGTGCGTTGATCCTAGACCCCGATTGACGCACCGACAAACGAGGATTCCTCAATCTGTTGTGCTAATTTCTCACTTCGAAACCTTATAAAACTCAGCAATTCAAGATGATCAGTGAGGACTCGGTACATGAGACGCAAAATACCCAGCACAACCGCACTGATCAGCTTCGAGTCGGCCGCCCGCCACGAGAGCTTCACCAAAGCTGCTCACGAGTTATCGCTGACCCAGGGCGCCGTGTGCCGACAAATCGCAGGGCTGGAGGAGTACCTTGGCATTGAGCTTTTCCGACGCTCGCGGCGCGGCGTGAAGCTGACAGAAGCCGGGCTTTCCTACAGTCGTCGTGTCGCCATGCAGCTCGATGCTGTGGAGCGCGACACGCTGTCGATCATGGGCCAGCAAGGCACCAACGTCATTGAGCTGGCTGTCGTGCCTACGTTCGGCACGCAATGGCTGCTGCCTCGCCTCAAGGACTTCCAGCTCAAGCATCCTGAAGTGACGGTCAACCTGACCAACCGCACACGCCCCTTCCTGTTTGCCGATACCGAGTTTGATGCGGCGATCTATTTTGGCGACGCCGAGTGGTCAGGCACCGAGGCCCACCGGCTGATGAGCGAGAACTCCATGCCGGTCTGCAGCCCGTCATTCATGCGAGGCCGGGAACCTATAGAAGCAAGCGAACTGGCAGAGGTGCCGTTGCTCCAGCAGACCACGCGCCCCTACGCCTGGCGGCAGTGGTTCAACGCCCAGAACCTCAATGTGGCCCGTGACATGACAGGCCCTCGTTACGAACTGTTTTCCATGCTCGCGCAAGCGGCCATGCATGACATGGGCATCGCGCTGATCCCGCCCTTCCTTATTCAACGCGAACTGCATGAAAAACGCCTGGTGATCGCCAATCCCCGTTCGTTACCCAGTAACAAGGCTTATCACCTCATGATTCCAGAGCGAAAAGTTGAATCGGCCTCGTTGCACGCGTTCCGTGACTGGCTTATAGACCAGGCAAACGGCTACACGCTGCCATCCGAGCGGGCTTGAGGCTTGCGACGCAAAAGTAGTACACAGCGCCAGTAACCTACAGATATAAGCTTATGTCGCTTTTGCAACAGTTGTACGATAACGCTCAACATGCCCTTAAGGCCTTTGTTTACTGGGGTTATTCCATGTCTTGCTCTCCCGATCATGCGTAAACGGAAATGATCGATTTCACCTGATCCATACCGATATTTTCGTAAAAGCCCCGTAAATAAAGGCTTATAGGCGACTCTTGCGACAATAGGTCACAGGATGACTTGTAGTTAATTTATAGTCTCGTTACAGAATGTGTTGAAGCACTTCGACTTCGCCTGCAAAATGCGGCGCTCCCTGCAATCAGGGGCTGCTGATCGGCCATCCCAGACGCACCAGCCGTAGTGCGCTGGCCTATTTATGAAGATAAAAAGATCGCGCAGGAGATTTTGTCGTGCACATTGGTGTTCCCCTCGAAACCCAGTCAGGTGAAACCCGGGTGGCTGCCACCCCGGAAACCATCAAGAAGCTGATCAGCCAAGGACATACCGTCACGGTGCAAAGCGGAGCGGGCATTCATGCCAGCGTACCGGACAGTGCCTATGAGGCCGCAGGTGCCACCATTGGTGGAGCCGACGATACCTTCGCCAGCGAACTGCTCCTCAAGGTCGTGGCTGCGAACGAAAGCGAACTCGCGCTTATAAAGAGCGGCACGATCGTGATCGGGATGCTCAACCCCTTCGACAATGAGAACATCGCCCGGATGGCCGAGCGCGGCATCACCGCCTTCGCTCTCGAAGCCGCCCCCCGGACTTCACGCGCGCAAAGCCTTGATGTGCTGTCTTCGCAAGCCAACATTGCCGGTTACAAAGCGGTCCTGCTTGCAGCGCATCACTATCCGCGCTTCATGCCGATGCTGATGACGGCTGCCGGAACCGTCAAAGCGGCACGCGTGCTGATCCTCGGCGCGGGCGTTGCCGGTCTTCAGGCCATTGCCACCGCCAAGCGTCTGGGCGCAGTGGTCGAGGCCTCGGACGTGCGCCCTGCTGTGAAGGAGCAGATCGAGTCGCTGGGCGCGAAGTTCATCGACGTTCCTTACGAGACCGATGAAGAGCGCGAATGCGCCGAAGGCGTCGGAGGTTACGCCCGCCCCATGCCCGCCAGCTGGATGCAGCGTCAGGCTGCCGCCGTGCACGAGCGCGCCAGGCTTTCGGACATCGTCATCACCACGGCGCTGATTCCGGGCCGCAAGGCACCGGTGCTGCTCAGCGCCGACACCGTGGCACAGATGAAGCCCGGCTCCGTGGTCATCGACCTGGCGGCCGCCCAGGGCGGCAACTGCCCGCTCACCGTTGCAGATCAGGTCACGATCGAGCATGGCGTGACCATCGTGGGCCACACCAACCTGCCTGCGCTGGTAGCCGCCGATGCCTCGGCGCTCTATGCACGCAACCTGCTGGACTTCATGAAGCTGCTGTTCGACAAAAACGGCGCATTCTCGATCAACCTCGAAGACGACATCGTCGCCGCGTGCCTGATGTGCCGCGACGGCCAAGTCATCCGCAAGAACGGCTGAGGACACCCCAATGGAAGAGTTGATCTCCCCCGGCATCTACAACCTGATCATTTTCGTGCTGGCTATTTACGTCGGCTACCACGTGGTCTGGAACGTGACGCCTGCGCTGCATACGCCCTTGATGGCCGTGACCAATGCCATTTCTGCCATCGTGATCGTTGGCGCGATGCTCGCCGCTGCGCTCACGGTCACACCGCTGGGCAAAACCATGGGTACGCTGGCTGTCGCCCTGGCTGCGGTAAACGTGTTCGGTGGTTTTCTGGTCACTCGGCGCATGCTGGAAATGTTCAAGAAAAAGGCACCTAAAGTGAAAGACGAGGTGCAGAAACCATGAGCATGAACCTGGTTACCCTGCTGTACCTGATCGCGTCGATCTGCTTTATTCAGGCGCTCAAGGGCCTGTCTCATCCCACCACTTCGCGTCGCGGCAACCTGTTCGGCATGCTGGGCATGGGGCTTGCGGTCATTACCACGATCGGTCTGGTGTTCAAGCTGGCGGCTTTGTCGACGGCTGAAGGCACCAGCGCAGGCATCGGCTACATCGTGGTCGGCTTGCTGGTCGGCGGCACGGCCGGTTCGATCATGGCCAAGCGCGTCGAAATGACCAAGATGCCCGAGCTGGTGGCCTTCATGCACAGCATGATCGGCCTGGCGGCGGTGTTCATCGCCATCGCAGCGGTGGTCGAACCTCAGTCACTGGGCATTGTTCGCAATCTGGGCGACGCTATTCCGACCGGCAATCGCCTGGAACTGTTCCTGGGCGCGGCGATTGGTGCAATCACCTTCTCCGGCTCGGTCATTGCGTTCGGCAAACTCTCGGGCAAGTACAAATTCCGCCTGTTCCAGGGCGCACCCGTACAGTTTGCGGGGCAGCACAAGCTGAACCTGATTCTGGGCCTGGCCACGCTGTTCTTCGGCCTGACGTTCATGTTCACCGGCAGCCTCACGGCTTTCGCCATCATGCTCGCCTTGGCATTCGTGATCGGCGTTCTGCTGATCATCCCGATCGGCGGCGCCGACATGCCTGTCGTGGTCTCGATGCTTAATAGCTATTCAGGCTGGGCGGCCGCGGGCATCGGCTTTTCGCTGAATAACTCGATGCTGATCATCGCAGGCTCGCTTGTGGGCTCTTCCGGCGCGATCCTGTCGTACATCATGTGCAAAGCCATGAATCGCTCGTTCTTTAACGTGATCGGTGGCGGCTTCGGCGGCGCGACGGATACCGCTGGCCCGGCGGGTGCCAAGGAAGCACGTCCGGTGAAGTCCGGCTCGGCGGACGACGCCACTTTCCTGCTGACCAACGCCGACACGGTGATCATCGTGCCAGGCTACGGTCTGGCGGTGGCGCGTGCGCAGCATGCACTCAAGGAACTGACCGAAAAACTGGTGCATCACGGCGTCACGGTGAAGTACGCGATCCACCCGGTGGCAGGACGCATGCCCGGCCACATGAACGTACTGCTGGCCGAGGCAGAAGTGCCTTACGACCAGGTGTTCGAGATGGACGACATCAACTCCGAGTTCGGCCAGGCAGACGTGGTCCTGGTGCTGGGTGCCAATGACGTGGTCAACCCGGCTGCCAAGAACGATCCAAAATCGCCGATTGCCGGCATGCCGATTCTTGAAGCGTTCAAAGCCAAGACCATCATCGTCAACAAGCGCTCGATGGCCAGCGGCTATGCCGGTCTGGACAACGAACTGTTTTATCTGGACAAGACCATGATGGTGTTCGGAGACGCCAAAAAGGTGATCGAGGACATGGTGAAGGCGGTCGATAACGCATAGCCTCGACCTGCTCAAGCACAGCCCCGGTTCGCTCTGCGACCGGGGCTTTTTGCATTTCGCGTAACAGTGTTTTGCGCTGAGACCCGCTAATTAGAGCCCTCAAATGCGACCATGGTAGCGGGACGAAAAAAGCCCGACTCTCTAGACTTGTCGCTCGCCTCAACCTTCGAGAAAGAATCCATGCACCGTGACCGTATCCGCCTGCCCTCCCTGATGAGCAAGGTAATGAGCGCAACTGACGCCGCCGCCCTGATCGAAGATGGCATGACCGTCGGCATGAGCGGCTTCACCCGCGCAGGTGAAGCCAAGGCCGTGCCCCATGCACTGGCTGAACGCGCCAAGACCTCACCGCTGAAGATCAGCCTGATGACCGGCGCCAGCCTGGGCAACGATCTGGACAAACAGTTGACCGAATCCGGCGTACTTTCCCGGCGTATGCCCTTTCAGGTCGACAGCACATTGCGCCGCGCGATCAACGACGGCACCGTCATGTTCATCGACCAGCACTTGTCCGACACCGTTGAGCAGTTGCGCAATCGCCAGATCAAGGCCGTAGATCTGGCCGTCATCGAATGCGTGGCCATCACCGAGGAGGGCCATCTGGTGTTAAGCACCTCTGTGGGCAACTCCGCCAGCTTTGCCATTCTTGCAAAGCAGGTGATCGTGGAGATCAATCTGGCCCAGCCACTGGAGCTGGAAGGGCTGCATGACGTCTACATTCCGAGCTATCGCCCCACGCGCCTGCCAATACCGGTGCTGGAAGCCGATTCGCGGATTGGCAGCCATGCGGTCAGGATTGATCCGGCAAAAATCGTCGGCATCGTCTTCAGCAATCAGCCTGACTCGCCGTCCACAGTGCTCCCGCCGGATGTGGAAACCCAGGCCATCGCCCGGCATCTGGTGGAGTTCTTCAAAAAGGAAGTGCGCGAAGACCGTCTGACCAACACCTTGATGCCGCTGCAGGCTGGCATCGGCACCATTGCCAACGCAGTCATGCACGGCCTGCTGGATTCGCCCTTCCATGACATGACCATGTATTCCGAGGTGCTGCAGGACTCTACCTTCGACCTGTTCGACGCAGGCAAATTGAGCTTCGCCTCGGGCAGCTCCATGACGCTTTCCGCCTCCAGACACGCCCAGGTGTTTGCCGATTTCAATCGCTACAAGTCCAGACTGGTGCTGCGTCCGCAGGAAATCTCCAACCATCCGGAAGTCATCCGACGCCTGGGCATCATCGGGATCAACACTGCGCTGGAATTCGATCTGTACGGCAATGTGAACTCCACCCATGTGTGCGGCACACGAATGATGAATGGCATAGGCGGCTCGGGCGATTTCTCACGCAACGCGCACCTGGCGATCTTCGTGACCAAATCGATCGCCAAGGGCGGCTCGATCTCAAGCGTGGTACCGATGGTGAGCCACGTAGACCACACCGAGCATGACGTCGACATCCTTGTCACCGAACAGGGCCTGGCGGACTTGCGCGGGCTTGCGCCACGTGAACGCGCTCGCGTGATCATCGACAATTGTGTTCACCCCACTTATCGGGACGC
The DNA here is from genome assembly GCF_900143095.1 of Pseudomonas asturiensis. GTDB lineage: Bacteria > Pseudomonadota > Gammaproteobacteria > Pseudomonadales > Pseudomonadaceae > Aquipseudomonas > Aquipseudomonas asturiensis. Next base: position 12,854 of record NZ_FRDA01000031.1, on the reverse strand, counting down.
ACTCAATGCCTATTTCAATGCGGCGTGCGAGCGCGGTGGCCATACGCCTCACATCCTGCGCGACGCACTGAGTTGGCACCTCAATCTGGAAGAAACCGGTCGCATGTTGCCGGGCTGAACAAGACAGTTGGAAGTGAACAACTGATTTTTTTGCTGACCTTCTATCCACTATGGGCTGTACTGAAAAAAACTGTACTGCTGTACTGGTCTAAAACAGGTCTGAAACCGAGTAATTCAGATCCGCTCACGTCAAAATGCACCACAAACGTGCAGACCGGTACAGTTGCCCCAATAATGAACAAAACAGTGGCTATAAACAGTTAACTGAACCCTCACAATACAGATGAACTGTGTCTATGGAGGCTGGCCAATCGAGAGGAGAATGGGCACCAGTCAAGCAACTCACTATCCCGCCACAAGCGGAAGGAAGTCACACCATGGAACGTACAATCAGTTCCGATCTGTTCAGCGAAAGCACCGCCACTTCTGCACAAGGCTCCCTGCCTCTGCGCATGTTCGCCAACCTGATGCTCTGGCAGCGTCGCCTCTCCAGCCGCCATCAACTGGCTCGTCTGGACGCACGTTTGCTGGCCGACGCAGGTATCAGCGAAGCACAGCGTTACGAAGAGCTGAGCAAGCCGTTCTGGCGCTAATTGAGCGCCCGCTGGTCCCAGACTGCTAAAGTCTCCCGCCAGCAACCCGAATTGCTTCATACAAGACCCGTTTCAGGAGACTGATTCGGGTTTTGTCGTTTAGACAGATCCGGTTTCTCGCGCCGATCAGGTACAGTTTAAAATGTTACAAGATAAGGCCAGTACAGTTACTATTTCGTAACAGCCGTACGGCGATCTGGCACTGTGCTGCAATGACAAGCCGAGCAGCGCTGAGATAGGCTTTACGTCACACCCGGCGCACGCGGTCTTCACCTCACACAACGCCTGCCTTTATTACACCTTACGGAAACCGACCATGTCCCTGCTACGTACCCTTGGCGCTGCCGTCCTGCTGACCGCCGCTGCCACTAGCGCCCAAGCTTCCAGCTTCATCGTGACCACCGATACCGTCGTTGGCGCTGTAGCCGCCTCGACAGATGCCACATCCGATATTTCGTCTTCCTTCAAGGACGACAAGATCGTGCGCGCAGCCCGCGACGATGCCGCAAGCTTTGTAGCCAGTGCCGGCGATATCCGCGGTGCGCAACTTGAAGGCGCGTTCCAGCACATTCGCCAGCAACTGCCACAACTGCACGCCACCGATACCCAGCTGGCACAAGCCATCCTGGCTATCTGAAGAATATCTGCGGCGGCCTGCGGGCTGCCGGGGTAGCTCAGGCTAGAGCATTGCGCTAGCCTTGACGCCTGTTTTGCCAGTACGTGAAAGCCATGCGTTCATTGCACTCTCTTCCGATCGTTGTTTTCGCCAGCCTGATCTGGGTCGGTACTGCCCAGGCATTCGACTCAACCACGCAAGGCCTGGTCAAGACCGGGTTTGCCACCAGTCAGGTCAGCAGTTCACCCTTCGATAACAAGCGGGTCATGGCGGCTCAGGACGACGCGGCGGCGTTCATCGCCAGCGGCGGACAGATCCGCGGCGCCCGGCTCGAATCGGCCCTGCGCACGCTGCGTCAGTCCGATGCGAAACTTCATGCCAGCGACCTTGAACTGGCGCAGGCAATCCTCGTCCAATAACCACTTTGCCCCCTCTGCGTAACTGGAGACGTTACTGACATGCGTACGCCGCTGATTGCTGTTTCCCTTGGCCTGCTGTTGATGGCCGACTTTGCCCAGGCCCAGACGGTCGTGGCCACGAGCAATATCATTGTTCGAGCGTTCGGTCGCACTATCGACTTCACCTCCGACACCACCACTTCGATCCGTGACTCCAAGGTCGTGATTCAGGCCAAGGACGACGCGGCCAGTTACGTTGCCAGCAACGGCGACATTCACGGCGCTCAACTCGACGCTGCGTTCGATACCCTGCGTGCCCGCGTACCAGAAGCGCGCGACGCCAGCGACCAGACGCTGGCCGAAGCAATCCTCGCATTGTGAGGCGCCTCGGCGTCTGGCTGCTTGCCGGCGCATTGGCGTTGGTCGGAACTTACGCTTCAGCCAGCCTGAAGCTCGAGCTGCACACCGACGGCCTCGATGCCGCTCAACAGCAAGCCAGTCAGGCGCTGCTTGACGAAGCCATGCGCGCCCTGCCGCCCAGCTTCGTCGAGGCGCTGGATCGCCGCGTCGATGTGAGCTGGTCCAGCGACATGCCGCAAAATGCCTATGGTCAGGCGGCCGGGCCTTATCAGCTGTACCTCAATACTCATCTGCTGGCGGGACTGGTCGATGGCTCTGCAGCCACCAAACAGACCGGCCGGCCCCATGGCACAGTGCGCCGCGAAATGCTTGCCACGGTGCTGCATGAGCTGACGCATATCTATGACCGGGCGCGCCTGTGGTCTGATACCGAGCGTGCCACCCTCATCCGTTGTTCGCGACGCAACAGTTCGCTGGGCAATATCGGTCTGCCGGACGACTGCCGAGGCCAGGCCGAACGACGTTTCACCCTGAGCGATGACCCCCGGTTACTGGATCTGGCAGGCTGGCAACAGTACGTCGGACGGCGCGGCGAGCGAGAGCAGCATAACGGCCAGGTTGCCCGCAGCCCCGACATCTACGAGACCACGAGCCCGCTCGAGTTCGTGGCCGTCAACATGGAGTATTTCCTGCTCGACCCCGCGTATGCCTGTCGCCGTCCCGCCCTTTATGCCTATTACAAGGAGCGCTTTGGCTGGGCGCCTGCTGCGCGCGACGCGTGCCCTACGTTTTATCCTTACCTGAATGCGGGGAGCGATTTCGGACGAGAACCGCTGGGCAAGCTGGACCCGGAACGGGTGTACGCTGTCGACTACCTGCTGGCCGAGGCCAACCAGAATTGGGTCAGTCGCTGGGGCCACAGTATGTTGCGACTGGTGATCTGCAAGCCAGGCCGCCCACGCGGGCCGGATTGTCGACTGGACCTGGATCAGCATCTGGTCCTGTCTTACCGGGCTTTCGTCGGGGATGTTCAGTTGTCCAGCTGGGACGGCCTGATGGGCGCTTACCCTTCACGGCTGTTCGTGCTGCCGCTGGCTCAGGTGATAGACGAGTACACCAAGACCGAACTGCGCAGCCTGGCCTCCGTGCCTATCACACTGTCACGCCCCGAAATCGAAGGGCTGGTCCAGCACGCCGCCGAGATGCACTGGAGCTACGACGGCAACTACTATTTCCTGTCCAACAACTGCGCGGTCGAGAACCTCAAACTGCTGCGCAGCGGCACGCATAATCCCAAGCTGGTCGGCCTGGACAGCATCCTGCCCAATGGCCTGCTGGAAGTGCTCAAGGGGCGTGGCCTGGCCGACACCAGCGTGCTGGATGACCCGAAAGAAGCGTTGCGTCTGGGCTACCGGTTCGATTCCTATCGAGACCGTTATCAGGCCATGTTCGAGGTCTTGAAGAAGCACCTGCCGGTCAAACAGAATGACGTGGAAGCCTGGATGAGCCTGCCTGCTGCCGAGCGCAGTCAGTGGTTCGACAAGGCCGACCTGCCCACCAGCGCCGCCATCCTGCTGCTGGAGCAGGCGAGTCTGCGTCGGCAGCTGCTATTGGCGCAGGACGAAGTGAAGCAAAGCTATCTGGGCGCGCGCGAACAGAAAGACGGTCGCGTCTCCAAAGCGACCGGTACCTTACAGGAACTGCTCGCCAGCAGCGGATTTCTGAGCCGTCCTGCAGAATTGCTCGGCACCCGGGGTTATGGCCTGCCACAAGCTACCGAGTGGCAGCAGCTTGAAAGCGAAAGCAGCCAGCGGCAGAAGCAGTTGAAGCGCCTGACCGGGGATCTCGACAAGGAGGTACGTGCATTGCTGGAGCCTGCTCGCGCCAAGGAAATCGCAGCGAACGAAGCCAACCTCAAACAGGTGGGCGAGCACCTTCGCGCCCTGCACAAGGCGGCCGGCGGATTGCAGTTGCCTTGATCAGTTGCTCTTCTTCTTTTTGGGTTTCAGGTATTTGGTCAGGCCCTGAAACCAGATCACGTGGGCCGGGTTGCCCTTGATCTGAATGTCCTTGTCCTGAATACCTTTCATGAATGCCAGCTGCTTGTTTTTGGCCTGCATCGTGGCGAACCCGAAGGCTGCATCGCGGAACGAGATGGCAAAGGCGGGCTCGGCGACCTTTCCGCTTTTGCTGCTGATGCGCTGATCCTGAACGATGAAATGGCGGGCGATCTTTCCGTCTGCGGTCTGCAGTTGAAACGTCAGCGCCTTGCCTGCCAGCTGTTGCTGGAAAGCGGGATTGTTGCGACTGGCGCGGCTCATCAGCAGGCCAAGCATCCAGAGAAGAAAACGAAATTTCATGCACTGCCTCAACGATAGTTAACGCCGATGATCAGATTCGGCATGGCAGTGTAGCGGGTTATCTGGCCAAATCCTGTAGGACAATGCAGATTTTCGGCGGAGATCGACGCAAATGACTTTTATCGAAAGCGCTGCTCTTTTACCAGCAGCGCCCCCACAGCCCATCAGCGAATGCTGTTGATACTGCCTTTGTTACCGGTGACCTTCACGCCCACCTGCTTGAAGATGAAGTAGTCCTTGACGCTGACTTCGTAGCGAGGCGCCACGATCAGGTCGGCACCGGAGGATTTAACGGCCTTGTAGGCTGCTGCTGCCTTGGTGGTTGAAACCGGGTCCGGCAGTGCCAGGCCCAGACCACCGCCGCCACCGCTTGCACCGCCGTACGCGACGCCGTCTGCGAATTGCGTATCGCCGCCGATGCTCAGGAAGTTGAACAGGATATTGGTGGAGGACTCACCGCTGATGATGCCGCCGACTTTGACGTCAGCCTTCAGATCGGTTTTGACCGTGCCTTCCAGGGGGGCAGTCGGCTGACTCACGTTGTAGCTGACACAGCCACTGGTCGTGGCGATCAGTGTGGCGACAGCAGCGGACTTCCATAATTTTTTCATGCGTGACTTCCCAGAATTGATATTCAACACCGCGTGACCTACGACCAGCGGGAGCAGGACTTTAGGGGAATACACAGCTAGAAGAAGTCAGGAAAGACTGCATTTCAGGCGGGCAAATAAACGCAGTTAAGTAGGAAATATCCTGCTGACAGGCAAGGCGCTGGCTGAGCACCTGCAAACGAGCGCCCATGAAAAACGGGCACCCGGTAAGACCGGTGTGCCCGTCAGTGAACCGATCGCCCTCCGCCAGGGCGCTCGGCCGGTGTCAAGGATTGACGCTGTCTTTAAGCGCCTTGCCTGGCTTGAAGGCAACGGTGTTGCTTGCCTTGATTTTCACCGGCTCACCCGTTTGCGGGTTCTTACCGGTGCGGGCTCCACGATGGCGCTGCAGGAATGTACCGAAGCCAACCAGGGTGACACTGTCCTTGCGATGCAGTGCGCCGGTGATTTCTTCAAGAATGGCATTGAGAACACGGTTGGATTGCTCTTTGGTCAGATCCGCCTTTTCAGCAATGGCGGCTGCAAGTTCTGGTTTACGCATATGAAGCCTCTTTTACGGTTTTTGTTTTTATGTCCCGTGCTGCTTATGAAAAGCAGTAACAAGGCGCCGCGACGGCTCTACGTAGCGGCAGACGAGAGCGAGGATGGCATGCCGACGTGACCCGCGCCAGTGCATGGGCCACGTTTATTGGCACAAATAAGTGGTCTATCCGACAAAATGACGCGAAATTATGCCAATAACGCAGGTAAAACCTTGTTCAGGGCGAGTTTTTCCATAACGGCGGTTCCGGTCAGCGCATAACCCAGCACGCGCCCCTGAGCGTCATGACACAGCGCCTTGATGTCTGCGCCCTCACCCTCAATGCTCCAGGTGCCATCCGTCCCGCGTGGTGGCGGGGAAACGACCAGCGGACAGGCCGGGGTCTTGACCGTTATCGGCATCGGGCCGTACTTCACCGCTGTCGGAGTTCCCGCCAGGGTCTGGGCCAGAGCGCGTGCGCAACTCATCAACGGCATCACGTACAACAGGTTCAGCCCATCGACTTCTGCACAATCGCCCAACGCATAAATACTGGCGTGTGACGTCTGCAACTGGCGGTCGACCAGAATGCCTCGCCCGGTCTGCAAGCCTGCGGCGGCAGCCAGATCGATCCGGGGACGCAGGCCGATGGCAGAGACCACCAGGTCGCAGTCGATCAACTGGCCGTCGGACAGGTGGGCTTGCAAGCCTTTATCGCTGCGTTGCAGACGCGTGAGCACCGGGCCAAGGTGGAATCGCGCGCCCATCGCCTCAAGGCCCGCCTGAACAGCGGCCGCAGCGGCAGCGGGCAACAGGGTCGGCATCACGTGTTCGCACGGCGCGACCAGCTCGACTTCGTAGCCGCCCAGCATCAGGTCGTTGGCGAACTCGCAGCCGATCAGCCCGGCCCCCAGAATCAGCACCCGGCGCTTGCCCGCCGCGGCCGCTCGGAAGCGCGCGTAATCCTGTAGATCATTGATCGGGAACACAGCATCGCCAGCGTCACCTTCGACCGGCACGCGAATCGTCTCGGCGCCCCAGGCCAACACCAGATCGCGGTAATACACCGCCTCTTCACCGATCCACAGACGCTTGTGGCCAGGGTCGATGCCGCTGATGCGCGTGTGGGTGCGCACCTCGGCCTTGAGCTGGTCAGCCATGGCGCCAGGCTCAGCCATGCTCAGACCGTCGGCTTCCTTGTTCTTGCCGAACCCGGTAGACAGCATGGGCTTGGAGTAGGACCGGCCGTCATCGGCAGTGATCAACAGCAGCGGTGTTTCACCGTCCAGCTTGCGAAACTCCCGAGCGAGGTTATAACCCGCAAGGCCGGTACCGATGATGATGACAGGTGCGCTCATTGCTGTTTCCCGAGTCTGGTGGATCAACCGATTTCGATCATTTCAAAGTCCATCTTGCCGACGCCGCAGTCCGGGCACAGCCAGTCTTCCGGTACGTCCTGCCACAACGTGCCTGGCGCGATGCCGTCATCCGGCCAACCATCGGCCTCGTTGTAAATCAGGCCACACACAACGCATTGCCACTTCTTCATGAATCGGTTCTCTTCTTGGTCAGGCTGATAAGGGTAACGCGGTCTTACGCCGCTTGAAGGGGCGTTGTACTGATCGACACGCCCGGATGCAAGTCCGTTCGTATAACCGGCTGTTTTAAGGACCGTCGGTCGGTACTGGCAATCATGCTAAGCTCGCGACCCCAATGACTGCCGACCATTGCTTACCGTGACCCAGCAAAACCCTGCCCTTACGACGCCAGTCTGGCGTGAACACCCACAGTCGATGGATGCGCCGGAGCCGGTCATCCGTGAGTGGCTGTTCAATCAGGACTCCCTTACCCGCCGGTTGAATCGCCTGTCCGAAGGGCGCTTCAGTGTGGCGCCGCTGTTTGAAGGCTGGCAGCGGCTGCGCGATGAGGAGTGTGCGGCGCTGGCCCTGCCCTCGAACAGCGAGGGCTGGGTGCGTGAAGTGTATTTGCTGGGCAATGGCAGCCGATGGGTCTTCGCGCGCAGTGTCGCGGCCCGCAGCGCCTTGCACAACGGCGGTTTGCAGATGGAAGAGCTGGGCTCGCGCTCTCTGGGCGAGCTGCTGTTCAGCGACCCGGCGTTCGACCGCGGCGCACTTGAAGTCTGTCGCTACCCCGAAGCCTGGCTGCCGCCCGCCGATTCGGCCGAAGGGCTATGGGCTCGTCGCTCATGCTTCAGCCGAGGCCCGCTACGCGTGCTGGTAGCCGAAGTCTTCCTGCCGCCCTTCCTGAGCGTGATCCAGAACAAGGAACAAGCCTGATGTACCTGTCGCTGCTCAAATCACTGAATCGCCTGAATCCACGTGTCTGGGATTTCATCCAGCTGACGCGGATCGACAAGCCGATCGGTGTCTATCTGCTGCTGTGGCCGACGCTCTGGGCGATCTGGATTGCCGGCAAGGGTTCGCCGTCACTGGCGAACGTGCTGATCTTCGTCGTCGGCGTGTTCCTGATGCGCGCAGCAGGCTGCGTGATCAACGATTACGCCGACCGCAAGGTAGACGGCCATGTGAAACGCACCGAGCAACGTCCGCTGGTGAGCGGCAAAGTCAGCGGGCGCGAGGCATTGGTTCTGTTCGCCGTGCTGGTGGGCCTGAGCTTTATCCTGGTGCTGTTCACCAACGCCGCCACCCTCTGGCTGTCGTTCGGCGGTCTGGCGCTGGCGGCCTGTTACCCGTTCATGAAGCGCTACACCTATTACCCGCAGGTGGTGCTGGGCGCAGCGTTCTCGTGGGGAATGCCGATGGCGTTCACGGCAGAAACCGGCGAGCTGCCCGCCGCTGCCTGGCTGCTGTACATCGCCAACCTGCTGTGGACAGTGGGCTACGACACCTATTACGCCATGGTGGACCGCGACGACGACCTGAAGATCGGCGTGAAATCCACCGCCGTGCTGTTCGGCGATGCGGACCGCGTGATCATCCTGACCCTGCAGGCTCTGGCGTTAGGGTGCCTGATGCTGGCCGGTTCGCGGTTCGGGCTGGGCCTCTGCTTCTACGCCGGTCTGCTCGTGGCGGCAGGCTGCTTTGCCTGGGAGTTCTGGAGCACGCGCCTGCGTGAGCGGGACGCGTGCTTCAAGGCGTTTCTGCATAACCATTGGGCGGGACTGGCTATATTCCTCGGTATCGTCGCCGATTACGCACTGCGCTGACCGCCCTTGGGTATCACGATTCAGGGCTTGGCAATGTGCCAGACGCCGCCTTTGCCATCGCCAGTGACCTCACCGGCCTTGGTGTCATTTTTGAAGGTGTAGAGCGGATTGCCGTTGTAAGCCCACTGACGGGTCTTGTCGTCACGGGTGATCACCGTCCATTTACCCTCGGCGGAGCTGTCGGCCTCGGCGGCAAGCGGCGGCCAGTTGACGGCGCACTGATCGTTACAGGTGGACTTGCTCCCCTCATCCTTGTCGTACGTGTAGAGCGCCATGCCTTTATGATCGACCAGTTTGCCTTCCTGGGTCATGGCAGGCTCGGCCGCGAAGGCCAGTCCAGACGATGCAAGGGCGGCGGCAGCCAGTAGACATTTGAGTGCAGTAGAGACGTTAGCCATCGGATACATCCTCTTTTTTATCGTTGAAATGAGTTCAAGACAGCCCACCCAGCTTAGTCGGCCAGGGGCATGCGTGATAGCCTCATTCAAACCTGTCACACGACTGCAATAATTCCGTTATCTAATGCGCCCCAAGACAGTTAAATGACACGAGGTTCAAGCATGGCTGGCAGGAGCATTCTGATCGTTGACGACGAAGCGCCTATTCGCGAAATGATCGCCGTTGCGTTGGAAATGGCCGGCTACGACTGTATTGAAGCCGAAAACTCTCAGCAGGCCCACGCGATCATCGTCGATCGCAAGCCGGACCTGATTCTGCTCGACTGGATGCTGCCAGGCACCTCCGGCATCGAGCTGGCACGTCGTCTCAAGCGCGATGAGCTGACCGGGGATATCCCGATCATCATGCTCACGGCCAAGGGCGAGGAAGACAACAAGATCCAGGGCCTTGAAGTGGGCGCTGACGACTACATCACCAAGCCTTTTTCGCCCCGCGAACTGGTGGCACGCCTGAAGGCCGTATTGCGTCGTGCCGGCCCTACCGACGGCGAAGCGCCCATCGAAGTGGGCGGTCTGCTGCTCGATCCGATCAGCCACCGCGTGACCATCGACGGCAAACCGGCAGAAATGGGCCCGACCGAATACCGCCTTCTGCAGTTCTTCATGACCCACCAGGAGCGCGCCTACACTCGCGGGCAGTTGCTGGACCAGGTCTGGGGCGGCAACGTCTATGTCGAAGAACGCACCGTGGATGTTCACATTCGTCGTCTGCGCAAAGCCTTGGGTGATGCTTATGAAAATCTGGTACAAACCGTGCGCGGCACGGGCTATCGCTTTTCCACCAAAAGCTGACAGCCGTTTCGCAGACACAGGGCACCGGCCAGCGTGCACCAGACAAGGATGTATCTTTAATTGAATCAAAATTGGCATGGCACCCTGATACGCCACATGTTGCTGCTGGTGACTGCCTGCCTGCTGGTCGGCCTGATCAGCGGACAATACGGCTGGAGCCTGTCCATAGGGCTGGGCCTGTACCTGGCCTGGACCCTCAAACAACTGCTGCGCCTGCACGAGTGGCTCAGCAGCCACAAGGCCGACGAGCCGCCACCTGATGGCTACGGCCTGTGGGGCGAAGTCTTCGACAGCATCTACCACCTGCAACGCCGCGACCAACGTGTCCGGGGACGTCTGCAGGCGGTGATCGACCGCGTCCAGGAATCCACCGCCGCCCTCAAGGATGCGGTGATCATGCTCGACAGCGAGGGCAATCTGGAGTGGTGGAACCGTGCTTCCGAAACCCTGCTGGGACTCAAGACGCCGCAGGACAGCGGGCAGCCGGTGACCAACCTGGTGCGCCACCCGCGCTTCAAGGAGTACTTCGCGCTGGGCAATTATGCCGAGCCGCTGGAGATCCCCTCGCCCACCAACGATCACCTGCGCATTCAGTTGCTGATCACCCGTTACGGCAACAATGAGCACCTGATGCTGGTGCGCGACGTGACGCGCATCCATCAGTTGGAACAGATGCGCAAGGACTTCGTCGCCAACGTCTCCCATGAGCTGCGCACGCCGCTGACGGTGATCTTCGGCTATCTGGAAACCCTGCTCGACAACGTGGAAGACGTGAACCCGCGCTGGGTGCGGGCGCTGCAACAGATGCATCAACAGGGCGGGCGCATGCAGACGCTGCTCAACGACCTGCTCTTGCTGGCCAAACTCGAAGCCACTGATTACCCGTCGGACAACAACCCGGTGGTCGTCAGCAGCCTGCTAAAAACCATCAAGGCCGACGCCAAGGCCCTGTCGGGCAGCAAGAACCAGCAGATCAACCTCAGCATCGAAAGCGAGATGCGCCTCAAGGGCAGTGAAACCGAGCTGCGCAGCGCGTTTTCCAACCTGGTATTCAACGCGGTCAAATACACGCCGGCCGAAGGCACCATTCGGATTCGCTGGTGGGCGGACGAGCGTGGCGCACACCTGAGTGTGCAGGATTCAGGGATCGGCATCGAGACCAAACACCTGCCGCGCCTGACCGAGCGCTTTTACCGCGTCGATACCAGCCGAGCCTCCAATACCGGCGGCACGGGGCTGGGGCTTGCGATCGTCAAGCACGTCCTGTTGCGCCATCGCGGCACCCTTGAGATCAACAGCGTGACAGGCAAGGGCAGCGTTTTCACCTGCCATTTTGCCACCAGCCAGATGTGCAAACCCGAGAGCGACGAATCAGACTACTAGGCAATCGCTCACACAGCCGCTACATTGCCGGGTTCATGGCGCATTTTCGGCGCAGTATCACCCCCCTTTTTGTTAGAACGGACCCCGTAAAACCCCACCATGGACCCTTCCCCTAGTTTTAATCTGTCTTCACTCTTCGCCGATTTCGGCATGATTCTTTTTGCTCTGTTCCTGGTCCTGCTCAACGGTTTCTTCGTTGCGGCAGAATTCGCCATGGTCAAACTGCGCTCCACGCGGGTCGAGGCCATTGCCCACAAGAACGGCTGGCGCGGGCACATCCTGCGCAAGGTACACGGCCAGCTCGACGCCTACCTGTCGGCCTGTCAGCTGGGTATCACCCTGGCTTCCCTGGGCCTGGGCTGGGTCGGTGAACCGGCTTTCGCCCACCTGCTGGAGCCACTGCTCGCGGCCATGGGCGTCGATACGCCCGAGCTGATCAAGGGTGTGTCGTTCTTTACCGCCTTCTTCATCATCTCCTACCTGCACATCGTGATCGGCGAGCTGGCCCCCAAATCCTGGGCGATCCGCAAGCCGGAGCTGCTGTCGCTGTGGACCGCCGCGCCGCTGTACCTGTTCTACTGGCTCATGTACCCGGCGATCTACCTGCTCAATGCCAGCGCCAACGCGATCCTGCGTATCGCAGGCCAGGGCGAACCCGGTCCGCATCACGAACACAGCTACAGCCGCGACGAACTGAAACTGATTCTGCACTCCAGCCGTGGCCAGGACCCTAGCGATCAGGGTATGCGCGTCCTGGCGTCGGCCGTGGAGATGGGCGAGCTGGAAGTGGTGGACTGGGCCAACTCCCGCGAAGACATGGTCACACTGGATTTCAACGCACCGCTCAAGGAAATCCTCGCGCTGTTCCGTCGTCACAAATTCAGCCGCTACCCGGTGTACGACGCTGAGCGCGGCGAGTTCGTGGGCCTGTTGCACATCAAGGACCTGCTGCTCGAGCTGGCGGCGCTGGACCATATTCCCGAGTCGTTCAACCTGGCCGAACTGACCCGCCCGCTGGAACGCGTTTCCCGGCACATGCCGCTGTCGCAACTGCTGGAGCAGTTCCGCAAGGGCGGCGCGCACTTCGCGGTGGTCGAGGAAGCCGACGGCAAGATCATTGGCTACCTGACCATGGAAGACGTGCTCGAAGTGCTGGTGGGCGACATTCAGGACGAACACCGCAAGGTCGAGCGCGGCATCCTGGCCTATCAGCCGGGCAAGCTGCTGGTGCGGGGCGATACGCCGCTGTTCAAGATAGAGCGCCTGCTGGGCATCGACCTGGATCATATCGAAGCCGAAACCCTGGCAGGCCTCATCTACGAAACCCTCAAGCGGGTGCCGGAAGAAGAAGAGCAGATGGAAGTCGAAGGCCTGCGCATCATCATCAAGAAGATGAGAGGCCCCAAGATCGTGCTGGCCAAGGTCTTGAAGCTGGATTGAGGCTTACACCCTGCGGGGCGTATGCACGTCCCCGTGGGAGTGAGCTTGCTCACGAAGAGGCCGGTTCATCCGCCAG
>NZ_FRDA01000022.1 GCF_900143095.1 Pseudomonas asturiensis | reverse complement strand
GTACAACCGAGGCGACTTTAAAAGCAGCGATTCTTTCATCGCTTTTTTGGGCATGGATCTGAGGGTGAGTGACTCGGGCCAAAAAAATGGTCGTAGATCCTTAACCAAGCGAGGGTGCTCGGAAGTTCGTCGATTACTGCATAACGCAGCCATGTCGGCCTGTCGATCAAGTACCTGGAAAGGGTTCTACAACGAACACCTGAGCAGCGGAAAAGCGACTACCCAGGTGCTTGTCATGCTCAGCCGTAAGCTCGCTCGGATCGCGTTCTCCCTGCTGAAAAATCAGAGCGAGTACCAACCGAAAGGGCTGATTATGGCTTGATGACAACCATAGAATCTCCCACGATCACACTCAGCCCGTAGGAGTGGACTTGTCCACGAAGACTGCCTATCAGACGCTGCATCTCACGCAGATGGACCCCTTCGCGGACAAGTCCGCTCCCACGATCACACTCAGCCCGTAGGAGTGGACTTGTCCACGAAGGCTTACGGCAGGGCAATGGAGCGACCTGTTGTGTCGTACAGCGAGTGAAGCCCCAAAAAAAACCGGCACGAGGCCGGTTTTTTTTACACCTGAAAAACGCAATCAGAACGAGGCGTTCGCCAGGCCGTCCAGATAACGCTCCACGTCCAGTGCAGCCATGCAGCCCGCACCGGCAGAGGTGATCGCCTGACGGTAGACGTGGTCAGCCACATCGCCCGCCGCGAATACGCCCTCGACGCTGGTCGCAGTGGCGTTGCCTTCACGGCCGCCCTGCACAACCATGTAGCCGTCTTTCAATGCCAACTGGCCGTCGAACAGCGACGTGTTCGGGGTGTGGCCGATGGCGATGAACACACCGTCGACTTTCAGTTCGCTGGTGCTGCCGTCGTTGTTTTTCAGGCGAGCGCCGGTCACGCCCATGTTATCGCCCAGCACTTCATCCAGCGTAGCGTTGAGCTTGAGCTCGATCTTGCCTTCGGCAACGCGTGCATGCAGCTTGTCGATCAGGATCTTCTCGGCACGGAAAGTCTCACGGCGGTGAACCAGTGTCACCTTGCTCGCGATGTTGGCCAGGTACAGCGCCTCTTCCACGGCAGTGTTACCACCCCCGACAACGGCGACTTCACGATTGCGGTAGAAGAAACCGTCGCACGTGGCGCAGGCAGACACGCCCTTGCCCATGAACGCTTCCTCCGACGGCAGGCCCAGGTAACGTGCGCTGGCACCGGTCGCAATGATCAAGGCATCACAGGTGTAGGTCGCACTGTCGCCCTGCAGGCTGAATGGCTTGCCTGCCAGATCGACCGAGTTGATGTGATCGAACACGATCTCGGTCTCGAAACGCTCGGCGTGCTCACGCATGCGCTCCATCAGGACGGGGCCGGTCAGGCCATGGGGGTCGCCCGGCCAGTTATCGACTTCAGTGGTCGTGGTCAGCTGACCGCCAGCCTGCATGCCCGTAATGAGCAGCGGCTTGAGGTTGGCACGTGCGGCGTACACCGCAGCGCTGTAACCGGCAGGGCCGGAACCGAGAATGATCACTCGGGAATGACGTACGTCTGACATGACACACTCCTATCGACCGGCCGTTTACGCCGCGGTCGGAACGGCTGGATAAGTAAGGATGGCTGAGAAATCCGAGACCGCTCAGCCGTCCTGAAAATTCTGCTGCGACGATCCGGCCGTCAGCCGGATCGGCACAATCAGCTACAGGCTCTTGCAGTTACAGGCTCTTGGCGTTGGATGCCAGATAGTCGGCGACGCCCTGGGCGTCGGCCTTCATGCCTTTCTGGCCTGGACGCCAGCCTGCAGGGCAGACTTCGCCGTGCTCTTCAGTGAACTGCAGCGCTTCGACCAGACGCACCATGTCGTCCACATCACGGCCCAGCGGCAGGTTATTCACCACCTGGTGCTGAACAACGCCAGCCTTGTCGATCAGGAACGAGGCGCGCAGTGCGACGCCGTCATCATGCTCGATGCCGTAAGCACGAGTGATCTCATGCTTGACGTCAGCCACCATGGTGAACTCGACTTCGCCAATGCCGCCTTTTTCTACCGGCGTACTGCGCCAGGCGAAGTGGGTGAATTGCGAATCGATAGAAACGCCAACCACTTCGACACCCAGATCGCGAAATTTGGCGATGCGGTTGTTATGGGCAATGATTTCCGAAGGGCAGACAAAAGTGAAGTCCAGCGGCCAGAAGAACAAGACCACGTATTTGCCGCGCAGGGAGGACAGCTTGAAGCTGTCGACGATGGAACCGTCACCCAATACCGCTGCTGCGTCGAAATCCGGGGCTAGCTTGTTTACCAGTACGCTCATTGATAACTCCATGAAAATTGAAAGGACAGATCCTGAAAGTGCTGACAAGCCTATCGGGGTGGGAGAGAGTAAGGAAATATCGTTTCACAATCCACCTCATAGGTCACTTCTATAGAACGCCGACCGCGTGAGCATTCTGTTTATAAGCCTGTTGTCGAGCGATTCCATCTATCGATCAGCGTTGGGACCACAAGCAGGGCGACGCTGACCAAAAACCCTTGCAAGCGGCTCTTTCACGGCTACCGCAAAGCCGGTAAGGTCACGCCTTTCCAGCTTTCGGAGGCTGCCATGCCCGCTCCCGCCCTCACCGGCCCGCAATACCTCAGCGAAGGCCTGAAACTGGTCCTCAGCCCAGGACTGCGCCTGTTCGTCCTGCTGCCCTTGAGCATCAACCTGGTGCTGTTCTGCGCAGTGATTTACCTGGCCATCCACCAGTTCGAAATGTGGGTCGATGCCTTCATGCCCACCCTTCCACACTGGCTTGGTTTTCTCAGCTACATTCTCTGGCCATTGTTCGTAGCGCTGGTGCTGCTGATGGTGTTCTTCAACTTCACCATGGTCGCCAACATCATCGCGGCACCATTCAATGGATTTCTGTCGGAGAAGGTCGAAGCCGTGGTGCGCGGCGTGGACGAATCCCCAGCCTTCAGTTGGGCAGAACTGGTTGCCATGGTGCCTCGCACCCTGGCGCGTGAGGCCCGCAAGCTGGGCTACATGCTGCCTCGTATGCTAGGGCTGTTCGCCCTGTCCTTTATACCGGTAGTCAACATCATTGCCGCGCCGCTGTGGCTGCTGTTCGGGGTGTGGATGATGGCGATCCAGTACATCGACTATCCGGCCGACAACCACAAGCTGGGCTGGAACGAAATGCTTGCCTGGCTCAAGAGCAAACGTTGGCAGAGCCTGAGCTTCGGCGGCATCGTGTACGTTGCGCTGCTGATTCCGGTGGTCAACCTGCTGATGATGCCGGCTGCGGTGGCGGGCGCGACGTTGTTCTGGGTGCGCGAGCGCGGGGCGGATGCATTGCCGACACGAGTGACACAGGCCTGACGGGCAGTAGACGATTGTCGCAAGCCAGCCTTGCGACGACTCACAAAAAATCACCCTTGGTAAATATCTACAACTTCCCGGCTTCAGAACCCTTGTCTAATAGGCCCTCAATCAAACCGTTCATGGGGGCCGCGTTCAATCACGCGTGATGACCTGTGAACTCGACAAGGAAGTTAAATCATGACACTGCACACTCACCCTGACGTTGCCGCAAAACAAGCCAATGCCGACGAAATCAAAGAACAGATCCGCGCGTTTCTGGTCAGCGAACTGTTCGAATACTCCATCGACCCGGACGCCGTCTACATCAACGGCGTCAACAACATGGACGCGCGCGTCGTAACCTTTTCGAAGTCCATCAGCCAGGAAGCCTGGGATCGCGTCTACGAGAATGACGCCCCGGACTACCGCGCTTCGCCACACATCGGCCTGTTCAGCGTGCAGTATTCGTTTGCCGACGAACATCGCGTTGCCGAGCCAGACCTGGAAATGGTCTACCGACTGATCGGCCAACTGGTCGCTGACCTGGGTTAAGCGGTTCTGATTCCCGATCACAGGATCTGATACTGCCAATCGATCATACCGGGCACAGTCCAGGACTTGCCCGGCATGACGGTGTCAACCGAGAGACATGCACCTTTCAACGTCACGAGACGCCTCTTTTTTGTCGCTGACCGGCGCCTTATTTGCCTGAAATCGTCATGCGCCGGCAACCCTTCACCTTGAGCGGCAATTTTTTGTCCCTCTTCAAATTGCCTATTGTGTAGGAAGTGTATGTAGGACTAAAAAATAGATAACCGGGTTTACTCAGTGACATCCTGTAGGACTTGAAAAAATCATAAAACTGGCACTCGACTTGCTCTATCTGTTTCAACTAACAGGAGAGCATTTGCCATGGAAATAGACACACCTGCGGCCACTTTCCGGCTGAGCCAGACACGTCAGTCATCCGCACTGGAGAAAACGCCGCACCCTCGTTCAGGCTCATTTGCGCAGGTATTGAAAGGGGTTGAGTCATCAAATGCCCGCACCTCCATACCGCCTGCGTCCGCCACATATGGATGAACGGATATAAATCCGACAACCCGACGTTACTCAAAAGATCAGTAAAAGAACCTTAAATAAATACTGCAAACTACTTAGAGAAAAAACCCACACCGTCAAAGGCAAAAAGTTAACGCGATATAGTCCTGCCCATAAACGTTCTTGAACAGGACAGACCTGATACCGCCTCCACACCTGGCACCCATACCGTGGCAACCGATCACAAATCCATCACATACCCGCCACATAACCGACACGTCTTCGGCCGACACTCTTCTCATGAGCCAATCCTTGCATGTCACCCTTATCACCGAGACCTTCACGCCCGAGATCAATGGCGTTGCCAACACCCTGGGGCGGCTGTGTGACGGTTTGCGTTTGCGCGGGCACAGGGTCGAGTTGATCCGTCCGCGTCAGAGTGAAGACGCTGTGGCGGGCGCGGCCGATGATCTGATGCTGTGCCGGGGCTGGCCGATTCCGGGCTATCCGGGGTTGCAGTGGGGGCAGTCGTCGATGCACAAGTTACTGCGACGCTGGCAGCGCAAACGCCCTGACGTGCTCTACATCGCCACCGAAGGGCCGCTGGGTTTATCGGCTTTGCGTGCGGCCAGGCGCTTGGGCATCGCCGTGATCAGCGGTTTCCACACCAACTTCCCGCAGTACACGCAGCAATACGGTATGGGGTTCATCACGCGCCTGCTCACGCATTACCTGCGCTGGTTTCACAATCGCTCACGCGTCACGCTGGTGCCCAGTGTCAGTCAGAAGGTGGAACTGGAGCGGCGGGGTTTCGAGCGGATCGAACTGCTGTCTCGCGGTGTGGACAGCCAATTGTTCACGCCCTCCAGACGCTCACAGGCGCTGCGTGAAAGCTGGGGGCTGAGCGCGGGTGACGTCGGGGTGATTCATGTCGGAAGGCTCGCACCGGAGAAGA
The DNA here is from genome assembly GCF_900143095.1 of Pseudomonas asturiensis. Lineage (GTDB taxonomy): Bacteria > Pseudomonadota > Gammaproteobacteria > Pseudomonadales > Pseudomonadaceae > Aquipseudomonas > Aquipseudomonas asturiensis. The sequence continues at coordinate 84,193 of NZ_FRDA01000022.1, read as the reverse complement.
ATCTGGGGCTGCTCAAGGCCAGCTTCGAGGCCTTGAGGGCCAGTTACCCACAGCGCAATCTCAAGCTGATTATCGTGGGCGACGGTCCACAGCGGGCTGAGCTCGAACAGCAGATCCCCGAGGCCATTTTCTGTGGCACACAGCGCGGCGAGACGCTGGCGACCCACTATGCATCGGGGGACATGTTTCTGTTTCCCAGCCTGACTGAAACCTTCGGCAACGTGGTGCTGGAAGCGCTGGCTTCAGGTCTGGGCGTGGTGGCTTATGACGAGGCGGCCGCCGGGCAACACATTCGTCATGGCCATAACGGCGCGCTGGCCATGCCTGGCGATGAAGCTGCGTTCATCGACGCTGCGCACTGGCTGCTGGAAGACAGCGAAACCCTGCGCCGCGTGCGTTTGAACGCAAGACAACATGCCAGCAGGCAAGGATGGACGGCGATCATCGATCAGTTCGAGCGACAACTGCTGCAGGCCTGCCCGCCTCAGGCGTCTGTCGCCGAGGTCGGGAAGCCCAAGCGTCAGCCCGTCAGACCAGCGTCGTCAGCGCCTCTCGACTGAACGGCAGGATGTCCTGCTCGCGCCCCTCGCGCACTTTTACTGCCCAATCCGGGTCAACCAGCAGCGCACGCCCGACCGCCACCAGGTCGAACTCGTCATTGCCCAGCCTTTCCAGCAGGTTCTCGAGGCTGGCCGGCTGGGCGACCTTGTCAGTGTTGACCATGAATTGCAGAAACTCGCCATCCAGCCCGACACTGCCCACGGTGATGGTTGGTTTGCCGGTCAGCTTGCGCGTCCAGCCTGCCAGATTAAGCTCGGAACCTTCGAATTCAGGTTCCCAGAAACGTCGGGTGGAGCAGTGAAAGATATCCACACCCGCGTCCGACAGCGGCTGAAGGAATTCACCCAAGGCTTCCGGGGTTTGCACCAGACGCGCGGTGTAATCCTGCTGCTTCCATTGTGAGAAGCGAAAGATGATCGGGTAGTCCGGTCCGACCGCCGCACGCACCGCCTCAATCAGCTCAATGGCAAAGCGCGAGCGATTGGCCAGGCTGCCACCGTACTCATCGGTGCGCTGATTGCTGCCTTCCCAGAAGAACTGGTCAATCAGGTAGCCATGAGCGCCATGGATTTCCACGCCATCCATGCCGATGGCCTTGGCGTCAGCGGCCGCCTGGGCAAAGGCGGCGACGATATCATCGATGTCCTGCTTGCTCATGCCATGCACCAGGACCTGCCCATCCTTGGACTTTTCCATAGGTCCATAGGCAGGCACGCTGCCGTCAGGCTCGGTACCGAGGCGACGAACCGCGCCAACATGCCAGAGCTGCGGAGCGATCTTGCCGCCTTCGGCGTGAACGGCATCGACCACTTTCTTCCAGCCCGCCAGCGGCGCATCGCCGAAGAACTGCGGAACATTGGGGTAGCCGTTGGAAGCCTTGTGATTCACCGTCGTGCCTTCCGTGATGATCAGCCCGACGCCTGCGGCGGCGCGACGTCTGTAATACTCGATCACCTTCGAATTTGGCACATGGCCTGGCGAAAAGGAGCGCGTCATCGGCGCCATGACCACACGTGACGATAATTCCAGGCTGCCCAGCTGAAAGGGTGTGAACAAGGCTTTTACCGGCATGCGCAGGTCTCCGATGAGGATGAGGTGTCGGCAATCCGGCGCGAGGGGGCCGAATCAAAGGCGCAGCATAGGGCTGACTGCGAGCGCAGGCCCAGTACTATTGATTTGACTGATTTTGATTCAAAAGCCGCATAGACGAGGGTGGCCGAAGCCTTTCAGGCCACCCGTGCGGACAGTCAGTTCAGGCCAAGGGCCTTTTCGATGGCCTGGATGACGGCGGCGTCATCAGGCAGTGTGCGCGGCGAGAAACGCGCGATCACTTCCCCGCTCTTGCGAACCAGGAATTTTTCGAAGTTCCAGGTAATGTCACCCGGAAACTCGGCACCCTCGCCCGCCAGCAGGCGATAAAGCGGGTGACGGTGCGGCCCGTTGACTTCAAGCTTTTCGCCCAGCGGAAAGGTCACACCGTAACTGAGCTCGCAGAACTCGGCGATTTCCTTCTCGCTGCCCGGTTCCTGACCTGCAAACTGATTGCACGGCAGACCTAGAATCGTCAGGCCCTTGTCCTTGTATCGCTGGTACAGGTTCTCAAGTGCAGCGTACTGCGGCGTGAGTCCGCACTTGGACGCCACGTTGACGACCAGAACCACGTTGTTCTTGAAATCCGCCAGTGAAAGCTCATGGCCATCCAGCGCCTTCAGCTTGATATCGTGAAAAGCACTCATGAAGAACCCCCTTGAAGCCCGAACGCTGCGCAAGAACCCGAAAAGGCGCAATGACCGCACGCGTAACGAAAGTCGTCATCGCAGAACAGCCAGAGCGCCTTTGTCAGTGACCTGAGCTTAGCAGCACAAATCAGTGATGATGGCCGCCTTCGCCATGAACGTGGCCATGAGCTACTTCTTCTTCGCTGGCATCACGGACGTTAACGATTTTTACGTCGAAATTCAGACGCTGACCAGCGAGCGGGTGGTTGCCGTCGACAGTAACGTCATCACCATCCAGGTCGCGAATGGTCACGATCTGCATGCTGCCGTCAGGGCCGGATGCGTGGAACTGCATGCCGACCTGAAGCTCATCGACGCCTTCGAACATGCTGCGGCTCAGGGTGCTGACCAGTTCGGCGGAGTATTCACCGTAGGCGTCTTCCGGCTCGATGGCGACTTTCAGTTCGTCACCGACGTCCTTGCCTTCGAGGGCTTTTTCCAGGCCCGGAATGATGTTGCCGGCACCTTGCAGGTAAACCAGCGGCGCGCCGCCAGCGGAGCTGTCGATGACCTCACCAGCGTCGTTGGTCAGGGTATAGTCAATGGAGACAGCCTTATTGGCGGCGATCGGCATGGGGACAAGACCTTTGCTTAAGATTGAAGAACGAGCAAGTTTAACCAAGCCATCGCCCGAAAGCGAACGCAACTCTGACAGACGGGCCCAATTGGAAAATTCAACGGTTGTCGATTTCAGGCAGGATGAGGACGGGCACTGGGTTGCGGTACTGTCCTGCGGGCATACGCAGCACCTTCGCCATCAGCCACCCTGGCAATCGCGCGCCTGGGTTCTGGACCCTGTTCGACGCCAACAGAAAATAGGTCAGGGCTTTCACTGCGGCTGGTGTGCGAAAGCCCCGGATAACGATAGTCTTGGCACAGAGGATCCGCGTTAGACGGTTCCCGGCCTTTTTTTGCGGTTGTCGGCTGTTCACCTGCGCCGCAACCCTTGCACTGCTCAATCGAGAAGCCAGTATGCAAACTTTTTTCATCGCCCCCACAGACTTTGGCGTGGGGTTGACCTCCATCAGCCTTGGCCTGGTGCGCACTCTGGAGCGCGCAGGCCTCAAGGTGGGCTTCTTCAAGCCCATTGCGCAGCCGCACCCCGGCGACCTGGGCCCGGAACGCTCCACCGAATTGATGGCCCGAACTCACGGTTTAAAACCACCCAAGCCTCTGGGCCTGGCGCACGTCGAGCGCATGCTGGGTGACGGCCAGCTCGATGAGTTGCTCGAAGAAATCATCAGTCTTTATCAGCAGGCAGCCGTCGGCAAGGACGTGCTGGTGGTCGAAGGCATGGTGCCGACGCGCAGCGCAAGTTACGCCGCACGCGTCAATCTGCACCTGGCCAAGAGCCTGGATGCCGACGTCATTCTGGTGTCCGCGCCGGAAAACGAAGTGTTGACCGAGCTTTCCGGGCGGGTCGAGTTGCAGGCGCAACTGTTCGGCGGCCCCAAGGACCCGAAAGTGCTGGGCGTGATTCTTAACAAGGTGCGCACCGACGAAAGCATGGAAGTCTTTGCCGCCCGCCTCAAAGAGCATTCGCCGCTGCTGCGCAATGGCGATTTCCGCTTGCTGGGCTGCATTCCTTATCAAGCCGAACTCAACGCGCCGCGCACCCGTGACGTCGCCGAGTTGCTCGGCGCGCAGGTGCTCAATGCAGGCGATTACGATCAGCGCCGTATGTCGCGGATCATCATCTGCGCACGGACCGTGCTGAATACGGTGCCTCTGCTCAAGCCGGGGGTGCTGGTGGTCACGCCGGGCGACCGCGACGACATCATTCTGGCCGTCAGTCTGGCAGCCATGAACGGCGTGCCGCTGGCCGGGCTGCTGCTGACCAGCGATACGGTGCCCGACCCGCGCATCATGGAGCTGTGCCGAGGCGCGTTGCAGGCAGGCTTGCCGGTGCTGTCGGTGAGCACCGGTTCCTACGACACTGCCAATCGCCTCAACCAGTTGAACAAGGAAATCCCCATCGATGACCGCGAGCGCGCGGAAATCATCACCGACTTCGTCGCCAGCCATCTGGACGCCAACTGGCTGCATCAGCGTTGCGGCACGCCGCGCGAGCTGCGCCTGTCGCCTGCGGTGTTCCGCTATCAGTTGATTCAGCGTGCGCAATCGGCCAACAAACGCATCGTGCTGCCGGAAGGCAACGAGCCGCTGACCATTCAGGCAGCAGCGATCTGTCAGGCACGAGGCATTGCGCGCTGCGTGCTGCTGGCAAAGCCCGAAGAGGTGCAGGCCATTGCCCAGGCCCACGGCATCGAGTTGCCGCCGGGCCTGGAGATTCTGGACCCGGACCTGATTCGCGAACGGTATGTCGCGCCCATGGTGAACCTGCGCAAGAGCAAGAGCCTGAACGCGCCCATGGCCGAACAGCAACTTGAAGACCCGGTGGTGATCGGTACCGTGATGCTGGCGCTGGACGAGGTCGACGGGTTGGTATCGGGCGTCGTTCATTCCACGGCCAACACCATCCGCCCTGCCCTGCAACTGATCAAGACCGCGCCGGGCTGCACGCTGGTCTCGTCGGTGTTCTTCATGCTCTTCCCCGAACAGGTGCTGGTCTATGGCGACTGCATCATGAACCCGCACCCCAGCGCCAGCGAACTGGCCGAGATCGCCCTGCAAAGCGCCGACTCCGCCATCGCGTTCGGTATTTCGCCTCGCGTAGCGATGATCAGCTATTCGAGTGGCAACTCGGCCAGCGGTGAAGAGGTCGAGAAAGTCCGCGAAGCCACGCAACTGGCGCGCGAATCCCAGCGTGATCTATTGATCGACGGGCCGCTGCAGTATGATGCCGCCGCCAACGAGCATGTGGCCCGGCAACTGGCCCCTGACAGCCCGGTCGCGGGACGCGCCAATGTGTTCGTGTTCCCGGACCTCAACACGGGCAACACCACCTACAAAGCGGTGCAGCGCAGTGCTGACTGCGTGAGCCTGGGGCCGATGCTGCAAGGCCTGCGCAAGCCGGTCAACGACCTGCCACGCGGCGCTCAGGTCGACGACATCGTTTACACCATTGCATTGACTGCCATTCAGGCCGACACACTGGCCTGATACACACTCAGGTGCCGCAGGCGAATCTGCGGCATCCCATCACTCTGCGGAGCTTCATCCTTCATGGATTTCCTGCCTGCCCCATTGCGCGGCGTCATTGCCTCGCTGCTGTTGGCGCTGAACACCATCATCTGCTGCACGGTGCTGTTCGTGGTCACGATCTTCAAGATCTGCCTGCCTTTCTCTGCCGCCCAGCGCCTCACCGACTGGATGATGAGCCATATTCAGGAAACCTGGATCGGCAACAACAACGCGTGGATCAGACTGCTGTGCAACACCCGCTGGCACCTGACGGGTCTGGAAGGGCTGGATTACAAACACTCGTATCTGGTCACCAGCAACCACCAGAGCTGGGTCGACATCATGGTGTTGCAGTACGTGCTGAACCGTCGAATCCGCCCGTTGAAGTTTTTCCTCAAACAGGAATTGATCTGGGTCCCTGTGATCGGTCTCGCGTGGTGGGCATTGGGCTTTCCGTTCATGAAGCGCTATTCCAAGGCGTACCTGGCCAAGCACCCGGAGAAGAAAGGCAAGGACCTGGAGACCACTCGCCGCACCTGCGCGAAGTTTCGCCACAACCCGGTGGGAATCTTCAACTTCGCAGAAGGAACGCGCTTTACGCCGGGCAAACATGCCGAGCAGAACTCACCGTTCCGCTATTTGCTGAAACCCAAGGCGGGCGGCATTGCCTTCGTACTGGATGCGATGGGCGAGCAACTGGAATCGATCATTAACGTGACGATCCACTACCCCGCCGGCCGGCCAGGCTACTGGGACCTGCTGTGCGGCAGGGTGAAAGACGTGGTCGCCCACTTCGAGGAGATCAGTATCCCGCCGCAGTTCGTGGGTAAAAACTATGATCAGGACGGTGAATACCGCCTGGAATTCCAGCAGTGGATCAATGGACTCTGGGAAGAAAAAGACCAGTTGCTGAAGCGGCTGCACGAGCAGTATCGCGGGTAACTTGCCTACGGAGAGTTTTCACAAAGGGAGGCGGAGCGTCCCGTGCTGCATACCCACGCAGCGCGTGGGTATGGCCATCACATCAGGCGAGCTTACTGCTGATACTGCTGGTATTGCTGACCCGGAATCGGCTTGAGGTTGACCTCGACGCGACGGTTCTGGGCGCGGCCGTTGGCGTCGGCGTTGCTGGCGATAGGCTGGTCGGGACCTGCGCCACGTACCGACAGGTGCGAGGGATCGACACCTTGTGAGGTCAGGTAGGTCGCAACACTCTGCGCGCGCTGTTGCGACAGGTCCATGTTGTGTTGACGCCCGCCGGTGCTGTCGGTGTAACCGATGATTTCAATGTTGCTCTGATTGAATTGCTTGAGCGAATTCGCCAGGTTGTTGAGCGGCGAATAGAAGCTGCTGGCGATGGCCGAAGAGTCGGTGGCGAAGGTGATGTTGCCCGGCATGATCAGCTTGATCTGATCACCCTGACGCTGAACCTCGACACCGGTATTGGCCATGCTTGCACGCAGCGCCGCTTCCTGTTTGTCCGCGTAGTAGCCGTAACCTGCCGATGCGGCGCCTACCACGGCAGCGCCGATCAATGCGCCCTTGCCGCGACTGTTATGGTCGATGGCCGCGCCTGCCAAGGCACCAGCCAGTGCGCCCAGCCCACCGTATTTGGCGGTCTTGTTCATGCCGCCGGAGCTTTGAGCCTGACCCTGGTTGTCATAGGGATTGGACGACGTCGCACAGCCAGACAGCAGCGCTACGGCGGTGGCGACAATAATCAAACGACGCGAGGTGAACATTCAGATGCTCCTGGGTTGGACTGACGCTGATGACCGATTAGAGCATGGCGCCTGTCAAAAATTCCTTAACCCGGCCTGAACCGTCTGCGTCGCACGGTCAGCGTCGCTCTTCGCGAATATACGGCTCGCCCAGCGCACCTGGCTGACTTGACGATTGTCGTTTGCCGGCGGCCACCCAGACCATGACCAGCAAGGTCACCGCATACGGCGTCATCAGCACGAAATACTGCGGCAGCTTCACGCCAGTGGCGGCCAATTGTGGTATCAGCGCTTCAATCCCTCCGAACAACAATGCACCGGCCAACGCGCGCCACGGCGACCAACGCGCAAAAATCACCAGTGAGACAGCGATCCAGCCGCGTCCGCCGGTCATGTCGGCAATCCACATTTTGGTGCTGAGCACCGCGATGAAGCCGCCCGCCAGGCCCATCAGGGCCGAGCCCGCAACGATGGCCGCCAGCCGATAGCCCAGCACCGAAATACCCGCCGCATCGGCCGCCTGAGGATTTTCGCCCACGGCACGCAAACGCAGCCCCGTACGCGTGCGTTCCAGCAGCCAGACCACGGCGATGAAAATCAGCACGGTCAGGTACACCAGTGGATTCTGGATGAACACCTTGCCCACCACAGGCAGCTCTGACAGGGGCCACAGCTCCACAGCCTGCAAGCCGCTCACCGGACGGTTGGTCCAGCCCAGCAGTGTGCCCAGCAACCCGGTCAGGCCCTGACAGAAGAACACCAGCGCCAGCCCCGCGATCACCTGATTGATGCGCAGCACCAGCACCATCAGGGCAAACAGCAACGACACCGCACCGGCTGCCACCATCGACGCCAGCAAGGAAATGCCGGGCGAGCCGACACTCAGTTGCGTGCCGATGCCCGCCAGCGCACCGACCAGCATCATGCCTTCGACGCCCAGCGCCAGAACGCCGCTGCGTTCGATCAGGATCAGGCCCAACGCGGCCAGCGCAAAGGGTACGGCGAAATCCGGGGCGCTGCCCAGCCAATGAGAAAGAAGGTCCATCAGCGTGCTCCTGCCTGGATACGACGCAGGCGATGGCGGATGAAAAAGTCGGACGAGGCCACACAGATCACCAGAATCGCCTGGATCAGTTGCACCATCGAAAACGGGATCTGGTAGAACACCTGCAGGTTGCGCCCCGCCACGAACAGCATGGCGATCAGCAGCGCCACGAGGGTCGCCGCCACAGGATTGTTACGAGCCAGAAACGCGATGAGAATCCCGGAAAACCCGTAGCCCTGATAGAACGACTGGGTGAGGCGCCCCTCTTGCCCCGAGGTCACGACGAACCCTGCCAGCCCTGCCAGCGCCCCGGACAGCAGGACTGTGCCAATGATCATCTTGCGCACCGGCACGCCAACTGCGCCGGCCACTTTGGGATTGGCATCGACGAAGCGCAGATAAAGACCGGCCCTTGAGATACCGATAAACCACAAGGTCAGCAGCGTGACCAGCAGCGCCAGAACGATGGCCGCGTTATAGCCGGCAAACAGATCCGGCAGACGTTCGAAACTGCGCAGTGCAGGTGAATACGGAAAGTTATCCCGCGGGTCTTTCCAGCTCCCGTAGACCAGATGCTGCAGGAAGTTGGCGGCGATGTAGTTAAGCATGAGGGTCGAGATGATTTCGTTGACCTGCCATTTGAGCTTCAACAGGATCGGCCCCAGGCTCCAGAGCATCGCGCAGCCAATCGCCGCAGCCATCATCATGGGCAGACGCAGCACCTGCGGCCCCACGTCAAACAGTGAAATGGCCGTGGCCCCGATGGCGCCCCAGATCATCTGACCCTCCAGCCCCAGGTTCCAGAACCTCGCACGGAACGCCATGCAGCCTGCCAGCCCGACCATGATCATGGGCGAGGCCTGAAACAGTACGGCTTTGAAGTTCTGTGCGTCGAATACCGTCTGCATGACGAACTCGTTGAGCAGTTCGCCTGCCGGAACGCCCGCCAGGATCAGTATCGCAGTACAGATCGCCAGCCCCACCAGCAACGCCAGCGCAATGATCAGCACCTGCAACGGCCAGCCGGTCTGCTGGCGGATTTCCAGCGTGTAGCGTCGCGATAACAAAGGGCTTCGCGGCGTACTGCCAGCGTGCAATACAGTCGATTCAGTCATGGCTCACCATCGCTTTGCCAATCGCCTGACGATCAGCGGGATGTTCGAACTCGGCGACGATACGCCCACCGTTCATCACGCCGATCCGGTCAGACAGGGTCAGAACCTCGTCCAGGTCTTCGCTGATCACCAGCACGGCTGCGCCTGCGTCACGCGCAGCACGCAGACGGTCGTGCACCGCCTGGGTGGCGCGAACGTCCAGGCCCCTGCTGGGACTGTGGACCAGCACCAATTGCGGGTTGCGACTGAATTCCCGCGCGATCACCAGCTTCTGGGCATTGCCACCCGACAACAGCGCAGCTTTCTGATCGAGCGAACGCACGCCCTGCACATCGAAATCCGTCACGGCCTGCTGCGCGTCCTGTTTCAGGCGCGTGTAACGCATGCGCCAGAACGAGCCGTACTGGCCGCCATGAATATTGCCGATACCGAAGTTTTCGGCCACCGAGAGCGAACCGGCCAGGGCGGCTCCGTAGCGATCCGCAGGAATCGACGCAATGCGCAACTGCCGCCGTTGCTCGGGCGATGCGCTGCGCAGATCGCCGAACTGCGCCAGATGAATCTCGCCTTCGGTGGGTTGTGGCAGGCCCATCAACGCGTTGGCCAGTTCCGCCTGACCATTGCCGCCCACGCCTGCGATGCCGTAGATCTGCCCGGCGCGCAGGGTCATGTTCACCCCGTTGAGCGCGCTGCTGCCTGCCACGCTGCGCAGGTCACGCACCTGCACACGAACCTCTCCCGGCGTCACCGGACTGCGCTCACTGACCGGTGCGGAATCGCCCACGGTCAATTGCACCAGTTGCTGAACGCTGACGGAGTGCGGATCAAGGGTCTGAATCGTGCGACCGCCACGCATCACGGTCACCCGATCGGCGTAGCGCTTCACGTCAGCCATCTTGTGCGTCACCAGAATCACGGCAGCGCCCTGACGGGCAAACGCCTGCACCGTCGTCAGCAACCGTTCGGCCTCCTGATCGGTGAGCACTGCCGTGGGCTCATCGAGAATCAGAATCCGCGCACCGGCCAGCAGCACCTTGAGAATCTCAACGCGCTGCTGCTCGGCCACCGACAAGCTGTCGACGCTGCGGGTTGGGTCGAGCACAAAGCCCAGTTCCTCAGCCTTGCTGACAATGTCCTGCTCAAGCGCCCGCAGACGCTTGCGATAACTGCCCTCGCCCGGCTGCTCACGCAGCCCCAGCAGAATGTTCTGCGCCACGGTGAACGGTTTCACCAGTTTGAAATGCTGATGCACCATGCCGATCCGATAGCGACTCGCATCCTTGGGGCCTTGGAGCTGGACCAGGTTGTCGTCGATCAGCAGCGAGCCGGTCTCCGGCGCATACAACCCGGCGGCAATGTTCATCAGCGACGATTTGCCCGCACCGTTCTCGCCCAGCAGCGCATGAACCTCGCCCCAGTGAGCCGTGAAGTCGGCGTCGATCAAGGCCTTGAAACCGTCGAACGACTTGCTGATACCAGTGAGTTGAAGCGCATTGACCTGACTCATTGCTGGGTCATCACGCCTTCGACGAACCAGTCCATTTTCCACAGGTCCGGGTCGGACATATGCTGCCCGGCGGCGATCCTTTCTTTACCGTCGCGATCCGCCATCGGCCCGCTGTAGAGGATTTTGCGGCCCGCCAGCAGCTCGGCACGCTCAGCCTCGATCTTCTGCCGGTTATCTGCCGAGATGATTGCGTCCTTGGTCAGGCTGATATCAGTGCCGCCCTGCTCCATCGACAGCAACGCGCCATTGGCCGCAGGCGTCCAGTTGCCAGCCATGACTTTCTTGAGTTCAGGCCCCAGGAAGCGTTCCCAGACCCAGACCGACGAACAAACGGTGGCCTTGGGGGCAAACTCGCTAAGGTCGCGGTGGTGGCCGGTGCCGTGAATGCCGCGCTCCTGAGCGACGATCTGGGGTGTCGGGCTGTCGACATGCTGGCCGACCACATCCACGCCGTTGTCGATCAGCGCCATGGTGGCCGCGCGCTCTTTCACCGGATCGTTCCAGGCACCGGTGTAGATGACAGTGACTGTCGCCTTCGGGTTGATCTGCCTGGCGCCCAGCTCGTAGGCGTTTATGGTCCAGTTGACCTGACCGAACGGGTTGGCGGCGACAAAGCCCAGCTTGCCGGTTTTCGACGCCGCGCCTGCCGCCATGCCGCATAGGTACTGGCTTTCATAGGTGCGCCCGTAGAACGACTCCAGATTAGGTGCGTTGGTGGTACCCGAACCGTTCAGAAACGCCACATCAGGGTATTTTTTGGCCAGCGTCAGGAAGGTGTCCGAGTAGCCGAAAGCGGTGCCGACGATAATATTGGCGCCACGTGCGATCAGGCGATCAACCACTGGTGTGATGGCTGCCGCGTTTTCAGGAACGCTTTCCACGTACTGGATCTTGGTGTCCAGGTCCTTTTCCAGCTTTTGCCGGGCTTCGTCGAACGCTTGGGTCCAGCCCCCGTCGTTGCGCGGGCTGATGTACACCATGGCGATTTTCGCCGGGCCTTTGAGGGTCAATCCTTCTGCCTGGGCAAGGCTGCCCATCCCGAACGCAACAGCCGCACACAAAGTCCCGGGCAACAGTTTCTTGTACATAGACGTTTTCCTGAGGGTAATGGCCTGCAAGAACAGCGCGGGGCCGACCCTGCAGGCCATAGCAGCATCCATGCCACTGCAGAAAAGACGTTATGAAACAACGGACTGTAGAAAACAGCATGACCAAAACGGATCAGATGGTCCGATTCAGAGCACTTGGTTTGTGCAGAGTGACCGATTGCTGCTCAGCCGGGGTGCGTAAGGCAAACACCGGACTGTAGGAGGCGCCACCACGTCTTCGACGTAGCGCTGTCGCGCGGCAAACTCAGTGGGAGCGGACTTGTCCGCGAATGCAGTATTTCAGCCACTGCATATGCGTCGGATGTACTGGCCTTTTCGCGGACAAGTCCGCTCCCACAAAATCGCGTCATCGTTCATCGCCGGCAAGCCGCCTCCCACACTGGAGCTAGCGTTACTTCAGCGATCACCTTGAGATATCTCAAGCACCCCGCGGCAGGATGCCGTCCAGAATCATGCTGCGCAGGCTCTCCAGCACCTCGTCAAAAAACGCGGGATCGTCCAGCGTTCTGCCGGTCACCGCCTCGACCTGCGTGCGAAAGTCTGCGTAATGCTGAGTGGTCGCCCACAACGAGAAAATAAGGTGATGAGGATTGATGGGCGCCAACTGTCCGCTGTCGATCCAGTGCTGAATCACTGCCACCTTGGCCTGCACGGTATCGCGCAACGGGTGCTGTAACTCACCCTGGATCAGCGGCGCACCCTGCATCACTTCCATGCAGAACAGGCGGGACTCGGCCGGGTGATCGCGGGACATCTCCAGCTTCGCCTTTATATAGGCACCGATGGCCTGCTGCGGATCCTTGTCGGCGGTGAAATGCAGCAGCGGGCTGAGCCACACCTCCAGCAACTGGCGCAGCACGTTCAGGTACAGGTCGTCCTTGCTGCTGAAGTAATAAAGCAGGTTGGTCTTGGACACATCCGCCAGGCTCGCCACCTGATCCAGGCTGCTGCCATGCACGCCATAACGGGAAAAGATTTCCAGCGCGGCATCGAGAATCACACTGCGCTTGCCTTCCATGAGACGCATGCGGCGCTTGAGGGCCGACGCACTGGGTTCACGGGTTGCCTTGATTGCCTTCTCGGGCTTGACCTTGCGCACGCGCTTGACCGCGGGCTCTGTCACGGGAGGTTTCTTGTTCACACACGTCAACCAGTGATGCCGAAATGAGCAGGCATCTTAACGGGCGGACACACTTTGTCGATATGAATGCAAAACGCATCGCGCATTCATGCGCCACATGCCCCATCACCGTGCGCACTGCACAAACCAAGTGCTCTCATCCAGACCAAATGGTCCGAATTAATGCGGTTTATTTTCTAACCCGTTGAATAAAAACAACAAAACAAAGCTGGCCCGCTTCATGCAAATTCGATTTCAAGTGCCGCCCGTTGTCCTTGGGGCACGCATCGACTATCGCAGAGAGGCCTCATATGGACATCGGTATCTTCATCCCCATTGGCAATAACGGCTGGCTGATTTCAAGCAACGCACCGCAATACCTGCCGACCTTCGAACTCAACAAACAGATCGTGCAGAAGGCCGAAGGCTACGGCTTCGACTTCGCGCTATCGATGATCAAACTGCGCGGTTTCGGCGGCAAGACCCAGTTCTGGGAACACAATCTGGAGTCCTTTACCCTCATGGCGGGGCTTGCCGCCGTGACCAGCAAGATCCAGCTGTTCGCCACCGTCGCGACCCTGACGATTCCACCCGCGATTGCGGCACGAATGGCCTCGACCATCGACTCGATTTCCAACGGCCGTTTCGGCATCAATCTGGTTACCGGCTGGCAGAAGCCCGAGTACGAACAAATGGGTCTTTGGCCCGGCGACGAATTCTTCCATACCCGCTACGAGTACCTGGCCGAATACGCCCAGGTGTTGCGCGACTTGTGGGCCACGGGCAGCAGTGACTTCAAGGGTGAGCATTTCAGCATGCAGGACTGCCGCGTCAGCCCGCGTCCGCAAGCCGATATGAAGCTGATCTGCGCCGGGCAAAGCGAAGCCGGCATGGCGTTCTCGGCCCAGTACGCCGACTACAACTTCTGCTTCGGCAAGGGCGTGAACACCCCGACGGCCTTCGCGCCCACCGCACAGAAACTGATCGAGGCCAACGAAAAGACCGGGCGTAATGTCACCTCCTGCGTACTGTTCATGATCATTGCCGACGATACCGACGAAGCCGCCCGGGCGCGCTGGGAGCACATCAAGGAAGGTGCCGACGAGGAAGCCATCGCCTGGCTAAGCGACAAGGGCTCGGCCGACAAGAGCGCAGGCTCGAACCTGCGGCAGATGGCCGACCCGACCTCGGCGGTCAATATCAACATGGGCACGCTGGTGGGCTCATGGGCCAATGTGGCACGCATGCTCGATGAGGTGGCCAGCGTCCCGGGCACCCAGGGTGTGATGCTGACCTTCGATGATTTCGTGAAAGGCGTCGAGGATTTCGGCCAGAAAATTCAGCCACTGATGAGCAGCCGCAGTCACATCGCGCAGCTCAAGGAGGTGGTGTGATGAACGCCCCGGCAACGATTGCCGGCGTGGATCTGCCACTGGATCTGCAGCCTGCACGCGAACTGCCCGCACGCCCCGAAAACCTGCGCATGAAAGCAGGCGAGACAGCCCTGGTGGTGGTCGATATGCAGAACGCCTACGCCTCGCTCGGCGGCTATCTGGACCTGGCAGGGTTCGATGTCAGCAGCACGGGGCCGGTGATCGCCAATATCAAGAAGGCCTGCGCCGCTGCGCGTGCGGCAGGTATCCCGGTGATCTTTTTCCAGAACGGCTGGGACCCGGCCTATGTGGAAGCCGGTGGCCCCGGCTCACCGAACTGGCACAAGTCCAACGCGCTGAAAACCATGCGCAAGCGCCCCGAACTCGAAGGTCAGCTACTGGCCAAGGGCGGCTGGGACTATCAACTGGTCGACGAGCTGAAACCTGAGCCCGGCGACATTGTGGTGCCGAAGATCCGCTACAGCGGCTTCTTCAATTCCAGCTTCGACAGCGTGCTGCGCAGCCGAGGCATTCGTAACCTGGTGTTTACCGGAATCGCCACCAACGTCTGCGTCGAGTCGACCTTGCGCGACGGCTTTCACCTGGAATATTTCGGCGTGGTACTGGCCGACGCCACTCATCAGGCAGGCCCCGAATTCGCTCAGCAGGCCGCCCTGTTCAACATCGAAACCTTCTTCGGCTGGGTTTCCAGCGTCGAGGACTTCTGCACCACTTTCAGCCCGGTCGGGCAACCTTCGTGAGGACGTACGCATGACCAAGAAAGCGATCATTCCTGCTGGCACCACCAAGCCTATCGCACCATTCGTACCGGGTTCGATGGCTGACGGCGTGCTCTATGTGTCAGGCACCCTGCCCTTCGACAAGGACAACAACGTGGTGCATGTCGGCGACGCCACCGCCCAGACCCGTCACGTGCTGGAGACCATCAAAAGCGTGGTCGAAACCGCAGGCGGGACGATGGATGACGTGACCTTCAACATGATCATGATTCGTGACTGGGCCGATTACGCCAAGGTCAACGAAGTCTATGCCGAGTACTTCGCTGGCGAAAAACCGGCGCGCTACTGCATCCAGTGTGGCCTGGTGAAACCTGAAGCCCTGATCGAAATCGCCAGCATCGCCCACATCGGCTGAACCTCGACCGTGGGCGCTCGCCGCCCACCTGGAGCGCCCCGCATGTTCCATGAACTTCATGCTTCGCAAAAAGCCGGTGCACCGACGCTGGTGCTCAGCTCGGGACTCGGCGGTTCCGGTCAATACTGGAGCAACGATTTGCCCATCCTGACCCGGGATTATCAGGTGCTGATCTACGATCACGCCGGGACAGGACGCAGTCCGGCCGTGATCCCGCCCGACTACACGATTCGGCATATGGCGGTCGAACTGATGGAGCTGCTCGACTCGCTCGACATTCAGCACTGCCATTTCATGGG
Organism: Pseudomonas asturiensis; assembly: GCF_900143095.1. Classification (GTDB taxonomy): domain Bacteria; phylum Pseudomonadota; class Gammaproteobacteria; order Pseudomonadales; family Pseudomonadaceae; genus Aquipseudomonas; species Aquipseudomonas asturiensis. The sequence continues at coordinate 68,326 of NZ_FRDA01000022.1, read as the reverse complement.
CCATGCGCTGGGTGGGCTGGTCGGCCTGGAGCTGTCGCTGTTACGCCCGAAAATGCTCGACAGCCAGGTGCTGATCAACGCCTGGAGCGGCCCGAACCCGCACAGCGCCCGCTGCTTTTCGGTGCGCAGGAAACTGTTGCTGAACAGTGGCCCAGAGGCCTATGTGCAAGCCCAGGCGTTGTTTCTGTACCCCGCCGACTGGATCGCAGCCAATACCACGCGACTGGCCAGCGATGAAGCACACGCACTGGCGCATTTCCCCGACACCGACAACCTTTTGCGGCGCATTCACGCATTGGAAAGCTTCGACATCGAGGCAAGGCTTGCGGACATACGCACACCCACTCTGTTGATCGCCAACCGCGACGACATGCTGGTGCCGTGGCAGCGATCACAGCACCTGGCCGACACCTTGCCCGACGCCAGGCTGGTGCTTCTGGAATATGGCGGTCACGCCTCGAACATCACTGATCCACAGCCCTTTCACCGAGCCCTGCTCGACTTTCTCAGCGCCCAGGCCTGAAGGACCGTTGCCATGCAAACTCAATCAGCGATATGCCCAGCCGACGCCACTGCCGTCACCCAGGTTCAGTTTCGCGACGCCATGTCCAGCCTCGCTGCCGCGGTCAACGTCATCACCACCGACGGCCCGCACGGTCGCGCCGGGTTCACGGCGACGGCCGTCTGCAGCGTGACCGATCAGCCGCCGACCCTGCTGGTCTGCATCAATCGCAGTGCCTCGGTGTATGACGCGTTTGTCGGCAACGGCACACTGTGTGTCAACACGCTGGGTCATGACCAGCAAGCGCTGTCCAACCTGTTCGGTGGCAAGACCTCGCAAGTGGAGCGTTTTGCAGGCGGCCAATGGCTGGAGGGATTGACCGGCGCTCCGTTGCTCGACGGCGCCAAGCTGGCACTGGACTGTCGCATCAGCCGGTCAGTAAGTGTCGGCACCCACGACATTCTGTTCTGCGAAGTGCAGGACATCCGGCATGAAAGCGAATCGGATGCGCTGGTGTATTTCGGGCGTCGCTATCATCCACTGCCCGGGCTGCTGCCGACGCCCTGACCGAATAACGGCTTTAACTTTCACTGGCAACTCTGAAACAGCGATTGAATGTTTTTATCGAGTGATCGACGCACACCACATAAACGACGTAACTTATTGATTTAATTGGTACAAAAACAAAAGCCCTCTTTTTGACGCCTGACAGATACACAAGATTTTTTCTTTATCTGATGCGTATACTGGCGTTATGAGATCAGGATGATCCTTGTCGTCTAAAGAGGTGAAATCATGTCGATCAACAACCCTGGCGTTGTCACTCCCCCGAGCCCTTCTTTCAGTCACCCGACATCCGGGTGACTGAACATGCTGAAAAAAATTCCTGTTTCCGAACTCTCCCTGGGTATGCATATCCACAAGTTCTGCCGCCCGTGGAACAGCGACCCCTTCTGGATCACTCACGTCGAAACCGTTCTTCACGATGCCGAAGTGCTCAAGCGCATTCAGACGTCCGATACCCTGGAAGTCTGGATCGACACGTGTCTAGGCGCAGACAGTACGGCAACACTCACCCAGGCTTCGTCTGAAAGCGACACAGCGGCTGTCAGCCTGGAACAGGAGGTCGAGCGCGCCAAGGCCATCTGTGGCCGTGCCCGAGACGTGGTCATGACCATGTTCAACGAGGCTCGCATGGGCCAGGCCATGAAGATGGATAACGTGCAGTTGATGGTCGAGGAAATCTCCAACTCGATCCTGCGCCATCCGCATGCACTGATCAGCCTGTCGCGTCTGAAGACGTCGGATGAATACACCTACATGCATTCGGTCGCCGTCTGCGCATTGATGGTGGCACTGGCCAGAAGAATGGGCATGGCAGATGAGCAGATTCGCGAAGCGGGCGTCGCAGGCCTGATGCACGATGTCGGCAAGATGATGATCGCGCCTGAAGTCCTTAATAAACCCAGCAGGCTGACCACCGAAGAATTCGACCTGATGAAGACCCACCCTGAGCAGGGTCTGAAAATTCTTGAAGAGAATCTGCCCGTCGCCACCGCGGTCATGGACGTGTGCCTGCATCACCACGAAAAGTTCGACGGCTCCGGCTACCCTCACGGCCTGCTGGGTTCAGACATCAGTCTTTTCGCCAGAATGAGCGCAGTGTGCGATGTGTACGATGCAATCACCTCCGACCGCCCGTACAAAAAGGGCTGGGGCGTTGCGCATTCGATTCGTGAAATGGCGTCCTGGAAAGGCCACTTCGATGAGCGGGTATTCCAGAGTTTCGTCAAGACCGTGGGCATCTACCCGGTAGGCGCGCTGGTGCGCCTTGAGAGCGGAAATCTGGGGGTGGTGGTCGAGCAGAGCGAGACGTCACTGCTGCGTCCCAGAGTGAAGGTATTCATGTCGGCGCGAACCCGAAAAGCCTTCGTGCCACGAATCATCGACCTTGCCAGCGAGACGGACAGGGACGCGATCGTGAAAATCGAACTGCCCGACGACTGGGGCCTGGAAAATGTGGATCACTTGTGGTCGCAAGGCAAGCGGGACTGAACCGGATTCGCTACCCCAACAGCCCTAACGCCTTGGCCCGGGCTACGGCCTGGGTGCGACGCTCGACCCCCAGCTTGCTGTTGATATGACTGGCGTGGGTCTTGACCGTGTGCAGCGAGATGAACAACTGCTCGCTGATTTCCTGATTCGAGCAGCCTTGGGCAATCAGATGCAGAACGTCCAGTTCACGCACGCTCAGGCAATCGCCACCCGGCTGAGACTCGGCAATCGGCGGCGCTGAACAGGAAGGCAGTTGCTCAAGCAACGCATTGCGCAGCGGACACGGTGGCGCAGGGAGTAATTGCTCACGCAACCACTGCGCGTGCTCGGTGAGCAGTGTCCTGAACGGCATCAGCGCTCCACCTGTTGCGGCCTTCATGCTGCGAACAAGCATCCCGCGCGCCTCCTCAAAGCGCCCGGCCGTGAGCATCAGGCCTGTCTGTTGCGTCATTGCGATGACGGCGAGCAACTGCGCCCCCACTTCCTGAGCGTGCTGGCCGAGCCGTTGCAGGCGTTGTTCGCTGGCAGCGGCATCGCCCTGGATACGCTCCAGCAAAGCGCGCTGAAACTCGATGTGCTGAGACAATTGGGGATGACATTCAGGTGCAGCAGCGGCCAGATCGCCGCGGTACGTCTGAGTCAGACGCAACAACCAGCCTTCGGCCAGATCGACACGCCCCTGCGCCAGCCAAAGCTCGCATTTGACCAGGGTAATCATCGCCAGGTAATAAATCGGCGGGACGTCCCAGATGTGCATCAACCTCTCGGCCTCTGCCAGCTCCGCGAACGCTTCAGCAAAGCGACCGGCGCAGCCTTCCATGGTGGCGATGACACAGTGACCGATCAACACACTGATGTCGCGACAGGCGCGCGCTTCGGCAAGTCCGGCCAGTAATTTCGCGCGCCCTGCATCGACCTGCATGCGCAGGGTCAGCAGGTAGCCTTCATACAACGTCAGACGCGCACGGACGGCGTAGAGCCTTGATGCAGAAAGTCCCTTGAGGCGTTGCAGGCCCTGACGCACCTCGTCCAGTGCGCGAAGAATCTCGCCGCGAGCCTGCAGCGCTCTGGCACGGTCGTAATGCGCCAGGGCTTCGAACAACGGATTGGCGACCCGTTGCGCCAGTTCCAGCGCATCACGATTCAACGCACGGGCGCGCCATAGATCGCCCTGGGCAATGGCCAGGTTGGCCAGCGTGGAGAGACACACCAGGCGCTGGCCGTAGCGTTTTTCCGGCAGGCTGAGCAGGGCTTCGCTGCAATACCTCAGGGTCTTGGCACTATCGCCCCGGCCGCGGGCGATGACGCCACTCAACGCCAGCCATTGGGCAAGCATGGACTTCTGCGCGGTGGCCGAGGGGGCGGGTAAAAACCGGCTCAACTTGTCGGCCAGTTCTTCGGCAGCGTCCAGCTGGCAGGCCAGCCCCAATGCCCAGGCGTACAGCACGATCAATCGGGGCGTGCTGGTCAGCAGGCTGTCAGGCAAATCCATTTTCCAGCGCAGCAGCATGCCGACATTCTGCTCAGCCAGCAGTTGTTCTTCGGAGAGGTTTTGCACCAGGTTGGCCGCGACATCCAGATTCCCGGCGCGCAGGGCCTGCTCGACCGCTTCGTCGAGCAGGCCCTGGTCGCTGAACCAGCGGCAGGCGTTCAAGTGCAGGCGCGTCTGTTGCGGCCTGCTGGCCTGACGTGCGCGCAGCAAGTCCGAAAAAAGATGGTGGTAGCGAAACCAGTGCCCCTGTTCTTCCAGTGGCACCAGAAACACCTGATGGGCCTGCAGATAGCGCAGCATGTCGGCGCTGTCGTGGGTGTCCCGAGCCGCGTCGCACAAGGCGCTGCAAAAACGCTCGAGACAAGCCGTTTCGTAGAGAAACGCCTGAGCCTCGGCAGGCAGGCAGTCAATGACTTCCTCAAGCAGGTATTCGCGAATCAGCACCTCGCCGCCATGCAAGGATTGCGGCAGCGCGTTTTCATCCCCGGCTTCGGCAGCTGCCAATAACCAGAAACGCAACCCTGCCACCCAGCCTTCACTGCGCTGAATCAGCCGTTGCAGTGCTTCGTTATCAAGAGAACGGCTGTGCCGATCCAGCAGGGCCATGGACTCGGCCTGCGTGAGCCTCAGGTCCTGTTCGTTGATTTCAAGGAGCTGGCGAGACAGGCGCAAGCGCGCCAGATGCCAGTCGGGGCGCTGGCGACTGGTGACCATCACCACCAGACCGACAGGCAAATGGTTGAGAAAGAACTGCAGACAACGGTCAAGAACCGACCCTTGGGCCAGATGGTAATCGTCAAGCACCAGCAGCAGCGGCCGACTCAGCATCAGGTGCACGGCCAACTCATCCAGTAACCCGTCAAGCCACTGTTCGAACGCGAACGGCTGATGACGCTGGCGCATTTTCAGCAGCCCCAGCGCCTGAGTCCCCAGTTGCGGAAAGAACTGCTGAAGCCCGGTCAGCAGACGCTCCAGAAAACGTCCGGGGTCGCTGTCTCGCGAACTCAGCCCCAGCCATACGCTCTGCCATTTGTCTGGCAAGGCCTGACAGAACTCGACCGCCAGCGAGCTTTTGCCGAACCCTGCAGGCGCACAGACCAGCAGCAGGCGTCCAGCCAACCCTTCGTTGAGACGCTGACAAAGACGGGGCCTGAGCACGTAACCATCGGGCAGTGGTGGTCGGAAGAATCGCCCTTCCAACGCAGGAATCGCGCTGTCTGCGAACCCTTGCATGCGGGACAGATCAGTCATGGCCGGCTCTTGTATGAATCAGTTTTTTCGGCGTAACGGTGCTCGGAGACTAGCGGGTTAGTGGCGCGTTTTGAAGGCCATCACTGAAAAGACTGTAACAAAATTCCTACAGCTTATAAGGCAGACGTCCGACGCAAAAAAGCCCCGCAAGCGGGGCTTTGATGCTCAAGCGTTGATTCAGACGCGCTTCATGTATCCAGAAGCGCTACACACGTTGGCTTAACGAACGCCTTCCTGACGCAGCGCGTTGGGTGTGAAGTCGCTGGTGCCCGCAGTGAAACCGAACTCGTAGGCCCGTTTCTCTTCGTTCTTCATGCCCAGCGCCACGTATCGGCCCGATTGCAGGTCGTACAGCGTTTCGATGGCGTACCACGGCACTTGCTTGTCGTAGTAGTTCTCGGCATGCGCTTCAGCGACGCGCCACAGTTGGCCACGACCGTCGTAGTGATCGATGACTGCTGCCTGCCAGGTGTCTTCGTCGATGAAGAAGTCACGCTTGGCATAGATGTGGCGCTGACCCTCTTTCAAAGTGGCCGTCACGTGCCAGACACGACGCAGCTCGTAACGGGTCAGGTCCTGATTGATGTGACCGGCCTTGATGATATCGGCGTACTTGAGCGTCGGATCGTCCAGCTTGTGGCTGTTGGAAGCGATGTACATTTCCTGTTTGCCGATCAGTTTCCAGTCGTAGCGATCCGGCGCGCCGTTGTACATGTCCAGGTTGTCGGACGTACGCAGGCCGTCCGATGCAGTGCCAGGACCGTCATACGACACTTGAGGCGCACGACGCACACGGCGCTGACCGGCGTTGTACAGCCACGCCGAGCGCGGCTCCTTAACCTGATCGAGGGTTTCGTGCACCAGCAACACACCACCGGCCAGACGCGCCGGAGCGGTTACTTCCTGCTTGAAATAGAACAGCACGTTGCCCGGATTCTTGGGATCGAAGTCGCGCATCTTGTCGCGGAACACGAACTGGTCAGCGAAGTACACCAGGCTGTAGGAACCATTGGGCTGTGGCGTGGCCTGGGTGACCAGACGTTTCACGCTGCCGCCACGGTAGCGGGTGATGTGGTTCCAGATGACTTCCACACCATTGGACGGGATTGGAAACGGAATGGCGGTATCGAAATTCTCCAGACCGCTGCCGCCACCGACCAGCTTGGTCGTGGTTGCGTTCTTCTTGATGGCCGCATACACGTCATCCGGCACGGTCGCGCCACGGTGCGTCGGGTACACCGGGATCCTGTAGCTGTCCGGGTAACGCTTGAACATCGCGTATTGGCCGGGCGCCAGCTTGTCCTTGTACTGCTCGACGTTGGCCGCCGTGATGATGAACAGCGGTTTTTCACTGGCGTATGGATTGGCCAGGAAGCCCTTGCTGTCGACGGCACCGGCGTTTTTCGGCATCGGCGACCAGGCCGAAATCGTGTTCGCCGCATTACCCGCCTTTTCTGCCCCCATGGGTGTCAACGACGTCCCCAGTTTGGCTGCCTCGGATTCAGACACCGCCGCCATGACGCTGGTTGCCAGCAACGACACGCCCAACAGACCGGCTTGCAACAGACCCTTTGTTATTTTCATTCTCATAGTCATCCCGAAAAAACCGTGTTCTTAGAAGTTCATGCCGAAGCTGAGCGCAACGAAATCGCGGTCATCCACCGTGGTGTACTTCCCATCGAAGAAGTTGGTGTAGGAAAGGCCTGCGGTATAGGTGTTCTGGTATTCGGCATCCAGACCGAGGCTGACAGCCTTGCGACCTTCCTCGAAGTTGCCGCCAGGGCCAGGCGAGTAGCCTTTGACGTCATGCGACCAGGCGACACTGGGCCGAAGGTTCACACCGGCGAAGAAGCTGTTGTAGTCCCAGATGGCGCGCGCGCGGTAGCCCCAGGAGTTGGCGGTGGTGAAACCGTCGTTCTCGCAATAACGGGTCAGGTTGTTCTGATCGGCGCCGGTCAGGGTGCCGGCGTTCAGCGTCGCGCACTGACCGCCTGGCAACGGGCCTGGTCCATACACCGGGTCGCGGCCATAACGAATCTTCGAGGTGCTTTCCAGTCCCCCCACGTGGGTAAAGCCGACCTCGCCGACCAGGGTCAGACGCTCGGCGCCCATGACCTGATCGAAGAACTGGGTGAAGGTGGTTTGCAGCTGGGTGATTTCCTTGCGGCGATAGCCCGGCTGATCGGTGTTGGGCTGCCCGCTCAGCAGCGACACGTTAGGGTTGAGCGGCGAAATGCCCGAATACAGGATGTCGGTGGTGTTGACCTGAACCGGCGCGTTCGGACGGTAGCTGATCTCGCCACTCCACGCAGTGCCGGTAGGCAACGTGGTGGAGAAGCTCAGGCCATAGAGACGGATATCTTCAGGGTATTCGACGTAGTAACTGGAGTTACCGGCGACCACGACAGGCAGCAAGGTCGGCGCCAGCGCAGTGGCGGTCGCTTGCGGCAGGCCATTGCGAACCAGCGACCCCACAAGCCCCGCAGGACTGAACGACGCCGCCGAACCGCCACGACCGCTGAAGATCGGTGCACGGCTATGGTAATTCATCATGTACGCGCCGAATTCGGTGTCCAGCGGCTCGAAGTTGTAGCGCAACGCGAAACCGAACTGCCCGCTGTCACGTGCATCGCGGTCAGGCCCCCGACGTACGATTGCGCCTTCGTCAGGGTTGCCGAACACCACGCCTTGCTGGCTCAGCGAATTGAAGATCGCACCGCGCGCGCCGGCAGGCAGGCCAGCAGCGGTCAGTGAGCTGTTAAGACCATTGCGGCTGCGCAGTACCGCGAGGTTGTTGTTGCAACCGTCGGCAATCACATCAGGCTGCGAGAAGAAGGTGCCGCAGTTGTCGGTCACCGTCTGGTCCCATTCCAGCTGGTAGAAGCCTTCGGCAGACAGGTTGTCGGTCAGGCTTTGCGACAGGTAGAACATGTTGACCGGAATCAGGCCTTCCTTGATTTCCGAGCCAGGACGGCGGAACGCCGAAACGTCGATCGGGTTGACGCTGTTGATGCCGCCGCCGATGAAGGTGCTTTCACCCCAACTGATGACCTGTTTACCGAACCGCACAGCACCGGGCTGATCAGCGATCGAATAGTTGTGGTACACGAATGCGTCGAGCAACTGGAACCCGGACGACTTGGCGCCCTCCTTGCGGTTCGAGTCGCTGATGTCCTTGAACTCGCGGCCTTCGTCCTTGAGTTCGAAGTCATACCAGTATTTGCCACGCACAAACACACCGGTATCACCGTATTTCAATTCCAGGTCATGGATGCCCTTGAAGATCTTCGAAAACGTTTCCCCACGCTTGAAGTTCAAGTGGCCGTCGTCGGATGTCTGAGACAGTCCGCGCCCGCCATTGTTAGCGCCGATCAGGTTCTTGTTGGCGTTTTCAGTGGACCAGCTGGCACCGACCGAAAGCGAGGAGTCGAAGCTGCCTTCGATTTCACCGATATTGAACGAGACGCCGAAAGCAGGGCCGGCGAGCGAAGAGGCAAGGCTGACGGCCAGGGGCAATTTCGCCCGGCGCCAGAAGGGGGTGGTTGTTGTCATCGACGCTACTCCATGTGCTTTTATTGTTATGGCAGTGGGAATTTTCAGAAAAACGACTCAGCCGTCGAATCAAATACTGACTGTCAACACTCTTCAGGCAGCCCGGATGGCTACAACACAAAGTGTCATTTCGCTCTCGCACATTCCCTATGCCGACTATATCCAGCGGGCGCTGATACCAGATCCCTCTAAAGTGTGATTTGCAGCATCAACGCCTCTGGCCCGCCTGTTCCCGCGAGGTCGCTCGACAGGCCTGGAGGGGAGAATGGCTTAAAATCGGAATTTGGCAAGGCGCAGAGCCAGCCTGGCGACGTAAGCACCTGCCGTGCGGCTCGCAACGGCAGGCGCAACAAACGCAAATGCGTCAGAGCGTCGAGAGAAATGCGCTGTTGCTGGTTTGCCACTCGACAATATCCAGACGCATGCGCTTTTTATCGAGCTTGCCGACACTGGTCTTGGGAATTTCGGTAACAAGCGCGATCTGGCTGGGAATAGCCCACTTATTGATGTGACCTTGCTCGACAAAGGGCTTTAGGTGCTCCTTGAGGATTCGGGCATCGAGCTGATGACCGTCGTGCACCACCAGCAATGCGAAAGGCCGCTCGCCCCATTGCGGATCCGGGATACCGACCACCGCGACTTCGCGCACTGCCGGATGCCGGCTGCACAGGTCTTCAAGCTCGAGCGAAGACACCCATTCACCGCCGGTCTTGATCACGTCCTTGATGCGGTCACGAATGTCGATGAAGCCCATGCCATCCAGCGTGGCAACGTCACCTGTATGCATCCAGCCGCCCGCCCACAACGCAGCCCCTTTCTCGGGTTCGCGGTAGTAACTCTCGCTCAGCCAGGGTGCCCGCAGCACAAGCTCGCCCTGGGTCTCGCCATCGGCCGGCAGGAAGTTGCCCTGCTCGTCGACAATAGCGGCGTCCACCAGCATGCCCGGCACACCGGCCTTGATGCGATAGGTAATGCGCTCGTCCTCGCTGCCCGCCTTCAGCTCTTCGTTGATGTGCGCCACGGAAATCAGCGGCCCGGTTTCGGACATGCCATAAGCTGCCGTGAGCTGAATCCCTTTCGCCTTGGCGGCCTTGTACAGCGTGCGTGTGAGCGAGCTGCCGCCGATGATGATTTTCCAGCCGCCGAAATCCACATCCTGCGCGCCCTTGGCATTGAGCAGCATCTGCATGATGGTCGGCACGCAGTGGGAGAACGTGACCTTCTCCTTGCGCCACAGCTCGACCAGCAGTTCGGGCTCGTAGCGACCGGGATAGACCTGCTTGAGCCCCAGCATGGTCGCCGCGTACGGAATACCCCACGCATGCACATGGAACATCGGGGTAATGGGCATGTAGACGTCATCGGTGCCCAGCAGGCGCACGCTGTCGATGCACCCCATGATGGTCGCCACGCCCAGGGTGTGCAGAACAAGCTGTCGATGCGTGAAATACACACCCTTCGGGTTGCCCGTGGTGCCGGTGGTATAGAACGTGGTGGCGACCGAGTTTTCGTCGAAATCCTCGAACGCGTACTCGGGACTGGCCGCCGCCAGCAAGGCTTCATATTCGCCGACCAGGTTGGGCAGGTCAGCGGTCTTTTCCGGCAGATCGGTCAGCAACACGGTCTTTTCGACCGTGGTCAGATGCCCGGCGATAGCCTGGTACAAGCCTGCGAATTCACTGTTGACCAGCACGACGCGGTCGTCGGCATGGTTGATGGTATAAGCGATCTGTTCAGGCGAGAGGCGCACGTTGACGGTGTGAACCACCGCGCCAATCATCGGAATGGCGAACATGCATTCCAGGTAACGATGGCTGTCCCAATCCATGACAGCAACCGTATCCCCGGCCTTGACCCCGGCTGCGGTCAGCGCATTGGCGAGGCGGCAGATGCGTTCGTTCAGTTCCACGTAGGTATACCGGACCAGATCCCGGTAAACGATTTCACGCGTTTTTTCGTAGCGGCTGCCGGACATCAGGAGCCGTTTGATCAACAGAGGGTACTGATAAGCGCCATCGGCTGGCGCAAGAACGCGAGTCTGTAACATATGAGTCCCTTTCCAAAGTTTACAGGCCAAGCCTGAAATATGGACTCTAGAGCCCTGCCTCGCCAGCCAAATCAGCCGAAGGGATGATTTGGCGACCAGTGAGCGAAGAGACGAACCGTCGATTCAAAGGACCATTACAGATTCATGTGTCAGTTTTGTGCACCGAAAATCAACGCACCTCGGTCAGCGCAAGCTTGATACCCAGCGCGATCAACACCCCACCCATCGCCCGGTCGAACCAGTGGCCCATGCGCGCAAAACCGGCACGCACGCGTGCCTGGCTGAACAGCCGGGCCACCAGACAGAACCAGACGGCCGTGGCGACGGCCAGGTAAACGCCGTACCCGCCTTGCACCAGCAACGGGGTATGCGGGTTGATCACCACCGTGAACAGCGACAGGAAAAACAAGGTCGCCTTGGGGTTCAGGCCGTTGGTAACGAACCCGCTCACATAGGCGCCACGGGCCGTGCGCTCGCCAGCGACGGTCTTGATGACGTCATCGGCGGCACTGGCCGGCCTGGCGCGCAGGGCCTTGAAGCCGATGTAGAGCAGATAGGCCGCCGCCGCCCATTTCAGCGCATTGAACAGCACGATGGACTGCGAAACGATGATTCCGATGCCCAGCAGCGAATACCCCACGTGCACAAAAATCGCCGAGCCGACGCCCAGCGCCGCCCATGTACCCGCCTTGCGGCCATGGGTAACACTCTCGCGCACCACAACCGCGAAATCGGGGCCGGGGCTTGCGACAGCCAGCAAATGGATCAATGCGACGGTCAGAAATTCTGGCCAATACATGGCGGCTCTCCTGGAATGTGGTCGAGCCTGGGCTCTGATAGGCTGATCAGACTACGCCTTCCAATTCCCCGGTAAAAGGTACAGCTATGAGCAAACCCGGCAGAGCAGTTTTCCTCGACCACACGTCGCTGGATCTGGGCGATCTGGATCTTGGGCCCCTGCGTGAACGCTTTGACGAACTGGTGCTGCACGCCAGCACAGGACCTGAGCAGGTGGCCGAGCGTCTGAAAGGTGCTCAGGTCGCCATCAGCAACAAGGTCTTGATCGATGCCGGCACGTTCGCAGCATGTCCCGACTTGAAGCTGATTCTGGTCACGGCGACAGGCACTAACAATGTCGATCTGGCGGCGGCTCGCGAACATGGCGTGACGGTGTGCAACTGCCAAGGCTACGGAACGCCCTCCGTGGCTCAGCACACACTCCTTTTGCTGCTGGCGCTCGCCACCCGCCTGCCGGACTATCAGCAGGCCGTGCATCAAGGGCTGTGGCAGCAATCTAAACAGTTCTGCCTGCTGGATTTCCCCATTGTCGAACTTGAAGGCAAGACTCTGGGCCTGCTGGGTCATGGCGAACTGGGCGGCGCGGTCGCGAAGCTGGCGCAGGCATTTGGCATGCGTGTGTTGCCGGGACAGATTCCTGGCAGGCCTGCACGCCCGGATCGCCTGCCTCTGGAGGAGCTGCTGCCGCAGGTCGACGCGCTGACCCTGCACTGTCCGCTCAACGACAACACCCGCGACATGATCGGTGCTCATGAACTGAGCCTGATGAAGCCCCATGCGTTCATCGTCAACACCGCACGCGGCGGGCTGATCAATGAGCAGGCCTTGGCCGACGCGCTGCGCAATGGGCATCTGGGCGGCGCAGCGTCAGATGTGTTGAGTGTCGAGCCTCCCGTCGCAGGCAATCCTCTGCTGGCAGGCGACATCCCGCGCCTGATCATCACCCCGCACAGCGCATGGGGCGCGAAGGAAGCCCGTCAGCGCATCGTCAGCCAGGTAGCCGAAAACGCCCGGGCATTTTTCGCCGGTGCGCCAGTCAGGGTTGTGAGCGGGTGACAGAACAGGTCAAAGACCCCGTGGCAGTGAGCGTGGTCACCAGGGCTGATACAGGCGATATGGACTATGGCGTCAGCGCCGGCCCTTTCGCGAGCAAGCTCGCTCCCACAAAAACTGTTTTTGTTCAGTCAGTTGCATGTTGTTGCGCAGCACACACCGGATCGTGGGAGCGGACTTGTCCGCGAATACTGTGTTTGCGTCACTGAATATTTGTCGGATGCACTCGCCTTTTCGCGGACAACGGAACGCCGCCCGGCCCGCGCCAACAAAATCTTTTCACTCGCGGACTTACGGGCTGTTTGATGGGAGGCGGCTGGCTGCCGATACGGTTTCTCAAGCGCCCTGTGTAAGCGAGCAATCCTGTTAAACTGCGCGCTTTTTCAGGAGCCATTCCATGGACCCGCGCAGTGAAGTGTTACTCCGTCAGGCCGAGCTGTTTCAAGGCTCGCTGCTGTTGGCCGGTTTGCCCGCCGACGACCTGCTCGGGAAACTGCCGCAGGCACGTGGCTGGTGCTGGCATGCCGGTGATCAGTCGGCGCTGGATGCGCGCTTCGAGGGGCGTACTCACTTTGGTGTCGAGGCGCCAGAACAGCCATTCGACGCCGCCGTGCTGTTCCTGCCCAAGGCCCGCGACCTGACCGACTACCTGCTCAATGCGCTGGCCTCGCGCCTGCAAGGCCAAGAGCTGTTTCTGGTCGGCGAAAAACGGGGCGGTATCGAAGCCGCTGCCAGACAATTGAGCCCGTTCGGACGTGCACGCAAGCTCGACAGCGCACGTCACTGCCAACTGTGGCAGGTCACGGTCGAAAACGCCCCACAGGCAGTCAGCCTGGAAAGCCTTGCCAAGCCTTATCAGATCGACCTGCAGGACGGTCCGCTGATCGTCATCAGCCTGCCGGGGGTATTCAGCCATGGCCGCCTCGATCGCGGCTCGGCCCTGCTGCTGGACAATATCGACAAGCTGCCAAGCGGCAATCTGCTCGATTTCGGCTGTGGTGCGGGTGTTCTGGGTGCGGCGGTGAAACGTCGCTACCCGCACAACGAGGTGGTGATGCTGGATGTGGATGCATTCGCCACGGCCAGTTCCCGCCTGACGCTGGCCGCCAATGGCCTTGAAGCACAGGTATTGACGGGTGACGGTATCGACGCCGCGCCGATGGGTTTGAACACGATTCTGAGCAATCCGCCGTTTCATGTCGGGGTTCATACCGATTACATGGCGACAGAAAACCTGCTGCGAAAAGCACGCCAACATCTGAAATCAGGCGGCGAACTGCGCCTGGTGGCCAATAACTTCCTGCGTTATCAACCGCTCATCGAAGAGCATGTCGGTGCCTGCGAAGTCCGTGCCCAAGGCAACGGCTTCAAGATTTACAGCGCCAAACGTTCTTGAAATAAGAGCTTGCCGAAAGGATTTTGCGAAGGCAGAATCCGCTCCGTCCTAGGGGAGTAGTCTCCCACGAGCCCCGCGCTCGTCCGGCACGTATCAACATACTTGGTCCTCAGACCATGGTACGTGCGACCCGGAATCCGCTCAGACGGATCGGTGGTTTGACAAGACCTATGACACGCACACCTTACCCGGGGCGGGAAGGCTGTACGTGTCATAGCCGTGTCGACCCGCCCCTTAGGAAACCTGATGCTGGAATCATTTCTCGTCCCTACTGCAGTCGTTGCGCTCGCCGAAATCGGTGACAAGACGCAGTTGCTCGCGCTCATCCTCGCCGCACGCTTTCGCAAGCCCTGGCCCATCATCGCCGGTATCGTTGCCGCCACCCTGGCCAACCATGCCGCGGCCGGTGCAGTAGGCGCCTGGTTCAGCAGCTTCCTATCCGATGCGGTGTTGCACTGGATTCTGGCTGCCAGCTTCACCGCCACGGCGCTCTGGACCCTGGTGCCCGACAAGATGGACGATGACGAAGCCAGCACAGCACGTAAATTCGGTCCGTTCATGACCACCCTCATCACCTTCTTCATCGCGGAAATCGGCGACAAGACGCAGATCGCGACCGTCATGCTGGCAGCGCAGTATTCCTACCTGTGGCTGGTGATTCTCGGCACCACGGTCGGCATGCTGATCGCCAACGTGCCGGTGGTACTGGCGGGTAATTTCGCGGCCGAAAAGCTGCCGCTGACGATGATTCGTCGACTGGCCGCGTGTGCGTTCTTCGTGCTGGCACTGGTAGCGGTGTACAAGGCCATGCAGGTCAGCGGCTGGGTCTGACCGCAGCCTGTCAGGCGCGTTGCGAGGCCTTACGCTTCGCCCCGCGCCTTCGCACTCATCAGGACTTGGGCGCGCTCTGATACAGCGGCATCACCTTGGGAATGGCAGCCTGCAAGGAGGAAATCCGGTTTTGCGATGCCGGGTGCGTGCTCATGAACTCGGGCTGCGAACCACCGGCGTTCTGCGTCATTTTCTGCCACAGGGTGATCGCCGCGTTAGGGTTGTAACCGGCGCGTGCGGCGAGTTCCAGACCCAGCAGGTCAGCTTCATTTTCGTTGCTGCGGCTGTTGGGCAGGGTCAGGCTGTAATTGACCACTGTATCGGCCAGCGCCAGGCTGTCCTGGCCCATACCGAGCAAGGCTCCTGCGCCCTGCTTGGCCATCGCTACACCATACGCCTTGGACATCGCTTCACGACCATGCTCACGCAAGGCATGGGCGATTTCGTGGCCCATGACCGCAGCAATTTCGTCGTCGGTCAGTTTCAAGGTATCGATCAGGCCTGTATAAACAATGATCTTGCCGCCTGGACCACAGTTGGCGTTCAGATCATCACTCTTGATCAGGTTCACTTCCCACTGCCACTGAGCCGAATCGGGCCGCAGTTTTGGCGCCTGTGCTATCAGTCGTTTGGCAATCGCATTGACGCGTTTGGCCTCCGCGCTGGTGGTGTCCAGTACCCCCTTGCTGCTCGCCTCGCCAACGGTCTGCTGATACGACTGCGCGTACATTTTGTTCACTTCATCCGTGGAGAGCATGCTGAACATGTACTGCTTTCGCTCTACCCCGACCGAATCGCCCGAGGTCGTGTTGACGGCCTGACACCCGCCGAGCAATAACGCTGCGCTCAAGGCACATAGGGCAAATGACTGACGCATGAGACTTCTCCTTGTTGATGAGGCGGTCATCCTAGGACGTGAATACGTCCAGCGCCAGATACCAGCCAATTGCCATGTTGGTACGTTGCAGCAGCAATTGGTTCCTTCTGTATGTCAGGTATGTATCAGAAGAGTGTCGACTCCCCTACCTGCCTTATCAACTCAACGGCGTCAGGCACTCGGGCGCGTTGAGTTTCGGGTCGTTGACCAGATTGGCCAACGGACGCTCGCGCAATGCGATCTGCGGCGCTGCGAGCAAGGCTTGCAGTGTGTGGAGCGGCGTGTCGGCAGCCAGCCAGGCTTTCTGCCCTTCGGCATCGAGAATCAGCGGACGACGCTGGGTCGCTGCCGCCTGAGTGACCACTGCCACACTTAGATAGGTGTGCCCCTGAACCGGGTACGCTTCCCATATGGCGGCGAAAAACAACGCAGCCCCCTCGCCCGGCGTGAGCCAGAACGGGCGTTTGCGTGAGGTGCCGCGCCACTCGTAAAAGCCATTGGCGGGAAGCAGGCAGCGACGTTTAAGGAACGCCTCGCGGAACATGGGTTGTTCGGCCACGGTTTCAGCCCTGGCGTGGGCCGGCGTGCGGGAAAGATCCGTGAGCCATGCCGGTGTCAGTCCCCAGCGGGCCCGTACCAGCTCGACGTCGCCGTCGCCCTCGGCGGCGCGCATGATCAACACCCAGTCAGCCGGAGAAATATTCCATTGGGCCTGCTGGTCGGCCGGAAAACCGGGCAAGGCCGCAAACGCGGGGGTCCAGCGAAACAGGGCATAACGTCCACACATGAGGGGTAATCGGACTCTTTAAATGAAGGCGTTCAACACACCAGTACATCGGGAAAACTGTCCGGCTCATCGCCACCGGGCATCGGCGAAGCGGCATTGTACGCAGTGATCAACGCGCGTGCGCGCTCAACCTCATCGTCTTCGACGGTGATCCAGAGCAGACCGAAGACCGGCAACTCGCCCATACCGCCGAGCAGATCACGCCCCGCCAGGTACGCTTCGATGCCTTCGCTGGCCAGCATGCCTTGCAGCAGCTCGCCTTCCATAAGGTTTTCCGGCTCGTAGATTCTCTGCATCACTCGTTCTCGGTGCGTACATCCAGCGTCCACTGCTCGCCGTCGGTCTGGAGGTCGAATACGATCGGGCGGCAGCAGACCTGACAGTCTTCAATGTACTGTTGATCACCGCCGGAGAGATCCAGCAACGTTTCCACGGCCTCACCGCAGTAAGGGCAGTCGTAACTCTGTAATTCCTGCATCGCGGTCTCCGGGATCAGTTGTGCGTATAATTGCGCCATTCTTCGAAGGTTGTCGTGACATACCTGCCTTCTTTTTACCCTATCCGATTCAAACAAGAGAGCATGATGGGCGAATTCGATGCCATCCGACCTTACAACGATTCAGAAGTGCCGGCCGTTCTGGCCCGTCTGCTGAGCGATAAAGCTTTTCTCGCGATCCTGACCAAATTCCGCTTTCCACGCCTGGCGCCTGCATTCGGCTGGTTTCTGCAACCGACCCTGGCGCGCAAGCTGCGCCGCGAATTCGCAGGCATCGACTCGGTCGCCACCTTGCAGGACAAGGTCGAGTACTACGTCGACCACACCATCGAGCGCGCCACTGACGGCGTCACGTATACCGGTGTCGAGCAGCTCAAGTCCGGCTGCGCCTATCTGTTTCTGGCCAACCACCGCGATATCGTGATGGACCCCGCGTTCGTCAACTATGCCGTGTACCACGCAGGCCTGCCTACACCACGCATTGCCATTGGCGACAACCTGCTGCAAAAGCCCTTCGTCAGCGACCTGATGCGCCTGAACAAGAGTTTTATCGTGCACCGTTCGATTATTGGGCGTCGCGAGAAGATGGCGGCGTATCAACTGCTGTCGGCGTACATCAACCACTCGATTACCCAGGATTGCCAGTCGATCTGGATCGCCCAGGCAGAAGGTCGCGCCAAGGACGGGGATGATCGTACCGAGTCAGCAATCCTCAAGATGTTTCACATGAGCCGCAAGGAAGAACCCTTCGGTGACGTGATCCGCTCGCTGAACCTGATTCCGGTGTCGATCAGCTACGAATACGATCCGTGCGACCACGCCAAGGCCCGCGAACTGTATATCCGCGCCACTACAGGCTCTTACACCAAGACGCCGGGCGAGGACGACGTGAGCATTGCGCTGGGCATCACCGGCTATAAAGGCCGCGTGCACGTGAACTTCGCGCCACCGATCACCGAGCATTTCGAAGACACCAAGCAACTGGCCATCGAAATGGACCGGCAGATCCTTGGTGGCTACCGTCTGTTCCCGGTGCATTACCTGGCTTACGCGCAATGGGCCGACGCCGACCCGAGCCTGAATGTGCCACTGGCTGCCGACCTGTTCCCGGCCGACGAGCTCAATCGCGCCAAGGATGAATGGGAAAGCAGACTCGCCGGCGCTCCCGCCGAGCACCGGCCTTATCTGGTGCAGCAGTACGCGACGCCGGTGCGTAACCAGTATCGGGTAAAGGCTGGTCTGGCGTTGTGAGTGTGAACGGCTGATCGTGCCCATCGTTGCGCGTGGGCACGATCCAGCCTCGAATCATCCTGTAAGAAATTTCCCCGCAGCTGTCACCTAACCGTAACGCGCCCTCGGCATTGTGTGGCTCCTCAAGAAACGGACTTCCTTCCTTTTGGAGCTTGTCATGCTGCATGCAAAAAACCAGGATCGCCTTTATCTGATCGCCCAAAGCGATGAGCAGCAGGAGCTGATCGACGCCTTGGCGTTCAACGTTCAAGACCGCCACTGGCTGGTCTACTGCGCCTTGGGCGGCCATGTGCATCACGATCTGCCGGATGTGGATCAGGACACCGGGTTCAGCTTTCTGGGCTTCTATCAGCAGGCAGCCTGATCAGGCCAGCCGCCTGCAGATGTAAAAAAGCCCGGCCCTCTCATCGAGGGCCGGGCTTTTTAGTCAGCGCAGGTTACTGCGACAGGGTCGAACCAATGGTCGGATCCTGGAACACACGGGTCAGCGCATCGCTCAACACGTCACTTACCAGCTTGGTGTTGGTTTCCTGATTCGGTGCCATACCGAAGCGCTGGTCCAGCGACGCGGCATAACGACCACTGTAGTTACGGCCGTTGTTGCGTACATCGGCGCGGAAGGTCGAACTGATCGTGGCTTCAGTCACGTACAGACCTTCTTTTGGCGACTGATACTTGAGGTCGGCCAGGGTCACGGTCAGTTGGGGTGCGTTGCTGCCACCCTGGGTGGGCGTGAAGCCCAGCAGACGTACAGCGGCTTCCGCCTGAGCCTGCAACTTGGGCACGATGTCGTTGCCGCTGACGCTGATGGAGCTCGTTTCAGGGTACATACCGCCACGCGTGCCCAGTGTCGGGCCCGGACGACCGTCTACTACACGCACAACGACCGGCTGACCGCGCCCGACAGGCGCGAGCTGGGCATTGATCTTGGGTTGCGGGCTGAGTTGTTGAGGGCTGTGGGCGCAGCCCACCAGGGTCAAACTGCTTACAGCAAGCAAACCGAACAAAAGGCGACGCAGCATGCTCATCTCTCCATGGGCCAGGCACTAAATGTGCCGCAGTATAGCGGCGTGCAACACTGGCAAACCAGTGTCCACCTACCAGTAAGGCTGGGACCCTCAAAAAACCCTGATGGTTCAGCTGCGCGCCGTGTAATCAGGGCGTCATAACAAGGCGGCAGACTCGCCTTCACTGCCTCGACGCTCACTCACCCAAGGAGCTGCGCCATGAATCTTTTCTGGTCCCTCTTCACCGCCCGCCCCCAGCACCGTCACTACGCGCGGGTTGACCACGCCGGTATCTGCCGTGCCTTCAAGCACTGCGCCGAGCGTCCATCAGGGCATGAGTGGGTCGAAGTCAACGAACAACGGATCAACTGGCTGAACCAGCCACTGCCCGCCAGCGCACGTATTGCGCAGCGTGACGTGCGAGCGGCGCGTCGTCAGTTAATCACCGCCTGACCCGATCGCGAATAAAAGTCACTTAAACCGATCAATTTCCGTCGTTTCATCGCTATAATCTCCCCCCGATTATAAGGACGTCTCCTGATCGGGCCTCGCAGCACTGCTAATCGCCGTATTAGCGCCTCCGTTCTGCCCACAGAGAGCCGCCCACACAGGTCATTGCACGCGGGTGTGCTCGATGAACGGTGCAGAATCGCTCGAATCCTATCGAACCTTTCTGATCTGTCAGCGCCTCACCTTGTATGCACCGACCTGCCAGCGCTGCTACCGCAGCCATTTTTGAGGTTTGGTTCGCGTTTCCAAAAGAACGTGAAAAACGGTTTCACTACTTCACAAGAGTGTGGCGAGCAAATGAATAGGTACGCGTTTGTAAATGCACCATCAGCGTCTGAACCGGCCCTTTTGAACAGGACTGACCGCGACTGCGCCTCCATCACCGGAGCCTGACGATCATCGGCAGGGACCGGTCGCCTGCGTGACCGACACCTTGACGATGGTCGAATGGCCGAGCGGGTTCGAACATGCGTTCATGCCTTACTATGAACCTTGACTGAGCCTGACCGGGACCTGCGCTTGAGATGCGAAAAATTGCGAAGAATCGGACAGGCGATCCTGGCCGGGAAGCGATGGGCACAACCCAGACCCTTGCCCCGACCTTCCGGCACACAGCCTCAGGATCGTATGCCGTCAATTTGGTGCTGCAGATTTTGGAGACGCGTTAATGGCGCATAACGAAGCAGTCGATGTAGTACTGGTAGGTGCGGGCATCATGAGTGCCACGCTGGCCGTACTGCTCAAAGAGCTCGACCCCGGCCTCAAGCTGGAAGTCGTTGAGCTCATGGACTCCGGTGCTGCAGAGAGTTCCAACCCATGGAACAACGCAGGCACCGGCCACGCCGGCCTGTGCGAACTCAACTACACCCCGCCCGCTGCCGATGGCTCAATCGACATCAAGAAAGCGGTGCACATCAACACCCAGTTCGAAGTCTCGAAGCAGTTCTGGGCCTATCTGGCCCGCAAAGGCACCTTCGGTTCGGCGAAATCGTTCATCAATCCGGTTCCGCACCTGAGCTTCGTTCAGGGCGAAAACGGTATCTCGTTCCTCAAGACCCGTTTTGAGGCCATGCGCAAGCACCACGCGTTTTCTTCGATGGAATACACCGAAGACAAGGCAACGCTTGCCGAGTGGATGCCGCTGATGATGCCGGGCCGTCCGGCAGACGAAAGAATTGCCGCGACGCGCATGATGAACGGCACCGACGTCAACTTCGGCGCGCTGACCAATCAGTTGCTCAAGCACCTGTCCAGCGCCCCGGATGCCCAGGTCAAATACTGCAAGCGTGTAACCGACCTCACCCGTAAGGGCGATGGCTGGACCGTCACTATCAAGGACGTGAACAGCGGCGGCACGCGTCAGATCGACGCCAGATTCGTGTTTCTCGGTGCGGGCGGCGCGGCACTGCCGTTGCTGCAGATGTCCGGTATCGAAGAGAGCAAAGGGTTCGGCGGCTTCCCGGTCAGCGGTCAGTGGCTGCGTTGCGACAACCCGGAAGTGGTCAAGCACCACCAGGCCAAGGTCTACAGCCAGGCAGCAGTGGGTTCGCCGCCGATGTCCGTACCGCACCTTGATACTCGCGTGGTCGACGGCAAGAAGTCCCTGTTGTTCGGACCTTATGCCGGTTTCACCACCAAGTTCCTGAAGCACGGCTCGTTCCTCGACCTGCCGCTGTCGGTGCGTGTGGCCAACATCAAGCCGATGCTGGCAGTGGCGCGTGACAACATGGACCTGACCAAGTACCTGGTCAGCGAAGTGATGCAGTCGATGGAGCAGCGTCTTGAGTCACTGCGTCGCTTCTACCCCGAGGCCAAAGCTGAAGACTGGCGTCTGGAAGTGGCTGGTCAGCGCGTGCAGATCATCAAGAAGGACGCCAAGAAAGGGGGCGTGCTGCAATTCGGCACCGAACTGGTCTCGGCCAAAGATGGCTCACTCGCGGCATTGCTCGGCGCTTCGCCGGGTGCGTCCGTCACGGTGTCGATCATGCTGGAACTGATCGAGCGCTGCTTCCCGGAAAAAACCCGCACGGAATGGGCTGCCAAGCTCAACGAGATTTTCCCGGCGCGGGAAAAGGCGCTGGAAACTGACGCCGAGCTGTACGAGCGCATCAGCAGCCAGAGCGACGAGAACCTGGAACTGGCCGAGAAGACCAATCAGGAACAGAGCTTCGCCTGATCTGATTGCCAGTTGATTGAGCCGTCAGCATGAAAAACCCCGTGGACTCGAAAGGGCCACGGGGTTTTTCTTTTCGACGCTTTACAGCAGCGGCTTAAAGGCTGCGGGACAGAACCGCGATGTGCTCAGGGCCGATGCCGCAGCAGCCGCCGATGTGCGTGGCACCCCGTTTGACCCAGTCTGCCGCCCACTGCTGATAACCCTGCGGATCGAGGTCTTCACGCAATTCATCCAGACCGTCGTTGGCCTTGGCATCCTTGGGTTGCGGCGGGAAGGCGTTGGCGTAGGCACCGATGGCGATATCGACGTTCAGCGACTTGAACACGTCGCGGGCGGCATCAATGGCGCCGCCAATCACTTCCGGCTGACTGCAGTTGAACAGCAAGGTGGCGACGCCCATTTCAGCCGCTGCCCGGGCAGCATCCGCCACGGGCTCGCCGGAACGCAGGCGTGGGACCTCGTCGGTGTCTTCGTCCTGCAACGTGAAGGACAGCCAGAACGGTTTGCCGTCGGCCGGCAGGCCCGCGCGGATGGTCTGCGCTTCGAGAATGCAGCTCTGGGTTTCGGCTAGCCAGAGGTCTACATACGGCGTCAGGCCGGCGACCAGAGGCTGCAGGATTTCCGCGGCACGCTCCGGCTTATACAAGTCGGGACGATAGGAGCCGAACAACGGCGGAATCGAACCTGCCACGCGTGCGCGACCACCCGATGCATCGGCAGACGCCCGGGCCAGTTGTCCGGCCAAGGCCGCCAGCGCCTGACCCTCTTTAGCAAAACGCACTTCGCCAATATGAAACGGCACCACCGCGTAACTGTTGCTGGTAATCACCTGAGCGCCGCTTTCGATATAAGCAGCGTGCACGTCGCTGACGGCTTCCGGCGCTTCGCTCAAGGCCAGAGCAGACCATTCAGGTTGACGAAATGGCGCGCCGCGACGCTGTAGTTCGCGGCCCATGCCGCCATCAAGAATTACAGTTGTGCCTTGGGTCATAGGTCATCTACTTATATGTATATGAAAAAAACTCATTATGAGTCAGTCTTGTATAACGTATTTAATACGGCTCTTTCATCAAACTACAAACACTTTCTCAGGGGACATCTGTGAAACTTAGCGCTTTGCTGGGCATTGGCCTGGTTACTCTGGCGGCCTCCACTCAAGCCCTGGCCGGCGCCACACTGGACCGCGTGCAGAAGAACAAAGAGCTGGTCAACGTCCTCATGGAAAGTTACCCGCCCTTCTCGTTTCTTAACGACAAGAACGAACTCGACGGCTTCGATGTTGACGTGGCCAAGGCCGTGGCACAGAAGCTGGGCGTCAAGCTGCGCCTGGAAACACCGTCCTGGGATGTGATCGCTGCCGGTCGCTGGAGCGGCCGTTACGACATCTGCGTCTGCTCGATGACCCCGAGCAAGGCCCGTGCTGAAGTGTTCAACTTCCCGGTCGAGTACTACGCATCACCTGCCGTCATCGTGGTCAACGCCAAGGATGATCGCATTCATTCGGCCAAGGACCTGAGCGACAAGAAGGTCGGGCTGACCAGCGCTTCCAGTTATGAAAGTTACCTGAACAAGAACCTGGTGATCGAAGGCGCTGAAGACAAGCCGTTGCAATACCCGTTCGAGAACGTGCAGATCGCCCCGTACGACAACGACAACGTGGCCTTCCAGGACCTGGGGCTTGGCGCAGGCGTGCGACTGGATGCCGTGCTGACCAACCTGGTGACCGCCAAACCGCGTCTGGATCAGGACAAGCGCTTCAAGCTGGCCGGCGAGTCGCTGTATGAAGAGCCTAACTTCGTCGCCATCGAGAAGAACGATCCCGAGTGGGACGCCAAGGTTCGCGACGTATTCGCCGAGCTGAAAAAGGACGGCACCCTGAGCAAGCTGTCGCAAAAGTGGATCGGCGCCGATATCAGTAAATGACTTCTTTCCCACGTCCACCCGAGCAGGCTGATCAAGGCCTGCTCAAGCGCATCTTTGGCTTCCGCACACGGCTTTATCTGACCTGGCTGGTCATGTTTGTGCTGTTTGCGGGCTTCTTCCTCAGTTTCGACCTCAAGCTGTCGATCATTCTCGACAAGCTGCCTAACCTGATCGGCCTGCACCTGGCGCCCAACGGCTTCCTGCAGGGCGCGGCGCTGACGCTGTTCGTGTCGTTGTGCTCGATCATCGTGTCTGTGGTGCTAGGCTTCGTAACGGCGCTGGCACGGCTGTCCAACAGTGCGGTAGCGTTCGGCATTGCCAGCTTCTACGCGTCGTTCTTTCGCGGCACGCCACTGCTGATTCAGATCCTGTTGATCTACCTGGGCTTGCCACAGGTGGGAATCGTGCCGGGCGCGATCATGGCAGGCGTGATTGCCCTGTCACTGAACTACGGCGCCTACCTGAGCGAAATCTTTCGCGCGGGGATCATTGGGGTAGCCGCTGGACAGCGTGAAGCAGCACTGGCGCTGGGGCTGCGTCCTGCGCAGATCTTCTGGCGCGTGACCCTGCCTCAGGCGATGCGCACCATCATCCCGCCGACGACCAACCAGTTCATCTCGATGCTCAAGGACTCGTCACTGATTTCTGTGATGGGGGTCTGGGAAGTGATGTTTCTGGCGCAGTCCTACGGCCGGTCCAGCTATCGCTACATCGAGATGCTGACCACCGCAGCAGTGCTGTACTGGATCATGTCGATCGGGCTTGAATTGTTGCAGTCCCGCCTGGAACGGCATTACGGCAAGGCATACAAGGCTCGAAAATAGCGAACCTTGCAGTGTGGGAGCGCTCCGTCCAGGACGTGGTGGCGCCTCCCACAAAGGCGTGATGCTTCAGCCGCGCGCCTGTTCGATCAGCTCGATGTACTCTTCGGCATTACGCTGATCCTTGATCAGGGCGATGAAGTCGTTGCCGTGCTCGTCCTTGCCGTCGAAGCCATGACCGGCCTCTTTGAAGAACACCAGAAAGCGCTCGAAGTCGTTGATGCGCAGGCCGCGATAGGCCTTGATCAGCTTGTGCAGCGATGGCGAGGTGGCGTCGTAGGGTTCGAAGTTCAGGAACAGTTTGATCTGCTCGTCACCGATCTCATCGCCAATCAACTGTTTCTTGTCTTTACGCATTGCGGGCTCCACCTTGTCGCAGACACTTTCACGGGCGGGCAGTTTACCCTTGCGTGAGCGTGCGGCTCAACGCGCGCGTGCAGGCGTGGTATGCAGGTCGGCCCAGATATGACCGTTGGCATAGCTGAGAAACTGGCAATACACCTTTTCGTTGCGCAGCAGGTCCACCAGCACGCGGTATTGAGACAGCGGGTAGTAGAGCGTCAGCGTGCGCGAAGGCTCATCATAGGCAGGCTTCTTCAGGCTCTTGCTGTCGCCTGCATCGAAGTGCACCAGAACCTGCGAGATGGACGCGCCCTTGTTCAACGACTTGCCCTTCAGGCGCAGCAGTAAAGGCGAAGTGACCGGGATCGGCTGCTGACTCGACGTGCGCTGGTTTCCGGCAACGATCGTGAACTCGGTGACCCGCATCAACTGTTGATGCTCAGGTTCTGCAGCGCGCAGGCCCTGCTCGTCAGGCGGCAGGTATTGCTCGTGCATGGGGCTGGCTGACACCGTTGCAACAGCAGTCAGACCCGACAACAACGCCAGCGCAAGGGCGCCTGGAAACAGTAGCTTCATGCTGAATAGTCCCTGATCGATGCGTTGAAGCGCTGCCTTGGTGTATGCGCAGACAGCGCCTCAGAGACGCTTACATGCCTTTGACGGCGTAGATACCGGCAGCGTTACGCCAGTAGCCTTTGTAGTCCATACCGAAACCGAAGATGTAACGGTCGATGCACGGCAGCCCCACGTAATCGGCTTTAAGGTCCGGGCGGGCCTTGCGGTCGTGGTCCTTGTCGATCAGCACGGCCGTGTGGACGGCGCGGGCACCAGCGTGTTTGCAGAAGTCGATGATCGCGCCCAGTGTGTGGCCCTCATCGAGAATGTCGTCGATGATCAGCACATCGCGGTCGATGAACGAAACTTCCGGCTTGGCTTTCCAGAACAGGTCGCCGCCGGTGGTTTCGTTGCGATAGCGGGTCGCGTGCAGGTAGGACGCTTCCAGCGGGAAATTCAGGTGGGTCAACAGCTTGCCGGAAAAGATCAGGCCGCCGTTCATGACGCAAAACACAACCGGGTTGCGTTCCGCCAGTTCGGCATTGATCTGCGCGCCGACACGAGCGATGGCAGCATCGACTTCGGCTTCTGTGTACAGGCAGTCAGCCTCGCGCATGATTTGACGGATATGCTCGAGATCAGCAGACATGAAGCGCTCTCCAGGTGGGGGCAGTGTGAGAAAAGCGGGCAAAGGTACGCATCCGTTCGACTCAGGGCAAGCGATTCTGGACTAACGTTGCGAGTGTCTTCTAAAAGCCGCGAACGTCCAGGCCGAAGAACAATACTGCACACATCGTAAGACAGTGTCTGCTGAATAGATTAATCTAGGCCGTTTTTTTTGCCCCCGCTGGAGCCTTTCCTTATGCCCATTCGTGAGATCCGTCATCCGCTGATCCGCCACAAGCTCGGCCTGATGCGCCGCGCAGACATCAGCACCAAGAATTTCCGTGAGCTGGCCCAGGAAGTGGGCGCTCTGCTTACTTATGAAGCCACTGCCGACCTGACGCTGGAAAACTACGATATTCAGGGCTGGGCCGGAACCGTGTCGGTCGAGAAGATCGCCGGCAAGAAAATCACTGTCGTGCCGATCCTGCGCGCCGGTATCGGCATGCTCGACGGCGTGCTCAGCCTGATTCCGGGCGCCAAGGTCAGTGCCGTCGGTGTGGCCCGCAACGAAGAAACCCTGCAGGCCCATACCTACCTTGAAAAGCTGGTGCCGGAAATCGACGAGCGCCTGGCGATGATCATCGACCCGATGCTGGCGACCGGCAGTTCCATGGTTGCGACCATTGATCTGCTCAAGAAAGCCGGCTGCAAGGAAATCCGTGCCATGGTGCTGGTTGCAGCCCCTGAAGGCATCGCCGCTGTGGAAAAAGCACACCCCGACGTGATGATCTACACCGCGTCCATCGACGAACGCCTCAACGAACACGGCTATATCATTCCGGGCCTGGGCGATGCCGGTGACAAGATTTTCGGCACCAAACAGAAGGACGCATAACCCGATGACGCAGCAGGAGTTCAACGATCCACTGTGGCGTACGGTTCTATCCGGTGCGCAAATGCTGTTCGTGGCTTTTGGCGCGCTGGTCTTGATGCCGCTGATCACCGGACTCGATCCCAACGTTGCACTGTTCACCGCAGGTCTGGGCACGCTGTTGTTCCAGATCGTGACCGGCCGCCAGGTGCCTGTGTTTCTGGCATCGAGCTTTGCCTTCATCACACCGATCATCCTAGCCAAGGGGCAGTTCGGCCTGGCCGCGACCATGGGCGGTGTGATGGCGGCGGGCTTCGTCTACACCTTCCTCGGCCTGGCCGTGAAGATCAAAGGCACCGGTTTCATCGACCGCCTGCTGCCGCCGGTGGTGATTGGCCCGGTGATCATCTCCATCGGCCTGGCCATGGCACCGATTGCCGCCAACATGGCGATGGGCAAATCAGGTGATGGTGCCGAGCTGATTCATTACCAGACCGCGATGCTGATTTCGATGCCCGCCCTGCTGACCACGCTGATCGTGGCGGTATTCGGCAAAGGCATTTTCAGGCTGGTGCCAATCATCTCCGGCGTACTGGTCGGCTTTGCGCTGTCGTTCTACTTCGGCGTGGTCGACACGGCCAAGATCGCCGCCGCACCCTGGCTGGCGATCCCGCACTTCACCGCGCCGGAATTCAACTGGCAGGCGATTCTGTTCATCGTACCGGTTGCACTGGCTCCTGCAATCGAGCACATCGGTGGCGTGATCGCAGTCGGCAGTGTCACCGGTCGCGACTACCTGAAGAAGCCGGGCCTGCACCGCACGCTGTTCGGTGACGGCATCGCCACCACCGCAGCCGGTCTGTTCGGCGGTCCGCCCAACACCACGTATGCCGAAGTGACAGGCGCGGTGATGCTGACCAAGAACTACAACCCGAAAATCATGACCTGGGCGTCGATCTTCGCGATCACCCTGGCGTTCATCGGCAAGTTCGGCGCGCTGCTGCAAAGCATCCCGGTGCCGGTGATGGGCGGGATTCTGTGTCTGCTGTTCGGTTCGATTGCGGCGGTGGGCATGAACACCCTGATTCGTCACAAGATCGACCTCTCAGAGGCGCGCAATCTGGTGATCGTTTCGGTGACACTGGTGTTCGGTATCGGTGGGGTGTTGATCGGCACCGGCAACGGCCCGGATGACTTCGGCCTCAAGGGCATCGCCCTGTGCGCCGTGACCGCGATCGTGCTGAACCTGATTCTGCCCGGCAATGACAGCTGGAAGAACAAGCACGTGGACGATCAGTTGCCGTAAAGCCTGAGGTTGACCGAACCTGCCCATGCGCCGCATGGGCAGGCAGTCCGGGACGTTCGGTGTCCCTTTTGGCTCGGCACGTCACAACATCAGCGGTGCACGCTCGCAGAGCTTGTTCAATTCCCTGGCCCAGTTCGGGTCGTCGTTCAGGCACGGCACCAGCACCAACTCCTCGCCGCCCGCCTCCTTGAACTGTTCGGCACCCCGGTCGCCAATCTCTTCCAGGGTCTCGATGCAGTCGGCAACAAACGCCGGGCACATGACCAACAGCTTCTTCACGCCCTGCGCCGCCAGCTCCTCAAGGCGTACTTCGGTGTAGGGTTCGATCCATTTGGCGCGCCCCAGACGCGACTGGAACGATACCGACCACTTGCCGTCAGGGAGACCCATGCGCTTGGCAAACGCCGCAGCCGATTGCAGGCATTGGGCGCGGTAGCAGGTGGCAAGCACTTCGGCGGGCGCGGTCATGCAGCAATCGTCCTTGATACAGTGCTTGCCCGTCGGATCGAGCTTGTGCAGATGGCGTTCCGGCAGACCATGGAAACTCAGCAACAAGTGATCGTATGGCTGCTCCAGATGCGGGCGCACATTTTCCACCAGGGCGCTGAGGTATTCAGGCTGATCGAAGAACGGCTGCAGCAGCGAGAACTGCATCTTCAGCGACTTGGCGCGAACGACGCGCTTGGCCTCTTCAATCACCGTGGTGACCGTACTGTCGGCAAACTGGGGGTACAGCGGCGCAAGTGTCACCTTCTTGAAACCCTGCTCCGCCAGGCGCGTCAGTTGAGTCTCGATGGAAGGCTCTCCGTAGCGCATCGCCAGCTCAACCGGTCCGTGGCTCCACTCTTTCTTCATGGCCTGTTGCAGACGCTTGCTGAGCACCACCAGCGGCGAACCTTCGTCCCACCAGATCGATGCGTAAGCGTGCGCGGACTGCTCAGGGCGCTTGATCAGAATCAACGACACCAGCAGCCTGCGCACCGGCCACGGCAGGTCGATGACGTAGGGATCCATCAAGAACTGATTGAGGTAACTGCGCACATCTGCCACCTGGGTGGAAGCAGGCGAACCTAGGTTGACCAGCAACAACGCGTGATCGGTCATGCAACATCCTAATTCAATGGCTTTCAGTGTCGACCCAGCAAATCCTGCAGGGCGGTTTTCAGATCGGTAAAGCGGAACGTGAAACCGGCTTGCCGCAGACGCTCGGGGCGGGCTCGCTGCCCGCCCAACAACAACACCGACAATTCGCCCAGCAGCACTTTGAGCGCCAGCGCAGGCATTGGCATGAAGGCGGGCCGATGCAGAATGCCGGCAAGGGTCTTGGCAAAGTCGCGGTTGCGCACCGGCGCAGGCGCGCAAAGATTATAAGGACCGCGCGCATCATCCAGCGTCAACAGAAAATCAATCGCCGCAATTTGGTCCTGAACATGAATCCAGGGCATCCACTGCCGACCGTTACCGATCGGGCCTCCCATGCCGAACTTGAAAGGCGGCAACAGTTTTTGCAAAAAGCCGCCACGATCGGATAGCACCAGACCGGTGCGTATCACCACCACGCGCACACCCAGCGCTTCCCCACGCTGCGCTGTTTCTTCCCACGCACCACACAACTGACTGGCAAAGTCCTCCTTGGCGGGGTGAGACGTTTCGTCCAGTTCACGCTCGCCGCTGTCGCCATACCAGCCCACAGCAGAGCCGGAGATCATCAGGGCAGGCTTTTGCGTCTGTTGGCCCATCCAGGCCAGCAACTGCTCGGTCAGGCCGATACGGCTGTCCCACAGCATCAGACGCCGCTTGCGGGTCCAGGGCCGGTCAGCGATGGGCGCACCGGCCAGGTTGACGACAGCATCGATCGGCTGATCGCCAAGCTCCTCGAGACGAGCGACGCCCTTCACCGAGGGACCGCACAGCTCAGGAACGTGCGCAGGCTTTCGGCTCCAGACGGTCAACTGATGGCCTTGGGCAGACCAGTGCCTGCAGAGCGCTCGTCCTATCAGACCAGTACCGCCGGTCAGCAATATGTGCATGGCAGGTTACCTCGCGTGGCGTTCGTGGCAATTGAGTAGTCTATTTTTTACGGGTGACGCTTTTCCAGACAACGAAACCGTTGACTGAACAATAGGCCACACCTGAACGGATTGGAGCTTTACTGCCCCGCCGGGGTGGTTGGCCCATTGTCGATCGGTAGCAGACTGAACGTCTTCGACCTTCAAGGTTGCAGAGTGACTCACATCAAAATCGAGAACCCCTGCAAGTTATACCAGACAAGAAGATTGTACAGGTTTTAACTACGGCGTAGTCTGTGCAGACAAGGTAACGAGGCCCCTATGACTGTCCCTATCGCAATCATCGGTACCGGTATCGCCGGACTTTCAGCAGCCCAGGCACTCACTGACGCCGGGCATCAGGTGCACCTGTTCGACAAAAGCCGCGGCAGCGGTGGTCGGATGTCCAGCAAACGCAGCGATGCAGGCTCGCTGGACATGGGTGCGCAGTACTTCACCGCTCGCGACCGGCGCTTTGCGACCGCGGTCAAGCAGTGGCAGGCCCAAGGCCATGTCGCTGAGTGGACCCCTTCCCTCTACAACTTCCAGAACGGCAGACTCAGTCCATCGCCCGACGAGCAGGTGCGCTGGGTGGGCAAACCGGGCATGAGCGCCATCACGCGCGCCATGCGCGGTGATATGCCCGTGTCCTTTTCGTGCCGCATCACCGAGGTGTTTCGCGGTGAGCAACACTGGAATCTGCTCGACGCCGAGGGCGAGAGCCACGGGCCGTTCAGCCACGTCATCATTGCAACGCCAGCCCCTCAGGCCACGCCATTACTGGCTGCGGCTCCCAAGCTGGCCGGCGTGGTGGCCGGAGTCAAGATGGACCCGACCTGGGCCGTTGCGCTGGCCTTCAACACGCCGTTGCAAACGCCGATGCAAGGCTGTTTCGTACAGGACAGCCCGGTCGACTGGCTGGCGCGCAATCGCAGCAAGCCCGAACGCGACGACACGCTGGACACCTGGATTCTGCACGCCACCAGCAACTGGAGCCGGCAGCATCTGGACATGTCCAAAGAAGAAGTCATCGAGCACCTGCAAGGCGCCTTTGCGGAAATGATCGACTGCACCATGCCGGAACCGGTGTTCACCCTCGCCCACCGCTGGCTGTATGCGCGACCGGCAGGCTCGCACGAGTGGGGCGCATTGTCGGATGCCGATCTGGGCATCTATGTCTGCGGCGACTGGTGCCTGTCAGGCCGGGTCGAAGGCGCCTGGCTCAGCGGCCAGGAAGCGGCACGCCGCCTGCTGGCGAACGCACAATGAATCAGATCAACCCGCGCAAACTGCTGCTGTCGAAATGGACAGCAGCCACCCCGGTCAATCGTGAAAAGCATTTTCTGGTCACCGAGCTGTTCAAGGACGAAGAAGGTACGGTGCTGGAGATCGAACTGCAGGCGGTGCTGACCCAACGCAGCGAGCGGCTGCCGTGGCAGGTGCTGCAGGCAGAGGATGTGTGGCGCATGGGCTGGAAGTAAAGCGGCCGCTCAGGCAACGAGCATTTCCGCCAGGCACGTAGAAAGCGGCATGCCAGTGAAGGCGTCAGCCCCGTCAGTGACCGGGGAGCCTGACGATTGCTTCACGGGCAAGCCGCCTCCCATGGTCCCGTAATCACTGCCTCGCCGCCCACCCAAATCCTCTACAAACAATTTGACTTGTACAGCTAGGCACCTATGATGAGGACAAGTTGTACAGAGCATTCTGTCTGTACAAGTCTTTTGTAGAGGTCGTTGATGTCCACGCCCGTAATCGAAAAGCCCAAACTGGGGATCAGTGCCTGCCTGATGGGCGCCGAAGTTCGCTTCAATGGCGGTCACAAGGAATCTCACCTGTGCACACGTGCGCTGAGTGAGTACTTCGATTTCGTCCAGGCCTGCCCCGAAGTCGCCATTGGCATGGGCATTCCCCGCGAACCGATCCGCTTGGTCGGCGACGCTGAAAACCCGCGTGCCCTCGGCACGGTCAATCGCGAGCTTGACGTGACCGAAGCGCTGGCCGACTACGGCACGCAGATGGCCAGCGAACTGGGCGATATCTGCGGCTATATCTTCATGCAGAAATCCCCATCGTGCGGGCTTGAGCGGGTCAAGGTCTACCGTGAAAACGGCGCGCCGGTCGATGGGGGCGGCAGCGGGATCTATGCCAAGGCCTTCTGCGAGCGTCACCCTAACCTGCCGGTCGAAGAAGACGGTCGTCTCAACGACGCCGTGCTGCGCGAGAATTTCGTGACGCGCGTGTTCGCCTACTTCGCCTGGCAACAGCTATTGAAGGAAGGCGTCACGCGACGCGCGCTGACTGAGTTCCACTCGCGCTACAAGTATCAGCTCATGGCCAATGACCCGGTGCAGTACAAGGCACTGGGCAAGATGCTGGGGAGCATGGGCCGCAGTGATCCGAATGAAATCGCCCCGCAGTATTTCAGCGACTTGATGACCGCGCTCAAGAAGTGTGCGACGCGTCGCACCCATACCAATGTGCTTCAGCACCTGGCCGGTTATCTCAAACAGACCATCAGCGCCGAAGACAAGCAGGAAATCCAGCAGCTCATTGCTCAGTACCATCAAGGCATCGTGCCGTTGATCGTGCCGCTGACCCTGCTCAAACATCACTTTCGCCAACACCCGGATCCGTATGTGGCGCTGCAGGTGTACATGCAACCCCATCCGGAAAACCTCAGCCTGCGTAATGCGATTTGATCATGAATGAACTGGATAAGGATGCGCCGGACGACTGGCTGCCAATCCGCGAGGTGGCACGCCAGACCGGCGTCAATGCCGTCACCCTGCGCGCCTGGGAGCGGCGTTACGGCCTGATCGTCCCGCACCGCACCGCAAAGGGTCATCGCCTGTACTCGCAGGAACACGTGCAGCGCGTGATGATGATCCTCACCTGGCTCAACCGTGGCGTGTCGGTCAGTCAGGTCAAGGCGTTGATCGATGATGATCGGCAGGATGCGCCCAGTCCATCCAGTGACTGGGATGCGTTGCGCCAGATGCTGCTGGTCGCCATTGGCGAACTGGCCGAGCGCCGCGTGGACGATGTGTTCAACCAGGCGATGTCGCTTTATCCGCCGCGCACCTTGTGCGAACAACTCCTGATGCCGCTGCTGGCAGAGCTGGAGCAACGCTGGCAGGGCAAGTTCGGTGCGCAGCTGGAGCGCACCTTCTTCTACTCCTGGCTGCGCAGCAAGTTTGGCGCACGCATCTACCACAACAACCGCCAGCTCAGCGGCAAGCCGGTGTTGCTGGTCAACCAGTCCGATCTGCCGCTCGAACCTCATCTATGGCTCACGGCCTGGCTGGTCAGCAGCGCCGACTGCCCGGTAGAGGTTTTCGACTGGCCATTGCCCATGGGTGAACTGGCGCTGGCGGCTGAATACCTGCAGCCGCGTGGCATCGTGCTGTATTCCAGCAAAGCCCTGAACACCGCCCAGTTGCCCAGGCTGCTGGCCAACATCACCTGCCCCGTCGTGCTGGGTGGACCAACGGTGAAGATCCATAATGCCGAGCTGCTCGTAAGTGCAAACGAGGTTGCAGGTCTGACCCTCGTCGACGACCCGCTCAGCGCCCAGATTGAGCTCAACCGGCTCGGCCTCATCTAAGGACTCAACATGCAACTGCTTTGGCTGCGCAGCGACCTGCGCGTTCATGACAACACGGCCTTGCGCGCCGCCATGGAGCGGGGCCCGACGCTGGCGGTCTATTTGATCAGCCCGGCCCAGTGGCAGAGCCATGACGACGCAGACTGCAAGGTGGATTTCTGGCTGCGTAACCTGGTGGAGCTTGAGAAGGCGCTGGGCAAGCTCAATGTGCCGTTGCTGATACGAGACGCCGATACCTGGGACGAGGCACCCGAGGTGCTCTCGACACTGTGTGCACAGTTCAACATTGAAGCCGTCCACACGAATCAGGAATACGGCATCAACGAGACCCGCCGCGATGAGGCAGTGCAGAAAAAGCTGGAAGACGATGGCGTCCATTTCCACCACTATCTGGATCAACTGCTGTTCAAGCCCGGCAGCATTCTGACCAAGACCGGCAACTACTTTCAGGTCTTCAGCCAGTTCAAGAAAGTCTGCTACTCGCGGCTGCACGAAGCCACGCCGCGTACTGTGCGCACGCCCACACCTCAGGACCCGGTGTCGACCCGAAGCGATTCGATCCCGGATAAGGTCAAGGGTTTTGCAACCCCGTCAGAGGCGCTGCGCGACCTGTGGCCGGCCGGTGAAGACGAGGCGCATCGGCGTCTTGCCGTGTTCACCGACGATCAGATCCATTACTACAAAAGCGAACGCGACCTCCCGGCCAGGCCTGGCACCAGCCAGCTGTCTGCTTATCTGGCAGCGGGCGTGGTGTCGCCGCGCCAATGCCTGCACGCAGCCCTGACCAGCAATCATGGCGAATTCGAGACCGGTAACGAAGGCAGCGTGACCTGGATCAATGAACTGCTGTGGCGAGAGTTCTATAAACACACCCTCGTCGGCTTCCCGCGTGTTTCACGCCATCGCGCATTCCGCCCGGAAACCGAAGCCCTGAAGTGGCGCGATGCGCCCGACGAATTGCTGGCCTGGCAAGAAGCACGCACCGGCCTGCCGATCATTGATGCGGCCATGCGTCAGTTACTGGAAACCGGCTGGATGCACAACCGACTACGGATGGTCGTTGCCATGTTCCTCACCAAGAATCTGCTGATCGACTGGCGGGAAGGCGAGCGCTTTTTCATGCGCCACCTGATCGACGGCGACCTGGCCGCCAACAATGGCGGCTGGCAATGGAGTTCGTCCACCGGTACGGACTCGGTGCCTTACTTCCGCATCTTCAACCCGCTGTCACAGTCGGAGCGATTCGACCCTGAAGGCGTGTTCATCAAGCGCTGGCTGCCGGAACTGGCCGACCTGAACAAGAAGCAGGTCCACAACCCGGCCTCCGTCGGCGGCCTGTTCGGCGTGGCCGACTATCCGGCTCCGATCGTCGACCTGGGCAAAAGCCGCGCCCGCGCCTTAGCGGCCTTCAAGGCCCTTCCCAGCCGTCAATCGGCGACGGAGCAGGCCGATGTCTGATTTCCTGCATCGGTTCGCTGAACGCTTCGCGGCGCTGAACAAGGATAACCTTGACCAGCTTGGCGAGCTTTACAGCCAGGACATTTCCTTCCGCGATCCGCTGCACGAGATTCAGGGCCTTACGGCGATACGACATTATTTCGACGAGCTGTATGCCAACGTAAGTGACCTGCGTTTCGATTTTCACGCGTTTGACGAAGTCAGGTCTGGCGAAGGCTATCTGACCTGGACCATGCACTACTCACACCCGCGTCTGGCCAATGGCCGCAGCATCCACGTGGAAGGCTGTTCGCACGTGCAGTGGCGCGACGGCAAGGTTTATCGGCATCGGGACTACTTCGACGCAGGGGCACTGCTCTACGAGCATTTGCCTGTCATGGGTCGGGTGATCAATTGGCTCAAGAAGAGGTTGGCATGAACACTCCTGTCGCACGACGTATCTGGCTGACCGGTGCAAGCAGCGGTATTGGCTTTGCGCTTGCCGTGGAACTGCTCAAGGCGGGCCATCGCGTGGCGCTGACCGCCCGAACGCTGGAGCCGTTGCAGGGTCTGGCCCGTCAGTACCCCACCCAAGTGCTGCTGGCGACAGGTGACCTCACCGATGGCCTGCAAGTGACGTCCATCGCTGCGGTTATCGAGCAGGAATGGGGCGCACTGGACACGGCGATCCTCAATGCCGGCACCTGTGAATACGTCGACACGCAGCATTTCGACGCGGCTATGGTCGAGCGCGTTGTGCGTACCAATCTGCTGGCCAGCAGTTTCTGCATTCAGGAAGCCCTGCCGCTGCTGCGTAAGGGACGCAATCCGCATCTGGTCGGCGTGGCAAGCGCCGTCACCTTTCTGGCTTTGCCTCGCGCCGAAGCATACGGCGCATCGAAGGCCGGCCTGCGTTATCTGTTCGAAGCGTTGCGGCTGGATCTGGCCAGTGAAGACATCGACGTAACCGTGGTCAGCCCAGGATTCGTCGACACACCGCTGACCGCAAAAAATGACTTTCCGATGCCCATGCGCTGGCCGGTCGCCAAAGCCGCCAGTTACATCGCGAAAAGTCTGGCCAAGGACAAACGTCCGCTCGATATCGCCTTTCCTGCTGTATTCATTTTGAGCATGCGGCTTCTGGCAATGCTGCCGGCGCGTGCGCGACTCGCCATTGGCAAGCGCATGGCACGTTCGTCAGCTCAGGAAGCGGCGAATAAGGACATGCCATGAAAATTGCCGTGATCGGCAGCGGTATTGCCGGATTGACCAGCGCCCACCTGCTCAATCGCTCGCATGATGTGACCGTATTCGAGTCGTCCGACTGGATTGGCGGGCATACGCACACGGTCGATGTCCAGGTCGATGGGCGCCATCACGCCATCGATACCGGATTCATCGTGTTCAACGACTGGACTTACCCGAATTTCATCCGCCTGCTCAGCCAGTTGGGTGTTGCATTCAAACCGACCGAGATGAGTTTCTCGGTCCACGACCCGCGTACCGGTGTCGAGTACAACGGCAACAACCTCAACAGCCTGTTCGCACAACGCAGCAACCTGCTGTCGCCCAGGTTCTGGGGTATGTTGCGTGACATCCTGCGCTTCAATCGCCAATCCATTGATGATCTGGAAAGCCAGCGCATTGCGGCCGACACCACGCTGGGTGACTACCTGAAGAATGGCGGCTACGGCCAGCGCTTCATCGACCATTACATCGTACCGATGGGTGCGGCGATCTGGTCCATGTCGCTGGCAGACATGCTGGGTTTTCCACTGCAGTTCTTTGTGCGTTTCTTCAAGAATCACGGCCTGCTGTCCGTCACCAATCGGCCACAGTGGTGTGTGATCGATGGCGGATCCAGAAGCTACATCGAGCCCTTGACGGCCTCGTTCCGGCAGAAGATTCGCCTGTCCTGCCCGGTGACGCGGGTCGAGCGCGATCAGGACGGCGTCACGCTGCACAGCGCCATGGGCACCGAACGCTTCGATAAAGTCGTGTTCGCCTGCCACAGCGACCAGGCCCTTGCACTGCTGGCCGCACCGTCGAGTGCCGAGCAATCGGTTCTCGGGGCCTTGCGCTACGCCGAAAACGACGTGGTGCTGCACACCGACACCCGCCTGCTGCCTGACCGTCGCCTGGCTTGGGCCAGCTGGAACTACCGGCTGGGCGGTGGTGAGCAGCAACTGGCCGCAGTCACTTATGACATGAACATCCTGCAGGGCATTGAAAGCGACACCACGTTCTGCGTCAGCCTGAACCAGACCGCAGCCATTGCCCCGGACAAAATCATCGGCCGTTATCGCTACGCACACCCGCAATACAGCCTTGAGGCCATTGCAGCGCAGGCACGCTGGCAGGAGATCAACGGTGTCGATAACACCTGGTATTGCGGCGCGTACTGGGCCAACGGTTTTCATGAGGATGGCGTGGTCAGCGGCTTGCGCGTGGCGCAGGCATTCGGAGAAGCGCTGTGAATAGCGCGCTTTACAGCGGCTGGATCTCCCATCGGCGGTTTGCGCCCCGATCGCATGCATTCACCTATCGGATAGGCCTGCTGTATCTGGACCTGGACGAGCAGGACAATGTGCTCGGCCTGTCGCCCCTGGCAGGCAGCAAGCGCTTCGCGCCGTTCTCGTTCCGTGAGCGCGACTATCTGCCGGAACTGACGGGCCGGGGCCTGCCACTGATCCAGGCTGTACGCGAGCGGGTGAGCAGCGCGCTGGGGCGAACTCCCGCAGGCCCTGTCTGCCTGCTGACCCAGGCGCGAAGCTGGGGCCTGTCGTTCAACCCGGTGAGCTTCTTCTACTGCCATGAGGCGGACGGCACGCTGGCCGCCATCCTGTGTGAAGTGACCAACACGCCGTGGGGTGAGCGCTACAGCTATGTACTGCCGGCTAACGGCGAAGGGCACCAGCATTTCGCCGTGGCGAAGGCCTTCCATGTTTCACCGTTTCTGCCCCGCGACCTGGAATACCGCATGAGCTTCAGCCAACCCGCCGAGCGCATCGGCGTGCACATGGCCGACTGGCAAGGCGAACTGAAAATGTTTGACGCCACGCTCAACCTGACGCGCCAGAGCCTGAGCCGTCAGACGCTGCACCGCTACCTGATCTCGTTTCCCTGGATGACCGCAAAAACCTGTCTGGCGATTTATTGGCAGGCCATGCGCCTGCTCGTCAAACGCATTCCGATCTTTTCCCATCAGGCCGCCGACGGCGAGTACCGTGCAGCCGCCGTGCAACCCAAGGATTCACGCCATGAAAAGCAGTAGCAGCAGTTTTTCTGCCAATCTGGGGACCAACAGCCTGACCGCCAGCATCCTGCGTCGAGGCGTGCTTCGACAACTCTCAGGCTTGCGCAACGGTCAACTGGTCGTCATCGAGAGTGGCGAGCGACATGTATTCGGCAAGGCGGGCGCGTTGATTCAGGGTGAAGTGCATATCCTGGACTCCGCTGCCTGGGGCATGATCGCCAGCACCGGCTCGATCGGTGCCGCCGAAGCCTTCATCCACGGCTACTGGACCACGCCAGACCTGACGGCGGTGATCAGAGTGTTCGTCAGCAACCTGGATGTGCTGGACGCCATGGAAGGTGGTTTCGCCCGCCTGACACGCCCGGTGATTCATGGCCTGCACTGGCTCAATCGCAACACGCGCAAGGGCTCGCAGAAAAATATCGCGGCCCATTACGACTTGGGCAACACGCTGTTCGAGCAGTTTCTCGACCCGACGATGATGTACTCCGCCGCCCAGTTTCTGAGCGAGGAGGACACCCTCGAAGAGGCGCAGTTGAACAAACTGGAACGTATCTGCCAGAAACTGGCGCTCAAGCCGACCGATCACCTGCTGGAAATCGGCACCGGCTGGGGCAGCATGGCCATCTATGCAGCGCAGCATTATGGCTGCCGGGTCACCACCACGACGCTGTCGGCCGAGCAGTTCGCGTACACCGAGCGACGCCTGAACGAGCTGGGTCTGAAAGACCGTGTCACGCTCCTGCTGACCGATTACCGAGACCTGACCGGCGAGTACGACAAGCTGGTGTCCATCGAAATGATCGAAGCCGTGGGGCATCGTTTTTTGCCCACCTATTTCAAGCAATGCGCCAGCCTGCTCAAAAGCGACGGGCTGATGCTGCTGCAGGCCATCACCATTCGCGAACAACGTTACGCGCAGGCCAAACGCAACGTGGACTTCATCCAGCGCTACATCTTTCCCGGCGGCGCGCTGCCGTCGGTGGCAAAGATGCTCGACATCGTCGGCTCCGACACCGACATGAACCTGCTGCACATGGAAGACTTCGGCTTGCACTACGCCCGCACGCTGCGCCTGTGGTACGACAATTTCAGGCACGCCCACCTCAAGCTGACCGAGCTGGGTTACGACGAGTACTTCCTGCGGCTGTGGGAGTTCTACCTGTGCTATTGCGAAGGCGGCTTTCTGGAGCGCACCATCGGCACCGCGCAACTGCTGCTGGCCAAACCTGAAGCCCTGCGTGAGCCGCTGCTGGGACGCTTCAATGCTTAAGTCTCTGGCCAATGCGCTGCTGTTCCAGGCGGGCTGGTTTGCCTGCGTGCTGGGCAGCGACAGTTACTGGCTGCTGATCGCCGTCGGGGTGTTGCTTCTCCACTTTGTCTGGATCAGTTCATGGGCTGCGGAAGGCCGACTGGTGCTGATGGTCACGCTGACCGGTACAGTACTGGACAGCGTGCTGATGGCTCTGGGTGTCTTTGATTTCGGGACAGGCGGTTATCTGATACCGCTGTGGCTGATCATGCTGTGGGCGGTGCTGGGCACTACGCTCAATCATTGCCTGGCGTGGACCGCAGTTCCGTGGTGGCGGGCGGCGGTTCTGGGCGCTATTGGCGGCCCGATGTCTTACTATGCCGGTTCGCAACTGGCGCAGGTCCATCTTCCTCTCGGGTTCTGGCCAAGCATGGTCGTACTGGGGCTGGTCTGGGCAGGCATATTCCCCCTGCTTCAGTGGCTGGCAGCACGAACCGTTGCCTCTCGCGCCGAACACACTGGAGCCTCTCTCTGAACGATACATTGATTCCGGTCGTCGCCCTTGCTGGCGAGACGAAAGTCACCTGCTCCACCTGCGCGGCGTGCTGCTGCCAGCTGGAGGTGATGCTGATCACCGACACGGGCGTGCCTGAACGCTACATCGACATCGATGAATGGGGTGGCGAAGTCATGCTGCGTCTGGACGACGGCTGGTGCGCAGCGCTGGATCGCAACACGATGATGTGCACGATCTACGAGAAGCGGCCCTTGATCTGTCGGGAGTTCGAAGCGGGTGCGGAAGATTGTCTGAACGAGCGCAAGGGGATTGCGACCGCTTATCTTTGATATTCAGAACCAACGACACATAACGTGCTGAATGGACGCGATTCCACGGTCTGGTGTTTCTGACGAGACAACAGACCCTGTCGGATGCATGCCAACGCGAAGCATTGGCACGATCAATTCTGAAATCAGAACGGCATCTTGTAGTGCAGTGCGTAGCTCTCGATACCATCGTTCGGCTGTTTGATGCCGCCGTTGGAATAGTGAGTCGCACGAATACCGACTTCATGACCACCGGCAAAGCGCAGACCGAAGCCAATACGGTCTTCGAAGTTGAAGGCCGAGCCGAACTTGTGGTCTTCAACCTGGGTGTTCGAGAACACCGAAACGCCGATACCTGCCTCGACATACGGCTTCACGTTGTCGCCTGCGAACTCATAAACCAGCACCGGGGAGAACGACAGACTGTGGTTGTCCTTGTAATCCTTACCGTCCCAGTAAGTGTAAGCGCCGTCCCAATAGCCGGTCAGACGACCGATATCGCTCTGCAACCAGCTTTTGTCCCAATCGAACTGCACGCCGAGACGATACGTCATGGTCGATTCGCCGGTTTGCCCCACCGAGAATTCAACACCATCGGCCTGTGCCATTGAAGCCTGCCCCGCCAGGATGGCCGAGAACACGGCCAGGCAAAAGAGTCTCTTCATGAGAAACGTCCTAATTTGTATAAAGTTATGAAAAGTGTTGAAAATCATCAGCCGCGTTTATAGAAATCGAAAACGAAGCGTAAGTTCAGCCCCAAAACGCCTTTTTCACGTTTTTTTTACAAACTGAAGCTTCTCACATTGTCAGAACTTTTCCATAGGGCAGGTAGGATTTTTCTGAAATTGTCCGGATCGTCACTGGACCAATACATCGTCTCGCGAGCAGGGCCAGACGACAGCAGACCGTTATTGGCCAGAAGGCGCTGTAACTGGCGAGCGACGGCTGCGCCGGTATCGATCAGGCTGATCGACTCAGGGAGCATTTGCCGCAGAAGCGGCTTGAGGAAGGGATAGTGCGTACACCCCAGAATGATGGTGTCGCAACGAGCGGCCAGTAGCGGCTCGACATAACTTTCCAGCAGCTGACGAATCCGCTGGCTGTGCAGATCGCCGGTTTCGATCAGTTCGACCAGCCCAGGACAAGGCTGAGTCACCACACGCACATCACTGGCAAACAGATCGAGCAACGCTGCAAAGCGCGCGCTTTGCAATGTCCCGGTGGTGGCCAGCACGCCCACCACACCGTTGCGCGTCGCCAGCGCTGCGGGTTTGACGGCAGGCTCCATGCCGACGATGGGCCAGTCAGGGTAACGCTGCCGGATATGGGCAACGCCTGCCGCCGTGGCGGTATTGCACGCAACCACCAGCGCCTTGGCGCCTCGCTCGCGAAAGAAACCGGCAATGGTCAGGCAACGCTCGATAATGAATTCAGGGCTTTTCTCGCCATAAGGAATATGACCGCAGTCGGCCAGGTACATCAGTGACTCATGGGGCAGCAACTGGCGAATTTCGCTCAGCACCGACAGCCCGCCTACGCCGGAATCGAATACGCCGACAGGCGCATCGCCGCTGTAGTTCATGTGAACCTCAGGCATGTCCGCCCTGCCCGATCGCCACACCACACACCCGGCACCCCGGATCGCGCTTGACCTTCAGCTCTCGAAAACGGGTGCTCAGGGCATCAATCAACAACAACCTGCCAACCATCGGCTCGCCAAAGCCTGCGAGCAGTTTCAAGGCTTCAAGTGCCTGCAGGCTGCCCACCAGGCCAACCAGCGGACCGATGACGCCCGCCTCGCTACAGGTCAGTTCAGCTTCGCTGCCGTGACCATACAGGCAGTGGTAACAGGGGCTTTCAGGACGACGTGGATCGAAGACAGACAATTGGCCTTCAAGCCGGATGGCCGCGCCGCTGACCAATGGTTTGCCTGCCGCCACACAGGCGGCATTGACCGCCTCACGAGTGGAAAAGTTATCGGAGCAATCCAGCACCAGATCAACCGCCTGGACGGCAGCGCTCAACGAATCGGCGTCCAGCGCCTCGCGATGGGCGACCAGCTTCACTTCGGGGTTGATGGCGGTCAGGCGGGCAATGGCTGAATCCACTTTAGCCATGCCCACGCTCTGCGTGTCATGCATGATCTGCCGTTGCAGATTGGTCAGGTCGACACTGTCGAAATCCGCCAGATGCAACTCACCCACGCCTGCAGCGGCCAGATAAAGCGCAACCGGCGAGCCAAGCCCGCCCATGCCGACCACCAGCGCACGACTCTGCCTGAGACGCAGTTGCCCCTCGATATCCACGTGTTGCAGCAGGATCTGGCGGCTATAGCGCAACAGCTCCTGATCACTCAGCACGGCCTGCATCCAAAGGTAATGCGCTCGTGCTCACCGAGGTCGCGGCGAGTCTGTATGCGCTCGAAACCCTGCTGGATCAGCAGGTCCCGCACCGCGGCACCCTGATCATAGCCATGTTCAAGCAACAACCAGCCACCTGGACTGAGGTGAGCCGGAGCCTGGCCGATAATCATGCGCAAATCGTCCAGACCGTCAGCGCCTGCGGTGAGTGCACTGCTCGGTTCGAAACGCACATCACCGGCCGACAGATGTGGATCGGCGTCGGCGATGTACGGTGGATTGCTGATGATCAGGTCGAATTGCCGCCCTTGCAACGCACTGAACCAGTGGCTTTCAAGGACCTCGGCGTTATCCAGTTGCAGTCGTTGGCGGTTACGTTCGGCCAGGGCTACGGCTTCAGGCACACGATCGACAGCGGTCACTTTCCATTGCTGGCGATCGTTGGCCAGCGCCAGGCCGATGGCGCCGGTGCCCGTTCCCAGATCCAGAACCCGGGCGGGTGCGAAGGCCGGTACCTGTTCAAGTGCCGCTTCGACCAGCATCTCGGTTTCAGGACGCGGGATCAGCGTGTGCGGCGCCACTTCAAGGTCGAGCTTCCAGAAGCCTTGCTGACCCAGAATGTACGCCACCGGCTCGCCTGTGCGTCGGCGCTGCAGGTAATCGGCGAACGCCAGTGCCGCTTCGGTGCTGACGATGCGCTCCGGCCAGGTGTGCAAAAAGCTGCGAGGCTTGCCCAGAGCGGCAGCGAGCAGCAGCTCGGCGTCGAGCCGCGCGGTCGGAGAATCGGGAAGTTCAGCGCTTCTTAACAAGCTGGCGATGATGGTCATTTACTCACCCAGTGCCGCAAGTTGATCAGCCTGATA
Organism: Pseudomonas asturiensis; assembly: GCF_900143095.1. Taxonomy (GTDB): domain Bacteria; phylum Pseudomonadota; class Gammaproteobacteria; order Pseudomonadales; family Pseudomonadaceae; genus Aquipseudomonas; species Aquipseudomonas asturiensis. The sequence continues at coordinate 24,176 of NZ_FRDA01000022.1, read as the reverse complement.
TTCAGCGAGTAGCGGCTCTATCACTGCATCGACTCCACCGGCCATCACTTCATCCAGTGAATACAACGTCAAATTCACGCGGTGATCCGTCACTCGCCCCTGAGGGAAATTGTAGGTACGAATACGTTCCGAACGGTCGCCCGAGCCTACGAGCAGTTTGCGCTCGCTGGCGATTGCATTGGCGGCGGCGCTGGTCTGTTGATCGTTGAGTTTGGCAGACAGCCAGGACATCGCCCGGGCTCTGTTCTTGTGCTGCGAACGCTCTTCCTGACACTCGACCACAATACCTGACGGCAAGTGCGTGATGCGGATGGCCGAGTCAGTCTTGTTGACGTGCTGACCACCGGCACCGGACGAGCGGTAGGTATCGACGCGCAGATCGGCCGGATTGATCTCGATGGCCTGCTGCTCATCGGGCTCGGGCAGGACCGCAACCGTGCAGGCCGAGGTGTGAATGCGTCCCTGGGATTCAGTCTCGGGCACGCGTTGCACCCGATGGGCGCCGGACTCGAACTTCAGCTTGCCGTAGACATTCTCGCCTTCGACGCGGGCAATGACTTCCTTATAGCCGCCATGCTCGCCTTCGTTCTCGGACAACACTTCAACACGCCAGCCACGTCGCTCGGCGTAACGCGAATACATGCGAAACAGGTCGCCGGAGAAAATCGCGGCCTCGTCGCCGCCGGTGCCGGCACGAATTTCCAGGAAGACGTTACGCCCGTCGTTCGGGTCCTTGGGCAGCAGCATGCGCTGCAACTGCGCTTCCAGTTCGACCAACTGCAGTTTGGTCTCGCGCACTTCCTCGACAGCCATTTCGCGCATGTCAGGGTCGCTGTCCTTGAGCAACGCCTGCGCGCCCTCAAGGTCGGCCACCAGCTTGATGCGCTGAGTGTAGAGCGCGATAACCGGCTCTACCTCGGCGTACTCACGGGAATAGGCACGAAATCTGGTCTGATCGCTGATGACTTCTGCGTCGCCCAGCAACGCAGTCAGTTCCTCGAAGCGGTCGCTGAGCACATCCAGCTTGTTGAGCAGTGAAGCTTTCATTGCGGGGTTTTATCCGTCGAGCCCTCACCGAGGGCAAAAAGTTCCTGGGCCATGGCCAGCGCATCGACGCGGCCTTCGGCAGACAGCTTCTTGAGCTGAACGCTTGGCGCGTGCAGCAATTTGTTGGTCAGACCGCGCGCGAGTTGAACCAGCACCTCTTCGGCATTGCTGCCATTGGCCAGCATCCGTTGCGCCTTGCTCAGTTCTTCGTCCCGCAACCGCTCGCTCTGCTGCCGATAGGCGCGCAATACATCAACCGCTGCCAGCTCGCGCAGGCGGGACATGAAGTCCTCGGCCCCGGCGCTGACCAGTTGTTCAGCCGCAAGGGCTGCGCCCTGACGACTCTTGAGATTCTCGGCAACGACTTCGTGCAGGTCGTCGACGCTGTACAGATAAACGTCATCCAGTTCGCCGACCTCGGGCTCGATATCCCGGGGCACCGCGATGTCCACCATGAAGATCGGCTTGTGCTTGCGCAATTTGAGCGCGCTTTCCACCGCTCCCTTGCCCAGGATCGGCAGCTGGCTGGCCGTGGAACTGATGACAATATCGCTGTTGACCAGTTCGGCCGGAATATCCGACAGCAGCACCGCGTGGGCCCCGAACTCGGCGGCCAGAATACTGGCACGCTCCAGTGTACGGTTGGCCACTACGATACGTTTGACACCCAGATCGTGCAGGTGCCTGGCCACCAGCGTGATGGTCTCACCCGCACCGATCAGCAACGCCTGACTGCGCTGCAGGTCACTGAAGATCTGTTTGGCCAGACTGACAGCGGCAAACGCCACCGACACCGGGTTTTCGCCAATGGCCGTGTCGGTGCGCACCTGCTTGGCTGCACTGAACGTGGCCTGAAACAGACGACCGAGCAACGGACCGACGGTACCCGCCTCGCGGGCGACAGCGTACGCCGATTTCATCTGACCGAGAATCTGCGGTTCGCCCAACACCAGCGAGTCCAGCCCCGACGCCACACGCATCATGTGCCGAACGGCGTCATCGTCTTCATGAATGTAGGCGCTGGCGCGCAGTTCATCGAGACTCAGGTGGTGATAATCGGCGAGCCAGGCGAGGATCTGGTCGGCCGCCAGTTGATCGTGCTCGATGTACAGCTCGCTTCGGTTGCACGTCGACAGGATGGCGGCCTCACGGCTGTGGGTCAGACGACATAGCTGCTGCAGGGCCTCAACCAACTGTTCCGGCGTAAATGCAACGCGCTCGCGAACGTCGACCGAGGCGGTCTTATGGTTGATACCAAGTGCAAGGAAGGCCATTCAAGGTCGCTGGTGGTGACGTGAAGCCGACAATTGTCCTACTTCGATAGGCTCAGAACAACCACCGCATATTATTGTCCCACTAGAATCGCTCGTCGCAGGACACCCCAGAAGGCCTGCGGCATCGCTAAAATCAGCATTACGGTAGTTTTTTCGACGGCTGTGGGTTTGCCACCAGCCTTGTGTCATGATGCTCCAAACCGCAGGTAAGCCGCCCTTCTTATATATGAATAGATCCTCCGCGCTGTTCCTCGCCCTCGCCTTTCTCGGCGGCTGTCAGTCCATGGCTCCGGTTTCTCCGCAGCCCGAGCCTGCCCGGAAAGACGCTCCGCCCGCGCCCGACACCAAGCCGCAGGTCTACGGCTCGTTCACCCAGGAAACCCTGGTCAGCCTGCTGAGCGCCGAACTGGCTGGCCAACGCAATCGTTTCGATATTGCGCTGGACAACTATGTGACCCAGGCGATTAAGACTCAGGACCCAGGCGTTTCCGAGCGTGCCTATCGTATCGCCGAGTACCTGGGTGCCGACCAGTCGGCACTGGACACCGCGATGATCTGGGCGAAAAACGATCCGACCAACCTTGAGGCACAACGCGCCGCGGCCATTCAGCTGGCGCGCTCGGGACGCTACGACGACTCCATGGTGTACATGGAGAAAGTCCTTCAGGGCCAGGGCGACACGCATTTCGATTTTCTCGCGCTGTCTGCCGCCGAGACCGACTCCGACACCCGTAACGGGCTGCTCAAGAGTTTTGACCGCTTGCTCGGCAAATACCCGAACAATGGCCAGTTGATCTTCGGCAAGGCCTTGCTGCTGCAACAGAATGGCGACGCCGAACAGTCGCTCAAACTGCTGGAAGACAACCCGCCGAAAGAAGGCGAAGTGGCGCCGATTCTTCTGCGCACCCGCCTGCTGCAGAGCATGGGCCGTGGCAAGGAAGCGCTGCCGATCCTGGAAAAAAGCATCAAGAAATACCCGGACGACAAACGTCTGCGCCTGACCTATGCCCGCATGCTGGTCGAACAGAACCGCATGGAAGACGCCAAGGTGCAGTTCTCAAGCCTTGTGCAGCAGTATCCCGATGATGATGAATTGCGCTTTTCGCTGGCACTGGTCTGTCTGGAAGCCAAAGCATGGGATGAAGCGGCAGGCTACCTCGAAGAGCTGATTGCACGCGGCGCTCACGTTGACTCGGCGCATTTGAATCTGGGCCGTATTCATGAAGAGAAAGACGACCCGCAAAGTGCGCTGGACGAATACGCCCAGGTCGGTCCCGGCACCGATTTCCTGACCGCCCAGTTGCGCCAGAGCGATATTTTGATCAGCAACGGTAACGCAGCCGAAGCCTCCAGACGACTGGCCGAGGCACGCGCCGATCAGCCGGATTACGCGATCCAGCTGTACCTGATCGAAGCAGAAACCCTGACCAGCAACGATCAGGCCGATCGCGGCTGGCAGGTACTCAGCCAGGCGCTCAAGCAATACCCGGACGACATCAACCTGCTTTACACCCGCGCCATGCTGGCCGAGAAGCGCAACAATCTGGCGCAGATGGAGAAAGACCTGCGGGCGATCATCAAGCGCGAACCGGAAAACGCCATGGCGCTCAACGCGCTGGGTTACACCCTTTCGGACCGCACCACGCGTTACGCTGAAGCGAAGGAGCTGATCGAAAAGGCCCACACGCTGACGCCTGACGATCCCGCGGTTCTCGACAGCCTCGGCTGGGTAAATTACCGGCTGGGTAATCTGGACGAGGCCGAGCGCTTGCTGCGCCGGGCGCTCGAACGCTTCCCCGACCATGAAGTCGCCGCTCATCTGGGCGAAGTATTGTGGGCCAAGGGTGAACAGCGCGAAGCCCGAAAAGTCTGGGGCAAGGCCCTGGAACAACAACCCGATAGCCCTATTCTGCGCAGCACTCTGCGGCGCTTGACCGGATCAGAGACCCTTTGACGTTATGTTTTTGCGCCACGTAGTTGTATTCAGCCTCATCGCCCTGCTCGCCGGCTGCGCCGGCCTCACCTCCCGCGAAGCGGTTCAGGGCAAGGGCGATCCCGCGCAATGGCGCGAACACAAACAGCAATTAAGCAGCCTTGATGGCTGGCAGATCAACGGCAAGGTCGGCATTCGTGCACCGAAGGATTCCGGCAGCGGCACGTTGTTCTGGCTGCAACGCCAGGATTACTACGATATTCGCCTTTCCGGTCCTCTGGGACGCGGCGCGGCACGCTTGACCGGCAGACCCGGCGCCGTGGCGCTCGAGGTCGCGAATCAGGGCCGCTACGAAGCCAAAACGCCTGAAGAACTGCTTCAGGACCAGTTGGGCTGGAGACTTCCGGTATCGCACCTGGTCTGGTGGGTCCGTGGCCTGCCTGCGCCGGACAGTAAAAGCCAGGTCACGCTGGATGGCGACAGCCGCCTCGCCAGTCTTGATCAGGACGGCTGGCAGGTCGAATACCTCAGTTACGTCGAGCAGAATGGCTTCTGGCTGCCCGAGCGCGTGAAACTGCATGGCCAGGACCTTGATGTCACGCTGGTGATCAAGGACTGGCAGCCCCGCAAACTGGGGCAGTGATCATGCGCACACCACAGCTGGTACTGCCCGCCCCGGCAAAGCTCAACCTCATGTTGCACATTCTGGGACGTCGCCCTGACGGCTATCACGAACTGCAGACCCTCTTTCAGTTCCTCGATCACGGGGACGAGCTGGGCTTTGCGGTTCGGGAAGACGGCGAGATACGCCTGCAGACCGAAGTGCCCGGCGTTCCCCATGACAGCAACCTGATCGTCAAGGCAGCCCGCGCACTGCAAACCCAATCCGGCTGCAGACTCGGGATGGACATCTGGCTGGAAAAGCGCCTGCCCATGGGCGGCGGCATCGGCGGCGGAAGCTCCGATGCGGCGACCACACTGCTGGGCCTGAACCATCTGTGGAATCTTGGCTGGGACGAAGATCGCCTGGCTGCACTGGGCCTGACGCTGGGCGCGGATGTTCCGGTTTTCGTGCGTGGACATGCAGCCTTTGCCGAGGGCGTCGGAGAAATTCTGACCCCTGTGAACCCCGAAGAACCATGGTATTTGGTGCTTGTGCCGCAAGTCGCTGTAAGTACAGCAGAAATTTTTTCAGATCCGTTGTTGACACGCGACTCTGCTCCCATTAAAGTGCGCCCCGTTCCCAAGGGAAACAGTCGAAATGACTGTAAAGCGGTTGTAGAGAGGCGTTACCCAGAAGTACGTAACGCTTTGAATTTGCTAGGTAATTTTACCGAAGCAAAATTAACCGGAACTGGAAGTTGTGTGTTTGGGGCCTTCCCAAACAAAGCTGAAGCTGATAAAGTCTCGGCCCTTCTTGCAGAGACCCTTACAGGGTTTGTAGCGAAAGGAAGCAACATCTCGATGTTGCATCGCAAGCTTCAAGAGCTGTAGCAGGAACTGAGTGCAAGGCACTCGATTGATTCAATACAGGGGCGTCGCCAAGCGGTAAGGCAGCAGGTTTTGATCCTGCCATGCGTTGGTTCGAATCCAGCCGCCCCTGCCATTTTCTATACTCATCCAGGTTACCCTCAGCCTCTAGGTACTGCGCGTGTCCAAGATGATGGTCTTTACGGGGAATGCTAACCCCGATCTCGCTCGGCGTGTAGTACGTCAGCTGCATATCCCACTGGGTGATGTTTCTGTTGGAAAGTTCTCCGACGGCGAAATCAGCACTGAGATTAATGAAAACGTCCGCGGTAAAGACGTCTTCATCATTCAGCCGACCTGCGCACCGACGAACGATAACCTGATGGAACTCGTCGTGATGGCTGATGCCTTCCGCCGCTCCTCAGCGTCCCGAATCACTGCTGTGATTCCTTACTTTGGTTATGCCCGTCAGGATCGCCGTCCGCGTTCCGCACGTGTTGCTATCAGCGCGAAAGTCGTTGCCGATATGCTGACCGTGGTGGGTATCGATCGTGTTCTCACGGTCGATCTTCATGCTGACCAAATCCAGGGTTTCTTCGATATTCCGGTAGATAACATCTACGGCTCCCCCGTTCTGGTGGATGACATCGAAGACCAGCGCTTTGAAAACCTGATGATCGTTTCCCCGGATATCGGCGGTGTCGTGCGTGCACGTGCAGTGGCCAAATCCCTGGGCGTCGATCTCGGGATCATCGACAAACGCCGTGAGAAAGCCAATCACTCTGAAGTGATGCACATCATCGGTGATGTCGAAGGGCGTACCTGTATTCTGGTCGACGACATGGTCGATACCGCCGGCACTCTGTGTCATGCGGCCAAGGCCCTGAAAGAGCATGGCGCTGCCAAGGTTTTTGCCTACTGCACACACCCTGTGCTGTCGGGTCGGGCGATCGAAAACATTGAAAATTCCGTGCTGGACGAACTGGTGGTGACCAACACCATCCCGTTGTCCGCTGCAGCACAAGCCTGTAGCCGTATCCGCCAACTGGATATCGCACCGGTAGTCGCCGAAGCGGTTCGCCGCATCAGCAACGAAGAATCGATCAGCGCGATGTTCCGCTAAGGGTTTTCCCCAAGCCTGCATTTCGTCGACGAAAAGCGCCCCGCCCTGGCATCCGGTCAGGGCGGGGCTTTTTTGCCCATATCGCTCTGGCGCTGGTCGCAAACGCCATTGTGAATGTGGTTATTTTGGAGAAACAACATGAACGATTTTACTCTGAATGCTGAACAGCGTTCCGACCTGGGGAAAGGTGCGAGCCGCCGCCTGCGTCGTATCGCTAGCCTGGTTCCAGCTGTTGTCTACGGTGGCGACAAAGCCCCTGAGTCCATCAGCATGCTGGCCAAGGAAGTTGCAAAACTGCTCGAAAACGAAGCTGCTTTCAGCCACGTTATCGAACTGAACGTTGCTGGCAAAAAGCAGAACGTCCTGATCAAGGCACTGCAGCGTCACCCGGCCAAAGGCCACGTGATGCACGCTGACTTCGTGCGCGTTATCGCAGGTCAGAAACTGACCGCTATCGTGCCGATCCACTTCATCAACGAAGAAGCTCCGGTCAAGAAAGGCGGCGAGATCTCGCACACTACCACTGAACTGGAAGTGACCTGCCTGCCGAAAGATCTGCCTGAGTTCATCGAAGTTGATCTGGGCGCACTGGAAATCGGTTCGAACGTTCACCTGTCCGAGCTGAAAGCTCCTAAAGGCGTTGAGTTCGTAGCACTGGCACACGGTACTGACCTGGCAATCGCCAACGTTCACGCACCACGTGTTGTTGCTGAAGATACCGACGCAGAAGAAGGCGCTGCAGAGTAATTTCATTACTGTGTAGCGTCGGAGTTGCTCTGGAAACATCGCGAGCGATAGCAGGCAAAACGGGCGAGATCGCGGAGTTTACATCATGGTAAATGAGCAGTTTTCGTTCGCATTGCCGCTGTCGCCAGCGGTTTGATCCACAACTCCAAAGGAAGAGCCCCTGTCGTGACCGCCATACAACTGATCGTGGGCCTGGGAAATCCAGGCGCTGAATACGAACAGACCCGGCATAACGCAGGGGCTCTTTTCGTTGAGCGTATTGCTGCGGCGCAACGAGTCAACCTCGTTCCCGAGCGCAAATTCTTTGGCCTGACCGGACGCTTCACGCATCAGGGTCAGGATGTTCGTCTGCTGATCCCCACCACGTACATGAACCGCAGCGGCCAGGCCGTGGCGGCACTCGCCGGCTTCTATCGCATCCCGGTCGACTCGATACTGGTGGCACACGACGAACTGGATCTACCTCCCGGCGTTGCCAAACTCAAAGTGGGCGGCGGCCATGGCGGACATAACGGTCTGCGCGACATCATCGCGCAGCTGGGTAACCAGAACACTTTTCATCGCTTGCGGCTTGGCATAGGCCACCCGGGCGATGCCAGCAAGGTGTCGGGTTTTGTCCTGGGTCGAGCGCCGCGCGCCGAGCAGGAAAAACTGGACGCCAGTATCGACTTTGCCCTCGGCGTGCTGCCGGATATCTTCGCCGGTGAATGGAACCGGGCGATGAAAAACCTGCACAGCCAGAAGGCCTGACATCACTCGAGGGGAAACACCATGGGATTCAATTGCGGCATCGTCGGCCTGCCTAACGTCGGCAAGTCCACCCTGTTCAACGCCCTGACCAAATCGGGTATCGCGGCCGAGAACTTCCCCTTCTGCACCATCGAGCCGAACAGCGGCATCGTGCCGATGCCTGACCCACGTCTGGCTGCTCTGGCCGCGATCGTCAATCCGAAGCGCATCCTGCCGACCACCATGGAATTCGTGGACATCGCTGGCCTGGTGGCGGGCGCTTCGAAGGGTGAAGGCCTGGGCAACAAATTCCTGGCCAACATTCGCGAAACCGACGCGATTGCTCACGTGGTGCGCTGCTTCGAAGACGACAACGTGATTCACGTCTCCAACAGCGTCGACCCCAAGCGCGACATCGAGATCATTGATCTCGAACTGATTTTCGCTGACCTGGACAGCTGCGAAAAACAGCTGCAGAAAGTCACTCGCAACGCCAAGGGCGGCGACAAGGACGCTGTTGTCCAGAAAGGCCTGCTCGAGCAACTGATCAGCCACTTCACCGAAGGCAAGCCGGCACGCAGCCTGATGAAATCCATGAGCAATGACGAGAAAGCCGTCATTCGTGGTTTCCACCTGCTGACCACCAAGCCGGTCATGTACATCGCCAACGTCGCTGAAGACGGTTTCGAAAACAACCCGCTGCTGGACGTGGTGCGCGCCATCGCCGAAGAAGAAGGCGCGATGCTGGTCCCGGTCTGCAACAAGATCGAAGCAGAAATCGCCGAGCTGGATGACGGCGAAGAGAAGGACATGTTCCTCGAAGCCCTGGGCCTTGAAGAGCCCGGCCTGAACCGCGTGATCCGCGCAGGCTACGAAATGCTGCACCTGCAGACCTACTTCACCGCAGGCGTCGAAGAAGTCCGCGCCTGGACCGTGCGCGTCGGCGCTACCGCGCCTCAGGCCGCCGGCGTGATTCACACCGACTTCGAAAAAGGCTTCATCCGCGCCGAGTGCATCGCCTACGACGACTTCATCCAGTACAAGGGTGAGGCCGGTGCCAAGGAAGCAGGCAAATGGCGCCTGGAAGGCAAGGACTACATCGTCAAGGACGGTGACGTGCTGCACTTCCGCTTCAACGTCTGAATGTTCCTACTGAACCCTAGTGAACCGTACTGCACCTTAATTTGATCTGTAACCCTCTATTTACAAGGGGAAGCCAAATTTTAAGAGCTTAGCGCGGTTCACCAAGGTTGATAGTGTTCTAGAGAAAAGCGGGGTAGCATCAGGGGTATCACGATTTCAGGATGGGGGTATTTACCTCATCCATCACGGATACCCAAATGCCTAAAGACCTAATCACAGACGCTAAAGTACGCACGGCAAAGCCCGCTGCCACCCCTTACAAGCTTGGGGATGGCGGCGGGCTTTTTCTTTTGGTGCAGCCTAGTGGTAGTAAGCTATGGCGATGGAAATTTCGACTCGATGGCAAGGAAAATGTCTTTGCTATCGGTTCTTACCCAGAGATTGGGCTTGCCGAGGCCCGCTCAGAACGTGACGCAGCACGCAAACTGACAAAGCTAGGAATCAACCCAGCGCAACACAGAAAAGACGGCAAGAAGCGCAATATTGACGCAGCTGCAGAGCGTAAAAGGGCCATGGAAAGCTCGTTTGCAAAGGTTTCGGCTGCTTACCTTGAGCATGTCAAGTCGAGCTACACACCGGGCTCCTACCGTGGCAAAGAGTCACGGATCAGGCGTCATCTCAGCCCCAAGCTCGATGGGCTCCCAATTGCAGAAATCACTGCAAAAGAAATTCGTCCTGTACTGGAAGCTTGTAAAAGCTCCGGTGCATGGGCGGCTATTCATGTCAAAGGCGACCTATCTGCAATTTTCAAATATGCGGTAGTGCGTGGGTTGGCAGATTTCAATCCAGTACCCAGTTTGGAAGGCTTCCTCAGGATACCAACCTGCCAAAGCAAGGCCGTGTTGACCACCAGCCAGATCAAGCAGTTTTATCAAGCGCTGCGATCCTATAGGGGTTATCCAGAGACTGCGTTGTGCCTTCGTCTTATCGCGCTTACGGCGTGTCGTCCCGGCGAGGCAGCGGACGCTGAGTGGGACGAGTTCGACTTCACCGCGAACCTATGGAGACGTCCGGCAGAGAAAATGAAGGCTCGTCGCGATCACGTTTCACCTCTATCGACCGGTGCCCTTGCCGTGCTGGAGGAGCTACGGCTGATTTCCGGCAGCGGCCGTTATCTCTTCCCCCACCGCAGCGGTGAAGGTTTCACTACTCCCAATCGGCTCACTTACGCCATGAGGGATATGAACCTAGGTGAGAGAACCACCCCACATTGCTGGCGTACCACTTTTTCGACTTGGGCCAACGAGCATGGCTGTAGGCCGGATGCGATTGAGCGTCAGTTAGCCCACGTGGAAAACAATAAGGTAAGGGCGACCTACAACAAGGCACTCTTGCTCAAAGAACGGGGGGAAATTATGCAGACGTGGGGCGAATATCTGGAATTGGCCCGTACCCACGGGATGAACTCGAATGGATGAGGGCAAAGCTGCAATTTTGGAGAACGGCATGCGCTACCTAGAAATCTATCGAGATCAGGGTCGCTCGAGATGCGACAGAATAGTGCCCGGGCCGTTAGTGGCGGAGATCCTCCGTTACATTGAAAACTCATTGGCTGGCCGCTCTCAGTATGACTTGGAGCAAATGCTTCTCGGCACCAACCAATTAGGAGCCCAGTGGCGGGCATACGTTGCCCACCCACGGCGTGATGCCGAAGAACGAAAAACCTGGCGGACGTGGTACGGCAGACACGGATTTAAAAACAGCATCAGTGAACAGAGGGCTGCGGATCCATTCGCAATACAGCCACCTCCCCTGCCACAACTGGATGAGGGAGAGAGTGAAATCCCTAGGCTCGAAACTGAACAGCCTCGCCCCTTGATGCGGGCGCTACCAAACGATGGCAGATCCATGACCTTTCATTTACTACGCGAGGTCGTTCGTCGCTGGTCAACAATCGTAGTTGAAAGATATCTCGCCGAATCTACCTCTCAGGACTGCCGCAACACGAGGGACGCTGAACGAACTCTGTCTAGACATATCACATCGCTGATGACCATCAGGACGTCCCTGAACGCATGGGAAGCTGCCTACGAGCTTCTCACCTTGCCGGCCAGTCCTGGATCGATAGATAGTGAAACTGAGTTCTTTCAACGCTTCCAAAGGCTGGAGGAACGAGATCACGAACGCGATCTGTGCTCACACACAGAAAGCATGCGTAGACCTGCCTCCATCTCGCCCTCCCGGCGACCCTCTCCAAGAAATAAGAAGCCCTGATAACTCGTTCTCTCTCAAAACAACCCACCTGCTTATTGTCACCTCACAGTTCATAGCAGTTCAGTGAGGTTGAGCATGGAACAGAGCAACGATCCAAACGCGATTGTAATTCTCCGTAGGCCACAGGTTGAAAAGCGTACCGGCCTGACAAAGTCAGGGATCTATTTTCTGATAAACAACGGAAGCTTTCCAAGACCAGTACCACTAGGCATCAGAGCCGTCGGCTGGATTGAGGCAGAGGTGTCAGCGTGGTTAAGCCATAAATGTGAGAAACGACTAACGCAAGCTGTTCGCTGAGGTAAAAATGAGCCTCGCTAAAAATAATGCTCTGGATGAAATATCTTGGGAGCTTAACCCCCGCTTGCTCCGCATGATGAATGACGCGACTAGGATGGAAGCTGCTCAGAGAACGAAACCGGGGCCCACGGCGTTCACGACCCGTTTTCTAGTACAGGCTACCTTTCCTCATAGCGACCCTGGTATTCATTATTTTGAACGCGGTACGGAATGGCTGAAGCTATCGATTTCGGCACCTCCACATATCGGAGTACCGTATGGAAGCCTCCCGAGATTGCTACTGGTTTGGATCTGCACTGAAGCAGTCAAAACTCAAAGCCCCGTGATAGGGCTAGGTAAATCACAGTCGGCGTTCCTTAAAAAACTGGGACTGCATAACGATGGTCGATATATCGGTAAACTTAAAGAGCAGACATTAAGGCTTGTAAGATCGATGATTTCAGTAACTGGAAGCAACAGCGGCGCGATCACAATTGAAAACATGATGGTAGCAAAGAAAGCATTTTTCTTTTGGGATGTTAGAACACTAGACTGCGAGAAATGGGAGAGCAGCCTTACACTCAATACAGACTTCTTTGAAGCAATCGTTAGCGCCCCAGTTCCGCTCAAAATGGAAGCATTGCAAAGCCTAAGGCATTCCCCGCTAGCGATGGATATCTACGCCTGGCTTGTCTATAGGATGTACACGTTACGGAAATCCAAAAGAACAGAAATGAAGATACCAATCTCAAGTTTACGTAGGCAATTTGGTGCCAACTACGCAACGGATAAACAAGGCGCTCGTGACTTCAAGAAAACTTTTATTAGACGCCTCGACGAAGCCCTGTTGTTTTACCCTGAGGCCCGTCACCACGTGGAAATCTACCGAGAATATATCAAACTGACTCCCGCCCAGCTTCATATACCGCCTGATAAAAAGCAGTCAAAACGAATACGAAGTTTAGATCATTGCGTCTGAAGATTCGTTTGCTGGCGCTCTCAAGGTGTTCACCTCAATGAGATGGACACCTCGCGCCGATTACCGGGATACACTCACACCAATGGGACTCGCTTGCCCATGTACTGAAGTCCGTTCGGAGTACCCACCACCTTCAAGGCATTTTTGTAGCCGAAAAATTCCCCGGGGCCATCGCCTGCAGGAATTACATCAAGGCCGTTTACGACTGCGGTATGGTCACCGAAGCCCAAGAGCCGAGGCGCATAGGGCGTAGCTCCGTCGGACACGTAAAGCATGGGCGAGCGCTCATCTCGACGCTGTCGCCAAGAGAAGTACGAGTGGACTACACCTGCAAGCACCTCGCTAGCCGGATCGTTTCTTGAGAAGAGAACGACGTATGGCCGCCACCGACTTTCGTGTTCGCTAGACACGCCGAGCCCAAAATTGCGACTATCCAACGCCTTAATAAGGTCAAGTACGATGTCCTTGGATCCCTTATGGAGTTCTGGCGGACATGCACCGATTGCAGAGGTCTGCCGCGCAGCATCTTCGCTTATCCATAGTGGCCATGATTTTCCTGATGCGAGTTGGAATGCAGCCTCTTGCACCGAATAGAAAGGGATGGCCTCAAAATCTTTTGAGCTACGTACCTGATTCCGCGATTTGGCGTTCTCGTAAGCGCTAACTTCCAACCCTGCTTCCCACCCACTCTGCTGCAGCAGGGTCTGTAGATCTTTCGGCAGAACATCGGTGATCGCTTTGACCCACCACCTAGCTTCGGTGCTTAGCGATACTGGTAGATTCTGATCGCGCAAATCTAACGAACGGAACCCCTCAAAGACCTCTTCAAGCCCAAGTTTCTTAACTCCATCGAAGATAAACGTGTCCTGAATTGAGGGAGCTTCCGTCTCCAGAAGGAGTAGACCCGGCAATTTTTTGAGGCTCATTTGCTCAAAAAAAAGAACCAGCGCCGGAAGCACGGAATGTATCTGCTCGCCGGTGAACACCACTGGGGCGTTCTCCGTGTATTCGAGATTCAACCGATAAAGAGCATTTAGCACATCTTGGTGTGTATCGCTGCGGCCAACAATAGTCCAGAAAGGAGCTTCTTTATCTAGCCCTAGGCGGTGAGCCAGGTTTTCTACATCAGCGAGCGAACGGAACCCACGCGAAACGGCCACTGCATGCTGGCAAACCTTGAGCGGGTACTCAGTTCCAAATACGAGCTGGGAGTGTTTTTGAAGACGTTTGGCATCGCGCTTCAACGCCGATACGTTACGAACAACCGACGCAGTCAGACTGCGGATCAAAGAAATAGCCATATTTCGCCCCTGGGCGCCCACTGAGGACACCTTACGGTGGTAAAAACCGGCTCGCCGTGAAAAAAGAATTTTAATTAGGCAGAGCCATCAGAACAGCAGTGCGTCCCTCTCAGGTTTCGATGCGCCGCACCAGCGCGGTAACGACATTAGCTCAATTTTTTGGACCAATGCAAGACTTAGGCGTTTGTAAAGACACTTCTGTTGACCTGCGCTAACACGCGCCACTCCAGAGTCGTGCACGTGAAATCGCTCCCAAAATACGTCTCCGACCCCAGGCAGCAATGCCTGGGAAAAGCTACACTTATCCACAACCGACAACGTGAAATCGATCCCGGCCAAGCGTGATATCAGTCCCGCAGGACGTGAAATCGCTCCCACCCTGTCTCGGGCGACGCCGCCGGAGCCCTTATATTTCAAGGGTTTCAGCTAACCCACCTCCTCTTCTTGTAACTTTCTTTTAGTTTTTTTCAGGTAGAAAGAAACAAGTAGCTGCAATATGAGACAGAAAAAGATGTGGTGCATAGCTCTGCCCTACTCAATTGAGCGGACCTGCATCGTGAGATGTTCAGGGGGGCGAATAGAAAAAACGGAAAAATCGTACGCTGCGTGAATCCTGCCAGATTCAGGTCCTAGACGTTGGCATCGATCGCCTAGGAAATACAGAAAACCGCCTAGTCTGAGCGCGTGCCCGTGAGGGGCCTGACGCCGGGTTAAGGTGTATTCTGACAGGACAACTTGTCCTGCCTCACTTAACCTCACTCACGGCCAACAAAGCGGGTTGACACAAGCGTCACCTTGCGTATGATTGCAGTCAACGCATGAAAGCTTGCTTTCGTGCCTACCTTCCGAGACCCGCCTAGCGAAAGCTGCGGGTTTTCGTGTTTTTGGGGCAGGGAACCCAGTAGCTATGACGCACTACGTCGCGTACCTTGACGAATTCGGGCACGTCGGCCAGTACGTCTCACGCAACCACCCAAAGTACAAAACACATCCAGCTTTCGGGTTCGCTGGCTTGATCCTGCCTGCGGCTGAAATCCGAGAGTTCGCGATCTATTTCTACAAGGCCAAATGCCAGCTTTTGGCGTATGACCTAGCCAACGACAATCCCAGAAATCTACCGGCATATCAGTGGGAAAAAAAGGGCTCTCAGCTCTATGCACTGCGGAACGTCACCAAATATGAGCAGCTCCGTCGCTCAACGTTTCGCCTCTTGAACCACATCGAAAAAATCGGCGGACACGTGTTCTACACGGGCGAGCACAAGACCACCGATCCCGATGCTCACAACTCCACCGAGACATTCAAGCGGCAGCTCTTGCAATCTGTGCGCAAGATCGATCGATTCTGCGCGCAGAGCGGCTCGACCTTCATGCTTATGCTCGATGAACAACGCGCTGGTAACGAGTGGCGGGAGACCAACGTGGAGGTCTGCACGTTGGCTATGTTCGAGGATGCTTCAGAGAAGTGCAGGACACTCATCGAGCCGCCAATTCAGGCTGAAAGTCACCTGTTCCAAACCATCCAATGCGCCGACTGGATCTGCGGCCTTATTGGCCGTCTGACAGCTTTGTTGCTTGCGCCAGATGAATATTCGGAGTTGGAGCCATTCGACAAGTATTTCTCGGATCGTATCGCCAAGGTAACCATGCCAGGCACTGGTCTGGAACACCAAAAGACCGCTGAGATACCCGCAGAACTGGCCGGAGAGGCCATGCCAGATGCAGCCGGTGCCCTTGCGGGCGATCAGTAACTTGAAGCGCGGCTGCAGGTTGTTAACCCTTAACGTACAATTTTTCGAACTCTATGCTTCCGTTCATATGCGCCATCGCGGGCGGTTTTGTCCGTTTTCTAACGGTTTTTCTTCATTCACTGCAACCCAAGATAGTAGCCAGTAGCTAAATAGCTGTTAGATAGAGCTGGCTAGCGTTGTTGAAATAGCAAAGTCTTTTCAACATAGGTATCCAGCTGACAACGAGCAAAGCGAGGCGTAAGTACATGCGGAGAAGCTCTATAGGCGGACACGTTCACTGTCATCCATACTGATTTCTTCATTACGTCTGTCATATAGCTGAGTTGTACGTGTTGATGCATGATTTGCCATCGCTGCTGCGTTTTCTAAAGTGCCTCCACTTTTAAGGTAGGCTGTTATACCGGTCGCTCTAAACGTGTGATTTCCGATCAACGTTTTGATCCCTGTAGCAGCGGCACGGCGCCGAACCATGGCATGCGCATTGGCTTGGGGCAGTGCGGCTTGACTTAGCTGCCCAGTGCCGCGCCCAAGGGTGCGAAACAGCGGCCCTTTAGGATCGTTTGCAATCCCACTCTGTTCTAGATACGCGTGTAGATATTCTTCCAGTTGGTGATGACATGGCATTGCGTGCTGCTTACCGCCCTTCTCGCGCAGCCGTACCCACAGGCGTCGGTTTTGCGTGTAAACGTCCTCAACCTTCATGGCTAGCGCCGCGCCGATCCGGGCGAAGGAAAAGACCATTAATGCAATCAACGCCCGGTCTCGCAGTCCAGCAGGTTTGCTTGTATCGATGCTGTCCAGGAGCTGCCACGCTTCGGCTGGATCGAGCACTGGGGTTTTTCCGGTGCGTGAGGTGTGACTTGGCCCACATACCGACGCCGCGGGGTTATGGGTCACTACCTGACCTATTACGAGCCAACCGAACAGGTGCCGGATGGCCGCCAGGCGTTGCTTCACCGACGGCGCGGCTAGCGTTTGCGTTTGCTGCTCGATCCAGGTCGCCACGTGCAACGGGCCCACCGCGACCAGATCGGGTACACCCACCCCCTGGCACCAGCTCAGGAACTCATTGACCGCCCGCGCATAGGCACGCCGCGTGTGCTGGTTGCGGATATTCGCGGTAAAGAATTCCACAAAGCGGATCTGTGCCGACTCCCCGGCCGCCACGATCAAGGCGGGCAGCGCGCGCCCCATAAGAGTGACAACCGTGTTCACTGCCACAGCCTGTTGGCATCAAAATCCAGTTTCGCGGCTTTGAGCTCCTTCACCAGCTTGGTTTGCCAGCCATCTGCAGCATCCATTTCGGTATAGATGACGCCGTACAGGTCTGAAGGGATCTCCACCTGACCTTTGCGCAGCAGACACACACGGCCTCGGCCGAGCTTACCGGCAAAATAGCCGAGTTCAAAAATCACGTTCTGCCGCGCGCGGGCGTCTGAGGTCTCAGCCTTCACCGAAGCACCCACATCGTCAGGGGTTAACAGCACCACTGCAAAACCGACATCACCTGCCGTGGCCTCGAACTTCTCGATAATGGTACGACCCTGATCCGGTTGTTCCTTGAGAATAATGGCTTCCAATCCAAGCTTTTCGAGAAACCTGGCTAAGCCATGCATCGCGGTTTCATCATGGCCATGGACTACGAAAACGCGCCGTGAATTGATAGACGAAACAATGGCAGGTTGGTCAGATTCTGAATTCTCTTCAAGGTATTCCAGATCGTCCTTCAAGGAGCTTTGCGCGGCCTTCATTAGCGCGATGGATCGAGTGATGTTCTGTTGTGTAGGGCCTTGATAATCGACGTGTCGAGGACGCCCATCCATAGAAATGGACATAGAAACGTGCTGCAGCTTTGTAGCCGCAGAATAACGCTGATAGGCGGATGTGTTTTCACCAAACGCACGTTCCAGCGTTCCTGCGATGGAGGCTGATAATGCATTCAGCTCCGGGGTCGACCTAGTCACCGTACTGATGTCGAATTTTTCCAACTCGACGATCCTGTCGTCGATACGTTTGATGGCCCATTCGATTTCTCGAGCAGACAGTGCCAACTTAGCAGCAACAGGTGCAGGCGGTTTTGCTCGTGCCATCGGGTGCATCCTTTCTTATGTGTGATAAATGCAATTATCACACATAGATCGTGTCATTGTGGCCGTTTTTAGTGACGTGTCGTAGAATGATCTGATCAGGAGCTGATCTCGACAGGACGTACTACATGACAGAAAACCAAACCATCACATGCCCACATTGTATGAACAATGTTCCTTGGGGTGCTCGCGTATGTAGAGGGTGTCATGCACAGATATCATATGGCACGCCTTTAAGCTTGATAGTAGTATTAACAACCGTTTCGGTAGGAGGCAGTTGGTACGCTACAAAATTGGTGTATGACCATGTATCTAAAAATGAAACCTTTCTATGGTGCGTTTTTGGCGGCTTACTTTTTATATGCTTTATTGGCTTCTGGAAGTTTTGTCGGCGACTGTACAAAAACAGCACATCTTTCCGCCGTTTTTATAGCCGAACCTAATGGATAGCTGTTCTTCCACAGCCTAGAGATTTTTATTCAGGGCGGCCGAAACAGCCGAGTCCTGCAGCGGAATAAGGCCGATAAAATTCATGATCTGTGTGATCGATTGAACGCTTGGCCCCCGCTGAGCGAACTACAGAATGGCCGGGGCCAAGCGCCCATCACAGGCCGGATATACGAGTGCAACCGCGATGACGAAAGGTGCAAAAGAAAGGCTTTGCTCACTACTTGTGGGGAGAGTCCATATACCAGTGTTAGGGGGTTTGCGGGCAGTCCTGAAGAAGCAGTATCATTTGTAAAAAATCACGCATATTTTCCAACGTGATGATTATTTCTTCTTCTTTTATTTCTGAAATCAGCGATAAGTAGGTTGAGTGAGCATGAGAAATAGATATGACTCTATAGAGATTATTGTAAAGGTGACTTATTTCTGATTTTTGTGAGGCATTGTATATTGAATAGCCAAGCTCTTTTATTTCTTTAGACCCTATATCTTTGGCTTGATCGCTGAGTGCGGATATTCTTTCTTTATCTATTTGAGGGGGAGTTTTCTCAAAGTCTGCGTTAAGTGTTTTTATTGCTTTAGAGAGCCCTGATTCCGCACTGCTCAGAAAGCAATCCAGATACCCCTTATCTTTTTTTATTGCAAATATGTTGAATAAGTGCTCAATGGACAGCCTGTGAACTGTGAGTGCTTCAGCCAAAAAATTGCGTTCTATTAGGATTAAAGTAGCTGATTGGTTTTCAATGAATTTTCTCCATAATTTAAGCGTGATTTTTTCACTTTTGTTATTGGGTGTCATTTTTAGAATCGCTACGTCTGAATCAATTATCAGTTCACTTACTTTCGATATTAGTTCGTTCTTTTGCACGTTTACTTCCTTAATACCTAACATTTGGTTAAGGGGCGGGCTTAAGCCCGTCCAAGTGAGCGAAGCGAGTGATTTGAACCACTAGTTAGGTTTTGCACGCGCAAGGATTATTGCCTCGTTGGCGCTATACAGTGCGCCAGTTTGCGGGTCGCATACCATGCCGCCAGTTATTTTTGCTAGGATTGAAATGGAGCACAGAGCCAATTTTGATTCAACTTCATCTTTAGCGCTTAAAGTAACTACAAAGTCGAAATTTAAATCGTTTATTTGATATTCAGCAGCTTCCTCTGGCGTTATGGAGTACGCAAGATATTCAAACCCTGACGCTCCACAAGGTAAAAACCCAAAAAAATGTCGCAGATTGAAATCGCTGAATAGCTCTTGGCCAAATTCCTTTTGCAAGCAAGAAGCCCAGTCGGAAGCCGTTGGAATTTCTTTCTCAAGTAGGTACAGGCAGATGTCAGTACTCATGTAAAACCTAACGATAAATAGACACCAAATGGTGCATAACTCCCCGGCGGGGTGGTGGATAACATTCCTTGTTCCTCTGGCTATCCGTGTCTAGGCTGAGGTTTTCAGCGTTCCGATGACCGTATAAGGGAGTTATACACCATGGACGGAAAGCCTCGTTTGCTCGATCAGGTGCGTGAGCTAATTCGCTTGAAACATTACTCGATCCGTACGGATCGTGTCTATTGCGAGTGGGTGAAGCGCTTTATTCGTTTTCGCAGCTATCGTCATCCGTCTGAAATGGGCGCGGCTGAGGTCGAGGCGTTTCTGTCTGATCTGGCAGTGTGTTGGCGCTGATTGAAAACTGACCCACCCTGCCGATTGAAAATTGACCCAGGACGGATTGCTGATTTCTGTCCCAGCAATTGTGGATAAGCTTAGCAGCAGTGTTCCGATTAAAGACGCATCAAGCCCCACCGCATGCAGCAGGGCATTTATGGTGCGGATCAAAATGGCTCATCGTCCTCGATATCATTTCCGTCCTTTCGCTTTCGTTCGCGTGTTTTGATCTTTGTCTGGGCGGCCAAGGTGCTGTGTTGCAAGCGGTAAGACTCGTTGCCCGTTTCGACGATGTGGCAGTGATGTGTCAGCCGATCCAGCAGCGCCGTAGTCATTTTGGCGTCGCCAAACACACTCGACCATTCCGAGAAGCTGAGGTTGGTGGTGATGACCACGCTGGTGTGTTCGTACAGTTTGGACAGCAGATGAAATAACAGGGCACCGCCGCTTTGACTGAAGGGCAAATACCCCAGCTCATCCAGTATCACCAGGTCTGTTCGTAGCAGTCCCTGGGCGATTCGGCCTGCCTTACCATCGTACTTTTCACGCTCCAGCAGATTGACCAGATCCACCGTGGAGAAAAAGCGCACGCGTTTGTTGTGGGCCGTAATGCCGGATACAGCCAAGGCACTGGCCAGGTGTGTTTTCCCGGTTCCAGGGCCGCCGATGAACACGACATTCTGCGCGGTTTCAGTGAACGCTAAGCTGGATAGATCGCTGACCAGCCGGGCATCAGCGCTGGAAGCGCTGAAGTCAAAGCCAGCTAAGTCACGGTGCATGGGGAGTTTTGCCATGTTCATCTGATGATTCACCGAGCGCACCGCGCGATCCGCATGTTCCTGCTGAAGCAGATGTTCCAGCAGCCATTTCGATGAAGCCGTCGACGCTGTTCCTTGAGATACCAGTTCTTCCCAAGCACTGGCCATGCCGTGCAGGCGCAGTTCTTTGAGTTCAGTCATCAGGTCACGCATTGCGATTCTCCTCATCGGTCGTACGGAGCCGGTCGTAGCGCGCCGTATTGGCAACAGGAGCGACCTTGAGTTGCAGGCTGGTTTCTACATTCGGAGGTGGTGCGGTGGAGGTCAGGCGGGCAAGGACATTGAGGATGTGATCGGCGCTCAGACTTCCCGATTCAAGTACCAGCTCCACCGCCACCAGCACAGGTTCGAGACCCGCAATTGGCACAGCAGCCAGTACCTGCATCATGATTCGATCACCGTTGGTGTGACGCCTCAGTCCTCGTTTGAGAAGCCGTAACGGTTTTGGCAGATCAGCAAATGGCGCGCCATTGCGCAGTGCACCAGGCTTGCGTTCGATGAGTGGGATGTAGTGCTGCCAGTCAAAACTGACCTGATCTCGATCAAAGAGGCGCTCATGGCTGGCGATCACCGTTTCGTCGGCAATAACCACGATCCGCGAAGGGTACAAACGGCTGCTGACCCACTGACCAACACGCTCGCAAGGCACCGAATAACGATTGCGCGCCACGCTGATCAGGCAGGTGCTAGAGACACGGACGGTGCGTTCCACGTAGCCATCAAAGGCCGTCGGCATCGGCATCATTTCAGCCTGCTCCAGCTCCAGGACTTCTGCCACCGTCAAACCGTTGTACTGCGGATGTACAAGTTCGGCCCAGAGCGTACGACAGCGTTGGCCGAGCCAGACGTTCAGCTCCTCGAAGGTATGGAACATGCAGTTTTGAGCATCGAGCCAGATTCGTCTCCGGCTGTCCTGCACGTTCTTTTCGACGATGCCTTTCTCCCAGCCAGAGGCCACGTTGCAGAAGTCCGGATCGAACAGATAGTGCGCGCACATCACGGAAAACCGGGCGTTGACCGTGCGGCCTTTGCCTTTATTGACCTTGTCCACAGCCGTTTTCATGTTGTCGTAGATGCCGCGACGTGGCACGCCACCCAACGCTCCAAACGAACGGGTATGGGCATCAAACAGCATCTCGTGGCCTTGGCTAGGGTACGCAACCAACCAGAATGCGCGACTGGCGCACAGCTTCATGTGGGAGACCTGGATGCGTCGAAACAGGCCACCGATCAGCAGACTCTCTTCGCTCCAGTCAAATTGAAACGCCTCGCCGAGCGCAAAAGTCAGCGGTACAAAAGCGCGTAAAGACTTGCCTTGCTCACCTCGCCACGAGCGTACAAACGCCGTGAGCTGGCTGTAGCCGCCGTCGTAACCCTCGGCCTTGATCTGCTCGAAAAGCGCTTTGGCGCTCCTGCGGTTGTATTTTGGCCGGAACGCATCGGCCTTGAGCGCCTGCTCCAGCGTCTCGTGGAAAGGGCTGAGTTTGTTGAAGGTTGCGCACCGTTGGTACGCCGGCTGAGTGGCTTCGGGCGCTCTGACCCATTTTCGGATGTTTTTTCTAGAAAGCCCGGTACGCTTGGCTATCTGATGCAGCGAGAGCTTGTCGCGGAAGTACATCCGCCGGATTTTCCCCAACATTTCCATGCTGATCACCCTGTGTTCTCCTGCTCAAAAAGTGAGCAGAAGCAGTTGAACACCTGGGTCAGTTTTGAGTCGGCAGAACAGCCTCTACTGGGTCAGTTTTCGGTCAGCGGCAACAAGCAGCACGGCAGACCGAAGCTCAGCGGTTGCAGCAGCGTCAGGAAGAGCAAGAGCGTGAGCGTGAGCGTCAGCGTCAGCGTCAGCGTCAGCGTCAGCGTCAGAACTCATTGAACCGGGACTCGCCGGATTTGGATATGTGAGGGTGGGATCATGCTCGATAGAATGAAGTACGTGTGGCGGTTCAACCCGGAAACGCAAGAGTTCGACGATGTTTTGCCGCTCATGGTGCGTAACGACCCCGGCGCGTATTACGTCATTCGGGACGGTTTTGGTGACTTGTGGGTGCATGATCCTTGGGGGCGTGAGTGCCATGCGAATTTTGAATATGTAGAGGTATGCGGTATGACATTCGATAGAGAGCAGTTCGACCCGGACGGGGTCGATGGGCAGCGCACAACTGAAGAACCACCCACGAGGTCGCTGTATTATTCGCTCACCCCAGAGGAGCTGGACGACCTGCGTGCAGAAATGCGGCGTGACGGCCAATTGATGAAAGAGCGGCTTGCTGTCTTAGGTAAAAAATTTTAATGCATCTAATCAGTATCTGATTTTTCGGCGACGCAGCGTGCCTGTAACGCTTTGTAGCGTTCCACTATCCCCCGATAGGCACACTCAAGCGGGGAGCCAAGTTGTTCTAGGTTCGGCATTATGGGCATTCCTATTTCTGGGGAAGGCAATTTTGTCGAAGATGGCCGACCGCGCCCCCTTATAGGACGATCTATTCCAGCTTTCACCATGGCACGATTGAATGCGTCCAGAGCCAACCAAATAGCGGTTTTCTGTGCCTCATCGACGGTACACGCTTCGTCAGTCAAGGCGGTAGCTGCATAGCTCAACGTAAGAGGTAAGACATCCAGTGATGCTTCGAGCTGCTTACGTCTGAACGCAGCATCATGGGCTGCCTTCCATGCCTTCCACTCCTCGACTTCAACCTTTGTCAGCAACTGGACTGCGTGTTCTGGCAGCTTGGTATCCCATCGGCTGATCGTGCAGACATAGCTTTGCTTTTGGTTGCCGCTCTCGGTCGTTTCATCGAGAAGGCGTACGCAAGCTACGGGGTTGCCAATGTACTGGATACCTAAGGATGCTCCGATCAACTTGCCGCGCGTCAGCGGCAAGTCGAAAATGCACTCGGCAAACAGCGCTATTCGCTGAAAATGGCCTGGTGCAGCCTGCGTTGAGGGCATTTTCGCCCTGTTTCCCTTGTTAAACGCGCAACTCACCCATACCCATCAGCTGTTTTCGAGCCATCCACAGATTCGACAGGGCGAACAGCGTGGTCAGCTGAGCTGTGTTTTTCACCAGCCCACGAAAGCGCACTTTCACGTAGCCAAACTGACGCTTGATTACGCGAAACGGATGCTCGACCTTGGCCCGTGTTTGAGCTTTGCAGTACTCGATCTTGCGCTTGGCCTTGTA
>NZ_FRDA01000005.1 GCF_900143095.1 Pseudomonas asturiensis | reverse complement strand
ACACGGGCCAAGGTCGAGCATCCGTTTCGCGTAATCAAGCGTCAGTTTGGCTACGTGAAAGTGCGCTTTCGTGGGCTGGTGAAAAACACAGCTCAGCTGACCACGCTGTTCGCCCTGTCGAATCTGTGGATGGCTCGAAAACAGCTGATGGGTATGGGTGAGTTGCGCGTTTAACACGGGAAACCGGGCGAAAATGCCCTCAACGCAGGCTGCACCAGGCCATTTTCAGCGAATAGCGCTGTTTGCCGAGTGCATTTTCGACTTGCCGCTGACGCGCGGCAAGTTGATCGGAGCATCCTTAGTGAAAGAGGCTTGGGCAATAGTTATGTGGCGCTCGAAACCGGCCTCCTCTTGCGGTTACCGATATGAATCGCGTGGCCATTCACCGCCAAGGCTGCTTCATGTAGTGCTTCGGACAGGGTTGGGTGAGAGAAAATCATCATGCCTAGGTCTTCGGCACTAGTGCCAAACGCCATGCCGATAGCTCCTTCCTGGACCAATTCCGCAGCACCTGGGCCGATCACATGGACCCCGAGCACCCGGTCGGTACGTGCATCGGCAATAACCTTGACTACCCCTGCTGTATCGTTGGCCGCAATAGCCCGACTGCTCGCGGAAAAGGGAAAGGTACCGATGTTCACCTCAACGCCTTTAGCTTTGAGTACCTGTTCAGTCTCACCTACCCAGGCGATCTCTGGATGGGTGTAAATTACTGACGGTATTAGGTCGTAATCCAGCGGGTGCTGATGACCAGCAAGGCTCTCAGCGACCATCACGCCTTCTTCCGAGGCTTTGTGCGCGAGCATCGGACCGCGTACCACGTCGCCTATGGCGAACACCCCCGGGACAGTGGTACGGCACTTTTCATCGACATGGATAAAGCCACGCTCATCCAGTTCCACGCCGCTGTCAGCGGCCAGCAGATCAGACGTTAGAGGGCGGCGCCCAACCGCGACAATCAGTCGATCAAAAAGCTCCTGCCTGTCCACTCCAGCTTCACGGAAATTGACCGTTACGCTTTCACCCAGCGCCTCGCAGTTGGTGACGCGAGCTCCCAGACGGATATCTAAGCCTTGGCTGCCTAGGGTCTTCAGCGCTTCTCTAGCGATATGCGCATCTACTGCAGGAAGAAAACTGTCGAGTGCCTCCAGCACTATTACTTCAGCACCCAGTCGGGCCCAGACCGAACCCAGTTCTAGACCAATGACCCCGGCGCCGATCACCCCAAGGCGTTTCGGGACATGAGTGAACTCCAGAGCTCCAGTGGAGTCGACAATCAAGTCTCCAGTAAGCGGCGCCGCAGGAATGTCGATTGGTCTTGAACCGGGCGCTAGGATGATGTTAGCGGCACTTATACTTTGGATGCTGCCATCTGCACTGGTAACTTCTACCGCCCTGTTAGCCAGTAATTTTCCATGTCCTTCAAACAAGGTCACGCCGTTGGCTTTGAACAATGAGGCAATGCCGCCGTTGAAATTGCGCACGACGGTGTCCTTGCGCGTCAACATTACCGGCACATTAATTTGCAGATTCTGAATACCGATACCGTGCACCTTAAAGCCGTTACGTGCCTCGTAGTAATGCTGAGAGCTGTCGAGCAATGCCTTGGAGGGGATGCAGCCTACGTTGAGACAAGTACCGCCAAGTGCAGTTTTCCCATCCTTGCCCTGGTAGCGCTCAATGCAGGCCGTCTTCAGTCCCAGTTGCGCAGCCCGGATCGCAGCGACATAACCACCGGGTCCCGCCCCAATTACGATCAGATCGTAATTTTCACTCATACTTTACTCTCCTTTGTGCAGACAAAATCGACCACTGCTCTCATAGTGGTACCGTCCTTTAGAATTTTCAGATGACCCAGTCCGCTGGTTTGTAGGACTTGTCGGCGGCGCAGTCGCTGAGCGAAGAATTGCAGATCATCCGAGGGAACCTCGGTGTCCTGCTGGTCATGTATCAGTAGGACAGGAATATTCACGTTGTGACCATATTGATTAACTGCCAGGCTAGACATTTCTTTCTGATAGCGTTGTTCTACTAGAAACTGCATGCGTTTCATTACGTCGTCGTTGATCCAGAGAAACATCGCGAAGCGCCGGACCACGTTTTCGATGTCGGCTGGCGCGGCCAATAGTACAGCCCGCTGAAACCCGCTTCCGATCTGGGTGCTCAAGGCATACCCCACAGCGGCCCCCCCCAACGAGTGACCGATGACTGTATCGTAAGGTCCCAATTGCTTTTGAACTTGATCGAGCATGCTCACGAAGGTAGGCAACGAAGCCTGTTGACCTCCGCTGCCGCCGTGACCAATGCAATCGAAAGACAGGACTTCACAGTTTTCATCCAGCAGCAATGGAATCAGGAACTGCCATTGGGCGCTGGCACCATTCCAACCATGCACCAGCAGCACCTTCCGGCATACCTGCTTCGGGGTCCAGCGGTAGCATCGCAGCTGACCTTCCTCGGTTTCTAAGTCAACCACTGTGGCGTCTGACAGCGACTGCGGAAAATTCTGGCGCAGTCGCTGTGGTGTGGTGAACATTTTTAGCGCGCGCCTTGCGGCACGTTGAGGGAGAAGTCGCGACTCGATCCGGAAACTGCAACGTATCGCTCCCAGAACCCCATGATAAACGCCCTTGAAAAGCATTTTTTTGAAGCTTGCACGCCGTCCCTTGCGGGGCGGAGCAGGTTGCTCGCGGGTTATCATCTTCTGTCCTCATTGACTGCTGAGATCAAGTCTCGGTTCACAGCCTCACCATGTTGAAGTCCAGCTTGCTGACGCCGCATTCCGGACAGGTCCAGTCGTCGCTGACGTCGTCCCAAGCTGTTCCCGGAGGCACTCCGGAGTCGGGGTCGCCAAGCTGTTGGTTGTAGATCCAGCCGCAGATTAGGCACATCCACACGCCGGATTCGGCCGCAGCGCTCTCAGCATAGGCAGTCATAGGCGGTTGACCATCATTAAAGGGGGCTTCCGTCGTTTTCATGCGCTGACCCGCGCCGCTTCGGCAACCTTGATATTGACGACGAAGAACTGCGCAACCTGCTCCAGCACCTCATTGTTGGATAGAATTCGTACATGACCAAGCCCGGACACCGATGCCAGTTTTGCCCACGGCATGTTCTTAACGATCTGTTGCGCCTCACAAAACGGCACTATCGGATCGGTCAGGTCATGCAGTATTAGCGTCGGGAGTTGCAGGGCGCTGCTCAGGGCCGGAATATCCCAGTGCTGGACAGGTACGCCGTTGCGCTTCCACAGTTCGCGGTGCATGGCCTGGACTATTTCCGGTGTAAGTTTCAGATAGCCATTGGCCCATCGTTCGATCACCACCGGCAGGTTGGCGGGTGCACCCAGCAGGCAAAGGGCCTTGATCCTATGGCTGTGGCTTAGTTCGGCGAGCGCCCCGGTGGCAGCAATACCGCCCAGAGAATGTGCCACGATTCCAGCAACGCTGCCCAACGAAACGATCGCCGCTTTTACCGCATCCTTGAACTCAGTCATGGTGCTAAGGGAGCCCGGCGATACACCATGAGCGGGAGCATCGAAGGCCGCGACCTTGAATCCTTGACGTTGTAGGGTGCGCGTGAACGAGTAGAGGCTGCGACTGTCAGCTCCCCAGCCATGGACTAGTAGAATGGTCTGATCACCCGAGCCCCATTGATAGCCCTGGGTAGCGCCTTGGTTACCTTTGATATGGAAGCTATGGGCGCCCAGTGGGCTCCTTTTCTTGTCAGGCTGTTTGATATGCTCGCGAGTGTAGCCGAACAAATCTGCGGCTTTGGAGCCTGCTGTGTTCACCGAGATCGCTCCCAAGAGTCCAATGTAGGTGCGCAACAGTGTTTGCTTCATGGTTCGCAGTTTGTCGGCTGTTCTTGCCCTTGGCTTTCTGATGTCCGCGGCAGTACGGACGGACTGGTCGAAAGATTCATAAAAGCCGTTGACTGGATCGTAAAGATGACAATGACGCGCCACGTTCCAGACATCTTGCACAGTCATGGTTTTTTCTCGAACCATACCTGGAAAGGCCGTCTTTAGCGCCGCCTGGGCTTCGGGCAGATTGTAGTGTGGAATGATCGGCGCCACATGGTGAGCGGTGTGTACCGAGATGTAGTGGGTGAGAAACAGCAGCCATTTGGGATACATATAGTCAGTGGTCAGCAACAAGCGGCTGCTGTTGAAGCTCCAGTTCTCTGTGGTTAGGAACGGGGTATCATCACTGATGTGATGCATCATAGTGGTCAAGCTGAACCAGGCGTGGATCGCCAGCCATGGAGCGACGAAATATAGAAAAAGCCCTACGAAACCGGTGAAGTACACTAGTGTGGGCAAGCCGATCAATGCTGCTAAGACAGTGAACAGGATAGAACGGCGAACTTCGTTACGAGCCTCCAGCTTAGGAAACATCGATGGACGGAAGCCAGAGTGACGTTGATAATTGACTGTGCCCAGCCAGAATAACCAACTACGGGTGCTCTTGTAGACCAGCTTGTCCCACCAGGGCATGGCGTCGTATTGCACACGCAGTACCGGACGCCAATCGACGTCCATTTCCAAATTGTTGGTGTTAGCATGATGCATGTTGTGCATGTGACGCCAGCCATGGAAGGGGTACAGCAACGGCAGCAAGGCGATATGCCCTAGAATATGGTTAAAGGTGCGATTACGGGAAAACGAGTTGTGTCCGCAATCGTGGGCGACGCAGAACAAGCCCCATCCGCCCAGACCTGCAATCAACCATAGCGGTACGTAGAACATCCAGTGCACGTGAGCGACGGCCACCGTAGCCACGATGTACAGCATGTAGCTGACCACGAAGCTGAGCAGCCCACGGCCTATCCGAGGCTGGAACAGGTGCTTTGGGATTGCATCGGTTAGGCGTACACCTTCCAGCGATTGTGAGCGCTGCATCAGGTGGTCGAACTTATCCGTTTTTTGCGTGGGCATTTGTACAAAGGCCATGGCCAAGCTCCTGCAAAGTTAAACTTCGGATGTGGTCAGTTCATTGGCCAGATATTTGGAAAGATCGTTAATGCTGCAATATTCGAAAAGCAATGCCGGGGAAAGGCGTTGCTCCATAAACTTTTCGAGGTCACCCGCCACGTTCACCGCCACTAGCGAGTCAAGTCCATAGGACTCGAAACTGCGGGCGCAGTCGACCTCCGATGGCTCGATCTTCAATAAAACACTCATTTTCAGTACAAGCCATTGCTTGATGCTTTCTTCATTAATTTCAACTGTGGTCTGTTTTTTTCCGAAAAACTTAAGGTGTTCAGTAAATTGGAAATGAAATTGGACATAGAATCTTCCTTAATTAGCTGTGTTAGTTTCACTACTGCCGGACCACGCTTTTCAGGACTAGGCCTGACGTTTGCGAACCTTATCGATCATTCCATGAGACGGTGAGCGCAGGTCAGAAACCAGTCCCAGTTTGCCCATTAATGCCAATGTCCAACCCGATAAATCGGGTTCCCACCAGTGCACGCCATGCCGGTACCAAGCAGGAAAAGCATGGTGATTGTTTTGCAAGCCCTCACCGAAGGTAAGGATCGCGATAAGCCAGTTGTTTGTGCTCTGGTCGTGCGTCACGAATGGCCGGCGGCCATAGCGGTGGCAGATGGAGCCCACACACCAAGCCGCTTGATTGGCGACGAAGATCCGCGCTAAACCGCCGAAGATAAGCCCGCTCCAGGCACCAGACCAACTCTGGGTCGCCAAGCCGCCGATCGCTGCAGGTAGGGCAACGCCCAATGCCACCCACATAAGGTAGGTCTGGTTGTAGAAAAATAATCGACGGTCCCTAAGAATGTCAGGCGCGAAATAATTCCAGCTGGACATGTCTGGCGCGATCATCCAAGGCATATGCGCATGCCAAAGTCCCTTGGCCCTCGACCAGCGGTCCTGACCCATGAGATTGGGAGAATGCGGGTCACCGTGCTGGTCGCTATAGGCGTGATGCCGGCGATGGGTAGTGACCCAAAAGAGGATAGGTCCCTGCGCCGCCATGGAGCCGGCGATCAGCATCAGACTGCTCATCACACGTGAGGTCTTGAAAGCACGATGAGCAAGGTAGCGGTGATAACCCATCGAGACCCCAAACATCTGGACCGCATAGAGCACACCGAAGAGGATAAAATCCAGAGAATGAGCATAGTCCGTGATCCACAAACGGATTGCCTCGAAGGCGCCGAGTAGAGGCACCAACATTACCGCTAACGCGACTCGTGCCTTGGTTTTAGCAGCCGCTGGACTTAGCCGAGCGACGCCGCCTATTTCGGACGTAGCTCTGGTTGGGACTATTTCTTCCATGAATAGCTTCCTTATAGATCGTTCCGGCAATTAGCGTTCTGTAGATTCTGCAGCCACTGGCGAGCTAGGCCGCTTTACATCCCAGACAAGTCCGTACATCGCGAGTAGCTCAATGAACATTCCGCCGATATCCAGTTGCCAAGGTTTTAAACCTGCGTGGGCCAGTGCCGGAAAGGCGTGGTGGTTGTTGTGCCAGCCGCCACCTACTGTCGGAATGGCCAGCCAGAAAACGTTGCGACTGGTGTCGCGGGTCTCATAGTCGCGGCCGCCGACCCTGTGAGCTAAGGAGTTGATACACCAAGTGGCGTGGTCCACCAGAAAAATCCGCACGAAACCGCCCCACAGCAGGCCACTGATAGCACCTCCCAAGCTTTGGGTGAGCAGTCCGCAAACCACGCTGGGAATAAGCAGACCTAAAATGATCCACCAGTAATAGCGCTGGTTGATCTGCATTACTAGGCGGTCCCTGAGCAGGTCAGGAACGAACTGGCTCCAGTTCTGCTTTCTAAGACTGAAGAGCCAGCCAAGGTGCGCGTGCCACCAGCCCTGAATATTGCCTACCAAGCCCTCCTTCAGGGGACGCGGCGAATGCGGGTCACCTTCACCATCTGTAAACGCGTGATGTTGGCGATGTGTGGCTGCCCAGAACAGGATGGGCCCTTGGGCCGCCATTGAGCCGACTATCCCAAAAAACGCGGTGACGCGCGGACCGGCCTTGAACGCATGATGCGAAAAAAACCGGTGCATGCCGACCTCTACACCTAAGGCAGTCAGCAAATACATGCTCACCAGCGCTGTGAACTCCAACCAGCCTATGCCTTGATACCAAGCCAGAACCAGAGCGAAGATTGTGCCCACCGCCGGAACACCGACAGTCAGCCAAGCTAATTGACGTTCGCGTTGGCCTGTACGGTCGATAGGCGAATTTACGCCTGTCATGACAAGACGTCTGCAGTTGGCTCGGCAAGCTCTGCCGAGGTATTCGATGCGACACGGCTCGCTCCGTAGCATGCCAACGTTCCATCAAGCAGGGCACTCCGGGTGGCCTGACGCTGAACCTTCCCGCTGGTGGTCAGTGGAACACCTCCAATGGGGCTCAGATGGATTCGGGCAGGGGCCACACCGAAGTGGCTGACTAGAGTGGCGGTTATCAACTGCCGCAGTTGTTCTTGCTGGATTTCATCCAGCTTTTCACTGCGTTTGATCTCAACGACGATCGCTAGTTGTTCCTGCTTGCCGTCATCCAGGCCAAATGCCACACAGCCATTGCTGCGGATGCATGAGTCAGCGCGCTCTACAGCCAGCTCCATATCTTGGGGATAGAGGTTGCGCCCGGAAATAATGATCAGGTCCTTGAGTCGACCGGTGACGAATAGCTCGTCTCTGTAAAGCGCCCCTAGATCGCCGGTGCGCATGAAGTATCCTTCGATATCCGGCAACCTTGCACGAAATACCTGTTCGCTCAGTTCTTCTTTACCCCAGTAACCTGAGCCTATGCTCCCACCTTGAACCCAGATCTCTCCGATCTGGCCGTCAGACACCGGTAGCTGGCTGGCCGGATCGACAATTTCGATGCGAAGACCTGGCGCCACTCGACCGCTGCTGACAATCTTCAGCGCCGAGACATCATCTGGGTCTGCAATGACCAGCGAGCCGCTGGCGAGTCGGTCTCGGTTTACTTGCGTGCTGAACATTGCTTGGTCATGGGGTTTGCCAGACACAAGCACCGTCGCTTCGGCCAGCCCATAGCAAGGCCCCAGAGCCGCTGGGTTGAAACCCGCCGTGGCGAAGCGTTCGGAGAAATGTGCCAATGTGGATGGCCGTATCGGCTCTGCGCCGCAATAAACTGCTTTGAGGCTGCTCAAGTCGATTGTTGCAAGCTCGGCATCAGTGATCTTGTCAACACAAAAATCGAAAGCGAAATTGGGCGCGATGGTGACCGCGACCTTATACCGAGACACAGCTTCCAGCCAGCGTAAAGGTCGTTGCACAAAATGCGCGGGGGTAATGAGTATGGTTAGAAAACCATCATGAATCGGTTGCAATATCCCGCCCATAAGGCCCATGTCGTGATACGGAGGCAGCCAACTGCACCCTATACGATCCTTGGCGTCACCCATCCATAGACTGGCGCTGCGGCAATTACTGCAGAGGTTGGCGTGTGTCAACATGACGCCTTTGGGCGCTGAAGTCGAACCTGAGGTGTACTGGAGCAAAGCCAACTGGCCGGCCGCTATGTTCGGCACAGGCCGGTAGGGGGCTTCAGTGACCAGTTGCTCCAGATCCACCCATTGTGGTTTGGGCAAGCCGCTGCACAGCAAGGCATTGACCCGATCCTCGCTGCGAATGAAACGCGAGCTGGTAAGCACAATTTGCGGATGGGCATCACCACAGATCAGCGCCAGTCGTTCCAGCCCTCTAGTCCCCACGGGCGGAAATGCAGGGACCGCAACTGCACCGGCGAGAAACACACCGAAAAGTGAAACAATGTAGTCAAAGCCAGCTTCAAACAACATCAGGACTCTTTTGCCCCGAGGCTCGTATGCTTGCAGCGCACTGGCTAATTGATAGCTACACTTCCAGAGTTCAATATAGCTGATCGAAACTTCGTCACATTCGCCATCTACTAGTTTAATAAAGGCGATTGCATTAGGTTGCCGCCAAGCGCGAAAAGCCAGTACTTCGGCAATCGAGCTGAAAGGGGGGATGGCAACGGCGCCGAGTGGCGAAAAATAATCATCTACTTGAGCAGTTAGTAAGTTTTGATGGGCAACAGATAGATAGTTACGAGGTTCAAGATAGTTCATTCAAAATCCATTTTAAATGCAGAAGCTAGCCTTGGCCTAAAAAAGCCATAATTCGCCGAGCTAACTATTTTATCACTATCATTCAAGGCATCTTGATTCCTTAAGAAGCACTTTCGCGACAGGACTAATTCTTCGGAGATTAAATTATTTGTGCAGCGTCGTTTAGTATGATATGCAGCGGAGCGAACCCAACACGTCGAAAAATTGAGCGCTGTGCGTGACAGAAAGCCTACCGGCAACATGTGTTTATTGCTAATGTGCTAATGGACAATTACAAGGAAAAAATGGACATGGATGTGATCACGCTTATCGTGCTGGAAGGTGCTATGGGCTCAAGTGTCGCGATTAGTCTTGACGTGCTACGCACGGCGAACCAGATCGCCGAAGTCATGGGGCGGCCCACCATCACGTGGAAAATCATCGGTAGCAGTGAATCGGTGCAGATGAGAAACGGCATGCGATTAGAAGCTCTGCCGCTGAGCAAGGTGAAGGCAATTGAAGACAGCACGCTGGTCATACCGGGTCTGGGCCTGGAAAATGCTCAGGAAGTGAATTTATTTGGCTGCCGCACTGATAAAAGCCCACGGGGCCCAGGACATTCTTTAGCCACGGAGCTTATCAATCGGCTCGGGCACCATGACATCAGCAAGCTCGGTAAACTAGTCCGCCAGCATGATCTGAGAGGGCAGCAGACAGCAGCATCCTGTTCCGCGGTTTTCGTATTGGGTGATGCCGAAATTCTGGAAGGTCGTACAGTTACCACACACTGGCAACTGTACGACCAATTCAAAGCGCGTTACCCCAAATCCATCCTCGATACAAAACGCATGCTTATACATGACGGAAATATCGTTACTGCAGGCGCTGGAATGTCACAGATGGACTTAATGCTCTATATATTGCGTATCAAGATGGGAAATACGATCGCCAGTTTGACAATGCAATATTTGCTGGTAGACGGTAGACCTGCCCAGTATCACTACATGGCTCTCTCCAATTTAAAAACAGAAAGCCGCGAAGTATTAATGCTGGAGAAATTTATCGAGAATTGCTTGCCCAATGTTCCACCCTTAAGCGTCATAGCCGAACATCTGAACGTAACCGAGAAAACCTTGTCTAGACGAATACGCCATGCTACGGGAAAATCACCTATGGCTTTTGTTCAGAAAGTTCGTTTACAGCATGTCCAAAGCTTGTTAGAAACGACTAACTTAAGCATTGAAATGGTCGCCTTGAAGGTGGGTTATTCCGATTCAACGGCGCTGCGACGTCTGATGTGGAAGAACATGGGGTGTACCCCAAGTCAGCTGCGCAAGGCCAGGTCTGGCCCTCCTGTGGTTTAGGGAATCTCCGAACAAGTCTTCAAGTATGCTGAAATATGCCTGGCTGAATTTAGAAAATTAAAACTGTCGCAACGGGGTCGCGTATTTCGCGGCCTGCCTCCTTAATGTAGAAAAAGAAAAATTGTCGCGGCCGTCCAAAACGAAAGTTAGGACGCATGCCTTTGACAATTAAAACTGTCGCAACTAACAACGAAATGGCCTTGACTTAGATTAAAGTACCCCAAGTGCCCACGGCCGGATTTGATTCTCGCACCAGTTGTTATCTATGGGCACAGCACCGTCATAGAGATAGCGCGTCAGCGCTATCCAGCGTTTGATGCTGTAATCCAAGGCTATGGCAATGGCCGAGCCCTCAGGCACAAGCTGCCGCTGGGAGATCATCCAGGTATGAAGTGCGTCGATGATCGGCGCTGCTTTTTCCTGCCGTATTCGCTGCCGGACACCCGGTTCCAGCTCCCGTGTCTCTCGTTCAACTTTATACAAAACCGCGATGTAGTGCAGCGCTTTTTCGGCGATCTGGCTCTTATTGGTCGCGTGCAGGTCGAAGAACTTTCGGCGTGCATGGCTGAGATAGGCTAGCATTTAGAGAAAGCACCACCCGCGCAGGTGCAGTTCGTAGCACTCCCCATCATGGGCGGTGCCATAGCTCATTGTGCTTGCAGGCTGCCGAACTCATAGGCACCAGCGTTTATCCATATAGACGTTGATGAGCTCTGCAATTTATGGTGAATATCGGCCTGCAGTGGCGCAGAGTGGCGACGCACTTTTCGTGCTGCGAGGGATACAGGGGCGAAAATTATGGTTCGTGAATATCAGATCGATGTCAAAGCAGCGGCGATCGCGAAGCTAAGAAGGGTTCAACGATCGCCGAAATATAGAAGCTTTTTCGACGATGCCGGAGTCGAAGCGTTCGAGCGGGTACAGAGCTCAGCGCTTGCTGGTAGAAGTCTCCCTGATACCTTTGCCACTGAGCACCCATTACAGGCCAAACCTGGCGCTCCTAAACAAACGCGCTAGCATGTAGCAGCCGTGATCGGAATCACACAGGGCCGGAGGCCATTGAGGTAAATATGACGATGCCCCATGAAAGGACCCGTTCGGTGCTGCAGACCCACGAATTTCTAGGCTCTGTACGAAATCATCTGAAACTCATTTGAACCCAGCAAGCGTCGGGAGTCAGTAAAGTCCGCGTCCATCAACGGCAGGAGCCCACGATGGCCAAACGGTACGAACTCCCCGACGCAGCCTGGGATTTGGTTGCAGACATCTTCAGTGAACCCCGCCGTAACGGACGCCCACGGGCAGATGATCGGCTGATGCTCAACGGTGTGCTCTGGGTGCTCTGCTCGGGTGCTGCCTGGCGCGACATGCCCGAACGCTTCGGCCCATGGTCAACGGTTTATCAACGCTTTCGTGACTGGCGCAATCGCGGGACGTTCGACCAGATGCTCAAGCGGCTCCACATCAAGCTGAACGAGCAAGGGTTAATTGATCTGGAGACCTGGATGATTGACTCCACGGCGGTACGCGCAACCCGGGCCTCTTCTGGTGCTGGGAAAAAAGGGGGCCTGAAGAACCGCAAGACCACGCCCTCGGTCGAAGCCAGGGCGGCCTGACGACGAAGATCCATATACTGGGCGACGCCAATGGCGTACCGCTGAACGTTCTACCGTGAGCTGGGCAAGCCAGCGACATCCCCTATGCGCAACCGCTGCTGGATAACGCTTACATTCCGATTTTGCGGGGCCGCCCCCGGATGCAGCCGGTGATCCCACTACCTACTCACGATGAAGCGCAAACCCAAGCCGGGATTACCGAGACTGGTTGATCGCCCCAAGTACCGGCAGCGCAACATCACCGGGCGCATCGGTATTTGAGACAGTACTTTTCGTACAGAGCCCAGGATTTGCCGGGACTTGTTTATTGCCGAAAGTTAATCTCCTTCAAAATCAAACGACCATCCTACAGCCCTGTCCGCGCATAACGTAGGTAATTTCCCGAGCGTTACTAATCCTCTTAAAACCTGCCATATCAGTTGACATTAGCCCCCACTTCCGATTACGTACTTTTTAACTAATACGCACCACATCACCCGTAGGAGCGACCATGTACTCCCAAAAGTTAGCCATCAGACAGAGACACGCTCTGCCCATTAACCGGAGCAACAAATGAACACACTTCATTCTACCTACCTTGCTGCACCAACCATTCTCGTAGCCGAGCATGACGGCCTTATTAAACTAGAGGATTTAACATCAGCGATAGAAGTGAACATCAATATCGACCCCCCACTAAATAGCAGAGACTCACTTGAGCTAATCATCCTCGGAGAATCGATAAAATTCCTTCAAGCCATTCCCAATAAAACCCATGTGGGAAATACAGATATATTGACGTACATTTCGGCTGAAGACCTGGGTAGCGACGGGATTTACCTCGTTAGCTACAGGGTAGCTCGATATCCGGGTTTAGCCTCTCAACCTTCTCATCAGACCACCATCCGAATAGACCGCACAGCCCCCGGCGCAACCCTGCTCGCCCCGATCATCTTCCCGCAGATCAACTTCGGTGACGTCCTCAAAGGCGCTATCCCCGGCTATGCAGACATGCAGCCCGGTGACCGCATCCAGACACTCTGCAACGGCCTCGAAGGCCCCGCTCATGTCGTCACCCCCGAGGACCTGAGCGACCGGCCGGTGCAGATCGCTTTCCATCGTGATTTTCTGACCGACCTGGACAGCGAACACATCACGTTCAGCTATCAGGTCACCGACCGGGCCGGCAACGTTTCGATCATGGCGCAACTCGTCGAACTGTCCATGCAACGCTGAACCTGCAAAAAAACACTCATTTGAATACAACCTTCGCAGTCGCTCACGCAAACGCGTGAGCGATTTGAATGAGAACTTCGAATGAAATGTCCTACGCAGGAGTGGGATAAGGCTGATCACACGATTTTTACCTGATTTTCAGAAATGACTGTAGTAAGCGTCCTACATCAAATCAAAGCCTTGAAACATAGGAAAAATCCAGATAACTAGTTTCACCCTGCAAATACGGGGCTCCGCGCCGCAACTAAAAACTCCAGCCCGACACAAGATGTAACACTATGAGGACACCCAGGCAACATACTTCGACAGTTGCCCATGACTTGATATTAACAATGGATTGACTTGTAATATCCCTGCAACGACAACGCGTCATTGCACGCCACACCTTACAAAACACAATCATATGGAAGACAAGGGATCACAATGAGTGAAGATGACTCGAAAACAATAACGTCTGGCGACCAGCCGAAAAACACCGCACCGTTAATCGAAGAAGCTGCAACCCATTACTTCGATAAAAGGCCGCATCTCACCCTCGTTCCACCCTCTGATATCTCGGAGACGCTAAAAGCACCCATATTGCCCAACGTAAACCCGGATGCCATTACTCAGGAACAGGCGTTCGCGGGCATATCGGTTCACATTCCGGGCTCAATAAGGCTGTGTGAGGATGACGTCATTCACTTCTACTGGGGTAAGAACTCATCAGTGACCAAGGTTTATCACCGCGTAGGGGCAAACAGCATCGTGCGCGTGCTGTGCGTTTCCTACAATTTCCTGCCATTTATTCATTACGGACTGGTTGATCTGTACTACGAGGTCTACAGGGGGCAACACCTGCTGGGCACTTCGCCTGTCCTCAAGGTCACCGTCAACCATGCACTTCCGGTGACCGACCGGCAGCGACAACGCAAACGCTGGGTCACTCGCCGATACCCTGAAAACTGATTGAAAAGCCCCCGGCGAGTGATCGCCGGGGGCCTCAAACTGGATGAAACATGCTGCGCTTTACGCGTTAAAACGCCAGACGCAGCCCGACATTGGCCCCCCAGGGTTGCTCGATATGCTTGCCTTTCATGTAATCGAAGTCCGCATGCACCTGCAGGCGCTCGGACAGGGACACCGATACACCGGCACCCAGCTCTGCTCGCGAGCCGAACAGGCTGTTGTCGAACGTCGTGTCATTGACGCTCACGTCGTTGCTGCGCGAGAACTCCTGCGCCACCGCAACGCGCACGTAAGGCTGCACCACGCCACCATCCTTGAGCGCAATGTTACGTCCGGCCGATGTGCCGACCTTGCCCAACAGCGAGTGCGTACGATCGCTCTTCGCCTTCAGACCATTGTCCATGCGGTAGTCGTTACCCTGAACAACCACGCTGGACAATTGCGCGAAGGGCTCGAGGAAATAATCGTCCGCCAGTTTGATGTGCCGACCGAACTCCACCCAGCCGCCCATGGCACTGTTGCTGTAGTCGCCCTTGGCCTGAGTGGCATCACTCATCGCCACCTTCGCCTTGCTGCGGAAGCGGTTAAGCTTGAGCACCCCATCCAGGTAATAGCCGTCGTCCGACAACCAGGTGCCGTAAGCGCCCGCATAGTAGCTGTCGATCTTCCCCGACGTGCCATGACTCACGTTCAGGTCGGACTTGCTGTAACCGCCCAGCACGCCGAACAGCAACTGACCGCTACTGACCTCGACCGGCGCATCCGCGCCCAGCGACAGACCGCTCAACTGCTGCTGGTAATTCACGCCGTCGCCCGTCGTAGCGTTCACACGACTGCCATAAGCGCGCATCCAGCTGCCGCCCTGACCGCTGCCGCGGATTTCGCCCATACGCGTGCGCAGCGTCGAAAGCTCACTTGTCCAGACAACGGGTGCGGCGCTGAACAGCGCCAACGCAACTTGCGTGGACGGGCTGATCGCCTTGTCCTCACCCGTGATGAACCAGTCGTTGCCTTGCTGCTTCAATTGGTAGGAAAAAGCCCCCAGGTCCACGCGGCCGCCGATCAGGTTGAACTGCGCATCGCCGCCTTCGGTATGCACGACTCTCAGCGGTTCCATGTCGGGAGAAACCACTTCCAGTCCAGTGTTACGCACCCGCAACCCGAACTGCCCGCTGGCCTGACCGTTGACAGCCAGCAGGTCGCCGACGCCGTTGTCCAGATCCACCCGCATGGCAAAACTGCCCTGCCCCGACAACTCGTTCAGCGACAACGTGTGAAACCCTTGCTTCGAGAAGCTAACGCGCCCGCCGTCCATGGACAGCGACTTGATCGCGTTATCACCGACCATCTGCCAGTGGCCACCGGAGGTCACGGCCAGGGTGTTGCCGTTGATGATGTCGCCAGTGAGGCTGGCGTAGTTTTG
Organism: Pseudomonas asturiensis; assembly: GCF_900143095.1. GTDB lineage: Bacteria > Pseudomonadota > Gammaproteobacteria > Pseudomonadales > Pseudomonadaceae > Aquipseudomonas > Aquipseudomonas asturiensis. Next base: position 402,235 of record NZ_FRDA01000005.1, on the reverse strand, counting down.
CAGGGTGACGTTGAGGGTACTGGTGTCATCGGCGAGCAGATTGCCATAGAGGGTGCTGTCATCCACTCTAAAGTTCGACGTGCTGAGCTTAAAGCTTTCGAGAAGATTCCCGTTACCGGACAGCATTATGGAGTCGTTGAAAACGTCTATATCAGCCAAATGAGTGATGCCGTCTCGGCCTTCAACCCGAATCGTTGCGCCGTCCAGCGCCTCGAGAACCGAGTGATCCACTTTCAGGCGGCCTTCAATGAACCCTCCGCCGTCGCGACTGAACGTATGGGTCATATTGGCCGCGTTCCCATCACCTGTCACATGGCTGTTTATCACTTCTGCATCACCTCCATATACGCCAATCCCCCAAGCTGCCTTTCTATCTTGTTGAGTGCCGACAAGCGTGGAGTCCTTAACAGACACCTTGCTCGCAATCACGCTGAGCGCCGTGCTGAAAGAGGCATCGACGTTATTGATGGTAGCGTCCTTGACTCGATCCAGAACGATAGCGCCCTCGGTTTTGGAGTCGGACATATTCAGACTTCCGTGATACACCTGCAGCTTGTTCTTGAACGTGGTTCCAGGCTTCAACACGACATGTGAATCTTCGGCAAAAAGACTGTCTATCCTCGCACCATTGGATACAACAGTAGAACCATTACTCACCTTGTACTGAGCCGGCGCACTGGCGCCAGCGATGTAGACCAGCCCCCCACTATTAATATAAATGATCGGCACCTCCGGGACTCGTGCCACCTGACCTCCCGACAATACGGAATCAGCGCACACCAATTGAGATAACGCCACTCCTGCCACACCGACTGACACACGCAAACCATCAAAAACAATCTTCACAATAGATAACTCCAGGCAGTAAATACACCAAGAGCTTACAAACACTGAACGTAACGAAGGCCAAACTTCAAACGTAAAAATGTAATCCTTTTCCTTATCCAACAAAGAAAACTCTTACAGACGCTTCTTAAAGACTATCAGCCAAAAATAAATACCATAAAAGGCACTCGCAACCTATTGACACACCATTAAAACCTCTATTACTTCCGTACTCAGATAGCGCATCTTCTATCTCACGGCATAAAGACATACCTGCCTCTCTGCCAGTATTAATACTTATTAATCCCTCATACACAGAAGAGAATTACATGTTTAACAAGCACCTACGCTACCTCGCTTACCGCCCCAAAAAGCAAGGTCCCATTACTCTTTTGCCCCCCGTCGTCCCCCTTGCAGATGACGTTGACGGCCTGATCAAAACAGTCGATCTGGCGTCTGACGTTACCGTAGAGTTCCCGCTTTGGGACTTACCAGCCTTAGGCGACAAATATAGTCTCTTGCTGAACGGCTTGTCAGTTGGCGATGAACAAACACTGTCCGTCATCCCCTCCCCAGGCACAACACTTAACCTGACCATTCCCGTTGATGTGGCCCTCAAAACGGACGGAATGTATCAGGTTCAATATCGATTAATCACGTTCCCTGGATTGGATGAAATTACCTCCCCAGCCGTTCCCATCATCGTGGACAGAACCCCACCCGGCGCGTATCAACTGGGTTACATGGCGTTCCCGGATGAGGCAAAGGATGGCCTTACCCTGGAAGAACTGCGCCTGATGGGCGACACCCTGACAGGCAGTATTTTTGGTTATTCAGGCTTAAAGCGAGGCGATCTGATCAAGACGTACTGGGGCACAGTGCCCGGTCCGGAAGTTGAGTTGAGCGGTGATGAGGATGAAGAAAAGCCTATTGAAGTCCCGTTCTCAAAAAACTTTCTCATCGATCTGAAAAGCCCAGCAGGCGCTACCTATTACACCGTGACGGATCGAGCAGGTAACGTTTCTGCTGACTCGAAAAAAGTCACCATCCCGCTGTTTCTGACCGAGGTCGTTCCTGGCCTGCCAGCGCCCGTTATTGAAGATTTTGACGGTGTTATTGATTACAAAGACGCGAAAGCCGGCGTAGAAGTCCTTATTCCCGGCTCCAGCACTGTCGTTGAGGGTGACCAGATACTCCTCCATTGGGGTTCGGAAAAACTTGGGCCTGAACCCGTTGCAACAGACGACCTGAATGAGCCGTTCGTGCTTGTTTTCAATGTCCAGTTCCTCACGATCGAGACGGCGCAAAACGGTACCCGTCAACTCAAGTATGAAGTCATCCGAAACGGACAGGTCGCCGGCGTCTCCGACAACCTGATGGTGGATGTCAATATTGAACTGCCTGTGCCCTCACCGCTGAACAAACCTACTGTGAGAGGCAGCAGCAGCACGCCAAGCAATGAAGACAATGTCATTGATGAAAATGACTTTGAATTAAATGCCACCGTGCTGATTGACTGGAATACCGACTTCAAAGCCCTGCAAACCATTACCGTGTTCTGGGGTGATCAGGAAGTACTCGACCAACCTTATACCATTACCAACTCCGACGTTGTCACAGGCCGCCCATTGTTGCTCACAGCGCTGAACAGCAAGTTCAAACCGGTGGGTACCGGTGACGACATTAAAGTCCACTACACCCTCAACGCCACAGGAAATCCCAACATGTCTATTTCTGCTGATCAACGCATCGTTGTACGATCCAAAGAAGAACTGCCAGGCGGCGTTCAAGGACCGAACGCTCCCGTATTCACCGATTTGAATGTCAATGGAGCAATCAATGCTATCAACGGCGCCAACGGTGCTCCCGTCTTCATTGAACCCTATGACAATATTGAAATCGGCCAAACCATTACATTTTTGTATGAAGGTTACGACAGCCTGGTAGGTGGCAACAAAGTGCTTGAATGGACTTACCTGTCAGAGCCTCTTACCCAAACCCATGTTGAGAACGGCTTTCACCTGACTGTTCCCCGCGACACGCTGGATGAACACTATTACGGCCATGTCGAGGCCAGTTTCCAGGTCAAAGGCGATAAAGGCCAAGGCAACTCGAAGCGTGGTGGCGCATTGATCGATATGCGCACTGGCAGGCCAAGCTCCGTTTAATCCCCAAAGGGCGAGGCTTGCCTCGCCCACTTTATAATCAAGGAAGAATCAATGAACACACTTCACGCTCTCAAACCGCTCCCGGGTCCTGTCGTTCTCAGCCACAACGTTCAAGGTGTGGGTGATGTGGACGTCGCCGACCCGTCAAAACCGCTCGAAGTTATCATCGGGCCTATCGACATGAACCAACGTGATCGGCTTGACCTTTTTTGGGGCGCAAATGATGACGTCATCGATAGCTACACTCATTCGCCCGACGCACCCAATACCAATGGTCTGTTTTCGCTTTATGTCAACACCCGATGGATCAAATCCGGGCTCACGGACGTCAGGTATGCCTACACCCGCTTTCCGTCTGAAATCCAGGAACATTCACCCGTCCAGAAAGTTATCGTAAAACTGGACATCCCCGGCGGGCGGGATCCCGATCCTGCGACGCCTTACGAAAACGAAAAACTGGAACCGTTGCTCATCAACCCGGCGGGTATCATCACCACCCCGGAAAACGTGTCGGTCATTGTTCCTCCCTACGAAAACATGAGTGAGGGCGATGTCATTGCCGTTTACTGGCACGGCATTGAAGTCGAATGTCCGCCGTTGACCAATGCGCAGTTAAATAGAGCTGTCAACGTCGATATCCGCAAGGAAGTCATTACTGAAGCGGGGGATTCTGAAAACATTATCGTGCGTTACGAGATCCGCGACGTCGTCAATAATTGGTCGAGGTTTTCACTCCCCGCCCATACCGAGGTGGAAATCGGTCTCTCGAGCCTGCCCGCTCCTATTGCGCCACAAGCCCCCAATATGGAGCTCGATCTCGACAAGCTCGCGGGGGGAGATGTACAGGCTCTGGTGCTTTCCAACCCGAACATCGTTACGGGTGACACCATTCGTTTCGTGGTGGAACGTAGTACGGCAGAAGGCATTTCGCTCGAACCTTATGTCGCTACCAAGGTGGTACAAACCCCTGGTAGTTTCATCGAGTTTCTGATCGAAAATGAACAGTTTCAACCGATCGCACAGGGCCGAGCGCGTCTGAAATATACGGTCACCAAGGCATCCGGTGAGCTTCTGCGCTCCAAAAGCCTGCCGTTGACCATCCTCGGACAGGCTCAGCAACTTGAACCACCTCGCGTGCCCGCAGCCGTCAACGGCCTGCTGGACCCTTCACTGCGCAATGTTATCGCCGAAGTGCCGCCTTACCACTTCATGGCGGATGGCAACGACGTCACGCTCGTCTTGATGGGTAGAACGCCAAGTGGCGAAACCGTGATGCACGACGAGTTGAAGAACCTTAATCAGGACGACGTTAACAAAACGATTGGATTCCTGATTCCGGATGAAAAGGTCAGTGTTCTCGCAGGTGGCTCGCTGGAGGTCTATTACACCGTTAAGACTTACACAAAAGCATTTTTCAAATCCCCTGTGCTGCAATTGCTCGTAGATGTCGACAACCGTACGCCGCTGCCTGCACCTCTGGTTGATCGTGTCGGAGCCGACGGCATTCTGGATCCAGCTAACGTCGTGCTTGAAGCGACTGTCCGCATCCAGCCTTACCAGCCAATGGTAGAAGGTGACAAAGTTATCGTGCATTGGGATGGACGCGCGACGGACGGAACCTACAGTACCTACACGGTGATCAACAGCGGCACGATCAATCGTGAAGTTATCTTCAGGGTTCCCAAGCGCTATGTTGATGCCAACATCGACGGCATCATTGAAGCCTGGTACGAAGTAAAGCAAGGCAATCGGACTGCTCAGTCAGCGAAGCTGCTGATCAGTGTCCGCGAAACGAACGTCCCGGATGTCCCCACCCCCACCATCAAAGAAGCCACCGGCGACACCCTCAACCCGGTCAACGCCCCTCACGGCGCAACTGCGGTCATCGCCGCCAGTGCCGGCTTCAAAGCCGGTGATCGAGTCACGGTGCAATGGAAAGGTCCCAAGGGCAGCGACACCAAAGAAAAGACCATCGTCGGCAGTGAAGCGGGCAAGCCGCTGGAGACGGTGTTTGCCGCCGCGCTGGTCGTCGCCAATGCCGGACAGGTCGTGCAAGTGTCCTATACCGTCAACCGCGCCAACGGTCTGGTCCAGACTTCCGGGACACTGACCTTGAAAGTGCTCGACGGACTGACTGAACTCCCCGCGCCGCGTATGGACTCGGTGGGAGGGGACGGGGTCGTGACGCCTTCGCTGATTCCAGATTCCGGGGCAACGGTCCGGGTCAGCTACCCAGGCATGAACAATGCCGACAGCGTGGTGCTCAACTGGCGCGGCCGCACCAGTTATGACACACCGGCACAGGCTGGAAACTCCAGCGAGCTTCATTTCACTGTGTCCAAGGCCCTGATCCTTGCGGTGGAAGGCGGCTCTGCCAGCATCACCTATACGGTGACGCGAGCAGGCACAGCGAAGAAATCGGTTCCGCTGTGGCTCACGGTCAAGAAGGAACTGAGCTTCGGCACCTCGCCCGTCAAACTGGCAGGCAAGGTCTATCTGATTCCGAGCATGCCGGATTTTCTGCCGGCATTTCCAGCCGGGACCAGCGTTCAACGCCAGGCCTCGGGTGGACAGGCGCCTTACCGCTACGCAACGAGCAATCCGTTGGTGGCGAAAGTGGACGGTAATGGTCTGACGACGGTCCGGGGCAACGGGTCGGCAACCATCTCGGTGACCGACGCACTGGGCTCGACCAAAAGCTATGAGGTCACCGTCACAGGCGTTATCCATTGCCTTGGGCTGGGCAGTGGCAGTCTGGCGCAAATGAACAGCGCCGCGCATGCCAAGAACGCAAGGATTCCGTCCATTCAGGAACTCAACGAGATCTATGCCGCCTACCGCAACCGCTGGCCGCTGGGCAAAGGCAACTACTGGTCCTCGACCGTTGCGGCGGTGAATCTGCTGGGCTGGAAGTGGTACTTCGTGAAAAATCTGGTCACAGGCGCAGACTTCAAATTGTTGCACCACAATGCCAGTCTTGGCATCGCCATCCGCTAAGCCATCGCTGAAGCGTTAGCCAGGAAACCCCAGGGGCGTTACGTGAAGACGTAGCGCCCTCCTTTCATGTCTGCGCACAGGTTTACCGCCATCCTGCTTCAAGAGCCAGCCCATGCGCCGCACCGTCATTCCCGCCAAACGCTTCGTCCGCCCTCCTTCCAGCGAAGGGACCTTTGCGGCGAGCGTCAACCAGAAGCCCTTTGTCCTGTCGTCACTCGTGGGTCGGCTGACCAAACGTCCCGAGTTGTCCCACGCTCCCGATCACTGGATCTGGAAGGTGATTGCTGATGGCAAGGTCGGCAGAAAGCGCACCAGTATCGGCCTGTTCTTTGACCATGATTTGCGGTTGGGCAGCCATAACCTGATCGGTCATAACCGAATCAAGGTGATCTACAACGAGACGCCTCACTGGCAGAGCGTTATCTATCACTCGGGGCACTTTCAGACCGGCGTGCTCACGCTGATCGAAGCCAACCCCCACACAATGCGTCTGAAAGGTCATTTCAGCTTTGCCATCTCGGCCATGGCATTCGAGGTCACGGAGGGTACCTTCGATGTGCAGTGCAAATGATTCAGGCACGCAGGAATGCGGCAATCGCCTGAGCGGATTCGACCAGGTATTGCTCGTGGGTGGCACCCGAGGCCTTGAGCGGCTTAAGGTCGTGATTGGCCGTCGCCAGCCAGTGCAGGTCAATGGCGCCGGACAACTCATACCCCTCAACCGCCTTGCGATCACCCAACGCGTCACGCTCACCCTGAACGATCAGGGTTCGGGTCTGCAGATCGGCCAGATGCGCCACACGCGGCTTTTCCGGTTTGCCCACGGCATAGAACGGATAGCCCAGACACACCAGTGCATCGACCTTCGACTGATCGGCTATCAGACTGGCCATCCGGCCGCCCATGGACTTGCCGCCAATGGCCAGACGCCCCTCTACATGCGGTCTTAGCTGTTCACACACCTTGCGCCAGCAATCAAGCAACTGTGCCTGCTGATTGGGTGGACGTTTGCTGCCGCCATCACGTCGCTGGGCCATGTAGGGAAACTCGAAACGCATGACGTTCACGCCCAGCGCTGCGAGGTGCGCGGCCATACGGTTCATGAAATCGCTGTCCATGGGTGCTCCGGCCCCGTGCGCCAGCACCAGCGTGACGGGTTCCTGCGTCGTATCTCGCTGCCCGGCCGTCCACAGCCAACCATGGCTCTGCGCCAGCTGTGCGCACTGAGCCTGTGCTGCGTCATGAGTCATGCGTGCTTCCTTTTGATGGGTCTTCGATGGCCGGAACTATACCCGACAGCAACCGTTCAGCCGCAGCGGCGTAACGTATCCATGCCATGCATTTACAGGTGCCAGGACCCTGAACGCCCCAACACCACGCAACCGGGCGGTTTACTCGTGACACCCTGATCGCATGGCAGTGAAGCATGGCGGTTTGGTTGCCAGGTCATTCGCCTGCTCAGGCCAATTTGCTGGGCAATGACACAGGCAATCATCGACCGCAGGCGTGCGCAGCTTTCCCTTGGAGTCCTGATCAACTCCTGCATCGGGACAGGCTGTACTGTTAACGCCGCATGAAGTCCGCTCCTTGCAATGGGGTGCGGACTTTTTTTGACCACGCGGACAACTTTTACTCATCGACTTCCCACACTCATCTTTCAAAGTTAAGCTTGCCGACGGCGGTCTGCGGCGAACACCCTGTTCCAGAGCGCCTTGCCTGCTCCACTTGCCCCGCCCTTTCGGTCTGCCCTGGCGCTGTCCTGCGACGATGCCCGGCTTCGAATGCGCCTGTAAATCTGAACCCTGGAAGTGTGTAATGAGCGCAGCAATCAGCCCAACGGCCTACAACTACAAGGTGGTTCGCCAGTTTGCCATCATGACCGTGGTCTGGGGCATCGTTGGCATGGCACTGGGTGTGTTCATCGCCTCGCAACTGGTCTGGCCCGAGCTGAACTTCGACCTGGAATGGACGACGTTCGGACGCCTGCGTCCCTTGCACACCAACCTGGTGATCTTTGCCTTCGGCGGCTGCGCGCTGTTCGGTACCTCTTATTATGTGGTCCAGCGCACCTGCCAGACCCGGCTGATTTCCGACCGCCTGGCAGCCTTCACGTTCTGGGGCTGGCAAGCGGTCATCGTCAGCGCCATCGTCTCGTTGCCCATGGGCTACACCACCACCAAGGAATACGCAGAACTCGAATGGCCCATCGCAATCCTGCTGGCCATCGTGTGGATCGCCTACGGCGCGGTGTTTTTCGGCACCATCGTGCGACGCAAGACCCGCCATATTTATGTCGCCAACTGGTTCTACGGCGCATTTATCGTCGTAACCGGGATGCTCCACGTGGTCAACCACATCGCCCTGCCGGTCAGCCTGTTCAAATCCTACTCGGCCTACGCGGGTGCCACCGACGCGATGATTCAATGGTGGTACGGGCACAACGCGGTCGGCTTTTTCCTGACGACAGGCTTTCTGGGGATGATGTATTACTTCGTGCCCAAACAGGCCGAACGCCCGATTTACTCGTATCGCCTGTCCATTGTGCATTTCTGGGCCTTGATCACCCTGTACATCTGGGCGGGCCCGCACCACCTGCATTACACCGCGCTGCCCGACTGGGCACAGTCGCTGGGCATGGTCATGTCGATCATCCTGCTGGCCCCGAGCTGGGGCGGCATGATCAACGGCATGATGACCCTGTCCGGCGCGTGGCATAAGTTACGGACCGACCCGATTCTGCGCTTTCTGGTGGTCTCGCTGGCGTTCTACGGCATGTCGACGTTCGAAGGGCCGATGATGGCCATCAAGACCGTCAACTCACTGTCGCACTACACCGACTGGACCATCGGTCACGTGCATTCCGGCGCACTGGGCTGGGTGGCGATGATCACCATCGGCGCGACCTACCACCTGATCCCCAAGGTTTTCGGGCGTCCGCACATGCACAGCATCGGCCTGATCAACGCGCATTTCTGGCTGGCAACCATCGGCACCGTGCTGTACATCACCTCCATGTGGGTCAACGGCCTGACCCAAGGCCTGATGTGGCGCGCGATCAACAACGACGGCACCCTCACCTACTCCTTCGTCGAAGCCATGCAGGCCAGCCATCCGGGCTATGTCGTGCGCGCCATTGGCGGTGCGATCTTCACCAGCGGCATGCTGTTGATGGCGTACAACGTGTGGCGCACCGTGCGTGCGTCCAGCCCTGAAGACGCAGCGGCGGCGGCCCGCATCACCGTTGCGGGGGCGCACTGATGAAACATGAAGTGCTGGAAAAAAACATCGGTCTGCTGGCCTTTTTCATGGTGATTGCCGTCAGTATCGGCGGCCTGACGCAGATCGTACCGCTGTTCTTTCAGGACGTGACCAACCAGCCCATCGAAGGCATGAAGCCGCGTACCGCGCTGGAGGTGGAAGGCCGTGACGTCTACATCGCCAACGGCTGCGTGGGTTGCCACTCACAGATGATCCGCCCGTTTCGTGCTGAAACCGAGCGCTACGGCCATTACTCGGTCGCAGGCGAAAGCGTCTGGGATCATCCGTTTCTGTGGGGTTCGAAACGTACCGGGCCTGATCTGGCACGGGTTGGTGGTCGCTACTCGGACGACTGGCATCGCGCGCACCTGTATAACCCGCGCGATGTCGTGCCTGAATCAAAAATGCCGGCTTACCCGTTTCTGGTCGAAAAGATACTCGACGGCAAGGACACCGCCAAAAAGCTTGAAGTGCTGCGAACGCTGGGTACGCCCTACACCGATGCAGACATCGCCGGCGCCGCCGCGGCCGTACAAGGCAAGACCGAAATGGACGCGCTGGTCGCGTACCTGCAAGGCCTCGGTACCCTCATCAAGAGCAAACGGTGAACGATATGGACATCGGAACGATTCGAGGCCTCGGCACACTGGTGGTGATGGTGGCGTTCATTGGCCTGACGTTATGGGTGTTCAGCCCGAAGCGCAAGGCTGAGTTCGACGACGCAACGTTGTTGCCTTTTGCCGATGATCCAGAGGCCATCAGCAAGGTCGAGCCGTCCAGGAGCGACAAGCGATGAGTACCTTCTGGAGCCTGTATGTCACGGCACTGACGCTGGGCACGCTGGTCGCACTGATCTGGTTGCTGATGGCGACGCGCAAAGGCGAGCGCAAGGATCAGACCAACGAGACCATGGGCCACACCTTCGATGGCATCGAGGAATACGACAATCCCCTGCCTGCGTGGTGGTTCAAGCTGTTCATAGGCACCATTGTGTTCGCTGTGGGTTATCTGGTGCTGTACCCGGGATTGGGTAACTGGCAAGGCCTGCTGCCTGGCTACACCTATCTGGACACGGACAAAAAGCGTGAATTTGCTGACGGCAGGCAAGGCTGGACCGGTGTTCATGAATGGGAAAAGGAAGTGGCAAGTGCCGAAGCCCGTTTCGGGCCGTTGTTTGCCAAATACGCCGCCATGCCCATCGAGGAAGTCGCCAAGGATCCCAAAGCGTTGGGTATGGGTGCGCGGCTGTTCGCCTCCAACTGCTCGGTCTGTCATGGCTCGGATGCGAAAGGCGCCTATGGCTTTCCGAACCTGACCGACGCGAACTGGCGTTGGGGTGGCGACACAGAATCCATCAAGACCTCCATCCTGAACGGCCGTCACGCGATAATGCCCGCCTGGGGCGAGGTGTTGGGCGAGCAAGGCGTGCGCGACGTCTCGGCATACGTCATGACGCTCATGAACGATCGAGCCCTGCCTGAAGGGGCCAAGGCTGATCCGGTTGCCGGGCAAAAGCTTTATGCCACCAGTTGCATCGCTTGCCACGGGGCAGAAGGCAAAGGCCTGGCGGTGCTCGGGGCTCCAGACCTGACACAGCCTGGCGGCTTTATCTACGGATCGAGTTTTGCCCAGCTTCAGCAGACCATCCGTTATGGCCGTCAAGGGCAGATGCCGGCGCAGCAAGCGACGCAGGGCGATGACCGCGTGCATATTCTGGCGGCGTATGTGTACAGCCTGTCGCGTCAGGAAAAACCGGCGGCCTCTCAATGACCGCGCATTGTCAGCAAGCGGCTCGACGGCGGCCCGTTGAATACTTTCGCTGCTGGACCGCGCAATGAATGAACGGATCCCGGTACACAACATCACGCCCCCAACGGATGGCGAAGACGCTTTCGTCGACCTGTATGCCTCGCACGAAAAAATCTATACCCGTGCGTTCAAGGGTTTGTATCGCAACCTGCGTATGACGGCCGGGGCGGTGCTGCTGCTGATTTACTTCGGGACGGTCTGGCTCAACCTTGATGGGCATCAGGCCGTGTGGTGGGACCTGCCTGAGCGGCGGTTCTACATTTTCGGCGCAACCTTCTGGCCACAGGACTTTATCCTGCTGTCCGGCCTGTTGATCGTTGCGGCGTTCGGACTGTTCTTCGTGACGGTTTACGCAGGGCGCGTATGGTGCGGTTATACCTGCCCGCAGAGCGTGTGGACGTGGATCTTCATGGCGTGCGAGAAGCTCACTGAAGGCGACCGTAACCAGCGCATCAAACTCGACAGCTCGCCCATGAGCAGCGAAAAACTGCTGCGCAAGCTGGCCAAACACAGCCTGTGGCTGTTGATCGGCTTTGTCACCGGACTGACCTTCGTCGGTTATTTTTCGCCCATTCGGCAACTGAGCATCGACCTGTTCACCGGCCAGGCCGATGGCTGGGCGTATTTCTGGGTCGGGTTCTTTACCCTTGCGACCTACGCCAACGCGGGCTGGCTGCGCGAGCAGGTGTGCATCTACATGTGCCCGTACGCGCGCTTCCAGAGCGTGATGTTCGACAAGGACACCCTGATCGTGTCCTACGACCCGCAACGCGGTGAGCAGCGCGGTGCGCGGAAAAAAGAGGCGGATTATCAAGCGCAGGGGCTGGGCGATTGCATCGACTGCACGATGTGCGTTCAGGTGTGCCCGACCGGCATCGACATTCGCGACGGTTTGCAGGTCGAGTGCATCGGTTGCGCAGCCTGTATCGATGCCTGCAATACGGTCATGGACAGAATGGCGTATCCACGCGGGCTGATCAGCTACACCACCGAGCACGCGCTGTCGGGGCAGGCAACGCGTACATTGCGTCCGCGCCTGATCGGCTATGCGCTGGTACTGCTGCTGATGATCGGTCTGCTAATCAGCGCCTTCATGACCCGCTCGCTGGCGGGACTGGATGTCAGCAAGGACCGCACGCTGTATCGGGAAAACGCCGAGGGGCGTATCGAAAACGTCTACAGCCTCAAGGTCATGAACAAGGATCAGGTCGCTCATAACTACGTGCTGGAGGCCCGCGGACTGCCGGATCTGAAATGGCAGGGACTTCGTGAAATCACTGTCGAGGCAGGCGAGATCATCAGCATCGCGGTGCAATTGTCCAGCGCGCCTGAAGCCCTGCCGTCGAGTTCGCAGGAGGTCACCTTCATTCTCACGGATAACGACCACGACGACACCCGTGTCGAAACCCGCAGCCGGTTCATCGGCCCGTCCATTCGCTAAGAGCATCGCCATGCCAGCCGCAACCGCTGCACGTCCCTGGTACAAGCACCTCTGGCCCTGGATCATCATTGGCATGTTGAGTTGTTCGGTGCTGCTCAGCCTGACCATGGCGGGCATCGCGATCAATCATCCAGACAACCTGGTCACCGATAACTATTACGAAGCGGGCAAAGGTATCAATCGCTCCATCAACCGCGAGGTACTGGCCCAGACCCTCATGCTGCGTGCCAGCCTTCATCTGGACGACGTCACCGGCGAAGCCGAACTGCGCCTGAGCGGCAACAGCAACCCTGAAAGGCTGGAGCTGAACCTGATATCACCGACCCGGCCGGACATGGATCGCCGCGTATTCCTGACCCGCAGCCCGTCAGAAGCAGGTCGCTACATCGGGCAACTTCAGGACCGGGTCGAAGGCCGGCGCTTCGTCGAATTACTGGGCACCGAAGGCGGCCAGACATGGCGCCTGTTCGAAGAAGAATGGATCAGGCCGGAGCGAACGTTGACGCTGGGCGACGAGCCGTTGCAGGCGGCTCAAGGCCGAAAGGACTGACGTGAACGCGCCCCTGCTCTGCTATCACTGCGCCCTGCCCGTTCCGGCGGGCAGCCGCTTCACCGCCGTGGTGCTTGGCGAAACCCGCGAGCTCTGTTGCCCGGGCTGTCAGGCGGTGGTCGAGGCCATCGTTGCAGGCGGGCTAGAACACTATTACAGCCATCGCAGTGAGACCTCCACGAACCCGGAAAACCTGCCCACGCCAGTGCCCGACGAACTGGCACTCTACGATCGCCCGGACGTACAGGCCCCTTTTGTGCGTCATGACGCAGATGTGTCGCAAACCACCCTGCTCATCGAAGGCATCAGTTGCGCGGCCTGTGGCTGGCTGATCGAACAGCGGCTCGGCAGGCTTGCAGGCGTGGTCGAAGCGCGGCTGAACCTGTCCAATCATCGCCTGACGGTGCACTGGATCAGTCATCAGGTCAGCTTCAGTCAATTGCTGAACGCGCTGCGCGGCATCGGCTACGTCGCACATCCCTGGCAGGCGGATCAGGCCGCCGAGCGGCTGGCCTGCGAGAACCGGCGGGCGCTAAGGCAATTGGGCGTCGCCGGTCTGCTGTGGTTTCAGGCGATGATGGCAACCATGGCAACGTGGCCGGAATTCAACCTCGACCTGAGCCCGCAGATGCACACGATCTTGCGCTGGGTGGCGCTGTTTCTGACCACGCCCATCGTGTTCTACAGCTGCACGCCGTTCTTCCGTGGCGCATTGCGCGATCTTCGCAGCCGCCACCTGACCATGGATGTGTCGGTATCGCTGGCCATCGGCACCGCCTATGTCGCAGGTATCTGGACCGCCATCACCGGAACAGGAGAGCTGTACGTCGATGCCGTCGGCATGTTCGCGCTGTTCCTGCTGGCCGGGCGCTATCTGGAGCGCCGGGCACGTGAACGTACTGCCGTTGCGACGGCACAATTGGTCAATGTGCTGCCTGCCTCGTGCCTGCGACTGATCAAGGACGGCCAGACCGAGCGCATTCTGCTCAGAGAGTTGGGCCTGGGTGATCGCGTGCGGGTGCAGCCCGGCACGGTGATACCCGTCGACGGTACGATTCTCGACGGTCAGTCGAGTGTCGACGAATCCCTGCTGACGGGTGAATACCTGCCCAGGCCAAGAACCGCAGGCGACCGCGTCACGGCAGGCACCCTCAATGTCGAGAGCCCGTTGACGATTCAGGTACTCGCCCTGGGGCATGACACCCAACTGTCCGCCATCGTTCGCCTGCTGGAACGTGCACAGGCAGACAAGCCACGACTGGCCGGCATGGCAGACCGCGCAGCGCAGGTCTTTCTGCTGCTCTCCCTGATCGCCGCCGCCGTTATCGGTCTCGTCTGGTGGCAACTCGATGCGTCACGCGCCTTATGGATCGTTCTGGCAATGCTGGTCGCCACTTGCCCCTGCGCCCTGTCGCTGGCAACGCCCACGGCACTCACTGCAGCCACCGGCACGCTGCACAGGCTGGGCCTGCTGCTGACCCGCGGTCATGTGCTGGAGGGCCTGAACAGGATCGACACCGTCATCTTCGACAAGACCGGCACACTGACCGAAGGACGCCTGACGCTACGAGCGGTTCTTCCTCTGGGAAGACTCGACGCAGACACCTGCCTGGAACTGGCCGCCGCGCTGGAAAGCCGATCCGGGCACCCTATCGCACGCGCCTTCGGCCAGGTGCCTCTCGTCGCTCGGGATGTACTGAATACACCCGGACGCGGTCTGGAAGGCTGCATGGGTGATCAACGGTTACGCATCGGCCAGCCAGCGTTTGTCTGCGCACTGAGCAATACCAAGGTACTGCAGATGCCGGACGAGACCGGCCAATGGCTGCTGCTGGGCAACACTGAAGGCCCGCTCGCCTGGTTCGGCCTGGACGATCGACTACGCGACGACGCCATTGAGCTGCTGCAAGCCTGCAAGGCACGCGGCTGGAACACCCTGCTGCTGTCCGGAGACAGCTCGCCCATGGTGCAGACGGTGGCAACGACGCTGGGTATCGACGACGCACGCGGCGGCCTGCGACCCGAAGACAAGCTGGCCGTGCTGCAGCAATTGCAGGCACAAGGGCACAACGTGCTGATGATTGGCGACGGTGTGAATGATGTACCGGTGATGGCGGCCGCCAACATCAGCGTGGCCATGGGCTCGGCCACCGACCTGACCAAGACCGGCGCTGACGCGGTGCTGCTCTCCAACCGCCTTCACAGCCTGATCGACGCCTTTGAACTGGCGCGCCGCACCCGTCGGGTGATTATCGAAAACCTGTTGTGGGCCGGCTTGTACAATGGCGTCATGTTGCCGTTTGCCGCGCTGGGCTGGATCACCCCGATCTGGGCGGCCATCGGCATGTCCGCAAGCTCGCTGATCGTGGTGCTCAACGCCCTGCGCCTGACACGCCTTCCACACGCGGCACGATTCGCCCAGGAGGTCTCATGCCCGCGCTCTACATCATGATTCCTGCCGCTTTGCTGCTGGTCGGCGTGGCGATCTATGTGTTTTTCTGGGCGGTGGACGATGGGCAATACGACGACATGGACGGTCCGGCCCACAGCATCCTGTTCGACGATCAGGATCCCGACCATCAGGCTGCAGCACAGAACACTCCATCTGATCACAAACGGTCAGACAGCGACGGAAAACCCCATGCCTGAAGCTCATCATGTCTGACCTGATACCCCTGCTGTTTTCCGCTCTGATACTGGGGCTGCTGGGCGGCGGGCATTGCCTGGGCATGTGTGGCGGGCTGATGGGCGCATTGACCCTGGCCATTCCCCGAGAACAGCGTACACAGCGGCTGCGGCTGTTGATGGCCTACAACCTGGGGCGCATCGTCAGCTACGCGATTGCCGGTTTCTTCAGTGGCCTGGTCGGCTGGGCAGTCGCCAACAGTCCAGGGGCGACCACCATGCGCGTCGTCGCCGCGCTGTTACTGATCGCCATGGGCCTGTACCTCGCCGGCTGGTGGAGCGGCCTGACCCGCATTGAACGCCTGGGCCGGGGCCTGTGGCGCCATCTGCAACCCATCGCTACCCGTCTGCTGCCCATTTCGAGCATCCCCCGCGCCCTTCTTCTGGGCGCACTGTGGGGCTGGCTGCCCTGCGGGTTGGTCTACAGCACCCTGCTCTGGGCCGCGAGCCAGGGCAACGCCATCGACAGCGCCCTGCTGATGCTGGCGTTCGGCCTGGGCACCTGGCCCGTACTGCTTGCCACTGGCCTGGCCGCCGAACGCACTACCGCACTGCTGCGTAAACGCAGCGTGCGTGCGACAGGTGGCGTGCTGGTGATGCTGTTTGGAATATGGACGTTGCCGGGGCCTCATCAGCATTGGTTGATGGGGCACTGACTGATCAGGCTTGCTCGCTGCAAAACCGGTTGACCCACATCAACATCCCATAAATACGCCCCTCGTATGCTCCTGCCCCAATTACCCCATCCGGGAAACATGCGCATGCTGGACGTCATTCGTTGGGATTCAGACCTGATCCGCCGTTACGATCTCACCGGGCCGCGTTACACCTCGTATCCGACTGCCGTGCAGTTCAAGACCGATGTGGGGGCCTTCGAGCTGCTGCATGCGCTGCGTGACAGTCGCAAGGCGATGCGCGCGTTGTCGCTGTATGTGCATATCCCGTTCTGCGCCAACGTGTGTTACTACTGCGCCTGCAACAAGGTCATCACCAAGGACCGTGGTCGGGCTCAGGTTTATCTGCAGCGCTTGATGCAGGAAATTCAGATGCTCGGGTGCCACGTCGATGCGGGTCAGGTCGTCGAGCAGTTGCATCTGGGCGGCGGTACGCCGACGTTTCTCAGCCACGACCAGTTGCGACAGTTGATGGCGCATCTGCGTACGCACTTCACTTTGCCGGACGACGACTCGGGCGACTACAGCATCGAGATTGATCCTCGCGAAGCCGATTGGGCGACCATGGGGCTGTTGCGTGAACTGGGGTTCAACCGGATCAGCCTGGGCGTCCAGGACCTGGAGCCGGCCGTGCAGCGGGCAATCAATCGCCTGCAAAGCCTGGAGGAAACCCGGACGTTGATCGAGGCAGCACGTACGCTGCAGTTTCGCTCGATCAACATTGACCTGATCTACGGTTTGCCCAAACAGACCCTCGACAGCTTCGCCCAAACGGTCGATGAGATCATCCAACTGCAGCCGGATCGGCTGTCAGTGTTCAGTTACGCTCACCTGCCAGAGCGTTTCATGCCGCAACGGCGCATTGACAGCGCTGACCTGCCCAGTCCCGAAAACCGACTGTCCATGCTGGAGCGCACGGTTTCGCAACTGACCCGGGCGGGTTACCGGTATATCGGCATGGATCACTTCGCCCTGCCCGATGATGACCTGGCCGTCGCGCAGGAAGAACGCACACTGCATCGTAACTTTCAGGGCTATACCACGCATGGACACTGCGACCTTGTCGGGCTGGGTGTGTCGGCGATCAGTCAGGTGGGGAATCTGTACAGCCAGAACAGCAGCGATCTGAACGACTATCAGACGCTGCTCGCCAGTGATCAACTGGCAACCAGGCGCGGGCTGGTCTGCAACGAAGAGGACCGGATCAGACGTGCGGTGATTCAACAGTTGATCTGCCATTTTCAGCTCCACTTCGCCGGTCTGGAGCAGACTTTTGCGATAGATTTCGAGCGCTACTTCAGCGCGATCTGGCCACAACTGATCGAGATGGCCAACGACGGGTTGATTGCTCTGGAGGCGGAGAGGATCAAGGTCTTGCCTGCTGGACGCTTGCTGGTTCGCTCGGTATGCAGCGTGTTCGATGCCTACCTCACCCGGCAGAATCGCCAACGATTTTCCCGGGTGATCTGAGCGGGCAGCAGTTTTACATTTTTTCAAGAACCAGCAAGCCCGCCTTGACCTTGTCGCCGTCGCTGGATTTGAGCTGGTTCATCAGCACCGAAAGATCGGCAGTCGAATTGCTGACCTGACTTTGCAGCATGCCCAGCACGGCCTGTAACGCCGTAGCACGCGTCTGTCGTTCGTCATAACTCAGGTTCCTGTCGTTGAGAACTTTCTGAATCTGATCCATCGTCTCCTCGATCCTGCGTTGCAACTCGCGAATGGCCTTGAGGACTTTCTGGACCGAGGTGGGCAAGCCGCTGTTCTCTATATCCGAGTGAGCGGACGATGATCTGGCCGCAGCCTTGCCTTCTGTCGACAGGTGAACTTCGATGCCCCTGGCGTCGCTCGAAGCCTGTGGTATGGCGTCCTGATCGGCAGAGTACGTGGTCTGCGAGGTCGGGGTACGCACCGTAACGCTGGTGAACAACGGCCCTGAAATGGACATGAAGGGTCATCCTGCGCAGATTAAGGGAATGAGAGGCTATCGGCAAAGCGACGGCAACCTTGATGTCACTCCCAGACTGGCCCTACTTGCCTTGCGTGAGTTACCCTTACAACCTATGTGTGATTTCCCACAAGGAATTAAGTGATGTCCGAGCCCGCCAAGTCACGTGCTTCAACCCAGGCTCATTGCAAGGATTGCAGTCTCGCCCCGCTCTGCCTGCCGCTTTCATTGAACCTTGAAGACATGGATTCGCTTGACCAGATCGTCAAGCGGGGTCGTCCCTTGAGGAAGGGCGAATTCCTGTTTCGCCAGGGCGATACCTTCGAGTCGGTATACGCCGTTCGCTCCGGGGCCCTGAAAACGTTCAGCATCAGTGACGCAGGTGAAGAACAGCTCACCGGTTTTCATTTGCCCAGCGAACTGGTGGGCATGTCCGGGATGGACGCCCAGGCGTACCCGGTCTCGGCGCAAGCGCTGGAAACCACGTCGGTGTGCGAGATTCCCTTCGAGCGCCTGGACGAATTGTCCGTGCAGTTGCCCCAACTGCGCCGCCAGTTGATGCGCGTCATGAGCCGCGAAATCCGCGACGATCAACAGATGATGTTGCTGCTGTCGAAGAAGACGGCTGATGAGCGCATCGCCACTTTTCTGGTCAATCTCTCGGCGCGCTTTCGGGCACGAGGCTTTTCCGCCAATCAGTTCCGCCTGAGCATGTCGCGCAACGAAATCGGCAACCACCTGGGTCTGGCGGTCGAAACCGTCTCCCGTGTGTTCACGCGTTTTCAACAAAACGAGCTGATTAGCGCAGAGGGCAAAGAGGTGCATATTCTGGACCCGATTCAGCTCTGCGCGCTGGCGGGCGGTGCCATTCAAAGCTGAGGGGTGCGATCCGGGACGGGTGGGCTTAAACTGTCGGCCAATCTTGCACCGGATCACCTCTGATGATTTTCGATGAATTGAGCTTCAAATCCCTGATACGCCCGGTTGTGGACTTTCCCAAGCCGGGTGTCGTCTTCCGCGACATCACCCCGCTCTTCCAGTCCCCCAAGGCCACCCGCCAGGTGATCGACAGCTTCGTGCAGCGCTACATCGAGGCCGACTTCAGCCACATCGGCGTCATGGACGCGCGTGGATTTCTGATCGGTTCGGTCGTGGCTTACGCCTTGAACAAGCCATTGGTGCTGTTCCGCAAGCAAGGCAAGCTGCCCGCTGATGTGCTCTGCGAGGCTTACCAGACCGAATACGGGGAAGCCTACCTGGAAGTCCACGCCGACAGCCTGTGCGATGGCGACTCGGTGATCATGTTCGATGACCTTATTGCGACCGGCGGCACGCTGATTGCCGCCGCCAACCTGATTCGCCGCATGGGCGCGCAGGTTCACGAAGCCGCTGCGATCATTGATCTGCCGGAACTGGGGGGTTCGAAGCGTCTGCAGGCGATGGCGGTTCCAACCTTCTGCCTGACTGAATTCGCGCTGGACGAACAGTAAGGCGTTGCTGGAAAAGCGGCCCGAGAGAAGGAACGCCTGATCGCGAATGTATCAGGCGGGGTCAATACGGCGGTCAGCCCGCCGTATTGCCGTGCAACTTGGTCATCAACTGCGCTTCAGCCTGAGTCAGTCCGCAGGACTGGGTCAGCTCGTCGATGCTGGCGCCCATGCCGACCAGGCGTGCAGCCTGAGCGAAGGACAGCGTGGAGGGATCGCGCTGTTCCAGTGCCGTCAGCTTGTCCGGCAACGGCGCAACGATGGCGCGCAGTTCGTGAAGGGCTTCACCCATGCGTACCGTGCCGCTCTGAAAGTTGTCCACGCGCCTGGCCAACTCCTTGATACGCTGATCACGCAAGGCAGCTGCCTCGTCACGCTCGGCGTCGAGCTTGCGCTGACGCTTGGTATGGGCCAGAAACATTCCCAGGGAAACGACCCAGAGAATGCCCAGGAAGACGACAGCTACCTCAAGAATCAATCAGATGTTCTCCAGCTCGGACCACTCTTCTTCGGACATCATTTTGTCCAGCTCGACCAGAATCAACAGTTCGCCGTTCTTGTTGCAAACGCCCTGAATGAACTTGGCCGATTCATCGTTACCGACGTTAGGTGCGGTTTCGACTTCGGACTGACGCAAGTAAACCACTTCCGCCACGCTGTCGACCAGAATCCCGACCACTTGCTTGTCGGCTTCGATGATGACGATACGGGTGTTGTCGCTGACTTCGACCGGTGCCAGGCCGAAGCGCTGACGGGTGTCGATGACGGTTACAACGTTACCGCGCAGGTTGATGATGCCCAGCACGTAGCTTGGCGCACCCGGTACCGGAGCGATTTCGGTGTAGCGCAGCACTTCCTGGACCTGCATCACGTTGATGCCATAGGACTCATTGTCCAGGCGGAACGTAACCCATTGCAGGATAGGATCTTCAGAACCTTGTGCAGACGACTTATTCATACCCCTAACCCCTCACGTGTGTACTCTGCGGGCGACGCGACTGGCGACGACCCATGATTATTTTGACTTGTTCAACTGCTTGACCGCGCCACTGGCAATCAGCTCGGCCAACTCTGCAACATCCAGCAATGCACACATGTGCTCAATCACTGTGCCCGCCAGCCATGGGCGTTGACCACGGTGTGTACGCCACTTGATTTCATTCGGGTCAAGGCGCAGCGAGCGACTGACCTGATGCACCGCCAACCCCCACTCGTAACCCTGAACCGAAATCACGTACTGCAATCCCTGGCGAAAATCATCGCGGTAGCGATCAGGCATGATCCAGCGCGCGGTATCCAGCACCTTCAGGTTGCCCGCCTGACACGGCAGGATCCCCAGAAACCAGTCCGGCTGACCGAACAGAGGCGTCAGCTCCTGCCCTGCCAACGGATAAATCGACCCGAGGCATACCAGTGGCACTGCCAGTGTCAGCCCGGCCACATCGAACAACAGGCACTCAAACGGCTCGGCAGCCCAGGCCGGACGACCATCACTGGTCGGCGGCGGCGTTGGTGTTAGCTGAGCCACCAGCGTACTGAGTTCGGCAACAGGCTCGACCCAGTCAACGGCCGGTACAGCGACCTCCACAACGGGCTCGGCCACGATCACCGGCGCAACTTCCACCACCGGTGCAGGCGTCACCACCGGCGCAGCGACCGCGACAGGCACTGCCACTGCGGCAGGTGCCGCCACCGCGACAGCAACCGGCTTGATCTGCGCCTTCATGCGCGCATCAAAAGCCTGTTCTTCGAGCACCGCTGCCTGAAACTCATCGATGGTGCTTTCAGGTTCTTGCAGTTCTTCGGTCGCGTCCTGAAGCAAGGCATCCAGATAAGACTGCAAAGCCAGCTTGGGTCGCGTTGCAACTTCTACAGGGCGGTTCATACCGGGGCCCAACAATAAATAGAGCGAGTGCAGCCTGATAGAGTTATCGGCCGCATTGAGGCATCACTTGAGCTGACAGCAAAGAAAGAATAAGTGCGCATGTCAGGCCACCTGAGCATTGAGTTGCTCGGCGAGCATATGTTTGAGCAGCGCCCGATAGGCGATCACGCCACGGCTCTTGCTGTCGTTCTGCGACGGCGTGAGACCCGCCCGGCTGGCATCGCGCAAACGCGTGTCTACCGGCACGTAGGCCTGCCAAACATGTTCGGGGAAGCTGTCGCGCAGCAGTTTCAACGTGCCCATCGATGCCTGGGTGCGACGGTCGAACAGTGTCGGCACGATGGTGTAAGGCAACGGCACTTTGCGTGAACGGTTGATCATGGTCAGGGTATTGACCATACGTTCCAGGCCCTTCACGGCCAAGAATTCGGTTTGCACCGGAATGGCCAACTGCTGACTGGCCGCCAGCGCGTTGACCATCAACACACCAAGCAACGGCGGACTGTCGATCAGCGCATAGTCAAAATCCTGCCACAACTGCGCGAGGCTCTTGGCGATGACCAGCCCAAGGCCGCTCTGGCCAGGCGACTGACGCTCCAGTGTCGCCAGTGCCGTACTCGACGGAATCAGCGAAATACGCTGGTCGCTGGTCGGCAACAGTAGCTGCCCCGGCAAACCTTCAGGCACCTGGCCCTTATGCAGGAACAGATCGAAGGCGCTGTGCTCCAGTTCGTCAGGATTGTGCCCGAAATAGCTGGTCATGGAGCCGTGGGGGTCGAGATCGACCACGACGACGCGCTTGCCCGCATCGGCCAGCAAACCGGCCAGAGCAATGGTCGTGGTGGTCTTTCCGACTCCACCTTTCTGATTGGCGACTGCCCAGACTCTCATTGATGATTTTCCTTCCGTACAGCGACGATCATACCGAGACGACAGTCAGGGAGCGGGTGACGGAGAATTGACAGTGTTCGCACGTACCGGCGGCTTTGCTGGCACCGGTGCAGTTTGTGTGCCAGCACGCCTCAAAGCGGCGTCCGGCTGCGCATTGGCCGTGCCGGTGCTGGTGAGACTGCGACGTACATCCAGGTTACGCGAGATAACCAGCACCACACGGCGGTTCTTGGCGCGCCCGGTGGCCGTGGTGTTGGGTGCAATCGGCTGGAACTCGCCATACCCCACGGACGCCAGGCGCGCAGGGTTCACACCGTCCATGGCGAGCATGCGTACGATGCTGGCCGAGCGGGCGGAAGACAGCTCCCAGTTGGTCGGAAACTGCGACGTGCTGATCGGTTGATCATCCGTGAAGCCTTCGACGTGGATCGGGTTGTCGAAGCGCTTGACGATACCGGCGACCTTTTCAATGATCGTGAACGCCTTGTCGCTGGGCATCGCATCGCCGCTGCCAAACAACAGGCTGGAATTGAGTTCGATCTCGATCCACAGTTCGTTGCCGCGCACGGTCATCTGGTCGGACTTGATCAGATCGCCGAACGCGTCACGCACATCCTGAGCGATGGTCTGCAGCGGGTCGCTGGCCGACGAGGCGATGCCTGCATCGGTTTCTTCACTGTCCTTGAGCAATGGCTCGGACGGTTTGACCGACACAGGGCGCTGCTCGCCGATGGGGATTGGTTTCATGGTCCGCTCGGCGTCGTTAAAGACACCGACCAGCGCCTGGGACAGGATCTTGTACTTGCCTTCGTTGATCGACGAAATCGAGTACATCACCACGAAGAACGCAAACAGCAACGTGATGAAGTCGGCATACGACACCAGCCAGCGCTCATGATTTTCGTGTTCTTCGGGCTGACGACGTCGAGCCATGACGGGTTACTCCATGAAGCCTTGCAGCTTGAGTTCGATGGAGCGCGGGTTTTCACCCTCGGCAATGGACAGCAGACCTTCGAGCAGCATCTCGCGATAACGCGCCTGGCGATGGGCAATGGCCTTGAGCTTGTTCGCCACCGGCAGCAGGATCAGGTTGGCCGTTGCAACGCCATAAATGGTGGCAACGAAGGCCACGGCAATGCCGCTCCCCAGCTGACTCGGATCGGCGAGGTTGCCCATCACGTGAATCAACCCCATCACCGCACCGATGATGCCCACGGTCGGCGCATAGCCGCCCATGCTTTCGAAGACCTTCGCGGCCTGGATATCGCGGGTTTCCTGAGTGATGAAATCCACTTCCAGAATGCTGCGAATCGCTTCGGGCTCGGCGCCATCGACCAGCAGTTGCAGGCCTTTGCGGGCATAGCTGTCGGGCTCGGAATCGGCAATCGTCTCAAGTCCCAGCAGGCCTTCCTTGCGGGCCGTCATGCTCCAGCCGATGACGCGGTCAACACCACCCGGCAGATCGACGCGCGGCGGGAACAGCACCCAGCGAATGATTTTCATGGCGCGCATGAAGGCGCTCATGGGCGATTGCAGCAAGGACGCACCCAGCGTGCCACCGATCACGATCAGCGCCGCTGGGCCATTGAGCAACGCGCTGAGATGACCGCCTTCGAGAAAGTTACCACCGATGATCGCAACGAACGCCAGGATAAGACCGATAAGACTCAGTACATCCATCAGAGACACGCCTCGACCAGATGACGACCAATGTCGTCCAGGCTATAGATCGCGTCCGCGAGCTCCGCCTTGACGATGGCCATCGGCATCCCGTAAATCACGCAGCTTGCTTCGTCCTGCGCCCAGACCGTGCTGCCGGCCTGTTTGAGCAGACGGGCACCTTCTCGCCCGTCCGCGCCCATGCCGGTCAACACCACGGACAGCACCTTGTCGCCATATGACTTGGCAGCCGATCCGAAGGTGATGTCCACACAAGGCTTGTAATTGAGGCGCTCATCGCCTGGCAGAATCTTCACCGCGCCACGACCGTCGATCATCATCTGTTTGCCGCCAGGGGCCAACAAGGCCAGCCCCGGACGCAGCACGTCGCCATCCTCGGCTTCCTTGACGCTGATCTTGCACAGCTTGTCCAGGCGCTCGGCGAACGCCTTGGTAAAGGCGGCAGGCATATGCTGGATCAGCACCAGCGGTGCCGGAAAGTTGGCGGGCAGTTGCGTCAGCACGCGTTGCAACGCCACCGGGCCACCCGTGGACGTGCCAATGGCAACCAGCTTGTAAGCCTTGCGCTTGGGCGCACCCGACGTCGTCGGATGAGCAGGCGCATGAGCGTGAGGCTGAGCAGCATGAGGCGCAGGCGCTGCGGTGCGTGGCGCAACCGTGCGGGCAGGCGCAGACGACGTCGGCGCAGGTGCGGCAGCACGAGCGGCAGGCGCTACGGCTGGAGCAGGTGCCGCCGGCGTCGATCCCGCACCGGTAAAACGACGATTGCTGCGCGAGATGCTATTGATCTTCTCGCACAGCAGTTGCTTGACCTTCTGCGGGTTGCGCGAGATGTCTTCAAAATTCTTGGGGAGAAAGTCCACGGCACCAGCGTCCAGTGCATCCAGCGTGACGCGGGCACCTTCGTGCGTCAGCGAGGAGAACATCAGTACGGGAGTCGGGATGCGCTGCATGATATGGCGAACCGCCGTGATGCCATCCATCATCGGCATTTCGTAGTCCATGGTGATCACGTCAGGCTTGAGTGCAAGCGCCTGTTCGATCGCTTCCTTGCCATTGGTTGCCGTGCCGACAACCTGGATGTTGGGGTCCGAAGAAAGAATTTCCGTAACGCGGCGGCGGAAGAAACCCGAATCATCCACCACCAGGACCTTGACTGCCATAAACACTCCAATAGGTGTTGCAGGCAGACCAGGCTGCCCGCAACCCCAGAATCAAATACGCCGTGCGGCGTAACGCTTGAGCATGCTCGGTACATCGAGAATCAAGGCAATGCGACCGTCACCGGTGATGGTGGCGCCCGACATGCCTGGCGTACCTTGCAACATCTTGCCCAGCGGTTTGATCACCACTTCTTCCTGCCCGACCAGTTGATCGACGACAAAGCCGATGCGCTGAGTACCGACAGACAGAATCACCACGTGCCCTTCACGTTGTTCTTCATGCGCGGCCGAGCTGATCAGCCATCGCTTGAGGTAGAACAGCGGCAAGGCCTTGTCACGCACGATCACCACTTCCTGACCATCGACGACGTTGGTGGTCGAGAGGTCCAGGTGGAAGATTTCGTTGACGTTGACCAGCGGGAAGGCAAACGCCTGATTGCCCAGCATGACCATCAGGGTCGGCATGATCGCAAGCGTCAGCGGGACCTTGATGACGATCTTCGAACCCTGCCCCTTGGTGGAGTAGATGTTGATCGAGCCGTTGAGCTGGGAAATCTTGGTTTTCACCACGTCCATGCCCACGCCACGACCGGATACGTCGGAAATTTCCGTCTTGGTCGAAAAGCCCGGCGCGAAGATCAGGTTGTAGCAGTCGGTGTCGCTCAGGCGATCGGCTGCATCCTTGTCCATCACGCCGCGCTTGACGGCAATGGAACGCAGAACGTTAGGGTCCATGCCCTTGCCGTCGTCGGAGATCGACAGCAGGATGTGATCGCCCTCCTGCTCGGCTGACAGAATCACACGCCCGCCGCGGGACTTGCCCGTAGCCTCGCGCTCTTCCGGCGTCTCGATGCCGTGGTCGACAGCGTTACGCACCAAGTGGACCAGCGGGTCGGCCAGTGCCTCGACAAGGTTCTTGTCCAGGTCGGTTTCTTCACCCACCAGCTCCAGGTTGATCTCTTTCTTGAGCTGGCGAGCCAGGTCACGAACCAGACGCGGGAAGCGGCCGAAGACTTTCTTGATCGGCTGCATCCGGGTTTTCATCACCGCGGTCTGCAGATCAGCGGTCACCACATCCAGATTGGAGACCGCCTTGGACATGGCTTCGTCGCCACTGTTGAGCCCCAGACGAACCAGTCGGTTACGCACCAGCACCAGTTCGCCGACCATGTTCATGATCTCGTCCAGGCGTGCCGTATCAACGCGTACGGTGGTTTCGGCTTCCGACGCGGCAGGCTTGTCGCCACCGGCCGCCGGAGCGCGCGCAGGTGCAGGGGCTGCCGCGGCCGGCTTGGCCGGCGCAGGCTCGGCTTTCGCTGCAGGCACAGGCGCTGGAGCAGGTTTGGCGACGGGTGCCGGTGTCGGTGCTGCAGCAGCCGGCGCAGGTGCTGCCGCCTTGCCGACGACAGCATCCGGCTCGAATTTGCCCTTGCCGTGAAGCTCATCCAGCAGGCTTTCGAATTCGTGATCGGTGATTTCGTCAGAGGCAGCAGCAGGTGCCTTCGCAGCAGCGGCAGGCGCGGCAACCGGTGCGGCTATCGCGGCATCGAACGAACCCTTGCCATGCAACTGGTCAAGCAGGGCTTCGAACTCGTCATCAGTGATTTCATCGCTCGCCGGCGCAGCGCTGCCCGTCTTGGCTGTCGGCGCTGGAGCCTGAACCGGGGCGGCGTCAGGGGCGAACTTGCCTTTGCCGTGCAATTGATCGAGCAGGGATTCGAACTCCTGATCGGTGATCTCGTCGCTGACCGGTGCTTCAGCCGCTGGCGCGGCAGCAACCGTAGCGGCAACGGGGTTGGACCCGTGCAGCGAGTCGAGCAGTTGCTCGAACTCATCATCAGTGATGTCGTCGCTGGCCGAGGAATCGGCGACCGGAGCGGCAGCCTCGGCAACCTCTTCCACCACCGGTTCTGCAACCGCGACCACATCGGCAGACTGTGGCTCGGCCAGACGTGACAGCGCAGCCAGAAGCTCTGGCGTTGCAGGCGTTACGTCGGACCGTTCACGCACCTGGCCGAACATGCTGTTGACCGTGTCCAGTGCTTCCAGAACCACGTCCATGAGCTCGGAGTCAACACGTCGCTCACCCTTGCGAAGGATGTCGAACACGTTCTCGGCGATGTGGCAGCACTCCACCAGCTCATGCAGCTGGAGGAAGCCGGCGCCCCCTTTAACAGTGTGAAAACCGCGAAAAATTGCATTGAGCAGGTCAGCATCATCCGGTCGGCTTTCCAGCTCGACCAATTGCTCTGACAACTGCTCCAGAATCTCGCCGGCCTCTACCAGAAAATCCTGAAGGATTTCTTCATCGGCGCCGAAGCTCATGGGGTGCTCCCTATAATTATCCGTCAACAGACCTAGAAGCCGAGGCTCGATAGCAGATCGTCTACATCATCCTGTCCGGATACGACGTCTTCACGTTTATCGGCATGAATCTGCGGACCTTCACCCTTGGCGAGATGTTTTTTAGGATCTTTTTCAGCAAGGATGGATTGTTCGTCATGTTCGATGCCTGCAAAGCGATCGACATGGCTGGCCATGAGCACCAGTTTGAGCAAATTGCCTTCTACTTCAGTGACCAACTGCGTGACGCGCTTGATGACCTGACCGGTGAGGTCCTGGTAATCCTGGGCAAGCAGAATGTCATTGAGGTGCGCGGAGACCTCATGGGTTTCCTTCTCGGTACGCGTCAGAAATCCATCGACCCGCTTGGCGAGATCACGGAATTCTTCAGCACCGATTTCGCGGCGCATGAAACGTCCCCAGTCTTCGCTCAACGCCTTGGCGTCGGAACTCAGGCCGTTCATGAGCGGCGTGCTTTCCTCGACCAGATCCATGGTGCGGTTGGCCGCATTTTCGGTCAGCCGAACGACGTACGACAGGCGCTCGGTGGCATCTGTGATCTGCGACACCTCCTCGGCCTGAGGCATGTGCGGATCGATCTGGAAGTTGACGATTGCACTGTGCAGCTCACGAGTCAGCTTGCCCACTTCCTGATAAAGGCCGCGGTCGCGTGTCTGGTTGAGCTCATGGATCAATTGCACAGCTTCGCCGAAACGACCTTTTTCAAGGCTGGTGACGAGTTCCTGCGCGTGTCTTTTCAGGGTCGACTCAAAGTCGGCCATCGAATCAGTGTTATCCATAGCGCCCTCACGGCTTGCATCAGCTATTGACGCGTTCAAAGATCTTTTCGATCTTTTCTTTCAGCGCTTGAGCCGTGAATGGCTTGACGACATAACCGTTCACCCCGGCCTGGGCAGCTTCGATGATCTGCTCACGCTTGGCTTCAGCAGTGACCATAAGCACTGGGAGGCTCTTGAGGCGCTCGTCCTGACGGACCTGACGCAACAGATCGATACCGGACATGCCAGGCATGTTCCAGTCAGTCACCAGGAAATCAAACGCGCCGCTTTGCAGCATCGGCAATGCGGTCAACCCGTCATCCGCTTCCGAGGTGTTGGTAAACCCCAGGTCACGCAACAGGTTTTTGATGATCCGCCGCATCGTTGAGAAGTCATCAACGATGAGGATTTTCATGTTCTTGTCCAATTCGACCTCCAAGCAGTCTTTAACGCGTTCAGCACCTGAACGCGCTGTTCAATCAATACCGGCAATACTGGCACAGCACACCCCCGGCTGTACGAAACGACGACGGGCTTGGCAAAAGACAGGCACAACCCCTGACCGGCAGGCCCTTGAGCACTGCCGACAAGCCTATGCCTTGTCTATCCTGTTACCACGTAACGCTCTGCACAGCCGGCTTGCAGACAACCCGCGGCCTTGAGCCGCGCATTGACTGTCAACGCGCTCGCCACTCCCCCAAACGCCCTCGCAAACGAGCTGCGCACTGGCTGTGTAACTGACTGACCCGCGATTCACTGACCCCCAGGACCTCTCCGATTTCCTTGAGGTTCAGCTCTTCGTCGTAGTACAGCGCCAAGACCAGACGCTCACGCTCCGGCAGATTGGCAATCGCATCGGCCAGGGCGGCCTGGAAGCGCTCGTCTTCCAGGTCCCGTGACGGTTCAAGCGAACCGCTGGCACCATCCTCATGCAGCCCTTCATGATCGCCGTCCTGAAGCAGGTCGTCGAAACTGAAGAGGCGGCTGCCCAAGGTATCATTCAAAATCCCGTAATAATCATCGAGACTTAACTGGAGTTCGGCCGCAACCTCGTGATCTTTAGCGTCACGCCCGGTTTTCGCTTCAATTGCGCGAATTGCGTCGCTCACCATGCGGGTATTACGGTGGACCGAGCGCGGCGCCCAGTCACCCTTGCGAACTTCATCGAGCATTGCACCACGAATGCGGATGCCTGCGTAAGTCTCGAAGCTCGCCCCCTTGGTGGAGTCGTATTTGGTCGACACTTCCAGCAGACCGATCATGCCGGCCTGAATCAGGTCCTCGACCTGCACGCTGGCAGGCAGGCGCGCCAGCAGGTGGTAGGCAATGCGCTTGACCAGCGGGGCGTAGCGCTCGATCAGCTCGTACTGGGAGTTACGCGAAGCCTTGCTGTACATCTGGTAGCCGCTCGCAGTCATTGGACAGGCCCCGCGCTGGTCTGGTGAACGAGTCGCTCAACGAAAAACTCCAGGTGACCCCGTGGGTTGGCCGGAAGTGGCCAGGTGTCGACCTTCTGAGCGATGGCTTTGAATGCCAGTGCGCACTTGGAGCGCGGAAAGGCTTCGTAGACGGCACGCTGCTTCTGTACGGCCTTGCGCACGCACTCGTCGTACGGCACGGCACCTACATACTGCAGCGCCACGTCCAGAAAGCGGTCCGTGACTTTCGTGAGTTTGGCAAAGAGGTTGCGACCTTCCTGCGGGCTCTGGGCCATGTTGGCCAGGACACGGAAGCGGTTCATGCCATAGTCGCGGTTCAACAGCTTGATCAGCGCGTAGGCGTCGGTGATCGAGGTCGGTTCATCGCAGACCACCAGCAGCACTTCCTGAGCCGCGCGTACGAAGCTGACGACCGACTCACCGATACCGGCGGCCGTGTCGATGACCAGCACATCGAGGTTGTCGCCGATCTCGCTGAACGCCTGGATCAGGCCGGCATGCTGCGCAGGCGAGAGATGAACCATGCTCTGGGTGCCGGACGCAGCCGGCACGATACGAACGCCGCCCGGCCCCTGCAAGAGCACGTCACGCAGCTCGCAACGACCTTCTATGACATCGGCGAGCGTACGCTTGGGCGTAAGCCCCAGCAGAACGTCAACGTTGGCCAGACCCAGATCGGCGTCCAGCAGCATGACGCGCCGGCCGAGCTCGGCAAGGGCCAGTGAAAGGTTCACTGACACGTTAGTCTTACCGACGCCACCTTTGCCGCCGGTCACCGCGATAACCTGTACGGGATGCATGCTGCCCATGTTATTTCTTTACCTTGTCTTGCGTAGACCGAAGCCACATTGGGGGCTGCACGTTCGCGAGCGAACAATGCCTGGCAGACCATCGATGCAGGGACATTTCAATGATATCCATCACTTAACCCACCCTTTTGCCAGGTGTGTGATAGAGGTCGGCAAACATATCAGCCATCGCTTCCTCGCTCGGCTCGTCCTGCATCTGCACACTCACTGCACGACTCACCAACTGGTGACGGCGGGGAATGTGCAGATCGTCCGGAATGCGCGGCCCGTCAGTCAGGTAGGCCACCGGTAATTCATGACTGATCGCCAGGCTCAGGACTTCGCCCAGACTGGCGGTTTCATCCAGCTTGGTCAGAATGCATCCGGCCAGGCCACAACGCTTGTAACTGTGATACGCCGCGGTCAACACCTGCTTCTGACTGGTTGTCGCCAGCACCAGGTAGTTGCGCGCCTTGATACCGCGACCTGCCAGGCTTTCGAGCTGCATGCGCAACGCCGGGTCACTGGCTTGGAGACCTGCGGTATCGATCAACACCACGCGCTTGCGCAGCAAAGGCTCAAGTGCCTGCGCCAGCGACTGCCCCGGGTCGACGTGAGTAACCGGTACATTGAGGATCCGGCCCAGCGTTTTGAGTTGCTCCTGAGCACCGATGCGAAAACTGTCCATGCTGACCAGTGCAATATTCTGTGCGCCGTACTTCAGCACATAACGGGCTGCCAGCTTGGCGAGAGTGGTGGTCTTGCCCATGCCGGCAGGACCGACCATGGCGATCACACCGCCCTCTTCCAGCGGCTCGACGTCAGGTACGGCGATCATCCGCGCCAGGTGAGCCAGCAACATGCGCCAGGCCTGACGAGGCTCGTCGATATCGGGAATCATCGACAGCAGATCGCGCGACAGCGGGCCGGAGAGACCAACACGCTGCAGACGACGCCACAGGTTGGCCTGCTGCGGGCGGCTGCCTTGCAACTGGGTCCAGGCCAGAGAGCCCAGCTGGACTTCCAGCAGCTCGCGCAGGCCATTCAATTCGGAACGCATCGAGTCGAAGGCACGTTGCCCGCCAGCAGACTCGGCAGCCGGGGTCGGCGCGTAAGCGGACGGGCGTGGCGGCTCTTCGAGCGTGGGCTCGATGTGCGTGTCAGCGGCACTGATCGACTTGCCGGAAAACAGCTGAAGATTGACCGAGGCATCGCTGTCGCTGCGGTTGTTCAATTCAGCCTGAGCGGAGACGATGCGCGACTGGGTTTTGCGCAGCTCGTCTTCAAGCTCCATGTTCGGAACGCGTGGGGCCAGGGCCGACAGCTTGTAATCCAGCGCGGCGGTCAACTCGACGCCACCGGCGATGCGGCGGTTGCCAATGATGGCCGCCTCAGCGCCCAGCTCATCGCGAACCAGCTTCATGGCTTGACGCATATCGGCGGCGAAAAATCGCTTAACTTGCATGACTCACTACCTCAGCCGTTGGGCCCGACAGTCGCTACGATGGTAACTTGCTTGTTGTCAGGAATTTCCTGATATGCCAGAACATGCATGTTCGGTACAGCCAATCGTCCAAATCGTGACAGCATGGCCCGAATCGGACCCGCTACCAGGAGTATTACCGGCGACCCTTGCATTTCCTGACGCTGGGCGGCCTCAATCAACGAACGCTGGAGCTTTTCAGCCATACTCGGCTCAAGAAGAACGCCTTCTTCCTGACCCTGACCAGCCCTCTGCAAACTATTGAGCAATATCTGTTCCAACCTTGGTTCCAGCGTGATGACAGGCAGCTCCGGCTCAACGCCTACAATGCTTTGGACGATTGCGCGACTCAAACCAACGCGCACCACCGCCACCAGAGCGGCGGTATCTTGACTCTTCCCGACGTTGTTCGCGATGGCCTCGGCGATGCTGCGGATATCACGCACCGGCACATGCTCGGCCAGCAGCGCCTGCAGCACATTGAGCAGCGCCGACAGCGACAGCACACCCGGCACCAGCTCCTCAGCCAGCTTCGGCGAGCTCTTGGCGAGCAACTGCATCAGTTGCTGAACTTCTTCATGGCCGATCAGTTCATGCGAGTGCTTGTACAGAATCTGGTTGAGGTGGGTCGCCACCACGGTGCTGGCGTCCACCACGGTGTAGCCGAGGGACTGCGCCTGGCTGCGCTGACTGATTTCAATCCACACCGCTTCCAGACCAAACGCCGGGTCTCTGGCGGTGATGCCGTTGAGCGTGCCGAACACCTGACCCGGGTTGATCGCCAGCTCGCGATCCGGGTAGATCTCGGCCTCGGCCAGGATCACGCCCATCAGCGTCAGGCGGTAGGCGCTGGGCGCCAGATCGAGGTTGTCGCGAATGTGGACGGTGGGCATCAGAAAGCCCAGTTCCTGG
Source organism: Pseudomonas asturiensis (assembly GCF_900143095.1). Lineage (GTDB taxonomy): Bacteria > Pseudomonadota > Gammaproteobacteria > Pseudomonadales > Pseudomonadaceae > Aquipseudomonas > Aquipseudomonas asturiensis. The sequence goes on along the minus strand of NZ_FRDA01000005.1, from coordinate 369,030 downwards.
GACAGCTTCTTGCGCACACCCTTGATCCGCGCCAGCAGTTGACCACCCTGATTGCGATCCACCAGCGGAATCAGGCGATAGCCCACTTCCAGACCGATGATGTCGATGGGCGTGACGTCATCCCAGCCCAGCTCCTTGGAGTCCTGGATACGGGTTGGCGATGGCAGCAGGTCCTGTTGACGCTGAACCTCGGCCAGCGCCTCGACTTTCACCTTGTTCTCTTTCTTCCACAGCAGGTAAGCACCACCGGCCGCCACCAGACCGAGGCCGATGAAAGCGAAGTGCGGCATACCCGGCACAAGGCCCATCACGATCATGATGCCTGCGGATACCGCCAGCGCCTTGTGTGAGGCGAACATCTGACGATTGATCAGCTTGCCCATCTCTTCCGAACCGGAAGCACGGGTCACCATGATCGCGGCGGCAGTGGACAGCAGCAGTGATGGCAATTGCGCCACCAAACCGTCACCGATGGTCAGCAAGGTATAAACACGGCCTGCGTCGCCAAAAGTCATGTTGTGTTGCAGGATGCCGACCAGCATGCCGCCAATGAGGTTGATGAACAGAATCAGCAAACCGGCAATCGCATCGCCGCGCACGAACTTGCTGGCACCGTCCATGGAACCGTAAAACTCGGCCTCCCCGGCCACTTCAGCACGACGGCGCTTGGCTTCCGGCTGATCGATGAGGCCGGCGTTGAGGTCGGCGTCGATTGCCATCTGCTTGCCTGGCATCGCATCAAGGGTAAAGCGTGCGCTCACCTCGGAAATACGCCCGGCACCCTTGGTGATTACCACGAAGTTGATGATCATCAGAATCGCGAACACCACGATACCGACGACATAGTTACCGCCGATCACCACCTCACCGAAGGCCTGGATCACCTTGCCCGCAGCAGCGTGCCCGTCCTGGCCGTGCAGCATGACCACACGGGTCGATGCGACGTTCAGGGCCAGACGCAGCAGCGTGGCGACCAGCAGAATGGTAGGGAAAACCGAGAAATCCAGCGGCCGCAGGGCGTACACACAGACCAGCAGCACAACGATGGACAATGCGATGTTGAACGTGAACAGCACGTCCAGCAGGAACGGCGGAATCGGCAACATCATCATTGCCAACATGATCAGCAACAACAGCGGCACGCCCAACTGGCCACGGCCCAGGCCTGCGATATTGCTGCGTGCGCTACTGAATATCTGAGAGCGTTCCACTGATTCTTTACCTGCGCACTAGATCAAAACTTTGACGCCTTAGGCGACCTTGAACTGACCTATTGCAAGAAGCTGTCCAACTTTACGAAAGCCAGCAATTGCAGGCACAAAACGCAAAAAAACAGAGGTAAGAGACAGGCATTGCGGGAGGCGGAGCAGAATATCCGGCTGATCAGGTGACACGCCTGCGACCGGGCTGGCGCCAACGCCAGCAAGCCGCGCCTGAACGCCCGATGTTGACGGCGAAACCGAGTGCTATCAGGAATCGCGCTGCAGATCTGGCGGAATCGTGATATCGCCCAGCGGATCGGGCCGCTTGCCCTGGCCCGCATGGTACTGACGGATCTGATACACGTAGGCCAACACCTGCGCCACAGCCAGATACAGCCCCGCCGGGATCTCCTGATCCAGCTCGGTGCTGTAATAGATAGAACGCGCCAGACCAGGCGACTCCAGGATCAGGATCTGGTTGTGCGCGCCGATTTCGCGGATCTTCAAGGCCACGAGGTCGGTGCCTTTGGCCAACAGCATCGGCGCCCCGCCCTGCTCGGGATCGTATTTGAGCGCCACGGCAAAGTGGGTCGGGTTGGTGATGATCACGTCCGCCTCGGGGATCGAGGCCATCATCCTGCGCTGGGACATCTCGCGTTGCAGCTGACGAATGCGCTGCTTGATCTCGGGACTGCCTTCGCTGTTCTTGTGTTCGTCACGCACTTCCTGCTTGGTCATCAGCAGCTTCTTGTGCGCTTCCCACAACACGAACGGCACATCGGCAGCTGCAATGAATATCAGGCCGCAGGCCATCCAGAAGCTACTCCAGCCCACCACCTGAAGGCTGTGAATGATGGCCTGCTCCAAAGGCTCGTGCGCGATCGCCACCAGGTCGTTACGCTCCTTGCCCAGCACCACCAGGGCAACCGCAAGAATGATCAGAAACTTGGCGAACGACTTGAGCAGCTCGACCAGCGCATGGGGCGAGAACATGCGCTTGAGCCCCGCCGCCGGATTCATCCGGCTGAACTTGGGGGCCAGCGATTTGGTTGCAAACAGCCAGCCGCCCAACATGATCGGGCCGACCAGCGCAGCAACGAGCATGGCAATCAGAAACGGCAGTACGACTATCAGGGCGTGCAGACCGGAACTGAGCAACGCCTTGCCCATGTAGTCCTGATCCATGATCGTTTCGCGGGTGATGGTGAAGTTGTCGCGCATCAGCTCGAACATCATGTGCGCAATGCCACCGCCGAACATCAACAGCCCGCCCGCGCCCATCAGCATTACCACCAGCGTGGTCAGTTCCTTGGAGCGCGCAATCTGACCTTCGGCCCGGGAGTCCCGGACCTTTTTCTCCGTGGGGTCTTCTGTCTTGTCCTGGCCATTCTCGTTTTCTGCCATCTCAACGAGCCCTCACCATGTCGCGCACCGCTTGCAGGGCCTCGACGGCCATGGGCTGATACTGGTTGAGAATGTCGCCCATGGTCATCCATAGAATGACCATGCCCAGCACCAGTGTCAGCGGAAAACCAATGGAAAAGATATTGAGCTGCGGTGCGGCGCGCGTCATCACACCGAACGCGATGTTGATGATCAGCAGTGCAGTGATCGCCGGCAGCACCAGCCTGAGGCCGGAACTGAGCACCCAGCCAAGCCCGTTCGCCAGTTCCCAGAAATTATTGACCAGCAGACCGCTGCCCACCGGCATGGTCGTAAAGCTCTCGACCAGGATTTCCAGCACCACCAGATGGCCGTTCATGGCCAGAAACAGCAGCGTCACGAGCATGGTGAAAAACTGCCCGATGGTGGCCGACGAAACGCCGTTGGTGGGGTCGACCATCGACGCGAAGCCCATGCCCATCTGCGTCGAGATGATCTGCCCGGCCACCACAAAGGCGTGAAAGAACAACTGCAACGAGAGCCCGAGCCCGGCACCGATAATGATCTGCTCGCCAATCAGCAGCAGCGCGCTGAGATCGAGAGCTTGCACCGGCGGCATAGCAGGCAACACCGGGGCCACGACCACGGTGACGGCAACCGCAAAGTAAAGGCGTACACGTCGGGGGACCAGCGTGGTGCCAATGATCGGCATGGTCATCAGCAACGCAACGATGCGAAACAGGGGCAGCATGAAGCTCGCAACCCAGGTACTGATCTGGGTGTCGGTCAGCGCCAGCATCGGCTGCACGCAGCGTTAACCGATCAGTGTCGGAATACTGTTGTACAGCGACAGCATGTATTCCATGAAAATTTTCAACAGCCAGGGGCCGATCACGATGAGCGTCACCAACATGACAATCAGGCGCGGCAGAAAGCTCAGGGTCTGTTCGTTGATCTGGGTGGCCGCCTGAAACATGGCCACCAACAGACCGCAGATCAGGCTCGGCACCACAAGAATCGCAACCAGCACCGTGGTCAGCCACAACGCCTCACGAAACAGATCGACCGCTACTTCCGGCGTCATCGGGCAGACTCCTCAGCAAAACGATTCATACGCCACCAAAACTGCCAGCCAATGTGCCGACGATCAGCGCCCAGCCATCCACCAGCACAAACAGCATGATCTTGAACGGCAGGGAAATGATCAGCGGCGACAGCATCATCATACCCATGGCCATCAGCACACTGGCCACGACCAGGTCGATGATCAGAAACGGAATAAAGATCATGAAGCCGATCTGGAACGCGGTTTTCAGCTCGGAGATCACAAAGGCCGGAACCAGAATGGTCAGCGGCGCGGCATCTGGAGACGCAATGTCAGTACGCTTGGACAGGCGCATGAACAGCTCAAGGTCGCTGGTACGTGTCTGCGCCAGCATGAAATCCTTGATCGGCACCTGCGCCTTGGCGACCGCATCCTGCGCCGTCAACTGCTCGGCCAGATAAGGCTGCAAGGCATCCTGATTCACCCGATCAAAGACCGGCGCCATGATGAACATGGTCAGAAACAGCGCCATGCCGGTCAGAATCTGGTTCGACGGGGTCTGCTGCAAGCCCAGGGCCTGACGCAGAATCGAAAAGACAATGATGATCCGCGTGAAACTGGTCATCAGCATCACGAACGCCGGGATGAAGCTCAGCGCGGTCATGATCAGCAGGATCTGCAGACTGACCGAATACTCCTGCTGCCCGTTGGCGCCATTGGACAGCGTGATCGCCGGGATCGACAGCGGATCGGCCGCCAACGCAACAGGCGCGGCCATTGCCACCAGCAGCAGTATCAGCAAACGCAAGGCGCCCATTACTTCTTGTCCTTATCCTTGCCCATCAATTCCAGCAGACGCTGAGCGAACTCAGGCGTGGTCTGTTCACGGACCGGTACCTGCACAGGCTCCTTGAGCACATGCAGGGTGGTGATGTTGCCAGGGGTGATCCCCAGCAGAACCTGCTCACCGCCCACCTGAACCAGGACCAGACGATCACGCGGCCCGATAGCCCGAGAGCTCACCAGTTCGATAACCTGGCTGTTGTTCGGCCCGACCCGCTGCACCCGACGCATGACCCACGCCAGTACGAAGATCAGACCGACCACCAACAACAGGCCGAACAGCAACTGCGCGACCTGCCCGCCCATCCCGCCGGTGACAGTATTGGCCACCGCAGGACCTGCCTGTGCAACCGGTTCGGCCGCCCACACCAACGAAGGCAGGAGCGGCAACAGCGCCATTAACCGCTTCATTTAGCGCAGCTTCTTGATGCGTTCACTCGGGCTTATCACGTCGGTGAGACGGATGCCGAACTTCTCGTTGACCACAACCACCTCGCCATGGGCGATCAGCGTGCCGTTGACCAGCACATCCAGCGGCTCACCTGCCAGACGATCCAGTTCGATGACCGAGCCCTGGTTGAGCTGCAACAGGTTGCGGATGTTGATATCGGTGCTGCCCACTTCCATGGAAATCGACACCGGAATATCCAGAATCACGTCCAGGTTGGGACCGTCCAGCGTCACAGGCGCCGTGTTTTTCGGCACGCTGCCAAACTCTTCCATGGTCAGGCGACTGGTCGAGTTCCCGGCATCGGCTGCCAACAGCGCGTCGATATCAGCCTGACCGCCCTCACCTGCTTCACCCAGCGCCGCAGCCCACTCATCGGCCAGTGCCTGATCTTCAGCAGACGTCATATCGTTTTCATCAGCCATCGGTAATCCTCTGCGAGCAATGATTCAGTTACGCAATAAAGTTGCAACGCCATCCTGACAGGTCAGCGTCGCGCTATGGGTTCGATGACCTGCAGGGCCATCTTGCCCTTGTGCGAGCCCAGCTTGACCTTGAAGGACGGCACGCCGTTGGCGCGCATGACCAGCGAGTCGGAAAGCTCTATCGGGATCACGTCGCCAGGACGCATGTGCAGAATGTCGCGCAGCGGCAACTGCCGTTGAGCAATGGTGGTATTCAACGGCACGTTGACATCCAGCACGTCCTCCTTGAGCGCGTTGACCCAACGCTCGTCCTGGTCGTCCAGATCCGACTGGAAACCGGCGTCGAGCATTTCGCGGATCGGCTCGATCATCGAGTACGGCATGGTCACGTGCAGGTCGCCGCCACCGCCATCGAGCTCGATGTGGAAAGTGGAAATCACCACGGCCTCGCTCGGCCCGACGATGTTGGCCATGGCCGGGTTCACTTCGGAGTTGATGTACTCGAAGTTCACTTCCATGATCGCCTGCCAGGCTTCCTTCAAGTCGATGAACGCCTGATCCAGCACCATGCGCACCACGCGCAGTTCGGTGGGCGTGAATTCACGACCTTCGATCTTCGCGTGACGGCCATCGCCGCCGAAGAAGTTATCCACCAGTTTGAACACCAGCTTGGCGTCGAGAATGAACAAAGCCGTTCCGCGCAGTGGCTTGATCTTGGCCAGATTGAGGCTGGTGGGCACGTACAGCGAATGCACGTACTCACCGAATTTCATCACCTGCACGCCGCCCACGGCCACATCCGCCGAACGGCGCAACAGGTTGAACATGCTGATGCGGGTGTAACGGGCGAATCGCTCGTTGATCATTTCCAGGGTCGGCATGCGACCCCGCACGATCCGGTCCTGACTGGTCAGGTCATAACTTTTGACGCTGCCGGGCTCGCTGGCGCTTTCGGTCGGGACCATACCATCGTCAACGCCATGCAGCAGCGCGTCGATCTCATCCTGGGACAGCAGGTCTTGCACGGCCATGTCAGGGTCCTACTGCAATACGAAGTTAGTGAAGAGCAGCTGTTCGATCACAGTCTTGCCGAGTTCTTTCTGTGCCACTTCCTGAATACTGGCGGTCGCCTTCTGACGCAGCATTTCCTGGCCGATTGGCGAGGCGAGCGATTCGAAAGGGATGGCGGCAAACAGCATGACCAGGTTGTTGCGGATCACCGGCATGTGCACCTTCAAGGCCTCCATGTCGGCTGCATTGCGGCCCAGCATGGTGATGCTGACCTGCATGTAGCGTTGACGGCCATTGGCGTTGAAGTTGACGACGAAAGCAGGAGTCAACGGTTCGTAAACCGCCACTGGCTTGACGTTGGCAGCCGCAGCAGCCGCTGCGGGGTCGGGCTTGGTTTCGCCCTTGTGCATGATGAACCACGTAGCACCCACCGACAGGCCAACAGCGAGCAGCAGCGCCACAACCGCGACGATAATGAGCTTGAGTTTGCCTTTGGAAGCGGGGTCTTTAACTTCTTCGCTCTTCGCCATGCCAATAATCCGTCACTATTCAAGGAGTCTTCAATACGTGACAGGGGAAGAGCAAGTGTTATGCCAGAGTTGTATCGGAGGGGGCGTATTGGACACAAACAGTTACCAGCCGCTTGATCACCCCGCCCGATGCACAACGGCATTTCTGATGAGTCCGCACACGAGCGAGTGAAGAAACCCGGTTGTATGGGCGAGCGCGCGCCGGATCATGGCGGCAATCCGACGACGAGCGCGACGCGGTCTTATCCGCCATACCGAGTCATTGCTCATCGCCGTCTGATGCGCGCCCAAGGCGCCCTGTTTGCTGCGAAGACCAGGACACGGTCAAGCGTAGTAATCGATCTCGCTGGTGCCAATCACTCGCGCCGCCGGCTGGCTGACAGCAACGGCAGCGTCGGCGATACCGCCGTCATCGGAACCATCACCCGAGCCCATTCCTCCACTGCGCCCGCCACGCTGAGCCCTGCTGGCCTGTTCCTGCGCCTGCTGCTGAGCCTGCTGTTGGGATTGATCGGAGACGTTCACATCAACCTGACCGAGGCCCTGCTGGTTGAATGACTCGCGCAGACGTGACATCTGGTTCTCAAGCGCTTCACGAACGCCCAGGTGTGCGCTCATGAACGTGACCTGAGTCTGCTGGTCCGGCGCCATGCTGACGCGGATGTCCAAGCGGCCCAACTCGGCCGGCTCAAGCTTGATCTCGGCCGATTTCAGGTTTTGACTCGACAGGTACATGACGCGATCCACCACGCCTTCGGTCCAGCCGCTCTGGTGCATCGCCAGTGGCTGGCTCATCAACGGTGTGGACGCAGGCGCGGCTGCGACCCTGGCGGGTTGCGCGGCCTGGCTCAAGGCGGCCAGGCGGTCGGCGAAGTTGTCGACACGGGTATCGCCCGCTGCAGCTTTGACATCTTTGAGGCCCTCACCAATCAGGCCGCTGAAGGACTTGTCGCTGCTTTCGGTGCTGCTGCCTTCGGAGGGAAGCTGCTCGCTCAATGCCGACAGGTTATTGGCGATATTCTGTGAGGGATCCGCTTCTGCGTTGGAAGGCGTCGCTTTGCTGGCGGCTTGAGCATTCTGGCTGGCCAGGTGAGTTCGGGCACCGGCGTTTTCCAGAGCGAGCTGCACCGCCTCCAAACCATCCAGCGGATCGGCGTCGGGATTGAACGCTTCTTCCGCTGCTGCCGGTGCGGCAGGCAAGGTTGCCGTGGTGCCGGCAATCAGCTGGGTTGCAGAGGCCGTCTTGGGATCGGGACTGACCGGCTTGGCGGCAGCGGATTGCAACGGCAGCGTCGGTGTCTGTGCTACCAGCGCTTGCAGCGCCGGGTCCAGCACAGGATCGGTTACAACCAGCGTGGCCTCTTCGGACGCCTGGGCATCCGCCTGCGCGGCATCAGCGTCTGCCTTGTCAGCATCGACAGCAGTAGCCTGCGCAGGCAAACCATTGCCGCTATCGGCAACGGTTGACGCGTCGGCGGCAGACGAGGAGTCGGTGGAGGCGTTGTCCTTGCCAGCCGCTACCTTGTCCTTATCCGGACCTGGCTTGTCACGGGTCGATTTAACAGGGGCGTCGTCGCGTGCCGAAGCCGCGTCCTTTGCCTGCTTGGCATACACGTTAGAGAAGCTCGCGGCCTCGTCCTTGCTGCTGTCCGCAGGTTTGATCGCATTGCTGGCCGCACCAGACCGGGCGGTCGAGGTGGCAGTGGCCTGAAGAAGCGCGTTGGTGGCGAGGGGCATTTCGGTCTCCGCATGAGCAGCTGGTTACCGAACAGGATTGCAAGAGTCGGGCCAACACGCAGACTGCGTTTCAGCGAGGGGCAGATACCTCGTCAGCCGACGAACAACTGGCGTTCTGCGGCGAACAGTCGGCGGATGGTGACGTACTCGCTGTCGATCTTGCCGATCAGTTCTTCGAGCCCTGCGGTCTCCTGCTGCCGGGCACGCTCTTCCAGCTGACGGCAGAGCTCGGAAAGGTGCAAGGCACCCATATTGCTGCTGCTACCCTTGAAGCTGTGAGCCGTCAGACTCAGCGTTTCAAGATCCAGGCCCTGAGGCTCCAGTGCCATGCGCAGATGCGAAAGGCGCTGCTCGGAGTCCTTCAGAAACACATCCAGCAATGTCGGATATTCATCCTCCATGACTTCCTGCAAAGCGCTCAGCACGCTGTAATCCAGATGAACCGACACTTGCTCACTCCTTGATCAAGACTTAAGGGCGCGATTATGCCACTCACTCCCAGGAAAATTCCACGCAGGCGATCCTGCCGTCCGTGGACCATCTGGCCTCTCGGCTCAATTCACACACAAGTCTGATACCCCGACCATACAGGCCGTCGTCGACAGGAACATGCCCCACCACCTGCTGCGCATCAAACCCGTTGCCACTGTCTTCGACACTCAGCGTCAGGAGACCGCCACGCCCTGCCGGCTCGATCTGCAGGTTCACGCGAATGAACCCCGCCTGCAGCCTGCTCAGACGCTCGGCACGCAACTCATAGTAGCGAGCAAAACCCGAGGCATCCTGTTTGAGCGCCGAGTCCAACCCTAGCACACCATGCTCCAGGGCGTTGCTGTACAGCTCGCCCATGACCGCATGCAACGCGCCGCCCTGATTACGCAGGCCGTGTACTTCAAGCAGCAATTGCAGGAGATAAGGCACCGGATTGAAACGCCTGAGCGTCGAGGCCCGGAATTCGAAACTGGCAGACCAGTCCAGAGGACTCGACGCACCGCTGTCGGAATAGGTGGGGCTGGGCAGCGGCCCCTGTGCCTCGTCGATGATAGTGATTTCCAGCAGGCTGACGTCGTCGCGGGCCTTGCCGCCAAAATCATTCAGCGCCTGAAGAATTTCCTGAATGAGCAGCGATGGCTGATGGTTGGCCGCCAACACATCATGGAGTCGCTGCACGCCGAATCGCTGATCGCGACTGTCACTGGTATCGAGCACACCATCGGAAAGCAGAAATATCCGGTCACCAGGGGTCACGGGATAGACGTCGGTGCGCACCTCGAAGGCCTCCACACTCAACACGCCCAGAGGCAAGTGCCGGGAAACCAGCGGCACTGCATCGCCCTCAACCCCGCGCAACAGGTAGCCGTCCGGCAAGCCGCCACTCCAGACCTCTACCTGTCGCTGTTCGGAATTGACGCACAGCAAGGTCGCGCAGCAGAACATGTCGATCGGCAGAATGCGCTTGAGCTTGGCATTCATTTCACGAAGGATTTCGACCAGCCCGAAGCCCTTCGCAGTCATGCCGTAAAACACCTCAGCCAACGGCATCGCACCCACCGCAGCGGGCAGCCCATGCCCCGTGAAGTCGCCCAACAGGACGTGCATCTGCCCGGCAGGTGTGTAGGCCGCCAGCATCAGGTCACCGTTAAAGAGCGCATAAGGCGATTGCAGATAGCGAATGTTGGACGCCCCCAGACACCCCGAATGCGCCACCTGATCGAACACCGCCTTGGCGACACGCTGCTCGTTGAGCAGGTACTCATGGTGAGTGGCAATCAGATCCCGCTGCTGCAGAACAGTAGCCTGCAGTATCCGGAGCCGGTTCATGGCATTGATCTTGGCGGCCAGTACGGATGGGTTGTAGGGCTTGGACAGAAAATCGTCGCCACCGGCATCCAGACAACGCGCCAGTGCTTCGCTTTCGGTCAGGGACGTGAGGAAGATGATCGGCACCAGCGACTCGCCCGCCATGGCCTTGATCCGCCGTGCGGCCTCGAACCCGTCCATGAGCGGCATCATCGCGTCCATCAGAATCAGGTGCGGACGCTCGACATTGAAGATGGCGATAGCCTCCAGCCCATTGGCCGCACTCAGCACTCTGTGGCCCTGACGACCGACAATGGTCGACAGCAGCAAGCGGTCACTGGCGCTGTCGTCGGCAATCAGAATGCACAGGCCTTTCGACGGAGACTGCAAACGTCAGCTCAACTGAAAGAGCTTGGAGAAATTGGAGATCGTCAGAATCTTGAACACATCGGCCGTGCAGTTGATGAGCCGCACCTTCGCCCTGTCGCCACCGGCATGGTCGCGCAGCAACAGCAGCATGCCCAGCGCCGAGCTGTCCAGATAGTGAGTGTCGCGAAGGTCGACGACATAGCTGAGGTCTGCGGATTGTCCCTCGTAGGCACTGCGAAAGGCCTGATGCGTGGCGAAATCAAAACGCCCCGCAATGTAGAGGGTCAGTTGCCGCCTGTCCGGGGAAAGCTCGGAAGTGACTGTCATAGGGATTCCTGAAATGTTTCATCGCCGAGACACTGAAGAGCGTAGACCAGTCGGCGACAGTCAGTATTGTTCGTGTCTAGGCAAACGCTGGGATAATTCGTCCAGCAACTTCTGCTCGCGCTTGTCTTCAAGCTTGCGCGCCTCGTCGATGTAGCGCTGGACCAGTTTGCGCAGGCCTTCAACGCGCGCGTAGGCCTCCTGCCATGAACCACGGGCCTTTTCCAGGTTGACCTTGTGCCATTCCAGACTCTTGTGCTGCTGGGCAACCGCAACGTCGAGCTGACTGAGAAAGCGCTGATAACCCAGCAACCATTGACCGGAGACGCCCGCACTGCCGCGCTGCAGCCATTGCTGCTGATAATCGTGGCGAAACTGGTCCAGCTCCTGCAGCTTGTTGTTGGCCAGATTGACCTGCCCCTGGAAATGCCCGAGACGCTGCGCCGCCGAACGTTCGGCGGCTTCCGCCATCTCGACCACAGGCGCCAGACGCGCCGCTCGACTCTGCGCCATGGTCTATCAGCCGCCCGGAGCCGGGCCGAACACCGCAGCCAGCGCCTCGCCACTGGCCTGCATGCTTTCGTTATCGTGCAGACCCTGACGCTGATAGCGCACCAGCATCGGCTGCAAGGCAATGGCCATGTCCGTCTCGCGATCACCGCCGGCGACATAAGCGCCCACACTGATCAGATCCCGAGCCTGTTGATAACGTGACCACAGTTGCTTGAAGTGCTGCGCCCGCGCCATGTGCTCGGCCGTCACCACCGCAGGCATGACCCGACTGATGGACGCTTCGATATCGATAGCCGGGTAATGCCCCTCCTCGGCCAGTCGCCGCGACAGCACGATATGACCATCGAGCACGCCACGCGCAGAGTCGGCAATCGGGTCCTGCTGATCATCGCCTTCTGACAGTACGGTATAGAACGCGGTGATCGAGCCGCCGCCCGCTTCAGCATTACCGGCGCGCTCCACCAGTTTGGGCAAACGGGCAAATACCGAAGGCGGATAGCCTTTGGTGGCAGGCGGTTCACCAATGGCCAGCGCGATTTCACGCTGGGCCTGGGCAAAACGGGTCAGGGAATCCATCAGCAACAGGACGTTCTTGCCCTGATCACGAAAATATTCAGCGATGCGCGTGCAGTACATCGCCGCACGCAGACGCATGAGCGGAGCGTCGTCGGCTGGCGATGCCACAACCACAGAGCGTTTGAGGCCTTCCTCGCCAAGAATATGCTCGATGAACTCCTTCACCTCACGACCCCGCTCACCGATCAAGCCCACCACGATGATGTCCGCCTCGGTAAAGCGCGTCATCATGCCCAGCAGCACGCTCTTGCCAACGCCCGTACCGGCGAACAGCCCCAGACGCTGGCCGCGGCCGACCGTCAACAAACCGTTGATGCAACGAATACCGACATCCAGTGGCTGACTGATGGGATTGCGCTTGAGCGGGTTGATGGTCGGGCCATCCATCGGTACCCAGTCTTCGGCCTTGATCGGCGGACGCCCATCCAGCGGGCGGCCCGCACCGTCCAGTACGCGACCCAGCATGCTCATGCCCATCGGCAATCGCCCGGTATCGGCCAGCGGCACCACGCGCGCGCCTGGCGCAATGCCTGCGACACTGCCAACCGGCATCAGGAATACCTTGCCACCGGAAAACCCCATCACTTCGGCCTCGACTTCGACCGGATGATGGCTGTCGTCGTTGATCACGACACAGCGACTGCCCATGGCAGCACGCAAGCCTTCGGCTTCGAGCGTCAGGCCGACCATGCGCAGCAGTCGCCCCTCCACGACTGGCTGTACCGGCAGGCTGATGGAATCGGCATACGAACCGAGCCGTTTGCCGAAACTCGTGCGATCAAGGCGCATCGAGGTTGTCCACGTCAGGCGCAGCTGTTGTAGGAGCCGGCTTTGACGCCTCAACCGGCGCGATATCCAGCTCGACACTGACATCAGGCGCAGCAGGATGCGTCACCTGCTCATGCAATTGATCGTGCATTTTCGAAATCGCCAGGGCAATCCGGGTTTCGACACTGGCATCGATACGGCTGTGCTCGGTTTCAATCCGGCAGCCGCCCGGCAACAGCGCTTCGTCCTCGACGATCTTCCAAGCCTCCTCATGACGCTCGCGCATGGCTTTGACCAGCGCAAAATCCTGAGGGTTGATAAAAATGCGCAGATTGTTGGCACCCATCGGCAGCAGCTTCAGGGCGTCGCGCAATACATGGGCGATCTGCGCCGAATCGGTCGACAGCTCACGCTGAATCACCTGGCGAGCGATGTGCTCGACCAGGTGAATGACCGCTTTTTCAATCTGGGTATCCTGCTCGGCAATCGGATCGAGCAGGCTGACCATCAGCTTTTCAAGGCTGCCGATCTTGCCTGCCAATGCCACTTCCGCTTCCTGCCTGACCTTGAGCTGAGTGCTGTGGAAGCCCTCTTTTTCACCCGTGGCGAAACCCTCGTTCCAGGCTTCCTGGCGAATGCTTTCCAGCTCTTCCAGGGTCAGCGGCTGGACTTCATCCAGCGGCACTTCTTCCATCTCGGCCGGTTCGTCAACCGCTTCAGGTTCGGGCTCAGGCTCAGGCTCTACATGCGGGTCGAAGCTGGGCAATGCCCAGAGATCGAGACCGCTGACGTCCTTGGCCCGAATGAGGTCGCTGGCCGATTCTTTATTGGAACTGGACATGAGTCGGCTGAATCCTTAGATCATTTCCTCGCCACCCTTGCCACCGAGCACAATCTCGCCGGCTTCGGCCATGCGACGCGCAATGGTGAGGATTTCTTTCTGGGCAGTTTCCACATCGCTGACGCGCACCGGACCCTTGGCTTCCAGGTCGTCGCGCAACAGTTCTGCGGCTCGCTTGGACATGTTCTTGAAGATTTTTTCCTTGATCGCCTCGTCCGAACCCTTGAGCGCCAGCACCAGAACGTCCGAAGACACTTCGCGCAACAGCGCCTGGATACCGCGATCGTCCACGTCGGAGAGGTTGTTGAAGACAAACATGAGGTCTTCGATCTGCACGGAGAGGTCTTCGTCGACCTCGCGGATCGAGTCCATGAGTGCGCCTTCGATGGAGCTGTCGAGGAAGTTCATGATGTCGGCCGCACGCTTGATACCACCCAGGGTCGTACGCGACGTGTTGGCGTTACCGGAGAACTGCTTCTCGAGAATCTGGTTGAGTTCTTTAAGTGCTGCGGGCTGCACGGTGTTCAGCGACGAGACGCGCAGGATGATGTCCAGACGCACCTTATGGTCAAAGTGCCCGAGCACCTCACCCGCCTGGTCAGCATCCAGATACGCCACCACGATGGCCTGGATCTGTGGGTGCTCGAAGCGGATCACATCGGCAACCGCACGCGGCTCCATCCACTTGAGGCTGTCCAGGCCGCTGGTATTGCCACCCAGCAGGATGCGGTCGATCAGGCCGTTGGCCTTGTCTTCGCCCAGTGCCTGAGTCAGCATTTTGCGAATGTAGCCATCGGAACCGACGCCCAGACTGGTCTGGTCGCCAACGATGTCGACGAATTCGCTCATCACTTCTTCGACCTGCTCGCGATGCACGTTGCGCATCTGAGCCATGGCCACGCCCACTTTCTGTACTTCCTTGGGGCCCATGTGACGCAGTACCTGCGCCGCATCGGTTTCACCCAGAGAAAGCAGCAGCACGGCTGCCTTCTCGACCTTGCTGAGTTTGGCTACGAGGGCTCGATCATTCATCAGTGTTAATCCACTCTTTCACGACCTGGGCCACACGACCCGGATCTTCGGCCACCAGACTCTTGATTGCGTTCAACTGCGCGTCATAACCCTCGGTCGGGCTAGGCAACAAAATGCTCTGCGGACCACCCAGGCTGACACGGTCGTTGGACAATTCGCCATCCAGACCGCCCATGCCACCCAGCTCTGCATCGCCGCCGAAACCGGCCAGCTCACGGCTCTTGCCGGTGGTGATGTTGTTCAACACCGGACGCAGTACGCCAAACACCAGAATCAGGATGAAGATGACGCCCACCGCCTGTTTGACGATGTCCCAGAACCAGGGTTGCGAGTAGAACGACGCCTCGGGCAGCACTTCAGCACGCTCGCTGGAGAACGGCACGTTGATCACGCTGACGCTGTCGCCACGGCTGGCATCGAAGCCCACCGCGTCCTGCACCAGACGCGTGAAGCGCGCCAGATCGGCAGCACTCCACGGCGCGCGGGTCACTTCACCGTTGGCAGCGTTGGTCTTGACCATGTCATCGACGACCACGGCAACCGACAGGCGGGTCAAACGACCCTGCTGTTGTTTGGTGTGGCTGATGGAGCGGTCGAGCTCAAAGTTCTTGGTGGATTGCACACGCTTGTCGGCCGGGTACGGCGCCAGCGCAGGCTGACCGGTGGCCGGATCCATGATCTGCTGACCGTTGGCGTCAAGCAGCGGCTGACCTGGAGCAATCGCAGCAGCGGCACCGGCGGCACCTGCAGCAGCGTTTTGCGGTGCAGTCGCAGGTCCTGGCGGCTGGTTGCTCAAGGCACCCGGAACACCTTGCGGCCCCAGGCTGCTGGAGCGCTGTTCGTTCACCGATTGCTCGCTGCGCAAGGCCGGCTGGTCAGGGTTGAAGCTTTCGGCTGTCGACTCTACGGCACTGAAATCAACCACAGCAGACACTTCGGCCTTGTAGCGGTCAGCGCCAAGGATCGGTTGCAGAATGTTCTGGACACGCTGCGTCAGCATGCCTTCCATGCGGCGGCTGTAATCGAACTGCTTGCCGGCCATGGTGAGTTCGGAGTTCTCACCCTGATCCGAGAGCAGGTGGCCCTTCTGATCGACGACGGTAATCTGTGATTTGCTCAGTTCAGGAACGCTGGTTGCCACCAGATTGACGATAGCCAGAACCTGACTTGGCTCCAGCGAACGACCGGCATACAGCTCGACGAGTACCGACGCGCTTGGCTTGCGATCATCGCGAACAAACACCGAGCTCTTCGGAATGGCCAGATGCACACGCGCACCCTTGACGTTGTTCAGGGCTGAAATCGTACGTGCCAGTTCGCCTTCAAGACCACGGCGATAGCGCGTGGCTTCCATGAACTGACTGGTCCCCAGACCCTGGTCCTTGTCGAGGATTTCGAAACCGATATTGGCGTCGTTCTGCACCACGCCCGCCTGGGCCAGCTGAATGCGTGCGCGCTGCACGTCATCGGCCTTGACCAGCAGAGCGCCAGAGTTGGGCTCGACGGTGTAGTTGATGTTCGCAGCAGTCAGCGTGTCCATGATCTGTTTGCTGTCCATGCCCGCCAGGCTGCCGTACAGCGGACGGTAGTCCGGCTGCTGCGACCACAGCACCACGGCAAAGCCGATGGCCACGCTTGCAGCCAGACCGACCATAAGGCCGATCTGACGCAGCATGGTCATTTCGGAAAGGTTTTCCAGAAAAGAAAGCCCGAACAACGGCTTCTTGTCAGGTGCGCCCGCTCGTGCTGGAACAGGATCGGCTGTTGCTTCGGCCATGACTCAGTACGTCCCTTAAACCGGCATCTGCATGATGTCTTGATAAGCCTGAACCAGCTTGTTACGAACCTGGGTCAAGGCCTGAAACGACACACTGGCTTTCTGCGAAGAAATCATGACATCGGTCAGATCGACGCCGCTCTTGCCGACTTCAAAGGCGTTGGCCAACTGGCTGGACGCCTGCTGGGTGGACGCAACCTTGTTGACCGCCTGACCGAGCAAATCGGCAAAGCTGCTGGCGCCTGCTTCCTGAGGACCGGACACAGGCTTGGGTGCAGCCATGGCATCCATCTGCATGGCCCGCATATCCAACATCAAGCGATTAAATTCAACACCTTGGCTCATGGACATTTTCTCTCGTAAGGCCCGCAAATTTTTGACACTGATTCAGCGGATACAGAAGACATAGCAACAACGGTGCCAGCTAGATAGCGGCAAAATGCCACACTTCGTTTGAATATCATGTCGCTCGACATGACTCCGGCACCGAAAACTCCCTGCACTGCGGGTTTGCAGCCATACAGCGCAAAGGGGGCATACGAAATTTCAGGGGCAACAGATCATTGCCGCCCGCCTCCACCCTTCATCAGGTGGCAAATAAATAGCCTTCCACATCCATGCCGGCGTCACGCATCTGCGCCAGCTTGTATCGCAACGTGCGCGGACTGATGCCCAGGCGCTCGGCAGCTTCCTTGCGACGACCCCGCTCGGCACGCAAGGTGTCGATGATCATCTGAAACTCACGACGCCTGAGGTCGTCCCCCAGCGCCCCCGCGGATTCCGCCACACTGCCGGTCGCCGCCGTATTGTCCGCCACCAACGTGACAGGCGTGGGTGGCGCACTGGCCTGCACCGTGACCGAAGGCGCAAGGCCGACCGGCCCCGAGAGACAGAAATCCTGCGCCTCAATCACCCCGCCCTGCTGCAGAATCAGTGCGCGCTGGACGGCGTTGTCGAGTTCGCGCACATTGCCAGGCCACGGATAACTGACCAGACATGACTGAGCCTCGGCAGACAGACGCACTGGCGCGTGCTTCATTTTATTGACGTGTCTGGCCAGCAGTCGCTCAGCCAGCGGCAAAATATCGGCAGTCCTTTGACGCAATGCCTGCCAGGCCAACGGAAACACCGAAAGCCGATAAAACAGATCCTCACGAAAGCGCCCCGCCGCCACTTCCCCGGCCAGATCACGGTTGGTGGTGGCCAGCACGCGAATATCCAGAATGATCGGCTTGCGCGCTCCAACCCGCTCAACCTCGCGTTCCTGCAACACACGCAGCAGCTTGGCCTGCAGGCCCATGGGCATTTCGGAGATCTCGTCGAGCAGAATCGTGCCGCCATCGGCCTGTTCGAACTTGCCCGCCTGCGCCGCGATCGCGCCGGTGAACGAGCCCTTTTCATGACCGAACAGGGTCGCCTCAAGCATGTTGTCAGGGATGGCCGCACAGTTGATGGCGATAAAAGGCTTATCGGCACGCGGTGAGTTTTGGTGAATGAATCGCGCCAGAACTTCCTTGCCGGTGCCGGACTCGCCGGAAATCAACACGGTAGAGTCGCTTTTCGCCACGCGGCTGGCCAGGTTCAGCAACTGAATGCTGGCCGGTTCAACGGCGATAGGCCCTTCTCCATCGGCAGGTCCCAAGCGGCCCAGGGCATGACGGGCGACCAGCGCGAGCAAAGCCTTGGGCTCGAAAGGCTTGACCAGATAGTCCGCCGCCCCCTGACGCATGGCATCGACGGCACGCTCGACAGCGCCATGCGCCGTCATCAGCAGCACCGGCAATTGCGGGTGGCGATTGCGCAACAACGCCAACAACTGGTGGCCGTCCATGCCAGGCATGTTCACGTCGCTGATCACCAGGCTGAACGGTTCGGCATCGACCGCAAGCAGCGCCTCTTCGGCAGACCCGACCGCGCGATAACCGTAGCCAGCCAACTCAAGGGTCTCACCCAGCGCTTCGCGCAATGAACGGTCATCCTCGACCAACAGCACTTTGATCGACATCAGGTATCACTCACTGAACTGGACGCGGGAATCAACGGCAGGCTGACAATCGCACAGGTGCCACGCCCTACGCGTGAGCGGTAATGCACGCCGCCCTGATGCGCACGTGTCACCGCCGTCACCACCGCAAGCCCGAGGCCTGTGCCAGTTGTTTTGGTGGTGAAGAATGGCTCACCGATACGCGACAAGGCGGCCTGATCCATACCATCACCGTTATCACTGAAGCACAGCCGCAGGGTATTGCCACGGCTGTACGCATGAATTTTCAAACGCGTGCGACCGGCGCTGGCCTGCACGGCGTTTTCCACCAGATTGAGCAACGCCCCGACCAGCGTGTCGCGGTTGCACAGCAACTCGCCGTCGATGTCCTCGCACTGCCAGCGCACCGAGACACCCTGAACATGGGTCGCGGCAGCACTCTGCAGCGCCTGGAAAAGCTGTCCTGCCGAAAGCCGGTCCGTCAACGGCAGCTCACCCCGGGCAAACACCAACATGTCGCGCACCTGATGCTCAAGCTCATGCAAACGCTCCTTGAGGCGACCGGCGAACCGCTGCTGGGTCTCCACAGGCAGCTCCTGCTCGGCCAGGTGACTGGCGTAAATCATGGCGGCCGACAGCGGCGTCCGAATCTGGTGGGCGAGCGAGGCAACCATCCGCCCCAGCGACGACAGACGCTCATGACGCGCCAACTGCTCCTGGAGGCGACGGGTTTCAGTTAGGTCATTGAGCAGCACCAGTTGGCCCGGCTCGGCATCCAGCGAGCGCGTTGCAATGGACAGCCTGCGACCATCCTTCAAAGAGACTTCATGTCCGTCATCGTCACGCGGCGCGAAGCAACGGCTGATCACATGCCGCCAGAGCATACCGATCAACGGCTGACCCAGCAGGTCGATGGCCGCCGGGTTGGCCTCGCGGACCACGCCCATGCCGTCGATAACGATCACGCCGCCAGGCAACAGGTCGAGCAGGTTCTGCAGCCGATTGGCCAGGCGCTCCTTTTCCGCCAGCTCCTGCAGGCGCTGAGCACCGGCATGAGCCAGCTCGCCCTTGAGCTCGGTGACCCGCGCTTCCAGCAATCCGTAGGAATCGGTCAGTTGCGACGACATCTGGTTGAACAGCGAGAACGCCTGCTCAAGCCCCTGACGACTTTCCAGCTCCGGGGTGAGCAGTACCTGAACAGATAGGTCGGAAGACATGTGAGCAGCGTTGGACATGGTCATCTCTCGCGTGGCGGACCGTCATTAAACGGTGTGTTAAGAGAGACTTAGCAATCCCCGTGCCGAAAAAAAACCTCTGAAAATTCAGAGGTTTATTTTTTGACGGTTTGGCCAGGCGTCAATCATCTGCCTGTTCATCACCCTCACGACGGCTCATACCGTACTTGCGCATCTTTTCCACCAGCGTCGTACGACGGATCCGCAAGCGCTCGGCGGCACGCGCCACGATGCCACCGGCATCGTCCAGCGCCTGCTGAATCAGGCCCTGCTCAAGACCACCCAGGTAGTCCTTCAGGTCCAGACCTTCAGGCGGCAGCAAAGCGCCAGACGCGAAGTTGGGCGTGTGACCGTTGATGGCGACGCGCTCCTCGATGTCGCTGCGCAGGCTGTCGACCATCTGCTCGTCTTCGTCATCGACGTAGCGAAATTTCTTCGGCAGCTCGGCCACACCAATCACCCCGTACGGGTGCATGATCGCCATGCGCTCAACCAGATTGGCCAGCTCACGGACGTTGCCAGGCCAGGCATGGCGACACAGCGACATGATCGCCGCCGAGTTGAAACGAATCGAGCCGCGTTTTTCGTGCTCCATACGCGAGATGAGTTCGTTCATCAGCAAGGGTATATCTTCAACGCGCTCGCGCAGCGGCGCCATTTCAATCGGGAATACATTCAAACGGTAATAAAGGTCTTCACGGAAACTGCCAATCTCGATCATGTTTTCGAGATTCTTGTGCGTCGCCGCGATAATGCGCACATCAATACTCTGGGTTTTGTTGCTACCCACACGCTCGAATGTGCGCTCTTGCAACACGCGCAACAACTTGACCTGCATCGGCAACGGCATGTCGCCGATTTCGTCGAGAAACAGAGTGCCGCCATTGGCCAGCTCGAAGCGACCGGCACGACTGGTGATCGCGCCGGTAAAAGCACCCTTCTCGTGGCCGAACAATTCGCTTTCCAGCAACTCGGCCGGAATCGCACCACAGTTGACCGGCACGAACGGCGCGTCGCGGCGCTTGGAATGGTAATGCAGGTTGCGCGCAACGACTTCCTTGCCGGTGCCCGACTCACCCAGAATCAGGACGCTGGCGTCAGTGTCCGCCACCTGCTGCATCATCTGGCGTACGTGCTGGATGGCACGGCTGGTGCCTACCAGGCTGCGAAACAGGTTGGGCTCGCGATGACGGCCGCGCTCACGCGCCTGGTCGTACATCTCGCGATAGACCTGGGCACGGTGCAGGGAATCCAGAAGTTTGCTGTAGCTGGGCGGCATTTCAAGGGCAGAAAGCACGCGCCGGCGAAGGTCTTCAGGCAGGTCGATGGAAGAATTTTCGCCCATCAGCAAAACAGGAAGGAACTCATCCCATGCAGCCACTGTCTTAAGAAGCCCTTGCAGACTGCCGGGAGCGCTTACGCTGCCCACGAGCACGCACAGTACTTCTCGAGTGGACCCAAGGGAACCAACCACCTGCTGCCAGTCCTGACTTGAGCAGGACAGATTTTCTTCGCCAAGAAAATTGAGGATGACCGCCAGATCCCGGCGGCGCTGGCTATCGTCATCAATTAGCAGAATCTTGATTTCACGCCACATGCAATAGCAACTTCCCTAGTCAACTCAATGCCCATGATTGGGGGGGCAGCTTGGCTTCTCAGCCTGTGTATAAAGGTTGAGACGCCAGAAAATAGTAAACATCACTAGTTAAGTCAAAAAAACGCACACAGTCAAATTTATGGCGAACTTATTGTCGGATATTTAAAACGACAATTTAAACGCTAGCCGAACAGATGGTATACCTTCGTTGCGTTTTTGGCATTCTGCATTTGCGTCATTTCATCGACGATTGCTTGACGCTCGCCGGTTGCAACGTCAATCAACTGCCGATAAACCCCTAATAACTCTTCAAGATTGCTGCGCAAGGCAGATTCATCTGCGGGCGCTTCGCTCACCACGGCCTCGACACACTCTCGACAGGCCAGGTCAAGTTTGCCGATCGTTTCCCAATCGCGCTCGGCCAATGCCCCAACCAAGGCTTCACGGGTTTCTTCGATACGCTTGAGCGCAGCACTCATGGTGTTCATCTCCTCAGGGTGCAGCAGACTTATTGCGCAGCGCCGATTGCGTCCCAGCCTTCCTTGACCGTGATCAGCAGACCTGCAACTTCATCGAGCATTTTCTGGTCATTGCGCGCGTTGGCTTCAGCCAGACGCGTCATCATGTAGTGATAGAGGCTGTCCTGCCTGATCAACGCTTCGGAAGGCTCGTTTTCCAGGTCCAGACCTTCGCGCAAGCCACCGACAATGCCGATGGCCTTGCTGATGAAGATACCCTTGTTGGCGATGTCCTTGCGCGCCATGGCGCCCTTGGCCTGAGCGATGCGGTCCAGACCGCCTTCCATCAACATCTGGACCAGACGATGAGGGCTGGCTTCCGAGGTCTGTGCCTGGGAACCAATCTTCTGATACTGCCGCAACGCTAACATCGGATTCATAAGGGGCCTCGTGACAAATCCAGATTACTCATACCCACGCTATCGACGCCCGACGAAAAAACTTTAGCCCAAAAGCAACAACCCGACACAGGGTCGGGTTGTTGGCAAGCTTAATAAGCGGCAAAAAAGAATTATGAAGCGTTCTTCTGCGCGTTCATGGCTTCGAAGATCGACGTAATGTTATTACCCGTGGCCTTGAGCTGACCCACGATAAGGTCCATGGCGTTGTACTTCTTGGTCAGGGTCGCGGTCAGGCTCTCGATCCGACGATCCAGGGCGTCCTGATCGTTGGCCAATCGCTTTTGCGCCGCGGTCAGGGTGCTTGTCTTAAGGGCAAGAACGCCCTTGCCGTCTTCGCTGTACGGTTTTACTGCCTTGGTGATGCGCTGAAGCAAACCACCCTCGCCGGTGAACAGGGTCTGAATCTCGCTACCCAGCTTCTTGTCGCTCAACGCCGCCGTGAACGTGGCAGTGTTCAACGACAACGTGCCGTCACTCTGCTGCGTCTGGATGCCCAACTGAGCGAGAGAGCCAAGACCTGTGGTCTTACCCGGTCTTGCGATCTCGTCGCGAATCGTCGCCAGCAAGCCGCGAGGCGTTGTATCACCGGTCAGCGAGGCTGGGGTGAACACGTCCTTGCCATCGACGGTGCTGACCGAACCTTTGGTCAGGGTGGTCACAAGCTTGGCCAAGGTGTTGTAAGAGTCCACAAAGCTCTGCAGCGAAGCTTTCAAACCGTCCGTGTTGGTGGCCACGGTAATGTTGGTATTGCTGGTGCTGTTTGCACTGGGCGCGATCAGCTCGAATGTCAGCCCCGAAATGGCGGTGCTGACCTTGTTGGATGGGCTGGTCATGCTCAGGCCGTCAACGCTGAATTCGGCATCCCCTGCCAACGCAGTAATCGCGCCAGCTCCACCAATGGGCTTGCCATTGGCATCGGTACTCGTACTGGTGGCCGACATCAACTTGGAGCCGTCGATGTTGAACATTTCCAGCCCGGAACTGCCCGATACCGAAATGTCAGTGCCCAGGCCAGTGGTGGTCGAGCTGAACACAAGACGCGCGCCGTTGTTGTCATTGATGATGTTGGCGGTAATACCCTTGCCCTGAAGCGTGGTATTGATCTTGTCGCGAGCCTGCTCAAGCGTCGAATTTGCGTCAATCACGACACTCATCCCCGTCGAGCTAGTGCCATTCTGAGTGATAGTCAGGGTACCACTCGGAATAGCACTGGTCTGCGCAGGGGTCAGTACGGCTGTCGCAACTTTCGAAGGCGTCGCCAGCTTGGTGACATTAAGAGAATAAGTACCGCCGACTGCGGTATTGCCTGCCGTCGCCTTCACCACCGCTTCATTGGCCGAAGAGGCCGCAAAGCCGTTGAACGCAAGCGTGGTGGTGCTGTTCAGCGTGTCCATGGTTTTCTGGAACGCAGCCAGCGCCGACGTCAACTGACTGACACCCGACAAGGATGCAGTAGTCGAGGCGGTCTGCTTGTCGATCTGATTCTGCTTGGGTGCCTTCTCGGCCCCCACCAAACCCTTCACGATGTCACCAATCGCCAGACCCGAACCAATACCTACACTCGATGTAATCGGACTTGCCATTTCGCTTCTCCCTTCCTAGTGTGCTGCCGGATTCAGAACCCTTGAAGGGCGCTGAAAACCTGCAACCAATACCTTACCGGCGGTCACGCCCTGGCGCGGAACAACAAACTGTTCGCATCACTCAGGCTATCGGCCAGCTTCAGGATTTCTGCATTCGGAATCTGCCGGATGACTTCACCGGAATCACTGGCAATCACCTTGACGATCACTTTGCCAGAACCCTCATCAATCGAGAATTCAAGATTACGCTTCACCGAATGAAAAAACTTCTGAATATCTTCCGCAGCCGCTTTGACCTTTGCCTCTTCCTGAGGGTCGTCCTTTTTGAGATCAGGACCTTTACTTTCTTCAGTGGCCGTAACACGCTCCACCGAAGGGCTGTCGACAGGCTTATCAACTGGCTTGTCCACGACTGAAGCCTGGCCAGCCGGTTGAACGGCAGGATAGGACAGGTTCAACTTTACACTCATATCCATGACCATCACCTCCGAAAGCAAAAAAGCGAGAGAGCACAATTAAGCACTCCCCCGCCAAAACTCATTCCGATATTACTGAAGCAGTTTCAGTACAGCGGATGGCAGCTGGTTAGCCTGAGCCAGAACAGAGGTGGAAGCCTGTTGCAGAGTCTGTTGCTTGGTCAGCTGTGCAGTTTCAGCAGCGAAGTCGGTATCTTGTACGCGACCCAGTGCAGCACTGGCGTTTTCGTTGATGTTCTGCAGGTTGGAGATGGTGCTCGACAGACGGTTTTGAGCAGCACCGAGGTCAGCACGTGTGGAGTTGATGGTCTGCAGAGCAGAATCGATCGCGGCCATCGCTGCGGAGAATTGAGTCTCTGCATCTGTGCTGTCGGTACCGGTGATGGAGATCGTCGAACCCACACCCAGAGTTTCTGCGTCGAAGCTTGCGCTCAGGGTCAGAGTGATCTGGTTCGAAGCACCGGTGTTGGAACCCACCTGGAACGTCATAGTGCTGGCAGTGCCGTCGATCAGGTTCTTGCCGTTCAGGTTGGTGCTGTTGGCGATACGAGTCAGTTCGGAACTCATCGCGGTGAATTCTTTGTTCAGCGCTTCACGGTCAGTGGCGCTGTTGCTGTCGTTTCGGGACTGAACAGCCAGTTCACGCATACGCTGCAGAATGTTGGTCGATTCCTGCAGAGCGCCTTCAGCGGTCTGAGCCAGGGACATACCGTCGTTGGCGTTCTTGATGGCCATAGTCTGGCCTTTGATCTGCGAGTTGATCTTGGTAGCGATCTGCAGACCGGCGGCGTCGTCTTTGGCGCTGTTGATTTTCAGGCCGGAAGACAGGCGAGTCATGGAAGTCGACAGTGCATCAGAGGCGCGGCCCAGGTTCTTCTGAACGTTCAACGATGCAACGTTGGTGTTTACTGTTAAAGCCATGATGAATTCCTCGTGGGTTGTGTACTACGTGGCTTCCGGCCCCTGCAAGCGCCGGGTGTGCCTAGAGAACCTTCGTAATAGTTATCGTCGCGATGGCAGGTTGCTTGAGTGTTTTTTTTGAAATTTTTGCTAGCAGTCTGCCAGCCCTTGTAAAACAAGGGTTTGAAGCACAACCCGGAATAAAACCAGAGCACCTGAATGGCCGCCATGCGCTTGATACACACAACTTGGCCCAGGTATTTAAACAATAGCCCATAAAAAAAGACGCCTGCGCGGTCATTCGCAGGCGTCTTTTTATAGCGGCAACAATCAGGCTTTATAGATAATCGCCGAACCCCACGACAGACCGACACCAAATCCGCTCAGCGCAACGCGCTTCCAGGAGGAGTCGAGCACATGTTTCTCGATCAGCAGAGGAATACTCGACGACACGGTGTTACCGGTCTCGACCATGTCCTTCAAAAATTTCTCGGGTTTGTCTTCAAAACGACGCGCAACGGCGTCCACAATCGCTGCACTGCCTTGATGAATACAGAAGGCGTCGATGTCATCCGGCTGCAGGCCTGACTCATCCAGTAACTCGTGCAGGTGCGCAGGCACCTTGAGCAGGGCAAAGTTGAATACCTGGCGGCCGTTCATGAAGAACACCCCATTGCTGACTTTCAGGTGCGGCGCACCTGAGCCGTCAGTACCGAACCTGGCCTTGCCCAGCTGCCACGGCGCGTCTTCGCCCATCCAGGTCGCGGTGGCCGCGTCGCCAAACAGCATGGTGGTGTTGCGATCTTCGGTATCGACGATCTTCGAATAAGGATCAGCGGTCAGCAGCAGGCCATTTTTCAGGCCCGTCGCCTCCATGAAGCCCTTGATGGCATAAATGCCATAGACGTAACCCGAGCAGCCGAGCGAAATGTCGAACGCGGCCACGTTGGTCGACAACCCCAGCTTGTCCTGCACGATGGCCGCCGTGTGCGGCAGGCCTTCCTCGTCGCCATTCTGGGTGACGACGATCAGCACATCGATACTTTCGCGCGTCAGCTGCGGATTATTGGCAAACAACGCATTGGCCGCTTTGACACACAGATCCGAGGTTTCCTGACCGTCGTCTTTGCGCGGCAGGAACGTGGAGCCGATTTTCCCGAGAATGAATTCTTCATCCTTGCCGAATTTGGCACCTTGAGCATAGTTATCCACGCCGGCAGTGGGCACGTAACTCGCTATGTTTTTTATGCCAATCATCATGGCTTCCCGATCAGTAAACAGGTAAATGTTCGTCCCAAAAAAATCAGGGCGCTATCGAATAGAGGCGATTTTGCGGACATTTTCAGGGGTCGGGGCGCGTTTAGGCAAGTCAGGCGCTCGTCATTCCCTGTAAAACAATACAGTGGAGATGCACTTTATGACCTGCAGGTCACTCAGGTTCGCACGCTTTGCGATCTTTGGTCACCGAAAAGAGTGACCCGTGCCTGGCTGGCGACCCAAGGCAGGTCCGCGTTGCAGGGGTAATCCGGCTGGCCGCCAGCCGGACCCAGGGGA
This sequence comes from Pseudomonas asturiensis, assembly GCF_900143095.1. GTDB lineage: Bacteria > Pseudomonadota > Gammaproteobacteria > Pseudomonadales > Pseudomonadaceae > Aquipseudomonas > Aquipseudomonas asturiensis. Next base: position 342,158 of record NZ_FRDA01000005.1, on the reverse strand, counting down.
AATGTGCGCTCTAGAGCGACGCGAGGGTAAAGCCAGGGCCGCTGAGCGACAGGTTGGCGCTGTAGGCTTCATCCTGAGCGAATTGAGCTGACCACCTATCGAGCAGCGCGGCCAGCGCCCGATCAGTCGTAATCACGTGTCCCGAATGAACCACCCGAACGTGCGGCGTCCAGACCGTCAGATAACCCGCCTGGCCAGCCTTGAGACACAGGTCGACATCGCCTAGCACCTCTGCGAATTCGCCTTCATCAAGGCCACCCACGGCATTGAAGAGCTCCTTAGCGATCATCAGGCATGCCGAGGACACCGCCGAATAATTCTGCTCGACCACCAGGCGCTGCATGTAGCCTCGGGATTTCTTCGACTCGCCCACGAACGCAGAACCAACGCCGCCGTTGAACCCCAGAATCAGACCCGCCTGCGTCACCACGCCATCCTTGTCCACCAATCTGACACCGACCACGCCCACTTCCGGACGCTGAGCCTGATTGAGCAGCGACTCGATCCAGCCCACATTGACAATCTGGCTCTCGGCATCCAGCAGTATCAGGTACTCGCCCTTGGCCTCCTGGCTGACAAGGTTACGCAGTGCCGCCGTGCTCATGCGCTGAGGCGCCTTGAATACGCGAACGCGACCGGACTGCTGCTCCTGCTGATCGAGCCAGGTGATCAGCTCGGGAGTTTCACTGCAGTTATCCGCTATCAGCACTTCAAAGCGCTGATAGCGTGTGCGTTGCAGAATGCTTTGCAGGCAGCGCTGCAACTGCGCGAGATTGTCCTGGCTGTGCAGCAGGATTGACACCATCGGGCGATGCGCATGACGGTAGTCGATCCTGTAGGTGCCCTTGAACGCAGAGGTGACCTCGGCCTGATAGCCACGCTGCCCCAGATGGCGGGTCAGCGCCTTCTGCTCATCCTTGTTCTCTTCAAGCTCGGGCGCGTCGCAGATCAGTAACGGTTCGCTCAGGTGTGCCAGACCGCTCATCCCACCATGCTCGACCAGACGCAGAAGCAGGTCGAACTCAAGCGCCTTCGGATAATCGCGGCTATAACCCCCCGCCTCGACCAGCAGGTCGCGACGAACCAACCAGTGACGGGCCATCAGGGTGGGCACGCTTTGCAGCAGGTCGAGGTTGAAGCCAGGACGGAACAGCGGTGCAAGGGTGCCATTGGGCTGACGCTGAATCTCGTCCACCGCCACAGCGCGGCACTGTGCAGCGTCGACCAGTTCGGCACTGGCGAGCAGCAGGCCACTGCGGGTGAACTCGTCACCGGCCTGCGCCAGCATCAACCAGTCACTGGGTGACTGCTTCACGATCTGATTGATCTTGTCGACGTAGTTGCTCTCGGTGACTTTTACGAAGTGCAGCGTATTCTGCAGCGTGGTTGTAGCGGGCAACTCGCCTGTGGTGAAGACAACCACCTTGAAGGCCCGATAATAACCATTCATGAGGCTGTCGAACGTGGCCTGCAACTTGAACACATCGGCGTCCAGATCCAGCAACAGAATGCCGATCCGAGAGCCCGCGGGCTGTTTCGACAGCCGGGCAACAAGCTTTTCCAGCTGCACAGGCTGCGGATCGCGCGCCTCCAGCCAGGTGAGCAACTGCCCGGATGGCATGCCGTCGAGCAACCTGCCGTTATCGGCACTGGAAACCGCCTGCACACGCTGCCCCCAGGCGTTGATGTCTTCAAGCTCTTCGTGACCGTCTTCGACATGGGTCAGCGCTCGCGCCAGCTTCTGGACGACGTTAAGACTGAAAGCGTAAGTGGCATAGGCTTGCCACAGACGGCTCAGCTCCGTTTCGGCATCAGGGTTGCTCTGTGGGCGCAACAGTTCTGACTGCTTGAGCAGTGCCGCTTCCAGCCCCTCCAATTGCACGCGCCCTGCGGGCAGAACGTGAATCAGAAACTCGATCCTGGCCAGCTCATCGAAGAACGGCTGAGTGTAGAACGGCATTTCGACAAACTGCCGAGGCTCGAAGTGCGCCTCAGACTTTTCCAGCCCGACCTTCCAGACGGCACTGAACAGCTTCTCGTCAGCCTGATAGCGTTGAGTCTCCAGGCATTGCGCCATGGCGCGTAGCCCGGCCAGAATCTGCTCCACGCCCTCTTCGCCTTCAAACCCGAACGCCTTGCCCAACACAGACACCAGCGACTGAGCAAACGCTTCGCGCCCGGCACGGGCCTTCGGGTCGATATGTTTGACCGCACCCGCTATGGCCGCGCCGTGACGCGCCTGCAGGTCTTTGCCCAGCGTGTGGTGCAGTGCATAAGGGATTGGCAGGATGCGCAGTTTTGCTGCAGCAACCAGGTAGTTCATGTGCCCCAGCTCCTGCCAGTGCAGGTCGGTCTGCCCGGGGACTGAAGCGAACCCGCGACGCGCCAGATCGGTTCGCGTGACGGCACTCAGCAGCGACATGCCCTGCCCCATGAAGCTCAGCAGCCGGTCAGCGGCCTGCTCTTGCGCGTAATCCTCATCAATCTTGCGATCCCGGCGAAAGAAATCGACATGGCCGACATGGGCCTCATAGCTCAGGCTATAGCCTTGGCAGGCGCCGTAAGCATCATGGGTCTGGAGAAAAACCAACGCTTCATGCAGGGCGTCCGGCAGCAGAAAGCTGTCGACACTGGCATACGCCACGAACGGCGTGGTCACGCGCTCAAGGCCATGGGCAATGAGCGCGCTCAGGTCTTTGCCTGACAGTGCTACATCGTGCACGTAGTCAAGATGGGGAGCACTTGAGACACCCGGACAAGGCTGAGCGGATACGTCCACGACCACCAGGCTGCAGGGGAAGCCACTGTAGTAGCTCAACGCCCGGCGCAGGAAATCCGGCTGATCCTGATTCAGCAACAGCAGTGTCAGACGCTGATTCAAGGGTGTGGCTTCATTCCCGACGTGGCTTTGCATACTTTTTCCCATAGCGAACCGATAACACCCTCAACCCGGTCAGACCCGGCGTTGAAGCAAGAACAGAACATAGCAGCTCAAGCGAGCCCGACCCGGGTTCAGCTCAAGCATATCCTTTTACAACGTCAGTCCGGCAGCCAGCCGTTGGCCCAATATTGCAGATTGTCCCCGCGCAACATGAAATCGCGCAACACGGTTTCACGCAGCTCGTCACCCATGCGATAGCTGGCATTAGGGTCAGACAAATGCATGCGGATCGCCTGCAGCCACTCTTCCGGGCGATTGGTCAATACGCGAGTGGCAGGCAGGTGGCCGCGGTAGGCTTCAGTGTCCGAACAGATCACAGGGTAGCCGCACGCGCCGTATTCAAGCAGCCGCAGGTTGCTCTTGCAGTCATTGAAAATATGAAATTCCAGCGGTGCCAGCGCCAGATCAAGGTCCAGGCTGGCCAGCTTGGCGGGATAACTATTCAAGCTCACGGCAGAGTGGAACTCGTGAATGTATGGCCTGAGCAAATCGGGGCACATGCCGAAAAATATCCATTCGACTTCGTCGGCCAGTTCGCGCACGACATCGGCAATCAACTCGAGATCCCCACGGTGACTGGTGCCGCCACCCCAGCCGACACGCGGTTTACTGGAGGTGCGACGCTTGCTCTTCAGGTTGCTCCACAGATGCGGGGCCAGCATGTTGGGCACCACCCGAATATCGCTGTGCATGTCGGCAAGCACCTGGGCCAGAGGGTGGGTCGACACCACCACACGATCACACAGACCAATACCTTTACGCAGCATTTGCGCAATGTTGTCCGGCATGTTGCGGCGATGCTCATTGAGCAGCGGAATGTCGGCGATGTAGTCGTCCAGCTCAAAGATCCGCATCGCGCTGGAGAAATTTTTCACCTGAATGATGTCGAGCACTTTGGCTTCGCTGTAACGCCCCTGGAAAACCACGACGTCCGGAGATTGACGCTCGACCTCTACCACCGTAGGTGTGTGATACGCCAACTGTCCCACTACACGTCCGGCGGCCATCAGCTCGATAAGCGGTTGACTGAGACGATAGTGCCCCACCGCCGAGGAGTTGACGACCATCCCCAGGATGGAGGGAAGATGCCGGGAGCAAAACGGGTTCCAGCCTTCCAGCAACCCAGGCTCAAGGCTGAACGAGAGCGCCTCGTGCAGACTCTGGTTAGGGTTGTAGGCCGGATCCAGCGCGACTTTTGGCAACCATTTGCGATAGAACGCGTTCTGCTCATCCTTCAGCAGGTCGCGCGACACGTTCGAACGCTCGACAGCCGCAGGCTCGGCCAGTACCACGCTTGCGTCTGGCGTGCCGACAATCAGATAGCCCTCGCGCCCGACTCGCATGCACAGATCCAGGTCGTGCAGGCCCTGGGTGAAGGTCGTTGCCTCCAGTGCGCCAACGCTGTCAAACACCTCCTTGCGAATCATCAAGCAGTTGCCGATGACTGCTGACCAGTTCTGCGTCAGTTGCAGACGCTGCATGTAGCTGCTGGCACCTGCCGGGTAATTGAAGAACGGCCTGCCGGCCAGCCCCTCCATCCCCATGACCATGCCGGCATACAACACGTTGCCCTGGGGGTTGATGATGCGCGGGCCGACCACACCGACTTCCGGGCGCTGGGCATGACCGAGCAGCGCCTCCAGCCAGTCAGCCTGGAGGATGACAGTATGCGGGCTGAGCATGACCAGGTAATCACCACGCGCCTGACCGGCGGCAACGTTCAGTGCTGTCGCGTCACTCCCCAATTCAGGCAGTGTGATGATGCGCAACTTGTCGGTGCCCAGCTGGTTCATGGCCGCAAACCAGTCCCGCGCCTCGGCAGTCTCGCTGGCGTTGTCGACGATCAGCACTTCGTAGTTCAGGTAGGTCGTTTTGCTGAGCAGGCTGTCGACGCAACGCTCCAGCGCAGCCAATTGGTCGTGCGTGGTAATGATGACGGACACGGCCGGGCGATCCGGGTGCAGGTATTCAATACGATTGAGCAGCGGCATCTCGTCATGATGAATGACGTGATCTCTGCCGATGCGCGTGAGGTGAGCCGAAACAAGCGGCTCATTGCGCTCGATCACTTCCGGCAAGGACAGCCACTGGGCTAAGGAAAGGCGTGATTCGACCTGAATCTCGGCGATGTGCTCGATCGTCTGCAGGCCTGCGCCTTCTACCAGACGCCAGATCACGTCATGGGGCGCCAGCTCGCCATGCATGGAGTCGAACCCGCCCATGGCCAACAGGTTGCTGCGTTCGAAGGCCAGGGCTCTTCCGACATAGGGGTAGGCGCGCATCAGATCAAGATTGAAATCTGGCTTGAAGACCGGCTCCTGCGGCTCATCGTCAACGCGGGCACCCTCATCACTGTACACACAGAGCACGCCGGGCAGGTGGGCGATACGTTCCGCCAATACCAGCAAGGCAGGAGACGTCAAGGTGTCACCGGCACGCAGCAGGTACACCCAGTCCGCCTGCTCCAGCAGAGGCAACACGTCGTTCAGTTGCCGCGCCCAATCCGCTTGCAGGGCGAAACGCAGCACCTGCGGATCGCTGAGGCTGGTCGCTGTGGTCAGTACGACGACGGCTTCGGCGGCGTAGTCCTGCTCGGCAATGCTGCGCAGCGTGGCATCCAGGCGCTCGGCATCGCCCTCGGCGTCGATGATCACCGGGACAATACGCGGCTGCCAAGGCCAGCTTGCCAGGCGTCGTTCCAGAAGCTTTTTCTGCGGCTTGGAGAACTGCCTGCAGGACAACCACTCGGCATAAAGCTCGGCATAGCTTTGGCTTTCAGACCCGACCCGACTGCGCAACACGCCTTGGCGATTGGCCGTGATGCCGTAAATCCCCACCTCGTCCCACTCTTCGCGGGGCTCTTCTGACGCCTTGCGCAGTGGCAGGAAACGCACCCAGCCCTTTGCAGGGGCTTGCTCACCACTGCGCACCTTGAGCATTTCTTCGAGCCAGCCCCACTCGATAGTTGCCTTCTGATACATATCAGGCTGACTGCTGAGGCGGCCGGGGTGCAAACGCTCGACGTTTTCGACACTGTGCAGCGCAACCAGATTGCCGCGCCGCAGCAGACAGACGAACAGTGTGAAATCCAGCAGGGCGACAAAACCCTGACCGGTTTGGGCAATGGATGGCAGATATTCAAGCACCTCGGCACGACGCATCAGCGCACTACTGAACCCCCCCAGATTATTGCGTGGCGCGCTCTCGAAAATGGCGAGCATGTCGTCGCCTTTATACAACGCGTCGTAGGGCGCCAGCCCGATGTTCTCCAGACGCACAGGCAGCACATAGTCGTTGATGTCCACCAGATGACGTTTGCTTACCACTAACTGCACGTCAGCAAGGTCCTGCAGCACGCGCGCCTGGTTCTTGACACAATGAGTGTAAAGGCGATCGTCGTCGCACAGAAACTTGATGTATTCGCCCTGGGCTTCTTCCAGGCAGTTGAGAATGTTGCTCTGAAACCCCAGCCGCTGAGGGTTGCGCACATAGCGCGCCCTGACATCGGAGGCTGGCACCAGATCATCAAAAATTACCTTGATGTCATCGTTACGGCAGTCGTCGCAGACGATGATCTCCAGGTTTTCATAAACCTGATCCAGCGCGCTCTGCAAAGCGGCACGGAAAAAGCGGGGGTTGTAGGCAGGGATGACGAGGCTGACGAGGGGAGCTGGATTCACTATTGCAAACTCGTGAGCGGCGGAGCGACAGCCAGACGGCTGCCGCTCCTCACCGCTGAAAAAAGACGGCGGATGCTCAACGCCCGTTCGATTACAGCTGGCTGAACAGATTCAGCCTGGACAGCTGGATGAAGACCTGCTGCGAGGCGTCCAGCATGGTTTTCTGCAGTGTCAGCCGGGTCGTGGCTTCGACCAGGTCAGCGTTCACGTACGTGCCCTGCTCTGTGGTGTTGTTGCCCTTGAGCAGGTCGTTGGTCACGCCTTGCGCGGTGGCCGCGAGCTGACGTGCGCCGCCATTGGAGCGCGCCGTGGACGCCTGGTCGATGCTGCTGGTCAGGTTGCCCAGCGCCGAGGTCAGCGAGGCGTTCAGCTTTTGCGACGCGACGAGGTTGCCATCGGTGGGTGTCGAGAGCGCCTTGATGGCGGCCGACAAGGTGTTCAGGATGTTTTCAGTCTGGCGCGTACCGGACTGGACCACGAACTGATCACCCGCAGCCGGTGTACCGCTGACGGTGAAATTGACACCCGAGGCATTGGCCGTGGTGCCGCTCATGGTACCGGTGGACACGGGTGTGCTGCTGCTGGTCAAAGGTGTTGCGTACAGCTCGTAATCAGTCGAGCTGGTGAACTTCAGAATGGCGCCGCCACTGGGGAACGTGGTGTTGAACGCGGTCAGGTCAGCGGCCGTCGTGCCTACGGCGGAACTGCTGATCGCCGCAGCCGACGTATTACCCGGACTGCGGGCAGTCGTGATCGCGTCCGGCGTGGAGGCCAGACGATATTCGCGGTTCGCCAGAACGGTATCGGCCGATGAAGGCGCGGTGGTATCGGCGGCAGTCAGGTTGATGTTCATGGTCAGTTCGACGCCACGGAACGTGAACGTCTGATCAGCGAACGAACTGGAGCTGAACTTGCCGGCTGACGACGCTTCGGTGGTCACGTCGGTACCGCTCGCGTCGGTGATTTTGAACTGCGTACCGCTCAGGAACGACAAGGTGTACGGCTCACCCGCCTGATAATTGGCGTTGTAAGCGGCAGTGGACTTCACCAGCCCACCGGTCAGCCCAACTTTGCCGTCATCCACGACCGGCGCGGTCGGCGTTGCAGCCGGAGGCAGCAGGGTCGAGGACGTGCGCGTGGTATTGACCGCCTGCTCGAACGCTTCGAAACCGGTGATGTTGCTGGCCAGAACCAGGCCATCGCCAACAGCCAGGTTGATGCTGGTCTGGTCACCGTTGTAGCTGTAGGAACCATCGGCATTCGCCGTGTAGGGCGGTGCCGACGATTTTGAGCCGCCGAAAATGTACTGCCCATTGGAGTCCTGACTGTTCATCAAGCCCAGAATCTGGCTCTGGTACTGCTTGAGTTCGCCCGCCTTGGCGAGACGATCGGCATCGGTATAAGCACCGTTGCCCGACGACACAATCACTTCACGCGCCGCCTGCATGGTATCGACGATGCTGGTCAGTGCAGTCTCGGAGTTGACGACGCTGGTGTTGATGATGCCGATGTTCGACTCGTACTGGGTCAACATCGAATTCTGCTGAGCCAGTTGCAATACGCGCGCAGCCCCCACCGGGTCGTCACTGGCGGTGTTGAGCTTGATGCCGCTGGACACTTCTTCGCTGGTCTTTGAGACGTTCGCGTAGCTGCGCTGATAGTTGGCAGCCGTGGACTCGTAGAACTGAGTAGTTGAGATACGCATGGTTCACGACTCCTTAAAGACTGTTGATCAGCGTGCTGAAAATGGTTTGCGCCGCCTTGATGATCTGCGAAGAGGCGGTGTAATACTGCTGGTACTTGATCAGGTTGGCCGCTTCTTCATCCAGCGACACGCCCGATACGGCATCGCGTGCCGCCTTGTTGGTTTCGACGACTGCCGTAGTGGCGGTCACATCGCTTTTTGCCTGGGCGGAGCGTGCGCCCATGGTGGACACCAGATCCGCGTAGGCGCCAGACAGGCTGGTGCCAACGCTGCCGTTGGTGACATCGACGCTCTTGGCGGTCTGCAGGCCAACCACTGCCAGCGCGTTGCGGTTATCGGCAGAGCCGGCACCGGTCAGGCTGATGTTGAAGGTGTCATTAACGACGGGCGTGCCCGACAGCGTCATCTGAACTTCATAAGCGGTCTTGGTGCTCGGCGTGGTCCGGGTGTCGTCATAGCCGATGCTCAGTTTGACCGTGTTGCTCTGCCCCTGAATGATCGTGCCGCCTATCGCGTTGCCGTTCTGGTCCAGCACGGCAGCGCCGGTTGCACTGACCAGCGTGTAGCTCTGAACGCCGCCACTGCCGACCGCGCCCATCACCAGCTTCATGGGTGTGGAATCTTTGATGGCGTTGCGCAGGTCGGCGGTCTGGGTGCTGTCGTAGACGTTGGATTTGGTGTTAAGCACCGGCTGAGTAAAACCGCCCGTGCCCGAGTTGCTGGCACCGGCTGCTGCGGTCAACGGTGCAGCGGCCGCAATGTCCTTGGAGTCGGTCAATGCCACGGCGATACCGCTGGCACCGTTGCGGGTCGGGGACACCTTGAACACGTCATTGGCAGAAATAGCGCTGCCATTGAGGCTCACGCTGAAGCCTTCGAACTGGTCTGGCGGAGTCTTACCCAACACACCGGTGCCCACGCTTTCGCCATTGGGCAAACGACGCACGGTGAAATTGGTCGCGTCGCTGAACGTGACTTCGTAGTCGTCAGCGGTCAGCTTGCTGGTGTCGGAAATCGTGACATCCAGATTGCCGGAGCCCGACTGGTTGGTCGACTTGCCGATGCTGCGCTGGGAAATGTTTTCAGCGCTGTTGATGCTGGTATACAGGCCGGAACCAAAATTGCCTTTGCTGTCGATACCCTGGCTCATCTGGCTGTTGACCTGATCGGCCAGCACCATGGCCACACGGCCCAGTTCGTTGGCCGACGGGATCAGCACCTCGGAACGGTAGTTCAGCAAGCCGCCCATCGCGCCATGCTCAAGCACTGACGTGACGTCGGTCTGGGTCTGGCCGTAGGTGATCTGCACGTTGTACTGCAGCGGGTCGGTGCTGCTCGGCGTGGCGGACATCTTGTAGGACGTCGCGTTGCTGACCAGAGACTGCCCGGAACCGGTGTAGATGTCGTAGTTGCCGTTGTTCTCGACCACTTTGACGCCCACCAGCTCGTTGAGCTTGCGAACCGTCTCGTTGCGCGTGTCCAGCAGCGAGTTGGGGCTGGTGTTGCCCGCCGATGCCTGGGTGATCTGCTTGTTCAGGCTGGCAATGGTGGTCGTCAGGTCGTTGACCTGAGTGGCGTAGGTATTGAGTTGCGCGTTGACGTTGTCATTCTGCGAGGACAACTGCGACGCCACGGAATTGAACCGTGCACTCAACGCCGACGCCTGGGTCAGGAACGCAGAACGCTCGGCCGACTGGGTGGAGTTGGTGGCAATGGCCTGCATCTTGGTGAAGAAGTCAGCCATCTGCGCGGCAACACCGGTGGTGTTGTCGGACAGCAGCTTGTCGGTCTTCGACGCCTGCCCCGAATAAGCGTTGGCCTCGGCACTGAGCGCGGTACTGGTTTGCAATTGGGCATCAAGGTAGCTGTTGTAGATGCGACGCACGTCGGACAGCGTGGTGCCGGTGCCGATGTAGCCGACCCCCAGACCGATGTTGATCTGTGCCGACGCCGTGGTCATTACCTGCTGACGCGAGTAACCCGCGGTGTCCACGTTAGCCGTGTTGTTACCGATGGTGTTGATCGCGGCACTGCTGGCATTGATACCTGAGAGCCCAATTGAAATCAGCGACATGATTAAAACCTTATAAAGTCGTGGAAGAGCCCGTTGCTGCGGCGTACGTCTGGTAACTCTTCATCTGCTTCGCAATCTGCGAAATCTTGCTGGCATAGTCCGGGTCTGTTGCGTATCCGGCCTTCTGCAACTCTTTTACAAACTGTTCCGGTTTATCGGCCGAATTGACCACTTCTTTATAACGATTGTTGTTCTGTAACAGGCTGACAAGGTCGTGGAAGCTGTCGGCGTAGGAATTGTAGGAACGGAAGTCTGCCGTTTCCTTGACCATCTTGCCGTCGCGGAACTCGCTGGTGATCGCCCGCGCCTCAGGGCCTTTCCAGCTTCCGGCGGCCTTGATCCCGAACAGGTTGTGACTGCTGCTGCCATCCTGCTGACGCATGATGGATTTGCCCCAGCCAGTCTCCAGCGCAGCCTGAGCGACGAGCATCACCGGATCGACGCCAATGCGCGCAGCGGCTTCCTTGGCGAGCGGCAACATGGTTTCGACGAACTGGTCAGCGTTGCTGAACGCGCGCTTGGCCGGAGCCAGCGGCGGCTGGGCCATGGTGCGTACATATTCCGGCGCAGGTGCCAGGTTGGGGTCCATTGTCCAGTCGCCATTCTTGCCGCTGGTGCTGGCAACCGCACGCGACGGCATCGGGCTATTGGCAACGTTGGCCGTGGCCGACGGCACGATACCCGCCAGCAGCCTGTCGGTCAGTTTGGTCGGCAACGACAGACGACGCGAATTAAGCAACGCCATGTCATTACGACCTTCACCTGAAGCCGACGCAGCGGCTGCCGCCTGATCCGCTGCCGCCGAACGCGTGGCCCAAAGCGGACGCTGATAGACGCTGGTCGCAAGCCCGGTTTTGGCGGGCGTAGCGGCATCGGCAGGTGCAGCAGCCTGATCGGCAGGCGCGTGCTGAATGCCCTTGTCCTTCGACAACTGGCGCATCAACACATCCTGCAGGCCGATGCCGTTGCCACGGGTCGACAGGGTCACGGCCAACTGCTGGTCGTACATGTCCTGATACTGCCGCGTCGCGGCAGTATTCATCGGGTTGTCCTTGGCCAACACCTCGTTGGCCGAGCGCATGGCCTTGAGCATCTGGCTGACAAACAGCGACTCGAATTCCTGGGCGACCTTTTTCTGGTTGGCCACACTGTCCTTGTCGCCGTGTTTCAGCGCTGCCAGACGATTGACGTCGGTGTAGGCACCCGAGTCAACCGGCTTGGAAATTCCGCTCTTGAGCATGTCCATGTGCCAGTCCTCAGATCACGATCAGGTCGGCTTGCAACGCGCCGGCCTGCTTGAGTGCTTCAAGGATGGCCATCAGGTCGCCCGGCGCAGCGCCGACCTGGTTGACCGCGCGAACGATCTCGTCAAGCGTGGTGCCAGGACCGAACTTGAACATCGGGTGCAGTTCCTGCTGAGCGTTGATCTTGGAACGCGGAACGACAGCGGTCTGGCCACCGGACAACGCGCCCGGCTGGCTGACAATCGGATCTTCAGTGATGGTCACCGTCAGGCTGCCGTGAGTCACGGCCGCGGGCGACACTTTCACGTTCTGGCCGATCACGATGGTGCCCGTGCGCGAGTTGATGATGACCTTGGCGGCGGTCTGGCCTGGATCGACTTCCAGGTTTTCCAGAATCGACAGGTAGTCAACGCGCTGGCCCGGATCCAGCGGCGCGGTGACACGCACCGAACCGCCGTCCAGTGCCTGAGCGACGCCTGGGCCGAGCAGGTCATTGATCTTGTCAACGATGCGCTTGGCAGTGGTGAAGTCGGAACGGTTGAGGTTCAGGGTCAGTGTGTTGCCCTGATTGAAGCCGCTCGGCACCGAACGCTCGACCGACGCACCGCCAGGAATACGACCCGAGGACGGCACGTTTACCGTGATCTTGGAACCGTCGCGGCCTTCGGCGTCGAAACCGCCGACCACCAGGTTGCCCTGAGCGATAGCGTATACGTTGCCGTCGACACCTTTCATCGGCGTCATCAACAAGGCACCGCCACGCAGGCTCTTGGAGTTACCGATCGATGACACGGTGATGTCCACGGTCTGGCCTGGCTTGGCGAACGCAGGCAGGTCAGCGTACACCGCAACCGCTGCAACGTTTTTCAGCTGCACGGTGCCGGAACCTGCTGGCACCTTGATGCCGAACTGCGACAGCATGTTGTTGAAGGTCTGTAGCGTGAACGGCGTCTGGGTGGTCTGGTCGCCCGTACCGTTCAGACCCACCACCAGACCGTAACCGATCAGTTGGTTGGCACGCACGCCGGAGATGCTGGCGATGTCTTTCAAGCGCTCGGCGTGAGCGCCGAAGGCGGTGGACAACAACAGAGTTGCTGCAATTAATTGCTTGAGCTTGATCATGTCTATCCCGCTATCAGAAAGGGAACAACGGGCTGAGGAAGAACCTGTCGAACCAGCCAGGCTGGCTGCTATCGGCAAAGGCTCCGGTCCCCGAATAGGTGATACGGGCATCAGCAATACGTGTCGAGGAAACCGTGTTGTCGGTCGCGATATCGTCAGCGCGCACCAGACCTGCAATACGCACCAGCTCATCACCGGTGTTGAGCGTCATCCACTTCTCGCCGCGAACCGCCAGAATGCCGTTGGGCAACACATCGGCGACTGTCACTGTGACAGAGCCGGTCAGGCTGTTGCTTTGCGCAGCCTTGCCATCGCCCTTGGTGGTGCGCGCACCGGTGTAACCGGCGTTCAGGCTCAGGTCATTACCGCCAATCGGGTTGTTGGTGGTCAGGCCAGAACCGAACAACGAGGTCAGACCAATGCTGTTGGTGCTGTTCTTGTTCATGTCGGAACTGGCAGCCTTGCTCGCCGCCATACGCTCGGACAGCGTGATGGTGATGATGTCGCCGACGCGGAACGCCTTGCGGTCGCCATAGAGGTTCTGCTCGAAGCCGGCCTGATAAATCGCACCGTTGTTGGCGGCAGCCGACATCGGTGTGCGCGGCAACACCGGCGCGTAATAAGGGTCATTGGGCTTGGCGGACGGAGCCACGCAGCCCGACAGCAAAGCGATCCCGCACAATGAAGCGATCAACACTGAAAAACGCGGAACAACACTTAGGTGTTTCATGACACTTGAAACCTCGCGGTGTAACAGACGCTTATCAGGCGCCGCATCGGATTGAGCATGTGCAACAACAAATACGTCAGGGGCTTACAGATTCTGAGTCAGGTTCTGCAGCATCTGGTCAGCCGTCGAGATCACCTTGGAGTTCATCTCGTAAGCGCGCTGAGTGGTGATCATGTTGACCAGCTCCTCCACGGTGCTCACGTTGGAGTTTTCCAGGGTGTTCTGCAGCGTCGGGCCCAGACCGTTCAGGCCAGGCGTACCGATCTGCGGCGCGCCGCTCGAACCGGTTTCCAGGTACAGGTTGCCGCCGATGGCTTGCAGGCCAGCCGGGTTGATGAAGTCAGCGGTCTGGATGTTGCCGATGATTTGTGGCGTAGCGGTTGCGCCTGCCAGGGTCACCGACACCGTACCGTCCTGGCCGACCGTGAACGTCTGGGCATTCTGCGGAACGACGATTGCCGGCTCCAGCGCGTAACCGTTGGCAGTGACGATCTGGCCGTTGGCATCCAGGTGGAACGTACCGTCACGGCTGTAGGCGATGGTGCCGTCAGGCTGGGTCACCTGGAAGAAACCACGACCATTGACCGCCAGGTCCAGCGGGTTGTTGGTGGTCTGCAGGCTGCCCGCCGTGAAGTTCTTCTGCGTGCCGACAATGCGCACACCGGTACCCAGTTGCAGGCCGGAAGGCAATTCGCTGTCCTGTGTGGACTGCGCGCCTGGCTGACGTTTGATCTGGTAGAGCAGGTCCTGAAATTCGGCACGGTCACTTTTGAAACCGGTGGTCGACACGTTCGCCAGGTTGTTGGAGATCGTGGTCAGGTTGGTGTCCTGAGCGGCAAGGCCGGTTTTGGCGACGTATAGTGCAGGAAGCATGTGTGTTCTCCTCGAGCGCCGGATTGTCGGCGCAAGCTGTCAATGGTTAGCCGAGTTGCAAGACGCGAGCCATCGACTGATCGTCTTCTTCAGCGGTCTTCATCATTTTGACGTGCAGCTCGAACTGGCGGGACAAGGCCAGTACCGACGTCATCTCTTCAACCGCGTTTACGTTGCTGGCCTGCAGAAAACCGGACTCGACCTGAACGTTCGCATCCACCGCCGCAGGCTGGCCGCTCTTGGTGTGGATCAAACCGTCTGGGCCTTTTTCCAGGGTGTTCAGATCAGGATTGACCAGCTTGATACGGTCGACCTGCGCCATCACCTGCGGGCTCTCACCCAGCGAGCGAACGCTGATGGTGCCGTCGGCGCCAATCTCGATCTGCTGTTGAGGCGGCACGGCAATCGGACCACCGTTGCCCATAACCGGCAAACCGCTGCCGTCGCGCAACACGCCGAGTGCGTCGATATTCATGCCGGAGCTGCGGGTATAAGCCTCGCCGCCGTCGGGTGTCTGGACCGCGATCCAGCCATTGCCCTTGATGGCGATGTCCAGTTCGCGACCGGTTTCAACCATGGCACCGCCGGAGAAGTCAGTACCCGGACGCTCACTCATGGCATAGGCACGCGACGGCATGACCTCGCCAAACACGGGCATCGAGCGGGCCTGTTCAAGGTCACGCATGAAGCCGTTGGTCGAAACGTTCGCCAGGTTGTTGGCATGAGCCTTTTGCGCTATCGCGTTTTCGGATGCACCGCTCATTGCGACGTAAAGCAACTTGTCCACAGTCTTCCTCCTCCGACAGACGCTTGCCGCCTGTAGCTGTTCTGAGAGGGAGAAAGCAATTTTTGAACCAACTTGGCCAGATCAATATAAATGTTTGATTAGCCAGTAAAAACGGCGACATGCGAGACAGCGCTTGCAACGTGAATCGGCGAGAGCGGCGGCGGACTGCCGCCTGACCCGCTTGCAGCCGGGAACACCGCCAAAAAAACTTCACATGCACGCCGTGATCCACAACGCGCAGTGATAATCTTGCAGCCATTGTCCTTCGCACACGGAAATCGACATGCCTGTTCGTGCCTGCATCCTCGGCATCGTCACCGCCAGCCTGGCCACGCTTGCCCTGCTCGCCCAGGCCGCGCCCGCCCATTACTACAAATGGCAGGGTGACAGCCGGATCGTCTGCGCCCAGACCAGCCCGGGGCCAGGCTGGACGCGATTGAAGGGTTACTTCATCAAGTCCGACTGTTCGATCTGATCAGGTCGACTGAATCAGCGTCTGCATGAGCGTCACCTCTGTCGAGATGGCCTTGGAGTTGGCCTGATAGGCCGTCTGCGCCTGAATCAACGCAATCAGCTCATCGGCCAGAATGACGTTAGAGCCCTCCAGCGCTCCCCCGATGATACTGCCCAGCGTACCCACGCCTGGCTCGTCAAAGTCCGCCACCCCCGACTCGCCGGTTTCACCCCAGCGCGTATCGCTGCGCGGCTGCAGGCCGTGGGGATTGGCAAACGAGGCCAGCATGACCTGACCGATATTCTTGCTCATGCCATTGGTGAATCCGGCGCGCAGGATGCCGTCACGGCCCACTGCCAGGCTGCTCATCTCGCCCGCCGAATTACCGTCGACCTGCTGCGACACGCGCGAGGACGCGGCATTGTGCTGACGTAACTGGGTGAAATCGATCGTGATGCCGTTTGCGCTGCCCGCCGCACCGTTGGATAACCATTTCTCACGCCGGGTACCAGGATCAGTTGCCATCGCTGGCACCCACCCATCCAGTTGCAAGCTGTTGCCAGTGCTGCTGCTCAGGCCGGGAGAGCCCGCCAGTGACTGAATCGAGCCGTCAGAGCCGAACACCACAGTGGCGGTCAACGGATCCGTGGATTCCGGCCTCTGCGGATTTCGCCCATCGACCAGAACATGCATGCGCCAGTTGTTGGTCCCCTCTTTGACAAAATACTGCGTCAGTTGGTGTCGATTACCCTGGCTGTCATGGATGGGTGTATCGAAGGCCCGCGTGTACGACTTCACATCTGAAACGCGGAACGCCGGAACAGGACGCGCCATCACGGCATCACCCGGATCGAGCAGGTTGGCAGCGCCATCGGTCAAAGGCAGAGAAACCGCAGCAGCACCCGCCGCCCCGCTGCTCACCCAGTCGCCATTGACCTGCGTCGCAGGGCGCCAGCCGAGCAGGGAAAACTCGCTGTCAGATACCTTGTGAATGTGCTGGTTATTGCCGTGGTAAGTCAGTGTTCCGTCCGCTCTTTGCTCAAGTGCAACATGCAACGGCGTGACACTGGCCGGATCCACCGGATTGCGCCCGTCGACCAATACATGCATCGACCATCGGTTAGCGTCGGTCTTGACGAAATACTGTTTGAGTTCATGATCAGCGCCCGGCAACGAACCCACGCCCTGATCCTGAACAGTACGACTCGCCACCCGGGTATACGTCGTCGGGTCAGCCGGGTCGAACACCGGAAGTTGCGCGAGCGATGGGGCTGAAGCATCCAGATTGATGGTTTCGGCAATGCGTGTCGTTGCCTTGGGCGCGACATTGGACGTATCGATCTTCAGGTCCGTACGGATACCGCTGATCACTTCGCCCTGTTCATTCGCCGCATAGCCCTGCAACCGCCCGCCCTCGCTGTCGACCACAAAGTCCTCTGCATCCTTTATAAAGGCACCGGCACGGGTATAGGCCAACGACCCACGATCACTGAC
Source organism: Pseudomonas asturiensis (assembly GCF_900143095.1). Lineage (GTDB taxonomy): Bacteria > Pseudomonadota > Gammaproteobacteria > Pseudomonadales > Pseudomonadaceae > Aquipseudomonas > Aquipseudomonas asturiensis. Next base: position 325,054 of record NZ_FRDA01000005.1, on the reverse strand, counting down.
CACAAAGAAACCGTTGCCCTGAATGCGCATGTCCAGCGGATTGCCCGCCGTAGTCACGCTGTCGCCCTGATTGAAGTTCTGCTGCACCCTGGCCAGACGAACCCCATCGCCGACGGCATGCTGCCCACTGCCCAGATGGGCGGCAGAATACAACGCGGCAAATTGCGCACGGGATGATTTGAAACCGATGGTGCCCGCGTTGGCGATATTGTTACCAGCCACCTCCAATCGCTTGTTTGCCGCATGAATACCACTGATCGCTATATTGAATGACATGAGTACTCCCTTGCCGTAAACGGCACTTCAAATAGGAGTTTTGATTCTCACATCATTGGGTGTAGGACGTTTCTATGTAGGCTGCGGGACTGCTCTGCAACTTACCCAACTAATAATTTATCCCGAAAAACAAGAAGCCCCTATTTAAAGGGGCCTCTTATTAGTTGCACTATCGACGTATCAAGTCAGACACTATCACGTCATCTGAATAGTGGTCTGCATGATAGTGCTTTGCGTCGAGATGGTCTTCGCGTTCGCCTGATAGTTGCTCTGCGCCTTGATCAGGTTCACGAGCTCCATGGTCAGGTCAACGTTGGACTCTTCCAGCGCCTGGCCGGTGATGTAGCCCAGCGTACCGGACTCCGGCGTGCCGCTGACCGGTACGCCGGACGCGAAGGTTTCACGCCAGTTGGTGCCGCCAGCCTGTGCCAGACCCTGAACGTTGGCGAAGTTGGTCAGCGACACCTGGCCGATCACCTGCGACTTGCCGTTGGTGTAAGTGGCGAACAGGTTACCGGTCGCGTCCACGCTCATTGCGCTGAGCTGGCCAGTGGCGTAACCGTCCTGGTCCTGAGTGATCAGGCCGGATACCGAAGCCGTCTGGGTGATGCCAGACATGTTGAGCTTGATATCAGCAGCACCCGTGGCACCGTTTGCCACCCAGGTCGCAGTCGTGCCCGAACCGGTCTGTACGCCCGGCACCCAGTTGGCAACGGTGAACGTACCATCGGTATTGAACGTGATGTTGGCGCTATCGGTTGGCTTATCGATAGGCGGCGTGGACGTCGACGGTGTACCAGGCGTAGCGATCACCAGTTTGCCGCCGGAGTCGAAGCTCAGGTCGTTCTTGTCGGGCACGGTCGACGTCGGATCGGAAATGCTGCGACCGTCCATCAGCGAGTACATGGACCAGGAGTTGGTGCCGGTCTTCACGAAATACTGATCCAGGGTATGCGCATTGCCCTGAGAGTCGTAAGTCGGGGTGCTGTACTTCATGTTGTAGGTTTTGGTGTCGGTCGCATCGAACGTCGTGAGGCTCGGCAGCGCCGTCGTCGAGTTCAGGTTGGCGACGTTGGTGATCGCGCTGGTGGCTTTAGGATCAAGGTTCGACGAGTCCACGCGCAGGTCACTCAACGCACCGGTCACGACGTTGCCATTGGCATCAACGTTGTAGCCTTGCAGTTTCATGCCGCCGCTGTTGACGACGAAACCTTCCTTGTCGGTGTGAAATGCACCGGCACGGGTATACAGCTTCTCGCCGTTGTTGCTGAGCTGGAAGAACCCGTTGCCGTTGATGGCAAGGTCCAGGCTGTTGGCGGTGCCGGTGGTCAGGTTGCCTTGGGAAAACTGCTGGGAAACCGCTGCGGTGGTCACACCACTGCCCACGTTGGTCTGGCCGGAAGTACCGCGAATCGACTGTGCGTACTGGTCAGCGAACTCCGCACGGGAAGACTTGAAGCCAGTGGTCGCTACGTTGGCAATGTTGTTGCCGGTAACATCAAGACTCTTGTTCGCAGCATAGAGCCCACTAAGACCGATATTGAAAGACATATTTCACTCCTGCGCCGTCTGGTCGGCTCTATATTCCGATCGTTTGAACTTTGGACAGGGCAACACTGCCGCTGGCCAGGTTGAGCATGGTTTCTGCGCCGTTGACGCCCAGCGTGACGCTGTTGACCGTCGCTGGCAGGTACGTCGACAACTGGGTGTTCTTGCCGTCAATCGAGCCTTCAGCCTTGAAGGTATAATTGCCGGCCGGTGCCACGGTTCCATCGCTGGCCATACCGTCCCAGGCAAAGCTGGCGGTGCCGGCTTTCTGAGCACCCAGATCGACGGTGTCGACCAGGTTGGACTGCGAGTCGTAGATCTTGACCGATGTCAACGAGCTGGCGCCCGGCACCACGATCGAGCCGGTCATGCCCTTGGCGGTGTCCACTGTGGTGGAGCCCGAATCGATGATCACCGAGCGACCCACCAGCGACGAAGCCTGCAGGGCCTGCGAGGACTTGTAGCTGGTGGCGATGGAATCAACCGTCGACGTCAGGTTCTGCATGCTTTCGAGGCTACTGAACTGAGCCAGCTGCGCCACGAACTGCGTGTTGTCCTGCGGGTCCAGCGGGTTCTGGTTCTTCATCTGCGTGACGAGCAGTTGCAGAAACGCATCTTTGCCCAGCGTGCCGGTCGAATCAGTCTTCGTCGGCGTCGGGTTTTGCAGCGTATTCAGAAACTTCGTCGAGATATCGTTTTCAACGGCCATGTCGTTCGCCTTCTATCACTGACCGAGGGTCAGAACCTTCTGCATCATGGATTTTGCGGTGTTCATGATTTCGGCGTTGGTCTGGAACGAACGGCTCGCAGAAATCATGTCGGCCATTTCTTCCACAACGTTGACGTTGGGGTAGTAGACATACCCGTTCTTGTCAGCCGAAGGATGATTAGGCTCGTAGCGCGCTTCAAGGTTGGAACTGTCTTCGATGATGCCGTTGACCTGAACGCCCTGCCCGGCTTCGCCTTGATCCTGAAACAGCGAGCCGCCCGTGGATTGCTGGTTCTGCATTACCGTGGCAAACACTGGGTGACGGGCCCGGTAGGTCTGGTCCATGCTCGAGGAAACGGTCTCGGCGTTGGCGATGTTACTGGCCGTGGTGTTCAGACGTGTGGTCTGGGCACTCATGGCGCTACCGGCAATGTTGAACACATTGGCTAGGGACATGAATTATTCTCCGCGAAGGGCTGCAACCAGCCCTTTGAACTTACTGTTGAGCAGTGTGAAGCTGGCCTGGAAGCCCATGGCGTTCTCGGTGTAGCTGGCCTGCTCGACCTGGGAATCAACCGTGTTCTGGTCCAGCGACGGCTGCGACGGCGTGCGGTACATCAGCGTACCGTCCTGATTGCTCATGCCCTCGGCTTCGATATGACGGCTGTTGGTCATGCTCAGCGAGACGCGGCCGTTCTGAACCTTGTCATTCTCGGCAGCCAGCACCGAGGAAAAGTCCAGGTCGCGGGCCTTGAAGTTCGGGGTGTCGGCGTTGGAAATGTTGTTGGCCAACACTTCTGCACGCTGAGCCCGGAAGTTCAGAGCCTTTTCGTGGATGCCTAATGCTTTGTCGAAGCTGATGCTCATGTCGGGAAACCTTTGCCGGTTGACCTGATTCTGTTGTCACTGACAAAGCAATCGGCGTGCCACTTCTCAAAAGCCAATGATTACGGGGCTCGCAGCCCCCGGCAAAGCGGCAATGCCAGAAAAGCGGCAAGGCATTTCCGCTATGGCGAGGTAAAGCGGCAAGGCAGGTGCCGTTTTTTTGCCAGTATTGGGTGGCAACCCGACGCTGCGGGGCCTTATCCATTCAGCCACTGAGTACTCCAGATAGGGGTCGCGTGGCCGATGTACTTGAGTGTTCACAGGAGCAACATACAAAGGGAGCTTCAATCTTGGTCAATTCAGTCAACACGAACGGCCTCTACAGCCCGACAGCCTCCAGTGCCTTGAAAGCAACACCCTCAAACGCGATCAGAAGCCTCAACACAGATCTGCCTGCTACGGGCGACTCGCCGACAAACAACGGGTTTTCTTCACTTTCACTGCAACTGAGCGAAATCGCTACGCGTGCAGCGTCCAGAGACTCGACATCCAGTTATAAAGAGCTGAACGCAACGGCTGAACGGCAATTGAGCCAGATCGCTGGCGCTGGCTACAACGCAAACAAAGCCCGCTACGATGCAGAGACGGTTGATACTGAAGACCCTGACCGCCTGGCTCGTGCCAAAACAGCGACGCAGTTCGTGAATGGCGGTCGCGACAACCCGTTCGCAGGAATGCCTCGCAGTCAGCTCTCACTGATCGCCTATGACGACAGCGGCACCTTTACGGTGAACGAGAGAAGAGCGGCCTGGATGGAGGACTTTCAGCAGGAATCTCAGTGGCGGCAACAATTTGCAGCCAGGGCCATCGCCGAATACAACGCAACCGGAAAGCTGACTCACGCATTCGCCGAATCACTCCAGCATTTCAAGAGCCTCCCCGCCATCGAGCAGGCTCAGTACCCGCAGGATTACGAAGCGAAACTGCAGGACTGGATCAATCAGGATTTCAATTACCGGACTCATGTTGCCGAAGGCACAGGCGATGCTCAGCGTCTGGTCAACACGCTTCTGAAGCTGGATAAAGAGCCGCTCGACGAAAGCGCCGTCCGCGCCGAAACCCGAGATCAGACCCTTGGTCGCAAAGCGCTGGGCGAGAAAGCCAGGCAACTGACAGAGCAATTGACAGGCAGCAGCTACGACAACAACAAAACCCGGCACGATGCAGAAGTCCCTGACAGCGTCGACCCTGTTCGCCTTGAACGCGCAAAAAATGCCACCCAGTTTGTCAACGACAGCGGAAAAAACCCGTTCGCAGGCCTGTCAAGAGAACAGCTTTCTGTCATCGCCTATGACGAAAGCGGAGACTTTACCGTCAACGAGAAAAAATCCGCCTGGCTGGAGTCGTACCGCCAGGAACGAGTATGGCGCCAGCACGTTGTGGCCCAAGGAAGCGCCGAATACAGCGCGACAGGCAAACTGACCGATTTCTACAGCGCCGTGCTTGAGCACTACAAGGGGCTGCCTGCCATTGAGCAGTCCAAGTACCCTGATAGTTACGAAACCAGGCTTCAGGACTGGATTGATCAGGACTTCAATTACTGGACCCACACGGCCGAGGGCACGGGCAGCACTCAGAGCCTCCTGGAAAAGGTTCTGGACCCCGAGAGCACTTTGTTTGCCGACCAGAGCGCACCGGGCGTATAAAGCCTGACCACTGAACAGATGGTCATGTCACTTCGACAAAAAACATGCCCCAAAAAAAAAGAGACTCGAAAGTCTCTTTTTTGTTGATATCCAGCCCGTGATCACTTGGCTTTGTAGATGATCCCCGGACTGCACTGAACCATCTGATAATGATCCGGCAAACCATTGAGCGCTTCGGAGGCCCCGAGGAACAGATAGCCGCCTGGCTTGAGCGTGCCATGGATACGCAGCAGGATGTCTTTCTTCACTTCGGCCGAGAAGTAGATCAGCACGTTGCGGCAGAACACAATGTCGAACTTGCCCAGTGCGGCGTAGCTGTCGAGCAGGTTGAATGAACGAAACTCCACGCGGCTCTTGATCGGCGCCTTGACCACCCAGCGACCCGGGCTCTTGACGTCGAAGAAGCGCTGCAGACGATCCGGCGACAAACCGCGGCCGATGGCCAGGCTGTCGTATTCACCGGTCTTGCAGTTGTTGAGCATTGCACCCGACAGGTCGGTGGCAACGATCTGTGCGCCGGACTTGAGCTGGCCGGGGTTGGCGCGCTCGAATTCATCAATGGACATCGACAGCGAGTACGGTTCCTGACCCGACGAGCAGGCAGCGGACCAGATGCGCAGGCGCTGACCAGGGCTGGCCTTGATCTGCTCCGGCAACACCTTGTTCTTCAGCACTTCAAAGGGATAGGTGTCGCGGAACCACAGGGTTTCGTTGGTCGTCATCGCATCGACCACTTGCTCACGCAAACCACTGCGCGGCTGAGTCTGGATGCGCTGAACCAACTCGCCAAGCGACTTGATGCTTTGCTGCTCCATCAATTTGTTGAGGCGGCTGGACACCAGGTACTGCTTGTTCTCCCCAAGCAGAATGCCACAGGCTTTTTCCAGAAATACCCGGAACTGATCAAAATCCAAATTACCCGTAGACAAGGTGCCGCCTCTCAAAATCAGGTGAATCACCGTGGGCGACGCCCACGGCTGATTATTCTGCTGCCTTGATCCGTGCCACAACCCTGGCTGCCAGATCATCAGGCCGGAATTTCGCGAGGAAATCGTCAGCACCGACTTTCTTGACCATCGCCTGGTTGAAAACACCGGAAAGCGAGGTGTGCAGAGTGATGTGCATTTTCTGCATGCGCGGATCGTTACGTATCGCAGCGGTTAGGGTATAGCCATCCATCTCCGGCATTTCAATGTCGGAGATCATCATCAGAAATTCTTCGTGAGGCTTTTTGCCCTCTTCGACCATCTTGCGCAAGTAATCCAGTGCCTGTCGACCGTCATTCAACGCGACCACTTCCACGCCGACGGTTTCAAGACAGCGACTGACCTGCTTGCGCGCCACCGACGAATCGTCGACGGTCAGCACTCGCATCGAAACAGCCTTGTGATGAACCTCTTCATCAATGACGCCCACCGACACTTCTTCGGAAATGGGTGCGACCTCGGCGAGAATCTTCTCGACGTCGATGATTTCCACCAACTGATTATCCACCCGCGTGACCGCAGTCAGATAATGGTCGCGCCCGGTGCCCTTGGGTGGTGGATGAATCTCTTCCCAGTTCATGTTGACGATGCGCTCGACCGAGTGCACCAGAAAACCCTGAACCTTGGTGTTGTATTCAGTGATGATCACAAAGGAGTTGGGCAGCGAAATCATGCCCTTGCCGCCAGTCGCCATCGCCAGATCCAGGATCGGAATCGTGCCGCCGCGAATGTTCGCCACACCACGCACGATCGGGCTCGACTTGGGCATGATGGTAAGTTTCGGGCACTGCAGTACTTCTTTGACCTTGAACACGTTAATCCCGTAGAGCTGCTTGCCGTCGAGACGGAACAAGAGCAACTCCAGGCGATTCTGACCCACCAGCTGAGTTCGCTGGTTTACCGAATCCATTACACCTGCCATGCCGACCCCCCTTACCAAAGCGACCGTTCTCCACACACCAGACTGGTAAGCGGCACGGGCTTTGCTTTTTATACGTCATGAACGCACAGACGACAATTTCTCGACACATCGCATTAGAAACCCGCAGGCTCCTGTGCGCAATCGGCTTGCTGTGCCTTTTCAGCGCCGCAAATGTCAGCCGCGCAGAGAATTTCACACTGCCTGAACAGCTTATCGGCGTCACCCAAGGGTTTCTTGAGTTCACAGTAGAAGACTATTTGGCGACCAACCAGATTGACGGCCGTCACGACATTCAGGTCAAGCAACTGGACCCGCGGTTGCGTATGGCCTCGTGCGACAAGGATTTGACAGCAACCCTGGAAAGCCCGCGCCCGGTCGGCAGGGTGACCGTGAAGGTGCGCTGCGAAGGGTCCTCACCCTGGACGGTGTTCGTACCCGCGCAAGTGCAGCTGTTTCGCAACGTGGTAACCGTGGTGCGCCCCATGAAACGCGACGCGATTGTCAGTGAAGAGGATGTTGCCCTGCGCGAGCGGGATGTCAGCAGCCTGGGGCTCGGGTTTCTCGCTTCGCTGGACCAGGCCGTGGGACAGAAAGTCCTCCGACCAATGGTCATTGATCAGGTTGTGACCCCGGTGGCATTGGAGCAGCCACAAATGATTCACAAAGGTGATCAGGTGATCATCATTGCCCGAAGCGGCTCGCTGGCCGTGCGCATGCCGGGCGAGGCGCTGTCGGACGGCAGCTTCAACGAGCAGATACGAGTGAAGAACCTGAACTCGAATCGGGTCATCAAGGCCAGCGTTACCGGCCCCGGACAGGTGGAAGTTGCCATGTGAGCATATTGATGCTGGCGTAGAACGAGCGTTTTTTCTAGACTGCGGTGACTATCCGACGGTGAAAGCCTCTATTGAGAAGCTTTATCACGACGAGCCTAAAGTTTTATCGGGGATGGCCGAAAACAAGGCAAGCGTCCAAACACCCAGAGGTTTTTCAGTCATGGTCATAGATTTTAATCGCCTTAACAGTTCCCAGCCCGTCGGTGGCGCATCGCGTACCGGCGCTCCAAAAGAAACCAGCAAGACCGATGCAGCGATCCCTGCCGGCAGCACAGCAGGTGTCAAAAGCACCGGGGAAACCGTTTCATTGAGCAGTGAGGCTCAACAGTTGCAGAAAATCACTGACAAGCTCGCCGATCTGCCGACCGTCAACAGCGCTCGCGTTGCCGAACTCAAGCAAGCCATCGCAGACGGTACTTACACAGTGGACAGCAACCGCGTTGCCAGCAAGTTGCTGAATTTCGAAACCCAACGCTAGCCCCGGCTCGCGCTGGATATTCTGGACGCTTAAAAACCAGAGCATGCGATGCAAGACACTATTTTGCTTCAGATGATCACCGACGACATGATTCCTGCCCGACAGCTGCATGAGCTGTTGCTGGCTGAATCATTGATCCTGCAAGGCCGCAACATGGCCGACATGGAACATGTGCTGGCGCAGAAACAGGCGCTGGTGATCCTGCTCGAACAGCACGGCCGCAGGCGCAGTCAGGTGTTGGCAGGCCTTGGGCTGCCCGCGAACAGGAAGGGGCTCGAACAACTGGCCAGCCAGTCGGAAGTTGGCGAGCAGTTGCTTGCAGCGGGCGATGAGCTGAACGCGTTGATCGCCGAGTGCCAGACACTCAACGAGCGCAATGGCAGCCTGATCCAGTTGCAACAGGTGAGTACCGCCCATCAGCTTCGCATTCTGAATGGCGGCGAGACGCCGACCCTGTACGATAGTCGCGGATCCACTGCTGGAAGAGCAAAACCACGCCCCCTAAGTCAGGCGTAACTTCCTGTATAAAGGTTTCGTGCGTAGTGGCAGAATGCCCGCTGTTGCGTTGCCGTAGTATTTTGCCTGGAGATGTAAGAACGTGAATGGCTCAAGCGCGGATGATGCTCCGCAGCCCCCAAAGGTACTGAATACATCTTTGGAAATCGCCGCTAACCTGCGGTTACTCCTCGAAAGTCATGATCCCTTGATCATTACCTTTCACGAGCGCGCCCAGCGCTTTCAGAGCTACGTTATCGAAGTCGACCGTGACAACAATGTCCTGGCGCTCGACGAAATGATCCCCCGCGATGGCGAACGGTTCCTGACCAACGGCGAGTCCTTCCGTGTGGAAGGTTTTCACGATGGCGTGCGCATCGCCTGGGAAAGCTCGGAGCAGATGACCATCGTCGATAACGACGGTCAGCGTCTGTACCGCGGTCCTTTGCCCGAAGAAGTCATCTACCACCAGCGTCGCAATGCCTTCCGCGCCGCCCTCAAGCTGGCGCAACTGGTCGATGTCGAAATCGGCGGCGACAAGCTCAAATCCCCGCTCACCGGCAAACTGCTGGATATCTCGGCGACCGGCTGCAAACTGCGCTTTGAAGGCGACGTGTCGGAACGCATGCAACTGGGGCAGGTGTATGAGCGGTTTATCGCCAGGCTACCGTTCGGGGCGATGACCGCGCCGGTGGAGTTGAGGTACCTGCACTTCGAAGAAAGAGTCCACACCACCTTTGCCGGCGTACGCTTCCACAACATGAGTGGACTGGTACAGCGTCAGGTCGAGCGTTTCGTGTATCAGCTGCAGCGAGAAGCCCGACGCTTCGATAAAGACGACGATTTCTGATACCACGCTCGCTTTCCCGTGATCGCGGCACGCTTGCCGCGATCACAGGCTTATCCCGCCAGAACCCCTCGTACCTTCCCCGGTTTTACCCAGGCACCGTACCCATCGGTATTCTCACGCCTTCCAGGTCTCATCCTCACGCTCACCAGCGGCCGACTCGGTCTCGACAACAGGCTCGGGCTCACGCTCAGGCTCCGCGACTGCCGTTTCGACGTCAGACTCCATCTCCGGATCGGCTGTGGTCTGCATCTGTTCCTGAACCACCTGTTCATCCACACGCGGGTCGAGCGCCACCACCAACGGCGAACTGGACATACTGTCCGGCATGGCGACGTGATGCAGCGGTGCGTTTTCGACCTGGTGCAAATGCGTGACCGCCTTCGGGCGAATCAGCAAGACCAGAATGCCTGCAGCGCCACAGACGAACACGTACAACATATGCCCGCCAAACATCTTCATGACCACACCTGCTGCCAACGGGCCGATGCTTGCGCCAATACCGTAGGTCATCAACAGCATCGCCGTCAGCGACACCCGGCGCTCGGCTTCCACATGGTCATTGGCGAATGCGACCGCCAGTGGGTACAGGCAGAACTGCATCAGGGACGCCAGAAACCCGATCCCGAACAGCACCTCTACCGGCACGCTGGGGAAAATCGCCAGAGGCAGTGAAGCAACCACCAGTGCAGCCGCGAATACGCGCATCAGCACCGAACGGTCGTAGCGATCGGACAGCAGCCCCAGCGGCCACTGCACCAGAAACCCCGCCAGAATGCAGCAGCCCATGAACAGACCGACCTGTTCGGTGGTCAACCCCTGCTCGGCCGCGTAGACCGGTGCCAGACCGTAGAACGAACCGATGATCAGACCTGCGCCCAGCACCGCCGTCAGCGATTGCGGAACACGCTTCATGAAGAAGCGCGGCTCCAGCGGCGCAGGATGCAGCGGCGCCGGGTGAATGGCACGGGTCATGGCGACAGGCACCAGACACAGCGCAAAACACAGCGCGACCAGCATCAGCAACTCAGGACCAAGCTGCGGATGCACCACCAGCACCAGCTGCCCCAACACCAGGCCCAGGTACGACGCGATCATATAGCCACTGAACACCATGCCCCGCTGCTTCGCGGCGGCCTGCTCGTTCAGCCAGCTTTCAATGACCATGTACTGACACATCATGCCCAGACCGACAATGACCCGCAGAATAAGCCACGCCGGCAACCAGCTGATCAGGCCATGTCCCAACACCGCCGCGCCGACGATCCCCGCACAGGTGGCGTAGGCACGGATATGCCCTACCCGGCCAATCAGCCGGTGACCGATCTTGCCGCCCAGCACCAGGCCGAAATAGTTGGCGGCCATCAAGGCACCCACCCACAGACTGTCCACCTGATCGGCAGCCAGGCGCAGGGCCAGATATGTACTCAGCAGACCGGAGCCGATCAGCATCATCAACGAGGCAAAATACAGCGCTCGAAAGGACTTCCAGATTTGGCGCATCGACTTTCCAAAAATAGGGAGTCGCCCGATCGGGCGAGCCCCAAACAACGTTCTTTAAATCTGGGCAGCCAGAACGCGCCGTTCCCAGGGGGTGATCTCATCAAGAAAACTGGTCAGTTCCAGGGTCTTCGATGCGATGTAGCCTTCGATGAACTCATGACCAAACAGTTCCTTGGCCAACTGACTGCAGTTCAGACGCTCCAGAGCCGCCTGCAAGGTACACGGCAGGGACAATTCTTCGGGCACCTTGATCTCGCCCTGCATTGCAGCCGTTGGCTCGATCCCCTTTTCAATGCCATACAGGCCCGCAGCCAGGCTGGCGGCGATGACCAGATACGGATTGGCATCGGCTCCCGGCAAACGATTCTCCACGCGGCGGGCGGCCGCCACGCTGGCCGGAATGCGCAGACCGGCCGCGCGGTTGTCGTAGGACCAGCACGCGTTGTTGGGTGATGCAAACGGATGGAACAGACGCTGATAGGAATTTACGTTCGGTGCGAACAACGCCGTGAAGTCGGCCATGCACGCCTGCAAACCGCCAATGAAGTGACGGAAGGTTGCCGTCGACTGGCCCTCCTCGTCGCTGAACACATTGCGCCCGGAGACAGCGTCCACCACGCTCTGATGCAGGTGCATCGAACTGCCCGGCGTATGGGCCAGAGGCTTGGCCATGCAGACCACAATCACACCGTGCTTGAGCGCCACTTCCTTGAGCAGGTGCTTGAACAGAAACGTCTGATCGGCCACCTGCAGAGGGTCGCCGTGCAACAGGTTGATCTCGAACTGACTGACGCCCATCTCGTGCATGACGGTGTCGCGGGGCAGCCCCAGCGCCGCCATGCAGGCGTACACCTCTTTGAAAAATGGCCGCAGTCCGTTGTTGGAGCTGATGCTGAACGCCGAGTGACCCCACTCGCGTCGACCGTCGAGACCCACCGGCGGGACAAACGCCTGCAAAGGGTCGGGGTTGGGCGCGAACACGAAGAACTCCAGTTCGGTCGCCACGACCGGCGCCAATCCATACTCCGCATAACGGGCAATGACCGCCTTGAGCTGCCCACGGGTGGACAACGGGCAACGGGCACCCGACAACTCCTCGGCGTCGCAGATGGCCAGCGCTCGCGGCTGGTCGCTCCAGGGCAGACGGTGAACATCAGCAGGGTCGGCAACCAGCGCGACATCGCCGTCGTCAGCGCCGTAAAAACGCGCGGGAGGATATCCACCCATGATGCATTGCAGCAGAACACCACGCGCCAGCTGCAGACGTCGTCCTTCCAGAAAGCCTTCACCGCTCATTACCTTGCCGCGCGGCACGCCGTTCAGGTCCGGCGTCACACACTCCACTTCATCAATGCCCGTCAACAGCTGGGCCAGCTGGCGGGGTTCATTGCGGGTCATCTTTCAATCCTTGGTATTGGTCCGGGCCGCCGAGCGGCAGTGCGTACAAAATACGCACCGGGCGTTCGGAATTTCAAGCACTGAAACGAGTTCGTGCGACCGCGTCCTCCACCTCAGGAGGGGGAATTGTTCACCGCAAGGTTTTTGGCGGGCTTCTTGCTTTTAGTCCTGACAAAACAGTTCGGCTGCCATTTTTACGTCAAGCCCTGCGAATGGACGCTTGAGCGCCTGAAAAATGACCTGGCGAACCGCACTCTCTCTTGCGACACGAGTCGAGAATTCTTCATGAGCGCACCCATTCCTGTCACTCGCCCTCTGCTGCCGCCCCTGGAGGAGTTCATTCCCTATCTGGAGCAGATCTGGGAGAGCCGTCAGTTGACCAACGGCGGACCGTTTCACCAACAGCTGGAATTGGAACTGGCTGACTATCTGGGCGTGGAACACCTGTCGCTGTTCTCCAACGGCACCCTGGCGCTGATGACCGCGATTCAGGCACTGCGCATCAAAGGCGAAGTCATCACCACGCCCTACTCGTTCGTGGCCACCGCTCACTCATTGCTCTGGAACGGCCTCACCCCGGTCTTCGTCGACATTGAGCCTGGCACCTACAACCTGGACCCGGACCGTATCGAGGAAGCCATCACGCCTGCGACCACGGCCATTATGCCGGTGCATTGCTATGGCATCCCTTGCGACGTGGACCGCATCCAGCAGATCGCCGATCGGTACGGCCTGAAGGTCATCTACGACGCCGCCCATGCGTTCGGCGTTCAGCATCGCGGTGAAAGCCTGCTCAAGCACGGCGACCTGTCGATCCTGAGTTTTCACGCCACCAAGGTGTTCAATACCTTCGAGGGCGGCGCGATCATCAGCCCTGATCTGAAGACCAAGCAGCGAATCGATTACCTGAAAAACTTCGGCTTCGCAGATGAAGTGACGGTCGTGGCGCCCGGCATCAACGGCAAGATGAGCGAGATCAACGCCGCGTTCGGCCTGCTTCAGCTCAAGCATATCGATCAGGCGCTGCTCAAGCGTCAGCGTATCGACGAGCGCTACCGCGATGCGCTGGCGTCAATTCCGGGTATCGAGATCGTCTGGCAGACCTGTGAAAAGCACAATTATTCCTACTTCCCGGTATTGATCAGGGAAGGCTTCCCGCTGTCCCGCGATGCGTTGTACCAGCGCATGCGTGACCACAACATTCTGGCCCGCCGCTATTTCTATCCACTGATTTCGACCTTCCCGATGTACCGGGGCCTGGACTCGGCCAAGCCGGAACGCTTGCCCATCGCCACCGGCCTGTCGAATCAGATTCTGTGCCTGCCTATTTACGACAGCCTGACCGATGAAGCCTTCGACAGCATCATCAAGGTCATCGCCACTGCCAGTAACGAGAACTGCTAATGCGAACATGCCCGGTATGCGCTTGCCGATTTCCGAATTTCTATCCGATGGAAAAAGACCATCTGAAAATCTTCCACCGCCTGAACGTGTTTTACAGCGTGGACGATTTCGAGACCCTGAACGTTGGCCAGTACAGTTGCCCTGAGTGCCAGGCCTCGGACCGCGATCGCCTTTACGCACTGTTCGCGATGCACCTGCTGAACCACCCGCCGGGCCAGGCGTTGCGCATCCTCGACATTGCGCCAGCCGTCGTGCTTTCGAAGTTTCTGCGCAGTTTGCCCAACGCCCGCTATCGCTCGGCCGACCTGTTCTCGCCGCTGGCTGATGATGTGGTGGACATCATGGACATGCACCTGTACGCCGACGAGTCCTTTGATTTCATCGTCTGCTCGCATGTGCTGGAACATGTACCCGACGACCACAAGGCCATGTCCGAATTGCATCGGGTTCTGGCCAAGGGCGGTTCTGCGATCCTGATGGTGCCGATTCTGCTGACCGCCACCGAAACAGACGAAGACCCCGACGAGAAAAGCGTCGATGAACGCTGGGCGCGCTTCGGGCAGGACGACCATGTGCGGATGTATGCCAGACACGATTTCGTCTCACGCCTGGAGGCGTCCGGTTTCAAGGTCGATGCCCTGGATTCAGGTTCCTTCGGCGAAGGCGTCTTCCACCAGCACGGCATTACTGATCAGTCGGTTCTGTACGTAGGCCGCAAGGCCTGACGACCGCTGCCGGTCATGAATACCGACCGAGTTGCCCGGTCGGCTCACAACACTTTTTCACATGTGGTATTGCGATGAGTTCTTCACGCCTGGTCAGTATTGTCATCCCTGCTTACAAACCGGCTTTTTTCGAAGCGGCGCTGGCCAGTGCTCTTCGCCAGAACCACGACGACATCGAGATCATTGTCACCGACGACTGCCGTGACGATGGCATCAGGAACATTGTCGAAAAGCTCAGGCCTGCCAGCCGCTGGCCGATCCGTTACGAGAAGAATGAAACCCCGCTGGGCGAGGCCCATAACAACGCGCGTGCGATCAGCCTGGCGAAGGGGCCGTACATCAAGTTTTTGTATGATGACGACATCCTTCTGCCCGATTGTGTGCGCCTGCTGTTCGACGTTCTGCACGACAGCCCCGACATCAAGCTGGTCTCGGCGGCGCGCAAGCGAATCGACAGCAACGGTGATCTGCTGCCGGACAACCTGTACACCGCCTACCCGTTCGGCAAGAACGTGATTCTGGACGGCCCGGAACTGGTTTCGTTTCTGGCGCAATACCCGGTCAACTTCGTCGGCGAGCCAGCATCGGTCATGTGTCGACGCGAGGATGTGCTCGCCTTCGGACTGGACATCATGTCCCTCAAGGGCGTGTTCATTTGGGGACTGGGTGACGTGGCGATGTACCTGAAGCTGCTTCGCCAGGGGAATCTGGCGATGCTGGTGCGTCCGCTCTCCTACTTCAGAGTTTCGGATCAGCAAACCAGTGAACAAGGGCGCACGATCCCTCATCTGTCTCAGGAAGGCCACGCCAATCATTTCCGCCTGACACGCGAGCTGGGCTGGGTGCGTCCCGACGAATTCAACGGCAAGGTCAAAATCGCTCCGCTGTCGCAGCGCGATAATGTCCAGGAGCTGGACCTGCTGGCCCATTTTGATCGTCGCCCCCAGGCAACGGTACGCAACACCGGGATCGCCCACTGGCTCGGGCAACGCAGACCCTCCACAGCCGAGCAATCGTTGCTGGGCGACTATATCCGGCAAAACGATGGCGGCCCGGCAATCGCCATCGTGGTCTCGGATTTCGATCAGCAGCCAGAGCATGTGCTGAGCACCCTGCAGAGCCTGGCGTCCGACGCGCCGCTGCTGGACAAACTCAAGGTGTTCATCCTCGCCGACTACGATCAGGATGAGCAGACGCCGTTACAGGCTCAACTGCCATGGCTGCAAGCCAGTAGGGACAACCGTGCCATCGTCATCAATGACCTGATGCAGGCACACCGTCATGACTGGTGGATCCTGGTCGATGCAGGCGCGACCTTTACTCCGAGCGGCCTGCTTGGCGCTGCGATGAAAATGATCGAAGCCCCCCAGGCCTGCGCGGTGTTCGGCGACGAAGTAACGCTGCACGCACAGCAAGGCGCGAGCCTGGGGTTTCGTCCGGACTTCAGCCTGGACTATCTGCTCGCCTGCCCGGCAGCGACCAGTCGCAACTGGCTGTTCAACCGGGAGAAGGCACTTTCAGTAGGCGGCTTTGACCCAGGTCATGCTCAAGCCATCGAGCTGGACCTGATCCTGCGCATGATCGAAGACGATAGCTTCACCGGTTTCGCGCACTCGCCCGAGCCACTGGTCATCTCACCGCTGTGGCAGCCCGGCCACAACCACGATGAAGTGCGTACCCTGCAACGCCATCTGCTCGCGCGCGGTTACAGCAACCACCATGTACACAGTGGCGAGTCAGGACATTACCGGATCGAATATGGTCATGCAGACCAGCCGCTGGTGTCTATCCTGCTGACCTCGCAGGACAATCTGGACACGCTGCTGCCCTGCGTCGAAAGCATCCTGGAACACACCGACTATCCCTTTTATGAAATCCTGATTTGCGACAACGCCAGTCAGTCAGTCCAGACCACGCAATGGCTGGCGACACTTGAATCGATGCAGTCGGACAGGATTCGCATTCTTCGTAATGAAGAGGCCTTGAGCCCCTCAGCCCTGCTCAACGCCAGCGCTGCGCAGGCAAACGGCGATTACCTGCTGATGCTGGCCAGCCATGCCTCGATCATTCAGAACGACTGGCTGACTCACCTGCTCAACCATGCCATGCGGCCCGAGGTAGGGGTGGTCGGGGCAAAAATCATCTCGCCAGACGGCAGCGTGATCGACGGCGGTCTCATTCTGGGACTCAATGGCACTGTAGGCCCCGTCACGTCCAGAGACATCGCCTCCTCGATAACCCAGCAGCAGCGCCTGGAAACGGAGCAGAACTATAGCGCCGTCAGCGGCTCCTGCCTGATGATCCGCAAGACACTGTTCGATGAAATCGACGGCCTGAACGAGCCTCTGTTCCATGAGCACTTCAACGATGTCGACCTGTGCCTCAAGGCAGGTGAAACCGGCCACCTTGTGGTATGGACGCCACACGCGATCATCGCACTGCGCCCCCTGCAACCCACTGTTGATGCGCAGTCGATGGACTTTGCCACCCAGGCGCTGAACCATCGCTGGCTGCATTATCTGGCCTGGGATCCAGCCTATAACAAAAACCTGACGCTCCAGGGCGCAGGCTTTGTCACCCAACCCGTACAGGAACTGAGCTGGCGTCCCTTGAGCCATCGCCCGTTACCCGTCGTGCTGTTGCAGCCCGCCGATCATGACGAAGCCGGCAGGCGCGTAACAGCGCCCCTGCAGTCGCTGCGTGCCGACAAGACAGTGGATGGCGTCGTCTGCCACACGCCGCTCAAGCTGGTCGAGATAGCACGGCTCAGTCCTGACACTGTCGTCATCCAGAGCACGGTCAATGAACGACTGGCCGGTACGATCAACGCGATCAAGAACCACACCAATGCGCGGGTCATTTACGACTTGCCTGAATATCCGGTGTTCCACGACGTCGACCCGAGCGCCCCCACTTTCGAGGCTGTTCAGGCCTCTCTCAGGCACGGTCTGGCGCACGCTGACAGAGTCATCGTTCCCACTGCAGCGCTCGCCGAATTGCTGCAAGACGTGCATCCGGACATTCACGTCATTGAAGCCCGCCTGGATCCAGGTGTATGGCTGAACCTGGACAGTCAGTCCAGGCCCCGTCAAAAACCGCGTGTCGGCTGGGCAGGGACGGTACGACAGCAGAACGATCTGCTGATGCTTTCAGACGTGATCAAGGCGCTGGCCGACAAAGTGAACTGGGTCATCATGGGCCCATGTTCAAGATGGTTGCGACCTTACATCCACGAGTTGCGCTCGCCTGTCGAAGGTGCGCTGTACCCAGGCGCGCTGGCCAGTCTTGACCTTGATCTGGCACTGGCGCCTGCCATGCCCCATGCGCTCAATGCCAGTAAAGGGCCGAACTTGCTTCTGGAGTACGGCGCTTGCGGCTTCCCGGTCATTTGCAGCGATGTGTTGAGCAGCCCGCACAACCTGCCGGTGACACGTGTCAGCAATGAAGCGCAGGCCTGGATAGCAGCCATTGAGGCCCACATCCAGGACCTTGATAACTGCGCGCGCAAGGGCGACGCGCTCAAGCATGAAGTGACTCAACACTGGATGATGGATGCTGCCTGCCTTGAGCAATGGCGTGAAGCCTGGCTGAACGTGCCGGGCTGATGCGAAAGCGCCGTGCCGATCAAGACGGTCGGCACGGCGCCAGCAGGCCAGAAGCAGCGGCCGGGGATTGTCTTACACAGCGTGCTCGATACTGCGGGCTGGCACGCCGACAACCGTCAGACCGGGGGCCACAGATCGATTGACAACGCTGCCCGCGCCAATGCAGGCCTTGTGACCCACATGCACCTTTGGCAGTACCGAGGCCCGCGATCCCAGAAACACCTCATCTCCCAGAATGACGCCTCCCGTGATATCACACTGCAGACTCAGGGTGACGAACCGGCCCATTCGCACATCATGGGCGATGGTGCAGGCTGAATTGATCGTAGCGAACGCACCGACCTCAAGATCCACGGACAGGATGGCGTACGGGCAGATGACCGTCCCTTCCCCGATGATCACGTTCTTGCCGACGATAGCGGTCGGATGGATCAGCGTGAAGAATTGCGCTCCCCTGCCCAGCAATTTGTTCACGACCGCCTTTTTCCCCGCCGGTGTAGCGATGGCGCACACCAGGTACTCGTCGGCAGATGGCTGGTAGCTTTCGATGGAGGACAGTATGGGAGAGTAGTTACGAAACTCTCCCATGTCGGACTTGGTGTCATCAATGAATCCGGCGATTGACCAGTCAGGATTGAACACTATCCAGTCTTCGAGCCATTGGTGGACTTCACGCCCAAAACTGCCCGCGCCAACGATGATCAACTTGTTGAGGCTCATGCTCCGACCCTTCCTTCACCTAAGACCGACGATCCGCTTTTCATGACTGGTCCTGTCATGAAGCGCCGAGGTTGAAACGATTCGTGCTGCCATTCTGGCAATCCATACAGCGCAGCCAGCCCTGTACGTCACGCCCTACTCATACGCCTTTACCACTGCAAGCGATAGCCATAATCAGCGCGGCAAGACGCTGGCTACCTGGGCTCGGTACGAAAAGTCGGCGAGCGCAGCCGCTTTTCGTACAGAACCTAAGGCAGATAGATACTAAACAACCCACCCCCAAGCGCGCCGCCATTGGCGATCTCGATGTGGCCCTGCTTGCCATTACGCACATGCAGCCGTGCAATGTGCGAGGCGAAGTAAAGCCCAAGTCCGGTACTGCCGCTGCCCTGATGGATACCCAGAACATAGTCGGTCTGGTGCTCGATCAGGTGCGCCGGATAGCCCGGACCGTCATCGTTGATCGAGATTTTCAACTGGCCGTCGTCGTCGCCGACGTGAATGAAAATGCTCTCGCGCGCGAACCGGATGGCATTGATGATGATGTTGGCGACCACCGAACCGACCAGTTCGCGATCAAAGAAACCCAGCGGGTTCAAATCGTCGATTTCGTAGCGTGCGACGATGCCACGGCTGGTCAGCACTTCCTCCTGATGCGCCAGTTGCGCTTCGATGAAGTCGTCCAGCTCGTGGTAATCCGGACGCAGCGGCAACTGGTTGACGCCCAGTTTGTAGAGGCCGAGCAACTGCACCAGCATGCCGTTGAGGCTGGCGAACTCATAGTCGATCACGCCATGCTCCGGCGTATCGCGCTGTTCGGCGCAAAGCCGGCTTTGCCACTCGCTATGGGCCTGGGTCAGCTTCGCCAGCGAGTTCTTCATGTCGTGCACGGTGGAAGCAATCACCATGGAAAAGTCGAGTCCCTGCTGCAGCTCTTCACTCATGCGCCAAACGCCCTTTCCCTGAGTTTCTGATAACGCTCGTAACGCGGATCGCTGTCCGGGATCATGCCGACCATTTTCAGGCTGGCGCGGCATTCGTCGAGCCCGGTCTGCCCCAGATTCTGCCCCGGATGCAGCAACGACTGCGCCATGTTCAGCGCGATACTGATGTTCTTGGGTTGCAAGGCCAGCGCACGACGGAAGTACTCCTGCGCTTCAGGCAGATTGCCAGCCTTGTAGCTGCGCACACCTTGCAGGTTGAAGTCGATGGCCGCCTTGTTCGCTCCGAGAATCGCCGGATCATCGGTCATGCTGGCCACGCTTTTCATCACGGCCGGGTCATCGCCGTAGACTTCGGCACAGTTTTTCAGCACGCCTGCCCCCGCCTCTTCCTGACCCAGTTGCTTGAGCTGCGAGGCCACCATCAGGGCGGCGTCGGCGCTCAGGAACTGTTCCATGCCCTCAAGACGGGCCATGGCCTGTTCGGTCAGTTTGGCAGCGGTTTCAGGATCGGAGTGCTGCAGGCTGGCAGCCTTCATCAGGCGGGTACGCACCTGCAGGCCTTCGTCGTTGGTGTGCTCCTTGGCCACATCGACCAAGGCGTTGTTGATCTCGACCCGGGTGCGTGCATCCAGCCCCTGATCGCCGCCCTTGCTGATGAGCGCATGGGCCAGCCCGAGGTTGGTTTCAGGGTCTTTAAAGCGCGAATGCGCGCCCTGAGACACCGCCTGACGATAGGCCTTGGACGCACTTTCGAAATCTTCGTTACCCAGCGCCAGCTTGCCCAGCAGTTTCTGACGACGCACGGCCAGTGGCGAGAGGCGCACGGCGCTCTCCAGCACAGTCTGCGCACGCTTGGCATCGCCACGCGCCACCAGCACCTCGGCCAGACCATCGAACAGCGCGGGCATGGTCGGGAAGGCTTTGATCGCTTGCTCGAACACCGCCTCTGCCTCCGTGACCTTGCCGCGTTTGAGCAGCAAGTTGCCCAAAGCGCCGTACGCCCAGGGCGTGGCACGATCGGCCAGGATGGTCCTGAGGAAGGCCTCGAGCGGCTCGTTCTGTTTCAGGTCACGCAGCGCATCGGCCTTGTAGCGCAGGCACAGCGGCGCAAAACGCGGGTCCTGTTCAATCAGTTTGTTGCAGGCGGCCAGCACTTCGGCGGGCTTGCGACGGTCCAGCGCCTGCAGGATCGGCTTGAGCAATGTCTTGCGCTGAACCAGCTTTTCCAGACGCTGAGCCAGGCCTGCGCGGTTGAAGGGTTTGGTCAGGTAGCCATCGGGCTCCCACTCAAGGGCGCTCATGACCATCGCCTGACTGTTCTCGGCGGTCACCATGATGAACACGCTTTCATAACTCAGCAGCCGCTCGACCATCAGGTCTTCCAACACTTGCTGGCCGTTCTTGCGGCCATCGCCCAGGTTGAAATCGTGCAGCACGAAGTCGTAACGCTTTTGCGAGCACATGCGCAGGGCTTGCTCGCCGTTGTCGGCAGTATCCACTTCCTTGACGCCCAGCTCACGCAGCATCGAACGCACCGAACTGCGGAAGTCGGAGAAGTCGTCGACGATCAGAAAGCTTTTTTGGTTGTACGCCAGCATCGGATTCCTACACAGGAGAGGGTGAAAATATGAGACCCAAGGGTTGAACCATGTTCAGGCCAAGGGTTGCAGCCGTTTTCGGGACGCGCATGGTAACTAATGGCAACGTGCCATAACACAGCTTTGCGCGCGCCGACTGCACCAAGGTGCCAACTCAACGGACAGCACACGTCAGTTTTTCGACCATTCACACAGAAACTATAGAGCGAACATCAATTTCGCGGGGATTACACGCCGAATCAGCGCGCAGATTGAGAACCAGATCGAAAACGCTGGGGTGAGAGGGACGGAGTGAGAGGAAGGCAAGCGCAGGCAAATCACATCACGAGCAGGCCCACACAAAAGCGCCGCGTCAGGCGCGGCGCTATTACAGGCGGTAAGGGTTATACCCAGCCGTCGTTCTTTTTGCGGCCACGGGTCAGGGCCGGGAGAATCAGGCCGACCAGCAGCCCGGCACCGGCGATACTGCCGCCGTAAACCAGATAACGCATCATCACCTGTTTGTTCTCGTCACCCAGTCGCGCCTGAGTGGAACGCAGCTCGGCCTGGGAGTCGGCCAGCTGGTCATTGAGCGTCTTGGTGCGCGCTTCCAGCTCATCGATCAGCTTCTTGCGTGCATCCAGGGTTTCCTGCATGCCTTGCACGCGGGTTTTCCAGGTGTTGTCGATGCCGTTCAATTGTTCGGTCAGTTCTGCAACCTGTTGCGTCAACTGCGGAACGCGCTCGGCTTGCCCCGGGACTTCCTGCAGGTCACTGGAGGGGATCCATACGGTGCTGCCGCCCTCGCCGCGTACCTGGCTGAAATTGCCCGAGGTGCTGAGCAATTCGACTTTCTGCCCGGACTTGAGCGTACCCACGATGCGGTGCCCGTCAGTCGGGCCACTGCGTACATAGGTGGTCAGGCTGTCACTCACCCAGCGGTCACTCTCCGCCGCTTGAGCACTGACAGGAATAATGACCGACAGAACGGTGCCCAGCAGACCGGTGCCGATCAGACGACGCGAAACGGAGAACAGGCCAGGGGCACGAGAAAGCAGTGCGGAAAGATGACGAGACATGGCAATGGTTATCTTTGTCTGGAATGAAAATAAAGCCCCGGTGTACGGGCCGGCTAACGATGGCAATGGCAGGCGGCAAATGCATTGCAACTCCTGCGCGGACAGGCGGTCTGCCTAACAGGCGAGTTGAAAAAAACGCCTGAGACTTCAATGGTCGGCAGACACTTGCGGAGGCTGTCCACAGAGTCCATCAGCTAACAGACCCTGTTAAATGGGTCAGGTTCACTATTGGCCTGCATAAGCGTCAAAATTCAGCCACCGGGTGCTGGTCATCAAGTCCCTGCTTTACATGACATTCAGCCAGCAAAACGATGCCCATGACCCTGAACCTGCGTCAGGCGAGGCTCTACATTTGCATTCGCGCTCAAGTGCTGTAGAAAATAGCCGTCAGGCGTGAACGTCTTCGATGCTCACCATCCTGATGCGCAGGCCCTGCCGGCTCGAGTGCATCGCTCTAATGGAAAATAGAATGATCCCAAGACAAGTGATTAACGCCACGGTAAGCCCAAAAGGCAGCCTTGAAACCCTGTCCCAGCGTGAAGTCCAGCAGCTCAGCGCTGCCGGTTCTGGCAGCACCTATACCCTATTCCGCCAGTGCGCCCTGGCCATTCTCAATACTGGCGCCCATGTCGATAACGCCAAGACCATCCTTGAGGCCTACGAGAACTTCGAGGTGCGCATTCATCAGCAGGACCGCGGCGTGCGCCTGGAGCTGCTCAACGCTCCGGCCGACGCCTTCGTCGACGGAGAGATGATCGCCAGTACCCGCGAAATGCTGTTCAGCGCCCTGCGCGACATCGTCTACACCGAAAGCGAGCTGGACAGCCAGCGCATCGATCTGAGCAACTCGCAAGGCATCACCGATTACGTGTTTCACCTGCTGCGCAACGCCCGCACCCTGCGCGCTGGCGTCGAACCGAAGATGGTGGTGTGCTGGGGCGGCCACTCGATCAACACCGAAGAATACAAGTACACCAAGAAGGTCGGCCATGAACTGGGCCTTCGCAGCCTGGACATCTGCACCGGTTGCGGCCCGGGCGTCATGAAAGGCCCGATGAAAGGCGCAACCATCGCCCACGCCAAGCAACGCATCGTCGGTGGCCGCTACCTGGGCCTGACCGAGCCTGGCATCATCGCTGCCGAAGCGCCGAACCCGATCGTTAACGAACTGGTGATCCTGCCGGACATCGAGAAACGTCTGGAAGCCTTCGTGCGCGTCGGCCACGGCATCATCATCTTCCCGGGCGGCGCAGGCACGGCCGAGGAGTTCCTGTACCTGCTGGGCATCCTGATGCACCCGGACAACAAGGACGTGCCGTTCCCGGTCGTCCTGACCGGTCCGAAAAACACCGAACCCTACCTGCAACAATTGCACGCGTTCGTCGGTGCCACGTTGGGCGAAGAAGCACAGCGTCATTACGAGATCATCATCGACAACCCGGCAGAAGTGGCCCGCCACATGGCCAAGGGCTTGAAGGAGGTGCGTCAGTTCCGCCGTGAACGCAACGACGCGTTCCACTTCAACTGGCTGTTGAAGATCGAAGAAAGCTTTCAGCATCCGTTCGATCCGACCCACGAAAACATGGCCAGGCTGCAGCTCAACCACGACATACCGTCTCACGAGCTTGCGGCCAACCTGCGCCGGGCGTTCTCCGGCATCGTGGCCGGTAACGTGAAGGACAAGGGTATCCGCCTGATCGAGGAACATGGCCCTTACCAGATCCATGGTGATCCATCGATCATGCAACCGCTGGACAAGCTGCTGCAGGCCTTCGTCGATCAACACCGTATGAAACTGCCAGGCGGCGCGGCCTATGTGCCGTGCTATCAGGTCGTCACCTGATAAACCGATCGCACGCAAACGGGGCGCTGAACAGCGCCCCGTTTTTATTTCTGCTGACGAAACTGACGGGGTGACTGCCCGGTGGCGCGCTTGAAGAATCGGGAGAAATACGCCGGCTCGGAAAACCCGAGGCTGTCGGACACCTGATTCACCGTCATGGTCGTGTAGACCAGATTGCGCTTGGCCTCCAGCAGTAACCGCTGGTTGATGATCTGCAACGCCGACTGATTGCACAGCCGACGGCACAGGGCATTGAGGTGCGCTGCGCTGAGCCCCATCTGCTGCGCGTGCTGCTCGATGGACCAGTGCTCGCGAAAGCTGGCTTCCAGTTGATGCATGAACACCTGCAAATGCTCGCGTCCACGATCCTGTACCTGCGCATCATCGCCGCGCTGCTCGCTGCCTCGTCGGCTGAGCCAGACCATCAGCACGTTGATCAACGACTGCAACATCAAGTCGCGCCCCGGTTGGCGCTGACGGTACTCGCGGGCAATCGCGCTGAACAGCGTGTCCACATAAACGCTGTCTTCACCCAACGCATGACAACGGGCCGTGCCGATGGCCGAGATGTCCAGCGCCGCCTCCAGCTGTTCCACCAACGGCCGCGCCAGGCTGAGGATGTGCCCTTGAATGTCTTCGGCAAACTTGAAGGTGTGCACACTCAGCGCGGGAACTACCTGCAGGGACGGCGTATCGACCTGATGCACCACGTCTTCGACCTTCAGCACCGCCCGGCCTGACTGCACGTACAGCAACTGGACCAGATCGCCATGACGATGGGGCTTGATCTCCCATTCATGCATCTTGCTGCGCTCGGGAATCGACTCGCAGTGAATAAGATCAGGTGTCGGCCAGGCCGTGGTCTCGCCATAAAGCTTGAAGACAGGAATGGAAGCAGGCGCTGTTCTGGGCATTGATCAATCCTCGCCAGACCCTCGAAAAGTCCAGGTAATGCGCTGGATATTGCCTTCTTATCTCGATGGCATCCATTAAAAATGCAGGAGACAAAAACAAACACATCCCGCACGCCTCGGCTGGCAGGGATTACAAAACAGGACGACACCCATGAAAACCCAAGTCGCCATCATCGGCTCAGGCCCGTCCGGGCTGTTGCTGGGCCAATTGCTGCAACGCGCCGGCATCGACAACGTCATCGTTGAACGCAAGGACCCCGACTACATCCTTTCCCGCATCCGCGCCGGCGTGCTTGAACAAGGCATGGTCGATCTACTGCGCGAGGCCGGCGTCAGCGAGCGCATGGACGCCGAGGGCCTGACTCATGATGGCTTCGAACTGGCCTTCGACGGGCGCTGCGAGCGCATCGACCTCAGGCGTCTGGCCAATGGCCGAACCGTAATGGTCTACGGCCAGACAGAAGTGACCCGCGACCTCATGCAGGCACGCGCAGCCAGCGGCGCGATGACTGTCTACGAGGCTGAAGATGTCCAGCCCCATGACCTCAAGACTGACCACCCGTACCTGACCTTCGTCAAGAATGGCGAAACCGTGCGCCTGGATTGCGATTACGTGGCCGGCTGCGACGGCTTTCATGGTGTGTCGCGCCAGGCGATCCCGGCCGAGGCGCTGAGCGTCTTCGAACGGGTCTATCCGTTTGGCTGGCTCGGCGTGCTGGCTGATACGCCGCCGGTCAACGAGGAACTGGTCTACGCCAATCACCCCCGCGGCTTTGCCCTGTGCAGCATGCGTTCGGCCATCCGCA
This sequence comes from Pseudomonas asturiensis, assembly GCF_900143095.1. Taxonomy (GTDB): domain Bacteria; phylum Pseudomonadota; class Gammaproteobacteria; order Pseudomonadales; family Pseudomonadaceae; genus Aquipseudomonas; species Aquipseudomonas asturiensis. The sequence continues at coordinate 298,908 of NZ_FRDA01000005.1, read as the reverse complement.
CGCGTTACTACGTGCAGGTGAGTGCAGATGAACGCGTCGAGGACTGGTCGGATGAGCGTTTCTGGGATGAACTCAAATCGCGTCTGCCTGCCCATCTGGCCGAGCGTCTGGTGACCGGTCCATCCATCGAGAAAAGCATCGCCCCGCTGCGCAGCTTTGTGGTCGAACCCATGCAGTACGGCCGCCTGTTCCTGCTCGGCGACGCCGCCCACATCGTCCCGCCGACCGGCGCCAAGGGCCTGAACCTGGCCGCCAGCGACGTGAGCACGCTGTACCGCATCCTGCTCAAGGTCTATCAGGAAGGCCGCACCGACCTGCTGGAAAAATATTCGCAGATCTGCCTGCGCCGGGTCTGGAAAGCCGAGCGCTTTTCCTGGTGGATGACCTCGGTCCTGCACAACTTCCCCGACACCGACGCCTTCAGCCAACGCATCCAGCAGACCGAGCTGGACTACTACGTCGGCTCCGAGGCCGGGCGCAAGACCATTGCCGAGAACTATGTGGGGTTGCCTTACGAGGCCATTGAGTAAAGGCACTTCGAACTGATGACCTGCCCGCTCTCCGCATGGACAGGCATCCCGGACGCAGAGCGTCCCGAGCGGCGTTACCACGCGGGAGCATGGGAAATCATCAAAGTGTCTGACTGAATGCGTACCCCGTGGGAGGCGGCTTGCCGGCGATGGCGTCAGCTCAGTCACTGATAGTCGCTTCAGAAAAAGCATCGCCGGCAAGCCGCCTCCCACACTCACGTCGGTTGCAGCAAGACCTATGGATAACGCCGGGCACAGCGCGTGAGGAACGATCATGCATGGTGTGATTGATCGCATGAAGCCACATACCGGCCCGTCCTTTGTGCAATGACACAACACTCGCCCACGTCAGCCGTGCAAAACCCCAAAGCGTTTTATCTGCAGGCTCCCTATGATCGGGAGGCCCCCGGCAAGCTGCATAAAAATAACAAGCTCTGAGGAACTGACGCCATGTCCAACTCTCCGGTTCGCGAGGTTGGCGACGCTGACGGCAATCATGTCTATCGTCGCATCACCCTGCGCCTTATCCCGTTCATCTTTATCTGCTACCTGTTCAACTACCTGGACCGCGTGAATGTCGGATTCGCCAAGCTGCAGATGCTCGATGCCCTGAGTTTCAGCGAAACGGTCTACGGCCTGGGTGCCGGTATCTTCTTCATCGGTTACGTACTGTGCGGCCTGCCCAGCAATCTGGCGCTGAACCGCTTCGGCCCACGGCGCTGGATCGGGCTGATGATGATCACCTGGGGCACGTTCTCCACCTGCCTGTTGTTCGTCACCACACCGGTCGAGTTCTATGTGCTGCGCTTTTTGACCGGCATGGCCGAAGCAGGCTTCTTTCCCGGTATCGTCCTTTATCTCTCGCGCTGGTACCCGAACCAGCGACGCGGTCGGATCATGGCGCTGTTCATGTCGGCCATTCCGGTGTCCGGGCTGCTGGGCGGACCGTTCTCCGGCTGGATCCTCAACCACTTCGCCGCAGGTCAGGGCGACATGGCAGGCTGGCAGTGGATGTTCCTGATCCAGGGCCTGCCAACCGTCGCACTGGGCGTACTGGCATTTTTCCTGCTCTGCGACAAGGTCGAAGACGCACGCTGGCTCACGCCAGAGCAACGTCAACGGGTCAAGACCGACATCACCCAGGACGAACTCAACCGCCCTGTGCACGGCAAAAGCTCGGTGGCCTCGGTCCTGACCATGCCCTTCATCTGGATTCTGGGCTTCATTTACTTCTGCATTCAGAGCGGCGTGTACGCGATCAACTTCTGGCTGCCCTCGATCATCAAGAACCTGGGCTTCAGCGACGCCCTGGTGATCGGCTGGATCAGCGCCGTGCCGTACCTGATGGCGGGTGTGTTCATGCTGCTGGTGGGCCGCTCTGCCGACTTGCGCAACGAGCGCCGCTGGCATCTGGTGGTGCCCATGCTGATGGGCGCAACGGGCCTGATCATCGCCGCCAACTTCGCCACCGTGCCGCTCATCGCCATCCTCGGCCTGACCATCGCCACCATGGGCGCACTGACCAGCCTGCCCATGTTCTGGCCGCTGCCGACCGCCCTGCTCAGCGCCAGTGTCGCAGCGGGCGGACTGGCCCTGATCAACTCGATCGGGCAGATGGCAGGCTTCCTCAGCCCTTATCTGGTGGGCTGGATCAAGGACCAGACCGGTTCGACGACCATGGCGTTGTACTCCCTGGCTGCACTGACCATCGTTGGCAGCCTGGTCGCCCTGCACATCAGCCGTCAGTCGGCAGTCAAGGTCAGCGCAACAGCCTGACCCCGCTGCCCGCTCCTGAAAGCCAGACCTTGTGTCTGGCTTTTTTTCGCCTGCGGAACATGCCATCAGCCTATCCGAACTCATCCGGCACTGCGCCGCCGTCGCCGACGCTTGCGAGCTGACGCTCAGGCCGGTTCAAGACGCGCAAGACTATTCAGGTGAACATCGCCCTCCCGGAAACGCTCTCGTGAGTCGATGCAACTGACCTCCATCCATCGGTCCACCTGAACAACGCCAGTGCGCAATTTTTTGCACGCTGATGACAGTCCAAAACGCACATGACCCTTGCCAGCCAGTGGCATGACTTGTTTCGCAAACACTTGCGCAAGTGCGCAGAGTATTGCGCAGTCAGGGCGACCATCCTGCTCAAAAAACCATCAAGACCATCCTGAAAAACCAATAACCTATTGTTTTAAAACAATAAAAAAGATCAGGCACGTATCTTGAAATAGCGCTTTCCATTCGATGGGCACGGTTGCCTGTTCCTGAGGAGGTATTCGAGATGTCTGCCCACCAGACTTTTTTCACGCTCATCCTGGATGGCGTCGATCATGACTTCAAGGTACTCGCCTTCAGCGGCCATGAAGCGATCAGCCAGCCGTTTGCTTTCACGGTGGAACTGGTCAGCGAGTCTTCCGGGCTGGATCTCGAGAGCCTGCTCAACCGCCCTGCCTTTCTACAGTTCGCGCCTGACAATGGCGGCATTCACGGGCTGATCGACCGCATCGCCCAAGGCGATTCCGGCCATCGCCTGACACAGTACTCGATCACCTTGCGCCCGCATCTGGCCCGCCTCGGCCACCGCATCAACCAACGCATCTTCCAGCGCCGCACCGTGCCGCAGATCATCGCTCAGGTGCTGGAAGAACACGGGCTGCTCGCCACCACCTACCGTTTCCAGCTCGCCAGTGTGTACATCGAACGCGAATACTGCGTGCAGTATCACGAGTCGGACCTGCACTTCATCCAGCGCCTGTGCGAAGAAGAAGGCCTGCATTATCACTTCGAACACAGCCTGAGCGCCCACCAGTTGGTGTTCGGCGAAGACCAGGCGGTGTTCCCGACACTGGCGCCTGTGAGTTATCGACAGGACAGCGACATGGTCGCCGACACGCCAGTCATCAAACGCTTCAACCTGCGTCTGGAAACCCGACCCAGCCGCACCACCCGCCGCGACTACCACTTCGAAAAGCCGCGCCTGACCATGCAGGGTGCAGCGCCGGGCGACGCCCGACCCGACCTTGAAGATTACGATTACCCCGGCCTGTTTAGCCACCGCGACCGCGGTGCTCACCTGGCCAGTCGCGCACTGGAACGCCATCGGCACGACTATCGGCTGGCCGAAGGTCAGAGCGACCAGCCTCGGCTGCTCAGCGGCCATTTCCTGCCGCTGAGCGAACACCCGAACGGCGCCTGGAATGTGCTCTGGCTGCTGACCGACGTGCGTCACGAAGGCAGGCAGCCGCAGGTGCTGGAGGAAGCCGCGCCAGCTGATGCCTCCAGCGCAGGCGGATTGCGTCAGGGCTATCGCAACACCTTCAGGGCCACACCCAAAACCGCTACGTACCGCCCGCCGATCCAACATCCCAAACCGCGTATTGCCGGCAGTCAGACCGCCGTCGTGACCGGGCCTGCGGGCGAGGAGATTCACTGTGATCGGCATGGTCGGGTCAAGGTGCAATTCCACTGGGACCGCGAAGGCCAGGCCAATGACCAGAGCAGTTGCTGGCTGCGGGTATCGTCGAGCTGGGCGGGTAATCGTTACGGCAGTATGGTCATTCCCAGGGTCGGCATGGAAGTGCTGGTGACCTTCCTGGAAGGCGATCCCGACCGCCCCTTGATCAGCGGCTGCCTGTACCACGCCGAACACACCCCGCCCTACCCGCTGCCAGCCCATCAGACCCGCAGCGTGTTCAAGACCCTGAGCAGCCCCGGCGGCAAAGGCAGCAACGAACTGCGCATCGAGGACCGCGCCGGGCAGGAGCAGATCTACATCCACGCCCAACGCGACTGGGACCAGAACATCCAGCACGACCAGAAAATCCGTGTCGGCCACGAACGCCACGACCGGATCGAAGCCAACAGCTACAGCGAATTCAAGGCCGAGGAACACCACGCGGTCGACGGCAACCGGCTGACTGAAGTCCGTACCGACGATCACCTGACCGTCAGTGGAACGCGGCACATCAAGGTCGGGGAAGCCTTGCTGACAGACGCAGGCCAGGAGATTCACTTCAAGGCGGGCGACAAAGTGGTGATCGAGGCCGGGATGGAAGTCACCCTCAAGGTGGGGGGTAGTTTCGTCAAGATCGATTCGGGTGGGGTGACGGTCAGTGGGCCGTTGGTGAAGCTGAACTCGGGAGGCCAACCGGCCACCGGCAGCGGCGCATTGCCGAGCCTGCCTGGGCTGGTCAAGGAAGTCCTGACAGAAAAAGCAGGCGAGTTGCTGAAGCAGCGTCTGACGGAAACAGCTCCGATCGTCGAACTCTGCCAGAAGCCTGAAGGCGGCACACCCATGGACTGTCCGCTACCCGACTGCGGCTGTCGCAAGGCCTTGCAGGAAGGAGACAGAAAATGACCACCTCCCTGCTGCTGGAACGCACCGATCACCTGCTGGAAAAGCTCTACCAGCTACTGCCTGATCCCAGGCCCAAAGTGCTGTTCGACAAGACCGAACTGGCGCCTCATCGCGAGAAAAGCCCGCTGTGGCTGGTGGCATCTGCCGACTATAGCTTAGTGCAGGCCGTGCACAGCGCCCCGGAAGACTGGCCCGGGCTGATCATCGAAAGTCCGTTTTCGAACGACACCCTGCTCGCACATCTCAGGCACCTGCTGATCATCCACTTTGACGGAATACGCAGGGGCGTTCTGCGTTATTCGAACCCTGTAACAGCGAGCTACTTCTTTACATCCGGTGCGCCCGAAGAGAACGCGCCGTGGCTGGGGCCCATTTTCCGATTGTCGTGGTACGGCGGAACCTGGGCAGATCTTGCACAGGGTACTCAGCGCTGGATAAGCCTCGACAATCCTCACGTCTCCCGCTGGACACCTGCGGCCCAGCCGACCACGCCACGACTGCGCGACATCCATGAGGACGCCTTTCGCCGCCAGGAGCGAGAACGCTTTGCCTACGGCTGGTGGAAAAAGCAGACCGGCACAACGTTTCCAGACGCACTCGCTTATCTGGACGAGGGCATGGCGCACGGCTTTGCAACAGACCCGGCGCTCATGAATCGCTACCTCTCGTTGCGCGCACAACACCCGGACCTTGAAACGCCACCGCGCCAGTACGGCGGCACAGGAGAAGAACGCCTGAATGCCTTGCAACGCCTGCTGCAACAGCCTCACCCGAACAAGGAGTTCACTCAATGACCATTGGCAACATGAGTGCCGGCCCCTCCTGCGAAACCGGCAAACTCATCGTTCAGATTATCGGCAAGGATCATGAGGCCAGTCAGAAACTGGTACTGAGCAGTGCGGATGGCTCACGCACCTATCCATCCCGACCAGAAGCCCTGGAAGACGAGCAATGCAGTTGCGTTCTGCAGGTATGGGATCACGTCGCCGGTGCGCAACTTGAACTCGAAATCGTCAGCACAGAGGGCGAACCGATTCGGCTGCCATTGCTCGGTGACACACGGATCACGCCACGACAGGCCGACGCGCAATTCAATCAGGTCGTACCGGTGCTGCCTTTCGCGGCGCTGCCCGGTTCGAACCTGCCGTACGATCTGGGCACACCCGTGCTGGCCCGCGCCGGTTATGTGTACGTGTTCTATCGGCAAAAGCTCTGGCGAGAAGTGGAAGTACGGATTAGCAATACCGTTACGACCTACCATGACATTGACGTCGCTCGTTATCGTCATGACGATGGCTTTATACCCGGAGAACGTAACGCTACCGGCGTGGCGCTGGACGATATCTGGCTGCCGGCCATCTGGAACAATCAGCGCGTGCTGGACGTCCAGCTGTGCTTTTCGGAGATACAGCTCAGCGCTGCCCGGCTGGAACGTCTGGAGCGTGATGCCGCAGCGAGGACCCAGCGCTGCACCAGCCCTGATCTCACGTGTTCAAAAGAGCGCTTCAAAAGGCTGTATAAGGGCAAGCCCGACGGCGAGGCCATGCTCAAGGCCTTTTCCGGCTTCAATGCTCAACACCAGATCACTCAGAGCTTGATGGCTCCGATTACGGCAGCACGACTGAACCTGGATCAGTCGGTATTCCCTGTCAGCCTCGTAGCGCCCCAGCGTGTGCGACAACCTGGTTACGAACGCCTGCTGGATCACCCCGCCTTGTATCTATGTGATCTGTTGGGCCAGTTTCCAGCCAAGGCTCGCGAACAGGCAAACGCCTTCCTTGACGAGGCCGACAACGGCAGAACGCTCAACGACACACTGTCTCTGGAGTTGTCTGCACTTGCCGATGCCATGCAGGCCAGATTGCCTGCTGATGACGAGGACGCCAGCGACAGTCTGGCGCTCTGGCAAGCTCAGCCAAATGCGGCCGACGTACTGAACAAGGCCCGCCAGCGTCAAGTCTGCGGCGTGTTGCTGGATGACTCGAACCATCGCATACGCCACCTGCGCCAGCGTATCGACAGTCATCAACAACTGTTTGGCATCTGTGCCCGCTACGCCATCCAGCATCCCCACCACGCCAGCGCGCTGCTGGTGCACCAGTTGATCATCCCACCAACGATAGGAGGCTCGAAGAATCCACTCAATGAAGTGATCACCTCGCTTTCCGATAGCGGCCGACAGGCGATCAATCAATGCACAGCCGCTGTCCAGCGTATGCGTGTGTGGCGCGACATGATCAGCGTTCAAAACGCGCTGGTCGAAAGCCTCAAACGCGTCACTACGCTCCAGACCCTGGCCGACCACTTGAGCCTGGATGGCTTCGAATACGTCGCCGCACTGTATGACCTGAGCAGGACACTGACGACCCTCGCACTCTCCCCCTCAAGCGTGGATCCGCTGGCACCCGGCGGCAATATCGTGGATGCGGTTACGCAAGTCGGTTTCTGGGAACCTCAGGTCAGTCAGGGCCAGACACTGCTGTCGCAGATCACCAACGACCGCAAACACCCGCTGCATGTCATGCTCTGGCCCGAAAGCGATCTGGAAACCGTCTGCAAGCCCTACGAAGCCCCCATCGACGAAGACAAGAACCTGGGCGACGGCCGCTTTCGCGCGACTGAACTTGCGCGTTTCGAAGACTTTCCAGTACCGGTCCCCGACACTCAAGTCACACTGGACGCGGCACTGTTGGCCAGCCTGTTGGCCGGCGACAGCCTGCAGAACTTCTTTCTCATCAACAGCGGTAAGGCCACCACCGCTGCGCTGGTGGGGATCTTCGAAAACCTGCAAGGCGCAGTCGACGCAGCCGAGAATGCCGTCGGCAAAGCGGAACAGACACTTGCGTCGAGCAAAGCCAAGGTCGCCAGCGCCGACGTCCAAAGCCAGTCGGCTATCAATCAACTGGCCCAAGCCCGCGACCAACCCCTCTCCAACGCGCGCCGAATCAACATCAACCGCCAGGGTCGTGGTGTCCAGCAACTGCGCAGCATGATGCCCAAGCGTTTTGGCCCCGCGTTCCTGCTGAAACGCAATCGGGTCACACCACAGCATTACGTGTTCGGCCTGGAAGACCTGCCCACCCGAAGCTCCATGCCCAACGCACGCTACGGTGAATACCTTGACCCGGATGGCAACCCATTCCGAGACATCGATCCCCCTGTCACCCCACGCGGCCCCCTGACCTCCGGCGAACACCACGTGCTGGTGATCCCACGCGGCCACAAGACCGCACAGATGATTGCCGACATCAACCGAAAACTGAAAGCCGCCCAGGAAGCAGGCCATGCGGTTCGAGAGACCGAGCAGGCTTTTGTCCGGGCGAGAAGCGGGCTGAGTCAGGCCATTGAAAACCTGGATGCGACGAAAAGCGGGCCTGTTTACCGGCTTTTGAGATCGACACGGTTTTGTGTAGGGGTGTTGATGTTGGAGATTTGGAATGTGGGTTCGGAGGGTGATGCGTTAAGACAAACCATTCGCGAGAAAAACTCTGTACGCGCAGGTGCAGGACTCATCGCAGCAATTACGGATTTAGCGATTGCAGGAGAAGCGTTATCGGTTAAGTTAGCAGGTACTCAATCAACACAAATATTAAGTAGAAAAATTTTTTACACGATCTCTGACGAAGCCGCAGCCAGATGGCTGGGAGCGAAGCTCGGAACCGCACTGACCAAGCAACTATCACTTCGACTCAGCGCACAACTGTTTTCAGGCGCACTTTTGGCCGGAGTTAATTTATACGATGCATGGCATGCGTCGCAGTGGGACGACCCGGCCATGTACGGCTACCTAATTATGTCTGCAGGGGGACTGGCAACTGTAGTAGGCTCAGCATTCGGAGGGACGACAGTATTTATGGGGCTTACCCCGCCTGGTTGGCTTGCGTTGTTATTGCTAAGCATAGGTATTGGGCTAGTTTTAATCCTAAGTGCAACTCCGTTGGAGACCTGGTTGAAAAGCGGACCGTTTGGCAAGGCGGACACTATTGATCAACACCTACAAGATCCAACGGAAGCCCTGTACCGTCTGATCAGTTTGCTAGCAGGCATCCGCATCAGCATTAGTAAAAACCCCGTTTATGAACCTCAAGCCAAATTAAATTTTCGAGCCGAAATACCTCAATCCATAAGGAGTGCCGATACAATAATTCGCATTGAAAGCCGCTTGCCAGGCCTGATCGGCAGTCTGGACGGATTGAGCATAAACGCAGACTGCCGACTGGTTCGAATCAACGGAAATCTGGACAAACAAGGAATGTATTACAAAACAGCAGCTGAAGTAAGAAAATTGGCCGAACTCCCAAAGGGCCAGCGGATATCTACTGGATCGTTAGAACTTTTCTTTTCCACACCTGAAAGAGTGGGCACAAACAATTGGTCGAGGCATTCTCATCATTTCCAATGGGCAATCAGGGCACAGTTTATTCTGACGCGCGGCGAAGAAGTACGATATTTTCCAGCACCTGCAATAAAGGATAAAACCCGATACAGCTCCGCCCATGCAAAGCCAGATTTCACTAAAACCAACCAACCTTTCTGGGCTGATGAAGTTATCTACGGAGACACCTCTAATGAATAAGCCCGAAAAACAGACCTACTATAGCAATGAATCTTATCGGCCCGACAATATCATCGCGCAGAAACCCTGTCTGAGGCGTCGACCATTCGGCTCGACTTCAGTGCGGCTACCTTGGGGGTCAACTCAACCAGTGACGTCAGATGGGATCATGGAACAATCCTCTCCCGCAAGCATGAGATTCTGGGAAAAAACGGAGAAAGAAAGAGAAGAAAAACGATCAAACGGCGCTTATACACCAAAACTATTTGAAGGCGTAGAGCTTTACCAAAAATACGATCACGAACGTTTTAAACATTCACAGCTACCACTCAAATCACAGCTATGGCTATTCATGCTTCACCTTGGAAAATGGGGTTTTCTAATGCTTTCCCCCATCACTTTTATTTCACACATCGCAGTGGTCTCCGTAGCTGACGACTCTTGGCAAGTAGTGACAACTGAGCTATTGACCGGCTTATATCCATTAGTGCTTGGCATACCTTTATTCTTATGGCTCATCGGCCACATCGTCATCAACCACTGCCCCAGCATCTGGTTCCGCCCTCCCAAAGGCCCGCTTTGGGAACTGAACCGCCGAACCGGTCTGGTCACAATATTCGATTACAAACGCCAGCGAAAAGAAGGCGTGATAGACGAGTTCATTGCGCCGTTCTATGAGTTCGATGCCTTCATGATTGCCACTCGGGATCGATACGGCTCCAACTATGGATTGCTGCTCCGTCATCGCTATGAAGACCGGCAGATCAATTTTCATTCACTGCTCGGCCCCGACGATTTCAAGCATCGCCCCTGCGCGCTGTGGGATTTCCTGCAGAACTACATGGATGTCAGTCGACCGATCCCGGATATCCCGCTTTTCGAACCCTATAGGCACCTGGATCCGGTCACTGCGAGATACGACAAGGAAAACTCCCGCGACCCGCGCTACTGGATCGACATGGACGACGACACATTCAAGCAGCGAGTCGATGAGATGTGGCAGCGTGCATATGCCATCGATACGTTCACACGGCCGAACTTGATGGAAAAGTATGTCAGCTATAATGATTGAGATTTTATGAGTACGACAAAGAGCGACCAATCGTATTACGAATCACAAGCCTACAGGCCTTGCAGTATTCCTGAACAAAAACCCTGTCTGAGGCGTAAGTCATTCGGTTCTACCTCAGTTCGTCTACCTTGGGGCTCAACCCAACAAGTGGCATCGAACGGAGTCATGGAGCAGTCAACCCCTATGAGCATGAGATTTTGGGAAAATACAGCAAAAGAAAACGAAAAACAGAAAACAGAAGGAACCTATGTCCGCAAACTCTTCGAGGATGTAGAACTTCACCAAAAATATGACCAAGAGCATTTTAGATTCGCACAACTACCCTTCACATCTCAACTATGGCTTTATTTACTGCAACTGGGAAAAATTGGATGCATACTATTTCCACCCATACTGATCTATATACATTTTCTTTCTATATATCAATCTAGAGAATCTTGGCAGGCTGTTACCCTTGAGCTACTCCAAGAGGTCTACCCCATTTTTCTTGGAATACCCCTGTTCTGCTGGGGGCTAGGTCACATCGTCGTAAACTATTTCCCCAAAATCTGGTTCCGCCCCCCCAAAGGCCCACTCTGGGAGCTGAACCGCCGAACAGGACTGGTAACAATCTTCGACTACAAACGTCACCGAAAGGAAGGCGTGATAGACGAGTTCATCGCACCGTTCTACGAGTTCGATGCCTACATGCTCACCACTCGGGATCGTTACGGCTCCAACTACGGATTGCTGCTCCGCCATCGTTACGAAGACAGGCAGATCAACTTTCATTCATTGCTCGGCCCCGACGATTTGAAACATCGACCCTGCGCGCTCTGGGATTTTCTGCAGAATTACATGGACGTCAGCCGACCGATCCTGGATATCCCGCTGTTCGAAGCCTACCGGGCTCTGGACCCTGTAACAGCAAAATACGACAAGGAAAACGGCCGCAACCCACGTTACTGGATCGACATGGACGAGGACACATTCAAACAGCGAGTGGATGCAATGTGGCAGCGCGCGTACGCCATCGACACGTTTACACGGCCAAATCTGATGGAACGCTATGTCAGTTACAACGACTGAAAGAAGTCAGCAAAACAGCGGTCGGGAGCGAGTGTTCCTCACTCCCGACACACTCACTCCGCCCGAGGCACCGTAAACCGGAATTCACTGCCGTGCCCGACTTCGCTCTCCGCCGCCAGCACGCCGCCGTGGGCCTTGATGATGCCTTGAGAGATGTAAAGGCCCAGCCCGGTGCCGCTCGGGTTGCCTTCTTTCACGGTCCAGTAGCGCTCGAAGATGTGCGGCAACTGGTCGGGCGGGATGCCTTCGCCGGAGTCGCGCACGGTGAAGACGATTTCTTCGCCGCTGGACATGGCTGCCACGCCGATCTTGCCCAGCTTGGGGGTGAATTTGATGGCGTTGCCGATCAGGTTCGACAGCACCTGAAACAGGCGCTCGGGGTCGGCCTTGACCTTGAGGTCGGGCTCGGCGTCGAAGGAGATCTCGATGGACTTGTCCATCGCCAGCGGGGCCAGCAGTGAGTAGGCTTCTTCGAATATCTGGCTCACCTCAAGAGGCTGAGGCGTGATGGTGTAGCGGCCAGCTTCGATTTTCGAGGTATCGAGCAGGTCTTCGAGCAGCACGTTCATGCGGCTGGCGGCCTGTTGCATGGTGTCGATGGCCGAGGAAATGCGGCGTGACGTGTGCGGGCCGTCGGAGCTGAAGGACTTCTGCATCATGCCGCACAGCATTGAGATGACGGTCATGGGGTTGCGCAGGTCGTGGGACACCACGGCCACCAGCTCGTCGCGAGCGCGCACGGCCTGTTGCTCGCGGTTGACCTGACGGGCAAGGTCGTCTTCCAGTGCCGAGCGACGCAGGTCGTTGGCCGCGAACCGGTCGCCATGGCTCCATTTGGTCGCGATGCCGGTCATTTCGACTTTCCAGATCTCGAACGACGTGCGAGGCCTGAGGTGCATGCCGACGTCTGAGCTTTCCAGGTTCAGCGGTTTGGTCGGGTCGCCGCTCCACTGAATGCTTTCCTTGACCTCGGGGCGAAACCAGATCACACCGTTGTCCACCGGCTTGGGCAGGCTCATGGCCAGAACGCCGCTGGCGATAGTCTGATAGGCCTCAGCGGGCGGATACACGCTGGACAGCTGATGAGTGGAGAACACGGGCTCACCGGTGGCCATTATCCATGTGTGCAACGCCCTGATCTCTGCAGGGTCGGGGCAGGTGCCATAACAGTGCATTTGCCGGTCTTCGATAATGGCAACGCCGGTGGCACCGACCAGGTCCATCAGCAACTGCGGCTGCTGCGACAGGCCGTCAAACACGTTCTCTTCGGAGGTGATCATCGACTGATGCAGACGGCCGAGCGTCAGCAGCTTGGCCTCGCGTTGCCGGCTGACTTCGAGCGCTTCCATTGCACTGATCTGCAGCGACAGCACCTGACCAAGCGCCTGGCACGCACTGCGCAGTTCGTGGGAAACGTACAACGGTGTGCGATGGCCGCAACTGATCAGGCCCCACAGCTTGTCGCCCTGAATCAGCGAAACGCTCATTGAGGACAGCACGCCCATGTTCTTCATGTACTGGCAGTGGATCGGGGAGACGCTGCGCAGGGTCGAGAAGCTCAGGTCAAGCTGCTGATGGGTATCCGGACGCAGTTGCGGCACCAGCGGCACAGGGGTGTAATCGGCATCGGGGATGATGCGCAACCAGTTGCGACGGTAAAGCTCGCGCGCCTGCTCGGGAATGTCCGACGCCGGGAAGAACAGGCCGTTGAACAGCTCCATGGACGGCGACGAGGCTTCGCCGATCACCTGACCATGGCCCTCTTCTTCGAAGCGGTAGATCAGCACGCGGTCATAGCCAGTCATTTTCTGGACTTCGCGCACGCTGATTTCGTAGAGCGTTTCCAGGTCTTTGGCCGCGTGCAACTGGCGCAGCATACGCCCTAGATTGCCGGTACGTTCAAGGTAGCTCACAGCCTGAGCGTCCTTGTCCTGGATTTCGAGTTCCAGAATCAATGCGCCCTGGCTGCGGTGCATCATGGCTTCGAATTCGATGCCGTTGACGTTGATGAGCAGGCGTGGTGCATCGACGAACGATTCGTGGGCACTGGCACTTCTGATCACATCGGCCCAGCCGGCGCCCAACGCATGCTGCAGCGGCTGACCGATCACCTGCTGCGGCTCAAGACCCAGTACGGTATGGATGTTGCCGCTGACCTGAAGCACCGTCAGCTCAGGCTCTGTCAACGTGAACAGCAGGCCATGAGGCTGGATGGCCCCTGGAAACTGGATGGGTTCGTCAGCGCAATTGGCCAAGAGAGCTTCAAAAGCGTCCTTGTCGAGTTGGCTCATAGCAGTACCTCTTGACCGTCGAGCCAGTGCTCGAAACATGCAAATGTGGAATGCGCGGCCCGTGCCGCAGCTGCACTGAAGACAACGTCACTCTGCACATTGTCCAGATAATTCAGAAATGCCTTCCAGCGGCGTCCGGTGTCGGCACCATAGACATCCAGAAACGCAGCGCCGGTGTGCTCATCCAGGCCCAGCCGCTTCTCCACTTGGCGCCGCAGGACTTGTCCTCCGAGTGTGGCACCTTCCAGCACGTACAGCACGCCCAGACAGGCACCGGGAGAATCGATCACGGGCAGTTGCGTGCACAGTTCAAGACGCTCGATGTCCTGCTCAGTCATGCCCAACGCGCGCAGGTCATCAACCAGCACGGGGGTTTTGACCCGTTCGTGTGGGACGAGTTCTGGCGGAACCAGCGCACTGCTTCGCAAAGCCGACTCCAGCGGCAGATAAAACCCGTAGTAGGCTTGCAGCAAACGAAGGTAAAGAGCGGTGTCCAGGCTGGAAGAGAAAAACGGCATGCGTTTTTCGAGTTGGCCGTGTAGCTGATGAGTTTCAGCGCGAAGTGCATCAAGCAACTTCGGCGGGTTGGAACAAGAAAACGTTGCCGGCATCCAGTAAGGCTCTCGAAAGTTCGATAAGGCAGAAAAACCGCGTCCGAGCGAAAATTGACGGACAAAATACAGACTGAACGCAAAAGCCGACAGTTTTTTTCCGAATGAGCGATGAAATACACAAGTTTTAAATGACAACCAACAGACAATACACCCGCACGACTCAAAAATAGCCTTCCGGAGTGCCTGTCAGACACTCAGGCATGTGCGGTCTGATACTCGATCGTCAAATGCGAGACCTCATGTACGCCAGCGAGTCTGGCACGGATCACGTCGACCGGCTCTTTAATATCAGCCAGGACACTGACGATGGCTGCATGGGCCTGCGGCCCGACCCGCCAGACGTGCAGATCGATGATGGTCACGTTGCCGATGGTCTGCACGACTTCACGGATTTCAGCCGCCACGTGCTCGTCGGTCATGTCCAGTAGAACGCGGGAACTGTCCTTGATCAGGCCATAGGCCCACTTGGCGATGACACACGCACCGACAATGCCCATCACTGGATCCAGCCAGACCCAGCCCAGATAGCGCCCGGCCAACAGGGCGGCGATGGCAAGCACCGACGTCAGTGCATCGGCCATGACATGCAGATAGGCCGAGCGAAAATTGTTGTCGCCGTGGTGGTGATCGTGAGAATGCCCGTGATCGTGGTGCGCATGCGCATGCGCATGCCCGTGTCCACCCGACAGCAAAACGGCACTCAACACATTGACCACCAGACCGATGATCGCGATCACGGTGGCTTCGCCAAACGCGACAGTGGTGGGCTGAAACAGGCGGACCAGCGACTCGATCCCGATGCCCAGCGACACCATGGCCAGGATCAGCGCCGACGCAAACCCGGCAAGGTCGCCGACCTTGCCGGTGCCGAAGCTGAACCGGCGGTTGTGGGCATTGCGCCGCGCGAACGCGTACGCTCCGGCCGCAATACCCAGTGCCCCGGCGTGGGTAGCCATGTGCAGACCATCAGCAAGCAGCGCCATGGAGCCGGTGATATAACCCGCCACGATCTCGATCACCATCATGACGAATGTCAGGCCCACGACCCACAGTGTGCGTCGCGCATTGCGGTCATGGGCGGCGCCGAGAAATACGTGGTGATGGGGTTGAGCGGACGCGTGGCCGTCGTGTGCGTGGATCATCGTGAAGTTCCCTGGACGACCAGCGTCATTTGGAATAACGGCGGATGGCTTCGAGCAACTCGTCCAGGCCTTGCGCCCGGTCTTCATCGCTCAAGTCAGGATGCGCCACATGCTCGCGAGCATGGGCTTCGATGATCTGGTCCAGCAGGCCGTTAATGGCCCCCCGAGTAGCGGCAACCAGGTGCAATGTCTTCGCACAATCGGCATCGCCCTCCAGATTGCGTTCGATCGCCTGGACCTGCCCGGCAATGCGCCGGACACGTTTGAGCAAATCGACCTTGTCATTCACCACGTGCGCCATACCCTACCCCCCCTACCTATATGGAGGCGATAGTAGGCGCATCCAATGCGCGACGCAAACGCAGGGGTCAGCGCACGTTCTGATACAGCATCATGCGCGAGGTCTCGTGCAGCCCGCGAGTCAGGTCGCGCAAGCGCTCGAACTCTTCAGGGTTCTGCTCGGCAACGTTGTCCAGCGGCGTGGGCGACGCCAGATCGTGCAGCGTGGGAGAGCTGCCGTCATGCTCCATCTGCAACAGGTAATGCTGCGTGACGCCGCCGATCAGCGGGAACGTCCCTTCGCGCAGTACCAGTGGCACCACCCGCTCGCCCTCCGGGGCAGGCTGCTGAATATCGCGCCCCATCGCGCCGTTACTGAATGGCATGCCAGCCATGCCCGCCAGAGTAGGCAGCAGATCGGCAAGCCCCACCGCCTCGTTGATGACCCGAGTGCCAAGAAGTCCCGGCGCATGAATCAGCATGGGCACGTTATTGCTCTCCAGCCCCAGTTGCTCGAAAGCAGGTGCCATGTGCGGAATCTGGCTGATGCGCGTGTTGTGGTCACCGAACAGCACGAAAATGGTGTTCTCGTAATAGCCGCCCGCCTTTGCCAGCTCCATCAGGCGACCGATGTTGAAGTCCAGCAAGCGCACCGCGTTGTACTGCTCGACGCTGCGCGAACCGGCGGCCTGAACCTGCTCAAGCGTCTTGTCGCTGACCTTGAAGCCGTCGTTGTCTTTCGGGATGGTGAACGGTCGGTGGTTGCCTGCCGTCTGCACGTACGCGAAGAACGGTTTGTCAGCGGGCAAGGCGCGCAGGATACGGTCGCTTTCCTTGAACAGGTCCAGATCGGAAATACCCCAGACGTCCACCTGCGGCGACTTCCAGTCGCGCTCATCGTACAGACGCACGTCGTCGATGCTGCGCCGGATCAGCGCGTTCATGTTGGCCCAGCCGGAGTTGCCGCCAATCATGTACAGCTTCTCGTAACCCTTGAAGTCATTGATGATCGTGCGCTGACGCGTGAGCAATGGATGACGCGTGGCGGTCTCCTGACGGGTTACGTCGGGAACGCCGGTGATGCTCGCCCACACTGTTTTTGCCGTACCCGTGACGGGGACGTAAAAGTGCTTGAAGAACCAGCTCTGGGTCGCCAGATGATCCAGATTCGGCGTCGGGTTGAGCGGATTGCCATACGCGCCGACAGCACTGGTGCCCAGCGATTCCAGCATCACGAACATCACGTTCGGCGGACGATCACCCGGCAGGCGATACGGCTGCACCGGCTGCTGGCGAGTGAAGTCCGGAACGCTCACATCCGGCTTTTCAACGCCCAGATAGCGGGCCACAACGTCGTAATGTTCGCGCACCTGTTTTTCGTCGTAGCGCGACTGGGCGACTTTCAGCGTGTCATAGAGGAACAACGCCGGGTTGAGCCCCAACGCCGCCACCTGACTGTTGCCGGAGAAAAACGCATCGCTCCAGCGCAATGGCACCGGGTTTTCCAGGTTGAGGTTTTCAACCCGCCCCAACAGGCCGAGGAACGTCGCACACAACATTACGGCTGAAACCGCCGCAATCGACCCACGCGTCATCGGCTTCGGCGCTCGTTGCAGCGTCACACGCTCAAGCTTGATCAGCGCCCACCCCATCAGCGCAACGGTCAGCAGCCAGCCGAAAGTGATCCCCAGCACCGGGTAGGTCTGCCAGAGCATGTCGCGGGAGATCTGGGCGTCTTCCAGATAGCGCAGCACACTGGCATTGAGCCTTACGCCGAGGTACGCGTAGTGGCCGAAGTCAACGATGTAGACCATCGTCAGAATGGCCAGCGCCAGCACCAGGTAAATTCTCACCACCCAGCGCAACGAGGGCATGCGGATCGGGTTGACACGCGGCAGCCAGAGCAGCACGGCCACCGGCAGCAGCATCAGCAACGCCAGACGCAGGTCGAAGCGAAAACCGATGCCCAACGTTTGCAGCACGTCGCTGCGGGTGAACAGCGTACCGGGCTCCACACCCGAAAAACCGTAGAAGAACACCATGCGCAGCACGGCCAGTAACAGAAACACCAGTACGATCGCGCCCAGCCAGTAGCTCAGGCGTCGTGATTGCAACCCACTCATTCTTATCCCTCTACACAGCACTGGCAGGCAGGGCTTGCGGACGGTTGCGCCCGACAGTCCTGCGATACACATAACGAACACCCAGACACACCAGCGCTGCGCAGCAATACAGCGCCAGCAGCGGATCGATCAGGTAGTCCCAATAGTTTTCCGAAGGCTTGATCCGGAACGTGAACGCCAGTGTGGCGGCACTGAGCATCACCACGCCCAGTACGTTGCGCAGGCAGACCAGCCCCAATGTGATGACGGCGACAATAATGATCATCGTTCTGGGGTTGTAGCCCCAGCGGTACGGGTCGAAATAGGTCAGCCCCAGCGTGGCCGGATACAGCGTGAGTGCCATGACGGCGAACACCGACAGCACCACCAGACGATGCGCAGCGGCCATCGGCTTGATCACACCCAGTTGGCGCAGCGTGAGCCAGCCCAGCACCACCAGACTGCTGATCGCCAGGTCATCGGTCAGGCTGCGGGCGTACGCCGCCAGGGTCAGATCGTTGATCGACACCACACTGAGCAGCGAAGTCGCTGCCAGCAGACCGCATCGCCACCACAGCGAAGACATCAACGGTGCCAGCAGAATGAACAGCGTCCACGCAAACGCCAGATGGGCCAGTCCAAGCGCAATCATAAAAGGTGCTCCGCCAGCCAGGCCTCATTGAAGCTGACATGCTTGATAAACGTGTTGTTCCACGAATAGACCAGGTGATAAAGCCCCTCGGGGCTGCGGATGAAGTACGGGTACTCGTACTCGAAATCACAGCCTTGCGGCGAACAGACACGCTGATCGAGGTTGCTCAAAAACTCCGCTTCCATCGGCTGCCGACGTGCGCCGCTGGAGCTTCTGAAGCCTTCTCCGATCACCTCTTTGTAGGCCTCCAGCGAGAACGGCGTACCCAGCGGATCGGGGGATTTGTCCAGATCGATCACCGGCCGCCAGATGTCCATCTGCTCGTCGGTGCCGTACAGGCTGAGTTTGAAGCGCCCTTCGCGCAAGTCATTCAAGGCCACCAGCAACCCCTTGCCCGGCACGCCCACGGCGGCCAGCGACGAGTTGGGGTTGCTGGGCGACAACGGGTGCGGCTCGCTCCAGGTCTGCCCGCCATCTTCTGTGCGGCTGGCCAGCACACGGTGATGGGTTTCACCGGCGTAACGCAGCAGTGCCACGGCGCGCTGCCCGTCCAGCGGCACGACGGTCGGCTGCAACGAATTCTTGCCGCGGCTGATACGAAACTTGTCGATGACGTCGCCATCCGGGCTCAGGTACAGGTATTCGGCAAACTTGCCGAGAAACTCGTGATACACCGGCAGGCCGATCGAACCATCGGCGTGAAACACAGGCGCGGCGCGCACCAGCGTGCTGATATTGAGAAACGGCGATGTCACCAACTGGCGCGGTGGCGACCAACTGGCGCCCATGTCGCTGGACACCATCGCATTGACGGTACTGCCTGCCCAACCGCCCACCGAGACCGACACGTAGAACAGCCACAGGCGATTGTCGGGTGCCAGGGCAATGACCGGGTTGCCCAGCTTGCGGATGTACTTGCCGGTGCCGGATTGAGTCGATTCGCGAGTCGCGAGCACCTGCTCGCCGCCCCACTCGCCTGTCGAGGCGTCATATCGCGAGGTGCGTATCTCGACATCACCCGCGCCTTCACGGGAGCCTGCGAACCACACCGACATCAGATCGCCGCCATGCAATGCCGTGACCGCCGAGGAATGCACAAAGTCATCCAGATCGGAGGAGGCAAAGCGCGAACTGAAGGACGCCTTGGGCGCGACGCTTTGCGTATTGACAGTCGGGGCGCTGACTGCAAAGCCGGAAATCCGGTGCAGCGGATGGCTGAGCCATGCGCTGATAAAGATCGACACAACGATCAGGCCTGCGCTCCATGCGACCAGGTTTCGGGAAATTACACGCATGAAGGAACATCACTGTGGTGAAAGATAAGGGAGCAGCCGTTTGGGTATGGCGTTAGCGTTGCACGGCTGTTATGGCCGCTTGTCTTCAGGCAACGGACGCCGTTTGCCTGTCAGCATCGACAGCGGCAGGTTGTCACGCACCTGAACGCTCTCGAAAAGGGCCGCTGCCATGTGCAGCACCACCAGCGCGCACAGCGTGTTGGCCAGGGTTTCGTGAATCTGCAGCGGCCAGTCGGCACCCCAGAACGCATCGACTTCCTCCATCAGGAAACCGGTCAGGCCCATGCCGAAGATCATCAGCATCATCAGAATCATGACCAGCGCACCCAGCGGCGAATGACCGAGGCGGTGCGCAGGCTGGCGCTTGATCAGCGAGCGCACATGCGCCCGCAGCCTTGTCGGGGTCGGCCAGAAGTCGCTCCAGCGCGCACTGGTCGGCCCGACGAATCCCCACACGACCCGCACTGCCAGCCAGACCACTGCGTAGTAGCCCAGCCAGACGTGCCAGTCATCGCCGGCTTCGTTGAAGAAGTAGTTGGCGATGAAGACACCCGCAATCGAGACGTGAAACAGCCTGACCAGCGGGTCCCAGAGGCGCAGGGAAGCCTGGCTCATCAGCCCTTGATCTCGCTCTTCACCGCTTTGCCGGTGACCGGATCGTGATAGATCTCGACCTTGCGCTTGTCCTTGTCGAAGCCGTAGATCTCGTAGCAGTTGCCGTCAGTGACCTTGAACTTGGTGATCTCGTAACCCTGAGCCTTGAGCTGCTCCTGGAACTTGGTCTGGTCCTGCCACTGGGACTTTTCAGCGGTGGTGCATTGCGGGCCGGCCAGCGCCAACGGACTGGCCAACAACAGGGAAATCAGCAGGACTTTACGCATGGGAAATACTCGCAGGCAGTTAAGGAGTGCTCACTGTGCGAAACGAATCTTAGGAAAAGCTTAACGCGCAACAGCTGGTAACATCTTCCCGGCGCCGGGCACTTCGCGAAACTGCATCATGGCGCCCTTCTCCCCCACAATCATTGGTCCAAACGCTATGCGCCTGCTTCTTGTCGAGGATGATCGAGCGATCGGCCAGGGTATCCGGGTGGCCCTCAACACCGAGGGTTACACGCTCGACTGGCTCGAAGACGGGCTTAGCGCGCTGCACGCCCTGCGCAGCGAACCGTTCGACCTGCTGCTGCTCGACCTGGGCCTGCCGCGCATGGACGGCTTCGACCTGCTGCGCCAGTTGCGCGCCGAAGACATCACCTTGCCCGTGTTGATCATGACCGCCCGCGACGGCACAGCCGACCGCATCGCCGGGCTGGATGCCGGGGCCGATGACTACCTGATCAAGCCCTTCGATGTCGAAGAGCTCAAGGCCCGCGTCCGGGCGTTGCTGCGCCGCAGTCAGGGACGCGCACAGCCGCTGCTGGAACACGCCGGCATCAGCCTCGACCCCGCCTCGCAGCAGGTCAGTTTTCAAGGCAATGAGGTGCTGATGACGCCGATGGAGTATCAGTTGCTGCATCAACTGATGATCCGCCCCGGCAAGGTGGTGACTCGCGAGCGCTTGTCCAACACCTTGTATGGCTGGCAGGACAAGGTCGAAAGCAACACGCTGGAAGTGCTGATCCATAACCTGCGCAAGAAACTGTCCACCGAACTGATCCGTACAGTCCGCGGCGTCGGTTACCTGCTGGAGCTCAAGTGATGACCTCGGTACGTGCACGCATTCTGGTCCCGGTGCTGCTGCTGTTGCTGCTCGGCGACCTGACCATCAGCCTGCTCGCCTTGCGCGACAGCCACCATGAAATCGAAGAAGTCTACGACGCGCAGCTCGCCCAGAGCGCACGCCTGCTGCAAGGCGTGCTGCGTCAACGGGCGGCGGGCGAACAGGATCTGGACAAGCTTTATCAGGCCTTCGATGAAGCCATGAGCCGGGTCGGCACCAGCGGTGTGGCGCATCCCTATGAAACCCGCCTGACCTTTCAGGTGTGGCGCACCTCGGGCGAGCTGCTGGTACGCTCGGCCGAAGCCCCCTTGCTAACAGCACCGCCCAGCGAGGAAGGCTCCCACGACCTGATCGAAAACGGCAACGAGTGGTGCGGCTTTCTGCTGGCCGATCCGCAGCAGGGTTTCCTGATCTGGGTGGGCGAGCGCGACGATGTGCGGCAGGACCTGATCCAGCGCATCGTCAGCCACACCCTGTGGCCTGCGCTGATCGGCGTTCCACTGTTGATCGTGGCCATCTGGCTGGCCATTGGCTGGGGCCTGCGCCCGCTGCAACGGATGGCCCGGCTGATCAGCCGACGGGACGCCGACAGCCTGGAGCCGCTCGACGTCTCGCCGCTGGCCAAGGAGCTGGAGCCCATGCAGCACGCGCTCAACAGCCTGCTGACCCAGATCGAGAATGTGCTGGATCGTGAACGCCGCTTTATCGCTGACGCCGCTCACGAACTGCGTACGCCGCTGACCATCCTGCGTATTCATGCGCAAAACGCCCGGCAGGCCGAGACGCCGGAACAGCGTCTGGAAGCGCTGGATTTTCTGGTCCACGGCGTCGACCGCGCAGCGCGTCTGGCGAGCCAGTTGCTGACCATGGCACGTCTTGAGCCCCGCTTGAGCGACAGCCAGTTGACCCGCTTTGAATTGAACACGCTGGTGCGCGAAGAAATGGCCGAGCTGACCCCGCTGGCGCTGGAAAAACGTGTCGATCTGGTGTTCGAAGCGGGGGAAGACTGCGTCATCCACAGCGACCCGGCGGCCATCACTATCGCGCTGCAGAACCTGCTGACCAACGCGCTGAACTTCGCCCCGCCTGCCAGCGAAATACGGGTGGCGCTGCACCCTCAGCAGGACGGCAGCGCACACCTCTCAGTCGAGGACGCAGGCCCCGGTATCGATGAGCAACAGAAGGCGCGTCTGTTCGAGCGCTTCTACAGTCAGGGCAACAGCAATGGAGCAGGCCTGGGGCTGGCGATCGTCGATATGATCGTGCGCAAGCTGGAAAGCAGCCTGCACTTGCGCAACTCGGCGCAAGGCGGGCTGTGTGCAGAATTGCGGCTCAGGAGCAGAACCGTTTGAAACAGCGCTTCACAGCACCACACGCAGGCACTGGCCTGCGTGATACAGCGTGAATCCGGCGTCGTACGCCAGTGTACGTATCGCGCTGCCGGACACTTTCTGACTGCTGGAAAAACTCACCGGCAGTGCCTGAGCATCGTTGGTCAGCAGGTAGTCGGCAAAACACTTGCCCACCAGCGTGCCGGTGGTCACGCCCCGTCCGTTGAAGCCCGTCGCGGCCAACAGCCCTGGCGCGGGCTCGAACAGGCGTAACAGGTGATCAGGCGTAAACCCGATACGGCCCGTCCAGGTGCTTTCCCACTCGACCTTGCCCAACTGCGGAAAGTAATGCTGCTGGATACGGTCGGCCCAACGGCGAATGAACCACAGCGGGTAGTTACCCGCATTGCCCAGACTGCCAAGCACCAGACGCCCCTGTGCGTCGCGACGGATACTGCTGAGCACCGTGCGCGTGTCCCACGAACCTTGTCCACCGCGCAGAATATCGGCCTGTTCCGCACCCGAGAGCGGCTGCGAAGCGACCTGATAGTAGTAACCGGCGAAGATGTGGTCCTTGACGTCAGTCCACTCGCCTTCGGTGTAGGCGTTGGACGCAATGATCACTTTTTCCGCGCGCACGCTGCCCGCTGCGGTGGAGACCTTCCAGCCATCGCCCGTACGTTGCAGGCCCGTGACCGGCGACTCACCGAACAATTGCCCACCCCGCGCCACCACGTTCAGCGCCATGCCCGACACATAGGCCATCGGGTTGACGGTGCCAGCACGATGGTCCAGCAACGCCCCGGCGACCTTGTCGGTGCCGCACGCGTCTTCACAGGCGTTGCCGGTCAGCAATTCGACGTTGGCGCCGCGCCGTTGCCACTGCTCGACGCGGCTGCGCAAGTCAGCCAGGCCTTTGGCGTTGTGCGCCATGTGCAGGTTGCCGGTGCGGGTTTCCTGACAGTCGATGTTGTATCGGTCGATGGTCGAAAACACCAGCGCAGGTGCAGCACCCAGCGCGGTATTGAGCCGCGTGGCCTCGACAGCGCCCAGGGTCTTTTCCAGCTCATCGGGCGCAACCCAGGTCCCGGCGTTCACCAGACCGACGTTACGCCCGGATCCGCCGTGGCCGACCTGATGCGCTTCGACCACGCACACCGACTTGCCGCCCTCAAGCAACTGGAGGGCGGCCGACAGCCCCGTGAAACCTGCGCCGATGATGCAGACATCAGCGCTCCGCTCGCCGGTCAGCGCAGGGCTGACCGGACGTTGCGGCGTCAACTGCTCCCAAAGACACCCTTCTCGCAAGTGCGCCATCGAAAAACTCCAGCCATGCCCGAATCAATCAAAGACGATGCCCTGAGCCAACGGCAGCTCGCGGGAGTAGTTAACGGTGTTGGTTTGCCGACGCATGTAGGCGCGCCATGAATCGGAACCCGACTCACGACCGCCGCCGGTTTCCTTCTCGCCACCGAACGCGCCACCAATTTCCGCACCGCTGGTGCCGATATTGACGTTGGCGATGCCGCAATCGCTGCCCGCCGCACTCTGGAACGCCTCGGCTTCACGCAGGTCGGTGGTAAAAATGCACGACGACAGGCCTTGTGGCACTTCATTGTTCAGACGCAGCGCTTGCTCGAAGTCATCGTAGGCCAGCACGTACAGAATCGGCGCGAAGGTCTCGTGACGCACCACGTCGCTCTGACCCGGCATTTCTGCGATGGCTGGAGTGACGTAGTAGCCGTTCGGGTATTTGTCCTGCAATTGACGCTCGCCACCGAATACCTGGCCGCCCTCGTCACGGGCCTTGGTCAACGCATCCTGCATGGCCGAGAACGCCTGCTGGTCGATCAGCGGGCCAATCAAATTGCCTTCGCGTGGATCGCCGACGCGCACCTTGGCGTAGGCGGCCTTCACCCGCGCGACCACTTCGTCCTTGATCGAGCGATGCACGATCAGACGGCGCAAGGTCGTGCAGCGCTGTCCTGCCGTGCCCACGGCGCTGAACAGAATGCCGCGTACAGCCAGGTCCAGGTCGGCGCTCGGGGCGAGGATCATCGCATTGTTGCCGCCCAGTTCCAGAATGCTGCGACCGAAGCGCGCCGCCACACGAGGACCGACTTCACGGCCCATGCGGGTGCTGCCGGTGGCGCTGATCAGCGGCACGCGCGGGTCATCGACCAACGCCTGGCCGGCATCACGATCACCGATCACCAGTTGCGCAAGGCCTTGCGGTGCATCACCAAAAATCTTCAGTGCCTTATCGAACAGCGCCTGACACGCCAGTGCGGTCAGCGGCGTCTTCTCCGATGGTTTCCAGATCACCGGGTTGCCGCAAACCAGCGCCAGCGTGGTGTTCCACGCCCAGACGGCGACCGGGAAGTTGAACGCGCTGATCACACCGACCACGCCCAGCGGATGCCAGGTTTCACGCATGTGGTGACCGGGACGCTCGGAAGCGATGGTCAGGCCGTACAACTGGCGCGACAGGCCGACAGCGAAGTCGCAGATGTCGATCATTTCCTGCACTTCACCCAGACCTTCCTGAGTGATCTTGCCGGCTTCAACCGACACCAGTTCGCCCAGTTGAGCTTTGTGTTCACGCAGCACTTCACCAAAAATACGCACCAGCTCGCCACGGCGTGGGGCCGGTACGGTACGCCATTTCAGAAACGCTTCATGGGCCGTGCCGATACGCGCCTGCACCTGAGCGCTGCTTTCCAGCGTGACCGAAGCGATCTGGCTGCCATCGATAGGGGTATGAACGGGGTAACTGCCGTCCGTGTAAGCGCCTTTCGCCACGCCCAGATTTGCTAACAACTCGGCAACCATGCTGATTCTCCTGTCATGACAAGGGTTGAAATCATTGATGACCCAGTATCGACCCGTTCAAGGGCTGCTCACAAACGACGTTTTCGAAAAACATGATTCCTTTTAGGAATGAACTTTGACTGGCTGTGGGCATTAAAAGCCTGAACTTCCTGAATTATTGGAATGACCCGGTGATTTTATTTCGTTTGCGAGCGACCTGACTTGTGCGTTTGGATAGGCCATCACGCAACCGTCGCAGAGCCTGTCCATGAGCGAACACATCAGCGAATCCATTTCCTTCGTCCACAGCATGACGCTGTCCCACGGCCGCAACGCGGAAGTCTGGGACATTAACGGCAAGCGCTACATCGACTTTGTAGGCGGCATCGGCGTGCTTAACCTGGGGCATTGCAACCCGCAGGTGGTCCAGGCGATTCAGGAACAGGCGACCCGGCTGACCCACTACTGCTTCAACGCCACGCCGCACCAGCCTTATCTGCAGTTCATGGAGCGACTGACGCAGTTCGTGCCCGTGAGTTATCCGTTGAGCGGCATGCTCACCAACAGCGGCGCAGAGGCCGCGGAAAATGCCCTGAAAATCGTCCGTGGCGCGACGGGACGCACCGCCGTCATCGCCTTCGACGGCGGCTTTCATGGTCGCACGCTTGCCACCCTGAACCTCAATGGCAAGGTCGCGCCTTACAAACAGAAAGTCGGCGTGTTGCCGGGGCCGGTGTTTCATATCCCGTTTCCGAGCAAGGACAACGGCGTGACCACCGAGCAAGCGCTCAAGGCCATGGATCGTCTGTTCAGTGTCGAGATCGACGTCAACGACGTGGCGTGCTTCATGTTCGAACCCGTGCAGGGCGAAGGCGGTTTTCTGGCCATGGAGCCGGACTTTGCTCAGGCGCTGCGCGCGTTTTGCACCGATAAAGGCATTGTGCTGATCGCCGATGAAATCCAGTCGGGCTTTGGCCGTACCGGGCAGCGTTTTGCGTTCACCCGTCTGGGCATCGAACCGGACCTGATCCTGCTGGGCAAAAGCATCGCCGGGGGTATTCCGCTGGGCGCGGTGGTCGGGCGCAAGGCATTGCTCGATAACCTGCCCAAAGGAGGACTGGGCGGCACCTATTCCGGCAACCCGATTGCCTGCGCGGCAGGCCTGGCGTCGCTGGCGCAGATGACCGACGAGCATCTGTCGAGCTGGGGCGAGCAACAGGAAAGCGCCATCGTGTCGCGCTACAACGCCTGGCAGGCGAGCAAACTCTCGCCCTACCTGGGCAGGTTGACCGGTGTCGGCTGCATGCGCGGAATTGAACTGACGACACCCGACGGCGCTCCGGCGACAAAACAACTCGCCGAACTGCTGACCTCGGCCAGAGAAGCCGGACTACTCTTGATGCCCAGCGGCAAGTCGCGGCACATCATTCGCCTGCTGATTCCCCTGACCATCGAGCCTGACGTGCTGAACGAAGGGCTGGATATTTTCGAGCGTTGCCTGGCGGCGCTGGCCTGAATTAATGACCGATCAAGACCGGGAAGAGTACGGAGAGACAACCCTGATGAGCACTGCACGCTTTGCCAATCCTGACGACATTCGCGCGGGCTTCTCCCGCGCCATGTCGCAGATGTACAAGGAAGAAGTCCCGCTGTATGGCACGCTGATGGAGCTGGTGAGCGAGGTCAACGACCGGGTCATGAGTCGTGACCGAAGCATATTGGACAGCCTGACGCAGACCGGCGAAATCCAGCGACTGGACATGGAGCGTCACGGCGCAATACGGGTCGGTACTGCTCAGGAGCTGGCCACCCTCGCCCGCCTGTTTGCAGTCATGGGCATGCAACCTGTGGGTTATTACGACCTCACGCCTGCAGGTGTCCCGGTGCATTCGACGGCCTTTCGCGCCGTGCATGAACGCGCATTGCAAGTCAGCCCGTTTCGCGTGTTCACCTCATTGCTGCGTCTGGAATTGATCGAAAGTGACAGCCTGCGTGAGTTTGCCGGTCAGGTGCTCGCCACGCGTCAGATCTTCACCGCGAAAGCGCTTGAGCTGATCGACAGGCACGAGCAGGACGGCGGCCTGAACGATACCGATGCAGCCGAGTTCATTCAGCAGGCGCTGGAAACCTTCCGCTGGCACAGCACGGCCACGGTCTCGCTGGAAGACTACACCCAGCTCAATGCCCAGCATCGCCTGATCGCTGATGTGGTGGCGTTTCGGGGGCCGCACATCAATCACCTGACCCCGCGCACACTGGACATCGACGCCGTGCAGTCGGGCATGCCCGGCAAAGGCATCACGCCCAAGGCGGTGGTCGAAGGCCCGCCGCGCCGCCGTTGTCCGATCCTGCTGCGCCAGACCAGCTTCAAGGCGCTGGAAGAGCCGATCACCTTCGTCGGCCAGGGCGCCAACGAGTCCGGCAGCCATTCGGCACGGTTCGGCGAAATCGAACAACGCGGCGCAGCACTGACGCCCAAGGGCCGAGCGTTATACGACCGGTTGCTGAACACAACCCGCGATGAGCTGGGCGAATTCCCCAATGAAGCCAACGCGCTGCGCTACGCGGCGTTGATGGAGAAAAACTTTCAGGCATTCCCCGACAGCTATAACGAGATGCGCGCTGAAGGCCTCGCGTACTTCCGTTACTTCCCGACCGAGCAAGGACTTGCGGCGCGCGCAGACGCAGGTGCTGACCTTGAGCAACTGATCCAGGCCGGTCACGTGCGTTTCGAACCGCTGGTGTACGAGGATTTCCTGCCGGTCAGCGCGGCAGGCATCTTCCAGTCCAATTTGGGCGACAACGCGCAGACGCATTATGCGATCAGCTCGAACCAGGAAGATTTCCAGCAGGCGCTGGGTCGCGAGACGCTTGACGAGTTGACGCTGTACGCCGAGACCGAGCGCAGGTCATTGGATGCGTGCATGACAGCGCTGGGGCTGTGACCTTGTAAATGCGGGAAACAGCAAACACAGACGTGTGGGAGATACCGCCGCCTTTTCGGGGCTGAGCTGTCTGGCGGCCAACACCGGACCTCGTGGGAGTGAGCTTGCTCGCGAAAGCCGTGTTTCACACGCAACATCTCGACTGGATGTACCGGCCTCCTAGCGGGCATGCTGACCATGGCGTTGCGCGTCACAGGGGTTATGGAGTGCGGATTCAGTGAACCGAGTGCCTGGCTCAGGTCACCTTTGCGCCCTTACGGCGCCCTACTTTGAGGGACCAAAGTAGGCAAAGTCCCAAGCTCCGGTTCCGGCCCCGGCTTCGCCGGGGTTCCTTCGTCCTGTCACTGATTCGGGGGTCGCCGCAAATGGGCCATCCATGGCCCAGTGCGGCTCAATCGGCATCCCTGCCGATTGCCCCCCGAATCAGCGCCAGGACTCAGCCTTCACCCGCGTCGCGATCGGCGGTGTTCCCACTGCCGCGTAAAAAAAGCGTGCCAATGCTGCTGCGTTTTTTGGAAACTCAGAAGACTCACTTTAGAACGTCTGACTGGATCACGATGAAACCCAGTGGGAGCGAGCTTGCTCGCGAAAGGGCCATTCCATCCAATCGAGAGGTTGTGCTTGAACAATAGCCTTCGCGAGCAAGCTCGCTCCCACAATGTCCGGTGCTTGCCGCGCTACTGCGCTACGTCGAAGATGCAGTGAGACCTCCCACGACCCAGTGGTTGCTGCGAGCCAGCGGCGTGTTGTAGACCCGGCGGTATCTCCCAACAGGTTATGCGTTCAGTCAGCCCCTGCCGTTTTGAGCCTGCAAAATACGCCCTGATCATCCCCTTTCAGTGTTCTCTTTAAAGCAACGATAAATAAAATTCGCAATATTGGTGTGCAACCTCCCGCTATGCATACTGCGATGGCGCGAGTGTCCTGAACGCGGTTGTTCGAAAAGTTCAACATCGCTTGCAGGATTTCTCCAGCAAGGCTCGAAGCAGCCTGGGTCCGGTCATTCGGGCCTTATAAAAATACTCGGCCCGACAACGGCCTCCATGACTCCATGGACTTCAAACGCTGCCCTGGCGCGTGACTGCGCCTACCTGAAAAAAACAGAATAACGATTGATAAGGCCTGAAAAAGGTCATTCAGCAGGCAAGGGGATCATCATGCAAAACGCACACACCGCCGTGGTGGGCGACAAACAGGCCGTTTCTTCGACGGTGAAACTGTATGTCTGGGCCGCCATCATCCTCGTTATTGCCGAAGCCATTGGTGCCTTCAGTATTCCGCTGGGCCCTGGCAAGGTGGTCCTGCTGCCAATGGTCTGGGCACTGTTGCTGGGCGCGATGATTGGCATCGCCAGTCGCCGCCTGCCGGGCACCATCGGTATCGATCACCGCACGCAACTGCGCTCCGCTTCGATTCTGCAACCTGCCCTGCTGATCTTTATCGCCAAGCTGGGGCTGGTGGTCGGCGGCTCGTTGCCGGTGGTCTTCGCTTCGGGTTGGGCGCTGGTGTTCCAAGAGTTCGGCCACTTTGTCGGCACCGTAATTCTGGGTCTGCCGGTCGCGCTGATGCTGGGTATCAAGCGTGAAGCGATTGGCGCGACCTTCTCGGTCGGGCGCGAACCCAGCCTGGCGATCATCGGTGAGCGCTACGGCATGGATTCCCCGGAAGGACGCGGCGTACTCGCTGAGTACCTCACCGGTACGCTGTTCGGCGCGCTGTTCATTGCCATCGTGGCCGGTTTCATTGCCAGCCTTAATATCTTTCATCCCAACTCACTGGCGATGGGCTCCGGCATCGGTTCAGGCAGCATGATGGCTGCCGCTGCGGGTGCGATTGCGGCTCAGCAGACACCGGAAGTGGCCAAGGAGGTCATGACCCTGGCGGCGGCTTCAAACCTGATCACCACCACCATCGGCACCTACTTCACGCTGTTCATTTCGTTGCCACTGGCGGTCTGGGGTTATCGGGTACTTGAGCCGCTGATCGGTCGCACCACCAAGGCGTCGATGAGTGAGGAAGGTCTGCGTCACAGTGACGTATCGCTGGACGTGCCGGAACTGGGCTGGTCGGGCAGAATCAGCGCGTGGCTGGCTGCGGGCGCGCTGGCCTTGATCGCCAACTACGTCGGCTACAAAACGCTGTCCGCCGACGCGTTCACCGGTATCGGCATCATGATCTTCTGCGCCTTCGTCGGTGAAGCGCTGTGCAGCCTGATTCGCCGCAAGATTCCGGCGGTGTGCATGGTGTCGCTGGTGGCGATGTTCCTGACCTCTCCGGCGTGCCCGTGGGCAGCGGAAATCGCTCGTCTGACCAGCTCGATCAACATGCTGGCCGTGATCACTCCGATGCTGACCTTCGCTGGCCTGTCGATTGCCAAAGACCTGCCGGCATTCCGTCGCCTGGGCTGGCGCATCGTGCTGGTGTCGTTCCTGGCCAACTTCGGCACCTTCATCGGCGCGGTGTTGATTGCCGAGATGTTCCATTGATCTGATCGCTATACCGGAGCCTGAAAGCGGGATCGGACTGGTCCGCGAAAGCTGTATTTGAACCGCTAACGCTTCAGCGGATATACAACCTTCGCGGACCAGTCCGCTCCTACAGCACGACCCGTTTCACGCCTCCTCTACCAGCCAGTCATGCACCGCCCGGCGTGCCGGGGTCGTCAGGGCACCTTCGCGGTAAGCCAGCACGTACTTCTTGCGGGCCTTGATCGGGTGGCCGAACGGCACGATCAGCAAACCCTGTTCCAGCTCATCGGTGATCAGCGCCTTGCGGGCGATGGCAACGCCCATGCCCATACGGGCGGCGTCGATGGTCAGGTGGTTGCGGTTGAAGGTGTGACCACGGCGCACGTCGATCCCATCGGCACCAATCGCGGTCAGGTAAAACTCCCACTCTGCGTATTCGTAACTGCCGCGCCAGGCGGTGATGTCGTGCAGCAATGGAAAGTGCACCAACTGGCTGGGCGTATCCAGCGGCGGCTTGCCTTCCAGCAGTTTGGGCGAGCAGACCGGGAACAGCTCTTCCTCCAGCAACGGCGTGGTGGACAGGCCCGGATAGCTGCCGTCATTCAGGTCGATGGCCAGATCGAAGTCGTCATCACGCAACGAGCCGCTGCTGTCTTCGGCGATGATCCGGAATTGAATGTCGGGAAACGCCTCCTGCAGGCGAGGCAGGCGCGGCATCAACCATTTGCTGAGGAACGACGGAATGCAGCGCAGTTTGAACACCCCGCCGATGCGCCCGGAATACAGCAGGCGCAACTCTTCGCTGATGCGGCTCTGCACTTCGTTGGCCACCACCGCCAGACGCTGTCCTTCAGCGGTCAGCTCAAGGCCGCGCCCGACCCGATGAAACAGCGCAAACCCCAGCCGTTCTTCGAGCTGGCGCATCTGCTGGCTGATCGCGCCTGGCGTGACGTGCAGTTCCTCGGCGCAGCGCGTAAAGGAAAGGTGTCGGGCTGCGCAGGCAAAGACCTGTAACCAGGCGTGCATCTGTGCATTGAAAATTCTGCTCATTGAAGAGTTCCGCTAAAGCGTGGCATAGGAACAATCGTTTGTCGTTTCGACAGCTGAAGCCAAAGATGAAAGCCAGAAAGAAGGAGTTTCAACTCCTCTGCATCATCTCATTTGAAGGACCTCCGTGATGGCTATCAGCGTCTTCGACATGTTCAAAATCGGCATCGGCCCGTCCAGTTCCCATACCGTCGGGCCAATGCGGGCCGGCGCGCTGTTTGTCACCGACCTGCGCAATCAGGATCGTCTGAGCAGCGTGGAGCGTGTCGAAGTGCGATTGTACGGCTCTCTGTCCGCCACCGGCATCGGTCATGGCAGTGATCGTGCGACGGTCATGGGCCTGATGGGTGAATGGCCAGACCAGATCGACCCCAGCCAGGTCAACCAGCGCATCGACGCGTTGCGTGCCGACGGCAAATTACTGCTGGCGGGCGAACAGAGCATCACCTTCGTCTGGGAACGTGACATGTGCCTGCTGGACGAAAGCCTGCCGTATCACCCTAATGGCATGACGCTGTGCGCCTATGGCAAGTCGGGCGAATTGTATGAGCAAACGTACTACTCGGTGGGTGGCGGCTTCGTGATCGATGCCGCACAGGCGGCCAGTGGTGTACTGGATGCGGATGATACTGTCCTGCCTTACGACTTCTCCAGTGGCGCGCAGTTGCTGAAGCTGTGCAAGACCCACGGCATGAGCATTTCCGAACTGATGATGGCCAACGAGAAGGTCTGGCGCAGTGAAGAGGAAATCCGCTCGCGCATCATGGTCATCTGGGCCGCGATGCAGGCCTGCGTGAACAAAGGCCTGCTTGAGACCGGCATTCTGCCCGGCGGCCTGAACGTGCGTCGCCGTGCCTATCGTCTGCATCAGAGCCTGCAAAACCTCGACAACCCCAATGTGATCGGCTCGACCCTCAGTGCCATGGAATGGGTCAACCTGTTCGCACTGGCTGTCAACGAAGAGAACGCCGCAGGCGGCCGCATGGTGACAGCACCGACCAATGGCGCGGCGGGCATCGTGCCCGCCGTGCTGCACTACTTTATGAAATTCAAACCCACCGCCAACGATGACGACGTGGTGCGTTTCTTCCTGAGCGCGGCTGCGGTAGGCATTCTGTGCAAGAAAAACGCCTCGATCTCGGGCGCTGAAGTGGGTTGCCAGGGTGAAGTGGGTTCAGCCTGCGCGATGGCGGCTGCGGGTCTGGCGGAAATTCTCGGTGCGACGCCAGAGCAGGTGGAAAACGCCGCCGAGATTGGCCTGGAGCACAACCTGGGCCTGACCTGCGATCCGGTCGGCGGACTGGTTCAGGTGCCCTGCATCGAGCGCAACGCCATTGCCGCCGTGAAAGCGATCAATGCCGCACAGATGGCTTTGCGTGGCGACGGCGAGCACTTTATCTCGCTGGACCACGCCATCCGCACCATGCGTGACACAGGCGCGGACATGCACGACAAATACAAGGAAACCTCACGCGGCGGCCTGGCGGTCAATCTGATTGAATGTTGAGCTGCGCACTCGACGGGTATCACAGGGTATTCGCGGACAAGTCCGCTCCCACTGGGAGCTGGTTTTCAACCTGGTAGAAGTGGACTTGTCCACGAAGACTGCTTTTCAGACGCAACCCTTCGACTGAACCCACCGGCCCCACCGGCTGAAACCGGTCCGCTCCCACCCAGTCCCGTATTGCCGAGAGACAGCGCCCTGTTATCGACAGGCGCTGTCTCCAGCGGTGCGCATCACTCACGCCACAGGCAAACACTGCTCCACCAACGACGTCCAGACCTTCACACCTGGCTCAATCACCTGATCGTTGAAGTCGTAATACGGGTTGTGCAGCGCGGCTGATGGCTTCTCTCCGTCAACGCCCATCCAGATGTAGGCACCCGGGCAGGCGTGCAGCATAAAGGCGAAGTCCTCGGAGGCCATGGACGGGTTGCAACCCCATTGCACGTTGGCTTCACCGACCGCCGCAACAGCGGCACGACGAATCGTTGCGGCGGCTTCGACGTGGTTCTCGGTGACCGGATAGCCAACGTTGTAAACCAGTTCTCCACGCACGCCGAACGCCATCGGCAGGCGCTCGACGAACTCGCCGATCCATTGCTGGACCTTCTCGCGCACCGGGGTTTGCAGACAACGAACGGTGCCCCGCAACACAGCCGTTTCCGGCAGCACGTTGATGGCCTCGCCGGCGTTGAACTGGGTGATGCTCACCACGGCGGAATCCAGCGGCGAAAGGCGCCGGGAGACGATGGTCTGCAAGCCCAGCACCAGTTCGGCGGCGGCCACGATCGGATCGTTGCCCTTGTCGGGCATGGCGGCGTGGCTGCCCTTGCCGGTCAGGGTGATTTCAAAGGTGTCCAGCGACGCCATCATCGGCCCCGGATTGACCACCACTTTCCCGGCAGGCACGCCCGGCCAGTTGTGCAGACCGTAAATAGCGTCCATCGGGAAGCGCTCGAACAACCCGTCCTCGATCATGCGCTGTGCGCCGCCGAGGTTTTCTTCGGCAGGCTGGAAGACGAAATGCACGGTCCCGCGAAAGCGCCGTGTCTCGGCCAGATGCCGCGCGGTGGCGAGCAGGATTGCAGTGTGACCGTCATGCCCACAGGCGTGCATGCAGCCCTTGTGCGCGGACTTGTGCACGCTGTCGCCCAGCTCCTGAATCGGCAGAGCGTCCATGTCGGCACGGATGCCGATGGTCGGGCCATCGCCGGTGCGCAAGGTGCCGACCACGCCGGTTCCGCCCAGGCCACGATGCACCTCAAGGCCAAAGCCGGTCAGCAGTTCTGCCACCTTGTCGGAGGTTTTCAGTTCCTGAAACCCCAGCTCCGGGGCCGCATGAATCATGCGGCGCCAGACGGTGGCCTCTTCGATCAATGTTTTGGCAATAGTCATGTCGATCACTCCAGGCTCGCGCCGTAGCCAAAGCTGGCGGCGGGTTTGGCGGCGGTCTCGACCCAGACGCTTTTCACTTCGCTGTATTCGCGCAGCGCATCAAGGCCCGAAGAACGACCATAGCCGCTTTCACCGTAGCCGCCAAATGGCGAGCTGACGTGAATGGTCTTGTAACCGTTGACCCAAAACGTACCGGCACGCACCTGTTTGGCCACGCGGTGAGCACGCCCCACGTCACGCGTCCAGACGCCACCGGCCAGACCGAAACGGCTGTCGTTGGCAATGCGGATAGCGTCTTCTTCGTCCTTGAACGGGATGGCCACGACCACCGGGCCGAAGATTTCTTCCTGCGCGCAGTACAGATCGTTGGTGCCCGCCAGCACGGTCGGGTTGATGTAGTAGCCCGGTTTGTCCGGGATCGGATCGGCATGCTCACCCACCAGCCTGGCGCCGTCTTTCAAGGCGCGCTCGACCATGGTTTTCACATGGCTGTACTGCTTGGCGTTGTTGATCGGGCCGATCTGGGTTTCAGGATCGCTTGGGTCGCCGACCTTGAATTGCGTCGCAGCGGTGGCCAATGCGTGGGTGAATTTTTCAAAAATCGATTCCTGCACCAGCAGACGCGAGCCGGACACGCAGCTCTGCCCTGCCCCGGAGAAAATCGCTGCCTGCGCGCCGCGCAAGGCGACGTCCAGATCGGCGTCTTCGAAGACGATGTTGGCCGACTTGCCGCCCAGTTCCAGCACCGCCGGAATGCAGCGTTGTGCCGCCGCGACGGCAATGTGACGGCCGGTTGCGGGCGAGCCGACGAACACGACTTTGCGAATGTCGGCCTTGGCGATGAATGCCTGACCAATCGAATGACCGAAACCGGCAATCACGTTGACCAGCCCTTTGGGAACACCTGCGCGCTCGATCAGCACGCCGACCACCAGCGAGCTTAAAGGCGTCAGTTCAGAAGGCTTGAGGATGACCGCGTTACCCGCCGCAATCGCCGGAGCGATCTGCCAGCCGCAGGTGAAAATCGGCGCGTTCCACGGAGTGATCTGCAGCACGGTCCCCAGCGGCTCGTAGGTCACGTAGTTCAGGTGCGTCGTCGGCACCGGAATGATCTCGCCGTGCAGTTTGTCGGCCCAACCGGCGTAGTACTCGAACATCTCGGCGACCTTGAGCACTTCAACACGCGCATCGCGGATCGGCTTGTTGGCGGTCAGGGATTCGATCTGGGCGAGGTTTTCCTGCGCTTCACGGATCAGATTGCCGACCTGGTACATGGCACGACCGCGCGCCTGCGCCGTCAACGCCCACCATTGAACCTGTGCGGCTTTCGCAGCGCTGTCGGCCTTCTCCACCAGCGACTCGTCGGCATCGGGAAAGCTCAGCAACAGGCTGTCGTCATGGGCATTGCGCACTTCAACCGGCGCGCCGTGGCCTTCGATGAACTCACCGCCCACGTAGCTGGCGATGACACTGCGATCGCCCCAGTAAGGACGCATCAGTTCGAGTATTTTTGCAGTGCTCATCACTTATTCTCCGTGACCGTAAAGTTTGGCATCAGTGCGTTGCACGATGGCGCAGAAGTCTTCGTTGTCTGCCAGGGTTTCGCTGCTGGCTTGCCACAATTGCGCAACCACACGCGACAACGGCAGGTCCATGTCCAGGCTGTCCGCCAGAGCACTGGCAAGGCCGACATCCTTGCGCATCAGGCCCATGGTGAAACCCGAGTCGTAAGCCTTGTTCAGCACCCACGTGGGAAACATGACCTGCGTCGCGCCGCTACGGCCAGAACCGGCGTTGAGGCCTTGCAGCAGTTTTTCCGGGTCGACACCCGCCCTGGCAGCCATCGCTACCGCTTCGGCGGTGCTGATCAAATGGCAGGCGGCAAGCATGTTGTTGGCGATCTTGGCCACATTGCCCGCGCCACACTGACCGACATGAACACGGGTGCCGCTCATACCCTCAAGCACTGGCATGGCCCGCGCCAGATCGGCGTCTTCGGCACCGATCACCATCGACATGGTGCCGGTGGCCGCGCCTTTGGGCCCGCCGGACACCGGCGCGTCGATGAAGGCGATCCCGGCCTTGGCCAGTTCGGCAGCGACCTTGCGGCTCATTTCCGGCGTCGAGGTGGTGGTATCGACCACGATCAACCCTTCGTGGCCCACGTCGAGAATGCCGCCTTCGCCGAGACAGACCGCCTCGACATGCTCAGCCTTGGGCAACGACAGGATCAGAACATCCACGCTCTGGATCAGCTGTTTACGGTCAGCGACCGGCTTGACGCCTTTGCTCTCGGCTGTTGCCAATGCGGCCTGCGACAGGTCAAAACCACTGACATCAAAGCCTTTGCCCGCCAGCGTCGCGGCCATGCCGCCGCCCATGTTGCCCAGTCCGATCACACCTGTTTTCAAAGTCATGTTCTGCATCTCGATTAGAGGTTTTGTACGAATTCAAGAATGACGTTGCCCGCCGCCTGCGGCTCGACCATGACGCGTCCGGGCACCTGCAAATGCGGCACCTGATTCTCGGCAAGAATGCTGCGTAGCGTGTCCAGGCTGGTGGTGTGCAGGCCGATGGCGATGGCGTGTGGCCGTTCGAGCCGGGCGCTTGGCAGTGGCATGTCGGGGTAGTGAAGTGCAGCCGTCGCCGTGTCCATCGCACGCAATACGCCGCACCGGGTGTCAACGAGCAGCACACCGTCCTGCCAACGCAGCGCATCGTCGCCGTACAGCGCTCGCCAGCGGGATTCAAGCTGTGCGGGGTCGGCCAGATAGGTGACGCTGACAATGCCATCCACCGCGTTGGGATGCTGCTGCCAGCCCGGCACCCAGATCAGTTCAGGGCGGTGCTGATGGCAGATGAAATTCGAAGCGTCAGGCAGTTCCGGGTCGATGAACAGGCCCAGCGAAACCACTGCCTCGTCGGGACGTCCGTCCGGCAGGGTCATGGCGCGGCGAAAGTCGATTCGTCCCTGACTGGGCAAACCGGCCTGCACCAGCCGTGCGTGGTCGGCATCGGCGTCCTTGCTGTGCAGCGCCACCAGCGATACACCTTCTTCGCCGCGATCCAGAAACTCGCCCAGCCGACGCCCGAAGCAGAAGCCATTGACCGAGCCGGTGCCAAACAGCGAGGCGTCGTGAATGCCGATCAACTCGATGAAATTGCTTTTGAACATCATCAGTGAGGTCACGCTGCCCCAAGGGTGGTAGCTGACCGGCGACGGCGCGAAGCCCATGCGTCGATACAGTTCAAGCGTGGCAGCATGGTCACGTACGGTGACCAGTGGGTGATCAATGCCTTGTGGAAACTGAGCGACGGCGGCCATGTGCGGTTTCTCCCTGAATCAGTCTTGAGACTTGCTGGTAAAGGTCGCCAGTGAATCTGGCGCGCGGCCGATGACGTTGGCCGGCGTACCGGCCACCACGACCCCGGCTTCCACAGGTTTGAGCACCACAGCACCTGCGGCGACGATGGCGCGCTCGCCCACGTCGATGTTGCCGAGCACCGTGGCGCCGGCGCAGATCAGTGCGCCACGGCGAATCTTCGGGTGCCGGTCCCCCGCCTCGCTGAGCGTGCTGCCCAGGGTGACGCCATGCCAGAGGCTGACTTCGTCCTCGACGACAGCGGTTTCGCCGATCACCAGGCCAATGCCATGGTCAACGAACAGCCGTTTGCCCAGCCGTGCGGCGGGGTGAATGTCGATGGCCCAGGTGTTGGCCGCCCAGTTCTGCAGCAGGACTGCGCTCTGGATGTCGCCGTCGTTCCACAGGGCATGGGCGATGCGGTACGCCTGCACTGCCTGAATGCCGCGAAAGGTCAGAAATGCAGTGAGATGATCAGGACAGGCCGGGTTGACGATCACCAGATGGTTGATGTCCGCCGCGGCCGATTCGGCAATCTCAGGGTGCGCTTGAAGAATGGCACTGAACCAGCTGACCAGGTCTGTCGCTGCCACCTGGGCCTGCAACTGATTGGCCAGATTGGCGGCGAGGGCCGACTCGAAAGACGCATGCGTCAACAATCGATCATGACCGTAACGACCCAGGACCGGGTTGCGTTCGCCCAGCTGTTTTGCCTGCTCCCGCAGACGCTGCCAAAGAGCCTTCATACGCCCTCCCTTGTGCTGATGACCGAGTATGGACAGCGCTCTACCCTCTCAGCAATAATCCAGAAATTGAATTTATGTTGCCTTCAGCGCAACACAGGACAGCCATGAGTCTGGTGCAGGATCGTCGGATCCTTTATTTCTTCGAAGCGGTGCGGCTGGGCAGCGTGCGGGCTGCGGCGGACTTTTTGAACGTCGCGCCGTCTGCTGTCAGCCGCCAGATTGCGCAACTGGAACACGAACTGGGGTCGCCTTTGCTGGAAAGGCATCGGCGCGGGGTCAAGCCCACCGAAGCGGGTGACAAGGTGCTGGCCTACTACCGACAGCGGCTGACGCAACAGGAAGTCCTGCTGGACTCGATCCAGGCACTGCGCGGCCTGCACAGCGGCTCGGTGACGCTGGTGTCCGGGGAAGGTTTTCTGGAAAGCCTGGCGCAGCCGCTGGCGAAGTTCTCGGCGCTGTACCCACGAATTGAATTGATCGTGAACGTCTGCGGCAGCAACGAGGTGATCCGCCAGGTGGTAGAGGACGAAGCGCATATCGGTCTGGTGTTCAAC
Source organism: Pseudomonas asturiensis (assembly GCF_900143095.1). GTDB lineage: Bacteria > Pseudomonadota > Gammaproteobacteria > Pseudomonadales > Pseudomonadaceae > Aquipseudomonas > Aquipseudomonas asturiensis. The sequence continues at coordinate 259,072 of NZ_FRDA01000005.1, read as the reverse complement.
CCGGCCGCTGATCCGAAAATCCGTTCTCATGCCCATCAGCGCCAGCCGGTCTGCGTAGTGACGGCCCCGGATCATCCGCTGACGCAGCAAGCAGGCCCCATCGAACTCAAGACCCTGGATGACTACCGCCTGGCACTGCCCGCTGTTTCATACGGCATCCGGCAGATTCTTCTGGAGGCCGAGCACCAGTTAGGCGTCACGCTGGAACCCACCCTGACCTGCAACACCTTCGCGATGCTCAAGCACTTCGCCATGCAGGGCGGTGTCACGCTGCTGCCGACCTTTGTCGTGGAAGAGGAAATCAAGAGCGGAAAATTGCGCGCCCTGCCATTGCAGAACGAAGTGTTCAGCAGTCCGCAAACGCACCTGATCAGCCGACTGGGCCGACAGCTCAGCGTGGGGGCCAGTCGGCTGATGGGCATGTTGCTGCAGGACATGGCGGCGTTCAGGAACTGAGCAGGAATGTGCGCGGCAAACACCGGGCGTCGTGGGAGCTGGCTCGCGAAAGCGGGTTTGCAGACGCCCAACCTCTGGAAGACCATTCCAGCTTCGTCGTGAGTAAGTGACTCCCACACTCTCAGGACGTGCCACAGAGCGCCTGATTACCGGCTCAAATACCCGAACCTTCCCTTGAACGGCTTGCTGATCGGGTCGGCCAGATCGCCATATTTACTGGTGGTCAGCCCCAGGTCCACCAGCGATTCGGCCAGTTTCACTGCGGCACTCACCCCATCGATGACCGGCAGACCTACCGCTTCGCTCAGTTGCCTGCCCAGGTCAGCCATACCACCACAGCCCAGCACAATGGCACCCGCGCCTTCTTCATCGCGCGCCTGGCGCGCCTGTTCAGCCATGCGTTCGACCAGTTCCGGGCCGCTTTCTTCCAGCGCCAATACCGGCAGATCAATGCAACGCACCGACGTGCACAACCCGCTGAACCCATAACGTTGCAGCAAATGCTCGGCGATGATCCGGGTGCGGGTCAGGGTCGTGACAACGGCAAAGCGGGTGGAGATCAGGCTTGCCATATGAAAGGCAGCCTCGGCGATACCGATCACCGGTGCGCTCGCGGCTTCACGCGCGGCCAACAAACCTGGATCGCCAAAGCAGGCAATGATGTGCGCATCGACGTGCTGCTCACGACCTTTGCGCACTTCTTCCAGCACGCCCAGGGTCGCAATCGCTTCATCGAAATGCCCTTCGATGGACACCGGACCATCGGCCGGCGTGCAGGCGAGGATTTGCGTGCCGGGCCGTGCAATGGCTTCGGCTGCCAGGCCCATCTTGCGGGTCATCGCTTCGCTGGTGTTGGGATTGATCAGTTGGATACGCACCGGGCCTCCTTCAGCGCCGTTTGAAAATACTGTGGAAATCCACGGTCTCGTTGACGGGTTCATCCACGTTCAGGCTCGCGCGGATACGCCGCAGGTGCTCGGCCATCCACATCCGTGCCTCTTCGCCCTGACCGGCTTCCAGCAATGTCAGCAGGTCGGCATGCTCACCGCAGTCGCAGCCGACACTGCGCCGCGAGCCATACACCGCGACGATCAATGACGAACGGGTGGTCAAGTGAGCAACCTGCTCGGTCAGCACCTGATTGCCTGCCAGCGCGCACAACTGAACATGAAAACGTGCGGACAGTTGAATGGCCTCACTGTGACGCCCCGCGTGCTGGGCCTGGTGTTCCTGATCACAGAGCGTGCGCAGTGCGTCAAGACGCTGGCCGCTGACACGCAAGGCGATGGCGTCCATCAAGGCAGGTTCGATCAGTTGCCGGGCACCGAGCACATCCTGCGCCTCCTGGGCCGAGGGCTGGGCGACTTCCGCACCGCGTTTGGGACGCAAGGTCACCAGACGTTCCAGCGCCAGACGCTGCAGCACTTTGCGAATGCCCGTGCGACTGATCTCAAACACTTCGGCCAGCGCGTCCTCCGGCAAACGCGTGCCGGGCGCAAGTCGATGCTCGACGATGGCTTCCAGAACATGCTGATAGATCTGCTCATCACGGCCTTTTTCATCGGCAGCGGGTGCAATAAACAGAGGTGCGCTGGAAGGTCGGGTCATGGCATCACATCGTTCTCGGCATACAGATCGTATACAAGAATAGTGCCCGATGATGTTCGCGCTGAACAGCGCTATCTAAAAGACATCACTCAACAGGCGCTACGTTTCGGAGCATTTTCTGCACCTTAAACGCGCAAAAGCGCCCTATTTACGTGCATATCAGTGACCGACACAGGGTTGACCAAGACGTCAGCTTTTCCGTTAAAAAGCTCGCCGTGACAAGACGTTCACGCTCATCGTGGGCAACCGGATCAGGCATGGCACATGTCTTGCGTACACGATCGTATACAAAAAAACCAACGATCGTACCCCGATCCCATCACGAATCAGCGAGGGAGTAACGCACATGACAGACCAACGCCCAGCCGGGTACAGTCCGCGCCTGCACAACCATGATTTGGGACCGGTCCCGCAAAAGTGGACCTGGTACAACATTCTGGCGTTCTGGATGAGCGACGTGCACAGCGTCGGCGGTTACGTCTTCGCGGCCAGCCTGTTCGCCCTTGGCCTGGCCAGCTGGCAGGTGCTGATCGCGCTGCTGGTCGGCATCTGCATCATTCAGGTCATCGCCAACCTGGTTGCCAAACCCAGCCAGCAAGCGGCGGTGCCCTACCCGGTCATCTGCCGCCTGGCGTTCGGCGTGTTCGGGGCCAACATTCCGGCCATCATTCGCGGGCTTATTGCCGTGGCGTGGTATGGCATTCAAACCTACCTGGCGTCCAGTGCTCTGGTGATCGTGGTGCTGCGGTTCTTCCCGGAACTGGCGGCCTATCAGAGCGTGACCTTTCTCGGTCTGTCCTGGCTGGGCTGGTACGGTTTTCTCGCGCTCTGGGTGGTTCAGGCTGCGGTGTTCTGGACCGGCATGGAATCGATCAGACGCTTCATCGACTGGGCCGGCCCTGCCGTGTACGCCGTGATGTTCGCCCTGGCAGGCTGGATCGTCTGGCGCGCAGGCTGGGATAACATCAGCTTCACGCTGGCCGAGAAAGAGCTGTCGGGCTGGGCGGCGTTCGGTCAGGTGGTCATGGCCATTGCGCTGGTGGTTTCGTACTTTTCAGGTCCGACGCTGAATTTCGGTGATTTCAGCCGCTACTGCCGCAGCATGGCGGACGTGCGCCGTGGCAACTTCTGGGGCCTGCCGGTGAATTTTCTGGCGTTCTCGCTGGTGACCGTGGTGATCGTGTCAGGCACGCTGCCCATCTTCGGTGAAATGATCCACGACCCGATTGCCACCGTAGCGCGCATCGACAACACGACGGCCGTGCTGCTGGGCGCGTTCACCTTCGTCACTGCAACCATTGGCATCAACATCGTCGCCAACTTTGTGTCCCCGGCCTTCGATTTCGCCAACGTGGCACCGAGCCGCATCAGCTGGCGCGCAGGCGGCATGATCGCCGCCGTGGCATCCATCTTCATCACGCCCTGGAACCTGTTCAATAACCCGGAGGTGATCCACTACACCCTGGACGTACTCGCCGCCTGCATCGGCCCGCTGTTCGGCATTTTGTTGGTGGACTACTACGTGATCAAGAAACAGCAGATCGACGTGGACGCCCTGTTCAACGACACCCCGAGCGGTCGCTACTGGTACAGCAACGGCGTGAATTGGGTCGCCGTAAAAGCGCTGCTGCTGACCGCGCTGGTCGGCCTGTGCTTCACCTTCATTCCCTGGTTCAAGCCCATCGCCAATTTCGCCTGGTTCACCGGCTGTATTCTGGGCGGCGTGCTGTATTACGGGCTGACCAAAGGCTCGCCGGTCCAGGCCGCCAACATGGCGCCGACGGCCAGCCACGTCTGATCAAGGTTTCGCCCATCACTGACAATGCCTGGCTTGCCCAGGCATTGTGCTTTTCTGGAAAGGTTTTCTTCTTACCAGAGTGCGATGTCGTAAGTCAGGTAAAGCCGATTGCTGTCGCGCCCTCGGGCGAAATCGGATCGGTACACGTAGTTACGCAGTTTGATGCCCAGCCCCTTGAAGGCACCGCCTTGCAAGACGTAGGCAATCTCGGCATCCCGCTCCCACTCACGCAGCTGCGCCGGGCCTGACTTCTCGTTGTCGCCCCGCAGGTAGCGGGTGGAAAACGTCAGCCCCGGCGCACCGAGACGGGCGAAATCGTAGCCATAGCTGACCATCCAGGTTTTCTCGTCTTCCTCGATGAACTTGCCGATGCCCACGTTACTGAACGAATACACCGTCGCACCGCTTATATAAGGAAGGCCTGCATCGCCACTCAGCACCTGATAGCCGGCCCCGACGCTGTGCCCCGACAACGCATAGGTCAACTGACCGCTGAGCATGTCATTGTCGATCTTGCCGCCGCGCGCAGCGCCCGCATCCACGCTGTGAAAATAGCGCAGATCACTGGTGAGCACGCCGGAACCCAGCTTCAGATCATGCTGAATGGACGCAAACTGCTGACGATAGAACTCCTCCAGCTCACCGTAGAAATAGCTCAGACGAATCGTCTTGCCGAGCCGGTAATCGCCCCCGGCATAGGAAAAGTCAGAGCCCTTGCCGCTGAAGCCATCCGGGATGATCGAGCGGCTGTCCGAGGAGTCGCGCAACTTGAACTGATCGAGCCGTCCACCCGTCAACGTCAGATTTTCGATGTCTGTGCTGGTGAACTGGGCGCCTTGATAGACCTGCGGCAACAGCCGGGCATCGTTGTAGACCAGCACCGGTGTCTTGGGCAGCAACGAACCATACTTCACGGTGGTTTTGGCCAGACGCACCTTGGCGGCGGCTCCCAGACTCGAAAACTCGTCGGCCGCCCGGCCATCGCTGTGGACCGGCAACAAGCCCGTGCCGCTGCGTCCCTTGCCGGAATCCAGCTTGATCCCCAGCAGGCCCGAGGCATCGAAGCCCAAACCCAGCATGCCTTGGGTGAAGCCGGACTGATAATCCAGCAGCAGCCCTTGCGCCCACTCGGTACGCTCGCTCTTGGCCGTCGATGCAGCGCGGGCACTCAGGCCGTGTTCGTCACGAAAGTTTTCGTTGAAATACACGTTGCGCAGTTGCAGTTTCAATTTGCTGTCTTCAATGAAACCGTCTGCGCTGACCCAGGGGGCAACACTCAACAGCAGTGAAGGCAAGGCTGCGCGTTGGAAAAATGTGTTCATGCTCATGGCTCTTTCTTGTTATTGGAGGCGCAGCTATCCGCCCGCCCGATAACGGGCGGGTGGAAGCATGCGAAGGGGTTTACGTCAGACGAACAGGGTGATCGCGCCCGTCAACAGTGCCAGCGCGGTCACCACCAGTGACGTGAGCACGGCCCATTTGAGGGTGGCTTTCTGGAAGTCGCCGATGTCACGGTCGATCATGCCCACCAGCAGCAGGGTCGAGGCCACCAGCGGGCTCATCAGATGCACCGGCTGGCCGAGAATCGAGGCCCGGGCGATTTCCAGCGGACTGATCCCATAGGCGGCCGCTGCGTTCGCCAGGATCGGCACAACCCCGAAGTAATACGCATCGTTGGACAGCACGAACGTCAGCGGCATGCTGGTGATGGCGACCACCAGCGGGAACAGATGGCCCCACTCAGGCGGAATCCAGCTCACCAGGGTTTGCGCCAAGGCATCGACCATCTTGGTACCGGAAAAGATACCGGCGAAGATACCGGCGGCGAAGACCAGCAGCACCACGGTCATGGCGTTGCCGGAGTGGGCCAGAATCCGCTCTTTCTGGATGTCCAGTTGCGGGTAGTTGATCATCAGCGCGATCACGAAACCGAGCAGAAACAGGATCGCCGAGTGCATCAGGCCCATGACCAGCGCGATCATAACCACGATCACCAGCGCCAGATTCACGTACGCCAGCCTGGGACGCTTGTGCGGTGTATCGCCCAGAATGGCATCGATGTAACAGCCGCCACCGCCGCTTTGCAGTTGCACGTTACCGATACGCTTGCGCTCGCTACGCCCCAACAGAAACGCTGTGAACACCACCCAGGCCGCACCGCCGATCATGGTGGGCAGCAGCGGCACGAAATACTCGCCGGCATCCAGCCCCAGCGCGGCGATGGCCCGGGTGGCCGGCCCGCCCCAAGGCGTCATGCCGCTCATGATGCTCAGCGACAACATCGAGATGATGCCCAGGATCATCGGGTTCATGCCGATGCGCTTGTACAGCGGCAGCATCGCCGCGCAGGTGATCATGTAGGTGGTCGTACCATCCCCGTCCAGCGCCACGGTCAGTGACAGCAAGGCAGTACCGACGGCGATTTTCATCGGATCGCCGTTGACGCGCTTGAGGATCTTGCGAATCAACGGGTCGAACAGACCGGCATCGATCATCAATCCGAAAAACAGAATCGCGAACAGCAACAGCGCGGCGGACGGTGCAACCATTTTCAGACCGTCGAGCATCATCTTGCCGGTGGTGCCGCCGAAGCCGCCGATGAGTGCGAAGAGCACCGGCACCAGGGTCAGCGCGACGATGGGTGACAAGCGTTTGGACATGATCAGGTAGGTGAAAACCACCACCATGGCTAAGCCGAGGAAGGCAAGCATCGGGACATTCTCTTCTTGTTATGGATGAACGACGCGCACGGCAAGGCCTGTCGAGCCTCGCGATGGCGAGGCCCGAAGGCGGATGATACGTGTCGGGTGAAAGTTTTTTGAGGCTGGATCAGCTACGTTCGGCGACCTGAGGCTTTTCCCATTCGGGATCAGGCACAACGGCCGTCGCGCGGTTGTCGAGTTGCTGCATCAACACCTGACGATCACAGGCGTTTTCCGACAGCGAGATCACCACAGTGGCGACCGCGTTGCTGGCCAGACTGGTGAGCGCGCGGGCTTCGGACATGAACCGATCGATGCCGATCAACAAGGCCAGGCCTGCCAGCGGAATGTCATGGATCACCGTGAGGGTCGAGGCCAGGGCCACGAAACCGCTGCCGGTCACCCCTGCCGCGCCTTTGGAGGACAGCAACATGATCGCCAGCATGGTCAGGGTCTGGGTCATGCTCAGTTCGATGTTGCAGGCCTGAGCAATAAAGACCGCCGCCAGCGACAGGTAGATCGCCGTGCCGTCCAGGTTGAAGGAATACCCTGTCGGCAGCACAAGCCCCACCACCCCCTTCTTGCAGCCCAGCGCCTGGAGTTTTTCCAGCATGCGCGGCATCACGGGCTCGGTGGAAGACGTACCCAGCACCACCAGGAACTCTTCGCGGAAGTAACGCAGCAGCTTCCACAGACTGAAACCGTTGGCGCGGCAGATGCTGCCCAGCACCACGAATACGAAGAAACCGCAGGCGACGTACAGGGTCATGATCAACTTGGCGAGCGAGCCCAGCGAGGTGATGCCGTACTGACCGACCGTGAACGCCAGCGCACCGAACGCGCCAATCGGGGCAAAGCGCATCAGGTAGGAGAAGATCTTGAAGACCATGTGCGACGCCGATTCCAGCACATTCAGTACCGGCTTGCCGCGCTCGCCCAGCGACGATAGGGCAAAGCCGGACAGCACGGCGATAAACAACACCGGCAACACTTCACCCTTGTTGAACGCGCCAATGAAAGTGTCCGGGATGATGTGCATGAAGAAATCCACGACGCCCAGCTTGGCCGCAGACTCGGTGTACTGGGAAAGACCTGCCGTGCTGAGCCTGGCCGGATCGATGTTCATGCCGGTACCTGGCTGAAACACGTAGACCGCAACCAGACCGATGATCAGGCTGATCACCGTCAACCCCAGAAACAGCAGCAGCGTCTTGCTCATCAGGCGCCCGAGCGACTGTTTGTCGCTCATGCCGGCAATGCCGGTGACGATGGTGCAGAAGACTACCGGGGCGATCATCATCTTGATCAGCTTGATGAATGCGTCGCCCAGTGGTTTGAGGGCAACGGCCTGCTGAGCCCAGAAATGGCCGACCAGGACCCCGAGGATCACGGCGCAGATGATCTGGAAATACAGCGATTTTGCGATTTTCATGAGGCATCACCCATTATTGGAGTTGTTCTGATGCGGGTTTGAACAAACAGGCCAGGCGGTTAAGGCCTAACCGGCCAGTCGCTGAGCGAGTGGCGCGTACACTTCGCCGGAAAACAGTCGGCGCGCCGTACGCACCACTGAAGCCCGGATGGTCTGCTGATCAGGTCCTACGTAGCTCATGGCAACGTCGATGGCCCCGCTCGGGTGTTCAAGTCGTACCTGCTGCAAGCGCTCGTGACCACTGATCCCCAGCAACTTCGCCACCACCGTGGCGTCGCTGACACAGGCTGTCGCCAGGCCAATCGAGCCGGTGATGGCCAACGCCTTATGACAGTTATGCGGCATGAAGTAACGAACCTTGAGTGTGCCACCTGCACTGGGCAGAGAAACCAGTACCGGTTTGGGGATCACCTTGTCGCTGACATCGCCCAGCCCCATAGCCGCACCGGCTTTGAGGCGCAGCGCTTCGAGCCGGCGCAGGAAGTCGGTGTCGGCATCCAGTTCGGCCGGGCTCTCGTCTCCACGCTTGCCCAGCAACGACGCCTCGATGATCACCATCGGCATCGCCATGTCGATGCAGGTCACCGGTATGCCGTCGAAGGTATCGGTCTGTCGGCCGGTCGGGAACAGCTTGCCGGTCTTGCTGCCCGCAGCGTCGAGAAAGGTCAGTTGCACAGGTGCCGCCGAGCCGGGTACGCCGTCAATCTGCGTGTCGCCGTCGTAACTGACCTGACCGGCTGGCGTGCTGACGTCGGCGCAGACAAAGGTGCCTGTGTTGAGGTTGCGAATCCGTACCTGGGTCACATCCCCTGTCGCCGCCACCAGCCCGTGCTCGACGGCGAAAGGCCCGACGGCGCAGAGCATATTGCCGCAATTGGGCGCGGTGTCGACACGGCGCTGGGACACCATCACTTGCACGAACAGATAATCGACATCGGCATCAGGGTGCGCAGAAGGACTGACGATGGCAACCTTGCTGGTCTGCGGGCTGCCGCCACCAATGCCGTCGATCTCCAGCTCATGTCCCGAGCCCATGACCGCCAGCAAAAGCTCATCACGCTCAGCGGTCGAAGAAGGTAGATCACTGGCGAGGAATACCGGCCCCTTGGAGGTGCCGCCGCGCATGAGGACGCAGGGAATCGGTTGCATAATGTCTGACTCTTGGTGATCAATTGGAGGCATTGATGTGTTGGAAGCAAGAGTCACATGGATTATTTTGCTTATCCAATGCAAAGATCGTAGCCATTATTCCACTTAAGGAAATAATGTGACGTGATCGAATCGCCTTTCCATGTTCGGCAGCGGGGAATAAAACTTGGAATATGAACTGCAAGATATCCGATCTTTCGTGAAGATCGCCGAACTTGGCAGCTTTCACGAGGCCGCCGAAGTGCTGCATATCTCACAGCCTGCGCTCACGCGGCGCATCAAGAAGCTCGAACAGGGCTTGGGCACGTCGTTGCTGGATCGCACCACGCGACGGGTCAGTCTGACGAGCGTGGGACGCGATTTCTTTCCCAAGGCGCGCCGGCTGCTCGATGACTTCGAGGATTCGATTCTCAACATCCGTGAACTGGCCGAGCGTCAGATTGGTCAGGTCACCCTCGCCTGCATCCCGACCGCTGCGTTCTATTTCCTGCCCAGCGTGATCCGGCTGTACAACGAGCGTTATCCCCAGATCCGCATCCGCCTGCTCGACCTGAGCGCCAACGAAGGTCTGGAAGCAGTACTGCGGGGCGAAGCGGATTTTGGTATCAACATGATGAGCGGGCAGCACCCGGACATCGAATTCGTGCCACTGGTAAAAGAGCCGTTCGTCCTGGCATGCCGACGCGACCATGAACTGGCGAAGCGTGAGTCAGTGGCCTGGATCGAGCTGAGCGATTACCGGTTGATCGGTGTAGGACGCCTGAGCGGTAACCGGATGATCCTCGACCACGCCCTGGCCGGGCTCGGCTGGCGTCCGAAGTGGTTCTACGAAGTGCAGCATTTGTCGACGTCATTGGGGATGGTCGAAGCAGGTCTGGGCATCTCGGCCATGCCCAGCCTGGCAATGCCGGCCGATGATCACCCGACCCTGGTCAGCGTTCCGCTGGTTGATCCGGTGGTGATCAGAACGCTGGGGCTCGTCTCAAGGCGCGGCGCATCACTGTCGCCCGCTGCCGAGAAATTCGTCGCGATGCTGCTGGAGCAATGGCCACAGTAACAGTTGGCGCAATACAGACTTGCGGGAGCGGACTCAGCCCGTAGGAGTGGACCGGGCGGCGTTCCGTTTGTCCACGAAGACTGCCTATCAGACGCTGCACCTCATGCGGATGTGCCTCCTTCGCGGACAAGTCCGCTCCCACGATCACACTCAGCCCGTAGGAGTGGACCGGGCGGCGTTCCGTTTGTCCACGAAGACTGCCTATCAGACGCTGCATCTCCATGCGGATGCGCCTCCTTCGCGGACAAGTCCGCCCCCACGATCACCCCCAGCCTGCAGGGATGGACTTGTCCACAGGGCATCTGACAGTCGGCTGACTGCAGGTGCCCTATGCCCGTGTACCTACCTCAATGCGCAAACAGCAACCGACACTCCAGGCCCGGGGCGCTGTCCACAAAGGCGATGTCACCTTTGAGCTGCTGGGCCAGCGAGCGGATGATGCGCATACCGACGGACGAGTTTTTTCTGACATCAAACCCCTGGGGCAAGCCCTTGCCCTGATCCGCGACGATCAGGCTGATCTGGCCATCGACCGCCTTCAGACGGATGCTGACACGGCCGGGCGATGCTTCGTCGTAAGCGTATTTCAGGGCATTGGTGATCAGCTCGTTGAGCACCAGCGCCAATGGAATGGCCTTGTCCAGCGACAGCACGACTTCGTCCATGTCCACCTGAAAGAATGTCTGGCTGGACGCCGAGCCCTGAATGCCGGCAATCACTTCTGCCAGGTAGGCGCCTGCGTTAACGGCCTCCACCTGATCGGCCTGGTACAGCTTCTCGTGAACCGCCGCAATACTGGTGATCCGCCGGCAGGTGTCGTTCAGCGCTGCCTGCGCCTGCGGGTCGGCCATTTGCCTGATCTGTATCTGAATCAGGCCGATGATCAGCTGAAGGTGATTCTTGGTGCGGTGATTGACTTCCTTGAGCAGCATTTCCCTCTGAAACAGCAGTTCGTTTTTGTGCACGAGCGAACGCCTGAGCTCAAGCTGGGTCATGACCTGCCTGGCGAGAATCTTCAGTGCGGACTGCTGGTCCTCGGTGAGCACGCGAGGCTGATGGTCCAGAATGCACAGCGTTCCCAGCCCATGGCCCTCGGACGTTTCCAACAGACAACCGGCGTAAAAGCGCAACCCCGCATCAGCCGTCACCAATGGGTTGAGGCACATTCTGGGGTCTTCGCGCAGGTCGCTGATCATCGTGAGGCCCGGTTGCAGCAGCACGTGTCGGCAGATCGAGACGTCCAGCGGCGTTTCACTGATTCCCAGTCCCACTTCGGCCTTGAACCACTGACGATGGTCTTCGATCAGGTTGACCACAGAGATGGGCGCGCCACACAACCTGGCCGCCAATTCGACCAGCTCGTCAAAATCGGCTTCCCGGGGTGTATCGAGTATGCCGTAGCTGCGAAGCGCAGCGAGGCGTTCCGGGTCATCGGCTGGATCCACGACGCTTTGCCCTGGCATTGCTTCATTCCTGTCATCAAATACGGCTGAAAAACCCGGCATCGGCAAACCTTCCACGGTGGCCTGAGCGCCATGATGCGCTTTTAACATCACCTAAGTCCGTGGTTTATGGAATGATCACGTGTCAGTGACGTCTATGTTGCGCCATGTGACCGCAAAAGTTTTCGATTTGCACAACTTCTGCCCAGCAAAACTGCCTGATAACTGAGGCCTTGCGAACCAAGCGCGTAAATGAGTCGACCGTATGAATAATGATGCGCCTGAAACGGGGCCTATACATTCAGAACCATCGGGTTCTCCTGCGGAGGAAACCTTCGAGCAGATGCAGCTTGCACTGTACTCGGGCGCCGTCGTGGGCACGTGGGTGTGGGACGTCACCGCCGACCTGCTCGTGGCCGACGAACGCTTTGCTCGTACCTTCGGATTGCTGAAGCAAAAGTGCCGCGAGGGGTTGCCGCTTGAGTGCGTGATGGCGTCCATCCACCCGGACGATGTGCAGCGGGTCGGGGATGCGATCAGCGACATTCTCGCCAACGGCGATGTCTTCAGGTGCGAATACCGGGTCAGGCAAAAGGATGGCGTTTACCGCTGGGTAGAAGCCACCAGCCGTATAGAGCGTGATGCTCAGGACAAGGCGGTGCGTTGCCCTGGCGTGTTGCTGGATATCGAGGCCCGCCGCGCCGCCGAACAGGAGCGCGATCGCCTCACTTCGCTGCTGCGTATTTTCACGGCAGCGGTTCCAGGCGTGGTCTACGCCAAGGATCTGGAAGGCAAAATGCTCGTGGCCAACCGTGGCACGGCTGCTCTGGTCGGCAAGCCTCCGGAGTTCTTCATCGGCAAGACCGATATGGATTTCCTCGATGACAAGGATCAGGCGCGGATCATCATGGAAACCGACCGCCGGATCATGGAGACCAACACCAGCGAGCAGATTGAAGAACAGGTCAATCTACCCGACGGCTCGGCCGCCACGTTCCTGTCCACCAAAGCCCCGCTGCTCAATGACGACGGCGAAGTGATCGGCCTGATCGGCTCGTCAATCGACGTGACGGCCAGAAAGCAGGCTGAGGTGGCCGTCAAAGAACTCAATCAGACGCTGGAACAGCGCATCGAGCAGGCCATTCACGAACGTGAACAGGTCGAGGATGCCCTGCGACACGCGCAGAAGATGGACGCTGTCGGTCAACTTACCGGCGGCATTGCCCACGACTTCAATAACCTGCTGGCCGGTATTTCCGGCAGCCTGGAAATGATTCAGACCCGCATGGCTCAGGGGCGCCTGGCCGATGTGGATAAGTACGTCAGCGTGGCCCAGGGTGCCGTTCGAAGAGCCGCGTCCTTGACCCATCGTCTGCTGGCTTTTTCCAGGCGTCAGACGTTGTCGCCTGAAGTGACCAATGTGAATACCCTGATTCACGGCATGGAAGAATTGATCGGTCGCACGGTCGGCCCGTCCATAGAACTGCAAGTCGTTGCCGATAAAAACGTGTGGCCTGCCCTGATCGACCCTGCACAGCTGGAAAACTCGTTACTGAATCTGTGCCTGAACGCCCGCGATGCCATGCCCAACGGCGGCCGTATCGTCATCGAAACTGCCAACGCATCGCTCGACGAATGCATCGACCCGGACCATGGTGTTGCGGCTGGCGAACACCTGAGCATCCGCGTGACGGATAACGGCACCGGTATGAACCCGGACACCGTGGCCAAAGCATTCGAGCCGTTTTTCACCACCAAACCGATTGGCGCGGGCACCGGCCTCGGGCTGTCAATGGTGTACGGCTTCGTGAGGCAATCGGGTGGTCAGATCAAGGTCGAATCGGTGGAAGGTCAAGGCACCACCATCGTGATGCATCTGCCGCGACACGTTCCTGAAGCCGTTCAGCACCCCGCCGACAAGGGCAACGACGAAGCGTCCCGAATCCCTCATGGCGAAACGGTGCTGGTGGTCGATGACGAGCCTTCTGTGCGGATGCTGGTCGTCGAGGTCCTGTCAAACCATGGCTACCACGCCCTCGAAGCCGCTGACGCGCAGGCGGGCCTGGAGATTTTGCAGTCCGACACGCACATCGACCTGCTCATCAGCGACGTCGGCCTGCCTGGCGGCATGAACGGCCGGGAAATGGCCGACGTCGCGCGCAAGCACCGTCCCGCCCTGCCCACGCTGTTCATCACCGGCTACGCCGAAACCTCGGCGCTGGACGGCTGCCACCTGCAACCCAAGACGCAGATACTCACCAAGCCGTTCGGGCTGGAGGTATTGGCGTCAAGGATCAAGGAACTGATCTGTGAACGTGGCCAGGATCAGGACCTGCCGCGCGCTTTCAGATGAAGCATGGGGTGGTGCTCGTAATGCCCCTCCCCTTGCCTGACGATGGGGTCTTGAGAACTCATCTCGAGGCACCCTCGCTACTCTGATCGCCCATGACGTTACCAGCGCCACTCATCACCCCGATCAACCCCGCGGCCCCCAGCAGCACCAGACCGTGCGAGGCACTGAACGCCGCCTGTCCGGCCGCCATCAACTGCTGGGCCTTGTCACCGCCGAGGGCATTGGCGGCGATCATGGTCTCGCCAATGGAGCGTGCAGCGGCAAGCGTGCCCATGGGGATCAACAGGCTGGCCATCAGCAACGGATAGATGTCGATGATCCACAACACCTGCGTGCCACTGGCTTGCAGGGCCAGGGTGAGCGACGGCACAGCGACGTGCAGAATGGTCATGTCCAGCACGATCGGCAGAAACGCCATCATCACCGACAACAGCACCCACCAACGATTTACAGCTTTTCCAGGCACGACAGATAACCTTTTTTCAACGCATTGAGTGCAGCGTTCACCTGCTTACTGCGTCCGCCCGGAGCGCTTCAAACGCTCCACCAGCCCCATGACCAGCACGAAGAACACCGGCACGAAAACCACCGCCAGGGTTGCGGTCAGCATCCCGCCGATCACGCCCGTGCCAATCGCCTGCTGACTGGCCGAGCTTGCGCCGCTGGCGAACACCAGCGGCACCACACCGAGCATAAACGCCAGCGACGTCATCACAATCGGCCGCAGGCGCAGACGCGCTGCCTGGATGCTCGCCTCGACCCGACCCATGCCTTGATCGTGCAAGGTCTTGGCAAACTCGATGATCAGGATCGCGTTCTTCGCCGACAGCCCCATGATGGTGATCAGGCCGACCTTGAAAAACACGTCATTGGGCATGCCACGCAGCGTGACGGCCAGCACTGCCCCCAGGATGCCCAATGGCACCACCAGCAGCACGGCCAGCGGAATTGCCCAGCTTTCATAGAGCGCCGCCAGACACAGGAACACCACCAGCATGGACAGCGCCAGCAACAGCGGCGCCTGTCCGCCCGACACACGCTCCTGCAAGGATAGGCCCGTCCACTCCAGCGCGAAGCCTTTGGGCAACGCCGAAGCCAGACGCTCCAGCTCATCCATCGCTTCACCCGTGCTGTGTCCCGGAGAAGGTTCGCCAGACAGGCTCACGGCGGGATAGCCGTTATAGCGGTTGAGCTGGGCCGGCCCTCGCGACCAGGTTGCCTTGGCGAAGGCCGACACCGGCACCATGCGGCCCTCACGGTTTTTGACTTCCAGACGCAACAGATCATCGACCTGCTGACGACGGTCCCCTTCGCTCTGCACGATCACCTGCTGCATGCGACCCTTGTTCGGAAAATCGTTCACGTACGCGGAGCCCAGCGAGGTCGACAGCACACTGGCGATGTCCGAAAACGAGAGGCCCATGGCGTTGGCTTGCTGGCGATCCACTTCGATATTGACCTGCGGCGCTTCGGCCAGAGAGGCTTCGCGCACGTTCTGCAGGATCGGACTCGCGCCCGCCTTGCTCAGCAGCTCGTCACGCGCCTGGGTCAACGCGTTGTAGCCCTGAGCGCCACGATCCTGGAGCCGCACCTCAAAACCGCCCGAGGTGCCCAGCCCTTCGACCGGAGGCGGCAGCAGGCTGAACACCATGGCGTCCTTGAAGCCCATGAACATTGCGCTGGCACGGTCTGCGATGCTCTGCGCAGAATCTTCTGCGGATCGCTGCGACCAGTCCTTCAGCGTCGTGAAGGCCAGCGCCGCATTCTGACCACTGCCGGAGAAGCTGAAGCCCAGAATCATCACGGTGTTGGCGATACCGGGCTCCTGCGCATTGTGCGCTTCGATCTGTTTGGCAATTTCAATGGTGCGGCTCTGGCTCGCGCCGGGCGGCAACTGGATATCGGTGATGGTGTAGCCCTGATCCTCGACCGGCAGAAACGAGGACGGCAACCGGCTGAACAGCAGCGCCATGATGCCCACCAGCAGCAGGAACAGGAGCATGTAACGGCCTATACGGTGCACGGCCTTGTCGACCCAGCTCTCATAACGGGCACTGAAGCGCTCGAACGTACGGTTGAACCCGCCGAAAAAGCCGCGCTTCTCATGATGCGACCCCGCCGGGATCGGCTTGAGCAGTGTCGCGCACAGCGCAGGCGTCAGGCTCAAGGCCAGAAACGCCGAGAACACGATGGCAACGGCCATGGAAATCGAGAACTGCTGGTAAATCACACCCACCGAGCCGGACATGAACGCCATCGGAATGAACACCGCCGTCAGCACCAGCGTGATCCCGATGATCGCACTGCTGATTTCACCCATGGCCTTGCGTGTCGCATCCCTGGGCGACAGGCCTTCCTGCGCCATCAGTCGTTCGACGTTTTCCACCACCACAATGGCGTCGTCCACCAGAATGCCGATGGCCAGCACCATGCCGAACAGCGTCAGCACGTTGATCGAGAATCCCAGCAGGTACATCACCGCAAATGTGCCCATCAGGGCGACCGGCACCACCAGTGCCGGAATCAGCGTGTAACGAATGTTCTGCAGAAAGACGAACATCACGATGAACACGAGCACCATGGCTTCTATCAAGGTGTAGATCACCTTGGTGATCGAGACTTTGACGAAAGGCGAGGTGTCGTAAGGAATGTCGTACTTCACACCGGCCGGGAAGTAGCGTGACAACTCGTCAAGTTTCTCCCGCACCCGCGTCGCGGTACTCATGGCGTTGCCTGCTGGTGCCAGTTGCACGCCGACAGCGACGGACGCTTTTCCATCCAGACGCGTCGCGAAGCTGTAGCTCTGAGCGCCCACCTCGACTCGCGCTACGTCGCCCACGGTCACGTTGGAGCCATTGGGATTGGCCTTGAGCACGATGGCAGAGAACTCCTGCGGCGTACTGAGCTGCCCCTTGACCATGACGGTCGCGGTCAGCTCCTGATCGGTTGCAGAGGGCAGGTCTCCAATGCTGCCCGCCGAAACCTGCACGTTCTGCTCGGCGATGGCCTGGCTCACGTCAGCGGGGGTCAGGTTGTAAGCCACCAGTTTTTGCGGGTCTATCCAGATCCGCATGGCGCGCTCGGAGCCGAACAGCTGGGCCTTGCCTACGCCCTCAAGACGCTTGAGTTCGTTGACGACGTTGCGCGCCATGTAATCGCTCAGGGCGATTTCATCCAGACGCCCGTCGGTGGAGGTCAGCGTGCCGATCATCAGGAAACCTGCCGAGGTTTCTTCTATCTGCAACCCCTGCTGACTCACTGCCCGAGGCAGGCGTGGCTCGACCACTTTCAGGCGGTTCTGCACATCGACCTTGGCCAGCTCCGGGTTAGTGCCGTTCTGGAAGGTGATGGTCATGGTCGCCGTGCCCTGGCTGCTGCTGGAGCTGAAATACAGCAGGTGATTGACGCCGTTGAGTTCCTGCTCGATCAGGCTCACCACACTCTCATCGATGGTCTGGGCCGAGGCACCTGGATAGGTGGCGGTCAGCTCGATTTGTGGGGGCGCGACGCTGGGGTATTGGGCGACAGGCAAATTCGGTATGGCCAACAGGCCAGCCAGCACGATGAACAGCGCAATGACCCAGGCGAAGACCGGCCGACTGATAAAGAACCCGGCCATTACTTGCGCTCCGGGTCAGCGGTGTGCGCAGTCTGCTCGACGGCATTGACCTTCACACCGGGCTGCACATGCTGCACGCCTGCCACCACCACGCGATCACCCGCCTCAAGGCCGGACTGAACAATCCAGCGATTACGCTGCACCGCGCCCAATTCCACGGCACGCTCCTGAACCTTGCCATCGCCGTCCACGATCATCACCAGCGCCTTGCCTGCCGCGTCACGTTGCACCGCACGCTGGGCGACGGTAATCCCCTGCGCTGTGCGCGCCTGATCCAGCTGCACGCGAATGAAGCTGCCCGGCAACAGCTCGTTGCGGGGGTTGGGAAATTCGCTGCGCAGGGTGACCTGACCGGTGCTCTGATCCACCGTCAGGTCGGAAAACAGCAACCGACCTTTTTCCGGGTACGGGCTGCCGTCTTCCTGAAGCAACGTGGCGCGGATTGAGCCCTGCTCAAGCGCCTGTAACTGACCTTGCTGCAACGCGCGACGCAGTTCGCTGATCTGTCGGGTGGACTGATTGATGTCGGCGTAGATGGGTTGCAGTTGCTGAATGACCGCCAGCGCCGTGGCATCGCCCTGCCCGACCAGCGCGCCTTCGGTAACCAGCGCCTTGCCGATGCGCCCGGAAATCGGCGCCGTGACCGTCGCATAGTCCAGGTTCAAGCGGGTGCGTTTGAGTGCCGCGCGGGCAGACGCAACATCAGCCTGGGCCTGCAGAAAACCGGCCTTGGCGTTTTCTGCTTCCTGACGGCTGACGGCATTGATGTTCACCAGCTCGGCGTAGCGTTCCGATAGCAAGCGCGTCTGATAGAGGTTGGCCTCAGCCTTGCGCAACGCCGCTTCGGCGCTTTCAAGATCGGCCTGAAACGGCGCCGGGTCGATACGAAACAGGACATCCCCCTGTTTGACATCGGTGCCTTCGCGATAGACCCGCTGCAACACGATCCCGGCCACGCGCGCGCGCACCTCAGCGGTACGGGGCGAGACGAGACGGCCGTTGAGTTCGGTGGTGAGGGTCAGTGGTTGCGTGGTGACGGTTTCGACGCTCACCTGCACAGGCGGCGCGTCCTGCGGCGCAGGCGGCTCGCTGCAAGCAGTGAGCAGGACAAGGCCTGCGCACAGGAGCAGACGGTTTGGATGAATACGCAAGACTGACAGCATGATTGGTGTTCCCCTGGACGTTACGCCATGCTAGAGACACCCGCGCCAACGCATGTAAACAAGTGTTGGGAAGATGTGAAGAAGTGTTAAGGGTACGCGCCGACATGTCGCGTCTTGGTTATGCTGAGCCTCTTTGTGAAACGGCCCGAACAATGAACACGATCATGCTTGTCGAGGATGACACCGCGCTGGCAGAGCTGATTGCCAGCTACCTGCAGCGGTTTGACTACCAGGTGAGTGTGGTCAACCGTGGCGACCGCGCGCTCGAAGGCATGCATCGACTGCAGCCGGACCTGGTCATCCTTGACCTGATGCTGCCGGGGCTGGACGGCCTGCATGTCTGCCGACAGTTGCGCGATGAACAACCCGTCCTGCCGATCATCATGCTCACCGCGCGCGGCCAGAACGATGACCAGATTCTCGGTCTGGAAACCGGTGCCGATGACTACGTCGCCAAGCCGTGCGAGCCGCGGGTCCTGCTGGCACGCATTCGTACCTTGCTGCGCCGCAGCGCGCCTGCCGGGCCGCGCCATGACGCGCGGCAGATCGTGCTCGGCCAGTTGGTGATCGACCTCGCCGAGCGGCAGGTGCAGTGGCGCGGAAAAGACGTCGAGCTGTCGTCAGGCGAATTCAACCTGTTGCTGGTGCTGGCCAGTCATGTGGGCGAAGTATTGAGCCGCGATCAATTGATCCAGCAACTGCGTGGTATCGAATTCAATGGCGTGGACCGCTCGGTGGATGTGGCCATCTCCAAACTGCGTCGCAAGTTCGAAGACGACCCCGGCGACCCACGCAAGATAAAGACCGTCTGGGGCAAAGGCTACTTGCTCAGCCGTGCGGAATGGGATGAGTAAGTCACGTGTCAAACACCCCGTGGCCTGGCCGAGTAAATTCAGCTTCCTGTGAGAGCCACCTCTTATATCTCTGACACGGAAGGGTGGGAGGCGGGTGGCCGGCGATGGCGTCAGCTCAATCGCTGAAGTGGTGGGTGAAAAAACCGCACACAGCCCGAACCGCTTCATCTGTTTACCTTTTTCCACCTTTGAATAGTCGACGGATCACCATGCTCAAGATGCTCGCCCGGCTTTATCTGATTCTGCTGGTGGCCTACACCATCGCGTTGTATGCGGTGCCCGAACTGGTGCTCAAGGTATTCGAAGAACGCAACCTGACTTACAACCAGGAACAGGTGAGGGGCACGCTGAAGCTGATAAAGAGCCGCTTCACCCAGGTTTCTCCAGCGTCCTGGCCGGACGTCGAGCGCGAGTTGCAAGACGACTTCGCACCGTTGCAGTTGAGGGTGCTGTCGGTCACCGACCCGAGCCTCTCCGCCAGCGAACGAACCGAGCTTGAACAAGGAAGGAACGCGCTGCGCACCGGTGATTACGGCATGGCAAGTACCGTAATGACGCAACTCTCGGCTGATCGGGTAATAGCACTGGTGTTCCCGGACCCTCCGGTCGATATCAACATCATGTACTGGCTGATGAACGTGCTGGTCGGCGTCGCCATGCTGGGGTGCCTGTCGATCTGGTTCTGGCCGCACTGGCGCGATCTGCAACGGCTCAAACACACCGCCATAATGCTGGGCAACGGCAATCTGGCGCAACGAACCCGGATTTCACCACGCTCCAACATCGGCGAGCTGGCCCAGGTGTTCGACAAGATGGCACAGGACATCGAACAGTTGCTCACTCAGCAACAGGAATTGTTGAGCGCGGTGTCCCATGAACTGCGCACGCCGCTGTCCAGGCTCGAGTTCGGCATGGCGCTGGTGCTGGCCGACCCGCTTGAAGCACCCACCCGACTCAGGCTGGAGCAAATGATCGGGCACATCCGGGAGCTGGATACCCTGATCGACGAACTGCTGTCCTACACGCGCCTGCAATCGCCGTATCAGCAAGCGGACCGGCAAAGCGTTCCTGTGTCGACGTATCTGGACAGCGTGCTGGGCGGTTTTTTTGACGACCCTCGCCCCTTCACGCTGAGCCTGCAGGTCGAGAACGCACCCGAGCATTTCGTGCTCGATCCACGCCTGACTGCAAGAGCCCTGCACAACCTGGTTGGCAATGCCATTCGCTATTGTTCCAGCCAGGTGCGGGTCAGCACCTGGACCTGCTCGAAAGAAGGCTTGTACCTCGCGGTCGAAGACGACGGCATCGGCATACCCGACAGCGAAAGAGAACTGATCTTCGAGCCGTTTTACCGGATGGACCGAAGCCGTGATCGGGAAACCGGCGGGTTTGGCCTGGGGCTGGCGATCAGTTGGCGCGCCATTGAATGCCAGGGTGGCAGGCTCACGGTCGAGTCGTCGCCATTGGGCGGCGCACGATTCGTGATCGCTCTGCCGTGGGTCAGCCTTTGAAGGAGCTGAGCGACGCCGCTGACAACGGCTGCCCAACCTGAAGCAACAATGGCAGGCCGAGCGTGATGTCGAACTGCTGATCGATAGAGTCGAGCTTTATCGTGCAACCGCAACGCTCGACGATGGCCTGGACAATGGCAAGCCCCAACCCACACCCGGAACTCGTGCTGCTGCGCCAGAAGCGCTTGGTCATGGATTGCAGACTGTCCGCCGACAGCGTTGCACTGACGTTTCTGACGCTGATGAAGGCAAACCCGTTGTCGCTGGTGACGCTGACTACGACCTCGGTCTGTTCAGGGCTGTGGCGCAACGCGTTGTCCAGCAGGTTACGTAACGCGGCCACTGCCAGCACTGCCTGCATGTCCAGAAGCAACGCCGCTGACATGGCCTGTGACCTCAGCACAATCCGCCCGGTATTAGCGCCTGCGTCCTGAATCGCCAACGAAAGCACCTGATCGACACTGCAACGGCTGCCGTCGTCAAAAGGGAGGCTGCCTTCGACCCTTGCCAGCAGAAGCAATTGCTCAAGCGTGTTGTGCAACCGATCAGCGCCCTGCTCGGCACGCATCAGTGCCAGCTCCCTGGCATCACCCGAAGTCATCTGGGCGACCTGCAAGTGTGTCTTGATAACGGTCAGCGGGCTTCGCAGCTCATGCGCTGCGTCGCCGGTCAAGCGACGTTCACGCTCCACTGCCTTGCCGATGCGAACCAGCAGGTGGTTCTGGGTTTCCAGCAGCGGCTTGAGCTCAAGGGGAAGCATGTCGAGTTGCAACGGTTCAAGGGAGTCGACATTGCGCTTTTTCAGCTCATCACGCATGCGATTGAGCGGCGCCAGTCCTTTGCCGACACCAAACCAGAGCATGACGATACAGGTGAGCAAGGCAACCAGTACCGGAATAGACGCCGACAGCATGACGGACTGATTGAGCGTCTCGCGCTCGCGCTCCAGATCCGCTGTGGTGATGCGAATGTCACCCTGCAATAACGTGAAACTTCGCCAGCGCTCACCGTCGATGGTCTGGTCGTGAAATCCACCTTCAGGGCTGGCAATGACATTGTTTGTGGCGTTGTGAGTGCTGACCAGCACCTCGCCACGCAACGAGCTGACCTCGCAGGCCATGCCGTCAGGCACGCCCAACTGATCTGCGCTGAAACGGGTGCCGTTCTCTTGGGTCGATAGCGGCTCGGGCAGGCGATCCACCAGACCCGCAACCATCCGCGCCGATGCCACGAGCCGCTGGTCGAGAGAGTCCATCATCCGGGTGCGCAGGTCCTGAAACATCCACGCCGCTGCTAGCGCCCATACCGACAGAAAGGCAACGCCCAGAATCAGGCTCAGCCGAAGCCGCAAACTCATGAATCTATGCCTTGGGTATCGGCGACGTGGCCGATTCGATACCCGGCCCCCCGCACGGTCTCGATGATCGCAGTGCCCAGCTTTCGACGCAGGTGAAAGATGTGCACGTTCAACGCGTTGCTCTCCACTTCGTCACCAAATCCGTAAACACAATCTTTCAACTGTTCTGCCGATAGCACTCGGCCCCGGTTGTTCAGCAACGCCAGCAGTAACGCCTGCTCACGACGCGACAGGTCAATCGCATCGCCGGCCAGCCAGGTTTGCCGGGTACATGGGTCGTGCGTCACGGCGCCATGTTCAATGATGTTGACCGCACGCCCAGCAGCCCGTCGCACCAGTGTATGCAGACGGGCGAACAGCTCGCGTAGATCGAACGGCTTGAGCAGGTAATCGTCAGCACCTGCTTCGAGCCCTTTGACGCGGTCATTGATGTCGTCACGCGCAGTGAGTATCAAGACCGGCAGGATCTGGCCGCCCAGACGCAGGCGGCGCAGCAGGCTGATGCCGTCTTCATCAGGCAGGCCCAGATCGAGAATCAGCACATCGAACTGCGCGATATCCAGCAAGGCATGCGCGGCCGAGGCCGAGGCCACGTGATCGACGATCAGTCCTTGGGCGTTCAGGCCGGCAACGATGCCGCTTGCGATGAGTACGTCATCTTCACACAGCAATACATGCATGGCGGACTCTTATAAAACCAGGATTATGCGGTTGCACGGTCATTGCGACTGCCCGCATTCAGGCAGCGCAGCATGCTTCGTATGTGGCCGGGCGAACGCCAGTGTAAACCCTCGTGAAAAAATCTGTGGCTCAGCTGGAAGGTTTCTCAGTGTGCTTCAGGTTTTGAGCATCCTGGCTGGATGCGGTCTCGGCTGCCCGCTGCTGGACGGCTTTTTCCCTGGCGTTGGCGAGGTTTTCACGCGCTTGTTGACGTTCGAGCGCAAAAGTTTGCTGGCGTTTTTGCAGCATCTCGGCGCCGTCCTGAGCGAAAGCAGACGCGTTAAACAGGCCAAGAGCCGAAACCAGCATCAGTGTTGCAGTCTTTGAAAAGGTCATCTGTCTTATCTCAATAGGTGGCAGGCTTGCAGCGCAACAGGCGTCTGCTTCAAGTGACTGCACTTTGAGAGGTGCCGATTAAGGCACCGTTAACAGAAGACAGGTTTTCAGGAATCTCGGTGCAAAGACTGGCTTGACGTCTGCGTGCAGCTGACTTGCAACGTCTTCAAGGCTCGCCGTCCCAGTAATCGACATTCAAGTCGACACGTTGCATGGCCCTGAAAGCAGCACTCTCACCCGCCCCCATGGCCTGGTACTTGCCGGAATCGGGGTACTCGCAGATCTCGGGTTTTTCCCGGGTGCTGATCGACAGGTACTTCAAGGGTGACGATGAGGTATTGATAATCTGATGCGGGTATTGCGGGCCTGACGGAATGAAGATCACATCGCCGGACTTGATCGGCAGCATCTGGCCGGCCACTCGCAGGCTGCCCTCTCCCTCTAGAACAATGAACATCTCTTCCTGAGCATGATGAAAGTGATAAGGACAGGAGCGCTTTCCCGGTGCAACGATATCCAGGGAAGCCCCTAACTTGCTCGCTGCCGTTCCTTGCGCCAAGCGCCCGGCGAGGCTTTCATACAACGGGTCGCGCACCTGCTGTTCAAGCGGCACCTCGTTGAAGTTGCGAATGAGTCGGGAAGCCAGTTCACGTGGGGTGTCTTGGTTCATTACCGTGCCGCCTGCAACAGTGAATAGGCCCTGATCTTAGACCATCAGGCTGTGAAGTAACCGTCAGTTTAACGTCGTCAAAACGCTGACAAAGCGTTTTTTAACAGGGATATATTACGGCTTAAATCTAAATATAAAATCATTTAAAACAATGGCTTATAAAATTTGATTCCTAATGTGTCCGATAGTTGATGCCGGTGCCTAAAGTTAGCCAAATCGCGGTCGAAAGCGATGATATCCAAATGACATCATCTTTTAAAAAGAACTAAACACTGCCGCTTCTCACACCCACAACATTATCGGATTGCCAGGAAGGCACGTTTCAGGAATGACGCCATGTTCAATAAGCTCAGCATTTCGCAGAAGCTCTACTTCAGTTTTATCGCTATTGTCGTCCTGATCGCCGTTCTGGTGGCCAGTGCCTACCGAGGGTTCGAGGACGTCGAAGACGCCACTAACAGTAATGTTCATACCTACCAGGTGTTGAGCGAGGCGCAACTGGCCCTGGAACAATTGATCAACATCGAAACCGGCATGCGTGGCTTTGTCATCACCTCCAAAGACGCCTTTCTCGAGCCCCTTGTTGCGGGTGAAAAACGCTTCACCGAAGAGCTCGATGCGCTCAAACGGCTGACGGCTGATAACCCGGAGCAACAACGACGTCTGGCATCGCTGGGGGAAACCTACAAGCGCTGGCTCGACGACGATATCAATCCCATCATCGCCATGCGCAGGGATCTGACTGCACGCAGCCTGCCTGATGATGAGCTGGATAAACGCATCACGTCCGGGGCCGACAAAGCCAAGATGGACAGCATGCGTGCAACGCTGGCCGAAATCAGCGCCACGGAAAACACCCTGCTGGCTGCAAGAAGCCAGAACATGATCGACGCCAAGCACTTCGCGCTGATGATCCTGGTGTGCGGTGGCCTTGCCGCCGCGCTGCTTTCCGCCATTCTGGCAACGGCGCTGGGCCGCAGCACCTCCGCACGTCTGCAACTGGCCATTGACGCCGCCACAGCCGTGGCCGATGGCAGACTGGATACCGTGATCGACACCAGCAGTCATGATCAACTGCCCAAAGCCTTTGACCGGATGCAGAATCGCCTGCGCGAGATGATTCAACAGATCAGCCAGGCCGCAAACCAGCTGGTGGTGTCCGTGCAGCAGATTTCCGGTGCATCCGAGCAACTGTCCGGCGCCATCCAGGAGCAATCGACCTCGGCATCAATGATGGCCGCCACCATCGAAGAGTTGACCGTGAGCATTCACCACGTGTCCGAAAACGCCGACGAAGCCCATCAGATCGCCAGTCGTTCGGGTCAGCAATCCAAAGAAGGCGCGCAGGTCATCGAGAACACGCTGTCCAGCATGAACGGCATCGCCAGGACCGTGCAGCATTCATCAACACAGGTCTCGGGCCTGGGCCAGCACTCCGAGCATATTTCATCGATCATCAGCGTGATTCAAGGCATCGCCGACCAGACCAACCTGCTGGCGCTCAATGCTGCGATCGAAGCTGCGCGCGCCGGTGAACAGGGTCGCGGGTTTGCCGTCGTGGCCGACGAAGTGCGTCTGCTGGCGCAGAACACGGGCAAGTCCACCAAAGAGATTGCCGGCATGATCGAAAAAATCCAGGCCGGTGTGCGCGAGACGGTCGAAAGCATGCGCAGCGGGGTACAGGAAGTGAACACCGGCGTCGAAATGGCCGGAAGTGCGGGCCAGGCGATTATCGAAATCCGCGACAGCTCCAGCAAGGTTCTGCACGTCGTGGATCAGATTTCCTTTGCGTTGCGCGAGCAGACCGCTGCCAGCCAGGATGTCGCACGCAGTGTGGAGCGCTCGGCACAAATGGCTGAGCAGAACAACATGTCCGTTCAGGAACTGCTCAAGACCAGTGGCGGACTGAAAAGCCTTGCGACCAGTCTGCAGTTGGAAGTAGGCAGGTTCCGCCTGTAAGACAGAACAGGCCCCGGCCTGCCGGGGCACTGCTTCTGACTCCCGTGTCCATTGCGGATTATGAGGCTGCGATCACACCTGTCCGGGATGCCTGAAGTGAAGAAATTGGGGTAAATGCCGATACAGCTTCATGAAGCTCATCATTTCAGGCGAAGACCATGATCACCCTCAACTTACAGTTTGCCAGCGCTGCGCCGACATCGACGCTGAACACCGGGGTAAAAAGCGCTGCTGATGATGCGACGGACGCGGCGTCCGACAGCACAACAAACAGCCCGGTCGAAGGCGTCAAAGTGTCGCTGTCCAGCGTCAGCCTGCAAAAGGCCGCCGAGGACAGCAGCACCCATTCGAACAAGGACATTGAAGAGAGCGGACTGCCAGAACAGGCTCAAAAAATCCTGAAGATGATTCGCGAGTTGCAGCAAAAAATTCAGGAGAAGCTCCAGGAGCTTCAGGCCCTTATGGCAGATACCCGCATGAGCCCTGACGAGAAACGGGCTCGTGTCGCGGGCGTGCAATCCGAACTGGGGGCACTGACCAACAGCCTGATGAGCGCCAACAACACCCTGGCCAAGCTTTCCCGAAACGGCACACTGTCCAGCGAGCAGGCACAACAAGCCTCCGCGCTGGCGATGAAAAGGTAATCGCCGCGCCTCGCCGAACATCTCGCTACGGGCTGAAAAGAAACTCTCCGTACAGGCGTTCCCGCCGCATCCTGGACGCGGCGGGCATCGGCACGCTCGTCGTGCCAATGCCCCTCTTCACTGGCCTTTCTCCTCCACTGCCCTGGCTGCACGACCGCGCCCGGCGGGCCTGACCGGCACGCTGGCACCGTATTCCTGCCACCAGATCATCAGCGCCTCCATGGTCGGCGCAAGGCCTCGGGCCTTTTCGGTAATTTCGTATTCGACACGCGGAGGCACTTCGGCGAATACGGTGCGCGTTACCAGACCGTCAGCCTCCAGCTCGCGAAGCTGTGCAGTGAGCATGTGCTGGGTGATTCCGGGAATGGCCTTGCGCAGCTCGCCAAAACGGTAGATGCGCTGATTGACCAGCCACATGATCTCCAGTTTCCATTTGCCTGACAGCAATGAAAATGCACGGCGCATTTCTTCATGCATATTGAGTTCGACAGGTTTGTCCGTCTGGTTTTCCATGCTGGGCACCTTTCAGTTCATTGCACTCACGACGCCGACTCCAGATGACAGCGAACCTGCCACGGGTCAGCGGCCGGATGACTCACGGGCAGGAGTGACTGCGCACGCTCACACCCGAGGGTCGCCTTCGGACAGCGATCACGAAAATAGCAGCCGGTTGGCAGGTTTCGATTACCCGGCAACTCGGTCGGCGCCGAGGCCTGCGCATCGTCTATCGATACGCCCAGTCGGGGCACCGCGTCCAGCAGCAATTGGGTGTAAGGATGCCGAGGCCGTTCCAGCACCTGCGACGCGCTGCCCAGCTCGACGATCTGCC
Organism: Pseudomonas asturiensis; assembly: GCF_900143095.1. GTDB lineage: Bacteria > Pseudomonadota > Gammaproteobacteria > Pseudomonadales > Pseudomonadaceae > Aquipseudomonas > Aquipseudomonas asturiensis. The sequence continues at coordinate 231,413 of NZ_FRDA01000005.1, read as the reverse complement.
CCAGGTACATCACCGCCACGCGGTCGGCCATGTGGCGAACGACGGACACGTTGTGGGAAATCAGGATATAGGTCAGCTCGCGAGTGCGCTGCAGTTCGCTCAACAGATTGAGTATCTGTGCCTGAACGGAGATGTCCAGCGCAGACGTCGGCTCATCGAGCACGATGATATCCGGGTTGGACGACAGCGCTCGGGCAATGGCGATGCGCTGCCGCTGCCCGCCTGAAAACTGGTGGGCAAAGCGGTCCATATACTCAGGACGAATCCCGACCTGCCCGGCGACCCTGGCGGCTATCTCGCGCATGTCCCGGCGCGGGACAGCACGTTGCACGAACAGCGGCTCGGTGATGATCTTCCAGACAGGCAACCGGGGATCGAGTGACGACTGGGGGTCCTGAAACACAATCTGCACGTTGCTGTTGCGCTCACGCGAATTGTTATACGCCCAATTCAACGTTCCCGACGTCGGCTTGATCAGCCCCATGAGCAACTGCGCGAGGGTGCTTTTGCCGCAACCGGATTCACCCACCACGCCCAGGGTTTCACCTGCTCGAACGTCGATATCGATGCCATTCAAGGCGTGCGCGACGGCTTTGGGTCTGCCCAGCCAATCGGAACCCATCGGATAATGAACGCGTACGTCGTTCAGCCCCAGAATGGCAGAGCCTGAAAGCTCGGGAGATCTGAGTGCAGGTGCAGTCATGACAGCGACTCCTGAATCTGGGAATGGGATGGCGCGCTCAGCCAACAGGCGCTCTTGCGATCAGCCGCCTCATCAATGATTTGCATGGGTGGTCGCCGAGCGCATTGGTCCATGGCAAAACTGCAGCGCTCGCGAAACGTACAGCCCTGTGGCAATGCCGACAGATTGGGCACCTGGCCCGGGATGGTCATCAGGTCCTGCCCCGGACTGACTTGCTCCGGCAGACCGCTCAACAGTCCCTGGGTGTAAGGGTGGCGAGGATCGGCCATGACCTCTCGGGTGACGCCCTGCTCCACCACCGCGCCGGTGTACATCACGTAGACGCGGTCACAGAACTGCGAGACCAGTGCCATGTCATGGGTGATCAACAGAATGGCGGTGCCGCGTTGACGCGCCTTTTCGCGCAGCAGCAACAGCACCTGTCGCTGCACCGTGACGTCCAGCGCAGTAGTGGGCTCATCGGCAATCAGCAGTTGCGGATCACAGGAGAACGCCAGCGCAATCATCACCCGCTGGCGCATGCCGCCGGACAGCTCGAACGGGTAACTGTTCATGACCTGCTCGGGATCGGCGATGTGCATATCGCGCAGCAGACTCACGGCTTTCTCGTGTGCCTGAGCCTTGCTCAGGTGCTGATGATGGATGATCACATCGAGCATCTGACGGCCGATCCGCCGGGTCGGGTTCAAGGCGGTCATGGGCTCCTGAAAGATCATCGCGGCGTCTCGGCCGCGCACGCTCAGGAGATCGCGCTCGGCGGTCGTCAGCATGTCGCGACCCAGGATCGTCAGGGATCCGCTTTTGACCTGATAGGAGCGCTCGGGCAACAGGCGCAGGCTGAGCATCGCGGTCACTGACTTGCCGGAACCCGACTCGCCGATAACGCCCACGATCTCCCCCGGATTGACGTGCAGCGACACGCCGTTCAACGCCTTGACGGTCCCCTTGTACGCTGGAAATTCAATGCCCAGGTTATCAATGCTCAGGACGGGCCTGGTCGCACCCGATGGGGTGCCGGTGTGAGTCTGCATGGTCATTTCCCCTGCTGCCGTGGATCCAGAAGATCCCGGATGCCGTCGCCCAGTAGATTGAATCCCGTGGCCGTGACCAGAATCGCGAGGCCGGGAAACGTCGAATACCACCATTGATCGAGGATGTAGTTGCGGCCGGTGGCGACCATCGCGCCCCACTCGGCAGTGGGTTGCTGCGCGCCAAGGCCGATGAAACCCAGCGCCGAGGCCATCAGGATAGCGCCGCCGATATCGAGACTGAGCTGCACCAGCAACGGCGGCATGGCGTTACGCGCCACGTGCCAGCTCACCATGTGCCAGCGTCCGGCACCGAAGGTCTCGGCGGCCTTGACGTAGCCCATCTGGCGAATGCTCAACGCCTGCCCTCGCGCCAGTCGTACATAGAAAGGGATTCGCACCAGCGTGATCGCCAGCATTGCATTGAACAGGCTCGGGCCAAGCGCAGCCGCCAACGCCATGATCAGTACCAGCGAAGGCACCGACAGCATGATGTCCATCAGACGCATGATCAGGCTGTCGAAGCGTCCGCCGATGATCCCGGACAGGCACCCCAGCAGGCCGCCCGCCAGGCAGGACGCGAAGGCCACGAACAGGCCCACACCCACCGACTGCTGACTGCCGTACAGCACGCGGCTGAACAGGTCGCGCCCCACTTCGTCGGTACCGAACCAGTGCGCAGCGGAGGGCGCAGCCAGCCGCTGGGTAAGGTTCAGTGCATTGGGATCATGCGGTGCCAGCCATGGCGCAAACAGCATCACCATCAGCACGATGAACGTGATCAAAAGGCCGGCCATGGTCAGCGGACTGCGCCCGACCTGATGAGCCAGCCAGGCGAATTTCTCACGCCAGCCCTCGGACTTGAGCAACGGTGCGACCACAGGAGCAGCGACAGGACTGGACATTTCAGTTGACCTCGCCAATACGTGGATCGACCAGGCGATACAACAGATCAATCACCATATTGAGCATTACGTAGATAAACGACACCAGAATGGCGAAGCCCATGACCGCAGGAAAATCCAGCGACTGGATCGACTTCACCACATAGGCACCCATGCCTGGCCAGGCAAAGACCGTCTCGGTGAGCACAGCCCCGTACAACAGATCGCCGAGGGTCAGACCCAGTACCGTGATCGATGGAATCAGCGCGTTCGGCAAGGCGTGTTTCAGGATCACTGACCACTTCGAAAGCCCGTAGGCCCGGGCGGTGCGGATGTAGTCTTCGCCCAGTTGATCGAGCATCGCCGAACGGATCTGACGCGCCACGATGCCGAGATTGACGAAGCCCAGTGTGATCGCCGGAAGGATCAGGTGTTTCAGCGCATTGAAGAACAGCGCGGTGTCGCCGGCCAGCAGCGTATCAATGAGATAGAAGCCGGTGACCGTTGGCGGTGGCTGCAGCCCCTCGTCGATACGCCCGCTGCCCGGCAGCCAGTTCAAATGGCCATAGAACAGCACGATCAGACCCAGCCCCAGCCAGAACGCCGGGGTTGAAATTCCGGTAACCGCCAGGGTACGCGCCACCTGATCGATAAACCGGTTGTGGTACACCGCGGACAACACCCCCAGCGGCACGCCGACGATAATCGACAGGGTCAGGGCCACCAGCGCCAGCTCAAGGGTGGCCGGGAAGAACGTTTGAAGGTCTTCGAGAACAGGACGGTTGGTGCGAATCGATGTGCCGAGGTCGCCCTGCAGCAAATCCAGCATGTAACGGCCGTACTGTTGATAAAGCGGCAGATCGAGACCCAACTGGTGACGAATGTTTTCCACGATCGCGTCTGTCGCCCGGTCACCGGCAATCAATCGCGCGGGATCGCCAGGGATCAAGTGTGATATCGAAAACGTGATCAACGACACGCCAAACACGACGAGCAGAAGACCGCCCAGGCGTTTGCGCAAGATATTCAGGAAGGCCATCAGGCACCTCGGTAACACGTACAGTGGGCAAAGCGAAACGTTTCGCGAGCACGCCGCTGCCGTGACCTCGCCTTGATGGCGAGGTCAATTGAGCGCGGCGGTCATGGACGCTGACTTACTTGGTCAGGGTCCCGACGTTGAACACCTGTTCCAGCATCGGGTTGAACACATAGCCTTTAACCTTATCGCTCATCGGCACCGTGTAAGACTTCTGATAGAGGTAGGCATAGACACTGTCGGCCAACACGATCTTCTGCGCCTGCTGATAAAGTTCGACACGCTTGGCCATGTCCAGCGTGGTCGCGGACTCACGAATCAACTTATCGACGGCTGGGTTTTCATACATTGAGCGGTTGCCCGCCAGCCCCTTGAGCCTGGAGTCGAAAAAGAAGTTCATGAACATGTAGGGGTCGGCGAAGTCAGGGCTCCACGAGCCGATGGCAACCTCGAAATCACCTTTGCCCAAGCGCTCACGCATGCTGGCGTTCGCCAGTTTTTCCATCTTCAGATTAACGCCCAGCGACTGAAGGCCAGCCTGCAAGGTCAGGCCGATAGGTTCCCAGTTAGGGTCCTTGTCGGAGTACATGAACGTCAGGTTGCTCAGCTTGGGCGAGACCTTGGCCAGGTCGGTTTTCGCTTTGGCCAGGTCCTGCTTCATGGGCACAAGCTTTTCATCGTAGGCCCACATGCCCTGTGGAATAGGGCCGTTCAACGGTTTGGCCTTGCCGCCCAGAATACCGGTGATAATGCCGTTGTAGTCCAGCGACTCGATGACTGCCCGGCGAGCGTCAGGGTTGCTCATCGGGCCTTTCTGGGTATTGAAGTACAACAGCGTGACCCGCAGCGAAGGGTAATCACCGACCACCACGCCCGACTTCTTGCTCAGCGCAGCCAATTGATCCTCGGGCATGTCTTCAACGATGTCCAGGTCCCCATGCTCCAGTTGCAGCCGGCGCACCGACGCTTCACCGATGATCTTGATCACCACTTTCTGCAAAGTCGGTTTGGGGCCTGCGTAATAGCTGTTCTGCTCCATCGTGAGCGTCTGGCCTTTTTGCCAATTCGTCAGCTTGAACGCACCCGACCCGGCGGTATGGGTCGAGAGGTAGGCCTCGGCACCTTCAGCCTGTCTGGCGGCAGCCGGGTTGACGATGGCCGCGCCGTTGTGGGCCAGGGTGGACAGGAACGGCGCGTAGGGAGCGGTCAGGACAAACCGCACCGTCATGGGGTCGACCACCGAGACCGTCATGTCCTCGGGAAAGGCACCGGACGGACCCTGCTTGAGCTTCATCACCCGATCAAAAGAGAACTTGACCGCATCGGCGTTCACCTCTGAACCGTCGTCGAATTTGTTGCCCGGCTTGAGTTTGAATTCCCAGGTCAGGCCGTCTGGCGACGTCGTCCAGCTAGTGGCCAGTTCGCCCTGCACCTCGGTGCTGCCCTTGCCGTTTTCGACCTTGTAGGTCACCAGCCGCTGATACGCCGGGTACGTGACGGTCCAGTCATTGTTGTCGATGGTCACGGCAGGGTCGAGGGTCTGCGGATCGGATGGTTTACCGATCATCAGCGTGTCCTGGGCAACGGCGGCACTGGCCGACTGCCAGGCGCCCAGGCCCATGGCCGTGACAAACAGCGCAATCGCCAGATTCTTGGGTTTAACGATGGAGTTCATGCCGGTTCCTTGATCATTCGATAGGGAAGTTCGTCGGTTTTTTATTGAAGCTATACCGGGCAGTAAAAAAGACGCCTGATGGCCTCTGTGCTCGCTCATGACGCTGATGTTGATCGCCGGGATTCTTGGGTGTCCCGGTCAGGTTTCACGGTCTTTGATTCAATGTGCAGGCGCGATGGACGCGTCATCGATGAGCGGATAGTCATCCGCACCGGGTAATTCGTAATGCCACCATTCACTGTCGATATAGGTGAACCCTGCCGACAGCATGATGCCCAGCAGCAGCAGGCGATTGCGTTGCACCTGAGCCGGAAGGTCGGCGTGAAACTGGTGGGACTTCTCACGCATATCATCGAAGCCGGTTCCCATGTCCAGCGCCTCGCCCGAGGCGTCGACCAGTGTCAGGTCGACTGCAACACCACGCGTGTGGTGCGAACCCAGTTCCGGGTCGCGGACGTATTCGGAATTAGGCAGCGCATCCCACAACAGGTATTGGGCGTAAGGCGGGCGATAGGCATCGAACACGCGTAACGTCAGCCCGGCGTTTCGGGCCAGGTCGCTCGCCTTGCGCAAACAGACTTCCGCATCGTGGTGCAACAGGCAGCGCGAATCCTGATAGATGCGTTTGCCGGCCAGGTTGTCGGCACTGGCGTAGATAAGATCGATCTCGATCTGCAGCGCCTGGGCGTCGACCTCAACCAAAGGATTAGTATTCACTCACGAACTCCGAAGCGTGCGATAACAATGAAAGAGAACTTAATCAAACTGACCAAACAGTGTTTGCAACTCACGGTTTTTAGCCAGTCGCTCGTCAAGGCGATTGCCATAACTTTCCGCGACGGCGGACACCATCAAATTAAGCAGGCAGGTCAAGGGCGCCAACGAATCCCAGAACTGCCCGACATCCGTGTCCAGTTGCAACAAGTCCGTGGGGTAATCCCGCGCCCAGGGACATTGAAAGTCGGTAATGAACGCCAGTGGCAAGTTGCGCTGGGCCGCGACCTCGCAAAACGTACGCGCCACCGCGGAATACATACGAAAGTCGGCAATCACGGCATACGGATTATCGAATCCGGAATTGAGCGACTCTGCATACGTGCCCGACAACCCATCCACGTAATACACTTTGGGCCTGATGTATTCCAGGTGACTGAAGAACGCATTGAGGATGCCGCGCGTGGTTTGAATGCCCACGATGAACACCGCATCCGCGCTCGACAATCGCTCGACAATGTTGGCAAAGACCTCACCCCGGGCCAGCGCATACACGCGCTGAATGGCCTCGACTTCGCGCTTCATCGACCTTTCGAGCGTGTCCCCATGGCTGGCCTCTTCCCGAAAGGCTCCCAGCCGGTCAGTCAGCACCCAAAGGCCGCCCTCATCCCCTCTCAGGCTGCGTTTCACATCGTCGATGTTGCGATAACCCAGTGAACGCAAGAAGCGGCCTACTGATATTCCGGTCGTGCCTGCCTGCAACGCGATGCTGTCAGCGGTCTCGAACGGCAACTTCTGCGGATTGGCCAGCAGGTAACCCGCGATCCGTTTTCCGGTCGGTGTCAGGTCCGCGAACTGCTGCTCAAGCGCCTCAAGAAAGCTGGGCTTTTCCATCAGGTCATCCATCAATAGGCCCGGCGGGCGAAACCCGAAAATGTTACTCATCGATCAGTTCGTGCAACTCTGTTATCAACATAACATAGACATTTCGTGACGGTATACCGCTTTTTTCAATGCGCTTTAATTAGTTTTTCATGACGCTTCAGACCGGTGCATCGCCCAGGTAAAACGCACTTTCATCGGGCGTTAATTCACCGATCATGCAGTAACGCCCGCCTGTCTTTTTCCGTCCAAGTGTTTGATAACGCCGTGAGTCATGTTTTCCATACTAAGCGTTCTTAATTCATCCTACTTGTTACTTTTCATCCAGGCCGACATGCTCACCGCCGTTGGACCACCACTCACTTATCGGGGGCTTGTCATGGCTGTTTATCTTTACTGGGTCAGCACCGCACTGTTGTCGTTGCTGTATTTCGCGTCGGCTTATCTGTACATCACCCAACAGGATTATGTGCGTCAGGCGCAGGCCGAACTGGGTTATTCCGCGTCCTGTCTGGTGCCGTTCATGATCGTGGTCAAGGTGCTCGGGCCTGTGCTGATTCTGTCGCGCTTCAATGTGGCGCTCAGCGATCTGGCCTACGCCGGCATCTTCTATCACCTGATTCTGTCCGGCATGGCTCACCTCAACGTGCGCAAACCCAAAGGCGCGATTCCGGCGGTGCTGGGTCTGCTGTTTCTGGCAACGTCCTTCATGACGCAAAACGATGCGCGGCAACTTGCATCGCCTTATGCATCCGCATCGAGTTTCTTACAGACATCCGTCAGCCCTTGATGCGAACACCTGACCTGCCGTGCCGACTGCGACGATTCGCCACATCAGGTCATCGGGTTAAAAAATACGGCGGTGATACAGTTTCGCCCCATGAAAATAACCCGTGATGAAAAATCGCTGATTGCATGGACGCTGTACGCCAGTGTCCTGCTCAGCCTGTTTTTCTGCGGCCTTCATCACGGGCAAATGGGCGGCCTGGCGTTGAGCGGCCTCAATGGCGGCTATTGCGCTCAGGACAGTTCCGGCAGCCTGGGCCTGGATTCAAGCGAGTCAGATCAGAAGCAAAACGCCCTCCCCCAGCTCTCCTGCCCTGTCTGTTCATCTGCCACGGTGCTGACGGCCAGTCAAACCGCTGACTGGATGCTGAATCTGGCTCCCGCAAAAAACGTTTCGCCCATTACCGTTCGCTCCTGGGCACAGCCGCCTCCGCGCTACCTGTGGCCCGCCGTCAGCCCTCGTTCACCGCCTCTGCACGTCCTCGCTGTGTGACTCACTTAACCTGAACCCACGGGCACGCTTCTGCGCGCGCGTTGGAACAGCGTCACTTTTTTGCGTGGAACACCTCGTTCATGAAAACAACCCGTACCTCTCACCCCGCATCGCCCATCATGCTGTCCTGCCTGTTCGCACTCACCCCGCTTGGCGAAGCAATCGCCGAGACTCGCGACAGTGCGGACTCGGTCGTTACGCTCGGTGCCGTAGCTGTTTCAGCAGGGCAAAACGGTCCGCTGGCCAGTCGCAATATCCTGAGCTCCGTCGATGTGCTGGGCGCCGATATCCTGGAAAAACAGCCCGTGCAATACAGCTGGGAGCTGTTCGGCCGCGTCCCCGGTGTGATGCTGACGCAGTTCAATCAAGGCACCACCTCAGGCAAGCTCTCATTTCGCGGGTTTAACGGTGAAGGGGAAGTCAACGCGGTCAAGTTGTTGATCGATGGCATTCCCAGCAACACCAATGACGGCAACATGCCGTTCATTGACATGATCTTCCCGCTGGAAATCGACAACATCGAAGTGGTCCGTGGCACCAATGACCCGCGATATGGCCTGCACAACATTGCTGGCAACGCGAGCATCAACACGCGCCAGGGTGGTAATGACGGGAAACTGCGGCTGCGCTACGGCAGTTTCGATACGCGCGAACTGCAACTGGTCAAAGGCGTCGAGCAGGGCAACTGGAGTCAGAACTATTCATTCAGCTATCAAGGCAGCGAGGGATACCGCAATCACGCTGAAGCTGAACGCATGAGCTTTTCCGGCAAATGGTTCTACACCCCTGACGATGAACGCTGGCGAGCAGGCCTTATTGCACGCCATTACACTGCCGATGCTGACGAGGCGGGCTATTTGAGTCGGTACGACGCGCACGATCGCGCTCGCCAGTCTTATGCCAACAACGCGACCGATACCGGCGAGCGCGAGATGAACCAGCTCAGCCTGCACCTGGATACCACGCTTTCAGACACCTTGAGCTGGGCAAGCAAAGCCTATGTGAACACCTTCGAGGACCGCCGCTGGACGCAGTATTGGCGCACCTCCTCGCAACAGGAGCGCTACAGCGACGAAACGCAATACGGCGCGCTGAGCCATCTGACCTGGCGTCCCGAGGTCGAGCATCTGTATGCCTTCGCGCTGGAAGGTGGCGCTGAAGTGCAGCGTCAGGAAAACCAGAGCCTCAGGTATCGAACCCTGCAACGTTCTCGGGTGGCGCAGACCCGCGATCAACAGTTCGACCTGAATGTGTACGGTGCTTACGTGCAGGCAGTGATCGAGCCGCTCCAGTCACTGAAGATCATTCCGGCGTACCGCGTCGACAAGGTCTACGGCGACTACACCAACGAGCTGACTGGCGAACGTGCCGACGTCAACGATTACGGCCAGATTCGTCAGCCCAAACTCAGTGTTGTCTACTCGCCATGGGAGCAGGCAAGCGTGTATGCCAACTGGGGTCGCAGCTATCAGATCGGCGTCGGCTCTGCCGCCTATCGTCTGGCCACACAAGCCGATGACTTGAAGCCTTCGATCAATGATGGCTGGGAAACCGGGATCAAATTCCAGCCCGTCGACTGGATCAACGGACGCATCGCCTATTGGGAGCAGAAGGCCTCGGATGAAGTGCAGCGCAAGCTCAATGACGCCGTCGGCGATGCCGAGAATGTCGGGCAGACACTGCGCAAAGGCTGGGACGTGCAACTCAACGTCTACCCGACGGATGCCAGCAGCCTGTGGCTGTCCTACTCCAGGCAGTTCTCCGAAATTCTCAAACCCAACCCCAATCTTCCGGCCAGCGAAGGCAAGGAAATGGATCACGTTCCCCATCACCTTTACTCCGCGGGCTCAACCTATCAACTGACGCCAAAACTTGAGCTCTCGACCTGGATCAACGGCCAAAGTGACTACTATCTGGAACGAACCAACAGCACCGGCACGTTCGGAAGTTACATGTTGATCAATCTCGGGGTGACGTACCAAGTGTCACCGCAACTGAGCCTTGATCTTCAAGCGAAAAACATCGCGAACAAGTATTTCGAATACGTGTGGTACGACGCCAGCAGTGGCGTGGAGCAGTCGCTGCATGCGCCTGGCGATGGTCGCGCGGTTTATGCGGGCCTGACGCTGAACTTCTGACGGGCGAAACCGCAGGCACAGTAAATAGCGCTCGTTGCAGGAGTATGCACCGAGCGCTTGTTAAAAGAATGGTTCTATCCAGAGGCTGACAATGACCGATGCTTCGCAACCTGTTCAAGTTCCTCTTTGACGCTGCAATCCAGAAGCCGTCAGTTTTCCGACCTTCACACGCGGATCAATGTGCATTTGCGTGAGGATGTATCGGTGCCGCGCTCGCCGACTTCATGCACGTCGCACAGCACTGCGGCATGGCCAATGAGTCGGCGCTTGTTCGTCGGTTCATCAAGACCTTCGGTATCACCCCCAAGGAACACCGCGCGCGCCTCCAGTCAGCGCTCTAGTGCAATCTGAATTGCACGTTTACGCTCAGGTTGTCATGAGTACAATGCGCGCCCCTGAACCTGAAATATGCTGACTCATGAAATTTCTGCTTTACGTCTTGACGCTGTCGTTCCTCATTATCAATCCCGCTTTCTCCGAACCCCCTTCTACCTTTTCCGAAGCCAAGGTCGTTGCCAGGCAAAAGATCTATCTCGATCAGGCCAGCAGTGCTCAGGGCGATCTGTATTGCGGCTGCAAATGGACCTGGGTCGGGAAATCGGGTGGCCGGATCGATGCCGGTTCCTGTGGCCTGCAAGCCCGGAAACAGGAAAACCGCGCAGCGCGCACCGAATGGGAACACATTGTCCCGGCCTGGACCTTCGGCCATCAGCGTCAGTGCTGGCAGAAAGGCGGGCGCGAATTTTGCGAAAACGATGACCCGGTATTCAAGGCCATGGAGGCCGACCTGTTCAACCTTTACCCGGCCGTGGGTGAAGTGAACGGCGACCGCAACAATTACAACTACGGCATGGCCTCAGGCGTAGCGCCGCAGTATGGGCAGTGCAAGACCAAGGTCGACTTCCAGCAGAACGTTGCCGAACCGCGTGACGAGGTGAAAGGCCTGGTTGCCCGCACCACTTTCTATATGTTTGATCGATACAACCTGAACATGTCGCGCCAGCAGCAACAGCTGTTGATGGCCTGGGACAAGCAATACCCGGTAACAGCCTGGGAAAAGGAACGTGATCGTCGAATCGCGACGGTCATGGGCCACACCAACCCGTTTGTCAGCCGTGCCCGTACCTGGACGCAAGACTACAAACCGGTCGGCGACGGCGTGGTCAGCGCCATCCCGCAGAAAACCGTCCAGTCCAGCACACAGAAGCCAGCGCCACTCGCCTCCTCGTCGGGCGTGATCATCGGCAACCTCAACAGTCACATCTACCACCTGCCTCAGGGCTGCCCGAGCTACGATAAAGTCTCGGCAAAAAATCGGATATCCTTTGAGTCTGAATCCAAAGCCAGGGCGGCGGGCTACCGGAAGGCGGGCAACTGCACCTGAGCTCGCACGCAAGGCCCGGTGCAGCGCGAGCGCTGAGGTCGCCCCTTATCAGCAGTCGGTGATAACCACATGATCGAAGTCACAGAAGTCTCCATTGCCGAGCTACGCGCGGCGCTAGAATCCGGCAGGACCACCGCTGTCGAACTGGTTCAGGCGTACCTTGCCCGCATCGACGCCTACGACGGACCGCACACTGCCACCGCACTGAACGCCCTGGTCGTTCCGAACCCCGAGGCCCTTGCTGAAGCACGCGCCTCTGACGCCCGGCGCGCCAAGGGCGAAACCCTGGGGCCACTCGACGGCATTCCCTACACCGCCAAGGACAGCTATCTGGTCAAGGGCCTCACCGCCGCATCGGGCAGCCCGGCGTTCGTCGATCTGGTCGCGCAGAAAGACGCCTTCACCATCGGCCGCCTTCGCGCCGCCGGAGCCATCTGCCTGGGCAAGACCAACATGCCGCCGATGGCCAATGGCGGTATGCAGCGCGGCGTGTATGGCCGTGCCGAAAGCCCCTATAACGCCGACTACCTGACCGCGCCGTTCGCCTCTGGCTCATCCAATGGCGCAGGCACCGCCACTGCCGCAAGCTTCGCCGCTTTCGGCATGGCCGAGGAAACCTGGTCAAGCGGACGCGGCCCGGCGTCGAACAATGGTTTGTGCGCCTACACCCCTTCTCGCGGTGTGATCTCGGTACGCGGCAACTGGCCGCTGACACCGACCATGGACGTGGTCGTGCCCTACGCCAGAACCATGGCCGACCTGCTGGAAGTGCTTGATGTGATTGTCGCCGAAGACCCTGACACACGCGGCGACCTCTGGCGTCTGCAGCCATGGGTGAGCATCCCGAGCGTCGAGTCGATACGCCCTGCTTCCTACACCGAACTGGCCGTCCCTACTGCTAGCCTTGCAGGCAAGCGCTTCGGTGTGCCACGCATGTACATCAATGCTGACCCTGACGCCGGCACAGCCGAGAAGCCCGGCATCGGCGGCCCGACAGGACAGCGCATCATCACCCGCGCATCGGTGATCGATCTCTGGGAACAGGCCCGCAAGGCGCTCGTTGCGGCAGGTGCCGAGGTGATCGATGTCGATTTCCCGCTGGTGTCCAACTGCGAGGGCGACCGCCCTGGCGCACCAACCGTGTTTACGCGCGGGCTGGTGTCCAAAGAATTCCTGCACCACGAGTTGTGGGACCTGTCCGCATGGGCGTTCGACGAGTTTTTGCAGGCCAACGGCGACCCGAAGCTCAATCGTCTCGTGGACGTCGATGGGCCCAAAATCTTCCCCCACGAACCCGGCACTCTGCCCAACCGTGAAGACAACCTGGCCGCAGGCATGGATGAATACGTGCGCATGGCCGAACGCGGCATTACGCCCTGGAACGAAATCGCGACCCTGCCTGACGGACTTCGCGGACTGGAGCAGACGCGTCGCACCGACCTGGAAGACTGGATGGAAAAACTCGGGCTGGATGCGGTGCTGTTTCCGACAGTCGCCGACGTCGGGCCGGCCGATGCAGACGTCAACATCGAGTCCGCCGACATCGCCTGGAGCAACGGTGTGTGGGTCGCCAATGGCAACCTCGCCATCCGTCACCTGGGCGTACCGACCGTCACAGTGCCGATGGGGCTGATGGCCGACATCGGCATGCCGGTCGGTCTGACCTTCGCCGGTCGTGCGTATGACGACTCCAACCTGCTGCGTTTCGCTTCGGCGTTTGAAGCAATGGGCAGCAAGCGGGTGATTCCGCGTCGTACGCCACCGCTGAGTCACTAGCACAGTCGCAAGGCTTGTTCGCCCGCTGCATGAGCGGGCGAATGGCCGTGTAAGTCATGGCAGGATCGCCTTAACTGATTCCGATGGAGACTGTTGATGCTTCAGGCATTTGAAAAACGACTTGACCCTTTTCCGCCCGACGAGGCACCACCGCCGCCTGAGGGGCTGGTGAAATTCCTCTGGGCCTGCACACGGGGCGCACGGGGTTACGTCCTCGCGCTGGCGGTACTGAGTGCCAGCGTCTCGATTTACGAAGCCTGGCTGTTTTCCTTCCTCGGGCAAGTCGTGGACCTGCTCTCGACCTGGCAGGCAGGCGGTGAAGCCGGCGGGCAGGAAAGTCGAGTCCTATGGGGCATCGGCCTCATTCTGCTGACCAGCATCGGGCTGGTAGCGTTAAGAACCATGGTTCAGCATCAGGTCCTGGCGATCAACCTGCCACTGCGGCTGCGCTGGGATTTCCATCGACTGATGCTGCGCCAGAGCCTTTCGTTCTTTTCCGACGAGTTCTCCGGCCGGGTCACGACCAAAGTGATGCAGACGGCGCTGTCCGTGCGTGAGGTGTTGTTCACGCTGATCGAGATAGCCCCCGGAATTGGTGTGTATTTCATTGCAATCATCGCGCTGGCGGGCGGCTTCGACCTGAAACTGATGTTGCCTTTCATTGCGTGGATCGTGCTATTCGGGCTCGCCATGCTGTATTTCGTGCCCCGTCTGGGAAAAGTCGGGCAGGAACAGGCCAACGCGCGGTCATCAATGACCGGGCGTATTTCGGACGCCTACACCAATATCACCACGGTGAAACTGTTCTCCCACTCCAAACGTGAAGCGCACTTCGCACGTGCAGCGATGGAGGACTTCAAGCAAACCGGCTTTCGCCAGATGCGTTTGGTCAGCCAGTTCGAGATCGTCAATCAGGCCCTGGTGGTTGCACTGATCATGGGCGCTGGCGGCTATGCCCTTTACCTCTGGCACCAGGGCGAGGTCGGCACAGGTGCGGTGGCAGCTATTACCGCCATGGCGCTCAGGGTCAATGGCATGTCGCACTGGATCATGTGGCAAATGACGTCGCTGTTCGAGAACATCGGCACCGTACAGGACGGCATGGAAACCCTGACCCGCGGCCCCAAAGTGCAGGATGCACCGGACGCAGCCGTGCTGGTCACGTCAGGCGGCGCAGTGACCTTCGATAACGTGAGCTTCAACTATAACGGCGAGCGTCAGGTGCTCGACGGCCTTGATTTGAATATTCGTGCCGGCGAGAAAATCGGCCTGGTGGGTCGCTCCGGCGCGGGCAAGTCCACACTCATCAATCTGCTGCTGCGTTTCTATGACGTGGACAGCGGCCAGATTCGCGTTGATGGGCAGAACATCGCGCACGTCACTCAGGACAGTCTGCGCAGCGCTATCGGCATGGTGACTCAGGATACGTCCCTGCTGCACCGCTCAATTCGCGACAACATCGCCTATGGCCGACCCGACGCGACCGATGAGCAGATCCGCAGCGCAGCGGCCAATGCTCAGGCAGACGGCTTCATCAGCCAGTTGAGCGACAAGCAGGGCCATTCGGGCTATGACACGCTGGTGGGCGAGCGAGGCATCAAGCTGTCGGGCGGCCAGCGCCAACGTATCGCGATTGCCCGGGTGATGCTCAAGAATGCGCCAATCCTTCTACTGGACGAAGCCACCAGCGCGCTGGATTCGGAAGTCGAAGTCGCCATCCAGGAAAGCCTCGATGACATGATGCAAGGCAAGACGGTGATCGCCATCGCCCACCGGCTGTCCACCATCGCAGCCATGGACCGGCTCATTGTCATGGATGACGGGCGCATCATCGAACAAGGCACTCACAGCGAATTGCTTCAGAAGAACGGAACCTATGCGCGGCTGTGGCAGCACCAGAGTGGTGGTTTTCTGGGAGAAGATCAGGGTGTGGCCGAGGTGATGGACTAGGCGGAAGGCGAGCCGAGCGCTTCAAAGGCGACCTGCCGCCTGGCGACACGCCGACGGCATTACGTCGCATTGTCTTGAAGCTGCTCGGCACAGGCAGTCTTACCTCGACACCCTGAACGCTCCATCGTCTTATGAGTGCCCAACTGCCCTGTAACAACGAAACCGGCACCCGTGAAGAAACGCTCATCCTTGCAGTCAAGCTTGATCGTGGAGTAATGACGTGCAAGTTCGTCCAACATCCTGACGAGAAGACCTTGACGGCGAAACGCCGGGTGAACGACGACGAAAATAACTTCACAGCTACCAGGCTGTTCAATCGGTCGGTCGGCGTATAAAAACCCGGCCACTCGACCCGTCTGCAGGTCCTGAGAAAGAATCAATGAGGTTGGAGGGAAGTTCATGGAGGTCTTGAATTGGCACTGGGTTCTCTCCAGCCGTCGGGTAAGCTCCAACTCCCAGCGCTCCCTCGCCCTGGCCAATCGTTGCGCAGACTCATCTTCGTCGATCCGATAGGCATCAACGAAATGGGCCACACCCAGGCTGATAATTTGCTCCAACTGCGTGTCTTCAAGCCGTTGGCTGACAAGTCCCACCTTGAAGCCCAGACCGTTTTCCATCCTCTACACTTCCCTTCCAGTCCAGACACAAACCGGATGGATACCACACATCTCCCTTCTTCATGAAGGGCCTGGGCGAAAGGTTGTTATCGAGAGACGAGAGCGTGATGGATAGAGGCCCATACAAAACGCAAAGCTTAGTTGGAAAGTTCGGAAACCGGCGCAAATTCAGCGCTTTGCACCAGATCGATCAGCCAGGTACGAAATGCCACGACTTTATTCGAGTTGGCAATTTCCAGCGGCGTCACAAGGTAGAAGCCCAGATCGGACTTCAACTTGAGGTTGAACGGCGCTACCAGTCTCCCGGCCCTCAAATCGTCATCGACGTAGGTGGAGCGGCCGATGCACACCCCCAAGCCGTCGATGGCAGCCTGCACCGCCATCATTGCCAGATCGAAGGTCAGCCGCGTGCCTTCGGCGAGTTTCTTCGGTTGCCCTGCCGCGCTCAACCACATGTTCCAGTCGTTGCTGGTCATGCCGCTGACCTGCAACAGCGTTTGATTGGCCAGATCGACCGGGCTTTTCAAGGCTTTGGGACCCGTCAGCAGCTTAGGGTTGCACACAGGAAAGATCTCGTCGGACATGAGCCAATCCGCCCGCAAGCCCTTCCAGTCGCCGAAACCGTAGCGGATCGCGGCGTCAATCCCGCCCTTGCGGAAGTCGACGAGTTCGGTTGACGCAGTGACTCGCACATCGATGTTGGGAAACGCATCCTGAAACGAGGCCAGACGCGGTAGCAGCCATTTGGAGGCCAGGGAAACCAGGGTGCTGATGGTCAATGTGCTGTTGTTGGTCGACTCGAGCAGCATTTCCGTGGAATAGCGCAACTCGTGAAACGCCGAGCGAATGCCGGGCAAATACGCGTGACCTTCAGTAGTCAGCGCCAGACCATCCTTGAGCCGCAGAAACAGGCGAACGCCCAGTTCATCTTCAAGTCGGCGGATCTGATGGCTGATGGCCGTCTGCGTGACATTAAGCTCCTCAGCGGCCTTGGTAAAACTCATATGGCGAGCTGCCGAATCAAACGCTTTCAATCCATTGAGAGAAGGAATCCTGGCAACCATAAGACTTCGTAATGCTCATGAGATTTTGTCATAAGGTAGCACTCGATTAGTCCTTTGCAAAATGTTTCAGCGATCGTGGATCCTAGCGCCGTTCTCAAGCTGCAACGGCTTGAAACGCCCCTCATAGGATGAGATCGCCATGAACGACGCAGTAGAAACCAATAACGGCCTGGACAATAAAGCGCCACAACTGAAAGCCCGCAATGCATCGAGAATGGCTGAAATCAGCCGTCCGCATTTCGACGCCGCGTATGAAAAAGGTCTGATGGGGGTTTCCTGCCGAGTGCTCGACAACCGCCGCATAGAAATTGCTACCAGCGGCAAGGAAGTGATCGACTACACCCGCTGCGGTTACCTCAACCTGGACGCCCACCCCAAAGTGCTCGCCGCCGCCAAGGCCTCAATGGATGAAATCCCGTCGGCGCACTTTTCGGTAGCCCGCACACGCCTTTCCGCCGAGCCACTGGTACGTCTGGAACGCACCCTCGCCAAGCTGTTCGATGTAAACGGCGTGGTGGTGTTCCCGA
Source organism: Pseudomonas asturiensis (assembly GCF_900143095.1). Taxonomy (GTDB): domain Bacteria; phylum Pseudomonadota; class Gammaproteobacteria; order Pseudomonadales; family Pseudomonadaceae; genus Aquipseudomonas; species Aquipseudomonas asturiensis. The sequence continues at coordinate 213,756 of NZ_FRDA01000005.1, read as the reverse complement.
CCGTGGCCGCCGCCAACATGGGCGCCCTGCCGCTGCTGGCTGCTGGCCTGTTCACCAACGGTGAGAAACCGCTGATCGCTTTTGACCGTTTCGCCCACGTGACGCTGCAGTACCACATCCCGGTTCTGCGCGAAGAAACCGACGTGATCGTCATCGAGCACAACGACCTCGAACACCTGGAGCGTCTGTGCCAGGGCGGTCGCAAGGTCGCCTATGTGGGCGACGGTGCCTACTCGATGGGCGGCGCGGCCCCGGTTCGAGAGCTGCGTGCGCTGCAGGACAAGTACGGTCTATTCGTGTACCTGGACGACGCCCACGGCATTTCAGTGGTCGGCCAGCACGGTGAAGGCTTTGTCCGTTCGCAACTGGACGGCCTGGATGAAAACACCATCGTCGCCGCGTCGTTGGGTAAAGGCTATGGCGCAGCGGGTGGTCTGTTGATGCTCGGCACCAGGCATATCGAGAACTCGATCCGTCGCTATGCACCCACCTACGGCTTCTCCTGCGCACCGAACATGGCAGCCGTGGGCGCAGCATTGGCGTCGGCGGAAATCCATGCCACGCCGGAACTGCACAAACTGCAACACTCGCTGCGCAACAACATGAAGCTGTTCGACACCCTGATCCCGACTGAAACCAGCGGCAGTGAATTGCCAATCCGGATCGTACGCATTGGTAACGAAGAGGAAGCCATTGCCAAGGGTGAGTACTTGCTACAACAAGGTCACTACACCTCTGTCGTGTTCTTCCCGACCGTCCCACGCGGTCAGGCAGCACTGCGCATGTCGGTCACATCGGCACACAACCCGGCCGACATCCTCGATTTGAGCCTGATGCTCAAAAGCAGCGAATCGAATAGGGACAGCACCCCTAACGCTGCCCAACTCCAGCCTGCGCTGGCCGTTTGATTAACATCGTGCAGGAGACGCTCAACGTGAAGCGAACGGATCTGGCGGAAACCTTCGTCACGGCGGTGACGGATTTCGATATCACTACTGCTTCCCTGGACGAGGTACGTGCCATTCAGGAGCTGGTTTACGAACGCAAAGTGGTGGCACTGAAAAACCAGATATTGACCCGTGAGGAATATCAGCAGTTCGCAGCCTGCTTCGGGGAACTCGAGCAGTTCAAGCTCAAGAGCTACCACGACCCTGAGTATCCGAACATTCTGGTGATCAACAACCGCAACGGCGCTGGGGCGGTCGGTGCGCGCAAGCTCGGCAACATGTGGCACAGCGACTCCAGTTACCTGGCCGAGCCACTGCCGTTGACCATGCTACACGCGCAACAGATTCCCGAAACGGGTGGCGATACGCTGTTTGTGGATATGCAGTCGGTGTACGACGATCTGCCGAAGGATTTGTACAGGCGAGTCCACAATCGTCAGGCGGTACATGACGTGCGCTGGACCTACAAAGTCAAGGAAGACGATGTCGGAGAGTCAATCCAGGAAATCTTCACCCGGCTGGAGCAAACGTTCCCCGCCAGCGTCCACCCGACGGTCGCCGTGCATCCGCGCACACAGCGCAAAAGCCTCTACGTCAACCCGGGCTACACCACGCGCATCAGCGGTTACTCGCAAGAGCAAAGTCGGGCGTTGCTGGATGGGCTGTTCGCGTTTGCCCTGAAGCCGGAGCGGATTTTCAACTACCAATGGGAGCCTAACGACCTGCTGATCTGGGATAACCGTTCGGTGCTGCACTGCGCGACCGAGCTGTCGCGCGATGCCCAGCGGGTGATGTTCCGTATCGGTGTCAATGATGGCGGGTTCTTTGCTCAGGACACGGCGCAGGAGAACGTCGCATGAGCAAGAAGCGTGTATTGATCGCCCATATCCTGGGTGCCAAAGGCAAACAAATGCTGCATGAGCGTGACGACATCGAAGTGGTGGAGTTTCCTAACACCATCGAGCAGGGCCAGTTCCAGGCCTTACTCGAGAGCTTCGATGCAGTGCACGGCGTGATCCTCGGCCTGACCCGGTTCGGCACCGCCGAGTTGCAACGCGCACAGGGCTTGCAGGTGGTGTCTCGGATCGGCGTCGGTTTCGATGCGGTCGATATACCGGCAATGACCAGGGCTGCGATACCTGTAATGGTCTGCGCCAATGCCAACCACCGGGCAGTGGCGGAGCACACCCTGGGCTTCATGCTGTCCCTGGCAAAACGTACCGAGGCGTTGACTGATCTGGTGCGCGACGGCAACTGGCACCAGCGGTACGACTACCTGCCCAGTGAACTGGAAGGTCGCGAAGTGCTACTCGTCGGTTGTGGACGGATTGGCGCCCGTGTTGCCACGCTCCTCGTGGCGCTGGGGATGCGGGTCAAGGTGTACGACCCGTACCTCGCGCCAGGGCATTTGCCTCACGGAGTGCAGTGGGTTGCAGTGTTGGAAAACGGATTGGCGACCGCCGATTACGTCAGCCTGCACTGCCCGAAAACCGCCGAAACGCTCGGCTTGCTATCTGCCGAGCGTTTGGCCCTGATGAAACCGCAGGCCTACGTCATCAATACGGCGCGTGGCGGCATTATCGACGAGCAGGCCCTCTACGAGGCACTCGTCGAAAAACGCCTCGCTGGCGCTGCGCTCGACGTGTTCCTGCCGGAACCGCCGACCCACGGCAGCGGTTTGCCCAGTCTCGGCAACGTTATCTGCTCACCGCATCTGGCCGGGGTCTCACACGAGGCAGTCAGCCGCATGGCGATACTGGCCGCTGGCAATGTACTCGACGTTTTCAACGCTGAACCAAACCACGAAAACGCGGTGAATCCACAGGTGTTCGACCGGGCATTTCACCTGGCTGAAACAGACTCCGCCGCCACCATCCCTTACCCAATCTGACTTGTGAGCAACGGAATGTACTTACGCTATCAGCTGTTTGATGACCAGCGCGACGCGATGATCCTGGTCGCGAGAATCATGATTCTGATCCTCTACGGCTACTTTGGCTTCACCTATGTCACCGACCACGGCAGCTTCGTGACCTACCTGAAATCGGTGAACGCGCCGATCCCTGAGTTCACCGCGATCGTCGCCACCATCGTCGAGTTCCTCGGAGGGCTGGCTCTGTTGTTCGGCTTCTGGACCCGGCCCATCGCAGCAGTTTTCGTGCTGTACACCATCGGCACCGGAATCATCGGTCATGCGTTCTGGAACACCACCAATCCGGCCGATCATCACACGTTGTTCGTGCACTTCTTCAAGAACGTGAGCATTGCCGGCGGTTTCCTTTTCCTCTGCCTGTTGGGGCCTGGAAAGTACTCGATCGACAAACGTTGATCTTTTTGACGATGGGCGCAGAAATGCGCCCGTCGTTCTCTATTCAGTTCCTGCGGAAACACACGATGAACGAAATGATTGAACCGGTTGCCGACCTTCGAGACTGGCTCGCACGCGCCGAGCACATCGGCGAACTGCAGCGGGTCTCGCAGGCCGTCGACCCGATAGAGGAAATGAGTGCTATCACTTATCTGGTAGCCCGCCAAAGCGCATCCCCTGCGGTGCTTTTCGACCAAGTGGACTCACCGTTGGGCTTGCGTCATCTATGGAACATCTTCGGCCCGAGCGTGGCGCGCACCGCGATCACCCTTGAAGAGGCGCCGGACACGCCGACTATGGAACTGATCCGGCGCACCAAAGACAAGCTCAGGAACAGCATCGCTCCGCTTGAAATCCCGGCCGAAGTCGCGCCGATCTATCAGAACACGCTCACCGGCAACGACATTGACCTGACTCGACTGCCGATCCCCAAACACTGGCCAAGGGATGGCGGTGCTTATGCCGGTACAGCGGATGCGGTGTTCACCCGGGATCTGGAATCCGGCTACCTGAACGTCGGCACTTATCGAATGATGGTCCAGGGTCCCCGCGAAGTGGGTCTGTCGCTTGCACCGGGTAAGGACGCCCTGCGTCATATCCACCAGGCATGGGCCAGGGGCGAGGCGCTGCACGTCGCGGCAGCCTGGGGTGTCGATCCATTGATGATGGTGGTGGGATCGCAATCCTTGCCGCCGGGCGTCAGCGAGTATGATTTTGCCGGTGGCATCAAGGGCAAACCGATTGAAGTCGTGCGCGCGAAAAACTCCGACCTGCTGATTCCTGCCGCCGCGGAGATTGTCATCGAGGGCGTCATTCGACCGGGTTCAACCCGTGAAGAAGGGCCATTCGGCGAGTTCACCGGCTACTACGGTTACAAGGACATCGATTGCCCGCTGATCGAAGTCACTGCCCTGCACTACCGTACCCAACCGATTCTGACCAATGCGCTGATGGCCGATTTTCCCTCGAACGAGCAAAGCGCGTTTTTCTCCACCATCCGTTCGGCCAAGATCTGGAACGACCTCGACAAGCTCGGCATCCAGGGCATCAAAGGAGTGTATTGCCCGCCTGCTGCTGCCGGGGCCTTCGGCATGATTGTCATCAGTCTCGAGCAGAAATACGCCGGGCATGCCGCGCAAGCCCTGGCCCTCGCCAGCCAGGTGCCCGGCGGAGCCTACATCAGCAAATGGATCGTCGCAGTGGATGAGGACGTCGATCCCACCGACATGAACCAGGTGCTGTGGGCCATGGCCACGCGCGCCACGCCCAGCGATGACATCGACATTCTGCGCAACACCCGTGGCTCGCCACTCGATCCTGCACAGAACCCGCCAGAAAAGCGCTTCTTCGGCTCCAAGGCCTTGATCAACGCCTGCAAGGACTACCGCAACATTCGCAACTTTCCGACCCGCACCCTGTTGCGCCCATCGGTCTATAAACACGTGCGCGAACGCTGGAGCGATTTGGGTCTGCCGGGAGAAGCGCCGGTGATCAGCGCATTCGACGACGCGGTGGATTCTCATGAGCAGCACTGAACGACGCATCGTGGTCGGCATCAGCGGCGCCAGCGGGGTGATTTATGGCGTGCGCACCTTGATGCTGCTGCGTGAGATGGGCATTGGCACGCACTTGGTCATGACCAAATCGGCCCAAGTCACGTTGGCCCATGAACTCGACATGAAAGTGGCAGATGTCAAAGCGCTTGCCAGCGTCGTACACGATCCGGCGGACATCGGCGCATCCATTTCCAGTGGCTCATTCAAGACCTTGGGCATGGTGGTGACCCCTTGCTCGATCAAGAGTCTCTCGGAAATTTCCAGCGGCATCACCGGTAGCCTGCTCAGTCGCGCTGCCGACGTGACGCTCAAGGAGCGCCGACCATTGATTTTGATGGTGCGGGAAACCCCGTTGCACCTGGGCCACCTGCGCAGCATGACCCAGGTCTGTGAAATGGGCGGCATCGTGGTGCCGCCGGTACCGGCGTTTTATGCCCGGCCGCAATCGATAGAGGACATGGTCGATCACACGGTTGGCCGCATGCTTGATCTGCTGGGACTCGACACCGGGACGGTAAACCGCTGGGGTTGATCGTCGCTTTCGGCTGCATCTTCGGCAAGCGTGCTTCGGCACCTTGCCGAATGGCTCTTTCACAACCTGGACCCACCCAACAACGTCGCGTTTGCCTGCCTGTTCGACAGAGCGCAGGCAACGCTACGCCCATCATTGCAGAACTCACCGGCTCGCTGCGGCGCGTCGGTCAGCATTCACTCACGACATCGACTTCGTCGGTGTACAGCCGCAGCACGGTCAGTAAAGCGGCGGCGGCAAACGACAGTGCAACGATAGATAAGGCGCCAGTGGCGCCGCCCGACTCTCCCAGCGTGGCGCCGAGCAAGGCGATACCGGTCACCCCGCCACATTGGCGTGCGGCGTTGAGTACCCCGGAGCCGACCCCTACCTTGCCGTTCGGCACACTCGCCAGGCAAGCGCCGACGATCACCGGCAAGGTCGCACCGCCCAGACCGATCAACAGTCCTCCGAGTGCCAGACTGACGTCATCCATTGCGTAGAGTGCCAGCCATGCCGCACCAAGCGCGCCGCAAAGCATACCGACGGCACCGACCGAACGTGCACCGTAGGCATTGGACAAACGCCCCGAGAGACTCGCCATCACGCCGGTCGCAATCGTCATGGGGATCATTGCCAGACCGATCCCCACCGGTGTCCGCCCCTGACCCTGCAAGGCGAAGGGCAACACGAACAGACTGCCGTAATACGCCAGGGTCTGCAGAAACCCGGCGCCAATGGCAGCGGAAAAGGTTCTGGATGTGAACAGATTCAGGGGGAGCATCGGTTCACGCTGCGTCTGCTGCGAATAGATAAATGCCAAGCCCGAAACTAGCGCCACCAGTAACGTAGTGACGACCCAGGCATTGCTCCACCCCCTCACCGGTCCTTCGATCAGGGCAAAAATCAACGACAGCAGCGCCAGCGCCGAAAGCACCTGCCCCGGCCAGTCAATCGAACGACGCTGGATGGCGAGGCGACTGTTGCGTACCGCGCAACAGCCCAAGGCAATCAGGCAGAACGGTACGTTCAGATAAAAAATCGAACGCCAGTTGACCAGCTCCACCAGCATGCCACCCAACAACGGCCCGCTTACCAGAGCGAGTGCCGAAATCCCTCCCCACAACGCCACGGCCTTGGCCCGCGCCTTGGGATCGGGATACGCCTCTACCAGCAACGCCATGGAGCTAGGCAGCATCAGCGCCGCACCAATGCCTTGAATGGCCCGCGCAGAGATCAGCTCAACAACGCCTTGGGCCAATCCGCAGGCCACCGACGAACTGATAAAAACCCAAAGGGCAAACAGGAACACTTTCCTGGCCCCCAGCCGATCACTCAACGCTCCGGCGGACAACAGCAGGCTGGCAAACACCAGAGTGTAGGCGCCGGCGATCCATTGCAGCCTATCCATACCCACTGCCAAGTCATGCCCGATGCTCGGCAGCGCCACATTCAGCGCTGTGACATCCAGCGCGACCATAAACGAACTCAACGCCACGCTCACCAGAACAGGAGCCGCCGAGACGGGTCTGGCCGTCGGATCCATTGACAGAGTTTCGCCCACTTTCCAACACCTCAATGTGTATTCAGGGGCGATCCTGAGGCAATGCAGGTACTTCGTAAAATTAGATCTCGACCAACTGAACATAAGAGGAACTACTGAGATGATGAACCTGATGCACTGGCGCCTGATGGTCGCCGTCGCTGACGCCGAAAATATTTCCCGCGCCGCCGAGCGTTATGGCATTACCCAATCGGGCGCAAGCCAGGCCCTCACGCAGATGGAGGAAGCGTTGGGCGTAAAAGTGTTCGTGCGCGACCGCCGCCAGACCTCCGCAACGGCCATCGGGCAACAGATCATCGACCGGGCACGACGCATGCTCAGTGAATTCGAATCCATCCAGAACCTGGTGGATGCGTCGCGTGGATGTCATCTGGGGCGGATCAAACTTGCCAGCTTCCCTTCCGTGTTTGCCAACCTGTTGCCGCCGATGCTGCAAAGCTTCAGCCGGCTACACCCAGGCATCGAAATTGTTTCGTTGGAAGGCACCGATGAGGAAGTCGAACAATGGCTGACCAGCAGCAGTATCGACCTGGGCGTCGTGATGAACCCCTGCCCGTCCCGCGGTGCGCTGTTGCTGGGCCGCGACTCCTGGGTAGCGGCAGTTCCCGCGAACCATGACATGGCCCGCAAATCCTCGGCCAGCACTGTCGCGCTTGAAGATTTAGTGAAAGAACCCTTCATCCTTGCGACCGGCGGTTGCCATCTCAATGGTCAGTCACTGGTCGAGCGTGAAGGACTCAAGCTCAAGGACATCAAGATCACCGTGCGCGACTGGACTACGGCATTTGCGTTGATCAGCGAAGGCATGGGTATCTCGATCGTACCGGCCTCGACACTGCCAGTGGATCGCCGGGGCATGCGGATCTTCGAATTGAGCAAACCCATCTATCGTGAGTTCGGCCTGGTTTGCTCATCCGCCGGCGAACGCACCCCTTGTGCCCAGGCGTTTCTCAATGAAATTCGCAAGTCGACCCTCGGCAGCGACATCCCGATGACGGTTCGCAGTACTGAAGCGAAAGTCGCCTGAATGAACATAAGAGAACCTAATGATGCATGCATACGATCGTAATTTTACCCATCGATGACATGACACCACTATATCTGGAACGAGGTTCGCAGCCGTTTCAGGCTTGGAACGGCAATACGTTCGGGTACGCGTTACCCGCTTATAGGAGATACCATGAAATTGTACTTTGCCCCCATGACCTGCTCCCTGTCGCCGCACATCGTGCTGCGTGAGCTGGGCCTGCCTTTCGAACTGATCCGAGTCAACAACAAGACCAAAGCCACGGCCGACGGTCGTGACTTCCGCGACATCAACCCAAAGGGTTACGTCGCCGCGCTAGTGCTGGATAACGGCCAGGTGCTGACTGAAGGCCCAGCCATCGTCCAGTACCTGGCCGATCGGGTTCCGGGCAATTCGCTGGCGCCGGCCAACGGCACCTGGGAACGCACTCGTCTGCAGGAACTGCTGAACTTCATCACCTCGGAAATTCATGGCGGCAGCGCACCGCTGTTCAATGCCGATATCCCTGAGCCCACCAAGGAAATTTTCCGGCAGAAGCTGTTCAAGCGCCTGGACTACCTGAACACAGGCCTGGTGAACAAAGATTACCTGCTGGGCGTCTTCGGCCTGGCCGATGCTTACCTGTTCACCGTGCTCAAGTGGCTGCCGTTCTTCAATATCGACGTCAAGAACTGGCCGGAACTGGCGTCGTTCATGGGCCGTATGGAAGCACGTCCAAGCGTGCAGGCCGCCATCGCTGCAGAAGAGGCGACGCAGCCGGTTTAATCATGGATGACAGAAGCTGGTCGAAGCTGGCTTCTGCGTTACTTCAACCTGGATGAAGCTCCCTATGCAGACAATTGAACGCGTCCCAAGCGGCCACGCAGGACGTAGCCGTTCCTGTGCCTACGCCGATATCGTTTACACCGTGGCAACTTCCGCGGACACCTCACTGGACATCGTCGGCCAGACTCACCAGGCCCTCGCCGCGTTGAGCGCCAGCCTCGAAGGCCTTGGCTCCCACGCTTCGCGCATGCTGTCGGCTCAGGTGCTACTGGCGGACATGGGCAGCAAACCCGCAGTCGATGAAATCTGGGCCCGATGGATCGGCGACAACCCCCAGCACTGGCCACAGCGCGCCTGCTACGGTGTCGATCTGGGCGGCAAACTTCTGATTGAAATCATCGTCACTGCGGCGCGAGGAACGGCTAATGACGCCTAACGATCAGATCGACCTGGTCATTCGGACCTGCGAGGCACAACGCACTGCGGCCATGCTCGGCGGTCATCTGGATATTTTCAGCTACCTGTTCCACCCGGACCTGACCTACATCCACGCCAGCGGTGTGGTGGACGATCTCAAGAGCTATCTTGAGAAATGCCGCTCTCGGGAATTCATTTATCACACCCTCAATCATCAAATTGACAAAGTGACTCGCGTGGGTGAACTGGCGATCGCGTTTGGCGAGATGTCTACCACCGTCACCTCCGCAGGCGTGCGAAAACATCTGCACAACCGAACGCTCACGGCGTGGAGAAAGACTGATGAGCAATGGCAACTGCTGGTCTATCAAGCGACGCCGCTCAAGCCAGCCAGGGTGCTTGAGGCTACGTGAACGATTCGGCGTACGCCGGCGCTCAATCACGTAAGACAAAAAAGCCCTGTACACATCTGGCGTGCAGGGTTTATTTATTTTGTCCGGACGGCTATCACGGCATAGGCGGTCATGACGCAAAAATGCTCGGCGCTCGTGTGCACATGCCGGACGACCGCCTTGACGTGTTTAAATCGTTGGCTGAAGCATCCGCTGTTGTACCTGCTCATCAGCGGAGCCGGAGGGCTCAGAGTTGCTCTGAAAGCGAGGCTGTTGGCGGACCTCGTATTTATTACCTCCAGCCAGGCTGGATAAGCCAGAATGGTCTGGTGAACATCCAGGCCGTCCTGGTTCACACGACAAAGGCGCACCGAGCGGCACTGCCCGCGTTGACCTGGTTTCCTGAGCCTATCGGTTGAACACCACTAAGGGACAATGATTGATGCACGAGCCAATAAAGTGGCCTCTAACGCTCTACTTCGATGGCGACTGCCCGCTCTGCGCTCGAGAAATCAACATCCTGCGTGCGCGCGCGGAACCCAGCCGCCTGCACTTCGTTGATATCAGCGACGAAGCCTTTGATGCCAAATCCGTTGGATTCACGCTCACGCAAATGGAGTCAGCACTTCACGCCAAGTTTGACGATGGAACCTGGGTCACAGGCCTGGACGCAACGCTCTGGAGCTGGCGAGCAGCGGGTCTCGGTGCCTGGGCTGCCCCCTTGTCATGGCGATTGACGAGGCCGCTTCTCAACATCGGCTATCGCCTCTTCTGTCGCTGGCGTCCGCACCTGGCATGGTTGCCCCATCCTGACGGCAGCACTCGCTGTCAGCGTGACAGCTGTGTACTCCCTGGATCAGAGCAGACCTCGCAAGACCGGCGACCGCCGGATAAAGGTTAGCGTCTCGCCCCTTCGTCGATCAGATCCGGGCTGGCGGGGCGTTCTTTCAGACACCACCCAACGAAGCTCAGCGTCAGCGCATGACTCTGTTCAGAATCAACGATGGGCTGCATGCCGACTGTAATGCTCTGAGGTTTTCTCAGACTGGATGCCAAAGGATGCGCAGCGCGGGGATGATCCGTATCCTTGCTCAGCGCTGGTTCGAAAGTTCTCTGCGAACGATTTCTGCACCCGCACTCAACGCGTGCAGCTTGCCGCTTGCGACTCGACGGGGCAAAGGTGCCATGCCACAGTTTGTGCATGGATAAAGCTTGTCGGCATCGACGAACTGGAGCGCTTTTCTCAGGGTATTGGCGACTTCCTCGGGCGTCTCAATGGTATGGCTCGCCACGTCAATGGCGCCTACCATCACTTTTTTACCCCGAATGAGTTCAATCAGATCCATAGGCACGTGAGAGTTATGGCACTCCAGCGAGATGATATCGATGCCGGATTTTTGCAGTTTGGGAAAGGCTGCTTCGTACTGCCGCCACTCTGAACCCAGCGTCTTCTTCCAGTCGGTATTCGCTTTAATGCCGTAGCCATAGCAAATATGCACCGCCGTTTCGCATTTGAGCCCTTCCATCGCCCGCTCCAGGGTAGCAACGCCCCAGTCATTCACCTCATCAAAGAACACGTTAAATGCAGGCTCATCGAATTGAATAATGTCGACCCCGGCAGCCTCCAGCTCTTTGGCCTCCTGGTTGAGAATGTTGGCAAATTCCCAAGCCAGCTTTTCGCGGCTTTTATAATGGGCATCGTAAAGGGTATCAATCATCGTCATGGGGCCTGGCAGGGCCCACTTGATCGGCTGCCTGGTTTGCTGTCGTAGAAACCTGGCATCTTCAACAAAAACAGGCTTTTTACGAGCAACAGCACCCACCACCGTTGGTACGCTCGCGTCGTAGCGGTCACGAATTCTGACAGTCTCACGTTTTTCAAAATCAACACCGTCGAGGTGCTCTATAAACGTCGTCACGAAATGCTGGCGAGTTTGCTCACCGTCACTGACGATATCGATACCGGCCAGCTGTTGTTCTTGCAGTGACAACCGGAGCGCATCCTGCTTGCCCTCAATCAATTCTTCACTTTGCAGCTTCCAAGGTGACCAAAGGGTCTCAGGCTGCGCAAGCCAAGAGGGTTTAGGCAGGCTGCCAGCAGTCGAAGTGGGTAACAACTTCTTCATGAATATGACCTTGTTTTTAATTAATCAAAGTGCGCAACGAGCGGACCATTGTTCAAGAATAGCGTGGTAAGGTTTGATAAGGTGTTCTTCGGCAAACTTCCCTTGCTCGGCAGCCAGTCGACTACGTTCCTCGCGGTCATAAACAATTCGAGTCAGCGAGTAATCCTGGTTTTTCAAGCTAGGCTGATAGCATTTTCCTGCCGCTGAGTTCGCATTATATATTTCAGGCCGGTATATTTTCTGAAACGTTTCCATTGTGCTAATAATGCCAATCAGCTCAAGATTCGTGTAATCAGCAAGCAAATCACCTGAAAAATAAAAAGCTAACGGCGCAGCGCTGTTCGGCGGCATAAAATAACGAACCTTCAAGCCCATTTTCTTGAAATACTCATCGGTCAACGAGTATTCATCTTGCTGATACTCATATCCTAGGACGGGATGCTGACTCTCAATCCGATGGTACCTTCTGCTACTAGAAACGCTCAGACAGATAACAGGCGGCTTCTCGAAATTATCTTTGTAGGCACCTGAATTAACGAAGCACTTAAACAGCTTCCCGTGCAACGCTCCAAAATTTTCTGGCGTACTGAACTGGGGCTGGTCCTTGTTGTGCTCTAGCAACCGCACACTGAAGTCATAGTCGCGCACGTAAGAGGAAAAATTATTCCCGACAATACCTTTGATGCGCTCACCGGTTGTTCGATCAATAATCGTGGCTTTCAGAACTTCGATTAGCGGGATGGCACTCTCCCCGCCGTCAGCAGCAATAGCCAGCTCAGCGGAGATGATGTCCAGTTCGACCCTGTAACGATCACCTGTAGGGTTGTTCCATTGCGCCAAGGCGTTGAAACGGTTGTTGATCATCGTCAACGTGTTGCGCAAATTCTTCTGGCGACTTTCCCCTCTTGCCAGATTGGCAAAGTTCGTCGTGATGCGGGTAGTGGCTGATGGAGCGTAATGCTCATCAAAAGGAATGCTCTTGATAGCAAATGTGAATTCTTTTTTCATCCTGACCTAGCACCCTGTTTCCGACGCACAGCTGAAATGGACTTTCGCCGTCATTAAGCGTTGACCTAAGCTCTGTTTCTTCACTGAGTGGTGGTTATCCTGCCTTTCGTGAAGAGCTGCGAGTATTTTAGGTCTAGTAAACACATGAGCAAAAACGAATTGATTTCAATAAAGCATTAGTCACGCTCATGATGGGTGCAGGGTTAAGACAAAGGTCGCCGGGTCCATTTATAGTGGTCAACTGATCCCGGACACGACGTTAAGTTTTATCTCGGCCTGAGCCGGGGTCCGCCCATTATTGAACTGATACGGTCTAATCCAGTTGTACCGATGCATCAGGTAATAACTGATGTCGCGTAAGCCATGCCCAACGCCTTGATGACCAGATCCGCATCCGGCTTGTTCGACAGCCCCTAGCCCATCACTCGGCGCGCGTAAAGATTCATAACGACAGCCAGGTAATGCCATTTCCCTTGAGCCCAGATGTAGGTGATGTCGCCACACCAGACCTGGTTCGGCGTCGGCACATCAAACGCTCGATTCAAGATGTTCGGAATGTCAGGCCGCTCAAACGTCGCTTGTTTGTAGGCATGTGATCCAGGTTGTTTGCTGACCAACTCCAGTTCCCGCATCAGGCCTCGCACCTTGAACCGCACAATTTTCTCGCCCCCTTCCTGCATCATCGACACGATGCTGCGGCGATGGTGAGACATCTGGCTCATGCCAGGCATATCGTGGCATTCCATGCCAGCCATTTCCATTGGCTGGCTTTTGCCATGCGCAAGGCTGATCCCCTGACTGATCAGCGGACCGGCAAAGATCATCAGCATGGCAAACAGACTCAGCCATGCTCCGATCAAGCGTCTGTTACGCATCACCTGCGCACCAGTGGGTTACACCTTGTCTTCGACAAAGGGCCTCAAGGCTTGCCGATAGCCCAATAGCGCATCCAGGAGGATAAAGCCCAGCAGGCTGACGCCCAGTACGGGCAGCGCAAAGCCCATCAACACGGCTGCCACGATCAGCGCCCACCGCGCGAACGGCTTTAATGAGCGCCATAGGTTGAAAAGCGTTGCCTGCTGACTACGGGCCTGAGAAAGCGCTGGACGACGTCGCCACCACATCACGTACCCCATGACGACCATGGCCGCCAGACCACTGGCAAAGACCACCAGCACCAATTGGTTGGCAAGACCAAACAACACGCCCATGTGAGCGTCAATGCCCCAGCGGGTCAGTTTGGCGGGCAACGAGTAAGCGGAAAACCTGACGTGATCGACCACTTCCAGTGTGCGTGGGTTGATCGACACGGCATCCACTTGCGTCGGCCAACTGCGGTCTATCTCGCTGACCACCCAGGCCTTGTCACTGCTCGTGGATGGCCTGATTTCAACCTTGGCAGCATCGATATGCTCGGCACGCGCCTTGGCCAGAACACTGTCGAACAAGGCGGGGTCCAGCACGGTCGCCTGTGCCGTTGGTGCCATGTGCATGTGATGCTCGGCATGTTCGTCCATGGGCATCGTCGCCGACTTGCCCAATGAGGTCGCTACGCTCGGTGTTGACCAGCCATAGTAGGCCCGCAATACGCCAATGTTATCGCCAGCGTACTGTGACCACGTCAAACCGGTGGCCGAGAAAAACAGCAGCCCCAGCAGCAACCCGACACCGGTCGTTGCATGCCAGCGACGCACAGTGTCGCGCTCGCGGCTCTGTCGACGACGGCGAACGGCCCACAGTATCAGGCCGCCGAGTGCAGCCACCCACAGCCAGGAAGCTGCCAGCTCGCTATAGATTCTGCCGACATCCCCCAGCAACAGGCCCCGATGAAACTGATCGATCCAGGTACGTAGCGGTAATACGCCACTGGTACCGTAGACCTTCATGTCCCCGCGAATGTCGCCACTCACCGGGTCCACGAACAGCGCTCGATGCTCTGATGGGCCAAACCCCGGATCGCTGAACATCACCCGGGTGGTATCCCCTTCCCGTGGGGCCGGGCGCACCGCGGCAACGCTCAGGCCTGGACCTGCCGATGCCTGGGCTCGCTGAACCTGAGCCTGCAAGCTCAGAACGGGGCCACGGCTGTCCGTGTGCAGGGCATGGGCGTAGAGCGACTCTTCGATCTGAGGGGTCAGCGCATACACGACGCCACTCAAGGCCGCGACCAGCATGAACGGACCGACGAATACGCCGATGTAAAAATGGAGCCTTTTCAGAAAGGCGACGAACGCCCCGGACCGCCGTGGTTCAGGGCTTGAAAATGATGCAGACATAGGGACTCACCAACGTGTAAACGCGGCCAGCCGGGATCAGATCCCGGAAGACGTTAAATTCAGTATGGGTTGTGCGTGCGAGCGACACTCACACTTCCACAAGAGGCGCTATGGAGCCTGTGGATTGAGTCCCGGAAGGGTGTGACGTGACAGGTTGCCGAGCCACAGATCGGGCAATACAAAACGGGGAATGCGGGTTCGGATCAGCCAGCCCAGGGCCACGAAGAAAATCGTCGCCAGCGTCAGTGTTCCGGCAAACGAACAGTCTCCCGGTTGCGACTGCATGCTGCCTGATGTCTCTATCTTTTTTGACGCACCCTCCATGGCCATCTGCATCTTGTGATGCCCTGCATGATGGCCTGAATGCATACCTGACATCTCATGGCCGACAGGGGACGCCGAGGCCACCGCCTGACCGGCAAAAGCGGCCATCATCTGACCATGGCCGACACTGCACGCAAGGCCATTGAACAGGACAACTGCATACAGTATCCAGGCAATGGGCGAGCAATGGGTTCGGAAGACATTCATGGCGGGTAATTTAACATCTCCACTGCGGCCTAAACACCAGTTTACTCCCTGTCAAAACGACGCAGTGCCGTCCGGATAATGCACGTAAAAGCACATGTCGCTGTTGGCGCCAGGAACCGGATACGCTGAACGCGCTATTGCTTTGACTAACAGGGTGTTCCAGGTGGGGTTCGAACCTGCAGTAGGGGATTTCACGAACATGTTCAGCCCCCCGGATAGTCCGCTTCAATAGCCCCGTCAAACTCCCCGCCATACCCCGAATAATCCCTCGGCACGCGCTCCATATCCTCCGCAATCTTCTCAATCACTTCACGCAGCTCAAGCCTCTCCAGCCAGCGCGCCGGAATGCCTTCCCGTCCGCATTGAATCCCCAGCAAATGCCCTGCAATCAGCCCGGTGCTGTCACTGTCGCCGCTGTGGTTCACGGCGTTGATCACACCCTGCTGAAACGAGGTCGCGCTGAGTGCGCACCAGACACCAATCGCCAAGGCTTCTTCGGCGATCCAGCCGGCACCGAATTCGTCGATGCGTTCGGGCGTGGGGCGCAAACCTTCGTGGTAGTAAATGAGCACGCGTTCGAGCAGCACTCGGGTTTCTTCCATGCCGGGTTTGTCGCCATGTTCGGCGAGGCTTGCGGTGATGGCATGTTCGAGGCTGTCTTCCCGGTCGACGATGCGCTGAAGGATATCGGCGAATAGGCCTGCGGCCAGGTAGCCGGAGGGATGACCGTGGGTCAGGCGTCCGGTATCGGCTGCGCAGTCGAACGCATTGTGGAAAAAGGCGCACGGCGCGACGCGCATGACGGCCCCGCAGCCCTTGCTGTTGTTTTCAGCCAACTGGCCGAAGTCCTTGCTCTCCCTCAATGCGCTGAGGCAAGTGTTGCCCGGGGCGCGGCGGGACCACAGCGCGCGTTCTTTGACCAGCCAGCCGTTGAGGCTGACGTGAATGGCCGGCTGCACATCCTGGGTCACCAGCCAACGCAGCAGTGCGTGGTGGATGACGCTCGGGACGTGGCAGATGCCGCGTGAGCTGCCGCGCACATAAGCGCGCAGCAGACCTTCGGCGGTGAAGAGCATCATTTGTGTGTCATCGGTGACCGCGCCAAGTCGGCCATAAGCAGGCGCGAAGTCGACAATGCCTTGTGCGCCGAATGTGGCGCGAATCGCATCACATTCAAGGAATTCAACCGGCGCGCCGAGTGCGTCGCCCACTGCGCCGCCAAGCAGGCAGCCTTTGATCCGTTCAAGTCTGTTCATGTCTGTTTCCTTACGTCGCAGGGATCATCGCTTGCGGCAGGTCCAGCTTTTTTTTCAGCTATTCGACGTGGGCCTCCTGGAGGCGCTCAAGGCTCGTGCACAACCCGAATAGCACGTTTAAAAAGCTCGGGGTCAAACTGAGACCCTACCCCATCGGCCAAAAGTTTCCTTCAGGAAATAATTGCACTGGGAACTGGGGGCTAACGTGGGGAGCAGGCAGGAAAAAACGTGACCGTGGCAGATATAGCGGTCGTTTCTGACTAACTCGCGCTCTGACGAATATGGTGTCCCAGGCGGGGTTCGAACCTGCAACCTTCCCCTTAGGAGGGGGATGCTCTATCCAATTGAGCTACTGAGACACTGTGCCAGCACACCGATTGGTGCCAGCGAGGACGGCGAGCATCTTAACGATATGAGGCGGTTTTGTCATGTCGTCATTGTCCGCCGGCCATGTAGTCCCGGTCCGAAGGACAAGCCTTCTTCAACCGGATCATGCAAATTGCACTGTCCCAAAAAGCCATCATTGCAAAACGCAAGAGACGAACATTTTTATTCGCATTCAACTATATGATTTTAAAGGATATTTTTACCGATTTTAGTTGGCATGCAGACTGCATTATCAGTATCAGCGAACCACCCCTTCCTTCTGATGTCCGGGCACAGGTACTGAAAAATGAACATGACCCTCTCAGTGTTGAATGCAGCAGCTCTGGTAGCCCTCATTGCGTTTCATTTTCAGGACACCGGCATAAAGAATGATCAGATGAGTGTGCAGACTCAGGTTCATCAGCCACTGAGCCATGCACCTCAGCTCGCTGTCATGACTGACAGAAGCGCCAATGCAGCTATGCTGACCAACGACGCGCAGGAGTTTCTTCAGACGCCACGCGAAGACCAGCGCTGGGTCTTCTGAAGACGTCACACATAGCCCACCTTCACGAGAGAGTAGCCATGTCGAAATCCGCTTTGTCATTCCTGATCCTGGCGTTGATGGCAGTTGCCGTTGATCTGCTTCTTCCCGCTCAGGCACAAATGTTGAGTATTGCGTCAAAAATCGCGGCAGGTCTCTTCGGCAGCCTGTTCGTTGTCGCCCTGGTAGTAGGACGTCGCTTCAAGTTCGATCCGGTTCTGCGCTAAGCACTGCCTTGAAAATCGCACACTGCTGATGGTTGTACTGGTCGGCAAGGCCCTCAACGCCTTCTGACTGGATCATCGGCCCTGGCACCACCCGCGTCACCCCTCCCCCGCTTCGCCCCCTCACCCTTATCAATCTGATCGTCCGCCAAGTAGCACGCCTGTCGGCACGGATTCGTATTCCACCCGCTTAGCATCTACGCTGCACACAGATAGCCATGATGGCAAAAAGCAGTCAGGTGGGATGCCCTGCTGTCAGCTGAACGGGTTTGATTATTTTTTTACACATCCGTCCGCAATTCTGATAATTGGTGCTGGCTAAACGCCTTTATCTGAGTCAATATTTGTCACAGATTTGACGCCAAGGAATCGACGCAATAGGGGATGATGCTACCCCTTCGACAACGCGGTGGAACATTTGGCCAAAATGACGGTCTCATGATCACAATCTTGCGGCCACTTGTTGAAACCGCTTCCCCCTGAACTAACCGGTTAAATATATGAGCCCTATGAAACAGGCTATTTATTCCAGCCGCACGGCTGATAAGTTTGTAGTTCGCCTACCAGACGGCATGCGTGATCGTGTGCACGAGGTAGCCAAGAATCATCACCGCAGCATGAACTCCGAGATCATTGCTCGCCTTGAGCAAAGCCTGATTCAGGAAGGTGCCCTTGGCGATGAGCCAAGCCTGCGTCTTGACAGTCCTGAGCTGTCTTTGCACGAACGTGAGCTGCTGCAACGCTTTCGTCAGCTTTCACACCGGCAGCAAAATGCCCTGGTGTCGCTGATTGCACAAGACACGGAACTCGCCTCAGAAGCGTCGTGACAGTTAGCAGAAAGTCGTTCAAGGCCAGCGCAAGCTGGCCTTTTTTTGCTCTAGGATCTTGCCTTAGTTGCTGTAGGAAATATCGCCACACCATCTAAGCACGGTCTTGCAAGACAAAAAAAACCGCCCATCGGGCGGTTTTTTTTGTTGTAGCGTCTTAAAGAAGAAAGATGGTCGCAAGCCCCAAAAAGATAAAGAACCCGCCACTGTCGGTCATCGCCGTAATCATGACACTTGCGCCCATCGCCGGATCCCGACCCAGCTTGACCAACGCCATCGGAATGGAAACCCCCATCAGCGCAGCCAGTAAAAGGTTGAGGGTCATGGCTGCGGTCATCACCACGCCAAGCGACCAACTGCCATACAGCAGGTAAGCCACGACGCCGATCACCCCACCCCATATCAACCCGTTGATAAGGCCGACTGCCAGCTCCTTGCGCAGCAGCCGCGAGGTATTGCCCACATTGACCTGATCAAGCGCCATGGCGCGAACGATCATGGTGATCGTCTGGTTGCCAGAGTTGCCACCAATACCGGCCACAATAGGCATCAACGCCGCCAGGGCGACCAGTTTCTCGATCGAACCTTCGAACAGACCGATCACACGTGAAGCCAGAAATGCGGTGATCAGATTGACGGCCAGCCACGCCCAGCGGTTACGCAACGAGCGCCAGACCGAAGCGAAGATATCTTCCTCTTCACGCAGACCCGCCATATTGAGGACTTCGCTTTCGCTCTCCTCACGAATCAGGTCGACCATTTCGTCGATAGTCAGACGGCCGATCAGCTTGCCGTTCTTGTCGACGACAGGCGTAGAGATAAGGTCATAACGCTCAAAGGCCTGGGCCGCATCATAGGCATCATCTTCCGGATGAAAGCTGACGGGATCGTTGGCCATGACTTCACCGACCATTTTTTCCGGGTCGTTGACCAGCAGTCGCTTGATCGGCAAGACACCTTTGAGCACACCCTCGACATCCACCACAAACAGCTTGTCGGTGTGACCGGGCAGCTCCTTGAGCCGGCGCAGGTAGCGCAGGACGACTTCCAGGCTCACATCCTCACGAATGGTCACCATCTCGAAGTCCATCAGGGCGCCGACCTGATCTTCGTCGTAGGACAGCGCAGAGCGAACGCGTTCACGCTGCTGCGAATCCAGGGCTTCCATCAGCTCATGAACAACGTCACGCGGCAGCTCAGGGGCCAGGTCAGCCAGTTCATCGGCGTCCATGTCCCTGGCGGCCGCCAGCAGCTCGTGATCGTCCATGTCGGCGATCAGCGTCTCACGAACGGAGTCCGAAACTTCCAGAAGGATGTCGCCGTCGCGCTCAGCCTTGACCAACTGCCATACGGACAGACGGTCTTCCAGCGGGAGGGCTTCCAGAATATAAGCGACGTCGGCGGAGTGAAGGTCATCGAGCTTGCGCTGCAGCTCGACAAGGTTCTGCCGGTGAACCAGATTTTCTACGCGATCCTGATGCTGACCTTCCTGGCGATGAGTCAGGTCCTCAACGATACGCTGGCGCTGCAGTAGCTCGATGACTTGAGCAAGACGATCCTGCAAGCTTTCCTGCGTTTTTTTGACTTCTCTTTCGGTCATAGGCGAACTCCACTCCCAGCAGCGGAGCACGCCGGGGAGATCAATCAGTTAATTCATGATTGTTGATACAAACTATTGAGTAACTACTGGGTAAGTCCATGGAGGTATTCCACAAGCCCCGGCGGGGCTGACGGGCGCAATGATACACCGCTTTGAGCGGATCGCACGCGAGAAATTCAGCCTGGAACAGGCGCTTGCAACGCAAACTTCAAACGTTCTGCGAACCAACAGGAGTTCGACGTCACATTCAGCCAAGAAAACACGTTAGCCCTGACGAAGGACCGCCACTAGGCTGTCACGACCGTCGTCTAAAGGACCTGACTATGCGCATCACCCCTCTTGTTTCGTTATGGAGCGCCCTGCTCTGCGTGCCCCTGATGGCCGAGGCCAACACCGTGCAGCGCTGCGAAGATACCGCTGGCAACGTGACGTTCACCACACTGAGCTGCCCCGAAGGGCACAGCCGCCAACTGCAACGCGCCTTCAATGCGCCACCCGGAAGCACGCAAGGCTTGATGCTGCCCCCGTCCGAGGGCAATGAGCCTCGAAGACCCCGATCACCAAACAAGGAAGTCGTGATCGTCGGCCAGCACGAAGACGGTTGCGGCAACCGGCTGAGTGCCGACCAGCGCCGACAAGCCATCATCAATCAACGCACGCCACCTGGCATGACCCGACGCGATGTCGAAAGCCTTCTGGGGCGACCGGATAAAGTCACCAACACTAATGGCGAACTGCGTTACGCGTATCACCAGAAGAAAGGCCGTAGCCATACAGTGACGTTCGATCAGGACGGATGCGTGAAAGGAAAACGCTAGAAAGCAAAAAGCCCACATCTTTCGATGTGGGCTTTTTGGTGTTTGGTGCACTCGACAGGATTCGAACCTGTGACCGCTCGGTTCGTAGCCGAGTACTCTATCCAGCTGAGCTACGAGTGCATTGGTGTTTTTAGACCAGATCACCTCTGGTTGAAGCCAGTCAACTTCAATGCTGTAATGACTTACAACGTTGAAACCAACCTTAAATGGTGCACTCGACAGGATTCGAACCTGTGACCGCTCGGTTCGTAGCCGAGTACTCTATCCAGCTGAGCTACGAGTGCAGTGTTGAAGCCGCGCATTATAGGTCGTCAGATTGTTTTGTCAAGCGCTTTTTCTAGTAAATTCAACAACTTACAGATCAAGCCAAATCTAACGCACTACATGAATAATGGCGGAGAACGGGGGATTCGAACCCCCGACACCCTTTTGAGGTGTACTCCCTTAGCAGGGGAGCGCCTTCGGCCACTCGGCCAGCTCTCCGCAACACGGGGCGTATAATAACCACCCTTTTCCCCGTTTGCAAACCAAAAATTCAATAAAAATTAATGGCTTGGTTCTTCGTCCTTCTCTTTCTTGATCCGCAGGTAAATCTCTTCACGATGAACCGCGACTTCCTTGGGCGCATTGACACCAATACGCACCTGATTACCCTTTACGCCAAGCACGGTCACAGTGATTTCACCATCACCAATGATCAGGCTTTCTGCGCACCGACGAGTCAGAATCAGCATACTTTTCTCCTTACGCATTCATTCAGGGACAACAGTCTGCACAACCAGTAGGCACAGCCCGCAGCATCAAAGCCTGCGAACATGGCCGAGTATCGACTAACGCAAAGAAAAGAACAGCCTTTCTGCGCAGCTCTCAGAACGTGCAGCCAGGCCGCACGCCCTGAAGTCAGATCACTCGCCCTGTCGAGCAGCATCCAGTTCAAACGCCGTGTGCAGTGCGCGCACCGCCAACTCCAGGTACTTCTCTTCGATCACCACCGACACCTTGATTTCCGACGTCGAGATCATCTGGATATTGATGCTCTCCTTGGCCAGCGCTTCAAACATGCGGCTGGCAACGCCTGCATGGGAACGCATGCCCACGCCAACGATGGAGACCTTGGCAATCTTGGTGTCGCCGGACACTTCACGTGCGCCGATTTCACGCGCCGTCGTCTCAAGCACCTGAAGCGCGGCCTGATAGTCATTGCGATGAATCGTGAAGGTGAAATCGGTGGTGTTATCGTGCGCCACGTTCTGCACGATCATGTCGACTTCAATGTTCGCTGCGCTGATCGGGCCAAGAATCTTGAACGCCACACCCGGAGTGTCTGGCACGCCACGGATCGTCAGCTTGGCTTCATCGCGGTTGAAAGCGATGCCGGAAATGATCGGCTGTTCCATGGATTCCTCTTCATCAATGGTAATGAGGGTGCCCGGCCCCTCTTTGAAGCTGTGCAGAACGCGCAGCGGGACATTGTATTTGCCGGCGAACTCAACCGCCCGGATCTGCAGCACCTTGGAACCGAGACTGGCCATTTCCAGCATCTCTTCAAAGGTGATCTTGTCCAGACGCTGTGCTTGCGACACCACCCGCGGATCGGTGGTGTAAACACCATCCACATCGGTGTAGATCTGGCATTCATCGGCTTTCAAGGCCGCCGCCAGCGCGACACCGGTCGTGTCGGAACCGCCACGGCCCAGTGTCGTGATGTTGCCGTTCTCGTCGACGCCCTGGAAACCGGCCACCACCACAACACGACCTTCTTTCAGGTCATTGCGGATTTTCTGGTCGTCGATCTGCAGGATGCGCGCCTTGTTGTGCGCGCTGTCAGTGAGAATGCGCACCTGATTGCCGGTGTAGGACACCGCAGGCACGCCACGCTTCATCAGCGCCATGGCCAGCAAGGCAATGGTGACCTGCTCACCAGTGGACACGATCACGTCCAGCTCGCGTGGAACCGGCTGATCGCTGATCTGCCGGGCCAGGTCGATAAGACGATTGGTTTCGCCGCTCATGGCCGACAGCACGACCACCAGGTCATCGCCCGCCTCGCGGAATTTCTTGACCTTGTCGGCCACCTGCTCGATGCGCTCGACCGAGCCCACGGAGGTGCCGCCAAATTTCTGTACGATTAAAGCCATCTCAAAGCCGCCTCAGAACCCGTTAAGAGCACCCATAAACAGACGAGTCCGCGTATCAGGCCCGCCTTGCGCGGACAGGCCTGCGAACCCGATTCAGATACCCTGCTCTACAAAAGGAACGGTCAGTGCCAGCGCAGCATCCAGCGCACCTGCATCGACACCACCACCTTGAGCCATATCAGGACGGCCGCCGCCCTTACCACCTACCGCTGCGGCCGCTTGCTTCATCAAATCACCGGCTTTGAGTTGGCCAGTCAGGTCCTTGGTCACGCCTGCAACCAAGACAACCTTGTCTTCGTGAACACTGCCGAGCAGGATCACTGCGCGGCCGAGCTTGTTCTTCAACTGATCGACAAGCGCCAGCAGCGCCTTGCCGTCCTGACCATCCAGACGTGTGGCCAGAACCTTGACACCCTTGACATCCAGCGCGGCAGACGACAAATCGTCACCAGCAGCACTGGCAGCCTTGGCCTGAAGCTGTTCCAGTTGTTTTTCCAGCAGACGGTTGCGCTCAAGCACAGCCGTCAGCTTGTCCAGCAGGTTGTCGCGATTGCCTTTGACCAGCGTCGCGGCTTCCTTGAGCTGATCTTCAGCCGAATTCAGCCATTCCAGCGCCGCAGCACCCGTGACCGCTTCAATACGACGAACGCCTGCAGCAACACCGCCCTCGCTGACAATCTTCAGCAGCGAGATGTCGCCGGTGCGATTGGCGTGGATACCGCCGCACAGCTCGACGGAGAAATCACCGCCCATGCTCAGCACGCGCACACTATCACCATACTTCTCGCCGAACAGCGCCATCGCGCCGCGTTTCTTGGCAGTCTCGACGTCGGTCTCTTCGGTCACGACCGAGGTGTTCTTGCGGATTTCGGCGTTGACGATGTCTTCCAGCGCGCGCAATTGCTCAGGCTTGATCGCTTCAAAGTGGCTGAAGTCAAAGCGCAGGCGCTGACTGTCGACCAGCGAACCTTTCTGCTGAACATGATCGCCCAGCACTTGACGCAAGGCCGCGTGCAGCAAGTGCGTGGCGGAGTGGTTCAGTGCGGTTGCCTGACGAACTTCGGCCGACACCTGGGTTTCAACCTGTGCGCCGACAGTCAGACTGCCACTGGCCACGACACCATGGTGCAGGAACGCGCCACCGGTCTTGGTCGTGTCGCGCACATCGAAACGTACGCCGTCCGCTTCAAGGAAACCACTGTCACCAATCTGGCCGCCGGATTCTGCGTAGAACGGCGTGGTGTCAAGGATCACGACGCCCTCTTCGCCTTCGCTCAACTGCTGAACGGACTGACCGTCCTTGTACAGCGCGACAACGCTGGCGCTGCCAGTCGTCGCCGAATAACCGGTGAACAGGGTTGCCGCATCGACCTTGACCAGGCTGTTGTAGTCCATGCCGAACGAACTGGCCGAACGGGCGCGTACGCGCTGGGCATCCATCTCACGCTCGAAGCCTGCTTCGTCCAGCGTCAGGTTGCGCTCGCGGGCGATGTCGCCGGTCAGGTCCATCGGGAAACCGTAGGTGTCGTAAAGCTTGAACACCACTTCGCCCGGCACGACAGAACCCTGAAGCTCAGCCAGATCCTGCTCGAGGATTTTCAGACCCTGCTCAAGCGTCTTGGCGAACTGCTCTTCTTCGGCTTTCAGTACGCGCTCGATATGCGCCTGCTGCTGAACCAGTTCTGGGAACGCAGCGCCCATTTCGGCAACCAGCGCAGCCACGATCTGGTAGAAAAAGCTGCCCTTGGCACCCAGCTTGTTACCGTGACGGCAGGCGCGACGAATGATGCGGCGCAGCACGTAGCCACGACCTTCATTGGAAGGCAGTACGCCATCGGCAATCAGGAAACCGCACGAACGGATATGGTCAGCCACGACTTTCAGCGAAGCCTGGGCGTCATTGGTGCAACCGATGGCCTTGGCCGAAGCGGTCAGCAGGCTCTGGAACAGATCGATTTCGTAGTTGGAGTGAACGTGTTGCAGCACCGCACTCACGCGTTCAAGGCCCATACCGGTGTCGACCGATGGCGCTGGCAGCGGGTGCAGCACGCCGTCGGCCGTGCGGTTGAACTGCATGAACACGTTGTTCCAGATCTCGATGTAACGATCGCCGTCTTCTTCCGGCGAGCCTGGAGGACCACCCCAGATTTCCGGACCGTGGTCAAAGAAGATCTCGCTGCAGGGACCGCAAGGGCCGGTGTCGCCCATGGTCCAGAAGTTGTCGGACGCGTAAGGCGCGCCTTTGTTGTCGCCAATACGAACCATGCGTTCGGCAGGCACGCCGATTTCCTTGGTCCAGATGTCGTAGGCCTCATCGTCAGTGGCATAGACCGTGACCCAGAGTTTTTCCTTGGGCAGGTTCAGCCATTTCTCGGAGGTCAGAAATGTCCAGGCGTAGGTGATGGCGTCACGCTTGAAATAGTCACCGAAGCTGAAGTTGCCCAGCATTTCGAAGAAGGTATGGTGACGGGCGGTGTAACCGACGTTTTCCAGGTCGTTGTGCTTGCCACCGGCACGCACGCACTTCTGGCTGGTGACCGCTCGGGTGTAGGCACGTTTTTCCTGGCCCAGGAAACAATCCTTGAACTGGTTCATACCTGCGTTGGTGAACAGCAGGGTTGGGTCATTGCCCGGAATCAAGGAGCTGGAGGCGACACGTGTGTGGCCTTGCTCTTCGAAGAAGCCAAGGAAGGCTTCACGGATTTCTGCGCTTTTCATAGGTTCTTCCACGGAGACTGCGGCCAGAGGCAAGTGCAAAACGTCAAATGACGTAGCGACGGCAAAGGGCCGCATTATATAGGCGTTGCGCCCTCGGTACAGTGTGTTTGTACGATAGAAACAAGTAACTGGACTATTGGCATGTCATTGGCGCGTGAACTCGGCAAATGCGCTTATCACTTCCTCGACCTGAGTTCGGGAAACGTTCAGGTGCAGCACCATCCGCAAACGCGGGGCCGCCACGAGTTGAATGCCGCGCTCGGCACAGAATGCCTTGAGCGATCCGGCACGCTCACCAACAGCCACGTACACCATATTGGTCTGCACAGGCTCTACACCATAGCCCAGCGCTGCCAGCCCTTCGGCCAGAAATGCTGCATTGGCGTGATCCTGCGCCAGTCGCTCGACCTGATGATCCAGCGCATACAGGCCGGCCGCGGCCAGACTACCGGCCTGGCGCATACCGCCGCCCACCATCTTGCGCAAACGACGCGCCTTGGCGATCAGTTCATGGGAGCCGCAGAGCACCGAACCCACCGGCGCGCCCAGCCCTTTGGACAGGCAGATGGAAACGGAATCGAAATAACCCGTGATGACCCGTGCATCCACGCCAAGCTTCACCGCTGCGTTGTACAACCGAGCGCCGTCCAGGTGCAGGGCCAGGCCTTTCTCCAGCGTCAGGGCGCGTGCGGCAGCCAGATAGGACAGCGGCAGCACCTTGCCTTGCATCGTGTTTTCCAGTGCCAGCAGACGGGTGCGGGCGAAGTGAAAGTCATCGGCCTTGATTGCATCGCTCACCTGTTGCAAGTCCAGCGAGCCGTCGGGCTGAACGTCCAGCGGTTGCGGCTGAATCGAGCCGAGCACCGCGGCACCACCGCCCTCATATTTGTAGGTGTGCGCCTGCTGGCCAACGATGTATTCATCGCCCCGCTCACAGTGAGCCATCAAGGCGAGCAGGTTACTCATGGTGCCGGACGGCACGAACAGCGCTGCGGCAAAGCCCAGGCGCTCGGCCAATGTGGCTTCGAGAAGATTGACGGTCGGGTCTTCTCCATACACGTCATCGCCGACGGGTGCTCGCGCCATGGCATCGAGCATGCCAGCCGTTGGCAGTGTCACTGTGTCGCTGCGCAGATCGATGACCGTCACGAAAAACTCCCTGAATTCGAGTATCGATTAAGCAACCCTGTGGCTGCAACGAAGCATTACTAAGGCCGTGGCACATGATAATCAAGCCCTGTCGCCCTCGATACTCCACTGCTTTATACGAAAAAGGTAGGTTCACTGTACGAAAGTGTCCATGCATGACCCAAGGAACTGTGATAAAAATCCCGCGCCGGCCACGAAATGTGTCGGCAACGTTCTCAGGGCGGGGCGTAATTCCCCACCGGCGGTAATGATGCGCAATGCGTCTAGCCCGCGAGCGCTTGAGGGTTGGCAGCATTGGCTGACGACCCGCAAGGTCAGCAGACCCGGTGTGATTCCGGGGCCGACGGTCATAGTCCGGATGAAGAGAGAGCGGGAGTGGCGTCTACAAGAACGTCTGCAAAACCCTATCTTGAACGACTCTGTTCAAGCGGTTTTCCTACGCGACTAGAATCCCTTTCGATCCAAATGCCCTGTTTTTTCTATAAACAGGAGTCAGAACACGTGCAACCCACTGCAATCGACAGCAAAAGCAAAAGTCATCCGAACGAGCGCGTTGCGTTCATCCAGGCCTGCTGGCACAAAGAGATCGTCGATCAGAGCCGTAAAGGTTTTGTCGCCGAAATGGCCCACCATGGCTACGCCGAGAGCGACATCGACTTCTTTGAAGTGGGTGGCGCGTTCGAGATCCCGCTGCACGCAAAACTGCTGGCCAATTCGGGCCGTTACGCCGGTATCGTCGGCGCCGCACTGGTGGTGGACGGTGGCATCTATCGCCACGAGTTCGTTGCGCAGTCGGTGGTCAGCGCGCTGATGCAGGTCCAGCTGGAAACCGAAATCCCGGTATTTTCCGTAGTGCTGACGCCGCACCACTTCCATTCCGGCGAAGAGCATCAGAAATTCTTCTTCGATCACTTCGTGCACAAAGGCGAAGAAGCGGCCAAGACGTGCGCCGATACCCTTAATAAGGTGCGCGCCCTGCGTCGTCACGAGCTTCAGCAAAAAGCCGCTCGCTGACACGGTGAGGATGAGGCTGCACTGACTGCCCTGCGCATCAGAGGCAGCCTCGTCTGATCAGAAGTCCACCTTCCCCCGCCCTGCCTTGATCGACCCCCGCTTGCTCTTGGACTCCAGTCTGCGAGTCTTGGAACCCAGCGTCGGGCGCGTCGGCCTGCGTTTTTTCTCGACCTTCCCTGCATTGACGATCAGCTCGCTCAGCCGCAACAACGCATCGGCCCGGTTCTGCTCCTGCGTACGGTACTGTTGCGCCTTGATCACGATTACCCCATCACTGGTAATCCGATTGTCGCTCAGCGCCAGCAACCGCTCTTTATAGAAAGGCGGCAACGACGATGCGTGAATGTCGAAACGCAAATGCATGGCACTGGAGACCTTGTTGACGTTCTGCCCACCCGCGCCCTGGGCTCGAATGGCAGTCAACTCGATTTCAGCGTCCGGCAAATGAACGTTGTTGGAAATCACCAGCATGAAGACATCTACACACAATCAGAATGAACGCCAAGGATACGCCGCTCGTAGCAGCCGTGCATGGCTCGCATGAAAAACCCGGCCTCATGAGCCGGGTTCTTCAAGGGTTTGGCATTACTTGACCGAGGCCGACGCCACCCTAAGATCGCGTCGATTCTTGATCCGGTAGCAGAGCCACATGGCAGCCAGCCAGACCGGTATCGCATAGACCGATACCTGAATGCCGGGAATCATCAGCATGATGCCCAGAATGAACACCACGAACGCCAGGCACACGTAGTTGCCATACGGATACCACAGGGATTTGAACAGCGGGACCTGTTGCGTGCGGTTCAGGTGTTGACGGAATTTCAGGTGCGAGTAACTGATCATTGCCCAGTTGATGACCAGCGTGGCCACCACCAGCGACATCAGCAGCTCCAACGCATGCTGCGGAACGAAGTAGTTGAGCAGCACAGCCACCAGCGTCACCGCCGCCGAGGCGAAGATTGCCTTGACCGGCACGCCACGCTTGTCCACCTGCGCCAGCCCCCTGGGCGCGTCGCCCTGCTCGGCCATGCCGACCAGCATGCGGCTGTTGCAGTAGGTGCCACTGTTGTAGACCGACAGCGCCGCTGTTAGCACCACGAAGTTGAGGATATGCGCAGCTGTGTCACTGCCCAACATCGAAAACACCTGCACGAACGGGCTGCCGCTGTAGGAATCGCCCGAGGCATTAAGACTGGTCAGCAGACTATCCCAAGGGGTGAGCGAGAGCAGCACCACCAATGCGCCGATGTAGAAAATCAGGATGCGGTAGATGACCTGATTGATGGCTTTCGGAATGACCGTCTTCGGCTGTTCTGCCTCGGCCGCGGTAAAGCCAAGCATTTCCAGACCACCAAAGGAAAACATGATGATCGCCAACGCCATCACCAGACCGCTGACCCCATTGGGGAAGAATCCGCCGTGCGCCCAGAGGTTGCTGACCGACGCCTGCGGTCCGCCGCTGCCACTGACCAGCATGTAGCTGCCCAGCGCGATCATGCCGATGATCGCAACCACCTTGATGATCGCAAACCAGAACTCGGTCTCGCCAAACACCTTGACGTTGGCCAGGTTGATGACGTTGATGAGCACGAAGAAGACTGCAGCCGAGACCCAGCTCGGAATATCGGGCAACCAGTAATGGATGTATTTGCCGACGGCCGTCAGTTCCGACATGCCGACCAGAATGTACAGCAACCAGCAGTTCCAGCCGGACAGGAAACCGGCAAAGCCGCCCCAGTAGTTGTGCGCGAAATGGCTGAACGACCCGGCCACCGGCTCTTCAACGATCATCTCACCCAGCTGGCGCATGATCATGAAGGCGATGAAGCCGCAGATCGCGTAACCGAGAATCATCGACGGCCCGGCCGATTTCAACACACCAGCCGAGCCCAGAAACAGGCCCGTTCCAATAGCGCCGCCAAGGGCGATCAGCTGGATGTGTCGATTCTTCAGACCACGCTTCAACTCGCCAGACGCTGAGCTTTGTTCACTCATCAAAAGCCACCTGATTGTTCTTGTTCTGTGACGGATAGGACCCGTTGCGCTCGTGACGCAACGGAATACAGCGCTCAGGACGGATAGCCCCGAGCGTTTTCAAACAACAGTGATTCACAGAAAAAAGCGCGGCATTGTACACCGGCCTCCACATCGGGGTTTAAAAGAGACGAGCAGGCGTGACGGGTTGTTTACTCAAACCCTGACGCAGGATAAAAACCATCCGTAAACAGAAACGCCAGCCGCAAGGGGCTGGCGTTTCCGTTTATTTACACACGCTGCTCACACGCCACGTTTACTGTGGCTTGCGACGACCGAAGCCTGGGCGCTGGCCCGAGCCTGCCGGTGGACCACGACGCTTGCCTGACGGCGCGTCATCGTCGACCAGCTTGATACCGGCACGCTTGGGCGCTGGCTTGGCCGGACGTTTGTTCATGTCGCTCGGACGCTCGGCCACCGGAGTGCCACGGCTGTTGTCAGCCGGACGCGGCGAACGCGAACCTGGCTTGCCGGAATCCTTGCGCGGTGAAGGACGCTGGGTCGAATCGCCACGCGGACGATCACGGTCGCTGCCAGTGATCTGCGGTTGACGCTGCGAACGTTCGCTGGACGTTGATGCGCCAGCAGCAGGACGCAAGGTCCGCACGCGCTCGCCTTTGCCCAGCGGGCGGGACGATTGACGCTGCAGGCGCTCCAGTTTTTCCTTGGTCTTGGCGTTCATCTGCGGCTGGGCCACAGGTGTCAGGCCGACTTCGGCAGCCAGAATGTCGACTTCGTACTGGCTCATTTCACGCCAGCGGCCCATCGGCAGGTCGGAGTTCAGGAACACCGGCCCGTAACGCACGCGCTTCAGGCGGCTGACCACCAGGCCCTGGGATTCCCAAAGGCGACGCACTTCGCGGTTACGGCCTTCCATCACCACACAGTGATACCAGTGGTTGAAGCCTTCGCCGCCCGGTGCCTGCTGAATGTCGGTGAAACGCGCAGGACCGTCTTCGAGGATCACGCCGTTTTTCAAACGCAGCAGCATGTCGTCGTCCACTTCGCCACGTACACGTACCGCGTACTCACGGTCCATTTCGAACGAGGGGTGCATCAGACGGTTGGCCAGTTCACCGTCGGTGGTGAACATCAGCAGACCGGTGGTGTTGATGTCCAGACGACCAATATTGATCCAGCGGCCTTCTTTCGGGCGCGGCAGGCGATCGAATACGGTCGGACGGCCTTCAGGGTCGTCACGGGTGCAGATCTCACCGTCCGGCTTGTTGTACATGATGACGCGGCGAACCGTTTCGGCTGCTTCTTCGCGCTTGATCACGCGACCGTCGACGCTGATAGCGTCGTGCAGGTCAACACGCTGACCGAGGGTGGCGTCCTTACCGTTGACCTTGATACGGCCTTGGGTAATCCAGGCTTCTACGTCACGGCGCGAGCCCACGCCAATGCGCGCCAGAACCTTCTGCAGCTTTTCGCCTGCGGGTCCGATTTCCTGGCTGTCCTGCTTGTCTTTTTCACTCATCTGGGCACCTCCCGGTGTGTCGAATCAGGGCTGGCCGAGAACCGGCGAGACCTGTGCCCTGCGCGCTGTGGATAGCCGCAAGGCGAAATACTTGAAGCCCTGGCGAAAGGGTTATCGCCGAGGGTCGGCCATCATACGCCCCTGCGGTCTTTTGTGCATCCGGGGCGCGGCGTAATTACCGGCATCACTTCTTCTTTTTGCGACCACCGGTCTTGAGCTTCGCCAGCCGCTTGGCTGATTCACTCAGCACTTCGCGCTTTTCGTCCTTTTCCAGCTTCTTCCACGCCTTGATTTCCCGTTTGCTGCGACCACACCCCAGACAAATATCGTCGTCGAATTTGCACAAGCTGATGCAGGGGTTCCTGGTTGAACTCATGGGCAGCGACTCTCATGGGAAAGGTGACTGAAGGTGTGACCGCAGGCGGGGGGATGAATTCGACGTGATGGCAGATACAGGCATGCGCTATGCGGGAGGCGGCTTGCCGGCGAGGCGATCTGACAGGCAACCGTTCAGTGCCTGATCTGACGACATCGGCGGCGAGCCGCCTCCCTACCGCTAGCCGAACGTCGTACGCAAGACAGTCAATCCGGCCTGGGGGCTTGATCCAGATCTTCTTCATCAACCGATTCTTCATCAACCGATTCGGGCTCAGCCCGTAAAAGATCATCGAAATCGGTCTTGAG
Organism: Pseudomonas asturiensis; assembly: GCF_900143095.1. Lineage (GTDB taxonomy): Bacteria > Pseudomonadota > Gammaproteobacteria > Pseudomonadales > Pseudomonadaceae > Aquipseudomonas > Aquipseudomonas asturiensis. Next base: position 181,416 of record NZ_FRDA01000005.1, on the reverse strand, counting down.
CCCCTGTTCCATCGAGTCCAGTTCAACCAGCAGACTGCGAAAGCTGGTTTCGTCACGCGGTGGCTCTGGCTCTTCGTCGACATCCAGGCTGGCATCGGCCAACGCCTGGATATGCGCAGGGACCGGGGCGTCTTCGAAGTCCAGCTCCGGCTCGGTTTCCATTTCGCGCAGGTCTGCCAGCGGCGGCAGTTCGTCCAGACTCTTGAGGTTGAAGTGGTCGAGAAAGCCTTTGGTGGTGGCGAACATGGCCGGCTTGCCCGGTACATCGCGATAGCCCACCACGCGAATCCACTCGCGCTCCATCAGCGTCTTGACGATGTGGCTGTTCACCGCAACGCCACGCACCTCCTCGATCTCACCCCGGGTAATCGGCTGACGATAGGCGATCAGCGCCAGGGTTTCGAGCATGGCACGGGAATAGCGCTGAGGCCGCTCTTCCCACAGGCGTCCGACCCAGGGTGAAAACCTGTCACGAATCTGCAGACGATAGCCGGACGCGACTTCCTTGAGTTCAAAAGCGCGGCCGTCGCAGGATTTGCGCAGCAGTTCCAGCGCTTTCTTGAAGATCGGCGGCTCCGGGCGCTCGCCTTCCTCAAACAGCTCATACAGCCGATCAAGCGTTTGCGGCTTTCCGGAGGCCAGCAGAAAAGCTTCAAGCAGTGGCGCAAGTTCGCGGGGTTCGTTGAGATTCATGGGTGTGCTCTGGCTCTACTCGGCTCGCGCCCGGACATGGATCGCCGCAAAGGGCTCGTTTTGGACCAGCTCGACCAGCGATTCCTTGACCAGCTCAAGCACGGCCATGAACGTGACCACCACACCGAGTCGCCCCTCCTCTGCGGTGAACAACTCGGCAAAGGGCACGAAACCACCCCCCTTGAGGCGTTCCAGCACATCGCTCATGCGCTCGCGGGTGGAAAGAGCCTCGCGGCTCACCTGATGGCTTTCGAACATGTCGCCGCGATGCAGCACTTCAGCCATCGACATCAGCACCTCTTCAAGGCTGACATCCGGCAACAGCTTTCGCGCCCGTGCTTCAGGGGCATCCAGTTTCGGTACGATGACGTCGCGCCCCACCCGTTTCAGGCCATCAAGGCCCTCTGCAGCGGCCTTGAAGCGTTCGTACTCCTGCAGACGACGAATCAGCTCGGCACGCGGATCGCCTTCCTCTTCTTCGATTTCCGCCGAACGCGGCAGCAACATGCGCGATTTGATCTCGGCGAGCATGGCTGCCATCACCAGGTACTCGGCCGCAAGCTCCAGGCGCACGGTTTTCATCAGCTCGACATAGCCCATGTACTGCTTGGTGATTTCAGCCACCGGAATGTCGAGGATATCGATGTTCTGTTTGCGGATCAGGTACAGCAGCAGGTCGAGGGGGCCTTCGAAGGCTTCGAGAAAGACTTCCAGCGCGTCCGGCGGAATATAAAGGTCCAGCGGCATCTGCGTGAGCGCCTGGCCGTAGACCAGGGCAAACGGCAGCTCCTGCTGGGCATCAGCCTGACTGTCGACGGTCTCGACCACTGTCATTACGAACCGTCACCAAACGGCGTCGGGTCGCCACAGCCGACACGAATGACCTGTGGTTCGCCTTCGGAAAGATTGATGACGGTGGACGCGGAAATCCCGCCCATCCCGCCGTCGATGATCAGGTCCACCTGATGCTCGAGAATTTCACGCATTTCATAGGGATCGCTCAGCGGCACGCTGTCACCCGGCATGATCAGGCTGACACTCATCAGCGGCTCACCCAGCTGCTCCAGCAGTGCCTGGGCAATCGGGTGGCTCGGCACACGCAGACCGATGGTGCGACGCTTGGGGTGCAGGATCAGGCGCGGCACTTCTCGGGTGGCGTTGAGAATGAAGGTGTAAGGGCCGGGCGTATGGGCTTTCAACGCACGGAACGCGCCGGTGTCGACTTTGGCAAACAGGCCCAGTTGCGACAGATCGCAGCACATCAGCGTGAAGTTGTGCTTGTCGTCCAGTTGCCGCAGACGACGGATACGCTCGATGGCGCTCTTGTCGCCAATCTGGCAACCCAGCGCATAGGACGAATCTGTCGGGTACACCACCAGCCCGCCGGCCTTGATGATTTCCGCAGCCTGTTTGATCAGGCGCGGTTGCGGGTTCTCCGGGTGGACCTGGAAAAATTGACTCACGGTAACTTCCTGTTCAGACGGCGGCAGTAGGATGTTCATGTTTGAATCTGCACCATAAAGGCGGCAAATCCTCCGGGACCGGGCGATAAACGCCAATTTCGCCCCAGGTGCCGGGGCCATGGAAGTCGCTGCCGGCGGACACCAGCAGACCGAACTCACGGGCCAGGATTGCCAGGGTTCCGACTTGATCGGCAGGCTGCATGCCATTGACCACTTCGATGGCGTGACCGCCAGCCTGGATGAAATCGCCGACCAGTTTACGCCGTTTACTGCGGGTAAAGTCATAATGCGAAGGATGCGCGAGGCTGACCCAGGCGCCGGAAGCCCTCAAGGTCGCTACGGTGTCTTCCAGCGTCGGCCAGTGCTGCTTGACGTCACCCAGCTTGCCCGCGCCCAACCATTTACGGAAGGCCTCGGCGCGATCCTTGACGTAACCTTCGCGCACCAGAAAGTCAGCGAAATGCGGACGCGCTGGCGCATTACCACTGTCGCCCAGCTCTTTCTGGATCGCCCGCGCGCCTTCCAGCGCCCCAGGCATACCTTTGATCGCCAATTTGCGACTGATTTCTTCAGCGCGTAGCCAGCGTCCATCATGCAAACGGGCGATGGCTTCGGTCAGGGCAGGTGCCTGAATGTCGAATGCATAACCCAATATATGGATGGTCGCCCCGCCCCAGGTGCAGGACAACTCGACACCGTTGACCAGTTGCATACCCAGCGAATGCGCCGTCGCACGGGCTTCTTCGAGACCTTCGAGGGTGTCGTGGTCGGTAAGCGAAAGGACACGCACGCCATTTTCGTAAGCACGCGTCACCAGTGCGGTGGGCGACAAGGCTCCATCCGAAGCGGTGCTGTGGCAATGCAGATCAACATTCATAGTGGTGCTTTCGCAGTCATTGATGTTTGTTATTATGCCGCTACATCCTGCTTCTGGCTGCCATTGTGAAACAATTCATCGACTTCATCCCGCTGCTCCTGTTTTTCATTGTCTACAAAACCGAACCCCGCGCATTGGATATCCTGGGCAACAGCTACATGGTAGGCGGCATTTTCAGCGCCACTGCCATGCTGATCATCAGTTCGGTGGTGGTTTACGGCATCCTCTATATAAAGCAGCGCAAGCTGGAGAAGAGCCAGTGGCTGACCCTCATCGCCTGCCTGGTGTTCGGCAGCCTGACGCTGGCCTTTCACAGCGAAACCTTCCTCAAGTGGAAAGCGCCGGTGGTCAACTGGCTATTTGCCCTGGCATTTGCCGGTAGCCATTTCATTGGTGATCGTCCACTGATCCAGCGCATCATGGGCCACGCGTTGACCTTGCCGGCTGCCATCTGGACCAAACTGAACATCGCCTGGATCTTCTTCTTCCTGTTTTGCGGTGCGGCCAACCTCTATGTGGCGTTCACTTATCAAGAATTCTGGGTCGACTTCAAGGTCTTCGGCAGTCTGGGCATGACCCTGATTTTCCTGGTGGCACAAGGCATCTACCTGTCCCGCCACCTGAATGATGCAGCTTCCACCACGACCAAATCCGAGGACTGACATGCTCTACGCAATCATCGCCACTGACGTCGAAAACTCGCTGGAAAAACGCTTGAGCGTACGCCCTGCGCATCTTGATCGACTCAATGCGCTCAAGGATGCCGGCCGCCTGATCCTGGCAGGCCCGCATCCTGCGGTCGACAGCAACGATCCAGGCGCAGCCGGTTTCAGCGGCAGCCTGATCGTGGCCGAGTTCGATTCCTTGAGTGCAGCAGAAAGCTGGGCAAAGGCCGATCCGTTCGTCGAGGCAGGCGTCTACGCCAACGTGGTGGTCAAGCCGTTCAAGCTGGTTCTGCCCTGATACGACGCTGAGTCTCCTGTGCGGTCCTGCACGCAACATCGCAGGACCCGCCCGCTTCACGCCCTGCTCCCCCGTTGCCCTCATCATTCCCCACGCGCTGCCGACAACCTGCCGAGGTTCCACTAAAAACGGTTCTGGTCAACGGGAGTTCAGATGCGTTCAGGTACGTTGTGTCTGCTGATAGCGATGTCGGGAACAAGCCTGCAGGTTCAGGCAGAAGGGGCGGATGTCACCGGGGCTACACCTGCGGCGCATTCTTCAAGCGCTGCCAGCCAGATAGCAGATCTTCAGGCGCGACTGGGCGAGAGCGAGCGTCAGCGCGAAGAGCTGGCCAGGCAGGCGCAAAGCGTCGAACGCGACAGCGCCCTGTTGAGCCGCTCGCGCCAGGAGAACCAAAAGCTCAAGTTGCAGCTCAAAGAAGCGTTGTCGGCCGCGCCACCGCGCCTGCTGACCGAGCAACAACAATGGTTCGTCGCAGGGGGTGGCGTTGCGATGATTGCCCTTCTGTGCGGTATATTTGTCAGCGGTTGGCGTAGGCAACGTCGGCAGTGGCTAAATTGAGTGAGACATGAGCGAGCTGTTACTAATTGATGATGATCAGGAGCTTTGTGAGCTGCTGAGCAGTTGGCTGAGCCAGGAAGGTTTCCAGGTACGCGCCTGTCACGATGGCCAAAGTGCCCGTCAGGCGCTTGCCGAGCAAGCCCCGTCAGCGGTGGTACTGGACGTGATGCTACCCGACGGCAGCGGTCTGGAACTGCTCAAGCAGTTGCGTTCCGAACACCCCGAGCTGCCGGTGGTGATGCTCTCGGCACGTGGCGAACCGCTGGACCGCATTCTGGGCCTGGAACTGGGCGCTGACGATTACCTGGCCAAACCCTGCGATCCCCGCGAGCTGACTGCCCGCCTGCGCGCCGTGCTGCGCCGCAGCCATCCGGTGGCGTCGTCGACTCAGCTTGAACTGGGCGACCTGACTTTCAGCCCGATGCGCGGCGTAGTCAGCATTGATGAGAAAGAACTCACACTCACCGTTTCGGAAAGCCGCCTGCTGGAAGCCTTGCTGCGCCAGCCCGGCGAACCGCTGGACAAGCAGGAACTGGCGCAACTGGCGCTGGGCCGCAAACTCACTCTCTACGATCGCAGCCTGGACATGCACGTCAGCAACCTGCGCAAGAAAATCGGCCCTCACCCGGACGGCCGTCCACGGATCATGGCGCTGCGCAGCCGTGGTTACTATTACAGCCTTTAAGCTTACACAAGCTTTACCAAGCCCTGACCGCGCTTGACCTTGATCTCCCTAAACTGGGCTCAACGGCATAGAGCCGCACTAGAGACAAGGAGATACACCATGCGCAAGACCCTGATCGCTTTGATGTTCGCCGCTGCCCTGCCTACCGTTGCCATGGCTGTTCCACCGCCACCTGCAGGCGCTGAACCTGGCGCACCGGCCATGCATATGGAGCGCGACGACCGTGGCCCTGGCCCTGGCATGCATCGCGGCCCAGGCCCTTTCCGTGATCTGGACCTGTCGCGTGAACAGCGCCAGCAGATCGACCGCTTGATGCGCGAACAGATGCACGAACGCCGTGACATCACTCAGCGCTACCTGGACAAGATGCCTGCTCCTGAGCAGAAGGCCATGCAGGACGAGATCAACGCCAAGCGCACCGAAACCGATACCCAGATTCGCGCCCTGCTCAAGCCTGATCAGCAGAAGCAGTTCGATGAAATCAAGAAGAAGCAGGACGAACGTCGCGCCGAATGGGCCGAATTCAAGGCCTGGAAAGCCGCGAAGGCTGCAAAAGCGCAATAATACCGGTCACGCCCCAGGGCAGACTGACTGCAACCAACCCGGCATGCTCGAGCATGCCGGGCTTGCTCATTTCTTGACCGAGGAAAACCTGTGCGTTCATTGTTCTGGCGAATCCTGGCCAGTTTCTGGCTGGCCATTGCTCTGGTTGCAGGCCTGTCGATTCTGCTCGGGCACATGCTTAATCAGGACGCCTGGATCCTCAGCCGTCATCCGGTGCTCAATAATCTGCCGGAAAACTGGACCCAGCGTTTCGAAGAACAGGGCGCCGAGGCGTCTCAGGATTACCTCCAGACCCTCAAGCGCCGTAACCGCATTGACGTGCAGGTGCTCAATGACAGCGGCGAGCCGGTGGTGCGCGGCACCTTCCCGCCTCGTGCAGCAGCCCTTGAAGCGCGCCAGCAGCAGGGCGATGACGACGATGACGGCAGAAAACTGCCGTGGCGACGTCTGGCAACCGAATACACCAGTCCCAAGACTGGCGAAACCTATCTGTTTATCTACCGGATTCCCCACCCGGAACTCGATCAATGGCATCGCCAGAGCCTGATGTGGCCGCTGAGTGCGCTGGGCATCGCGCTGGTCGTGCTGACCCTGTTCAGCCTGTTTGTGACCCTGTCGATCACCCGGCCGCTGAGTCGCCTGCGTGGCGCCGTGCATGATCTGGGTCAGACCAGTTACCAACAGCACAGCCTGGCGCAACTGGCCAACCGTCGTGACGAATTCGGCGTGCTGGCCACCGACTTCAACCGCATGGGCGCGCGCCTGCAAAGCCTGATCGGCAGCCAGCGTCAGTTGCTGCGTGACGTGTCCCATGAACTGCGCTCACCACTGGCGCGCCTGCGCATCGCGCTGGCCCTGGCAGAACGTGCCGAACCTGCCGAGCGTGAAAAGCTGTGGCCGCGTCTGGGCCGCGAATGCGATCGGCTGGAAGCGCTGATCAGCGAGATTCTGGCCCTGGCGCGCCTGGATGCGGACTTTGGCAGCGCCGAGCCAGTCGATCTGGAGGGGCTGCTGCATCGCCTGAAGCACGACACGCAACTCGACGGCGTCGAGCAGAGCATTCAGGTGCACGTGCAAAGCGATCTGCACTTGCAAGGCTGGCCGGACATGATCGAACGAGCGCTGGACAACCTGCTGCGCAATGCCCTGCGCTTCAACCCGCCGGGCCAGAGCATCGATCTGCAGGCCACGTGTGTGGACAACCACATACGCCTGAGCGTGCGTGATCACGGTCCTGGGGTCGCCGAAGAGCATCTGGCGCAACTGGGCGAGCCATTCTACCGCGCACCCGGCCAGACTGCGCCGGGCCACGGGCTGGGACTGGCGATCGCCCGACGCGCCGCAGAACGTCACGGCGGCAGTATGACCCTGGGCAATCATCCGCAAGGCGGTTTCATCGCCACGCTGGATCTGCCGCCAGAGCCCGTCAATCCCTCATCGGTCTAGGGCTTGATCAGCCCTGCCATTGACTGACAAACCCGCCCACGTCCACCTTCGGTGCTTCGCGCGGCGGGTTCAACGGGGTGCCCAGGTAAAGAAAGCCGATCACTTCTTCATTGGCTTCAAGCCCGAGCCCTTTGGCCACATGCGGCGAATATGACAGCTCGCCCGTCCGCCAGACCGCGCCGACACCCAGCGCGTAAGCCGCCAGCAACACCCCATGCGCGGCACACCCGGCAGTGATCAACTGTTCACTGCGTGGCACCTTGAAGTGATCCTGCAACCGCGCAATCACCACCACAACCAGCGGCGCACGCAACGGCCCCTGACGAGCCTTGTCCAGTGCCTGCGGGGTGATCTCGCCACCGCCCTGCTCCAACGCTTCGGCCAGCAAGGTGCCCATGCGCTCGCGTGCCGAGCCTTCGACGGTCAGAAAACGATACGGTCGCAGTTGGCCGTGATCGGGTGAGCGCAAGGCTGCACCGAACATGATTTCCCGCTGTGCGGCATCCGGGGCCGGATCGACCAGACGTGGAACCGATACGCGGTTGAGCAAAGCGTCGAGCGCCTGCATGGGCTGTCTCCTTTCAAAGATGATCGGGCATTCTAGAGCGTGTATGGCTTCAATAACGAGCGTGCGGGGCAATTACTTACAGGCAATGTCGAACGCAGCGCCCGGCCATGCTGGTTTACATGCCTACGCGCGCGGGTAGAATGGCGCCTTTCTTCACTGCAACCAGAGCCTTTCATGTCGTTGCCGACCCTTCGCATTATCGGTTTCATCATCGGCATTTTTCTGATCACTCTGGCTGTCGCCATGATCGTGCCCATGGCCACGCTGGTCATCTACGACCGCTTCGAAGACCTGCGCTCATTTCTGTGGGCCAGCGCCATCACCTTCATCGCCGGGCTCGCGATGGTGCTGCCAGGCCGACCCGGGCACGTTCAGTTGCGCCCGCGCGACATGTACATGCTCACGGTGTCCAGCTGGATCGTCGTGTGTATCTTCGCGGCGCTGCCGTTTTTGCTGACCCAGCACATCAGCTACACCGACTCCTTCTTTGAAAGCATGTCCGGCATCACGGCCACAGGCTCGACCGTGCTCAGCAATCTGGACAGCATGTCGCCGGGGATTCTGATCTGGCGTTCGATGCTGCACTGGCTGGGCGGCATCGGCTTCATCGGCATGGCCGTCGCGATTCTTCCGCTCTTGCGAATCGGCGGCATGCGACTGTTCCAGACCGAATCCTCCGACCGCTCCGAAAAGGTCATGCCCCGCTCGCACATGGTGGCCAAGTTCATCGTGCTGGCGTATGTCAGCTTCACTGCGCTGGGCAGTCTGGCGTTCTGGATGGCGGGCATGAGCCTGTTCGATGCGATCAACCACGCCATGTCAGCGATTTCCACCGGCGGTTTCTCGACGTCCGATCTGTCCCTGGCCAAATGGCCACAGCCTGCGGTTCACTGGGTCGCCATTGTGGTCATGATCCTGGGCAGCCTGCCCTTCACCCTCTATGTCGCCACGCTGCGCGGCAATCGAGGTGCATTGTTCCGGGACGAACAGGTACAAGGGCTGATTGCCCTGCTGCTGATCACCTGGCTGGTGATGACCGTCTGGTATGCGAACACCACCGACCTGCCGTGGACCGAGGCGTTGCGCCACGTGGCGCTGAATGTCACATCGGTGGTGACAACTACAGGCTTTGCGCTGGGGGACTACAGCCTGTGGGGCAACTTCTCGCTGATGCTGTTCTTTTACCTGGGCTTCATCGGGGGCTGTTCCGGCTCGACGGCAGGCGGCGTGAAAATCTTCCGGTTTCAGGTCGCCTACATCCTGCTCAAGACCAACCTCAACCAGTTGATCCATCCACGCGCCGTGATGAAACAGAAATACAACGGTCACCGGCTGGACGACGAGATCGTGCGCTCGATTCTGACGTTCTCGTTCTTTTTCACCATCACCATCTGCCTGATTGCGTTGATGCTGTCGCTGCTGGGCCTGGACTGGATGACCGCGCTGACGGGCGCCGCCAGCACGGTTTCCGGCGTCGGTCCGGGGCTGGGCGAAGTCATTGGACCGGCGGGTAACTTCTCCACCCTTCCGGATGCCGCCAAGTGGATTCTGTCCGCCGGCATGTTGTTGGGCCGTCTGGAAATCATCACCGTGCTGGTGCTGTGCGTACCGGCGTTCTGGCGGCATTGATGCGCGCATAAAAGAAGCTGACGCCTGATGCGTCAGTTCTGCTGCCGGTTCCCGGCAGATCGCCGGCAAGCCGCCTCCCACAGTAGGGTGAACTGCGCCGAATGGATGCTGCCAAACAGCATCCTGTCAGGCTAGACTGATCCGAAGCCAACACGAGGGTCAGCACATGGACACCGTCAAGCCGTTCAACCGCTTTGCCGATTTCTATCCGTACTACCTTGAGGAACACCGCAGCAGCACCAGTCGACGCCTGCATTTCGTGGGCACGTCGCTGGTGATCTTTCTGCTGGCCTTTGGCATTGGCAGCGGGCGGTGGTGGCTGTTGGCGCTGTTACCGATTGCCGGTTACGGCTTTGCCTGGGCCGGGCATTTCTTCTTCGAGAAAAACCGCCCCGCCACCTTCAAGCACCCGTTCTACAGCCTGCTCGGCGATTTCGTCATGTACCGCGACATGCTGTTGGGCAAAGTGCCCTTTTAAGAGTGTGCCTTTTTAAGGGTATGCCGCTCCAGCACGGTCACGCCGTAGTACTCAGGCAACCGGCTCGCTGACCGGCATTTCCTGCTGCTCGACCTGCGGGCTGGGCTGTAAATGTGCATTCGCCAGCCGAAACAGTTCGATCTGGCCGTCCAGGTGCTCGATCAGCGCCGTGCAGGATTCAACCCAGTCTCCGCAGTTCATGTATTCCACGCCGCCCACCTCGCGAATTTCCGCATGGTGAATGTGCCCGCACACCACGCCATCCAGCCCGCGCTTCACACATTCATGAGCGATGGCCTCTTCGAAATCACTGATAAAATTCACTGCGCTTTTGACTTTGTGCTTGAGGTACGCCGACAGCGACCAGTAGCCATAGCCGTATTTGGCACGCCAGTGATTGAGCCAGCGATTGAGGGTCAGGGTGAACTCGTAGGCCGAATCACCCAGAAACGCCAGCCAGCGGTGATAACGGGTGATCACATCGAACTGATCGCCATGAATCACCAACAGACGACGACCGTCGGCGGTCACGTGTTCGGCCTCGTCCACCAGCTGGATGTTGCCCAGTATCAGCTTCGAGTAACGACGCAGAAATTCATCGTGGTTGCCGGTGACGTAGATCACTTCGGTGCCGCGCTTGCTCATGGTCAACAAACGCCGGATGACGTTGGTATGCGCCTGCGGCCAATACATCCCGCCGCGCAGCTTCCAGCCGTCGATGATGTCGCCCACCAGATAGATGCGATCAGCCTGATAGCGCTTGAGGAATGCCGACAGGTGTTCAGCCTGGCAATCACGCGTGCCCAGATGCACATCGGAAATCCACAGGGTCCGTACACGTTGTTTACGGCTGGGTTTGGCGAGCTGAGCACTGCTCATGGGACGACCTCCGGCAGGTTTTCCAAGAGAGTGCGGCATGCCGGTTAACCGAATGTGACATGTGCATGTCGATGTCATGACAATGGCTTTTGCGAGGTAGACTTCGCTCTCACCGCACCCACAAGGACTGTCATGACCCCGCGCTCCGCCCTGCTCGCCCTGCACATGGGTGCCCTGTTGTTTGGCCTGTCGGGTGTGCTGGGCAAACTGGCCCACGCATCGCCCTCTGTGATCGTCTTCGGTCGTGCAGCCTTTGCCGTTGCGGCCCTGGCGGTGTTCGCAAGGTTTGTCGGCATGCGCTGGAGGCCGTTGAACCGGGCCAGCGCCGCGCGGCTGATGCTCAGCGGTGTGTTGCTGAGCCTGCACTGGGTGTCGTTCTTTCTGGCGGTAAAGGTCGCAGGGGTGGCAGTGGCGACGCTGGGGTTCGCGAGCTTTCCGGCGTTCACCGTAATCCTGGAAGGTCTGGTGTTTCGCGAGCGGATTCGTCGCGTCGAAATGCTGCTGGTGGCACTGGTGAGCGTGGGGCTTGTTCTGGTGACACCCGGGTTCGATCTGGCCAGTCAGGCAACGGGCGGTCTGCTGTGGGCGATCTTCTCGGGGCTGACCTTCGCCCTGCTGTCTCTGGTCAATCGCGCCAGCGCCAGCCATGTGCCGGCGGTGCAGGCCGCACTGTGTCAGAACCTGGTCGTCGCCCTCTGTCTGGTGCCGTGGGCGGCGGCGGCGCTGCCTGCCGTTTCTGCCGTCGACTGGCTATGGATCGCGCTGCTCGGCGTGATCTGTACCGGCCTGGCGCACGGTCTGTTCGTTGCAAGCCTGGCGGTGATCAAGGCCCGAACGGCGGCCGTCGTGTTTGCCATGGAGCCGCTGTACGGCATTGCGTTCGCCTGGCTGATCTTCGCCGAAACGCCCACGCTGCGTATGCTGCTGGGCGGGACGCTGATCATCGTTGCCATTCTGATATCAGGCTTGATGGGCCGTCGCGACACAAAAACCGCCGCTCATTGAGGATCCGCTGCGCCGGACCGGTCGTTATGGCCCAGATCGCGTGCCGGGTCGATCTGGTCACGTAACCGTTGCTTGAGCACCTTGGCCTCCGGGAAGCCACCGTCGGCCTTGCGCTCCCAGATCTGCACGCCGTCGCAGGTAATCCGGAACGCGCCGCCCGTGGCAGGCGCCAGCGAGACTTTGCCCAGATCATCGCAGAAGGTGCTCAGCAGTTCCTGCGCCAGCCAGGCAGCACGCAACAACCATTGGCACTGGGTGCAATACGTGATGATCACTTCAGGTTTTTCAGCAGACATGGACACTTGCTCCGCATAAACGAGCGCCCATGATACGCACCGTTCGCTCACTCAACGAGCGTTGGCGACGCGTCGAATGTCGTTGAGCGTCGGGTTGTGCGCAAGATCGTCCGGATCGGCGTCCTGCTGATGCCCTTTGACACCCAACAGGCTCAACAAGCGGCTGCGAATCACCTGGAACCCGGCCTGCCCGCTGTCGCGCTGACGCGGCAGGTCAATGCGGATCTCGTCGGCAATCCTGCCGTTGGCCAGCACGATGACCCGATCAGCGAGCAGAATCGCTTCATCCACATCGTGGGTCACCAGCAACACGGCCGGCGTGTGCTTGCGCCACAGGTCGATGATCAACTGATGCATGCGGATGCGCGTCAAGGCATCGAGTGCGGCAAAGGGTTCGTCCAGCAACAACAGTTTGGGTTCACGCACCAACCCGCGTGCCAGCGCGACGCGCTGCGCCTCCCCGCCCGACAGCGTGGCCGGAAAGGCATTGATTCGATGAGACAGACCGACTTCGCCGAGCGCCGCTTCCGCTCGCGCCCTGGGGTTATCGATATGCAGGCCGAGCACCACATTTTTCCACGCGCTTTTCCATGGCATCAGGCGCGGCTCCTGAAAGACTGCAGCCCTCGCCACCGGCACGCGCAGCTCGCCACTGTCGATACTGTCCAACCCGGCCAGGGTGCGCAGCAAGGTGGTCTTGCCGGAACCGCTGGCACCGAGCAAGGCGACGAATTCGCCCGGTGCGATGTCCAGATCCAGACCATCGATCACCCGTTGCTGGCCGAACTGACGAACCACATTACGTAGCTGAACCGGAGCCTGAATGGCTTTTTCCGGGGCACGATGAAGGGACGCCTGAGTGTTGCGCACATCGAGAGCAGTCATGTTCAGTTCCTCAAAAAAGTCGGGCGCCAGGCCAGGGCGTAGCGCTCCAGCGTGCGGATAATGCCGTCGATCACCAGCCCCAGAACGCTGTAGATCAACAGGCAGATAACGATCACATCAGTGCGCATGAAGTCCCGGGCATCACTGGCCAGATAGCCGATGCCCGCCGTGGTGTTGATCTGTTCGACGAACACCAGCGCCAGCCAGGAAATCCCCAGTGAATAACGCAGACCGACAAAGAATGAAGGCAGCGAGCCCGGCAGGATCACGTGCCAGATCAGTTGGCGGCGACTGAGGCCAAGTGTGTTGGCGGCCTCGATCAGTTTGGGGTCGATGTTGCGAATGCCGGAAAACAGATTCAGGTAAACCGGAAACGTGGTGCCCATCACGATCAGCGCCACTTTGGTGAACTCGCCAATGCCGAACCAGAGGATGAACAGCGGCACCAGCGCCAGCGACGGAATCGTGCGCAACATCTGCATGGGCGAGTCGAGAGCCCATTCGCCGCGCTTGGACAACCCGGTAATCAACGCGGCTACCACCCCGATGCTGACACCGATGCTCAGCCCCAGCAGCGCGCGCTGCAAGGACACCCAAAGATGCCGGCCCAGCTCGCCCGATAGAATCATCGACCAGAGCGTACCGCCGATTTGCGACGGCGCGGCAATCACCCGGCTGGGCAGCAAGCCGGTCTGTGAGGCCAGCTCCCAGAGCAGCAACAGCGCCAACGGACTGAGCAGGCGCAGGACGAATCCCGGCACACGCCATTCGCGGCGAGCCCGGGCGACCTGCTGCTGTTCAGGCTTGTTGACGACCAGATAACCGGCGTCGATGGAAGTGAGCGTTGTTTCAGACATGTAGGCATCCTTGCTGATCGGGTCGGGCAAACGCACCCGACTCACGGGATAAGCCTCATGCTAGGTGCATAAGAACGCTAAGTGAAATTCTATTTAGACATAAGCTAATCGTTAAAATATTTGATTATTCACAAACAATATAATGCATATTTTTTATAATTAACTTAGACCAAAATCGAATTTCACAGCCGTTGCTTCCGCCCTTTATGGTGCTCCTCGACAAGGTCGAACGGACCTCAACCATTGGCAGGAGTTATTCATGAGTATCGAATTCATTGGCTACATCGCCACGCAGCCCGGATCGGAAATCCATCCACGCAGTGGCGCGACCATCCAGCCCGACTACGTGCGGCAAGTCGCCAAGGCTCATGAAGACTCAGGTTTCGACCGGGCATTGATCGCCTACCATTCCAACAGCCCGGACAGCACACTGGTGGCTGCGCACGCTGCCAGTGTGACCCGCACACTGAAGTTTCTGATCGCGCATCGTCCCGGCTTCATTTCGCCGACCGTCGCAGCCCGCCAGTTCGCGACGCTGGATGTGTTCAACGGCGGGCGCACAGCGGTCCATATCATCACCGGCGGCGACGACAAGGAACTGCGTGCCGACGGCAGTCATATCGGCAAGGACGAGCGCTACGCACGCAGCGACGAATACCTCAGCGTGGTGCGCCAGGAGTGGACACGCGATGAACCGTTCGACCACAAGGGCACGTACTACCAGTTTGAAGGTGCGCACTCACTGGTGAAGTCGCCACAGCAGCCACACATTCCGCTGTACTTCGGGGGATCGTCAGCCGCTGCGATTGCCGTGGCAGGTAAACATGCCGACGTTTACGCGCTGTGGGGCGAGACGTACGAACAAGTGCGAGACGTGGTCAAACAGGTACGCGCCGAAGCGGCCAAACATGGTCGCACCATTCGTTTCAGCCTGTCGCTGCGACCGATTCTGGCTGACACCGAAGCGCAGGCCTGGGCACGTGCCGACAGTATTCTGGAAAAGGCCAGGGCATTGGCCGAGAGCAACGGTTTTGTGCGTCGTGAGCCGCCGAACGAAGGCTCGCGTCGCCTGCTGGCCGCGGCGGCGCAAGGCTCGCGTCTGGACAAGCGCTTGTGGACAGGTATAGCCGGTCTGCTGGGCGCTCAGGGCAACTCGACCTCACTGGTCGGCACACCCGAACAGGTCGCTGAAGCGCTGCTGGACTACTACGACCTGGGGATTACGACCTTCCTGATTCGCGGCTTCGACCCGCTGGATGACGCCATCGATTACGGCAAAAAGCTGATCCCGCTGACCCGCGAACTGGTTGCCCGGCGCGAGCGCGAGGCCCGCGAGCAAGTTGCCTGAGCCACCAGCAGACGACATAGACAGGGAACACAGGCAGGTGCCATCGCCTGCCTGCAGTACGCGTCACGCCGCTGCTGAAACCTGATCCAGCGACCGCGCGACCAACGCGCCGAAAGCCTCCACCGGCCCTTGCAGGTTGCCCAGAAAACGCGGGTAGAACAGCCACAGATCCAGCACCGGTTTGAAGTCTTTCAAAGGCACGACCGCCAGTTGATCGCGATGAATACTGCGTTCCAGCAATGGGCGCGGCACCAGGCCCAACCCCATGCCATCGGCCACCAGCCCCAGTTGCAGCTCGGTGCCGAAGGTTTCCAGATTGACCTTCATGCTCAGGCCCTGATCGGACAAGGTGCGTTGCAGCCCGGACCGGAAACCGCAACCGTCCGGATTCAGCACCCAGCCCTGTTCGTAGCAGTCGGCGAGCCTGACAGGCTTTTTCGACACGGTGTTTTTCGCACCAACCACCACCAGCTCCATCTTGCCGATGGAATGCGCCACGATGTTTTCCGGGAAGATCTTGCCTGCCGGGAACAGCGCAGCGGCGGCGTCAAGCTCGCCGTTTTCGATCTTGCCGATCAGGTAACTGCCCCACCCGGTACTCACTTGCGCGCGCAAGTCGGGATATTCGCCGCGCAGTTGTTTGAGCGCATCAAGCAGCACCACATCACCAATGGTCTGTGGCACACCCAGACGCAAAAGTCCGCTGGGCGGTGTGTCACTGGCCACCAATTCGCGCAGCGCGTCCATCTCGCGCAGGATCGCAAGGCACTTCTGATAAACCTGGATACCCATGGGCGTGGGCTTGAGCGGCTTGGTGTTGCGATCGAACAGCTCGACACCCAGGGCGTGCTCGAAATTCTGCACCCGGCGCGTAATGGCGGGCTGCGTCAGGTCCAGCGACTCGGCCGCGAGGCTGATCGACTGGCAGCGAATTACTGCAACGAACGCATCGATATCATCAATTTTCATTCGGACCGCACATAAAAATATAAGAGGAACATAGGCAAAAAGCATAGTGCCAACGGCCGTTCGTGGATAGCCCACGCTTGAAACATAAGCCGGAACAGTCAGCGGCGAAAGACGTTTTCGTTCTAACCTAATCATTAAAAAAAAGCATATTAAATACAATAATTATGCTTATATCCATCTATCTACTCGACACTGCTGTGGAATGGACATGACCCGGAACCGACACCCCGAACGACTCGGGGCCTTCATCGATGCACTGACTGAACTCATCAACAGCGACACCCATGAGAGCGATGTGCTGCGTCGCGGTAGCAGACTGCTTGCGCAACTGGTCAGCCATGACGACTGGTTGCCCGATGAATTCGCCACGCCCGACCCGACCCGCTACCAGCAATTTCTGCTGCACGCCGACGCGCAACAGCGCTTCTCGGTGGTGAGTTTTGTCTGGGGGCCGGGCCAACGCACACCGATTCACGACCACCGCGTCTGGGGGCTGATCGGCATGCTGCGCGGTGCCGAAGACGCCCAGGGTTATGTGCGCGGTCAGGACGGACGCCTTGAACGGCAAGGCCCGGCTGTGCGTCTGGTGCCAGGTCAGGTCGAAGCGTTATCGCCACAGCACAACGATGTGCATCAGGTCAGCAACGCCTTCAGCGATCAGGTCTCGATCAGCATCCATGTGTACGGCGCCGACATCGGCCAGGTACGGCGCGCCGTCTACGCACTGGACGGCAGCGAAAAACTGTTTATCTCCGGCTATTCCAACGCCACCGCTAGCCCTTCTCTTGCACAGCCGACAGGAAGTCTGACCCGATGACCGCACACGCAACCCGATCCTTCACCGAGATTCGCCAGGCGTTGCTGGACCGTCAGGAACTGGCGCTGGTTGATGTGCGCGAAGAAGCGCCGTTTGCGCAAGCGCATCCGCTGTTTGCCGCCAACATTGCGCTGTCGAAACTGGAGCTGGAGGTGTTCTCGCGCATCCCCCGGCGGGACACCGCCATCACGCTGTACGACAACGGCGAAGGCCTGGCCGATATTGCCCTGCAACGCTTGCAAGCCTTGGGTTACAGCGATGTGAAGCTGCTCGACGGCGGTCTGCAGGGCTGGCGCGAGGCCGGTGGCGAGCTGTTTATCGACGTCAATGTGCCGAGCAAGGCGTTTGGCGAACTGGTGGAGCATCATCGCGCCACACCATCGCTGGCCGCGCAAGAGGTCAAAGTGTTGCTCGACAGCCAGGCCGATGTGGTGGTGCTCGATGCGCGCCGCTACGACGAGTACCAGACCATGAGCATCCCCGGCGGTATCAGCGTGCCCGGCGCGGAACTGGTGCTGCGCGCCCGCGAATTGGCACCGGACCCGAACACCCGAATTATCGTCAATTGCGCGGGCCGTACCCGCAGCATCATCGGCACCCAGTCGTTGATCAACGCAGGACTGCCCAATCAGGTACACGCGCTGCGTAACGGCACCATCGGCTGGCTGCTCGCCGATCAAACACTGGACCATGGGCAGAACAGGCGCTTCGCCGAGGTGAGCGAAAAGACCCGCGACTCTGCCAGCGCCGATGCTCGCAAGGTGGCCGATCGCGCAGGCGTGCAGCGTGCCAGCCGGACTGATCTGCAAGGCTGGCAGGCGCAGACGACGCGCACGACGTACCTGTTCGATGTACGCACGCCGGAGGAGTTTGCCAAGGGCCATTTGCCCGGAGCGCGTTCGACACCCGGCGGGCAATTGGTGCAGGAAACCGACCACTACGCCAGCGTCCGTGGCGCGCGAATCGTGCTGGTGGACGACGACGGCGTGCGCGCCAACATGTCGGCGTCGTGGCTGGCACAACTGGGTTGGGATGTGTCGGTCATCGATGGCCTGCACGCGCCGGATTTCTCTGAACAAGGCGACTGGGACGCGCCCTTCCCTTCACCTGCGCAGGTGGAGTTCATCAGCGCCCAGACGCTTGCCCAATGGCAGGCACACGACGGCGTTGCGGTGCTGGATTTCACGACCAGCGCCAATTACGTGAAGCAGCACATTCCCGGCGCCTGGTGGAGCCTGCGGGCTGACCTCGAACAGGCATTGGCGAAAGTGCCCGCGGCCGAGCGCTATGTGCTGACCTGCGGCAGCAGTCGTCTGGCACGCTTCGCAGCCGCCGACGTCGAGGCCCTTACGGACCGGCCGGTGTTTGTGCTGGAGGGCGGCACGGCCAGTTGGGTCAAGGCCGGGTTTGCACTGGAACACGGCGAAACGCGTCTGGCGTCGCCGCGTATCGACCGTTACCGCCGTCCTTACGAAGGCACCGACGCGCCCAAGGCCGCGATGCAGGCGTACCTGGATTGGGAGTTTGGTCTGGTCGAGCAACTGGGCCGCGACGGGACACATGGGTTTCGGGTGATCTGAGGATCGAACCGCCGCCTACAACAATAGTGTTCCTCCAGTGAGTTACGTTTTGTTTGATATTACGGAGTTCCCCATCCATGGCGCCTTTCTTCAAGACCACCACACCCCTGAAAAGCCTGTTGCTCGCCACTTTGCTGAGCCTGCTCGCCAGTCAGCAGACCCTGGCTGCGGAGCTGGCGCCATTATTGGTTGCCAACCAGAAGTCCCTGTTGAAAGTGCTGTTACAGGTGTCCGGCGAGCTCAAGGACGTGCCCTATGACATTCAGTTCTCGGAATTCCCGTCCGCCGCCCCGCTGGGTGAGGCACTGAATGCCGGTGCGGTGGACATCGGCGCCTTGGGCGATGCGCCTTACGTGTTTGCGCTGGGCGCGGGCGCGCCGCTGAAAGTGGTCAGCATCACCCACGCACAAGGCCGCTTCACCACCGCCTTGCTGGTGTCAAAAAACTCGCCGATCAAGACCGTCGCCGACCTCAAGGGTAAACGCATCGTCACCGGTCGCGGCTCCATCGGGCATTACCTTGCGATCCGCGCCTTGCATGAGGCCGGCCTGAAGACCAGCGACGTTACGTTCATCAACCTGCTGCCCAGTGAATCAAGGCTGCTGCTGGACAGTGGCGACGCCGATGCCTGGGCGACCTGGGATCCCTACACCACCATTTCCATCAGCCAGAACGACGCGCGTGTGCTGGTCAGCGGCAGCGAGCTGTTGAGCAATCACCTTTACCTCGCCGCGACCCGCAAGGCCATCGACGGCAAGCGTGCGCAACTGGACGACTTCGTCGCCAGGGTCGAACGCGCCTTCAACTGGACCAACGCTCATCCCGAGGAATACGCTGCCGCTCAAGCCAGGGTCACCGGACTGCCGCTTGAGGTGCACCTGTCAGTTGCCAAGGCCACGAAGATGCAGCGCACGCTGATTGATGACACGATCATTCAGGGTCTGCAGGTCACCGCGGATACGTATCTGGCCGAAGGCATTCTCAGTAAGCCGATCGACGTCTCGACAGGTTTCGATAAAAGCTTCAACGTGGCGCGGCCTCGGATTGCCCAGACCGCCCGCCAATGATCAGCCTTTTCAACGCATACCCGCTTGCTGCCCCACTGCGAAAGGACCCCGCATGAGCCCTTCTACCCTTCGTCAACAGTTGCCTGAGTCGGACGCCGCCTTTAGCGCCCGGCTGAACAGCCTGACGGCGACGCTGGCCGAAACCGCCGAGCACTACGACACCAGCGCTGCCTTTCCGCACGCCAACTTCAGCCTGCTGCACCAGCATGGTTTGCTGGGCCTTGTCGTACCGACCGAACTGGGCGGTGGTGGTGGGGATCTGTCGCGGGCGCAGCAGGTCATCAGCGCGGTCGCCCAAGGAGAGCCCTCCACGGCATTGATTCTGGTGATGCAATACCTGCAGCACGCCCGCTTGCAGGAAAACGTGAATTGGCCCCGCGACCTGAGAGTACGGGTCGGCGAGGAGGCGGTCCGCGACGGCGCGCTGATCAACGCTCTGCGTGTCGAACCCGACCTGGGCACACCGGCACGTGGCGGTTTGCCGGGCACTGTCGCGCGGCGTACTGCCGACGGCTGGCGCATCAGCGGCACCAAGATCTATTCCACCGGCAGCCATGGCCTGACCTGGTTTGCCGTGTGGGGCCGCAGCGATGACGAAGACCCCTTGGTCGGCACCTGGCTGGTGCACAAGGACACACCCGGCATTCAGATCATCGAGGACTGGGACCATCTGGGCATGCGCGCCACCAACAGCCACGAGATTCGTTTCGACGATGTGCGGGTGCCGTTGGAGCACGCGGTGAGCGTCAGCCCATGGAGCGCGCCAAAGCCGGATCTGGACCCTGCGGGTCCGTTGTGGATGTCGGTGCTGCTGTCATCGGTGTACGACGGGATTGCCCGGTCCGCCCGCGACTGGCTTGTGGACTGGCTGGAACAGCGCAAGCCGTCCAACCTCGGTGCGGCGCTCTCGACCCTGCCGCGGTTTCAGGAAATCGTCGGACACATCGACACGCTGCTGTTCGCCAACCGCAGCCTGCTGGATGCAGCGGTTCAGGGCCTGACGCCTGCGCAGCATGCCGGACAGCTCAAATACCTGGTGACCGGCAATGCGATACGCGCCGTGGAGCTGGCCATCGAAGCGTCCGGCAATCCGGGGCTGTCGCGCAGCAATCCGCTGCAGCGTCACTACCGCAACGTGCTGTGTGGCCGGGTTCATACGCCGCAGAACGACGCCGTGCTGATCGGCGTCGGCAAGGCCGCTTTCGCTGCACGCAACGCCGGTGTTTGATCATGCCATCGGTGGCGGCTCGAACGCCGTGACCGATGGCAGCGGCTCATTGCATTTGACGATTTCCACCGACGCTGTCTGTGCCGAGCAACCTTGCGACAGGCTCGACGCACCGACGTCCCGCGTGATGACGTTGGGATTGCCGTGCTTCTCCAGGCTGCCCCGTTCGCCCCGCACCAGCGGATCGAACCACGCACCGGTCGCGATCTGCACCACGCCGGGCCGAATACCCTCGGACACGATCACCCCGGCCAGAAACGCGCCACGCTCATTGAAAACCTTGATCACATCGCCATCGACAATCCCGCGTACCTGCGCGTCTTTCGGGTTCATGGTCAGCGGCTCGCGCTCGCGGATCTTCGAAGAACGGCTATAGCTGCCGTGGTCATACTGGCTGTGCAGCCGGGTCTTGGGCTGGTTGGACAGCAGGTGCAAGGCGAAGGCAGGCGCAGGTTTATCCAGCCACACCGGGTGCCCGGGACAGTCTGCATAACCAAATCCGGCTATGCGCTCGGAAAAGATTTCGATACGCCCGGACGGCGTCGGCAGCGGATGGGCATCCGGGTCATCCCGAAAGGCCTTGAGCAGCACATTGTCGGTTTCTGGAAAGTCGATTTCCAACAGGCCATCGCGCCAGAACTGGTCGAACGCTGGCAACGCGATCCCAAACGACTCGGCACGCTGGCGGGAATCGTCATAGATGAATCGCAGCCAGGCCTGGGCATCGCGGCCTTCGGTGAACGTCTCGGCAACGCCCATGCGCTTGGCCAAATCGGAGAAGATCGTGTAGTCATCGCGGGATTTGCCTACAGGCTCAATGGCCTGCTGCATGGCGATCATGAACCGGTCTGACGCCGAACTGCCGATGTCATCACGCTCCAGCGCAGTGGTCGCGGGCAATACTATATCGGCGTACTTGGCCTGCGCGGTCCAGAACTGCTCGTGAACGATGATGGTCTGCGGATGCTGCCAGGCTCCCAGCAGTCGGTTGAGGTCCTGATGGTGATGGAAGATGTTTCCGCCTGCCCAGTACACCAGCTTGATGTCGGGATAGGTATGGCGCTGGCCGTTGTAATCGAACGGGGTGCCGGGGTTGAGCAACATGTCGGTCACCCGCGCCACCGGGATGAACGCCTTGACCGGGTTGCTGCCTTGGGAAAAGCGCGGCCCGGAGAACGCCTTGCGTCCGCTGCCGGTGTTGTTCATACAGCCATATCCCAGGCCGAAGCCTGCACCGGGCAGGCCGATCTGCCCCAGCAATGCAGCGAGGGTCACGGTCATCCAGAACGGCTGCTCGCCATGCACCGAGCGCTGCAACGAATAGGCAACGTTGATCATGGTTCGCTTGCTGGCCATCTGGCGCGCCAGCTGGACGATCTGTTCTGAGGGAATATCCGTCAGCGCTGCGGCCCAGTCCGGGCTTTTCGGTTGGTTGTCGGTGTGGCCGAGCAGGTAAGCGCGAAAGCGTTCATAGCCAACGGTGTAGCGTTGAAGGAACGACTCGTTGTGCAGGTTCTCGGTGATCAGCACGTAGGACAGCGCCATCATCAAAGCCGTGTCGCTGCCGGGCCTGACCGGCAGCCACTGGATCTGCGCAGGGCCTGCAAGGTCTTCACGCAACGGACTGACGTTGACGAACTGCACACCTGCGTCAGACATTTTTTGCAGTGCGTCGGCAAGCAGGTGATCCGTTGCGCCGCCTGGGCTGGTCTGGGCGTTCTTGGCAGGCAGGCCGCCGAACGCGACGAACAGCTCGCAATTTTCGGCGAGGTTTTTCCATGAGGTATGAGCCGCCAGCAGCCAATCCATGCTGCCGACAATATGCGGCATAAGCACCCGTCCGGCACCCAGGCTGTAACTGTCGGTGCTGGACACATAGCCGCCAATGCAGTTGAGGAAACGGTGTAACTGGCTTTGGGCATGATGAAAGCGCCCGGCACTGCCCCACCCGTAACTGCCGCCAAAAATCGCCTGATTACCGTGCTCCTGCCTGACCCGTTTCAGTTCACGGGCGACCAGATCCAGTGCAACCTCCCACGACACCTCAACGAAAGGCTCCTGCCCGCGCAAGTGCGGACGCCCGCCCTTGTGCTCCAGAAAACTGCGCCGCACGGCCGGACGCAGAATGCGTGTCGGCGAGGTGATGGCCGCTGCCACCGAGTCACCGATGGGCGAAGGGTCCTTGTCCCACTCGACAGGCTGCAAGGCTTGCAGCTTGCCATTCACAACCTGCGGGCGATAAGCGCCCCAATGCAGCGAGGTCAGACTCATGTCAGGGCGGACTCCTTGGGTTTGGTGATGTTTATCGTGCTCTACACCCGAATGCAAAATCCGTGGCAAACAAAAACCGTGGGAGGCGGCTTGCCGGCGATGGCGTGCGTTCAGCAATGGATCAGTCGCTTGATGAACCGATTCGCCGGCCACAATTTCTGCGTTTCAGCAGATTGCACGTTGCTGATCGTGCCCGGAACGTCCGGACGCGGAGCGTGAGGAACGCTCGATCTAGCGTGACACCTGGGTCTGACTCTGGAGCACTGCGTTGAATGACTCGTCGAACACGCTTGCTGCGGGATAGCTTTTGGTCAGTCCGGCGCCGTTGAAGAACTCGATGGTCTGTTGTGCGCCTGCAACGACGTCAGGGGTAATGGGCACGACGGTGACCTGGGCGCGGGAGAACCAGCGGCTGGCGACTTGCGCGTCGGCCTTGGTCAGTGCAGACCAGGCACTGGCGTAGATTTCGTTGTGCTGCGGGTCACTCACTGACCAGGCGCGGGCGGCTCGCAGGCGCTGGAGGAAATCGCTGATCTGCGACCGCTTGTCCTTGATCGCGCGATCGTTGGCGACAATGAAACTTTGTGCCGGTATCAGCCCTTTGGCCGTTGTGATGACGCGTGCGCCCTGGCGCTCCTGCTGGGTGACGTAGGGCTCCCAGGTGGCAATCGCGTCCACCGAGCCGCCTTCCAGCGCGTGGGAGGAATCCAGCGCGCTCAGGTAGCGATAATCCACGGCATCGCGAGCGATGCCGGCCTTGTCCAGCGCGGTCAGCATCAACTGCTGACTGAATGAGCCTTTCCAGATCGCGACCTTCCTGCCCGCCAGATCGGCAACGGTTCTGATGGACGAGTCTTTGCGCACCACAATCGCCACGCCGTCGAGGTTTTGCCGCGAGACGCCGATCACCTTGATCGGCGCGCCCAGCGCTCCCATGAACAACGCGGGCGAATCGCCCAGCAATCCCACATCCAGACTGCCGACGTTCAAGGCTTCCGCCACAGGCGAGCCTGCCGTGAACTGTTTCCACTCGATGTCGTAAGGCACGTCCTTGAGCACGCCCGCGGCCTCCATCACGGTGCGGGCGCTGTAGCTCTGGTCGCCGACAATGAGATTGGCGGCGTAGGCGCCGGTCGACACCATAAGCGCCAGGGCCAGGCCCATTGTCCAGCGGGTGATTGTTTTCGCCACAGGTGCTCTCCACAGATCATCAACAGGTGCGTTTTCACGCAGATGGCACGACCCTAACACCCGGCACAAAATTAGCTAAATTCATTTTTGTTCTAGACTAATATGCAAAACACTCAGCTAAAAACCTTACCCCTGACGATCGTCCAGGTCGATGCCCGAGTCCAGCCGCTCACGCAAAAACTCGATGAAGGCCTGCACCGGCCTGGATGCCTGGCGATGCTGTGGGTACACCGCCGACAAGGTCAACGGCTCCGGCCGGAGGTCGTCCAGCACCCGCACCAGGCTGCCGTCGCGCAAGGCCGCGCCGACAATGAACGTCGGCAGGTAAGTGATGCCCAGCCCCGACACGGCTGCATCCCGAAGCAGCTCGCCATTGTTGACCCGCATCCGCCCGCTGACGCTCAGGCTCAGCGGCTTGCCTGCGCCCTGGAAACGCCATTGCACCTGACGCACATGACCGTACGGCAGGCAGTCATGGGCGTGCAGGTCCTCGGGTTTTTCCGGGGTACCGCGCTCGGCCAGGTAGGCAGGACTGGCGCAGTAGACCCGGTCGATTGACGCGATACGCCGGGCGATCAGGCTGGAGTCTTCCAGCACGCCGATGCGCAGCACCAGGTCATAACCCTCGCTGAGCAAATCCACCGGGCGGTCACTCAGGTCCACTTCCACCGACACGTCGCGGTAGCGCTGCAGAAACAGCGGCAACAGGCAGCCCAGGTGCGCCACGGCAAACGACAGCGGCGCACTCAGGCGCAAAGTACCGCGTGGCTCGCTGTTCTGGCCGGTGATGCCCTGCTCCACCTGCTCGACTTCGGCCAGCAGGCGCAAGGCCGATTCGTAATAGCTCTGGCCCAGCGGCGTGACGTCCAGCCGCCGCGTCGAGCGGTTTAACAGACGTACACCCAGGCGCTCCTCGAGCTGCATCAAACGCCTGCTGACGAACTGTTTGGACAGCCCGAGCTTGTCGGACGCCGCGGTGAAGCTGCCCGACTCCATCACCTGGCAAAAGATACGCATGTCTTCAAAAGGGTTCATTGTCACGACCTGGTGGACAGTTAAACGCTTTATAGCCGCTTTTTCACTTTTCAGCACCCCATTAGTCTGTGTCGACAGGGCAGAAAGCCCATTCCCGACATTCTGTGGAGCCAGACCATGTATCAGTCACTGAGCCATCCCCTGCTCTGGAGCACCCTGCTGCTGTTGGCCGATGTGCTGATCTGGCACCTGGCGCCGGTGCAGCAGCGGGTGGCGCGGGTCAGCCTTCGGTTGGCACTGTTTCTGGTGTTCAGCACACTCATCATCAACGCGGGCATCAGCCCGTTGCAGGCACCGTCCTGGCCGGATGACACCGTGATTCAGTTGGGCGCAACGGCGCTGGCGATTCTCTGGTGGGTCTACGCCGCGCGGGTACTGACGGTATTGATCGGCCTTGCGCTGATGCACCGCATCGGGCACAGCGGACGATTGTTGCAGGACGTGATTGGCGCGCTGGTGTTTTTGATCGCCGTGGTGGCGGCCGCAGGCTATGTCCTGGAGCTGCCGGTCAAAGGTCTGCTGGCGACGTCAGGTGCGATGGCGATCATTGTCGGTCTGGCGTTGCAGAGCACACTGAGTGATGTGTTTTCCGGGATTGTGCTCAACACCACCAAGCCTTATCAGGTGGACGACTGGGTGTCGATCGATGGCGTCGAAGGCAAAGTGCTCGACATCGACTGGCGCGCCACGCACCTGCTGACCAACGCCGGCAGCACCGCCGTGGTGCCTAACTCGGTGGCGGCCAAGGCCAAAATCGTCAACCTCAGCCGCCCGACCCATATGCACGGCGTTTCGATCAGCATTCAGGTGCCGACACACATTCGCCCGCGCCGGGTGCTCGACGCTCTGGAGCGCACCCTGCAAGGCAGCAGCAGTCTGTTGCTGAACCCTGCGCCGAAGGCCGTGCTGCAAGCGTCCGGCGACAGCATGTCGGAATACGTGGCCAGCGGTTTCATCGCCGACCTCAGCAAAAAAGGCGAAGTGCGTAATCAACTGTTCGACCTCGCCCACCGACACCTTGAAGCCGCAGGCATCGTTCGCCAGCCCGACGCAGCCGTTGAACCGGCTTCCCGGGCCCGTGCATTGCTGGAGGAGGTGAAAGTGTTCCGCTCGCTCAGCGAAGCAGAGCGCGATCATCTGGCGCAGCACATGACCGCTCAGCAGTATTCGGCAGGCCAGGTGGTGCTGGACCTGAACGAGGTGCCTGACGGACTGTTCGTGATCGCCACCGGCGTCATCAGTGCCGCGGTGGTCAACGGCGAACAACGCGTCGAAGCCGGGCGCATGGGGCCGAGCGAAGTGCTGGGCGAACAGGGCCTGCTGGACGACACGCCTTCCGAAGCCTGCTTCACGGCCCTGACCTCAAGCATCGTTTATCGCATCGACAAGACCATTGCCCGCGCCTGCATGGCGCAGTCCAGCCAAGTCAATACGGCGCTGCACAAGCTGCAGGCCGTACGCCAGAAGAACAGCCATTCGATGCTGCTGGCGCGCCCGCCGCAGGTGAGGAAAGGCGGCTTTCTTGGCTGGCTGCAGAGCCGTTGAAACGGCCGACGCAGAGCTGTCAGGCAATCATTTAGCCATCATCCGCCCACCTCGAAATTAACAACGATTAACTCGTCAGTACGGCTAGCGAATTCAAGAATAGCGGCCTCTGCGCAAATCCTTGCCCATGGAAAGCTCCCAATCACCACGGACATTTGCCATGACTCACTTTTCACGTTACGCCTGCACACTTTGCCCTGAGGCACAGGGCACCAACACACCCGGCCGCCACAGCGGTGGGTTGTCACCGTGGCGCGAGCGACTGGCCAAGCAGTTGATCAGCGACAACCTGAGCGAAAACATCGAAGTGGCCGAACTGGCACGCGCCTGTGCCCTGTCGCGCAGCTATTTCTCTCGCGCCTTCAAGTGCAGCACCGGGTTATCACCTCAGGAATGGATCCGCGAACAGCGCCTGGCCCGAGCCAAATGTCTGATCCAGCACACCGCCATGAGCCTGACCCAGATCAGTCAGGAATGCGGATTCTGTGATCAATCACACTTTTCGCATATCTTCTCCCGCGCTGAAGGCGTCAATCCCTTCACCTGGCGCGGACATGTACGCACGAACGGCCAGCGCGCGGAGTTGGCCGCGTCGTGACACAGGCTCTGGGCTACTCTGTGCACTCGGGCGCGCCATCCAGTGCCAGACAACCTGACAGGAGCCCCCCGTTGACCGCTCTCGGCGAACAAGCCATTCGCTTCGGCCCTTATCGCATCTATCCACACCAGCGGCTGGTGCTTGAGGCCGACCAAACCCCGCTGCGGCTAGGGCGTCGCGCCGTGGACATTTTGCTGGTACTGCTCGAACACGCCGGTGATGTGGTCAGCAAGCAGCAGTTGATGGCCCGGGTCTGGCCCAGAAGCGTGGTTGAAGACGGCAACCTGCGTGTGCACATGGCCGCCTTGCGCAAAGCGCTCGGCGATGGTCAGGCGGGACAGCGCTACATCGTGACAGTGGCGCAACGCGGCTACAGCTTCGTCGCCCCGCTTCTTGTGGAACACAGCGAAGAAGCACCGGATGCCCGCATGAAGAACCCGACGCGCCATAACCTGCCAATGCGGCGTGCACGCCTGCTGGGCCGTGAAGCCTTGGTCGACCGCGTGGTCGGGCAGTTGCAGCAACACCGATTCATTTCCCTGGTCGGCCCCGGCGGGGTCGGCAAGACCACACTGGCGCTGCGCGTTGCCGAGCAGTTGATCGGCCGCTACCGCGACGGCATTCGCCTGCTGGACCTGACGCCGCTGACAGACCCGGCCCTGATCGTCCCGCACCTGGCGTCGCTACTGGAATTATCGCTGCACGACGATGCGCCCATGACCCATCTGGCCACGTTTCTACGCGAACGGCAGGTGTTGCTGGTGATTGATAACTGCGAGCACCTGATCGACGCCATTGCGCCGCTCAGCGAAAGCATTCTGCGCAATGCGCCACACGTACACATTTTGACCACCAGTCGCGAAAGCCTGAGGGCAGAGGGTGAGTACGTGCAGCGGGTGGAGGCGCTGGACTGTCCGCCTCGGAAAGACGTCGACCGTTCGTCCGCCATGGGCTACCCGGCTCTGCAACTGTTCGTCGAGCGCGCCATGGCCAGTCATGAGCCCTTTGAACTGACCGACGAAAACCTGCCACTGGCCATTGAGCTGTGTCAGCGGCTGGACGGCCTTCCACTGGCAATCGAACTGGCCGCCGCGCAGGTCGGCCATTTGCACCTGAGCGGAGTGCTTGAGCATCTCCAGCACGCTGAAGGTTCGTCCGGCGTAATGGCCCGCCATCAGACGCTGAACACACTGCTGGACTGGAGCTTCCAGATGCTGAGCGTCCGGGAGCAGGACTGTCTGCTGCGACTGGGTATCTTCAGCGCGCGCTTCACGCTGGAGTCCGCTGCGGCTGTGATTGCCGATCAGCCAGTCGTGACGCCTGACGTGTTTGCCGCCATCACGCAACTGGTGAGCAAATCCCTGCTGAACGTAGAGGTCGGTGATGACGAGGTGTTCTATCACCTGCTCGACACCACGCGCCGTTATGCCCTGGAAAAACTGCAGCAACACCCCGAGCTGCCAGCCATTCGGGATCGTCACGCCCGACGCTGCCTGACCATCATGGAGCAGGCACGACAGGACTGGGAATGCCTGCCGACCGGGCAGTGGATCGAGCGCTACAGCCGAAGCCTGGAGGACATCCGCTCGGTACTCGCCTGGGGCCTGAATGCCAAGCGGCCTCAGCCCATCGCCATTCGGCTCGTGGCTCAGTCGGCACCCTTGTGGCAGGAACTGTCGCTGCTCAAGGAGCATGGCGGCTACGTGCGCAGAGCCTTGGCGCTGCTGTACGCCAACCCCCTGCCCTGCCTGGACCTGAAAATGGTCTTGAAACTGGCTCAGGCCAACTTTTCGTACCACACCGTCGGTGGCACACCGGAAACCGTGGAAGCCTTTGCCACCGCGCACTTGCTGGCAGAACAGTCAGGAGACCTGAACGGTCGGCTGCAGGCCATCTCCGGACAGGTGGCGGTTAATCTGTGCAGCGGTCATTACCTGCCCACGCTCGAACAGAGCCACCAGTTCAATCGCCTGGGGCTCGACGTTAATGAAACCCTGCGCCTGAGCGCCCAGCGGCTACGCGCCCTGGCACTGCACTACAGCGGCGACCAACGCCAGGCCCGACGCGATGCCGAACAGGTCATTCAGCGCATGGCGCAAAGTGATCACTCCAACCGTTTCACTCAAGGTTTTGGAATCCAGTACGACCTCAGCGTGGCATCACTGACCTTGCTGGCGCGCATTCTCTGGATGCAGGGCTTGCCCGAACAGGCCTGGCGAACCGCCTCTCAAGCGCTGGACATCGCGCTGCAGATCAACCATGGCGCGTCCATCTGCTACAGCCTGGCCGTGGCGGGTTGCCCGCTTGCGCTTTACAACGGCGATACGCGGATCGCCAGCGACCGGGTGCAGTTGCTGCGCGAACAGTCCCAGAAACATTCGGTCCTGCTGTTCTACCGATGGGCGCAGTATTACCAACAGGTGTTGAGCGACACGGATGACCCGCAAGATCAGGCCCACTGCACGGGCCTGATCAAGGACATCATGGCCACGCTGTGCCCCGGCGCGGTGGACGACGTACAGCTTGCGCGAGCAAAAACCGGCGAGGCTGGCTGGTGCACTGCCGAACTGTTGCGCGCCAAGGCGCAGGGGTTGCAGGCGCACGATGAGCAGCAGAGCGAAACGCTGCTCCTTGAATCCCTGGAAATTGCACGAAACCAACATGCGCTGGCATGGGAACTGCGCAGCGCAACCTCACTGGCACGTCTGTGGCATCGCCGGGGTCTGGGGCAACAGGCCAGGGTCCTGCTGGCACCGGTTCATGCGCGTTTCAGCGAAGGGTTCGAAACACCCGACCTCAAGGCCGCACGCGCTTTACTCGACCAGTTGCACTGACTGGGCTTTCGCCGCCAGCCAGCGCTGAAGGCTGAGGTGGCGAGCGTGGCGGGTGGCGAATGTCTGCAACTCGCCACTGTGTTCGAGCTTTTCCAGCGCATACAGCCGTGTGGTATGCAAAAGGCGATAGCGCATACCCTCATCCCCCGCCCCCCGCATGCTCGACAACAACGAGTGGCGCTCCAGTTGCATGATTCCCTCGCGCACCGACTGCGCGCCAAGCCCGTCGCAACCGATGACATCAACGGCCGACTCACGCGTGAACGCGGCTTCGAAGACTGCCAGGCGGCGTAATACTCGTTGCGCCTGCTCGTCAAGGTTCAGACAACTCCAGTCCAGCGATGCCCTGAGAGACTGATGGCGCGCGACTGCACTGCGTCGACCCTGCGTCAGCCAGTGCACACAGTGGGCCAGTTGGGCCTGCAATCCCATCAGTGCAAACACTTCGATTTGTGCGGCCGCCAGCTCCATGGCCAATGGCAGACCGTCGAGTTTTCGACAGATATCGCCGATGACAGCCATATCTCGTTCGCGCACCACCCATCCTTGCTGACGCGCCTGGGCTCGATTGACGAACAATTGCACGGCCGAATAGGCAAGCCCCTGGCCCACACTGCACGGCGTACCGGCAGAAGGGAACGCCAGCGGTTCCAGGCGGTACACCGTTTCGCTAGGGATGCCCAAGGGACGACGGCTGGTGGCCAGAACCACCAGATCACCCCCCAAGGCAAGCAAGGCGCCTGCCCAACGAGCGCAGCGTTCGTGCAACGCCTCGCAATTGTCGAAAATCAGCAGACGCCGCCCCTTGGCGGTCTCGATGAACAGGTTGTGCAAGGAAGACGCTGCCTTGCTATCCAGCAAGCCAGACAGACAATCAGCCAACGATTGCTCATCGTTCACAACCGAGAAATCGATCAGCCATACGCCGTCGGCGTAACGCCCGGACAATGCGTCGGCCACACGACAGGCAACCGACGATTTGCCGACACCGCCCGCCCCCACCAGACTCATGAAGCGCTTGGCGGGTAGCTGGCGCATCAGTCTACCGATCACTTCATCGCGTCCGATCACCGGGTTCAAAGGTACCGGCAGGTTATGTGTCGCACGCGCCGGCGGAGCCGCAGGCCCCGCCTGGGTGCGATCGACCCTGGCGATGAAACGGTAACCGTGCTGCGGGATTGTCTCGATGTAGCGCTGTCCGTCGTTCAAGGCTCGTCGCAATGCGGCAACGTGTACGCGCAGATTGATTTCCTCAACGCATGAGCGGGGCCAGACCTGATCCAGCAATGCCTGCTTGCTGACGACTTCGCCGGCGCTTTCAATCAGTATCTGCAGAATGTCCAGCGCCCGACTGCCCAGACGCACTGCCGTACCGCCACGCGTGACCAGCCGCTGACGCACGTTAAACGTGTAGGCACCGAAAGACAGCACCGCCTCGCTGTGCGTGGTATCGAAGCGGTTCAACGGTGCAGGCTGGCCGAGGCACACTGTCTGGCAGTCCATTGCGTCACCCTGATGAATAATGCTTATTCATCTTGGCAGGCAACCGCTCTGGAACAAGTTGTTCAGGGGGCGTCATACGGTCAACGCGGTGCCGAATACGGACACCGGGGCTTTTCAGTCGAAACTAACTGAATTGTTCGCGGTATTGGGAGGGGGTCAGACCGAGTTTTTCACCAAACAGAAAACGCATGTGCCGCACGCTGCCAAAGCCACTTCGGTAAGCCACGGTCTTGAGCGGCAGATCGCTGATCTCCAGCAGGCTTCGGGCCCGGTCGATACGCGCATTCTGCAGAAACTCCATGGGCGTCATCTGCACTTCGCGCAAGAACAGCCGGGCAAAGTGCCGGGCGCTCATGTTGGCCATGCTGGCCATGCGTTCGACGCTGAACGATTCATCCAGGTGCTCCAGCACGTAGTTCTGCACTCGCGTGACAGGGGTTTGCTGAGTCGCCACAGCATTCATCAACGGACTGAACTGCGCCTGGCCACCCTGACGCTTCATCAGCACCAGCAGCACCTTGGCAACATCCTGTGCGACTTTCTTGCCGTGATCCTGCGCAACAATCGCCAGCGCCAGGTCGATACCTGCGGTCACACCGCCGGACGTCAGCAGATTGCGATCCTGAATGTAGATCTGGTCGGTTTCGACGATGGCTTTTGGAAAGCGTTTGATAAGCCGCTCGGTGTAGTGCCAGTGAGTCGTGACACGATAGCCGTCCAGCAGCCCCGCCTCGCCCAGTATGAAAGCGCCGGTACAGATCGACCCGATACAGCCCGCCTGTCCCTTCACCTCCAGCAACCAGCGCACCAGAGGTTGATGTTTTTCATCGTAGGCACCCGGTCCACCGGGCACCAGCAACAGGTCGGGGTTGCCAGCAGCCTGGCTCATGTGAACGTCGGCGGTAACGTGCACACCATTGGATGCCCGTATGGCGTCGCTCTGCGTACCGACCGTGCTTATCTGGTAATGCTCGTCAGGTGCCAGGTAACGATTGGCAATGGAGAAGACCTCCATGGGGCCCGCCATGTCGAGCAGAAGAAAATCGGGAAACAGGACCATTGCCACGGTTTTCATGAATGAGGCGTCACTTGAGAGGGAAAAGGTCGAGCGCGCATTATGGCGGAGATCGTGGGCGATGGGGACTTTGCGCTGGAATGAGCTTACTCACGGAAGGACCGATGCATTCAGGTACGTAGCCCTCTTAATGACTCTTTTTGTGCCGAGAGACAAAACTGTCAACCACAGCGAGACAGTCATTCATTTCTCATCTACTTATTGCGCCACTGGATAACCAGTAACCTTCATCTCACTCAGTCGATACCTGAATCTGCAGCGTCGACATCTGGATGGAGAAACTATCATGCTGACTCTTCGCAATGCTTCCGACCGCGGCGCAGCCGATCATGGCTGGCTCAAGTCCTTTCATACGTTCTCGTTCGCCAGTTATCGCAACCCGAAAGAACAGGGCTTCTCCGACCTGCTGGTGATCAACGACGACCGTGTGATTGCAGGCAAAGGCTTCGGGCAACACCCGCACCGCGACATGGAGATTTTCTCCTACGTGCTCGAAGGCGCACTGGAACACAAGGACACCCTGGGCACCGGCTCTGTGATTCGCCCCGGCGACGTGCAATTGATGAGCGCTGGCAGCGGCGTGGCGCACAGTGAGTTCAACCACTCGCAAACCGAAGGCGTGCATTTCCTGCAGATCTGGATCGTGCCGAATGTGAGCGGTGCGACCCCGAACTATCAGCAAGAGCACTTCAGCGCCGAGCAGAAACGTGGCCGTCTGCAATTGATCATTTCGCCCGAAGGCGAGAACGGCGCGCTCAAGGTTCGTCAGGACGCTCGCGTGTATGCCGGCCTGTTCGATGGCAGCGAAACCGCGACACTTGAACTGGACGCCGATCGCTACGCCTACGTACATGTTGCACGCGGCAGCGTAGTACTCAATGGCCAGGCGCTGGGTGAAGGGGACGGCGTACGCTTGCGCAATGAGCAACTGATTGCATTGAGCGAGGGTGTGGACGCCGAGGTACTGGTGTTCGACCTGCGCCCCAATGAGCTGCCACAAATGCCATGATGGGCAAGCACGATCAAGAACGCCGCCCGCTGGGCGGCGTTTTTGTTGGTCGCTCATTGGGCGCTCAAGCAATGCAGCTGGCCTGCCTGTAAAAAACGCGCATACAAAAACGCCGCTCTGTTGAGCGGCGTTTTTGTGAATTTGGAGCGGGAAACGAGACTCGAACTCGCGACCCCGACCTTGGCAAGGTCGTGCTCTACCAACTGAGCTATTCCCGCAAATGGCGTCCCCTAGGGGACTCGAACCCCTGTTACCGCCGTGAAAGGGCGGTGTCCTAGGCCACTAGACGAAGGGGACACAGCCTGAAACATCATGGTGTATGTTCCAGTTCCAGACCTCATCCGAAGATGGGTACTGGTTTCACTCAACCCTGCCGTGAAGCAAGGCTGCTTAAAAATGGAGCGGGAAACGAGACTCGAACTCGCGACCCCGACCTTGGCAAGGTCGTGCTCTACCAACTGAGCTATTCCCGCAATGGCGTCCCCTAGGGGACTCGAACCCCTGTTACCGCCGTGAAAGGGCGGTGTCCTAGGCCACTAGACGAAGGGGACACACGTACAACATTCACTACTTATTGCGCTTCGCTGTGTGCTTTACGCTGTAAGTGGCGCGCATTCTATGGATGGTTTGACAGGTCGTCAACCCCCATCTGAAAATTTATTTAAATCAACGACTTCGACCCCGTTCAAGGTGCCGACCGGCGGTTTGCGATTAGCTGCCTATAATAGAGGCAATGTTGCAAACTCCGACAGGCACATCTATGCGCAGTAGTGCTTAGCCACTACACTCGCAACAAAACTACTTGAACAAATGAGGTTTGCGCAGTGACTCCACTCATGATCACGTTGATGGTTGTAGCCGGCATTGCGCTGCTCATCGCGATCGGCTACCTGAACCATGTCGCTGAAAACAGCAAACTGGACAAGGCACGTACTAAAGTCGAACTCAGTGACCGCCTGCGTCGGTGCGGCGAGATCACCGAGGTGTTTCCCGGCCAGTTGATGTCGCCTGCGCTCAAGCTGCTGTTGACGCGCCTGGAGCTGAACGTCGTACAGCGCATGCTGAACCTGGAAAAAGGAAACGCCCAGCTCAAGAGCCGCTTGACCGAACTGGAAACGCAGGTCGCCAAAGGTGACCGTATCGAAGTGACCAACCCGGTCACGCCGATTCAGACCGAAGCCAAGGCCAAGGATGTGCGATTCCTGCTTGAAGCCCTGCATGGTCAGGTCACTCGCGCCGCACACGACGGTTTTCTGCAGACCAGCGAAGCCAAACACTGGATCCGTGAAATCCGCACCATCCTGGTCAACCTGCATATCGAGTTCTTCAACAACCTGGGGCAAATGGCGCTGTCCCAGGATCAGCCAGGTCAGGCGCGTCTGGCGTTCGAGCGTGGCGTTCAATACCTGCGCAACCAGCCGGATCCGGTGACCTACCAGCAGCAATTGCTGGCCATGGAGAAACAACTGGCCCGCGCCAACTCGATGGTGCTGACCAATACCGCCCCGAGCGCCGATGACGACAACGCACTGACCGAAGGCCTGAAGGCGGACGAAACCGAATCGGAATGGAAGAAGAAAGTCATCTACGATTGATGAATGTGTTCACTCATTGATAGGTCCACTGTGGGATTGACGCGTTCGCGGACAACTGCGCATCCCACAGTGAGACGATGCCCCTACCCTCTATACAGCGCTGCCCCGCAGCAAACACCGGACGGTGAAACCGCTTACGTCCGGCCATGGTGGGTCACTCAGCAGTCTGTCTCAGCCAGAAAGATAGCGGCAAGACGTTCGATACCCGCCTGATCCGCCTCGCTGAAACGCCCGACACTTGGGCTGTCCAGATCCAGCACGCCAATCAGTTTCCCGTCTTTTACCAACGGAACGACCAGTTCGCTGTTCGACGCACTGTCGCAAGCGATGTGCCCGGCAAAACTGTGTACGTCTTCGACGCGCTGGGTCTGCCGACTCTGCGCAGCCGCGCCGCACACGCCTCGCCCGAACGGAATTCGCACGCAGGCGACCTGCCCCTGAAACGGCCCCAGGACCAGCTCTTCGTTTCGATTGAGGTAAAAACCGGCCCAGTTCAGATCATCGATCTGGGTGTACAGAAACGCCGAAAACTGTGCAGCGTTGGCGATGAAGTCACGCTCATCGGCCAGCAGCGCTTGCAGTTGCACGGCCAGCAGGTTGTAACCGTCCAGGCCAGCGCCTGTGTCTTGCAGATTGATCATGTGTGTTGCTCCAGCAATTGAAGGCCTACCCAATAACGTGCGAACTGATAGGCACAACGACCATTTCGATTACCGCGTCCCGTCGCCCAGCGGATCGCGGCCTTGTCCAGTTGCTCATCGCGCTGCCAGCTCAGGCCGGATTTCAGCGCCAGTTGAGTGATCCAGTGCTCGACCACGTTCAGGTAATGGTCCTGCGTGAAGGGATAGAACGACAACCACAGGCCGAAACGGTCGGACAAGGCAATCTTGTCTTCCACCGCCTCGCTCGGGTGCAGCTCGCCGTCGACCTGCTGCCAGTTGGCATTGTCGCTCTCCTTTTCGGGCACCAGGTGGCGGCGATTGGACGTGGCATACAGCAATACGTTGTCCGGTGCCTGTTCAAGCGAGCCATCGAGCACGCTCTTGAGCACCCGGTAATCACCTTCGCCCGACTCGAACGACAGGTCATCGCAGAACAGCACGAAGCGCTGCGGCAATGTCTGTAACTGCTCCACAAGACGCGGCAGATCACCGAGGTGGTCACGTTCAATTTCAATCAGGCGCAGACCCGCCTGCGCGTATTCGGCCAGCAGCGCACGAATCAAAGAAGACTTGCCGGTGCCACGCGACCCCCAGAGCAAAGCGTGGTTGGCAGGCAGCCCATCAATAAACTGACGGGTATTGCGGCTTAGCTGTTCACGCTGCAGATCCACGCCAATCAGGTCGGACAGGCGCATGTCCAGGCTGACCTCCAGCGGCATGAGATAACCACTGCGTCCCTCGCGCACCCAGCGGGCGGCCAGCGCCTGCGTCCAGTCCACCGGCTCGCGAAGCGCAGGCAGCAGTGGCTCAAGCCGCGCCAGCACGGCGTCAGCACGCTCAAGAAAAGCATTCAACCGAGAATCCACGGTTTCTCCTCATATTTAACTGATTATCCAACAGGCCCGATCAGCTATGCTTGCCCGGCACCGGGCACCAGAAGTGGCAGTAAGTACTCATGGATATATCGCTCCCCAACAGGCTTTCATTCAAGCAGGCACGCCTGGCCGTATTGATCGGCTTTGCACTGGGAACCCTGCTCAGCCTGTTTCAGATCGCGATCGATTATGCCAGCGAAGACGCCTCTATCGATCGGGAAATCAATTCGCTGCTGGAAATCATCCAGAATCCCTCATCACGCATCGCCTATAACATCGATGCCGAGCTGGCTCAGGAGCTAACGCTAGGCCTGCTGCGCTCGCCTGCCGTGGTCAGCGCGCGGCTGACCGATAACAACAACATGGTGCTGTCCAGTGTCGAGCGACCGTTGACCCGCGGACGCTACCGGATGCTGAGTGACTGGCTGTTTGGAGAAAAGCGTCAGTTTCAGGAAGCCTTGCGCCTGGATCACCTGCCCAACGAGACCATCGGTACGCTGTATCTGACCGTCGACACCTTCGCCTTCGGCAGCCATTTTCTGCAACGCGCCGAGATCACCCTGCTCAACGGCTTTGTTCGCAGCCTGGCCCTGGCCGCCATTTTGACCATTCTGTTTTATGCAACGCTGACCAAACCCCTTGTGGGCGTGATCCGCAGCCTGAGCGTTCACGACCCGCGCAGCCCGGTGCGTTCGCGGATTGTTTGCCCGCCCGACCATGAAAACGATGAGATCGGGGTGCTGGTCGAGACATTCAACCGCCAGATCGAAACCACGAGCAACGAACTCGCCAGACGCCGCGAGGCAGAAAATCGCCTGACCGATCACCTCAACGAACTGGAAGATATCGTCGCGGCGCGCACCAACGAGCTGCGCACCAGCAATATCCGCCTGCGCCAGTCCAACGAGGAGCTACAGGTGGCGCGCAGCACGGCGCTTGAAATGGCCCACGCACGCTCGGCCTTTCTGGCCAACATGAGCCATGAAATACGCACCCCGCTAAACGGTCTGCTGGGCATGCTGGCGCTTTCCCTGGACAGTCCGCTGAACGCCGAGCAACGCCAGCAACTGATGATTGCGCACGACTCGGGCAAGGTGCTGGTCGAGCTGCTCAACGATATTCTCGACATGTCCAAATTCAACGCGGGGCACCTGGAGATCGAACTCATTCCGTTCGACCTCGGACTGCTGGTGGAAGACACGGCCAATCTGCTGTCACAGAACGCGGCCCCCAACGTTGAACTGACCTGCCTGATTGCGCAGGACTTTCCAGCAATGGTCATTGGCGATCCTACCCGCGTAAGGCAGATCGTCAGCAACCTGCTCTCCAATGCACTCAAGTTCACGCGAGTCGGACGTGTGGATGTGCGCCTGAACCACTGGCTGGACGCTGAGACGCAGCAAAGCCGGGTCAGCATTCAGGTGCGCGATACCGGCATCGGCATCGCCCAGGAAGCCCAGGCAAAAATCCTGCAACCGTTCGCTCAGGCAGAAGCAGCCATCACCCGGCAGTTCGGCGGCACAGGACTGGGGCTGGCACTGACCCACAGCCTGTGTGAAGCCATGAGCGGCACGCTGAGCATCGAATCGCAATCCGGCGTCGGCAGCCTGTTTTGTGCCGAGCTGCCGCTGCCGGTTCACCTGGATGCGATCACACCGGAGCCCATCGGAGGTCGGGTGACGGTTTTCAGTTCAGCAGGCAGCGGCCTGGTGGAGTTGCTTGAAAACCTGTTACCGGCCTGGGGTGTAGACCTTGAGCGCCGCAGCGTTGACGACCGCACACGCGAGCTCAAGCTCGATCCCCGCCCGGATCTGGTGATCACCGATTGCCCCGAATGCCTGTTTGCGATTCGCCCGGTTACCTCGGCGCCCATCCTGCTCGTCACTGCCTACGGAAACTTCATGCCAGGCGAGCAGGTCGGCGCCCTGGCCCCCTTGCAGCAACAGGCCAGGCCGCTGGCCCGCAACGCGCTTTATCACACACTCAGCCGGGTCATGAACCCGGAACAAACCAGCAACAGCGATGCGCCGACGCATGAGCAGACCACTCAACGCCCGGCCCGCATCCTGCTGGTGGAAGACAATCCGGTCAACCAACTGGTCGCCAAGGGTATTCTTGCCAGAATGGGCTGCGACGTGGTGGTCAGCAGCCATGGCGCAGAGGCACTCGAGCAATTGGAGCACAGCAACTTCGATCTGGTGCTGATGGATTGCAACATGCCCGTCATGAATGGCTACGAGGCCAGCCGACAAATTCGCAGCAGCGGTCGCTGGCCCAACCTGCCCATCGTGGCCCTGACCGCCAACGCCATGCCGGACGAGCGCGAGCGTTGCAAGGCAGCAGGCATGAGCGATTATCTGGCCAAGCCCTTCAGACGCGCCGAGCTGATCAGCATTCTGGACCAGTGGATTCCGATCGCCGAACAGGCCGAACAGGCCGACCAGGACGTCTAGCGCAGCAGTGCTTCGATCTCGCCGGTCAGTTCCTCAGGCTTGGTGAGCGGCGCGAAGCGCTTGACCAGCTTGCCGTCCTTGCCGATCAGGAATTTGGTGAAATTCCATTTGATCCGCTCCGACCCCAACAACCCCGGCGCCTGCTTCTTGAGTTGCACGAACAATGGGTGAGCCTGATCGCCGTTGACATCGACTTTCTTGAACAGCGGAAAACTGACGCCGTAGTTGAGTTCGCAGAACCCGGAAATCGCACCTTCATCCCCAGGCTCTTGCTTGCCGAACTGGTTGCAGGGAAAACCGAGCACCACCAGCCCCCGGTCCTTGTAGTCCTGCCAGAGTTTTTCCAGCCCTTTGTACTGCGGTGTAAAACCGCATTTGCTGGCGGTATTGACCACCAGAACAGCCTTGCCAGCGTAGTCAGCGAGGGTTTTCTGCTCACCTTTGAGGGTGGTGCACGGGATGCTCAGCAGGTTTTCGCTCATGACAGTCAGTGCCTCAGGCTAATAGGGGTCGCGCAATGACCCGTGACGTTAGCGCGCAATCGAGCGGCATGCACTTCAATTACCCGCGCTGATAAAGCGTGATAAGCGCAGTGGCCGCTCAGCAAACGGTCGCTATTGGCGCGGCACCAGGTCCAGACACACCGAGTTGATGCAATAACGCAGACCGGTCGGCGGTGGACCGTCCGGGAATACATGCCCCAGGTGCGCATCACACTTGGCGCAGACCACTTCGGTGCGGATCATGCCATGGCTGACATCGCGCACTTCCACCACCGCGCTACCTTCGAGGGGTGCGTAGAAGCTGGGCCAGCCGCAGCCGGAGTCGAATTTGGTCTCGGAATCAAACAGTGCTTCGCCACAGCACACGCAATGATAGACGCCAGCGGTCTTGGTATCGTTGTACTTGCCGCTGAAAGGACGCTCGGTGGCTTTCAGGCGACAGACGTTGTACTGCTCAGGGTCAAGCATCTCGCGCCACTCTTCGAGCGTTTTCTCCAACTTGTCCACAGGTACACCTCCCATTCGGAAAAAGCCTGATCTGTGTCTTTTCCGCAGATCAGGTGGCACGTATGATTGCGCCAGGTCAGACGTCAGTCTGGCACCCGCGTTTGTCGCGCACAAATTCATTTCATTGTGCCAG
Source organism: Pseudomonas asturiensis (assembly GCF_900143095.1). Classification (GTDB taxonomy): domain Bacteria; phylum Pseudomonadota; class Gammaproteobacteria; order Pseudomonadales; family Pseudomonadaceae; genus Aquipseudomonas; species Aquipseudomonas asturiensis. Next base: position 140,769 of record NZ_FRDA01000005.1, on the reverse strand, counting down.
GTGCAGCGACCTTCAATTGCAAGTCAGCAACAGCTCGTCCATTTTCAGGATCATCACCATGCAGTTCAGCAAATCGAACAAGCTCGCTAACGTCTGCTATGACATTCGCGGGCCAGTGCTCAAGCACGCCAAACGCCTGGAAGAGGAAGGTCATCGCATCCTCAAGCTGAACATCGGCAACCCGGCACCGTTTGGTTTCGAGGCGCCTGATGAAATCCTGCAGGACGTCATCCGTAACCTGCCGACCGCTCAGGGCTACAGCGACTCCAAAGGCCTGTTCAGCGCTCGCAAGGCCGTGATGCAGTACTACCAGCAGAAGCAGGTCGAAGGTGTCGGCATTGAAGACATCTACCTGGGCAACGGCGTGTCCGAACTGATCGTGATGTCGATGCAGGCGCTGCTCAACAATGGCGACGAAGTGCTGGTGCCTGCGCCGGACTACCCCCTCTGGACCGCTGCGGTGGCGTTGTCCGGTGGCAATCCGGTGCATTACCTGTGCGACGAACAGGCCAACTGGTGGCCGGACCTGGCCGACATCAAGGCCAAGATCACCCCCAACACCAAGGCCATGGTGATCATCAATCCGAATAACCCGACGGGCGCGGTGTACTCGAAGGAAGTGCTGCTGGGCATGCTGGAACTCGCTCGCCAGCACAATCTGGTGGTGTTCTCCGACGAGATCTACGACAAGATCCTCTACGACGATGCCGTGCACATCTGTACCGCCTCACTGGCGCCGGACCTGTTGTGCCTGACCTTCAACGGCCTGTCCAAGTCGTACCGTGTCGCAGGCTTCCGCTCCGGCTGGATCGCCATCTCGGGTCCGAAACACAATGCGCAGAGCTATATCGAAGGCATCGACATTCTGGCCAACATGCGTCTGTGCGCCAACGTACCGAGCCAGCACGCCATCCAGACCGCACTGGGCGGCTACCAGAGCATCAATGACCTGATCCTGCCGCCAGGCCGCCTGCTGGAGCAACGCAACCGCACCTGGGAGCTGCTCAACGACATTCCGGGCGTGAGCTGCGTCAAACCCATGGGCGCGCTGTACGCCTTCCCGCGTATCGATCCGAAAATCTGCCCGATCCACAACGACGAAAAATTCGTGCTGGACCTGCTGCTGTCGGAAAAACTGCTGGTGGTACAAGGCACGGCGTTCAACTGGCCGTGGCCTGACCACTTCCGCGTGGTCACCCTGCCGCGTGTCGATGAACTGGAGCAGGCCATTGGCCGCATCGGCAACTTCATGAAGAGTTATCGCCAATGAGCCATCAGTCAATGTGATGCGCTGCACCCTGCCCCGACCCGTTCGGGGCATTTTATTTCTGCCCTTCACTCAATGGCGTTCAATCCAGGCATTGCGGCGCATGAGGTCCAGCGCCATGGCTCAGGCGCCGTTCAGGTTCTCGGGATTACCATCAAATCTGACCAGAGGACACAGTTTGAAATAGTCCCTCGGTTGAATAGAGACGGGCATCACCTTATATACCCGGCATCCAGTTACATTTTGTCCTGAGGAGAACGTTTCGACCATGATGCGCATTTTGCTGTTTTTGGCCACTAACCTTGCGGTCGTGCTGATTGCCAGCATCACCCTGAGCCTTTTTGGCTTCAATGGGTTCATGGCGGCCAACGGGGTTGATCTCAACCTCAATCAGCTGCTGGTCTTCTGCGCTGTGTTCGGGTTCGCAGGTTCGCTGTTCTCGCTGTTCATCTCCAAATGGATGGCGAAAATGAGCACCGGCACTCAGATCATCACCCAGCCGCGCACTCGCCATGAGCAATGGCTGCTGCAGACCGTGGAACAACTGTCCCGCGACGCAGGCATCAAGATGCCGGAAGTCGGTATCTTCCCGGCCTATGAAGCCAACGCGTTCGCCACGGGCTGGAACAAGAACGACGCGCTCGTTGCCGTCAGCCAGGGCTTGCTGGAGCGTTTTTCGCCCGATGAGGTCAAGGCGGTCCTGGCCCACGAGATCGGCCACGTGTCCAACGGCGACATGGTGACGCTGGCGCTGGTACAGGGTGTGGTAAACACCTTCGTGATGTTCTTCGCCCGTATCATCGGCAACTTCGTCGACAAGGTGATTTTCAAGACCGAAAACGGTCAGGGTATCGCCTACTACATCACGACGATCTTCGCCGAGCTGGTGCTGGGTTTCCTGGCCAGCGCCATCGTGATGTGGTTCTCGCGCAAACGCGAGTTCCGCGCCGACGATGCCGGTGCTCGTCTGGCGGGCACCCAGGCCATGATCAGTGCCTTGCAGCGCTTGCGCTCCGAGCAGGGCGTACCGGTGAACATGCCCGACAGCCTGACGGCGTTCGGCATCAATGCCAGCCTCAAGCACGGCATCGCCGGCCTGTTCATGAGCCACCCGCCGCTGGAAACCCGCATCGAGGCACTGCGCCGCCGTGGTTGATTGATCGGGCAGCGACAAAAAAGGGCGACGTGAGTCGCCCTTTTTCTATTCCGGAAACCGACACAACGCTGCTCACAGAAAGCCGCCTCCCGCAGCCAGGTATCTGCGGCGAGATTGTGTCGTATCGGAAACACAGGTAGGTTCAGGCAACTACTCGCATGATCATGTGCCAGCCAAAACTTTTCGCTCAAACCAGTAAGCACACTCCTCCATACGCCTCACCCCGGCCTTGAGCGCCTTGGGGCTGCTGTGCAGCGCATCGCGCCCTGCAACCTTCATCACCTTCCATCCAGCAGACACTGTCGCTTGCAGCCACGTGTCAGGGACGGAGAATGGCGGCCCGTCGAGTTCTGACTGATCGTAGTCCAGCGTGATCAGCAATCCGCGGCAAACGGAAGGCATCAGTCGCTCAAGCTGTCGGACATAACGCTCACGCATGTCAGACGGCAACGCAATCATCGCGGCCCGGTCATAAAAAGCCGAGCACGTGCCTATCTCTTGCGACGTCAGGGCAAAGAAATCACCACACCATATCTCGATCCCAGGGGCAGAGTAGACGCTGAAACCACCGCACTGCCTCACCTGAGGCTGCAACGTGTGACCGGCGAAATAGCCTTCGACCGCCGTCTGCGACAGCTCGACGCCGACCACGTACCAGCCCTGCTCGATCAGCCAGCTCATGTCCCGGCTCTTGCCGCAGAGCGGCACCAGCACGCGCGCTCCCTGCTCCAGCGCCAGCCCGGGCCAGAATGCACGCAGGTCCTCATTCACCTCAGCCTGATGAAACCCGATCTGCCCCGTCGACCAGCGCTGCTGCCAAAACTCCGCGTCCATGAACCCTCCTGAAAAATCGATCAAACCGCATCAAAACTTATATTAGATTTAGATCATTGCAATGACTGAAGATGAGTCCATCATTGTTCTTTGCACATGGAGCTCAAATGTTCCCCAGCCTGTTTATTTCCCACGGCTCACCGATGCTGGCACTGGAGCCTGGCGAAAGCGGCCCTGCGCTGGCACGTCTCGCCGCCACAATGCCCAGACCGCGCGCTATCGTGATGGTGTCGGCTCATTGGGAAAGCCACGAACTGTTGGTCAACGGCAATCCGCAACCGGAGACCTGGCATGACTTCGGGGGCTTTCCCGCAGCGTTGTTCGCCGTACAGTATCCCGCACCCGGCCTGCCTGAACTGACACGGGAAGTGGTCGATCTGCTGGCCACCCACGACCTGCCCGCACGCATCGACAGCAGGCGCCCGTTCGACCATGGCGTCTGGGTGCCGCTGTCGTTGATGTACCCACAGGCCGATATTCCCGTGGTACAGGTTTCCCTGCCCAGCAGACAGGGCCCCGAGCTGCAGACGCGCATCGGCAAGGCGCTCGCCAGCCTGCGCGATCAGGGCGTGCTGATCATCGGTTCCGGCAGCATCACGCACAACCTCGGTGAGCTGAACTGGCACGCAGGCCCAGAGAGCATCGAACCCTGGGCCAAGGCCTTTCGCGACTGGATGATCGAGAAGCTCGCCAGCGACGACGAAGAAGCGCTGCACCACTATCGCAGCCTCGCGCCTCATGCGGTGCGCGCTCATCCGAGCGACGAGCATCTGTTGCCGCTGTACTTCGCCAGAGGCGCAGGCGGTGAGTTCAGCATTGCGCACCAGGGCTTCACCCTGGGCGCGCTGGGCATGGACATCTACCGATTCGGCTGACGCTTGAGAAATCCGAAGCAAAAAAATCCCCGAACCAGTCGGGGATTTTTTATTGGACGATCAGCTCAGGCGCGGATCAATCCTCGCGATAGCGACGCAGCTTCAACTGCTTGCCGGCAACGCGGGTGTCCTTGAGCTTGGTCAGCAGACGCTCAAGACCATCTTCCGGCAGTTCGACCAGGCTGAAGCTGTCACGGACCTGAATACGGCCGATGGCTTCGCGGGCCAGGCCGCCTTCGTTGAGGATGGCACCCAGCAGGTTCTTGGCAGCGATACCATCACGCGCACCCAGCGCGGTACGGCAACGAGCACGGCCTTCAGCCAATGGAACCGGCGCACGACGCTCACGCTCTGGACGGTCACCGCTGCGCTCCGGACGATCGCCACGCGGGGCGTTGTTCGGAACCAGTGGGCGCTCACGCTCGATGGCAGCCAGTGTCAGAGCCTGACCATTGGTCGCTTTGCGCAGCAGAGCGGCAGCCAGTGCACGCGGGGTGCAACCGATGTCCGCAGTCAGACGATCCAGCAGATCACCATGGGTCGACTCAGCGTCGGCAACCAGTGGCGACAGGCTGTTGGTCAGCTTCTTGATACGGGCATCCAGCACAGCCTGGGCATCCGGCAGGCGGACTTCCGCAACCTTCTGACCGGTCACACGCTCGATAACCTGCAGCATGCGGCGCTCACGCGGCGTAACCAGCAGCAGCGCACGACCTTCGCGACCTGCACGGCCGGTACGGCCGATACGGTGAACGTAGGACTCCGGGTCGTAAGGCATGTCCACGTTGAACACGTGAGTGATACGCGGAACGTCGAGACCACGAGCAGCAACGTCGGTCGCTACAACGATGTCCAGACGGCCATCCTTGAGCGAGTCAATGACGCGCTCGCGCTGGTTCTGGGCGATGTCGCCGTTCAGCGCAGCAGCCTTGTAGCCTTTGGCTTCCAGCGCGCTTGCCAGGTCCAGGGTCGCCTGCTTGGTGCGGACGAACATGATCAGGGCGTCGAAGTCTTCGACTTCCAGCAGGCTCAGGACAGCCGAGGTCTTCTGGTCAGCGTGAACCAGCAGGTGAGCCTGCTCGATCGCGGTAACGGTCTGGGTCTTGGTCTGGATCTTGACGTGCTTCGGATCGCGCAGGTGGCGTTCGGCGATGGCACGGATCGACTGCGGCAGTGTGGCCGAGAACAGAACGGTCTGGCGAGTCTCAGGCATGGCCTTGAAGATCACTTCCAGGTCGTCCATGAAGCCCAGCTTCAGCATTTCGTCCGCTTCGTCGAGAACCAGGTGGTTCACGGTCGCCAGAACTTTTTCGTCACGGCGAAGGTGATCGCACAGACGGCCCGGGGTAGCGACGACGATTTGTGCGCCGTTGCGGATGGCCTTGAGCTGAGGGCCCATAGGCGCGCCGCCGTAGACCGCTACAACGGTCACGCCCGGCATTTGTTTTGCGTAGGTCTCGAACGCGGTGGCAACTTGAAGTGCCAGCTCGCGGGTCGGGGCCAGGATCAGTGCTTGCGGCTCGCGCTTGCTCGGGTCGATGCGATGCAGGATAGGCAGTGCGAACGCGGCGGTTTTACCCGTACCGGTCTGTGCCTGACCAATCATGTCGTGACCGGCGAGAATGATCGGGATCGATTGCTGCTGAATGGCCGAAGGCTCTTCGTAGCCAGTGGCGACGACAGCTGCAACGATATTGGGATGAAGTTCGAGAGCGGCGAAGCCGCCGATTTCCTGGGTCATGGGTCTGCCTCTAGTGCATCCGCAAAGACCCATGCTTCAAAGCTGCGCGTGCCGTGTACGACCTTGAGGTCACCCTGGCTGCTTTGTCGGCGGGGATTTGCGAAAACGTTTGATGAATGGATCGTCAATGATAGTTCGCAGTGCGAACGCGCGACCGAAGCGGGCTTCGGAGAACTGCTATATCACGACGAGGGCCTCGTTAAGGCCGGCGCGCACTATACCGGAATTGCGCATCAAAGTGAGTCTTTTTTTTGCGAAACATTGCCGGCAGAGCGAGAAAAAACAGGCACTGTGGGTCATTGACCTTTTGCCGTGCGCGGCATGAGCCCGCGTTTGCGGGCACGCCGGCTTAAACGTTTCACCGGATCGTACAGATGATCAGGACCAAGACTTTCGACGTGCGGCGAATTGTCCCACGCAAGTTTAGGCTTTGTACGAAAAGTCGGCGAGCCAAGTCAGACGAGGCAAAACAGGCAAGGAGCGGCCGGGATCGCGTTTGAGTCTGCGGATTGCAAATGAGCATTCCGATCGGACTCGCGAACGAGCCCGTTTTTAACGCGCCATCACCGATGATTCGTAAAGAGCCTGGAGAACAGTCCTGCTCAGGTTGCCGGTCTGACCGCCTTGATCAATGACGCCAGTGAGTAACCCAGGCGAGCGGCCAGTGCTTCGGCCCGCACGTTGAGGGCGTCGATGTCCAGCACCTGGTCCAGGTCCGACGGCACGATAAGAATGACATTGCCCTCTTTGACCGGCAGCTCCCAGTAATGGCGATGATAAAGACCGCGCAACAGCGCGGCACCCAACGGCTTGCCGTCGTCGGTGGCCCACTGATTGATGATCAGCCAGCCGCCGGGGTTCAGGCGTTGCTGACAACCGTGCAGGAAATTCCAGGCCAGATGCCCGACCCCGGGGCCGACATCCGTATAGAGGTCGACGAAAATCAGGTCCGCAGGCTCCGTGGTATCGAGCAGATCGAGCGCGTCGCCGATACGTATATATAGACGCGGGTCGTCGTCCAGCCCCATGTACTCCATCGCCAGGCGCGGGACATCCGGGCGCAGCTCGATCACCTCGACGTCTTCAAGCGGCAGAAACTTCATGCACGCCTGGGTCAGCGTGCCGGCACCCAGCCCCAGAAACAGCGCGCTCTCGGGCGCCTCATGGCACAGCGCACCGATCAACATGGCGCGGGTGTAGTCGTACTCCAGCCAGCTGGGATCAGCCGTGAAGGTGCAACTCTGTTCGATGGCATCGCCAAATTCGAGGAAGCGATAGTCGTCGACTTCCAGCACGCGGATCATGCCGAAATCATCGTGGACTTCCGCCAGAATCCGTTCTACGCGCTCACGCTCTTCCGTCATTACCGTTCCCGATTGGCCCGCAAAACGCGGATTGTCGGCCAAGCCACGTGCTTTGTCACATTTTCCCGGACCACAACCTGCCCCGGTTATCTGCGCCACGCTGGCAGCAGCCCGATGAGCTGCTAACATGCCGATCCGATTGCACAACCCTAGAGCCAACCATGAGCCAACCCTGGAGCCCCGACAGCTGGCGGGCACTGCCGATTCAGCAGCAACCTCAGTACCCCGACGCCGCGCATCTTCTGAAAGTCGAACAAAGCCTGGCCAGCTACCCGCCGCTGGTGTTCGCCGGCGAGGCACGAGAGTTGCGTCGTCAGTTTGCCGAAGTGACTCAGGGCCGCGCGTTCCTGCTGCAGGGCGGCGACTGCGCCGAAAGCTTCATGGAGTTTTCCGCCGCCAAGATTCGCGACACCTTCAAGGTGCTGTTGCAGATGGCCGTGGTGATGACCTTTGCGGCCGGCTGCCCGGTGGTCAAGGTCGGACGCATGGCCGGCCAGTTCGCCAAACCGCGCTCAGCCAATGATGAAACCATCGATGGCGTGACCTTCCCGGCCTATCGTGGCGACATCGTCAACGGCATCGGCTTCGATGAAAAGAGCCGCGTTCCAGACCCTGATAGGCTGATACAGGCCTACAACCAGTCCACCGCCACGCTCAATCTGCTGCGCGCCTTCGCGCAGGGCGGCTTTGCCGACCTGCATCAGGTGCATCAGTGGAACCTGGACTTCATCGCCAATTCGGCACTGGGCGAAAAGTACAGTCAACTCGCAGACCGCATCGACGAGACGCTTGCCTTCATGCGCGCCTGCGGCATGGACACCTCACCGCAATTGCGCGAAACCAGCTTTTTCACCGCCCATGAAGCTCTGTTGCTCAACTACGAAGAGGCCTTCGTGCGGCGCGACAGCCTGACCAACGATTACTACGATTGCTCCGCGCACATGCTGTGGATCGGCGACCGCACCCGGCAACTGGACGGCGCGCATGTCGAATTTCTGCGTGGCGTGAACAACCCGATTGGCGTCAAGGTCGGGCCGAGCATGAACACCGATGACCTGATCCGCCTGATCGACATCCTCAACCCGGACAACGATCCAGGCCGCCTGAACCTGATTGCGCGCATGGGCGCCAATAAGGTCGGCGATCACCTGCCGCAGCTGATTCGCGCTGTCGAGCGTGAAGGTCGCAAGGTGCTGTGGAGTTCGGACCCGATGCATGGCAATACCATCAAGGCCAGCAGCGGTTACAAGACCCGCGACTTCGCGCAGATCCTGGGCGAGGTCAAACAGTTCTTTCAGGTGCATCAGGCCGAAGGCACCTACGCGGGAGGCATCCACATCGAAATGACCGGGCAGAACGTCACCGAATGCATCGGCGGCGCGCGCCCCATCACTGAAGATGGCCTGTCGGATCGCTACCACACTCATTGCGACCCGCGGATGAATGCCGATCAGTCGCTTGAGCTGGCGTTCCTGATTGCCGAGACCCTGAAACAGGTACGCCGCTAGATTATCTTCAGCTTTCCAGCGCGCTTGCCAGACGCGCACCGCTGTCGCGCTGGCAATTGATCTGAATCCGCGCCAACCCCAGCCAATTGGCCAGTTGGCGCAGATTATCTGCCAGGGCTTGCATGCCCTCCTCCTCCAGTCCCGTCTGCTCTTCATGCACGGCATGCACCGCCAGGCGTCCGGCTGCACGCTCGGAACGCAAATCGACCCGTGCGGCGATGCGCTCGTTGTGCAGAAATGGCAGCACGTAATAGCCATAGACGCGCTTGTCCTGCGGTGTATAAATCTCCAGCCGATAGCGAAAGTCGAACAACCGCTCGGTTCGTGACCGCTCCCAGACGAGGGAGTCGAACGGCGACAACAGCGCGCTGGCAGTGACCTTGCGCGGCACCTTGCAGTCTGGCAGGCAGAAGGCTTTGTGCTTCCAGCCTTGAACCTGAACCCTCTCAAGCTCACCAGCCTCGACCAGTTCCGCCAGCAGGGTGCGGCTGGGCTGTGGGTCCTGGCGAAAATAATCGCGCAGGTCCTTCTCCGTGCCGACACCCAGCGCACTGGCGGCATGCAGCAACAGACCGCGCTGGGCATCCGCTTCGCTGATGTCGGGTTGATCGAGGAGGGTCATCGGCAACACGCGCTCGGGCAGGTCATACAGACGCTCGAAGCCGCGACGCCCCGCCACCGTCACTTCGCCCGCTGCAAACAGCCACTCCAGCGCCTGTTTCTCCACACTCCAGTCCCACCAGGGTCCGGCTTTTTCCTGACGGGTGCTCAGGCTGCCCGCGCCCAGCGCGCCCCGCTCGCGAACAGCTTGCAATACGCGTGCAATGGCGGGCTGCTGCTCCCGACCAAACCTGGCCAGCCCCTGATAGATGCCCTCACCCTGAGCCGCACGGCGCATGCGCCAGCGCATCAACGGGTACAGCTCGATGGGCAGCAATGAAGCTTCGTGCCCCCAGTATTCGAACAGACGTCGGTGTCGCCCCTGACTCCAGGCGGCCTGATCCAGCAACGTTGGCGAGTAATGACCCAACCGTGAGAACAGCGGCAGGTAGTGCGAGCGCACCAGCGCATTGACCGAGTCGATCTGCAACACGCCCAGTCGACTGATCAACTGTGTCACGTGGCTGGCCTTGACAGTGGCTGGCGGCTGGCGCCCGGTGAACCCTTGGGCGGCCAGTGCCAGACGACGTGCTTGTTTGAGGGATAACTCCATGGGCTTCAACGCTCCCGTTTCAAGCCCTTTACGCTAGCCGATTACAGAGTGCCCTGTCAGCGCCTCATGGGGTCGTCCCAGAACGGACGCTCGGTCTCCTGCAGAACATCGGCGCGGCTCAGACCCAGATCCTTCAGTGCCCCATCGCTCATCTGCGCGAGCAGACGACGTTGACGGTGCAACTCGTACCAGCGTGCCACGTGCGCTTTGAGCCACTTCAGCGCTTTGCCAAGCGGCAACCGCAAGGATGAGCTGGCGATCAGTACATACCCTTTTTGACCTTTCATCATCTTGCCCTTCATGTGGGGATGACTAAAGTCTCGCGCCGGGCTTAAGATCAATCCAACGAATGTTTCTTATGCAAGCCATCTGGGAGATTGATGCATTGGCCACCTACCCCGGCATCGACACCGAACTGCTGCGCACTTTTGTCGCCATCGCCGATCACGGCGGTTTTACGCGGGCGGGTGAGGTGGTCAACCGCACTCAATCTGCGGTCAGCATGCAAATGAAGCGACTGGAAGAAGATATCGTCCAGCGCTCGCTGTTTCGCAAGGACGGCCGTACTTTGAGCCTCACGGCAGAAGGACAGGTGCTGCTGGGCTATGCACGGCGCATCCTCAAGCTGCACAGCGAGGTGTTCAACACGTTGCGCGAACCCCACATGGTGGGCGTGGTGAAGATCGGCTCGCCGGACGATTACGTGATGCGCTTTCTGCCCGGCATCCTGTCGCAGTTCTCGCAGGCCTATCCACTGGTTCAGGTCGAAGTGCATTGCGAACCGTCGGATCTGCTTTTGCAGCGCAATGACCTGGACCTGACCATCGTGACCCGCAAGCCCGGCAATGAAATCGGCCAGTTGCTGCGGCGCGAACACCTGGTCTGGGTCGAGGCCAACGGTCATGCGCCCCATGAGCAGACGCCCATGCCGTTGGCGATGTTCAATACCCGCTGTTTTTGTCGGGAATGGGCCTGCAATGCCCTCGACACCCTCGAACGTGAGTACCGGATCGCCTACAGCAGCGCCAGCATGGCGGCGATCATGGCGGTGGTCGGCGCAGGTCTGGCCGTGACCGCGCAGTTGCAGAGTCTGGTCACGCCGGATCTGCGTATCCTCGGCGAAGCGGAAAACCTGCCGCAACTGCCCACCGCCAGCGTGGTGTTGCTGCGAAACCCCGACAATCCCTCACCCATCACCGAATGCATGGCCGATTACATTGCCGAGGGTTTCAGACTTTAAGCGCCAGGATCACCGCGCAGAGCACCAGAAACACACAAAACATTGAGCGCAATTTGCGCTCTGGCAACGAATGCGCGAGCTTCACGCCCCAACTGATACTCGCCAGGCCGCCGACAGCCAGCGGGATGCCCATGGACCAGTTCACATGATCATGCAGTGCGTAGGTGACCAGCGTGATCCCGGTGCTGGGTGCTGCCAACGACAACGCCAGGCCCTGCGCCACCACTTGAGTGGCACCAAATACACTGGTCAGGATCGGCGTGGCGATCACCCCGCCGCCCACACCGAACAGACCGCCTGTGACACCGGAGCCCACGCCCAGCAGCCACAGCCATTTTTCATGGCGCAGTTGCGAACTGGCCTGCCCCTTACGCCAGAACATCTGCGCCAGATTGAACACGGTCAGCACAACCAGGAAACCGACGAACGCCAACCGCATGCCCTGCGGATCGAGGCGAACCGCGAGCAATGACGTCAGCCAGGCGAACAGGAAACTGGGCACGATGAGCATCAGCGCGTTGCGCAGCAGAATGCGGTTACGTTGGTTGTAGCGCCACAACGCCAGCAGCACATTGGGCAAGACCATCAATAATGCGGTGCCCTGCGCCAGTTGCTGGTCCAACCCGAACAGCACACCGAGCGCGGGAATCGCCACCAGACCGCCGCCGATTCCGAAGAGCCCGCCCAGCGTGCCCATTGCCGCCCCCAACACTACAAACATCAAGACTTCGATCACGCCACATCCCCAACCAATCAATGGCCAAATGCTACGCAGTCTTGCGCGTGAGGCAAACGATCAACGTCGACAAAGCGGCTTTTTTTGCGCGCCGCCGTCCTGACCCGGCGACTGGCTAAGCGTTGCGCCAATGAAATTGTCTGGCGCATTAAAGATCGCAACACTAAATTAAGCCCCTCCTTCACCGCGCATGAGGAATGCCCATGGACGCCGACGACAGCCTTACCCCCACCGCCTCCGCCGATTGCGACTCGCTGTTGCTCGACAATCAATTGTGTTTTGCCCTGTATTCCACCTCGCTGATGATGACCAAGGTGTACAAGCCCTTGCTTCAGGCGCTGGGGCTGACCTATCCGCAATACCTGGCGATGATGGTGTTGTGGGAAAAGGACGGGCTGACCGTTGGCGAGGTGAGTACACGTCTGTTGACCGATCCGGGCTCGTTGACGCCGCTGCTCAAACGCCTGGAGGGCGAGGGTTTCATCAGCCGCACACGCAGCAAGGAAGACGAGCGCGTCGTGCTGCTGCATCTCACTGAACAGGGTCGCGCCTTGCAGCACAAAGCCACGACGGTACCGGGCTGCATTCTGTCCGCCAGTGGCTTGAACATGGACCAGCTTCGCGAGCTGCAAGGCAAACTGCTGGATCTGCGTGAACATTTGCATGACAGCTTGTGACGGACGCATGATTGAACTGTAACAACCATGAAATATTAAGAAACAATCAGTGGCATATCGGAAACAGGAATTCTTAGTACAAGCAAATAGCAAGCATTACCATTCGCATCCTAAAAATCACAGCCCTCTGGATGCGCATCTTCATGCCTGCCCTCATTCGCCTCAAACCTGCCTCCCTCGGTTTTTCCGTGCTGCTTACAGCGGGCTATGCCTGCGCCGCGCCCACCACACTGCCTGAACTCTCGATTGAAGCCGACACCCTTATCGATGACCCCAGGGTCAAGGAAGTCAGCACCGCGACGCGCACCTCAACCCCCGCGCGCTATGTGCCGCAGGCCATCGATACAGTGAAGACCTCCAGCGTTCTGGATTACGGCACCAACGATCTGGGCACAGCACTCAGTGGCCTCCCTAATGTCAGCAGCGCGGCGGACACGCGTTTCGACGGTCTGAGAATCCGGGGCTTCGACGCCAGCAATGATTTCTATCTGGATGGCATTCGCGACGATAGCCAGTACGTGCGCGACCTGCATAACATCGAGCGGATTGAGGTATTGAAAGGTCCGGCAGCCGTGCTCTATGGCCGTGGTAGCCAGGGCGGCATCGTCAACCGGGTCAGCAAGTTGCCTCAGGCAGGCAGGCGCTCCACGCTTGAAGTCCAGGGCGGCAGCGAGGACCTGCGCAGCCTGTACGCCGACCTGAGTGCCGACCCCAGCGAAAATGTCAGCCTGCGCCTGAATATGGGCAATCAGGACAGCAACAGCTTTCGCGACGATGTCTCCAGCAGCCGACAGCTGTTCGCGCCTTCGATCAGTTGGCAACTGACGCCTGCGCTGAACTGGCTGGTGCAGTATGAATACAGCCGCTACGACCGCACGCCGGATCGCGGTATTCCGGGCATCGGTGGGCGCCCTGCCGATGTGCATCGCGGCACCACCTACGGCGACGACCGGGATTACATCGACGACCGGTCGCAGTCGCTGCGCTCGAAACTGACCTATGAACTCAATGACAACTGGCAGCTCCGCCAGACGCTGGGCGTGTTCAAGCTCGACAGCGATTTCGACAACACCTACCTGACCGGCTACGACCCGAGCACCCGGCGCGTGACCCGCCAGCACTGGCAGCAGGATCTCAGTACCCGCAACGTCTTCAACAATCTGGAGCTGGAAGGCCTGGTGGAAACATTCGGCCTGGAGCATCGGCTCTTGACCGGCCTGGAAATGGGCAGCCAGCGCCGCGACCCGACGCTGTATACCGCAGCGACATCAGGCGCAGGATTCCAGGCCGTTCCGGCGCTGGATCTGTTCGAGCCGGATCGTAACCAGAGTCACACGGGCCGGATGATCGTCTCCAGTGACAACCACACCGAGGTCGAAAGCCGCGGGCTTTATGTGCAGGACCAACTGCGCCTGAACGATCAATGGCAAGTACTGGGCGGGCTGCGTTACGACCGCTTCGAAGTGGAGACCACCAATCAGCTTCGCGGCATCAAGGATCAGCGCGATAGCAACAGCACCAGCCCGCGCGTAGGCGTGGTGTGGACGCCCGTGCGGGACCACTCGTTCTATGCATCCTGGACCAAGACGTTCTCGCCGGTCGGTGGTGGCTTGATCGGCATCACACCGGGCGCATCGGGCAATGCCAATGACCTGAGCCCGGAGATGACCCGGCAGAAGGAAATCGGGGTCAAAAGCGACTGGTTGAACGAACGCCTGAGCACCACGCTCGCGGTCTATGAACTGGAGTTGTACAACCGCCGCACCACCGATCCGGTCAACCCGACCATCACCTTGCTGACTGGCCTGCAGCGTTCACGCGGTATCGAACTGACGGCCACCGGTCAGTTGGCCAGCCATTGGTACCTGCGCGGCGGCATTGGTCTGCAGGACGCAACGATCGTGGAAGACGACAACGGCCTTGAGGGCAATCGCGTCAGTAACGTGGCGCGACGCAACGGCAGTGTGTTCCTGACCTGGAAGCCGGAAATGGGGTGGTACGCAGAGACCGGACTGACCCTGTCAGGCGAGCGTTACGCCGACAACCAGAACACCACGGTGCTCCCCGGCTACGGTCGCTGGGATGCGCTGGCAGGCTTTCGCCAGAAGGACTGGGACGTACGCGCGGCGCTCAACAACCTGACTGATCGCACGTACTACAGCTCGGCGACCAGCGCCGGACAGATTCGCGTCGGCGATCCGCGCAATCTGGTGGTGACCGGAACTTACAGTTTCTGAGTATCAGCACTTCGTTCTGATCGTGCCCATGCCTGGCGTGGGCACACCTCCACGGGACACCGCGCGTCGCACCTTTGTCGGGCCGTCGCCCCTCTCTGCTCACATCCTTATTCTTTTCAAAAATTAACTTGCGCGCAAAGTATTCCAGGGATACATTGAATTCGCTATTAGTTAGCGCGCAAACATTTAGCGCATAAAGTCATCTCTACAGGGATCCAGACCATGAACACTCTCTACACCGCAGTCGCAACTTCCACCGGTGGCCGTGATGGCCGTGCCGTTTCCAGCGACAAGGTTCTCGATGTAAAACTCGCCACCCCAAAAGAGCTGGGCGGTGCCGGTGGTGAAGCCACCAACCCTGAGCAACTGTTTGCCGCCGGTTACTCGGCCTGCTTCATCGGCGCGCTGAAATTCGTCGCCGGCCAGAGCAAGCGCAGTATCCCTGCCGATGCGTCGATCACCGCACATGTCGGCATCGGTCAGATCCCCGGCGGCTTCGGTCTGGACATCGACCTGCACATCAGCCTGCCAGGTCTTGAACAAGCCGACGCCCAGCAGTTGGTCGATGCCGCTCACCAGGTCTGCCCGTACTCCAACGCCACCCGTGGCAACGTCGATGTGCGTCTGCACGTCACCGTCTGATCCTCGCCCGCCACAGGAATCGAACATGAAAACTTTCAGCAAAGTAGTGACCGGTACGCTGCTCGCCCTGTCTGTCAGCAGCGCATTCGCCGCAGGCGATTCGGGCGTTGAGCACAACACCCAGGCCTTTCTCGATGCACTGAACTCGGGCACCGGCAAGCCCATCGAGCAACTGTCGCCCAAGGACGCCCGCGCGGTATTGGTCGGCGCTCAGTCAGGGGTGAAACTGACCCTGCCCAGGGCCGATGTCAGCGAGAAAACGATCAAGGTCGACGGCCAGTCCATCAGCCTGAATATCGTGCGTCCCGCAGGCGTCAAAGGGACTTTGCCGGTTTTCATGTTCTTCCACGGCGGCGGCTGGGTCCTGGGTGATTTCCAGACTCACGAACGCCTGGTTCGGGATCTGGTTGCAGGCTCTGGCGCCGTTGCGGTGTTCGTCAATTACACGCCTTCGCCTGAAGCGCATTACCCGACTGCGATCAATCAGGCCTACGCGGCCACTCGCTGGGTGGCTGAGCATGGCAAGGAAATCAACGTCGACGGCAAGCGTCTTGCCGTGGCTGGCAACAGCGTCGGCGGCAACATGGCGACAGTGGTTGCCCTGATGGCCAAGGAAAAAGGCACCCCGGCGCTGCGCTACCAAGTGCTGCTGTGGCCTGTGACGGATGCCAATTTCAACACTGCGTCCTACGACCAGTATGCCGAAGGCCACTTCCTGACGCGCAACATGATGAAGTGGTTCTGGGACAACTACACCACCGACGCGGCGCAGCGTAACGAGATCTACGCCTCACCGTTGCGCGCCACCATCGATCAGTTGAAAGGCTTGCCGCCTGCGCTGGTCCAGACCGCCAGCGCTGATGTGTTGCGCGATGAAGGTGAAGCCTATGCCCGTAAACTGGATCAGGCTGGCGTGCCCGTCACGGCTGTGCGTTACAACGGCATGATCCACGACTACGGCTTGCTCAACGTGGTCAGTCAGGTGCCGGCGGTTCGCTCCGCCATGCTGCAAGCGTCCGAAGAGCTGAAAGCACACTTGAAGTAACGCCATCTGCCGAATCGCAGGCAAAAAGAAACCCGCATCGCTGCGGGTTTCTTGCGTAACGGGGTTACAAAACCATGCTTATTTGGCACGGCCTTTGTAGGAACCGCCTTCACGGGTATCGATCTCGATCATGTCGCCGATTTCGATGAAGTCAGCCACGCTCAGCTCAGTGCCGTTCTTCAGTTTGGCAGGCTTCATGACCTTGCCGGAAGTGTCGCCACGAGCCGAACCTTCGGTGTAGTCAACCTGACGCACGATAGTCGTCGGCAGCTCTACGGAAACCAGACGCTCTTCGAAGAACACGGCTTCGCACACGTCGGTCATGCCTTCTTCAACGAAAGGCAGAACGCTTTCGATGTCTTCGGCGTTCAGTTCGTACATGGTGTAATCGGAGGTGTCCATGAACGTGTAAGTGTCGCCGCTGATGAAGGACAGAGTCGCTTCCTTACGGTCGAGGATCACGTCGTCCAGTTTGTCGTCAGCGCTGTAAACGATCTCGGTCTTGTAACCGGTCAGCAGGTTCTTCAGCTTGGTCTTCATGATTGCGCTGTTACGACCGGACTTGGTGAATTCAGCCTTCTGAACCAGCCAAGGGTCGTTTTCCAGACGGATCACGGTACCGGGTTTCAGCTCTTTACCAGTTTTCATTGCATATATCCGAATTTGGATGAGATTAACCAAAGGCTCTGTACGAGAAATAGCCTTGGAGGGCACTTTTCGTACAGAGCCTTACATCAAGGCCGCGTATCATAGCGAATTTCCATAAAACTGCACCAGCGCTGCGGCGAGATCCTTGCGAGCGGCCTGTTCTTCGCACCAGCGTTCGGCGTGGCTCTGGATCTCCACCCAGTGGATCATCATCGCCTGCCAGCTCGCGTCCAGCGGCAGGCTGGCGTTCCAGCTTTGCCAGAACGCGTTCAGGGCCGACGCAGCCTCTGCCGACAGGCCTGCCAGGTAGAGTTCCAGAAACGCGTCAAGCTTGGGCAGATGTGCATCGCCTTCCTGCTGATAGATGTGCCAGAGCATCGGCCTGCCCGCCCATTGGGCTCGCACGAACGAGTCCTCGCCTCGTACCACATTGAAATCGCAGCTCCACAGCAAGCGGTCGTATGCCTCCTGCCTGACGAACGGCAGTATCTGGACCGTCAGAACGCCCCGCTGCTCAATGCTGCCAACCGTCAGTTCAGCCATGTCGAGCCAACGCTGCACGTCGGCAAGAATGCGCCCTTCCGGGACCAGCAACTGCGTGGCATGACTGTCGCGGGCAAGGGCATCGAGCCAACTGCCAAGCGCCGGGTTCTCGTAGGCAAACAGCGAAATCAGACGCGCCCCTGCTATCGGCTTTACGCCCAGCGTCTGCAGAAAGGTCTGCTGCGCCGCCACGTCGTGCTGAAAAGCCCGACGTTGCTCGATCAGACCCTGCTCGCGCAGCAATCCGCCGGTGGCGTCCCGAAAGCCGGGGAAGAAAAAGAATTTCTTCAAACCACTCGACTGCAGCGACGGCAAGCCATGGCAGCCCGTCACCCACTCTTCGGCGCTCAGATAATCGAGGTTGAGCCACACCGGCCTTGGCGAGCGCTGCAGCATGGCGTCGGTGTAATGAGCAGGAAGCCGGCAGGCGAACGACTCAATCACTGCGTCGGGAATGTCCGTGTTCACCCATTCTGCGGGCCAGTGACAGACACTGACGCCTTCCTGCCACTGCTGGGCGGCCTGAGGATCCGCTTGCGGACACAGACGGGCAAATGCCGACAGGTCGTCGATCCATAGACGAACGGTCAGGTCGTGCTCGGCGACAAGTTGACGCGCCAGGCGCCAGGTGACGCCCACATCCCCGTAGTTATCGACCACATTACAAAAAACGTCCCAAGAGGCTTTCATCCGGGCTCCCTGAGGCCTGTCCGTAAAACATCGATTGTCCTTCAGAACGCCCCTTCCCCACCAGCCTTGAGCCTTGAGCGCCTCTGATGCGGCAGAAGCCGCGTGTGCAGTTGTCATCCACACGCGTCAGGCATGGCACAATCGCACTGCGCCCTTCGCAAGGAACTCCGCCATGCCGTCCCACATCCGCCGTCGCGAACTGTATGTGTCCCTGAAATTGATTCTGTGCATTGCCCTGGGTATCTGGCTTGGAGCCATGGCGGTAGTCCTGACCGGCTGGCTGTTATACAAAAGCCTTCCTCCTGCACAGACCGTTGCGCTGGAAAAAGCCGCCACTCAACTGACAGCGCCGCCTGCACCGCAGGTTGAACCCGAAACAGCGATGTTCAGGAAATACGAGCAGAGCCTGCGCGAAAGCGAAGCCAGACAGGCCCGCGAGCAGACGCAGGAGCAACAGCAGCGCAATTTCAGCCGCGCCAAATGCGACTTCTGGATGCAGCAGGACCGCACCGCGCCGAGCGAGAAAAGCCGCGCCAGCATCAACGAATATTGCGGATGAGCCATGAACAAGCAGGACGTGCTGCAACGCATCACCGATAGACTGGCGGTGGATCTGGACATTGCGCAACGCGCCGCCCAGACCGCCTATGAAGCCGCCACACACGAAGAAAACATCGCCGAAAACAAATACGACACGCTGGGGCTGGAAGCCTCCTATCTCGCTGCCGGCCAGGCGCGTCGCGTCGATGAAATCCGTCAATCGCTGGCGCTCTACCGGAACTGGTCACTCAAGGCGTTCGATGAATCCTTCGGCATTCAGGTCGGTGATTTGATCACCCTCGAGGGCGAAGCGGGTCAGGTGCAGTATCTGTTCCTGGGGCCTGACGCAGCGGGGCTGAAGGTTCACGCAGGCGAATGTCTGATTACCGTGATAACGGCTCGCGCACCGCTGGGGCAGAACCTGCTGGGAAAATTCGCAGACGATGTCGTACAGATTGTCATCAACGGCGTCCGACAATCCTTCGAGATCACTCAAACCTTATGAATCACCCTATCTGAAGGGTTGATCGGGCCAAGTTTTTCTGGGTAAGGTGGGGCCGTCGCTAAAACCGCAATAATCGGGGCTACATCACAGCAAGCAAGGACTAACACCCAAGGAGATTTTTCATGACGAACGTCATAGCATTCCCTGACGCCCATGAACGTGATCGCCTGAAGTCCAGTCAAGATCCGGCGTTGAGATACCTGAACAAAAAAGAGCGACTGCTGATCGACCAACTGCGTTCGACCAGCCATGCGGGCCGTCAGTATGTGTACGACTACGCAAGCATCATGCACCTGTCCAGGCCCTTGTATCCTGAACCGCTAGAGTGATGGCCCGGCATCCGGGCTGAACATCCTGCAGAAAATACGCTCAGGGCCTCTTTAGCAGGCCCTGACAGCGATGCGCCGTGACTGGCGCACTTTCCTTCTTTTCATACCGACCTCCCTGCCCGGCAACCCCTGGCGGCGCTGAGTGCGCGCGGCAATTTTTAATTGCGATCATCATCATTAATTGATTACGATCGCAATCAATTAATCCGCCCGTCGTCGCTATGGAGTACCGCGTCATGCAGAATCTCTCGCGTGAAGAAAAGATCGAATTGTGGATGGCAGAGGAGAAAACCGTGCGCGCCACGCTCGGTCCGCCCGGCGACACGGGGCTTGCAGAGGTGGCCCTGCTGGAGCCTATCGATTTCTTCAACGGTATAGGTCGCGGCGATCTACCCAGCCCGGCACTAGGCGCGTTGATGGGCTTTGTTCCGCTTGTCTACAGTGAGGGGCAATTCATCTTTCAGGGTACGCCGGACAGCCGACATTACAACTCGCTGGGCATTGTCCACGGCGGTTATGCCGCGACGCTGCTGGATTCGTGCATGGGCTGTGCAATTCATACCCGGCTCAAGAAAGGCCAGGGGTACACCACACTGGATTTGCGCGTCAGTTATATCCGCGCACTGACCGACAAGGTTGGCCCCGTCCGCGCAGAAGGCAAGGTCATCCATGTGGGCCGGTCTACGGCAGTCGCCGAAGGTCGGTTGTATGACGTGGATGACCGTCTGTATGCCACTGCGAGCACCACTTGCATGATTCTTACCATGAGTTCGTAAGAAACGTCAGCCGGTTGAGGGGCGCAGGACCGGACGGTGACTGCGCCCTCATGTCGTCAACCTTGCAAAACCCACTCGATGGCCGGATACGCCAGCGCAGTGATGGCGACCAGCCCGGCAATGACCACGAAGACGTTGGACAGCTTGCCCGAGTACTTGCGCATGGCGGGTACCTTGCGAATGGCGTACATCGGCATAAGGAACAGCAATGCCGAAATGATCGGGCCACCCAGGGTTTCAATCATGCCCAGAATGCTGGGGTTGAGCGTCGCCACGATCCAGCACACCACCAGCATGAACGCAGCGGTCATACGGTCGAGCATTTTAGGAGCGGGACGGCGACCGGTTTTGACGATCAGACCTTTCAGCCCCTCACTGGCACCGATGTAGTGGCCCAGGAACGACTTCGAGACGGCCACGAATGCAATCAGCGGCGCGACGAATGCGATGGTCGGATTACTGAAATGATTGGCCAGATAAGACAGGATCGACAGGTTCTGTACCTTGGCCTCGGCCAGTTGAGCAGGCGACAACGTCAGCACGCAACTGAATACGAAGAACAGCACCAGCACGACCATCAACACGTGGGCGCGGGCCAGAATCTGTGAGCTACGCGCCTCGGCGTTTTCACCGTACTGGCGCTTCTGCTCGACGGCGAAAGCGGAAATGATCGGGGTATGGTTGAACGAGAACACCATCACCGGAATGGCCAGCCACAGGGTCGGCAGAAATGCCGAAGGCTCGGGCAGCGTCGTTGCAGTACTCAGAATGCCGCCGTTCCAGTGCGGAATCAGAAATACGCTCAGGAACAGCAGTGCAACGATAAAGGGGTAAACCATCAGGCTCATGGCCTTGACGATGAAACGCTCCCCGCACCGCACCACGGCCAGAAGTCCCACGATCAACACGAACGCCAGCACAGCACGCGGCGGTGGCTGCACCTGCAATTGGTGCTCAAGGAAGCTGCCCACCGTGTTGGTAAGGGCCACGCTGTAAATCAACAGGATCGGGAAGATGGCGAAGAAATAAAGCAGGGTGATCAGTGCGCCTGCGCCCTTGCCGAAATGTTGTTCGACCACTTCGGTGATATCCGCCCCTTCTCGCCCGGACAACACGAAACGTGTCAGCCCGCGGTGGGCATAGAACGTCATGGGGAAGGCCAGTATGGACAGCGCCAGCAAGGGCCAGAATCCGCCGATGCCCGCGTTGATCGGCAGAAACAGAGTGCCTGCGCCAATCGCGGTACCAAACAGGCCCAGCATCCAGGTCGTATCACTACGGTTCCACGCGGCAGCGCGCGCGGAGGTTGACTCCAGACGTTCTACGACGCCATTTGCCTGATCATTCATCCGGTCGACTCTCCGTGGCCGGTTAATCAAAAGGGAAACGCATCAAAAAACGGGCAGTCCGCGTTCCCCCGGAAAACAAGGGGCCGGATTGTCCGGGATTACGCCGAGAAATCAACGGTTTTGTCTGACGGATCTGTAGGTTCTGAACCACAACGGACAAATTTTGCTCAGTTCCGAACATCTGAAAAGAACGTCAGAGTCGCCTGGCGGCCATACCGCCTTTAGGTTTTGCGTGGAAACGTCGGAATCGCAGCGCTTCAAACCTATGCTGCATCGTTTCATCTATCCATGTATAAAGGCGTTGTAATACTTCGGCCACTTCCTGGAGAATCGAGCATGCGTTACGCGCTTGATCGTAAAGCCCAAACTCATCAGCGGATTGTCAAGGAAGCATCCGTACGTTTTCGCCGGGATGGCATTGGAGCAACGGGGCTGCAACCCCTGATGAAATCGCTGGGTCTGACCCACGGCGGTTTCTATGCTCATTTCAAGTCAAAAGATGACCTTGTCGAGCAGGCGTTGAGACAGTCCGTGGATGACGCCAAGGTGCTCACCCGCGAGATGTTTGCCGGGCAGGATGCGCTAAGCGAGTTCATCGATCTCTACCTGTCCAGCCCACACCGTGATGAACCGGGAACAGGTTGTCCGTTACCGAACATGTGCGCTGAACTGGGTCAGATGGAACGTCCTAGCAAACTGACTGACGAGATCACGCTTCATCTGCTGGAAACGTTCGAAAACGCACTGCAAAGCGAAGATTCCCAATCAAAAAGTGTACTGATTCTCTCGAGTCTGGTGGGGGCGTTGATGCTATCGCGCAGCGTTCATGACCGGCAACTTTCAGATCACATACTGAACGTGACTCGAGACCATGTGAAGTTACATGTCTGCCAACAGGAAAGTGCATCAGCGCTTCAACAACCGGCGCTGTCGACAGACTCTGCACTGATCAACTAAACACAAAGAAAAGGCCGACGCATGTCGGCCTGTTCTTGATTAATGAACGTCCGCGATTATTCCACTGACAGTTTGTCTCGATTTTTTTCGAGAATGGATTTACCGATCCCCTTCACCTCGATCAATTCATCAACCGATGTGAACGCCCCGTTACTTTCCCGGTAGGCCACAATGGCATCAGCCTTGTTCTTGCCGATACCGGCCAGTTCCTTCTGCAGGGTTTCTGCATCGGCTTTGTTGAGGTTGATCCTGTCTGCCTGTGCCGCCTGCACTGCCGCAGCAACGGGGGCTTCCACACTGCTCGGCGCGGCGGGTGCCGCTGTTACGGCAACCGAGGCGCTGGTCAACAAGGCAAACATCAAGGCAGAGAAAAAAGTAGTTCGCATAACTGACGCTCCATAAAGTTTAAGGCAGCTTTCCGAAGCTGCGACTGAAACTTAGACCAGCGCACGTCGTTATCAAAGTAAACGAGCATTGCCAGTTATGTCGGGCACACTGTTCGCGGGCTTATTGCACTAAAAACTTACAGCAGGAAACACTTCATCACTTCAGGTCTCATTGCGGCGCTCCTGATACATCCAGTCAACTATCTCCCCTTCGGGCGTATAGCCACTAACTGTTTCGCGAAGTAACTGCCTGACACTGGTGTAATCATCCTGATCAACGGCATCCAGCAAGCGGGTCAGCCGCCCTTTCAATATTTCCCACGGTAAATAGTCTTCATTGGCACTCATGATCATCGGGTGCTCGGTCGCCACCACGTTGTCGCCAATCAGAAGTTCCTCATAAAGCTTTTCGCCTGGGCGCAAACCGGTGAATTCGATGGAGATATCACCATGCGGGTTCTTTTCCGAACGAATGCTCAGGCCCGAAAGATGGATCATCTTCTCGGCCAGTTCAATGATCTTCACCGGCTCGCCCATGTCCAGAACGAAAACGTCGCCACCATGCCCCATGGAGCCGGCCTGAATGACCAGTTGCGCGGCCTCCGGAATGGTCATGAAATAACGGGTGATTTTCGGATGCGTCACCGTCAACGGCCCACCCGTCTGGATCTGCTTGTGGAACAAGGGAATCACCGACCCCGATGAACCCAGCACGTTGCCGAAACGAACCATGGTGAAACGGGTTTTGTTGACCTGATAGACGTTGGCTTTGTCGCCGAAAATCACCGGCGCCGTCTCACGACTGAGGGCCTGCAAGATGAGTTCGGCAAGCCGCTTGGTACTGCCCATGACGTTGGTGGGGCGCACCGCCTTGTCCGTGGAGATCAGCACGAAGTTCGACACACCTGCCTGCAAGGCCGCCTGCGCGGTATTAAGGGTGCCGACGACATTATTGATGACACCTTCAGCGATATTGTGCTCGACCATCGGTACATGCTTGTAGGCGGCCGCGTGGTAAACGGTATCGACCTTCCAGGCCTTCATGATCGTCAGCAGTTTGGGGTGATTGCGCACCGAACCCAGAATGGGCAGCAATTTGACGCTCAGGGATTCACGGGCGGCGCGCTGCTCCAGTTCGAACAGAATGCTATAGAGATTGAACTCACTGTGGTCGAGCAGTAGAAGCTTGGTAGGTCCCAGCAACAGAATCTGCCGGCACAGTTCGGAACCGATCGAGCCTCCTGCCCCCGTCACCAGCACCGTCTTGCCCTTGATGCAATGCTCAAGCAGATTCTCGCGCGCAGGCACCGAGTCTCTTCCCAGCAGGTCGGCGATGTCGACCTCCTGCAGGTCATCCACCTTCACCCGACCGGCAGCCAGATCCATGAATCCCGGAACGCTTCGCACGTGCAGCGGGAAGCCCTCGAGAAATCCCAATATCTCGCGACGGCGTCCACGTGATGAGGACGGAATTGCCAACAGGATTTCCTGCGCGCCCGTGACGTCGATCATGCGTTGTATGTGTTTTGGCTTGTAGACCTGAAGCCCGGAGATGACCCGGTTGGAGATGGATTCGTCATCGTCGATAAACGCGACCGGGTGCATCAACCGCCCCATCCGCAGTGCTGCGACCAATTGATTGCCTGCAGCGCCTGCGCCATAGATGGCGACCTTCTGCAAACCGTTGTCCCGTTTGGCGAACGGGACATGCTGCGCCGCCGAAAACCAGTCGCCCAGAAAGTATTGCCGCATGGCCAGGCGCAGACCGCCGATCATCACCATGCTCAGCCACCAGTAATTGAAGATGACCGAACGGGGTACCAGTTGCTGATGGTTGCTGTACACGTAAACCATGCAGCCGAGAATCAGGGAGGAAAGCGTGACCGCCTTGATGATCGCGATGAGCGCGTCATTGCCGAAGTAGCGCATGACCGCACGGTACATGCCGAAGCGAATGAACAGCGGAATGGCAGCAAGCGGAGCACTGATGAAAAGCCAGGTGTGCTTTTCCAGCGGGTTGATCAGATCATCGATCCCGAGACGGACGATAAACGACATCCACAGGGCGAGCCATACCAGCAGAACGTCAGCAGCAACCTGGATTATTCGCTTTTTGCGGCGTGGCAACGCCAGCAGAACATCGCGTAACCTGCTCATCAATTCGTGATAGCTCCTCTGCCCTGGCTGTAAATCAGCACCGAAATTCGGTCTCTATGTAGCGTTTCACGGTATAGGACAACCCATAGTCCATTTCGTTAACTGCGCTCGGGCTGACCGGCGTTGAATCGCAACGCAATTATCACCAGCGGCGCATAGGCCACCGTGACCCATGTCATGCCGTCTCCCCCCATCAAAGCCACCCACAAGGCAATGGGCAGCAGCCAGACGATGTTGATAAGACCAACGGCCAGCGTTACGGGAAGATGCCTGCCGTAGTGGCGTGACGCAAACTGATAGGCGTGGCTGCGATGAGCCTCGTAGACCTTGTCGCCACGAAAGAGACGACGCAGCAGCGTCACCGTCGCGTCCACCACAAACACGCCCAGCAGGATCAACCAGACCCAGAATAGCTGAGGTGCCGACCAGGAAGCCTGAACAGAAAGTATTCCGAGCACGATGCCGAGAAATCCACTGCCGGCGTCGCCCATGAATATCCGTGCTGGCGGGAAATTCCAGTACAGAAATCCGACGACCGAAGCAGCCAGGAGCAACGGCCCCCACAACAACTCATTAAAGCCGCTCAGGGCGTAGACAAGGCTGATGCCGCCACACACCGTGACCGCCTCGACACTCGCGATCCCGTCGATGCCATCCATGAAGTTGTACAGGTTGAGCATCCAGACCAGATAGAAGACAGCCAGAACATGGCCAACCACGCCCAGATCGAAGGTCATGCTCATCAGGCTGATCGGCGCCAGTCCGCCCGACCACAGTAATGCCCAGACAGCCGCCGCGAAGTGTCCCAGCAGGCGCCAGCGCGCAGCGATGTGACCATGATCGTCCATGAAACCGATAATCGCCACCAGACCACCTGCGCCAATCAGCGCGATCAACGCGTTAACAGATATCAGGCCTGCCTGCGACAAGGCCGCCAACGCCAGTACAAACGCTATTACAATCGAAACGCCGCCGCCTCTGGGGGTTGGAATGGAATGCGAGCTACGGGCATTAGGCACGTCCATAAGGCTCCTGGACAGCGCATACCTGCGAAGCAGGGCCGTCAAACACAGCGAAAGAAAAGCGACAGCCGCGATCGATAGCCACTCAAGCATGGGTGTGTTCCAGATAATACAGAGCAGTCTCTTTCATCGCGTCTTCGAACTTGAGGGGAGGAGCCCAATCGAGCAGGGTACGGGTTTTGTCGATATCGACCTGAAGAGAGCCGCACAGGCGCTCGGAAAAGCCCTTTTTTCCAAGCATTGCAGCGGCAACGTGCAACGCCTTCGCCGGAACAGGCAGCAAACGTGCAGGCTTGCCCAGCGCCCTCCCCATCTGCCTCAAGAGCTGGGTGGTGGAAACATCGTGCCCATCACTGACCAGAAACGTCTGATCGGCAGCTGCCGGATGACGGATACAGGTCACGACGAGATCCACCAGATTGCCCAGAGAGACCAGGCTTCGACGATTATCGATCGCCCCCAATGGCAACGGCACGCCCTTGGCTAGCCAGCGCATCATGTTCAGGAAATTGGCCTTTACGCCTGGCCCGTAGACCAGAACCGGGCGAATGATCACAACCTCCATCCCGGTACGCGTCGCCAGCTCACGCAGCCCCTTCTCAGCCTGGTGTTTGGACAAGCCGTAGGGATCCTCGGGATGACAGACGTCATCAGCACGGAATGGGCGGCCCGAAACGGTTGATTCGCCATTGACCTTGATCGAGCTGAGAAAAATGAAACGCCTGACACCTGCCGCCGCGGCTTGCTCGGCAAGATTGAGCGTTGCAGCAACGTTGGTACGAAAGTATTCCTGTTCGGGCGCTGCGGCTGAATCGTTCAACACATGAACCCGGGCAGCACAATGAATGACGGCATCAACCCCCGCCACAAATGAAGCCCATTGATTATCCGGGGCAAGCGACCCGACCGTTATCGCGTCGATGCGGTCGCTGCAGGGTTTATACGTCCCTCGAACCGCCACTCGCACGCGCGCGGCAGTGTGCTCGATCAGATGACGAACGACCGCACCGCCAATGAAGCCCGTTGCACCTGTTATCGCAACCCACCCGGCCTCATCAGCCATATCACAACGCCTGTTCAAAGCCTGTGAATATTACTTGGATGAGGCAATTTAGCAACCGTAATAACAGTCCGCACTTCGAGCCCTTGCGACGGTAAACAGGCAGAATGGCATTTATTACCAGCGGCTTCGGACTACGCACCGTGAACAAATGAGTAAGTTACATGAGCCGATACAGGCTCGCCTTATCATGGGTGCGTTCAAGGAATAAACAGTTTCAACGGACGTTTATCCAGCGAATATTTGCGTTGCAGTTTATGTCCCAGTGATCTCTTTGCAGCGGCCTCGCCATGAACCAAACGTATCTGTGCAGGCCACTGCTTCATGCCTGTAACAAACTCCACCAGACCCGCTTGATCAGCGTGCGCCGAATACCCGCTTACCGTTGAGACACCTGCACGAATGTCAAAGCGCTCTCGATCGAGTTCAACGTACCCGCCTTGCGGGCCGTACGCCTGAATCGCTGCACCTGGCGTGCCCTTGGCCTGATAACCGACAAACAGAACGTTATGACGCGTGTCACCCAGCATGGCCTTGAGGTAGTTGACGATACGTCCCCCTGCGCACATGCCGTTGCCGGCAATAACGATGGCCGGGCGTGCGGTGCTGGCCAGATAGTTGATCGTCTGCAGGTGCTGGCTGTGTGTATCGATCGTGACGAGTTGGGAGAAGCCCAGAGGCGCTCGGCCTTGCCCCAGACGCTCCCGTGCGTCTTCATCCCAATAGTCGGAGAACGACTGGTACACCTTGGTAAATCTGCTGGCCAGCGGCGAATCGAGGATGATCGGTAGTTGCGGCCAGTCCATGGCGACCGCCTCGCCGCTCCGTGGGTCGACAGTACTGCTGACCAGCCTATCACCTGCCAACGACTTGCGGCGAAGGATATCCTCCAGCTCGTACAGCAACTCCTGGGTGCGTCCGATACTGAATGCAGGAATCAGCACCGTGCCGTTATCTTCCAGCGCCTTGTCAATGAGCGCTTCGAGACGGTGTTGCCGGGTGCTTCGATCTTCGTGAAGACGATCGCCGTAAGTACTTTCCAGCACCAGAATATCGGCACACTCAGGCGATTCGGGAGCAGGCAGCATGGGGGTGTGGGACGCCCCCAGGTCGCCCGAAAACACCACACGCTGCGAGCGGCCCTCCAGCGGATAGGTGAGATCACATTCAATGTATGCCGACCCGAGGATATGACCGGCGCGCTGTAGACGCACCTTGCAGTGCAGCGACTCTGTGGCCACCAGATCGAACCAGGTATTGAAAGGCAACGCGATGATGCGCTTGCCAATGGCTTCCAGCTGACGATCGACCCGTACAGCGTCATGACCGGACTCCAGCTTCAGGATGTCCTCCATCACCAGCGGCAACAAGTGGGCACTGGGTTCGCTGCACAGAATCGGCCCCTTGTACCCACTCGCCAGCAACTCGGGAATACGCCCCACATGATCGTTGTGCACATGGGTGACCAGCAGCGCCTTGATGTCCGCCGGGGAAAACCCGAACGCCTCAACGCCATTGCGCTCCCGGACCTGTGTGGACCCACAATCAATCAACAGACTGTTTGCGGCGTCCATGCAAAGCTGATGGCAAGAACCCGTCACGGTCTCTACGGCACCATGGTGTATGAGTTGCGGATAAGACATTCAACGACCCTTCATGTAAAGACCAGACGCAGTGCCAGGTACGCACTCGCGCAATAAGCCGGGGGTATTCTGCATTTGAATAAGGGGCTTTCAAGTCTTGACATAGAGGATCAAAGCCAAAGAAAAATCAGCCTTGATTGGACGACAGACGGATGAGCCATATAAACACTGACCATTCCATTACTATGCATGTATTTCCTACAGCATATAAGAATAATCAAGCGTGAGAAGTTGAATATTCCTACAGCAATATAAGAACAATTAAATGAGCACACACGAGCTTCGCCGCCTGGATTGACACCGCGAGACATGCACTGAAAGAAGCAGAAAACGTTTTAAGGCAGCGAGGGAACGCAGGAGAAGAAGTACTTCAGGCAGCCGGACCTGCATCCGGCGACGCCTGTTTATTCGGACTTGATGGATCGAGTGTATAGCGTGCGTTTTTTGCGGAAACTGGCGAGCCATGCCAGAACCGGACCGATCAGCATGCCCAGCAAAAGCGCCAGGACCACCGGTACGGCAAAGGGGAGCGCTGGCGCTGACCAGCCAAAAAAGACCAACGCGACGGTTTGCTGGTTTTCAAGCACAAATACAGTGGTTGCCAGCACGACAAACAGCACAATGGCGATGACAACGACTCGTTTGAATATGCGCATCAGATGATCCTTTGTCTGGCGACCTCAGAGGCCCTCTTCTTCATCTTCATTCACCCGATCCCTCAATTCCTTGCCCGGCTTGAAGTGGGGAACAAATTTACCGTCCAGACTGACAGACTGGCCCGTCTTGGGGTTACGGCCTACACGCGGTGCGCGGTAATGCAAAGAGAAGCTGCCGAACCCACGAATCTCGATACGGTCGCCCGTTGCGAGGCACTGTGACATCTGTTCAAGCATGGTCTTGATAGCCAACTCGACATCCTTGGATGAGAGCAGCCCTTGATGGGTGACAATTCGTTCGATCAACTCCGACTTCGTCATATTTTTCCCTTCTTTTTCAAGCAGCTAGGTCAGCGCTCCGAAGGTTTTAGCATGGCCGGATGAATTTGAACAGCCCATCTCTTGACTTATGTGAAGCCGTGTCAACGGCTCACGAACGCATGACGTGCGTATGACACCTGACAGGTACAGCATAGGGATTGACGAGAACACAAGAAGGACGCGGCCTGAGAGGTCGCTGGAGACGTTTTTCGGGTTCAGCCGTGGGCTGGAAAGGCTTAAAAACAAGACGTAAAAAAGGGCGACCGAAGTCGCCCTTTTTATGGTCAAGCAGAACTTAGTTCTGTTTTTCCATCTGCGCGCGCAGCAGGTCACCAATGGTGGTAGGACCAGTGCTTTCAGCAGTTTCAGGCTTGCTACGCAGGCTCTGAATCGCTTCTTTCTCGTCTTCAACGTCTTTCGACTTGATGGACAAGCTGATTACGCGGCTCTTGCGGTCAACGCTGATGATCTTGGCTTCGATCTCTTCGCCTTCTTTCAGAACGTTACGCGCATCTTCAACGCGGTCACGGCTGATTTCGGAGGCTTTGAGGGTCGCTTCGATGTCGTCGGCCAGAGTGATGATGGCGCCTTTGGCGTCAACTTCTTTAACGATACCGCGGACGATTGCGCCTTTGTCATTGACAGTGACGTACTCGGAGAACGGATCGCTTTCCAGCTGCTTGATACCCAGCGAGATGCGCTCACGCTCTGGATCAACAGACAGGATCACAGTGTCGAGCTCGTCGCCCTTCTTGAAACGACGTACGGCTTCTTCGCCCACTTCGTTCCAGGAGATGTCGGACAGGTGAACCAGACCGTCGATGCCGCCGTCCAGACCAATGAAGATACCGAAATCGGTGATCGACTTGATGGTGCCGGAGATCTTGTCGCCCTTGTTGAACTGGCCAGAGAAATCTTCCCACGGGTTAGATTTGCACTGCTTGATGCCAAGGGAGATACGACGACGCTCTTCGTCGATGTCCAGAACCATGACTTCCACTTCATCGCCAACCTGAACGACTTTCGATGGGTGGATGTTCTTGTTGGTCCAGTCCATTTCGGAAACGTGTACCAGGCCTTCCACGCCTTCTTCCAGCTCTGCGAAGCAGCCGTAGTCGGTCAGGTTGGTAACACGCGCGGTGACGCGAGTGCCTTCCGGGTAACGAGCCTTGATAGCAACCCATGGGTCTTCGCCCAGTTGCTTCAGGCCCAGGGAAACACGATTGCGCTCGCGATCGTACTTCAGGACTTTTACATCAATCTCATCGCCAACGTTGACGATTTCCGATGGATGCTTGATGCGCTTCCAGGCCATGTCGGTGATGTGCAGCAGGCCATCGACGCCACCCAGATCGACGAATGCGCCGTAATCGGTGAGGTTCTTGACGATACCTTTGACTTGTTGACCTTCCTGCAGGGACTCGAGCAGAGCTTCGCGCTCGGCACTGTTCTCGGCTTCCAGGACACTGCGACGGGAAACGACAACGTTGTTGCGCTTCTGGTCCAGCTTGATGACCTTGAACTCGAGCTCTTTGCCTTCCAGGTGAGTCGTGTCGCGCACAGGGCGAACGTCAACCAGAGAACCAGGCAGGAACGCACGGATGCCGTTAACGTCGACAGTGAAGCCGCCTTTAACCTTACCGTTGATAACGCCCTTGACCACTTCTTCAGCTGCGAAAGCTGCTTCCAGAACAATCCAGCACTCAGCGCGCTTGGCTTTTTCGCGGGACAGCTTGGTTTCGCCAAAGCCGTCTTCGACCGCGTCGAGCGCAACGTGCACTTCGTCACCGACCTTGATGGTCAGCTCGCCAGCGTCGTTGTAGAACTGCTCGAGCGGGATGACGCCCTCGGACTTCAGGCCAGCGTGTACAGTTACCCAATCGCCGTCGATGTCGACAACGATACCGGTAATGATTGCGCCCGGCTGAAGGTTCAGGGTTTTTAGGCTTTCTTCAAAAAGTTCTGCAAAGCTTTCGCTCATTTTAATTCCTGTTGATCAAGGGCGAAGGATACGCCCATCTGCCACGCTCCAGACAACGTGGGTTTCGTTCATATAAAAGGAAGCTTGCAGGACGGGGTCTGGTCTCCTGCACAGCTCCTTGATCATCCGGCGATATCGCGCAGGGCGACTTCACTCAGGATGCGTTCCAGCACCTGCTCGATGGACAATTCGGTGGAATCCAGCTGTATGGCGTCGTGCGCCGGCTTGAGCGGGGCTACCGCTCGCTGGGTGTCACGCTCGTCGCGTGCACTTATCTCATCTAGCAGACTCGACAGACTAACATCATCGCCCTTGGCCTTCAACTGCAAGTAACGACGACGCGCACGCTCCTCGGCGCTGGCCGTCAGAAAAATCTTCAAGGGTGCATCAGGGAAAACCACGGTACCCATGTCGCGGCCATCCGCCACGAGGCCCGGTTCTTCCTGAAACGCGCGCTGGCGTTGCAGCAGCGCATCACGCACCGCTGGCAACGAAGCCACTTGCGAGGCGCCGCTGCCAACCTGCTCGTTGCGAATGGCGTGAGTCACGTCTTCGCCTTCAAGAACAATGCGCTGACCCTGCCCTGCCGCCGACGCTTCAAACTGCACGTCGAGGTGCGCAGCCAGGAGCTTGAGCGCCTCTTCATTGGTCAGATCGACGCCATGATTGCGCGCTGCAAATGCCAGCAGGCGATACAGCGCGCCCGAATCGAGCAGGCACCAGCCCAGCTTTCTGGCCAACAATCCGGCCACGGTGCCCTTCCCGGAGCCGCTGGGTCCGTCGATGGTTATAACAGGTGCTTTGATCTTCACTTTATGTCCTCTTGCGCTACATGCAGGCCGACTTGAGCGCACAGCGCCAGAAAATTGGAAAACGATGGAGCAAAATGCGCGTGATCGTGAACATGAACAGGAGCAGACGCCCGCAATGACGCCACGCCGAACGCCATGGCAATCCGCTGATTGCCACGCACATCAATGTTGCCACCACTCAGCACGCCGCCTTCGACGATGATGCCGTCCGGCGCAACTTCAACCTCGATACCCAGTGCCAGCAAGCCATCAGCCACCACCCGCACGACTTCAAGCTCCGTGCCGCGCAACTCCTGAGCCCCGCGCAGAATGGTACGCCCTTGCGCGCAGGCTGCTGCAATACAGAGCACCGGAAATTCATCAATGGCCAGTGGAACCAGCGCTTCGGGAATGTCGACACCCTTGAGCCGCGCGCTGCGTACCTGAACATCTGCAACAGGCCCACCGCCTTCTTCGCGAGCGGCATGCAACACGATATCGCCGCCCATCAGGCGCAGAATATCGATCACGCCCACGCACGCAGCGTCCATGCTGACGCCTTCGAGCAGCAGATCCGAATCTGCACTGATGGACGCCGCAACCATGAAAAGTGCCGCAGAAGCGATATCCACAGGCCCGCCAATGCGATGACTGACGTTGCCACCGACCGCCGCCTGGCCATTGGACGCGTCGACACCCCTGGGCTCGACGTGCGCCCTGAGCGCCAGGATGCGACCGAAATGTTCGCGCGCAGCGCGGGCACGGGTGAACACTTTCAGCAACTGAGCACCGTCACCCGCATCGACTGCGTCACGCAGGGCATCGAGGTCGCTGCGAAACGTATCGAGCGTGCGCAATACCGCCTCGCGATTGGCGAGAAAAATGTCATGCCACATGACCGGATCACTACCGGCAATACGCGTGAAATCACGGAAACCGCCGGCGGCGTACCTGAATATTTCCAGATTTTCATTACGTTTTGCCAACGAATCGACCAGACCGAATGCCAGCAGGTGCGGCAGGTGGCTGGTAGCGGCCAGTACCTCATCGTGACGCTCGACCTGCATGTGCTCGACATCAGCGCCCAGCTCCGACCACAGTCGATCAACCAGGGCCACAGCATCCGGGTCGGTTTCGGCCAAAGGCGTCAGAATGACCTTGTGCCTGCGAAACAGCGCAGCGTTGGAGGCTTCTACACCGCTCTGCTCCGAGCCCGCAATCGGATGCCCGGGAACGAAGCGCGACGGCATGCCGCCAAACGCCTGGCAAGCCGCGCGAACCACATTGCCCTTGGCGCTGCCGACATCGGTCAGTACCGCGTTACCCAGCTCAAGAGGTGCCAGCAATGCCAGCAGCTTTTCCATCGCCAGAATCGGGACCGCCAACTGAATCACATCGGCACCGCAGCACGCCGCCGCCAGATCCTCTTCACAGCGATCCACGACCCCCAACTCAACTGCCAGCTTGCGTGATTGAGGATCAAGGTCGACGCCGACCACTTCACGGCACAGGCCGCTCTCACGCACCCCTTTGGCAAAGGAGCCGCCGATCAGGCCGAGTCCCACGACCACCAGGCGTCCGACGATCGGGCCGCTCGCTTGCTTTGAGCTGACCTCAACCACGCGCAAAACCCTTCAAGCCTTCGCAGCCCATCAGGACGAAAAAATGACCACTCATGTAACGCCCCTTCAAAGAACCGCTTTCGGGTAGGAACCCAGCACCTTCAAGGCAACGGCTTCATGACTGATCTGCTCCAGCACCGCCTTGACCAGTGGGTCCTGGTGATGCCCTACGAAATCGATGAAAAACACGTAGGTCCACTTTCCGCTACGCGACGGACGGGTTTCGATACGCGTCAAATCCAGGCCGTTTTCGTGGAAAGGCACCAGCAGCTCGTGCAAGGCCCCCGGCTTGTTGCTCATCGACACGATGATCGAGGTCTTGTCGTCGCCGGTCGGCGGGACTTCCTGGTTGCCGATGATGAGAAAACGCGTGGAGTTGTCCGGGCGGTCTTCGATCTTTTCAGCCAGACGCGTCAGACCATAAAGACCGGCCGCCATGTCACCGGCAATGGCGGCGGAATTCCACTCACCCTTGACGCGCTTGGCGGCTTCGGCGTTGCTGGCAACAGCGACGCGCTCCACGTTCGGATAATGCGCATCCAGCCATTTGCGGCACTGGGCCAACGACTGCGCGTGGGAGTAAATGCGCGAGATACTTTCAGTCTTGGTGCTTTCACCGACCAGCAGGTGGTGGTGAATACGCAATTCGACTTCGCCACAGATGACCATGTCGTGTTCAAGAAAGCTGTCGAGCGTGTGGTTGACCGCACCTTCGGTGGAGTTTTCCACCGGCACGACACCAAAATTCACGGCACCGGCTACCACTTCCCGGAACACTTCATCGATAGCCGCCATGGGCAGACTGATGACCGCATGACCGAAGTGTTTCATGGCCGCGGCCTGGGTAA
This sequence comes from Pseudomonas asturiensis, assembly GCF_900143095.1. GTDB lineage: Bacteria > Pseudomonadota > Gammaproteobacteria > Pseudomonadales > Pseudomonadaceae > Aquipseudomonas > Aquipseudomonas asturiensis. Next base: position 105,410 of record NZ_FRDA01000005.1, on the reverse strand, counting down.
AGGTGCCTTCAGGCCCCAGGTAGGCGACTTTCAAGGGCTGCTCGAGCGCCAGGCAGGAAGACATGATTTCGCGAAACAGACGCGCCATCTCTTCGTTACTCAGGGGACCGCGATTACGCGCCATGACACGCTTGAGCACTGCCGCCTCACGCTCCGGGCGGTAGAACACAGGCGCTTCACCTTCCGCCAGGGAGGACATCTTGACCCGAGCGACTTCCTGCGCACAGCGGGCACGCTCGCTGATCAGCTCCAGAACCTTTTCGTCCAGGCTGTCGATGCGGACGCGCAGCGCCTTGAGTTCCTGTTCGGACATCAGCCGTGCTCCTTCTCGAAATCTTTCATGTAGGCCACCAATGCGTTGACCGCATTGATGTCCACTGCGTTATAGATGGACGCGCGCATGCCACCGACCGAACGATGGCCCTTGAGGTTGAGCAGACCGGCAGCGTCGGCACCCGCCAGGAATGGCTTGTCCAGACGATCATCGGCCAGGCGGAACGGCACGTTCATCCAGGAGCGGTCCGGCTTGTTGATCGGGTTGCTGTACAGCTCGCTGGCGTCAATGAAGTCGTACAGTGTGCGCTGCTTGATGTCATTGAGCTTGCCAATAGCCTCGACGCCGCCCTGCTCCTTGAGCCACTCGAAGACCAGACCCGACAGGTACCAGGCCAGCGTCGGCGGGGTGTTGTACATCGAGCCGTTATCGGCCGCGACCTTGTAGTTGAGCATGGTCGGGCACAGCGAGCGGGCGCGACCCAGCAGGTCTTCGCGGATGATCACCACGACCACGCCGCTCGGGCCAATGTTCTTCTGGGCACCGGCGTAGATCATGCCGAAACGGGAGATGTCCACAGGACGCGACAGGATGTCCGAGGACATGTCAGCGACCAGCGGCACATCACCGGTTTCCGGAATCCAGTTGAATTCCAGACCACCAATGGTTTCGTTCGGCGCGTAATGAACATAGGCCGCGTCTTTGGACAGCTTCCACTCGTTCTGACCAGGAATAGCGAAGTAATCGTAAGGCTTGGCGCTGGCCGCCACGTTGACCGTGCCGTAACGCGACGCCTCTTCAATCGCCTTCTGCGACCAGATACCCGTATCGATGTAGTCAGCCTTGCCGTTTTCAGGCAACAGGTTCAACGCAATCTGCGCGAACTGCTGACTGGCACCGCCCTGCAGGAACAGCACTTTGTAATTGGAGGGAATGGACAGCAGGTCGCGCAGATCCTGTTCGGCCTTGGTGGCGATGGAGACGAACTCATCGCTGCGATGGCTCATTTCCATGACCGACAGGCCCTTGCCGTGCCAGTCCAGGAGTTCGGCCTGGGCACGCAGCAGAACAGCTTCAGGAAGCGCAGCAGGACCTGCGCAGAAGTTAAAGGCTCGCTTGCTCATATCCACTCTCGTCAAATACGTTTGGGTCTGTACGCACTGTCTTGCCGAAACGTGCCTGGGACGTCTAGACGCCCGGCAGCTTGCGCGCAAATTCTGAATCGTCCGTAGCGCCGGCCGAATGTCGCAAGGGCTGGACTTGTCTGAAATGCATATGCACCCACAGACGAGCCAGCCCTTACCTGATTTACGTTACAGCTTATTAGTCCTGCGATTCATCGTCATCCGATGCAGCGTCGATTTGCAGCTCGTCACCGGCTTCGCCAGGTTCAGAGGCGTCAGCGATCAGAGCCTCTACGCCCTCTTCGCCTTCAAGCAGCTCTTCGCCTTCAACTTCAGATGGCTCCTGAACACGCTCCAGACCGACCAGCTTCTCGTCGCTGGCCAGCTTGATCAGGGTGACGCCTTGAGTGTTACGACCCAGGCTGGAGACCTCGCCGACGCGGGTCCGCACCAAGGTGCCCTGGTCGGAGATCAACATGATTTCCTCACCATCGAGCACCTGGACTGCACCGACCAGACGACCGTTACGCTCGTTGCTGACCATGGCGATCACGCCCTGACCGCCACGTTTGTACTCAGGGAACTCGGAAATGGCCGTTCGCTTGCCGTAGCCGCGCTCGGAGGCGGTCAGAATCTGGCTGCCCTCTTCCGGGATCAGCATGGAAATCAGCTTCTGGCCTTCCGGCAGACGCATGCCGCGAACACCGCGAGCGGTACGGCCCATGGCACGAACGTCGGACTCCTTGAAGCGCGTGACCTTGCCGCCGTCGGAGAACAGCATGATTTCCTGCTCGCCATCGGTGATGGCAGCGGAGATCAGGATATCGCCTTCGTCCAGTTCCAGCGCAATCAGGCCCGAGCTACGCTGACGGCTGAATGCCACCAGCGGGGTCTTCTTGACCGTACCGTTGGCCGTGGACATGAAGATGAACGGTGCCTTCTTCTTGTCGGCAGCCTTGATGCGTGCCTTGCGCTCTTCTTCGGTCTCGTCGCTGTTCTGCGCGTCGTCCAGCTCGCCCTCGAGGGCTTCGCCTTCTTCGTCAGCCCGCTTGCGCATGGCTTCCAGATCGACCGGCAACATGGTGGTGATGTATTCGCCGTCACTCAGCGGCAGCAGGTTGACCAGCGGACGACCACGGGCGGCGCGGGACGCTTCCGGAATCTCGTAGGTCTTGAGCCAGTACACCTTGCCCTTGCTGGAGAACATCAACAGCGTGGTGTGGCTGTTGGCAACCAGCAGGTGAGCAATGTAGTCCTCATCCTTGATACCGGTCGCCGACTTGCCTTTGCCGCCACGGCGCTGCGCCTGATAGACCGCCAGAGGTTGGGTCTTGGCATAGCCGCCGTGGGAAATGGTCACGACGCGCTCTTCTTCGGTGATCAGGTCACCCAGGGTCAGGTCCAGACGTGCATCGAGAATCTCGGTGCGACGGGCATCGCCGTATTCTGCGCGGATCAGTTCCAGCTCTTCACGGATGACTTCCATCAGGCGGACGGCGCTGTTCAGGATGCGGATCAGCTCGCCGATCTGAGTCAGGATTTCCTGATACTCGCCCAGCAGCTTCTCGTGCTCCAGACCGGTCAGACGGTGCAGACGCAGCTCCAGAATGGCCTGAGCCTGTTCCGGCGACAGGAAATACTTGCCGTCGCGCAGACCATACTGAGGATCGAGGTTCTCCGGACGGCACGAATCGGCCCCGGCGCGCTCGACCATCTCGACCACGGCGCTCGATTCCCAAGGCGTGCTGATCAGCGCTTCCTTGGCTTCGGCAGGCGTCGGCGAAGCCTTGATGAGGGCGATGACCGGATCAATGTTGGACAGCGCAACCGCCTGACCTTCAAGGATATGGCCGCGCTCGCGGGCCTTGCGCAGTTCGAATACGGTGCGACGGGTGACGACTTCGCGACGGTGGCGAACGAAAGCTTCCAGCAGGTCCTTAAGGTTCAGGATCCGCGGACGGCCGTCGATCAGCGCAACGATGTTGATGCCGAACACGCTCTGCAGCTGGGTCTGGGCGTAGAGGTTATTGAGGATGACCTCAGGCACTTCGCCACGACGCAGCTCGATGACCACACGCATACCGTCCTTGTCGGACTCGTCGCGCAGCTCGGTGATGCCTTCGAGCTTTTTCTCTTTTACCAGCTCGGCGATCTTTTCGATCAGACGCGCCTTGTTCAGCTGGTAAGGCAATTCGGTGATGACGATCTGCTGACGACCACCGACCTTGTCGATGTCTTCGACGATCGAGCGGGCACGCATATAAATGCGGCCACGGCCGGTGCGATAGGCTTCGATGATGCCGGCGCGACCGTTGATGATCGCGGCCGTCGGGAAGTCAGGGCCCGGGATGTACTGCATCAATTCGTCGACCGTCAACTCGGGGTTGTCGATCAGCGCCAGGCAACCGTCGATGACTTCGCCCAGGTTGTGCGGCGGAATGTTGGTCGCCATGCCCACGGCGATACCGCTGGAGCCGTTGACCAGCAGGTTGGGAATACGGGTCGGCATGACCGCGGGGATCATTTCGGTGCCGTCGTAGTTCGGCACCCAGTCAACGGTTTCCTTGTGCAGGTCGGCCAGCAGCTCGTGAGCCAGCTTGGTCATGCGCACTTCGGTGTATCGCATGGCCGCCGCGTTGTCGCCGTCGACCGAACCGAAGTTGCCCTGGCCGTCGACCAGCAGGTAACGCAGCGAGAATGGCTGAGCCATACGAACGATGGTGTCGTACACGGCCGTGTCGCCGTGCGGGTGGTACTTACCGATCACGTCACCAACCACACGGGCGGATTTCTTGTACGGCTTGTTCCAGTCGTTACCCAGTTCGCTCATCGCGAACAACACGCGCCGGTGCACGGGCTTCAAGCCATCGCGCGCATCGGGCAGTGCTCGACCGACGATAACGCTCATTGCGTAGTCGAGGTAGGACTGTTTCAGCTCGTCTTCGATATTGACCGGGAGGATTTCTTTGGCCAGTTCGCCCATGAGAAGCCTGATTCCTTTTTCTGGTGAAACCTCGCAAACCCATTCGGGGTAAACGAAGCTCGCCGTTGCCAGCAGGTGCGGGGCAACGACTTACGACAAATCAATGAGTTAAGCCTTGGATCTGCGCAGTGTGGGCACCTGTAAATAGCGCCTCTGGAAACCGCCGGATGTTACCACAATCGCCGAGGTGCTCACATCCTTTGCAAGCGCTGAAAACGAGCCATGTGCGCGCAGGACGCCTGAGAGGCGCTTACAGGCCCGTTCAGCCGCGACACATCACTAACCCCAAGCGAGCATAAAACCTCAGTGGAGGTGTTTGCGGCTCATCAACTGGGCCATCTTGGCGGTATCGGGACGCTCGACAATCCCCTTCTCGGTCACGATGGCATCGATCAGGTCCGCAGGCGTCACATCGAATACTGGATTGAACGCATCGATATCGGCACCGACCCGCTGGCCGCCCACCTCGAGCAGCTCACGACCGTCGCGCTCCTCAATGACGATGTCTTCGCCACTGGCCATTTCCATGTCGATGGTCGAACTCGGCGCGACCACCATGAAACGCACGCCGTGGTGCATGGCAGCGACCGCCAGTTGATACGTACCGATCTTGTTCGCCACGTCGCCATTGGCCGTGATGCGGTCGGCGCCAACGATGACCCAGGTGATGCCCTTGGTGCGCATCAGGTGGGCCGCAGCGGAGTCCGCGTTCAGGGTCACGGGAATGCCCTCGTTGGCCAGCTCCCAGGCGGTCAGCCGGGAACCCTGCAGCCAGGGCCGCGTTTCGTCGGCGTAGACCCGCTCGATCATGCCTTCCAGATGCGCGGCGCGAATCACACCCAATGCCGTACCAAAGCCGCCGGTGGCCAGCGCGCCTGTATTGCAGTGGGTCAGCACGGTCTGCAGGTTGCCTTGATGCTTGCGGATCAGGTCGGCACCGAGCTGCGCCATGGTCAGGTTGGCTTCGCGGTCACTGAGGTGAATGGCCACGGCTTCGGCTTGCAGAATCGCCAGCGGATCGTCAGTCGCCTTGATGCGCTTCAGGCGGTCACGCATCCGGTTCAGGGCCCAGAACAGGTTGACCGCCGTAGGGCGCGAATCCGCAAGCTGCGCGAAATCCACTTCCAGTGCCTGGCGCCAGTCACCGCCTGCCGCAATCCGTGCCCGGGCACCCAGCACCACGCCATACGCAGCACTGATACCGATGGCTGGCGCACCGCGCACGACCATCGAACGAATGGCCTCGGCCACGCCGGCCGCCGTGGTGTAGGCGTGCCAGGTTTCCTCGAACGGCAGCACCCGCTGATCCAGCAGGTACAGAGCGTCATCTCGCCAATCGATGGCCTTTACCTTCTCCGCAGCCAACAGTCGATCGCGCATCGCCCACTCCATCTTGAAATCCAAAGCCAGAATCAAAAGCGGCTGATTATAGCGAGCCGCCCGCCAAGACGCTCGGGTATACTTCGCCGTCACCGTAATAAGCTCTGGAAACCTTGTCATGCCGAACGCCACAGCCCCGCTCGACCTTTTGCTACTGCCCACCTGGCTGGTACCGGTCGAGCCTGCAGGGGTGGTCCTCAAGGAGCACGGCATCGGCATACGCGACGGGCTTATCGTCTATATCGGCCCCAGGGCCGAGGCACTGAAGCTGAGCGCATCGCAGGTTCAGGAGCTTCCACAGACGCTGCTTGCCCCCGGCCTGATCAATGCCCACGGCCACGCCGCCATGACCCTGTTTCGCGGGCTGGCAGACGACCTGCCATTGATGACCTGGCTGCAGGACCACATCTGGCCTGCCGAAGGCAAATGGGTCGATGAAGACTTCGTGCGTGATGGCACCGACCTGGCCATCGCCGAGCAGCTCAAGGGCGGCATCACCTGCTTCTCCGACATGTACTTTTACCCCAAGGTCGCCGCTGAGCGGGTGCATGTCAGTGGCATGCGCGCCCAGATCACGGTGCCGGTGCTGGACTTTCCGATTCCCGGTGCCCGCACCACCGACGAAGCGTTGCACGCCGGGATCGAGCTGTTCAACGACCTCGCTCACCATCCGCGGATCAAGATTGCCTTCGGCCCACACGCGCCTTATACCGTGGGTGACGAGAACCTGGAGAAGGTGCGGGTCATCGCCGATGAACTTGACGCCACCATCCAGATGCATGTCCATGAGACAGCGTTCGAGGTCGCGCAAGCCGTCGAGCAGCATCAGGAACGACCGCTGGCGCGCCTGCATCGCCTGGGCATGCTCGGACCGCGTTTTCAGGCCGTACACATGACCCAGATCAGCGATGACGACCTGGCCCTGCTGGTCGAGAGCAATACCCACATCATCCACTGCCCCGAGTCCAACCTGAAGCTGGCCAGCGGTTTCTGTCCGGTCGAGCGTCTGTGGCAGGCCGGCGTCAATGTGGCCGTCGGCACCGATGGCGCAGCCAGCAACAATGACCTGGACCTGCTGGGAGAAACCCGCACCGCCGCCCTGCTCGCCAAGGCCGTTGCCGGCTCGGCGACCGCCCTGGATGCCCACCGGGCGCTGCGCATGGCGACGCTCAATGGCGCACGGGCGCTGGGCATCCAGGCTGAAACCGGCTCGCTGGAGCTGGGCAAAGCCGCCGACATGGTCGCGTTCGACCTGTCCGGCCTGGCCCAGCAGCCCATCTACGACGCGGTTTCCCAGCTTATATATGCAACAGGCCGCGACTGTGTGAGCCACGTCTGGGTCGCCGGCAAACCCCTGCTCGAAGATCGCCGCCTGACCCGGATGGACGAACAGGCGCTGCGCGACACGGCCATGGCCTGGGGTCGGCGCATTAGCGGACAAACGTCCGGGCACGGCAAAGAAGCGCGCTGACCGATCAAACCGAACAGAAGACTGTCTGGTTATCTATAGCCGGACAGATGAAAACCGAATTTCAAGTTCAAGAGGCATACCCCATGAGCAACGTCGACCGCGCAGAAATCGCCAAATTCGAGGCCCTGGCCCATCGCTGGTGGGACCGCGAGAGCGAATTCAAGCCGCTGCACGATATCAATCCGCTGCGCGTCAACTGGATCGACGAACGCGTCAATCTGGCGGGCAAGAAGGTCCTCGACGTCGGCTGCGGCGGCGGCATCCTCAGTGAAGCCATGGCGCTGCGGGGCGCAACCGTGACCGGTATCGACATGGGCGAAGCGCCATTGGCCGTTGCCCAGTTGCACCAGCTGGAGTCGGGTGTCAGCGTCGAGTATCGGCAGATCACCGCCGAAGACATGGCCGAGGAAATGCCCGAGCAATTCGACGTGGTGACCTGCCTGGAAATGCTGGAACACGTGCCGGACCCATCCTCGGTGATTCGCGCCTGCTACCGCATGGTCAAGCCGGGCGGCCAGGTCTTCTTCTCGACCATCAACCGCAACCCGAAGGCCTACCTGTTCGCCGTAGTCGGTGCCGAGTACATTCTGGGCCTGCTGCCGCGCGGCACGCACGACTTCAAGAAGTTCATCCGCCCCTCCGAGCTGGGTGCCTGGAGCCGCGATGCCGGCCTGCAGGTCAAGGATATCATCGGCCTGACCTACAACCCGCTGACCAAACACTACAAGCTGGCCTCGGATGTCGACGTCAACTACATGATCCAGACCCTTCGGGAGGCCTAAGGCATGCGCTTGAGAGCGGTTTTATTCGACATGGACGGCACACTGCTCGACACCGCACCGGACTTCATCGCCATTTCCCAGGCGATGCTGGCTGATCGCGGTTTTCCGGCAGTGTCGGACAAGCTGATTCGCGATGAAATATCAGGCGGCGCCAAAGCCATGGTCGCAGCGACCTTCGCGATGTCACCGAACGAGCCGGAATTCGAGGCCCTGCGCCTGGAGTTTCTGGAGCGCTATCAACGCGACTGCGCCGTGCACAGCAAGCTGTTCGACGGCATGGCCGAGCTGCTGGCCGATATCGAGAAGGCCGGACTGATCTGGGGCGTGGTCACCAACAAGCCGGTACGGTTTGCCGAACCGATCATGCAGCAGCTCGGCCTGGCCGAACGCTCGGCGCTGCTGATCTGCCCGGATCACGTCACACACAGCAAGCCCCATCCTGAGCCGTTGATCCTGGCGTGCAAAAGGCTGGAGCTGGATCCCGCCAGCGTCCTGTTCGTCGGCGACGATCTGCGCGACATCGAATCCGGTCGCGACGCAGGCACCCGAACGGCCGCCGTGCGCTACGGTTATATCCACCCTAACGACAATCCCGATCACTGGGGCGCTGACGTCGTGGTCGATCACCCGCTGGAACTGCGCAAGGTGCTGGATAACGCCCTGTGCAGTTGCTGAGCCGCAAACAATCGTTCGAGGTCTTTCATGTTTGACTATTCCGCTCGCCCGGGCCTGCTCAAGGACCGGGTGATTCTGGTGACCGGCGCTGGCCGCGGCATTGGTGCTGCCGCAGCAAAAACCTACGCAGCACACGGTGCCACCGTCCTGCTGCTGGGCAAAACCGAAGCCAACCTCACGCAGGTCTACGACGAGATCGAAGCCTGCGATCAGCCGCAGCCTGTGGTTATCCCGTTCGATCTCGAGACTGCCCTGCCGCAACAGTATGCAGAGCTGGCGATGATGATCGAAACCGAGTTCGGCCATCTCCACGGCCTGCTGCACAACGCCTCGATCATCGGTCCGCGCACCCCGCTGGAGCAGCTATCCAGCGAGGAGTTCGCACGCGTGATGCACGTCAACGTCAATGCGACGTTCATGCTCACTCAGGCGTTGCTGCCACTGCTCAAGCGTGCAGAAGACGCCTCGGTGGTGTTCACCTCCAGCAGCGTCGGCCGCAAGGGCCGTGCCCACTGGGGCGCCTATGGCGTGTCGAAGTTCGCCACCGAAGGCCTGATGCAGACCCTGGCCGACGAGCTGGAAGGCGTTACTGGCGTGCGCGCCAACAGCATCAACCCCGGCGGCACCCGCACCCGCATGCGCGCCCAGGCCTACCCGGCGGAAAACCCGCTGAACAATCCCGCCCCGGAAGAAATCATGCCGGTGTATCTGTACCTGATGGGACCGGACAGCAACAACGTCAATGGACAGGCATTGAACGCGCAGTAAGGCTCGTCAAACAGCCGATAAAGCACCTTCGGCGTTGAACTGCCTCGCAGCGGATACACGACCATGGGAGGCAACTTGCCGGTGATCGCGTCAGTTCAGCCACTGACGCATCGCCGCAAGAGACGAATCGCCAGTCAGCCGCCTTCCAACCGTTGCACTGCTGCGCCACGAAGCTCCGTCAAGAAGTCGCCGTCCCCAGGATCACCTGCTGCCTGCGCACTACGCTAACCCACTGATTTTAAATATCCCGGCCGATAAATGAACCGAATGGCACGACTTTCGCTCTAACCCTGCCAAGCCAGTCATACGTGCTGAGGAGCGAAGAGATGATTTCTCTTACCCAGACCCATGCAATCGATTTCGATACTGCCAGGTTGCAGCGCCTGGGGTTTCAACATCGTCCCAATGCCGTACTGCCGCCCGTTACTCTGCCTGAGCTGATCAAACAGCTAGGCCTGCAACTGCAGACCAGCCTTGAAGCAGAACGCATACTGACACTGTTCTTCCAGGGCATTCAGCGACTGCTGCCGCTGAGCGGTGTTGTGTATCGGCATGCAGAAAGCGACCTGCACCTGAGGCTGGGCGAGGACGCGTCGTTCATCACTCACTTTCATTTGCGTCATGAAGGCGAAGACATCGGGCAACTGGAGTTCCAGACGGCCGAACCCTTCGACGCGCAGCAGATGAGCGACGTTGAAAGCCTGCTCGCCTGCCTGCTGTATCCATTGCTCAATGCCCTGCTGTATCGAATCGCCACGCAAAGCGCATTGCGCGATCCGCTGACCAGTACCGGCAATCGCATATCGATGGATCAGAACCTGCCGCGCGAAGTGGACATCGCGCGTCGCCACAAGCAACCGTTGTCCGTGCTGATGCTCGACATTGATCATTTCAAGAAAGTGAACGACCGTTACGGCCATCAAATGGGCGATGAAGTGCTCCGAACCATCGCCGTCACGCTCAAGACACAGTTGCGTAACGTAGACCGGATATTTCGCTATGGCGGGGAAGAGTTCGTCGTGATTCTGTCCAACACTGACGGCGATGGCGCTGCATTGGTAGGCGAGCGCCTGCGTCAGGCCGTTCTGGACCTGGAGTTTGACCAGACGGCTCCCGACCTCGCGATGACCATGAGCCTGGGCTGCTCGACACTGCTGTCGGCAGAAACCGCCGACAGCCTGTTACGACGGGCAGACGACGCCCTCTACGTTGCAAAACGTCAGGGTCGCAACCGCCTGGCAATCGCCAGCTGACGGCGGGGACAGCCCCTGACGGCGTGTTCAGGCCTCCACGGCCGTTGCACGCTCACGCGCTGGCTTGACCTTCTCCAGCTGCATACAGCGTTCCAGAAACAGGTACATGTAGTCATAGCTCTTGGTAACCGCCTGACGCAGCTCGGCCTGCAACTGCACGCTGGCCTCATTACCGACCAGTGTACAAATGATCTCCAGCGCCTCCCAAGGGTGCGCATCATCATATTGAGCATGCATCTTGAGCCATTTCATGGCTTTCTTGCGCGTGTCTTCAGGAAATGCGTCGGCATAGGCACCGGTCGAACACACCACCGCCGACCACTCGCCGGTTGCCCCCTCGATGGCGTAGTTAGTGGCAGCCATGGCCACCGCCAATGAGTCCGAAGAACTGGTCTGCCAGCACCAGTGACTGAGTGCGTGCAGCTCTGGCGAAACCTGCTGGTCATGCAGGTTCTCAAGTGTCACGTCGTGGGCAGCGCACCAGTTGACCCAATAGTCGGCATGATTGAGTTCGACACGGATGTTACGCATCAACCAGCGGCGCGCCATGTCTTCACCAGGATGACGACCAAAGCGGGTCTTGGTCAGGTTCTTGGCCATGTACACCGCAAACTGCTCAACCACGGGCCAGCCACCGATCAGGTAATGGCGCATGATTTTAGGGCTCAGGGTTGCATCACGCATTTTCTGGTACAGCTCGTGCTCAACCACGCGGGCCTTTGCCGGGGCGCAGTCCTTGATCAGCTTTTGGGCCCAGGCCGGATAACTGCTGGCTTCCATGAGCGGACCGGTTCTGTTGAAAGTGTCGATCACTGTGTGGCTCCTTGTAGTGGCTATACGATTTAACTGAACGTTCCCGGTGAATGGAACATTAACGGGACGGGTCGAAGCGGGGGTGCGTAGAGGCTTTCGCACGTGAACAGCGTCGGACGACCTATCAGGTACCCCTGAGCAAAATCCACGCCCATTTCCTTCAGCACGGATTCAATCTGAGGTGTTTCTACAAACTCGGCGATCGTGCGCTTACCCATCACATGCCCAATGTTGTTGATGACCTCGACCATGGCCTGGTTGATCGGGTTATCGAGCATGTCCTTGACGAAACTGCCGTCGATCTTCAGGAAGTCGACCGGCAGGTGTTTGAGGTAGGCAAAAGACGACATGCCTGCACAAAAATCGTCCAGCGAAAACAGACAGCCGAGGGCTTTCAATTCATTGATGAATCGAATGGCGTTGCCCAGATCGGCAATGGCGCTGGTTTCGGTGATTTCAAAGCAGATCATGTCAGGCGCAACACCGAACGTTCTGAACTGCAGTTTCAGGTAATCGAGAAAGGCATCGTCACCGATGCTCGACCCGGACAGATTGATCGCACACAGCGCCTGCGGTGCCTGATGCCGTTCCTCGCTCATGCATCGGGCGATAACCTGAAACACGTTATGCACGACCCACCGGTCAAGTGTAGTCATTAATCCGTAGCGCTCGGCAGCAGGAATGAAGCTGTCGGGCGCAACCATGCGCCCGGACTCATCGCGCAGACGAAGCAGGATCTCGATATGCCTCACACTGTCGCCGTGGGGCTGAATCGATGCGATTTCCTGCGCAAACAGGCAAAACCGATTTTCATCCATGGCAATGTGCAATCGCTGAATCCAGGCCATCTCCCCTGAGCGCATCGACAGTGTCGTATCGTCGAGACGGTAGACCTGAACCCGATTGCGCCCCTTTTCCTTGGCCATGTAGCACGCCATGTCTGCTGCGCAAAGGTTGGCTTCAAGCGTAGCCGGCGCGTCCCCCAGATGCACCAGACCGACGCTGACGGTAGTGACGAAGGGTCGACCTTTCCACATGAAATGCAGGTTCTGCACTATCTGACGCAGCGTCTCGGCAATTTCGTGGGCCTTGTTGGCAGGACAGTCGGTCAACAGCACGCCAAATTCGTCGCCGCCCAACCGGGCCAGGGTGTCGCCGTCGCGTAAGCCCTGGGGCAGTGCCCGACAAATATGCCGCAACAGCTCGTCGCCCGCTGCGTGCCCGCTGGTGTCGTTGACCAGCTTGAATTGGTCGAGATCCAGGAACATCAGGCAATGACTCGCGTAGCCAGTATCGCCTTTGTTCAACACGTGCTGGAGACGACGCTCGAACTCACTGCGGTTGACCAGCCCGGTCAGCGCGTCATGGGCCGCCTGCCAGGACAGGTTGGCGATGTACTGGCGCTCCTGCGTCATGTCGTGGAGCACCAATACCGCGCCGCTGACGACCCCTTCGGAGTAGATCGGTGATCCCACCAGCGCAACCGAAACCGTACTGCCATCGAGCCGCTGTATCAGCTTGCTGTTGGCGCTGCCGCCCTTGAGCTTGCCACCCAGGATGTGATCAATCAGGGTCGAGCTGTCACGCTGATCGTTCTCGTCCAGCAGGTTGAACAGCGCGGCCAGCGGCAAACCGATGGCCTGGCCGTTTTTCCAGTGGGTCAGACCTTCGGCGGCGGGATTCATGTAGACGATGGCGCCGTTCATGTCCGTGGTGATGACCCCGTCACCAATCGACTCCAGGGTAATCTGCGCCCGCTCCCGCTCCAGCTGGAGGGCATCGGCAAACAGGCGGCGCTGGGCAATCAGCTTACGCACCCTCAGAAAGGCCAGAAGGATCAGCAACACCGCGGTCACCAGATTGATCCCGACCAGCAGCTTCAGAATGAACCTGGAGCCCTCGCCAAGCGCGTCACTGAACGCTTTGGCAGCAGGTGCCACGCCTTCGTTGATGGCATTGATCTGCGCCCGCCATTGCTCCATTTCGGCCGGACTCACCGCCCCTTCACGAATCCGCGTATGAATCTGTCCGGCCAGACTGTCGAGCTGGACGAGATAGTCATCCCCTACGGCCCAGAACCGGATAGCGGTTTTCATGAAGCTGAAATCGTGAAAGTTGAGGTACATCCAGATAATGCCCGAGGCATCGTCCGGGTGATTGCCGCCCTGAATGATTCCGGCTCTGGCATCGGAAAGCGATGGAACGGGCCTGTCCAGTGCTTCGCGCAGCGCATGTCCGCCCTGCGGAACCGCAATGGCCTGCTGGTATTTCAGATAATCACGTTCGTCGTGCCAGTTGGCGTAGAGACTCAGATAATGAATGGCATCTTTCTGACCCTTGGACCACAGGCTCTCGCCGACGACGTAGCTGCGCACCGCAGACATGGTGTAAAGGCTGACGCATCCCAGCAGCGCCTGGAACAGCGCGACCGCAATGAAAGGCCACACGATGCCTGTCAGGCGGGGCTTGGGAAAGGTCCATGGTTGCTTCATGGGTTCGCGTCACCACATGCCTGAAAAGATCGTCCTGAGCAGAGCCTAGGCTAAATCCATCAGTGATGGCACATGATTTTTTCAAATTTGAAACATCCATGCCGCAAAGGGGCGGGATCGTGTCTCAGCTTTGTTGCAGATAGCCATACAGTTTGGCGTAAAGACCGCCTTCTTCGATCAACTGCTGATGGCCACCCTCTTCGGCGATGCGCCCGCCATCGAATACCAGTACCCGGTCGGCCTGTTTAACGGCGGAAAGACGATGTGCAATGATCAGCGTGGTACGACTGCGCAGGAAGCGCGTCAGCGCCAGATGGAGGTTGTACTCGGTGGCGGCGTCGAGTGCTGAGGTCGCCTCGTCGAGGATGACGACCTTGGGATCGGAGAGCACCATTCGCGCGATCGCCATTCGCTGGCGCTGCCCACCAGACAAGCGCACCCCGGAGCGTCCGACGACACTGTCCAGTCCGGCCGGCAACTCCCGAACCACAGATTCCAGCTGCGCCACTTCCAGCGCCCGCCAGCAGGCTTCGTCGGTGCATTCGCGGCCCATGGTCAGGTTGGCGCGAACGGTGTCGTTAAACAGTGCCGGATGTTGCAGAACCACCGCAACGTTTTCACGAACCCGTTCAAGACCGATGTCCTGCTGAGCCACACCGCCGAAACGGATGGTTCCGTTCTGAGCGGTATACAGGCCCAACAACAGTTGCACCAGTGTGCTCTTGCCCCCGCCGCTGGCGCCCACGATGGCCACCTTCTCGCCCGGCGCGATCGACAGGTTCAATTGATCCAGCACCAGCTCGTCGCCATAACCGAAACTCAGACCCCGCACTTCGATGCCGACGGTTTCCTGACCGGTGAAAGGGTCAGCGCTACCGGTGTATTGAGGCTCGTCGCCCCGGGCAAGCAGCTCATTGATGCGAGTCAGGGCACCGCCGGCCGCGTAATAGGCGTACTGCAGATTAAGCAGTTGCTCCACCGGAGCCATCATGAACCACAGGTAGCTGAACACAGCCAGCATCTGGCCGATGGACAGGTCGGAGAACAGCACCGTGAGCATCGCCGCGGCACGAAAGATGTCGATTCCGAACTGAAACAACAGCCCACTGGCACGTCCGGAAGCGTCGCTCTTCCATTGCGAGTTAACGGCATAGTCACGCACTTCCCTGGCTTTGACACCCAGCCGACCGAGAAAAAAACCCTGACGGTTGCCCGCGCGCACTTCCTGTATTGCGTCCAGGGTCTCGCTCAGGGCCTGAGTGAAACGCGAGGTGCTGTCGTTTTCCAGTTTCTTCAGGTGTTTGACCCGCTTGCCCAGTCTGACCGTGGCAAAGATCACCAACGGGTTGAACAGCATGATCAGCAGCGCCAGCTTCCAGTGCATCCACATCAGGATGCCGGCCGTGCCCGCCAGGGTCAGCGTGGCCACCAGAAGACGGCTGAGGGTTTCGCCGACGAACTTGTCCAGCGTGTCCAGATCGGTGACCAGGTGGGTAGTGACCGTGCCGCTGCCCAGGCTTTCGTATTCGCGCAGGGAAATACGCTTGAGGCGCTCGATCAGGCGCAGGCGGATGCGATAGACGATGTCCTTTGACAGCCGGGCGAACAACCGCGCCTGCAGAACGCTGAACAGCAAGGCCCCGGCTCGCAGCACCAGTGTCAACAGCAGCATCAGGCCGATATAGCCGGCCGCTTTCTGCAGGCTGTCCGGTAACAGGTGATCCATGACCTTCAACGCTGCATCGCCGCGCCCCAGCAATACCTCATCCACCAGCAAGGGCAGCAGCAACGGGATGGGCACACTGCACAGCGTCGCCATGACGGCGACACCATTGGCTATCCACAAAGCTTTTTTATGGCGCAGTGCCAGCCGACGAATTTCGGCCCAGCTCAAGCGGTCATTGCGTGTGTCGTTGGCAGCTGGCAGGCCGTCGGTGGAGTCATCACGCACTGGCCGCACGCTCCAGCCAACGGCCGAGCAATGGCGACAGCGCACTCAAGGGTTGATAGCCGTTGGTCAGCAGGGCCAGTTGGCCGTTGCGCTCGGCCAGCAAGGTCGGAAAACCTGCAATACCCAGATCCTGTGACCAGGCGAAATCGGCTGCCGTGGCCGCCTGCTGCTCGACACTGTCGAACGCGTCGGCGAACCGTTGGCGTGAAAGCCCGGCCTGTTCGGCAAGTTCGGCCAGAATGGCAGGCCGCGTCACATCACAACCCTGAGCATAAAACGCCTGCTGAATCAGCTTGACCAGTTCCCAGGCTTGCTGCGGGTCAAGAGACCGTGCTGCGGTGACGGCCAGGCACGCGGGCGTGGTGTCATACACGAAGCCTTCCGGCAAGGCACCCTCGCGCAGGAACGTCTGGCCGGTGGCTTCCTCGACCGCCTGCCAGTGTTCAAGAATGTAGCGTCGCTTGGAGGCTTCGAGCGGCGAGGACTCCGAGCGCAGTCCGCCCATCACCAGATGCAGCGACACTCCCGCCGCCCTAGCCTGTTGCACCAGCGCATCGGCAACCGGAGCAAAGCCCCAGCACCAGGAGCACATAGGGTCCATGACATAGATCAGGCGGGCGGACATGGCTCAGGCCTCGGATGGCAAACGGTAGTTACGACCGATGGGGTGTGGCTGGTTACGCGCCTTGGCCAGTTCGATCTGCTTTTGCCGATCAATGGCACTGCGGCGGGTTTTCTCGCTCAACGAATCCCAGCAATGCGGGCAACTCACGCCCGGCGAGTAATGCTCGCTGGCGCGGTCTTCAGCGCTGATCGGCGTGCGACAGGCATGGCACTGATCGTAATCGCCTTCGGTGAGGTCGTGGCGCACGGTGACACGATTGTCGAAGACAAAACAGTCCCCGCGCCACTGGCTTTGCTCTTGGGGCACTTCTTCAAGGTATTTGAGAATGCCACCCTTGAGGTGATACACCTCTTCAAAGCCCTCGCCCAGCATGTAGCTGGAGGCTTTTTCGCAGCGAATGCCACCGGTGCAGAACATCGCAACCTTCTTGTGCACGGCCGGATCGAAGTGCTCTTTTATGTAATCGGGAAATTCGCGGAACGACGTGGTCTTGGGGTCGATCGCACCTTCGAACGTGCCGATGGAGACCTCGTAGTCATTGCGTGTGTCGATCAGCAACACCTCGGGATCGGCGATCAGGTCGTTCCAGTCCTTGGGCTCGACATACGTACCGACAGCCTTGTTGGGATCGACGCCTTCAACGCCCAGGGTCACGATCTCTTTCTTGAGCTTGACCTTGGTGCGATAGAACGGCTGCTCGTCGCAATAGGATTCCTTGTGGTCGATATCGACCAGACGCGGGTCGCTGCGCAACCACACCATCAGGCCGTCGATACCTTCGCGGCTGCCGGAAACCGTGCCATTGATGCCTTCTTCGGCGATCAGCAAGGTGCCCTTGATGCCGTTATCGACCATGGCCTGCAGCAGCGGCTCACGGAACGCGACGTAATCGCTGAGGGTGACGAATTTGTATAGCGCAGCCACGACGATCGGCTGACTGATCGACTGTTGAGTCATGTATCTCTCCAGGTGGCGACCCTCGCAAAGGGCCTACCGGACATTGAATGCTGAACGAAAAAACGCACCGGCCAGGCGGCGCGGTGCGGATTCTAGCAAAACCGGGGTTGTGCAGGTATGTCGCGGCGTTGATTTGAATCAATGCTGATTTGAATCAACCACCCGACAACCCAGGCACGCTAGCGGTCAATGACCGCCAGCGCACGTCGGCGAGGCTGGCGCTGAGCCTGTCTTCGCCCACTCCTCTGGAGTATAGGTGTGCAGGGCCAGGGCGTGGAACTCGCCCATCAGGGCACCCAGCGTGGCGTACACCTTCTGGTGACGCTTGACCGAGTTAAGGCCCTGAAACTGGTCACTGACCAGAATGGCCTTGTAGTGCGTCTGCTCACCGCGACTGTGCATGTGGCTCTCGTCGAGCACTTGCAAGTGGTGCGGCTGCAGCAACGCCAGTGCCGACTCGATACGTGTCTGCATGGTCATGACGGGATTCGCTTAAGGCTTCTTGGCCGGAGCCGGAGCAGCGGCTTTGGCAGGTTCCAGTTCGGCGGTCATGTCGGCGAGCAGCTTGTTGACGACCGGCACTGCGCTTTCCAGCTTGCCCTGGGTCAACTGGGCCGATTGCTGGGCCAGTTCAGGCATTTTGGTCATCACTTTCTTGCCCAGTGGCGACTGGTAGAACGCAACCAGGTCCTTGAGCTCGCTTTCGGTGAAGTTGGCGGTGTAGAGCTTGACCATTTCAGGTTTCAGCTTGTTCCAGCCAATGGCCTGGTCCAGTGCGGTGTTGGCTTTGGCCTGATACGTCTCAAGCAAAGCCTTTTTCGAGGCTGGAGCCTTGGTTTCGGCGAAGCGCTGGGCAAACATCTGCTGTACTTGTGCATAGACCGGAGCGCCCAGGCGATCGGCGTTGGCGAGCTTCAGGAACGTTTCGGCACTCGCATTGTGACTGGCGGTGTCGGCAAGGACCTGACCACTGGCGCAGACCAGAGCTACCGCTGTACAGATGGCACGAAGACGGGTCATCGAGTTTCCTTATCTAGCAAACGAGGCATTACCCCAGGGCCGACCATTCTGCGCTTATGTAGCCTTTTGGCTCAACCCCCCGGTTCGCCGAGCGGTTAAAAAGCGATGCTCGGGAACCCTGCCTCCATCTGGACACCTAACCTGCAATGCACTTAAAGGAGTAAGCACAGTGAGCCGCACAGAAACCGATAGCATTGGCCCGATCGAAGTCCCTGAAGACGCTTATTGGGGAGCCCAGACCCAACGCTCACTGATCAACTTCGCCATCGGCGATCAACGCATGCCGCTGCCGGTGTTGCACGCACTGACACTGATCAAGAAAGCCGCCGCCCGCGTCAATAACCGTAACGGCGACCTGCCCGCCGACGTCGCCCGTCTGATTGAACAGGCCGCCGACGAAGTGCTTGCCGGTCAGCATGACGCGCAGTTTCCGCTGGTGGTCTGGCAGACCGGCAGTGGCACGCAGAGCAACATGAACGTCAATGAAGTGATTGCCGGGCGCGCCAATGAACTGGCAGGCCAGGGCCGGGGCGGCAAATCGCCAGTACATCCTAACGATCACGTCAATCGCTCGCAAAGCTCCAACGACTGCTTCCCGACTGCCATGCACATCGCCACGGCGCAGGCGGTGAAAGAAAAGCTGTTGCCGGCGATTGCCGAGCTGTCCACGGGTCTCGCCGAGCAATCGGCGCGCCACATGAAGCTGGTCAAGACCGGCCGCACGCACATGATGGACGCCACGCCGATCACCTTCGGCCAGGAACTGTCGGGCTTTGTCGCTCAACTGGACTACGCGGAAAAAGCCATCCGCGCCGCGCTGCCAGCGGTGTATGAACTGGCTCAGGGCGGCACCGCCGTGGGCACCGGGCTGAATTCGCCCAAGGGCTTCGCCGAAGCTGTGGCTGCCGAACTGGCTGCCTTGTCCGGGCTGCCCTTCGTCACCGCGCCCAACAAGTTCGCGGCGTTGGCGGGTCACGAGCCACTCACCGCGCTGTCCGGTGCACTCAAGACCCTGGCTGTGGCACTGATGAAAATCGCCAACGACCTGCGCCTGCTTGGTTCCGGACCTCGCGCGGGGCTGGCCGAAGTGCGCCTGCCCGCCAATGAGCCCGGCAGCTCGATCATGCCAGGCAAAGTCAACCCGACGCAGTGCGAGGCGCTGTCGATGCTGGCGTGTCAGGTCATGGGCAATGACGTGACCATCGGCTTTGCCGCGAGCCAGGGCCACTTGCAGCTCAACGTCTACAAACCGGTGATCATTCATAACATTCTGCAGTCGATCCGTTTGCTGGCCGACGGCTGCAGCAACTTCAACGAGCACTGCATTGCCGGCATGGAACCTGACGCGGAAAAAATGGCGGAGCACCTGGAACGCGGCCTGATGCTGGTGACCGCACTGAACCCGCACATTGGCTACGACAAGTCGGCCCAGATTGCCAAAAAGGCCTACAGCGACGGCCTGACCCTGCGTGAAGCTGCGCTGGAGCTGGGCTTTCTGACCGATGAAGAGTTCGACGCCTGGGTACGCCCGGACAAGATGCTCGAGGCTGGCAGCAATGGCTGACGCCAAAAGTGGCGCCACGCCGCTGGAAGGCAGCGGCAAACGCATCCTGATGGTCTATGGCACGCCAAAGACCACGAGCTTGTGCCACGCCCTCGGCGAAGCCTACTCACAAGGTGCGCGCAGTGAAGGGCATGTGGTGCGGGTCTTGAAGCTGGGGGAGCTGGATTTCGATCCGATCCTGCATCACGGCTACGAACAAAGCCAGGCGCTGGAGCACGACCTGCTCGAAGCCCAGCGGCAGATTCACTGGGCTGAGCATCTGGTGTTCGTCTATCCGGTCTGGTGGGGTGGACTGCCCGCGCTGCTGACCGGGTTTTTCGACCGGGTCCTGACGCCAGGTTTTGCCTTCAAGGCCCACGGACGCCGGCATCCCTCCAACGAACTGCTCAGAGGCCGGACCGCAGAGTTGCTGGTGACCATGGACACCCCGCCCCGCTACTTCCACTGGATTTACGGTGCGCCGGCACATCGGCAGATGATTCGCACAATTCTTGCGTTCTGCGGGATAAAGACCCGGCGTCTGACGGAATTCGCGCCGGTGCGCACCTCGACCGAAGAGCAGCGGCAACAGTGGCTTCATCAGGCGCTCGCTCTGGGCAAGCGCTGAATCGCTTCAAGCCTGCGCCAGCCTGGCCCTTCTCGCCCTGAGCCCCGCAACCAGTGACGGCCCTAGGGCCGTCAGGGCCGACCCCAGGACCACCAGCAACGCACCGCCATAACCCAGCGCATTGATCTCTTCGGCCTGCACATAGGTTGGCCACAGCCAGGCGGCAATTGCCACCGTGCCCAATGTGATCAACGGCGTCAGCGCCAGTGTCGCGCTTACACGAGAGGCCTCCCAGTGCGCCAGCGCTTCGGCGAAAGCACCATACGCCACAAGCGTGTTCAGGCAGCATGCGAGCAACAGCCAGCCTTGCAGCGGGCTCAGTTGCAAGGCCTCGGCAGGATGCGCCCACGGCGTGATCAAGAGCGCGCAGAACAGGTAGATCACCATCATGACCTGCAATGAATTCCACACCGTCAGCAGTTGCTTCTGGCTTAACCCGTAGAAGGTCCAGACCACCGACGCCGTCAGCACGATCAGCACACCCAGGGTGTAATCACCCAACGACGTGAGCAACTCGACCAGCCGCTGATTGAAAAACAGCCCGAAGCCGACCAGCAATATCGCAAGACCGATGCCCTGCCCGATACTGAAACGCTCCTTGAACAGAAAGATGCTGCTGATCAGCAACAGAATCGGGCCGATCTGAATCAACAGCTGTGTCGTACCGGGGCTCAGCATGCGCAGACCGACCAGGTACAGCATGTAATTACCCACCAACCCGAGCACGGCCAGTAGCACCAGCACCTTGCCCCGACGCCCCAGCAACGTGAAGCTGGGCAACCGCTTGACCGACGCCAGCCATATAAACAGCACGGAACCGGACACCAGTAACCTGAACCAGGTGACAGTCACCGGGTCCATGGTATGCAGCACCTGTTTGAGTTTGACGGGCAAAATGCCCCAGAGCAGCGCAGTCAACAACGCAAGGCAGAGGCCATACACCCAGCGGCCAGAAGAGATGTGCATCACAGGTTCCGAAAGAGTCAGGACAAGCTCTTCATTCTAGGCGCTGATCCGAAAAGCAACAGTTACAGCTGCACAGCGTTATGACCCCGAAGTGTTTTATTCACGTTCACGCAAGCCGTGATTGCGCCGATAGGTTTCGCTGCCCATGGCCTGAATCTGGCCGTCTATCAACGCGTCGAACGGTTTGAGCAGCGCTTCGAAGGTCGCAGGGGCTTCGAGCGTCTGCAAGGCATGGACGATTGCCTCAAGGGTGGACAACGCATCCGGTCCTGGCGCTTTGCGCAGGCGATAACGCGACGCCGGAACATCACCAAGCGTTACCCTCGGCAAGGCGGCCAGCAGCGGATTCAGGTGCAGTAGCTTGCGCGCCTTGCGCCAGGTGCCGTCGGGCACCACCAACAGGGTGGGCAGCGCCTCGGCAGACTGACACTCCAGCGGTTGAGCCCCCTCCCCCGGAAACAGCAGACGAGCCTGATAGCCCGGCGGACTGAGCAAGCCCTCCAGGTCGTCGAATACTTCCCCGACCTTTATTTGCGCATGGGTCAGTCCGAGCGCGGCCAGACGTGCAGTGTTCAGTGCATGTCCCGCCTCGCTCGTGTGCTGCAATATCAGCACACGGGTTCGGCTGTCCAGCTGCGGAATCAAGGCGCACAGGCAATGAGCGTCAGGGCGCAGGCAACGTTCACATCGGGCGCGGGGCATCGGTTTTTTACTACTCTTTCTGAAGGCGCTGGCACGACATCGGATGGCACTCTCTGCCGTCTGTCGCGTAACGCGGCAGTTTAAACAACTCGGCGCCTTTGCGCCGACGCAATGGGCGGCTGCGCTTTGGATTTCAGCTAGCCTCAATACACAGGGCTGGTGACATGAAGTCCCCCTATTGGATCACACGATCAACATCAGGGGCTCTCATGAATCGCGAGGGGATCAAACAAAGGGTGCTGGATGCGCTGGGCATCATTCTGGTGGACAAGGCTGAGATCCGCGATGAAGCCACGTTCCGGGACCTGGTACTGGACGACGCCGACGTAAACGAGCTGTTCAGCCAGTTGGGGCACGAATTCAATTTCGAGTTTCCCGAGTTCATTCGCCAGCGCGCGCTCAATCGACCTGAGCACCTGTCGTTACCCATGGTGGTGGACCTGATTCTGTTGATGCAGCAGGAATCGTCACAAGAGGGGGAAGGTCAGGAGAACAAACACCGCCGCGCCCCATGGCGACAGTGACACAACACCTTTATATCGGGACGCTGGTGCGCCCCGATGCCATGGCGTTTTTGCACTGCCCTGGCGGCAGCACATGCGGGTCGGGCCTAGCGGCGCGGACGACGACGTGGGTCTTCAGTACGAACCGGTATCGGCTGTAGTTTCGGACGTTCGATCAGACCCAGCGCGACACCCAGATCATGGAGCCATTCTTGCAGTTTGCTGTTCATAAAGCCCCCTTAAGGGAAAACACGGCAACCAACCTGTGCTGATCACTCAATAGAGATCATAGAAGCTTGTCATTGGTTCGCCGAGCATTACGGAAAACAATTTTCCCGATATTGGCAATGTGACATCTGTGGAGCTTTCCATCTAGTCTTTGCGACGGACGGACATGTGCCCGCTCACTCCGGCAACCGGACCAGTCCTTCCTCGTCGGTCATCGCGCGCTCCAGCAGATCAGCCGGCAGGCTCTTGCTGGCACGGGCGCCCAGCAGCTTGAGCTGTTCGCTGCGACTGACCAGATTGCCACGCCCGTCCGTCAGCTTGTTGCGCGCCGCCGAATACGCTTTATCCAGTTGCTGAAGGCGGCTGCCCACTTCGTCCAGATCCTGAATGAACAGCACGAACTTGTCGTACAGCCAGCCCGCGCGCTCGGCGATCTCCCGCGCATTCTGGCTCTGACGCTCCTGCTTCCACAGGCTGTCGATCACACGCAAGGTTGCCAGAAGCGTTGTAGGGCTGACGATCACGATGTTTCGGTCGAAGGCTTCCTGAAAGAGGGTCGGCTCGGCCTGAAGCGCCGCGGAAAAGGCCGCTTCGATAGGCACGAAAAGCAGCACGAAATCCAGGCTGTGCAGCCCTTCAAGCCGCTTGTAATCCTTGCCTGAAAGCCCTTTGACGTGGTTACGCAGCGACAGTACATGCTGTTTCAGCGCCGCCTGACCGATCACGTCGTCATCTGCCGAAACGTATTGCTGATAAGCCGTGAGACTGACCTTGGCGTCGACCACGACCTGTTTGTCACCCGGCAGCATGATCAGCACGTCTGGCTGGAAGCGCTCCCCGTCGGGTCCCTTGAGGCTGACCTGGGTCTGGTATTCCCGGCCCTTTTCCAGGCCTGCGTGCTCAAGCACCCGCTCCAGAATCAGCTCACCCCAGTTACCTTGAGTCTTCTGGCCCTTGAGCGCGCGCGTCAGGTTGGTGGCCTCGTCGCTCAGGCGCAGATTGAGCTGCTGCAGGCGCTCCAGCTCCTTGGCCAGAGAGAACCTCTCGCGGGCCTCGTTCTGATAGCTTTCTTCGACGCGTTTCTCGAACGACTGAATCCGCTCCTTCAAGGGTGTGAGCAATTGTCCCAGTTGCTGCTGACTGGTCTCGGCGAAGCGCTGCTCACGCTCGTCGAAAATCTTGCCGGCCAGTTCCGCGAACTGGGCACGCAACTTATCGCGCGAACCCTGAAGGTCGTTCAACCGTTGCTGGTGACTGTCCTGCTGCTCGCGCAACTCCGCAGCAAGGGCAGCGCATTGCGCGTCGAGACGACGCAACTCGCTTTCTTTCGCCGCCCGCTCCTGAACCCAGCCCTGAGCAACGTCGCGAGCGTTATCACATTCCTGACGCAACAACTCGACCTCACGGCGCAAGGCCGCCAGGTCCGCCTGCTTGGCCGCATTGGCCTGACCAAGGTCACTGATCTCGTCGCGGGCAGCGTCCAGCTGGGCATTGAGACCGTCCTGTGCCATCTGCGCCGTGCTCAGACGCTCATCCAGCAGCGCTGTCTCGGCATCGCGGCGCGTCAGTTGACCGTGCAGATGCCAGACCCAGGCCAGCAGCGGTAACGCCGCCGCACCGAGCCCGACCAACAGGCTGTTCAAGTCAAATGCCATAACGACTCCATGCAGGCCGAATGAATGCCAGCCGCATTATGCGTAAAGCCTTCACAAAAATAGACAGTGCATCAACAGCAGCGCCGCGAACAGGCTTTGATAGACAGCGCGGGGGCGAATCGGGGGACGAGATTCTACTCGCTTTCGATGGCGGGTACACGTTCAATTCACAGCCTGTTTCAATCGGACAATCCACAGAAGCTGTGGATAACTCAGTGGACAACCCCCCTTTAACCCGCGCAAACGTAGACAGAATGGGGCTTGCGCTCAAACTGACGATTTTTTCACCAGTTAAAAAAAACGATGTTTTTCATTGACTTAATAATTCACCATCATAAATCAAGCCCTTAGCGAAGCATGTGACAGTGATGTGGCAGCTTGTAGCGCTAATGTGCACAACTCAAAAACGACCGATTTCAACGGGTCTGAAAAAGCCGCGCAGATAAGCGTCAACTGCACACCATTCTCAATGAACACGCGGCTTTCAGTGTGCTTCTTACCCTGCAAGAACCCGGTCGCGTGCCTGATCATTGCGCACGCACCATGGCATAACGCCCTGCCCGCGACATAATGCGTGTGGCGCTGTCCAAGGCCGTGCTTGAAGCACAGCTCGCGGATTATCATCGCGGTCTTTGCTGCTACGCACTTTTTCTCGGAACACTTTCTCGGAACGCTAAGGGACACGATGAGAGAAGTAGTGAAGTTCTTCGTGCTGCTGATGGCTGTCTGCGCCATTGCCATTGGCGCGAGCATCGTTTTGCCGCCTCCAGACGGCGGCGTTTTCGCCTATACCGTGCTGTTGTCGGCGATCGCTGTCGCGCTGATCATCTGCAGCGATCTGAGCAGAGGGCGTATCAACGAGGTCGGGGACATCATGCGTGCTATCGAAAAGCGCAAACCGTTGCGCCTGACCATCGCGGCCTACCTGCTCGGCTGCTCGATGGTCGCCTCTGCCACGGTGCTGCTCTATCGCATTGTCGGGCACTGGTAACGGAATTATTTTCTTGACCCGCTTGCAATCCATTCAAACCTCCAATAGCATAGCCGCCGTTAGTACCAAGCTGAAAATCAATTCCGGTCGACAAGTCCCCCAGTGTTAGCTCTTTTCAAAGAAAGAGAATGCTGGCTACAAGGGATCGACCACCTCGATGGTTTCCAGGCATGATCCTTTCGCATATGTGAGCCAGCTTGGCCGCAGTGCAGTTACGGCTATCATGTTCTGCTTCAACCAGCCTGCAATTGATCAGGATCTTCACCCGGAGCGTCGAACCTTTGCTCCTGTTGTGTTGCCTGCCCTCCTAAGTACCTACCAGCCAGCCAGAGCGCCAAACGATAAAGCGCGCTTCAACTGACTGTCTTGTTCCAGTCAGGTTCTTCGCCCAGCCAGGCCTTACTACCCAATGCCGGCCCGCGTTTACTGGAATCTTTATTTTTGCACGGTATTGTTCCGTGTTGATTCAGGAAACACCTAACATGACTCACCATAACCAGACCCAACACGCCATTCATACGCTGACCAACGCGTTCGCACCACTGAATTGCCTGATCATGGCCGCCCGTAAAGGCTGCTTCAGCTTCACCATCGTCAACGAGCATGGCATCGCCCGTCACAGCGAGCGCCTGTACCCCGATCAGTACGCCAGCGCCGAGCCGCTGCAGGCCGTGATCGAGCGTACCCGCCAGGCCCTTACCGCCTGAGACGAACGCCTCGCTGAACGACCAGAACCTCGCCCCCACAGGCGAGGTTTTTTATTGCCTGAAATCTCCGGACCGGCTGGCGAGTTAATCGCTAACCGATCTATCCACTGATCGGCAAAGCCGCAAACAATTTAAAAACAGGCCTTTACACCGTAAATCTGACACTACACTTCAACTCAGGCGACCCAAGGCCGCTCCCGGCAGTCCTGCCTGTACGCTCCATGTATCAAGGACCGTCGGTCACCTTTCATGAGCGCCGACAGTATTATGGGTATCGCAGCCATAGAATTATGCCGTCACGTCATCCGCCCTACTCTTATTTACCTTGATCGTCGCAGCCACCGCGCCGAATCACTGCTGCTAGGGATCGCAGCCAGCCAGTCCGCCCTGGGCGCAGAGCTCGACAGCCGGCGCGGACATGGCCTGTACCGCATCCCCGAGCCCAGGCATCGGCAACTGTGGGACGACTACCTGGCACGGGACCCCGATCTGGCCAGTCGCGTGCGTGGCCTGGCCAGCCAACGTGCCTTTCTCAGCGGTCCGCACCTGGAACTCACCGTCAACCTGCGCTACTCCACCGCCATCGCCTGGATGATGATCGAAGCACAAAACACTTCGCTGCCCAGAGAAGACGATCCCATCGCCATGGCCCGAATATGGAAAAAAGTGTTTCAACCTCATGGCCGACTGCGGGATTTTGTCGCTTGCTGGAACGCCAGTGTCGCGCCCCTTTATTTACCGGCATGAGTGAAACTCATGAATTCGGAGTTCGGGGCATTTCGCCACATAATTTAAGGATTGTCCTACAAGAATAGCTCTAAATCGGGCTCCTCAGCCTATAGCGCGCCGTCGAAAATGTTGGTAATTTCCGACCGGTGATCACCAAGGAGTTCTAATAATGAAAACAATGACAAAAGTAATGAACAGGACAACACTGGGCCTGGCTATCGGCCTCGCCTCTTCTCAGCTATTCGCTGCCGGTTTCGCACTCAACGAACAAAGCATCAGCGGCATGGGCACCGGTTTCGCCGGCCGCTCTTCTTCGGCCGATGACGCAAGCACCGTTTTTGGCAACCCTGCCGGCATGTCCCGCCTGAAACGCGAAGAAGTCAGCTTTGGCGCAGCAGCGGTGATCGCCAAGACCAATATCGACAACGGTCGCGGCACCTTCGGCGGCAGCAACGACGGCGACATGGTGCCCTTGGTGGGCGTACCGATGGGCTACTACGTCAAGCCGATCGATGATCACTGGGCATTCGGCCTGGGCGTTTATGCACCTTTCGGTCTGGTGACCGACTATGAAAGCGGCTTCGCCGGTCGCTACTGGGCCGACAAGAGCCACGTTCAGGTTGTGACCTTCCAGCCGACCGTGAGCTACGCCTTCAATGACAAGGTGTCCATCGGTTTCGGTCCGACCATCAACCGCATCGACGGCGAACTGACCTCCTCCACACTGAACGCCGCGACACCGGGCCGTAACGACGGCAAGGTCAAGATCGAAGGCGACGATACCGCGCTGGGCTTCAACGCCGGTATCCTGGTTCAGGCAACCGATACCACACGCCTGGGCCTGACCTACCACTCCAAGGTCGACTACAAGCTCAAGGGCAAGACCAAGATCGAAGGCTCAGGCTTTGGTCCGTTCGGCGGCCAGAAGTACGACGCCTCGCTGGACATCTCCACGCCTGAGTCGGTGGACTTCTCCATCACCCAACAGATCGACGAGAACTGGACGGTCTACGCAGGCAGCACCTGGACTCGCTGGAGCCGCCTGACCGACATCACCGTCAACAACGACGGCGTTCCCGCGCAATTGGGCGGCTCGGCAGGTCCGATCGGTCGCATCTCCGAAGAGCAGGACTGGCACGACACCTGGGCGCACGCCATCGGTGCTTCGTACAAGGTCAACAAGGAATGGACACTGCGCACGGGCTTCTCCGTGGATCAGTCGCCAACCAACAACGTCAACCGCTCTCCACGCATCCCGACCGGCGACCGCAAGATCGTCAGCTTTGGCGCTGGCTGGAGCCCGACCGACGACCTGACCATCGACGTGGCCTACTCGTACCTGCGTGAAGATGAAGCCAAGATCCGCAACAGCAGCGCTACCAAAGGCTCGTACAGCGCTGACTTCCGCAACACTGCGCACGGCCTCGGCACTTCGGTTACCTATCGCTTCTGAGGGCTGACTGACCACCGGCTGACAAAAAGCCCGCACATCCTCAAGGATGGCGGGCTTTTTTTGCCTTCAATTCGCGCTGCCGAACCACACGCAGAGCATCCTGAAAGGCGTTATCACGCAAAGCCTCAGGGCTTGGACGCAATCGCCTTCTCAATCGCCGCAATCAACTCAGGATCATCCGGCTTGGTCATGCTGGAGAAGTTGGCGACCACGTTGCCCTGACGATCCACCACGTACTTGTAGAAATTCCAGCGTGGGGCGCTGCTCTGTTCGGCGAGCACTTTGAACAGGTGGGTGGCGTCGTCGCCTCGCACGGCCTGCGGCTCGGTCATGGTGAAGGTCACACCGTAATTGACGTAGCAGACCTTGGCGGTCTCTTCTCCGTCCTTGGCTTCCTGCTTGAAGTCATTGGACGGCACGCCAAGCACTTCAAGGCCCTGCCCCTTGTAGCGCTGGCTCAGTTCCTCAAGGCCTTTGAACTGCGGGGCGAAGCCGCAGAAGCTGGCGGTATTGACGACCACCATCGGCTTGCCTGCATAGCGCTGGCACAGGTCGATGTTTTCCTTGGAACGCAGCTTGGGCAGCTCACCTTGCAGCAGTGCCGGGCACTCGGCGGCCATGACGGTGCCGCTCATGGCCAGCAGCAGGAAGGGAATCGATATAAAGCGAGTGTTCATCAAGGCGTCCCTGGAGTTGGTGGCTGTCTGCAGACACGCTACCCCAACAGACGCCTTCTGCCTAGCAAGCGCCCATGCCCAGTTGCAACGCAGCCAGCCCCACGTGCTGCCATCCCCACCAGACCAGCGCCAGCACTGCGACGCCCGAGGCGAGCGCTGCCCATAGAGGCCAGTGCCTGTTCACACGACACTCGCCTGCGCCTGCAAACGCGCCACAGGGCGCTCGCGCACCGGCCAGTTGAGGGCTGCGGCCAACAGACTGAGCAGGATCGATACTTGCCAGATCAAGTCGTAGCTCCCGGTATGGTCATACACCAGCCCGCCCAGCCAGCCACCGAGAAACGCGCCCAACTGGTGGAACAGGAAGACGATACCACCCAGCATCGACAGATTGCGCACCCCGAACAGGGTCGCGACCGTACCGTTGGTCAGCGGCACCGTAGACAGCCACAGCAGCCCCATGGCCACCCCGAACAGGTAGGCCGTGGTCTGGCTGAGGGGAATCCACAGGAACAGCACGATCACCACTGCACGCAACAAGTACAGCATCGTCAGCAATCTTGGCTTGGACATGCGCCCACCCAGCCAGCCCGCCGTGTAGGTGCCGAAAATATTGAACAGGCCGATCAGCGCCAGCACCGTGGTGCCCACTTTGGCGGGCAAGTGCTGGTCGACCAGATAGGCGGGCAAATGCACGCCGATGAACACCACCTGAAAACCACAGACGAAGAAGCCCAACGCCAGCAGCCAGAAGCCTGAGTGCGAGCAGGCTTCGCGCAATGCTTCGCCCAGTGTCTGCTGAACGCCCACCGATTCGGTCGGCTTGTCCTTGAGCATGCCCACCAGCGGCAGGATCAGCGCGACCATCACGCCCAACACCAGCAAAGCGCCGGACCAGCCCAGCCAGCCGATCAGGCCCAGCGTGCCGGGCAACATGGCGAACTGGCCGAACGAGCCGGCCGCGCTGGCAATACCCATGCCCATGCTACGTTTCTCGGCGGGCAAGGCTCGTCCTACAACGCCGAGGATGACGGAAAATGAAGTACCGGACAGACCGATACCGATCAGCAACCCCGCGCTCAGCGACAGACTCATTGGCGAGTCCGCCATGCTCATGCACGCAAGGCCAACGGCATACAGCACGCCTCCCACGAACACGACCCTGGCCGCGCCAAAGCGGTCCGCCAGCGCTCCGGCAAACGGCTGCGCCAGGCCCCACATCAGGTTTTGCAAGGCGATGGCGAAGGCAAACACCTCACGCCCCCAACCGAAATCCGCGCTCATGGGTGCCAGAAACAGCCCGAACCCGTGTCGTGTTCCCAGCGAAAGCGCAAGAATCAAGGCACTCCCGAGCAATATCCAGCCACTGGTACGCCAGACCGATGTCATTGTTAGAGTGCTCCCTGACCAGAAATGCGTGGATATGCCCGTAAATCGATAAACGCGAAACTACGCCTGGGTGCAGGAGCCTGTCAATCGCTTATCGGGGGGGGCGCTCAGAGCAGCACCATCGCCAGCAATACTGCGACTTCCAGCAACTCAAGCAACGCGCCAGCGGTGTCGCCCGTTGTGCCGCCCAGACGTCGGATCATCACCTGACGCAACCACAGAAAACAGACCATCGAGACCATCACGGCAGCCAGCCCCGACCAGCCGGCCAACAGGACACAGGCCGCCACACAGGTCAGCAACACTCGGCGAGCAGCGCCACGCGGCAAGTGATCCGACAGCGCCTGCCCCAGCCCGCCAGCGCGCACATAGGGCGTACTCAGAAACAGACCCAGCATTGCGCTGCGCCCGATCAGTGGCGCCAGCAGCAGTGCGAGGCTATGGTGGCTTTCGATCAGTGCCAGAATGGCGGTGAACTTGAGCAATAACACCAACACCAGCGTGACCACGGCTATCGGCCCGCTGCGCGGGTCCTTCATGATGGTCAGGGTTCGCTCGCGATCCCCGAAGCCTCCCAGCCAGGCATCGGCGCTGTCTGCCAGACCGTCCAGGTGCAAACCGCCGCTGAGCAGCACCCAGGCGCAGAGCAGCAACGCAGCGTGCAGCATGGGCGGCGCGCCATTGAGCAAGGCGTTCAGGCCCATCAATACGCTGCCGAACAGCACACCCACCAAGGGGTAGAACAACAGTGAGCGTCCCGTTTCCTCTGGACGCGGCATGCCGGGCAGGCGAATCGGAAAGCTGCCAAGAAATTGCAGAGCGATCCAGAATGGCAGCATGTCAGGCCTCCGTCAGAACGCCATCAGCGGCAACATCGATCGACAGCAGCGCGCCGTGGCCCACCACCACTTGCAACAACTGCTCACGCGGCAACCCTCGCGCCTGCGCCAGCAACAAGCGCATCACGCCGCCATGACTGACCAGCAACACCCGCTCACCGGCATACATGTCATACAGACGCTGCACAGCGCCGATAACGCGTGCTGAGAAATCGATCACCGGCTCGCCACCGGGGGGAGTAAACGTGTACGGGTCATTCCAGAACAACCCCAGCCCCTCGGCATCCGTTTCCATCAACTGCGCAGCGCTGTGACCTTCCCATTCACCGAAGTGCAGCTCTTGCAGCCCTGGCTCAAGCTGCAGAGGTAACGAAAGACGCTCAGCCAGCTCTTCAGAGAAGCGCGCGCAGCGTTGCAGCGGGGAACTGATGATCCGCTGCCACGGCCCGGCCTCAGAGACTGCCGAACGCATCTGTTGCCAGCCGGGTTCGGTCAACGCGTCGTCGAGGCTGCCGCGCAGACCACCACCCAGTTCGGTTTCACCATGACGCAGCATGTCCAGGCGCAAGCTCATGCCGGACGGTCCGACACGCTGGCCTCAGCAAAGGTCGACATGCCGTTGTGCAGCGCGCAGGCCATGCGCACCAATGGAACGGCCAGCGCCGCTCCACTGCCCTCGCCCAGGCGCAAACCCAGGTCCAGCAGCGGCTCGGCCTGCAGGGTTTCCAGCACATGACGATGACCTGTTTCAGCACCGCGATGGCCGAACAGCAGCCAATGGCGACACGACGGATTCAGGCGTACGGCCACCAGCGCAGCCACGCTGCAGATAAAACCATCGACCAGCGCCACGATCCCTTCCTGCGCACACGCCAGGTAAGCGCCCGTCAACGCGGCAATCTCGAAGCCGCCAAGGCTTAGCAGGCTGTGCAGCGGATCACCCATATGCTCGGCGTGCAGCTTGAGTGCACGCTCAATGACCTGAGTCTTGTGCTCGATGCCTTCAGCGTTTAGCCCGGTGCCCGGACCGACCAGCAGTTGCGCGGCGCATTCGAGCATCGAGCAGGCAACCGCACTGGCTGCGGTAGTATTGCCGATCCCCATTTCGCCACCGATGAACAGCTCGGTTCCGACGGCCTTGGCGCGCAGCACGCTGTCGCGTCCGGCCTGCAGGGCTGAAAACCCTTGCTCGGCAGTCATGGCCGGACCCTGGACAAAGTTGGCGGTGCCCGCACCCAGACGCAAGTGGCGCACGCCCGGCAGATCAACCGGCAACACCGTGCCCAGATCCACGACATCCAGTTGCGCCGAAAGCTGCTGGGCCAGGACGCTGATGGCCGCGCCACCGTTGACGAAGTTATGCAGCATCTGGCCGGTGACGGCCTGTGGGTAGGCCGACACACCTTCAGCCACCACACCGTGATCGCCCGCGAAAATCGCGATCCATACCTGATCGGCCTTGGGGCGTTCGCGCCCCTGCAGACCGGCGAGCTGCACGGCAAGCCGCTCCAGTTGCGCCAGCGAGCCGGCCGGCTTGGTCAGTTGTTGTTGACGGAGCAGAGCCGCTTCACGCATCGGCACATCAATGGCCTGCGCGGGCTCGAGCCACCAGGAGTTACTCATAGCGCGGTTCCTTTAAGAGTCAGGGGCAAGCCAGCCACGGTCAACACCACTCGCTGGCAACACTCGGCCAGGGATTGGTGCAACAGGCCGGCTTCGTCGACGTAGCGGCGGGTCAGCTCACCGAGGGGCACGACGCCCAGCCCGGTTTCGTTGCTGACAAAAATGATTTCACCCGGCAGCGCAGCCAGGCAATCGAGCAGTGCATCGCGTTCTTGCGTCAGGCGCTCCGGATTTTCAAGCATCAGCAGGTTGGTCAGCCACAACGTCAGGCAATCCACCAGCAGGCATTGATCGGGCGCTGCATGGTCTTGCAGCACGCGCGCCAGTTCGATCGGTTCTTCCACCAAGCCCCAGTGGTCGGGGCGACGGGCACGGTGGCTCGCGACGCGATGATTCATCTCACCGTCCAGCGGTTGACTGGTGGCGATGTAGGTCACGCTCAGGCCCGTATCGGCGGCCAGTTTCTCGGCCAGACGGCTCTTGCCGGAGCGCGCACCGCCCAGAATCAGTTGCAGCATGTCAGTTCGCCTCCAGGCCGCACAGTTGACGCAGCAATGTACCGTCCAGGTGTTTTTCCACCAGATCCGCCAGACGCTCGATGTCTCGCTCGCGCAGGGCGTGATAATCCACCTGCTGCACGTCGTGCAAGCCCGCCCAGCGCAGCAAGGCGCTGCACGCGGCAGGCGACTCGAAGAGGCCATGCAGATAGGTACCCAGAATCTGCCCGTCGGTGCTTTGCGCGCCATCACAACGACCGTCGTCCAGCCGAACGGCGGCCTGCTCCAGCGCCAGGCCCGTGGTAACACCGGCGTGAATCTCGTAGCCGCTGACTTCTGCGTCCTCCAGCGTCAGGCGTCCACGCACATTGCGCAGCTGTTTCTCGGACTCAAGCACCGTGCTCATGGCCAGCAGGCCAAGGCCCGGACTCGACCCCGCAGCGCCCTCCAGACCCAGCGGATCATGCATTTGCTCGCCGAGCATCTGCAGCCCGCCACAGATGCCCATCAGCTTGCCGCCGTAGCGCAGATGGCGCTGAATGGCGTCTTCCCAGCCATTGGCGCGCAGGTAAGCCAGGTCACTGCGCACGCTTTTCGAGCCAGGCAGAATGATCAGGTCGGCAGGCGGTATCGCCTGGCCAGGCCCGATGAATTGCAGGTTGACCTGCGGATGCAGGCGTAGCGGGTCAAAATCGGTGTGGTTACTGATGCGTGGTAACACCGGCACCACCACATTCAGCACCTGCTCGACCTTGTCGGTCTGACGCTGATCAAGACCGTCTTCGGCTTCCAGATGCAGGTCCATGACGTAGGGCAGCACGCCGACCACCGGTTTGCCGGTGCGCGCTTCCAGCCAGTCCAGGCCCGGTTGCAGCAGCGCAATGTCGCCGCGAAACCGGTTGATGATGAAGCCCTTGACCCGTGCCTGTTCGCTGGGCGAGAGCAACTCCAGCGTACCCACCAGATGCGCAAAGACGCCGCCACGGTTGATGTCGGCAATCAGCAACACCGGGCAATCAACCGCTTCGGCGAACCCCATGTTGGCAATGTCGTTGGCGCGCAGATTGATCTCGGCGGGCGAGCCGGCACCTTCGACCATGACCACCGGGTAGCGCTGGCCCAGCCGCTCGTGGGACTCCAGCACAGCGCGCATGGCGATCTCTTTATAGCTGTGATACGCCACCGCATTCATGGTGGTGACGGCGCGACCATGGATGATGACCTGCGCGCCGGTGTCGCTGTTGGGTTTGAGTAACACCGGGTTCATGTCGGTATGCGGCGCCAGGTAACAGGCTTGAGCCTGAACCGCCTGGGCCCGTCCGATCTCGCCACCGTCAGCGGTCACGGCGCTGTTGAGCGCCATGTTCTGCGGCTTGAACGGCACGACCTCGACGCCTTGCCGCGTCAACCAGCGGCACAGGGCCGTCACCAGCGTGCTTTTACCGGCATCGGACGTGGTGCCTTGTACCATCAACGTGGCCATGGAGATTCCTTGCGGTATTCAAACAGGACAGTGTGCAGGCGCCGCCAGTCGGCTTCATCCAGAGGCAGCCCGAAACGCAGGCTGGACGCTTCCGGGGTCTGGCCCTCAAACAGGCGCAACAACACGCCACGCCGGGCGCAGAACTCATAGATGGCCTGGGCCTCAGCGGTGACCAGCCATTGGAATAAGGCACAGCCACCGTGGGGTGCCAGGCCGTACGACTCAAGCAACGCCACCAGACGATCACGCGCCTGATCAGTGCGTAAACGCTGTTGCGCCTGCCCCTCGCGATCACGCAGGCAGGCTTGCCCCAGAATCCGCGTCGGCCCGCTGACAGCCCAGGGTCCGATTTCCTGAGCCAGCAGCCTGAGCAAGCCAGGCTCGGCCAGCACGAAGCCGAGCCTGACCCCGGCCAACCCAAAGAACTTGCCGAACGAACGCAGGACGATCAACCCGATGCGCCAGGTCTCGGCCGCCAGACTGAGCGCTGGCGTGTTGTCCATGAACGCCTCGTCCACCACCAGCCAGCCGCCCCGCTCCGCCAGTCGCGCATGCCACTCCAGCAGGCGTTCGGCGCTCAGGTGCAGGCCTGTCGGGTTGTTGGGGTTGACCACCACCAGTACGTCGAGACTGTCGAGAAAGTAGTCCACTTCATGCTCGCCGACCTCGCGCACCATGAAGCCACTCTTGCGCCAGGCATGCGCGTGCTCGGCGTAGCAGGGTGACAGCACACCGACCCGGCCAGCACTGCGCACCCGCGGAAGCGCCTGAATCGCCGCCTGCGAGCCAGGCACCGACAGCACCTGCGGCACGCCATAGTAGGCGCAGGCCGCGGCCTCAAGCCCGTCGTCGGTCTCGGGCAGTCGCGCCCAGGCGCGCAGGGGAATGTCCGGCACCGGCCATGACCACGGCGCGATACCGGTGGATAAATCCAGCCAGTTGGCCTGATCAATGCCGTAATGCTGCGCCGCTGCGCGCAATCGCCCGCCGTGCTCAAGCATAGAATTCGGTCCCGACGCACAGCACCAGCAACCACAGCCAGACGCCGCGCTGCACCAGCTCCCAGCCACGATCGATGGAGTGCGCGTCGGCAGGTACACCTTCGCCCAATTTAGGGCGTTGATGCAGTTCACCGTGATAGATCGCCGCGCCGCCCAGCTCGACGCCCAAGGCACCTGCGCCGGCGGCCATCACCGGGCCTGCGTTGGGGCTGTCCCAGGTAGGTCCCTGAGTGCGCCAGCAGCGGATCGCAAGGCGGGTCTTGCCCAGTAACGCGTAAGTCAACGCCACCAGTCGGGCAGGTATGTAGTTGAGCAGGTCGTCGATTTTTGCCGCTGCCCAGCCGAAACGCTCGAAGCGCTCATTGCGATAGCCCCACATGGCGTCGAGGGTATTGCTCAAGCGATAAAGCACCACGCCAGGGACACCGGCCACGACAAACCAGAACAGCGCGGCGAACACTGCGTCGCTACCGTTTTCAAGCACCGACTCGGTGGCGGCGCGTGCCACTTCGGTGGCGTCCAGTTCGCGGGTCTCGCGACTGACCAGATAGCCGACCCGACGGCGCGCCTCCTCCAGGTCATCGCTGCGCAGGGCCTGAGCCACGGGCTGTACATGTTCGCCGAGGCTGCGCATGCCGAGCGCGCAGTACAGCGCCAGTATTTCAATCAGCCAGCCCACGAAGGGTGCCCAGCTCAGCAGTGTGGCCAACAGCGTCAGCGGTATCACCGCCACGAACCAGGCCGTGACGCCATGACTGCGCCAGCCTCGACCGCCACTGTTGAAACGCTGCTCCAGGCGATTGGCAAAACGTCCGAACGCCACCAGTGGATGACCGCGTTTCGGCTCGCCCAGCAGCGCATCCAGCGCAACCCCGGCCACGCTCAACAGCGCCACACTCATTGACCCACTCCCCATTGATTCTCATACAACAGCTCTTGCAGCGGACGCGCCTGCGCCCAGCCTTCCAGCACCAGCATGGGCGCGGGATAAAATTCTTTCACCGGCCCCAGGCACAGAATCGCCAGCGGCTTGGCCCCTTCCGGCATGGCCAGCAGATCAGCCAGCGCGTCCGGGTCGAACAACGAGACCCAGCCCATGCCGAGCCCTTCTGCCCGTGCGGCCAGCCAGAGGTTCTGAATCGCGCAGGACAGTGACGCCATGTCCATTTCCGGCAAGGTCCGACGACCGAAAATGTGTTGCTCGCGCCCTTCCATCAGCGCGGCCACCAGCACTTCGGCGCAGTCGTTGATGCCTTCGACCTTGAGCTTCATGAACTCGTCGGTGCGCTCGCCCAACGCTTCGGCCGTACGGATTCGCTCTTCTTCCACCTGCGCCTGCATCTTGCTGCGCAGGACCGGATCGCTGATCCGGATGAATCGCCAGGGCTGCATCAGGCCGACGCTGGGTGCCTGATGAGCAGCCTCCAGCAACCTGACCAACAGCTCGGGGGATACGCTGCCCCCAATGAAGTGACGCATGTCGCGGCGCTCGGCAATCGCGCGATACACCGCTGCCCGTTCTTGATCGTTGAACGCGTGCCCGGTCATGGTTTGAACAGAGCCGCAATCGCCTGTGGGCAGGACGGGAAATAGAAATGGACGTAAGAAGCGGTCAGGCGGCCGTCACGGTAGACCGCTTCGGCTCCGCGTCCGCCATTAGGGCTGACCCCTCGAGCAATCGGCTGCAGCTCGGTGGTGGTCAGCGAGTGGTGATAGGTGTGGCCGCGCAGCTCGCCCTCAGGCAGCTCGACAGATTGCAGGGCCAGCGCCGCCAGCCGTTTCTGCATCGCGGCTTCGCCTGCCAGGAGACCCACCAGTCTGGCGCGCACGCCCTCGACGTCGATTAGGGCATCCAGCAGATACAGCATGCCGCCGCACTCGGCCAGCAGGGGTTTACCTGCCGCATGGTGCGCCCTGATGTCGGCCAGCATCGTGGAATTGGCAGACAGCTCGACGTGGTGCAGTTCTGGATAGCCGCCGGGCAGGTAGAGGCTGTCGGTTTCGGGCAGATGGCTGTCGTGGATTGGCGAGAAGAACGTCAGTTCTGCGCCCATATTGCGCAGCAGGTCAAGGCTGGCGCCGTAGGTGAACGCAAAGGCCTCGTCATGCGCTATCGCAATACGTACGCCGTCCAGCAGCGGCAGGATCTCGATCGGGTCGGGAGCGGTGAACGTCACCGCTGGCGGCAAGGACACTTCGCAGGTGCTGGCCAGCGCAGCCGCCGCCATGTCCAGACGCAGGTCCAGATCATTGAGCTCGTTGGCCTGCACCAGTCCCAGATGCCGGCTGGGCAGCTCGAAACCGGTTTCCCGGGACAACGCACCGTACCAGCGCAAGCCTTCGGTCAGGCTGTTTTCCAGCAGTTGCGCATGACGTACGGTGCCGACGCGGTTGGCCAGCACCCCGGCAAAGGGCAGGTCAGGCTGGTAACGCGCCAGTCCCAGGGCCAGAGCACCGAAGGTCTGCGCCATGGCCGTGCCGTCAATCACGCCGAGCACCGGCACACCGAAGTGGCGCGCCAGATCGGCGCTCGACGGCGTGCCATCGAACAGCCCCATCACGCCTTCGATCAGAATCAGGTCGGCTTCGCCGGCTGCCTCCCAGAGCAAACGGCGACTCTCGTCTGCACCGACCATCCACAAGTCCAGCTGATACACCGGCGCGCCGCTCGCGCGCTCCAGAATCATCGGATCGAGAAAGTCCGGGCCGCACTTGAAGACCCGGACCTTGCGGCCCTGATTACGATGCAGGCGGGCCAGTGCCGCCGTGACGGTGGTTTTGCCCTGACCAGACGCAGGTGCGGCGATCAATACGGCGGGGCAATCCCTGGGGGTTCTCATGATCGGCCACTCATAACTCGATACCTTTCTGTGCCCGAATGCCGGACTGGAACGCGTGCTTGACCACACCGATATCGGAAACGGTATCGGCCAGGTCGATCAATTCGGGTTTGGCACCACGGCCAGTCACCACCACATGCTGCATGGGTGGGCGGGCCTGCAGGTCGCTCAATACTTGCTCAAGGTCCAGATAGCCATGCTTGAGGGCGATGTTCAACTCATCGAGTACCACCAGACCAATAGCCGGGTCGCGCAGCATTTCCAGACTCACGGCCCAGGCGGCTTCGGCCGCAGCGATGTCGCGCTGGCGATCCTGGGTTTCCCAGGTGAAGCCTTCGCCCATCACGTGGTAGCGCACCTGCTCGGGGAAACGGCGGAAGAACATCTCTTCGCCAGTGCTATTACGGCCCTTGATGAACTGCACCACGCCGCACTGCATGCCATGACCCATGGCGCGCGCGAGCATGCCGAACGCCGAACTGCTCTTGCCCTTGCCGTTGCCGGTCAGTACCAGTATCAGGCCGCATTCATTTGGAGAGCTGGCGATACGCTCATCCATCACGGCTTTCTTGCGCAGCATGCGCGCCAGATGGCGTTCGTCGCGTTCGGGGGATTCGTTCATCTCGGCTCTCCGCTTTGGGGGGTCGCGAAAGCAGACGGAAGGACAGCACTGAACAGCACGGCAACGCCCTGCACAGAGCATCACCCTCCGTGATGCCATTGAGTATTTCAGGCCGGTCTCCGGGCTCATGAGCGGGTCATCCCGGCTGCACGCCTTCCCGTGTCGAAACACAGTGGCACGATGCGCAGCCTTGACTCATTTACCGTTGCGGGGGCAGCGCCGGAATCGGATCGAATGACCCTCACCGGCTTCCCTGTTTCACCCTGCCAATCGGGAAGATTGCAGAGCACCTGAAACAAACCGCGAAGGGTAGAGGGTTGGGGATGGAGCGTCAATCGACACTGCAGCGTAATGGCATATAGGC
Source organism: Pseudomonas asturiensis (assembly GCF_900143095.1). Taxonomy (GTDB): domain Bacteria; phylum Pseudomonadota; class Gammaproteobacteria; order Pseudomonadales; family Pseudomonadaceae; genus Aquipseudomonas; species Aquipseudomonas asturiensis. Next base: position 65,402 of record NZ_FRDA01000005.1, on the reverse strand, counting down.
CATTCACTTGCATGGCGCAGCCAATCCCTGCACACAATTGAACCTCAGCGAACGGGGTGTCTCTATCCCTTACGGACCCAGCCTTTTTCGATGGAGATTCACCATGTTCAAAATCAGACCACAGTACGCCGTAATGCTTCTGCTCGCAGGCGGCCTTGCGGCATGCGGCGAGTCTTCGACCCTGCAGGTCTCGGACGGAACGGGACCCTCTCCGAAATTGCCGGAACCCAACAAGACGCTGATTCCGACGGTCAATATCGCCCCGGCCATCGGCTGGGACAAAGACGCCAAACCGGTGGCCGCGCCAGGCACGCAGGTCGGCGCCTTCGCCGAACATCTGGATCACCCCCGCTGGCTCTACGTGCTGCCCAACGGCGACGTGCTGGTCGCCGAAACCAATTCGCCGGCCAAGCCGGATGACGGCAAAGGCATTCGTGGCTGGGTCATGGAAAAGGTCATGGGCCGCGCCGGTGCAGGCGTGCCGAGTGCCAACCGCATCACGCTGCTGCGCGACACCAACCATGACGGTGTCGCCGAAACCCGCAGCGTCTTTCTGCAGAATCTCAACTCGCCGTTTGGCATGACCCTGGTCGGCAACAAGCTGTATGTGGCCGATACCGACCGCCTGATCAGCTTCCCGTATGAAAGCGGCCAGACCTCGATCAGCGCTCAGCCGACCAAAGTGGTCGACCTGCCGGGCGGCACGCTGAATCACCACTGGACCAAAAACGTCATTGCCAGCAAGGACGGCAGCAAGCTTTACGTCACCGTCGGCTCCAACAGCAATGTGGCCGAGAACGGTATGGACAAGGAAGAAGGCCGCGCGGCGATCTGGGAAGTGGACGCCGCCACCGGCAGCCATCGCATCTTCGCCTCGGGACTGCGCAACCCCAACGGCATGGACTGGGAACCGACCACCGGCAAGCTATGGACCGCCGTCAACGAGCGTGACGAGATCGGCAGCGACCTGGTGCCCGATTACGTGACTTCAGTGCAGGATGGTGGCTTCTATGGCTGGCCTTACAGCTATTACGGCCAGCACGTCGACGCGCGCGTCAAGCCGCAGAACCCGGCTCTGGTCGCCAAGGCCGTCGCCCCGGACTATGCGGTCGGCCCGCACACTGCTTCATTGGGTCTGGTTTTTGCCGATGGCAAAACCCTTGCAGCACCGTTCAATGAAGGGCTGTTCATCGGCCAGCACGGTTCCTGGAACCGTAAACCGCACAGTGGCTACAAGGTGGTGTTCGTACCGTTCAGCGGCGGTAAACCCAATGGCGCGCCAGTGGATGTACTGACCGGCTTTCTCAACAGCGACGAAAAAGCCATGGGCCGTCCGGTCGGTGTGGTGAATGACCATCACGGCGGACTGCTGGTGGCTGATGACGTAGGCAACAAGATCTGGCGGGTGACGTCGGTGAAGGCGGCTCAGTAGATAGAAGAGGCCTCAGGGAGTAAGTTTGTGGGAGGCGGCTTTGCCGGCGATGGGGCTATTTCAGGCGCTGAGAGCGCTGGCTAAGAAACCGAATCGCCGACAAGCCGCCTCCCAAACTCCCTGCCAACTGCCAGACATCGGCAGGCGCTTGCACCATCGAAACGGCTGTAATCAGGGACGATTCTGCGCCAGGTTCGACGGCTGGATCACACGCTTGGCGTTGAGGTAGGCTTTCTGCCAATACGGTTTGTCGAGGCTGTCGAGCTTGACGGTGCCGCCGGTGGCAGGGGCATGTACGAAGCGGCCCTCCCCGACGTAGATGCCGGCATGGGAGACCTGCGAGCCACCCGAGGTGGCGAAGAACACCAGATCCCCTGACTGCAATTGCTCGCGGCGCACATCTGGCGCGCCCATCACGACCATGTCGCGGGTCGAACGAGGCAGCGAGATACCGGCCGCATCACGATAGACATAGCCGATCAGACCACTGCAATCGAAACCCGAATCCGGCGTGTTGCCACCCCAGCGGTAAGGCGTGCCAACCAGACCCAACGCACGAAACAGCACGTCTTCGGCAGCCGGAGAAAGAATCTGGGGAGGTGCGGTGACCACCGGACGCTGAACGATCCGCGGCGAGGCAGGCGGCGGCGGTGCGCTGGCACAAGCGCCCAGCAACGCAGCCAAGGAAAGAACCATCAGGCGCAAAGCAATCGACATAACCACAACAACCTGATCTGGATGCGGCTTACGCTGCCGAGAAGCTCAAAAACGCAGACAGGCCACTGGCCTGTCTGCGTATCCCATTATTTACGGCGTTTTACGACGGTCTTGACTGTAGTCGAAGTCATGGCGGTTGTCTGCGTGGCTTCGACAGGGGCTTTCACGGCAACCGTGCCAGGAGCCATTGCCAGCGGACGCTTGGCTTCGATGAAGGTCTTGCTCCAGTAGGCGTCATCGAGGCTGTCGATGCGCACACCGCCACTGCGACGGCTGCTGGAATGAATGAACTGGTCGTTGCCTGCGTAGATCGCCGCATGGCTGACACGTCCACGGCCGCGTGTGCTGAAGAACAGCAGATCACCCGGTTTGAGATTGTTACGCGAGACCAGAGGTGCATCGACGTTGATCATTTCGCGCGTGGAGCGTGGCAGGTTCATGCCAGCCTCTTCACGAAACAGGTAGCCGATGAAACCGCTGCAATCGAAACCCGAACGGGTCGACGTGCCGCCGAACTGGTAACGCGTACCGATCAGGGCCTTGCCACGTTCAAGGATACTGTCGGCCAGAACCGGCAGTTTGTAGGATTGGTTGTCAGAGAACTGAGCCAGCTCGTCTTCGGTGGCCAGTTCGTCCTGCAGGGTGGCGGCGTCGGCGCGATGGGCAGCGGACTGTGCAGTGACGGTGTTCTGGTAACGAGGCTTTGGCTGAACCTGATCGTGCTGCGCAACCGGCATATTGGCCGAGCAACCGAACAGGAACGTAACGAGTGCGAGTGGCACGAGGGGTGCGAAGCGAACAACTTGCATGAGCACGACCGTGGCTGAACTGTTAAGAAGGCGAGACTATGCCCGCTATGAAAGTGATTTGCAAATTCAATCGAACTAAATGTGACTTATCAGTTTTTCCATGACATGTGCCGCCCTGCACTTCAAAAAGACGTCCATTTGCGCGCTGTGATCGGTTGGCTCAGGATTGATTTCCGCCGTAAAACCCCCGGAAACCCGGGTCCTGATCACAGGTTCATGGATATACGGGAAGCTCGCCGTGGTGCCGATGCTCACCACGGCGTCATAGCCTTTAGCCAGTTGTTCATACAGTGTTTCCAGGGCTCGTTCCGGGAGCATTTCCTGAAAAAGAACGACGGACGGTCGCAAAACGCCACCACAGATGGAGCACAGCGGCGGCAAAGGGCGATCGAGGTGTTCACTCAGCCCTGCATCCTGCGCGCCGCACGACTGGCAGAACAGCGGCGACATCTGCCCATGGATCTCGATCAGCCTGTCTGGAGGGCTACCGGCGGCGCGATGGTAGCCATCGACGTTTTGGGTCAGCACCCAGCACTCAGGTTTGATGCGCTGCAATTGAGCGATGGCGTAATGCGCAGAGTTGGGCTGGCCACCCAGACAGGCCTTGCCCAGTTGGGCGATGTACTTCCAGCACAACGCAGGATCGCGGCGCAGCATCGGCCCGGACAACGCCACCTCTATCGGCAGGCCATCGTCGGTTCTGCCGTTATAGAGCCCGCCAACGCCACGGTAGGTCGGCAAACCTGAATCGGCCGAAAGACCTGCACCGGTAATGATCAGGATCCGCTGTGCATGACGCAGTGCGGCTGCCGTTTGGAGCAACAGCGCCTCGTCTACCACCCAAGCGTCTCTTTGAGAAAGGGAATGGTGAGCTTGCGCTTCTCCTGAAGCGACGCCTGGTCCAGGCGCTCCAGCAATTCGAACAGCGCGCTCATGCTGCGGGTGCCGCGCGTGAGGATGAAATGCCCGACTTCGTCGGTCAGGTGCAGGCCGCGGCGCGAGGCACGCAGTTGCAGGGCACGCAGCTTGTCTTCATCGGACAGGCCACGCATCTGGAACACCAGCGCCATGGTCAGGCGAGACTTGAGGTCCGGTAGCTTGACCGGCAGTTCACGTGGCGACTTGGACGCCGCAATCAACAGGCGTCGGCCACTGTCACGCAGGCGGTTGAACAGATGGAACAGGGCCTCTTCCCACTCTGGCTTGCCAACCACCGCCTGCAGGTCGTCCAGGCACACCAGCTCGTACTGTTCCAGATGATCGAACAGCTCGATGCCTTCATCAATGACTTCGGCCAACGGCAGATAAACCGCAGGCTCGCCCATCTGCTCGAACCGCAGGCAGGCCGCCTGCAGCAGATGCGTGCGCCCCACCCCGTCCTTGCCCCATAGATAGATGAGGCTTTCCGTCCACCCGGCGTCGGCTTCGCACAGCCGCTCGACATAGCCGAGTGCAGCGGCATTGGCGCCTGGATAGTAATTGACGAAAGTGGCGTCATCACGCAGACGCACACTCAGGGGCAGCTGAATCGGTTTCATGCTGACTAGCGGTTCATGCGAACCGCCAAGGGCCTCTGTGTAAAGTGCGCAAAGTTTATACCCGTGACGCTGGTCGCACAATGCGACAGACCCCAAGCAAAATCAAAGGGTTGCGTCAGGCCGTGTAAAGCGAAGGTACGTATTCGGTGTTTTGCGCCTCTCGATGGACAACGCATCTGCCCATCAAGAGGTTCATGGCATCAAGGCTCAAAAGCCCTCACAAATCGGGGTCTTCGGCCCCGGCGTAGATTTCCGAATCCTTGTAAACGTCATGAACATGGCGCACCAGCACCATGATCACGGCCGCTACCGGCAAGGCCAGCAGGATGCCGGTAAAGCCGAACAGTTCGCCACCGGCAAGGATCGCGAAGATCACCGCCACCGGGTGCAGACCGATGCGATCGCCCACCAGCAAGGGGGTGAGCACCATGCCTTCCAGCGCCTGGCCGATCATGAACACCGCTACGATGCCCATCATCGGATACAGATCGCCGCCGAACTGGAACAAACCGGCCACCAGCGCCGAACCGATCCCGATCACGAACCCCATATAAGGCACGATGGCCGCAAGACCGGCGATCACACCGATCAACAACCCCAGCTCCAGCCCGACCAGCATCAGACCCGCAGCGTAGATCACGCCAAGGCCGACCATGACCAGCAACTGGCCGCGAATGAACGCGCCCAGCACTTCATGACACTCACCCGCCAGCTTGACGATCTGCCCTTCGCGTTGACGAGGCAACAGACCGCGAATCTTGCCCATCATCACGTCCCAGTCGCGCAGCAGGTAGAAGCACACCACCGGGATCAGCACCAGATTGGTCAGCCAGCCGATCAGCGCCAGACTCGACGCCGTGGCCTGCGACAGGACGATGGAAACGATGTCGCCCGCCTGTCCCATGTGCTCGGACAACGCAGCCTTGATCTTGTCGAACTTCCAGAACCCGTCAGACAGCCCGAACTTGGCCTGCACCCACGGTAAGGCGGAATGCTGTAGCCAGTCGAGCATCTGCGGTGCCAGCTCGTACAACCGATACAACTGCTTGGCGAGCATCGGCACCAGCACCAGCAGCAGCGCCATCAGCACCAGTGTGAACAGGCCAAAGACCGCCACCACGCTAAGCGTGCGCGACATCCCCGCCCGCTCCAGGCGATCCACCAGCGGATCGCCCATGTAGGCCAGTAACAGCGCCACCAGAAACGGGGTGAGGATCGTGTGCAGCAGCACCACGAATACCACCACAAGGGCCAGTCCGCCGATCCAGAACCAACGTCGCGTATCAGTCATCAATGTCTCTCAACCCAAGTAAAAGTGCGCTTGCCGGATTACCAGCGGAAATACAGTTGTGGCGCAGCCGCCGGGACAATCATGGGAGCTGTCGCCGATGCAGGTGCCGTGGCAGGTGCGGACGCATCGACCGGTGCAGCAGGCGCAGGCGGTGTTGCCGTTGCAGCCGCCTCGCTCGCCGGCACTTCCTGAAGTTTAGCCAGCGACATTTGCGAACGAAGCTGATCGGCGCTGCCGTTGACTTCGAATGTCACGCGATCCCCTTCGACCAGCTTCACGCGTACCCCGAACGGATCGAGTAACTGCAGCAGTTGCGCGTAACGCTCAAGGTTCATGCCCTGCACCTGCATGAGCAGGCCGGTGGCTTCCCCTGGTTTGGCCACGAAACGTGGGGCCAGACGCTGACTGACTGCCAGCATCACCGCATCGGCCAACGCCTCGGAACTGGCGCCGGTCGCGGCGCCCTGCTCGCGCTGCTCACCCAGCCACAGACGCCACTTGCCTTGCCATTGCCCGGCTTCCTCGCGGGCATGCACCGCCAGAATCGCATCGGCACCATAGCGCTCCGACGCTTCCTTGAGCGGCGCAGCGTCGGTGCCCTCCAGTGTCTTGGCGGTGCCGATGCCCTGCTCGCTCAGGTCAGCCAGCGGCAAACGCAGCGGCAGCCCCCGGTGCTGGGCAGCGCGGCGCAGCGGCTCGGCCGATGCCTGACCGTCGCCGACGAGATTGGAGCCTTCGACCGAGTCATTCAGCCACCAGCCCAGGATCGACGGGCGGTTACTGCCCCAGATCGGCAGACCCGCCTGGCGCAGTGCACGATCAGTGGTGGCCGGGTCGAAATCGACCAGCAGGGTTTCAGGCGGCCCCGCTTCATAGCCGTATTGGCTGATGATCTGCTGGGGATCCTTGCGCAGCGCAGCGATTGCCGCCCCTTGAGCGGCCTTGGCGTCGCCGGTCAGGCGCAATACCAGTGTGTCGACGGCCGCCTGAGTGGCCCGTGTACGTTCATCAGGCGACTGGCCGCTGACCGGTTCGCGTACCTGATAGAGATTGTTCACTGTTTCGGCGAGGGTCGGCAGGCTGAACAGGGACAGGCAGCCGACTAAAAGAATTCTGGAAAAACGCATGGACAGTTCCCGAACGGAAAAAAGTAAAGAACAGCAGTCTCAGGAGGGGTTCGAATGGCGTGATAAGCCCAGGCTCTGTACGTAAAGTCGGCGAGCGAAGGTCAGGCAAGGCAAAAACAGGCGAGGAAGCGGAGTCTACGTGTTGTAAATGAGCATTCCGAGCCTGTTTTTAACGCAGCATCACCGAGCGCAGCACTTTACGTACAGAGCCTAGGACAGCGGTTCGCCACCATTCATTCAATCCCCCTTTAAAGTACACCCTAAACGTTTGCAGACGAACCGACAGGGCTCACCCTGCGCGGTTTATTTTGTAGAACGCCCTCCTACCGTCGGCGCAAGGATGGCCCCACGAAGGCAAGCCTGATAAAATCGCGCGCCTTCGCAGACCGGCAATCGCGATGACCCAACCTGGCACTGCGCACCTGGCGCCTTGCTGAACGGGACCCACTGCAGCGGTCGATACCTCCGAATCCCCCCTAAAGGCCTGGATTTTTTATGAGCAAGCAACCCTCCCTGAGCTACAAAGACGCCGGTGTAGACATCGACGCCGGTGAAGCATTGGTCGAACGCATCAAGAGCGTGGCCAAGCGCACCAAGCGTCCGGAAGTCATGGGCGGCCTGGGAGGTTTCGGCGCCCTCTGCGAAATCCCGGCTGGCTACAAGCAACCCGTGCTGGTTTCCGGCACCGACGGCGTCGGCACCAAGCTGCGCCTGGCGCTGAACCTGAACAAACACGACAGCATCGGCATCGACCTGGTGGCCATGTGCGTCAACGACCTGGTGGTCTGCGGTGCCGAGCCGCTGTTCTTCCTGGACTACTACGCCACCGGCAAACTGAACGTCGACACCGCCGCTCAGGTCGTGACCGGCATCGGCGCTGGCTGCGAACTGGCCGGTTGCTCGCTGGTGGGCGGTGAAACCGCTGAAATGCCAGGCATGTACGAAGGCGAAGACTACGACCTGGCCGGTTTCTGCGTTGGCGTCGTCGAGAAAGCTGAAATCATCGACGGCACCAAGGTCGCTGCTGGCGACGCGCTGCTGGCACTGCCGTCTTCCGGCCCGCACTCCAACGGTTACTCGCTGATCCGCAAGATCATCGAAGTGGCGGGTGCCGACATCGAGAACATCCAGCTGGACGGCAAACCATTGACCGAACTGCTGATGGCCCCGACCCGCATCTACGTGAAGCCGTTGCTCAAGCTCATCAAGGAAACCGGTGCCGTCAAGGCCATGGCCCACATCACCGGTGGTGGCCTGCTGGACAACATCCCGCGCGTTCTGCCACAAGGCGCTCAGGCCGTGGTCGACGTCGCCAGCTGGCAGCGTCCGGCCGTATTCGACTGGTTGCAGCAGCAGGGCAACGTTGAGGAAAACGAAATGCACCGCGTGCTGAACTGCGGCGTGGGCATGGTGATCTGCGTGGCGCAGGAGCATGTCGAAACCGCGCTGAACGTGCTGCGCGAAGCGGGCGAGCAGCCATGGGTGATCGGCCAGATCGCCACTGCCGCCGAAGGTGCAGCGCAAGTCGAGCTGAAAAACCTCAAGGCGCATTGATGTCAGCCACCTGCGATGTCGTGGTGCTGCTTTCCGGCACCGGTGGCAACCTGCAAGCGATGATCGACAGTTTCAGGGACGGGGCCAGCCCCGTCCGCATCCGCGCTGTCATCTCCAACCGTGATGATGCCTTCGGCCTGCAACGCGCCAGAGACGCAGGCATCGAGACCTGCGTGCTGGACCACAAGGCGTATGACGGACGCGAAGCCTTCGATGCCGCGCTGGTCGAGCTGATCGACGCCTTCCAGCCCCGGCTGGTGGTACTGGCCGGTTTCATGCGCATCCTCAGCGCGGGCTTCGTCCGCCACTACCAGGGTCGCCTGCTCAACATCCACCCTTCCCTGCTGCCGCGCTACAAAGGTCTGCACACCCATCAGCGGGTGCTGGAGGCCGGCGATGCCGAACATGGTTGCAGCGTGCATTTCGTGACCGAGGAACTCGATGGCGGCCCTCTGGTCGTACAGGCAGTTATTTCGGTACAGTTGCACGACACGCCCACCACGCTTGCGCAACGGGTGCACGTTCAGGAACACCGTATCTACCCACTGGCAATACGCTGGTTTGCCGAAGGCAGACTGACACTGGGCGAGAACGGCGCATTACTGGACGATGAGCTACTCCCGGCCAGCGGCCATTTGATTCAACCCTAGGAGATACTATGCGTCGCGCTCTGCTCTTCGCTTTCGCTCTGCTCGCCTTGCCTGCTGCACAGGCCGCAGACCTTCAACCCTTCTCCGCCAGCTACACCGCCGACTGGAAGCAACTGCCCATGAGCGGTACGGCAGAACGCAGCCTTGAAGCCGGCCCCAACGGCACCTGGACCCTGAACTTCAAGGCGTCGATGATGATCGCCAGCCTGACCGAAGTCAGCACCCTGAAAGTCGACAAGGAAACCCTGCTGCCGCAGACCTATACCTTCGAGCGCAGTGGCCTGGGCAAGTCGAAGAAAGTGGACCTGGCGTTCGACTGGAACACCAAGTTCGTGACCGGCACCGACCGTGGCGATGCGATCAAGCTGCCGCTCAACCGTGGCATTCTCGACAAATCCACTTACCAGCTCGCCTTGCAGCATGACGTGGCTGCCGGCAAGAAGAGCATGAGTTATCAGGTGGTGGACGGCGATGAAGTCGACACTTACGACTTCCGCGTGCTGGGCTCGGAGAAAGTCGACACCAAAGCTGGCCAGGTCGATGCGATCAAGGTCGAGCGCGTACGCGATCCGACACAAAGCAAGCGCATCACCGTGCTGTGGTTCGCCAAGGACTGGGATTACCTGCTGGTCCGTCTGCAACAGGTCGAGACCGACGGCAAGGAATACAACATCATGCTGCAGGACGGCACGGTGAACGGCAAGCCTGTCAAAGGCAGCTGATTGACGTGACTCCCTGCTGCACAGAGCCCCGCAATGCGGGGCTTTTTATTGCCTGGTGTTCAGCCCCCGCACGATCAGGTTACCGATCGCTGCCACGTTCTGCATGGCAATGCCCCTCGGGACGCTCCGCGTCCGATCTGCCAGGCGCCAACGTTTGTGGCAGTTGTGCCACCCCGCAAGACACATGAAAAATCCTTCATTTAACCGTGACTTACCCGCAGCCCACGGTTTTCAAGGGCTGAGGCACGACGATCAATTTTTGACCAGCCGGGAACCTGAACAGCCTATTTACTTAGCCAGCTAACAGATTCTATAAAAGAGTCCTGCGACACATCGCCGCAGTATCCAGAGGCCTAACCATTAAGGCCATTAAAGTCAGGAGCTAACTACTATGACTGTCAGAGTTACTGAACGCGACGACGCCCACCTCTCTCACGAAGCCGTTGCCGACGGCATCCAGATCTGGGACGTGCATCAACAGGATCAACTGGTCGGCATGTTTCACATAGAATCCGAGGCCTATCGGTACAAGGAAGAGCTGGAAGCCCTGGAAAACCAGCGCAACCACTAAACGCATTTTCAGAATTGAAGAAAGACAAAACCCGCTCAAGGCGGGTTTTGTCATGCTGGTCTTCACTACCACATGAGGTCGTCAGGCACCTGGTAGGCGGCGTACGGATCGTCTGCATCCGGCGCTTCGGTCGGTGTGTTGAGCAACACGATCCGGCGCGGATCGCGCTCCTGAATCTTCAGGGCCGCTTCACGCGGGATGATCTCGTAACCGCCGCCATGATGAACAATGGCCAGCGAGCCGCTGCTGAGCTTATTGCGCACCAGCGCGTTGACCGAGATACGCTTGACCTTCTTGTCATCAACGAAGTTGTAGTAATCCTCGGTGGTCAGCTTGGGCAGACGCGAGGCCTCGATCAGTTGCTTGACCTGCGCAGCACGGGCTTTCTGCTCGACCTTTTCCTGCTGCTGACGATTGAGCTCCTGATCGCGTTTGACCTTCTCGGCCAGCGCTTCCTGAGCCGCACGCTTCTGCGAATCATCGACCTGAGCCTGCCCCTTGTGCACCAGGCGCTGCTCTTTCTGCTTGTCCTTGCTGACCTGCTTGGCCTGCTTCTGGTTGACCAGCCCTGCCTTGAGCAGCTGATCACGAAGTGAAATACCCGCCATCTCTTTTCTCTCTCTTAAGCAACCACTCAGCCGCAGCGGGGTGCGTTTTTTTCCTGACGTTTGGCCTCGCCCCACAGCGCGTCCATGTCTTCGAGGCTGCAATCCTCGATGGGCCGCTGGGCGTGGCGCAAAGCCTGTTCAATGAATCGGAAGCGTCTGTCGAATTTGCTGTTGGCCGAGCGTAACGCAGTTTCCGGGTCAACTTTAAGGTGTCGGGCCAGATTCACCACACCAAACAGCAGATCGCCGATTTCTTCAGCGATGCCTTCGGCGTCATTATCGACCATCGCTTCGAGCACTTCATCGAGTTCTTCGCGGACCTTGTCGATCACCGGCAGTGCGGCGGGCCAGTCGAAACCCACCTGCGAGGCACGCTTTTGCAACTTGGTAGCGCGACTCAATGCAGGCAGAGCAACGGGCACGTCGTCGAGCAGGGACAACTGCTCGGGCGCAGATGACTTTTCTGCGCGTTCCTCGGCCTTGATCTCGTCCCAGCGCCGATTGACCTCTTCGTCGCTCAGACGCGGGGTTTCCATGGGCGCATACAGCTCGCCGGTCGGGAACACATGGGGGTGACGACGCAGCAACTTGCGCACAATGCCATCGACCACACTGTCGAACTCGAAGCGCCCCTCTTCCTTGGCCAGATGAGCATAGAACACCACCTGAAACAGCAGGTCGCCCAACTCGCCCTGAAGCTGATCGAAATCGCCCTGCTCTATGGCGTCGGCCACTTCGTAGGCTTCTTCGAGCGTGTGCGGCACGATGGTGGCGTAGGTCTGCTTCAGATCCCAAGGGCAACCGTATTGCGGATCGCGCAACCGGGCCATGAGGTGCAGCAGGTCTTGAAGTGTGTGCATTGCAAAATCTCTTTTACCGCTGCGCCACCACTGCCGGTCAGTACCCGGACAGTGGTGGCCTAAGGAGAGCCCTGAATCAAGGCGTCCGGTTACGGCGCGTTTCGATGATGTTCGGCAACTGGGAAATGCGTCCCAGCAACCGGCCCAGCGCGTCCAGACCCGGAATTTCGATGGTCAGCGACATGAGCGCGGTGTTGTCTTCCTTATTGGAGCGCGTATTGACCGCCAGCACGTTGATCCGCTCGTTGAGCAGCACCTGGGTCACGTCACGCAACAGACCTGAACGGTCGTAGGCACGAATGATGATGTCCACCGGATAGGTGAGCACCGGCACCGGCCCCCAACTGACCTGAATGATCCGCTCGGGCTCGCGCCCGCCCAGTTGCAGCACCGAAGCGCAGTCCTGACGGTGAATGCTCACACCGCGCCCTTGAGTGATATAACCGACAATGGCATCGCCCGGCAGCGGCTGGCAGCAACCGGCCATCTGCGTCATCAGGTTGCCCACGCCCTGGATCTGGATATCGCCACGCTTGCCCGGCTTGTACCCCGTGGCCTTGCGCGGGATCAGCTCCAGCTGTTCGTTCATCCGATCCGGCTCGACCTGCTGCTGAGCCAGGTTGACCAGTTGCGCCAGACGCAAATCACCGGCACCCAGTGCGGCGAACATGTCATCAGCGGTCTTGTGATTGGCCTTGTCGGCGAGCTTGTCGAAATCGACCTGCGGCAGGGCCAGACGCGCCAGCTCGCGCTCGAGCAAGGTTCTGCCGGCCGCGACGTTCTGATCACGGGCCTGCAGCTTGAACCAGTGAACGATCTTGGCCCGCGCCCGCGAGGTGGTGATGTAACCCAGGTTCGAGTTCAGCCAGTCGCGGCTCGGCGTACCGTGCTTGCTGGTGATGATCTCGACCTGCTCGCCAGTCTGCAGGCTGTAGTTGAGCGGTACGATCCGGCCGTTGATCTTCGCACCACGGCAGTTGTGGCCGATTTCGGTGTGTACCCGGTAGGCGAAGTCCAGCGGCGTCGCGCCCTTGGGCAGGTCGATGGCATGGCCGTCGGGGGTGAATACGTAGACGCGGTCGGGCTCTATGTCGACGCGCAACTGCTCGGCCAGCCCGCCAATGTCGCCCAGTTCCTCGTGCCATTCGAGGACCTGGCGCAACCAGGAGATTTTCTCTTCGTAATGGTTGGAGCCGGATTTAACGTCAGTGCCCTTGTAGCGCCAGTGCGCGCAGACGCCGAGTTCGGCCTCTTCGTGCATCGAATGGGTACGGATCTGAACTTCCAGCACCTTGCCTTCCGGCCCGATGACGGCCGTGTGCAGCGAGCGGTAACCGTTTTCCTTGGGGTTGGCGATGTAGTCGTCGAACTCCTTGGGAATGTGCCGCCACAAGGTGTGCACAATGCCCAGCGCGGTATAGCAGTCGCGCATTTCCGGGACCAGTACACGCACCGCGCGCACGTCGTAGATCTGGCTGAAAGCCAGCCCCTTGCGCTGCATTTTGCGCCAGATGGAATAGATGTGCTTGGCACGGCCGCTGATGTCGGCCTTGACGCCGGTGGCCAGCAGTTCGTTTTCCAGCTGGGACATCACGTCACTGATGAACCGCTCGCGGTCCAGTCGACGCTCGTGCAACAGCTTGGCGATCTGCTTGTACTGTTCAGGCTCAAGGTAGCGGAAAGACAGGTCTTCCAGCTCCCACTTGATATGCCCGATGCCCAGACGATGGGCCAGTGGCGCATAGATATCGAAGACTTCCCGGGCCACACGGTTGCGCTTTTCGTCGTCGGCGTTTTTCACCGCACGAATGGCGCAGGTACGCTCGGCCAGCTTGATCAGCGCGACGCGTACATCGTCGACCATCGCCACCAGCATCTTGCGCAGGTTCTCGACCTGAGCCTGACTGCCCAGCACCAGCGACTGGCGCGGGCTGAGACTGGCGCTGATCGCGGCCATGCGAAGCACGCCGTCGATCAGCTTGGCAACCGTCGCGCCAAAATGCTGCTCGACATCCGGCAACGGGATCACGCCTTCGCGCACGCCACGGTAGATGACCGCCGCGACCAGCGAATCCTGATCCAGCTTGAGGTCAGCCAGGATCTCCGCGATTTCCAGACCGGTCTGAAAACTGGAGGTGCCGTCTGCCCAGTGATTCTTCAGTGCCTTGTCGTTGTGCTCGGCTTGCCGGGCGAACTCACAGGCCTTTTTCATGACTTCCCGGTCCAGGACCAGGTCGACGCTGACAATATGATCAAGCCATGCGTCGAGGTTGATACTGCCGTCTGTGTTTATCGGCTGGTGCGCTCTCACCTGTACCATGCTGCTTACCTTCCCTACGGCGCGATGAATAGCGCCATCAGTCGCCAGCCTTCTGAGCGAATGCCACTTGCCGGGCAAGCAAGGACCGACATTCGCGGGCCAGTCGGATTAAATGAGATTCCCTGTCAGCAGCTGACTCGATCCAATGAACCGCCACTCACTTACTCATTTCAAATAAAGCCATCGCCTCGACATGCGCCGTCTGAGGAAACATATCGAGAATTCCGGCACGTTTCAGTCTGTAGCCCTGATTGACCAGTTCGACCGTATCACGGGCCAAAGTTGCCGGGTTGCATGACACATAGAGCAACCGTTGGGCGCCTGATTTCCTGATCTGGCGAACCACTTCAAATGCACCGTCACGCGGTGGGTCCAAGAGTACCGCAGAAAACCCCTCGGCTGCCCAGTTCGCGTTCGTCAGCGGCTGCGAAAGATCCGCCTGAAAAAACTGCACGTTGTGCAGATCATTACTCATGGCGTTTATCGACGCACGTTCGACCATGGTCGCAACGCCCTCGACAGCCACCACTTCCTTCGCCACTCCGGCCAGCGGCAAGGCGAAATTGCCAAGCCCGCAGAACAGGTCCATAACCCGCTCATCGGCCGCAGGTGCCAGCCAGTCCAGCGCCTGTTCGATCATCGCGGTATTGACCGCTGCGTTGACCTGAATGAAATCACCCGGACGCCATTCCAGTTCCAGATTCCACGGTTCCAGGCGATAACCCAGCTCATCACCGGCGTTCGCCGGTTGCGGATCGCCCTCGCCGTGCAGCCACAATTGCGCGCCGTGATCGGCACAAAATGCCTTGAGGAGGGTCAGATCAGCCTCGGCCAGCGGCGCGGTGTGGCGCAGCAGCACGGCCGTTGCTGAACCACTGAACAGCTCGACATGCCCGAGCGCCTGAGGCTTGCTCAGACGGCGCAGCATGGCAGGCAGTTGCGTCATGATCGGTTGCAAGGCCTGTACCAGCACCGGGCATTCCTCGATGCTGACGATGTCCTGACTGGCCGTCGCGCGAAAGCCGACATCGAGCCGTTTGGCCTTGATGTCCCAGCGTACAGCGACCCGAGCGCGCCTGCGGTAGGCCAGTTCGGAACCACTCAGGGGCGCTGCCCATTCCTGCGGTACGACATTGGCCACCCGCAACAATTGCTCGGCAAGCATGCGCTGTTTCAGGGCAAGCTGTTCGTCATGAGGCACGTGTTGCACGCTGCACCCCCCGCAACGCCCGAAGTGCTTGCACACGGGTGGGCGACGCATTTCACTGGCGGTGAACACCCGCTCGGTGCGCGCTTCGACTACCTTGCCGCGCGCATTGAGCACCCGCGCTTCGACCTCTTCGCCCGCCAGACTGCCCGCGACGAACCAGGTTCTGCCTTCCAGAAACGCAATGCCGCGTCCGTCATCCGACAGACGCTCGATGATCAGGCGCTGTTTTTTTCCAACAGGCACCTGCACGGTCTTGACGCCGCCGGTCGGCTGGAAGCGCAGTCCTCTCTCATGCTTGGCCATCAGTTGGGCGCGTCGTAAATGCCAGTCGACAGGTAACGGTCGCCTCGGTCACAGATGATTGCCACGATCACGGCGTTTTCGACTTCGCGGGAGATGCGCAGCATGCCCGCCACCGAACCACCCGATGAGACACCACAGAAGATGCCTTCTTCACGGGCCAGACGACGCATGGTTTCTTCGGCTTCGGTCTGGCCCATGTCGATGATGCGGTCCACACGGTCAGCCTGATAGATTTTCGGCAGGTACTCGTATGGCCAGCGGCGGATGCCGGGAATCGACGCGCCTTCCATCGGTTGCAGACCGACGATCTGTACCTCGGGATTTTGCTCCTTGAGGTAGCGCGATGTGCCCATGATGGTGCCGGTGGTGCCCATGGAACTGACGAAATGGGTAATGGTGCCGCCAGTCTGCTTCCAGAGTTCCGGACCGGTGGAGGTGTAGTGCGCCTCAGGATTGTCGCCGTTGGCGAACTGATCCAGCACCTTGCCGCGACCTTCGGCCTGCATGCGCTCGGCCAGATCACGAGCACCTTCCATGCCTTCTTCCTTGCTGACCAGGATCAGCTCGGCCCCGTAAGCGGTCATCGCCGCCTTGCGCTCGGCGCTGGAGTTGTCCGGCATGATCAGGATCATGCGATAGCCTTTGATCGCGGCGGCCATGGCCAGGGCGATACCGGTGTTACCGGAAGTGGCTTCGATCAGAGTGTCACCGGCGTGGATCTGGCCGCGAAGTTCGGCGCGCGTGATCATCGACAGCGCAGGACGGTCTTTGACCGAGCCTGCGGGGTTGTTACCTTCAAGCTTCAACAAGAGGGTATTGCTGGTGTGACCCGCCATGCGTTGCAGACGCACGAGCGGGGTGTTGCCGACGCAATCGGCAATGGTTTGATACTGCAGGGTCATGGCGTATTCGCAATCCAGACTGCGGGGGCGCCTATCATAACGGCAAACGCTCAAACCCCATATCACGCAAAGTGCGCGACCTATAACCAAAAGACATAACGAACCCCCTTGCTGTCGAGCGCACATCGACCACCACACTAATCTGCCCAGGCTGTCGGTAAATGGCTAAACTCATTCCCTTGTGCCGATAGGGCCAGGCGACTGTTGCCTGATATCGACGGACTGATACCGGTTGCTGGAGAGAGAGCGTGCTGACCAAGCTGGGCATAAAAGGCCGCGTATTACTGTTGACGATTCTGCCCGCCAGCCTGATGGCGGCAGTGCTTGGCAGTTACTTCACCTGGATGCAACTGTACGAACTGCAGAGCCAGTTATTGCAGCGCGGCGAAATGATCGCTCAGGAGCTGGCACCGCTGTCGGCCAATGCGCTGGGCCGCAAGGATAAGATCCTGCTGAGCCGCATCGCGACCCAGACACTCGAACAGGCCGACGTGCGCGCCGTGTCGTTTCTGGATGTGGACCGCAGCGTTCTGGCCCATGCCGGGCCAACCATGATCAGCCCCTCGCCAATTGGCAACAGCTCGCAACTGCTCAACTCGTCCGGCAATGATGCGACCCGCTATCTGCTGCCAGTGTTCGGGCATCAGCGTCATCTCACCAGCCCGATCATTCCTGCCGAAGCCGATACGCTGATGGGCTGGGTAGAGCTTGAAATCTCCCACAACGGTACGCTGCTGCGTGGCTACCGGAGCCTGTTCGCCAGTCTGTTGTTGATCGCCAGTGGCCTGGCCGTCACGGCCATTCTGGCGGTGCGCATGAGCCGCACCATCAACGGCCCGCTGAGCCAGATCAAGCAGGCCGTGTCGCAGCTCAAGGACGGTAACCTGGAAACACGCTTGCCGCCGCTCGGCAGTCGGGAACTGGATGAACTCGCCTCGGGCATCAACCGCATGGCCGCGACCCTGCAGAATGCGCAGGAAGAACTGCAGATGAGCATTGACCAGGCGACCGAGGACGTCAGGCAGAATCTGGAGACCATCGAAATCCAGAACATCGAACTGGACCTGGCCCGTAAGGAGGCCCTCGAAGCCAGCCGGATCAAATCCGAATTTCTGGCCAACATGAGCCACGAAATCCGCACGCCGCTCAATGGCATTCTCGGCTTTACCCACTTGCTGCAAAAAAGCGAACTGACGCCACGTCAGTACGACTACCTGGGCACCATCGAAAAGTCTGCGGATAACCTGCTGGCCATCATCAACGAAATTCTCGACTTCTCGAAAATCGAGGCCGGCAAACTGGTGCTGGACAATATTCCGTTCAACCTGCGCGACCTGTTGCAAGACACCCTGACCATTCTCGCCCCGGCGGCCCACGCCAAACAGCTGGAGCTGGTCAGTCTCGTGTACCGCGACACTCCACTGGCGCTGTCGGGCGATCCGCTGCGTCTGCGGCAGATCCTGACCAACCTGGTCAGCAACGCGATCAAGTTCACCCGCGAAGGCACCATCGTCGCCCGAGCGATGCTTGAGGATGAAACCGAGGAAACCGCCCAGCTGCGCATCAGCGTGCAGGACACCGGCATCGGGCTGTCCAGTCAGGATGTGCGGGCACTGTTTCAGGCGTTCAGCCAGGCCGACAATTCCCTCTCCCGACAACCGGGGGGCACAGGTCTGGGACTGGTGATTTCCAAACGCCTGATCGAGCAGATGGGTGGCGAGATCGGTGTGGACAGTACGCCCGGCGAAGGCTCGGAGTTCTGGATCAGCCTGAGCCTGCCCAAGGCTCGCGAGGACAAGGAAGAAACTGCCAATCAGCCCCTCGACGGGCTGCGCGCTGCCGTGCTTGAACACCATGACCTGGCGCGCCAGGCACTGGAACATCAATTGGAGGATTGCGGACTGCAGACACTGGTTTTCAATAACCTTGAGAACCTGCTCAACGGCGTGACGGCCGCGCATCAGACGCCGCTGGCCATCGACCTTGCCGTGCTGGGCGTGACCGCGCTGGAAATCTCGCCCGAGCGCCTGCGCCAGCACATCTGGGACCTGGAAAACCTCAACTGCAAAGTCATGGTCCTGTGCCCGACCACCGAGCATGCGCTGTTTCAGCTGTCGGTACATGACGTGTATACCCAACTGCAGGCCAAGCCCGCCTGCACCCGAAAACTGCAGAAGGCACTGTCCGAGCTGATCGCGCCCAGGGCGGTTCGCACCGACATCAGCCTGCCACTCTCGAGCCGGCCGCCTCGCGTGCTGTGCGTGGATGACAACCCGGCCAACCTGTTGCTGGTGCAGACCCTGCTCGAAGACATGGGCGCCGAAGTCGTCGCGGTGGACGGAGGTTACGCCGCCGTCAGCGCTGTGCAGCAGGAGGCGTTCGATCTGGTACTGATGGACGTGCAGATGCCGGGCATGGACGGCTGCCAGGCCACTGAGGCGATTCGCGCCTGGGAAACCGAACGCAATCAGTCCTCGCTGCCGATTGTCGCCCTCACGGCGCACGCCATGGCCAATGAAAAACGCTCGCTGCTGCAAAGCGGCATGGACGATTACCTGACCAAGCCCATCAGTGAACGGCAGCTGGCGCAGGTGGTGCTCAAGTGGACCGGGCTGGCGCTGCGCAATCCGATACCCGAACGTCAGGCTGAGAACGTTGAAGCGCACGTCGGCCCACTGGTGCTGGACCATGAAGAAGGACTGCGACTGGCGGCGGGCAAAGCCGATCTGGCAGCTGACATGCTGGCCATGCTGCTGGCCTCGCTGGACGCCGACCGCGAGGCCATTCGTGCTGCACGTGCCAGCGACGACATTCAAGGCATCATCGAACGTGTTCACCGCCTGCACGGCGCGACCCGTTATTGCGGCGTCCCGCAACTGCGCGCTGCCTGCCAGCGCACCGAGACCCTGCTCAAACAGGACGCGCCGCACACCGAAGACGCGCTGGACGACCTGGACAAGGCTATCACCCGACTGGCCGCCGAGGCCCGGGTGACGGCTTGATCTTAAAGAGCCCTTTTAAAGCGCCGGACTGAATGCATACCCCGTGAGAGGCGGCTTGCCGGCGATGGCGTCAGTTCAGCCACCTAGAGGGCGCTGCAGAAAAAGCATCGCCGGCAAGCCGCCTCCCACAGTCCGTTGGTTGCCGAAAATTTGTGTACAACGCTACGCGTACCGGGCGGCATGCGAACGCTAAGCATTGGCACGATCAATTTTTGATTCCGCAAAAGGACCCTCCCCATGCGTGTACTCATCTACAGCAGTCAGGAATACGACCGCGCCAGTTTTCTCGCTGAACGGCTGCCAGAGGGGTTGGATCTGACCTTTCAGCCCGCGCGCCTGACCCTCGAAACCGTCGCCCTGGCCGACGGCTTCGAGGTGGTCTGTGCGTTCATCAATGACGAGCTCAGTGCCCCGATACTGGAGCGGCTAGCTGCAGGCGGTACACGCCTGATCGCGCTGCGCTCGGCCGGTTTCAACCATGTGGACCTGCCCACGGCGCAGCGCCTGGGATTGAGTGTGGTGCGGGTTCCGGCGTATTCGCCGCATGCCGTGGCCGAGCATGCGGTGGCACTGATCCTGTCGCTCAACCGCCACCTGCACCGCGCCTGCAACCGGACCCGCGATGGCGATTTCAGCCTGCATGGCCTGACGGGGTTCGATCTGGTGGGCAAGACCGTCGGCGTGGTCGGCACCGGCCAGATCGGCGTGACGTTCGCAAAAATCATGGCCGGGTTCGGCTGCAAATTGATCGCCCATGACCCCTTCCCCGCTCCCGACGTTGCAGCACTGGGCGCGCAGTACATGAGCCTGCCCGACCTGCTGGCGCAGGCGCAGATCATCAGCCTGCACTGCCCGTTGACCGAACAGACCCGCCACCTGATCAACGAACAATCGCTGGCGACCCTGCAACCTGGCGCCATGCTGATCAACACCGGACGCGGCGCACTGGTGGAAACGCCCGCGCTGATCAACGCGCTGAAAAGCGGCCAACTCGGTTATCTGGGGCTGGACGTGTACGAAGAGGAAGCCCAGCTGTTTTTCGCGGACCGTTCCGACCTGCCGTTGCAGGATGACGTGCTGGCGCGCCTGCTGACCTTCCCCAACGTCATCGTGACGGCGCACCAGGCCTTCCTGACCAAAGAGGCACTGGGCGCCATCGCCCGCACGACGCTGGACAACATTGTCGCCTGGTCGGCGGGTACGCCGCAGAATCGGGTAGAGGGTTAACCTCGCGCCCGTGCATGTTAGGATGCGCGCAATTTTGGAGGACCCATGGCCGAACACGATTTCCGCTACAGCATGCTCAACCCGCAACACACGCTGACCGAATGCCGCACCCTGGGACCTGGTCGCTATCAGGTCACCGGCAACGGCGGCTCGATCCACAACAACGACCAACTGTTGGTGACCATCAAGGGCAGCAAGAGCCTTTACATGCGTCTGTCGGTCGAGAAAGTCCGGCACCTGATCAACCCGCCCGGGCAATGGGTGGCGGTAGCCCACGGTCCGGTCTTCGACGAACTGGCAATCCATGAGTGGCAGGTCCACTGCGACCGCTGCAACGCGGAGTTGAAGTTCGAGTTCATGGTCGAGAGCAAGCTGGGCGTCAAAGCGCAGAAACCTGCCGCCACCGCCCGCATTGCGGAACTGGGCTGGAAAACCGAAGGCGAGAAGCATTTCTGCAAGAAGTGCCAGGGGCCAGCGGCATGAGACAGTGGTTACTTGCAAGCCTGATCGGTAGCGCACTGTTGGCAGGCTGCGCGACGCAGACGCCGACCATTCAGCAGGACCGAAGCTATGTGATGGAGTGGATCGGTGAACGTCCGCTGATCGACAACAGCCGCCTGACCATGACACTCGGTGCCGACGGTCGCGCTTATGGCAACGCGGGCTGCAATCACTGGTTTGCACCTTACAGTTTGCGGGACGGCACCATCAGCTTCGGTGCCCTGGGCAAGACCCGCAAGATGTGTGCACCGGCGCTGATGGAGCAGGAACAGCGTTTCCTGAAATCCATGTCCACCGTGCAACGCTGGGACATCTCGCCGATTCAGCAATTGCGTTTGTGGCCGGCTGAAGGCAAGCCGCTGCGGTTCTGGCTGGAAGAGAGCTGATAAAAAACGGCTGAACAAACACCTTCTTTGTGGGAAGCGACTTGCCGGCGATGGCATCAATTCAGCCGATGACAGGTCGCCTGAAAAACCGGATCGCCGGCAAACCGCTTCTTATCAAACAACCTGTAACTGACTGAAGAAACGCGATCAAAGACGTGGTGGCGCCTCCCACCGTCTGCGCTCAGATCGTCAGCCTTGAATCACCCTTCCCCACGCAGCGTCTTGAGCTTCTGGATCACGGTCGCAGCAGACTGTTCGCCCAGCAACTGCTCACGCATCTTGCCCTTGTCGTCGATGATGTACGTCACCGGCAACGCCTCGGACGGCGGCAGGTCGTAGCGCTCGGCCGGGTCCTGCGCCAGCACGGTGAATTTGATGCCCAGCGCGTCCGCGGCCTTTTTCAGCTCGTCGCCCTGCAGGTTGTCGAAGTTGACGCCCAGCACCGTGACCTTCTTGTCCTTCAACTGCTCGGACAAGGTATTGAATTCAGGGATCTCCGTCCGGCACGGCCCGCACCATTCGGCCCAGTAGTTCACCACCAGCCAGTGGCCATCAATGCGCTCGCTGGACACCTTCTGGCCGTTCTGGTCCGCGCCCAGATCCACGCCACACCCGCTGAGCAGCAAACTGCCGATAAGCGTCACCGCTGCTGCCAATCGCCTTACCATCTGTGCTTCCTTCCTCGACTCTGAAGACCGGTTACTTATGACCGCGAATACGACTATTGACCACTCGATATGTCGAACAGTGCCCTCGCGTGGGTAGAATACGCGCCACTCCCAGCAATATGCGACCTGCAAATGACCGATCTGACGCTGTATCACAACCCGCGCTGCACCAAATCCCGCGGCGCGCTGGAACTGCTTCAGGCCCGCGGCCTGACTCCTGACGTCGTCCTGTACCTGGAAACACCGCCGGATGCCGCACAACTCCGCCAACTGCTGGGCAAGCTGGGCATAACTGCACGGCAACTGCTGCGCACTGGCGAAGACGACTACAAACACTTAAACCTGGCTGACCCGAGCCTGAACGATGAGCAATTGATCGCCGCCATGGCTGCCCATCCGAAACTGATCGAACGACCGATACTGGTGGTTGGCGACAAGGCCATCATTGGCCGTCCACCCGAGAACGTTCTGGAGCTATTGCCATGAGCACGCCTTACATTCTGGTTCTGTATTACAGCCGAAACGGTTCCACCAGCGAAATGGCCCGCCAGATCGCCCGGGGTATTGAGCTGGGCGGCATGGAAGCGCGACTGCGCACTGTGCCTGCCATCTCCGCCGACTGCGAAGCAACCGCGCCCGGCATTCCGGAAAACGGCGCGCTGTACGCCAGCCTCGATGACCTCAAGCACTGCTCCGGCCTGGCGCTGGGCAGCCCGACCCGGTTCGGCAACATGGCCGCGCCGCTCAAGTACTTTCTCGACGGCACCAGCAACCTGTGGCTGACCGGCGCATTGGTCGGCAAGCCCGCCAGCGTGTTCACCTCCACCGCCAGCCTGCACGGCGGTCAGGAAACCACCTTGATGTCCATGCTGCTGCCGCTGCTGCACCATGGCATGCTGGTCATGGGCCTGCCGTACAGCGAATCGGCGCTACTGGAAACCACCGGCGGCGGCACGCCTTACGGCGCAAGCCACCACGCAGGTGCCGACGGCAAGCGCCCGCTGGACCGTCACGAAACCGACCTGTGTCGCGCCCTGGGCCAACGTCTGGCGAAGACCGCGCTGCAACTGGACGCTCCGCGTGGCTAAAACGCCCAAGGCGCTGCCAGCCAGGGAATGGCTGGAACCACGGGTGCGTGTCAGCCGGGCCATCAGCCTGATCTGTTTTCTGGGCATGATCGCGCTGCTGTCGGTGTATTACCTGCTGTTTGCCGACCTGCACGGGGCACGTCCAGGCGTGATTCTGGCCATCGAACTGCTGCCGCTGCTGATTCTGACACCGGGCATGCTCGGCGGCAGCCCGCGCGGCCATTCGTGGACGTGTTTTGTCATCAATGTGTACTTCATCAAAGGCGCGATAGCCGCTTTTGATTCGAACCGCTGGCAATTTGGTGTGCTTGAAATGGCGACCAGCATGGCGGTGTTCATCAGCGCGCTGCTCTACGTGCGCTGGCGCTATCAGCTAAATCGCAAACTTGCGGCGCTCGGGCAGGTCTGAACCCTCGACCTGCCTTTTGACTGTCCTTTGGAGAACCGATGCACGATTACAAATGGCTGAACGAGTATTGCCTGAACCGTTTCGGCTCCGCCAAAGCACTGGAAGCCCATCTACCCACACCCAAAACGCCCAAACAGCTGCAAGCCATCAGCGCTGACCGCTACTTGTCTACCCTTGCCCTGCGCGTGTTTCGAGCCGGTCTCAAACACAGCCTTGTGGACTCCAAATGGCCGGCGTTCGAAGAGGTATTCTTTCGCTTCGACCCCGAAAAAGTCGTCTTGATGGGGGCCGACCACCTGGAGCGCCTGATGCAGGATGCGCGCATCATTCGCCACCTGGGCAAGCTCAAGAGCGTGCCACGCAACGCGCAACTGATCCTGGACATCGAACAGGAACACGGCAGTTTCGGCCAGTTCATCGCCCAGTGGCCTGTCGATAACATCACCGGGCTGTGGCAGTACCTGGCCAAGCACGGTAACCAGATGGGCGGGCTGTCCGCGCCGCGCTTCCTGCGCATGGTGGGCAAAGACACGTTCATTCCCAGCTACGACGTGGTGGCAGCGCTGAACGCGCAGGACATCGTCGACAAAGTGCCGACCAGCAAACGCGATCAGGCCATCGTGCAGGATGCGTTCAATCAGTGGCACGCCGAAAGTGGCAGGCCGATGTGCCAGCTGTCAGCCATGCTGGCGTTCACCGTCAACCACTGATCACGCTCAGATATTGACCACGTTGACGAACCGCGAAGCAGCGGTCTCGTCGATGCGCAGCTGGGTGAAATCGAACAGGTTGCGGTCGGCCAGTTGCGACGGCTGCACATTTTGCAGGGCGCGGAAGATGCTTTCGGTGCGGCCTGGCGTTTTGCGTTCCCAGTCCTGAAGCATGTCCTTGACCACCTGGCGCTGCAGGTTTTCCTGCGAGCCGCACAGGTTGCACGGGATGATCGGAAACTCTTTGAAATCCGAATAGCGTTGAATGTCACTCTCGTGGCAGTAAGCCAGCGGACGGATCACCACGTTGCGGCCATCGTCAGCACGCAGCTTGGGCGGCATGGCCTTGAGCGAACCGTTGAAGAACAGGTTGAGGAAGAAGGTCTCGACGATATCGTCGCGGTGATGACCCAGCGCCATTTTGGTCGCGCCGATCTCGTCGGCGAAGGTGTACAGCGTGCCGCGGCGCAGGCGCGAGCACAGCGAGCAGGTGGTCTTGCCCTCAGGAATCAATTCCTTGACCACCGAATAGGTGTCTTTCTCGACGATGTGGTATTCGACGCCCAGCGCTTTCAGGTATGCCGGCAGCACATGCTCGGGAAAGCCGGGCTGCTTCTGGTCCATGTTCACGGCGACAATGTCGAACTTGATCGGCGCGACTTTCTGCAAGTGCATCAGCACATCCAGCATGGTGTAACTGTCCTTGCCACCGGACAGGCAGACCATGACCTTGTCACCCTCCTCAATCATGTTGAAGTCGGCAACCGCTTCGCCGGCCAGCCGACGCAGGCGTTTCTGCAGTTTGTTCTGATTGACTGAAAGGGTGCCCATGTACTGGTGGTATCCGCTGACGATGACAGTGAGAAAAGGCGGCCATTTTACGCAAAACCGCGAGCGGGTTAAACAAGGCGCTTGTGTGGACACTCAGTGCCGTGAGCTATTAACAGCGAGCCGCACATCACCAAACGCTCTAAGCCTACGGTGATATCGACGGGCGAGGTTTCTATACTGATCGATGAAGGCGAATCCGACTATCGGGGAGTACGCTCATGATCCATCACGTCTGGGGGCTGTTCACGCACCCCGATCGGGAATGGAAGCAGATCCGTGGCGAGGAAGAGACCATCGGCCACCTGTACCTCACGCACACGTTGATTCTAGCCGCCATTCCAGTCGTTTCAGCTTATATAGGCACCACGCAGGTGGGCTGGGTGATCGGCGAGCGTCCGCCGGTCATGCTCACCCATGGCAGCGCGATGGGCATGGCGATCATGTCCTACCTCTCCATGCTGGCCGGGGTGGGCGTCATGGGCAGCTTCATTCACTGGATGGCGCGCACCTATGACGCCACGCCAACACTCGCACACTGCATCGCATTCACCACCTACACAGCCACGCCACTGTTCTTCGGCGGACTGGCGGCGCTCTATCCGCACCTGTGGCTGGGCATGGTGGTGGGGACAGCAGCGGTCTGTTACACGGTGTACCTGCTTTACGTCGGCCTGCCGACCTTCATGAATCTGCCTTCTGAAGAGGGTTTCATGTTCTCCAGTTCCGTACTGGCGGTCGGTCTGGTGGTACTGGTTGCAATCATGGCGTTTACCGTTGTGCTCTGGGGTATCGGAATAGGTCCGCAATACACCCATTGAGCATGCGCTGAGCGGGTCTGCCAAGGCGCAGGCCTGTCCATGTCAATGACCATCTGGCGGCTGACATTTTCAGCTGCCCCCCACATTCCGGCATACTGGGCGCATTGGAGAGCCACACAGCATGCCCGAGCAACTCAATTCCCGCGTCGAAATCTGCTATCAACAAGCCGAAGCCTTCTTTAAACGCACGTTCAAACGGCCGGTCGTCAGCTTCAAGCTGCGCGGTCAGAAAGCGGGCGTTGCCCATTTGCACGAGAACCTGCTGCGCTTCAATCCGCAGCTTTATCAGGAGAACGCCGAGGATTTCCTGCGCCAGACGGTGCCGCATGAAGTCGCGCACCTGATCGCCCATCAACTGTTCGGTGGCAGCATTCAGCCGCATGGCGAAGAGTGGCAGTTGATCATGCGCGGCGTGTACGAACTGCCGCCCAACCGCTGCCACACCTACGCCGTCAAGCGTCGCAGCGTGACGCGCTACATCTATCGCTGCCCGTGCGCCGACAGCGACTTCCCGTTCACCGCCCAGCGCCACAGCATGGTCAGCAAGGGTCGGCGCTATCTGTGCAGACGCTGCCGTCAGACGCTGGTGTTCAGTGGCGAAACGAGAACCGAGTAGCGGCCGCTGAACCGCAGGCGTAAAAAAACCCATCCGAAGATGGGTTTTTTTCATGGCCTGATGATGATCAGACTGTTTTACCGGTGTTCACAGCATTGGCTGGAGTCGGACCTTCAGCGACGCCCAGATCGTCTTCAGGACGGGTTTCCAGAATCGCGGAACCGCCGGAAGCCAGCTCGGACTGCAGCTTGTCGGTGTCCAGCTCGCCAACCCACTTGGCAACCACGACGGTGGCAACAGCGTTACCCACCAGGTTGGTCAGGGCGCGGGCTTCGGACATGAAGCGGTCGATACCCAGGATCAGCGCCAGACCGGCAACCGGCAGGTGGCCAACAGCCGACAGGGTTGCAGCCAGAACGATGAAGCCGCTACCGGTCACGCCAGCAGCACCTTTGGACGACAGCAGCAGAACCAGCAGCAGGGTGATCTGGTGAGTGATGTCCATGTGGGTGTTGGTCGCCTGAGCGATGAACACGGCCGCCATGGTCAGGTAGATCGACGTACCGTCCAGGTTGAACGAGTAGCCAGTCGGGATAACCAGACCCACGACAGACTTCTGGGCACCCAGACGCTCCATCTTGATCAGCATGCGTGGCAGGGCCGATTCCGACGAGGACGTACCCAGTACGATCAACAGTTCTTCACGGATGTAGCGAACCAGTTTGAAGACGCTGAAACCGTGCGCGCGGCAGATGGCGCCCAGCACGATCACCACAAACAGGAAGCAGGTGATGTAGAAGCAGATCATCAACTGACCCAACTGCACCAGCGAGCTCACGCCGTAGGCACCGATGGTGAAGGCCATGGCACCGAACGCACCGACGGGTGCCAGCTTCATGATCATGTTGATGATGTTGAACATCACGTGAGCGAAGCGATCGATGAAGTCCAGGACCGGCTTGCCATAAGCACCCAGGCGATGCAGGGCGAAACCGAAGATCACCGAGAACATCAGGACTTGCAGGATATCGCCGTTGGCGAACGCGCCGACGATGGTGTTCGGGATCACGTTGAGGATAAAGCCGACGATGCTCTGGTCTTTACTGGCGGTTACATAAGCCGCGATCTTGGAGGCGTCCAGGGTGCTGACGTCGATGTTCATGCCGGCGCCCGGCTGGACCACGTTCACAACGATCAGGCCGATCAACAGGGCGATGGTCGAAACGATTTCGAAGTACAGCAGTGCGTAGCCACCGGTCTTGCCGACCGACTTCATGTTCTGCATGCCGGCGATGCCGCTCACGACCGTACAGAAGATGATGGGGGCGATCACCATCTTGATCAGCTTGATGAACCCGTCACCCAGCGGCTTGAGGGCCTTGCCGGTATCAGGGTAGAAGTGGCCGATCAGGATACCGATAACAATCGCTACGATTACCTGAAAATAGAGAGATTTGTAGATGGGCTGACGAGTCGTCATTGCAGTTATCCTCAAGGGCGTCGTCGGCATCTTCACCGGATGCGCGCGAGCCTATAAAGCGCTAACCCTCCTGCATTGGAGGGATTTGTTTTGTCGAGCTGCGCAAGGCAGACCTCTGCTGGATATATAGCAATAGGCGTGCCATGGAGGCAAAGGACATCAGCACCACGGATTACAAGGGCGCCAGGCTGACGATAGCCTTAAACGGAAAAAAGCGGTGGCGGTTTTCCGCCGTAACGAGCTAAAAACCCGGCTGCAGTGGCGGGTATCCGCCTTGTGCAGCGAGTACTGGATCGGACGCGGGCCGTCCTGAGCGGCCTATCCACGCAGAGCACTCGTCGTTACACACCAGCATTGCTGCAACCAACGGACGGGGGGAGGCGGCATGCCGGCGATGCTTGTTCCGAAGTGACCTATCAGTGACTGAACTGACGCCATCGCCGGCAAGCCGCCTCCCCCACGGGGTCTGCATCGTGTCAGGGACTTGCGTTTGGACCCCGTTTTGCGGGCCTTCCGCAACTGTGCATAACGCTCCGCGTCACATTCAGCCCCCCACCTACTCCGGCATGAAATGAATCCTGAACGCGGCCCCTCCGAGTGACGAATCATCCAGCGTCAGCCGGGCGCTGTAGCTTTCGATGATGTCCTTGACCACCGCCAGGCCAATGCCTTGCCCCGGGTTCTGGCGATCAAGCCGTTCGCCGCGCTCGAGAATCCGTGCCCGCTGGTGCTGCGGGACGCCAGGCCCGTCGTCTTCGATGCACAACTCATCGCCTGACGCAGACTCGGTGAAGCTGACGCGAACCTCGCTCAGGCACAGGCGATAGGCGTTTTCCAGCAGGTTGCCGAGCATTTCCAGCAACGCGCCCTCTTCCATATGCACCTGGCAATGCGCCGACAGGTCCAGCGTGACCTTGACCCGCTTGTCGCGGTACACCTTGTCCAACGTATTGCACAGGCTTTCGACTACCGGCCGCAGCATCACGTGATGGCGCACCAGCCCGCTCTTGCGCAGGCTCGCACGTTGCAACTGATAACCGATCTGCTGACTCATGCGCTCGATCTGCGATTGCAGCACCCGCGCCTGTTCGACATCCTCGGGACGTTTGGCGATGTTTTCGCTGACGCCTTGCAACACCGCCAGCGGGGTTTTCAGGCTATGCGCAAGGTCGCCCAGCGAGTCACGATAACGGGCGCGCTGCTCGCGCTCACTGCGCAACAAGCGGTTGAGCGAGTCGGTCAGGCGCAACAGCTCGCTGGGGTGTTTTTCGCTCAGGCTGTCACGCGCACCGGTTTCCACTTCATCAAGCTCCTGGCTCAGCCCTCGGAGCGCTCGCAGCCCCCAGGTCAGGCCACCCCACAACAGGCCCAGCAGCACCAGCAAGGCCGTGCCGAAGCCCAGATAGAGCTTCTGACGCAAACCATTGATGGTTTCCTGATAGCCGCGCAACGGCTGAACCGCGACGATACTGAAGGCGGCGTTGCGGCCGCCCAGCAGGCGAATCTCGACGTCGTAGACGAAGTACTCGTCGCCGTTGATTTCCTTGATCTTGGTGAACTGACTGCCCTGCCCGTCGTAACTTGGGTGGTAATCGATGTCCATCCCTTCGGTGGACAGCGAACGCCAGACCATCTGCCCCTGACGGTTATAGATGTAGCCCATCAGACGGCTGCCGGGCAGGTTGAACTGTTCGCCCGGCAACAGCGACGGCATCATCAGGTGATCGTCCTCGACGCGCGCCGCCGAGATCATCGTGGTGACGTCCGACGCCAGCCGCTGTTCGATCGCGCCACGCAACGCCAGGCTGAAACCGCTCTGCAGCGCAGGCAGCATCAGCAGCATGAAAATGACCGCAAGGGTCACAGCGCCCAGCATCAGGCGCAGGCGCAGCGAACGAATCACGTACAGCGCTCAGTGAACAGGTAGCCCATGCCGCGCACGGTCTCGATCGGTTTGAAGGCCACGCTGCTGTCCAGTTTGCGACGCAGACGGCCAACCAGCACCTCGATCACGTTCGGATCGCGCTCGTCATCGTCAGGGTACAGCTGCTCCATCAGACGCTCCTTGGGCACCACCTGCTGGTGATGGAGCATCAGGTATTCGAGGATGCGGTATTCGTACGCCGTCAGTGCCAGCGGCTGCTCGGACAGCGCGGCCTGTTTGCGATTGAGGTCCAGCAGCAGCGGCCCGGCCGTGATCGTGGATTGAATGAAACCGCTGGAGCGGCGTAACAGCGCATTCAGACGCGCCTCCAGCTCTTCGAACTGAAACGGCTTGACCACATAGTCATCGGCGCCTGCGGCCAGCCCTTCGACCTTGTCCTGCCAGTTGCCGCGCGCGGTCAGGATCAGGATCGGAAACGATTTGCCCAACGCACGCAACTGACGGATCAGGTCCAGCCCGCCGATACCCGGCAGCCCCAGGTCGATCACCGCCAGGTCGTGGTTGAACTGCGCGACCTGATACAACGCCTCTTCGGCATTGGCCACCGCTTCCACCACATGCCCCGCCTCGGTAAGACGTGTACGCAGGTGATGACGCAACAGTGCTTCATCCTCGACCACCAACAACTTCATGCAGCCCTCCCAGGCACAGCCCCAACCTCAAGACAAGGAATGAAACGACATCGTCGCATCGGTACTCAACAGCCGGGCGCTGACGGGCACACGCTGTTTTACATCATAGCTGCCGAGCAGGATTTCACGGCTGACGGGCACGCCATTGTGAGTGCCCGACAGACTGCCGTAAACCGGCGGCGAATAGAGCGTCCCCGCAGACACATTCAGCTGGTTTTGCTGACCGAGCCCGTGGCCCCAGCCGCTGGCATCGTCGTGCCGTTCACTGGTCTTGCCGAACTCGATGCGCGTCAGGTCAAGCCTGCCGTCACCAGCCTGTGCTGCTGCACTGCCACCCAGAAAAGCCAAGGCCAGGAAAAACTTGTTGATGCTCAACATAAGGACTCCTTTTGCGCTCGGGGACGCTATCAAGGTACGACTCCACAGTAATCGGGCCGGCCTGAACCCCGACTGAACGCTGCATGAACCTGCGCTGAACAGTGTTTGAGGCCACGCACAGCAGAATCGGCTATCGTTGCCGTTCAATGCGACACCCCCACTCAAGAAGGAGCTGAACATGCGCGTGTGGATGGCAATGATCATGATGGGCCTTACCGGGCTCGCTCAGGCCGCGATCAAGACCGAACAGGTTGATTACAAGAGTGCCGATGGCACGAAACTGGTGGGTTACTACGCCTACGACGATGCGATAAAAGGCCCGCGCCCCGGTGTACTGGTGGTTCACGAGTGGTGGGGTTTGAATGACTACGCCAAGCGTCGTGCCCGCGACCTGGCTGCGCTGGGCTACAGCGCCATGGCCATCGACATGTACGGCGAAGGCAAGAACACCGAACACCCGAACGATGCCATGGCGTTCATGCAGGCAGCCCTCAAGGACAGCGACGCGGCCAACAAGCGTTTTGATGCAGGCCTTGAGCAGTTGAAGAAACAGCCGCAGACCGATCCGGCCAAAATTGCCGCCATTGGTTATTGCTTCGGCGGCAAGATTGTCCTGGACGCAGCCCGTCGCGGTGAGCCGCTGCGAGGCGTGGTCAGCTTCCACGGCGCGCTGGTCACCAACAGTCCGGCCAAACCCGGCATCAAGGTGCCCATGCTGGTCGAGCACGGCGCCAAGGACAGCATGGTCACGCCTGAGAACGTGGCGGCCTTCAAGAAGGAAATGGACGACGCCAAAGCCGACTACAAATTCGTCAGCATCGAAGGCGCCAAACACGGCTTCACCAACCCCGACGCCGACCGCCTGAGCCACGGCGAACACGGTGGCCCGGACATCGGCTACGACAAGGCTGCTGACCAGAGCTCGTGGTCGGACATGCAGGTATTCTTCAAGAAAATCTTTGGTTGATTGATCGCAAATGATCGTTCCCATGCTCCGCGCTCAGCGTTATACACAGGTCCGGAAGAGGCGCAAAACGGGGCCATGACGAAAGTGTCTGACTGAAGGCGTGCCCCGTGAGAGACGGCTTGCCGGCGATGGCGTCAGTTCAGTCGCCCATCGGTCGCTTCAGAAAAAGCATCGCCGGCAAGCCGCCTCCCACCGTCCGTGGTTGCGGCAAGACTTGTGTATCACGATGAGCGTTGGAGTATGGGAACGATCACTGCAAGCCTTCCCTCAAGCCTGATCCCCCGGCAAAATGCCGCTCATGACTCAATTCCCGCCCCTCCCCGCCTGCTGCCCTGAACTCATCCAACACTGGCCGCTGCCTCAGGCGGTGCCAGGCGCGGTGCTGGTCAGTGGCCATTTCGACCCACTCAAACTGGCCAACGGCGACTTTCTGCGCTGTGCGGTCGACACGCCTGCCAGCATTCAGCGCTCGGTTGCCAAGCGCCAGGCCGAGTTCCTTGCCGGTCGCCTGTGTGCCCGCGATGCGCTGCGCAGGCTGGATGGGCGTCAACACAGCCCCGACATTGGTGAAGACCGTGCGCCGGTCTGGCCTGCCGATGTCTGCGGTTCCATCACGCACAGCAAGGGCTGGGCCGCAGCCGTCGTGGCGCACAGGCAGCAGTGGCGCGGACTGGGGCTGGATACCGAAAATCTGCTGAGCCACGACCGCGCCTCGCGCCTGGCCGGGGAGATCCTGACCGCCAATGAGCTGGCAGATATGGCTAAAGGGCCGGAAGACAAGATCGCCCTTCGTGTGACCCTGACCTTCTCGATCAAGGAGGCGCTGTTCAAGGCACTGTATCCCCTCGTGCAAAAACGCTTCTATTTCGAGGACGCCGAGCTGCTGGAATGGTCCGATGACGGCCGCGCCCGCCTGCGCCTGCTGATGGACCTGTCCAGTGAATGGCACCACGGCAAGGAACTGGACGGCCAATTCAGCCTGCAAGGCGATAACCTGCTGAGCCTGATCGCCGTTACTGCTTAATCAGTCAGGCAATGGGCAGTGCTCACAGCGCCCGACCCACTCCACCCGATAACTGAGGCAACAGGCCTTGCGCTGCCTGCGCGGCGCCTCGCCATCCGCCTGCTGTTTATACGTCACTGCCTGAAACAAGGGATTGATCCGGCCATCCGGACGCTTGCGCTCGGTCAATAGCGCGCATCCGCCATCCGCCTCAGTCAGACAGCTTTCCAGCGTGTCCCCGGCGCTGCTCCATAACACACGGCTCGCCAGCCCGCCGTAGCGGCTCAGTGTGTTGATAAAAGGCTGCAGGTTATCGTCGAGCAAGCCTGCAAAACGCTGAAATGGATCGTGCTGATCCTGCTGAGACACTTCGCCGTCTCCCGCAAACCGGATGCCCACCGGGATACCGCGCTCATCCAGCTCAAGCGCGATGTATTCAAGCTGCAACGGGTAATGACGATTGTGTACAAGGCTGGCCGACAGTACCGCGGGAATAAGCTGCATGAAGTAATACTTGGCCCACTGCGAGACCAGCACCGGCAAATGACTGGGCATCAGCTCTGCGCCATAGAGGTCCAGCAACAGCGCATCCAGTCGCTCGGTACGCAGCAGATCGGGCATTGCTACAGATTGCTCGCGAAGACGATGTTTCAAGCGGACCCTCTCAAGCGACTATAAGACGCTCATGCCGTTGTGGGAG
This sequence comes from Pseudomonas asturiensis, assembly GCF_900143095.1. GTDB lineage: Bacteria > Pseudomonadota > Gammaproteobacteria > Pseudomonadales > Pseudomonadaceae > Aquipseudomonas > Aquipseudomonas asturiensis. The sequence continues at coordinate 31,487 of NZ_FRDA01000005.1, read as the reverse complement.
GCGGCTTGCCGCCGATTCGGTTTTTCAGGCGGCCAGTCACTGACTGACCTGACGCCATCGCCGGCAAGCCGCCTCCCACAATTCGATGTGCTGCGACATAGCGGCATCCGCCATAAACGCTCGGCTCACCTCGGTGCCTGCGTGCGCGGCCAGGACAGGCTGAAACACGCGCCGCCCAGGCTCACGCTGCGTCCGATCAGGGCGCGGCCTTCATGCCAGTTGATGATGCGCCGGACAATCGACAACCCCAGCCCGTGCCCACCCGAAGCCCGCGTACGGCTGTCGTCGATGCGCATGAAGGGCGTGAAGATCTGCTCCCACGCGTCTTCCGGCACGCCGGGGCCGTCGTCGTCCACCTCAATCCGGCAGCGTTGTGCGCCCAGACGATAACTGATGGACACCTGGGTGTCGGCATGACGCATCGCGTTGCTGACCAGATTCTGCAACGCCCGATGCATATAGCGCGGTTCGGCCTCGACCCAGGCGGCTTCGCCTGGTGCTGCCGTGACGCATTCACCTCGCGAAACCCGTACATCCGCGCGTAACGGTGCCAGTTCGGCAATCACTTGATCGATCAACGCATCCAGGTCGATGCGCTGGAAATTCAACGTCGGCGCACCCTGCTCAAGCCGTGCGTAGGTCAGCATCTCATCCACCAGCTTGTCGAGATCCTGAATGTCGCTGTCCATGCCGCGCATGTACTTGAGGCGCGCCTCAGGTGTGGTCGCGTCGCTGACCATCTCCAGACCGAAACGCAAACGCGCCACCGGCGTGCGCAATTCATGGGACACCGCGCGCACCAGTTCACGCTGAATCATCAGCGAGCGCTGCAAGTGCTCGGCCATGCTGTTGAAGGCTGCCGCCAGGCGCCCGACCGAATCGGAGCCCTCGGTGGGTACGCGGGTTTGCAGGCTGCCCTGGGCAATCAGCGTGGCGGCCGCTTCCAGCTCCAGCACTCGCCGCTCCAGTCTGCGCACCAGCAGATACACCACCAGCCCGATGAAACACAGCCCCAACAAGGCAATCAACACCAGCCATTGCAACGGGTAGGGATTCATTTGATAGAGCGGGCCGATTTCCAGAACCCAGTTAGTGTCGACGATCCCGGCCAGTACGCGAATCGAATCGCCGCCCTTGCCCAGCGCCATGACCGTGTCGCCTTCATAAATGCGGCGGCGCTGGTCGTCATCCAGGTCTGCCTGATCCAGCGCCAGCAGGTGCATGTCAAAACCAAAACCCTTGTCGACACGCAGCGCCTGCAAACGCGCTGGCTGCTCATCGACCGGAAAGCGCACCAATTCATCGATCAACAGATAGATGGTCGCCCGCGCCAGTTGCTCGGTGATCTGCTGCACCTCGCCACTCAGCAGCAGCGGCTCTTTATCGCTCAACTGGCGATAGACCTTCGCCGCGTGTGGGCCGATCTGCTCGACCACCACTTGCCCACGCGCCAGACGACTGCGGGCGCTGCTGTCCAGTTGCGCCTGCTCAACGCTTTGCAGACTCAGCGGAATGCCCAACAACCGCTCCCAGACCGCCAGGGCACGGCGGCGCTCGACGCTGTTGAGGGCAATCAGGTTATCGGCCATGACCGTGAACGTGCCGTGGGCCAGACGCTCACGGTATTGCTCGCCACGCGCCTGGTTGAGGCCATGCAGTGCAAGCATGCCGAGCAAGGCCACCAGCACCAGAACACCGAGCATGCCGCCATAAATACGCAGAAAGATCGAATTCATGAACGTCAGCCGCTGAACACGTGGCCGCTCATGTCCTGCGCTGCTTCGGGCACGAACAGGTAGCCCTTGCTGCGCACGGTCTTGATCAGGCGCGGATGGATGGGGTCGTCGCCGATCTTGGGGCGGATGCGCGAGATACGTACGTCGATCGAGCGGTCCTGCCCGTCGTAGCCCACGCCGCGCAGTGCAGTGAAGATTTCCTCGCGTGACAGCGTGCGCCCGGCGTTGGCCACCAACAGCCACAACAGGTCGAACTCGGCACCGGTCAGTTCGATGCTCTGCTCGCCTAGCCACGCCTCGCGCAGAGCGTTGTCCACCACCAGCGGCCCGAACACCAGCCGGCGCAGTTCGGCTGCAGGTACCTGCGGCGCTTCACTGCGACGCAACAAGGCATGAATGCGCGCCAACAGCACGCGTGGATGAACCGGCTTGCAGACAAAATCATCCGCGCCGGTATCGAGACCCTGAATATGATCAGTGTCGTCGGTGCGCGCGGTGAGCATCAGGATCGGGCCTTCGTAACGATCACGCACCTTACGACAGATACTGAAACCGTCCTCGCCAGGCAGCATCAGGTCGAGGATCACCAGATCGGGCTGCTCGTCCATGATGCGCTCCGCCGCCAGCGCACCATTGCCTTCAATACTGACATTCAGGCCGTTGTTCTGCAGGTAGTCGCAGGTCAACTGCGCCAATCGCTGGTCGTCTTCGACAATGAGCACCTGCCAGGTGTGTGGCTCCACGAACGGCTTCCTTTTTATCGTTATTGAAATGCCGATTCAGGCATCGCTGCATCAGGCGAATGTCCGGCGATTGTAGCAACCGCGCAGCAAAGCACACGACATGCCAGATCGCCCTTGCAGATGGCTTTTTTTGTGATAGGGTTCGCGCCCGCAAAAATCGGCCCCGGCCTCGAGACATCTGTAAAAAACAGTGACAAACGGTCCGACGCAGCAGCCATGCGGCCTACACGCGTTGTAGGTCTTTCATACACAAAGTACTCACAAGTTTATCCACAGGTCGTACGTTGCAATTGATGTCCAAAACGCATTATCTTGTAGCCCGACCCGCAGCGACACCCTACATGTAGGGTTTTCTGCCAAAACTCCAGCACAAGTCAAACGAGAAATTCAAGCACTTTTCTTACGTTTGTGGGGTTGAACTTTAAGACGTATTCGGTAACCAAACCGCTCGCGCTTCCCTCAGGCGATCCGGTACACGTCTTGCAATATAGAACCTGCATGCTGCAACAGATTTGCAAGGGATCGGGCATATGACCCGGTCCCTTTTTGACTTCAAAACCCGGCAGCGGTGACATCCCCGCTGCCACCTCCGTTTTGGAGTCTTGAGTCGCCCGTTTGGCGACTCATTGCCAAAGCGGAACGGTGGGCAGCCATGCCCGAACAAACTTAAAGAACGTGGAGACACCCATGCAAACAGACACAACTCGCGAGAACTCGCCGACCACAGCGCCGCTGACGAACCAGGCCCAACAGGACCTGTCCGCGACCGCTCCTGGTCAACTGCGCGTGATCAAGCGTAACGGCACTGTCGTCGCGTACACCGATGACAAGATCACCGTCGCCATCACCAAGGCGTTTCTTGCAGTTGAGGGCGGCGCTGCTGCCGCCTCGTCGCGCATCCACGACACCGTTGCCCGCCTGACCGAACAGGTCACGGCCACCTTCAAGCGTCGCATGCCTTCGGGCGGCACCATCCACATCGAAGAAATCCAGGACCAGGTCGAACTGGCCCTGATGCGCGCCGGCGAGCAAAAAGTCGCTCGCGATTACGTCATCTACCGTGATTCGCGTGCCAAGGAACGTGCCGTTCGCTCGCCCGAAGCCGAAGTCCAGGCTCATCCTTCGATCCGCATCACCCGCGCTGACGGCAGCTTCGCGCCGCTGGACATGGGCCGCCTGAACACCATCGTCACCGAAGCGTGCGAAGGCCTGGCTGAAGTCGACGCCGCGCTGATCCAGAACGAAACCCTGAAAAACCTGTACGACGGCGTTGCGCTGAAAGACGTCAACACGGCGCTGGTGATGACTGCCCGTACGCTGGTCGAGCGCGAGCCGAACTACTCGTTCGTGACCGCCCGCCTGTTGATGGACACCCTGCGCGCCGAAGGCCTGAGTTTCCTGGAAGTGGCCGAGAGCGCCACTCACCACGAAATGGCCGACCTGTACGCCAAGGCGCTGCCTGCCTACGTCGCCACCGGTATCAAGTACGAACTGCTCAACCCTGTGCTGGCCGAATTCGACCTCGAGAAACTGGGCAAGGCGATCAACCACGAGCGCGATCAGCAGTTCACGTACCTGGGCCTGCAAACCCTGTACGACCGTTACTTCATCCACAAGGATGGCGTGCGTTTCGAACTGCCGCAGATCTTCTTCATGCGCGTGGCCATGGGCCTGGCTATCGAAGAGAAAGCCCGTGAAGACCGCGCCATCGAGTTCTACAACCTGCTGTCGTCGTTCGACTACATGTCGTCGACCCCGACGCTGTTCAACGCAGGCACCCTGCGTCCACAGCTGTCCAGTTGCTACCTGACCACCGTGCCGGATGACCTGTCGGGCATCTACCACGCGATCCACGACAACGCCATGCTGTCCAAATTTGCAGGCGGCCTGGGCAACGACTGGACGCCGGTTCGTGCGTTGGGCTCGTACATCAAGGGCACCAACGGCAAATCGCAAGGCGTCGTGCCGTTCCTCAAAGTGGTCAACGACACCGCAGTAGCAGTCAACCAGGGCGGCAAGCGCAAAGGCGCTGTCTGTGCCTACCTGGAAACCTGGCACATGGACATCGAAGAGTTCATCGAGCTGCGCAAGAACACCGGTGATGACCGTCGTCGTACCCACGACATGAACACTGCCAACTGGATCCCTGACCTGTTCATGAAGCGCGTCTTCGATGACGGCCCGTGGACCCTGTTCTCGCCCTCCGAAGTACCGGACCTGCACGACCTGACCGGCCGCGCCTTCCAGGAACGTTACGAGTACTACGAAGCGCTGACCGAGTACCCAGGCAAGATCAAGCTGTTCAAGACCATCCAGGCCAAGGATCTGTGGCGCAAGATGCTCTCGATGCTGTTCGAAACCGGCCACCCATGGCTGACCTTCAAAGACCCGTGCAACCTGCGCAGCCCGCAGCAGCACGTGGGCGTGGTTCACAGCTCGAACCTGTGCACCGAGATCACCCTGAACACCAACAAGGACGAGATCGCAGTCTGCAACCTGGGCTCGATCAACCTGCCGAACCACATCGTCAACGGCAAACTGGACACCGACAAGCTCAAGCGCACCGTCGACGTAGCCGTTCGCATGCTCGATAACGTCATCGACATCAACTACTACTCCGTGCCGCAGGCCAAGAACTCCAACCTGCGCCACCGTCCGGTCGGCCTGGGCATCATGGGCTTCCAGGACGCGCTGTACCTGCAGCACATCCCGTACGGTTCCGATGCAGCTGTGCAGTTCGCCGACACGTCCATGGAAGCGGTCAGCTACTACGCCATCCAGGCATCCTGCGACCTGGCCGACGAGCGTGGCGCTTACGAGACGTTCCAGGGTTCGCTGTGGTCCAAGGGCATCCTGCCGCTGGATTCGCAACAGATCCTGATCGAGCAGCGCGGCGAGAAGTACATCGACGTCGACCTGAAGGAAACCCTGGACTGGGCACCGGTTCGTGCCCGTGTGCAGAAAGGTATCCGTAACTCGAACATCATGGCCATCGCACCGACCGCCACCATCGCCAACATCACCGGCGTGTCGCAGTCGATCGAACCGACCTACCAGAACCTGTACGTGAAATCGAACCTGTCGGGCGAATTCACCGTGATCAACCCGTACCTGGTTCGCGACCTCAAGGCACGCGACCTGTGGGACGCGGTCATGATCAACGACCTGAAGTACTACGACGGTTCGGTGCAACAGATCGAGCGCATTCCGCAGGAGCTCAAAGAGCTGTATGCGACGGCCTTCGAAGTGGACACCAAATGGATCGTCGACGCGGCGAGCCGTCGCCAGAAGTGGATCGACCAGGCTCAGTCCCTGAACCTGTACATCGCTGGCGCATCGGGCAAGAAGCTGGACGTGACCTACCGCATGGCCTGGTACCGTGGTCTGAAAACCACTTACTACCTCCGTGCCCTGGCCGCGACCAGCACCGAGAAATCGACCGTCAACACCGGCAAGCTCAACGCCGTATCGAGCGGCGGCCACGGCCCGGACGACTCAGCCATCACCGCCCCACGCCCAACCGAAGCAGCACCGGCCGGTCCTGCACCGGTTCCAAAGGCTTGCGCCATTGACGAGCCGGATTGCGAGGCTTGCCAGTAAAGCTGAGCGTCTGAGCGTCTTACAGCAGTAAACAGAAAGCCCCTTTTCAGGGGCTTTCTGTTAAGTGGGGGAATGAGTTCTGAGCTTGCCAATAGAGTCTGAATCCATCTCACTGGATGATTCCGGTTGTGCCAATGCTCTGCGCTGGCATCCCGCCCGGGACGCCCGACGGCCCATTGAGTCTGAAAACAAGATGCCTGACTGAGCCCCACCGTCTGCGCTAAACCATCAAACAGCCAGACAAAGCCCCCTCCAACCCACCCCATTTTTTAGCTACACTCACCTCTTCACGAAAACAGAGTCTCATTCATGCCGACGCTCTCAATTCAGGCCAAAAAAGCTCACTTTGCCAAGGTACGCCGATCCAATTACGCAGCCAGCTTGCGCTTGGAAGGCTATAGCACCACGCCACTCGATGCCGAGCGACCTCTTGCGACCCGCGAAGAACTTTTGAATATCTACCGCAATAAGCAGGCCTGATACTCAACGTATAAGAATCGCGGCGAAATCAATCCTGCCCTGAACGTCATCATAAAAGCGGATCCCAAATCAGCTTCCCTGCAGCAACTGCGAGTAAACCGCTCGTCGACTCACGCATAAATCCACAGCAAAAATCAGCGCCGAACCAGCCCCCAAATCATCCCCGCGAAACTCTCATCACGCCGAGAAGCCCAGTGGCCGTAGCGCGGAAGAAATCTGCCCGTTACCAATCAGTGAAAAGGCCATTTATATGCGGCAACGCAGCCAGTTGCCCAAAACCGGCAAGCACTATATCCTGCGTTTCTAAATTTAAAAAACACTAGATAAGGGATTCAGCTGAATTTCCTGCTGTTTTCGGCAAGGTGGAAAGCGATGCCGAAGCTGAAGAGAAAAAAGCGTGAATCACCCGCCGAAATCTACTTTCGGGTCAACAAGTGTCGGGCAAAATCTGTATAATCCCGCGCTCGCTTCAGGGTACTCGAATGACAATTTTCACCAGCAAAATTGCATCACCTCAAAGCTATCCAGATCAATCGCTTTGCTCGCCTGCAGGGCTTTGCCACGGCAGCAAACCGAGCGGACGACCGGCGAGGCCCTAACCGGTCAATCGCAGCATCACAAGAAAGCCTCAATTTTCAGTACCTGCGTTTTCGACCTGACGACGTGGGCACTTCACACCTTAAAATCTAACCACGGTCGCTACGGCGATCCTCAAGCGGGAGCCTCATCACCATGCTGAGCTGGGACGAATTCGATAAAGAAGACGGCGAAGTCGTCGCTAAAGCGACCAACGCCGGTCACGCCAACGAGGCCAACATGGATCGCCTCGACAGCGCCGGTGGTGCTGCGGCTCAAGAAGCCCGCGCCGTTACCGCCAACGACTCCGCTGCACTGATCCGCGCCAAGAAAGCGCTGGACGCACTGGACGTCGCCGAAGGTCTGGCCGAACTCGAAGGCGCCAGCGCTCGCGTTGCCGTTGACGAAAAGATGATGATCAACTGCCGCGCCGACCTGAACCAGCTCGTACCATTCAAGTACGATTGGGCCTGGCAGAAGTACCTGGATGGTTGCGCAAACCACTGGATGCCGCAAGAAGTCAACATGACCGCCGACATCGCCCTCTGGAAAAACCCGGAAGGCCTGACCGACGACGAGCGCCGCATCGTCATGCGCAACCTGGGCTTCTTCTCCACCGCTGACTCGCTGGTTGCCAACAACCTCGTACTGGCCGTGTACCGCCTGATCACCAACCCGGAGTGCCGCCAGTACATCCTGCGCCAGGCCTTCGAAGAGGCGATCCACACCCACGCGTACCAGTACTGCATCGAATCGCTGGCCATGGATGAAGGCGAGATCTTCAACATGTACCACGAGATTCCATCGGTCGCGAAAAAAGCCGCCTGGGGCCTGAAGTACACCCGTTCGATCTCCGATCCGAAGTTCGAAACCGGCACCGTCGACACCGACAAAGAACTGCTGCGCAACCTGATCGCCTACTACTGCGTACTGGAAGGCATCTTCTTCTACTGCGGCTTCACCCAGATCCTGTCCATGGGCCGCCGCAACAAGATGACCGGCGTCGCCGAGCAGTTCCAGTACATCCTGCGCGACGAATCCATGCACCTGAACTTCGGCATCGACGTGATCAACCAGATCAAGATCGAAAACCCGCACCTGTGGGATGCCGAGATGAAAGAAGAAGCCACGCAGATGATCCTGCAAGGCACCCAGCTGGAAATCGAATACGCCCGTGACACCATGCCACGCGGCGTACTGGGCATGAACGCGGCCATGATGGAGGACTACCTCAAGTTCATCGCCAACCGTCGCCTGAGCCAGATCGGCTTGAAGGAAGAGTACCCAGGTACCACCAACCCGTTCCCATGGATGAGTGAGATCATGGACTTGAAGAAAGAGAAGAACTTCTTCGAGACTCGGGTGATTGAGTATCAGACAGGTGGGGCGTTGAGCTGGGATTGATAGTCCGGCTTTGAGCCAGCGGTAATGAAAAAGCCAGGAGCGGAAGCTGCCTGGCTTTTTAGTTAAGAAAGAACGCAATCGCTCGTCAGACCCGCCACAGCGCAATCAATCTTCTTTAATGCATGTATCAGAGCCCCACACAATACGCCCTGTTTCAATATCGAACGGTAATACCCAGAGTTTCAATTCATGCGAAAATTCAAACCTGGATAACGCCTTTTGAAACGAAACCCGCATTGGATAAACCAAGACCAACTCACCCTGCCCCCCTAAATACTTCTGCCCATAAGCCAACATTTGATAGAAGTCGTCTTGATTCAAACCGTAATTCTTTCTGCCAGGCTCACCATCCAGACGCTTCCATTTGGTATCAAGCACCCATTTTTTCTCACCCTGGGTGATCATCAAATCAGGCCTAAGCTGAAAAACCTTCTTTCCTTGATGCGTACACAAAAACTCGCTGCTGGGTTGCACATACAACGTTGCATCAGCCGGCAAAGAGTCCCTCAAACAGGCAGCTACATAACGCTCAAACAGCTTCTCCATCGGAAATAGCAAGCTCATACCTTGCCACTCCCCTGCAACCGCTAAGGGCGTTTGCTGTTGAATGATCAGTTCACACCAAGGCTTTACAGGTTGGTAATGAGCCATTAGGCGATCATGACGCCATTGCTTGAAATCCTGTGCAGTGTCTCGGCTGTCAGGAATCTCCAGCAGCATCGAACGCAGTTCATGAGAGAGGCGCCAGTTGCTTGGGTCTTGTGTGGTCTTGCAGACGATATCAAGTGCGGTTTTAAGCAGGCGATTTTCTGCTCTGTCCGGAAGGAATACGTCATGGCGTATTTGGAAATGATGCTGTCGGCCGGGAGGCTGGCGCATCTGACGTGCTGTGTTCAGTTGCCCGCGCAGGTAACGTTGCTCTTCTTCAACGCGCTGATAGTCGAACCGTAGGCCGCGTTTGATGAGGTGGTCGAGCGCGTCGAGAAAGCTGCTCATCACCCACTCGGTCAACGGCGCATCAAAACGTTGAAGTGCCGTTGCGCCGACTTTGCGATTCGGGAGGTCTAAAGACTTCTGAATCATGCGCCTTAGCAAGACACGGCTTTGCTGGATGCAGTCGCCATCTTCAAAGTGTTTAGGCAGGATCTCGATGCGCGTACCGCAGGGTGTTTCCAATGCGCCGACGTAGTTATCGAGTTTCAGCCATCGACGATCCTCAATCTGCACCAACGCAGCCCCAGCCTTGCTGAAGCGCGCATTGAGTTCACAGAGCCAATCGAAAGCCGAGGGCGACACCTGAGCAATGTCCAGGGTCGGACTGTGAATATGGCTGGTGGTAAGCCGGGCATATTCACGAACCGTCAGGGTGGTTTTCACCTTTGCGATTCGCTCAGAAATTTAATGATTTTGCGGCCGAGGCTTCGAGTGTTGAGCTCAGTCCCGGTAGCGGACAAGATTGAAACACCCTGCTTACCGGCTATCTCTCGCAACAGGGGTTTTGCAGGTTCGATGCGTTTGCCATCGCGATAAACCTTAATTTGGCCGTCGGCTGCTTGCTGAATATCTACACCGTCTGTCCTCACATCATCAGCTTGAAAAGAAGTGACGGGGTTCAGGGTATGGTCAATGACACCGAGATACGACTTGATGTTTTTGAACGCAGCGGGGTTCACATCCCACTGCTCGTTGTTCTGATTGATGGTCACGGCATCGCCGAACAAGACGCCCATGTCTCGAATTGGCTGGATCAGAAAACGGTCTTCGGGAGCCTTGCGCTGATCATTGAGTACCCACTGAATGCGCTGCCAATCTTCAAAAAAATACTCTTGAAGCAGCGGCAGGATTTGGCCACGGAAAATACGCTCTAGCCGCTCCAACGTAGTGTCATCCTTGAGCGGTATGAAGTACGCATGTCCAAGGCGGTGATCGCGATCGAGCAACGCCTCAATGCGCAGGTTCAGCACGCTCAGCAACTCGTCGATTGCGACACCCTCGACCTCCACACCATCTAGCAACTCAGGGCTAGGCGGCACTTCAATAAAAGTAAAACGACGTCGAAGAGCAATATCCATCGCTGCCAGTGACCGGTCGGCGGTGTTCATGGTGCCGATCAAATAGACGTTACCTGGAATACTGAAGCGTTCTTTGGAGTAAGGCAGCGTCACCTCCAACGCTTCATCTGCCCCCGCTCGTTTGGATGGCTCGATAAGCGTAATAAGCTCACCAAAGATGCGTGAAACGTTGCCACGGTTGATCTCATCAATGATCAGGACTTTGGCGCTGCGTTGTTGAGGATGGCTCGGCTCAAACAGACCCTCTTCATTCTTACCAAGCATGTGCTCGACCATTGAGGGTAAGAAATTCTTGTACCCATTCACTAGAAACGGATCAAGGATTGAACCAGGCACCTTTTTGTCCCACCGACCATTCCCCAGCTCTTCAAGCGTGAAGGTTCCTTCATCTACGTGCGACGCCAGTGTGTTCAGTAGACTCATGCCAATGGGCAGATGTTTGCCTTGGGGTTTTTCAATCTCAACGACATCAGGGGTCGCCCGGGTCACTTTATAGCCAGTGCCATATCGATCACCGACTTTGAATGCTCGATATTTTCCGTTCGGCTCGCCAGAAGCTGCCTCGCACAGGCTTTTGAAGACACCCGGCACAACCTCATAACGCAACTGGCCCTGCTCATCGGTGGAAGCACGCAGTCCTTCGACAAAGTCCTCATAACTAAAGCTTTGGTGAAACGTGACAAAGCGCACGTCGCCTAAGTCCAGCAGTTCATCAAACCGCTTCTTCCAAGCTGTTCGATCATTTGGGTGACTGGCGAGAAAAGGCTGATCAAGGATCTGCAACGTCGCTTCGACTGTGGCGTAGGTTTTCCCCGTACCGGGCGGACCGAAGAAAATCTGATTGAGCGAAGGCATTGCGGAACGTCCTTGTAGGAAAATTCCGTCAACAGTATCTAGATTGCCAGCATGGGTAAAGCGACGGGTTGGTCGTTCTGGAGATTGTGTAAGGACCCACGAATGTGACGCGGGAAATCTCGGACTGCGGCAGTCGCTCACTTATGAGGTGGTGGCGCTCAGCCTTGCCGGTATTTCGAGGGGGTTGAATGCGACGACGTGGCCGTGACACTGGATCACGGCCCGTTTCTGAATCGTCTGATGCCTGGATCAGGATTTCAAGCGACTGCGGTAGTCGCTGATCACACTCACCGAGTCCCCGGCACCAAATCCAGTATTTCATCGATCCCCAGGCAGCGTGGCTCCACTTCCAGCGTTCGGCCGTTTGCCAGTATGCCGACGGCGATGTCGCGCATGGCCAGGTAGGCGCTGCGCAGCATGTGGTTGGCGTAGATCACGGCGTTGAATCCGGCGGTTTCCAGTACGTCGAAGCGCAGGTGGGCGTAGCTGGTGGGGACGCAGATCAATGGCACGTGCGGGCAATGCGGGCGGAAGCGTTTGGCGAAGTCGAGGATCTCCTGGCCGTCTTTTTCGCGGCTGTGAATCATGATGCCGTCGGCACCGGCATCGACGTAGGCCATGCAGCGCTCGATGGCGTCGTCCATGCCTTTGCCGAGGATCAGGCTTTCGCAGCGTGCGATGATCAGCAGCCCGCCGCTGTTGCGGTTATTGCAGCCTGCACGGATTTTCTCGCAGAACTCTTCGATGGATTCCTGTTGCTGGCTGACGCTGGTGCCGAACAGTGAGTTTTTCTTGAGGCCGCACTTGTCTTCGATCACCACGGCCGAGACGCCAGCGCGCTCCAGCATTTTGATGTGAATTGCGAAGTGCTCGGGTTTGCCGCCGGTGTCGGCGTCGAAGATCAGCGGCATGGAGCAGACGTCGAAAATCTCGCGGATGCCGTGCAATCGGTTGCTGGGCGAGAGGATTTCAATGTCCGGCAGTCCGCGCTGGGTCGAGTCGGTCAACGAGCTTGACCAGATGGCGTCGTAGGAAACGCTCTGCCCTGCCGTGGGTTCAAATCGCGCGCGCTCGGCCAGTAACGCGGACATCGGGCTATGGGCTTCAAGCACGCGAAGGCAACGCTTGCTCTGCAGCAGCGCGGCCAGATTGGTTCGGCGGGTGTCGATGTCCATCATACGAATCCAGGCTCCTTTTTATTATCGGGGGTAGTCAGGCAACGCGGTTGCGGGCGGCCTTAATCCCAGGCGGGCATTTCGCTTTTCAGGACAGACGCCATCTTGCCGAGGTGCTCGCAGGCTCGGGTCACATACTCCCGGGACAGGCGCTCGATACGTCGATAGTTGATGGGCTGCTCCGTGGCGCTGGCGTAGAGTTTCAGGGCTTCTGCCGCATGTTTGAAATGCCGGGCCTCGACACTTCCGCAGTGAACGCTGAGGAAGGCGGCAACCCGATTGGCCTCGCCGGAGGGATAACCGCGGACCTCCCTGAGCCACTGCTTCCACATCGGCGTCATGAGGTTGTACTCGCCGGTATTGAACAGCTCCGTCATCGCCATCATTTCAAGCGCTTCGATGAGGTTGGGTGCCAAGGGCCGTGTCTGGCCTACCCAGCTGGAAAACTCTTTGGTGATAGGGTCGAGAAAGCGGTCCTGAAGACGCCAGTCATCGGAGCCGCAAATGGCAGACGCCATGCGGTAATAGAGTTTGGAGTGGTGGGGATGGCCATGCATTTCGCCGAGGCCTACGTCTTCGACGATGATTTCCCCACAGTGCCGAGCCGCTGCGAGCATCTGCAGTTTGGCGTCGTCACTCAATGACTCGGACTCCTGAAGAATCCGCACGATAATGCTCGATACGGCATGCGCAGCGCCGTCCGGGCTTCTCCAGCCGCAAAAGAAGGTGCATAGCGAAGACTCGGTCCATTGACTGGACGTCATTTCGGTATAGGTATCGCAATAGGCGTCCAGTTTGTCTGGATGGGCATGGAAACCGCTCATTAATGCGTAAACAAGGTGCCTGTCCTCGACATCCGTCAACGCTTGATCCACGTATGAAATAAAGTGCCGCGTGAGTAGTTCCATGACCGCTTCCTTATGAGACAAGAGAGACCAGGGTGTTACCAATCAATGCTACAACTGCGAGTTAATCATTCGGGACACCTACACTGGCGCTGTGTTGCAGTCGTTCAATAACAGCGCTTATTCATCCAGCGTCACTTCCGACATGAACTGCCCCAGACGCGTAAGTCCTTGAACAAGTTCTTCGCGCCCTACGGCATATGAGAGCCTGATGCACGCTGGCGCACCGCATCCCGAACCGGGCACTACGGCAATGTGCGCCTCGGTCAATAACAGTTCGGCCAGGTGATCGACATCACGAATCACCGTCCCCAGGTAGTTGCCACCCAAATGCCGCGCCACATTAATGAACAGATAAAACGCGCCCTCCGCCGGCGCGCAGGTCACGCCATTGACGTAACTGAGGCAGATAAGAGCGGCCTGCAGTTGTTGATCGAGAAAGATGTTCACCTCGCGCACGAAGTCTGTTGAATCCGCTTTCAAGGTTTTCAGCGCTGCGTATTGGGACAGGCTGCTGGGGTTGGACGTGGTGTGCCCCTGAAGGTTGTGCATGGCCGCCACCACTTCGGCTGGCGCGCACACATACCCCACGCGCCAACCGGTGACGGCATGGCTCTTGGAAAAGGAGTCCACCAGCAAGGTCTGGTTCTTCAGGGCCGGAAACAGCGACACGATGTTGTGGTGCTCATGAGGATGGCGCACCAGCTTGCGGTAGCACTCGTCGAACACCACCCACAGTTGGTGATCGAAGGCGAGCTGCGCAATCAGCAGCAGCTGTTCTCGTTGGTAGACCGTGCCCGTAGGGTTGTTGGGCGTATTGATCACGATCATGCGAGTGCGCGGGGAAATCGCCTGCTCGACCGCCTTGCAGGTCAGGCGATAGTCGTCGTCTCGGGTGTCGACGAATACCGGGACCGCTCCCGCCAGCAGAATCTGTGTGGGGAAAGTCTCCCAGTAAGGCACCGGCACGATGACTTCGTCGCCCGGGTTGAGCAGCACCATGGCGGCATTGAACAGCGCTTGCTTGGCGCCGGCCGTTACGGCCACTTCGCGGGCTGAAAACGCGACACCGCAGCGCTGGCTGACCTCTTCTGCCAATGCCTCGCGCAATGCAGGCAGTCCAATCGGAGGGGTGTAACAGTTTTGCGAGCGCGTCACCGCTTCAATGGCGCCAGCCTTCATTGTCTGGCTGGCATCGAATGACAATTCGCCTGCCGCGAAGTTAATGATCTTGATACCGCTTTCTTTCAGGGCATTGGCTTTACTGCGCATACTGGAAGTGCCCGGTGCGCGAAGTTCGAGCGTTCGACGGGCGAGCGGCAATTGAATTACAGCGGGCGGTTTATTATTCATTCTTATACCTGCCAAACGATTCAAACAACGTATTGAAACAGCGCACTTCAAGACAGCACGACACTGCGTTGCCGCCCGGACTTACTGACAGTTTGATGACATCCCGTCAGACGAGCCAATACTATTTACGTCGTTATTGATACTGAAAACGAAACAGGGAGCCTGGACACGATTTGTTGTAATGCATACAACCGAGTTCATGCGCCAGGCGATCGTAAACCCACTATAAACCCGGTGCATGCCCGGATTGAGCATCAGCGTCCAGTCCCTTCTGTACGAACCAGGACAACGGCAATGTCAGCAACAGCATGGCGGCCAGCAGCATGACCGCGATGGGCACGCCGATCATGTCGCCAAGCCCGCCGAACAGGATCGGGGCCAGCGCCCCGCCGCCAATCGTGCCGGTGTAGAACACGGCAAACGCCTGATCACGCTTGCTGGGTCCCGCCAGATCCGGCACAGCGCCGTACAGCACAGACGAGGTGCCATTCAGCGCCAGGCCGAGCAGAGGCAGCACCAGCATCAAGCCGAAGAATGGCAGGTACACCGACATGACGATCAACACCGCCGTGGTGAACTCCGTCAGCCACACCGTCTTCACCATACCAATGCGCGCGCCCAGATAGCCGCATAGCAACTTGCCGAACGCGCCACCCACGAACAGCATCGTCAAGGCCAGACCGATGCCCGCCGTGCTCGCCCCCTTTTCCTTCAACAGAAACGGCAGGAACGTGAGAAAGCCCATGCGCACGGCGCTGTCCAGTGTGCCGGTGACGATCAGTGCGCGCAGGCCGCTGACCGACCCCTTGCCCATCGCCACCTTGGACGCTTTGGATTTCATGGGCGCAGCACGGGTGCGAGCCGGAATCAGCCACCACAGCAAACCCGCAGCGACCAGTCCCAGCCCCCCCAATAACGTGACACTGGCCCGCCAGCTAATGACCGTCAGCAACAGACCGATCAGACCCGGCACCAGCATCTTGCCGATGTCACCGGCGAAGTTGTACTGAGACAAGGCCTCCTTCACACCACCGCCAGCTTCATGGCTGTCGGTGATCAAAGACGAAGCCAGCGGGTGCTGCGTGCTGGCGCCCAGGCCTCCCAGCAACAGCGCCAACAGCAAGACCGTCAACCCGCCCGCCTGCCCCGCCAGCAGGTACGCAAACCCTGCCAGCGCAGTGCCTCCCACCAGCAACCGGTCGCGCCCCCAGCGTCTGGCAGCACGACTGGCCAGCAACTGGAAACCCGCCGTCATCCCGGCGTATGCGCCGCGCAACAGACCGATCTGCGCGTAGCTCATGCCAAACTGCAATTGCCAGATCGGCAACAGCACATAGATGACGTCGGTCAGACCGTCGTGAACCGCGTGAGCGCCGCACCCGGCCACCAGTGAACGGCGACGGGCAGACGCCTCGGCAGGTGCCGGCGTGTGCAAAGGGGCGGTTTGAGCATTCAGGTCGGTCATCGTCGTCAAAGGCTTGTAGTGAAGCGCCCATATCACGCAGCGCCCCGTGTGGGGCGTTGCTCAGTCAGTGCATCAGCCGTGCGCAGTCCATCATCACATGCGCCTTACGGCGCAGGTACTCGGAGAAGATACTGCGCGCCGCCTCAGGATCGATCTCAATCTGCTGCGCTTCGACAAACTCGCTGATCGCGGCGACCGCGTGCGCGAAATGGTTACTTTCAGTGCCCCCGGTGTGCACCGTGACCCATGCCACCGTGGCGCGGACCCGTGAATCGGGTATGCCCATGTCGCGCACGAACCACTGCGCATACAGAGGATGAATCAACTCGACCTCACCGTGGGTGTACACCTCATGAACCAGCGTCGTCAGCAGGCCCTGCATCAGGTCGCGATCGCGCAGGCGACGGGTGTCGGTCCAGTCCTTGAAGGTCTGCGCCGAGGGCAGGCAGTTCTCTCGCAACAACCACTGATCGTCGCCACACAATGGCGTGGCCATGTTGTAGAACAGATCGGCATGCTGGGTGTTGCCCAGGGCGCCCAGGTCTTCGTCGGTAATGCGTTGCAGACTGCCGCACGCCTTGTAGATCTGCCGGGCAACCTCGGGGTCCTGTTCTGCACGGGCCATTAACGTCAGCCGATTGGCCAGGCCGGACACGCTGGCCGCAGAATTGTTGGTCTTCGACCAGCTGGCAAAGAACTTGCGCAGCACCGCAGGCGAATGGCGACGCGAGGTGAGCTTCTTAAAGGCTTCCTCGATGCTCGCCAGCGCCTCTTCCTGCTCCCAGAATGCCTCGAACAATGCATGTTTCAGGGCACTGGCGGGCATGTCGTTCAATACCGGCTCAATGATTTTCAACAACTGACTCTGCTGCGCCACAACGTTACTCATGATCACCTCCTGTAACCGTTATTATCGGATGACGAATCGGGCAAATTAATCGGCTTGGACGTTGCAGGTGCGGCAAGCGGATTTCGGCGATCGGCTCTGGCAGGCTTCCAGCCGGCGAGGCCGATCAATAGCGACAACAGTTGCGATCCCATGATCAGCGCCACGCATCCATGCCAGCCCCAGTGATTCCAGATCATCGCGGGCACCACAGCGCCGAAGCTGCCGCCCAGGTAGTACGCGGTCAGGTACAGGCCGACCGCGCCGGACTTGTTGGGCCCGGCGGTCGCGGCAATGAATGCGTTGGCAGACGCCTGAGCGAGAAAAACCCCTGTCGAACTCAAGGCCAGACCCAGCACGATCAGCCACAACGAAGGCATTAACGTGAGGATTGAGCCGCACACACCCAGCAACGCGGCCCCGGTCAAGAGTTCCGATTGCGGCCTGGACTTGCTCAGGCGTCCGGCAATCGGAATGACCACCAGCGCCAGCAGGAACACCGCATAGATAGCGCCCAGCGCCGCAGCGCCCAGGTTGAATGGCGCCTGACCGAGATGCAGACCGGCGTAGGTAAAGGTCGCGACCTGTGAGAACAGCACGCAAAACCCGACGCCATAAGCGGCCAGCAACGGCTTGCGGCATAACTCGCGATAACCGCTCAGCCGCACAGGTGATGCCTTGGGGGTTGCCAGCGAATCTCCCGGCATCAGAATGTGAATCGCCAGCCCCACCACCAAGCCCAGCACCGCCAGCAATTCAAAAGCCTCGCGCCAGCCCGCGTATTGGGTCATGGTCCCCGACACGAAGCGCCCGGCAAAACCACCGAGCACCGTGCCGGCCACGTACAGGCTGGTGATTTCGGTCACGGCTCCGCCTTTCCAGCGGTCACCGATGTAAGCCACGCTGGTGGCAAAGACCACCGGAATCAACATGCCTTCCAGAAAGCGCCAGATCAGCAACTCGGCAAAGCTGCTCGCGTGGGCCGCAAACAGCGCAGGCACCGCCAGCATCACTGCTGCGACGACAATCACCGAGCGTTGCTCGAAGCGACCGGTCAGGCGGCTGATAAAAGGCGCGGTCAAGGCGACGGCCAGCGTGGTGACCGTGATGCTCCAACCCGCTTGTCTGGCGCTCACCTCAAAACTCCGGGCCAGTTCCTGAAGAATGCTCTGGGTCGAATAAAGATTGAGAAAGGCCGCACATCCACACAAAAAAAGCGCGACGCGAGCGTTATGCAGGCGCGAATTCATGAGACCTCTCGTTTTATTCGGGTGGGTCTTTATAGAATGAGCCGCTCTGCCAACACCAATACCGAATTCAGACCGATCAATACCCAGGGAACAGGATGCTCGACTTACGCAAGTTACGTTACTTTTTGACGGTCGCTGAAGAACTGCACTTCGGCCGTGCAGCGCTGCGCCTGCACCTTGCGCAACCGCCGTTGACGCGACAGATTTCGGCGCTGGAAGCCGAGCTGGGTTTTCGCCTGTTCGACCGCACCAGCCGTACGGTCACGCTGACTGCGCAAGGCCGGCATTTCCTGCCCTACGCCCGCGCCGTACTGGATCAGGCCCACCTGACGGAAGTCATTGCCGGCAAGCTGGCAGCGGGAGAAGCCGGGCAACTGGTACTGGGTTACGCCAGTTCGATTGCGCTGTCAGACCTGTTCAGCCAGACCATCCAGGCCTTCGCGCAACGCTTCCCCGAAGTGCAATTGACCTTGGTGGAAAGTGCCTCAAGCAGCCTGTACTCGCAGGTGCTGGATGGCCGCATCGACATCGGCCTCAGCCGCTTGCAGCCCGAGCGTGAACAGACCGACGTGCAGGTCCTGTCGCTGATGGAAGAACCCTTGGTGGCCGCCCTTGCCTGCGATAACCCGCTGGCCAGCCAGGACGACGTGACCCTTGAGCAACTCAGCAATTACCCGCTGATCCTGTTCCCGGCCGACTATGGCTCCGGGCTCAACGAATCGATTCGCCATCTGTACCGCCATAATGACCTCCCCCTGCGCCCAGGTCCGTCCGGCCGCCAGATCACCTCAATCATCGCCTTGGTGGCCGCTGGCCAAGGCGTCGCCCTGGTGCCGGAATGCACCCGCACACTGGCCAAGACAGGCGTAGTCTACCGACCACTCGCCGAGCCGGAGGCGCGCGTGCATTTGTTGATGCTGGCCAGGACGCAAGGGCGCTCGCTGTTGGTTGAGGCGTTTATGGCGGTAGTGGATGAGGTTTTGGGGAGAGGGGTGTGAGTCGATCTTCAGAGGCTCGCGATGGTATCAACCCAGGCGCTGAATGATTGCTTCAACAATCGCCTGGCTGGACAGCAGCCAGACCACATGCGTGCCTAGAAGAAATAGCGTTTTAGCACTCATGACGTTGCTATGCTCTGCAATCCCGCCATGATGCCGCTGACTGTCCCGAGGAACCAAAGACATGAACGTTGCCAAGATCGTAGCGCTGCGCCCCGGCATGCCAAAAGACGCACTGGACGGGCTGACAGGCGAGTATGGGTTGTCGTTTTCTGAAAGCGGGTATCTGCTGGGCGTCCATGATCTGGGTTATGGGGCCAGGGTAGACGCACAGGGCGTGCTGGGGACCGTCAGCTTTTACCGGTCGTTTCCCAGGGAGCAGTTGATCGAGCGTCTCCACATCGGTATGCCGCTCGCGGAGGCCCAGACTGCAAGACCTGATATGAAACCTGCTGCTGGCGGGCCTGATGATCCACCCGAATGGCTGACCTTCAAGGATCGCACGGACGATGCATTCGAACTGCTCGTGCGGGTGACGGAGAACAGGATTCTGGCCATCGAGATTTCAAAGCCGGGGGCGATCTATCCGGAGCCTGTAAAACTGTTGGCCGACCCGAGTCTGACGGTGGCCTATGATCTGGTTCGCGATCCTCAACAGCGTCTACCCGCAACCGGGCGTGGCGCTGAGTGGAGCGGCGGCTGGAGCCTCGGGCTGCCGCCGGGCATCACGACCGAACAATGGCCGCTGAGCCCGATCATGGGGCATCCTCTGCGTCACGCCTTCACGCTCTACGTCCCGCAGCCATACCGCAAGCAAGGTGCTGAGCGGGTCGCGTTCTGCCTGTTCGTTGACGATCAGATGGAGGAGCTGTCGCCGAGCAGCGAGGTCGAAGACTTCTTCGACTCGCCGCTGCTGTCCACGCCTCCCGATGACGAGGCGTTGCTCCCCTTCTGGACCCACCGTCACGCTCGACACGCCTCACATTTCGACATGACCGACATACTGGGCACACACTACGTCGCCATCTGGCTGACCCAGGCAGAGTTTGACGGCGCACTGTGTAACCCCCCGGATCTGCGCGACAACCCGCTGCTGACAGGCACGCCGGGATGGCTGGACAAGAGCTACGCCGACCACTATCGGTATGCCACCGTGCGCAATCACGATGCCGAAGCCTATTCATGGCTAGCGGGCGAAGGGTGCGCAGCAGGTCTGGATACAGCGTTCGCCATCAAGGCACAGGTGCGCGAAGACGATCCTAACGTCGGCAAACCACCCCGCGAGTGGGACGATGAATGTGAACACAGCGGCTACATCCGGCCCTACGTGACCGAGGAAGGCGAGGCCCTTGGCCTGGACCGGTTTGCAAACCGCAACCACTTGGGCGGCACCATGTATCCGGTGCAAGGGTATCCCGAGTTTGGCCCTTACTACCTCGAGTTTGAAGAGGACTTCGGCGGCTTCAACTTCGGCAGCGGCAACTGCCAGATTGATCTGGAGAAGATGGAGCTGGACTGGGCGTGCTAGGGATTGCTGCCGGGTGTTAAGTGCGTTGAAGCGCCTTGGGCCCTGCGTGGATCACAAGATTATTATCTTTCGCCGGAAGCGTTTTCGGACGCTTCCTACATTCTTTCCAAAAACCCGAAAATAAACTGCTCGTCCTCATCAATCAGGACGATTGCAGCATGGCTAATCACGGGTACATGACGATCACCAGCGACACGCGAGGGGTTCTGTCAACAGGCTGCTCAAGCGTGACTTCGATTGGCAACAGCTGCCAGGTCGATCATGTTGACGAAATCATGGTGCTGTCGTTCACGCACAACATGGCCAACATCGACAACATCAAACACGCCACCCACCGCCCCATCGTCATCACCAAATACGTCGACAAGTCATCTCCCCTGCTCGGTCAGGTGCTCGCCAACAGAGAGCCCATCAATTGCACGATCGACTTTTACCGCACGTCGCCAGCAGGCGCTCAAGACAAGTTCTACACCATTGAACTGCGCGAATGCATCATCGCGGACCTGACCCTCGACATGCCCCACGCGATATTACAAAACGACGCCGAACCCCAGGAGCATGTCGCTATCCGTTACCGCGACATCATCTGGACCCACCACCTCGCGAACACCTCCGGCTATGCCTCCTGGATCGCAGAGCAATGAGCCTGCCGGACAGGCGCACCACTGGAAAACATGACCTGTGGCGAGTCAGGGAAGCCGCCAGTCATCTCGCAGGGCAAGCCTGTACGCTGTCGGCACGGCACATCAACGATGGCACGCTGCGCCTGCAATTCAATCGGGAAGTGGCCTACTACGCCCGCTCCATTGTGCGGGATGTCGAGGCCGGGACGAAAAGTGTTGATGAGGGGCTGAGGGCGATAAAGGCAGAGCAAAACGGGCTGATAAGGCAGTCGTCCGACATTGCGCAGAAAACTGTAGGCCTGGCTGCCGGTGTACTGCAGGTAACGGGTGGCGTTGGTATCTGTTACGCGTCCGCGGGCATGCTTTGCGCAGTGTTTGGCGGCGCAATGATTGCTCACGGTGCAAACAATATTTATGAAAACGGACGAAACCTGCTGGAGGATCGCTCTGATGTTGAAGGTCCGGTTAGAAAAGGTTATCAGGCGGTTGCAAAAATGGCAGGGAAACGGGAGTGCGCAGGTAATACCGTTTACGGAGTCGCTGATTTAGGACTTTCCGCTTATGGCGTTTTTCGTCTTGTCGTCAAGCCTGATGCATGGCGCCTTTTCAAGTACTACGACGCAGACAAAATCAGAGCCTATAAGACTACACCGCTTGCTGTACTTGTCATTGAACGGGCATCAGACACCGTGACGGCCGCTTCAGTTTTTGATCAGCTGAGTTGCCTGTATGAGTAACTTCAGCGTGTACCTTATCTTTATGGTCACCACGACCCTCTTTTATTTTCCTGCGTTCTGGGCAAGGTATGCGCTTTCTGGGCATCATTTTTCGGCACCCAAATTATGGGGCTTCATCATCTATAACGTAGCCTGCGGACATGTTCATTTTAAGTTCGCGAGCCTCGGCACGCTGCCCTTTCTTGGCACAGTCGATAACTCAGTGCTGGGCTGGATCTCGCTTTTCATGGTGATCGCTCATGCACTATCGCTGCCCTCACCCAAAGAGAGAAAACGTTTTTTTTACAAGCCCGCGCGTTTGAAATTCAAGCTGTGGAAACATCACTGATCACACGATAAGCAAACACTCGTGCAATGAGTCCCGGCGCCGTCTCAACTCAAGTAAAACCTGACCCACTGCATAAAGACTGCTTTTGTGGGAGCGAGCCTGCTCGCGAAGACTACCGACTAAACCGCTCCGCCAGACTATGCAGGTACTCCGCCATGTGCTCCAGCTCGCTGCTGATCTGCGAGCCTTGTTGAGCCTGGCCGGCGCTTTGGTCGCAGAGTTGAGCGATGCGGGTGATTTGCTGGCTGATGTTTTCCGCAACATGGCTCTGCTCTTCCGACGCCGAGGCCATTTGCTGGCTCATGCCCGTGATACGGGTGACCGACTGGCTGATGCCATCGAGTGCCTTTTGCACGGCCTCGACACTGGCGACGCTTTCCAGCGAGATCTGCTCGCCTTTGTTGGCAGTCTGTACTGCGCGGGCGGCGCCGTCGCGCAACGAAGTAATGATCTGCTGAATCTGTTCGGTGGAGGACTGCGTGCGCGACGCCAGCGAGCGGACTTCATCGGCAACTACCGCAAAGCCTCGGCCCTGTTCGCCCGCACGTGCAGCTTCGATGGCTGCGTTGAGCGCCAGCAGGTTGGTTTGCTGGGCAATCGAGGTAATCACGTCGACCACACTGCCGATCGACTGCGTGGCGCTGGCCAGGTCACCGACCGCCTGACCGATCTCGGTCACGGAGTTGGCCATGTGCCGAATCGCCAGCAGGCTTTCATCGGCCAGACCACGTCCCTGCTGAGCCAGTTTGTCGGCCTCTTCAGCGGCATGGGCGGTGTTCTGTACGTTGTGGGTGACTTCCTGAATGGTCGCCGCCATCTGGTTGATGGCAGTGGCCGACTGGTCCGCTTCGCTGCGCTGTTGATCCAGCGATTCGGCCTGACGAATCGACAGTTGGGCCGACTGCCCGGCGTGCGCCCTGACGCTCTCGCCGGTATCGGCCAGGCGGGTCAAGGCGGTTTGCAAACGCGCTTCTTCACTGAGCATGGCCAGGTCAAGCTGCGCCTGCGGGCCACGATTGTCGCTGTAGGTCAGGGCAACCAACGCGCTGCTGAACGCCTTGGGGTGTTCGTCGAGGGTTTTGCGGATGCTGTTGCGCTGGCGGACTTCAAGAAAGCTGCCCAACGCGATCAGTACGACCAGAATCATGCCGAACGACGCGGTGTCGTCCAGCAGATAAACGCCGACTATCAAGGCCAGAGCACACAAAATCATCGGTAACTGGCGGACGAGATGATAGGCCGCCGTGCTGGCGCTGGAGACTGCGGACTTGCCCGCGCGCAAGCGGGCATACAGTGCTTCGGCACGACGTACCTGGTCTCGAGTCGGCAGCGAACGAACAGATTCATAACCGACGATACGGCCGTTTTCATAAACGGCGGTGACGTAGGCACTGACCCAGTAGTAATCGCCCTGCTTGGATCGGTTTTTCACCACGCCCATCCAGGGTTTGCCCTGTTTGATGGTTTCCCACATATGGGCGAACACCGAGGCTGGCATGTCCGGGTGACGCACCAGGTTGTGGGGCTGCCCCACCAGCTCTTCGCGCGTGAAACCGCTGAGCGCGACGAAGGCGTCGTTGCAATAGGTGATGTGGCTGTTGAGGTCGGTCGTGGAGATAAGGCGCTCAGACGCGGGAAAGGTTCGCTCGGTCTGAGTAACAGGCATATTGACGCGCATGAATAGATCCACTCCCTGATAACTGCACAGTAGCCCGGGTCAGTTCTGAAGGTGTAGCACAGCCCTTCAAAGTAACAACCAACGTTCTGCTTTTTGTATCGCCCCAATCGCACGGGCCTTTAGCAGCCTTTAGCAATTAACGCTCAGGCACTGAGCCCGGCGTAAACGACAGGGTTGGCCAGCATGACGCGTGCTGGCTGAACGAAGACCTGCAAGGCAGCTTTACTTCGGCGTCGTGAACTATGCACCATGCCTGTTGATAAGCACTGACCCAAGGCATGAAAACCCGAAATGGCACGCAAGAATCCATCCCCCTTGCCAGAAATCCTCAACGTCATACGCCGATTGTTCGGGGTGTTGCGCAAAGGCATGGGTTCACGCCACAGCCATGAACATCCCGTCGAGCCTCCACCGCGACCAGAGTCGCCGCCGACGGTGGCGCCCGTCAGCAAGCCACCTGCCCACAACACGACCCGGCTGCGCAAAAAGCCGCATCGACCCGCTATCTCCAAGCCCGAGCCCAAGCCCGCAACGCCCGGTTGTCCGCACTGCAAAAAGCCGATGGTGATCAAAGTGGCTCGTACCGGCAAAAATGCCGGGGAGTTCTGGGGATGTGCGGCGTATCCCAAATGCCGTGGGATACGGCCTATTTTTCGCAAGGATTAAGGGAATTGCGGCACTTTTCTCCGTCTGCCTGCTCACATTCCCCAGTCACACTGCTATCTATCTGTCATCAGACAATCAGGGAGTTCCAATGCGGTCTTTCAGTTTCAAGGCAATCGCGATGTGCGTGGCGCTGTTCGGCGCTCAGGGAATCGTCAGTGTTCAAGCGGCCACCAACGCACCTGCAGCCACCTCCACTGCGGCTCAAAAAGCTTCATTGCTGGGCGGCAAACTGGCATTTACGTTGCCAGCCGGGTACGTGCAAGGCGAGATGCCAGAGATCGATGCCAATGCCAAAGCGCAGGGCGTGAGCGGTGCGCTTTACTCCAACGCCGCCGACAAGCGCGTGGTCATCGTGACCGAAACCCCGATCCCGATGGGCGTGCAGGCCAGCGACAACGACAGCGTGGTACTTGAGGGTCTGGTGACTGGCATCCTTGCCCAGCAAAGCACTGGCTACAAGGACTTCAAGAAACTGGGTGAGAAGAAAATCGTCAAGAAGAACGGCCTGGGTATCCGCCAGCTCGACACCTCGGCAACCATGAGCGATGCGCAGGTCTTGAGCACCACGATCATGGCCGCATCCGGCACGCGTGCGGCGATTCTCAACGTGGTGTCCAACGCTAAAAACCCGAAAGAGCATGCTGCACTGGTAAAAGCAGTTATCGGTCAGTAACGATCGGGCCCGAACGCGGATCGCTCGATACCCAGTCGACGCGAGCCGATCCGCGCTTCTTCCTGCCTACTTGCGCCCTTCGACCCTCATTCGCAGGCGAACCTGCAGATCACGATAACTAACAGCGGCAGGTAAATCGTGGCGACTTTCTGTTATCTGAGCGTGCGCGTGACGCTTGCGCACCGCAGCCTGATCGCTTACGCCGGTCAATCACTCAACACGCAGTGCACCTGATAGCAGCTCGATCAGACCTTGCACCTTGGGCAAGGCCTCACGGCTGCGGGGCCAGGCCAGATGTAACGCCAAACCTTCGGTAGAGAGGTCTGGAAGTATTTCCACCAGCTCGCCGCGTTGCAGTTGATCCTTGATCAGCCAGGTTGCCAGTTGCGCGATGCCAAACCCCGACGTCACGGCAGCGACCAGCGCTTCGCCATTGCCCACCACGATACGCGCCTCGATCACACGCGTTTCCGGCTGCCCTTGTGCGTCGATAAACAGCCACGGGCTGATGCTGCCATCCCCGCGTCCGAACAGGATGCACGCATGGTCGACCAGCTCATCGAACGTACGAGGCATGCCGTGGCGATGCAGGTAAGCAGGCGCTGCACAAAAGATCACGCGCTCGGTGCCCAGATAGCGATGGCCCAGACCGGCAGGCCAGACCTGAGGCCCGCCGATGCGCACGGCAAGGTCGACGCCCTCCTCCAGAATATCGACGAAGCGGTCCGTGAACGTCACGCGCGGGCGAAGTCTGGGATGGTTTTCAGTGAACGCCAGGATCAACGGCAGCACGTGCTGTCGGCCAAAGGTCGCGGGCAGGTCGATGCGCAGCAATCCGGCAGGCTCGCGGCGTTGCGCGGCCAGGGCAGTTTCTGCGTCTTCAAGCTCGGCCAGCATACGAGTGCACACCGCAAGGTAAGCCGCACCCTCTTCGCTCAGTGACAGGCTGCGGGTCGTGCGCTGAAACAAGCGCATGCCCAGACGGTTTTCCAGGCGGGCCACGCTTTTGCTGACGGCAGAGTTGGTCAGATTGAGGCGCTCGGCAGCGGCAGTAAAACTGCCCGCATGCGCAACCGCAACAAACGTTTCAATGCCTTTAAGACGATCCGTGGACAGCACAACACTTTCCCCAATTAGTGAAATAGATTCCATAATGCATGGAATATTTACCAAAGATAGGAATTACCTTCTGCAATAAGCTGTCGCACTTATTTCTAACGGGTTTTGTGTCATGCCGTCTCTTGAAACAACTACCGCGGGCGCTACGGGCGAACGCTCGACAGGCGCGGGTCTGTCCATCGCTATCCTGGCCCTGGCCGGCTTTGTGATCGTCACCACCGAGTTTCTGATCATCGGCCTGCTCCCGGCCATGGCCCGAGACCTGGGCATCTCCATTTCCACAGCCGGTCTTCTGGTCACGCTGTTTGCCTTCACCGTGATGCTGTTCGGGCCACCTCTGACAGCGATGCTGTCGCACCTGGACCGCAAACGGACCTTCATCGTCATTCTGCTGATTTTCGCGGCGTCCAATGCGCTGGCGGCGATGTCCAGCAACCTGTGGGTGCTGGCTCTGGCGCGTTTCATCCCGGCACTGGCGCTGCCCGTGTTCTGGGGCACGGCCAGCGAAACCGCAAGCATGATGGCTGGCCCCAGGCAGGCGGGCAAAGCAGTGGCGCAGGTCTACCTGGGCATCTCGGCCGCCATGCTGTTCGGCATTCCACTAGGAACAGTATTTGCCGACGCAGTAGGCTGGCGCGGTGCGTTTTGGGCATTGACGCTGCTGTCGGCTCTGATGGCGCTGCTGCTGGCCCTCTCGATGCCAAAAATGGCGCGTACGAAGAAGGTCGGCCTGGCTCAGCAAGCACGTATCCTGCGTGATCCCTACTTCATCGCCAATCTGCTGCTGTCGATCCTGCTGTTTACTGCGATGTTTGGCGCCTACACCTATCTGGCAGACACCCTTGAGCGCATCGCAGGTATCGAATCGGCGCAGGTGGGCTGGTGGCTGATGGGCTTCGGTGCGGTAGGCCTGATCGGCAATGCGCTGGGCGGCCGCTATGTGGATCGCAGCCCGTTGGGCTCGACCATGGTATTCGCTCTGCTGCTGGCGTTGGGCATGAGCGCCAGCGTTCCGGCTGCCGGCTCCATGCCGTTGCTGGCCGTGGTGCTGGTGATATGGGGTATTGCGCACACAGCCCTGTTCCCGATCTGCCAGATCCGCGTGATGAACGCCGCGCCTCATGCCCAGGCCCTGGCAGGAACGTTGAATGTGTCCGCCGCCAACGCGGGCATCGGGCTGGGCTCCATCATCGGTGGCTTCACCATCGAACATCTGGGTCTGCAAGCGGTGGGCTACGTGGCGGCCATCGTCGCCCTGCTGGCGATCGCACTGGCCTGGATGACCAAGCTTCGCAGCGCCAAGGCAACAATCTGACTCAGTCCGACGAGCAAATCGGTGTGATCACTGGCAGCCGGTCTGACCGAGAACGGCTGTCAGAGGCTCAAGCAGATGGCTGCCTATCAATGGCTGATGACTTTCGCTCAAAACGCGTACGCTCAATGAACTCGACTAACCTTCATCAAATAATGGCAATTTGATCTTCACACGACCTGAGCAAAGCCTCAAACTCAGGCCTTTCGGTCAAGAGGGAGATGTCTGACCGGTTCTACACCATGTCCGGTACAGGCTATGAACGTATATCAGGGGAGAGGCCAGGCATTTGCCAAGCGAATTTACGCACCCAGAACACTTGGGGTCGGCGTAGGTTTCGTGACGGTTGCGGTCTCTCTTTTTCATGTAAACGCTGCGCTCTGGCTATGGCCGCTGGCAATCTTCAATGCCCTCATCTGGCCGCACCTTGCTTATCGACTGGCCCGAGCATCACGCGAACCGTACAAGGCCGAATGGCGCAATCTTCTGGCTGACTCACTGGCCGGTGGTTTCTGGATAGGGGCCATGGGGTTCAGCATTTTGCCCAGCGCCACTGTCGTGGCGATGATGGCGATGCACAACATGGCGGCAGCAGGTCCCCGTTTGATGCTGCGGGGCCTGATCGCACAAGCCGTCGGCGTGCTTGTCGCCCTGCTGGTACTCAACCCTGCCGTGCACCTGGACAGCAATCCGGCGCAGATGTATGCCTGCCTTCCGGTCTTGATGATCTATCCGATTTTCATTGGCTGGATGAGCCATCAGGTCACGATCAAACTGTCCGAGCACCGCAACGTCCTGCGCAGGCTCAGCCGTACCGACAGCCTGACCGGACTGCTGAACCACGGTGCGTGGAAAGACCTGTTGGACATCGAGTTTGCCAAAAGCCAGGAGCTGAAACAGACGTGCACGGTGGCACTGATCGACATCGACCACTTCAAGCTGATCAACGATACTTACGGGCACCTCGTCGGCGATACCGTCCTGCAGAACATCAGCCAGGCGCTGATGGAGAACCTGCGAGACGGCGATCTCACCGGGCGATGTGGCGGCGACGAGTTCTGCATCATCCTGCCGGACACCAATCAGGTTCAGGCCAGGGAAATACTTGAACGCCTGCGTCTGGCCATCGACGAGCTTACCTATTCGTTGCACCAGGACCTCAAGGTAAGCCTCAGCATCGGCATTGCGGCTTACGCTGACTCGCTGGCCGACACCTCCATCTGGCTGCACGAAGCCGACAAGGCGCTGTATCTTGCCAAGAGCACGGGCCGCAACCGGGTGGTCGTCGCCGATACAGAAGACTGCTCCACGATGGGTGTTCAGACCTAACGGGCTATCGTTTGTCCTTGAACAACAGCGCGAACAGTGATGAAAAGCTCTTGACCCCCATCGCTTGAAACAACGCCTGGCGCAGATCGGCGCGCAGGGATTCCAGAGTGATAGGTTTGGGTTTTGTTGATTTTTTTGTGAAGTGCCCGGTCTCTAAATGATCGGCTTCGCCCAACACACGTTTATCCTTTGAGCGCGTCATTATAAAGTTGTCTTTCTTGTATTCGTACGCCGAAAATGCTGACTCAGAGAATGAACGATCAAGACCTGCTTCTGAAAACCTTTTGATCACCTGTTCCATGAAGTCGAAATCATTATGGTGCATCGCACCGTAGTCCTTATCCGTTATAAATCGAACGAACCCCTGATCCAATCGGGTGGACGTAAGTGCCGTGCTACTCAGAATACGCTGGGCAGTCGCTGCATCCTTTTCGGTAAAGCTGTAATACATCGCATGTCCGTCCTTATCGAACACCTTCCCTTGATTCAGCCGCCCGACTGTTCTGCCGTCGTCATGCTCGCGGTAACTGGCAAGGTTTAGGCCCAGGCTGTCGACGTACTTCAGGTCCATGCTGTTGTCTCTGGCCCATTCGTAAACTTCACCGAGAAATCTTCTGTCATCACGGGTAAGAAATGCCACGTAATTCATTGAAGTGCCCATCTGCGTTTTACCCAACTGCGGCGCGTTGCGATCAGGGTCAGTCATACCAAAGAGGCGATGCTTGAGCAGGGCTTGACCGCTAATTTTAAATGTGTCACGCGTGTCAGACGCTGCTGGAAAGTCCCTCCTGGCCGGAACCTCTTTTGAGACCTGCGTTCTGTTTTCAAGTTGGAGAAGCGCAGACCGTACTTCAGAACTGGGATTTGCAACTCTCATACACACCCTCTCCTTAACCCCCTGACGAAAATCGCCAGAGGGTGACTCCTTAGTGGCTCAAGTGAAAAGTGACGCTCTCTGTGCCAAGCGGTTTGCTAGACCATGGACCCTCTTCGGCTCTGTGCCTGATCAACACATCTGTCGCATAGCTATACCCGTACTTATTGAATAACTCAGTGCTCCCACTCAGACCTGGAGTGATGGGTTCGCAATGCGAGTTGTGGACGCCGCCTCTGCGATAACAGATTTCTGCTGTCTCTCCTGTGCTTTCTGGAAATACAGTCGCCGACCATGACAGCCTTCGTAATCGAGAGCTCATGGCGGCACCACGCGGATACTCAGAAAGCTTTAATTGGTGCCGAGTGAATGCGTTATGACCCGGCCCCATAATGTTGGTAGGTGTCCGAGTAGTCGTCACCGAAAAATCAGCTGCCACGCTGGCAACCGAGACAAACAGCAACGCTACAGGCAATAACTTTTTCATACGTAAAATCCTTATTTATAAGATCCGGCGAGCTGCGCACTCAACGGTGAGTCAGCGCCGAAAGACTGTTTTTTAAACTTGTGATCCCGGGTCCGCAGCCGTCATCTCGCGCCCCTTGAATAAAAGTACTCGTATCAGCCTTGCCGAATGTTATAAATAAATACCACATGAAAACATTTATAAAACCTGCACTTATACCCACTCATACGCGACGCCTGCTTTCACACCCCTTACTTCTCACAGAGACATCGCATTGTTAAAAAACAAGGCAAGTGCTAGGGATGCTCCGATCAACTTGCCGCGCGTCAGCGGCAAGTCGAAAATGCACTCGGCAAACAGCGCTATTCGCTGAAAATGGCCTGGTGCAGCCTGCGTTGAGGGCATTTTCGCCCTGTTTCCCTTGTTAAACGCGCAACTCACCCATACCCATCAGCTGTTTTCGAGCCATCCACAGATTCGACAGGGCGAACAGCGTGGTCAGCTGAGCTGTGTTTTTCACCAGCCCACGAAAGCGCACTTTCACGTAGCCAAACTGACGCTTGATTACGCGAAACGGATGCTCGACCTTGGCCCGTGTTTGAGCTTTGCAGTACTCGATCTTGCGCTTGGCCTTGTAGAGCACGCTGCGTTTATTG
>NZ_FRDA01000033.1 GCF_900143095.1 Pseudomonas asturiensis | reverse complement strand
AAGTTAGCAGTGACTGAACTGACGCCTTCGCCGGCAAGCCGCCTCCCACGGGTACGCATTCAGTCAGACGCTTTAGCCTTCACCCGTTTTGCGCGCTTTCCAGACGTGGGCATGCCGCGCATCACATTTCGGAGCGAATGCTTAACAGGCGAATTAACGGTCCGAATGCCCCTGCGCCATGGCCACGACCACTTTGCGCTTGCCGGTGAACGGGGCGCGGGAGTGGGCGGTGAGCATGTTATCGAGCATCAGGACGTCGTTTTCCAGCCATGGGAAGCTGACGGTGCAGTCGTCGAGCACGCCGCGAATCTCGTCCAGCAGGCTCTCTTCGAGGGGCGAGCCGTCGCCGTAGTAGACGTTGCGCGGCAGGTCTTCTTCGTCCACCACGTCCAGCAGGGTTTCGCGCACTTCCGGTTGCAGGTTGGAGATGTGGAACAGGTGCGCCTGGTTGAACCAGACCGTGTCCTGGGTGACCGGATGGCGCGATACGGCCTGGCAGATTTGCCGGGTGCGCAGTTCGCCGTCGTCCTTCCACTCGCACTCGATGGCGTGGGCACGACAGTAGGCTTCAACGACGCGTTCGTCCTCGGTGTTGAACACCTGGCTCCACTCGACGTCCAGCCCGTTGCCGTAGTTGCGCACGTACATCAGCTTCTTTTCGATGAACCGATCACGGATGCGCGCCGGGATCCGGCGATAGATTTCCCGGCTGTCGGCAATCGGCGTTTCGCCGCCGGTCTGTGCAGCAATCATGCTGTAGAACCAGATTTTCATCGGCCATTCCAGCGTGTAAGCCTGTTCGTTGTGCAGCGGTATGCTCTGGTGAGCCGGGTATTCGGTGGAGGTGTACACACCCTTGGTCACGTTGCTGCGGGGCGTGGAACCGAATTCGTAATTGAGCAGCGGGTCGCCGAAGCCTGCGGCGAACTCGCGAAACGCCTCAGGGCCGCCCACGTCGAAACCGCGAAACAGAATGCCGCCTGCGCGATACAGGTGTTCGGCGACCAGCGGCTTGAATTCGCCCAGCGCTTCCATCAAGTCCAGACCTGGCTCGGGTGCCTGTACCAGCATCGGCAATGTGCCCGCTCCTGCCAGCAATGGCCGGATCTGCAAACTCAACGCATGACTCATGATGACTCTCCCTTGACGGCCAAAGCGCCCGATCCCCTGCGGCCTGACGCAACACCAATGTCCAGATTGAACGTAACCGGCGAATGGAAAATTAGCCGGTTCATGTCAATCAGCGACTCACGCCTGCCGCGCTGAAACATTTCCTTTCATTTAGGCGCAAGAAAAAACTACATCTTTTGCATTCTCATTCGTCTTTAACTTGATACAGGGTCTGTCGGTATAACCGCGCCCGTTTTTCAGAAGATCCCGGAAACGCCCAATTGCCCCAACGAGCATCAGTGCCTGCCTGAAGGCCGCTCAATACCGTGAATCGAGACCGTTTACCCATGTCGAAGAAATCCCGCTCGAAAATCTGGTTTCTCGTCCACAGCTGGCTGGCCCTGCCCATCTGGTTTTTCGTGCTGATCGTCTGCGTGACCGGCACGCTGGCCGTGGTCAGCAAGGAAATCATGTGGCTGGCCATGCCGGAAATACGCGACAACCCGCCGTCGGAGACTGCCGAACGGATGAGTTTCGAGCAGATACGCGCCACCCTCGAACGCAATGAACCGGACCTGATTGTCGGCACGATCATGCAGCCGGACGGCGATTACTTTGCCCTCAGTGTGTTCGTGACCTACCCTGACGGCCGCTCGGTGCCCGCTTACGTCAACCCGTACACCGGGGTGATTCAAGGCCTTACGCCGTCGTTCGATTTCCGCCGTTTCACACGCGCCCTGCACGGCTGGTGGCTGGTGCCGTTCACCAACGGCTATTCGTGGGGCTGGTATCTGGTCTCGATTCTCGGCTTGCCGCTGCTGGCTTCGCTGGTCACCGGGCTGGTGGTCTACAAGAAATTCTGGAAAGGCTTTTTCAAACCGCTGCGCTTCAGCCAGGGCCCACGGATTTTCTGGGGCGACCTGCACCGGCTCAGTGGCGTCTGGTCAATCTGGTTCATTGCGGTGATTTCCATCACCGGCACCTGGTTTCTGATTCAGGCGATTCTGGGCGACAACCAGATCAGCATTTCCAGCCGTTCCCAAGTGGCGTCGATCATTCCCCACAGCGCCGTGCCGCTGACCGCTGACGGCAGTCCTGCGCCCACCATCAGCCTGGAAAAGGCCGTAGAGATCGCCAAGGAGCGGATTCCGGGTCTGGAAGCGAGTTTCATCACGCCGCCGTTCAACGCCTACAGCAACATGCAGGTTGGCGGCCGCAGTTGGTATCCGCTGATGTACCAGACCGCCGAGATCAATCCTTACAGCGGTGAAATCGCCGCCTCGCACCTGCTGTCGGACCGCAACAAACTGGAGTTCGTGACCGAGTCGATGCGCCCGCTGCACACCGGTGACTTCGGCGGCATCTGGATCAAGCTGATCTGGGCGTTCTTCGGTCTGGTGCTGAGCATGATGGTGCTCAGTGGCCTGCTGATCTGGAGCAAACGCACCGCACTGGCCACCCTCAACGCCCTTAAGCGCGAAGCGAAGATGAACCCGATTTCCAACCGGCAACCCCCACGGCCGCCGCTGGCGACCGGTACCCCGGAGAACAACCTGTGAGCAAGGCCGCTGTCGCGCAACCCGCTTCGTCACTGAGCCGTTTCTGGCACAAATGGCGTTTCCACATCAACGTCCTGCTGATCCTGATTCCGCTGGGTTTCATGCCCAAGTACTTCGCTGACAACTCGCTGGATCGTGGCGACAAGGGCCTGGGGCAACGGGAGATCGGCGAATTCAAGGTCGGTCCGTGGAGCCTGCGACTGGCCGAGGACCGTAACGAAGCGCCGCGTCTGTCCGGCGCGTCGGGCTACATGAAAGGGTTCAACGCCGCGCTGTGCAACGCCTGCATCGACCGGGTCAAGGCCACTTACCTGCGCATCGGCAAGCCCCGCAGCCTGCGCACCGCCGGGGTGATTTTCTTCGGCGGCGGCTATCGCATGGGTGCCTTCATGCAGATCCCGGAAACCACCAGCGCCGATTCCGAGCTGTGGATCACCATGGAAGGCTGGGACGGTTCCGTGCACCAGACTTCCATTCCCCTGCAACAGGCCTCGCCGACCACGGTGGCCTGGCTGAAAAAACAAGGAGCCAAACCATGAATGCCCGCTTCTCCCTGCGGCAAATGACGGCCGCTGCGCTCTGCCTGATCGGCATGGGCCTGAGCAACACGGCGCTTGCGCACAACCCGATGTGCGAGTGCAAACAGATCGACAACGAGCAGATCCGCTGCACAGGCGGTTTCTCCGACGGCAGCGGCGCGCCGGGCGTGACGCTGGATGTGATTGGCTATGACGAAACCATTCTGGTGCCCGGCAAGCTGGGTGAAGATTCGACCGTCACGTTCAAGCGCCCCGCCTCGGAGTTCTACGTGTTGTTCGACGCAGGTCCCGGTCACGTCGTGGAAATCGACCAGGCGGACATCCAGACCCCATGAGTGCGCCGACCCGACAGATCGTGCGCCCGGCCGGGGCCGGGCATGAAACCCTCTACGTCCTGCTGTTGTGCCTGTTGATTCTGGCAGTTGCCGCTGGCGTCGTCAGCCTGCATGGCGAACGTCAGGACGACCACAGCGTGGCCAGCCATCAGCTCGATGCGCGCCGCGACCTGACCGCCGCCGAACAGGGCATCTACGCTGACCTGCGCGTGACGCTGGATGAAATCCACCT
This sequence comes from Pseudomonas asturiensis, assembly GCF_900143095.1. GTDB lineage: Bacteria > Pseudomonadota > Gammaproteobacteria > Pseudomonadales > Pseudomonadaceae > Aquipseudomonas > Aquipseudomonas asturiensis. The sequence goes on along the minus strand of NZ_FRDA01000033.1, from coordinate 4,054 downwards.
GCTGACGCAGGAGCAGCCAACGCCGGTCACGGCGCAGCAACTGGGCGAGGAAGGCTTTGCGCCGTTCGCCGAAGACGCCAGCTCCGTCAGCCGAGGCGGTCATGTGTGGCAGATGCTGGAGCAGTCCTATCTGGGCCTGAGCCAGTCGCCCGGCGTGGCAGGCTCGTTTCTGATGCGGGTCGGCTCGTCGGCTGACGATCAGCCCGATATCTGGATCAACCGCAAGGCCACGTCTGCGCCCGCCGATCTCAGCGACAAGACCTTGATCGGCACAGGCTGGCAACAGGTTGTCGCGCAATTCGACGCTGGTGTTACGCGCCAGCATCAGCACTGAAATCACCCGAGAAGGCCGCTTGCCCATGCCTATTTTTTTCAAATGCCGTCCCTTGCTGCGCGTGCTGCTGATCGGCCTCTGTGCCACGTTGCTGGCACCGCTGAGCCACGCTGCCGATCCGGCCAAGCGCCTGCGCATCGGTATCACCCTGCATCCGTATTACAGCTACGTGGCCAACATCGTCGGCGACAAGGCCGAGGTCGTGCCGCTGATTCCGGCAGGCTTCAACCCCCATGCCTACGAGCCCCGCGCCGAGGACATCAAGCGCATAGGCTCGCTCGACGTGATCGTGCTCAACGGCGTCGGCCATGACGACTTTGCCGACCGCATGATCGCCGCCAGCGAAACGCCGAACATCAAGACCATCGAAGCCAACGCCGACGTGCCGCTGCTGGCCGCAACCGGCGTGGCAGCGCGTGGCGCGGGCAAGGTTGTCAACCCGCATACCTTTCTGTCGATCAGCGCGTCCATCGCGCAGGTCAACAACATCGCCCGCGAGCTGGGCAAGCTGGACCCGGACAACGCCAAGACCTACACCGCCAACGCTCGGGCCTACGGCAAGCGCCTGCGTCAGATGCGTGCCGACGCCCTGGCCAGGCTGACCAAGGCACCGAACGCCGACCTGCGCGTGGCCACGGTGCATGCTGCGTACGATTACCTGCTGCGTGAGTTTGGCCTTGAGGTCACGGCAGTGGTGGAGCCGGCACACGGCATCGAGCCAAGCCCGAGTCAGTTGAAAAAGACCATCGATCAATTGCGTGAACTGGACGTGAAGGTGATTTTTTCGGAGATGGACTTCCCGTCCACGTACGTCGAGACCATTCAGCGCGAGTCCGGGGTCAAGCTGTACCCGCTGTCGCACATTTCCTATGGCGAATACAGCGCCGACAAGTACGAAAAGGAAATGGCCGGCAACCTGGATACCGTGGTCCGGGCAATTCAGGAGGCAGGCGCATGACGGTTGCGCACAACCTCGATATCGCTCAACAAGGGCCGGGCATCGAATTCGGTGAGGTGAGCCTGACGCTGGGCCGCACCATCATTCTCGACCGTATCAGCTTCCACGTTCGGGCGGGCAGCGTGCACGCGCTGGTCGGCCCCAACGGCGGCGGCAAGAGTTCGCTGATCAAGACCCTGCTTGGGCAAACCCCGCATCAGGGCCAGCTCAGCCTGCAATGGCCCGGTTCGCCCGGCCTGATCGGCTACGTGCCGCAAGCGCTGGAGTTCGACCGGGGCCTGCCGATGACCGTCGATGACTTCATGGCTGCGATGTGCCAGCGACGTCCAGCGTTTCTGGGCCTGTCGAAGCATTACGCTGCCGCCATCGGCGAAGCGCTGGAGCGGGTCGGTATGCAGGATAAGCGCAAACGCCGCATGGGCGCGCTGTCCGGCGGTGAGCGCCAGCGCGTTTTGCTGGCACAGGGCTTGATTCCGGCCCCGCAGTTGCTGGTGCTGGATGAACCGATGTCGGCGCTGGATGAAGCCGGTATTCAGGTTTTCGAACGCCTGCTGGGCGACTGGCGTCGGGCCGGTATCACGGTGCTGTGGATCGAGCATGATCTGGAAGCGGTGAAACGTCTCGCCGATCAGGTGACGGGGCTCAATCGCCGGGTGCTGTTTGATGAACCGGCACACACCGCGCTGACGCCAGAGCGGCTTTTGACCCTGTTTTCGGCGCATCCGCGTGCTGCAAATGTCAAAAACGGGAGCGATGCGTAATGGACTACGAGAGCTTTCGGCTTTTCATTCAAGGCCTGGCATCGTCCGGCTATTTGCCTGAAGCATTGGCCTACGGCTTTGTGGTCAATGCCCTGCTTGCCGGGCTGTTGATCGGCCCGGTATTGGGCGGTCTGGGCACGCTGGTGGTGGTCAAGCGCTTCGCGTTCTTCTCCGAAGCAGTGGGTCACGCGGCGCTGACCGGTGTGGCCATCGGCATTCTACTCGGCGAACCCTATACCGGCCCGTATGGCAGCCTGTTCGGCTACTGCCTGCTGTTCGGCATCGTGCTCAACTACCTGCGCAACCGCACCGGCCTTGCGCCCGACACGCTGATCGGCGTGTTCCTGTCGGTCTCGCTGGCCCTGGGTGCAAGTCTGCTGCTGGTGCTGGCGGGCAAGATCAATGTGCATATTCTGGAAAACGTCCTGTTCGGCTCGGTACTGACCGTCAACGGCAACGACCTGCTGGTGCTGCTGATCGTCGGTTCGCTGGTGATGGGCCTGAGCCTGCCGCTGTACAACCGGATCATGCTGGCCAGCTTCAACCCGCAACTGGCTGCCGTGCGGGGTGTGGCGGTGAAGACGCTGGACTATCTGTTCGTGATTCTGGTGACGCTGATCACGGTGGCCGCCGTGAAAGTCATCGGCGCGATTCTGGTCGGCGCACTGTTGGTGATTCCGGCCGCAGCCGCCCGGTTGCTGAGCCAGTCGCTCAAAGGCTTCTTCTGGATCTCGGTGGCGATTGCGACCGTCAGTACCTTGTGCGGCATTCTGCTGCCTATCGTTTTTGACCTGCCTGTGCCATCCGGCGCGGCGATCATTCTGGTGGCCGGTATCGCGTTCGCCCTGGCCGCCATTGCGCGCGGCACTGTGCCCAGCCTCAAAGGAAATATCGGATAAATGTTTACTCTGCGACGTATGACCCTGGCGCTGGCTCTTTCCGGCCTGCTGTGCAATTCCCTGTCTGCGGCTGAAGCGACAGCCCCCAGTGCTCAACCCGTGCGCGTGCTGGCCAGTCTGCCGATTACCTATGGCCTGGGGCAGATTCTGCTCAAGGACAGCGGCGTGGTGCTGGAACGCGCCGCAGCGGCCAACCTGCCCGGTTCGCGTCAGACAGCCTACTTCACCGGGCGCGGTGCCGAGGCGCTGCGCGGCCTGGCGGCAAACGCTGATGCGGTCATCGGCCTGCGCTCGATCTGGGCCGATGACCCGCTTTACCCCAATGCGCGCCGCAGCAACATTCGCATCGTCGAAATCGACGCAGCACGCCCGGTGGACGGCAGCCTGCCGGGCATCGCGGTACAGCCGGGACAAGGTATCGATGGCCTGAACAGTCAGCCATGGCTGGCAAGCAACAACATGGGGCGTATGGCCGACGTGATGGCAGCGGACCTGGTGCGACTGGCTCCGGCGGCCAAACCCAGGATCGAAACCAATCTGGCCGCCCTCAAGCAACAACTGCTCAAGCTCAGCGCCAGCAGCGAAGCGAGTCTGGCCAGTGCCGACAACCTGAGCGTGGTGAGTTTGTCAGACAGGTTCGGTTACCTGATCAGCGGATTGAATCTGGAGTTGATCGACAGCCAGCCACTGACCGATGAGCAATGGACGCCCGAAGCGATACAGAAACTGTCGGCGACCCTCAAGGACAACGACGTGGCCGTGGTCCTCGACCATCGCCAGCCACCCGAGCCGGTCAAAGCCGCGATTGCGGCGGCGGGAAGTACGTTGCTGGTACTGGGGATTGACGGCGCGGATCCGCTGGCTGAATTGCAGGGGGATATCGAGCAGATTATCGGGGCGTTGAAGGCTGGCTGAATGCACATAACGTGGGAGGCGGCTTGCCGGCGATAGCGTCAGTCCAGTCAATGAAAGGCGAACTGAAAAACGCATCGCCGGCAAGCCGCCTCCCACAGGGCCTGCGTCTATCCAGTGAAATTTCTGCGCCTATCGAGTCAGGCCAGCCAATGAAAGACCAACTGAAAAACCGCATCGCCGGCAAGCC
>NZ_FRDA01000018.1 GCF_900143095.1 Pseudomonas asturiensis | reverse complement strand
TATTCGAAATCGGAAAAGCTCATCTGGCTCATGGGCGGCTCGGATCAGGTGGTCAGGCGTATTTCAGCACATTTGAAGACTTGTTCGGAGATTCCCTAGGGGCATTCTCAGAACTACAAGCAACAAAAAGCCCCGGCAAACCCAAGTCTGCCGAGGCCGCTTCAATCCACTCATTCCTTACCGATTAAACCGCTCCACCAACGAATATTGCGAATTGGCCGTATCCGTCAATTCCGCACTGAGTACTGCCGAGCGGTGTGCCTCGTCCGAAGTCTTGTCAGCCAGACCGGCAATGTTCGCGATATTGCGGTTGATCTCTTCGGCCACGGAGCTTTGTTCTTCCGTCGCTGTGGCGATCTGAGTGGTCATGTCGGTAATGTTGGCTACCGCTTCGCTGATGCCGACCAGGGCCTGATCGGCTTCCAGTACACGTTCCACGCCTTCTTCGGCCTGACGTCGACCGGCGTCCATGGTTTGGACGGCGTCGTTGGCGGTCTGCTGCAGTTTGGCGATCAGGCCATGGATCTGCCCGGTGGATTCGGCCGTGCGTTGCGCCAGTTGGCGGACTTCGTCAGCGACCACGGCAAACCCACGGCCCATTTCTCCGGCACGCGCGGCTTCGATGGCGGCGTTGAGGGCCAGCAGGTTGGTCTGATCGGCGATGCCTTTGATGACGTCGACCACGCCACCGATTTCATCACTGTCCTTAGCCAGTTGCGTTACGGTCAGACCGGTTTCGCCGACCGAGGTCGACAGGCGTTGAATGGCTACACGGGTCTCGCTGGCAATGTCGCGGCCGCGACGCGTCAGTTCGTTGGCCTGTTGGGTGGCCTCGGCGGCGCGATTCACGTGGCTGGCGACTTCTTGAGTCGTAGCGGCCATTTGATTGATGGCGGCGGCCACCTGCTCGGTTTCCACACGTTGACGCTCAAGACCGGTCGAGCTGGCGTTGGCCAGTGAGTTGGACTGGCGCGCCTGATGGTTCAGGTGTTCGGCGGTGTCCTGCAGGCGCGTCAGGCAGGTTTTCATGCGTGCCTCCTGACTGAGGATCGACATTTCCAGGCGCGCCTGTGGGCCACGGCTGTCGGTGTACATCTGCGCAATCAAGGGGTCGGAAGTGGTCAGTTCGGCCAGGCGCAGCAGGCGCTTGGTGCCGCGTTGTTGCCACGACAGCCCTAGCAGCCCCAGTGGCACGGAGAGTGCGGCGGCCAACGCAAAGCCCCAGGGTGAGTTCAGCCAGGCACCAATCAGAAAGCCCAGTTGGCTGACGAGTATGAATGGCAGCCAGTCCTGCAGCACCGGCAGCCATTTATCACGGCTTGGCACCGCGCTTTTGCCCTGATTGAGGCGCGTGTAAAGCCCTTCGGCGCGGCGGATCTGCTCGGCGGTCGGCTTGATGCGCACCGACTCGAAACCCACCACCTGACGGTTTTCCAGCATCGGCGTCACGTAGGCGTTGACCCAGTAGTGATCGCCATTCTTGCAGCGATTCTTGACGATGCCCATCCACGGCTGACCGGATTTGAGCGTCGTCCACATGTGCTCGAACACGGCAGGCGGCACGTCAGGGTGACGCACGGTGTTGTGAGGGGCCCCGACCAGCTCTTCATGGCTGTACCCGCTGATTTCCACAAAGGCTTCGTTGCAGTAGGTGATCGTACCGCGGGTGTCGGTAGTAGAAATCAGGCGTTGTTCGGCAGGAAAAGTCCGCTCGCGTTGAGTAATGGGCTGATTATTGCGCATGGGATTTCGGTCCTTCGATCAATAAGACTATTGCGTGTTATCGACCGGTGAGTCCGAAAATTGAATCGTGTCAGCAGCGCACGTCTCATCCTGTGCAGCTACCGGTCCAGCATGGGGTAGGTAAACAGTCCGAAATGCACCAGATTCAGCCCGAAGTGGCTGATGACCGCAGCTGGCAGACCACCGAAGCGGAACGCCACCCCGTAACCGATGCCTGCCATGCCCGCGACCAGGACCCACTCCCATCCGGCGCCCAAATGGGCAAGCCCGAAAAGACAAGCCGTGATGGCAATCGCCAGAGGGGTCGCGAACCTTGCGCAACCGAGCCACCGTTGCAGACCGCCTTGAAGATAGGCGCGGAAGAACAGTTCTTCGGTCAGGGTCACCAGGAGCAGATTGTTTGCCCACCAGATCGTGCTTTGCGCAGGCCACTTTGGCGTCCAGCCCGTCATGCCCAGCAGAACGCCTGTCGTCATGCAGAAGGCCGATGTGACCACAAGTGCGAGAACGCCGACTTTAAGTGAGTGGGCAGTGCCTGTGCCGACCAGAATCCAGGGGCAGGCCAGCAACAGCCAGAAGCCGATCAAAGGCTTGTCCAGATTCAGGTCCATCGTGAAGACTGCTGCGTCGGGCGTAAACCGTACGGCATCAATGACAATGGCGTTATTGAAACCCGGCAGTGCCCCAACAGCCAGGGCAGAGCCCGTCAGGATGAACAAACCATGACCCAGTATGCGAACGTAGCGGGGGCGTACGTTCTGCACGCACACGCCAGCGATGATCAGCAAGCTCAAGCCCAGCGTCGCTGAAAGGGTGAGGCTGCCATACGACAGCGCCAGTGCGTAGCCGATGCCCAGAAGACTTAATACCAGCCAGTGCCGTGAGGCCATAGGAAGAACCCTGAGGAATGAAATCGGGGATTCTACAGCGCTCCAATGGCCAGGGATTGCCGACAACACCCTCTGAAGGCACCTGAGAGGTCTCAGGTGCCTTCGCGGCTATCAGGACGCGATCAACTGCCGCAGCACGTAATGCAGGATGCCGCCGGATTTGAAGTACTCGACTTCATTCAGCGTATCGATACGGCACAGCACGTCGACCGTTTCCTGACTGCCGTCCTCGCGCGTGATGTGCAGTTGCAGGCCCATGCCCGGACGGACCTCGGCATCCGTCAGCCCGGTGATGTTCAGCGTCTCTTTGCCCGTCAGGTTCAGGCTCTTGCGGGTCTGCCCGTTTTTGAACTGCAACGGCAGCACGCCCATGCCGACCAGATTGGAGCGGTGAATACGTTCGAAGCTCTCGGCAATCACCGCCTTGACGCCCAGCAGGTTGGTGCCTTTGGCCGCCCAGTCGCGGCTCGAGCCGGTGCCGTATTCCTGTCCGGCAATGATCACCAGTGGTGTGCCTTCCTGTTGATAGCGCATGGCTGCGTCATAGATCGCCAGCTTCTCGCCGGACGGAACGTACAGCGTATTGCCGCCTTCTTCGCCGCCGAGCATTTCGTTGCGGATACGGATATTGGCAAAGGTGCCGCGCATCATCACTTCATGGTTGCCGCGACGCGAGCCATAGGAGTTGAAATCTTGGTAGTCGACACCTTTTTCCTTCAGGTAGCGACCCGCAGGACTGTCAGCCTTGATGTTGCCGGCAGGGGAGATGTGGTCTGTGGTTACCGAATCGCCCAGCAGCGCCAGGATGCGCGCGTTCTGGACGTCCTTGATGACCGGCAACGGACCTCCGATGTCGTCGAAGAAGGGCGGGTGCTGAATGTAGGTCGAGTCTTCCTGCCAGACGTAAGTCGCCGCTTGCGGCACTTCGATGGATTGCCACTGCTCGTCACCGGCAAACACTTCGGCGTATTCCTTATGGAACATGCTGGTGTTGACGCTTTCCACGGCTTCGGCAATTTCTTTCTGGGTCGGCCAGATATCGCGCAGGTAGACCGGCTGGCCGTCCGAGCCTTCGCCCAGCGGCTCGCTGCTGATGTCGATGCGTACCGAGCCTGCCAGTGCGTAGGCAACTACCAGTGGCGGCGAGGCCAGCCAGTTGGTCTTGACCAGCGGATGAACACGGCCCTCGAAGTTGCGGTTGCCCGACAGCACCGAGGCGACGGTTAGATCAGACTGCTGAATAGCCTTTTCAATGGGCTCCAGCAATGGCCCGGAGTTACCGATGCAGGTGGTGCAGCCGTAGCCCACCAGGTCGAAGCCCAGCTTGTCCAGATACTGCGTCAGGCCCGCTGCCTTGTAGTAGTCGGTGACAACCTTGGAGCCAGGTGCCAGCGAGCTTTTCACCCACGGCTTGCGCTGCAGGCCTTTTTCGACCGCCTTCTTCGCCACCAGCCCGGCGGCCATCATGACGCTTGGGTTGGAGGTGTTAGTGCAGGAGGTGATGGCGGCAATGACTACCGCGCCATCTTTCAATGGATGGGTCTGGCCATTGTGCTCGTAAGAAGTTTCACCGCCAACTTGAGCCTCGTTGCCCACCGCGACACCACCACCGCCTTCACTTTCCAGGCGGCTTTCTTCGACCTTGGCGGGTTTGACCTGCAAGCCCAGGAAGTCGCTGAACGCTTGAGCCACATTGGGCAGTGCAACACGGTCTTGCGGACGCTTCGGCCCGGCGAGACTCGCCTCCACCGTGTTCATGTCCAGTTCCAGACTGTCAGTGAACACGGGTTCCTGACCTGCCAGACGCCACAGGCCTTGTGCCTTGCAATAGGCTTCGACCAACTTCACGGTTTCATCCGGACGACCTGACAGGCGCAGGTAATCCAGCGTCACGTCATCGACCGGGAAGAAGCCGCAGGTTGCGCCGTATTCCGGCGCCATGTTGGCGATGGTGGCGCGGTCGGCCAAGGGCAGATCGGCCAGGCCATCACCGAAAAACTCGACGAACTTGCCGACCACACCTTTCTTGCGCAGCATCTGGGTCACGGTCAGCACCAGGTCGGTGGCCGTGATGCCTTCCTTGAGCTTGCCGGTCAGCTTAAAGCCGATCACTTCGGGGATCAGCATTGAAACCGGCTGGCCGAGCATGGCCGCCTCGGCTTCGATGCCGCCTACGCCCCAACCCAGAACGCCCAGGCCATTGATCATGGTGGTGTGCGAGTCGGTGCCGACGAGGGTATCCGGAAACGCGTAGGTGCGGCCGTCCGCTTCCTTGGTCCAGACCGTGCGACCCAGGTATTCCAGGTTGACCTGGTGGCAGATCCCGGTGCCTGGCGGCACCACACTGAAGTTGTCGAAGGCGCTCTGGCCCCAGCGCAGGAACGCGTACCGCTCGCCGTTGCGCTGCATTTCGATGTCGACGTTCTGCTCGAACGCTTGCGAATCACCGAACTTGTCCACCATTACCGAGTGGTCAATCACCAGGTCCACTGGCGACAGCGGGTTGATACGCTGCGGATCACCACCGGCCTTGGCCATGGCGGCGCGCATGGCGGCCAGATCGACCACGGCAGGTACGCCGGTAAAGTCCTGCATCAGAACCCGGGCAGGACGGTATTGAATCTCGCGGTCGGAGCGGCGGTCCTTCAGCCAGTCAGCAATGGCCTTGAGGTCGTCACCGGTGACGGTCTTGTCGTCTTCCCAGCGCAGCAGGTTTTCCAGCAGCACCTTGAGCGACATCGGCAGCTTGTCCAGATCACCCAATGAACGGGCGGCGTCGGGAAGGCTGAAGTAGTGGTAGGTCTTGTTATCGATGTCTAGCGTTTTCAGGCTTTTCAGGCTATCGAGGGAGGGCATGAACGGCTCCTTGTAGAATAATCTGTGAGCGACAAATCGCGGGTCCGGGTGCATCAGGTCGTGGACGTCACGTAAGGCTTCAAGCTTAGTGGACTGTCGGCCCGCGCCAGTGGTTCCTGATTCCGTTATCATGCGCGGCTTTGAAGTCCGCCGGGTTACGCCCGAGTGTCTGTTGCCCTGGAGTCACCATGAATACGCTGTTTATGCATTGCCGGCCCGGTTTCGAAAGCGAGGTTTGCTCGGAGATCGCCGACCATGCTGCGCGCCTGGACATCGCCGGTTACGCCAAGGCGCGACCCAACACGGCTTGCGCCGAATTCATCTGCAGCGAGCCTGACGGCGCCGAGCGCATGATGAATGGCCAGCGTTTCGATCAGCTGATTTTCCCTCGGCAGTGGGCGCGCGGCATGTTTCTCGATCTGCCGGAAACCGACCGCATCAGCGTCATCCTCGGTCAAATGGCTGCTTTCCCGGTATGCGGCAGCCTGTGGCTGGAAGTCGTGGACACCAACGATGGCAAGGAACTGTCGAATTTCTGCAAGAAGTTCGAAGCGCCGCTGCGCAAGGCACTGACCCAGGCGGGCAAGTTGATCGACGATCCGCGCAAGCCGCGTCTGCTGCTGACCTTTAAAAGCGGTCGAGAAGTGTTCCTGGGGCTTGCCGATGCAGGCAACTCGGCGATGTGGCCGATGGGCATTGCGCGCTTGAAGTTTCCCCGCGAGGCACCCAGCCGCTCGACACTGAAGCTGGAGGAAGCCTGGCATCACTTCATTCCTCGGGATCAATGGGAGGAGCGTCTCTCTGGCGACATGACCGGCGTGGATCTGGGCGCTGCACCTGGCGGATGGACGTATCAATTGGTGCGACGCGGCATGCTGGTGACGGCCATCGACAACGGTCCGATGGCCGAAAGCCTGATGGACACCGGGCTGGTCCAGCACCTAATGGCCGACGGTTTTACCTACAAGCCTCGTCAGCCAGTGGACTGGATGGTCTGTGACATTGTCGAGAAGCCCGCACGTAATGCGGCGCTGCTGGAGACCTGGCTGGGTGAAGGTTTGTGCCGCGAAGCGGTGGTCAACCTCAAGCTGCCGATGAAACAGCGCTACGCTGAAGTACGCCGTCTGCTTGACCGGATCGAGGAAGGCTTCAAGGAGCGGGGTGTGCGCGTATCAATCGGTTGCAAGCAGCTCTATCACGATCGTGAGGAGGTCACTTGCCACTTGCGCAGACTGGACGTTGCCAAGACCGCACGCCCGCGCAAGGGCTGACTTGAGCGTGTGAATTAAGCGACAATGGCCACCCGTTTCTGGAGCACCCCATGTCTGAATCCATCGAAAGCCTCACCGTTGACGCCGTTCTGGATGCCAGCGGGCTATTCTGTCCGGAACCTGTGATGATGCTGCACCAGAAAGTGCGAGACCTGCCGGCTGGCGGGTTGCTCAAGGTGATTGCGACCGACCCGTCGACCACCCGCGACATTCCCAAGTTCTGCGTTTTCCTCGGCCATGAACTGATTGAGCAGCAGGCCGGTGACGGGACCTTTCTGTACTGGATCCGCAAGAAACTGGGCTGATCAGGTTCGCTGACGCTCGCCCTTGCTCGCGTTGAGCAGGGGTCAATGCCCGCCCTCAGAGAGAACTCCATGCGCATTGTCGCTGACGAAAACATTCCGCTGCTCGATGCTTTTTTTGCCCATTTTGGCGAGATTCGCCGGTTGCCGGGCCGCTCCATCGATCGCGCCGCCATCGCTGATGCCGATATCCTGCTGGTGCGCTCTGTGACACCCGTCACCCGAGAGCTGCTGGAAGGCAGTGCGGTGCGTTTCGTCGGAACCTGCACCATCGGCACTGATCACCTGGATCTGGCGTACTTTCTTGAAGCCGGAATCCGTTGGTCGAGCGCGCCGGGCTGTAACGCTCGCGGTGTCGTTGACTATGTGCTGGGCAGCCTGCTCACGCTGGCGGAGATCGAAGGTGTCGACCTGGCGCAGCGCACCTATGGCGTGGTCGGTGCCGGACAGGTGGGCGGTCGGTTGGTCAAGGTACTCAAAGCGCTTGGGTGGAATGTGCTGGTCTGCGACCCGCCGCGGCAGGCGGCCGAGTCCGGTGACTTCGTCAGCCTCGATGAAATCATGCAGCGCTGCGACGTGATCAGTCTGCACACCCCGCTTACCCGAGACGGCGATCAGCCAACCTGGCACGTGTTCGACAAACAGCGTCTGGAACAGCTCAGGCAGGGCGCGTGGTTGATCAATGCGAGTCGAGGTGCGGTAGTCGATAACGCGGCGTTGCATGACGTACTGATGGCACGCGAAGATTTGCAGGCCGTGCTCGATGTGTGGGAAGGGGAGCCAGAGGTGAATGTTGCCCTTGCCGATCTTTGCGTGATCGCCACCCCGCACATCGCCGGTTATAGCCTTGATGGCAGGCAACGTGGCACGGCGCAGATCTATCAGGCGCTGTGTATGTTTCTTGACCAGCCTGCCCCGATCCGTCTTGAAGATCTGTTACCCCGGCCGTGGCTGGCTCAGGTCAGTCTCGACGAGCAAACCGACCCCGTGTGGGCGTTGAACATGCTGTGCCGCAGCGTCTACGACCCGCGCCGGGATGATGCCGATTTCAGACGCAGCCTCGTGGGTGACACGGCCAGCCAGCGTCTGGCCTTCGACGCGCTGCGCAAGCATTATTCGCCGCGTCGGGAAATCGAAGGGTTGACGGTCCGATTGCAGGGGCAGTCCGAGGTGCTCAGGCGTCTGGTTCTTGCGCTGGGGGCCGTGCCGGTGTGAGCCCGCGCAGGCATCGTGCAGTGCGCCAGGTCCTGAGCAGGGACATAAAAAACCCGACACTGAGGTCGGGTTTCAAGGCATCCGGTGTTCGTCAGTCTTGTTTTTCAGGCTTGACCCAGAGTTGGTCGCACGCCTTGCAGGCAGCCTGGACCATTTCTTCGGTAATCACCACTTCGCGCCCATCCTGATCGAGAATCGCACCGCCAACAGGCAGGTTGGGGGTGGCACGAACGATAGTCACTTCGTTGCTGCTGTCTTGCAGGCTCATGGTGTGTCTCCTTTCATCAGGTTTCAGCGTTTGAAATTAGCCGCGCTTGATGACCGCTCCATGACACGGAGCGACCGTTCAGGCGCTGGCTCAGTCCAACAGAATCGATATGGATCTGCCAGCATTCGTTTAGATCAATTTTTCACAGGGCAATTGTAAAGCCGCCTTTGCACATGACCTGTAGAACATGACCCGTCAGACGGTGCGCAAGTTCAGCGCAGTTGCGTGTTGTGCGCCGAAGCGTCGCGAGCCTGATGGGTGTAGGCTGGCCATTCTTTCATCCCGACATCCAGGCAGGTCCGGCTTCATGATTTCAGTCATTTCCCGTCGTCAGCGCCAGGCAATTCGCTTGGCCCTGGGGTTCATCGCGCCCTATCGGTGGCAGGCTTTTGGCGCGTTGCTCGCCTTGATTGTCACCGCAGGCATCACGCTTTCCATGGGTCAGGGCATCAAGTTGATGGTCGATCAGGGCTTCATGACCCGCTCGGCAGCGCTGCTCGAACGCTCCATCGGTCTGTTCATGGTCCTGACCGTGTGCCTGGCGATCGGCACCTTCACGCGTTTTTATCTGGTGTCCTGGATCGGCGAGCGTGTGGTGGCAGATCTTCGCAAGCGCGTTTTCGACCACCTCATCGAGCTGCACCCAGGCTTCTACGAAAACAATCGCAGTTCGGAAATCCAGTCGCGACTGACTGCCGACACCACCCTGTTGCAGTCAGTCATCGGTTCGTCCCTGTCGATGTTCCTGCGTAACGCCCTGATGGTGGTCGGCGGGATCATCCTGCTGTTCATCACCAATCCCAAGCTCACCAGCATTGTGGTCATCGCGTTGCCGTTGATCATCGCACCGATTCTCATGTTCGGACGGCGTGTGCGCAGCCTGTCGCGTGAAAGCCAGGATCGGGTGGCGGACGTAGGCAGCTATGTGGCCGAAGCGTTGGGGCAGATCAAGACGGTGCAGGCCTACAACCATCAGCAGCAGGACAAACAGCGGTTTTCCCGAACTGCCGAGCAGGCGTTTGACACGGCGCGCAAACGGATCCTGCAGCGTTCCTGGCTGATCACTCTGGTGATTGTGCTGGTGCTCGGGGCCGTGGCGATCATGCTCTGGGTCGGCGGTATGGATGTGATCAATGGCCGGATCTCCAGTGGCGAACTGGCCGCGTTCGTGTTCTATGCGTTGGTGGTGGGCATGGCATTCGGCACATTGAGCGAGGTGATCGGCGAGCTGCAGCGTGCAGCGGGCGCGGCCGAGCGCATTGGCGAGTTGCTTCAGTCGCGCAGCGAAATCACGGCACCCGTCGAGGGGCTGCAACGCTTACCGGAGCGCGTGACAGGACGCCTTGCGCTGGAAAACGTCAGTTTTGCCTATCCGTCCCGACCCGAGCGCAAGGCGGTCGACAACCTGACACTGACCGTCAATGCCGGCGAGACACTGGCATTGGTTGGCCCGTCAGGCGCTGGCAAGTCAACGCTGTTCGACCTGCTGCTCAGATTTTACGATCCTCAGCAGGGACGCCTGCTGCTGGAAGGCTTGCCGCTCAATCAATTGGATCCGGCTGACCTGCGTCGTTGCTTCGCCTTCGTTTCACAGACGCCGGCGCTGTTTTTTGGCAGCATCGAGGACAATATTCGTTATGGCAATGCCGCAGCGACGCCTGATCAGGTGCAGGCGGCTGCGCGTATCGCTCACGCTCATGAGTTCATCATGGACATGGCCCAAGGCTACGAGACCCACCTTGGTGATGGAGGTCTGGGGTTGTCCGGCGGTCAGCGCCAGCGTCTGGCCATCGCCCGGGCGCTGTTGGTCGACGCACCTATCCTGTTGCTGGATGAGGCCACCAGTGCGCTGGACGCGCAGAGCGAACACCTGATTCAACAGGCGCTGCCCAGCCTGATGAAAGGCCGTACCACGCTGGTCATTGCCCACCGATTGGCCACCGTGCAGAACGCGGATCGCATTGCGGTGATGGACAAAGGGCATCTGGTGGCGGTCGGCACGCACAAGCAACTGATCGCCAGTAACCCGTTGTACGCGAGACTGGCAGCGTTGCAGTTCAATGTCGGAATGGATGAGGCAGGGTAGGGCTTTGCACCGTGATGCAAACAGTGGGAGGACAGGCCCTCCCACTTGAGGCTGTCAGCGGTACTCGCACAGGTAAGCGGTGTCGACGCTGACCTTGAGCTGGAACTTGCTGTTGGCAGGTACGTTGAACTGAGTACCGGTGGCAAAGGTTTCCCAGTCGGTACTGTCGGGAAGCTTCACGCTCAGTTCACCGGAGATCACGTGCATGACTTCACGCTGAGCTGTTCCGAACTCGTATTCGCCCGCCGCCATTACACCGATTGTTGCCTGACCTTCAGCCTGGCTGAACGCGATGGATTTGACGGTGCCGTCGAAGTATTCGTTAACCTTGAACATGGGCGATTCCTTGTGAAAGGGTCAAAAAGGGTTGGCCAGTATGCCCAACACGGGAAATCTCGTCACGTTATTGAAACGCCCTGCACGAGAGCGTTGTGACCTCAGTTAGGCAGGATGAGCGGCAACAGTCGGGCGGTATTGCGCGCGTCCACCAGCGCCCGGTGTTGTTGTCCGGTGAACTGCATGCCCGCCAGTTGCAAAGCGCTATTGAGCCCGAGCGGCCGTTGCAATTGGCGCGCCTGCGCAAATCGTTGTTTCAGATTGACGTAGGGCATGTCGGACAGGGCGCTGCTGATCTCGTGCCTTCGCCATTCCTCCTCCAGCTGCTTGCGGTCGTAGTCGCCCCAGCTTGCCCAGCCGACGACCCGGGCCCGGTGATGGCTCAGCCAGCGTTCGAACATCGGCCACACAGCCGTGATAGGCGCGGCACTGTCGATGTTCGCCTGGCTGATGTGGGTCAGCTCCCGACAGAAGTGGGTCAGCAACGGCCTGCGTGCCGGGCGCACGAAGCGCTCGAAGTGATCGAGCTCGCGGCCGTCCTGATTGACCAGTGTCGCGCCGATCTCGATGACTTCCATTTCAGCGACCGGCCAGCCTCCCTCTTCGGTGGTGGCCTCCAGGTCAATCACCAGCCAATGCGGCATCGTCAAGCTCCCATCCAGTATTGATCCATTGAGCGTAGCCACATTCAGCCGGAGATGCCCGCCGGGGCAGTCCTCATTTCCAGCCACTGACCAACCCTAACATCGACACTGAAATCCGGTATTGGTGCCTTGTGTCAAGGACGCGCAACACGTGATCTGCACGTCAAGGCTGAATCGATACTTGCCTGCTTCAAACGACAGTTGTTTAAACCTTCGAAACCGCATAGCGTGTGGGGTTTTATTCGATATCGTTTCTTATGATGAAACCTGCAGTGGTAATTGATGGCGTGACACGTAGGGCGGCGCTGGGACTCTTTCTGGTGACTTCCCTGTTCATGGCCACACAGGCTGCAGCGGCGCAGATCGTGCGTGTCGCTGCCGTGCATTTCCCGCCTTACATGGTGCGCCCGGAACGAGGTGAGGACGCAGGGCTGCTGCCGATGCTGGTGACTGCGCTGAATGCAGAGCAGGACGATTATGATTTCATCATGGTGCCCACCTCCGTGCCGCGCCGGTTCCGCGACTTCTCCGAAGGCCGTTTCGATATCGCGATTTTCGAAAACCCCGACTGGGGCTGGAAGTCCATCGCTCACGAAACGGTGGATCTGGGTCTTGAAGACGCCGAAGTGTATGTGGCTATGCGGTTGGAAGGGCGCGGTCAGGAGTATTTCGACAACCTGTCAGGCAAACGTCTGGCTATTTTCAGTGGGTACCACTACGGCTTTGCCAACTTCAATGCCGATCAGAAATACCTGAGCGAGCATTTCAACGTCACGTCGACGTATTCGCACGACAGTAACCTGCTGATGGTGACGCGTGGACGAGCAGATATAGCGCCGATCACACGCTCGTACCTGATCGATTTCATGGCACACAACAGGGATGAAGCCTCGAAACTATTGGTGTCGGATCGTATAGACCAGATTTACCGACAGTACGCACTGATACGGCCTGGAAGTGCTATCAACGCCGCCCGGTTCAATTCATTGTTTCAACAGTTGCGTAAAAGCGGGCAGTTGGCGGCCATCTTCCAGCCGCTGCATATCAAGGTTGTGGATACGGGCAATGTAGAGGCGATCCACTAACGCGGCGTGTGCAGAGAGGGGCGGATGACAGGTACACGGCCTGTCATCCTGGCAACTTCAGCGGTCCTTGGCTTCCTTGGCATCCATTTCAGCATTGCGCTCATGGACGCGCTTGAGTTGTTCTTCGGTCAAAGGCACCTTCTTTGCTGTGTCGCGCAGCATCATCAGGCCACCTACGATCGAGCCGATTGCGACCAACAGGATTAACCAGGCATACCAGGGCATAACGCTCTCCTTCTTGTGATACCGGTTTGAGCGCTGAGGCTGCTCAATGGTTCAAGTGTAAGCGTCATGCAGAGGCCGCGCGCGATCAAATCGCGTGCGGCCGCAAGGTTACGCGCAGGGATGGTGTCAGTGGCCGGTCAGCATGGCGTCGGCAGGCGCATCGGCACGGGATTTGGCGGTCAGGCTGAAGTAGATGAAACCGATTGCCATCAGCCCCAGAAAGATCAGGCCGATCAGCATGTTGAACCAGGCCATTGCAATCAGGCATACCACCGCGAGTGCCAGGGCAATGCCGGGCACGATCGGATAGCCGGGGGCACGGAACGAGCGCTCCAGCAGCGGCTCGGTCTTGCGCAGCTTGAAGAGGCTGAGCATGCTCATGATGTACATCACGATGGCGCCGAAGACCGCCATGGTGATCATCGCCGCGGTCAGCGTCATGCCGCTCAGGTTGATCAGCCCATCGCTGTAAATGGCTGCAATGCCGATCAGGCCGCCTGCAATGATTGCCCGGTGAGGGGTCTGAAAGCGAGACAGTTTGGCCAGCGAAGCCGGCAGGTACCCGGCGCGTGCCAGGGCGAAGAACTGGCGCGAGTAGCCCAGGATGATCCCGTGAAAGCTGGCGACCAGGCCGAACAGGCCGATCCACACCAGCATATGCAGCCAGCCGGAACTGTCACCGACTACGGCTTTCATCGCCTGCGGCAGCGGGTCATTGATATTGGACAGGGTACGCCAGTCGCCCACGCCGCCGGCAAAAAGCATCACACCCAGCGCCAGTATCACCAGGGTCAGGATACCGCTGATGTAGGCTTTGGGAATGGTACGCTTCGGATCTTTAGCTTCCTCGGCCGCCATGGCTGCGCCTTCGATCGCCAGGAAGAACCAGATGGCGAACGGGATCGCTGCGAACATGCCCGCGATGGCTTCAGGGCCGAACGTCTGTGAGCCTGCCCAGCCATTGAGGGCGAAATTGCTGAAGCTGAAGGCCGGCGCGACCACGCCCATGAACACCAGCAGTTCGGCAACGGCCAGAATGCACACCACCAGTTCAAAGGTCGCCGCCAGCTTCACGCCCATGATGTTGAGGGCCATGAACACGATGTAGGCACCGACTGCAGCGTGTTTTGGGTCGAGCGTTGGAAACTGCACATTCAGGTATGCGCCGATCGCCAGCGCGATGGCCGGTGGCGCGAACACGAACTCGATCAGCGTGGCCATGCCAGCGACCAGGCCACCTTTTTCTCCGAAGGCACGACGGCTGTAGGCAAACGGACCGCCAGCGTGGGGAATGGCGGTGGTCAGCTCAGTGAAGCTGAAGATGAAGCAGGTGTACATCGTCGCGACCATCAGCGCTGTTACCAGAAACCCCAAGGTGCCGGCGACGCCCCAGCCGTAGCTCCAGCCGAAGTATTCGCCGGAAATCACCAGCCCGACGGCAATCCCCCATAAGTGCAGCGTGCCTAGCGTTGGCTTGAGTTGAGTACTCATTGTTATCTCCCTGAGGTTCAAAAACTGTCGAAATATCTTGTTGCAGACCCCGTGCCAGTGCACGACGAACCGTCGTATTGCTTCAAAAGAGGTCGTTTGCAGAACGCATGAGTGAATCGATTCACTTGGATGTGCGGCTTTGGTGCGCGCAGGCATGGCCGTGTTCGCTGCAAGTGCAGAGGAGGGTGTACGGTAAATACCGACCTACGGGTCCCGTCCGTCCACGGGTTCGGCTACAATGCGCGCCGATTTCGACTTACCTGAGAACCCGCTCATGTCCGCCTGCCAGACTCCTGTCATCGTCGCCCTGGATTTCCCGACCCGTGAGGCCGCACTGCGCCTGGCTGATCAGCTCGATCCCACGCTGTGCCGGGTCAAGGTCGGCAAGGAACTGTTCACCAGCTGCGCATCGGATATCGTCGAAACCCTGCGAGACAAGGGTTTTGAAGTGTTTCTGGACCTCAAATTCCACGACATTCCCAACACCACCGCCATGGCAGTGAAGGCTGCCGCAGAGATGGGGGTGTGGATGGTCAACGTTCACTGCTCGGGCGGCCTGCGCATGATGGCGGCCTGCCGCGAAGTGCTTGATCAGCGCACTGGTCCGCAGCCGTTGTTGATCGGCGTAACGGTGCTGACCAGCATGGAGCGGGAGGATCTGGCAGGTATCGGTCTGGATATCGATCCGCAGGTGCAGGTGCTGCGTCTCGCGGCACTGGCGCAAAAGGCAGGTATGGACGGTCTGGTGTGTTCGGCGCTTGAAGCACAAGCTTTGAAGAGCGCTCACCCGTCATTGCAACTGGTCACCCCAGGCATTCGTCCTGCTGGCAGCGCGCAGGACGATCAACGTCGCATCCTGACCCCGCGTCAGGCGCTGGACGCAGGTTCGGACTACCTCGTCATTGGCCGCCCGATCAGCCAGGCGGCTGATCCTGCCAAGGCGCTGGCGGCGGTGGTTGCCGAGCTGGCGTAATTGGCTGTCCTGACTGACAGTCAGCAGGCGCGAGCCTGCTGACGAAAGGAGGGGAGTGGGGAATGCAGCCAAGACGCTCAGCGGCACGGGCGTCACGCCAACGCAGCGCGTTGGCATGATCATCCGGTCGGTGTGACTTCAATCCACTTTCAGCATCAATTTGCCGAAGTTCTCGCCGCTGAACAGTTTGAGCAGGGTTTCAGGGAAGGTCTCAAGGCCTTCCACGATGTGTTCCTTGCTCTTGATCTTGCCTTCCTTGACCCAGCTTGCCAGTTCCTTGCCGGCCTCGCCAAAGCGAGCAGCATGGTCCAGAACCACGAAGCCTTCCATCCGCGCACGGTTCACCAGCAGTGACAGGTAGTTGGCCGGCCCTTTGACGGCGGTGGTGCTGTTGTACTGACTGATGGCACCGCAAATCACCACCCGAGCGCCCACGGCCAGTTGGCTGAGCACGGCGTCCAGAATGTCGCCGCCCACGTTATCGAAATACACATTCACGCCATCCGGGCATTCGCGCTTCAATGCCTTGTGAATGTCGTTCTCGGCCTTGTAGTCGATGGCCGCATCGAAACCGAGCTCTTCAGTCAGCAGGCTGCATTTTTCCTTGCCGCCGGCGATCCCGACTACGCGGCACCCTTTAAGCTTGGCGATTTGCCCGGCAATGCTGCCCACGGCACCGGCTGCGCCGGAAATCACCACGGTGTCGCCGCTTTTTGGCAGGCCAACATCCAGCAGCGCGAAATACGCCGTCATGCCCGTCATGCCCAGTGCCGAAAGATACAGCGGCAGCGGTGCGAGGCTGGTGTCGACTTTGTAGAACCCCTTGGGCTCGCCGACGAAGTAATCCTGAACACCGATGGCGCCTTGTACGTGATCACCCTTGGCGAATTTCGGGTTCTTCGATTCGATGACTTCACCCACGCCCAACGCGCGCATCACTTCTCCAAGCTGCACAGGCGGGATGTAGGACTTGCCTTCATTCATCCAGCCGCGCATGGCCGGGTCCAGCGACAGGTACTTGTTTCTGAGCAGAATCTGACCCTCTGCCAAGGCCGGGACGGGCACTTCCTGATAAGTGAAATCATCACGGCGTACAGCCCCGGAAGGGCGTTTGGCGAGCAGGAACTGGCGATTGGTCTGGTCAGTCATGGCAGGGTCTCCTGAAAAGTCAAAAAGTGATTCAAGCCTCGGACAGTAGCCGAGGCAAGCGGCGATCGTTGGGCGAATGCCGTCTGATCCATATGCTTGATAGGAGTCCGGTCGGGCGGCTGCGTTCAAATTGATATACGTCACCTTTGTGCAGAGGAACTGTGCGCCTTGAGTCGTCCCGCTCAGTGCTCTACATTGGCCGTTCATTGAAGTACGGATCACGGGCATGTTATCCACGAATTCGAACACCCTTCACCCTCAGGTTCTGCGTACGGGCGACGCCGTCGCCTTGGTATCGCCTGCCGGGCCTGTGGATCCGCGCAAGATCGAATCGGCTGTCGAAGTCCTCAAAAGCTGGGGCCTGCGACCGCAGGTCTATCCCCATGCACTGGGTAAGCATTCTTTCTATTCAGGTACGGACGAAGAGCGCCTTGCCGACCTCAATGCTGCGCTGGCCGATCCTGAAATCCGGGCCGTGATATGCAGCCGGGGCGGCTATGGCATGCAGCGGATCGTTCAGCAGGTCGACATGGACGCCGTTCGCCGCGATCCGAAGCTGGTCACCGGCTTTTCCGACATCACCGCCTTGCACGGCGCGCTTTGGACTCACGCACGCGTGGCGAGTATTCATGGCCCGGTTGCCACCCAACTGGAGCGCGGCGGCCTTTTCGCCAGCGGCATGCGTCATGTATTGATGAGTACCGAGCCTGTTCTGCTCACGTCAGACGCTGCTGCGCCAACGGCCAGTGTGCGAACCCGCGGAACCGCGCAGGGTGTTTTGCTGGGCGGCAATCTCTGCATCCTCAGCACGTCGCTCGGTACGCCTTTCATGCCCGACCTCACCGGCGCAATTCTATTGCTCGAAGAGGTGGGTGAGGCCGCGTATCGGGTAGACCGCATGCTCACGCATCTGGGCAACTGCGGGATTCTTGACCGTCTGGCAGGCATCGCACTGGGCGAGTTCAGCCCGGCTGCCAATACGGGTGGAACCATCAGCCCTGCTCATGTCCTGGCAGAGCGCCTTGGTCATTTGGGTATTCCCGTGCTTGGCGGGTTGCCGGTGGGTCATGGCGACGTCAATCAGGCGGTTCCACTCGGAACCCAGGCCGTTCTCGACGCCGATGCGGGCACGCTGCTGGTCGCCCCGGCCGCCCGCGATTGAGGCGTTATCGTCCGACCATTCTGAAAGCGACCCCCGCATAGCTCTTTGCCATTATTTCGACGTCAAAGACTTGTGCCCGGCTCCACCCGTTGAGAATCTGCACGACTGTTAATGATCCAGTCATGTAGGCCACGCGAGGCAACGATGCCTTGCCTCTTCGATCAGGGGTCGAGTGCTATGATTTCGGCTGCGCAACGCAGATTTGCCCATTTGGGCATGGCGAAAAAACTGGGCCTGGGTTTCTTCCTGGTATTGCTGTTGACGGCTTGGGTCGCGGCCATCGGCGTATGGTCGCTCAAGAATGTCGGGCTGCGTTTCGACGATCTCAAGCAGATGTCGTCGCTCAACAACGGCTTGCTCAAGGTGCGCTTGCTCGAACAGGACTATGCCTTGCACAGCAATCCCAAAACGGTCGAGCAGCTGCATGTCGGTGTCGAGGAATTGAGCGCACTGGCCGAGGCCGTCAAGGCCCGGTCGCCGTCCAGCGAAGCGATGATGGGGCAAGTGCAGCAGGCGCTGGCGGCATACCGCAAATCTTTCGATCAGTTTGTGGACATCAGTCAGAGCAAGGACCTGGCCCTGGAAATGGCCAACTGGTCCGTGTCTAGCGTGGCCAATAATCTTGATGTGTTGCAGGCCGGTCTTGCCGATGATGGCACCTGGACGCTCAAAGATTCCCAAGGGCAGCAAGGCGCGGAGTTCATCGAGCAGGCTAACAAGGTCAGTCAGGTGGCTCGTCTGATGTTGCAGGCTATGGACGAGGCCAGAGTCCGGCTGGACAAGAGCCGTCGCACCGCGTCGGGTGATGCCGCAAAAACCGGCACGATCGAGCAGGCTGATCAGGCCAGTGCGCTGGCCGAGGAGCTAAAAGGTCTGATCAAGGACGACGGCTACCTGACGGTGCTGGGTGAAGTCAGCACACACATCGTCAACTTCACCGAAAAACTTCGTGAATACACCGGTCTGCTGGCCACAGAGGCCGAGATTTCAGGTCAATTGGCCGCCAATGCACGGCAGGTAACGGATCTGGTGCAGCAGGTCTATACCGCCGAAGATCAATCCATGCAGACCCAGATTGCCGACAGCACGCTGCAAATTATTGGTTTCTCTGTGGTTGCGTTGCTGGTGGGGTTGCTTGCCTCGTGGTTGATCACCCGGCTGATCGTCGCACCGTTGCGCACGGTGATCGGCTTTGCGCAGCGTATCGCTGCCGGGGACCTGCGCAGCAGCGAGCCGGTTACCCGGCGCGATGAAATCGGCCAATTGATGAGCGCGATGCAGCAGATGGGCGCGGGTTTGAGCAGTATTGTCAGCGGGTTGCAATCGGGAATCGAGTTGCTGTCCAGTTCGGCGCATTCATTGTCGGCGGTCACTGAGCAGACCAATCTTGAGGTCAACAGCCAGAAGGAAGAGACCGAGCAGGTGGCAACGGCCATGAACCAGATGACTGCCACCGTCCATGACGTGGCGCGTAATGCCGAAGAAGCCGCGCTGGCGGCGCAAACGGCTGACGCCAAGGTCGGCAGCGGACAGACCATCGTGCGCCAGAGCCTGCAGCGCATCGAGCAACTGGCCAGCTCTTCGGCGTCCGCCAGTCAAAGCATTGAGAGCCTGAGCGCTGAAATCCAGAACATCGGCCAGGTGCTGGGCGTGATCAAAAGTGTTGCCGAACAGACTAACCTGTTGGCGCTCAACGCAGCCATCGAAGCTGCCCGAGCTGGCGAGCAGGGCCGTGGGTTTGCGGTGGTGGCCGATGAGGTGCGTGCCTTGGCCAAACGCACTCAGCAGTCCACAGAGGAAATCGAAACGCTGGTGACCCGCCTGCGCAACGGCGCGCAATCATCTGTCCTGCAGATCCAGAGCAGCGGCGAACTGGTGAAGCTGGCTGTTAACGATGCGCTACAAACTGAGCATGCGTTGGGCAGTATTGCCGAGGCGGTGTCGATGATTCAGCAGATGAACCAGCAGATTGCGGCCGCTGCCGAGCAGCAAAGCTCGGTGGCCGAGGAAATCAATCGCAGCGTGACCAGCATTCGCGCCAGCGCCGATCAGTCCGCGCTGGCGATGCAGGGCAACACGGCCTCGAGTATCGAACTGGCGTCACTGGGCAACGAGCTCAAGGGCATGGTCGGGCATTTCCGGCTTTGACAGGCCCGCTGCGCTGTGATCATCCGGCCTTGCGCGGGCTGAGGATCAGCAGGGTCAATACACCTGCCACGATGCCCCAGAAGGCCGAGCCAATCGAAAACAGCGTCAGCCCCGAAGCGGTGACCATAAAAGTGATCAATGCCGCTTCGCGCTCTTTGGGTTCGGCCATCGCCACGGTCAGGCCGTTGATGATCGAGCCGAACAGCGCCAGTGCCGCTATCGACAGCACCAGCTCTTTTGGAAAGGCGCTGAACAGAGCGGCCAGGGTTGCACCAAAGATCCCGGCGATGCCGTAGAAAATCCCGCACCAGATGGCTGCCGTGTAACGCTTGGCCTTGTCTTCATGGGCATGTGGGCCGGTGCAGATCGCGGCGCTGATTGCGGCCAGGTTAACCCCGTGAGCGCCGAACGGGGCCGTCAGCAGCGACGCGATACCCGTCACTGAAATCAGCGGCGAGGAGGGCGTGTGGTAGCCGTCGGCGCGCAATACCGCAACGCCCGGCATATTCTGCGAGGTCATGGCCACCACGAATAACGGGATGCTGATGCTGATGGTCGCCGCCAGCGAGAATTCAGGCGTTGTCCAGACCGGCACAGCCACCTCCAGCGCCAGGCCACTGAAATTCAATAGCCCAAGCATGCCCGAGAGCATCACGCCGACCAGCAAGGCTGCCAAAACCGAGTAGCGCGGCGAAAGGCGTTTGATGACCAGATACGTCACAAACATGCCCATCACCAGACTGGTGCGATGCTGGACAGCGATGAAAATCTCGCTGCCGATCTTGAACAGAATCCCGGCCAGCAATGCCGCCGCCAGCGATGCCGGAAGACGTTTGACCATCCGCTCGAAACTGCCGGTCAGGCCACACAGCGTGACCAGAATCGCGCAAGTAATGAATGCGCCGATGGCTTGCGGGTAGGTCACACCGCCAAGGCTGGTGATCAACAGCGCAGCACCTGGCGTCGACCAGGCAACCGTGATGGGCGCGCGATAGCGAAGCGAAAGACCGATGCTGCATACCGCCATGCCCATGAACAACGACCACAGCCACGACGAAATCTGCATGTTGGTCAGCCCGGCGGCCTGCCCGGCCTGAAACATCAGCACCAGCGAGCTGGTGCAGCCGGTCATCATGGCGATGAAGCCGGCAACCACGGCTGAGGGCGACGAGTCTGCCAATGGACGCAAGGGCAGCTTGAGGGTCTCGTTCATGCAGGTCTTTCCTTGAACAGGCAGGCGGTGGCAAAGAGCGCTCAGCCTAAACGTATCGTCGAAGCACCTTACGATACAGCGAACCAACTAAACGCCAGAACAGTTGGCATGGGGCGGTACGCTGCGCAATCAGTCGACGTCAGACCCGGTCGGCCGTGCGCTGGATTGCAGGGTCAGGCCGAGTGCTTCATTGACAGCCATCCAGCCATCGACAGCGGCCTGGCCTGCGTCGGCAAACACCCGTTGCAGCAGTTTCACCTGCTCGCGTCGCAGGGAGTGCTCAAACTTCATCCCTTCCTCGGTCAGCTCCAGCAGCCGTTTGCGCTTGTCGGTCTGTCCGGTGGTGCTGCGCACCAGGTCCATGGCGATCAGTTGCCGCAAGGGCGCGTTGAGCGCCTGCTTGCTGACGCCCAGCGCCGTCAGCAACTCTTTGACACTCAGGCCTGGGTAACGCGCGATGAAGAAAACGATGCGTTGATGCACACGGCTGAACCCACGCTTGTCGAGCATTTCGTCGGCTTTGGCGGTAAACGCCTGATAGCCGAAGAAGAAGGCTTCCATGGCGCGTTGCTGATCGGCAGTGTTTTTAAGGTCAAGCATGTTGACGTATCCGGGTGGCGTGGCGTAATTTGAGTCAACAAGTTTGACTCATTTTTATTTGGCTCGGCCAGGGATATTCTCATGCCATTCTCCGAACGCGTTTCCCGTCTGAAAAGTTCTCTGATCCGCGAGATTCTTGCCGCTGCACAGCGTCCGGAAGTGATGTCGTTTGCCGGTGGCCTGCCTGCCGAGTCGATGCTGCCCAAGGTGCAATGGGCGCAAATGCCTGTGGCGCTGGGCCAATACGGCATGAGCGAAGGCGAGCCGGCACTGCGCGAAGCGCTGGCGGCTGAGGCCAGAGCGCTGGGGATCGCTTGTGACGCCAGTCAGGTGCTGGTGGTCAGCGGCTCGCAACAGACGCTGGATCTGGCAGCCAAACTGTATATCGACAAAGGCACTGAAATCCTGCTGGAAGCGCCGACCTATCTGGCCGCTTTGCAGATCTTTCAATTGTTCGGTGCTGACTGCATCACCGTCCCGTTGCAGGCCGACGGCCCGGACCTGGCTGCGATGCGCCAGCGTCTTGAGCAGCACAGGCCAGCGTTCGCTTACTTGATACCGACCTTTCAGAACCCCTCGGCCGTGCGCTACAGCGAGGCCAGTCGCGAGGCCGTCGCTGCTTTGCTCGATGAGTTCGGCGTGACCCTGATCGAGGACGAACCTTATCGCGAACTGAGCTTCGACGGCGGCAGTGCCCAGCCGATTGTCAGCCGCCTGAAGAAGTCCAGCTGGATCTACACCGGGACGGTCTCCAAGACCCTGCTGCCAGGCTTGCGCGTCGGTTACCTGATTGCCAGCGCGGATCTTTTTCCGCATCTGCTGCGCCTCAAGCAGTCGGCTGACCTGCACACCAACCGTCTCGGGCAGTGGCAGGCCTTGCAGTGGATCGGTACTGACCACTATCGTGAGCACTTGCTGACCCTGCGCGAGTTCTATCGCAGCCGACGTGATGCGTTCGAGAGTGCCTTGCAGGCGCATTTCAGCGATCTGGCCGAATGGAACAGCCCGCAAGGCGGCTTGTTTTTCTGGCTGACCTTGCGTCAGCCGCTGGATACTCGCACTCTGCTTGATGCCGCGCTGGCTCAGGACGTAGCGTTCATGCCGGGCGAACCGTTTTTCGCCGACCCGGACGCCAATCATGGTCATCTCAGGCTCAACTTCAGCCACATCGACCCGGCGCGGCTGGACGAAGGCGTGAAGCGGCTGGCGTGTGTCGTGCGTACCGCACAGAATCTCAAGGCAGCCTGATTCGATTCGATCAGCAGGGACTTCAGCCACAAAAAGGGGCAGGGCGATGTACAAGGTTTACGGCGATTACAATTCGGGCAACTGCTACAAGATCAAGCTGATGCTCAGCCTGTTGGGCAGTGAGTATCAATGGGTGCCTGTCGATATTCTCAACGGCGAGACCCAGACCCCGGCTTTTCTGGAGAAGAACCCCAACGGCAAGATTCCGGTTCTGGAACTGGACGATGGGACGTGTCTGTGGGAGTCCAACGCGATTCTCAATTTCCTCGCCGACGGTACGGCCTACCTGCCCACCGAGCCGCGTCTGCGTACTCAAGTGCTGCAATGGCAGTTCTTCGAGCAGTACAGCCATGAGCCCTCGGTGGCGGTTGCCCGTTTCATCCAGTTCTACCTGGGCCTGCCCGCCGAGCGCATGGCTGAATACCGCGCCATGCAGAAGTCCGGCTATCGCGCGCTCGCTGTGATGGAGCAGCAACTGGATCGTACGCCGTTCCTGGTGGGCGACAGCTTCTCCATTGCAGACATCGCGCTCTATGCTTACACCCATGTGGCGCATCAGGGCGGTTTCGACCTGGCGCCTTATTCTGGCATCCGCAAGTGGCTGGATCGGGTCAAGGATCAGCCGGGGTATGTGGGGATGCTGGACTGAGTGCAGCTGCTGTGTGAGCGCTGCACTGTTTGCAGCAAGTCTCGTCGCTCTTCAGAAAGGGTGACAGACATTGGAAAGGAATACGTCCATGCGTTTTGCCATAACCCTTCTCGCCGCCCTGATGGCGCTAGGCGTAGGTTGTTCGGCCCAGGCCGAGGATTGCGATGCCAATCAGGCGAGCATGAATCAGTGCGCAGCCAAAGAGCTGGCGGCACTGGATGCTGATCTGAACACGCAGTACACCGCGCAGATGAGCTGGCTGAAAAGCCCGGCAAAGAAGCAGGCGCTCAAGGACGCCCAGCGCAAATGGATTGCCTTGCGTGACGCCGATTGCCTGTATCAGGTCGGTAAGCGGGAGGGTTCAGGATCCATCTGGCCACTGCTTCAAACGCAATGCCTGGCCGAGCAGACCAGAGTGCGGGTCAAGCAGTTGAAAACCTACGTCGCTTGTCGGCAGGAAGGATGCCCACGCTAGCGATGCGCGGGCCTAAGGTTCAGGCAGCGCCGAACCGTTTGTCCAGGTAGTCGATGATGACCTTGGACTCGTACATCCAGACCGTCTTGTCGCCTTCCTCGATGCGCAGGCAGGGCACCTTGATCTTGCCGCCTTCGTTGAGCAGTGTCTGGCGATCCAGCTCATTATTCTTCGCGTCTCGCAGGGCGACCGGGACATTGAGGCGATGCAGGGTGCGACGGGTCTTCACGCAGAAAGGGCAGGCGTGGAACTGGTACAGCGTCAGGTCCTGGGCTGATTGGTCCACCGCAGCCTGAGCCTGCGGGTCACGCTTCTTTTTGCTCGGGCGGGTGAGGAAATCGATGCCGATGACGAGTTGGCCGAGACCGACCCTGAGGGCTTTCATGAACACGATCAGAACCTCTTGCGAAAAGGGAGATGGAGCAGCAGCCCTGAAGCCATGGGATAGGGCTGCTGGCCGAGCGTTACTTGATCAGGCTGAGAAACTCGCTGCGGGTCGCTGCGTTCTCACGGAATTCACCCAGCATCACCGAGGTGATCATGGCCGAGTTCTGTTTCTCGACGCCGCGCATCATCATGCACATGTGCTTGGCTTCGATGACCACTGCAACGCCCAGCGCCCCGGTGACCTGCTGGATGGCTTCGGCGATCTGGCGGCTGAGATTTTCCTGGATCTGCAGGCGGCGTGCATACATGTCGACGATGCGCGCTACTTTCGAAAGGCCCAGCACTTTGCCCTTGGGAATGTAGGCCACGTGAGCCTTGCCAATGAACGGCAGCAGATGGTGCTCGCACAGCGAGTACAGCTCGATGTCCTTGACCATGACCATTTCACTGGCGTCAGAGCTGAACAGCGCTCCGTTGGTCACTTCCTCGAGGGTCTGCGTGTAACCGCGACACAGGTACTGCATGGCTTTGGCTGCACGCTTGGGTGTATCGAGCAGGCCTTCGCGTGAGACATCTTCGCCCAGTTGTCCCAGGATGGCCGTGTAATTCTGTTCCAGTGTCACAGGACTGTGTTTCCGTGTGGGTTTCGATAAACGCGAAGGCATGAGCCTTTCGCCAAGTCACATATAGTAACTTACAGGCGGGGGCAGGTGCACGGCGCTGCTGCAAAACGACGCTTTGTATCGTCTTGCTTACCCGATGGCAACCCGTTGGCTACCCACTTTGCGTGCGCCGCGCGGTCTGATGGACAGGTCTTCAAATAACTGTCTGAAAGAGCGAATCCGGGATGTCGAGTCGAATAATCAAAGTAGCGATGTTTGCCATCGTGCTGTCTTCAATGTCGGGCTGCTGGCCGTTCTGGCCCGGTCCGGGCGGGCATGGTGGCGGCGGAGGCGGTGGCGGAGGTCATCATCAGGGGCCGGGCGGCGGCGGTCCTGGTCCGGGTTTTGCGCCTGGAGGCAGCAACCGCTGAACCTGTCAGCCGGTCACTGGCCCGGCTGATAACGGGAGGCCGCCGCGGCTATTCGTCGCGGCCTTCCATCATGGTGCGTTTGAGCATCACATACACCGCACCTGCACCGCCATGTTTGGCCAGGCAGGAGCAGAAACCCAGCACCTGAGGATGCTGGCGCAGCCAGGTGTTCACGTGGCTTTTGATCATCGGGCGCTTGCCGTCCAGCCGGACTGCCTTGCCATGGGTAACGCGCACGCAACGGATTTCCAGCTTCGTGGCTTCGGCCAGGAACTCCCACAGTGTTTCCCGGGCCATCTCCACGCTCATCCCATGCAGGTCCAGGCTGCCTTCAAAGCTGATCTGCCCCAGCTTGAGCTTGCGCATCTGACCTTCCTGAACGCCGTCACGTGTCCAGCTCAGAACGTCCTCGGGACCGACATCGATCACGAATTGATCCGAGAGGCCGTCGACCGTCACCGAGTCGGTGCGCACGGTCGCAGACTGACGCAGGCGGGCCAGTAATTTACGGTCGGTTTTGGGTTTGCCGACATCGGCGTGTTCGTGCTTGATAGGCTTGACGCCACGCGTCTCGCTTCTGAACAGGGAAAAATCGTCGTCTTGCATGGGGCCTCCGCGAAGGGGGCTAGTTTAACCATTAAGACGAGCAGTTCAGTCGTGTTTTTTCATCAGGTGGGCTGACATGCTCAGGCCGTTCGACCTGCCTGGGCCACGACGGCATCTGCGCCACAGCCATACCCCCAGCAAGAGCACCAACAGGCCGATCACCGCAACCACCGCTGCGCCTGCAGGGTTCGCGTTCAGCTCGGCCAGTGCCTGAGGATGCATGATCAGGCTGGACGCACCCGCCAGTGCGAGCAGCATGCCGGATACCAGAAGGACGGAGGCAATCGCAGTGCCTATCCGCGTCCGCCAGTTTCGCGGGCCTTTGGGGCGAAGCCTGCGGGCGTCGAAACCATCGGATATTTTCATTCCGGTTTCCTCTATGTTTATCGGCGCTTTGACCCGAACAGGGATGAGTGGGTTCCCGTTCCGGACGCAAAGGAGGGCAGTAAAGGATGGGCGGTTATGTGGATGCGTTCACACAACCGTTGGGTCGGGCATGTTTCAGATCAGGTCTTTGGTCAGCGCCAGGGTCGCAAAGTTGTCGGCCATGATCGCCATCTCGGTACGGTGCACGACCTGCGCGCTTACCACCCCATGCCGGCTCGGCAGGTCACGGGTTGCGCAGGCGTCGTCAACCAGCGTGCAGCGGTAGCCATAATCCTTGGTGGCGCGAACGGTGGTGCTGATGCTCGAATGACTCATAAAGCCGCACACGATCAGGTCCAGATGCCCCAGCCGTTGCAGCAGGTCGTGCAGCCCGGTGCCATTGAAGGCGTTGGGCAGGCGCTTTTCCACAAGATGCTCATCGCCCAGCGGCTGCAGTTCGGGGACCAGTTGTCCGCGCTCGCCCTGCGGATCGAATAGACCGCCCACTGTGCCGAGGTGACGGACGTGGACGATCGGGCATTTCACCGCGCGGGCCTTGGCAACCAGTTGGCCGATATTGGCCAGGGCTTCATCGACGCCGGTCAGGGCCAGAGGGCCGCTGAGGTACTCTTTCTGTGCATCGATGATGATCAGTGTGGCATTGCTCAGGTTGGCCGGTGCATGACCACGGCCGCTGAGTTGAAACATGGTCTTGAGGGAAGGCATTCAAGGGCTCCTTTTGAGTGGGGCTTTTGCAGCATTGTCCTCTGGCTGAAGGGTTATGGGAATGGCAACGATCACAAGTCGCGGTTTTTCTGGCCTGCAGGGCAGTCAGGAGGCGCCGTTGCTGGCGGTTTGCCTTGATGACGGATCGCGAATGATGGAAACTTCCACGCCTGCCAGGTACGAAGAGTGCAGCCTTGATCTGCATTCGGTCTGCCCAAGTGACGCGTCGTTTTTAAGGAGTCTGCCCATGATCACTTCCCGCTTGCGTACGGTGCGCGACCATATTCGCTGGGCTGTCAGCCGGTTTCACGAGGAGGATGTTTTTTTCGGTCATGGCACCGACAACGCCTGGGATGAAGCGCGGCAACTGGTGCTGGGAGCGCTGCACCTGCCGTGGGAAATTGCCGACAGCTACCTGGACTGCCGCCTGGAAGTCGATGAGATCTCCGAGCTGCAGCGCCTGATCAAGCGCCGTATCGACGATCGTATTCCTACATCGTACCTGCTGGGCGAGGCCTGGTTTTGTGGCATGTCGTTCATTGTCGATGACCGCGTGCTGATTCCGCGTTCGCCCATCGCCGAACTTATTGAAGACCGGTTCGCGCCCTGGCTGGCCAGCGAGCCAAGCCGCATCCTGGACCTGTGCACCGGTTCTGGCTGCATCGGTATTGCGTGTGCGGACGAGTTCAAGGACGCCGAGGTCGCGCTGGCCGACCTGTCCTATGACGCACTTGAAGTGGCCAATCAGAACATCGAGCGTCATGGCATGGAAGACCGTGTCTACACCGTGCAGGGCGATGGCTTTGACGGCTTGCCCGGGCAGCGTTTCGACCTGATCGTCTCCAATCCGCCGTATGTCGATGCCGAGGATTTTGCCGACATGCCCGAGGAGTATCAGCACGAACCTGAGCTGGCGCTGGCCTGTGGCAGCGATGGACTGAATCTGGTGCGTCGCATGCTTGCCGAGGCGGCGGATCACCTGACCGAGAAGGGGCTTTTGATCGTTGAAGTGGGCAACAGCCAGGTGCATGTTCAGGCGCTGTACCCGGAAGTCGATTTCGCCTGGCTGGACTTCCAGCGCGGCGGTCACGGCGTGTTCATGCTGACCGCCGAGCAGTGCCTTGCGCATCAGGCGCTGTTTCAGTCGCGCGTCTGAGTGAATCCTGAACGGCGGCACGGCATGTGCCGCCTCGTCAGCGGTGAGTGGCGATCCAGATCAGCAGGCCCGCCTGAAACACAGCGAAGGTGACCAGGCACGCAATCGTGAAGCGCAGGCTGCTGTCTTCGCGCTTGTATTTGCTGACCCGATCCTCATGCTGGCGAATGGTGACTTCCTGCTCCAGCAGGTTCTTTTCGGCTTTTTCCAGCATCTGCGAGGCTTCAAGGATCTCGATGATCTGCACCTTGTCGTTGTTCCAGGTGCTATGCAGATTGCCGACGTGGACATCCTTGATGCTGCCCTTCATGTGCTGGGCATCGGCGTACACAACCTCGAAGCCCAGCGTACGCAGAAAGTGGTCACGGCGCAGGCGTGTGTCTTCGTTCAGACCGTCCTTGCTCGCCAGTGCCACGCTCTCGATCTTGTACGATGACCATTTGCGCTGAGCCCAGTGCACGCCATGGGCAATCAGAAAGCGGCCGATGCCCCGGTTCCAGGGCTCGATCTGCAGGCCGGACTCGGGTCCGAAGCGCACCATGCGTTTTTCGTGATCGACCCAGATATCCAGGTTGTTCTGCTCCTTGCGCACGCGCTGGCCGGGCAGTTGAATGCTGATGCGCAGCAGGCTCAGCTCCTTGCTGTGACGCTCGGCGCGTCCGAATTGCACGAAGCGCAGCGGTCGGCCGCCCGTGGCGCGGTCGGTCGGCAATGGCGACAGACGCAGCATCTGGAACTGCTCGGGCACCACATCTTCCCACGGCTGCGGCGGCGCAGGCGCGGCGGCTTCCGCGTTCTCGGGTTCAGCGACGGTGTCGGTCATAGTCGTGTCAGTCATCAATGGCGGTCCTGTCCTTGGCGCTGTGCAGCAAACACAACGCCAGCACTCCGCTATCGGCAGCCTTTTGCCAGACTGAAGGGTTCACGGTTTGCTGGCGTCAAATCTTCTGTCAGGCGGGGGGCAATGCCTTGATGAAGCGCAGGATCCGGGCCGTCACTTCCTTGGCCAAGGGCTGCGTAGGGTTGCGGTAGGACAGCAGTTGTTGCTCAAGATCGTCCGGGACAATGCGCAGCACATGATTCATCCCATCGATCAGTGCCAGCTCGGCATCAGGCCTGGCTTTCTGCAGCAGCAGGGCGTCGCCCACGCCGACCTGAATGTCGTTGCGACCCTGAACGATCAATGCAGGCATTTTCAGCTTGCCGAATGCGTCGGCTGGATCCTGGCGAAACAGCGAGATCAGGTAAGGCTGCACGCTGGGGCGGAACACCACCTCAAGTTCCTGCGGCACCTTGTCGTCGGTCTTGCCTGCCTTGAGTTCATCGAGCAGTTCGTTGCTGCGCTGCAACAATTCGGGCGGCAGGCGCTCCTGAAACTGCTCACGCAGCACCTGATCCACCGGTCGCCCGGTGCCTGCGACCGAAATCACCGCTGCGGCGTCGGCTTTCTCGGCAGCCAGGCTGGCCACCAATGCGCCTTCGCTATGCCCCAGCAGGATTAGCTGACCCAGGCGCGGGTTGGCTCTGATCGCCCGGACCCACAGCTGAACGTCGGCAACATAGCGCTCGACGCTCAGGTCGCGTTCGTCCGGGGTCACCGCCTTGCTGGCGGCGACGCCGCGCTTGTCATAGCGCACACTGGCGATGCCATGGGTGGCCAGAATGACTGCCAGGCGTTTCATGCTGTCGTTGCGTCCGCCTTCGGGGTTATTGCCGTCGCGGTCCGTCGGGCCTGAGCCTGCAATGATAAGGACCACCGGTACGGGCGTGTCGGCGCGGGGCATCAGCAGCGTGCCGTAGAGCTTGCCGTTGCCGGTGTCCACGCTCATGGGCCGTTGCACCACGCTGGGCGTGGCTGCGCTGGCCAGTCCGCTCAGCAGGCTGAGCATCAATGTCATCGGCAGAACCAGCAGGCGCAGCAGGTTTGGAGCTTTCATCAAGGGATTACCAGATAACATCGCAAGGCCATCATTGGGGCGGGGTCTCGCTTGGACGCACGCCGTCACGGAAGGTTCGAGGATGAACTGAGCGACGAGCCTGCGTATACTGGCGCGCTTGATTCATTGATTCGGTTTTTTGACTGATTTTTCGGAGCGCCCGCATGTCCGGCAACACTTTCGGCAAGCTGTTCACTGTCACCACTGCCGGCGAAAGCCACGGTCCGGCGCTGGTCGCGATCGTCGACGGCTGCCCGCCAGGGCTTGAGCTGGACCTGCAGGACCTGCAGCGCGACCTGGATCGCCGCAAGCCGGGCACCAGCCGGCACACCACGCAGCGTCAGGAAGCCGATGAGGTCGAGATTCTCTCGGGGGTCTTCGAGGGCAAGACCACAGGCGCCTCCATCGGCCTGCTGATCCGCAACACCGATCAGAAGTCCAAGGACTACTCGGCCATCAAGGATCTGTTCCGGCCTGCTCATGCCGACTACACCTACCACCATAAGTACGGCATCCGCGATTATCGCGGCGGCGGTCGTAGCTCCGCGCGTGAAACCGCCATGCGTGTCGCAGCGGGTGCTATCGCCAAGAAGTACCTGGCGACTCAGGGCATTGTCATTCGTGGCTACATGAGTCAGTTGGGCCCTATCCAGATTCCGTTCAAGACCTGGGATTCGGTAGAGGACAACGCGTTTTTCTGCCCCGACCCTGACAAGGTGCCGGAACTGGAAGCCTATATGGACCAGTTACGTCGCGACCAGGACTCGGTCGGCGCGAAGATTACCGTGGTTGCCGAAGGTGTCATGCCGGGTCTGGGCGAGCCGATCTTTGATCGCCTGGATGCCGAACTGGCCCATGCGCTGATGAGCATCAATGCCGTCAAAGGCGTGGAAATCGGCGCAGGCTTTGATTGCGTTGCCCAGCGTGGCACCGAGCATCGTGACGAAATGACGCCTGAAGGGTTTGTGTCCAATCAGGCGGGCGGCATTCTGGGCGGAATCTCCTCCGGTCAGCCGATCATTGCGCACCTGGCGCTTAAGCCGACGTCCAGTATCACCACACCGGGCCGCTCCATCGATGTCGATGGCAACGCTGCCGACGTCATCACCAAAGGCCGTCACGACCCGTGCGTCGGCATTCGCGCCACACCGATTGCCGAAGCCATGATGGCAATCGTGCTGCTGGACCATCTGCTGCGTCATCGCGGTCAGAACGCGGACGTCAGCGTCAACACGCCTGTACTGGCTCAGTTGTAATGGGCGCTGCGGCTGTCGCGGACTGCTAGCGTGGCGCCACTTCCCGGCGGACAGTTGCCTTACTGGCGGCTGTCCGGGTTTTATGTGTGTTACTTCGCCTTGCTTGGCTCGGCGGCACCCTTCATGGCGCTGTACCTGCATCATCTCGGGTTTTCCAGTGCGCGGATTGGCGAACTGATCGCCATTCCCATGCTGATGCGTTGCGTGGCACCCAATATCTGGGGCTGGCTGGGCGACTACACCGGGCGACGGCTGGCCATTGTCCGCTTTGGCGCGATCTGCACGCTGCTGGCGTTCTCGCTCATTCTGCTTGATCACAGCTATGCCTGGCTGGCGCTGGTCATGGCCTTGTACGCGTTCTTCTGGCACGCGATTCTGCCGCAGTTTGAGGTCATCACGCTGGCGCACCTGCAAGGCCAGACAGCACGTTACAGCCAGATCCGCCTGTGGGGTTCGATCGGGTTCATTCTTGCGGTGGTGGTGCTCGGTCGTCTGTTCGAGTGGTTCAGTCTGGACCTGTTTCCCTACATTCTTCTGGCGATCATGGCCGGCATCGCCGTCAGCAGCTGGTGGGTGCCCAATGCGCAGCCGCCGGTCTCGACCCGGCCAGCAGAGGAGGGTGGCTTTCTCAGGCAATTGATGCGACCCGGTGTACTGGCGTTTTACATCAGCGTGGCGCTGATGCTGCTCAGTCATGGGCCCTATTACACGTTCCTCACGCTGCATCTGGAGGCGCTCGGCTACGGTCGCGGCCTGATCGGTTTGCTGTGGGCCGTGGGCGTAGTGGCTGAAGTCTTGATGTTCATGGTCATGAGTCGGGTTCTGCAGCGTTTTTCCGTGCGTCAGGTGTTGCTGGCCAGTTTTTTGTTGGCGGCGTTGCGCTGGTTGCTGCTGGGTGCATTTGCCGAGCACCTGGCGGTGTTGCTGCTCGCTCAGGTCATGCACGCTGCAACATTCGGCAGCTTTCACGCCGCTGCCATCCATTTCGTGCAACGTAGCTTCGGCCCCCGCCAGCAAGGTCAGGGACAAGCACTCTATGCAGCGCTGTCCGGTGTTGGTGGTGCGCTGGGCGCACTGTATGCAGGCTACAGCTGGAACGTGCTGGGTTCCTTCTGGACCTTTGCCATTGCCAGTGTTGCGGCACTGGCCGCAGCCATCATGATTGTCACACCCAGGAAAGAGGAAGGTGTATGACCCGTGAACAATTGACACAACAGATCATCGAGGCCGGTCGTTTTCTGTACGGCCGCGGCTGGTCGCCTGCCACCAGCAGCAATTATTCGGTGCGACTGTCGGCCAGCGAAGCGCTGCTGACTGTGTCCGGCAAGCACAAGGGCCAGTTGGGCATCGACGATGTGCTGGCCACTGACCTGCACGGCTCCAGCCTGGAGCCAGGCAAGAAACCGTCCGCCGAAACGCTGTTGCACACTCAACTGTACAGCTGCAAGCCGCAGGTCGGCGCGGTACTGCACACCCATTCGGTGAACGCGACGGTATTGTCCAGACTGACCGATGCCGATCATCTGGTGTTCGAGGACTACGAACTGCAGAAGGCCTTCCAGGGTGTGGTCACTCACGAGTCGCGGGTGGTGGTGCCGATCTTCGACAACGATCAGGATATCGCCCGCCTGGCCGCCAGAGTGCAGCCGTGGCTTGATGCCCATCCCGATTGCGCGGGTTATCTGATTCGCGGCCACGGCCTGTACACCTGGGGAGCGCACATGAGCGATGCATTGCGTCAGATCGAGGCCTTCGAGTTTCTGTTCGAATGCGAATTGAAGATGCGTGCGGTATTGAACCGCTGAGCGTCACGCGATAAACAAGAGTGTGTGCCTGACCGGCCTGTAAAAGCCGGAAGGTGTTGCCAAGCCTTGAACCGAGGATTTTTACCATGAGCAGCCTGTCCGTTTATCACGTTTCAAGCCCCGAAGTACCCAACAAGGTACTGACTCACCTTGAAGACATCGCGTCGACGCTGGCCGAGCAGGGCGTTTCGTTTGCGCGCTGGGAAGCCGCTACGCCGATCACGCCGGGTGCTTCTCAGGAAGAAGTCATCCACGCCTATCGTCGCCAGATCGACGCGCTGATGACCGAGCACGGTTATGTGACCGTGGATGTCATCAGCCTCAACAGCGATCACCCGCAGAAAGCCGAGTTGCGTGCCAAATTTCTTGAAGAGCATCGTCATGGCGAGGACGAAGTACGTTTCTTCGTCGCGGGCCGTGGCTTGTTCACCCTGCACATCGACGATTATGTGTACGCCGTGCTGTGCGAAAAGAACGACCTGATTTCCGTCCCCGCCGGAACGAAGCACTGGTTCGACATGGGCGAGAACCCTCATTTCGTCGCCATCCGCCTGTTCAATAATCCTGAAGGCTGGGTGGCGAACTTCACCGGCGAAGACATCGCCGGTCGTTTTCCAAGGCTTGAAGACTGACTTGTTGCTTGAGAGGAGCCACACCCTGATGCCCATTAAAGCCATCCTCACGGATATCGAAGGCACGACCAGTGCGGTGAGTTTCGTGTTCGACGTGTTGTTTCCGTTCGCGAAAAAGCACTTGCCGGACTTTGTTCGCCAGAATGCCGAGAAGCCCGCCGTTGCAGCGCAATTGCAGGCCGTGCGCAGCGACAGTGGCGAACCTGACGCCGACGTCGAACGGGTCATCGGGATTCTCTTGCAGTGGATTGCCGAGGATCGCAAGGCCACGCCGCTCAAGGCGCTGCAAGGCATGGTCTGGGAGCAGGGTTACAACGCCGGTCAGCTCAAGGGGCACGTGTACCCGGACGCCGTCGAGGCTTTGAAGCGCTGGCATGAAGAGGGTTACAGGCTCTACGTCTATTCCTCGGGCTCGATACAGGCCCAGAAGCTGATTTTCGGCTGCTCCGAGGCGGGTGATCTTTCCGGATTGTTCAGTGGTTATTTCGACACCACGTCCGGGCCCAAGCGTGAAGCGCAATCGTACCGAACGATCACTCAGGCCATTGGCTGTGAGCCTGGGGACATTCTGTTTCTTTCCGACATTGTCGAAGAACTGGATGCCGCGCAGGCGGCTGGCATGGCCACCTGTGGCCTCGTGCGCGCCGACGGACTTCTGGTGGGGCATCAGAATGTCGCCAGCTTCGCGGCCATTGACCCCAAGAGCTTCCAGAGCCTCTGACGACGGGCCTTTCTGCACACGTTTTTTCTGTCAATCAGGCACTTTTTGTAGGCAGTGTCCTTCCGTTGTGTAGGGCTCTGCCGGGCTGTAAGTGCGTTAATCCTGTTTGTTTGAATCGTTGTTTTTAAACGTTGTTAATCGTGTAAGTTTCGCGCCTTCAGACCCCTCGTCAATCAAATTGCCAACAGTGCATGTGTCGAGGGTGCGTAGGGAGCGGCCGCGATGTGCAGTGCCATGACAGACAACGTAACAATGGGCTCATTGATAGAACAGATGGTCAATACGATCACCGAATTCGACGGCCAGACTGCCATCGAGAATGCGCTTGAGTGGCTGCGGCGCGAGTGCGGCTGCGAAACAGCCATGTTTTACCAGCTCAAGAGCGCTCGTCTGCTGGCGCTCGTCACCTCCAACGTCGACGAAGCCTGGCGTCGTGAGTATGGGCGGGCACAGATGATCGCTCAGGACCCGGTGATCCGCTTCTACCGCAATAATCTTGGATTTCTGGATTGGCGAGATGCGTTGCGGCTGTTTCCTGCCCCTGTCTGGTATGAAGAGGCGTTGGCCGCCTGCCAGCTGTTGCCTGCAATGTCTTATGGCTATACCGGCCATTGTCGGGATATGAACAGTGTGACCTCGGTCATTACCCTGGGCGGCATGCGGCGGGCACTTGGTCCTGAAGACAAATACCTGATCACCAGCCTGGTTCCGGTATTGCATCGGGTGTGCCGCGGGATCGGGTCCAACTCT
Organism: Pseudomonas asturiensis; assembly: GCF_900143095.1. Classification (GTDB taxonomy): domain Bacteria; phylum Pseudomonadota; class Gammaproteobacteria; order Pseudomonadales; family Pseudomonadaceae; genus Aquipseudomonas; species Aquipseudomonas asturiensis. Next base: position 88,577 of record NZ_FRDA01000018.1, on the reverse strand, counting down.
CGCGGGCTGACCCGAAAGGAACTGGAAATATTGCAGTGGGCCAGAAATGGCAAGACGGCTTGGGAGATTTCGGTGATTCGAGGTGTCTCAGAGGCTACGGTCAAGTATCACTTCAAAACGATCTATTCAAAGCTGGGCGTGGCCAACAAGGCGCAGGCTGTCGGGGAAGCCCTGTGTCGGGGATTAATAGGCTGAACAGGCCAAAAAAAACCGCGATAACAAATAAGCATTGTTATCGCGGTGAACAAGGGATGAGAGAGCGTACAACAGTGCCGCCCCGGCGGGAGCGACATAAAGCGTGAAGCATCAACGGGTGTGATAAGTCGGCAGGTCGAAGCGGTGCTGGCTCTGCAGCATCGAAATCGCCGGCAGTTCACTGGCTTGTGCAGCCAGGTCGCGACGAATGGCGCTGATGACCCATTCCAGCTGAACCGGAGTGTGCAGTTGTGCATAAGACACGGAGCGACGGATCTGTTTGCCTTCATCGTTACGCAGCGACAAGAGCACACCGCCGTCTGGACGTGGCTGGGTGGTAACGGTGTAGTCGGAGAATACGGAAGCGAATTTTTCTTGAATAAAAGTCATGTCTAGCGGCTCCATTGCTCACGGGATAACAAGCTTGGTAGTACTAGTGCAGTGTCTGTGCCAGCATTCGCTATAAAATATTCACCTTTAAAATCAATAACTTATAATATTTCGAATTTCATCTCTTCGTGCATTTTGCATGAATGCCTGTCGTGCATCCTGCATTTTGCCGTTTATGGGGAACCAAATGCCTGGCGCGATGATCGGATCCACATTTTTCGCTATCCACGGCATCGCTTGACCCTGATCGAACAGCTGGCAAGACTTGCGGTCAGTGTGTTTACCGCTGCCGGGTACATCGGATTCCCGGATGACCGCGCGCCAAGGAGTGACTGATGACTGATTCAACGAGCCACCAACCCAAGACGATGACGGACGAAGAAACTGCAGAGTTCGCCGAACAGGTGTTCAACGTCGCTCGCCAGGGCGATGCAGTGATGCTCGAACGGCTTCTGAAAAAGGGGCTGCCAGCCGACCTGCGCAATCACAAGGGCGACACCTTGCTGATGCTGGCCAGCTATCACGGCCACCAGGACGCTGTGCGCGTGCTGCTAGACCACAAGGCCAACCCTGAAATTCGTAACGATAATGGTCAGAGCCCTATCGCCGGTGCAGCCTTCAAGGGCGACCTGGCGGTGGTCAAAATGCTCGTCGAAGGCGGCGCGGAAGTAGAAGGCGCGTCGGCTGATGGTCGCACTGCATTGATGATGGCGGCCATGTTCAACCGTACGGAGATTGTCGACTACCTGATCGCCAAGGGCGCCGACCCGCATGTCCGTGATGCCAAGGGCGTGAATGCGCTGGGCGCGGCCCAGACCATGGGCGCGACGGGAACGGCAGAGCAACTGAGTAAACTGGGTGTGCAGCCGGTCTGAGCCGCACCCCGTCGATGCCAATGGCGTAGAGGCGCGAAGGATTTCCCGTTATCCTTCGCGCCTCTTTTTTACCCGCTATCAGGATCGCCCCCATGAAAGACTCACTCGTCGAATTAATCAGCAAAATCAGTTCCGGGTGCATGGGCGATGAAGACATCGTGCGGGTCGCCGACGAAGCCGCCCAGGCATACGCCGATCCGCAGGCGTTTCTGACAGCCAATCCCGACATCAACTACGACGACACCTTCCCGATTCCGCTGGGTGAGTGGGTGGTGGTGGGTAGCCTGCCGGCGACCGTATTGTTTCAAGCCGACACGTATGCCGATTTGTTCGAACAGATCGTCCAGTCTTTCGGCAAGGACGTGGCGTTCAACATCAAGCCTAAACAGCTGAGCAAAATAGAGCCGCTTGTGGCGCTCAATCGTATTCAGATTCAGTTGAGCAGCATGAACAAAGAAATGGGCGGCTATGTGCTGATGGACTTCAGTCAGCCGCTGGACGATGAGCTGCAGGCCGTTCTGGTGTTCGGCAACGATGAAGCCCGCGTGCTGGAGTTGGCAGCGGCAGCCGGCATTCATGCCGTGCCATCGCTGCAGGCACTGCGCGGTTAACCCAGAGCAGTGTCCAGAAACATCATCACCGCGAACCCGCCCATCAGTCCCAGGGTTGCCGAGGTCTGGTGACCGTTGCGATGGGTTTCCGGGATGACCTCGTGAGAGACCACGAAAATCATCGCGCCCGCTGCCAGACCCATGCTCAGCGGGTAAGCAATGGCAAAACCGCTGGATATACCCAGACCAATCAATGAACCCAGTGGCTCCATCAGGCCGGAGCCGATGGCGACCAGCATGGCCTTGTAGGCCGACAGGCCGGTTGCGCGCAAGGCGAGGGCGATGGCAAGGCCTTCCGGAATGTCCTGAATGGCAATGGCTGTGGTCAGGGGCAGGCCGACGTTCATGTCGCCGCCCGCAAAGCTCACACCGATCGCCATGCCTTCGGGCAGGTTATGCAGCGTGATAGCCAGCACGAACAGCCAGACTCGATTGATGCGGTCCGAATGCGGACCGTGACGTCCTGAGCTTTCGTGTTCATGCGGGGTGAACCGGTCCAGACCCAGCATCAGCAGCACGCCCAGTGCCAGGCCGGCGACCACGGTCGCCGCTGCGAACGGGCCGGTGCCGGTGATTTCCCGGGCCGCCTCCAGCCCCGGCAGAATCAGCGAGAAAGAGCTGGCCGCCAGCATCATGCCAGCGGCAAAGCCCAGCATGATGTCCTGGGTGCGCTGCGCGATATTGCGAAACACCACGGCCATGACGGCGCCCAGCGCAGTGGCTGCGAAGCCTGCTGTACCGCCCAGCAGCGCGTAGTTGAAGTTGACCTGCCTGGTGCCGAAAAACGCGTTGTAGAGGCTGATAGCCCCGAGAATCACAACGATCAGGGCGGCGACTATAAAGCCCAGGCTGACCAGCGGGCTGCTTTGGAGCTGGGCGAGCCAGGTCGCTCGCAGTGTTCGGGAGTGTGCAGAGGGTTGCATGTAAAGCCGTACCTTTTCTGAGGGGCCGGTGGCCAATACCATGGCCTGAACAGGATCACCCTGTTTCGGAGCCCGAAAATATGCCGTTGGTTCAACGGAACCCCCGAACCGCGCGACTATCCTAGAAGTAACTGCATTCAATCAGGGGCAACACCATGGGTTCCACGTTTAACGGTCTGGTCGGTTTGATCATCCTCGCGCTCGATATCTGGGCCATTATCAATGTGCTTAAAAGCGGTGCGGAAACCGGCATTAAGATCCTCTGGGTGTTGTTGATTGTCCTGCTGCCTGTACTGGGCCTGATCATCTGGGCGATTGCAGGTCCGCGTGGCAACGTGCGTATCTGACCCCTGGGGTTGCTGGACACAAAGCGCTTGATTACACGGGTAATCAGGCGCTTTTTGCGTTACAGAGAAGCTGTCTGAAGGGCTCGCACGTCAGGCTGAGTGTAGAGAGGTTCGACCTGTCATGTTCCGCGACGTAGAATGCGCGCCTTTGTTGCGGGCGGCCGGCCGTCCTGTCATCTGTCTTTTTCAGGAGCTTATCCATGAGTGATTATCAGGAAACGTTATACGAAGGCTACGGCCAGCGCTTTCGTATGGAAAAAATGCTTCATGAAGTGCGCACCGAGCATCAGCATCTGGTGATTTTCCAGAACCCGCGCATGGGCCGTGTCATGGCGCTCGATGGTGTTATCCAGACCACCGAGGCCGATGAGTTTATCTACCACGAGATGCTCACCCACGTGCCGATCCTGGCCCACGGTGCTGCCAAGCGCGTACTGATCATCGGCGGCGGCGACGGCGGCATGCTTCGTGAAGTGGCCAAGCACTCGACGGTCGAGCACATCACCATGGTCGAGATCGATGGCACCGTGGTCGAGATGTGCAAGGAGTTTCTGCCTAATCACTCCAATGGCGCTTTCGAGGATTCACGTCTGAATCTGGTGATCGACGACGGCATGCGCTTCGTGGCAACCACCGAAGAAAAGTTTGACGTGATCATTTCTGACTCCACCGACCCTATCGGTCCTGGAGAGGTGCTGTTCTCGGAGAATTTCTATCAAGCCTGCCACCGCTGCCTGAACGAGGGCGGGATACTGGTCACCCAGAACGGCACGCCGTTCATGCAACTGGACGGCGTGCAGACCACCGCCGGGCGCATGAAAGGCTTGTTCGCTGACTGGCATTTCTACCAGGCGGCGGTGCCGACCTACATCGGTGGTGCCATGACCTTTGCGTGGGGGGCCACCGACAAGGCCTATCGCAAATTGCCGCTGGAAACCCTGCGTCAGCGTTTCGCCGGCAGCGGCGTCGTGACCCGTTACTACAACCCTGAGGTGCACATCGGCGCGTTCGCGTTGCCGCAGTTCGTACTCCAGGCGATCAGCAAGCCCAGCAACGACTGAAACCGGAAAAGAGGCTGTGCAAGACGTTTCAGGCGTGATCGCCTGAAACGTTCCGGCCCCCGCTGCCTGTGCGCTTGATGCGACAAAATTTTCACACCTCCTGGCACAGAATTGCGCGCGATGCTTAACCTGCAGATGGTTTCTGACGCTGAACGAGACACGCTGAACGAGCGCCAAACACCTGGCGATCAAGTACTATCTGCCCCCCTTGCACCCGACTGCCCACACGATGGAGCGTCGGTGTCGCACGTCTGAACCCACCCTGAATCCACCGGATCCTGACAACCATGGCCAAAACGGACGCCCAGATTCATCGGCAAGCCTTGTCCCGCCTGCAAAACCCCACCGTCAAATCGCACCTGGCGTACACCTTGCTCAGTGGCCTGGCCCTGATGGTGATGTACACGCTGCTGCGTATCGGGCTGCTGGTTTATAACCGCGAGATGATCGGCGATACGCCAGCCTCGACCTTCATCGAAGCGTTGTTCAACGGCATGCGTTTCGACCTGCGCCTGACGGTTTACCTGCTTATCCCGTTGATGCTGGCCCTGTTCAGCGCGCGGGCCATGGCGGCGCGCGGTTTCTTCCGGTTCTGGCTGACCCTGGTCGGTAGCATCACGCTGTTCTTTGGCCTGATGGAGATGGACTTCTACCGTGAGTTTCACCAGCGCCTGAACGGCCTGGTGTTCCAGTACGTGAAAGAAGACCCGAAAACCGTCCTGAGCATGTTGTGGTACGGCTTCCCGGTCGTGCGTTACCTGCTGGCCTGGGCCGTGGTCACCTGGCTGTTGAGCCTGGTATTCAAAGGCATCGACCGTGCCACGCGCCCGCGTCATGCAGTGTCGGGCACAAGCGTGGGCACTCGCGCCATCGCGCCGTGGTACATGCGTGTGGGTGTGTTCTTTCTGGTTCTGATCGTTGCGGTTATCTGTGCCCGTGGCACCCTGCGCCAGGGTCCGCCCCTGCGCTGGGGAGATGCGTACACCACCGAATCGAATTTCGCCAACCAGTTGGGCCTCAATGGCACGCTGACCTTGATCACGGCTGCCAAGAGCCGCATGTCCGAGGACCGCGACAATATCTGGAAATCCACGCTGCCTCAGGCCGACGCCCAGCAGACCGTGCGTGACATGCTGCTGACCTCTCACGACAAGCTGGTCGAGCCGGACATCGCCGCCGTTCGTCGTGACTTCACGCCGCCCGCGGAAAACACGTTGCCGATCCGCAACGTGGTCGTGATCCTGATGGAAAGCTTTGCGGGTCACTCGGTCGGAGCGCTGGGCAGCGAGGCCAACATCACGCCGAACTTCGACAGGCTGTCCAAGGAAGGCTTGCTGTTCGATCATTTCTTCTCCAACGGCACGCACACCCACCAGGGGATGTTCGCGACCATGGCCTGCTTCCCGAACCTGCCAGGTTTCGAATACCTGATGCAGACCCCGGAAGGCAGCCACAAGCTGTCGGGTCTGCCACAGCTGCTGAGCACAGGTCGTAACTACGACGACGTCTATGTGTACAACGGCAACTTCGCGTGGGACAACCAGTCGGGCTTCTTCAGCAACCAGGGCATGACCAACTTTGTGGGTCGTGAAGACTTCGTCAATCCGGTGTTCTCCGACCCGACGTGGGGCGTGTCCGATCAGGACATGTTCGACCGTGGCGCTGAAGAGCTCAAGGCGCGTCAGAACGGCAAGCCGTTCTATGCGCTGCTGCAGACCCTGTCCAACCACACGCCTTATGCACTGCCGGAGAACCTGCCGGTCGAGCGCGTAACCGGGCATGGTTCGCTGGACGAGCATTTGACGGCCATGCGCTATTCCGACTGGGCCCTGGGCCAGTTCTTCGAGAAAGCCAAGAAAGAGCCTTACTACAAGAACACCCTGTTTGTGGTGCTGGGTGACCATGGTTTCGGCAACAACAAACAGCTGACTGAAATGGACCTGGGGCGCTTCAACGTGCCTCTGCTCCTGATCGCCCCGGGTATGCAGGAAAAGTTCGGCCAGCGCAGCAGCATCGTGGGGACCCAGGTCGACGTCGTACCGACCATCATGGGTCGTCTGGGTGGCGTGACGCGCAACCAGTGCTGGGGACGCGACCTGCTCAACCTGCCGGAAGGCGACAAGGGCTTTGGTGTCATCAAGCCGTCGGGCAGTGAGCAGGTGGTGGCGATCATCAATGGCAATCGCATCCTGATCGAGCCGACCGAAATGCCAGCCAAGCTGCTGACCTACACGCTGGGTGCCAAACCGCACGCCGAAGAAGTGCCTGACGCGCCGGATACTGCGGAGCTCAAGCGCAAGCTGGAAAGCTTCCTGCAGACCGCTACCAAGAGCCTGCTGGACAACACGGCAGGCGTTGAGGCAAGCAAGAACAGAAACTGATACCTGCAGCCTTGCCCGGTGACTGCCGGGCAAGGCGTCGGGTTGATCGTTTCAGTGAGAAGAGAGGCCCTCGGCATTGACTGCGAGGGCCTTTTTTCTTGCCCGTGTGAGGCTGTTTCAGGACGCAATTCATTGGAACGAATGCCGCTGGCAATGGGTCCAGAGTAGGTAAGCCAGAGTGCCTGGCTTGCCTACTCTGGAGGCATTGATGAAACAGTGGGCCATTTTGTATCTGGACAAGGATGGCGTGCAGCAACGCCGTGAGGTGCAATGGCAGGAGCGTCCCAGCGACGAAGACGCCGCGCGCCTGCTGCGCAAGGATTTGTATCCGGTCACGGATGAGTTGGATCTCAATGACCTTGAGGGCCGGACCGATCAGCCGACCGTCAAGACGCTCAAGGACCATAACAGTGTGCAAATCATTTCCATTACAGAAATGAGCTGACCCGCTGCTCAAAAAATCTTGATGCGCCAACCACTTGGCAATGACCTCGCAATGGGTCTACTCTGCAAACGAGGCCGTGAAAGCGGCCTCTGACACACGTCCATCTCCGACCTGTTCAAGGTTCGGTCAGCTACATGCTTGATTCCTCACGCCGGAGTATCTGTCGTGCGGCGATCCCGGATCACGGGATCGCTCTGGAAGAGTTGAAACTCTATCTATCGTTGAATAGGAGGACGTTTCATGAGCACAGCCTATCAAGAGGACATCAGCAGTAACGTACTGCGCCGCATGAAAGAAGGCGGTTTTGACTTCGCACGCATCCATCCCATCGAGTTCTATGCCATTTTCCCCGACGAGGACCGGGCACGGCAGGCTGCTGAGCAATTTCGCGGAGAATCCCTCAACACCCAGATCAACGTGCGCGACGACGGTGCCTGGCATTTGCAGTTGAGCAAGGTGATGTACGCCACTTACGACGGCATCGGTGATTTCGAACAGGACTTTCAAAGCGTTATTTCGCCAATGGACGGGGAGGTTGAAGGCTGGGGTGTGACCCAGGAAATCAGAAGGCTGCACGCCTGATCCGCTGTCACTGAAGCATGAGCACTGACCGGTCGACCTGGAAAAAAACGCCGGGTCGGCCGGTCTTGTTTCGGGGGTGGTTCGATGGCTTCCCGGGTCCATGAGAACGTGCTGTCTCACCCTCAACACAGAAACGTGGAAGGCGTGTATCTCATAGAACATGTTCCGTTGGCCGAGCGCAGGCCTTTTCTCGAAAACATTTCCATGCGCAAAAAAAAGCCACTCAAGAGAGTGGCTCAAAGGGAAGTCAGGTCAGGAACGTGTCAGGTGGATCGCGCTCGCTGAAAAATAAGGGGCGGGGCAAAAGTGACGTTTGATGCCCTGTTTGCTCGGTTGCTGGCGATTATGGCGAACTAATATCGCCACCGGAAATCAACTCTGACTATGCTGATCATAGATTTCACGGTTGAATGACGCTTCCGAATGAGGCGTAGGAGAAGTAGCTGGGGCGTTTAGTGCACAGGAATGGTGCGCAGATCGTCAGATGTATATCTAACTTATTGATATTCAAGCGTTTATGCCGGTGGCACGGGCCTTGCGAAGCCTAAGGTGTCCATGGTGACAAGGAGTACGGCATGATCCGCACCTTTTATGACGAGATGTACGACGCTGGCGGTCTGGTCCGCCCGCACTACCGGGAATTTGCCCGGTGGTTAGGCGATACGCCCCCTGAGCTTCTGGCTCAACGCAGGCGTGAAGCCGATTTACTGTTTCATCGTGCCGGGATCACGTTCACGCTCTATGGTGACGAGCAGGGCACCGAGCGGCTCATTCCGTTCGATACCATCCCGCGCAGTATCCCGGCCAGCGAATGGCGGGTTGTAGAGCGCGGCTGCATCCAGCGCGTCAAAGCGCTGAACATGTTTCTTGCTGACCTCTATCACGATCAGCGCATCATCAAGGCCGGAATCATTCCTGCCGAGCAAGTGCTGGCCAATGAGCAATATCAGCTGGCGATGCAAGGCCTGAACCTGCACCGTGACCTGTACTCGCACATCTCCGGCGTCGATCTGGTCCGCGATGGCGACGGCACGTATTACGTGCTGGAAGACAATCTTCGTACGCCCAGTGGCGTGAGCTACATGCTCGAAGATCGCAAGATGATGATGCGCCTGTTCCCCGAGCTGTTCGCGGCACAACGCATCGCACCGATCGATCACTACCCGAACCTGCTGCTCGATACGCTCAAAAGCTCCAGCCCATTGGACAACCCGAGCGTGGTGGTACTCACGCCTGGCCGTTTCAACAGTGCCTTCTTCGAGCACGCCTTTCTGGCACGCGAGATGGGGGTCGAGCTGGTGGAAGGTGCCGACCTGTTCGTGCGTGATGATCGCGTCTTCATGCGCACCACCGATGGCCCGAAAGCCGTGGATGTGATCTACCGTCGCCTGGACGATGCGTTCCTCGATCCGCTGGCCTTCAACCCGGATTCGATGCTGGGTGTGCCCGGCCTGCTGGCGGCGTATCGTTCCGGCAATGTGGTGCTGGCCAACGCCATCGGCACCGGCGTCGCGGACGACAAGTCGGTGTACCCGTATGTCACCGACATGATTCGTTTCTACCTGGACGAAGAGCCGATTCTCAAGAACGTACCCACCTGGCAATGCCGCAAGCCTGAAGAGCTGTCCCACGTGCTGGCCAATCTGAAGGACCTTGTCGTCAAGGAAACCCAAGGGTCGGGCGGCTACGGGATGCTGGTCGGTCCTGCCGCCACGGCCGCCGAGATCGAAGCCTTCCGGGCACGTCTCAAAGCCAAGCCGCATGCGTACATCGCTCAACCCACCTTGTGCCTGTCGACCTGTCCGACGTTTGTCGAGAACGGCATCGCCCCGCGCCACATCGATCTGCGCCCCTTTGTTCTGTCCGGTCGCGAAACCCGCGTTGTCCCCGGCGGCCTTACCCGAGTGGCCTTGCGTGAAGGTTCGCTGGTGGTGAATTCGTCGCAAGGTGGCGGAACCAAAGACACCTGGGTGGTCGAGGATTAAGGATGCCTGCCAATGTTAAGTAGAACTGCCTCGGATCTTTTCTGGATGTCGCGTTACCTGGAGCGAGCGGAGAACCTCGCCCGAATGCTGGACGTGAGCTATTCGCTGTCGTTGATGCCCCAGGACGGGCGCGGCGACGGGCTGGATGAAATAGCCATGCCGCTGTTGATCACCGGTACGCTGGAAACCTACATCGAGCGTCATGGCGAATTGCACGCCGAACGCATGCTGCATTTCTTTGCGCTGGACGCGAGTAACCCGGCCAGCATCTATAGCTGTCTGGGTGCGGCACGGGCCAGTGCTCACGCCGTGCGCGGCCGGATCACGGCCGACATGTGGGAGAACATCAACTCCACGTGGCTTGAAATTCGTGGTATCGCGCAGCAGGGCCTGACGCGCTACGGCATGAGCCGTTTCTGTGAATGGGTCAAGGAGCGCTCGCACCTGTTTCGCGGCGCAACGTACGGCACCATCATGCGTAACGATGCGTTCCGTTTCATTCGTCTGGGGACATTCATCGAGCGCGCCGACAACACCATGCGCATGCTCGACGCACGCTATGAAATGCTCGAACTGCGCGGCCCTCAGGCCAATGCGGCGGCAGACAGTTCCGCCGCCGGTTACTACCAGTGGAGTGCGTTGTTACGTGCGCTGTCGTCGTTCGAGGCGTACACCGAAGTCTACCGTGACGCACCGGGCGCCCGACAGGTTGCCGAGCTGCTGCTGTTGCGCGCCGACATTCCGCGTTCGTTGCGTGCATGCCTGGAAGAGATGGACCTGATTCTGGCCAGCCTGCCGGGTGTCAACGGCAGGCCTGCACAGCGCATGGCCGCCGAGATGGACGCACGACTGCGCTACACCAGTATCGACCAGATCCTGGATGAAGGTCTGCATGAGTGGTTGAACGAATTCATCCCGATGCTGGCCCAACTGGGTGATGCTATCCACATTTCGTACCTGGAGGCTGCATGAGACTCTCAATTAGCCACGAAACCACCTATCACTACGATGATCAGGTGCGTTCCAGTATCCAGTATCTGCGTCTGACACCTCACGACAGCGAGCGCCAGAAGGTGCTCAGCTGGCAGTTGACCCTACCGCGCGCAGTGCGTGCGCAGGTCGATCCGTTCGGCAACATTCTGCATGTCTTGAGTCTTGAAGAGCCGCACAAGGCCATCATCATCGGTGCCCGTGGACAAGTGGAGATCGACGCGACCTGCGAGGCCGAGCATGAAAGCCAATCACCCTTGCCGTTCTTGCGCGTAACGCGTCTGACCGAACCTGACGAGGCCATTCGCAGCTTCGCGGCTACGCAGTGTGGCAAGCGTATCGATCGCAGCGCGTTGATCGACCTGATGCAGGCGCTGAACCAGCACATGACTTACACGCAGGGCGCGACGGAAGTCGACACCAGTGCGGCCAAGGCTTTTGCCGGGCGTTCCGGGGTCTGTCAGGACCACACTCACGCGTTTCTGGCCTGTGCTCGAACCCTGGGTGTACCGGCGCGGTATGTCTCGGGCTACCTGTGCAGCGAGGACAGCGATCATTTGTCCAGCCATGCGTGGGCCGAGGCCTGGATCGATGATGCGTGGTACAGCTTTGACGTGACCAACCAGTTGGCCATTCCTGAGCGCCATCTGAAGCTGGCAGTCGGTCTGGACTATCTGGATGCCTGTCCGGTGCGTGGCATGCGGCGCGGTGGCGGGGCAGAACAGATGCACGCCAAAGTGGTGGTGTCACCTGTGGTCAGCGTGCCCAAGACCAAAGCCCGCGTTCAGGGGCAGGCGCAACACCAGTAAGCCCGGATAACCCATCGAGGTAACAGGCCGTGCACGGATGAGCGTTCACGGCCTGTTGTTTATCCGGATTTATCAGACGGTTTATTTACTCTGCAGGATCGTCCGTAATGTCATACAGCGCGTTGTGCAACTCTTCATAGTTGCCGCCGTTTATGACGCTGTAATAGCCCGCTTTCATAAGCTTGTCCTGGGCTTTACTGGCTTTTTCATTTGAACTGCTGAAAATGACGAACACGGCATTGCGGTCGTTGAGTACCAGTTTCATCTGATTGACCAGTCGCACCTGATCAACGCGCACCGCATTAAGTACAGTCCCCGCGTCGTAGTCGGTCTGGCTGCGAACATCCATCGCCAGCTTGCCTTCCTTGAGTGCGGCCACTGCAGCGGCCTGATCCACTTCCCCGGCCTGCGCAACAAGGCTGCCTGTGAGGGCCATACACAACGCTATCCATCGGCGCATGAGCCTTTCTCCCTTTATTGGAGTGAGAAGAGTGGCACAGTTGCGCGCAGTTCGACAGCGCATGTTGGTCTAACCGAACAGTCGAGTCAGGTTCGGCAAGATCAATAAGAGCGTGGTGGCGAAGACAATAAGACCCGCCTGGCGTACTTTCGAATGTTTGAACATGGCTGACTGCCTTTTGTTGTTATTCCTGAGCGACAAAAGCTGACCGGATTGATGAACGGCACAACGGGCAGCTGGCAAAGGTGAAGCACTCGAACAGTGAGCTCCGATCAATCGACCGGCAGCCGGGCGCTCGCGATATTTTTATAGCGCCGTTCTGTTACAGACTTAACCTTAGGGTCGCAGTGCAATGCCGTTTAGAACGGTTGGGAATGTAAAAATAAAAAGTGAAGGTTATTTGTTATATATCTCGACCGCAAAACCCGTTCAGGCCTTTGCTAGACACGTTGAGGGAAATCGTTAGTCTTCTACCGTTCGTCCGGGCAGGAAAAGTCCTACAACGGCTCGAAGCGCCTATCTGCCTTTCGGTTCGAGGCAGGGTCTCCTGCCAGATCATTCGGTCCTTGCCCACGCTTTGATTCAACGCATCGAACGTGTGTCGGGCAACTCTCAACTTGATTTGGAAGGGGCTTCAAGGCAGGCTTCGCGCTTACGATATTGCTTTGTCACTGTGTCAGGTCCTCTTTATATGCCGTTACGCATCTGTATTTTGGAAACCGATATCCTGCGCCCTGAGCTGGTTGAGCAATATCAGGGCTATGGGCACATGTTCGAGATGTTGTTCGCCCGCCAGCCGATTGCTGCCCAGTTCCAGATCTACAACGTTATGCAAGGCGTTTATCCGTCAGATGATGATGAATTCGACGCGTATCTGGTCACCGGCAGCAAGGCCGACTCGTTTGGCACCGATCCTTGGATTCAGGTTCTCAAAGACTATCTGCTCACGCGTTATGAGCGTGGCGACAAGTTGCTGGGCATCTGCTTCGGTCATCAGTTGCTGGCGCTGCTGTTGGGCGGCAAGACCGAGCGTGCCGCGCAAGGCTGGGGCGTCGGTATCCATCACTACCAGCTGGCGTCCGCCACGCCGTGGATGTCACCTGCTGTGGAAAACCTTACGCTGCTGATCAGTCATCAGGACCAGGTCACCACGTTGCCGGAGAATGCGACGGTCATCGCCTCAAGCGACTTCTGCCCGTTTGCCGCCTACCACATCAACCATCAGGTGCTGTGCTTCCAGGGGCACCCTGAGTTCATTCATGACTATTCGCGTACCCTGCTGGAGATTCGCCAGCAGTCGCTGGGTGAACAGGTTTACCAGAAAGGCATGGCCAGCCTTGATCATGACCATCATGGCGTGACCGTTGCCGAATGGATGATGCGTTTCGTGGCGCACAAGCCGGATGCTGCGGCGGTGTGATCTGATTTTTATCAGCAAGCGGACGAGCGGGGGGAGGCGGCTTGCCTCCCCCGTAAACATGGCTCATTTGTTCACGGACGTCTGCGCGTGAGGCTACAACCAGCCTGAGCGCCTGAAGCTGGCAAACAGCGCTGAACACCCGCCAACGATCACGCCCAGCACAATGAAATAGCCGTAGTGCCATTTCAGTTCCGGCATGTTTTCGAAGTTCATCCCATAGATGCCCGCGATGGCAGTCGGGAACGCCAGAATGGCGGCCCAGCCGGCAAACTTGCGCTGCACAATGCTTTGTCGCGAGGACTCCAGGAGCAGGCCGATTTCGATCGTCTGGCTGGCGATGTCGCACAGGTTGCCCAGGTCTTCCATCTGTCGTTTGACATGGATCTCGACGTCACGGAAGTAAGGTCGCATGTTCTTGTCGATGAACGGAAAGCTGAGCTTCTGCAATTCCTCACCGACCTCCACCATAGGCGCCACATAACGCCGCATTCTGAGCAGGTCACGCCGCAGGGCATGAATGTGCTGAATGTCGGACTCGCGCAGTGCGCCGCCCAGCACGTTCTGCTCCAGTACTTCCAGATCGGCGTGGATCGCCTCGGTGACCGGCTGATAGTTCTCGGTGACAAAATCCAGCAGCGCATACAACACGAAGTCTTCGCCGTGTTCCAGCAGCAGAGGCCTGGCTTCACAGCGTTGGCGCACCAGTCCGTAGGACTTGGAGTGGCCGTTGCGCGAGGTGATGACGTAGCCCTTGCCGGCAAAGATGTGGGTCTCGATGAACAGCAACTTGCCGTTGTCGCGAACCGGGGTGTACGTCACGATGAACAGCGCATCACCAAAGGTTTCAAGCTTGGGGCGGCTGTGAACTTCCATTGCATCTTCGAGTGCCAGTTCATGCAGGTTGAACTGCTTCTTCAGGCTGGTGAGCTCCTGGGCATTGGGTTGCTCCAGGCCGATCCACACAAAGTGATCCGGCTTGGCGGCCCATGCCGCGCCTTCATCAAGGCTGATATCCGTAACTTTCTTGCCCTTGCTGTAAACCGCGGCTGCAACAACTCGGCCCATGGTGCTATCGCTTCCTCTATGTGGCAATGGCGCAAAACGGATGCGCGGTGGCTAATGAGATTAACCAAACGCGCAGGAGTTCGCCGATAGACAAAAGCCCGCCATGGCGGGCTTTGTGGTGAGACTTACAGCGTGTGTTGCTTGTCTTCTTCGATGGCGGCGTCAAGGATGTCGAGCAGCGCTTTGCGGGCTTTGAGCTTGGTTTTCTTGTGAGCATTCATATTGATTTTCTTCAACTGCGTGGCGACGGCACGTGCCGTTGGCACCAAGGCTTCAACGCTGACCACCTGATCCAGGAAGCCGGCCTGCAGCGCTCCCTCGGGGCTAAAGATCTCGGCGTTGATGACCGACCGGTTGAAGGCCGACTTACGCAGGCGATCACGTGCCAGCTCGATGCCGGCGTGATGCATGGTCATGCCGATCTGCACTTCGTTCAGGCCGATATTGAACGGCCCTTCGACACCGATTCGATAATCGGCCGACAGCAGCAGAAACGCGCCCTTGGCAATCGCATGCCCCGGGCAGGCAACGATGACCGGAAAAGGGTGAGACAACAGGCGCCGCGCCAGTGTCGAGCCCTGGGCCACGAGACTGATGGCCGCTTCGGCACTCGATGTCATGACTTTCAAGTCATAGCCGCCGGACAGAATGCCGGGCTGTCCGGTCACAATCACTACCGCCCGATCCTTCTCGGACTGATCCAGCGCGGCATTGAACGAGGCGATGACGTCCGGGGAAATGGCGTTCACCTTGCCATTGTTCAGGGTCAGCGTGGCGATGCCATCGTCCAGGTGGTACGAGACCAGATCACTCATGACACGATTCCTTTTTATTGAAGTGAGCAGACGTTACTCACCCGTCATGCAGAGGTAAAGCGCTGACTGATGGGTCACTGATTGTGCACGGGCCGGGCAGTTACAACTTGATGTCATTCAGCTCACAGTACTCGTCCCAGTCCATGCCCAGGGCTTCGGCAACCTGTGCATGGGCTTCAAGGCGCATCTGCTGCAACTCCTCCGGGGATTGTGCAATCAACTCCAGCGCCAGTTCCCAGGGTTCGATGCCCTGGCTTTCGGCTTCATCCTCGAACGCCCACTGGACTTGCTGCTTCTGTTCTGTGGCGCTGAGGTTGCTGATTTCATCTTTCAGCGTGGGATGGGTCGAGAGGTATTTCGCCAGGGCGGCCTCGTTCCACTCAAGAGCATTCATGCGGTGTTCCTCGATCTGACAGGGCAGCCGGACATCGTTTCAACGCGGTCTGGCCAAACGGCGTGATTGTGCGGGAAGGGAGAAACGCGTGCCAGTGTTGTCACATCCCTTTGCCGTGAATAATCACGGTAGAGTGCCAAGGTGATTTTTGGCGGCTATCGGAGATATCGAGATGATTAAAGTCAGCGTGCTGTACCCGTATAAAGAAGGCGCCCGGTTCGACCATGACTACTATCGCGACCAGCACATGCCACTGGTGCAGTCGTTGATGGGCGAGCACTGCAAACGCTACAGCGTCGATAAGGGAGTGGGCGGCGCAACGCCCGGCTCCAACCCGGTCTACATCGGCATGTGCCACATTTATTGCGAGTCCGTCGAAGCGTTTCAGGCCGGTATGGGGCCGCATCAGGAGCGCATCAACGCCGATATCATCAACTACACCGACCTGATTCCGGTGGTGCAGATCAGTGAGGTCCGCGCCGAGTAGTCTCAGTTGCCGGAGGCTGCTTTCCTGGAGGATGTGCCGCCCGAAGGATCAAAACACTGGCTGTCATAATGCGGGCCGTGGCATTGCGACGGCACGTTGGGCGGCGGCGGACGATTTCTCTGAAAGGCCTTGTAGGATTCCGTCTCGTATACCGTGACAGACGCGCGGCCGCTTACCTTCAGGTATTCAGTGGCTTTGAGGTTGAGCTTATGCGCTTGATCGACCGGCTCGCCCTTGCTCAGCATGTTGGGCGGGCCAGCGCGCTGCACGCTACTCTGCAGGCCGCTTTCGCAGGGCATGGATGCATAACTCACCCGGCCTTGAGGGGAGGTGCATTTGAATATCTCGCTGTGCGCCAGACCTGAAATCGATAACGCGGCGACTGCCAGCGTCAATGAAAGCCTTTTCATCGTCATCCTCCATGAATGGCGCAAGGCTACCAGTTGTCGTCGGCACCTGCCAGATGGCCCCGTTCGTCAGTCCCATGGCACGCCTGAGGGGATCACACCTCTGAAGTAACAGGTTGTACGTTTTAATCAACGGAGGCGCATATGACTGGCAACAAGCCAAGCACTAACAACACCGACACACCGGACTTCGATACCGAATCACCGGATGCCGCCGATCCGCAAGTCGATCCGGTCAAGCCTGCGAAAACACCTGCCAAGGAACACGGCACGAAAGACGACTACCCGCCCTACGAATCAGACAAGTAACAGGCGAATGACATGTGCCCCCGGAGACGTCCAGGGGCATTTTCGTTGCGCGCGTTCTCAGGGTTACGGATTGGCGTGCAGGTATTCGAGCAGATCTTCCATGCGCTGATCATTGCCCATCCACCACAGTTTCATGCGCGTGCCGGGCACCACGGCGCTCGGGTCCTTGATGTAGGTCGTCAACTGCTCTCGCGTCCAGACAATCCCGGAATTTTTCATCGCATCGGTGTAAACATAATCCGGTTGCTGACCCGCCTGGCGATCGATGATCCCGTTCAGCGGCGGACCGAATGCGCTGCGTGCCGAGGGTCCGATCTTGTGACAGCCGGAGCAGAGTCGCGTGAACACCGCCTTGCCAGCCTCTGCATCGCCTGCGCCCTGAGCGCTCAGGTGAACCGCTAGCGCAAGCACGAATAGCGCGGTCTTCTTCATTGATGCCCCATGACAGCCGTTTGAGGGCTGATCCCCAAAGCCGAGAATGCTACCGCAGTCGCAGGCAGGCAGAAACCCGCAGTGAATCCACAAGAGGGCGGTGTGCGCATCTGTCGCGCCGCTGCCTGTCACCGTGACGGGTAGCGTTATCGACTGACGCTGTGCAGATCAGGGCAGAGGAGCTGAGTTCTTTATCCCTTTGATGCGCTCAGCACACAGGTTGATCAGCGTACACACGAGGCCTGCGATCATTCCGATCCCTGCAAAAAACGTTGCGCCGCCGAGAAATTCCCTCGGCCAGGCATAGGCATCACCTGACATGAATGCACGCGTAGCTTCAACAAGATTGGGCAGGATAATGGCCGTCCAGATCAGCAATCCGGTGATCATGCCTCCGGCGATGTAACGCAGCGGTGTGTGCAGGTAGCGCTCGACGCACCACAAAACGGGCCAGCCAGCCAACATGCCCAGAAAACCGCCGACCATGAACGGCAGGATAAATAACGAAAGGCGCTCATCCGATTCGGCTGAGAAGCCCAGACTCGCAGCCACACCCAGTGTCAGCGCCCCTGACAATGGAACGGCATACAACCAGCCACGCCTCGCTGGACGGCTTGGGTCATGGCCCTGATACAGCTTGCGAATGCCGTAGGTTGTGGCCGAAAAGAGTAATCCAAGGGCGACGCCACGGCCGATGGCGAGTGGCAGATAAGCGAGTGAAGCACCCGCCAGCAGCCATGCGACCAGCGCCTGTATCAGCGCATTCAGCAGATGGCGACCAAGGGAGTCCTTACCTTTCGCATCGCTGCGCAGCAGCAGGGGAATCCCCAGAACAATGCCAATGAAACTGCCGTACAGAAAACCCGGTGTCAGGTTCTCGCCATTCCACACTTCGGTCATCCCGCGCGTAACAGCGAACACGACGCCAGCACACAATGGCACGGCGGCCAAGCGCAGTTCCTGCCCATGTTTTTCAGGTTTCAAACATCTCTCCTTGAGTTCTGCGCCGGCTGTCTCGGTCTGTCGGGCGCGTCAGGAAGGTCTTTGGGCATTGAATCCGTGGCGGAATTATAACGAATCAAGCCGCGAATTCCGGCATCAACTGTTTTGTGAAAGCGCTCACAGATAAGCGCGGCGTTTTCCGATCACAGAACCAAAACCGGAAAATCGGGTCTTCTTTTAGCTTCGCAGCCATTCATTAATGAAAAGGACGATACGCAATGAGCCTGATTGACTGCCCGGAATGCTCTGCAAAAATTTCCGATAAAGCCCATGCATGCCCGCATTGCGGCAACCCGTTCAGAGAGTCGCCTTCAAACCGTTATTTCAGTGAAAAAAACATCGGCCAGATCGCTGGCGTGACCGGGGTATGGCTGACCGCCCCCTGGCTGGCGCGCATGGTGTTCGGTGTCGTCGCCGTAATCGCTGTGGCGGCGGTCATTATCTTTCGTTGAGGTTGCGATTATCGGCAGTGATGTTCGTTGGCAGGACGCCGGGGAAGGGGGGGCAGATGGGGCTTGAACGGCGTGGAAAACGCTACGTTGGTCCTGCTTTGGTCCTGGCAGCCACTCCATAAACACAAAACCCCTGACATTCGCTAGGATTGTCAGGGGTTTGGGCTGTTTCGAATATGGCGGTGAAGGAGGGATTCGAACCCTCGATACAATTTCTTGTATACACACTTTCCAGGCGTGCTCCTTAAGCCACTCGGACACCTCACCGTATCTCGCTGACAACGTTGTGTCTGTCGAGGCGCGCTAATGTAGTCGAAAGCTTTTCGGAACGCAAAACTTTTTTTCAGAATTTTCATGCGGTTAAGCAAAAAACACAGTCTGCCTACCTGAAGCTCGGTGCAGACAGGCTGGCTTTGGCTTTCATGGGAAGGCCGGACCAGCCTGGGTCTTTACGTGACCGCTGTGCTCAGGCGCCGAAACCGCCGTCGATGGTCAGGCTCGCGCCGGTGATGTAGCCCGCTTCGGGGCCTGCGAGGTAGGCGACGAAGCTGGCGATTTCTTCACTCGTGCCGTAGCGCGGGATGGCCATCATCGCTTTGAGGGTTTCGGCAAAATCGCCGTGCGCGGGGTTCATGTCGGTGTCGACCGGACCGGGCTGGACGTTGTTGACGGTAATACCTTGCGGGCCGAGATCGCGTGCCAGGCCTTTGGTCAAGCCGACCAGTGCCGATTTACTCATGGCATACGTCGCGCCGCCGGCAAAGGGCATGCGGTCGGCGTTGGTGCTGCCGATGTTGATGATGCGTCCGCCTTCACCCATGTGGCGCGCGGCTTCCTGGCTGGCGATGAAGACACTGCGTACGTTGATGGCCAGGGTTCTGTCGAAATCCTGCATGGTGAATTCGTTGAGCGGGGCGATGGCCAGCACGCCTGCGTTGTTGACCAGAATATCCAGCCCGCCCAGGTTTTCGGCAGCGGTCTGAATGGCCTGGCGGATGGCTTTTTCATCGGCGCTGTCGGCTCGAATGGCCAGTGCGTGGCCACCGTTGGCGGTGATGCTGCCTTGTAGCTCCTGCGCTGTCTCTTCAGAGCTGACGTAAGTAAAGGCGACGGCAGCGCCTTCCTTGGCCAGGCGCTTGACGATGGCCGCGCCGATCCCACGGGAGCCGCCTTGAACGAAGGCGACTTTGCCGGTGAGGGGCAGGTGCTGATTCATGATGTTCTCCAGTGTGTGGATGCGATAGGGAATGCATGTGCGTAGACAGCGTAGTCGCAATAAGCTGTCTGGGGCCTGATGTCGCGCTGGAACTGTGCGCGGATTATGGCTACTGTCGGGCTCAAAAATTTCAAGGAAACGAACCCCGATGGACATTCAACCCAATAGCGCACTGGTCCTGATCGACTTGCAGCAAGGCATCAATCACCCAAAGCTGGGGCGGCGTAACAATCCTCAGGCCGAAGACCGTCTGTCCGAACTGCTGTCTGCCTGGCGTCAGACGGGCCGTCCGGTGATTCATGTCCGGCACTTTTCCACCTCGCCTGATTCGGTGTTCTGGCCCGAGCAGTCTGGCGTGGAGTATCAGCCAGCCTTTGTGCCGCAAGCGGACGAGCGTGAGCTGAGCAAGCAAGTGCCCGATGCCTTTTGCGGCTCGTTTCTGGAAATGTGGCTACGTTCCGACGGGATTCGGCAACTGGTCATTGCAGGTGTGGTCACCAACAACTCCGTGGAGTCCACGGCACGCAGCGGAGGCAACCTGGGGTTCGAGGTCATCGTCGCTCATGATGCCTGCTTCACCTTCGATCAGGCGGACTTCTTTGGCACGCAGCGCAGCGCCGAAGAGGTTCATGCGATGTCACTGGCCAATCTTCACGGCGAGTACGCCACGGTGCTTTCCACGGCGCAGATTCTCGATCAGCGCTGAGGCCCGGGATTCTGCAGGAACACCACGTAACCCTTGAACCATGGGCTGTCGCTCAGATAGCCCGGCGCTTGCCAGTCGCCACCCTGGATCAGTCCGACCTTGAAAGGCAGGCCAAGGCGACTGAGGCGAGGCAGGTAGGCGGCGTAATCCGCAATGCTCCGGCGGCCTTGATAGGTTTGCACCACTACTTCATCCACCACGCCCTGGAGTTCGCCGATAGCGGTGATGTCGGCGTTGCTGCTCCAGTCCATCAGGCCGGTGATGCTCAGGCGAGCGTCGTCGGGCATGCGCTGGCGCAGGTCGCGCAGAAAACCGACGTACTCGTTCAGATAACGGGTACGGGCATCGAAATCAATCTGAATGCCGATGACGTGCGTGCCAGTGGCCTTCCAGCGCTGAACCTGGCCGAGCAACTGCCGATAGACAGCGTCCGGCCAGCGCAGCGTGTGGGCGCGGTAGACCAGCCACACCTGCTCCTGAGGAAGATGTGTGACCGACACGCCTTGCGCGATGAAGTTGACGCCTTGCTGCGGGTCGCGGCGCGATGTGCTGACCTGGCCTTGCAGCACATAAAGGGTTTTTGCCTGTTCCATCACCGGCTGCGGTTTGACCCCCGCCCACAGCCAGAACGCGTCGTAGTCTTCAGCCTTGACCGCTGCGCCTGCCTGACCGAATGCCAAGAGGCAGAGCAGGGCCAGGCTGTAGCGAACCTGGCTACGCATTACCAGTAGTACTGCTGGGCCTCGCCCCACTGAGTGGTGGCGAAGTCCTTTTTCAACTGGCGGAACCAGCCTTTGCGCACAGACGGTTCGACTTCCTTGCCGCCGCAGGTGTTGTAGCCGGACGGGCCGTAGCAGTTTATCGCCCGAAACAGGGCGTAGGCTTTTTCGTCACGCGGGGCCTTGGGGGTGGCGATGACGGTCTTGTAGCCTTCCAGTCTGGAAAACACCTCGCCGCTGAAGCCCGGCGCGCTGCCACCCAAGGTGTCGGCATTGCGTTTGGTGTCCAGCGGCATGCCGTCGAGGCTGTTGCCACGGATGAACTCACCCATGCAGTTCAGTGCTTTGGCATCCTTCTCGTCAAGCTTCAAGGCGGCGGCTGTCTGCACGATAGCGGGGCAGGTGTAAGCGGCTTCGGCTTTGTCGCCCTGCCATTGGAACAAGCTCAGGGACGGGCCTTTTTCATAGGTGTAGCCCAAGGCGTAACCCAGTTTTTCCTCCGGCAGTTTTTCCGGCAGACGCTTAAGGTCCTCGGCAAAATCTGCGTACCGTTTGCGCATCAGATCCTTGTACAGCAGTACAAAGAGTGCCGTGTTGCGTTCGGTTTCAGTCGGGCCTTGGGTCGTCTGTTGACGCAGCAGGTCGGCATCGGCGACATGGCTGAGCAGGATGTAACGGACTTTGGCCGAGTGGATGGGCGAGTCGGCTGCGAACACCCGGGAAAGTTGCTCATCGCGTTCAAAACTCATGGCCAACGCCAGTTCCAGTTGTTCACGTTGCAACGGCTGGGTGGCGCGCGGCAGCATGTCCAGCCACAGGGCCTGCGCACCCTTGAAGTCTTGTCGGGCCTGCAACGCCAGGCCACGCAGCAGGTGTTGGCTGAAGGTGACGTAATCGAGGTGTTCCGGCAGCTCGGTCGGCAGCTGTTTCAGGGCGTGTTCCGGGTCGTCCAAGACGTACAGCGCGAGGGCGCCTTGCAGATAGCGGTAGAGCTCGGGCTGATCGGCAAACAGCGGTTCCTGGGTTTTCAGATCGGCTTCGCTCAATCTGGGGGCGGACGTTTCGCGCATGCGGATCAGATCGGTGATCGCCAGCATCCAGGGCGTATGCAGGTTTTGTCCGGCGCTGCTCAGTATCGAACGGTCCATCTCGGTGACGAGCGGGTCAAGGTACTCCGGCTTCTGGCCTTGTTGCTTGAGCTGTCGGGCGTAGTCTTCGGCCAGTTTCACGTCATCGCCGGCCAGCCAGTGGACGCGCCGCAAAAGTCCTTGAGCGGATTCCGAGTAGTCGCCGTCGGGATAGCTGTCCAGGTACTGTTTGAATGCAGCGTCGACATCTGCAAGAGCGGTCTTGTCGACTTTGTCGCGCAGTAACTGACTGTATTCGTCGAACACGTCCTGCTGGGCGGCGTTCAACTTCGTACGAGCAATCATGTAGAGCGCGGTTTGCTTGAGCCAGGGCTGCGTGCTGTCTGACAGCGCGTTGAATCCGCTCAGCGCTTCATCGAATGCTCCGTTGTAGAAGGCGCTGGACGCACGCAGATAAGTGCCGAACGCTTTGCCGGTTGCAGATTCGATGGCCTTGGGTTGCAGCGCCTCTCGGGTATCGGCATCCCAGCTGCATGCGCTCAGCATCTGCAAGCGGCTACTTGCCAGTGCCTTGCGCTCGGTGTCGGTCAGGTCAGTGCTGACCGACACCTCCTCAATGAACGCTTGAGCGCTGTCGTCGGAGTTGCTGCGACAGCGGCTGCCTTCACCGTCCAGAAACGCATCGCCTGCCGCCGGGGTCTCGCCACGTGTCAGCCCAAGCTTTTCAAGCAAGGGGGTCAGCGATGATTGCAGCGGTGCGGCGTTCGTCTCGCCCGGCTGCGCTGGCTCGACCAGATCCGTCGCGCCGAAGCGAAAGAGCGAGAACGGCACCGCGCCGTAACCTTCATTCAACTCCAGGTTTTTATCGGCTGGCAATTGAAACGTGTTCAGCCCCTTGTCTGCCAGCAACAGGCGCAGATTGACCTCGCTGTCGTTGCCCGGGCTCAGGAACGGCAGGTTGCTGCACGCGTCCAGATTTTCCTTGAGCACGTTCCAGGACGGATAACAGGAGTCATCGCCGCTGGCCTGAGCCTGATTGAGAAGGGCAGAGCTTGCCATGACCGCCACAGCGCTGAGCAATCGGGTACGCATGAGAAATCCTTTTAACGAGCAAACGGCGAGGGTGCGAGCGCTGCCGATAGTAGCTCAGCGCCTGCATTCTCGGCTGCTATTTTCTGGACTTCTTGGGGGCGGCCGGAAGAGGGGCGAACAGGGCCTGCAGGTCTTCGTCGCGCAGCTTCCAGTCGCCACTGGTGCGGCCATCCAGAACACCCGCCGCCAAGGCTGATTTCTCGCGTTGCAGGCGCTGGATTTTTTCCTCCACCGTGCCGCGCGCGATCATTTTGTAGACGAACACCGGCTTGTCCTGACCGATACGGTAGGCGCGGTCAGTGGCCTGGTTTTCGGCTGCCGGGTTCCACCACGGATCATAGTGAATCACGGTGTCGGCGGCAGTCAGGTTCAGCCCGGTGCCGCCCGCCTTGAGGCTGATCAGGAAGATCGGCAGCTTGCCGCTCTGGAAGTCGTGAATCGGCGTGCGCCGGTCGCGGGTCGAGCCGGTGAGCAGGGCGTAGGCGATGCCGCGCTGTTTCAACTCGGCTTCGATCAGGGTCAGCATCGACGTGAACTGGGAGAACAGCAGGATCTTGCGCCCTTCGGCCAGCAGCTCTTCGAACATTTCCATCAGGCTGTTGAGCTTGCCCGAGGTGCCCTGCTTGCTATTGACCGGCATGTCCTGGTTGACCAGACGCAGGTCGCAGCACACCTGACGCAGTTTGAGCAGCGCTTCGAGGATGATGATCTGGCTGCGTGCCACGCCCTTGCGGGTAATCTCGTCCCGGACCTTTTTGTCCATCGCCAGGCGTACGGTTTCGTAAACGTCGCGCTGTGCGTCGTTGAGGTCCACCCAGTGAATGATCTCGGTCTTGGGCGGCAGTTCGGTCGCCACCTGCTCCTTGGTGCGGCGCAGCAGGAACGGCTTGATACGCGCATTCAGGTGTTGCAGGCGGTCCTGATTGCCGTGCTTCTCGATGGCGGTGCGGTAATTGCTGTTGAACTCCTTGCTGTTACCCAGCCAGCCGGGCATCAGGAAGTGGAACAGCGACCACAGCTCGCCCAGGTGGTTTTCCAGGGGCGTACCGCTCAGGCACAGACGCTGGCGTGCGTTGAGGTCGCGTGCCGCCTGAGCGGCCTTGCTGTTGGGGTTCTTGATGTACTGCGCTTCGTCGAGAATCAGCAGATGAAACGGCTGTGATTTCAACAGTTCGAGGTCGCGGGGCAGCAAGGCGTAGGTGGTCAGAATCAGGTCGTAGTCCTGCAGGTTGCTGGCGTCCTGATGACGATTGGCGCCATACAGTGCCAGCACCTTGAGGTCCGGGGTGAAATGTTCGGACTCGTCCAGCCAGTTGGGAATCAGGCTGGTGGGCATGACCGCCAGTGCCGGACGGTCCAGACGCCCGGCCTGTTTTTCCATCAGCAGGTGCGCCAGGGTCTGCAGGGTCTTGCCCAGGCCCATGTCATCGGCCAGCACGCCGCCGACCTCCAGCTCGCGCAACGACTGCATCCAGCTCAGGCCTTCGAGCTGATAGGGGCGCAGGGTCGCGTTCAGCCCGTCCGGCACGGCAACCGGCGCATCCTTGATATTGACCAGACGCTCGGCAAAATGCCGAAGCCGGTCGCCGCCCTGCCAGGTCAGCGGCAGATCTTCGAGTTGCGTCAGGCGGGCCGCATCGGCTTTGCTCATGCGCAGCGCGTTGTTGCCTTCCTGACGCCAGTAGAAATCGCCCAGCGTCGCCAGCACCGGTTTGAGACGGCCATAGGGCAGGGCGATCTGCACGGGACTGCCGCCGCTTTGCGTGAAGTGATTGAGCTGGACCAGCAGTTGCTCTTCATCACCGCGTTTGGCCACGGCAGACGGGCTCATCAGTTCAGGATGGCTGCGGATCAGGTTGATCAGGATCGGCAGCAGGCTCAGGCGTTCGCCATTGACGATAATGCCCAGTTCCAGATCGAACCAGTCGCGCTCGTTTTCTTCGTCGATGACCGCGTACCAGTCGTCCACGGGCGTGACGTCGAAGCCGAAATCGTCCTGAATCTCGATCTCCCAGCCTTGCTCGCGAAGCCTGGGAAGGTCGTC
Organism: Pseudomonas asturiensis; assembly: GCF_900143095.1. Taxonomy (GTDB): domain Bacteria; phylum Pseudomonadota; class Gammaproteobacteria; order Pseudomonadales; family Pseudomonadaceae; genus Aquipseudomonas; species Aquipseudomonas asturiensis. The sequence goes on along the minus strand of NZ_FRDA01000018.1, from coordinate 62,875 downwards.
GAGCACGAAATGCAGCCAGGCCTTGTCGTTCGGCAGCTCATACATATCGCCCGCGCTATCCGGCAGGGCCTTGCTCTGCCGGGTCGACACCTTGAAGCCCAGGTCAGTCAACTGTTGGCGAAGCTGCCGCTCCTGCTCGCCCTGACGGCGGATGCGCAGGGTTTCGGTTTCAGTGTGTTCGATGATGTCGCTTTTCTGGTTCACCAGATCGCTGCCCAGCGAACTCACCAGAATGCTGACATTGGTGGTGCCCACGGCATAGTGCTTGCCGTAGGCAAACGCCAGTGCGGCGCGATGCTGAATGTGCCGCTGCATGCGTCCGTTGCGCGGCTCGTAGGCGCTGAATTCGATACTGGCCAGAATCAGGCGCGGCTTGGGTTGCAGGTCATCGACCAGACGCTCGGGCAGTCTGGGTTTCGGCTCGGCCTGGGGCTTGATCTCGCGTTCGTGCGTGCTCAGCGCGGCCTGCAACAGTGGCTGATTGGTCGGGTCCTGAAGAAAATACATGGCCGCGACACAGTGCTTGCAGTCGTTTCGTACCGGGCAGGTGCATTTGCAGGTCAGGTAATTGCGATAGCGATCAGGGTCCTTGAACAGCAGGGTCTGGGTGTAGATATCCAGCCCCGAACCTCGGCAAGCGGTACGGATGATCTGCGGGCTGGAATCTTCCAGCACGATGCGTTTCTGACGGGCATAGTCGCGCCCGCGCTCAAGCGTTCGATCAGTGAACAGGTCTGCCCAGGCCGAGGCGAGGACTTTTTCGAGAATGGACGACAAGTTAAAAAAAGCCCTACGCCGCAGCGATGCTCAAAAAGAAAGAGAGCACGCCTGTGCTCCTTGAATACGTAACGATCACAGTGGAGAGACTTTGATCAGCAGCGCCAGATTGCCGTTGTCCAGGTAAGTCAGCTCACCGTTTTTGACCCTGGCGGTCTGCTTCATGCGCTCGCTGCTGACGACCACGCCATGCGGGTCCAGTTGATTGACCCAGAACTGTGCGTCGATATCGGTAAAGCGATCCATCGCCAGGCTCACCGTACCCTCGATCGGGAAGTGGCCAAGCTGCTCCTTGCCGCCGGTAACGGCAATTTTACCGGGCTCGGTGCCCACGGTCTGCTGCCAGGCGCGCTGCATCAGCACTTCATAACTGCCACTGCCTTGCAACTTGCTCACCAGGTCGTTGAGTGCAGGGCTGCGTTCATTGTCGGCGCCGATCTTCTGCGCGCCTGCAGCCCAGTCTTCCGGGGCAAGCTGGCGCGTGGCGGCCGGCTCGCCGCTTTGGCGGAACAGAATCATTTCCACCTGATAGGTGCCTTCTGCAAAAGCGCTTGGCGCGACCAGCGCCAGCAGCAGGGTCAATGAACGAAACAGACGCATGGATGAATCCTTCAAGCAGTTGTCGGGGTCAGGCGCTCAAGCAGCGCTTCGATCGTGTTGAAACGCTCATCTGCGCGTTCCATGGGCACCATGAACTTGAACAGCGTGGCACCTTCGAACTTGTAGCGATTGGGCTGGCTCTGGATCAGTTTGATCAGGGTCAGCGGATCAACCGGTGTTTCGGCGGCAAATTCGATGCGCCCGCCCTGCGGTCCGGCGTCGATCTTGCGAATGCCCAGTTGCTCGGCGCGCAACTTGAGTTGCGTGATCCGCACCAGCGACTTGGTCGGTTCCGGCAGCAGGCCGAAGCGGTCGATCATCTCGACTTGCAAGTCCTTCAAGCCATCCTCGTCGGCCGCATTGGCAATGCGTTTGTAGAGAATCAGGCGCGTATGCACATCCGGCAGATAGGCCTCGGGGATCAGTGCAGGCACGCGCAGGTTGATTTCCGGTCCGCCACCCAGTGGCTGGTCGAGGTTGGGCTGTTCGCCCTTGCGAATCGACTTCACCGCGCGTTCGAGCATTTCCATGTACAACGTGAAGCCAACGGCTTGGATCTGGCCGCTCTGGCCATCACCCAGCAGTTCGCCTGCGCCACGGATTTCCAGATCGTTGGTGGCAAGCACGAAGCCTGCGCCCAGGTCCTGGGTGTTGGCGATGGCTTCCAGACGCTTCTCGGCATCGCGGGTGACTTGCTTGCGCGGTGGCGTCAGCAGATAGGCATACGCCTGGTGGTGACTGCGCCCGACGCGGCCGCGCAACTGGTGCAGTTGCGCCAGACCGAACTTGTCGGCGCGCTCGATGATGATGGTGTTGGCGCTGGGCACGTCGATGCCGGTCTCGATGATGGTCGAGGCAATCAGTACGTTGAAGCGCTTGTGGTAGAAATCGCTCATCACCTGTTCGAGTTCGCGCTCGCGCATCTGGCCGTGGCCAATGCCGATGCGGGCCTCTGGCACCAGTTCGGCGAGGTCGGCGGCGCATTTTTCGATGGTTTTGACATCGTTGTGCAGGTAGTAGACCTGCCCGCCGCGCAGTAATTCGCGCAGCAGCGCTTCCTTGATCGTGGGCTTGTTCTGCTCCATGACGAAGGTGCGCACCGACAGCCTGCGGGCCGGTGGCGTGGCGATGATCGACAGGTCGCGCATGCCCGACACCGCCATGTTCAGCGTGCGCGGAATCGGCGTTGCGGTCAGGGTCAGGATGTCGACCTCGCTGCGCAGGGCCTTGAGCTGTTCTTTCTGACGCACGCCGAAACGGTGCTCTTCATCGATGATGACCAGCCCCAGATTCTTGATCTTCACGTCGTCCTGCAGCAGCTTGTGCGTGCCGATGACGATGTCGATCTTGCCTTCGGCCAGATCGGCGACGGCGGCGCTGACTTCCTTGGCGGACTTGAAGCGGCTCATTACCTCGACCGTCACCGGCCAGTCGGCAAAACGGTCGCGGAAACTGTTGTAATGCTGCTGGGCGAGCAGGGTGGTCGGGACCAGAATCGCGACCTGACGCCCGCCGTGCACGGCAATGAATGCAGCACGCATGGCAACTTCGGTCTTGCCGAAACCCACGTCGCCGCAGACCAGCCGATCCATCGGCCTGGGTGCCAGCATGTCGGCGCGCACAGCTTCGATGGTGGTCTGCTGATCCGGCGTCTCCTCGAACGGGAAGCCCGCGCTGAAGGTGGCGTAATCGGCTTTCGGGTCGGCGAAGGCATAGCCTTCCCGGGCGGCGCGGCGTGCATAGATGTCCAGCAGTTCGGCGGCCACGTCGCGCACTTGCTCGGCGGCTTTGCGCTTGGCTTTCTGCCAGGTTTCCGAGCCCAGACGGTGGAGCGGCGCCATTTCATCGTCGCTGCCGGTGTAGCGGGCAATCAGGTGCAGGTTGGCGACCGGGACGTACAGCTTGGCGTCCTCGGCGTAGGCCAGCATCAGGAATTCAGCGACCTGATTTTCAACTTCAAGCGTGGCCAGACCCAGGTAGCGCCCGACACCGTGGTCGATGTGTACCACCGGCGCACCTTCACGCAGTTCGGTCAGGTTCTTGATGACCGCATCGTTGTTGCCGCCATCGTTGCGTTTTTCGCGGCGACGACGCTGCATGACGCGTTGACCAAACAGCGGACTCTCGGCAACCAGCGCCAGGGCGGGATCTTCCAGTAGCAGGCCTTCGTTCAGCGGCGCGATGGTAATCGCCAGCCGGTCCTTGCCTCCCACGAAATCGAGCCAGCTGTCGACCGTTTTTGGCCGCAGCTTCAGGCGTTCCAGCAGTTCCAGCAGGACTTCCCGTCGTCCCGCCGACTCAGCGGTAAACAGCACGCGTCCGGGGAATTCGTCGAGAAATTTCGACAGCGCAGCCAGCGGCTGGGTCGCTTTGGCCTCGATAGCCAGGTCCGGCAGGCTTTGCGCAGGGAAGCGCGCGCGGTCGCCACCGGCGTCGATGTCCTGCTGGCTGGCGACGACGCGAGGCCAGTTCTTCAGGCGCGCAAAGCAGTCTTCGACCGGCAGGAACAGTTCGGCGGGTGGCAGCAGGGGACGCGAAGGGTCGACGCGGCGCTCTTCGTAGCGATTGCGAACGTCTTTCCAGAAGTTTTCTGCGGCCTGCTCGATACCCGGCAGCGAAAACACCTGAGTGTCCTGCGGCAAGTAGTCGAACAGGGTCGAGGTTTCCTCGAAGAACAGCGGGATGTAGTACTCGATGCCGGCAGGCGTGATGCCGCTGCTCAGGTCCTGAAGGATCGGGCTTCGCCGGAAGTCCACGTCGAAGCGCTCACGAAAGCGCGCCTTGAAGCGCGTCACTTCTTCTTTCTTCAGTGGAAATTCGCGTGCAGGCAGCAGACGTACCGACTCGACCTTCTCGATGGAGCGCTGCGTGTCCGGGTCGAAGGTGCGCAGGGTTTCGATCTCGTCGTCGAACAGATCAATGCGGTAAGGCACCTTGCTGCCCATCGGGAACAGATCGATCAGCGCGCCGCGCACGGTGAACTCACCGTGTTCGTACACCGTATCCACGTAGCGATAACCGCTGGCTTCCAGGCGGGTACGCATGGCGTCGACATCAAGCTTCTGGCCGACGTCCAGTACCAGGCTGCTGCCCAGCAGGAATTTGGTCGGCGCGAGTCTGTGTAGGGCGGTCGTGATCGGTACTACCAGAACGCCATGCTCCAGCTCCGGCAGACGATAAAGACTCGCGATGCGCTGGGAGATAATGTCCTGATGCGGCGAGAACAGATCGTAAGGCAGGGTTTCCCAGTCCGGGAAGTGCAGCACCGCAAGCGTAGGCGCGAAGAACTTCAACTCCTGTTCAAGCCGCTCGGCGCTTTGGCTGTCGGCGGTCAGAAGCAGCGTAAAGCGCTTGGCGGCGCTGGCCGCTTCGGCGATCGCCAGGCTCAGTGCGGCACCGGGAAGATTGCCCCAGTGGTGTTTGCCTGCGGCGGCAGAGAGAGGCGGTAGACGCAGAACTGGCACGGAAGGTCAGGCTCCAGGCGTTGCAACAGGGGCGGCGATTGTAGCGGGGGAAGGTGGTGGCTGTCAGTTTTCCGGACTATTACCGCGTATTTACGGGCTCAAATTATGTAGTGCGTAACGATCTGACAGTCGTGCATTGCTCATAAACACTGGCGTGGTCATAATGTAGCCCCTTTTTTCAGCCCCTACATGTGGAAGGTTCCCGTGACTCAGAAGCCCGACCAGTGTCTTGGTGAATGGATCGATCGTGAAGCCCTCGCCGAGGCGATGATCCCGCTTATCGGTCAGCTCTACCGCAATAACAATGTGGTGAGTTCGATCTATGGCCGCAGCCTGATCAACCGTTCAGTCATCGCGATTCTCAAAGCTCACCGCTTTGCGCGTCATCGTCAGTCCGATGCGAGTGAGTTGTCCGTACACGAGACTTTCCCGCTCATCAAGGCGATGAGCGAGCTTAAACTGGGCGCCGCTTCGGTGGACCTGGGCAAGCTGGCAGTCAAGTTCAAGACCGAAGGCAATGGCCGCACGCCTGAGCAGTTCGTGCGTGACGAACTGGCCAGCGTTGTAGGCCAGCAGAACACCAGCCCGCGCAAGGGTACGGATGTTGTGCTGTACGGTTTTGGTCGCATCGGCCGCTTGCTGGCGCGCATCCTGATCGAGAAAACCGGTGGTGGCGACGGCCTGCGCCTGCGCGCCATCGTGGTCCGCAAAGGCGCGGAAAACGATCTGGTCAAGCGTGCCAGCCTGCTGCGTCGTGATTCGGTGCACGGTCCGTTCGACGGCACCATCACCATCGACGAAGCCAACAGCACGATTACCGCCAACGGTAACCTGATCCAGGTGATCTACGCCAAGAACCCGACCGAGGTGGATTACACCCAGTACGGCATCAAGGACGCCCTGCTGGTGGACAACACCGGTGTATGGCGTGATGCAGACGGTCTGGGCCAGCACCTGTCCTGCCCTGGCATCGACCGCGTCGTGTTGACTGCGCCGGGCAAGGGCAAGCTGAAGAACATCGTGCACGGCATCAACCACGGTGAAATCACCGCGGATGACAAGATCGTGTCCGCAGCGTCCTGCACCACCAACGCCATCGTGCCGGTGCTCAAGGCCGTCAACGACAAGTTCGGTATCGTCAATGGTCACGTTGAAACGGTTCACTCGTACACCAACGACCAGAACCTGATCGACAACTTCCACAAGGGCGACCGTCGTGGCCGCAGCGCCGCGCTGAACATGGTCATCACCGAAACCGGTGCTGCCACGGCTGCTGCCAAGGCGCTGCCTGAACTGGCCGGCAAGCTGACCGGCAACGCGATCCGCGTTCCGACGCCAAACGTGTCCATGGCCATTCTCAACCTGAACCTCGATAAGCAGACCACTCGCGAAGAAATGAACGAGTACCTGCGCTACATGGCGCTGCACTCCGACCTGCACAAGCAGATCGATTTCGTGAACTCGCAGGAAGTGGTCTCCACTGACTTCGTGGGTTCGCGTCACGCCGGTGTTGTGGATGCCGAAGCGACTATCGTCAACGATAACCGCGTTGTGCTGTACGTCTGGTATGACAACGAGTTCGGTTATAGCCATCAGGTGGTTCGCGTGATGGAAGACATGGCGGACGTCAATCCGCCAGCGTTCCCGCAGTAAGGTAAACAAGCGGTGACGTGAATTGCCCGGCCGGTCCGGGGAGTGTGTAACAAGAAGGCCGAATCCTGTGTCGACAGGGTTCGGCTTTTTTGTGTGTGGGTTGTCCCCTCAATTGATAATGATCGAGCAGACACAGCCGTCGGTCCGTTACTTTCATTTATTCAGAAACTTGAAGCGCTGCTTTCAATCACATCCATAACACAGTGAGATTGAGAGGAAGGGTGATGATTGACGATCTCATCAAGTGGAACAGCCGCTGGCGGCTAAACAGCCACGTGGTGTCTTGCAGAGTGTGCTTGTCCCGGCAGGACGAGGCTGATCGTGGCGTTGCATTTTCCCATTTGGCTGGTTGCTGGTGCGGGCATGAGAATGTTGACCCTTGGGCCGAGCTGGACAAAGCCTGCCGCAGGACAGCGGTGTGGAATGTTCAAGCCGGTACGAGTACGCCATCGTTTCGTGCAGGGTAAGTGATTCGCCGTTGTCGGGTGTGTGACGTGTCCATGCCCGGCCAGGCCCTGCTGCGAACATATAAAAAACCCGGCCTGACGTGCGTCAGACCGGGTTTTTTGTTTGAGGCCAGTCAGGATCAGGCGGTGGCAGCAGCGCCCGGTGCCTCGAGTTTCTGACCGCCCTTGCGGAACAACACGAGGGTGGCGATCAGGCCCAGCACAGCGGCGCCTGTCAGCCAGATACCTGGTGCGGCCTTGTTGCCCAGCGCATGAATCAGGTAGGTGCAGGCGGCAGGCGTGAAGCCCCCGAAGGTCGCCGTGGCCAGGCTGTAGGCCAGCGAGAAACCTGTGGTGCGCACTTCAACCGGCATGATCTCGGTCAGCGCAACGACCATGGCACCGTTATAGGAGCCGTACAGGAACGAGAACCACAGCTCGACCATCAGCAAGTGGCTGAAGCTTGGGTGTGCAACCAGCCACGACAGGGCAGGGTAAGCCGTCGCAATGGCCAGCACGGTGGCGGCGATCAGCAGCGGCTTACGCCCGATGCGGTCCGAGAACGAGCCCATGATCGGCAGCCAGATGAAGTTGGACACCCCGACGCAGACGGTGACCAGCAGGCTTTCCAGGTCCGTCAGGTTCAGCTCGTTCTTGCCGAATGTCGGCGTGTAAGCCGTGATCAGGTAGAACGACACAGTGGTCATCACCACCAGCGCCATGCCGCCCAGTACCAGGCCGAAGTTCTGGCTGATCGAACGCACCACTTCACCCAGGGTCGGACGATGCGTACGCGCTTCGAACTCGGGGGACTCTTCGAGCGAGCGGCGAATGATGAAAATGGCCGGCACAATCATGCAACCGACCAGGAACGGCACGCGCCAGCCCCAATCTGTCATCTGCTCGGCGCTGAGCCAGTGGTTCAGGCCAACACCCAGCAGACCGGCAAACACCACAGCGGCCTGTTGGCTGGCGGACTGCCAACTGACGAAGAAGCCCTTGCGACCCGGTGTCGAGATTTCAGCCAGATACACCGAAACGCCGCCCAGTTCTACACCCGCAGAAAAACCCTGCAGCAGACGGCCCAGCAGCACCAGCAACGGCGCGGCAACGCCCAGCGTCGCGTAACCCGGCACACACGCGATTAACAGCGTGCCCATGGCCATCATGGCCAGCGTGACGATCAGGCCTTTACGACGACCATGGCGGTCAATGTAGGCGCCTAGAAAGATTGCACCCAACGGGCGCATCAGGAAACCTGCACCGAAGGTTGCCAGCGACAGCATCAGTGACGCGAAAGCGCTGTCGGAAGGAAAGAAGGCTTTGGCAATGGCTGTGGCATAGAAGCCATAGACCATGAAATCGAACATCTCGAGGAAGTTACCGCTGACAACGCGAAAGATCGCTTTGCCCTTACTGGTTGTGGAGGCCATTTAGTTACTCGCTCAGGCTCGTCGGCTTGGAGTCCGTTGTCGTTGTTATCCCGTATACGCAGCAGCGGAGTATTTCTGCACAGCTACGCATATTTGTAACAGTATGTGTTACACCGCTCAAAAACAACCGTTTCGGCAATTTGCTATCAGTCGACGTTCGCTTGACAACGGATTGTTTTCAGGAATTCAGCGTTCAGGCAGCGATGGGTGCTCAAGGCTGCGCCTGTTCTCAGGAACCCGGATGCGTCGCACGACCACTCAGCGGTTTCTTGATCAGCCTGGGTGGCGAAATGGATGGATACCGCTCATCTGAAAGAGGGGCCGTGGTGGTCAGCGGGTGTAACGCCATATTGACGGGGCGAGAGGCTGCTGGGGGTGTTGCGGTCAGCCTGTTCCGTTTTTTCAAGCCTTGTCCGACAAGATCGCGCACGGCACTCTTGTCGGTTTTTACCTTGCGGGATATGAGTTTGCGTTGGTTTGTAAAAATCGCAGGGTCTCTGGGGCTGATACTGTGCAGCGGCTGTGGTCAGGAGCGAAGTCTGCAAAGTTTCGGCGGGCCTACCATGGGCAACCACTATTCGGTGGTGTACGCGCATGAAGCGGGTCAGCCTGACGGTCAGGCGCTGCATCATGAAGTCGATGTGATTCTGGCCGAGGTCGATCAGCAGATGTCCCTCTGGCGCAGCGACTCGGAGCTTGCGCGCTTCAACGACCTGCCTGCCAACAGTTGTCGAGCCATGCCTGAGTCGATTCTGACGCTGGTTCGCGTTGGTCAGGAGCTCTCCCGCGAGAGCAACGGTGCCTTCGACGTCACAGTCCTGCCGCTTATGGAGCTCTGGGGCTACGGCCCCGATGTTCCTGATGGCCAGGCCGAGCAGACACCCTCACGGCAGCAGCTGGATCGCACGTTGGTGGCGGTCGGTTATCGCGGCCTGCGTATCGACGGGCAACGGCTGTGCAAGGACTTTGCGTTGCAGGTCGATCTGAACAGCATCGCCGCGGGCTATGCGGTGGACCGTATCGGTCAGCGTCTGGAAGCGCTCGGGGTGCACGATTATCAAGTGCAACTCGCCGGTGAACTGAAAACCCGTGGGCGCAAGCCGGATGGTTCCGCCTGGCGAGTGACGCTGGAAATCCCGCGTACAGATCGGCAGACGGTGCAGAAGGTCTTCGCTCTGGGCTCCTCCAGTGTTTCCACCTCAAGCGATCACACCCGCTTTTATGGCGGCGACAGGCACCAGGGCTCACGCACGCTCGATGCGCTCACCGGAATGCCCGTGGATCAGGGTCTGGCCTCGGTGACGGTCGTTCATCCCTTGGCGGTGATGGCCGATGGTCTATCGTCGGTGTTGTTGATCATGGGCGCAGAATGTGGCTGGAATTATGCCCAAGAGCATCAAATTGCTGCTTTTTTTGTGATTCGTGCCGATAAGCGCTTTATCATTCGCACCAACGCGTCGTTCGACCGGCTCGTGACGGAGCAGCCCAGGTAGATGCCGTACAGACAAAAGTGGCCTTCGACGCGACCAAGGGTTAATGTTCGCCGCCTCGGCGCAGCGCTAGACTGCGCCGCGTGATTTAGCCAGAGATGCCAGAGTGGCGCCTCGGACTGTTCTAAAGGAGTACGCATGGCTGTCTACAACTACGACGTGGTGGTACTGGGTTCCGGCCCGGCCGGAGAAGGCGCGGCAATGAACGCCGCCAAGGCAGGACGCAAGGTCGCCATGGTCGACAGCCGCCGGCAGGTGGGTGGCAACTGCACGCACCTGGGCACTATCCCGTCCAAGGCATTGCGTCACTCGGTCAAACAGATCATCCAGTTCAACACCAACCCCATGTTCCGTGCCATCGGCGAGCCGCGCTGGTTTTCGTTTCCCGATGTGTTGAAAAATGCGGAAATGGTCATCTCCAAGCAGGTTGCCTCGCGTACTGCCTACTATGCCCGCAACCGGGTCGATGTGTTCTTTGGAACGGGCAGCTTTGCCGACGAGAACAGCGTCAACGTGGTCTGCGCCAATGGCGTGGTGGAAAAGCTGGTCGCCAACCAGATCATCATCGCCACCGGCTCGCGTCCCTATCGCCCGGCAGACATCGATTTCAGCCACAAGCGTATTTACGACAGCGACACCATCCTCAGCCTGGGGCACACCCCGCGCAAGTTGATCATCTATGGCGCTGGCGTGATCGGTTGCGAATACGCGTCGATTTTCAGCGGCCTGGGCGTACTGGTCGAACTGGTGGACAACCGCGATCAACTGCTGAGCTTCCTCGACAGCGAAATCTCGCAGGCGCTGAGTTACCACTTCAGTAACAACAACGTGATGGTTCGCCACAACGAAGAGTACGAGAAGGTTGAAGGGCTGGATAACGGGGTGATTCTGCACCTCAAATCCGGCAAGAAGATCAAGGCCGATGCCTTGCTGTGGTGCAACGGCCGTACCGGCAATACCGACAAGCTGGGTCTGGAAAACATCGGCCTCAAGGCCAATGGTCGCGGCCAGATCGAGGTCGATGAAACCTACCGCACCAGTGTCGCCAGCGTTTATGGCGCAGGCGATGTGATCGGCTGGCCGAGCCTGGCCAGTGCGGCGTACGACCAGGGCCGCTCGGCGGCGGGCAGTGTGGTCGACAACGGCAGCTGGCGTTACGTCAATGACGTGCCGACCGGGATCTATACCATTCCGGAGATCAGCTCGATCGGCAAGAACGAGCACGAGCTGACCCAGGCCAAGGTGCCCTACGAAGTGGGCAAGGCGTTCTTCAAGGGCATGGCGCGTGCGCAGATTTCCGGCGAACGGGTCGGCATGCTGAAAATCCTGTTCCACCGTGAAACGCTTGAGGTGCTGGGCGTGCATTGCTTCGGCGACCAGGCCTCGGAGATCGTGCATATCGGTCAGGCGATCATGAACCAGCCGGGCGAGGCCAACACGATGAAATACTTCGTGAACACCACGTTCAACTACCCGACCATGGCCGAAGCCTATCGGGTCGCTGCTTACGACGGCCTCAACCGGCTTTTTTAAGCGACTCCGGCCGGTGGCCTGAGCCGGCCGGGGCGACCGATTTCAGCGATTCCCGAGCGTGGCAGTGGCCAAACCGGGAAAGTCTGTAATCAGGCTGTCCACGCCGAAGTCAGCGAGCCTGCGCATCAGTGCAGGTTCGTTGACCGTCCATACCGACACATGCAAACCCTGGCGCTGTGCTTTTTGCAGGCGCTCGGGGGTGCACAACGTCCAGTTCAACGCCAGAATCGTGCAGCCGTAGTTCTGAGCGACCTTCAACGGGTCGAGCCAGGCGTATTCGGCAACCAGTCCGCGCGAGATATCCGGTGTCAGCTCGGCAGCGGCACGCAGCACTTCGCGGGAACTGGAGGTGATGGTGACCTTGTCCAGCAAACCGTGGCGCTGAGCCATCTCGCGGATCGCCAGCACGGTGTTTGCGGCTCGGGTGCGTGAGGCGCTCTTGACTTCCAGTTGCCAGTGCTCGAAATCGCACTGCTCCAACAGCTCTTCCAGACGCGGAATCGGGCAGAGGGTCGTCCAGCCAGGTCCACCCTTGCGTGCGTCGTAGGTCACCAGATCGGCAGCGTCGTGTTCGTTGACCTTGCCGCGTCGGTCGGTGGTGCGCTTGAGGGTCGGGTCGTGAATGACCATCAGTTCCCCGTCGCGGGACAGGTGCAGGTCCAGCTCGCAACGACGAACGCCATGCTTGAGGCATTCCTGAAAGCTGGTCAGGGTGTTTTCCGGTGCTTCGCCCTTGGCGCCGCGGTGGCCGTAGATAAGGGTCACGTTTACTCCTGGCCTGAAAGGCACCAACTACTTGTTTGATCGGATGATGGGCGGTTCATGCGCCTGGCGGCTGGCCTCGCTCCAGTGCCTGGCGACGTTGTTGCGCCTGACGCTGCAGAACATGGCGGGCGATCAGCTGTCGCTGGGCGTCGGGCAACTGCACGAACTCCACCCAGGTCTCGAACCCGCCTTCGGCAAGCGGATCGCTCTGCGTCACCCTGGCATGCAGCATCAGGCCCGACGCCTGGGGCATGAGCACCATCTTGATCGACAGTTCTTCGCCCACCGTATAATTTTGCAACGAATTGAACTGCATCCCGCCTTCGGAGAGTTTCACTGGCTGCGGTCGGCCCAGCTTGCCCAGTGCCGTGTGCGCGACCACCTGGCCCAGCAGGTCGATGCGCTTGTTCAGCGACTTGAGAAAGCTGTTGAGTACGCGGTCGCGCTCGTCGAGCTGACGCAGCAAATGCTGGGATTCGAACTCGCTGACATGCAACTCGCTGAGCAGGTCGAACAGCGCCGAGGTCTCTTTCATCGCCTCGTGGCTGGCACTCTCGGCTGCGGACAGCGGGTTAATTTCCAGTGCGACGCTGGCATCGATACGGTAGTATTCGCGGCGTTCTGCTTCATCTAATGTCGACATGGCGAACCCATGGTAGCGGCGGTGGTCAGAGAGTCTCGAGTGTAAAGCTGCACGTCAAGGCCCGCCACACGGACGTCCTCATTCCTGCGAACAAAGCCCCTAATGTTCAGACCTCTTTTTGTATTCATCGGCACGCGCTACACACGTGCAAAACGACGTAACCATTTTGTTTCCTTCATTTCCCTGACTTCCATGATTGGCCTGGCGCTTGGCGTTGTGGTGATGATAGTCGTGTTATCGGTCATGAATGGTTTCGATCACGAAATGCGTACCCGCGTGCTTGGCATGGTGCCGCACGCCACCATCGAGTCCGGTGATCCTATCACCGACTGGAAGGCGCTGGCCGCCAAGGTTCAAGAGAACCGGGAGGTGCTGGCGGTTGCGCCGTTCACCCAGATGCAGGGCCTGCTGACGCATGATGGCAAGGTGCAGAAGGTGCTGCTCAACGGCATCGATCCGGCCCAGGAACGTAACGTTTCGATCATTGACCATTTCATCCAGCAAGGTCAGCTCGACAGCCTGTCACCGGGCAGCTTCGGCATCATGATCGGCGACAAGGCTGCCGCCAAGCTGGGCGTTGGCGTGGGCGACAAGCTGACCTTCGTCGCTCCCGAGGTGACGGTCACGCCAGCGGGTATGTTCCCGCGCATGAAGCGTTTCGAGGTCACTGGCATCTTTCACGTGGGTGCCGGCGAGATCGACGGTTACCTGGGCCTGACCAACCTTGATGATCTGGCGCGCCTGCATCGCTGGAAGCCCAATCAGGTGCAGGGTCTGCGCCTGAAGTTCGACGACCTGTTCGCGGCCCCTCGCACATCGTGGGAAATCGCTCAGAAGCTGGGCGAGAACAATTTCTACGCCCGTGACTGGACCCGCACCCACGGCAACCTGTATCAGGCGATCCGCATGGAAAAAGCCATGATCGGCCTGTTGCTGTTGCTGATCGTGGCCGTGGCGGCGTTCAACATCATTTCCACCCTGGTGATGGTGGTCAACGACAAGAAGGGCGATATCGCCATTCTGCGCACGCTGGGCTCCACGCCTCGCCAGATCATGGCGATCTTCATGGTGCAGGGCACGGTGATCGGCGTCGTCGGCACGCTGATCGGCGCGGCGCTGGGGATTCTGGCTGCACTCAATGTCAGCGCGGCGATAGCGGCGCTCGAAGGGCTGATCGGTCATAAGTTTCTCAATTCCGACGTCTATTTCATCGATTACCTGCCTTCGCAACTGATGGCCCAGGACGTGTTCCAGGTCTGCGGTGCGGCGTTGGTCCTGAGTTTCCTCGCCACCTTGTATCCCGCCTGGCGTGCTGCGCGCACCCAGCCGGCGGAGGCGTTACGTTATGAGTGAGTCGGGCATGTCTGATAAAGCTGTATTGAGTTGCCGCAACCTGGGTAAATCCTACGAGGAAGGCCCGGAGTCAGTGGTCGTGTTGTCCGGCCTGCAACTGGAGTTGTATCCCGGTGAGCGCGTCGCCATCGTCGGCAGTTCGGGTTCGGGCAAAAGTACCTTGCTCAATCTGTTGGGCGGCCTGGACACGCCGTCCCAAGGCAGCGTCTGGCTGGCGGGCGAAGAGTTGTCGGCACTCGGCGAGAAGGCCCGCGGCCTGCTGCGCAACCGGGCACTGGGTTTCGTCTATCAGTTTCACCATCTGCTGCCTGAGTTCACTGCACTGGAAAACGTCTGCATGCCGTTGTTGATCGGCCGCACGGCGATCCCCGAGGCTCGCAAACGCGCCACGGCATTGCTGGAGCGTGTGGGTCTGGGGCATCGTCTGGCGCACAAGCCGTCCGAGCTGTCCGGTGGCGAGCGTCAGCGCGTGGCGATTGCCCGTGCGCTGGTCAATCAGCCGGGTCTGGTGATGCTCGATGAGCCAACCGGTAACCTCGACCATCACACCGCTCAGGGTATTCAGGACCTGATGCGGGAGCTGAGCACGTCGTCGCGTACCGCCTTTCTGGTGGTGACTCACGACATGAGCCTGGCCAGGCAGATGGACCGCGTGCTGCGTCTGGAAGACGGTCGCCTCGTCGAGGCGTGATTGACCTGACCCGGCGCAAGTCATCGCGCCGGGTTCTCTATTTTTTCTACGGTGCTCCGCGAATGTTCAGACCGTTACCCATCTTCATCGGCATGCGCTACACCCGCGCCAAACGTCGAAAAAGCTTCATTTCGTTCATCTCGATGACCTCGATGATCGGTCTGGCACTGGGTGTGCTGGCGATGATCGTGGTGCTGTCGGTGATGAACGGTTTCCAGCGGGAAATGAGCTCGCGGATTCTCGGCATGGTGCCTCATGCCGTCATCGCCGGTACAACGCCGGTGAGTGACTGGAAGCCGTTGGCCGCCGCTGCGTTGAAGAACCCCGAGGTGACTGCCGCCGTGCCGTTTACCGACATGGAAGGCATGCTGTCCTACAAGGGGTCAATGCAGCCAATCCAGATCAGCGGCGTCGATCCGGCGCTTGAGCACGAAGTGTCGATCGTCACCCAGCACATCACGCGTGGCAGTATTGAGGACCTGAAGCCTGGCGAATTCGGCGTGGTGCTGGGCGACCTCACCGCACGCCGGTTTCGCCTGAGCATCGGTGACAAGCTGACCCTGATCGTGCCTGAGGTCAGCAGCGCACCGGGCGGCATCACGCCGCGTCTGCAGCGTCTGACCGTGGTGGGTGTGTTCAAGGTCGGTGCAGAGCTGGACGGCTCCATGGCGCTGATCAACATTGCCGACGCCGCGCAAATGCAACGTTGGCAGCCAGACCAGGTGCAGGGCGTGCGGCTGGCCCTGAAAGACCTGTACAAGGCTCCTCAGGTGTCGACCGCCATTGCTGGCAGTCTGGGTGACGGTTACCGCGCCGATGACTGGACCCACACCCAGGGCAGCCTGTTCAGCGCCATGAAAATGGAAAAGACCATGATCGGTCTGCTGTTGTTGATGATCGTGGCAGTGGCAGCGTTCAATATCATCGCCACGCTGATCATGGTGGTGAACGACAAGGGCGCAGACATCGCCATCCTGCGCACCATTGGCGCGACGCCCAGGCAGATCATGGCGATTTTCATGGTGCAGGGGACCGTCATCGGCATCGTCGGCACGCTGATCGGTGGCGTGCTGGGCATCATCGCAGCGCTGAACGTGAGCAGTATGGTGGGTTGGGTCGAGCGGGTTACCGGCCAGCACATCTTTAGCTCAGACGTGTACTTCATCAGTAACCTGCCGTCCGAATTGCAGGGCGGCGATGTGCTGCTGATCTGCAGCGCCGGTTTCATTCTCAGCTTTCTGGCCACGGTCTACCCGGCCTGGCGTGCGGCGCAGATCCAGCCCGCGCATGCCTTGCGTTACGAGTGAACTGAACCCTGTCACATCAAGCCGTTGCTGACCTTAGAGGGTTCGCAGCGGCTTTTTTGTCATCAGGCGGGCAGTTCGATCAGAAACCGCGTAACACCCGTTGCCGACTCGCACTGAATTGTTCCGCCATGGGCGTTGACGATCGAGCGGGTAATCGCCAGGCCCAGCCCTGCATGCTCGCTGCTTTCCTGTCTGGCAGGGTCCGCCCGATAAAACCGGTCGAACAGGCGCGGCAATGCGGCCGCTGCAATGTCGGTGCCAGTGTTTTCGATGCTCAGCGCGACACCTGATGGCGAGCTGCTCACGGTTATCTTCACGTAGCCACCGGGACCTGTGAAACGCAGGGCGTTGTCCAGCAGATTGGACAGCACGCGACGCAGCAGCGGGCCGTCACCGCGCAAGGTGGCCTGACCCTCTCGCGACAGGCTGACCTCTGCTTCTTCAGCCAGCGGGGCGAAGAATTCCAGCACTGCATCGACTTCATTCTCCAGTTGCAGCGCCTGCCGGGCCGGGCGCAGCAGGCCATGTTCGGCCTTGGCCAGAAACAGCATGTCATTGACCATCTGCGCCATGCCCTGCAGCTCTTCCAGATTGCCTGTCAGCGCCTCACGATAATCCTCAAGCGTGCGCGGGCGGGTGAGGGTGACCTGAGTCTGGGTCAGGAGGTTGGACAGCGGTGTACGCAGCTCATGGGCGATGTCGGCCGAAAACGCTGACAGGCGCTGAAAGCCGTCCTCCAGCCGGCCGAGCATGGCGTTGAACGCACGGGTCAGTTCTGCCAGTTCCGTGGGCAGGTCCTGCTCCGGGAGGCGCGCGGTCAGTGAGCGCGTCGAGATGCTCGCGGCCACGGTGCTCATGCGGTGCAAGGGTTTGAGCCCGCTGCGTGTGGCCCAGGCGCCGAGCAGGGCGGTGGCCAGTGCCGACAGGCCGACGGTCAGCCAGATCAAATGTTGCATGCGCTGGAGAAAGTGTTGGTGATGGGTGATATCCAGCATCAGGGTCACGCTGGGCGAAGACTCGGTCGGCTCACCCAGCGACGCCGTTAAGCTGCGATAGGCAACCTGATCATCGTTCAGGGTGTGCAGCCCTTTCTCGGGCGATGGCGAAGCGGCCAGATTATCGAACCAGGCCTGACCATCGGGCCCTGTGATGCGCAGTGTCAGATCCGGCTGGTGCCCCAGGTCGGCCAGCAGGCTGGCCTCGCGTTCATTGAAGGCCTGTCGGGTTTCGACCCCTTGCAGAGTGGTTCGCAGATTGGCGAGCCTTGCCTCGAGCAGTTGCTGGTCCAGCTCGACAAAATGCGCTTCGCTGGCATGGTTGAACAGAACACCGGCGGTCAGCGAAACCGCCGCTGTGCAGGCGGCAAATAGCAGGGCCAGACGATTGCGTAACGAAAGCATGCCGAACTGGCGACGGAGGTTCACAGCGGGCGCTCTTCAAGCACGTAGCCCATGCCGCGTACCGTATGGATCAGCTTGTCGGAAAAATCGTCATCAATCTTGAGCCGCAGGCGGCGGATGGCGACTTCGATGATGTTGGTGTCGCTGTCAAAGTTCATCCCCCAGACCTGCGACGCCAGCAACGATTTGGGCAGCACTTCGCCCTGACGGCGTAACAATAACTCCAGCAGCGTGAACTCCTTGGCCGTCAGGACGATGCGCCGACCACCGCGCTCCACCTCGCGCCGCATCAGGTCCAGACGCAGGTCCGCGATCTGCAGATGAGTGTCGGCAGGCGCGCTTGCGCTTCGGCGCAACAAGCTGCGCACTCTGGCCAGCAGTTCCGAGAACGCAAAGGGTTTGATCAGATAATCATCGGCCCCCAGTTCCAGCCCTTGCACGCGATCTTCGACAGCGTCTCGGGCGGTCAGGAAGATCACGGGCATGCTCAACCCGGCGGCGCGTACGCTGCCGAGAATGGCCCAGCCGTCGCAGTCCGGCAGCATGACGTCGAGAATCAGCAGCGCATGATCGCCACTCAGCGCGCGCCGCTGACCGGTCTTGCCGTCGGCGACCCATTCGGCTTCGAAACCGGCCTCGCTCAACCCCTGGCGCAGAAACTGGCCGGTTCTGGGCTGGTCTTCAACGATAAGTAATTTCATGAGCGGTGTCAGATATCCATTGCAAGGCAGGCTTTATAACGCACGCGGCGTCCATCTGGGTGAAGCTGACAGGACTGTAATACGGCCACCCGTGGGAACTGTGGAGGAGATTGTCGCTGAAAGCGCTGCGCAAACCCTATAAACTCGCCCGCGTTAATTCATGATCCAGGTATCGCCATGCATCCCGCAGCCGAACACTCGCCGCTGGGCAAGTCCAGTGAGTACATTGCCACCTATACGCCTTCCTTGTTGTTTCCGATTCCGCGTACTGCGAAGTGGGCCGAACTGGGGCTGACAGCCGAGACGCTGCCGTATCAGGGTGTCGATTTCTGGAATTGCTATGAGCTGTCCTGGTTGCTGCCGTCCGGCAAGCCGGTGGTGGCGATTGCCGAATTCAGCATTCCCGCGGACTCGCCGAACATCATCGAGTCGAAGTCGTTCAAGCTGTACCTCAACTCACTGAATCAGACGGCATTCGATACGCGTGAGCAAGTGCAGGTTACGCTGGAAAAAGACCTGTCTGCTGCGGCCGGAAAGCCGGTCGGCGTGCGCATTCGCAGTCTTGACGAGGTCGAGCGTGAAGGTGTCGCGGCGTTGCCGGGTGTGTGCATTGATGATCTGGACATCAGTGTCAGCAGTTACGACAGGCCACAACCGGAACTGCTGTGCTGCGATCCATCACGTGTCGTTGAGGAGAGCGTTTACAGCCATCTGCTCAAATCGAACTGCCCGGTCACCAGCCAGCCGGACTGGGGCAGCGTGGTGGTGGAGTATCGTGGTGCTGCGCTGGACCCTGCCAGCCTGTTGGCCTACATCGTCAGCTTCCGTCAGCATTCTGACTTTCATGAGCAATGTGTGGAGCGGATTTTCCTCGACCTGCAGCGATTGCTCAAACCGGAAAAACTGACCGTGTATGCACGCTATGTGCGGCGCGGGGGGCTGGACATTAATCCGTATCGCAGTACGGTAGCGCTCGTTGTGGAGAACGGCAGGCTGGCGCGGCAGTAAGCCTTCCGGTTGCTGAATAAGCACATTGCAGGAGGCGGCTCGTCTGAGAGGCGATCTTTCGGAACAGCCGTGTCTGGTGTCTGCCGCGAGACATACGTCATGTAGCAGACACCGTGTGATCACCTACAGGGCGATAACGATCATCAGATCCCGATATTGCCCAGGGTTTGCAGGACATTACGCAGCGTACCTGCAATGGCAGGATGCTCCAGTTCGAAGCGCTCGACGGCCAGGTTCACGCCATCCGCAAGGCTCGGGTCTTCGTGGGTCGCGTTTTCCAGTTCAATTCTGGTTTCAATCTGCTGCATCAGCTCGTGCAGGTTGTCGCGTTCGGCTTCTGACAGCGGGGGCTTCTGCTCAATTTGCGCGCGCAGGGTGTTGAGTTGTTCTTGCAGTTCGCGGGCAGGCATGACGTGCTCCTTCATAAATAAGTCTGTCCCATGGACTACGCCGCTGGGCTAAAGGTTCGTGACACCTCAAGACTAATCCACTCCAGAGCAGCCTGCATGTGTATCAGGGCTTTTCGCCCTTGCTGCGCCTCAAGGCGATATCCGCCAGGCATGACTCCAGTTCGCCCAGATGGTCGATCACCGAATGCACACCCAGCGCGTATAGCTTGAGCGTGGCATGAGCACGACGTTGTTCGCGTTCGGCATCGCCAAGGTCTTGCCACTGGGCAGGCGACAAACCGCACAGAGGGCCGCATGACGCCAGCCCGATCGTCCACAGCCCGGCATTGAGGCCTGATTGCAGCAGGCGGGGATCACCACTGATCAACACACAGCCATCCAGCTGGCTGAC
Organism: Pseudomonas asturiensis; assembly: GCF_900143095.1. GTDB lineage: Bacteria > Pseudomonadota > Gammaproteobacteria > Pseudomonadales > Pseudomonadaceae > Aquipseudomonas > Aquipseudomonas asturiensis. The sequence continues at coordinate 42,810 of NZ_FRDA01000018.1, read as the reverse complement.
ACCCAGGCTCATGAGCGCCATCCAGCAGGCGTCCGGCGCGGGCCATTTTGCGGCCGTGCGTGCAGCGGGCGTTATCCAGTCGTTGATCGGTGCGGAAAGAGTATTACTGAGTGTTTCTGGAAGTTCGTCCAGCCAGGCACAGGGCAGATTCTGTTTGCGTAGCGCTTGCAAAGCATCCAGTGCGCCAGGGGTCGCAGTGGCATGATCGCTGTGCGGGGCGGTGGTCGCGGCTTGTGCGCCGAAGTCCACCAGGCAGCCGCTGAGGCCGAACAGCAGGGCGGTGAAGGAGGGCAAAGGATTGAGAACCGGCGCCAGCATGGTGATCTCTCTGAAATACCCAGGCACGCTACAGCTCTTTCATGACAACGAGATGAACGTGTGATGACCGGGTTTATCCGCTTTTCGTCGCTGACGGAACTGCCTTATTCCCGGCAGAACGCTTTATACTCCCTGTCTTTGCGTGTGGGGCGTAGCACCCGCGTCATTATCTCGATCAGGAGTGTCAGCTATGCCCGTGACCGGTGCAGGCTTTATCAAACGTCTGGCTCAGCTGTCTGTCTGTGCTGGCATGGTGCTGGTTCCCGTTGCCGTTCAAGCGGCTGAAGACGATCCGTGGGAAGGCGTGAACCGTGCCATTTTCCGTTTCAACGATGTGGTCGATACGTACACGCTCAAGCCGTTGGCGAAGGGTTATCAGTACGTCGCGCCGCAGTTCGTGGAAGACGGCGTGCATAACTTCTTCAACAACATCGGTGACGTGGGCAACCTGGCCAACGATGTGCTCCAGGCCAAGCCTGCGGCGGCAGGCGTTGATACCGCCCGCCTGATCTTCAACACCACCTTCGGCCTGCTGGGCTTCATCGATGTGAGCACCCACATGGGCCTGCAACGCAATGACGAAGACTTCGGGCAGACACTTGGTTATTGGGGTGTCGGCAGCGGTCCGTTTGTCGTGCTGCCGCTGTTGGGCCCGAGCACGGTGCGTGACGCCATCGCCAAGTACCCGGATACCTACACCAGCCCGTATCGCTACATCGATCACGTACCAACCCGTAACACCGCGCTGGGCGTCAACCTGATCGATACCCGTGCCAGCCTGCTGTCGGCCGAGCGCATGATCAGCGGCGACCGCTACACCTTCATTCGCAATGCCTATCTGCAGAACCGCGAGTTCAAGGTCAAGGACGGCAAGGTTGTAGACGATTTCTGATCGTTATCCTGCGCGCTGTTCATGCAAAAAAGGCGACCTTGGGTCGCCTTTTTTATTGGGTTGAAATGTGAACCACTCGTCACTTCATTGCGATGATCGAAAGCCCGAGCTTCTGCCCGCCGCCTTCCTCGTCAGTCACCCAGACGACCTCTGTGTCGGCTTCAAGACCTTTGAGCGCCGGATGATCAGAGTCGATGCTGACCTTCAACTTGTCTCCCACTGCGAATGAGCGGGGCGTCTGGACCTGCATGCCGGAGCTGGAAAGGTCAATGCACACGGCAGGAATCACCTGGCCGGCATGGATCAGGTTGACGTCGGCGTCGACGCGCATGCGGATGTAATCCCGTTTCTCCTCGTAGTCGCGATCAGTTCGACTCATGTCCAGTCCTTCGTTTTGGTTGCTGATGTGACCGTTCTTATAACTCCCGGCGATTTGTGATGTAAAGAGCGCAAAGTCCGGGCCGGAGTACGCTTGAAACGCCTCTCGGATGGGAGTACCGTCTGCGCCTTGAAGGGCACCTCTGAAAACACGATGCGCAGTCATTGCGCACGGATCGTTACAGAGAGGCTAGAAGCGAATCCAGTAAGCAGGTTCCGGTAAACCGGGCCGCCTACGCCAACCTGATCTGGCGCCGTTTGCCCACATGCCAAAAACCAGTGCCACGCTGCTGATAATCGACGACGACGAAGTCGTGCGCGCAAGCCTTGCCGCCTATCTGGAAGACAGTGGCTTCAGCGTCCTGCAGGCAAGTAATGGCTTGCAGGGGATACAGATATTCGAGCAAAAGAAACCCGATCTGGTGGTCTGCGACTTGCGCATGCCCCAGATGGGCGGGCTCGAGCTGATTCGTCAGGTAACCTCCATCGCCCCGCAGACGCCGGTCATTGTGGTGTCCGGCGCAGGCGTCATGAGCGATGCCGTGGAAGCCTTGCGTCTGGGCGCTGCCGATTACCTGATCAAGCCCCTTGAAGACCTGGCCGTTCTTGAGCATTCGATACGCCGTGCTCTGGATCGCGCGCGCCTGCTCAAGGAAAACCAGGTCTATCGCGAGAAGCTGGAAACAGCCAATCGCGAGCTGGAAGCCAGTCTTCACCTGCTTCAGGAAGATCAGGACGCCGGTCGTCAGGTGCAGATGAACATGTTGCCGATCACGCCGTGGTCGATCGACGAGTTTCAGTTCGCTCACCAGATCATTCCGTCTCTCTACCTGTCCGGCGACTTCGTCGACTACTTCAGGGTAGATGAGCGGCGTGTGGCGTTTTATCTGGCCGACGTGTCCGGGCACGGTGCTTCGTCTGCATTCATCACGGTGCTGCTGAAGTTCATGACCACACGTTTGCTGTTTGAATCCAAGCGTGGTGGAACCTTGCCGGAGTTCAAGCCCTCCGATGTATTAGGGCACATCAACCGTGGCCTGATCAGTTGCAAGCTTGGCAAGCACGTCACGATGGTGGGTGGTGTGATTGATGAAGAGTCGGGCAAATTGACGTATGCCGTTGGCGGCCATCTGCCGCTGCCGGTGCTGTACACCGAGGGCCAGACGCGCTATCTGGAAGGGCGAGGGCTACCGGTCGGATTGTTCAATGAGGCCACATATCAGGATCATGAACTGGACCTGCCAGCCTCCTTCAGTCTGACCATGTTGTCTGATGGCATACTTGATTTGTTACCCGGTGATACACTCAAAGAGAAAGAAGCTGTTTTACCTGAGTTGGTGAAGACAGCTGGCGGCAGCCTGGATGGCTTACGCCGGGTTTTTGAATTGGCAACGCTTGGGGAGATGCCGGATGATATCGCCTTGTTAGTGTTAAGCAGGAATCTTGAATGAGTACCGGTAGAATCCAGTTCGCCGAGCAGGAAGGCACCTTCGTTCTCAAGTTCGTGGGTGAAGTGCGGTTGACGCTGTGTTCGGCCTTGGATGCGACAATCGAGCGAATCTTCACGGCCTTGAATTTTTCGGCGGTGGTAATCGATTTGACCGAGACTCGCAGCATCGACAGCACGACGCTTGGCCTGTTGGCCAAGCTTTCGATCCTGTCTCGTCAGAAAGTGGGTCTGTTGCCGACGCTGGTGACCACCCACGAAGACATCACGCGGTTGTTGCAGTCGATGGGCTTCGATCAGGTGTTCAACATCGTCGACAGACCCATCCCGCGCCCTGAGTGCCTGACAGACCTGCCGTCGCAAGATCAGTGCGAAGACGTGGTCAAGGCCAAAGTGCTTGAAGCGCACAAGATCCTCATGGGCCTCAACGACTCCAATCGTGAAGCGTTCCACGACCTGGTCAATGCGCTCGAAGGTCAACGCTAGGCGTCGTACTCCAGATCTGCCCCGCTAAATGGCAGGCAGCAAAAAGGGCGACACCCGCAAGGGTGTCGCCCTTTAGTTTTTTCACGCCCTGGCGGAAAGCAGTGCCTCGAGCTTTTCCTGATCCCGAGCGAACTGGCGGATACCTTCGGCCAGCTTCTCGGTGGCCATGGCATCCTCGTTGGACGCCCAGCGGAACTGGCTTTCAGTCAGTCGCTGTCCGGCCTTGCCGTCCTCGCCAGCGTTGCCTGGAGCGAGCTTGCGTTGCAGGGTGCCCGTGTCCTCAGCGAGCTGCTTGAGCAGATCCGGGCTGATCGTCAGACGGTCGCAGCCCGCCAGTTGTTCGATCTGGTTCAGGTTGCGGAAGCTTGCGCCCATGACCACGGTTTTGTAGTCGTTGGCCTTGTAGTAGTTATAGATGCGGGTAACCGACTGCACGCCCGGGTCCTCTGCACCGACGTAATCCGTACCGGACGACTTCTTGTACCAGTCATAAATGCGGCCCACGAACGGCGAAATCAGGAACACGCCCGCTTCGGCGCAGGCAATCGCCTGAGCAAACGAGAACAACAGGGTCAGGTTGGTCTGAATACCATCCTTTTCCAGCTTCTCGGCGGCGCGAATGCCTTCCCAGGTGGAAGCCAGCTTGATCAGTACCCGGTCACGGCTGATACCGGCCGCGTCGTACAGGCCGATGATGCGCTCGCTGCGGTCGATGAGTGCATGGGTATCGAAAGAGAGGCGGGCGTCGACTTCAGTGGACACACGGCCTGGAACGACCTTGAGAATTTCCTGACCGATGGCCACTGCAAAACGGTCGCAAGCCAGACCGATGTCGCCCTTGCTGCCACTGAACGCGTCGGCCAGCAACTGCGAGTTGCTCTCGCTCGAAGCTGCCTTGAGCAGCAGGGAAGGGTTGGTTGTAGCGTCTTGCGGCTTGAGGCTTTTGATCGCGCCGAAGTCACCGGTGTCAGCGACAACGGTGGTGAATTGCTTGAGTTGATCCAGCTTGGAAGTCATGAGCGTGCTCTGTCCTGTGCGGATGGATGACATTACCCGAGCGCTGCCGCCCACTCAAGGCCATGGCGCATAACGTTTGCGCATCAGCGGTGTCGAGGGGCTGCGGTGTCGCGCAAACCTTGTCGAGAATGGTTTTGAGCCCACGAGGGGCTGCTTGTTCCCTGAACCTTGATTTAAGCGTGTTCCGTGGCCGTATGGCATCGCTCCAGTTAATGTATCCGAGCCGCCTTGCGTTGGCTCGCCGAGTACTCAGAGCGACCACTTCAACGAGAACATCACGTTGCGTGGATCGCCGTATACGCCACTGCCGGTTGCCGTTGGAATGCCCTGCCAGTATTTCTCGTCGAGCACGTTGTTCAGGTTGACCCGGGCGTCCCAGTGCTCGTCGAAACGATAGCCTGCCATCAGGCCCACCACTGCATACGAATCCTGTTCCGAACGACCGGTGCCGACCCGGTTGTAAGTGTCGCTTTGAGCAAGCACATCAGCGCCGATGCGCAACTTGCTGAAGTCGCCGGACAGGTGATAGGTGGTCGCGGCCTTGAACAGATGCCTGGGCTGCTCGGCTGCGAATCGAACGCCTTTCTCGAAGTTCCGGTCCTTGACGTACTGGCTCAGCACCAGGGTGTAAGACGCGGAAGCCTGCCAGTCCGGCGTGAGCTGGCCGGTCACTTCGGCATCGATACCGCGGCTGCGTACTTCGCCCGCTGCTTCGTAACAGGTACGGTTCTGTTGCTGGCAGGTCGCGGGCGGATTGACGATGGCGTAAGCGCGGTTTTCCTGGGTCATGTCGAAGAGCGCAAGGGAGGCGTTCAGACCGCCGTTGAAGTATTCGCCCTTCAAGCCCACTTCGTAGCTTTCGCCGGTCATCGGGTCAAGAATGGCGCCGCTCACGTCCTGCTGGCTCTGCGGCTTGAAGATCTCGGTATAGCTGGCATAGACCGAATAGGTGTCGTTCAGGTCGTAGACGATGCCTGCATACGGAGTGACTTCACGGGTGACCTTGTAGTCGCCGGTGTTGGCTGAGCGGTTCTGGTAGTCGTACCAGCTCACCCGGCTGCCGACAATGATGTGCAGCGGATCGATCGGGTTGAAACGTGCTGCCGCGTAGAGGCCGTCTTCTGTCGCAGTGTTCTGGCTGACATAGGCGGTGCGTGTGTTGATGTCCGGCTTGGGAATCACGTTCGGGTTGAAGTTGTAGATGTCGATTGGCGTCGAGCCATAGAAGCCGCCTTTCTGGTCGAACTTCTCCTGACGGCGGCTGACCCCCAGCATCAGGTCATGCTCGCGGCCGAACAGTTTGAACGGGCCGGACAGCGAGCCGTCGATGTTGGTCTGTACGTCGGTGGTGTCGTACTGACCGGCGGCCTGGCCGTAGCCGTTACCCGCAGCGGTCAGGTAGTTGGAATACATGTCCGACTCGGCCCAGATCTTCGCCGCTGCAATCTTGCCGCTCCAGCCATTGTCGAACCGGTGAGTCACGTCAGTAAATACGCTGATGTTGTCCCGATCCCAATAAGCCCAGTCGTTGCTCAGGAACGTGGAGCGGGGCAGGCCGAGGTATTGGCCATTCGGGCCCGAGGGCAGGCTGCCCCAGTCTGATGTTGCATCGTCGCGTTGCTTGGACGCGCCGAGGGTCCACGTGGTCGACTCGTCGAGGTCCGCTTCCAGTATGCCGTAGAAGGTCTGGCGCTCTTCGTCGCGTTCGTCGAGGAAACTGTTGCCCTTCTCATAAGCAGTCACCACGCGACCGCGCAATGTGCCTGATTCGTTGAGCTTGTTGGAGGCGTCCACTTCCGTGCGATAACGGTCCCAACTGCCAGCACTGGTGGTCACGCTGACTTGTGGAGTGGCGGTGGGACGCTTGCGAATCAGGTTGAGCGTGGCTGAAGGGCTGCCCGCGCCTGTCATCAGGCCGGTCGCACCACGAACCACTTCGACACGGTCGTACATGGCCAGGTCGGCGCCAGAAATCGTGTCCAGGGTGAACGTGCTGACAAGGGTTGGCAGGCCGTCGTACATCAGGTTATCGATGCTGAAACCGCGCGCCAGAAACTGCTGACGGTCTGTGCCGAACTTGCGCAGGATGATACCCGGCGCATATTTCACGACGTCGTTCAGGTCGTTCATGCCCTGATCTTCGATGCGCTGACGCGTGATCACGCTGACCGACTGAGGTGTTTCGCGGATCGACAGAGGCAGCTTGGTCGCAGTGCTCATGGAACCGGTGGTGTAGGAGCCGCTGCCCTCGGTAGTGGCTGTTCCGGCTAGGCCTGCTCTGGCATTGATGTCGACATTGTCCAGCGTCAACGCGCCGGATTGAGGCTCGGCAGGTGGATTGCTTTGAACAGGCGCAGCCATGGCAGCCGTGGATGCGCCGATAACTGCAAGGACAGTCAGCGAGGTGAGCGGACGAAACATTATGGGAGGTTCCTACGGTGGGCCTGAGCCTTTGGAAAATGGCGAAATACGTGAGCAACGGGGCGCCAGAGGTTTGTGATCAGCCGGTGGACTGGTCGCAGGATCCTAACAATTTTTTCACAATTAACTAAATGCTAATTACTCTCAGTTACATTTATATACATATTTGCATTTGAAGCCTGTGGCCGTCGCGCAGGCGTCCGGGAGTGGTGTTGTGGGGCCGGTTGCGTGAAGATGTGGCCTCAAGCCGCAATGATCTGAGGGAACCAGCATGCAATTCCGACGTACATCGATTGCGAGTGTCATCGCCTTTTCCATCCTGTCTTTCGGCGCTTTCGCGTCGGATTTGCCGCCCGAGCAGTTACTGAAAAAAGCCGAAGCCGAGCAAAAAGCCTACCTCGCGACCGTCAAGGAACTGGTGGATGTCGACACCGGTACAGGTCAGGCGCCTGGCTTGAAAACCGTCAGCGCGCTGTTGGTCGAACGCCTGAAAGCGTTGGGAGCTGAAGTCACCACCACGCCTGCGTCGCCCTCCGCCGGTGACAACATTGTCGGCACGCTGAAGGGCAGTGGCACGCGATCCTTTCTGCTGATGGTCCATTACGACACCGTCTTCGGCCCGGGCACTGCCGAGAAACGTCCGTTCAAGCAGGACAGCGAGCGCGCTTACGGCCCAGGCGTTGCCGATGCCAAAGGTGGTGTGGCGATGATCCTGCACTCGCTGAAATTGCTTCAGGACCAAGGCTTCAAGGATTTCGGCACGCTTACCGTGCTATTCAACCCGGATGAAGAAACCGGCTCCAGCGGTTCGAAAAAAGTCATCGCTGAGCTCGCCCGTGAGCACGACTACGTATTTTCCTACGAACCACCGGACAAGGACGCCGTCACAGTCGCAACCAACGGCATCAACGGTGTGCTGCTGGATGTGAAAGGCAAGTCTTCACACGCAGGCTCCGCGCCGGAAGCCGGGCGCAATGCTGCAATCGAATTGGCACACCAGATGCTGCAACTCAAGGATCTCGGCGATCCAGCCAAAGGCACAACGGTCAACTGGACGTTGATCAAAGGGGGTGAGAAACGCAACATCATCCCGTCCAGCGCCTCGGCCGAAGCCGACATGCGTTACTCCGACCTGAGCGAGAGCGACCGCGTACTGGCCGACGCTCAGCGTATCGTGCAGAAGAAGCTCATTGATGGCACCGAAGTGACAGTGCGCCTGGAAAAAGGTCGCCCGCCGTTGGCGAAGAATCCTGGTTCCGAGCAACTGGCAAAAACCGCCCAGGCGCTTTATGGAAAGATTGGCCGCAACATCGAACCGATCGCCATGCGCTTCGGCACCGACGCAGGCTATGCGTACGTGCCAGGCAGCGCCAAGCCGGCGGTGCTTGAGACGATGGGGGTCGTCGGAGCCGGTTTGCACGCCGATGATGAGTACATTGAACTGTCGAGCATTGCGCCCAGGCTTTACCTGACGGTGGCGCTGATCCAGCAGCTTTCGGGGTCCAGACCCTGACACCATCTGTCCACATTTCTGACGTTCCCGGTTGACCTCGAGCCTGATGCGCGATTAACTGTATATGCATACAGTTAATCACAAAAAGGCTTGCATCATGAGTGTCACATTCCTTGGCCCCTTGTCCGCAGGGGGCATCAAGCTTCCCATGATCTCCATGTCGTCCATCGGCTCGCAATCGCCCGTGATCGAAAAGCATGTCTCGATGGCCGAGCTCTGCGGAGTGCGTGAGCCGCACTTCTTCATTGCGGCGATCCAGGACGACAGCATGCAGGGCGAACACGTCAGTAAGGACGACATGCTGATTGTCGATAAGGGGCGCTACGCCGAGCACGGTGACATCGTCGTCGCTTCGCTCAACAAGACTCAGGTGTGCAGGCGTTTGCACATGCGCGGGAACGTTGTGATTCTCGAGTCCAGCCACAAGGATTACCCGTCGCTGCATGTGACGGATAATGATGACCTGATTATTTTGGGGGTGGTGACGCAGAGTGTTAAGCGTTTTTGAGTGCCTGGATACCTGCCGTGCCTGGGGCAGGTGTTTTGAATCGTCATAAGTCGCAAGGACTTCGCAGTCCTTGTAGTCGCGTCTGATATCGCGCCCAGCGATTCGCTTGATGTTATCGCTCATAGCCTCGTTAATGCCCCTATAAGATGTGCCAGTGTGCAAAGACTGTCGGTCAGGCAATGATGATTTTTTGTTGGCGTTCAGGCGGGCAGGGCGATATGAAATTCAAAACTGATGATCCAGAAACGGTGTTATGTGCGTACCGTTATGACGCGCTCGACAGACTGATCAGTAGCATCGAATCGGGCAACATTTGTCAGAGGTTTTACCTTGAAAATCGCTTGGTAAACGAAGTTGGTTCAGAACGTCTTCGTACGGTGGTTCGTTACGAAGACGTTCTGCTGGCGGAGCGCTCCCGCGATCAGGGAAGTACCCAAATCGCTCATCTGTTAACGACGACTGATGGGCAAAACTCTGTATTGCATACTCAGCTCGAGCTTCGCTCAGCTGTTTTTAGCTACACGCCTTATGGACACCATGACTCATCGATCAATCAAGGTGGCCTGCTACGCTTTGCTGGGGAGCGTCCTGATGCTGTGACCGGCCACTATTTGTTGGGGAACGGTTACCGAGCATTCAACCCCGTTCTGATGCGATTCAATAATCCGGATAGTCTCAGCCCGTTTGATGAAGGCGCTCTTAATGCTTACGTGTACTGTGGGGCGGATCCGGTTAATCGCATAGACCCGGACGGACATATCTTTTCTTCAATCGTTTTGAACGCTGCGTCCAGGTTTTTGCGCTTGATTGGTCGCTCGCCGCGCTCGGCTGCTCTGGCTCCAAGATTGACGCGAAAAGCGCCTGCCCTTGTTAAAGCCGGAAGAAATCCTGAGCGGCTCATTGCCCATGTTGACGATTCGCCGCCGCTCAAGGCGCTGCCTGAGGACCTTCTGGCGGTTACACCGCGTGAGCGTCACGTTCTGGAAGGCTCGACACAGGAACTGCTTACCCACCACCGCCGCTATGCGAAATCTGCAAAACAAATGCTAAGTGAAAAACGTAAGGCATTGAGGCGAGAGGCGGTCGGGCGGAATCCAGCCCAGGATTTTTCAACATTCGCTGCTCAGGACAGCAGCAGGTCTTTATCAAAATTTGAGATTTTGCAATCCAGAATCGCACAAGAGCGAAGACAGGCTGGCAGAGCTGCAAGCGAGTCTTTAATGGGTGGGGCGTATGGTATTAGAAGTAATAGCTCAAACTGGCAGCCCATTATGCCCCGGCCAGTTTAAATGGCAACGTGAGCCAGGAGGTGGCTGTACGGGATGTGTAAGCATGGCTGGGCTGTTCACGGATAGCTAGAGGAGCCAGGTAGGGAGGAATGTTTGCAATCATCGGCGGTAATGTGGATGTACTGTCGATGATGTCGAGATAATGGGTATGGCGGGCTCACCAGATTTCCAGGGTTGTTTTGTCAGTAATTGGAATTATTTTCAATCTTCCACTCCTGTCTTTTAGATAGGCATTTCGAGGGCTCAGCAACGTCAGTTTGCCTTTGATTGGCTCTTTTGTACCGTCTTGAAATATCAGAATGTTTTTATTTCCTCCAACATTAAAGTCTCTGAGGCCCATGGCTACCACTTCGGCCGTTACGTCTTGGTAGGCGAAAGGCAGTAAGGCTGTCAGCCCGACAAAAATCACTGGAGAAAGCCAGTCTTGAATATTTTTCTTAAGGTTATGTCCCACGAAGCTACAGAAAAACATACAGAATGTGATGGCTATAGCCATTAGCCATAACAGTATATTTAGCTTTTGGGCCTCTGCGGCGACGCTGAAGAGTATAGAATGCATCACGCACGATATTAAGAAACCAAACCATGTGATCCATCGCATGGTGTTCTTTTGGTCTCTTCTTAATTCAGTAAGTCCGAGTTTCGCCGGTATGAGGAATCCGTAAAATAGTAAAGACATAAGGATTATGAAGATGGAAGATGCAATAAAGAATGTGTACATTCCAAACAGGCCTTCTCTAAAGAAGTCATAGGAGAACAGCTTGTTTTCTCGCATGAATATGACGAATAGGTAAAAGGCAAGCGAGCCGATCCATGAGGCCGTAAGCAAAGCGACGACGCCACGGATCAAGATTTGTATTGGACTGATTTTTATATCTTTCTGGTGGTCTACACCCAGTTTTTTTAGCCTGGGCTTGGTCATGATATTTGCGAAATTTTTTAATCTCTCAGACATGTTTTTTCCTGTTGGTCCTGCTGAGGTGTGGTAGGTGTTTTACGGTGTTAATGACATCCTTGATAATTGCAGTTGCCAAAGAAGTTCTACGTTGATCAATGTTGCAGGCGCCTTGATCGGTATTGAAGACCAAGGCGTTTTTTATTGCTTTATGTTATTGAAGGTGATTATCCAAAAAGAGCTTTCTGCCAATGGTCCTCGCTCACTATGGCTATAGGAATACCACTTTCCCGTAGCTCCACCGCACGTTTGATCTTCGTGCCATAGCTGCTATGCAGCCATTGTTCGTTACCGATGCTTCCAACAATCAAGTAATGCACCTTCTTGCTCACTCCGGCTCCGATCAAGCCGCCGCGCTCGACGATCAAGGACTCGCAGGATCTCCTCGGACCGTAGGCCATGGTGCCGGTCAGCATGAAGGTACGATCTGACCAGTCGATGATGGGGGGCGGATCATTAAGAGGAAGGGAAGAAACGCGCAACGCTGGAGCCTTGCTGGCAGGTGAGACGCCTGTGAACTGCCTGAGCAATGACATGAGTTCTTCTGCTTCGTCCGCAGAGAGGACGCCGTCGCTCAACATGTCGTTGAGGCGTCGGAAAAGAAGGTTAACAACCGGATCATCCAAATGAGTGAGATTGGTTTCGATCCAGCTTTGGAGAAACTGGGCCTCACTCTGATTGATTTGATTGTCAGCCATCAGGCCCACCGAGATGCCTATCAGCGCCTCGACTGATTTTCGGTCAATCCTTTCCTGATGGAAAAAGCGACTCTTCTGAAATTCCTGATGAATGTCGGTCATGATTGCTTTCCTTGCTGTCTTTATTGTTAACGCGTTGATTCTGGTATTTCGTAGCGTCCTTGGTGAACGTAACGGATACGCCGGTCTTCGTACATTTCAACGTACGCTCGGCGGATAAATCAACGTGAAGATCATCGCCCCTGAGTCCTTGCCACTGAGCGAGGTACCTCAAAGAGCCAAATTTAGATTTTTTCTTGAGTGCACGATCCGACCCGCCTTTCCATCCCAGCACAGGAAGCTCTCCAGCAATAGCTTGGGCTGCGAGGTCGTGGTTGAGTTTTGCGAGCTGTCGCCTGGTTTCCCAGCAAAGGATTAAACCTTTGTCGGATGATTCCCACTGCTCGTATCGAGCGGGATTAACGCGTATGGGGTCGCTGATTTTTCTGCTGACGATCATTGTCGGTGAGGCTCCTTTTTATGCTAAGTCGATCAGATCGGGCCGGGAATAATGCCCCTGATCAGGCTGCCATTCAATTGACCTCCCACTGACCTGGATCGAACAACAGACCTCTAGTGTGAAAATGACTGGTTGTGAGCTGTCCATGTCGCCTAGCCTGAGTCTCAATGGCAGGCCGGATGTCCGAGAAATCAAACAGACCATCGATACTTCGTTCAGTGAGTCACATCCTTTCAGGTCGCTGTTATCAAAAACGTATTGGTTCTATGATGAAAAAACTCTTGATCAGGATGATGGCCGTCGCGATGGGTAAGCGTAAAAGAAAGACACTTCCGAAGGATTTCGGTCAACTGCTGGACAGCGCTTCGTTTGCCGAGTTGATCGCAGTGTTCGATGCGTGCGAGCTCGAAGCCACCGGTGGTTACAGCAAAAGCACCGCGCTGGGTTTCTATAATTGCCCCGATGATCTGGTTCGCTGGCTGGTGGAGCGGGGCGCGGACATTGATGCCCGTGATCACTATCAGCGAACGGCCTTGCACCATCGCAGTTCGAGCTGGAAAGGTGGTGTCGATTTGCTGCTGGATCTAGGGGCCGATATCGAGGCTCAGGATTACCAGGACGAGACACCGCTGCACGCTGCGGTCAAGAGTCACAAGGCCGATGCACTCGCTGCCCTGATCCGCCGAGGCGCCAATACAGAGATCAGAACCCGGCAGGGGCACAGCCTGTTGCACCTCGCACTGATCACAACGTCCAACGCCGACATTGCGGCCACTGCGAAGATTGCTCAGATCCTGTTGGACGCAGGTTCGCAAATCGAGGATGCCATGCGTTCCGAGGTGCAGCGTATTGGCCGTGGATTCGAATTCAGCCGGGCCGGCTTCAACCCTGATTACCTGGAGGCAACCGACGCTGGCCTTGCCACGCTCTATCGCCTTTTCAATGTCACCCCAGTTGCCGCCCGCACCCTCCACGACGGTCAGGCTGCGATAGTCGTGGCGGCAGGTGACTGGCCTGCCCAGCATCAGCACTTGTGGGAACTGCTGGTGCCATCCTCTGGAGCCGCAACGACGGTGCAGGGTGAAGTCATCCGCATCAGTGGTCGCCTCTCTAGAGAGATCAACGGCAACGGCTCGGCCAACTGGGACGCCGATTTCAAAAAAATGCTGAATGCGCTTGTAGGGCATTTCGGCAGTGCCGTGCCCTTAGGTGATCTGGAACTGGCCGAAGCCCGCACGCTCGCGGCTGAACTGAAAAACGGCACCGATCCTGCCGAACACAGCGATCGCCTCTGTGAACTGGCTGTCTGTTGGGTCATCGCCAACCCGCAGCCATTGCCGTTGAGTGCGCCTTCGTATCGCAGATGAACAGAGGTGCGACTCTCTTTCCTTGAACGTTACGGCCTTAAATCGACCGCTGATCGACTCGGGAAGACAGTTGTTCGGCGGACTCTTTGCGTTCTGAGTAGCGGTCCACCAGATGATCTTTCTGGTCGCGCAGCAAGACTGTGAACTTCATCAATTCCTCCATCACATCGACGATCCGGTCGTAATAGGGTGAAGGCTTCATCCGGTCGTTATCGTCGAACTCCATGTAGGCCTTGGGGACCGAGGACTGGTTCGGGATGGTGAACATGCGCATCCAGCGGCCCAGCACGCGTAGCTGGTTGACCACATTGAACGACTGAGAACCACCGCAGACCTGCATCACTGCGAGCGTCTTGCCCTGAGTGGGACGAACCGCGCCAAGCGCCAGTGGTATCCAGTCGATCTGCGCCTTGAATACGCCCGACATCGCACCATGGCGTTCCGGGGAGCACCAGACCTGACCTTCCGACCACTGCATCAAATCTCGAAGCTCCTGCACCTTGGGATGGTCAACTGGCGCGTCGTCCGGGAGGGGCAAGCCAGAAGGGTTGAATATCCGGGTGTCAGCGCCAAAGTGCTCCAGTAGGCGAGCGGCTTCCTCCACCACGAGACGGCTGAAAGAGCGCTCACGGGTTGATCCGTAGAGAAGCAGAATACGGGGTTTATGGACACCCGAGTCAGTGGTGACTGGATTGGAGTCGAACAATCCAGAGTCAAGATTGGGCAGTGAGTTTGTCATCTGTCTTCCTGCTTAAAGGGTACCGATACGGTCAAGCTCTCGCTTGATTTCATCGCGTGTGGAGTTGTCGAAAGGGAGACTGAAAAACGCCTGGCAGCGTTGCTGGATACGAGTCAGGGTTTCAGTAAAGGCGGCATCGACCTGCGCTTCATCTCCCTTGACGTCTGAGGGGTCTGCAAGGCCCCAATGGGACTTGATGGCCGGGCCAAACCAGACCGGGCAAGACTCACCCGCTGCCTTGTCACAGACGGTGATGACGATATCCGGAGGGCAATCCTCGAAAGCGTCATTGCCCTTGCTGCTCAATCCCTCTGTCGGGATACCTACGCGCTCCAGGGTTGTCAGACTGCGCGGCAGCACCGTCCCCTTGGGAAAACTTCCGGAGCTCACCGCTTCGAAACCTGCCGGTGCCAGATGGTTGAACATCGCTTCGGAAAGAATGCTCCGGCAACTATTGGCCGTACACATGAACAGAACTCGCATGGATAGCTCCTGCCGCGCTCGATGCGGGCTTTAGAGGCTCAGGCGCAGTGCGCAGGCCGATAGGGTGATCAGTAACACCGGGAGGGTCAGCAACAGGCAGTTTCTCGCACAGGCCGTCCATCCATGTTCCGCAAACGGGCAGAGTTGACCTCAAGCCACTCGGCATTTCCCCGCAGGGCCACCTGTAAAACCTCATTGACCCACGAAGGAAGATTCGGGTTGAGGCGGTAGTACACCCATTGCCCCTGTCGCCGATCCAGAAGCAACCCACTGCTGCGCAACTGAGCGAGATGCCGGCTGATTTTAGGCTGACTGTCACCCATGGCGCACATCAGCTCGCAGACACAAAGCTCCCCGTGGCTGGCAATGAGCAGCGTGGCTCGGGTGCGAGTCTCATCGGCCATGCATTTGAAAAAGTCAGGAGGGGCAATCATCGTGGGAACCTATGGATATGCGCAGTCGAATATACGCATATCCATATGTCTTACATAGTAAGCATGCTATAAACCCCACCGATCTTGAACCGGTTGGCGCGCTCGGCCAGGCGAGGCGGTGCGGGATCAGTCCCATGGCAGCAAGGCTTCGTACGTCTTCAACGGATGTCGCCGTTGGCAGGTGTTCGAGTGCAACAAACGCCGTGCAGTATTCATGGACCCCTTGCTTTGGAAAAGACGGTGTAGCGCCGTCCAGACCACGAAGGCGCCAATGTTTATATGTACCGCGCGGTAAATTCACTTGCCGTCATGGGGCGACCATAGAGATAACCTTGCCCTTCATCGCAGGCAAAGTGGCGCATCAAGTCTGCCTGTGTCTGGGTTTCAATACCCTCTGCCGTAACCTTAAGATTGAAGCCAGACGCCAGCTTGACGACCGTTTCTATAATGAGTTCGTTTTTATTGCAGAACTCCGAGCCACTGACAAAGGAACGGTCGATCTTCAAGCGGGTGACAGGGTAATCCTTCAACAGACTTAGGGAGGCGTAGCCAGTGCCAAAATCGTCAAATGCAATACCCACGCCCATGGACCGTAGGTAATGCAGTGGCTTCATGATTCGCTGCTCATTACGCAAAATGGTGTTTTCGGTGATTTCCAACTCCAGCGAACTGGCGGGCAGGCCGAAATCGCTCAGCGCCCGCTCCACCACGTCCGAGAAGTCGCGCATGCGAAACTGGGCGGCAAATAAGTTGACCCCCATTCTAAACTTCGCATGAGTGCGTTGCCACAGGGCCGCCTGCTGACACGCTGTTCTTAATATCCACTCGCCGACCGGGGCGGCCAGCAAGCTCGACTCCAGTGCGCGTAAGAACACCGATGGCGGCATAACGCCTTGAGTCGGATGATTCCAGCGAATCAAAGCCTCTGCCCCTGAAATACGACCATCGCTCAAATCAACTTGAGGTTGGTAGTACAGTTCAAACTCTTTATTTTCCCACGCCTGACGCATTGATGAACTCAGTGCTACATTTCTAGACGCCGTCTGCCGTAGTTCGGGAGTGAACACTCTTACCAGGCGTCTGCCATCTGCTTTGGCCTGATAAAGTGCCAGGTCTGCATTTTCAAGCATTTGATCTTCAGCACATTCAGCTACCGATACGCCTATGCTGGCGCCGATATAGATTGCCTCATCTTTGACCTCTATCGGCTCTTCGATAAGTGTAATCAGTTCAAGGCCAAAGGCGACCGCGCTGGCCTTGTCTGCTGTATCGAACATCAGCACGACGAACTCATCACCGCCGAGCCTCGCCACCAAATGGCGGGCAGGTACGTGGTCACTAATACGCTGTGAGATCACTTGAAGCACACCATCTCCAGTGGCATGTCCCAAGGTATCATTGACGTCCTTGAAGCCATCCAGATCAATCAACAGAATCGTTGCGGTCGCCTTGGATTCATAGACCTCGTGCAACCGTAGCATTAGCGCAGAGCGATTGACCAAGCCCGTGAGTTGATCATGCTCGGCTGCATGCTTAAGCCGCTTCTCTGCTTCTACACGATTGGTGACATCGCGAATGATCGCGCCGAATTGTTGTTCGCCTGCATCGGTCCAGCGTGACAGGGACAGTTCGATGGGCAGCTCATGGCCGTCACGGTGCAGCGCCATCAAATTTACAGAGGTACCAATGATATGCGGCGCCCCGCCTGACACCACTCGACTGAAGCCCGCAGCGTGATCGGGACGCATACGTTTAGGTATGATCAGGTCCAGGGCCTGGCCTAAAGCCTCCTCAGCGTCATAGCCAAACATTTTCTGCGCAGAAGTGTTCCACGAAATGATTTTGTTTTTGCTATCGGAGCAGATGATCGCGTCAGGCGAGGTGGACGTTATGTTCATAAAGCGCATGCGGCTTCTATGACTTTCGGACGCCGAGCGACGCGCCTCCATGCGCTCAAGGACCACCGTTGCCAATTCGCTGAGTATCAGTCGATCACGCTGTGAAAATTCGCTTCTTGGACGCTGATCGATCAAGCACAAGGTCCCCAGCGCATGGCCACTGGAGCTGATTAACGGGGCGCCTGCATAAAACCGTATATGGGGGGCGTTCAGCACAAGCGGGTTGAGGTAAAAACGTTCATCCTGCAGGCTATCGAGAACAACAAATACATCATTCCCCATAATTGCGTGGGTGCAAAAGGAAACTTCGCGATCTGTCCCACACACATCAAGACCTACACTGGACTTGAAGAACTGCCGGTCAGCGTGGACTAACGAAATCAAGACGATGGGCACGTCGAATATGTTCGACGCTATCTTAACGATGTGGTCGTATTCGTGCTCTGCGGGACTGTCCATCAGGTTGAAAGTGTCCAGCTCCTGAATGCGCTCGGCCTCACGGGCGGGAGTGGGATAATTTGTCATCGTGGCTAACCCGGTGAGATTCATGCAAAAGCAGCGTTTGCTACAGGATCGATGGTGACGCAAG
Organism: Pseudomonas asturiensis; assembly: GCF_900143095.1. Lineage (GTDB taxonomy): Bacteria > Pseudomonadota > Gammaproteobacteria > Pseudomonadales > Pseudomonadaceae > Aquipseudomonas > Aquipseudomonas asturiensis. The sequence goes on along the minus strand of NZ_FRDA01000018.1, from coordinate 24,879 downwards.
TCCTACCCGTCGCCACAGTTCGAAACGCAGGCACTCTCTCTCCTTTGGAAGTCGGCGCTGTACGAAAAGTGGCTGAGCGTGGTGATGCTGCGTTAAAACAGGCTCGGAGTGCTTATTTAGAACACCTGAAGTCGAAAGCGACCCCGGCCGTTCCTCGCCTGTTTTTGCGTTGCCTGGCCTTCGCCGGCGACAAGAGCTTTTGCCTTTGCGCAGTACTTTTATCGACGAGAGACTGAAAAGCTTTAGGAAGGGGCGAGCTTATTTCTGAGTGTCGGGGAGGGGCAGCGGTAACAAGCAGTGTGATGTTATTGAGCGGAGTCCGCCTGTGTCACGTTGTTTGTGAATGCACTAAGTCGTCCTGGCTATGGGCGTCACACAGGATATTTCGTTAGAAAATGGAGAGTGAATCGTGTCTCCGGAAGTGCTGTAACTCATCAATGGCTCTGGCCACTGAGTTTGCCGTTTAGTTGATCTCGGTCGCGAGTCTGGACACTTGGCTTTTCGAGATACCAGTCATGTCCATGGCTTTGACCAACCCGTCGACCGAGCGCTCAGAAACGCCTTGGATATAGGCTTCCTGAATCACTGCCGCCATCGCCTTCTCAGCCGTTCTGCGTGGTTCCAGGAAGTCTGGGAAGTAGCTTCCTTGGCGCAGTTCGGGATCTTCAGATCATCGTCGCCGGCACGGGTTTGCCGCAGGCGGTCGCGGTAACCGATGCCCGGGGGTACACGATCTACCTCTACTCCAAACCCGTGGACTTCCGAAAATCCATCTTCTGCGATCATCTGAGTGATGGTTGCGCTCTTATTAGTCGGCAAGATCAATCGCCCCAGATTCTGCCCGCTCGTTTTCCCGACGCTTGAGCCATGACTGAGCGATCTGCTTGCGGTCAAATCTCTGCGCTTCCTGATAAACTACGCCCCCTGCGCGCTTGAGCCTGATTTGTGCGGTGTACTTGATTCCACCCTTTTTGTTCTTCCGTTGGGTGATCGCCCCCATCTTGCTCCTTCGGTGCTAAAAGTTTTTTTGCGGTGCTAAGTGTCAGCACTGAGGCTAAAAAACGGCCAAAACAGCCCAAAAGTGCTAAAAATCGACTGATGATTATGCAACCAGATATCGCCCCAAACCCCCGCCCCACAAGGCCCGCGCTGTCCCGCCGCTTCTCCGTCGCGCCGATGATGGATTGGACCGACCACCATTGCCGCTTCTTCCTGCGGCTGCTCTCAAAGCACGCCTTGCTCTACACCGAAATGGTCACCACCGGTGCCTTGTTGCACGGCGACAGTGCCCGTTTTCTCAAGCATGACGATACTGAGCATCCACTGGCGCTGCAATTGGGTGGTAGCACGGCGGCGGATCTGGCGGCGTGTGCGCGGATGGCTGAAGGGGTGGGGTATGACGAGGTCAATCTGAATGTCGGTTGCCCGAGTGATCGGGTGCAGAACAACATGATTGGTGCCTGCCTGATGGGGCATCCGGAGCTGGTGGCCGATTGTGTGAAGGCCATGCGCGATGCGGTGGGTATTCCGGTCACGGTCAAGCACCGTATCGGGATCAACGGGCGTGACAGTTATGAGCAGCTGTGTGATTTCGTCGGCAAGGTGCATGAGGCCGGTTGTGAGAGTTTTACGGTGCATGCGCGAATTGCGATTCTGGAAGGTCTTTCGCCGAAGGAGAATCGGGATATTCCGCCGCTTCGCTACGACGTGGTCGCGCAGTTGAAAAAGGATTTTCCAACGCTCGAAATCGTCCTCAATGGCGGCATCAAGACGCTTGAACAGTGCCATGAACATTTGAGTACGTTCGATGGCGTAATGCTGGGACGTGAGGCGTATCACAACCCGTATCTGCTGGCAGAAGTGGATCGACAGTTGTTCGGCAGCACCGCGCCCGTCATCAGCCGTGCCGAGGCGCTGGAGGCGTTGCGCCCTTACATCGAGGCGCACATTGCCAGTGGCGGCAATATGCATCATGTGACCCGGCACGTGCTCGGACTGGCTCAGGGCTTTCCGGGCGCGCGGCGTTTCCGTCAATTGCTCTCGGTCGATATCCACAAGCATGAGAACCCGCTGATGCTGCTGGATCAGGCGGCTGCGTTTCTAGAAGGTCGTTGATCACGGCGGATAATGAGCACATGCAGAGCAACGCCTGTCAGTTCAGGCGTCGCTCGTCTGCTCTGGATCAAAACAACCACTCTTTCCAGTGGCTGCGCCGCTCGGCTCGGGCTATGTTGACGGCATAACCCAACAAGGAAAGCTGTCATGCATAAAGTTCTGGTTCCTTTCGACGGTTCCGAGCACGCCATGCGGGCCCTCGGATATGTCATTGAGCTGTCCGCCGACCTCAAGAAGCCGCTTGAGGTGCATCTGTTGAATGTCCAGGCCAGCCCGATCGATTACAGCGACTATCTGGCGCCGGACATGATCGAGGGGGTGAAGGCGGGTCTGAACAATGAGGGCAAGCGCGTGCTCGACGACGCCATCGAACTGCTGACCGCTGCTGGAACACGGTTTCAGGCTCATGTGGACCTTGGCAATGTCGCCGAGCAGGTAGAGGCGCAGGTGCAGAAGCTCGGTTGTGACGCTGTGGTCATGGGCACTCGCGGGCTGGGCAGCATGACGGGCCTGTTGCTGGGCTCGGTCGCCACGCGAGTCATTCATGAAGCGTCGGTGCCGGTGACGCTGATCAAGTAAACAATCGTTTATTGCTGTGCCAGTGAGCGTGGCTGGCGCAGTAATTCGATATGTTCTGGCGGCACCAGTTTGCGCAGCGTTTTGTACAGCGCACGAGTCTCCAGCAAATTCCAGATACGCAGCATGGTTTCCAGAGCGTCCAGCGGCTTGCTGATGAAGTCGCGTGCGCCCAGTGCCAGTGCGCGCAGACGCGTGTCGCGGGTGGCGTCGGCAGTCAGCACCATGATCGGTACGTAGTCATTGGCCGGAATGCGTCGGCTTAGCTGCTCCAGTACCGCAAACCCGTCGAACTCGGGCATGTGCAGGTCGAGTATGACCAGGTCGGGCTCGAAACTGTTGAACAGGTCCAGCGTGCGCAAGGGTTCGGTGCTGCTCAGTACGTTGTTCAGGCCTTCGCGGGCGAGCAGTTGCTCCATCAATTCAAGATTGGGACGCTGGTCATCAATGATCAGGATGCGAAAGTCTCCGGTCATGTCGGCTCCGGTAAGTATTGATCCAGATACGCAAGAAAGGCAGGCACCTGAATGGGTTTGGTCAGGATAGCGGTCGCGCCGGCTTCTTGCAGCGCTCTTTGAACGGTGTCGCTGGCATCGGCAGTAATCATCAGGATGGGCGTGCGAGCGGTTGCGGGCAGACGACGTAGCCGCTGCAGCACGTGCAGTCCCTGAAGGTCCGGCAGGTTCATATCCAGCAGGATCAGTTGAGGGGCATGCTGCCTGGCCAGATCCAGGCCCAGTTGCCCCTGCATGCTCGACAGCAACTGAATGCCTGGCCGGCGTTGCAGCAGCGTTTCGATCAGGGCCATGCTCGACAGGTTGTCTTCGATGCACAGCACCTTGCCATGGTAGTCCGGGCGGGCAGGGGATTTGAGGGTTGGCAGCCTGTCGGTCTGTCGTGGCAAGGGCGCAGGCGTTGCCTGGACCTGTACCCGAGGCAGCAGCAGGGTAAAGCGGCTGCCCTGTCCGGGCGTGGTTTGTACCAGAAGCTGGCCCTGCATCATTTCCAGCATGCTTTTGCTCAGGGCCAGACCCAGCCCGGTCCCTTCGACATTCGGGTCGGCCCCCAGGCGCTCGAACGGTTTGAACAGTTGATCGATACGCTCAGGGGCGATGCCATGCCCGGTGTCGACGACGGTCACGGCGATTTGCTCTTCCCGCTGTTCCACCTCCAGGTGGACCTGTCCGCCAGGCGTGTTGTACTTGATGGCATTGGACAGCAGGTTCAGCAGCACCTGGATCAAGCGCTGACGGTCAGCGACCACGCCCAGTTCATCGGATAAAGGCGGCAGTTCGACCAGCCGGATAGTGCCATCGGCCGCCATCGGCGAGACCAGTACCAGTGCTTCTTGCAGAACAGCTGAAAGGCGCACCGGTTCAGGGCTCAGGGACAGATGGCCCGCTTCGATCCGGGCGATGTCCAGCACTTCGTTGATCAGCTTCAGCAAATGCTGACCGGCACGCAGGATATGCCCCACCTGCGGTCGCTGGCTGGCCGGCGAGTCCATGTCCAGCAACTGGGCGAACCCCAGGATCGAATTCAGCGGCGTGCGCAATTCGTGGCTCATGCGCGACAGAAACTCGCTCTTGGCCCGGCTCGCACGTTCGGCTTCTTCGCGGGCGGTGCCCAGGGCAATCTCGGCGGCGCGACGGTCGGTGATGTCACGGGTGATCTTGGAAAAACCACGCAACGCGTTGCTACCGTCGTACTGGGCCGTGATCACCACGCTGGCCCAGAAGCGGCTGCCGTCTTTGCGACAGCGCCAGCCTTCTTCCATGTAATGCCCTTCGACAGTGGCTTGATGCAGCGCCATCTCAGGGTGCTGCGGGCATTCCTGCGGTTGATAGAAAACCGAAAAGTGCTGGCCGATGATTTCCTGCTCGGTGTAGCCCTTGATGCGCTCGGCACCAGCGTTCCACGACGTGATGTAGCCATGCTTGTCCAGCGCGAAAATGCCGTAGTCCTTCACACCTTCGATGATGAGGCGCAAGCGCTCCTCGTTTTCACGCAGGGCGCGTTCGCGCTCGGCGAGCAACTGGCCAGCCTCGACCAGTCGCGTGCTCAACTGACCGATTTCATCCTTTTCAGGGGGTTGCGGCTGCAGGGGCTGGCCAAGCGCAAGCCGCTGCGCGTTGCGTTGTACTTGCTGAACCCGGGTCACGATGCCTCTGGAGAGCATCAACACGGCCAGAATGGCGCCGAACAGCCCGCAGGCGGCTGCCAGCAACGTAGAGAACATCAGTCGCTCGCGAGTTGCGGCGGCAGCGGCGGTACGTTCGGCCAGCAGCGTGTCTTCGCGCTCGCGCATGATGCTGATTCGTTCACGCAGTTGATCCAGGACGTATTTGTTCTCGATCAGGATGCGCGTGATGGTTTCCGGTGCCTGAAGACTGAGCGTCTGCAGCTTTGCCAGACCATCCGCCTTGGCATGGATCAGCGGGTCGATCGCCATCAGGTATCTGCGCATCTGTTCGTCCTGAATGTTAGCGTCCAGGCGCACCAGTGCGGCGTCAATCAAAGGCTGTGCGTTCAGGTAGGCGGGCAAGAAGTCAGCCTGACGGGTCAGCAGATAGCCGCGCACGCTGGCGGCCGCTTCGGCGATCTGGGTGTGCACAGTCTGGATATCGCCCTGGACCAGCAGCACACGGCGCACATCCTCTTCGGCCTGCGCAGTCTGGCGTTCGGCATGGTAGATCAGGGCCAGTGACGACATCAGCACCACCAGCGGCATGGAAATCGCCAGAAGTGCCTTGCCGCGCAACGGCAGATCCTGCCAACGGCTGGTGGCCAGTTCACTCATCGCCAGTCGCCTGGTGCCTGAGAGACCAGGCCCAATGCCACGCCTCTGACCGCAGCCTGGGTGCGGTCGGACGCGCCCAGCTTGCCGATCACTTTTTCGACGTGAGCCTTGGCAGTGCCGGTGGTGATGCCGAGTTTTTCGCCGATCTCCCGGTTGCTGAAACCTCCCGCGACCAGCCCGAGGACCTGCCGCTCACGGGGCGTCAGGGCTTCGGGCAAGGCAGCGCCACTGGTATTGCGTTCGGTCATGCGTCTGAGCAGGCGCGCACTGACGCTGCTGTTGAGGGCTTCTTCGCCACGTGCCACGCGTTGCAGGCTGGCGATGACTTCGTCGCGGCTGGCGTCTTTGAGCAGATAGCCCACGGCACCGGCGCTGATGGCGGCCTCCAGATGATCGGTGCTGTCGTCCATGGTGAAAATCACCACCTTCAGCTTCGGCATGCGTTGCTGCAGAAGTCGCGCCGCGCCCAGCCCGTTGAGCACAGGCATGCGGATGTCGAGGATCGCGATGTCCGGTTGCAACGTCTCGCACAGTTCGACAGCCCTCTGGCCGTCGGCCGCCTGGCCGACCACCTCGAACTCCGGGTGGCCCGCCAGCAGCGAAACGAACCCGGTGCGGGTCACTTCATGATCGTCCGCCAGGACCAGTCGCAGGGTGTCAGTCATGAGGTTGCCTTGTCAGCAGTGAAAGGGACGGTGGCGCGCAGTCGTGTACCGCAAGCGGGGCGGCTGACGCAAGTCAGGCGTCCTCCCAGCAGGCTGGCCCGTTCCTGCATCGCGACCAGCCCCAGTTTCTGAATACCGGTGCCGTCGGGTCTCTGATCGGCCACAAAACCCCGGCCATTGTCTTCGAGCAACAGCGAAACCGTACTGTCAGTGACTTCCAGCGCCAGTTCTACGCTACCGGCGCCTGAATGCTTGAGCACATTATTTATGCCTTCCTGGGCAATACGGAACAGACCGATCTCCAGGTGGCTGGGCAGACGGGCCATCGAACGCACGCTCCAGTGCACGGCAATCCCGCCTTCACGCAGCCGGTCCGCCTCTTTGTCGACCGCCTGAAGCAGGCCAAAATCATCCAGTACGGTCGGTCGCAGGCCACTGATCAATTGTCGGCCTTCGCCCACGCAGTGCTGGGCCAGGGTCAGAATGGCCTGCAGATCAACGTTCAGCGATTCGGGCAGCTCCGGGCAACGACCTGCAAAACCCTGCAGGCGCTGGTGCAGACCAGCGAGCGTCTGGGCCAGACCATCGTGCAGGTCATAGGCCATGCGCTTGCGTTCGTCTTCCTGCGCGGTGAACAACTGATGCACCAGCTCGGACATCGTCCGCTCGCGCGCGACCAGCGCCTCGAGCAACCGATTGTTCTCCAGATGCGCGGCCAGCAGCGTCGCCAGCAATTGCAGTGACTCGATGTCCTCGTTGTCCGGGGCGTTGATCCCTACGCTGTTGGCCAGCAGCAGCGTTCCGAACGCACCTTCGTCGGCACCGCGCAGCGGCAGCATCAGAACGCTGGGCAGCAGGGCGTCCGACAGGTCCAGCCACTGTGGACCGACAGCCAGCGCGTCGGCGACCTTGTCCATCGAGTTCAGGCGTTCCTTGCTGCCATGGCTGGCGGTGATACGCACCACGCTGTCGGCGTTCCATTCCAGCAACAGGCCGTGGTCCATGGCCACGAAAGCGCAGGCCCGTTGCAGTACGCGCTTGCGCATGGCTTCGGGCGGCAACTGGGTCAGCTCCTGACCGGTGTCCACCAGCAGTCGAAGGCGCGCCGCGCGGCTTTGCGACTGGCGATACTGCGTACGGATCGCCAGGGCGCTTGCCGGATCATGAGGTGGGCTTTGCATGCGTAGAGCTCCAGCGGGAAATGATGCGCGCGCGAGCACATCAGAAGTGACGCTATTAAAGCGCGGATGGTGATTCAGCGCCTATCTGCCGATTGGCATAGATAAATAGCCCCGTTCGGCCGATGGCGCACTCAGGGATACACGGCAAATTGGCAACCACTGAATCCCTGAACAGATCACCCCGTAGGAGAGTTGCGATGAAAGTTAAATTGACCGCCCTGGCCATGTTGCTTGCAGTGAGTGCCCCCATGGTTCAGGCCGCTGCCGAGCCTGCGGGCGGCTACACCTACCGTATGGTGGCCGAGCAGCCAAGCAACGTGAACGACAAGGAAATTGCAGGCCTGTTCGACCGCTGGAACAAGGCCCTGAAGACCGGTAACTCGCAGACGGTATTGTCCATGTACACAAAGGATGCGGTGCTGCAGCCGACCGTTTCGAACAAGGTGCGGGCCACCCCGGCCGAGATCAAGGACTATTTCGATCACTTCCTGACCCTCAAGCCGGTCGGTGAGATCAACTACCGGGAAATCCGCCGCCTGGGTCCGGATGCAGCCGTGGACAGCGGTGTCTACACCTTCACCCTGACGGCTGCCGATGGTAAGCAAAGCAAGGTCCAGGCGCGGTACACCTTCCTGTACCACCGTGTTGGCAACGAGTGGAAGATCCTCAACCACCACTCTTCGGCCATGCCGGAAGTGCAGCCTGAGTATCAGGTCAGCCGCTGATAAAAACCTGTCGCGCTGAAACGAAAAATCCGGAGCCCTGGCTCCGGATTTTTTTTGTCCTGAAAACGCTCAGGGCTCGGTTCGCACGCCATTGACCTTGCGGCAGTGGATCAATGCATCGCGAATCATGAAATTGACCAGCGTCGGTGAAACGCCCAATTCCTTGGCAATGTCCTTTTGCGGCACACCGTGCAACCGGTACATCTCGAAGGCATAGCGCGTGCGCGCCGGCAATTCGGACAGGGCGTCGGCGATCTTCTCCAGGCTCGAGAAATTGATGTGCGACGTTTCCGGCGACGCCCCCTGAATCACCACATTCAACCCTTCGGCCTCGGGGCCGGTGTATTTCTGCTCCAGCGCCTGCTTGCGATAGTGATCGATGGCCAGATTGCGCACGATCTGAAACAGATAGCTGAGCTGAGCCTTGAACGTCAAGGTCGCCTGGGGTGCGGAACGCAGCCTGAAGAATGCGTCCTGGACCACGTCTTCGGCACGCGACCGGCAACCCACGATGCGTGCTGCGATCTTGACCAGCAGCAGATAGTTGTCGACAAAAACCTGGAGTAGGGGTGAGTCGCACTTGCTTGTGAACGCTTGTTCCGTCATGGAATTCACCTTGCTACACATTCATTGAAGGGGGGCGGCTTTGTGAGTCGCGCCATCACGTGGGGCGATAAATTAGTCTTAATGATAATTATTGTCAAATGCGAAAGCGCATCAGCGCACTTAAACGGGGCGAGGGTGATCAACGCGCTCGCAGGTCGTGCAAGGCATCCCGATGCGACTAATTATTTCCTGAGGCCATCCGTTCTCCTTGATGACAGGCTCGCCCCCGATTGCGGCCACGCAATACATCAGGAGAACACCATGCGTTTTCATCGCGCGCATCGCAGCGTTTACACCGGATCCAGTGGACGGACGGTCCTGATATGAGCAGCACCGTTACCATGAAGCTGTTCTGCCTGCCGTATTCCGGTGCCAGCGCCATGTTCTACAGCCCGTGGCGACGCAAACTGCCTGAATGGTTGAGCGTGCGTCCTCTGGAGCTGCCGGGCCGGGGGATGCGCATGGGCGAGCCGTTGGAGACCGATATCGCACAGCTGGCCGGTCGTCTGGCCGATGAAATCGCGGCTGAACTGGACACGCCGTATGCGCTGTTCGGGCACAGCCTGGGTGGCTTGCTGGCCTTCGAGCTGGCGCATGCCTTGCGCGCTCGCGGGCTGCCTGCGCCGCTGGCCCTGTTTGCGTCGGCCACGGCAGGGCCGGTGCGCCGCGACGTGAGCGACTACGCCGTTGCCAAGACGGATGCGCAGTTGATCGACCGGCTACGTACGCTCAACGGCACCAGCGAAAGCGTGATCGCCAATGACGAGCTCATGCAGTTGATGCTGCCGATCCTGCGCGCCGACTTTCTGCTGTGCGGCAGCTTTGTTTATGGCGAGCGCGAGCCGCTGCATGTTCCTGTTCATGTGTTCGGCGGCAAGCAGGACAGCGTCAGCGTCGAGGAACTGCTCGACTGGCAGGACGACGCCGCGACGGGGTTTTCGCTGGACATGTTCGAGGGCCACCACTTTTACCTGATCGATGAACAGGCTCAATTGCTCCGCCATCTGCGGCGTTATGCCGAACAGCACCTGACCCGATGGCGCAACAGCGCTGCGCGGTTCCGGACCCGCGCAGCCGGTTGACGCCCGCTCGCCCGACGCGTCGCTGACCCTGCGACGCGCTTTCTTTTGACACCCAGACCCGCTCTGGCAAGCCGAACCCAGCAGGAACCTCATCATGGACGCGTTCGAACTCCCCGACACTCTGGCTCAGGCGCTGCAACGTCGCGCCGCAAAAACGCCTGACCAACTGGCGCTGCGTTTTCTCATCGACGAAAACAGTCGCGGTCTGGTGTTGACCTACCGGGATCTGGACCTGCGTGCACGCACCATCGCTGCGGCCCTCAAGCGCGAGGCAACACCGGGCGATCGCGCCGTTCTGCTGTTCCACAGCGGGCCGGACTACGTGGCGGCTTTCTTCGGTTGCCTGTATGCCGGCGTCATTGCGGTGCCCGCTTACCCACCTGAATCCAATCGCCGTCATCATCAGGAGCGCCTGCTGTCGATCATCGCCGACGCCGAGCCGCGTGTGCTGCTGACCGGTTCTGACCTGCAATCGGCTTTGCTGCAGATGGATGAACTGGCGGCGGTCGATGCGCCGCACCTGCTGTGTGTCGACACCCTGGACAGCGCCCTGGCCGAAGGCTGGCAAGGGCCCCGGTTGCAGGGCGACGATATCGCGTTCCTGCAATACACCTCCGGTTCGACCGCCTCACCCAAGGGCGTGCAGGTGACCCACGGCAATCTGGTGGCCAACGAGCTGCTGATTCGCCACGGTTTCGGTATCGACCTCAACCCTGACGATGTCATCGTCAGCTGGCTGCCGCTGTACCACGACATGGGGCTGATCGGCGGCCTGCTGCAACCGATTTTCAGTGGCGTGCCGTGCGTGCTGATGGCCCCGGCGTATTTTTTGACGCGTCCGTTGCGCTGGCTGGAAGCAATCAGCGAGTACGGCGGCACCATCAGCGGCGGGCCGGACTTCGCTTACCAACTGTGCACCACACGGGTCAGCGACTCGGCGCTGGACCGTCTGGACCTGAGCCGCTGGCGCGTTGCGTATTCCGGTTCCGAGCCGATCCGTCAGGACAGCCTCGATGCGTTCGCTGACAAGTTCGCCAGCTGCGGCTTCACGCCTGACAGCTTCATGGCGTCCTACGGGCTGGCCGAAGCGACCCTTTATGTGGCCGGTGGCAAGCGCGGCAAAGGTATTCCTTCCCTGCGCCTGGACGAGGCAGCGCTGGCCCGCAATATCGTGGAGCCGGGCGAGGGCAATCCGGTGATGAGTTGCGGCACGGGGCAGCCGGGACATGGCGTGCTGATCGCAGACCCGAATACCTTGCAGGTACTGGACGAAAACCTCGTCGGTGAAGTCTGGGCCAAGGGTCCGAGCATCGCCCATGGCTACTGGCGCAACCCGCAAGCGACGGCGAAGACGTTTGTCGAACATGACGGCCAGACCTGGCTGCGCACAGGCGACCTGGGTTTTCAGCGCCACGGCGAGCTGTACATCACCGGCCGCTTGAAAGACATGCTGATCGTGCGTGGGCAGAACCTGTATCCGCAGGACATCGAGAAAGTCGTCGAACGTGACGTCGATGTGGTGCGCAAAGGGCGTGTTGCTGCGTTTGCCGTCGCCCAGGCGGGCATCGAAGGCATCGGCATTGCGGCAGAGGTAAGTCGCAGCGTACAGAAAATCCTGTCACCCGAAGCGTTGATCAAGGTGATTCGCCAGGCCGTGGCCGAGGCATTCCAGGAAGCGCCGCGCGTCGTGGTACTGCTCAATCCGGGCGCGCTGCCCAAGACCTCCAGCGGCAAACTGCAACGCTCCGCCTGCCGTACGCGTCTGGTCGATGGCAGCCTCGACAGCTACGCCGTGTTTCCTGACAGCAGCTCGAATCAACCGGCGCGGGTTCAAGCCACTGGCTCGGAACTGCTGGCGAAAGTGTCGAGCGTCTGGTGCGAGCAGTTGCAGCGCGAGCACATCAGCGCAGATGACCACTTCTTCCTGCTGGGCGGCAACTCGATTGCCGCGACTCAGGTGGTGGCGAAGCTGCGTGAGGTGCTGGGCCTCGACCTGAGCCTGCGCCTGCTGTTCGAGGCACCGACGCTGGGTGCCTTCGTCGCGCAGATCGAAGTGCTGCAGATCGCTGCCCGGCAAGGCGATACGCCCACCGAGAAGGCCATCACGCGTCTGCCGGGCCACGAACATTTACCGCAGTCACTGGCGCAGAACCGTTTGTGGTTTGTCTGGCAACTGGACCCGCACAGCAGCGCCTACACCATCCCCGGTGGTCTGCACGTGCGTGGCGAGCTGGACCGCACGGCGGTGCGCGACAGCTTTCAGCGTCTCGTCGAGCGCCATGAGTCGCTGCGTACCCGCTTCTATGAGCAGGACGGGGCGGCGCTGCAACGCATAGATCCGGCCGGCGAGTTTCAGTTACCGGTGGTGGACATCAGTGACCTGTCTGGCGACGAGCGGCAGACCCGGGCTCGGGCGATTCGCGAAGAGCAGGCGCGCCTGCCGTTCGACCTGCAAAGCGGCCCGCTGCTGCGCGTGATGCTGGTGCAACTGGATGACGAAGAACATCAACTGCTGGTGACGTTACACCACATCATCGCCGACGGCTGGTCGCTGAATGTGCTGATCGACGAGTTCTCGCGTCTATACGCGGCGGCGGTTCAAGGGCAGTCGGTTGAACTGGCACCGCTGGCGCTGCGTTATGCCGATTATGGCCAGTGGCAGCGCGACTGGCTGGCGCGTGGCGAGGCCGCGCGCCAGCTCGATTACTGGAAGCAGCAACTGGGCGACGAACAGCCAGTGCTCGCGCTGACCACGGATCATCCGCGCTCGTCGCGCCAGCAGTACAGTGCTGACCGCTACAGCCTGCGCCTGAGTGCCGAATTGAGTGCCGCCGTGCGCAACACCGCGCAAGCCTGGCAAGCGACGCCGTTCATGCTTTTGCTGGCCAGTTTCCAGACCCTGCTGCATCGCTACAGCGGGCACACCGACATTCGCATCGGCGTGCCAGGCGCCAACCGTCCGCGTCATGAAACCCAAGGCATGATCGGTTTCTTCATCAACACGCTGGTGCTGCGTGCGCAGCTCGATGCACGCCAGCCATTTTCCGCGCTGCTGGCCCAGACCCGTCAGACGGCGCTGGATGCCCAGGCCCATCAGGACCTGCCGTTCGATCAGTTGGTCGAAGCTTTCCCGCAGTCCCGCGGGCACGGTCTGTTTCAGGTCATGTTCAATCATCAGCAGCGCGACCTGAGTGCCTTGCGCCGCTTGCCCGGATTGTTGGCCGAAGAGTTACCTTGGCACAGCCGCGAGGCCAAGTTCGACCTGCAACTGCACAGCGAGGAAGACAAGAACGGTCGCCTGACCTTGTCATTCGACTACGCTGACGAGCTGTTCGAGCGCGACACCATCCTGCGCATGGCCCGGCACTATATGCGCGTGCTGGCTCAGGTCAGCCAGCAGCCGCAAATCGCGCTGGGCGATCTGCAATTGCTCGACGAGGACGAGCAGGCGCAACAGGCTCAATGGAGCGCTGCGCCCTGTGCACCGGCGACCCGCTGGTTGCCTGAGCGGCTCAACCAACAGGCCCGCCAGACCCCGGAGCGTATCGCGCTGATGTGGGAGGGCGGCAGCCTCGATTTCGCCGGCCTGCATGCCCAGGCCAACCGTCTGGCGCATTACCTGCGCGACAAGGGTGTCGGCCCGGACATCAAGGTCGCCATTGCCGCCGAGCGCTCGCCGCAACTGATGATTGGGTTGTTGGCGATTATCAAGGCCGGTGGCGCCTACGTGCCGCTGGACCCGGATTACCCGACCGAGCGCCTGGCCTACATGCTTGCTGACAGCGGCGTCGATCTGCTGTTGACTCAGAGCCATCTGCTGGGGGATCTGCCGAGCGCCGAGGGCGTTTGCACCGTGGCGATGGACACCCTGAATCTGGAAAGCTGGCCGGTCAGCGCGCCGGGCCTGCATGTGCACGGCGATAACCTGGCCTACGTGATCTATACCTCCGGTTCCACCGGGCAACCCAAGGGCGTCGGCAACACCCACGCGGCGCTGGCCGAGCGCCTGCAATGGATGCAGGCGACCTACGCGCTGGATGACAGCGATGTGCTGATGCAGAAAGCCCCGATCAGCTTCGACGTGTCGGTGTGGGAGTGTTTCTGGCCGCTGATCACCGGATGCCGTCTGCTGTTGGCCGGTCCCGGCGAACACCGTGACCCGCATCGCATTGCGCAGCTGGTCAAGGACTACGGCGTCACCACGCTGCATTTCGTACCGCCGCTGTTGCAACTGTTCATCGACGAGCCGCTCACCCGGCAGTGCAGCAGCTTGCGTCGGCTGTTCTCCGGTGGCGAAGCGCTGTCTGGCGAGCTGCGCGACCGGGTGCTGGAGCAACTGCCGAACGTGCAATTGCACAACCGCTATGGCCCGACTGAAACCGCTATCAACGTGACCCACTGGCAGTGTCAGCGGGCTGACGGTGAACGCTCACCGATTGGCCGTCCGCTGGGTAACGTGTTGTGTCGGGTGCTGGACAGTGAACTCAATCCGGCACCGCAAGGCGTTGCCGGGGAGCTGTGCATTGGCGGCATCGGGCTGGCGCGTGGCTATCTGGGTCGACCGGCGCTGACGGCTGAACGTTTTGTGGCCGATCCTTTGAGCGAGGCGGGCGAGCGGCTGTATCGCACGGGCGACCGGGTGCGCTGGGCCGCCGATGGTGCGCTGGAATACCTGGGGCGTCTCGATCAGCAGGTGAAGCTGCGCGGCTTCAGGGTCGAGCCTCAGGAAATCGAAGCGCGTCTGCTGGCTCAACCCGGTATTGGTCACGCCGCCGTGCTGGTACGCGAAACGCTCGCTGGCCCGCAACTGATCGGCTATTACACCGCCGCGCTGCAACACGAAAGCGAAGTCGAGCAGGCCGAACGCATCAAATCTGCTCTGGCGCTGGAGCTGCCGGATTACATGGTCCCTGCGCAGCTGGTGCGTCTGGACAGCATGCCTCTGAGCCCGAGCGGCAAGCTGGATCGTCGCGCCTTGCCGGAGCCGCAGTGGCAGACCCGTGAGCACGTCGAGCGCAGTCGGCGCTGCAAAAGCAGATCGCGACTATCTGGCGCGAGGTGCTGAGCGTGCCCCGTGTGGGTCTGCGTGACGACTTCTTCGCGCTGGGCGGTCACTCCTTGCTGGCCACCCAGATCATCTCGCGCGTGCGTCAGGCCTGCGACATCGACCTGCCGCTGCGCACGCTGTTCGAATCCAGTGAGCTGGGCGCTTTCGCCGAGCAGGTCGAACGCATTCAGGCCTCCGGCGTGCGTGGCAGCTTGCAACCGATCGCCCCTGTCGACCGCAGTCAGCCGGTGCCATTGTCCTATTCGCAGCAACGCATGTGGTTCCTCTGGCAGATGGAGCCGGACAGCCCGGCCTATAACGTCGGCGGCATGGCGCGCTTGAACGGCGTGCTGGATATCGAGCGTTTCGACGCCGCGTTGCAAGCGCTGATCCTGCGCCATGAAACCCTGCGCACCACGTTTCCGAGCGTCGATGGCGTGGCGTGCCAGAAAGTTTCGCAACAGACCGGCCTGCAGATGCGTTGGGAGGACATGTCTGTGCTGCCTGCCGAGGTTCGTCAGCAGCGGCTCCAGGCATTGGCCGACAGCGAAGCGCATCAGCCTTTCGACCTGGAAAGCGGACCGCTGCTGCGGGCCTGTCTGGTCCGGGCCGGAGAACTGGAGCACTACTTCGTCCTGACCCTGCACCACATCGTCACTGAAGGCTGGGCGATGGACATTTTCGCGCGCGAACTGGGGCTGCTGTACGAGGCGTTCCTTGCGGGCAAACCGTCGCCGCTGGAGCCGCTGGCGGTCCAGTACCTGGATTACTGTGTCTGGCAGCGTCAGTGGATGGAAGCGGGCGAGCGCCAGCGCCAACTGGATTACTGGACGGCGCAACTGGGCAACGAGCATCCGTTGCTGGAGCTGCCCGGCGACCGTCCACGTCCACCGGTGCAGAGCCATCAGGGCGAGTTGTACCGGTTTGATCTGCAGCCCGGTCTGGCGGCAAAAGTGCGCGCGTTCAATGCGCAGAACGGCCTGACCCTGTTCATGACCATGACCGCCACGCTGGCGGTGCTGCTCTACCGCTACAGCGGCCAGACAGACCTTCGGATCGGCGCACCGGTGGCCAACCGGATTCGCCCGGAAAGCGAAGGTCTGATCGGTGCCTTCCTTAATACCCAGGTGCTGCGCGTACAACTCGACGGACAGATGAGTGTGGCGCAGTTGTTCGAACAAGTCAGGCATACCGTCATCGAAGGCCAGTCGCATCAGGACTTGCCGTTCGACCATCTGGTCGAAGCCCTGCAACCGCCACGCAGCGCGGCCTACAACCCGCTGTTCCAGGTGATGTGCAACGTGCAGCGCTGGGAATTCCAGCAGAGCCGTGAGCTGGCCGGAATGACGGTCGAGTATCTGGTCAACGATGCGCGAGCAACCAAGTTCGACCTCAACCTGGAAGTGACCGAGCTGGATCATCGTCTGGGCTGCTGCCTGACCTACAGCACTGACCTGTTCGACGAGCCACGCATCGCCCGAATGGCCGGGCACTGGCTGAATCTGCTGCAAGCCCTGCTGGCCGATCCACAGCAACGCCTCAGCGAACTGCCGCTGTTGCAGGCGTCCGAGCGTCAGCAATTGCTTGACAACCTCAGCGTCGAAGCGGGCGAGCAGCGTCTGGATCAGTGCATTCATGAGCTGTTCGCCGAGCAGGCGCGCCTGCGCCCGAACGCGCCAGCCCTGACCTTTGCCAGCGAAACCCTGAGCTACGCCGAGCTGAACAGCCGCGCCAATCAACTGGCCTGGATGCTGCGCGAGCGCGGTGTCGGGCCGCAGGTCCGTGTGGGCCTGGCGCTGGAGCGCTCGCTGGAAATGGTGGTCGGCCTGTTGGCGATCCTCAAGGCCGGTGGCGCTTACGTGCCGCTGGACCCGGAGTATCCGCTGGAACGCCTGCAGTACATGATCGACGACAGTGGTGTCGGGCTGCTGTTGAGCGACCGTGCGCTGTTTGCCGCCCTCGGCGAGTTGCCGGAAGGCGTGGCACGCTGGTGTCTGGAAGACGACCTGCCGCTGCTGACGGCTTATCCGCAAGGCGAGCTGCCGTTCATC
Organism: Pseudomonas asturiensis; assembly: GCF_900143095.1. Taxonomy (GTDB): domain Bacteria; phylum Pseudomonadota; class Gammaproteobacteria; order Pseudomonadales; family Pseudomonadaceae; genus Aquipseudomonas; species Aquipseudomonas asturiensis. The sequence goes on along the minus strand of NZ_FRDA01000018.1, from coordinate 8,031 downwards.
AGCCTGCCGCAGCATCAGGCATACCTGATTTACACATCGGGCTCCACGGGCAAGCCTAAAGGCGTGGTGGTGTCTCATGGCGAAATCGCCATGCATTGCCAAGCGGTGATCCGCCGCTTCGACATGCAGCCTGACGACTGCGAGCTGCATTTCTATTCGATCAACTTCGATGCGGCCACCGAGCGCCTGCTGGTGCCTTTGCTCAGCGGCGCACGTGTGGTGTTGCGTGCTCAGGGGCAGTGGGACGCGGAAGACATCTGCGCCCTGATCCGCGATCAGCAGGTGAACATTCTCGGTTTCACGCCCAGCTATGGCAGCCAGTTGGCGCAATGGCTGGCGACCCAGGGCCAGACCCTGCCGGTGCGCATGTGCATCACGGGCGGCGAAGCGCTGACCGGCGAGCATCTGCATCGCATACGTGCGGTGTTCCAGCCTGAACTGTTCTTCAACGCCTACGGGCCGACCGAAACCGTGGTCATGCCGCTGGCCAGTCTGGCCCCGCAGCAGTTGCCGGAAGGTGACGTCAGTGTGCCGATCGGTCGCGTGGTCGGAGCGCGGGTCGCTTACATTCTCGATGCCGATCTGGCCCTGGTGCCGCAGGGCGCGAGTGGCGAGTTGTACATCGGTGGTCCGGGTCTGGCGCAGGGTTATCACCAGCGTCCGGGCATGACGGCCGAGCGCTTTGTGGCCGATCCGTTTGCCGGGCAGGGCGGGCGTCTGTATCGCACCGGCGATCTGGTGCGCCAGCGCGCCGATGGTCTGGTCGAGTACCTGGGGCGCATCGACCATCAGGTGAAAATCCGTGGCTTTCGCATCGAACTGGGCGAAATCGAGACCCGACTGCTGGAACACGACGGTGTGCGCGAGGCCGTGGTGCTGGCGCTGGACACGCCCTCCGGCAAGCAATTGGCTGGCTACGTGGTCAGCGAAGTGGCCGCGCAGGGTGACGAGCAGCAGACGCATCTGCGCGAATCGCTCAAGTCGCACCTCAAGGCGCAATTGCCGGACTACATGGTGCCTGCGCACCTGATTCTGCTGGACAGCATGCCGCTGACGGCCAACGGAAAGCTCGACCGCCGCGCCTTGCCCGCGCCGGACCCGGAACTCAACCGCCAACAGTACGTGGCGCCGGTCAGCGACCTTGAGCAGCAACTGGCAGCCATCTGGTGCGCGGTGCTGAACGTGACGCAGGTGGGGCTCAACGACAACTTCTTCGAGCTGGGCGGCGATTCGATTCTGTCCATCCAGGTGGTCAGTCGGGCACGTCAGGCCGGTATTTATTTCACACCACGTGATCTGTTTCAGCATCAGACCGTATATACCCTCGCAGCGGTGGCAACGACTCAGGAATTGATCCAGGCCGAACAGGGTCTGGTGACCGGCGAATCGGGCTTCACGCCGATTCAGCACTGGTTCTTTGACACACCGATTCCGGCGCGTCAGCACTGGAATCAGGCGTTGGTGCTGGAGCCTGTTACCCGGCTGGATGCACCAACGCTGGAACTCGCGCTGCGCGCCGTGCTGGAACAGCATGACGCACTCAGGTTGGGATTTGCGGAGCAAGACGGTCGCTGGACAGCCGTGCATCGTGCCTCGCACACGCAAGAGGCGTTGGTGGTTCAGGCGCAGGTGGCGGACCTGGGCGAGTGCGTCGAGTTGTTCGAGCAGGCTCAGCGCAGTCTCGATCTGCAGAACGGTCCGCTGTTGCGTGCCGTGCTGGTGGATGGGCCGCAAGGTCAGCAACGCCTGTTGGTGGTCATCCACCACCTGGTGGTGGATGGCGTGTCGTGGCGCGTGTTGCTCGATGACGTGCAGACGGCGTATCGGCAGCTCAATGAAGCCGTGCAGGTCCGCCTGCCGGCCAAGACCAGTGCCTTTCGGGACTGGGCGAGTCGCCTGCAGGCCTACGCCGGCAGCGAGTCGTTGCGTGAAGAGCTTCAATGGTGGCAGCGCCAGCTCAGCGGTCCGACCGCAGCGTTGCCGGGCCATGCCCAGCAGGGCGGTCAGCAGAATCGTCACGCCCGAACCCTCAGCGTACGATTGGACACCCGTAGTACCCGGCACCTGCTGCAACAGGCGCCGAGCGCCTACCGGACCCAGGTTAACGACTTGCTGCTGACCGCATTGGCGCTAGTAGTGTGTCGCTGGAGCGGTCAGGCCTCGACCCTGATTCAACTCGAAGGCCACGGCCGCGAAACCCTGTTCGACGACATTGACTTGACCCGCACGGTGGGCTGGTTCACCAGTGCCTATCCGTTACGCCTGACACCGGTCCTCGATCACGCAGAACCAGGCAAGTCGATCAAGGCGATCAAGGAACAACTGCGTCAGGTCCCGCACAAGGGGCTGGGTTATGGTGTGCTGCGCTACCTCGCCGATGACAGCAGCCGCAGTGCCATGCAGGCCTTGCCCGTGGCCCCGATTACCTTCAACTACCTGGGCCAGTTCGATCAGAGCTTCGATGGCGATGCATTGTTCCGGCCGCTGGAAACGTCAGCTGGCGCGGCCCACGATCCTCATGCGCCGTTGCCTAATGAGCTGAGCATCGACAGTCAGGTGTATGGCGGTGAGCTGGTGCTGCGCTGGACGTTCAGTGCCGAGCGCTTTCAGCCCGAGGCCATTGAAGCCTTGGCCCGGGACTATCTGAACCAGTTGCAGGCCTTGATCACCCATTGCCTGGCGGAAGGCAGTGGCGGCCTCACGCCGTCAGACTTCCCGCTGGCTGAACTGCAACAGGCGCAACTCGACGCGCTGCCGGTTCCTGCCGCCCACATCGAAGACGTCTACCCGCTGACCCCGATGCAAGAGGGCATGCTGCTGCACACCCTGCTGGAGCCGGGCACGGGCCTGTATTACATGCAAGACCGTTACCGCATCAACAGCGCGCTGGACCCGCAACGTTTCGCCCAGGCCTGGCAGGCGGTGATCGCCCGTCATGAAGCGCTGCGTGCCTCGTTCTGCTGGGACATCGGCGAAACCATGCTGCAGGTGATTCACAAGCCGGGCAGCACGCCCATTGATTATCTGGACTGGCGCGACGTGGCCAGCGACCAGCAGGAGCCACGCTTGCAGGCGCTGCTCAAGTCCGAGCGCGAGACCGGGTTCGATCTGCTGCGTCAGCCGCCGTTCCACCTGCGCCTGATTCGCGTGGACGAGGCGCGTTACTGGTTCATGATGAGCAACCACCACATCCTCATCGATGCCTGGTGCCGCTCGTTGCTGATGAACGATTTCTTCGACCTCTACACCGCGCTGGGCGAGGGTCGTGAAGTGCAACTGGCCCCCGCGCCACGCTATCGCGACTACATCGGTTGGCTGCAGCGTCGAGGTCTGACGCAGGCGCGTGACTGGTGGCGGCAGAACCTGGCGGGCTTCGAGCGGCCGACGCCGATTCCGAGCGACCGTCCGTTCCTGCGCGAGCACGCCGGAGACAGTGGCGGCATGGTGGTCGGCGACTGCTATACCCGTCTCGACGTGGCAGATGGCGCGCGGCTGCGCGAACTGGCGCAGCAGCACCAACTGACCGTCAACACGTTTGCTCAGGCCGCGTGGGCCTTGACCCTGAGGCGTCTGAGCGGTGATCGCGATGTGGTGTTCGGCGTCACCGTGGCGGGCCGTCCGGTGGAGTTGCCGCAGATGCAGCGCACCGTCGGGCTGTTCATCAACACCATCGCACTGCGCATCGGCATGCCGGGTGACGACCAGCGTTGCAGCGTGCGTCAGTGGCTGAGCCAGTTGCTCGATAGCAACATGCAGTTGCGCGAGTACGAATACCTGCCACTGGTGACTATTCAGGAAAACAGCGAACTGCCCAAGGGCCAACCGCTGTTCGACAGCCTGTTCGTGTTCGAGAACGCGCCGGTGGAAGTCTCGGTGCTGGACCGCGCACAAAGCCTGAATGCCACCTCCGACTCCGGCCGTACCCACACCAACTACCCGCTGACCGCAGTCTGCTACCCCGGCGACGACTTGGGCCTGCACCTGTCCTACGACCGACGCTATTTCGAGGAATCGACCGTGCAGAACATGCTCGGCGAGTTCAAGCGCCTGCTGCTGGCGCTGGTCGAAGGCTTCCACGGCGACATGGCCGAGCTGGCGCTGCTCAGCGAACAGGAGCAAGCGTTCCTGCTCGAGGGCTGCAACCAGAGTGAGCGGGCCTATCCGCTGGAGCGCAGCTATGTCGAGTTGTTCGAGGCGCAGGTTGATGAGCATCCTGAGCGCATTGCCGTGAGCTGCCTGCACCATCGCGCCAGCTATGCCGAACTCAACGATGCAGCCAACCGACTGGGGCACACCTTGATCAAGGCCGGGGTCGGCTTCGATCAACCGATCGCGCTGCTGGCCGAACGCGGGCCTGAGCTGCCCGGCATGATCATCGGCAGTTTCAAGGCCGGTGCCGGTTATCTGCCACTGGACCCGGCGCTGCCCACTTCACGCCTGAGCGGCATCATCGGCCAGAGCCTTGCGCCGGTTCTGGTCTGCACTGAACAGTGTGTGGATCAGGGCAGGGCGTTGCTGGACGCATTGCCCGAAGCCGGTCGCCCGCGCCTGCTGGTCTGGGAGGCTGTTCAGAGGGATGAGACGACGCAGCACAACCCCGGTCGCTACAGTGCGCCGGACAACCTGGCCTACGTGATCTTCACCTCGGGCTCCACCGGGCTGCCGAAAGGCGTGATGGTCGAGCAGCGCGGCATGCTCAACAACCAGTTGAGCAAGGTGCCTTACCTGAACCTCGACGCCACCGATGTGATTGCGCAGACCGCCTCGCAAAGTTTCGACATTTCGGTGTGGCAGTTCCTCGCGGCGCTGCTGTTCGGCGCACGGGTCGATATCGTGCCCAACGACATCGCTCGCGATCCCCAGGCGCTGCTCAGGCATGTGCAGGCACAGGGCATCAGCGTCCTGGAAAGCGTGCCGTCGCTGATCACCGGCCTGCTGGCCGAAGAACAGACAACGCTCGATGGCCTGCGCTGGATGCTGCCGACCGGCGAAGCGATGCCGCCTGAACTGGCCAGCCAATGGCTGCAACGCTATCCCGATATCGGGCTGGTCAATGCCTACGGCCCGGCCGAGTGCTCGGATGACGTGGCGTTCTTCCGGGTCGATGCCGCGTCCACACAAAGCACGTATCTGCCCATCGGCTTGCCCACCGACAACAACCGTTTGTACGTGCTGGATGAAGCACTCAACCTGGTGCCGCTGGGTGCGGTGGGTGAGCTGTGCGTGGCGGGCACCGGTGTCGGTCGCGGTTATGTCGACGATCCGCGGCGTACCGTGCCGGTGTTCGTGCCCAACCCGTTCGGTACGCCGGGCGAGCGTCTGTATCGCACCGGCGATCTGGCACGCCGGCGCAGCGATGGGGTGCTGGAGTACGTCGGCCGGGTCGATCATCAGGTCAAGATTCGTGGCTACCGCATCGAACTGGGAGAGATCGAAACCCGCTTGCAGGAACATGCCGGGATTCGCGAGTCGGTGGTGCTGGACATCGACGGCCCGTTGGGCAAAGTGCTTGCCGCCTATCTGGTGCCCAATGGCGTGGTGCAAGACCCGGACGCCTTGCGCGATGACCTGAAAGCCCGGTTGAAGGCCAGCCTGCCGGACTACATGGTGCCCTCGCATCTGGTGCTGCTGGAGCAGATGCCGCTGACCCCGAACGGCAAGCTGGACCGTAAGGCGCTGCCTGCGCCGGACGTGAGCCTGGCGCAGCAGGATTACGTCGCGCCGCGCAGTGAAATGGAGCAGCAACTGGCAGCGATCTGGGCCGATGTGCTGAAGGTCGAGCGGGTCGGCATCACCGACAACTTCTTCGAGCTGGGCGGGCACTCATTGCTCGCCACCCAGGTGGTGACACGTGCGCAGAAGCAGTTGCAGCGCACGGTGCCGTTGCGGGCGATGTTCGAGTTCAACACCGTACAGGCGCTGGCGCAGCACCTGGAAAGTCTGGGCGGACCGAAGGTCGATGAGCAGAAGTTCGACCGGCTGGCCGATCTGATGGCGGAGCTGGAAGGGCTCTGATGAGCCTGTCGTCGGGGCGTCGGCCTTGCGGAAGAAAAACTCGTTACCGGGTGTAAATCCGCGGGCCGCTGGCGCGTTTTCAATGGAAGGAATACATGCCTGAGTCTGCCGGGTCCTGGTACTCGGCCGACTCGGGCCATTCAACGGTTTCGCTCATCAAACAGCGTATTGAGGGTTGTACAGATGTCAGTCGCTACCAGGTTTATCGACGATCAGCCGACACGGGTTGCCCCGGCGCCGGTCGAGACGCTCTACCAGTTCGACGAGTCGCCCTTGCTGGCGCGGCAGAGTCGCCAGGAATCCAATGCCCGCAGTTACCCGCGGCGTATTCCGCTGGTGCTCAAGCGCGCCAAGGGTATTCACGTCGAAGACGTCGAGGGGCGGCGTTTCATCGATTGCCTGGCGGGTGCAGGCACCCTGGCGCTGGGGCACAACCACCCGGTGGTGATCGAGGCGATTCAGCAGGTCATCAGCGACGAGCTGCCGCTGCACACGCTGGACCTCACCACGCCGGTCAAGGACCAGTTCGTGCAGGACCTGTTCGGTCTGCTGCCGGAAGAGCTGGCCCGCGAAGCCAGGATTCAGTTCTGCGGCCCCACCGGCACTGACGCCGTGGAAGCGGCATTGAAGCTGGTGCGCACTGCCACCGGGCGCAGCACCGTGCTGTCGTTTCAGGGCGGTTACCACGGCATGAGCCAGGGTGCATTGAGCCTGATGGGCAGTCTGGGACCGAAAAAGCCTCTAGGGGCGTTGCTCAGCACGGGCGTGCAGTTTCTGCCGTATCCCTACGACTATCGCTGCCCATTCGGATTGGGCGGCGTGCAGGGTGTGAACGCCAATCTGCACTATCTGGAAAACCTGCTCAACGACCCTGAAGCCGGTGTGCAACTGCCTGCCGCGGTTATCGTCGAAGTGGTGCAGGGCGAGGGAGGCGTGATTCCGGCCGACCTGGACTGGCTGCGCGGCGTACGCCGTATCACCGAGAAAGCGGGCGTGGCGTTGATCTTCGACGAAATCCAGAGCGGTTTTGCCCGTACCGGCAAGATGTTTGCGTTCGAGCACGCCGGGATCATCCCGGACGTCGTGGTCATGTCCAAGGCCATTGGCGGCAGCCTGCCGCTGGCGGTCGTCGTCTATCGCCAGTGGCTCGACACCTGGCTGCCGGGCGCGCACGCAGGGACTTTCCGTGGCAACCAGATGGCCATGGCCACCGGGTCGGCGGTGATGCGCTACCTCAAGGAGCACAATATCTGCGAGCACGCCACGGCGATGGGCGCGCGACTGGTTTCGCACCTGCGCGAATTGCAGCGTGATTTCCCGCAACTGGGCGACATCCGCGGGCGCGGCCTGATGCTCGGCGTCGAGCTGGTTGACCCCGCTGGCGCACGTGACGCGCAGGGCCATCCACCCGTGTTTGCGCGGCTGGCACCGCTGATCCAGCGCGAATGCCTCAAGCGCGGGCTGATTCTGGAGCTGGGCGGGCGGCATGGCAGCGTGGTGCGTTTTCTGCCGCCACTGGTGATCACCGCCGAGCAGATCGATGAAGTGGCCAGCATCTTTGGCCGCGCACTGAACGCTGCGGTCGCTCAGCTTTAATTTTTCGACGTCGCGAGACGTTCAATCCCTATAGCCGCCATGAATTGGCACGGCGGCGCTGAACCCTCATGGAGAGCAACAATGACTTCAGTATTCGATCGGGAAGACATCGTCTTTCAAGTAGTGGTCAACCACGAAGAGCAGTATTCGATCTGGCCCGATTACAAAACCGTCCCCAACGGCTGGCGCACCGTGGGCAAGAGCGGCTTCAAGAAAGAATGCCTGGCCTATATCGAAGAAGTCTGGACCGACATGCGTCCGTTGAGCCTGCGCCAGAAGATGGATGCGCAGACGGCTGTGAGCCACTGATTCAGACCGCGTCGCATCGATAGGCGCAGAAATTTCACTGGATAGACGCAGGCCCTGTGGGAGGCGGCTTGCCGGCGATGCGGTTTTCAGTTCGCCCTTCATTGGCTGGAC
>NZ_FRDA01000030.1 GCF_900143095.1 Pseudomonas asturiensis | reverse complement strand
ACCGAGGCGACTTTAAAAGCAGCGATTCTTTCATCGCTTTTTTGGGCATGGATCTGAGGGTGAGTGACTCGGGCCAAAAAAATGGTCGTAGATCCTTAACCAAGCGAGGGTGCTCGGAAGTTCGTCGATTACTGCATAACGCAGCCATGTCGGCCTGTCGATCAAGTACCTGGAAAGGGTTCTACAACGAACACCTGAGCAGCGGAAAAGCGACTACCCAGGTGCTTGTCATGCTCAGCCGTAAGCTCGCTCGGATCGCGTTCTCCCTGCTGAAAAATCAGAGCGAGTACCAACCGAAAGGGCTGATTATGGCTTGATGACAACCATAGAATCTCCCACGACTCCCGGTGTTTGCCTGGAGACGTGGTGAGGCCTCCCACGGCCTTGACTGCACAGTGCAATCATTCCTCAGCCAACCAGTCCCGATCCGTCAGGAAGTACTCGGTCAGCCGCGCCTCCTCGCTGCCCGGCGCGGCTTTCCAGTCGTAGCCCCAACGCACTTGCGGCGGCAGCGACATCAGGATCGATTCGGTGCGGCCACCCGATTGCAGACCGAACAACGTGCCACGGTCATACACCAGGTTGAACTCCACATAACGCCCGCGACGGAATTCCTGAAATTCGCGCTGCTGCACGGTGTAGGCGTTGGCCTTGCGGCGACGCACGATCGGCAGGTAGGCGTTGATGAACGCATCACCAATCGCCCGGATGAAGGCAAAGCTGGTGTCGAAATCCCACTGGTTCACATCATCGAAGAACAGGCCGCCAATCCCGCGCGGCTCATCACGGTGCTTGAGGTGGAAGTAGCTGTCGCACCAGGCCTTGTAACGCGGGTAGACGTCGTCGCCAAAGGGCGCACAGGCACGCTCGGCAACCCGGTGCCAGTGCACGCAGTCTTCTTCCACGCCGTAATAAGGCGTCAGGTCAAAACCACCGCCGAACCACCAGACCGCCTCTTCGCCTTCTTTCTCGGCAATGAAGAACCGCACGTTGGCGTGGGACGTCGGCACGTGAGGGTTATGGGGATGGATCACCAGCGACACACCCAACGCCTCAAAGCCACGCCCGGCCAGCTCGGGACGATGTGCGCTCGCCGAAGGAGGCAGGTTACTGCCGAACACATGGGAGAAATTCACGCCGCCTTTCTCGATGACTGCGCCGTTCTCGATCACCCGCGTACGGCCACCGCCGCCCGCCGGGCGTGTCCAGGCATCTTCAACGAAGTGAGCGTTGCCATCTTCCTGTTCAAGCGCAGTACAAATGCGATCCTGCAGATCGAGCAGGTAAGCCTTCACGGCCTCGGTACGGGTACTCATGGCGATCCCTTACGGCTGACATCAAACGGCTGAGCCCCCGGAACACGGGCGACGCAGGCAAATTGGCGCGTAGCATACCATCGCAGCACAGGCGTGGCAGTTGACGAGGGTCGGGGGAAAGCGTTCGATAGGGGCTTTCGCAATCGATTTAACCATCATGGAGAGAGCACATGGCAAAGCGTATCCAGTTCAGCACTGTCGGAGGACCCGAGGTACTTGAATACGTCGATTTCGAGCCCGAAGCGCTCGGTCCGCAAGAGGTGCTGGTGCGCAACAAGGCCATCGGTCTGAATTTCATCGACACCTATTACCGCAGCGGCCTGTACCCGGCACCTGCGCTGCCGTCCGGCCTGGGTACCGAGGGCGCAGGCGTGGTCGAGGCAGTGGGCGATGAAGTGACGCGTCTGGCCGTGGGTGATCGCGTGGCCTACGCCACCGGCCCGCTGGGCAGTTACAGCGATGTTCACGCGCTGCCGGAAGCTCATCTGGTGAAGCTGCCCGACTCGATCAGCTTCGAACAGGCCGCAGCCGTGATACTCAAAGGCCTGACCGTTCAGTACCTGCTGCGCCAGACCTACCAGGTCAAACCGGACGACATCATTCTGTTCCATGCCGCGGCGGGCGGCGTTGGATCGCTGGCCTGCCAATGGGCCAAGGCGCTGGGTGCAAAACTGATCGGCACGGTCAGCACACCGGATAAAGCGGCACACGCCAAGGCACTCGGCGCCTGGGAAACCATCGATTACAGCCATGAAGACGTTGCCAAACGGGTGCTGGAGCTGACCGACGGGAAGAAATGCCCGGTGGTCTACGACGGCGTCGGCAAAGACACCTGGCTGACCTCGCTCGATTGCGTGGCACCACGTGGCCTGATGGTGAGTTTCGGCAATGCTTCGGGCCCGGTGTCCGGAGTGAACCTGGGCATCCTGTCGCAAAAGGGCTCGCTGTACGTCACTCGCCCGACGCTGTTCAGCTACGCCAACACTGCGCAGAACCTGCAGACCATGGCCACCGACCTGTTCGATATGCTCGCCAGCGGCAAACTGAAGGTCGGCGAGATCAAGCAGTACGCGCTGGCCGATGCGGCCCAGGCGCACATCGAGCTGTCCGCACGCCGCACCACGGGATCGACGATTCTGATCCCGTGACGCGTGCTGTCGTTCGCGTCCGGGTCAGCCGGCGCGAACGACCTGCGCGGTTGCGATATCGCGAATCACGCTGGGGTTTCGGCGACCACCCAGGCTGCCGCCAAGCACCAGATCGATCTGGCCTCGGAAGTACTGCTCCACGCGCAGCCGCGATTTGGCGGCAGGCCGACCTGCAGGGTTGGCAGACGTCGAGATCAACGGCCCGACCAGCGCGCACAACTCACGTACGGTCGGGTGATCCGTGACACGCAGCGCGACAGTCTCGTGGATGCCGGTGATCCACTCCGGCAACAGGTTCTGATGCGGCACCAGCCAGGTGTTGGGGCCGGGCCAGGTGCTGGCCATGCGGTCCAGCCACAGCTCCGGGAAGTCCTCGAACAGAAAGTCGAACTGGCGAATGTTGTCGGCAATCAGAATCAGCCCTTTCTCCACAGGCCGCGACTTGATCGCCAGCAGCCGGTAGACCGCCTCTTCATCCCATGGATCGCACCCCAGCCCCCAAACTGCTTCGGTTGGATAGGCAATCACCGCTCCAGCCCGAATATCACGAGCGGCTTGTTGCACACGCCAACTGCTGACCATTGTCATCTCTCCACGAAATCCTGGCGGCAGTTTAACCTCAGGGCGCTCTGGCGAACCATCGTCCCGCCTCACTGCTTATCCGTCCGTCGAGCTCAAGCTCGGTCAGCGCTGCCAGTACCCTGGGCAGCGGCCAGCCACTGGACACCGACAAGCCCTCGCTGGTGTGCGGCGCGGCGTGCAGCAAATCGAGCAACGGATGATTGCAGGCAGGAGCCGAGGCAGCGTCAGACGCTTCTGGCGCGGTGACATGCCAGTGCTGCAAGCCCTCCAGAATGTGGTCGACGGTTTCGACCAGCGTCGCGCCGTCGCGAATCAACTGGTGACAGCCTTTGGCGCCTGGGTGATGAATGGAACCCGGTATCGCGTAAACCTCGCGGCCATGTTCAGCCGCAAGGCGTGCGGTGATCAACGAGCCGCTGGCGACACTGGCTTCGACGACCAGCACACCCAGCGACAACCCGCTGATGATTCGATTGCGTCTCGGGAAGTTGCCAGGCTGTGGTCCGGCATCGAGCGGGAACTCGGAAATCACCGCGCCGCCCTGCGCGGCCATCTGCGCCGCGAGTGTCCGATGCTGCTGTGGATAAAGTTTTTCGAGTCCCGTGCCAAGGACGCCGATTGTAAGACCCCCGACATCCAATGCGCCCTGATGCGCCGCGCCATCGATACCCCGCGCCAGACCGCTGGTGATCACAAAACCGGCACTGGCCAGGCTTCTGGCGAAGGCCGTTGCGGTGTCCATTCCGGGCCTGGACGCACGCCTGCTGCCGACCATTCCCAGTTGCGGTCGCTCAAGGATCGAAGGGTCACCAGCGATGAACAACAGCGGCGGCGGGTCGGCAATCTGCGCCAGCAAGGCGGGGTAGCCAGGGTCGTCCCACATCAGCAAATGCTGGCCCGGACGCTCTAGCCAGGCCAATGCAGCGCTGGCACCGTCACGCACCGAAGGGTCACGACGAGCGTCGGCACTCGCGCCCGGAAGGCCCAGCGCCCGCCATGCGCTGGCGGGCGCTGCCAGTGCTGCCGAGGCGCTGCCAAAGGCATCGATAAGACGGGAAAAGCGTTTCAGCCCGACCTCGGGCAAGCGATGCAGACGAAGACGGGCTTCCAGTTCCGAGGGCGACGGAACGGCTTTTTCGAACAGCGGCATGAGATCGTCCTTGATCAATGGTGTACCTGACACAGTGCACAAACCTGTGGATAACTCTGTTGACAACAATTTGATAAGTCAGCGCTTCGGCGGGAAAATCCGTATCAAAACCGAAGCATGCCGTCAGGGGTTGCGGACCTTGTCCATAATGGCCAAAGATCGGTTGGCGTGCAGGACCAAGGCGTAACTAAGCTTGTCGTAGGTGCGGAAAACCATCAGCAGCCCTGACCGTTCGTCCGGGATCTTCACCTGCTCACCCGTGACCCGGTCGCGGACCATTTCGCCGGTTTTGTAGATCGCCAGCACGTTGCCTTCGGTCAGACCGTCGCGCCGTCCCTTGTTGAGCGTGACCACATCCATGACACCCACCTGAGTCACGCCGCGTGGCACATCCAGAATCAAACCTTCGACAGGCGCTTGCGGAGCACTGGGCATGAAGGACGAATTGATCGCCCGCTCTTCGCTGGTGAACAGACGGTCGCCCAGCCGGACTTCCTGCGTGGAGCGCTGCAGCATCAAGGTCGAGACATCGCCTTCGGTCGCCACGACTTCGCCACCGCCGATATCGTCGGCGTTGATGCCCAGCACTTCCTGGGTTTCGGGATCGGTGTAAATCTTGCCCTGACGGAAAATGCCATACACGGTGTGGGACGGGTCCAGCGCGCCGCGCGCATACACCCGGTCGCCTCTGCCGCTGAGCACACGCTCGGCGTTGCCTGCGACGATGTAAGGGGCCTGCTGAAACTGCTCGGCGTCGTCGATGATCCGGTTGCTGATCAAAAAGGCATTGATCGCCCCCAGCGGAATGCTGGGAATGGCCTCGACCATCGGCGTACTGCGCACACGCGGTGACAATTTGATCGTTCCGCGCGACTCGCCCCGATTGAGCGTCACGCGGGGCTGACCGTCCACGTAGTCGAGCGAAAGCGTATCGCCCGGATAGATCAGATCGGGATCGCGGACCTGCGGATTGGCGCGCCAGATCTCGCGCCACTGCCACGGTTCACGCAAAAACTTGCCGGAAATGTCCCAGAGCGTGTCACCTGCGACAACGGTGTAACGCTGCGGATGGCCTTCCCTGAGTTGCACTTGCGCCTGGGCAAGACCGCTGGCGGTCAACAGCAGCAGGGCGAGTAGTGATTTCCTCATGCGGTGAATCCCTTTATCATGTTGCCTCGCGTGAACAATAGAGTCCCATCATGGGCTGCCCGCTTTGACGTCCCGAGCCCGCAGCCGACATTGACTTTACCTTAACAGTGCAGCTCTTACGTATATGGCTATTTTAAACATCCTCGAATTTCCCGATTCGCGCCTGCGCACCATCGCCAAACCTGTGGCGATAGTAGACGACGGCATTCGCCAGTTGGTCGACGACATGTTTGAAACCATGTACGAAGCGCCTGGCATCGGGCTGGCAGCGACCCAGGTCAACGTCCACAAGCGTGTGGTCGTCATGGACCTGAGCGAAGATCGCAGCGAGCCGCGCGTGTTCATCAACCCTGAAATCGAAATGCTGACCGATGAAATGGATCAGTATCAGGAAGGCTGCCTGTCGGTGCCCGGTTTCTATGAGAACGTTGACCGTCCGCAGAAGGTGCGCATCAAGGCCCTGGGCCGCGACGGCCAGCCTTACGAGCTGGTTGCCGAAGGCCTGCTGGCGATCTGTATTCAGCACGAGTGCGATCACCTGAACGGCAAGCTGTTCGTCGACTACCTCTCCAACCTCAAGCGTGACCGGATCAAGAAGAAGCTGGAAAAGCAGCACAAGCTCAACGCCTGATCCGTCATCACCTCTAAAAGGCCTGTCGAAGGCCTTTTTCTTTTTTCAGAACGAGAAGTCCATGACTGAGCCACTGCGCATCGTCTTCGCCGGCACCCCGGAATTCGCCGCCGAACACCTCAAGGCCCTGCTCGACAGCCCTCATCGGATCGTTGCGGTCTACACCCAGCCTGATCGCCCGGCCGGTCGCGGACAAAAACTCATGCCCAGCCCGGTGAAACAACTGGCGCTTGAACACCAGGTGCCCGTCATGCAGCCACCGACGCTGCGCGCGCCCGAGGCGCAGGCAGAACTGGCCGCCCTCAAGCCGGACTTGATGGTGGTGGTCGCCTACGGCCTGATCCTGCCGCAAGTAGTGCTGGATATTCCACGTCTGGGCTGCATCAACAGCCACGCCTCGCTGCTGCCACGCTGGCGCGGTGCCGCGCCCATCCAGCGCGCCGTGCAGGCGGGCGATGCCGAAAGTGGCGTGACCGTGATGCGCATGGAGGCCGGTCTCGACACAGGTCCTATGCTGCTCAAGGCCGTGACGCCTATTACCGCGCAGGACACCGGCGGCACGCTGCATGACCGTCTTGCCGAACTCGGCCCGCCTGCGGTGCTGCAAGCCATCACCGGCCTGGCCGACGGCACGCTGATCGGCGAGGTTCAGGACGACAGTCTTGCCAACTACGCTCACAAATTGAACAAGGACGAAGCGCGCATCGACTGGACACGTCCGGCCGACGAGCTGGAACGTCTGGTGCGTGCGTTCAATCCGTGGCCGATCTGTCACAGCACGTTGAATACGGAAGCACTGAAAGTCCTGGCGGCCGAACTGGCCGAAGGGCAGGGCGTACCGGGTACGATTCTGAGCGCCAGCAAGGACGGTCTGACTGTCGCCTGCGGCCAGAACGCCCTGCGCCTGACGCGCCTGCAACTGCCGGGCGGCAAACCATTGAGCTTCACTGATCTGTTCAACAGCCGCCGCGAGAAATTCGCCGTCGGCACGGTGCTCGGCCAATGAACCCGCGTCTGGCCGCCGCCAAGGCCCTGGCTGCTGTCCTCAGTGGCAAGGCATCGCTCAACAGCTCGCTGCCCACGCAACTGGACAAGGTCGAGCTGCGTGATCGCGGCCTGACTCAGGACCTGGCGTTCGGCACCGCACGCTGGCAGCCACGCCTGTCGGCCCTCGCCGCCAGACTGCTGCAAAAGCCCTTCAAGGCCGCCGACGCTGACGTCGAAGCCTTGCTGCTGGTCGGTCTGTATCAACTGTTCTACAGCCGCATGCCTGCTCACGCTGCGATTGGCGAAACCGTGGGTTGCGCCGACAAGCTGAAAAAGCCATGGGCCAAGGGTTTGCTCAACGCCGTACTGCGCAACGCACAACGCGAAGGCGAGGCGCTGCTGACCGAGCTGGAACACGACCCGGTGGTGCGCACAGCTCACCCACGCTGGTTGCAGAAAGCCCTGAAAGCCGCATGGCCTGAACACTGGGAAGCCATCTGCGCCGCCAACAACGCGCATCCGCCGATGATCCTGCGGGTCAATCGCCGCCACCACAGCCGTGATCAATACCTTGGGCTGCTGCAGACTGCCGGTCTTGAAGCCAGCGCCTGCACGTTCAGCCAGGACGGCATCGTACTCGCCGAACCCTGCGACGTGCGCTCGCTGCCCGGCTTTGCCGAAGGCTGGATCAGCGTTCAGGACGAGGCCGCACAACTGGCCGCCGACCTGCTGGAACTCGCACCCGGTCAACGCGTGCTGGACGCCTGCTGCGCGCCGGGCGGCAAGACCTGCCATCTGCTGGAAGTGCAGCCGCAACTGAGCGGGGTGGTCGCCGTGGACCTTGAGGCCAAGCGCCTGGTGCGCGTTCGCGAGAACCTCGACCGCCTGGGCCTGGACGCCGAGCTGATCGCCGCCGATGCGCGGGAAACCGCTCAATGGTGGGACGGCAAGCCGTTCCAGCGCATTCTGCTCGACGCGCCCTGCTCGGCAACGGGCGTGATCCGTCGCCATCCGGACATCAAGCTGACCCGTCAGGCAGACGACATCGTCGCCCTCGCGACGCTGCAAGGCGAACTGCTCGATGCGCTGTGGCCTACGCTTGAAGTGGGCGGCATGCTGGTTTACGCAACGTGCTCGACACTGCCCACGGAAAACACCGAGGTAATCGAAGCGTTTCTGGCCCGCACATCGGGCGCGCGCGAGCTGGACATTGCAAGCGACGCTGGCATCAAACAGACGCATGGCCGGCAGTTGCTGGCTCAGCAGGGCGGTCACGATGGCTTTTACTACGCCAAACTGATCAAGATCGCAGCGGCGCGGGCGTGAACAGGTCGCTGGCAGCATTGCCTACGAACTTCCATGGAGTGAACGGTTGAAAATCATCATCCTGGGTGCAGGTCAGGTCGGCGGCACGCTGGCCGAGCATTTGGCGGGCGAAGCCAACGACATCACTGTGGTCGACACCGACGGTGACCGGTTGCGCAACCTGGGCGACCGTCTGGATATCCGGACCGTGCAGGGCAAGGGCTCCTATCCCGCCGTGCTGCGCCAGGCCGGGGCCGAAGACGCCGACATGCTGGTTGCCGTAACCAGCAGCGATGAAGCCAACATGATTGCCTGTCAGGTGGCGTACACGCTGTTTCACACGCCCACCAAGATCGCGCGAGTGCGTGAAGCGGCCTACCTGACGCGCTCGGAGTTGTTCGACAACAGCGCGATTCCCGTGGACGTGCTGATCAGCCCGGAACAAGTGGTCACCCATTACATCAAGCGCCTGATCGAATATCCCGGTGCGCTGCAAGTGATCGACTTCGCCGAAGGCAAGGCCCAGCTTGTGGCCGTCAAGGCGTATTACGGCGGGCCGCTGGTGGGTCAGCAACTGCGCCAGCTCAAAGCACACATGCCCAATGTCGAAACCCGCGTCGCTGCGATTTTCCGCCGTGACCGTCCGATCCTCCCGCAGGGCGACACGGTGATCGAAGCCGACGATGAAGTCTTCTTCGTCGCCGCCAAGGCTGACATTCGTGCGGTGATGGGCGAAATGCGCCGTCTGGACGAAAGCTACAAACGCATCGTGATCGCCGGCGGCGGCAACATTGGCGAGCGCCTGGCTGAAGCCATCGAGAGCCGCTATCAGGTCAAGATCATCGAGATGAACCCGGCACGCTGCCGTTACCTCTCGGAGAATCTGAACAACACCGTCGTGCTGCAAGGCAGCTCTTCGGACCGTGACCTGTTGATCGAAGAAAACATCGACAACGCCGACCTGTTCCTGGCGCTGACCAACGATGACGAAGCCAACATCATGTCGTCGCTGCTCGCCAAACGGCTGGGCGCACGCAAGGTCATGACCCTGATCAACAACCCGGCCTATGTCGATCTGGTGCAGGGCGGGGAAATCGACGTCGCCGTCAGCCCGCAACTGGCGACCATCGGCACACTGCTGGCCCACGTGCGGCGCGGCGACATCGTCAGCGTCCACTCCCTGCGCCGGGGCGCAGCCGAAGCCATCGAGATCGTGGCGCACGGCGACTCGAAATCCAGCAAGGTCATCGGCCGCGCCATTAAAGATATCAACCTGCCGACCGGCACCACGATTGGCGCGATCATCCGCAACGAAGAAGTCCTCATCGCCCACGACATCACCGTGATCGAATCCGGCGATCAGGTGATCATGTTCCTTGTGGATAAAAAGTACATTCGCGACGTGGAGCGGCTGTTTCAAGTGGGGTTGAGCTTTTTCTGATCACCCAGTGGGAGTGAGCTTGCTCACGAAGAGGCCGGCACATCCGCTGAAACAGTAGCGCCCGAACCACAGCTTTCGCGAGCAAGCTCGCTCCCACGAAGTGCGCACCCATGCTCCGCGCACACTCCCAGTGGGAGCGGACTTGTCCGCGAATAGATCGGTAAATTCCTCCCCGTGGGACCGGGCGGCGCTCCGCTTGTCCGCGAATGGGCGGTGTATTCAGCCGAAGTGGTGCATCTGGAAGGCAGTCTTCGTGGACAAGTCCACTCCCACAGGCTGAACGCCGGTTTCAGCCGGTGGAAGCAAGCCTGCTCGCCCGTGGGAGCGGACCGGGCGGCGAGGTTGAAGCGACAGATCAATACCAGCGCTTCTCACCCTCGGGACGTTTCTTGAAGCGTTTCATGGTCCACATGTACTGGCTCGGGTATGCGCGCACGTACTTCTCGACCACTTTGCTCATCGCCGCGGCCGAGGTTTCGGTGTCGGTGCTGTACATCGCTTCAGGCGCGGCCTCCAGAACAACCTTGTAACCCGAGCCGTCCGGCAGGCGCATGGCGTGGAGGAAGACGCCGACGGCTTTGCCGCCTGCCAGCATGTTGGGCACGAATTTGCTGGTCAGGGCCATGGTGCCGCAGAAGGGTACGAAGATGCCGGCGGACTCTGCCGGTTCCGGGTCTGCCGGAATGCCGACCGAGCCACCCTTGCGGACTTCCTTGATGACGCTGAGGATGCCTTCTTTAGTCGACGCCGCCACGCGGTTGCCCAGTTGAACCCGCTGCTTGCGCAACAAATCATCCACGGCCTTCAACTTCGGCGGACGGTAGAAGATGATCGGTTTGCACTGGCTGCAATAGAAGTGGTTGAGCACTTCCCAGTTGCCCAGGTGGCTGGTGATGCCGACCACGCCCTTGCCGGACGCCAGCGCATCCTTGAGCACGTCGAGCCCTTCGACTTCGCGCACCAGATTGATCGATTTCTGCGCAGGCCAGATCCACGCGCAAGCGCTCTCGGTCAGGGTCTTGCCGATGTCCATGAGGCTTCTGCCCACCAGCTTTTCAAGCTCAGGCCCGCTAAGTTCGGGGAAGCATTTGGACAGGTTGATCCGCGCTACTTCGCGCGAACGGTTGGGAAGTTTCCACATCAGCCAGCCGATGGCGGTGCCGACCCACTGCACGGCGCGCCAGGGCAGGAGTGCAAACAAGCGTAACGCCCCGACCATCATGGCGCCTTTGAACTTTTCCACAGATCACTCCCGGATTCTTGAGGCAGGCATTGTACCTTCAGCGGCTCAGGATCGCGTACCGATCGCAATCGACGGTGTGGTCCATCACCATGCCGCTGGCCTGCATGTAGGCGTAACAAATAGTCGGACCGACAAAGGTGAACCCGGCCTTTTTCAACGCCTTGCTCATCGCTTCGGCTTCGGCGGTAATGGCGGGCACTTCGCTGCGGTCCTTGAAGTGGTTGATCTTCGGTTGATCGCCAACAAAGGACCAGAGCAGGCCGACCGGGTCTTTGAGCGCCAGCCAGGCCTTGGCATTGGTGCGCACGGCCTTGAGCTTGAGGCGGTTGCGGATGATGGTCGGATCGAGCATCAACGCGTCGATTTCAGCATCGGTCAGTTGCGCCAGACGCTCGGCATCGAAACCGAACAGCACCTCGCGATAACGGGCCCTACGCTTGAGAATCGTGATCCAGGAAAGGCCGGCCTGGAACCCTTCGAGCAAAAGCAACTCGAAGAGCTTCTGCGCGTCGCGCAGCGGCACACCCCACTCCTGATCGTGATAGGCGATGTAAAGGGGGTCTTCGTTGCACCAAAAGCAGCGTGTCATAGGGCTCCCAAGGGTGGACGTGCAGCCGAATCGGGTATACTCCCGCTCTTTGAATCGCAGCCCAGCACAGGTGAAATTTGTGAGCCAGCCTACGCCAGCCGTGCGTACCTTCCAAGACTTGATCCTCGCCCTCCAGCAATACTGGGCAGAACAAGGTTGCGTGGTACTTCAGCCCTACGATATGGAAGTAGGCGCCGGCACCTTCCACACCGCCACGTTTCTGCGCGCCGTAGGCCCGGAAACCTGGAATGCCGCCTACGTTCAGCCAAGCCGTCGTCCTACTGACGGCCGCTACGGCGAAAACCCGAACCGCCTGCAGCACTACTATCAGTTTCAGGTGATCCTCAAGCCGAACCCGGACAATTTTCAGGAGCTGTACCTGGGCTCGCTCAAGCACATCGGCCTCGATCCGCTGGTGCACGACGTGCGTTTCGTCGAAGACAACTGGGAGTCGCCGACGCTGGGCGCCTGGGGTCTGGGCTGGGAAATCTGGCTCAACGGCATGGAAGTCTCGCAGTTCACCTACTTCCAGCAAGTGGGCGGCCTTGAGTGCTACCCGGTGACCGGCGAGATCACCTATGGCCTGGAACGTCTGGCCATGTATCAGCAGGGCGTGGACTCGGTCTACGATCTGGTCTGGGCAGACGGTCCGTTCGGCAAAGTGACTTACGGCGATGTGTTCCACCAGAACGAGGTGGAGCAATCGACGTACAACTTCGAACACGCCAACGTCGACAAACTGTTCGAGCTGTTCGACTTCTACGAAAGCGAAGCCGCGCGCCTGATCGAACTCGAGCTGCCATTGCCGGGTTACGAAATGGTCCTCAAGGCCTCGCATACCTTCAACCTGCTGGATGCCCGTCGCGCCATTTCCGTGACCGCGCGCCAGCAGTACATCCTGCGCGTGCGCACCCTGGCTCGCTCGGTGGCTCAGGCTTATCTGCAAGCCCGGGCCAGGCTCGGCTTCCCGATGGCGCCGCCCGATCTACGCGACGAAGTGTTGGCTAAGCTGGAGGCTGCACAATGAGTGCTCAAGATTTTCTGGTCGAACTGGGCACCGAAGAACTGCCACCCAAGACCCTCAACTCCCTGGCAGACGCGTTTCTGGCGGGTATCGAGAAGGGCCTGCAGAGCGCAGGCCTGACGTACAGTGCCAAACAGGTCTACGCCGCGCCGCGTCGTCTGGCCGTGCTGATCACTGATCTGTCCACACAGCAGCCAGACCGCAGCGTCAATCTGGACGGTCCGCCGCGTCAGGCTGCGTTCGATGCTGACGGCAACCCGACTCAGGCTGCCCTGGGCTTCGCCAAGAAGTGCGGCGTGGACCTGAGCGAAATCGATCAGAGCGGTCCGAAGCTGCGTTACAGCCAGAACATCGTCGGCAAGCCGACCGTGTCGCTGCTGCCGACCATCGTCGAAGACTCGCTGAACGACCTGCCGATTGCCAAGCGCATGCGCTGGGGTGCTCGCAAGGAAGAGTTCGTACGTCCGACCCAATGGCTGGTGATGCTGTTCGGCGATCAGGTCGTCGATTGCACGATCCTGGCTCAGACGTCGGGTCGTCATTCCCGTGGTCACCGCTTCCATCACCCGGAAGATGTGCGTATCTCCTCGCCTGCCGGTTACCTGAGCGACCTGCGAGCCGCCAATGTGCTGGCCGACTTCAACGAGCGTCGTCAGATCATCAGCAAGCGCGTCGAAGAGCTGGCCACCCAACAGGAAGGCACCGCCATCGTGCCGCCAAGCCTGCTGGACGAAGTGACCGGCCTGGTCGAGTGGCCGGTTCCGCTGGTGTGCTCGTTCGAGGAACGCTTCCTTGAAGTGCCCCAGGAAGCGCTGATCACCACCATGCAGGACAACCAGAAGTACTTCTGCCTGCTGGATGCCGACGGCAAGCTGCTGCCACGCTTCATCACGGTCGCGAACATCGAGAGCAAGGACCCGGCGCAGATCATCGCCGGTAACGAGAAGGTGGTCCGTCCACGTCTGACCGATGCCGAGTTCTTCTTCAAGCAGGACAAGAAGCAGAAGCTGGAAACCTTCAACGAGCGCCTGAAGAACGTCGTATTCCAGGCCCAGTTGGGCAGCGTCTACGACAAGGCCGAGCGCGTGTCGAAGCTGGCCGCCTACATCGCGCCACGCATCGGCGGCGACGCCCAGCGTGCAGCGCGTGCGGGTCTGCTGTCCAAGTGCGACCTGTCGACCGAAATGGTTGGCGAGTTCCCGGAAATGCAGGGCGTGGCGGGTTACTACTACGCCAAGGCCGACGGCGAAGCCGAAGACGTGGCACTGGCGCTTAACGAGCAGTACATGCCACGCGGCGCAGGTGCTGAATTGCCGACCACCCTGACCGGTGCGGCCGTCGCCATTGCGGACAAGCTCGACACGCTGGTGGGCATCTTCGGTATCGGCATGTTGCCTACCGGCAGCAAAGACCCCTATGCACTGCGTCGTGCAGCGCTGGGCATCCTGCGCATCCTGATCGAGAAGAAGCTGGACCTGGACCTGATCGAAACGGTGAAATTCGCCGTCACCCAGTTCGGTGCCAAGGTCAAATCTGCCGGTCTGCCGGAACAGGTGCTGGAGTTCATCTTCGACCGTCTGCGTGCGCGTTATGAAGACGAAGGCGTCGAAGTGGCTGTGTACCTGTCGGTTCGCGCGTTGCAGCCAGGTTCGGCGCTGGATTTCGATCAGCGTGTGCAGGCCGTTCAAGCCTTCCGCAAGCTGCCACAGGCTGCTGCGCTGGCAGCGGTGAACAAGCGCGTCTCGAACCTGCTGAGCAAGGCCGAGGGCAACATTGCCCAGACCGTCGAGCCCAAGTACTTCGACAACGCCAACGAGTTCTCGCTGTATTCGGCGATCCAGCAGGCCGACCACGCTGTGCAGCCAATGGCCGCCGAGCGTCAGTACAGCGAATCGCTGGCGCGTCTGGCCAGTCTGCGTGAGCCGGTCGATGCCTTCTTCGAAGCCGTGATGGTCAACGCCGAAGACGCCAACGTGCGTGCCAACCGCTATGCGTTGCTGGCCCGTTTGCGTGGCCTGTTCCTGGGCGTTGCCGATATCTCGCTGCTGGGCTGACAAGGAGTCGATGTTGAAACTGCTGATACTGGATAGGGACGGGGTGATCAACCATGACTCCGACGCTTATATAAAGTCGGTGGAGGAGTGGATACCCATTCCCGGTTCGATCCAGGCGATCGCAGCGCTGAGCAGAGCCGGCTGGACGGTGGCAGTGGCCACCAACCAGTCCGGCATTGCCAGAGGTTATTACGATCTGGCCACCCTGGACGCCATGCACGCGCGGTTGCGCGAGCTGGTGGCCGAGGAGGGTGGCGAGGTTGGTTTGATCGTCTATTGCCCGCACGGGCCAGACGAAGGGTGCGACTGCCGAAAGCCCAGGCCCGGCATGTTGCAGACCATCGCCCGACATTACGCAACGGACCTCGAAGGTCTATGGTTTGTAGGCGACAGCAAAGGTGACCTGCAGGCGGCTTTGGCCGTCGATTGTCAGCCTGTTCTGGTAAAGACCGGCAAAGGTCAGAAGACCCTGGCGGGTGACGTGCCCAATAGCACTCTTGTTTTTGACGATCTGGCGGCGGTTGCCGCAGAACTTATCCACACTAGTGTTTCGCCGAACACCCCATAAGTTCGGCTCGAAGCGCTCAAGGAGCGGGCATCCGCCCGTACGGTAAACGTAACTATGTCGATCATGCAGGCAATCAGGACTTTCTTCTTCTACCTGTTGCTGGGCAGCAGCTCGCTGC
This sequence comes from Pseudomonas asturiensis, assembly GCF_900143095.1. Classification (GTDB taxonomy): domain Bacteria; phylum Pseudomonadota; class Gammaproteobacteria; order Pseudomonadales; family Pseudomonadaceae; genus Aquipseudomonas; species Aquipseudomonas asturiensis. Next base: position 11,326 of record NZ_FRDA01000030.1, on the reverse strand, counting down.
TGTGGTGCACGCTGAGCTTTTTTATCGCGCCATTCATGCCGTTCAAGGCTCGCTATCGATTCATCAACGTCTACTGGTGCCGCTGCGCCATCTGGCTGACCCGTGTGTTCCTTGATATCAAGGTTGAAGTCACCGGTGCCGAGAACGTTCCGAAAACGCCCTGCGTGATCATCTCCAACCATCAGAGCACGTGGGAAACCTTCTTTCTGTCGGCGTACTTCGAGCCACTGAGCCAGGTGCTCAAGCGCGAGTTGCTCTATGTGCCGTTCTTCGGCTGGGCAATGGCGATGCTTCGTCCGATTGCGATTGATCGCGACAATCCCAAGGCCGCCCTCAAGGAAATCGCCAAAAAGGGCGACGAACTGCTCAAGGATGGCGTTTGGGTGCTGATCTTTCCTGAAGGCACGCGCGTACCTTACGGCCAGGTCGGCAAGTTCTCTCGTGGCGGTACGGCACTGGCCGTCAATGCGGATCTGCCGGTGCTGCCGATCGCGCATAACGCGGGCAAGTATTGGCCCAAGGAAGGCTGGGCCAAGAAGCCGGGGACCATTCAGGTGGTGATCGGCCAACCCATGTACGCCGAAGGCACAGGCCCGCGCGCCATTGCCGCCCTGAATGAACGCGTTCAGACCTGGAATGAAGAAACACAACGCGCACTCGGCTCGCCAGCCGCACCGGTATCGAGCAGCGAGAAAGTGCCAGCGTGAATTTTGTGGATAACCTGTGCACCAATTTTCATAAATAACCGAAAAATGCACGTAACCCCTTAATTCTATTGTTTATTTCCTAAAGCGATTAGCGCCCTCCATACGTGCATAAGTTTTGGTGGTATATAAATAGCGCCTGCTGCGCAGGCCGGTTATTTAGACTGAATCCACCAACGCGCACCCATCGATACGAAGAGCTTGCGTGACGCAGCTCACAAAAACACCCTGTGTGTGGGAATTTTCTGAACTGTAAGCGGTCTGTTTCACGACGCTTACACATGACGTCGCGTTTTCGATCAGATACGTCGTCTTTCAGGGTCTATCAGGCCATTCCAGGCAGGCGGTTCATTCGCCTCCAGCATTTATTAATGGATTACTTATGCTTGTCTCTAAAAGGACCTGGCAGATGCTCTGCGCTCTGCTTTTGGCTTCAGGCACCCTCGTGCCTGCCTATGCGGCAACGCCCGGCGAACAGGATCTGATCCGCGACCGTCAGGATCGCCTGCTGGAAGAACAGCGTCGACGCCTGGAAGAACTCAAGGACCTGCCCGGCAAGCAGACCACGCCAACGGCGCCAACGGCCCCCACCGACACCCGCTGCTTCAACATCGACCGAATCGAACTCAAGGGTGCCGACTCACTGTCACCCAAAGAACGCGATCAATTGATCAAGCCCTACGCGGGCAAATGCCTGGGCGTCGCCCAGCTCAACAACCTGCTCAAGGCCATCACCGACCATTACATCGACAAAGGTCTGGTGACCACACGTGCCTACCTGCCGCAGCAGGATCTGTCCAAAGGCGACCTGCAGGTTCTGGTCATCGAAGGCAAGCTGGAAAAACTGCGCAGTGACGCCAGCAGCGGCGTATCGGATCGCGAGCTGGCCATGACCTTTCCCGGCCGCGAAGGCGATCTGGTCAACCTGCGCGAGATCGAACAGATGGTCGATCAGCTCAATCGTCTGCCTTCCAATCAGGCGCAGATGGAGCTGACGCCCGGCCAGGCCGTCGGCGGCAGCGATGTGGTGGTCAAGAACACCCCGCAAAAACCCTGGCGCGCCAACCTGTCGCGCAACAACGATGGCCAGCGCAGCACCGGCGAACAGCAGTGGAATGCCGGTCTGGACTGGGACAGCCCATTGGGCCTGGCTGATCAATTGAGCCTGCGTGGCGGCCATGACGCCATCAGCGACCATCAGCAAACCTCGCGTAACGGCCTGCTGTCGTACAGCCTGCCATGGGGCTGGTGGACCTTCAGCTACCTGTACAGCGAAAGCGAATACCGCTCGAAAGGTCGGGGCGACGGCTTCAGCTTCAAGCAGACCGGCGACAGCCAGAACCACCAGTTTCGTGCCGAACGCGTGATTCATCGCGATGCGGTCAGCAAGACCTCCCTTAACACCGGTCTGGCGTACCTGCGCACCAACAACTACATCAACGACGCCAAACTGGGTCCGAGCAGCAACCACATTACCGAAGCACAGTTCGGTATCAACCATGGCCGGCGCGTGGGTTCGGCGTTCGTCAACATCGACCTGGGCATGCAACAGGGCATCGGTGCGCTGGACGCCCAGGGCGACCATGACTCAGGTCCCGGCCAGCCCGATGCGCGCTACCGCAAGTACACCGGCACCGTCAGCTACCTGCATCCTTTCCGCCTGTTTGGCGAAAGCCTGACCTTCACCAGCCTGGCCACTGGCCAACGCAGTGAAGACATCCTGTTCAGCCCGCAGCGTCTGAGCCTGGGCGGATCATCCTCGGTGCGCGGCTACAAGGACCAGTTTCTGGCTGGCGACAGCGGTGGCTACTGGCGCAACGAAATACGCTGGGCTCGACCAGTCACCGTTGACTGGCTGCGTCCGGTGTTTGCCGAATACGGTGCCGCTGCCGGCTATGACCAGGGCGTGATCCGTAACAATCGCTACAACGGCGATGAACATGGTCGCCTGTCCAGCAACTCGTTAGAGCTGTTCACCCGGGGCGAGCATGTCGCTGCGTCGGTGACCTTCGCTCACTCTCTGGAACGTCCTGACGTGGTCGAGCGCGAAGCGCCGATCTACTTCCGCATGGACTTTTTCCTCTAATAACACCGTTTTTTCGACACTGCTTTGAGGTTGCTTACATGGATGTTAACCAGATGGCTCTGCTTGCCCGTCAGCCCAGTGCAGCCCTGACCGAACGCAAGCGTTTCTGGGGAGTGCCCAAGCGCGGCCTCGCGCTGATCCTGGCCAATGCCCTGTTCTGGCAGCCGCTGCTGGTGCAGGCCGAAGGCATTGTCGTGAGCGGGACGAACACCAGCGTCGGCCAGGCAGGCAACGGTGTGCCGGTGATCAACATCGCCGCGCCCAATGGCAGCGGCCTGTCGCACAACCAGTACCAGCAGTACAACGTCGACAGCCAGGGCGTGATCCTCAACAACGCCACGCAAGCCACGCAGAGCACGCAACTGGGCGGCATCATCGTCGGCAACCCGAACCTGGGCGGCAACGCCGCCAACACCATCCTCAACGAAGTGGTCGGGGCCAACGCCAGCCAGCTCAAGGGCTACACGGAAGTGGCCGGGCAGTCTGCACGGGTCATCGTTGCCAACCCTTACGGGGTGACCTGTAACGGCTGCGGTTTCATCAACACGCCCCGTGTCACGCTGAGCACTGGTAAACCGGTCCTGGACAGCAATGGCCAACTGGAACGTTTCAACGTTCAGGGCGGCAGCATCAGCATCGATGGCGTGGGGCTCAATGCCGACAACGTCGATCAGTTCGACATCATTACCCGCAGCACCAAAATCAACGCCCGGTTGCAGGCCCGCAAACTCAACATCATTACCGGGCGCAACGACGTCAACGACCAGACCCTGGAAGCCACCGCGCTGGCCGACGACGGCAGTGCGAAGCCGGAACTGGCTATCGACAGCTCCGCGCTGGGCGGCATGTACGCGGGTGCGGTGAAGCTGGTGGGCACCGAAGCGGGTGTCGGGGTGAAACTCGCCGGAGACCTGGCGGCCAGCGGCGGCGATATTCAGATCGACGCCAACGGCAAACTGACGATGGCTCAGTCCGCCGCCAGCGGCAATATCGTTGCCAAAGCCCGCGACATCACCGTCACCGGCCCGGCGTATGCCGGCGGCCAACTGGCCCTGAGCGCCAGCGGCACCCTGGACAACAGCAAGGACCTGGTGGCGGGTCAGGACATCGTTCTGCAAGCCGACCAACTCAAGAACACCGGCATCGTCGAATCGGGCGTCAACGCCGACAACACTCGCAACAAAAACGGCACCCTGACCGTCAGGGCACGCAGCCTGATCAACCAGGGCACGCTGGCGGCCAGCAGCACGATGAGCGTCATCGTGGCCGATACGCTGGACAACCGGGCAGGCAAGATCCTCGGCGAAGGCACGCTGGACGTGAACGCCGCACGGCTCGACAACAGCAAAGGGCTGATCTCCAGCGCTGGTCGCCAGAGCGTCAACGTGAGCGGCAACCTGAACAACACCTCAGGTCAACTGGTGAGCGACGAAACACTGAGCGTATCCAGCGCGCGTCTGACCAACGGGGGTGGCACCCTCAGCTCGGCAAAAGCGCTGACGGTCACCGCCTCACAACTCGACAACGACGCAAAAAGCCGGATCACCAGCGGCGACGCACTGACGCTCAACACGACCGTGCTCAACAACCTGGGCGGACTGCTCTCCGGCTGGACGGGCGTGACGCTGAACGCAGAGACGTTCGACAACACCGCAGGCACGCTGGTCAGCAACGCCAACATCACCCTGGACCTGCTCGGCACGCTCACCAACACCAATGGCAATATCGTCAGCGGCGGCGACCTGCTGCTGCAACGTGCAGCGCAGGTGAATAACCAGAATGGACGCCTGACCAGCAAAGGCGTGATGACGCTGCTCACAGCGGGTCTGGATAACCGTGGCAAGGGCACCGTTGCCGGCAGTTCCGTCGCGATCACTTCTGGAGGCGCAGTCCAGAATGGCAACGACGGCCTGATCTACAGCCAGAGCGGCGCGCTCGATCTGACAGCCACAGCGCTGAGCAACGACGGCGGCACCGTACAAAGCTCGACCAGTGCGACCGTGAACACCGGCCGGGGTGCATTGAGCAACCTCGATGGCAGCATCACTGCGCAAAAGGGCGACCTGTCCGTCACCGGCGCCAGCCTGGACAACCGCGCAGGCGTGCTTGCGAGCCTGACCGGCCAGCTGCGTACCGACCTGACAGGCATGCTGCGCAACGGCAGCCTGAACGCCAAACGCGGAGCCATTCAAGGGCAGAGCCTGCTGCTGGTGGCTCGCGACAGCATCGATAACAGCGGCGGCGGCATTTCCGCACGCGCTGGCGATGCACAGATTCAGACGCCCCGCTTCGACAACCGCGATGGCGCGCTCTCGGCCGGAAAGCTGCTGCAGGTCCGCGGCAACAGCTTCGATAACCGCAATGGCGAGGCGACGGGCTCGAACATTGACTTTGACCTGTCCGCAGCCCTGACGAACCAGCTGGGCATCATCGAAAGCAGCAACGGCTTTACCCTCAAGGCTGCCAGCCTGGACAACACCCAGGGCAAGCTGCGCGCCCTCGGCACTGACGGCTCAAGCTCATTGACGGTGAGCGGCGCTCTGAACAACACCTCCGGCAAGGTGGAAAGCGCCAACAAGGATGTGAAGTTTGCACTGGGCAGCCTGATCAACAGCGGCGGTTCGATTCTGCACGTCGGCACCGGGGCGCTCGACCTCGGTCTGCCGTTGCTGCAAAACGCAGGCGGCAGCCTGACCACCAACGGCACCCTGAAACTGACGGGCGACACCTGGACCAACAGCACCACACTGCAGGCGTCCAGCCTTGAACTGGACATCAAGACTTTCAGGCAACTGGGCGGCGGCAAGCTGCTGGCCGGCAAAAGCTTCGTGGGCCGCGGCACCGACTGGACCAACGATGGCCTGATCGCCAGCGACGGTACGCTGGACGTGCGCCTGACCGGCGCTTACAGCGGCGCGGGCGGCATGACCAGCATCGGCAAATTCGACCTGACCGCTGCGCGCCTTGACCTGACCGACGCCAAGGCGCGGCTGTCCAGCGGCGGCGACAGCGTGATCAACATCGACGGCATCATGGCCAACCAGGGCCGCATCACCAGCAGCGCCGACCTGAAGGTAAACGCAGGCACGTTGAACAACTTCGGCACGCTGGGCGCGACCAAAGACCTCACCGTGACCGCTCCCACGCTGCTGAACCGCAATGGCCTGATGTTCAGCGGCGCCAACATGTCGCTGCTGGTCAACGACTTCACCAACCAGACCGCCGACGTCTACAGCATGGGCAACCTGCGCATCAGCCGCGACGCTGCAGGCGCTTTCGCCAACTCCATCATCAACCGCTCCGGCACGCTCACCAGCGACGGCAGCATGCTGCTCGCGGCCAATTCCATCCAGAACATTCGCGATGTGATGACGGTCAACGACGCCGGCATCTACAGCGCACGGATCGACGAGCTCTCCTGCACCACGGCAGGCACCGGCAACCTCGATTGCAGCGGCGGCAAAGAGCACCACGTCTGGAAAATCCAGCAACTGGAAAAACTCGAAGTCACGCAAGCCAGCGCTGCGTCCAGCATCACCTCGGGCGGCAATATGACGCTGCAGGGTGGCGACTTCCTCAACAGCAGCAGCACCCTGGCAAGCGGCGGTTCCCTCAGCGCCGTCTTCAACGACTTCAAAAACATCGGCGTAGTCCCCAGCCAGACGCAGACCGACCGCATCTTCGTATCCGAACGAACCCGCAACGACAACGGCTGGGAAAACGCAGCCCAAGGCTTCAATCAACAGTACACCGAAGGCAGTCCCGGCTACGACGTGAGCAAGCTGGGCGGCCTTGAAGCGGCGATGAGTAACTTCATCGCAATGACCGAACGGGAAGTCGACGCCCTGCGCACGATCAATAAGTCTGGTGTCGACACGACCACCTATGCGGCGGTTATCCAGGCAGGCGGCGCGGTCGATATCAGAGCGGGCAACAATTTCGACAACACCGTCGTGCAACGCGGGTTCACCTACGTCAGCGGCGGCGCACGCACCGACACCAGCGCACCGGGCAGCACCTACGCCACCGCCGTGCCGCTGAGCCGTGAGACCGCACCGGACCTGACGCAACAGCCAGTCAACCCGACCGCCTTGCCCGGCTTCAGCCTGCCGACCGGCCAGAACGGCCTGTTCCGCCTGAGCGGGACCCAGACCGACACCGACCTACAAGGCAGCGGTGCGCAATTGCTGGGCACCGCAAACGCCACCCAGCCGCATCGCTACCTGATCGAAACGAACCCGGCGCTGACCGACATGCGTCAGTTCCTCAGCTCCAGTTACCTGCTCGACAAGCTCGACTACAACCCCGATGCCGCCTGGAAACGCTTGGGCGACGGTTACTATGAGCAGCGCCTGATCCAGCAGTCCATCGTGGCGCGCACTGGCCAGCGCTTCATCAATGGCCTGACCAGCGATGAAGCGATGTTCAAGTACCTGATGGACAACGCCATCGCCAGCAAAGACGCGCTGAACCTCAGCGTGGGCGTTTCGTTGACCGGTGAGCAAGTCGCTGCACTGACCCACGACATCGTCTGGATGGAAGACCAGGTCGTGCGTGGCGAACACGTGTTGGTGCCCGTGCTGTATCTGGCCCAGGCCGACAACCGGCTTGCCAGCAACGGCGCGCTGATTCAAGGCAACGACGTGTCGCTGATCGCCGGTAACGACCTGACCAACGTCGGCGTACTGAGAGCGACGCGCGACCTGCGGGTCAGTTCGGGCAACAGCCTGATCAACGAAGGCCTGATCCAGACCAACGAACGCCTGAACCTGCAATCGACCAACGACCTCATCAACCGCTCAGGCGGCATCGTCACCGGCCGCGACGTCGCCCTCGTGTCCGAACGCGGCGACGTGACCAACGCCCGCACCGTCACCAGCCACCAGAGCGCCGCCGGTGCCTCCACCTGGCGCGAAGACTTCGCCAACACCGCCGCCCGCGTCGAATCCGCCAACGACCTGACCATCAGCGCCGGACGCGACGTGAACAACACAGGCGGCACCTTGCAGGCAGGCCGCAACACCACCCTGCTCGCAAACCGCGACATCAACGTCAACGCCGCCCAGACCCAGGAAGGCCGCACCAACGGCCCGAACCACACCCGTTCCAGCACCACACAACTGGCCGCGAACGTGACCGCGGGCCAGGACATCAAGGCCCAGGCAGGGCGGGATGTGGGGGTGACGGCGAGTCGGATGGAGGCTGGCGCAGACCTCGCCATCGCTGCCGCTAACAATCTGAATCTGCTGTCGGCTGCCAACGAACAGCATTACTACAGCAGCACCAAGAAGGTAAAAGCACAGGAAGATCATACCAGCCAAGTCGCAAGCAACCTGACAGCAGGCGGCAGTGCAGCCTTGAGCGCGGGACAGGATCTGACTGTAACTTCAAGCCGCGTCAGCTCAGGCAGAGAGGCCTATCTCTATGCCGGAAATGACCTGAACCTGCTGGCCAATCAAAACACCGATTACTCGTACTACTCAAAAACCAAAAAAGGATCGTGGGGCAAAAAAAGCTCAAAAATGACTGAAAGCGAGAGCGACATCGCTGTTGGCTCAGTCATCGAATCTGCCGAAAGGGTTGTTCTGTCCGCGACTCGGGACATCAAGGCCCAAGGTGCAAGCGTTACAAGCTCCGGGGCACTCGATCTGCGTGCGGGCCGCGACATATCGCTGGATGCCGCAGACAACTTCAACAGTCAGGCCAGTGCCTCTTCGAAAAAAGGGCTGTTCTCGTCCAAGAGCAACAGCAGCCGCTCAAGCCAATCAACTGTTACAGGTACAGAACTTCGCGCAACAGACATCAATCTCCTTGCCGACAACGACATTCGCCTGAACGCAGCCTCTCTTTACGCCGAACAGGACGCAAGGTTGTCAGCAGGCCGCGATATCGAAATCAAGGCAGCCCCGCAATCTCAATCGTCTGCCAGCGCCAGCTCTTCCAGCAAATTTTCTGTCAGTTGGGCTGGCGAGCCGTCACTGAAACAAAAGGCCGCGCAGAACCAGCAAAACACCACACAAATGCAGGGCAGCAACATCAGCGCCAATACGCTGGACATGAAAAGTGGTCGTGACACCACTGTTCGTGGAAGTACGCTGGTCACCGATGGCGACACTCGTATCACAGCGGGCCGTAATCTCAATGTACTCAGCGCCGAAAACAGCAGCGCGGCAGACAGTAGCTCCAGCAGCAAAAAAGCGGGCGAGATCGGTAGCTGGTGGCAGTCTTCTCTGGGCGTCGTGAAGCTCAAGCAAAGTGATAGCAGCGACACGACCACCCAAACAGGCAGCCAGATTGCATCTCTGGGTGGTGACGTCACGCTGACAGCGGGCGAACGATACAACCAGCTCGCCAGCCAGGTTGTCGCACCTAAAGGCGATATCTCCATCCAGGCCAAGCAAGTTGACGTTGTCTCAGGGTTTGATCTGCTGAGCGCAGAGAACTCCAAAAGCGCCAACAAGACAGCGATCGGCGGCAGCGTACGCGTGCCGTTGCTTGATGCCGCGAAGAATATGCAACAGGCCGTTGAATCAAGCACCAAGACAAACGACCCTCGCATGCAAGGGTTGTCAGCACTCAACGCAGCAATGAGTGCCAGAAAAGCCTACGACGCTGCTCAAGACATCATGCAAAACGGCGCAGGCATCAAGATCAGCGTCAATCTGGGCAATACCCAGAGTCAGAGCGAAAGCAGCCAGTCGGGGCGCAACGTCGTATCGAGCAGCCTCGCTGCAGGCCGGGACGTCAATGTCGTGGCCACAGGTGCCGGTGAAGAAAGCACGATCAATATCGTCGGCAGTAATATCGAGGCAGGCAACGACGTCAATCTCAAGTCCGACGGTGATATCAATCTTTCATCTGCTCAAAACACCGCTACGCAAAAAGGCAGTAACAGCAACAGCGGCTGGAGTATCGGGCTAGGTTTCACGATAGGCGGAACACAGAACGGCTTCACACTTGATCTGGCCGCGAACAAAGGGCTTGGTAAATCCGACGGCGACGACGTCACGCACACCAACACCCACATAAAGGCTGGCAACACTGCGACGCTGGAAAGCGGCCGCGACACCTCACTCAAGGGTGCCGTTGTCTCAGCCGATCAGGTAAAAGCCAATGTCGGCAGGAATCTGGATATCCAGAGCCTGCAAGACACCAGCGAGTACAAGTCCAAACAGACTGACGCAAGTGTCGGCATCAGCCTGTGTATTCCGCCGTTCTGCTACGGCATGAGCGGTAGCGCCTCGTTCAATCAGCAGAAGATGCAAAGTGAATACGCCAGTGTTTCGGAGCAGTCCGGCATCAAGGCGGGTAATGGCGGCTTCCAGATTGACGTCAAAGGCAATACCAACCTTACCGGCGGCGTGATCGCCAGTAACGATCTGGCTGTTACTGAGGGGCTTAACCGAATTTCCACGGGTACCCTGACCACTTCCGACATCAAGAACAAAGCTGAATATGACGCCAGCAGCATCGGATTGAGCGGTGGCTATGGTAATCAGGTTGGACGCGACAAGGACAACAAACTGGAGGCTGGCGCCCCGGGCGACAAAGCACCGGAGAAAGGCAAGTTCAGCGCCGGTACACCCGTCGCACTTTTTGCCAGTGACGATGCAAGCAGCAAAACCCGAAGCGGTATAAGCGGGGCTGAAGTCACCATCACCAACGATGCCGGGCAACGATCCCTGACCGGTCTGGGCGCATCAGAAACAGTTGCAGGCATCAATACCGACGTATCGAGCGAGCGCGATGGCAGCAACAAGCTCAAGCCTATCTTTGATGCTGAAGAGATCCAGACGAACTTCGACATCACCGGCAAATTCATCCAGAACGTTGGCGTCTTTCTAGAGGATCGAGTCAGGGAAGCCGATCAGAAAAACAAAGCCGCCGAGAAAGCACTCGCAGCCTCCAAAGACCCAAGCCGAAGCATCGAGGATCGTGAAACCAGTCGTGACAAGTACGTCGAACTCAAGCAAGAGGCGAGGGAAATAACCGATGACTGGGGCGCTGGCGGCACCTATCGGCAGATTGCCACCGCCATGACAGCGGGTTCGTCCGGCAATATCGCCGGCGGCTCGGCCGAGTTTGCTCAGAACGTTGTCGTCAACTACGTTCAGCAGAAAGGCTCGGCCGCCATCGGCGACATGGTCAGCAATGGACTGGAAGAAGGCAGCCCAACCCACGTCGCGCTGCACGCCATTCTCGGCTGCGCGGGTGCCTATGCCAGCAATCAGAACTGCACGGCAGGTGCCGTGGGAGGCGCGGCCTCCAGTGTCCTGACCAACCTGTTCGGCGACACCAGCGCCGATGAAACCGACTCCGAGCGTGAGGCCAAGCGCAATATCATCACCAGCCTGGTGACCGGTATCGCGGCCATGGACAGCGCATCCGGCGCGGCCACGGCGAGCAATGCGGCGACCGCCAACGTCGATAACAACTGGCTCGCCACCCAACAGGAAGTGCAGTACAAAAAAGAACTCGCCGAGGCCAAAACAATCAGCGAAGAGCTGCGCGTCGTTGCGAAGTGGGAAGGCACTTC
>NZ_FRDA01000008.1 GCF_900143095.1 Pseudomonas asturiensis | reverse complement strand
CGCTTGCCGGCATATTCGAAATCGGAAAAGCTCATCTGGCTCATGGGCGGCTCGGATCAGGTGGTCAGGCGTATTTCAGCACATTTGAAGACTTGTTCGGAGATTCCTTAACACTCCCTTGCCGGAGTACCGCTGTGTATCTTTGTCACGCAACTCAACTGCTTCGTGAGCGCCTGTAGAGGCACCGGACGGTACTGAAGCCCGGCCCATGGCGCCGCACTCCAAGGTGACGTCGACTTCAACGGTAGGGTTACCGCGTGAATCGAGAATTTCACGTGCATGAATGGCCTGGATTTGCGTTTTCATTGATCTTCTCCAAGTAACGATTCGGGAGCGTCATTAACCATTTGAATCCGTTGAGAGGCCTCTATGTCGGACGTCAGCTCTCCATGAGTATCCTGAACAGCTGCACTGCCGACACCGCAATTGCGGGAACCAAGAAGCCTCCAATAATTAGTTCAGGAATCTCTCCCACCAAGGGCATGAACTGCCCTCTTTTTGCCATCTGGAAAAGCTCCATCATTTGGTTTGAAGCAACCATTACAGAGCAGCAATACGCCGTCTGGGCTTGTAGCCTGACGCGCCTTTGATTTAGCAGATGAAAGGTCAGCAAGGACACTCCAACGCTTACGATGAAAAGCGCGGCGAACTCATAGACGGATCCTGTGAAAAACCTGCCCATCACAAGCCCGAATACGATGCTCAGCGTCACTGCGCTCATGTGGTCTCCCAATTCTCTAAAATGATTTTGATGAGCCGACGTCGGTGAGCTCCATTTCGCGATCTCATCTTTGGATTGCCAACCGCCATCGCGCTCAATGTTGCTGTGCTCTCAGCTCGTAGCCCGGTACGCAGGTCTGGGCTACGTCGGCCTTGCAGGACTTTTCACTGGGCATACGCATCGTGACTAATGCGCCTTCGAGCGGGGTGACGACGTACCACCCCTCGCTCGAAATCTTTTGATTGTCTGCGATGCCCGCCAGAAAAAGCGACCAAAAAACCAGTCCTACGAGGAGCTGCCTGTTGTCATGAGCCCAGTTAGCGGGGGCTGGCTGTGGACGTAGGTTATAAACTCGGTACATGGCGTTTATCCTTTTTATCGGTTGTCCAACAAGGTGCGTTTTTTAGTTTTTCGCCTGGCCCACTCGACCGTATTCGATGGGCAATTTGATATAGCTCAGTGAAAACGACTCCTTGGCCAATGCCTCCAGCAACCTGTCGCACCCAATTTCATCAGTGGATATAGTCACCGTGACGGGATGGTCGGCACCGCCGAGGAAATGCGCCGTATGCAAATGCCCCAAATGATCTAGCCCCTCTGTACCGCTCACCAACGTCGCACCCAACGCGCCCTCTCGCTTGGCGAACTCGACCAACCACTCTCCCAGTGGAAGGTGCTGGTAGTTGGTACTCTGTTCGGTGAAAAACGTCAGTTGAAAGCCGTTCATAGCTACATCCTCTAATGTCGCGAGTGACCGACGCTTCGGTCGGCCTTACCTCTTCATTTCCGAGCTGTTTTCAAACTGAATTACGACGCGTCAGTGAGCGGTAACTCACATAAGAGAAGAACTGCTCGCACCTTGCGTAACTCGTCAGCGTGGTCGCGCAGGTATGCGCGCAGCTTGTCCTCTGTATCTAGCAATTCCAGACACTGGGGATGACGCATATCGCCAAGCTCCGGGTGATGATGGGAGATGCGATGGCCTGGCAAATAACCTGCAGAAATCGTCTTGAGCATGACCTGCTCAATTCTTGCTTTTTGAGCAACTTTAAGGAGGTGCTGGGCTAGTGCAGGTGCGCTTAGGTGGTGCCAGAAGCTGGTCACGCGAGCCCGGCTAGCGCCAGGAAAATAGAGTTGCAAAGCTGTCAGGCGATCTTGGTGATGTTCAATCATTTCTCTTCCCCCGCAAGAGTCACTTTCCGCTCGCTGGCGGATTCACTTTGAGCATGAAATTGCTTGATATCAGAGAGCCGGATTTCCTCCGGAAGAGGACGGTGATGCTTGCTGTGGCCGACGCGCTGGGCGTGATAGATCCCGGTGTGTCCGGATACGAGGTAACTTGCGATACAGGCAATGGCTGCAAGCGGAGCAATTTCGGGCCCGAAGAGCTCCATGGCCATAACGATGGTTGCCAGTGGCGTATTAGCTGCACCGGCAAAGACGGCGACAAAGCCGATACCAGCCAGCATGCCGAAGGGAAGGTGCAAGAGGGGAGCCAGCGCATTCCCCAAGGTGGCACCGATGTAAAACAGCGGTGTGACTTCGCCGCCCTTGAATCCAGTCCCCAGGGAGACAACGGTGAACACCATCTTTCCAAGCCAGTCCCAAGGGGCCATTGGCATTTGAAAGGATTGGACGATGCTCGGAATGCCTAGCCCGATGTACTTATCAACGTCGATGTAATGGTTACTACCGAGCGCCCACACTGCGACTGCGATCAGCAGGCCGCCGGCGAAGGGTCTTAATGGTGAATAGGTGATAAGCCGCTTAACGAAGGCTCCGAGCTTGTGGGTCGCAGTCGCGAATAGCAGGCCGGTAAGGCCAAAGACAATCCCAGCTGCCACCACAGCCATGACGCTCCACAGCTGCACCGGAACCACTTCGCCAATGACGTAATGCGTGTGAACCACGCCCCAGGCTTGCCCCACCTGGTCAGCAACGATTGCCGCAACCACGCAAGGGAAAAGCGCGTCGTAACGCATACGTCCAATGGCCAATACTTCAAGTCCGAATAAAGCCCCGGCAAGAGGGGTGCCGAAGACGGACGCAAAGCCAGCACTGATACCGGCCATGAGAATCACCCGACGGTCTTCGCGGCGCAGACGGAAGACATGCGTCAGTTGATCGGCAAGGGCACCGCCCATTTGCACCGCCGTCCCCTCACGTCCCACAGATGCACCAAAAAGGTGGGAAACCACGGTTCCGATCAGCACCATCGGCACCATGCGCAAAGGCACGATCTTCTTAGGATCATGGATCTCATCGATGATCAGGTTGTTTCCGGCATCAACGGGTTTGCCTATCAAGTGATATGCAAGTCCCACAGCAAAGCCGGCCACTGGCAGGAGCCAGATTACCCAGGGATGGGTTTCTCGCCACTGGGTGGCATGATCCAAAGAAAGCAGGAATAACGCAGAAGCAGAGCCTGCCAAAAGAGCTACAAGACCAGCAAGCGCAAGCCATTTCGCTATATAGGGCAGTAAGTCGAGTTGTTCAGGTCGTCGAAATTTAGACATTTGGCCAGCCACAAAAAATAAGTGGGCCTGACCAAAGAAGGGATTCTAAGCGCGAACGCCTACAGACCTGGTTTGATCAGGTTTCTGTAGGCATCATCAGCTGCTACGGGCGCAGCGGTTTGTTAATGGAGGAATGCCATCTCCAATGCGCCGATCTTAGCTAGGTCTGTCCAAAATGTAAAATCGTGTTTCGGAGTACGAGGCAAGCGAAGGCGTCTTCGAGTCACCGCTTACGAAAGAGGGCCAAACTAGGTGACCTCTGTTCCGACGAAGCCCAGCTCAACTGGGGTTTTTATGTAAAACAACGAGATATCTTCAAGCTCCAATCGCTTGAATAACTGTTCAGATTCGTCCTCGGTAATGGCCATACGAATTTCGGTAGGCTGATCCGCTAGTTCAAAAAAATGCGAGGAATGCAGCCGGCCGGTATGCCCAAAGCCTTCGATACCTGTGGACAGAGTCGCACCCCGCAGTCCCATTTCTTTCGCCAAATCAACGACCCAGTCGCCGAGCATCTTTCCCTGATAGCGACGATTCTGTTGAGTAAAGAAGGTCACCAGAAAAGCTTTCATGTTCCTCTCCTCAGCGCGTGTTGATTATTTGATAGGACAGAAGCCCGGCAGCCGTCATTACCAGCGAGCCCACGACGTGTAGTGAAACTGAGCCTAGCGCCCAGGGCAGCCTACCCATCACGACCAATACAGCCGCCATAGCCGGTACAGGCATCCAGG
The DNA here is from genome assembly GCF_900143095.1 of Pseudomonas asturiensis. Taxonomy (GTDB): domain Bacteria; phylum Pseudomonadota; class Gammaproteobacteria; order Pseudomonadales; family Pseudomonadaceae; genus Aquipseudomonas; species Aquipseudomonas asturiensis. The sequence goes on along the minus strand of NZ_FRDA01000008.1, from coordinate 231,884 downwards.
CCCATGCGTTGTTCCAGCTTTCAACGATGCGTGATCTCTTTGCCCCGGCAGCTGTTGCTACCGCTAAGACCAAAGGCAAAGCGATCAGCATCACAAAGGCCTCAACAAATGGGCCTATAGAAATGACCACTGTTGAGTCGTTACCCAGCATGAAGGTCAGGTACACCGGCAGCAGTACAAGCTGCATCAAAAGAAGCAATGGGGTGGCCGCCAGAGTGAGTTTGGAGTCGCCTTTACCGATATGGGTAAAAACCACCACATAGTCGATACAAGGCGTCAGCAAGACCAACAGGGCACCCACCAAAATCGCCGGGTGATTGGTTATCCCCATCGTCAATGCCCAAACCAGCAAGGGGATGGCCACGAAGTTGGCTGTGAGCAGCGCCGCCATGAAACGCTTATTTGCGAGGCCATTACGGAGATCCAAGAACGGGATCTGTAGAAACATGGCGTACATCAGCACTGCGATGGTGGGTGTCACCGTCGACCCTAATGCTTCAGACGCACTGGGGGCGAGCAGGCCTCCGAGGGCCGCGACAATGACCGCGACGAAGTAAATGGGAATCTGGTTAGTCTCTAGCTGTTCTCTGTCCACAAAATGCCCTTCAAGCGCGTGAAATTATTTTCTGAAGACAGGTTAATATCTGTAGCTGCTACAGGTTCAAGAAAATGCTTGGGGAGTTTGCATGTCAGGAATCGGGGCGCTGTCGAAATCAACGGGTTGCCACATTGAAACGATTCGCTACTACGAGAAAATAGGCCTTTTACCTCCCGCCCTGCGGTCGACTGGGCGTCATCGAATCTATACTGAAAAGCATCGATCAAGACTCGTCTTCATCCGGCAGAATCGTGAATTGGGTTTCCCGCTCGAAGATATCCGAGAACTCATCGCGCTCGCAGCAGATGCTGATCGTCCGTGCGCTGACGCGCTTTCGGTGGTCAAGAAGCACCTAGCGGAAGTAGAGTCGAAGGTAGCAAAGCTTCAGCAAATCCGGGTAGAGCTGCTCTCAATGGCAGGTATGTGTGAGTCAACATGCTTAGGTTCGAACACTCCAGACTGCACGATTGTTGAGTCACTTTTTGAACCTGCTGCTGGGGTTCGCTCTGGTTGCTGCTCCTAGACGAGTCAAGAGCATAGGGGGAGCAAGCTGCCATCGAAACCGAATAGCGCGATAGCCTCGACAGGGTGTTTCGAGCGTCCGTCTACACCAAACGGGCTGGTACAAGATGTGTTCGGCAGACGCTTACGACCTGATCAATTCCTGGTGGAATGAAAGGCGTGACGCTGGCCCGGGAAGCCAAGCGCTTTTACCCCACTCCAAAGGTGTCGCTGAAAACTGGTTATTCCGAAAACTCGCTAGAGCCTACGGATGCGGGGGGATTTTGATGTTATCCAAATCTTACGTGCCCATCGATCTGGCTAAGAAGGTGAGGCAAGTGCTGGAGGGGCCCAACGGGGTCAGATGACTATTCGTTCTTGTTCAGTGCAGCCGTCAAAGCCCGCCAGCTTGCTCTAATGGTGCATTGATACACCATGCGAGACTGAGCTGACTACTAAGCGTGCGACCACTGCACCTGGACAATACCGTGCCGCTTGGCGAGTGGCTTGCTAACGATCTGGACCCTGTCTCGGCGATATTTCGGGATCTGCGCTACCCCCGAATCCACTGCAGCCCAGTGCCAGGCCTCAGCATTGCTCATGATTTCCGCGCTGACGTAAAAGCTCTTGTCGGCACCATTGTGCACGTACTCGATTCGATAATGAGCGGAGTGTGGCATGGGCAATTCCTTTCCCGGAATGTGACGAAGTTCCCTTATTCGGAAAATCCCCAAGTTCCTAAGTTCCGTCTCTTTGAATCACCTCACCAGCTCCGGCAATGGCGGCATAGTGTTTAGTCCACACTGAGGCCTAAAGGCAAGTGGCGAATCCCCGATCTGTTATCAACCAATCTTCAGGCCATGAAGCTCAATTGCTGTGGAGTCACTCAGATTGCTGACCGGGTGGAGCGACTGGCTCATACCCATGGCAAGACGTGGCACACCTGGCACACCGATCAAGACAAAACACTTCCCCTAGGTGTTCCACAACTGATGATGGGGTTCACAGCTGACGGCCAGGCTGATCCCGCAATGCAGCAACAACGCAACCAACGCTTGGGAATCGTCAAGTCGGCAATCAAAGCTCAACGAGCCGATATTCAGATCCCCAAAGCAGATCCAGGTGCGGATGGATGGCAGCATGGGAAGACAATTCAGATCAACGATCCTACGGGACATCTTCACGGGCCCGCAACGTCACCCACCCCACAAAACACAAACAGCCGATCAACCCAATAGCCAATAGACTGTGCAATCCCTGCAGGCTCACGCTCAGGGAGGACGGTATATCGCCAAGGCACAGTCGACAGTCTAGGTCCGATATCCAAGGACATCGGACGAGTCCGCTGACGTACGTGAATACCTTAAACCTTGAAACGATTGACCAGCTGATTCAGACTAACCGCAAGCTTCGACATCTCGTTGCAAGCGCTTGCAGTCTGGCTTGCACCTGCAGAACTTTGGGAGGCCAGCTCGCGAATGCTAACCAGATTGCGATCGACTTCCCGGGCGACGTGCGCCTGTTCTTCCGAAGCGGTGGCGATGAGAATGTTACGCTCGTTGATGCCCGTAATAGCTGTCGCGATCTGGTCAAGCGAACTGCTGGCATCGCCTGCGACGCTTAGGGATTCTGCAGCCAGTTCTCTGCTGGTGGCCATCGCCTTCACGGCCTGGTCAGAATCGTTCTGAATGGCCTGAATCATCTGCTCAATTTCTTGCGTAGACACTTGCGTGCGGTGAGCGAGGGCTCGAACTTCGTCAGCAACGACTGCGAAGCCTCGGCCTTGTTCACCCGCCCTAGCGGCCTCGATCGCGGCATTGAGCGCAAGCAGATTGGTCTGCTCAGCAATGGCTCTGATCACCTCAACCACTTTGGAAATGTTCTGTGCACGATTGGACAAGCCAGTGATCTGCTCGCTGGTGTCGCGCACGTTGCTCGACAGCTTTTCGATGGACTTAAGCGTCTGCGATACACGCTCCAAACCAACCTCCGTATAGCCCTGACCTTTCCTGGACTCTTCGGAAGCTGATTCGGCATTGCGTGCTACCTCGTCCACTGCAGCGCTCATCTCGGTGACAGCAGTTGCAGCCTGATTTACTTCATCATTCTGCGACACCAGGCCAAGGCTGGATTGCTCAGTCACCGCGGTCATTTCTTCCGAGGCGGCAGCCAGTTGGGATGAGGAGTCAGCGATCTGCATGATCGTGCTTCGAAGGTTCTGCTGCATCGTGGCCAACGCGCTCAAAAGCCTGCCTGCCTCGTCGGTACCGCTTACCTCAACCTCCTTCGTCAGATCGCTTGAGGCAATGCGTTCGGCGACGCTAAGGGCGCTCCCGATGGGCGACGTAATCGTTTTGGTTAGAAGAGTTGCCAAACAAAGAGTCAGGAGCGCGACGAAGATAATCAGGCCGATGACGATGTAAAGACCTGAATCATAAACTTGCGTCGCTTGAACACCGGCAAGCGCAGCGCCTTTGTTATTGAATTGTGTTAATTCCTCGACCTGAGTTTCCATTTGGTTCGTGAGGGGACGTATACCGGTAGCGACGAGTTTGACAATCGAAGCGGTGTCGCCTGCCTTCAACAAAGGTTCCAGCAGATCCAGTTGGCTTGCGTAATCGTCGTAGGACTTTTTCACGGCCAAGAACAACTGTCGCTCCTGGTCACTCGCAATGAGGGTCTCATAGTTATAGACCGCATCCTTCATGGCTTTCCGGTAGGCAGGAAATTTGACGATGGTCTGCTGAACGGTTTGAGGATCGGCAACGGCCCGCTGGGTCTCCAACCGGACGCGAAGGACGGTGGAGTTCATCATCGCGGTTTGCCGAATACTGGGTAGCCAATTCAGTTCGACATCCTTTTCCGTATCGCGAAGCTTGCCCATCTGCAGTATGGCGATGACGCCCAAGACCACGACCAGCAAAATGATGGCCGAAAAAAACAAGGTGGCGCGTGGAGCGAGGTTTATATTTCTGAGCCGCATAGGACTTCCCACTGCAAGATGGCCAGAGGCCTGGTCTTGAAGCTATCGGCTAGAAATCGTGAAGGATTATGGCTGTTCGTCAGCTCGTTGACACCACGTCCCCCGGCGGCGCATGCGTACCATTGTCGGTTATGGCCGTTACTTACCAATGTAAGAAATACGTTATCAACACTTTTAGCGCAGGATGACCATATGTCGTTTTTCGATCCGCTCCGCGATTTTTTCCATCGACGCCAAGCCAATTTTCTGAATGAGCGCGCTGCGCGCGTCCAGCTGGTGACCGAGCGCGCCGAATCGCTCCGTGGCAATTTCGTCTTCCCCGGAACTGATACCTTTGCCCGCATCGAGCGCGATGGCCAGCGTGTAGGTTCGATCAGTTATGGCATTAACCCGCTGGGTGATCGGGTCTACGTCAATGAGATCGATGTTGACCACAAACACGGCCGCCAAGGTATCGGCCTGGCCGCACTCTGGATCTTGTATCAGGCGCACCACGTGCCGATTGTGCCGCTGCATGAGGTTGGCACCTCGAAACCCTTTTGGAGAATCGCACGCCGCAGGTTTGCGGCAGCCGGTGCTGTGCTGGAAACAGATCTGCGCTGCAGTGAACTGCCACAGGCGCAGGAACGCTGGCAGCACCTAGTGCCCGAGCCTGAGCATCTGCGTTTGCAACGCGAGCTTATGGCGTCACCGGAGTGGCCGGCTATCAAGGCCCGTTGGGACAAGGAGTACGGCCCGTGCCAGTAGGATTGATGGCAATAGAGAACAGCGAACGTCGGCTGACCGCCCTGGAGTTCCAGCAGCTGGCCGCTGTGCCGGCAGCGGTCGAGTGGTTCGCCAATATCGACAACCCCCGTACGCGTCGGGCCTACCGCAATGACCTGCAGGACTTCTGCAGCTTTGTCGGCCTGGCCGGTGCCGAAGAGTTTCGCGCCGTGAACCGGGCGCACGTTTTAGCCTGGCGCGCCCAGCTGGAACAGCGCGGCCTGGCCGGCGCGACGATCCGGCGCAAACTGGCGGCACTGGCCAGCCTGTTCGATCACCTCCTGGAGAACAATGCGGTCGCCGGGGGCAATCCTGTGCACGGCGTGAAACGGCCTCGGGTTGAAAGCAACGAGGGCAAGACCCCTGCCCTGGGCGATGACCAGGCCAAGCGGCTGCTCGATGCACCGGACACGGATTCTCTAAAGGGGCTGCGCGACCGGGCGATTCTGGCGGTACTGCTTTACCACGGCCTGCGACGTGAGGAACTGAGCCTGTTGCAGACTGGTGACCTGCAGGAGCGCCGAGGCGTGAAGCATCTGCAGATCCACGGCAAGGGCGACAAGATCCGCTACTTGCCCCTTCACCCGGTGGCGGCTGAGCGCATTTATATGTACCTGGTGGGCGACGGCGAACGATCCCATACACCTGGGCCATTGTTCCGCTCGCTGCGCGGACGGACGTCGGGCACCAGGATCACGGCCAACGGGGTTTATGGAGTGGTCAACGAGTGGGCTGCAGCTGCGCAGATCCACGTTGCCGGGTTGGGTGTTCACGGCCTGCGGGCTACGGCGGCGACTAACGCACTTGAGCATGACGCAGACATTGCGAAGGTGCAGATCTGGCTGGGCCACGCAAACATCAGCACGACCCGGCTCTATGATCGGCGCGGCCAGCGGCCCGAGGACTCACCGACTTTCAAAGTGAAGTATTGAGCCCGGCAGCAATACGCCCTAGGTAAGCGTTAATGCAGGCATGGGGGTTTCTATTGAAAAGCTATCGCAGCACCGTTAGGTATCGCGGAGGGAACCACAATATCCGTTGCGCCTGCGGATGGGCTGATGAGTTTGCCCGCTTGAACATAGCCGACTGCCACTGATGATTCCGTTAGGCTAACCAGTTCGGCAACAAGTCCTTTGGGTGGACTCGCATAGTAGGTGAAGCTCGCGCCGGACAAAACGTAACCGTTGATTCTGGGAATGTGGAAATACCAATTCGGGAGAGCCAAAGCGGTTTCAGGGACCGGTCCAACTGCAGCTTTATGAGTGTAAGCATATTCAGCAAGCGCATTTCGGTACGTCAAAAGGCTTCGGGCGATTGAAGTAGTGTCTGCGTACTGAGAGCCTGTCTCTGCGCGTTCGCTGATGCGTTCTAGTACTGCAATACCGACGCTTAGTATTAGCAAGATGACCCAGTAAATAGGCATTTTTAAACCCCGCCGTTCAGAATTGTCCTAGAAGGATAGAAGTGTGTAGCCTCTAAGTTTTTACCAGTCCAATGGCCAGCGGCTATAGACGTTACGCTCTAGATATGCACCAGTACTCTATTCTTTCTGTTCTAATGTCGATGATTCCATTTATCGAGTCAGTGTAGTTAGTAACTTTCGCGAGTTGTGGGACTGGTATTGATCCGATAGGGCAAGTGCAGCCTGGCTGTGTGTTCGGTGTACCTGTGCGACAGCTTGATGTGGTAGTAGTCGGTTTTTGGGGAGCGATAAAAACCTGCACCACATTTTGAGTCGTATACGTCCCAACAAATTTTGCGTCAACAATGCATTCGCCGGACTGATAGGTGTCAGCAGATACCCCGATCCAACCTGAACTTGTGGGCGAAAAACCTCTTGGGCAATTACAATCTCCGGTTACTGGATTCGGCGCCGCACAGGATTTTGAGTTTAAGCTGATCATGAACGCACCTCCGAAAGCACCGCCGCGTGATGCCGTCCAAATAGTCGTCGTACCAATTTTCTGACATGACAGTAGGAGGCCTGACTCTGTCTTGCTTACAAGGCCAATTTTCTCGCAAGCTGTACCTTCTACTTCTTCACTTTGAAGATCAATATACTCTCCTACTTCGGTGCGATCGTCAGATTTCAGAGTGTCGCCTTTTATTTCTCCACTGCCTGTAATGTTGTTGGCATTAGTAACGTTGTTTGCCCCCATGTCCAGCCCGGTATTCATTCGGTTGAGCTCAGGCTTTCCAGCTATGAAATTCCGGTAAAGGTAGTCATTCGCCAAAGTTCCATCTAAAAGGAATAAGGCACTCGCTGTATGCCCCGCGCCGGGGTTAATACCGAAGTTTGTGAGGTTAACTTGCCAGCCACCTCGCGTGCCTTGTACTGTGGTGGGAGTCGCGACAGGAACAAAACCACCGGTGCCGCCTAGATTTTCAGCTATTTCTCGGGTTCCAATTTCGTCGATTGATTCACCGCCTGTAGTGATGACTATAGATTCGAGTTGAGTGCTGCCTGATTTTCGGGCCAACGCCAAGAACGTTTGGCCAAACGCGTTATTGTCTGAGAAACCCGCCGCGAGATAGCCGGCGTTTCTTAGCATCGGGACCGTGACTTGTACAGGCGCTGCATTCGCTGCATTTGAGACCGCAATGAAATTATCTTTCAAGTATCTGCTGGCTGCTTCAGCCACAGTTTGCTGCTGCTGCGCTGCGACTAGATAGCTCTGTGATGCCGACCAGTTTGAAGCAACGTTGATGCCGATAGCTGTCATAAGGCTGACCACGATCAGAGCAAATATCAGTTCGATAGATACGAAACCGCGCATTCTTGAATGAGTATGTCCAATCATCCCCAGAGACTCCTCTTCGATTGGTTTTCCACGTCTTGTTCGATCTGTTGGATGTGGCCAGATCGAATTTTTTCTCTGATGGCGGCCCCGTCGTTACCTGTTAGCACGAGGCTTTTAACTTTCAAGATTTTCTTGGACCCTATGCTTTCAAGACTTTGATGTACAACAGCCACAAGTCCCTTTGCGAGTATTTCTCGGGCATTGCTGATGTGAGGTTGAGCCAAAGACGCAAATCGCTCCAAGACATCGGGGATCGAGCCACTGTGCCCGGTAGTAATAATAAAGTTACCGTTGATTGATGCTCTCACAATCTGAGCGGCCGAAGCTATGTCACGTATTTCTCCGACATAGATCATGTCCGCTCCTGTTCGTAAGGCACGTATCAAACTTTCCTCGTAACCACCGTTCGCTCTGGATACTTGAACTTGGATGCATCTCCCCAATCCATGTACCCCCCCCTAGATTTGTTTCTTGGGGATCTTCGGCTGCGATGGCAATTCCGCCGTGCTGCTGTAGCCGCCCTACCAGCAGCGCTACTGCACTTGAGGTTTTACCAACACCCATGTCCCCGCAAAAAATAACCAGACCGCGCACAACCTCGTCCATGAGAGTTGAAAGCAGTTCCGTCGGGAAGCCCAGCTCCATGATATCCCTGATCTCGATACTGGATTTACGCAGCACAAAAACATTCTTTCCAAATGGATCTACAAACTGCGTTACTCTGAGCAGCACTCCATCCTCGATTAGTGAGAACTCAGGATCGTGATTGGCACTGAAATGTGAGAGACACCGCTCTCTTAAATGAACGACGTCCCTTTCCCAATCAATAGGTGTTGCGATTCTACGAGCTACCGCGCCATGAAGGCCTTTTACGTCGCTGTAATCTTCTCCAAGATAGAGATCGACAAAGTTGGCCCCAGTGACTGCGGTCATTCAGTTTGAAGTCCAGGCAACTGAGTTTGTATTGCCGTCTGTGCAGCTGGCAGCGGCTGTTGCCGAGTCAATCTCACCCGAGGAACTGGTACCCCCATTCAGCGAGGTCGAAACTTTCTGACCTCTTCCGATTTTCGTTGCCAAACTGACGCATGCATCTTGCGGCAATCCATTTTGAGTGATGACAAACGACATACCGGCTGATACAACTGAAACAGATCCGCTCCATGAGTTATAAAGCGTTCCGCCCGAATAGGTCATGTTAGGCAGGCCTTTAGCTGCTGCAAGCTGTGGCACAAGATTCGTGCCTGAAGCGCCATACCCAGAACTTCCTTTCAGCTTGTGGGTATTTGCTATCAGCATCCCTATGTTGGATTGCTCGTTGTTGACGTCGGAACTGCCAAGTAAACTTCCTCCGTTGTACATTGCATAGCCTACACCGACCGCAATGCATATCAGTACGAAGATCATCGACAAGTCGATGAAGCCGTATTGTGATGCTCTCGTTTTCATATTTGATGCCTCTGTAATGTCAGTGTGTAAAGGTGGTAGTGATGTTGGCCTGCATGCTGTAGGTGCCAACGAGTACAAGGACCATCAGCATTCCCATAGCTACAGACGACGCGATTAGGACACCGCGTGCGTAGAGCTCGACTTGCTTAAGCGAGTTGTCCAGCCACCGATTACTGAAGCGGTGAATGGATTCCGAGAAGCTCTTGCGAGTGGCCAATACGCAGAGAAAGTGAACGGCCATTTTGTCCGGGAAATTGTGTCCCGCGATCTTGAGCGCAACACCAAAGTTTTTACCCATGCTCACGCCATATCGAGCTGCAGCCAGGCGCTCACGCATCCAAGGTGTAGCGTTGAGAGCGAGAGCATCTAATGCGTCGATCTGCCCTATGTTTGATCTCAGCATTACTGCGATGTTGAGCAGAAAAGTTGAGCCGTGCATCGCCTTGTAAATGGACCAAGGTGGAAAACGCTCCAGATACACACGAAATGGGCCTCGGAAGTAGGGCAAAGTCACCACAGAAGCGACCACGAACGTCAGAAAGCTCAGCAGTGCTACCAGCCCCCAGTTATTCACAAAATTCGAAATCAGGTAGAGAAAATAAGGTGCGCCACTCCACGTTTCTGGGTTAGACATTCGAGCCATTGCCGGCACCATCTTGGTTGCGATGATGTGCAGCAAGTAGGCCATTAAGCCCCAAAGCAGCGCTGGATAAAGGGTGGTGGTCATAACCAGGGAAGTGATTCGCTGTCGTGCCTCAATGATGCGCACGCAGTCAAAGAACGCCTGCTCCAGACTCCCCGATTTCTCTCCTGCTTCGATGATCGAGGTTTCCTGTGGCGGCATCCAGGATCTGCAGGAGAAGGCAAAGCTCTTACCATTACGCACGCTGAGCAGCATTCCCGTGCACGCAAGATCGATCGGATGGTTGGACGATCTGAAGGTTTTGTGCTTACCCGTGGATTCTTCCTTTTTCTCACGGTCACCGTAGATCGATCCGACCTCGTCGAGTGCAATATCTATGGCAACGCCATTTTCCAGAAGAGCAACCATGCTCTCGTAGAACTGTATGCGCTCTTTGCCGCCAAACTGTGTTGAATACCATGCCTCGGACAGCGATGACCAAGCATCGAAACATCTCGAGATCATGGCTGCTGCTCCAACACAAATCGATCAAAGTCCAGCGGGCCGATGATCGTTTCCGCCATGCGGGGGTCAATCATACCGTCGTTTATTTTCATCAGAGCGTGAGCTGTCTTGGTGATGCCTCCCATCTCGTTGACCCAGTAATTGCGTGCTTCTCCGGCTCCATGTTCACGGAAAATCCGCATGAATTTCTGGGTAGGGACCAGCACCTCTCCAACCGCGGTCCTATCGGTAACGCCCAAACCTCGACAATCAGCGCAACCTGCTCCATGAAGGTAAACACCCGAGATATGCGTCATTGTTAAGAGGCGCGCTTTGAGGTCATCGTCCAGTTCCTGAAGATGATCCCGTGCCCGGACACGACAACCCTTGCACAGCACCGGGAGCAAGGACTGATTGATGATGCCGGCCATTAGCGCTGGGTCTGTTACCAGGCTTTGATCGACACCCATGTCCTGTAAACGTTGCAGCGACCCTACAGCGTTGTTTGTATGAAGCGTACTTTTCACGAGGTGACCGGTCATTCCTCCCCGAAACGCGGCCTGAGCAGATGCTAGATCGCGAATTTCTCCGTACATCAGCACGTCCGGATCGAGCCGCATGCTGTTAGTAATCGCGCTGTCCCATGTCTCCTCATTGCCCTTCGGCGATTGGTTCGCCATCAACGGATATTCCGGAGGATCCTCCACAGTGAGAATGTGCTTGGTCCCTTTCGATTCTGTTGCTATCAGGTTGATCAGAATCTGCAAAGATTTGGACTTGCCTGACCCGGTGGGGCCTGTTACCAGAACTACGCCGTAGGGCAGGCTGTAGAGTCGCTTCATGAGCCGGATTTGCTCTGGCAGAAACCCGAGCTCCTGCAGTGACTGCTTCTTTTTGTCGTCCGATAGGAGACGCAACACCATCAATGGGCCTTCGACCAAAGGCCTTGTCGCAACGCGGGCGCCAAACAACCCTAGCTGGTCGACATATGTGCGGCTCACACGAGCATCTTGGGGGATCGCCGGTTGGTAGTGTTCCTTCTGCACATCACACATTGTGTTGTACAAGGCTGAGCAATACTCAATACCTATGGACGTTGGGATCTGGGCGAACTCACTCAATAATCCGTGCTCACGAAACAGGATATGGGTGATCTCATGGCCAACAACGAAGTGAACATCGCTGACGTCCCGTTGGTGAGCTTGGCCCAATATCTTGATAACCGCCTGTTGTCGCTGGGTGTTGCTCATTTTTCCGCTGGGCGAGTCGTCGGCACTTGAATGAGCCTGGTACATCGCCTTTATGTCGCTCATGGTGACTTTATGGACCGTGAATTCCATTCCGGAACGCTCAAGCCTATCCATCAGCGCCATAACATAGTGATCATTCAGGTGCTGTGACGAAACGTAGAGCTGTCCTGAAGCAGTCAGAGCGCAAAGCTGTCTGAGCTCAGCGCTGAGTTCCCAAGTGTTACCAGGGCTTGTCAGAAGACGCTCATACTCTCGGGAGTCGATCGCCGGAAGGTCTAGCGCGTCTTCGGTTGATGCTGGTTCCACACGCGTAAAAGCGATGCTATTCATCTGGAGTTCTCAATGCTGTGGAGCGCGGCTGGAAAACCCTAATGGGTACATTTTTCCCGCGCGTGTGAGCACCACTCCATCCAGGCTGATTTTTGCAAGTTTGTAACCACCCGGAAGTTCAGCCCCTAATGTGTTGGCCTCAATCTCGAAACCTCCGCTGTAAAGCAATGTCGCTTGTGGCGCACGAGTAGATCCCGAAACCATCGTGACGACGGGAAGAGGCTGGTCCGCGACACCAGCGTCGGCAGAGGAACGAGCAGCTTCGGGGGGATACGGCGGTACCGTTTGAACAGCAGTTGTTGTCACGTCACCGTTTAGCGAGCGTTCAGCCTTTGCCTTCTCAGCTCGAGCCTGAAGCAAGATCGTTTCGCTCTGAACCTCTGAGAGAACGCCGATATTTATGGGTGTGGATGGGCTTAGTTCGGCTGCGAGGCAGGCGCTCGTGTAGCCGACCAGAGCAACGAGCAATGAGAGTGTCGATCTACTTTGCATACAGGTCCCCTGTCACTGTCCAGGTCAATTTTTTGTTGCGCATGCTGGTTTTGATCTCCCGCACACGTAGGCCCGTATCTGGCACCCCTCGCAAAGCAACTGCAGGTGGCAGCGAGCTGTCGTAGCTGAATTCGAAGTGTTTCCAGTCCGGTACGAGGGGGGGCACGATTGTGGATTGGCCTGGCAGTGGAGCTGGCTGAGGTAAAACGTCCACTACTTCCTTGAACGTAGGGGCCAGACTTTGTGCATGTAGCCAAGACGTCAGGCGCGAAAATGCCTCTTCGGCGCTTGATAACTCTTCGTCACCCGCAAGCTTTAGATGGAGGCCTAGTCTTATGGACGCGTTGTTTCGATCAGCGCTGAACAGAGGTGAGTCTATGAGGTAGCCTCTGGTTGCCTCTAGGAATCCATCCGTTGTGCTGTTGCCAGTGCGCATGAATGACGCGGAGATCAGTTCACCGTTGCATTCGGCGCTGATGAAGATCCAGCCAGCGATGCTCGGTGGAAGCCAGTCGATTGAGCTATTGCAGCCTTCGATAAAGTCAATCGCAGTGGGGCGCTTTGCCCAAGGGTGCTCGAGGGCCTGTATCGTTTGTGTCTGATTGGTTCTTTGACTGAGTTCCTCAAGTTCTGCCTGGCGTTGTTTCTCAGCGGCGATGTTCGCTTCCAGGATCAGCCTGTTCTTGTAAGCTTTCCACTGCTGCCAGCTCAGAGTCAGGCATACCAGGACCGCGCAAAGTGCAGCCAAGCGCATCAACTCATGGGTAGAAAGACCGAATGCCAAAGGCCGCAGCTGATACTCGCGTCTTAGATTAGCGGGGGAAAGCAGTACGTCGATGTCGAGCGGCACCGCATCTTTATCAAACTCAGCCGGGAGGTATGATTTTTCGAAGTTGATTGACCTGCTGAGCAGCTGTCTTACCTTGCGCTGAATCTCATCAGCAGTCCCGACAAGGTCATAGCCAGGTATGACAGCGCCTTCGTAGACTGCAACCAATGCATACCGATCCTCATCCGTCGTGAGCCTCCAAGCGGCGAACCATGATGAGCCCAACTGCCCGGCCAAAGTGGCAGCTAGTGAGTACATGCCTTTGACGGCTCCGGCGCTGCGAGCCACAAAACCTGCTTGAATAATTGATTGGGTATGACGGATGGCGACAATGTCCATCTTTTCCTGACGACCAAACTGCCGTGCTTCGCGCATGTACCCGTTCAGGCTGCCTAATGGGTGCCAGAACAGGCCGGTCACGAATGTCTTGCCGTGGTAGCTCAGTATCTGTACAGACTTGTCTGCAGAGGTGGAGGCGTTGGCCATGACTATGCAGCCCACTCATCAGAGCCGATATTTGAGCGGGCTACCTGATCAAAATATGAATTCTTTGTTGCTTGTCCCAGTAGGATCGGAGTGATCAAAACCACCAGGACAGTATGCGTTGATGTCCGGATCTGGCTGCCGCCGAACCCCCAAAAACCAGGGTTTCCAGCACCTTGTTTCAGAGCGTTTTCGCTCATCTCATCAAAGCCTGAGAGTATGAGTGTTTGCCCGCTGCGCAGCTTCACTTTAGGGCTCAAACTCTTGGCATCGTACTCTGGTACCTGCACGCTTGAGCCATTGCTGGTGAACGTTTGAAGATCGGGTTTTGAGCTCATGTTGATATCGATCTTCACCAGCATTTCGTTTTCATTCATGACCCGAGGCAACAGAGTCATATTGAAGCCGGATGTGATGGTTGCGGGCGATTGAGAGGTGCTGGAGCCGACCTGTGATGTGTTGGTTGTCGACGTCGACGCGATGTAGCCTTTCACATTACCGATCTGAATCGGTGCCGGCTGTAAATTGAGTGTGGTGACGGAAGGTGATCGTACATTCGATACACGACCTTGCTCAGCAAGTGCTTGGATGATCACGTTAGATCCGGCGAATGCTGAGTTCGCAGTGTCCACGATACCAATGGACCCCGAGATTGCATTTGAGCTTATGCCAGCAACGTTATTTGACAGAGACAAGCCCCACTTGTTGGAGAGGGACTTGTAGACTGCAGCCCAGTTGAGCCCCAACTGATCCTGATCCGTCAAAGTGACTTCAAACACTTTGACGTTGAACAGGACCTGCTGTGTGATCGAGTTATTGGTTGTGTTCAGAAAGTCATCTATACGGGCCAGTACCTCAGGCCTGTCCGTGACGGTGAGCGTTCCGGTTGATGGCGACAAGAACATCCGGCCAGCTGGAGACGTACTGAGCATGGACCCAACACTTTTGGCGATGTCATTAAGGATCGCCGACTCCAGCGTACTTTTGGTGCTTTGATTGCTGCCTGAATCGCCCGACACGCCCGAGCCCGAGCCTGAAGTACCCGAGGTTCCACCGCTTGAACCGCTGCTTGATCCTGACCCGACACCAGCAGATGTGTTCATACCCGAGCGTACGGTGCTCTCGATGGTTTGTTTGTCGCCAAAAGCATAAACGTCAAAGCTCCGAGTTTCGAAGTAGTTGACCCGTATGACGCGCTCTGTATGGTTGTACGACCAAGACAACCCAAGTCGGGATGTTGCCAGATCCAGAAGCCCTGATGCCTTGCCACTGTACTTGATGCCGTTGATCAGGCTGGAGATCGTAGAGGCGGAGAAGTCGTTACCCCGCGTATAACCCATGGCAGTCAAAGGCATACCGCCGACCACACCTGCAGGCAACAACCCTGAAAGACTTTCTGGGTTAGATGTTGCTGTGGTCGTCGCGTTTCCTGAAGCACTGGGCGCGGATCCGCCGACAGAGAGCGATCCTGGGTTCAGAGCGTCCGGGGAAACGATGACATTTACACCACACTCCTTCGTTATGTACTGAGCTATGTCGTTGATGCCGACGCTTGAGGTGGGCCGATAAATGAGTTCGCAATCGGCCGAAATCGGTAGTCCGCGTTTAGCCACGATGGGTTTTGTTGACACCCAAGGCTTATCGCTAAATACCACAGTGTCACGAGGCGATGGTTGAAGCTGATTTCGGGAAACCGCTGCATAGCCAGATGCTTGTTCAGCCACCTCATCTGCTCGCTTTGCAGACTCGCTGATGCGTTGCATGGAACAGCTGGAGATCAACAAGAGAGCCAGCGACAACCCTCCGAATTTCAGGAGTGGTGTCATTTTTTTTCCCTCTCGGAGATATGAAGAATGCGCTGCGCGACGTTCCCGTTGACTGTGAATGGGCGTCTTGCGCTGTCGTATAGGGGGAATATTTGGGTGATGGCTTCTACAAAGCTGCCACGGAACTGCAAGGCCGCCTCAATTGGGTAGTCCAGGTCAGCAGGCGCCCAAATCAGCTGCCAGTTCGCTTTTTTTGCCCAGCCTTCCACAGTCTGGCGCAAGGTGCTGCCCACTGGAGCATCCCAGTTTTCCTGGAGTGCAGGGGCAGGTAGGGGGCCAGGCTCAGGCGGAGTACGCCCAGTATTGGAAACGGTCGCAGCTCGCGGTACCGGCGTGGGAGCAGCGGTTTTCGCCGCCACCGCTGCAGCGGGCGCAGGATTTTGCTGTGTAGGGGAGCCTTCCTTGGCTGGGGTGCTGATGGTTGCTTTTGGCTGCAGGTTGCTCTTTACACCAGTCGCTAGATTTGGATCAGTTGCGGGTGCCAGGTCCTTCGTGAATGGCGCAGCTGCCGCTGGTGCTGTGACCACAGTCACGGCGCTTGAGGTCTTGGCAGAAGGAAGTGCACCAGTACTCGACGGTACTGAAGTTGGAGCTAGCAATGCGGGCTTCGGGACATCCGGCGGTTTGTAGCCTGGCCTCAGTGCAAAACAAACACCGCGCGTCACCTCATTGACCTTAACCTGCCATGCTGGACCTGCAAGCACCTGCAGAGTGTTGCGCAGACTCATAGGGCCGAGCTTGTACTGTGCTGCTGGGAGGGGCCGAGTGAATAGGATATTTACATGCTCAGTGCTCGGAGGACACAAGGTATAGCCCGAGCGGCTTACGACGTAGTGCATCGCATCTTGAACAGAGGGATGCATGTTGGCAGGAATACTGACATCTATGATTTGCGCCATTAGGTCACGCTGCTCGAGTTCTGGAGCAGTGTTCACCAGGGCGTATCTTCCGTACCGAACCGTCGGTTCCCGGCTGGAGGTTGTTGAATACAGATCAGGCGAAAGCAGTTCTGCACTCTGGCTGCCGTCATAAGCTGGTCCATCCGTTTTTTCCGCAACAGACGTACATCCGGCGAACAGCGCGAGAATGGAAAGTGTGGAGAGCTGCCTGATCATGTGTGCCTTGACCCCATTTCTTGATGGTGGTCAAGTTGCCAGCGCTCTTAAGGCAAAGCACGGCTAAACCCTTAACGGATCGGTTCAGGTTATCGGGCTGGGGAAATTTGAAGGTAGGGCAGTAAAGGCTGCCCTCTCAATCAATCAGTTGATCAGAGCTTGGCGCTGATGATCGATGGGCGCGTTTCAGTCGGAATTTGCCTTGGTCCGAATCATCATAATCACAAGCTGGCAAACCACATTGACACCGATGGCAAAAATTATGAAGGGTGCAAAGTCTTCAGCTAGGCGGTGCTGGTCGAAATTGGGGTCCATGTATGCGGACATCAGCGAAAGCACGACATAACAAACGATGAGCATTATCCCGCAGCGACTGCCAATTTTTGAGATTTTCGACAATATTAGGGTGATGTTTGAATGAGTTGATTCCAGCATGTGCAGCTCCCTTGGCAAACATATAGATATAAGGCTGATGGGCAGTTCGACCCACGACAATTGGAATAATAATAGCGGCTTTGTCACTTGCTGTGTTGCGACTACGGCTCTGTACTCTGGGGCTCAGTCAAAGAGTCTCTGCAAGTGCCTTTTTGCTTGCCTCTTCAGCTTCCGGGTCGATCAGATCGCTTGCCAGGGCACGCTTGTCCATGAGCATCTGCCACAGCTGCTGATCGATGGTGTCCTCTGCTAACGGAATTTTGACGACGACCATGCGCAGTTGCCCGTTGCGATAGGCCCGATCCTCAGCTTGATCCTGCAACCCTGGTGTCCATGGCAGCCCGAGGAAAAAGACATAGTTGGCCGCTGTGAGGTTGTAACCTGTGCCTGCAGCCGACCGTGTCCCGATAAACACCCTGCAGTCCGGATCCTGCTGGAAAGCATCAATCGCCTTCTGCCTCCTCTTGGGTGAGTCACTCCCCACCAACGTAACGCACCCGATTCCCATCTTGAGGCAGTGTTCACGCAACGTGGCCACGGACTCCTGATACTCGCAGAAGAGGATCACCTTGTCGTCCACGTCCAGTTCGGCCATCAGGTCCGCCACGATCCGGACTTTCACTCGCTCAAGTAGTTGACGCAGTCCACCCAGCCTTGCGAATCGATGCTGATCGCTGCGCATGATCTGGTTGTACTCATCACGCTCAATCTTGCTCAGCACCACTGGAACAGTCTGCCGCTGTTTGCCTTTCAGGTTGGGCAGTACGTCCTTGCGGCGGCGAAGCATCCAGTCAGATATTTCATCTCGAAGCGTCTTGCGAAACTCAGGACTGCCGGCGAATCGCTCACAGAACTCATTGAGGGGCAGTTGACCGATCGGATGGCCAGAAAGCCTGAGGAGTGTGTGCAGCTCTGCCTCTCGGTTGAGCACAGGTGTACCCGTCAACAGGTAGCGGTTCTGTACCTGGGCCGCGATATCGAAACCATGGCGTGTCCACGCAGCAGTGGGCTCTTTGAGTCGGTGAGCCTCGTCAATGACCATCACCGCGAAACAGCTCGCGTGCATGACAAAATCACCCAGGCGTTCGTAGTTAACGATGATCCAATCTGCATTCGCATCAAAGGTTTGCATGGCGATCTGAGCCTGGGGAAACACCATTAATATCTCGCGTTGCCAGTTGATGATCAGGCTGTTGAGCACAATCACCAGAACCGGTTTGCCTCGGGCACGTATACCAGCGGCAATTACCGCCTGGCGAGTTTTGCCAAGACCCATGTCGTCGGCGAGCAGTGCGCTCGTGCGATGCAGCAGATGTCTAATACCTGCTGGCTGATGATCCATCAGCGAGAATTCTTCCAGAGCCTTATTGATCTCTACGTTCGTAAGCTCAGTGGTTTTGATAGAGGGAACAGAGGCGAGGTAGATGCCTGAGTCAGAAACTTCCTCCTCGGTCTTTGTCGACTCAGGAGAGTAACCGCCCAGACTAATGCTGGTGACCTCACGTACCGGCGAAACTGAGCCGTCAGCGAGCAGCTCTTGAAGGGTATCCAGAATCTCAAACTGATCCTCGGCCAAACCCAGTTCCAGAATCAGGTTGCTACGCACCAACTCTGCTGTGCCTGTCACCCGCCATGCTTTGGCTGCCGAGAGGAATATCCCACGCATGCGCTTGGCGATGGCTACCGCACCAGGATGAAAATCCCCCGACAGGATCACGCCGCCTTCTGCTAACGGTGCGAGTCGGAACTTCATCCCCCAGGAGAACGCATCACGGTGAGTATCTGACTGGGCAGCGGTAATTCTGTCCCTGAATGCTTGCCAGCTTTCGATATGTTTGCCATCTGCGAGCTCGGCCAGTTCGCTATAGAGCACGTCCAAGTCATCGAGCAACTTGGCCTTGGGCACACGCCAGAACTGATTCAGTGGGTGATCAGATCGGCGTATGAAAAAACCGCCTCGGCGTAACAACAGCTTGTTGGCACCTTCGAGATAACTCAGGGAAAGCCCGAAGTCGTAGCCATCGTAAATAGCTTTTCGCAGTAGGACAGGGCGCTTGTTCATCAGTCTTGGCATTGCCACGGTCAGAGCCCCCTTTCCATGTAATGCTCAACCCAGCTGGTGACCTGTTCCCCAAATCGTATGTTGAAGATAGAGTTCGCGTCAGCGTAGCGCGACATTTTCAACGCTCTGTTTGGCCATTCCAGGTTTACTGGAATATGACCGCCCCGGACAGCCGCAATGAACCATTCAAATGTCTTCATCTCAGATGACGTGTCGGCCGGAGTTCTGTTTCGGTGCCCTCTGATTTGAGCGACCTGGAGATGCTTGAGCGTCCATTCACCTGTAGCACTTACATCCCGAGACTGCCCGAGAATGAGTTCTACCGATGCTAGGGGTTGTCCATCAGAGCGGATCGACAGAAGTCGGCAATCGCCTAAGAACGCGCGGTAGTCGTACGAGTCGATGCAGTGCCCCATAGACTGATGTTCGCGGTCCAGGTCATCAGGGCAGTTCAGCTCGACAATCTGCAGACCGGTCGCTTCACAGGTGATAGGAGCAATATTAAGCAGCAAGCCTGGCCAGGTTGTGAAGGAATCTGAAGGTTCGGGCGGGATATCTCGCTCCAGGTTTGCTCTGATATCAATGAGTGCAGCATGAAAGGCATCTACGAAATTGGATAGTTGCCTGAACGTCAACGACCCCACGAAAGTGTGGAGGCGCGCTCTAATGCTTGCTGACTGTCGGCTGCCAATTCTATCCAGATTGTCGAACAGCTCTCTCAGATCTACCAACTTGGCAATGATCTCCGTCCATGCAGGATCTGCCCAGTCAGTGGGGCATCCTTTCAAAAAGTTGTTCATGTCACGCAACGATATGAGCAATTGCCACGGTATCGAAGAACGTATCGAGTAAAACGATCGCCACTCGGACCTGGTATTCGGGCGGCGATTGCCCAGCCGCGCTCCGGCTATCAAATCGTGCCAGCCGCCTTCAAGACCTTCGAAATTCAAGCGGCTAAGTGCGCTACTCGTGTCGTACACCCTTTGCTGACCAAGGTGGCGAATCGCCGCTAACGGCGCAGAGAAAAGCCATGCAAACACTTTATTCAAAGGTAACCCATGGTCAGCGGTTCGCCCCACGAACTCGGCCCCGTCCAGCATGAAGTCGTCATCCCATAAGACGCATACCTCTTGCAAGTCGGCCCAAGGGCACAGCTGAGGCACGCCCGTAGCCATCAACGGCCAAGGAACGTCCTGCCCAATCACCAACACAGGCACTAACACCGGCTGTGCTTTCAATGCTTGAAGTCGCCGGTTGCTATCACCACTGGCTAGCCAGTTGTAGAGCTGTGCGGAAGGGCATTGCACTGATCGAACAGCGTGCAATAGCCGCTGGTCCAAGTGCTGCCAGAACAGTTTTAAGGATCCGCCCATGTTGGAGATATAGAACTGATTTCGCGGTCCAAAAAATCGCCTGTTTGCTCCTTCCTGAGAGGGCTCATGGCCATACGGTCGGTACACTTTACTGCCCAGACTGGCTAGTGATTCAGCTGCTGCTAGGGCACGAGCTCGTTTGGTAAATGTAGTGAGCAGAGCGAGACTGCTACCCGATGTTTGTCTTTCGAAAAAGCGGTTAGCCAGTTGTAAAGCTGCTTTTGATGTCGGTGGCTTGAGAGGAACTCGATCGTTGGGCTTAAAAGCTATTGCCCAAATTTGACGCCCGTCGAAGTACTGAAGTTGGCTGCCGAATCGCGCCAGTGCTTTACGCGCTCCAGAACCTTCACCCTCACCATCCCCGAGAGCAACGAACCAACATCTGGTTGATGAGGTGAATTTCAGGTAGTCGAGCATGAATCTGTCGCGGTAGTCGTGCAGCACCTTGAAGTGGTCCGCCCAGGTTTGCGCGACGGCACGATGCCGGGCTGAAAACGTATTAAGTTTGAGAAGAATAGGAGAGCGCGACGTGTCGCAGTTGGCCTCGGCTGTCATGAATCAAAGAGCTCAGAGTGACTTAGCGCAGAACTGTCCTAGACATGATCTGCGCTCGCCATGAGTAACCGTAAACGTCGAGTGGATGGGTTTATCTCTTTGAAAGTCAGAAATCGAAGCTCTGCTGTTGCTCCTGGGCAAAACCCTTTAGCCACGATGAGCGCATTGCAGGGTGTCGGTAGGGGCATTCGTGGACGGGGATGCTATTACGCGCTGCTTCAGCCCCGGCGCGCATCACGGCCTGGTGAGGGTTGTTGCAGCGTCGCCGATCCGAAGTCTCGTGTATCGCAGTAGGGGCTGCTCTCACAACTGAGGATTCCCGAGGAGTGGATTTAATACATCCAAGGCTTCACGAACGAGCCGATTTTTTCAAACTGCAGGGTGTATGACAGTCGCAAGCTCCGCAGCTTCTTGCTGATGCACGCAAAGGACGTTTTTGCTGCCTTGAGCGAGAAGTCAGAAGGAGCTCCGTGCTGGTGAAGAACGACGCTGATCAGATTCGTTTCCACCAGCAGCCTCACGCAGAGGGCGCAATTTTTTGGATGAACGTCCTACACAGGAATATCGTCGTCGAAATCCGGTGGAGCATCGTTGTTGTTCTGTGCCCGCGGGGTCGGCTGCGTCCGAGTCGCCTGTTGAGGTTGGGACTGGGTCAAGTGCACAGCGTCAATCCTTGCGGGAAGGATCGCCACGCGTGTAGCCTGCACCTTCAACGCCGAAAAGTCCTCCCCATCCTTGGTCCAGGTATCCATGACCGCCCGGCCTTGTATCAGTACCCTCATACCCTTCTGATAAATGTTGGCATAGTGCTCTGCTTCTTTGTGCCAGAGCTCGACATTGGCCCAGAATCCTCCCCGGTCCTCATAGCCTGTCCCATCGGTTTTCGGAATCGAGTTGTCGAAGTAAACGTTCAGCCGTAGCAAGCGGCGTGGATCCTTGTTGCCGTTGGCGAACTCTTTGAATTCTGGAGCAGAGCCGATATTGCCTTCCCAATCTACTGATGTGCCCATGTTAGGACTCCTTCTGGGTGTGTGGGGTAGTGCCGCTGGATTGTGAGATCTGTTGCAGCCGTCCTGTGTAAACGGCATCTGATTGGGCCATCTTCTCGGCGCACTCGGCGGCCTGTCGGCCGATGGTATGGACCAGACTTATTTGCATGTTCAAAGCAACGCGCTGCTGTTCCATGGAGTGCAGGTCTTGGAGCAGCGATTCTGGAGTACGGGGGTCCGTCAACAAATTGGACCAGACGTTGACGCCCATCTGCCGCGTCCCCATTTCTTGCCAGCGAAGAAACACTGTGCCAGCGCTTGTGCGTTGTCGAACCATCCGAACAGGCAAGAGGGTGTATGGATGCCGGTTTGCCTGGGCCAGCACTTGATCCTCTGCCAGTGCATTCAAATCACCTTCAAGGGAACGGCAAAGCTCGGCCAACTGGAGCATCCCCCCCTTACCTTTAAAAGGTTTTAAAAGGCCTTTTAGGAAGGGCGCATGTTGCAGTCCTGCGAAGGCATCCTGTTGTAGGGGCTGGAAGGCACCGTGTTGCAGGGTGTGACCTCCCGGGACCGAGTGCGTCGTATTGAGCATCACTCTTCAGACTCTGTACGCGGCAGTGGTGCTGCAGGAGCCTTGTCCATCGAGATGAAATCCTCTCCCTCGTCCTGATCGTCCTCGTTGAAAGTCGAGGCGGGACCTGTGCTCAGCGCTGGGGCGAACTTGGATTTGCGCGTACCTTCAAGGATGTCCTGTGGGATCTCACCGAAAGGTGCGTACATCTCGCGTGCAAGCTCAGAGCGGGCATTTTTCGCTGCGAAGTCGCCTCTGCTTGCGCCTGAGAATTTGTAGCGCTGACTCAGGCCGAACAGACGGCGCAGAATGGCAGCGCCTTCATCCAGCCATTGCCCTTTTGCATGGTTGTCGATCAAACCGACGTGACTCGCCAAGAGGATACGTCGTACCAGCTCGTCGTAAGCGGTCAGCAGGTACACGGCTTTGAAAGCCAAGGGTGTGGAGAGAAAGAGGGGCAGGGTGACCGGCTGGACTGAAAGGTTCTGGCCTATGGATAGCATCGCGGGTAACGAGGCCATTACCTCGTCCAGCCTGTTGTCGATGTCCTTCATCTCCTGCTCGGAGCTTTCGATCTTTTCTTCTATAAGAAGGAGAAACCAGTCTGAATATGGATCATCCTGCTCGCACCCGCGCTTTATGCGATTGAGGATGTTTGCAAACCCGCTCAGGCCGATCATGCCCGGTTTGCCCTCGGTGCGTTGACGACCGAACCACAGACGTGATGCGTGGTGAGTGTGCAGGGTCAAGTTTACACTGGAACGCAACGAACCGATGTTGAGCTGAAAGTTGTCAGCCATGCTGAGCGCTTCCTTTATAAGAAGAAATTGAATAGGCGCGGCAAGACTGCCCCCGCCCGTAAGGTGTGGTCAGTAACAAACCGTTTCTTGGACGGATTGGTTTTTTGGCGGCGGGCGCGCTCGCGAGGGTTGTCATCGATGAATCATCTAGAACACTGCCCGCAGTGATGCAGCGGGCATCCCCCAGCTTTGGTGCCAGAGTGATTCCAGTGGAATCAGTCCTGATGGTGTACAAGGCGAGCTTCGTCTCACTACCCAGAACGGAATGATGGGTGATTCCACTGGAATCACCCCGGTTGGTGTCGGAAGCGCTGCCGGTCGTGTCACCTAGAGCGTGGCAAAAAGTGATTCCACTGGAATCACCTTCCACGATGACCAGCGTGTCGTCCGAGCCAACAAAGGCATAGCTACCAAGACGATCAGCCGTTGACGCGTTCAACCCTGAGTCCTCGGCCGAACTAGCTTCTTGATGTCCAACATCGAGCTCCGTCCTGTTTCAAGAGACGACTCGTCACGAGTGCGGGGGGAGGGGCTCGTGACCGGCTGGGTTTGGGCGTTCACGGAAGAAGCTGAAGTTGGCTGGGATGACTTATGCGTACCAACACCCAGGGTATTGGAATTTTTGGGGGCGGCGGCGGGTGCCTGCCATTGTGCGTTGAAGTCACCGCTGAACGCTTTTTGGATGCAGCTCAGCAAATACCCAAACGGGTTGTTCACGGTTCCACTTTTACAACGATGTTGCCATTGGTCAATTACAGGTTTGCGCAAATCCGGTTCGACACGCTGCAAAAGTGTGGCTGCCTTGATGCGTTGCTCTTGTGTGAATCGCTCAAACCCGAGAGGCAATTCTTCCGCTCCCGGCACAGGGTCGTGCGGTACAGAGCGTTTACATACAGATGTATTTGTATTCGTATACGTACTGTATGAGTTCGGAATCCGAACTGTGCTGAATGAGGCGGATTTCAGACTGAGTTCGGATTCCGAACTCAGGGTGTCGGAATCCGCTTTTGGTGGATTTTCACCGAGTTCGGAATCCGAACTCGGTGAAAGTGGATCGCTGCTCGACGGGGTTCGGATTCCGAACTCAGCCTCGGGGCGCGACTGGTCGATGGGATGAGGCCCATCATGCCAACCCTGCTTACGCCATCTGTTCTCGATGACATCCAGTCGAGTTGGCATCACCCCCGTTGAGTGATTGGGGTCGGCGGCAAACTCTTTAAACGTCATGTCCGCCACAGACCTGACGGTTTTGTTGGCGTGCTCCAAGGCTTGTCCTATGAGCAACATGTAGTCGCGATCTAGCTCCATCGCTTCAACGCAGCCGACGGGCTCGTCATGCAGGATGTATACGTTGCCCTGTACCCTACCGCTCATTGAGTCCCGTACTCTTCGTCCAAGACTGAGCCAGCGCGTAAGACGCAGAACCGTCAGCGCCTTGGCAACAGTTTCTCTCGACGCTGACTTACCTGGTACAGAGCCTAGGTACGGGCGCAACTGTTCATAAGTCGGAAAAGCAGTGATGCCATCAGAGTTGATCAGCAGCCTAAATACTTGCCAGGCGTTGCGCTCAAGTGGGGAAAGCCGATCATCAAGCAGCAGGGCACGCGGGACCGTCTCATGTGGGTTACCACTAAAGACGATCCCGTCATATGCCTCTTCGGTGCCTGGTTCAGCGACCGTTTTCTTGTTGTCTGAGCCCGCGCTCTGCTCTAGAGCCAACTTCATTTGCTGGAGCAGCAGATGATTTTGCAGCGCGCCGGCGGCTGCGTTGATTGCTCCCCCCAATGAGGGGCGCCGGTTGGATCTCATCACATCCGATCGCCTTCTACCTTGCCTACCGGTTTACCCGTTTGACTGTGAGTCGATGCTCTGCGGCTAGCGTTGGCTTTCGACTGTTGACGAGAGTCCCCTAGTAGTACGAGGCTGGAGGCCTTGCGTTGTTGGCCAGTGGGGTAAAGGTCCTGAGCCAACCAGCTTTGAATCTTGTTCCACACAAGTCCCAAGGTGATAGGATCTGATGGCTGACTTTGTGGCTCCTCGGGAGGAATGTTGACCTCCTCAGTCAGCATCATCGCGATATCAAGCAAAGCCACCCCGTCGGTGTGATCGACGTGGTACTCATCCATCAGTTGGACGAATCGGTGCCATAATGGAGCGTCATCCGGTATGTCCCGGAATCGCCCTGGACGGCCCGGAACACCTACCAGCACTCGTTGAAGGGACACTTCTTGCGGGGACATCCCGAAGAACTCTTGAAGCATGGGCGTGGTCGCCCCCAGTCGAAGCGCACGCTGAACGATGCGATTTTCTTCATCCGTGCGCTCCTTGTTTGAAAGCAAGCGCTTGACCATGTCCGGATCGACGGCCACGCGGCACCAAGTCACCGCAGAATTCAGCAGGACGCTTTGAGAGGAAGGGTGCTGGAGCATGACCAATATCTCCGGATCCAGACCCATATCGATGCAGCGCCTAAATTCTCCGTTGCGCAGGTGATGCAGGATCTGAGCAACCATGGCTTCGTTGAGGGGGTTATGTTTTTTCGACATGACCAAACTCCTGTCTCACAACGTCGGAAAAAAGCCTCATGAGATCTGAACCTCTCTCACGCTCCTCAGCTCAAGTTCAACCAGTCGGCGGCCGAGTCGAATAAGTCGGAAAAGCTTCACGATGCAGGCATCGTCCATGCGTCCCTCAAGCACTGCGTCACGATCTTCATACCTGGGGCTACCGAGCAGCAGTTGGCCCAGCGCAGCAGTGAACTGGAATTCTGAAACATCCAGAGGCTGTTCCGGGGTCTCTTTGGTCAAGGCGATTGCGTACACGCCGCTGATGGATTGCAAAAGGGTCAACGCGTGATTGGCGAGATCTGTCAACTCAGCGTCCTGAGGAGGTTCTTGGCAAATGAACCCGAGACCTCCGGGTACATCAATAACGCTGTCTGGACCGATGCCCGACAGATACGCAATTTCCCGAGCCAGTTGTGCTATGACCGGCCGCAGTTCATGCGGCTCATCGATCACTCGCTCGATGTACCAGACGTCAGAGATAGGGTGTAACCCACCGGCCTGGACAGGAATCGAGATCAGCGCATTCGCATTGAAGTCAGGTAGGTTTTCTCCATCGAGCGCGGCCAGCTGCCGCTTCATATCGATCACTCGATCGCTTGTTGCGACCGGAGTTACGACGTGACCAGCGAGCCTCGCAGCGAGTTCTTCTTCCGAAAGGAAAACATCTTCACCCTGAGGCTTTGTGTCCGTTTTGATGTTTCTCGGGCGTGTTGAACCATTGAGGACTTCGGATTTTGGGGCAGGACCTGTGGACGACGGCTGCAGGGGAGGGGCGGTCGATTTACCTGCGTCCTCATCACCATTGGGATCCGGGAGATTTGGTTGGATAGGTTGAGCCGGGGAGAGGTTAACCGGAGATTCGATCACGGCAGAGCGCCGTGCCTGATTTTGATTTTCGCTGAGCGTTAGCAGGATCTGCTCGTAGGTGAGCCCAGTGCCAGTCTGCATGTGGCTGATCAGTTCGTCCTGAACTCGTTCATATACAAATTCACTGGCATCACCATCAAAAAGGGACAATACGTCTTGAAATAAACCTTCGAAGTCCGGTATGTGCTCCTTGCCCTCGGTGTGGGTGGACCATGTCTGACCACCAGCTTTTCGAAGTGACAGCAACCGCTCTATCTGAGGTTTTCCTAACCCTGAGTACAGGGCGGCCGGTATCACCGGAAGAAGGCAGCGGACGGTTTCCTGCATTTTGCTGATGTGCGACTGTGAGACTGGATAGCCATCTTCACGCAGCCTGCGCACCAACTCTCTTTGTGATATCTGTTCGCCGGCTTCTGCTTCATAGATGGCGCGGGCATTCTCGATGCCCACTGCACGTTCAATGAACATCAGAGCGCCACGCAGATCGTTTTCAGCGAGGTGGCCTGTGAGTGCGATAATTTCCCCGCGTCCACTATCCCAAGGACGAAATAACACATTGTGCCGATAGAAGCGGTCTTCCCCGGTCTCGGTATACAGCTCGCGAAGAATGGCTAGCCGTGTGTTGCCGCCGTTCCGGATTGTGTATTTCGTGTCTCCTGGGCGACGAGTGACGGACGGGGGCTGATCAAGGCCCCGTTGGCGAATCGACTCCTTTATCTCTTGGTACTTGGCATTGGTTACGGTGCGAGGGTTGTTCGCGTAAGCCGTCATATCATCCAGTGTCAGGACCATGGGTGTGTCCCCAACTGGATCGGGGAGGCGGTCCACGGTAGGGCCAGACCGGCTGAAAGAACCGGTTAACAACTTGCTGGATATCTCTTCCGCAGTGAGTTTGCTCGCCATGTCTATTGTCCCGCCTCAGGAAGCTGAATCACGTTGCTGGCGGGAGTGCCGCCTTTGAGCAACACATCGATCACCGCCGTTAGTCGCGCAATTTCCTGCTCGTGACGCAGACTCGCTTCAATCCTGCTCACGATTTCAGAGTTCATTGAGCGACGGTTGAGTTTGGCCGCACCGCGGACACGACCGCGCATTCCTGTCGGTAGGCGGATAACGAATTTGTCGTCTTTGTCGTCGTGAAGACTCACAGCGTCTTTATTCAGCATGGTGTTCTCCATCGAGGCTGAGGGATTGTGCGCGGCGCAGTCGAGCGCGAGCGTTGAGGCTCGCCCTCTGGTCGCTGGGTGTGAAAGATGTGTAGATAGGGGGGCATCCGCCCTTGGTGAACTTGATATGCCCGCCCCCTGTGCGATGTATCGCCCATCCCTGTGATATGGCGAACACAGCCAATTCCTGTAACGACTTTTTCGTCCCTTTCAGAGAAATGCTCAGATTGCTCATTGATGTGCCCTCGATTTACTGAAGGCGGCTGAGCGAAAGGGGATCTGATACCTGCGGGCAATAACCTCGCAGCGTTTGATTGTCTGATTGAGTGTCCCGGCAGCGGACTGAAGGGACGCACCCGCAGTGCAATGCGCTTTCAACAACCGAGCCAGCTCTGTATCTGTGAATACATCGGCTTTCTTTTTTGCCTGGGATGCAGGATTTGCCTTCAGTTGAGCCGTCTTCTCAGCATTGATGATGAAATTGGGCTCACTTGAACGTTGGCTGGGTGCGACTGTGTCGATTGAGCCCCCACGGCTCAGAAATTCGGCCATTGCCTGTTCAATACGAAGCCGCTCGCGCTCACGGTCAGACTGCAATGGAAGATCCTCGTCGGTGCGGTGGTAGTACTCCATTTCATTTCCCTCCAGACGCTGTGAGCTTGTTGCCGGACTGCATCTCTACGATTTCAACTTCGTGATCAATGAATGTGTCTGTCAGCATCTGCATGAATGCTTTTTGTGAACCTGCCGGCTTCACGCGAAACACCACTGTGTATTCATTACTGCGGGGGGCTTTGTTGATTGAAGTGACGCGCCACTCTGCGCCCAACGGCTCCAGCTCAATGAATTCGCCGGAGTGGCATCTCGGGCACTCCGGCTGCTGTCCTGGCGTTGCGAGCACCGCAGTGCGGGGCAGGTGGTGGCCGCAGTTGCAGCACTGATGGGTGATCAAGAAAGGGGTGTTCTGGGTGCTCATGCTCGAGCTCCTTGCCACGTGCTGGCCGACAGGTTTGTAAAACGAGTGTGCTGGGGGATGAAGGCGGTTCTGACTGTGCCGAGTGAGCCATTCCTGTGCTTGCCAACAATCAGCTCGGCGATGCCTTTGTGCTCGGTGTCGTTGTTGTAGACCTCATCTCGGTACACAAACAGAATCAGATCTGCATCCTGCTCAATCGCACCTGAGTCGCGGAGGTCTGCGTTGATTGGCCGTTTGTTCGGACGCCTCTCAAGTTCCCTATTGAGTTGAGAGAGCGCTACGACCGGACATTGGAATTCCTTGGCCAGCGCTTTGAGTGACCGAGATATCTCGCTGATTTCATTGGCCCGGTTTTCTCTGCCTGGGCACTGCATCATCTGCAGATAGTCGATCAAGATCAGTGCCGGTTTCCCGAACTGTCTTGCGCCTCTGCGGGCACGCGCTCGTATGGCAGACGGAGTCAGCCCCGCTTGATCGTCGATGACAAGGCGGTCACCGTAGGAGTTGAGCTTGGCTACCGCCATCGCGAGCTTCGGCCAGTCCTCATCTTCGAGTTGACCACGTATCAGTTTCTCCAGGTTCAGATGCCCAAGGATCGATAGAAGGCGGTAGATGAGCGCTTCGGCAGGCATTTCGAGGCTATAGATCTGGACGGTAGATCGTTCGTCTTTTTGCAGCGCAGGATCGACGAAGTTCAGCGCCAGGCTGGTCTTACCCATTGATGGCCTGGCAGCAACGATAATCAGGTCCGCAGGTTGTAATCCGCCCGTCAATTCGTCGAGATCTGTGAGTCCTGTAGGCACTCCCACGACCGACTCTCCAGCGTTAAAACGCAGATCTATCTTGTCGACCACCCGCAAAAGCATCTTGTTGACGTCGACAAAGTCGGATGTCTGTTGGCCTTGTCCCAGAGCAAACAGGTTCTGCTCGATGACGTCCTGGACAACGGACGCAACCGCTTGGGGGTCAGACGCCTCCCGAGCGCATGCATAGCCGTGCGAGATCAGCCGCCGAAGGTGAGCGCGATTACTCACGATGTCGGAGTAGGTCTTGATATTGGCAACCGATGGGGTGTTTCTGGCGATGTCACTCAAGTAAGCCAAACCGCCGGCCTCCTCGATGCTGGGCATTGAGTCGGCGACTGTGACCACATCAAATGGCTTGTTCGCCTCGGCCAGCACCGAGATGCTCTGAAATATCAGCTTGTGTTCGCGCTTGAAAAAGTCGTCCGCGTGGACACGATCTGCGATCAGATCCCAGGCTTCGTTGTCCAGCATGAGGCCGCCCAGTACGGCTTGTTCGGCCTCAACCGAATGCGGCGGGGACATGTCTGAAATATTCATCATGCCCCTCCAAGTCTTGCTGCGGAGGCTGAATTCTGACTAACCCCTCTGTGCAGGGCGGCTGATAATCCTTTCTCCCACCCCTGATGTTTCGATTTCAGGTCATGCCCCTTGGCCGAGGTCAGCTCAAGCTCTTTTTCGATTACGGTGGGGTGATGTAAACCGAGATAGGCACTGATGGCTTGTCGGGTTTGTTCGTCCTGTTTTCCAGCGAACTGATAGACATTACTCGCGACTGCGTCGACCCATGCTTCGGCAAAGATCCGGCCACGGCGTCTCTTTGTGGTCGGATTACAGCGTGTGAGCTGCGATACGTGTTGTCGACGAGCGAGAATCAGTTGCTGATGAAGGGCCGAATAGGCATAGGTGGCCAGATCTGGCGAGACGCTCAAGCCAATGAATTTGAATCGCCACTCTGCCGAATAGCACACAGCGATGCAGTCGCAGTCGAAAGCGCTCGCGCATGTGCTGGCCAGGTTGTGTAGCCAGGTGGGCGGAGCTCGTTTTGTACCAGTCGGAACTGACGCTTCACAAGCCAAGTGCGCGTCGACCTCAAGTTCGTCGAGCTGGTACTGTTCCATGAGCTTACGGCCCTGACGCAACGCGGTCTCCGCCTCGTTAGGCGATGCGCCCTCTGAGCGTGCCAACGCGAAACATTTGATGACTTTATCAATTATTTTTTGACGATCCATCACGCAGCCTCCCCAATGGCGCTGCTGGTCAGCGAGTCTTCCCACAACGGATATGCACCGCCTGTTTTTTCGTCACAGCCGGACAAAGTTGCCATGTCAGTGGTCCCCTTTAACGAGTGTTTCTACAGCGTTCTCGGTCATAGCCTGGAAACGAGTGGACCACTGCGGAAGGAGCTCTATAGCGAGTTCCCGAATGACCTGCAGGGCGCTTGGGGCGCGACGGTTGCTGGGTTGTTTGTACTCGATCCTGTGTGCGGACATGCCCGAGGTAGAGGCCTGACGGAAAATTACAGAAGCCGGGACAGTGCTTTGAACCACCTCAATCTCATTGTTTTCGGAAAATGTCGCCCTGATCGCTTGGTGGATTGCTCGAGCATCGTTGGTCTGGTCGAGGCAGTTCACCACGACTTTGATGGGAGGAATGTTCAGGCCGAGGCGAGAGTAAGGGCGGAGCCCTTCGAGCATGTGCAAGGTGCCACGATTGAATTCACGGGCACTCAGCATATTGGGCTGCAAAGGAGAGACCGCCAGATCTGATGCCAGGACCACCATCTCCAGCATGACGCTACGAGCGCCTTGGGTGTCGATGAGTATCAGGTCAAACTGATCCGAAAATGCTTTCAGCAAGAGAGCCAGTCGAAGCCGACCGTCCGGTGCCTGGAGCAGGAGGTTGATCAACTGATTGTTCGGGTCGTTTGACAGGATCAGCGATAAGTTTGGGATACTGGTCCGCGAAATGATTTTTTCAGGATCTGTCTGGTTGTGCGCGATCAGATCGAAAATTCCCCCGCTGACCTCCTCGGCCATGGGGTAGTAGGACGAGAGGGAAGGCTGGACCGGGTCCATGTCTATGAGTAGAACCTTCAAGCCGGAATCTGCGCAGAAACCACCCAGATTGGCGGCCAGTGTGGTCTTCCCGACACCACCTTTGGTGGACACAAGCGAAGTTATGAACATGATATAAAGCCTCTAATGGGGACATTAGAGACTGCGGTTTGGGATACGAAACGATCTCAAGCGGGGTCCTGTTTCAGCTCTCCGACCAATTGGCTTTTAACCAATTGGTCGTAGGTTCGAATCCCACACGACCCACCATTTTTGGTCAGTTTGTATCTGGCTGGATCTTAGGGAGTGATGCCATAAGCATCATCCATATAAAAAGCGCCTCTTCTGAGGTGCTTTTTAGCATCATCGGGGTATAGCGCAGTCCGGTAGCGCGCCTGCTTTGGGAGCAGGATGTCAGGAGTTCGAATCCCCTTACCCCGACCATTTTCGCCCGGCTGTATCAGGGTTGAAGATCAGGACTCAAGAACAGTTGTCTTGAATCCAACAAAAAAGGCGTCCTTCGGGGCGCCTTTTTTCGTTGTGGGCTTTCCACCAGGCGTTCAAACATTCACCTTGAAAGCCGTATCGGCACAAGCCGACTGCCGTTCCTTCCCTCACGTTTGGCCTGATACAAAGCTTGATCGGCCTCTGCCAAGAGTGCGACAACGACCGAGTCATCCAGGTGTGCGACGTCCATACCTGCGTGCGCATCGGGCATTGCCCCGGCTTCAAGGCTTGCCACGCCTATCGAAACGGTCAACCGTCCGCAATCGCTGGTCTCATGAGGCCAACCCAGGTCGTGAATGTACGTCACAATTTCCTCTGCCAGCCTGCAGGCGCCTTCCGCTCCCGTATCGGGCAGAAGAATGGCGAATTCCTCACCTCCATAGCGTGCGACCAGGTCCGTGGAGCGATGCACGCAGACCTTCAATGCCTGAGCGACGGCAATCAGGCATTCATCACCTTTCAGGTGACCGTAGGTGTCGTTGTAACGTTTGAAGAAGTCGATATCCAGCAGCAGCAGCGAAAAGGCTGCGTGAGTGCGCCGTACACGCAGCCATTCACGCTCGATGTTCTGGTCAAGAAAGCGTCGATTGGCCAAGCCGGTAAGCCCGTCTGTCTGAGCCAGCAGGTTGAGCTGGTCGATGGCCATTTTCAGACGTAGGTGGGTCTTTACGCGGGCTGTCACGATTGAGGGCTGAATGGGTTTGCCAATGAAATCCACTGCGCCCAGTGCCAGGCCGGCTTCCTCTATCCGGGTTTCGGTATGGCTGGTGATGAAAATCACCGGAATATCTTTCAGGAGTGGGTCCTCCTTCATGATTTCACATACTTCAAACCCACTTACTCCCGGCATCTCGGCATCCAGCAGGATCAAGTCCGGACGTATTTCCTGAACCATCTTGAGGGCCTGGGCACCGCCAGTGGCGAAGCGTATCTGGCCTAGCCCGTGCAGGGTTTTGCTCAGGACCCGAATGGCCGAAATGTCATCATCTACGATCAACAGGCTAGGTGTGGGTTGCATTTCAAGACTCCGTTCTCAAGTCGGCACGTTCGAGCAGCCGTAAGGCTTTTTCGAACTCAAGACCTTCAATGGCCTGCCAGAGCTGCTCGACCAACACCTCACCCGCCGCTGCCTGAAGGGCGGCAGCGGCCAGCGGGAATTGGTCCAGTGCAGCGATATCGTGGTTTTCGAGCAGTTTCTGCAAGGCTGTTAGTGCCCGTGCTGCGGTATTCGGATCGGTTTCGGCACGCGGGGTTTGCAAGGGGGCGTTTTGCAGGTGGGCACACCGATCTTGCAGCTGCGAAAAGTCTGCGCTTAGTGCTTCAAGGGTGTGCTGCGGGTCATTGCCGTCGAGGAGCAGTTTTTCCGCCTGTCCGGCCAATTGTCCAAGCGTTGAAGCCCCCAGTAAATTTGCGACGCCACGCAATTTGTGCAGATCGGCGACCAATTGGTCGGGGTTCGAATGCATCAGGCGCATGGCCGATGTGCTGTCGCTGAATCGGGCAAACTCGCTAAAAAAGCGGCGCAGGGACGTCAGAAACAATGGCAGGTCATTTCCAAGCCGGTCGGCGACCTCCTGGGTATTAATCCCCTCAATCAGAGGCCACACCGCTTCAGGCTGCTGGCTTTGCGATGTGTTGCCAACCGACAGAGGCGCTCCACGGGCTCGTTCAACAGCCAGGCGTATGGCCCTGATCAGGGCGGCCGGTTCCAGAGGTTTGGTGAGAAAGTCATTCATTCCTGCCTGCTCGGCCCGTCGACGTTCTTCGGCCAAGGCACCTGCTGTCAGTGCCAGCACTGGCAGTCGTGAAAGCCCCAACTCGCTTCGTATGCGTCGCGTCGCCTCATACCCGTCCATTTCCGGCATTTGCACGTCCATCAGAACGGCATCAAAGAAATCAGGCGTCTTACGAAGGCTTTCCAGCGCCAGCAAGCCATTGGCTGCGGTCTGCACCTGAGCGCCCTGTTGCTGCAAGAGCAGGCTTGCGACTTCCAGATTGATCTCGCTGTCGTCGACCAGCAGCAGTTTCAGCCCAGTGAGCCATTGGTTGATGGACGTGTCCATGCGCGTCGCCTGGATGACGCGCTCAGTGCTGCCCTGGTGAT
Organism: Pseudomonas asturiensis; assembly: GCF_900143095.1. Lineage (GTDB taxonomy): Bacteria > Pseudomonadota > Gammaproteobacteria > Pseudomonadales > Pseudomonadaceae > Aquipseudomonas > Aquipseudomonas asturiensis. The sequence goes on along the minus strand of NZ_FRDA01000008.1, from coordinate 197,504 downwards.
CCGCGATGCATGTGTTTACGGCATTGAACAGCGCCGAACTGTCCAGGGGTTTGAGCAGCACTGTGGTGGCGATGGGTTCCAGTAAGAGCCTGGTGTCAGGCTCGGTAACGAGGATGACGGGCAGTTGAGTGGTTTCGATCAGGCGTCGAATATTTTGCGTCTGTGGGCTTTGCCAATCCAGCAGCAGTACGTCTGGCTGTGGATGGCCTTCCTGATCGAGTTGTTGCAATGCCATCTGTTGCGCCTGTTCATCAACGGGACAGGTCGCGCGCCATCCAAAGCCTCGACACAGACGCTGCAATGCTTGAGACGCGTGGGACTCATCGCAGATGATGAGTACTTCCAGGCTACTGAGCATGCCGGAGGGTTCGATATCGCTCTTGCTGATCTTGAAAGGCAGCAAGACCCAGAATTCACTCCCCAGACCCGGTTCACTCCCGACGCCTACTCGTCCGCCCATTTGTTCGGCCAGCCCTCGCACGACCGACAGACCAAGTCCGGTGCCGCCAAAACGCCGGGTAGTGGAGGCGTCCGCCTGGGTGAAGGGAGAGAACAGTTGATCAAGTACTTGCGGGGCGATGCCACAGCCTGTGTCGCGTACGGTAAACCGCAGCCAGCAGTTTTCTGCGTCGCTGCTCTCACCGCTCACGGTCACGTCAATGCCGCCGTTGGCGGTGAATTTCAGCGCGTTGCCCACCAGATTCATCAGTATCTGATTGATCCTCAGCGTATCGCCGATCAGCAGTTGCGGTAACGGCGTGATGACGCTGACCTCAAAATGCAGTCCTTTTTCCTGGGCCTGGGAGTTGAACAGCTCGCGCAATTCGGCGAGCAGGTGCCGCGGATTGAAGGGGTTGCTCTCCAGTCGCAGTTCTCCTGCTTCGATTTTGGCGATGTCCAGAATGTCGTTGATGATCCCCAGCAGGGATCGCCCGGCGATCTGCAGCTTTGCCAGCAATTGGCGTTGCTGCTCATTCAGGGGCGTGTTGTAGAGCAGATGGGCGATGCCGATCACTGCATTCATGGGCGTGCGAATTTCATGGCTCATGTTGGCCAGAAACAGGCTTTTGGCAGCATTGGCGGCTTCTGCACTTGCTTTGGCTGCTTGTACTTCTGCACCTTGGCGAAGTCGTTCCGTGATGTCCTGGGCAATGCCCAAATGGCCGGTCAGCTCACCCTCGGCGGTACGGATAGGTGTGATGATCATGGACACCGGTATCGTCGAACCATCCTTGCGTACGTACGTCCATTCGCGGGTTTCCGACCCTTCAATCGCCGCTTTGTAGCTAAACACATCAATGCCTTCGATGGGCACGCCATACTCGATGCTCAGCTCTTTAGAGCGCTGATCGATTTCTTCTCGAAGATGAAAGTCCGCTGGCGTCTTGCACCTGAGCATCTCCGAGCCGCTGTAACCCAGCAACAGTTCGGCGCCTCGATTGAATACGATGATCTGACCCTGGAGATTGGTGGCGATGATCGACACTTTCGAGGACGCATCCAGCACCGTCCGCAGCAGCCCGGCGACTCTGGAAAGCTCGGCAGTGCGTTCGGTGACTTGTTGCTCAAGCTCGGCGTTGAACTCCATCAGGTAGCGCTCGACGCGCTTGCGGTCAGTGATGTCGTGCATCATCTTCGCTGCACCGAGGATCGTGCCATCTGCCTCGCGAATCAGGCTGCAGGTGATGGTCACGTCAATCAGATGGCCCTCTCTGTGCAGGCGCTGGGTTTCCAGGGTCGACCCCCGCTCACCCCGAGCGACACCTTCCAGCAACTCCTCGTCTTCGTGGATCCGGGATGACGGAACCAGAAGGGGAGCGAGCGGATTGCCCAACACTTCTTGCTCGCTGTAACCGAACATCTGCTCGGCGGCGCGGTTCCACGTGATGATCGTTCCGTCCAGTGCTTCACCGATAATGGCGTCACTTGAGTTCTCGACGATGGTTGCCAGCCTGGCCTGACCTGCAATCACTTGCTGCTTGCGCTGCCGAGACAGCAACAAGGTGCCGACCAGCCCGGTCAAGAGAAGGCTCGCCAGCACGCCGATCAAGAACACTCTGCTGGCCGGAGCAGTGCCGAGCCCGCTGACAAACTCGGGATAAGCCGCGATCTCAATGCGCCATACACGTCCATAGATCTCACGCTTGAGCGTGTACGTATGCACCACCTCCGGTGCCGAGCCATCGCCAGGCGACTGATAGATCAACTGTTCGCCATCGCCCATGTCATACAGCGCCACATGCAACCTGTGGTTGGCCGGGTCGAGGTTGCTCATGACTTCGCGCATGGCCAACGGTGAGTAAGTCCAGCCCATGAGGGCCGCTTCACGCTGTTGCACATCGTCCGGCGTTTCAGCTGTGCGATAAACAGGCAGCAAAAAGAGAAATGAACGCATAGGTTCTTCGCTGTTCTGCTTCAGCGTTATCGGCGCAGACAGGGTCGCAACTCCGGTACGCATGGCCTGAACAGCTGCATGACGTCGTCGGTCCTCGGAAGCGATATCCAGCCCCAGTGCCTGGGCATTGCGTGCCAAAGGGTCGATGAATTGAATGATGAATCGATCACCTGAATGGCTATTAAGCTCGCTGACACTGAAGTGTGGATTTCCATCCGCCCTGACGCGGCTCAGAAAAGTGGCTTCCTCGCTGGCCGGCACGCGACGAATGAAGCCGAATCCCCGCGCTCCCGGGTATTCCTTTTCAATGTTGCGTCCTCGACTGTAGAGGCTCATTTGACTGCTGTTGACGTGATCAACATCCAGCATATGAATGGCGCCGCGCAGGCCTCGCAGGCGGTATTCATAGACACGGAGCCGGGCTTGAAGGCTGTCGCCGAAGCTGTTGCCAACCTCCTTGAGTGCCAGTTCCGTTTCTCTGTCTATCGCTTTGGATTGTTCAAGGCTGGCGACATAGCTGATCAGTAGCCCCAACAACAAAACCAGTACCATCCACCCACTGAGTACCTTCAGGGAATTGGCTTTCAAAAACGTCGCACTCCTTTACATAACCAGAGCGGCGTGTCGCTGTAAGGGCGTTGCCAGATTTCAATGGGGCTTGATGATCAGCAACGTTTTCCATCACCTGAACACGGGGGCCATCAATCGCGGTTTCTTTCAGCGCAAGCATAGATCGTCCTGACTCATGTGCCAGTAAGCGTCCCGGGTTGGCATGGACGCATCAGGCCAATGCGAGCACGCCAACCCATGGCCAGGACAGCTCGACTTCAACGAGTTTGCCTGCCAATGGTCGATGTTCTGTCCATTCGGAGAGGGGCTGACCGTGCAGCTTTAAAAGAGCCTCACGCTGGCACCACGCTTTGACGAAGGCGAGCGGGCGCAGCGTTTCAGGTGTCGACAACAACTCGCAGGTTATTTGGGGACCCAGATAGTCCAGTGCGACCGTTTGCCAATGGGCAACGTCCTGCGTTTTCATCACGTCGATGCCCACAGGTCCATCGAGGTTGACCGCCGCCACCGAAAGCCCGTTTTCATGACTGATCGACAGCCCCGGCTCTGTCAGGCCCTCAATCAATAACCGAGGAGCGTGACCTGGGAGGCTGATCAGGGTGATTGCCTCAAGTGGCAGGCCGAGCCACTGCGTGAGCGAGTCACGCAGGTGACGGCGAATATGATCTCTCACCTCTGCCCTAGAAGTGCCGGGTTCGATCAAGGTACTGACCAGCAGTACGTGTTCGCGTTGTCTCGCCAATGGCAGGTGGTCGGGCTGTGGATGAGCAAGCCAGTCTTTGCCGCAGAGAACGCCGACTGGCCTGGTATTCATGCCCTGGCAGGTGCTGCCGGGCAGCCGGCCCAGCGGCTGAGCGCCGGGATGCTTTCGCCTTTCATCACCAGGGTCAGCGGACCCAGATGCGCATCGTGACCCACCTCAGCGCTGTAAAGCACAGCGCTGCGTGGGCCCATGTACACCCGCTCGCCGATGTTGACCTGATCGATCTTCATCACCCGGTCTTCGAACAGGTGCGTCTGGGGGCAGGCGCCGGCATTCAGTTCGCTGTCTGCGCCGATGTTCACGCAGTCGAATTCGGTGATATCGGTCGTATCCATGTACACCCCTCGACCGATGTTGCAGCCCAGCAGATTGAAGGCCAGCGGCAGCCACGGTGTGCCTCGCAGGTAGCGCATGAAGTGTGGCGCTGCCATGCCTTCGTAGAGGCTGGTGATGCCTTCAGATAGCCAGACAAACGGTGTCCACATAGGCGTCGCGCGCTTGCGATACCTGCCGATGAGCAACCACTTCAGGCTTGTCACCAACAGGAAATTACCCACGCTGTAGGCCAGGCCGATCATTGCCAGGTAGATCAGGACGGTGCCCCAGCGGCCTTCTTCCGTGAGAGGCATGAGGTCCAGCATGACGGTGTAACCGACCGCAATCATCACGGCATTCGGCGTGACAATACGAATGCCCTCAATCAAGCCGCGCGCCAGTCGGCGCAGCGGTGACGGCTTGAAGGTCAGCGACTCCGGGTAACCACTGGTCTGTTCGCGAGCGGGCAGGTTGATCGGCGGGGAGCCGAGCCAGGTATCGCCATTGGCCATTACGCTGTTGGGCGGCGTGCTGGAGTGAACGCCGATCAGCACGTTCTCCGGCAGCACCGTGCCGCCCGATAGGTAGCTGCCGTTACCGACAAAGCTACGATTGGAGATGACAGTGGGCTGCAGGGTCATCCAGCCGCCGTCGATGTGCTCTTCGCCCAGCATGACGGCGTCGGCGATGAACGTCTCATCGCCCAGGGTCAGCATGTCCGGGATCACACCCCTGGCACTGGAAATTTCTGCGTTACGTCCCACTTTGGCGCCCAGCAGCCTGTACCAGAAGGGGGCGTAAACCGTCGCGTAGACGCCTGACAACACGTTAAGGCTTGCCTCCTGAATGTGGCTGACCAGCCATTTGGCGCAATATGTCGTGCTGTGTACCGCGTAGCGCCCTGGTTTGAGTCGAGGCAGGGCGATCCATCGCAAGGTGGCAGAGGCCAGTGCAGTCGCGACAATCAGCACGGCGCTGGCCGGGAATGCCAGCATGAAATAACGGACGAGTTGGCCGCCCACGCTGGTGCCTGCCAGCCAAGGCAGTACGTGATGGGCGTCGAACCAGTCCATCAAGAAAAAGGTGGGGAAAACCGGAATGAAAAACAGCGTGGCGATCAACAGAATGCCTGCGATGAAAAACAGCATCTCTGCGCGCAGACGCGTGATGCGCACAGCCGGGCGCTCAGGTTGGTGCCGGGTGTCGAACGAACCCGCATCGCGTGCCGGCGAGCCTTGCCAGATCCGTCCTGCTGGCACTTCACGATTTTCTGCCAGCGCAGACTGTCCTTCCAGGTGACCCAGCGGGCCCACGACAGTGTTGCCTTCCATGATCACGTAAGAACCGACGCAGGCGTTGGTGTGCAGGGTGATTTGCCCCAGATGCAATTGGCCACGCTCGACCCGCGCGTTTTGAAAGCTGACGCCATTGCCGACACTGACGCCATCGCAGATTTCCAGCAGGTCGGGAGCACGCACCACCGCGCCGCCGATGATCACTTCTCGACCGATTCTGGCGCCCAGCGCGCGCAACCAGACCGGATAAAGTGAGGACCTGCTCAACAGGTAGGTCGGGGCCGATTCAACCATGCGATCGGCTGCCCACCAGCGAAAATAGGTCATGCCCCACAGTGGATAGACACCGGCTTTCAGGCGGCCGGCGATCAGCCATTTGCCCGCCAGCGCGATCATGAACTGTACAACGGTTGCGAGCAGGAACACCGAGACCGAGGCGAGCGTCGCCAGTGTGACGGAGTCGTCGGGTGAGCCAGTGAGGGAGTGATAGGTGAAGAATGGCGCGAGCCACTGTGACATGCGCAGGCTGACCATCACGGGCAGCGCCAAGGCCTGAGCCACGCCGCAGCGCCAGCGTCGCCAGGCTGACGGCAGCGTCCAGAGTGCGGATGCAGCGCTGGCTTCCGGCGTCTGGTCCAGCACGGCCGCAATGGCGTCAATGCGCCGCTGTTGATAGATGTCACGCACGGTGATGTGCGCAAAACGCGGATCGGCGCGCAATGACGAGGCCAGCCGCGCGGCAAAAAAAGAGTGTCCGCCCAGATCCGTGAAAAAGTCCGCATGGCGACGGATCGGCATGCCGGGAAACAGGTTGGCCAACGCGGCGAAAAGCACGACTTCACTGGGCGTTTCGGCCACGTCGGAATCAGTTGCACCGGCTTCGACCTGCAACGCACGCGCCTTGAGTGCCTTGCGATCGATCTTGCCGGACATCAGGCGCGGCATGCTTTCGAGCAGCTCGAACTGGCCCGGCACCATGTAGGGTGGCAACTGGGCCTGCAGCGCCTTGCGCAACCGGCTCGTGAACGCTGCCGGAGGCGCATCGTCGCAAACGACATAGGCGACCAGTTGGTCGAGCCCATTGTCGTTGCGCAGTAGAACCGCCACGGTTCTGACGCCAGGTTCCTGCGCCAGCAGGGCTTCGATCTCGCCGAGCTCGACGCGGAAGCCGCGAATCTTGACCTGATCATCGGCACGTCCCAGGCAATGCACGTGCCCTTCGTGATCGATGCGCGCCAGGTCGCCGGTTCGGTACAGGCGAGCATCGTGATAGCCGATGGACCAGGGGTTGGGCAGAAACTTGTCCCGGGTCAGGTCCGGGCGTCCCAGGTACCCTTCGGCCACGCCAGGGCCGAAGATGCACAGTTCGCCGGTCTGCCCGCGTGGCAGCAGAGTGGGCGGGTGTTCGCTGCCAACCTGCGTGTCATGCTCGATGACCAGCAACCCGTAGTTGGGCAGCGGCTGACCGATGTTGACCGGACGGCCCGGCGACAGCCGCGCCAGGCTCGCGGACACGGTGGCTTCGGTTGGACCATAGGTGTTGAACATCTGTCGGTCCGGCGTTGACCAGCGATCTACCAGAGATTCGGGGCACATTTCGCCGCCCAGGTTGATCAGCCGCAGGCTCGGCACGTCTTCACTGAACAGGGCCAATAACGTCGGCACCGCGTGCAGGACAGTGATCTGCTGCTCATTCAGCAGACGCGGCAGCGTCTCGGGGTCACCGCTGGTTTCCTTCGGGCCTATCCACAGCGTTGCGCCGACCAGATAGCCGATCCAGATTTCCTCGAACGACATGTCGAATGCGACCGAGAAGCCCTGATAAATGCGGTCGCTGTTACGAATGCCGAGCACTGCGTTTTCACTGCGCAGGAAGTGACAGATGCTGCGCTGTGAAATCACGATGCCTTTTGGCTTGCCGGTCGAGCCTGAGGTGTAGATTACGTAGGCAGGGTGGTCGGGCAGAGCGCCGCTGCGGTGTATCGGGGCGGCATCGGTTGGCATCAACAGCGTTTCGGCAGTCCATACGTTCAGCCCGGTGTCGCGCAACGTGGCGCCAAGGGCTTCAGTGCAAACCACGCCCAGCGCATTGGCATCCTCGACGCAAACCTGTAGACGATCCACCGGGGTGTCCAGATCCATCGGCAGCCAGGCCGCCCCGGTCTTTGCAATGCCGGCCTGCATCACCAGCAACTCGATGCCTCGCGGCAACCAGAGGCCGACGATGTGACCCGGCTTCACTCCCGCCTGAATCAGTGCCGATGCCACCTGATCGGCCTGACGATTCAACGCTCTATAACTGAGCCGGCGCTCGCCATAAATGAGCGCGATCTGCTCTGGATGCCGCTGAGCAGTGGCTTCGAGCAGATCGGCCAGTACCTCCTCGCGCAACAGTTCAGGCTGCATCGGACCGTACATCACATCCAGTAAAGGGTCGTTCTGGTACGTCTTCAACGGGTTCGTGTTATTCATGGCAGCAGGTCGTTCGCTCGTCTGAAAGAGATGCCCGAGAGGGCTTGTCGTTATGAGCACAGAGGCGGATCAACCAGAATGTGAGGTGCGTCGTGTAGCGCCAAGCGTCCGCGATATTTCAGTTTTGATACATTTTTAGCGGATGACCGGGTGGCAACAGAACATGCTGGCGAGGCCAATATCGCAAGCGCTGGCTGTACGCCACTTGAACGGTGAGATGAAGGAGGGCGTTGCGAGAAGGGGGGATCAACTGATCATTCAGGCGTACAGATGCCGTTCAGGATACTCAGCATCCAGAGGCGCAAACGGCGCAATTCGAACCCTGTAGACGCCGGGCGTAGCGGGAGGCGTGCCAACGCAAAGCATTGGCACGGTCAGCTTGTCTTCGTTTAGTGCAACTTCATCCGCGGCTCGGTGCCTTTGCCGATCCGGCTGCCCAGCATCAGCATCAGGGTGCGGAAAGTGCCGTAAAGCGCCATCTGGTGCATGCGATACAGCGACACATAAAACATCCGTGCCAGCCAGCCTTCCAGCATGACGCTGCCGGTGAGGTTGCCCATCAGGTTGCCAACGGCCGAGAAACTCGACAGCGAGATCAGCGAGCCGTAGTCCTTGTAGGTGTACTCCGGCAGGGCCTTGCCTTCGAGGCGTGCGCGCAGCGATTTGACCAGCAGTGACGCCTGCTGATGCGCGGCCTGGGCGCGAGGCGGCACGTTGCGGTCGGTGCCTTTTTGCGGGCAGGCGGCACAGTCACCGAAGGCGAAAATGTTTTCGTCGCGGGTGGTCTGCAGCGTGGGCAATACTTGCAGCTGGTTGATGCGATTGCTTTCCAGGCCATCCAGTTCGTGCAGGAACGCAGGAGCACGGATGCCCGCCGCCCAGACTTTCAGCGTCGCGGGAATGACTTCGCCGCTGGTGGTAATCAGGCTGTCGGCAGTCACTTCGCTGACGGCTGCGTTGGTCAGCACGGTCACACCGAGTTTCTGCAGGGTCTTGTGGACCGGGCTGCCAATGCGCTCGGGCAGTGCGGGCAGCACCCGAGGGCCAGCCTCGATCACCGTGATGCGCAGGTTTTCCGGCTTGATCTGACCAAGCCCGTAAGCCGCCAGTTCGTGGGCGGCGTTGTGAAGCTCTGCGGCCAGCTCGACGCCCGTGGCACCGGCACCGACAATGGCCACGGTGATTTCCTGAGCAGCGTCAGCCTGACCTGCGTGGGCGCGCAGGTAGTGGTTGAGCAACTGTTGATGGAAGCGCTCGGCCTGTTTGCGGGTGTCGAGAAACAGACAGTGCTCGGCCGCACCCTTGGTGCCGAAATCGTTGGTGGTGCTGCCGACCGCCAGCACCAGCGAGTCGTAACCCAGGCTGCGCGCAGGGACCAGTTCAGCGCCGTTCTCGTCCAGCGTGGCGGCCAGATGAACCTGCCGGCTGGCGCGATCCAGGCCTGTCATGCGGCCCAGTTGAAACTGGAAGTTGTTCCACTTGGCTTGCGCCACATAGTTGAGCTCGTCTTCATACGAGTTCAACGAGCCGGCCGCCACTTCGTGCAGCAGCGGCTTCCAGATGTGTGTGAGGTTGGCGTCCACCAGCGTAACGCTGGCTGCGCCTTTCTTGCCCAGGGTTTTACCCAGACGGGTCGCCAGCTCCAGACCGCCAGCGCCTCCGCCAACGATGACAATACGATGCGTCATAAGGATTACTCAGAAGGTTTAAGGAATTCGGGAGGAGCTCGATCTTCGCGAGCGCAAGGCAGCTCATAGCGTCAGATGGCTCAAAAAACGGCTCAGCAGGCCCAGTCCGATGACCACGACCACCAGCATGATCAGGAGCAGCCAGGGCTGAAAAGGCCTGCGCTCGACTTGATGCTGGGGCGTCTGAAGGTACTCTTCGACACGCCGTTGGTCGTCCGGGTTCAGACGGCTGCTCATTTTATGTCTCGTCTCGTGTCTCGTTTCAGGCGCGCTGCCTGGCAGGAGGCCATGGATCATTGCTGTCCAGCGGCTCGACCTGAAGGGTGTCGTCGAGCCGGATGATTCCGCTTTGTATCACTCGGGCCGTGATTCCGCCATGCCCGCGCACCGCTTGAAAGGTCCCGTGGCCGAGCCGTTGCTCAAGGCGCGCGCATGGCTGGCACCAGCCGGTGGTTTCAAAGATGGCCTGACCGATCCTGAAGCGCCGCCCCTTGAGGCTGAACAGATTGATGCCGCTGATCGCCAGGTTGCGCCGCAGGTCCTGTGGCACGATGGGGTTTTCAGCAGGCCGGTTCAAGAGCGAACTGACCACCGCCAGGTGTTCCCACTGAATCAGCGTGACCTGTCGGGCGTTGCGCGGACCGGGGCGCGTGTGATCGCCGGTCAGACCGGCCTCGCGACGCGCCTCGACAGCGTCCAGCTCGATCATGTCGACACGTGACTCGGGCCGCACGCCAATCCAGCGCACACGACCTTGCTGCGGGACATCGGCCAGCAGTTCTTGCAACGGGCTCATAAACTGATTCCAACATCGAAAACGACACTGCGGCCCAGATTGGTCCGCAGAAAATCCGGGGCATCCGGGTGCGCGAACAATACCCGAGCGAACGTCGGCCCGACCAGCGACAGCGAGCGCCAGCCCTGACGCAGATATTCGGTGGGCGGCGGAAAATGGCTGTTGAGGTCCAGCACTTCGCGCTTGAGGCTGGCGAAGGCAATGATATCCAGTTCGCCGAGGTCAATGCCCCGTTCGCGGTAGTTGTGGGATTTCTTGCGCAGTGTAGGGGCGAGGCGTCGCAACAGTTCGGAGGCGGGAATGCGCTTGGGCTTGGCCTCGCGGCGCACCAGCTGGCTCAGGGAAAAGGCGCTGCGTCGTCGCTCCAGCTCCTCGCGCCACTCGTCATTGAGACGGCGACCTTCGTCCAGCACGAAAAACACCTCGAAGCAGGCGTCACGAAACAGCACGTCCGGCGGCTCCTGGCCGGCGGGCGTGAAGTCTTCATTGCGATGGGCGATGTTCAGGCCCTGCAACAGGCGCTGACACACCCAACGCTCACGCTCCCACTTTCGCGCATTGGAAAGAAAGGCGTTGGCTTGTTCGGCCTGGATCGTCAACAGGCGTAAGTAGTCTGAGTCATCCATGGGCCCAAGCTTAGCGTTCTAATCGCTGTCACTGGAAGAGTGAATGTGTAGGTGTAGACTGGCACTCGATCTTGACTGGCCGCGATGGCCTTCCGGCAAACAGTACCTTTTCGAGGAATACCCCGTTGAAATTTCTGCCCCTGCTGTTTCTGGCCCTGCTGCCGCTCACGGCCAACGCCCTGCAAACCGGCGAACACCTCGCGCCATGGACGCTGCTTGATCAGTACGATCAGCCGTACACCCTGAACGACCAGACACAAACCCTGCTGGTTGCCAGAAGCATGGACGCCGCCAAGCTGGTCAACGCCGCGCTTGCCGACAAACCCAAGGGCTTCCTCGAATCACGCCACACCGTCTTCGTGGCCGACATTCAGAAAATGCCGAGCATCATCGCCAAAATGTTCGCCATCCCCAAAATGCGTGACTACACCTACCGCGTCATGCTCGACCGCGAGGCACGCATCGTGCCGCAGTACGCTGGCGACGAGGATAAAGTGCTCTGGTTGCAATTGCGCGACGGGAAGCTGGTCAGTCAGCAGCAGTTCGCAAGTGCCGATCAGTTGCGTGTGGCGCTGGAAAGGCCGTAACGGAGGGGTGTGATCCTGTCGGGGCCAAGCGAAAGTATCTGACTGAATGCATACCTTGTGGGAGGCGGCTTGCCGGCGATGGCGTCAGTTCAGTCGCTGATAGGTCGCTTCAGAAACGCATCGCCGGCAAGGCGCCTCCCGCAGTCCATTGGTTGCAGTGAGACTTTTGGTTAACGATGATCGCTGGAGCTTGGGAAGGATCAGTGTCTACCCCGCGCTGACCGTGCTCACGCTCCGCGTCACATTCTTGAGCGAACGCAGAGCGTGGTAAGGATCATCAGGCGATGGAGTTGCTCGCGAAAAGAATCAGTTAGCCTCAATGCCCTCTGTGCGGCGCTTCCAGATCGCCTGAAAACAGATCGTCTTCGGCATCCGGGCTGACCGGGATGGCATGTTCTTCCGATGCCCAGGCACCGAGGTCGATCAGCTTGCAGCGGTCCGAGCAGAACGGGCGGTTGGGGCTGGCCGCGCTCCATTCCACAGGTGCGTCGCAGGTCGGGCATTGAACGATCATTGGTTGGCTCATGATTGGCCTCCACGCAAAGTAAGGTAAAAGTGGTGCAGCCGCTCGACTTCGCTTTTCAGCCAGGCCGTATCACGGTCATTGATCAGCACATCGTCGGCATGGCGCAGACGATCTTCGCGCTGCGCCTGGACCTTGAGGATGGCCTGGACCTGCTCCTGACTTGAGCGGTCGCGCAGCATGGTGCGCTCTATTTGCAGAGACTGAGGCACGTCGATCACCAGTAGCCTCTGGACCGTTCGGTACTGGCCGGATTCGATCAGCAGCGGCGAGACCAGAATGGCGTAGGGCGATGTCGCGTTCGCCAGATAGCGGGCGATCTCCTGATTGATCAGCGGATGCAGCAGCGATTCAAGCCAGCGACGTTCGTCAGGCTGCTCGAAGATCAGCTTGCGCAACGCGCTGCGATCCAGCTCGCCGCCGGGTTGTAACACGCCAGGGCCGAAGTGTTCGGCAATCTGATCCAGCGCCGGACGACCCGGTTCGACCACCCAGCGTGCCGCATGGTCGGCGTCCACGGCCTGGATGCCCAGGTCGATAAAGCACTGCGCCGCTGCACTTTTACCGCTACCAATGCCGCCTGTGAGGCCGAGAATCCAGGGTTTTTGATCAGGGTGGGTCATTTGAAACCGGCAAACTGCAAATAGGAGTCGGTTATTTGACCACCCCAGAGCAAAGCGATCCACCCCGCAATGGCCAGATAAGGACCGAAGGGGATTGGCGTACCGGATTCAACATTGCGCACGCGCATCAGGATCACGCCCAGAACGGCGCCTACCAGCGAGGACAGCAGAATGGTCAGCGGCAGAATCTGCCAGCCGCCCCACGCTCCGAGCATTGCCAGTAATTTGAAGTCGCCATAGCCCATGCCTTCCTTGCCGGTGATCAGCTTGAACAGCCAGAACACCGACCACAACGCCAGGTAACCGGCCACCGCGCCCCACAGCGCGTCACTCAACGCGGTGAAGAGGCCGAACGTGTTCACGATCAGCCCCAGCCACATCAGGGGCAGCACCAGTGAGTCCGGCAGCAACTGCGTGTCGGCGTCGATCAGGCTCATGGCCAGCAGGCCCCAACTCAACACCAGCATCGCCGCCGCTTGCCAGCCAAAGCCGAAATGCCAGGCGACGTAGGCCGACAGCAGCGCGCAGGCCAGTTCGACCAGCGGATAACGCTTGCTGATCGCAGACTGGCATTGCGAGCACTTGCCGCGCAGCAGCAAGTAGCTGATGACCGGCACGTTCTCCCAGGGGCGAATGCTGTGGGCGCAGTGCGGGCAACTGGAGTGCGGGAGAATCAGGTTGAAGGGGGACTGTTCGGGCTCGGCAGGCAAGCCCAGCATTTCCCGCGACTGGGCTTTCCAGTCACGCTCCATCATCTTTGGCAGGCGATACACCACGACGTTGAGAAAGCTTCCGACCAGCAGGCCAAGCACGCCACTGAAAATAACAAAGGCCAGCATCGAGCTGGCCAGGAAATCGAGAAGGGGCATAGTCAGACGACATTTCCAAGTTTGAAGATCGGCAGGTACATGGCGATCACCAGCCCGCCGACGATAACGCCCAGTACGGCCATGATCATCGGCTCCATCAGGCTGGTCAGGCTGTCGACCATGTTGTCGACTTCATCCTCGTAATAGGTGGCGACCTTGTCGAGCATGCTGTCCAGCGCGCCGGATTCCTCACCAATGGCCGTCATCTGAATGGCCAGGCTCGGGAATACACCGGTCGAGCGCATCGAGAAATTCAACTGCATGCCGGTCGAAACATCCTGCCTGATTTTGTGGACCGCGTTGCGGAACACCACGTTGCCGGTGGCACCAGCAACTGAATCAAGCGCCTCGACCAACGGGACGCCTGCCGAGAAGGTGGTGGCCAGAGTCCGCGCGTAGCGTGCTACAGATGACTTGAAGATCAGTGGGCCAATGATGGGTGTTTTCAACAAGAATCTGTCGATGCTATCGCGAAATTTCTCGGATTTTTTGTAGGCGTTTTTGAATAAATAGTAGGCGCCGATCAATAGTCCGAGAGCGACCAGCCACCAGCGTTGCATGACCTCTGAAAGCCAGATGACCATCAATGTAAATGCTGGCAACTCGGCCCCAAAGCTTGAGAATATCGACTGAAACTGCGGGACGACTTTAATGAGCAGAATACCGGACACAATCATGGCGACTATCAGAACAGCCGCGGGGTAGGTCATGGCTTTTTTGATCTTGGCTTTGAGCTTTTCGGTCTTTTCTTTATAGGTTGCGACGCGGTCCAGCAGGCTTTCCAGGGCACCAGCCTGTTCGCCTGCATCCACCAGGTTGCAAAACAGGTCATCGAAATATTCCGGTTTCTTACGCAAGGCGGTTGCAAAGCTGTTGCCTGCCGAAACCTCTTGTTTGAGCGTGCCGATCAGGGAGCGCATATTCGGGTTCTCGCTGCCATCGATAATAATGTCGAAGGATTGCAGCAGCGGAACGCCCGCTTTCATCATTGTCGCCATCTGTCTTGAGAAGAAGGCGATGTCCAACGGTTTTATTTTTTTGCCGTTGCCGAAAATCGACACCGCTTTTTTGCGCACTTTGGTCGGGTTGATACCCTGCTTGCGCAACTGAGCCTTGACCAGCGCCAGGTTGTGGCCGCTCAGTTCACCGTTGATCTTGCTGCCTTTCTTGTCAACGCCTTCCCAGGTGAAAACACTGACTTTGACTGCCTTGCTGGCCATGCTTAATCCTTGGTCACGCGATTGACTTCTTCCAGGCTGGTAATGCCCTGCATGGCTTTCGAAAGGCCTGAGGTGCGCAGGTCATTGAAGCCGTCCTTGCGCATTTGCCTGGAAATTTCCAGCGAATTGCCTTCTTCCATGATGATGCGTTCCAGCTCAGGCGTTTTCTTGACGACCTCGTAAATGCCGACCCGCCCCTTGTACCCGCCGTTGCACTGATTACAGCCAACCGGGCCGTAGATCTTGAACGTGCCTATTTTCGACTCGGGAAAACCTTCCTGAAGCAGTGTTTCGCGGGGAATATCCAGCTCTTTTTTGCAGTGGGAGCATAGCTTGCGAGCCAGACGTTGCGCGATGATCAGGTTGATCGCCGTGGCAATGTTGAAGGCTGCGACCCCCATGTGGTGCAAACGGGTCAGGGTTTCCGCCGCGCTGTTGGTGTGCAGCGTGGACAAGACCATGTGACCGGTCTGCGAGGCCTTGATGGCGATTTCTGCCGTTTCCAGGTCGCGGATCTCGCCGACCATGATCACGTCAGGGTCCTGACGCAAGAACGCGCGCAGCGCCTGAGAGAAGTCCATGCCCTGACGCGGATTGACGTTGACCTGGTTGATGCCTTCCAGGTTGATCTCGACCGGGTCTTCGGCGGTTGAAATGTTGATGTCCACCGTGTTGAGGATGTTGAGGCCTGTGTACAGCGACACGGTCTTGCCGGAGCCGGTGGGGCCTGTGACCAGAATCATCCCCTGTGGCTGCTTCAACGCTTCCAGATACAGTGCCTTCTGCTCAGGCTCGTAGCCCAGGGCATCAATGCCCATCTGGGCGCTGGTCGGATCGAGAATCCGCATCACGATTTTCTCGCCCCACAGCGTCGGCAGGGTGTTCATACGAAAATCGATGGCCTTGGTCTTGGAGACGCGCAGCTTGACCCGTCCGTCCTGAGGCTTGCGTCGCTCGGAAATGTCCAGGCTGGCCATAACCTTCAAACGCGCAGCGATTCGGCTGGCGAGGTGAATCGGCGGCCGGGCGACTTCATGCAGGATGCCGTCGGTGCGCAGGCGCACGCGAAATACTTTCTCATAAGGCTCAAAGTGCAGGTCCGAAGAGCCCAGCCGGATCGCGTCCAGCAGCATCTTGTTGACGAAGCGCACCACCGGTGCGTCATCGGCATCGCTCTGTTCGCTGAGAGAAGACTCCTTGCCGTCGCTGATTTCGATGTCCAGACCGAGGTCGACATCGGCCAGATCGCCCAGACCGCTGTTGGCGTCGAAAAACTTGTCGATGGCGTCACTGAGCTTGTCGTCCTCCACCAGAATCGCTTCGGTGTTGAGGCCGGTGCTGAACTGAATGTCGGTGACGGCCTGGTGGTTGGTCGGGTCCGAGATGCCGATGAACAGCTTGTTGCCCCGACGCCACAACGGTAACGCGTGGTGCTGGCGAACCAGCTTCTCACTGACCAACCCTTTGGGCTGACTTTCCTTGTCCAGGCTCGCAAGGTCCATGAACGGCACGCCGAATTGATCGGAGGCCATCTGGGCAAGCGTCAGACTTTTGACCAGCTTGTTCTGAACCAGGTAGCTGACCAACGAGATCTTGTCGCGCTTGGCGTTTTGGTTAGCCTGCTGCGCAGCTTTTTCAGAAAGAAGCTCGGCCAGCACCAGTTGCTTGGCAAGCCCCGTGAGAACGACATCAGACATAACACCACCACGCACAGACAATGCGAGGGTTATATCGCAGTCCGAGGGTGCTGCCAAATGGCAGGAGGGGATGTGACGAAAATTGTCAGTTTCTGCTGATTTCAGAACGCTTCCGCGCGCGCTGGCTTGCGTTTCAACCCGCAAACTGTGCGGTGTGTCACATTGGCATGACGTGTGCTTTACTCCTCGCAAGGCACCCAAAATTGACGCCTCGGAGAAGTACGCGATGAAAGCACAAAAAGGTTTTACGTTGATCGAATTGATGATCGTGGTAGCGATCGTGGGTATTTTGGCGGCCGTGGCGATCCCGTCCTATCAGAACTATGCGAAAAAAGCTGCTTACACCGAGGTTCTGGCTGCGATGGCGTCTGTTAAAACAGCGGTCGGAGTGTGTGTCGCACAGCAAGGCAACTTGACTGATTGCGACACTGCCGCCAAGGTTGGCGTCACGTTGCCGTCAGCCGTGGCGCTGCCTAGTGTTGTCAATACAATCACTATCACCGGCACCACAGCTGCGATCACTGCTACTCCTAACGCCACTAAAGGCATTCTGACTACAGATACCTGCTCGCTCGCTCCAGCCATTACAGGTGCAGGCGCTCCGGTTACCTGGACTTACACCGGTGTGTGCGTGAACAACGGGTATATCAAGAACTAATTTGGGCTTGTTTAGCTGAAAAGGACCCGGTCAATGGCCGGGTTTTTTTACGCCTGCGATTTGACCGTGCACAGGCTGTAAGCTTGCCTATGCTCAGTAATGGAAGTCTTAGGCGTGAACCCCGCCAAGCCGAAATAGCTCAGTCCGGTAGAGCAGCGCACTCGTAACGCGAAGGTCGCAGGTTCGATTCCTGTTTTCGGCACCAGAAAAAAAATCCCGATCAGCGATGATCGGGATTTTTTCGTTTCGGGTTAAGCCTCGGCCTTACCTCACCACTTGATCCACACGGGGTTGTCGGCGGAAGCGGCGGCGGATCACGACCACAATCAGAACCAGCAGCAAGGTCAGGACGCTGAAGAAGATCGCGTTGAACACCGGGAAGGGTTCGTCACGGGTGGTCACGGCTTCGATCTGGGTCACGTTGGGGAACATCGAGAGGATCTGAATGCGCCAGCCGTAGTAGCGGATGAGCGCCAGTTGCTGCGAGTCGCGGGAATAGCCCTGGGCCTTGGCCTGGATGTCGGCGGAGTCGAACTTGAAGTACCACGGGAAGCTCCAGCCGGTGTCTTCGTTGCGGTACACCACTACGCTCTTGTTGTCCGGGTGTTCGGTGTTGATGAAATACACGTCGCGGGTCGGACCGTCAGCCGGGTTTTCAGCGTTGATCACGCCGTCGGCGTCCATTCTTTTGACTTCCACCCCGGTGATCATCACGACATCATGGCGCGGCAGGACGTAATAGAGGCTTAATGCGCCGATCCCGAACGCTACGAACACCACAAGCCCAATCGACCTTTTAAGCCACTTCATACCAGCGTCCTCTGTTTAAAATTGCGTGACTTTGCCTTAATCCGAACATTTCGAAGCAAAACAGTTATTACAAAATTCGACAAGGCCGTCTGAGGCGGGCTTGTCTTCCGGAGATTCACATGATTTGGTTCCTTGAAGGGCAGTCCAGCCAGCGCGAAGTGATCATGGGCGCGCGTGATGCCTTGCCGGCTTCGGTGCAGATTGTCGCCTCCCATCGACAATTGCGCCCGGAGATCACCGGGCAGGCCGACGTGGCCTTGCAGGAGCCTGCCGATAACGACGAACGCATCGACTGGGTCATCGAAACCGCCCGCACACTCGGCGTCAAGGTCATCCTCGCCGGGCGCGTGGGCAGCGTATACGAAGCCCAGCGTGAACGCTTCATTGCTGAAGGCTTCGACCTGGTCACCGGTGGAACGTCCATGCAGACTTTTATCGATGTCGACGACAAGAGCCGCTTCACCGCTCAGGCGCAGGCGGCCGGTCTGGCGTGCATTCCGGGCCTGACTGCCTGTAATGCCGAAGAGCTTCAGACAGCTTATGACACGCTTTCGGCTTGCGGCGAGGTGTGCATCAAGCCTACGGTCGGGATCTTTGGTCATGGCTTCTGGCGGTTCAAGGCAGGCATCGATGATTTCCGCATGTTTTCCAACCCGGATGCGCGCGAAACCACCTTTCAGGCTTACCTTAATGCCTATCGCCAGTCCGACGACCGTCCGCCGATGCTGCTGATGCCGTATATGCCGGGCAGCGAGTGTTCGGTGGACATGGTGTGTGAGCAGGGCAAGGCGGTGGCGTTCGTCGGGCGGCGCAAGCAAGGGCTGAATCAGACGTTCGAGCGTGACAGTGAAGCCGTGCGTCTGGCGGTCAGGGCTGCCGAGCATTTTGCCTGTGACGGGTTGATCAACGTGCAGACCCGCGATGACGAGCATGGCATGCCGCATCTGCTGGAAATCAATCCACGTTATTCAGGTGGCATTGGCTACACGCGGGAGACCGGTGTGAATCTGCCGGGAATTTTCGCCACACGGCGTCTGGGCTTGAAAGAACCGGAAACACATTGGCTTGATGATATTCGAGTCAAGGCCATCACCGTTGCCGTGCGGGCCGCTGTATGATCCGCACAATAGATTTTTGCTATCACTAATCGCTCTTATCAGGGAGGATCGGGCATGAAGGTTCTGGCGCCAGGTGCAAATACAGCTTTAGCGAATCCCCACTGCACCTGGAACCTGCAGAGCGGCCGATCCTCGATCTTTGGTGAATACGCAGCCGTCGCGCTGCTGCCGGTTGACGAAAAGCGTCAGCCCAAGGGCGATCCGGCGCTGCTGCATCAGGAACAGAGCTGGATGGAGTGGAGTGGCGGTCCGCAGGACGTGGGCTGTGCGCTCAGGCTGGATCGACTTCCTGCGGGCAGTGACCGTGTGCTGCTGATGGTGTACGTGTTCTCCGCCACTGGACCGGTTCGCGAGATTGCCAGCCTGCATTTGCAGGTCGACGCTGACATCGAGCATCGAATCGACCTGCGCGACAACGGCGAAGCGGCGATCATCATCGGCGAGTTCTACAAGCGTAACGAGCAATGGAAATTCCGCGCGTTGAGCGAAGGCTCGGCCTACGGGCTGTCGGCGTTCGGGCGCAAGATCGGTCTGGAGGTCGATGATCGTCATCCACGGCGTCCTGCGGGCGCGCCCAATGGCGGCTCTCAGCATCAGTCGGCGACCGGGACGGCATTCGTCGTGGGGCCTGCACATGTCATGACCTGCGCGCACGTCATCGAAGACATGAACGTGTTCTACATCAACTCACTGGAAGGGCGGTACAAGGTCGAACCGGTGGTCATTGATCGTCGCAACGACATCGCGTTGTTGCGGGTGCAGGGTGCCTCGGCATTGTCCCCGGTTACCTTTCGCGACGGTCCGGGCTGCGAGCCGGGCGATAACGTGGTGGTGCTGGGCTATCCGCTGGCGTCCATTTCCGGCGGCGGCTTGCAGGTCACGCAGGGTGGCATATCCGGGCTGTTCGGCCTGCACAGCGATGCCAGCCTGTTCCAGTTCACGGCACCCATTCAGCCGGGCTCCAGTGGCAGTCCGTTGTTCGACAGCGGCGGGGCGGTCATCGGAATGGTGACGTCCACGGTGCCGGACGGGCAAAACATGAATTTCGCGGTGAAATCCGCATTGCTTCTGTCCTTTCTGCAGGCCTGCCGCGTCGACGCGCCGCACGCCCGCTCGGAAAGGTCATACACCACCACAGAAATCTCGCGTGCAGCCCAGTCGTCGCTCTGGCTCGTAGAAGCCTCCCGCGAGTGACACCGGCGCTCCCGTAATCGGGACCGCTTTGACGGGCACATGCCAAGGGTTGCGACCCTAACAATCAGGAATTTATCGATGGACAGCAGCGCAGCGTCTTCCACTTCTATCCGGCTCGGTGCTGATTTGCTCCGCGGACGCCTCAATGTGAGCGTAGACGCGTCCACTATTGCCCCGGACTCCCTGTTCGGTTTTGCCGAGCGACGCAATCCCAAGCGCGCTTTCCTGTTCGTCTCGCGGGTGTTGGGCCGGCACATTCCGGTGCGCCCAGGCGTCATGCGCGAGAGCTTTCAGAACCTGGCACACAAGATTCCCGCCGACCTGCCTGGCCCGGTGCTGGTGATCGGCATGGCAGAGACCGCCGTGGGGCTTGGTGCCGGTGTGCATCGTGCCTACAGCGCCTCGCGTTCGGATGTGATGTACCTGGTCAGCACACGTCATCCGACCGGCACTGAGCTGTTCGCGCGTTTCGAGGAAGAACACAGCCACGCCAGCGCCCACCTGATTCACCTGCCGACCGACCCTGCATTGCGCGACATGATGCTCAATGCCCGGTCACTGGTCCTGGTCGATGACGAGGCGTCCACCGGCAAGACCTTCATCAATCTCTACAAGGCGCTGGTCGATGCCGGTCTTGACCAGCTCGAACGCGTCGTGACCTGCGTGCTGACCGACTGGTCGGCGGGCGCAGTCAGCCGCTCCATGGGCGCTGTCGCTGAACAGGTGTCTTTGCTGCAGGGGTCCTACTCGTTCGATGAGGACCTGAGCGCCCCCATGCCTGACATGCCGGAAGTGGGCACTGTCGCAATGGGCGACTGGCCGCTGGTGACGGCCAACGATTGGGGCCGACTGGGTGTGCTGTCGGTCGAGGACACGCTGGCGCCAGGCATCCAGGTCGCCAAGGGCGAGCGCATTCTGGTGGTCGGCACCAGCGAGTTTGTCTGGCGCCCGTTCCTGTTGGCCGAGCGTCTGGAAAAGGCCGGTGCCGACGTGCACTTCAGCTCGACCAGCCGCTCGCCGATTGCCCTGGGCCATGCCATCGACCACGCGCTGTCGTTCTCCGACAACTACGGGCTGGGCATTCCCAACTTTCTTTATAACGTGCGGCCGGGTCAGTTCGACCGGGTGCTGATCTGTACCGAAACCCCAAGTCAGGCGGTGCCTGCCGAGCTGATTCAGGCATTGAACGCCGAGGTGATCTGCGATGAGTAACACCCGCCCGCTGATCTTCGTCGATCTGGACGACACCCTGTTCCAGACGGCGCGCAAAACCCCGGCCGACATCGAAAAGCATGTCGCGACGCTGGATATCAGTGGTAACGCCAATGGCTATATGACCAACGTGCAGAAATCCTTTGCGCACTGGCTGCTGGCGCATTCCGATGTCGTGCCGGTCACTGCGCGTAGTGTCGAGGCCTATAACCGGGTCAAGCTACCGTTTACCGCAGGGGCCATCTGCTCCCATGGCGGTGTGATGCTCGACCTGATGGGCCGTGTCGACAAGGCGTGGAACCAGCAGATGACTCAGACGCTCGCCGCCTATCAGACGCGTCTTCATGAGCTGTCGGCCACCACGTTGGCCATTGGTCAGGAAATGGGCGTGTCCCTGCGCGGCTGGGTTGTGGAGGAGGCCAGGCTGTTTCATTACGTTGTGACCAAGCATAACGAGAGCGACGACAGCATCCTCACGCGCGTGCTGGCTGAAGTGCAGGCCCGCGGCCTGCTTGACGACATGCACGTGCATGGCAATGGCAATAATCTTGCGTTCCTGCCCAACGGCCTGGCCAAGCGCTATGCCGTTCAGGAATGGCTGCGTCGCGACAAGGCCGTGAATGGCGAGCGCCCGGTGCTGGGTTTTGGCGACAGCATTACCGATCTGGGTTTCATGGACGAGTGCCACTGGTGGGCGACGCCTGCCCGCAGTCAGTTGGCGAAAATGTTTGTCGGGGCTGCGCATGAGTAATCCGGTTCACGGGCTGGATACCGTGGGAAGTGGCAGTTATCTCGAAGGCGATGTGCATTTTCTGTTGCGCTGCGTCGAGATGCAGACCACGGACGTCGAGGAAAAGGAACGCCTGATCCAGACGCGGCAAAAGCACTACTCGGAGATGATCAGCGAGGAGGCCGCGCCCAGCGAAGCGCATCAGGCATTGTTCAAGCGCACGCTGGAGCAGAACGGCGCCCGTATGGCGGCCGACGTCCAGTCACTGGCGCAGGCGCTGGATCGTGAATACCCCGACTCCGCGATTGTGCTGGTGTCTTTCGTGCGCGCGGGTCTGCCGCTGGGTGTGCTGCTGCGTCGTGCCTTGATCGACCTGGGGCGTGAAGCGCATCACTACGGCATCAGCATCATTCGTGACCGGGGCATCGACGCCGTGGCGCTTGAGGCGATCATCAAGGCCCACGGCGCGCAGAACATCGTGTTCGTCGATGGCTGGACCGGCAAGGGCGCGATTTCCGGAGAGATCAAACGCAGTCTGGCTGGCGACACACGCTTTCCCGAGGCGCCGCGCCTTGTGGTCCTGGCCGATCCCTGTGGCAGCGCCTGGCTGGCGGCGTCTTCCGAGGACTGGGTCATTCCGTCCGGTATTCTGGGCGCGACGGTTTCCGGGCTGGTTTCCCGCTCGATCTGGCCAGCCGACGGCGGGCTGCACGGCTGCGTGGTCTACGATCACTTGCAGCCCCATGACGTTACCCGGCCATTCATCGAACAGATTGAGAACGAACGCCGCGGCCTGCGTTCTACTGCCACAGTGACACCATGGACGGCTCGACAGCAGCTTGAACTCAAGTCTGCCGCTGCGCAGGTGGTAGAGCGTCTGGCAGAACGTTTCGGGATAAAAAACCTTAATCGCGTGAAGCCGGGCATTGCCGAAGCCACGCGTGCAGTCATGCGTCGCGTGCCAGATCACGTCCTGGTGCGTGATACGGCTGACAGCGACGTACAACTGCTCCTGCACCTGACCGAAAAAGCGGGCATCCCTGTCGAGCAGGTCGGCAGCGCCCTGGGGCCCTATAGGGCGGTAACCATCATCCGGAGTCTGAGCTAATGGCCTTATTCTCGCCTTACGCGCTGGGGGCAACGCTGTACATGCCTGCGACCCGTGACGACATTCTGGATGTGGTGTTCGCGGAAAAGCTTCCCGAATTGCGCTCGCTGGTCGTCTGCCTGGAGGACGCCGTCGCCTTGATCGACGTCGATACCGCGCTGGCCAATCTGCGCCAGGTGCTGACCCGCATCCAGGACCGGGGTGGCCGTCCGGCCAATGGCCCATTGCTGTTCGTGCGTCCTCGTGACGCCGCGATGGCACGCATTCTCAACGACTGGCCGTTGATGGCTCACGTCGACGGCTTCGTCGTGCCCAAGCTGTCGCTGAGCACCTTGACGAGCTGGGAGCAGGCCGTCACCAATCCTGCCTTGGCCTTGATGCCGACCCTCGAGACGCCGGAGGTGTTCAACCCGACGGCGATGGTCGAGCTGGGGCAGGCCTTGAAGGCAACCCTGAACGAGCGGATCATTGCGCTGCGCATTGGCGGCAATGACCTGATGGGCTGCCTTGGCCTGCGTCGCCATCCGGCCATGACCCTGTACGGGACGCCGATGGGGTATGTCATACCGATGCTGGCCGGTGTCATGGGCTCGCAAGGTTTTGCACTGACCGCTCCGGTGTTCGAGCAACTGGCCACTCCGGACATTCTGGAGCAGGAACTGACCCTGGACATTGCCAATGGTCTGGTCGGCAAGACCGCCATTCACCCATCGCAGGTCAATATCATTCAGAATGCACTGCGCGTCAGTCTTGACGACCTGAACGCGGCCCGGATGATTTTGAACTCTGTCGCGCCGGCTGTGTTCAAGTACAACGACGCGATGTGTGAACCGGCCACTCATTACAAATGGGCAACCCACATCATGGAGCGCGCCAAATGGCATGGAGTGCTACCCGCACCCGCTTCGATCATGGATGCCAGCATTCGACTCGCTGAGGCAGTTAGCTAGATGATAGAACCTGACCTTGAAGTCGAAGTGGAACAGCGCCTGCTGGCGGTGTTCGATTTCGATGGGACCATCACTCGACACGACAGCTTCGTGCCGTTCCTCAAATTCGCCTTCGGGCAGCGTGCCTTTTCAGTGCGTATGGCCAGGCTGGTACTGCCCAGCATTGGCTACCTGACCAAACGCGTCACCCGCGATGAACTCAAGGGCCGTCTGATCAAAGCCTTTCTGACGGGCGTTGAAGTGCAGTGGTTGCAGCAGAAGGCTGAAGCGTTCTGCGAACTCTACTGGTCGCGCCTGATGCGCCCGGCTGCGCTGGAGTCCATTGCGGCGGAGATCGAGAAAGGAGCCATTGTCACGCTATGTTCAGCATCGCCTGCTATGGTCCTGCAACCGTTCGCCAACCGCCTGAAAGTCGAGCTGATTGGCACCAATCTGGAAGTGATCGACGGCAAACTGACCGGTTTGATCGAAGGCAGTAACTGCCGCTGTGACTCCAAGGTGGCGCGTCTTGAGGGCGTTTACGGGCCGCTCACGCAGTTTCGCGTCAGGGCCTGGGGCGACACGCGAGGCGATCACGAATTGCTCGCGGCTGCTCAGGATGCGCACTGGCGGCATTTTCATCCGACATGGCGTAAAGGCCGTTACAAAGGCCCCATTAACGCCAAGTTACACAATCCTGATGGCAAAGATGGGCCAACACGGTAACGCTGTAACACTTTTATCCGACCTGCGCAGTCCACATGGAGCGAAAAATGGCACTCACTTTGGCGAAAAACCAGACGATCTCACTTGAGAAAACCGCTGGTACCGGCCTCAAGAAAGTCAGCATGGGCCTCGGCTGGGACCCCGAGAAAGCGAGCGGATTCTTCGGCAAATTACTGGGCGGTGGCGGTGGCGACATCGACCTTGACGCATCCTGCATCATGCTGGACGCCGACAAGAAGCCGCTCGACCTCGTCTGGTTCCGCCAATTGCAGTCCCGCGACGGTGCCATTCAGCACTCCGGCGACAACCGCACCGGCGAAGGCGCGGGCGATGACGAGACCATTAGCGTCGATCTGGAAAAACTGCCAGCGACCGTGAAATATCTGGTCTTCACCGTCAACTCCTTTACCGGACAGAACTTCGAGAAAGTCGCCAACGCCTACTGCCGTATTGTCGATCTGGGCACGCGCAACGAGCTGGGTCGTTTCGATCTGTCCGAGAAAGGCCAGCACACAGGTGTCGTGATGTCTTACCTGTCGCGCACACCAAGCGGCTGGGACTTCACCGCCGTGGGCCAGGCCACTAACGGTCGCACCGCCGATGACCTGGTCGATCTGGCCATTGGAGCCGTACGCGCATGACGCAACTTGTCCCAGGCGCCAATGCGCCGGTAGCTGCCGGTCCCCTGACGGTGGACGTCAGCTACTCCCCTCTAGCGGGCGCGGACATTGACGTGTCCGCGTTCCTGCTGACCAGCTCCGGCAAGGTCCGTGGCGATCAGGACATGTGTTTTTACGGTCAGAAAAGCGTGAACGGCGGAGCGGTGCAGCTGACCGAGGCGTCGTCCGGTCGCGCCGTGTTCACCCTCGACCCGGGGCGTCTGGACCCGGCTATCGAGAAAGTTGCGCTGACAGCGACCATTTACGAGAACAAGGCCAGCTTTGACAGCGTGTCACGGCTGGCTCTGAGCATCACCGGTGACATTCAGGCAGATATTCCCACTGGCGGCATGAAAGAAACGGCGCTGATTCTGGGCGAGTTCTATCTGCGTCAGGGGGCCTGGAAATTCCGTTGCGTTGCGCAGGGTTTTGCGGGCGGTCTTGAGCCGCTGGCGAAGAATTTCGGGGTTGAAGTGGCGGCGCCGCAGGATCAGCCTGCACCTGCACCTGCACCTGCACCTGCACCTGCACCTGCACCTGCACCTGTCTCCGCTCCGCCAGCCGTCAAATCGACCGTCAGTCTGAGCAAAATCACGCTAGACAAGACGCGCGCTTCGATCAGTCTGGAAAAGACCAGTGCCGGCTTTGGCGAAATCAGGGTCAACCTGAACTGGAATCGTCGCAGTGACAGCAAGGGTGGCGGTTTCTTCTCGATGAAGAAGAGCAATGCCATTGACCTTGATGTAGGCTGCCTGTTCGAGTTGCAGGACGGTCATAAAGGCGCCGTGCAGGCACTGGGCAACTCTTTTGGTTCGCTCAACACCGAGCCCTTCATCAAACTGATGGGCGATGACCGCACCGGCTCTGTCAGCGATGGCGAGTGGTTGCATATAAACGGTGCTCACTGGAACAAGATCCGCCGCATTCTGGTCTACGCATTCATCTATGAAGGTGCGCCGAACTGGAAAGAGACCGACGGAGTTGTCACTATCCACGCCCCTGGCCAGCCGCCCATCGAGGTTCGCCTCAATGAGGAAGGTGGTCGTCAGGGAATGTGTGCGATTGCGCTGCTGGAAAACGACAATGGTGCGGTCAAGGTGACGCGCCGTGTGGATTTCCACAACGGACACAGCAACATGGACAAGGCCTACAGCTGGGGCATGCGCTGGGCTGCCGGTTCGAAATAAACGACATACTCATTTTCTGAGGTCGGCCGTGCCGCCTCATGGGAGATAGACATGCTGGACTGGTTGAAAACTAACGCAACAGCGGCTCGTGACAAACTGGCTAACGAAGTCTCGAAGTTCAAGAATCGCGAGTTCATGGACGCCGTGGTTTCCGGTTGTGCGCTGGTATCTGCCGCCGATGGCGATATCAGCTCCAGCGAAAAGCAGAAAATGGCCGGCTTCATTCAAAACTCTCAGGAACTGAAAGTTTTTGACATGAAGGACGTCATTCAGGGCTTTCAGGAAGCGTGCTCGAAATTCGAGTTCGATTTCGAGATCGGCCGTGCCGAAGCCTTGAAAACCATCGGCAAGATCAAGAAAAAAGAAGATGCCTCCCGTCTGTTGGTACGTGTCTGCTGTGCCATCGGTGGCGCAGATGGCAGCTTCGACGAGAAAGAGCGGGAAGTCTGCCGCACGATCTGTCGAGAGCTTGGCCTGAACCCATCCGATTTCGACCTGTAATTTTTCACCCTAAGGAACGCAGTTAAATGGAAAGCACCTCTCTAGGCTTCCCTCCACTCACCATGGCCGTATTCATCGGCCTGGCCATTACGGCCATGGCCATCGACATGTTTTCCCACCGGGGAAACAAGCCTATTACGCTGGCTCAGGCATCCGCCTGGTCGATTTTCTGGGTTGCCATTTCGTTGGCGTTTGCCGGTTTCCTGTACGTTCAGCACGGTTCTGAAGTTGCCACGCTGTTCGTTACCGGTTATGCGCTGGAAAAAGTGCTGAGCGTCGACAACCTGTTCGTGTTCATGGCGTTGTTCACCTGGTTCAAGATCCCGGACGGCCTGCGCCACCGCGTTCTGTACTGGGGCATCATCGGTGCCATCGTTTTCCGCGGCATTTTCGTCGCCATTGGTACCGGCCTGCTGGCGCTGGGCCCGTGGGTCGAAGTGGTGTTCGCGATCATCGTTGCCTGGACTGCCATCATGATGCTCAGGGCCGGTGATGACGACGATGAAGAGATCGACTACTCCCAGCACATGGCGTATCGCTTCGCCAAGAAGCTGTTCCCGGTATGGCCAAAGCTGCACGGCAGCAACTTCTTCGTTCGCCGCTCGGTGCTGGAAGAAGAAGTGAAGAAGCCCGAGAACGCCGGTATTACCCTGGCGGCCAAAGGTGCCTTGTTCGCAACGCCGCTGTTCCTGTGTCTGGTCGTGGCTGAAATCTCCGACGTACTGTTCGCGTTCGACTCCGTACCCGCGATCATCGCGGTCAGCCGTGAGCCTCTGATCGTGTTCTCGGCGATGCTGTTCGCGATTCTGGGCCTGCGTACCCTGTACTTCGTTCTTGAAGCCCTCAAGCGTTACCTGGTGCACCTGGAGAAAGCGGTTATCGCACTGTTGTTCTTCATTGCCCTCAAGCTGGGCCTGAATGCGACCAACCACATTTTCCATCACGGTTACGAGATCAGCGCCAACGCCAGTCTTCTGGTTGTAGTGGTCGTTCTGGTAATCGGTATCGTCGCCAGCCTGCTCTTCCCGGGTAAAGAAGAGCCAGCTGAAGAAAAAGCGTAAACACTGGATATAGGAGATAACCGAATCATGGCTTTGACTCTGCAAAAAGGTGGCAACCTTTCGCTGTCGAAAACCGACCCTACCCTGACCAATGTGCTCATCGGTCTGGGCTGGGATCCGCGAGCCACTGACGGCCAGGAATTTGACCTGGACGCCAGCGCATTCCTGCTGGGCGCCAATGGCAAGGTCCGCAGTGAAGCTGACTTCATTTTCTACAACCAGCTCAAGAGTGCCGATGGCTCTGTCGAGCACGCCGGTGATAACCGCACCGGCGCAGGCGACGGCGATGACGAAGTGGTCAAGGTCGACCTGACCCGCGTCCCTGCCGACGTCGATAAAATTGTTTTCGTCGTGACCATTCACGATGCCGACAGCCGCAAGCAGAACTTTGGTCAGGTGGGCGGTTCGTTCATTCGCGTGGTGAACGAGAAGTCGTCCTCCGAGATCGTTCGCTACGATCTGGCCGAAGATGCATCGACTGAGACCGCTATGGTCTTCGCCGAACTGTATCGCAATGCTGGCGAATGGAAATTCCGTGCGGTCGGTCAGGGTTACGCAGGCGGTCTGAAGGCCGTCGCCAATTCCTACGGCATGAACTTCTGATTCGCGCTCAACTACTTTCTAGAAAAGGATCAAGAAAATGGCGGTAAGTCTGAGTAAAGGCGGCAACGTTTCTCTGTCCAAAGAGGCTCCTGGCCTGACAGAAATCACCGTAGGCCTGGGTTGGGATCCGCGTGTCACTGACGGCACCGAGTTCGACCTCGACGCGTCGATCTTCATCGTCGGCGAGAACGGCAAGGTACTGGACGACAACAGCTTCATTTTCTACAACAACAAAAAATCGACCGATGGTTCGGTCGAGCACCTGGGTGACAACCGCTCCGGTGCAGGCGAGGGCGACGACGAGTCTGCCGTGGTCAAGCTGACGGGCCTGGCTGCTGCGGTCAAGAAACTGGTGTTCGCCGTGACCATTCACTCGGCTGATGAGCGCAAGCAAAGCTTCGGTCAGGTTTCCAACGCGTACATCCGTGTTGTGAACAAGGCTGACGGCAAGGAAATCGCGCGTTACGACCTGTCGGAAGACGCATCGACCGAAACCGCGATGATCTTCGGCGAGCTGTATCGCAACGGCGACGAGTTCAAGTTCAAGGCCATCGGCCAGGGCTTTGCAGGCGGCCTCAAGCCACTGGCAGAAGCCCATGGCGTGTCGATCGGCTAAACCCGAACCTTGCGCTCAATAAAAACCCCCGCCAGTGATGGCGGGGGTTTTTTATTGGCGTTCTATCAGGCGTTACAGAATCCCCGCGCCCTTGGCTGCCTTGAGCCAGTCCGGGAATTCTTCCATCAGCAAGTCATACAGCTTTTCTTCCGGCACTTCGTCCAGTCGGTCCAGGGCGAAGAAGTTGCAGTTGTCGACCACTCGACCGTCCATGTCGTCCAGCTTTTCCAGAATCCCGTAACCGCGTCCTCCAAGGCCCACGAACTGCCAGAAGATCGGCAGTCTGGCGGCTTCGACCATCAGTTTGCTGATCTCGCGATCCTGATGCACGCCACCGTCACTGATGAACAGAATATAAATCGGTGTCCTGTCACCCGACTGCTTGTAGTAGTCGATGACCTTGCGCATCGCCTTGGGCTCGTCATTGACGCGAGCGCCCAGCTCCCAGTCCTTCCACCCGCCGTGATCGGTCTTGATGAAATCCTTGAAGTTGGCCAGCGTGACGGCCGACAGTTGCTGGGGTTTGGCACCGAACGCCCAGCAGTCCAGCGCGCCGTCGTCATCGAAGTGCACGGCAAGGGGAATCAGCCGATCCACCACTTCCTGTACGTGTCCACGGGTGTATTGAGGGTTCATGGAGCCCGATGCATCCAGCACCAGGCCGACCCGCGCCCTGGTATCGGTCAGGTTGGCTTTTTCCAGGCTGACCTGCGCTTTTTTGGCAAGACTCACCAGTTGAGGTGCCGCAGCAGCGATCTTCTTTTCCAGGGAGATTTTTGCGGGTGCCGCGGGTGCAGGCGCGGGAGCCTCAGCAATCTCGCCCCCGAAATGCACCACCAGCGCGTCGAGGCCGGCGTTGTAGCCCTGCAGGTTCGAGGCAAGACGCCACTCACCGTTCTTGCGGTAGATGTCCGCGACCATGATCGCTTTCTCGGCCGCGAAGGTCGCGCCGGAGAATTCGCAGCGTGCGGCCTCGGCCCCGTTTTGCTTGATGCTGAAATGGCTGGCCTGGATGTCGCTCATGGCGCCGGCACCGTCAATCGAGGCTGTGAACACCAGGCGGTCGATGGAGGCGGGCAGGCCGGAAAGCGCGAGCTGGAAGTCACCGCCGTTGATCTGCTTGACGCTGTTGCAGGGACTGGCGGGCTGATTGAAGAAGATCATGTAGCGATCATCGGACAGCTTGCCGTTGGCATCGACGCCAAAGCAGACGTAGTCGATGACGTGGCCGCTCTTGATCTCGATGGACAGCGTGATATCGGAGCCTTGAATGAGGGTGGAAAGAGGGATGCGTTGACCCTGAGAGATAAGCATGTTTCTTCCTTGGCAATGAGGACGCCCATGCGCCCTTGATGACGTATTTGGCGTTATCGCTCGCTTCTGCCCACGCCCGCAGGTCCGGCAGCCAGCATGCGTCCGGCCAGGCGTGAGAATGGCAGGCTTTGCAGCCACACGGTACCGGGGCCGGTGAGTCTGGCGAATACCATGCCTTCGCCACCGAACAGCATCGATTTGATACCGCCACCGACCAGGCGGATGTCGTAATCGACCGTCTGCGTCATGGCGGCCAGACAACCGGTGTCCACATCGAGGCCTTCACCCGCGGCCAGCTCGATTTTGCGCACGGTGCCGCCCATGTGCACGAATACCCAGCCGTCGCCTTCGAGTTTCTGCAGCACAAAGCCTTCGCCGCCAAACAGGCCCGTAAGAATTTTTTTCTGGAACTGAATGCCGATGGACACGCCTTTGGCGCCTGCCAGGAAGCTGTCTTTCTGGCAGATCAGCTTGCCGCCGAAATCGCGCAGGTTGAGCGGCAGAATGGTGCCGGGGTAGGGCGCGGCAAAGGCCACGCGTCCTTTGCCCGAGCCCTGTTGCGAGAAAACGGTGGTGAACAGGCTTTCGCCGGTCAGCATGCGTTTGCCTGCGCCGAACAGCGAGCCCAGCAGTCCTGATGATTGATTGCTCCCGTCACCGAAGATGGTTTCCATCTGCACGTCACAGGTTTTGTACATCAGCGCTCCGGCTTCGGCGACGGCGCTTTCGCCGCGATCGAGTTCCAGTTCGATGAACTGGGTTTCCGTGCCATACAGTTTGAAGTCCACGCCATCGGTGGTCTGTGACGAACCGTAACCGCCTGACGCGTCAGGGTCAGGCGTGAACGATGGGCGCTTGATTGGCGCAGTGCTGGAGGAGGGCGCAGGCGCGATCACCGGGGCTGCCTGAGCGGGCAGGGCTGACGGTCGGGGCTGGATCATGTCTGGCGTCGGGTCTGGAAAAGGCGTGACGCCGTCTTTCTTCAGGGCGCGCACTTCTGCGACCTGATAGATCGGTTTCCAGTCCGGCATGCCCTGTTTCCAGCACCATGCACCGGGTGACTCGCGGGCGATGAGGCGCGCTGCGGCCGAGTCCATCGGGCCCAGTTGCCTGCCCGCATTCATTACAAACCAGTCTTCCACGTTGTCTGCTCCCGATTTGGATTCGATGACAGCGCTCAACTAAAAGCGGATCAGATGCTCAGGCGCATGGACAGGTCCACAGCCTTCACGTCCTTGGTCATTGCGCCAATGGAAATGTAATCCACGCCGGTTTCCGCGATCACCCGCAGGGTGTCATCGTTGATTCCGCCACTGGCTTCGAGTTTGGCCCGGCCTGCGGTCAGGCGCACGGCTTCGCGCATGTCGTCCAGACTCAGTTCGTCGAGCATGATGATGTCTGCTCCGGCCTCCAGCGCCTGCCTGAGTTCATCAAGGCTCTCCACTTCGACTTCCACCGGCTTGCCGGGGGCGATCTTGTGGGCCGCGTTGATGGACTCGGCGATACCGCCACAGGCGGCGATGTGGTTTTCCTTGATCAGAAAAGCGTCATGCAAGCCGATGCGATGGTTATGGCAGCCCCCGCACGTGACTGCATACTTCTGGGCCAGGCGCAGGCCCGGCAAGGTCTTGCGGGTGTCGAGCAGTTTTACCTGAGTGCCAGCGACCATGTCCGCAAAGTACTGCGCACGGGTGGCCACGCCTGAGAGCATCTGCAGGAAGTTGAGCGCACTGCGTTCGCCCGTCAACAGCGATCGGGCAGGACCTTCCAGATGAAACAGCGCCTGATTGGGGCTCACGCGGTCACCGTCGCTCACCTGCCAATGCACGGCGACCCGGGGATCCAGCTGGCGAAACACGGCATCGACCCAGGCGGTGCCTGCGATCACTGCAGCGTCGCGCGAGATAATCGTGGCCTTGGCCAGTCGCTCTGCAGGAATCAGTTGGGCGGTGATGTCGCCACTGCCGACGTCTTCGAGCAACGCGCGGCGCACGTTCGCTTCAATTTCGGCGGTCAGGGCGGCAAGGCGTAAATTCGGCATAGCGGGCTCCACTCACAAAGTCGCCCGAGTATAAGGCACCGTTCCCTTTCAACCCACCCGCGCAGGGTGCCTTGTCCTGTATTCAAGACATGCTGTTGGTCGGTTTTGCAAAAAGCTTTGCGATGTAACGCAAATGACGCGGTCTATCCCCGCATAGAGGCAGTGCCACCCCCGTTTGTGGGGATGAAAGACTTAGCTGGCGTCGATGACAAGTTTTGAAAGATAATCCGACTTGTATTTGACGTCATAGGTTTGACGTGGCGCCAGCCAAGGGGATCGCTAGTCACGCAGGCTTTACGCCGCGTTGTGATGCGCTCAGGTAGTTCCTGTCAGGGGGGTGTAATGCCGAACGACGAAAAAGTAGTGCCGTTAAGCAAGATATCTTCCGTTCCAGGAGGCAGTGCGCCCCTGTCCCGCTTGCCCGTGGTGTTGCTGCAAGTGCGTGACAAGGCCGCGCAGCAGCTCAAGGACGCGTTGCAAGCGCTGTTCGATAACGCCGACGATACCCTCTTCGAGATGGCTGATCGCGCCAGCAGCAACAGCGAGCAAAACCTTTTCTTTGAAGCGATGCGGGACTTGCGCCTCAAGCGTAAAAGCATTGAGCGCGGGTTTCTCGACAAGTTCTATGAATCCTTTCTGGCGCTTGGCCAGTACCGGGTGAGCGAGCCCGTGCTGTCTGCCTCCGTGTCGTTCGACAAGCTTGCGCTGGTGCCGAACGATGAGCTCGAGAAAACCGTCGCTGTCGATGCGATGGTCACGAAAGTCATGAGCCGTGACAGCCTTGCACTGAGTCACTTCACCCTGCGTCTCAACGCATTGCTGCCGCAGCCTGTGACGGATGAGACCAATCCCATGGGGCCAGCGATTCTGTGCAGGCTCTTTCTTGAGGCCGCACGCAGTCTGGGTGTCGAGATCAAGGTCAAGCTGATCATCCTCAAACTGTTCGAACGCTACGTGCTGAGCAACGCCGACCATCTGTATGGCGAAGCGAATCAGTTGTTGATCGCCACCGGTATCCTGCCGGACATGAAGGCTTTGCCTGCGCGTCGCTCATCTGACCATCCGACGCCGCGTGCTCGCAGTCCGGAGTTGTCCGACCCCACGCTGGCCGAGGCAGCCGACAAGCTCGACAAAGGCGTGCAGGAAGTGTTTTCGGCGTTGCAGGAGCTGCTACTGCAGGTCAGGGGCAATCTGACGCCACGCCACGAACCCAACACCGAAGTACGGCCCATCTCCAGCAAGGACCTGTTGCGTCTGCTTTCGCACTTGCAGCAGTACGTGCCTGCACAGCAGGCGTCGGACGAGTTCGACCTGCGTGATCAGCTCGAGCAATTGCTGACGCGTGTCAGCGTCAGAAGCGGCAAGTCCCGTGGTGTGGGCGCGGGTGATGAAGATGTCATCAACCTGATTGCGATGTTGTTCGAATTCATCCTCGACGACCGTAACCTGCCGCCTTCGCTGCGCGCCCTGATCGGGCGACTGCAGATTCCGATGCTCAAGGTGGCAGTGCTCGATAAAAGCTTTTTCAGCCGTGGCAGTCATCCTGCCCGTCGTCTGCTCAATGAAATCGCCACAGCAGCGCTCGGCTGGGGTGGGCGCGATGATTACCAGCGCGACTCCCTCTACGTGCGTGTCGAGCAGATCGTACAGCGGCTGCTTAACGATTTTGTCGACGACCCGGCGATTTTTTCCGAGTTGCTGGCCGAGTTTCTGGCGTTCACCAGCGATGAGCGTCGGCGCAGCGAGCTGCTTGAGCAGCGAACCCGCG
Source organism: Pseudomonas asturiensis (assembly GCF_900143095.1). GTDB lineage: Bacteria > Pseudomonadota > Gammaproteobacteria > Pseudomonadales > Pseudomonadaceae > Aquipseudomonas > Aquipseudomonas asturiensis. The sequence continues at coordinate 162,830 of NZ_FRDA01000008.1, read as the reverse complement.
ACGCCGAAGAAGGGCGTGCCCGCGCTGAACTCGCGCGTCAGCGTGTGCAGCAGGAACTCAATCGACGTCTGCTGGGCAAGACACTGCCCGAGGCCGTTGTGCGCCTGCTGCAAGAGGCCTGGAGCAAGGTCCTGCTGCTAACCTGCCTCAAGCACGGTGATGGCTCCAGCGAGTGGCAGGCGGGGCTGGTGACCATGGACGAGTTGATCTGGAGCGTGGAGCTGCACGACGAGCCGCAAGCCTGTCAGCAACTGCTGGATCTGGTTCCCGGTCTGCTCAAGGCGCTGCGCGATGGCCTGACCAGCGCGGCGTTCGACCCCTTTGCCACCAGCGAGTTTTTCAGCCAGCTTGAGTCGCTGCACGTCCAGGCGTTCCAGCACCTGTCCAGACTGCATGAGGTTTCAGGTGATGAGGCTTCGGCTGGCGTGGCAACGTCCGTCACAGCGTTTGAAGGCCCGCCCATGATGGAAGTCATGGAAGAAATTGTCCTGATTGCACCCGAAGAAGCGCTGCTTCAAGAGGCACCCGGGCAGTTGCCGGAGAATGACGCCGGTCTGCAAATGGTGGATGCATTGCGCGCTGGCTGCTGGGTCGAGATCCAGGAAGACGAAGAGCACAAGCTGCGCTGCAAACTGACCGCTATCGTCGAGCCAGGCGGGCGCTACATTTTCGTCAACCGCACCGGCATGAAAGTGCTGGAAAAGACCCGGATGGGACTGGCTGTCGAGTTTCGTCGCGGTGCGGTGCGCATTCTCGACGACGCCCTGTTGTTCGACCGTGCGCTGGAGTCGGTGGTCACTCAATTGCGCAAGCTCAAGAAAGGCGCCTGACGCCTTTGGCGCTGTCGCCTGCCCTCGGCAGCGACAGCGTGCGGAGCCGCTGCTGCGCGTTTTTAAGCCATTTCGTACAACACCCGCCTGGTGACAACCCCCACATCGTTTTCCATCGCGGGCATACTGAGCGCTATCCAGTTGTCCGCTCAAGGAGCTTTCATGCGGCTCGATTGCGCAAGCGGTTGGTGCACAGGCGTCCAGCACTGCCCGTCGCCCAACTTCAATTCGCGACCCGATGGCGAGATTTCGCTCTTGGTGATCCACAACATCAGCCTGCCGCCCGGCCAGTTCAAGACGGGCAAGGTACACGCCCTGTTTCAGAATCGGCTTGATACCTCTGAGCATCCTTATTTCGAAGGCATTGCCCATCTGACGGTTTCGGCGCATTTTCTGATTGAACGTGATGGCGACGCGATTCAGTTCGTCTCTTGTCTGGATCGGGCGTGGCATGCAGGCGTTTCCTGCTTTCAGGGGCGTAAAGGCTGCAACGACTTTTCCATCGGCATTGAGCTGGAAGGCACTGATGATCAGCCTTTTACCGATGCGCAATACGCAGCGCTGACCGATTTGACGCGTCAGTTGCGTGTCGCGTATCCGGGCATTACCCCTGAACGCATCTGTGGTCACAGTGACATTGCGCCAGGGCGCAAGACCGATCCGGGGCCTTGTTTTGACTGGGCAAGATTTCACGCGGCGCTGCAGGAATGATGTGAGGGACGAACGATGAGTTTTCTGGTGTTGTTGCTGGCGGTCTGGGTGGAGAAGTTCTCTGCGCTGCGTCAGCGTGTGCAGCGTGATGGTCCCTGGCTGGGCGAGCTGGCCAGGCTTGAGGCCGGTCCTCGAACGGCGTCGCGGCCCTGGCTGATCCTGGCGTTGCTGATTCTGCTGCCGGTCGTGTTGCTGCAACTGGCGCTGACCGTCGTGGGGTCGGTGGCGTATGGCTGGCTGGCACTGCCCGTTCACCTGCTGGTGCTGATCTACAGCCTGGGCAGAGGCGATCTGATTGCAGCGCTCGGTCCGTTTCGCGATGCCTGTCGACGTGCCGATTCGCAGGCAGCCGTGCATGTGGCCGAGCGGGACATGGGCGTTCTGGCCGATGACAGTCAGCAACTGTTGCAGGGCGTTCAGGGCTACATGCTCTGGCAGGCCTATCAAAGTTTTTTTGCGGTGATCTTCTGGTACTTCCTGCTGGGGCCGGTCGCGGCGCTGGCGTATCGCCTGCTGGCGCTGGCTGCCGAGCACGGCAAGACGCCAGCCCTGGTCGAGCGCGCTGCGCAACTGCGTCATGCCTTCGACTGGGTGCCGGTCAGGCTGCTCGCGGCCAGCTTCGCTCTGGTTGGCAACTTCGTTGCAGTCAGCCGGGTGATGCTGCATGAGTTGCTCAACTGGAACATCAGCGCGCCGCAACTGATCAACCGTATCGGCTGTGCGGCCAGCGACGTGCCGGCGCCTGCGCTGGGCACCGATGGCGTGAGCAGCCTCGACATGCTCTGGGAGTTGCTGATCCGTGCGGCGATTGTCTGGTACACAGGTTTTGCCCTGTGGACCTTGCTGATCTGACGTCAGAGGGGCCAGTCGAACAGTTCGCAGGCGTTGCGGGTACTCGCCTCGGCCAGCTGTGCGGGGCTGACGTTCATAAGCTTCGCCAGTGCCGTGCAAATGTCCGGCAAATGTTCCGGGCTGTTGCGCTGGTTGGGGTACATGGCCGGGGCCATGTCCGGGGAGTCGGTCTCCAGTACCACGCTTTGCAGTGGCAGTTCGGCAATCACCCGGTGCATGCGCAACGCCTGTGGCCAGGTCGCTGCGCCACCCAACCCGAGTCTGAACCCCAGCTTGATGTACTCCCGCGCTTCCTCCCGGCTACCGGCAAAGGCGTGAACGATGCCGCTGCGTTTGAGTGCAAAGCGTTTGAGCGTCGCGATCACATCGGCATGGCTGCGCCTGACATGCAGCAAGACCGGTAGATCGAAGTCCGCTGCCAGTTGTAACTGCGCCTTGAACACCTGTTGCTGACGCGCTTTGTCCAGGCCTTCAACGTAGTAATCCAGCCCGATCTCGCCCACCGCACACAACTGAGAATGACCGTTGAGGCGTGTGAGCCAGTCACCCAGCTGCGTCAGATGCTCTGGGCGGTGCTCGTCGATATAGACCGGGTGCAGCCCAAAGGCGGCGTGCAGGGCAGGGTTCTGTTCGGTCAGGTCCCACAGTCGCTGCCAATTACGCTGATAAACCCCCAGCACCACCATGCGCTGGACACCCAGCACGCGACAGTTTTCCAGGACGTGCGCACGGTCGGCATCGAAGTCCGGGAAGTCGAGGTGCGTGTGGGTGTCGATCAGCGCCACGCTCACACCCCGTGAATACGTTGCTTGAAGGTACGCACGATGGCATGCACGCCGGGTTGATATTCATTCTTCTGAATCGCATCCAGGGCCAGTTGCAGTGCGGTGTCGGCAATCTTCTGATGCTGCTGCGCCATGGCATTGACCGGCAACGGCAGGAAGTCCAGCAGTTGCGTGTCACCGAACGTGCCCAGATGCAGTTGGGTCGAGTTCAGCGTCTGGCTTTGCAGAACGTCGAACACGCCTTGCAGCAGCACATACGAGGTGGTGATGAGCGCGTCGGGAAATTGACCCAGGCGCTCAAGCATCTCGGTCATCAGGCGTTGGCCGCATTGCCTGCTGAACGCCTCGCCATGTTCCACGATGGTGGTTCCGGCAAAGCCTGCGAGCGCATGCTCGAAGCCGGCAGCGCGCGCCCGGCTGATGCTCAGCTCAGGTCGCGCACCAATCAGGGCGATGTGCCGGGGGTTGGTTTCCAGCAGACTGTGAGTCAGCTGCAGGCTCGCGTCGTGGTCGTCGCTGACCACCGAGCAGAAAAATTCCGGGTTCATTTCACGGTCGATGGCGATGATCGGCAAGCCTTTGAGTTGCAGCTCGCGGTAGCTGTCGTCGCTCGGCGGCAGGCAGCTGGCGACCAGCAACGCATCACAGCGGCGTGCGCGAAACACCTGCAGCAGTTGCAGCTCGCTGACGGGATCGTCATCGGAACTGGCGATCAGCAACTGATAACCCAGTGCCCTTGCGCCTTGCTCCAGAAGTTTGGCGATGCGTGCATAGCTGGGGTTTTCAAGGTCTGGAAGGATAAAGCCCAGTGTCTTGCTGTGTCGGCTGCGCAGGCCGGCTGCCTGAGGGTTGGGGCGAAAGTCATGCTCTTCGACCACTGCCCGTACCCGCTCGACGGTGGCGGGGCTGATGCGCTGCTGTTCAGCCTTGCCGTTGATCACGTAGCTGGCCGTGGTGACGGACACACCTGCCAGACGCGCAATATCGCTCAGTTTCACCGCAAATTTCCTTTTGTTATTGGCGTGGCTTACGACAGTCGAAAAACTTTTGTATGACGGTCATCTTTACACGAGACCGTGGCACAACCCCAACTACTGCAAGTATTTTGGGACTTCTCCTACAGGATCAGACCGACTGGGCTTCAATGAATCCCAAGAATCGAGTAACGTGCCGGGCAATTGTAGATTAAACGATTCAGCTTTCGCATTGTCTGCTGCAATCGAGATGAAACCGATGTCCGATGGATAGCATTTCATCTACCCCAAGCTGTCGATCATGTCAGATCGTCATTAAAACAAGAATCAAGTGGCGCCCTGGCGCTGCACAGGAGTCAAGGCAATGCTCGAACTCACTCTGGAGCAAATATCCATGGCCCAGTCGGCTGTGGATAAAACTGCCGCACTTGAATTGATTGCCGAACATCTGGTCGCCGACGGCCTGGTTGCACAAGGCTATCTCACCGGGTTGATGAACCGCGAACAGCAGGGCTCCACCTTTCTGGGTCAGGGCATCGCCATCCCCCATGGCACTCCCGAAACCCGCGACCTTGTCTCCACCACTGGCGTGCGCCTGATGCAGTTCCCCGAAGGGGTGGACTGGGGCGATGGCCAGATGGTGTACCTGGCCATTGGTATCGCGGCCAAGTCCGATGAGCACTTGCGCCTGCTGCAACTGCTGACCCGCGCGTTGGGCGAGGAAGACCTCGGCCAGGCGCTGCGAGAAGCTAAGACCCCGGAGGATCTGCTCAAACTGCTGCAAGGCGCACCGCAGGAACTGGCGCTCGATGCGCAAATGATCAGCCTGGGTGTATCGGCCGACGATTTCGAAGAACTGGTATGGCGCGGCGCACGTCTGCTGCGCAAGGCCGATTGTGTCAGTAACGGTTTCGCTGCGGTGTTGCAGCAAGTCGAGGCGCTGTCGCTGGGCGATGGCCTGTGGTGGCTGCACAGCGAGCAGACCGTCAAGCGTCCGGGTCTGGCTTTTGTCACGCCTGACAAACCGATTCGTTATCTGGGTCAGCCGCTCACCGGCCTGTTTTGTCTGGCCAGTCTCGGTGAGGCGCATCAGGCGTTGCTTGAGCGCTTGTGCCTTTTGTTGATCGAAGGTCGCGGCCATGAACTGGGCCACGCCACCAACAGCCGCGTGGTGTTGCAGGCCCTGGGTGGCGAATTGCCCGCCGAATGGCCCACCGAGCAGATCCAACTCGCCAACGCCCATGGGCTGCACGCGCGTCCGGCGAAAATCCTTGCGCAACTGGCCAAGGAGTTCGAGGGCGAGATTCGCGTGCGTATCGTGGAAACCGGCGATAGCGCCGTCTCTGCCAAGAGCTTGAGCAAGCTGCTCAGCCTGGGCGCACGTCGCGGTCAGACGCTGGAGTTCATCGCTGAACCGACCATCGCCGCTGATGCATTGCCGGCCTTGCTGGCAGCGGTAGCGCAGGGCTTGGGCGAGGAAGTCGAGCCACTGCCGGTGGCGTCCGAAAACAAGACGGCACCTGCGCCAGCCGCCGTTGCCAAGCCGGTCCATGCCCCGGCAGCCGGCAGCGTGTTGCAGGCCGTTTCCGCCTCGCCGGGCATTGCGATTGGCCCGGCGCATATTCAGGTGTTGCAGGCCTTCGAATACCCTCAGCAAGGCGAGTCGGTCGCCGCTGAACGCGAGCGCCTGCAAAAAGCGCTGGCTGAAGTGCGCCGCGACATCGAAAACCTGATCCAGCGCAGCAAGGCCAAGGCCATCCGCGAGATCTTCATCACCCACCAGGAGATGCTCGACGACCCGGAATTGACCCACGAGGTCGAGCAGCGTCTGAACCGGGACGAAAGTGCTGCCGCTGCCTGGGCGAGCGTAATCGAGGCGGCTGCCGTTCAGCAGGAACAACTGCAGGACGCGCTGCTTGCCGAACGTGCGGCAGACCTGCGTGATGTCGGTCGTCGCGTGCTGGCGCAAATCTGCGGCGTTGAAACCGTCGCCGCGCCCGACGAACCTTACATTCTGGTGATGGACGAAGTTGGCCCGTCCGACGTGGCGCGTCTGGATCCTGCGCAGGTAGCGGGCATTCTGACGGCTCGCGGCGGTGCGACGGCGCACAGCGCCATCGTTGCGCGTGCGCTGGGCATTCCGGCGCTGGTCGGGGCGGGCGATGAAGTGCTGCTGCTCAAGCCGGGCACTGTCCTGCTGCTGGATAGCCAGCGCGGCCGTTTGACCGTGGCCCCGGACGACGCCACCTTGCAGCGGGCCATTCAGGATCGCGATGCTCGTGAGCAACGCCTCAAGGAGGCTGCAGCGCTGCGTATGGAGCCAGCGGTGACCCGCGACGGCCACGCCGTTGAAGTGTTCGCCAACATTGGTGACAGCACCGGCACGCCGGCTGCGGTGGAGCAGGGCGCTGAAGGCGTCGGTCTGCTGCGCACCGAGTTGCTGTTCATGGCGCATTCTCAGGCGCCGGACGAAGCCACACAAGAGGCGGAGTACCGCCGCGTGCTCGAAGACCTGGGCGGGCGTCCTCTGGTGGTGCGCACGCTGGACGTGGGTGGCGACAAGCCGCTGCCGTACTGGCCCATCGATAAAGAAGAGAACCCGTTCCTCGGCGTGCGCGGCATCCGCCTGACGTTGCAGCGCCCGGACGTGATGGAAAGCCAGCTGCGCGCGCTGTTGCGCGCCGCCAACAGCGGGCCGCTGCGCATCATGTTTCCCATGATCGGCACCGTCGAGGAATGGCGTCAGGCGCGGGACATGACCCAGCGCCTGCGTGAAGAGATTCCGGTCAGTGACCTGCAACTGGGGATCATGATCGAAGTGCCGTCCGCTGCGCTGATTGCGCCGGTGCTGGCCAAAGAAGTCGACTTTTTCAGCATCGGCACCAATGACCTGACCCAATACACCATGGCCATCGACCGTGGTCACCCGACCCTGTCGGCACAGGCTGATGGTCTGCACCCCTCGGTGTTGCAACTGATCGATATGACCGTGCGCGCTGCCCATGCCAATGGCAAGTGGGTCGGCGTCTGCGGTGAACTGGCGGCAGACCCGCTGGCCGTGCCGATACTGGTCGGCCTTGGCGTGGATGAGTTGAGCGTTTCAGCGCGCAGTATCGGCGAGGTCAAGGCCTGTGTTCGTGAACTGAGCCTGAGCAGCGCCCGGCAACTGGCGCAAACTGCGCTGGCGGTGGGCAGTGCCGCCGAAGTCCGTGCACTCGTGGAGGCCCTGTAATGGCGAAGATTCTTACCCTGACCATGAACCCGGCGCTGGACCTGACTGTGCAGTTGGGGCAGATCGAGCTGGGCCAGGTCAATCGTAGCAACGCGATGCTCACTCACGCGGCGGGCAAGGGCCTGAATGTGGCGCAGGTGCTCGCTGACCTGGGACATGACCTGACCGTCGCCGGATTTCTGGGCATCGACAATCAACAGGCGTTCGAGGCGCTGTTCGAGCGTCGTGGCTTCGTTGACGAGTTCGTGCGCGTGCCGGGCGAAACCCGCAGCAACATCAAGCTGGCCGAAGGCAGCGGCCGCATCACCGACTTGAACGGCCCCGGCCCGCAGGTCAGTGACGAGGCGCAGCAGGCGCTGTTTGCCCGCGTGCAGCAGATCGCGCCGGGCTTCGATGCAGTCGTCGTTGCCGGCAGCCTGCCACGTGGCGTAACGCCTGAATGGCTGCACAAGCTGCTGGTGATGCTCAAGGATCTGGGGCTGAAAGTCGCGCTGGACAGCAGCGGTCTGGCGTTGCGTGCCGGTCTGGCGGCAGGTCCGTGGCTGATCAAGCCCAACACCGAAGAACTGGCCGACGCGCTGGATGCGCCGATCATCTCCATCGCCGCTCAGGCCGAGGTGGCGGCTCGTCTGCACACCCAGGGCATCGAGCACGTGGTGATTTCCCAAGGCTCGGAAGGTGTGCACTGGTTCAGTCCCCACCTTGCGCTGCACTCGCTGCCGCCCAAGGTTACTGTCGCCAGCACCGTGGGCGCGGGCGACTCGTTGCTGGCAGGCATGGTTCACGGTCTGATCAGCGGCGATGAGCCGCACAAAACATTGCGCACTGCGACGGCGATTGCCGCCATGGCGGTGACTCAGATCGGCTTCGGCATTACCGATGCCGCGCAACTCAAACGGCTTGAAGGCGGCGTCACTGTACGCAGCCTGACAGAACAATAAGAGAGGATCGTCATGAAGTTAGCCATAGTAACGGCCTGCCCGAACGGCAAGGTCAGCAGCGTACTCAGTGCACGATTGCTCGAAGCGGCGGCGATGCGTCAGGGCTGGGAAACCAGCGTCGAGATCATTGACCCGCACAAACCGGATCGCCAACTGTCGGCCCAGGACATTGAGGCCGCCGATCTGGTACTGGTCGTCAATACCGGGCCTGTGGACCTGAGCCGCTTCGTCGGCAAGCGTCTGTTCCAGGACTCGCCTTCCCATGCCTTGCAGGACGTTGACGGCTTTCTGCTGCGTGCTGACAAGGAGGCGAAGGTCCACGTTGCCCAGCAGGCGGTCGCGCCTGAAACCGCGACCGGCTCCGGCGCTCAACCGCGCATTGTCGCGATCACCGCCTGCCCGACTGGCGTGGCGCATACGTTCATGGCTGCCGAAGCCATCCAGCAAGCCGCCAAGCGTCTGAACTATGACCTGCAGGTCGAGACCCAAGGCTCGGTCGGCGCTCGTAATCCGCTGAGCCCGAAGGCCATCGCTGACGCGGACGTGGTGCTGCTGGCTGCGGATATCGAGGTCAACACCGACCGTTTCGTCGGCAAGAAAATCTATCGTTGCGGCACGGGCATCGCACTCAAACAGTCCGAGGCCACGCTGAAACAAGCGTTGGCAGAAGGTCAGGTTGAGTCCGACGCAACCGCTGCCAGGTCGCCTGCCGCGCAAGAGAAGACCGGCGTCTACAAGCACCTCCTGACCGGCGTATCGTTCATGCTGCCGATGGTGGTGGCCGGTGGTCTGCTGATTGCGCTGTCGTTCGTGTTCGGGATCACTGCGTTCAAGGAGCAGGGCACCTTGGCCGCCGCCTTGATGCAGATCGGTGGCGAGGCGGCGTTCAAACTGATGGTGCCGTTGCTGGCCGGTTACATCGCGTATTCCATTGCTGACCGGCCGGGTCTGGCGCCGGGCATGATCGGTGGCCTGCTGGCGAGTACGCTGGGTGCCGGTTTCATTGGCGGCATCGTGGCCGGTTTTCTGGCCGGTTACAGCGCGGCGGCGATCAATCGCTATGCACGCTTGCCCGCGAGTGTCGAAGCGCTCAAGCCGATCCTGATCATCCCGTTGCTGTCGAGCCTGTTCACGGGGCTTGTGATGATCTACGTGGTCGGCAAGCCGGTGGCGGGCATGCTCGAAGCGCTGACCCACTTCCTCGACAGCATGGGCACCACCAACGCGATTCTGCTGGGTGTGCTGCTGGGCGCGATGATGTGTGTCGACCTCGGTGGGCCGATCAACAAGGCGTCCTACGCTTTCTCGGTCGGCTTGCTGGCGTCGCAGAGTTACGCGCCGATGGCCGCTGCCATGGCCGCCGGCATGGTGCCGCCTATCGGCATGGGTATCGCCACGCTGCTGGCCCGTCGCAAGTTTGCCCAGAGCGAGCGCGAGGCCGGCAAGGCCGCGTTTGTGCTGGGGCTGTGCTTCATCTCCGAGGGGGCGATTCCGTTCGCTGCCAAGGACCCGTTGCGCGTGATCCCGGCGAGCGTCGTGGGTGGCGCGTTGACCGGTGCGCTGTCGATGTACTTCGGCTGCAAACTCATGGCCCCGCACGGCGGCCTGTTCGTCATGCTGATCCCCAACGCCATCAATCACGCACTGCTTTACCTGCTGGCCATTGTGGTTGGTAGCGTGGTGACAGGTGTGGTGTATGCCGTGCTCAAGCGGCCCGAAGTGGTCGAAATGGATGTCGCCCCGGCCAGTGCTTGAGTGTTATCTGATCTGATCTGACGCTGATCACGCACGCGCTTATCAACTTCCTCCCGCAGAAGAAAAGCTGTTTCTTCTGTGGGCGGCGGCGGTATCTCGCACTCATGTGTGGGTCCTCTCCCACGCTGCGCAAGCGCTGTCACACTCCCCCAACATTCCCCTGCTAGGTTGCTCTTTTACCTGTCTGCGAGGGGATAACCGTGAGCCAGTTCGATCTCAAGCGTCGTCGTGTCATTCAGGCCGTCGGGGCCGGGTTGTTGTTGCCAGGGCTTGCGCCGGCGGTCATCGCGGCGGTGCAGGATCGTCCGAAGATGACTGACGGCGTCCAGTCAGGTGATGTGCTGGGCGACCGCGCGATGGTCTGGAGTCGCAGCGACCGACCTTCGCGCATGATCGTGGAGTGGGACACGCGCAGCATGTTCACCCAGCCGCGACGTGTCGTGTCGGCGCTGGCCGATCGGCGCACCGACTTCACCGCTCGCGTCGAGCTGACCGGCCTGCCCGTCGATCAGACGATCTTCTACCGTGTGTCGTTCGAAGATGCGCAGAGCGGCGTCGCCAGTGAGCCCTGGTTCGGCCATCTGCGCAGCATGCCGCAACAGCGTCGCAACATTCGTTTTGTGTGGAGTGGCGACACGGTGGGCCAGGGCTTTGGCATCAACCCGGACGTGGGCGGTATGCGTATCTACGAAGCCATGCGCCTGCGTCTTCCGGACTTTTTTATCCACAGCGGCGACACCATTTACGCCGATGGCCCTGTCCCGGCGCAGATCACGGTTGAGGATGGACGCATCTGGCGCAACCTCACCACCGAGGCGAAAAGCAAAGTCGCCGAAACGCTGGACGAATACCGCGGCAACTATCGCTACAACCTGATGGACGAGAACCTGCGCCGGTTTAACGCCGAGGTGCCGCAAATCTGGCAATGGGATGACCACGAAGTGACCAACAACTGGTCGCCGAGCAAACAGCTGGATGACCGCTACAAGGTCAAGGACATTCAGTTGCTGTCTTCCCGCGCGCGTCAGGCATACCTGGAATATGCGCCGTTGCGTTTGCAGGAAGCCGATAACGGCGGGCGGATCTATCGCAAGATCCCCTATGGCCCGATGCTGGATGTGTTCGTCCTCGATATGCGCAGCTATCGCGACGGCAACGACGCGAATCTGGCCGACAAGCCGGGCCCGACCACGGCGTTCCTGGGGCGCGAACAACTGGACTGGCTCAAGCGTGAGCTCAAAGGCTCCAGGGCGCAATGGAAGGTCATCGCAGCCGACATGCCGATTGGCCTGGGTGTACCGGACGGTGAAGTCAGCCCAGGCGTTGCACGCTGGGAAGCGATTGCCAACGGCAATGACGGACCTGCGCTGGGGCGTGAGCTGGAGGTGGCGGAACTGCTGACCTACCTGCGCGCGCAGAAGATTCGCGACTGTGTGTGGCTGACGGCGGATGTGCATTATTGCGCTGCGCATCACTACCAGCCGGATCGGGCCGTGTTTCAGGACTTTGACCCGTTCTGGGAATTCGTTGCCGGACCGTTGAACGCAGGCAGCTTCGGGCCCAATAAGCTTGACAAGACCTTCGGCCCGGAATTGGTCTTCCAGAAGGCACCGCCCGCGCAGAACACCTCACCGTTCGCCGGTTTCCAGTTCTTCGGTGAAGTGAATATCGACGGGCAGAGCGGCGAAATGACCGTGACCCTGCGCGACCTGGATGGTGTGTCGGTATTCGAACGCCAGTTGCAGCCAACGGTGGAGGTCAGTCGTATCGTCTGACGCGCCGCGCCGTCAGGTGGTTCGGTGTTTGCAGAAATTCCTTGCAACACCTGCGTCGTGGGTGGCTTATCATGAGCCACCTATCGACGGGACCGGGTGCGCTGGATGCTGGCTATTTTTCTTGAAACCCTGAACATCACCGCCCCGGTGTTCGCCATGCTGTTCCTCGGTGTGTTGCTCAAGCGCATCGGTGCCATCAACGATGGTTTCATCGTTGCAGCGTCGGGACTGGTGTTTAACGTCACCATGCCTGCACTGCTGTTTCTGGGCATCATCCACGCCGACCTGCGCGCGGCCCTGCAACCCAGACTGCTGATCTTCTTCGGCGTCGCCACGCTGCTGAGTTTCGCGTTCACCTGGTGCTGGGCGATCTGGCGCTGCCCGCATGAAGACCGCGGGGTTTACGTTCAGGGTGCATTTCGCGGCAATAACGGCGTGATCGGCCTGGCGCTGGCCGCCAGTATGTATGGCTCCTACGGCATTTCACTGGGCGCGATTCTTGCGGCATTGGTCATCGTTTTTTACAACACGCTGTCGACCGTCGTGCTGGCGGTGTACAGCCCGGTGATCAAGTCCGACCCGTGGAACGTGTTCAAAAGTGTATTGGCCAATCCGCTGATCATCAGTGTGATCATCGCTTCGCCTTTCGCCTACTTCAGTATCGGTTTGCCCAAATGGCTGGAAACATCCGGCAGCTATCTGGCGCAGATGACCTTGCCGCTGGCACTGATCTGCATCGGCGGTACGCTGTCACTGGCCTCGCTGCGCAAGAGCGGCAAGCTGGCCATCAGTGCCAGTGTGATGAAGATGGTCTGGCTGCCGGTGCTGTGCACGTTCGCGGCCTGGCTGGTGGGCTTTCGTGGCGCGGAGCTGGGCATTCTGTTCCTGTACTTCGGCAGTCCGACCGCCGCCGCCAGCTACATCATGGCGCGCACCGCCAATGGCAATTACGAGTTGGCAGCCGCGATCATCGTGCTGACCACGCTGGCCGCCGCCGTGACGACCAATATCGGGATTTTTATCCTGCAGTGGGGCGGCTGGATCTGACGAAACCAGGCGTCTTCGCCTTCAGTGACCCGGTTGTTCAGCGGGTTGCTTCTGTGCTTTTGAAAACCTGTAAAACAGATTCGGCTCGCTGACCACGTACAGATTGCCATCGCGGTCCATGGTCAGTCCTTCAGGCTGGGGGATGCTGTTTTTCAGGTCGGAAAATCCCGATGCCAACGACCTTATACTGACGAACCTACCGTTACCGTCCAGCTCGGTGATTGAGCGTGACTGGTCACTGAGTAGCAGCAAGTGTCCGGTACGCGGATCGTAGTAACCTTCCGAAAGATCACGTGCAGCAACACCCCCTGTCACCCAATCCAGCCGATCGACAACTTTTATCTGCAAGCGGCCTTGGTCGATGGACCGCAAGACGCCAGAAACCTCGAATAGCTGGCGTGGATCACGCTCCTTGATCGCGAATAGACGGTCGTTATCAGGATCGTAAGTGACACCTTCAAAGCCCTTGTTGTGCAGGCTTGGATTGATCACTAACGCGATGTACTGGGCCTCTTCGACCTGGATTGGACGAGCGGCTGCTGGCAAGGTGATGATATCCAGTTGCTGAAGCTGCTCGTCGCAAAGCGCTACCCGTCCGTTACCCAGATAGGCCACTCCTTCTGTGTCGTCAAAACCGATCAGGGGGTAGCGTTCGAGAATGTCGCCGTTCATGTCCAGCGCCAGCAGTTGCATCGGCCCCTTGTTGGTCACGGCCAGCAGGCGATGGTTGTCGTAGTCGTAAGCTATTCCCGAGATATTGGCCACATCCGGGCCGATGGGTTTGGCTTCGACAACCACCTGAAAGTCCGGCAACCAGATGTTTTTATCGGGTGCTTCATTTCCCTTCAACCAGGTGCGGCCGTACTGATAGAGCTGCTGATGAATCTGAAAGTGTGTCGACACGCCGTATGCCAGCATCAACACCCCAAACGTAACGGTGACGAGCAGTATCTGCGCGAGTGAGACTCGTCGTCGATACAGGCTCGACCCACCCTCGCGCGCCGTTCTTATGGTTTCCAGAAGCATGGCGTCAGGCACTCCCTGCTTGCTTGGCGATTGGGCTGATGGTCATTGGACAGGCTGTTTCCAGGCAAATCGATAGACTTCCATAGGGCGTTCAGGCCGGCACACGCCGTTGTCGGCCTGGGCATCGACCACGAACCAGTCCGCCCTGGATGTCTGACCCAGCGCATGAGCCTTTTCCGGCAGGAAGCAATTGGCCAATAGTTCGCCTGGAACCAGCGCGAAGGTGCCGGGGTGCTCTCGCAGCCACCTGGCCGCCTGCTCGACCGCCAAGGGCCGGGCAAAACCGAAATGCACAATGGGTTGGCGCGCATAAAGCCAGTGGCCCTCACGCCAGTTGACCAGGACCAGATCGGCCCCCTGGGTGACTTTGGCGGCCTGCTCCATCAGCTCCTTGTGTGGGTTCTCGCCTTCGATGAGCGGTTCGACGAAGCCTCTGGCGAACCACAGACCCAGCCATACAACGACCACTGTCGGGAATATTCGCCGAGCCCAGGCGCGTTCCTTGAACCAGCGCCGCAGAAGCCAGGGCACCAGTGGGGCCGCGACCAGTACCAGGCCGGGGAGCGCGGGAAAGATGTAGAGCTTGCGTTTGCCACTGGAAAGGCTGAAGAACAGCAGCACCAGCAACACCCAGCCAAGCAGTATCAACACTCGGCCATCCTGTTTGCTCAATTGCCTGCGCCACGCCGGGATCAGCCAGGGCAGCGCGAAGATAAGTGGAAGCCAGTACTGAGGGATGACTTTGACAAAGAAATACCAGAAGGGCTCGCGGTGGTCCCAGGCACTGGCGTAGCGATTGGCCGTCTGGTGCAGGAGTATTTCGTGAATATAAGCAAAGCCTTCCGGTCCCCCGTCACGCACGACCGAGATCACCATGGGGACCAGCCAGAGGCAGCACGCCAGCAATGTCACCAGTAAACCCAGCGCCCAGCGTGCAGCCTGGCCAGGCATTCTCACCACACCTTGCCAGTTTTTACGCACGGCGTAGGCATACGGAATCAGCATCAAGGCCGGTACAAAACCCACGCCTTTGCTGATGATTCCCAGGCCCATCGCTGCGCAACTGAAATAAAACCAGCGCCAGGACGGTCCGAGCAACAGGTGACGAACCAAACCGTAGAAACCGAGCGCGACCCATAGGCAAAGGAAGCTGTCGATCTGTCCGGTGCGCAGGATGCTGTAGGTTTGATAAGTGGCCAGGAACAGCAAGGCGGCGTATCGACCGATGCGTCGGTTCCAGAGACGACGCCCCAGGTCGTAGAGGACTGCAGTGGTCGCGCCTGCCGAGAACAGTGCGGGCAGATAGAGCGCTATGTTCGGGCTGCCGGTCAACCAAATGAAGAACGCAACTGCCCACATGAACAAGGGCGGTTTATCGGCATAGATTTCGGCGGCCCTATGGGGGACGAACCACGACCCGTTCTGCAGCATCTCCAGCGCAACGCCCAGAAAGCGTTCTTCGTCAACGTTCTGCGGCTGGCGCAAACCCAGACCGGCCCCGACCAGCACGACGGCCAGCACGACCAGTAACCATCCTTCGAGGCGAGGCGAAATGGAAGTTCGCAACGTCATTGCTCCTTGGGTGTCTTGGCCTGTTGGCTGATCAGTTGAAGGTTGCGCATGTACACGATCAGTCCAAAAGCCTGACCTGCTATGAACACGGGGTCCTGTCGATAGATCGCGTAGATCAAAAGGATTGAGCTGCCCAGCATGCTCAGGTACCAGAAGCCCACCGGAATGACGCTGCGCTTCTTGAATTCGCTGTACAGCCATTGCAGAACGAAACGGCCGGTAAAGACGGCCTGCCCGACGAAGCCAAGGATCAGCCAGAGGGTTTCGCTATCAAGTTTCATGGGCGCTGCTCCTGTGCGGTGGCATCCAGGCGGGTCCTGCGGATCAGCCACCAGACACCAAACAGGTCAAGAATGCCGACCAGCGCACGGTCCAGATTGCCGTACTTGGATACACCCGCCTGTCGGTGACGGTGATTGACGGGGTGGATGACCATCCGGCCGTTGTGTCGCTGAATGAGTGCCGGAATGAATCGGTGCATGTGGTCGAAGTAAGGCAGGCGCAAAAAAGCCGCTCGCTCGATCAGCTTCAGGCCGCAGCCGGTGTCCGGTGTAGCGTCTTTGAGAAGGCGGCTGCGCAGACCGTTCGCGAATCGCGAGGCCCATCGCTTGCTGGCCGTATCGCGGCGATTCACCCGATGCCCCGCCACCAGCTGGATCGAGTTCGGGCCTCCCTGACGAGCGCGTACCAGCGATAACATCCCTGGAATGTCGGCAGGATCGTTCTGGCCATCTCCATCCAGCGTCGCCAGCCATTCACCCTCAGCTGCCAATGCTGCGTGATAAATCGATGTGCTCTGACCGAGAGATCGCTCATGGCGCAGGATGCGCAACGTGTTGAGGCCGCTTTCCTTCAGGTTCGTCAGTACTTGCAGGGTGTTATCCGTGCTGCCGTCGTCAACCACCAGTATCTCGTAGCGCTCGCCGGTGAGCGCAGCACAGACTTCCCTGACCAGGGCGGGGAGGTTGTCGGCTTCGTTTTTAGCTGGAATCACGACAGACAGAAAAATGGGCGTAGTCATGGATGTCCTTATTAGAGAGATGGCGGACGAGGCCCGGATCGATAGTGCTCTCGATACCAGGCAACAAAGGCGTTTACGCCGTTGTCGACCGATACCTGCGGCTGGAAATCGATCCACTGGGTCAACGCAGTCACGTCGGCCCAGGTGTGCAGTACGTCGCCGGCTTGCAGGGGGAGATAGCGACGCTTGGCGCATACGCCCAGCGCTTTCTCCAGGCAATCGACGAACTCCAGCAGTTTGACGGGCTGGCCGCGGCCGATATTGAAGAGCTGATGAGGCGGCTCGCCGCCCACTGACTCAGGTGGACGCAGGCGCAGACGCATGATGCTTTCGACGATGTCCTCGATGTAAGTGAAGTCTCGCGCCATCTCGCCGTGGTTGTAGATATCCACAGGCTCATCGCAGAGCATCGCCTGGGTAAACTTGAACAACGCCATGTCTGGTCGGCCCCAGGGGCCGTAAACCGTGAAGAAGCGCAGCCCGGTGGCATGCAAGCCATACAGGTGGGAATAGCTGTAGGCCGTCAGTTCATTGGCTCGCTTTGTGGCGGCATACAGGGAGAGCGGCCTGTCGACCGCATCCTCTACCCGAAATGGCATACACGTATTAGCCCCGTAGACCGAGCTGCTGGAGGCGTAAACAAGGTGCGCTGGCCGGTGCTGACGGCAGGCCTCAAGCACATTGATAAAACCGACCAGATTGGACTGAACGTAGGCGTTGGGTTGTTCCAGTGAATAGCGCACACCGGCCTGGGCTGCCAGGTGAATGACCTGTTCGAAGCCATGCCGCTCAAATAGAGCGCCAAGACCCTCTGCGTCGGTAATGTCTAACCGGTTGAAGGTGAAGCCGGGCATGCACTGAAGCATGGCCAGTCGCGATTGTTTCAGTTCGACGCTGTAGTAATCGTTGAGGTTGTCGATGCCGACTACCTCAACACCGAGTTCACACAGACGCCTGGCAACATGGAATCCAATAAACCCGGCTGCGCCGGTCACGAGTACCGTCATGGGTGGGCCCTCTGGCCGCGCCCGATGCCATAGTATGCAAAGCCCGCTTCCTGCAATTGCGTTGGATCGAACAGGTTGCGGCCATCGAAAACCGCCCGATCACGCAGTGTCTTGCCGAGTTGGCCCAGATTCAGAACGCGGTAGTCCTGCCACTCGGTCACCACCACCAATGCGTCCGCTCCTTCAAGCGCCTGTTCCTTGCAGTCCACCAGCTTCATGTCCTCACGCTCGCCGTAATGGCGACTCATGGCTTGCATCGCCTGCGGGTCGTGGGCCTGAACCTGGGCACCTGAGGCCCACAGTGCTTCCAGCAAGGCGTGGCTGGAGGCCTCGCGGATATCGTCGGTGTCGGGTTTGAACGCCAGTCCCCAGATAGCAAACACCTTGCCCTTGAGTTCGCCGTGGTAATGCGAGCGGATTTTCTCGAACAGACGGTTTTTTTGGCGGCGGTTGACCTGTTCCACGGCGTTGAGAAGTGACGTCTCGATACCGTGTTCTTCGGCGGTGCCGATCAACGCCTGAAGATCCTTGGGAAAGCACGATCCGCCGAAGCCGCAGCCAGGGTAGATAAAGTCGTATCCGATGCGCGGATCTGAGCCGATGCCCAGGCGAACCTGCTCAATGTCTGCATCAACCCGCTCAGCCAGATTGGCCAGTTCATTGATGAAAGAGATCTTGGTCGCCAGCAGACAGTTGGCCGCGTACTTGGTCAGCTCAGCACTACGGGCATCCATGACCACAAACTTTTCACGGTTGCGGCTGAAGGGTTGATACAGCTCACGCATGAGCTCCAGCGCTGCCTGACTGGCCCCGCCGACGATAATCCGGTCTGGACGCAGGCAATCACTGACAGCAGAGCCTTCCTTGAAAAATTCCGGGTTGCTGATCACTTCGAAGCCGTCATCACGTCGCGGGCTGGCAGCGATTTCGGCCAGTAAACGGTCCACCGTCCCGACAGGTGAAGTGGATTTGTTGACGATCAGACGAGCACCGTCAGCGTGCCCCAGCAGGGAGCGCAGTACAGCAAACACCTGGCTCAGATCCGCTTTGCCGTCCGCCTGCGGCGGTGTACCTACCGCGATGAACACCAACTCGGCAAAGCGGCTGGCTTTGGCAACGTCCGTAGTGAAATGCAAACGCTGGCAGTCCAGCCCGTTTCGCAACAGTTCTTCAAGGCCGGGTTCAAAGATTGGGCACAGGCCGTCACGTAGCGCTTCGATACGTTTCTCGTCGACATCCATGCAACAGACGGTGTGGCCCACTTTCGCGAGGCAGGCGGCTTGTGTCAGCCCCACGTAGCCAGTTCCGAACACGGTCACTTTCATGTGCTGCTCCCTGTGCTCTCATGAATCATGAGCCTGGTTTTTTAATGCCCGAACACATGCCGGACACGTAGCGCAAGATAAATGTCATAAATGTGTTAAGAAACGATGACTGTGTTTGTCATATAAGGGCTGAGGCGTTGATTCTTGAGCACGCCATCTCGCCTGAGGCCAGGCGAGGGGGGATTAACGATGTTATTGCTTTGCCAACGCTCCGCCTTCGACGGGACTTCGGCAGCCTGCAAACATATCCAGCGCCGGATCGTAGGCCTGGGTGTCGACCCGAAGTAAGCCCAACATGGAGTGAAACAGGTTGTCCTGGCTCAGTGCTGAATCGCGTTTCTTTTCCAGGCAGGCGGAGTCGATATCGAACGACGTCTGATAGTTTTCAGAGAACCAGACAATCATCGGCACATGCTTTTGTTGCATCGGCGCCAGCATATAGGGTGTGCCATGCAGGAACAGGTTGTACTCTCCCAATGACTCGCCATGATCCGAGAGATACACCATGGCGGTGTCGACCTTTTCCTGATTGCTGCGCAATAGCTTAATCAGGCTGGCCAACACATGGTCTGTATACGCCACGGTGTTGTCGTAACTGTTGATGATGCTTTCTCGCGAGCAGTTATTAAGCGCATTGCTCTCGCAAATCGGTGTGAATTTCTCAAACTGCTTTGGGTAACGTTTGTAGTACTCGGGGCCGTGACTCCCCATTTGATGAAGTACCAGTACGGTGTCCTTCTCAAGGTGGTCGATGCGCGCTTGCAGGCCTTGCAACAGAATTTCGTCGCTGCACTCGTTATCCCTGCACAACGCAGGGTCCTTGAGATTGCTGACATTTTCAAACGTCACACGGTCGCAGGTTCCTTTACAGCCTGACTGGTTGTCTCGCCAAATGACATCCACGCCAGCCCGTTTGAGCACATCAAGCAACCCTTCCTGATTCTTGGCGGTGGTTGGATTGTAGTTTTTTCGGCCCATGTTCGAGAACATGCACGGTACCGATACCGCTGTCTCGGTGCCGCAGGATTGCATGTCGCTGAATGCAATCACGCCCGGTTGGCTGCGCAGTTCGGGTGTTGTGTCTCGGGTGTAGCCAAGCAGCCCGAAATTATCGGCCCGTGCGCTTTCGCCGACGACCAGGACCGTCAGGGATTTACGCGGATGCTGCGCCCAGGCGTTGCTCAGCGTTGCGTCCTCAGCGACGGTTGAAAACGGCTTCCGGGCGGAGATCACCTTCTCACGCAGGTAGCTGATGGAGGCGCCCATGTAATTGCTGGGAACCACCATCAATCGCAATTCATGGTGATTGCGAAGAAGCGATGACAACCCCTGATAATTGAGCAGGGCCATCGAACCCATCACAAAACCGCAGCCTGCGAGGACGATGGCTTTGCTGAGCAACTCTCTGTGCCAGCGCCTGTAGTTGATCGGGGTTTTCCACAGCACGACGGAAGGCACTATCCCCAGCAGGACAAGGTAGGCGACAAGTTTGAGAGACAGCAGTCCTTGAGCTTCGGTGATGTTGGTTTCGGCCACGTTTCTGAACATGCCGACATCGATCAACACGCCATACTGGCTCATGAAGTATGAAACCGCTGCGCTCAGAATAAACACGACCGTCAGCAGAGGTTTGAGGACTCTTTTAAACGCAAATAACGTGAGTACACCATTAAAAATACACAGCACGATAAGGCCGAATGCGACACGCAGTACGGTATTTCCGTCATGGTTGTCGGTAATGTCGAACAGGTGTTGCCATAACGTCGTGTTAAACGCCAGCAACAAAAACACACTGGCGAGCATAATCGCAAGCTCGGGGCGAGCTGCTTTGATCTTCCACATGCCGGTCTTCCTGACGTCAGTAAGCAACTATTGGGCAGCGCGAGAGTGGCTGCGGCAAGGCTGCGAACTGTAGGGTGCGGATTATAAAATTTATGTGAAAAAGGTGGTGATAAAAGGTCGAGCAGTGCGGCGCTCATCTTCGTTGTTTTTCAAATAAGGTGATCCCGTCTTTTTTCTGGGGTGCTTCTTGTCGCCGACTAATTTTTGACATCTTCTTCACTGCTCTGCCACGGCAGTAACTTTATGTTCAGGCTCATGTTGTGAAGCGAGGCTTCACGTGCACTAAGCGGCATCACGGTGACCAACAGGAGCATTCACATGGCACATACTTTTATTCAGGATCTGGGCGAGCTCAACATTCGCGTTGGCCCGGTTCGCCTCTTCAGCTGGCACACAGTGATCGCTGTCTGTTCTTTAATGCTCGCCACCACCTTGATCTGGTACCTGACCACCGCCCGTGTTGTAGACCTTGGCAGCGGCAAAAACCTGGTCAGCTCGGGGCTTGTCGAGCAGTGGAAGCATGGCGATGTGGTGGTCATGATCAGGCACGCAGAACGTTGCGACCGGTCTGCCAATCGCTGTCTCGGCAACGCTGACGGCATTACGGTGAACGGCAGCCATATGGCCTCTGATGTCGGCGCGGGTCTGCAACGGTTGGGGCTTGAGCGGGCCAGCATGATCGCCAGCCCTTCAACCCGCACACAGCAGACGGCGCGTTACGTCGCCGGACAAGCTGTGGTCGCTCAGGACTGGGTGGGTGAATGCAACAGCCACTTCAAGGATGAGGTCGTCGGCCACAAAGCACGAGGTGAAAACCTGGTGCTGATCACGCACAGCGGTTGCATCGATCATTTTGAGCGAACAATGGGGGTGCCTGCCGGTGAGCGATCCAGTGAATACACTGAAGCATTTTTTGTGAAAATGGACGGTCAGGCGATACCCAGGATTCTCGGTTCACTGAATGCAGTGCAATGGAAGAGCCTGACTCACGAGCAGTTGAAATAATAATTGCTCATTGGGCGCTGTCTGACGTTTGGTCAACGCGTGTAGAGTTACTGTTGTGTCAGCAGGAAAACCTTTCTTATACACAATCCGGCACCGCACAAGCGGTGCCACTGGCATCCGTTACAGCTTGCTCAGCACGTAGACCCGCCACATCGCGTAGAACGGTATGAAATCAATACGTTCCTCAATGACGAACCCCGCCGAAACAAATTCCGCTTCTGCAGTCGCGCGATTCAGTACAAACCGATTTTGGTTCTCACCGTGCTCACCCTGTTCCTTGCGAGCAACCTCTTGGCGTTTACGCCTCCAGGATTTGTAGTTGCCATCGACCCACAGTGAAAGAATGACGGTCTCTCGGGTAACGCGGTGAAACTCTCTGAGCATCGTCATACGGTTTTCGGCCTCGCCCACGTGGTGAAACAGGCGCATGCTGAAAATGGTATCCACCGAGTTATTGGGCAGCGAAATATTGAACGCGGATGTCTGCAGCGGTTTGACGCGCTTGACGATGTCCGGGTCCTGAAGCGAACAGGCAGTGCTCAACATGTCTGCCGAGTGATCTGCCCCTACGATGATTCGACTTTTCTTTTCTGACAGCACAGGCCAGAACCTGCCTGCGCCGCAGGGCAGATCCAGTACCAAACCTGGATCTCCCGCTCGCTTGAGTGCTTTGCGCACCATGTGCTCATCCCGCAAGTGGGACAGGCGACCGGCGAGCGTGGCGTGGTGTTTCAGGAAATACTGCTCTGCAGGGTCCTGATCGTAAGGTTCAGAAAACTTGAGTCTGACTGGGCTGCTCATGACGCTCTCCGGGTGTTCATGAGCAAAAAATAGAGCGATCCGCGTTGTGACTGAGTCAAGTGATCGTGAAAACCATGTTGCCCTGGAACGTACTATTCCGCCTGGCTGAGTTTATAACCAAGTCCATGGACGGTGTGCAGCAAGGGCGCATCAAAACCGCTGTGCAATGTACGTCTCAGGATATGGATAGTGCTGCGCAAACTGTCACTGTTGGGCGCGTCTCGCCCCCAAACGACATCTTCAAGTTCTGCGCGTTTTACGAGGTCAGGACTTTTGCGCATTAATAACTCCAGCAACTTCATGCTGGCAGGGTTGAGTTTGAGGCGCTTGCCGCTTCGGGAAACCTCCCAGGTGTCCAGGTCAAACGTCAGGTCTGCAACGACCATGATTCGGTTATTCCTTCGTTGACTGCGGGCGACGACTGCTTCGACCCTGGCAAGGACTTCCGACATGGCAAACGGTTTCGTAATGTAATCGTCAGTGCCCACGCTGAAACCTGCCAGACGATCTTCAAGCTCGTCGCGGGCACTGAGCATGATAATCGCGACTTCAGTCTTGGCGTATTGACGCAGGCTTCGACATATCTGGTTGCCATCAATGCCCGGCAGCATGATATCGAGAATGATTGCGTCGAACTTCTGGGTGGCCGCCAGGTGCAGCCCGCTTAA
Source organism: Pseudomonas asturiensis (assembly GCF_900143095.1). Classification (GTDB taxonomy): domain Bacteria; phylum Pseudomonadota; class Gammaproteobacteria; order Pseudomonadales; family Pseudomonadaceae; genus Aquipseudomonas; species Aquipseudomonas asturiensis. The sequence continues at coordinate 139,661 of NZ_FRDA01000008.1, read as the reverse complement.
ACCGTCAAGTGCGCCCTTTACGGTGTGCCCTTTTAGTTCAAAGTATTCCACCAGGTTGTCGTGGATGTCGGGGTGATCCTCAATAACTAAAATATCCATTACGGTGCCTTAATATTATCCATCAAATCCATTGAGAATCGGCATCCACCGGGCACCTGGCGGTAAAACCCCGTGAAAGATCGCAACGAGCGCAGCGACAAGAATGACGGCTATGAACGCAATCATCCGCGCGAACACAATGACGATTCTTTTGATGAGGCTGTGTCTGACGTCCATATCGCTCCGGGTCGTTGCTCAAGGCCGCCGGTATGGCCAGCCCCCCACTCGCAACACCTTCCGATGGCGTCAGAGTAGTTCTGGGTAAAGATAGCGCACAGGGAAGGAGCGAGAACCGTAATCGTGGGCGGCGGGACCTGTTGATCATGGTTTGCTATTAGCTACTATCAGGCGGCGAGCCACGGCTTTAAACATCAGCTTTTAATGTGGTCGAACACGTCCGTCAGTGCGCGGTAGCGAGGCAGGCACGCCTGGGTTGTTCTGAGCGGCCTGTCCCTTGTGCGGAATGAATGCAGTTGCCACTCGAAGGGTGGCAACTGTGTCATCAGACTGACTACTGTCCCATGTAGCCAGGTCTCAGTCTGGCGTCACGTAGCTGTCGATCACTTCCTGCGCTGCACGAAACGCCTCGATGGCGGCCGGTACGCCTGCATACACTGCGCAATGCAGCAGCGCTTCGCGGATTTCTTCCACCGTGCAGCCATTGTTCAGCGCGCCGCGCACATGGCCCTTGAGCTCCTGAGAGCATTTGAGTGCGGTCAGGGTGGCCAGAGTAATGAGGCTACGGGTTTTCAGAGGCAAGCCCTCGCGGCTCCAGACGCTGCCCCATGCGTGTTCGTTGACGAAATCCTGCAACGGCTGGCTGAAGTCGGTGGCGTTGCCCAGTGCGCGGTCCACATAGGCATCGCCCATCACCTGGCGACGAATCTGTTCGCCATTGCTGATGGTTTTGTCTGTCATGGCATTTCTCCTCAGGCTTAGTGGTCGGGCGTTTCGAATGGCCGTCAGTGTTGTCTTCGCCAGGCGCGCACGGTGCCAAAGGCAACGATCACGCCCAGCAGCGGCAGGATGAACCTGAGCATCATGCCTTCCAGGCGCTCGGCCAGCAGCATGCCGGAGCTGATCGACACGATGTGCAGGCCGTAGGTCAGGTAAAGCGACAACAGAAACAGGCCTTCGATGCGGTCTATCCGGTAGCCGGAATAGAACAGGGGCACGCAGAGTACCGCGACGCCCAACATGATCGGCAAGTCGAAGACCAGTGCATTGGGTGAGATGGTCAGCGGTACCGGCGCAATCAGCGCGGTTAACCCCAGCACGCCCAACAGGTTGAACAGGTTGCTGCCGATCACATTGCCGACGGCGATGTCGCGCTCGCCACGCAAAGCTGCAATCAGCGAGGTCATCAAGGCGGGCAGTGAGGTGCCGATGGCGATAACGGTCAGGCCGATGATGCGCTCGGACAGCCCCAGGTTGATCGCGATCACCACCGAGGCATCCACCAGCAACTGCCCACCCGCCGTCAGCAGCAGCAAACCTGCCGCCAGCAACGCGATGCGCATCAGGCTGCGGGGTTTTTCGGTGGTGGTTGCATCACCATGGCGTGGCACCTGTCCACCCTGGCGGATGACAACAAACAGGCAGGCCAGCATGGCGGCCAGCAGCAGCACGCCATCGAACTTGCTGAGCTCGCCGGTCCACGACAGACCAATAACCAGCAGGCAGGCCGCGATCATCAGCGGGATGTCCACGCGCAGCACCTGCCGGGCCACCCGCAGCGGAATGATCAGGGCGCACAGCCCCAGAATCACCAGCACATTGAAGATGTTGCCGCCGATCACGCTGCCCACCGCGATGTCGGTGTTGTCCGAGAAGGCCGCCTGCAGACTGACGGCCATCTGCGGCGCGCTGGTGCCCATTGCCACGACGGTCAGGCCGATGATCAGGGGTCTGACCTTGAACAGGGCCGCGAGGTGCACGGCCGACCGAACCGACAGCTCTGCGCCGACCAATAGCAAGAGAAGGCCGCAGACCATCTGGATCAGGGCAGGGGCGGGCAGTGTCGAGAGCTGGAGAATCGAGGGCGTCCTTAGTCGAGGGCCTGAAGGCGTACAGGGGCGGTGCCGCTACGCAGCATACCCAGTTGTTCAGCCGCCTTGCGAGAGACATCGATCAATCGGCCTCGCGTGTGAGGGCCGCGATCATTGATGCGCACGACGACGTATCTGTCGTTGTCGAGATTGGTCACTTTGACGCGCGTGCCAAATGGCAACTGCCGGTGAGCGGCGGTCAGGGCGTTCTGGTCGAAGGGTTCGCCACTGGCGGTACGGTTGCCGTGATGCCGGGAGCCGTAATACGAAGCACGCCCGGTTTCATCGTAACCGTGGGGGTCGATGAGGCTGTTGCTGGAGCAGCCGGCCAGTAACGTCAACAGGCTGCAGGCAGAGAGAAGTCGGCGCATGGGTCGGGTCCTGAGTGCCTGTGGGTGAGCGCGGTTGTAACGCAATTCCATGTGGCCCGGCTATTTGCGGGAGGCGGCTTGCCGGCGAAGGCGTCAGGCCAGTCACTGGTTGTCGCCTGAACAGACGCATCGCCGACAGGCCGCCTCCCACAGTCAGTGCGAGGCGGCTGCGTATCCCTTGCAGGTATCAGCCTTCCAGCCTGGCCTTGAGCAGTTCGTTCACCTGCTGCGGGTTGGCCTTGCCTTTGGAGGCTTTCATGGCTTGACCGACGAAGAAGCCGAACATCTTGCCGCGTTTCGCTTCGTCTGCGGCGCGGTATTGTTCGACCTGTTCGGCGTTGGCAGCCAGGACCTCGTCGAGCATCGATTCGATGGCGCCGCTGTCGGTGACTTGCTTCAGGCCGCGCTTTTCGATGACTTCATCGGCATTGCCTTCGCCATTGGCCATTGCCTCAAACACCATCTTGGCGATCTTGCCCGAGATGGTGTTGTCGGTGATGCGCTTGAGCATGCCGCCCAGTTGTTCGGCGCTGACCGGCGACTGCTCGATCTCGACGCCCTGCTTGTTCAGCAGGCTGCCCAGTTCGACCATGACCCAGTTGGCGGCCAGCTTGGCGTCGCCGCTGATGCTGACCACTTGCTCGAAGTAATCCGCCTGCTCGCGGCTGGAGGCCAGCACACTGGCGTCGTAGGTCGACAGGCCGAACTGGCTCTGGAAGCGTTCGCGTTTCTGCGGCGGCAATTCTGGCAGCGTGGCGCGGGTTTCTTCCAGGAACGAGTCTTCGATGATCACCGGCAACAGGTCAGGGTCGGGGAAGTAACGGTAGTCGTTGGCTTCCTCCTTGCTGCGCATGGCGCGGGTTTCGTTGGTGTTCGGGTCGTACAGGCGGGTCTGCTGGATGACCTTGCCGCCGTCTTCGATGAGGTCGATCTGGCGCTGAATCTCGCTGTTGATCGCTTTCTCGATGAAGCGGAACGAGTTGACGTTCTTGATCTCGCAGCGCGTACCGAATTCGACCTGACCTTTGGGGCGGATCGACACGTTGCAGTCGCAGCGCAGTGAGCCTTCGGCCATGTTGCCGTCGCAGATGCCCAGATAACGCACGATGGCGTGGATCGCCTTGACGTAAGCCACGGCTTCCTTGGCGCTGCGCATGTCTGGCTCGGAGACGATCTCCAGCAGCGGCGTGCCTGCGCGGTTCAGATCGATGCCGGTCATGCCCTGGAAGTCTTCGTGCAGGCTTTTGCCCGCATCTTCTTCAAGGTGCGCGCGCGTGATGCCGATGCGCTTGACCGTGCCGTCTTCCAGCGGGATGTCCAGGTGGCCCTTGCCGACAATCGGCAATTCCATCTGGCTGATCTGATAGCCCTTGGGCAGGTCAGGGTAGAAGTAGTTCTTGCGGGCAAACACGTTGTGCTGACCGATTTCGGCATCCACCGCCAGGCCGAATTTGACGGCCATGCGCACGGCTTCCTTGTTCAGGACCGGCAGTACGCCCGGCATGCCCAGATCGATGAGGCTGGCCTGGGTATTAGGCTCGGAGCCGAACGTCGTGGCGCTGCCGGAAAAAATCTTCGATTGGGTCGAAAGCTGGGTGTGAATCTCCAGCCCGATGACGACTTCCCATTGCATGTGTTTCTCCTCAGAAGCCTTCAGGTGCGCGAGTGTGCCAGTCGGTGACCTGCTGATACTGGTGCGCGACGTTGAGCAGACGGCCTTCCTGGAAATACGGTGCGAGCAATTGCACGCCCACCGGCAGACCTTCGACGAAGCCTGCAGGCATCGACAGGCCCGGCAGGCCCGCCAGGTTGGCGGTGATGGTGTAGAAGTCTTCCAGGTATTCGGCAATCGGATCGTTGGTCTTGGCGCCGATTTTCCAGGCCGGGTTAGGCGTGGTCGGACCGAGGATCACGTCGACTTCGGCGAACGCATTCATGAAGTCATTCTTGATCAGGCGACGGATTTTCTGCGCCTGCAGGTAGTAGGCATCGTAATAACCGGCCGACAGCGCATAAGCGCCGACCATGATGCGACGCTGCACTTCCGGGCCAAAGCCTTCGGCGCGCGAGCGCTTGTACAGGTCGGTCAAATCCTTGGGGTTTTCGCAGCGATAGCCGAACCGCACGCCGTCGAAGCGCGACAGGTTGGACGAAGCCTCTGCCGGTGCGATCACGTAATAGGCCGGGATACCGTGTTGCAGGTTCGGCAGGCTGATTTCCTTGACGATGGCGCCGAGCTTTTCCAGTTCCTTGACGCTGTCGTGGACCAGTTGCGCGATGCGTGGGTCCAGGCCTGCACTGAAATACTCTTTCGGCAAGCCGATACGCAGGCCTTTGAGCGATGCGTTTAGGGTCGCCGAGTAATCCGGGACGGGCTCGTCGATGCTGGTGGAGTCCTGTGCGTCAAAACCGGCCATGCCTTGCAGCAGCAAGGCGCAGTCTTCTGCCGTGCGGGCCATGGGGCCGGCCTGATCGAGGCTGGACGCATAGGCGATCATGCCCCAGCGCGACACACGACCGTAAGTCGGCTTGAGGCCGGTCAGGTTGGTCAGTGCGGCAGGCTGGCGGATGGAGCCGCCGGTGTCGGTGCCGGTCGCGGCAGGCAGCAGGCGTGCCGCAACGGCCGCCGCTGAACCACCGGACGAGCCGCCGGGAACGCACTCAAGGTTCCACGGGTTTTTAACTGCGCCATAGTGGCTCGACTCGTTCGCCGAACCCATGGCGAATTCGTCCATGTTGGTCTTGCCCAGCGTCACCGTACCGGCCGAGGCCAGACGGGAAACCACGGTAGCGTCGTACGGTGCTTTGAAATTGTCGAGCATCAGCGAGCCGCAGCTGGTGCGGATGCCCTGGGTGCAGAACAGATCCTTGTGAGCCAGCGGCGCGCCGAGCAGGGCACCATTCTCACCGGCAGCACGGCGTGCGTCTGCGGCCTGGGCCTGGGTGATGGCCAGGTCTTCGGTCAGGCTGATGAAGCTGTTGAGCTGAGGGTCGAGCTGCGCGATGCGCGCCAGCAGGACACGGGTCAGTTCTTCAGAGGAAAACTTCTTTTCGGCGAGTCCGCGGGCGATCTCGGCCAGAGTCATTTGATGCATGCAGGCTCTTTCCCTTACTCGATGACTTTCGGAACCAGATAAAGTCCGTCCTGGACGGCTGGTGCGATGGCTTGGTAAGTCTCGCGACGATTTCGCTCGGTAACGGCGTCTTCGCGCAGGCGCTGAGAGGCTTCCAGCGGATGGGCGAGAGGTTCGATGCCGGTCGTATCGACCGCCTGCATCTGATCGACCAGCCCTAGAATACTGTTGAGGGCTTCGGTGGTACGTGGGATATCGGCGTCATTAAGGCCCAGTCGGGCCAGATGAGCGATCTTTTCCACGTCGGAGCGTTCAAGCGCCATGGGGGTATCTCCAGTGGAATACGAGCAGGTTTGCTTTATAGCAGAATGCGGAACACTATCGTGTTTCTGCGGTCTCAAGCCGCTAACGTCGAGGGTCGTGGTCATAAAAGCGCCAATTTAACATATTGGCTCCTTGCCCAAAATCCCTGTCGTTGTTAGAGTTTGCCGCACTTTTTTACCCACGCGTTCCCTAGGGTCCCTTTCCCATGTTCAAGAAACTGCGTGGCATGTTTTCCAGTGATCTATCCATCGACCTGGGCACTGCCAACACCCTTATTTACGTGCGTGAGCGCGGTATCGTTCTGAATGAGCCCTCTGTTGTTGCCATCCGTACTCACGGCAACCAGAAGAGTGTCGTGGCCGTCGGTACAGAAGCCAAGCGCATGCTGGGCCGTACACCAGGCAACATTGCAGCCATCCGCCCCATGAAGGACGGCGTCATCGCCGATTTCAGCGTCTGCGAGAAGATGCTTCAGTACTTCATCAACAAGGTCCACGAAAACAGCTTTCTGCAGCCCAGCCCTCGTGTGCTGATCTGCGTTCCGTGCAAGTCCACCCAGGTTGAACGCCGCGCCATTCGCGAGTCGGCCCTGGGCGCGGGTGCGCGTGAAGTGTTTCTGATCGAAGAGCCCATGGCTGCGGCCATCGGTGCAGGTCTGCCGGTTGAAGAGGCGCGCGGCTCGATGGTTGTCGACATCGGCGGCGGCACCACTGAAATCGCGCTGATCTCCCTGAACGGCGTGGTGTATGCCGAATCCGTTCGTGTGGGCGGCGACCGTTTCGACGAAGCGATCATCACCTACGTGCGCCGTAACTACGGCAGCCTGATCGGCGAATCCACTGCCGAGCGCATCAAGCAGGAAATCGGCACGGCCTACCCGGGCGGCGAAGTACGTGAAGTCGACGTGCGTGGCCGTAACCTGGCCGAAGGTGTTCCACGTGCCTTCACGCTGAACTCCAACGAAGTGCTCGAAGCGCTGCAGGAGTCGCTGGCGACTATCGTTCAGGCCGTGAAAAGCGCCCTTGAACAGTCTCCGCCGGAGCTGGCTTCGGACATCGCCGAGCGCGGCCTGGTATTGACCGGTGGCGGCGCGTTGCTGCGCGATCTGGACAAACTGCTGGCTCAGGAAACCGGTCTGCCGGTCATCGTTGCCGAAGACCCGCTGACGTGTGTGGCACGTGGTGGTGGCCGTGCGCTGGAAATGATGGATAAGCACACCATGGATCTGCTCTCCAGCGAGTAATTCGCCGGGGTGCCTGACATGAGCCTTTTGTTTACAGGTAGCGCTTGTGCTGCCTGTATGCGTTAGGCTGATGTCGAATCAGGGTGCCTATTTCTTTCATCTGTCCAGGCCGGTTCCATACCGCATGAATAACTGCCAATTGAAGCTCGATCCGTCGATCGCATGCCCCGGAGGAGCGGCCTATTAAACCGCTTTTCGCAAAAGGCCCGTCATTGGGCGTTCGTCTGCTGGTGCTGGCTGTGTTGTCCGTGGCGTTGATGGTGGTCGACGCACGCTTCACGATCCTCAAGCCCGTGCGCAGTCAGATGTCACTGGTCTTGATGCAATCCTACTGGATCGTCGATTTGCCGCAGCGCATGTTCCAGGGCGTTGCGAGCCAGTTTGGCAGCCGTACCGAGCTGATCGCCGAAAACGAAAAACTCAAGACCGAAGCGCTGCTGCTTCAGGGTCGCCTGCAAAAGCTGGCGGCACTGACCGAGCAGAACGTGCGCCTGCGCGAGTTGTTGAACTCCTCGGCGCTGGTCAACGAGAAAGTCGAAGTTGCCGAACTGATCGGCATGGACCCCAATCCCTTCACCCATCGCATCATCATCAACAAGGGTGAGCGTGACGGCGTGGTGCTCGGTCAGCCGGTGCTCGACGCCCGGGGTCTGATGGGGCAGGTGGTCGAACTCATGCCTTATACCTCCCGTGTACTGCTGCTGACCGACACGACCCACAGCATTCCGGTACAGGTCAACCGCAACGGCCTGCGCGCCATTGCCAGCGGCACCGGGAACCCCGAGCGCCTTGAGTTGCGTCACGTTGCCGACACGGCGGACATCAAGGAGGGCGACCTGCTGGTCAGCTCTGGTCTGGGGCAACGCTTCCCTGCGGGTTATCCCGTGGCGACCGTGAAAGAAGTCATCCATGACTCCGGCCAGCCGTTCGCCATCGTGCGCGCCGTGCCGACTGCCGCCCTGAACCGTAGCCGCTACCTGCTGCTGGTGTTCTCCGACGGCCGTTCGCCTGAAGAGCGTGCCGCCGATGCCGCCCTGGCGCAGGAATCCATCGACAAGGGCCTTGAGCCCGCTACGGTGCCGACCCTGCCGCCGCCAGCGCCTGCGTTCCCGATGTGGTCGCAGCCGGTCGTCCCCGTGTTCCCGACCAGCACCACCCCACACCGTGCGACGGGGCAGGGCGCAAGCCAGGCGCCGGCTGCTGCACCGTCAACGCCCGCGTCAAGGCCGGCCTCGCGGCCTGCTACGTCCCAGCCCCCGGCTTCTTCACCTTCCAGCTCTCGGGAGCGTATCGATGGTTAGTCATGTTTCCGGACGCAATGGCTGGGTCGTCTGGCTTACCTTCGCGATTGGTCTTTTGCTGAGTATTTCGCCGCTGCCGCAGTTCATGGAGATTTTCCGGCCTCTGTGGCTGGCCTTGCTGCTGACCTTCTGGGTGCTGGCCCTGCCGCACAAGTACGGCATGACCACTGCCTGGTTGCTGGGCCTTGCGGAGGACGTGCTGTATGGCACGTTGCTGGGGCAGAACGCACTCATCCTCAGCCTGATCACGTTTCTGGTCATGTCGTTGCAGCAGCGCCTGCGCATGTTTCCGATGTGGCAACAGTGTCTCGTTCTGCTGGTGGTGTTCGGTCTGGCGCAGCTCGCCCAGCTGTGGCTCAGCGCTCTGACCGGTAACCGCCAGCCAACCCTGGCGCTTGTCTTGCCCGCGTTGGTCAGCGCCTTGCTGTGGCCGTGGGTCAGCTATGGCCTACGTGGATTGCGCAAGCGTTTGAAGATCAATTAAGCGCAACGTGAACACAGTGGCCTGTCTGGCGCTGTGTTGATTGCCACCGACACGGAGAGTTCTTCATGCCCTCGCTCTATCTGGCTTCCGGCTCACCGCGCCGTCGCGAACTGCTCACCCAGATCGGTGTGCCTTTCACTGTGCTGACTGCGCAGATCGACGAAACCCCTTTCGATTCGGAAACACCGTCTGCGTACGTCGAGCGTCTGGCGCTGGGCAAGGCGCGGGCCGGTCTGGCGCTGCTGGCGGGCGATCGGCAGGCGTGCGTGATGGGCGCCGATACCGCAGTGGTGCAAGGCGGCCGTATTCTCGGCAAGCCTGTGGATGAAGCCGATGCCCTGGGCATGCTCGCCGCGCTATCGGGAACTGAACATGAAGTCCTGACCGCCATTGCACTGATCGACCATCAGCGCAGCGAAACCCGTGTCGTCACCAGTCGCGTGCGCTTTCGCCCGATTCAGCCCCACGAAGCCAGCGCCTATTGGGCCAGCGGCGAGCCGCAGGACAAGGCCGGCGGCTATGCCATTCAAGGCCTGGCGGCCATCTTCGTCGAAAGCCTGCAAGGCAGCTACTCTGGGGTAGTTGGCCTGCCTCTGTGCGAAACCGCGGAACTGCTGGGTCGTTTCGGCATACCCTGTTGGCAATACCTGGAAGGTAACAAGCCATGAGTGAAGAGATTCTGATCAACATCACCCCGATGGAATCGCGGGTGGCGCTAGTGGAAAACGGTGTGCTGCAGGAGGTCCACGTCGAGCGGACCCAGCGTCGAGGCATCGTGGGCAATATCTACAAGGGCAAGGTTGTGCGTGTGTTGCCCGGCATGCAGGCCGCGTTCATCGACATTGGCCTGGACCGCGCCGCCTTCATTCATGCGTCGGAAATCTCCATGCGCGAAGGCCCTGCTGTCGAAAGCATCGCCTCGCTTGTTCATGATGGCCAGAGCCTGGTTGTGCAGGTCACCAAGGACCCGATCGGCAGCAAGGGTGCGCGGCTCACTACGCAGTTGTCGATCCCGTCCCGCTATCTGGTCTACATGCCGCGCACCGCGCATGTCGGTATCTCGCTGAAGATCGAGGACGAGGCCGAGCGTGAGCGTCTCAAGAAAGTCGTCAGCGATTGTGTCGCGCTGGAAGGGATCAAGGAGGCGGGTGGCTTCATCCTGCGTACCGCCGCCGAAGGTGCGGGCGCTGACGAAATCCTTATGGACATCCGCTATCTGCGCAGGCTGTGGGATCAGATTGGCGAGCAGATCAAGACCGTCAGCCCGCCCACGGTCATCTATGAAGACCTGGGGCTGGCCTTGCGCACGTTGCGCGATCTGGTCAGCCCGCGCATCGAGAAGATCCGCATCGACTCACGCGAGACCTTCCAGAAAACCACCCAGTTCGTTGCTGAACTGATGCCGGAGATCGCCGATCGTCTTGAGCATTACCCGGGCGAGCGGCCGATTTTCGACCTGTACGGCGTCGAGGACGAGATCCAGAAAGCTCTGGAGCGCAAGGTGCCGCTCAAGTCGGGCGGTTACCTGGTGGTCGATCCTGCCGAGGCCATGAGCACCATCGACGTGAACACCGGGGCGTTCGTCGGGCATCGCAATCTGGAAGAAACCATCTTCAAGACCAACCTTGAAGCGGCCACCGCCATCGCCCGTCAGCTGCGCCTGCGCAACCTGGGCGGCATCATCATCATCGACTTCATCGACATGGAAGATGGCGAGCATCAGCGTCAGGTGTTGCGCACGCTGGAAAAACAGCTGGAGCGTGATCACGCCAAGACCAACATCATCGGCATCACCGAGCTGGGTCTGGTGCAGATGACCCGCAAGCGTACCCGTGAAAGTCTGGAACAAGTGCTGTGCGAGCCTTGTCATTGCTGTCAGGGACGCGGCAAGTTGAAGACTCCGGAAACCATCTGTTACGAAATCTTCCGTGAGATTCTGCGTGAGGCCAGGGCCTATCAGGCAGTGGGTTATCGTGTGTTGGCCAACCAGCGTGTCGTTGACCGCCTGCTCGACGAAGAATCGGGCAATGTGGCTGAGCTTGAGAGCTTTATCGGTCGCACCATTCGTTTTCAGGTAGAAACCATGTACTCGCAGGAACAATACGACGTCGTACTGCTCTGAGATTGTCACCGTTCCATTGTTTGCAACAAGCGCCCGACGGGGTTCTGCCGGTCTACCCTTATATCGAGAATGATGCGTGGCGAATGAGCAAAACCTGTACCTGACCGGACCAGCCTGCGTGAATCATGTTCATGTCGAGCGCCCCGAACGACGATGCCTGTCGTGGAGGGCGTGCTGATGCAACGTCTTCCGCGTTTCGTGGCGGCGATGACCCGTTGGGGCCTGAGTCTTTGCGCGTTGATTCTGGTATTCGCTGCGCTTTATGTGAGCGTCGGGCGGCAGCTCACGCCGATGGTGGCCGAGTACCGCGTCGATGTGGAGACCAAAGCCAGCGCGGCGTTGAAGATGCCACTGAGCATCGGCAGTCTCGAAGGCAGCTGGAGCGGCTTCACGCCCGTTGTGCTTGCCCATGATGTGATGATGGGTGAGGGCAGCAGCGCGTTGCGTCTGGACAGCGTCAGGGTCGTGCCCGACATGTGGGAGAGTCTGCTGGCCCGGGATGTGCGGCTCGCGCATCTGGAGGTCGATGGCCTCAAGGTGGTGCTCAAGCAGGATCAGGACGGACACTGGGCGGCGCAGGGTTTGCCTGTCAGCCAGGACAGTGCCTTCAATCCGGAGCACGTGCTGACGCAGATGCAAATGGTGTCACAGCTGTCACTGCTCAACAGCCAGGTGACCCTGCAACCCTTCGATGAATCCCCGTTGACCCTTACCTACGTCAACCTGAGCCTGGCGACAGGCAGCTATCACCAGCGCCTCGACGCCCGTCTGACCCTGCCAGATGGCCAGCCGCTGGCCGTAAACGTGCAGTCGCGCATTGAGGCCAGTCGCTGGAAAGAAGGCGAGGCCGACGTTTACGCAAGCCTGCCGCAGAGTGACTGGGCCAAGTGGCTGCCCAAAAGCATGACGCAGGAGTGGACGCTGTCCAGGCTGCAGGCCGGCGGCGAATTCTGGTTGAGCTGGAGTCAGGGCTCGGTGAAAAGCGCGGTCGCCCGCCTTCATGCCCCGATGTTCAAGGGTGTGTATGCCAAGCGCAAGCCAGCGACCATTGAAAATCTGGCGCTGAACGCCTGGTTCGAACGCACGGAAAAGGGCTTCGATGTGAAGCTTGATTCGCTGGCCATGAGCCTGGGCAGCACCCGCTGGGAAAGTCGTCTGCAATTGAAGCAGACCGCCGCGACCGCCGATAGCACCGAGCTGTGGCACGTGCAGGCCGACCGTCTTGAGCTGACGCCTCTCACGCCCCTGATCGACTCGCTGGCACCGCTGCCCGACCCGGTCATGGCAGTGGTGGACGGGCTCAAGGTGACGGGCGGGCTGCGTAACGTATTGCTCGACTATCGCCCGCAGGAGACCGGCGACAAGCGCCTGGGCTTTGCTGCCAATCTGGACAAGGTCGGCTTCAACGCCTACCACGGCGCTCCGGCTGCGGCGAACGTCAGCGGGGCCATCAGCGGCGATCTGGGGCAGGGCGAATTGCGTCTGGATACCAACGATTTCATGCTGCATCTGGACCCGATTTTCGCCAAGCCCTGGCGCTATCAGAAGGCCAATGCGCGTCTGACCTGGACACTGGACGATCAGGCCTTCACCTTGATTGCGCCTTACATCAAGGTACTGGGCGATGAAGGCAAGATCGCTGCCGACTTCCTGATTCGCATTCACCTCAAGCACGATCAGGAAGACTACATGGACCTGCGCGTCGGCATGGTCGATGGCGATGGGCGCTACACCGGCAAGTACCTGCCAGCTGTCCTGAGTCCCGATCTGGATCATTGGCTGCGCACGGCCGTTGTCAGCGGCGCGGTCAAGCAGGGCTTTTTCCAGTATCAGGGATCGCTGAACAAGAACTCCCCCGACACCGCGCGGGTCATCAGTCTGTTTTTCGACGTAAACAACGCGACCCTCGCGTTCCAGCCGGGCTGGCCTTCGCTGACCGGTGTGGATGGCAAGGTCTACGTTGAAAACAGCGGTGTGCGGGTCAAGGCCAGCAAAGGGCAACTGCTCAATACGCAGGTCAGCAACGTCGTCGTCAATATTCCTCACGTGCCGTCAGGGCAAGACAGTCACTTGCTGGTGGACGGCAACTTCTCCGGCACGCTGGCCGATGGCATGAAGATTCTGCAGGAAGCGCCTATCGGCACCGGCAGCACGTTCGCCGGATGGCAGGCTGACGGGCCACTCAGCGGCAAGCTCAAGCTGGATATTCCCCTGGCCAAAGGCACCGAACCGAAGATCGCGGTGGATTTCAGCACCCAGAATGCACGCCTGAAACTGGCCGATCCTGTTTTGGACCTCACACAACTCAAAGGCGATTTCCGCTTCGACAGCACCAGCGGGCTCAGCGGCAAAGGCATTCGTGCCCAGGCGTTTGACCGTCCGATCACGGCAGAGATTACCGCCGAGGGCAAGCCGGACGCCAATGTGACGCGCATCGTGGCCAATGGGCAGATCACCCTCAAGCGTCTGACCGAATGGCTTGACGTCAAGCAGCCGCTGCCGGTGTCGGGCGACATGCCGTTTCAGCTGCAACTCACGCTGGACGAAAAAGACAGTCCTCTGCTGATCACCTCGCCCCTGACTGGCGTGGCGATTGATCTGCCTGCGCCGTTTGGCAAGACCGCGGAGCAGGAGCGCGCCAGCGAATTCCGCATGACGCTGAAAGGCGCTGAAAGACGTTTTGGAGCCGCGTATGGCGACCTGGCCAACCTGGCCTATGCAGCGCCTGCGGGGAAGATCGCTGACGGACGCGGCGAACTGTTTCTGGGCAAGGGCGGCGCTATCGTGCCCGACGCCAAGGGACTGCGAATCCGTGGCAGCCTGACGGAGCTGGACGTTGCGCCCTGGCAGGCTATCGCAGACCGCTACTCGGGCAGCGACCCGGGCGGCAGCGCCAAACAGCTGGTTAACAGCGTCGACCTGCAGATCGGCAAGCTGACGGCGATGGGCACCACGCTGGACGACGTCCGTGTGCAACTGCAGCGCGCCGCTGCCGCCTGGTCACTGTCGCTGGACAGCGCGCTGGCCAAGGGCACTGCTACGTTGCCCGATGCCAAGTCCGCGCCGATCGGCATCAACATGCTGTACGTGCGCCTGCCTGCGGCCGACCCCAACGCAGCGGTGGTCGAGAACGCGCCAGACCCGTTGGCTGATATCGATCCTCGCAAGATTCCAGCGCTGGACGTCAAGATATCCCAGCTGTTTCAGGGCGATCAGCTACTGGGCGCCTGGGCACTGAAGATTCGTCCAAGCGTTGCGGGTATGCGCATGACCGACCTGAGCCTTGGCCTCAAGGGCATTCTGCTGGAAGGCGAAGGTGTGTGGGAGGGGACCCCCGGATCCAGCAGCAGCTGGTTCAAAGGGCATCTGGGCGGCAAGAATCTGGCCGATGTCCTTAAGGCCTGGGGCTTTGCACCCACAGTCACCAGCGAAAGCTTCGACCTGAATTTTGACGGCCGCTGGCCCGGCTCCCCGGCCTGGGTCGGGCTCAAACGTTACACCGGCAGCCTGGACGCTACGCTGCGCAGCGGACAGTTTGTGGAGGTCGAGGGCGGTGCCCAGGCCCTGCGTGTGTTCGGGTTGCTGAACTTCAACTCCATTGGCCGCCGCCTGCGTCTGGATTTCTCTGACCTGCTCGGCAAGGGCCTCAGCTACGATCGGGTCAAAGGCCTGCTGGTGGCCAGCGACGGGGTTTACGTCACCCGTAACCCCATCACGCTGACAGGGCCGTCCAGTAACCTGGAGCTGAACGGCACGCTGGACATGGTCAAGGACCGCGTCGATGCCAAGCTGCTGGTCACGCTGCCGGTCACCAACAACCTGCCTATCGCTGCGCTGATCGTTGGCGCGCCAGCCATTGGCGGCGCATTGTTCCTGGTGGACAAGCTGTTGGGCGACAAGGTCGCGCGCTTTGCCAGCGTGCAGTACAAGGTCGAAGGACCGTGGAAAGAACCGAAGATCACCTTCGACAAGCCTTTTGAAAAGCCTCAATAGCGCGGCATGGAGTACAGTGGTGGCCATGCCATTCAAAAAAGGGTCGCCATGTCTTTTGCCGTGATTCAGATGGTCAGTCAGAGCGATGTTGCGGGCAACCTGGCTCGCGCACGCGCCTTGCTGGAACAGGCCGCCGAAGGCGGTGCCCGGCTTGCTGTGCTGCCCGAGAACTTTGCCGCCATGGGCCGCCGCGACGCGGCCGACATTGGTCGTGCCGAAGCCTCCGGTCAGGGATTGATCCTGCCGTGGTTGAAACAGGCCGCCCGTGACCTCAGGTTATGGGTAGTTGCCGGAACCATTCCCCTCCCGCCCGATGGCCAGCCCGAGCGCAAGGTCACGGCTTGCTCGTTGCTGATCGATGAGCACGGCGAGCAGGTGGCGCGCTACGACAAGCTGCACCTGTTCGACGTGGACGTTGCCGACAGTCGAGGTCGCTACCGGGAGTCGGATGACTATGCTCATGGAAACAACGTCGTTGTGGTCGACACACCGGTTGGAAGACTCGGGCTCAGTGTGTGTTATGACCTGCGTTTCCCGGAGCTGTACACCGCGCTGCGTGAAGCCGGTGCCGAGCTGATCACTGCGCCGTCGGCGTTTACCGCTGTGACGGGGGCCGCGCACTGGGATGTTCTGCTCCGTGCGCGGGCCATCGAAACCCAGTGCTACGTGCTGGCCGCCGCGCAAGGCGGGGTGCATCCAGGGCCCCGCGAAACTTACGGACACGCCGCCATTATCGACCCATGGGGGCGGGTCCTGGCTCAGCACGCGCAGGGTGAAACCGTGCTGCTGGCCACGCGTGACAGTGAAGAACAGGCGTCCATACGGGCGCGGATGCCGGTGTCCACTCACCGGCGCTTTTTTTCGCAGGACGCTTTGCGGCCTGCTTCGGAGTGAATATGAGTGACGTGTCCTCAGTCAGCGAACACCTTCTGGCCCCCGGCGGCCTGAGCCTCGACAGCCTGCAATCAGTGTTGGGCGAGCTGGCAGGCCCGGGTATCGACGCGGCTGATCTGTATTTTCAAGGCATGATTTCCGAATCCTGGTCGCTCGAAGACGGAATCGTCAAAGAAGGCAGTTTCAACCTTGATCAGGGTGTGGGAGTCCGTGCACAGTCCGGTGAGAAAACCGGTTTTGCGTACAGCAATGCCATCACCGAAGAGGCGCTGCTTACCGCCGCACGTGCTGCGCGCTCCATCTCCCGTGCAGGGCAGAACGGTCGTGTCCAGGCGTTCACCTCCCAGGACGTGACGCAGCTCTATGCACCGGATAACCCGCTGGAAGTCCTGACCCGCGCTGAAAAGGTGGCCTTGCTCAAGCGCATCGATGTGGCAACCCGTGCCCTGGATTCGCGTATTCAGCAGGTCTCGGTGAGCATGGCCGGGGTCTGGGAGCGGATTCTGGTGGCGGCTGCCGACGGCAGTCTTGCCGCCGATGTGCGCCCGCTGGTGCGCTTCAACGTCAGTGTCATCGTCGAGCAGAATGGCCGTCGCGAGCGCGGCGGCCATGGCGGTGGCGGGCGTACCGACTACCGTTATTTCCTGACCGACGACCGCGCCATGGGCTATGCCCGTGAAGCGCTGCGTCAGGCGCTGGTCAATCTGGAAGCGATTCCCGCACCGGCAGGCACCTTGCCCGTCGTGCTGGGTTCGGGCTGGTCAGGCGTTCTGCTGCACGAAGCGGTGGGGCATGGCCTGGAAGGCGACTTCAATCGCAAAGGCAGTTCGGCTTACAGCGGCCGCATGGGCGAGATGGTCGCTTCCAAGCTGTGCACCATCGTCGATGACGGCACGCTGGCCGGTCGTCGCGGTTCGCTGAGCGTCGATGATGAAGGCACGCCCACCGAATGCACGACCCTGATCGAGAACGGCGTTCTCAAGGGCTATATGCAGGACAAACTGAACGCACGGCTGATGGGTGTGGCGCGCACCGGCAACGGCCGTCGCGAATCCTATGCACACCTGCCAATGCCACGCATGACCAACACCTACATGCTGGGCGGCCAGAGTGATCCACAGGAAATCATCGCCTCGGTGAAGCGTGGTATCTACTGCGCCAACCTGGGTGGCGGCCAGGTGGACATCACCAGCGGCAAGTTCGTGTTCTCGACCAGCGAGGCGTATCTGATCGAAGACGGCAAGATCACCGCGCCGGTCAAAGGTGCGACCTTGATCGGGAACGGGCCGGAAGCCATGAGTCGGGTTTCGATGGTGGGTAACGACCTGTCGCTGGACAGCGGCGTCGGTACCTGCGGCAAGGACGGGCAATCGGTGCCAGTGGGCGTGGGTCAGCCTACGCTGAAAATCGACGCGATTACCGTGGGCGGTACAGGCAACTGAACATGAGTCGGGACTGGCCGATGACGGCCGGTCCCGAGGTCGAGATCAACGCAGACCGCGTTGGATTTCGTCCAGCTCACGGATGTATTTGAAGATTTTGCGGCTGGTGGCCGGCGGTTTGTTGCGTGCAACTTCGTGTTGCGCCTGACGGATCAAGGAACGCAGTTGCTGGCGATCGGCGTCAGGGTATTCGACCACGAATTTTTCCAGGTCGCTGTCATCACCCGCGATCAGGCGATCACGCCAGCGCTCAAGACCGTGGAAACGTTCATTGTATTGGCGAGTGGAGGCATCGAGTTGGTCCAGCAAAACCAGAATGGCTTCCTGATCCTGATCGCGCATCAGCTTGCCAATGAACAGGATGTGCCGCTTGCGCGCAATGTTGGCCGTGTGCTTCGGCGCTTCGGCCAAAGCCTTGCGCAGTGCATCGGTCAACGGCAGCTTGGCCAGTACATCGGCTTTGAGTGTCGTCAGTCGCTCGCCGAGATCAACCAGAGCATGCAGCTCTCGTTTGACCTGGGTTTTGCTTTTCTCCCCGTCGAGGGAGTCGTCGTAAGAATCAACCATGGGGGCAGTCCGCTAAGAAACGCCGCCATGATAACCAGTCGAGGGCCGCTTGTCCGGCCCGGTCGGTATTCGGCCTGTGCCGAAAGCAGAATTTGATGGAGAAAGTCATGAGTGCAAACCAAAGCGTCGGCCCACAGGCCTTGCCCGAACTGCAGGAACAGGTCGAGCAGATCATCGCCGAAGCCAGGCGTCAGGGCGCCAGCGCGTGTGAAGTCGCGGTGTCGCTGGAGCAGGGCCTGTCGACCTCGGTGCGTCAGCGCGAAGTCGAAACGGTCGAGTTCAACCGCGATCAGGGGTTCGGCATTACCTTGTACGTCGGCCAGCGCAAGGGCTCGGCCAGCACCTCGGCCACGGGCGCTGAGGCGATTCGCGAAACGGTCGCTGCAGCCTTGGCGATTGCCGAGCATACGTCGGAGGATGAAAGCTCGGGTCTTGCCGATGCTGCGTTGATGGCCAGGGAGACCATGGATTTTGATCTCTATCACGCGTGGGACATAAAGCCCGAGCAGGCCATCGAGAAGGCGCTGCTGTGCGAGGCTGCCGCTTTCGATGCCGACAACCGCATCAAGAACGCCGATGGCACCACGCTCAACACCCATCAGGGCTGCCGTGTTTACGGCAACAGCAATGGTTTTATCGGCGGCTACGCCTCGACCCGTCACAGCCTCAGTTGCGTGATGATCGCCGAAGGCGAAGGCCAGATGCAGCGAGATTACTGGTACGACGTGAATCGTCAGGGCCAGTTGCTGGCGGATGCCGAGAGCATCGGTCGCAAGGCGGCGCAGCGCGCCGCGAGCCGCCTGGGCGCACGTCCTGTCCCGACATGCGAAGTGCCGGTGCTGTTTTCCGCCGAACTGGCGGGCGGTCTGTTCGGCAGCTTTCTGGGCGCGATTTCCGGCGGCACGCTGTATCGCAAATCCTCATTCCTGCAGGACTCGCTGGGCCATCGGCTGTTTCCCGAGTGGATGACCATCGACGAGCGTCCACACCTGATGCGGGCCATGGGCAGCTCGGCATTCGACAGCGACGGCCTGGCGACTTACGCCAAACCCTTCGTTGAAAAGGGCGACCTGGTGTCCTACGTGCTCAGCACCTATTCGGGCCGCAAACTGGGCATGCCGAGTACGGCGAACGCGGGCGGTGTACACAATCTGTTCGTTACCCATGGCACGGAAGATCAGGACGCGCTGATCCGGCGCATGGGTCGTGGCCTGCTGGTCACCGAGCTGATGGGCAGTGGCCTGAACATGGTCACGGGTGATTACTCGCGTGGTGCAGCGGGTTTCTGGGTCGAGAATGGCGAGATTCAGTTCCCGGTTCAGGAAGTGACCATTGCTGGCAACATGCGTGACATGTTCAAGCAGATCGTCGCCGTTGGCAGCGATCTTGAGCTGCGCAGCAACATCCGCACGGGCTCGGTGCTGATTGAGCGCATGACGGTGGCGGGTAGCTGACACACATCCGTTTGGTGGGGGCGTGCATCCTTTCGCGAGGGTCGCATCTCGAAAGGTGCATTTCGAGTGACGGTTACCGCCTCTTCGCGAGCAAGCTCGCTCCCACGAGGTTATGGACTGCTGAGTGGCAGCAAGCTTGCTCCCGCGAGGTTATGGACTGCTGAGTGGCAGCAAGCTTGCTCCCACGAGGTTGGGCAGTCATGAGTGGGAGCGAGCTTGCTCGCGAAGGGTGTATTTCAGGCGCTGGGTTTCAGCCGGAAGGCCCAGCGCTCTAGCGAAAAAGCTCGCCCCATTTGCCACACAGTCAGCCGATTGTGCCCATGCTCTCCCGACCAACCCGCTAGCACAGCGCACGGTAACACCCGCCTGGCACCCTTAAGCCGATCTTCCCCTCCGATCACAAATCCAACACTGCACTTGTTTTGATTCTCGATCTCATTCAATAATGAATCTCATTTTCATAATGAGGTGCGGTCATGGGATCTGTTCTGCACGAGCTACCCCATCTGGAAAACTGGCGTGGTTTGAGTCTGCGGATTCGCTGTGCCTTTGAGCCTGACGAGCCGCGGCTGATCGAGCATTACTTCGCCGAAGGGCGCTATCTGGCGCGTTTCACCGCCACACCTCACGCCCTGATCGCTGAAACCACTTTCCGCCTTTTGATGGACACCGCTCGCGACACGATGCTGCCCTGGCATTGGCGCTGTCTGTGTCTGGATCAGGCCTGGCGTCCGCTGCGCGATGTCGAGGCCCTGGCCTGCACGCCCGCTCGCCGTCAGCGCTGGGAGGCCTGTGTTCATCAACTGGCGTCCTGCGTGCTGCAACCCTCGATTTCTCCTTCTGAACTGGTGCAAGGACATTGCGATGAGTAATACCCGTATCGAACGCGACAGCATGGGCTCGTTACAAGTGCCGGCCGAGGCTCTGTATGGCGCACAGACTCAACGTGCGGTGGATAACTTTCCGATCAGCCATCAGCGTATGCCTGCGCAATTCATTCGGGCCTTGCTGCTCGCCAAGGCTGCTGCGGCTCACGCGAACCTTGAGCTGGAGCAGATCAGTGAAGGGCAGAGCAAAGCGATTGTCGGTGCAGTGGAGCAGTTACTGGGCAGCGACTTCATGACCCATTTTCCGGTGGATATCTTTCAGACCGGATCGGGCACCAGCACCAATATGAACGCCAACGAGGTGATCGCCACCCTTGCCAGCCGTATTCTGGGCGAGTCGGTCAACCCCAATGACCACGTCAACTGTGGGCAAAGCAGTAACGACATCATTCCGACGACGATTCACGTCAGCGCCGCGCTGGCGCTGCATGAACAACTGCTGCCCGCCTTGAGTCATCTGGTGGACGTCACAGAACACAAAGCCGTTCAGGTTCACAGCTTCGTCAAGACCGGCCGCACGCATTTGATGGACGCCATGCCGGTGCGCATGAGCCAGGTGCTGAATGGCTGGTCGCAGCAGATTCGCGCCAACATCGAACATCTCCAAGGGCTACAACCCAGTCTTCAGGCGTTGGCCCAAGGCGGCACGGCAGTCGGCACCGGGATCAATGCGCACCCCGAGTTCGCCGGTCGCTTCAGTGCGCACCTCAGCGCACTGAGCGGCATCAACTTCACTCAGGGCAAGGATCTGTTCGCGCTGATCGGCTCGCAGGACACTGCGGTCGCTGTCTCGGGTCAGCTCAAGGCGACAGCCGTTTCGCTGATGAAGATCGCCAATGACCTGCGCTGGATGAACTCCGGCCCATTGGCAGGCCTGGGTGAAATCGAGCTTGAGGCCCTGCAACCGGGCTCTTCGATCATGCCAGGCAAGGTCAATCCGGTAATCCCGGAAGCCACAGCGATGGTCGCGGCACAGGTGATTGGCAACGACGCCACCATTACCGTGGCGGGCCAGTCAGGCAATTTCGAGCTGAACGTGATGCTGCCGATCATCGCGCAGAACCTGCTCAGCAGCATCGAATTGCTCGCCAACGCCAGCCGACTGCTGGCTGACAAGGCGATTGCCAGCTTCAAGGTCAATGACGCCCGGCTCAAGGAGGCGCTGTCTCGCAACCCGATTCTGGTCACCGCGCTCAACCCGATCATCGGCTACCAGAAAGCCGCTGAAATCGCCAAAAAAGCCTATCAGGAAGGCCGCCCGGTGATCGACGTTGCCCTTGAGCACACCGACTTGCAACGCAGCCAACTGGAAGTGTTGCTCAACCCCGAAAAACTCACCGCCGGCGGCATCTGATTCCATCCGGCCAACGCACCTGGAGGTCTGTCATGCAGCATTGGAAACGCACCATTGAACTGGCCAATCGCTGTTTCAAGCTTGGCGACTGGGTCGAAGCCCGCGAGCTGTACCTCCAGGCCCTGGCGCTGGCGCAAGTGCTGTTCGAGCGCTGGGCCGATGCTGACGAAGCGGTTGCGGCCTGTGTGGTTTCTCACCACAACCTGGCCGACCTGCACCTGAGTCTGGGTCAGCCGGAGGAGAGTGCCGAGTACCTGTGCGCCATCCACCAGCGCCTGCTGCAGACCATGCAGGACACGCGTTTGTCGCCCGCCTTGCGTCAAGCCGCGTTGCGCCATAGCAGTAAAACCTATGCCGAACTGTTGGCGTTCATCAGCGAATACGGCGAATACCCACGCACCCATCGATTGCTGAACAGCAGTGGCGAGCACACGCGCTCGTCGTTGCAGCGTGATTCAGCGGCCACCTCTGGCCTTTTCTACGGAGCACATTGATATGCCTTACACCTTGCCAGCACTCCCTTACGCCTACGATGCGCTTGAGCCGCACATTGATGCGCAGACCATGGAGATCCATTACACCAAGCACCACCAGACGTACATCAACAACCTCAACGCCGCTGTGGACGGCACCGAGTACGCAGAGTGGCCGATCGAAAAACTGGTCGCCAGCGTCAAGCAGTTGCCTGAAAACCTGCGTGCTGCGGTGATCAACCAGGGCGGCGGGCATGCCAACCATTCGCTGTTCTGGGAGGTCATGGTGCCCGGCGGTGGCGGTTTGCCAAAGGGCGCCGTTGCCCAGGCCATCGACGAGCAGTTAGGCGGCTTCGACAGTTTCAAGGAGGCGTTCACCAAAGCTGCCCTGACGCGTTTCGGCAGCGGATGGGCCTGGCTGAGCGTTACGCCGGAGAAAAAGCTGGTGGTGGAAAGCAGCGGTAACCAGGACAGCCCGCTGATGAATGGCAACACACCGATTCTCGGCCTTGATGTCTGGGAGCACGCCTACTACCTGCGCTACCAGAACCGTCGTCCGGAATACATCAACGCGTTCTACAACGTCGTCAATTGGGACGAAGTGTCCCGGCGTTATCAAGCCGCCGTGGCCTGATTTCCATAACCATCATCCAGGGCTGTTTATGCGTTCTGAAATACTCGCGATCAGCAGTGTGCGGTTGTTTCGTCTGGCGGTAGGGACCGTGCTGCTTGTGGCGGGTATGGCGTTGCTGGCGGCTCAGGGGCTCGCATGGTTGAACCTTGAGCCGCGTCTGTTGGCCACTCTGGAAGGTGGCGCGGCCTGTGACCTGGGCATGCAGGGCAGGGCGGGGGCGACGCCTTACTCGCCCTCGTCGAACCGGTTGTTGATCAGCTCGACCAGACCGTCCAGTGCGTCCTGCTCGCCTTCGCCTTCAGTCAGCAAATGAATCTCGGTGCCTTTACCGGCGGCCAGCATCATCACGGCCATGATGCTCTTGCCATCGACCATGCTGTCCGGCGAACGGCCGACGCGGATCTGGCAGGGAAACTTGCCGGCTACGCCAACGAACTTGGCAGCCGCACGGGCGTGCAGGCCCAATTTGTTGATGATGGTGATTTGACGGGCGGGCATCGCAGAGAAGATCCTTTCAGCTGAGGTCGCGGTGGCGAACCTGAACGTTCTTGAGTGATTGTTGCAAGACCTGACCCAGTCGCTCTGTCAGATAGACGGAGCGATGATGCCCGCCTGTGCAGCCTATGGCGATAGTCACGTACGAGCGATTGCTGGCCGCGAAACGAGGCAGCCATTTGTTGAGGTACGAGAAGATATCCTGAAACATCTCTTCAACGTCCGGCTGTGCCGCCAGGTATTCGATGACCGGCTCTTCAAGCCCGGAATGATCGCGCAGCTCGGGCTTCCAGTACGGGTTGGGCAGGCAACGCACGTCGAAGACCAGGTCCGCATCGACCGGCATTCCACGCTTGAAGCCGAATGATTCGATCAGGAATGCAGTGCCGGGTTCAGGCTTGTTCA
Source organism: Pseudomonas asturiensis (assembly GCF_900143095.1). Taxonomy (GTDB): domain Bacteria; phylum Pseudomonadota; class Gammaproteobacteria; order Pseudomonadales; family Pseudomonadaceae; genus Aquipseudomonas; species Aquipseudomonas asturiensis. Next base: position 115,997 of record NZ_FRDA01000008.1, on the reverse strand, counting down.
GCAGGCGCAGCTTGAGGGCGTCGCGCAACTGATAAAGATTGAGGTGCGTGGTGTTGATCTTGAGGTCGGCCAGATCGATGATCGGCCCCAGCAATGTGGTTTCGTCACGAATCGCCTCGGCCAGCGAGCGGTCTGAGGTGCTCAGCGGATGACGGCGACGGGTTTCGGAAAAGCGCTTCAACAAGGTGGCTTCGTCAGCATCCAGATACAACACGTCGCACTGGATGTTACGAGCGCGCACCTCATCGAGCATGGCTGGAAAGCGGGTCAGGTGGCTGGGCAGATTGCGTGCGTCAATGGACACCGCCAGAAGCGGCTCTGCCAGTTCCGTATTGATCAGTGCGCGTTCGGCGAGTTCCGGGAGAAGGCCAGCCGGCAAGTTATCGACACAGTAGAAACCACTGTCTTCCAGCACATCGAGCGCCGTGCTCTTGCCCGAGCCGGAGCGGCCGCTCACGATGATCATGCGCATGGTCAGTGGCCGTTCTGCACGTCTAGCACGACCTGATAGAGCGCCTCATTGGTCTTGGCGCTGCGCAGGCGTTTGCGCACATCCTCACGGTCGAGCATGCTGGCGATCTGTCGCAGCAGTTCCAGGTGTTTGTCGGTGGCGGCTTCGGGAACCAGCAGCACGAAGAGCAGATCGACGGGCGCGCCGTCGATGGCGTCGAAATCCACGGCTGATTCGAGATGGATCACTGCGCTTACGGGATCGCCACAGGTGGCAAGGCGGCAGTGAGGGATGGCAATACCATTGCCAAATCCGGTGGAGCCCAGTTTTTCACGGGCAACGAGCGCTTCAAACACCGTTTGCGAATCCATGCCCGGCACTTCGCGGCCGATCAGGTTGGCAATTTGTTCGAGTACGCGCTTCTTGCTGCCACCCGGCACGTTCACGAGGGAACGGCCGGGGGTCAGGATTTCTTCAATTCGAATCATGTGTGATGAGTGTCAGCGAGCGGTGGCACCCTTGAGGATGCTTTGCTGCTTTTCCTTATGCTTGAGCAATTGTCTGTCGAGCTTGTCAGTGAGCAGGTCGATGGCCGCATACATGTCGTCATGTTCAGCATTGGCAACTACCTCCCCACCGTGGATATGCAGCGTGGCTTCGATCTTCTGCTTCAGTTTCTCGACCGCCATCGTGACCTGCACGTTTGTAATCTTGTCAAAATGCCCTTCGAGCTTCTTGAGCTTGAGCTCAACGTATTCGCGAAGGGGCTTGGTCACTTCCAGTTGGTGTCCACTGATGTTGACTTGCATACAGCTTTCTCCTTTGCCAGTGCATAAAGAGGCAGGCATGGCGCCTGCCACTGGAACGCTGTGGCTCGGCCTGCATCACATCAGTCGCTTGCGCTCACTGGAAGGCGCAATCCCAAGGGATTCGCGGTACTTGGCGACTGTGCGGCGGGCTACTTGAATGCCTTGTGCCTCCAGTAAACCAGCGATCTTGCTATCACTCAACGGCTTTTTCTGATTTTCGGCCGCAACCAGTTTTTTGATGATTGCGCGAATTGCCGTGGATGAGCATTCGCCGCCTTCAGAGGTGCTGACGTGGCTGGAAAAGAAGTATTTCAGCTCGTAAATGCCGCGCGGCGTATGCATGAACTTCTGGGTGGTCACCCGGGAAATCGTCGATTCGTGCATGCCCACTGCCTCGGCGATGTCGTGCAGGACCAGCGGTTTCATGGCTTCGTCACCATATTCAAGGAAGCCACGCTGGTGTTCGACGATCTGGGTCGCGACCTTCATCAGTGTTTCGTTGCGGCTCTGCAGGCTCTTGATGAACCAGCGGGCTTCCTGCAACTGATTGCGCATGAAGGTGTTGTCGGCGCTGGTGTCGGCGCGACGCACGAATCCTGCGTACTGAGGATTGACGCGCAGGCGGGGAACCGACTCCTGGTTCAGTTCGACCAGCCAGCGCTCGTTATCCTTGCGCACGATGACATCGGGCACTACATATTCGGCTTCGGTGGATTCGATCTGCGAGCCCGGGCGCGGGTTGAGGCTCTGAACCAGTTCGATGACCTGGCGAAGCTCGTCTTCCTTGAGCTTCATGCGGCGCATCAACTGGCCGTAATCGCGGCTGCCCAACAGGTCGATGTAATCGGTCACCAGGCGCTGCGCTTCGGCAAGCCATGGAGTTTTTGCGGGCAGCTGACGCAATTGCAACAGCAGGCATTCGCTCAACGTGCGAGCGCCTATGCCAGCGGGTTCGAATTGCTGGATGCGATGCAGGACCGCTTCGATTTCATCCAGCTCGATGTCCAGCTCGGGATCGAAGGATTCAAGAATCTCTTCGAGCGTCTCGTCCAGATAGCCTTGATTGTTGATGCAGTCGATCAGCGTCACAGCGACCAGACGATCCTTGTCGGACATCGGGGCCACGTTGAGTTGCCACAGCAGGTGGCTTTGCAGGCTTTCACCGACCGACGTGCGGGTGGTGAAGTCCCACTCATCATCGTCGTTGCTGGGCAGGCTGCTGGCGCTGGTCTGGTAGATATCTTCCCAGGCGGTATCCACAGGCAGCTCGTTGGGAATACGTTCGCCCCACTCGCCGTCCTCAAGATTGTCTACAGTCGGGGCAGACTCCTGATAGGTCGGTTCCTGGACGTCGGGATTGGGTTTTTGCTCGATGTTGTCAGCCAGAGGGTCGGAATTGTCGAAGTCGTCGCCTTCTTCCTGACGTTCCAGCATAGGGTTCGATTCCAGCGCCTCCTGAATCTCCTGCTGGAGGTCCAGAGTGGATAGCTGAAGTAAGCGGATTGCCTGTTGCAGCTGCGGTGTCATCGTCAGCTGCTGGCCCATTCTCAAGACTAGCGATGGTTTCATGGCAGGGGCTAAACACCTTATTCGCCGGCGCACACGCGCCATCCACTACAGGCGCCGAAACGCCAACTTAAGCAAATTATATGCCTGAAAGCGGGTCGTTTGCCTAGAGCACCTCGACAAATAATGCATTGTCAACAGGCCGCTTGGGCATTGGTCGCCTGATCAGGCCAGATGCGGTGATTACAGGCGGAATTCGTGACCCAGATAGACTTCCTTCACCAGCTGGTTGGCCAGGATGGTTTCCGAGTCGCCTTCTGCAATCAATTGCCCGTCGTTGACGATGTAGGCCGTCTCGCAGATATCCAGCGTCTCACGGACGTTGTGGTCGGTGATCAGTACACCGATGCCCTTGGCCTTGAGGTGATGGATGATCTGCTTGATGTCGCCTACCGAAATAGGGTCGACGCCTGCGAAGGGTTCGTCCAGGAGGATGAACTTGGGGGCTGTGGCCAGCGCACGTGCAATCTCCACGCGACGACGTTCGCCACCCGACAAGCTCATGCCCAGGTTGTCGCGAATGTGCGTGATGTGGAACTCCTGCAACAGGCTTTCCAGTTCCTTGCGACGCCCCGCCTGGTCGAGTTCCTTGCGGGTCTCAAGGATGGCCATGATGTTGTCGGCCACTGAAAGCTTGCGAAAGATCGAGGCTTCCTGCGGCAGATAGCCGATGCCGGCGCGTGCGCGACCGTGCATGGGCTGGTGGCTGACGTCCAGGTCGTCGATCAGCACGCGGCCCTGATCAGCCTGTACCAGACCGACGATCATGTAGAAACAGGTGGTCTTGCCGGCGCCGTTAGGGCCCAGCAAGCCAACGATCTGACCGCTGTCGATGGAAATGCTCACATCGCGTACGACCTGACGGCTCTTGTAGCTTTTAGCCAGATGCTGGGCTTTCAGCGTCGCCATTTACTGGGCCTTCTGCGGTTGATCGGTTTTCTTTTTCGGCTGGATGACCATGTCGATCCGTGGGCGCGGGGCTGTCACTTTCGCACCGCCATTGGCCCGGCCTGCGCTGACGATCTGCTTGACGGTGTCGTAGACGATCTTCTCGCCTTCGGACGTGTTGCCGTCATTGATGACCTTGGCCTTGTCGATCAGCACGATACGATCCTGCGCCGCGTAGTACTGAATGGTGACGGCGTAGGCCTGCACGATCGGCTTGTCCACGGAAGGCTTCTGCTCGTAGTACGCCAGGTTGCCGACGGAGGTGAATACGTCGACTTCGCCCTGTGCATTACGGGTGATGGTCACGGTGTTGCCGGTGATCTTCATCGAGCCTTGCGTGATGATGACGTTGCCCTTGTAGGTGGCAACACCTTTCTTGTCATCGAGCTGCGCATCGTCGGACTGGATGTGGATCGGCTGATCGCGGTCGGTCGGCAGAGACCAGGCGCTCGCGCTTCCCAGTGCTGCGCCCAGGCCGAGCAAGAAAGGAAGAGTTTTAACGAGCCTCATACTGTCCTCTTACGTTGGACAGCAGGTCCATCCTGCCGTCGTTCAAATACGCTTTCATTCCCTTGGCCGTAGTGACACCGCCCGCGCCGTCGATTCTAACGACTTGCTCGGTCTGCGCATATTGCTTCTGTGGGAATACCGTCATGCGACTACTGGTGATGATAGTCGTACGTTGTTTTTCGTCGGTCCGCGCAACGCGAACGGAATCGATGAGTTCGACCTGGTCGCCGCCGGGCGATACCTCGCCCTGCTTGCTCTGTACATGCCAAGGGAAGAGGGTGCCGCGGTACATCTGCAGGTCGGGCGTGGTCAGCAGGGTCACGTCAGTGGCCTTCACGTGCTCGACCTTGTCGGCCGTCATGTCGTACTGAAGCTTGCCATCGGGCAGGTACTGGACGCTGTGCGCATTGATTGCGTAGTAATCAATGGCATTTTCGTCGACAGCAGCCACAGGCTGGTCCATGAAGCTTTCCGGGCTTACGTTCCAGTAGCCGACAGCGGCGAGCAACAGCGCCAGTACTCCGAAAAGCAGGAACTTCCGAATTTTTTTACTGAACATAAATGGCTTCTATAAATAGGCGGAGTGAGCCGCTTCAAGGTTGCCTTGCGCACTCAGAATCAGTTCGCAGAATTCGCGTGCTGCACCTTCGCCGCCGCGCGCCTGTGTAACACCGTGCGCGTGCTGGCGAACGAACCCGGCCGCGTTGGCAACCGCCATGCCCAGGCCGACGCGTCGGATGACTGGCAAGTCTGGCAGATCGTCACCCAGATAGGCGACCTGTTCATAACTCAATTTCAATTCGGTCAGCAGTTGGTCAAGGACCACCAGCTTGTCTTCACGCCCCTGATACAGGTGCTCGATGCCCAGGTTCTTGGCCCGGCGCTCGACCACAGGTGTCTTTCGACCGCTGATGATAGCCGTCGTTACACCGGAGGCTATCAGCATTTTGATGCCTTGGCCGTCGAGCGTGTTGAATGTCTTGAATTCGCTACCGTCTTCAAGGAAATAAAGCCGCCCGTCAGTCAGCACGCCATCGACGTCGAAGACCGCCAGTTTAATGGCCTTGCCGCGTTGCATCAGTTCGCTGTGGGCTGTCTGAGTCTGCATCACATCACTCCCGCGCGCAGTAGATCCTGCAGGTTGAACGCGCCGACCGGACGGTCTTGCGGATCAACCACGACCAGGGCGCTGATCTTGAAGTCTTCCATTATTTTCAGGGCTTCGGCGGCGAGCATGTCCGCATGGGCCGTCTTGCCGTGAAGGGTCATGACTTCATCGATGGTGGTCTGGCGGATATCGATCGGGCGGTCCAGCGTGCGGCGCAAGTCGCCGTCCGTGAAGATCCCGGCCAGTGTGCCGTCCGTTTCAAGTATCGCGGTCATGCCCAGACCCTTGCGGGTCATTTCCAGCAGCGCATCGCGCAACAGCGTGCCGCGTTGGACCGTGGGCAGTGCATCGCCGGAATGCATGACGTGCTCGACCTTGAGCAGCAGGCGTCGGCCCAGCGCACCGCCGGGATGGGAAAAGGCGAAATCTTCAGCTGTGAATCCACGTGCTTCGAGCAGCGCGACGGCCAGGGCATCGCCCATGACCAGTGTGGCGGTGGTCGAGGAGGTAGGGGCAAGGTTGAGCGGACAGGCTTCGTGCGCGACCTGGACGTTGAGATTGACGTCGGCTGCCTTGGCCAGCGTCGATTCCGGGTTGCCGGTCAGGCTGATCATCTTGATGCCCAGACGCTTGATCAACGGCAGCAGGGTGACGATCTCGTTGGTCGTGCCCGAGTTGGACAGGGCCAGAATGATGTCATCGCGGGTGATCATGCCCATGTCGCCATGGCTGGCTTCAGCCGGGTGTACAAAAAATGAAGTGGTGCCGGTGCTCGCCAGTGTCGCGGCAATCTTGTTGCCTACGTGGCCGGATTTACCCATGCCGACTACAACGACGCGCCCTTTGCTGGCCAGGATCATGTCGCACGCGCGCACGAAATCGGCATCGAGACGTCCCAGCAAGCCTTCAATGGCTTCTATCTCGAGGCGGATGGTGCGTTGCGCGGATTGAATCAGGTCACTGGATTGGTTCATATCTTGAAAGGGTCGGCCTGCTGAAAGCCGGCGATTATAGCGGTAATGTACGATTCCCTCACGTCTGATCGTCGTTGTGATGTTTTTAAACGAATTTCCTACGGGTTGACGGGTCTGTAGTCGGGCAATTAGCTATCGCGTCATAGGCTGAAAAAATATCGGTGAATAACTGAACCTACTGGTTCTCTTCTTGGGTGGCCGTAACGACGATGGTATAGTTCGCGGCTTGTTCGGCCCGCCTGGACAGCCTGTCTTCCTTCTTCGGGACTCGGCGGCTGAGGAGGGAGGCTGTATCGCAAGGAGTTTAGATGAGTCCTGATGACGCCTACGCCGTCGAGTTGAAAGGGGTTTCTTTCAAACGCGGTACGCGCAGCATTTTCAATAATGTCGATATTCGTATTCCTCGGGGCAAAGTCACCGGGATCATGGGGCCATCGGGCAGCGGCAAGACCACTCTGCTGCGTTTGATGGGCGCACAACTGCGCCCCAGCGAAGGCCAGGTGTGGGTCAACGGTCAGAACCTGCCCGAGCTTTCGCGCAGCGATCTGTTCGATGCCCGCAAGCACATGGGCGTGCTGTTTCAGAGCGGCGCGCTGTTCACCGATCTGGATGTGTTCGAAAACGTCGCCTTTCCGTTGCGCGTGCATACCGATCTGCCCGAAGAAATGATTCGTGACATCGTGTTGCTGAAATTGCAGGCGGTGGGGCTGCGCGGGGCCGTCGAACTGATGCCCGACGAGCTGTCCGGTGGTATGAAGCGGCGCGTTGCGCTGGCGCGTGCAATCGCCATGGATCCGCAAATTCTGATGTACGACGAGCCTTTCGTCGGTCAGGACCCGATTGCGATGGGCGTGCTGGTGCGTCTGATCCGCCTGCTCAACGATGCGTTGGGCATTACCAGCATTGTGGTGTCACATGATCTGAGCGAGACGGCGAGCATCGCCGATTATCTGTACGTCGTGGGTGACGGCCAGGTACTCGGGCAGGGGACGCCACAGGAACTGTTGTCTTCGGATAACCCGCGCATTCGTCAATTCATGACCGGCGAACCGGATGGCCCTGTGCCGTTTCACTATCCGGCTCCGGATTTTCGCGAAGATCTTTTGGGGAAGCGCTGATGCGCAAGAAGTCATTGATGGACCGTGTTCGCCTGCTTGGGCGCTCGGCCATAGATATCGTTACCGTTCTGGGGCGTTCAGGGATTTTTCTCGGTCATGCCCTGTTGGGGCGTGGCGGAACCGGCAGCAGCTTTCAATTGCTGGTCAGGCAGCTGTACTCGGTCGGCGTGATGTCGCTGGTCATCATTGTGGTGTCGGGTATGTTCATCGGCATGGTGCTTGCGCTTCAGGGCTTCAGCATTCTGACCAAGTACGGTTCGGAGCAGGCGGTGGGCCAGATGGTCGCGCTGACCTTGCTGCGTGAACTGGGGCCGGTCGTTGCCGCGCTACTGTTCGCGGGGCGCGCCGGTTCGGCGCTGACGGCCGAGATCGGCAACATGAAATCGACCGAGCAGCTCTCCAGTCTGGAGATGATCGGCGTCGACCCGCTCAAATACATCGTTGCACCGCGCCTGTGGGCGGGGTTTATCTCGTTGCCGATTCTGGCAATGATCTTCAGCGTGGTCGGTATCTGGGGTGGATCCTGGGTCGCGATCGACTGGTTGGGAGTCTATGAAGGTTCTTTCTGGTCGAACATGCAGAACAGTGTTTCCTTCACGAATGATGTGCTCAACGGGGTCATCAAAAGCGTCGTATTTGCTTTTGTGGTGACATGGATTGCCGTTTTCCAGGGATATGACTGTGAGCCCACTTCCGAGGGCATCAGTCGCGCCACGACCAAAACCGTGGTTTACGCCTCGCTGGCAGTGTTGGGCCTGGACTTTATTTTGACCGCCTTGATGTTTGGAGATTTCTGATGCAAAACCGCGCCATCGAAACCGGTGTCGGCCTGTTCCTGCTGGCCGGGATACTGGCTTTGCTCTTGCTGGCCCTGCGAGTCAGTGGTCTGAGCACCAGTGCGACCAATGACAGTTATAAACTTTATGCCTACTTCGACAATATTGCCGGTTTGACTGTCAGAGCCAAGGTAAGCATGGCCGGCGTCACCATCGGCAAGGTCACAGCGATCGATCTGGATCGTGATTCCTTTACCGGTCGTGTCACGCTGGAGATCCAGAAGAAGGTCGACAACCTTCCTGCGGACTCCACTGCGTCGATCCTGACGGCTGGCCTGCTGGGTGAAAAATACATTGGGTTGAGCGTCGGCGGCGATGAAGCGCTGCTCAAGGACGGGGCAACCATCCATGACACGCAGTCGTCGCTTGTGCTCGAAGATCTGATCGGGAAATTCCTGCTCAATACCGTAAGTAAAGACGCCAAGTAAGGAGCTTTAAATGATCTCTATTCTGCGCCGTGGCCTGCTGGTATTACTGGCCACACTGCCGATGCTGGCCAACGCTGCGACGTCGCCGTCGGCTCATGACCTGGTAGATCGCACCACCAAGGAGTTGTTGAGCGACCTGGCCGCCAACAAGGAACAGTACAAAGCCAATCCCGGGGCTTTTTACGATGCCTTGAACCGCATCGTCGGTCCGGTTGTGGACGCTGACGGCATTTCTCGCAGCATCATGACCGTCAAGTACTCGCGCAAGGCAACCCCTGCGCAAATGCAGCGCTTTCAGGAAAACTTCAAGCGCAGCCTGATGCAGTTCTACGGCAATGCGCTGCTGGAATACAACAACCAGGGCATTACCGTAGCGCCTGCCAAGGATGAGGGTGCTGATCGCACCAGCGTCGACATGCAGGTCAAAGGCAATAATGGTGCTGTTTACCCGGTTTCCTACACCCTGGAAAAAATCAGCGGTGAGTGGAAAGTGCGTAACGTCATCATCAACGGTATCAACATCGGCAAGTTGTTCCGTGATCAGTTCTCCGACGCCATGCAGCGTAACGGCAACGATCTGGACAAGACCATCGATGGCTGGGCGGGCGAAGTGGCGAAGGCCAAGGAAACCACCGACGAAGCTGCGCAGAAGTCCGCACAATGACCGAGACGGCTGTCCGCCTGGTCGGGCCTGGTGAATTGAAACTGGTCGGTGTACTGGATTACCGCACAGGTCCGCAGCTGCGCAAGCAGGGCGCGGCCCTGATCAAGTCCGGCGACTTGAACAGCCTGACGCTCGATTGTTCTGGCGTCGAGAAGTCCAGCAGCGTGGGCCTGGCCCTGCTGCTGGCTTTCATGCGCGATGCAAGTGAAGCCGGCAAGACGATCAAAGTGCAGTCTTTGCCCGAAGACATGCGTAAAATCGCTCAGGTTTCTGGCCTGAACGAGCTTCTGGACATCCATTAACAGGTAGATCGGAAAAGCCCTCTGTCCGTCGCCCCATCACCGGGGTTCGCATAGCATGGGCTTTTTTGTATCATGGCCGACCCGCGCGCGTTCAGCGCCGATCGAGGTTAAGCATGCAGGCCGTAGAAGTTAAAGGCTTCCTTGAAGGAAAGCTGCCCGAAATCAAAGTGGAAGTTGAAGGCGAAGGCTGCAACTTTCAGCTGAACGTCATCAGTGACGAGCTGGCCAGCATGAGCCCCGTCAAGCGTCAGCAACAGATCTATGCCCATCTGAACCCTTGGATTGCCGATGGCAGCATCCACGCGGTGACTATGAAATTTTTCAGCCGCGCTGCCTGGGCCGAGCGCACCTGAGCCAATTGGTGTCGAGATTCTAATGGATAAATTGATTATTACCGGCGGTGTTCGTCTTGACGGCGAAATCCGCATCTCCGGGGCAAAGAACGCTGCCTTGCCGATCCTTGCAGCAACCCTGCTGGCCGATGGGCCGGTTACCGTTCAGAACCTGCCGCACCTGCACGACATCACCACCATGATCGAGCTGTTTGGTCGCATGGGTATCGAGCCTGTGATCGACGAAAAGCTCAGCGTGGAAATCGACCCTCGCACGATAAAGACACTGATCGCGCCGTATGAGCTGGTCAAGACCATGCGTGCGTCGATCCTGGTGCTCGGCCCGATGGTGGCTCGTTTCGGTGAAGCCGAAGTCGCGCTGCCCGGCGGCTGCGCCATCGGTTCGCGTCCGGTTGACCTGCACATTCGTGGCCTTGAAGCCATGGGTGCGATCATCGACGTGGAAGGCGGCTACATCAAGGCCAAGGCACCGGAAGGCGGCCTGCGTGGCGCCAACTTCTTTTTCGATACCGTGAGCGTGACCGGTACCGAGAACATCATGATGGCTGCCAGCCTCGCCAACGGCCGCAGCGTTCTGCAGAACGCCGCGCGTGAGCCTGAAGTGGTCGATCTGGCCAACTTCCTGATCGCCATGGGTGCAAAAATCCACGGCGCAGGCACCGACACCATCACCATCGATGGTGTGAAGCGTCTGGGGCCTGCGACCTACAAGGTCATGCCCGACCGTATCGAAACCGGCACCTACCTGGTCGCCGCTGCCGTGACCGGCGGCCGCGTCAAGGTCAAGGACACCGATCCGACGATTCTGGAAGCTGTCCTGCTCAAGCTTCAGGAAGCCGGTGCTGAAATCACGACCGGTAATGACTGGATCGAACTGAACATGCACGGCAAGCGGCCCAAGGCTGTCAATGTGCGGACCGCCCCTTACCCGGCGTTCCCGACCGACATGCAGGCGCAGTTCATTTCGCTCAACGCCATTGCCGAAGGCACCGGCGCAGTGATCGAGACCATCTTCGAAAACCGCTTCATGCACGTGTATGAGATGCACCGCATGGGCGCGCATATCCAGGTGGAAGGCAACACGGCCATCGTGACCGGCATGCCAAGCCTCAAGGGCGCGCCCGTCATGGCGACCGACCTGCGTGCTTCGGCCAGTCTGGTGATTTCAGCCCTGGTGGCTGAAGGCGACACGCTGATCGACCGCATTTACCACATCGACCGTGGTTACGAGTGCATCGAAGAGAAGCTGCAGATGCTGGGCGCCAAGATCCGTCGCGTTCCGGGTTAGTCGTACGTGACCCTGACGCTTTTCGGCGTCAGGGTTGCTGTTCGATAGCGGGTGTGATTTTCTGATTCGTTCCACCTCCGGCATCCGTTGCCTGAGGGTTGTCATGCGCCGTTTGCGTCATGCCAAAAGTTTCCTGATAAGGACTTACGTTTCCCATGTTGACCATCGCACTGTCCAAGGGCCGCATCCTTGACGACACCCTGCCGCTTCTCGCTGAAGCGGGCATCGTGCCGACCGAGAATCCGGACAAGAGCCGCAAGCTCATCATTCCCACGACCCAGCCTGACGTGCGTCTGCTGATCGTGCGCGCCACCGACGTACCGACGTACGTCGAGCATGGCGCTGCCGACCTGGGTGTTGCGGGCAAGGATGTGCTGATGGAATACACCGGCCAGGGCCTGTATGAGCCGCTGGATCTGCAGATTGCCAAGTGCAAGCTGATGACCGCCGGTGCCATTGGTGCGGTCGAGCCCAAGGGTCGCCTGCGCGTTGCGACCAAGTTCGTCAATGTCGCCAAACGCTATTACGCCGAGCAAGGCCGTCAGGTCGACATCATCAAACTGTACGGCTCGATGGAACTGGCGCCGCTGATCGGTCTGGCTGACAAGATCATCGACGTGGTCGATACCGGCAACACTCTGCGTGCCAATGGTCTTGAGCCACAGGAACTGATCGCCACCATCAGTTCGCGTCTGGTGGTGAACAAGGCTTCCATGAAAATGCAGCACGCGCGCATTCAGGCGCTCATCGACACCCTGCGCAAGGCAGTGGAGTCGCGACACCGCGGCTGATCCGATCACGCAACGTTGAGTTGCGTCCAGCTATCCGTGTCATAGCCAAGTTTCTCAGGTGCCTGCGCGGATAGCTTGGTAGCTTTAGGCTCCTGAGCATCCGCCAATTATTGAGGCCCTCGCCATGACCACTTCCACTGCAATTCGCCGACTCAATGCTGCCGACCCGGATTTCGCCCGACATCTGGATCATCTGCTGAGCTGGGAAAGTGTGTCTGACGACTCGGTCAATCAGCGCGTGCTCGACATCATCAAGGCCGTGCGTGAGCGTGGCGATGCGGCATTGGTGGAGTTCACCCAGCGCTTTGATGGCCTGCAGGTTGCGTCGATGGCCGATTTGATTCTGCCCCGCGAGCGTCTGGAACTGGCCCTGACCCGTATCACGCCCGTCCAGCGCCAGGCGCTTGAGACTGCCGCCGAGCGCGTGCGCAGCTATCACGAGAAACAGAAGCAGGATTCCTGGAGCTACACCGAAGCCGATGGCACGGTGCTGGGCCAGAAAGTCACGCCACTGGATCGTGCCGGTCTTTACGTGCCGGGCGGCAAGGCGTCCTATCCGTCCTCGGTGTTGATGAACGCCATCCCTGCCAAAGTGGCAGGCGTGACCGAAGTGGTCATGGTGGTGCCGACCCCGCGTGGCGAGATCAACGAGCTGGTGCTGGCTGCGGCCTGCATCGCCGGTGTCGATCGTGTCTTCACCATCGGTGGCGCGCAGGCTGTGGCCGCGCTGGCCTACGGTACCGAAAGTGTGCCCAGGGTCGACAAGGTCGTCGGGCCTGGCAACATTTATGTCGCCACGGCCAAGCGCCATGTGTTCGGCCAGGTCGGCATCGACATGATTGCCGGTCCTTCCGAGATTCTGGTGGTGTGTGACGGCCAGACCGATCCTGACTGGATCGCCATGGACCTGTTCTCCCAGGCCGAGCATGACGAAGACGCGCAGGCGATTCTGGTCAGCCCGGATGCCGAGTTCCTCGACAAGGTGGCTGCCAGCATCACGCGCCTGCTGCCTACGATGGACCGTGCGGCGATTGTCGAGACGTCCATCAATGGCCGTGGGGCGTTGATCAAGGTGGCGGACATGGCTCAAGCCATTGAAGTTGCCAACCGCATCGCCCCTGAGCACCTGGAATTGTCGGTGGCCGATCCTGAAGCATGGTTGCCGCATATTCGCCATGCCGGTGCCATCTTCATGGGCCGTCACACGTCCGAGGCGCTGGGCGATTATTGCGCCGGTCCCAACCACGTATTGCCTACTTCCGGTACGGCGCGCTTTTCGTCGCCGCTGGGTGTTTACGATTTCCAGAAGCGCTCGTCGATCATTTATTGCTCGCCGCAAGGTGCGTCTGAACTGGGCAAGACAGCCTCCGTGCTGGCCCGTGGCGAGTCGCTGAGTGGCCATGCCCGCAGCGCCGAATATCGAATTACCGACCCGAGCTGGAAAGCCGGCGGCACAGAGGAAGGCAAATAATGAGTAAATTCTGGAGTCCGTTTGTCCGCGATCTGGTGCCTTACGTGCCGGGTGAGCAGCCAAAACTGAGCAAGCTGGTCAAACTCAACACCAACGAAAACCCTTACGGCCCCTCGCCCAAGGCGCTTGAAGCCATGCGCGGTGCGCTCACCGACGACCTGCGTCTGTACCCTGATCCCAATAGTGATCTGCTCAAGCAGGCCGTTGCCACTTACTACGGTGTCGAGCCGAGCCAGGTGTTCCTGGGCAACGGTTCCGACGAAGTGCTGGCGCATATCTTTTACGGCTTGTTCAAGCACGATGCGCCGTTGCTCTTCCCGGACATCAGCTACAGCTTCTATCCGGTGTACTGCGGCCTGTACGGCATCGATTACGAACCTGTAGCGCTGGATGAGCAGTTCCAGATCCGGGTCGAGGATTACGCACGGCCGAACGCCGGGATCATCTTCCCCAACCCCAATGCACCCACTGGCTGCCTGCTGGCCCTGGATGCCGTCGAGCAGATCGTCAAATCCAGCCCGGATTCAGTGGTGGTCGTGGACGAAGCCTACATCGACTTTGGCGGCGAGACCGCGATTACGCTGGTCAATCGCTATCCGAACCTGCTGGTGACGCAGACCCTCTCCAAATCACGTTCGCTGGCAGGCCTGCGCGTCGGGCTTGCGGTCGGCCATCCGGACCTGATCGAAGCGCTGGAGCGGGTCAAGAACAGCTTCAACTCCTACCCGCTGGACCGCATGGCCAATGTGGGCGGTGCGGCAGCGTTCGAGGATCGTGAGCACTTCGAGGTGACGCGCAACAAGGTCATTGAAAGCCGTGAGGCGCTGGTCGAGCAATTGCAGGCCAAGGGCTTCGACGTTCTGCCTTCAGCTGCCAACTTCATCTTCGCCCGCCACCCGCAGCACGACGCGGCCGCATTGGCGGCGAAGCTGCGTGAGCAGGGCGTGATCGTGCGTCACTTCACGCAGCAGCGCATCGCGCAATTCCTGCGCATCAGCATCGGGACGCCGGAGCAGCATCAGGCGTTGCTGGAAGGGCTGAGCGATATCTGAGGCAAGAGTGACTCAGCGCGTCACGGACAAAACGCCGGTGACGTGCCGAGCGCCTACCTTGCGCAGGTAGCACTGTCTGTGTGGGAGCGAGCTTGCTCGCGAAGAGGCCATTACATCCAGCGGAGATGTTGCGTCTGGAACACGGCTTTCGCGAGCAAGCTCGCTCCCACTTTGACTGCGTTTACTCAGCCGTTTGCCTGTGGAGTGATCAGTTTGATCGCTCCCAGGCAGCGCTGCATTCAGCCAGCGAGACGTGTGCACATGATTGCGTGCACAGCGCTCGCCCGGAGGTCACTCAGGATTCGCAACGGGTGCCGGTGCCGGTGGCGGACGCAGGCCTACTTCGGCGCTCAGTCGCAACTCCTTGCCGTTACGCATCACGTCGATGGCGATCTTGTCCTTGGGTTTGGTGCGCGCCACCTGGTTCATCGAGCGCCGGCCATCGCCAGCCGGTTCACCATTGATGCTCAGGATCACGTCGCCCAGTTGCAATCCGGCTTTCTGCGCCGGTCCGTCGCGGAAAATACCGGCGACCACGATGCCCGGACGATCCTTCAGGCCGAACGATTCGGCCAGTTCCTGAGTGAGGGGCTGAACTTCGATGCCCAGCCAGCCACGAATCACCTGACCGTGTTCGATGATCGACTTCATGACATCCATCGCCAGCTTGGTTGGAATCGCAAAACCGATACCCTGCGAGCCGCCCGACTTGGAAAAGATCGCTGTGTTGATGCCTGTCAGGTTGCCGCTGGCATCCACCAGCGCGCCGCCCGAGTTGCCGGGGTTGATGGCCGCGTCGGTCTGGATGAAGTCCTCGTAGGTGTTGAGCCCCAACTGGTTGCGACCTGTGGCACTGATGATGCCCATGGTCACTGTCTGACCAACCCCGAACGGGTTGCCGATAGCCAGCGCCACATCGCCGATGCGGATGCCATCGGAGCGGGCGATGGTGATCGCCGGCAGATTTTTCAGGTCGATCTTCAACACTGCAAGGTCGGTTTCAGGGTCGTTACCGATGACCCTGGCGATGGTCTCGCGGCCGTCCTTGAGCGCTACCACTATCTGGTCTGCACCCGTGGTGACGTGGTTATTGGTCAGAATGTAGCCTTCCGGGCTCATGAGCACGCCGGACCCAAGGCTGGACTC
Organism: Pseudomonas asturiensis; assembly: GCF_900143095.1. Taxonomy (GTDB): domain Bacteria; phylum Pseudomonadota; class Gammaproteobacteria; order Pseudomonadales; family Pseudomonadaceae; genus Aquipseudomonas; species Aquipseudomonas asturiensis. The sequence goes on along the minus strand of NZ_FRDA01000008.1, from coordinate 100,182 downwards.
CATGCGTTTCTGTTTGGGTGCGTTGTCACCGAAGAAGCGTCGGAACTGCGGATCCTCGAACAGCGGGTTGGCACCCTTGTTCACCATCTTGGTGGTATAGAGGTTGACCACCGCAGGCGCTGCGGCACTGACCGCATCGGCGTACGAGGACGGGCCTTGCATGATATTGGTGGTCTGCGGTGCCTGTTGCAGATTGACATCCAGGCTTGGCAGCCCCACCCATTGCGGATAACGCTGAATGATCAGCATGGCGATAAGCACGCCGGCCAGCAATGGCCAGCCGAAAAAGCGCAGTGCCTTGAGCATTGAACAAGTCCTGGTGGTTTCGGCGCAGAAAGTTTTGCCGCGTGTGCGCCATAATGGCGGGCATTATACGAGCACAAAGCCGCTCTGAACTGCATATTTAGGAGTCTTTTATGGCTGTTGCCCTGAGCACCCTGGTCGAAGAAGCCGACCGCTACCTGAACAGCGCCCGTATTCAGGATTATTGCCCCAACGGCCTGCAGGTCGAGGGCCGTCCGCAAGTGATGCGGATCGTCAGCGGAGTGACGGCCAGCCAGGCCCTGCTCGACGCTGCTGTCGAGGCCCAGGCGGATCTGATCCTGGTCCATCACGGTTACTTCTGGAAGGGCGAAAACCCCTGTGTGGTCGGCATGAAGCAGCGCCGCCTGAAAACGCTGCTCAAGCATGATATCAGCCTGCTGGCCTATCACTTGCCGCTGGACGTGCATCCCGATGTGGGCAACAACGTGCAGTTGGCGCGTCAACTGGATATTACGGTCGAAGGTCCACTCGATCCGGAAAACCCGAAAGTGGTCGGCTTGGTCGGCTCCCTGTCCGAGCCCATGACTCCGCGTGATTTCGCCCGCCGTGTGCAGGAAGTGCTGGGTCGGGAACCGCTGCTGATTGAGGGCAGCCAGATGATTCGTCGTGTCGGCTGGTGCACGGGCGGTGGGCAGGGCTATATCGATCAGGCCGTGCGTGAAGGCGTGGACCTTTTTCTGAGCGGCGAGGCGTCGGAGCAGACCTTTCACAGTGCGCGGGAAAACGACATCAGCTTCATCGCTGCTGGCCATCACGCCACCGAGCGTTACGGCGTTCAGGCACTGGGCGATTACCTGGCCCGTCGTTTTGCGCTCGAGCACATTTTCATCGATTGCCCGAATCCGATCTGAGTGATCAAACGGCGGGGCATATGTATAGATCGTTTCGATCTAGCCGCTTCGCTGATTAGCGATATCACGCATGATAAAGTGCGCGGCTCGAATACGGCCCGCAGGCCGCCCCGGGTTTTCCCGGTCCATAACGTAAGTAATCCGTGAGAAACCATGGTTGATAAACTGACGCATCTGAAACAGCTGGAGGCGGAAAGCATCCACATCATCCGCGAGGTCGCCGCCGAGTTCGATAACCCGGTGATGCTGTACTCGATCGGCAAGGATTCGGCCGTGATGCTGCACCTGGCGCGCAAAGCCTTCTTTCCGGGCAAGCTGCCGTTTCCGGTCATGCACGTCGATACCCGCTGGAAATTCCAGGAGATGTATCGCTTCCGCGACCAGATGGTCGAGGATATGGGCCTGGACCTGATCACCCACGTCAACCCTGACGGGGTGGCGCAGGGCATCAATCCATTTACTCACGGCAGTGCCAAGCACACCGACATCATGAAGACCGAGGGCCTCAAGCAGGCGCTCGACAAGCATGGTTTCGACGCCGCTTTTGGCGGTGCACGCCGTGACGAAGAAAAGTCCCGGGCTAAGGAACGCGTGTACTCCTTCCGCGACAGCAAGCACCGCTGGGACCCGAAGAACCAGCGTCCCGAGCTGTGGAACGTGTACAACGGCAACGTCAACAAGGGCGAGTCGATTCGCGTGTTCCCGCTGTCTAACTGGACCGAGCTGGACATCTGGCAGTACATCTACCTGGAAGGTATCCCGATTGTGCCGTTGTACTTCGCGGCCGAGCGTGACGTGATCGAGAAAAACGGCACGCTGATCATGATTGACGACGATCGCATCCTTGAGCACCTCACCGACGAGGAAAAGGCCCGTATCGTCAAGAAGAAGGTGCGTTTCCGCACACTCGGCTGCTACCCGTTGACCGGCGCCGTCGAGTCCGAAGCCACCAGCCTGACTGACATCATTCAGGAAATGCTGCTGACGCGAACTTCCGAGCGCCAGGGCCGGGTCATCGACCACGATGGCGCAGGCTCGATGGAAGAAAAGAAACGTCAGGGTTATTTCTAAGGGGGGTGTCACATGTCGCATCAATCCGATTTGATCAGTGAGGACATCCTCGCTTATCTGGGCCAGCACGAACGCAAGGAAATGCTGCGCTTTCTCACCTGTGGCAACGTCGACGACGGCAAGAGCACGCTGATCGGTCGCCTGCTGCATGATTCCAAGATGATCTATGAAGATCACCTGGAAGCCATTACGCGTGATTCCAAGAAGTCCGGCACCACAGGCGACGACGTCGACCTGGCGCTGCTGGTGGACGGGCTGCAAGCCGAACGCGAGCAGGGCATCACCATCGATGTCGCCTATCGCTATTTCTCGACGGCCAAACGCAAGTTCATCATCGCCGACACGCCGGGCCACGAGCAGTACACCCGCAACATGGCCACTGGCGCGTCGACCTGCGACCTGGCGATCATCCTGGTGGACGCACGTTATGGCGTTCAGACCCAGACTCGCCGCCACAGCTACATCGCGTCCCTGCTGGGCATCAAACACATCGTGGTCGCCATCAACAAGATGGACCTCAACGGCTTCGATGAGAGCGTGTTCGAGTCGATCAAGGCCGATTACCTGAAGTTCGCAGACGGTATCGCCTTCAAGCCGACCACCATGGCCTTCGTGCCCATGTCGGCGCTCAAGGGCGACAACGTGGTCAACCGCAGCGAGCGTTCGCCGTGGTACACCGGCCAGTCGCTGATGGAAATCCTCGAGACCGTCGAAATCGCCAGTGACCGCAACTACACCGACCTGCGTTTCCCGGTGCAGTACGTTAACCGCCCGAACCTCAATTTCCGTGGCTTTGCAGGCACCCTGGCCAGCGGCATCGTGCACAAGGGCGATGAAATCGTCGTGCTGCCGTCGGGCAAGAGCAGCCGCGTGAAGTCCATCGTCACCTTTGAAGGCGAGCTGGAACAGGCCGGTCCGGGTCAGGCTGTCACGTTGACCATGGAAGACGAGATCGACATCTCCCGTGGCGACCTGCTGGTGCACGCCGACAACGTTCCACAGGTCAGCGATGCGTTCGACGCGATGCTGGTCTGGATGGCCGAAGAGCCGATGCTGCCGGGCAAGAAGTACGACATCAAGCGCGCCACCAGCTACGTGCCGGGTTCGATTGCCAGCATCACGCATCGTGTGGATGTGAACACGCTGGTCGAAGGTCCTGCCAGTTCGCTGCAGTTGAACGAGATCGGCCGCGTCAAGATCAGTCTCGACGCGCCTATCGCGCTGGACGGTTACGACAGCAACCGCACCACGGGCGCGTTCATCGTTATTGATCGCTTGACCAACGGCACCGTGGCGGCAGGCATGATCATCGCCAAGCCGGTCAATGCTGGCGGCGCGACGCATCATGGCGACCTGGCTCACGTGACCACTCAGGAGCGTGCACAGCGCTTCGGTCAGCAGCCGGCGACCGTGTTGTTCAGCGGTCTGTCGGGCGCAGGCAAGAGCACCCTGGCTTACGCAGTCGAGCGCAAGCTGTTCGACATGGGGCGTGCCGTGTACGTGCTGGACGGTCAGAACCTGCGTCATGACCTGAACAAAGGTCTGCCGCAGAACCGCGCGGGTCGTACCGAGAACTGGAGCCGTGCCGCTCATGTGGCGCGTCAGTTCAACGAAGCCGGCCTGCTGACCCTGGCTGCCTTCGTGGCGCCGGATGCGGAAGGCCGCGAGCGCGTGAAAGCGCTGATCGGCAAAGAGCGTCTGGTCACCGTGTACGTTCAGGCATCGCCTGCGGTATGCCGTGAGCGCGACCCTCAGGGCCTTTATGCTGCCGATGGCGACAATATTCCGGGCGAGTCCTTCCCGTACGACGTACCGCTGGATGCCGATCTGGTGATCGATACCCAGGCGCTGACAGTGGATGAAGGCGTGAAGCTTGTGCTGGATATGTTGCGCAGCCGCGGCGCGATCTGAGTCTCAGCCTGTTACAGAAAACCCGCCGATGATGGCGGGTTTTCTGTTTCAAGCGCCGCAGTTGATAGGCGCCTGCTGACGCCTTCGTCAGCAGGCGCTGGTCAGCCCGGTGAAGTCACTGCTCAAAAAAAATCCCGCCGCTGAATCAATCAGGGGCGGGATTGGGGTGTCACTCACGGCGTATTACTTCTTCAAGCCGTAATGCTCGTCCAGCATGCCTGGAGTATTAGGCGATTTGGGCGCGTAATCCTTCGGGGTTTCGGTGTCGCGTGGCGGTGTCAGGCGATCGCGAGGTGCCTGGTTGGCCTCCGGGTGCAGAGCGGCCAGCAGACGTTGGCGGGTCAGTTCGTCAAGGGCCAGGCGGTTGGCACCCTCGGCGAGATGTTCCTGTACATCGTGATAGCTTTGCGAAAGCTTTTGTACCAGGTTAGCCGTGCTGTTGAAGTGAGTGACCACCTCGTTCTGATAGGTATCGAAACGCTCCTGAATATCATCCAGCTGGCGCTGGGTGCTGTTCGGAACGGTGTTGGGCAGCAGACGTGCGACCAGGAAACCAATGACGACACCGGCAACCAGGGCGAGAGTCGGCAACAACCAAACTAAGAGCGAGTGTTCCACGAGTCCTTCCTCTATAAACGGCTTTGCTTTACGTTAACGGCTCGAACCTGCGCTGTATACCCGCGACGCGTCGTTGATATGCCAGCCACAGACAATCAGCTAGACGAGTCGACCCATTTCAAGGTCACGGAGTTCTTTTTTGCTCATGCGCGAAACCCCGTTATTCATCGATGGCCCAGAGGGCCAGCTAGAGGCACTGTATCAGGACGTACCCGATGCCAGAGGCGTCGCACTGATTTGCCATCCTAACCCGATCCAGGGTGGAACGATGCTCAATAAAGTCGTTTCCACGTTGCAGCGTACCGCACGGGACGAAGGTTTGATCACGCTGCGCTTCAACTATCGCGGCGTAGGGGCCAGTGCTGGCACCTCAGTGGCAGGGCCTGGCGAGATCGACGATGCGCAAGCTGCTGCCAGATGGCTGCGTGAAAAACACCCTGATCTGCCCATGACCCTGTTCGGTTTTTCCTTTGGCGGTTACGTTGCAGCCAATCTGGGCGGCCGCCTGGAAGCGCAAGGCGAAACGCTCACGCATCTGTTTTTGGTGGCCGCCGCCGCTGCGCGTCTGCAGGACCACAGTGTGCTGCCTCAGAACTGCCCGCTGACGGTGATTCAGCCGGAAACCGATGAAGTCATCGACCCGCAAACCGTCTACGCCTGGTCGGCTGAGCTGCAGCGTCCCCATGAGCTGCTGAAAGTGGCAGAATGCGGACACTTTTTTCACGGCAAGCTGACCGATCTCAAAGAATTGATCCTGCCGCGCCTCTCCAATTGATTGCAGCCCATAGATAAGCGACCTGCCATGACCACTCGTATCCTGACCGGTATCACGACCACCGGCACCCCCCATCTGGGCAACTACGCGGGCGCGATTCGCCCGGCTATCGTCGCCAGTCGTCAGAGCGACTTCGATTCGTTCTATTTTCTGGCCGATTACCACGCGCTGATCAAATGCGACGACCCGCAACGCATTCAGCGCTCGCGTCTGGAAATCGCTGCGACCTGGCTGGCCGCTGGTCTGGATGTTGACCGGGTGACCTTCTATCGCCAGTCCGACATCCCGGAAATTCCCGAGTTGACCTGGCTGCTGACCTGCGTAGCGGCCAAAGGCCTGCTCAATCGTGCGCACGCTTACAAGGCGTCGGTGGACAAGAACGTCGAGGGCGGTGAAGACCCGGACTCGGGCATCACGATGGGCCTGTACAGCTACCCGGTGCTGATGGCCGCCGACATCCTGATGTTCAACGCACACCAGGTGCCCGTGGGGCGTGACCAGATTCAGCACGTCGAAATGGCCCGTGATATCGGCCAGCGCTTCAACCACCTGTTCGGCAAGGGCAAGGAATTCTTTGTCATGCCCGAAGCGCTGATCGAGGAAAGCGTGGCAACGCTGCCGGGCCTGGACGGTCGCAAGATGTCCAAGAGCTACGACAACACCATCCCCTTGTTCAGCAGCGCCAAGGAGATGAAGGACGCCATTTCGCGCATCGTCACCGACTCGCGTGCGCCGGGCGAGGCGAAGGATCCAGACAACGCCCACCTGTTTACGCTGTATCAGGCGTTCTCCACGCCTGAGCAATGCGCCGGGTTCCGCGCTGAGCTGCTGGACGGACTGGGCTGGGGCGAGGCGAAGAATCGTCTGTTCACCTTGCTGGACGCCGAGCTGGCCCAGAAGCGTGAAACGTACCTGAATCTGATCGAGCGCCCGGCCGATCTGGAAGATATTCTGCTGGCCGGTGCCGAGAAAGCCCGTCGTGTTGCCACGCCATTCCTGGGTGAGCTGCGTGAGGCCGTTGGCTTGCGCTCGTTCCGCACGGTGGTACAGGGGGCCGATACCGGCAAGAAGAAAGCCGCCAAAGGCGCACGCTTTGTGAGCTTCCGTGAAGACGACGGCAGTTTCCGTTTCCGTCTGCTGGCGGCCGATGGCGAACAACTGCTGTTGTCGCGCCATTTTGCCGATGGCAAAGCGGCAGGCGCGGCCAGCAAGCAATTGCAGCAGGGCGGCGAGCTTGATCTGCGCATTGAGGCTGATCGCTTCACGCTCTGGCTGGACGATGCCTGTGTGGCCGACAGCCCGGTGTTCGCCGATACGGCAGCACGCGACAATGCCATCCAGGCGCTCAAGTCGGCACTTGCTCCTCAACAGGACTGATTGCCATTCCCCGGGGTCGTCGTTACAGTGACGACCCGTTTTTGTTGCCCTGCTAACGAATATGACGCCCCTAGAACGATATCAAGCTGATCTGAAGCGCCCGGACTTTTTCCATGATGCCGCGCAGGAAAATGCTGTGCGTCATTTGCAGCGCCTGTACGACGACCTGGTCGCCTCCCATGACAGCAAGCCCGGCCTGTTCGGCAAGCTATTTGGCAAGAAAGAGCCGACCCTGGTCAAAGGCCTGTATTTCTGGGGCGGAGTAGGGCGCGGCAAAACCTATCTGGTCGATACGTTCTTCGACGCCCTGCCGTTCAAGGACAAGGTTCGCACGCACTTTCACCGCTTCATGAAGCGCGTGCACGAGGAAATGAAAACCCTCAAGGGCGAGAAGAACCCGCTGACCATCATCGCCAAGCGTTTTTCCGATGAGGCGCGGGTCATCTGCTTCGACGAATTCTTTGTGTCCGACATCACTGACGCCATGATTCTCGGCACCCTGATGGAAGAACTGTTCAAGAACGGCGTGACCCTGGTTGCCACGTCGAACATCGTTCCGGACGGCCTCTACAAGGACGGCTTGCAGCGTGCTCGCTTTCTGCCAGCCATTGCGCTGATCAAGCAGAATACTGACATCGTCAACGTCGACAGTGGCGTCGATTACCGTTTGCGTCATCTGGAACAAGCTGAGCTGTTCCACTTCCCGCTCAATGAGGCGGCGCAGGAGAGCATGCGCAAGAGCTTCAAGGCGCTGACGCCGGAATGCGCAGAGACCCTCGAAAACGATGTGCTGGTGATCGAAAATCGCGAGATTCGCGCCTTGCGCACTTGTGATGACGTGGCGTGGTTCGACTTCCGCGAGCTGTGCGACGGCCCGCGCAGCCAGAACGACTACATCGAGCTGGGCAAGATTTTCCATGCCGTATTGCTCAGCGGTGTCGAGCAGATGGACGTCTCCACAGACGACATCGCCCGTCGTTTCATTAACATGGTCGATGAGTTCTACGACCGCAACGTCAAGCTGATCATCTCGGCAGAAGTCGAACTGAAGGACCTGTACACCGGCGGTCGACTGATGTTCGAGTTCCAGCGCACCTTGAGCCGCCTGCTTGAAATGCAGTCCCACGAGTTCCTGTCGCGGGCACACAAACCCTGACGGTTTGATCGCCCGATACGGAAAGGCCTGCATTGCAGGCCTTTTTCGTTTTTTGCGGGGTGGATGCCTGAATCGGGTCAGGCTGCCTGCTGAAACTGCTGACGATACTGGTTGGGCGACAGCTCGGTGTGCTGGCGGAACAGGCGGGCGAAGAAGCTCGCGTCGTCGTAGCCGACTTCGTAACTGATGGTCTTGATGCTTTTTCGCGAGCCGGACAGCAGGCCCTTTGCGGTTTCGATGCGCAGGCGTTGCAGGTAATGCAACGGCTTGTCACCAGTAGCGGTCTGGAAGCGGCGCATGAAGTTGCGAATGCTCATGCCGTGTTCGCGGGCGACGTCTTCGAAACGGAATTTTTCCGCGAAGTGCTCCTCCAGCCAGTGCTGGATCTGCAGGATGATCACGTCCTGATGCAGCTTCTGGCCGCCAAAGCCAATCCGTCCCGGCGAATAGGTGCGCCGTACTTCATAAAGAATGTCACGGGCCACCGCCTGCGCGACATTGGCCCCGCAGAAGCGCTCGATCAGATAGATGTACAGGTCACAGGCCGATGTGGTGCCGCCTGCGCAGTACAAGTTGTCGGCGTCGGTCAGGTGTTTTTCCTGATTGAGCAGCACGTTCGGATAGCGTTCGGCGAACTGGGTGAAGAAGCGCCAGTAGGTCGTCGCTTCCTTGCCATCGAGCAGCCCGGCCTCGGCGAGCCAGAACACGCCTGTGGCTTCTGCGCACAGAACCGCACCTTGAGCATGCTGCTCGCGCAGCCATGGCAATACCTGCGGATAGCGTTGGCAGAGTGCGTCGAAATCGTCCCAGAAAGCCGGGATCACGATGATGTCGCTCGGGCACAGATCGCCGTCCACGGGCAGCGTGACGTCGCTGAAGCTGCCAACGGGCAGGCCGTCCGGACTGACCAGGCGTATCTCGAAAGCAGGCACCAGGCCGTGACCGAGTTGCCTGCTGTACCTGAGACTGGCCAGGTGGAAAAAATCCTTGGCCTGCATCAGTGTCGAGGCAAACACTTTATCGGTGGCCAGAATGCTGACGCGCCGCAGAGGGGCGGAGTGTTGGGTTGGCATAATCTTTATTCTTATATGGGTAAATGGTCAATCAACGGCTGGATCGTCTTATTTTTTCCCGGACCTGTCCAGTCGCCTCGCGACAGTCGAAAGGGCGGAGGCTGTGAGAGGGTGCGATTCCAGGCGGCAAATATCCTTCATCGCGGCGGTCCGGGGCAATAAACAGAACGTGAACGAAAAATCCGGTTGAGGTTATTTTTCGAGCCTGTATAATCCGCCAGCTCTTTGCAGTGGAAGTGATGCGCCGTCTGCCGAAGAATCTTGCCGTATAACGGACGCGCTGACCCGAGCCCCCGATAGCGTCTGTTTCCGGCTGCCTTTGACTTGTCAAAGTACGCACTATTCAGTAAGATCCGCCGTCTAATTTTCAGGGCGGCCCCTGAGGCTATAAAGAATGAAAACTTTTACTGCTAAACCGGAAACAGTTAAGCGCGACTGGTTCGTCGTCGACGCTGCTGGTCAGACCCTGGGTCGTCTGGCCACCGAAATCGCGAGCCGTCTGCGTGGCAAGCACAAGCCGGAGTACACTCCGCACGTTGACACCGGCGACTACATCGTCGTGATCAATGCCGAGCAGATCCGCGTGACCGGTGCCAAGACTACCGACAAGATCTACTACTCACACTCCGGTTTTCCGGGCGGGATCAAGTCGATCAACTTCGAAAAGCTGATCGACAAAGCTCCTGAGCGCGTGATCGAGACCGCGGTCAAAGGCATGCTGCCTAAGAACCCGCTGGGTCGCGACATGTATCGTAAGCTGAAAGTTTATGCGGGCGCTGTACACCCTCATACTGCTCAGCAGCCCCAAGAACTGAAGTTTTAACGGAATAGTTCATTATGTCGGCGACTCAAAATTACGGCACTGGCCGTCGCAAGACCGCAACCGCACGCGTTTTCCTGCGTCCGGGTACTGGTAACATCTCGATCAACAACCGCACTCTGGACTCGTTCTTCGGTCGCGAAACTGCCCGCATGGTAGTTCGTCAGCCGCTGGAACTGACCGAGACCGTTGAAAAGTTCGACATCTACGTCACCGTTATCGGTGGCGGTGTAAGTGGTCAGGCTGGCGCAATCCGCCACGGTATCACTCGCGCTCTGATGCAGTACGACGAAACCCTGCGTGGCGCACTGCGCAAAGCAGGCTTCGTAACTCGCGATGCTCGTGAAGTTGAACGTAAGAAAGTCGGTCTGCGTAAAGCGCGTAAGCGTCCGCAGTACTCGAAGCGTTAATTCGCTCTTCGTTCAAAAAGAACGCCCACCTCGTTTATCGAGTTGGGCGTTTTTTTATGGGCCGGTTTATCTCCGCTCATTTTCATGGAGACCGTGGGGCGGGCTGTAACGCTTGATTAACAGCCTTCGACTGCTTTTGGGGCGGTCGTCTGGCGAAGGGGTTTTTTACCCCCTGCCAGCGTTCAGAACAGCTAAATTGTTATCAGGTAGACGCCTGCGTCCGACAGGCCGTGTCGCTGATGGGAGGGGGTCGAATGAGCAATGACGGCGTGAACGATGGCCGGCGTCGCTTTCTCGTGGCTGCCACGTCCGTATTGGGGGCGGCCGGAGCAGTTGGGGCTGCTATTCCGTTCGTCGGCTCATGGTCTCCGAGCGCCAAGGCTCGTGCGGCAGGTGCGCCGGTCAAGGTCAACATCGGCAAGATAGAGCCGGGGCAGCAAATGGTTGCCGAATGGCGTGGCCAGCCGGTGTTCATCCTCAGGCGTACGCCTGAAATCCTCGATAACCTGGGCAAGCTGACCGGGCAGTTGTCCGATCCCCAATCCAGGGCCTCGGCTCAGCCCGCTTACGTAGACCCCGCAGTGCGTTCGATCAGGCCGGATATCGTGTTGCTGGTCGGTATCTGTACTCACTTGGGCTGCTCGCCGACCTTCCGTCCTGAAGTGGCGCCTGTCGACCTTGGCAAGGACTGGCTGGGCGGCTATTTCTGTCCTTGTCACGGCTCTCATTACGATCTGGCAGGGCGGGTGTATAAGTCGCAGCCCGCCCCGCTGAATCTGCCTGTACCCCCGTATTCCTATGAGTCGGACACGGTCATCGTCATTGGTGTCGATCAGGAGGGTGTGTAATGGGCAGGCTGGTGGACTGGATCGATGCGCGCTTCCCCGCCACGAGAATGTGGGAAGAGCATCTGAGCAAGTATTACGTCCCGCGCAACTTCAATTTTTTCTACTTCTTCGGTTCGCTGGCCTTGCTGGTGCTGGTCAATCAGATTCTGACCGGCATCTGGCTGACCATGAGCTACACGCCCACGGCTGAGGGGGCCTTCGCGTCGATTGAGTACATCATGCGCGATGTCGAGTACGGCGCCATCCTGCGCCTGTTGCACTCGACGGGCGCCTCGGCGTTTTTCATTGTCGTCTACCTGCACATGTTTCGCGGATTGCTCTACGGGTCTTATCAGAAGCCCCGTGAACTGGTCTGGATATTCGGCATGCTGATTTACCTGAGCCTCATGGCAGAGGCCTTCATGGGCTATCTGTTGCCCTGGGGGCAGATGTCCTATTGGGGGGCGCAGGTGATCATCTCGCTGTTCGGGGCAATTCCTTTCATCGGCGAGGACCTGACCCAGTGGATTCGCGGAGATTATCTGGTCTCCGGCATCACCCTCAATCGCTTCTTTGCGCTGCACGTCGTGGCGTTGCCCATCGTTATTCTGGGTCTGGTGGTGCTGCATATTCTCGCGCTGCATGAAGTGGGGTCGAACAACCCGGACGGCATCGACATCAAGAAGCACAAGGATGAGAACGGCAAGCCGCTGGACGGCATCGCCTTTCATCCTTACTTCACCCTCAAGGATCTGGTGGGTGTCGTGGTGTTTCTGTTCGTGTTCTGTACGGTCGTGTTCTTTTTTCCGGAAATGGGCGGGTACTTTCTGGAGAAGCCGAACTTCGAGCCGGCCAACGCCTTCAAGACCCCGGAACACATTGCGCCGGTCTGGTATTTCACGCCGTTCTACGCAATCCTGCGCGCCGTTCCAGACAAGCTGATGGGGGTCATGGCCATGGGCTCGGCCATCGCCGTCCTGTTCGTGCTGCCGTGGCTGGATCGCAGTCCGGTCAGGTCCATGCGCTACAAGGGCTGGATCAGCCGGGTGGCGCTGATTCTGTTCTGTGTGTCGTTCGTGACCCTCGGCTATCTTGGGGTGCAGCCGCCTACGCCGGGGCGCACGCTGGTGGCACAGGTCTGCGCCTGCCTGTACTTCGCTTACTTCCTGTTGATGCCTTTTTATACCCGGCTTGAACGCACGCGGCCGGTTCCGGAGCGGGTGACGGGGTGATGAAAAGACTCCTGGCTGTATTGATCTTTGCCGCGTTGCCCGCGTTTGTGTTCGGGGTATCAAGCAACTCGCCGCTCGAGCATGTCGACATTGACGTATCCGACAAGGCGGCGTTGCAGGACGGCGCGCGCACGTTCGTCAATTACTGCATGGGCTGTCACAGCGCCAAGTACCAGCGCTATGAGCGCGTTGCCGATGACCTGGGCATTCCCCATGAAGTGATGCTTGAAAAGCTGGTGTTCACAGGCGCAAAGATCGGCGATCACATGCTGACGGGCATGCAGCCAGCGGATGCCAAAGCCTGGTTCGGTACGGCGCCGCCCGATCTCACGCTGGTGGCTCGGGTGCGTGGGACGGATTGGCTTTACGGTTATCTGCGCTCGTTCTATGAGGATCCGGCGCGACCCTGGGGGGGCAACAACAAGGTTTTCCCCGACGTCGCGATGCCGAATGTACTGGTCTCGCTGCAGGGGCGTCAGGTGATGGGGTGCAAACAGGTGCAGCGCGAGGTCGAGGGCAAGAAACAATACGATTCGCTGAGTGGCGCGCCGCTGACCCATGAGGCTTGTGATCAGTTGATCATCGTCCCCCATTCAGGAAGTCTGACGCCTGCTCAATTCGATGAGAAAATCAGGAATCTGGTGACGTTTCTGGATTATTCGGCCAACCCGGTCAAGCTGCGGCACCAGCGCATCGGCGCCTACGTATTGCTCTACCTGGCCCTGCTGTTGATCTTCGTCTACTTGCTCAAGCGCGAGTACTGGAAGGACATCCGTTGAGCAGATGCCCCGCCAGCTTTACACAAATGCGTCTTTGCAGTCGCAATGGCGCTCAAATATGCGGCGAATAGCCTGGCAGGGCAAGATTACAGAAATTAGTGAGCGTAAATGAGCTATCGTGTCGCCCGCGATGAGCACCTGCCACGTTGCATGCGTTATCGCAGCCACTTGAAGCGTGTTCGTTCGTCTGTCCGATAAATTTAACAAGCGAGGAGGATCGCCATGGGCGTGACCAACCGGTTGGCCTGTTACTCCGACCCCGCCGACCACTATTCTCATCGCGTGCGTATCGTGCTCGCCGAGAAGGGTGTCAGCGCTGAAATCATTGATGTTGTGGCCGGCCGTCAGCCGCCCCAGCTGATTGAAGTGAATCCGTACGGCAGTGTGCCGACGCTGGTTGATCGCGACCTGGCGTTGTACGAGTCGACGGTGGTGATGGAGTATCTGGACGAGCGCTATCCGCATCCGCCTCTGCTCCCCGTGTACCCGGTTGCACGTGCCAACAGTCGGCTGCTGATCCATCGGATACAGCGTGACTGGTGCGTTCTGGTGGATCTGATTCTGGATACGCGCAGCAAGGAGCAGGCTCGTGTGCAGGCGCGCAAGGAATTGCGGGAAAGCCTGACGGGGGTTTCCCCCTTGTTTGCCGACAAAGCTTTTTTCCTGAGTGACGAGCAAAGTCTCGTCGATTGCTGTCTACTGCCCATACTCTGGCGTTTGCCGATTCTGGGTATTGAATTGCCACGGCCTGCCAAGCCGTTGCTTGATTATATGGAGCGTCAATTTGCACGCGAGGCTTTTCAGGCAAGTCTGTCTGATGCCGAGCGTGAAATGCGCTAAGGCTTAAGGAGCCGTTGATGAACTCCAGTCGCCCTTATCTGGTTCGTGCTCTTTATGAGTGGATCGTTGATAACGATTGCACCCCGCATATGCTGGTCAATGCGGAATACCCATCCGTGCAGGTCCCTCAGGGGTTTGCCAACGATGGGCAGATTGTCCTGAATGTTTCGCCAAGTGCTGTGCGTCATCTGCATATGGATAACGAAGCCGTCAGCTTTGAAGGCCGTTTTGGCGGTGTGCCGCATACGCTTTACGTCCCTGTCGCCGCCATCCTGGGTATTTATGCCCGTGAGAACGGTCAGGGCATGGTTTTCGATCTGGAGCCTTCGATGGAGGAGGAAGACGATATCGAGCTGGACGATGGCGATGATTCGCCGCCGGACAGCGAGCCGCCTCGCCCGACGGGCAGGCCGAGCCTTAAAGTCGTGAAATGAAAAAAGGCGATCCGCAAGGATCGCCTTTTTCATGTCTGCCATCGGGCTGTCAGTCGATGTACTCGAACAGCTTGACGATCTTCTGAACCCCGGACACGCCTTGCACCAGGTTGGTGGCGCGATTGGCTTCGTCCTGAGTTACCAGACCCAGCAGGAACACGATACCGTTCTCGGTCACGACCTTGATGCGCGAACCGGGAATGGATGCGTCAGCAATCATCTGGCTTTTGATCTTGGTGGTCAGCCAGGCGTCATTGTTGCGCGCCAGCAGCGAGGAAGGTGCCATCACCTGCAGCTCGTTGTTGACCTTCTTGACGCGCTGTACGGAGCTTGCAGCCTGTTCGGCCATGGCCTTGAGGTCTGCGCGCGGAGTCTGGCCAGCCAGCAGCACGATGCCGTTGAAGCTGGTAACAACGATGTGTGAGCCCTCGGCAAGGTCAGGGTTGGCCTTGGAGATATTCACGGCTGCCTTGGTTTCGATCAGTGAGTCATCGATCTTGCTGCCGAAGGTGCGTGTACCGCGATCGTCCTCGATCGGCTTTTCGCGAGCGGCGGTGATAACCGAGCTGCATCCGGTGATGCTCAGGCACAGTGTCAGAACCAGTAGGCTAAGACGATTAGGGGTCATTCTTCACTCCCGAACAGTTGGCTGTCGATCAGATCGCAGAGGCAATGGATCGCCAGCAGATGGACTTCTTGTATGCGTGCCGTGACGTTGGCCGGTACGCGAATCTCCACGTCTTCCGGCAAGAGCAGCGAGGCCATTCCGCCACCGTCGCGTCCCGTCAATGCTACGACAATCATTTCGCGATCATGTGCGGCCTGGATGGCCTGAATAATGTTCGCCGAGTTGCCGCTGGTGGAAATCGCCAGCAATACGTCCCCAGGTTGACCCAGTGCGCGGATCTGCTTGGAGAAGATCTCGTTGTAGCTGTAATCGTTGGCAATGGAGGTGATGGTCGAGCTGTCGGTGGTCAGCGCGATTGCCGGCAGGCTTGGCCGCTCGCGCTCGAACCGGTTGAGCAATTCGGATGAGAAATGCTGGGCATCGCCCGCTGATCCGCCGTTGCCGCAGGCGAGCATCTTGCCCTCGTTAAGCAGCGCGTTGACCATGACCTGACTGGCTTGCTCGATATAGGGTGCAAGGACTTCCATCGCCTGTTGCTTGGTATCGATGCTGGCTTGAAACAGCCGGCGAATTCGGGATTGCATGTCCATCAATGTGACCTTAATTAGAGCGTACGGCGGCTGCCTCCGGCATGCCGGTGTGCAGCCCGCAAAGCAATAGCGAAATCGGTAGTGGTGGTGGCTTCGTGCCGGTCATGACTGCGCTGCAAGCCTGTCAGCTGTCAAAAGCGTTCCTGATCCAGTTCAAGGGAGCTGATGCGCCTGATGCTCCTTCAACCGCGATCACGTCGAAACGACAGGGGTAGCGGGCCCAGCCTGACTCTTGTTGCAGGAAAAACTGTGCAGCGGTGACGAGCTTTGCCTGTTTGCGAAAATCCACGCTTTCCACCGCGCCACCCCAGCCGGAATGACGTCGGTAGCGAACTTCGACGAATACTACTGTATCGCCGTCGAGCATGACTAGATCAAGCTCGCCACGTTTGCATAGCCAATTTTGTGCAATCAGGCGCAAACCCTGTTGTTGCAAATACTGCAGGGCGTAGGCTTCTGCCTCGCGCCCTGCCTGTTGCCGGGTGTTGCGTGATATCAAGGGGCGGTGTCCGGCAGGCGCTGGACCTTGCCGTCGACGAACTCGGCCCACGGCAACTGACGCTCCACGCGACGGCCAGGGGTCATGCTCAGGCTGCCCGACAGGCCATCGATGCGGCTGTCCGGCATTGTCTTGAGCTGGCCAAGACGTGGCGCCAGACGATAGGCGTCGATGCCCATTGCGTACAGACGGCCCAGGCTGCCAGAGGCTTGCGGCCACTGGGCGGTCACTTGCTGGCGCAGTGGGTCGTTGGCGTTGAGCAGCCAGGGTGTTTCGCAGAAGCGCACACCGTTCAGATCCATGTACTGGGCATGGTCATTGCTGTTGGTGAACAGGTGGGACGTGGCGTAGACCGGAACATCACCGGCGTACTGGAACACCATGGTCGGCTTGATCTGTTGGGCCTGTTGCGGCGTGGCGGCGAGGAACATGAAGTCGATGTCCTGGCGGCGGCTTGGCTGTGCGGCAACCTGGGTGCCTACGGTGCTTTGCAGGCGCTGGGCGCGGCCTTCGCTTTTACGCAACTGGAACAGATCGGCGACCTGTTGGGCCAGTTCGACAGGCTGGTCAACGTGTTCGGCTGCGATCAGTGTGCCGCCCTTGGCTTGCCAGCTCTTGCGGAACGCATCCAGCACGCGGTCGCCCCATTCGCCCTTGGGCACCATGGCAACCGCACTGCGCTTGCCGTCGGCCCAGGCACGACGTGCGACTTCGCGTGCTTCGTCTTCTGCGGCCAGGCCGAACTGGAACAGTTGAGGAGGGCCTTCGTTGCCCGCATCGCTGTAATTGAGCGCCAGCGTAGTGATGGGAAGCTGTTCACGACTGTTCAACTGCTTGACCAGATTCTTTTCCAGTGGACCTACGACCAACTGAACGCCGGCTGCCTGTGCCTGACGATAGAACTCGTCCATCGAGGTCAGGCGCGAGCTGTCGAATACCTGGATGGCCGGAGGGTTCTGGCCGGCCTGCTGAGCCTGGTAGTGAGCGGCCATGAAGCCTTCACGCAGCGCTTTCGCGACGGCAGCCAGTTGGCCATCCTGGGGCAGCAGCAAAGCGATTTTGGTCAGTGGTTCGCTGGTCAGGGCGCGCAGCTGGGCGAGGGTGGTCGGCAGTTGCAGTGCGGCAGGGTGTTGGGGGTTCTGTGCTTTCCAGGTGTCGATGGCTGCCTGTTGCTGTTCCAGCGTGCCTGCACCTTTGACCGAGCGGGCCAGGCTCATCCAGCCAGCCATGTCGCCGGTTGCATTGGTTTGCAGCTGTTCGGCCGGCAGGGACGACACCAGTTTCCAGATAGCATCGTTATTGGCGCTGGCGTCAGCGCCTTGCAGCAGCGGGCCTGCAAACACACGCTCGCTGGCGGCAGGCAGGATCTGGCCATCGGCTTCCAGTGCGCGCGCCTTGACCATGTGAGTGCGAACCTGCTGCTCGACCGACAGCTCGCCCAGGCGTTGCATGCTTGGGTGGTTGAGTGCAGTCAAGGCAGCCTTGGGCTGGTTGCGGCCCATGGCCAGTTCGGCGGACAGCGTGCTGGCGAACACCTGCAGGCCTGGTTTGAGCTGATCCAGTTGCACCTGACCAAGAATCTGCGCGGCGCGCCCGGCATCATTCTGGCGGTTGGCCAGATCGGCAGCGCTCAGGCGCAGGGTTGCGGCCTGTTCCGGGGTCTTGGCAGCCGACGCCTGTTCAAGCAGTTGCTCGATACTGGCATCCGGGGTGCGAGGAAGCTCGCCAAGACTGGACGAGGGCGAGCTGGCGCAGGCTGCAAGAAGTGCAGCGAGGCAGAGGGCAGAGAACAGCCGCAGGCAGGCGATCATTGATGTGTTCCTGATACTCGAGCGAATTAACGGCGAATTGTACCCAAGCACTGGCCGGGGCGCGACTTCGAAGGTGTGATATTGCGTGTGACCGCGTCTTCTATCCTGCAATCCGTAGGACTGCGGCAGGCGACGGTATGCAGCGCTGAAGAAAGATCATGCGTCCTTATTCCTTTTTTATGGACTTCCCTGATGCACAAACCGCTGATCAGGGTCGTTGCCTGTACAATGCGTTTTTCCCGACACCCTGCTTGTTAAACATGAGGTCTGCGCTTTGACTGTCCCGGTTGCTTCGAATTCCACCCCTGGCTCGCTTTATGTGGTGGCTACCCCTATCGGCAATCTGGATGACATGAGCGTGCGGGCGCTGAAGGTTCTGCGCGAGGTTGCGTTGATTGCGGCCGAGGATACGCGACACTCGTCGCGCCTGATGCAACACTTCGGCATATCGACGCCGCTGGCCGCATGCCATGAGCATAACGAGCGAGATGAGGGTAGCCGGTTTATCACCCGGTTGCTGGCCGGCGATGATGTCGCGCTGATTTCCGATGCGGGCACGCCACTGATTTCCGATCCTGGCTATCACCTTGTTCGTCAGGCGCGCGCAGCCGGTGTGCCGGTCGTGCCCGTGCCGGGTGCATGCGCCTTGATCGCAGCGCTGTCGGCGGCGGGTCTTCCTTCTGATCGTTTCATATTCGAAGGTTTTCTGCCTGCCAAGGCGGTCGGGCGCAGAGCCAGGCTCGAAGCCGTCAAGGAAGAGCCTCGTACGCTGATCTTCTATGAGGCGCCACATCGTATTCTCGAATGCCTGCAGGACATGGAAGTGGTGTTCGGCGCCGAGCGTCCTGCCTTGCTGGCGCGTGAGATAACCAAAACGTTCGAAACTCTCAAGGGTCTTCCATTGGGAGAGTTGCGAGCATTCGTCGAGTCCGACAGTAATCAGCAGCGCGGCGAGTGCGTGGTGTTGGTGGCAGGCTGGACGCCGCCTGAGGATGAGGATGTGATTGGCGCTGAAGCGCGCAGGGTTCTGGATCTGCTGCTTGAGGAAATGCCGCTCAAGCGCGCCGCAGCGCTGGCCGCAGAGATAACCGGGGTGCGCAAGAATCTGCTGTATCAGGTCGCGCTGGACAAGCAGAAAGAGTAGTCGAGCACTCATTTTCAGAGGCTCACGCCAGCCTTACAGGCTTTTAAAGCTTGTTCTCGGTGGCGTGTGCCGCTAACCTTGTCAGCGGAGAGTCGATTGGACAGTCGCTGCCTCTTGTTGTTCCGCAACAAGGGGGGGAGGAAAGTCCGGGCTCCATAGGGCGGAGTGCCAGGTAACACCTGGGAGGCGCGAGCCTACGGAAAGTGCCACAGAAAATAACCGCCTAAGCACTTCGGTGCCGGTAAGGGTGAAAAGGTGCGGTAAGAGCGCACCGCACGTCTGGCAACAGTTCGTGGCAAGGTAAACCCCACTCGGAGCAAGACCAAATAGGGTTCCTAGGCGTGGCCCGCGCTGGAACCGGGTAGGTTGCTAAAGACGTCCAGTGATGGCCGTCGTAGAGGAATGACTGTCCTCGACAGAACCCGGCTTACAGATCGACTCTCCACCTTTTTCCTTCCTCTGCTTTTCAACAGCAGAAGCCTTTCGTAATACCAAAAAAATCTTACACTTCATAAATCACTTTAACTTCAAGTCCTAGTGGCCTGAGGTAAGTGGGAAATATCTTTCAGATCTCTCCTGAATTCAGCTTTACACCTCCAATACCACTCCTAAATCTGCGAAATGTAAGGGTTTTCCTTAAGACCGTGCCTTGACGGTGTGGTGGGCGCATTCCTATAGTGTGCGCAAGTGGCAGAAAGTGGCACGAAGTGGGTTTTTTGAGCGCAAAAAGCTAATATTTGGAGAATGCGCCTGTGTTCCGTGGTGCCAACGCGATCAATCTCGATGCCAAGGGCCGTCTCGCTATGCCGAGCCGGTACCGTGACGAGTTGGATTCGCGTAGTGCCGGTCAGTTGATCGTGACCATAGACGCCGTTGACCCCTGCTTGTGTCTTTATCCGCTGTCCGAGTGGGAACTGATAGAAGCCAAACTTCGTGAGCTCGCTACGTTTCGTGAAGAGAACCGTCGGTTGCAGCGGCTTTTGATTGGTAATGCAGTCGATCTGGAGCTGGATGGCAGCGGGCGTTTTCTGGTCCCACCGCGTCTGCGTGAATACGCCAAGCTGGATAAGCGCGTGATGCTGGTGGGGCAACTCAACAAGTTTCAATTGTGGGACGAGGACGCCTGGAACGCACTTGCTGATGCCGACCTTGCTGCCATTCAACAACCTGGCGCGATGCCCGATGAATTACGTGACCTGATCCTGTGACTATGAATAGCAGCTTTACCCACATCACCGTATTGCTCGAAGAAGCCGTGGAGGCTCTCGCGGTGCGCGCTGATGGCTGTTATCTGGATGGCACGTTCGGTCGTGGCGGTCACAGTCGGTTGATACTCAGTCATCTGGGGCCGGACGGCCGGCTGTTAGGGTTCGACAAGGACCCTCAGGCGATTGCCACAGGGCAAGCGCTAGCGGCCGAAGACGGCCGCTTTGTCATTGTGCAGCGCAGCTTTGCCGAACTGGGCTCCGAGGCTCAAGAACGCGGCCTGGCGGGCAAGGTCAGCGGCATCCTGCTTGATCTGGGTGTGTCTTCGCCGCAGCTTGACGATCCTGAACGCGGCTTCAGCTTCATGAACGACGGCCCTCTGGATATGCGTATGGACCCGACCCGCGGTGTCAGCGCGGCCGAGTTCATCGCCACAGCGCCCGCCGAGGAAATCGCTCGGGTCTTCAAGGAATACGGCGAAGAGCGTTTCGCCAAACGCATGGCCAATGCTGTTGTGCAGCGCCGTGAAGTTCAGCCTTTCGAACGCACCGCTGACCTGGCTGAAGTGCTCAAGGTGGCGAACCCTGCCTGGGAAAAAGGCAAGAATCCTGCGACACGCGCCTTTCAAGGGCTGCGTATCCACGTCAACAACGAACTGGGCGATCTCGAAGCCGGTCTTGAGGCCGCGCTGGAAGCACTGGAAGTCGGCGGTCGTCTGGTGGTGATCAGCTTCCATTCGCTCGAAGACCGCATCGTCAAACTGTTCATGCGCAAGCTGGCCAAAGGCGAAGCGGACAACATGCCGCGCAATCTGCCGATCCAGTACAAGGCGTTCGAGCCGAAAATCAAGATTCATGGCAAGGCTCAATTTGCCTCCGACACCGAAACCAAAGCCAACCCACGCTCGCGCAGCGCTGTCATGCGCGTTGCGGAGAAGCTCAGGTGAGCCGTCTCTTCCTGAAACCCTTGCCTGGCGGCAGCTCGATTATGCTGCTGTTGTTCGTCGCCGTCCTGATTTCGGCGATTGGCGTTTCCTATAGCGCGCATTTGAACCGTCAATTGCTCAACTCGCTTTATTCTGAAATGAGCGTGCGCGACAAGGCTCAGGCCGAATGGGGTCGTCTGATCCTTGAGCAGAGCACCTGGACCGCCCACAGTCGCATTGAAACCCTGGCCACCGAACAGCTGAAAATGCGCATCCCCAGCGCTGCCGAAGTGCGGATGGTGGCGCCATGATGAAGCTTGAAGGTGCACTGTATCCGTGGCGTTTCCGCGTTGTTGTCGGTTTGCTGGTCTGTCTTGTGCTCGCCATCTGCTGGCGCATCGTTGACCTGCAGGTCATCGACCACACCTTCCTCAAGGAACAGGGCGATGCGCGCAGTCTTCGTCACATCCCGATTCCGGCTCACCGCGGGCTGATCACCGACCGTAATGGCGAGCCTCTGGCGGTCAGTACGCCGGTGACCACGCTGTGGGCCAATCCACGCGAAATGCAGCAGGACAAAGCCAAGTGGCCGATGCTCGCCGCAGCGCTGGGCCAGGACGTGAAAGTCCTTACCGAACGTCTCGACTCGCAGGCCACCAAGGAATTCATCTACCTGGTTCGGGGGCTGACACCCGAGCAGGGTCAGTCGGTACTCGACCTCAAGGTTCCCGGTGTCTATGGCATCGAGGAATTTCGTCGTTTCTACCCGGCAGGCGATGTGACTGCACACATGGTCGGCTTTACCGACCTTGACGATCATGGTCGCGAAGGCGTCGAACTGGCCTACGACGACTGGCTTGCCGGCGTGCCCGGCAAGCGTCAGGTCATCAAGGACCGGCGAGGCCGACTGATCAAGGACGTACAGGTTACCAAGAACGCCAAGGCCGGTAAGACCTTGGCTTTGTCCATTGATCTGCGCCTGCAATACCTGGCAACCCGCGAGCTGCGCAACGCCATTGTCGAGAACGAAGCCAAGGCGGGCAGTCTGGTCATCATGGACGTCAAGACCGGCGAAGTGCTGGCGATGGTCAACCAGCCGACTTACAACCCCAACAACCGCCGTACCATGGTGCCTGCGGCCATGCGTAATCGGGCGATCATCGACGTGTTCGAGCCGGGCTCGACCATGAAGCCGATTTCGATGACAGCCGCGCTGGACAGCGGCCGCTGGAAGCCGACCGACAAGGTCGAGGTGTATCCGGGCACGCTGCAGATCGGCAAATACACGATTCGCGACGTGACCAAGACCGAAGGTCCGGTGCTCGACCTGACGGGCATTTTGATCAACTCCAGTAACGTGGGCATGAGTAAAGTCGCGTTCGACGTGGGCGGCGAATCGATTTTCCGCGCCATGCAGCGCGTCGGCTTCGGGCAATACACAGGCCTGGGCTTCCCGGGTGAGCGCGTGGGCAACCTGCCGAACTATCGCGAGTGGCGCAAGGCAGAAACCGCCACGCTGTCCTACGGCTACGGTTTGTCGGTGACTGCGCTGCAACTGGTACACGCCTACGGTGCGCTGGCCAACAATGGCCGGATCGTGCCATTGACCATTCTGAAAAGCGATGCGGCTCCGACGGCGGTTCAGGCTATCCCTGAGGCCACCGCCAAGACCCTGCAAGGCATGTTGCAGCAAGTGATCGAGGACCCGCGCGGCGTGTATCGCGCCCGTGTGCCGTCCTATCACGTGGGTGGCAAGAGCGGCACGGCGCGCAAGACGTCCATCGGCACCAAGGGTTACGCCGAGAACTCTTACCGGTCGCTGTTCGCTGGGTTCGGCCCGATGAGCAATCCGCGTTACGCCATCGTTGTCGTGATCGACGAGCCGAGCAAGGGCGGTTACTACGGCGGTCTGGTTTCGGCCCCGGTATTCAGCAAGGTCATGTCCGGTACGTTGCGCTTGATGAACGTATCTCCCGACAACCTCGCACCCGAACAGGTCAATGCTGCTCCGGCAGTTGTTAAAGGAGGGCGTGGTTGATGTCCTTTAATCTGAGCAAGCTTTTCGCACATACCGACCGTGACGCGCTGATTCGCGAGTTGACGCTGGACAGCCGCAACGTCCGTCCGGGTGATCTGTTCCTGGCAATTCCAGGTCTCAAGGTCGATGGTCGTACGCACATTGCCGATGCGCTTCAACGTGGCGCAGCGGCCGTCGCGTATGAGACCGAAGGGGCTACCGTATTACCGATTACCGATGTGCCGCTGATCCCGGTCAAGGGGCTGGCCGCGCAACTGTCCGCCATTGCCGGGCGCTTTTATGGCGACTCGAGCCGAAGCCTGAATCTGGTCGGTGTCACCGGCACCAATGGCAAGACCAGCGTCACCCAGCTGGTTGCTCAGGCGCTTGACCTGCTGGGGCAGCATTGCGGCATCGTCGGCACGCTGGGCACCGGCTTTTACGGCGCACTGCAGAGTGGCCGCCACACCACGCCGGACCCGATTGCCGTGCAGGCGACGCTGACCGACCTCAGGCAGGCGGGCGCACGCGCGGTAGCGATGGAAGTGTCTTCCCACGGTCTGGATCAGGGGCGTGCGACCGCGCTGGCCTTCGATGTTGCGGTGCTGACCAACCTGTCCCGGGACCATCTGGATTATCACGGCACCATGCAGGCCTACGGCGCGGCCAAGGCCAAGCTGTTTGCCTGGCCTGACCTGCGTTGCCGGGTCATCAACCTGGATGACGCATTCGGTCGTGAACTGGCGGCCAACAAGCATGAGTCACGGTTGATCACCTACAGCCTGCTCGACAGCGCTGCGTATCTTTATTGCCGCGACGCAAAGTTCGACGACGATGGCGTACGCGCCACGCTGGTGACTCCGCAAGGTGAGCATTTCCTGCGCAGCGGTCTGCTGGGGCGTTTCAACCTGAGCAACGTGCTGGCCGCAATCGGCGCGTTGCTCGGTCTGGATTACGCGCTGGACGAAATTCTCAAGGTGCTGCCGAAACTGGAAGGCCCGGTCGGACGCATGCAGCGTCTGGGTGGCGCAGACAAACCGTTGGTCGTGGTCGATTACGCTCACACGCCCGATGCGTTGGAAAAAGTACTGGAAGCCTTGCGCCCGCACGCCAAGGGGCGGTTGTTGTGCCTGTTTGGCTGCGGCGGCGATCGGGATCGCGGCAAGCGCCCGTTGATGGCCGAAGTGGTCGAGCGACTGGCCGATGGTGTGCTCGTGACGGATGACAATCCTCGCAGCGAAGCGCCTGCCCGGATCTTCGATGACATCCGTGCCGGCTTCGCTGCCGCTGACAAGGTGACGTTCATTGAGGGGCGCGGTCAGGCCATTGCGCAAATGATCGCCAGCGCCGGAGCCGATGACGTGGTCGTGCTGGCTGGCAAGGGGCACGAGGACTATCAGGAAATCGACGGTCAGCGTCAGGCCTTCTCCGATCTGGAAGAGGCCGCCAGAGCCTTGGCCGTCTGGGAGCCTGCGCATGCTTAAGCCATTGACCTTCAGCGAATTGATTGCCCCGCTCGATGCCCGTCTGGTGGGCAGCGACTGCAGCTTTGACGGTGTCAGCACCGACAGCCGTGCGATCAAGCCCGGCCAGTTGTTCGTGGCGCTGACCGGCCCTCGTTTCGATGGGCATGAATACCTGGAGCAGGTTGCAGCCAGCGGCGCGGTGGGTGCTCTGGTCGAGCGTGAAGTGGTGGGCGCGAGCCTGCCACAACTGGTGGTGCTGGATACCCGCAAGGCACTGGCGCAATTGGGCGCACTGAATCGTAATGCCTTCGTTGACCGGCCGGTTGCCGCCGTAACCGGTTCCAGTGGCAAAACCACGGTCAAGGAAATGCTCGCCAGCATTCTGCGTACGCGCGGCCCTGTGCTTGCGACCCGTGGCAATCTGAACAACGAACTGGGTGTGCCACTGACGCTGCTGGAGCTGGGTGCCGAGCACACCGCTGCGGTCATCGAGCTGGGTGCGTCGCGTGTCGGGGAAATCGCGTTTACTGTGAGCCTGGCCCAACCTCATGTGGCCATTCTGACCAACGCAGGCACAGCCCACGTCGGCGAGTTTGGTGGTCCTGATCGCATCGTCGAAGCCAAAGGCGAAATTATCGAGGGGCTCAACGCCAGTGGCACTGCCGTTCTGAATCTTGATGACAAGGCATTCCCTGTCTGGCGCAAGCGTGCAGGTGATCGCAAGGTCCTGACGTTTGCATTGAGCAACGCTGCTGCTGACCTGCATGCCAGTGACCTCAGCCGCGATGCACGTGGATGCCCGGGTTTCGTATTCAACAGCCCGCTGGGTACTGCGCGGGTACAACTGAATCTGCTGGGCACACACAACGTGACCAATGCGCTGGCCGCTGCTGCTGCTGCCTGCGCGCTGGGCGTGAGTCTTGAAGGCATCGTAGCTGGCCTGAACGACGTGCAGCCGGTCAAGGGCCGCGCCGTTGCTCACATTGCCAGCAATGGCATGCGCGTGATTGACGACACGTACAACGCCAATCCGTCTTCTGTAAACGCTGCAGTCGACCTGCTGACCAGCTTTGCAGGGCGTACCGTTCTGGTGCTGGGCGACATCGGCGAGCTGGGTGAGTGGGCCGAGCAGGGCCACCACGATGTGGGCGCCTATGCTGCCGGCAAGGTGTCGGCGCTGTATGCCGTAGGGCCACTGATGACCCACGCCGTGAGCGCTTTTGGCCCGCATGCGCGCCATTTCATCACTCAGGCCGAGCTGATCGAAGCGCTGGGCGCTGAGCAAGACAAAAACACCACTTTATTGATCAAGGGTTCGCGCAGTGCCGCGATGGAAAACATCGTGGCCGCCTTGTGCGGTTCTAGCCTGGAGAAACATTGATGCTGCTGCTGTTGGCCGAGTTCTTACAACAGTTCTACAAAGGCTTCGCAGTCTTTCAGTACCTGTCGCTGCGCGGGATCCTTGGCGTGCTCACTGCGCTGACGCTTTCGCTGTGCCTGGGCCCATGGATGATCCGCACCCTGCAGATGCGTCAGATCGGTCAGTCCGTGCGCAACGACGGTCCGCAATCGCACTTGTCCAAATCGGGCACGCCCACCATGGGCGGCGCGCTGATTCTTTCCTCCATCGGCATCAGCACCTTGCTGTGGGCTGACTTGAGCAACCGTTATGTCTGGGTCGTGCTGCTCGTCACCCTGCTGTTCGGTGCCATTGGCTGGGTCGACGACTACCGCAAGGTCATCGAAAAGAACTCCCGTGGCCTGCCAAGCCGCTGGAAGTACTTCTGGCAGTCGGTATTCGGTCTGTGTGCTGCGATCTTCCTTTATACGACTGCGCCTTCGGCCACCGAAACCACATTGATCGTGCCGATGCTCAAGGATGTCCGCATCCCGTTGGGCATCGGTTTTGTGGTGCTGACCTATTTCGTGATCGTCGGCTCCAGCAACGCGGTCAACCTGACCGACGGCCTGGACGGTCTGGCGATCATGCCGACCGTGATGGTTGGCGGCGCGCTGGGTATCTTCTGCTACCTGTCGGGTAACGTGAAATTCGCTGAATACCTGCTGATTCCCTATGTACCGGGGGCGGGCGAACTGATTGTGTTCTCCGGGGCGTTGATCGGGGCGGGACTGGGGTTCCTCTGGTTCAACACCTACCCGGCCCAGGTCTTTATGGGCGACGTCGGTGCGCTGGCGCTGGGCGCTGCACTGGGCACCATGGCAGTGATCGTCCGTCAGGAAATCGTGCTGTTCATCATGGGCGGCGTGTTCGTGATGGAAACCCTTTCAGTGGTCATTCAGGTTGCGTCTTTCAAACTGACCGGTCGCCGGGTTTTCCGTATGGCGCCCATCCACCACCACTTTGAACTCAAAGGCTGGCCCGAGCCACGCGTGATCGTCCGTTTCTGGATCATCACCGTGATTCTCGTGCTGATCGGCCTTGCCACGCTGAAACTGAGGTAGAGCGAGTGTCCCTGATCGTTTCCGACCGCTTCCGCATTGTCGTGGGTCTAGGCAAAAGCGGCATGTCCCTGGTTCGCTTCCTGGCGAACCAGGGCGTGTCGTTTGCCGTGGCCGACACGCGGGAGAATCCGCCGGAACTGGCGACCTTGCGCCGGGATTACCCGCAGGTGGAAGTGCGTTGTGGCGAGCTGGACGTCGAGTTCCTCTGCCGTGCCGACGAAGTCTACGTCAGCCCGGGGCTTGCCCTCGCGACGCCTGCCTTGCAGCAGGCGCAGGCGCGTGGCGTGAAGATGGCGGGCGATATCGAGCTGTTCGCGCGCTACGCGAAAGCGCCTATCGTGGCCATCACCGGTTCCAATGCGAAAAGCACTGTCACGACGCTGGTTGGCGATATGGCCGTGGCCGCAGGCAAGCGTGTTGCCGTGGGCGGTAATCTGGGTACTCCGGCGCTGGATCTGCTCAGCGACGACGTTGAGCTGTACGTGATGGAATTGTCCAGCTTTCAACTGGAGACCACCGATCAGCTCAACGCCGAAGTGGCGACCGTGCTGAACATCAGCGAAGACCACATGGACCGTTACAGCGGCCTGCCTGCCTACCATCTGGCCAAGCACCGGATCTTCCGCGGCGCTCGTCAGGTGGTGGTCAATCGTCAGGACGCACTGTCTCGTCCGCTGATCGGCGAGGGTCTGCCGTGCTGGACCTTCGGTCTGAACAAGCCCGACTTCCATGGCTTCGGCCTGCGTGAAGAGGGTGGCGAAAAGTACCTTGCGTTCCAGTTCGAGAACCTGATGCCGGTTCGCGACCTGAAAATGCGCGGCGCCCATAACCAGGCCAACGCACTGGCGGCATTGGCGCTGGGCCATGCGGTCGGTCTGCCGTTCGACGCCATGCTGGCTGCGCTGCGCGAATTCACCGGTCTTGAGCATCGCTGCCAGTGGGTCAGGGAACTGAACGGCGTTCATTACTACAACGATTCGAAAGCCACCAATGTCGGCGCTGCACTGGCTGCCATCGAAGGCCTGGGTGCCGATATTCCGGGCAAGCTGGTGTTGATCGCCGGTGGCGACGGCAAAGGTGCTGATTTCGGTGCTCTGCGTTCGGCCGTCGCTGCGCATTGCCGCACTGTCGTGCTGCTGGGGCGTGATGCCGAGCGGCTTGCTGCGGCACTGGGCGACGCCGCACCGCTGGTACGTGTCGACACGCTGCAAGCCGCGGTCGAGCGTAGCGCTGAACTGGCTCAGGACGGCGACGCAGTGTTGCTGTCCCCGGCCTGCGCCAGTCTGGACATGTTCAAGAATTATGAAGAGCGCGGGCGAGTGTTCGCGCAGGCAGTGGAGTGCTTGTCATGATCTTCGGTGTGATCAAGCCGTATCCATCGCCCCTGATCAGCGGACGGGGCATCGACCTCGACTTCCCGATGCTGGTTGGCTGTCTCGCACTGCTGGGCCTGGGTCTGGTGATGATCACTTCCGCGTCATCGGAAGTGGCTGCCGTGCAATCGGGCAATACCCTTTACATGATGACCCGCCACCTGGTCTACCTGCTGATCGGCCTGGGCGCGTGCGGCGTGACCATGATGATCCCGGTCGCCACCTGGCAACGTCTGGGCTGGCTGATGCTGATCGGTGCCTTCGGCCTGCTGCTGATGGTGCTGGTGCCCGGCATCGGACGCGAGGTCAATGGTTCGATGCGCTGGATCGGCTTCGGTGCGTTCAACGTGCAGCCTTCGGAAATCGCCAAGGTGTTCGTCGTGATCTTCCTGGCCGGCTACCTGATCCGTCGTCAGCAGGAAGTGCGCGAGAGCTGGATGGGCTTTTTCAAGCCGTTCATCGTGCTGCTGCCGATGGCGGGCCTGTTGCTGATGGAGCCTGACTTCGGGGCAACGGTCGTGATGATGGGCGCTGCGGCCGCAATGCTGTTTCTCGGCGGTGTGGGCCTGTTCCGCTTTTCGCTGATGGTGGTGCTGGCTGTCGCGTCGGTCGTGGTGCTGGTACAGGCTCAGCCTTACCGGATGGCGCGTCTGACCAACTTCACCGACCCGTGGGCTGACCAGTTCGGTTCCGGCTATCAGTTGACCCAGGCGTTGATTGCCTTTGGGCGCGGCGAATGGTTCGGTGTGGGCCTTGGCAACAGCGTTCAGAAACAATTCTATCTGCCGGAAGCGCATACCGACTTCGTGTTCTCCGTGCTCGCTGAAGAACTGGGCGTGGTGGGTTCGCTGCTCACGGTCGCCTTGTTCCTGTTCGTCAGTATCCGCGGCATGTACATCGGCATGTGGGCAGAACGGGCCAAACAGTTCTTTGGTGCCTACGTCGCGTACGGTCTGTCGTTCCTGTGGATCGGTCAGTTCCTGATCAACATCGGCGTGAACGTCGGCCTGTTGCCCACCAAGGGGCTGACCTTGCCGTTCCTGAGCTATGGCGGCAGTTCGTTGGTGATCTGCTGTGCAAGCCTTGGCCTGCTGCTGCGCATCGAGTGGGAATCGCGCAACAACATGGGCAGTGAAGAGGCCGAGTTCAAGGAAAGCGACTTCGCCGAGGAGACGCCCCATGGACGCTAATGTGCTGATCATGGCAGGCGGCACCGGCGGGCACGTGTTCCCGGCGCTCGCCTGCGCCCGCGAATTCCAGGCACGTGGCTACAAGGTTCACTGGCTGGGCACGCCGCGCGGGATCGAGAACGAACTCGTTCCGCAGGCGGGTCTCACGCTGCACCTGATCAATGTGACCGGCTTGCGCGGCAAGGGTCGTTTGTCCCTGCTCAAAGCGCCGCTGATGCTGTTCAAGGCGCTGATGCAGGCCCGCAAGGTCGTGCGTGAGCTTAAACCTGTCTGCGTGGTCGGCTTCGGCGGCTATGTCACAGGCCCCGGTGGTCTGGCGGCGAAGCTGGCGGGCGTGCCGTTGATCATTCACGAACAGAACGCTGTCGCGGGCACCGCCAACCGCAGCCTGGCCTCATTCGCCAGCCGCGTGTGCGAGGCGTTCCCGAATACATTCGCTGCGTCTGGCAAGCGCCGTACCACCGGCAACCCGGTGCGTGTCGAGCTGTTCCTTGAAACGCCGCGTCAGACACTGGTCGGGCGCAAGGCACGTCTGCTGGTGCTGGGTGGAAGCCTGGGTGCCGAGCCGCTGAACAAGTTACTGCCTGAAGCACTGGCGCAATTGCCCGAGGACCTGCGTCCCGAGGTGTTCCACCAGGCCGGCAAACATCACGACGAAATCACTGCCGAGCGCTATCGCACAGCAGGTGTCGAGGCGCAGGTCGCGCCGTTTATCCAGAACATGGCTCAAGCGTACAGCTGGGCCGATCTGGTGGTTTGTCGCGCAGGTGCGTTGACCATCAGCGAACTGGCGGCCGCTGGCCTGCCATCGTTGTTGATCCCGCTGCCCCACGCGATCGATGACCATCAGTCACGTAACGCTGACTATCTGGCCCGCGAAGGCGCAGCCTTCGTCATGCCGCAAGCGACAACTGGCGTAGCCGAGATGGCTGCTCGCCTGAAAGAGGTTTTGATGCAACCCGAACAATTGAACAGCATGGCCCGCACGGCACGTCGCCTGGCCAAGCCCGATGCAACCAATACCGTGGTCGATGTCTGTGTGGAGGTGGTCAATGGTTGAGAATCAACGCGCCATGCCGCAACCTGAAATGCGTCGTATCCGTCGTATCCACTTCGTCGGTATCGGCGGCGTCGGCATGTGCGGTATTGCCGAGGTGCTGCTGAACCTGGGCTATGAAGTGTCGGGTTCCGACCTCAAGAGCTCCGCCGTGACCGAACGCCTCGAATCGTTCGGCGCGCAGATCTTCCTCGGTCATCGTGCTGAAAACACGGCAGGCGCTGATGTGCTGGTGGTGTCCAGTGCGGTCAACACGTCCAACCCGGAAGTGGCGACCGCGCTTGAACGCCGTATCCCGGTTGTGCCACGTGCCGAAATGCTCGCCGAGCTGATGCGCTACCGCCACGGTATTGCCGTGGCCGGCACGCATGGCAAGACCACCACCACCAGCCTGATCGCTTCGGTGTTTGCGGCCGGTGGCCTGGACCCGACGTTCGTGATCGGTGGCCGTCTGAATGCTGCAGGCACCAACGCACAGTTGGGCACCAGCCGTTACCTGATCGCCGAAGCTGACGAAAGTGATGCCAGTTTCCTGCACCTGCAACCGCTGGTTGCGGTGGTCACCAACATCGACGCCGACCACATGGCGACCTATGAAGGCGACTTCAACAAGCTGAAGAAGACGTTTGTCGAGTTCCTTCATAACCTGCCGTTCTACGGGCTGGCGGTGATGTGCATCGACGATCCGGTGGTGCGCGAGATTCTGCCACTGGTCAAGCGTCCGACCCTGACCTACGGCTTCAGCGAGACGGCTGACGTGCGCGCCATCAATGTGCGCCAGGATGGCATGCTGACGTTCTTCACCGTGCTGCGTCGCGACCGCGAGCCGCTGGACGTGTCCGTGAACATGCCGGGCAATCACAACGTCCTCAACTCGCTGGCAACCATTGCCATCGCCACTGACGAAGGCGTCAGTGATGAGGCCATCGTTCAGGGGTTGTCGGGCTTCCAGGGCGTGGGTCGTCGCTTCCAGGTTTACGGCGAACTGCCGGTCGACGGCGGCAACGTGATGCTGGTCGACGACTATGGCCATCACCCGCGTGAAGTGGCAGCAGTGATCAACGCCGTGCGCGGTGGCTGGCCGGATAGGCGTCTGGTCATGGTTTACCAGCCGCACCGATTCAGCCGCACCCGCGATCTGTATGACGATTTCGTGCAGGTTCTGGCCGATGCCAACGTTCTGCTGCTGATGGAAGTCTACCCGGCCGGTGAAGAACCGATCCCCGGTGCAGACAGCCGCAACCTGTGCCACAGCATTCGTCAGCGTGGTCAGCTCGACCCGATCTACATCGAACGCGGCGTCGAACTGGCCCCGCTGGTCAAGCCGCTGCTGCGTGCCGGCGACATCCTGCTGTGCCAGGGCGCGGGCGACATTGGTGGTCTGGCTCCGCAACTGCTCAAGAGTCCGCTGTTCGTCGGCGCAAAAGTGGCTTCAACCGAAGGTAAGCTGAAATGACAGCCGTTACCCCGTCTTCCCTGCGCTCGACACTGGCGCCGAACAGCTTCGGCCGCGTTGCCGTGCTGTTCGGCGGCAAGAGTGCCGAGCGGGAAGTCTCCCTGAAGTCCGGGCAAGCAGTGCTGGACGCTTTGCTCGCGGCGGGCGTGGACGCGTTCGGCATCGACGTGGGTGACGATTTCCTGCAGCGTCTGGTCAGCGAAAAGATTGATCGCGCCTTCATCGTATTGCACGGTCGCGGTGGCGAAGACGGCACGATGCAGGGGCTGCTGGAATGTCTGGACATTCCATATACCGGCAGCGGCGTACTGGCTTCGGCACTGGCGATGGACAAGCTGCGCACCAAGCAGGTGTGGCAGAGTCTGGGCCTTGCAACGCCTTTGCACGCGGTACTTGGCAGCGAGCAGGATTGTATTTGCGCGGCGACGGAACTGGGCTTCCCTTTGATCGTCAAACCGGCCCATGAAGGCTCAAGTATCGGTATGGCTAAAGTGACCAGC
Source organism: Pseudomonas asturiensis (assembly GCF_900143095.1). Taxonomy (GTDB): domain Bacteria; phylum Pseudomonadota; class Gammaproteobacteria; order Pseudomonadales; family Pseudomonadaceae; genus Aquipseudomonas; species Aquipseudomonas asturiensis. The sequence continues at coordinate 67,359 of NZ_FRDA01000008.1, read as the reverse complement.
GTCGAAGCATTGATCGCCGCCTGGAAAGCCGCCAGTACCTACGATTCGCAAGTGTTGGTCGAGCAGTGGATTCAGGGGCCCGAGTTTACTGTGGCGTCTCTGCGCGACCAGGTGTTGCCGCCCATCGGCCTGGGCACTCCTCACAGTTTTTATGATTACGACGCCAAGTACCTGGCCTCCGATACCCAGTATCGGATCCCGAGCGGGCTTGCCGACGATCGCGAGCAGGAACTCAAACAACTGACAGCACGTGCGTGCGAAGCCATTGGCATCGCAGGCTGGGCGCGTACGGATGTCATGCAGGACGAAAACGGCAAGTTCTGGCTGCTTGAAGTCAACACGGTGCCAGGCATGACCGACCACAGTCTGGTCCCGATGGCGGCACGTGCTGCGGGCCTTGATTTCCAGCAACTGGTGTTGGCGATTCTGGCCGACAGCGTTCAGGCGAGAGGGTAAGGCATGTACGGCGCTTCGGCACGTCAACAGCCACCAGCCCCCGGCCGCAAGCCGGTGCCTCGTGGCGCCAGCCGTATGGTGGCCAAGGAACCGCTGTCGTCGCGCATGCCCAAGCCGAACTTCAGCTTCCTGAAGCGACTGTTCTGGCCTGTCATGTTGGTCGTTCTGGGGTTCGGGACTTACGAGGCTGCCCTGCGATTGATGCCGTACGCCGACCGCCCGATCACGCGCATCAATGTGCAGGGCGATCTGAGTTACATCAGTCAGCAGGCCGTGCAGCAGCGGATTGCACCGTTCGTGGCGTCGAGCTTCTTCAAGATCGATCTGGCGGCCATGCGCACCGAGCTTGAGCAAATGCCATGGATTGCACACGCAGAAGTCAGGCGCGTGTGGCCGGACCAGGTGGTGATTCGCCTGGAAGAGCAACTGCCCGTTGCCCGTTGGGGTGACGAAGCCTTGCTGAACAACCAGGGACAGGCTTTCACACCGCGTGAACTGTCCAATTATGAACACCTTCCCCAGTTGTTCGGCCCACAGCGGGCTCAGCAGCAGGTGATGCAGCAGTACCAGGTATTGAGCCAGATGTTGCGCCCCCTGGGATTTTCGATCGTGCGCCTGGAATTGCGCGAGCGTGGCAGTTGGTTCCTGACCACGGGGGCCGGTAATGCCGGTCCGGGAATCGAGTTGTTGCTGGGACGCGACCATCTCGTTGAAAAAATGCGCCGCTTCATCGCGATTTACGACAAAACGCTTAAAGACCAAATCACGAATATTGCGCGCATCGACCTGCGTTACGCCAACGGCCTGGCGGTCGGGTGGCGTGAACAGGCAGCGCCGACGACGGACAAACCCGCCGTCGCGAAGAATTGATAAGAGGCAGGACCATGGCAAATGTGCAAAGCGGCAAAATGATCGTCGGGCTGGATATCGGTACCTCCAAGGTGGTGGCACTGGTAGGCGAAGTCGCGGCCGATGGCTCGCTGGAAATCGTGGGTATCGGTACTCATCCTTCCCGCGGCCTGAAGAAGGGCGTGGTGGTGAATATCGAATCGACCGTGCAGTCGATCCAGCGCGCCGTGGAAGAGGCCCAACTGATGGCTGGCTGCCGCATTCACTCGGCGTTCGTCGGTGTTGCGGGCAACCACATTCGCAGCCTGAACTCCCATGGCATCGTGGCGATTCGCGACCGTGAAGTCAGCTCTGCGGATCTGGAGCGGGTACTGGACGCAGCCCAGGCCGTCGCGATCCCTGCCGATCAGCGCGTGTTGCACACCCTGCCTCAGGACTACGTGATCGATAACCAGGAAGGCGTGCGTGAGCCACTGGGCATGTCGGGCGTACGTCTGGAAGCCAAGGTGCATGTGGTGACCTGCGCAGTGAACGCTGCACAGAACATCGAGAAGTGCGTGCGTCGCTGCGGCCTGGAAGTCGACGACATCATTCTGGAGCAACTGGCCTCGGCCTATTCGGTCCTGACCGATGACGAGAAAGAGCTGGGCGTCTGCCTGGTGGACATCGGTGGCGGCACCACCGACATCGCGATCTTCACCGAAGGCGCGATTCGTCACACTGCCGTCATCCCGATTGCGGGCGATCAGGTGACCAACGACATCGCCATGGCGTTGCGCACCCCGACCCAGTACGCCGAAGAAATCAAGATTCGTTATGCCTGTGCCCTGGCCAAACTGGCCGGTGCGGGTGAAACCATCAAAGTACCGAGCGTGGGCGACCGTCCACCTCGCGAGCTGTCGCGCCAGGCCCTGGCCGAAGTGGTCGAACCTCGTTACGACGAGCTGTTCACCCTCATTCAGGCCGAGCTGCGTCGCAGCGGTTATGAAGACCTGATCCCGGCCGGCATCGTACTGACCGGCGGTACCTCGAAAATGGAAGGTGCGGTGGAACTTGCCGAAGAAATCTTCCACATGCCGGTGCGCCTCGGCGTTCCGCATAGCGTCAAAGGGCTCGCTGATGTCGTGCGCAACCCGATCTACTCCACAGGCGTAGGTCTGCTGCTGTACGGCCTGCAAAAACAATCGGACGGCATTTCGCTGTCAGGGATTGTCGGCAACAGCAGTTACGGCGACGAACCCAAGGCCCCGGTGCTTGAGCGTATCAAGCGTTGGGTCCAGGGCAATTTCTGAGTTTCAAAGCTTCAAGGCTTCAAAAGTAATAGCGGCAGGCAGTAGGCAAACTAACTAGAGAGCGGAAGGAGAGAGAAAATGTTCGAACTCGTAGACAACGTCCCGCAAAGCCCGGTAATCAAGGTCATCGGTGTAGGCGGTGGTGGCGGTAACGCTGTCAATCACATGGTCAAGAGCAACATTGAAGGCGTCGAATTCATCTGCGCCAACACCGACGCTCAAGCGCTGAAAAACATCGGCGCGCGCACCATTCTGCAACTGGGCACAGGCGTGACCAAGGGCCTTGGCGCTGGCGCCAACCCGGAAGTCGGTCGTCAGGCCGCACTGGAAGACCGTGAGCGCATTGCAGAAGTCCTGCAAGGCACCAATATGGTGTTCATCACCACGGGCATGGGCGGCGGTACCGGTACCGGTGCAGCACCGATCATTGCCGAAGTGGCCAAGGAAATGGGCATTCTGACGGTTGCAGTCGTCACTCGTCCGTTCCCGTTCGAAGGTCGCAAGCGCATGCAGATCGCCGATGAAGGCATCCGCATGCTGTCCGAAAGCGTCGACTCGTTGATCACCATTCCCAACGAGAAGCTGCTGACCATCCTGGGTAAAGACGCCAGCCTGCTGTCGGCTTTCGCCAAGGCAGACGATGTACTGGCGGGTGCCGTTCGCGGTATCTCCGACATCATCAAGCGTCCGGGCATGATCAACGTCGACTTCGCCGACGTACGTACCGTGATGAGCGAAATGGGCATGGCGATGATGGGCACTGGCTGCGCCAGCGGTCCGAACCGTGCACGTGAGGCGACTGAAGCCGCCATTCGCAACCCGCTGCTCGAAGACGTCAACCTGCAGGGCGCGCGTGGCATCCTGGTCAACATCACTGCCGGTCCTGACCTGTCTCTGGGTGAGTACTCGGACGTGGGCAGCATCATCGAAGCGTTCGCTTCCGAGCACGCCATGGTCAAGGTCGGTACCGTTATCGATCCGGACATGCGTGACGAGTTGCACGTGACCGTGGTTGCGACCGGTCTGGGCGCGAAAATCGAGAAGCCTGTGAAGGTCATCGACAACACCCTGCAGACCACTCAGCAGGCTTCGGCTCAGCCAGCGGCCCGTCAGGAAGCCCCGTCGGTGAACTATCGCGATCTGGACCGTCCTACCGTGATGCGCAATCAGGCACACGCTGGCGCCACTGCAGCGGCGAAGATGAACCCGAACGATGATCTGGACTACCTGGACATCCCGGCTTTCCTGCGTCGTCAGGCCGATTGATGAAATGTATCAGGGGTATTAGGGTGATTGGTGTTCAGCAAAGGCATGGTCTGCTATCATCGCCAGCCTTTGTTGATACCAGTTCGCAACTTGCGCTGAAGCGGCCCATGCCATGATTAAACAACGCACCCTGAAAAATATTATCCGTGCCACAGGTGTAGGTCTGCACTCCGGGGAGAAGGTTTACCTGACCCTCAAGCCCGCACCTGTGAATACCGGCATCGTGTTTTGCCGAGCCGACCTCGACCCTGTCGTGCAGATCCCTGCGCGTGCGGAAAACGTCGGTGACACCACACTCTCGACAACGCTGGTCAACGGCGATGTCAAAGTTGACACGGTGGAACACCTGCTCTCGGCCATGGCTGGCCTTGGCATCGATAACGCCTACGTCGAGCTCTCTGCCTCCGAAGTCCCAATCATGGACGGCAGCGCAGGCCCTTTCGTATTCCTGATTCAATCGGCAGGCCTGGAAGAACAGGACGCGCCGAAGAAATTCATCCGGATCCTGCGTGAAGTCACAGTGGAAGATGGCGGTAAACGCGCTACTTTCGTGCCTTTCGAAGGGTTCAAGGTCAGTTTCGAGATCGATTTCGATCACCCCGTCTTCCGTGACCGCACCCAGAGTGCAAGCGTGGACTTTTCCAGCACTTCCTTTGTGAAGGAAGTCAGCCGTGCCCGTACCTTCGGGTTCATGAGTGACATCGAGTACCTGCGCAAGCACAACCTCGCACTCGGCGGCAGTGTGGAAAACGCCATCGTGGTCGACAAGGATGGTGTATTGAACGAAGACGGCCTGCGGTACGAGGACGAATTCGTCAAACATAAAATCCTGGATGCCATCGGTGACCTCTACCTGCTGGGCAATAGCCTGATTGGTGAGTTCAAGGGCTTCAAGTCGGGGCATGCACTGAACAACCGTCTTCTGCGCACGTTGATCGAGCAGAAAGATGCGTGGGAAGTGGTGACCTTCGAGGATGCCAGTACGGCACCTATTTCTTACATGCGTCCTGTCGCGGCCGTGTAAGCAAGCTTTACTCTCTTTCCTTTTGTTCTTTAAAGGCTGCCCTCGGGCGGCCTTTTTTTATTTCCGTGAAGCCAGTGCGCAGGCGGCAGAGCGCTTATTTGCGATCCTTGGCATGGCTGGCCAACCGTTCCAGTGCGGCGCGCAGCTTGGGGTCAGTGATGCCTTCAGCGGTGGCCTGGATGTTTTCGGCGGCGACCGTGGACAGGTCGATGGTGTGCGTCGCCGCGCCCCGTGGCGCTGTCGGCGGCTGTACCTTGAACACGATGCGGGTCAGGTTGATGAACTCGTCGAACGCAATCAGCTGTCGGTGCAAACGTTTCTGTTGATAGCGCAGGCGAGTGGCCCAGTGGCCGTCCGTTACGATCAGCAACAGACTGCCTTCGCGCCACGAGGCTACATGGCAATGCTCGCGGGCGGCAGGCTGCAGCTGGCTTTCAAGCAGGCGCTGCAAATGGCTCAGGCGTTCGGCGTGCCGGAAGATAGCCTTCAGGGGCTTGGCTTCGCGCAGCAGGACCGCAGGCGCGCGAGCGTTCAGAGGGCGGAAAGCCATGGTGATGTGCCTCGGTGACAAGGCGGTCATCTTAACAGAAAGCATTGTAACGGCTGCTTTCAGAGGCCTTTCCGTGCTTTCATATGCAAATCAATGAGTAACTTCCCCTGTTTATGGGTTGAAGTGCTTGAAAATGGCCCCATTGTAAATCTGCCCCGTCACAGCGCTGTGCCAGCATCGTGGAATAACGCCACTTTCCTCACCATCGTTTCCGGGTAGAATGCTCGTTCGCATGCAGCCATCAGGGCTGCACGGGCGACTCACGGGGCCGCCCTCCATTCCTATGTGTGGAAGATCCTGTCGATATGTTTGCGCCTTTGTTAAAAAAACTTTTTGGAAGCAAGAACGAGCGTGAAGTCAAACGCATGCTCAAGACGGTTCAGCTCGTCAATGCCTTCGAAGAGCAAATGGTGGCCCTTTCGGACGAGCAATTGCGCGCCAAGACCGAAGAGTTCAAGGCCCGCATAGCCAAAGGCGAGACCCTCGATCAATTGCTGCCGGAAGCATTCGCTGTCGCGCGTGAAGCGGGCAAGCGCGTCATGGGCATGCGCCACTTCGACGTCCAGTTGATCGGCGGCATGACCCTGCACGAAGGTCAGATCGCAGAGATGCGTACCGGTGAGGGTAAAACGCTCGTCGGTACCCTGGCGGTCTACCTCAACGCGCTGTCGGGCAAGGGCGTTCACGTCGTAACCGTGAACGACTACCTGGCACGCCGGGACGCCAACTGGATGCGTCCGTTGTACGAGTTCCTCGGCCTGACCGTAGGGATCGTCACGCCGTTCCAGCCGCCGGAAGAGAAGCGCGCAGCCTATGCCGCCGACATCACTTACGGCACCAACAACGAATACGGCTTCGATTACCTGCGCGACAACATGGCGTTCAGCATGGACGACAAGTTCCAGCGTGAACTCAACTTTGCCGTGATCGACGAAGTCGACTCCATCCTGATCGACGAAGCGCGGACGCCGCTGATCATCTCCGGCCAGGCTGAAGACAGCTCCAGGCTTTACACCGAAATCAACCGACTGATCCCTAAACTCGAGCAGCACATCGAGGAAGTGGAAGGTCAGGTCACCAAGGCCGGTCACTTCACCGTCGACGAGAAGACCCGTCAGGTCGAGCTGAACGAAGCCGGTCACCAGTTCATCGAAGAGATGCTCACCGAAGTCGGCCTGCTGGCCGAAGGCGAAAGCCTGTATTCGGCGCATAACCTGGGCCTGCTGACCCACGTCTACGCCGGTCTGCGTGCGCACAAGCTGTTCAACCGCAACGTCGAGTACATCGTCCAGGATGGTCAGGTGTTGCTGGTTGACGAGCATACCGGTCGTACCATGCCGGGCCGTCGCCTGTCCGAGGGCCTGCACCAGGCCATCGAAGCCAAGGAAAACCTGAACATTCAGGCCGAAAGCCAGACACTGGCGTCGACCACGTTCCAGAACTACTTCCGTCTGTACAACAAGCTGTCCGGCATGACCGGTACCGCCGACACCGAGGCGTTCGAATTCCACCAGATCTACAACCTGGCCGTGATGGTCATCCCGCCGAACAAGCCGCTGGCCCGTAAAGACTTCAACGACCTCGTCTACCTGACGGCGGAAGAGAAGTACGCGGCCATCGTGACTGACATCAAGGCCTGCCTTGCGGAAAACCGTCCGGTGCTGGTGGGTACGGCGACCATCGAGACCTCCGAGCACATGTCCCGTCTGCTTAACGCAGAAGGCATCGAGCACAAGGTTCTGAACGCCAAGTTCCACGAGAAAGAAGCGGAAATCATCGCTCAGGCGGGTCGTCCGGGCGCGCTGACCATCGCCACCAACATGGCCGGTCGCGGTACCGACATCCTGTTGGGCGGTAACTGGGAAGTCGAAGTTGCCAATCTTGAAGACCCGACGCCTGAGCAGGTCGCGCAGATCAAGGCCGACTGGCAGAAGCGTCATCAGCAGGTGATCGAGGCAGGCGGTCTGCATGTGATCGCGTCCGAGCGTCACGAATCGCGCCGTATCGACAACCAGTTGCGCGGTCGTGCCGGTCGTCAGGGTGATACCGGCTCCAGCCGTTTCTATCTGTCGCTGGAAGACAGCCTGATGCGCATTTTCGCCTCTGACCGGGTGAAGAACTTCATGAAAGCGCTGGGCATGCAGTCCGGCGAGGCCATCGAGCATCGCATGGTCACCAATGCCATCGAGAAAGCACAGCGCAAGGTCGAAGGTCGTAACTTCGACATTCGCAAACAGTTGCTGGAATTCGACGACGTGGCCAACGAGCAGCGCAAAGTGATCTATCACATGCGTAACACGTTGCTGGCCGCCAACAATATCGGCGAAACCATCACCGACTTCCGCGAAGAAGTGCTGAACAACCTGATCAGTCAGCACATTCCGCCACAATCGCTGCCTGAGCAGTGGGACGTTGCGGGTCTGGAAGCTGCACTGAACACCGATTTCGCCGTGAAGCTGCCGATTCAGCAATGGCTCGACGAAGACGATCACCTGCACGAAGACAGCCTGCGCACCAAGATCATGGAGCAACTGCTGGTCGCTTATAACGAGAAGGAAGATCAGGCCAGTGCCGAAGCGCTGCGCTCCTTCGAGAAGCAGATTCTGTTGCGTGTTCTGGACGATTTGTGGAAAGACCACCTGTCGACCATGGATCACCTGCGGCACGGTATTCACCTGCGTGGCTACGCCCAGAAGAACCCGAAGCAGGAATACAAGCGCGAGTCGTTCACCCTGTTCCAGGAACTGCTGGACTCCATCAAGCGCGATACCATCCGCGTGCTGTCCCACGTTCAGGTTCGTCGCGAAGACCCCGAGGAAGAAGAGGCGCGTCAGCGTCAGGAAGCCGAGGAGTTGGCCAAGCGCATGCAGTTCGAACACGCTGAAGCCCCTGGTATCGATCAGCCTGCGCTGATCGAGGAAGAGGGCGAGGCCGTTGCTGTAGCGACAACGCCGGTTCGCAATGACCAGAAGCTGGGTCGCAACGAGCTGTGCTGGTGTGGTTCGGGCAAGAAATTCAAGCACTGTCACGGCCAGATCAACTAAGGTCCTGACACTGCAATACCCGCGCCGCGACCGGCTTGCCCGTCGCGGCGTTTTTTCATTGATCGCCGTACCGATGTGGGCGGCGCACACACTCCATGAGGAGCACCCCGATGGCTGTTGGTCTTGGTCCGTTGCCTACGCTGCACCCGGTTCCCGGTTTTGAACTTGGCATTTCTTCTGCCGGCATCAAACGCCCGGGGCGCAAGGATGTGGTGGTCATGCGCTGCGCCGAAGGCTCAAGCGTTGCCGGTGTGTTCACGCTGAACGCGTTCTGCGCTGCACCGGTCATTCTGGCCAAGCAGCGCGTGCAAGGCACCGTGCGCTACCTGCTGACCAATACCGGCAACGCCAATGCCGGCACTGGCGAGCCAGGCCTGATCGCGGCGCGTCGCACCTGCGAGAAACTGGCTGAGCTGACCGGCGTCGATGCGTCTGCGGTGCTGCCGTACTCCACCGGCGTTATCGGTGAGCCGCTGCCTGTGGAAAAGATCGAAGGTGCGCTGCAAGCGGCCCTCGACGACCTGTCTGTGGATAACTGGGCGGCTGCGGCCACCGGCATCATGACCACCGACACCCTGCCCAAGGGCGCCAGCCGCCAGTTCCAGCACGACGGCGTGACCGTTACGGTGACCGGTATCAGCAAGGGCGCAGGTATGATTCGGCCGAACATGGCGACCATGCTCGGCTACATCGCCACCGACGCCAAGGTTTCTCAGAGCGTTCTGCAGGACCTGATCCGCGACGGCGCGAACAAGTCGTTCAACCGCATCACCATCGATGGCGACACATCGACCAACGATTGCTGCATGCTGATCGCGACCGGGCAGGCCAATGTGCCGCACGTGACCGAAGCCAAAGGCCCATTGTTCGAAGCCTTGAAAAAAGCCGTGTTCGAAGTGTGCATGGAAGTCGCTCAGGCGATCGTGCGCGACGGCGAGGGCGCGACCAAGTTCGTCACGGTCGAAGTCAATGGTGGTGGCAATCATCAGGAATGTCTGGACGTCGGCTACGCGGTGGCTCACTCGCCACTGATCAAGACCGCGCTGTTCGCCTCCGATCCGAACTGGGGCCGCATTCTGGCCGCCGTTGGCCGTGCAGGTGTGCCGGATCTGGACGTCAGCAAGATCGACGTGTTCCTGAGCGACGTCTGCATCGCAAGCCAGGGCTGCCGCGCGACAACCTATACTGAGGAGCAGGGTTCGGCGGTCATGGCTGAAGAAGAAATCACTATCCGCATCGAGTTGGGCCGTGGTGATTGCAGCGAAACCATCTGGACCACCGATCTGTCCCACGAATACGTGAAGATCAACGCGGAATACCGCACCTGATTCATTCCGGCGCGGGCGCTCGGTCGCCTGCGCCACTCAATGGAGTTGAACATGAGCCTGCACCTAATCATCGGCGACAAACGCTATTCCTCCTGGTCGCTGCGTCCCTGGCTGGTGCTGGAGATGACCGGCGCACCGTTCACCGATCAGGTTGTCCGCCTGAATCAGCCTGACACCCGTGAGAACATCCTCAAGTATTCGCCTACCGGCAAAGTGCCCGCGTTGCAGTGCGAGCACGGCACCATCATCGATTCGCTGGCGATCTGTGAGTACCTGGTCGAGCGTTTCCCGGACATCGAGTTGTGGCCACGTGACACCGCCGCCCGTGCTCAGGCGCGTTCTGCCTGTGCGCAGATGCACAGCGGTTTCGTGAGTCTGCGTTCGAACATGCCGATGGACCTGCGTCGCGATCAGGCGCTGGAAGTGATTTCGGTCGACACGCAGAACGACATCGACCGTATCGTCCAGCTGTGGGCCGAGTGCCGCACCGCCGCAAAGGAAGCCGGTCCATTCCTGTTCGGTCTTCCGAGCATCGCCGACGCGTTTTTCGCCCCTGTGGCGATCCGCTTGCGCGGCTATCGCGTGGCGCTGCCTGACGAGGCGCTTGCTTACATTGAAGCCATCTACCAGTGGCCTGCTTTCCAGCGCTGGCAGCAGGCCGCTCTAGAGGAGTCCTGATTGTGAAACGAGTTCACGTGGCCGCCGCTGTCATCCGTGGCATTGATGGCAAGATCCTGATCGCCAGACGGGCTGACAGTCAGCACCAGGGCGGTTTGTGGGAGTTTCCCGGCGGCAAGGTCGAAGAGGGCGAGGCGGTCGAGACGGCGCTGCGGCGTGAACTGCAGGAAGAGCTGGGCATCATGGTCACTGCGGCACGTCCGCTGATCAAGATTCAGCACGACTATCCAGACAAACACGTGCTGCTGGATGTGTGGGAAGTCTCGGCGTTCACCGGCGAGCCACACGGTGCCGAAGGCCAGCCGCTGGCCTGGGCGAGTTCACGTGAGCTGGCCAATTACGACTTTCCGGCGGCCAATCGACCGATTGTCGCGGCAGCACGCCTGCCGGGCGAGTACCTGATCACCCCGGAAGGGCTGGACAACATCGAGGTGCTGCGCGGCATCCAGAAAGCTGTCGCCGGTGGCATCAAACTGGTTCAGTTGCGTGCGCCGGGCGGCTACGACCCCAAGTACCGCGACATGGCGGTGGATGCTGCGGGGTTGTGCGCGGGCAAGGCGCAACTGATGCTCAAGGGGCCGCTGGAGTGGCTTGGGGATTTCCCCTCTGCCGGCTGGCACCTGACTGCTGAGCAGCTGCGCAAGTACGCCAGTCGTGGGCGTCCGTTTCCAGAAGATCGCTGGCTGGCCGCTTCATGCCATAACGCCGAAGAACTGGCACTGGCCGAACAGATGGGCGTGGATTTTGTGACCCTGTCGCCGGTACAGCCAACCTTGACGCATCCCGATGCGCAGCCGTTGGGCTGGGAGGTGGCTACCGAGCTTATCAAAGGCTTCACCAGGCCGGTTTACCTGTTGGGCGGCGTGGGGCCCTCCGAGCAACTCAAAGCGTGGGAGAGCGGCGCTCAGGGCGTTGCAGGAATACGTGCGTTCTGGCCGCAAGAGGTCTAAGAGGTGCTGATCATTGCCTGTGCGTCTCGCGTAGCGTGACACACAAGCTTCACTGGATTGACACCACACCTCGTGGGAGTGAGCTTGCTCACGAAAAGGCCGGTACAGTCGGCAGGGATGTAGCGCCTGACACACCGCCTTCGCGAGCAAGCTCGCTCCCACGGGATCTTCAGAGCAGCAAGACGCGTACCCTGATAAGTGTTGATCGTTACCTGTGCGTTTCGCGTGGCGTGACACACAGACTTTACTGGATTGATACCCATTTTTTGTCCGGTACAGTCGGCAGGGATGTAGCGCCTGACACACCGCCTTCGCGAGCAAGCTCGCTCCCACGGGATCTTCGGGCAGCAAGACGCGTACCCTGATAAGTGCTGATCCTTACCTGTGCGTCTCGCGTGGCGTGACACACAAGCTTCACTGGATTGACACCACACCTCGTGGGAGTGAGCTTGCTCACGAAAAGGCCGGTACAGTCGGCAGGGATGTAGCGCCTGACACACCGCCTTCGCGAGCAAGCTCGCTCGGGTCTTCAGCGCAGCGAGACGCGTAACGACCTCACTCCGGCTTCGGCGCAGGCTGCCACAGGATCTCGGCGATGCCTTGTCTTCTGGCAATCACTCGCGCTGCGACGAAAAGCAGGTCCGACAATCGATTGATGTACGCCAGGCCAGCTCCTTCCAGTGGTTCGACCGCATTCAGGTGCTGACAGCGGCGCTCGGCACTGCGGGCCAGACTGCGGCACACGTGCGCCTGAGCGATCAGTGCGGAGCCGCCGGGCAGAATGAAGTTTTCCAGCGGTCCCAGTTCCTCGTTCCACACGTCAATCGCCGCTTCAAGGCGCTCGACCTCGGCGCTGTTCAGCGCCTTGTACGTGGGCATCGCCAGCTCGCCGCCCAGATCGAACAGCCGATGCTGGCAGGGCGCTAATACTTCGATCACCTCGTCGAGCCCGGAAACGACCGGCGCTCGCTCAGTGAGGCCAGCCAACAGCAGGCCGAGCTGGCTGTTGAGCGTATCAACTTCGCCAATGGCCTCGACCCGTGGATGATCCTTGGAGACCCGGCGGCCGTCACCCAGTCCGGTTTCACCTGCGTCTCCGGTGCGTGTATAGATCTTCGACAAACGAAAGCCCATTTCATTGGCTCCTGGTCATGGCTTGGAAATAACCTGTTGCTGCACACTCGCCTGATTGGCGATCAGCGGCAGGCGCAAGGTGAAGCAGGTCCCGCTGCCAACGGAAGATTGCACTTCCATCTGGCCTTTGTGGTTGTTGGTGATGATGAAGTACGACACCGACAACCCCAGTCCGGTGCCCTGACCGATTTCCTTGGTGGTGAAAAACGGCTCGAACGTTCGTTTGCGCACGCTTTCGGACATACCGATGCCGTTGTCTTCCACCTGAATCTCGGCCCACGGCGGGTTGAGCCGGGTGCGCAGGATGATGCGCCCTGGCTCCTCGCCATCGGGGCGCTGATGAATGGCCTGTGCAGCGTTTTTCAGCAGGTTCAGGAGCACTTGTTCCAGCTCATTGGCGATGCATGGCACAGGCCCCAGTTCCGGGTCGAACTGACGAATGATGTGCTGGCCCTTGAAGTCGAATCCGATGGTCAGGTCGAAGTCGTTACTGGCGATCTCTACCGCTTGGTCGATCAGGGCTGGCAGGTCGCAGGGCGATAACTGACGGTTGCTCAGGCGGCTGAAGTTAAGCATGTGGCTGACAATCTTCGCCGCGCGTGCGCCCGCCTGCTGAATGCCATCCAGCAATTGCGGCACCTCGCGGCTGGTCAGGTAGTGGTTCACTATCGCCAGGTCGATGCCATCGGTTTCTGCCTGCTCGATATTTTTTGGCAGGTCCGGCGACAGACGTCGCCGAATGTTCTGCACGTTATGCAGGATCGCGCCCAGCGGATTATTGATTTCGTGCGCCATGCCCGCTGCCAGGCCGCCGACCGAAAGCATTTTTTCCGACTGCACCATCATTTCTTCCAGTGAGATGCGCTGGGTGATGTCGTCGATGCGGATTACCACGCCACGGCCTGCGTCGCCGGTCAGCGGGTAAAACGTCAGCGCGTAATGGCTCGGCTCTTCGTTCTTGATCCAGGTCACGCGCTCGATCTTGGTGACGCTGTGCCGCTCCACTGTCTGCTTGATCTGCGGCAGGAACGAGCGCATCGGCTCGAACGCGATGAAGATCGGCTGGTTCATTGCTTCGTCCAGGGTCGTGCCCGAAAGCGCGCTGGCTTCCTGATTCCACTGGGTCACGTAAAGCTGCTCGTCCAGCGCGATCATGGCCGATGGCATGGAGTCGATGATGCTGTTGAGGTAGTTCTGAAAACCCGTGAGCTTCTTTTCGATCTTGCTGCGGACCTGGACTTCCAGCTCCAGCTTGCGGTTGGTGTGACGGGTCTCCTCAGCCATGCCCTGCGCCTGATCGTAGGCTTCCTGAGAATCGTCGCGGGCGCGTTTGAGCTGCTGCTCCCGGGCTTCGATGCGCGACAGCATGGTGTTGAAGGCCTCGGCCAGACTGCCGATTTCGTCCTCGTTGCCGGGCTCTGCGCGCAGCGCGTAGTTTTCTTCGCGGGTCACCTGGCGCGACAGTTCTTCCAACTGATAGATGGGCTCGGTGATCAGGCGACGAATCTGTCGCGCCACGACCAGCCACAACAGCACACTGAACACCAGGATGCCCAGGCTGGCGGTCAGGGTGCCGGTGTAGAACGCAGGCGGCAGTTCGCTGCTGGCGACCAGCAGCAGGTGGCCCGGCGGTTGCTCGCCCTTGGGCACCGTAATCACCTGCGTGCTGCGAAACTCGGTCAGACGCCAGCTTTCGAGGTCCTTGAAGTGATGTGGCAGCTCCAGACTTTCGCCTTGCTGCACCTGTGCCAGGCGCTGGCCGTCATTGTCGTAAATGGCTGCCGCCCGCAACGGGCCGTAGCTTTTCAGCTCCCGGAGCAGGGCGCGCGCGTCGTCAGGGGAATTCAGCGCATTTTCATTAAGGTTGGCGCTGCTGATCAGGCGACCGATGGTCTGCAGTGCCTGCGGGGCCATGGCTTCCTGGGAAATGTAATAGGCCGCGCTGATGAAGGTCAGGTTGGCAACCAGCAGCACGGTGGTCATCAGAACCAGCAGGGCGGCCAGCAGCTTCTGGCCGACAGGCAGGTTTTCCAGGCGTTGGCGCAAGGGCATGGGGCGAGTCGCAATGGCAGGTGGAGCGAGCAGGGTAGCGCGGGCTAGTCAGTACGCAAACCCTTGCTTGCCAGATGCATGATCAGACGAGTCTGCAGTTGCTGTAAATGCGGTGCCGGGCAGCGATGGCGCTCGGCTGCCGCGCAGGCATAACCCAGCAGATAGCTGATTTCGGTTCGTCGCTGTTGAGCAACGTCCTGATACATCGACGAGAAGTTGGCCGCTGTGGCGTTGATGACCCGTAACACTTCGCTGTGCAGGTCCGCTGCGGCGGCTGGCTGGCCGCAGCAGTGCAGCAGGTCAGTCAGCTCGGCACACAGCGTGGACACTTCGCAGTGATGCTCCAGCAGTCCACCGTTGCGGCAATCGTGCAGCACCGTCAGCGGGTTGATCGCGCAATTGAGCGCCAGCTTGCGCCATAGGCGCGTAAGAATGTCCGGGGTCCATTCATGAGGGATCGCACTGTTTTGCAGGTCCTGCAGGAACGATGGCGGGGCAGGATTCGCAACATCGCCCAGCCACGTAAAGCCATGACCGGCAAACACCACCTGCCAGTCAGCCTTGCGGAACGCACCTTCTGTGCTTGAGGCAAATACACAGCGCGTATGGGGCACTTGCGCTGCAACAGCAGCCTGGCTGCCGAGGCCGTTCTGCAACAGGATGATTTCTGCATCGGCGGTCAGGCGATGCGCCAGTTGCGCCACCGCCTGCTCGGCATCGTAGGCCTTGCAAGCGACCAGCAGCCGCGTGATCGGCTGTGCATCGTCGAGGGGCTGTGCAGGTATCGGGAACGAACGCGGCGCATCGTTTTCTATCAAGGTCAGGCAGCCACCGCTGGCCTGATACGCCGCCACGCGAGCCGCATCACGCAGCACCAGACACACCGGCACGTTCGCCCGTGCCAATCGCGTGGCCCACAGACTGCCCAGACTGCCTGCGCCCAGTACATGCCAGGTCGTAGCCATCAGCTATCGACCTTGAAGGACAAAAGCGGCCCCGGAGCAACGAAATCAGTAGTGGACATGAAAGGCTCACAGTGAAGGCCGGAAAAGTCTCGTTATAATGAGCGTTCTTTCATACCGTCAAGTCATGCGCGCCGTTGATTGCCGTGCGCGCCGTTCAATTGGAGAACATACATGCCCTCGTTCGACGTAGTGTCCGAATTGGATAAACACGAAGTCACGAATGCCGTCGACAATGCCATCAAAGAGCTGGACCGTCGCTACGACCTGAAAGGGAAGGGGACGTTCGAGTTCAAGGAACTGACCGTCAGCCTGACCGCCGAAGCCGACTTTCAGCTGGAGGCCATGATCGAGATCCTCAAGCTGGCACTGGTCAAGCGCAAGATCGACGCCAAATGCCTGGAAATCAAGGACGCCTACGCCTCCGGCAAGCTGATGAAGCAGGAAGTGGTATTGCGTGAAGGCATCGACAAGGAGTTGGCGAAGAAAATCGTCGCTCACATCAAGGAAGCCAAGCTCAAGGTACAGGCCGCGATTCAAGGTGAGCAGGTCCGTGTGACCGGCAAGAAACGTGACGACCTGCAAGAAGCCATCGCTGCACTGCGCGCCTACGATTCGGGCATGCCGCTGCAGTTCAATAACTTCCGCGACTGACGAGGCGCAGTGATCGCCGGGAACCCTGAGTTGCCCGGCCAGTCCGAATCGCCCTGGGTGTCGAGTTGAAAGCCTTGGTGGTTATCGACACCAGTTCGTCAGGTTAAGGAGAGAAAGATGGATTTAAACGCAGAAGTCGGTCACCTGTGGCAAGCGTCGCAGGCCTGGATTCCGATGATCATGCAGTACAGCAGCCGTCTGCTTCTGGCACTGGTCACGCTGTGCATCGGTTGGTGGCTGATCAACAGGCTGACCGGCAAGCTCGGCGCCCTGCTGGCGTTGCGTCATGCGGACCTGGCATTGCAAGGCTTTGTCAGCAGCCTGGCCAATATCATTCTGAAGATTCTGCTGGTGGTCAGTGTCGCATCGATGATCGGCGTCGAAACCACGTCGTTCGTGGCGGCCATTGGTGCTGCAGGTCTGGCGATTGGTCTGGCGTTGCAGGGCAGCCTGGCGAACTTTGCCGGTGGCGTGCTGATCCTGCTGTTTCGTCCCTTCCGCATCGGCGACTGGATCGAAGCACAGGGTGTGTCGGGAACGGTCGACAGCATCCAGATCTTTCACACGGTGCTGCGTACCGGCGACAACCGCACCGTGATCATGCCCAATGGCAACCTGTCCAACGGCATCATCACCAACACCAACCGTCAGCCGACCCGTAAGGTCGTGTTCGACATCGGTGTCAGCCACGATGCAGATCTGAGAAAGGCGTTGCAGGTCCTGCTGGATATGGCCAAGGATCCGCGTGTGCTCGAAGATCCGGCTCCGCAGGCCGTGGTGGCGGCGCTGGGCGAAAACGCGATCACCCTGTCGTTGCGGGTCTGGACCAAGACTGGCGACTTCGGTGATGTGGTGTCGTTCTTCAATATCGAGGCACGTGATCGCTTGAGAGACGCCGGCATCGATATCCCGGCTCCACAGCGGATGATGCGGGTCGTTCAGGAGTAATCCTGCGCGGTTGCTTTACCGGGAAACGAAAAAGCCCTGGCGCGCGAGCGTCAGGGCTTTTTTAATGGCGCCGGGGTGGGCTACATGTTTGCCAGCGCAACGATGATGCCGACAGCCGCGACAGCTGCCCCCAGCACGTTGAAAAAGAACCCGAGGCGCGCTGTTGTCGAGAGTCTCCACGGCTTGAAACAGAACGCGTAGATCACCAGAAAAATGATTGCGAAGATTTCCAGTTGGCCAAGCAGGACAATCGCGCTGCCTACTGTCATTGGCGACTCCGCGCTGGAGGCGTAAAACGCCAGCGCCGTCCAGATAACGGGGACCCAGATTCCGAGGCCGATCAGGACCAGCAGCAGGTATTGGTTGAAGCCTGTCTTTTTTGCGGTGTTCAATTCCAGTCCTTAAGCAGGTGAGGGTGCCAGCCGATGTGCCTGGCAGTCAGAAAAATTCGGGCCATCCTAACGCGTTTGGGGGCGCTGCGCGCGATCGCCCGGCCACGACTCAATGGCCGCCGGTGCGGGACATCGTCACGGCGAAAACGAACACAAGAACCAGAACTGCGCTGACGCCTGCTCCCAGTGCATGCACGTAAAAGCCCATACGGACGCTTTTGACACGCCGCCATGGCTTTGCCCGGAATGCGTAGATGAGCAGCAGGACGGTGGCGGCGAGTTCTACGCTCAGGAGCGAGAACAGGGTGCCGACGACAGCCGGCCCACCCATGCCCAGGCCACTGGCGCTCCTGAGCACGTACAGACACAACGCGACCCCGATAACGGGTACCCAGATCCCCAGGCCAATCAACGCAAGGATGAGGTAGTGAGCGGGATGGGTTTTGCTGACGTTATGCATTTCTTCTCGATGCCTCTCGGCCATCGGCCTGGAACCTGATCAAGGCTTTTCGATGGTCGGTGTCTCGACCGGCTCCTCGACTTTGGCGGTCCGGGCTTCCCGGCTCCACTGCAGGATGATCATGATCAGCGTCGGGACGCCGAGCAGGGCCGTGATCAGGAAGAAGTTGTGATAACCGAACTTCTCCACCATCACGCCAGAGTAACCACCGATCAGGCGCGGCAGCAGCAGCATGATCGAGCTGAGCAGGGCGTACTGAGTGGCTGAGAACTTGAGGTTGGTCAGGCTCGACAGGTAGGCCACGAAGGCTGAGGTCGCAAGTCCTGAGCTGAGGTTGTCCAGCGAAATGGTCAGGATCAGCATCCTGATATTCGGCCCCATGTCCGCCAGCAGCAGGAACAGAATATTGGTCGATGCCGACGCGAGGCCGCCGATGAACAGGATGGGCATGATGCCGAAACGTACGATCAACAGGCCGCCGACACCTGCGCCCAGCAGGGTCATGATCAGCCCGAAGATTTTGCTGACACTGGCGATTTGATCCTTGGTGAAGCCCTGATCGATGTAAAACACGTTGGCCATGACCCCCATGACCGTGTCCGACATGCGGTAGGTCGCGATCAGGCCCAGCAACAGCAGCGCCTGCCAGCGGTAGCGCATGATGAAGTCGTTGATCGGCGTCAGGACGGGTGCCAGACCACGCCGGCCCATCGAAGACAGGCAGCCGATGGTGAGCAGCGTGTAAAGGATCGAGCGCAGAAACGCCCGGTCCTCCAGCAGCAGGTCCATCCAGCTGGTGCCTTCGAACAGCACGCTGGCGAAGTCGGTGTTGTAAAGCTGGGTGAACATCGCCGGGACCGAGACCAGCAGCACGATCAGCACGAAGACCGATGCCAGTTGATGCGTAAAACCGTAGCGCGCGGCCGACAGCTGAGTACGCAGCGGCACGGGTGGCTCACGCATGACCAGCGTGGTGATCAGCGCGGGCAGCATCAGCAGGCCGAACAATACATAGGTGCCGGTCCATGCCGAGTGCTTGTAGGCAAAACCGGTCGAGCCAAAGCCTTCGGCGAAATACAGGGCACCTGCCGTGGCGAGCAATGCAGCGACGCGGTAGCCGGACATGTAGCTGGCCGCCAGCGCAGCCTGCTGAGTGTCCTGGGCGATTTCCAGGCGATAGGCATCAATGGCGATGTCCTGGGTCGCAGAGGAAAATGCCACGACCACAGCAATCGCGATCAGCCACGACAGGTGCTGCTGCGGATCGCAGAAGCCCATGCCGATCAGGCCGAGAATCACCAGTGTTTGAGAGAGAACAAGCCAGGACCTGCGGCGTCCCAGTTTTCCCAGTAGCGGCAGGCGCCACTGATCGAGCAGCGGTGACCAGACCCACTTGAAGGCATAAGCAAGGCCGATGAGACTTGCATAGCCGATGGTTTCACGAGCGACACCTGCCTCGCGCAACCATACGGATAACGTTGAGAAGACCAACATGTAAGGCATGCCCGCAGCGAATCCGAGCAGCAGCAACACTAAAGTCGATGGGCTGGCATAGGCAGCGAGCGCGGCGCGCCAGGTTTTACGGGGCATGGGCTGGAATCTGCCTCAGGTTACGAAAACAAAGGGCGCACTCTAACCGTTGAACTACGTGGGGCGCCAGCCATGACGCTGCATATCAACCCGATTGTTCAGAATGGTAAGGCCTTCGGCACGTAAACGGGCACGCTGTTCGTCGCCCGAAGGCGTTCCCGGTGGCAGACTGAGCCTGCCACCGGCACCGATCACCCGATGCCAGGGCAGTGAAGAACCCTCGGGCAAACGGCTCAAGGTCCGGCCTACCCAGCGGGCGGCCTTGCCGAGACCGGCAAGTTCAGCCAGATGCCCGTAGCTGACCACCTTGCCTTCCGGCACCTGGGCAAGCGTCAGATAGAGTGCCGTGCGCCGTATGTCGGCAGGGGATAATCCGCTTGGGTCATTTTGTTCTGAAACAGCGTCGGTCACGCGTTTATCCTGTATAAAACGAGATTGATTGTCGTTACCTGGAACTACGGACGGATCATGCGGTCAGTGTTACCTGTTCCCGGCGGTCCATGGATTGCCTTGACGTCCTCCAGCGCAATGATGCCCGATTCCGCCAAACAGAGCCCAGTACTCGCTTATGTTGTCCAGAACTCTTCTGTGCCTTGCAATCACCACCGTTTCCACTCCTTTGCTCGCTGACACCGTCTGGTTGAAGAATGGTGACCGGCTGACCGGGACCATCAAGGTTTTCGACGGCGGCAAACTGCTGCTGCAGACCGAGTACGGCGGCGCCATCCCGCTGGACTGGAAACAGGTCAAGACCCTTGAAAGCGATCAACCACTGCTGGTCAAGCAGGATCAATATCAGGGTGAGGTCGCCAAGTCGTTGAAAGCGTCCGATGACGGCAAGGTCGTACTGGCCAACGGCGAAGCACCCAAGACGGTCGAGCTGGCCAGCATTCAGCAGATCATCAAGCCCAAGCCGGTCATTACCGATCTGGTCTGGAAGGGCAATATCGATGCCGCGCTGGACTTCCAGCAGGCCGAGAACGATACCGATGATTACAACATCGCCTTCAAGACCTCGGCACGTCATGGCCAATGGCGTCACAACGCCAAGGGCGATTACAACCGCGAGACGACGGACGATACTGTTGGCACCGATAACTGGAGCGCCGAGTACTCGCTGGACCGCTTCCTGACCGAGAAATTCTTCTGGGACGCGCGCATCACCTACAAGCGCGACAAGATCGAAGACTTGTCTCGTCAGCGTACCGTGGGTACCGGTCCTGGCTATCAGTTCTGGGATGATGAGCTGGGCGCATTCAAGGTGGGTGCACTGCTCAACCGCACCGATTTCGAATTCTCCAACGGTGAGAAAGAGAACTTCTACTCGGTGGCTGGCACCTGGGACTACAACCGCTACCTGATCGGTAAAAAGGTCGAGTTCTTCACCAACGGCGAACTGGGCAAACCGTTGAGCGGCGTGGCCGATTACTCGGCGGACGTCGAGGCGGGTCTGCGTTACAAGGTCACCGACTGGGCATCGCTCAACGTCAAGGCCGAGAAAAACATCATCAGCGGCTCCAGCAACGGCGATGTCGACAAGACACGCTACACCGCAGGCTTCGGCGTCAGTTGGTAAGTGATTGGCAGGCGACGCACGCTCAGGCGGCGTCGCTTGCCGGTCAGGCAGATCTAGATCCTCATCGCGCCATCCAGCTCCAGGATGCGCCCGCTGAAATAATCGTTTTCCAGAATGTACGCCACTGAGTGGGCGATCTCGTCCGGCTTGCCCATGCGTTTGAGCGGGATGGCCGAGGTCATCTTCTCCAGCGCCTCGGGCTTCATGCTGCCGGTCATCTCGGTCTCGATAAAGCCTGGCGCAACGCCCGCCACCCGAATGCCGTAGCGCGCCAGTTCCCTGGCCCAAGTCACAGTCGCTGCCGCAACACCGGCCTTGGCGGCCGAATAGTTGGTCTGGCCGATATTGCCCGCCCGTGAAATCGACGAGATGTTGATGATCGCGCCCTGACTCTTCTGCTCGATCATTTTCGCCGCCACCTCACGGGTGCACAGGAAAACGCCGGTCAGGTTGACGTCGATGACAGACTGCCACTGCGCCAGGCTCAGCTTGGTCATCACGCCGTCCTTGACCTTGACCAGCAAGCCATCGCGCAGGATGCCCGCATTGTTGACCAGGCCATCAATGGTTCCGAAATCCTCGGCCACCTTGTTCACGGTGTCCACAACCTGATCTTCACTGGCCACGTTGCACAGATAGGCCCGGGCTTTCACGCCCTGTGCCACACAGGCGGCAACGGCCTGATCGAGCTTTTCCTGATTCAGATCCACCAGCGCCAGGTTTGCACCCTTGCCAGCCAGGTATTCGGCCATGGCGCGGCCCAGACCCTGGCCACCGCCGGTGATTATTATTAACTTGTCTTTCAATTCCATGTGCGTGCCCAATCAACGGATCGTCTTGATGGCTTCGCTGACTCGCTGCGAGTCCGGATGCCATGCCCAGAGCACGTTATATTCTGTTTCCGCGCGTTCGTCTTCAATTTGACGAAAACGTTATAAGGAGTCACAAGATGAGCGCGAAAGCCTCTAAGCACGCCCGACACCTCCTGCTCAAGGAATACAGGGCCGTACTGTCCACCCATTCCAAATCCATGCCGGGTTACCCGTTCGGTTCGGTCGTGCCTTACTGCCTGGATGATCAGGGGCGGCCCCTCATCCTGATCAGTCGCATCGCCCAGCACACCCACAACCTGGCGCTGGAGCCCAAGTGCTCGTTGCTGGTGGGCGAGCGTGGCGCTGAGGATGTTCAGGCGGTCGGTCGCGTGACGGTGCTGGCGCAAGCGAGCGAGCTCAGCGAGCCAGATGTGATCGAGGCTGCCGCCCTGCGCTATTACCGGTTTTTCCCTGAGTCGCAGAGCTATCACACAGCCCACGACTTTGATTTCTGGGTGCTGGAGCCGGTGCGCTATCGCTACATCGGCGGTTTCGGGGCCATTCACTGGCTGGACGAGGTCGCACTGGCCAACCCGTTTGCGGGCAAGGTAGAAACCGGCATGGTCGAGCACATGAATCAGGACCACGCCAAGGCGATCGCGCACTACGTCGAATTGGCGGATCTGCCGCGCACCGAGCCTGCGCAACTGGTCGGCATCGACAGCGAAGGCATGCACCTGCGCATCGGTCACAGCCTGCATTGGCTGGCGTTCAGCGAGTCTTGTAATACACCGACACAAGTCCGCGAAGCCTTGGTTCAGCTGGCTCACGCTCAACAATGGCCGGTAAATGAAGCGCAACACGCTTGAATTAACGACTTTCTGACATCACATACGGTCTACTTGCAAGGCACCCTTGCGCTGAGGAACTGATTTGATGCGTGTTTTTTTGCTGATGTTCTTACTCTTTCCGGTACTCGAACTGTTCATTCTGGTTCGGGTCGGCATGTCCATTGGTTTTCTCTGGACATTCCTGTTGGTCCTGGCGACCTCGATGCTGGGGCTTTTCGTCATGCGTGTGGCGGGTTTTGCAACGGCGCTGCGCGCCCGTGAAAGCCTGTCCCGCGGTGAGCTGCCTGCGCAGCAAATGCTCGAAGGTCTGATGGTGGCTGTCGGCGGTGGCTTGCTGCTATTGCCAGGCTTCATCAGTGACATTCTGGGCGTGATCTGCCTGTTGCCTGTGACCCGTCGGATACTGATCAACAAGGTCCGCCAGCGCGCCGAGGCCCAAGCCATGCGTCAGCGCGCTTTTGCCGATGATCTGCAGACCCGCGCCAATCAGGACGCGGCGGGCGGTCGTCCCCATGCGATTCACCAGCCGACCCGCGAGCCTGACGTGATCGAGGGCGAATTCGAACACCGCGACAAGTGATCGCCAGAGCATTGCGGCGCGGCACCTTCGGGTGCCGCGCTCGTTTGTGGCGCGTGTTGGTTTGTAAAAATTTTCTTGCCCAAGCCTTGTAATAGCCTTGCTCGCCCTTATGTATGGGTCACCGCAAGGTTTCTGGCCTGATTGCCAGACCGTATTCTGCGGTTCGCGCGTCGAACCGTAACCGGCAAGTCCGGAATGTATAACAGGCCGGTGCATTCACCGGATGCTCAACAACCCTAATCAGGAGATCGACAATGAAGCTTCGTCCTCTGCATGACCGCGTCGTAATCCGTCGCAGCGAAGAAGAAACAAAAACTGCCGGCGGTATCGTTCTGCCAGGTTCGGCTGCTGAAAAGCCAAACCGTGGCGAGATCGTCGCTGTGGGTACCGGCCGCGTGCTGGACAACGGTGAAGTACGTGCGCTGGCCGTGAAAGTGGGTGACAAAGTGGTGTTTGGCCCTTATTCCGGCAGCAACACTGTGAAAGTAGATGGCGAAGACCTGCTGGTGATGAGCGAGAACGAAATTCTCGCTGTTATCGAAGGCTGAGTGCTCGCACTGATTTCCGTTACTACAAAGTATTCAAGGAATAATGATCATGGCTGCTAAAGAAGTTAAATTCGGCGATTCTGGCCGCAAAAAAATGCTCGCCGGTGTAAACGTCCTGGCTGACGCAGTAAAAGCGACCCTGGGTCCAAAAGGTCGTAACGTCATCATCGAGAAGAGCTTTGGTGCTCCGCTGATCACCAAAGACGGTGTATCGGTTGCCAAGGAAATCGAGCTTAAAGACCGTTTCGAAAACATGGGCGCGCAGCTGGTCAAAGACGTTGCCTCCCGTGCCAACGATGACGCTGGCGACGGTACGACCACCGCTACCGTTCTGGCTCAGGCCATCGTCAACGAAGGCCTGAAAGCCGTCGCTGCCGGCATGAACCCGATGGACCTGAAGCGCGGCATCGACAAGGCGACCATCGCCATCGTTGCTCAGCTCAAGTCGCTGTCCAAGCCATGCACCGACACCAAGGCTATCGCCCAGGTCGGCACCATCTCGGCCAACTCTGATCACTCCATCGGCGACATCATTGCCGAAGCCATGGAAAAAGTGACCAAAGACGGCGTTATCACCGTTGAAGAAGGTTCGGGTCTGGAAAACGAACTGTCTGTCGTTGAAGGCATGCAGTTCGACCGCGGTTACCTGTCCCCGTACTTCATCAACAAGCCGGACACCATGGTTGCCGAGCTGGACAGCCCGCTGCTGTTGCTGGTTGACAAGAAGATCTCCAACATTCGCGAAATGCTGCCGGTTCTGGAAGCTGTCGCCAAGGCCGGTCGTCCACTGTTGATCGTTGCCGAAGACGTTGAAGGCGAAGCCCTGGCGACGCTGGTTGTGAACAACATGCGCGGTATCGTGAAAGTTGCAGCCGTCAAGGCTCCAGGTTTCGGCGACCGTCGCAAGGCCATGCTGCAGGACATCGCCGTTCTGACTGGCGGTACCGTTATCTCCGAAGAGATCGGCCTGAGCCTGGAAACCACTACCCTGGAACACCTGGGTAATGCCAAGCGCGTCGTGCTGAACAAAGAAAACACCACCATCATCGATGGTGCTGGCGTCAAATCCGACATCGACTCGCGCATCGCTCAGATCCGCCAGCAAATCGGCGACACCAGCTCCGACTACGACAAAGAGAAACTGCAAGAGCGTCTGGCCAAGCTGTCGGGCGGCGTTGCGGTGATCAAGGTCGGTGCCGGTTCCGAAGTTGAAATGAAAGAGAAGAAAGCCCGCGTTGAAGACGCCCTGCACGCAACCCGCGCAGCCGTCGAAGAAGGCGTGGTACCTGGCGGTGGCGTAGCGCTGGTTCGCTCCCTGCAGGCCATCGAAGGTCTGAAAGGCGACAACGCGGATCAGGACGTCGGTATCGCTCTGCTGCGTCGTGCAGTCGAAGCACCTCTGCGCCAGATCGTTGCCAACTCCGGTGACGAGCCAAGCGTTGTGGTCGACAAGGTCAAGCAGGGTTCGGGTAACTTCGGTTACAACGCTGCTACCGGCGAGTACGGCGACATGATCGAAATGGGTATCCTGGATCCGGCCAAGGTCACTCGCTCTGCTCTGCAGGCAGCGTCCTCGATTGCCAGCCTGATGATCACCACCGAAGCGATGATCGCTGACGTGGCTGACGACAAGCCAGCAGGCGGCGGCATGCCGGACATGGGCGGCATGGGTGGTATGGGCGGCATGATGTAAGCCAGCTTTACCGCTTAGGCTGTACCTGTAAAAAACCCCGCCTTGTGCGGGGTTTTTTTATGAGCTGATTTCAGTCAGCTCGGTTGTTATCCACGATCCGCTCAGCGCGATGGCCGAGCGGCAGATAATGCGTCCGGTCGGGGGGCGGGCCTGTACAAGACAAAGTAATAAACCCCCAGGCAAATCAACCAGCAAAACACAGCTGTCCAGATGTTATGCGACAGAAAGTGCGCACCCTGCAGCATACGGCCCACTGAAAAGATCGATCCCAGACTGAACGCTAATATCAGTCCAGCCTTGGCCAGACGTGGCTTGCGGTCGCGCAGCATAAAGAACAGTGCAAACAGGGTAAATCCGGTTGCCGCATGGCCGCCAGGCCAGCAGCGGCCGGGTTTGTCGGTGGCCGGACGCGGGCTGAGCAGCTCGCTGTACGTTTCCTGTCCGCCAAATTCGGTCAGACTCCATGGGCACTGCACCGAGGTCACTACTTTGACCGGCGTGACGAACGCGGTCGAAAGCGCCATGGACAGCACCAGGCAACCCAGCTCGCGACGCCACGGGATCAGTCGTTCGACCTTGAACGAAGCCGCAAAGCTGATCAGCGCCAGAAGTCCCAATGCGATGACCAACTGCTTGGCGCGATCATGCAGCACGTTCTCCAGAAAATAGCTGTGCTTGCCGATGAATTCGCCGGTCGCAGGGTCGAAGGCTATCTTGGCGAGGTCCATGTCTACGGACGTCAGTTCCAGCAGCGCCAGTATCAAGGCAGTGAGGGCAGGGATGCCCAGATAGATCCAACGGTTAAGCGGACGGGAGTAGGGCGGGGAGGCAGCTTTCAATATGGCAAATCCAGTTCGGTGGGACACAGGCCGCAGTCAGCGAACGCGACAGTTTGTTTCGAAGTGTGTCATGGGAGTTGTCAATCCTGGGTGAAAAAATCGTTAGGCCATTTACGGCGCTGGCCCTGAGGCCCACTTCGTCTTAAGCTGCGCCAGCCTAAATTGCATATGAGAGTGCTCCATGCGAATTCTTCTGGTTGAAGACAACCGCGACATCCTGGCAAACATGGCCGACTACCTGGGCATGAAGGGCTATACCGTCGATTGCGCACAGGATGGCCTCTCGGGACTGCATCTGGCTGCCACCGAACACTACGACCTGATCGTGCTGGACATCATGCTGCCCGGTATCGACGGCTATACCTTGTGCAAGCGACTGCGCGAAGACGCCCGCCGCGACACGCCGGTGATCATGCTCACCGCACGTGACCAACTGGATGACCGGCTGCAGGGTTTCCGCTCCGGCGCCGATGACTACCTGCTCAAGCCCTTTGCCTTGTCTGAGCTGGCGGCGCGTATCGAAGCCGTTCTGCGTCGTGCCCAGGGTGGAGGCCGTCGTACCTTGCAGGTCTCCGATCTGATCTACGACCTGGACACGCTGGAGGTGACGCGCGAAGGACGGATGCTCAAACTCAACCCGGTCGGGCTCAAACTGCTCGCCGTGTTGATGCAGAAGAGCCCGCACGTGCTGCGTCGCGAAATTCTCGAAGAAGCGCTGTGGGGTGACGACTGTCCTGACAGCGACAGCCTGCGCAGTCACGTGCATCAGTTGCGTCAGGTGATCGACAAACCGTTTTCCAAGCCATTGCTGCAAACCGTTCATGGTGTGGGCTACCGCTTGGCCGAGGGCCGGGATGGAGTTTAAACAGAGCCTTGCTCAGCGGATCATCATCGCGTTTGCCCTGATGAGTGCGCTGGTCGCCGGATCCTTCGCAATCGGCATTATTTCCACCGTCCACCTGGTCGAAGAAAAACTGATTTCCGCAGGTCTTGGGGGCGACCTCAACCGCCTGATGCTGATGGACAGCGTCAGCGACTGGAGCCACCGCCCCAAGCCTGACCAGCTGTTCTACTTCACCAATGGCCCGGGCGATTTCGACCTGCCCAAGGACCTGCGCCACCTTGAGCCTGGCTTTCACGAGGTGTTTCGCGGGCCGCTGTCCTATCACGCGATGATCGAAGTGGTCGATGGCCGTCACTACGCCCTGCTGCAGGACCAGAGCGATTTCGAAGAGCGCGAGCGGGTGCTGTTCGCGGTGGTGCTGGTTGGCTTTGTGCTGGCACTGGCGCTGGCTGTGTTCCTTGGCTGGGTGTTGGCCCGACGGGTGATGGCACCGGTCGTGCGCCTGGCCCGGCAGGTTCGTCACCGCGATCAGTTGCTAGGTCTTGCGCCACCGCTGGCGCCTGACTACGCGGCCGATGAAGTGGGTGAACTGGCAGTGGCGTTCGACGCCACCTTGGGACGGCTGAGGCAGGCCCTGATTCGCGAGCGGATGTTTACCAGCGATGTCAGCCATGAACTGCGTACGCCCTTGATGGTATTGGCCAGTTCCTGTGAGCTGCTGCTGGAAAACCCTGCACTCGATCAGCGTGCGCGTCGTCAGGTCGAGCGTATCGGTCGCGCCTGCGAAGAGATGCGTGACCTGGTACAGACCTTCCTTATGCTTGCCCGCACCCAGCGCGAAGACCCGGCCATGACGCCAAAGGCCACATTGGTGGGGGTCGCCGAGCAATTGATCTCGCAGTGGCGCGATCCAATAGAAGGCAAAGGCCTGCAACTGAACTACAACCCGCCCCCGGATGACCAGTTGTCGGAAATCCGCTACAACGCAACCTTCCTGCATGCCGTCATGGGCAACCTGCTGCGCAACGCGCTGCATTACACCGACCATGGCTTTATCACGCTGACCTTGCAGGAGGAGGGCTTTATGGTCGAGGACAGCGGCGTGGGCATCCCGGAAGAAAAACGCGAAGCCATGTTCGAGCCCTTCGTGCGCGGCAACGAGCAGCGTGGCGAGGGTCTCGGCCTGGGACTTTCTCTTGTACAGCGCATCTGTGCCAATCAGGGCTGGAGCGTCGACCTGACCCCCATGGAACCCCACGGCTGCCGTTTCAAGGTCACGCTCTTCCTTCCCAAGGCCTGAATCGGAGCGATGATTCGACGCTGGCAGCCGGCCTGCCATGCGTCGAAGAATTGTCTGAGTCATCGGGCGTCAGGGACATCACGCGTAAGTCTATGTAAAATCTCGAAACATCTTCTGGGCCAATGTGACATTTTTTTCACATTGAGATGACCTGACGGTGACGGCTGACTCACTAAGTTAGCCGGCATCAACGTCAGGAGATGCTCCCATGAGCGAGCGTATAGAACTTGAGTTTTCCCGTAAGTACGACAAGGCGCATGCCCGTCAGTATCTGGAAAAGCATCAGGATGGTTTGTGGCGCAAGCTGTCGCATTACCGTGATGAACAATTGGCCAGAAAGGCGCTGCAGTTGGCAGGTGATCCCGGTCTGGTCCTGGATCTGCCGTGTGGCGCAGGACGTTTCTGGCCCATGTTGGCCGAAAAGCCTAATCGTTCGATCATCGGTGCCGACAATTCTGCTGACATGCTGCGCACCGCGTGTGAGTCTCAACCCGCTGATGTGGTGAAAAGGGTACAACCCTTGCAGACATCTGCTTTCGCGATCGATCTACCCGATAACGCCGTCGACAGCATCTTTTGCATGCGTCTACTGCACCATGTTGGGCAGTCCAGTGACCGCATGGCTCTATTGCGGGAGTTTCAGCGAGTGACCCGTGACAGCGTGATCGTTTCGCTGTGGGTTGATGGCAATTTCAAGGCCTGGAAACGCAGACGGCTTGAAAGTGACCGGCAGCGAAAAAATGGGCAGGAAAGTTACCAGAACCGGTTTGTGTTACCGGTTGCTACTGCTGAAGCCGAATTTGAACAGGCGGGTTTTCGCATTCAGAAGCGAATGGATTTCCTGCCGATGTACGCCATGTGGCGTGTCTATGTATTGCGTAAAAGGTAAAGCATATGGGTTTGCAGTCCACGAAACAGTCCGTTGGAAAACCCGGTGAGAATGGGTTCAATCACTTTTGGAGTCAGCGCGGCGAATGGGTTGAAGAGCCCAACGTGCGTCGTGGCGGCGAAAGTGGTGTGCAACGGGTTGTCACGGACGACGGGCAAACCTTCTACAGCAAACGCCAGACTGGTCACATCTATCGCAGCTTGATGCATCCCTTGGGGCGTCCGACCGTATTGCGTGAGCGAGACGCCCTGGAAGGCCTGCGCAGGCTGGGCGTCGTTGTGCCGGAGATCGTGTTTTGCGGCGCTGAACGCAGTGAAGGTAATGAATGGCGGGCGCTGCTGGTTACCGTTGCGCTGGACGGTTTTGAAGAGTTCGACAAGTGGGTTGAAGGCGGTGGACGTGAGCAATACGGCGAGCTGCTTTACGAGCAGATGCTCAACGAAATCGGCATGACTCTGGCCCGCATGCACCTGGGGCGCTGGCAGCACAGCTGCCTGTACAGCAAGCATATTTTCGTGCGCGTGACAGGCGAAGGCACACAGGCGAGAGCCGAGGTTGCTTTGCTTGATCTCGAGAAGGGACGACGTCGCTGGACGGCGTACGGTGCCGCGCAGCACGACATGAGACAACTCAAACGCCATTCGTCATTCAGCGCCGCAGACTGGCAAAAGCTGGTCTATTTTTACCAGGCGGCGTTTGGCAGCTCTATCAAAGGTTTAGAGTCATGAAACTCGAAATGGCTAGAGGTTTGTTCGTGTTTGCGGCCCTGGCGACAGCGACACTCGCTACGGCTGCGCTCCAGCAGCCTGCAACAAAGATTCTGAGTGCCCAGCATGGAGAAGGTCATTGCCCCTTGCCACGCGTGGTCAAGAGTCCGGTAGCAATGAAACCCGATCACGACTTGTTGCTTCTGATGTACAGCCTTGCCCAGGGAACCGGATCCAGAAATTGAACATACTTTCGACCTGAAAGGCCCCTGTCGGGGCCTTTTTTATGGGCGGATTTTAACCGTGCAATCTGTCTGAAGGACCTGATAGACCCCGATACGCTAGAGGGCCAGGTTATCCGCGTATCTGGCGCCATCAGCAAGCCAGCGCCCAGCATGATCATCATGCGGCGACGTAACAGCCTCGACATCCCGGAACATTTGCAGCGGACCTTTGCGTCAGTTCAATCTCAATCGCAGTGTTTGACACTTATCGGGCAACGCAAGTACCTGAAACAGGCGCGGTAGGGCGTTTATTGAATTTCAACTTCTGTGGAAGTTTCTTACTTTTTTAAAAGACCGTTCTGGCATAACGCTGTTGGCGCATATGTCATCTTTCGTCGGATGTTTACCGAGCTGTCAGAGCTCGAGCAATGCGCCGAAGGAAAAATGTCGTGGCCCGTATCTGGACGAAAATAGTGACTGCCTTGCGCGGCGGTGCCAGCGAAGCAGCAGGGGTCATTATGGCCCGGCAGGCGCTGCACATCCTCGATCAGGAGATTCACAGCGCTCACCGGCCCGAACCGCCTTTTCGTTTGCAGGGCAGCTATCGCAACATGAACAAGCTGGCCGAGAAGGTCTCTGCTGTCATGAATGGGACAGAGATCGATCAGCTGATTTCAGATCATTACCGTGGGGAGTCGCAATTGCTCACTCACGGCGCGGAAGAAAATCTGCTGAAACTGGCTGAGCTGCGTGGACAGCTGAGCGATGAGCAGGCCAGCCGCTGGGAGCAGATCAAGAAGGCATTTGTTCGCAATCAAAGGATGGGCGGTGACAGCGCTGACGTAGGCAATCGTATCGTCGCTCAGCTCAGCGACGCGGTTGAAGGTATCCGCGCCATTGCTGATCGTTCGCGACGCGCCTAGGCTAGATGCAAATGGTTGTCCCAGAAGCCGGTCGGCAGGTCCAGTGGTTTGGCCAGCAGTTCCGGCTTGCGGCAATCGTAAAACCGGCATCGACCCTGGCCGGAGGTCACGACAAAACCGTCTGCCACAGCGCCGACGCCTGCACAGTCCGGCAGCGGCGCGTCCAGCTTCACTGCGCCGCTGTCCAGGTCCCAGATAAAGAACCGGTTGCCCCGAGGGGCGGTCAGCGCAACCAGACGCAGGTCACTGTGTACCGCAACACTGGCGGTGTAATGGTTCATCGCGCGCAGTTGTTCTTCGGCCACCGGAAACGGCTGAAAAGGCTGACCCGGTCGCTTGATTGCCAGCAGCTCGGACAACTCGTGCGAGTCCCCCATGAATTGCTGACCGGCGACAATAGTCCCGTCGCTGGCGATGCCCATGTGCCGCACGCTGTTCATCTGCTGGGAGAGGGTTTCCTTGCTCAGCAACGTACCGTCGCGCTGCATCAACACCAGGCTGGGCTGCATGGCATTGAGGTTCATCTCGACGCGGCTTTCCGCCTCGGTACGAATCCCGCCGTTGGCGACGACCAGGGTTTCGCCATCCGGCATCCAGGACACCTGATGCGGCCCGATTCCATGAGTGGAAATCTCCCCCGCATGCTCCAGCCGCTCGCCAACGAATCGATACACCCCCAAGAGGCCACGACCAGGATCGCGCGTGTCATTTTCCGTTGCGTACAACCATTCTCCATCGCGGTGAATGACCGCGTGGCCGTAGAAATGTCGATCAGGTCCAGAGGTGACGGTCTGCAAAAGGCTCCCGTCGCGCAGGTCGATCAGATAGCTTTCGGTGCCCGGGCGGCGCGCAATGAACACCGCCAGCGGCAGGGACGGGTGGTTGATGATGTCGTGACAGCGCTGGCCCACTTGAGTGGCGAACACCTGTTTGCCGTCAAGGCGGTAACCCACCGCGTAATGCCTGCCCTCTGCATCATCGCGCGCAGAGAGCAGCAGCGGCCCCTGATCCTTTTGCTTGAACAGGGTCCAGCCGCCCAGCGTACAGGCGCTGAGCAACAGGCTGCCAATGGCCAGGACCTGACGTCTGAACATCACTTCATCCTCTCGATCAATCGCCGTCGTTGGCGTTGAAACCCAACTGAATACCCAGCGCCTTGGCCAGTTCACCTTCGTGCAGGCGATGGACCGCGTTCAAGCTGTCGTAGAACGCATTGAGTTGCTGGCGTCCGGCTTCGGTGGCCAGCAAATCGGCCAGTGGCGGCTTGAGCTCCGACAGCAATTTGCGGCTGTTAGCGTAGGCCGCGTCGATTTTATCAGCCAGCGGTTTCTGCTCGGCGGGCAGCAGGCTGCGCAGGCCTTTGTTGTCGACGCCGGTCCACACGGTTTCGGCGCTCGCCAGACTGGCTTCCAGACTGCTGAGCGACGATTTGCTGCGCCATGAATCGGCCTGGAAAGGCTGAGGCTGCCCCTTGCTTTGGCGACCCAATGGCGTGCCGAGCTTTTTCTTGAGGCTGTCCAGCGCCGTTACCTGAACCCGCAGCAGTTCGGCGATGGCCTCGTGAGAGTCGGCGTAACGCTGATTCGGGAACTTGCTGAGCTGCGCGAGCATGCCGTCGTTAGTGTTCCAGCGACTGAGAATTTCTTCGGCCAGCGTCTTCTGACGATCACCAATGGCCATCAGCAGCGGGCAGTAGCGAGCTTTCTGCTCAGCGTTTGCCATGTCGATTTCTGCGTCGAACAAAATGTACTCGTAAGCGGACAGGCCCTGAACCACAACGCTGGCCTTGGACAGCTCTTCTGCGTTGATCTGCGGCTGGGCAGCGACCAGTTGCTCGACCTGACGGCCGACCAGATTCTTCTTGTCCGGCCAGAACTGCACCTGCCAGGCGCGATTGCCCTCGGCCAGCGGACCAATCAGCAACGGTTGCAACTCGGCCCAGGTTTTCTGCGCCTTCAGGAAGTCGGCACGTGCCGTTGCCAGATCCGTCTTGCCCTGACAGAACGCCAGCGCACTGCTTGCCAATTGACGGTCGGCATCCACCCAGCGGCTGTAGGTCGGCAGGATCACCTGCTTGGCAATGGCAGCAGAGGTAACTGCCTGAGGGTCGGATGGCGAACAGGCACCCAATGCGAGAGCCGCAAGGCTGGTCAGCAACAACTTGGGTCGGAACATGTCCGGCTCCTTAATCTTGGAAAAAAGAAAAAATCACAATGAATTCAGAAAGGCCAACAGCGCCTCGCGCTGTTCGGCGTTGAACGCCAATACCTGTCGCTGCGCCGCCTGGGCTTCGCCGCCGTGCCAGAGTATCGCCTCAAGGGCATTGCGCGCGCGACCATCGTGCAGCATTTGCGTATGACCATTGACCGCAGAGGTCAAACCAAGCCCCCAGAGTGGCGGTGTGCGCCATTCACGGCCAGTGGCTTGAAATTCGGTGCGATTGTCAGCAAGTCCCTCGCCCATGTCATGCAGCAGCAGGTCGGTGTAAGGTCGAATTTCCTGATTGGCGAGTTCAGGCTCGGCGGCGTCCGGTCGGGTCTTGAACGACGGGACATGGCACTGCTGACAACCCGCTTCGAAAAACAGATTCTTGCCCGCCAGAACCTTCGGGTCCTCGACGTTACGACGCGCGGGTACGCCAAGGTTACGCGTGTAGAACTCGACAAGTCGCAAGATATTGTCGCTCACCTCAGGCTCACCGTCCGGGCCATTGCCATTCGGTGCGGCCAGGCAATCGGTCTGGGCTGGCGTGCAATCGTCAAACCGACGCAGGCTGGTGGTCAGCCCCATGTCGCCGGAGAACGCATGAACATTCTGCTGGTTGAGGTTGGGTTGCCCGGCTTTCCAGCCGAAGCGGCCCATGACGACTTTTTGCTGGGCATCGTCCCAGACCCAGTTGGCCCGGCCCGAGATGCCGTCGCCGTCTTTGTCATCCGGGTCGGCGTTGGCCAGAATCGCGGCATCGGGAATCGCTTCAAGCAAGCCGAGGCCGATCATGGGCGGCGCAATACGCGCTGAAACGTGAGTGTCGGGGTGCATGGGGCCGTAGCCCAATTGGGTAATGCGCAACGTAGGCTGACGCAATTCGACCGCTGTGCCATCGCGGAAATTGACCGTCAGCGCATCGTATTCGACACGCACCTTGCCCTCCGGCGCCACGCCGGGGTTCGCCATGTCCTGCAACTGCCCGCCATAGGTCGGTTCGGGCAGCACGCCATTGCGCTGGATCAGGTCGGCAAAGGCCGGATCGTCAGGAATCGACAGCCTGACCAGCATCGACACGGCATTGGTGTCTCCGGCCTCGGGCGGGTGGCCTCGACCATCCTTGATGTGGCAGTTCTGACACGCATTGGTGTTGAACAGCGGCCCCAGCCCGTCCCGCGCCGTGGTGGTGGACGGGGCTATAACCCAAGGGCTGCGAAAGAAACTGTTGCCCACGCTGAAGTCCAGACGACGCACCGGGGACAGATTGGCCGATGGCATGGAGAACGCATTCTGGTCGCTCTTCCTGACGGTCGCACTGCCACCTGACAACGCCTCGCCCGGTTCAGCCTGCGTAAAACGCGGGGCGTCATCGCACGCGCTCACGACCAGGGTCGTGAGCAGCGCAAGAGATAGACGAAGCCGCGTAGCCATACACATCCTGCAAAGAGCTGAAAATCAGGGCGTGCAAGCTTATCAGCCTCTTGAGGTTTGAATAAGAGGGATTATCGTTTGCCGCCTCTCAGGCAATGTGTTGTTACGAATTCTCCGGTTCAACGGCCGCGTTTTTTCGCGCGTCACGCGCTGTTTTTGCACTGAAGTGATCGAACACACTCAGCCCCTTGCGAAGCGTCTTGCGCACGGCTTTGCTCTGTTCGATCAATTCGTCGCTTGGGCGTTGCCATTGCTCGGGCGGCAAGGGTTTGGACCAGTTGAGCACGGCCTTGGGAAACGCCTTTTTAGGCAGGCGTTCGACCCAGGCGGCGATGTGGCAGGGCAGGGTCCAGCCGCTGCAGAACTGGATGAGCAGGAAGCCGAACAGGTAGCGTATGTACCAGTGATCGTGGCGATAACCCTTGCGGCACATGTGGAAGAATTCGACGGTGCCTTCCTCCATGTTTTCGCCCATCATTGGCTGCGGTAGCGCGCTGGGGCCTTCTTCCATGTAAGCGCGAATCGCTTCCCACTCACCGACGGCCATGCCGAGGGTGTAGCTGGGCACGGTCAGCCACACCACCTGCCCGTCGGACGCGTCCCGCAGGCCGATCATCAGGGCAAACTTCTGCTGCGTGCCGTACTGAGTGGCGACCACGCTGCTGCTGACGCAGGCGATGACGTCTTCCCACTGGATGAAACGTGGTGGCTCGCCGCGTTTGGCAACGTAGGCGATTTCGCGGCGCTGACGGTTGAAGCGGGTAGGTGGGATTCTGGAGTGGGGGTAGACGGCGTGGACGAAGCAGCAGAAATACATGAGTGCCAAGCCGCCCGCGAACCCCCACAGATAATAATTTGGCAAGAACAGAGTTACAAAGATCTCAAAAACTGGGCGTCCATATTTGATGTGATCATGAACTCCTAATCCTATGGAGATCAGTATGAAAAAAATAACAAGAGACATGACGGAGCCAATGCTAACGCGGACTGCAAACTCTACTGTTGCGCAGCTTAGTCCGAAGTCTAGATAAACTTCATTGGCGTACTGGTGAAGGCTGTGTGAGCTAAAAGCTGCAACACCCGTTGGAACCGGTCGTGGTGCAAGGTAGAAAACCTCAGTGCCAGATTCGTTTTCCGTGTCTCCGGCTCTTGGTAAGCGTTCGTATTTGTCAGAAGTCATTCAAACGTTCTCTTGTGATCTGTGTGGCCGGGAGTTGTAGAGTTTCCGCAGGTTTCTCGACCGATGCGCTGACAGGCTTGTTCACAGTGTCTATGCCAAGCGGAATGCGGTAAGTCAGGTAGCCCTGATCGGCTTTTAGATAAGTCGTTACCAACGCTGGCTTGACTGCTACGCGCAGGAGCAGCAGGGCGTGATGCCCTTGCCAACTGTTTGGAATCTCCAGCGCCAGGGTCAAGGGAGATGCGGCGACTATCGAAAGCCCTTGGCAAAGGGCTTCGCTGACATCCTGTGTATCGGATACGTTCTGCAACTGCGCCGACCAGCGTAATGACGTGTCGTCGAAGCTGGTGCGGGTCAGGCCGGGCATCACCAGGTGCAGGCTGCGCACAGGTTCGCCATCGACCTCGCGATGAATCATGCCCTTGTCGAGCAGGGTGGGACGCAAGTTGGTTTCAGCGAGCTTTTGCGCGTGACCAGGCCAGTCCCAGCCCTCAGGTTCTTTGCCCCAAAGACAACCGAGTAACCAGCGCTGTTGGTCATCCAGATTGAAGTAGTTGTAAAGCGATTCCCCGCCTAATTGCAGTGCGGCGGAGATAAGCCCCCAAGGGGTCATGCGCATCCCACACCGCAGGAAACGTGCGCCTCGTGTTGCCCAGGCCAGGCTGGCGACCAACTTTCGCTCGGCTAAAGGTGCTGCTCTGACTTCTCTAAGAAGGCCATATAGTTCAATGCCGGCGTGGCCAGTTAGTATCGAGTTAACAGCGGTAGATCCGATATCGCCCGCCAGTGCCGTCCCGGCACCGAACTGTTCACCCGTTGTGCCAATGTCCAGCGCAGTGGTCCATTTTTCCCAGTTGTTCAATGTTGTGCCGACGGCACCCAGCAGGCTGAGTGGCGCAATTAAAGCACCTAAGCCCAGGCCTAGTTTCCCCAGCCGGACCGCAAATAGTCCCCCGGATGTTCCTGCAGGATTAAGTGCCAATCTCTGTAGTACGTTGTCGACCAACGCTATATGTGCGGATTGGTAAACTGAAAGCGCAGCGGCTACAGGAGATAGCAAAGCTCCGACTACTATCACCGTATCTCTTAAAGCCCTATCCCCCTCCGTCTTCTCCCAAACCGCCCAAGCCTCCCCCAGATTCCCAATCTGCAACGTCATCGCCAGCAACGGAAACAAGCTGCCTTTGAACGCGCTCCCTACAGCCCCCGGAGTCCCATACCCCCTTATCGCGCCAGCCCGCAAACGCGCAATCTCATCTTCCAGCACACGCAACTGCGCGTCGCTGATGTTCAGCTTCACCCCGATGGACCCGTTGATCGGTCTGCCGGTCGGGGTGATGGCGGTCTCCAGTTCACGGCGCACGGCCGCCAACTGGTTGCGTGTCTGTAGCAATTGCTGCTGGTTGTACTGCCTGTCGTAGGCCAGTTCGTTGCGCTGGGTTGGGGTCAGCGAGTGTTTGCTGCTCAGTTTGCTGAGGCGGTTTCGTTCCCTGATCAGCTCGTTTTCGGAGTGGATCAGCTGGTTCAGACGCAGGAACGCGTCACGGTATTTCTGCACGTCGGCTTCGCCGGCAACGCTCAGCGTGACGGCTTCTTGCTGCATCGCCACCAGCGCGCCCAGGCGTTGGGCCCGGTTGTTATGCTTATTAAAGCTGTCCAGATGCTGGCGCACTTGCGCGTCGTTCAACTTGTTTTTCATCTCCACCATCCACTGCTCCATACGCAGGGCGATGGACGGGATGTAGCTGGCAAGTACCGCCTGATGCAGCGGCTGTGCGGCCGCAGGCAGATGGAGGGTGGTGGTCCAGTGATTGCCCATGATGTGGCTGACTTGAGTCATCCGGTTATGGGCATCGACCAGACCCGGCCCGACGTTGCGAATATCGTCCAGCCACTTGAGCAGATCGCCCGATTTGGAGCGCAGGAAATCCAGGTTCAGGCGTCCATAAAACACCGGCATGATGTAATGCGGATTGCTGTGAAAATAGTCGCCCACCTTCTGCAGGCTTTCTTCCGTGCGACACAGGTCTCGGGTGCAGTTGAGCTCCATGGTCAGCGCGTTATTCAACTGGTCAGGGTGATCCGGATCGAAGTACCAGGCGCTGCGATACAGTTCACCCCGGGTGAACAGACTCAAACGATCATGGGTGATGTCATCCAGTCGTTGAGTCCAGCGCCTGAGGTGCGAGCGCTCTTGGGCCAGATAGCGTTGCATCTCGCCGTGACGAATCAGGTCGTTGATGCCGCGCGAGCCCAGACCGACACCGTTCAGGGTGCCCTGGCTGTTTTCATCCAGCGCTTCGATATCCGCTTCGAGCTCCTTGTAGCGCTTCTCGCCCAGCGCCGATTTCATCTGCGCGTGCTTGTTTTCCATGTCCAGTCGGGCGAACCGGGTTTGAGAGCGCTCCTGGTAAACGTCGCCTCGCATAGTGGAATATTGGCCAGTTGTTCGATAAACCGGCTCTGGTCCCAAGCCTTTCTCCCGACGCCACTGGTTACGGGCGTTGAGGTAGTCGTAGATGCGCGAACGTTGCGGCGGCGTGGTCTTTTTCAGCAGCGTTGAATCGGGGTTGACCTGGCGGGCAGTGGTGTCGCCAACGGTCATCAGCGTGTCGATGTAAGTAGCCGTAAGAAAGCGGGTTTCGTTGTTGTTTCGTTCGCGCCATTCCTCTATCCAGCCGACCACGGTGTCCTGTTCTTCGGCCAGATCGCGGAGGATGCCGAGGCTGTCTTCGAGCACCAGATACAGATGGCTTTTCTCGTGGTTCGCTTTGATTAGATGTTTCAGCTCACCCAGGTGGGCTTCGCGAAACAGGGGCTGATGCTCCCAGATGTAATCCTGCTGCTCCGCATCCGGGATGTCGGGGGTCGAGCAGTGCTGTGCGGGGCCTTCGGCGAGTTCGGCGAGCTGTTCGCTGATCTGTTTTTCGATGCGCAGATGAACGCCGCCTTTCAGGCAGTCAGCCTCGGCAAGATTCACTTTCTGCATGAAATAGAAACGGTCTGCAGCGCTGCCAAGAATGTGGGCGCATTTGGCAGCGGTCCATTGCAGTTCCGAGTAGGCGACGTAAAGCGTGCTGTCTTGGGGAAAGACCAGCGCGTGTTCCCCCGAGCTGCTCTGGCGGACATCCTGAACCACCTCGCGGCCCTGCCAAAGCCGCTTGATGGGCACACCTTTTTCGATCCGGTATTCGTGCAGGTAGCCGGTGCGGTCATCGATCACATACAGGTAGCCATCACGTAGCAGACGCAGGCCCACGGGGCGCTTGAGGCCTGCGTACTGCGTCGAATCCGGCTTGCTGCGAAGCCGTTCGACCCGGCCGTAGCGCA
Organism: Pseudomonas asturiensis; assembly: GCF_900143095.1. Lineage (GTDB taxonomy): Bacteria > Pseudomonadota > Gammaproteobacteria > Pseudomonadales > Pseudomonadaceae > Aquipseudomonas > Aquipseudomonas asturiensis. Next base: position 27,798 of record NZ_FRDA01000008.1, on the reverse strand, counting down.
GTGGCAGCAACTGGATTTTGTTGCTCGGGGACGGGCAGTTGTTCGCGTTGCTGCGGGTGTCGGTATGGCGTCTGGTTCTGGACTCCCAGAAGGCTTTGTCCATGATCGGGAGTTTTTTCGGGTTCTCTGGCTGGGTCACTGTGCGGTTCCTTCCTGCTGACGGGCGTGCAGCACCACAAGCCAGTTGGCCTTCTCGATACGCTGCGACGGGGTTAGCTCAGAGGTGTCAAGCAGCAGCTTCCGGATGTCAGGATGAGCGTCGTCTGGCTCGGTGGCGAGAAAGCACATGACATTGGCGTAGTGGAAGGTATCCACTTCGCTCTTGAAGCCTTTTTCGTACGCGCTGCTGGCCAGCGCATGCACCTGTTGGTAACGGATCCTCAGAGGCGCGTCAGCCAGGTAGTCGGGGAAAAAGCGCCGTAGATGCTGATCGAGGTGGGTGACGGTCAGACGAAAGACAGCGTCGCCCAGCGCCTCGACCTGTTTGGTATTCAAGCGATACACAGCGTTCACATCGACAGGTGCTGCCTCGCCAATGCGTGTGTGGCTGCGCCACTGCTCTGTCATTTTGTCGGCGGCATACACCTGATCGATAGGGCCGAAGATACGGTTGTCGATGTGCGCGGGGTGCAAGCTGAACAGGGCGTTCGCGACCGACGCGTCGGACAGGTTCAGGTAGCAGGTCTGACCTGTCGGCTTCTCCACAAACATCAGCCAGCGCAGATGGCGGACAAGGGTTTTGCGGTCGGCAGGGCTGAACAGCAATAACCCCCATTCCTCACGGGCGTGGGCCAGAAAACGCGCAAGTATGGGGTCGTGTGGGCCCTGGATCTGAATCAGGGCCGGTGAGCGTTCCAGCAGCTCGCTGAACCGGGTCTGCAAGAACAGCATCGTGCAGGCCTGGCTCACTTCCCATTCAAAGATCCTTCTTTTCAGGTCCGGGACGTTGGCTGCGTTGAGCAACAGATAAGCGTTTTTCGACCAGGGCAGATCGAGTGGGCCGGTTTCAAACTCTGGCATGTGCGCGCCTTGACGAGGGCATGGGGCGCGGATATTCCGTGGAGCCGGAAGTGTTATCAATACGCTGAACAACGTTTGGGAAAGGCCCTACGTACAGCGCTGAAATATCACTGGCAGGGTGGGGTGTTTCTATTCGGAAGACAAAAAAATGCCGGTCAGCAAGACCGGCATTTTCGTGCGTCAGGCAGCGTTGCGGATCAGAACTCGTGGTCAGCGTTGTCCGGGTTCAGATCGGTGATGCCCAGTTTGCCTGCGGCCTGTTCGATGGCGCCGGTCTGTTTGACCAGTGCAGCGATGGCGTCGCGGACAACCTGATTGCCAGCGGTATTGCCGGCTGCAATCAACTGGTCAAAGTGCTCACCCTTGTTGGCGTGATCGACGATGGCCTGCAGCTTGGCCTGAGTGTCATCCAGGTCGGCGCGCAGGGTGGCGTCGGTTGCAGGGTCTGCCTTGGCAACCAGCGACGAGAGGCTCGGGCCGCTGATCTTGGTGCCGTCGGTACGGGTGTATTCGCCGAGGTAAACGTTGCGAATGCCCTTGCCGTTGTAGAAGTGCGAGTTGTGCGTGTTGTCGCTGAAGCAGTCGTGTTCGTCTTCACTGGAATTGGCTTCCAGCGCCACTTTCATGCGCTCGCCCGCCAGTTCGCCCAGCGACAGGCTGCCCATGCCGAACAGCATCTTGCGCAGGCCGTCTTCGCCGGATTCGGCTTCCAGCGTGGCGCGATAATTGTCAGCGACACCGGCTTTCCAGTTGCCGGACATTTCTTCGAGGTCGCTCACCAGCAGGTCAGTGACCGCTTTCAGGTACGCGCGGCGACGGTCGTTGTGGCCGCCGGTGGCGCCAGCGCCTTCAAGGTAGTCGCTGGCCGGACGGTTGCCCGCGCCAGGGCCGGTGCCGTTCAGGTCCTGGCCCCACAGCAGGAATTCGATGGCGTGGTAGCCGGTGGCGACGTTGGCTTCGGAGCCGCCCAGCTCGTTCAGGCTGGCGAGCTTCTCGGGGGTGATTTCCTTGACGTCGACCTTGTCTTCGCCGACCTGGATTTCAGTGTTGGCGATGATGTTGGCGTTTGCGCCAGGGTTGCCCAGTGCGTGCTGGTAGTCCTTGGCGACGTAGTCGATCAGGCCTTCGTCCAGTGGCCAGGCGTTCACCTGTCCTTCCCAGTCGTCGATGATGGTGTTGCCGAAGCGGAAGACTTCGCTCTGCATGTAAGGCACGCGAGCAGCCACCCACGCGTCGCGAGCGGCTTTGAGGGTTTCGTCATTGGGCTTGGCCAGGAACGCATCGACCGCAGTGCCCAGGTTCTTCGCGCCGGCTTCGGCGTCGCTGAACACTGCAGAGACCATGGCTGCGTAATTGGCAACGACCGCCTTGGCGGCAGCGTCATTGGTCTGGGCGGCGGCCGCCGGGGCAGGGGCAGCAGGTGTCGGGGCAGCAGCAGCCGGTGCTGCAGGAGCGGCAGGCGCAGCAGCAGGAGCGGGGGCCGCAGCCTTGTCCTTGCCTTCGCCACAACCGGCGAGAGAGATAGCGATGGCCAGCAGACTGGCGGTTGCCAGAGGCATACGAATCATGACGGAATCCTGCGTCTAAAGGGGTTATGGCGGCGGGCGCCCAGAAAAGCTGCGACATAATGCGAAAGATTTGCATTCGATGTAAAGGCAAAACGCCCATCGGGTCGCGATCCGGTATTGGACAGGTTGTAACATTCGGTTTCAAGACTGGCATAGAGCGTACGCGTGTTTCATCGCCCGAGGGCATCGGCGCGCTAGTGAATCGCCGCGTTGCTGCGTTTGGTCTGCCTCAGGTAAGCCAGCAGTTCACGCCCTGGAAGCGGCTTGCTGTAAAAGTAGCCCTGACCTTCGTGGCAGCCTTCGGAAATCACGTACGCCTCTTGTTCAAGGGTTTCGACGCCCTCGGCAATGACTTGCATGCCCAGGCTTTTGCCCAGCTGGATGATGGCGCGCACGATGGTTGCGTCGTCATCGTCGTCGATCAGGTCCTGCACGAAACTCTTGTCGATCTTGATTTTGTCCAGCGGCAGGCTTTTCAGGTAGCTCAATGACGAGTAGCCGGTGCCGAAGTCATCGATGGCAATCAGCGCGCCGGAGCGACGCAGGCTCAGCAGATGCTGGGCGGCGGTCGTGATGTCTTCCATCAGGCCGGTTTCAGTGACTTCCAGTTCAAGGCTGCGTGGCGGCAGGCGGTAGATCTGCAGCAGGTTGTTCACCACGCGCGGCAGCTCCGAGTGGTGCAACTGAACGGTGGACAGGTTCACGGCCATGCGCAGATCCACGAAACCTTGATCATGCCACTCGCGCAACTGGCGACAGGCCTGGTCGAGCACCCACTCGCCGATGGCAATGATGGTGCCGTTCTGTTCGGCCAGCGGGATGAAGACATCCGGGGGCACCAGGCCGTGCTCGGGGTGCTGCCAGCGGATCAACGCTTCGACGCCGACAATGGTGTGGTCGCGATAGCTGATCTGAGGCTGATAGACCAGATACAGCTGGCTGCGCGGCAGGGCTTCGCGCAGGTCTTTTTCAAGTTCACGGCGGCGACGCATTTCGCTGTCGACGCTGGCGATGTAGAACTGATAACGGTTGCGCGAGCGGGCCTTGGCCAGTGTCATGGTCTGCTCAGCTTTTTGCAGCAGCTTCTCGGTGCTGTCACCATCCTCCGGGAACAACGTGATGCCGATCGTGGCGCGCAGGCGAATGGAATGCTCGTCCACTTCGAAGGGCGCTTCGAGTTCATCCAGAATGTTCTGCGCCAGCTCCGCTGCCTCGTAAGGCTGTTCGATATCCGCCTGGACCAGTGCGAACTGGTCGCCACCCAGCCGTGCCAGTGCGCCCAGTCGGCCACTGTGGGCGCGCAGTCGATCGGCCAGCGCCAGCAGCAACTGATCGCCCGCCTGATAGCTGAACTGCTCGTTGATGCCTTTGAAGTCGTCCAGCCCCACACACAGCACTGCGACCCGGTCCTGCTTGCGTCCCGCGTCTTCCAGAATCTTGTCCAGGCGCATCTGGAGCTGCACCCGATTGGGCAGGCCGGTCAGAAAGTCGTACTGCGCCATGCGTTGCAGATTGTTCTCGGCTTCATGGCGCAAGTAAGTATTGCGCTCAATGGAGGCCAGCAGTTGGTTGGCGGTATTGACCCAGATGCCCAGTTCGTTTTTTTCATGGCCTTTGAGTGGCGGCAACTGGTGCTCGCTGGGGCGATCGGGATTAATGGCCGTCAGGTGTTCGATGATTTTGGACAAGGGCTTGGTCAGCAACCAGTGATACACCAGGTACAGCACCAGGCCCATCGCCAGCGCCCGCAGTACGCCGGAGATGAAGATGATTACCGCATTGATGATGAAGCTTTCACCGTAATTGGCGGTATCGAGCGTGATACGCAGGTCGCCGTAATACTCGCTGTAGGGGCTGCGGCCCACCAGTTGCGTGGTGAAGCTGCGCTGCTGCCCCAGAATGAGGTCAGTGAGCCAGCGCGTGGGGGAGGCTTTGAGGGGGCGATCCTTTTCGGCCAGCAGGGTCTCGTTGGGATGGCCGATGGAGGCCATGCGCACCGAGTTGTCCTGAAACAGGCCCTCGATCACCTGCATGCCCATTTCCCGATCCAGGCTGTAGACCGCCTGAGTCGAGGGATCTCGAAACATGTCCAGAATCCGTTCGGCGTTCTCGGCGACTGCCTGGCGTGTCTTGTAGGCATCAAAGACGATCTGCGCACAACTGAGCACCACGCCCACAAGAAACGCCGAGAGCAGCACCACGCGCAGTAACTTAACCGACAAGCTGTTCTTGAGTTCCAGCTTCAATGGCCGTTCCTTAATTCAAGTCGCGGGCTGATAGCCCAGTCAACCTCGAAACCGGATGTTCAAAGAGCCTGCACCCGGTTGGATCCCTGTTTTCTGTCTCACCCCGGATTCACGGAGCAATCGACGGGTGGGCGGTTTGAGCCCACTGTGTCGGACGGCAGCACTTGTAACTTGAGAGTAACACTGTCAAAGAACCGATTTGTGATATTAGCCAGATAGCGCTTTCTGACAATACACAAAGCTGAGATTGCTGACGAAAAGCCATCATCTTCATGTTTTTGGATGACACATTGGCGACGCATGCGGTTCGGGAGGGCAGTTCAGGGGCAGGATGGGCCACGCCAGGGCAATAAAAAACCCGGCGCAGGGCCGGGTTCTTCGGTCGTGCTGGAGATTACGCGGCGTATTGCTTGGCCACGAAGTCCCAGTTCACCAGGTTCCAGAACGCTTCTACGTATTTTGGACGCAGGTTGCGGTAGTCGATGTAGTAGGCGTGTTCCCAGACGTCGCAGGTCAGCAGAGGTGTATCGCCGCTGGTCATCGGGTTGCCGGCACCAATGGTGCTGGCCAGCGCCAGGGAGCCGTCAGCTTTCTTCACCAGCCAGCCCCAGCCGGAGCCGAAGGTGCCAACGGACGTCTTGCTGAACTCTTCCTTGAATTTCTCGAAAGAGCCGAACGCTTTAGTGATTGCTTCTGCCAGTGCGCCGGTAGGTTCGCCGCCAGCGTTTGGTGCCAGGCATTCCCAGTAGAACGTGTGGTTCCAGACCTGAGCGGCGTTGTTGAAGATACCGCCCGAAGAAGTCTTGATGATTTCTTCCAGGGATTTACCTTCGAACTCGGTGCCTGGCACCAGGTTGTTCAGGTTCACGACATAGGTGTTGTGGTGCTTGTCGTGGTGATATTCCAGCGTTTCCTTGGAAATGTGCGGCGCCAGAGCGTCGTGGGCATAAGGCAGTGCCGGCAATTCAAAAGCCATGGTTTATCTCCTTTCAGGTCAATTACGGTAATCGCACGGCCGATCACGGGCGGCCGGATACAGCATGCACCGGGAGTTTTACTCTTTTGCGGCGCAGACCCCGGACTATAGCACCCGGCCTGTGGCATAACCACGCAACAACTGTGTGGGATAGAGGTTCCAGCGTTTTCGGCGCAAGGGTCATCAAAAGGCATCACGCGGTACGAATCAGTTGCACGGCAACGCTGAACATCATCACTGCCACCATGACATCCAGCAGGCGCCAGGTTGCGGGTCGCGCCAGCCATGGGGCAAGCCAGGCGGCGCCGATGGCAAGGCTTGAAAACCACAGCAGCGAAGCGCTGGCCGCGCCCATCACATAAGCCTCAGGTACGGTCTGCTGCGCACCGAGGGAGCCGATCAGCAGCACGGTATCCAGATACACATGCGGGTTGAGCAGCGTGACGGCCAGTGCGCTGAGCAGAACGGCGCGGCGCGACTTCAGGCCCACGGCGCCCGAGTCTTCGAGCCCTTGGGATGAGCACGCCCGACGCAACGCCTGCAAGCCGTACCAGCACAGGAAGATCACCCCACCCCAACGCGCCACCGCCAGCAAGGTCGGGTTCTGCGCCAGCACATTGGCCAGGCCGAACACACCGGCGGCAATCAGCAGCGCGTCGCAGACGATGCACAGCAACGCCACCGGAACGTGATGTTCACGCCGCAACCCCTGAGCCAGGACGAAGGCGTTCTGGGTGCCGATGGCCATGATCAGGCCCGCCGCCACCAGCAGACCGTTGAGATAGCTTTGCCACATGAAAGATGCTCCACAAGTCAGGTTCAGGTGGCGATTGTGGGGAGTGGCGATATATAAGAAAAACCAATAATCCTGATTACCCATTAGGAAAACTGATGTTTGACTACAAACTGCTGTCAGCGCTGGCCGCTGTCATCGAGCAGGCCGGTTTTGAGCGTGCTGCCCAGGTGCTGGGGTTGTCTCAATCGGCCGTTTCCCAGCGCATCAAGCTGTTGGAAGCGCGCGTCGGTCAGCCGGTGCTGGTTCGCGCCACACCGCCGAGCCCGACCGACATCGGACGGCGTCTGCTCAACCATGTGCAACAGGTGCGTCTGCTGGAGCGCGATCTGCAAAGCCAGGTGCCCGCACTTGATGAAGAGGGCATGCCTGAGCGCCTGCGCATCGCCCTGAACGCCGACAGCCTGGCAACCTGGTGGGCGCAGGCGGTGGGGGATTTTTGCGCAGAACATCACCTGCTGCTGGACATGGTGGTCGAGGACCAGGACGTCGGGCTCAAACGCATGCGTGCCGGTGACGTCGCGGCCTGCCTGTGCGGCAGTGAGCGGCCGGTGGCCGGGGCGCGTAGCCAGCTGCTGGGTGCCATGCGCTATCGTGCACTGGCATCGCCGGCCTTCATTGAGCGGCATTTTCCAGACGGTGTCAGCCCAGGCAAACTCGCACGCTCGGCCGCGCTGGTATTCGGCCCCGATGACTTTCTGCAGCATCGCTACCTGGCGTTGCTGGGGGCACCGGAAGGTTTCAAGCATCATTTGTGCCCCTCATCCGAAGGTTTCCTGCGCATGATCGAAGCCGGGCTCGGCTGGGGACTGGTGCCTGAATTGCAGGTTCGTGAGCAACTGCGCAGCGGGACTTTGCGCGAACTGCTGCCTGATCGGTTCATCGATGTACCGCTGTACTGGCATCATTGGCGCACGGGCGGCCAGTTGCTGACCCGCCTGACCGAGCATCTGGCACAAAAGTCTGGACGCTGGCTGGTGCCGCTAAGCGACGAATGAGCGTCAACAGGGTTATATGAAATCAATGCGGGTAGAGTGCGTGCTCTTCTGCAGACGCGTTATGGAGCGGTAAATGAAGATTCTGATCACCGGCGCAAGCGGCTTCATCGGCGGACGCTTTGCGCGTTTTGCCCTGGAGCAGGGCATGAGCGTGCGGATCAATGGTCGTCGTGCCGAGGGTGTCGAACATCTGGTCAGACGGGGTGCCGAGTTCGTACAGGGTGATCTGAGTGATCCACAACTCGTCAGGACGCTTTGCAATGATGTGGAGGCCGTGGTGCACTGCGCAGGTTCGGTCGGCATCTGGGGTCGACGCCAGGATTTCATCCAGGGCAATGTGCAAGTCACCGAAAACATTGTCGAGGGCTGTCTGAAACAAAGGGTGCGAAGGCTGGTCCATCTTTCGTCGCCTTCGATCTACTTCGATGGCCACTCGCACCGCGGCATCAAGGAAGATCAGGTGCCCAGGCGGTTTCACAATCACTATGCGGCGACCAAGTTTCTTGCCGAGCAGAAGGTATTCGGGGCAGAGGAGTTCGGGCTGGAAGTGATTGCCCTGCGGCCTCGTTTCGTGACCGGGGCGGGCGACAACAGTATTTTTCCGCGCCTGCTTCAGATGCAACGCAAGAAGCGTTTGTCCATTGTCGGCAACGGGTTGAACGTGGTGGATTTCACCAGCATGCAGAACCTTAACGAGGCCATGTTAAGCAGTCTGCTGGCCACAGGCTCTGCGCTGGGCAAGGCCTATAACATCAGCAATGGCACGCCGGTCCCGCTGTGGGATGCCATCAATTACGTGATGCGGCAAATGCAGTTGCCAGAGGTCACACGTTACCGCGCCTACGGCCTGGCCTACATGGCTGCGGCCGTCAACGAGGGCGCGTGCATGCTGTGGCCTGGCCGACCTGAACCTACGCTGTCGCGTCTGGGCATGCAGGTCATGAATCGGGATTTCACGCTTGATATCAGTCGCGCCGTGCATTATCTGGATTACCAGCCCCGCGTGAGTGTCTGGGCGGCGCTGGATGAGTTCTGCGGCTGGTGGAAGGCCCAACAATCGAGCTGAGTCAGTGATGGCACAATGAAAGCTACTTTCGATGCCGTTGTTATACTGCAAGGCTTTGGTTTCAACAGCTTCTTGAAGGGTTGCTCATGCGTAACGATCCATACGACGACGTCGATGACGTTCCCAACCTCAGCGCCAAGGACGACGATGACGATTTCGTGCCCGCCAAGGGCGCACGCGAACGTACCACGGTCTATTCGCGCACAACGCCTGTGGTCAAGGTCAAAGGCCCGAGCACGGGGCCGCTCTGGGCCTTGGTCGGGGCGCTGTTCATTGCATTCTGCGGTCTGGGCTGGTGGAGTTTTCAGCAGGTTTCGCTGATGGAACAGCAACTGGTTGCCACGCAGGAAAGCTTCGCGCGCATCAGTGAGGAGGCTGCCGGACGCTTGCAGGATATTTCCGGCAAGGTCGTGGCGACCGAATCATTGTCCAGCGATGGCGAGGCGCTCAAGCAGCGAATCAAGTTGCTGGAAGCGCAGCTGGAAGACCAGGACAAGCAGCGTGAAGGCGTCGAGGGCCAGCAAAGCAGCCTCGACAAGCGACTGGAACAGATGGCCGCGCAAACCACGCAGCAACAGACTGAAAGCGCCCAATTGCAGGAGCAACTCAAGGCCGTGGTCACCGAATTGACTGCGCTGAAGGCTGCATTGCCGGACCTGAAAACCGCTGAGGCCGATCAGGGCAAGCTGGACACTCAGCTCAAGAGCCTGGCCGCCGATGTCGCCACCCTGAAAAAGCAGGGTAATCCGTCTGCGGCCATCGAGCGTCTCGAGCAGGATCTGATCGTGCTCAAGAGCGAGCAGGAAAACCGCCAGGCGCCGGCTGCGGCTGCGGCTGCGGGTAACACTGCCGAGTTCGATGCCTTTCGTGCTCAGGTGACGCGCAATATCAACACCCTCACCAGTCAGATTCAGAACCTGTCGCAACAGCTCAACGCCCGCCGCTGACGCCGCCTGCCACCTGCCGCATACGGTGCGGCAGGTGGAGGCTGTCAGGCACCCCTGCGCAAAAAATCACTCACCACTAAATACATATGGAACTGCCGAAAAAACGGCGGCTTATGCTTGCGTTGCTGTTTACCCAATGGAGTATCACTCATGAAAGGAATCAATACGATGCATCCCAAGGACCATGACAACCGCTTTGATCTTGCTGCCGCTGAAAAGATGGACGCCAAGGACAAAAAACACAGTGAAGCCGCACGAGGAACTGCACCGGCCGTTCCAGCCGAGTTACTGGGCACGTCGACCAAGCCGCCCGTCAAACCGCCTGCGAAGCCTCCGGTAAAGCCTCCTGTGAAGCCCCCGGTCGAAGTGCCTGTGAAGCCTCCGGTCAAGCCGCCTGTGAAGCCTCCGGTCAAACCTCCTGTCGAGACGCCCGGAAAGCCACCGGTATCCAAAGCGGTCAAGGCTCCGGCCAAGCCTCCCGTCAAACCTGCCGAAAAACCACCGGTTGAGATGAAGATGCCAGAAGAGCCGGCGCGCCCATCAAGGCTGGAAAAGTTGCTGAGCATCGTCAATACAGCCACCGGCGTCCTGCAACTGGTTCACCCACTCAACAGTGTGTTCAACCCGGACGGCACCGTCAGTTACCCGGACGGCAGCGTTGCAGACACCAAAACCCTCTCGGTCACTCGGCCAGATGGCGCCGTACAGAATCTGAACGGCACCACGGTGCATGCCGATGGCAGCACTGAAGATGCCGAAGGCAATGTCTTGCATAAAGACGGCACCTGGGTATTTGCCGACGGTTCGGTCCACTACCCCGATGGCCGCTGGAAGATGGCGGACGGCACCGTCACCGATGCCGATGGTAACGTCATTGGCGTCACCGACCCGGTCGTTGCCAAGTAAGCGGCTCTGCCGCGGGCAATAAAAAACCTGACGCTCACGCGTCAGGTTTTTTCAGTGCTGTGTGCCGGTTACAAACGCGGGTAGTCAATGTAGCCGACGGGGCCCTTGGCGTAGAACGTTTCCGGGCGGGCTTCATTCAAGGGGGCATCGCTGGCCAGGCGCTCTGGCAGATCCGGGTTGGCGATGTAGGGCACGCCGAACGCCACTGCATCGGCTTTGCCTTCAGCCAGCCAGGCATTGGCGCTGTCCTTGGTGAATTTCTCGTTGGCAATGTACACGCCACCAAAGTCCTTCTTGAGCTGCGGACCGATGCTGTCACTTGCGTCACGCTCACGCGCACAGATGAACGCAATACCGCGCTTGCCCAGCTCTTTGGCGACATAGCCGAATGTTTCCGACAGATTGTCATCGCCCATGTCGTGCAGGTCCGCGCGAGGCGAAAGATGCACGCCCACGCGGCCAGCGCCCCAGACCTCAACGGCAGCGTCCGTCACTTCCAGCAGCAGGCGGGCACGGTTTTCCAGCGAACCACCGTACTGGTCGGTGCGCTGGTTGGTGCTGGTCTGCAGGAACTGGTCGAGCAGGTAGCCGTTGGCGCCGTGGATTTCTACGCCGTCAAAACCGGCAGCCTTGGCGTTTTCCGCTCCCACACGGTAGGCCTCGACAACATCACCGATTTCCGCCAGTTCGAGCGCACGTGGCGTCGTGAACGAGGTAATCGGGCGCACCAGGCTCACATGCCCTTCAGGCTGAACGGCACTGGGTGCAACCGGCGCTTCGTCGTTCAGGTAGAGCGGGTGCGAAATCCGGCCCACGTGCCACAACTGCAGCACAATGCGTCCGCCCGCAGCGTGTACCGCTTTGGTGATGTTGCTCCAGCCACGCACCTGATCGTTGGACCAGATACCGGGCGTGTCGGGGTAGCCCACGCCCATTGGCGTCACGGACGTCGCTTCGCTGATGATCAGGCCAGCCGATGCGCGCTGTACGTAGTACTCGGCCATCATCGCGTTCGGTACGCGGCCCTCGTCGGCGCGGCACCGTGTCAATGGCGCCATGATGATGCGGTTGGGCAGTTGCAGGTCGCCAATGGTGATCGGGTCAAAGATAGTCGTCATGTGTCCAATCCTCTCTATAGATCAATGAGTTGCCGGAGCCAGATCGGGATCGCCGGTCTGACGGAAAGTAATCAGGGTGATGAGCAGGGCGAGCACTGCCAGAGCCGCTGCGGCCAGCGGCACGCGAGTCAGGCCCAGACCGTGGGCGATGACGCTGCCGCCGACCCAGGCACCGAGTGCGTTGCCGACGTTGAATGCGCCGATGTTCAGGGTCGATACCAGGTTGGGTGCGGCCTTGCCGAAGGTCACGACATTGATCTGCAATGCAGGCACGGCGGCAAAGGCGGCGACGGCCCAGAGGAAGAGGGTGATCTCGGTCGGGATCAGCGCCGTACTGGTCCAGCTCAGTGCCGTTGAGATCACCGCCATCGAGATGAACACACCTATCAGCGTTGAGGACACCTTGCGGTCGGCCATCTTGCCGCCGATCACGTTGCCGACTGTCAGGCCCAGACCGATCAGCAGCAGTGTCCAGGTCACGCCTTGAGGCGAGACGCCGGTCACGTCACCCAGCAGCGGTGCCACGTAGGTGAACAGCGTGAACATCGACGCCGAAAACAGCGCAGTCATGGTCAGCGACAGCCAGATGCCAGCGCCCTTGAGCGCAGCCAGTTCGGCGCGCATGTCGAGTTTCTCTTCATCGCGTCTGGTCGGCAGAAAACGGATCAGGCCGATCAGGGCAATCACGCCAATCACAGTCACTGCCCAGAAGGTCGAGCGCCAGCCTGCGTACTGACCCAGCGCGGTGCCCAGTGGCACGCCCAGCACATTGGCCAGGGTCAGACCGGTGAACATCAAGGCCACGGCCGACGCGCGGCGGTTGGCAGGCACCAGACCTGCCGCGACCACCGAGCCAATGCCGAAGAATGCGCCGTGACACAGCGCCGTCACGACCCGCGCAAACATCAGCACGTCATAGTCGCTGGCCAGCGCGCAGAGCAGATTGCCGACGATGAAGATGCCCATCAGCGTGACCAGTGCGGCCTTGCGCGGCAGTTTTGCCGTGGCCATCGCCATGAACGGCGCACCGATGGCCACGCCCAGTGCGTAGCCGGTCACCAGCCAGCCGGCACCGGGAATGGACACCCCCAGATCGGCCGCCACGTCGGGTAGCAGGCCCATGATGACAAATTCGGTGGTGCCAATGGCGAAGGCGCTCAGGGCCAGAATGAGGAGTGAAAGAGGCACGGGGCGTCTCCTTGGAAAAGTGGAAAGATCAGGCTGGGTTGTTCAGCTCTTGCACCAACGCCTGCACAAACGCCTGAATGGTCTCTTCATTGCGCCTGAAGAAATGCCACTGGCCGACCTTCTTGCTGCTGATCAGGCCTGCGCGTTGCAAGGTGGCCAGATGCGCAGAAACCGTGGACTGAGAGAGCCCGGCGCGCTGGTCGATCTGCCCGGCGCAGACGCCGTGCTCGATCGAGTGTTCCTGGGCGGGAAACGAGGCGCGCGGGTCCTTGAGCCAGGTCAGAATGTCTCGGCGGACCGGGTGGGCCAGTGCTTTTATGATGTCGTCGAGGTCGATAGGCATGTCGTTCTCACAGGCGGTGTAGCGATATATCGCGATAGGGCGAACCTTATATCTGTATTTCGCGATATACAAATATGATTTTGGACTGAGCTCAGCCTGAATCGGGATATCGGGTTATATCGATATATGGACCTGACCCCGGAAAGCGGCGTACGCTTGGGCTCATGAACTATCTGGCACATCTTCATCTAGGCGGCCATCGGCCCGCTCAATTGCTCGGCAGCCTCTACGGCGACTTCGTCAAAGGCCCGCTGCCGGGGCGTTTTCCTGCGGAGCTGGAGGCGGCCATCCGTTTGCATCGCAGCATCGACGCGTTCACTGACAACCACCCGCTGATCAAGGCGTCCATCGCCCGGTTTCCGGCGCAACGCAGGCGCTACGCCGGCATCATGCTCGACGTGTTTTTCGATCACTGCCTGGCGCGTGACTGGCATCGCTACGCCGATCTGCCGCTGGAGGTCTTCACCGGGAAGGTCTACGGCGTATTGGCCGCCGAACCGCAGCTGCCGGAACGCCTGGCGCTGATTGCCCCACGTATGGCAGCGCAGGACTGGCTGGGTTCGTATCGAGAGTTCGAGGTGCTGGAGCAGGTGCTGGGCGGGATAGCCCGGCGCCTTTCAAGACCCGAAGGGCTGGCAGGCGGCATGCAGGAATTGCAGACGCTGTACCAACCCCTCAGTGCAGACTTCGCTGAGTTCTATCCGCAGTTGCAGGACTTCGCTCAGGCTGCCCTGGCAGGGCGCGAGACCACTTCGCCGGGCTGCGCGCTTTCGCCGAACAAAGCGACCTGAACGGCCTGCTGCGCCTTGAACGCCAGCGCGGCGCGCTCCTGATTGGCGGTCTGGATAGGGGTGAGCAAGTGGATATGCACATCGCTCTGTTCATTGGCGAACAGACGACGCAAGTGTGACAGCAGGTCATCGTCACCAATGAACGGCGCAATCGGATCAGGCTTGCCGTCGCGGGTGTAGGCAATCGCGACCGGCTGAATCGCTACGCCTGCTTCGATGGCGCTGGACAGCAGGCGACCATGGAACGTGCGCAGGCTCTTGCCGTCGGTGGTGGTGCCTTCCGGAAAGATCAGCAGAGCGTTGCCCTGTTGCAGATGGTTGCTCATCTGTTTCTGGATCAAACGGCTATCGCCCGAACCACGACGGATGAACAGGGTGCCGGCTTTCAGGGCCAGCCAGCCTGCGACCGGCCAGGTGCGTACTTCGGCCTTGGACAGAAACGACAGCGGCGCAAGCATGCCCAGCAGTGCGATGTCAGTCCAGGACACGTGATTGCTGACCCATAGCATCGGCTGGCGCGGCAGCTCGCCGGTGATGGTCACGCGAAACGGCAGCGCGCTGCTCAGGCGCGCCATGAACCAGCGACTCCAGCGCTGACGGCGCTCCGAACCGCCGACTTTAAGGCGTTCAAGCACCGCAAAGGCACCCGCAATCGTCAGCCCGAGCGCCACTACCAGCAGCACCCTGACCACCCGGGCATAGCCGCGGACCCGGCTCATCACACCGCCGCCTTGAAGTGGCGTGCATAGCGCGGGCACAGATCGTCGCGCTTGAGCAGGATAAACACATCGGCCACCTGGAAATCCTCATCCCAGCACGGCTCGCCGCAGATCTTCGCGCCCAGACGCATGTAAGCCTTGAGCAGCGGCGGCATTTCGCAGATGACGTTGCCTGGAATGTCGAGGGCAGGCAGCGGGTTTTTCGGTTCTGCGCGCAGGTGCTCGTTGCACAGGTAGCGTTCGCGCAGACGCTGCATGATCGCGTGGGCCTGAATGCCGCCATCCTGCATCGGGATACTCGCGCACCCCATCAGGTAGCTGTAACCGCCTTCGTTCAGGACTTCAGCCAGTTCGCTCCACAACACCGCGATGGTGCCGCCGTTGCGGTAGGCCGGATCGACGCAGGTACGGCCCAGTTCCAGAATCGGACCCTGCAAATGCACCAGGCCGTGCAGGCTGAATTCTTCTTCGCTGTAGAAACGCCCCAGCGTGCTGGCGGCCTTGTGATCCAGCAACCGGATGGTGGCGACCAGTCGCCCGGTGTTCAGGTCACGCACGCCGATGTGCGAGCAATGCACGTCGTAGTCGTCAATATCCAGACCTTGTTCTGCCCCGTTGAGACGGGCGTTGAACTCCTCGCTGAACACACTGAAACGCAAGGCCTGTGCTTCCTGCAGAGCCCGTGTTCCTATCAGGCGCTCGGCCTGAAGACGGCGTTCAGATGTGTTTTCACGAATGCGTGCGATCTGGGTCATACGAATCTCCATGAGCCAGCCTTGCATAAATGGCCGGTCGACTGATTAGTCCAAGCGCTTTGCTGTAGTTGCAGGCTAGGGAGATGGCGTGTCATGCCCATGAAGCTTTGGTGATGGTTGTGTGACGGCCACAGACGTGTCGATGGAATACACATTCCGCGTACCACAGAGCCCACTGAAGCAACGTGATCAGTGTGGGAGATTTCGCTTCGCTGCTTCTTTGGGGCTGTGCTGTCTCGCAGCCAGCACGGGATTGTGGGAGGCGGCTTGCCGGCGATGAAGTCGACGCGGTGTATCAGGAGATCCGTGTCATCGTTCATCGTCGGAGTGCCGCCCAGACCGGTTGCCCTTCCACAGTTCCCCGATCACGATTGTGCGGACCACTGTCACAATCGGCTGCTACTGTGGCCGGATAATTTTGCGAGGACTCGTCATGCTGTCTCGGTTGGCTCGCCTGTGTCTGTGGGTTGTTCTGGCTGCGAACACTTTGAATGCACAGGCCGAAATCTGGCCCGGCGAGCAATGGTCTTCACGTCCATCCCCCCGCACCGCCGCGCTCGATGCGCTGGAAACCTACGCCTTCCCGCCCCGCGACGAGGCCACGCGTGAAGGCATCCGCACCGATGCGCTGCTGGTGATTCATGACGGCGAGATCGTCTATGAACGCTACACCGGCGTGACCAATGCGCAGACGCCTCACCTGACGTGGTCGATCAGCAAAAGCATCATGGCGACGGTGCTGGGCGTGGCGTTCGGTGAAGGGCGCTTTCAACTGAACGATCCGGTGGCAATGTTCTACCCGCCGTTCAAGAACCATCCAGAGATCACCGTTCAAGACCTGATGCACTGGGCGTCCGGTCTGGACTGGCAGGAAGATTACGAATACGCGCCCCTCAACTCATCGGTGGTCGCGATGCTTTACACCCGAGGCCGTAACGACATGGCGCGCTTCACTGCCAGCCACAAGGCGGCCGCTCTTCCTGGCACGCGCTACCTGTATTCCAGCGGCGACAGCAATGTGCTGGCCGCCGCCTTGAAAAGCATGGTCGGGGTTCAGGCTTATCCAGGTTATCCCTGGACTGCGCTGTTCGATCCGCTCGGCATTCGCAGCGCCATCTGGGAAAAAGATGCCAGCGGCACGTTCGTGGGATCCTCCTACGCCTACATGACCGCCCGGGATCTGGCACGTGTCGGCCTGCTCATGCAGCGGGGCGGGCAGTGGCAGGACAAACCGCTCCTCAACAAGGCATGGATGGACTTCGTACTCACGCCCTTCAAGGGTGAGCACGTGCAGGCCAACGTCGAAGTGCCCGGCGGTCAATGGTGGCTCAACCGCACGGCTGACGGTCATGTCGGGCCCTGGCCGGATGCGCCGCCTGACACCTTTGCGGCGTTGGGTCATTGGGGGCAGGCGCTGTACGTGATCCCCAGCCAGAAACTGGTCATCGTGCGCTACGCCGATGATCGCGACGGTCGTTATGACCACGACCAGATGCTCAAACGTATCCAGGCAGCGTTTGGCAAGGAGAACGGGCAATGAGCAGGCGTCGAGCGTTCATTCTGCGTCGTCCCTTCATCAGTCTGCTGTTGCTGATGCTTGCGGCCTTCGTCGTACTTATTTTCCAGTACCGTGTTGCCCTGCAGGCGTTTCCCACCATCATCAGTGCCTACACCGCCAAGGAATACTGCTCATGCCGTTATGTGGTGAACAACCCCGAGGACTACTGCCGGGCCTACGTCAAACAGTACGTGCCCAGCACATTGATCGACCAGCCTGAATTGAAAAGGGTGACGGCCAGCGGTCTTGGACGCACCAGCAGCGCCGTGTGGCAAGGCCCGCGCGAGGGGTGTCGCCTGCTGCCCGAAACACCATGACAACCGATAGACGAACGTAGCGGTTTGCCAGCGGTCTGACAGGCGGATAAGGTGCTCCTCAATTGCCCGCCCGGAGTCTGCATGCTCAACACTATTCGCTGGCTGCTGGCCATTTTGGCCGCTGCGGCGCTTCCTGCCCACGCAAGCTGGTATCTGGATAACGAGTCATCACGCCTGTCGTTCACCTCCACCAAAAACGCCGATGTCGCTGAAGTGCATCGCTTTCTGGTGCTGCACGGCAAGGTCGACGGTAAAGGGTTGGCCGAAGTGGAAGTCGAACTGGAGTCGGTCAGTACCGGCATTGCCCAGCGCGACGAGCGTCTGCGTGATCAGGTGTTTCAGATTCGCAGCTTTCCCGCTGCCCGGATCAACGCCCAGCTCGACATGCGCCCCATCAATGCGCTGGCCCCCGGCGCACAGCTGGAACTGCGCCTGCCGCTGACGGTGAGCCTGCGCGGCAAGACTCACACTTATAACGCCGAACTGCTGGCAACGCGTCTGGATGACCGACGCTTTCAGGTGGTCACGCTCGAACCTCTGGTGGTGCACGCTCAGGACTTCGATCTGGTGCCAGACTTCAACGCATTACGCGGTAACGCAGGTCTTTCGGCGATCAGCCTGTCGGTCCCTGTCGGGGCTGTCCTGATCTTCACGGCGCGCTGACATGAACGGTGCGATTTTTCCGTGGCGTGAGAACAATCAGTTTCGCTTGCTCATCGACGGCCCTGCCTTCTTCCCGCGCATGATCGCGGCCATCGACCGTGCCGAACGGCAGGTCGATCTGGAACTGTACCTGGTGGAAGCCGGCGCCTGTGCCGAGGCCGTGGTTCGTGCGCTGGTGGACGCCGCCCGACGCGGCGTGATCGTGCGTTGTCTGTTCGATGATTTTGGTTCGCAAGCCTTCGACGCAGGCTTGCGCAAACAGCTCGCCGATGCCGGCGTGATCCTGCGCCTATACAACCCGATCCATTGGCGGCGCGGCTTGCGCAATCTCTACCGCGACCATCGCAAGATACTGGTCGTGGACAAGGCATTGGCCGTGATCGGCGGCACCGGTGTGACCGATGAATTCTGGGAGCCGGACAAGGACGTCAGCCAGTGGCACGAAGTCATGGTGGAAATCACCGGGCCGCTGGTGATCGACTGGCAGGCGCTGTTCGACCGACAGTTTCACGTCAACCCGCACCGCACCGCCTGGCGCCCGAAAGAGCACTTTGGCCTGACGCACCTGCCCAGTGTGCCAACCTCTGGAGAAGGGCTGGGCCGCGTGGCTTACGCCGATTCACGCCAGCACCGCGACATTCTGCAATCTCTGGTGCGCGCCTTGAACAGCGGCCAGACACGCATCTGGCTGGCAACGCCGTACTTCCTGCCCACCTGGAAAGTACGCCGCGCCCTGCGCAGGGCCGCGGCGCGGGGTGTCGATGTGCGCTTGTTGCTGACCGGCCCGCGCACGGATCACCCATCGGTCCGATACGCAGGCCATCGCTATTACCCGCGCTTGTTGCGCGCAGGCGTGAAGATATTCGAGTACCAACCGTGTTTCCTGCACCTGAAAATGGTGCTGATCGATGACTGGGTGAGCATCGGTTCATGCAACTTCGACCACTGGAACCTGCGCTTCAATCTGGAAGCCAACGTCGAAGCCCTCGATCCCGGTTTGACCCGCGACGTGGTTGCAAGCTTCGAAAAAGACTTCGCCCTCAGCGTCGAAACCACGCTGGCCGACTGGAAAGCCCGGCCGTTGTGGCGACGCGTCAAGCAGCGCCTCTGGGGCTGGATCGACCGATTGGTGGTCAACCTGCTGGACCAGCGCAACTGAACAGGGAAGGGGCCGGCAACGGCCCCCGCAGCTCAGCTCGCTAGACGATACTGTCGAGCGAGCGATCCACCATGGCCTTTGCCAACTCCGCCATGTGCAACACCGCAAACACCAGATCCCGACTGGTGCCTTCGGCGTTATCCCCCGACTCGTAAGCCGTGGTAATGATGCAGCGCAACAGGTCTGACGCGTAGTTGAGCGCCTGTTCCTGCGTGACGGACGGGTTGATGGTGTACAGGGCGTTCGGTGGGTCGGGGATGAGTTTTTCGCGCATTTGTTTTTATCCTCGCTTATTTAAGGAGCCGTCACCCGTCGCTACCAAACGATTAGGGTGGTGGCCGTACGCAAGTTGGTAGACCGGCAGCCAGGCGAACCGGTGCGTCCGAAGACGCCGAGCGCACGGCCACCATAAAAGCAGGCCGTAAAAAAGCGCCCCACAGAGGTGGCGCATTGCGCCGGGCTAGCTCAGGTCTACCAAACCTGATCGCTGATTTTGCAGCGACCGGGGCAGCCTAGAGACCGGAGTAGGCAGGCGCAAGGGGTTGGGATTCTCTCGGAAATTTCACTCAACGGATAGAGAGGCATCCTGCTACTGGAGGGGATAGGCGGCTAAAATCGACTGCCGGCAGAGACTTGATTCGGGTAGTGACGGGCAGTGAGCCGGCTGAAATGTCTTCGTCGGAACGAGGGTGTTAGCATGCGCGCACTCTGGTTGAGCCTGTGGATTGACTGCATCGTCGCAGTTTTCTGTAGGACCTGTACTCAAGGAAGAACAATGCATACATCGTATTTCATGCTACCCGCTGTCCTGCTGGCCGCTGCTCTGAGCACCGCGTGCTCCAACTACCACTACAAGGATTATCAGGGCGAGTGGGTGCCGGAGACGATGACGCCCTATGACCTGTCCGATAACGCCGCTGACGCCCCGGTCGTGTACTTCGCAACGACCCAGTTTCGCGGGTTAGGTGTGCCGTTCCACCGGTTTTTACTGGCCACGCACGTGGATGACCAACTGCTGCCAGGCGCTGGCCGACGCTCAATTCTCGACATCTCCGGTATGCAGGCACTGCGTTTGACGCCAGGCAAACACTCGTTGGGCTGGTGCTGGGTGTCAATGAGCGCGCTGGGTACAGGCGGCGGGAAATGTGGCTTTGGTGCCCGAGATGTCGAGTTCCGCACGGGCCAGCGTTACGTCGTGGATTTTTCCACCCGTGACGAGACCAAAGGCCCTCCGGGCCGCGAGATCTCGACCATCCACATCAAATCCGAGATTCGCAATCTGGATACGCATGAAGTTATCTATCCGACTCCGGATGTTGCGCGGGTGGGAGAGTGAGGTGCCAGACCACCCCGCACAGGTTCTTGTCCACTCGTTGAGCAACTGTGGGTTTGCAGCCTTGATCAGTGGCTTGGCCCGACAGCGAATCGATAAGGCTGCGTCTGTCTCGTGTTAACGCCCGAGCAACGAACAGCGCGGTTTTTCCAGCGCTCATCAGCCTAGATGACAGGACGTGAACGGTCGGCAGACGCAGTCATCAATGTGTCTGGTAGAGCTGGCCTGACTGAGTGGCGGGGGGAAATACTTGATTGCCCGGCTAATCGTTAGGTTCGAGCTGCTGAAATCCCACACGTGACATACATCCAGAAGTCATCCCCTGGCTCATGTTGCTCTATGCAAACGCTGTGCTCCTGACACCGAGGTACACGGTTCATCATCGTCTATTCAGAGTGCGATCCCCGTCGAATTCAGGGTGCCTGGAAATAGCATCGCTCGGGTAAAGCTTGTCTGGATTGAAGTGGATCGAGTCCAGGAACGGCGGCGAGGCCACGGCGTGGGCGTTTATCGAGGATAGCTCCTTGGCACTGGGTTGTTGTCGTATGGCTGATCTTAAATTTTCCTGATAAAAAGTTTTATTGACTAAAATAAAATATCGGATAATTATTCCTGTGCATCTGCTCTTATGCAGAGTCATCTTCAGGGTTATCCCGATGAGTCTTAAAAAACCGTCTGTACTGGCGACTCTTTACGTCGAGGCCAATGAGTCGTCCGTTGCAACCCGCGTGTCACCTGTCCTGATGCAGGGCTTCCCGGCCGAGCCGGAACACCGGGTAACGTGGCACAACTGGATGCGCGCGCCCTTCAGTCAGTGGGGGTTCCGTCATCTGGCGCGGCTGCGTCCCACGATTGATGTGGCGGCGGGTTCAAGGCCTGCCGGTCCGCTCAAGGACGCGCCTAAAGCGCTGGACCGCCTGTGTTTCGACAGCGAGTGCGGGCTGAGCATCAGTGTTATCGAGCACCTCGTCGCCAGCCAGACCGATGCCTTTTTGGTGATGCAGGGTGACACGGTGTTGTTCGAGCGCTACTTCAACGGCCAGCGCGCGGATGACCGGCACATCATGTTCTCGGTGACCAAGTCGCTGGTCGGTACTCTTGGCGAACAACTGGTTTCCAGCGGCCTGCTCAAACCCGAGCTGTCCGTCGCGTACTACGTGCCAGAGCTGGTAGGCAGTGCGTTTGGTGATGCCACGGTGCGTCAGTTGTTTGATATGGCGGTGGGCATCGACTACAGCGAGGTGTATGACGACCCTGGCTCTGAGAGCTCGCAGTACGGTTATGCCTGCGGCTTTCAACCGGCCCCTGCGCAGTACGCCCAGTTCGACTCGTTATACCAGTACTTGCCGTCTCTCAAGAAGCGCGGCAGCCACGGTGGTTTTTTCCATTACGTGACCGCAACTACCGAAGTCCTGGCATGGGTCATGGAGCGAGTCTCGGGCAAGGCGTGCAGTCAGATGCTGGAAGAGATCTGGGGACGTCTGGGGTGCGACCGCGACGGTTATTTCATGGCCGATCCCTGGGGCCGCAACGTTGCCGGGGCGGGTTTCAGTGCCACCTTGAGAGACATGGCACGCTTCGGCCGGCTGCTGGCCAATGACGGTCGCCAAGACGGAGTTGAGCTGCTGTCACCCGAGACGGTGGCCCGTATCGCCGCCGGTTCTGATCCGGCGATCTACGCGCAAAATGCCGAGTTCTCTAGCTGGACGCCGGGTGCGTCCTATCGCAGCCAGTGGTACGTGTTCAACGACCACAGCCAAGCCCTGATGGCCGGGGGGATCCATGGTCAATACCTTTTTATCGACAAGCCGTCCGGCGTGGTGATCGTCAAGCAATCGTCGCTCACCGATGCGGTCAGCCCGTTCGATACCGACAGCGTGCGCATGCTGCGCGCGATCGCCGCCCACCTGAGTCACTGATCCACGCCCAAAAATAAGAGTCTTGCGTTCTATTCACCTGGCTTGCCCAGGTGTTGGCGGCGCTCTGCGTCGCCATTGACTGCCCTGTAACAACAATAATTCCACAGGAGCTTCTTATGGTTTTTATCAGGCGTTTTCCCCGAGTGCTGTTAGCGCTCGGCTTACCCTTGACCACCCACGTCGCGCTGGCGGGTTATACCTTTGAGGACGGCAACCTCAAGGGTGAAGTCAATCTCACGGCAGGAGGGGCGACGCTGTTTACCCGTGGCGTCAACTTTGGCAGCGGCCAGGTCAATGCGCGCAACGGTAAAAACGGCGGTTCCAGTATCAACTGGCAAGAGGTCTACGTAAAACCTGGGGTCAAACTCGAGTATGCGTTGCAACCGGATTTCAGCCTGCTGGCGGGCGGTTCACTGGTGGGGGCGAGCACGTTTGGCGATGGCGATGCGGGTGGTTTCAGCCGCAGCTCCGATGGCAAGGTCGCAGCCGAAGAGCTCTATGGCGGTTTTCGCGTCGGCGAGTGGAAGTTCACAGCCGGCCGCCAGAACTACATGATCGGTACGGGGTTCATCGTCATGGACGGTAACCTCGACCAGTACAAGGATGCCGCCTACTGGCTCGGCCCGCGAACCGCCTTCAAGGATTCGGCGATCCTGGCCTGGGATCATGGCCCGCTGAAGTCTCAGGCTTTCACGTTGCGTACCGATGATGACCTGGGCGATTTTCGCATGACCGGTGTCAACCTCGATTACAACGTCGATGACCGGGTGACGCTGGGGGCGATGGCCATGAAGGTCAATGCCCTTGGCCCCAGAGGCAGCACGCTCCCGCGTCGTCGCGACGGGATGCAGGTGTACAACGTGCGGGCGCTCAACGCCAAGGTGCCCGGCGTAGAGGCGCTGACCCTGAATGCCGAGTACGCGCTGGAGCGCGGCAGCGGCGAGGGGGGCGACTACGATGCCAACGCTTGGTATGCCCAGGCCGACTATGCCTTCAGTACCTTGCCGCTGACGCCGGTCCTTGGCTACCGCTACGCCAGTTTTTCCGGCGACGACAACCTCTCCGACACCCGACAAAAAGCCTGGGACCCACTGAGCAAAGGCTTCGTCGACTGGAGCACGTGGCTGGTCGGGGATGTGGTCGGCAACTACCTGCTGTTCAACAGTAACGAAAACGTCCAGCAGTTCTCCCTCAAGACCCATCTCAACGAAACCCTGACCCTCGGCGCGATTCACTACCAGTTCTGGCTGGATGAGAAGAACTATCTGGGCACCCCCGTCAGCGACCGGCGCTTTGCTGACGAAAGCGTGGTTTTCCTCGACTGGACACCCACGCCATCGTTCTATACGTCGCTGTCCTACAACTGGGTAAAACCACTGGCCGCCGCCAAACAGGTGTTCGGCGATGACCAGATGTTCAGTGCACTGGAACTGTATTTCACCTACCGCTATTAAGTGCTGCGAGCCATCGCGGCCGCGTTGGAGTGTTTTGATCATGAACAGATTTTTGCGTAATACCTTGCTAGGTACGTTTGCCTCTTTGTTCATCAGTGGTTTTTGCCTGGCTGAAGAACGAACCGTACGAATTTACAACTGGATCGAATACCTGCCACCCGAGGTGCTCAAGAGTTTCCAGGAAGAAACCGGCATTCGCCCGATTTATGATGTGTTCGACAGTCCCGAAACCATGGAGTCCAAGTTGCTGACGGGCAACTCCGGGTATGACGTGGTGTTCCCCGGCTCCGCCAGCCTGGGGCGTTTGATCACGGCCGGTGCCGTGCAGCCGCTGGACCGCAAGCAGTTGCCGAACTGGCAGCACCTGGACCCGCAATTCATGCAATCCCTGGAAGCCGTGGGTGACACCGGTAACCGCTTCGCCGTGCCTTACCTGTGGGGCACCACGCTTATTGGCTACAACGTCGACAAGGTTCGCCAGGTGCTAGGCCCCGACGTGCAGATGAACAGCTGGGAGATCATCTTCAACGAAGAAAACCTCGCCAGGCTAGCCAGTTGCGGGGTGGGTTTTATTGACGCCGGCAGCGAGATCCTGCCCATTGCCCTGCACTACAAGGGGCTCGACCCCAATAGCCAGAAGCGCGAGGAGTATGCGCAAGCTCAGGCCGTGATGATGAAGATTCGCCCTCACATCACTTACTTCAACTCGTCGCGCTACGGCATGGACCTGGCCAACGGAGACATCTGCGTGGGCGTGGGCTGGTCCGGTGGTGTGGCACTGGCCAAGCGATTGGCGGATGCTGCTGGCAAGGGCGTCAAGGTCGAGATGGCGCTGCCCAAGGAAGGCGCGCCGATGTGGTCTGACGTAATGGCGATCCCGGCCAATGCACCCGATCTTGCGGAGGCCCATGCGTTCATCAATTACATCCTGCGCCCTGAGGTGATTGCGCGCATCAGCAACAAAATCGGCTATCCCAACCCGAACAAGGACGCCACCGCGCTGGTGGACGCGAGCATCCGCAACAACCCCAACATGTATGTGCCAGAGGAAGCGCGCAAGACCCTGTTCGCCCTGGAGCCGATCCCGGCCGCCGCGGAGCGCATTCGTACCCGCACCTGGACCGCCATCAAGAGTAACCGTTGATCAGTATGGCCCGGTGCGTGCGCGCCGGGCCTGGAGCTTGCCATGACTGAACTGATGGACATTATCCCCAACTTGCAGCGGGTGCTGACCCTTCGCGTCGTGATAGGGCCGGGAGTGATGTTGGGCGCCAGCGTTGACGGTTTGCGTTGTAACTACCCGATTGTGGGCGGGGATTTCGAGGGGGCTGGTATCAGCGGCCAGGTCCTGGCGGGCGGGGATGATTGCTTTGTTTTGCGCCCGGATGGCGTCGGTCAACTGGATGCCCGCTATAGCTTGAGGACCGACGAAGGTGAGGTGATCAACATCCGTAACCGCGGAGTTTTGACCATGACTGAGTACGGGCGACAGCTGGAGCGCGACGGTCAATGGCCGATTCCTGAGGCGGAGTACCGCTGCACGTGCACGCCGGTGTTCCAGGTGCCCAAGGGGCGGCTGGACTGGCTCAGCCGTTCAAGTTTTATCGGCCTGGTGCATTACCCGAGCGCCGACCAGGTGGTGATTCGTTGCTATCGCTTTGACTGAGGCTCGACCCAGGACACTTCAGGCCTGCATACCGTAGAACAGCAGCTCGGTGATACGCCTGACCTGGGTAGAGTGTGCGTTGATATCCGGGGGTTCCTGGTTCACCAGCCGGAAAAGTTGCAGGTGCGAGTAGTCGTTCAACAGGAACGCGGCCAATTCCACGTCGAGTTGTGGACGCAGTTTGCCGGCCCGTTGCAATTCCCGCAGCAACTCGCTGATTTCGGCCCTGAGCGCATCGTTCATGGCCCGATAGCCCTCGGGCAGTTCGTTGCTGCCGCCGAACAGGATCAGCGGCAGCAGTTCACGCCAGAGGCTGGGGTGCATGACTTCCAGTGCATACCCCGTGAGCAACCGTTCCAGGTGGCAAAGCGCTTCGACCGGGTCGTCTATTTCGTGGATCAGGCTGCGTGTGTCTGTGATTGCACGTTGATCGGCACCGTGCAGGATTTCCAGGATGATTTCCTGCTTGTTGCCGAAGTACTTGAACACCGTCGGCGGCGACACCCCGGCCTGGCTGGCGATCTGTTCGATGGTGGTGTTCTGGAAACCCTGGCGCTCAAACAGCTCGATCGCGGCCTTGCTGATGGCTTGCCGGCGTTCGGCCTTCTGACGTTCACGCAGTCCGCTCACAGGAGATCCTTGTCACGAGTAAAAAGAGGAGCGCTTGCCGCCCCGGTGCTCTTGCAAAATACTTAATTGAATAAATTTTTTAAAGCGCTAATTGCGGATGATTCCGTGTACCACTGCCGTTTGCATGAAAGGGTAATGGCACACTGCAAGCGTGAGTGCTGGACCGACCAGCCCTATAAGTGGCATGTCAGCGAGGGTGAGGACGTGTTCGCAGTCCTCGACGGGACGGTAGATATGCACTCGCCTGTGCCTCCTTTCTACGAGACCTGTTGCGGTGATTCGAATCGATGCGATCTGGCTCCCCACCGAACCGATGGACATGCGCGTCGGCGCCGAAACGGCGTTAGCCCGGGTCATTGCCATGTTAGATGCGGCGAAGCCGCAATGCGCTTACCCCAATCTTTCAAAGCCAGGATCGGGAGGGAATCAACACCCTTTTACACACAAGTGATGTGCTCGTGCGGTTCTTCATGGCGCCGTACCAGACTCGTATATTGAGTCCACCGTGGCGTGCTGGCTCCCGCAGCGTGCTGATGATGAGACCCCCAAAACGAGAGTTCATTATGAACAGTGCAATTCAACCGTATTCAAACCTGGAAGTATCTCCACACGAGATCGACGCCGAATACTTCGAATACAGCAAAGCGGCAAATCCGATCAGCGCAAACTTGATCACCCGCATCCCTTACCAGAGTTTCCCTGCTTCGCTCTATGATTCGGGCCCATCTCGAACAGTTGCTCTCGATTTGAGCGAAAAACTAGGGTGTGAAGGCCCAGCAACCGGCCCAGGTCTTTGCGCTAGTTTTATTCGACTGAACGCCGGCGACGGCGTCACATTGGCGCCGAACGCGACCTCACAGGTTCTGTATGTCATCGAGGGTAGCGGCAGCCTTGCATATGGTGAAGAGGCGTTTGAATGGACGAAAGGTTGTTTTATCGCCCTGCCAGGGATGAACAGCACACTCCTTAAGGCGTCGGCGGACGCACGATTCTACTGGGTCCATGATGAGCCTCTTCTTCGCTACTTAGGCGTGAGCAGAAGCGAAGACCGCTTTACCCCGACTCTGTACCCAGCGGATGTCGCATCGGCAAAGCTTCGTGAAGCCGCTGATGATCCACGTGCGCAGGATCGCAGCCGTATCAGCATTCTGCTGGGTAACAGTCACTTCCCTCAGACACGGACAGTGACCCATGTACTGTGGGCGATGTATGGCATCCTTCCAGCCGGCTCGATCCAAAAACCCCACCGGCACCAATCCATCGCCCTGGACTTTATCATTGACTGCCCAGCCGGGTGCTATTCGCTTGTCGGTACTGAGCTGGAAGAAAATGGCCAGATTCGCAATCCAGAACGCGTAGATTGGACACCAGGGCTGGCGTTCGTCACACCACCTGGCTATTGGCATGCCCACTTCAACGAGTCGGATCGCGAAGCATTTCTGATCCCGATTCAGGATGCAGGGCTACAGACCTATCTGCGATCACTGGATATTCGGTTCAGCTAAATGTAACCGTCCGGCCAATACACCTTCCTGACACCGTCGCTTGAGGCGATGGTGTCCACCTAAACTTAAGTGGACACCATTTTTAGCCTTTTTAAGCGGACGCCCATGCCACAAGAACGCCGTTCCTATTCCAAAACCTTCAAGGCCCAGGTCATTGCCG
>NZ_FRDA01000032.1 GCF_900143095.1 Pseudomonas asturiensis | reverse complement strand
GCCTTGAAGCTGCCCGGCTGCTCGGGGATGGTCACGGCGATGATCGCCTCGCGGCCTTCGCCCAGTTCGGCGCGTTCGGCCACGTGACGCAGGCGGTCGAAGTTGACGTTGGCCCCGGAATCGATCGCCACCAGGGTCTGGCCGCTGATCCCGCGCTGCTCGACGTATTTCTTGATCCCGGCCACGCCCAGCGCGCCGGACGGTTCGGTGATGGAGCGGGTGTCGTCGTAGATGTCCTTGATGGCCGCGCAGATCTCGTCGGTGCTGACGGTGATCACTTCGTCCACGTAATGGCGGCAGACCTCGAAGGTGTGATGACCGATCTGCGCCACTGCCACGCCATCGGCAAACAGCCCGACCTGACTGAGCACCACCCGCTCGCCTGCGGCCATGGCGGCTTGCAGGCAGTTGGAATCGTCAGGCTCGACACCGATCACCTTGATGTCGGGTCGCAAGTATTTGACGTAGGCCGCAATGCCTGCGATCAGCCCGCCGCCGCCCACCGGCACGAAGATCGCGTCCAGCTGGCCTGGCTGCTGACGCAGGATTTCCATCGCCACCGTGCCTTGTCCGGCGATGGTGTCGGGGTCGTCATAGGGGTGGATGTAGACAAAGCCCTGCTCATCGACCAGTTTGAGCGAGTACGCCAGCGCTTCGGGAAACGAGTCGCCGTGCAGCACCACCGTCGCGCCACGTGAGCGCACGCCTTCGACCTTGATCTCCGGCGTGGTGCGCGGCATGACGATGGTCGCCTTGATGCCCAATTCCTTCGCCGCCAGCGCCAGCCCTTGTGCATGGTTACCTGCCGAGGCGGTGACCACGCCGCGTGCGGCTTCTTCGGCGCTCAGTTGCGCCAGCTTGTTATAAGCGCCGCGAATCTTGAACGAGAACACCGGCTGCAGGTCTTCGCGCTTGAGCAGCACCTGGTTGCCAAGGCGCTCGGAGAGCTGTCGTGCGCCCTGCAGCGGGGTTTCGATGGCGACGTCGTAGACGCGGGACGTGAGGATTTTCTTGACGTACTGTTCAAGCATCGGGACGACATCACTGGTGGAAAGGGCAAGACCGGCAAGTCTACCCCTCACTCCGATGGACGACCATACGAATGACAGGGCTTTGCGCCGCAGTCGCCGCTATAATGCGGGCCCTTTTGCATACCTCTGGCACCGTGGAGCCCGCATGACCCAGGATCAACTCAAACAGGCAGTCGCCCAGGCGGCTGTCGATTTCATCCTTCCAAAGCTCGACGACAAGAGCATTGTGGGCGTCGGCACCGGCTCCACGGCCAACTGCTTCATCGACGCGCTGGCCAGGCACAAGGCCGCCTTCGACGGCGCAGTCGCCAGTTCCGAAGCGACTGCTGCGCGCCTGAAAGGCCACGGCATTCCGGTCTATGAACTCAATACTGTCAGCGATCTGGAGTTCTACATCGATGGCGCGGACGAGAGCGACGAGCACCTGAACCTGATCAAGGGCGGCGGCGCAGCCCTGACCCGCGAGAAGATCGTGGCCGCCGTGGCGAAGACCTTCATCTGCATCGCCGACGGCAGCAAGCTGGTGCCGGTGCTGGGCGCGTTCCCGTTGCCGGTTGAAGTGATTCCGATGGCGCGCAGCCATGTCGCGCGCCAACTGGTGAAGCTGGGCGGCGACCCGGTCTACCGTGAAGGCGTGCTGACCGACAACGGCAACATCATTCTCGATGTGCACAACATGAGCATCACCAACCCGGTGGAGCTGGAAGCGCAGATCAACGCCATCGTCGGCGTGGTCACTAACGGCCTGTTCGCTGCCCGCCCGGCCGACCTGCTGTTGCTGGGCACCGCTGAAGGCGTGAAAACGCTGACCCGCTAAGCCTCACCGCGTTAATAAAAAGTGCCCACCCTGCGTGGGCACTTTTGTGTCCAGCGTTCAGGATTTCAAAGGGCTACGGCTTGCGAAACACGTAAAACAGATTCGGCTCGCTCACCAGGTACAGCACCCCGTTATCGTCCATGGCGACACCTTCGGCCTGCGGCACGCTCTTGCTCAGGCCCATCTGGCCCTTGTTCAGCGAACTGCTGCCAATCGGTCGGCCATCAATGTCCAGCTCGACGATTTGCCTGGACTCATCGGACAGCGCCAGCAGATGCCCGCTGTTCTGATCGAATTGCAGGCTGGACAGATCACGCACGAACAGGCCCGCGTCGCGCTTGCTGTCGGAAATCACCTGAAGATTGCTGGGGCCATCCGCGCTGGCCTTGGGGAAACCGCGCACTTCGATGATCTGCACCGGATCGCGCTCGCGGGCGACGAACAGGCGTTCGCCCTTGCGATCATAGGCCAGGCCTTCGTAGCCCTTATTGCCACCTGCGTTGAGTCCCAGCGTCAGTTGCTCTGCGTTGGCCGCGTCCAGGGATTGCGTGCTGTCATCGACATGGACCTTGATCAGCCGCTGCTGGCGTTCGTCGCTGATCACGTAGATGCCGGGGCTGATGTACTCGACGGCTTCTGCATCACCGAAGCCGCTTAATTTGATACGGCGCAGGATACGCCCGTCGAGGCTCAACTCGACCATTTCAGCGTTCTGGTTGGTCACTGTGAACAGGCTGTTGCGGTCCGGATCGTAGCTCAGGCCGGAGACATCATCCGAGAGTCCGTCGATCACCTGCCCTTCGACCACCGCACGGTACTGATCAAGGCCAATGGCCTCCTGCGAGTCGGACTGCCAGAACATCTGCCAGTCGAACTGGGCACGCTCGACGAAGCGGTACCGCTGGTTGGCGATTGAAAACAGCAGAACGATCAAGGGCACAAGGACGATAAGCAAGAGCAAAGAGCGGGTAGAGCGACGCATGGGGGTGACTCGAAAGGTTGAGCGGACGGCATTGATAGCACGCCATTATGAAATCAAGCTTAATGGCGTAGTGCTACTTTTTTACCAATTATGTGTTCAGCCGTCCTGGCTCAGTGTTTGCGAAACGAATAGAACAGGTTCGGCTCGCTCACCATGTACAACGTTCCTGCCTCATCCAGCGCCACGCCTTCAGCGCGCGGAATCGTCTCTTTCAGGCCGTTCATGCCGCCTAGCAAGGTCATGAAGCTGACCTGTCCGCCCTGCTCGTCCACCTCCAGCAAGAGGTGCGAGTCCGCCGACAGCGCGAGCATATGACCGGTACGCGAATCGATGCTCAACGAGGACAGATTGCGCATGTCCAGCGAGCGACTCGGCAGTTTCTGTTTGTCGCCCGTGAGCACATTGCTGCCGTCGCTCTTCCAGGTGAACAGTGCGGCCGGCCGTTCTTCGCCCAATATCAACTGCTGGCGACGCGGATCCCAGGCGATGCCCTCGAACCCCTTGTTCTGGTTTGCGGACTTGCCCAGTTCGTACTTCGGAAAGTCCGCGATGTTAAGCGTTACCGTGTCGGCCGTCACCTTGACGATGGTCAGTTGGTGCTGACGCTCGTCGGTAATTGCGATCAGGCCGTCATTCATGACCGCCACGCCTTCGGGATTGCTCCAGCCGACCAGCGGAATCTTGCGCAACACATCGCCTTCAAGGGTCAGCTCGACCAGAAACGGGTTCTTGCCCATGACCGCGAACAAGGTCTTGGTCACCGGGTTATACGACAGGTCCGAGGCCTCATCCTTCTCCATACCGGGCAGTGCCTTGGCATCGATAGCCACATGATAGTCAGGCAACCAGATGCTCGCGCTGCGGGCTGCCTTGTCTTCGAACCGTTCCTTTACCCAGAGTACCGCGCGATCATCCCAATGCATCGCGAAAGCGACGCCGTAGCCGATGATTGCCACCAGCAGCAACCACGAGTACCAGCGCAAGCGCCGAATGAAAGCAAAGCGTTTCCTGGAAGCGGGCAGTGTTGAGTCAGGAAGGGGCATTGAAAGGGTTCCCGGGCAAAGATAACGTCGATATGGCTTATCGCCCACGAGGGGCCGGCAGGATTATCCAGAGCAGGTGTGAAAAAAACGCAAAGCGGTGGGGACTATTACCCAGCGGGTAAACAAAAGCCACCCGGACGTTGATCCGGGTGGCTTTTTGACGAGCAGGTTTCGCAGGCCGATCAGCGAACGACGCTTTCGAAAGGCGCCTGGCCAGCCAGTTCGAGAACGATCTGGTCGCCTGCTTCGAACGGTCCGACGCCTGCTGGCGTGCCGGTCATGATGATGTCACCGGCCTGCAGCGAGAAATTCGCGGCCATGTGCTGGATCATCGGCACGATCGGATTGAGCATCAGGCTGCTGTTGCCGTCCTGCACCACCTTGCCGTTGATGGTCAGGCGAATGCCGATGTCCGTCAGGTCCGGGAAGGTTTCAGCCGGCACGAACGGCGCGATGACCGCAGCGCCATCGAAGCACTTGGCCAGTTCCCATGGCAGGCCTTTCTCGCGCAGACGCGACTGCACGTCACGCAGGGTCAGGTCCAGACCCGGCGCGAACCCGCTGATGGCATCCAGCACTTCTTCGCGGGATGGATTCTTGGTCAGCGGCTTGCCGATCAGCACCACGATTTCGGCTTCGTAATGCACCGAGCCACGGTCGGCCGGGATGGTGAATCCGCCTTCCAGCGCAACCACCGCGCTGCCAGGCTTCATGAACAGCAGAGGCTCGGTAGGGACCGGATTGCCCAGCTCCTTGGCGTGCTCAGCGTAGTTGCGACCGATACACACCACTTTGCCCAGCGGGAAGTGGATGTTCGTTCCATCGACATATTTGTGCTGGTAGCTCATGACGTCTCCTGGGTCTGAAAGATGCGACTTGTTAGGTGGCTTTTTATATACGTTACGACAGATGATCAAACAGCGAATATTTTGCCGGGATTCATGATGCCATTGGGGTCGAAGATCGCCTTCATGGCTTTCATGTACTCAATCTCGACCGGCGAGCGGCTGTAGGTCAGGTAATCACGCTTGGTCATGCCCACACCATGTTCGGCGGAGATCGAGCCGTTGTACTTCTCGACGATCTCGAACACCCATTTGTTGACGCGGGCACACTTGACGAAAAACTCGTCCTTGTCGAGGGCTTCAGGCTTGAGGATGTTCAGGTGCAGGTTGCCGTCGCCGATGTGGCCGTACCAGAGCACGTCGAAATCGGGATAGTGTTCACCCACAATGGCGTCAATTTCAGCCAGAAATTGTGGCACTTTCGAGACCGTCACCGAGATGTCGTTCTTGTATGGCGTGAAGTGCGAGATGGTTTCGGAGATGTACTCGCGCAGCTTCCACAGGTTGCGCAACTGCTGCTCGCTCTGGCTCATCACGCCATCCAGCACCCAGCCTTGCTCGACGCAGTGCTCGAAGGTTTCCAGCGCCTGATTGGCCAGGTCTTCGGTGGTGGCTTCGAATTCCAGTAACACGTAGAACGGGCACGGCGTGTCGAACGGCGACGGCACATCACCCCGCGCCATGACGCGGGCGAAGGATTTGTCGGAAAAGAATTCAAAAGCGGTCAGGTCGAGCTTGCCGTGAAAGGCGTGCAGCACAGGCATGATCGAGTTGAAGTCCGCGGTGCCGAGCACCATCGCGGTCAGGTTGCGCGGCGCACGGTCCAGACGCATCGTCGCCTCGACCACGAACCCCAGCGTGCCCTCGGCACCGATGAACAGTTGGCGCAGGTCATACCCGGTGGCGTTCTTGATCAGGTCCTTATTCAGTTCCAGCAGATCGCCCTTGCCGGTCACGACTTTCAGGCCCGCGACCCAGTTACGGGTCATGCCGTAGCGAATAACCTTGATTCCGCCGGCATTGGTGCCGATATTGCCGCCAATCTGACTGGAACCTGACGAGGCAAAATCCACCGGGTAGTACAGCCCGTTGTCTTCGGCCAGGGCCTGCAACTGCCGGGTGATCACGCCCGGCTGACAGACTGCCGTGCGGTCTGTCAGGTTGAGGTCCAGAATCTGATTCATGTAGTCGAACGAAACCACCACCTCGCCATTGGCAGCCACAGCGGCTGCGGAAGCCCGGTTCTGCCGCCCGACGGCACCAGCGCGACGTGGCGCTCGTTGGCCCAGCGCACGATGGCCTGAACCTGCTCGATAGTCTTGGGAAACGCGATGGCCAACGGGGCCGGGGTGAATTGCTTGGTCCAGTCCTTGCCGTAGGTCTGCAGAGAGCCCTCGTCGGTCAGCACTTTGCCGGGATCAACCAGGGTCTTGAGCTCATCAATCAAAGCGGGATGGGTCATGGACTCAACTCTCGAACAATTCATGGGCATCCTGAGAACGGTTCACGTTCAAGAATGGGGTTTCGCGGGGGGCTTATGCTAGCATACGCCCCCCGCGAACAGCGCCCGACGCCGTTGCGGACACCCCCTGCCAATTTTCTTCGGGACACAGGTTTACGCAGATGAGCAAGACTTCCCTCGACAAGAGCAAGATCAAGTTCCTTCTTCTCGAAGGCGTCCATCAATCCGCTGTCGACGTCCTCAAGGCAGCCGGCTACACCAGCATCGAGTACCACACCAAGTCTCTGCCGGAAGCTGAGCTGAAGGAAAAGATCGCCGACGCTCATTTCATCGGTATCCGCTCCCGCACCCAACTGACCGAAGAGATGTTCGATTGCGCCAAGAAACTGGTCGCGGTCGGCTGCTTCTGCATCGGCACCAACCAGGTTGACCTGGGCGCTGCACGTGAACGCGGTATTGCGGTGTTCAACGCGCCGTATTCCAACACCCGTTCCGTCGCCGAACTGGTCCTGGCCGAGGCCATCCTGCTGCTGCGCGGCATCCCTGAAAAGAATGCATCCTGCCACCGTGGCGGCTGGATCAAGAGCGCTGCCAACTCGTTCGAAATCCGTGGCAAGAAACTGGGCATCATCGGCTACGGCTCGATCGGTACGCAGTTGTCGGTTCTGGCTGAAGGCCTGGGTATGCAGGTGTTCTTCTTCGATCCGCTGACCAAGCTGCCGCTGGGTAACGCGACGCAGGTCACCAGCCTCAACGAACTGCTGGGTCTGGCCGACATCGTTTCCCTGCATGTGCCTGAGCTGCCATCCACCCAGTGGATGATCGGCGAGAAAGAAATCCGCGCCATGAAGAAAGGCAGCATCCTGATCAACGCGGCGCGTGGCACCGTGGTCGAACTCGAAGCCCTGGCGGATGCGATCAAGGACAAGCACCTGATCGGCGCGGCCATCGACGTGTTCCCGGTCGAGCCCCGCTCGAACGACGACGTCTTCGAAAGCCCGCTGCGCGGCCTGGACAACGTGATCCTGACCCCGCACATCGGTGGTTCCACTGCCGAAGCGCAGGCCAACATCGGTCTGGAAGTGGCTGAGAAGCTGGTCAAGTACAGCGACAACGGTACGTCGGTGTCCTCGGTCAACTTCCCGGAAGTGGCCCTGCCCGCTCACCCTGGCAAGCACCGCCTGCTGCACATCCACGAAAACATCCCGGGCGTGCTCAGCGAGATCAACAAGGTCTTCGCCGAGAACGGCATCAACATCTCCGGTCAGTTCCTGCAGACCAACGAGAAAGTCGGTTACGTGGTTATCGACGTGGACGCCGAGTACTCGGACCTGGCGCAAGAGAAGCTGCAACACATCAAAGGCACCATCCGCAGCCGCGTTCTGTTCTGATCCGATCATTGCGCAGCCCTGAAAAAGGAGACCTTCGGGTCTCCTTTTTTGTGCCTGGCCGGTGGAGGGCATTTTGAGGATGAAACCCGGCGCGCCTTCTCCTGATACACCGCATCGACTGCATCGCCGGCAAGCCGCCTCCCACGGTCCGGCGTATACGTTCGACACCCCGTGGGAACGTGCTTGCTCGCGAAAGCCATGCTTCGCACGCCCCTGTTTCAGTGGATGCGCCGGCCTCTTCGTGAGCAAGCTCACTCCCACTGGAATGTGAACTGCGCACTCCGTGGGAGCGGACTTGTCCGCGAAGACTGAGTTTCAGGCGCCACACTTTGGCTGAATGTACTGGCCCCTTCGCGGACAAGTCCGCTCCCACTTGCTGATGGGACCGGTTTTCACCCCGTGGGAGCGAGCTTGCTCGCGAAAGCCATGCTTCGCACGCACCTGTTTCAGTGGATGCACCGGCCTCTTCGTGAGCAAGCCCACTCCCAATGGAATGTGAACTGCGCACTCCGTGGGAGCGGACTTGTCCGCGAAGACTGAGTTTCAGGCGCCACACTTTGGCTGAATGTACTGGCCCCT
>NZ_FRDA01000010.1 GCF_900143095.1 Pseudomonas asturiensis | reverse complement strand
GCCCCTTCGCGGACAAGTCCGCTCCCGCTGGTTGGAACCGGTTTTCAACCTGCAGGATAGGGGCGTACTTTATTGTGCATGGCGCGACACCCTCTGCCTTCAGGCCGAAGTCGCCAGCCCTGCATTCACCAGCCATTGCTCCAGCCCTTGCAGGTCGGGAATGCGGGCTACGGTGTCGCCGACCTGTACGGCGGCCAGTTCCAGTTCGGTCAAGGGCACGTCGACGTAGCTCAGTTGGCTGTCGACCTTGCAGGAGCGCGGGATGCCTTGGGTCAGCAATGCGATAAACCTCACGTCATGGCGTCCGCCCAGCGCATTGAGCACGACGATCCGCGCTCGCCCGCCTACGCGCGTGCGACCACCGCAGGCCGCTTCGAAGCTGAGCAGTGGCAAGGTCAGTTCGCGCCAGGTGATCGGCCCCAGATACCACTCAGGCGCACCCGGTTCGGCGCTGCAATCCTGATAATCGATCAACTCGGCAACGGCGACGTTGGGCAGCAGCAGGTGACGATCGCTCAACGGCAGGATCAACCCGGTCAGGCTGGTCAGTCGCTGGGTCTGGAACGAACTTTCAGACATGAACCTGGCTCCAGTGCGCGATGCTGTCGAGCAGCACATTTTCCTGATACGGCTTGCTCAGGTATTCGTTGACGCCCAGGGCCATGGCCCGGTCGCGGTGTTTCTTGCCGGAGCGGGAGGTGATCATGATGATCGGCAGATCCTTGAGCTGTTCGTCGCGACGAATCTGGCTTGCCACTTCAAAGCCGTCCATGCGCGGCATTTCGATGTCCAGCAACAGGATGTCCGGCGTGTGTTCCTGCAACAGGGTCATGGCATCGACACCGTCCTTGGCGGTCAGCACATGCATGCCATGACGCTCCAGCAACCGGCCCGTGACCTTGCGCACGGTGACCGAGTCGTCCACCACCATGACCAGCAGCGGCCTGCTGTGCTCGACCTCAGCGGGTGCCGCCATTGACCCGACACCCAAGCGAGCGCCCTGCAAACGTCCCTGCAAGGTGCGGATTTGCGCCATCAGGTCGAGGATCAGCACCACATGACCATCACCCAGAATGGTTGCACCGGAGATGCCCTGAACCCTGGAAAACTGTGCGCCGAGGTGCTTGACGACGATTTCCCGCGACCCGGCCAGCGCATCCACTTGCACCGCCACCCACTGGTCCTGCAGATGCACCAGCAGCACCGGCAACGGCTGCAACTGGCCGATGAGCCTCGGCGGGCTGTTGTCGATCAGCTCACCCAGGTAGCGCAACTCGTAGCTGCGTCCGCCATATTGATAGCGCGGCGGGCTGGTCTGGTAATACGCATCCAGCTCGTTGGGCATGACGCGCACGATGCCGTCCACGGTGTTGAGC
Source organism: Pseudomonas asturiensis (assembly GCF_900143095.1). Classification (GTDB taxonomy): domain Bacteria; phylum Pseudomonadota; class Gammaproteobacteria; order Pseudomonadales; family Pseudomonadaceae; genus Aquipseudomonas; species Aquipseudomonas asturiensis. The sequence goes on along the minus strand of NZ_FRDA01000010.1, from coordinate 211,825 downwards.
GGCACGGCATACTGCTCTTCGCCACAGGTCACCATCAACGCGCGGTTGACCGAGACCGAGAATGGCAGGCGAATCCTGAATCGTGTGCCTTTGCCCGGCACCGAATCGATCACCATCGAACCGCCCAGTTGCTTGACCTCGGCGTGCACCACGTCCATGCCGACGCCACGCCCGGATATCTGGGTGATGATTTCGGTGGTGGAAAAACCGGCCTGCAGGATGAACGGCAGGATTTCATGATCGGCAAGGTCTGCGTCCGGATGAATCATGCCGCGCTTGATCGCCTTGCGCCGCACGGCCGCCAGGTCGACACCGGAGCCGTCATCGCTGAGCTCGATCACGATATCGCCGCCCTCGTGCATCAGCTCAAGGTTGATATGCCCCTGCTCAGGCTTGCCGGCGGCCAGACGCTTTTCGGTGCTTTCAAGGCCATGATCGACGGCGTTGCGCAGCATGTGTTCCAGCGGCGCGACCATTCGCTCCAGCACGTTACGGTCCATTTCACCGTCGGCATTGCCGACATCAAATTGCACCTTCTTGTCCAATTGAGTCGCCACCTGACGCACCACTCGACGCAGGCGCGGGACCATACGTTCGAACGGCACCATGCGCGTGCGCATCAGGCCTTCCTGCAAACGGGTATTGACCCGCGCCTGCTGCGACAACAGCATTTCTGCGTCATGCGCCCGGGCCGCCAGGGTTTCCTTAAGGTCCATCAGGTCGGACGCCGATTCGAACAACGAGCGCGAGAGCTGTTGCAGTTGCGAGTGGCGGTCCATTTCCAGCGGATCGAAATCTTCATAGCCCAGACGCTCGACCTGAGCCTGATCGCGACTCAGAATTCGCCCTTGAGTCTCGATATCGAGGCGACGCAATTGATCGCGCATCCGCTCGATCGTGGTCTCCATCTCTGTCAGCGTCACCTGGGTGTCGAGCACTTCCTGCTCAAGTCGCCCACGAAATATCGACGTCTCACCCGCCAGATTGACCAGGTCCTCCAACTGCTCGGCGGGCACCTTAATCGTTTCGGGCACATTACGCTCGGACTCGGCATCTGCAGCCGGCGGCGCGACCACGACGGGCAACGCCTCTGGCGGACGGGCAACCGGCGTACGGTCTGCCGGGTCCAGGCTGGCGAGCCGTTGAATGCTCTCGATCAGCAGGGCCGCATCAGGCATCGGATTTTCGGTGCGCGCCGCATCGAGCATGTCAGCCAGTACATCGTGGCCGCTTTGCAGCAGGCTCATCATCAGCGGGTCAGGCTGCATGGTGCCACTCGACAGCCCTTCGTAAAGGGTTTCAAGCTCATGCGCGAGGTCGCCGATAGGGGTGATCTCGACCATTCGCGCCCCGCCCTTGAGCGTGTGCAGGTCGCGCAGCAGGTTTTCGACTTCCAGGGTGTTCTGCGGATCGGCTTGCCAGCGAGCGAGTGACGTGCCTGAGCTTTCGAGCAGGTCGAACCCTTCCTCCAGAAAGATTTCCAGCAGCTCGGTATCACGCTCCTGCGGCTCATCCGGTTGCGCGGCCAGCGCAACCGGCTCGGGCTCGGCTGTCTCGCCGGTGCGACAACGGATCAGTGCCTCGATCAGTGAGGATGGATCACTGAGCGGCTCTTGCCGGTACAACTGATCCAGCATGATCGCCAGCTCATCGTGACTCTGGAGCAGCAGCCCGGCCAGTGACGGCGAGTGGCTGAAACGCCGGTCGATCAAGCCTTCGTAGAGGTTTTCCAGCTCATGGGCCAGGTCGCCGACTTCGGCGACTTCGGCCATCCGCGCCCCCCCTTTGAGCGTGTGCAGATCTCGCTGCAGCGACGACAGCGGCAAGGGGTTGTCGGGGTCGTCCAGCCAGCGCTGCAGCGCTTGCCCGGCGCTGTCGAGGATATCGACGGCCTCTTCGAGGAATATCTCGACAATCTCGTCGTCCAGGCTGGCCGCTTCAGTTCGCGCAGCCTCGGCCTGCGAGGCTTCGTTCGCCAGTTGTTCAGTCGCGGCATTGAGTTCCGTGACGCTCAGCGTTCGATGGCCATCGCTTTTCACCAATCCGGTCGCAGCAGGATCGAGCGCCTGATCGAGCAGTTCGTGCAAGGCCCGCACACATTCGGGACGAGGCTCGACGTCCTGCCCCGCTGCCACTTGATCGAGCATGTTGATCAGGGCTTCGTGAGCGTGTTCGGCATCATCGAAAAAGCGCTCGCTGACGGCCAGGCTGCTTTCCTCCACTGCGCCATACAGGTCGAGCAAGGCTTCGCAGAGTTCATCGACCTGCGGCAGGTCGGCCAGGTGAGCGCCATGACCCAGCGTGGTCAGCTCGTCGAGCAGGGCGCTGAGCTCCTGACGCTCGCCGGGATGCTCGCGCCAGCGTCGCAGCAGGTTTTCCGCGTCCAGCACGATGTCCATGCCTTCAGCGAGGAAGCTGGCGATCAACTGAGGATTGCGTTTGATGCGCAGGCCGTTGTCCGATTCGCGCAACGCCGACGTCAGCCGGTCATTGAGCAGCGAATAGGCCGCCTCGATCAAGGCTGGCGCACCTGGAATCGGTGCAAACGGCTGGCTGTCCAGTTGTTCAAGGCCTTTGAGCAGGAGTGGCTCGGCACTGCGCAGCAAGCGAATTTCCGGCGAGCCGATGGCGATCAGATTGGCCTTGTACTCGCGCACCAGTTGGTCCAGCGGGCTGGCCAGTTCGGCCATCGGCAACACGCCCGCCATGTGCGCGCTGCCCTTGAGTGTATGCAGGGCGCGCAGCAGGCTGTCGCTGATCGACGGCGAGGCCGATTGCTCGGCACCCTCGAGAAAAAGGTTCAGGGTATTCAGGTGACCGAGCGCTTCCTGGCGGAAGATCTCCAGCAACTGCGGATCGATGACTTCGACGTCCGTCGACTCCACCGGCAGTGCGGGAGGCTCCAGACCGTTGGCCAACGCATGCGCACGCGCGGCCAGCAAATCGACGTCGTTGCGTTGACGCTGGGCACCTTCGGCAAAATCCCTGATGACAAGCGGCAACAGCGCCAGTACTTCATGCGTCAGTTGCCGGGCTTCCAGACCCGGCAGTACGTCGCCTTCCAGAATACGGTTCAGCAGGTTTTCAACCGACCAGGCCAGCTCGCTCAGGATCAGCGCACGCACCATGCGCCCGCTGCCCTTGAGCGTGTGGAACGCCCGACGCACTTCGGTCAGCGCAGCGACATCCCACTGATGACCCGCCGCCAGCGAGTTCAGCCACCTGGGCAGGTACTCTCGCAGCGCATCCAGCACTTCCTCGGCTTCTTCGAGGAAGACTTCACGCAGTTCGTCGTCCACGGCGTCTTCGCCGGAGGGCGGTGGCAACAGGCTCGTCGGGGCATGGCGAGCAGGCGGATTCACGGCAGACACCGGACTCGCCAGCACCTGAGCGATGGTCTGCGTCGGGCTGACCAGCGCCTTGCGGTCATCCAGCGCCAGCAATTCATCCTGGGTGATCACTTCGTCGAGCAGCGGCACTTCCAGCGTATCCGGCGCAGGCGCGTAGCCCAGCCGCGCCAGGCTCTGCTGCGCCAGATCGAGGATCTGGTCACCGGGCGCTTCATGGTCTTCGCCCATGCGCTCCAGGTAGTATTCGACGCCAGTAAGGGTATCAGCCAGGCAGTCTAGCAGGACCGCATCGGGACGCGTCTCGTCCACCAGCAGGTGTTCCTGAATGTATTCGTTGCACGCCGCCAGCAGACTGGCCGCACGTGCCAGCGGGATCATGGCCAGCGCGCCGCGCACCTGAACCAGCAAGGCGCACAACGGGTCGAGGCGTCGCCGGTCCCACTCGCCGTCGATGGACTCCAGAATCACGTCCTTGGCCTGTTGCAACACCGTGCGTGCTTCACGAATCACCAACTGGTGAATCTGGATCAGGTCGGTGGTCGGCAAGCGGCTTTCTTCACGGCTGGCCTGTTCGGTGTTGCCCGCCATGCCTGCCAGCGTCGATTCGACATAGAGCAACGCTCCCGCGACGTCCATCAACGCGGCATCGCTGGGCTCGCGCTGCCCTTGTGCCAGTCCCAGTACCACGGATAGTTGATCGATGATCACCTTGCGCGGCTGGCCAAAACCCAGCACTGCCAAGGTATCGGCGATCTGTCGCAGCGGCGGCAGCAGCGCGTTCAGTTCGCTGACATGCTGACGGTCGCCGCGCACGAACACGTCCAGCCGCTCCTTGACCCGCACCAGCCCTTCGCACAGGGCCTCGATGACCGAACGCATGGCGTCGCGGTCCGGGCCGGCCATGCGGGCGCGCTCTTCATTCACCACGTCGTTGCCGGGCAGAGCGTCGTCCAGCGCGTACTGATCCTTGAGGTCGAGCATCTTCGGCGCCAGGCTGTCGGATTTGGCGATGTAGAACAGCAGGCTTTTCAGCAACTCTTCGGGCGCAGGCTGATTGATGCCTTCAATGCCCTGTTCGGCCAGACGCTTGAGTTCCTTGTCGGCATCCTTCAGCAGGCTGCGCAGCGCCGGGCTGTTGGCAAAATTGCCGTTGAGCATGGTTTCGACCAGCGCCGTGGAAATCCGCCAGAGCGGCCCCAGCGGCGCGTCTTCGCAGAGCTGTTCGAGCCTGGCAAATACCTTGGCCATGTAACCGAGCTGGGTTTTGACGCCCTGCTCGCGCATCAGGCCCGCCAGTGCCGCTTGCAAGGTCTGGCGCAACTTGCGCAACAGGTTGGGCAGCTCGGGCGTGTTGCGCCGGGCGAGTTCTTCCTTGTCCAGCGCTGGCACGACCACCAGTTGCGGGGCGAACAGGCTGGTTTCCGACAGCAGGCTTTCGCCGCGGGCACTGCGCAGGTCGTTGAGCAACGGCAGGACCACCAGCGGCAGATCACGGCGCGCCGAATGAATCCGCTCCAGGTAGATCGGCAACTGGGTCATGGCCTGAATCAACAACTGCTCGGACTCGACCGGATGGCTGACGCGATGCTGCTGCACCGCCAGCACCAGTTGCTCGATTTCTTCGGCCAGCAGCGCAGCGCCGTAGAACTCGATCATCTGCAGACTGCCATGCACCTGATGCACAAGGTTCAGGCACTCGGCCATCGCCGCTGTGTTCGCAGGGTCCTCGATGAACTCGTCCAGCGCGTGACGTGCCTGCGTGAGGGTCTGGGCGATTTCGCCCTTAAGCCACTCCAGCGCCACGTAGTCGTGACGATCAGCCATGACGAATACCGCCCTTTACCCGATCCAGATCGTTCATGGGGTGAACATCATCCGATTTTTTTCGATGGCGGCAAGGTGAAACCCGACACGGAACGGCGCATTTCGCTGGCCATCTTCGCCAGGTTGCCAATGCTTTCGGCCGTTGCCGAGGTGCCCGAGGTGGTTTGCGACGTGGTCTGCTGAATCACGCTCATGGTCTGGGAAATCTGCCCGGCCGACTCGGCCTGTTGCCGCGCCGCGTCGGTGATACTTTCGATCAGTTCGGCCAGCACTCTGGACACCCCTTCGATCTCTTCGAGCGCAACGCCTGCATCCTGCGCCAGCCGTGCACCACGCACCACTTCGCTGGTGGTCTGCTCCATGGAGATGACCGCTTCGTTGGTATCGTTCTGAATGGCCCGCACCAGCGTTTCAATCTGCTTGGTGGCCGACGATGACCGCTCGGCCAGACGCTGCACCTCGTCCGCCACCACCGCAAAACCGCGTCCCGCATCGCCCGCCATGGACGCCTGAATGGCCGCGTTGAGGGCCAGAATGTTGGTCTGGTCGGCAATGTCATCGATCAGGCTGACAATGTCGCCAATTTCCTGCGAAGACTCGCCAAGACGCTTGATGCGCTTGGACGTGTCCTGAATCTGCTCACGAATGTTGTCCATGCCGCGAATGGTGTTGTGCACCACCTCGTTGCCCTTGTTGGCGATGGTCACCGAGCGCTCGGCCACCGAGGAGGATTCCGAAGCATTTGCCGAGACCTGATCAATGGACGCGGCCATGTCGTTGATCGACATGGAGGCCGCGCTGATCTGCAGCGCCTGATGCTCGGACGCCGCCGACAGCTGCATGGCCGTGGCCTGGGTTTCGGTGACCGCCGAGGCCACCTGCTCGGCCGTAAGGTTGATCGTGACCACCAGCTCGCGCAGTTGATCAATGGAGTAGTTGATGGAGTCGGCAATCGCGCCGGTGAAATCCTCGGTGACCGACGCTGCAACGGTCAGGTCGCCATCGGCCAGGTTCTCGATTTCATCGAGCAGGCGCATGATCGCGTTCTGGTTACGCTCGCTCTTCTGCGCCGTTTCGCGCAACTGGCGGTTGGTCTCGCGGACCATCACCAGACCGATCAGGATGATCGACATCAGCGCCAGCAGCCCCAGCACGTAACCGCCCACGGTATTGACCGTGCGCCGGTTGGCCAGGTTTTCCAGGCTGTTGGCCAGCACCGAAGTCTCGTCCAGCAGGGTCTGCGAGGTGTTGAAAATATTGCCGGACGCTTCCCGCACCCGGTACAGCTCGGGCGAGGTTTCGAGAATCTCGTCCACCGAACCGGACACGAACTCGAACAGTTCGGCAATTTCGGCCAGTCGCGCCCGCGCATCGCGGTCCTCGACCTGGGCGATGCGCAGGGTCGCATTACCTTCCAGCATGCCATTGAGCACCCGCCCGAACTGGCTGGCGTCGCGACCAAACGCATCGGCAGCCTGCACCGCAGTTTCATCGCCGGCCAGTACGGTGTTGACCGAGCCCAGAATCCGCTCGGCCAGCAGGGCCTGACGCTGGGCGACCACCACCTGGGTCGCAGGCGCTTTGCTTTGCAGAAGAATCTCGACGACCTTTTCGTACTCGGCCTGTAACTGTGGAATGGTCTCGGCCAGGGTCGCGGCCACCTGATGCAGCGACAGGACCGTCTGCTCGCTGGCCAGAATCACGTCGGTGTTCTTGCGCAGCGCTTCCCAGTCGTTCTGCACGTTGCGCAACTCGTCACGTATCGACGACGGCGCGGCAGGCAGGCTGGTGTTGGGATCACCCTTTCTGAGGTAACCCCAGCGCAAGTCGAAGTCGTTACGCGCATCGGCCAGCAGCTTGAACGCCTGGGCCTTGCCCGACGCCGCTTCGGTGGCGTTTTTCGCAATGCGCTGGGACAGCACACGCAATTCCCCGGCATGCCCGATGTACTGCTTGTCGTAATTGGACTGCGTATTGAGGTAAGCGAAGTTGGCGAACAGCAACATGATGAAAACGATCAGCGCGAAGAACAGCACGACAATCTGCATGCGGCTTCGAGCGCCTTCCAGTGACCTGCCTGTCTTACTCATTAATCAGGCCCCCGCCTGGACCAACTGCGATTCGTGACACAAAACAGACCGGCCAACACCGGGCCAACGGCTTTTCTACAACGCCACATCCATGAAATCTGCCGACTGCACCAGCGCCCAGGGACTGAACACCAGCCACGCCTGCTCCCGAATGAACTGCCCGCGCAGAAACGGCGCAACACGCGGATCGGGTGTGCCCTGCGCCTCGGAGATCAGGCTCAACTGACTGAAATGCTGCATGCCGAAGACCTCGTCCACCAGCAGGCCCGTCAACACATCCTGATGCTCCACCACCAGCACACGCCGTTGTTTGCGCACCGCTGAGAGTTCGTGACCGAAGAACCCGCACAAGTCCATGAGCGGCAGCAACCGCCCGCGAAGATTGGCGACGCCCAGCACCCAGGGTTTGACACCATGCAGCGCGGCATAACGTGGCTCATGAAGGATTTCGGCAATTTCGCCGATAGGTGCCACGAAACGCTGATCACCCATCCGAAAACCGATGCCGCTCCACTCCTGCTGATGGGTTTCCTGCAGCGGCAAACCGGCCGCCAGCGAACGGCAGCGCCGATCGATGTCCAGAAGCATTTCAAACGCTGTGCGTGGCTCGGCCATGATGATTCCGGCAATCAGCCGGCCAGCACCGCATTCAGGGTTTTCATCAGGGTGTCTTCATCCACCGGCTTGGTCAGGTAATCCCGCGCGCCCTGGCGCTTGCCCCAGACCTTGTCGGTTTCCTGATCCTTGGTGGTGATCATGATTACCGGAATCATCGCGGTGTCAGCGTCCTTGGTCAGCTGGCGGGTCGCCTGAAAACCGTTGAGGCCCGGCATCACGATGTCCATCAATACCGCATCGGGCTTTTCCTGACGGGCCAACGCCACGCCGTCTGCGCCGTTTTCAGCCTTGAGCACCTCGTGGCCGTGCTTTTCCAGCATGCCGGTGAGTTTGTACATTTCTGTCGGCGAGTCATCGACGATCAATATTCGAGCCATGGGTGTTCCCCGTCAGGTTGCGAGCACGCGCTCAATGGGCGCGGGCGTCACGGTATATGTTGTTCTGCTGCAACGAAGCTCGGCACATGAGCCTTGATCGCGCTGAGCAGTTCTTCCTTGCTGAAAGGCTTGGTCAAAAACTGATCAGAACCTACGATTCGTCCTTTGGCCTTGTCGAACAGCCCGTCCTTGGACGACAGCATGATGACAGGTGTGGACTTGAAGGCCCGGTTGTTCTTGATCAGGGCGCAGGTCTGATAGCCATCCAGGCGCGGCATCATGATATCGACGAATATGATGCGCGGGTGGTTATCGGCAATCTTGGCCAGTGCGTCGAAACCGTCCACCGCCGTGATGACGTCACATCCTGCGTTTTTCAGCAGCGTTTCGGCGGTGCGGCGGATGGTCTTCGAGTCATCGATGACCATGACTTTCAGGGCTGTGGGGTGTTGTTCCATATCTGCTCTTCCATCGCCGCAGCGAATTTTTGCGCGTTCTGCAAAGCACTGGGAGCCTGATGGTATGGCTTCACGGATCCGTCAGGATCTTAGACCGGATGCCGAGCCTTTTTAGCACACTCTCTCTGCTCAAGCCATAAAGTGCGCGAGCGCGTGCCTGCCCCTTGACCCAGCGCACTCGGAGCGCCACCCTGACGCCAATTTCACGGCCGTACCGGCCCTAATCGATCAGAGGATATTGCCCATGAGCGTTCGCCTAGGGATTGTCATGGACCCCATTGAGCGCATCTCCTATAAAAAGGACAGCTCGCTGGCCATGCTGCTGGCGGCACAGGCGCGCGGATGGACACTGTTCTATATGGAGCAGAAGGACCTGTACCAGAACGCAGGTCAGGCGCGTGCGCGCATGAAGCCGCTCAAGGTGTTCGCCGACCCGGGCAAATGGTTCGAATTCGAGGCTGAAGTCGATGCAGGCCTGGACGATCTGGACGTGATCCTGATGCGCAAGGATCCGCCGTTCGACATGGAATTCGTCTACGCCACCTACCTGCTGGAGCAGGCCGAGCGTGCCGGCGTGCTGGTGGTAAACAAGCCGCAGAGCCTGCGTGACTGCAACGAGAAACTGTTCGCCACACTGTTTCCGCAATGCACCCCGCCGACCCTGGTAAGCCGTCGCGCCGACATCATCCGCGCGTTCGCCGAGCAGCAAGGCGACGTGATCCTCAAACCGCTGGACGGCATGGGCGGCGCGTCGATCTTTCGTCATCGCGCAGGCGACCCCAACCTGTCGGTGATCCTGGAAACCCTGACCGCGCATGGCACCCAGCAGATCATGGCGCAAGGTTATCTGCCCGCCATCAAGGACGGCGACAAACGCATCCTGATGGTTGATGGCGAGCCTGTTCCGTACTGCCTCGCACGCATTCCGGCGGCGGGCGAAACCCGTGGCAACCTGGCCGCTGGCGGCCGTGGCGAAGCGCGTCCGCTGAGTGACAAGGACCGCTGGATTGCCGAGCAGATCGGCCCGACGCTGCGCGAGAAGGGGCTGCTGTTCGTAGGCCTGGACGTGATCGGTGAGCACCTGACCGAAATCAACGTCACCAGCCCGACCTGCATCCGCGAGATCGACAACGCGTTTGGCACCGACATCGGCGGCTTGCTGATGGATGCCATCGAGAAGAAACTGCAGGCGCGCGCTGCCTGATCAGCCGCTTTCACGGCGCACTGTTGTGCAGTTCACCGGCTGTGGGAGGGGGCTTGCCCGCGATGAACGATAATGCGGTTCTCCCGATGTACCGCGTCGACTGCATCGCCGGCAAGCCGCCTCCCACGGCCCGGTGTTTGCTGCACGACGTGACACGATGACTGCCGGGCATATAGGGCATTAACTTCCCTTCGTCCGATCCGCACCAGAGCTTCAACGCACATTGCGTTATCATGCGCCACCTGTAACACGACACGGACTTTGACATGCAGGCTGACGAGATGCTGAACCGCCAATGACATCAATGGCCAGAAACGACCTCCCCCTGGAGCTTGCCAACGTCGGTGTACGTCCGGCTGATCGACTGGGTTTCACCATGATGATCGCCGCGCTGATCCACCTGGCGGTGATCCTTGGCGTGGGCTTTACCTATGTAAAGCCGGAACAGATCTCGCAGACGCTGGAAATCACCCTCGCCACCTTCAAGAGCGAAGAGAAGCCCAAACAGGCAGACTTTCTCGCCCAGGACGACCAGCAGGGCAGCGGTACGCTGGACAAGGCCGAAACGCTCAAGACCACCGAAATCGCGCCCTATCAGGACACCAAGGTCAACAAGGTAACGCCGCCTCCGGCCAGCAAGCCGGTGGTCAAGCAGGAAGCGCCGAAAACCGCCGTCGCCACCACCGCACCCAGCCCGCAGAAAACCGTCGCCAAGCGTGAAGAGGTCAAACCCGAGCCCACCGCCAAGGCCGCCCCGGCCTTCGACAGCTCGCAACTGAGCAATGAAATTGCCAGTCTCGAGGCTGAACTGTCCGCCGAGCAGCAGCTGTACGCCAAACGCCCCAAGATCCATCGCCTGAACGCAGCCTCGACCATGCGTGACAAGGGTGCCTGGTACAAGGATGACTGGCGCAAGAAAGTCGAACGGGTCGGCAACCTGAACTACCCGGAAGAAGCGCGCCGCAAGCAGATCTACGGAAACTTGCGACTACTGGTATCGATCAACCGCGATGGCTCGCTGTACGAAGTGTTGGTGCTGGAGTCCTCCGGGCAGCCACTGCTGGACCAGGCCGCGCAGCGAATCGTGCGTCTGGCTGCGCCATTTGCGCCGTTCACCGGCGATCTGGCGGACATCGATCGACTTGAGATTATCCGCACCTGGAAATTCGCCCGCGGCGACAAGCTTTCCAGTAATTGATCCTTTTTTGCCGATACTGCCGACACACGTATAACTGACAGTTGTCAGGCACGCGGCTCAACGCCACACTAGGGCTCATGAAAAAAGTCTCTCCGAGTTACCTCAAGCATCAGTTCTTGATCGCCATGCCGCACATGCACGACGAGAACTTCTCGCAGACCTTGACTTACATCGTCGAGCACAACGCCAATGGCGCTATGGGACTGGTGATCAACCGCCCGCAAAGCCTGACCCTGGCCGACGTGCTCGAACAGTTGCGACCGGAGCTTCCAGCCCCGGTGCGCTGCCAGCAGATTCCCATTCATTCCGGCGGTCCGGTGCAGACCGACCGTGGCTTCGTGCTGCACCCCAGCGGTCAGACTTTTCAGGCGACCGTCAACCTGCCGGGCGGCATCTCGCTTTCCACCTCTCAGGATGTGTTGTTCTCGATTGCCGACGGCTATGGCCCTGATCAAAACGTGATCACCCTGGGCTATGCAGGCTGGGACGCAGGCCAACTGGATGCCGAGATGGCGGCCAATGCCTGGCTGACCTGCTCGTTCGATCCGGCCATCCTGTTCGATGTGGACAGTGAGCTGCGCCTTGATGCCGCAGCCGCACGCCTGGGGGTCAACCTCAGTCTTCTCTCGACCCAGGCAGGACACGCCTGATGGCTGGATTGCGCCTGCTGCTGGGGTTTGATTTCGGCACCAAACAGATCGGTGTTGCGGTCGGCCAGGCCATTACCGGCCAGGCACGCGAGCTGTGCACATTGAAAGCGCAGAACGGCATCCCGGACTGGGACAAGGTTCAGGCGCTGATCAAGGAATGGCAACCCGATGCCATCGTGGTCGGCCTGCCGCTGAACATGGACGGCACACGCAGCAACATGAGCGACCTGGCCGAGAAATTTTCGCGCAAGCTCAATGGCCGTTTCGGCGTGGCGGTGTATACCCACGATGAACGCCTGACCACCTTCGAAGCCAAGGGCGAGCGCATGGCCCGAGGCGGCCAGAAAGGCAGTTACCGCGACAACCCGGTCGACGCCATTGCCGCCGCCCTCCTGCTGCAAGGCTGGCTCGATGAGAACGCTGCGCTGTTGAATGCGTGACTTTTTGTGTCCGCACAGCTTCGAGATACCCGGATTCCACGTTTACGCCTGAGCCGCGCCGCATGGACGGACGCTGCCCGAGCCCTCAAGGAGCAACCATGAGCCTGCCAAACCCCGCCGAACTGATTCGTCAGATGGCCACTGACCTGAACGCTCATCTGAGCAAGCGCGGCATCAGCGACCCTCGCTTCATCGGCATCCGCACCGGCGGCGTATGGGTTGCACAGGCGCTGCTCAAGGCGCTCGACAAGCCCGACCCGCTCGGCACGCTGGATGTTTCCTTCTATCGCGACGACTTCAGCCAGAATGGTCTGCACCCGCAGGTACGCCCGTCTGAGCTGCCGTTCGAGATCGAAGGCCAGCATCTGGTGCTGATCGACGACGTGCTGATGAGCGGCCGCACCATTCGCGCCGCCCTTAATGAGCTGTTCGACTACGGTCGCCCGGCCAGTGTCACGCTGGTCTGCCTGCTGGACCTGGACGCCGGCGAATTGCCGATCTGCCCTGACGTAGTGGGCGCGACGCTGTCTCTGGCGCCACAGGAACGCATCAAACTGTCCGGCCCTGAGCCGCTTGCGCTTGAACTTCAAGACCTCTCTACCGCCCTCTAAGAGTCCTTTGCGATGACGCCTCTCGACGCCAAGCGCCCGCTGCAACTCAACCACCAGGGTCAGCTGCGCCATTTTCTGTCTCTGGACGGCTTGCCTCGCGAGCTGCTCACCGAAATCCTCGACACCGCCGACTCGTTTCTCGAAGTTGGCGCCCGGGCGGTGAAAAAAGTCCCGCTGTTACGGGGCAAGACGGTGTGCAACGTGTTCTTCGAGAACTCGACCCGCACGCGGACCACTTTCGAACTGGCCGCCCAGCGCCTGTCGGCTGACGTGATCACGCTGAACGTTTCGACCTCCTCCACCAGCAAGGGCGAGACGCTGTTCGACACCCTGCGCAACCTTGAAGCCATGGCTGCCGACATGTTCGTCGTGCGTCACGCCGACTCGGGTGCTGCGCATTTCATCGCCGAGCACGTGTGCCCGGAGGTGGCGATCATCAATGGCGGCGACGGCCGCCACGCGCACCCGACCCAGGGCATGCTCGACATGCTGACGATCCGTCGTCACAAGGGTGGTTTCGAGAACCTGTCGGTGGCCATCGTCGGCGACATCCTGCACTCACGCGTGGCGCGCTCCAACATGCTGGCGCTCAAGGCGCTGGGCTGCCCGGACATCCGTGTGATCGGGCCGAAAACCCTGCTGCCGGTCGGCATCGAGCAGTATGGCGTGAAGGTCTACACCGACCTGAACCAAGGTTTGAAAGACGTGGACGTGGTCATCATGCTGCGCCTGCAACGCGAACGCATGACCGGCGGCCTGCTGCCCAGCGAAGGCGAGTTTTACCGCCTGTTCGGGCTGACCACTGCACGTCTGGCCGTCGCGAAACCCGACGCTATCGTCATGCATCCCGGCCCGATCAATCGTGGCGTGGAAATCGAGTCGGCGGTGGCCGACGGGGCTCATTCGGTGATTCTCAATCAGGTGACCTACGGCATCGCCGTGCGCATGGCCGTGCTGTCCATGGCCATGAGCGGACAGACCGCACAACGACAGTTCGAGCAGGAGAACGCCCAGTGAAGCTCAGTATTCTCGGCGCTCGCGTCATCGACCCGGTCAGCGGACTGGATCAAGTTACCGATCTGCACATCGAGGCGTGCAAGGTGCTGGCGATCGGTGCGGCACCAGCCGGTTTCGAAGCGGGCCAGACCATCGACGCCACCGGCCTGGTCGCCGCGCCCGGCCTGGTCGACCTCAATGTCTCCCTGCGCGAGCCGGGTTATAGCCGCAAAGGCAGTATCGCCAGCGAAACCCGCGCGGCAACCGCAGGCGGCGTGACCAGCGTGTGCTGCCCGCCGCGCACCAAACCGGTACTGGACACCTCGGCGGTCGCCGAACTGATTCTGGACCGCGCCCGCGAAGCCGGTTTCAGCAAGGTGTTTCCTATCGGCGCGCTGAGCAAAGGCCTGGAAGGCGAGCAACTGGCAGAGCTGATCGCCCTGCGCGATGCCGGCTGCGTCGCTTTTGGCAACGGGCTGAGCAGCTTCAACAACACCCGCACCCTGTGCCGGGCGCTGGAATACGCGGCCACTTTTGACCTGACGGTGATTTTCAATTCGCAGGATCGTGATCTGGCCGAAGGCGGACTGGCGCACGACGGACCGACGGCCAGCTTCCTCGGGCTGGCAGGCATTCCGGAGACCGCTGAAACGGTCGCTCTGGCACGTGACCTGTTGCTGGTGGAGCAAAGCGGCGTGCGTGCGCACTTCAGCCAGTTGACCAGTGCTCGCGGCGCGGCCTTGATAGCCCAGGCGCAGGCGCGCGGACTGCCGGTCACAGCGGATGTGGCGTTGTATCAGTTGATCCTGACGGATGAGGCGCTGATCGACTTCTCCAGCCTGTACCACGTCCAGCCGCCGCTGCGCACCCGCGCCGACCGCGATGGCCTGCGTGAGGCGGTGAAGTCCGGGGTGATTCAAGCCATTTCCAGCCACCACCAGCCTCACGAGCGCGACGCCAAGCTGGCGCCGTTTGGCGCTACCGAGCCTGGCATCAGCAGCGTGGAGTTGTTGCTGCCGCTGGCCATGACGCTGGTCGAGGATGGTCTGCTCGACCTCCCCACCCTGCTCGCCCGCCTGAGCAGCGGCCCGGCCGCCGCCCTGCGCCTGCCAGCCGGCAAGTTGGGTGCCGGTGCGCCCGCCGACATCGTCCTGTTCGACCCGGCGGCGTCCACGCTTGCCGGCGAAACCTGGCTGTCCAAAGGCGAAAACTGCCCCTTCATCGGCCACTGCCTGCCAGGTTCGGTGCGCTACACCCTGGTGGACGGGCGGATCAGCTATAGCCGAGAGGCGTGATTCAGCCCCGTGCAGGCTCTGACCGAGTCTGCACTGGGGATGCCGTTACGCTTGATTCTGCGCGCTCTCGCGCCTCCCGCAATGGCGTTGCCGAGCCTCAACCGCGCTGTGCATTCTTCATGGATATCTGGTCATTCAGCGTCCAGAAGTCATACAGGATGCCGATCAGGAACAGGCCGCCGGTCAGCAGGTAGATGATCCCGGTGATCCACTTGCCCTGGTACATGCGATGCACGCCGAACAGACCGAGGAAAGTCAGCAGCACCCAGGCCACGCTGTAGTCGGTGGAGCCGGGTGTGAAACGCAGATCGGCCTGGCGATCCATCGACGGGATCAGGAACAGGTCGATCAACCAGCCGATGCCGAACAGGCCGAAGGTGAAGAACCAGATCGTTCCGGTCACCGGCTTTCCGTAATAGAAACGGTGCGCGCCCAGAAACCCCAGAATCCACAACAGATAACCCATCACCTTGCTGTGCGTGTCGGAGCGATAGCCGTTCATTTGTAACCTCTTTGAGCCAATAGAAAAAAATAAATAACAATTTTGTGACTTCACTGTCGTCTTCCGACGTATGGCATGACGCCTGTCACAACACCGTCAAACCCTTGTCGCCAAAGGAATTACGGCGAAAAAGGAAAGAGTCTGTCGCACATTTTGCAATGATGCCACTGTGATCCACTCGACAAATGGGGTCAGGTTTTTCGAAAAAGCTGTTATAAAGTTGCGCGCTGACCACTATGAGCCCTGCCGAATGCGTCCTTTTTTCAAGACATGGCTAACCATTTGCCTATTTATGCCACTGGCCGCCCACGCCACCAATCGTGAGCAACAGCTTCCTGCTAGCTTCTCGGGCTACACCGCAAAAAGTCACTCTTCGCCCGCGATCGCAACGCGCACTGCGCCTCAGGAAGCCACCGTCGTCCCTCATGCCACGCGAAACGCCCGTGCCGTTCAGACGCCGGTTTCGCGAAAGAATTCAGCCAAGGCCGTCAACGCGCAAGCGCTGGCAGCAGGTAATGCCAAGCAGGGAAACGCCGTTGTGAAACGCGCGCTGCAGGCGGTGGGCACGCCCTATCGCTGGGGCGGCACCACGCCTGGCAAAGGTCTGGATTGCAGCGGTCTGGTGAAGTACGCCTACACCGACGTACGTGAGGTCGACCTGCCCCGCACGTCCAACGCCATGGCTCAAGGCCACGGGCAGACAGTGGACCGCAAGGATTTGAAACCGGGTGATCTGCTGTTCTTCAACATCAAGAGCCGCAACATCAACCATGTGGCGATCTACCTGGGCGACAACAAGTTCGTTCACGCGCCACGCCGTGGCAAGGCTGTTACTGTCGATACGCTGAAAAAGCCGTACTGGAACAGCCATTACAAGATCGCCAAACGCGTTCTGCCGAAACAGACCACGCCACAAATGCGGGTCGTGCAGCGCTGATCCACCCCAGGCCTGCCACCGTGCAGGCCTGATTCTCCCCTTCATTTCTCTCTTGCCACACCGTCAGAAGTTGTCGGGTATCTTGGCGCGCTCGCGAGCGGCGTCTCGCGTGATCAACCCTTTCTTGAGCAGGTCGGCCAGGCACATGTCCAGCGTCTGCATGCCCAGCGAACCGCCGGTTTGCATGGCCGAATACATCTGCGCCACCTTGTCCTCGCGAATCAGGTTACGAATCGCGGGCGTACCCATCATGATTTCGTGCGCCGCAACGCGCCCGCCGCCCACTTTCTTCAGCAGTGACTGCGACACCACTGCATGCAGGGATTCGGACAACATCGAGCGAATCATGGATTTTTCCTGAGCAGGAAATACGTCCACGACCCGGTCGATGGTCTTGGCCGCCGAGGTGGTGTGCAAAGTGCCGAACACCAGGTGACCGGTCTCCGCTGCTGTCAGCGCAAGGCGAATGGTTTCAAGGTCACGCAGCTCGCCGACCATGATCACATCCGGGTCCTCACGCAGTGCCGAACGCAACGCTTCCGAGAAGCCCAGTGTGTCGCGATGCACTTCACGCTGGTTGACCAGGCACTTCTTGGAGTCGTGAACGAATTCGATCGGGTCTTCGATGGTCAGGATGTGGTGGTGCTTGTTGCAGTTGAGGTAGTCGATCATCGCCGCCAGCGTTGTCGACTTGCCTGACCCGGTCGGGCCGGTCACCAGCACCAGGCCGCGGGGCACGTCTGTAATCTTGCGAAACACACTGCCCATGCCCAGGTCTTCCATGCTCAGAATCCTGGAGGGAATGGTCCGGAATACCGCACCTGCACCCCGGTTCTGATTGAAGGCATTGACCCGAAAGCGTGCCACGCCCGGCACCTCGAACGAGAAGTCAGTCTCCAGGTACTCCTCGAAGTCCTGACGCTGCTTGTCATTCATGATGTCGTAGATCAGCGCCTTGGTTTCCTTGGCGTCGAGCGGGGGCAGGTTGATCCGCCGCACATCGCCGTCGACCCGAATCATCGGAGGAAGGCCTGCAGAGAGGTGCAAGTCCGACGCGCCCTGTTTGGCACTGAAGGCCAGCAGCTCGGTAATATCCATACAGCTCCTCAATCACATAGAATGCCGCAGACTTTAGCCCTGCTGGCGCAAATCAATGTCCACGATAGCATCGAACATTTCAACGCTCGAACAGCGAATTCGTACGGCGACCCTCGCGGCCCGGCGCGACCCGGCTTCGGTGGGTCTGCTGGCGGTGAGCAAAACCAAGCCTTCCAGCGACCTGCGTGAAGCCTATGCTGCCGGTTTGCGCGACTTTGGCGAGAACTATTTGCAGGAAGCCCTGAGCAAACAGTCTGAATTGGCCGACCTGCCCTTGTGCTGGCACTTCATTGGCCCCATTCAATCGAACAAGACGCGCGCAATCGCCGAACACTTCGCCTGGGTACATTCCGTGGATCGCCTGAAAATCGCTCAACGCCTGTCCGAGCAACGTCCTGAAGGCCTGGAACCGCTCAACATCTGCATTCAGGTCAATGTCAGCGGCGAGGCCAGCAAATCCGGCTGCACGCCAGAGGACCTGCCTGCATTGGCCAGCGCTATCAGCGCACTGCCGCGCCTGAAGCTGCGTGGCCTGATGGCGATTCCCGAGCCGACTGAAGACCGCGATGAGCAGGAGGCTGCGTTTGCAGCTGTACGCACGCTGCAGGAGCAACTGGGCCTGCCGCTCGACACACTCTCCATGGGCATGAGCCACGACCTGGAAGCCGCCATCGCGCAAGGCGCAACCTGGGTCAGGGTCGGCACCGCTCTGTTTGGCGCCCGCGACTACGGCCAGACCTAACTCCACACAAGGACCTCATTGATGAGCAAGACTCGTATCGCCTTCATCGGCGCAGGAAACATGGCCTCCAGCCTGATTGGCGGCCTGCGCGCGCAAGGCGTTGACGCGGCGCTGATCTGCGCCAGCGCGCCGGGTGCCGAAACTCGCGAACGCATTGCGACCGAGCATGGCATCAGCGTATTTGCCGACAACGCCGAGGCGGTCAGGCATGCGGATGTTGTGGTGCTGGCGGTCAAACCGCAGATGATGAAGGCCGTGTGCCAGGCGCTCAAACCCAGCCTTGAAGCGCATCAACTGATCGTGTCGGTTGCCGCGGGCATCACCTGCGCTAGCCTGACCGCCTGGCTCGGCGAGCTACCTGTCGTACGCTGCATGCCCAATACGCCTTCGCTGCTGCGCCAGGGCGCGAGCGGCCTGTACGCCACGGCGAATGTCACTGCGGCACAACGCGAGCAGGCCGAGCACATGCTGTCGGCCGTCGGGATTGCGGTCTGGGTCGAGCAGGAAAAACACATGGACGCCGTGACCGCTGTGTCCGGCAGCGGTCCTGCGTATTTCTTCCTGATGATGGAAGCGATGACCGCCGCAGGTGTGAAACTGGGCCTGCCGGAAGACATCGCTAAAAAGCTCACCCTGCAAACCGCGCTGGGCTCGGCGCTGATCGCCACCGGCAGCGACGCGGATGCAGGCGAACTGCGTCGCCGTGTCACCTCGCCAGGCGGGACCACGGAAGCAGCGATCAAGGCATTTCAGACAGGCGGGTTCGAAGCACTGGTGGAAGCCGCGCTGACCGCCGCCGATCATCGCGCAGCCGAACTGGCTGAGCAACTGGGCAACTAATTTTCAGGTCTTTTTCGGAGCAGATTGATGATCGGATTGAACACCGCTGCAATTTTCGTCCTGCAAACCCTCGGCAGTCTGTACCTGCTGATCGTCCTGTTGCGCTTTGTGCTGCAACTGGTGCGCGCCAACTTCTACAACCCGCTGAGCCAGTTCATCGTCAAGGCCACTCAGCCGCTGCTCAAGCCACTGCGCCGTATCATCCCGAGTGTATTCGGGCTGGACATGTCGTCACTGGTGCTGGCGATCATTGTGCAGATTATTTTGATGACCCTGACGCTGCTGTTGATGTTCGGCACAACGGGTGATCCGCTGAAACTGCCGGTCTGGGCGATCATTGGCGTCACTGCGCTGTTCCTGAATATTTTCTTCTTCGCGCTGATCGTGAGCGTGATCCTGTCATGGGTCGCACCAGGCAGTCACAATCCGGCGGCGGAACTGGTCAATCAGATCTGCGAACCGGCACTGGCACCCTTCCGCAAAATCGTCCCGAATCTGGGCGGTCTCGACATCTCGCCGATCCTGGCGTTTCTGGTGATCAAGCTGCTGGACATGCTGGTCATCAACAACCTGGCGATCATGAGCGGTATGCCAGACGTGCTGCGTTTGTTGATGTAATCCATCGACAAAGAGCGTACCCATGCGCTGCGTGGGTACGTTCTGCCGCTGGAACGCATGTCCAGGTCAGCTCCCACCACTGCCCCTGCCTGCCTGACGACCATTCCCTTATTGCCGCTACACCCCACGGTCTTTAGACTTACGCCTCATTCAAGCGAGAGCAGGGTCGATGCCCACGGTCTTTCCCCACGATTCTGTCGGTCTGGTCACACCGCAACTGGCCCATTTCAGCGAGCCTCTGGCGCTGGCGTGTGGCCGTTCGCTGCCGGCCTACGACCTGATTTACGAAACCTACGGTCAACTCAACGCCACAGCCAGCAACGCCGTGCTGATCTGTCACGCGCTGTCCGGGCATCATCATGCGGCGGGCTTTCACAGCGCCGACGATCGCAAGCCCGGCTGGTGGGACAGTTGCATCGGTCCCGGCAAGCCCATCGACACCCAAAAATTCTTCGTCGTCAGCCTGAACAACCTGGGCGGCTGCAACGGCTCGACCGGCCCCAGCAGCATCGATCCGGACACCGGCAAGCCGTTCGGTGCCAACTTCCCGGTCGTGACCGTGGAAGACTGGGTCAACAGTCAGGCCCGGCTGGCCGACGTGTTGGGCATTGCGCAGTGGGCGGCGGTCATCGGCGGCAGTCTGGGCGGCATGCAGGCGCTGCAATGGACCATCAGCTACCCGGAGCGCGTGCGCCACTGCCTGGCAATCGCCTCGGCTCCCAAGCTGTCGGCACAGAACATCGCGTTCAACGAAGTGGCGCGTCAGGCCATTCTCACCGATCCCGAATTCCATGGCGGCTCGTTTCAGGAGCGCGGTGTGATCCCCAAGCGCGGGCTGATGCTGGCGCGCATGGTCGGGCACATCACCTACCTGTCCGATGACTCGATGGGCGAGAAATTCGGCCGTGGTCTGAAGAGCGAAAAACTCAACTACGACTTCCACAGCGTCGAGTTTCAGGTCGAGAGCTACCTGCGTTATCAGGGCGAAGAGTTTTCCGGGCGTTTCGACGCCAATACCTACCTGTTGATGACCAAAGCGCTGGATTACTTCGACCCGGCAGCAAACTTCAACGATGACCTGGCCAAGACGTTTGCCAACGCCACGGCGAAGTTCTGCGTGATGTCGTTCACCACCGACTGGCGCTTCTCGCCCGCGCGTTCCCGCGAGCTGGTGGACGCGCTGATGGCTGCACGCAAGGACGTCTGCTACCTGGAAATCGACGCGCCTCAGGGCCACGACGCCTTTCTGATCCCGATCCCGCGCTACCTGCAGGCGTTCAGTAATTACATGAATCGAATTTCGCTGTGAGGATGTCATGAGAGCCGATCTGGAAATCATCCAGGAATGGATCCCCGCTGGCAGCCGCGTGCTCGACCTGGGGTGCGGTGACGGCGAGCTGCTGACCTGGCTGCGTGACCACAAGCAGGTTACCGGCTACGGACTGGAAAACGATGCAGACAACATCGCCCAGTGTGTCGCCAAGGGCATCAATGTCATCGAACAGGACCTGGACAAAGGGCTTGGCAACTTCGCCAGCAACAGTTTCGACGTCGTGGTCATGACCCAGGCGCTGCAGGCCGTGCATTACCCGGACCGCATCCTCGACGAGATGCTGCGCGTCGGGCGTCAGTGCATCATCACCTTCCCGAACTTCGGCCACTGGCGCTGCCGCTGGTATCTGGCGAGCAAGGGGCGCATGCCGGTCTCCGACTTTCTGCCGTACACCTGGTACAACACGCCGAACATTCACTTCTGCACCTTCGGCGATTTCGAAGAGCTGTGCCGTGAACGCGACGCGCAAGTCCTCGACCGACTGGCCGTCGATCAGCAACACCGTCACGGGTGGGCCAGCAAACTCTGGCCTAATCTGTTGGGTGAAATCGGCATCTATCGCGTCACCAGCCCTGGGCTGACAGACCACCGGATCGCCGTGTAACGCTGCGTTTTCGAGGAAAGCGACATGAGCCGCCTGATGCTTTCTCTGCTGATCGCCAGCCTCAGCCTGCCTGCGCTGGCAGCGCAAGCCATCAAGGGCAATCGGCAGGAAACATTCGGCGACGTCACCGTTCACTACAACACCTTCAATTCGACGGTGCTGCAACCGGACATCGCAAAGGGTGCCGAGCTGATCCGCAGCAAGGAACAGGGCGTCATCAACCTCTCGGTGGTCCGTAACGGAAAGCCGCAACCGGCGCAGGTCAGCGGCACGATCAAGGATCTGACCAACGACGCGCTGCCGTTGAATTTCAAGCCGGTTACCGAATACGGCGCGGTCAGCTACGTGGCGCAGTACCCTGTGCCGCAGCAGGAAGTGCGAATTTTCGACATTGCTGTCCAGACGGGCGGCGCTACTTACCGTTTCAGTTTTAACCAGGAACTCTTTCCGGGCCCATGATGAACCTTACCCAACTCGTACTGGCCAGCCACAACGCTGGCAAGCTCAAAGAACTCCAGGCCATGCTCGGCGACAGCGTCACCCTGCGCTCGGTAGGCGAATTCAGTCAGGTTGAACCTGAAGAGACCGGCCTGTCGTTCGTCGAGAACGCCATCCTCAAGGCTCGCAATGCAGCACGCCTGTCCGGCCTGCCTGCGCTGGCAGACGACTCGGGGCTGGCCGTGGATTTTCTCGGCGGTGCGCCGGGCATTTATTCGGCACGCTACGCAGACGGCAAGGGCGACGCGGCCAACAACGCCAAACTGCTGGAGGCGCTGAAAGACGTGCCGGACGAGCAACGCGGTGCGCAGTTCGTGTGTGTACTGGCGCTGGTGCGTCACGCTGACGACCCGCTGCCGATTCTGTGTGAGGGCCTGTGGCACGGGCGCATCCTGCATGCGGCCAGCGGCGACCATGGCTTTGGCTACGACCCACTGTTCTGGGTGCCCGAGCGCGACTGCTCCAGCGCAGAACTGGGCCCTGTGGAGAAAAACCAGCTCAGCCATCGCGCCCGCGCCATGGTTCTGCTGCGCCAGCGCCTGGGTCTGAAATGATCCACGATCCGCCTGCGCAGCCGCTGTTCCTGGGCGAGACCGGTTTCTCGTCCGAAGGCCCGCGCCCTGCGCTGCCGCACCTGCCGCCGCTGTCGCTGTACATCCATATCCCATGGTGCGTGCGCAAATGCCCGTACTGCGATTTCAACTCGCACACCGCAAGCCCGGTGCTGCCGGAACAGGAATACGTGGACGCGCTGCTGGCCGACCTGGATCAGGATCTGCCACACGTCTACGGCCGCGAACTGCAATCGATCTTCTTCGGTGGTGGCACACCCAGTCTGTTCAGCGCCGACGCGCTGGGCCGCTTGCTCAAAGGGGTGGAGCAGCGTATTCGCTTCGCCAGCGACATTGAAATCACCCTGGAAGCCAACCCCGGCACGTTCGAGCAGGCCAAGTTCAGCGCCTATCGCGCACTGGGCATCAATCGGCTGTCCATTGGCATTCAGAGCTTTCAGGAATCCAAACTCAAGGCGCTGGGCCGGATCCATAACGGCGACGAAGCAATCCGTGCCGCGGACATGGCGCGTCAGGCCGGATTCGACAATTTCAATCTGGACCTGATGCACGGCTTACCGGATCAGTCACAGGACGAAGCACTGGCTGACCTGCACCAGGCCATCGCACTGAAACCGACGCACCTGTCCTGGTATCAACTGACGCTGGAACCCAATACGGTGTTCTGGAACCAGCCACCCGTGCTGCCGGAAGACGACATTCTCTGGGATATTCAGGAAACGGGTCAGCAACTGCTGGCAGATCATGGCTACGCGCAGTACGAGGTTTCGGCTTACGCCCAGCCCGGAAAACCGGCGCGCCACAATCTGAACTACTGGGCTTTCGGTGATTTCATCGGCATCGGTGCGGGCGCACACGGCAAGCTGAGCCATCTGGACGGGCGTATTTTCCGCACCTGGAAAACGCGGTTGCCCAAGGATTATTTGAACCCGGACAAACCGTTTCAGGCAGGCATGAAGCTGTTGCCACTGGACGAATTACCGTTCGAATTCCTGATGAACGCCCTGCGGCTCACAAAAGGCGTGGACGCTGCATTATTTCGGGAAAGAACGGGTCTAAGCGTCGACTCACTGGCCAGCGCTCGCAAGCAGGCGGAGCAACGCGGTCTGTTGCAGACGGATCCGACACGTCTGGTAGCAACGCCACAAGGCCAGCTTTTCCTCAACGACTTGTTGCAATACTTTCTGATCTAAGGACCCTGCATGGATCTCGTACTCGATCTGCTCGCCACCGTTTCACGCTGGAGTCGCAGCAACCTTTCAGAGATCGCCCTGGCGCTGGTGGGCTGCCTGCTGGTGCTGTTCGGCTCTGACGTCAAAGGCTGGCTGGAGCAACGCGTGGGCAGCATGGCAGGCGCCTTGCGCATCCCGATCATGGCCCTTCTGTGCACCGTCGGCAGCGGCCTGGCCCTGATCTACGCCACTCCCTGGGTCGTGCGCGGCCTGAGCCAGTTCAACAACTACAGCCTTGCGCCGGTGTTGTTGGTGGTACTGGTGCTGATCGGAGTGGTTGCGGACAGGAAGTGATGGCGAGGACCGTGCCCACGCAGAGCGTGGGCACGATCAATGGTTAATCAACCTTCTCGAACTTCAAATCCCAGACCCCATGACCCAGACGTTCGCCACGGCGTTCGAACTTGGTGATCGGGCGCTCGGCGGGACGCGGCACATATTGATTGTCTTCGGCCTGATTGCGGAAACCCGGCGCGACGCTCATCACTTCCAGCATGTACTCGGCGTAAGGGCCCCAGTCGGTGGCCATGTGGAACACGCCACCGGTCTTCAGCTTGCTGCGTACCAAGGCGGCGAACTCGGGCTGCACGATACGGCGCTTGTGGTGACGGCTCTTGTGCCAAGGATCCGGGAAAAACAGCATCAGACGATCCAGACTGTTATCCGCGATGCAGCGGTTCAGCACTTCAATGGCGTCGCAGTCATACACCCGCACGTTGGTCAGGCCCTGAGTCAACACGCCATTGAGCAGCGCACCGACACCGGGGTAATGCACCTCGACGCCGATGAAATCCTGGTCAGGCGCAGCCGCGGCCATTTCCAGCAGCGAATGGCCCATGCCGAAACCGATTTCCAGCGTGCGCGGCGCAGCGCGGCCAAACACCTGATCGAAATCGACCGGCGCATCAGTCAGCGACAGGCCGAACTTCGGGCGACCTTGATCCAGGCCGCGCTGCTGGCCTTCTGTCATGCGGCCGGCTCGCATCACGAAACTCTTGATGCGGCGGTGCTGGCGCTCTTCGCCCTCTTCGGTAGCAGGCGACTCTGGGTGCGGAACGTGCGAATCAGTCATCAACGGGCTCTTACTTGATCAGGCCATCCAGCGGCGAAGATGCGCTGGCATAGAGTTTTCGTGGCATGCGTCCGGCGAGGTACGCCAGACGACCGGCAATTACAGCGTGCTTCATGGCTTCGGCCATCAAGATCGGCTGCTGGGCGTGGGCGATGGCGGAGTTCATCAATACGGCCTCACAGCCCAGCTCCATCGCGATGGTGGCATCGGACGCTGTGCCGACACCGGCATCGACCAGCACCGGCACTTTGGTTTCTTCCAGGATGATCTGCAGGTTATACGGATTGCAGATCCCCAGACCGCTGCCGATCAGGCCGGCCAGCGGCATGATCGCGATGCAGCCAATCTCGGCGAGCTGGCGAGCGATGATCGGGTCATCGCTGGTGTAAACCATCACGTCGAAACCGTCCTTGACCAGCACTTCGGCGGCCTTGAGGGTTTCGATCACGTTGGGGAACAGGGTTTTCTGGTCAGCCAGTACTTCCAGCTTGACCAGATTGCGGCCGTCGAGCAGCTCGCGGGACAGACGGCAGGTACGCACCGCCTCGATCGCATCAAAGCAACCCGCCGTGTTCGGCAGGATGGTGTAGCGATCCGGCGGCAGCACGTCCAGCAGGTTTGGCTCACCCGGGTTCTGGCCCAGGTTCGTACGACGCACCGCAACGGTGACAATCTCGGCACCCGAGGCTTCGATGGCCAGTCGGGTCTGCTCCATGTCCACGTATTTGCCGGTGCCTACCAGCAGGCGCGACTCAAAGGTCCGACCGGCCAGAACGAAGGGCTTGTCGCTGCGAACATTGCTCATCGGGAATCCTCTTCAACTTGCAGATTAGGGGGCGTCGCCGTTCGGGGCTGCGAACTAGCCGCCGCCGATGGCGTGAACCACTTCGACCTGATCACCTTCGGACAGGGCGGTGGTCTCGTGCTGGCTGCGCGGCACGATATCCAGATTCAATTCCACTGCAACGCGACGTCCGGCAAGCTCCAGACGGGTCAGCAGCGCCGCGACGGTTGCGCCGTCGGGCAATTCAAAGGACTCACCGTTCAACTGAATGTGCATGCGAGAGCAGCCATCATTTTAGGGGCCAGCATTCTAGCCCGATCAGCCGGTATGACCAAATCAAAGCCACACCATTCGTCTCAGCCTTCAGGGTAATCAGCCCTGGATTCAGGGCGCAGAACCCAGCCGCCAGGCTGCCAGACCCAGGATCGACCAGCCGAACAGAAACGCGAGGCCGCCGAACGGGGTGATGATCCCCAGCTTGCTGATGCCGGTCAGGGTCAGCGCGTACAGGCTGCCGGAGAACAACAGGATGCCGATGGCGAACGAAACACCGGCCCAGGTCACCAGCCGACCAGGAACCTGAGTCGCCAGCAACGCTACGCCGAGCAGTGCGAGCGCATGCACCAGTTGATACAGCACGCCCGTCTGGAAAATCGCCAGGTACTCGGCAGTCAGGCGTCCTTTCAGGCCATGAGCGGCAAAGGCACCGAGCGCCACGCCGGTGAATCCGAAGAAAGCGGCCAGCATTAAAAAGCTACGAAGCATCAGGAACTCCAGTGAAAAATCGTCCAAAGGCGCACGGTCTGTATAATGGCCCGCTCAACGGGTTCGGCCAAGCCATCTCTATGCTGCAGTCTCTCTTTCGTCGCCTACTCAAAGCCCTGCTGTGGTTCGCTGCCGGCAGCGTCATTCTGGTTCTGATCTTCCGCTGGATACCACCGCCAGGCACGGCGCTGATGGTGGAGCGCAAGATCGAATCCTGGGTTGACGGTCAGCCTATCGACCTGCAGCGCGACTGGCAGCCGTGGGACAAGATTTCCGACAACCTGAAAATCGCCGTCATCGCAGGCGAAGACCAGAAATTCGCCGAGCATTGGGGCTTCGATGTCGACGCCATCCAGGCGGCCATCCTGCATAACGAACGCGGCGGCTCGATCCGCGGCGCCAGCACCCTGAGCCAGCAAGTCTCGAAAAACCTGTTCCTGTGGTCCGGCCGCAGCTACCTGCGCAAAGGCCTGGAAGCCTGGTTCACCACGCTGATCGAGCTGCTGTGGTCCAAGGAGCGCATCCTTGAGGTCTACCTCAACAGCGTCGAATGGGACGAAGGCGTGTTTGGCGCTCAAGCCGCCGCGCAGCATCACTTCCGGGTCAATGCCAGCGCCCTGACCGTCCAGCAAGCCAGCTACCTCGCCGCCGTCCTGCCCAACCCCCGGGAATGGAGCGCCAGCCACCCCAGCAGCTACGTCTCCCGCCGCGCGGGCTGGATCCGCCAGCAGATGCGGCAATTGGGTGGGGATGGGTATCTGGCGAATTTGAATAGCAGCCGTCGGTGGTGATGACTCATGATCCGAACTACTTCTACCAGCTGACATGCAACATTGACGACTACTAACAAAAACGCCCCGATCAGATCGGGGCGTTTTGCATTGCCGTTTCGCGTTACGCCGCTATCGACGTCTTGAGCTTGTTCATCGCGCTCGGCAGAGCCGTTGTATTTTTGCGCCGAGTGAAGAACCGAAAAATATTAAAAAATGAAACAACCCTCTATTACGTATGATTATTTACCTATTCTTGTGGTATCCATCTCCTTTTTTCTCGAAACCTTGTTTAGATATCCAGAATATTTAATCTGACAGGCATTATAGAAAGCCGGGGGAACTTTTCTTGAGCAAAAGAAGATTTCGAACAAAGGTGGAAATGCACAATAAACGCGAAGAACACCTAGGTTAAATCAGCCCTAAAGCAGGTATAAATATCAAAGATGCCGATCCTAAAAGGAGTATCGAAGCATAAAATATCTACTTGAAGCATTCGATAAAAAAACCGAGTATCTTGCTTTCAAAAAAGAAATCCCAGTTGGCAATGACGAACAGCTCAAGAGCATCATGGGCTGGACATCCGAGCAGTGGGGCGATGAAGGCTACAACCTAGAGGTCTCTCAGTTGGAAGCAATCGTCAAGATCATCGGTGATGAGCCCCATGATCCGAATTACTTTTACCAACTGACGTGCAACGCTGACGACCTCTAAAACCAAAATGCTCCGATCTGATCGGCGTGTGTTGTAGTGTTGGGTAATTACGCAGCCACCTAAGCTTTATGCAGGTACACCGATCTTCTTCAGCTGACGAATACGTCCGACGGAGAGTCGCCTCCGCCCCCAAGATCGTGCAATGTGGAATATTACATAACGAGAAACAGAAGCACAGACTAAAGAGGACTACCCCTAATACGAGGATCGAACCATGAAATACTTACTTGAAGCATTCGATAAAAAAACCGATTTCCTCGCTTTTGAAAAAGAAATCCCTCCCGGCAATGACGAACAGCTCAAAAGCATCATGGGCTGGACATCAGAGCAACTGGGCTATGAAGGCTACAATCTTGACGCCGCTCAACTGCAAGCAATCGTCAAACTCATCGGTGACGAGCCCCATGATCCGAACTACTTCTACCAGCTGACATGCAACATTGACGACTACTAACAAAAACGCCCCGATCAGATCGGGGCGTTTTGCGTTACCGGGCTACGTTACGCCGCTATCGACGTCTTGAGCTTGTTCATCGCGCTTTTCTCAAGCTGACGAATACGCTCGGCGGAGACGTTGTACTTCTGCGCCAGGTCGTGCAGCGTGGCTTTTTCTTCTGCCAGCCAGCGCTGGTAGAGGATGTCACGGCTGCGCTCGTCCAGCACGTCCAGCGCCTGATGCAGATTGGCAGTGGAGTTGTCGGTCCAGTCGGAGTCTTCCAACTGACGCGCAGGATCGTAGCGGTGGTCTTCGAGGTAGTTGGCTGGCGACTGGAATGCGCTGTCGTCATCAGCTTCGGCTGCCGGGTCGAAGGCCATGTCGTGGCCGGTCAGGCGGCTTTCCATCTCGCGCACTTCACGCGGCTCCACGCCCAGGCTTTCAGCGACGCGATGCACTTCGTCGTTGTTCAGCCAGGCCAGACGCTTTTTCTGGCTGCGCAGGTTGAAGAACAGCTTGCGCTGCGCCTTGGTCGTGGCGACCTTGACGATGCGCCAGTTGCGCAGGATGAACTCGTGGATTTCAGCCTTGATCCAGTGCACAGCGAACGACACCAGACGCACACCCATTTCAGGGTTGAAACGCTTCACGGCCTTCATCAGGCCGACGTTACCTTCCTGAATCAGATCAGCCTGAGCCAGGCCGTAACCGGAATAGCTGCGTGCGATGTGCACGACAAAACGCAGGTGGGCGAGAACCATCTGCCGAGCCGCCCCCAAATCCTGCTCATAGTAGAGACTCTCAGCCAGTTCACGCTCCTGCTCGGGCGTCAGCAATGGAATGCTGTTCACCGTATGCACATAGGCCTCAAGGTTCGCACCCGGGACCAAGGCATAAGCAGGTTGCAAAGAAGTGGTCATACGAAAAAACCTCCAGCGCACATAAAAGTGCAGTTCAGCACTGCCAGATTGACTTGGAACCGCGAGACAAGTTCCTTGTTTTCAAGAAGCCAACTGGTGAAACAAAATTTAGCTTTACCGGGGCGCCAGCTCACGCAAGTGACGAGCGACCGCAATCCAAGCACCGATATACCCTAACAATACCGCTCCAAGCAAGAGCGAAAATCCGTCGCCCACTGGCACACCGGCCAAGGCAAAGTCGCTTCCGTAAAGACCGGCCAAGCCTACAACCGCACCGTTGAGCCAGTTCAAACCATATGCCAGCACGCCCCAGGACAGGATCCCTGCCCCGAAACCGTACAGCGCGCCCATATAAAGGAAGGGCCTGCGCACATAGCTGTCGGTCCCGCCCACCAGCTTGATCACTTCGATCTCGGTGCGACGGTTCTCGATGTGCAGACGTATCGTGTTACCAATGACCAATAGCAAAGCCGAGACCAGCAGAACCGTCAAGCCGAAAACGAACCGGTCGCCCAGTTTGAGAATGGCCGCCAGTCGTTCGACCCAGACCAGATCAAGCTGGGCCTGCTGCACCTTGGGCAGCTCGGCAAGACGGGTGCGCAAGGCTTCCAGCGCCGGCTTGTCGACTTGGTCAGGCGTTACCAGGACCACGCCGGGCAGCGGGTTTTCCGGCAACTCCTTGAGCGCCTCGCCCAACCCTGACTGCTGCTGGAACTCGCCCAGCGCCTGCTCACTGCTGATGTATTCGGCATCCGCCACACCAGGCATGGCCTTGATTTCATCGCGCATGCGGGTGCCATCAGCTGTGCTGGCATCCAGGTTCAGGTAGATCGAAATCTGCGCCGCACGCTGCCAGGAACCGCCAAGACGCTCGACGTTGCTCAACAGCAATGACAGGCCCATGGGCAGACTCAGGGCAATGGCCATGACCAGGCAGGTAAAGAAGCTGCCGATCGGCTGTTTGCCCAGACGACGCAGGCTGTCGACCATGCTGGACCGATGGCTCTCGATCCAGGCCGACAGCAAGGCGCTGAAGTCCGGGCCGTCATCGTCGTGGTCATTACGCTTTTTTTTCTGTTTTTGAGGCGCTGGATCAGCGGCCTTGGGCGCTACGCGCTCCGAAACCTTTGGACTGCGTGTAGCACTCATACCCCGGCCTCCCCGTCGCCGATCAGACGACCGCGTTGCAAGGTCAGCATGCGATGGCGCATGCGGGCGATCAGGGCCAGGTCGTGACTGGCGATCAGCACGCTGGTGCCCAGCCGGTTGATGTCTTCGAACACACCCATGATTTCCGCTGCCAATCGTGGATCGAGGTTACCGGTCGGCTCATCCGCCAGCAGCAAGGCCGGGCGGTGGACGATAGCGCGGGCAATACCGACGCGCTGTTGTTGCCCGGTCGAAAGGTCGCCAGGATACAGATCGGCCTTGTCGGACAGTGCCACACGATCCAGCGCAGAATCGACACGCTTGGCGATTTCAGGCTTGGACAACCCGAGAATCTGCAACGGCAGTGCGATGTTGTTGAACACCGTGCGATCAAACAGCAACTGGTGATTCTGGAACACCACACCGATCTGACGACGCAGGAACGGGATCTGCGCATTGCTGATCTGCCCGAGGTCCTGGCCCGCCAGCATCAATTTGCCGGTTGTCGGGCGCTCCATGGCCAGCAACAGGCGCAGCAGCGTGCTCTTGCCCTCACCGGAATGCCCGGTGACGAACAGAAATTCGCCGCGACGTACTCGAAAGCTCAGTTCATGCAACCCGACATGTCCATTCGGGTAGCGTTTACCGACCTGCTCGAAACGAATCATGGACGCTCCCGCTCCGCAAACAGAGCCTGAACAAAGGGTTCGGCTTCGAAGGTGCGCAGGTCGTCGATGCCTTCACCCACGCCGATGTAACGAATGGGCAGGCCGAATTGCTTGGCCAGCGCAAAAATGACACCGCCTTTGGCCGTGCCATCCAGTTTAGTGAGCGCAAGACCGGTCAGCGTGACCGTCTGGTTGAACTGCTTGGCCTGGTTGATAGCGTTCTGGCCGGTACCTGCATCGAGCACCAGCAGCACTTCGTGCGGTGCATCTGCGTCCAGTTTGCCGATCACACGGCGCACCTTTTTCAGTTCTTCCATCAGGTTGTCTTTGGTGTGCAGGCGGCCAGCGGTGTCGGCAATCAGTACGTCGATGCCACGCGCCTTGGCGGCCTGAACGGCGTCGAAGATGACCGAAGCGGAGTCTGCACCCGTGTGCTGGGCGATGACCGGAATCTTGTTGCGCTCACCCCAGACCTGCAACTGCTCGACGGCAGCGGCGCGGAAGGTATCGCCTGCCGCGAGCATCACTTTCTTGCCTTCAAGCTGCAGTTTCTTGGCCAGCTTGCCAATGGTCGTGGTCTTGCCAGCACCGTTGACGCCCACCACCAGAATCACGAAGGGCTTGTGCTCGGCCTTGATCACCAGCGGCTGTTCAACCGGCTTGAGCATCGCGGCCAGCTCACCTTGCAGCGAGGTGTAGAGCGCCTGAGCGTCGGTCAACTGTTTGCGGGCCACCTTCTGGGTCAGGCTCTGAATGATCACCGACGTGGCTTCGACGCCGACATCAGCGGTCAGCAGGCGGGTCTCGATTTCTTCGAGCAGGTCATCGTCAATGGCTTTCTTGCCCAGAAACAGGCTGGCCATGCCCTCGCCGATGCTGGCGCTGGTTTTCGACAGGCCCTGTTTGAGGCGGGCAAAGAAGCCGACCTTACTGGTTTCAGGCTCTTGAACCGGCGGAGGGACAGGAGCGGGTTCCTGAGCGGGCTCGGCTGCCTGCTTAACAGGCAGTACAGCAGGCTGTGCGATGACCGGCTCAACAACGGGCGCAGGCTCGACCAGCACAGGCTCCGGAACGCTGGTCGACACAATATCGACAGCAGGTTCTGGTTCCGGCTCAGGCGAAGGCACGGGAGCCGGCACCGCCGCGTACTGAGGCGCAGATTGCACAGGAGGCTGTTGGGGAATAGGCGGCGTAATGTGAGGCTCACGCTCATCGATCAAGGCCACTGGCTCTTCGGCCACCGGCAATGTCAGCCAGGGTTGTGGCGACGGCTCGCCCGGTTCCACATGCGGCTGCGGCTCGGCAGCCCGGAGAACGGATTGAGGGGCAATCAGAGCCTCAACCTGCGGCGTCGCTTCGACGACGGGTTCAGGCTGTGCAGCGGTTGACTCTTGCGGCGCAGGCTCGGCTTCCTGTGGCTTTTTACGCAGCCATCCGAACAGGCCTTTCTTCTCTCCAGCGGCAGCTGGGGTCTTCTTGTCGTCGTTAGAACCAAACATGGAGGACGGCTATCTCAAGGTTGCGGGACGCCAGAGCGCGATCCGGAAAATTCTGACAGTAAAAACAGACTGCATTTAGGGCTGCATGTTCACTTTGCAGCCCACTGTTGGGATATGGTTCAGCTTCGTTTTAAACAGGTTCACTCGCCTTTGACAGGTGAAAGCTGTTTCTCACGAAACACACCATTATCCTAACATCCTCGCGGCTGCCGACGCTAAGTTCAGGCAGGTCGTACTCGATCAGGTTCAAATTCACGGATGAATACCTTAACCCGCAATGATGCGGCACTTCCGCTCAGCACACACGACGTACCGTTGACGGCATCGACCATCGATCCGCAACCCACTCACGAATTCACCCTCGACAACGGCCTCAAGGTCATTGTTCGCGAAGACCACCGTGCTCCGGTGGTGATTTCCCAGCTCTGGTACAGGATCGGCTCCAGCTACGAGATGCCGGGGCAGACCGGTCTGTCACACGCCCTTGAACACATGATGTTCAAAGGCAGCAGCAAGACCGGGCCGGGCGAGTCTTCGCTGATCCTGCGAAACCTGGGCGCCGAAGATAACGCATATACCAGTGATGACTGCACCGTCTACCACCAGACGCTGGCTCGTGATCTTCTGAGTGTCGCGCTGGAGCTGGAAGCAGATCGCATGACGACTCTGACGCTGCCCGCCGACGAGTTCAGCCGCGAAATCGAAGTCATCAGGGAAGAGCGGCGCATGAGCATCGACGATGATCCGAAGGCCAAGGCGCTTGAACGCTTCAGCGCTCTCGCCTTTCCCTCCAGTGGCTACCACAATCCGACCCTTGGCTGGATGGCCGACCTTGAGCGCATGACGATCGAGGAACTGCGTCGCTGGTACGAAGCCTGGTACGCGCCTAACAATGCCACGCTGGTGGTAGTCGGTGACGTACAGCCGGACGAAGTCAAGGCACTGGTACAGCGATTCTTCGGTGCTATTCCCCGCCGTGACTTGCCCCCGTCGAAAAGACCGTTGGAGCTTGCCGAACCGGGCGAGCGAAAGATCACCCTGCACCTCAACACCCAACTGCCCAGACTGCTCTACGGCTTCAATGTGCCTGGCATGGCGACGACTGAAGACACGCGCTCGGTCAATGCACTGCGCCTTATCGCTGCATTGCTGGACGGCGGTTACAGCGCACGTATTGCAACGCAACTCAATCGTGGCGAAGAGCTGGTGTCTGAAGCCTCTTCAAGCTACGACGCGTTTACGCGCGGCGACAGTCTGTTCATGATCAAAGCTGTCCCCAACACCCAGAAGAAAAAAACCCTGACGGATGTCGAAGCGGGCATCTGGCGCCTGCTGGAAGACTTGAAGACCACGCTGACTTCTGCTGAAGAGCTTGAACGCGCCCAGGCACAGGTCATTGCAAACGTGATTTACGAGCGCGACCTGATCGAAAGCCAGGCCACCATGATCGGTACACTGGAAACCATTGGCCTGCCCTGGAAGTTGATGGACGGCGAGCTGGAAGCCCTGCAGAGCGTGACGCCGCAGGACATCCAGAATGCCGCCAACATCTATTTTACCCGCGGGCGCCTCAGCATCGCGCATGTGATGCCAGAGGAGAAAGCCCAATGATCAAACGCAACGATCCACGTCATACGATTTCTGATCGGGTCATAGCCGATACCTCTATTGCTCAGTCCGATCTGACGGATCAGGCAACCACACCGCCTTTGGGCAGCAAACTGGAGACCCTCAAGGAACTGGATGGCAAGGCACCGGCTCGCCGTGCGCTGAACATCCAGACCTGGAATACCGCCGAGGGCGCCAAGGTGTTGTTCGTCGAGGCACACGAACTGCCGATGCTGGACATATTTCTGACCTTCGCTGCAGGCAGCAGCCAGGATGACAAGACACCGGGCATCGCCAAGCTGACCAGCTACATGCTCAAAGAAGGCATCAACGGCAAGGACGCCAACGCAATCGCCCAGGGATTCGAGGCGCTGGGAGCCCAACTTGAAACAGGGGCAGATGATGACAGTGCCACGGTCTGGCTGCGCAGCCTGAGTGCGGCGCAAAAGCGTGAACCGGCCTTGAAACTTTTCAGCGAAGTCGTCGGCAAGCCAACCTTCCCGAGCGATGCGATGACGCGCCTGAAGAACCTGATGATTGCCAATATCGAGAGTGAAAAGCTGGAGCCCCGCGCCATTGCCTGGAATGAACTATACAAAAAAATCTATGGCGATCATCCCTATGCCCATCGAACCAATAGTAATGAAAAAGACGTCAACGCCATTACCCAGACGCATTTGAAAGCATTCCACGCCGAGGGATATGCTGCCGGCAATGCCGTGATTGCAATGATTGGCGATCTTTCCAGGGAAGAAGCCCAGGCCATCGCAGCGCAAGTTTCAACCTCGCTGCCAAAGGGGCCGAAACTTGCGAAAACTGGCGACCCGGTCGAACCCGAGGCAAGCGCAACGCACATCGAGTTCCCGTCCAGCCAGGCGCAAATATTGCTGGGCCAGTTGGGCATCACACGTAACGACTCCGATTACGCTGCACTGATGGCTGGCAGTTCGATATTGGGCGGGAGTGGTTTTGGCAGCCGCCTGATGACTGAAGTGCGTGAAAAACGCGGACTGACCTACGACGTCTGGTCCAAATTCCTTACCCAAAAGGCTTCTGGAGTTTTCATGGTCGAGTTGCAGACCCGTGCCGAGATGAGTGAAAACACCTTGAAACTGGTTCAGGAGATCGTGCGCGACTTCATCGCCAATGGTCCGACCCAGAATGAGCTGGATAACGTCAAACGCAAAATAATCGGCAGCTTCCCGCTGGAGGTGGCGGGCAACGGCGCTATTGGTGCCCGATTGGCAGATATTGGTTTCTATGATCTACCGTTGTCCCATTTCGATGACTACCTGGCAGCCATCCAGAGCCTGACAGTCCAGCAGGTCAAGACCGTGATGAGCAAACACCTGAGTGCTGACAAGATGATTGCAGTCACCGTAGGCCCAACCGTTGCGCAGAAGGAGCTGCCTGCGCCAATCGAAAAACCGGCGTCTCAAGCGGCTGACGCCAGAGCGCACTAACCGCCATGGCGGCGTAAAACTGCCTTTTTGGCCTGGTACCTCCATCAGATTGCCGACCTGAACCAGCAATCTGATGGAAAACCGCCGCAGGCCTTTGTTCCCCTCACCCGCATTCAGAATTTTTCAGTCATCGCTGGAGCCGGACAGAAAGGACGATTCTGAAAGATTCTGATATGCAAAACAGCCCGCATTCACGACCGCGTGTTCACTGGACTGCCCCTTCTACGGGTATCGTTCAGCTTCGTTTCAAACAGGTTTCACTCGCATTGGGCCAGTGAAGGCTGTTTCTCATGCAAGCGGACCAGTATCCTAATACCCCCGCGCCTGCCGACGCCAAGTTCACGCAGGCCGCCCTACAGGTTCAAACGACGAATGAATGTTCTAGCCCGCCGCGCCGCAGGCCTGTTGCTCAGCACAATCTGTTTGCCGCTGACAGCATTGGCCGCCGATCTGCAACCGACTCATGAATTCACCCTCGACAATGGCCTCAAGGTCATCGTCCGCGAAGACCACCGCGCGCCGGTGGTGGTTTCCCAGATCTGGTACAAGGTCGGCTCAAGCTACGAGACACCTGGCCAGACCGGTCTGTCTCACGCCCTTGAACACATGATGTTCAAAGGCAGCAGCAAGACCGGGCCGGGCGAGTCCTCACTGATCCTGCGCGATCTGGGCGCTGAAGAGAACGCCTTCACCAGCGACGACTACACCGCCTACTACCAGGTGCTGGCCCGTGATCGTCTGAGTGTGGCGCTGGAGCTGGAAGCTGACCGCATGGCGACCCTGAAACTGCCGGCCGATGAGTTCAGCCGCGAAATCGAAGTCATCAAGGAAGAGCGCCGCATGCGCACCGATGACAAACCGCTGGGCAAGGCACTGGAACGTTTCAACGCCCTCGCCTATCCGGCCAGCGGCTATCACACGCCGACCATCGGCTGGATGGCAGACCTGGAACGCATGAAGGTCGAGGAACTGCGTCATTGGTACGAGGCCTGGTACACGCCAAACAACGCCACGCTGGTGGTGGTCGGTGATGTGCAGCCGGATGAGGTCAAGGCGCTGGCAGAGCGTTTCTTCGGCGCCATCCCTCGCCGCGACGTGCCGCCGTCGAAGAAACCGCTGGAGCTGGCTGAACCCGGCGAGCGCAAGATTACCCTGCATGTGAAAACCCAACTGCCCAGCCTGCTTTACGGCTTCAACGTGCCCAGCGTAGCCACCGCTGAAGACCAGCGCTCGGTCAACGCCCTGCGCCTGATCGCAGCCTTGCTCGACGGTGGTTACAGCGCGCGTATTCCTGCGCGTCTGGAGCGCGGTGAAGAACTGGTTTCGGGAGCATCGTCGCGCTACGACGCGTTCGCTCGCGGCGACAGTCTGTTCCTGATCAGCGCCACGCCCAACACCCAGAAAAAGAAAACCCTGACCGATGTCGAGGCGGGTATCTGGCGTCTGCTGGATGATCTGAAAACCAAGGCACCGTCCGCTGAAGAACTGGAGCGCGTCCGGGCGCAGGTCATTGCAGGCGTGGTCTACGAACGCGATTCGATCACCAGCCAGGCGACCATGATCGGCGAACTGGAAACCGTCGGCCTGTCCTGGAAGCTGATGGACGGTGAACTGGAAGCGCTGCAAAGCGTGACACCGCAGGATATCCAGAAAGCCGCCAACACCTATTTCACTCGCGAGCGCCTCAGCATCGCGCACGTGCTGCCTGAGGAGAAAGCCAAATGATCAAGCGCAACGCTCCACGTCATGCGCTGCTTGGCCTGATCCTGGCCGGTACGTTCATCACCCAGCCGGTTTTTGCGGATGAGCCTGCCGCGCAGCCGCTGGGCAGCAACCTGCAAACGCTCAAGGAGCTGGATGGCAAGGCTCCGGCTCGCCGCGCGCTGAACATTCAGACCTGGAACACCGCCGAAGGCGCCAAAGTGCTGTTCGTCGAGTCTCGCGAACTGCCCATGATCGACATGCGCCTGATCTTCGCCGCGGGCAGCAGCCAGGACGGGAACAGCCCCGGCATTGCCCTGCTGACCAATGCGATGCTCAACGAAGGCGTCAAGGGCAAGGACGTAAGCGCCATCGCCCAGGGCTTCGAGGGTCTGGGTGCAGAGTTTGAAAACGGCTCCTATCGCGACATGGCAGTGGCCTCGTTGCGCAGCCTGAGCGCAGCGGACAAGCGTGAGCCGGCGTTGAAGCTGTTCAGTGAAGTGGTCGGCAAGCCGACGTTCCCGACCGATTCGCTGACACGCATCAAGAACCAGTTGATCGCCAGCTTCGAGTACCAGAAGCAGAACCCAGGTGCTATCGGTAGCAAAGAGCTGTTCAAGAAGCTGTACGGCAATCACCCCTACGCGCACCCAAGTGACGGCGATGCCAAAAGCATCAACGCCATCACCCTGGCTCAGCTCAAGGCATTTCACGCCAAAGGCTATGCTGCGGGCAATGCGGTGATCGCACTGGTGGGCGATCTGTCGAAGGATGAGGCCCAGGCCGTCGCAGCGCAGGTTTCGGCCTCGCTGCCAAAAGGTCCGGCGCTGGCAAAAGTGGCCGATCCCGTAGAGCCCAAGGCGGGCACTACACACATCGAGTTCGCGTCCAATCAGACACTCCTGATGCTGGCACAACTGGGCATCACGCGTGACGACCCGGACTACGCGGCGTTGACCGTTGGCAACTCGGTACTGGGTGGCGGCGGTTTCGGCAGTCGCCTGATGACTGAAGTACGCGAAAAGCGCGGCCTGACCTACGGCGTGTCGTCCGGTTTCACCGCCATGCAGGCAGCCGGGCCTTTCATGATCAACCTGCAGACCCGCGCCGAGATGAATGAAAACACCTTGAAGCTGGTACAGGGCATCGTGCAGGACTTCCTCGCCAACGGACCGACCCAGAAGGAACTCGACGACGTGAAGCGCGAACTGACCGGCAGCTTCCCGCTGACCGCTGCCAGCAACTCCGCCATCGTGGCCCAATTGGGTGCCATTGGTTTCTACGACCTGCCGCTGACTTACCTCGAAGACTATATGACCGCCGCCCAGAGCGTGACGGTCGAGCAGGTCAAGGCCGCGATGAGCAAGCACTTGAGCGCTGACAAGATGGTCATCGTGACCGTCGGCCCGACCGTGCCGCAAAAGGCGCTGCCTGCACCGACCGATAAACCCACTCGCCAACCTGCAGGGGTCCCGGAACACTGATGGCCAATCCACGTCCGAAGGGCCATAACGGCCTGGGTCAGCTTCGTATCATTGGTGGCGAATGGGGCAGTCGCAAACTGACCTTCCCCGACGCCCCCGGCCTGCGCCCGACGCCTGATCGCGTGCGCGAAACCCTGTTCAACTGGCTGGCGCCCCATATCGCGGGCGCCAGGGTACTGGACGTGTTCACCGGCAGTGGCGCGCTGTATTTCGAAGCGCTGTCACGCGGTGCCAGCATGGGCCTGGCGCTGGACAGCAACGCTACGGCCATTGCCAGCCTGCGCCAGAACCTGACCGCGCTGAACTGCACCACCGGCCAGGTTTCCCACACCGACGCATTGCGCCACCTGGAAACCGCCGTGGCCTCGCCGTTCGACGTGATTTTCCTGGACCCGCCCTTCCATCAGGGCCTGCTGGCCTCGGCCTGCAACCTGCTGGAAACCCGTGGCTGGCTCGCCGACCAGGCGTGGATCTACACCGAAAGCGAAACGCCGCCCTCGACGACCGGTCTGCCAGGCGCCTGGCGCCTGCATCGTGAGAAAAAAGCCGGTCAGGTGTATTACGCGCTTTGGCAGCGGGGACAGGATTTAGGCAACCGTTAGAACAGCTATAGGCTATCAAGGCGTGGGAGGCGGCTTGCCGGCGATGCGATTTTTGATGCGACACCTCATCGCTGGACTGACGCCATCGCCGGCAAGCCGCCTCCCACAGTCCGATGTTTGCTGCGAGACATTGCCAATGACGATGGTCGTGCGGCCAAGCGAACCGTCAGCATGAACCGCCACTCGACCAAACCCCTCTTACATCCGGCTCCACTTAGTGGCAACGTACGACCTGTCAGCCATTGAATTCATCGACGAGCAAGGCCGTGCCTACCAGCCCCACTTCTCTGTTCCACGTCAATCCGTTCGTACCAGCCTCCGGCCTGGGCAATCCGCATCTGCAAACACTGTGGGGGCCGCTGTGGCGCAAGCGGACGTTGCTGGCACGCACGCGTGAGAGGATGTGGCTGCAGGACGGGGATTTTCTCGACATGGACTGGCACGGGCCACATCAGGTCGACGCGCCGCTCGTGCTGGTGCTGCATGGCCTGACGGGCTCTTCGAACTCGCCTTATGTGGCTGGCCTGCAAAAAGCGCTCGCAACGCAGGGCTGGGCAAGTGTGGCGTTGAACTGGCGCGGCTGCTCCGGCGAGCCGAACCTGCTGTCGCGCAGTTACCATTCCGGCGCAAGCGAAGACCTGGCCGAAGTCATCGCGCACCTCAGATCACTGCGCCCTCTGGCGCCGCTCTATGCCGTGGGCTACTCGCTGGGCGGCAATGTGCTGCTCAAGTACCTGGGTGAATCCGGCATGAGCAGTGAGTTGCTCGGTGCAGTGGCGGTCTCGGTGCCGTTTCGGCTGGATGAATGCGCCAACCGGATCGGACAAGGATTCTCCAAGGTCTATCAGCGGCACTTCATGCGCGAGATGCTGGCGTACATCCGCGACAAGCAGAACCGCTTCCAGAACGAAGGTCTAAGCGAAGGCCTGGCGGAACTGGCGGCGTTGGGATCTCTGGAAAACATGCGCACCTTCTGGGACTTCGATGGCCGGGTGACGGCACCACTGCACGGCTTTACCGACGCCCAGGATTATTACCGCAAAGCCTCAAGCCGCTATTACCTGGGCCAGATTCAGACGCCAACCTTGATCATCCAGTCAGCGGACGACCCGTTCGTCTTCCCCCACAGCCTGCCCGAGCCTGAGGAGCTGTCCCCCTGCACGGAGTTCGAGCTGCAGGCCAAGGGAGGGCACGTCGGGTTCGTCGAAGGCTCGCTGCGCAATCCGGGCTATTACCTTGAGCGACGCATTCCGCTGTGGCTGAGCATCGCCCACGAACGGGATAACCCTTACCTGAACTGACGCAGAATCAACCTGCGCCTGTTGCGACTTCACGCGTCGGATCGGTGATCCACTCGCTCCACGAACCGGCATACAGCGTCCCCAGTGGATAGCCGGCCAGGCACATAGCAAACAGATTGTGGCAGGCTGTCACGCCCGAACCACAGTATGAAACCAGGCTCTGCGCAGGCCGCCCCTGAAGCTTCTCGGCAAAGTGCTGCTTGAGCTGCTCGGGCGCAAGAAAACGTCCGTCTGCACCCAGGTTCTCATTGAACGCTGCGCACTGCGCACCGGGAATATGCCCGGCAATCGGGTCGATGGGCTCGACGTCTCCCCGAAAACGGGCTTCAGCGCGAGCATCGATCAGGGTCATTTCCGGGCGCCCCAGACGACCTTGCAAGCGGCTGGCACTGAGCACTAGCGACATGTCCGGCTCACCCGTGAAATCTCCCGCTTCGCCGCGCGGCGCATCCAGGCTCAGCGGCAGACCCGCCGCATGCCAGGCCTTGAGACCACCGTCGAGCATATAAACGCCCTCGCGCTTGCCCAGCCAGACCAGTAGCCACCAGGCGCGAGCGGCAAACATGCCTGGACCGTCGTCATACAGCACGATGTCACTGTCATCGCAAATGCCCCACGCCTGAAAACGCTGCAACAGCGCTTCCGGGTCCGGCAGTGGATGACGGCCGGTCTTGCCTTTGATGACGGCCCCACTGAGGTCTCGATTCAAGTCGGCATAGCGGGCACCTTCAATGTGGCCCTGCGCATAACTGCGCTGCCCGTAATCAGGATCTTCCAGAGCAAACCTGCAATCGAGAATCACCAGCCCCGGCGCTTGCTGACGTAAAGCCAGCTGTTCAGGACCAATCAGTTGCGCGATGGACATGACACACTCCTGTGACAGAAACCAAATGGCTCAGCGGTAGGTTGAGCCGTTACGTCAGCACCTCGTGCAGCGGTGCATGAAACGCTTCACACAAGGCGTCGAACGCTTCCCGGGCCTTGGGAGTAATAAAGCCTGATTCAAGCATCAACACTTGATAGACACCGCGTCGAATAGCAACTTCGCTCAATTGCCCGGTATTTTCACGCGCGGTGCACAGAAAACGCACCCACGACGTCAGAACGATCCAGGTATTGATACTCATCCACTCGATCTGCGACTCATCCATTTGCAGAATGCCCGCTTCAATGAATTTCCGGTAGATCGCCATCGCCTGAGCCAGACAGCGCTGGGAGAACACCCGATAGCGCGCGGCCAGTTCCGGGTCGCTGCTCAGCAAATGCTCAAGGTCGCGATGCAGGAAGCGGTAGCGCCACATGCCATCGAGGATGGCCATGAAGAAGTCGCGCTTGTCATCGATGGTCGGCAAACGGTCCGCAGTCGGGACCAGAAAGCTTTTCACCAGGGCGTCGTACTCACTGAACAACTCGGCGATGATCGCTTGCTTGTTGGGAAAGTGGTAGTAGAGGTTGCCGGGCGAGATTTCCATGTGCGCGGCAATATGATTGGTCGTGACGCTGCGCTCGCCTTGCTGGTTGAACAACTCCAGGCTGACTTGCACGATGCGTTCACGGGTTTTGGTGCGTGGTGCCATGCTTGCGTGAACCGCTCGAATACTGATGAGATGATGGCGATAGTAGCGCATGGGCATCAATTGCGAACCCTCAGGCGGTCTGATAGACGCGACTGACCTGCCCGGAAATTGACTTTTTAGAGCAATAGCTCTACACACAATGCACGCCCATTGCCCCGAGACAGCGCCATGCTTGCCGAACACGATGCCCATCCCGCCGACCAGACACTTCAGGCAATGGCATCAGCCTTTACTACCCAGCGAGCGGCCTTTTCAGCCAACCCCATGCCGCCTGCGGAGCAACGCCTGCAGTGGCTCAAGCAGTTGGGCAAATTGCTGAGTGAGCACAGGCAGGCACTGATCGACGCCATCCGTCAGGATTTCGGCCATCGCAGCGCCGATGAGACGCTGCTGGCAGAGCTGCTGCCCAGCCTGCTGGGCATTCGCGATGCACGCAAACACCTCAAACGCTGGATGAAATCTTCCCCTCGACGCGTCGGCCTGGCCTTCCAGCCCGCCTCGGCCAAGGTCGTCTATCAACCGCTGGGCGTGATCGGCGTGATCGTGCCGTGGAATTACCCGCTGTTCCTGGCAATCGGGCCGCTGATCGGGGCCATGGCGGCGGGCAATCGGGTCATGCTCAAGCTCAGCGAGTCGACGCCCGCCACGGGGGCGCTGCTCAAGCGGCTGTTCGCCGAGGCCTTCCCGGAAGATTTGGTCGCTGTCGTGCTGGGCGAATCGGACGTTGGCATGGCGTTCTCGCGCCTGCCGTTCGATCATCTGCTGTTCACGGGTGCCACGAGCATCGGCAGGCATGTGATGCGTGCTGCTGCCGAAAACCTGACCCCGGTGACACTGGAGCTGGGTGGCAAGTCGCCTGCTATCGTGTCCCATGACGTGCCCCTTAAGCACGCGGCCGAGCGTATCGCCTTCGGCAAGACGCTGAACGCCGGCCAGACCTGCATCGCGCCCGACTACGTGTTGGTGCCAGAGGATCGCCTGGCCGGGTTCGTCGAGGCCTATCGGCAGGCCGTCAAACGCTTCTATCCCACGCTGGCCGACAACCCTGACTACACCGCGATCATCAATCAGCGCCAGTTCGACCGCCTGATGCGCTATCAGGAAGATGCTGCCCGTAAAGGCGCGACCATTGTCTCGCTATACGAACAAGGCCAGGACAGGCGAATGCCGTTCAGTGTCCT
Organism: Pseudomonas asturiensis; assembly: GCF_900143095.1. Lineage (GTDB taxonomy): Bacteria > Pseudomonadota > Gammaproteobacteria > Pseudomonadales > Pseudomonadaceae > Aquipseudomonas > Aquipseudomonas asturiensis. The sequence continues at coordinate 168,044 of NZ_FRDA01000010.1, read as the reverse complement.
GCTTGACGTGCGCGATGACATGCTGGTCATGCAGGACGAGATTTTCGGTCCGCTGTTGCCCGTTGTGCCTTATAAACGAATCGAAGATGCCTATGCCTACATCAATCAACGTCCTCGCCCGCTGGCGCTGTACTACTTCGGCTACAACAAGGCCGAACAGCAACAGGTGCTGGAACGCACTCACTCAGGGGGCGTGTCGCTCAACGACACCTTGATGCACGCGGCTCAGGACGACTTGCCCTTTGGCGGCGTCGGCCCGTCGGGAATGGGCAACTACCATGGGCGTGAGGGCTTCCTGACGTTCAGCCAGGCCAAGGCAGTGTTCATCAAGCAGCGCTTCAACGCCGCACGGCTGATTTATCCGCCTTACGGCCGTGCGATTCAACGTTGGGTTTATAAACTCTTTTTGCGCTGATCAAAAAAGTACTGCACGCCTGTAAACAGGGCTTTTTGAGCCGAAGATGGCCGATTATCGGCGTAATACGACTTTTGAAGCCCGCTGCGTGGCTTGGCCCATCGGGTAGGCTGCGATACCATCCGAGTCCCACAACGGACTCCGACCAGGACGACGCGATGAACCGAGTGTTGTACCCAGGCACCTTCGACCCTATTACCAAGGGCCATGGAGATCTGGTCGAGCGCGCCTCGCGCCTGTTCGACCAAGTGGTCATTGCCGTTGCCGCCAGCCCCAAGAAAAACCCGCTGTTTCCCCTGGAACAGCGCGTCGAGCTGGCACGCGAGGTCACCAAACACTTGCCCAACGTTGAAGTCGTGGGTTTCTCCACGCTGCTGGCGCATTTCGCCAAGGAACAGGGTGCCAATGTGTTTCTGCGCGGTCTTCGCGCCGTGTCGGACTTCGAGTACGAGTTTCAACTGGCCAACATGAATCGCCAGCTGGCCCCGGACGTCGAAAGCCTGTTCCTCACCCCGTCCGAGCGCTACTCGTTCATTTCCTCGACGTTGGTGCGTGAAATCGCGGCGTTGGGCGGTGATATCACCAAGTTCGTGCATCCTGCAGTCGCGCAGGCGCTGACAGAGCGTTTCAAGCGATAGCACAACGCTGGAACGTGCAGGTGCAACCCGAGGCCTAATGCGGCACAATTCGCCGCATTGGTTTTCATATGCCCCGGCGTCGGCCGCGGCAGGAGCATTTCATGTCCCTTATCATCACCGACGATTGCATCAACTGCGACGTCTGCGAACCCGAGTGCCCGAACGAAGCGATTTCACAAGGCGAGGAGATCTACGTGATCAATCCGAACCTGTGCACCGAATGCGTGGGCCACTACGACGAACCACAATGCCAGCAGGTCTGCCCTGTGGATTGCATCCCGCTGGATGAAAATCACGTGGAGAGCAAGGAACAGTTGATGGACAAGTACCGGATCATCACCAGCAGGGTGGTCTAGTTCCGTCGTTATTCCTGTTTACCGTAACCGTCGCCCGTACACCCCAGACAACGCACGAAGGCCGACTTGCCAGGGTCGACCACCAGCGCCTTGGCGGTCGCCTTGAAATTGCCGCCCGCCGCCGCAAACGGTGCTGCGATGACGAACAGCCCGGTGCCGATCACAGTGGCAGCAATCAACAAGGGGCGCGCGATCAGCAGATCACCGACCATGGCGAACACAGGTGGATTCTGGATGGTGTAAACGGGATTACCGCTGCCTGCGGGAATATCCGCTGCAATGGCGGGCACGGCCTGCAGGCCGAAGAGCAGCGCCAACGTGGCAGCAAGAATGCGAAACGGGCTCATAGCGTGGTCCTTCAGGCGTGGCGTTGAGGTTTTGCCCATCACTATAAACAGCGACGGGGGTTAAGCAAGGGGCCTGATGTTTCAAGACCCTGCCCTGTTCTCAGCGCTGACACTTGGGGCAATACACACTTGCTCGTTGACCCAGTTTGATTTCACGCAACGTCGAGCCGCAGACCTTGCACGGCTGATCGGCACGCCCGTACACGAACAACTCCTGCTGAAAGTAACCCGGCTTGCCATCACCCCCGATGAAGTCACGAAGCGTGGTGCCTCCCCGCTCGATGGCGTAGGCCAGGATGCGCTTGATCTCGATCGCCAGCTTGAGGTACCGCGCCCGGGAAATGCTTTTCGCCTCGCGGCGCGGATCGATTCCGGCCGCAAACAGGGCTTCGGTCGCGTAGATATTGCCCACGCCCACCACCACCGCGTTGTCCATGATGAACGGCTTGACGGCAATCGACTTGCCCCGGGAACGCTCATAGAGACGTTCGCCATCGAACAGATCGGTCAGCGGCTCGGGACCGAGGCGAATCAGCAGCTCATGGGCATGCGGATCCAGGCTCCAGAGCATGGCACCGAAACGCCGTGGATCGGTGTAACGCAGGGCGAGGCCCGACTCCAGCTCGATGTCCACGTGCTCATGCTTGAGCGCAGGCAGACCGGCTTCGACCAGGCGCAAATTGCCTGACATGCCGAGGTGGCTGATCAGGGTGCCGACCTCGGCCTGAATCAGCAGGTATTTGGCGCGGCGGTTGACCTGGACGATGCGCTGCCCGGAAAGCCGGACATCGAGGTCTTCGGGAATGGGCCAGCGCAAACGACTGTCGCGCACAATCACGCGACTCACGCGCTGCCCTTCCAGATGGGGCGCAATGCCGCGTCGGGTGGTTTCGACTTCAGGTAATTCAGGCATGGATAACTCGGTCGTGCAGAAAGGAACGGCGGGCGACACGCAGAATCAGCGGGCGCCCAGCTCGCGAATGCTTTCCCTCAGGTATTCAAAGTCGTACTCGGACAGGCCGACATAGTCCAGCACCAGCGGGCCGACGCTTTCCCACTCGTGATCTTCTTCCTGATTGCCCAGCACGCGGTAGGACTGGCAGATGTGCTCGGCCATCTTCAGCGGGGCCAGCAGATTCTTTAGCGCCGCATTGCGACTGGTATCGTCCTGGAATATCCCAAGGGCATTGTGGTGATTGGCGATGGCTTCAGTGACATGATCCGGCAAGCGCCACGACTTGGCCGTGTAATAACCGACCACTGCGTGATTGGTATCGAACGCCTCGTTCTCGGTGTCTACCACGCGGCAGTCGGGGCCGGTATTGGCGTAGGCGCTTTCAAGCACGCTCATGTAATGCGGAAAACGCTTGAGCATCAACGGAATGCCGCAATCGTGGAAGAGGCCAAGGGCGTAGGACTCGTCCACCGCTTGCGAGCCAATGCGCTTGGCCAGCGTCAGGCTGGTCATCGCCACATCCTGAGCGGTGTCCCAGAAACGGTTGAGCGTGACAATGGTTTCGTCAGTCATCTGGCCCTTGATCGACTGCGCATTGATCAGGTTGATGACGGTACGACTGCCCAGCAGGTTCACCGCCTTCTGAATCGAGGCGATCTTGTTGGAAAGCCCGTAATGAGGCGAGTTAACGATTTTCAGCAGCGCACCGGACAGGCCCGGGTCCTGTGAAATCAGCCGCGCAATCACGCCCAGATCAGGATCAGGCATGTACTGTTCCATCTGCAAATCCACCATGATCTGCGGCTGCGGGGGCACACTGATACCCTGCAACGCTTGCTGGATCTGCTCGGAAGTTAGCTCGGGTGACAGCTGTGAGGGCATAGGTATTTACTCGAAGGCATAGCTGGATTCTGCCCCCTCATCGGGCAACGGTCCATCACCTTCTTCGCTCATTTTCTCGGAACTTTGCCGCGCGCCCAGCTTCGGACTCTCTGTGACCGGCGTGAGCCCGGCCCCACGAGGGCCAGTAATACGCCACCCCTAAGCACGAGACTGGAGGACCCCATGTCCAACGCGTTGAATGGCAAACGAATCGCAATTCTTGTAACCGATGGTTTCGAGCAAGTAGAACTGACCGGCCCCAAGCAGGCCCTGGAGCAAGCAGGCGCTACCGTGAAAATCCTTTCCAGCCAGGATGGCAAGGTCAAAGGCTGGAACCATGACAAGCCTGCCGACGACTTTCAGGTAGACGCCACATTCAAGTCTGCCAACGCAGGCGACTACGATGGCATCGTCCTGCCAGGCGGCGTACAGAATTCCGACACGATCCGGCTGGACAGCGACGCTCAAAAGATCGTCACCGAGGCCAGCCAATCGGGCAAACTACTGGCCGTCATTTGTCACGGCGGCTGGTTGTTGATTTCCGCAGGCCTGGTCAAAGGCAAGACCATGACCAGCTTCAAGACTTTGAAAGATGATCTGGTCAACGCAGGTGCCGAGTGGGTCGATCAGGAAGTGGTCACCGACGGCAACCTGATCAGCAGCCGCCAGCCCGATGACATCCCGGCGTTCAACCGCACACTGATCGACGCGCTGTCGGCGTAATCGGTTGCGTTAATTGTCGTCATCCCGGCGCGTAACCGGGATGACGCGCTATAATCCCGCTCTTTTTTCCGGAGCGACGTCATGTCCCTGCCTAGCTTGCGCCTCAAAGCCAACGCCGACCGTCGCCTGCGCGCCGGTCACTTGTGGGTCTACAGCAATGAAATCGATGTAGCCGCCACCCCTCTTCACGGCTTTGCAGCAGGTGACCAGGCCATCCTCGAAGCCGCCGGCGGCAAACCGCTGGGCATCGTTGCCATGAGCCCCAACAACCTGATCTGCGCCCGCCTGCTGTCACGCGACATCAAGCTGCCTTTGGACAAGTCGTTGCTGGTTCACCGCCTGAATGTCGCGTTGTCATTGCGTGACCGGCTGTTCGACAAGCCCTTCTATCGCCTGGTCTACGGCGATTCAGACCTGCTGCCGGGCCTTGTGGTGGATCGTTTTGGTGACATTCTGGTGGTGCAGCTGGCTTCAGCCACCATGGAGCACCATAAAGAAGATGTCATCGCTGCCCTGGTCCAGGTGCTCAAGCCAAGTGGCATCCTGTTCAAGAACGATTCCGCCGCTCGTGATGCCGAAGGCCTGAATCGTTACGTGGAAACCGTCTTCGGTCTGGTTCCCGAGTGGGTCGCGCTGGAAGAAAACGGCGTGCAGTTCGAAGCACCGGTCATGGCTGGCCAGAAGACCGGCTGGTTCTACGACCACCGCATGAACCGTGCGCGCCTGGCGCCTTATGTCAAAGGCAAGCGCGTACTGGACCTGTACAGCTACATCGGCGGCTGGGGCATTCAGGCCGCCGCATTCGGCGCCAGCGACGTGACCTGCGTCGACGCCTCGTCCTTCGCCCTCGATGGCGTGGAACGTAACGCGGCGCTGAACGGTTTTGCCGAAAAACTGACCTGCATCGAAGGTGACGTGTTTGAAGCCCTTAAAGAGCTGAAGGCGGGCGAAGAGCGCTTCGACGTGATCGTTGCCGATCCGCCTGCGTTCATCAAACGCAAGAAAGACATGAAAAACGGCGAAGGCGCCTACCGCCGCCTGAACGAACAGGCCATGCGCCTGCTCACCAAGGACGGTATTCTGGTCAGCGCGTCGTGCTCGATGCACCTGCCTGAAGATGATCTGCAAAACATTCTGCTGACCAGCGCCCGCCATCTGGACCGCAATATCCAGCTGCTGGAACGCGGCAGTCAGGGCCCGGATCATCCTGTCCATCCGGCCATTGCCGAAACGCGTTACATCAAGAGCATTACCTGCCGGTTGCTGCCTAACAGCTGACCCTGCGCCAGGCCCTGTACGAAAAGTCGGCGAGCGCAGCCACTTTTCGTGCAGAGCCCGTGGCCGATGACGAGTCTGCCCGAGACGCCCTCGATACGCCGAGGGCGACTGCGCGACGATAAATATCCTGAAACATGCTGCCCACAGCTCGATAGATATCTATCGCGTCGCTGTTTTTCGCGCTGATAAATTGTTAGCGTCCTGTTAGCAAACACCGACAGACGTACGGTTCAGGACAACACTCAAAATGGACTTTGTTTAATTTAAATGGATTTAAATCATGATCGACTCTACCTATGTTGACTACATTCGCGACGACCTGAACAGGATGGCGGCCGACCAGTTGTCCAAAGGCCTGCTTTCCCCGGAAGGCGCAGACCTGATTCACCATGTCGTCAATGCCCCGACGGCCTCCGATGACGATGGCATCACCATCGGCCGGTTTGTCATGCCACTTCATGGCGGTGTCAATCTCATCCGTCTTTTCGTGATTCGTGGCCCGGAAGGTCAGTACATTCTTTATGTACCTGAGCAACCGGCTGCTCCGACTGATCGAATCTTCCATGAAAACCATGACTGGACGCGTACCGGTTACGTACTGGGCGAGTTCCTGGGCAAGCCTGGCGGGCTGGAATACATGATGAATCTGGTGCAGGAAGATCAACGCCAACATGTTGCCGATTACTTCGAGGAAATCACTCGCCTGCCTTCTTCGTGGATCAAGGAAGCGCTGGTGTTCCAACCGGTCACAGGCGAAACCTATCTGCATCAGATTCAGGCCATCGTGAATCGTTGATTGCTGGCAGTTACGCCTGATACACAACAGGCATACGTCGCCGACAGGGCCCTGTCGGCGACTTTTTCATGCCTGTAAATCCTGACACGGGTCCAAGACTCAGCATTCCGGCATCCGGCCCGCGGCGCCTGTCCCTGCCGATACGTCCTCCTGAAAGATCACGCTTCGCCCTTGCGCCACAAGGCAAGCGTTTCCTCCGCCCTCCATCGGTGTAGAATCGCGCTATTCATCGCCAGTCATCCCCCGGCGGGTTTATGAGCTCAGGCCGAGTACACGGTGATCCCGTGGTTTTCGGTTTCTTCGCTGCATCCGGTCACTGCCGAATGCGAGCGACGTCAATAGAAGCTCACTCCCTTCCTGATCAGCCTTATTTTGCCGGAGTGCTCCAATGCCTGATTACCGCTCGAAAACGTCCACCCACGGCCGCAACATGGCCGGCGCCCGTGCCCTTTGGCGCGCCACGGGCATGAAGGACGAAGATTTCAAGAAACCGATCATCGCCATCGCCAACTCGTTCACCCAGTTCGTACCGGGCCACGTTCACCTGAAAGACATGGGTCAGCTGGTGGCACGCGAAGTCGAACGCGCCGGCGGTGTGGCCAAGGAATTCAACACCATTGCGGTGGATGACGGCATCGCCATGGGCCATGACGGCATGCTGTATTCGCTGCCGAGCCGCGAGATCATCGCCGATTCCGTGGAATACATGGTCAACGCCCACTGCGCCGACGCCATCGTCTGCATCTCCAACTGCGACAAGATCACCCCCGGCATGCTGATGGCCTCATTGCGCCTCAACATCCCGGTGATCTTCGTGTCCGGCGGGCCGATGGAAGCGGGCAAGACCAAGCTGGCCAGTCACGGGCTGGATCTGGTCGATGCCATGGTGATCGCCGCCGACTCCACAGCCAGCGATGAAAAAGTCGCCGAGTACGAGCGCAGCGCTTGCCCGACATGCGGTTCGTGCTCGGGCATGTTCACCGCCAACTCGATGAACTGCCTGACCGAAGCGCTGGGCCTGGCCTTGCCGGGCAATGGCTCGGCACTCGCCACTCACAGTGACCGTGAACAACTGTTCCTGCAGGCGGGCCGTACCATTGTCGACCTGTGCCGACAGTACTACACCCACAACGATGACTCGGTGCTGCCGCGCAACATCGCCAACTTCAAGGCGTTCGAGAACGCCATGACGCTGGACATCGCCATGGGCGGCTCGACCAACACCATCCTGCACTTGCTGGCCGCAGCGCAGGAAGCCGAGATCGACTTCGACCTGCGTCACATCGATCGCCTGTCCCGCAAGGTGCCACAGCTCTGCAAGGTCGCCCCGAACATCCAGAAGTACCACATGGAAGACGTGCATCGCGCAGGCGGCATCTTCAGCATCCTAGGCGAGCTGGCTCGCGGCGGCCTGCTGCACACCGATCTGCCGACCGTGCACAGCAAGACCCTGGCCGAGGGCATTGCCAAGTGGGACATCACCCAGACCACCGATGAAGCGGTTCACACCTTCTTCAAGGCAGGCCCTGCCGGCATCCCGACGCAGACCGCGTTCAGCCAGTCGACCCGCTGGGACAGCCTGGATGACGACCGTGAAAACGGCTGCATCCGCAGCGTCGAACACGCCTACTCACAGGAAGGCGGTCTGGCCGTGCTCTACGGCAACATCGCGCTGGATGGTTGTGTGGTGAAAACCGCAGGTGTCGACGAGTCGATCCATGTCTTTGAAGGCAACGCCAAGATCTTCGAAAGCCAGGACAGCGCCGTGCGCGGGATCCTTGCTGACGAAGTGAAGGCTGGCGACATCGTGATCATCCGCTACGAAGGCCCGAAAGGCGGTCCGGGCATGCAGGAAATGCTCTACCCGACGTCGTACCTGAAATCCAAAGGCCTGGGCAAAGACTGTGCGCTGCTCACCGACGGGCGTTTCTCGGGCGGCACCTCGGGCCTGTCCATCGGCCACGCGTCGCCTGAAGCGGCGGCTGGTGGCGCAATCGGTCTGGTGCGCGATGGCGACAAAGTGCTGATCGATATCCCGAACCGCTCTATCAACCTGATGATCGACGACGCGGAACTGGCTGAGCGCCGTGCCGAGCAGGATAAAAAAGGCTGGAAGCCGGTCGAAGTACGTCCGCGCAAAGTCACCACCGCCCTCAAGGCCTACGCCCTGCTGGCGACCAGCGCCGACAAGGGCGCCGTGCGTGACAAGGCACTGCTGGACAAGCTGGTGCCATAAAGCAGCGTCGCTTACGCAAAAAGCCCGGCAGAGATGCCGGGCTTTTTGTTGGGCGTGTGTGCCATCAAGCGCGGACGCAGAGCGCAGCCGCGATCACATTCGACTCACTGAATTTCGTCCGGTTTGACGATGACCCAGTTCTTGTCGGCTGTCACCGGCAAACCTTCCTTGGCCTGAGCCTCGGCATTTTTGGTCATCATGCCGTTGAGCTGGGTCATGTACTTGTCCTTGCGGTTGATCCACAAGTGCACGCCGCCTTTGCTGACGTCAACGCTGTGGAACAGCATGTAGCCATCGCTCGTCGGCGTGTCGCCGCCAACCAGTACCGGTTTTTTCCACTGATCGATATAAGTCAGGATCGCCGCCTGCTTGCCAGCCATCCAGGTGGCCGGGGTCCACAGGTACGGGGTCAGTTCCAGGCCCATGTTGCTTTTCGCATCATATTTGCCTGCCGTGATCTGTTTGCGCGCAGTGGTCAGCTCACCGGTTTTTTTATCCTTGAGCAGCAGCGATACACCAATCACGTTCTCCGGTTTGACGTTGTAGCCGTACTTGGGATCAGAGGCGACCATGCGCACCAGCTCTTCGGATGCAGCGGTCATCACATAGACATCGATGCCGTTTTCCATCAGCTTTTTGTACAACTCGGTTTGCCCGGTGAACACGCGTGGCGGCTCGACGTTGAGTTGCTTGACGGTATCGCCATCGTAGTAGGTGGCCGGAATCGGTTTGCCGAGCGCCATCAGCTCGTCTACGTAGCCTTTGAGTTCCTGCAGGGTGAAGCCGGAAAACACCTGAGCGACCCATGGGTAGCAGACCATGTCGTCCAGCTCACAGAGGCGATAGTAATAACTGAACAGGCTTTCCTTGTGCTCGGCGGTGTCTTTGAACGGGATCAGCTTCAGCGACGGGTCGAGCTTCTCGCGGGTAATCAGGCCTTTGTTTTCCATGTAAGGCAGCAGCGACTCTTCGAGGTCGAAGCGGTAGCTGGTGTTGTCCATGTCAAAGACGGCATAGTTGCCCTTGTTGGCGTTGGCCGCGATCATCGCATCGAGTGCTTTCGCGGCAGGCTCGGGCCAGTGCTTCAATTCAGTGGCGGCGAAAGCCTGGCCGGCAAGCCCGACGCAGAGCGCAGCAATCAGCATTTTTGGCGCGAGTTTCATAGACGAAGTCCCCTTCTTGAAAATTTGAAGGGTCAGACCGTAACAAAATATTGTGAACACAAAAGTGCGTCAGCGACCTTTGAGGCGTTAGAAGACGTCACTTGCCCCACTGATCACGACAGCAAAACCAAAAACGACACTTTTGTGACATTTTGTTTGCTGTCGTCCCATACCTCAAAAATCAAACCCGCTCCCACACCTCGAAGGCGTAGGCAGGCTTGTCTTCAACAGCGGCATTTTCAGTATTGGAAACCAGCTTCCACTGCGCCGTATCGAACTCGGGAAACCAGGCATCGCCCTCCGGGCTCAGCGCCACGCGGGTCAGATAAAGGCGATCGGCCTGATCCAGGCCTTGCGCGTACAACTGCGCGCCACCAATCAGCATGATTTCACCCACGCCTTGCTCGTGCGCCCATTCCTCGGCACGTTTCACCGCAGCGTCGAGTGAAGAGAACACCTCGGCTCCTTCAAGCTGAAGGTCCGCCTGGCGACTGACCACCAGGTTCAGGCGACCGGGCAATGGCCGCCCCAAGGAATCCCAGGTCTTGCGGCCCATGATGATCGGCTTGCCAAGGGTGGTTGCCTTGAAGTATTTGAAGTCCCCCGGCAAATGCCAGGGCATGGAATTGTCGACGCCGATCACTCGGTTTTCACCAAGGGCGGCAATCAGGCTGAGGGAGAGATGAGTCGTCATGGTGCGAGGATATCAGAGCGCGCCCGGCAAGCCACTGAACTGTTACGCGTCGTGCTCAGTCCCATGACAGCGGTTATGCTCACCGCTGAATTCATTGAAGAGACGCCGTGTGACTGCGCTGACACCACTCGATACCCTTTGGCTGACCGAAGCTGTGCGCCTGCGCGAACGACAGGCCGGCACGCTGGACGACCAGGAAGCCAACCGCCGCGCCCGCGCTGCCGAGGGCGACCTCACGACCCGCATCACCCATCGCGCCTTGTGGCTCGCGGAGCGCGACGGAATGGTTACCGCGCTGCATCACTGGAAACAGGGTGCGCGACTGGCACTGATGGCGCTGGCGGTATTGGCCATCATGAGTGGCACGGGGCTGGCCTTCGCCGCGATGGGCGACGGGCAGACGCCTGTGAATGTGTTCTGGGCGCTGGGCAGTCTGCTCGGGCTGAACCTCATCCTGCTGATCAGTTGGGCGATGGGCCTGGTCTTTGCCGGACGCCATAACAGTGGGCTAGGTCGTCTCTGGCTGTGGCTGAGTGAAAAGCTCGCCCGCGACGCCCAGGCCGCACAACTGGCACCTGCGTTGATCCTGCTGTTACAGCGCAAACGCCTGAATCGCTGGGCGCTGGGTCTTATGGTCAACAGCCTGTGGCTGATCGCCCTGCTCAGCGCATTGATTGTGCTGTTGATGCTGATGTCGACGCGGCGTTATGGCTTTGTCTGGGAAACCACCATCCTGAGCAGCGACACCTTCGTCAACCTGACCCAGACCTTGAGCACGATTCCGTCCTGGCTGGGCTTCAGCGTGCCGGACGAAGCCATGATCCGCGCCAGCGGCAACGGCGCACTGAGCCTCGAAAACGCCCGTCAGGCCTGGGCTGCCTGGCTGGTCGGCGTGCTGCTGGTCTATGGCATCCTGCCGCGCCTGCTGCTGGCCGCGCTTTGTCTGTGGCGCTGGAAGCGTGGCAAGGCTGCATTGCAACTGGATCTCGAACTGCCCGACTACCTCGAACTGCGCGAGCGACTGATGCCCAGCAGCGAGCGCCTGGGCGTCAGCGACGCGGAGCCGGCGTTGATGCATCAGGTGCAGCGCGAGGCAGGGACCACCCAAAGTGACGGCGCCTTGCTGGTGGCCATCGAGCTGGATGATCAACACGTCTGGCCGCCGCATCTGCCCGCTGGCGTGGCCAACGCAGGCGTGCTGGACAGCCGCGAATCCCGACACAGACTGCTGGAACAACTGACTCAATACCCGCCCGCACGCCTGCTGATTGCCTGCGATCCGCGCCGCTCGCCTGACCGTGGCAGTCTTGCGCTGATCGCCGAGCTGGCCCGCTGCGCAGGCGCGACCCGCGTCTGGCTGTTGCCTGCGCCTGCCGGACAGGCTCTGGACCCCGAACGTCTGGACGACTGGCACGTTGCACTGGATCAACTGCAATTGCCATGGGCAGACAGCACGCCCATGAGCTGGCTGGAGACAGGCCATGAGTGAAGCGCACACACCCGCAGCCATCAAGCTGGCAGTGGTCGGACACACCAACGTGGGCAAGACCTCGTTGCTGCGAACCCTGACAGGCGACGTCAGCTTCGGCGAAGTCTCCCATCGGCCCAGCACTACACGGCATGTCGAGGGTGCCCGCCTGTCGGTGGACGGCCAGGCCACCGTCGAGCTGTACGACACGCCTGGCCTGGAGGACGCCATTGCCCTCCTCGACTATCTGGAACGTCTGGATCGCCCCGGCGAACGGCTGGACGGTCCGGCGCGCCTGACGCGCTTTCTGGAAGGCAGCGAGGCGCGACAACGCTTCGAGCAAGAAGCCAAGGTCCTGCGACAGTTGCTCGATTCAAATGCAGGTCTGTATGTGATCGATGCCCGCGAACCGGTGTTGTCCAAATACCGCGACGAGCTGGCGGTGCTGGCCAGTTGTGGCAAACCCCTGCTGCCGGTCCTCAACTTCGTCAGTGCGCAGCAGCATCGCGAACCGGAATGGCGCGAAGCGCTCTCGCGCCTCGGCCTCCATGCGCTGGTGCGTTTCGACAGCGTCGCGCCGCCGGAAGACGGCGGGCGTCGTCTTTATGAAAGCCTGGCGCTCATGCTTGAAAGTGCGCGACCGCAGCTGGAACGCCTGATTCAGGACCAGGAAAAGCAGCGCCAGGCCAAGCGCCACAGCGCAACACGCCTTATCGCTGAAATGCTGATCGATTGCGCGGCCTGCCGGCGCAGCGTCGAGACGATACCGGATCAAGAGAAACAGGCGATAGACGCACTGCGTCAGGCAGTTCGTCAGCGCGAACAACAGTGCGTCGAGGCGCTGCTCAAGCTGCATGCGTTTCGCAAGGATGACGTGACCGCCAGCGATTTGCCGTTGATGGATGGCCGCTGGGGCGACGACCTGTTCAACCCCGAAACCCTCAAACTGATGGGCGTGCGCGTCGGTGGTGGTGTGGCGGCAGGTGCTGCGGCCGGAGCTGGCGTCGACCTGATGGTCGGCGGTGTCACCCTCGGCGCCGCTGCGCTGGTGGGCGCGATTGCCGGCGGCGCCCTGCTGACCGCGCGCAGCTATGGCGGACGCCTGCTCGGCAAACTCAAAGGGCATCGGGAACTGACCGTCGACGACGCCGTGCTGCGCCTGCTGGCATTGCGTCAAAGCCAGTTGCTGGTTGCGCTGGGTGTCAGAGGTCATGCGGCGATCAACAGCATCGAATTGACCACTCCGCAAGACAAGACCTGGCGCAAGGGCAAGCTGCCAGAGCCCCTGTCACGCTCCCGCGCCCACCCGCAATGGTCGTCGCTCAATCCCCGTGCGCGGTTGAATCAGGCCGAAAGGCAGGAGGCGATTGATGAGTTGGCGGGGGTGATTTTGCGGGAGTGAGGCCCTGCATTACATTGCCTTGCAGCAAACTCATCACAGTGGGAGTGAGCGTGCTCACGAAGAGGCCGGTCCATCCGCTGAAATAGAGGCGTGCGAACGGTGGCTTTCGCGAGCAAGCTCGCTCCCACAAAGTGTTGAACGTGTACACACGGGACTGTGAGAGGCGGCTTGCCAGCGATGGCGTCAGTTCAGCAACCATAAAAAAACCCGCATCTCTGCGGGTTTTTTATTACCTCAAGGAATCAACCCTTGAACACGTCATCCACGCTGGTCAGCGGGTAGTGTTTCGGATACGGCAGGGTGGCCACGCCGCTTTCAATGGCGGCCTTGGCGACTGCGTCGGCGATCAGGCCCAACAGGCGAGTGTCCATTGGTTTCGGGATGATGTACTCACGACCGAATTCCAGTTTGATACCGCCGTAGGCGTCGCACACTTCCTGAGGAACAGGCAGCTTGGCCAGTTCGCGCAGGGCGTTGGCTGCAGCGATTTTCATTTCTTCGTTGATGCGCTTGGCGCGAACGTCCAGAGCACCACGGAAGATGAACGGGAAGCCCAGCACGTTGTTGACCTGGTTCGGGTAGTCCGAACGGCCAGTGGCCATGATCACGTCGCTGCGAGTGGCGTGAGCCAGTTCCGGGGAGATTTCCGGATCAGGGTTCGAACAGGCGAACACGATCGGATCCTTGGCCATCAGATTCAGGTTTTCCGGGCTCAGCAGGTTCGGGCCGGACAGACCCACGAACACGTCAGCGCCATCCAGCGCATCGGTCAGGGTGCGCTTGTCGGTTGCGTGTGCAAAGACAGCCTTGTACTGGTTCAGGTCGGTACGGCCGGAATGGATCACGCCGGTGCGGTCGACCATGAAGATGTTCTCGATCTTCGCGCCCATGCTCACCAGCAGCTTCATGCAGGAGATGGCGGCAGCGCCCGCGCCCAGGCAGACGATCTTCGCGGAATCGAGGGACTTGCCGACGATTTCCAGGGCGTTGATCATGCCGGCCGCGGTCACGATAGCGGTACCGTGCTGGTCATCGTGGAAAACCGGGATGTCGCACTGTTCGATCAGCGCTTTCTCGATTTCAAAGCACTCAGGTGCCTTGATGTCTTCCAGGTTGATACCACCGAAGGTGATGGAGATACGCTTTACGGTATCGATGAAAGCCTGCGGGCTTTCCGAATCGACTTCGATATCGAACACGTCGATACCGGCGAAACGCTTGAACAGAACCCCTTTACCTTCCATGACAGGCTTGGAAGCCAATGGGCCCAGATCGCCGAGGCCGAGGATCGCGGTGCCATCGGAAATAACTGCTACCAGGTTGCCTTTGCCGGTGTACTTGTAAGCCAGCTCAGGGTCGCGGGCGATTTCACGCACGGGTTCAGCAACGCCAGGGCTGTAGGCCAGAGCCAGGTCACGAGCGGTTGCAGTCGGCTTGGTGAGTTCTACGCTCAGCTTCCCTGGACGAGGGTTGGCGTGGTACTCGAGCGCGGCAGTTTTCAAATCTGACATGTATTGGATTCCGCTTTTTTTACTGTGGGACAGACGGACCGCCGAGGATACGCAAGATGCATAGTCCTAACAAGACTGGCCAGTCACTGCTGTCAAGGGGCGAGAAGTTAGACTTTCCGCTAAGGCACTCGGAACACAAAAAGCCGAACCGCTCGTCGAAAGGCCTGTAATTGCAGGCGATGCCTAGAGATTGAGCATGGCCGGGTGGGTCAGCGGCATCAGCCAGCGAGCCTGTCCTGACTGTAGACCACCGCGCCGGGAGCGGTCCACCACCCAGCCTCGTGCTTCAACATGTCGCCCCTTTAGACGCTCAAGTCTGGCGACATCGAAGGCAGGCAGCAGATCAGGCGCAATACGCAAAACCATTGAACCGTCGAGTTCGAGCCAGACGCCGCCGCGGTTACGGTGAACGCTCTTCACCTGCCCGGACACCACGGCAAAGCCGCCCTTGTCGATCTGAGCGGACGATTGCACAGGCGAGTTGCGCCACAGCCCCACTTTGTTCTGGCGCGCCTGCCGCTCGGCGCTCTGCTGGCAGTCGACCAGCGCCGTATTGGGCATAATGACGACCAGATAACCAAGCCCTTCGCTGAGCAACTGCGCTTCAAGGTTGGTGCCGTCGCGGCCGTAGACATTGGCCAGCGTACGACCGTAACGGTCCTTGGGCTGCTGGCCGACCTGCAGGCGGACCTGACCTGCGCTCTCTTTCACCAAGGCTTGCAGGCGTCGCTTGCCCGCCTCGGCAAACGGCTCGGCGGACTGGCCGAGCTTGCCGGTTTCAGGCGTATTGAGCCCGATCATCCGCACACTGCGGCCGTCGTCCAGGCGCAGCGTGTCGCCATCCACCACGCGCTGCACCTGTACGACGGGCAGGCCGTCCGGCGCAGGACAGAACGCGTGCGCGCTGGACAGCCAAATCGCGGACATAAAAAAGACGCCCACAAGGGGCGTCTTTTCAAGCAGCCTGGACATGCCCATAAGGCAACCAGTCTTACTTCGCTTTGGTTGCGCCGAACGCACCGAAACGGGATTTGAACTTGTCGACACGGCCGCCGATGTCAAGCGTCTTCTGCTTGCCAGTGTAGAACGGGTGGCACTCGTTGCACACGTCGAGGCTCAGAGGAGCGGCGAGCGTGGAACGGGTCTTGATGACATTGCCGCAGCTGCAGGTAGCGTCAATGGCTTCGTAAACTGGATGGATATCAGCTTTCATCGGTACTTCCTCGGTCTAGCGTGCCGCCACCCAACACTATTGTTGAATACCGCACGGAAATAGGCCGTGGATAGTACCAGACAATCGAAACGACGCAAGCGAACCTTTGCACCGGTCGTCTGCTAAGATCGCCCATCGCCCACGACCGCCACAGGGAAACACCGCGTGCCCAACGCCATCCTGCGCCTTGCCCTGCCCTCGCCGCTGCGCCGCCTGTTCGATTACCGCGCGCCCGCAGGTGTGCTACGCAGTGATCTGCAGCCCGGCATGCGCCTGCGCGTGCCCTTCGGGCGGCGGGAAATGATCGGTATTCTGGTCGAGGTCGTGGACCACAGCGAAGTACCTGCCGACAAGTTGAAACCTGCGATTGCGCTGCTGGACAGTCAGGCGCCGCTGCCGCCTTCACTCTTCAAGCTGTGCCTGTGGACGTCCCAGTACTATCAGCACAGCCTGGGCGACACCCTGAGCTGGGCCTTGCCGGTGCTGCTGCGTCAGGGAGAACTGGCTGAAACCCGTCAGGAGCGTTTCTGGCATGTTTCTCCGGGGGCCAGCGTCGACGACTCGCGCATCGCCCGTGCGCCCAAACAGCGCGAAGCCTTGACCACCCTTGCCCAGCATCCGCATGGCGTGGCGCATCAGTTGCTCAGCAAGCTGATGCTCAACAAAGACAGCCTCAACCTGCTGCTGGCCAAGGAGCTGGTGTACGTCGAAGTACGCAGCCACGCGCCCAGCGCCCGGCATGAACACTGGCTGGCCCAGCCGGAACTGCCACTCAACACCGAGCAGCGCGCCGCCTATGAAGCCATCCGCGCCGGGTTCGACAGCTTTCATGCGTTTCTGCTGGCGGGGGTGACGGGCAGCGGCAAGACCGAGGTCTATCTGCAGTTGATCCGCGAAACCCTCGAAGCGGGCAAGCAGGCGCTGGTGCTGATCCCGGAAATCAACCTCGGGCCGCAGACCCTGGCGCGCTTCGAGCAACGCTTCAATGCGCGCATTGCGCTGGTGCATTCGGCCGTCAACGACCGCGAGCGACTGGACGCCTGGCTGGCAGCACGCGATGGCGAAGCCGACATTATTATCGGCACTCGCTCGGCCCTGTTCACGCCCATGAAGAACCCGGGGCTGATCATCATCGACGAAGAACACGACGGCTCCTATAAACAGCAGGAAGGCCTGCGTTATCACGCCCGCGATCTGGCGCTGGTGCGCGCCCGCCAGGAAAACATCCCGATTGTGCTCGGCTCGGCCACCCCTTCGCTGGAAAGCCTGCACAACGCCTACACCGGTCGTTACGGCCTGCTGCGCCTGAATCAACGGGCGGGAGGCGCGCAACAACCGCGCTTTCTGCGACTGGATGTGAAGAGTCGTCCGCTGGACAGCGGCATTTCCGGCCCAATGCAACAAGCCATTGGTCAAACGCTCGCGGCAGGCCAGCAAGTGCTGGTGTTCCTCAACCGACGCGGTTTCGCACCGACCCTGCTTTGCCACGATTGCGGCTGGATGTCCGGCTGCCAGCGCTGCGATGCACGCATGACAGTGCATCAGCGCTCGGGCGAATTACGCTGTCACCACTGCGGGTACGTTGAAAGAGTGCCGCGCCAGTGTCCATCGTGCGGCAAGGTCGACCTGCGGCCGGTCGGCGCAGGCACCGAGCGCGCGGAAGAAAGACTGGCGATTCTGTTCCCGGATTACCCGGTGCTGCGAGTCGATCGCGACAGCACCTCGCGCAAGGACGCGATGAATCAGCTGTTCGCGACCATCCAGCGCGGCCAGCCATGCATTCTGGTCGGCACGCAGATGCTCGCCAAGGGGCATCACTTCCCGCGCGTGACGCTGGTGTCGATTCTGGATGCCGACGGCGGGCTGTTCTCAGGCGATTTCCGCGCCAGCGAGCGCATGGCACAACTGATCGTCCAGGTCGCCGGGCGCGCAGGCCGGGCCGAGGAGCCGGGCCGGGTGATCATCCAGACGCACCTGGCCGACCATCCCTTGTTGATCCAGCTCACCGAACAGGGCTATTTCGCCTTCGCCGAACAAGCCCTGAGTGAACGTCGCTCCGCCGGCCTGCCGCCGTTCTCGCACCTGGCATTGCTGCGCGCCGAAGCCCACAAGCCAGGGCAGGCTGAAGCGTTTCTCGATCAGGCCTGCAGCGAAGCCGAACATTTGCTGACTGAAATGAGCCTGGGCGGCATCGAGCTGCTCGGCCCGGTGCCCGCACCAATGGAACGCCGCGCCGGACGGTATCGGGCGCAATTGCTGTTGCAGTCCAGCGCCCGAGCGCCGCTGCATAAACTGTTGAGCAACTGGCTGATCGCTCTTGAGCAGATGCCCAGTGGCAGGCAGGTCAGGTGGTCGCTGGACGTGGACCCGGTGGATTTATACTGAGCTATCCATGTGAATAAATACGCTTTCGTGGGAGGCGGCTTGCCGGCGATACGATCATTCAGGCGACCTTTCAGTGACTGAACCCCGCGATCGCTGACAAGCCGCCTGCCACATTGCCTCCACAGTTATGGGCCTGAAAACCAACACGGTTGGCAACACGGCCTGAGCAACGGATAATGCGGAGTTTTTCCACCCGCGCTTCCATGCGCCACCGCGCTTGCGGTCGAAGAGAGCCTCATGAAAGACACCATTCGCCAGCTGATCCAACAAGCCCTGACCCGTCTCGTCACCGAGGGCGTCTTGCCAGAAGGACTGACGCCGGCGATCCAGGTAGAGAACGCTCGCGACAAGACCCATGGCGATTTCGCCAGCAACATTGCGATGATGCTCGCCAAGCCCGCCGGGATGAAGCCGCGTGACCTGGCTGAAAAACTGATTGCCGCACTGCCCGCCGACGAGCAGGTCAGCAAGGTGGAAATCGCAGGCCCCGGCTTTCTGAATTTCTTCCAGAACACTCAGGCCCTGGCAGCGCGCCTGGATGCAGCCCTCGCCGATCCGCAGCTTTCGGTGCGCAAGGCAGGCCCGGCCCAGCGTGTGGTGGTCGACCTGTCGGCACCGAACCTGGCCAAGGAAATGCACGTAGGCCATCTGCGCTCGACGATCATTGGTGATGGCGTGGCCAATGTCCTCGGCTTTCTGGGCGACACGGTCATTCGCCAGAACCACGTCGGCGACTGGGGCACGCAGTTCGGCATGCTGCTGGCTTATCTGCAGGAAAAACCGGCGACCAGCGACGAGCTGTCGGACCTGGAAAACTTTTACCGTGCGGCGAAACAGCGTTTCGACGAGTCTGAAGAGTTCGCCGAGCGCGCTCGCGGGCTGGTGGTCAAATTGCAGGGCGGCGATGCCGAGTGCCTGGCACTGTGGAAACGCTTCAACGAGATCTCGCTGTCGCACTGCCAGAAGACCTACGAGCGTCTCAACGTCAACCTGACACCGGCCGATGTCATGGGCGAAAGCGCCTACAACGACGACCTGGCCAACGTCGTCAGCGACCTGAAGGCTGCCGGGCTGCTGGTAGAGAGCAATGGCGCGCTGTGCGTGTTCCTCGAAGAGTTCCGCACCGCCGAAGACACGCCGCTGCCGGTCATCGTGCAGAAGGCCGGTGGTGGCTACCTGTATGCGACCACCGACCTGGCCGCCATTCGTTACCGCAGCAAGGTGCTCAAGGCTGATCGTGCGCTGTATTTCGTCGATCAGCGCCAGGCGCTGCACTTCCAGCAAGTGTTCGAAGTGGCGCGTCGTGCAGGCTTCGTACATGAAGGCATGCAACTGGAGCACATGGGTTTCGGCACCATGAACGGCGCCGACGGCCGTCCGTTCAAGACCCGCGACGGCGGCACGGTCAAGCTGATCGACCTGCTCGACGAAGCCGAAGAGCGCGCCTACACGCTGGTGAAAGAAAAGAATCCAGAGGTGGCCGAAGCCGAACTGCGCAGCATCGCCAAGGCCGTGGGCATCAGCGCGGTGAAGTACGCCGACCTGTCCAAGCACCGCACCAGCGACTACAGCTTCAATTTCGATCAGATGCTGAGCTTCGAAGGCAACACCGCGCCGTACCTGCTGTACGCCTACACCCGTGTATCCGGGGTGTTCCGCAAGCTGGGTACGCCGTTCGACGCCAGCAAGGGCCAGATCGTGCTGCAAGCGACGCAGGAGCAGGAACTGGCTGCGCGTCTGGCGCAATTCGCCGAAACCCTGAACAACGTCGCAGAAAAAGGCACGCCTCACGTACTCTGTGCTTACCTGTACGACCTTGCGGGTCTGTTTTCGAGTTTCTACGAAAACTGCCCGATCCTCGGTGCCGAAAGTCCCGATCAGCAACAGAGCCGCCTGCGTCTCGCCGCTCTGACCGGTCGCACCCTCAAGCAAGGCCTGGATCTGTTGGGTCTGGAAACTCTGGAGCGTATGTAAGTTGGCAGTTGCGAAGAAGAAACCGGCTCCCAAGCGCGGCGCCAGCCGTTATCAGGCACCCGCGAAGAAGCCGATTCCAGGCTGGTTGTGGCTGGCAATTGGCTTGACCGTAGGGGCGTTCGTCGTCTTTCTGATGAAGCTTGAGCCGGGCGGCGAAGACGTCAAGCGGGTCAAGGCCGACGTCAAGGCTGCGAAGATCGCCGAAGCGAACAAGACGCCACCAAGCCCGACGGCGCCGGTCAAGCCCAAGTACGACTTCTACACGCTGCTGCCGGAATCGGAAGTGATCGTGCCGAACGAGGCGGTGCCGGAGAAGACGCCACCTGCGGTCGCGCCGATTGCCCCGGTTTCGCCGGAACAGGCCGCCAAGATCGACACCGCACGCGCTCAGGCCGCCCTCAGCGGCCTGACCCCGCCGCCGCAGCCTCCGGTCGCTACGACCAAGCCGGCAGCGGTGACGACGTTCTTCCTGCAAGCGGGTTCGTTCCGCAAACAGGCTGATGCGGAGAAGGTGCGTGCGCAAATCATCCTGCTGGGCCAGACGGCGACCGTGGAGTCGGGCACTGTGAAGGACGAGACCTGGTACCGCGTACTGGTCGGCCCGTTCAGCAACCGCGAGCAACTGACCACGGCCCAGAAGCAACTGGCGGGCGGCGGATTTAGTAACCTCTTGTTGCAACAACGCCAGAGCCGGTAAGGCGTTGATCGTGTCCATGCGCCGCGTTCATCGTCATACCTAAACCTTGCTGCAACATCCCGTGGGAGCGGACTTGTCCGCGAAAGCCATGGTTCAGACGACCCTGCTTCAGCGGATGTGCCGGCCTCTTCGTGAGCAAGCTCACTCCCACCAGGACTGTGGGAGGCGGCATGCATTCAGTCAGAGACCTCGATGATCGTTCCCGCGCGCCCGTGTGGTAACGCCGCCCGGGACGCTCCGCGCCCGCTCTCGAATGTGACGCAGAGCGTCACGGGATGCATGCCCACGCGCAGTGGAACGATCACACCCGTCGGCCTGACACCATTCAGACGGCCATTCACCGCCAACGGTTGAAATACCCGCCCCCACCCCCATATGAGTCTGCATCAGGGCATTTTCGCCCCGCTGCGTGGAGACTCTCCCCTTGACCACCATCGTTTCAGTGCGCCGTCACGGCAAAGTCGTCATGGCTGGCGACGGCCAGGTTTCCCTGGGCAACACCGTCATGAAAGGCAACGCCAAGAAAGTGCGTCGCCTGTACCACGGCGAAGTGATTGCCGGATTTGCCGGTGCCACCGCCGATGCGTTCACGCTGTTCGAGCGCTTTGAAGGCCAACTGGAAAAACACCAGGGCCATCTGGTGCGGGCCGCCGTCGAACTGGCCAAGGACTGGCGTACCGACCGCTCGCTGAGCCGTCTGGAGGCCATGTTGGCCGTCGCCAACAAGGATGCCTCGCTGATCATCACCGGCAACGGCGATGTCGTCGAACCGGAAGACGGTTTGATCGCGATGGGTTCCGGTGGCGCATTCGCCCAGGCCGCAGCACGCGCCCTGCTGCTCAAGACCGATCTGTCGGCACGCGAAATCGCGGAAACCTCCCTGCACATCGCAGGCGACATTTGCGTGTTCACCAACCACAACATCACTATTGAGGAGCAGGACCTCGCCGAATAAGCCACTGCTGGCTTGTTTGCGCTAGAGGACCGTCAATCATTATGTCCATGACTCCCCGCGAAATCGTCCACGAACTCAACCGCCATATCATCGGCCAGGACGATGCCAAGCGCGCCGTCGCGATTGCCCTGCGCAACCGCTGGCGCCGCATGCAGCTGCCTGAAGAGCTGCGCGTCGAAGTGACGCCCAAGAACATTCTGATGATCGGCCCGACCGGTGTCGGCAAAACCGAAATCGCCCGTCGTCTGGCCAAACTCGCCAACGCGCCGTTCATCAAGGTCGAAGCGACCAAATTCACTGAAGTCGGCTATGTCGGCCGCGATGTCGAGTCGATCATCCGTGACCTGGCCGACGCCGCGATCAAGCTGCTGCGCGAACAGGAAATCGTCAAGGTGCGTCATCGTGCCGAAGACGCCGCCGAAGACCGCATCCTCGACGCCCTGCTGCCTCCGGCACGCGTCGGCTTCAACGAAGATCCAGTGCAGACCAACGATTCCAATACCCGTCAGCTGTTCCGCAAGCGCCTGCGCGAGGGTCAGCTGGATGACAAGGAAATCGAGATCGAGATCAACGAGGCCGTGGGCGTCGATATCTCCGCGCCGCCCGGCATGGAAGAGATGACCAACCAGCTTCAGAGCCTGTTTGCCAACATGGGCAAGGGCAAGAAGAAAAACCGCAAGCTCAAGGTCAAGGAAGCGCTCAAGCTGGTGCGTGAAGAGGAAGCCGGCCGCCTGGTCAACGACGAAGAGTTGAAGGTCAAGGCGCTGGAAGCCGTCGAGCAACACGGCATCGTGTTCATCGACGAGATCGACAAGGTCGCCAAGCGCGGCAATTCCGGTGGCGTGGACGTGTCCCGTGAAGGCGTTCAGCGCGACCTGCTGCCGCTGATCGAAGGCTGCACGGTCAACACCAAGCTGGGCATGGTCAAGACTGACCATATCCTGTTCATCGCTTCGGGCGCGTTCCACCTGAGCAAGCCAAGTGATCTGGTGCCTGAGCTTCAGGGCCGTCTGCCGATCCGTGTCGAACTCAAGGCGCTGTCGCCACAGGACTTCGAGCGCATTCTCAGCGAGCCGCATGCGTCGCTCACCGAGCAATACTGCGCGCTGCTCAAGACCGAAGGCCTGAATATCGAATTTCAGCCCGATGGCATCAAGCGTCTCGCGGAAATCGCCTGGCAGGTCAACGAGAAGACCGAGAACATCGGTGCCCGTCGTCTGCACACGCTGCTTGAGCGCCTGCTCGAAGAAGTGTCGTTCAGCGCAGGCGACCTGGCCACCAGCCCGGACGCAGCGCCCATCGCCATTGATGCCGACTACGTCAACAGTCACCTGGGCGAACTGGCCAAGGACGAAGACCTGTCGCGCTATATTCTGTAAACCTGCCAGACGCCTCGGGAGCGCCGCCAAGGCGCTCCCGAGGACGATCAATGGCTCGACAGCCCATCGAACCGGACCCCATGACCCCGATCCCTACCGCCATCAAGCTGCACAAAGCCTCCAGAACCCTGACACTCACGTACGCGTCGGGCGAGGAATATCATCTGCCCGCCGAACTGCTGCGGGTGCATTCTCCGTCGGCTGAAGTTCAGGGCCACGGCAACCCTGTCCTGCAGTACGGCAAGCTGAACGTGGGCCTGACGAAAGTGGAACCGGCCGGGCAATACGCGCTGAAACTGACCTTTGACGATGGTCACGACAGCGGGCTGTTCACCTGGGACTACCTGTACCAACTGGCCGTGCGTCAGGAGTCGCTCTGGGCCGATTATCTTCAGGAACTGGAAAAAGCCGGCAAGTCCCGCGATCCTTCCGAGCACGTCGTCAAACTGCTGCTCTGACCTGCATAACCCCGCCCCAGCCGCTCTGGCACGCCTGCGTCGTTTTAGGACGCGCTTTCTAATCGAATTTGTTTCAATGGTCCGCGCAGCGGCCAATGACTGACGCTGCTTGCGATTTTTGCAAATCTCGCGTAACCAATGGCACTGGCAGTTCCTCTGCATCGAACGATGCACATACGCGGTATGCAAGGAGTGGTGACACGAAGCGCAGTGGTTAAGCTGCGTTCGCGGTAGCCTGCATGAAAAACGGGGAATGGGTCGCCAAGCCATCTTAGGTCACACGAGCAGTAGTACCGGCTATTCGCCTGTGTCGCTGGTTCACAGGGAAGAAGTGGCGGTACTCGTCTCAGGACAACGGAGCGTCGTAGATGAGTAACACGAAAGACGATGATTTGCAGCGCCAGGCCTCTGAAAACACCTTGAATCTCAATCCGGTGGTGGGCTTGCGCCGCAAGGATTTATTGAGCACCGCGCGCATGGTCTTGCGCCAGGCGATCAAGCAACCGATCCACAGCCTCAAACATGTCGCTCACCTGGGTGTTGAACTCAAGAATGTGGTGTTCGGCAAATCCGCCCTGCAACCCTCCCCGGATGATCGACGCTTTGCCGATCCGGCCTGGAGCCAGAACCCCCTTTACCGTCGCTACCTGCAGACTTACCTGGCCTGGCGCAAGGAGCTGCACGACTGGATCGGCAGCAGCAACCTGACGCCGCAGGACATCAGCCGTGCTCACTTTGTGATCAACCTGATGACCGAAGCCATGTCACCCACCAACTCGGCCGCCAACCCCGCCGCTGTAAAGCGCTTCTTTGAAACGGGTGGCAAAAGCCTGCTGGACGGTCTGTCACACCTCGCCAAGGACCTGGTGCACAACGGCGGCATGCCGAGCCAGGTCAACATGGATGCCTTCGAGGTGGGCAAAAGCCTGGGCACCACCGAAGGCGCTGTGGTGTTTCGCAATGACGTGCTGGAACTGATCCAGTACAAGCCGATCACCGAGCAGGTCCACGAGAAGCCGTTGCTGGTGATTCCGCCGCAGATCAACAAGTTCTATGTGTTCGACCTGAGCCCGGAAAAGAGCCTGGCGCGCTTCTGCCTGCGCAGTAATGTGCAGACCTTCATCATCAGTTGGCGCAACCCGACCAAGGCACAGCGCGAGTGGGGGCTGTCGACCTACATCGAGGCGCTCAAGGAAGCCGTTGACGTCGTACTGGCGATCACCGGCAGCAAGGACCTCAACGTGCTGGGCGCCTGCTCGGGCGGTATTACCTGCACCGCGTTGCTGGGCCACTATGCAGCGCTTGGCGAGCAGAAGATCAACGCCATGACCCTGCTGGTCAGTGTACTGGACACCACGCTGGACACGGACGTCGCGCTGTTCGTCGATGAGCAGACCCTGGAGACAGCCAAACGCCATTCGTATCAGGCAGGCGTACTCGAAGGTCGGGACATGGCCAAGGTCTTCGCCTGGATGCGGCCCAACGACCTGATCTGGAATTACTGGGTCAACAACTACCTGCTCGGCAACGAACCGCCGGTCTTCGACATTCTGTTCTGGAACAACGACACCACGCGTCTGCCCGCAGCCTTTCACGGCGACCTGATCGAGATGTTCAAGAACAACCCGCTGATCCGGCCCAACGCGCTGGAAGTCTGTGGCACGCCCATCGATCTGAAGCAGGTCACCACCGACGTGTTCTGCCTGGCAGGCACCAACGATCACATCACCCCGTGGGCCTCGTGCTACAAGTCTGCCCGGCTGTTTGGCGGCAAGACCGAGTTCGTGCTGTCCAGCAGCGGGCACATTCAGAGCATTCTCAACCCGCCGGGCAACCCCAAGTCGCGCTACATGACCAACTCCGAGCTGCCGCCGACTGCAGACGAATGGCAGGAGAATGGCACCAAGCACACCGACTCGTGGTGGCTGCACTGGCAGACCTGGCAAACCGACCGGTCGGGCAAGCTCAAGAAGGCGCCCACCACCCTTGGCAACAAGACGTTCCCGGCAGGCGAGGCATCGCCCGGCACCTACGTTCACGAACGCTAGACTCAAGGAAGAAGGCACGCTGCCGTTCACTATGGAAGTGACCGGCAGCGCTCGTTAGGCGAATGACAGACGTACGATCTGGTCGAAACGCAGGACAGCTTTCCCAGCGGTTTAACCAACAGGGCTTCGCGCATGCCTCAACCGTTTGTATTTCGCTCCATCGACCTGGACGGTCATACCATTCGCACCGCCGTGCGACCTGGCAAGAGTCATTTGACGCCGCTGCTGATCTTCAACGGCATCGGCGCCAACCTCGAACTGGTGTTTCCGTTCGTCGACGCATTGGACCCGGACCTGGAAGTCATTGCGTTCGATGTGCCGGGGGTCGGCGGCTCGTCGACGCCCAAACGGCCCTATCGCTTTCCCGGTCTGGCCAAGCTCGCCGCGCGCATGCTCGATTATCTGGATTACGGACAGGTGAACGCGATTGGCGTGTCATGGGGCGGCGCGCTGGCCCAGCAGTTCGCCCACGACTACCCCGAGCGCTGTAAAAAGCTGGTGCTGGCTGCAACAGCGGCAGGCATGGCAATGGTGCCGGGCAAGCCGCGGGTGCTGTGGTTGATGGCGAGTCCACGCCGGTATATCCAGCCGTCCCATGTGATTCGTATCGCCCCGGAAATTTACGGCGGTGCGTTTCGGCGTGATCCTTACCTGGCCGCCAACCACGCAGCCAAGGTCCGCTCGTCCGGCAAGCTGGGCTACTACTGGCAGCTGTTTGCGGGCATGGGCTGGACCAGCATCCACTGGCTGCACAAGATCCATCAACCGACACTGGTCCTGGCCGGTGACGACGACCCATTGATCCCGCTGGTAAATATGCGCCTGCTGGCTTGGCGGATACCCAATGCCCAGCTACACATAATCGATGACGGACATTTGTTTCTGATCACTCGAGCCGAAGCCGTGGCCCCCATCATCATGAGTTTTCTACAGCAGGAACGACAACGCGCGGTCATGCACCCGCAACCTGCACCTCCCAGAGCGCGCTGAAGCCGTCCGTCATGGTCGAAGGCACTGGAACGCTTCGCGAACAAAAATGCTTCACCGACTGCGCCAGAGACAGGAGTGTCGAACCGCGCAGAACGACGCTGGCCGCCGGGATGGGGCCTGCGCCAGTCCATGGTTGATGGCTTGACGAAGGAGTGTTGCCCTCATGCAAGAAAAACCAAAGAAGGTGGCAGAAATGACACCGACCACCTTCATCAACGCGCAAAGCGCTTTCACGGGTTTGCGCGGGCGAGACCTGTTTTCTACCCTGCGCAGTGTCGCCGCCCAAGGCTGGCGACATCCCTTTCGCAGCGCTCGCCACGCCCTCGCGCTGGGCAGCCAGTTGGGCCGCGTGATGGTGCTGGGCGAAACGCCCTATCCGCCCAACCCGCGAGACAGCCGTTTCGCCGACCCGACCTGGAGTCTCAACCCGTTGTACCGTCGCGGGTTGCAGGCCTATCTGAGCTGGCAGCATCAGGTCAAACGCTGGA
Source organism: Pseudomonas asturiensis (assembly GCF_900143095.1). GTDB lineage: Bacteria > Pseudomonadota > Gammaproteobacteria > Pseudomonadales > Pseudomonadaceae > Aquipseudomonas > Aquipseudomonas asturiensis. The sequence goes on along the minus strand of NZ_FRDA01000010.1, from coordinate 140,593 downwards.
TTGATGACTGTGATCTGTCCAAGGATGACCAGGCGCGGGCGCACTTCCTGTTCAACCTGCTCAACGATGCGCTGTCGCCCACCAACACGCTGCTCAACCCGCTGGCACTCAAGGAGCTGTTCAATTCTGGTGGCACCAGCCTGATCAAGGGCCTGAGCCACATGGCCGACGATCTGCTGCACAACAACGGCCTGCCCAGCCAGATCACCCGGGATGCGTTCGAGATCGGTCGAACCGTAGCCGCCACCCCCGGCGCGGTGGTGTTTCGCAACGAGCTGCTGGAGCTGATCCAGTACAAGCCGATGAGCGAAAAGCAATACAGCCGACCGATGCTGATCGTCCCGCCGCAGATCAACAAGTACTACATCTTCGACCTCAGCCCCGCCAACAGCTTCGTGCAATACGCCCTCAAGAACGGCCTGCAGACCTTTGTCATCAGCTGGCGCAACCCGGATGTCCGGCATCGGGAATGGGGGCTTTCCAGCTACGTGGAAGCCACTGAAGAAGCCCTGAACGTATGCCGGGCGATCACCGGCGCCCGCGAGGTCAATCTGGTAGGGGCCTGCGCGTCCGGCCTGACCATTGCGGCGCTGCAGGGCCATTTGCAGGCCAAGCGGCAGATTCGACGGGTGGCCAGTGCGACCTATATGGTCAGCCTGCTGGACAGCCAGATCGAAAGCCCGGCCACCCTGTTCGTCAACGAGGAGGCGCTGGAAGCGGCCAAGCGACGCTCCTACCAGCGCGGTGTGCTGGAAGGCAGAGACATGAGTCGGGTCTTCGCCTGGATGCGTCCCAACGACCTGATCTGGAGTTACTGGGTCAACAACTACCTGCTGGGCAAAGCGCCACCGCCGTTCGACATTCTCTACTGGAACAATGACAGCACGCGCCTGCCTGCCGCGCTGCATGGCGACCTGCTGGACTTCTTCAAGCACAACCCGCTCAGGCATCCGGGAGGACTGGAAGTCTGCGGCACGCCCATCGATCTGCAGAAGGTCACGGTAGACAGCTTCAGCGTTGCCGGCATCAACGATCACATCACCCCCTGGGACTCGGTCTATCGCTCGACCTTGCTGCTGGGTGGCGAGCGGCGTTTCCTGTTATCCAACAGCGGCCACGTGAAGAGCATCCTCAACCCGCCCGGTAATGCGAAAGCCAGCTACGTTGAGAACAGCAAGTTCAGCAGCGATCCGCGTGCCTGGTATTACGACGCACAGAGCCGGGACGGCAGTTGGTGGCCTGCATGGCTGACCTGGATTCAGGAGCGCTCTGGCACCCAACGTGAAACCCGCATGGAACTGGGCAGCGAGAAATACCCGCCCATGGAGGCCGCGCCAGGTACTTATGTGCACGTGCGTTAGGCTCTGTACGAAAAGTCAGCAAGGCGAAAACAGACGAGGAGCGGCCGGGGTCGCGTTCGACTCCAGGTGGTGTAAATGAGCATTCCGGCCTGTTTTTTAACGCGCATCACCGATGCACAGCCACTTTTCATACAGATCCTAAAAGCCTGACGCAAAGGGCCCAGCCTGTCCGGCGAGCCCCTTGCCCCCTACCCAACCTTGGATTTTCGAACAAGAAGACCGGATGAAAACCCGCGACCGTATCCTCGAATGTGCGCTGACGCTATTCAATCAGCAGGGCGAACCCAATGTCTCCACACTGGAAATCGCCAACGAAATGGGCATCAGCCCTGGCAACCTGTACTACCACTTTCATGGCAAGGAACCGCTGATTCTGGGGCTGTTCGAGCGATTTCAGACGGAACTCGCCCCGCTGCTCGACCCACCCGCCGACGCGAGGCTGGGTGCCGAGGACTATTGGGTGTTCCTGCACCTGATCGTCGAGCGACTGTCGCACTACCGGTTTCTGTTCCAGGACCTGTCCAACCTCGCCGGACGCCTGCCCAAGCTGGCACGTGGCATCCGCAACCTGCTCAACTCGCTGAAACGCACCCTGGCCTCACTGCTGGCACGTCTGAAGTCCCAAGGCCAACTGGTCAGCGAAACCCAGGCGCTCGGGCAACTGGTGGAGCAGATCACCATGACCCTGCTGTTCTCGCTGGATTACCAGCGGATTCTCGGCCGTGAGGGCGATGTGCGGGTGGTGGTGTACCAGATCATGATGCTGGTCACCCCACACCTGCTGCCCACCTCCAGGCAGGCGGCCGAGCAGATTGCGATGGAGTATCTGGGGCGGTGATGCCATACCGCAGGAGATGACGTAGAGCGTTACGGGCTGCACGCCAATGCGCAGTACTCATCGTTTTGCATAAGTCCAGAGCAAGCACACAACAGGAGCGTGGGGGTCTAAGGGTACAGGCGATGTTTTCCATGGCGTCAGCGCCGTCCCTTTCGCGAGCAAGTTCCCATGGGGCGTGGAGCTTGTACGCCCACAGGGGTTGAACGTGTGCACATCCTCGTGGGAGTGAGCTTGCTCACGAAGGCCATGGTTCAGGCAGCCTGATTCATGAAGGCTGGACCGGCTGTTTCGCGAGCAAGCTCGCTCCCACAAAAAGCGTTTTTATTCAGTCAGTTGCATTTTGTTGGGCTTGCCAGCGATGACACAGTCCAGTCACTGATAGGCGCTGCAGAAATCGCATCGCCGGCGGCCTTCCACTATCCGATGCCTGGAGCGAGATGTGTGCGTGCAACGCTGAGTGAGCATGCGTGGGCACGGTTCACTCCATTGCACGCACAACAAAAAGCCCGACCTGCTAAGCAGGCCGGGCCTTGGCGTTCCGGTCTTCTTACGAAGGCTGGTTGGCTGGCGCTTCCGACGAAGGCGTTGGGGTGGCAGCGGGTTTAGGGCTGTCTTCCCTGGCCGATGCTGCGGGCTTGGGTGCCGCGGCTTTTTTGACTGGGGGTTTTCTCGGCGCAGCCGGTTTGGCGGCCGGCTTGGCAGCGTCCTTGGCTTTGCTTGCCGTTTTGGACGCGGCTTTCTCGGCCACATCCAGCGGCTTGGTCACTGCCTTCCTGGCTGCCGGTTTGGCCGCTGCTGCTTTATCCGCTGCCTTGTCTGCTGTCTTGGCGACGACCTTGGCTGCTGCTTTCAGCGGTTTGGCCGTGGTCTTGGGAGCAGGCTTGGGCGCGGCCGCAGCACGCGAGACCACCGGACGAGCCTTGGCACCTGTCAGTTGCTCGATCTGATGGGTCAGCTGATCGACCTTGCTGTGCAACGCCTGCACTTCGTTACGGCTCGGCACGCCCAGACGCGAAATGGCGCTGTTCAGGCGCTTGTCGAACGCACCTTCCAGCTCACTCCACTTGCCCAGCGCCATGTCTTTCACATCACCGACGCGGGATTTGGCCGCTTTGGTGGTGTCCTTGACGTCGTCGATCTGCTTCTGCGCTTCAGCCTTGGTCTGCTTCTCGGCCTTCTCGCCGTCTTTAACCAACGTCTCGAAAAGCTTACTGCCGTCATTGCTTATCTTGGAGTAAGCGCCCAAACCAGCCAGCCAGATTTGGCGAGAGTACTTCTCAACCTCGCCAATCCAGGAGCTGCCTTCTTTCTCTACCTTTTTCTTGCCAGCCATCCTGTTCTCCTTATTGTCCAGGCTCGGAACGTTCGAGTCGTTTAGGCTCGGAGCGTTCAAGCTTTTTAGGCCCGACACGTTCAAGCAATGCCGTCAGCTCATCGAGCTTAGCAGAGAGAGAGTCAACATCATGTTTAGATGGGATACCGATGCGGTTCAAGGCCTTTGCGACGCGACGGTCGAAAGCGCTTTCGATCCGGTCGAGCTGCGCCTCGACGCGACCCTTGGCCTCTGACACTTCGCCCTTGATCGAATCCATCTCGCTGTTGGCAGCTTCAAGCTTTTCATCCAGGACTTTTTTGGCTTCTTTCTCTGCCTGCTCGCCGGTCTTGATCAGCTCTTTGACGTACTGCGTGCCTTCCTCGTTGACCTTGGAGTAGGCGCCCAGGCCAGCCAGCCAGATTTTACGGGCATACAATTTCACGTCGGAAAGGGTGGAAGCCTGTTCGTCTTCGATTTTTCTCTTGATGGTCGCTCTGGCCATGGTGCACCTCATGCTCGAAAGTTGAAGGAACCGCCCTCTATAGGGCATGAGCTCAAAGCTACGGACAAAAATTAGAATGCTCACCCTAGGGTGAGGAGAAAGAAATGGCGTGCGGTGGCGTTAAAAGCCCCCACAGGCAGGCACTCGCGACTCAGGCAGCCAGCGCCTTGTCCAATACACGTTCGACCTCGGATTTGATCGAGCCGCTCATGGTCGACAGGATGAAGTTCAGCTCGATCCTGATACGAATCAGCTCGTCCTCGACTTCAACCCGGCCCTTGGCGCCCTTGCCTTCAAGCTTCACGGTATCGCCGACCCACTCATGAGCCAGCCCGTACTTGTCGGCCAGCTTCTCCACCAACTGCTCTGCACGCGCGCGCGCCTGCTCCCGGCCCAGGGAATGAGGGCGTTCAACAGTTATCTTGGCCATGGGGGCGTTCCTTGATCGTCGGATGAAATGCGGCGCAACTATATACATCCGCCTGCATCCAAGAAAGCGTTGGCGGTGAGCCTTGTCAAGACAAAGCCAGCCTTGACGATTAGAATGGCCCGCAATCTATTCCGGTGAAGCGATATGAACGATCAGCGCAAAGGCAGCGATGCCGAACCTACGACTCACTTCGGTTACAAAAATGTACCGGAAAGCCAGAAGGCAGATAAAGTCGCTGAGGTATTCCACTCGGTGGCGGCCAAGTACGACCTGATGAATGACCTGCTGTCCGGCGGCATGCACAGGCTCTGGAAACGTTTCGCCATCGAACTGTCGGGCGTTCGTACCGGCAACCGTGTGCTCGATATCGCGGGCGGCACGGGTGACCTGACCCGCAAGTTCTCCACGCTGGTCGGCCCTACCGGCCACGTGGTGCTGGCCGACATCAACGCCTCGATGCTCAAGGTCGGCCGCGACCGTCTGCTCGACCTCGGCGTGGCGGGCAATGTGGAGTTCGTTCAGGCCGACGCGGAAAAGCTGCCGTTTCCGGATAACCACTTCGACTGCGTGACCATCGCCTTCGGCCTGCGCAACGTGACGCACAAGGAAGACGCCCTGCGCTCCATGCTGCGCGTGCTCAAGCCCGGCGGTCGTCTGCTAGTGCTGGAATTCTCCAAACCGACCAACAAGCTGATGTCCAAGGCCTACGACGCTTACTCGTTCGCGTTCATGCCGCTCATGGGCAAGCTGGTGACCAATGATTCGGAGAGCTACCGCTACCTGGCTGAATCGATCCGCATGCACCCCAACCAGGAAACCCTGAAGTCGATGATGGTAGAAGCCGGTTTCGACCGCGTGACCTACCACAACATGACCTCAGGCATCGTGGCCCTGCACCGCGGCATCAAGCCGTAATGCTGCTTCGGGGGCTGCTCGCCAGCGTCGAGCACGGCATCAACCGCGTATTGCGTCTGGACAGCACGGCGATGCCGCGTCTGGCGCAGTTGTCCGGCCATGTGATCAAGATCGACTGCCGCGATCCGTCCCTGAAAATCTTCATTCTGCCCAGCGACGAGGGCTTGTTGCTCGCCCCCGAGTGGGCGGCCGACGCCGATTGCACCTTGCGTGCCCCGGCTTCAAGCCTGCTGCGTCTGGCCCTGAGCAAGGACAAGACTGCGGTGCTGCATGGCCCGGAAGTCGAACTCGACGGCGACAGCGGTGTACTGCTGGAACTGGTCGGCATCCTTCAGGATATGGAACTGGACTGGGAGCACGAACTGTCACGCTGGCTCGGCCCGGTTGCCAGCCCGTTGCTGAGCGGCCATTTGCGCAGCCGTGTGCGCTGGACGCGTGATAGTGTGGCGAGTCTGAGCCAGAACGCCGCCGACTACTTCAGTGAAGAGTCGCGCACGCTGGTCGGCAAGCATGAAGCCGAAGCCCGTTTTGCCGAACTCGACCGGATCAAACTCGATCTGGAACGTCTTGAGGCGCGCTTTGAGCGCCTTTCCCGATCCCTCAATTCCAGCGATAACGCATGAAGCTGCTTGCCGTCCGCCGTCTGTTTCGCATTCAACGTGTCGTTATCCGCTACCGTCTCGATGACCTGTTGTTCGCCCTGCCCCTGCCGTGGTGGATGCTGGCAGTACGCTTCGTGCTGCCTTGGCGCTGGCTGCCGCGCAGCAAATCGGAGCTGAGCCGGGGCGCACGTTTTCGCCTGGCGTTGCAGGATCTGGGGCCGATCTTCATCAAGTTTGGTCAGTTGCTGTCGACAAGGCGCGACTTGCTGCCTGAAGACATCGCCGACGAACTGATGCTGTTGCAGGACCGCGTACCGCCGTTCGACCAGAATCTGGCGATCAAACTGATCGAAGAACAACTGGGCGCGAAGATCTGCGATGTGTTCAGCCGTTTCGATGAAACGCCACTGGCGTCGGCCTCGGTCGCCCAGGTGCATGCCGCTCGCCTGAAAACGGGCGAAGAGGTCGTGGTCAAGGTGGTGCGTCCCGGCCTGAAACCGATCATCGGTCAGGACCTGGCGTGGCTGTTCATCCTGGCCCGCACCGCCGAACGCGTCTCTGCCGATGCACGTCTGCTGCACCCGGTTCAGGTGGTGATGGACTACGAGAAGACCATCTACGACGAGCTGGACCTGCTGCGCGAAGCCGCCAACTCCAGCCAGTTGCGCCGCAACTTCGAAGGCTCCGAGCTGCTGTATGTGCCGCAGGTCTACTGGGACTGGTGCCGTCCGAAAGTGCTGGTCATGGAGCGTATCTACGGTGTTCAGGTGACTGATCTGGCGACGCTGGCCGATCAGCGTACCGACATGAAACTGCTGGCCGAGCGCGGGGTGGAAATCTTCTTCACGCAGATTTTTCGCGACAGTTTTTTCCACGCCGACATGCACCCTGGCAACATCTTCGTCAGTACCGTCAGCCCGTGGAGCCCGCAGTACATTGCCATTGACTGCGGCATCGTCGGCAGCCTGACGCCTGAAGACCAGGACTACCTCGCGCGCAACCTGTTCGCGTTCTTCAAGCGCGATTACCGGCGCGTGGCACAACTGCACATCGATTCGGGCTGGGTGCCGGCAGAGACCAAGCTCAACGAATTCGAAGCCGCGATCCGCACCGTGTGCGAACCGATCTTCGAGAAGCCGCTCAAGGACATTTCTTTTGGCCAGGTGTTGATGCGTCTGTTCCAGACCGCCCGACGCTTCAACATGGAGGTCCAGCCACAGCTGGTCCTGCTGCAAAAGACGTTGCTCAACATCGAGGGCCTGGGTCGCCAGCTGTACCCCGAGCTGGATCTGTGGAGCACCGCGCAACCCTATCTGGAACGCTGGATGCGCGAGCGTGTGAGCCCCAAGACGCTGGTCAGCAATCTGCAATCGCAGGTCGAGCAGTTGCCGCACATCGCCAACATGACCCGCGACCTGCTGGAGCGCCTGTCCCGCCCACATGCGTCAGACCCGCCAAATCCGTGGCGCGAGAGCAAGGATGGCTGGGCTTTACGCCTCATCGGCTCGGCCTTGCTGGCTGGCGGCGTCATACAAGGCTGGGTGATCAGCGAAGCCGGCACTCAACTGCCCACGCTGGCGGCCTGGCCTGCGGCGATCATGCTGATTGCGGGGCTGTATCTGATCGTTCGCCGATAGCCAGCAGCGCATGGCGCTGGCACACTGTTCAACCCGCCGGGCCTCAAGTCCGGCTGCCGGAGTAGATATGAAAGACTGGCTGGACGAGATTCACTGGAACAGCGACGGTCTGGTGCCTGCTATTGCACAGGATCACAAGACCGGACGCGTACTGATGATGGCCTGGATGAACCGCGAGGCCCTGAGCCTGACGGCTTCCGAGAATCGTGCAATCTATTGGTCGCGTTCGCGTGGCAAACTCTGGCGCAAAGGTGAAGAATCGGGTCATGTGCAAAAGCTGCATGAACTGCGCCTGGACTGTGACGCCGACGTCATTATCCTGATGGTCGAGCAGATCGGCGGCATCGCGTGCCACACAGGTCGCGAAAGTTGCTTCTACCGAGTGTATGAAAACTCAGGCTGGAAGACCGTAGACCCGGTCCTGAAAGATCCTGATGCCATTTACCACGCAGGCCATTGAACATGACTGATACGCTGTCCCGCCTGGCCGAGGTGCTGGAATCGCGCAAGGATGCCGCTGCCGACAGTTCCTATGTCGCCAGCCTGTATCACAAGGGTTTGAACAAGATTCTGGAAAAAATCGGCGAAGAGTCGGTTGAAACCATCATCGCCGCCAAGGACGCTGCCGTCAGCGGTGACTGCAGCGACGTGATCTACGAAACGGCTGACCTGTGGTTTCACAGCATGGTAATGCTGGCAGCGCTGGGTCAGCATCCACAAGCTGTGCTCGATGAACTGGATCGCCGGTTCGGGCTGTCCGGTCATGCGGAAAAAGCCGCCCGCACAGCAGACTGACTGCCTCCCCTTTCGAACTTGAAGAATCTTCTACGAGGACTGTTTCATGGGTATTTTTGACTGGAAACACTGGATCGTCATCCTGATCGTCGTGGTACTGGTTTTCGGTACCAAGAAACTCAAGGGTCTGGGCACTGACGTTGGCGAGTCGATCAAAGGCTTTCGCAAAGCCATGAATGACGACGAAAAACCGGCCGAGCAGGCATCGCCGCAACCACAGCCGCAGCCGCAACAGCCCTATACCGCGCCGCAGGGCTCGCCCCTGAATCAGCCGCATACCATCGATGCGCAGGCGCATAAAGTCGAAGAGCCGACCCGCAAAGACCAGGTTTAAGACCATGTTCGGTATCAGCTTCTCTGAACTGCTGCTGGTCGGACTCGTGGCCCTGCTGGTGCTGGGCCCCGAGCGACTGCCCGGCGCAGCACGCACCGCAGGTCTGTGGATAGGCCGACTGAAGCGCAGCTTCAACGCGATCAAACAGGAAGTTGAACGTGAAATCGGTGCCGACGAGATTCGTCGGCAACTGCACAACGAGCACATTCTTTCGCTGGAAGATGAAGCGCGCAAAATGTTTGCTCAGCAACAGCATCCTGAAGTGGCGTACGAGCCGGTCACTCCGCCGCCAGCGCCGCAGGAAATGGCTGCCGACACGCCATCGCACAGCGAAATCGGCCCGGCCGAGCCTGTTGTGAAGGCACCACTGACGCTCGAGAAAACCGCGAAGCCTGCCGCCGTGTCGGCCCCGGTCGCGACGCCCTCTCCCGCCCACGATTCGTCATTGCCACCGCGAGCCCCATGAGCGCAGATACCCCGGAAAACGATCAGCAAATGCCGCTGATCTCGCACCTCACCGAGTTGCGCACACGCCTGTTGCGCTGCGTTGCCGCAGTGTTTCTGATCTTTGCGGGCCTGTTCTACTTCACGCAGAAGATCTACACGCTGGTGTCCGCACCGCTGCGGGTCTATCTGCCCGAAGGCGCAACGATGATCGCCACCGACGTGGCCTCACCATTCATCACGCCGTTCAAGCTGACCATGATGGTGGCGCTGTTTCTGTCCATGCCGGTGATCCTCCATCAGATCTGGGGTTTCATTGCACCAGGGCTGTACAAGCACGAAAAGCGTGTGGCCATTCCACTGCTAGTGTCGAGCATCATCCTGTTCTACGCCGGCATGGCGTTTGCCTACTTCCTGGTCTTCCCGCTGATTTTCCACTTCTTCGCCAGCGTCACCCCGGAAGGGGTGTCGATGATGACCGACATCGCCAGCTACCTCGACTTCGTGATGACCCTGTTCTTCGCCTTCGGCGTGGCGTTCGAGATTCCCGTGGCCGTGGTGCTGCTGGTCTGGATCGGCATCGTCGACGTGAAGTACCTGAAGAAGATCCGCCCGTACGTGATCATCGGCTGCTTCGTGGTCGGCATGATTCTTACCCCGCCGGACATCTTCTCGCAGACCCTGCTGGCCGTGCCGATGTGGCTGCTGTTCGAGCTGGGTGTGTTGTGCAGCGGGTTGATCAAGAAACGCGGCGAACACCCTGACGATGAAGAAGAGGCCGACAAGCAAGACCAGCCGCCCGCGACTCAGCCGTGAATCTGCTGTTACTTGAAGAGGCCGATTTCATTGCGCCCGACCGGGTTGCGCTGCGTGATCGTCGCCTCAAGCACCTGCAGGAAGTGCACCGTGCCGAGGTCGGCGACAGCGTTCGGGTCGGTCGCGTCAACGGCCTGCTCGGCACTGCAGAGCTGCTGCGTCTGGATCCCCATGAGGCCGAGCTGCGTGTTTCGCTGAACAGTGAGCCGCCTGCCAAGCTGCCACTGACCCTGCTGCTGGCCCTGCCGCGCCCCAAGATGCTGCGCCGGGTGTTTCAGACCGTTGCGACCATGGGGGTGCCGAAGGTCATTCTGCTCAACAGCTACCGAGTGGAAAAGAGCTTCTGGCAGACACCGTTTCTTGAGCCCGAAGCGATTCGTGAGCAACTGATTCTGGGCCTGGAGCAGGCGCGCGACAGCGTGTTGCCGGAAATCGTGATCGAGAAACGCTTCAAGCCCTTCGTCGAAGACCGCCTGCCGCAACTGGCCATGGACACCTTGGGGCTGGTAGGCCATCCCGGCGACTACCCTGCCTGTCCGCGCGCCGTCACTGAACCTGTCACGCTGGCCATCGGTCCCGAAGGCGGCTGGATTCCCTACGAAGTCGATCTGCTGTGCAAATCCGGCCTGCAACCGGTGCAACTGGGCGACCGTATTCTGCGGGTCGAAACCGCCGTCACTGCGCTGCTCGCGCGCTTGTTCTAAGCCCTTCGCTCTGGGTCGACTGCTCCTTTCATTTGTCGTCACTCAATCGCTTCAGTTAACACGTGACTGGCCGATAGGGATGAGTACGCACAAGAATCAGACGTCGAGGAATGGTCATGTATCGCGGGTTAACTCAAAGTCTTGCTAACGCGAGTGTCAGCTTGAAATTGGCGATCGGCTTCGGCCTGGTGCTGGTGATGACCCTCATGATCTCGATCACGGCCTGGTTCAGCACTCAGGGCCTGATATCTCGTGGCGATCGGGTGACCGCTATTGCCGAGATCAACGAGCTGACCCTGGAGCTGCGCATTAGCAGGATGCGCTATGAAGCCCTCTATAATGCCGAGACCGCCACCGCGGTAAACGACGCCCTCAAGAAACTGAACGACGCGCTTCAACAAGCCCGAAACATGCTGCGCAGCCCCGAAAACATTGCCTTGCTGGACGGTCAACTGCAGGCTGCCCGTGATTATCAGCAAGCGTTTTCCGAGATGACCAAGGCCATCGAAGTGCGCGAAGGCAGCCGTAGCCAGATGGGCGACAACGCCGACAAGGCGGTGGAGCAGGCGAACAAGATCGAAGCGGCATTGCTTAAAGAAGACAACATCCTGGCCTTCAACGGCATTGTGGGTGTCAGCAAGCTGATCCAGCAGGCCCGCTTCCAGGTGCGCGGCTACACCTACAGCGGCAGACCGGAATTCGAGAAGAACGCCAACCAGGCCATTGATGAAGCGATCACCGGCATCAACACGCTGGCCGGCGACATCTCTTCTGAGTTCGCTCCGACCCTGCAGCAGGCCATCGCAGGCCTAAAGGGCTACCGCGCAGCCGTCGGCGTGTACCGCGACTCGCAGGCCGCCAGCAAGGCAGCGTTGGAGAAAATGACCACACTTGGCGTGAAAATGCTGGCCGTCAGCAGCGACATGATCGACCGCCAGAACAAGAGCCGCGATCAGGAAAGCGACCACGCCGTCATGATGATTGCACTGGCCACAGCCCTGGCATTGCTGTTCAGCGTGCTGGCGGCCTGGATCATTACCCGCCAGATCACTACACCGCTGCAGGAAACCCTGGAAGTGGTCGAGCGCGTCGCCGCAGGCGATCTGAGTCGCAACCTGAAGGTCGGCCGCAAGGACGAACTGGGCAGACTGCAAAGCACCATCCAGCGCATGACCCTCAGCCTGCGCGAGCTGGTGGGGGGCATTCGCGATGGCGTCACGCAGATCGCCAGTGCAGCCGAAGAACTTTCCGCCGTTACCGAACAGACCAGTGCAGGCGTCAACAGCCAGAAGGTCGAGACTGACCAGGTTGCGACCGCCATGCACGAGATGACAGCGACCGTGCAGGAAGTCGCCCGCAACGCCGAGGAAGCCTCCGAAGCCGCTGTGGCCGCCGACCAGCAAGCCCGCGAGGGCGAGCGCGTCGTCAATGAAGCCATCGCTCAGATCGAGCGTCTGGCGTCGGCTGTTGGAAACTCCAGCGAAGCCATGGGCGCCCTGAAGCAGGAAAGCGACAAGATCGGCAGCGTGCTGGATGTCATCAAGTCGGTCGCCCAACAGACCAACCTGCTGGCCCTGAACGCCGCCATCGAAGCCGCCCGCGCCGGGGAAGCCGGCCGTGGCTTTGCCGTGGTGGCCGACGAAGTGCGCAGCCTGGCGCAGCGCACCCAGAAGTCCACCGAAGAGATTGAAGCCCTGATCGTCAGCCTGCAAAGCGGTACTCAACAGGCGACAACCGTCATGGACAGCAGTCGTGAACTGAGTGCCAGCAGCGTTGACCTGACGCGCCGCGCCGGTGGCTCGCTGGAGAACATCACCAAGACCGTTTCGGCGATTCAGGCGATGAACCAGCAGATCGCTGCCGCTGCTGAACAGCAGAGTGCGACAGCCGAAGAGATCAACCGCAGCATCATCAACGTACGTGACGTTTCGGAACAGACGTCCGCCGCCAGTGAAGAAACCGCTGCCTCCAGCGTTGAACTGGCGCGACTGGGCACCCACCTGCAAACGCTGGTGAGCCGCTTTACCATCTGACCCTCCGCGGATGATTCCCGCGCGCACGCCACGGCGCGGGGATGATCAGCGTGGCGATTGAGTGACGCCCGTCACTGATTCAGCCGACTCGGAAATCTCCTACGACCTGTTCAGGTCACGTGATTCACCTCCTCGCCGATGCGCTCATAACGCAGGCTCTCTGCCTTTTGGAGCCTGTTTTTGTTCGCATACCGCAGGAGTATTTCAATGCCCGGAAGGATCACCAAAACGCTTGGCAACCTGAGCGTCAGACTCAAATTGTCGCTGGGCTTCGGCCTGGTGCTGCTGCTGACGCTGGCCATCACGCTGACCGGCTGGCACGGTCTGGACACCATGATCGAGCGCTCCGAATCGCTCTCCTCCACCGACCGGCTCAACAGCCTGACCAAAGACCTGCGCGCCGAGCGGATTATCGCGCGGGTGGAAAATACGCCACAGAACGTCACGAAGGTCGTGGACCGGCTCAACGAGATCGAGGCCCACCTGACACTGCTGCGCAAACAGAGTGATGAAGCGGACACGCTGGCCAGCCTCGACGCACAAAGCAAACTGATCAGCCGCATGGAAAAGACCTTCACCGATCTGGGGGTTGACCGCGAGGCTCGCGATCAGACCCGCACCCAGCTCGATCACAAATCCGAACAGGCCGTGAAAGCTGTTGCGCAGGTGGAAGCCGAAGTCCTCAAGGCGGTCAGCGAGGAACAGGATAACGGCGAGCGGATGGATGAATTCACCAACCTCTCGCAACTCAAGCAGCAGATTCAGATTGCGCGCTATCAGGTGCAGGCCTACACCTTCAGCGGCAAGGAAGCCGATGAAGTCTCAGCCATTGCTGCGATTGATGAAGCCCTCAAGGAAATGCAGCAGATTTCGCAGGACCAGGCCGACGAGAACATCCAGGCACTGGTGCCCGCCGATCAGGCCTTGCAGCAGTATCGAGAGCAACTGACCCGGTTCAAGGCGATCCAGATCAAGACCGAAGCAGGCCAGGAGGCCATGGAGAGTCTGGGCGATCAGATGCTCAGCGCCGTTGCCGAATTGAGCAGTCTGCAGGGAACCCGTCGCGACAGCGAAGCGGCCGATTCAAGGCGAACACTGACGGGCGTCGCCGGGCTGGCCCTGCTGGTCGGCCTGCTGGCCGCCTGGGTCATGACGCAACAAATCACGGTACCGCTGCGCGACACGCTGAACGCCGCAGCCCGCATCGCCCAAGGGGATCTGAGCAAGGATCTGCAGCTTGGACGCCGCGATGAGCTGGGGCAGTTGCAGAACAGCATGCAGGCCATGACCCTGAGCCTGCGTGACCTGATCGGCGGGATCGGCGACGGCGTTACCCAGATTGCCAGCGCTGCCGAGCAGTTGTCGGCCGTCACCGAACAGACTTGCTCGGGGGTCAACACCCAGAAGGAAGAGACCGATCAGGTCGCCACCGCCATGAACGAAATGACTGCGACTGTTCAGGAGGTTGCGCGTAACGCGCAGGAAGCATCGCACTCTGCCGCACAGGCAGACCAGCAGGCGCGGGAAGGTGATCACGTGGTCGGCCAGGCCATTACCCAGATAGAGCAGCTGGCTCGTGAGGTCGTCAACTCAACCCAGGCGATGAATCAACTCAAGCAGGAAAGCGGCAAGATCGTTGGTGTTCTCGACGTGATCAAGTCGGTTTCGCAGCAAACCAACCTGCTGGCCCTGAACGCCGCCATCGAAGCGGCCCGCGCTGGCGAGGCCGGACGTGGTTTTGCGGTGGTGGCCGACGAGGTTCGCAGCCTGGCGCAGCGTACTCAGAAGTCGACCGAGGAAATCGAGGAACTGATTGCCGCCCTGCAGACCGGCACTCAGCAGGTGGCAACCACGCTCGACAGCAGCCGCAGCCTGACGGACAGCAGTGTCGACCTGAGCCGCAGGGCAGGCAGCGCGCTGGAACAGATCACCCGCACCGTGGCGACCATTCAACAGATGAACGAACAGATCGCGACCGCCAGTGAAGAGCAGAGCACCGTTGCCGAGCAGATCAACGCCAACGTCATCAACGTGCGCGACATCTCCGAGCAAACCGCGTCCGCCAGCGACGAAACCGCCGCGTCGAGCGTCGAGCTGGCGCGTCTGGGTTCGCACCTGAAGGCGTTGGTGGGGAAATTTCGGGTGGGGTGATCACTCGGGGACGATGAGCGAGACGGTCTGTGGCGTCAGCACAAGCCTCTTCGTAAGCAAGCTCCCACTGGCTGAAACCGGTTTTGATTTGTAGGAGTGGACTTGTCCACGAAGGCTGACTTCCAGCCGCAACACCTCGGCCGAATACACCGGCCCCTTCGCGGACAAGTCCGCTCCCACAGACTGAAATCGGTTTTCAACCTGTGGGAGTGAGCTTGCTCACGAAGACTCACTTCCAGCCGCAACCCTTCGACTGAATATACCGGCCCCTTCGCGGACAAGTCCGCTCCCACTGGCTGAGATGGGTTTTCAACCCGTGGGAGCGGACTTGTCCGCGAAGGCAGTCGCTCAGCGGGTGAGCCTGGATCAGCGCCTAAAAAAAAGCCCCTGAAGCGGCGCTTCAGGGGCTTTTTCGAACCGGGTGGCTTACGCCAGAACCGGTTCCGACTCAGGCTTGAGTGGCTGCAAAGGCAGCAACGGCGCATGAGGATCGGCTTCGATGGACGCTCTCCAGGCAGCCAGCCACTGTTCGTGACCGTCGCTCCAGACCAGCTCGTGCAGACGACCCAAGGCAACCGGATCGCTCAGCAGCATCAGGCGCTCGTGATTGCCAAGCTTGTCCGGCCCCACCTTCAGTGCATGCTCGACGCGTTCCATACGGACCACTTCGATCGGCCTGGCCTGCTTGTGACGAGACGTCGCCAGCGCACATGCCAGCGCATTCTGCTGCGGGTCCACCACGGCACGAATAAAGCCTTGTTTCAGCGCGTGCCAGCGGTTCTCGTGGGTGTACTGATCGGTAGAGATCAGTTCCTGCGGCGGCTCGAACTCTTCCGGGATCAGGAAGAACTTCTCGTCACGCGCCTTGAGCCCCAGACCGGTACGGCTGGAAATCACCGACACCGGAATCGACAGCATCAGCGACACCACAATCGGCGCCAGCCACCACAGGAAGCTGGGGTTCAACCAGAAGACCAGACCGGCCCAGCAAGCGCCGAGCAATGTCTGCGGACCGTGACGTTTGACTGCTTCGATCCATGGCGTGGAGTCATCGTCGCGCTGCGGCGAGTTCCAGGTCGCTGCCCAGCCCAGGAAAGCGGCCAGTACGAAGCGGGTGTGGAACAGCATGCGAACCGGGGCCAGCAGCACCGAGAACAGCATTTCCAGCAACATCGAGACGGTGACCTTGAACTTGCCACCATAGCCCTTCGCGCCCTTGGCCCAGATCAGAATGACGCTGAGCAGTTTAGGCAGGAACAACAGGACAATGGTGGTCGAGAACAGCGCGACGGCTTTTTCCGGGTGCCATTGTGGCCACAGCGGATACAACTGACGCGGTTCCAGGAAGTAGGTCGGCTCCATCAGCGTGTTGACGGCCAGCAAGGCAGTGGACAGCACCAGGAAGAAGAACCACAACGGGGCCGACAGGTAGGACATCACGCCCGTCAGGAACACCGCACGGTGAACCGGGTGCATGCCCTTGACCAGGAACAGCCTGAAGTTCATCAGGTTGCCGTGGCACCAGCGGCGGTCACGCTTGAGTTCGTCCAGCAGGTTGGGCGGCAACTCTTCGTAACTGCCTGGCAGGTCATAGGCAATCCACACACCCCAGCCGGCACGGCGCATCAGCGCAGCTTCAACGAAGTCGTGAGACAGGATCGCACCGGCAAACGCGCCTTTACCCGGCAACGGCGCCAGCGCGCAGTGCTCGATGAACGGCTTCATGCGAATGATCGCATTGTGACCCCAGTAGTGGGATTCACCCAGCTGCCAGAAGTGCAGACCGGCCGTAAACAGCGGACCGTAGACCCGTGTGGCGAACTGCTGCATGCGGGCATACAGCGTGTCCATACCCGAGGCACGCGGTGCGGTCTGGATGATACCGGCGTCTGGCGTGGCTTCCATCAAACGAACCAGACTGGTCAGGCATTCACCGCTCATCACACTGTCGGCATCGAGCACGACCATGTAGCGGTAATCGCCACCCCAGCGACGGCAGAAGTCGTCGAGGTTGCCGCTCTTGCGTTTCACGCGACGACGGCGACGGCGGTAGAAGATCTTGCCGAAACCACCGGTCTCGCGGCACACGTCCAGCCAGGCTTGCTGCTCGGCAACGGCGATGTCGGTGTCATTGGTGTCGCTGAGCACGAAGAAGTCGAAGCGATCCAGGTCACCCGTGGCCGCTACCGATTCGAATGTCGCACGCAGACCGGCAAACACCCGTGGCACGTCTTCGTTGCAGATCGGCATGACCAGCGCAGTACGCGCGCCGACTTCAATCGGCTCGTTACCTGCGCTGGCACCGGAAATGCGGTACTTGTCGCGACCGGTGAGCAGTTCCAGGAAGCCCATCAGCGCCGTCCAGAAACCGGCCGAGACCCAGCAGAACAGAATCCCGAACAGCAACAGGATGCTGGTCTGCAGCGCGTACGGCATGACCTGCAAAGCCGTCTGCACGAACGTCTGGCGAGTGATTTCGTCCAGCGAAACCAGCGACCAGCCTTGATACGGCAGAATGCCTTTCATGTACCAACCGGCAACGATCGTCTGACCCAGCATGAGAATCAGCAGGATATAACGACGAATCGAACCGACCGTGCGCCAGCGGGACTTGGGCAAGTCACGCGGCAAGTCACTGTGGTCAGGCTTGGGCGGATTGGTCTTGCCGGTCAGGCGACGCCAGCCACGCACCAGAATATTGGTGCGCCACGGCTCTGGAACGACCTTGGTACGACGGATAGGAGGCGTGGCCTTCAGGCACAACCGACCACTGGCATCCACGCCGAGCATCTCGGCGTCCTGCAGTTCGTCGGCTGTGGACAGCGTCAGGCGACGACCCACCGAAGCCTGAGCGGCCTCGGCGGTGTCGTTGACCGGCTGCGCCGAAAGGCGTTCATGCAACTCGGCGAAGGATTTGCAGCTGGCAAGTTCTGCCCGCTGCTCGTCGCTCATCGGTAAATGCGCCAGGTACTCGTTCAGGGACACTGGCACCGGTAGAGAATTACTCATCGCTCGGCAACTGATAGCTCCAGGTCTCGGTCATGACTTGCAGCGTCTTGGCCGGTTCCGGATGGGTGGGCGCGGCCTCGGTTTCAGGCTGCTTGATTTCTTTACCGTCCTTGTCTTTAGCCACGTCAGCCTTGGCCGCGTCAGCTTTCGCTGCATCGACCTTGGCGACATCACCTTTGGCGGCGTCAGGCTTGGAAGCATCACCTTTGGCAGCATCAGGCTTCACAGCCTCGGTCTTCGGCGCATCGGACTTGGCGATTTCCACCTGGTCGTTGGCAGTGTCCTTGGTCGCTGCAGGCTTCGCAGCTTCCTTGGCAGCCACTTCCTTGGCGGCAGCTTTCTTCTCTTCGGCCTTGTCGGCCACCAGCAGCGCCGGTTCCTTGCCAGGCTCGGCCGGAATTTCGCGCAGCAGGTAAGCACGCATTTCAGTCGGCTTGCCGGAATCCTTGACCTTCACACGCAGGGTCAGGCGATAGCCTTTGGTGACCGGGTTGTAGCGCAGGTTGTTTTCGACCAGCTCGACGTTGTCGTCTGTGGTGACCTGGCTGCGAATGGTCTTGTCTTCAGGCAATGCGGCCAATACCGGACCGACAAAGTCGACCAGGAATGCCAGGCTGCCGTCTGGCTGACGAATCAGGTTGGACTGACGCACGTCACCGATGGAGCGCTGAGTCTGCTTGACCCAACCCAGATCCGGGGAGTGAATCGAGTTTTCCTGCATGGTCCAGTGGATGCGGTAGTTGAAGTCCATCGGCTCGCCCGGCTTGGCCAGGGTCTCAGGCTTCCAGAACGCGACGATGTTGTCGTTGGTTTCATCGGCAGTCGGGATTTCGACCAGGTCGACGGTGCCTTTGCCCCAGTCGCCTTTCGGCTCGATCCAGGCGCTTGGGCGCTTGTCGTAGCGGTCATCGAGATCTTCGTACTGGCTGAAGTCACGGCCACGCTGCAGCAGACCGAAACCACGCGGGTTCTCGACCGAGAAGCTGCTCACGGACAGGTGCTTAGGGTTGTTCAGCGGACGCCACAGCCATTCACCGTTGGCTGCCTGAATCGACAGGCCACTGGAATCGTGAAGCTCGCGGCGATAGTTAGGCACACGCGAAGGCTGGTTGGCACCGAACAGGAACATGCTGGTCAGCGGCGCAACACCCAGTTTGGTGACGTTGTCACGCAGGAACATGCGCGACTTCACATCAACCAGGGTGTTGGTGCCCGGACGCAGGGTCAACTGATACGCGCCGGTGGCACGCGGCGAATCAAGCAGTGCGAAGATCACCAGATGGTTGTCATCCGGACCTGGCTTCTCGATCCAGAATTCCTTGAAGCGCGGGAACTCTTCACCCGACGGCAGCGCAGTGTCGATGGCCATGCCACGGGCAGACAGGCCATAGACCTGGCCCTTGCCGATCACGCGAAAGTAGCTCGCGCCCAGCATGGTCATGATCTCGTCCTGCTTGTCGTCCTTGTTGATCGGGTACAGCACACGGAAACCGGCATAACCCAGTTTCTCGGTGGATTTAGGGTCGATCTTCAGGTCGCCGAAATCAAAACGGCTGGCGTCGTATTTGATCTCTTCAACGTTGGTGGCCGTGACCTCATTGATCTTGACCGGAGTGTCAAAGTGCATGCCCTGGTGATAGAACGACAGCTTGAACGGCGTCTTGTCGCCGGCCCACTCGGCCTTGTCATCGCGGAAACGGATTTTCTGGTAGTCCGCGAACTTCATGTCGCGCAACTCGTTGGGCAGATTGCTTCTCGGGGCTTCAAACTTCTGCCCGGCCATTTCTTTGGCCCTGGCCGCTACATCATCCAGGTTGAAGGCCCAGAGCTGGCCTGCACTGAACAGGCACACAAGCGCCGAGCTTGCCAGAAGCGCACTACGCAACCGCTTGACAGGTTTCTTTGGAGCATCACAGGGACTAACAATCACGAGCAACCCTCGCCGAAAACAGATGAAGAAACCAACGGCCAGCTATCAATGCCGGGTTGGCGAGCATTGTTCCGACTCCAAATGGGCATAATGATTCCCCAATCAAGTATCGGAACCGCTTTTGTCATACAAGATGGATCACTGAAGACCTACAGTAGCGCGCGATTATCCAGTAGCACGCGCCACAACGCATCAGGTATGACAAAGAATTTTAACCCCTCCTGAACTTATTCATTCCAGCGGAGCGGATGGAATCTTAGCTTATGTATCCAGCAGAAATGTCACCGGGCCATCATTGACCAGATGCACCTGCATGTCCGCACCAAATTGGCCCGCCGCCACCGCCGGATGCGCGATCCTGGCCTGACTCAAAAGGTAGTCGAATAATTCGGCTCCCAACGCAGGCGGCGCTGCTTTCGAGAAGCTCGGGCGCATGCCGCTTCGCGTATCGGCCACCAGTGTGAATTGCGAAACCAGCAGCAAGCCGCCTTCCACGTCACGCAACGACAGGTTCATCTTGCCATCGGCATCACTGAACACCCGATAGTTAAGCAACTTGTGCAGCAACTTATCGGCACTGGCCCGGGTGTCTTGAGGCTCCACGCCGACCAGCACAAGAATGCCCTGATCAATAGCGCCAACCACCTCACCGCCGACCTCGACGCGTGCGCCGCGCACGCGTTGCAATAAACCTTTCATAGAGACTCTTTCAGACCTGCGACAAGGGGAACGACGGTATCAGGCTTCTTCAGGCGGCAGGTCCAGCAGGCGGCGAGCGACCTGGGCCGCAGCACGCACCAGCGCATCGGTAATGCCTGGCTCCGACGCCGCGTGGCCTGCGTCGCGAATGACCTGCAGCTCACTGTTGGGCCACGCCTGATGCAACTCCCATGCGTTGTCCAGCGTGCAGATGACATCGTAGCGGCCATGAACAATGATGCCCGGCAAGTGGGCAATCTTCGGCATGTCGCGGATCAACTGATTGGCTTCCAGGAACGCGTCGTTCATGAAGTAGTGACATTCGATACGCGCAATCGACAGCGCGCGCTGCGGTTCGGAGAAACGATCGACCACCTGCGGGTTGGGACGCAGGGTGGCAGCGCGACCTTCCCAGGTAGACCAGGCCTTGGCGGCGTGCATCTGGGCAATCTGGTCCGGTCCGGTAAGACGCTTGTGAAACGCGGCCAGCAGGTTGTCACGCTCATCCATTGGAATGGGCGCGACATAGTCCTGCCAGTAATCGGGAAACAGGCGGCTGGCACCGGCCTGATAAAACCAGTCGATATCTTGCTGGCGCGCCAGGAAGATTCCGCGCAGGATCAGCGCATGAACACGGTCCGGGTGCGTCTGGGCGTAGGCCAGCGACAGCGTCGAACCCCATGAACCACCGAACAGCACCCATTTATCGATGCCGAGGTGCTCGCGAATGCGCTCAAGATCTTCCACCAGATGCCAGGTGGTGTTGTTCTCGATACTGGCATGAGGCGTGGAGCGACCGCAGCCACGTTGATCGAACGTAATGATGCGATACAGGTTCGGATCGAAGTAGCGACGGCTCTGTGCATCGCAGCCCGAACCCGGCCCACCGTGAATGAACACCACGGGAAGTCCTTCGGGCGATCCGCTTTCATCGACGTAAAGCACATGCGGTTGTTCCACGGCCAGATCGTGCCGGGCGTAAGGTTTGATCTGCGGGTACAAAGTCTGCATATGTGCTCCATGAGTCCGATTCAGAGGCTTCTATTATTCTGCCGTGGGGCATCATAAACCCGAAACGAGGAATGAGCATGCTGCACATCATCGATCAGTATGGAACGAACGATGCAAGCGTTTTGCCAATTTGCACGGTTCGCGAACCAGAGCAGTCGCGCTGGGTCGAAGCGTGAGTCGTGCCCTCAATTATTTCTTCTATTTTCAGGAAATAACTGACGACACGCCTACAGTCAGAGAACCCCATCTTTTAACCCGTCAGACTACTTGAGGTCGTACCGATGTCTCAGGAACCACTCGTTCGTGACGCTGATGTGGCAGCTTTTCGCGCCGCAGTGCTCGCCAAACTCACTTACTCGGTGGGCAAGGACCCCGACCATGCGTTCGAGCATGACTGGTTCGAAGCGGTTGCGCTGGCCGCTCGCGACCACATGGTCGAACACTGGATGGACCACACTCGGCAGATTTATCGCACCGTTCAGAAGCGGGTGTATTACCTGTCACTGGAATTCCTGATCGGCAGACTGCTTTACGACAGCCTCAGCAACCTGGGTCTGCTGGAGATCGCGCGCGAAGCCATGACCGAACTGGGCGTGGACATCGAGCGCATTCGTCTGCTCGAACCCGATGCAGCATTGGGCAACGGCGGCCTGGGCCGTCTGGCTGCCTGCTTCATGGAAAGCATGTCGACCCTGGGCATCGCCGGCCACGGCTACGGCATCCGTTACGAACACGGCCTGTTCCGTCAGGCCGTGGTCGATGGCTGGCAGCAGGAGCAGACCGAAAACTGGCTGGACTTCGGCAACCCGTGGGAATTCGAGCGCCCTGAAGTGGTGTACTCGATCGGCTTTGGCGGCAGCGTCGAAACCTTCACCAACGAAGCCGGCGAAACACGTCAGGTCTGGCGTCCGGGCGAAACCGTGCGGGCCATTGCCTACGACACGCCCGTGGTCGGCTGGCGCGGCAAAAGTGTGAACACGCTGCGACTGTGGCGTGCCCGCGCCGTGGAAGACCTGCACCTGGAGCGCTTCAACGCCGGTGACCACTTCGGTGCGGTGGCGGAAGTGGTCCGGGCCGAAAGTATTTCCCGCGTGCTGTACCCCAACGATGCGACCGAAGCGGGCCAGGAACTGCGCCTGCGCCAGGAATACTTCTTTGTGTCGGCCTCGTTGCAGGACTTGCTGCGTCGTCACCTGAACATGCACGCCACGCTGACTGATCTGCCGGAGCATGCGGCGATCCAGATGAACGATACGCACCCGTCCATTGCCGTGGCCGAGCTGATGCGTCAACTGATCGACAACCACAGCATTGCGTGGGACGTCGCCTGGAAAATCACCGTCGGCACGCTCGGTTACACCAACCACACCTTGCTGCCGGAAGCTCTGGAAACCTGGTCGGTCGGCCTGATGGAGCGGATGCTGCCGCGCCACATGCAGATCATTTACCTGATCAACGCGCAACACATCGACACGTTGCGCGCCAAGGGCATTCACGATTTCGAAGTGCTGCGTGCCGTGTCGCTGATCGAAGAGGACAACGGCCGTCGCGTGCGCATGGGCAACCTGGCATTCCTCGGCTCGCACAGCGTCAACGGCGTTTCGGCACTGCACACCCAGTTGATGCGCAAGACCGTATTCGCCGAACTGCACAAGCTGTACCCCGAGCGAATCAACAACAAAACCAACGGCATCACCTTCCGCCGCTGGTTGTTCCAGGCCAATCCGAAGCTGACCGAAATGCTGGTCGAGTCCCTCGGCGCGGACGTGCTGGACAACGCCGAAACCCGCTTGATAGAGCTGGAGCCCTTCGCTGAAAAGTCATCGTTCCGCAAGCAGATGGCCGATCAACGCCTGCACAGCAAACGTGCGCTGGCGGCGATCATTCACGAGCGCCTTGGCATCGTGGTCAACCCGGCGGCAATGTTCGACGTGCAGGTCAAGCGTATCCACGAGTACAAGCGCCAGTTGCTGAACCTGTTCCACACCGTCGCGCTGTATCAGGCGATTCGTGCCGAACCGGGGACCGACTGGGTACCACGGGTGAAGATCTTCGCGGGCAAGGCGGCGGCCAGTTACCACTCGGCCAAACTGATCATCAAGCTCACCAACGACATCGCACGCACCGTCAACAATGACCCGACCGTACGCGGTCTGCTCAAAGTGGTGTTCATGCCCAACTACAACGTCAGCCTGGCCGAAAGCATCATTCCGGCAGCCGACCTGTCCGAGCAGATTTCCACGGCAGGCCTGGAGGCTTCGGGCACTAGCAACATGAAGTTCGGCCTCAACGGTGCGCTGACCATCGGCACGCTGGACGGTGCCAACGTGGAGATGAGCGAGCAGATCGGGCTGGAGAATATGTTCATCTTCGGCATGACCTCTCAGGAAGTCGAGGCACGCAAACAGGCAGGCGACTTCAGTGCGCATGCCGACGTGGCAGCGTCCGGTCGCCTGAACGATGTGCTGCAAGCGATTCGCGGCGGCGTGTTCTCGCCGGATGATCCGAACCGTTATGCAGGTCTGGTCGATCAGTTGCTGGCGTACGACCGCTTCCTGGTCTGCGCCGACTTCGATTCGTACTGGGCAGCTCAGGCCAGGGTCGAAGAACGCTGGCACGACTCCAAGCAATGGTGGCGCTCGGCAGTGCTCAATACTGCGCGCATGGGCTGGTTCTCCTCGGACCGGACCATTCGCGAGTACGCAGGCGAAATCTGGAAAGCGCTGGACTGAAAGTAGCAGGACAGCTCCGCGAGGGGATGTACCGTCCCCTTCGCGGACAAGTCCGCTCCCACTGGCTGAAACCGGTTTTCAACCTGTGGGAGTGAGCTTGCTCACGAAGGCTGCTTTCCAGACGCAACCCGTCGACTGAAAACACCGCCCCCTTCGCGGACAAGTCAGCCCCCACTGGCTGAAACCGGTTTTCAACCTGTGGGAGTGAGCTTGCTCACGAAGACTGACTTCCAGCCGCACCCCTTCGACGGAACACACCGACCCTTCGCGAGCAAGCTCGCTCCCACTGGCTGAATACGCCGTTGCGCGTCAGCAGC
This sequence comes from Pseudomonas asturiensis, assembly GCF_900143095.1. Lineage (GTDB taxonomy): Bacteria > Pseudomonadota > Gammaproteobacteria > Pseudomonadales > Pseudomonadaceae > Aquipseudomonas > Aquipseudomonas asturiensis. The sequence goes on along the minus strand of NZ_FRDA01000010.1, from coordinate 116,018 downwards.
GCGCTCGATCCCGTTCCGCCCTATACTGCGCACCGATAAACCTTCACACATCGAAAAGGATGTCGTCGCGTGCTCTGGATTTGTCTGGTGGTAGGTGGTGCAGCGCTGGGCTACTCGTTGAGTTATGACGAGTGGGGAGGCATGTTCATCGGTGCCATCATGGGCTGGGCGCTGTGGGCGGGTATTCGCCTTTACGTGCTGGACAAGCGGTCGGCCGAGCAGTCACTTGAACTGCTTGCCACACGAAAAACCGTCGAATCCTTGCAGCAACGCCTGACCGTCCTCGAATACCCACCCGTTTCCAGTGTTCAGTCTGTGGCCACGCCAGAGCAGGCGGCGCCGCTGCCTGCGGACTCGCTCATCATCCCCGCGCAGACCACTGGCCCCGAGTTGATCTGGGACCTGCCGGTCGCCGAGGCGCCTGCTGTGCCGCGGGCCGAACCTGCGATCAAGGCGGCGCAAAACAGCAAGGCGACACAGACCGCCGCGCCCAATGTCCTCGAAAAGACCCTGTCCAGCGCCATGGGCTGGCTGATGGGGGGCAACACAGTGTTGCGAGTTGGCGTGGTGGTGCTTTTTCTGGGGCTGGCGTTCCTGTTGCGCTACGCCACCGAAGGCATGGTTGTGCCGATCGAAGCGCGCTACGCAGGTGTCGCAGCCAGTGCGCTGGCTCTGCTGGGGCTTGGCTGGTGGCTGCGCCTTCGTAACGGGCCTTATGCGTTGATGCTGCAAGGCGCTGGCATTGGCGTGCTGTACCTGACCGTTTTCGCCGCCATGAAACTGCATCCGCTGCTGGACCCGACCCTGGGTTTCGCATTGCTGGTGGCGATCACCACGTTCTCCGCCGTACTGGCCCTGACCCAGAACGCGCTGGCACTGGCCTGCGCGGGGGCGCTGGGCGGGTTCGCCGCGCCGCTTCTGGCCTCGACCGGGCAAGGCAGCCATGTGTCGCTGTTCAGTTATTTTGCCCTGCTCAATGCAGGTATTTTCGCCATCGCCTGGTTCAGGGCATGGCGCATCCTGAACCTGATCGGTTTCTTCGGCACCTTCGGCATCGGTTTCGCCTGGGGCATCAAGGCCTACACAGCCGAGATGTTCTGGAGCACCGAGCCGTTCCTGATTCTGTTTTTCGTGATGTACCTGGCCATCGGCCTGCTGTTCGCCCGGCGCAAGCTTCAAGAGCAGGCCAGCGCACCGCAGGATGACAGCCGCCATGCGCTGCTGCGCTGGTCGGCGCGGCAAGGTGACTATGTCGATGGCACCTTGCTGTTCGGCACGCCGATCGTGGGATTCGGCCTGCAATATGCGCTGGTCGAACACATTCCCCTGGGCGCTGCGTTCAGTGCGTTGGTCCTGGGTCTGATCTACATGGCGCTGGCGCGAGTGCTTGCTGCGCGAGGCTCGGAGCGGACCACTCTGTTGATGGAAACCTGCCTGGCACTGGGCGTGGTGTTCGCCACGCTGGCGATTCCGCTGGGGCTGGGTTCTCAATGGACGACCTGCGCCTGGGCCGTGGAAGGTGCCGCCATCTTCTGGCTGGGCATGCGCCAGCAACGGGTGCTCGCGCGCGCTTTCGGCCTGTTGCTGCAACTGGCCGCTGGCGCAACGCTGCTGAGCAACCTTGATCTGGCCTACGCCTCGCTGCTGTTCAACGGCGATTACTGGACGTCGATGATTCTGGCGATTGCTGCGCTGCTCAGCGCGTGGTGTATCCATCGCTATAAGGGGCTGACGCGGGTGGACCAGGAGCTGGCCAGGTCATTGCTGATGGTGTGGGCAGCGGCGTGGTGGGTCTTTTCCCTGCTCAGCGCCGTCCAGCTGTTTGTGCCCGGCTCGCTGCAAACGGCCACGCTGTTGATCGCTGCAGCGGCCAGCGTCGCGCTGTGGACGGTGCTTGCCCTGCGCCTGCACTGGCCGGACATGGCCCTGCTGTGCGCCGCACTGATGCCACTCTGCAGCTTCTTGCTGCTGGCCTCGCTGGGCACGTTTTATCACCCGGCAGAGGATGGCGGCTGGGCGGGCTGGCTGGCGGTGTTCGCGGTGCATCTGCTGTCGCTTCGTCGCCTGGCAGGCATGTTGCCGAGCCTCGCAAACCGTGTGGCGCATATCGTCGGCTGCTGGCTGATCATCGCCGTGCTGGCGCTGGAATTGCGTTTTGGCCTGATGCAGCTTTCCGAGTCCTACAACGCCTGGCGCTGGCTAGGCTGGGCGGTCGTGCCAAGCCTGTATCTGTGGGCCATGACCTCGCAGCGTCAATGGCCGTGGCCTGTCTCGGCCTACCCCGACACCTATCGGGTCAGCGCCGCTGCTCCCCTGGCGGTGCTGATGCTGGCGTGGTTCTGGCTGGCTAACTTCTTCAGCGATGGCGCGGCCGACCCGCTGCCCTACCTGCCGCTGCTCAACCCGCTGGAAATCGGCCTGCTGTTTTCGCTGGGTGGCGTTTTCCTGTGGATGCGCCACTGCCTGTCGAGAATGGGCCTGGACGACATTCGCGCTCGCACCCTTGCCCTTCTGATAGCGGGCAGCTCAGTGTTCGCACTGGTCACGGCAATGGTCATGCGCACCGCGCATCACTGGGCCGATGTGCCATGGCATACGCAAAGCCTGCTCGAATCGATGCGTGTGCAGGCCGGACTGTCGATTGTCTGGACGCTGATGGCGTTGGCGCTGATGATCGGCGGACACCTGCGCGCCAACCGACAGGTCTGGCTGGGCGGCGCGGTACTGATCGGCGTGGTGGTGGTCAAACTGTTCTTCGTGGAACTGAGCAATCGCGGCGGCATGGAGCGCATCGTCTCCTTCATAGGAGTTGGCATTTTGCTACTGGTGGTGGGATATTTCGCACCATTACCGCCGAAACCTCTCGTTGCGAAAAGGGACGAGGAACCCGGCACGGCTCCTACCAGCGAGCCGACCAGCCCATGAGGAAACCGTTCTTGAGTCGTTCCCCCCTGAAAGTCGCTGCGCTCGGCCTGGCGCTGTGCACGACGATGGCCGCCCATGCTCAAGACAAACCGGCCGACTTTGCCAGCCAGACGCCGTTGACGCTCAGCGGCGATGGCCCGTGGTATCGCATCGAGCTGCCGCTGGCCGTGCAACTGAGTGCTCGGCAGACCGACCTCAGCGACCTGCGCGTCTTCAACAGCGAGGGCCAGCCGCAAGCGTATGCACTGAACCAGAAGCAGGCGAAGCAGGATCAGGAGCCCACGCCGATTCCGGTGAAGTGGTTTGCGCTCTACAGCACTCAGGAAGCGGGCGATGCAACACCGGTCATTCGTATCGAGCGCGCCAGTAACGGCACAGTCATCGAAGTCCAGCCGCAAAGTGACATCGAGGCAGGCGAAGAAGTGCTGCGTGGCTGGCTGCTGGACACAAGCGCAGTCAAGGCACCACTGGAACAGTTGATTATTGACTGGAGCGCCGAGCGCGAGGGTTTCCAGAGTTTCAGCATCGAAGCCAGCGATGACCTTCAGCACTGGCGCAACTGGGGTGACGGGCAAGTGGCCCGCCTGTCGTTCGCCGACGAAGTGGTGGATCAGCGCGAAGTCGGCCTGCCCGGCCAGAGCGCTCGTTATCTGCGCCTGCTGTGGCGCTCGCCGCACAGTGCGCCGACGCTGATTTCCGCGCACGTATTCGCGGCAGAGACGCAAAGCCCCGCGCCGCCCCTGACCTGGTCACCTGCCATCACCGGCAAGGTCGAAACGGCCAACGAGTATGTCTGGCAACTGCCTGCGGGCTTGCCGGTCGAGCGCGTGAAGGTCGACATCACTCAACCCAACAGCCTGGCGCCCGGCACGCTCTATGCGCGCAGCGACGCCAGACAGCCGTGGCAACCGGTCAGCAGCGGGCTTCTGTATCGCCTGACGCAGAACGGCGGCGACATGGTTCAGGATCAATTGCACCTGTCCGGGCGCGTCGTGCAGCAACTCAAGCTGGTGGTCGATGACCGCGGCGGCGGGCTGGGCAGCGAAGCGCCAACCTTGAGCGTGGCCGTGCAGGCGAGCGAAGTGGTGTTTCTGGCACGCGGCAATGGGCCTTTTACCCTGGCCGTGGGCAACTCGAGCGCCAAGGCTGCCAACCTGTCGCTGGCCACACTGATTCCTGATTTCACGCCACAGAAACTGGCCGCGCTGGGTAACGCGAAACCGACCACTGCTGCCGTCGCCAACATGGCCGCGCCGCTGCCGGTGGCGCAGGAAAGCGTCGACTTCAAGCGTCTTGGTCTCTGGGCCGTCCTGCTGCTGGGTGTGCTGTTTCTGGGCTGGATGGCGCTCAGCACCCTGCGCGCCTCGAAGCGCTGAACAGGCCATCGACCCGGCCGGATTCCAGCTACGCTGACCCGACATATGAACTGAAACCGTCATAAGCCAGTCTGATAGCAGTATTACGTCGCCACTCGCGTTAAACTGCGCGGGTTTTCATACCCCCTATCTTCGGAGCTATCCATGTCCCGCGTTACACTAAGTCGCTACTTGATTGAGCAGACCCGCAGCAACAACACTCCTGCCGATCTGCGCTTCCTGATCGAAGTAGTGGCGCGAGCGTGCAAGGAAATCAGCCACGCCGTCTCCAAAGGCGCGCTGGGCGGCGTACTGGGCAGCATGGGCACCGAGAACGTGCAGGGCGAAGTGCAGAAAAAGCTCGACGTGATCTCCAACGAAATCCTGCTGGAAGCCAACGAATGGGGTGGTCACCTGGCCGGCATGGCGTCCGAAGAAATGGACAATGCCTACCAGATTCCCGGCAAATACCCTAAAGGCGCCTACCTGCTGGTGTTCGACCCACTCGACGGCTCGTCCAACATCGACATCAATGCGCCGGTCGGCACCATCTTCTCGGTGCTGCGCTGCCCAAACCAGTACCTGAGCCAGAACGAAGCCCTGAACGAAAAAGCCTTCCTCCAGCCAGGCACCGAGCAGGTCGCGGCCGGTTACGCAATCTACGGCCCGCAGACCATGCTGATCCTGACCCTGGGTGACGGCGTCAAAGGCTTCACCCTGGACCGCGAGATGGGCAGCTTCGTATTGACTCACGAGGACATCACCATCCCTGAGACCACTCAGGAATTCGCCATCAACATGTCCAACCAGCGCCATTGGGAAGCCCCGGTACAGCGCTACGTGGAAGAGTTGCTGCAGGGCGAAGAAGGTCCGCTGAAGAAGAACTACAACATGCGCTGGGTCGCGGCGATGGTTGCCGACGTGCACCGCATCCTGACCCGTGGCGGTCTGTTCATGTACCCGCGCGACAGCCGCGAGCCATCCAAGCCGGGCAAGCTGCGCCTGATGTACGAAGCCAACCCGATGTCGTTCCTGGTTGAGCAGGCAGGCGGCGCGTCCACTGATGGCCACCAGCGCATCCTCGACATCCAGCCTGAAGGTCTGCACCAGCGTGTCGCTGTATTCCTGGGTTCCAAACAGGAAGTCGAGCGCGCCACGGCGTACCACAAAGCGTAAAAGGAACAAGCCCCATGCGTGCGCCCTGGCTGCCGCTGCTCGACTGGTGGTTCGGCCCGGCCGAATCACCCACTGAAGTGGTGAAAGCCAGGAACACGCTCTGGTTTGGCAAGAAACAGGCGAACGACGCCGAAGCCCGCGAGCGCTTCGGTGATCTGGTCGATAAAGCGCTGGCGGGTGGCTTGGCCGAGTGGGCGGAAAACCCAAAGGGCTGGCTGGCGCTGATCCTGTTGCTCGATCAGTTGCCACGCATGATCCATCGCGACACCCCCAACGCTTTTGCCGGAGACCCGCGTGCGCAGGCGCTGGTCAAGCACGGCCTGAAGCTGGAGCGTGACCAGCATCTGGATCCCCTGCAGCGCACCTTTATCTACCTGGTGCTGGAGCACAGCGAGAACCTCGCTGACCAGAATCAGGCCATCGCCTGTTTCACCCGTTTGCTGCCCCTTCTGCCTTCCACTGATCGCGACTATTTCACAAGCAGCCTGGATTTTGCCGAGCGCCATCAGGCGATCATCGCCCGCTTCGGGCGCTTCCCGCATCGCAATGCCATTCTGGGCAGAACCTCTACCGATCAGGAAATCGAATTTCTCGAGAAACCGGGCTCAAGCTTCTGATAGGCCGAATAAATCCTTTTGTCTGCCGGGAACCAGATCCGCTTTTCCTCTTCTAAGCTTTCGGTACTGCGCCAGCGTCAGGCTGCATCGGCCCCCGTTGCGACGAGACCCCTCTTCCGTTCAGGAGCTTCACCCATGTCCTTGCGCTCTGTCGCTTTACTCTCGTTTTGCGTGTTCCTGGCTGCGTGCAGCAAAATCACTCAGGAAAACTACTCCAAACTCTCTGCGGGCATGCCCAAGGCTCAGGTCGAGTCCTTGCTGGGCAGCCCGACTGAATGTTCCGGTGCGCTGGGCATGTCGAGTTGCACATGGGGCGACAAAAACACGTTCATCAGCGTGCAGTATGCCGCTGACAAGGTCGTCTTGTTCTCGGGTCAGGGCCTGAAATAAGCATGGTCAAGGTACTCGTACGTTTCGGTATCTTCGTGATGGCCAGTTTTCTGGCCATCGGCTTTGCGCACTCGGCTGACAACCTTGAGCCGAGGACGGTCGACAGCGTCGATCTCAAGCAGTATCAGGGTACCTGGTACGAGCTGGCACGACTGCCGATGTTCTTCCAGCGCAAATGCGCCCAGTCCGAAGCCCACTATCAGCTCAAGGACGACGGCAACATCGCCGTGACCAATCGCTGCCGCACCCTTGAAGGCGAATGGCAGGAAGCGACCGGTACCGCCTCGCCGCAGGTTCCGGGCAAGACCGACAAACTGTGGGTCGTGTTCGATAACTGGTTCTCGCGTCTGCTACCGGGTGTTGCCAAGGGTGATTACTGGGTGCTGGACGTGAGCGACGGCTACAAGACCGCTGTGGTCGGCAACCCGGACCGCAAGTACCTCTGGCTGCTGTCACGCACGCCCACCGTGTCCGAGTCGGTCAAGCAAGACATGCTGAGCAAGGCCCGTCAGCAGGGTTACGACACCTCACGCCTGATCTGGCGCGAGGCTGATTCGAAGATTGGCAAAGACGGGAAGTGAACACTGGCGCGATTGATCGTGCTAACCCGTTGGCACGATCAGTCAGCTAGTCCAATAACGTCTTCAGTACCTGAGCAAACGCCTGGGCACTCTGATCCTGATCGGCATGTCGTCCTTCACGAATCACCCAGCGCCCGCCAACCGCCACGTCGCGGATCTGGCGATCACTGCCTGCAAACAACCAGCGATTGAGAATGGCATCACCCGTTGCAGTGGCGATATACGGGTCATTGCCATCCAGTACCAGCCAGTCTGCACGCTTGCCGATTTCCAGCGCGCCAATCTCCTGACCCAACGCCTGAGCACCGCCCGCGAGCGCCGCATCCATCAAGGTTCTGCCAACCCTCGGCTGATCGCTGCGATACAACCGGTTACGACGCTGATCGCGCAGCCGCTGGCCGTACTCCAGCCAGCGCAGCTCTTCGACCACGCTGAGCGACACATGGCTGTCTGAACCAATGCCCCAACGCCCGCCCTGCGCGAGGTAATCCACGGCCGGGAAAATCCCGTCACCCAGATTCGCTTCAGTGGTCAGGCACAAACCGGCAACGGCTGCGCTGTTTGCCATAAGGGCCACTTCGTCAGGCTCGGCATGGGTCGCATGCACCAGACACCAGCGGTTATCCACAGGCGCGTTCTCATACAGCCACTGCAACGGACGTCGACCGCTCCAGCTCAGGCAGTCATCGACTTCCTTCTGCTGTTCGGCAATGTGGATATGCACCGGGCAATCCGGGGCGCTGGCAGCCAGCACGGCGCTGATCTGCTCGGGCGTCACGGCACGCAATGAGTGAAAGCAGAGGCCAAGCCGCTGCGCCGTTTGACTCGCCACAATCGGCTGCAAACGCGCCTGCAGGTCCAGATAGCTGTCGGTGCTGTGGATAAATCGGCGCTGGGCTTCGTTCGGTGCTTGCCCGCCAAAACCGGAATGGCTGTAAAGCACCGGCAACAGCGTCAGGCCGATACCGACCGAGCTTGCCGCCTGGCTGATCTGCACCGCCAGCTCGGCCGGGTCGGCGTAGGGCTTGCCCGTGATGTCCTGATGCACATAGTGAAATTCGGCAACTGAGGTGTAGCCACCTTTGAGCATCTCGATGTACAGCTGCCGGGCAATGATGCCCAGTTGCTGCGGTGTGATGCGCCCGACCAGCCGGTACATGAGGTCGCGCCAGGTCCAGAAGCTGTCGTTCGGGTTGCCGGCCACTTCCGCCAGACCGGCCATGGCACGCTGGAAAGCGTGCGAATGCAGGTTCGGCATGCCGGGCAGCAGCGGGCCATTGACGATTTCAGCGCCCTGCCGCTCCGCATTGGCCTGAATCCGCGTCAGCATGCCCTCAGGGCTGACCTCCAGACGCACGTCATTGGCCCAGCCATCAGGGAGTAGCGCGCGCTCGGCAAAGAAGGCTGACATTGACTTCATACCTCATCACTGTAATTTGTATATACATATACAGACGTTTGGCGCACTGGTAAACCGTCGGCAAACTTGCCGTACCACGGGTTAATGGTTAGCTTGAGCGCCTGAATCATCTTCACAACAAGGACACCTACGTGCCGACGCCGCCCGCCTCTTCCTCACTGGCAGCCCAGATGGGCGAAAGTCCCGCACCCTTGTACGCCCGCGTCAAACACATGATCGCCCTGCAGATCCAGAACGGCACCTGGCCGCCGCATCACCGCGTGCCGTCGGAAAGCGAGCTGGTGACGCAACTGGGTTTCAGCCGCATGACCATCAATCGCGCCTTGCGCGAACTCACCGCCGAAGGCCTGCTGGTGCGCATGCAGGGCGTTGGTACGTTCGTCGCCGAGCCCAAAAGCCAGTCCGCGCTGTTCGAAGTCCACAATATCGCTGACGAGATTGCCGCACGAGGCCATCGTCATTCCTGCAAGGTCATCATCCTCAAAGAAGAAGCCGCAGGCTCCGAACGCGCACTGGCGCTGGACATGCGCGAGGGTCAGCGGGTGTTCCATTCGTTGATCGTGCATTACGAAAACGACATTGCCGTGCAGATCGAAGACCGTTTCGTGAACGCGTTGGTCGCGCCGGATTACCTCAAGCAGGACTTCACCCTGCAGACGCCCTACGCCTACCTATCGCAGGTCGCGCCGTTGACCGAGGGTGAGCATGTGGTCGAGGCGATTCTGGCCGAGGCCGACGAGTGCACACTGTTGCAGATCGACGCGGGCGAACCCTGCCTGTTGATTCGCCGCCGTACGTGGTCAGGTCGCCAGCCGGTGACCGCCGCACGCCTGATCCATCCCGGCTCCCGTCATCGCCTTGAAGGACGCTTCACCAAATGACCTCCACCCGAATCCTGCGCGCCATCGACTACCCGCGCATGCCGTGGAAGAACGGCGGCGGCAGCACCGAAGAAATCGCCCGCGACGCAGGTCAGGACCTTGACGGTTTCGGCTGGCGGCTGTCGATTGCAGATATCGAACACTCAGGCGGCTTTTCCGTGTTCGCCGGTTATCAGCGGATCATCACCGTGCTGCAGGGTACCGGCATGACACTGACGGTCGATGGCCTCAACAGCCGTCCGCTGCTGCCTTCCGATCCGTTTGCGTTCAGCGGGGACAGCCAGGTCGAGTGCACATTGCTCGACGGGCCGATCCGGGATTTCAATCTCATCTATGCGGCGCATCGATACAGCGCTCGCCTGCAATGGATCGACGTGCGCCAGCCGCAACGGCTGTTCAGTTCGGCGAGCACCTTCATGCTGTTCAGCATGGCCGAGCAGGTCGCCCTCAGTATCAACGGCCAGCCGTGGGAAATCCTCGGCCGACACGACTGCGCCCAGGTGGACAACACCGGCGCACTCATGGAGATCGAGCTGCAATCGTCGGGCGCCAGCCGTTGCTGCCTGATTGAGCTGAACGCCATGGGTCAATGAAGGTATGCTAGGCGCCCTCTAAAAATCAGATCCCTTCAAGGACGACCATGACTCAATTCCCGATCAAGGAAACGCCTCGGGCTGTTGCCATCCTCGCCAGCTTTCTCGCCTCCGAGTCCGCAGGCGGCATCGTCTTGATGCTGGCCGCGCTGGCCGCGCTGATTGTCGCCAACTCGCCACTGTCCGCCGGTTATTTCGCGGTACTGCACAGCGTGTGGCTGGGCCTGTCAGTCGAGCTGTGGGTCAATGACGGGTTGATGGCGATCTTTTTCCTGATGGTCGGCCTGGAAATCAAGCGCGAAGTGTTGGCGGGTGGACTTTCGACCTGGGGGCAACGCGCCCTGCCCGGCTTTGCCGCTGCCGGCGGGATGCTGGTGCCGGCGCTGATCTACATCGCCGTCAACTGGGGCAACCCGCAGACATTGAGCGGCTGGGCGATTCCTGCCGCGACTGACATCGCATTCGCACTGGGCGTACTGTCTTTGCTGGGCAATCGAGTACCGACGTCGCTCAAGGTGTTTCTCGCGGCACTGGCGATTCTCGATGATCTGGGTGCCGTCACCATCATCGCGTTCTTCTACAGTTCCGGCCTGAACCTGCCGATGCTGGGCGCGGCCTTCGCCACGCTGGCGGTGCTGATCGTGATGAATCGCCTCAACGTCCGTCGCCTGCTGCCTTATCTGTTGCTGGGCGCGCTGCTGTGGTTCTTCGTGTTGCAGTCGGGCGTTCACGCCACACTGGCCGGCGTCGCACTGGCGCTGTGCATCCCGATGGGCAAGCCCGAGGAAGAAGCGCGCTCGCCGCTGCTGTTCCTTGAAGAGAAGATGCATTACTGGGTGGCGTTTGCCGTAGTGCCGATCTTTGGCTTTGCCAACGCCGGGGTTTCGCTGTCCGGCATCTCCCTGGAAAATCTCATCGATCCGGTGCCGCTCGGGGTCGCGCTGGGGCTGTTCGTGGGCAAGCAGATAGGCGTATTCCTGGCCGCCGTGCTGGCCATTCGTGCAGGGCTGGCCGTGCTGCCGGAAGGCAGTAACTGGGTGCAGCTGTATGGCGTGGCGATCCTGTGTGGCATCGGCTTCACCATGAGCCTGTTCATCGGCAACCTGGCGTTTCCCGGTCAGCAGCACCTGATCGATGAAGTGAAAGTCGGCGTATTGATGGGCTCGGGCCTCGCGGCGATCACCGGGATCTTGCTGCTGCGCAGCCGTTTTAGCAGGCCCTGAAAAAATATTTTCAAATCACTGCATCCAGATCGTTTCCTCGCGGGTAGTACTTGCAGCAGCCACTTCGAGTTGCTGAGCGCGGTTAAACCATCTGGAGATTTCTGCATGAACGCAAAACGCTTGCTCTGCCTTGCAGGTAGTACCCTGGCTTTCACTTGCCTGTCGTCCGTCGCCATGGCCCAGACCGATCTGCCCGAAAGCGTTCGGGTTCCGGCCGGCCACAAGATCAGCATGCAAACCACCGGGGTCGGCGAAATTACCTACGAATGCCGCGCCAAAGCCAACATGCCCAATGAGATGGAATGGGCGTTCGTCGGTCCCAAGGCGGTACTCAATGACAAGAGCGGCAAACAGGTCGGCACCTACTACGGCCCGCCTGCAACGTGGGAAGCCAAAGACGGCTCGAAAGTGACCGGCACTCAGGTCGCCGTGGCACCGTCGAGCGCAGGCAACCTGCCGTATCAACTGGTCAAGGCCAACCCGGCTGAAGGCAAAGGCGCCATGACCGGCGTTGCCTACATCCAGCGCACCGCCCTGAAAGGCGGCGTGGCACCGACCACCGCGTGCGCGGCCAGCAACAAGGGCGCCAAGGAAGTGGTCAAGTATCAGGCCGACTATCTGTTCTGGACCGCCAACTGATCACAGTCAGGCAATCGGTCACCGCGCAGCCAGTGAGCTATGCTGCTGCGCGGGTCCTCGTGATATCAACGAGGCAGTAGTCCATTGACGGCGGATCACCTTGTCCTCACACGAATCTCTCTTTGATTACGAAGGCACGCTTCAGGCCTGCGCTCGCGGTGAGCGGCAGGCCCTGCATCGTCTTTATGAACAGGAAAGCGCACGGCTGCTCGGTGTGGTCATGCGGCTGGTGCGTGACCGCGCACAGGCTGAAGACATCGTGCATGATGCCTTTCTCAAGATATGGACCGGTGCCGCCAGTTTCGACGCCTCACGCGGCTCGGCACGCGGCTGGATTTACAGCGTGACGCGCCATCTGGCGCTCAACAACCTGCGCAACACCGCACGGGAAGTTCGCGTTGAGGATGACGGCAGCGAAGATCATCATGAGCAGGCGACACTGGAAGGCTGGCAGGAAACCGGCGATGCTTTCGACTGGCGAGTCAATCCCGGGCGCGTTACATCGTGCCTGGAACAGCTAGAACCGGTGCGGCGTAACTGTGTGCTTCACGCCTATGTAGACGGTTATTCGCATCAAGAAATCGCGCAGAAAGTTGGCGCGCCACTGGGTACGGTCAAAGCCTGGATCAAGCGCAGCCTGACGGCTTTGCGGGAGTGCATGGGATGACCCGACCTTCGAACGAGAACATTCACGAGCTGGCGGGCGAGTACGTACTCGGCACCCTGCCGGCCGGGCAACGGCTGGACGTCCAGCGTCGCCTGCCCCACGAGCCTGACCTGCAGGCGGCGATAGACGCCTGGGAACAACGCCTGCTGCCCCTCACCGAGCTGGCGGAGCCCGTCATGCCGTCACCCGGTCTATGGGAGCGGATCGAGCGCAACCTGATGGATCGCACAGTGACCCGGTCGCAGCCTGAACAGCGCGTACGCTGGTGGGACAACCTGGCGATCTGGCGCGGCCTTGCAGGCGCAGGACTTGCCGCCTCGCTGGTGCTGGGCATGACACTGCTGACCCGCACCCCAACGCCGCCCTCTTATCTGGTGGTGCTGGTCGGGCCTCAGGACAAATCACCCGGCTGGGTCGTGCAGGCCAGCAACCCACAGGAAATCCAGCTCATCCCGCTGGGCGCGTTCGAAGTCCCGGCCGACAAGGCGCTGGAGTTCTGGACCAAGGGTGATGGCTGGCAAGGACCGGTTTCCCTCGGGCTGGTCAAACCGGGGCAAAGCCTGAACATCCCGCTCGACAAACTACCGCCACTGCAACCCAACCAGTTGTTCGAGCTGACGCTGGAAACATCCACCGGCTCGCCCATCGGCAAACCGACGGGTCCGATTCAATTCATTGGACGAGCAGTCAAGGTGATTTGAGACGTATGACACGGATCGTCTGACGTTCTGCCCCCTTCGCTTCACACCCGCCTCACCGGATAACTACAACCCTGTGGGAATGCGCCGGCAACCCGAGCCGCACCAGCGTGTTACCCACCGCCCCAAAACTGCGCAAAAAAGCCCTCAGGTAACAATCACGGCGTCTTGGCGCGCTCGCACGCCAACCATGCCCGTTCCTCTGAAAACCTCGAAAAGCAAGGCCTTGCGCTGTTTCTGAATAGGCTACAGCCATCGCGCGACAAAGTTGGTCTTCAGATTGCATATGCTTGTATGTACAAGTAGAGACAGGTTAATCAAGCCGCTCTGCCGACCTGCATTGAAGCGCCCTGCACGGGCTGGTTTGGAATGATCGCTGAGGATTTTTTTGTGGCCGAGAATAATCAAGACCTGAAGCAGGACTGGACCCGCCATCGTGAAGGCGAGGTACGTGCTGCCCGTGGGACTCAACTAACAGCCAAGAGCTGGCTGACCGAAGCGCCGCTGCGCATGTTGATGAACAACCTGGACCCGGAAGTGGCCGAGAACCCCAATGAACTGGTGGTCTACGGCGGTATCGGGCGAGCGGCGCGCAATTGGGAGTGTTACGACAAGATCGTCGAAAGCCTCACTCACCTGAATGACGACGAAACGCTGCTGGTGCAGTCCGGCAAGCCGGTTGGCGTGTTCAAGACCCACAGCAACGCCCCGCGCGTACTGATCGCCAACTCCAACCTGGTGCCGCACTGGGCGAGCTGGGAACACTTCAACGAACTGGATGCCAAGGGCCTGGCGATGTACGGCCAGATGACCGCAGGCAGCTGGATCTACATCGGCAGCCAGGGCATCGTGCAAGGCACCTACGAAACCTTCGTCGAAGCCGGTCGTCAGCATTACGACGGTAACCTCAAAGGCCGCTGGGTATTGACCGCAGGTCTGGGCGGCATGGGCGGCGCGCAGCCATTGGCCGCAACACTGGCCGGCGCGTGCTCGCTGAACATCGAATGCCAGCAGAGCCGCATCGATTTCCGCATCAAGACCCGCTATGTCGACGAACAGGCCACCGATCTGGACGACGCGCTGGCCCGTATCGCCCACTACACCGCTGAAGGCAAGGCCATCTCCATCGCCCTGTGCGGCAACGCGGCCGAAATCCTGCCGGAAATGGTCCGCCGTGGCGTGCGTCCGGACATGGTCACCGACCAGACCAGCGCCCACGACCCGCTCAACGGCTACCTGCCCAAAGGCTGGACCTGGGACGAGTACCGCGCCCGCTCGGTGAGTGAGCCGGCCAATGTGGTCAAGGCTGCCAAGCAATCGATGGCCGAACACGTCCAGGCCATGCTGGCGTTCCAGCAAGCCGGTATCCCGACCTTCGATTACGGCAATAACATCCGGCAGATGGCCAAGGAAGTCGGCGTGACCAACGCCTTCGATTTCCCAGGCTTCGTTCCCGCCTATATCCGTCCGTTGTTCTGCCGTGGCATTGGCCCGTTCCGCTGGGCCGCGCTGTCGGGCGACCCACAGGACATCTACAAGACCGACGCCAAGGTCAAGGAACTGATCCCGGACGACGAGCATTTGCACAACTGGCTGGACATGGCCCGCGAGCGCATCAGCTTCCAGGGTTTGCCCGCCCGTATCTGCTGGGTCGGTCTGGGTCAGCGCGCAAAACTCGGTCTGGCGTTCAACGAGATGGTACGCAGCGGCGAGCTGTCGGCACCGGTCGTGATTGGTCGCGACCACCTGGACTCTGGCTCGGTTGCCAGCCCCAACCGCGAAACCGAATCCATGCGTGACGGCTCAGACGCGGTGTCAGACTGGCCATTGCTCAATGCCCTGCTCAACACCGCCAGCGGCGCGACCTGGGTGTCCCTGCACCACGGCGGCGGCGTCGGCATGGGCTTCTCGCAGCACTCGGGCATGGTGATCGTCTGCGACGGCACCGATGAAGCCGCCGAGCGCATCGCCCGCGTGCTGCACAACGACCCGGCGACCGGCGTCATGCGCCACGCCGATGCCGGTTACGACATTGCAATCGACTGTGCCAAAGAGCAGGGCTTGAACCTGCCGATGATCGGACGTTAAGGGCGACGTCGGTCATCAGGCCGACAGACCCCGGGGACGGGCGTGTAAACGCCCAAGGGCCGGATGCCTGTTTTGATGAAACTGCCACCATCCCTTTCAGGCGTAGGAGCATCGACAATGAATATGAAAAAGGCCCTGTTGACCACTCTGGTATCCGCTGGCTTGCTCGCCAGCGCCGGAGCGAGTCAGGCCGCCAACTGGTGTGAGTCAGGCAAGCCAGTGAAATTCGCGGGCCTGAACTGGGAAAGCGCGATGCTGCTGACCGACATCCTGCAGATCGTGCTGGACAAGGGTTACGGCTGTACCGTGGATGCCCTGCCCGGCAACTCGATCGCCATGGAAAACGCCCTGAGCACCAACGACATCCAGATCTTCGCCGAAGAATGGGTCGGTCGAAGCGAAGTGTGGAACAAGGCTGCCGCCGCCGGGAAAGTGGTCGGTGTCGGCGCGCCGGTCGTCGGTGCAGTCGAGGGCTGGTACGTGCCGCGCTACGTGATCGAAGGCGACGCCAGGCGCAAGCTGGAAGCCAAGGCACCGAACCTCAAGTCGATCAGCGATCTGGCGCAGTATTCGGCAGTGTTCAAGGATCAGGAAGAACCCGGCAAAGGCCGTTTCTACAACTGCCCGGCCGGCTGGACCTGTGAGCTGGAAAACAGCGAAATGCTCAAGACCTACGGCCTGGAAAACACGTACACCAACTTCCGTCCGGGCACCGGCCCTGCGCTGGACGCAGCTATTCTGTCCAGCTACAAGCGTGGCGAGCCGATCCTGACGTATTACTGGTCGCCAACGCCGTTGATGGGTCAGGTAGACCTGGTGCGTCTGGAAGAGAAGGCCGGGGTAAACAAGACGATCGATATCAAGGTCGGCGTGTCCAAAGTGTTCCATGATCAGGCGCCTGAACTGATTGCCGTGCTGGAGAAGGTCAATCTGCCGATCGACCTGCTCAACCAGAATCTGGGGCGCATGGCCAAGGACCGCATCGAATCGCCGAAACTCGCCCGGATCTTTCTGAAAGAGCACCCGGAAGTCTGGCATCAGTGGGTCAGTGAAGACGCCGCGAAAAAGGTGGACGCCTCGCTGTAAACGACTGGGCAGCCAGGCTGACACTGCAGGTCCGGCTGCCCGTTCGTTGACCGAAACACCTTACTTGAGAGCCGCTTATGTTTCCTGAAAGCTTCACTTTCTCGATCGCCAACTGGGTCAACGACGGCGTCGACTCGCTGGTGACCCAGTACGGCGATGTGTTCCGACACATCTCCGACACGCTGCTGTGGGCCATCGTCAACCTGGAAGGCCTGCTGCGCATGGCGCCGTGGTGGTTGATGCTGATCATTGTCGGCGGCATTGCCTGGCACGCCACGCGCAAGATTGTCACCACCGTGGTGATCGTCGGCCTGCTGTTTCTGGTCGGCGCGGTCGGGTTGTGGGACAAGCTGATGCAGACACTGGCGCTGATGCTGGTCGCCACGATCATTGCCGTACTGATCGGCATTCCGCTGGGCATTCTTTCGGCGCGCAGCAACCGCCTGCGTTCGGTGCTGATGCCGCTGCTGGACATTATGCAGACCATGCCCAGCTTCGTTTACCTGATTCCGGTGCTGATGCTGTTCGGCCTGGGCAAGGTCCCCGCGATCTTCGCCACCGTGATCTACGCCGCGCCGCCGCTGATTCGCCTGACCGACCTGGGTATTCGTCAGGTCGACGGCGAGGTCATGGAAGCCATCAATGCCTTTGGTGCCAACCGCTGGCAGCAACTGTTCGGTGTGCAACTTCCGCTGGCGATGCCCAGCATCATGGCCGGTATCAACCAGACCACCATGATGGCACTGTCGATGGTGGTGATTGCCTCGATGATCGGCGCTCGCGGTCTGGGCGAAGACGTACTGGTCGGCATTCAGACGCTGAACGTCGGACGCGGACTGGAAGCGGGTCTGGCCATTGTCATTCTGGCGGTCGTCATTGACCGCATCACTCAGGCCTACGGCCGCCCACGGCATGAGGCGCAAAAATGATGAGTGAGCAACCGAACAAGATCGTTGTGCGAAACGTGTACAAGATTTTCGGCAATCGGGAAAAAGAAGCGCTGACCATGGTCCAGCAGCATCAGAGCAAGGATCAGGTGCTGGCGAAAACCGGTTGCGTGGTGGGCGTGAACGACCTGTCACTGTCGATTGCCAGCGGCGAAATCTTTGTGATCATGGGCCTGTCCGGCTCGGGTAAATCGACCCTGGTGCGCCACTTCAACCGGCTGATCGATCCCACCAGTGGCGAGATTCTGGTCGATGGCGAAGACATTCTGCGCTACGACATGGAAGCGCTGCGCCAGTTTCGTCGGCACAAGATCAGCATGGTGTTCCAGAGCTTCGGCCTGCTGCCGCACAAGACCGTACTCGCCAACGTCGCCTACGGCCTGAAAGTGCGCGGCGAGACCAAGGCATTGTGTGATGAACGCGCACGGCACTGGATCACCACCGTCGGCCTGAGCGGCTATGAAAACAAGTACCCGCATCAGCTTTCCGGCGGTATGCGCCAGCGCGTGGGTCTGGCCCGTGCGTTGGCGGCCGACACCGACATCATCCTGATGGACGAAGCGTTCAGCGCACTCGACCCACTGATTCGCGCCGAAATGCAGGACCAGTTGCTGGCCCTGCAGGCCACGCTGCACAAGACCATCGTGTTCATCACCCATGACCTTGATGAAGCCGTGCGCATCGGTAATCGCATCGCGATCCTCAAGGACGGACGGCTGATCCAGGTCGGTACGCCGAAAGAAATCCTTCACTCGCCCGCCGACGATTACGTGGATCGTTTCGTTCAGCGCCGCGTGGCCACTCTTTAAGGACCGTTGCAGATGTCGCGAGCAGAACAGATCGTTTTCGGCGACGCCCCGGCGCGCTGGCAGGATGTAGTCGCCGTTGCCCGGCATGGCGCGCCACTGGCGCTGTCGCAAGCCGCGTGGGCCCGGATCGATAACGCCCAGGCCATCGTGCAACGCATCGTTGTCAGCGGCGAGCGCGCCTACGGCGTGAACACCGGCCTGGGCGCGTTATGCAATGTGTCGCTGGCAGGCGAACAACTCAGTCGCCTGTCGCGTAATACCCTGCTCAGCCATGCCTGTGGCGTCGGCGCACCCCTGACCGACGAACAGACGCGCGCGGTCATCTGCGCGGCCCTGCTCAACTACAGCCAGGGCAAATCCGGTATTCATCGGCAAGTGGTCGAAGCACTGCTGGCCCTGCTCAACCACGGCATCACGCCTCAGGTCCCGGCGCAAGGTTCGGTGGGCTATCTGACCCACATGGCCCATGTGGGCATCGCCTTGCTGGGCGTCGGTCAGGTCAGCTATCGCGGGCAGATCGTGCCCGCACAGCAGGCGCTGGTGGAGGAAGGCCTCAAGCCGGTCATCCTCGGTGCGAAAGACGGATTGTGCCTGGTCAACGGCACGCCCTGCATGACCGGCCTGAGCTGTCTGACCATCGCCGACGCCGAGCGACTGGTCCAATGGGCCGACGTGATCGGTGCCATGACCTTTGAAGCCCTGCGCGGCCAGCTGGATGCATTCGACGAAACCATTCTGGCCCTCAAGCCGCATCCCGGCATGCAAGCCGTCGGCAGCAACCTGCGCAGCCTGCTGGCAGGCAGCGAAGTCCTCGCCAGCAGCCAGGGCATTCGCACTCAGGACGCACTGAGCATTCGCTCCATGCCGCAGGTACACGGCGCAACACGCGACCAGCTGGCGCATGCCGTCCGGCAGATCGAGACCGAACTGAATTCGGTCACCGACAACCCGTTGCTGCTCGGCACGCCCGATGCTTACCGCGTGGTGTCCCAAGCCAACCCGCACGGTCAGTCGGTGGCGATGGCGGCGGACCTTCTATGCGTGGCCGTCGCCGAGCTCGGCTCGATTGCCGAGCGTCGTCTGGACCGCCTGATCAATCCGATGGTCAGCGGCCTGCCCGCGTTTCTGGTCAGCCAGCCGGGCGTCAACTCGGGAATGATGATCGTCCAGTACGTCGCAGCCTCACTGTGCGCAGAAAACCGCCAGATGGCGCAACCGGCGGTTGTGGATAACTACGTCACGTCCGGCCTGCAGGAAGATCACTTGAGCCTGGGCACCAGCGCCGCGCTAAAGCTGCACAAGGTGCTGGGCAATGCGACGCAGATTCTCGCCATCGAATACCTGCTGGCGGCACAGGCGTTTGAATTCCTCAAGGCCCAGCAGTTCGGCGTAGGCACGCGGATCGCCTGGCAGCTGTTGCGCGAACGCGTTCCGGCTTACGACGAAGACCGCTGGCTGGCCCCGGACATCGCCAGCAGTGCGGCACTGATCAACGAACACCAGGCGCTGGAAAGGATTTTCCAGCACTGCCGCGAACACACGGCAACCCAATAACAAGCGGTCAAGGCCCGGCGTCACCCACGCAGGGCCGACGGCGGCACGCTCAAGACGCGCGCACGCCCGACATCAATCAAGGAGTAGCTGCATCGTGACCACCCCATCTGCCAAGACCTTCAACCTGATCCCCGGCCAACTGACGCTGGCACAACTGCGCGCCTTCTATCAGCAGCCCATGACCCTGACGCTGGACGCCAGCGCTGACCAGCCGATCGACGACAGCGTGGCCTGCGTCGAGCGCATTCTGGCCGAGAACCGCACCGCTTACGGCATCAACACCGGTTTCGGTCTGCTGGCCTCGACGCGCATCGCCAGCGAAGACCTGGAAAACCTGCAACGCTCGCTGGTGTTGTCCCACGCAGCCGGTGTCGGTCAGCCAATCAGCGACGAACTGGTGCGGGTGATCATGGTGCTCAAGGTCAACAGCCTGAGCCGCGGTTTTTCGGGGATTCGCCGTGTGGTCATCGACGCGCTGATCGCGCTGATCAATGCCGAGGTCTACCCGCACATCCCGCTCAAGGGTTCGGTGGGCGCATCCGGTGACCTCGCGCCGCTGGCGCACATGTCGCTGGTGCTGCTGGGCGAAGGCAAGGCGCGTTACAAGGGTGAATGGCTCAACGCAGTCGATGCACTGAAAATCGCAGGACTGACGCCACTGACCCTGGCCGCCAAGGAAGGTCTGGCGCTGCTCAACGGCACGCAGGTCTCAACCGCCTATGCGCTGCGCGGCCTGTTCGAGGGCGAAGACCTGTTCGCCGCTGCTCTGACCTGTGGCTCGCTCACGGTCGAAGCGGTACTGGGTTCACGCTCGCCGTTCGACGCACGCATTCATGCCGCTCGCGGCCAGCGCGGGCAGATCGATTCCGCCGCCTGCTACCGCGACCTGCTCGGTGAAAGCAGTGAGGTGTCCGAGTCGCACCGCAACTGCGACAAGGTTCAGGACCCCTACTCGCTGCGCTGCCAGCCACAGGTGATGGGCGCCTGCCTGACCCAGTTGCGTCAGGCCGCCGAGGTGCTGCAAATCGAAGCCAACGCCGTGTCTGACAACCCGCTGGTGTTCGCCGCCGAAAACGACGTGATCTCCGGCGGCAACTTCCACGCCGAGCCGGTCGCCATGGCGGCCGACAACCTGGCGCTGGCCATCGCTGAAATCGGTTCACTGAGCGAGCGGCGCATTTCGCTGATGATGGACAAGCACATGTCGCAGTTGCCACCGTTCCTGGTGGCCAACGGCGGGGTCAATTCCGGCTTCATGATCGCCCAGGTCACAGCCGCGGCGCTGGCCAGTGAAAACAAGGCGCTGGCCCATCCGCACAGCGTCGACAGCCTGCCGACCTCCGCCAATCAGGAAGACCACGTGTCGATGGCACCAGCCGCCGGCAAGCGGTTATGGGAAATGGCAGAAAACGTTCGCGGGATTCTTGCCGTAGAATGGCTGGCTGCGTGTCAGGGTCTGGACCTGCGTAATGGTCTGAAAACCTCTCCAAAACTGGAGCAAGCCCGAGCCCTGCTACGCAGCAAGGTCCCGTCCTACGACAAAGACCGCTTTTTCGCACCGGACATCGAAGCTGCCAGCCAGCTGTTGTCCTCCACTTGCCTGAACCCTTTGGTTCCTGCACGTCTGCTACCCAGTCTGTGATGCACCGCGAGCCTGGCAGGGCTCGCCATGGTCAATCGCTGCGGGAAGCCGAATGCAGGCGTTCTCGCAGCTATAGCCATACCAGTAATGAAATGGACCTGAAATGACGTCACAAGATGGTTTGAAACGCGGGTTATCCGCCCGCCACATTCGCTTCATGGCTCTGGGCTCTGCCATCGGCACAGGGTTGTTCTACGGCTCGGCCTCGGCGATTCAGCAGGCCGGGCCTGCCGTGTTGCTGGCCTACCTGATCGGCGGCGCAGCCGTGTTCATGGTCATGCGTGCGCTGGGCGAAATGGCCGTGCACGATCCCGTTTCCGGCTCCTTCAGCCATTACGCCACACGCTACCTCGGCCCGCTGGCCGGCTTCGTGCTGGGCTGGACCTACGCGTTCGAGATGATCATCGTCTGCCTTGCCGATGTCACAGCGTTCGGCATCTACATGGGCTTCTGGTTTCCGGAAGTGCCGCGCTGGATCTGGGTCCTGGGCATCGTATTTCTGATCGGCGCGCTGAACCTGTGCAACGTCAAAGTCTTCGGCGAGACCGAATTCTGGCTGTCGCTGCTCAAGGTCGGCGCGATCATCGCGATGATTCTGGCGGGCTTCGGCATCATGCTGTTCGGCATCGGCACCTCGACCAGCGGCACGGAAGTCGGCATCAGTAACCTGTGGGCGCATGGCGGCTTCATGCCCAACGGCGTGACAGGCCTGATCGCTTCGTTCGCCGTGGTGATGTTCGCCTTTGGCGGCATCGAGATCATCGGTATCACGGCCGGTGAAGCGAAGGACCCGCAACGCACGCTGCCTCGCGCGATCAACGCGGTGCCGCTGCGCATCCTGCTGTTCTACGTGCTGACATTGTTCGTGCTGATGTCCATCTACCCGTGGCCACAGATCGGCACACAGGGCAGCCCGTTCGTGCAGATTTTCGACAATCTGGGCATCGCGTCGGCAGCGACCATTCTCAACATCGTGGTGATTTCCGCCGCCGTGTCGGCCATCAACAGCGACATCTTCGGCGCGGGCCGCATGATGTACGGCCTGGCCCGCGACGGTCAGGCGCCAGCCAGCTTTGCGCGCTTGTCGCGTCAGGGCGTGCCGTGGATGACGGTGCTGGTAATGGGCGTGACCCTGCTGGGCGGCGTGCTGCTCAACTACCTGATTCCGAAAAACGTGTTCCTGCTGATCGCCTCGCTGGCGACCTTCGCCACCGTCTGGGTCTGGCTGATGATCCTGCTGACCCAGGTCGCGATGCGCCGCGCCATGAGCCGCGAAGAAGCCGCACAACTGAAGTTTGCGGTGCCGTTCTGGCCCTATGCGCCGGCCGCCGCCATCGTCTTCATGCTGTTTATCTTCGGCGTGCTGGGTTACTTCCCGGATAACCGCGCCGCGCTGATCGTCGGTGCGATCTGGATCGCGCTGCTGGTCATCGCCTACCGTCTATGGGTCAAACCCAAGTCGCTCACACCTGTTCCTTAGCCTGAGGAGGCCTGGATGAAAACGCTCTGGAAGAACTGTCACATCGCAACCATGGCACAAGGCAACTACTCGATCATCGAGGATGCCGCCATCGTGACTTCCGCAGCGCTCATCGACTGGATCGGGCCTCTGGCGCAGGTGGACGAGGCAGGCTGTGACAGCACCGTCGATCTGGGCGGCGCGTGGGTCACGCCAGGCCTGATCGACTGCCACACCCACACGGTATTCGGCGGCAACCGCAGCGGCGAGTTCGAACAGCGGCTGCAAGGCGTAAGTTATGCGGACATCGCAGCCGCAGGCGGCGGCATCGCCAGCACCGTGCGCGCCACACGTGCGGCGACCGAGGACGAGTTGTATCGCAGCGCTGAGCGGCGGTTGCGGCACCTGCTCAACGATGGCGTGACCACGGTCGAGATGAAATCCGGCTATGGGCTGGACCTGGAAAACGAGCGCAAACTGCTGCGCGTGATCCGCAGCCTGGGCAACACCTTGCCGGTCACCGTGCGCGCCACCTGCCTGGCCGCGCACGCCCTGCCGCCCGAATATGCCAATCGCGCCGACGACTACATCCACCACATCTGCAACGACATGCTGCCCGCGCTGGCCGCTGAAGGGCTGGTGGATGCCGTGGACGCGTTCTGTGAATACCTGGCGTTTTCTCCCGCGCAGGTCGAACAGGTGTTCATCACCGCCGGGCAGCTCGGGCTGCCGGTAAAACTGCACGCCGAACAGCTTTCATCGCTGGGCGGTTCGAGTCTGGCGGCGCGTTACAACGCCCTGTCGGCCGACCATCTGGAGTTCATGACCGAAGACGACGTGATCGCCATGGCTGCTGCCGGAACAGTCGCCGTGCTGCTGCCGGGCGCTTACTACTTTCTGCGCGAAACTCAACTGCCGCCGCTGGATGCGTTGCGCAAACACGGTGTGCCCATCGCCATTTCCACCGACATGAATCCCGGCACCTCGCCCGGCCTGTCGCTGCGTCTGATGCTCAACATGGCCTGCACGCTGTTTCGCATGACGCCTGAAGAAGCACTGGCGGGTGTCACGCTCAACGCTGCCAAGGCACTGGGCATGGGCGACACACACGGTTCTCTGGAAGTCGGCAAGACGGCGGATTTCGTCGCCTGGAACATCGAGCGACCGGCTGACCTGGCGTACTGGCTGGGCGGCGATCTGGACAAACGCATTGTGCGCCATGGCGTGGAATCACTGGTGTAAAGGAGAAGATTGTGGACAACGTTCTGACATTCACCCGCGGCCGTATTCCGCTGCTGATCAGCATGCCCCACGCGGGCCTCAAGCTCACGCCCGCCGTGGAAGCGGGGCTGGTGGACGAAGCGCTGAGCCTGCCTGACACCGACTGGCACATCCCGCGTCTGTACGACTTCGCTGCCGAGCTGGGTGCGAGCACGCTGGCTGCCGAGTATTCACGCTTCGTCATCGACCTCAATCGTCCCTCCGACGACAAGCCGATGTACGCCGGTGCGACCACAGGACTGTTTCCGACGATCCTGTTCGACGGCGTGCCGCTGTTCAAGGAAGGCCAGACACCGGGCCCCGAAGAACGGGCGACGTATCTGGAGCAGATCTGGACGCCTTACCACCAGACGCTGGAACAGGAACTGCAACGGCTGCGTGACGCGTTCGGCTACGCCCTGCTGTTCGACGCGCACTCCATTCGCGGCCACGTCCCGCACCTGTTCGACGGTCGCCTGCCCGATTTCAACCTCGGCACCTTCAACGGCGCCAGCTGCGACGTGGAGCTGGCCAACAGGCTGGAACAGGTCTGCGCGGCCGCCAAAGACTACAGCCACGTACTGAACGGCCGCTTCAAAGGCGGGCACATCACCCGCCATTACGGCGACCCGGCGAACAATATCCACGCCGTGCAACTGGAACTGGCGCAAAGCACCTACATGGAAGAATTCGCCCCGTTCCACTACCGCCCCGACCTGGCCGAACCGACCCGCAAAGTCCTGAAGCCCTTGCTGGAAACCTTCATCGCCTGGGGGCAGGAGCGGTTTGGCAGGAGTTAGTGGATGAGTAAAAAACCGTGCGAGCTTGCTCGCGAAGGCCATGTCTCAGACTCTACATCTTGACCAGGTGCACTGGCCTCTTCGTGAGCAAGCTCACTCCCACAAGGATATGTGTGACGCGGAGCGCGGGCACGATGGTTAGCTCACACTCACGAGCGCTTACTTCTTGAGCAACCGCAACCCGTTGAATACCACCAGCAGGCTCACACCCATGTCGGCGAACACGGCCATCCACATGGTCGCCAGCCCCGCAAAGGTGATGCCGATGAACAGCACTTTGGTGACAATCGCCAGGACGATGTTCTGCTTGAGCACCGCCGAGGTTCTGCGCGACAGGCGAATGAATGCCGGGATCTTGCGCAGATCGTCGTCCATCAGCGCAACATCCGCCGTTTCAATGGCGGTGTCCGTTCCCGCCGCCGCCATGGCAAAACCGATCTCGGCCCGCGCCAGCGCAGGCGCGTCGTTGATGCCGTCGCCGACCATGCCGACGCGATGGTTTTGCGCGTACAGCCCTTCGATCGCCGCCAGTTTGTCCGCCGGCAGCAGGTTGCCCTGCGCCTGATCGATGCCCACCTGATCGGCAATCGCCTTGGCGGTGTGCGGGTTGTCGCCGGTCAACATTAGCGTCTTGATGCCCAGCTCGTGCAGCTCGGCAATGGCCTGACGGCTGCTCTCCTTGACGGTATCTGCCACGGCGAACAGCGCCAGCGGACCGGTTGCGTCGAGCAACAGCACCACGGTCTTGCCCTGCATTTCCAGCGCATCGAGACGCGCTTCCAGTTCAGGCGAGCACAGTCCCAGTTCTTCCACCAAACGGTGGTTGCCCAGGTGATACATCCGGCCATTGATCTCGCCTTTCACGCCACGGCCGCCCAAGGCTTCGAAATTCGCGACCTCATGCGCCGTGCTGTTGGCATCGGCAGCCTTGGCGATGGCCTGAGAAACCGGGTGATCGGAACGACCTGCAAGGCTCGCGGCGATGGCAGGCGCGCTATCGGCCGCCTCAGTGTGCAGCGCCACATAATCGGTCTGCACCGGCTTGCCGTATGTCAGGGTGCCGGTCTTGTCGAGGGCCAGGTAATCCAGCTTCTCGCCCATTTCCAGATACACTCCGCCCTTGATCAGGATGCCCTTGCGCGCGGCTGCCGCAAGACCGCTGACGATGGTCACAGGCGTGGAGATCACCAAGGCACAGGGGCATGCCACCACCAGCAGCACCAGCGCCCGGTAGATCCAGTCAAACCACGCGCCGCCGAAGAACAGGGGTGCAATCAGAGCCACCGCCAATGCCACGACGAACACCACCGGCGTGTAGATGCGCGAGAAGCTGTCGACGAAGCGCTGGGTCGGCGCACGCGAACCCTGGGCCGCTTCTACAGCGTGAATAATCCGCGCCAGCGTCGAGTTGTTGGCCGCCGCTGTTACGCGATACTCCAACGAACCCGCCTGATTGATGGTACCTGCGAACACTTTGTCGCCCACGGTCTTCTCGACCGGCAGACTTTCCCCGGTGATCGGAGCCTGGTCAATGGTCGATTGTCCGGACACGACTTCGCCGTCCAGCCCTATGCGCTCACCGGGTTTTACCCGCACGATGGCATCCAGTTCGACCTTTTTGGCTTCTACTTCCAGCCAGCTGCCATCCGCCTGACGGACCGTCGCCAGTTCCGGCGTCAGTTGCATAAGGCCGCTGATGGCGTTGCGCGCCCGGTCCAGCGACTTGGCTTCGATGAGTTCAGCCACGGTGAACAAGAACATCACCATCGCTGCCTCAGGCCATTGGCCGATCAGCACAGCACCGGTCACAGCGATGCTCATCAGGGCATTGATGTTGAGGTTGAAGTTCTTGAGC
This sequence comes from Pseudomonas asturiensis, assembly GCF_900143095.1. GTDB lineage: Bacteria > Pseudomonadota > Gammaproteobacteria > Pseudomonadales > Pseudomonadaceae > Aquipseudomonas > Aquipseudomonas asturiensis. The sequence goes on along the minus strand of NZ_FRDA01000010.1, from coordinate 89,353 downwards.
GCGATCCAGCCTTTCTTGTAGGTCATGAGACCGCAACTGAAGATCGACACCAGCGCCAGCAGGGCAACGACCCAGGTCGGACCCAGCGAGGCAAAATGCACCACTTCGGCAGCCAGTGCAGCCACGCCGGACAGCGCCAGTGGCCACCAGTGCTTCTTGGGCGCGGGGGCAGCAACAGCCTCAGAATCCGCGCCTTCTTCGATCAGGTCGGCCTGCATGCCCAGCGACCCGATGGCGTCGCGAATCGGGTCGGTCGATGGCAAGTCATGCCACACGCCGAGGATGCGATTGATCAGGTTGAATTCCAGCTTCTGCACGCCTGCCAGCTTGCCCAGCTTGTTCTGAATCAACGTCTGCTCGGTAGGGCAGTCCATCGCTTCAATACGGAAACTGCTCAGGCGCGCGTCGGCTGACGCGGCGTTGTCGAGCGTCACGACGGCGGGCGCTGCTTTGCTGGAACAGCAGGAATGCGCGTGCTCTGCATGCGCTGCTTCGTGTTCGTCGTGACCGTGTGTCTGAGTAACTTTGCTGATCGGGCCCATTTGGCGCGCTCCTGGATTCTGCTTGTTGCCAAGTGAACACCCTGTAGCCACTATAGGGTCAAGCGCTAAAAACGAGATGAAGCCCATGAAGATTGGCGAACTGGCAAAGTTGACGGATACACAGGTCGAAACCGTCCGTTATTACGAACGCGAAGGTCTGTTGCCTGCGCCCGCACGCAGCGACGGTAACTATCGGCTGTATACCCAGGCTCACGTCGAGCGACTGTCATTCATCCGCAATTGCCGCAGCCTGGACATGACGCTGGAAGAGATTCGCAGCCTGCTGAACCTGCGTGACAGCCCGCAGGACCAGTGCGAAAACGTCAACGCGCTGATTGAGGAGCACATCGAGCACGTCAACGCCCGCGTTGCCAGCCTGCAGGCGCTGCAACAACAACTGCTCGAGCTACGCCAACGTTGCGGCAGCGACGCAGCCGATCACTGCGCGATTCTGGAAAGGCTGGAAGTGACCGGCGCCGTCGCCTCACCTGAAGGCGAGCCCTCGCATGTGGGGCGCAGTCACAGTCATTGAGGCTCAAGGCCTGACCTGATCCTCGAAACCATCCACATACAGGGTCTGGTAACGCGCCATGGTGTCGCTGAGCCGCTGCCGGAGGTAGCCATTCGCATGGCCCAACGCATTCAGGATCTGCTCAGACTCGATCAGGTAGGACGCTCGTTTGGCGTGCGTCCATTTGGCAGGCGCTGACTGCAGATTGGTGATGCGGTCGCACAGTTTGACCGCTGCCGCTTCACGGGAATGCTCGGCGATGCCCTGAAAATAACGCTCCTCGGAAAACGGCACGATCAGGTTCTTGCTCAGGCACGCGACAGTCGATGCGACCTGCGCGCCAAAAGCCTCTTGCAACTGGATCGTGGTTACATCGGTGTCTTCAACGACGTCATGCAACAGTGCGGCAGGCAGGGCAATCTCGAATGCCCCTACGGGTTCTTCGCGATGGGCGAAGATCAGCTCATTGGCAACCATCGCCACGTGGGTCGTGTAAGGGAGATCCGAGCTTGTCATCTTCTGCCCGACGTGAGCTTGAGAAGCGAACAACCAGGCTTTGTTGTAGAGATGTTGCAGGTCGAGGGTGGGCATCAAACGGTTCCTATGCTGACGGGGTCATCACTGAATCTTCGCGTCGGTTGAAGCGGTGTGCGGGCAGACCGGAACTGGATTGTGTGGGCACAAGACCTCTGTGACATAGCGCTGTATTGCAGCCAGCACAACAACTGTGGGAGCGAGCTTGCTCGCGAAGGCGATAATCCAGGCGCACTGTCTCTCCTGAAAGTACTGACCCTTTCGCGAGCAAGCTCGCTCCCACCAGGTTTCGCATTTCTCCAGCAAGCCTTGTCTATCGCAGCAAGCACGGAGCGTCAGAACTGATCAAAAGGCATCCAGCTCAAGCCTTCGGGACATCCTCAATGCTTTGCTCAGGTTCAGGCTCTTCGGCCGCTGGCGGCTCGGCTGTCAAGTCCAGGAGGTCTGGCCCGTCATCCTCGGCGCTCTCCTCCTCAATGGCTTCAGGCTCCACCACCAAGGGTGCCAACAGGCTCGGATCGGTCACCCCCGTCAGCTTCTTACGCAGGCGCTGTAAATCCCCGACGCTGAGTTTCAGCAGCTTGGCCGACTTGGTCTTGAGCAATTGGGTGACGCTGTCTTCCTCGCCCAACTGCGCCATCTGGCCCGCGAGGTTCATCGCCAGAACCTCGCGCTTGTAGATGCCGGTGTTGTATTGATAAACCGCCGCGATCAGTTCGCGCAGCTCCAGCGGCAGACGCCAGCGGGTGCGCAGCGCAGAGCCGAAGGCCGCCGAATATTGCTCCAGCGCCTGATCGATCGCCTGTTCATTCAGCTCGCCGCCCGCCAGCAACCATTCCTGCAGGCAACCGAGCACCGCCAGATCGCCCAACGATTGCAGCATGCCTGCACAGAAGCAGCGCTCGACATCCAGCTCCAGCATGCCGCCCAGAATCCGGGCGTAATCGGCCGTGCGTTGCGACAGCGTCCAGAACTGACTGGCCTTGGCCAGCAGCGCATCGCTGGTCAATACCGCCATGCGCTTCTTGGCCAGGCCCGAGGCGATGCCAGCCGTTTGCGGCGCGCCCAGCACCGCCATCGCCCCGCCCAGGGTTTGCACGGGCTTTCCCAGATGCTGGGCAGCCGTGTTCGCCGCCGCGATCAGCACCGCCGTAATATGCGGGTCGTTGCGCAGCTCTTGCTCAAGCAGCGTTGCATCAAGGCCCGTCGGCCCCTGGCTCAACTGAATCGCGTTAGGCACGTCAACGAACAGCGGCGCGCCATCGGCCACGTCGCGGCGCTTTTCGAGAAATTTCATCAACGTCAGGCCTGGCGTCAACGCTGGCATGTCGCCTGCGGGAGACGCACGCCGTCCCAGCAACAGCCCTTCCAGACGCTGCTTCAGGCCCACGGTATCAAGAGGCTTGGTCAGATACGCCGTCGGCGCGAGCGGCAGCACTTCACGCACGCTGGCCGCATCACTGCGGTTACTGATCAAAATAAACGGGATGGGCGGCTGACGACGCAGGTTACGAATGCCGCGCAGCAGGCTCAAGCCATCGATAGCGGGCAGTTCACGCGCAGCAATGACCAGATCCGGCAGGTGTTTTTTCATCCACTCGATGGCTTGCCTGCCGTCGGTGCACATCTCCAGCTCGACATCACCACGCACACTCAGCACCAGATCGCTGAGTGTTTCGCGAACCCACGGATCAGACTCAGCAATCAATACGCGAGGTACCGCGGGCAAAACTACAGCAGTCATCAGGACTCTCCGACATCGATGCGTTCACCTTAGCCAAAGCCTTCGCCCGGATATAGCCAAAACAGTGAAATACCTTCGTCCAGACGAAAAAAAACCCGTCGAAACGGGCTTTTTCTGTCTGTTTGGTCACAAATCAACCAATCCGAGACCGCACAGTGAATCAGGCGATTTCAGCGAAACACTCTTCGAGAATGGCCAGACCTTTGGTCAGCAGTTCGTCTTCAGCGGTCAGCGGAACCAGCACGCGCAGAACGTTGCCGTAGGTGCCGCACGACAGCAGGATAAGACCCTTGTCACGCGCCTTGGCGACAACCTGAGCCACTGCCGCAGCGTTTGGCTTGTGCGAGTCGCCGTCTTCGAACAGCTCCAGCGCAATCATCGCGCCCAGCGCACGGACTTCGCCGATGACCGGGTGCTTGGCCTGAATGGCCTTCAAGCCAGTGACCAGACGCTCGCCGACCGACTTGCAGCGCTCCAGCAGGTTCTCTTCTTCGAAGATATCCAGCACGGCCAGCGCCGCCGCACAGGCCACCGGGCTACCGGCATAGGTGCCGCCCAGACCGCCCGGCGCGATGGCGTCCATGTACTCGGCCTTGCCGCATACGCCCGCCAGCGGGAAACCGCCTGCGATGGACTTGGCGAAGGTGGTCAGGTCGGCCGCAACGCCCATCTGCTCCATCGCGAAGAAGGTACCGGTACGACCAGCGCCCGTCTGCACTTCGTCAGCGATCAACAGAATGCCGTGCTTGTCACACAGCTCGCGCAGACGCAGCATGAAGGCCTTCGGCGCCACGTAGAAACCACCTTCGCCCTGCACAGGCTCGATGATGATGGCGGCGATGTCCTTCGGCTCGGCGTCGTTCTTGAAGATGCGCTCGATGCTGGCGATGGAATCGTCAACGCTCACGCCGTGCAGCTCGCACGGGTACAGTGCGCGGAAGATACCGCCGGGCATCAGGCCCATGCCTGCCGAGTACGGCACGACCTTGCCAGTCAGACCCAGGGTCATCATGGTACGGCCGTGGTAAGCGCCGGTGAACGCGATCACGCCAGCGCGGCCAGTGGCAGCACGGGCAATCTTGACGGCGTTTTCGACCGCTTCGGAACCGGTGGTGACCAGCAGGGTTTTCTTCTCGAAATCACCTGGCACCTTGGCGTTGATCTTCTCGCACAGCTCGACGTACGGCTCGTAAGCCAGCACCTGGAAGCAGGTGTGCGTCAGCTTGGTCAGCTGTTCCTGCACCGCAGCCACGATTTTCGGGTGCAAGTGACCGGTGTTCAGGACCGCAATACCGCCCGCAAAGTCGATGAACTCACGACCTTCAACGTCGGTAACGGTGGCGTTCTTCGCCGAAGCAGCAAAGATCGGGTGAATCTGACCCACGCCACGCGGGACGGCAGCATGGCGGCGTTGCATCAGGGAGTCGTTTGTCTTGCTCATGTATTCCTCATTCGCCGCTCATCGGTCGGCGTGGTTCAAGGATCGAGCGGCCTGGATGGACTGCAACAGCATACGATGATCGACTGCTGCAGCCTTCAAGCCACCAATAAGTTTCGGGTGCTGCAAAAGCCGATGACACGTCGCTCTCGCGCGCCATCGGCTGCAATAACTCTGGTCACGCCGTCTGGATCAGACCGACAGGCAGAGGTATTTGATTTCCAGATAATCTTCGATGCCGTACTTGGAGCCTTCACGGCCCAGGCCCGAAGACTTGATGCCGCCGAACGGTGCCAGTTCGTTGGAGATCAGGCCAGTGTTGATACCCACCATGCCGTACTCCAGCGCCTCGGCCACGCGGAACACGCGGCTCATGTTCTGAGCATAGAAGTACGACGCCAGACCGAACTCGGTGTCGTTGGCCATCGCGATCACTTCGGCTTCATCTTTGAAGCGGAACAGCGGTGCCAATGGACCGAAGGTCTCTTCCTTCGCGACGGCGGCATCTTTCGACACGTTGATCAGGATAGTCGGTTCGAAGAACGAGCCTTCCATGCTGTTGCCACCGGACAGCACTGTCGCGCCCTTGCTCACGGCATCGGCGATGTGTTCCTTGACCTTGGCCACGGCCTTGTCGTCGATCAGCGGGCCTGTGGTAATGCCCTCTTCCAGACCGTTACCGATCTTGAGCTTGCCCACCGCCACCTTGAGCTTCTCGGCGAACGCTTCATACACCGCGTCCTGCACATAGATGCGGTTGGCGCAGACACAGGTCTGACCGTTGTTGCGGTACTTGGAGATCATCGCGCCTTCAACCGCCTTATCCAGGTCGGCATCATCGAACACGATGAACGGCGCGTTGCCGCCCAGCTCCAGCGAGACTTTCTTGATGTCCTTGGCGCACTCGGCCATCAACTGGCGACCAATGTCGGTCGAGCCGGTAAAGGACAGCTTGCGCACGATCGGGTTGCCGGTCAGCTCGCTGCCGATATCGCCCGCGCTGCCCGTCACGACACTGAACACGCCCGCCGGGATGCCCGCACGCTCGGCCAGTTCAGCCAGCGCCAGAGCAGAGTAAGGGGTCTGCGAAGCAGGCTTGAGCACCATGGTGCAACCGGCCGCCAGTGCCGGACCGGCCTTGCGGGTGATCATCGCCGCCGGGAAGTTCCACGGCGTAATCGCAGCGGTCACACCAATCGGCTGCTTGAGCACGATCAGACGCTTGTCCGGCTGGTGGCCCGGGATCACGTCACCGTAAACACGCTTGGCTTCTTCAGCGAACCACTCAATAAAGGAAGCAGCGTAAGCAATCTCGCCTTTGGCCTCGGCCAGCGGCTTGCCCTGCTCCAGCGTCATCAACAGACCCAGGTCGTCCTGGTTCTCGATCATCAGCTCGAACCAGCGACGCAACTTGTTGCCCCGCTCCTTGGCGGTCAACGCACGCCAGGCCGGCAGCGCCTTGTCTGCCGCTTCAATCGCACGACGCGTCTCGGCCGCGCCCATTTTCGGCACAGTCCCGAGAATCTCCTGGGTAGCAGGGTTATTGACCTTGATCGACTGACCACCGTCCGCATCCAGCCACTGGCCGTTGATATAGGCTTGCTGGCGGAACAGTTTGGAATCTTTGAGCTGCATGTCGGCCTCCTAAACAGCACCGCACAAGGGCGGAGCGAACACATGAATATCGATGCACCTCTTTTGGAAGCCATCGCCGTAAAAACATTCCATCGGCCTGAGCGATGCACGGCGCAAAAAAAGCGCGAAGACCGGACAAGTGCGTTTGAAATCTCAAACGAATCCTAGGGACTGCGGGGGTAAAGGACAATAGGCTGTTCGAAAAAAAGAACGGGGTAGCGAGGAGCGGTCGAAGGTTTTACCGGGTTTGGCCGTGAGGATGAGTAAAGCGTGCGAAATCGACAACAGCCGCTCGCCAGCATGGACGCCCGCCCACCAGATGAGTATCATGGCGCCCGCGTTGCACCAGTAGCTCAGCTGGATAGAGTACTGCCCTCCGAAGGCAGGGGTCGTGGGTTCGAATCCCGCCTGGTGCACCATCTTCTATCCCTTGTATTACAAGGGGTAAGCGCAACTGCCAGAAACCTGTCCGGGTCCTGAAAGTCTTTTTTGCCAAAAATTTGCCACACTCAAGTGTGGCGGGAATGGTCGAAATGGCAACCATCAGGAGTCGCGGCCCAGCCGTTAGTAAGGGACAGTGAGAAGCGCAAATTCGCCGTAAGGGCTATCCAGCCCAGCGCAAAACCTTCGAGACCAAATCCGATGCCCAAGCCTGGGCACGCATGATCGAAAGCGAAATCGACCGGGGCATCTTTGTCTCTCGGGTCGAGGCTGAACGCACAGCCTTTCATCAACTCATTGATCGCTACATCTCCGAGATCGCTCCGAAGCACAAAGGCGCGTATTCGGAAATCAAACGTTTGGAAGCGCTCAAATGTCATCCGCTCGCGACGCGCATCGTTGCCACCCTCAGCACGATTGCTTCATCGCTAACGTTGGGCGAGGTTTTGAAACGTTTGGGCTCAAGGCGCTTTAGCCAAAGGCGAAAACCGTTGCGTTCCCAATACAAAATCTTCACTCGGTTGCGGGGTTTGTTGAGAAAGACGAAAAGCACGGGATCGAATACCGCCACTTTTATGTCCAGCTCGACCAACGCAGAGAGGCCGTCGATGGATTTTCGAAAGTCCACGGGTGTGGGGTAGAGATAGAGTTTTTCGACTTTGGCGTCGGCTCGCATCATGAGGTGCTGGCTCCAGAAAAGAATCGGAAGCACAGCATCGGGGATTAACTGAGCGCTTTGAATGTGGGGTTAATGGCGCGGTTACGACTCAATAGCCCGCTCCCGCACCCGCGCCTGTCACGATCGCAATCCCTGAACTGGTGCCCAGGCGTGTTGCGCCAGCTTCGATCATCGCTCTGGCAGTGGCCACGTCACGCACCCCGCCAGACGCCTTGACGCCGATGTCAGGGCCTACCACACGGCGCATCAGCGCCACATCTTCGAGCGTCGCGCCACTGCGGCTGAAGCCGGTGGAGGTCTTGACGAATGCCACGCCTAGCTCGCGGCAGATCTCGCAGGCACGCACCTTTTGCGCCTCGTTGAGCAGGCAGGTTTCCAGGATCACCTTGAGCGGCACCTTGCCACAGGCCTGCAGCACAGCAGCGATATCGTCGCGTACTTCATCGTGCAGGCCGTCCTTGAGCCAGCCGATGTTCAGCACCATGTCAATTTCCTGAGCCCCGGCGGCGATCGTCAGGGCGGCTTCCGACGCCTTGCTGGCGCTCAGCCCGGCACCCAGCGGAAAGCCCACCACGGCACAGACCTTCACGGCAGACCCGGCCAGTCGTAGAGCGGCAAAAGGCACCTGGCTGGAGTTCACGCACACCGAGTAGAAGCCGTGCTCTCGGGCTTCGGCGCAAAGTGTGGCAATCTGCTCTCGGCTGGCATCCGCCGCCAACAAGGTGTGATCGATGGCCTGAGCCAGTGCAGCGGGTTCGAGCGAATTCATCAAGAGATTCCTGTCATCAGTAAAAACACGTGGGCGGATACCCATAAGTTATAAAATTAACACTTGGTGTTACTATAGTGACACCACCAACGGATTGCCGGGATGCCCGTGGACGTCAAGAAAACCGATCGCATCAAACAGATTCAACAGGCCCTTCAAGATCAGAAAGCCATCCATCTGCGGGAGATGGCGGCGCTGCTCGATGTGTCCGAAATGACCTTGCGCCGCGACCTCAGCCGGCACCCCGAACAGTTACGTCTGCTGGGCGGCTACATCACCCGTGCCCACGATGATCCTGAACCGGGGGATTACCGGGTCAGCGAACAGAACACCCGCCACGTCGAGGAGAAGCGCCGTATCGGCAAGCTGGCCGCCACGTTCATCCAGCCCGGCGACACGGTATTTTTCGACTGCGGCACGACCATCCCCTTCGTGGTCGATTTCATCCCCGACGAGCTGGAGTTCACTGCGGTGTGCAACTCACTCAACGTGCTGCTCAAGCTGCAACAAAAACCCAATTGCAGCATCGTCCTGTGCGGCGGCGTATTCCACCGCAAGAACCAGGTGTTCGAGAGCCATGCCGAAACCAGCATCCTTGATGGCGTGCGCCTGACCTGGGCCTTTGTCTCGGCGGCCGGAGTCAGCCTGGACTGCGGTGTCACCTGCTTCAACTTCCACGAGGTGGAGGTCAAGCAGAAGGTGATGCGCCAGGCCCGGCAAAGCCTGCTGCTGGCCGATCACTCCAAATTCGACGCCGTACGCACTGCACACTTCGGTGCCTTGAGCGATTTCCATTGCGTGGTTAGCGACAAGAAAATCCCGCGTAGCTACCGCGAGGCCATCAAGGCTGGCGGCGCGCAGCTTGTGATTTAGAAGCGTCACGGTTGCAGCGCCCGGCGTTCGGATGCATTCATGTAACCGGTGGTCAGGCTGAACTCGGCGCTGGCACCGGGCGCGAGTCTGCGCACGTTGCCTTTGGCGAGTTCGGCGCGGTAGCCCTCCGGCTCGCAGGTGGCTGGCAGGACGAAGGCCGCCACCTGCTGATCGGGGTTGTGCAAGATCCAGCGCGCAGCATGTTCAAATTGCCGGGGGCTGTAGCGGGTGTAGAACGCCGCGCCGTCGGGATGATCAAGGAAGAAGTGCGCCTGTCCCTGAGCGTCGCTGCGCACGTCATCGAAGAAGCAGACGATCTCCGGGTCATACAACGCAGGTGAGTCGAGCACCTTGAGGCGGGTCGGGTCCTGGCTGAGTTCAGCGATATACGCGTTCCAGGCCGGAGTCGGTCGAACGTGGGCCGGTACGCTGGCGCGCACACGTGTGTGCTCGCAGCCCAAGGGCTGGTTGAGGCAGGCGCCGTCGACATAGGCGTAGTTCATGTGCGCCATGTACATCAGGTCCATCCCCTTGCCGGACAGATTGACCACCTGCATGCCGATCTCGAACAGCCCGCTGGCCGGGCGCAGGGTCACGCTCGGGCTGGCACGGTAATGGTCGCCGAAGCCCTGCACGTATTCGTAGGTGCCGCCGAGGCGCAGATAAGCGCCGTGTTCGTCTTCGCCTGTTTGCAGCCAGGCATCGTCCATCGGCGCGCAGGGCATTTCGCCGTGCAGCGCATGATCATCCTCAGGTCCCGGGCAACCGTTGCGCAGCAGGCCGCTGTGAAACATGAAACAGCCGTAGGTGCCGATCACGCTGGCACTGGGCCGTGGCTGAGTGAACATATTGAGCATGGTCAAATCGACGCCGTCGAATTCAGCCGACCAGATCATTTGCCCCTGCCAAGGCAGGATGACCAGCTTGCCACGGCTGTTTTCCAGTGACAGCGCCTTGACTCCGCTGGGGTAGGTCCAGGCGCGCACGTTAAAATTCGCTGATTCGAGCAGCAGGCGGCTGGCCTGATCCCAGAGCTGTGGGTAGAGCGGCAGGCGTAACGGTTCGCGACTCATTGCGCCACCGCCGTGGCCGAGCCATCCAGCACCGGTTGCGGCTGACGCATGCAGCGCACTGCATACATCACAATGGCTACGAAGCACAGCAGCGGCACACTATAGGCAATCTGCATGTTGCCGCCAGTGGCATCGCTGAGCAGGCCCTGGAAGATCGGAATCACGCCACCGCCGACGATGCTCATCACCAGCAACGAGCCGCCGACACCGGTGTCCTCGCCAAGCCCATCAATGGTCAACCCATAGATGGTCGGCCAGCAAGGCCCGAGAAACACGCTTACCCCCACGGCGGCATACACTGCGGTGATGTTCGGAACCAGGATGGTGTAGGCCAGCAGTACGATGCACAGCACGCCATACACCGCGAGGACTTTGGCAGGGTGCATTTTTCGCATCAGCAGGTTGGCGATCATCTTGCCGATAAAATAGGCGGCAAAGGTGGTCAGCAGGAACCACGAGGCGCTGCGCTCATTCATGCCGCCCATTTGCATCGCCAGGCGAATAGTGAAGCTCCACACTCCGACCTGCGCGCCCACGTAGAGGAACTGCGCCAGCACACCGAAGCAGAAGCGCGGATTGCGCCGCAGGCGGCTGAGGCTCTGGCCGATACTCGCCCGGGGTTCGCTGACGGTGGAGTTGCCCTTGCAGGCGGGGAAGCGAGTGATGGCGATCAGGATGAACATCAATATGAGTACTGCGATCATCCATTTGTAAGGCAGCAGGGTTGACTGGATCATTTGCAATTGCTGCACCGCCGCATCGCTGGCGCTCATGGTGGCCAACTGTTCGCTCGTGGCGTCGGTGTCCTTGAACATCACGAAGCTGCCGACGTACACCCCGGTCATGGCGCCGAATGGGTGAAAGGTCTGCGAGATGTTCAGGCGTCGTGTGCCGGTTTCTCGCGGCCCCATCAGTGTCGAATAGGTGTTGCACGCGGTCTCGAGAAACGACAGGCCAGCGGCGATGACGAACAGCGCCATCAGGAACATGCCGTACTTGGCGGTCGACGCCGCCGGAAAGAACAGGGCACAGCCGAACATGTACAGCATCAGGCCGATGAGGATGGTGGTCTTGTAGCTGAAGCGGCGCACCACCATTGCCGCCGGAATGGCGACGAAAAAGTAGCCCAGGTAGAACGCCGACTGGACGAAAGCGGTCTGGAAATCGCTGAGCAGGAAGGCCTTCTTGAAGTGTGCGATCAGCACGTCGTTCATGCTCGCGGCCGCCGCCCAGAGGGCGAAGATGCTGCAGAGCAGGAGGAAGGCGAACCAAGGTGTGCGGTTCAGGTAGAACCCGTCCGGGGTTTGTTGCAGCGCAGGCTTATTCATTATTGTTCTCCGCGAGATGCTGGTGAGTGTCAACTGGCCGATGCATCGAGGAATCGCGCAAACGTGGGCGCATCGGGGTAAGAAGATTGCGTGCCGAGCCCGGTGACCGAGCAGGCGGAATAGGCCACCGCCTGGCGCATGGCTTGGCGAATATTGCCGTCCTGGCTCCAGTGCCGGGCGAAGCAGCCAATGAAGGCGTCACCGGCTCCAGTGGTGTCACGCGCCTGAACCTTGACCCCTGGAATCTTCCACTCGCCTTCAGCGCCGATGTACAGCGCCCCTTGTTCGCCCAGGGTGACGATGACGTGGCGTACGCCCAGCGCCACCAATTGGCGTGCAGCCTGAGCCGCCTCCTCGGCGCACGTCACCGGCTGGCCACTGATCAGGGCCAGCTCGCTCTCATTGGGGATCAGGAAATCCAGCTGCGCCAGGTGCTCGCGGCTCAGGCCAGCCAAGGCCGGTGCCGGATTGAGCAGCACCGCGATGTCATGCCGGTGAGCGAAGGCGATGGCGTGGTAAACGGTCGCCAACTCGACTTCCAGTTGCAGCACGATCAAAGCGCAATCACGCAGTTGCGCCTCGGCGCGGTCGATATCGGCCGGGCTTAGGTGGGCATTGGCGCCTTTGACGATGAGGATGCTGTTATGAGAGTTCTCCTGGACGAAGATCGGCGCCACGCCGCTCGACACACCCGGCACCCGTTCGACGAATCGCGTATCAATGCCCAGCCGTTGAAAATTGGCCAGGGTGGTATCCGCGAAAGCATCGTCGCCGACCTTGCTAAGCATCAGCACGTCAGCGCCCAGCAGCGCCGCAGCGGCGGCCTGATTGGCGCCCTTGCCGCCGCAGCCCATGGCAAAACGCGGTGCTTCTAGCGTTTCGCCCTGGGCGGGCATGCGCTCGATGTAAGTGATCAGGTCGACCATGTTGCTGCCGATGACTGCAATCTTGCTCATTGTTATTTTGACCTCACCAACGCCGATGGAAGCCTCATCGGCTTTTATTTGTGTTATTTAAATAACATTTGTTGTTATTATTCAATCTTTATTTTTTGATGTGAACGTGCGCCAGCAAAACACTGGCCAGACGTTTTAGAGGCCGTTCCGGATTGGAGACAGGGAAATCGGACGCCTGCCATCGTCGCCTTCCATCTCTGATGCAAGCCAAGCGGAGATGGGGATTTCGGGTCATTGCCTGGCCGTTGACGGCATTCGCGCATGGCGAGGGCTGCCGCCTATTGCGGCGCAGATTGAGGTGTCGGCGGGCAGCTCAATCTGACAGAGGGCGGCGTATCGAGTGCGACCGAGACCACACTGGCCGAAGATCAGGTTCACATCGGCGGCCTGCAAAGCCAGACGCGGGCCCTGAGCATGCTGAGGGTGCCTTGCCGGGTATCTGGGGTATGGCGATGCTGCTCGGTGCTGCCGGTGGTGCCAGCGACCCGGTGCGGACCTTGAAGGTGCTCACCGGCAACGCCGTGGCAACGGTGCCCAGTGACCGGCACTTCATCAATCTGAAGGACCCGGCTGGGGGGAGTAGCCGACGCTCATCAAGCCGGTTGAAGGGCGACAGTTTCCAGGAGCCCCCCGCCTCACCCACCAAACGACGCATACCGCAGCGGCAGCCCGGTGGTGAATTTGATCTGTTCCATGGCAAAGCTCGAGCTGACGTCGGTAATGCCAGGGATGCTGATCAGTTGTTTATAGACGGCGTCGTAGCCTGCGATGTCGGCAACGACGATGCGCAGCAGGTAGTCGGTGTCGCCGGCCATGCGGTAGCACTCGACCACTTCGGGCAGGTCGCCGACGGCGTTGTGGAATTGTTCGAGCCAGGCGGCGTTGTGCTGGTTGGTGCGGATGGCGGCGAAGACACTGACGGATACGTTCAACTGCTGCGGGTTGAGCAGGGCTACGCGGCGGTCGATGATGCCGCTTTCTTCCAGTTTTTGAATGCGACGCCAGCAGGCGGTGCTGCCCAGTCCGATGCGTTCGGCGATGTCTGCGACCGAGCGGGTGCAGTCGGTCTGCAGAATGTCGAGGATGGCTCGGTCGAATTTGTCCATGTGGGTTCCTGTGGCTCGGGCTCAATGTGAAAACGGGGAAGGTGCGCTGACCGGTATTCACGCCGCCTTGGGCATAAAACTACTGACTGCCAATCAGTCTGTAAAACATTAATCGCAAAAGCAGGCCATAAGCCGAATAATTTTTCACTCCTGATCGTTCAATCCGCCCAAATGTCAAAAATTTTTCGCGTCGTCGTCGGTAATCTTTCATCCATCAGCCATGACCCGATCACGAAGCGAATTGACCATGACCGCACCTGCTCTGTACCTGGATTACGCCGCCACCACGCCTGTCGATGAGCAGGTCATTGAAGCCATGGTTGCCTGTCTGGGGCTCGAAGGGCATTTCGGTAATCCGGCGTCCAGCGGGCACGGTTATGGACAGGTGGCGCGGCAGGCGGTCGAGCTGGCGCGGCGGCAGGTGGCGGACGCGGTGGGTGCGCCTGCCGATGCTGTGATCTGGACATCCGGCGCGACCGAGTCCAATAACCTGGCGATCAAAGGCATCGCCCACGACAGCAGCGCGAAGCGTCGGCACATCATCACCAGTGTTCTGGAACACAAGGCCGTGATCGACACCGTGAAAACGCTCGAGCGTCAGGGCTTTCCGGTGACCTGGTTGACGCCGGATGAGCAAGGTCTGATCCAGCCGCACGCCGTGCAAGCCGCGCTGCGTGAAGACACTTTGCTGGTGTCGCTGATGCTGGTGAACAACGAGCTGGGCACGCTGACGGATGTCGCAGCCATCGGCGCGCTGGTGCGCGAACATGGGGCGTTGTTTCATGTGGATGCGGCGCAGGCGGTCGGCAAGGTGCCGGTTGATCTGGCGAGCCTGGCGGTCGATCTGATGTCGTTCTCGGCACACAAAGCGTATGGCCCCAAGGGCATCGGCGCGCTGTACATCGGCCCGCGCGCGCATTCGATGTTGCAGGCGCAGATTCACGGCGGTGGTCATGAAGGTGGCTTTCGTTCAGGCACTCTGGCGACGCACCAGATTGTCGGGATGGGCGCAGCGTTTGCGCTGGCAATTGGCAAGGCTGACGCGGAAAACCGTCGCATTGCGGAGTTGAGCAGCCATCTGCGTGAAGGGCTGCTGGCCCTGCCGGACGTGCGGCTCAACGGTTGTGCGCAGCAGCGCATTCCGCACACCTTGAACCTATGCATCACACGCGCTGGCTTCACCAGTTCGCAGCTGTCCCATGCGCTGGCGTTGTCCTCGACTTCGGCGTGCAACTCGGCGAGCAATGCGCCTTCGCATGTGCTGCTGGCGCTTGGGCTGGATGCCAACAAGGCGCTGGCCAGCGTGCGGGTCAGTCTGGGGCGTTACACGACGCAGGCGGACGTCGAGCGCGCCATCGAGGTGTTCAGCAAGGCGCTCAGCGCACCGGCGGCATTCTGGTAAGCCCGTACGGTCAGCCGAGAAAGAGCACAGTGAGT
Organism: Pseudomonas asturiensis; assembly: GCF_900143095.1. GTDB lineage: Bacteria > Pseudomonadota > Gammaproteobacteria > Pseudomonadales > Pseudomonadaceae > Aquipseudomonas > Aquipseudomonas asturiensis. The sequence continues at coordinate 74,287 of NZ_FRDA01000010.1, read as the reverse complement.
TGCAGCAGGGTGAGGACGATCCAGAGAATCAACAGGCTCTGACGCCTGCCCAGCGTGCGCGAGCGAAAGAATAGGTAGAGGAACGGAAACAGCACCGACCAGATGGGCGGCCTGGCGTAACCCACCTTGCGCAGCATACCCACGTCGATGCACATGATGATCAGCACCACGATATCGGCGGTATACGGGCCGACGCTGCCCATGAGCCTGTCGATGAAAAAATACAGCGGAGACAGCGCGACAAGCCATGCCAGCGTATCCGGGACCTTGCTGCTGTCCAGTGTCGGCGGCAGCGCCGATGCCAGCTCGGTGGTTGCCAGCACCACCCAGTCTTCAAGCCCGCTGTGCCAGACCCGCGTGGAAGCGCCAATCCGTCGGTTGGCCACGAGTTCCTCAAGCTGAAGCCGGGTCATCGGGCCGCACCGTTGGCCCCACTGCTTATAAAACCACTGTACTTCAGCCATTCAGGGCAGGCTCCGCTTGCGGTCAGATCACCTCGGGAGCCGAATTGTTACATGGATGCCAGGCACATGCCGCACTGTTACGAAGGCATCTTTGCCGCTTCAGCCGGGCGACACGCCGCCGCCCTCGTCCGCCACGATGTCCGGGTCATCCGAATACACCTCAGGCTCATCATCTTCGTACGCCTCGTCCTCTTCGGTGCGCTCCAGCACCTCGTCGCCCTTCTCGGGTCCTGCACCCGGTTTGTTGGCGTTCATGTTCAACACCGGATCGGCTTCACGGTCGTACTGGCCGAGCTGCGGGCTCGCCGGATCTTCCTTGGGCACTTCGTTTGTCAGGATGAAATCGGTTGTCATGTCGGCCACCTCTTTTGTCTTGCCAAAGAAAGTGGACGTGCCTGAGCGCCAGGGGTTCGATCCAGGTGATAAACGCAGCGATACGCGCCCTTCATCGGCCTTTGTAATCTTCATGATACAAAAAGACACAATTGGCACAGATCTTCCAAGTGGAACGCCCGTGCCATAAACCATTGGCGCGCGCTGCACATGAGAGGTGCCCACACGCACCAACGTGCAGTTCACGGACGCCAGCGCGTTCACAAACAGTGCAGGGGCCAGACCACAAGTCGTGTGCCTTGCCAGGAAAGGAGTCTACCGGTGTCATATTCAGCTCGTGCCCGATCACTGCAATCCCCGTCACTGCCGCAAATGGCTACGCCCGCAATGGGTCTGCCCCCTGTTCAGGCTTCGCCCTGAGCACCGACTTCTCCGATCGACTGATCGAAAGGCGCGAGCCTTGAATGAAATGCCAACGGGTTCTGCCCTGCCTTATGGGCCAGGACTGGCGAAGCCCTGCGTGTCTCTCATTAACTAACACAGGACAAGTCTGCCTACTAAGCCTCTTATCGTCCGACAATTTATTTTGACTAGTTGCACTTAGCCATTACCCCTCATAAGGGCTGGCTTTATATTTCATCTAACCTTTCATCCTTCCTTACCCACAGGAGCACCTTGCCGTGAGTAATTAATCAACTAACGCACCAACTTGAATCGGATCTAACAGTCATGGTGCATCGTTTTTCATGACCGATCGGTCATGTATTTTTTAATTCGTCTGCCTGCTCAGAGGGACGAGTCTCGTCCTCTGACTTTATTTTCTTGCTGTTCAAATGAAGGTAATAACAAGCGGAAAGCTCCTTATTCGAAAAAAAGGTACAGGAATGCGACACCTGCTCTAGAGCGGCCCATACAGGCCAGCCGATGGGCCTTTTCTGGCACAGCGGTTGCAATGTAAGCCTTCAGGAACACGTTTGTACCTCGCTGTACACGACTGATAAGCAAGGATTTGCAATGCCATCATCCTGATCGAACATCGCGCGTTACCAAACTGAGCCTGCTGTTCCAGCACGCTCCGCGGCAGCGTGCACGCTAAAGACTGTGCAGGTCTCCATCATTCGAACATTCGTCAATGTTTGAACGGACTTTTATTGCCCTTCAACTACCCGAGGGAGCGTTAATGAATGATGCGGTAATAATGAAAGCGGTTCCTGTTCCACCGCCGGAAGAACGTCCAACGGTGTGGGAGAGCATTCCTTTCAAGGCCAATACTTCGCAACCTGGCGGCCTTAAAAAGTCCCACGCTTTTGTATTGATAGCCGCTTCGGTACTTATTCATGGTGCCGTGTGGTGGTACATGCAAACAGCCGAGGCAGAGGTGCCGGAAGTTGCTCCGCAAGTCCCGGAGATGACCATTGAACTGACCAGCCCGACGCCGCCAACACCGGAGCCACCGCCGCCACCCGAACCTCCACCGCCGCCGCCTCCCCCGCCACCGCCGCCCGAACCGGAGCAGCCAGTCGAGGACCCGGACGCGGTCGAGCCGCCGCCCAAGCCGATCGAAAAGCCCAAGGTCGAGAAGCCCAAGCCGGTCAAGAAACCTGAGCCGGTGAAAAAGCCGACACCTCCGGCACCGCCCAAACCGGTAGCTGCGCCTGCGCCGGCTGCACCCCCGACGCCAGCGCCCGCGCCGCTTGCCCCGGCAGCGCCAGCAGCACCCGCCAAGGAAAGCGCGGCGGTGTCCGGGCTTGCCAGCCTGGGCAACCCGCCACCCGAGTATCCGGGGCTGGCCCTGCGACGCAGTTGGGAGGGTCGCGTGGTGTTGCGCATCAAGGTACTGCCCAACGGCCGTGCTGGCGCTGTCGAGGTGACCAGGTCCAGCGGCAAACCGGTGCTCGACGACGCAGCGGTGGAAGCGGTGCGCAACTGGAAGTTCATCCCGGCCAAGCGCGGCGACACACCGATTGAAGGCTTCGCGACACAGACCATCGATTTCAAGCTGCCGGAATGACCCGGCGCATGACCACAGACAACTTTATTAAAGCTGGTGAGGTGTAAACCATGAACGCATCGCTCTCTTCCATGATCGTCCCCGCCGTGCTCTGGGCGCTGATTCTGTTTTCCGTCCTGAGTTGGGCGCTGTTGTTGATCAAATCCGCGCAGTACGTGAAACAGAAATCCCAGAACAAACACTTCACCAAGGCGTTCTGGGGCGCGCCGGATCTGCTGACGGCCGCCGAACACGCCTCGCAATACCCAGGCTCGCTGGCACGTATTGCCAACAGCGGTTTCGAAGCCATGGCCGTGGACGACTCGCCGCGCACCACGCAACAACTGGCGCACACCATCAACCGTTCCGACCGCCTGGAACGCAACCTGCGCCAACAGATCCAGAAGGAACGCCGTTCGCTGGAAAGCGGCCAGGCGATTCTGGCCAGTATCGGCAGCACTGCGCCCTTCATCGGTCTGTTCGGGACAGTGTGGGGCATCATGGAAGCGCTGCAGAGCATCGGCCTGACCGGCTCGGCCAGCCTTGAGGCGGTCGCCGGTCCCATCGGTCACGCCCTGGTCGCCACGGGCGTGGGCATCGCGGTCGCTGTGCCGGCGGTGCTGATCTACAACTTCTTCCTGCGCCGTCTCAAGCTGGCCGTCGCCGACATGGACGACTTCGCCCACGACTTCGATGCCCTCGCCCAGCGCAGCGCCTTCGCCGTGACTCGTCAACCCATCGCCAGCAAGCAAGGCCACGCCGTGCGGGAGGCAAGCTAATGTCGTTTTCCACTCAAGACAGCGATGAAGTGCTCAGCGAAATGAACGTCACGCCGCTGGTGGACGTGATGCTCGTGCTGCTGGTGGTGTTCATCGTCACCACGCCGCTGATGACCAACGCCATCAAGGTCAACCTGCCCAAGACCGGCTCGGTCGCCCCGGCCGAGAAGAAGGATCCGGTGGTGGTCAGCGTCGATCAGAGCGGCAAGTTTTTCCTCGCCAAATCGGAAATCGCCCCCGAATTGCTGGAGAAAAGCCTGCAGGACGAGAAGGCCAAGGACCCGGACATCCGCGTCCAGCTTCAGGCCGACACCGACGTGAACTACGGCCAGGTGGCCAAGGCGATGGCGTCCATCGAACGCTCGGGCATCACGAAGATTTCCGTCATGACGGCCAAATGAATTGAGGGTTTCGCCCCGCGAAACCCGCTAACCCGACTCCCGTGAACACGGTCGTCCGTGGGCTGAAAAGCCCTTGGAGGGGAGCGGCTTGCTGGAAAACCAAAGCAGTGGAACGCCCGCCCGGCATAACCGGGAAGGGAATAGAGGGCTCACAAGGCCATTTCAATAATGTCTGGACCAGGTCGGAAATAACCATGCTGATGAATCTTCCCGGATACACCCTCAAGCCACTGACCCTCGCGGTCCGCCGTCATCCTCGCGTGCTGTTGTGCGCATTGGCCATGGGCATGAGCGGTGCCCACGCGGCCGATGTCGTCGAGGCGGACACAGGCGGTGAGTCCGTCTCCGCTGCCGCCGTCGTGCCGGCCACGACCCAGTTGCAACGCGTTGAAGTGACAGGCTCGGCGATTCGCCGGGTCGATGCCGAAACCGCTGTACCGATCACCATCCTGCGCGCCGATGATCTGAAGAAACAGGGCGTGACCACCACTCAGGAAATGGTTCAGCGCATCACCGGCAGCCAGTCGATCAACAACAGCGCAGGCTCGGTCGGTGCAGGCACAGGCGGTGCATCCTTCGCCGACATGCGCGGCATCGGCGCGAACAAGACGCTGGTCCTGCTCAATGGCCGTCGCCTGGCCAACAACGCGCTTTCCGGTGTCGGCACGCCCAACGGCAGCGCCATCGACCTGAACATGATCCCTTTCGCGGCTATCGACCGTGTGGAAGTGCTGCGCGATGGTGCATCGGCGCTGTACGGCACCGACGCCATTGGCGGGGTGATCAACTTCATCACCAAGAAAACCCTGACCGACGGCACCCTGAGCCTGGGCGGCGAGACCCCGACCAACAGCGGCGGCGGAGCGACCAAGGACATGAGCGCCAGCTGGGGCTTTGGTGATCTGGACGAAGACCGCTTCAACGTGATGGGCGTCTTCAACTACAACAAGCAGCAGAACCTGGACGCCAACGATCGCTCGTTCGCGCAGGACTATGTGCCAGGACGCGGTCTTAACCAGACGTCCGGCACGGCGTATCCCGGCAACTACTATCAGGGCGACAACTCCGCCAACCCGCTGGGCACCAACTGCTCGGGACCTAGCCTGATTGCGCGCAACGGCATCTGCCGGTTCAGCACCCGCGAATACATCGACCTGATCCCGCAGACCGAAAAAACCTCGTTCTTCGGCAAGGCCACCGGCAAGCTGGCCGACGATCACAACGTCAGCCTCGAATACTTCTGGGCACGTAACAACAACCACACCGACATTGGTCCGGCGCCACTCACCGGTCTGTCACTGGATTCGTCATCGCCGTTTTACCCCGGCAATGGCATCACCCCGGCACCGACCAACTTCACGCTCGACCCCACTCAACCCATCGACACCGCCTGGCGCGAAACCGCAGCCGGACCTCGTGGTTCAAGTGACCAGAACACCAGCCAGCGCTTTCTGTTGAATTTCGACGGTCTGGTCGGCGGCTGGGATTACAACGTCGGTGCCTCATACAACCAGAACAAGGTGCTGTCCAACCTCACCAACGGCTACGTCAGTGACGCAGCGATGATCAATGGCCTGGCCAATGGCGTGATCAACCCGTTCGGTCCGCAAACAGCGGCCGGTCAGGCGCTGATCGATGCCAACGAATACCACGGACAATATTCCAGCGCCGTGGGCCGCGTGGCCGGCATCGACGGACGTATCAGCCGGGAAATCGGTGACTGGTTCGGCGCAGGCCCCGCCGGTCTGGCACTGGGTGGCGAATACCGCAAAGAGAAGATGCACCAGCAGTACGAAACGTTCGTCAACGACATCAGCAGCCTGGGAGCGGACGCGGCAGGCAGCGTGTCGGGAGAGCGCAGTGTGAAGGCTCAATACGCCGAATTGAACGTGCCGGTACTCGACAGCCTGGAGCTGAGCGCGGCGATTCGTCACGACAAGTACAGCGACTTCGGCAGCACCACCAACCCCAAGTACTCGTTCCGTTACCAGCCGGTCAAACAACTGGTGGTCAGGGGTGCATACAGCGAAGGCTTCCGTGCACCGTCGCTCTATGAGCTGTATGCGCCACGCAGCACGACCTTCACCCAGGGTTACTACAACGATCCGGTGCTGTGTGCAGGCGGCACTGTCCAACCCGGCGGGAATTCGGGTCGCGACTGTGCGCAACAGTTCCTCAACAACGGCGGCGGCAACACCGACCTTGCGCCGGAAAAAGCCCGTAACGTGACACTGGGCTTCGTTTATCAGCCAGTCAGCAATCTGTCGATGGGCCTGGATTTCTGGTGGATTCACATTTCCAACCAGATTCAGGCGTTCCCGGAATCGACGGTTTTCGATGAACCCGACACCTACGCCGATCGCTATATCCGCAACGCTGACGGCTCGATCGCCAACATCGTGACCGGCAACGCCAACCTGGGCATCGTCAAGACCAGCGGTGTGGACGTCAGCCTCGACTATCGCTTTCCGAACACGCCTTACGGCCAGTTCGGCCTGGGCATGACCGGCACCTACGTGACCCGTTATGACTTCCAGAACATCATCGACGGTCCGTACACCGACAAGGTCGGCGACTTCCAGGGCGACGGCGTGATCGCACGCTGGAAACACGTGCTGGTGGGTTCCTGGTCGCTGGGCAACACCCGCGCGTCCATCACCAACCGCTTTACCACCGGCTACAACGATTACGACCGCACCACCAACGACCGCGTCGCCTCGTATGCGCTGTGGGACCTGTCGGTCGGGCACACCTTCGACAAGGTGCTGGACGTCGATGCCGGGGTGCGCAACATGTTCGACCGCAACCCGCCGTTCTCCAACCAGGCTTACAACTTCCAGTCCGGCTACGACCCTCGCTACGCCGACCCGCTGGGCCGCACGCTGTTCGCACGCATGACGTATCACTTCTGAGTGAGGACGCGACCCACACCCGCTCCGTGGGTCGCGTCTGGATTGCGAGCTCGCCCCCTCCGGCCACAGGTTTCATCCACCTTCTCCGGCCGGAGGCCTTTTTCGCCGCGTTGCGTTATCAGTGCGTTCGAGGATAGCCCCATCATGTCGCGTCAAATCCGTTTTCTGCGACGCCTGCTTCTGGGTGTTGCGGTGCTGTGCAACTGTTGGCAGGTCGCGCTGGCCTCGCCAACCCATGCCTTGACTGTCTATGGCGAAGCACCGAAATACCCGGCTGGCTTCAAGCACTTCGACTACGTCAATCCGAATGCCCCCAAAGGCGGATCACTGACCCGCTCGGCCGAAGAAATCGGCCAGTTCAATTACCTCAATCCCTACGTCGATCAAGGCATAGGTGTAGTGCAGGTGGACAGTTGGGTCTACGCGCCGCTGGCGTATCGCTCGCTCGACGAGCCTTACACGGTCTACGGGCTGATCGCAGAAAAGATGGAAGTGGACCCGGACGGTCTGTGGATCCGTTTCTACCTTAACCCCAAGGCACGCTTCGAGGACGGCCAGCCCGTCACTGCCGAGGACGTGCGCTACACCTTCGAGCTGATGACCACCAAGGCCAGCTTCAGCTATCGCCCGATGTTTGCCGACGTCAAGGACGTGACCATCGAGGGGCCGCTGCAGATTCGTTTCGACTTCAAGAACAACCTCAACCGCATGCTGGCGCTGGACATCGCCAGCCTGCACATTCTGCCGCAGCACTGGTGGAAGAGCCGGGACTTCGCCAATGGCGGCGGTTTCGAGCCACCACTGGGCAACGGACCGTACCGGGTCGCCAGGGTCGACGCCGGACGCAGCGTGGTTTTCGAACGGGTCAAGGACTGGTGGGGCAAGGACCTGCCGGTGAGCCGTGGCCTGTACAACTTCGACACCCTGACGGTGAATTTCTACGGTGACACGGAAATCGCCCGGCAACTGCTGCAGGCCGGGGCGTTCGACTACAACCGGGAGTTTTCTTCAGCCGGGTTTACCGTGGGCTACAGCGGCCCGGCCATTGATGACGGGCGCTTGCAGAAAAACATTCTGGCCACCCAGCGCCCCGTGGCCGCGCAGGGTTTCGTGTTCAACCAGGACAACCCGATCTTCAAGGACCGCCGCGTGCGCCAGGCGTTGTCGATGCTGTGGGACTTCGACTGGATCAATCGCCGGGTGATGCGTAATTTCTACCTGCGCCAGCAGAGCTACTTTCCGAAAAGCGAAATGTCCGCCACCCAACTGCCGGACGAAGCTGAGCTGAAGATTCTCGAACCCCTGCGCGGCCAGGTGCCAGACGAGGTGTTCACCCAGGTTTATCAACCACCGAAGACCGATGGCAGCGGCTATATCCGCGACAAGCAGATGCAGGCCCTCAAACTGCTGGCCGAAGCCGGTTGGCACCCGAAGAACAACAAATTGGTCAACGCCGCGGGCGAGCCGATGGTGTTCAGTTTTCTTGATGGCCAGGGCGGCTTCGACCGGTTGATCCTGCCGTTCAAACGCACCCTGGCGCAGATCGGCATCACGCTGGACTTCCTGCGCATCGACTCGGCGCAGTACATCAACCGGCTCAACGCACGGGACTACGACATGATCGTGGTCACCTTCCCGAAAAGCGGCAACCCGCTGATCTCGCCAGGCCGTGATCTGTACAACCTGTACGGCTCGCAAAGCGCAACCGAAGTCGGCAGCTCGAACGCCATGGTGCTGCGTAACCCGGCCGTGGACACCCTGATCGATGGACTGGTGGCAGCCAACAGTCGCAACGAGATGGTGCATTACGCCCGTGCGCTGGATCGGGTCCTGCAATGGGGTTACTACATGATCCCCAACTACTTCTCCAAGGGCACACCGCTGGTGTACGCCAACCGTTTCGGCAGGCCCGACACCGCGCCTGTCTATGACGTTGGCCTGGAAACCTGGTGGCAAATCAGCCCGACCGCGCTGACCAACGCCCAGGCTGCTGCGCTGGGCAGCACGACCACCGCTGCGAAGGAGCATTGAGATGCTGGCATACGTAATCCGACGCCTGCTGCTGATCATTCCTACGCTGCTGGCCATTCTGATCGTGAATTTCCTGATCGTGCAGGCCGCGCCTGGCGGGCCGGTGGAACAGGCCATCGCACGCATTCAGGGTTTCAGCCCCAATGGCGTGGGCGGAGGCGGCGGCGAAGTGGCGTCCAACGGCACCGCCAGCCGCAGCACGCGGGGTCTGGACCCGGCGCTGATCGAGTCGATCAAGGAGCATTACGGTTTCGACAAACCGATGCACGAACGCCTGTGGCTGATGCTCAAGAACTACGCGCAACTGGATTTCGGCAACAGCTTTTTCCGGGGCGCGCCGGTCACTGAGTTGATTGCACAGAAGCTGCCGGTGTCGCTGTCGCTCGGGCTGTGGGCAACATTGATCACGTACCTGATTTCCATCCCGCTGGGGATTCGCAAGGCGGTGCGGCACGGTAGCGCGTTCGACGTGTGGAGCAGCACGCTGGTGATCATCGGCTACGCCACGCCCGCATTTCTGTTCGCGATTCTGCTGATCGTGGTGTTTGCCGGCGGCAGCTACCTGAGCTGGTTTCCCGCGCAGGGGCTGTTCTCGGAAAACTTCGACAGCCTCGGCACCTGGGGCAAGGTGAAGGACTATTTGTGGCATCTCGTGCTGCCGGTTACTTCGCTGGTAATCGGCGGCTTCGCGACACTGACCATCCTGACCAAGAACAGCTTTCTCAACGAGATCAGCCGCCAGTACGTGGTCACGGCGCGGGCCAAGGGGCTGACGGAACATCGCGTGCTGTACGGCCACGTATTTCGTAACGCCATGCTGCTGGTGATCGCGGGTATTCCCCAGGCGTTGATCGAGGTGTTCTTCGCCGGTTCGCTGCTGATCGAAACCATTTTCGGCCTCGACGGGCTGGGGCGCATGAGCTACGAAGCGGCGGTGTCGCGGGACTATCCGGTGGTCTTCGGCACGCTGTTTCTGTTCACCCTGTTCGGCCTGTTGATCAAACTGGTGGGCGACCTGTGCTACATGCTGGTCGATCCGCGCATCGATTTTTCCGCGAGGAGCGCCTGATGTTCGAGTTCTCTCCCCAGAGCCAGCGACGCATGGCGCTGTTCAAGGCCAATCGGCGCGGCTGGTGGTCACTGTGGATCTTCATCGGCCTGATGCTGGTGTGCCTGTGCGGCGAGCTGATCGCCAACGACAAGCCATTGCTGCTGAGCTACGACGGCGAGTTGTATTACCCGGCGTTTCACACCTACGTGGAAACTGATTTCGGCGGCGAATTGCCCTTCGAGCCAGACTACGCCAGCGACTATGTACGCCAGTTGATCACCGCGAAAAACGGCTGGATGCTGTTTGCGCCGATTCCGTTCAGTTACGACACCATCAACTACGACCTGGAAGCGCCCTCGCCCAGCCCGCCGGGTGGCCGTAACTGGCTGGGCACCGACGAGCAGGCGCGTGATGTGCTGGCGCGGGTGCTGTTCGGTGCGCGGATTTCGATTCTGTTCGCGTTGCTGCTGACGGCGATCAGCACCGTGATCGGCGTCTGCGCCGGGGCGATTCAGGGTTACTACGGCGGCCTGACCGACCTGATCGGCCAGCGTATCCAGGAGATCTGGTCGGGCCTGCCGGTGCTGTATCTGCTGATCATTCTGTCGGGCTTCGTGTCACCGAATTTCTGGTGGCTGCTGGGCATCATGGCGCTGTTTTCGTGGCTGTCGCTGGTGGACGTGGTGCGCGCCGAGTTTCTGCGCGGCCGCAATCTGGAATACGTCAAAGCCGCCCGCGCACTGGGCCTGACCGATGCCGCGCTGATGTGGCGGCACATCCTGCCCAATGCCATGACCAGCACCCTCACCTTTCTGCCGTTCATTGTGACCGGCGCCATTGCCACGCTCACCGCGCTGGATTTTCTCGGCTTCGGCATGCCTGCGGGCAGCGCGTCGCTGGGTGAACTGATCGGCGAAGCCAAGCGCAATCTGCAGGCACCGTGGCTGGGCCTGACCGCCTTTGTCGCGCTGGCGCTGATTCTGTCCCTGTTGGTGTTCATCGGCGAAGCCTGCCGAGACGCGTTCGATCCCCGGAGCTGACATGCACGATAACCTGATTGAAATACGTGACCTGCGCGTCGCCTTCAACGGCCACGAGGTGGTGCATGGCGTCAGCCTCGACATCCGGCGCGGCGAATGCCTGGCGCTGGTGGGCGAGTCCGGCTCGGGCAAGTCGGTGACGGCGCATTCGATTCTGCGCCTGTTGCCCGCTAAAACGGTCAGCACGCAAGGCTCGATTCACTACGACGGACTGGATCTGGTCAGCGCCAGCGACAAGCAACTGCGCAGCCTGCGCGGCAACCGGGTAGCGATGATCTTTCAGGAACCCATGAGCTCGCTGAACCCGCTGCACACGGTGGAAAAGCAGATCGGCGAAATTCTTGTCACTCACAAGGGCCTGAAAGGTAAGGCCGCCCGGAACCGTACCCTTGAGTTGCTGGAACTGGTGGGCATTCGCGATCCGCTGTCGCGCCTCAACGCTTATCCGCATCAACTCTCGGGCGGGCAACGCCAGCGCATCATGATCGCCATGGCGCTGGCCAACGAGCCCGATCTGTTGATCGCCGACGAACCCACCACCGCACTGGACGTGACGGTGCAGGTGAAAATCCTCGAACTGCTCAAGTCGCTGCAACAGCGGCTGAACATGTCGCTGCTGCTGATCAGCCACGACCTCAATCTGGTGCGTCGCATTGCGCAGCGGGTGTGTGTGATGCGCGAAGGCGAGATCGTCGAACAGGCCGACTGCCAGACCCTGTTCGACAACCCGCAGCACCCGTACAGCCAGTTGTTGATCAACGCCGAGCCCGACGGCGAGCCGGTGCCTTCGACGCACAGCAACACGTTGCTGTCGGTGCTGGACCTTAAGGTCTGGTTTCCGTTGGCGAAGTCCTGGTTCAAGCGCGAGCAGCAGTTCGTGAAAGCCGTGGACGGCGTGAGTTTCGAACTGCTCAAAGGCAAGACGCTGGGTATCGTCGGTGAGTCGGGTTCAGGCAAATCGACGCTGGGCCAGGCCATTCTGCGGCTGGTCGACTCCGAAGGCAGTATCCGTTTCGGCACCAAGGAGCTGAGCCTGCACAGTCAGCACCTGATGCGCCCGCTGCGTCGTCATCTGCAGGTGGTATTTCAGGACCCGTTCGGCAGCCTGAGCCCGCGCATGACCGTGGCGCAGATCATTGCCGAGGGGCTGGTCACTCACAACATCGGCACGCCCAAAGAGCGTGAGGCAACGGTGATTCGGGTGCTGGGCGAAGTCGGGCTGGACCCGGCCAGTCGCCATCGTTATCCGCATGAGTTCTCCGGTGGGCAACGCCAGCGTATTTCCATTGCCCGCGCACTGGTGCTGGAGCCCGACCTGATCCTGCTGGACGAACCGACGTCGGCACTGGACCGCACCGTGCAGAAACAGATTGTCGCCCTGTTGCGTGATCTGCAGATTCGTCATGGCCTGACGTACCTGTTCATCAGCCACGACCTGGCTGTGGTGCATGCCCTGGCGCATGACCTGATCGTGATCAAGGACGGCAAAGTGGTCGAACAAGGTCCGTCGCGGGAGATTTTCGCTGCGCCGCAGCAGCCCTATACACAGGAACTGCTGCGTTCATCCGGCCTAGTGTTTGCCTGAAGCCTATTTGTGGAACGTCTGACCCAACGCTTCCAGACGCATGGCCAGCGGCGGCAGGCGCTGGCTACTGGACGCGAGCACACCGATATTGGCGGCGGTGTGCTCGGCAATGTCCTGCACCGAACGCAACTGGTCGGCAATCTCGCGGCTTGCCGTGGCCTGCTGATCGGTGGTTGAAGCAATCAGGCCGTTGAGCTGGGTGATATGCCCGATTCCCTCGCCCACTGCATGCAGCGATTGCGAGGCGCGCTGGCTGTTCTGCACGCAACGTTCGACCCCTTGACGACTGTCTTGCATGGCCGAAGCGGCCTGACGACTGCGTCGTTGCAGGTCGCCAATGATGGTCTGGATTTCCTGGGTGGAAGACGCTGTGCGCTGGGCCAGATTGCGCACTTCGTCGGCGACCACTGCAAAGCCACGTCCCTGTTCGCCCGCCCGTGCCGCTTCGATGGCCGCATTCAGCGCCAGCAGGTTGGTCTGCTCGGCGATGCTGCCGATCACCTCCAGCACCTTGCCGATCTGCTCGGACTGGCTGGCAAGCGCCTGCACGGTTTCATCGGTGGTGTTGATGCGTGCCGCCAGTTGGGTGATTTCGCTCTGCGCCAGATCGACACTTTCCTGGCCGTGGGCCACTTGATCGCTGGCGTCTCCGGCGCGCTGTACAGCTTGCGCGATGTGGCCTGCGATGTCGTTCATGGCATCGCCCATGCGCTGCATTGCGCCGGTCATGCGAGCGATTTCACTCAGCTGGTGCTGCGCACCGGTTTCCAGCGTGCTGCTGGCGCTGGCCAGGTCGTGACCGAGTTCGCCCAGCCCCTGCGTATCGCGCACCACGCCGTCGATCAAGTCAGTGATTTGCGCCAGAAAACGCTCGAACTGTTGCGCCAGCGGAATGTGCTTGCCCGAGCGCTCGTGACTCAGCACTTCAGACGTGAACTGGGTGGTGGTGGCAAGCATGCGATCAAGCATGTCCTGATTCTCGACCGCTTCGGCCTGGCTCTGCACCGCCAGGTAAATCAGAATCGCGGTTTCTACCACCACGTAAATGGCATGCAACAGGACCATGTCCCAGCCACCGGCATGATGCATCACATACACCGGGAAGCCTGCGTGTTGCAGCACATGAAACAGCACGTGGTGGACGGCGATGGTAGCCGCCGCGACGAGGATCGGCAGCCAGTCGCGGTAGAAGGTCAGCACGGCAAGGAACACGAAGATGCCGAAGTGGATTTCAATCAGCCCGCGCGCCTGGTTGATGTGCAACCCGGCCATGACCATCAACCCGACGCCGACGCAACAGCGCATCAATCGGGTGCCGCCGATGACCCGGTACAGGCCGGTCAGCACCAGCGCGGTGCCGCCACCGATCAACAGTGCCTGCGAAAACGTATCGAACCAGAACGCCAGGCCCAGTGCATAGACGAACAGCAGCCAGGTCAGGCCCAGCATGATGCGGTCGGCTTTGCGGTAGTGCTCACGAAAACGAGAAGCTGCAGGCATCGAAGCAATTCCTTTTGAAAATCCAGGGCGACGGGAAGCCCCGTCGGTTTTCAATTCTGCGAGCAAGAGTCCAGCCAGAATGGTCGATGGATAGTAGCTCCATGCCAGTAATTGGAAAAATGTATTTAAGGGGTGTGCAAGTACCGTGAAAAACGGCTTGCGAGCAATGATCTCAGGTCAGCTCATCTGAGAAACCGAATCGCTGGCAATCCGCCTCCCACAAAAGCCATCGGGAGCGAGCTTGCTCGCGAAGGGGCCGGTGTGTTCAGTCGAAGGGTTGCGTCTGGAAGTCAGCCTCCGCGGACAAACGGAACTGCATTCGATGTGGGCGCGGGAGTGGACTTGTCCACGAAAAGGCCAGCACATCCGACAGAGATGTCGCGCCTGACACGCAGCCTTCGCGGACAAACGGAACGCCAGCCGGTCCGCATCCCACATTGAGCGCGCATCCCTTGCTGGGGCTGTGTGTGCTGCGAGGCAGCGCGCGTTGCGTCACGTCTGCTTTCAGTGACGCAATAATTTGCGCAGCGGGACGCCGTCTTTCATGACCGGGGATTTGATGACGATGTAGCTGAAGTACTTGGAGATGCCGATGTTCTTGTCCAGCAGCTCCTCGATCACTTCCTGATAGTGCTGGATGCTGCGGGTCATGAAGCGCACCAGGTAGTCATAGCCGCCACTGATCAAGTGACACTCCAGCACCTCATCCACATGGCGAATGTTGGCTTCGAATTTGGCGAAGTCTTCGCGCTTGTGGTCGCTGAGGGAGATTTCCGTGAATACAGTGACCGACTCAGTGATTTTCGCCAGGTTCAGGTGCGCCTTGTAGCTGGAGATGTAGCCCGCCGACTCCAGGCGTTTGACACGTTGCAGGCAGGGGCTTGCTGACAGCCCGACGGCATCGGCGAGGCTGACGTTGGTCATGCGCCCGTCTTTCTGGAGTTCTACCAGGATATTGATATCAATCCGATCCAGTTTGACCAAGCCTTCCATCTACCTACCTCGTTTTGTGCCGTTCTCAGTGCCTACCTTCTAGCAAAATCAGCGCCGTAAAGACAGCTGATGCTGAGCGACCAGATCAGCCATGCTGCTGATGCAGATGTCCGCCGCGCACGGCTGGCGGTGTTGCGCCCGGTCTCTGCGGATCAGACAAAGACCGCCATCGCTCAATGCTTTGGCGGGCGGACGCGATACCCGCAGGGTCTCGCCGGGGTCCAGATCCATCTCGGCAAGCCATTGCGGATCGTCCAGTGGATGGGTGGTCAGCGACAGCAGACTGTCGGGCTCCAGCCCCAGACGCTCGCAGAGCAGACCACGGTCCTGCAGGTCACGGTCGGCATACACCAGCAACCGGTAGAACTTGCGCAGATAAAGCATGGCACCGGGTGCGTCCTCGAACAGCGTCCAGTTGGGCACCGAACGAGCGAAGGTCATGCCCTCTTCCCAACTGGTCCTGATGCCGAGCCGCTCGGCCAGGTGGCGGTGTGCAAAACACAACAGGCCACTGAACCCCAGCTCGTCGAAGCGCGGATAGAGCGTGCCGATGACCGCTTCGAACCCGGCCATCACGACGTCCCTGTCAGGTGCGCGCGGCGCGTTGTCCAGCAACGGCTGCAAGGCGCTCCAGACACCGGAGTCGCGATCCACCAGCACTTCATCACAATCGATCAGCAAGGCGCGGTAATCAATAAGCCCCATGGCAGGCAACGTCTCCTTTCCAACAGTTGAACCTCAGCGCCCGACCGCGGCATCTTGCGACACCACGACCGGAGCCCGGCTCAGTTGGATTTCAATACTCGTGCCAGAGCGGCGTCGAGGATGGTCAGTGCTTCGTCGATCTGCTGCTCGGTGGTCACCAACGGTGCCAGGAAGCGCAACACGTTGCGGTAAACGCCGCACTTGATCACCAGCAGTCCGCCCATGCGGACCTGATCAATGATCTTCGAATTGAGGTCTGCATCGGGGCTGCGCTCGGCATCATCCTTGACCATCTCAATAGCCAGCATGAAACCGGTGCCGCGCACGTCGCCGATAAAGCTGTAGCGCTCTTTAAGCTTGAGCAGTCCGGCCCGCAGGCGCTGCCCCAGTTGCTCGCCACGGGCCAGCAGATTTTCCTGTTCGTAGGTGTCGATCACCGCCAGCGCTGCGGCGCAGGACAGCGCATTACCGCCATAGGTGCCGCCCAGCCCGCCCGGAAGTGGTGCGTCCATGATCTCGGCGCGGCCGACCACACCCGACAGCGGCATGCCGCCGGCAAGGCTCTTGGCAACGGTGACCAGGTCAGGCTGGATGCCGGCGTGTTCAAAACCGAACCACTTGCCGGTACGACCGAAGCCGGTCTGGATTTCATCCAGAATCAGCACGATGCCATGCTGCTCGGTCAGGGCGCGCAGCGCTTTGAGGAACTCGACCGGCGCGGTCAGAAAACCACCGTCGCCTTGTACAGGCTCGATGATGATCGCCGCAACACGGTCCGGAGCAACCTGGGTCGCCAGCAGCTCATGCAGCGCGGCCAGCGCCATCTCGCTGGTGACACCGCGATACGCGTTTGGGTACGGGGTATGGAACACCTCGGGCGCCATCGGCCCGAAGTTCTGTTTGTAAGGCTGGCTCATGCCGGTCAGCGTCGTACCGAGCAAGGTGCGGCCATGAAAGCCGCCACGGAAAGAAATGATCGCCGGGCGATTGGTGTGAGCGCGGGCGATCTTCACCGCGTTTTCCACCGCCTCGGCGCCCGAGGTAAAGAACACGGCCTTATGATCGATGCCACTCTGCCCGGCCACCAGCAGACTCAGGCGTTTGGCCAGGTCCACGTAAGGCTGGTAGGAGACCACCTGAAAGCAGGCATGAGTGACTTTTTCCAACTGCCCCTGGATGGCCTTGACCACGTTCGGGTGGTTGTGGCCGATGTTCAGCACGCCGATGCCGCCCACGAAATCCAGATAACGCTTGCCATCGACGTCCCACAACTCGGAACCCTGCGCACGGTCGATGACCAGTGGATGGGCCGTGACAATGCCGCGCGGCACGAATTGATCGCGCTGATGCAGCAGATGAGGTGTTTCATCGATTTTGCTGTTCATGGTTTTACCTATAGTGAGCCAGGCAACCGGCAGGTGGCTGCGATGGTGTTCAGATTAAGCGTTCGGCGAAACGATCTAAGCCGAACTTGACCGCCCAGACGTCCATATCCACTGTTTTTTGCCTCGCAAACGGCAGATTCCTTCAAGCCGCCGAAGGCCGGTTAATCTGCCGCAAAACGCTCTTTTTCAGCGCGTAGCGTGCTTGGGAATAGACCTTTCAACAGATCGTGCTTCGTACTTGCGGCAAGATGGAGCCCCACTTTCATACTCAGGAAAAGCCCATGCCCGCCTTCCTCTACAAAGCCGATCCTGCACGCGCCGAACGCTGGCGAGTGCTGTTCGCCGAGCACGCGCCAGACATCGAATGGCGGGAATGGCCACACATCGGTAATCCGGACGACGTTCACTATCTGGGCGCCTGGCTGGCACCGGATGATCTGCAGACGTTACTGCCGAATCTGAAGGTGCTGTTCGCCCTGTCGGCGGGTGTCGATCAACTGGACCTGAGCCGCATTCCGGCATCGTTGCCTGTCGCGCGTCTGCTTGATCCGGGCATTGGCCGGGGGATGTGCGAATACGCGACCTTCGCGGTGCTGAGCCTGCATCGCGACATGCTGCGCTATCGGCAACAGCAGGTAGAAGGACGCTGGAAGGCACATCCACTGACGCCTGCTCACCAACGTCGGGTGGGTGTGATGGGCCTGGGCCTGCAAGCGCAGCAGATTCTGTCGGCGCTGAAACCATTCGGTTTCAAGCTGTCAGGCTGGGCGCGCAGTGAACATCACGTCGAGGGCGTGACCTGCCACGCAGGCGAAGCGCAACTGCCAGCCTTTCTCGGCCAGTGCGACATTCTGCTGTGCGTACTGCCGTTGACCGGACAAACCGAAGGCATCCTCAATGGCACGCTGTTCGAGCAATTGCCTCCCGGTGCCGCGCTGATCAACATGGGCCGTGGCGGGCATCTGGTGGAACAGGATCTGTTGGCGGCGCTGGACAGCGGCCAGCTCAGCGCTGCGGTGCTGGACGTGTTGCAACAGGAACCAGCACCGGCCGATCATCCGTTCTGGGCACACCCGAACATTTTGCTGACGCCACACGTGGCGGCCATGACCCAGCCGGAAAGCGCGTTCCCGGGGCTGCTGGACAATATTCGACGCTTCGAGCGTGGCGAAGTCATGAAGGGTCAGGTGGATCGCGGCCAGGGTTACTGAACCACGAGCCGCTTCGCTTACCGACAGGCATGAAGGGTTTGTCTTACAATGGCGCTCGTTCAACCGAGAGCCTTGTCATGACCCGTACCGCCGCCCCGCGCAAACCCCGAGCACGCAGCCAGGCCAGGATCGACTCGATTCTGGACGCGGCCCGTACGTTGCTGGCGTCGGAAGGAGTGGCCAGCCTGTCGATTTACAGCGTGGCGGAGCGTGCGGGTATTCCGCCGTCCTCGGTCTATCACTTCTTCGCCAGCGTACCGGCGTTGCTTGAAGCCCTGACGGCAGACATCCATGCAGCCTTTCGCGCCTCCCTGCAAGCCCCTATCGAACATGATTCGCTCGACAACTGGCGAGACCTGTCGCGGGTGGTGGAGATGCGCATGCTGGACATCTACAACGCCGACGCCGCCGCACGCCAGTTGATCCTGGCGCAGCACGGCCTGACCGAGATCAATCAGGCGGACCGTCAGCACGACATTGAACTGGGCCACTTGATGCTCGAGGTGTTCAACCGCCACTTCCACCTGCCCGCGCTGCCGGACGACGTGGACGTGTTCGCGCTGGCCATGGAGCTAGGCGACCGGGTGTATGCCCGGTCGGTGCAACTGCACGGTGAGATTACCCCGCGCATGGCGGTGGAAGGGATGCGGGTGTTTGATGCGTATGTGGGGTTGTACTTGCCGGTTTATTTGCCGAAGAGATCTGTTTGAGAGCCCTTATTGACGAATGGTGGCCACTTCACTAGACGTCTGGGCATAAGTTTCTATCCTTCTGTTCGCAGCGTTCAGCAAAGTCCGATTCTCATCAAACGCTGCTTGGCTGAAGCCTGGCTTTGACCGATTTGCATCCATATATTCGTTATTCAGTTTTCTGTATGCGGCCTCCCGAAGCGTTGCTCGGGCATCGAGTCGTCCGAGCAGATAAGGATCTGCCCCAAGCAAACTGTTGGTAACAGCAAAACTTTCCATTGCAGACTCATATTCCCTTTTTGCTTTTTTGACCTTGGCGGCTCCATCATCCCGTAGCGCATTGCGCTTTCTGGACCGGCCTGGTTTCGCAACAGAAGGCGAGGTTACATTGACTTCGGAAGACGGTATTGGCTGAGTGGGTGATCGCGAGGCAACAGAGGCTGTACTGGCAACCGTTGATGAAACGGGAACCCCGTTGCCCACTCCGGGAACGGCGTGCCCTGCAGGTAATGACCCCATCACTCTTGGCAGCGAAGAATGTTCAGCCCCAAAAACCATTGCGCGCTTGGCAGGCTGCATCTTAAGTAATGCTGAATACCCGAGCATATGCCCTGTCGGGTCATCAAAATTAACCGGATCACCCTCGCAATACGCATACGCATTCAACCCTCCGTCCTCAAACGGACTCAAACTGTCGGGGCTGTTGAACCGCATCAACACCGGATTGAACGCGCGGTAACCATTGCCCAACAGGTAATGCCCGGTCACCGGGTCGCACGGTTCGCCATTGAAGCCCGGCACAAAGGTCTGGTCGCTCTCGACGGGGTGATGCCCGTAAGGCGTGTACGCCAGCGATTCCAGCCCGGCACCCAACAGCCTCTGGAGCACGGAGCGGTGTTGATCCGTCGCCAGCATGTTGGTAGAGGCCTCGCCTTGCGCACGCTGCTTTTGAGCCAGCAACACAGCTTCGTGCTGGACAAGACGACGCTGCACATCGCCCTGAATTTCAATCGCCAAACGGTTCTTCTGATAGAACCACTGCACCTCTGTATCTGTCGCGGGGGCGCTGGCGGTGAGTCGATCCAGCGCGTCATAGCGATAGCGGCAAAGTGCGGTCTGCGCTGAAAAGCCCATGTCCGGCCCTCCAGAAGAATGGATCACCAGCATCCCGCAATCCTGGCTCGAACCGTACCTGACAGAACTGCTAGCCCGGACGAAAAAAACCCCGAAGGGTCGTCACCGTTCGGGGTCGGGTGTTGAAGCCTGATCACAGCTTGGCGATCGAGACCTCGGTGGATTTGACGAAGGCAATCACTTCGCTGCCCACAACCAGTTCCAGTTCCTTGACCGAACGGGTAGTGATCACGGATGTCACGACGCCGGACGCAGTCTGCACGTCGATTTCGGACAACACATCACCGTGGACGATTTCCTTGATGGTGCCTTTGAACTGGTTACGAACGTTGATGGCTTTGATAGTCATGGCAGGTCTTCCTTTGGGGGATCGGGGTTAAGTGGCCCAGCGCAATTGCGTGGGCAGTGGTGAAGAGGGTTCGGGCTCAGGCGGTGAACCGGGAACGGCCAGTACCTGATTGAGCACCTGGGTTTCAAGTGCAGCTAAACGATGCGAGCCACGGGCTCTGGGACGGGGCAGATCGACCGTCAGGTCGAGGCCGATACGCCCTTCTTCGATCAGAATCACGCGGTCGGCGATAGCAACGGCTTCACTGACATCGTGGGTCACCAGCAGCACGGTGAAGCCATACTGGTGCCACAGTTTTTCGATCAATTGCTGCATTTCGATACGCGTCAGCGCGTCCAGCGCGCCGAGGGGCTCGTCGAGCAACAGCAGGCGCGGCTTGTGGATCAAGGCCCGTGCCAGTGCAACACGCTGCTTCTGACCGCCCGACAAGGCTGCCGGCCACTCATCGGCGCGCTCGGCCAGGCCAACCGCCTCAAGGGCTTCGAGAGCCTGCCCGCGCCAGTCGCCGCTCAGGCCGAGCCCGACGTTGTCGATGATCTTTTTCCACGGCAGCAGGCGGGCTTCCTGAAACATCAGACGGGTGTCTTCGCGGGCATCGCCAAGGGGTGCAGAACCGGCCAGCAACTCGCCCTGGGTCGGGCTGTCGAGCCCGGCCAGCAAACGCAGCAAGGTGCTTTTGCCGCAGCCGCTGCGCCCCACGACCGCCACGAATTGCCCGGCCGGGATGTGCAGGTCAATGTCCTTGAGCACTTCGCGCGAGCCAAATGTTTTTTTCAGGTTCTGGATCGCCAGCGGAATGCCTCGAAGCAGGTGCGCCGGTTGTTGTTTCAGATTGCTCATGCGGCACCGCCTTTACTGACTTGATAAGCCGGGTGCCAGCGCAGGCAGACCCGTTCCAGACCTCGCGCGGCCAGGTCGGCCAGTTTGCCGAGCACGGCGTACAGGACGATCGCCAGCACCACGATGTCGGTTTGCAGAAACTCACGGGCATTCATCGCCAGATAGCCGATGCCGGAGCTGGCCGAGATAGTTTCCGCCACGATCAGCGTCAACCACATAAAGCCCAGCGCGAAGCGCACACCCACCAGAATCGAGGGCATGGCGCCTGGAAGAATCACATGGCGAAACAGGCTGAAGCCGGACAGCCCGTAGCTGCGCGACATTTCCACCAGCGCCGGGTCGATGTTGCGGATGCCGTGGTACGTGTTCAGGTAGATCGGGAACAGGGTGCCCAGCGCCACCAGAAAGATCTTGGCGGTTTCATCGATGCCGAACCACAGAATCACCAGCGGAATGAGCGCAAGGTGCGGCACGTTGCGAATCATCTGCACCGAACTGTCCAGCAGGCGCTCGCCCCATTTGCTCAGGCCGGTAATGAAACCCAGCGCCAGACCGATGCCACCCCCGATGGCAAAACCGATACCGGCGCGCCAGCCGCTGATCGCCAGGTGGGTCCAGATCTCGCCACTGGCAATCAACTGGACGCCCGCCTCGATGACCGCGCTCGGCGCCGGAAGAATGCGGGTCGACAGCCAGCCTGCGCTGACCGACAACTGCCAGACCGCCAGCAGCAGGACAGGCAAAGCCCAGGGTGCCAGCCGATGGGTGATGCGTTGCGAAGCACTTAGGCTCATGGAGTGGTCTCCTCGAAGGGCCTGTCGATCACTGTGCTTGAGCAACAGCAGCAGGTGGCGTCCAGACCACGTCAGCAATGCTGAGCGGCTTGGGGATCAATTTGAGCTGGTAGAAGGTGTCGGCGATCTTCTGTTGAGCTGCCACCACCGGCGGCGTGATGAACAACGCGCCGTAGCCCTGACGCTTGACCGAAGTCAGTGTGATGTCGGCTGGCAGACCCAGCAAAGGCGCGACCTGTTTAGTGACTTCCTCAGGGTTGGCTTTGGACCATTCACCCACCGCGCGC
This sequence comes from Pseudomonas asturiensis, assembly GCF_900143095.1. Lineage (GTDB taxonomy): Bacteria > Pseudomonadota > Gammaproteobacteria > Pseudomonadales > Pseudomonadaceae > Aquipseudomonas > Aquipseudomonas asturiensis. The sequence goes on along the minus strand of NZ_FRDA01000010.1, from coordinate 51,814 downwards.
ACCTCTTCGATCAGCGCCTGAATCACTTTCGGGTTTTTCTGCGCGTAGGGCTTGGTCGCCAGATAGAACTGATGGTTGTCGACAATGCCGGATCCGTCTTTGAGCGTGCGCGCCTGCAGTTGTTTCTCGGCGGCGGCCTGGTAAGGGTCCCAGATGACCCACGCATCGACACTGCCACGCTCGAAGGCGGCACGCGCATCGGCGGGCGGCAGGAACACGGTCTGAATATCGGAATACTTCAGGCCCGCATCTTCCAGTGCGCGCACCAGCAGGTAATGCACGTTGGAACCTTTGTTAAGGACGACCTTTTTGCCTTTGAGGTCCTTGACCGAGGTGATTGCAGAATCCTTGGGCACCAGAATCGCTTCACTGGTCGGCGCCGGCGGCTCGTAAGCGACGTAGAGCAGATCGGCACCGGCCGCCTGGGCGAACACTGGAGGCGTTTCACCAGTGACACCAAAGTCGATCGAGCCGACGTTCAGGCCTTCGAGCAACTGCGGGCCACCGGGAAATTCTGTCCACTGCACCTTGACGCCCTGCTCGGCCAGACGTTTCTCCAGCGAGCCCTTGGCCTTGAGCAGCACCAGCGTGCCGTATTTCTGATAACCGATACGCAGGTCCTCGGCCTGAGCCTGGCTCAAGGCACCGATCGTAACCGCAGCAGCCAACAGAGCAGCCAGACCTCGACGCAAATTAACAGTGCGCATGGCGCGCTCCTTTGGTGAATATCGACATGGCGTGAATCGCCGGAATGGAGTGACAGTAACAGTGATTTTTTATATCTATAAATCTCATTTATTCATTTGGTTATTCCGTAAATGAATATAACAAGATGCTATGAGCCCGTGCCTGTTCCGACCTCTCGCAACACGCATACCGCGGGAGGCGGCTTGCCGGCGATAGCGTCGGTTCAGGCGCGAACACCCATAAAAAAGGGCCGATAAATCGGCCCGAATAACCCCACGCTTGGTAATCAGGAATCAACGATTGGGCTGAGGCGTCAGGCGCAGGTAAGGCGTGACGGCTGTGTAGCCCTTGGGAAAGCGCTGCTTGATCTCTTCTTCATCCTTGATCGACGGCACGATGACCACATCATCGCCGTCCACCCAGTTGGCGGGCGTGGCGACCTTGTAGTTGTCGGTCAATTGCAGTGAATCGATGACCCGCAGAATTTCATGAAAGTTACGCCCCGTGCTGGCCGGATAAGTGATGGTCAGGCGCACTTTCTTGTTCGGGTCGATCACGAACAGCGAGCGCACGGTCAGCGTGTCGTTGGCATTGGGATGGATCAGGTCGTACAGATCGGACACCTTGCGGTCCGCGTCAGCCAGGATCGGGAAATTGACCTGGGTGTTCTGCGTGGTGTTGATGTCGTCGATCCACTTGATATGCGAATCGACCGGGTCCACCGACAGCGCAATGGCCTTGACGCCGCGCCTGGCGAACTCGTCTTTCAATTTGGCGGTGAAACCCAATTCGGTGGTGCAGACCGGCGTGAAGTCGGCGGGGTGGGAAAACAAAACACCCCAGCTGTCACCCAGCCATTCATGGAAGCGTATACGGCCCTCACTGGATTCTTGCTCGAAGTCGGGGGCGATATCGCCAAGTCGCAGTGTCATGGTGCAGCTCCTGTCTTGTTCGATTGAGTCTTTCAGTCAAGACCACTGTGCCTGCTCGTGAAGTAATTTAAAAAGAATAGATATCGCTTTGGATAGATCGATAATGAATATCAAAAAACAGGCAAAAGAAACCCCGCACGGGGCGGGGTTTCCTTGACGCTCAGTACACTTACATGAAGTTGTAGGTGTAGTTGAAGATCACACGAGCCTGATCGGCGTTCGTCGAGTTGTTCAGGCCGTCTTCAGCACGGTAGGTGCCGTAACGAACGGTAGTGCCGAAACCCTTCAACGGACCGCTCTGCAGCACGTAGTCTACGCGCATGTCGCGTTCCCACTCGGAGTACTCTTTACCAAAGGCAGTCGTGCCACGAGCACCTTTGATGTCATCACCGTGCAGGTAAGCGATTGCAGCTTTCAGGCCTGGAACGCCCAGCTTGGCGAAGTCATACGAGTACTGACCGAAGGTGGTGTTTTCACCGGCACGGTTGAAGCCGTTGATCATCGAGTCAGTGAACGAGTAGAAGCTTGCGCCGCCGTTGCCTTCAGGACGACCGCGGCCGTCAACAACGTTGCCCTGGTTCAGGAACACCAGGCCGCCGTCGTCGCCGATCTGTTGGTGACCCACCAGGAATGCGTGACCGCCCAGGGTGTACGTGAACATGGCAGACCAGGTCTGGTTGTCAACTTCACCGGTGGTTTTTGCGTAACCGCTGTTGTTGTTGAAACCGTAGCCAGCGGTGTTGCTGCTGTTCTTGCCATCGGAGCTGCTGTTGAAGTAACGCAGGTCAGTCTTGAACGTCTGGTTGTCAGCGATCGGGTAAACGTGAACCAGGCCCAGGAAGTGCTGCTTGTAGAAGTCTTCCAGGTTCGCGAAGTAGTACTGCAGGGTCAGGTCTTTGGTGACCTTCCAGTCAGCACCGGCGAAACGGAAGTGATCGCTGCCTTGGGTGGCACCGGCAACGGACAGGTCAGCCCAGTTGCTCGACGCACGACCGCTGGACTTGGTCAGTTGACCGCCAGTGATGGTGAAGTTGTCCAGGTCCTTGGACGTAACGATGCCGCCTTCGAACGCCTGAGGCAGCAAGCGACCGTCGTTGCTGACCAGGATCGGCAGGTTTGGAGCCAGAGCGTTACCGACTTTCAGCTCGGTTTTGGAGAAGCGCACCTTGGCGTTGGCACCGGCACGGCTCCAGTCGCTGACCGAAGAACCGTCAGTGTCAGTAGGCACAACGGTGTTGGCTGTGGATGCCGAATGGTGATCAATGCCGCCACCCAGATGCAGGCCCATGACAGCTTGCAGATCGAGGCCGAAACCAACGGTGCCTTGCGTGTAGCCAGACAGGTAGTCGAACTTCAGGCCAGTCGCGGTTTCGCGCTGGTCGGAAGCACGAACGCCTTCGCGCAGGTCGTTGTTGAAATACAGGGTACGAGAACTGATGGACGCTTTGCTGTCTTCAAGGAAACCAGCTGCACCGGCCTGCTGAGCCAATACACCAACGGTTACGGCCAGGGCCAGGGTGGACTTCTTCATTGCTACGCTCCTCGTGAATCTAATTTTTTATGTCCAGAATGCCGGGCTTTGCCCTGACTTCCGGATTCGCGATAGGCGACAGTCCCGACCCTGAGGTCAATGGTTTCTGAACGCCACGACTGCTTGACTAGACCGCGTATGTCAGTGCAGCAAGGTAGTGAAAACCCTTCAGGTCCAAAAGGAATCATTTATCTGATCCTAAGAACCTTTCGGCATATGTCACAACTCGTGTCACAAAGACGTCACGGAGTGTATCGACCTAATTCGCTAATTCCCAAAAAATATTTTGCGACCGTTCGTCAGATCGTCGGGTTTTGAGCCATCACTTAGCCACATACCGACTGGCCAGTCATATCCCGCGAACACAAAACCTGAAGATCTCGTGCTCAAACCCCTTATAAATCGGGTACTTCGCGGAGAATAAGCACCTAATGTTACAGTTGTCACCACATTGACGTTTCCGATGGAAACACCGGTGAAGAAATAAAAATAATCGTTTTTTGAGGTTCAACACGTTCATTTTTACCCCTCGCATGACCGCTCGAACGGTTAAGACGATGAACCAAATGGGCTTTTAGCGGTCTCGCCGACCTGTGCGCGAGCCGATTGGCCGATGCGAGACAGTTTCAGGTGTGCCTCACAACGCTTAACTCCCCACCAGAAGGACGCAAAACCCTTCATAAGCTAATGCTTAAATGTTATTTATTTAGCGTTTCTTAGATCATTTAGCCTCCGCTTTCAGCCAATTCCCGGCCCGCCTGATTCGGAGCACCGCCATGAAACTGCACTTCTCCCTGCGCCTGTTGACGGCGCTGTCGCTGACCGGTGCGGCCTTTATCGCCCAGGCGGCCGACTTCACCGTGGCCTACCAGACCACCGTGGATCCGGCCAAAGTGGCTCAGTCCGATAACGCGTACGAAAAGGCCACCGACTCGAAAATCGCCTGGCGCAAGTTCGAGAATGGTGCTGACGTGATCACCGCGATTGCCTCCGGCGATGTTCAGATTGGCTATCTGGGCTCAAGCCCGTTCACCGCTGCAGCGACACGCAAGCTGCCGGTGGAAACGTTCCTGATCGCCACCCAGATCGGCGCGGCAGAAGCGCTGGTGGCGCGCAACGGGTCGGGGATCAATTCTGCGCAGGACCTGATCGGCAAGAAGATCGCCGTGCCGTTCGTGTCCACCGGGCACTACAGCCTGTTGGCCGCGCTCAAGCACTGGAATATCGATCCAGCCAGGGTGACGATCCTGAACCTTGCCCCACCGGCTATTGCTGCGGCATGGAAACGCGGTGACATTGATGCGACCTATGTGTGGGACCCGGCGCTGGGCGTCGCCAAGGAAACCGGCAAAGTGCTTATAACGTCCGGCGAACTGGCCAGGGTCGGCGCACCCACGTTCGACGCCTGGATCGTGCGCAAGGATTTCGCCGCCAAGCACCCGGAGGTGGTCAGCGCCTTCGCCAAAGTCACCCTCGACGCCTACGCACAGTATCGTCAGGACCCAAATGCCTGGATCGCCAACGCCGCCAACATCGACAAGCTGACCCGCCTCTCCGGCGCGAAGGCGGCGGACATTCCCGGCCTGCTGCAGGGCAATGTCTACCCGCTGGCTGCCGAGCAGACCGCGCTACTCGGTGCGCCCACCATTGAAGCGGTGACCAAAACGGCTGCCTTCCTCAAAGAACAAGGCAAGGTCGACGCCGTGCTGCCCGACTACTCGCCTTACGTGACGGCTACATTCATCGCACGCTGATCAGCCCTGAAGGAGCCAAAGGCCATGGCCTTACTGCAACTCAAGCGCGTCGGCGCACAGTACCCCGGCGCAGCGCAGCCCGTACTGACGGACATCAACCTGAGCCTGGGCCCGGACCAGTTGCTGGTGGCCCTCGGCCCTTCGGGTAGCGGCAAGACCTCACTGCTGAACCTGATCGCAGGCTTCATCACGCCCGACACCGGACGCATCACCCTGGACGGCGTACCGGTTGAAGGGCCAGGCGCCGAACGTGGCGTGGTGTTTCAGGATGATGCCTTGCTGCCCTGGCAGAACGTGCTGGCCAACGTCGCCTTCGGCCTGGAACTGGCAGGCGTCGGCAGGAATGAGCGGGAAGCAAAGGCGCGGGACATGCTCGCACTGGTGGACCTGAGCGGCTTTGAACAGCGGCGCATCTGGCAGCTATCCGGCGGGCAGCGGCAGCGTGTCGGGCTGGCTCGAGCGCTGGCAGCCGACCCTCGGGTGCTGCTGATGGACGAGCCCTTCGGCGCACTGGACGCCTTCACGCGTGAAAGCATGCAGGAACTGCTGCTGCAGGTGTGGCGACGCACCGCCAAGCCGGTATTCCTGATCACCCACGATATAGAGGAAGCGGTTTTCCTTGCCACGGACCTGATCCTGCTCGCGCCCGATCCCGGACGCATCGCCGAACACCTGCGCCTGGACTTCGGCCAACGCTACAGCGCCGGCGAATCGGCACGGGCAATCAAATCCGATCCACGATTCATCGAAACCCGCGAGCACGTGCTGGCCAGCGTCTTTTCGCAACGCGCGCGGGAGCAGCACGCATGAACAGCTATGAACTGAGCAACCCGGTCAAATCCGGGACACCGGCACGCAGGCAGCGCCTGTTCCTGAGTACGCGCGCCATCAGCGTCGCGACCCTGGTGGTACTGCTGACGCTGTGGTGGGCCGTAACCGCAGCCGAATGGATCGAGCCCTTGTTCCTGCCGCCGCCTTCGGATGTGCTGGAGAAAGCCTGGCTGCTGTTGACCCAGGGCTACATGGACTCCACGCTCTGGCAGCATCTGGGGGCCAGCCTGCAACGTATCGGGCTAGGCCTGGGCGCAGCGATACTGACAGCCATTCCGGTAGGGATCGCCATCGGCCACAACCGTGTCGCGCAGGGCATTCTCGATCCGCTGATCGAGTTCTACCGCCCTATTCCGCCTCTGGCCTATCTGCCGCTGATCGTGATCTGGTTCGGCATCGGCGAGTTTTCCAAGGTGCTGCTGATCTATCTGGCGATCTTCGCGCCCATCGCCATTGCCACGGCAACCGGCGTACGAACAGTCGATCCGGCCAAAGTACGCGCTGCGCAGTCATTGGGTGCCACGCGATGGCAGTTGATTCGCCACGTCATCCTGCCCAGCGCACTGCCGGACATCCTGACCGGCGTGCGCATCGGGCTCGGCGTGGGCTGGTCGACCCTGGTCGCTGCCGAACTCATCGCCGCCACCAGCGGGCTGGGCTTCATGGTGCAGTCGGCGGCGCAGTTCCTGGTCACCGATGTGGTGGTGCTGGGGATTCTGGTGATCGCGATCATCGCCTTCGCCATGGAGCTGAGCCTGCGGGCGCTGCAACGCAAACTGGTGCCCTGGCACGGTCAGCATCATTGAGTCTGCTGACTCAGGACACAAATTGCATCAGCTTGGTGTGACGCACCGTTGTGATGCGCAAATTGGGTGCACAAAGCGGGGCAAACGCGCTGTTGTATGAGCCGCTGGATGAATAGCTGAAGGGGCCAGCGCCAAGGCGTCAGCCTGTCGAAGCCCGGCATTACGGCCTTTGCGGCGCTGGGAACGGATTTTATCGCTTGTTTCTCAAAACTGGCACGCTGCCTGCAATAGGTATTACATCACCCGTTTTGGGGACCTTGGTACAGGCAGGCCGGGGAATCCCCTCTTTTATTCCTCCCGGAGACTGACCTCCAGTCTCCAGCGCCCGTCCACCTTCTCAGTGCGCCAGTCGCCGTGAAGTGGACGGGCTGCCAGGAGCGTCAGCACCAACCCCTTCTCCCCTCGTTCCAGCTTCCAGCGTGCAACCCTGTTGTCGAACCGCAATTGGCCATTCCACGGCCGCCCGGACGCATCGAGCCTGACCACCATGGCACCATCGACCGTACTGGCTTCGTACCTGGGTTGCTCGTCGAACCACAGTGCAAGCCCCGTCGGCAACTCTTCGATCTGTTCCAGTTCGACCGGCACAGGCTGCTGCAAACGACCGATAATCGTGCCGATGGTGAAGCCGACAATGGCCATCGAACCAAGAACACGCGGCCAGAGCTTCGGTCTGGGGTCCTCTTCAGGGGTAGAATGCATCCCGTCCTTTCGTTCGGAGCCGTGCATGTTTCACGTCATCCTTTTTCAACCAGAAATTCCGCCGAATACCGGCAATGTCATCAGGTTGTGCGCCAACAGCGGCTGCACCCTGCATTTGATCGAACCCTTGGGTTTCGAGCTGGACGATAAACGCCTGCGCCGGGCGGGTCTCGACTATCACGAGTATGCCACGCTGCAGACCCATGCCGACCTGGCCAGTTGTCTGGAGAAGATCGGCCACCCGCGGCTGTTTGCCTTTACCACCAAGGGCTCGCGCCCGTTTCATGATGTCAGCTTCGAGCCGGGCGATGCCTTTCTGTTTGGCCCGGAAAGCCGGGGCCTGCCTGCCGAAGTGCTCGACGCATTGAGCGGCGACCATCGCCTGCGCCTGCCCATGCGTGAAGGCTGCCGCAGCCTGAACCTGTCCAACACCGTCGCCGTGGCCGTCTATGAGGCCTGGCGTCAGCACGGATTCGCGTAACGCCGTGAGCGGATGCGGGGTGCATTCCCACGCAGGTTCTCTGAAATCAGAATTCCTTGTGGGAGGCGGCTTGCCGGCGATGGCGTCCGTTCAGTCACTGATGTGTCACCTCAGAAAAAGCATCGCCGGCAAGCCGCCTCCCACAGTCTGATGGTTTGCTGCGAGACAGCGGTGCGTCAGTACAGAGGTATATCGCTCCACAAAAAAGCGCCCCGAAAGGCGCTTTTTCATTCAACCGTTACGCTTACTGAACAGTCGGCGTTTCGCCGGCTTCCTGCATGCGTTGCAGTTCCTGTGCGTACAGCGCGTCGAAGTTCACCGGGGCCAGCATCAGCGCCGGGAACGAGCCGCGGACAACCAGGTTGTCGATGGCTTCGCGGGCATACGGGAACAGGATGTTCGGGCAGAACGCGCCCAGGGTGTGGCTCATCGAAGCGTCGTCCAGGCCCTTGATCAGGAAGATACCGGCCTGCTGCACTTCAACGATGAAGGCAACTTCTTCGCCGTTGTTGACGGTCACGGAGAGGGTCAGCACCACTTCGTAGAAATCGCCTTCCAGCGGCTTCTGACGGGTGTTGAGGTCCAGGCTGACGGTCGGAGTCCACTCCTGGCGGAAGATCGCCGGGCTTTTCGGTGCTTCGAAAGACAGGTCGCGAACATAGATACGCTGCAAGGAGAATTGCGGAGCGTTTTCTTCTTCGTTGGCCACGGCGCCGTTGTTCGGTTGATCGGTCATTTCGGATCCTTCTCAAAGGGGGCGGTTAAATTGGGGAGTCAGCCGAGCAGCGCATCAAGCTTGCCGGCGCGTTCCAGAGCGAACAGATCGTCACAGCCGCCGACATGGGTCGAGCCGATCCAGATCTGGGGTACCGACGTGCGACCGGCCTTCTTGGTCATTTCGGCACGAACCTGCGGCTTGCCATCGACCCTGATTTCCTCGAAGGCCACACTCTTGCTTTGCAACAACTGCTTGGCACGTATGCAGTACGGGCAGTAGTCGCTGGAATAGACGATGACTTGAGCCATATTCATTTCACCAGTGGGAGGTTGTCGCCGCGCCAGCTGGAGATACCGCCGGACAGCTTGGCCGCCTTGAAGCCAGTCTTGAGCAGCTCGCGGGCGGTACTGCCAGCATGCTGCCCCATGGCGTCGACGATGATCAACGTCTTGTCCTTGTATTTCTGCAGTTCTGCGGTGCGGGTCAGCACTTTGTCCTGCGGAAAGTTCAGGGAGCCGACGATGTGGCCGTTGGCGAAATCCTTCTTGGAGCGCACGTCGATAACCACGCCCTGGTCGCTGTTGACCAGTGCGGTCAGCTCGCGTGTGCTCAGGCTCGCGCCGCCTTTGCTCAGTTCGTAAGCGATCAGCAGTCCCAGCAAAATGACGAAGGCACCGGTGATCAAATAGTGGTTAGTAGCGAATTCAAGCAGATGAGCAACCATCGGTAGGTTCCAGGGCGTTAAAATGTCGGCCAGTATACACAGCACCCAAGGTCGGCCAAAGTCCGTACGGCAGTGACGCCGTTTGAACTTGTCCTTAAAATGCCGATCCCTTGTTCTTTACTTCAACCAGCCTCGAGTGGGTTCTATGACTGCCACCCCAAAACCTCTGGTCCTTATCATCCTGGACGGCTTCGGACACAGCGAACACCGTGAAGGCAACGCTATTCTGGCCGCGAAGATGCCAGTCATGGATCGCCTCTACGCGACCATGCCCAATGGCCTGATTTCGGGCTCTGGCATGGATGTCGGTCTGCCGGACGGGCAGATGGGCAACTCTGAAGTCGGCCACATGAACCTGGGGGCCGGGCGCGTGGTGTACCAGGACTTCACTCGAGTGACCAAGGCGATTCGCGACGGCGAGTTCTTCGAGAACCCGACCATCTGCGCAGCCGTGGACAAAGCCGTGGCCGCTGGCAAGGCCGTGCACATCATGGGCCTGCTGTCCGATGGCGGCGTACACAGCCACCAGGACCATCTGGTTGCCATGGCCGAACTGGCCGTCAAGCGTGGCGCCGAAAAGATCTACCTGCACGCCTTCCTCGACGGTCGCGACACGCCACCACGCAGCGCGAAGACGTCCCTTGAGCTGATGGACGAGACCTTCGCCCGTCTGGGCAAGGGCCGCACGGCCACAATCATCGGCCGTTATTTCGCCATGGACCGTGACAACCGTTGGGACCGCGTCTCCAGTGCTTATAACCTGATCGTCGACAGCACCGCCCAATTCCAGGCAGAGAGCGGTGTTGCCGGCCTTGAAGCCGCCTACGCTCGCGACGAGAACGACGAATTCGTCAAGGCCACCCGCATTGGTGAGCCGGCAAAAGTCGAAGACGGCGATGCCGTTGTGTTCATGAACTTCCGCGCTGACCGTGCCCGCGAACTCACCCGCGTATTTGTCGAAGATCATTTCAAGGACTTCGAGCGCGCCCGTCAGCCGAAGGTCAACTACGTGATGCTGACCCAGTACGCTGCCAGCATCCCTGCGCCATCCGCGTTTGCGGCAGGCAGCCTGAAGAATGTGCTGGGCGAATACCTGGCCGACAACGGCAAGACGCAACTGCGCATTGCCGAGACCGAGAAGTATGCCCACGTGACCTTCTTCTTCTCCGGCGGTCGTGAAGAACCGTTCCCGGGCGAAGAGCGCATCCTGATCCCGTCGCCGAAGGTCGCCACTTACGACCTGCAGCCGGAAATGAGCGCGCCGGAAGTGACCGACAAGATCGTCGACGCCATCGAGCATCAGCGTTATGACGTGATCGTCGTCAACTACGCCAATGGCGACATGGTTGGTCACAGCGGCATCATGGAAGCGGCCATCAAGGCCGTGGAGTGCCTGGACGTCTGCGTCGGCCGGATCACCGAGGCGCTGGAAAAAGTCGGTGGCGAAGCGTTGATCACCGCTGACCATGGCAACGTCGAGCAGATGACCGATGACCATACAGGCCAGGCTCACACCGCGCACACGTCCGAACCTGTACCGTTCGTGTATGTCGGCAAACGCCAGCTGAAAGTCCGTGAAGGCGGTGTTCTGGCCGACGTCGCGCCGACCATGCTGCACCTGCTGGGCATGGAGAAACCGCAAGAGATGACCGGCCACTCGATCCTGGTGAACGAGTAATCCGCTGAAAACCGGCACTTAGCCATCAGGCAGTGCCGGTTTTTTGTGTTACAGCCCCCAAAGCAGTACGTCCGGGGCGTTTTTTTTGTACCCCATGCCGGGCATACTAGGCCTGACATTTTTTCTCACAATTCCTCGGTATCGCCCACCCTCATGCTTCGCGCCTTGATCGCCCTTGTTCTGATCTGCCTGCTCAATCCGGCGTTCGCCGAAGATGAGCGTGTGCAAACCCAAAAACAGATAGACGCTGCGCGTCAGGATGTGGCGGAGCTGCAAAAAGTCCTGAACAAGCTTCAGGAAGAACGCACGGGCGTCCAGAAGGACCTGCGCACCACCGAAACGGAAATGGGCAAGCTGGAAAAGCAGGTCGAGGTCCTGCAAAAGGAACTAAAAAAGACCGAAGCCGAGCTGACAAAGCTCGACAATGAGAAAAAAAAACTGAATAGCGCCAAGGTCGAGCAACAACGTCTGATCGCGATTCAGGCCCGCGCCGCCTACCAGAGCGGCCGCCAGGAATACCTCAAGCTGTTGCTCAACCAGCAGCACCCCGAAAAATTCGCCCGCACCCTCACCTACTACGATTACCTGAGCCAGGCGCGCCTCGAACAGTTGCGCAACTTCAATGAAACCCTGCGTCAGTTAGCCAATGTCGGCAAAGACATCGACCTGCAACAGGCGCAATTGCTGGTTCAGAAGAGCAACCTGGACAGCCAGACCGAAGAATTGGCCAAGGTTCGCCAGGAACGTCAGCAGGCTTTGGCTAAGCTTAATCAAGACTACAAGGCCCGCGACCAGAAGTTGCAGGCGCGTCAGCAGGACCAGGCCGATCTGGCCAAGGTGCTGAAGACCATCGAAGAGACGCTGGCCCGACAGGCCCGCGAAGCCGAAGAGGCACGCCAGAAGGCGCTGTTGGCAGCCAGGGAAGCAGAAGAGAAACGCCAGCGTGAAGCCGAGGCCGTGGCCCGCAACAGTGGCAAGAGCGACGATGAACCCGTTCCGCGCCGTCCGGTCAAAAGCCCCGGCGCGCTGGTTTCCAGTGCCGGTGTTTCGTATGGCGGACCTTTTGCAGAGGCCAAGGGAAAACTTCCATGGCCGATTGATGGTCGATTGCTTGCACGCTTTGGTGAAGCGCGCGGTGATGACGAGCGGACCAAATGGGACGGCGTCATGATCAGCGCTTCGGCCGGAAGCCAGGTACATGCGGTGCATGGCGGTCGGGTGGTTTTCGCCGACTGGTTGCGCGGCGCGGGGCTTCTGGTCATTCTCGACCACGGTAATGGCTATTTGACTCTGTATGGACACAATCAAAGCCTGCTCAAGTCGGCAGGCGACATCGTAAAAGCCGGTGAAGCGATTTCCACCGTAGGCAACAGCGGCGGTCAGGACACATCAGCGTTGTACTTTGCTATTCGTCAGCAGGGTCGCCCCAGCGATCCAGCCCAATGGTGCCGCACTCAAGGATAAGTCGGCACCAATATCAGTAGGAGCTCGTTAGACATGCTGCATTTGTCCCGCCTCACCTCGCTGGCCCTGGCGATTGCCATCGTTATCGGCGCGCCCTTGGCGCACGCTGCCGAAAAAACCACGCCAGCCACGACAGCAGCAGTCGCCCCGGCCAACGCCAACGCCAAACCGCCGCTGCCGCTCGATGAGCTGCGCACGTTTGCCGAGGTCATGGATCGGGTCAAAGCCGCCTACGTTGAGCCGGTGGACGACAAGACCCTGCTGGAAAACGCCATCAAGGGCATGCTCAGCAACCTTGACCCGCACTCGGCCTACCTTGGCCCGGAAGATTTCCAGGAGCTGCAGGAAAGCACCAGCGGCGAGTTCGGCGGCCTGGGCATCGAAGTCGGCGTGGAAGACGGCATCGTCAAAGTGGTCTCGCCCATCGACGACACCCCGGCTTCCAAGGCAGGCATCGAGGCCGGCGACCTGATCGTGAAGATCAACGGCGCGCCGACCCAGGGTCAGACCATGCAGGAAGCGGTCGACAAGATGCGCGGCAAGATCGGCGAAAAAATCACCCTGACGCTGGTACGTGACGGCGGCACGCCGTTCGACGTGACGCTGGCGCGCGCGACCATTCAGGTCAAGAGCGTCAAGGCGCAGATGCTGGAGAACGGCTACGGCTATATCCGCATCACCCAGTTCCAGGTCAAGACCGGCGATGAAGTCGGCAAGGCGCTGGCCAAGCTGCGCAAGGACAACGGCAAGAAGATGAGCGGTCTGATCCTGGACCTGCGCAACAACCCCGGTGGCGTGCTGCAATCGGCCGTGCAAGTGGCTGACCACTTCCTCACCAAGGGCCTGATCGTCTACACCAAGGGGCGCATCGCCAACTCCGAACTGCGCTTCTCGGCCGACCCGGCGGACGCCAGCGAAGGTGTGCCGCTGGTCGTGCTGATCAACGGCGGCAGCGCCTCGGCGTCGGAAATCGTTGCCGGTGCCTTGCAGGATCAGAAGCGCGGCATCCTGATGGGCACCGACAGTTTCGGCAAAGGCTCGGTGCAAACCGTGCTCCCGCTGAACAACGACCGCGCCCTGAAGATCACCACGGCGCTGTACTACACGCCGAACGGCCGCTCGATTCAGGCGCAGGGCATCAACCCGGATATCGTGGTGCGGCGCGCCAAGGTCACCAACGAAGTCGATGGCGAGAACTACAAGGAAGCCGACCTGCTCGGTCACTTGGGCAACGGCAACGGCGGCGCAGACAAACCGACCCTCAAGGGCGGCGCGGCAGCCAAGGCGCGTCCGCAGGACGATGACTTCCAGCTCAGCCAGGCGCTCAGCCTGCTCAAGGGTTTGAGTATCACGCGCGGCAACTGACGGATGCGGATTCTCTGCCTTCTGCTGTTGGCATTCTCGATCACTGGCGCTGCCCACGCAGCGCCAGCCGAGACCGACGCAAAACCTGCGAAAGCCTACCTCAGCCTGATCATCGATGACCTGGGCCAGAACCCCGAGCGCGACAGTCGCACGCTGGCGCTTCCGGGCCCCGTGACCCTGGCGATCATGCCCGACACCCCTCATGCCACCGAGTTTGCCCGCCAGGCCCATCGCGCGCGCAAGACCGTAATGCTGCACATGCCCATGGACCCGGCGACCGGGCCTTATGCCTGGCACCCGGAACTGCCGTTGCCGGAACTTGAAAGCCGCCTGAATGCCGCATTGCTCAAAGTGCCGTATGCAGCGGGCATCAATAACCATATGGGTAGCCGCATGACCGCCGAGCCGGTCGCCATGACCTGGCTCATGGAAGAACTGCAGCGTCGCCATATGTTCTTCGTCGACAGCCGCACCAGCGCCAAGACCGTCGCCGCCGCCCAGGCGCAACGCATCGGACTGGCCAGCGTGTCCCGTGATGTGTTTCTGGACGACGAACGCACCGCCGAAGCCATCACTCGCCAGTTGCAGACCGCAATCAGGCTAGCGCGCAAGCAGGGCTCAGCCGTGGTCATCGGCCATCCCTATCCGGTCACTCTGGATGTGCTGGAACGTGAATTGCCCAAGCTCAAGGCGCAGGGCATCGAATGGATCGAACTGCGGGAAATGATCGGCCAGCGCGGCAACAAGGCTATGGCCGGTCACGGCAAAGACGGGACCTATCGTTAGGCTTACAGGTAACGGTCGCGGATTTTCTTCAACTGCCCTTCGTCACGCAGGGTGTTCAGCGCCGACTGCAAACGATCGACCACCTCCTGCGGCGTGTCCTTGTTCAAGGCCAGGTACAGCTCGGCCGTGTGGAAGCGCAGCACTGTCTTGAGATCGGTGATGCCTTCCTGCTTGGCCAGATAAAGCCCCACAGGATCGGCCGTCGCCCAAAGGTCGATCTGGCCGTTGACCAGTTTGCGAGCGTTGTCCTGATCGCGCAGCATCACTACCGGGTTCAGGCCCTTGAGCGCCAGATGCTCGGCCACGGCGTCGCCCTTGTAGGCACCGATCTGATAACCCTTGGCCTGTTCCAGACTCGACAGCGCAATCGTGCTGTTCCCGGGTGCCAGCAACACCCAGTCGACCGGTCCGAGAGGCCCGACCCACTTGAAAAGCTTTTCACGTTCGGGCGTGCGCACCGTGGAGAACACACCATAGCCGTGCTTCTCCAGCGCAAGCTTGTAGACGCGCTCCCAAGGGAAGCGCAGGGTCAGGTTGTAGCCGACACCGGCGCGTTTGAACATTTCGCGAACCACATCGACGGCAATGCCATCGATGTTGCTGTCCTGCGCGAAGTTCTTGCCATCGACCGCCATGTTGTAAGGCGGGTAATTTTCGGTCAGCAGCACCATGGAATAAGCAGGTGAATCGCTGGCTCGGGCGACTTCGCTGAGCAGAACAGCTGCTCCGACCAGTGCGAGAAAAAGACGTTTGAGCATGTTCCTGCACTCGACCTTGAACGACCGATGCAGAGTGCCGCGAACCCGAGGCAGTGTCTAGCCCGGTGCTATTGGATGTCGCTTACAGACAATACGTCAGAAGCAAAAGGCGGGGTTTTGACGCAAACGAGCGCTGCGCCTTCAAACCTTATGCTTGAAGCACAGCACTCGTTTCGGGGAAGACTGCTCAGCGCATGACGATGCCGCGGCTGGCCATGTAAGCCTTGGCTTCAGGGACCGTGTATTCGCCAAAGTGGAAAATACTCGCCGCCAGCACAGCGCTGGCGTGGCCTTCAAGCACGCCAGCAGCCAGGTGCTCGAGGTTGCCGACACCGCCCGAGGCGATCACCGGAATGCCCAGCGCATCGCTGATCGCGCGCGTGACGCCCAGGTCGAAGCCGCTCTTCATGCCGTCCTGATCCATGCTGGTCAGCAGGATTTCGCCAGCGCCCAGCTCTTCCATCTTTTTCGCCCAGACCACCGCATCCAGCCCGGTCGGCTTACGCCCGCCGTGGGTGAAAATCTCCCAGCGCGGGGTTTCGCCCGGCCCGGAAACCTTCTTGGCGTCGATGGCGACCACGATGCACTGCGAGCCGAAACGGGCCGCCGCTTCACCCACGAACTCGGGATTGAACACGGCAGCGGTGTTGATCGACACCTTGTCGGCCCCGGCGTTGAGCAGGTTGCGGATGTCCTGCACGGTCCGTACGCCACCGCCCACGGTCAGCGGGATGAACACCTGGCTCGCCATACGCTCGACGGTATGCAACGTGGTGTCACGGCCGTCGACGCTGGCGGTGATGTCCAGAAAGGTGATTTCGTCGGCACCCTGCTCATCATAGCGACGAGCGATTTCTACCGGATCACCCGCATCACGGATGTTCTCGAACTTGACGCCCTTGACCACTCGACCGTTGTCGACGTCCAGGCAAGGGATGATGCGTTTGGCTAGGGCCACAGAATCGATCTCCGGTTAGTGGAACAGTGCCGTGCTCAGCGCTGTTCCCGATCACACAAGGCTTGAGCCTCGGCCACGTCCAGCGTGCCTTCATAGATGGCGCGACCGGTGATAGCGCCGATGATGCCCGGTGCCTTGGCGTCCAGCAGCGCCTGGATGTCACCCAGGTTATGGATGCCGCCCGACGCAATGACCGGAATCCGCGTCGCCGCCGCCAGCGCAGCGGTGAACGGGATGTTGCAGCCCTGCATCATGCCGTCTTTGGCAATGTCGGTGTACACGATGGCCGACACGCCATCGGCTTCAAAACGCTTGGCCAGGTCGATGACCTGCACCGAGCTGACTTCAGCCCAGCCGTCGGTCGCCACGAAACCGTCCTTGGCGTCCAGGCCGACAATCACTTTGCCGGGGAACGCACGGCAGGCTTCGGCCACGAACTCAGGCTCTTTGACGGCTTTGGTGCCGATGATGACGTAGCTCACCCCAGCCTTGACGTAGTGCTCGATGGTTTCCAGCGAGCGAATGCCGCCACCGATCTGGATCGGCAGGTTCGGGTAGCGACGCGCAATGGCCGTGACCACGTCACCGTTGACCGGCTGACCTTCGAACGCACCGTTAAGGTCGACCAGATGCAGACGGCGGCAGCCACCTTCGACCCACTTGGCGGCCATGGCCACCGGGTCATCGGAAAACACCGTGGAATCTTCCATGCGGCCCTGACGCAGACGCACACAGGCGCCGTCTTTAAGGTCGATAGCGGGGATAATCAGCATCGGGAAACCTACTTGTCCGGAAATTAGTTTTTCTCGAGCGCCCACAGGTCACTTTCGATGCTCTCGAACCTCTCTTTGAGGTGCTGCTGAACATCGAAAATGGCTCGATTGTAGTAATGCGGGGCAATCTCGCGCGTGAACAGCTCAAGCACTTCAGCCACCTCGAACGACCCCAGCTCCAGCTCGAAGCGGTCTGCAAACAGGCGCTTGAGCTGGTCGATCGCCTGCTGTTCGTGCTCGGGCGAGAGGGTCAGGATGGGGGGCTTGGCCTTGGCTTTGCTCATGTCGATTACCAGCGGCCGTCCCACGCAGCGAAGTTCTGCAGCAACTGCAGGCCATGGGTATGGCTTTTCTCCGGGTGGAACTGCACGGCAAAGCGCGAACCGTCGGCCAGCGCCGCGGCGAAGTCGAGGCCATAACGCCCACGGCCCACTACCTGACGCTGATTGACGGCGTCGATGTAGTAGCTGTGGACGAAGTAGAAACGCGCCAGATCGGGAATGTCGTGCCACAGCGGGTGATCGACCGACTGGGTGACCTGATTCCAGCCCATGTGCGGCACCTTCAAGTGCTCGCCGTCTTCATGCAGGTCCTTGCCAAAGAACTTCACCTGGCCGGGGAACATGCCGATGCAATCCACGCCGTCGCTCTCTTCGCTGCTGTCGAGCAAGGCTTGCATGCCGACGCAGATACCCAGAAAAGGACGATCCTTGCTGACTTCCTGCACCAGCGAATCAAAGCCCAGACGACGGATTTCGGCCATGCAGTCGCGAATCGCGCCCACACCCGGAAACACCACACGGTCGGCTTCGCGAATCACATCGGCGTCGCTGGTGATCAGCACCCGGCCTGCGCCAACGTGCTCCAGGGCCTTGGCGACCGAGTGCAGGTTGCCCATGCCGTAATCGATGACCGCCACTGTCTGCATCAGAGCACACCCTTGGTGGAAGGCATCTGTCCGGCCATGCGCTCATCCAGCTCGACGGCCATGCGCAGGGCACGGCCAAAGGCCTTGAAGACCGTTTCGATCTGGTGGTGAGTGTTGTGGCCACGCAGGTTGTCGATGTGCAGCGTCACGTTGGCGTGGTTGACGAAGCCCTGGAAGAATTCCTGGAACAGGTCAACGTCGAAGCCACCGACAGTCGCACGGGTGTACGGCACATGCATCTGCAGGCCTGGACGACCCGAGAAATCGATGACCACTCGCGACAGCGCTTCATCGAGCGGCACGTAGGCATGGCCGTAACGGCGAATACCTTTCTTGTCGCCAATGGCCTGGCTGAATGCCTGACCCACCGTGATACCGACGTCTTCCACTGTGTGGTGGTCGTCGATTTCCAGGTCGCCCTTGCACTCGATGTCCAGGTCGATCAGCCCGTGCCGGGCGATCTGGTCGAGCATGTGCTCAAGGAAAGGCACACCGATATCGAATCGGGCCTTTCCGGTGCCATCCAGGTTGATCGAGGCTTTGATCTGGGTTTCCAGAGTATTGCGCTCGACGTAAGCCTTACGTTCGGCCATCACCAGCTCCGCAAAATCATTGGGCGAAAAAGGCGATCATTATAGGCCCAGAACGGCCGCGCATGAAGCAAACAGACGACAGACAGGGGATTTACTGTGCATCGCCCTCTCACGCCTCCCGGCAAACGCTGAACCGTGGGAGCGGACTTGTCCGCGAATGCAGTAGCTCAGCCACTGCATCTTCATCGGATATACCGGCCT
Source organism: Pseudomonas asturiensis (assembly GCF_900143095.1). Lineage (GTDB taxonomy): Bacteria > Pseudomonadota > Gammaproteobacteria > Pseudomonadales > Pseudomonadaceae > Aquipseudomonas > Aquipseudomonas asturiensis. Next base: position 33,144 of record NZ_FRDA01000010.1, on the reverse strand, counting down.
CTTCGCAGACAAGCGGAACGCCGCCCGGTGCGCTCCCACTGAGTTTGCTGCGCGACAGCGCGACGTCGAAGACGTGGTGAGGCCTCCCACATTCTGCGCGGCTGCGAGACCTCATCGCGTCAGGGGCAAAGGACACCGCGCCCGGAAAAATCAGCTGAACAGGCTGGCGATCGCGTCGCACACCTTGTCGATATTCCCTTCGTTCAGCCCGGCCAGGCACATGCGGCCGCTGCGGATCAGGTACACGCCGTGTGCCTCCCTCAGCTCGTCGACCTGTGCCGGCGTGAGGCCGGTGTAGCTGAACATGCCGTTCTGCCGCAGGATGAAGCTGAAATCATGCTGCGGCACTTTGCGCGCCAGCACCGACGCCAGACGCGTGCGCATGTCGAGAATGCGCTGGCGCATGACCTCGACCTCGGTCAGCCACTGATCACGCAGTTGCGGCGAATTGAGCACGCGGGAAACCACATGCGCACCATGAGCCGGCGGGCTGGAGTAGTTGCGCCGCACGGTCGCCTTGAGCTGACCCAACACGTTGACGGCCGACGCGCTGTCTTCGCAGACCACTGACAGCCCGCCGACGCGCTCGCCATACAGCGAGAAAATCTTCGAGAACGAGTTGCTGATGAACGCCGTGACGCCTGCGTTCGTCATTGCCCGAATCGCATAGGCATCTTCGTCCATGCCGTTGCCGAAGCCCTGGTAGGCGATGTCGAGGAACGGAATCAGCTCACGCGTTTTGACCAGTTCGACCACTTGATCCCACTGCGCAACAGACAGATCAGCCCCGGTCGGGTTGTGGCAGCACGGGTGTAGCAAAACAATGCTGCGGGGAGGCAGTTGCTGCAGCGCGCTCAGCATGGCATCGAACTTCACGCCGCCACTCTGTGCATCGAAGTAGGGATAGGTATTGACCTTGAAACCCGCCCCTGCGAACAGCGCGTGGTGGTTTTCCCAGGTCGGATCGCTGACCCAGACCTGCGACTCGGGGAATGCATACTTGAGGAAGTCGGCCCCCACTTTCAGCGCGCCGGAACCGCCCACGGTCTGGATCGTGGCCACACGGTTGGCCAGCACAGCCGGGTTGTCCGCACCAAACAACAGGGTCTGCACGGCCTGACGATACGCCGCCAGGCCTTCCATCGGCAGGTACACCGACGCTGTCTGCTCGCCCTCGGCCAGTTGCTGCTGCGCGGTAACCGCTGCCGCCAGGCGCGGAATGCAACCCTGCGCGTCGTAATACAGGCCGATGCTGAGGTTGACCTTGTCGGCGCGAGGGTCCTTGCCGAAGGTCTCCATCAGCGAAAGGATCGGATCACCGGCGTACGACTCCACGTGGGCTAGCATGCAAACAACTCCTTGAATAATGAATCAGGCCGAGTAGCGATCAGCTCTGTGGTTCTGCGCAATGATGAAGTTCAGCAGCACTGCGCCGAGTATGGAACAGGCCAGTATCGGCAGGCTGATGAACGTCAGGGAGGCCAGCAGTACGCCGATGTCGATACCCATCTGCAACCAGCCCGCCTTGAAGCCATATCTGTCCTGCAAGTACAGCGCGAGAATATTAACCCCGCCCAGACTTGCTTTGTGACGGAAAAGTATCAGAAAACCGACGCCGAGAATCAGGTTGCCCAGCACCGCAGCATAAAAAGGCTGCAACTGATCGATATGGATGAACACGGCGTGCTGATCGGAGAAGAACGACACCAGCGCGACGGCGCAAAAGGTCTTGAGGGTGAACAGCCAGCCCATCCTGCGCAATGACAGGTAATAGAACGGCAGATTGAGCGCAAAGAACACGGCGCCGAACGGCAGGGCGAACGAGTAATGAATCAACAGCGCTATGCCTGCCGTACCTCCCGTCATCACCCCTGCCTGACGCAGCAGCACCACGCCGAAAGAGACCAGCACGGTCGCGATCACGAGTGCGAACACGTCTTCCTGAGCCGAGTGACGCGTCGCAAAACGCGCGGATGATGAGGTGCTGATAGTCATTGCGATGCCCGGCTCGGTCGATGTCCATGAATGTCGGGCTTTCAAAAAAACGAAATACCCTGCCTCACTCACACTTTGAGCGGCAATCTATAGATGCAGCGTGATTCGCGCAAATATTGGCGACAAAACGCTTATATCAATCTTTAAATTCAATTTTTATGCGTTATTTGCGCGCATAGACTGGCACCAGTGCGCCACTTCGGTGCATAGCAGGTGTCAGAAGATCACAACGCTGTTTTCCTTCAAGCGCTCCAGCACCACCGCCGTCTTGATGTGAGCAACGCAATTGCCTGCGGTGATCTGCGCCATCAGCTTGTTGAGACTGTCCAGGTCCGCCACCGCGACTTTGAGGGTGTAATCCGCATCGCCCGTGGTCTTGTAGGCGTCGATGATCGAACCCACATCCGCCACCAGCGCCAGAAACTCTTCCCAGTGCTCCGGCCGATGGCTGGTCAGGCGCACTTCGACCATCGCCAGCACGTCGCGACTCATCGCCTGCGGCGCAACGCGGGCGTGATAACCGAGGATCAGGTGCGCCTGCTCCAGGCTGATCCTGCGACGCGAGCACTGTGACGCCGAGAGCCCCACCAGATCGCTCAACTCCTGATTGGTCAGACGCCCGTTGGCCTGAAGCAACGTCAGAATCTTCAAATCGAAGTCATCGATTTCATTCGCTTTCATGAAGGCAATCGCTCGCGCTGGAGGGGTTTCAGGGCAGTAAGCCTACCAGTTTCATCGTCAGCGGTAGTGAGCGTGCTCATGAATGGACCGGTCCACGCATGAGCCGTGCGCGCTTCGAAACACAGCCTTCGCAAGCCCTCTTGTCCCTGCCGCCGTGAATGCGGCGCCTGATGGCATCACCCCAAAACCAGATCAAAAAAAAAGCGCATGCACCGAAGTGCATGCGCTTTTTCATGACCGCCAGACTGTTAGTGGAACAGTACTGCGGTTTTTTGCAGCGTAATCCAGACGCCCCACGCCAGCGGGATACCCACTGCCAGCCAGGCCGCAATCACCAGCGGCTTGCTGCCCGCGGAAGCTTTCCACTCCAGCGATGTGGTGGCATTGGCGCCCTTGTCGTGACCGATGGCCTGTTCGGCCGCCAGTTCGGCGTCGGTCATGAAGTACTTGTCGGCAACCGGGCGGATCAGCAGGTTGCAGATGAAGCCCAGCACCAGAAGACCGGCAAGGATGTACAAGGTGATGTCATAGGCATCGGCACGTGCAACACCGTGGCTGAGTTGATACTCGCGCAGGTAGTTGACCAATACCGGACCCAGTACACCGGCCGCAGCCCATGCAGTCAGCAGACGACCGTGGATCGCACCCACCATCTGTGTACCAAACAGGTCGGCCAGATAAGCAGGCACTGTTGCGAAACCGCCACCGTACATTGACAGCACGATGCAGAACGCCGCCACGAACAGCGCGATACTGCCCATGTGGCTCAGGGTCGGAACCGACGCATAGAGCAGGAAGCCCAGAGCGAAGAATACGAAGTAAGTTGCCTTGCGGCCGATGTAGTCAGAGCACGAAGCCCAGAAGAAACGACCACCGATGTTGAACAGACTCAACAGACCGGTAAAGCCTGCAGCAATGGCCGCAATGGCTTTTAGTTGATCGGCATTGAGCTGGCTGAACGTCAGGTCATTACCCAGCAACTTGCCGGCAAACACTTCCTGCAACAGCGGAGACGCCATACCCAGAATGCCGATACCGGCAGACACGTTAAGGCACAGCACCAGCCAGACCAGACGGAATTGCGGTGTCTTCCAGGCCACGCTCACGTGCACGTGACGGTTGGTGATCATCGCGTTCTTGGCCTTGGCCGCCGGAGCGGTCCAGCCTTCCGGTTTCCAGCCGGTCGGTGGCACGCGGTAGCCCAGTGCGCCGCCGATCATGAAGATGAAGTAGATCACCGCCATCACGACAAAGCTCTGCCAGACGCCCACGCCATCAGCGGACGCGAAGTGGCCCATCAGGGCAGTGGCCAGAGGAGCACCGACCATTGCGCCGCCGCCGAAGCCCATGATCGCCATGCCGGTCGCCATGCCGCGCTTGTCCGGGAACCACTTGATCAGGGTCGACACCGGGGAGATATAGCCCAACCCCAGGCCTATACCACCGATGACACCCGAGCCCAGCCACATCAGCCAGATCTGATGGGTATAGATACCCAGCGCAGAAATCAGCAGACCGCCACACCAGCACAGGGCCGAAACGACGCCAGCCTTGCGTGGACCTGCGTGCTCCAGCCAGCCACCCCAGATGGCAGCCGAACAGCCCAGGAAGATGAAGAACAGGGTATAGATCCAGCCCAGCATGGAGATCTGCCAGTCACAGGTCGATGCAAAGATCTGTGCGAAGAAACCCATGTCCGGCGTACAGGCGACAGGTGCCGAAACACCGATAGCCTTGGACAGCGGCAACCAGAAAACCGAAAAGCCATACGCCATACCGATACAAAGATGGATGGCCAGTGCAGCAGGTGGAACAAGCCAACGGTTGAAACCGGGCTTGGCGATAATGCGCTCTTTGGACAAGAACGCAGGCTGAACGGCAGCGCCGCCCAAGGCTGTGCTTGTGCTCATTATGATTACCCCAATGTGTGAAGCTCGCAGATGGTTCCGCTGGTCCGCCCCAGACTCCATGCCGGACGGCCATGTCTGTTTTATCGGCAGCGTGTTCAGATACGTGACAAAAAGACGCACCTGACTTCAGCAGAAGCGGAGACTATCACTTACTGATGGCCAATAAGCATCTTGTTACAGGCTTTTTATTATCAAATTCATCAACTTAATCCACGTTATCTATGACCCCATAGATGCAATCAATTAAACGTCAGGAGAAACGCATGCCGGTCTTAGTTGGGTTAATAAGTTCGCCCACTTGTCAGGATCAGGAAGACCTTCACAAAATCTACCGTGACGCACCGCCCGACCTGTTCCCGCCCTTCGCCGACGCTGCGCTTCTGATCGAAAACGCCCTTGCCGGACGCACGCTGCTGGCCGCTCGCTTCAATGATCGACTGCTGGGTGCCGCACGCCTGGCACGTGGCGACACTGTCTGGCATCTGTCGCACCTGTGCGTGCGCACATTGACCCGCCGCCGCGGTGTCGCCGGGCGCATCGTCTCCCATGCGTTGAAACTGGCCGCCGACGCCGGTTGCGAACTACGCTTGCTGGCACCTGCCGAGCGTCCCGAAGTCCTCGCTCTGGCAGCCAGGCTCCAGGTGCGGCTGGAAGTCGCAAAACCCTGAAACGGGGCTGTCGCCCACCATGAGAGCATCCGAAGCCCGAGACGCTCGTCAGAGCGGTATACTCGTGGGCTATTTTTTGAACATCGACACAAGGACTCGCCCATGAAAGCGTTCGGCAAAATCCTGGGGCTGTTTATTCTCGGGTTGTTGCTGATCATCGTGGCTCTCGGCTTTGCCTTGACCCATCTGTTTGATCCCAACGACTACAAAGACGAGATACGGCAGCTGGCACGCGAAAAGGCTAACGTCGAGCTGACGCTCAATGGCGACATCGGCTGGAGCCTGTTCCCGTGGCTCGGACTGGAATTGCATGACGCGCATGTCGCCACCCTGACCGCCCCCGATCAGCCGTTCGCCGATGTGCAGATGCTGGGCCTGTCCGTACGCGTGCTGCCGTTGTTGCGCCGCCAGGTGCAAATGAGCGACGTGCGTGTCGAAGGCCTGAACCTTGTGTTGCATCGCGACGAACAAGGCCATGGCAACTGGGAAGACATCGGCAAACCGCCTGCCGTCGCGTCTACCGAGCAGAAACCCGATGCCGCGCCCGCTCCGACGCCGGAAGCCTCGAAGCCTGAACGAGCCTCGCAGCCGATCAGGCTCGACATCGACAGCCTGACCGTCAACAACGCCCGCGTGGATTACAGCGACGCCCGCAAAGGCCGGACCTTCACGGCAGAAAGCATCCAGTTGAGCACCGGCCCGATTCGCGAAGCGTCCGACATTCCCGTCAAGCTGACCGCCTTCCTGAGCACCAACCAGCCTGTCGTGCGCGCCAAGACCGAACTGGTCGGCGAGCTGCGCATGGACCGCGTACTCAAACGTTATCAGTTCGAAGACATGCGCCTGTCCGGCGAAGTCGCAGGCGAACCCCTGCAGGGCAAGATCGTGACCTTTTCGGCTCAGGGCCAACTGCTGGTCGACCTGGCAGCGAACATCGCCGAATGGAACAGCCTGAAGATCTCGGCCAATCAGCTGCGCGCCCTGGGCGAGCTGCGGGCCCGTGACCTGGACAAGACACCGCAGATCAGTGGCGGCCTGTCCATCGCCCAGCTTGATCTGCGCACCTTCTTCGACAACATCGGCCAGCCGCTGCCCGCGATGGGTGACGGCGCACTCAGCAAGGTCGAAATGGTCACCCGCCTTAGCGGCACGCCCACAAGCGTTGTACTGGACGGCCTGAACCTGAAGGTCGACGACAGCACCTTTACCGGCCGCATCGCGATAGACGACTTCGCCAAACAGGCCCTGCGCGTTCAGCTCAAGGGCGACACCTTCGACGCCGACCGCTATCGTCCGGCCGAAAGCGAAGAAAGCAAAGGCGCCAAGGCCGCGCGCAAATCCGAAGTGCAGAGCGGTGAAGCCGCCGCTGTTGCCGGTGACTCGCCGCTGCCCGAGCAACCGACCAAGGCTGCGTGGAGCACCGCCAGACTGCTGCCACTGGAGCGCCTGCGGACCCTGGATGTTCAGGCCGACCTGAGCTTCGGCAAGCTGACCCTCGATAAACTGCCAATCCAGAATGCAGCACTCAAGACCCAGGCGCTGGGTGGCGTGATCAAACTCGACACCTTGAGCGGCGATCTCTACAACGGCAACTTCGAGGTCAAGGGCAACCTGGATGCACGCCCTGACGTCCCGGCGATCAATGTGCAGACCCGCGTGGCCAAGGTGCCGATCGAGCGTGTGCTTGAAAGTCAGGGACAAACCCCGCCCGTGCGCGGCCTGCTGACGCTCAACAGCGACCTCACCGGCAAGGGCAACAGCGAAAAAACCCTGATCGACAGCCTGAACGGCACCGCCAGCTTTGCCCTGAGCAACGGCGTGCTGGTCAACGCCAACCTCGAGCAACAACTGTGCAGGGGCATCTCCGTCCTGAACCGTAAGCCGCTGGCCGGCGAGCCACGTGCCAAGGACACGCCGTTCCAGCAGTTGAACGGCAATCTGGTGGTACGCAACGGCGTAGCCAGCAACCCGGACCTCAAGGTGCGCATCCCCGGCCTGACCGTCAACGGCAACGGTGATGTCGACCTGCGCGTGCTGGGCATGAACTACCGCGTCGGCATCATCGTCGAAGGCGACAAGAGCGACATGCCGGACCCTGCCTGCGAGATCAACCCGCGCTACGTCGGCATCGAGTGGCCGGTGCAGTGCCGAGGCCCACTGGAACTGGGCGCCAAAGCCTGCCGTCTGGACAAGGAAGGCATCGGCCAGATCGCCGCCAAGCTGGCCGGTGACCGGATCAGCGAAAAACTCGAAGACAAGCTCGACGAGAAACTGGGCGACAAGGTCAGCCCGGAACTCAAGGATGCGCTCAAGGGGTTGTTCAAGCGCTAGTCAGTAAACCTGCACAAAACCGTGGGAGCGAGCTTGCTCGCGAAAGGGCCGGTTCATTCGATCGAGATGCATCGTTTGGAAAATAGCCTTCGTGAGCAAGCTCACTCCCACATTCAACAGCAGCATTTCACCCGGTCATGAGTTGTTTCACAGGAGCCCACCAGGCGATGCAACCCGAGCAATTCTCCAGCGCCGTGCTGGATTGGTACGACCGCCACGGCCGACACGACCTGCCTTGGCAGCAAGGCATCACACCGTATCGGGTCTGGGTATCGGAAATCATGTTGCAACAGACGCAGGTCAGCACCGTGCTGAACTACTTCGACCGCTTCATGGAAGCACTGCCCACCGTGCAGGCTCTGGCCGCAGCGCCGGAAGACGAAGTGCTGCACCTGTGGACCGGTCTGGGCTACTACACCCGCGCCCGCAACCTGCAGAAAACCGCACGCCTGATCGTGGCCGAACACGGCGGCGAATTTCCCCGCGATGTTGAAAAGCTGACGGAGCTACCCGGCATTGGCCTGTCCACGGCCGGAGCCATCGCCAGCCTGAGCATGGGTATCCGCGCATCGATCCTGGACGGCAACGTCAAACGCGTTCTGGCGCGCTTCACGGCGCAGGAAGGCTATCCGGGCGAGCCCAAGGTCGCCAAACAGTTGTGGGCCACGGCAGAGCGCTTCACGCCCCACACACGGGTCAACAACTACACCCAGGCCATGATGGACCTGGGCGCAACGCTCTGCACCCGCAGCAAACCCAGCTGCCTGCTCTGCCCGCTCGAACGCGGCTGCCAGGCACACATGCTGGGGCTGGAAACCCGCTACCCGATCCCCAAGCCACGCAAGACCGTCCCGCAGAAGCGCACACTCATGCCAATCTTCGCCAACGGCGACGGCGCAATTCTGCTGTACAGACGCCCGTCCAGCGGACTGTGGGGCGGATTGTGGAGCCTGCCCGAACTCGATCACTTCGACGACGTGCAGCACCTGGCCACACAGCACGCACTGGAACTGGGCAAACACCACGAACTGCCCGGCCTGATCCACACCTTCAGCCACTTCCAGTTGAGCATCGAACCCTGGCTGGTACAGGTCCAGGAGTCCGCCCATCACGTGGCCGAGGCCGACTGGCTCTGGTATAACCTCGCCACCCCGCCGCGCCTGGGCCTTGCCGCCCCGGTGAAAAAGCTGCTCAAACGCGCAGCCGACGTATTGAACGCAGGAGAGTCGTCATGACCCGCACCGTAATGTGCCGCAAATACAAAGAAGAACTGCCAGGCCTTGAACGCGCGCCCTATCCGGGTGCCAAGGGCGAAGACATCTTCAATCACGTCTCGCAGAAAGCCTGGGCCGACTGGCAGAAACACCAGACCCTGCTGATCAACGAACGCCGCCTGAACATGATGAACGCCGAAGACCGCAAATTCCTCCAGACCGAGATGGACAAGTTCCTGTCCGGCGAGGAATACGCCCAGGCCGAAGGCTACGTTCCCCCCGAGAAATAAAGCGTTTCACGCAGTGAAGGTCGTAAGCGTCGGTAATAATTCAATATTTTTTGATAACGCGCTTGACGACCTCCTGAAAAACACGTTTAATGCGCCCCGTTGCCCAGATAGCTCAGTCGGTAGAGCAGGGGATTGAAAATCCCCGTGTCGGCGGTTCGATTCCGTCTCTGGGCACCACCTTTCGTTTTCAGGTGATGCCAAGCACACCTGAAAACACACAAGAAGCCCGCCTCGTGCGGGCTTTTTGTTGTCTACGATTCCTCACAACACCCTTGAAAGCCCACCTCTTTGCGAGCAGGTTCGTGAGCAGATCAACTCAGTCTACGAATCCACTTACATTTCATCAGTGAAAAAGCTGATGGGGGTGTGGCCTGCAAGGCGCTATTCAGCCATGCGTTTTCAGCATTCTCCGTTTGAACTCATCGGCGTTGAATGGGCTGGGTTCGCCGCTTGAATCGTCCTCTACCAGAGCCAGGCGGATGCCTTCGCTCTCGGCACTGCGCTCTTGCTCACCACAGATCAGGTCGCGGGTGTACTCGCTGTAATCGGTGCCTCACGCGTTATCGCGCACCGCTGAATGGGTCCTTGCACTGAGTGGCTAATCCTGACTGGAGCCTCTGCTGAAAGGCTGCCTTTCATGAAACGAATATTCATGCATTTGATCGAGAGGCACTTTACTTAGTCCACCTAGTGGACCAAGCTATCCCTTAAACCAATCCACGGGAGGCAATGCCATGCAGACCCATAACATCCATGCAGCCAAGACGCACTTCTCGCAGCTTGTCGATGCAGCGGCAGGCGGAGAGACCATCATCATCGCCAAGGCTGGCATACCCGTAGCAAAGCTGGTCCCCATCACGGCACCGAAGCGCCGCGGGATGCTGAGCAACCTGACATTCAACGCAGAAGCCTCGGACGCCATGGATGCTGAAATCGCTGATCTTTTCGAGGCAAAGGAATGAAGTTACTGCTCGACACTCACGTTCTGGTTTGGGCCGTCACAGGGGATCGGAAGCTTTCTGAAACAGCGGCTCAACTCATCGACGATGAGGCCAATACCCTGTATTTCAGTGCTGCCAGTATTTGGGAGCTGACGATCAAGGGTGCGGAGCGGACCGGTGTTAACCCCGCATTGCTGCGCAAGGAACTGATCGATGCTGGCTACCTTGAATTGCCGATTACTTCGGTCCACGGCCTGACTGTAGACAGATTGCCCAACCATCATCGCGATCCCTTCGACCGCATCATGGTTGCCCAGGCGCTGGCCGAAGGAGTCAGCCTTGTGACTCACGATGGCGCTATGCACGACTATCCGCACACTATTATCGTTTGATCAAAGCAGCATGTGAAACGAGCCCCTGCCTGGCGAAGTCCACCACCGCCCGAAGCGCCAAGCCCGAGGACACCCAGGGCCAGCCTCCACAGCTTAGCCTTGGGCGATGCCTCTGATCCCGGCCGTCACCCTGCTCCACTGCCTCCTTGAACGCTCCTTCCTGCATGCTACCCACGACGGCTTTTGCGCAATCCACGAGATCAGTAGAAATCGTAATAAAGTACCCACTCGCCGGTTACTTTGCTTTTCCAGAACATCAGGGATCCACTGTCAACCACATTCAGATTGATCTCAGGATCGCTTGATAGTTGAAACACAAATTCAAAATCTTCCCCAGGGTCGATGCCAGGCTGGCAGAAAGACGGATACCCACCGACCTTATGACCATAAGCATGTGCCCCTAAATCTTCATAGCTTTCGATCTGTCCCGAACGTTCCAGCTCGACGATCTCTGCGTCCAGATACGTGGGTATTCCACCTTCATCCCACAGCGGAAAATCTTCTGCTACAAAGGCGACTTTCAATGACACGGCTTTGATAGTCGAGCCCGCCACAGGTAGCTCTTTAGGAACGAGCACGTGGTCAGGCCCATACTCGCGAATCAGCCAATTATTGCCCATAGGCTCAAAGGCTTCAGGCAAAGGCTCCGCGACAAACAGCGTAATGACACTGACACCCTCAAGCAGGGGATGCTTGAACGGCAGGCTACCAAGGTGTAACTGCGCATAGGGGTGCAGCTCTACCCCTTGATCATTCTTGGGTACGCCTTCCTCAAGTCCGTAAAGGGACACTTTGCCGATCCAGCTTTCTACAACCTGATCTGTGGATGGACTATTGCTGACTACAAATTCAGCGGCGGGTCTTACCAGCAGCTTTTTGACCTCGTCAATGCCCATGCTACCCGCAGGTTCGTGCCTGGGCGGTTGATAGTCAGGATCGGCAGCTTTGAAGCCCGGCAAACCATTCGCCTCGCGCCACTGGCGGATAATGTCAGTAATACCTTTGGCTGACGTGTCAGAACCGTCCTCTGGCCAAAAAATAAGGTCTGTACTGTCAGGATATTCGGTCACCTCAGCAAAGCGGTTCAACAGCCTCTCTGCCTGCCGGTCCCTCCCATGAGGTTTTGTGCCGAGGATTTGCTCCATGCAATGAAGAAATTCAGCTTCCGTGTAATCCGAAAAGTGTTGTTTGCTAACGCTGTGGCTACTCATCCGCCCCCCTCAGTTAAAGAATCGTGAGGGAGCGAAGCTAGGAAAATTGCTCGAACAAGGTAAGAGGACCGCAGCCATGCGGCTTGAGTGAATGGTCTCTGTTGAGCCAGGACGAATCTTAAGACGCACCGCCATACCCCGCTTAAGAAGCAGCATGCCTGCTTGAATTCAACGGACGCGCGTGCGGACACTGAATGATTGATGCCTCAGCCATAACCCCTCCGTTAAATAATTCCCGCCGCCTGCCGCTAACCCTGAATCGTGATATGTCTTGCAAATGGCCGAGCGCCGGATTGAGGATGTTCTTGATGGTTCAGCAAGCGTCGTGTCGCAGGCGGGTCTTTGCTTCGGGTTTTACGAGGCGTTTCATGGCTGCCGTGGCGCTGATGCTCATCGTACTCAATGGCGGAGTCGGTATACCCATGGCGCAAGCAAATCAGGATCAGCTGGCACCCGGTGTTCTGTACGTGATCTGCGAGGAGCCCTCGAGCGGAATGTGCCGGGCATTGGCCGCTGCGTTGTCGCAAGAGCATCGACAGGTCGAGGTTGTGCCGCAAACGACAGGGCTGCCCACGATAGCGTTCGTCGAGGAACTCAGGACATCAACGAGCCTGTCAGGTCATCTGGCCTGGAGAGCAACAAATGGCGTCGAAGGACGCGGGCCGACCCTTCGTTTTCAGGTCACCGACGCCACGTTATCGGAGCGGATGCTTCGAGATTATGTAAACGCCTTGCTGCACGAGTCTCCTGCGGCGCGGTAAATGCTCACGTTTTATGTCCCTGTTGCCCACGCTTGAGGTCGGCTCCATGTGTGTTCTGTGTATGACGTATCCCAACCTGAAAGGGCCAAACTGCCTCGATAAACTCGATGCACAAGGCACGCAGACCACCAGCAACGTCGCGGCCAATCTGCCGTCCTTTACGCTGGATCAGCAGGCCCGCTACCTGACAGATGGGTTCTGGCAGGATGTGGGCGGTCAACCTCACCATTTCAATGTGCGGGCTGGCGGCTCGATAACAGTCAATATCGCTGCCCTGCGCGCCGATAATCAGGACACCGCGCGCGCCGCGCTGCAAACCTGGTCCAATGCCACCGGCATCAAATTCATTGAAACGACAGGCTGGGCACAAATCGACTTCAGCGAGGACCAGAGCGGCGCGTATGCCAACTCCACGACCTCATCCAACGGGCTGATTGTCAGCAGCATCGTGAACGTGGAGGCCAACTGGTCCAATGGCAGCTGGTACAAACTGCAGACGTTTGTCCACGAGATCGGGCATGCGATCGGTCTTGGCCATGGCGGCAACTACAACGGCTCTGCGAATTTCGGCACCGATGCGAGTTATCAGGAAGACAGCTGGCAGAAGTCGATCATGTCGTACTTCGACCAGAACGATAATCCCTACGACACGGCAGCCTTTGCCTTCGCCATTACGCCCATGCTGGCTGACATACTCGCTACCCAGACGCTGTATGGCGTTTCTTCGGGCGTGAACACGGGCAATGACACGTATGGCGATTTCCGCACTGTCTTTGCGGCTGGAACGGATGTTGTCCAGGGAACAGCCGCGACCATTTTCGACTCGGGCGGCATCGATACATTCAACTTCAGCCTGCGTTCGGCCGACCAGAAGATCGACCTGCGTGCAGAAGCGTTCTCCAGTATCGACGGGGTCGCTGGCAACCTCGCCATTGCCAGGGGAGTGGTCATTGAAAATGCGATCACCGGTGGCGGCAGCGACACCCTTATCGGTAATGACGCAGCCAACCGTCTGGAAGGCGGTGCCGGGAACGATACGATTCTGGGCGGCGGCGGCAATGACATACTGGTGGGCGGCGCCGACCGGGACGACCTCGATGGAGGCGCAGGAACGGACACGGCGCTCTTCGCCGGCCTGAGCACGGCCTATCAGGCCCTCTACAATGCTGACTTCGCGCTCAACGGCATTCTCAGAATGACCGACATGGCAACCGGCGCGGTGGACACGCTGCGAAGCATCGAAAAGCTCAGCTTCGATGACGTGACCCTGGATGTCACCGCCCTGCTGGAAAACATGAAAGGCCGCTTCGGCACGATCAAGGCCGGTGAAGCCGATAGCCACCTCACTGTACTCTCAGCACGCTCGGACGACACATGGGTTCGCAGCGCCTACGAGATTGATGGAGCGTTCACCGCGACCGCCACGGCACGCTTCGACAGCCTGAATGCGGGCGCGTGGCAGCGCATCTTCGATTTCGGCAACGGGCCTGCCGCGGACAATATATGGCTGGGTCAGGTCGGCCGTTCTGACGACATGGCGTTCGCCATCGTCAAAGGGTCGACGTCTTACCAGATCGTGGCCAACGACGTGATCGTGGAAGGCCAGACCGCAACCTGGAGTGCGCGCGTCAATGCCAACGGCCTGATGCAGCTGTCCAAGGATGGCAAGGTCGTGGCCGAAGGTCAGGGCACAGTGCCTGACGATGTCGGCAGAGCGGACGAGCTGATTGGCAGATCGGCGTGGGCCAACGATACGCCGCTGATCGGCCAGGTGAGCAATGTTCAGGTCGTTAACGGCAGCCCCGTCACGAGTGGCGGCGGCACTTCCGGGTCCGGTGGCACGACGTCAGGCACAGCGCCCTCCTCCACGAAACTTCCCGACGCCAATCTGCACCTGTCGGGATTGAGCGATGGTCAGCAGGACTTTCTCATCAGTCTGTACATCGGCGCCTTTGGCCGTACACCCGAGTACAGTGGCCTTGCCTACTGGGCGGACGAACTGGCTGCCAACCTCAAGACGGGCATGGCACAAAACACGGCCAATCTGCTTGTGGGTCAAAACATGTACAAAGCCGGTGCCCAGAATGGCGAGGGTGGCACGCAGTTGCAGACCGCCGAGTACGTGACGTTCGCTTACAACAATGCGCTGGGTCGCCAGGCCGACCAGGCCGGTTATGACTACTGGGTCAACGACCTGTCGGCTGCCCGCATCAGCCGGGGCGATTTTCTGACCACTTTCCTGACTGCTGGCATGAATGCGACACGCGATGCGGACTTTCTGATTTCGCGCATCGCCGTGGGTGAATTTGCGGCTCAAAAACATGTGTCTGGCGCGGGCGCGCCGGGCATCGACTCCAAGGCGATTCTGTCCTCGGTCACCGACCCGGCCAGCGCTCAGACGGTCATCAACGGCATCATTCAAAAGTACGGGGCAGCGTCCGCAGAAATCACGCAGATACAGGTGACGGGGAACTCAGCCCAGACGAGTGACATTTTCTATGTCTGAACCGATCAGTACGGCGCACTGAACGACATCGGCGCAAGCCCTGTACGAAAAGTCGGCGAGCACAGCCACTTTCCACGCAGAGTCTAAAGCCGATTGAACTTAGTGCTTGAGCCATCCATCGAAGCCATACATTTGTTTTCGAAGGAAAAATCCTGTGCTTAAGTTCACTGCCTCTGCCCTCATCATCGCCGCTACTCTGGGTCTCGCTGCCTGCGACAGCAAGTCCGAGCAGAAAGCGCAGGATGCCCAGGCGCATCAGGAAAATGCTCAGCAGAAGATGGAATCTGCTCAGGCCAAGGTCAACGACGCAGCCAAAGAAAACGCCGAGGCCGCCAAAGACAAGGCTGCGTCCAAGGAAGCGGCTGCCGAAGAGTCGAAAACCTTCGTGCCGACCTCCGACGTGACCAACACCGTTCAAACACCTGAAAAAAAGTAAAAACAGTCAATTCTCTTCACAAAGTTTTCACAGCCACTGCGTCATTGTAGAGCTGCTCCCAAGTGTGAATCCTTAAGCCCGCTCCCCCATCGCGGGCTTTTCTTTGTCCGGCGTTTGGCGACGCTACGCACGAAATGCATTGAACCCTCCCTTCTGAAGTAGCTCAAAGCCATCATCGAGCTCGATAAAGACGCGCTGTTATATATCTTCCTGAGAAAAGCAGCGGTATTTCTGGCGTCAATTTTAGTATTTTCCGTCCGTCAGAATAATGAGTAGCTGTCCTCATGCCTTCATCCTTGTCGTCGATAGACTCACATGAAGAGTTCCGCAACACCACACTAGGGGCAGGTTATGTTCGGGAAGAAAGACAGAACTGAACTGGCAGCCATGAAGGCCGAAGTAGGAGGACTCAAAGGACTGATGGGCGCGCTCGAAAAATCAATGGCTATCGTCGAGCTGGAGCTCGACGGAACGATCATTCGGGCCAACGATAACTTTCTTGCTGCAATGGGTTATCGGGCGGAAGAACTGCACGGCAAGACGCATCGCGACTTCTGCGATCCGGAAGTGGCACGCAGTCGCGAGTATGCAGATCTGTGGGCCTCCCTGCGGGCAGGCAAATTCATATCCGGCACGTTCAGGCGCATTGCCAAGTCAGGCAAGAGCGTCTGGCTGGAAGCCAGCTACAACCCCGTGGTCGACGCGCAGGGCAAAGTGATCAAGGTGGTCAAGTACGCCTTGGACGTCACTCAGCAAGTCCTGCTCGAAAACGAAAGCCGCAGCAAGCTCAACGCCGTGGATCGCGCCATGGCGATTTGCGAGTTCGACCCGGCAGGCCAGGTGCTTACGGCCAACGACAACTTCCTGCATGTCATGAGTTACTCACTGGGCGAGATCAAAGGCAAACACCACAAGACCTTCTGTGAACCGTCGCTGGTCAACAGCGCCGAGTACTCGGAGTTCTGGCGCAAGCTGAACCAGGGCCAGTTCGTGGGCGGCCAGTTCAAGCGCATCGGCAAAAATGGCCGGGTTGTGTGGCTGGAAGCCACGTATAACCCCGTTTTCGACACCGATGGCAAACTCTACAAAGTCGTGAAGTTCGCCAGCGACATCACGGCCAAGGTGGAGATGCAGGAAGCCGACGCACATGGCGCCTCCAAGGCGTATCACATCTCGGCCGAAACCGAGAAAGTCGCCGAACAAGGCACTCTGGTGATTCAGGAAACCGCACGCGAGATGCGCCAGATCGCGGAAAACATCGGCTCCTCCGCCAGGCTGGTCGGGCAACTGGGCGATCGCTCGGAGCAGATCACCGCCATCGTCAACACCATCCGGGGCATCGCCGATCAAACCAACCTGCTGGCACTCAACGCTGCCATTGAAGCGGCACGGGCGGGCGATCAGGGCCGTGGCTTTGCGGTCGTGGCCGATGAGGTGAGGCAACTGGCCGGACGCACCAGCGGCTCTACCACGGAAATCGCCGAGATGATCGGCAAGATTCTGGCAGAAACCCGCGAGGCAGTTGCCAGCATGAGCGCCACCCAGGAAGGCGCCAACCGTGGCGTGACGCTAGCGGATCAAGCGGGACAGGTGATTGTTCAGATCCGGGATGGCGCGAGCGACGCCGTTGAAGCCGTCAGCATGTTTGCCAATCGCATGGACGAAGCGGAAGCGTTTTCAAAGCTCGGAAAGAAATAAGTCTTTCGCGTAACGATGCAAGTCTGGACATTTAATCGGTTCATACTTTCATCCCGTAACGGCTTGCCCAGCAAATATAAAAGCCCGCCTCAGCGGGCTTTTTATGTTTTTGTTTTCCGCGCCTGACAACTGTCTATTCAACACCTGCATCGTCCTTATTCGGTCCCTTTAAATTCGTACTGTTCGTTCGAACGTCGAAATGCATTCGTCACCCTGAATCCAGACAGACGTTTTATATGCTTGAACACCGCCTGACACACAACAAACACCCTCGAATAAACGGTGCTCGATCCGGTGCTTCAGGTGCCACCGCGCGGCAGTGTTGGGCACAGGCCCTGTAATCGAGCCTTGGCTATTGAAGCGTCGTGCGCTTCAATAGCGACCATTGCCCTTACCGCCTGACAAAGGACCGCCCCATGGCTTCGCCGGACAAACAGCAGAAACGCGCCAAACGCGCAAAGATCAAGGCCAAGCAGAACCGCTCCGGGAAGTCACCGACCAACGTTGTCCATCCGGTATTCGCCTCTGCGCTGGTCAGCCAGCCGTTCGACGACGTGCAGCTGGACATGAGCACCTTCGACTTCAAGGACATCGTTGAGAACGGCTTCGAACCGGCCGACTACGAAGACCTGTTCGACGCCATGAAAGCCGCCGAAGCCATCAGCCAACTGGCGATGTGCCTGGTGTTCCTGCAATACCCGGTACTGGCACTGGTTGTGTCTGAAGAAGACGAAGACGAAGCGACCGACTTCATGATGGGCCTGCTCATCACCTACCGCGCCATCCACCACGACGAAGACGAAGACACCGCCGTGGAGTGGGTCGAAGGCAAGGCCTTCCAGGCCGATTTCCAGATGGCATCGGACCTGCTGATGAAACGCGACGCCAAGGCAGTGCGCTGAGGGAACGAGGGTGTGCGATCATCCATAAGCCCTTGATCGCGCCCTGCACTGCTACTGTCCAGTGGGAGTGAGCTTGCTCACGAAAGCGATAGCACGGACATTCTATCTACTGGCGTTTGCGCCAACCGCTTCGCGAGCAAGCTCGCTCCCACCAAGCTGTGCGTGTGTTCAGCGCCCTTCTGCACAGAACATAACGCTTTGTGCAGCACTCACATCACCCCGACGCAGCAGCACCAACCCGTGCAGCCTTGCGGCGAAGTGCTTCAAACCTGCCGACGACGGAAACCTGTGGGAGCGGACTTGTCCGCGAAGGCAGTGTGTCCGGCGCGACATCTCTACCGAATGCACTGGCCTTTTCGTGGACAAGTCCACTCCCACGACCCAGTGTGTAACGAGACAGCGGAGCGTCCTGGACAGAGTGCCAACGCGGGGCGTTGGCATCATCAGATCCAGGTCACATCACCCCAGCGCAGCAGCACCAACCCGCGCAGCCTTGCGGCGACGTGCTTCGAACCTGCCGACGACGGAAACCTGTGGGAGGCGGCTTGCCGGCGATTCGGTCTCTCATGCGACCTGTCAGCGACTGAGCTGACGCCATCGCCGGCAAGCCGCCTCCCACGGTCCTGTGTTTGCAACGAGACAGCGGAGCATCCTGGACAGAGTGCCAACGCGGAGCGAAGTGGGAGCGGACTTGTCCGCGAAGGCAGTGTGTCAGGCGCGACATCTCTACCGGATGTACTGGCCCTTTCGTGGACAAGTCCACTCCCACGGTCCTGTGTCTGCAGCGAGACAGCGGAGCGTCCTGGACAGGAGTGCCAACGCGGAGCATTGGCACCATCAGATCCAGGTCACATCATCCCAGCGCAGCAGCCCCGACCCGGGCAGCCTTGCGGCGACGTGAGACGGTCAGGCCCGCACCGACCACCAGCAGGCTGAGCACGCCGGTCGCGATGATCTCGATGCGATGGTCTTCCTGGATCAGCATGATCGTCAGCACCGCGACGATGAAAAAGATCACCAGCCAGGTCAGCCACGGAAACAGCCACATCTTGAAGTCGATGGCTTCGCCTGCCGCGATACGCTTCTGACGCATGCGCAGTTGCGACACGGCGATCACCAGATACACCAGCAACGCAATGGCGCCCGAGCTTGCCAGCAGGAAGTCGAACACCGCCGCCGGTGCGACATAGTTGGCAAACACAGTCAGGAACGCCGCAGCAGTCGACAGCAGGACCGCGCAGTAAGGCGTGCCGCCCTTGCTGGTGCGCTTGGACATTGCTGGTGCATCACCGCGTTTGCCCAGCGAGAACAGCATGCGCGAGGCGGTGTACAGCGCCGAGTTCAGGCAACTGGTCACTGCCACCAGCACCACCAGATCGACGATCAGCTTGGCGTTCGGAATGCCCATGGCATCCAGCACTGTCTGGTACGAGCCCACTTCAGCCAGGCGCGGATCGTTCCACGGCACCAGCGACACAACGATGAAAATCGAAACCAGATAAAACAGGAAGATCCGCCAGATCACCGAATTGGTGGCCTTGGTGATCTGCTTGCCCGGGTTCTTGGATTCTGCCGCCGCAATGGTCACGATCTCGGTGCCCATGAACGAGAACATGGTGGTCAGCATCGCCGCCAGCACTGCGCCCATACCGTTAGGCAGAAAACCGCCGGTGTCGAACAGATGGCTGACACCGCTGACGTGGCTGGTCGGCAGCAGGCCAAAGATGGCCGCAACACCCAGCACCACAAAGGCAATGATCGCCACCACCTTGATCAGCGCGAACCAGAACTCGAACTCGCCGTAGTTCTTCACACTGAACAGGTTGGTCGCTGTCAGCAGCAGCGTGATGACCAGCGTGAACATCCAGATCGCGATGTCCGGGAACCAGGCATGCAGAATGGTCGCGGCCGCATTGGCCTCCAGCGGAATCACCAGCACCCAGAACCACCAGTACAACCAGCCGATGGTAAAACCGGCCCAATGGCCGATGGCGCGGTCAGCGTAGGTCGAGAACGACCCGGTGTCAGGCGAGGCAACGGCCATTTCGGCCAGCATGCGCATGACCAGCACCACCAGTGTGCCGGCTGCGGCGTACGCCAGCAGCACGGCAGGTCCGGCTTCGGCAATCGCATGGCCGGAGCCGACGAACAGACCCGCGCCAATGACGCCTGCAATCGACAGCATCGTGATGTGTCGAGGTTTCAGCCCTTGTTCGAGCTCGGAAGAATTAGCGGTATTGCTCATAAAACCACCTGTGCAAGACGAGCGAAGCACACCGAAGCGCCTCGTAAAAAGAAAGCAACGGTGCCGTTCTTTATTCTTGACGCAAGAACTGCGCCAAAATATTTCAAAAACGACGTCGCTCCTGAAACACAAGGGCTGGAGCCGAACAGGCAGGGAGTGGACAGAACGAGATTTTGGTCTATGGCGTAGGAATTGTTACCGAATGCCCCAAAAGCCGTCCACAGGTGCGCACCGAAAAAGCACACGTACAGCAAAAAAGCGCAGCAATGGTGCGTGAACCCACGTACCACTCGGCAAAAGCTGCTTCCAACAGAAGGTCAAAGCTGGCAACATCGCGCCTTTTTCGCGCACGCCCACCGGCAACGGGTACCCGATCCATGCAACGGCGCGCCCTTTGGCAACGGTCTGCCGGGACGATGCGACAACCTGTAAAACGCTGTCACATTCACCGTTGCACGCAGTTGGTTGTCTTTTGAACGCTGTGCTAGCTTGGCGCTCGCCTCGCAGAAAAGAGCGCACAACCCTATGAGGACCCCACATGGCTGAGGCCACGCCCGCCCTGGAAATCCGCAACCTGCACAAACGCTATGACCAGCTTGAGGTGCTCAAAGGCATCTCGCTGACGGCGCGTGAAGGTGATGTCATCTCGATTCTGGGCTCATCCGGTTCCGGCAAGTCCACCTTGCTGCGCTGCATCAACCTGCTGGAAAACCCGCATCAGGGCCAGATTCTGGTCGCTGGCGAAGAACTCAAGCTCAAGTCCGCCCGCAATGGCGAACTGGTTGCCGCCGACAACAAACAGATCAATCGCCTGCGCAGCGAAATCGGCTTCGTGTTCCAGAACTTCAACCTGTGGCCGCACATGAGCGTGCTCGACAACATCATCGAAGCGCCGCGCCGCGTGCTGGGCCAGAGCAAGGCCGAAGCCATCGAAGTCGCCGAAGCACTGCTGGCCAAGGTCGGTATTGCCGACAAGCGCCATGCGTATCCGGCCCAGCTTTCGGGAGGCCAGCAACAACGTGCGGCCATCGCCCGCACGCTGGCCATGCAGCCTAAAGTCATTCTGTTCGACGAGCCGACCTCGGCCCTCGACCCGGAAATGGTTCAGGAAGTGCTCAACGTCATCCGCGCGCTGGCCGAAGAAGGCCGCACCATGCTGCTGGTGACCCACGAAATGAACTTTGCACGCCAGGTTTCCAGTGAAATCGTGTTTTTGCATCAAGGAATGGTCGAAGAACAGGGCACACCGCAGCAAGTGTTCGAGAACCCGCTGTCGGTAAGGTGTAAACAATTCATGTCGAGTCACCGCTAACGGAGCAACACCCATGCAGACGTACAAGAAAATCCTGCTGGTCGCAGCGGCCACCCTGGCTTTCACGACCAGTGCTTTTGCCGAAACCTTGAAAATGGGTATCGAAGCGGCCTACCCGCCGTTCAACAACAAGGATGCAAGCGGTCAGGTCGTCGGTTTCGACTATGAGATCGGCCAGGCCCTGTGCGCCAAGCTCAAGGTCGAATGCCAGGTGGTGACCTCTGACTGGGATGGCATCATCCCGGCCCTTAATGCACAGAAGTTCGACTTCCTGATCTCCTCGCTGTCGATCACCGACGAGCGCAAGCAGGTGGTGGATTTCACCGACCCGTACTACTCGAACAAACTGCAGTTCATTGCACCGAAAACCTCCAGCCTCGACGTTTCGTCCATCGACAAGGCCAAGGAAAGCCTGGCCGGCAAGGCTGTAGGCGCACAGCGCTCCACGCTTGCCGCCACGTGGCTGGAAGACAAGCTGGGCATTCTTGATGCCAAGCTCTACGACACCCAGGAAAACGCCTTCCTCGACCTGACCTCCGGTCGCGTTGACGCCATGCTCGCCGACAAATACGTGAGCTACGAGTGGCTTAAAAGCGATGCCGGCAAGAACTTCGAGTTCAAGGGTGAGCCTGTCGAGCAGAACGACAAGATCGGCATCGCCGTGCGCAAGGGCGATCCACTGCGTGAGCGCCTGAACGCGGCACTGAAAGAAATCATCGCTGACGGCACCTACAAGAAGATCAACGACAAGTACTTCCCTTTCAGCATTCTCTGATTCACCTGACAGCGTCGCCGCGGCTTCCCCCGAAGCGCGGCGACACGTCCTGAAAAAGCCTGCCCATGAACATTGATCTCCACGGATTCGGCCCGGCCCTTGCGGCTGGCGCGCTGATGACGATCCAACTGGCACTCTCGGCCCTGTGCCTTGGGCTGGTACTCGGACTGCTCGGCGCACTGGCCAAGACTTCGCCTTACAAGCCTCTGCAATGGCTGGGCGGCACCTACTCAACCCTCGTGCGCGGCGTTCCTGAATTGCTCTGGGTGTTGCTGATTTACTTCGGCACCGTCAACGGCATGCGCGCGCTGGGCGAGCTGTTCGGCAAGCCGGACCTGGCCCTGAGCGCCTTCGCCGCTGGCGTCATCGCGCTGGGCCTGTGTTTTGGCGCTTACGCCACCGAGGTGTTTCGCGGCGCTATCCTGGCCATTCCCAAAGGCCATCGCGAAGCGGGTCTTGCGTTGGGCATGTCGCGCACGCGCATTCTCTACAAGCTGATCCTGCCGCAAATGTGGCGCATCGCCCTGCCCGGCCTGGGCAACCTGTTCATGATCCTGATGAAAGACACCGCGCTGGTCTCGGTGATCGGCCTTGAAGAAATCATGCGTCACGCGCAGATCGCCGTGGGCTTCACCAAGGAAGCGTTCACCTTCTATATGGTCGCGGCCATCATGTACCTGGGCCTGACCGTGCTGGCGATGATCGGCATGTACTTTCTGGAAAAACGCGCCGCTCGCGGCTTTGCGAGGAGCGCGTCATGAACTGGGAAGTCATCATCAAATGGCTGCCACGCCTGGCCCAGGGCGCGACCCTGACGCTGGAGCTGGTGGCGATTGCGGTCATCGCAGGCTTGATCCTCGCGATTCCGATGGGCATCGCCCGCGCTTCACGGCACTGGCCGGTGCGTGCGCTGCCGTATGCCTACATTTTCTTCTTCCGGGGCACGCCGCTGCTGGTTCAGCTGTTTCTGGTCTACTACGGCCTGGCGCAGTTCGACGCCGTGCGCCAAAGCGCGTTGTGGCCTTACCTGCGCGACCCGTTCTGGTGTGCCGTCATCACCATGACCCTGCACACCGCCGCCTACATCGCGGAAATCCTGCGCGGTGCCATCCAGGCCGTGCCAGCCGGTGAGGTCGAGGCAGCGCGGGCGCTGGGCATGTCGAAGTGGAAAGCGCTGTTCTACATCGTCCTGCCACGTGCCGCCCGAATCGGCCTGCCCGCCTACAGCAACGAAGTGATCCTGATGCTCAAGGCCAGCGCACTGGCCAGCACCGTCACGCTGCTGGAACTGACCGGCATGGCGCGCACGATCATTGCGCGCACCTACATGCCCGTCGAGATATTTTTCGCCGCCGGCATGTTCTACCTCGTCATGGCCTTCGTGCTGGTGCAGGGCTTCCGGCTGCTGGAAAAGCTGTTACGCGTAGACGCGAGCCAAGGTCGCTGATATGAAGAGGGCTGGCTTTCATTCAGCCAGCCCTCACACGCGAAGCCGCCGCCCATGACCTCTGAATCCAGCCTGCAGAACGATCAGCTTCGCAGCCACTTTGGTGCGCTGGACAGCTTCCTGTTCGCGCATCAGGGGCTGTGGCGACCCAAGCCGTTCACCCACCTGCGTCTGCCCTGGGAAGCTCAACACCCCGAACTGGCCGACTGGCTGCGCCAACGCACCCTCGACCAGGCAGACGCGGACCCTGAACAGCTCGACGCGCCCTTCCCATTCACGCAACTGGCCGCCGAAGCCGCCGCCTTGAGCCAGGTGGGCGAACTGCCCGCCTTCCCGCTCGCGCCCGTCGAGCCGCGCATGAGCGTGGACGTACCGGGGCGTAAATGGCAACAGATCGAAGCCTTCGCCCGTCACCTCGACACCCGGCAGCCCAACACCCACTGGCTGGACTGGTGCGCAGGCAAAGGCCATCTGGGTCGCCGCCTGACCGGCCGCAGCCAGCAATTGACCTGCCTTGAGCGCGACCCGGCGCTGGTCGAAGCGGGCCTGACCCTTAGCGCACGTCAGGGCATCGAGGCCAGGCATGTGCAGCAGGACGTCATGGCCGACGATGCCTGGCGCTGCCTGCAACCGCATCACAGCCCGGTGGCGCTGCACGCCTGTGGCGATCTGCATGTGCAATTGATGCAACTGGCCAGCCAGACCGGCTGCCAACAGCTGGCCATCGCGCCGTGCTGTTACAACCGCACGCGTCACGCCGACTATCAGCCACTGTCTATTGAAGGCCTGGCCTCGGGGCTAAAGCTGTCGCGCGATGAGCTGGGCCTGCCGCTGAGCGAAACCGTGACCGCAGGCGCTCGGGTCCGCCGCCAGCGGGACACGTCCATGGCACGACGTTTGGGTTTTGACCTGTTGCAACGCAGGCTGCGCGGCAGCGACGACTATCTGCCCACGCCGTCACTGCCCGTTGCCTGGCTGGATGTGCCCTTTTCCGACTATTGCTGCCATCTGTCGCGATTGAAAAACCTGCCCGAGCCGGGCGCGCAGAACTGGACGGAACTGGAAGCCGCTGGCTGGCAACGGCTGGCTCAGGTGCGCAACCTCGAGCAGGTCCGCAATCTGTTCAGGCGACCTCTGGAAATGTGGCTGGTACTGGACCGGGCGCTCTATGTTCAGGAGCAGGGTTACAAGGTCTTGGTCGGGACGTTTTGTGACCCTCAAGTCACCCCACGCAACCTGCTGATTCTGGCCCACAGGCTGTGAAGGAAATCAACAGAACATCCTGTGGATAAGTCTGTTGATGAAAATTCCGACGAGTGCAATAAAGCTTGGCGCGCCAGTTACTCAAGCCCCTGATTATTCCTGGCCGTGCCGTCAGGAACCCGCAAAAACAGTGGTTTGCGACAGACATCGCACAACTGCACACTTGCGCCCATGTGTGCAAACGTTTATGCGGGAATTGTGCATAAAGATTTAGTAAAGGCTCTGAAACAGGCCTGTCAGGGGTCAAAATCGTGCGCGGGTAAACACCTGCGCACGACCCGATTTGACGCAGGTTTTCAGACTTCTTCCACACACTCCAGCGACCGCTCGACCATCACTTTGGCCATCTCCACCATGTGCATGGCGGCGAAGGCCAGATCGCGTTCCGAGCCGTTCAATTCATCGCCCAACTCGTAAGCCGTTGCCGATGCACAGCGCAGGAAATCGAGAGCGTGCAGCAGCGTTGATTCCAGGCTGATGTAGTCGTTGGTCTTGTCTTGAGGGTCTTTGCGGGATCGACCCGTCGGCAGGTAGCACGCCATGGCACGCTTGACGACGGCCTGGTCGAAGATCGGGGCGGTGGACGTTTGCGGGGGTGGATCGGGGGTTACTTTGACCATGTTTTAGCTCCTTCCATGAAGTCGCTGCCTGATCGCTACTAAACGAAAGGTGGCGACTGTACGCGAGTTAGTAGACCGGCGAGCTAAGTAACCGGCGCACCCGAAGGCGCCACGCGCACAGCCGCCATAACATCGGCAAACGCCAGATGGAGACACGGTTGTGAAGCCTTAACTCGGTGCGGGCTACTAAACCCGATCGCTGATGGGCAGCGACGGATGGAGGGTAAGAGCACAGACCCAAAGGCACAAGCGGGCGGGGATTCTCTCGGAAATGTCCGTCAAAGGAAAGAGACGAAACCTGCAAAAACCCACCGCAAAGCGTTGCAAATCGTGAGCGGAGGGTCGATTTCGAGGTAAAGGTTCTTCGCCGCCCCACTGTCTCCCGGCACACCCGGAACAGTGGGAAGCAGCTTGCCCGCAAATATCAAGAACGGTGAATGATCAGCAAACCCACCTTAAAACTGATCATCCCTCAACCGCGTGAACGGCACGCTGCGCCCCTGCAACTTGCGCAGCGTCAATTTGTACGCACTGGACTTGATCTGGCTGCCCATCGGCGTCTCCTCCAGCAAAATCCGCCCCGACGCAAACGCACAGCCTGTGTCCAGCATCTTGTACTTGAGCAGGTACAGCCCCGCGTCCATCTTGCTGAACGTGAACGTCGCGCCCACCGGCACAAACGCATGACGATACGCCTTGCGCCCCACCGCATCCGTCACCTTGGCGTACACCGCCGAACCGCCCGCCGTGTTATCCACAGTGATCTGCGACCAGCCGTTGTCCTTGAGCGTGGGCATGTCCTTCACATAACCGGCCTTCTGCGGCCAGGGCGCGCCCATCGGATCGACCGTCGGCACCTCACACTCAGGCACAGCAGCCTCCACCGGCTTCTCGGCGACCGCCGCAGGCGCCTCCACCACAACCGGCGCAGGCTTGACCCAGGTTTGTGCAACCGGCACGGATTCTGTCGGCACAAACGACTTGCCTGCATTCGGGTCGTAACCCATCCAGGCCCCGGCCGCGCAAAAAATCACGAACACCGTTGCCCATCGCCAAGCACTGCTGCGCCGCTGACGGTTGGGTGGGTTTGAAGAGCCGGAAGCGTTTGAAGAGGCAGTGGCCCGTCGTCGTTCGGGGCCGTGATAGGCAGGACCGTGCCCGGCAGAAGACATCGACGCAGCCGCAGCGGCGTAACCATGAGCAGCACGCCCACGCGCCGCCTGCACCTGCTGGCGGCGCGCAGCTTCTTCACGTGCCTTCTGCTCATCGGCCACAAGCTGCGCGTCATACGCTGCGCGCCTGCCCGCATCGGCCAACACATCGTGAGACGCGTTGACGATGCCCATCATGTCCGAGGCATAAGGGTCGGAATTCCTGTCCGGGTGCAGCTTCTGAGCGATCTTGCGATAAGCCTTCTTGATCTGATCAGGAGAGGCATCGCGAGCGACATTCAGCAGCTCGTAATGCGTGGGCGTTCTCTGCATTGCACTAGCTGTCCATCGCCTACTGCCATTTTGATACAGCTATATCGGCCAAAACCGCCCGAACTCCAATCGCAATGCTACACACCTGATACAAACCCAAAAAAATGCCCGGGTCCTGAGACCCGGGCATCGTTTTAAAGCATCGAGACCTTCACACCCGCCGAAGCGACCTTGACGATCCCGACCCGGTGATGACTTCATCAGCGTCCAGACGCACATTCATGCGATTCAGACGGCAATGCATAGCCTCTCTATCACCTGACGCATGCCCGACCGGGCAAAACGTCGTTACCAATATCCTGCAACCGCTTCTCAGTGAATGGCTGGCCTGGGGTGTACTGCATTCCCGAGCCCCTGCAACGATCCTTCGTATCATTCATCGGATAATCCTTTATCCCGAACTGAAAAGTGAACGCCCCTCGCCGCTGACTCAGTGGCTTGGGCCGTTGAGAACAAGCCTATGCAAAGCCCCCACACCCTGCAAACCGCCCAAAAGCCCCCGAGCCTTTCCGCCCATCCAAACACACCACAACGCCACCAGCGCCCAACCCCCTTATTCGCCTGCCCGAGTTAAAAATCCCCGCCTGCTCACGGCCATCACCCACCTCGACAAACGCCGGAACCGATACCTCATAACCCCCTTATTACCGCCACCCAGCCGCCTAATCCGCCAAAACCCAAGGAAACGTCCCGCACCCACGACACCCCTCGTCCTGCAAACCACCCCCTCGCCGCCCCGATGGCAAAAATTTTTCAACTGAATCAGACAGCTAGGCTTTACAAGCGCATCAGACTCTATATACTCGCAGCCCATCACGCCGGTATAGCTCAGTTGGTAGAGCAACTGACTTGTAATCAGTAGGTCCCGGGTTCGACTCCTGGTGCCGGCACCATACGCAACATCGAAAGAGGCTCACCGAAAGGTGGGCCTTTTTTGTTTGTGTCGTGCCGGTCCCGGCTGTGGAAAACCAAAGATTCCCACCGGTAGATAATTTCATCCACAGGCGCAAAGAAGATCGAGTAAAGCGCTGTTGTGGTGAGCAACCCCTGGTGGCCAGAACCTTTTAAGGCTATGCCACACCGTGGTGGTTCTCCCAAAGTGCGATTAGCGTCCGGCAGCTCGCGCGGTCACAGCGATGTGATGGATGCCTACTTTTGTCAGCGTGCCCACTGCGGCAGCTTGTCCCCTTTCAGCAACCTATCCGCTTGGCCATTTCATTGCGCCAACCTGCGCACGTCTCTTTCTCCCGGAAAGAGACGGGCGCTCCTACCACTGCTGCAGCCCACCACGTACAAGGCATTGCGGCATTTCCCCTAGTGACAATCGGCGTGACAAACACCGAATTCACCAGCAGCAGCGATGCAGATGATGGTGCCGCAGCCCACAGAATGGACTGCACTTGACTGACAGTCAGGCATGCCCCGGTCATCGCATTGCTGCGTTCACCCGGCTCAGTATCTTCAGGCGCTGGTCTCGTCAGCCAATGCTGCCTCCACCCGCCCACCTCTTCGGAGGTGTTCAGGAGGCCAGATCATGAGATGCGCAAGCTCCCGTTCGTAAAGAGCCGCCAGTCCCGCGTTAGTGGACAACACCCACAGGCCGCAGGGGCCTTGATCCCTGATAACACTCAACATTCTTGGCGGGACGACGTGGGACGAGGATCGGAGAACATCAGAAGAGGTGACCGGCATGGCACTGGTGGGTAGGCGCGACGGCCGCAATTTCGGCTACGGCAGGCAATTGAGTTACGCAGGACCTCAGGCGTTGAAAGACATGTTCGGCGGTGGCCACTACGGCACGGTCAAGGCGCACAGTGATCGATGGTTGGCATTCGTGAAGTGGTGCCGCTCCGAGCAGGGACCCGGTATCAATGATGCAAGGCACATTGATCGGAAAGTGTTAGCGGACTATGCGGCGTATCTGCGCGACGTGGTTAGGCGCGCTGACCTCGCCGTCAGCACCCCACAAAACTGGCTATCCAGCGTTAACAGGACCATGGCAGCGCTTCGCGGTGATCAGTACGTGGAATTGCCAAGCCCAAGCAAGGCGTTGGATATGCAGCGCACCGTGATTCGCTACTCAGTGCCGCAGGGCCAAGACCGCGAACAGGTTAAGCAGATCGTCCATGCGCTTTGCAGTCAACATCAGCTCCGGGCCGCCGCAATTGTTCTGTTAGCGCGAGCCACCGGTATGCGCTTGCGTGAGGCCATCTTGGCTGACTTACCACGGCTAAGCCGCGAGGCTAACGGCCAAGTTAGCATTAACATTCAGGATGGCACCAAAGGTGGCCGCGCCGGCGCTTCAGCGCCACGTTGGATCGCGGTGGACGAAAATGTCCGAAGTGCACTTGGGGTTGCGCAGCAGGCGACGCCTGCTGGTAGCCGCAACCTGATTGCTCCAAACGAAAGCTACCTGAATGTTCTGCGAGAAATTATCCGCCCTACGCGGGACATACTGCACGCACACAATCTGAAAGGTTTCCATGAGCTACGAGCGGCCTACGCATGTGAGCGCTATGAGCAAATCACCCAGCACTCTGCGCCTATCAAGGGCGGCCAATGCTGTCGAGTAGATTGGCGCCTTGATCGTGAGGCCCGGAGGCAAATCAGCCATGAACTGGGGCATGGTCGGATCGACGTGATCGGGGCCTACATTGGTGGACGGGCATGAGTAAGCCATTCGACATGGAGCTGTTTCTGTCTACCGTTCTGACCGGCTCGCACACAACCCGGCAACGTCATGTACGCCAGGCGAAAATCATCGAAGCTGAAATTGCAGTTCGCTGGCTGCGACAGACGCCTTGGGCTTGGCAGAGAAAACACGTCGCTTGGTTCCTCGATCATCGCCTAGGCAAGCGCAGTCAGGCGACGCGGTACTACTACCTGTTGACTGTGCGGTTGCTCGTTCGACGATTATCCAAATCTTGGAACTTCAACCCATAAGAAAATGCTTGGTCTTTACAGTCCTGACTGGAACAGATTACCCATTTCGTTGCCAGTGCTCAGTTCAGACGGCCACTACAAGGCCTGCCTGAGACTGATCGCGGGCGTGCTGATGGCAACTCGTAAGCACATCATAATGTGCCGCTCAGCATGGGGCCACGGTCTCCTTCAGTCAGTCGACGCTAAATACACGCATTGCTCTAAAATGCACAAATAGCCATTTCTGCTCTTTCCAAGCAACCTTAATTTCGCTATAAATAGCGTATTTCTGAGAATCTTTTACATCAGCGCGCCTAGCGCCATGAAACATACAAAACTCAAAGGGAGGTGTAGATAATGGATTCCGGTCGACTAAGGGCTTTGACGATCGAACGATTCAAAAGCATTTATGATAAAACCAGAGTTGAGTTTGGCCAATTAACTATATTCTTAGGCAGGAACAATAGCGGAAAAAGCACCATATCTCAGGTACTACTTCTTCTGAAGCAAACTCTAGAATTGGCACGAGTCGAAACCGTGCTGAATATCGACGGCTACGTATCTGCAATAAACCTGAGAGAACTTATCTCTGGCTGGCCAGAAACGCCAGAAGACGTTGATGGTCCATTTTTTTCCATTGAGTGGTCCTCGCATGTTGACATTGACAAAGCTCTTGATATTTCGGGCTGGCCAGACTTACCTACACTCATGGATAAAGCATCGCTGCCATGGCTTGCAGAAAGCCGTGGAACGAGTGTTGAGCTCTATTGTAAATTAGACCTTCAATACTGCGAGCTAAATGGAAAAATTGCGCTAAATAGATTGGCACTGACATCATCCCTAAACTCAGATTTTGATGACTCAAGCTCAGTTTGTGCTCGCGTTGAAATTGACAGAGGCGAAGATGGGCGCTATCAGTGCCATTGGGATGGGGTACCGTATAAAAAAATCGAAGTTGACATGCATCACTTCATCCCCTCTATATCAATAGACAGACGAAATATCGGCCCAAGGAATAGACAGCGATCTTTAGCGAATGCCTTCAACGTTCTATTCTCTCAACCTTTGGATTCTCTGGAGTCCATGTTAAAGGGTTTTTCTTATTTAAGCTCCACTCGTGGATTACCGCTATCAATCTACTCCCCAAACTCATCAGGCGGTGAAGATATAGGGATGAGCGGAGAATTTGCAGCGCAGTTGCTCTACACTCATAAAGAAGAGCCTGTACACTATTTCTTCCCAGACTTCGATGACGTCAACGTTCCATTCGCGCCAAAAGAAAAAAGCTTAGCAGTCGCAATAAATGAGGTCCTTGAAGGACTTGGGATTGATACTCCACTATCCATTCATGAGATAGAAAAAGTCGGCTTTAGATTAATGTTTGGCAAAGCCACATTCTCCCACGTAGGGAGAGGGCTTACATATTTACTGCCGATAGTGCAACTAGGTTTGTTTAGTGACCCCATGCGCTTCAAGCATGGCGCCGATGTACTTGTATCTGCACAAAATCGACTCTGTGCATTCGAAGAGCCTGAATCTCATCTTCATCCTAAAGTACAAGGGCGCTTAGCTACTTGGTTCGTTTCCTTGGCACGCGCAAATCGTCAAGTAATTGTCGAAACCCACAGCGACCATATGGTTCGACGACTTCGTAAGCTATTAGCCCAAGCAAAGCCTGGGAGCGACATAGAAAAATGGTTAAGCGCTAATATTCGAATCGTGAGTGTAAACCAGGTTGACGGGAAAACCTCAATTGAGTCCGGGCTTATTAAAAAAGACGGTAGCGTGGAGGTTTGGCCAACCGACTTCATGGATGCTGCAGTTAATGCAGAGCAAGAAATTTATTATGCCGCGCTAGACAAGGAAGAAGAAGCCTCGCAGGCTACTGACCTCAGGGTAGAGCACATGGACAAGGATGAGCCGGATGCTATTAATTGACCCTTACATCTTTTTGCCTACTAAAGGCCTTCCCTACAACGCGCAAAGAGTGGAAGAAGTTAAAGCCAACCTAAAAAATATTCTACGCATCAATCGCCATCTAAAATACGATTTGATCGTAGATCAGACACATTGGCAAGATATTGAAAAGCGCTACTTAAGAGTTCTAAGCACTTCATTCAAGGATGCAGAACTAAACGTCGCACTCATAAACTTAAGAAACTTAATAAAGAAAGTCGACACTACGTCAGTCGGAGCTATACGTACATGGGGAGTCAAACCATTATACTATGGCTTCATATCAGACGAAGACACCCTTTTTGGGGGCTTGATTGCACGTGCCGCAGCCTATTGCATCACTCAATACGGGCAAGCCAACCTGTTCGTTGAAGAAACACTAGGGCGCAATATTCAAGAACATTCCACAGGCCATTCACGTATAAAAGAGCGCTTGAGATGGCGGATCTACGTTTCTCGCGCGGGGTTAAACGGCGCCATGCCAGTTTCGTGCATTTACGCCCCAAGAAACATAGAAATCCCTTGGACCACGAGATTTGATATTCTTTTACCCGACACCGGAGAGTACTCATTTGTACCGCCAGCCAATTGGCATTTGCGAAGCACGCCGGCAGTAGTCACAAAAAAATCTAAACCTGTGTTCTTAGATGCCTCTGGAAACGGATGGGCTACTCCGAACACGCCCGGGCAGGCATATCATTGGGATGTTTACTTGACAGACCCTAAATGGGCTGCCGCGAGAGGAACCGATCAAATTAACGTTACTAGATTTGGTGCTCCCGAGTCTCAAGGCGTACCTGGAACGATTCACCACGTGCCTACAGGAAAGGCTAGCTTAGCAAGAGGCAAGTGACTCTCTAGAGCTTTTTAACGGCTACCATAGTTTATATATAAACTATTCACTAACAAACGAGGCTTGGGTATTTCAATGCCCAAGCAGGGTTAGCCTTGTACGCAGCCGGAATCCGTTTTAGGATAGTTTTAGAGATAGAGCGTTGCGGTCAAAACTGAAATAAGTATAATAATTATAAGGTTATAAACCAGTTCGATTCCTGGTGCAGCACCGCCTCATGCAAAGGTCAACTGATCGTAAGCGCTCCATGAATCCCACATTCCAAGCGCTTATCTGATGCTCGATGCTGTGCTCCCGATTCTCTCAGGAGCACGTTCGCCATGATGCGACC
>NZ_FRDA01000023.1 GCF_900143095.1 Pseudomonas asturiensis | reverse complement strand
GATCCCATCCCGAACTCAGCAGTGAAACGATGCATCGCCGATGGTAGTGTGGGGTTTCCCCATGTGAGAGTAGGTCATCGTCAAGATTCAATTCCGAAACCCCTCATCGCTAGCGCGGTGAGGGGTTTTGTCTTTTCAGGCTATGGAACGTCGAGGTCAGGCAAAGAGACTGCGTACATTGCTCATGGCACTGTCTGCAAACCCCTGTAGAAACGTCTCGAAGGCTGGCAGCGCCTCAGGTCCTCCCTGGTCAGGTTCGGCAATGATCGTCCAGGTCGCAATACACTCATTCTCGCTCACGGCCAGTACCGTCATCGAAGCCCACAATTGACCCACAGGCAAGCTGGTGTGGATCAACGACCAAGTCATGTACAGTGCCTGATCATCCCGGCTGTTCAGTTGCTCGATCGCGACGTTACCGTCCTTGAATAGCTTCCTGCGTACCGAGCGAACACCTTTACCCGTGACTTCAGTGCTCTCCAGGGCAGGAATAAAGGCCTGAAAGCCGCCAAAGTCGCCGACGACTGCCCAGACGCTGTTGGCATCGCTGGGAATCTCCACTGCCGAGACAACACGGCACAGTGTCGGATTCTTGATCAGCGTGTCGGGCTTGAGGTTGTTGTGGATTGTTTTCATGTCGTTCTCCATTGCACTTGATTGATGACTCGACTCAGATGAAGTCGATTTCCTTCAGGTAATCGCAGCCCTTGCGCAACAGCGCCGGGGTTTTCTGCGGGTACTGCTCGCCCATCTGGCGGATGCCAGTCAGGGTGTTCTGGTACTCGATCATCGAGATGTCCCCGATGTCCTCTTCAAAACCGTCCAGATAGAAGCCGAGCACGCCGAACAACGCGTTATCGCTATCGACCCGGTTAAGCTGGGCCTGCCAGTGAGTAACGCTGACCAGCTCGAACTCGCGACCCGCTTCGCGGAACGATTCCACATAGCTGTTCCAGCTCAGGGGTTCGGGGTTATGCAGATTGAAAACGGCACGTTCGGACTGATAGCGGCTGGCATGAAAGCCAATGAAACGCGCCAGAAAGTCCACCGGCATCAGGTCGAAGTTGATGTCGAACTCGGGAACCTGCCCCAGCTGCAGTGACCCCTTGAGCATCAGCATCAAGCGGTTCTTTTGTGGCTGGCACACGCCGGTATGGCGGTTGAATGCGATGTTGCCGGGGCGGTAAATGTTGACCCACACACCTTTATCCCTGGCGTGTTGCAGGATGCGTTCAGCGACCCATTTGGAGAGGTTGTAGCCATTCTTGATGTAGATCGGCGGAGTGGCGGCTGCGGGTTGCTCAAGCACAGTGCCGGCACTGTCGACAGCGCTGCAGGCTGACAAGGTCGAGACAAAATTGAAGACCTTCTTGCTGCGTCCCTCACACAACTTCAGGCATTCGAAGACCGGTGCAACGTTGTCTCTGGCCAGCGTCTGGTAATCCTGAACATGGTTTACGTTGGCTGCGTTATGGACCAGTGCACCGAAGTCCCGGTCCAATCGTTCATACACCGCTTCGCTCAAGCCCAGACAGGGCTGCGTGACATCGGCGGCATAAACCGTTACCCGACTCAGGTCGAGATGCCCCAGCCTGTTCTCGGCGAGCGATTGTTCGAAGCGATCCTGCGCGCTTTGCCCTGACGATTCACGTACCAGGCACGCAATCTCGGTCGCACCCCAGTCCAGTAGCGCCTGTACGATATGCACACCCAGAAACCCGTTGGCCCCGGTGACGATCACTTTGTGCACGTCGCCCAGTTGGCTGACAGGCAGTGTCGTCAACTGGATATCCGGCTGGGCATCCAGCAGCGCCTGTGGACTGATGGTGTAGCCTGAGCTGCCTTCGCTGTCGATCAGGCCTGCCAGCGTCAGTAAGGTCGGTGCTTCGATGAAGCGGTTGATAGGAATACTGCGTCCGAACCGTTCCCGAATCTCGAGCAACATGCGCGACAGCAAAATCGAGTGACCGCCCAGATTGAAAAAGCTTTCGTCCGTCGAGATGTCGCCTGATGGCAGTTCCAGCAGTTCGGCCCATAGCGCTAACAGCTGCTCCTGACGCTCGGTCTCTGGCAGGCGCCGGGAAAGCCGATCGCTGAAAACAACAGGTATCTCCAGCAACGCCTTGCGATCAGTCTTGCCGTTGCTGGCAGACGGCAAGGCATCGATCTTTGTGTAAGCGATCGGGTGCATGTAGTCAGGCAGCAGCTGCTGCACATGAGCCTTCAGGGCGCTTAGTGTCGCGTCATCAGATTCAGGCCCATGTGGCTGAGCAACGAAGGCCAGAATGCGCCGGTGAGCATCGACGACCACTGCGACCTGTCGGTACAACTGACTGGCACGCAGGCAATGCTCGATCTCTTCCGGCTCGACCCTGAAGCCGCGAATTTTCACCTGATTGTCTCGACGCCCGGACAGCTCGATGCCGTCCTCCGTCCACTTGGCCATGTCTCCAGTGCGATAGGCCCGTAATCGTTCACCGCCCGGGCACGTCAGCCATACATAGCGCTCCGCCGTCAGTTCAGGGTTGTTGATATAACCCAGGCCGACCCCTGGCCCGACGATGTACAGTTCACCCTGAGTCTGTTGCGCCACAGGCTGCAGTTGTTCGTCGAGAATCCAGACCTGGCTGTTGGCGATCGGTTTTCCCAGATTGCGATTGCTGCTGTGCGGCTGGAACTGGCTGGCCGTCACCAGCACGGTGGCTTCGGTGGGGCCGTACAAATTGTGGAAATGGCACTGTGCAGTGAGCTGCGCGATCACGTGAGGCTCACAGACGTCTCCACCTGTCACGACATGTTCAAGCCCCAGCGGTTGATCGAGCGGCAGGATGCTCAGCAGCGCGGGCGGTAGAAATGCATGTGTGAGGCCCGCTTTCAAAACGCTGACCAGTTGCAGCGGGTCGCGTCGCTGATCCTCATCGGGCACTACCAGTTCAGCACCGCTGAGCCAGGTCGGAAAAATATCGATCACTGATGAATCAAAACTCAAGGTCGAGAACTGCAGCACTCGACTGTGTTCGGTCAGACCCACATAGTCGGCATACCATGCCGTGAAGTGGCTGAGGTTACGCTGGCTGAGCAATACGCCTTTGGGATGGCCGGTCGTGCCC
Organism: Pseudomonas asturiensis; assembly: GCF_900143095.1. Taxonomy (GTDB): domain Bacteria; phylum Pseudomonadota; class Gammaproteobacteria; order Pseudomonadales; family Pseudomonadaceae; genus Aquipseudomonas; species Aquipseudomonas asturiensis. Next base: position 79,339 of record NZ_FRDA01000023.1, on the reverse strand, counting down.
GAGGTGTAAAGCGCCATGCATGGCGCATCACAGTCCGGGGGGAAAACCGAAGCCACATGACCCGTTTCCGTCAGTTGCATCGCGCCGATGTTAAGCGCGGGGAATTCGGCAGCAGCCAATGGGTGCAAGCCGTCATGCAACAGCAGCATCGCCCCCGAGTTTTCCAGAATGTATTGCTGCCGTTGAAGTGGAAGAGCCGGGTCGAGTGGCAGGTAAACAGCCCCACAGCCCAGAATCGCGAGCACCCCGGCATACAACGCTGTGCACTTGGGCAGGCAGAGACCGATCACAGGCGGCGCGTCGCCCTTGTGGGCTTGTGCAATCAGTGGCAACAAATGACGCTGAATCGCGGCAGCGTGCATTGCCAGTTCGCGATAGCTGCAGGACTGACCCTGAACCGACAGGGCCGGCCGCTCGGCGAAGGTCTGCAAGGCCGTCGCCAGCCGCTGGGTAAGCGGCGTCTCGGCCCGTTGCAACAGATGAGGCCGCTGCGTGCGGTTCAACTGGTGCTCGAACAGCAGCGCATCAATGGCTCGCAGGCCCTCCTGGCGTTCGCTTTGAGCGGGCTGTGCCGCTGGCAGATGCACAAAGTAATGATCGTCCCGGGAACGTCGGCTCACCTGCAGAGCAACGATCTCCACCCAAGCGGCAATGGCGTCATCGCGCAGCGTTCGTCCGTTGCCCGAGGACTCAACGGGCAGCCATTGCCGAATGATCAGGCGCTGGGCCTTTGCCGAACCGTGCCAGCACAACAGTTCCAGCTGCGGCAGAGATTCCGGGACAGCGTCCAGGCCCACACGCAGACTTAGAAGAGCCGGTTCGCCCAAGCCCTTCAACTGCGCGCTGCTCAACGCCAGGCTGCCATCTTCGATGAGCATCGAGACGTGACCACAGGACTGCAGCGCAGCAAGGTCGGACAGGTGATGCACGGCATGGCCATGCGACTGCAGCTCGGCATTCAGTTCGCTCAGGGTCAGGCTATGACCAAGAAGCACGATCTCCAGGCGTTTCATTGCAGCATCCCCTGAGCAGGCAGGTATTGAGCCAGGGACCGCTGTACGCAAGGGGTTTCCAGCATTGAGCTGGCCTTGAAAAAGCGCACGATATTGCCGATCAGCGGGTGATGACGATTGATGGGAAAACTGACGGCCAGGGTTTCGGCCTTGAGGGCTTGTTTGACGGATTCAGCAACGGGCAGATGTTCGATCAGGGCGAAATCGAAACCGTGCTGGATGTCACTGGTCAGGTACTGTGCGATGAACACCGGCATGATGTCGGCAATGCATTGGCGGTCGTCTTTGCTCGCGGTGTGCCAGTAAATGCGCACCAGTCGTGACCAGAAGCCTGAGTGCCGACCTTCGTCCAGCAGGTGGTCAGCCATCAGGCCCTTGACCGATTGCTTGACCGAATCGTCCTTGGCAAAGGCTGCCACATCGTTGGTCACTGTGTTCTCTGCGATGGCCACGCAGATCAATTCCACAGCGCTGCGCAGATGTTCCGGTGCCAGCGCCAGCGCCGCCGGGATAGCCCGACTCAGCTCGATTTCGCCGGGCAGTTCGATAGGGTCGATACCCGTCAGCGCGATGGTCTGCTGCATGAAGTCCATTGCGACCAGCGCGTGATAATCCTCATCCACCACCACCGTCATCGCGTCATAGCGGCAGGCGAACGGGAAGCGAATCGCAAAGTTGTCCTTGGCGATACTGCGTGCGGTCTTGTCGACGATTTCAGTTTCGAAGATCACCACATCGTTGATGAATTTGTAGAGGCTCTGCACCAGGGCGTAATCACGCAGGTGCGAACATTCACGGCTAAAGGTCTCGCTCAGCACCAGTGGCTGACGGCTGAGGGGATAGATAAGTTTTTCATCGTTCTCGACGATCCGGCGTGGACGAGTGCGAATGGTGGCGCGACCTTCCCACGCATCGATGAACGAGCTGTAGTCTTCTGCTTTCATGATGGCTTCCTTGTAGAGGCTTGAGGGCTGATCCCTGAGAGCAGCCCTTGAGAGCAACCGGTGCTAAGCGCTGACCTGCATCAATGGCGCGCGCAGTGCGGTGCGCAGCGTGTCCCATAGCTGGACCCTGCTTTCCACAGCGGCGATGGCGGCCTCGTACACCTCGCTTTCACGCCGAGGATCGCCCGCTACCAGGCGCGCCAGCAGGTTTTCTGCAGCGGGTCCGTGGTCTTCGGAATCGACTTCGATGTGGCGTTCCAGGTAGTAACGAAAGGTCGGAGCCTGATCGCCCGTGATGCCCCAGTCATCGAGAATGCTCTGGAACATCAGCGGGATGACGCTCTCGCGGCCATGCAGGAATGCCGCCGCCACACTGTGAGCCGGGGCGTGCAGCGCTGTGTTGAGGGTATGCGTCACGAACACCGATGCCGCCTGACCTGCGTTGACACGCTGCAATGCGGTTGTGTAATGCACGCCCTGTTTCTGAAGTTCGATGAAACGTTCGATCTGCAATGTGCTGGCACCGATTTCGCGCATCGCATCCAGATACAGCTCGAAATGGCTGTAATGGCCGTGTCCCAATCGGTCATCCGATTCTTCACCCAATACAATTTCGTTGATCAACCTGGCCGCTGCGGCGTCCTTGGGCGGGAGCCAGGGCAGTTGTGTGCAGGTCAGCTCCTGCTGCAGGCGTTTGGTGAGCGACATGAAGTCCCAGACCGCGAACACATGGGTTTCCATGAACCGTCTTAATACCTCCAGCGAGCAGATCTCACCGAAGATGGCGTGACGGCTAAGTTCAAGTTTCTTGTGGTCCAGTCGTGTTTTTTGGCAATGCATGACGAGTTCCCTTGGTCGTTAAAAGGCAGGCGGATATATTTAAAGTTGCAGCGTTTTACGGCGCTGACGCACAGAGGTCGACGCGTATTAATTGCAGGCAGCCAACAGCCTGTTAAGGAAAGGGATTCAAGATCGCCCCCAGTTGTCGTACCGCTGCAAGTTAGGGTTCGGCGTACTGTGCGTTCGCCGACAGCCTTTTGAAAACGCGGCTTCTGCGCGGTTGTGCAGTGCCCTGCGTCGGCTGTGTGGAAAAGTTAAAACACAATTAACAAGTTGCGCAATTATTTTTTTATATTATTTAAGTGGGCTGATTTGCAGGGTGTAAGTTGCTATATAAAACAGAGGGTTCATGTTTTATAGGGGTGTAGGCAACCCTTCCGACCGACAGGGATCAGAATTAATAATAATGAACGAATGCCTCGTTCAGCGTTGCCGTTGTGCCGAACAATTAAAAGATTTGTATTTTTTGCGAGCGATATCGGAACGACATTCCAATGTCTCTCTGCCCGGTGCGCTGACTCCTTTTCATTGCGTTCAAATCGACAGATCACTGCCCGATGCCAGCAGGGCAATTGAATCCTGACCAAAGTCGATCCTCCGGTTGGATCCACCCAGGTCACGAACGAGTTTGCCTGATTCCAGTGGCATACCACCGGAGGGCTCAGGAAATTAGGCGTAAAAACGTGCCGTCAGACCGAACGTCTGCGCAGCCTGAGGCGGGTGGGTCTTGGGACTGGGCAGTCCGGTAAGCAGCGCTCGCCGGACGTGCGGAAGGTAGCCGACGAGCCGGCGGGGTCAGGCAGGGCTTTTCTTGCGAGTGCGAGGGGTCTCGGTGGCCGCTTTGTTGTTCAGGAATTGAGTAATGGCCTGAACGCCGCGATTGAGGTGATGCTGCAGCGCTGCCACGATCTGTTCGACAGCTTTTTCTTCCGCCAGACGAAGCAGTTCCCAGTGGTCGTCCTGAGAGAGTTTACCCAGCCCCATGGACGACAGATTGAAACGTAAAAAGCGCTCTTCTTCGTTCAAACCTTCCTCCACCAGGTGCATCAGGCGCTTGCTGGGTGTTCTGGCGTACAAGGACATATGGAATAAGCGGTTAAGCCTGCCGATCTGGGTGTAATCGGTCTCGACTTCGAGCTGCTCGATGTAGCCCCTTGAAATCGCCAGGTCTTGCTCAGTCAATAAGGGAATCGACAAGCGCAGGGCTTCTGACTCCAGCAAGATGCGCAATGCATAGGCATCGACAGCGTCTTCGGTGATCAATGGCGCCACAACCGCACCTTTGTGCGTTTCGACACGCAGCAGCGATTGTGCTTCGAGTTGTCGCAGGGCTTCGCGTACCGGCATCCGGCTCACGCCGAACAGCGTTGCCAATTCCTGCTGGCGCATCGCAGTGCCACTGGGCAGGCTGCCATCGATAATTGCGTTACGCAGTTTCTCTTCGATCACTGCCCTGGCAAGGTGCGCCGGGGGTTGCTCATTGCCCAATACCGAGAGCAGGAAGGCTTCTCTATCTGATTTACGCATCGCCATACTTCTCTACCAACCTGACCGGATAGGATCCAATAATCCACTGGATTGCCAACAGACTAGCCAAGACTTGCCAGGACGTCGCGAGAGCAGAGACATCTTTCATTTTTTCAGCGCAGTACATGAAGTGCATTTCAGTGAATTATCGTGGAACCCGTCAACGCTATCTTAGCGCTCATCGGCCCACATACCGAATGAGCTTTTATATGGCTATCGATTTACCGCGATAATTCTCATGCCAGGGCGAGCTGGAACGCGTTTCTCCGCTCGCCCTGTAAACCTTATCGTTTCAGGCCTGCTGGCGGGGCAGGCGCCCGGACACGAAATGCTGAACGTCATTAAAGCCCGGTGTCGAAGCATGGCCAGGCGTTACCAGAGAGTCGATGAACGCCTCGTCTTCTGCGGTGATCGTGACCGCCATCGCCTTGGTGTAGCCATCCCACTGCTGCTCGGTACGGGGGCCGACAATGGCCGAGCTGACTGCCTGATTGTTGAGCACCCAGGCAATGGCGAATTCGACCATGCCCACGCCTTTATCCTGCACGTAGGCCTGAATGCTTTGCGCGATACGCAACGACTCTACGCGCCACTCGGTCTCCAGCAAGCGCTTGTCCTGACGCCCGGCGCGGCTGCTGCTGTCCGGTGCGATGTCGGGTGCGTATTTGCCGCTAAGCACGCCGCGCGCCAGCGGACTGAACGGCACGACGCCGAGCCCGTAAAAGGCTGCCGAGGTGATCTGCTCGACTTCGGCCTGTCGATTGACGATGTTGTACAGCGGCTGGCTGACAACCGGCTTATCCACCCCGAGCTGCTGCGCGACGTGGACGATTTCCGCAATCCGCCAACCGCGAAAGTTCGAGACGCCCCAATGACGGATCTTGCCTTGGCGAATCAGCTCGCCGATGGCCGAAACCGTCACTTCCAGCGGCGTCTCGTGATCTTCCCTGTGCAGGTAATAGATATCCACATAATCGGTGTCCAGCCGCCTCAGGCTGTTCTCGATCGCGTTGAAAATGTGCTTGCGGTTAAGGCCCGAGCGGTTGGGCACGGTGGTGGGCGCGCTGAAGCCCAGCTTGGTCGCCACCACCCAGTCGCTGCGATTGGCTGCAATGGCCCGCCCTACGATCTCTTCCGAACGACCGGCGTTATAGACATCTGCCGTGTCGATGAAATTGACCCCCTGATCCCACGCCTTGTCGATGATGCGCAGCGACTCCTCAGCGGCGGTCTGCTCGCCGAACATCATCGAACCCAGGGTCAACGTGGAAACCTTGAGGCCGGACTGGCCGAGAACACGATAATTCATGTTTAACATCCTCCATGTCATTCACGCGGTTTCAATCGAACATACCGGCGCGTTGAAAGGTCAGCGCGCCTGCAAGCAGACAGATGCACTGACCGGGTGTCGCTTGAGGCAACGACCCGTCAGCCTTGCGAGGATCACTTGAGGTCTGGCAGACCCCAATCCTTGAGCGAGAATTCGGCCAGAGACCCGATCACCAGGTCTGCGTGCTCGTATTGCTCGCGCGGCATATGTGAATCCGGCACTGCCACCGCATACATGCCGGCCGCTTTGGCTGCCGTCACGCCAAATGGCGAGTCTTCGAAGACCAGGCAATCGGCGGGTGACACACCCAGGCGGCTGGCGGCGATCAGAAAGATATCAGGCGCCGGCTTGGCGGCCGTTACTTGCGGGTCATCCGCCGTGACCACGGTTTCGAACAACTCGAACCAGGCGCGATGCAGGGTGGTCTTGGCGTGGAAGTAGTGCACCGACGAGCTGGTACCGACTGCAATCGGAATATTGTGTTCGGCCAAGTGGCGAACCAGCGCCTCGGCACCGGGCATGGCCGGGGAGTGCGGAAAGCGCTCGTCGAGCATGGGCTGACGAATCTCCAGGAACTCCTGCGCAGACATCGGTAACTCAAGCGTCTGGGTCACGTACTCGGCAAAATCCAGAGCACCCCGGCCAATGGTATGCTGCTTGATCGCCCAGTCGAAGGTCTTGCCATGGCGGCTGGCGATCAGATGAGTGACTTCGGTGTAGATACCTTCGCTGTCCAGCAACAGGCCGTCCATATCGAAAATGACAGCCTTGATCGGGCCTCGTTGGGTTTGCACTGCGCTCATTTGATTCCGTCCGGTTTGCAAATTTGTTTCCAGCCTAACGTTTCGGCAAAGAACATGGCTACCCCATGTTTCAGGGAATGGCCGGCAAATTCCCGATTCCATCGGGCGAGCCTGCAACAAAAGGCAGAAGGCCATGTCCAACGGCCCGCAATAAAAGCGTAATCGCCCACAGAACTGGCCGAGAACACTGGGCCGTTGTGAGCGGCCGATGATAACCTCTCGCGACTTTTCGGCAGTGCGCAAAGCCCTGTCGACCCATGAACCCTGCGTGCGAACACATGCGCTGTGGTTCCAGGGACGACCCCCCATCATCAGAACGGACATCTTCGAGTCACTATGAATAAATCAGCAGGTATAGCGGTTGGCGTGATCGTCGTGGCAGGAGCTCTGGCAACGGCTGGCGCCTGGTACACCGGTACTCAACTGGAAAGCGCGTTGACCGATTCGATCGGCAAGGCCAATCAGGAGCTGGCGAAGTCATTCAAGGGCACCGACACCAGCGTCACCCTCGAAATGGTCTCTCTGGATCGGCACTTCTTCAGCAGCACCGCGCACTACCGCGTCGACATTCAGAACCTTTCGGATAGCTCCCTGGGGGGGCAGTTCCTGTTCGTGGACCAGATTCAGCACGGCCCGATTCCGCTGTCGCGCCTGAAAAAACTCAACCTGCTGCCGGTCATGGCGCTGAGCAACTTCGAGATGGAGAAAAGCCCCAGCTCGGAAAAATGGTTCGCCATGAGCAAGGATGTGTCGCCCATCAAGGGGCAGGCGAGCATCGGCTACGACCGCGCTACCAAAGGCTGGGTGCAGATGGCGCCGCTGGAAATGAACGAGGCCGACGGCACGTTCAAATTTTCCGGCATGACCGTGAACGCCGAGTCTTCATCGGACGCGCAGAAATTCAGCCTCGACGGCAATCTGGACAGCCTGCAGCTTAATGTCACATCGCCTGACGGCCCGGTGAATATCGACGTCAAAGGCATGACATTCGACACGGGTGGCACCAAGGGCAGCTCCGGTTTTTATCTGGGGCACACCAACATGAAAATCCAGAATGTGGGCTTCCAGCCGTTGGGCAAGCCGCAAATTCAGATCAAGGATTTCACCAACACCAACCTCGCCCAGGAAGATGCCGGAAACTTCGCAGCCCAGGTCAACTACGACGTCGGCATGATCGCGTACGGCGGCAAGGACGTGGGCGCTGCGCACATGGGCTTCAAGATCGGCAACTTCAATGCGGTGGCCACGCAGGCGCTGTACCAGCTCTACCAGAACACCATCATGCCGCAGCAGCAGGCAGCCATCCTTGAGGAGCGCCCGTTCGTATTGCAGCTGACGCCTGCCGAGCGTGAGCAGATGAACACCCAGTTGAAAACCCTGCTGGCTGGCAAGCCGCACATCGAACTGGAAAAGCTCTCGCTCAAGACCGCCAACGGCGAAAGCCATGTCCGCCTTGCCGTGGACCTGACCGACCCGGGTTCGCTTGACCAGCCTGCCAACGCGCTGGCCATCAAGTCGATCGGTGAAGCCGTTGCGAAAGTCGTGGTCTCCAAGCCGATGATTCGCGATATCGCGACTCAGCAGGCTCTCCGCGACGGGCAAACCGACATGAAAGTCATCGCCGAGCAGGCCGACGCTGCCAGCGATATGGCCAGTGCCATGGCCGAAATGATGCAACTGGCCAAAGTCGACGGCGACAACATCGTCTCCGACTTCCATTACGCCAACGATATGGTCGACTTCAACGGCCAGAAAATGACCCTGCAGCAGTTCGCGGGCATCGTCATGGGCAAGATTGGGGCGCTCGGCGCTCAGTAAGGCCACAACGTAACGCTCAGGGCTTCATGAGGCCCTGAGCGTCATACGTGTAATCACGTCAGAGATAAATGCCTGGCAATCGTCCTGGCTGGTGTCGATGACGAACTCGGGATATCGAGGTGCTTCGTAAGGGCTGTCGATACCGGTGAATCGGCTGATCAGACCTTGCTGCACGGCGCGGTAAAGCCCCTTCGGATCGCGACGGGCGCACTCGTCCAAGGGTGTGCTGACATGGATTTCCATGAATTCGTCCGCTGCCAGCTGTCGCCTCACTGCGTCCCGGTCTGCCCGAAAGGGCGAGATCGCCGATACGATCACGATCAGCCCGGCGTCGACCATCAGCCTTGCGGCCTCACCGATTCGTCGCACGTTCTCGTGTCGATCTGCATCCGACATGCCCAGATCCTTGCAAAGCCCCTGACGTACCTGATCGCCGTCCAGCAGATAGCTGTGCAAGCCTCTGGCCTGGAGGGCTTCATCAAGTTGATTGCCCAGCGTCGATTTACCCGCCCCCGACAAACCTGTGAGCCAGAGGCAGCAGGCGCGCTGACGTTTCATCGCCTGGCGCATGGCCTGGTTGACCGAAAGCGTAGGCGAGACGAGAAGGGGTCTGGCGCTATTCATAGGCGAACAGCTCGTAATCACGGGCATACACCTCTCGCACCTTACGACGTGAAGCGGCGGAACAGGTCGTGCCGGGTGAACCTCCACGGCTGGCTGACCGGTTGACGTGCGGCAGCTCGCCTTTGACATGCAGATGAGCGCATAGCGTACGAAAGTCCGCGTCGAGGTTCTCATGGCGACCGATGAAATCGACATCGAGACTGCCCAGCGAATTCTGCAAAAAGTAGTGCTGTGGCGCGAAGTGAATCTGCCGTGCAACGTTTTCTGTGCACAACCAGTTGTCCACGAAGGCATCGAAACTGGGGTACTTGTTCACCAGCTCGCCCGCAGCCTGATCCCGACCGGGCGTTGACTGCAACAAGTAGTGGTACGCCGAGAGCGCCCGCTGCAACGGGTCACGGACGAAGCCGAACTTGAAGTAGTGCCTGTAACGCTCATTGAATTGCTTTTCATACCAGTAAAGCGGCAAGTGACCCGCCGGCGCTCCGTCAAACAGCGCCTTGGCCACACTGCTGCCTGCGCATTTCGGCACATGGATAAAAAGACACTCCAGCTCGTCAAACACCTCGGGAAACCGGGTCTTGCCTGCCAGCGTCTTGCTCACAACCTGCCGGTCAATGACCGGAAGACGCTCGAGCAATAACTCGCGCTGAGACTTTGGAAGTAACTTCCAGAGAAAGCGATTCATGTAAAGGGACCGTCAGGGTGTGTAGAAGTCCGTGCAGTTTACGAATCAAAAATGAAAAAAATGTTTTGTTTCGAATATTTTACTTATCAGGGGTATTCATGTCGGTTGTGTAGTGAATTGTGTACGTTTGGACACGTTATTTTGCTCGGTGTGGGCCTGACAATGGAGTTGATCGGTGCAGGTCTAGGTTGGCGCATACCTAAGTCTGAAGTACGCGCCTTCGAATAACGTTGTCAGGGGGTGACCTGACTCCTCACCGCAATCACGCCCGCCTGACAGTGCCGATTTTTTCGGTGCTCACGAGCTCAAAGCCTTTCATTTCATATTTCAAGAATGCCTCGGCAGCGCCTGACGACACAAAGGTGTATCCCAAAAGGCTAATTTCAAAAATGCTAAAAAAATCCAGTTTTACATCATCTTTGATCGCTAGGGCTATAACGTTTTTTATTTCTCCACTTTTCCTGTAGTTAATGTTTGACTTGTCAGGGTCAATAACAGCAGGTGTCTCTTGTTCTTGCATGATCTGACGAATGAAGTAGTATTTTTTCGCACATATGTTGTCACCCTTCGGGTTGACAATGCTCAGCTCGGCTGTTTCCCATTTGCCGGTTTTCAAAGTCTTGAAAATCGACAGAAATTGCTCGCTTACAATATGGCCTTCAAACGCAGTGCGGAAGTCAAAGTTATAACCTTTGTCCTTGGTGATGAGCAGTAATTTGCCAGGCAGTAGAGCAAGCGGCTCTCCCGGTTCAGAGTAATACCAACTGCCTGACATGCCCTCATCGTAGGCACCTGGGTAGAAGGACTCACTGAGCACACCATCAATAAATACGGGGCAGCTCTTTTCTGTTTTGATCGCCAGTGTATAAAACATAAAATCCTCTTTAACAAAGTCGGCCGGTGCTTGATTTGGTTCGTATGCGTCCAGATACAGTTTTCTTACGAAGGCTGCGTTGGAGGGATTCGACCTGCTGCCTTGCCTGAGCCTTGGATATGAATTTAGCTCTGTAACGGTTACTGATTCTGCTCAGTTTTTGATCAACGAGGTCGGAATAATTTTTATGTGAGCCGTTGTGATAAATCTTGCTCCCGACAGCGCGTGCTTTCGCTTCACTGTCAGGCATATGAAGTCCGTTGCTTTTCGTATCGCGTGTCCCGCCCATCCCAATCGAGTCTAAAAACGGTTTGTGATCCTTCCAGACGGCCACGGGGATAAGATGCTGGGCTTGCATGTTGTCGCCTACAGTTCCGCCGAGTGATCTGTCCAAGGCGGAACTTGGGCTCCACCCCCACGGATCCACCCAGCCAAAGGGGTTGGGTCCGTAGGCATAAGTGTTTAATCCCCCATCCAACCCAATCGGGTCCGGCGTGGTAAACCGGCCGATATCCGGATCATAAAACCGAAACGTGTTGTAGTGCAGTCCCGTTTCGCGGTCCAGGTACTGGCCCTGAAAGCGCAGGTTCTGTTCTTCGAGGTAGTAGGGCTCGCGGATTTCTTCGGCGGTGTTGCCCCAGACCCGATAGCGGGCCTGCCAGACGGTGTGGCCGTCGGTTTCGGTGAGTTGTTCCGGCAGGCCGTTGAGGTCGTTGTGGTAGTAGCGGATTTTTTGCAGGGCACCGTTGCCATCGACGCGGGCCAGCGGGTCGTAGCCGTCTTCGGCGTAGATGTACAGGCTGGTCTGGCTGTGTTTGTGTTCCTGTATCAGGCGCATGCCGTCCCAGGTGAAGCGGGTTACGCTCAGCGGGAAGCCGTGGTCGTCGTGTTCGTGTTTGCCGATGCGCCGACCCAGCGGGTCGTAGGTCATGGTCACGACGGTCGTGCGTGCGCCGTGTTCGGTGCGGACTTCGATCAGTTGGTGTTCCGCGTCGTAGGCAAAGCGCTGCACGCGACTGCTGCCGCTACGTTTTTCGATCATGCGGCCGAAGGCGTCGTAGCGGTAGCGCTTGTCCTGATAGGTCAGCAGTTTGTTGTGTACGACGAGACCTGCGCTGGCAGGCGGGCCGTCGAGCAGGTTGGCGGCGGCGTCGTAGGCAAAGGTTTCGCTCTGGCCCTGGATGCTGTCCTGGCTGGCCATGATGCGACCGGTGGCGTCGTAGTGCAGCAGTTGGCGCTGGTCGCCGCGCGGCTGTTGATCGAGACGACTGATCAGGTTGTCCGCCGGGTCGTAGTCGAAGTGCTTCTGGGCGGGTGCCGGAAGAATCGGCGACTGGCTGGCGAGCCGTCGTTTGCGTGAGCGCAGCCGACCGCTGCGGTCGTATTCGCTGCGCGTGCTGAGCTGGCCTTGGGTGCGCAGCACTTCGCGGTGCAGCCGGTCGCGCTCGAAATCACTGATGACCTGGCCGTCCAGGTTGATCTGGTGCAAGTGACCGCTGCCGTAATACAGGCGGTTGAGCCAGCGGCCGTCAGGCAGTTGGGTCTGGGTCACATTGCCCAGTTCGTCGTAATGGTATTTCAGGCTGCCCGCTGTGCTCTGTTCTTCCAGCAGTTGGCCGAGCGCGTCATAGGTAAAACCAAGTGTCTGCTCTTCGCCAGAAGCGCTGACGAACGCCACCCCGGTCAGGTCGTCCACCCGGCTGTAGTGATACTGCGTGCGGCCGTTATCTGTGACCTTGGCGATCAATCGACCCACGGCGTCGCGTTCCAGCTGATGCACGATGGGCGGTACCGGTTCGTTGGGTACCAGCGCCAACCCGTTGCCGAACGGGGCGGGGGCATATTCCATCTGGATAACGTCGTCCAGCGCATCGTAGGCGTAGCGACGGGCGCTGCCATCCAGATCCTGCTGTTGGGTCAGGCGGTCACCCGCATCCCAGGCGAAGCGATAGCTTTCACCGTTTTCATTGGTCAGAGCCTGCAGGCGGCCATAGGCGTCGTAGCTGAATTGCACGGGCCGGCCGACGGCATCGATGCGTTGACGCACCTGACCTCGCAGGTCGTATTGATACCGCGTGGTGTGCCCGGCCGGGTCGACGTAGCCGGTGAGCTGGCCGCTGGTGTCGCGCAGGTATTGCTCGAGGCGCCCGTCCGGCCATTCACAGCGCAGCAGCCGACCTTTCCGATCATGTTCATAAAGCGTGCGTTCGCCCAAGGCATCAGTCACCACCTGCAGGTAGCCGTGCCGGTCGTAACCAAAGCGCGTCGGATAGCCCGAGCAGTCGATGTGTTCGACCAACTGGCCGAGGTCGTTCCACTCCAGTGTCTTGTGCTTGTCGGTCGCGTCGATGATCTCGATTGTCTGGCCGCGCTCATCGTAGCGATAGCGCGTGGTCTGGCCCAGCGGGTCGATTTCGTGGGTGCAATTGCCACGCTTGTCGTAGCGATACTGCCAGCTGTTGCCCGCAGCGTCGGTCTCCACCAACGGCAGCGACCACAACTCCAGCCACACAACCGACTCACGACGACCCAGCGGGTCGACGGTTTCGCTCAGGTTGCCAGCGTCGTCGTAGCTGTACTGATACTGACCGCCCTTGGGATCGACGGCACCGAGCAACTGGCGCTCATCGTTCCACTCGAAACGCCAGGTCTTGGCCAGGTTGTCGGTGTATTCGGTGATCTGATGCTGAGCGTTCCAGTGACGAAGACTGACGCGCTGAAGGCCGTCGATGACCCGGGTGATGCCTTGGCTCAGGTCGTAATCGAAGGCATAGCGATCACCTGCATCGGTCCAGTGCCGAACCACGCGCCACTCGATGCCGTCGATGTACGCCCATTCATAGAAACAGCGCATCCCGGTGGGCAGTTGGTGCTCGACCATGCGCTGGCCCGCGTCGTAGGCGAAACGGCGCTGGACCTGGCCCAGCGCGTTGCGCACCTCGGCCAGATCGCCCTGTGCGTCATAGTTGTAGGTCACCAGTGTTTCGCGCTGCTGATCGGGGTACAGGCGTTCGATGTACTGAACGCGATCAGGCCATTGCGCGCTGTAGACCAGCTCGATCTGCACGATGTCGAGGGTGTCGCGCAGGCGCACCAGCTGTCCGGCGTCGTTGTAGTCGAGGTAGACCCGGTTGTCGTTACGATCACCCAGCTGGCTCAGGCGCAGCAGGGAAGGGTCGGCCCGTGTTGGCTCGAACAGCCGGTAGAGGCCGTCATCACTTTCAATCAGCAATTGCCCGCTGTCGCTGCGCTTGACCGCAAGGCCTTCGCCTGCGCCGAACACCGCGCCGCCCAGCGGGATGAAGCCCATGTCGATACGGCGCGCCTGCTCGTCGGTGTACACCAGCCGTTCGCCGCCGTCGGGGTGCGGCTCGATGCGCACGCTGACTTCGTACGTCACGCTCCAGCCCGCACCGAATAGCCCGTCACGTCGCTCGTCACGGCTGTTGTAGAAGCGCTGCCAGTCGATGGGCAGCACGCCCGGCAAGACGAAATCCAGCTCATCCATGCCGCCCAGCACCTTGGCACCGGTTGCCGCGTGCACCGGATTGGGCGAGCCCGCCACAGCATTGGTAATCGCGCCTGTCACCTGACTGACGACGAAGGAGTTGACCCCGGCGAGCAGCATGCAGGGCAGGTTGGCGCGAAACTTCCCTTTGCCGCCCTTGAGCATCATCAGCACGGTCAGCGCCAGGCCCACGCCCGGCGTCTTGCCGCTGCGGATTTCCCGCACCACCACTGAGTCGCCACCGATGGTGACGTTGGAGGAGACCATCCCGGACGAAACCACTTTGGCTTCGCAGGTGCTGCGATCACCGCTGCGTACGGCAGGCTGACCGTTGATGCTGACCTTCTCCGACCCTTCGGCCAGAAACTGCGGCGGCATCGGCGGATGCTTCATGCAGGTGACCAGGTCCAGCGGCTTGGGCACCGCGCCGGGTACGGGCATCGCGACGGTGGGCTGCCAAAGCTGAGAGAAAAACCCTTTGGCCATGTCCAGAAAGCCTTCCTCTTCAGGCGCTGCAAGGCTTTTCATGGACATCGAGTCGGGGCCGGCGGGCGCTGTTTCTTCGTCCGTGGGCGTTTCTTCGGCGGTGTCATCGCTGTGCAGCGTCGCCATCGGGTTCATGTGTGCAGGCACGGCCCCTGCTGCGCGCGCCGCCGGAATCGAGTTGATCAGCGTATCGGTGGAGCCGGTGAGAATGGTGGCCTGTACCGTGGGCGGGAACAGGCCGTTGGCAAGGGACTCGCATATCGTGCTCAGTCCTTTATCGGCGCCGGTCTTGCTCATCGCCAGGCCGACGATCACCCCCACGACGGCCCCGAGCACACACGCGCCAAGCCCGCCCGTTGCAACGGTGATCCCGGTGGCGGCCACGACGGCCATGGTCGCCAGCGAGCCAATCGCCGCGTAAGCCGCGACTTCAAGGACGCCGCCCAGAATGTCGGCCATCATCGAGCTGTGCTCGAGCCCGTCACCCAGTCGGGCGGCCCACAACGCGTCAGACATTCAGGGCGCTCTTCATGCCAGGGTCAGCGTCTGCTTGAGGGTGGCCCAATGGGCCGCCTCCGCATCGCCCAACGGTTGAGCCTTCACGTAACTGAGCGCAATCATTTTGCGTGTGCCCGGCAATACGAAGGCAAGTTGAAACTGATAGACCTTCTCTGCGCCCTTGCTGAACTGGCTGCGCAGCTCGATGCCATCAATGGACTGATCTGCGCCCAGGCGTGTGCTCTGAACCGGCTGATAGCGCAGGTCCTGAACCTGCTGCTCCAGCCGCTTCAATTGTGTGTCGAAGTTGCTGTGCAGCGTTTCACCTTCCGCCAGTTGACTGCGGCTGACGATCAACGACGTGCCCAGTGCCGGAAACTTGAGAATGTTGATCGAGGCGTCCAGCAGCTCGCTCTCGGGCAACTGGAACTGAAGCTCATTAATGCGATAAGCCATAAGGCGGAACTCTCGTTATTTGGGCTTGGGAAACGCACTGGCGATGTTGGCGTCGATGGCCGCCTTGACACCTTGTCCGTCGGGGGCGGCGTCCGCGCCCTTGCCGTTGTTCAGGTGCAGCACGCCGCCGGTATTGAACTGGGCATCGCCGCTGGCGTGCAGGCTGATCTGCACACCGCAAAGGTTGATCTGGCCGCTGGCATTGAGCTCGATCACGCTTTTGCCGCACACCAGCCGCAGGTTCTCGCCGACTTCGATGATGTAGCTCTGGCTGATGCTGTCCGTCTTGTTCTTGCCGACAGCCAGCACATCCTCCTGCTTGACGATGCGTACCCGGTTGTTGCCGATCAATACCGTCTCGTCATGGCCGATGCTTTTGACCCGGTCATGGCCGACCGCGTGACTTTCATCGACTTCAACCACCATGTCCTGGTTACGCTCGGCATGGATGTACAACTGCTCCGCGCCTTTCTTGTCTTCCATGCGGATTTCATTGAAATTCGCAGGTGTGCCGCCCTTGCTGGAACGGCTTTTCATGCCGCTCTGGGTGGCGTTGGCAGGCAGGTCGTAGGGCACGGTCTGTTCGGCGTTGTACACGCGACCGGTGATGATCGGCCGGTCCGGGTCGCCTTCCAGAAAGCTGACGATCACTTCCTGACCGATGCGCGGGATCTGCATCGAACCCCAGTTTTTGCCAGCCCAGGCCTGCGACACCCGGATCCAGCACGAGCTGTTTTCGTTGGACTGGTCGTGACGGTCCCAGTAGAAATGCACCTTCACCCGGCCGAACTGGTCGGTCCAGATTTCCTCGCCAGCGGGGCCGACCACCAAAGCGGTCTGCGGCCCTTTGACGATGGGGCGCTGGGTGTTGGCCAGCGGCCGGAAGCTCTGCTGCGCGTCGATGCAGCTCAGGCCCAGTTCGAACTGCACACCGCCGCCCGAACCGCCGCTTTCCAGACTTTCCTGGGCCACGTAGTAACGGGCACCGACGATCAGGTATTCGCGGTTCTGATCCTGACGACCGAAGCCGGTCAGGCTGAACAGATGCCCGGCACCGAGGCCCCGTGCGTTGCCGCTCAGTTCGATGCGTTCGTGCAGGCTTTGCAGGGCTTCCAGGCGGGTGCGCGCGTAATGCTCGCCGTCCTGGCTCTGCACGTAAGTGCCGGGATAGTCGTACAGCGGATAGTCACCTGCGGTGTGCGGGCGCGGCATGGCCGAGCGCACGTCGATGCTGGCGCTGGGGCGCTGAAAATCGTAGTCGTTGAGCTCCAGCGATCCGGGCTGGACTTCCTGCGCCAGACGCCAGTCGTTGATGTGGTCGCGCTCGCGGTGCTGGCCGTCCGGTGGAAAATAGGGCACCGACTCGTAGCCCGGCGCCGGCTGATGCGCGCCGTACGCATCGGCCAGCACCAGGACATGACGGTCCTTTTCGTGGCGGAAGAAATAGTAGATGCCTTCCTGTTCCATCAGACGGCTGACGAAATCGAAGCTGCTCTCGCGGTACTGGACGCAGTATTCCCACTCGCGGTACGGACGGCTGAGGGCGTCTTCGAAGTCCGAGAACCCCAGGTCGCGAAACACCTGCTTGATGATCTGCGGGATGGTCAGGTTCTGGAAAATCCGGCAGTCGGAGGTGCGTGTCAGCAGCCACAGCCAGGGCCGCAGCGTGACCTGATAGCTGGCGAACTGGTCACGGGTGACGTTCTGGCTGCAGCGCGCAACGATGCCATGAAAGTAACGCTGAGCGCCGCCCGTCAGTTGCAGTGACAGGCACATCGGCTTGCCGAGCAACTGGTTGAGGTCCAGCGAGCCGTCGGCGGAGGTCAACTGCAGGTCATAGTTGAACAACCGCCCCAGCTCATCGCCGCCGCTCATTTCCTTGAGCAGCAGCACGTCCGGGCCGAGCGGGCTGGTGACCTGTGCCAGGCGGGTGAATTGCTGGAAATTCATGGGCGGTCCTGTTCAGCGTTCGTCAGGCGCATGGCCTGTGAGTCAGGCCGCTGCATCGCTGAATTCGTAGTGCAATTCGTTATCGCGCTGGCTGATGCGCACGCCTGCCAGCGCCTTGCCCTCCAGCATGCGCGTCAGGAATTCGCGGCTCATGTCCGGCAGCAGGGTGTTGGTCAGAATGGTGTCGATCATGCGCCCGCCACTTTCGGTTTCGGTGCAGCGCGACACAATCAGGTCCACCACGGCATCGTCGTAATCGAACGCGACCTTGTGGGTGCTCTCGACACGCTTCTTGATGCGGTTCAGTTGCAGCACGGTGATCGCCTTGAGCATGGTGTCGCTGAGCGGGTAGTAAGGGATCGTCACCAGTCGCCCGAGCAGCGCTGGAGGGAAGATTTCCAGCAGCGGCTGGCGCAACGCCTTGGCGATGGCTTCCGGGTCCGGGACGTTCAGCGCGTCCTTGCACAGGTGCGAAATCAGTTCGGTGCCCGCGTTGGTGGTCAGCAGGATCAGTGTGTTCTTGAAGTCGATCACGCGGCCTTCGCCGTCTTCCATCACGCCCTTGTCGAAGACCTGGAAGAAGATTTCATGAACGTCCGGGTGGGCTTTCTCGACTTCGTCCAGCAGCACCACGCTGTAGGGCTTGCGGCGCACGGCTTCGGTCAGCACGCCACCTTCGCCATAACCCACGTAGCCTGGCGGCGCGCCCTTGAGTGTCGAGACGGTGTGCGCTTCCTGGAACTCGCTCATGTTGATGGTGATGACGTTCTGTTCGCCGCCGTACATGGCTTCGGCCAGGGCCAGCGCGGTTTCGGTCTTGCCCACGCCTGAGGTGCCCGCCAGCATGAAGACGCCAATCGGCTTGCTCGGGTTATCCAGCCCGGCGCGCGAGGTCTGGATACGTTTGGCAATCATCTGCAGGGCGTGGTCCTGACCGATGATGCGTTTCTTCAGGTGCTTGTCGAGGTTGAGCACCGTTTCCAGCTCGTTGCGCGCCATGCGGCCCACTGGAATACCGGTCCAGTCGGCCACTACCGAGGCGACCGCCTGATAATCCACGGTCGGCAGAATCAGCGGGTTTTCACCTTGCAGGTCGCTGAGACGGCGTTGCAGGTCAATCAGTTGTTCGCGCAGCGCCTGGCCTTGCTCGCTCCCGGTATCGCTGTCGACAACGCCTGCGCTGTCACGCAATTGCGCGCGCAGGGCGAGCAGTTCATCGACCAGTGCCTTTTCGTCCGCCCAACGGGTTTCCAGCTCGGCCAGACGGATGCGCTCGGCATCGAGCAGCGTCTCGCTGTGGGCCTGACGAGTCCCGGTAACGATACCGATGGCATGCTCGCGAGCGATGATCTGCAGCTCGGTTTCCAGCGCTTCGATGCGACGACGGCTGTCATCCACTTCAGCCGGAACGGCGTGCAGGCTGACGGCAACCCGGGCGCAGGCGGTGTCCAGCAGGCTGACGGATTTATCCGGCAACTGACGCGCGGGGATATAGCGATGGGACAGTTTTACCGAGGCTTCCAGTGCCTCGTCGAGAATCTGCACCTGATGGTGCTGTTCCATGGTCGAGGCCACGCCGCGCATCATCAGCAGCGCCTTGTCTTCCGACGGCTCGGCGACCTGCACGACCTGGAAGCGTCGGGTCAGTGCCGGGTCTTTCTCGATATGTTTCTTGTACTCGGCCCATGTGGTCGCCGCGACGGTGCGCAGGGTGCCGCGTGCCAGCGCAGGTTTGAGCAGGTTGGCGGCATCGCCTGTGCCTGCCGCACCGCCAGCACCGACCAGGGTGTGCGCTTCATCGATGAACAGGATGATCGGCTTGGGCGATGCCTGCACGTCCTCGATGACCTGGCGCAGACGCTGTTCGAATTCGCCCTTCATGCTGGCGCCTGCCTGCAGCAGGCCGACGTCCAGGCTGCGCAGCTCGACGTCCTTGAGCGCAGGCGGTACGTCGCCCGCGACAATGCGCAACGCAAACCCCTCGACCACGGCGGTTTTACCGACACCGGCTTCGCCTGTCAGGATCGGGTTGTTCTGACGGCGACGCATCAGGATGTCCACCATCTGGCGGATCTCTTCATCACGGCCCACGATAGGGTCGAGCTTGCCGTTGCGCGCCTGTTCGGTGAGGTCGACGGTGAATTTCTTCAGGGCTTCCTGCTTGCCCATCGCGCTGGGCGACATGGCCCCGCTGGCTTCGCCCGGCACGGTACCGGCGTTGAATCCGTCGCTGGCGCCCAGTGCGTTTTCCGGCGAGTCGCCGACGTACTCGTCGAAACGCTCGCTCAGGGTTTCGGCTTTGATCTTGTCGAACTCGGAAGACAGGCCCAGCAAGGCATGGCGCAGGCTCGGGGTCTTGAGAATACCGAGCACCAGATAACCGGTGCGTACCTGACTTTCGCCGAACATCAGGCTGCCGTACACCCAGCCGCGCTCGACAGCTTCTTCGACGTGGGACGACAGGTCGGTGATTGATGTCGAACCGCGCGGCAGGCGATCCAGTGCTTCGGTCAGGTCGCGGGCCAGGCGCGCCGGTTCTACGTTGAACTGGCGGATGATGCGGTGCAGGTCCGAGTCCTGAAGCTGCAAAAGCTGATGAAACCAGTGCGCCAGCTCGACATACGGGTTGCCCCGCAATTTGCAGAAGACCGTGGCGGCTTCGATAGCTTTGTAGGCCACGCTGTTGAGTTTGCCGAACAGCGCTGCGCGACTGATTTCACCCATGTTTCCCGCTCCTTGAAATGTGTGCTGATGTGGCCTGTTCGGCGTAATGCCGGGCCAGGATCAAGTCTTTGGCATCTTGGTCGGGTTTGCCCAGCCAGGTGTTGAACCCCAGCCGTTGACGCCCGTTAAGTTGAAACGCAGGGACTTCGGGCTGCTCAAGGATCAGGTTCAGATCCCAGTCCAGCTCGTGCCCCAGATACTCGGCCACCCAGGCCACCAGCTCCTTGAACGGCTGACCGTCGGGCAGCATGCCCATGTAGTCGTCCAGCTTGAGCGGACCCAGGCGAATGCGGAATTTATGCTGACGATCCCAGACGTGGCTGCCCAGACAGAAATCGACACCCACCTGGTTTGAGCTGACACCCAGACGGCTGCGCTCGGGCAGTTCGAGCCATTGGCCGACGTACTCCTCGATCTGCACCGGCAGGCCGAAGTATTCGGACAGGATCGCGCGCAATCCATCCGGGTAACGCGTCTGTGCCGCCAGATGGCCGCTGAAATGCAGCTTGGCCGTGTCGGGAATCAGCCCTTGTTCCAGCAGGCTCGGCATGCCGCGCCCGCTCAGTGCCGCGAGCCGCGCAGACCAGTAGTCATCGTCCGGGCGGTCATGGCTGACAGTGGGGCGGGCTTCGGCCCACGCCCGGTAGAACAGGCTCAGCAGGCGATGATGAAACACGTCCAGAAAACGCTTGCTGGCGCTGTCGGCATTATTACGTTGGCGCTCACGCACGTATTCGGTGATGTGCAGCGGCAAGGGGCCGTTGGGACCGCCAAGGCCGAAGAAAAACTGTTCCAGCCGCGCCGGTGTGCCGTCGCCAGCCGGAGTCATCGAGGCCAGTGTCGAGGGCGCGAAGGCGCTTTCGGGCTGCTGGCCCAGGCGCAGCGGATCGTCGGCCAGCCGCACGGAGTGGCCGAATCTTGGGAGGTCCGGCGATTCGCATTCGATACGGCGCAGCGCCTGGAAGAAGTCGTATTCCCAGGGCTCGTTCTGCATGGCCGTCACAGTCTTCAAAGCGTCGGACGGCGTCCGGGTTTGGCTTTCCATCGCATGATCTCGCCGCGTTCGGTGGTACGTAGCACCGTCTCGGTAAAGCTGTTGATCGACACGTAACGTGCCAGGAAACGCTCGAACACGGCACCCAGCAAAAACACGCCGGTGCCGCGAAAGGCGTTCTCGTCAAACTCCAGAGTGATTTCCAGCCCGCGCCCGAACACGATCGGCCCTGGCATTGGCAAGCGCCGGGTGCAGGGTTTGCTGCTGACCTCACGCAGGCCTTCGATCTGTAGCTGCAAGGCCGCGTCATTATCGTCGCCGTACAGGCGCAGCAGCTCGCGCAGGGCGGCGGCACCCTGACCCTGCTCGCTGAGGGACAGGTAGTTGAGCGACAGCTGGCTGATCAAGCGCCACGCCTTGTTGTCGTGTGCATGGCTGGCGCGTGGCCGGCTCGGGCCTGCCAGGCAGCGGACCGCCGAGACGGGGGCGCTGTCGGCCAGCGTGAAATCAGTCTTGCCGCTGCCCACGCTCATGAACAACGGCAGGTCGCGGTTGGTGCACAGTGCGCTGAGGCCCAGCTGGCGCAAGTCATGGCGATAGGGCGCCTGCTGACTGTCGACCAGGCTGATGAACGTCTCGCTGCCGACGTAGGTTGAACGCGTGCCGTTACGTCGCTGTTCGCTGGACAGCACACGCGGCTCGCGGCGCAGGATGTAATACGCCTTGTCGCGACCATAGCGCGAAGGATCACGCACGGCGTAGAACGGCAGGAACGGCTGGTCGGGGCCGGTGCCATGGCCGGTCACGCTCTTGAGCGAATGAATCTCGAAATCCATCGGCCGGGTGCGGTCGGCGATGGCGTGGTGTTCATGGACGCGGTCGGACAGGTGGATGCGGTCCAGGCGACGCGGGAACAGGTTGATGGCCGGCGTACAGAACGGCACAAACTGTTCCGCCCCGACGCTGCTCTCAAGCGACTGATCGAAGCTGTTGAACAGCACGATCAGTTCCAGCTCCTGGCCCGAGCAGCGTTGAACGGCGCGCGTCAGGTGAGTGAAATCGACAAACAGATACCGTTGGGGCAGGGCGAAGTATTCCTGCAGCAGCCTGTAGCCCTGAAACGCCTGAGGCACGACGGGAAGCGCGGCTTCACTGTCATCGAAGCCACAAGGACGCAACGCGTCGGCAGGCAAGCGTTCTACCCAGTCGCCGGCTGGCTGTCGCGCGAAGACGGCGCAGGCGTTACCGAGCAGTTGCTCGTAAAGGCGGAACGGCTGCTCGTCCGCACCGTGCAGGTACAGCGGCAGGTTATTCAGCGCCAGGGTGTCGAACGTCAGCTCCGCGCCGGTACGCAACGTGATGCGCAGGCCGGCCTTGGCCTTGGGTTCGCTGGCGGCCAGGCGTCCCAGTACGGCGGAAGGATTGCCGAAGTATTCGGCCTGAGTGATCTGCAGCGGCCACAGCGTGACCTCGTGGGAGGTGCGGTATTCGCAGGGCGTCTGAGAGTCGCGACCCAGGCTTGCGCGCATCACGCTGTCGCGGGGCAGGGTGAAGCCGTCGCTCAACGAGCCCTCGTTCGGGTCGGTCTGCATCTGCACCACGGTCATCGAGGGCGTGGGTGCCAGGTAGTGCGGATAAGCGATCTCCAGCAGGTTGTGCGTGAAGGTCGGGTATTCGGCGTCCAGCTTGAGCTGCACGCGTGCGGTCAGGTAAGCGAAGCCCTCGAGCAGACGCTCGACGTAAGGGTCTGCGCAGTCCAGGCCCGACAAGGTCAGGCGTCCGGCGATCTTCGGGTATTCCTTGGCGAACTCGGCAGCACTCTCGCGAATGTGCTGCAGTTCCTGGTTGTACAGCCCGAGCAGGCGCGGATTCATGAGCGTCGTCTCTGTTCGGCCGGCATCACCCGAACATGGCCCGACTCCAGATCAAGTTCGGTGCGCAGCAGCAAAGGCAGCGGAACCGGTTGTGCCCACAGGTCGCCCTGGATTTCGAAGCTCATGGCGTTATGGTTCATTTCATCTCGACCAACATGGGCCTTCACGTGCAGGGTATGGGGCAGGATGCGCGGCTCGAAGGTGACGATGGCGCGGTGAATCAGGCTTTCGAGCAGGTTCACATCGACACTCGACGCACTGTTTCCCGCCAGCGCGGGCAGGCCGTAATTGATCACCGATGTGCCTGCCGGCGTATGCAGCGTGGCGTCGGCATCCAGCAGCGACGTGGTGTTCAGCAGCCAAGCCAGGTCGCGCAGCACCGAAGCCTTGAGCTGATTCAGCGAGAGCACGCGCTTGTCCGGGCTTTCCTGCAGATTGCCCGGGTCTTCGTCGGTCAGGCGGTCCAGCAACGAGGGCTGGAGGCGCTCACGCAGGGTCAGGTCGCTCACCAGTCGAACTGCCAGACGAATGCCTTCTGATCCCAGTGGGCAGGTCCGCATGCGGCAATCCGGCTGACGGGCGAAGCCTCCAGCTTGCCGTTGAACAGGCGCACCGGCTGAAGATCAGTGACGCAGTTCTTGCTTGGCGCGGGCAACGGATCGCTGCGTTCCACCATAACGATCAGGGCCTTGCGGTAGGTTTCTACACGCACATTCTTTTGCAGGTCCTCGCTGAACCGGCAGGGCCACTGCATCTCCAGCGTCAGGGGCGCGCTTTGCGCACGGTTCAGGGTACAACGACCCTGCTCATCGCTCAGGCTGAGAAGCTGGCCGCCGACTTCGGCCTGGGTCAAGCCATTGCGGGCAGAGTCTGCCTGTTCGGCACACGCGTTGAGGCTGATCAGCACGCCAGCCAGCATTAGAGTCATGACCGATTTTTGCATCACGTCAGCTCCCAGAACCAGACAGCCTTGGCCCGGTGAAAATAATCGCCGGTCTGGGTCTGGCCGCGGTTCCACAGGTCAATATGATCGCCGGTGGGATGGCCCTCGGCATCGTTCGGCTGGGAGTAGAAATCCTTGTAGAAAATAATGCCTGTCTTGTCGATCAGGCTGTTCCGGTCTGCCGCGCTGTTGCTGTAAATCTTCGGCGCGCCTAATTGTTTCTTCTTCCACAGCCAATTGGCGAGTGACTCGGCTCCTCGGGCATGCCCATGAGCGCAACGAGGCTCGCTGTAGGTTGAGCTATTAACCGCGAGTGAACGTTCGTTGCACAGCGCAATGCTCAGGCGGATTGCACACTGATTGGCCCAAGGGCCGTCGCACGGCTTGCCGCTGGGCGAGGTGCCCATCATGTCGTTGTAGGCTTTCCACAAATTGATAAAAGAGGGCTTCGCCATGGTTCAGTCACCGCTAGGCAGGAGATTACCAACCGAGCGCTCCCGGCCGGCAAGGCCAGGAGCGCCAGGACTCAGCGCTTGGTGTTGGAGCGGATGTTCCAGCCGTATTTGACCGGGCCGCCTTCTTTGGTGCCGTCGGCTTTCTGAGGCTGGTAGTCGACCAGGACCTGGGCGAAGTTCAGCGTGACGTTTTCGATCAGGCGATCATCGCTGCCCGAGCCGCCGGTGCTCAGGGAGGTGATCAGCACTTCTTCCAGGTTGATGATCAGGTACTCGACCTGATTTTCGCCGCCTGCTTTGCGCACGGTCAGCTTGACCTTGTCGATGTGCTTGCCGCTGGAGCAGTGCATCATCAGGTTCGGGGTGGATTTGTCGACGTATTTGGTGATCGACAGGTCCTGAATATTGACCTTGCCCGCGCCACCGCCTGTGCCTGTGTGCATGTTGCCGGTCTGGGACATGCCCCAGCTCCAGTTCAATACATCGACTTCATCCTTGTGGGTCTTGTCCATGGACTCGCCCTTGATGTCACCGATCTTGATAAAGATATCGACAGCCATGTGCTCTCCTGATGTGGCGTGAACCACTGTTCTGTTGATTGGCCACACGCCCCCATGGGCGCACGGCGTACTCGCAATCGAGTGCAGGGCACTCGTAAAACCGATTGGCGCGGTGCTGTCGCAGCGGGCGGGCCGACTGCGACAGCCTCACGCGCCGACGGTGTCAGGCGCCCTTGGCCGACGGCAGCTTGGAAACCAGACGCAGCGATACGGTCAGGCCTTCGAGCTGATAGTGCGGACGCAGGTAGAACCGTGAGTTGTAGTAACCCGGGTTGCCTTCGACGTCCTCGACCACCACTTCCGCCGCCGCCAGTGGGTGCTGGGCCTTGGTGGTTTCGGTGGAGTGCGCCGGATCGCCGTCGACGTAGTTGAGAATCCAGTCCTGCAGCCAACGCTGCATTTCGTCCTTCTCTTTGAACGAGCCGATTTTGTCGCGCACGATGCACTTGAGGTAGTGAGCGAAGCGGCAGGTGGCGAACAGGTATGGCAAACGGGCCGCCAGGTTGGCGTTCGCCGTGGCATCCGGGTCGTCATACTCGGCAGGCTTCTGCAACGATTGCGCACCGATGAACGCTGCAAAGTCAGTGTTCTTCTTGTGCAGCAGCGGCATGAAGCCGTTCTTGGCCAACTCGGCTTCGCGACGGTCCGAGATGGCGATTTCGGTCGGACACTTCATGTCCACGCCGCCATCGTCGGTCGGGAAGGTGTGAGCCGGCAGGTTCTCGACTTCACCACCCGATTCGACACCGCGAATCCGCGAGCACCAACCGTAGTGCTTGAACGAACGGTTGATGTTCACCGCCATCGCGTAAGCGGCGTTGGCCCAGGTGTACTTGGCGCTGTCGGCACCGTCGGTGTTTTCTTCGAACGCGAAGGCCTCCACCGGATCCGTCTTGGCGCCGTAGGGCAGGCGTGCCAGGAAGCGCGGCATGGTCAGGCCGATGTAGCGCGAGTCTTCCGATTCACGCAGCGAGCGCCAGCCCGCGTACTCCGGCGTGGTGAAGATCTTGGTCAGGTCACGCGGGTTGGACAGCTCCTGCCACGAGCCCATGCCCATTACGGTCGGCGAGGCCGCTGCAATGAACGGCGCGTGCATGGCGGCGCAGACCTTGGACAGCTCGCCCAGCAGCTCCACGTCGGGTGGCGACTGATCGAAGTAGTAGTCACCCACCAGGCAGCCGTAGGGTTCACCGCCGAACTGGCCGTATTCCTCTTCGTACATCTTCTTGAAGATCGGGCTCTGATCCCACGCCGTGCCCTTGAATTTCTTCAGGGTCTTGTGCAGCTCCGGCTTGGAGATGTTCAGCACGCGAATTTTCAGCTGCTCGTCGCTTTCGGTGTTGTTGACCAGATAGTGCAGGCCCCGCCAGGCGCTTTCCACTTGCTGGAAGTCCTGATGGTGGATGATCTGGTTCACCTGAGCGGTGAGCTTGGCGTCGATGGCGGCAATGATCGATTCGATCGACTTGATCGCATCGTTGGACACCAGGTCCGTTTGCGCCAGAGCCTGTTCGGCCAGGGTACGTACAGCGGTTTCCACCGCTTCGCGCGCACGCTCGGTCTTGGGTTTGAATTCCTGCAGCAGCAACGAAGCGAACTCACTGGTCTGTTCAGTGGTGCCCTGTTGTACCTGATTTTCGCGACTCGATTCGGTCATGATGTGTGGTCCTGATTACGCGTTGGGCTCGGAGTCCTGAGGCTTTGGCGCACTCGCCAGGGCCTGGAGCAACGCCGGATCCTTGATGGCCTTCATGATGATTTCTTCAGCGCCGGTCTTGCCGTCCATGTAGGTCAGCAGGTTCGCCAGCTGGGTACGCGCTTCGAGCAGCTTGTTGAGCGAGTCGACCTTGCGCGCAACGGCTGCAGGGCTGAAGTCATCCATGCTCTCGAAGGTGATGTCCAGGCTCAGGTTGCCTTCGCCGGTCAGCTCGTTGGGCACGTGAAAAGCCACGCGCGGCTGCATCGCCTTGAGGCGCGAGTCGAAGTTGTCGACGTCGATTTCCAGGAACTTGCGATCGGCCACCGGAGCCAGGGGCTCTGCCGGCTTGCCGGCCAGGTCGGCCATCACGCCCATGACAAAAGGCAGTTGGACCTTCTTCTCGGCGCCGTAAAGCTCCACGTCGTATTCGATCTGAACTCGAGGCGCGCGGTTGCGCGCGATGAATTTCTGAGAACTGGTTTTCGCCACGTTGCTCCTCCTGGTCGCTGCTGCGACGGTGTTGGCGTCATCGGTCGTTGCCGGTAACGGGATTGCGTGATCCGGGTTGAGACTTCGTCTGGAAGTCAGTCAGCCTCGGGTCCGCGCAAGTTTTCGAACTGGGACATTCCGTCTGGAATCAGGTTGCGCACGATGGTTTCGAAATCGGCATGCACCAGATTCTTTGCTCGGTTCAACAGCACAGGCAGCGGGCTGGAAGGCTCGTGTCGGGCGTAATAACTCAGAATTCGATCCAGGCTGCGCAGCACGTCGTCGCGATTGGCAATGTCTTCGGGCGGCTGGGCAGCAACAGAGGCGGGCGCAGAGAAGGCAGGCGCCGGGCTGTCGTTCGTGTCGGTGGCTGCTGCGTCTGTCGGTTGCGCGTCGTCGCGGGCGTGGACGGGTTCGCCGAGAATCTGCAACGCCTGTCTCAACGGCAGCTTGAGCGCCGACAGGTCCACGCCCTGCGCGGAGCCCACGTGCTCGGAAACGAAGCGCTCGATGAAGTCGGCAGCGTCGCGTGCATCGCTCAAGGCGGTGCGGGTGGCGTTCAGTTGCTCGGGGTCGCTGTCGCGCAAGGCGGCGGACAGGGTCTCGCTGCTCAGGTTTTCGTCGTGGAAGGTCTGCAGGCCGCTGGCACTGAGCGCTGCGCGCAGGCTGATGGTGCCAAAGGCGCGGGAGCGGATCAGCGGGCTTTCACGCAACAGGCGCACGTTGGTATCGCAGGCAAGGCCTGAGAGTGCGTTGACCCGAACGGTGGGATCGTTGTCGTCGTCGGCGTCAAGCTGCGGGTAGATATCGGCCCAGTATTGCTTCAGCAGCTCGCTGATGAGCGTCAGCACGTTGCTCACGCCTGAAAATCCGTCGAGGGCGAGCGCACTTTGCAGCAGAAAGTGAGTGATACGCAGGTCTTTGCTGCGCTGTAACAGCGCAACACTGGACTGTTCGATAGCGCGCCATTGAGGCGGTTCGGCAGGCTGTATCGAGTCGCCCATGGCGCGCTCGGGTTTGCCTTTGGCGTCGCGCTCCAACTGCAGAAAGTCCGGGTCATATTCCAGATCCTCGCCGCAAGGCAAGTTGGTGGAAACGGCGGCCAGCAACAACGGAACATCCACCAAAACCGATCTCCTTATCAAACCAGATGCTGTAATGCTGCTCGGTAGGGAATTTCTATGGACAACTTTTTATAGATTGTTGCCGATACCTTCGCGTGATATCAATATGAAATCATCGCAGTTCGGGCGTTGAGCATTTTTGGTGTAGTACATATCGCTTGTCAAGGTTAAGCTATGTCGGTTTCGTGCAGTTGTGACGGGGGCTACAGGATGAACGGTATCCTGCGGGCACCCATGTCAAAGCCACGAGTTTATGTTTAAAGTCGCGCGTTTTCATGACAGTAGATAATTATAAATAAATTTTTGAACGTTTTACGCGTGCGCAGGTCTCGCTTTCTTCGTTGCATGTTTTCCGGGTTGTTTTTTGGGTGCGATATAAGCAAGGAGGCACGATGTCGCTGTGCTTGACGATCACTAGTTACCACAAGATCACCCCCGGACAATGTCCTGAGAAATCAATGGATATGGGGATGATGGCGATTGGCCGCGGTCAAGAAAATGACTGGGTACTTCCTGACCCGGAACGGCTTGTTTCCCAGAAACATTGCGTCGTCCAATATAAGGACGGCCGTTATTATCTGACCGATTACAGCACCAACGGCGTCGAGCTGGTCAAGGCGGGCATTCGTCTGCGCCGTGGCAACAGCGAGCCGCTTGAGGATGGCGAGATCATTCGCATTGGTGAGTACGAGATCCAGGCGCGCATCGACTCTGCCGTGCAGGTGGCGGATATCCCTTCGGCAGGCGTTGACTCGTCCAGCAGCTTCGACGCGCTGATGGGGCGCCAGAGCGCGCCAGCACCGATGCCTTCGCCCGCTTTCAGCGCTGCACCTTCGACGGCGCAGTTCCAGGGCGGGTCGTCGCAGGACACTTTCCCTGATCTGTTCGACTTCCTGTCACCGTCCAGTATCGCGCCGCCGACCCAGCCTGATCATGTGCCCGCTGAGCAGCATGACTTTCGCGCGCCTGCGCCGCTGGCCAAGCCCGCTCCCGTTGTAGCGCCAGTGTCCGCTCCGGCTGCCGGGCTGATCCCTGATGACTGGGATCCTTTTGCCGACATTCTCAAGCCATCTGCGCCGCCCGCTGTGCCCGTTCCTGAGCAGGCGTTTGAGCCTGTGCCGGAACCGGTGGTGCCCGTCACCCTCGAGCCTGTGTTTGCCACGCCTGAACCTGTGCAGGTGCCCGCGCCGGTCACGCCACCTGTCGTTGAACCGACTCAGGCTCAGCCAGCGGTTTCCGGGCAGCCAGACTTGCTGCAGGCGTTCCTGCGCGGTGCCGGTCTTGATCGGTTGCAGATCGACACTGCTCAGGCCGAAGCGCAGATGCACGACATCGGACGCAGCTACCGGCTGATGGTCGAAGGCCTGATTGACGTCTTGCGCGCGCGCAGCAGCCTCAAGTCCGAATTTCGCATGCAGCAGACCATGATCGGCCCTGTGGAAAACAACCCGCTCAAGTTCGCCCCCAATGCCGATGAGGCGTTGCTGTTGCTGCTGCGTCACGGTAATCAGGCTTTCATGGGACCGGAGCAGGCTGTGACCGATAGTTTCGATGATTTGCGTGCGCATCAGCTGGCGGTCATGGCGGGCGTGCAGGCGGCGATCAAGCATTT
Source organism: Pseudomonas asturiensis (assembly GCF_900143095.1). Taxonomy (GTDB): domain Bacteria; phylum Pseudomonadota; class Gammaproteobacteria; order Pseudomonadales; family Pseudomonadaceae; genus Aquipseudomonas; species Aquipseudomonas asturiensis. Next base: position 49,506 of record NZ_FRDA01000023.1, on the reverse strand, counting down.
GCTCAAGCGCTTCGAGCCCGCCGAGCTTGAGGCCCGCATGGGGGCGCCTTCGGGTGGCTTGTCGGGATTGTTCAGCGGTTCCCGTCAGGCTCAGTACTGGCAACAGTTCACAGCGCTTTACAGCAATATTTCCCGCGAAGCGGAAGACGATTTTCAGGATCTTTTCGGGCGTGAATTCAGTCGCGCCTACGAGGAGCACAGCGCGCGCGTACGTCGCTCCTGAGCGGCCGGATTGACCCAAAAAGCCAATAACAGCATTGAGGATTAAGGATGTTTCGCAGCGTTGTATCGGCAGCTCTCACCGTATTGCTGCTGAGTGCTTGTGCCAAGGATGTGCCCGCTTCCAAGGATGCCCCTGCGGCTGACTCGCAGAGTACGGTCACGCTCAACTTTCAGGCGATTGCGGGGTTGAACCCCGGTGCGTCGGGCCAGGCTGCGCCTGTGCGCGTACGCATCTACGAGCTGAAAAATACCGCGTCCTTTCTGCGCGCCGACTACTTCGCGCTGGCCGATCGTGCGCCCGCCACGCTGGGTGTCGACCTGATCGACCGGGATGAAGTCCTGATCCAGCCTGGCGAACTGCAGAGCGTGGTGCGTCACCTCGACCCGGCCACCCGCCATGTCGGTCTGGTGGTCGGCTATCGGGAAATCGACCGCGCCCAATGGCGTGCGGTGCTCGACATACCGCCGCGACAGACCCGCGAATATCAGATCAGCCTCGATGTGCAGGCCGTGCGCACTGACGTCGTCGCCAACCCATCCCGCCCGGCTCAATAGGCAAACGGAGTATCCATGTCCTGGAATAATCGAGTGGTCTGGTCGGAAGGCATGTTCATCGGAACGCAGCACTTCCAGCAGCACGACCGTTATCTGGAAAATCTGATCGATGCGCGCAGCCGACCTTTGTCGGCGGGCGCGTGGGGCTTTTCCGAGCTGTTGATCGACCAGGGTTTGCTGGCGCAGGGCAAGCTGGCCATCGTGTCCGCGCGAGGCCTGTTGCCTGACGGCACGCCGTTCAGTATCCCCCATGACGACCTGGCACCCAGCCCGCTGAACATCGACGAAAGTCTGCGCGATGGTGTGGTCTACCTGGCCTTGCCGCTCAAGCGGGCCGGTGCACGGGATACCGTGGACGAAGGCGAAGAGCTGGGTGGCGCGCGTTACGTGAGTCAGGTTCGCGAAGTGCGCGATGACAACGCCCCTTTTGAAAACCGTGCGCCGGTGGCCGTGGGGTCCAGAGCCCTGCGCCTGTTGACCGCGCAGGACGGCCTGAGCGATTACGCGAGCGTTGGCGTGGTGCGGGTCAAGGAAAAGCGCGCCGATCGAGCGTTGGTGCTGGATGACAGCTACATCCCGCCGGTCCTCGATGTGGCAGCAAGCAGGCCGCTCACCGCGTTTCGCAGCGAGCTGCAGGGCCTGTTGCGTCAGCGTGGCGAAGCGCTGGCGGGGCGGGTTGTGGCGTCCGGCGCCGGCGGCGCATCGGAAATTGCTGACTTCATGCTGCTGCAACTGGTCAACCGTGCTGAACCGCTGATCAACCATCTCAGCCAGTTGAGCCCGCTGCATCCTGAGCGTTTCTACAGCGAGCTGGTCAGTCTGGCGGGCGAGTTCGCGACCTTCTCGTCCGGCACGCGCCGTCCGGAAGAGTTTCCCCGCTATCAGCATGACGACCTGACCTTGAGCTTCACGCCGGTCATGCATGCCCTGCGTGAAGCGTTGTCGATGCTGATCGACAGCAAGGCAACGCCGATTCCGATTGTCGAGAAAGCCTACGGCGTGCACGTGGCGATGCTGGCAGACAAGACCCTGATCGACACGGCCAGCTTCATTCTGGTGGTGCGCGCCGACATCCCGAGCGAAACGTTGCGCGGGCGTTTCAGCCAGCAGAGCAAGATCGGCTCCGTGGAGCACATTCGCGACCTGGTCAACCTGCAACTCCCCGGTATCGGCTTGCTGCCGTTGCCGGTCGCGCCACGTCAGATTCCGTACCATGCCGGATCGACCTATTACGAACTGGACCGTGGCAGCGAGCACTGGAAGCAGTTGATGCAGTCCGGTGGCTTCGCCTTCCATGTGGCTGGCGAGTTCCCCGGGCTGAACCTGGCCTTCTGGGCCATTCGAGGATAAGTCGCGATGCATTCCAACGACGACGGTTCGTTTCCACCTGCCAGTGATCGTACCCAGTTCATGCCCCGTCCGGGCGGGCGCAGTGCGCCGCCCGGCAACCCCGATCCGACACCGCCACTGAGTGTGGCGGCAGCGCCACTGGCGAGCGGTCAGGCCCAGGGTCTCAACCCGCTGGAAAGCGCAGCCGGTCCGTTGCTGGCATTGCTGACCCGGTTGCGCAGCACCATCGCGCATCCGGCACCTGCAAGCCTGCGCGCGCAGTTGCTGGCGTACCTGCGTCAGTTTGAAGAGCGGGCTGAAGCGGCCGGCGTTGCGCGCAACGACGTCCTGCTGGGGCGTTACGTGTTGTGCACAGCACTCGATGAAGCCGTGATGAGCACGCCTTGGGGCAGCACCAGCGAATGGGGCAAACAGAGCCTGCTGATCACCGTGCATAACGAGGCATGGGGCGGCGAAAAAGTCTTCCAGCTGCTTGACCATTGCCTGCAGAGCCCGCGTGAGCGGCTGTACCTGCTGGAGCTGTTGTACCTGTGCATGTGCCTGGGATTCGAAGGGCGTTACCGGGTCATGAACAACGGGCGCAGCGAGCTTGAGGCCCTGCGTGAACGCACCAGCGCGGCCATTCGCAGTGCGCGCGGCGAGCATGAGCGTGAGCTGTCACCTCATTGGCGCGGCCTGACGCTGGCCCGCGACCGCCTGACCCAGTTCATGCCGCCGTGGGTCGGCGTGGCAATCGGCCTGGCGCTGTTGTTGCTGCTGTTGTTCGTGCTGCGTCTGAAACTGGCGTCGGACGCCGAACCGGTGTTCAAGAACATCCATGCACTGGGCGAAATTCCGGTGCAGTCCATCGACCGGCCGGTCGTGCAGCCCAAGCTGATCGAACGGCCGCGTCTGGCCGGCTTTCTGGCCGAAGAAATCAAGGCGGGCAAAGTGGCCGTCGAAGACGCCGTGGATCGCTCGGTGGTGACCATTCGCGGCGACGAGCTGTTCGCGTCGGGCAGCGCCACCATCGTCGACGATTTCCAGCCATTGATGCTGCGCATCGCTGACGCCATACGCAAGGTCAAGGGCGATGTGCGGGTCACCGGTCACAGCGACAACCGGCCTATCGCGACCCTGCGATTCCCGTCCAACTGGGCCTTGTCCCAGGCACGCGCCGAACAGGTGCTGCAGATCCTCGCTGCCAAAACCGGTCAGCCGCAACGCTTCACCGCAGAAGGTCGCAGCGACACCGAGCCGCTGGGCTCCAATGCGACTGCCGAAGGGCGGGCGAAGAATCGTCGGGTTGAAATCACTGTGTTGGCGGAGGGGGTCGAGTGAAGGTTTTTTTCGGTTTTGTCATTCGCTGGCTCGTCCCGTTGCTGGGCCTGATTGCCCTGAGCCTGATCATCTGGTTTGTCGGCCCGCTGCTTGAAGTACTGGTGCCCGAAGGGCGTCGCTGGGCGCTGATCATCCTGCTGTTCGCGGCGTGGATTGGCTACCGTGTGTTTCGCATCATTCAGGCTCGCCGCCAGGCGGCCCGCGTCATGCAAAGCCTGGCTGCCGAGACGGCGCCCGACCCCGCCAGCGTCGCCACGGCCGAAGAGCTGGCCACGTTGCGTCAGCGCATGGACGAGGCGCTGGCGCTGCTCAAGAAAGCCCGGTTGGGGGGCGATCAGCGTCGCAACCTGTATGAATTGCCGTGGTACGTCATCATCGGTCCGCCGGGTTCGGGCAAGACCACCGCACTGGTCAATTCAGGTCTGCATTTTCCGTTGGCAGCACAGCTGGGCGCGGGCGCCATTCGTGGCGTTGGCGGCACACGCAATTGCGACTGGTGGTTCACCGACCAGGCCGTGCTGCTCGATACCGCAGGCCGTTACACCACCCAGGACAGTCACGCGCAAGTCGACAAGGCAGCCTGGCTGGGCTTTCTCGACCTGCTGAAGACCCAGCGCTCACGCCGTCCTATCGATGGTGCGTTCATCGCCATCAGCCTGTCTGACCTGCTGTTGGGTACGGACGCCGAGCGCGCGGCCCATGCGTCGGCGATTCGCTTGCGCATTCAGGAACTGCACACGCAACTGGGTGTGCGTTTCCCCATCTACCTGATGCTCACCAAGCTAGACCTGGTGCCGGGCTTCATGGAGTTCTTCGACGCGCTGAGCAAGGAAGAGCGTGCGCAGGTCTGGGGCATGACGTTTGCGCTGGATGACGGCAAGAGTGCGCAAGGCCCGCTACAGGATTTCCAGAAAGAGTTCGCCGCTCTCGAACAGCGCCTCAACGAGCGTCTGGTGGAGCGCCTGCAACAGGAGCGCGATCCGGCGCGACGCGATCTCATCTATGGCTTCCCCCAGCAGTTCGCCGCGCTGCGTCAGTCGCTGCAAAGCTTTCTGGACGGGGTGTTCAAGCCCAATGCGTTCGAAGAGCGCGCTTTGTTGCGCGGGGTGTATTTCACCAGCGGCACCCAGGAAGGCAGCCCCATTGACCGGCTGATCGGTTCGATGGCGCAGAGCATGAATCTTGACCGCCAGCAGTTGGCGCGCCAGACCGGTACGGGGCGCAGTTATTTCATCGAAAAACTGTTCACCGCCGTGGCCTTTGCCGAGCAAGGCCTGATGGGGGTTGACCCGAAGGTCGAGCGGCGACGCAAGTGGATCGCCCGAGGTGTTCTGGCGGCGACGGTCGCCGTGGTGCTGCTGGTCGGTACGCTGTGGCTGGTGAGCTACAATGCCAACCAGGCCTACATCGCGCAGGTCGATCAGAAAGTCGCGCCGCTGGGGCAGAGCGTGCAGAACCTCAGCCCGGCCCAGCGCGACGTGCTGGCGGTATTGCCGCTGCTCAATGCGGTCCGGCATCTGGCCAGTGACCCGCCGGGATGGGCCGAAGGGCTGGGGCTGTATCAGGGCGACATGCTCCAAGCCGAGTCAGGCAGCGTGTATCGCAAACTGCTGATTGCCGTGTTCGCGCCCCGGCTGGTCACCCGTCTTGAGGAGCAATTGCAGAGCGGCGGCTCTTCTGACTTCCTGTATGAGGGCCTGAAGGCTTACCTGATGCTGGCCGATAACGAGCATTACGACGCCGACTTCATCAAGGCCTGGATTGCCCTGGACTGGGACAGCAGCCTGCCCCGCGACCTGCCGCCCGAGCAACGTGCGGCACTGGGTGAGCATTTGCAGGCGTTGTTCGAACGTCATCCGCCCAAGGCCCGTCTGGATCAGCGTCTGATCGATGACCTGCGCCGCCAGTTGCAGCAGTTGCCGGTGGCGCAACGGGTCTACGACCGGGTCAAGCGCCAGAAGCTGCCCGCTGGCGTACCTGATTTTCGTATCAGCGAAGCCGGCGGTCGTGACGCGGCACTGGTGTTCAGTCGCAAGAGTGGCAAACCGCTGACCGAACCGCTCAGTGGACTCTTCACTGCCAAGGGCTATCGCGAAGGGTTTTTGCTCAGCAGCCTGAATCAGACCTCGACGCTGGCCGAGGAGCAATGGGTGCTGGGCCGCGATCAGGCCGAGCAGCAGGACGTCGCCAGCCTGGCGGCCGAAGTGCGTCGCCTGTATTTCCAGGACTACATGCGCCAGTGGGATGCGTTGCTGGCCGACATCGACTTCGTGCCGATCACCAGCGTTGCGCAGGCGGCTGATGTGTTGCGGGTCATCTCCGGTCCCAGCTCGCCGTTGAAGAAATTGCTCGCCGCCGTGGCGAAGGAAACGGACCTGCAGGAGGAAGAAAAGCTCCTCGCGGCTCAAGGCAAGAAAGTCGATGGCAATGTCGATGAGCTCAAGCAGCGACTGGGTTCGCTGCTCGGCCAGCAGCAGGCAGCCGCCGCTCAGGCACCGGCTGTCACGCAGGATCCGGTCAGCGCGCATTTTGCCGACCTCAAAAGCCTGGTCAGTAAAGGCGAAGGTGAACCCGCCGCCATTGATGCCTTGCTGTCGGACATGAACGCGCTGTATGTGCAGGTCAGCGCCATGGTCGGTGCCAGCGGCGATGCATTGCTGGGTGAAGCGAAGAATCAGGCCACTGCTGCCGCAGCGCGGGTCAGCCTGACCGCCGAACGCCAGCCGCCGCTGGTGCAGGGGCTGGTCAAGTCAGTGGTCAGCTCCACCACCAACACGATGATGGGCGGCGTGCGCAATCAGCTCAATGCTGCCTGGGTGAGTGAAGTGGTGAACGTCTATCGCCAGTCCCTCAGTGGGCGCTATCCCATGTCGCCCGGCAGCGCGCGTGACGCGACGCTGGATGACTTCGGCCAGTTCTTCGGCGTGGGTGGCGTGATGGACAGTTACTTCCGCAAGTACCTGCAGCCTTATGTCGACACCTCGGCGAGCACCTGGCGCTGGCAGCCGGGCGCCGCGCAGAAACTGGGCATCAACGCGGGTGTACTGCAGACCTTCCAGCGTGCGAGCGCCATTCGTGACGCGTTCTTCCGTTCCGGTGGTACACAGCCGACGGTACGTTTCGAGCTGAAGCCGGTGGCCATGGACGCGACCATCACCCAGTTCCTGCTGGACCTGGACGGCCAGCAGATCAGCTACGACCATGGACCAAGCCGCCCGGTCGCCATGCAGTGGCCCAATCCGGGCAGCATCGGTGTGGTGCGGTTGTCGATTTCACCACCGTCGGCCAGTGGCCGTTCCGGTGTGACGCTCGATGGCCCGTGGGCCTGGTTTCGACTGCTTGAACAGTCGGACCTGACGGCGGGCAATTCGCCGGACCGTTTCAACCTGCGTCTGCGTGTGGATGGCGCCAGTATCTCCTACGAGCTGCGTGCCAATAGCGCGTTCAACCCGTTCAAGAGCCGTGTACTCAGTGGCTTCAGCCTGCCGGAGCGGCTATGACAGCGGTGGGTTTCTACGGAAAACTGGCGAGCCGGGGCGATTTTGTCAGCCGCGGCTTGCCGCAGAGTTTCATCCAGCCATGGGACCAGTGGCTGGCCGCCGGCCTGCTGGCCAGCCAGCAACAATTGGGCGGTCAATGGTTGGACGCTTATCTGGTCAGCCCGCTCTGGCGTTTCGTGCTGGCACCGGGTGTTTGCGGGCCGGATGCGGTTGCAGGTGTGCTGATGCCGAGTATCGACAGGGTGGGGCGCTATTTCCCCTTGACCGTGGCGTTCGTGCTGGAAGCCGATCAGGCACCTGGCGCGTTGCTCGGCGGCGCGCAAGACTGGTTCGAGCGAGGCGAAGCGTTGCTGCTGGAAACGCTTGAACCTCATTCGACGTTCGAGTTTTTCGAATCTGGATTGCAGGCGCTGGGAGCGCCCGTGTTGACGCAACGTGAGCCTGCAAGCGAGTTCGCCGGCCTGCAACGCTTCGCCTGCGTCACGCCTCAAGCGCGAGCGGCGGCATTGATCGAGCAGGCCTGTGAAGGCCGTAGCCTGTGGTGGGGCAAGGGGTCGGAATGCATCGAGCCAGGTTTGCTGCGTTGCCAGGGACTGCCAGCCGCTGCGGACTTCGGCAGTTTTCTGTTGGGCAAGGGGGCTGAGCATTGAGCAGTCCAGCCGCTGAAATGTCGTATCGATCGGCCAGCTACAGCCACGTCGGTATGGTTCGTCAGGTCAACGAAGACGCTTTTCTGGAAATGCCCGCAGAGGGGCTGTGGGTGGTGGCCGATGGCATGGGCGGACATGCGGCAGGCGATTACGTCAGCAGCCTGATCGTCGATACCCTGCGCAGCGTTCAGTTGGCATCGGCGCTGGATACCTGCGCGGCCCAGTTGCGTCTGCGCCTCGATGAAATCAACACCACGGTGCGTGAAGAAACCCACCACCGAGGCGTCAGCGTCATGGGCAGCACGGTGGTGGTGCTGGCAGTGCGCGAGGATGAGGGCATTTGCCTGTGGGCCGGGGACAGTCGCTTGTACCGCCTGCGTGACGGCGTGCTCGACGGCATTTCCCGCGATCACAGTTACGTGCAGGACCTGATGGACAGCGGTCTGCTCAATGAAGCCCAGGCGCGCGTGCATCCTCGCTCCAACATTGTGACCCGTGCCATCGGCGTGCAGGACCAGCTTGAACTGTCGATGGCCCGCCTGCAGATCCTGCCCGGCGACAGCTACCTGCTGTGCAGCGACGGTCTGAACAAGACCGCCGAAGACCATGAGATTCGTGACGTGCTGGGCCACAAGGACCCTTACGAAGTCGTTCGCAGCCTGGTGCACCTGGGGCTGACCCGGGGCGCGCCGGACAACATTACAGCCATCGTCGTCAAAGCCGGTTGAAGAATAAACACATGGGCATAGAGATTCCTGGGTTCGACATTGAAGGCGAGATTGGTGAAGGCGCCATGGCGACCGTTTACCTGGCGACCCAGCGCTCGCTGCAGCGCAAGGTGGCGCTCAAGGTCATGGCCGCTTCGCTGGCGGCTGACCCGAGCTTCTGCGAGCGCTTCCTGCGCGAAGGCCGCACGCTGGCCCGTCTGTCTCATCCTCATACGGTCACCATCCATGACATCGGCAACGTCGATGAGCTGTATTACATGGCCATGGAGTACCTGCCCAACGGCACGCTCAAGGAGCGCATCGCGTCCGGGCTGAGCGCCGAGCAGGGCCTGCAATACGTTCGCCAGATCGCCTCGGCGCTGGGCTATGCCCATGAGCAAGGGCTGGTGCACCGCGACGTCAAACCCGCCAACATCCTGTTTCGCGCCGACGGCAACGCCGTGCTGTCGGACTTCGGCATCGCCAAGTCCCTGGACGACCACACCCAGTTCACCCAGGCCGGTTTTGCAGTGGGCACGCCCAGCTACATGAGCCCTGAGCAGGCACGCGGCCAGGACATCGACGGCCGTGCCGATCTGTACGCGCTGGGTGTCGTGCTCTACGAAATCCTCGTCGGTGAGCTGCCGTTCAACGGTATTGATGCGTTGTCCACGGCGCTTGCCCATCTGACCGAGCCCTTGCCCGAGTTGCCGATTCACCACGGCCGTTATCAGGATATTCTCGGCCGTCTGCTGGCCAAGGACCCGGCCGACCGGTATCCGAACGCCAAGGCTTTGCTGGTTGCTCTGGATGCGCTTTCGCTCAACGACACCGAGCGCACGGTATTCCAGCCGCTGGCCAAACCGGCGCCCGAGAAAGATGAACTGGCAGGGCTGACGCCGGTGTCCATCGACATTCCGAGCGGCCCGCCGCAGCGTGCTGCGCCAGCCCCGGCACCTGCGCCCGGCGTGACCCTTGAGAAAACTCCGGAGCCTGAAAAGCGCCGTATTCTGCCCTTGGCCTTGCTAGCGGTTGCCGTGGCAGCAGCCATCGGTGTGGGCGGCTACTGGTTTCTGCATTCGGATGCGCCCGTGACCAGAACCGATACCAGGACACCCACGAGCGCTGCGGCCACGCCACCTGCCACGCCACCTGCCACGCCACCTACAATGCCACCTGCCGGAACGCTGCCATCGGCCACGACGCAGGCCGCGTCACAGGGCACAACGGTGTCACCGCCTGACAGCGATGGTGGTCAGCGGCCGTTATTGATGCCTGGCAAGAAGACCCTGTTTCAACGCGTGCTGAGCAAGCCCGGTGCCCGTTTTGCCAGTGAGCCTGGCGCCACGGCCGACAAGGCGTTGCCGGCCTTTTCGGTGCTGTATGTCTATCAGCGCCAGACGGTCGATGGCCGTGCCTGGTTGCGCGTCGGTGCAGCCAGTGACGGGCGCAGCGAGGGCTGGTTGCCCGCCGAGCAGGTCAGCGACTGGAAGCAGAGTCTGGTGCTTAAATTCACCGAGCGCTCAGGCCGGGCACCGGTCATGTTTGTGCGCCAGCCCGAGCAGTTGGAAACGCTTATCGAAAACCCCGCAAAGGCGAAAAACCTGTTGCTTACGGCGCAGAAAAACCCGGAGGACAACGCTCAGGTGGTGGCGCTGGAACCGGCCGCCAGCGCCGTGCCGCAAGAGCAGTTTTACCTGTTGCCGATTTTCGAATCGCGGGAAAGCTTCGATGAAAACGGTCAGCCGGTTCAGTTGCTGAACGTGGCCTCGATCGATCCGGGCAACCTGCCGCAAAAAACCGCGGGCAACGAGGCCAGAAAACCGGTCAGCGCTGACGCATTCCGCACGGCGGTGGTGCTGGTGGTGGACACCTCCGTGTCGATGCAGCCCTACATCGACCGGGTGCGCGATGTGGTGCACGAGCTGCAGGAAAAGATCGGCCAGCGCGGCGAGCTGGACAGTGTCAGCTTCGGGCTGGTGGGCTTTCGCAACAACACCACCAGGACGCCTGGCCTTCAGTACCTGACCAAGACGCTGGTGACGCTGGATCAGGGCCGCGATCCGCAGCGCTTCATGGAGCTGGCGCAGCAGGTCAAGGCCACCACGGTCTCCAGCCATGCCTTCAACGAAGACGCGTTTGCCGGTGTGATGCAGGCCGTCAACGGCATGGACTGGTCAGGTTATGGCGGGCGTCTGATCCTGCTGGTGACTGATGCCGGTTCGTTGCGCAAGAACGACCCGTTGAGCAGTACCCAGATGAACGAAGCCGAAGTGCGCCAGGCTGCACTCGGCAAGCAGATCAAGATTTACGCGTTGCACCTGCGCACCGATGCCGGCAAGAAGAACCATGCGTTCGCCGAGCAGCAATACCGCACCCTTACGGCCGATGCGAACCCGCAGATCGGCGATTTGTACGTACCGGTCGAAGGCGGTGATGTGCGCCGGTTCGGCGAGCGTGTCGACGAAATCGGTTCGTCGTTTGCCGACCTGGTGCATCAAGTGCGCAGCAACCCTGCGCAGAGCGTACCGACGCTGACTGCCGCCCCCAGTGTTGCTGAGAAGTCGGCGGCCATCGGTTACGCCATGCACATGGATTTCCTGGGTCGCAAATCGGCCAGCCAGGCCCCGCAGCTGGTCAGCGCCTGGACGGCTGACCGCGACGTGACCAACCTGTCGCTGCCAGCCTTTCAGGTCTGCGTGATGCTCACCAAGCTGCAACTCAACGACTTGCAGCAGTCGCTGAAACTGATCGTCGATGCGGCGCGCAAGACACAGACCTCGCCCAAGGATTTCTTCCAGGAAATCGCCAGCGCCAGTGCCTACATGAGCCGCGACCCGTCAGCCTTGCGCAAGGGCGGCAACCTCGCTGAAGGCGGCGTGCTGGGCGAATACCTCGAAGGGCTGCCGTACCGCAGCAAATCGTTGAACATGACTCAGGACCTGTGGCTGTCGCTGAGTGTGGCCGAGCAGGAAGACTTCATCGACGAGCTGGATTCGAAAATCCGCCTGTATGAAACCTTCCATAACGACCTGGCCAATTGGGTCCGTTTCGGCGATGCCGAGCCGGGTGATGCGCTGTACCGCGTTCCCTTGTCGACGCTGCCGTAATGCTGAACCTGCGCGAAGTGCACAAGGCCCGAGGCCAGGGCAGCCAACGCTATCGCCTCGTGGTGCCGCGCCTGGAACTCAAGGCCGGGCAGCATTACGCGCTGGTCGGCCCCAGCGGCTGTGGCAAGAGCACCTTGCTGGACATGCTGGCGCTGGTGTCGTCACCCGACCAGATGCAACGCTTCGATTTTTCGACACCGCACGGCGAACACGACATCGGCAGTCTGTGGCGCGACGGGCGACACAATCAGTTGGCCGAGCTGCGCAGCCGCCATTTGGGCTATGTGCTGCAAACCGGTGGCTTGCTGGGCTATCTGGACGTTCGCGGCAACATCGATTTGTCACGCAGGCTGCTGGGTTTGAGCGACGACGGCACGGTCAAACGACTGGCCGATCAGCTGGAAATCGGTGACCAGTTGCGCAAGAAACCGGCAGCGCTGTCGGTCGGGCAACGCCAGCGTGTGAGCTGTGCCCGGGCACTGGCTCACGCGCCACAACTCCTGCTGGCCGATGAACCGACGGCTGCGCTGGACCCGCTCAACGCGTCACGCGTCATGCAACTGCTGCTGAACCAGGCCACCCGGCAGCGAGCCTGCTGTGTGATCGCGACGCACGACGAGGCGCTGGTTCGCCACGCAGGCATGGTGGTGCTGCGCATCGAGTGTCGACGCGATACCGACGGCGGCGTGACCGCCACGCTTGCGGAGGCCTGCTGATGCGCACGGCCCTTGTCGCCAGCATGGCCTGGCAGGATTATCGCGCTGAAAGTCGGCTCTCGGCCTGCAGCGTGTTGGCGCTGGTGGCGGTGATTGCACCGTTGCTGGTGCTGTTCGGCCTCAAGTTCGGCCTGATCGGCAGCCTCACCGAACGGCTGGAGCAGGATCCCGCCGTGCGGGAAGTGATCCCGCTGGGCGGCGGGCGCTTCACCGCGCAGTTCATCGAGACCCTGGCCCAACGCCCGGACGTGGGTTTTGTACTGCCCCGCACCCGTCAGATTGCCGCGACGGCTGATCTGTCCGTGAACGGCCAGACGCTCAACGTCGAGATGATCCCGACCGCAGCGGGCGACCCTTTGTTGAACGGCTCGGCGACAACGCAGCGCGTGGACAGCGTGCTGCTGAGCAAGACCTCGGCCGAAAAACTCAATGCACAAGTAGGCGACTGGATCGAAGCCGCATTCAGCCGGCAGGTCTCAGGCACCGTGCAGACGCAACGCACACCGGTGCGCGTGCAGGCGATTCTTCCGCTGGAAAGCTTTCAGCGTGATGCGCTGTTTGCACCGCTGGCATTTCTGGAAGCGGCCGAAGATTATCGCGATGGACGTGCCGTGAGCGTGTTCGGCTGGGAAGGTGAGCCGCGCTCCGACAAGCCGCGCATTTACCCGGCATTTCGTCTTTACGCGCGGGGTCTGAACGATGTCGAACCGCTGCGCCGTTACTTCGCCGATACCGGCATTCTGGTGTCCACGCAGTCTCAGGCCATCGCCCAGGTACAGTCCTTGAGCCGTAACCTGACGATTGTATTCTGGGTGATCGCCGGCCTGGCCGTGACGGGTGCCTGTGCGGCGATTTTTGCCGGCGCGCTGGCGTCCGTCGAGCGCAAGCGTCGTGAGTTGTCGGTGCTGCGGCTGCTGGGTTTCAGCACGGGCGGGCTGTTGTTGTTCGTCGTGCTGCAGGCGTTGTACAGCGGCACGCTCGCGGCCGTGTTGGGTGCCGCGTTGTATGGCGTCGCCGAGCTGGGCCTGAACCGTTTGTTTGTGCAGGTCGGCGGTGAATACGCCAGCCACCTGTTGCCCCATCACTATCTGGTGGCGCTGTTTGCCGTCCTGGGTGCCAGCGCGCTCGCTGCGACCTTGGGTGGCTTGCGTGTCGCACGTATCGAAGCTTCGGAAGGAATCAGAGATGTTTGAGTTGCGCAGGGCCGGTCTGGTGCTGGCGATGGCTGCACTGTGCGTATCGTCGTTGAGCGTTCAGGCCGACGACGATGACAAACTGGACAACCCCAAGCCGCTGGCTGACGACATCAGTCTGCCGCTGCCATGCGACGGTGAAATGGTCTTTCGCTATGTGTACATCCTGGCGCAGGGCAGCCTGGACGATCGCGAGATCAGCCTTGGCTACCCGTTCAGTGAGGACGAGCCGGGCTACAAGCAGTCGTTCATCTCCGGTTATCGCCGTGACTTCATCAACGGTCAGTTCACCCTCAAGGATCTGCCCGCTGACTGGCGCAAAACCATCAGCCCGTTGCTGCCCAAGACCGATGCGGGTACGCCGCTCAAGCCGATGATGTATTTCATCGGCAAGTACGAAGTCACTGCCCGTCAGTATGCGCAGGTCATGTCGCAGGCGCAGTCGCTGGCCAGCGGCGAGCCCGCACCTGCCTGTGACGCGCCGACCGGCATGGCGGGTCGTCTGCCCAAGGTCAAGCTGTCGCGTTTCGAGGCCGAGCGCTTTTCGGCGGTGTACAGCGCCTGGTTGATGAAATACCACCGTGAGCTGCTGCCGGTCAGCGGTCGCGGCACGGATGCGGAGGAGGGCGGGACCGGTTTCGTGCGCCTGCCGACCGAAGTGGAGTGGGAATTTGCAGCGCGAGGCGCGCAGGCCGTGAGCCGCCAGGACATGGACGGCCGACTGTTTCCTCGCAGGCTTGAAGGCAGCGAAACTGACGGCCCCTTGTCTGACTGGGCGGTATTCAATCAGGTCGCCGGAGGCACCGGGCAAGCGGCACGCCTGATGCCGATCGGCACCAAACTGCCTAACCCGATCGGCCTGTTCGACGTGATCGGCAACGCGGCGGAAATGGTTCAGGAGTCCTTCCAGCTGGTGCATGCCGGGCGTCGTCAGGGCGCTTATGGCGGCTTCGTGGCCAAGGGCGGCAACTACCTGGAAGGCGAGGGCACGCTGTTCACCGGCATGCGCCGCGAGTACCCGCTGTTTGCCGCCGACGGCTCCGAGCAGAGTAATGAAACCACCGGCTTTCGGGTGGCCATCGGTGCTCTGTCCGCGCCGCGCTCACGTTACAAGGAGCTGTTCGAGCAATGGCAGAAGGAAGGTCGACTCGCGTCCCTGACCGATGCCATCGACGATGCGCAGGACCCGACCAAGCGGCTGGACAGCATCATCGCCGCCAGCGCCGATCCGCGCTTGCAGGCCGAGCTCGGGCTGGTCAACGAAGAACTCAAGCGCAATGTCTCGCTGATCGCCCAGCAACGTGAAGAGGCGGCTGGCAACCTGATCCAGTCCGCTGCGCTGGTGGCGGAGACCATCAATAACTACAACATCCGCCTGACCAACCTGAAGAAGAGCCAGCAGCAGGCCCTCGCCGCCAAGGACGAGGCCAGCGCCAAGCTGTTCGGGACCGCCATCGATAACGGTCGCAGCGCACTGGATGGCGCGGTGGCGATCTACATCGATAACCTGGCGACCGGCACGCGCTACACCGATGCGGTGATTCAGGCGCAGTTTCAGCGGATCAAAGAAGAACTCAATCGCAAGCCGATCATCGGCAAGAGCCTGGTCACCCGGGCGACGCTGTTCGTGCGTCATGTGGGCGAATACCGCCAGCAGAAGCGCGCTGATCCGGAAACGATTGTGAAGCAATTGCTTGCATCGGCCAGTCAGCCATGACCGGCCGGTGTCTGGCAAGCACAGAGGGGACTCGGGCGGCATCAGGCCGCACCGGGCACGTCAAACCTAAAGAAGAGAACGCCAATATGCTTTTGTCCCGTAAACCCTTTGTCTCGGCCTCGAAAAGCCGTGCCTTGCTGCTGGCTACCGCCGGTTTCGGCGCTGTCCTGCTGACCGGTTGCGCAAGCTCCCCGGTTTCCAAAGTCGGCGCCAGCACCAAGGTCGAGTACTACCCGACCTGCTACGAGCCTGTGCAGCACCTGCGTCAGACCGACTCGGACATGACCAAATCGGTCGCGACCGGCGCGGCACTGGGTGCAGTGGGCGGCGCTCTGGCGGGTGCCCTGACCGGTAACTCCGACAAGCGTGCGCGTAACGTTGCCATCGGTGCCGCAGGCGGCGCACTGGTCGGCGGCGCAGCGGGTTATTACACCGAGCGTCAGAAGCAGATCACCGACGACAACGCACGTATCGCTTCCTACTCCACCGACATCAACAAAAGCGCGGCCGACATCGACCGCAGCACGGCGTACGCCAAGGCTTCGCAGTCCTGCTACCAGCGTGAGTTCACCAACCTGATCTCGGGTCGCAAGGCCAACACCATCAACGCCACCGAAGGCCGCAAGCGCCTGGCTGAAATCGTGGCCGGCCTGAAAGAGTCCAACGACCTGATCGCCGCGGTCAACGGTCGTGCCAGCGAAGACCTGAGCAGCTACACCCAGGCCTACGAGAAAGACCTGCAACAAGTGGGTGTGAAGCGCAACGACGTGGTGATCGTCGCCAATGCCGATACCGCACCGGTTGCGGCCACGTCGAACAAGAAGACCGGCAAGAACACCAAGGCCAAGCAGCAGAAACTGCCTGACGTGCCGAAAGAAGCGGTCGGGACCGAGAAAAACCTGCAGCAGGCCAAGGTCAAGCAGGCCGAGAGCGCGCAGGTGGCGACCGCCGGTCAAACCCAGGTCAACAGCATGTGCAAGAACCCAGACGTCGGCGACTGGGCTCCAGTGCCTTGCCCGAACGTTTGAGTACATTGATGCATAAGCATTGATCGACAGCTTCACCGGCCTCCGTGGCGAGGCCGGTGAAGTGCGTCGAACGGATTCAAGGAAGACCGATGTCCCAAGCCATGATCGGGTTGTACAACAGCCCTTCGCAGGTTCTGGCGCGCCAGAACATTGCAGCCAGAATCAACGTTCAACGTCTGTTTGCGTCCATCGATTCCGACCCGGGCATCGCAGGCGCAGGCGTCGTGTACATCGACAGCGACTTCAACGTCGTGACGCTTCGAGAATTCACGCCCATCTGCAGCATCAAGCCCAAGCGGCTGATCCTGCGGGAGGCCAAACGCAATATCGCGCCCCAGCAGTTCGCCCGTGAGGTGCAGACCAATCCTCGCGAGTCCCGTCTGCTGTACGAGGCATTCAGTGCCACGATGTCCTGTGGCGGAGCAGTCCTGGGCTGGATCGCCGTTTTCGGTGGTGGGGCGGCCGTGCCTTTTTCGGGCGGTGCCAGTCTGGTCATCACCGCAATCGGCTACGCCTCGGCAGCCGCCAGCACCGCACAGTGCGGTATCGGTCTGGCCCGCACCCTCAACGAAGTCAGGGCTCCGGCCGCCAACGACAGGCTCGACGATTCAGAGTTGTATCAGGTCATCGCCTCGGTGCTGGACATTGCATCCCTGTCGGGTGTCGGCGCCACGGGGCTGACCACGTACAAGCTGATGCAGGCGCGCAAAGCCGCCACCGGACGCAGTTGGTTCGATCTGACCAAAGAGCTCAACCGGCAACAACGCAAGGCGTTGACCGAAGAATTGCTGACGCTTCAAAACCCTAAGCTGACGTCCCGGTTGCTCAAGCTCAAGCAGCGCAGTGGGGAATTGCCGACACGCATGACGCCGACTCAACTCAAGCCGGCTACGGTCATCCAGTTGCAGGACGTACTCAGCGTCGGAATGGGGCTGGTGGGCAGCAGCTACATGCAAAGCATCGCGGTCGGCCTTTATGAGGAAGTGACCGAATGACCGATCGTCATCATTACTATGCCTTCAGAGCCCGTTACTTTCCGACGTTTCTGGGCTCGATGCTGCTGATCACGTTCTCCATGGCCCTGGCGACGTCTCAGGTGTTTTACACCTGGTTCAACGATGCGCAGGACGGCACGATCGTCCAGGTCATGGTGCTGATCGGCGCAGCGATGGTGCTGGCCCTGGGCGGTTTGATGGTCACCCGTGGGCGTCGCGAGGGCTTTTGGCTGCTGGTCGCGATGCCCATCGTGAGCCTGTTGGCGGTGCTGCCGACCTTTCCGGGTTATGGCCGCGGCATCGAACTGTTTATCTATGCGCTTGGCCTGTTGCTTCCATTGCTGGGGCTGCTGATGCTCAACAGTCAGCGGCAACGGGAAATGCGCGCCGACTTAATCGCGCTCAGGATCGAACGTGAGCAGGCTGGTGCTGAGGCGGGTCGTCAGCAGGCACTGGAAAAGAATCGCGAAAAGCTGCGCAAAAACAAGGCGCGCGGCCGCTAACCATCGCAGGCATTCACGTTTGTGCAGACAACAAAAAACCCGCCGAAGCGGGTTTTCCCAAGACCATCCCGACTTCCTGTCGGCCGCCTCCCAGGCGATGGTCGATCATCCTTGATCCTGGTGAACTCCCTGTTCACCACTTGTTGGATCCAATCATACGGCTCTTGTTGTCGGACAAAAATAGCCAACTGCCCCCAGGGCGTGTAAGCCTTTGGCTATACGAGGCCGTTGCAGCCCTGTTCCTCACTCAACATGACGCGACAATGTGACAAGTGATCAGTGATGGATCAGGACGCGTACATTTTTTAATCAGCGGCTCAATCAGCGGCAAGAAATCGCAGGCAATAAAAAACCCGCCGAAGCGGGTTTTTCCAAGACCATTCCAACTCCCTGTCGGCTGCCGTCCCGGCGATGGTCGATCGTCCCTGATCCTGGCGAGCTCCCTGCTCACCAGTTGTTGGATCCAATCTTACGGCCGTGTCGTGGACTCACAAAGAGCCAAACAACTCGATTGTGTGTAAGCCATTGGCTATACGTGCGTGGGATTTATCCGAAGGTCTGATCACGCAGAACCGCCGCCGCAGGCTATAACTGAGCACAGCAGCCTCGTGAAATCACCGGCCCATGCGGGTCCAGAGCTAACAATACGCCAAGGTGTTCTTATGTCGATCTTCCATCAGGGCCTCTCCAGAGGCCCGGCCAACCACATGGCACTCACGCCGCTGAGTTTTCTTGAGCGCACCGCCGCAACGTACCCGGACTATCCGGCCGTAATCCATGGCGCGATCCGCCGCGACTGGGCACAGACCTATCGCCGCTGTCGCCAGCTTGCGTCAGGGTTGAGCCAGTTAGGTGTGCAAAGTGGCGATACGGTTGCGGTCATGCTGCCCAACATTCCGGCCATGCTTGAGGTGCACTTCGGCGTACCCATGCTGGGTGCGGTGCTCAATACCCTTAATGTGCGGCTGGATGCCACGGCCATTGCCTTCATGCTCAGGCACGGTGAAGCGCGGGTGTTGATCGCTGACCGTGAGTTTCATGCCGTGGTGCATGCCGCCCTGGCCCTGCTGGACAATCCTCCGCTGTTGATCGACGTGGACGATCCCGAATACGGCGAAGGGCGGCCGTTGAGCGAACTGGACTACGACGCGCTGCTGGCCGCAGGCGACCCCGATTTCGAGTGGCAATGGCCGCAGGATGAATGGGCGCCGATCTCGCTGAACTACACCTCCGGTACCACCGGCGACCCCAAGGGTGTGGTTTATCACCATCGCGGCGCGTACCTGAATGCCATCGGCAATCAGATGGCCTGGGGCATGGGCCTGCACCCGGTTTACCTGTGGACCCTGCCGATGTTTCACTGCAACGGCTGGTGTTATCCCTGGACCATCACCGCGCAGGCGGGCACGCATGTGTTTTTGCGTCGGGTCGATCCTCAGAAAATCATTACGCTGATCAGCCAGCACACCGTCAGCCATTTATGCGGCGCGCCCATCGTGCTCAATGCCCTGGCCAATCTGCCCAACGCCGCCGACGTGGCATTCGGTCATCCCGTCAATGCCATGACCGCAGGCGCCGCACCGCCTGCGCGGGTGATTGCCTCGGTCGAGGCAATGGGCATCTGCATTACCCACGCCTACGGGCTGACCGAAACCTACGGGCCGGTCACTGTCTGCGCCTGGAAAACCGAGTGGGATGAACTGCCGGCCGACGAGCGGGCCTCAGTCAAGGCGCGTCAGGGCGTGCGTTACCCCACGCTCGAAGGTGTGATGGTGGCCGACCCGCTGACCCATCAGCCTGTGCCGAAGGACGGCCAGACCCTTGGCGAGATCTACATGCGCGGCAACACGGTCATGAAAGGCTATCTGGGTAATCAGAGCGCCACCGACAAGGCGTTCGAAGGCGGCTGGTTTCACTCTGGAGACCTGGCGGTCTGGCACGCGGACGGCTATCTGGAGATTCGTGACCGCAGCAAGGACATCATCATTTCCGGTGGCGAGAACATTTCCACCATTGAGGTTGAAGGTGTGCTGTATCGCCATCCGGCCGTTCTGGAGGCCGCAGTGGTCGCCAGGCCCGATGACAAGTGGGGTGAGACGCCCTGCGCATTTGTGACCCTCAAGGCCGGGGCAGACGAGGTGACGGGCGAGCAGATCATGCGGTTCTGTCGTGAGCACCTGGCAGGCTTCAAGGTGCCGAAAACCGTGGTGTTTACGGCACTGCCAAAAACCTCGACCGGCAAGATCCAGAAGTTTCTACTGCGCGAGTGGGCGAAAAACGGTCAGACCGATCAGGGCGTGAAGGTCGAAGCCGCTTCACAGTAGCGCGCCTGGGCGTTCTTGCTCTGCGGGTCGCGATCACGACCCGCACGGCGCGTCCATTCCTGGCACTGTTCGCGGAAATTGACCTCGGCTGATTTACGACACTCGCGCCGCTCTACCGAGCGGGCGAGGAAGTTCTCGCACACGCTGTCGCCGTCGATGGTGTTGTCGTAGATACGCCATTGCGCACGGTAGCGGTTGCGCCCGTCCCATTCGCGTATGGACACCGTCGCGACCGTGTAAGGACGTGACGGACGGGATGCCGGGCGGGCGGCATCGGCCTTGAAATCGGCCATGTAACCCGCAGACACCATACCTTTCGCCGGCTCGCTCTGAACCGGGCGGGGCACTTGGCCGAATCGGCAGTTCAGGACACTTTCGTCGATGACATTGCCGTTTTTCAGGCAGTTATCCAGAGGCTGCACGGTTGCGCTCGGCGCCGTCGGCGCTGGCGTCGGCAGCGCAGCGGGTTCCTGACGCAGCGCAACGGGCGTCGCACGGGGCGTTTGCGGCGGCGGGATTTCGATTTCGGCGGGCTTTACCACCGGAGCCGGTTGCTCGATGGGCAGCGCAGGGTTTGCCTTGGGTTTGCGCAACTGCGAGGCAATCATGGCGCTCAGGCAAGCCACCACGATCAGCCCGGCCAGCCAGAGCGCATAGGCGGGCTTACGGCGCGTCGGGGGCAGCGGTTTTCGATTGGGGTGCGAGCCCAATACCACGTCGACCTGTCCGGGCACCAGACGCTGAATACGGATAACCCCGTCGTCCTCGGGCTGTTGTGTGGAATCCATCCCTGCTCCTTGAATCATCTGCCACGCACTGCCCACGCGTCAGGCGCGAAATTTCAAGTTTATCGGCAAGGGCTGCGATTTCTGAAATGTTTTGGGGGTGTATTCGTTCAGCCTGGCAGGCTATGGTCAGGTCCGTTTTGATTCACCCGTTTTGATTCAACGAGGAAGCACCTTTAATGCATGAACGTCTTGAGCAGGTTTTCGGGTACTCGCAGTTTCGTCCAGGACAGGAAGCTGCGATCAGCGCGGTGCTGGCGGGGCGTTCTGCCGCTGCGATTTTTCCGACCGGCTCAGGCAAGTCACTCTGTTACCAACTGCCTGCGCTGATGTTGCCGCACCTCACGCTGGTGGTTTCACCCTTGCTGGCGCTGATTCAAGACCAACTGGCGTTTCTGCAGCGTCACGGCATCCCGGCCGCGAGCATCGATTCGGCGCAGAGCCGCGAAGACGTCGCCCAGGTCATGGCGGGGGCACGTTCAGGCGAACTGAAAATTCTGATGATTTCCGTGGAGCGCCTCAAGAACGAGCGTTTCCGGCAGTTCATTACCCAGGTGCCCATCTCGCTGCTGGTGGTGGACGAGGCGCACTGTATTTCCGAATGGGGCCACAACTTTCGGCCCGATTACCTGAAGTTGCCCGACTACCAGCGCGAATTCAACATCCCGCAAGCCCTGCTGCTGACGGCCACAGCCACGCCACAGGTCATCACCGACATGCAGGACAAGTTCGCCATCGCGCCGGATGACGTGGTGACCACCGGCTTCTATCGCCCCAATCTGCGCCTGTGGGTCGAGCCGGTCAGCGGGCGGGACAAGCGCCAGCGCCTGGTCGAGTGGCTGAGCGAGCGAAGCGGACAGCCGACCATCGTCTACGTCACGCTGCAAAAGACGGCCGAATACATCGCTGCGCATCTGCAGCAGAACGGGCTGCCAGCCAGTGCTTATCATGCCGGGTTGCCCAACGATAAGCGCGAGGCCCTCCAGAAACAGTTCATGGGCGGTGGCCTGAACTGCATGGTGGCCACCATCGCCTTCGGCATGGGCATCGACAAGAGCGACATCCGCAATGTGGTGCATTTCGACCTGCCCAAATCCATCGAGAATTACAGCCAGGAAATCGGCCGGGCAGGGCGCGACGGGGCTGCGTCCGATTGCCTGGTGATGGCCAACCGCGACAGCCTCAATGTGCTGGAAAACTTCGTTTACGGCGACACGCCGGAGCGCGAGGGGATCGCTCGGGTGCTGGAGGACCTGCTCAGCGCGGGCCACGACGGGCAGTGGGAGTTTCTGCTGAACCCGCTGGCGGACCTCAGCAACATCCGCCAGCTGCCGCTCAAGACCCTGTTGGTGCAACTGGAGCTGCGCGGAATCATCGCGCCACGTTACGCCTATTTCGCTGAATATCGCTTCAAATTCCTGATTGAGCCAAGCGAGCTGATGACCCGCTTCGAGGGTGAGCGGCGCCAGTTCGTCGAGGCCGTGATCCAGACGTCCAGCCGCGCCCGCACCTGGGCGACGGTGGATTTCGACGCGCTGTACCGGCACTACGGCGCCGAGCGCTCGCGGGTGGTCAAGGCGCTGGACTACTTTCAGGAAAAGGGCTGGATCGAACTGGAAAGCAAGCAGATGACCGAGGTCTACAGCGTGCTGCGCACCGACTTCGATGCGGATGTGTTGAGCCGCGAGCTGCACCACTATTTCAGCGAGCACGAGGCCACGGAGGTCGACCGTATTCACACGATGCTGAACGTGTTCGCCAGCGATCAATGCCTGACCCATCGCCTGGCGCACTACTTTGGCGATCACAATGCGCCGCAGCGTTGCGGGCATTGCTCGGTGTGCCAGGGTCAGGTCGCCCACCTGCCAGAGCCTCCCGCGCTCCAGCCGCTGGAGGCGATGGACTTTCAGGCGTCATGCGGTGATTTTATCCGCAAGCACCAGGACTACAGCGGCCAGCCGCCCAGCGCAGAATGCCTGACGCGTTTTCTGTGCGGCATCAGTGTGCCGCTGTTCACCAGACTCAAGGCCCGCGCCACCGCAGGCTTCGCCGAGCTGGAAGATTATCCGTACGCGCATGTGCGGGCGTGGGTACAGGGCAGGATGAACTGATTGCGCGCCTTAAACGAAAACCGGCCGCTCAAGAGCGGCCGGTTGTTCATGCGTTCTGACGATCAACGATCACGGTAGTGACCACGACCATGCTTGCGATGGCCGTAATGCTTGCCACGGTTGCCATGGCCACGGTATTCACGGCGGTCATCACGACCACCCCGGTAGCGGCGATCATCATCGCGGCTTTCGTTGCCCATGTAGTTGCCGAGTGCCGCACCACCGCCGCCGCCGACGGCCGAGCCGATCAGGCTGCCGGTGTTGCCGCCCACGCTGCGACCGACCACGTTACCGCCAGCAGCGCCCAGACCGCCGCCAATGGCCGCTTCCGTACGGTTGTGACGGTTTGCACCGACTGCACCGCCCGCTGCGCCGCCCAGGCCTGCGCCAATCGCTGAACCGGTGCTACCGCCGATCTGTTGACCGACGACCGAACCGAGTACCCCACCCAATGCTCCGCCTACACCGGCCGTCACGTTATCGCCTGCTGAGGCGAAACCGGTGGCCAGGGTAAGAGACAACAACAGTATCGAGGAATACTTCATGTAGGGAATCTCATAGGGATGACGGCGCGATCTTGGTGTCAAGTGAAGAATGTAGCAATGCAAATCCGACGAGTAACACGACTGCAACACAAACAGCTAAGTTACTGTTTTGGTTGAGGAACTTAAGTCGGAAAATGCAGTCTTAGGCTACTTGTGACAGGCCCGTTTCCAGCAAAACGGGCCTTTTTTGTGGGCGTCAGATAATGCGTGCCGACTCGGCAGAACGCTCAAGACGAATGGCCACGAACTTGGACGTCGGCGTGCTGCTGCCGTCGCCAACGCTTTCCAGCGGCACCAGGGGGTTGACCTCCGGGTAGTACGCGGCAGCCTGACCGGCCGGGATATCGAACGGCAGCAAGGTGAAACCCTTCACGCGGCGTTCGCGGTTATCGCTCCAGATCGAGATCAGGTCGGCCTTCTGGCCTGGCTGGAAGCCCAGACGAATGATGTCGGCCTCGTTGACGAACAACACGTCGCGCTGACCTTTCACGCCGCGATAGCGGTCGTCCAGGCCATAGATGGTGGTGTTGTACTGATCGTGGGAGCGCATGGACTGCATGATCAGGTCCGGGACCAGGCCGGTAGAGCTGATGTCCTCGTGCAACAAGGTGCTTGGCAGTTTGTTGGGCTTGAAATTGGCGCGGGTGGACGCCGTGTTCCAGCGGCGCGCGCCGGCTGCGTTGCCCAGGTAGAAGCCGCCTGGATGCTTGATGCGCTCGTTGAAGTCCTTGAAGCCTGGAATGGTATCGGCGATCAGGTCGCGAATCCGGCTGTAGTCCTCGGCCAGCCACAACCAGTCGACAGGTTGCTTGCCGAGCGTGGCATTGGCGATGCCGGCCAGAATGGCAGGCTCGGAGCGCATCTTTGAAGAGATAGGCTGCAGCTGACCGTTCGAGGCGTGAACCATGCTGAACGAATCTTCCACGGTGACCGCTTGCGGGCCGTTGGCCTGCACGTCAATGTCGGTACGGCCGAAGCATGGCAGGATCAGCGCGTCCTTGCCGTGGAACAGGTGGCTGCGGTTGAGCTTGGTGCTGATCTGCACGGTCAGCTCGCAGTTGCTCAAGGCTTCAGCGGTGCGATGGCTGTCCGGCGTGGCTTGGGCAAAGTTGCCGCCCAGCGCGATGAAGACTTTCGAACGGCCTTCGGCCATGGCGTGAATGGCTTCGACCACGTTGTGACCATTCTCGCGTGGCACCTTGAACTGGAAGCGTTTTTCCAGCGCGTCGAGCAGAAACACCGGCGGGCGCTCGTTGATGCCCATGGTGCGGTCGCCCTGCACGTTACTGTGACCACGTACCGGGCACAGGCCTGCGCCCGGCCTGCCGATGTTGCCGCGCAGCATCATCAGGTTGGCGATTTCCTGAATGGTCGCCACCGAATGGCGGTGCTGGGTAATACCCATCGCCCAGCACATGATGACGTTCTTGCCGGCTGCATACATGCGCGCCGACTGCTCAATGTCGGTCAGCGGCAGACCCGACTGCTCGACGATCTCGTCCCACGACGTGTCATCGAGGGCGGCCAGGTAATCCAGTACGCCTTCAGTGTGTTCGTTCAGGAACGCGTGGTCGAACACCGATGGCGCGTTGTTGAGTTGCGACTCGCGCTCCCATTGCAGCAGGTACTTGGCCATGCCGCGCAGCAGCGCCATGTCGCCACCCAACGCAGGGCGGAAATAAGCGGTGTTGGTCGGGCGGTCGCCGTTGGTGAGCATTTCCACCGGGTGCTGCGGGTGTTGGAAACGCTCCAGGCCGCGCTCTTTGAGCGGGTTCACGCAAACGACCTGGGCGCCACGCTTCACGGCTTCGCGCAGCGGTTCCAGCATGCGCGGGTGGTTGGTGCCGGGGTTCTGGCCCAGTACGAAAATCGCGTCGGCGTGCTCGAAGTCATCGAAGGTCACTGTACCTTTGCCCACGCCCACGCTTTGCGACAACGCAACGCCACTGGCTTCGTGGCACATGTTCGAGCAGTCCGGGAAGTTGTTGGTGCCATAGGCACGCACGAACAGCTGATACAGGTACGCCGCTTCATTGCTGGCGCGGCCCGAGGTGTAGAACTCGGCCATGTTCGGGCTGGGCAGGTTGTTCAGGTGTTTGGCGATCAATGCGAACGCGTCGTCCCACGCAATGGGCTTGTAACGGTCGGTCTCGGCGTCGTAAACCATCGGCTCGGTCAGACGGCCCTGATACTCAAGCCAGTAATCGCTCTGCTCCAGCAGCGCGGTGACGCTGTGACGGGCGAAGAAGGCCGGGTCCACACGACGTTTGGTGGCTTCCCAGTTGACCGCCTTGGCGCCGTTCTCGCAGAACTTGACCATGCCGCTTTCCGGCGAGTCGCCCCACGCGCAACCCGGGCAGTCGAAACCGCCGTTCTGGTTGGTTTTGAGCATCATGCGCAGGTTTTTCAGCGCGTTGTCGCTGCCCAGCCAGGCCTGCGTCACGCTGATCAGTGCGCCCCAGCCGCCAGCCGCACCTTTGTATGGCTTGTAGCGGGGTGTAGGTGTCTTGTCGGCTTGGTGATGAGTGCTCACGCTTGAATCTCCATCGCAGGGCTATAGACCCGCGGCGCACTGTGCTGCGGCAGGTGAATTAAATTGAGGTTATGCCGGCGTGCCCATTGCAGGGCCAGGCCGGTGGGCGAAGACAGGCTGACCAGCGTCTGGATTCCCGCGCGCAGGACTTTCTGGATCAACTCCAGGCTGCAGCGACTGGTCACGATGGCAACGCCGCCCGCCAGCGGAATGTCCTGACGGATGAGCGCGCCGATCAGTTTGTCCAGCGCGTTATGGCGTCCGATGTCTTCGCGACCCAGCAGCAACTGACCTGTACCGTCCATGAAGATGGCGGCATGCACGGCGCCGCAATGTTGACCCAGCGGCTGAAATTCGCCGATGCGCTGGCGCAGGCCTTCCAGCCATTGGGCTGGCGGCAGGGGAGCACCGGGCAGGACATCAAGCTGCGGGAGCGCTTGCTCGACCGCCTCGACACCGCACAGGCCGCAGCCGCTGGTACCTGCCAGCTGGCGACGTTGCTGCTTGAGTTCCCAGAACGCACGGCTGGCGATTTCCACTTCGGCCTGCATCGCCGAGCCGCAGCCGCTGAGCTTGAAGTCGTAGATTTCATCGCGCGAGGCAATGATGCCGCTGCCCAGGCTGAAGCCGACGATGAAGTCTTCAAGGTCGGTCGGGCTGACCAGCATGACGGCCTGGCTGATGCCGTTGTAGGCAATCGCCAGCGCGACTTCCTCAGCAAGTTCGGTGCGCGCGCCGTCCTGACCCTCAAGGGTCGCATAGCGATAGGACTGGCTGGCTTCGGGCGCGGGTGCGAGAACAGGCACCGTGCCGATTGTGCGCTTGGCGTGCATGGGCTGAGATACCGGCAGATTGACACCTACAGCCTAGGCCTGTTGTCCGGAATCGTCTAATCGCTAGTTCCAATGCACCGATAGATGACGTCGATCAATGCGTCAGCGTGGTAATTCCGCTACCAGCGCAAAGCACGCCTCGGCCAGAGCCGAGCGCGGCGCACTGCGGCGCATGATCAGCCCCAGTTGGGCGAGCGTGCGGGCATCGGCAATCGGGTGCATGGCCAGGTGTTCGGTCAGTGTCTCCAACCCGCCGTCCAGTGGCATGATCGCGCAGCAAAAGCCGCCATGTACGGCCTGCAATAACTGATGAACGGCATCGGTCTGCAACAACGGCTGAGGTTGCAGGCCACGGCTGTGGAAGTTGTGATCGATGGATTGGCGAAAATGCATGCCGCTGGTGAGCAGGCCCAATGGCAACTCGACCAGATCCGCCCAGCTCAGCGGCGTATCGCCGAAGGTGAAATGTCGCCGGTCGTACATCAGGCCCATTTTTGTGTCGTCCAGCGCCAGCGAGTCGAAGCGGTCGTTATCCAGCCGCTCCAGATACGAGACGCCCAGGTCGATACGGTTGCTCGCCAGTTGCTCCAGCACCTGCTCGGAGCTGAGCGATGACAGCTCGAAACGCAGGTTCGGGTGCATCTGATGCAACCGGTGCAGCAGCGGCAAGGGGTCGAAACTCGACAGCGGTACCACGCCCAGGCGCAACGTACCCACCAGATGACCCCGGCAGGCAGCCGC
The DNA here is from genome assembly GCF_900143095.1 of Pseudomonas asturiensis. Taxonomy (GTDB): domain Bacteria; phylum Pseudomonadota; class Gammaproteobacteria; order Pseudomonadales; family Pseudomonadaceae; genus Aquipseudomonas; species Aquipseudomonas asturiensis. The sequence goes on along the minus strand of NZ_FRDA01000023.1, from coordinate 22,068 downwards.
CTCGGCCTGCAAGCCATCGTAGGCCGCCAGTACCGTGCGCGCCCAGGCCAGCACGCGCTCGCCGGGTGCAGTGAAGCCTTCAAAGCGCTGGCCGCGGTTGACCAGGGGCAAGCCCAACTCTTCTTCCAGATTGCGCAGCCGCATCGACAGCGTTGGCTGGGTGATATTGCAGCGCGCAGCCGCCTGCCCGAAGTGACGCGTTTCGTCGAGGGCGATCAGGAATTTGAGTTGCTTGATGTCCATGTCCACTCCGGTGGTCGATCCAGGCTCCCGATTCTACGCGTTCAGGGCCAATGGTGGTCGAGCGACGTTGGTCGGAAGGCTGCAGGCCACGGTTTATAAGGGCTATGGTTGAGTGTGCAAGTCTGACAACTCACGTAAGGAGAATCGGATAATGAGTATTTGGAGTTTTGTGAAAGAAGCGGGCGAGAAGATCCTGGATGCGATCATGCCTGGCAATGCCAACGCAAATGAAGTCCTGAAAGATCATATCTCCAGGGTTGGATTGGGCAACCCCAACATTCAGACAGAGGTTCAGGGCAGCACGGTCATCGTCAAGGGCGAGGCGACCAGTCAGGAGGAGAAGGAGAAGATTCGGGTCACGCTGGGCAATATCAAAGGTGTCGAGAAAGTGGACGACCAGATGACCCTTGCCGCTGGCAGCGCGCCTGCGGCAAGTGCCGAATCCCGATTCTATGAAGTCAAGAAAGGCGACACGCTCAGCGCGATTTCAAAGCAGATGTATGGCGATCCGAACAAGTACCAGAAAATCTTCGACGCCAACAAACCCATGCTCAAGGATGTGGACAAGATTTACCCGGGGCAGACGTTGCGGATTCCGGAGTGAGTAGCGGCTCGGGCAAATGATTGCTGCCTACGCTCCGCGCCCATCGTTATACACACGTCTCGCTGCAACCAACGGACTGTGGGAGGCTGCTTGCCGGCGATGCTTTTTCGCAAGCGATCTATCGGTGCCTGATCTGACGCCATCGCCGGCAAGCCGCCTCCCACGGGTATGGATTCAGTCAGTCACTTTCGTTTTGGCCTTGTTTTGTGCGTCTTCCGAAACGGTGCATACGCGAAGTACTCAGCGTGATACACACGTCTCGCTGCAACCAACGGACTGTGGGAGGCTGCTTGCCGGCGATGCTTTTTCGCAAGCGACCTGTCGGTGACTGAACTGACGCCATCGCCGACAAGCCGCCTCCCACGGGTATGCATTCAGTCAGGCACTTTCGTTTTGGCTTCGTTTTGCGCGTCTTCCAAGGGTGTGCTGGCCCTCACAACCCTTTGATCAACTCCCGATAATCTCCGACAGCGGCAAATTCCTCGGTGTCTTTCGGGCCTTTCTGGCTGTTGGGCTGGCTGACGGCCAGTAACTGCGCAACCCCGAAGCGTCCCGCGCTGCGCAGGATCGGCAGGGTGTCGTCGATGAACAGGCTGCGGGCCGGGTCGAACGCGGTGTCGGCATGCAGGGCCTCCCAGAACTGCTGGTTTTCCTTGGGGAAGCCATAGTCATGGGAGCTGATCAAACGCTCGAAGTAGGACGCCAATTCGATCCGCTCCATCTTCAACGACAACGAATCGCGGTGGGCGTTGGTGATCATGATCACCCGCTTGCCCGCCTGCCTGAGCGCTGCCAGAAAGGTTTCAGCGTCCGGGCGCAAGGCGATCATGTGAGCGATTTCGCGCTTCAGGTCGCGCACCGACAGTTTCAGCTCGGCGCTCCAGAAATCCAGGCAGTACCAGTTAAGGGTGCCGGCGTTGCGCTCGAACAACGGCTGCAATTCCAGCCAGGCCATGGCGAAGCTGATGCCATGCAGCTCGGCGTAACGTTGTGGCAGGTGCTGCAACCAGAAGTGGTCGTCGTAATGCAGGTCGAGCAACGTGCCGTCCATATCCAGCAGGACGGTATCGATTTCGCTCCAGGGCATGGAAAGCATTCTGGCCTCATGAAGGTGGGTCAAGTGAGTGAGCATATCCGACACAGACATTCGGAAAAGCCACGGTATAGTACCCCGTCCATGTGAAGGAGCCTGTCATGCGTCAGAAACCCACCGTTCTCGCCCGCGCCATCGTCGCCAGCAGTCGCCTGTTCCGCGTCGAAGAGCTGCAACTGCGCTTTGCCAACGGCGTCGAGCGCACCTACGAACGGCTGGTCGGCAGAGGCGCGGGTTATGGCGCAGTCATGATTGTGGCAATGCTCGACGCTGACCACGCGATTCTGATCGAAGAGTATTGCGGCGGCACCGATGAATACGAGCTGTCCTTGCCCAAGGGCTTGATCGAACCGGGCGAAGACATCCTTGCCGCCGCCAATCGCGAGCTTAAGGAAGAAGCCGGTTTCGGCGCGCACCAACTGGAACACCTGACCGAGCTGTCGCTGTCGCCCGGTTACATGAACCAGAAAATTCAGGTGGTGCTGGCCACCGACCTTTACGAGGAACGGCTAGAAGGCGATGAGCCCGAGCCGATTCGCGTGGACAAGATCAACCTGCGGGAGCTGGCGAGCCTGGCCCAGAATGCACAGTTCAGCGAAGGGCGCGCCCTGGCTGCGCTGTACCTGACCCGCGACGTGCTGACCCAACGTGGACTCTTTCAACCATGACCGACCCGTTCGCCAACCTGCCGCATCCGCTGCTTGCTCCCGTGATCGAACTCGCACGCCTGGCGGGCGAAGCCATCCTGCCGTTTTGGCGCGCCAACGTCAGCGTGACCTCCAAAGCCGATGACTCGCCTGTCACCGCAGCCGATCTGGCGGCTCATCAGGTGCTGGTCGAAGGCTTGCAAGCGCTGGACCCGACGATTCATGTGTTGTCCGAGGAAGATGCCGACATCCCTTTCAGCGAGCGCGCGACCTGGGAGCGCTGGTGGCTGGTCGATCCACTGGACGGCACCAAGGAATTCATTTCCGGCAGTGAAGAGTTCACGGTCAACGTTGCCCTGATCGAGCGCGGACGCGTGGTGTTTGGCGTGGTGTCCATGCCGACCAATGATCGCTGTTATTTCGGCGGCGCAGCCTTGGGTGCGTGGCGCAGTGACAGCCCCGACCATTGCGAGCCGATTCAGGTCAGACAGACGCTACAGGCCGGGCAGGCCTTTACCGTGGTCGCCAGTCGCAGGCACTCAAGCCCTGAGCAGGAACATCTGCTGGCCGGTCTGGCAGCAGGTCTTGGGCCGCTGCAACTGACCAATATCGGCAGCTCGTTGAAGTTCTGTCTGCTGGCTGAGGGCGCGGCTGACTGCTATCCGCGCCTGGCCCCGACCTCGCAATGGGACACCGCTGCGGCGCAAGGCGTGCTTGAGGGCGCGGGCGGTGAAGTTCTGCAGCTCGACGGCCAGCGCTTCTCCTATCCTGCCCGCGAGTCGCTGCTCAATCCGTTTTTCCTCGCGTTGCCAGCCAAGGCCGAGTGGCGTGAGAAATTGCTGGTGCTGGCGCAGTCCTGATCCGGTGGTTCCCAAGGCCCTGCGCTATCGCGATGCGCAGGTCTGGCTTTGGTGCGCTTGCTCGCAAATAGGGCAGTACATCCGCTGAAGAGACGGCGTCTGATGCATAGCCTTCGCGAGCAAGCTCGCTCCCACGGGGTGGGTGTTTATCCGCCATCTCGCGCCTCGTTTATCGCTTTATTGAGCAGTTTTTACAGGTCGGACTTGTCCACAAGCTAACGCCGTCTCGTGGGAGCGAGCTTGCTCGCGAATAGGGCTCCCACGGGGTGGGTGTTATCCGCCACCTCACGCCTCGGCCGTCGCTTTATTGAGCGGTTTTTCCAGGTCGGCCCTGTTCACAAGCTAACGCCGTCTCGTGGGAGCGAGCTTGCTCGCGAATAGGGCTGGCGGGGCGGGATCACCGATGCAATACAAACTGCCCGGTAAACCTCACGGCCGACTCATCGCTGTCTTGCGCACAGATGCGGGTCTGGAGCACTAGACGCGCACGGCCCCTGCGCTGGTAGGTGGTGATGAACCTGTCCCACTGCGCAGCCTCTGGGGCATCACACACGGCAATGGCGTCGTCGCGAACCGGCAGCGGATAGCTGATCTGCCCGTCCTGAATCACGATATGACCATCGGTGATGCCCGCTTCACGCAGGCGCAAGTGCAGCCAGCCCCAGCCGGCCAGGACTGCGCCGCAGTACAGGCTGCCGCCGAACAGCGTGCTCTTGTGATTGACGTTGGGTGCCAGCGGCAAGTGCAGGCGCAGTCGGTGATGCTGCCAGTCGATGACGCGGATGCCCATCTCGCGGGTCAGCGGGATGTCGTGGTGCAGCACCTGCTCCAGTTCTGCCGCTGCGTTGCCTGACGACGGTGTTTGTGGCTCAGTCGGTTTCATCGGACGCTCCGCCGCTGTCGCCAAAATTCAGGCCGTGCTTGCGCAGCTTGTCGTGCAGGGTCTTGCGCGGCACGCCCAGTGCCTCGGCCAGGCTGCGCACCGAGCTGTGCGGACGAGCCAGTTCGGCGGCGATCAAGGCACGTTCGAAGCTTTCTACCTGTTCGCTCAAGCCGCCACCTGCTGGCGGGGCGTCCGGCATGGCGTTGCCTTCCAGTTCCAGCTCCAGCCCCAGGGCGAAGCGTTCGGCGGCGTTCTGCAGTTCGCGAACGTTGCCGGGCCAGCTGTGACGCAGCAGCAAGGCACGCTGGCCGGGTTTGAGTTCCTGCTTGGGAATGCCGTGGCGCAGGCTGGCGGCATCGGCATAGTGCTCGAACAGCATCAGGGCGTCTTCACCGCGCTCGCGAAGCGGCGGAATACGCAGCGAGGCGACGTTCAAGCGGTAATACAGGTCGGCCCGAAAGCGCCCTTGATCTGCCGCCTGGCGCAAATCTTCCTTGGTGGCCGCAATGATGCGGATATCCAGCGGGATCTGTTGATTGCTGCCCATGCGCTCGACCACGCGTTCCTGCAACAGGCGCAGCAGCTTGACCTGAACGTCCAGGCTCATGCTTTCGATTTCATCGAGAAACAGCGTGCCGCCGTTGGCAAATTCGAACTTGCCGATGCGGCGTTTCTGCGCGCCGGTAAACGCCCCCGATTCGTGGCCGAACAGCTCGCTTTCCACCACTGACTCGGCCAGCGCCCCGGCGTTGATCGCCACGAATGGGCCGTTGCGGCGGTTGGACAAATCGTGCAGCGCACGCGCGACCACTTCCTTGCCTGCGCCGGTTTCGCCGAGGATCAGCACGTCCGCCCGCGTGCCCGCCAAGGCGCCGATCTGCTCGCGCAGGCGCAGCATGGGCGCTGAGTGGCCGACCAGACGCGTGCTCAATTGCTGGCGATCGCTCAAGGCCAGACGCAGGCTGCGGTTATCCAGCACCAGACGGCGCAACGCCAGGGCGCGGCGCACGCTGTCGAGCATCGCATCGCTGGCAAAGGGTTTTTCCAGAAAGTCATAGGCCCCGGCGCGCATGGCCTTCACCGCCAGCGGCACGTCGCCGTGACCCGTGATCAGCAGCACCGGCAGATCGGGGTCCTGTTCATGCAACTGGACCAGCAGCTCAAGACCGTCCATCCCCTGCATGCGGATATCGCTGACCACCACGCCCGGCCAGTCACGCCCGATGCGCTCGGCAAGTCCAGTGGCCTCAGGCAGCGACAATACGTTCAGACCTGCAAGGTCCAAGGTCTGGCGCAGTGCCTGACGCAGGTGCGAGTCGTCGTCGATCAGCACCACCTGAATCTGGCTGTCGATGGCTGTGTCCGAACTCATGCAGAAAGGTCCTCTGGCGGTTGAAGGTTGGCACCCGAAGCACCGGCGCGCAGGCGCAAGGTCAGCAATGCACCGCCGCTGGCATGGTTGGCGAACAGCAATTCGCCCCCCAGTGCGCGCATCAGGGTATCGCAGATGGCCAGGCCCAGCCCAAGGCCCTGCGTGCGGGTCTTGGTGGTGAAGAACGGTTCGCGGGCCCGCTCCAGTGCCTCTTGGGAAAACCCTGGGCCGTTGTCGCGAATGTACAGATTGACGCCTTCACGGGTCTGCTCGGCACTTATCCACAGTTTGCGCGGCGGGCCTTTCTCGGTGAGGGCGTCCAGCGCGTTGGCCAGCAGATTGCCCAGCACCTGACGCAAGCGGGTTTCTCCGGCCTGCACCCACAGTGTCGCGTCAGGCACGTCGCGGATCAACTCGACTTCCATGGCGCGCCGACGTTTGGCCAGTAATGCCAGCGCGTCGTCCAGTGCCGGTTGCAGGGCCACGCTTTCCGGCGCATGCCGATCACGACGGGCGAAGGCGCGCAGGTGGGCGATGATCGAGGCCATGCGCCCGGTCAGTTCGCTGATCAGTTTCAGGTTGCCGCGTGCGTCTTCGGTGCGCTGGTGATCAAGCAGCACTTCGGCGTTTTCGGCGTAGCTGCGGATGGCGGCCAGCGGCTGATTCAGCTCATGGCTGATGCTGGCCGACATGGTGCCCAGCGCCGACAGCTTGCCGGTCTGTACCAGCTCGTCCTGGGCGCGTACCAGCTCCTGCTGCGCCTGCTCGCGCTCCAGCACTTCCTGACGCAACCGGCTGTTGAGGCCTTCAAGGTCGCTGGTCCGTTCGATCACGCGCATTTCCAGCTCGCGCCGGGCCTTGGCCTCGAAGGCAATGCGGTCCAGGTAATGACGACGACGCTGCATCATCAAGCCCAGCAACAGCATGAGCACCAGCAGCGCCGCTCCGCCAATCGCCACCACCGTACGCACCGGGCGGTCGACCAGTGCTTTGGGCGCCAGGATATTCACGTTCCAGCCGGTTTCATCGATGGGCTGGCTTTGCGCCAGCCAGGCGTGCTCGTCAATCTTGAGTGGACGCGGATCACGTGTCGGATAAGGCTGGATGGCAGTGATCGCCCGCTTTTCGTCATCGGTCAGGTCGCGCGTAGCCCGAAAGCGCCATTCCGGGTTGGAGGTCAGAATCACCACGCCGTTCTGGTCGGTCAGCAGCAACTGCTCGGGTGTCTTGCCCCAAAGCGTTTCGGTGTGGTCCAGATCGACCTTGACCACCAGCACACCGATCACCCGGTCGCCGTCGCGTACCGGCCCCGCGAAGAAGTAGCCGCGCTTGACCGAAGTCGTGCCCAGCCCGAAAAACCGGCCTGTTCTGCCAGCCCGAGCGTCGATGAAGTAGGGCCGAAACGAGAAGTTGCGACCCACGAAGCTGTCGCGCTGGTCGGCGTTGGACGCCGCCAGGGTCAGGCCGTTGGCGTCCATGAGGTACATGACGTCGGCACCGGTCTGGCTCGTGATATCGCTGAGCAGGTGGTTGGCGTTTTCCAGAGTGGCCCGGTCGCCAGGCGTTTCCAGAGCAGCCCGCAGCGCGGGCAGGTCGCCGAGGATCTGCGGCAGGGTTTCATAGCGATGCAGCGTGCCCAGCAGGTTGGCGACGTAAAGGTCCAGCGTCTGACGGTTCTGACTGGCCAGTACGCCCCGGTAGTAACGCTCCGCCAGATGTTCCAGCGGCCACAGCAACGGCGCCAGACAGATCGCCAGCAGCGCCAGACTGCGCCACCGTGGGCGGGGAGGGAGGGAGGAAGTCTTGGTCATTGTTGGCAAGCGCCGAATGAATGGCGGTGCCTGGGCCGCTGTACGGGACGGGCGCTGTCTGGGGTCGAACATGCTCAACCTGTGGCGACAACGCCGGTCCGCGACGACATCCGCGCAGGCAACAGAAAACCCGGTCGATCCTGATGGGGCATCGATGGGGGATCAAAGGCGCATTATGCCCGGCACAGCCTGATCCGGCACCCGGGCAAATGGTCTGCCGCCAGAACGGTCAGGCGAACAGCTCGGCCTCGTTCAGGCTTTTGCCCTGCTGGTCCTTGGCCGACAGCTGAGGTGCTCCATCAAGCTCCCAGTCGATGGCCAGGTCAGGATCATCCCAGCGAATGCAGCGCTCGGCCGATGGCGTGTAATAGTCGGTGGTCTTGTACAGAAACTCGGCGGAGTCGCTCAAGACCACGAAGCCGTGTGCAAAACCTTCCGGCACCCATAGCTGACGGGCGTTTTCAGCGGACAACCTGACGCCCACCCACTGACCGAACGTCGGCGAGCTGCGGCGGATGTCCACCGCAATGTCCAGCACCTCGCCGGCCGTCACCCGCACCAGTTTCCCCTGCACATGCTCGATCTGGTAATGCAGCCCGCGCAGCACGCCCTTTTGGGAGCGTGAGTGATTGTCCTGCACAAACTGCCTCTCCAGTCCGGTGGCCTCGCTGAACGCACGGGCGTTGAAGCTTTCGAAAAAAAAGCCGCGCTCGTCGCCGAATACTCGGGGTTCCAGAATCAGGACTTCGGGCAGCTTTGTTGCAATCACGTTCACTTGGTTTCCCCAGCAATCTTGAAGAGGTACTGACCATAACCTGTTTTGCCAAAATAATCGGCACGTGCAAGCAGGTGATCACGGTCGATCCATTCATTCTGGTAGGCGATTTCCTCAAGGCAGGCGACTTTCAGGCCCTGGCGATGCTCGATGGTCTGCACGTAGGCCGAGGCATCGAGGAGGCTGTCGTGTGTGCCCGTGTCGAGCCAGGCGAAACCCCGGCCGAAACGTTCGACGTGCAGGTCGCCGCGTTGCAGGTAGGCGTTGTTCACGTCAGTGATTTCCAGCTCGCCACGGGGCGAGGGTTTGACGTCCCGGGCGATCTGGATCACGTCGTTGTCGTAGAAATACAGACCGGTCACCGCGTAACTGGATTTGGGCGCCGTGGGTTTCTCTTCGATGGACAGCGCACGTCCCTGTTCGTCGAAGTCGATCACGCCGAAGCGCTCCGGGTCCTTGACCCAGTAGCCGAACACCGTCGCCCCGGCCTTGCGGGCGGCGGCCTGCTGCAGCTGCACGCTGAAGTGCTGACCGTGGAAAATGTTGTCGCCCAGGATCAGGCAGACCGAATCGTCGCCAATGAACTGCTCGCCAATCAGGAAAGCCTGCGCCAGGCCCTCCGGCTTTGGCTGCTCGGCATAATGAAAGTGCACACCGAACTGGCTGCCATCACCCAACAGCTTGCGGTACTGCGGCAAATCCTCCGGGGTGGAGATGATCAGGATTTCCCGAATGCCGGCCAGCATCAGCACCGACAACGGGTAATAAATCATGGGTTTGTCGTAGATCGGCAGCAACTGCTTGGACAGGCCAAGCGTGATGGGATGCAGGCGGGTGCCGGAGCCCCCGGCCAGAACGATGCCTTTAGTCATGCAATCAGGTCCTTGTGGTCAGTGAAGCCCAGTCGCTCTCCTTGATAACTGCCATCCTGAACCCTGCGGCACCAGTCCAGGTTATCGAGATACCATTGCACGGTCTTGCGCAGCCCGGACTCGAAGGTTTCTTCGGGTGTCCAGCCCAACTCTTTTTCGATCTTGCTGGCGTCGATCGCATAGCGCAGATCGTGGCCAGGACGGTCGACCACATAGGTGATCAGGTCGCTGTACTGCTGCACGCCAGCCGGGTGCTGCGGTGCCAGTTCATCGAGCAGTGCGCAGATGCCGCGCACCACGTCGATGTTCTTCTGCTCGTTATGCCCACCGATGTTGTAGGTCTCGCCGATCCCGCCCTCGGTCACCACCTTGAGCAGCGCGCGCGCGTGGTCTTCCACGTACAGCCAGTCGCGCACCTGCAGGCCATTGCCATAGACCGGCAGCGGCTTGCCCGCGAGGGCGTTGAGGATCACCAGCGGGATCAGTTTTTCGGGGAAGTGAAACGGCCCGTAGTTGTTCGAGCAATTGGTGAGCACCACCGGCAACCCGTAGGTGCGTTGCCAGGCGCGGACCAGGTGATCGGACGCCGCCTTGCTCGCCGAGTACGGAGAGCTGGGCGCGTAGGGCGTGGTTTCGGTGAACAGGTCATCGACGCCGTGCAGGTCGCCATACACTTCGTCGGTGGAAATGTGGTGGAAGCGAAACGCGCCGCGCTCCGTTTCGGGCAAGGTCAGCCAGTAACCGCGCGCGGCTTCCAGCAGGCTGTAAGTGCCCACGATGTTGGTCTGGATGAATTCGGCCGGCCCGTCGATGGAGCGGTCGACGTGGGATTCTGCGGCCAGGTGCATGATCGCCTGAGGGGCGAAACGCGCCAGCACTGCGCTGATGGCCGCCTGATCGCAGATATCGGCCTGCACGAACTCATAGCGGGTGTCACTCGCGATGGACTGCAACGATTCGAGGTTGCCCGCGTAGGTCAACTTGTCGACGTTCAACACGTCATGTTCAGTGTTCTTTATCAGGTGACGAATCAATGCAGATCCGATAAACCCTGCGCCCCCGGTAACGAGTATTCGCATGAACTGGCCTTTGTTTGTGTGTTTGACGTGATGAAGCATAGCGCCTGATTGCGCATCACAGGGTCAGGCAATAAGAAGCGTGCAGGGTATGAAATAAATTCATCCGTGTCGCGCAGCGCGACATAAAGCCGACGTCATCCTTTTATGCCTGAACGTGATTGGGCTGCGGGCACCAATCGCCCTATAGTTGCGCGACTGCCCGTGACGCCGTGTGTGCCGCGTCAGTGTCGGTAAAATATCGAGGTCCACATGCCGCTCGCCACGCTTATTCGTCGATCCAGCCTGCCTTGTCCGGATGTCAGTCTCGAACAGGCGCTGCAATGGCTCAGTCAGTATTACGGTCTGAGCGGCTCGTTGAAATCCCTGGTCAGTCAGCAGGATCACACCTTTCTGCTCGACACCGAAAAGCGTCGTTATGTGCTGAAAATCTGCCACGGTGCCTATTCGATCATGGAGCTGGAGGCCCAACATGCGGCGCTCCAGCACCTGGCTCGCCACGACGACCTGAATGTTCCGGGCGTGATCCGCGCCAACGACACTGCGCAACTGCTGACCACCGAGACCGGCGGCCAGCCGGTTCACGTGCGGCTTCTGGAGTTGATTGAAGGTCAGTCGCTGGCGCACGTTGAGCATCTGGGGCGTGAGGTGGTGGTCGGGCTTGGCGAGCTGTGTGCGAAGGTGGACCGGGCGCTGGCCGATTTCGACCATCCGGGCCTGGACCGCATTCTGCAGTGGGACCCACGCCATGCGCATGCATTGATCAAACATCTGTTGCCGGTGCTCGAAGACGCCGACGCCCGCGCCTGTGTGATCGAGGCTGCCGAGCAGGCGCATCGTCGTCTGTTGCCACTGATTGCGGCGCTGCCCATCCAGGCCGTGCACCTGGGCATCACAGAGCACCACGTGGTCTGGCTGCGCGATACCCAGCGCAAGTGGCAGCTACAAGGGCTGAACGATTTCGGCGATCTTGTGACCACCTGGCGCGTGGCGGATCTGTCCGTCACCTGCGCGGCGCTGCTGCACCATACCGAAGGCGACCCGCTGTACATCCTGCCGGCGATTCGGGCCTATCACGCGATCAACCCGCTCAAGACCGAGGAACTGCAAGCGCTGTGGCCGTTGATCGTCGCCCGCTCGGCGGTGCTGGTGCTCAGCAGCGAACAGCAGGCCAGCGTCGAGCCGGACAATGCTGACGTTCAGGCCAGTCTTGCGGGTGAATGGACTATTTTCGACGTGGCGACGTCCGTGCCCATCGCCCTGATGGAAACGGCGATTCTGCAAGCCGTCGGCATACAGCCTGTACCGTTCGAGCAGCCCGCGTACGCGCCGCTGCTGCCCGGTCTGGCAGGCGTGAAGCCTGCGCGGGTCGATCTGGGTGTACTCAGTGAACACTTTGTCGCGGGCAACTGGGAGCGCAACGGTATCGATGAATACCTGCTCAGCGAGGCGGCCGAGCACACCGGGCTGGCTGCCAGCCGCTTTGGTGAATATCGCCTGTCGCGCACCTTGCCGGACAGCGCCCGCGAACCTGAGACCTTCGCCCTGCACGTCGAGCTTCACATCCCGGCCGAGACACCGCTGCACGCGCCGTTCGACGCCACGCTGCGATGGATGGCCGACGGTGCGCTGATGCTGGTCGGTGCCGAGGTGAGCCTGAAGCTGTGGGGCGTGATGCCTGAGTCGCTCACACACGTAAGCGCAGGCGACCTGATCGGCCATGGCGGCGGCTCGCTGCTGCTGCAACTGTGTACGGCGACAGACCTCAGCCCGCCGTTGTTTGCCGCGCCGTCGTGGGCCGATGCCTGGCGTACGTTCTGCCTGTCGCCCTCGACGCTGCTGGGTTTCGATTGCGATGCCCCGACGCTTGAAGATCCGGCGCAGTTGCTGGCCCGACGTGACGCCCGCTTCGCTCGCTCGCAAAAACACTATGACCAGGCACCGCCGCAGATCGAGCGCGGCTGGCGCAATCACCTGATCGACATGCAGGGCCGTTCGTACCTGGACATGCTCAACACCGTGGCGGTGCTGGGCCACGGTCATCCGCGCATGGCCCATGAAGCGGCTCGTCAATGGTCGCTGCTCAACACCCACGCACGCTTTCACTGCGCGGCCATTGCCGGGTTCTCCGAGCGCCTGCTCACGCTGGCACCCGATGGCATGGACCGCGTGTTTCTGGTCAACAGCGGCACCGAAGCTAATGACCTGGCGATCCGCCTGGCGTGGGCGTACAGCGGCGGACGCGACATGCTCAGCGTGCTGGGGGCCTATCACGGCGGGTCGGTGGCGACGGATGCCATGTCCACCTCGATTGCCGACAACCCGCAAGCGCTCCGCCCCCGGCCGGACTGGGTGCATCCGGTGACCGCGCCCAATGTGTATCGCGGACCGTTTCGCGGCCCGGGCAGTGCGCCAGAGTACGTGCGCAGTGTTGATCAGGTACTGGCGCAACTGGCCGGGCAGCAGCGCCAGGTGGCGGGTTTCATCTGTGAGCCGGTGGTTGGTAATGCGGGCGGGATTTCCTTGCCGCCGGGTTACCTGCAACAGGTTTATCAGAGGGTTCGCGCGGCGGGCGGTGTATGCATCGCCGACGAAGTGCAGGTGGGTTACGGGCGTCTGGGCCACTACTTCTGGGGCTTCGAAGAGCAGGGCGTGGTGCCGGATATCATCACCATGGCCCAAGGCATGGGCAACGGTCATCCGCTGGGCGCGGTGATCACCCGTCGCGAGATTGCCGAGGTACTGGAGGCCGAAGGCTATTTCGTTTCCTCGTCAGGCGGCAGCCCCGTCAGTTGCCGCATCGGCATGGCCGTGCTGGACGTGATGGAAGAGGAGCGGCTGTGGGATAACGCCCGCGTCATCGGCGACCACTTCAAGGCGCGCCTGCAAGCCCTGGCCGATCAGCATCCGTTGTTGGGCGCAGTGCACGGCATGGGCTTCTACCTGGGCGTCGAGTTGGTCCGCAATCGCCAGACCCTGGAACCCGCCACCGAAGAAACCGCACAACTGTGCGAACGCCTGCGCGAACTGGGCATCTTCATGCAACCGACCGGCGACGACCTGAACATCCTCAAGATCAAACCGCCCATGTGCATCACGCGCCAGAGCGCGGATTTCTTCGTGGACAGGCTGTCGAAGGTGCTGCGAGAGCTCGAGTGATCCTTTTTATACGGGGCATGCCCATTGCGTAAAGAATGATCAGGCGCGGTCTTGATTGCAGATTAATATCGGCAAAAAAAGCAATACATAACCGATTAAAACCTGAAAGCACTTTTAATGCGGATTTTTATCCGTTATAAAGTCGCCCATATTGTCATGGCCGGTCTGCTAGGGTCACGATCAACACCTTTGACCTCCCCACTGGAGTCCTGACTGACATGACCACACTCAACAGCACGCCACGCGCCGATGGCTTTCACATGCCCGCCGAATGGGCCACGCAGACCCAGGTCTGGATGGTCTGGCCCGAGCGCCCGGACAACTGGCGTCTGGGCGGCAAACCGGTGCAGACGGCACACGTGGCCGTCGCCAAGGCTATCGCCCGCTTCGAGCCGGTAACCGTTGCCGTGTCCGCCGCACAGTACGACAACGCGCGGGCGCGTCTGGACATGCCGAACATTCGCGTCGTGGAAATCAGCAACAACGACGCCTGGGTGCGCGACACCGGCCCGACGTTCGTCATCAACGACCGTGGCGAAGTGCGCGGCGTGGATTGGGACTTCAACGCCTGGGGTGGTTTCGATGGCGGCCTGTACGCGCCGTGGAACCTCGATTCGCAACTGGCGAGCAAGGTCATGGAGATCGAGCGCTGCCCGCGTTACGCCACCGAAGGGTTTGTGCTGGAAGGCGGCTCCATCCATGTGGACGGCGAGGGCACGCTGATCACCACTGAGGAGTGCCTGCTTAACCGCAACCGCAACCCGCACCTGACCCGCGAGCAGATCGAGGCCGTGCTGAGCGACAACCTGGCTGTGGATAAGATCGTCTGGCTGCCGGATGGCCTGTTCAATGACGAGACCGACGGGCATGTGGATAACTTCTGCTGCTACGTTCGTCCGGGCGAAGTCCTGCTGGCCTGGACCGATGATCCCGAAGACCCCAACTACCCACGTTGCCATGCGGCATTGAGTATTTTGGAAAACACCCGCGATGCCCGGGGCCGCGAGTTCATCGTGCACAAAATGCCGATTCCGGGCCCATTGTTTGCCACGGCTGAAGAGTGCGCGGGCGTTGATCAGGTGCACGGCAGTCAGGAGCGCAACCCGTCGGTGCGCCTGGCCGGTTCCTACGTGAACTTCCTGATTGTAAACGGCGGCATCATCGCCCCGAGTTTCGATGACCCGATGGACGAAACCGCCCGGCAAATCCTGCAACAATTGTTTCCAGAGCACGAAGTGGTGATGGTCCCAGGCCGGGAATTGCTGCTTGGCGGCGGCAATATCCACTGCCTGACCCAGCAGCAACCGGCCCCTCATAAGGCCTAGTTAGAAATGATTAGTAACATGTAATGGTGGCCTATTGGTCCTGTTCTTGCTGCTTAAAGCCCATCACCTGATGGGCTTTTTTTTGGGTAACACTTTGTAGCGTTTATCCGAATCTCATCTTTAATCAACGTCAGGTTTGATCCGTTTTCTTAGCGTGACTGTCACACAGCGTCCGTAAATTTAGCCCCTCATGAATTAAGAGGTTGTCACTATGAACGCAGGTATGAGCCAGCACCGTGCTCGTGAGTTGTCTGCTTCTTCCAGTAACGAGGCCCGCCAGTTGATGGCGGATTGGTTAAGGACGACCAAACCCGCAAAACCTCGACCGGACGTGCGCGCGATGCTGCTGCAGCGTTATCCGGTGGGATTATTCAACGATGCGGAGCTTGAAGCCCTGCTGGGCGTGCTCAAGGACTGAAACCGGGAGCGCTCTATTTCGGCCTTCTTGACGTTTGACACCCTTCAAGCCTTGGGACTAGGATTCGCGCCCCACCGCTTGTGGCTTTGCGCCATGTACGTGCATCAGTAGTCCACTGCGATGACAGCGTGCGGCTTGCAGGTTTGAAACCTGAAAGCCCGGAACGGCATCCGCCGTCGCCACAGCGCGTGTCAATTCGTACAGGAAGGGAATACAGATGCTTAACACACGTATGGGTATGCTCGCGCTGGGCATCATCAGCGCCAGTCAGGCCATGGCTCAAGGGCAGGCAGACACCCAGGGATTCGTTGAAGACAGCAGCCTGACCGTCAATCTACGCAATGCCTACATCAACCGTGACTACAAAAATGGTCGTGAAGACAAGGCCGAGTGGGGCCAGGCCTTCATGGGTACTTTCACGTCCGGCTTTACCCAGGGCACCGTGGGCGTCGGCGTTGACGCATTCGGACTTTACGGCGTGCGCCTGGATGGCGGCAAAGGGCGTGCCGGCGCAGGCGGTATCGACTTCTTCAAGCAGAGCGACAACGGCCAGGGTGACGCAGCCGATGATCTGACGCGCGTGGGCGCGGCAGTGAAAGCGCGTATCTCCAACACCGTCATCAAGTACGGCGACCAGATGCCTCAGTTGCCGGTACTGAGCTACGACAACTCCCGTCTGCTGCCGGAAAGCTACACCGGCACGATGATCACTTCCAAGGAAATCGACGGCCTTGAAGTGGTGGCCGGTCGTTTCACCCAGCAGGCGCGCAAGAGCGCTGAAGCCCGCGACAGTGGTGACCTGAAAAGCATCAATGTCTACGGTGCCAGCTATAAATTCTCCAAGGCATTCACTGCTGCGTTCTACGCCTCTGACGACGAAGACGTCCTGAAGAAGCAGTACGTGAACCTGAACTATGTCTTCGCCCTGCCGCAGGAGCAGTCCCTGACACTGGACTTCAACGGCTACAAGACCCGGCTGGACAAGGACTTCGCCAACAGCGACGAGCGTGACAACAAAATCTGGAGCCTGGCAGCGACCTGGGCTGTGGGTATCCACTCGTTCACCCTGGCTCACCAGCGCAGCAGCGGCGACATCGGCTACGTATATGGCGGCTATCGCAACGATGGTGGCACCAGCGATGGCGGCAACACCATCTACCTGGCGAACTCCTACTGGTCCGACTTCAATGGCAAGGACGAACGTTCGTGGCAGGCCGCCTACAGCGTCGACCTGTCGGGTCTGGTCACGCCTGGCCTGAGCTACCGGGCAGCCTACGTGCGCGGCGACAACATCGACGACGGTACCGCGGGCAGTGGCGATGGCACCGAACGTGAAATCTTCAGCCAGCTGACCTACGTGGTACAGACCGGCCCGGCCAAGGACCTGTCGATTCGTCTGCGCAATTCGTTCCTGCGCGTGTCCGACGACGCTCAGGCGTACAACAGCGAAGGCAACGAAACCCGCATCTTCGTCGACTACCCGATCAACATCTTCTGATGATGTGATGGCGTCAGCCGCATCGCCTTCGCAACAGGTTGCCAGCAACGACCTTTCCCACGGGCTGAGATGAATCCATAGCAGACTTGTGGGAGCGAGCTTGCTCGCGAAGACTATGTTTCGAACGCCACATCTCTGGCGGATGAACCGGTCTCTTCGTGAGCAAGCTCACTCCCACGGGACGTGTGTACGGAGCATGTGCACTGGTGGTGTTGGCAAGATCAGCTATAGCGCTGTCCATGCTATCAGGCGTAGTTCAACATTTCGTGGGAGCGAGCTTGCTCGCGAAACGGCCAGCGCTGACGCCATGAAGGCGTAGACGACCCCTTAGGAAGCGGAGCGCTCCTCGTTGTGCAGGTCTCGCAGCCAACATCGAACTGTGGGAGGCGGCTTGCCGGCGATGCGATGTCTGCTACGCCATCTCACCTTCTGGACTGACGCCATCGCCGGCAAGCCGCCTCCCACGGTTATGCGTTCAGTCAGCCCCTACCGCTTTGTTCGCAATGCCGCCGCCCGCATCTGACCGATAAGCAGAAGCCCTTGGCCGATCCGTATCCGGCCTCTTCCATACACGCTGCCCATCGCTGACCGCTTCGGAGCCTGTGCAAGAGCTACCGCATTTCCCTCACCAACGGCGCTGCCTGCCGGGCTGGTCGAGTCACCGCTGAGCGAAGGCCTGGCGCGTTACGCTGAGATCAACGAGGGCAGGGGCGACAAGATCATTCTGGTGCCCTGATCGGTCATCAATTGTCCAGCGCAAGCATCTGAACGAACACCGCGAAACTGCCCAGAAACAGCCAGAAAAAACTGAACAGCCAAGGCGTGCGCTTGGAAAACAGCAGTGATTTCTTCGGCCCGGTTTCGCTGGACTCCCAGTCGCTGAACAGCGGCGAGTCGTCATAGGTCAGCCCGATGACCGGCTCGCTGCGCAACAACCCCGCCTGCTTGCGATGCCAGTGCATGATGATGTCGCACGCCGCCCGAATGCCCGGCCACGCGGCCAGCGTACAGAACAGGCCCAGCAGCGCCAGCATCGGTGGCACCACCAACGTAAACATCACGCCCCAGTCGGTATTGGCATTGGCCATGGACGACGCGTAGGCGATCACCAGAAAAGACTGCGCCGACAAATAGGCGTTAGTGCGATTGGACAGATTCGTGGTTTCGTAATGAATCTCGCGCCGATAAAAATCCAGCCGCTCCTTTGGCGAGCCAAACAGCGTGATCTGCTGCTCGTCGATGACGTGCTCGGGTGTCTCGTCTGTGATAATTCTGGGCACGGTCAGTGGATACCAAAAGTTAAAAGAGGCTGTGTAGACCCCCGCGCCAGTGGCGCAGTTCGAACTAAAGTCGCCTGTAACGGGACCGTTCATCCTATAAAACCGGATCAACGAAAAGGACATCGACATGAACATCACCCCCACGCTGCGCACCGAGCGCCTGCTGCTGACCCCGCTCGAGCTCGCCGATGCGCCCGCCGTGCAACAGCGCTTTGCGCACTGGGAAGTCGTACGCTTTCTGAACAATCGTGTGCCCTGGCCTTACCCGCCGGACGGCGCGCTGCGCTACATCCAGGACGTCGCCCTGCCCGCCGTGCAGCGAGGCACCGAGTGGCACTGGATGATCCGCCTGCACAACGCGCCGCACGAGATCATCGGCAGCATCAGCCTCATGACCGACCCCGGCAACAACCGCGGCTTCTGGCTGCACCCGCATTGGCAGGGCAACGGCTACATGCAGGAAGCCTGTGTGACGATTAATCGTTACTGGTTCGAAACGCTGGGCCAGCCCCTGATGCAAGTGCCCAAGGCCGCGCCCAATGAAGGGTCGCGGCGGGTATCGATCAAGGAAGGCATGCGCTTAGTGGCAACGGGTGAAAGCGACTTCGTCAGCGGGAGACTGCCGCAAGAGATTTGGGAGATGACGCGGGAGGAGTGGTTGGCGCGCGCAAGCCTTGTATCATCTTGACCAAGGCCTGACCCCGGAAGTCACCCCGGAAGTCGCCCCGGAAGTGACCCCGGAAGTGACCCCGGAAGTCGGCCTCGCCCAAAACACGCAACAAGCCTCAAGCCGTCTCGACAATCCGCTTCGCCGCACGGGCTTCTTCCCGTGCTGCCAGCACCTCTGCCGATGCACGCTCGCCCTTGTAGGCCATCTGATTGAAGAACATCCCGTCAAACTGTTCCTGAGACGGCGTCTTGGTCACGGGGATAAGCAGCGCCGCCAGATCCAGCGTGTCGGCGAAGTTTTCCTTGGTCAGGTTGTACCGGCCAAGGTAGCTGCCGGTCCACGCCGAATCAGCCTCCACCAGATCGATGGCCGAGTCGCGGTAATTCAACGCCGCTGCCTTCAGATCGCTGGAGTTGTTCAGCAGCCCATTCAGACGATCCATCTCGGCCGCATTCAACTGCCCGCCCGTATTGAGCGCCTTCAGGCTGCCGTCTTCTGCAACCGTGAAACCGAACTTCTTGTCAGCCAGGTCCGGGTACAGATACGACAGCGCCGACTGAAACTCCTTGAACGCGCCCCTCATCACCTCCGTCACCCCACGGTGCAACTCAGCCACTCGCGGAAAATCCCACGACTGAGGCGGACCGATCATCGTCTCGACCACTTCCATCGAGTCAATACTGGTCTTGGGCGGTTCGCTCGGATAGTAAACGGCAGCGGGCGTGGCATTGAGCAACGCCTGCTTCGCTGCATCGCTCATCGGTTGCGCAGTGAGCTTCTGATCGGAAGGCGTCAGGCGGTCGGCCATCGACGGGGCAGTGGTGCTTAAAGAGATAATCATTTCATCAATCCATGATTAGAGTATGTGCAAGGGATATCGACGGGGTGGGGGGATAGCTTTAGGGGGTAATGATGAGCGGTGTATCAGGGGTGTTACAAAGTGTGACTGGTTTGGGCGGCGTTGAGGTTGGAATGGTTGCCTTGCAGTGCTCGGTTGCAGCCTGGATTGCGTAGCGGTTGTGATGTGGATATGGATGGCTTGCTGCGCTGCATGAGTCGTCTCGCAGCAGGTACTTGCCTCTGGGGCAGGAGTGCGTCACTGTACAGGCAAACGTCATTACAGAGAGATACCCATCATGGCATCTATCAACGTCCGCATAGACGATGACCTCAAGGCGCGCGCTTACCGTGAGCTTGAAAAGCTCGGCGTCACACCTTCCGAACTCATGCGACAAGCGCTGCAGTACGTCGCTGAGCGCGGGCAACTACCGTTCAAGCCCGTGCTGATGACCGAGGAAGATGAAACCCTGATGGCCAGCGTGCGCGAGCGTCTTGCTGCGCCGCAGCGAGTCAAAGTTTCGCTGGATGACCTATGACCTATGACCTTGAGTTCGATGTGAGGGCATTGAAGGGATGGCACAAACTGGGGCGAGAAAAGACTTGGCGTCGTGTCCGGGATCAGTGTAAGCGCTCCATAAACCCCACCGTGCTCAATATGGGTGGCGCGCTCAGCTAGGCGATGCAGGTGAGCAGTTCCACGGCAGCAAGGCTTCGTAGTCTTCAACCGATGTCGCCGTCGGTAGGCGTTCGAGTGCGTGGCGCAGCCACGCATAGGGCTCCTGGCCGTTGGCTTTGGCGGTCTCGACCAGGCTGTAAAGTTGAGCACTGGCCGTCGCGCCCTTGGGCGTGTCGCTAAACAGCCAGTTTTTTCTTCCGATCACGAAGGGGCGGATCGCGCGTTCAGCGGCGTTATTGTCGAGCGGCAGGTAGCCTTCCTCGACGTATCGCTCCAGCTTGCTCCAGTTACTGGCGAGGTAACTGATAGCCTTGCCCAAGGCGTTCTGAGCGGTGACCTGTGGCTGCGTCTTTTCGATCCAGCTTTTCAACTGCGCCAGTATCGACAGGCTTTGTTCGTGACGGCCGATCTTGCGTTCAGCGTCGCCGCAAGTCTTTAGGTCGCGTTCGATGCCGTAAAGCTTGTTGATCAGATTCAGCGCGATATCCGCGCGTCCTGTTTTACCTTTGGGCTGCACTTTCTGCGCTTCAACGAATTTACGGCGCGCATGGGCCCAGCATCCTAAACGCTCAACTCCAGCTTGGGCGCCCAGCGCGTTGTAACCGGCATAATCATCAGTCATGACGTAACCACGATAGCCATCGAGCAGGCGAGTCGGTACCTCCTGCGCACGGCTGGTGGAGTAGTCAAAAAGGATCACCGGCTTATCCGGCGGGCCGCCGGTTTGCACCCACATCCACGACTGACTGCTTGGCTCGCGGTCAGGCTCTTTCAACACCTGCACCCGCGTTTCATCGCAGTGGATGACGCGGCTGGCCAATAGGCTATCGCGCATTAAATTCAGCAGCGGCTGGAAGTGCTCGCCGCACTGGATAACCCAGCGTGCCAAGGTCTGGCGAGGGATATCAATGCCGTGGCGACCTAATACTTTTTCAAATCGATGAAGCGGCAAGCCGTCCACATACTTGGTGGTCAGCAACATCGCCAGAACGCTCGGGCTGGCCATGCTTTTTTCAATCAACTGAGCTGGCTTGTCCGCAGTGACCGGAGCGGCTTCGCAGTCGCGGCAACCATAGACTTTACGGACGTGTTTGATGACACGGATCTGCATCGGGACGATTTCAAGCTGCTCGCTGATCTCCTCACCGATGGCATGCTTGCGGCAGCCGCAGGTGCAAGTCAGCTCATGTTCGGGCAGTTCGTGGATGACCTCGATGCGCGGAAGGCCAGCGGGCAGCGGCTTGCGCTTGCCACGGCGCTTGGTGGGTGCGACGACCTCTTCTTCCGTGTCTTCGTCGGCGATGTCCGCGATGCTTTCTGCTTCATTGAAAAGGGCTAGCTGAGGCGTGGCAGGATCAGCCGTCTGCTCGGACTTACGTCCGAACAAGCGCTGACGCAGCAGCGCGTTTTCCTCTTCAAGAAAACCGACCCGCGACTGCATCTTCGCAAGCATTTGCTTGAGCAGTTGGAGATCGTCGGGAAGGTTGTCGGGCATGGATTTCATGCCCTGGATTATACCGAATCAGGCCACGAATCGCGGCGTCAAAACCTGATGAGGACGGTTACGCCAGAGGTCAAAACCGTCGAGCATCCAGTTGAGTTCCTGGACAGTCAGGACAATCGCTTCGTCCGTCACGTCAGGCGATGTTTTGAAACGTTCGGACTCCAGGCGCTTGAGCCAAAGGCAGAAGCCGTTGCGTTCCCAGTACAAGATCTTCACGCGGTTGCGTGGCTTGTTGAGGAAAACAAAAAGCACTGGGTCAAAGACTGCGACCTTGATATCCAACTCGACCAGGGCAGCCAGGCCGTCAATGGATTTTCGGAAGTCGACGGGTTTGGGGTAGAGATAGACTTTTTCGACTTTGGCGTCGGGTCGCATCATGGCGAACGTGCTCCTGAGAGAATCGGGAGCACAGCATCGAGCATCAGATAAGCGCTTGGAATGTGGGATTCATGGAGCGCTTAC
>NZ_FRDA01000026.1 GCF_900143095.1 Pseudomonas asturiensis | reverse complement strand
TCTCCCACGGTCTGTACTGTTACAGCAGTCAGATGCGAACTGTTCGTCCCACCACCCCTTCAAGTCTAACCATACAAGCGGACTTGTCCGCGAAGAGGCCGGTACATCCACCAGAGATGCAATCGCCCAACCGCCGCATTCGCGGACAAGTCCGCTCCTACAATGCGCGAACCGTGGGAGCGAGCTTGCTCGCGAAAGGGCTGGCGCTGACGCGTAGCCTATATCGCCTGTGAGCTGTCTACGCTGACGTCCCCTGCACGCTACAGAATCGGTGAAATCAACCGAGCCACGCGCATGCCCAGCTGGTGCAGCCTTCGCGTTTCCCGGCTCTCCTGAATGGAAATTTCCCGCGCCAGGGCGAAGTCGGCGTTAAGCATGGCTTCGACCTGGCTGGAAAAGTCTGGATCCACCGTCAGCAGCATCAGTTCGAAGTTGAGACGGAACGAGCGGTTGTCGAGGTTGGCGCTGCCGATGGCGGTGATTTCGTTGTCCACCAGCACCACCTTCTGGTGCAGGAAGCCAGGCTCGTAGCGAAACACTCTGACGCCTGCGCGTACCGCGTCGAAGGCGTACAGGCTGGACGCGGCGTAGACCACGTAATGGTCGGGACGGGACGGCAGCAGCAGGCGCACGTCCACTCCACGCAGTACGGCCAGACGCAAGGCGGCTGAGACGGCCTCGTCCGGGATGAAGTAGGGGCTGGTGATCCAGACGCGTTCTTCGGCAGCATGAATGGCTTCGACGAAGAACAGCGAGCAGGTTTCCTGCGCATCGGCCGGGCCGCTGGCAAGCAACTGACACAGCACGCCATCCTCGGGAAAGGTTTCGGGCAGGCTCAACGGCGGCAATTCACGAGTGGCCCAGAACCAGTCCTCGGCAAACGACTCCTGCAAGCAGGCGACCACGGGGCCGATGACTTCGACGTGGGTGTCACGCCACGGCGCCAGAGGCGGCTTGAGCCCCATGTATTCGTCGCCGACGTTGTGTCCGCCCATGTAACCTTTCAGACCGTCCACCACCACGATCTTGCGGTGGTTGCGAAAGTTGATCTGGAAGCGGTTGAGCCAGCCGGCATGGGTGGCGAAAGCTTTGATCTGTACACCGCCTGCGCGTAGTTTTTCACTGTACGCGGCAGGCAGGGCATGGCTGCCGATGCGGTCGTAGAGGACAAAGATCGCTACGCCTTGCGCTGCCTTCTCCAGCAACAGGGCTTGCAGCTGCCTGCCAAGGGCATCGTCGTGAATGATGAAGAACTGAATCAGGATCGTCTGCCGGGCTTCGCGTATCGCGTCAAAGATGGCCCCGAACGTGGCATCACCATTGATCAACAGCCTGACCTTGTTATTGGCCAGCGCTGGCATGTGCCCCAGCTTGGGCATGGCACGCAACGACGCATACGCGTCCGAGCGACGCGCAGCAACGGCTTCCTCAATCCATGGCCGCCAGTTGAGGCTGCCGATGGCGACACGCATTTCCTGGTTGGCTTCGCGACGCGCCTTGATGTACGCATCGAACGAGCTTCGTCCGAACACCAGATAAGGGATCAGGGTGAAATAAGGGATGAACAGCAGCGGCATCGCCCAGGCAATCGCGCCTTGGGAGGTGCGTACAGTCAACAGTGCGTGAATTGCGGCACCGGTCCCCAGCAGATGTATAAAACCCAGGACGTAACCGAAAAAATACGGGTCGTGATAATCCATGTGGAACAATGCTCCTCGGCTTTGCTGCCTAACAGACCACAGCCAACGGGGAATGTCGCTATTTTATTCCCGGTGCAACTGGGCAGCGCTTCTATCGTCTAAGCCTCATCTTCCGGCTGGTTTCCAGCTTTTGTCTGAATCTGTCATTGCTGCTCAGGAATACTCAAATGAATAAACGTATGTTGGCCTGGATCTTTTGCCTGGCAACGCCACTGGCGCAAGCGCAGATGCTGCAACCCGGCCTGTGGGAACTGACCTCCAGCAACATGAAGGTGGATGGCCAGCAGTTACCCGATTTGCAGCTGATGCTGGGCCAATTGAAGAACCTGCCACCCGAGCAGCGGGCCATGATGGAGCAGATGATGCAGAAGCAGGGCGTCACGCTGGGCGGGCAGGGCGTTCGTGTTTGCCTGACGCCGGCGCAGGTGCAATCAGACAATATTCCGCTGACCGATCCCAAGTCTGGCTGCACGCAGAAAATCACCGCGCGCAATGGTAAGACCTGGAACTTCCAGTTCAGTTGCCCAAAAGCGCAGGGCACCGGGCAAGCGCAGTTCCTCAGCGATCGTGAGTTCACCACCAAAGTGGTGGGCACGTTCAACGCCACGGGTCAGCAGCAGAACGGCAGCATGGACACCCGTGCCGTATGGCTGGGCGCACAGTGCGGCACCGTTGCGCCGCGTACTTGATTCAATTCATCAGGTTACGTTCCACGTGGAACACTCTCCAAGAAACGGACGATTTATTGTCAGTCAGGGTGAGTGTTCCATGACTTAATCTTCATGAAGGACTTCATCTTTCGATTGTAACTGCATGTTATATTGTTACTAATCTTATGGATGAACCCTTCGTGAGCCGGGATGCTCGTTTTTGCGCTTGAGACATCCCATGCACAGACGTCAAATGCTGCTCAATATGCTCTTGGCCGGCGCGGCCCTGACCTTGCCGCTGGGTGCTTATGCCACGCAGATCCGAAACGCGCGTCTGTGGCGTACCAATGACAAACTTCGCCTGGTCCTCGACCTGAGCGGCCCGGTGCAATACAAAACCTTCTCGCTCACGTCGCCCGACCGGTTGATCATCGACGTCAGTGGCTCGCGATTGACCGGTGATTTTAGCCAGTTGGCGCTGGATCGAACTGTTATCAAATCCATCCGTTCCGGCCATTACGGCACGGGCGACGACACGCGCATTGTGCTGGACCTGACGGCGCCGGTGCAGTTGAACAGTTTCCTGCTCGGCCCTCAGGGCGACCAGGGTCATCGGTTGGTGCTCGACATGAGTTCCACGGTTCATGCGCCCGTACAGATGGCCGAGCTGCCACCGCCGGTGCCGGTCAAAGAGCCCGCCAAGGCACGTACTGGCGGTCGCGACATCATGGTCGTGGTCGATGCCGGTCATGGTGGCAAAGATCCGGGCGCGGTGGGTTCCCGTGGCGAGCGTGAGAAAGATGTAGTGCTGTCCATCGCCCAGTTGCTGGCCCGGCGTCTCAAGCGCGAGAAGGGTTTCGACGTGCGACTGGTGCGCAACGACGACTTCTTCGTGCCACTGCGCAAGCGTGTCGAATTCGCTCACAAATCCAACGCCGACATGTTCATCTCCGTGCATGCCGATGCCGCGCCACGCCTGACGGCGTCTGGTGCGTCGGTGTTTGCCTTGTCCGAAGGCGGCGCGACTTCTGCAACCGCGCGCTTCATGGCCCAGCGCGAGAATGGCGCAGACCTGCTGGGGGCAAGCTCGCTGCTCAATCTGAAAGACAAGGATCCGATGCTGGCCGGGGTGATTCTCGACATGTCGATGAACGCAACCATTGCCGCCAGCCTGCAACTGGGGCACACGGTGCTGGGCAGTCTGGAAGGCATCACCACGCTGCACCAGAAGCGCGTGGAGCAGGCCGGGTTCGCGGTGCTCAAATCGCCGGACGTGCCATCGATTCTGGTCGAGACCGGATTCATCTCCAACAGCCGAGACAGTCAGCGCCTGGTCACGGCGCGTCATCAACAGGCCGTTGCCGACGGTTTGTTCGACGGACTGCAGCGTTACTTCCAGCGCAACCCGCCCGTGGATTCGCACATGGCCTGGGTGCAGGCCCAGAAGCAGGAACAGCAGGTCTGACCCTTTATCTGCAGCCGTTCAGGCGGCTGCAGGTGATCTTGCTGCGGGTGCCATTCGAGCTTGAAACCCGTGTAATCGTCGTCCAGCCCACGCGCTGGATGGTACCTATCCAGGCTTCGCCATCCGACGCCAGACCGGTGAAGAACGTCAGCTGATCGTAGCGGCTGTTGGTCTGCACCCAGCGGCGTTTATCCAGCACTTCATAGCCTCTCAGCCAGGTCGTTTGCCCCGCCGTGGTGACACTGTAGTGATTACCCAGTGCGTCGCTGCACGCCAGCACCGTTGCGCTGCGCGTGCACAACGCCAGATCGGCGGCAGGCCTTGCACCGGCCGCCATTGCGGGAATGCAGGTCAGCATCAGTGCAACAAGAAAACATGACGAGACATCTCTCATGACGAACCTTTCATTGAGCGGGTAGCTATTCGAGGTTGTTATACTATAACATCTCGTGGTGATTAGAGCGGGCTGCCAGAGGGATTCGTCGCAGCCTATATGAACAAGGTCAAAACCTTGCGTTCCGGCTGGAGAATCCTGATGTCGAACCGTTTACCCGTCACTGTGCTGTCCGGATTTCTTGGCGCGGGCAAGAGCACCTTACTTAATTACGTGCTGCGCAATCGTGAAAGTCTGCGCGTGGCTGTGATCGTCAACGACATGAGCGAAATCAACATCGACGGCAGTGAGGTTCAGCGCGACGTCAGCCTGAACCGCGCCGAAGAAAGACTCATCGAGATGAGCAATGGATGTATTTGCTGCACCTTGCGTGAAGACCTGCTCGAAGAAGTCAGCCGCCTGGCGCAGGACGGACGCTTCGATTATCTGCTGATCGAGTCCACGGGCATTTCCGAGCCATTGCCGGTCGCAGAAACCTTCACGTTTCGCGATGAAGCAGGCAAGAGCCTGACCGACCTGGCGCGTCTGGACACCATGGTGACGGTGGTCGACGGGGTGAATTTCCTGCTCGACTACGAAGCGGCCAATGGCCTGGACACGCGTGGCGAAACCCTGGGCGAGGACGATGATCGCTCGATTACCGACCTGCTGATCGAGCAGGTCGAGTTCGCCGACGTCATCCTGATCAGCAAGATCGATCTGATCAGTTCTCACCAACGCGAAGAGCTGATGGCCATCCTGAGAAGCCTGAATGCCGACGCCGACATCATCCCGATGGTCATGGGTGAGGTGCCGCTGACGCGTATTCTCAATACCGAACGCTTCGACTTTGACCGCGCCTCACAGGCCCCGGGCTGGTTGAAGGAAATGCGCGGCGAGCACCTTCCGGAAACCGAAGCGTACGGCATCGCCTCAACGGCTTATCGCGCGCGTCGCCCGTTTCACCCCGAGCGGTTTTTCAACTTTATCAATCGTCCATGGACCAATGGCAAGTTGCTGCGCTCCAAAGGTTTCTTCTGGCTGGCCAGCAAATACAAGGAGGCAGGCAGTTGGTCTCAGGCAGGCGGGCTGATGCGCCATGGTTTTGCAGGCCGTTGGTGGCGCTTCGTCACTCGCGAGAGCTGGCCTGAAGATCAGGAAAGCGTGACCTCGATTCTGGACAACTGGTCGACGGAAACCGGGGATTGCCGTCAGGAACTGGTGTTTATCGGCCAGAACATCGACTTCGATCGATTGCACGAGGAACTGGACGAGTGCCTGCTCAATGACGACGAAATGGCGGTGGGTGTCGAGCACTGGCGTGCGCTGAATGATCCCTTTGGCCCATGGCACGAAGAGGTGGCCGCATGATGCCTGCCCATTTGCTGAAATATCCGCCGCTGACGCGTCAGACGCACGGTGATACCCCTGATGTATTGGGCGATGTGCTGGAGGATGGCGTCAACCTGGCCGTGTGGCAGCGTCAGTTACCCGCACACATCGAAGATTTTGGCGCGTTGCTCCTGTCGATGGGGCAGCCACTCTCCGAATCGCTGACACTGGACGTAAAGGGTGGCGATGTCGAACCTGATCTGCGCACGCTGGCGTCCGGCTACGCCGACCTGCAGGGTTATCAAGGCTTTATCGCCGACGTGTCCTGGCTGGTCAGCGCCTATGCCTGCCTGTTGGGCGCAGAGAGCGTCGGCCTGCGTTTGCGCGTGCTCGACAAGGCCATGTGCCCGCGCTTTCATGTCGATCATGTGCCGGTGCGGTTGATCACCACCTACGCAGGATGCGGCAGTCAGTGGCTTGAGGAAGGCGTCATCGACCGCAAACAGCTGGGCCGCGCAGACGCAGAGCCGATGGACGCCAGCCTGATTCAGCAGATCGATACGGCGCACGTGGCGTTGCTCAAGGGCGAGCGCTGGCGTGGGAACGAAGGCGGTGGTCTCGTGCACCGCTCGCCAGCCCTGGGGCGTGATGAACGACGGTTGATTCTGACCCTGGACTGGCTGGCCTGAGACGTTATTTCGGCGTCAGCCACTGGCCCTTGCTCTGACCTTCGCAGAACGGTTTCAGGTACAGGGCATCAGTGGCGACGCCGTAATAATGGATGTTCTCGCGATACGGCATGTTGGCGACCTGTGCATTGCTGCACACGCCAAAAGCGCCCGTCGGGCACTGAGGTGAATAGGTCACGTCGGTCTTCTGACCTGCCAATTGAGGCTGACAAAAGCTGTCGTGAAACAGGTTTGCCGGGATGTTGATGTTCTCCTGACAGACTTTGACATCCAGTCTTTCGGCCTGACTGTGCACCAGGCACGCCTGCGCCCACACGTGCCCCGAAGACAGTCCCAGCAGGAGTGTTGATACGGCAGACAGCCGCCTTACTTGCATCGTGACCTTTCCTTGCTCTTCAATGGCGAACGTACTCGCAGAAGTGAATTTCCATGCTGCAGAACATTCCGACTCATGTTATCGGTGGCCCGCTGGGTGCCGGCAAGACCAGCCTGATCAAGCGATTGCTGGCCCAGAAACCTGACCATGAGCGCTGGGCTGTGTTGATCAACGAGTTCGGACAGATCGGCCTGGATGCCGCACTGCTGACCACCGCCGACGATGGTATCGCACTTGGCGAAGTGGCTGGCGGCTGCCTGTGCTGTGTCAACGGCGTGCCGTTTCAGATCGGTCTGGGTCGGTTATTGCGCAAGGCCAGGCCTGACCGGCTGCTGATCGAGCCATCGGGGCTGGGACATCCTGCGCAGTTGATGGCGCAGTTGCGTGAAGCGCCGTGGCGCGGCGTGCTGGCCGTTCAGCCAAGCGTCATGGTGCTGGACGCCGCTGCCATGCACGAAGGCGATCGGTTGTCAGTGACTCAGCAGCAAGCACTGGCGCAGGCGGGTCTCGTGATCATGAACAAGTCCGAGTCTCTGGATGAGAGCGCCAGGCAGTCGTTGGCAGAGCAACTGGCGAGGCATGAGCTGCTCTGGACGCGTTACAGCGAACTGCCGCTTGACCGCTTACCCGGCTATCGACAGGACGCGTCTGTGGATAAAAGCGCTGTGGATAACCTCGAATTGCCCCGCAGTATCGCGAAGTTGCCAGCGGTCTGGGCCGATCCCGACGTGCCCATCTGTCTGAGTCAGGAAAGTGCGGAAGGCTGGAGCATCGGATGGCGTTGGCACCCCTCGCAACAGTTTGACCTGATACGCGTATTGCATTGGCTGGAAAGCCTGTCCTGGCGACGGGCCAAGATGGTTATCCACAGCGAAGGTGGCTGGTATTCAGGCAATGTTGCGCAAAGCGGACGGCTGGCCTGGCATCTCAGCGAGTGGCGACAGGACTCGCGGCTGGAGCTGATCTTCTCGAGTCCTCAGGATGTCGACGTGCTGCAGGCGCAGATGGCCGAGTGCCTCTTGGCAGACACCTGATTGCGGGAAGTGTTTCTGACGTAGCGCTGTCTCACAGCAGACAAAGAACTTTGGGAGGCGGCTTGCCAGCGATGCAGTCGACGCGGTATTTCAGAAGGACCGCTTCGACCACATCGCGGGCAAGCTCCCTCCCCGGAAACAGCGCCTACTGCTTCCACTTCTGATGCGACTGACGCCATTCGCTCATCTGGATGATTTCAGCGCTGGGCGGTGGCGTTTTGATTTCGAACGGGTAGGGTGCCAGCTCGATCTGGGCGGTGTGGGCACCGAACATGGTGATGGTGCCGGGATGGCGTTGTTCGCCGGTGACGGTGAACTCGAAACCGTACACCCTTGCCAGGCGCTTGTGACCCTGAGCATCGCGGGCGAACGTGAGGCGGCGCAAGGCCACATTGCCGTCCAGCAGTTCAAGTTCGAGCCGCGCGCAGTGCTGCTTGACCCGCTCCAGCGCTTTCTCGCGCAGACCGTGGGCGTGCCACCACCAGGCCGCAGCGCTTGCGAACAGCATCAGCACGAAAATGTTTCCCAGGGTCAGCATGACAGAGTGCTCCAGCGAAGGAGCCACCAGCTTAACTGTCCTGAGTGATTTACAGCCATACTGTGCGACTTATATTTCTCATTACTGCATTTGCATCGTGTTCAGGATACTCCCATGAAACGTACACCTCACTTGCTCGCTATCCAGTCCCACGTGGTCTTCGGCCACGCTGGCAACAGTGCGGCGGTGTTTCCGATGCAACGTATCGGGGTCAATGTCTGGCCGCTCAACACGGTTCAGTTCTCCAACCACACGCAATACAAGCAATGGACAGGCGAAGTGCTGGCTCCGCAGCAGATTCCGGCCCTGATCGACGGCATTGCCGCGATTGGCGAGCTGGGCAACTGCGACGCCGTGCTGTCGGGCTACCTGGGCAGTGCTGCGCAAGGACGGGCGATTCTGACCGGCGTGGCGCGCATCAAGGCCGCCAACCCCAAGGCGCTGTACCTGTGCGATCCGGTAATGGGCCATCCCGAGAAGGGCTGCATCGTCCCGGCAGAAGTCAGCGACTTCCTGCTGGAAGAGGCCGCTGCCATGGCCGACTTTCTGTGTCCCAATCAGCTGGAGCTGGACAGCTTTTCGGGGCGCAAGCCGCAATCACTGCTCGACTGCCTGGGCATGGCAAAAGCGCTGCTGGCGCGAGGCCCGAAAGCGGTGGTGGTCAAACACCTGGATTACCCCGGCAAGGCCGCCGACGGTTTTGAGATGCTGCTGGTGACCGCTGACGCCAGTTGGCACCTGCGCCGTCCATTGCTGGCGTTTCCGCGTCAGCCGGTGGGCGTGGGCGATCTGACCTCGGGCCTGTTTCTGTCGCGCGTGCTGTTGGGCGATGATCTGGTCGCGGCGTTCGAGTTCACCGCGTCTGCCGTGCACGAAGTGCTGCTGGAAACCCAGGCGTGCGGCAGCTACGAGCTTGAGCTGGTGCGCGCACAGGACCGTATCGCTCATCCGCGGGTGCGTTTCGAAGCGGTACGGCTGTAAACCGCGTGAGCAGGCTGATGGCTCAGGCATCCTTGCCTGAGCCGGGTCTTACAAGGCTTCTTCCTTGATTTCCTGATAACGCTTTTCCAGTTCCTGGCGGATCTGGCGACGTTGCTGCGCCTGCATGTAGCGACGCTTGGCTTCAGGGCTCTCGGGCTCCAGCGGCGGGACGCTGGCGGGTTTGCGGTTGTCGTCCACGGCCACCATGGTGAAGAAGCAGCTGTTGGAGTGGCGCACCGAGCGCTCGCGGATGTTTTCTGTCACGACCTTGATGCCGACCTCCATCGAGGTGTTGCCGGTGTAGTTCACCGACGCCAGGAACGTCACCAGTTCGCCGACATGCACCGGCTCACGGAAAATCACCTGGTCCACGGACAGCGTCACCACATAGCGTCCGGCATAGCGGCTCGCGCAGGCGTAGGCCACTTCATCCAGGTATTTGAGTAACGTGCCGCCGTGCACATTGCCAGAGAAGTTGGCCATGTCCGGGGTCATCAAAACAGTCATCGACAGCTGGGCGTTTCCGGGTTCCATAGCGTACTCACACGGTCAGGGTGTTCAAGTGGCGCCTGTATTGGCGCTCGAAGTGTTGCAGCCAGACAGTCTGCACAGTTATCGGGACGCTGGCCGTCCGACGTCCGTCACGCCTCCCTCCATCTGTTTCCATATATTGCACCGGCTTTTTGTCGAAGAGTGCAGTGTTAACCTTCAAAAACCCGTGGATCGGGTTTTTTCCTACGGTTTCATCAGATTTTGATGACGGAATTATTGGTAGGTGACGCGCCAGGAGTGTCGCTACCGGTCCGAGGAGTCATCACCCATAAGGAGCGACACCCCCATGCATGCCATCAATTTCATTCAGGACCTGGCAGTGATCATGCTGGTGGCGGGCGTGGTGACGATCCTCTTCCATCGACTGCGACAACCCGTGGTGCTGGGCTACATCGTTGCGGGTTTCATCATCGGCCCGCACACGCCGCCCGTAGGCCTGATCCACGACGAAGACACGATCAAGACCCTTGCCGAGCTGGGGGTCATCTTCCTGATGTTTTGCCTGGGCCTGGAATTCAGCCTGCGCAAACTGTTCAAGGTCGGTGCCACGGCGTTCATTGCCGCGTTCCTCGAAATAGCCCTGATGATCTGGATCGGCTATGAAATCGGCCAGTTCTTCGGCTGGAAAACCATGGACTCGCTGTTTCTGGGAGCGATTCTGGCGATTTCTTCGACCACGATCATCGTCAAGGCGCTCAACGACCTGAAGATGAAGAACGAGCGCTTCGCGCAGTTGATCTTCGGGGTGCTGATCGTTGAAGACATCCTGGGCATCGGCATCATCGCGCTGTTGTCCGGCATCGCCGTCAGCGGCTCGGTCAGCTCTGGCGAGGTGTTCTCGACGGTCGGCAAATTGTCGCTGTTCATGATCGTGGCGCTGGTGATCGGCATTCTGCTGGTGCCGCGAGTGCTGGCCTACGTGGCCAAATTCGAAAGCAACGAAATGCTGCTGGTGACAGTGCTGGGCCTGTGTTTCGGTTTCTGCCTGCTGGTGGTCAAGCTGGAATACAGCATGGTCCTGGGCGCATTCCTGATCGGCGCGATCATGGCCGAGTCCCGCGAGCTGATAAAGATCGAGCGCCTGATCGAGCCGATCCGCGACATGTTCAGCGCGATCTTCTTCGTGGCGATCGGCTTGATGATCGACCCGCAGATCCTGCTCGATTACGCCTGGCCCATTGCAGTCATTACCGTTGCGGTGGTGCTGGGCAAGATGCTGTCCTGCGGGCTGGGCGCGTTTATCGCGGGCAACGATGGCCGTACTTCGTTACGTGTGGGGATGGGGCTGTCACAGATTGGCGAGTTCTCTTTCATCATTGCGGCGCTGGGCATGACGCTGCAGGTCACCAGCGACTTCCTGTACCCGGTGGCGGTTGCCGTTTCGGCCATCACCACCTTGTTGACGCCCTACCTGATTCGCGGCGCTGATCCGCTGTCGAACAAGCTGGCCACGATGGTGCCCGGACGCGTCGCACGGGTCTTCAATCTGTACGGCGAATGGCTGCGCAGCATTCAGCCACAGGGGCAGGGCGCGGTGTTGGCGAAGATGATCCGCCGCATCCTGCTGCAGGTCTGCGTCAACCTGGCGTTGGTCATGGCGATCTTCTTCAGCGGCGGCTATTTCGCCGAGCGCATCGGCGGCTACATGAGCGAGTGGGTCGGTGATGTCAGCCATCAGAAGGCATGGATTTGTGGTGCAGCGTTGCTGCTCTCGCTGCCATTCCTGATTGCGGCGTATCGCAAGCTCAAGGCGCTGTCGATGTTGCTGGCGGAGATGGGCGTGAAACCGGAGATGGCTGGCCGTCATACGGCACGGGTGCGCAAGGTGGTGGCTGAGGTGATTCCACTGGTTTCGCTGGCGGTGATTTTCGTCATGCTGGCGGCGCTGTCGGCGAGCATTCTTCCGGCCAACGAATTGTTGCTGGTCATTGCGCTGATTGGCGCGTTGGTTGCGGCGCTGTTGTGGCGGTGGTTCATCCGCGTGCATACGCGCATGCAGGTCGCTTTGCTGGACACGCTGGGTAACAACAATCAGGAGTCATCCGGGCATTGAGCCCGGTGACAGGTCTGCCTGCGATACAGCTCGGGGCGTCTCAGCTTTCCAGCCAGACGTCCCGTGCCCAATGCCAGACCGATTCCCAGCTTTCTTCGGTGACCAACTCTTCTTCGGCCGACCACAACAACACGGTGCCGTCCTCTTCGACGCAGTAGTAGTCGTCGCCGTCCTGGCAGATCGGAATCAGCTCGCGCGGCACGCCGTTGTCCCATGCCGTCGCTGCCACATCCGGCAGATAGGTATGCGACTGCGGGTCTGTGACCGTAACGGGCTCCAGGCTGCCGTACACCACGTCGCTGACAGTCAGGAGAAACTCCTTGAAGACAAACGGGATGTTGATGAACAGCTGTTCCTCGATCTCGACCAGTTGGTCCTCATCGGGCAATTCGAGCGGAACCGGAACGGGTTCGTTTGCTTCACGCAGTTGTTCGATGACTTCTTCCACGACACGGATCCTCTTACTTGATGGCGCGGGTTATACAGTAGCGTAAAGGCTTTCTCAAAATAACTATCCGAACGGATAAACAAAAACCCCGGACATGTCCGGGGTTCTGAACGCAGGAACGGTATCTGGTTCAACCGTTCTGGCGAATTCCTGCTACCAGCCAGGGCTGGTTGTCGCCTTGCGCACGTTCCATGTTCCAGCTTTCGCTGAATACTTCGCCCTGGTCAAAGCGCGAGGTCTTGGACACGCCCGAGAAAGTCAGGGTCGCGATGGTCTTGTCGGCACGATCATCCACACCGTCCAGCTGGACGTTGAGGTTGTCGATGTACGTCGACTGGAAGCCGTCGCCCAGATCGGCTCGTTCCTTTTTCAGGAACTGAAGCATTTGCGGGGTCACGAACTCGGCGATCTTGTCCATCTCATTGGCATCCCAGTGCTGCTGGAGCGACTGAAAGTGGCTACGAGCGGCCTCAAGGAAGCGTTCTTCATTGAACCAGGCAGGCGCATTGATGACCGGTGCTGCGGAAGCGGCGGAACTGCTGCCGAAGATCGGGTTTTGCGCAGGCTGGCTGACTTCACGCTGGTAAGGCGCACCGGCACCGGCCATTTTCGGCTGTTGCTGCTGACGCTTGCGCGCAATGAAGCGGAAGATCAGGAAGGCGATCAGGCCCATGATCAGGAAGTCGAACAGTTGCAGGCCCTGGAAGCCGTCACCCATGAACATGGCGGCGAGCATGCCACCGGCCGCGATACCGGCCAATGGACCCAGCCAGCGGGACGCGCCGCTCGCGGCAGGTGTCGGGCGGCCAGCAGCGTTAGGGGTAGCAGCCGGTGTAGAAGGCGCTGTCTGGCGCGCCTGATGGGTCGGCGCCGAGCCCATGCTCTTGCCACCACCGAAACGCGCGGCGTTCACATCCAGGCTCAGTGTGAGCCCGATGCACAGCGCCATCGCGATGCTTAGAAAACGTTGCATAAGGGTATTCCCGTTTTGTGATTGCACGCGCGCCATGTTGCACAGCACATGGCTCAATGACCAGCGCGTTAATGTTTCGGACTTTTACACAAATAGCGTAAGACTTTTCGCTGCGGCTTGTGGGCTTGGTCGTCTACACGTTCAGTTATACACGCGTATCGCTGAATGAAAGCACAACCCGCTGACTGATCGTCCCCACGCTGCGTGCTCAGCTTTATACACAAGCCCTGCAGCCGCCAACGTACTGTGGAAGGCGGCTTGCCGGCGATGGCGTCCGTTCAGTCGCTGATAGGTCGCTTCACAAAATGCATCGCCGGCAAGCCGCCTCCCCCACGCTATGCCTTCAACCAGACGCTCCCGCAGAACCGGTTACAACGCCACCAGCTTCGCGTAGCCCATCATCAGCCACTTGCTGCCTTCGGCGAAGTTGACCTGCACGCGGGCCTGGGCGCCAGCGCCCTCGAAATTGAGGATCACGCCTTCACCGAATACCGCATGCTGTACACGCTGGCCCAGAGTGAACTCGGTTTCCGGGATGCCGGTGCCGGTGAACAGGCTGCTGTTGTTGACCTTCTGAGTGCCGCCGAACGGGCGACTGACGCTGTTGGACAGACGCACTTCCTGAATCAGCGCCGGCGGGATTTCGCGAACGAAACGCGACACCTTGTTGTAGGTCTCGCTGCCGTACAGGCGACGCGTCTCGGCGTAGGTCATGACCAGTTGCTGCATGGCGCGGGTGATGCCCACGTACGCCAGACGGCGCTCCTCTTCAAGACGGCCGGGCTCTTCCAGGCTCATCTTGTGCGGGAACAGCCCTTCTTCCATGCCCACCAGGAACACGTGCGGAAACTCCAGGCCCTTGGCGCTGTGCAGCGTCATCAGTTGAATGCTTTCTTCGTGCTCCTGAGCCTGAGTATCGCCGGCTTCCAGCGACGCGTGGCCGAGGAAAGCCGCCAGCGGGGTCAGGTCCTCTTCGCTTTCGGTATTTTCGAAGGCACGCGCAGCGCTGACCAGCTCCTCAAGGTTTTCTACCCGGGCCTGGCCTTTCTCGCCTTTTTCCTGCTCGTGGTAGGTGATCAGCCCGGATTGCTCGATGACCGTCTGGGTCATGAGGTGCAGCGGCATCTCCATGACCTTGGCCGACAGGTTCTCGATCAGCTCGATGAACCCGCCCAGCGCAGTCGCTGCGCGGCCGGTCAGGCCTTTATTGGCGACCAGCAGGCGCATGGCCTCCCACATCGACACATCGGCGTGACGGGCGTGTTCGCGGATGGCTTCGACAGTCTTCTCACCGATGCCGCGTGCCGGGACGTTAATGACCCGCTCAAGCGCCGCATCGTTGCCGCGACCTTCCAGCAGGCGCAGGTACGCCATGGCGTTCTTGATCTCGGCGCGTTCGAAGAAGCGCTGGCCGCCATAGATGCGATACGGAATGCGCTCGCGCAGCAAGGCTTCTTCCAGCACCCGTGACTGGGCGTTGGAGCGATAGAGAATGGCGATGTCGTTACGCGAGATACCGGTCTTGAGCACACTCTCGATGGTCTCGACCACGTAGCGCGCTTCATCGTGTTCGTTGAAGGCCGCGTACAGGCTGATCAGTTCGCCGTCGCCGACATCGGTCCACAGCTCTTTGCCCAGACGACCGCTGTTGTTGACGATCAGGCCGTTGGCCGCCTTGAGGATGCTCGCCGTGGAGCGGTAGTTCTGCTCAAGACGGATGACCTCGGTGTCCGGGAAGTCGGACGAGTATTGATGAATGTTCTCGATCTTCGCGCCGCGCCAGCCGTAGATGGACTGGTCGTCGTCGCCGACCACCATCAGACTGTCGCCGCCCTGTGCCAGCAGACGCAACCAGGCGTACTGCACGGCGTTGGTGTCCTGGAATTCGTCCACCAGCACGTGGCGGAAGCGGCGCTGGTAGTGCGCCAGCAGACCCGGGTTGTCACGCCAAAGATCCAGGGCGCGCAGCAGCAGTTCCGAGAAGTCGATCACGCCGGCCCGCTGGCAGGCCGCTTCGTAGGCTTCATAGATGCTGCGCATGGTGGTCAGGAACAGGTCACCGCTGGCCTGAATGTGCTGCGGACGCAGCCCTTCGTCTTTCTGCCCATTGATGAACCACTGTGCCTGACGCGCCGGCCAGCGTTGCTCGTCCAGGCCCAGGTCGCGGATCACGCGTTTGACCACGCGCTGCTGGTCGTCGCTGTCCAGAATCTGGAAGGTCTGCACCAGCCCGGCTTCCTGCCAGTGCGCCCGCAACAGGCGGTGCGCCAGGCCGTGGAACGTGCCGACCCACATGCCTGCCGGGCTGATGCCCATCAGTTGCTCGATGCGATGACGCATCTCGGCAGCGGCCTTGTTGGTGAAGGTCACCGACAGCACTGAGTGCGGGGAGGCTTGCTCGACCTGCATCAGCCAGGCGATGCGATGCACCAGCACACGGGTTTTGCCGGAGCCAGCACCGGCCAGGACCAACTGACGACCCAAGGAGGCGGCTACGGCCTGACGTTGGGCATCGTTGAGGGAATTGAGAAGCAGAGAGAGATCATCGCGCATCGGCGCATTCTAGGGTGCTGCGTCATGACGGGCAAACCATGCTTTGTGTGAGGCAATAAAAAAACCTGTGACACTGACGACCGGTGGGTCAGGGCTGCAAGCATTGCGTGCTGTGCCCTGAGCGAATGAACGCCATCCTGCGCAATGGCAAATTGATATTTTTGTGCAAAGCGGCTGTTTGGTCTGCCCAAACCCTTGTGTATGCTCCGCACACGCTCAAGGCCAAGGCCCTGTTTGAACGCTCCAGAGGGGCGCAGGCGGGGCCTGATCAAATACAAGAACGACGCCATGACATACCGCTTCAGCGCGGGCGATGCACCTGACAGCACTCGCCATAGCTCTCTCAAGCCGTTCACTGCCCAACTGGCGGTCGAGCGCACGCGTCTTCTTTATCAGGGTTCGTTGCTGCCAACGCTGTTGATGTTTGTGAGCGGGCTTGTCTGTGCCTGGCTGCTGTGGAGTCCGGAGCGTTATGTGCTCGTCGGGATCTGGCTGGGCTGGCTGGCCGCGCTGGTGTGCCTGCGCATCATTCAGGTCGCCGCGTTTCGGGCTGCGCCGCCGCAGCGTCAGGTGCATGCGGTCTGGCGGCGAATGTTTCTGCTGGGCGCCTGTGTCAGCGGGCTGACCCTGGCAGCGGCAGCCGTGGTGCTGGTTCCGGTCGAAAATTTCCAGCAGCAGGCGTGGGTCTTCGGCATGATCGGCGCGGCGATTCTGTCCGCCAGCGTGGCCTATGCCGTCAGCATTTCTGCGTTTCTGGTGTTCAGCCTGTCCTGCCTGTTGCCGCCGATTCTCTATCTGTTCTGGGGCGGCGATGTGCCGTTGCGCGGCTGGGGCTGGCTGGGATTAATTCTGTTGTTCGCCCTGAGCGTGGTGGCCTGGCAGATCAATCGTCTGATGCAGTGCAGTCTGTTGCAGCGTTTTCAGAATCAGGCGTTGATCGAGCATCTACAGCAGGCGCAAGCGGTCAGCGTGGCGCTCAACACTGAGCTGGCCCGTGAAATCGAACAGCGCCGCGAGGCCGAACGTGGCTTGCGGGAGGCGCAGGCGGGGCTGGAAGAGCGTGTCGCTCAGCGCACGCTTGAGCTTGAAGAGGCCAATCAGGCCCTGAGCAAGAGCCCACCGAGGCTGGCTGCAACCGTGTTCGATGCGGCCAGCGAAGGTATCGTGATCTTCGATCCGGATTACACCATCCTGACAGTCAATCAGGCGTTCAGCCGGTTCAGTGGCTATCAATCGGACGATGTGATCGGTCGCAAGGTGATGGACATCGCCAGCAGCCGGGATGCCCGTCGTCATTTTCAGGCCATCCACCACTCTCTGGAGCAAACCGGGCAATGGCAGGGCGAACTGGTTGAAACCCGCAAGAATGGCGAGCTGTATCCTCAGTGGCTACAGCTGAACGCCGTGCGCGATAAAGCAGGGAAAACCAGCCATATTGTCGGCTTTTTCTCCGATCTTTCGGCACGGCGTGCTGCTGAGGAGCGCATGCGTTATCTGGCCCATTTCGATGAATTGACGGGGCTGGCAAACCGCTCATTGTTCACCCAGCGTCTGCATGAGATACGCCAGCGCGTTCAGCGCACAGGTCGAAGCCTGGCGTTGCTGCACATCAACCTCGACCGCTTCAAATTACTCAATGAAAGCCTGGGCCACGAAGTGGCTGACCAGTTGCTCAAGCATGTGGCCCGCCGATTGAGCAGCGCGATGCCGGAAGCTGACATCATCGCTCGGCTGTCAGGCGACGAGTTTGCGGTCCTGTTCGACGCCTATGCCAACCTCTCCAGCCTGGCGCGAGTGACCAGCCGCCTGCTCAGCAAGCTGCGCGTCCCGTTGTCGGTGGGGGGGCACGAGCTGGTGATCAGCGCCTCAGTGGGCATCAGTCTGTTGCCTGATTCAGCCCGTGAAGTCTCGGCGCTTGTGAGTCAGGCGAACATGGCGATGCAGCACGCCAAGCACATGGGCGGCAACAATTTCCAGTTCTTCACCGAGAGCCTGCAAGCCAGCACGCTTGAGCGCCTGCAACTGGAAATCCAGCTGCGCAGGGCTATTGAAGATCATCAATTGCAGGTCTTTTACCAGCCCAAGCTGAGCCTGAGGAGTGGACGCCTGGACTCGGCCGAAGCGTTGGTGCGCTGGCACCACCCCCAGCGCGGCATGGTGCCACCGGGCGAGTTCATCGGGC
The DNA here is from genome assembly GCF_900143095.1 of Pseudomonas asturiensis. Classification (GTDB taxonomy): domain Bacteria; phylum Pseudomonadota; class Gammaproteobacteria; order Pseudomonadales; family Pseudomonadaceae; genus Aquipseudomonas; species Aquipseudomonas asturiensis. The sequence goes on along the minus strand of NZ_FRDA01000026.1, from coordinate 34,377 downwards.
TTGCCGAGGAAACCGGGTTGATCGGCGCCATCGGCGAATTCGTGCTGCGCAAGGCGTGCTGGCAAGCCTGCGAGTGGCAGCGTCAGGGCATGGCGCCGATCAGGGTATCGGTCAACCTGTCGGTCCATCAATTGCGTCAGGGGAAACTGGTGAGCCTGGTGCGGCAGGTGCTTGAGGAAACCGGTCTGGAACCGCAATGGCTGGAGCTGGAACTGACCGAGAGCCAGTTGCTCGACAGCGTCGAACATATCATCGCGACCTTTCAGCAGTTGCGTGAGCTGGGTGTGAAACTGGCCATCGACGACTTCGGCACCGGCTACTCTTCATTGAGTTACCTGCGACGCTTTCCGGTGGATTACGTCAAGATCGATCAGGCGTTTATCAGTGGACTGGATGACGGCACCGAGGACGCGGCGATCATTCAAGCGATCATTTCCATGGCTCACAGCCTGGGTTTGAGGGTGGTCGCCGAGGGCGTTGAAAACCAGAGTCAGCTGGAGTTCCTCAGGGAGCATGGATGCGATGAGGTGCAGGGGTATCTGATCAGCCGGCCGATCGAGGCGTCGGCCATGGCCGCGATGCTGATTCAGTCACGCTGAGACAGCGTCGGGTTTGTAGTGGATTCGGCATAATGTAGGATTATTCCCACAAAAAAGAGCGATTCGCCCTTCCTGCGTCCGTGTAAGACGTTCCACGTTCGTTTAACTGGGCGTCTCGCAGGTCATGTAGTATAACTACAAGAAAGCTACAACCCGCCCACCGCTTCATTACCGAGTCTGCCTTTTGAATCTGCTGCAACACATCGCCCAGTCACGTCACCTGCTGCGCAAATCGGAGCTCAAGGTAGCCGACCATGTGCTGCTCGACCCTGCCGCTGTGATGCACAGTTCCATGGCTGATCTGGCCCATAGCGTGGGGATCAGCGAACCGACCATCGTGCGTTTCTGCCGCGCCATTGGGTGCACAGGGTTTCAGGACCTCAAGCTCAAGCTGGCCCAGAGCCTGGCAGCGGGCGCGAGCTTCGGGCAGTTTGCAATTCATGAAGACGATTCGGTCGCCGACTACAGTCTGAAGATTTTCGACACCACCCTGCACACGTTGATGGAAGTGCGCGAAAACCTTGATCCGCATGCGCTGCAGCAGGCCGTTACGGCAATGGCCGGTGCCAATCGGGTCGAGTTCTACGGTTTCGGTGCGTCCGGCGCTGTTGCTGCTGATGCGCAACACAAGTTCTTCCGCCTGCTGCTGACGGCGGCGGCGTATTCCGATCCTCACATGCAAGCCATGTCGGCGGCGACGCTCAAGCCGACAGATGTCGCGGTGTGCATTTCCCAGTCAGGCCGTTCCAAAGACCTGCTGATCACCGCCAACATGGTGCGTGAAAGCGGCGCGACCCTGATCACCCTGTGTCCAAGCCAGACGCCACTGGCCGAGCTGTCTTCGGTCAATCTGGCCATCGACGTTCACGAAGACACCGAGATTTATACGCCGCTGACCTCGCGCATCGCGCATCTGGTCGTGATCGATGTGCTGGCGATGGGCGTTGCCATGGCGCGCGGACCGAGCCTGGTCAATCATCTCAAGAGCGTCAAACGCAGCCTGCGCGGTTTGCGCCTGTCGCCCAAGTCGATCAAGACCCACGAAGACTGACGGGCCACAAGCAAAAACGCCCGCCAGCGACTTCAAGCGTCTGGCGGGCGTTGCATGACGCGATCAGGTCGACAATCAGCCCGTCACGCTCACCTGTTCGATGTGAACCAGCTCTTCACCTTGATACCAGACGGTCACGTTCGGTATCTGTGCACCACCGGCCTGGCGGTACAGAACATGCTTCTCGTTGATGACCTGAAGTCCCATGTACTTGTCTTCGAGCACCAGTTCCAGTTTCAGGCCGTGTGAGCGGTCCTGAAGCGGGCTGACGACCAGCTTTGGTTCGACGGCCGTGTTGCCGACCGTGACGATGCCATCGACGCAGAACAGGGGTTCAGCGCCAGGGGCCGTGACGAGGCGTGCGGTCCAGTTTCGGGTTTGAAGGGTCATTGTGTCGCTCCTTGACTTGGGTAGTGGGGGTGTTGCTTGACGTGCGATCACTATCCCTCGAAAAAGCGGCCAAAAAGCGTACATATGTATCGTTTGAGCAGTCTGATGTTTTCATCAAATCGTCATGCGTGCGCCACCTGATCGTCACGGCCGGGCGTCACCCTGTACTCCCTCGAAACGTATTGGGAGACAGGACATGGCTCGGCACTACGACGATTTACCCAACAGCACCGTGAAAACCCGCCGTCAGCAGGAAGATCAGCGTCGCATGGAGTTTCGTCGTGCGATCGAGAGCTACTGTGAGGCGCGTCAGCTCAATCAGGACCTGTGTGACTACCTGGACGGCGTGACCGGCCCGGTCTGGCAAACCATCACGCCGTCCGGGGACGGCCGTCGAAGCGCTCGACAAGCTGGCTGATCTGCGCCCGTTCGCTGCGAATGAACGCCAGAAAAGCGTGGGCCACCGGAGACAGGCGTTTGTCTCGGCCTTGAACCACGCACCAGCTTCGATACAACGGCAGCTCGGCCACGGGCAGCTCCACGAGAGCGCCGCTGGCCAGCTCCTGACACACCGCGTGACGTGTCAGCATTGCCAGCCCCAGCCCGGCCACCACGCACTCGCGCTGTGCTTCGCTTGATGACACTTCCGATGTCTGCAGGAAGTGCACGCGTTTTTCCTTGAAATACTCTTCGCACGCACGGCGTGTGCCAGACCCTGGCTCACGGGTCAGCAGCGGCCAGGGCTCCAGGTCCTTGAGGCTCAGCGCGGCCTGACTGCACAGCGGATGATCCGGTGGCGCGACGGCAACGATGGGATTGTTGAGGAACGGCAGAAACTCAAGGCCCATGTCCTGCGGCACCATCGACATGATCACCAGGTCATCACGGTTGTCCGACAGCCTTCTGATGACCAGCGCGCGGTTAACCACGGTCAGGTTCAGGCTGACTTCCGGATGCTGGCGTTTGAAGGCGGCAAACAGGTGCGGGATGAAATACTTGCAGCTCGATTCGATGGCCAGCTTGAGCTGACCTTGCAGGGAGCCCTGCATGTCCGAGAGCTGCATATCGAGGTTTTCCAGCCGGCCGAAGATGTCCTTGCTGGCGGCCTGAAGCGCTTCTGCGGCTTCGGTGAGGTAGAGCTTCTTACCGACGTATTCGAACAGCGGTTGCCCGACCAGCTCTTCCAGCTGACGAATCTGCAGGCTGACGGCAGGCTGGGTCAACGCCATTTCCTCGGCTGCCCGGCTGTAGGAGCGCAGGTCGCACACTTCATTGAAAATGCGCAGCTGACGCAATGTCATACGCATCAATGACTTACGCATTTATGGCGACTCCTTTGGACGGTCGAAACGCTGACTATAAGCTTTTACTTATGTGTAACCCAATTTTTACTCATTTTTATTAATTCTCGATCAGGCATAGGGTGTCCCTGCGGCAATGAGTCACATGCCCGGTTACATAAAAGCAGCCGGGCCGTTGGTCCTTATAGGTCGAGGAAACGCCAGTGATAACAAAAATATTGATTGCCAACCGTGGAGAGATTGCCGTTCGTATCGTGCGCGCCTGCGCCGAGATGGGCATTCGCTCGGTGGCCATCTTTTCCGACGCCGACCGCCATGCCCTGCATGTCAAACGCGCTGACGAAGCCTATAGCATTGGTGCCGAACCGCTGGCGGGTTACCTGAACCCGCGCAAGCTGGTCAATCTGGCCGTGGAAACCGGTTGTGATGCGCTGCATCCCGGTTATGGTTTTCTCTCGGAAAATGCTGAACTGGCAGACATCTGCGCCGAACGTGGAATCAAGTTCATTGGCCCGTCTGCTGAAGTCATTCGCCGTATGGGTGACAAGACTGAAGCGCGCCGCAGCATGATCAAGGCCGGGGTGCCGGTCACACCGGGCACCGAAGGCAACGTCGCCGACATTCAGGAGGCGCTGATCGAAGGGGATCGCATCGGCTATCCGGTGATGCTCAAGGCCACTTCCGGTGGTGGCGGACGCGGCATCCGTCGCTGCAACAGCCGTGAAGAACTGGAGCAGGCCTTTCCCCGAGTGATCTCGGAAGCGACCAAGGCCTTTGGTTCCGCCGAAGTGTTTCTGGAAAAGTGCATCGTCAATCCCAAGCACATCGAAGCGCAGATTCTGGGCGACAGCTTCGGCAACGTCGTGCACCTGTTCGAGCGTGACTGCTCGATCCAGCGCCGCAACCAGAAGCTCATCGAAATCGCCCCCAGCCCGCAACTGACCCCGGAACAGCGCGCCTACATCGGTGATCTGTCCGTGCGCGCGGCCAAGGCGGTGGGTTACGAGAACGCTGGCACCGTGGAGTTCCTGCTCGCCGAGGGCGAGGTGTACTTCATGGAAATGAACACCCGCGTTCAGGTGGAGCACACCATCACTGAAGAAATCACCGGTATCGATATCGTTCGCGAGCAGATTCGCATCGCGTCCGGCCAGCCGCTGTCGGTCAAACAGGAAGACATCATCCATCGCGGCTTCGCGTTGCAGTTCCGGATCAACGCCGAAGACCCGAAAAACAACTTCCTGCCCAGTTTCGGCAAGATCACCCGTTATTACGCACCCGGCGGCCCTGGTGTGCGCACCGATACGGCGATCTACACCGGCTACACCATCCCGCCGTTCTACGACTCGATGTGCCTGAAGCTGATCGTCTGGGCGCTGACCTGGGAAGAAGCGATGGACCGCGGCCTTCGTGCCCTGGACGACATGCGTCTGCAAGGGGTGAAGACCACCGCCGCTTATTACCAGGAAATCCTGCGCAACCCGGAATTCCGCAGCGGTGAGTTCAATACCAGCTTCGTCGAAAGTCATCCTGAACTGACCAACTACTCGATCAAGCGCAAACCCGAAGAGCTGGCTCTGGCCATCGCCGCCGCCATTGCCGCCCACGCAGGCCTGTAAGGAATACTGAAATGTCCAAGAAGATCTTCGTTACCGACACCATCCTGCGTGATGCTCACCAATCGTTGCTGGCCACGCGCATGCGCACCGAAGACATGCTGCCGATCTGCGAAAAGCTCGACAAGGTCGGCTACTGGTCGCTGGAAGTCTGGGGCGGCGCGACGTTCGATGCCTGCGTGCGTTTTCTGAAGGAAGACCCGTGGGAGCGCCTGCGCCAACTGCGTGCGGCGCTGCCCAACACCCGCCTGCAAATGTTGCTGCGCGGTCAGAACCTGCTGGGCTATCGCCATTACAGCGATGACGTGGTCAGGGCGTTTGTCGCCAAGGCAGCCGTCAATGGCATCGACGTGTTCCGCATTTTCGATGCCATGAACGACGTCCGTAACCTGCGTGTGGCCATCGAAGCGGTGAAGGCGGCAGGCAAGCATGCGCAAGGCACCATCGCTTACACCACCAGCCCGGTTCACACCATCGACGCGTTCGTGGCGCAGGCCCGGCAGATGGAGGCTATGGGTTGCGACTCGGTCGCGATCAAGGACATGGCCGGCCTGCTCACGCCGTTCGCGACCGGTGAGCTGGTCCGGGCGCTGAAGGCCGAGCAGTCGCTGCCGGTATTCATTCATTCCCATGACACGGCAGGACTGGCCGCGATGTGTCAGCTCAAGGCGGTCGAGAACGGCGCGGATCATATCGATACGGCTATCTCCAGTTTCGCCTGGGGCACCAGCCATCCCGGTACTGAATCCATGGTCGCGGCACTCAAAGGCAGCGAGTTCGACACCGGTCTTGACCTGGAACTGCTGCAGGACATCGGTCTGTACTTCTATGCCGTGCGCAAGAAATACCACCAGTTCGAAAGCGAATTCACCGCCGTCGATACCCGCGTGCAGGTCAATCAGGTGCCGGGCGGGATGATTTCCAACCTGGCCAACCAGCTCAAGGAGCAGGGCGCGCTCAACCGCATGAACGAAGTGCTGGCTGAAATTCCGCGTGTGCGCAAGGACCTGGGCTATCCGCCGTTGGTCACGCCGACCTCGCAGATCGTGGGCACCCAGGCGTTTTTCAACGTGCTGGCGGGCGAGCGTTACAAGACCATCACCAATGAAGTGAAGCTGTACCTGCAGGGCGGCTACGGCAAGGCGCCAGGTCAGGTGGACGAGAAGCTGCGTCGTCAGGCCATCGGCAACGAGGAGCTGATCGATGTGCGCCCGGCCGATTTGCTCAAACCGGAAATGACCAAGCTGCGGGCCGACATCGGGGCGCTGGCCAAGTCAGAGGAAGACGTGCTGACCTTCGCCATGTTCCCGGACATCGGTCGCAAGTTCCTTGAGGAGCGGGCTGCCGGGACCTTGTCTGCGGAAGTGTTGCTGCCGATTCCCGAAGCGGGAGGCGTGGCCCGTGCAGGCGGAGAGGGCGTGCCGACCGAGTTCGTCATCGATGTGCACGGCGAGACCTATCGCGTCGACATCACGGGTGTCGGGGTGAAAGCCGAGGGCAAGCGTCATTTCTACCTGTCGATTGATGGCATGCCGGAAGAAGTGGTGTTCGAACCGCTCAACGAGTTTGTCAGTGGCGGTGCGAGCAAGCGCCAGCAGGCACATGCGCCGGGCCACGTCAGCACCACCATGCCGGGCAACATCGTCGATGTGCTGGTCAAGGAAGGCGACAGCGTCAAGGTCGGCCAGGCCGTGCTGATCACCGAAGCGATGAAAATGGAAACCGAGGTCCAGGCTTCCATCGCCGGCAAGATTGTCGCTATCCATGTCGCCAAGGGCGACCGCGTCAATCCGGGCGAGATCCTGATTGAAATCGAAGGCTGACCGGACAGAGCGCCTGTCCGAACAGCTAAACCGTTTACCTCTGGGGGAGCCTTCGTGGCTCCCTTTTTTTATTCATACAGCTCGGAATGAGGCGCGGAGCGTCCCGGGCGGCGTTACCACGCACGGCGTGGGAACGATCAAAACTGCAGCTCACGGTTCCGATCCGCACGCTGAACCTACTGCCGAAACGCTTCCAGCCCTTTGATCTGCTCACCCTCCTTGAAGTTATCCACTGCCAGCCAGCGTTCAAAGGCGGTTTGCAGGGCGGGCCATTCGCTGTCCAGGATCGAGTACCACGCGGTGTCGCGATTCACACCTTTGACCACCATGTGCTGGCGGAAGGTGCCTTCGTAGCTGAAACCGAAGCGTTCGGCGGCACGTTTGGAGCGGGCGTTGCTGGCGTTGCATTTCCATTCCAGGCGACGATTGCCCAGCCGGAAGGCTTCCCTGGCCAGCAGATAAATCGCCTCGGTGCCCTTGGGCGTGCGCTGCATGGCGGCGCTGAAGGTCACGTGACCGATTTCGATCCGGCCATGCGCAGGGAAGATCGACAGAAAGCTGATCACGCCCTCGGTTTTGCCCGTTTGCTGGTTGACCACGCTGTAGAACCACGGATCGGTCTCTGCCTGATGACGAGCCAGCCAGGCATCGAAGGCATCGCGATCTTGGAAGGGCCCATAGGGCAGGTAGTCCCACAGTCGGGGGTCGGCGTCCGGTCCCTGAAGTACTGCCCACAGCTCATCGGCATGGCGAGACATGTCCAGCTTTTCCAGTCGGACGAAACGACCGCTCAGGGGTTGGGGCGTCGGCAGTGTCGCGGGTTGCCAATCCAGTGGAGTCTCAGACATCAATCACTTCCCTTAGAGAGCCTTGCGAAATTGAATGTAGCCGCCGCGCTCGGCAACGCGTTCGTACAACTGGATGGCCGTGGCATTGGTTTCGTGGGTCAGCCAGTGGACCTTATCGCAACCGTCGGCCTTCGCGGTCGCGTACACATGCTCAATCAACTGCCTGCCCAGGCCAGTACCGCGCTGCTCGGGCGCAACGAACAGATCCTGCAGGTAACACGCGTTGGCAATGCTCCAGTTCGAGCGGTGGTAGATGAAGTTCACCATGCCCACCGCTTGGTCGTCCAGCCACGCCAGCGCGGCGTGCGTCGGCTCGCTGGAGTCGAGAAAGCGCTGCCAGCTCACATCGCTGACAACCTCGGCCAGCTCGGTTTTGTAAAAGCGCAGATAGGCCTGCCACAGAGGCAGCCATGCCTGGTGGTCGTCAGCGGTTACGGGTCGAATCTGGACGTTACTCATGAAGCGTTCTCCTGCTGGCTCATCAAGCGGGCAATGTGTTGTTCGTTGGTTTTCTGGCTGGCAGCAAGGCCGTCTCGCACGCCCGCCATGTCCGGGGCACTGCGGTTCTGACTGAGTTTACGTTTGCCTTCCAGGCGCTGGATCGGCAGGGCGAAGCCGACAATGGCGCCCAGCATTTTGGCGATGTACTCGGCGGGTGCGTCGTCGATGGACCAGGGTTGCGCACGATCGGACTCATGCTTTGCTGTCAGATCGCTCAACAGCTGACGCAGCCGTGGAGCGTCGGTAAATGTTTCGGCCTTGCCGTAGGCGTGCACGGCCACATAGTTCCAGGTCGGCACCACCTGGCCGTGCTCGGCTTTGCTCGGGTAATAAGACGGGCTGACGTAGGCGTCCTCGCCGGGAAAGATCACCAGCGCTTCGGCGCAGGTGTCCAGCTGCCGCCACTGTGGATTGGCTTTGGCCAGATGCCCGTGGAGCGTGCCGTAGGTGCCTTGGTCCTCGCGCAGCAACAGCGGCAGGTGCGAGGCCTGCATGCCGTCCTCGTTCCAGGTGACCAGAATCGCCAGACGAGTCTGCTGCATCTGTTCGTGAAGTCTGGACGTGTCGTTGTCGCTGAATGCTGCGGGTGTGTACATGGCGATACTCCTGAGCCGATGGACAGATCCTAGGCAAGGTATTGGTCTGTTGTAAGATCCATTTTCAAGAAAATTCATGGGGCCAATTCGATGGTGTCCGGCACGTCTGCATTTCCCCCCGCGCTCATCGGCATCAGGCTGGACCGCCGTCAGGGCTTGAGCAAACAGCTGTATCGCGCACTGCGTCAGCAGATACTGGAGGGGCGTCTTCACAGCGGTACGCGCCTGCCTGCCAGTCGCGAGCTGGCCGACCTGCTAGCCATTTCCCGTAACAGCGTGATGCGCGCCTACGACCAGTTGTATGCCGAAGGCTTTACCGAAACCCGCGTGGGCGACGGCACTTATGTCGCAAGCCTCCCGAGTCGCAACGCCGCGCATGGAAAGGCTGCTGACAGAAAACTATCCACCGACTTGTCCACAGGTTTGTCTACACCTTTGTCCACAGGCTTATCCACAATTTTGCCGGAGATGCCAGATGATCTGGACAGTGAAGTTATCCACAGTTCGGCGCTGGATCTGATCAATGCTCACTCGCTTCCGGCACCTTCAGATGAAGCGCCCAGAGCCTTTCGCGTCGGCGTGCCGGCCTTCGATCTTTTTCCCTTCGCCTTGTGGGGCAAGCTCTACGCTGCCTTCTGGCGTCGGCCGGACCCTGCGATGCTGGGCTACGGCGCAGCGGCAGGAGAGCCCAGGTTAAGGGCGTTGATCGCAGCGTATCTGCGTTCGTCCCGAGGCTTGCAGTGCACCGCTGAACAAATTGTGATCACCAGCGGCGCCCAGCACGCCATCAGCCTTTGTGCACAGCTGCTGGTCGAACCCGGTGCAGGCGTTGCGATCGAGAATCCGGGCTATCGCGCAGCCGCCCATGCCTTTGCGGTGGCGGGGGCGCGACTCCAGGGCGTGGCAGTCGACGAAGAAGGGCTGCGCTGCGCCGATCTTGAGCAAACCGATTGCAGGCTGGCTTACGTGACCCCGTCCCACCAGTACCCGACCGGCGTGGTCATGAGCCTGGCCAGACGCCTTGAGTTACTGGCCTGGGCCGAGCGGCATCAGGGCTGGATCGTCGAGGATGACTATGACGGCGAGTACCGGTATAGCGGCGCGCCGCTGGCTCCCCTGGCGGCGCTGGATCGCAGCGGGCGAGTACTGTATGTCGGCACGTTCGGCAAGATCGCCTTTCCGGCCTTGCGCCTCGGATACCTGGTGTTGCCGCAGGAACTGGTGCGCCCGTTCAGCCAGCGCAAGGCGGTGGACATGCGTCATACCGAAGTCAGCACCCAGGCCGTCATGGCGCAGTTCATTGCACTGGGGCATTTCCAGCGGCACATTCGCCGGATGCGACGTGCCGCGCTGAGTCGGCGCAACGCGTTACTGGCGGGTTGGCCCGCAGGCATTGCGGGATGTGCCGCAATGCCCAGCGTCGCGGCGGGGCTGCATGTGATGGTCAAGGTCGACAGCCTGGCCCGCGAGCGTGAACTGGTCGAGCAGGCGTGGAGCGTCGGCGTCGAGGTCAATGCCTTGAGCCGCTACTGGCTGCCGGACTCGACCGAGTCTCTGGATGAGCGTGCCGGGCTGGTGCTGGGCTTTGCCGCCGTGCCAGAGGCGCAAATCAGCGATGCGCTGAACAGGCTGCGCAAGGTCTGGTCCGAGTAAGCCTGCTGCACACGTATAATCGCTTTCTTTTGCTACCTGTCGTTGAGAGACCCATGAACACATCCCTTTCTGCAACACCCGGCCGGGCCTACGGCGCGCCGCTGGCGGCGTTGTTCCTGTTATTGATGGGCGCGCAATTTCTGTTGCTCAGCGTTGGCACGCGTCAGGTCCTGCTGTGGATCGTCGGTGCGGCGCTGGGCGTCACCCTCTATCACGCCGCGTTCGGCTTCACATCGGCCTGGCGCGTGTTCATTCGTGAACGACGCGGTGCCGGTCTGCGTGCGCAAATGGTGATGCTCGCCGTCGCTGTGATGCTGTTCTTTCCTGCGCTGGGCGCTGGCACGCTGTTCGGGCAGCCGGTCAGTGGCCTGGTTGCGCCGGTTGGCGTTTCGGTCGTGGTCGGGGCCTTTATCTTCGGTATCGGCATGCAACTGGGCGGCGGTTGCGCATCCGGGACGCTGTTCACCGCAGGCGGCGGTAATGCACGCATGCTGGTGACGCTGCTGTTCTTCATCCTCGGCTCGCTGATCGCCACTCACCACGTTGACTGGTGGTTTGCCTTGCCATCGTTTCCGGCCACGTCCGTGGTCAAGAGCTTCGGGGTGATCCCGGCGCTGCTTGGCAATCTGGCGCTGTTCGCCTTGATTGCGTTTGTCACGGTACGCCTTGAAAAGCGTCGGCATGGCGAACTCGAGGCCCCCGTCTCCAGCGAGCACACAGGCCTGCGTCGCCTGCTGCGCGGACCCTGGGTGCTGGTCTGGGGCGCGGTGGCGCTTGCTCTTCTCAATTACGCCACGCTGGCGCTGGCGGGTCGGCCGTGGGGTATCACCTCAGCGTTTGCGCTATGGGGTGCCAAAGTGGCAAGCGGTCTGGGCGTGGATGTCGGCAGTTGGGTGTTCTGGCAGAGCGCGGCCAACGCCAAGGCGCTGGCCGCCCCGGTCTGGGAAGACATCACCAGCGTGATGGACATCGGCATCATGCTGGGAGCCTTGCTCGCAGCAGGCCTGGCCGGGCGCTTTGCGCCTAACCTTGATATTCCGACACGCTCGATCGTTGCAGCCGTCATTGGCGGGCTGATGCTGGGCTACGGCTCACGTCTGGCCTATGGCTGCAACATCGGCGCGTACTTCAGCGGTATCGCATCCGGCAGCCTGCATGGCTGGCTGTGGTTGGTTGCGGCCTACGCCGGTAACGTTATCGGCGTCAGGTTGCGACCGATCTTCTTTGCAGGGGAGCGTCCGCAAGTGGGGTTGACCGGCTGCTGAAACGATTGATCCCTTGAGATAAAGCGGGCCGCTCGCGAACCAACTGCCGTTTTCGTATTCAAAGCCCGTGCAGTAGCGAGGATGTGCGGTCTCGCTTATCTATCGATGGGGTAGTCCTTTGCAGCAGACGATCATGGGAAAATTCCGGTTTCTGGGCAAGACAATCGGTTATGTGGGCTGGTCGCTTTTCTGGCTGCTGATTTGGGACGTGATCGTCACGGTCGATTTCATGCTGTACCTGGAGCGCAAGATCACCTTGCCGTCCATGCCGTTGACCTTGCTCGGTTCTGCGCTGGTGGTGCTGACCAGCTTCCGGAATTCCAGCGCCTACAACCGCTGGTGGGAGGCACGAACCCTGTGGGGTGCGCTGGTCAACAGCTCGCGCAGCTTCGCCCGTCAGGTGCTGACGCTGGTCGAGGACGACGAGGGCGGCATCAATCCGGTGAAGGCTACGCTGCTGCGTCGTCATGTGGCCTACGTCAAATGCCTGTCCGCGCATTTGAAAGGCGGCCACTGTGGCGACGAGGTGCAGGCCTTGATTCCGCGTGAAGAGTTTGAACGCCGCTTCGACACCAACAACTTTCCCAACGACCTGCTCAATACGTCGGCTGCGCTATTGGCCAAGGAATACCAGTGCGGTCGTCTGGACAGCATCCGCCTGGCGCGGCTTGAGTCGACCATGGTGGACATCTCCAACTGCCAGGGCGGCATGGAGCGGATTGCCAATACACCGCTGCCGTATCCGTATGTCGCTTTTCCACGCTTGTTCATTACTCTTTTCTGCCTGATCGTGCCCATCGGCCTGGTCGAAACCCTAGGCTGGTTCACGCCATTGGCCTCCACTGTAGTGGGCTTCATGCTGCTGGCGATCGAGAAGATCGGCACGGACCTGCAAAGCCCGTTCAAGGCCAGTGAACATGAAATCCAGATGACCGCGCTGTGCGCGAACATTGAGCGAAATCTGGACTCGATGCTTCGTGGGGCTCAGGAAGAAAGCAAGGTTTCCTGACCGCACAGCGACCGTCCACGGAGAAACGCGCCATTGGGCGAGTGACGTTGTGTTGGAAGGAGGGGGATCGCGATATCCCGGTTGACTCAGGATTGTCCTGAGTCACCGAAACGTTTCAATGGCTCAGCGCAACTCGCCACACAGGTCCAGCTCCACCAGCCGCCGAACCTCTTCAGTGGTCAGGCCGGCACCTAGCAGTGCATGCAGCTTGCCCAGCGCGGCTTCACGCGTCATGCCACCACCGGACAAAACGCCTGCACTGCGCAGGCGGCTGCCCGCTTCGTAGACATCCAGCTCCACGCCGCCTTCATGGCATTGTGTGATTGCAACCACACAGATGCCTTGCGCTCGGGCGTTTTCCAGGCTTGCTACGAACTGAGGGTTGTCGCTTGGGCCGGTGCCGTTGCCGAAGCATTCCAGCACCAGACCTTGAATGCCGCTGTCGATCAGGCCATCCAGTTGAGCTGCGCCGATACCCGGAAACAAAGGCAGCACCGCGACATTTGCCAGTGTTCGGGCCTGACGATAATCCAGCGCGTCGGGCAACGATACGGCTGAGTGACCGCTACGGGAGCGTTGCAGCGGCGCGAACGGATGACGTCCGAAGCTGCGGATTTTCGCGCAACGTGTCGGGGCCATCAGCTCGCCATGGAAATACAGCTGAACGCCCGGTGCCAGACCCTCGCCGAGGGCGAGCAGGGCACCATTGACGTTTTCCCAGGCATCGCTGTCCGGCACACCGGCCGGCAGCATGGAGCCTGTGAACACGACAGGCGCATTGAGCCCCAGCAACTGGAAGCTCATGGCCGCCGCGCTGTACGCCAGAGTGTCGGTGCCATGCAGCACCAGCACGGCGTCGCAGCCGTCCACGTCCACCGCCTCGATCACCGCGTCACGCAGACGCAGCCAATAGGCGGGCGTCATGTTGGCGCTGTCGATCAGGGGTGACATCTCGCGAAAACGCCATTGCGGCACGACCAGTTCCGGCAGCTCGGCCAGTTGCCCGGCCATTCTCGTCTGGAAACCGGATGCAGGTGCCAGCCCGTTGGCGCTGGCCTGCATGCCGATGGTGCCGCCGGTATAAAGAACCATCACTCGCTGAGCAGATTTTTTTACATCATGAGTCATGGCTCTTCTCCGTTATGGCGTTGTGCGTTTATCGCGCTTCTTGAGCAGGCTTGCCTGCCACTTCAGCGTCATGGACCGGCTTTTGCGCCGGGTTGGCAGGCCATGCGCTGCGGTCCAGATCCAGGTCAGGGAATTTGCTGGAGTCGAAGACCGGCGTCTTGATACCTGCACGACGCTGTGCATCGTAGTCACTCAGGATGCGCTTGACGACTTTGAACAGCATCGCCAGTGCGATCAGGTTGACGAATGCCAGCATGGTCATGGTGATGTCGGCAAAGGCCAGCACGTCTTTCAGGTCGACGACGGCACCCCAGAGGATCAGCACCAGCACCGCAATGCGGTAGAGGACGATGGCCTTGATCTTCTCACCGAACAGGAAGCGCAGGCTGTTCTCGCCCAGGTAGTAGTTGTAGAGGATCGAGGTGAACACGAACAGGGCCAGCGCCACGCTGATGAAGACCCGACCCCAGTCACCGACCACCGCTGCGAGCGAGTTCTGTGCCAGCACGATACCGTTGCCGTCGTAGCCGACGTTGTAGATACCGGACAGCAGAATCAGCAAGGCGGTGCAGGTGCAGATGACGAAGGTGTCCAGGAAAACGCTGAACGCCTGAACCACACCCTGTGCAACCGGGTGCTCGACCTGAGCGACGGCTGCCACGTTAGGCGCGCTGCCCAGACCGGCTTCGTTGGCGAATACGCCGCGTTTGACGCCCATCACGATGGCGCTGCCCAGCAGGCCGCCAAACACCGGATCAAGACCGAAGGCGCTTTTGACGATGGTCATCAGCATGCCTGGAACGTGATCGATCTGCAGCACGATCACGTAGACGGTGACGGCGATGTAGATCAGGGTCTTGACCGGGACCAGCAGGTCGGAGATGGCCGCGATGCGCTTGATGCCACCGATGAACGCCAGACCCAGCAGCACGACCAGGCAGATGCCGGTGGTCATGGTGTCAACGCCGAAGGCGCTTTTCAGCGAGTCGGTCACGGCGTGGGATTGCAGGCCATTGAACGCAAAGCCGAAGGTCACCAGCAGCAAGACCGCCATGACCATGCCCAGCCAGCGCTTGCCCAGGCCGTACTGGATGTAGAACGCCGGACCGCCACGGAACTGGCCTTCGGAATCCTTGCGTTTGTAAAGCTGAGCGAGGGAGCACTCGATAAAGCTGCTGGACATGCCGACCAGTGCAGTCACCCACATCCAGAACACGGCACCCGGGCCACCGAGCGTCACGGCAATGCCGACGCCTGCAATGTTGCCCGCACCGACGCGGCCGGCAAGGCTCAGCATCAGCGCCTGAAACGAACTCAACTGACCCGCGCTGCTCTTCAGGCTGTCGCGGAATACCGAGAACATGTGGAAAAAGTGTCGAAACTGAACGAAACGTGAGCGGATCGTGAAGTAACTACCCAGGCCTACGATAAGGACGATGAGGACCTTACCGGAGAGGAAGTCGTTAATCATTTCCAGCATTTTTGTTATTCCTCGCTACTTTTGAGGGGGCGCACTATACCGGTGCAAAGTTTTTACGTCTGTAGGTGCTTTCTTGTAAGACTGATTCTTCATTTGCCGCGTTAAATAAATACTCTGTGGATAACTCCACACAGCGTGATCCCAGAGGCCTTGGACCGTTTATCGGATCCACGTTTGCCAGCGGGCAAAAAAAAGGGTCTGGAGAATCACTCCCAGACCCTCAAAAAATTGAGGGGTGTCTAGGCCCTCAATCTGGTGAGCAGGTTTCGCAAATCATCGCGTGTCAGGCCTTCAGTGGCGCCAGACGTGGAGCGATCATGTTTTCCGGTCGCAGAATGTCGTCGAGCATGGCGTCGTCGAGCAGGCCTTCCTCGCGAACCAGTTCCAGTACGCCACGGCCGGTTTCCAGCGCGATACGGGCGATACGGGTCGAGTTCTCGTAACCGATGTAAGGGTTCAGAGCGGTGACCAGGCCGATCGAGTGCTCGACCAGTTCACGGCAGCGCTGCTCGTTGGCCGTAATGCCGACGATGCAGTGCTCGCGCAGCATGTCCATGGCGCGCTGCAGCAGGCGGATCGAGTCGAAAATCTTGTACGCGATCAGCGGCTCCATCACGTTGAGCTGCAACTGGCCGCCTTCGGCCGCCATGGTCAGCGACAGATCGTTGCCGATGATCTCGAAGGCCACTTGATTGACCGCTTCCGGGATAACCGGATTGACCTTGCCAGGCATGATCGAGCTGCCGGGCTGACGCGCTGGCAGGTTGATCTCGTTGATGCCGGTGCGTGGGCCGCTGGACAGCAGGCGCAGGTCGTTGCAGATCTTGGACAGCTTGACCGCAGTGCGCTTGAGCATGCCCGAGAACAATACGAAGGCACCCATGTCGGAGGTCGCTTCGATCAAGTCGGCAGCAGGGACCAGCGGCTGGCCGCTGATGGTTGCCAGGCGCTCGACCGCAAGATGCTGATAGCCAGGGTCGGCGTTGATGCCGGTGCCGATGGCGGTGCCGCCCAGGTTGACCTCGGTCAGCAGTTCCGGTGCCAGGCTGCGCAGGCGGTTCAGGTCTTCGGTCAGGGTGGTGGCGAAGGCGCGGAATTCCTGACCCAGGGTCATCGGAACGGCGTCCTGCAACTGAGTGCGACCCATTTTCAGCACGTGGTTGAATTCCTGGCCCTTGGCCGCGAACGCCTGAATCAGGCTGTCGAGGCTGGCGAGCAGGGCGTCGTGGCCCAACAGCAGACCCAGGCGGATGGCCGTCGGGTAGGCGTCGTTGGTTGACTGAGCCATGTTCACGTCGTTGTTGGGGTGCAGATGCTTGTACTCGCCCTTCTCGAAACCCATGGTTTCCAGCGCGATGTTGGCGATGACTTCGTTGGCATTCATGTTGGTTGAAGTGCCAGCGCCGCCCTGAATCATGTCAACCACGAACTGATCATGGAAATCACCGCGGATCAGGCGGGCGCAGGCTTCGCTGATGGCGGCGTGCTTGGCGGTGTTGAGATGTCCGAGCTGGTGGTTTGCATCGGCGGCTGCCTGCTTGACCATGGCCAGGGCCACGACCAGTTTCGGGTAGTGCGACAGCGGCACGCCGGACAGGTGAAAATTGTTGACCGCTCGCAGTGTCTGAATGCCGTAGTAGGCGTTTGCAGGTACTTCGAGAACACCAAGCAGGTCTTTTTCGATGCGCGATGATGCAGGCGAGGACATGATAGAAAAAGTCTCAAATGAGGCACGGACGATGCCGGAACGCAGCGGATAGTGGGCTTTGCGTTTAAAATTGACCAATGCTGTTAAACGCTGGGCCATGCAGAAACGGCATAACAGGAGTGTGACTCGGCTTTTGTGCGGGGCGTAAAGGGGACAAAATGTCGCACCGGTGTATGTTCCCGTCGTGCAGGGAACGCAAAAGGTTTTTGTAGCGGCGGCGCGTCGGGCGTCGTCTTTACGCAGTCGCCTGCTATGCAGTCAGCCATTGTCCGGGAGGACCTCATGAATCTGGAAAGCAAATGGTTGGAGGACTTCAGCGCCCTGGCGGCCACTCGCAGTTTCTCCCAGGCCGCCGAGCGTCGCTTCGTGACGCAGCCAGCCTTCAGCCGGCGGATCCGCAGCCTTGAAGCCGCGCTGGGGCTCACCCTGGTCAACCGTTCGCGCACGCCGGTCGAGCTGACGGCTGCCGGGCAACTGTTTCTCGTCACGGCCCGTACGGTGGTGGAGCAGTTGGGCGAGGTGGTGCGTCACCTGCATCATCTGGAAGGCGGGCAGGGCGAGGTCATGCAGGTCGCTGCCGCGCATTCGCTGGCGCTGGGGTTCTTTCCGCGCTGGATCGCCCAGCTTCGCAACGAGGGCCTGAACATTGCGACCCGACTGGTTGCGACCAATGTGGGTGATGCGGTGCATGCCTTGCGCGAAGGTGGCTGTGACCTGATGCTGGCGTTCTATGACCCCGACGCGGCGTTGCAAATGGATGCCGAGATCTTTCCGTCGCTGCACCTGGGGCAGACACAGATGCTTCCGGTCTGCGCCGCCGACGCTCAGGGGCAGCCGCTGTTCGACATGGAAGGCGAAGCCAGTGTGCCGCTGCTGGCGTACAGCGCCGGTGCCTTTCTGGGGCGCTCGGTGAACATGTTACTGCGCCAGCGCAACCTGCGCTTTACCACGGTGTACGAAACGGCCATGGCTGACAGCCTTAAAAGCATGGCGCTGGAAGGCCTGGGCATCGCGTGGGTGCCACAATTGAGCGTCCGCGCCGAACTGGCGCGCGGTGAACTGGTGGTGTGTGGCGGGCCGGAATGGCATGTGCCGCTGGAAATCCGTCTGTATCGCTGTGCGCTGGTCCGCAAGGCAAACGTTCGGCTTCTGTGGCGCAAGCTGGAAAGCGCCGCCACGCAGTGAGGAGGCCGGACGGGCCACTCTCGCGAGCAGCCCGTGTGCAGGTCAGGGGTGTTCACCCAGGTTTGCCGCGATCAGTTTTTTGTTCTCGTCGCTGTAGGTGTAGCAGTTGGCGCGAAGCGTATTGCGTTCAGCAACCAGATTGGTTTCACACCACCAGCCGCCGCGATACAAGACCTGCGCCGCCTCGTGGGTGCCGCCCAGCAAGTGGCCCAGTTCGTGCGCCGCGGCACTGTAGGTCTGCAGTGATGCGATGGCGGTATAGCCCTTTATGATCGCAACGCCTCCCGTTTTTGAGTTGAGCATGTCCTGAGTCAGCAGCATGTATTTGGTCGTCGCGTTCTTTGGCAGATTTTTCGCGAGGGTGTACCGATCCACAGTGTTCTTGAAGTCCAGGGAGGTTTTGTTCAGGTCGTCACCCTTGTAAGCGAAGTCTGTCAATGTCGGGACATTGCGTATGAATTGGAGTTGGACGCGCCGACCTGTGAAACTTTCCACGTCCTTCACGAACCACGTGACGTAGTCCTTGGCAAGACGATTGATGTCGGTCTCCTTGATGTCGTCATGCACGAACAGAAACAGGAACAGGGGGCGTTTGGTCAGTAGCTCGTCGGCCAGTGCGGCCTGGTTCAGCAAAAGTGCCGTGATCAACAGCAGGGATCGGGTAAAAGCTTTCAGCATGGGTACTCATCCTTGAGTAAATAGACAGGGTATGGCCAGCCCGGAATGGGCCGGACCTGAACCACCTAATCGCAATTCGGGTCTGCGGTCAGCCAGCATCGGCATCGCTGCCTGTAGTCTTGTGCGGCTGAATGTGCAGGACCTTTGCACCCACTTTCGTCAGCCCGGGTCTTGCGCTCCGCACGGTTTGTAAAAACCTTGTGCGGATGGTCGTCGAGGGGGCTGTCATCCTGTCGCTTTGAGGTATACTGCGCGGCCTTTGGCCGGTTCAATCGGTCATTATTCGTACAGCAAGCCACGCCGGTCCTCCTGCGTGGCTTGTTGTTTTTAGACGCGCCTGCGGGCGCCCGATGAGAGGCACGACGATGAGCGCACTGGTTGGCGTGATCATGGGCTCCAAGTCCGATTGGTCCACCCTTAGCCACACCGCCGACATGCTGGAAAAGCTCGGCATTCCCTACGAAGTCAAAGTGGTGTCTGCACACCGCACGCCGGACTTGCTGTTCCAGTACGCCGATGAGGCCGAAGGCCGTGGTATCGAGGTGATCATCGCAGGTGCCGGTGGTGCCGCTCACTTGCCGGGCATGTGCGCCGCCAAGACCCATCTGCCTGTGCTGGGTGTGCCGGTGCAGTCGTCGATGCTGTCCGGTGTCGACTCGCTGCTGTCCATCGTGCAGATGCCGGCCGGCATTCCGGTTGCGACCCTGGCCATCGGCAAAGCGGGCGCGATCAATGCGGCGCTGCTGTCGGCGAGCATCCTGGGCGCCAAGCATCCGCAATTCCACGTGGCGCTGAAAAAATTCCGCTCCGAGCAGACAGACAGCGTCCTGGACAATCCAGACCCACGCCACGCCTGAGGTTTTTCCATGAAGATCGGTGTAATCGGTGGCGGCCAACTGGGCCGCATGTTGGCTCTGGCGGGGACTCCGCTGGGCATGAACTTCGCCTTCCTCGACCCTGCGCCTGACGCGTGTGCGGCGGCATTGGGCGAGCATCTGCGGGCCGATTACGGCGATCTGGATCACCTGCGCCAGTTGGCTGATGAAGTCGATCTGGTGACCTTCGAATTCGAAAGCGTTCCGGCCGAGACCGTGGCGTTCCTGTCGCAGTTCGTGCCTGTCTACCCGAGCGCCGAAGCGTTGCGCATTGCGCGGGATCGCTGGTTCGAGAAGAGCATGTTCAAAGACCTGGGCATCCCGACGCCTGCCTTCGCGGACATCCAGTCGCAAGCCGACCTGGACGCTGCAGTGGCCAGTATCGGCCTGCCGGCTGTCCTGAAAACCCGCACGCTGGGTTACGACGGCAAGGGCCAGAAGGTTCTGCGTTCGGCCGCTGATGTGGTCGATACCTTCGCTGAACTGGGCAGCGTACCGTGCCTGCTGGAAGGCTTCGTGCCGTTCACCGGCGAAGTGTCGTTGATTGCGGTGCGCGCGCGCGATGGCGAAACCCGTTTCTACCCGCTGGTCCACAACACCCACGACAGCGGCATTCTGCGCCTGTCCATTGCCAGTACCGATCACCCGCTGCAAGGGCTGGCCGAAGACTACGCAGGCCGTGTGCTCAAGCAGCTGGATTACGTGGGCGTGCTGGCCTTCGAGTTCTTCGAAGTCGATGGTGGCCTCAAGGCCAACGAAATCGCGCCGCGTGTTCACAACTCCGGTCACTGGACGACTGAAGGCGCCGAGTGCAGCCAGTTCGAAAACCACCTGCGTGCCGTTGCTGGCTTGCCGTTGGGCTCCACTGCCAAGGTGGGCGAGAGCGCCATGCTGAACTTCATCGGCGAAGTGCCTGCGGTAGACAAGGTGATCGCGGTTGATGACTGCCATCTGCATCATTACGGCAAGGCGTTCAAGGCAGGCCGCAAGGTCGGTCATGCCACCGTCCGCAGCCACGACCGCGCCACGCTGGATCGTCAGGTCAAACGCGTCGAGGCGTTGATCAAGGGCTGAGCGAGCGCTGCGTTCTTTGATCGTGCCATTGATCATCTGCGCTCAGCGTGATGCACACGTCATGAAGGGTATGGAAAGCGGCTCTGGAACGGTGCGGGCTGTCTGAATACAGTTCGCGTGGGAGGCGGCTTGCCGGCGATAGCGTCCGTCCAGTCATTGAAGGCTGGCTGAAAAACGCATCGACGGCGAGCCGCCTCCCACAGGGTTCGCAGTTATCCAGTGATCGTGTGCAGAACGGCAAGCGCAGAGTGTGAGGCGCGATCGTTTGCTCCATCCTTCCCCAATCTTGATTTCCCCCGGAACCATTCCCCACCGCCGTTCTCAGATAGCAGTAAGCCAAGGCTGCAATGAGTCGTGGCACGTTCAATTCATACAGAGGGAAATGGCATGGGTATCATCGGAACCATCTTCATCGGCTTGATCGTCGGCCTGCTGGCTCGCTTCCTCAAGCCGGGCGATGACAGCATGGGCTGGATCATGACCATTGTGTTGGGTATCGCCGGTTCGCTGGCTGCGACCTACGGTGGCCAGGCGCTGGGCATCTATCAGGCGGGTGAAGGCGCAGGCTTCCTGGGTGCGCTGGTCGGTGCAATCATTCTGCTGGTCATCTACGGCATGATCAAAAAGCGCTGATATCAGGCGTCAGCCCTCTGTTTTGTAGTGCGCAGAGGGCTAGAATGCGCGGCAATTCTTTCTCTTCCTGCCGAGCACCCTCATGCGTCGCTTTCTGTTAATGACCCTGCTGCTGGCATCCGGGCTTGCACATGCCCAGTTGCCGGAAACCGACTGGCTGGACCTGATGCCCAAGTCGGATCAAAAGGCCCTTGAGGCCATGCCTGAAATTGATCACAACTCCCCTGAAGCCATGGGCACGTTCGACAGCAAGGGCGGCTTGAAGCAGAGCAAGGGGTTGCCTGCTGTCATGTATTCCACCAAGACCGTCGCTGCGATGAATGGCAAAAACGTCCGTCTGGGCGGTTATCCCGTGCCGCTGGAAACCGATGCCAAAGGCCATAGCACACTGTTCTTCCTCGTGCCGTACCCCGGCGCGTGCATTCACGTGCCGCCGCCGCCACCCAATCAAATGGTGCTGATACGTTACCCCAAAGGCCTGAAGCTGGATGATATCTATGCGCCGTTGTGGGTCGAAGGCACCCTCAAGGTCGAGAAGATCAGTAACGATCTGGCCGATGCGGCCTATGCGATGGATGCCTCAAAGGTCCGTATCGTCGTCGAATCGGACCTCTGATCAGGCGTTGGTCTAAAGCGCTTCGCTCCAGATGCTGACGTTCAGAATGTGCATGTCGTCTGGAGCCAGTGTCACCACGTCACTCAGCACATTGGCGGTTTCAACACAGACCATGCGCTGCCAGCCGTCTGGCGCCATGTCGGTGAAGCGTGCGGTCTTCTCGACCCACGGATTCCACACAATGGCCGATTGAGAGCCGGTGCTGTGGATCTGGATGCGGCGCTGCCACTGTGGATCGACAATGCTGAGCTGGCGCGGCGTGTCCATATAGATGCGGTCGGTTTCGCCGGTGAATGTCAGGTCGCCCGCCTGTTGACGTTCTTCCCAGTTTTCAAGGGTTTCGATGTAGCGCAGGCCGTCGAGCCCCTCGACGCTGACCTGACGCGAGTCGCTCACCGCGAAATAGGTGTGCAGGGCCTGGCTGATCGTGACCGCCTCGGTGCCGCAGTTATAGTTCACCAGGCTGACGTTCAGCGCATCGTCCAGACGAATGCTCAGCTTGAGGGCGACGTTGTGCGGCCAGCCGGGCAATTTGCCTTCGGCCTGCGGCAGCACGAACTCCACCAGCAAGGCGTCGCCGTCTTCACCCATGCCCAGCAGTTCCCAGTCCAGCGCACGCACTTCGCCATGAGCCTTGGCGGGCTCGTCGCTCTGACGCATGGCCTGCACGCTTTCAGGGTTGCGTTCCAGATTGCCGAACCAGGGCCAGCAGATCGGCATGCCTGCGCGAATCGGCTTGCCCTTCTTGAAGGCCGCTTCCTCGTTCAGCCAGATCAACGGCTCCTGCCCGGCGCGCTGGTAACTGAGGATGTGCGCGCCTTGCTGGGCGACGAGCAGCTCTGCGTCGCCATGACGAATGCGCCAGCAGTTCAGTTCATCGTACTGGACGGATTCAACGGCGGACTCTATCGGGGGTGTGGACATGCAAAATCTCTCACTCAGTAGTCGTGACGAAAGTAGACCGTACCTGACGGGATGAGTTTGCCCAAGAGGCAGGGTCGCCGAGACCTGTCCTTGGGCAATGCAGCGCTTAACGCCTGGCCGGAACCGAGCGCGTACGGCCGCTGGCATCGATAGCCACAAACACGAACGCTGCTTCTGTAACCTTGCGCCATTCGCTGGTCAGCGGGTCGTCGCTCCATACCTCGACCATCATCTTGATGGACGTGCGGCCCACTTCCAGGGTGCGCGTATAAAAGGACAACTGTTCGCCAACGGCGACCGGGACCAGAAACGCCATGCGGTCGATGGCGACCGTTGCGACGCGTCCGCCTGCCACTTTGCTGGCCATGGCAGTGCCTGCCAGGTCCATCTGAGAGACCAGCCAGCCGCCGAATATATCGCCAAAGCCGTTGGTTTCACGGGGCAACGCCGTGATTTGTAACGCAAGGTCGCCTTGCGGAGTTGGATCTTCTTGTTCGAGCTCGATCATGCCTAGGGTGCCTCTGACCCATGACTCTATTGTTTTTTGCCGCGGTGGACAGGTGCCATTCAAAACCTTGAGCATGAACCTTTTAAGGTCAGCCATCGGTATGGCCCTTGAGGGAAATTCTGCGAAAGCCGCTGACTCAGACGTTTTCGCACAATTTCCCATTGCGCTGGGCAGTCTGCGAGTATATCGGTCGTTGCGTCATAGAACGACCGCCGGGTTTTCATTTTGTCCTTGGGCAGTTCCTGCTATGTGTTTTTTGTAGCAATTTGCTATCTTGCTGAACCTCTACAGGTGACAAGACTGCCTGTACACGCAAAATTGGTGCCTATCTGCATCGTTGCCCCGGACAATCGCTTCTGCACGCCACCCCGCCGCAGCCAGCGTAGCTGTCGCATGCCCTTTCAGAACAAGTAAAGAGAAGCCTTGTCATGTCATCTGTTTCTTCAAGTACCGCGCAACCCTCGCGCCCTTTGACCCGTAGCGATTACAAAACGTTATCGCTTTCTGCCCTGGGGGGCGCGCTGGAGTTTTACGACTTCATTATTTTCGTGTTCTTCGCGGCGGTGGTGGGCAAGCTGTTCTTCCCGGTGGACATGCCTGACTGGCTGCGGATGATGCAGACCTTCGGCATTTTCGCTGCTGGTTACCTGGCGCGTCCGCTGGGCGGCATCATCATGGCGCACTTCGGCGATCTGCTGGGGCGCAAGAAAATGTTCACGCTGAGCATTTTCATGATGGCCGTGCCGACCCTGATCATGGGTCTGCTGCCAACCTACGCGCAGATCGGCATGTGGGCGCCCATTCTTCTTTTGCTGATGCGCGTGATTCAGGGCGCGGCGATTGGCGGTGAAGTGCCTGGCGCCTGGGTGTTCGTGTCCGAGCACGTGCCTGCTCGTTACATCGGTTATGCCTGCGGCACACTGACTGCAGGCCTGACCGCGGGCATTCTGCTGGGCTCGCTGGTCGCCACGGCGATCAACAGCATCTACAGCCCTGTCGAGGTGGCGGACTACGCCTGGCGTATTCCTTTCCTGCTGGGGGGGGTGTTCGGTTTGATGTCGGTGTACCTGCGTCGTCTGCTGCATGAGACGCCTGTGTTCGCCGAGCTGCAATTGCGCAAGGCGCTGGCAGATGAAGTGCCGCTCAAGGCGGTGCTGCGTGATCATCGTGGCGCGGTTGCACTGTCGATGCTGATGACCTGGTTGCTGTCAGCCGGCATCATCGTCGTGATCCTGATGACGCCGACCATCCTGCAGACCATCTATGGTTTCCCGGCTGCCACGGCGCTTAAAGCCAACAGCCTGGCCATCGTGTTCCTGAGCGTCGGGTGTATCGGTGCCGGTGCGCTGGCGGACCGGATCGGCGCTGGCTGGGTGTTCCTGCTGGGTAGCGCAGGCCTGCTGGTCAGCTCCTGGACCTTCTATCACATCCTGGGCGAAAACCCTGGGGTGCTGTTCCCGCTTTACGCAATCACGGGCCTGTTCGTCGGCACCATCGGTGCAGTGCCTTATGTGATGGTCAAGGCCTTCCCGCCGGTGGTGCGCTTCTCGGGCCTGTCGTTCTCCTACAACCTGGCGTATGCAATCTTCGGTGGTCTGACGCCCATGGTTGTTACTTTCATGCTCAAGAGCAGCCCGATGGGACCGGCCTGGTATGTCGCGATCCTGTGTGGCATGGGCATGGCCATCGGCGTCTATCTGATCTCGAAAAAACGCTGATACCTCCAGCGCTGGACCTGTCCATCGGTAAAGGCCATCCCCCTGAGCAAGGGTGATGGCCTTTTCATCTTATTGTCACAATCAATTCATAGAGTGGTCACAAGACCGGCGAAAGCGGGTCTGGACCCCTACATACCCTGCCAGGAGCGCAAGGCATGACACTCAAGAGTTTGATGACTGCACTGACCTTTGTAGCGGCCGGAGTTGCCGCTGCCAATTCGGTTGCTGCTGTCGACCCCGCCATCAAAGCCTATACCAAGACTTCCGGTGTATCGGGCAACCTCTCCAGTGTCGGCTCCGACACCCTGGCCAACCTGATGACCCTGTGGGCCGAGGCCTACAAGAAAGAATATCCCAGTGTGAACATCCAGATTCAGGCCGCCGGTTCATCGACCGCGCCGCCGGCCTTGACCGAAGGCACTGCGAACCTTGGGCCGATGAGCCGCAAGATGAAAGACGGCGAGCTGTCGGCGTTCGAGCAGAAGCACGGCTACAAGCCGACGGCCATTCCAGTGGCTGTGGATGCGCTGGCGGTGTTTGTGCACAAGGACAACCCGATCAAGGGCCTGACCCTGCAGCAGGTCGACGCGATTTTCTCCGCGACGCGTCTTTGCGGCGCCAAGACCGATGCGAAAACCTGGGGCGATGTGGGCGTGACCGGCGATCTGGCTGGCAAGCCGATCCAGCTGTTCGGACGTAACTCGGTGTCCGGCACTTATGGCTACTTCAAGGAAGAAGCGCTGTGCAAAGGCGACTTCAAGCCCAACGTCAACGAACAGCCGGGTTCGGCCTCGGTGGTCAGTGCCATCAGTAATTCGCTCAACGGCATCGGTTACTCGGGTATCGGTTACAAAACCTCCAACGTGCGCACCGTGCCGCTGGCGAAGAAGGACGGCGGCGTGTTCGTTGAAGACAACGAAGCCAACACGTTGAACGGCACTTACCCGTTGTCGCGCTTCCTTTATGTCTACGTCAACAAGGCGCCCAACAAGCCGTTGGCCCCGCTGGAAGCCGAGTTCATCAAGCTGGTCCTTTCCAGACAAGGTCAGGAAGTGGTGATGAAAGACGGCTACATTCCGCTGCCCGCCCGCGTGGTCGAGAAAGCGCTGGCTGATCTGGGCCTGCAAGGCACGGGTGGCGTAGCGTCGAACTAACAAGCGGTCAACGAGGCTCAATGGATTGGCCTTGTCATAATTGGAACAGTCCGCCGCCGGTTTTATTGGGCAGCGGGCTTTTCTGCGTCACCTTGCTGTAATGTTTTTGTCATACAAGGCCGCTACGGTGTGTGCGCATGAATGAGTTGGCTAAACCTGTGATCGATCAAAATTCCCCGCCAGAGCGTATCGACTTCAATACGCCTGCGATGCTGCGCAAGCGCCGTTTTCGTGCGTTCAAGGATCGTCTGACTCACTGGTACGTCGCCATCGGTGGCCTGGCGGTGCTGGCGGCCATCACCCTGATTTTCTTCTACCTCGCTTACGTGGTCGCGCCGTTGTTCAAGGGCGCGAGCCTGACCGCCGCTGCGCCACTGAACGCTGCCTGGATGCAGGATGCCGGCAAGCCGCTGATGATCGCCATCGAAGAGCAGAATCAGATCGGCATGCGGATTTCCGACAAGGGCGAAGTGATCTTTTTCGATATCAAGGGCGGGGCCGAGCTGCAACGTGTCGCGCTGCCGCTTCCTGCCGGAGCGACCGTGGTGTCCATTGGCAAGGACCAACCCGGCGCGCCGCTGATTGCGTTGGGTCTGTCCAATGGCCAGGTATTGATCTTCAGGCATTCGTACGTGACCACGTACCCGGGTAACCAGAAAACCATCACGCCGAGTGTGGCCTGGCCGTTCGGCGAGACGCCGCTGGTGCTGGACGATGCCGGGCGTGCGGTCGAGCACGTGACGGTCAGCGCCGACGGCGAAAGCCTCAAGGTGGCAGGCTCCACCGGCACTCAGTTGCATGTCATGGCGATCGAGCAGACCGAGAACATGATGACCGGCGAACTGACCCGCGAGCAGAGCCGTATCGAACTGCCGCAGATGTCCGCCGCTGTGAAAGCCATCTATATCGATCCGCGTCAGCAATGGCTGTACGTGATCAACGGACGGGCCCAGGCCGATGTGTTCAGCCTGCGTGACCGCACCCTCAACGGCCGCTACAAACTGCTCGAAGACGGCAACGCCGAAATCACCGCCAGCGCGCAACTGGTCGGCGGTATTTCGTTGATCATCGGTAACTCCCGCGGCGGCATGACCCAGTGGTTCATGGCCCGCGACACCGATGGCGAACAGCGGCTCATGCGTATTCGCGATTTCAGGATGGGCAGTGCGCCGATTGTCCAGATCAAGCCGGAACAGCGTCGCAAAGGCTTCATCGCGCTGGATGCCTCGGGCAAGCTGGGTGTGTACCACAGCACCGCCCACCGCACTTTGCTGGTCAATCAGGTGGTGGACGGTCCCGGCATACTGGCGTTGTCGCCACGGGCGAACCAGGTGCTGGTGGAAAGTGGCAGCACGCTGTTGCCGTTGACACTGGATAACCCGCACCCCGAGGTGTCGTGGAGTTCGCTGTGGGGCAAGGTCTGGTACGAAAACTACGACGAGCCCAAGTACGTCTGGCAGTCCACGGCGTCCAACAGCGACTTCGAGCCCAAACTGAGCCTGGCGCCGCTGACCTACGGCACGCTCAAGGCCGCGTTCTACGCCATGCTGCTGGCGGCACCGCTGGCGGTTGCCGCGGCGATCTACACCGCGTACTTCATGGCGCCGGGCATGCGCCGCAAGGTCAAGCCCGTGATCGAACTGATGGAAGCGATGCCGACGGTGATTCTCGGTTTCTTTGCCGGGCTGTTTCTGGCGCCGTATCTGGAAGGGCATCTGCCGGGCATCTTCAGCCTGTTGCTGCTGACCCCCATCGGCATTCTGCTGGCTGGCTTCTTCTGGACACGCTTGCCCGACTCGATTCGCTTGCGCGTGCCGGATGGCTGGGAAAGCGCGATCCTGGTTCCGGTCATTTTGCTGGTGGGCTGGTTTTCGTTGAGCATGAGCCCGCACCTGGAAAACTGGTTCTTCGATGGCGACATGCGCATGTGGATCAGCAATGACCTGGGCATCACTTACGATCAGCGCAATGCGCTGGTGGTCGGACTGGCGATGGGCTTTGCCGTGATCCCGAACATTTATTCGATTGCCGAGGACGCCGTGTTCAGCGTGCCGCGCAGCCTGACGCTGGGCTCGCTGGCGCTGGGTGCCACGCCCTGGCAAACCCTGACCCGCGTGGTGATCCTGACCGCCAGCCCGGGTATTTTCTCGGCGCTGATGATCGGCATGGGCCGCGCCGTAGGCGAAACCATGATTGTGCTGATGGCCACCGGTAACACGCCGATCATGGACATGAACCTGTTCGAAGGCATGCGCACGCTGGCGGCCAACGTTGCCGTGGAGATGCCGGAATCTGAAGTGGGCGGCAGTCATTATCGAGTGTTGTTTCTGGCGGCGTTGGTGTTGCTGATGTTCACCTTTGTCATGAACACCGTCGCAGAGCTGATTCGTCAGCGCCTGCGCAAGAAATACTCGTCGCTTTAAGGAAGGTAGAAGTTCGTGAAAAGGAACTCCCTCAACGGCTGGTTCAAAAGCGGCGCCCCTGGCGTCTGGATGAGTGCGGGTGCCGTTTCCATCGCCGTGATCATGACCATCGGTTTGCTGGCGGTGATTGCTGTTCGCGGTCTGGGCCATTTCTGGCCGGCCGATCTGGTGGCCGCGCAGTACGACGTACCCGGTCAGGCAAAGCATGTGCTGGTGGGTGAACTGGTCGAGAAAGAACAGGTGCCACGCGCTCGCTTGAAGAGTGCCGGTTTGCCGGTGCCCGACGCAGGCCCGGAATTCATGACCCGCGAGCTGTTCAAGGTCGGCAACCGCGACCTCAACCCCAGCGACTTTAGCTGGGTGATAGGCGAGTGGCTGACCGGAGAAAGCCGGCCTGCAGAACTCATGACGCTGGAGCGTCGTGAGTGGGGCAACTTCTACGGCTACCTGATCAACGTCAAGGAGGGCGGCGCAATCGTCGCCGAAGGCGAAGCCGCCTGGCCCACCTTGCAGGAGCGCATCAAGCGCGTCGAAACGCTTGCTGACGAATTGTATGTGCTGGAGAAGAAAGACATCGGCGCCATTAACCATGGCATCGAGCGTCTGCGTCTTCAGGCCCGCAAGCTTGAACTCAATGGCAAACTCGATGCTGCCGCGCAGGCCGACATGGCGGCCGAGCGCGCAGAACTCGACGCCCGTTACGCAGCCATCGAAGATCGCCTCAGTGCGCTGCATCAGGCCTTTGATCGCGACAGCCTCACGGCGCGCGACGCCAATGGCAAGGAAATCGAAATCAGCCTGGGCAAGGTGGTGCACGCCTATCAGCCCAATGCGATGGGCACGGTCGCCAAGCTGAGCTTCTATTTCAAGAAGCTCTGGGAATTCCTGAGCGACGACCCGCGTGAGGCGAACACTGAGGGCGGCATCTTCCCGGCGATTTTCGGCACGGTGATGATGACCCTGATCATGGCGATCATTGTGACCCCGTTCGGCGTGCTGGCTGCCGTCTATCTGCGTGAATACGCCCGCCAGGGGCCGCTCACTCGCCTGATCCGTATCGCGGTCAACAACCTGGCTGGCGTGCCTGCCATCGTCTACGGCGTGTTCGGCCTGGGGTTTTTCGTCTATGTGCTGGGCGGCTCGGTGGATCGGCTGTTCTTCCCTGAAGCCCTGCCTGCGCCGACTTTCGGTACACCGGGCCTGCTGTGGGCATCGCTGACGCTGGCGCTGCTGGCGGTGCCCGTGGTGATCGTGGCGACTGAAGAGGGGCTGGCACGCATTCCGCTGACCCTGCGCGAAGGTTCGCTGGCGCTGGGGGCCACCAAGGCCGAGACGCTGTGGAAAATAGTGTTGCCCATGGCCAGCCCGGCGATGATGACCGGCCTGATTCTGGCCGTGGCCCGTGCCGCCGGCGAAGTTGCGCCGTTGATGCTGGTCGGTGTAGTCAAGCTGGCGCCATCGTTGCCACTGGACGGAAATTACCCCTATCTGCATCTGGATCAGAAGATCATGCACCTGGGTTTTCACATTTACGACGTGGGCTTCCAGAGCCCCAACGTCGAGGCTGCTCGCCCGCTGGTGTACGCCACGGCGCTGTTGCTGGTGTTGGTCATCGCCTTGCTCAACCTGTCGGCGGTCAGCATTCGCAATCACCTGCGAGAAAAGTACAAGGCGCTCGACAACTGATCCCTGAGTGCCGCCCCCTCCCGCGAGGCGGGCGGCTCGATGAAACGAATGGTTCGCACAGGAGCAATCCATGCAACACGAAAGCCCGACTCACGGCATGAGCATGTCGGCTCTGAGGCGTCACAAGCAAGGCCTGCACCTGGCCGACGAAACCGTGGCGATCGAAGTGCCGGGTCTGAACCTGTTCTATGGCGAAAAACAGGCGCTGTTCGACATCGCCCTGAACATTCCCAAGCAGAAGGTGACCTCGTTCATCGGCCCTTCGGGTTGTGGCAAGTCGACGCTGTTGCGCACGTTCAACCGTATGAACGACCTGGTGGATGGCTGCCGCGTCGAGGGCGCCATCAACCTGTATGGCCACAACATCTACACCAAGGGTGAGGAAGTCGCCGAGCTGCGTCGTCGCGTCGGCATGGTCTTCCAGAAGCCGAACCCGTTTCCCAAGACGATCTATGAAAACGTGGTCTACGGATTGCGCATTCAAGGGATCAACAAAAAGCGCGTACTCGACGAAGCAGTCGAGTGGGCTTTGAAAGGCGCTGCACTGTGGGACGAGGTCAAGGATCGACTGCATGAGTCGGCACTGGGTCTGTCTGGCGGTCAGCAACAGCGTCTGGTCATTGCCAGAACCATCGCCGTGGAGCCGGAAGTCCTGCTGCTCGACGAACCCTGTTCGGCACTTGACCCGATTTCGACCCTTAAAGTTGAAGAGCTGATCTACGAACTGAAATCCAAATACACCATTGTGATCGTTACCCACAATATGCAGCAGGCGGCTCGGGTGTCGGACTACACCGCGTTTATGTACATGGGCAAGCTCGTCGAGTTTGGTGACACTGATACCTTGTTCACCAACCCGGCCAAAAAACAGACTGAAGACTACATCACCGGTCGTTATGGCTAGGACGTGCTTCGTCAGACCTGAACCACCGCTGCGTTTTCGCAATTAACCGGACGTTCCAAGGACACCCAGCATGATCCACAAAGACAGCCACACGCATCACATTTCCCAACAGTTCAACGCTGAACTCGAAGACGTTCGCAGCCATTTGCTCGAAATGGGTGGCTTGGTCGAGAAGCAGGTCAACGATTCGGTCACGGCGCTGATCGAAGCCGACTCGGGCCTGGCCCAGCGGGTTCGTGAGGTCGACGACCGGATCAACCAGATGGAGCGCAACATCGACGAAGAGTGCCTGCGCATTCTGGCTCGTCGTCAGCCTGCGGCGTCGGACCTGCGCCTGATCATCAGCATCTCCAAGTCGGTGATCGACCTGGAGCGCATCGGCGACGAGGCCACCAAGATTGCTCGTCGTGCGATCCAGCTGTGCGAAGAGGGCGAGTCACCACGCGGCTACGTCGAAGTGCGGCATATCGGCGATCAGGTGCGCAACATGGTGCGCGACGCACTCGATTCGTTCGCCCGCTTCGACGCGGAGCTGGCGTTGTCGGTGGCTCAGTACGACAAGATCATCGACCGTGAGTACAAGACGGCCCTGCGTGAGCTGGCGACCTACATGATGGAAGATCCGCGTTCGATCTCCCGCGTGCTCAACGTCATATGGGTTCTGCGTTCGCTGGAGCGCATCGGCGATCACGCGCGCAACATCTCTGAGCTGGTGATCTATCTGGTGCGCGGTACAGACGTTCGCCACATGGGTCTCAAGCGCATGAAGGAAGAGGTGCAGGGCATCTCGGCGAGCGAAAGCGCTAATGTTCCGGGCAATGCTGACGATAAGTAAGATTGCCTGCAAGAAAACGCCCGGCACTTGCCGGGCGTTTTTCGTTGTGCAGAGGTACATTCTCAGCCGCCTGCGGATTAAATCTCATGGCGCAGTCAATCAATATGGCAGTTGGCTATCGGTCAACGCTATGCTTGCCGAAACAAAGGGCGTGTTGGCATATCGCAGTTCGCCTCCAGGGTGAACACGTCCGCAGGAGCGTCGATGAGTAAGGTCAGTGTATTGGTGGTGGATGACGCGACTTTCATTCGCGACTTGGTTAAGAAAGGGCTGCGTAATTATTTTCCCGGGATTCACACCGAGGACGCAGTCAACGGTCGCAAGGCCCAGGCGTTACTGAGCAAAGAGTCGTTCGATCTGATTCTGTGCGACTGGGAAATGCCCGAAATGTCCGGCCTTGAACTGCTGGCCTGGTGCCGTTCGCAAGACAACTACCTCAAAACCGTGCCCTTCATCATGGTGACCAGCCGTGGCGACAAGGAAAACGTCGTGCAGGCGATTCAGGCTGGCGTCAGCGATTTTGTGGGCAAGCCGTTCACCAACGAGCAGTTGCTGACCAAGGTCAAGAAAGCGCTGGCCAAGGTCGGCAAGCTGGACGCTGTCATGTCCACGGCTCCGGCACGCATGAATTCGCCGCTCAATGATTCGCTCAGCGCACTGACTGGTGGCAAGGCCGAGGTGGTTCGCGCCGCGCCTGTCGCTGCACCGGCTCCAGGCGGTATTGCCAAGGCACCGCCCGTGGTCGCCAAGGCCGCAGAGCCTGCCGGTCGCGGACAGGGCCAGTTGCGCCTGCCCAATGGTATTCAGTCCTGCGTGATCAAGGCCCTGAGCCTCAAGGAAGCGTCGTTGGTGGTCCGTCGCAGCGACAACCTGCCTCAGGTGCTCGACAGCGCCGTGCTGGATCTGGAGCAGGGCGACAGCAACGAAGTTGCCCGCCTCAATGGCTATCTGCATTCCGTCGCCGCGTTCGAACAGAAGCCGGACAGCGAGTGGCTGCAAGTGATCTTCCGCTTCGTCGACCAGGACGCACAGAAGATGGATTACCTGTCACGCCTGATTGCGCGCGGTACGGCGCAGAAGCACTTCGTTCCAGGCGCCTGATCCCATGCGCTGATCACTCCCGCGTTGCCCGCGCGGGAGTACGTTGCAGCCTTATGACGCGTGTTTCTTGACGCAAGGTCTGTTGCCGATTGATACCGTTGAGTCCTTTTGCGGCCCTAACGCTGCTAGGCTTGGCATCCATCGCCAATGAACCTGAATCCTTCCGATGCTCGAACGCCTGCTGATATTGATCGCTCTGACACTGGCCACGCCTGCGGCCTGGGCGATCACGATCTATAAAACCACCGATGCCGACGGCGTCGTTTCGTTCTCGGACCGCGCGTCGCCCGGTGCGTCCGTGCTGGTGTTCAGGGACCGGATGGTGGAGCGTATCGAGCAACAGGTGCATTTGAGTATCCGCCGCGACAAGGGCGTACACAGCCTTTACGTGCGCAATGATTTGTACGCGCCGGTCGAAGTCGAATTGAAGCTGTCCAGCGTGACGAACGTGCTGGGCGTTGCAGGTGCCTCGACGACCCTTCGTCGCACGATCCCGGCGCGTACCAACGAGCGTGTGGTGGTGCTGAGCCCCAAGGTCGCAGGCAAGGCGATGAATTACGCCTCGGTGCTGACCTCGACCCTGGGCGACCCACGGAGCACGGCGCAGTCCTACCGCTATCCGCTGCCGTGGGTCGGCGGCCCGTTTCGCCTGACCCAAGGGCCAGGTGGCAAATACAGCCACTATGGCGTCAAGGGGCGCTACGCGATGGACATCGCGATGCCCGAAGGCACGCCGATCATTGCGGCGCGTGGCGGCACCGTGATCAAGATCGAGAACAGCCAGTCAGGCAGGGGGGCGAACGCCTCGGGCAACTTCGTGCGCATCCTGCACGACGACGGCACCATGGGCGTCTACCTGCACCTGATGCGCGGCTCGGTCAGTGTTGCTGAAGGGCAGCGGGTCAGCGTCGGTAGCCCGCTGGCACGCTCGGGCAATACCGGCAACAGCACCGGTCCGCATCTGCACTTTGTCGTGCAGCGCAACACCGGCCATGAACTGGTCTCTATCCCTTACGAGTTTGCCCAGCCCGTTCAGACCCTGCCCAACTTTGCGGTGGGCGGGAATTAGCAACCTGTTTGCCTGAGCAAAAGCGC
>NZ_FRDA01000027.1 GCF_900143095.1 Pseudomonas asturiensis | reverse complement strand
GGGGTTTTGTCTATCTGGCGTTCCCAAAAGGCGCGTCGCCCTCGCCAGCTATCTCTGCGTTCAACGTGTGTATAGCATTCCGGTGCGCTTGCCCTCTGCCACGCACAGATCTGTAACGCCCATGGTACGCAGCCCACAAAAAAGGCCGCATCTGCATGCGGCCTTCTCATCACAACTCCTCAGGCTTACGAAGCCAGCTCTGAAGCCTCAGCCTTCACTACGTCACGACGCTGAATGTACTTCCAGTCAGCTTCATCGATATAGATGCCGTTAGGCCCGCTGCCGCCTTCCAGGTCGATGGCGACATGGGCGGAGACTTGCGGCTTCACGCTCGCCAGGATCGGCACAAAGCCCAGTTGCAAGCTGGTTTCCAGCAATGCTGCCTGGTTCTTTTCGTCGATGTCTGCAGCTTCATCCAGGTAGTAAGGCAAGCGCACTCGACCCGCCTGGTCGCGATCCATCAAGTGCAGCAACAGGTACATGTTGGTCAGTGCCTTGATGGTCATGGTGGTGCCGTTGGAGGCAGCGCCGTCGATATCGGTGTGGATAACCGGCTGGCCGTTGACCTTGGTGATCTCGAAAGCCAGTTCGAACAGGTCTTTCAGGCCCAACTGGTTATGGTTTGCCGCCACCAGCCTTGCCAGATACTCCTTGGCTTCTTCGTTCTTGTTGTCCTGTTCAGCACTCTGGCTCAGGTCGAAAACCGACAGTGTCTCGCCTTCTTCGTACTGACCCGCGCTGTGGATAATCTGATCAATGTGCTTGAGCGCCTCCTTGTTAGGTGCCAGCACGATACGGAAGCTCGACAGGTTGGACACCTGACGCTTGTTGATCTCGCGGTTGAACAGGGCGAGCTGATGTTCGAGGCTGTCATAGTCGCTGCGAATGTTGCGCAAGGTACGCGCGATATCAGTGACTGCCGCGCGACGTGCCTTGCCCAGTGTCAGCGCTTCATCGGTGCGGTGTGCGTACGCATTGATCAGCAACTGCAGGCGACGCTCCATGTCGTCTTCACTGTCGAACTTCGCCACTCCCTTGAGGCGAACCTGTGCGTACAGCGCTTCAATCTGACCATCGCTGCGCAGCAAACCTTGCCAACTGTCCTGATAGTCGTTGAGCAACGGCAGAAGGTTGTCCATGGAGTCGTCTATCGGGTCCATGAATGGCGTGCCGAACGGCAGGTCCGCCGGCAACAACTGTCGACGGCGCAAGGCGTCGTCCAGCGTGCGTTGCTTGGATTCCAGATCGCCGATCTGTCGTGCGACCAATTGCAGCTTGGCCGACAGTTGCTGGACGCGCTCGGTGAATGCATCGCTTGAACGTTTCAGTTCATCCTGCGCCGCTTCCATCTGCGCCAGATCTTCAAGCTTGGAAGACTCTTCTGCGCTCAAGGTCTGGCAACGACGGAAGTCTTCCAGTGCTTTCTGGGCATCCAGCACTTGCTGATACAGCGCTTCGGTTTGCGTCTTGCTGGCCGAGCGGTCTGCCGCCACAGCCTGCTGAGTCTTGAGTTGCTTCAGTTCTTTTTCCAGCCGCTCTTTCTGATCACGCAGCGCGGCACGATCGGCCAAAGCCTGCAGTGCGGGAGGTTCGATGCTTGACAGGTTGATCGTCAACCCAGGCACCGCGAACTGATCACCCTTGAAGCCATCCAGAATGGTTTCCAGCGATTTGACCCACGCATCGCCGTCATCCAGTGCAATGCCCTGGTCGCCCAGCGGCAGGCTGAACAGCGAGCTGTTGAACAGGCGCATCAGGCGTTCGACATCCGGCTGCGAGAACTCTTCCCGCAAGCGCGCATAGCTGTTGTTGTCTGCGTGATCGAGTTGCTGTTTGACCGATTTGAGGCGCTTCTCCAGATCGCGCAGTCGTTCATCAAGGTCCTCGGCGCTGAACTGCCGAGACTGTGCCAGCGCACCGGCCAGTTCATCGTGAGCATCCTTGGCAGCCAGCAATTGCTGCTCCAGGACTTTGACGTCGTCGACCAGGGCAAAGCGGTTTTTCAGTACCGAAAGCTCACCGAGCCAACGCTGAAGGCTGCTGATTTCGCGTTCCAGACGCATCAGCTCCTGGGTGCTGCTGCGCTGGTCGTTCTGCATTGCATCCTGCTGAGCGCGATAGTGCTCAGCCTGGATGACCAGTTCTTCCTTGCGGGCCCCGGAATAGTCCGACCAGGTGCCCAGCAGCGAGTCCAGCACGGGTGACAGGCGATGCAGTTTGCCGCGCAACAGGTCGCGTTGCTTGACGCCGGCAGCCAGTGCCTCGACCAACGGTCCGGCCAGCACCAGCGAGTTGTAGTCCTGTTCCATGCGGCGCACATCGCGAAAGGCTTCTTCACACGCGGCAATGTAATCGACGCTACCGGAGCGCAGGCTGTGCTCGAACGCATCGAGAAACAGCTGCTTGAGTTTGGCGGCGGTGATCTCGCGCATGTGCAACAGGTTGATGAACAGTGCACGGAAGGTCTTGAGGCTCTGCTCGCTGGTCGAGCGCAGCGGAATCAGCGTCAGGTCCAGCGGAATCGAGGTGTGGCCGCCGACCAGCAGGCGACGCAGTTCGTCTGGCTTGAGTTCGTAGGCTTTGAGGCCCTTGCTTTCCAGATTGCTGAACAGCTCTTTTTGACGCAGGCAGGTGTCATCTTTCTGGTAATGCCCCAGGTCCAGCTCGCCAGCGTAGGCGAAGAACTGGTGCCCGAAGCCGCCGCCCGGGCCGCGTCCGACCACGCCTATGACGTGCGGGCCGTGAGGCAGGGAAACCTCGACCAGGATGTAGCTGGTGTCCGAGGCAAAGTAAAAACGCCGGGATTGCTCCAGGCTGTATTTGCCGAAGCTCATGTCTGACATGCGCGCCAGAATCGGGAATTGCAGCGCGTTGATCGAGGCGCTTTTGCCGAGGTTGTTCGCGCCGTACACCGACAGCGGATTCTCCAGCGGGAACAGACCCAGGCTGTAGCCTGCGGTATTCAACAGGGCGAAACGGCGAATGCCAAAGCGTTCCTGGCTCATGCGTCCAACTCCTGTTCATCGGCAATGGCACGAGCCAGAGCTTCTTCTTCGGTTTCTTCGCTGAATTCAGCCAGGTCCAGTGGATCGTCGGTTTCCAGCAGCTTTTCATCGCTGTCGTCATCGATGAGCACGGGCGTCGGCAAGGGCAGGGCGCTGTGCAGGCTTGCTGCCAGATCGCGGTCCTGCTGCACTGACAGGCACACGTCGAGAAAACGGTGCATGGGCGGCAAGAAGCGATAGGTGCCGACTTCTTCGCTGGCAAAACCCAGTTGGGTCATGCGGCGCATGATTTTCTCTTCCAGTTCTTCCTGGGTCTGGACCTCGGCCTGCAGAAACAGGTCGCGGTATTTCTCCAGCATGGAGGGCAGCTCATCGCGCCCCAGACTGCCGCCGTCCAGCACCGCCATCGGGTCGCGACCCTGATCGGCCAGGTGCTCGACCAGAATGAAGGTGAACAGTGCCAGGCGCTGCGCAGTCTTGTTGACTTGTGCGGCAGCCAGGTCTGGCACGAAGTAATAGAAGCCGCGGGTATCACACACCAGCTCAAAGCCCAGTGCTTTGAACAGCGTGCGGTACTGGTCCTGAAAATTGGAGAGCTGAGCGTACAGTTCCGGGTCGCGGCGGCTGACGTGGTAGCCCTTGAACAGCTCGCGAAAGATCGGGGCGAGCTGGGACATTTCGGATAGATCAAGATGCATGAACAGTGCTCTCGGAATTCTCTGGCTGCTTGTCTTCACCAGCAAGCAGGGCAAAGGAGCGCAGGCTGACGCGGTGCTCCCGTGTGTAGTAGTCGCGGCGTTCCAGGCGTTCGCGCTCGAAGCGCTTGTCGCGGGACAGGCGCGAAAACCAGTACAGCAATTCTTCTGTTTCGCCGTTCGGTTCCTGCTCCAGCAGCCAGGTCATCAGGTCCGGCATTGGTAGAGCGCTTTCACAGCGCTCAAGCATTTCCTTGACCGTACGTGGCGCGCGCGGTGGTTCTCCCTTGCGCGTGCTGCTGGCCTTGGGAAAGCGTGCAGGCTTGGGTTCGAAGCGTGCCAGGGCGTACACATACGCTTCAACCTGGCTGGCGCTGCCCAGAAAGGTGCTTTGCGGGCGGGTGAACATCGGCATCGCCGCCTGCGGCACCGCATCGAGCCCCTTGCGGCGGATGGCCGACAACGCCAGCGCAGCGCCTCGGGTGACCGCGTTGTGGCGGCGTGCTTCTTCACGCAACGGCAGCAGCAATTCACGGGCATGGCGCAAGGTGAGCTGGGCGCTGGTCTGCATTTCCAGGATGCGCGCGTGGGTGCGCAGCAGCATGTCGTCATCGACCAGATGACCCAGGCGTTGCTGTTCGGTCAGCAGACGTAGCAGAACGTTCTCGACCTTACGCACGCCTTGCTCGAACGCACCGTCGGCGTTGACCAGTTGAATCATCGGCTCGACGTATTCATCCCACGTGGCCAGCACTTCTGCGTAGCGTTGGCGTAGCGGGATCTGTCGGTCGCTGGTCTTGGCGCGATCCGCTACGGCGACCAGTGCCTGCTCGTCATTGGCGAGCTTTTTCAGCACGTCCCGTACGCGCATGTCCAGCAGCCGCAGTTGCCGGGCCAGGTCGTTGGCATCGCGGATATCGAAAGCGTCCTGGATATAACCGGCCAGGCGCTCCAGATGGCGCAGATAGGCTTCGATCTCAAGGCACAGGCCCAGACGGTGTTCGCGGCGCAGGTACGACAGAAAGTCGTGAATCTGCGCGTTGAGTTCGAAGCGGTTCGGGCTTTTGGCGACAGGCACCAGAATGTCCAGACGAATCCACACGTCCAGCAGGTTGGTGATGTCTTGCGGGGTGCTGTCCTGTTGTTGAGCGGCAAGCTGCAGGCGCAGCTCGCTCAGGCTCAGGGTGCCCTGGTCGAAGTGTTCGCATAAGGGCTCGAGTAGCGCCCAATGCTCGGCAAGGGCGCGCAAGACGCGCTTGGGTTCGATCATGGAGAGGCCGACTGTTGGCAAATGAAAGGCGGCGATTGTACTGCATCATTCGCCCAAGATTTCACCGCCGGACGATATGCTGCAGCACTAACGGGCGAACAACGCTAGAATTGCGCGCCTAACTTATCCACAGGTGGCCGACCCTTGCTCAATGAGTCCCGTCGCCGCGCCTATCTGACCGCCATGCAGGTGGTCAACTGGCTGCCGCGCACTGAACTGCCGTTCGCTGCACCGTCCCGTCCGGAACTGCTCGCGCCGTTGCCGCCGCCGGTCGAGATGCCGAGTGCCGTACCAGCGGTTTCTTCGCCTGAGCCGGTGGTCGCGGATAACGTCGTACCGATGCAACGGCCGCCTGAGCGCCCCAGGATCGAAGTACCACGGCCATCTCTGGCCAGTACCCGAACCGTCGCGGCAGCTGCTGAGGAGGCCGAACCCGCGCCGCCCAAGGCAGTGGTGATCCCGCCGCCGCGCTTTGCTCTGCAATTGCTGCGTGCCGGACGTTGCTTGCTGCTGGTTGAGTTATCCACTGGCCAACCGTTCCAGAGTCGCGACCCATCGTATCTGTTGCTCAAGGACATGCTGCGTGCCGCCGGTTTGCCAGACAGCCCGCAGATCATCGGCGAGCCTGTGCGTTGGCCGTTGCTGGTTCGCGGCCAGATGGATCAGGGCCCGGAAGCAGCACGTGATTTCTTGCAGGGTTTCGTAGGGGCCAGGCTTGAGGATGAGCCGTGCGCCTGTCTGTGGCTGGTCGGTCTGCCTGCCGTGAAATTCGCTGGCGAAGCCGATGCCGAATCCTACAATCGCGAGCTTCAGGTGGAGGGCCTTGGTACTGCCTGGGCGCTGCCGGGGCTGGAATTACTGATGGACGAGCCTGAACGCAAGGCCGATGTCTGGACAGCCATGCGTCGGCTGATGACGCGCTGGAAAACAATTGATGAGTGATGCAATAAGCTTCCGCCCCATGACCGAGGCCGATCTGGATGCGGTGCTGAAGATCGAATACGCAGCCTTCAGCCATCCCTGGACCCGTGGCATTTTTCTGGACGGGCTCAAGACGTACGAAATCTGGCTGATGTTCGAAGGCGCTCAGCAGGTGGGGCATGGTGTGGTTCAAGTCATCATCGACGAGGCACACTTGCTCAACATCACGGTGAAACCCGAGAGTCAGGGCCGTGGCCTGGGGCTTCTGCTGCTGGACTACCTGATGAAGCGTGCCTACGAGCTCAATGCCCGTGAGTGCTTCCTCGAGCTGCGCGACAGCAACCGCCCGGCCTATCGTCTGTATGAAAACTACGGTTTCAACGAGATAGGCCGGCGGCGCGATTATTACCCGGCAGTGGGCGGTCGCGAAGACGCTGTGGTCATGGCCTGCACCCTGCTGGAATAAACCGGGTAATAACAGGCTTCAGCGCCCGGCCTTGCCGTCCAGCGGGTCGACGATAGCCATTTCTTCCTCATCCAGCCCATCACCTCCACCGATATCGTCTTCATCGACGACCGTCAGGTCCAGGTCCGCAGGGCTGTTTTCTCCGCGTTCATTAGCCGAACGCGCACCGTCTTCGTGAATCAATGTTTCCGGGGACAGGTCGTCGTCGGTTGGCTGATGGTCTGGCGTGGATGCCCCTGTCATCCCCGCCTGGCGTACGCGCTCATCCGGAATTTCATGTTGCAGCTCGTCTTCGGGAATAAGATCACCGATACGGGCGGTTTCTTCATCTTTGAAGTTCAGCTCTTCCATCGAGCCCATGCGGTCTTCGTTGTCGTCGATGGGCTCCGGTTGGGTGGCATCGAATGGACGGCGTGAATCGTTCATGACAAATCCTCTTTAGCAGGTGGTCTTGTTAGGTGGACCGGTCGCACCTTTGAAGATTCCTTTTTTTGTCATGCAAGGTGATTGCAAGTAGTGGCACAAAGACGTGACTCCCGGTGCCGAAGGCCAGTCCAACGCTGAGCACCATAAACGAGGCATCAAAGCATGAACGATCTACAAGATTTGATTGATAACAATGCACGTTGGGCCGAGGCGATCAAACAGGAGGATCCTGATTTCTTCGCCAAGCTGGCTCGCCAGCAGACCCCGGAGTTTCTGTGGATTGGTTGCTCGGATGCACGCGTTCCCGCCAACGAGATTGTCGGCATGTTGCCTGGCGATCTGTTCGTACACCGCAATGTCGCCAACGTTGTGCTGCACACGGACCTGAACTGCCTGTCAGTGATTCAGTACGCCGTTGACGTTTTGAAGGTCAAACACATTCTGGTGACCGGTCACTATGGCTGTGGCGGCGTTCGCGCCTCCATGCAGGACCGCCAGTTCGGCCTGATCGACGGCTGGCTGCGCTCGATTCGTGACCTGTATTACGAGAATCGCAACGTGCTGGCGCAACTGCCTACTGAAGAAGAGCGTGTCGATCGCATGTGCGAGCTGAACGTGATTCAACAGGTCGCCAACGTTGCCCACACCAGCATCGTGCAGAACGCTTGGCATCGTGGTCAGAGTCTCTCGGTGCATGGCTGCATCTATGGCATCAAGGATGGCCGCTGGAAGAGTCTGGACACCACCATCAGCGGCTTCGAGCAGTTGCCGCCTCAGTATCGCCTGCGTCCGCAGGACTGATCGAACGTCCGTATCCGGCGCTGTGCTGCCTCCAGGGCACACAGCGCCGGGTGCTTACAGGACAAATCGTTGCACCATCAGGTTCAGATCCGTCGCCAGCATCGACAATGCGTTACTGGCGACTGTGGTCTGCTGCGCACCGGATGCGGTTTGCGTGGACAGGTCACGAATGCTGCTCAGGTTGCGGTCCACTTCACCCGCCACTTGCGCCTGCTGTTCTGCGGCACTGGCGATCAGCAGGTTGCGGTCGTTGATGGTGCCGGTCGAGCTGATGATCACGTTAAGTGCCTCGCCGGTCGCAGCGGCCTGTTCAAGGGTCAGGCTGGCTTGCGAAGCTGTGTTCCGCAGTGAGCTGGCGGTTTGCTGGGTGCTTTGCTGCACGCCACTGATCAAACCTTCGATCTCCGTGGTCGAGGCACTGGTGCGCTGCGCCAGTGAGCGAACTTCATCAGCGACCACCGCGAACCCGCGCCCGGCTTCACCGGCACGTGCCGCTTCGATGGCGGCGTTGAGCGCCAGCAGGTTGGTCTGGTTGGCGATGGCACGAATCACATCAAGAATGCTGCTGATGCTCTGAGTGCGCTCGGCCAGCCCTTCGGCTTGATGCGAAGAGTCCAGCACGTTCTCGGTCAATTCCTTGATTGAGCTGATGGTTGCCGACAGTTTGACCTGACCCTGCGCTGCCGCCTGAGTGGACGCTTCGGATTCGCTCACTGTGTTGCTGGCATTGCCCGCCACTTCGACGGCGGCCTGACTCATCTGGTTGACGGCCACTGCGGCCTGTTCGATCTCGTTGTTCTGCAATTTGAGATTGAGGGCGCTGGCTTCGGCGATGCTGCCCATTTCCTGAACCGCCTGGGACAACTGCGTGGCGGCCGCATAGATCTGATCGATGGTGCCATGCAGGTTGGTGCGCATACGCCCCAGTGTGGTCAGCAGCAGCGCGGTTTCGTCCTTGCCTTCCGGGATATCGTGTTGGGTGAGGTCGCCGTCGGCAATGGTACTGGCGATGTGCAGGGCGTGGCGAACCGGGTGGATGATGCTCACGCTCAGGCGCCAGGCCAGCAGCAGGGTCAATGCCAGCGCGGCTGCAATGGCACTCAGCGCAATGATGCGTGTCTGCTCGAAACTCACGCTTGCGGCGTCTACGGCGGCAGCGGCACTTTGCTTATTGAGTTCGCGCAGCAATTGCACCTGCATGTCCATCAGGTCGCCCTGCATCGCCAGCATGGTATTGGCCAGCATGCGTGCTTCATTCAGCTTGTTTTGTTCGATCAGGGCAATCTGGTCCTGCAACCCCGGCATGAAGGCCTTATAGGCGTCCTGCAGGGCGATGATCGAATCATGTTCGGTGCCTGTGGTGACACGCGTCAGGTAATCGGCGAAGCCTTTTTCGACTTCGTTCTTGAGCTGCTCGACGTTGATCTTGCTGTTGATGACTGCGCCCGGATCGTCGGCATTGGCAATCAGGCGGGTTGTCTCGCTGCGCAATTTCACCAGACCGATAGCGATAGCATCGGCCATGGCAATACTGGGCAACGCGCCGCTCTCCACGGCTTCGCCCTGATTGCGGATCGACTGCATCTGCAGCAGGCAGAAAGCGCCCAGCGCGACCATCAGCAATGATGTGATACCGAAGCAGATGACCAGACGTGGCGTGATTTTGAAGCGACGCAGCACTGTCGTCCCGGACTGTCGGCGCAAGAAACGAGGCAGGAATTTTTTCACGGCACATGACCTTAATAAGCGGACCCTTTCGGAGAGCCGTTTATAAGGCATCTGTATGATGTCTTTGTGACATCTTTTGCGCGTGTCGCCTGGATGTCCGAAAGGGCCGGATCCTGGGGTGTCAGTCGTCTGAAACGCCTATTTCTTCCATCAATTCGTCCAGGCAGCGCTTGAGTCGCTCATGCCTGACTGTTGCCAGAGCGGCGCCCGTAGCGGTTTGAAATCCGTCGGCCAGATGCAGCAGTTTGGTGTGAAAGTGATCGACCGCAAACTGCTGGTCGTCATAGGGGCGCTGTGTGGCTTGGGGATCTGCCGGGTCGTACAGATGGCGACCCATGCGTCCGGACACGTAAAACACCCGCGCTACGCCGACCATGCCCAGCGCATCGAGGCGGTCGGCGTCCTGCAGGATTCTGGCCTCAAGCGTCAGCGGCGTGATCTGCGCAGAAAAGCTGTGGGCCTCAATGGCATGGGCGACCGAGGCAATGCTGAGTTCGTCCCAGCCCATTTCAGTCAACACGTCGGTTGCCCTGGCTGCCGCGAGTCGCGATGCGCTGGCGCGAAAGGGCGAGTTCTTTTCAACGGCGACACAGTCATGCAGCAACGTGGCCGCCAATAGCAGGCGCGCGTCACCGCCCTCATGGTTGCGGATGGCACAGACATTCTTCCAGACGCGGAGCAGGTGCGCGATATCGTGTGAACCGTCGACCTTCTCAGTGTGCGTATGCGGGATCAGCACGCGAGCCAGGTCTTCGAACGGGGTGAAACGGTCGGCAATCATCTACGTCTCCCGATGTGTGTGCGCTGACCGAAGCATTGCAGAAACCTGATCGGGATAACAGCGCACTGCCGGAAACAATACGGCACCGCGCAGTCCGATTTGCCATGCGACAGCTGACGGGCTCATTGCTTTGTTCTAACCTGCTGCCCGCGTCGATCCGACGTTTTGCAGGGGAGGTTCAAACATGGCGTTTACCTTACGGTTGGCAATGATCTGCGGATGGGCTCTGTGTGTGTTGACGCTGCCTTACGCTTGGGCGGATGAAGAGTGCGTGTCTTATGCGCCGGACGCCTGGACGTTGCGCGGCAAGCTTGAGCGACATGTCTTCCCTGGCGCCCCCGGTTTCGAAGACCTTGCCACCGGTGACGAGCCCGAGGTGGGGTTTTACCTGGCGCTGGAATCACCGCTGTGTGTGA
Source organism: Pseudomonas asturiensis (assembly GCF_900143095.1). Taxonomy (GTDB): domain Bacteria; phylum Pseudomonadota; class Gammaproteobacteria; order Pseudomonadales; family Pseudomonadaceae; genus Aquipseudomonas; species Aquipseudomonas asturiensis. The sequence continues at coordinate 34,491 of NZ_FRDA01000027.1, read as the reverse complement.
CGGGCAACGACAATGAGGAAGCGCTGGCGCTGGACGAAAACGTGCGCCTGGTTCAGCTGGTGCTCAATCAGCAGGGTTACAACGAGCTGCGGCCTTATCTGAATCAGATCGTCACACTGAGCGGCACGTTTTTCAGTGCAATCTCAGGTCATCACCACAGCCCGGTTCTGATGCAACAGGTGGCGTTCGTCGAAGGCACGCCAGCCCCGCCGGTGGACTGTGGCCTGTTGGAAAAGAACACGGCCCAGGATAACGGCGGTTATCGTCCGGTCCTTCAAGGGATCGTGACCGGCACCGAGAAGGTCTGGTTCCACGAAGCCCCTGGCCGAGCCTGTTCGGCACAAAGGGCGTCGGTGGGCGTAGGCGATTCGCTGACGGTTTCAAGCGTGACCGACGATGGCTGGGTGTATGCCTCTCATATGGAAAAGGATGGCACGCTGGTCTCCGGCTGGCTGGATCAGGGACAAGTTGTACTCAACGCGTGCCCGTCCTGCACGCAGCCTCAGGAAGCGGTCGCCCCGGATGTGACCGACTATCTGGGTTTTGTCACCACCTGCACCGACGATCCGACCTTCGCCGGGTGCAACGAGCTGGAACTGATGTGGCATCAATTGCAGGAAAAGTATCGCAACAACCAGCCGATGCTGGCGTTGCTGGGTGAAACCTGGCCGCACCTGTGAAGGGCGGGGCGTTAAAACGCGACCTCGCCCCCTGAAAGTGTAAAAGCCCTTTATAATCCATGGTTTTTACCCCATGCGAGAACCCCTGTGAGCTTACCGTCCTGCCCGAAATGCAATTCCGAATACACCTACGAAGACGGCTCTTTGCTGATCTGCCCGGAATGCGCCCATGAGTGGTCCGCTGACGGTGGCAGCAGCGATGCCGCTGACGACGTGAAAGTCATCAAGGATTCCACCGGAAACGTGTTGCAGGACGGCGATACCATCACTGTGATCAAGGACCTCAAGGTCAAGGGTTCTTCGCTGGTGGTCAAGGTCGGCACCAAGGTGAAGAACATTCGTCTGGTCGATGGCGATCACGACATCGACTGCAAGATCGATGGCATCGGTGCCATGAAGCTCAAGTCCGAGTTTGTCCGCAAGGTTTGATTCCACGCATCGCACGCTTTAGCCTGAACGCCCCGTCGGTCCTGTGACCGGCGGGGCCTTTTCTTTTCTATAGCAGGGTCCGCTCATGCCGAAAACTCCCGCACCCTATCTCAAGCCGGATGAGTGCGTCGTGCTGTTCGACGGCGTTTGCAAGCTGTGTAACGGCGTCGTGAAGTTTCTGATTCGCCACGACCCTGAGCGGCGACTGCGACTGGCGGCGGTGCAGTCCGAAGAGGGCCAGACATTGCTGAGGTGGGCGGGGCTGCCGCTGGATGAGTTTCACACCATCGCGGTGATCCAGAACGGTCGGGTGTACCTGCGCTCCGACGGCTTTCTGCACATCATGCGTTTACTGCCTGCGCCGTGGCCGCTGCTGAGTGTGCTGCGGGTGTTTCCGCGTTTCCTGCGCGACTGGGCCTACAACCGCATCGCGTTGAACCGGTATCGCCTGTTTGGCCGATACGATCAGTGCCTGCTGCCATCGCCCGATCATGAGACGCGCTTTCTCGGCTCGTCTTCGTCAGAGCGTGGATAAGGCGACTCTTGCATGACCGGCGGTCACTTGCCGCACGTGTGTTTCATGGATGTGTTGTGATCCACTGCATCGGGCCGTAGAATTCCACTCATTCAGTTACACCTCCCATATCGACAATAATCCACTTCGCACGCTGCGCTCGGTCTTCATCATTGAGCGGGGCGTTTTCGCGTTGGTTTTTTCGTTGGGAATGTCGTCATGTGTCCGGGGCGTGCGGTCTTGCGGCATACGAGCGCTGTGAAAGGCGGCTTACGGATGATGGCGCGGGTTTGATACGCGGCAACCCCCGGTTTTGTAAACAGGCCATACGTGATGCACATGTGTGGCGGTAGGCCTTCGGGTCGCAACCCACTTCGAGCGTTGTATATTTTTGATGACGACACCTCCGAATGCACATGCCGGCAGCTGGCTTGGCGTACTCGCTCTGGCCCTCGCGGCCTTTATTTTCAATACCACCGAATTCGTGCCGATCGGCTTGCTGAGCAACATCGGCAAAAGTTTTGACATGACCACGGCGCAGGTCGGCCTGATGCTGACGATCTATGCCTGGGTCGTTTCGCTGATGTCGCTGCCGATGATGCTGATGACGCGCAACATCGAGCGGCGCAAATTGCTGATCGTGGTGTTTGGTGTGTTCGTGGTCAGCCACATTGTTTCGGCAATGGCGACCAGCTTTACGGTGCTGTTGATCAGCCGGGTCGGCATTGCGTTTGCGCATGCGGTGTTCTGGTCGGTCACGGCATCGCTGGCCGTGCGTATCGCACCGCCCGGCAAGCAGGTTCAGGCGCTGGGATTGCTGGCCACCGGCACGTCGCTGGCCATGGTCTTGGGCATTCCGTTGGGTCGGGTGCTGGGCGAAGCGCTGGGCTGGCGCACAACTTTCATGGGAATCGCAGGTGTCGCCGCCTTGGTCGTGGTGCTGTTGACCCGCTCACTGCCACTTCTGCCCAGCCAGAACTCAGGCTCACTGAGAAGCCTGCCGATGCTGTTCAAGCGCCCGAAACTGATGGCGGTCTATCTGCTGACGGTGCTGGTCGTCACCGCTCACTTCACGGCCTACAGCTATATCGAGCCGTTTACGGAGACCGTTGCGCACCTGAGCGGCGAAGTCACCACCATCCTGCTGCTGGTCTTCGGTGGCGCGGGCGTCATGGGGTCGATCGTGTTCAGCCTGTTCAGTGACCGTTTTCCCAATGGCCTGTTGATCACAGCCATTGGCACCATTGCGCTGTGTCTGCTGATGCTGCTGCCGTTGTCCGGTGATGCTGTGACGCTGGGCACGCTGACCGTGGTGTGGGGCATGGCGATTATGAGCTTCGGCTTGCTGTTGCAGGCCCGCGTGCTGTCGCTGGCACCGGATGCCACGGACGTGGCAATGGCGCTGTTCTCGGGGATTTTCAATATCGGGATCGGCGGCGGGGCGCTGCTCGGCAGTGTGGTGAGCAGTCAGTTGGGCGTATCGGACGTCGGTATTGTCGGTGGCCTGCTGGCCCTGGGCGGGTTGGCGCTGTGCTGCTTTACCACGTATCACTTCGGCAAGTCGGCAGATGCTGCCGAGCTTCAGGCCGAACGCAAGTTCTGATCAGGGCATTGACTCGCTGACCGGCCTGGCCGGTCAGCGAACTCGTCAGGTCAGGCCTTGAGACGGCCCAGCCATTCCAGCGACGTTCTCCAGATACAGATCCCCAGAAAATACGCCGACATCGCCAACCACAACCCCATGACGACCGGGCCGTTGTGCGGATGGTTGATGATCAGCAGTGCGCTGGACAGCAACCAGACCGCTGTGACCGCAATGTTGATCGGCATGAAGCGACGTACCCGGAACGGGTGCAGGAACTTCATGCGGGTCAGGGTCAGCAGCGCCAGAGCGATGATGGTGATGAACGTCATCCACGGGCTTGGCGAGAGAATGTAGAGGCACAGTACGACAACGTTCCAGGCAGCGGGGAAGCCCTGGAAGTAATTGTCCTTGCTCTTCATGTCGACGTTGCAGAAGCAGAACAGCGACGACACCAGAATCACCGACACGCTCAGCAGCAGCGTGTAATCAGGCACCGGAATGTATCGGTAGAGGAACAGTGCGGGAATGAACACATAGGTCAGGTAGTCAATGACCAGGTCCAGCACCGAGCCGTCGAAGTGCGGCAGCACCGAGGTGGTGTTGACTTTGCGGGCCAGCGAACCGTCCACCCCATCCACGATCAGGGCAGCGCCAAGCCACAACAGGCAGGCTTTGGGTTCATTGTTGAACAAGGCAATCGTCGCCAGGAACGCAAGGACCACGCCAGTGGCGGTGAAGCCATGCGCGCCCCAGGCGTTGAGTCTGGCTATGCGTTGATTGGTTATCACGGGGCGCTCTCCAGGAAATAATGCTTGTCAGGGTTTGCCGTAAACCTGACCGGTAGCAACTATCGACCCGGCAACCGGCGATAAGGTTCAGCGGTGACTATCGCTCGTTTCCCTGTCGTTTTCCAGAAAACGGCGATCCGAGCCTGACCGCTCGTCTCTGTATTCTTCCGGTTCGACGAAGCGGGTAGGTGGCGCGCCATTGGCATTGAGCTGGTTGATCAGCGTTGGCTGGCCTTTGTCGTTGAACAAAACCTGACCCACACCCGCCGAATTCCACAGCCGTTCGCCAGCTTTGCTGTGTTCTGGCGTCCGTGGGATCACCTTCATCAGGCGTCGTTTGGTGAACCAGTTCAGCGGCGAACGCGGTGAGTATAACCACCGATTCAACCGATCAAAAGTGTCCAGCAGACGTCGAGGGAATTCATTCTTGATTCCACTGCTGGTGATTTGCCAGATACGGGGCCCGCCACTGCGATGGCGAATCAGGATTTCATAGACGAACGAGTAGTGAACATCGCCCGACAGGATCACGTAATTGCCCGGCGTTCTGGAGTGCCGGAAGATGTTCAGAATGACCTGGGCGGCACCGCGATGGGCCATCCAGTTTTCCGCATCGACCAGCAACGGGTAGCCGCACCAGCTGAAAATGCGCTGGATGGCCTCGATCAGCTTGACCCCGAAGATCGGCGCAGGTGAAACGATGATCGCTGATTTGTGATCGATCAGTTCCTGCTGCAATTCGCACAGCGCTTCCCAGTCCATCAGGCCGGACGGGTGATTGAAGTTCGATTCACTGCGCCAGCGACGCGTGCGCGTGTCCAGCACCACCAGCGCGGGGTGGGTCGGCAGCACGTAGTGCCATTGCTGGAATTTCAGCAGTTGATCAATCAGCGCGTCCTGAGTCTTGCTGCCCAACTGATTGTTGCCGCTGAGCGCTTCCCCGCTCAGCATACGGGCTTGCCCGATGAGTTCGTTCAGCGCATCCGGGTTGTTGCCCCAGCCCTGACACAGCAGGTAGGCGATCAGAGCGTTGCCGATGATGCGTTTCGAAAAGGGGTGACCATAAGCGGTCTCCTCCCAGTTCGCCGACAGGTTCCAGTCGTCCGTGATGTCGTGGTCATCGAAGATCATCATGCACGGCAGGTGAGCCATGGCGCGCGCGACGTCACCCAGACCGTCACGGAAGTCGTCGATGACCACCTGCTCCCTGGCATAGCGCTCGCGCTCTTCGGGGTCGAGTTCCGGCATGTCCGGTTTGACAAGGGACCAAGGGGTCGGCGACCAGACCAACAGGTACATGGCCATGACCTCTGCCAGCGTCACCAGATGGTTATCGGCGGTCGCGCTGGTGAACACCGGCTTGCTGGTGCCGCCGAAGAAACGCTCGCGCAGCGTATCGTTGCTTTTCAAGGCGGGCAGCAGGTCGGCGCGCTGGTAATAGCTGGCCGGGTGGTCATACAGGCTTTGGCTGTCGTCGACCACGGCGCCTTCAAGCGTCTCGTCGAACAACCCCAGGCGGTCGATCAGCAGATGAATCTCGCGCAGCATCGGGCCTGCAACGTCGTCCGAGTAAACCTGATCGCCACTCATCATCAGCAGCGCGGGGCGCTGCAATGGATCGGTGGCCTCCGCCAAGAGGCGGTCAACGCACAGCAACCCTTCCGCCGAGCCGTGATGAGGCTTGCGACACGAGCCGTGGAGCATGTGGTCGATAGTGCTGCGCACCACGAAGTTGGGGTAGCTCGCGCCGCTGTACAGCAGGTGAGGTGCCCAGTCGGCAATGCCGGTCTGCTCGTCGTCGATGCGCAGATCGTAGTCGATCAGGCAGTCCCGGGGCAGCTCACGGTCCAGATGCACATCAATCAAATGGATGAATGCACGCTGGCCGATGGCAATGACCTGGCATTGCGGGTCATCAAGCGGGTAGTCCGCGAACGCCGTATCAGTCTGTTCGACAGCCCGCAGGCGCAACGTCAGGGGCAGCGGGCGTGAGCCCACGAGCCATAAAACCAGACGATTGGTTTCCTGGCGGCGCAGCACGGGACCGGCAAGAACGACAGGTAACGAAGCAGGCTGTGTTGCGGGCGAGGGGTGCATCCTGGTTTGAGGCTCTGGCTGATTAGTGACTGGAAATAGTAACGCAGCGCAGCTGGAAAGTTCCTGTTACACAAAAGCGCATTGCTCTCAGCATGTTTCAAAGTCTCGCAAAGGCAGGGCTTTCGGTAAGAAAAGTCCGACGTCATCCAGGAAAGTGTCGTTCGCACACTGTAGTCGTTTCGCGCGTTGCCGATAGACCTTTTACATGGAGCTTCACGTCGATGCATGCACGCGTCTGAAATGGAGTCTCACCCAGCTGTTTTGACTAAGGGTTCTGTCATGAACTGGTTTTACAACGCCAAGCTGTCCACCAAACTCTTCACCTCGTTTGCGATCTGTGCACTCATCACCCTTGTGGTAGGCCTGATCGGTAGCCAAGGCATCGGTGACCTTTCCAGTAGCCTCAAACTCGCGTTTTCCAACAACCTGGTCTCGGTCGCCAAAACCAGCGAGACCAAGGCCAACGCCATTGCCCAGAACCGTGACGTGTACCGTCTGCTGTCGGCAGTAGCAGCCAACGCGCCGCAGAGCGCCAAGGACGAGATCATCGCCAGCCAGCGTGACAACCGTGCTCAGGCTGAAAAGGCCTACGCCACTTACCGCGCCACGCCGCTTGAGGATGACGAGCGCGCTGCTGGCGATCTGATGGACAAGGACTGGGCTGCTTACCAGGCATCAATTGATCGGGCCATCAGCGTGGCAATGTCCGGCGACGTCGGAACGGCCAGGTCCCTGGTCGACGGCGAAGTGCGCGACCTTTATCGCAAGATCATGAACGAGCTCAACATCATGGTGGACTCCAACGCGCGTCAGACCGCTGAGGGCGCCGTCGCTGCTGGCAAGACCGAGTCTGCCGCCAAGCTCAACCTGTACATCGGCATCGGCGTCGCGTTTCTCGCAGCATTCCTGCTGGGGATGTTCATCAGCCGCGTGATCAGCCGCCCGATTGCCTCCGCGCTGGTCAATGCGCAGCGTATTGCTGGCGGCGACCTGACCCAGCCGATTGTCAGCACGCATCGCGATGAAGCCGGGCTGATGCTGTCTGCGCTGGGGGATATGCAGAGCAGCCTCAAGGGCACCATCGGGCAGATATCCAGCGCCGCTGACCAGCTCGCATCGGCCGCCGAGGAGCTGAATGCGGTGACAGAGGAAAGCAGTCGTGGTCTGACGCGTCAGAATGACGAGATCCAGTTGGCCGCCACTGCCGTCACGGAAATGACTGCCGCCGTTGAAGAGGTAGCACGCAACGCCATGTCGACCTCCGATGCCTCGAAGCTGACCAGTACCGAGGCCGCCAACGGTCGTGACCAGGCGCGTGAAGCGGTGAACGCCATCAATACAGTGAGCAGCGAGATCAGCAGTTCCACCGCGATGGTGGAAGAGCTGGCAGGACGTGTTCGCGAAATCGGGCAGGTGCTGGACGTGATTCGCGGCATTGCCGAACAGACCAACCTGCTGGCGCTCAACGCAGCCATTGAAGCGGCCCGTGCAGGCGAGCAAGGCCGGGGCTTTGCGGTCGTGGCTGATGAAGTGCGTGCCTTGGCCGCGCGTACCCAGGCATCCACTGGCGAAATCGAGGCGATGATCGGCAGCGTCCAGAGCAGCGCTGACCAGGCGGTTCGCGCCATGGGCAACAGCCGCACACTGGCCAGCAACACGCAGTCGCTGGCACAAGCCACGGGGCAATCGCTGGAACGCATTGCCCAGAGCATCTCGGAAATCAACGACCGAAACATGTTGATTGCGACGGCGTCGGAAGAGCAGTCCCACGTGGCTCGCGAAGTGGATCGCAACCTGATCAACATTCAGGACCTTTCCACTCAAACCGCCGCTGGCGCCAACCAGACCAGCGCGTCGAGTCAGGAACTGTCGCGTCTGGCTATTTCATTCAACAATCTTGTGGGCAAATTCAAGGTCTGATGGTTGAGCGAGCGCCGCGCTTCCCGGAGAGCGCGGCGTTTACGAATGACGCATTCGGTCAGAGGCTCAGGCGCTTCTGAAAAAAGAAGCGCGTGTGGCCAGGTGGGTAATCGTCTATCTGGCCGAATTCGGTGTAGCCGTGGCGTCGATAGAAGTCCGGTGCCTGAAAGTCGAACGTGTCCAGCCAGACTCCGACGCAACCTTTTTCGATGGCCAGTTCCTCGGCCATCTGCATCAGACGGCTGCCCGTGCCTTGTCCTCGGGTTTGCTCAGGCACCACCAGTAGCTCGATGAACAGCCAGCGATAAAGAACCCGTGCATGCAGGCCGCCGATGATGTCTCCTGTCTGGTCATCACGCACCAGCAGCGCGATTTTTTCTGACAGGCCATCTCCGGCCTGCTCGGCGTTATAGCGCCTCAGAGGCTCCAGAATCGCCAGGCGATCGTCTTCGCAGGGGTCGGTCTTGACTTCGATGTGCACGCTCATACGGTGGCTCCCAGCCATGGATTGCAACCCGGGAGAGTAGAGCGCTATGCAAACAGGGTAAAGTCCAGGCGCCGCACACGAGCCTGACAGCGTCGCGTCAGGCCATGCGGACGCAGTTGCGTCCCGCGTGCTTGGCCGCGTAAAGCGCGATATCAGCGGCGTTGATCAACTGATCGGCAGTGGCGCCGGGTGCGGTTGCCGCAGCGACGCCCAGGCTGATGGTGACCACTGCGCCGTCACCTTGCGCCGGATGGGGCAGTTTGAGCTTGGCCAGTGCGGCTTTCAGGGTATCGGCAAGATCCCTGGCCTGAGCCGCGTCCGTGTTGACCATCAGAATCAGAATCTCCTCGCCGCCGTAGCGAAACGCCACGGCGCCCTTTTCCTGCGCATTCTGCTGAATCACCTGGCTCATCAGCTTCAGGCAGCTGTCGCCCTGAGGATGACCGTAGTTGTCGTTGTAGGATTTGAAATGGTCAATGTCCAGCAGGATGAACGCGACCTTCGTTGGCGTCTCACGCGCTCGCTCCCAGATGGAGGTCACCAATTCGTCCAGATAGCGGCGATTGAATAGTCGGGTCAGGGCATCGGTGCGCGCAACTTCCATCAGTTGCACGTGCAGCAGCCGGCCGCGCAGCGCGAACAGATAGCTCAGCCGGGCACCTCGCTCGAGAAAGTAGGACGCCATCAACAGCAGGGCCACGGTACAGAAGAAGAGCAATGCATTGGCCTGCCAGGTCATGGCATCAGGGAAGGCTGCGAGGTGGGTGATGACGAGCAGGATGGTGAGCATGCACGGCATTGCAACGGCGGCGTAGCGAAACGGCAGTTGCTGGATCATCGTGCAGTACACCATGACCAGCAGCATGCCTAACTGGTAATGGAGTTTATAGGGGGTGTCGCTGTACAACATGACCACCAGCGGCATCAGTGACGACAGTACCGTGCCGATCGCCGCAGTCGTCTCCATGGCCCGTCTGGACTTCATGCGCTGAATCAGTAGCAGCATGACGATAAACATCGGGGTGACCACGCACAGCCTGCCTACCGCCGCATAGACGAAGACGTCACGCAGCATCAGCCAGTCGCTGATCAGGTAAAGGTTGTAGACCACCGCACCGACGATGCCGACAGCGGTGATGAAGCGACGTCGCTGTTGCTGCGTATCCGCCTCATACCGTTGCTCGAGCGCCGGGCTGAACCTCAACCTGCTCACCCCTGAGGCAATCGTTCGCTCTACTTCGGCAAGCGTCTGCGAGTCTTCAAGGCCTGGACGGTCGAGGGCGGGAGTGAGCATGCGGCACCGGGTCATAACAACGAGTCTTTTACGACAGCGTAGACGATGTCTTAGTGCCATCATACGACGTATGCTTTTTCAACTGCCGATATTTTTACGGCTAGGCGCTGCCCGTTTTTTTGGCTGGTTCAGGTGAAAACGTTGGGCAGATGCCGGGCCCGTCGCTCAGCCGTTACCCACGTTGAAAATGGCTACTTTTTGGGTCAGGTGGTCGGCGAGCAATTCCAGCGCTTTGCTGGCGCCTGCGATCTGGAGCGATCCCGTTGCCGACCTGACTGTCGAGTCGTGAATGCGCCCGATGTTTTTGGCAACATCTTCGGCAACGGCGCTTTGCTGGACGGCGGCGCTGGCAATCTGGGCGTTCATCTGATTGATGGCGCTCACTTCCTGACTGATTTTCGACAGCGCACTCTGGGCGTTGCGGGTCTGTGTGACTGTCCGGGTGACCAGGTCGCAACAATTGCGCATGGTCTGTGCCGCAGCCTCGGTTCCGCTTTGCAGGTTGCCGATCATTTCACGAATTTCCTGGGTCGACTGCTGAGTACGGTTGGCCAGCGAACGTACCTCATCGGCCACCACGGCAAACCCTCGCCCGTACTCGCCTGCACGAGCCGCTTCGATGGCTGCGTTCAACGCCAGCAGATTGGTTTGTGATGCAATGGAGTTGATGACTTCAATGACGGTCTCGATGCTTTCGCTGTGCCTGGACACCTCTTCGACAGTGACCGTGGTCTGTCCCAGCGCAGTTGCCAACGCTTCGATGGCTTGCGTGGTATCGGCCACAAGGCGGTTGCCGCTCTCGACCTCACTGTCCGCCTCGCGGGTGGCCGTTGCTGCTCTGGAGGCATAGTCGGAAACCTCGCTCACCGTTGCCGCCATCTGCTTGATGGCAATCGCAACCTGCTCGGCCTCGCGGGTCTGAAGGCTGATGTGGTCATTGTTGAGTGCGGAGGTCGCCGAAAGCTGGCTGGAGGACTGATTGACCTCGTGCGCGGACAGGCGCACCTGAGTGATGGTGTCGGCGAGTCGGCCAAGTGTGGTGTTCAGCACACCCATCACGCTATCGGGGTAGTGTGTGACGATGGTCTGCCGCAGGTCGCCGGCGGCCAGCCGCCGGATCGCTTCGGCGACTTCGACAGGTTCGGCGCCCAGTGTGGATTTCACGAAGCGAACGATAAAGAACGCCAGCACGATGCTCAGCAGCAAGGCCGCACCGGTGGCCAGCAGCATCAGTCCGGAAAACCGGCCAGCGGTTGTCTGCACCTCATTGAGCTGAGCCTTGATGGTGGCTTCTTCGTAATCGATCAGTGCGTTGATGCGCTTCAACCATTCGCTGTAATCGCCTGACGTGCGACTGAGCAGCAGGGCCTGTGCTCCCGCAATGTCACCGGCGCGACGCAGGTCTATCACAGCCTTGGTCGAGGCCAGCGTCTTCACTTCCGTGTCCTTGATCGCGCGCAGCAGGTCCTTCTCTTCACGTGTCACCCCGGACGAACTGATCAGCATGTCCATGGGTTGCGCCGAATCGGCGTAGGCTTTTTCCAGGCTCGTGACCTCAGCCAGATGGACGGCCAGGTCCTGATCGTTGTTCACCAGCACGGCATCGCGTATGGCGATGGCCCGATTGTGTACGCTGCCCCGAAAGTTGATGGCGTAGCGCTGGACCTTGGCTGCGTTGTCATTGACGTCCTGCAGTGTGGCGTCCATCACGCCGACGCGCTGGATACCCACGGCCGTGATCAGGACAAGCAGCGATACGATCGCGGCGAAGCCGAGACCGATGCGGGTAGCGAGGCGGACTGGTTTTTTCATGGGATGGTCTCGGAGTACCGGGGTCTAGCGATGATGTCATTGCGTCATCATCCTGAGATTCGAGACCATACGTCAGAGGTGACAGCGGGCCTAATTAATAATATGTAACCTTAGTGATAGATAAGAACAATCATGAGCTTGTTCTTAATAGGATTGGGTAGGCAACTCTTGTAGTTACCCGCCAGGGTTTCGAACGTCGAACATCTGCCTGGCTATTTGGCGTGGTAGTCGTCTATTCTGGATAAAGCTCTGGATGAAGCGATTTAGTCAGCGGAGGATGCACGATGTATTCAAAGCCCGATCTTCAACGAATTCTTGAAACAGCTTTTTCGCCTTCGCGGTGCGAATGCGTCATGGCGGCGAACGACACCTTTTCCGTCAAGCTTCTCAACCCCGAATCAGGCGACCTGCAGCTTTATGTCACGGGGATGCCACTGTCCGAGCTTTCGACCAGCAGGTCCATCGCACGGCTGGTGCTCTCATTGAAAGAGCAGAGAGACCTCATGGGGCAGATGGAATTGTCCATGAAGCGCCTGGGATAGGCGGGCGGAAAAGTCCGGCACTCTCCTGAACCCGTCTACTTCCGAACACTCATCGACGGCCTTGTTGCCTCGGTAGAACGGGTCATAAGTGTGAGCGTCCTGCCGATACACGCGACAGCCCTAGTCTAGATAGGTCCAGCTATCGGCACCGTCGAAATGACGTATGGGCGTCATCCCGATCAGTTCCCGATCGAAATTATTGATATTCACGCCAACCCCGACACCTGGTTCAGGCAGGATGGCTTCCCAGTGCGTGACACATCCACAATTGTTGCAACGGATTGTCCTCAATGTTTTCTCGCCCCAAACGTACGATGAGGTTTTTTCAGGGTGCCCTTCGAACGTGACTGCACCGGCTTCGTACTGAGCCCAGAGCGCCCCGAGTCTCAGGCATATCGAGCAATTACACTGGATCGCATGATCCGGCAAATGCGGAATGAACACCCGTACGTTTCCGCAATGACAAGAGCCTGCTAATAGTCGATTTTTGGCGTTGGTTTGCATGTCGATTCCGTGGCCGATTTTATGCCGGGTGCCCAGCTTTCATTGCCACTGACTACCCATTTGAGTTCGAGTTGACCCGTTGTGTGCATCGGATTTGACCACCGCTATGGTGATGCTTGATACACGATTTTCTGAGAGACTGAAATTCGACCATTGCGAAAAGAGAGTAGCGCTTCAGCATCTCTTTCCCTCCTTCAATTTGAACCATGCCGCTGAACAGTATTCTGTGGCCGTTGGGAGATCCGTTTGCTTAATGTTCCCAAGGATCTGATCGGTGACGATCGCCTGTCTCATGTGCTGAATGCCAGTGAGAGGCTGACCAGTGCAGCCTCGGTGGACGAGGTCGTCGCTGTGTTGAGGGACACGGCGCGCGCTGCGGTGGGCGCGGAGGGCATTGCGGTTGTCATCGAAAATAAAGGCCGCTGTTCTTATGTCGCCGAAGATGCAGTGTCTCCCCTTTGGCAAGGTCAGAGCTTCCCGATCGACCACTGCATTTCTGGTTGGGCGATTCGCCACGGTGAGACGGTTGCGATCCGTGATGTTTGGCTCGATCCACGTATCCCGCAGAACGCTTACACGCCGACTTTTGTCCGAAGCCTCGTGATGGTGCCCATTGGTAGACCTGTTCCGATCTCGGCGCTGGGCGCTTACTGGTCGGACGTTCGCGATCATGATCCCGATACGATCAAACGGTTGGAAAGTCTGGCGCGACTGGCAACGATCGCTATCGAGAATGCGCGTCTGACCCAGGCACGCAATCACGAGGCAGCATTAGCGGCCACTCAGAACCGGATCCTGGAGCTGGCTGTAGAAGTAATAACCCTGAACGCTACTCTGGATGCAATCGTCCGTGAGGTGGAAGCGCTGTCAATATCAGGATTCGTGGGGAGCATCTTGCTTCTGGATGAGGACGGGGAACACGTGGAGCACTGCGCCGGCCCGAGTCTGCCTGACGCTTACACTGACGCTGTCAAAGCCATTGCTGTCGCCCCGTTCCTGGGCTACCAGACCGCATTAACGGCAGTGGCCGACATCATGATCGACCCACGCTGGAGCGAGTTCCGCGACCTGGCCGCCGGACATGAGCTGCTCGTCTGCTGGTCAATCCCTATCCGCTCGGCGCAGGGCGCGCTGCTGGGTGCTTTCGTCCTGTACCACCGTGAGCTGCGTGAGCCTTTGCCGGCGGACACTGAGATCATCGACTTCGTAGCTCATACGGTCGGGCTGATCGTTCACCGTGCACGAACGGATTCCGCGATCCGTATCAGCGAGTCGAGGTTGCGACTTGCCGTTGACCACGCCGATGTGGGTTTCTGGGACGTGGACCTGGTTCACAACACGCTGGTCTGGCCTTCACAAACCAAAGCGATGTTCGGCATCTCGGCTAACGTGACGGTCACGCTGCAGGACTTCTATGATGGTTTGCATCCCGAGGATCGTGACGCGACGATCCATGCCTTCCTGGCGGCCGCCGATCCAAAGCGTCGCGCGCTCTATGAGGTCGACTACCGCACGATTGGCCGAGAGGACGGTATCGTTCGCTGGATCGCGGCCAAGGGGCGCGGGGTGTTCGATGCGGCTGGTAACTGTGTGCGCGTCACCGGCACGGCAATCGAAATCACAGCGCGCAAGGCTGCCGAGGAGAAGCTGAGGGAGCTCAATGACACACTTGAGGGCCGAATTCTCCAGGCCATCGCCGAGCGCGAGGAGGTTCAGAAGACGCTGCGCCAGAGCCAGAAGATGGAAGCGATGGGGCAGCTTACCGGCGGCGTCGCCCATGACTTCAATAACTTGCTCACGCCCATCGTTGGCACGCTTGATCTGCTCCTGCGACGTGGCGTGGGTGGCGAACGAGAGCAACGTCTCATCTCGGGCGCGATGCAATCGGCGGAGCGTGCCAAGACGCTAGTACAGAGACTGCTTGCTTTCGCGCGCCGTCAGCCGTTGCAGACGGTTCCAGTTGATGTGGCGAGGTTGCTCAGCGATATGGGCGATCTGGTGGCCAGCACGACAGGGCCCAAGATAAAGGTGGTCGTCGATGCTCCAGAGAATCTACCCGCCGCCATTGCCGATCAAAACCAGCTTGAGATGGCTCTTCTCAACCTCTCAGTGAACGCACGTGACGCGATGACTGGGGGCGGCACCTTGCGTATTTCTGCCCGCACGGCGCTGGTCGGCGATGGGCATCGTTCGAAGCTGCCGAAAGGCGAATACCTCTGTTTAACTGTCGCAGACACGGGCACTGGCATGGACGCTGCCACGCTTAGCCGAGCGGTGGAGCCATTCTTCTCCACCAAGGGTGTCGGCAAAGGGACTGGCCTGGGTCTATCGATGGTGCACGGGCTGGCATCACAGTTGAACGGTGCTCTCACGATTCAGAGTTCGCCAGATTCCGGGACGAACGTGGAGTTGTGGTTGCCGCGCAGCATGACGGTGCCGACATCGGCTCTGCGCATTGCCGAGGTGTCAGAGCCGCCATCGACGCGCGGGATCGTGCTGTTGGTCGACGATGAGGAGCTGGTACGGGCAAGCACCTCTTACATGCTGGACGAGCTGGGTTACCGCGTGATCGAGGCCGGGTCAGGCGAAGAAGCCATTCAACTGATGGCCAACGGGCGGGTATTTGATCTGCTGATCACGGATCACCTCATGCCGGGCATCAACGGAACCGATCTGGCCCGGATGGTCCGCTCCTCAAGGCCTGGAGCCGGGATCCTGCTGGTCTCCGGGTATGCCGAACGTGAGGTCCTTGACCCGGATCTTCCGCGGCTCACCAAGCCGTTTCGCAAAAGCGAACTTGCAGCAAGCCTCGCCGCACTTCACGGCAAGTACGCGAACCTTGCGCCAGAGGCGTAGGGCGTAGGGCGTAGGGCGTAGGGCGTAGGGCTTAGTAGGGCCTGGTACCCCAACCTGAGTGCGCGAAGTCGTGCGCAAAATCTGCCTGTCCGTGTAGACGCCAACGGCTTGTATCCCTTCCGTTCAATTTCTTGCGAAAGATAGACGCTGGGATACACGGTGGGGAGGTAGAGGTAGAGAAAAGGCTTACAGCCAGAAACAAGAAAGCCCGCACGAGGCGGGCTTCTTGAGGTGGTTTAGAGACTGCTGTAGACGTCTGTAAACCGGTACTTGGTGGCTACACAGGGACTTGAACCCCGGACCCCAGCATTATGAATGCTATGCTCTAACCAACTGAGCTATGTAGCCAAGTGGCGCGCATTATTCGCGCAGAACGCATATGTGTCAAGCGTCGATGTGAAAAATAATTGCGTGTGATCAACCGGTTAGCCAGTGACCCGCTTTCGAGGCCGCTTTTTCAGGGGGTTAGCGGAACTGATCGCGAAACGGATCGGGTCCATTCATGTCGATAAATTCGTCGAAGTCATCGAGCTCCATCATCAGGTCGCGTTGATAACGGAGCCAGTCCTTGAGTTCTCCTGGATCGGTGAGCAGTTGCAGCTCTTCGCGCATGCCCTGGACATGCTCATTCACCAATTGAACGCGTTTCCTGCACTTGGCAACCACCGTTTTGGGTCTGATGTCGGTATCGGGCTCCATGATGAACCGTTCCCTGATCGCCATCTTGCGGTCATGGATCTCGTCTTCAATCTCGGTCAGTTGATCGCGCAGTATCAGGTTGAAGTGCTTGAGGCGTTTTTCCGAGAGGCTGTCGACGTGCTCCTGATCGATCTGCTCAATTTCCATCTGCATTTGAAGCAGCGCGAGCAGGTCATTGTTGGCGTAGGCGTCGTTGACCCTTTGCATCAGTGATGTCTTGCGCTCACGCTCATCGGCATCCTGCTCGCGGTCGGGGTGCAGCGCGCTGGCCAGCTTGCGGTAGATCTCGCGCACCGACTGACTGCTTTCGACCTGTTCCTGCTCGCGACGCACCTCGCTGGCGGACGGCTTCTTCGGTTGTCTGTCACCCTGTGCCGCTTCGTCCCGTGCCCTGATTTGTTCGCCGATGATGTCTGTCAGATCGTCCAGGGAACTCAGATCGACGTCGTCCCCCAACTCCACACCCAATGTTTCTTCCAGTGACGCCCGGAACCTCTCGTCTGCCTGGCGCGCGTCTTCGTCGTAGTCGTTGCCGGTGTATTTGAGGTAGAGGCTTTTCAGTTCACCCTGATGCCCTGCACTCAAGAGCCCTGTGATCAATTCACAGATGATTTCTTGCAGGGTGGTGCGATCCTTTTTGTTCAGGCGGAATCGATCATTGGCCTGGTCGAGCAGGTGAACCCGCTCGACGTCGTTTTCCTCTTGTTCTTTGAACAGTGGAATCAGCTCGCAGGCCCAGATTTGCTCACAGGGCGTCCAGGCGGTAAGCCACTGCTGCAGCAGCGCGCGCCTCGTTTCGAGCTTTTCCATCAACGTGTTGAATCTTTTCTGCTCTTTGCTCAACTGGGGTTTTGACGGCTGTACGGCTATGCGTGGCGAGGCTGAAGGCGTGTTCATGGGTAAGGCCTCCTATGTCAGAAATCTCAGTGGGTTGAACCGGTTGTCCGGGAGCGAAGCTTACTTTTCATAGTGCCAATACAAAATCAATTATTCATGGGCAAAAGAGATTCTCAGAGCTGTCAGTTCGGTCCGGTTCTTGCTTCATTACGTGTGATACGTCAATTACAGTGCTTTTCAACACAAAAAAAGAATAGCGACCTCACTTTTCGTACCAATGTGAGGCGACGAGTATCGCAACTGAATCAATTACATGGCATTTTGCCGTTAGCGTTTTATAAAAAAACACCTGCTGCGCTGTTGCAGGTGTACACGGGGAGTTGCAGGACATGAACAGTCTTTTGTCACCGGGCATGCGCTTGATGGGGCATTTTGGTTTTGCTCGCAAGTTTCAGGTCTTGTTCCTGCTGTTCATGCTGCCGCTGGTGGGCAGCGGCTGGGTGATCGCTACTGATTATCGCAACAAGCTGGCCGTCATTTCCGGCGAGCAGTCAGGTGTACGGCAATTGATGGCGCTTGATGAGCTGAACGTCGAGCTGTCCGCCCAACGTGATCATGCGGCGCGCTGGAAGGCTGCCGACATCCTCAAGGAACCGACCCCGGAAGCCCGCGCGGCGATGGCCAATGTCGATGCAGGCAATCCGCGCATTGCCAAGGCGCTTGAAAACCTGAGCTCGGCCTTGATCAAGGAAAGTGCCCCCGACGACACCATGAACCGCTACAAGACGCTTCAGGGGTCCGTTACCGGCATGGACACCGCTTCGCTGCGCACTGTGGGCTGGTGGCCGGACGGGTACGACCGTTTCACCACCGCCCTGAGTAACGTGCAGGCCTTGCGCGAGCAGATCGCCATGGACAGCGGGCTGATCCTCGACCCCTGGCTTGAAACCTACATGCTGATGCAGCTGTCCACCCAACAGGTGCCGGACCTCATCGAGCGTATCGGGCGCATGTCCAGTATTGGCCAGACCTCGGTCGCCTCGGGGCAATTCAGCCTGCAAAGCCGTCTGCAGATGCGCGACCTGCGCAGTCGTATCGACGATGCGAAGGATCAGATGAACAAGGCTGGCGCTCTGCTGATGTCCAAGCTGCCGGCACAAATGCAGGCGTGGGCTACGCAGTACGCGGCCATGACGCAGGTGCTGAACGCTGAGTTGAAGGTGCTCGATGACGGCGTCTTCGGTGGCAGCATCAAGCTCAAGCCGCAAGAGTTTGAGCGCAGCATCGACAACATGACCAAAAGCATGGCGGATTTCCGCAATCAGTCGCTGACCGCGCTTTATGACCGGCTCGATTATTACCATGACTCCTCGAACATGGAGTTCATCCCGCTGGCAGTGGTCTTCGGGGTACTGATGCTGCTGGCGATGTACCTGTTCGCCTGCCTGCAGTCATCGATTCGTCAGAGTGCCAGCGGTATCACGACACTCGCCGAATCCCTGCGCGACGGCAACCTGTGTGTTGAGGTCCCTGTGCAGGGGCGCGATGAACTGGCCGCTATCAGTCGCGCGCTGAACGTTGCGGTCGTGCAGTTGCGCACCAGCTTGCTGGGTGTGAATGAGGAAACCGTGCGGGTGGGTGATGCAGTGCTGACGCTCAATGCTCAGTCCAGCGGTACGCTCAACGAAGTCGAGGATCAGCAGCAGCAAATCAGTCAGATTGCGGCGGCAGCCACGGAGCTTGCAGCGACGTCTCAGGGTGTTGCCAGAAGTTGTGAGCAGGCCTCGGCCAGCGCACGGCACACCCGTGCCATCGCCGAGCAGAGCAGCCAGGACAGCCAGCGCACCACCGGCAGTATTCAGCAACTGAATCAGCGCCTGACCGAAACCGCCGCTGCACTGGGCCGTGTCAGCGAACAGGGCCAGCAGATTCAATCGGTGGTGGATGCCATTCGCGGCATTGCCGAGCAGACCAACCTGTTGGCGCTCAACGCCGCTATCGAGGCTGCACGGGCAGGGGAGCAGGGTCGCGGCTTTGCGGTGGTCGCCGACGAGGTGCGCAGCCTTTCACAACGCACTCAGGCGTCGACGGCGCAGATTGCCGGCACCGTGGACAGCCTGCGCGCTACCGTGACGCAGGCCGTTGATCTGATGGAAGCTGCCTGTGGTCAGGCGGTCAATGATGCACGCTCGGTTACCGGGCTCGGTGAGCGGCTGGGCGAAATTGCCACGGCGGTGCAGGGCGTTACCGACACGCTGGTGCAGATATCCACCGCGGTGGAAGAACAGGCATCGACGGCCGATGAAGTCAGCAGCAACATCCAGCAGGTCGATCAGGCTGCCGGGCGCTTGCTCGAAGGGGCGCGTGCGGTCAACCGCGCAGCAGATACGCTGAGCCAGGGCAGTCGGGCGTTGAACGACAACACCGCGCGATTCCGTCTGAGCTGACAGCGTCACACACGCGTCATCAAGGCCGGTCCGGGATTCTCGGTCCGGCCTTTTTCGTTTCTGAAGGCTGGGTGTTGTGCGACCAACGGGCGCGCCACGAACGTCAGGAGAGCTGACGGGCAGTCGGGCAGGGCGGCATAATGGCCAGGCCTTAAAGGTGAAGTTCCCACACGCAGACCACCGAGAATGCCATGGCGAACGACGCTGAGCCGTCACCGGATAACCTTCCTCGCTCGACCGGGCGCTGCGCCAAAGACCTTGCCCGTGTGGCGATCCTGATGTGCACCTGCAACGGAGCCACGTACCTCAGGGAACAACTCGATTCATTTGCCGCACAGACCTTTTCGAATTGGGCGCTCTACGTTTCCGACGACGCCTCGACCGACCCGACCCGCGACATTCTTGCCGAGTACCAGCGCCGTTGGGGGCATCATCGTCTTACCGTCTTCAGCGGCCCTTGCAGAGGCTTTGCCGAGAATTTCATTTCTCTCGTCCAGCGCGTCGAGCTGAGCGCCGACTACTTCGCGTTCAGCGATCAGGATGATGTCTGGTTCAGCGACAAGCTGATGCGCGGCGTGAGCGGCCTTGCGGGCGTCAGTGAGCAGACCCCTGCGCTCTATTGCTCCCGGACCCGTCTGGTCGATGCCCGGCTACAGGTGATTGGCGTTTCGGCGCTGTTCGATAAACCGCCGTCCTTCCGTAATGCATTGGTCCAGAGCCTGGCGGGCGCCAACACGATGCTGATCAATCAGGCTGCTCGCAGTCTGCTTTTGCAACTCCCCAGGCAGACTCCCGTGGTCGCTCACGACTGGCTGACCTACCTGTTGGTGACCGGTTGTGGCGGGCGGGTGATCTATGAGGCTGCGCCTAGCCTTGATTACCGACAGCATGGCGCCAACCTGATCGGCGCCAATGCAAGCGCTCGGGACCGGGTGATGCGTGTCTACAAAATGCTGTCGGGACGCTTCATGCAGTGGAATGACTCGAACCTTTCGATTCTGCACACGCTTGAGCACGTACTGACCGAAGAGAATCGATACGTACTGGCGTGTTTCGAGAGGAGTCGCAGTCAAGGCGTTCTCGGGCGTATACGAGCGTTTCGCGAGGCGGGCGTCTATCGACAGACGCTGCGGGGCAATCTGAGCCTGTTGCTGGCCGTGTGCCTGGGGAAGGTGTGAGTTCGGCGGGTCAGCGTCTCAGGGCGGCCGCCAGGCACGCAATCACAAACAGAAACTTGTCCCGTGTCCGCCTGCGGCACTGGCCGGCTTTGGGGATCAGCCTGAGAAAGGACAGGCGTCTTGTGCGTTGCGGTTCGAACATCGTGCTGTTGCCAGCCAGACGTCCGATGAGCATCACCTGTTCGGGCCACCAGTTATTCACGATTCGCCTCAACCTGGCGGTGAACGGTACAAGGCCGGCATTCGCTCCGATCTGGTTGTGCCCGTGCTGTCGGTAATCCAGGCCGGGCACGGGATCAATGAACCATTTGAAATCATGCGTGCGGGCGAAGGCGTAGCAGTACCAGTCATGAAGGTCGACGTGCTGTAGCAGGTCCCATTGATTGCGCACTGACACCTTCAGTGCGTTTGCCAGGCGACGCGTCATGACGTAGGTGCAGCCTGGCCCTGCCGCTTCGAACAGGTAGTCCCAGCGCACTTGAGGCTGAGCCTTGTCCAGCAGCAGGCGTCGCCCATCTGGCCAGAAGGCGACGACATTGCTGGAGTAAGCGTCCAGGTGCCCTGACTTCAAGGTCGATACGGCGCGATCAAGCTTGTCCGCGTACCAGATGTCATCCTGATCGGCGAACGCGACGTAGTCGACGTCCGAACAGTCCACATCGCGAATCAAGCGGAAAAAATTGCCGGCTGCGCCCCCGAATGGACCTGCTGGTGCCAGCAAGGTCGTGTTGGAGTGGCGCTGCGTGTAGGCCGCACACCAGGCTTCAGTGCCATCGCTGGACGCGTCGACACTGATGAAGACGCTGACGGCGACCGCCGCCTGCCTCTGAATGGAGTCGAGCTGTTCTTCCAGCCACGACATGCCGTTGTAGGCGGCCAGCAGCACGGCCACCCTGGGAAGATCTGAACACATAAAAGTCGCAACCCTGCGCTATCAATGTGTAAAGGTCGGCCGTATTAAAACGATCCCAGATCCAGAAGCTTCTGCAGATACTGCCCATAGCCCGTTTTTTTGAGTTTCTCGGCCTGCTCACCCAGTTGCTGAGCGGTGATCCAGCCGTTGGTGTACGCAATTTCTTCAAGACAGGCCACTTTCAGTCCCTGACGTTGCTCGATGGTATGCACGAAGTGGCTGGCTTCCAGCAACGACTCGTGTGTACCGGTATCGAGCCAGGCGAAACCACGCCCCAGCAGTTCCACGGTCAGTTCGCGCTGTTGCAGGTAGGCGCTGTTTACGTCGGTGATTTCCAGTTCGCCACGGGCCGAAGGCTTGATGCGCTTGGCGATGTCCACGACCTGGTTATCGTAAAAGTAGAGGCCGGTCACGGCGTAGTTGGACTTCGGCGTCGCTGGCTTTTCTTCGATGCTCAGGGCTCTGCCGCTTTCATCGAACTCGATGACGCCAAAGCGCTGAGGGTCCGAAACGTGATAGCCGAAGACCGTCGCTCCTGTGGTTCGCTCATTGGCCGAACGCAGGTTGTCGGTGAAATGCTGCCCGTAGAAGATATTGTCGCCCAGAATCAGGCAGCAGGGGTCTTGTCCGATGAATGACTCGCCCAGAATGAACGCCTGCGCCAGTCCGTCGGGGCTGGGTTGCTCGATGTAGCTGAGTGTGATGCCGTATTGGCTGCCATCGCCCAGCAACTTGCGGAAACCGGGCAAGTCATCGGGCGTTGAGATAATCAGGATTTCACGCATGCCTGCCAGCATCAGCACTGACAACGGATAGAAAATCATCGGTTTGTCGTAGATCGGCAGCATCTGTTTGGATACGCCAAGGGTCAGCGGGTGCAGGCGTGTGCCTGAGCCGCCCGCCAGGATGATGCCTTTACGATTGATGGACGTCATGGGGTCAGGATTTCCGTAAGCATTCGGGTAACGCCAGTTTGCCAGTCGGGCAAATGCAGCGAAAAATTGTTTTGCAGCTTCTCGGTATTCAGGCGCGAGTTCAGCGGACGCCTTGCCGGTGTCGGGTACTCGGTCGTCGCGATAGGGTTGATGGACTGCACCTTTAGCGTCTGACCCTGGGCGCGGGCCACATCAATGACGTAGCTCGCATACGCGTGCCAGGACACTTCCCCTGCGGGCGCCAGATGATAAACCCCGCACAACTGCGGTCGTGCGAGCGTCTGCTGCAAAGCCGCTGTCGCTATATCGGCCAGCAATTCAGCGCCTGTAGGTGCGCCAATCTGATCCGCGATAACGCTGAGTGCATCGCGATCCCTGGCCAGCCGCAACATTGTTTTTGCGAAATTATTACCGCGGGCTGCATAGACCCAACTGGTGCGGAAAATCAGATGTTTGCACCCCGACGCGATGATCAACTGCTCGCCTTCGAGTTTCGTCGCGCCGTAGTAATTGACGGGCGACACCGCATCGATCTCTTTCCAGGGCGTACTTCCCGAGCCGTCAAAGACGTAATCGGTGGAGTAGTGAACCAGCAGGGCATCCAGGGCGCTGGCCTCCTGCGCCATGACCTGGCAGGCGAGGGCGTTGACCCGGTGCGCCAGCTCACGCTCGGTCTCGGCTTTGTCGACGGCGGTATAGGCGGCAGCATTGACGATGACCTGAGGCTGAACACGGCGGACCGTATCGCGCAGCAGGGTCAGGTCGGCCAGATCACCGGCGAGTTCGCCATAGGCGCTTGATACCGTCTGACGATCAAGCGCAATGACTTCGCCCATCACTGCCAGCGAGCGTTGCAGCTCCCAGCCCACCTGACCGTTTTTTCCCAGCAGAAGAATTTTCATGAGTTATCGGCGCGCACTGTGTGGTTCTTGTCGATTCTGGTTCGGCAGCAGGCTGTGTTTGCCCGATCCCGTTTGTCAGTGATGAGGTTAGCACGCAGGCCATGCGCTGACGCTTGCCCTGAAACGCAAAAAGCCCCGATCAACGGGGCTTTTTGGGCTTAAGGCAGTGTCACTGCGGGCAGTGACGTCTTTAGCGGATCAGACGTTAATCACACGTTAAAGAGGCTAGGACGCGTTTTTATCGATAAAATATGTTTAATATCAATACTTTGAGTGAATAATGAAGCAGGGAATTTTCCCGTTTTGGTGGAAAATACCCCTATTTGTACCCCCATATTTGCCATATCCATTTGCTTAGCGAAAAGCGCCCCTTTACCTTGATCGCCCCTTAGGCGGGCTGCTCTGCAGGAGGATGGCAGGTGATGAATCGAAGCTTGAGCGAGACATGGTTGACGCTTGGAGCATTAGGCCTACTGGGTTTTTTCAACCGCATGGGCTATTTAGCAGCAGAATTGTTCCGTCTTCTCAGTCAGGCGTTCAGTGCCTAAGTCAGCGCGCTCGCGTTAGAGAAAAAAAAAGGTTAAATTTTGACATATACGTCAAAAAACACGAGTGCCATTGATGGAAACGCTGTATGAGCTGGGCGAAGCTATCGCGAAACGCCGCCAAGTCCTTGGAGTCAAGCAGGGATACGTCGCGGGGCTGGCTGGGATCACCCAGGAATCCCTCTCCCGATTGGAAAGGGGGCGTAGCTCGGAATTTGGGGCAAGGAAAATTCTCGCAGTACTTTCTGTATTAGGAATGGAGATTAGGTTTTCTGAAAAAACTCCACCCTGCGCTGCTTCTGTGAAAGAAACAGCATGAGCGCTCAGGAACGAGTCCAGAGCTTGCGAGCGGCTGAACAATTTTATAGGCACAAACAAACTCAAGTTATAGAGAAAGACGAGTACCGTTTAGTTAGTTTTGAGAATATTCAGGAAGAAGAAGAACGTCTCTTGTCCGTTATGGGGGCAAAGCAGAGGAAGCGTCAAGGAGTTTTTTTTACTCCACACGAATTAGCAAAGTTAGCGATATCGAAAATAGATTTCATAGCTAATAGTAATGTTTTCGATCCGGCCTGTGGTACCGGAAATCTATTGGTTGAGTTTGCGAATGGTTTTGAGGCTAAGGACTCACTAGCTGAATGTCTAACTGAATGGAACAAGATACTATACGGTCTTGATATTAATTGTGAATTTGTGAGCGTTGCGAAAAAGAAAATTATTAATTTGGCGATTTCAAAAGGTGCGATCCCTAGTTGCGGCATTAAGTTAAAAGATGCGATGGCACTGCTGAGTAATATTAAGGTTGGAGATTTTTTAGTTGAATACCATAACTATTCTGGTGTAATTCATAATGTGGTAATGAACCCCCCATTTTGCCCGATTGATACTCCCCAAGGTGTGAGGTGGACATCGGGAAAGTCAAACGCAGCTGCACTATTCACGGCGCATGCAATTGATATAATTCCGATCGGGGGGAGGATTTTAGGTATTCTTCCAGACGTTTTAAAAAGTGGTAGCAGATACAACACTTGGCGGAATAAAGTATTCAACCTTGTTAACCCAAAAATTGAAGACTTCGGTAGCTTCGAAAAAGATGTTCAAATCGACGTGTTTGTGTTTAGCGGAGCGAAAGAAACTGAACTGAATGTCGAGGAAAATCTGGGCGCCGATGATGTTGGGGAGTGTATTCATCTTCTAGCTGATAAATTTACCGTTAGCGTAGGGCCAGTAGTGCCTCATAGAGATCCTTTGGTTGGTATTGATGCGCCGTTTGCGCACGCTAAAATTCTACCTCCTTGGTCTACAGTAACGCAGTTGGCGGAAAGGATTAGGCACCCTGGGCGGAAAGTAAAATGTCCGTTTATAGCTGTTAGAAGAACGTCAAGCCCGAAGGATAAATTTCGTGTTGTAGGAACTATTGTAGATTGCGAGGATGCTGTCGCTGTAGAAAACCATATAATTGCAGTATGCCCGAACGACGGAACCATGGAAGCTTGTATATCCTTACTAAAGCTATTTAAAACTTCCGAAGTGAATGATTATATAAACTCAAAAATAAGATGTAGGCATTTAACTGTTGGCGTAATCAAGAGCCTACCAATAGGGGAGTGGTATGAGCAAAAGGAATAGTTTGGGAGGGCATCCTTTTAGTGTTGAGGCGCGGGTTGCTATTCAGCTGGGACGGGAGAGTATATCTAGCTCTCTAGTTGCGGTAAGTGAGTTAGTGAAAAATGCTTACGATGCGGACGCGGATGAAGTAATTATAAAGTTTAGTGGCCTGGATACTAATGAGCCCGTGTTGACCATCACCGATGATGGTGATGGTATGGATAAAGATAATTTGCTAACGAGATGGATGCGAATTGGTACTACGCATAAGTACGAAGTTGGAAAAAGTGTAAGAGAGCGAGTTTACACAGGCGCTAAGGGGCTTGGACGTTTAGGTATCGACCGTCTGTGCACTCAATTGAATCTTTTTACTAAAACTGAAGAAAGTGACAAGATTTTTGAAGTTGATGTGGACTGGAATAAATACAACCAGATTAAAAGCGTTGAGCTGGATAGTATCAGGCATGACGTTTTTGAGATTGATTCGTTAGTTCTTGAGGATAACTCGTTTCCTTTGGAGGGAAAAGGTAAAGGATCTCAATATATATTATCAGGGCTCAAAGATAATTGGGATGACGAGTTTTTATTTGAGCTGCGAAAAGAGTTGTCATTATTGGTGTCACCGTTTTCTAAAACGCTTGGATTCAGAGTAAAGTTTGATACAGGCGGTTATCAGCCTGATTTAGATGGTTATGTAGCTTCAGACCATTTTCTAGAAGCGGCGGAGTGGAGGTTAGAGGCCGAAATTACAGAGGATTTAAATGTTTCAGTCGCTATATATGATAGAAATGGAAATCTAAGTTTGCCCCCTAAGCCGTCCGAGTGGGGGAGCTGGATGGCTAATTCGGAAAAAATGCCGCTCTGTGGTCCGCTGCGTTTCAGCGTTTACTTTATGCGTAATCTGTCCAGTAAAGAGGTGGATACGAATAAATTTAAACCTAAAGAGATAAGAGCATTTTTGAAAAGCAACCAGGGTGTGAGGGTTTATAGAGATAATTTCAGAGTTAAACCCTATGGTGATCCTAGCGGAGATGGTGACTGGCTTGGGTTAGCGATGCGTCGGGTCATTAATCCCGAAAGTATAACTATGGATAACTGGAGGATCGGCTATAACCAGGTTGTAGGTGCAGTTTTTATAGGTAGAGAAGCGAACCCTAACCTCGTTGATCAAACAAATAGGGAAGGGTTAACAGAGACACCCGCGTATTTTCAGTTAAGGAAATTTTCCTTAAAGTGCATAGAACTATTCGAGAGGCATATCCAGTCACATGCTTTGGTAGAAAAAAAGCTACGTCCTCAAAAAGTAGTGCTTTCTGATGTCCTTGTTGAGAGCGAAAGTGCTTATAAAGATGTCATGGAGCGAATAGGAAAACTCAAAGATAGCTCTGTCGACTTGGAGATGAAGAAGCAATTAGAGGTGATTGAATCTACCCTGGCTGAGGAGAGCCAGCGTACAGCTTTAGTTAAAGGACGAATGGACGAGTTGGAGGCTGAGAAGGACACACTTGCTAATTTGGCATCTTTAGGAATTTTGTCTGTTTCCTTTGGGCATGAAACTCTCGCGGCTATATCTAATGCGATTACAAATGGCGCATTGCTCAGAAGTAAAATGGTTGAAGGCTTTTTCATGCTTCCGGTGGATACGGTAGATTTTGCTAATAGGCGTTTTGATTCAATTGAAAAATCGCTGAACTATATTAAAGTCTTTGGTAATTTTTCTCTCGGTAATGTTAAGCGCGATAAGCGAAATAGGCGGGTAATTGATTTGTCTGTTGTTGTTGCTAACGTTCTTACTAGTTTTGATGAAATGCTAGATAAAAGAAAAATTACAGTTGCATTGAATGACACCACATCTTCCGGTTTAAAGATTAAAGCTTACGAAATTGATTGGGAGAGTATATTTGCCAATCTTATTACAAATTCTTGCTGGGCATTATCTGACACCCCTGCTGACAAACGAAAAATAAACATTAAAATTGGCTTTGAAGATGGTTTTGGAATCATAGAGTTTGAAGATAGTGGGTGCGGCGTTGAGGCAGGCGTAGAAAGTCATGTTTTCAAAGCAACATTTTCCACTAAAAGGAATAGGAAGGGGGATACCGTTGGGACAGGTATGGGGCTTTCTATTGTAAGGACATTTGTAGAAGAACATTCTAAGGGCAGTATCGCCTTAGCGTCTAGAGGCGATTTAGGTGGCGCTCGGTTTCTGATAAAAGTACCAGCAATTAATACAGGGATTTAATTGTGAAAATTTTTTTTGTGGATGAAGATGACGATCAGCGTGAAACCTATAGCCTGATGCTGCAGGAGTGCTTTCCTAAGGATCCGTCTTCGCCGGTAGTAATAGGAGTTCCTCCAAGACCGAAATTAAGTGATATGAGATTTCTGGTAGAGGATGATGGTGTAGTTAGCATTGTGCTAGATGAACAATTAAAAGAGTCAGGAGTTGCTACTTACCTGGGTATTGAATTGGCAGAATATCTTCGTGGGCTGAATAAGAAAGTCCCAATATATATACTTACTAGCTATCCTGACTCAGAGGAGTTGATAGAGGGCGAAATAAATGTCGAAGATATTTTAAGTAAGCAAGATTTACCTGCCCGGAAGGATATTGTTGGTGCGCGGGTTTTGAGAAGGATTGATAGTTTTTTGGATGTTTCATCGATCAGAGAGAATCGTTTCGAATTACTTTTGAGAAAGTCGATGTCATCCAGTCTTGATGATGATGAAAAGTCTGAGTTTCTAGAATTAGACTATTTACGCTCTGCTCCATTCGAAGTTAGCGAGATATATAGTGATGAGAAGCTTAAAAGGCTAGACGCGCTTGAGCTTAAGATTCAAGAAATTGAGAATAACTTTAAGAAGAACTAAGTCATGACATTTTTTCCAGAAATAGTGCGTTGCGAAAAATATGACGTAAAAAAATGTGGTGGCTATCATGGTTATTCTTATTACAAAGATCAGATTCATGAAGATTGCCAGTATCGATGTGTTTACTGCGATGTAAAATTGGATGAATGTGGTCACGAGGGGTTTGCGCTAGACCATTTTAGGCCACAAGAAAAATTTCCACACTTAACTAATGATCCGACGAACCTAGTCGCTGCTTGTGCCAAATGTAATAGAAGCAAATCTTCTCACTGGCCGGTAGATATTTTATCGGGCGTTAGCTTTCAAGGTGCGTTCGGTTTCATTGACCCGTTTCAACATAAAAGGCTTGATTTCTTTTTTGTGGAAGTGGATGGAAAGCTGACTGCTAAACAAGATCCATCCAACTATTTGATTAAGTTGCTCGGTTTAAATCGGCCGAGTAGAGTTGTTGTCAGAAAGAATCGTCTACTTCAGCGCAGAGTTGATGAGTTGATAATACTAGCAGAAAGTATTATTGAAGAGATTATCGAGGTCGGTGAAATGACTGAGGTTTCGTGGGATAAGCTAAAGTCAGCCAAGGCTATGATCAGTAGTGTTCGGCAGTTACGTTTAGATATTGCAGTGATGTAGTTTGGGGCTAAGTGATTGCTAAAATATTAATGTCCGAGGCTGTTGCTCAAATAGCGCATGCCCGATCAAGATTCGTTCCCTTGGTTGGTTACCATGGACGCTATCGCTCAAGCATGAGCTACCCCTGGCTCATTTCGTGAATCCTTTTCGTTTCTGCTTGAGTGAAGTGGAGAGCCGGGTCAAGGGCCGCCGCACCGGCTCATCGGGCCTGCCCGATGAACGGAGCGCCGGGGCGAAGCCTTTACCCTTGATGCGGTTGGAACGACCCCAGCCTATGCAAGGGAGGCTGATGGGCGCTCTTCCCGTCAGCTTCCCGCCGCGTCGCAAGGCAGATCTGGGGAGTCCAGAGGGGCAAAGCCCCTATGGCCCTAGCGGGGCGGGTGGAAACATCCCTGCAGGTTCTGTTCTTAATTGCGGCAGCCTCGCGGGCCAAGAACTGATCCGCAGCATATTCAAGCGCAGTCCAGTAGACCGCATCCCCGACAACAAGCCCTCCCTCGATTTTTTTTTGCTTAATCATATGTCTATCCCCGGAATCCAAAGGCCACGCGTCACGAACTGTTTAAATGCGCCTTCCACGTACAGCGTGCCAGTGCGCACCTGCCATGCCCGATAGCTCCATTTGACAGCAAGAATTGAGAAGGGCAGTGTCATCGACAAAATACTGATGCAAGTGAGGACCACTCCACTTGTTGCCAGGCTGTGCACAGCGATAAGCGGACAAAACATGGCAAATGCCCAGAACATTCGAGATTGTCGCGTGTGTGACTTGATTAGACTGGTTTGCTCTTCTTCGCTCATGCCGTCAAGTTGAGTACGCCCCTTTTTAGTGATCAGCGGCAGCAACACTTCCGTAATTGATTTCTGGTCTCGCTTTGTGAGGACGCCAAAGCCACAGTCCGCGGAACAAGTCCAGGGGTAAAGCGATTTTTCATCCGGTTCCGCGTCGCGATGAACGAACATCACTCCCTTGTCGCACATAGGGCAGTGCGGGTTTCTTATCGTGCTTACCAAGTCTTTCAAATGCCGGTGATTAGATGAAATATTGCGCCATCCGAAGACAGAGAGTGGCATAGACACGAAAGCGAATTTTGCAGCTTTCTGAGCAGTTTTAAAAAAACTCATTCAAAACACCTTACGCGCGCAACGGCGACGTTTTACAGGGATATTAGTCAAAACCTTTTCGGCCACGGCGATGAGCACCGCCAGGATGTCCTGAGAGGGAGATTCTTCTAAAATGCATACTTGTTTCATGGTTCCAACCTCCAGGGTCAGTGATAAAAACTAGTGGCCCTCACGGGCCGCGAAACTACTTTGGTGCGTCGTGGTGAGGGATGTGTAGCTTTTCTCGCCTGTGTGCTTCGATTATTCGATCACACCACCCTTGCATCACCTCGCAAATGTGAGGTGAAAGTTGTAGAAGGACAGGTTCCTGAGCGGGAGCGGTGCGTATGTAACCACCATCCAACCAACTTTTGGAAAGCTCGCAATAGCGCAGAACAACTTTGTTTATTTCTTTATCATTTGCATTGCCTAAGCCATGCATTGTGCTAATTGCAATAATCGCAAGGCTAGACATTGCAAAGTTTGCCTCTTTTATGGTCTTTGCCTGCTGTTCATTTTCTTTTTTAAGCTGGGCATAGCCCGCTTTCCATTTGTTATTAACCTCAATCCATTGGCTATTTGCATCTTCAAAACCTGCGTCATAACCTTCATTACGTCCTTTTTGATAACCCTGCCTGCGGCCGATAATTACCCCAGTGGTTTCTGCGTTAAAGTCATATGACATGATTTCTATTCCTTTAAGAAATTATGGGCTTGTCGTCGTTTGCGTTACGATTCTGCCTATTGATTTTTTTGACTTCGGACGAAGAACTTTTTCCATCCGCCTCCGCAGGATTAGCAGAAGTCTCAGGCAAAACACCATCTCGTGGGCCCAGCATCAGACTCTCACCTTCTCGGCCGCCGGGCCGAGTCGAGGGTTCAGAAGAGGACGCACCACCTAATGATTCATCAGCCATATTAGGACCAACGCCTTGTGGGCCTATGTTAAGGGGAACCCCACTGCCTTTTCGGCCACCTCGATCACCACCATCGTTATTGCCGTTATCGTCTCGAAGACCAGATGTTCCTCCTCCGGGAATTGGCTTTGTTCCGCCACTACTACCGCCCAAGCTGCTTGGCCCCAATTTTTCTGTGTTGCTTCGCATCTCACCAGTAGCTTCCGTAGACCCCATAGAGTCGATGCCGATGCCGATCCATTTCAAGACAACATCCGGCAGAGTCTGAGATAGTCCAAAGATCATGTATATGACAGGCAGCAATAGCAGGCCATACATGATTAACCAGTTGCGCCATTGGAAGAACTCAACAAACCAGCCCAAAGATTCCGCACTGGTCACATTGGCCGCGTGCATTGCCCAAAACGCTTTACTGATATACAGCAGGATTGGATTTGCTATTGCCATCGCTGCAAACAAACCGAAAACGATCAGTACAGGTCTAGCAAACAGCGATAACAGCATTAAATAACCTTGTGTCTGCGAACCGACAAAAGAACGCTCTGGCGTCATGTGCATCAGCGCCCAAAGTGGCGCAGCCACAACTGCTTGCAGAACACCAAGAACCCACCCGACCACGGCAATAATGAAAATGGTGTAGGGCAGAGATGGCAGAAAAACACCAAAGTAAAATGCTAGTATTCCTACCCAGCTAGCAACTTCAACAAGTGGCTTTAAGAAATTATAGATAACCCATTCAAGCAATGTGTCAGCCAACGGAGTTGCATCAATACTAGTTCCGAAAAATGATACTGACCCAACCCCAGCAGCTACCGCTTTAGCACCTGATAGCGCAGTATGCACGATGCGATTTGTTGTGATAGCGGATGCCTGCATAAGTGCCAGAACGTCACCAGTCGTCTTGATCCGGGCAATTGCATCAACATCACCGTCTGTACCAATTAGCGTGGCCGTAACTCGCTCCATACCCCAGCCGATAAAGTTGCTCATAATGCTGTCGCCACGACTACCCAAGGTATCGATGTTCAAATCATCCAGCGATGCCGGCGCTAAAGCCGCTTTAATGTCTGCTGCATTGGGCGTGACGGGCTGCTTATAGTTTGAGCCATCAAGCGACTTGCTAATGATTGCCTGATATACAGTCTGATAGCTGTTTAACGCCAACTGGCCCCTCGTGCCTCTAGGCAGCATGTTCAGGTTCGGCTGCGTTGCAACCGCAACAGGCTCTGCAAACATAGCTCCCATCTCTTGCCGAATTCCAGAGAGGCGCTGATAAAAACCCCCAGCCATCGCCCAACCGTCTTTAGTCACATCCTCGACGTACTTCGCCATTATTTTTTGTAGCGTCTTATCATTCGTCATTTGCGACGTTAGATTTGTAAGCGCTCCATAAACCCCACCGTGCTCAATATGGGTGGCGCGCTCAGCTAGGCGATGCAGGTGAGCAGTTCCACGGCAGCAAGGCTTCGTAGTCTTCAACCGATGTCGCCGTCGGTAGGCGTTCGAGTGCGTGGCGCAGCCACGCATAGGGCTCCTGGCCGTTGGCTTTGGCGGTCTCGACCAGGCTGTAAAGTTGAGCACTGGCCGTCGCGCCCTTGGGCGTGTCGCTAAACAGCCAGTTTTTTCTTCCGATCACGAAGGGGCGGATCGCGCGTTCAGCGGCGTTATTGTCGAGCGGCAGGTAGCCTTCCTCGACGTATCGCTCCAGCTTGCTCCAGTTACTGGCGAGGTAACTGATAGCCTTGCCCAAGGCGTTCTGAGCGGTGACCTGTGGCTGCGTCTTTTCGATCCAGCTTTTCAACTGCGCCAGTATCGACAGGCTTTGTTCGTGACGGCCGATCTTGCGTTCAGCGTCGCCGCAAGTCTTTAGGTCGCGTTCGATGCCGTAAAGCTTGTTGATCAGATTCAGCGCGATATCCGCGCGTCCTGTTTTACCTTTGGGCTGCACTTTCTGCGCTTCAACGAATTTACGGCGCGCATGGGCCCAGCATCCTAAACGCTCAACTCCAGCTTGGGCGCCCAGCGCGTTGTAACCGGCATAATCATCAGTCATGACGTAACCACGATAGCCATCGAGCAGGCGAGTCGGTACCTCCTGCGCACGGCTGGTGGAGTAGTCAAAAAGGATCACCGGCTTATCCGGCGGGCCGCCGGTTTGCACCCACATCCACGACTGACTGCTTGGCTCGCGGTCAGGCTCTTTCAACACCTGCACCCGCGTTTCATCGCAGTGGATGACGCGGCTGGCCAATAGGCTATCGCGCATTAAATTCAGCAGCGGCTGGAAGTGCTCGCCGCACTGGATAACCCAGCGTGCCAAGGTCTGGCGAGGGATATCAATGCCGTGGCGACCTAATACTTTTTCAAATCGATGAAGCGGCAAGCCGTCCACATACTTGGTGGTCAGCAACATCGCCAGAACGCTCGGGCTGGCCATGCTTTTTTCAATCAACTGAGCTGGCTTGTCCGCAGTGACCGGAGCGGCTTCGCAGTCGCGGCAACCATAGACTTTACGGACGTGTTTGATGACACGGATCTGCATCGGGACGATTTCAAGCTGCTCGCTGATCTCCTCACCGATGGCATGCTTGCGGCAGCCGCAGGTGCAAGTCAGCTCATGTTCGGGCAGTTCGTGGATGACCTCGATGCGCGGAAGGCCAGCGGGCAGCGGCTTGCGCTTGCCACGGCGCTTGGTGGGTGCGACGACCTCTTCTTCCGTGTCTTCGTCGGCGATGTCCGCGATGCTTTCTGCTTCATTGAAAAGGGCTAGCTGAGGCGTGGCAGGATCAGCCGTCTGCTCGGACTTACGTCCGAACAAGCGCTGACGCAGCAGCGCGTTTTCCTCTTCAAGAAAACCGACCCGCGACTGCATCTTCGCAAGCATTTGCTTGAGCAGTTGGAGATCGTCGGGAAGGTTGTCGGGCATGGATTTCATGCCCTGGATTATACCGAATCAGGCCACGAATCGCGGCGTCAAAACCTGATGAGGACGGTTACGCCAGAGGTCAAAACCGTCGAGCATCCAGTTGAGTTCCTGGACAGTCAGGACAATCGCTTCGTCCGTCACGTCAGGCGATGTTTTGAAACGTTCGGACTCCAGGCGCTTGAGCCAAAGGCAGAAGCCGTTGCGTTCCCAGTACAAGATCTTCACGCGGTTGCGTGGCTTGTTGAGGAAAACAAAAAGCACTGGGTCAAAGACTGCGACCTTGATATCCAACTCGACCAGGGCAGCCAGGCCGTCAATGGATTTTCGGAAGTCGACGGGTTTGGGGTAGAGATAGACTTTTTCGACTTTGGCGTCGGGTCGCATCATGGCGAACGTGCTCCTGAGAGAATCGGGAGCACAGCATCGAGCATCAGATAAGCGCTTGGAATGTGGGATTCATGGAGCGCTTAC
>NZ_FRDA01000028.1 GCF_900143095.1 Pseudomonas asturiensis | reverse complement strand
TTAAGCCAGCGTTTTATGGTGGGCTTGTCGTTGGTTATCGAGGTGAGCAGATCCTGATCTGGCTCATAAATAACGAGTTCAACTTTGGCGACATCCACGCCCACGATTGACTTCGAAACGCGCATTGCCATGGACAGTTCTCCACGTTAAGGTTTTACGGCTTGAAGGGGTTTCACCCAGAGGCGCAGGCTTGTTTCTATCGTCGCTTGAACGAAGCATTCTTTATCGGCGCTTTTGGTGGAAGGGGTGGGGCGAGGTCTCCCACGGTCTGTACTGTTACAGCAGTCAGATGCGAACTGTTCGTCCCACCACCCCTTCAAGTCTAACCATACAAGCGAGCTTGCTCGCGAAGGCTACGGCTGGAGCACTGCACCTTTATTGAATTCGAGTGCCCATTCGCGAGCAAGCTCGCTCCCACTCGAACAGTGAGCAGTAGCTCGTCGGCGATGGCGTCAATCCAGTCACTGACAGGCATTGGAAACAGCAGCGCCGACGAGCCGCCTCCCACAGACCTGGGTCATTAGACCCGCTATGCGTATATCCGCTTAAAACCACTTCTCCGGCAACAGATTGCGCGCATACCATGGCCGACGTGGCACGCGGCGGACCAGGTCGCCGAGTTTGTCGTCGGCCGCGAAGGTGATGCGCAGCGCCAGCTTCATGACTTCCGGGTCCATCTCCATCGACGTCCCCGCCTGCAGGCCGGGTGTGGTACTGCAGCCGTGGGTCTCAGGACCGAGCCATGGATCACTGACTTCAACCCAGCGTCCCGGCGCGAACCAGGGAACGCCGTCGACCTCAAGGCGCTTCACCTCGCCCGGATGAAAGCGCTCGTGCGCCCTGAACCAGTCGTCGATACGGTCGTCGATCCAGCCATGAAACATCCAGAACACCGGGTTCACATGGGATGAGAACGGGTCGGCGAGAAAGTCGTTTTCCGGACCGAACCAGCGCTCGGCAAAGTCATCCGAACGTCGCGCCATCGGCACCGGCTGGCCGTTGGCCGGGTCGCGGGCCACCGAGGCCCAGCGCATGTGCAGCCAGTCGTGCAGCTCCAGTTCGACCTGCGAACCGAACTGCCCCAGCGTCAAGGTCGACAGAAAGCGTGGATCACGGTACTGGGATTCCCAGACCTGAAAATGCGTGTGGTAGGTCTCGGGGCTTTTGATGTCGCTGACCAGTTGGGTGTATTCCTCATCGCCGGGAGCCAGCCAGTTTGGCGGCAGTGAACAGCCGTCGTGATTGTCGAAGTAGCGAGCGAAGCCCAGGCGGTCACGTTCAAGTTCCGGCTGCGGCATCGGAAAGCGTGGCCACGACGGCAGATCCTGAATGCGCCGTGCCTGAATCAGCATGTGCCGGTGCATGTAAAAGAAATCCACACCCGAGCCGTTGCGATCCTTGTGCGGTCCGCGAGCATCACGCTCCTTGTCCCGCGGCCCCGGCTGCCAGCCGATCCCGCGCAGGGCTTCCTGCTTGTCGCGGGGCAGCTTGTGCCACTTGTCGCGGGACGCATGCCAGAGCTGATGAAACAGACGATGTTCCCTGGAAATCAGCCAGGCATGAAACTCAGGCGTCAGGCTGACGCGCTCCCGCGCCTCGGGGAACAGTTGTTTGATGGCGATCACCCGGTTTTCCAGCTCCGGCAACGCCAGCGGTCGGTCGAGGCGTTCGATACGGCCACTCAACGTACCGCTGCCCGCGTTGCCGAACGCACCCCAGACCTCATCGAGGATCAGACTGAATTCATAATGCGGCGTGTCGCTGTGGGGGTCATTGCCCACGTGACCGTCCATGACCCGCAGATACAGTTTGGCGGCGTTGGCCGGTTGCAGATCGCCAATGACCCGAAAGCGCGGCGGTGCCTCGCCGCGCAGGTTGTCCGCGGTGTCGATGTAGCCACGCAGACCGCGACCGCGCGGGGCGATGTCGAGGAACATTTCCAGGCCCTGCAGCGGCGCACCCGGCAAGCCCGCATCGCGGCCTTCGAAGCGCAGCGTCCACACGCCCCGCAGCTTGTCGGCCAGACGCTGAGTCGCGGTGTCGGCCGGCCCTGCGGAGGCCTCGCCGGGAGTGACGGGCTCCTCGACACGGGTGAATTCCCGATGCGCGTACCAAGCAGCCGGTACTGCCGCGCCGGTCAGCGCCAGACCTGCCATGAACCCTCGTCGAGAAATCGTCATCACCCTACCTGCTACAGCCCCCGAGACACCGGTTATCCAGCTAGAACGTAAAGCCTGGGCATAAATTTACTGAGCGGCTCGTCTTTACACTGATCGCTCTACGTGGCCCTCATCGCGAGACAAAAGTCATCTGACTCTCCAAAAAGCAGCAGCACTGAAGCGCTTTTCTGACGCGATAGTGAGAACACCATCGATTGCGACGTGGGTGAAGGCTGAGTCCTGGCGCTGATTCGGGGGTCAGCCGGCAGGGATGCCGGCTGAGCCGCACTGGGCCATGGATGGCCCATTTGCGGCGACCCCCGAATCAGTGTCAGGACGAAGGAACCCCGGCGAAGCCGGGGCCGGAACCGGAGCTTAGGGGTTTGCCTACTTTGCCCCGTCAAAGTAGGTCGCCGAGGGGCGAAAAGGTGATGAGAGTCGAGCGCGCGGCTCACTGAGTCCACTGTCTGTGCCATTTGTGACGCGGCGCGTCACGGGCTGAATGCCCACGCGAAGCGATGGGCACAATCAGTACGAAAGCGCAGTTGAGAAAAATAATGCGCGCCCTGCCAGGCTGAACCGACGCTAAATTTTTCCGCCATCCGCTCGTTCTCCCCACATAGCAACGGCCCTGATGCCCACAGGCAAGGCAGGCCTGCACCGATCACCTGAACGAGACGGCAATGACAAAACCGCGTTGGAAAAAGGCTCTCTTCATCGGCCTGCCCCTGGCCCTGGCCATCAGTGCAGGCGCGGGCTATCTGGCCTGGCATTACGGGTCGCCAGCGGGTTATCCGATCAAGATCATGAAGCAGGCCGAAGACTTGCAGGAACGGATCATTTCCTTCGACAGCCACATCACCGTGCCGATGAAGTTCGGCAGCGAGCGCAACGAAGCCGACAAGGACGGTTCCGGGCAATTCGACCTGGTGAAGACCGCACGCGGCCGACTCTCCGGTGCAGCCTTGACGGTGTTCGGCTGGCCGGAAATCTGGAATGGCGCCAACGCTCCGCATCGCCCCACACCCGGCTTTGTCGATGAAGCGCGTAAGCAGCAGGAAGTGCGCTACAAGATCATCACCGGCATGGTCCGCGACTTCCCGAATCAGGTCGGCATCGCCTATACCCCGGACGACATGCGCCGGCTGCACGGCGAAGGCAAGTTCGCAATCTTCATCAGCATGCTCAACGCCTACCCGCTGGGCAACGACCTCGATGCGCTGGACCGCTGGACCGCACGAGGCATGCGCATGTTCGGCTTCAGCTATGTCGGCAATAACAGCTGGGCCGACTCGTCGCGTCCTCTGCCGTTCCTGAACGACACGCCGGATGCACTGGGCGGTCTGTCCGGGATCGGCAAGCAGGCCGTACAGCGGCTCAACGATCTGGGCGTGATCATCGACGTATCGCAGATGTCGAGCAAGGCGCTGGAACAGGTCAGCCAGTTGAGTCGCACGCCGATGGTCGCTTCGCACTCGGCACCGCGCGCGCTGGTGGACATCCCGCGCAACCTCAGCGATGAAGAAATGCAGTTGATCAAGCAAAGCGGCGGTGTGGTGCAGGTGGTGGCCTTCCCTGCTTACCTCAAGCCCTTGAGCCAGCCGACCCAGGACAAGCTCAATGCGCTGCGCAAGGAATTCGACCTGCCGCCGCTGCCGAACCTGGCGATGGCGCTGATGCCCGGCGACGCGATCATCACCGTCTGGCCGGAACAACGCTTCGGTGCCTACGCCAGCAAGCTGTACGCGATTCTTGAGGAAGAGCCCAAGGCCACGGTCAAAGACTTCGTCAACGCCATCGACTACACCGTGAAGAAGATCGGCATTGACCACGTCGGTATCAGTTCCGATTTCAACGACGGCGGCGGCGTGAAAGGCTTCAACGATGTCAGCGAGATCCGCAACGTGACGGCTGAATTGATCGAGCGCGGTTACGCCGAGGCGGACATTGCCAAGCTCTGGGGCGGCAACTTCCTGCGTGTCTGGGAACAGGTGCAGGCCTCGGCAAAACCGGTGGCCCAGCCATGACTGATCGCAGAACGTTCCTCAAACAGGCCGGACTGCTGGCCGCCGCCCTGCCGCTCG
This sequence comes from Pseudomonas asturiensis, assembly GCF_900143095.1. Classification (GTDB taxonomy): domain Bacteria; phylum Pseudomonadota; class Gammaproteobacteria; order Pseudomonadales; family Pseudomonadaceae; genus Aquipseudomonas; species Aquipseudomonas asturiensis. The sequence goes on along the minus strand of NZ_FRDA01000028.1, from coordinate 36,514 downwards.
GATCGAGCCTGATCGCGCCTGCTGTGGCCGCCACACCAGACCCCGTGGCAGCAGACAAGTGGACCGCGTTGAAGCAGTTGTTCAATCAAGACCCTGACTACATCCACCTCTCAAACTTTCTGGTGACCTCGCACCCAAGGCCGGTGCGCGAAGCCATTGAACAGCACCGCGCTCACATCGACCGCAACCCCGGTCTGGCAATGGATTGGGACCTGCAGGAAACCGAGCTGCGCGAGCATGAAGTGCGTGTCTGGGCCGGCAAGTACCTGAACGCCAAACCTGGCCAGATTGCGCTGACCGGCAGCACCACCGAAGGGCTGGCGATCATCTATGGCGGCCTGCACGTACGCCCGGATCAGGAAATCCTCACCACCGAACACGAACATTCCTGCGCCCGTAGCATCCTCAATTTCCGCCAGCAGCGTGACGGCACACGGGTGCGCAGGATTCGTCTGTTCAAGGATCCGGCGCAGGTGTCGGCCGACGAAATCATCGCCTCGATTGCCCGCAGCATCAAACCCGACACCCGCGTGCTGGGCATGACCTGGGTGCAGTCGGGCAGCGGCGTGAAGCTGCCGATCGGCGCCATCGGTGATCTGGTGGAAGAACACAACCGCAACCGCGACGCCGGGGACCGCATTATTTATGTGGTCGACGGAGTCCACGGTTTTGGCGTCGAGAACCTGGATTTCCCGGACATGAAATGCGACTACTTCGTGGCCGGTACGCACAAATGGATATTCGGCCCACGCGGTACGGGGATCGTCTGCGCCCGTTCGGAACAGATGACCGACCTCACGCCGACGATTCCGACCTTTTCCGAAGCGACCAACTTCGCCACCACCATGACGCCGGGCGGCTATCACTCGTTCGAGCATCGCTGGGCATTGAACAAGGCGTTCGAATTGCACTTGCAACTGGGCAAAGCCGATGTTCAGGCACGCATCCATCAGCTCAACACCTGCCTCAAGGAGCGCCTGCAGGCGCAGCGTAACGTCGAGCTGGTCACACCGATGAACCCTGCCCTGTCGGCGGGCTTCAGCTTTTTCAGGATCAAGGACCAGGCCAGCGACGAAGTGGCTGCCTGGCTGATGAAGAACCGCATGGTAGTCGATGCGGTAAGCCGCGATGTCGGCCCGGTGGTGCGCACCGCGCCGGGCCTGTTGAACAGCGAAGCTGAAATCGACCGGTTCATGGCCCTGCTCAGCCAGCGCACCTGACGCCTGCACACCCGCTTTGCTTCACCTGCTTTCCGTTTTGCCATTGAGGCCCGTCATGAAAAAGATGCTGTTCACCCTGTCCCTGACCTCGCTGCTTGGCCTGTCTTTGAGCGCTACGGCCCAAGCCGCCACAGCCGAGCCCGGCAAGGTTTTCAAGGACTGCAAGGACTGCCCGGAGATGGTCGTACTGCCCGCGGGCACCTTCACCATGGGCGCACCGGAAGAGGAAATGGGTCGTCAGCCGGATGAAGGCCCGCTGCACGATGTGACCTTCGCCAAGCCGTTCGCCATCAGCCGCTTTCAGGTCTTGAGCGGTGAGTGGGACGCCTACATCAAAAGCTCCGGCTACAAAATGCCGGACGGCGACACCCGGCCCGGACGCGAGTGCAAGGCTGGCAAGCCACGCTATCCGCTGGGGCCTCGTCAGCCTGCGGTGTGCATGGACTGGAACGAAGCCAAGGCCTACGTCGCCTGGCTGTCGAAGAAGACCGGCAAGTCGTACCGCATGGTCAGCGAAGCGGCCCGTGAATACGCCGCACGCGGTGGCAGCAAGGGCTCATTCCCGTTCCCGATGGATGAAGGCAAGCCCTACGGCATCGCCAAACACGCCAATACCTACGGCCCGGAAGACGGCTTCAGCTACACCGCTCCGGCCGGCAGCTACAGCCCGAACGACTTCGGCATCTACGACGCCCACGGCAACGTGTACGAGTGGACCGCCGATTGCGAGACCAGCAACTACAACGGCGCGCCCACCGACGGCAGTGCCTGGCTGGCAGGCGATTGCACCTGGAAGATGATCCGCGGCAATGACTGGACCGAAGCGCCGATCTTCTCCCGCTCGGGCAATCGTAACAGCCGCCAGCCGGATGTACGTGGCGACTGGCTGGGCTTTCGGGTCATGCGCGACCTCTGACCGATCGATCGACCCTGCGGCCTTCACGAGGGCCGCAATCACGGACACTCACGAGAACCATCATGACCCTCAAAACCCAAAGCCTCGTCGGGGAAACCCTGAGAATCCTCAAACCCTTCTGGTGGCTGGTGGCGCTGTCAACGGTGCTGGGGATCGTCAGTGGCCTGAGCGTGACGGCGCTGCTGGCCACGATCAATAACGCGATGAACCTGCCGGGCGGACCCGACACCCAGACCGCGCTGCTGTTTGCCGGGCTGTGCGTGCTGACGCTGGCGTGTTCGACGCTGTCCAACCTGTCGACCAACTACGTGGGCCAGCGAGTGGTTGCCAACCTGCGCCGCGAGCTGGCCGCCAAGGTGCTGGTCGCCCCCATCGAGCAACTGGAGCGCTATCGCTCGCATCGGTTGATCCCGGTGCTGCTCAACGACGTAAATACCATCAGCACGTTCGCCCTGTCGGTGGCGCCGATGGTGATTGCCTTCACGGTGACCCTCGGCTGCCTGACCTATCTGGCGTTGTTGTCCTGGCAGATTCTGGGCCTGACGGTGCTGACCGTGATCCTGGGAACCGGCGCGCAATTCGTGGCGCACAGGTTCGGCATGCGCAGCATTCTGGCGGCACGCAATGGCGAAGACGAACTGCAGAAGCACTATCAGGCATTGTCGGCAGGCGCCAAGGAACTGCGCATTCAGCGCAAGCGTCGTCAGCACATGCTCGACGAAAAGATCCACGCTGCCACCGAACAGATCTGCCGGTCCAACATCCGCGCCGCGAACATCTTCGTCAGCGCCGAGACCTTCGGTTCGATGCTGTTCTTTGCCGTGATCGGCATGGCCATCGCCTTTCAGGCCCTGTGGCCGACCACCGAAAAGACCGTACTGGGCGGCTTTGTGCTGGTGATGCTGTACATGAAAGGCCCGCTGGAGCGCCTGGTGAACGCCTTGCCCGCCATCAGCCGCGCCCAGATCGCCCTGCGGCGCATTGCCGAACTGTCGTGGAAATTCTCCAATCCCGAGCCGCACCTGCTGGTCAGCGACCGCCCCAATGCGCTGGCCAACCTCAAGACCCTGGAACTGCATCAACTGCGTTACGACTATCCCCGCGTCGAGGGCAGCGACGCGTTTCACCTCGGCCCGATCAACCTGAGCGTCAAACAGGGCGACATTGTGTTCATCGTTGGCGAGAACGGCTGCGGCAAGACCACGCTGATCAAGCTGCTGCTGGGCCTGTACACGCCGCAACAGGGCGAAATACGCCTCAACGGCGACGCCGTCACCCCGGAAAACCTGGACGACTATCGCCAGCTGTTCACCACGATCTTTGCCGACTATTACCTGTTCGACGAACCGCTGCCGGGCCAGGCAAGCCTGCCGCAAGACGCCGGCAAATACCTGGAACGTCTGGACATCGCCCACAAAGTCAGCATTCGCGACGGTGCCTTCACCACCACTGATCTGTCCACCGGGCAGCGCAAGCGTCTGGCCCTGATCAACGCATGGCTGGACGAACGTCAGGTGCTGGTGTTCGACGAATGGGCTGCCGACCAGGACCCGGCCTTCCGGCGCGTGTTCTACACCGAGCTGTTGCCGGAACTCAAACAGCAAGGCAAGACCATCATCGTGATCTCCCACGACGACCGGTATTTCTACATCGCCGACCAACTGGTGCGCATGCAGGCCGGGCAGATCGACGTCGAGCAGGTGCAGAGCGAATCCGTGTCGGCCTGACCACAGGCCCTCCCCGATGCCCCGCCCGGCTGGTCCGCGAGCGGGGTTTTTTCGTTAATTACGCTGCTACTCACTGGACGCAGATAGCCATACGCCATCTTTTTTCGTGAATTGTGAAAAATTCATTAAATAACAGCGAGTCGGTTTCGTTCTCATTTACAGCGAATGGTGCGCCCGGCTGTTTCTGACGTCTGGTCGCTCATCGATAAAGTCGCTCACGACTGCCCGGTTCCCTTGGCGAAACCCGAGTCTGCAGATCTGAACGACGCTTTCTGCCCTCTGCCGATACCTACGAGAAAGAGCCACGTCATGCACAACCCGTCACGACTCACCCCGCTCAGCAAAGCCTTGCTGCTCAGCCAGATGTTCAGTTCCCGACCATCCATGGCAGCCATGGGTTTCGCGCTTTGCATGCCACTGGCCTCGCAGGTTCAGGCGGAGGAAGCCAGCACAGAAGGCTCGTCCACCGCAGGCACGGTGACCCTGGCGCCGACCGCCATCGACTCCAGATCGCTGGGCACCACCACCGACGGCACCGGCTCTTACACCACAGGTGCCGTCAGTATCGGCAAGGGTGCCGCTCAATCACTGCGTGAAACACCGCAGTCGGTCAGCGTTGTGACCCGTCAGGTAATGGACGATAAGAACCTGACCAGCCTCAGCGAAGTGCTGGAAGACACCCCCGGCATGAGTTTCCAGTACCGCAACTTCGGCGGCCACGTGTACACCTCGCGGGGTTTTTCGCTGCTGGCGGAAAGTTTTCTGGTCGATGGCATCGGCGGTCAGGGCTATCAGATCACTGGGTGGATGCAGCCGGACATGGCCATTTACGACCGCGTCGAAGTGCTGCGTGGCGCGTCCGGCCTGCTGGTCGGCGCAGGTCAGCCTGGCGGTGCGGTGAATCTGGTGCGCAAGCGCCCGACGGCCGAGAACAAATTCTCGATCACCACCCGTGCCGGCTCCTGGGATCAGTATCGGGTCGATCTGGACGGCAGTGGCAAGCTCAACGATTCGGGCACGCTGAGGGGCCGTATGGTCGCCGCCTACGATGACAGCGGCTCTTACCTCGACGGCCGCGACAGCCGCACGCCGCTGCTGTATGGCATCGTCGAAGCCGACGTGACCGACAACACCACGCTGACCATGAGCCTGCGTCGTCAGGAGCAGGTCATCAACGGCTATTCCATCTATGGCCTGCCGCGCTACAGCAACGGTCAGTCACTGGGGCTGTCGCGCTCGACCAACCTGGCGCAGGACTGGAACCGCCTGGAAAGTGACATGACCGAGGTGTTCACCGAGATCGAACACCGCTTCAACGATGACTGGAAAAGCCGCACGTCGTTGACCTATTCGCAAGGTGGATTCGATCAGGCGATTGCGTATGCACGTGGCGCGGTGAACCCGACGACCCTGGCAGGCTCGACCTTCCAGAACACCCTGTTCCGCAAGGACGAAGTGAACAGCATCGGCCTGAACAGTCAGCTGGAAGGCAACATCAATGCCTTCGGCCTGAACCATCAGTTGACTCTGGGTGCGGACTGGTCGAAACAGGAATCCAATACCAAACAGGCGACAGTCAGAACCGCTTCGCCCATCAATATCTTCAACGTCAACCAGAACGCGTTCGCCAAGCCCGCCCGCCCGGCCTGGGGCAACGACATCGACATGACCGAAGAGCGTGCGGGCCTTTACGCCAACGCGCGCATTCACTTGAGCGAACCGTTGAGCGTAGTGCTCGGCAGCCGTTTGAGCTGGTATGACTACAAGTACGATGTAAAAACCGGCGCAGCCAACAGCTACGAATCCAAGCAGACCCAGGAATTCACCCCGTTCGCAGGTCTGATCTACGACATCAACGACAACTGGTCGTGGTACGCCAGCTACGCGGACATCTTCACGCCGCAAGCCGACTTCGTCGATGTGGCGGGCTCGCCGCTGGACCCTGCCGTCGGCTCCAACTACGAAACCGGCTTCAAGGGCGAGCTGTTCGACAAGCGTCTGAACCTGTCGATGGCGTTGTTCTACATCAAGCAGAAAGACGTGGCAGCAGTGGATCTGTCGGCTGACGCCGCTTCCGTGTTCTGCCCGACCAGCTCGGACGGTTCGTGCTACGTGCAGGACGGCATCAAGCGCAGCAAGGGCGTGGAAATCGAAGCCAGCGGCGAAGTGTTGCCGGGCCTGCAGGTGTTCGGTGGCTACACCTACAACATGCTGCGTAACAATGGTGACGCCGAAGTCGCTTACGAAACCCCGAAACACATGCTGCGCCTCAACACCAGCTACAACCTGCCGGGCGCATGGAACCGCCTGACACTGGGTGCGGGTGTGTCGGCGGACTCGGGTTATGAAGTGCCGTCCAACGACCAGTTGGGCGTGGCCGGTCGTGCGATCTGGGATGCCCGTGCCTCCTGGAAACTCGACGAAAACTGGCGCGTTTCGCTCAATGCCGAGAACCTGTTCGACCGCAAGTACTACTCCACTGCGGTGGCGACCGACCGTTCGAACGTGTACGGCGAACCTCGCAGTTACGTCCTGACCCTGCGCGGGGATTTCTGATCGATCGCCCGATTCCCGGATAGCCGCAACAGCCACAAAGCCAAGGGGAAACCCTTGGCTTTTTGTGCTTTGACGGTGCGGGTATCAGCGATATGTGCACGACACCTGACTGACTGAAGAAACTCCGTGGGAGCGGACCGGGCGGCGTTCCGCTTGTCCGCGAAGGGGCTCGTACATCCGACAATTATTCAGTGGCTGAAACACCGTATTCGCGGACAAGTCCGCTCCCACCAGGATAAGTGCCCTGCCCAGGCTATCGGGCGCACCTCAAACTCCGTGGGAGCGGACCGGGCGGCGTTCCGCTTGTCCGCGAAGGGGCCCGGACATCCGACAAATATTCAGCGACTGAAACGAAGACTGACGGCCGCCCCCCTTGCCGACGACAGATACAGTATTCTGCACCGGCGTCCCGAAAGAGCTTTTCTGCCATGCAACCACCCTTCAAACGCTGCCATTCAGGCCCCGTGAAACCCTTCGACAAAAGCCAGAAATCCGGGCTGACACTGAAGGGGCTGGGGCTCGTGCTGTCGCTGTTTGTTCAGGGCAATGCGCTGGCCAAGGAAGTCGAGTTCGACATTCCCGCCCAACCCTTGAACAGCGCCTTGAAAGAACTGGCGCGTCAGGGCGATCTGCAAGTGCTCTACAACCCGGACGACGTGCGCGGCAAGACCAGCAGCGCGGTACACGGCAAACTCACGCCCGAACAGGCGACGACGTATCTGCTGCGGCAAGCCGGGGTTGCACACACGCTGGAGGCCAACACCCTGACGCTCAGCCAGGCGCCAGCGCTGCAGCCGGTAACGTTGGGGGCGATGGCGATTCAGGCGAAGCAGTTCGGCGTGACCACTGAAGGCAGCGACTCGTACACCACCGCGGCCACAAGCCTCAACAAGACACCGCAGTCGCTGCGTGAAACGCCGCAATCGGTGACCGTCCTGACGCGTCAATGGATGGACGACAAAATCCTCACCGGTCTGGACGAGGTGATGGCGCAAACGCCCGGCATCACGTTCTCGCAACGCAACTTCGGCTCACACGTTTTCAGCGCTCGCGGCTTCGCCATGGAGGACGAAAGCTACACCATCGATGGCGTGTCCGGTCAAGGCTACAGCGTGACGGGCTGGATGCCCCCGGACATGGCCATCTACGACCGCGTCGAAGTCCTGCGCGGTGCTGCGGGTCTGTTGATCGGTGCCGGTAATCCCGGCGGAGCGGTCAACCTGGTGCGCAAACGCCCGACCGCCATTGCGCAGTTCTCGGTCACCACCCGTACCGGTAGCTGGGATAACGACCGGATGGAGCTGGACGGCAGCAGCGCGCTCAATGACGCGGGCAACATTCGCGGCCGCTTCGTGGCGTCCTATGAAGACCGTGGCTACTTCATCGACGAACTGCACAAGACCGCACCGCTGATATACGGCATTGTTGAAACCGACCTCAACGAAGACACTACCCTGACCCTCGGGCTGCGCCATCAGAGCGCAGACATACGAGGCTTTTCCATCTTCGGCCTGCCGCGCTACAGCGATGGCCGTGCGCTGAACCTGCCTCGCTCCACGTCCCTGGCCCAGGACTGGAATCGCCATCAAACGGAAGCGAACGAGGTGTTCAGCGAGCTGAAGCATCACTTCAGCGAAGACTGGGCGGGCACCCTGTCAGTGACCCACTCCGAAGGCGACTTCGATCAACGTGTGGCCTACGCCCAAGGCGCCATCGATCCACAGACCCTGACCGGCTCGCGTCCGCTTCGCACGCTGTTGCGTTCCGATACGTTGCAAAGCACCGGTTTCGACAGCCATCTGGATGGCCACTTCGAGGCCTTCGGACTGACCCACCAGTTGACCGTGGGTGCCAACGGGTCGGAACAGCAACGCCGCTCACAACAGGTTCTGGTCAGCTCGAACACGGCACTGGATGTCTTCAATCCGGACCACCACGCCATTGCCCGACCGAACCGTCCGGCGTGGAGCAGCATCACCGACTTCAGCGACAAACGTTATGGTCTCTATAGCAACCTGCGCCTGAGCCTGAGCGATTCCCTTAGCCTGGTGATGGGTGGGCGCGTCAGCGGGTACGACTATCAGACCCAGGCGGCGGGACTGACCACCAAGGCCCAACAGAATCACGAGGTCACGCCGTTTATCGGGGTGATTTACGACCTGAGCCCCGAATGGTCGTGGTACGCCAGCTACACCGATATCTTCCTGCCGCAGAGCGGCTATCAGAGCGCAGCAGGCAAATTCCTCGATCCGGCCATTGGTGCCAGTCATGAAACCGGGATCAAGGGCGAGCTGTTCGACAAGCGCTTGAACGTGTCGATGGCCGTGTTCTACGTGAAACAGAAAGACGTGGCCGTGGAAGATGACGCGAACAGCGGCAACTGCCCGACCAACGACAGCTACGGTACTTGCTACCTGAACGGTGATATCCGTCGCAGCAAGGGTTTCGAGCTGGAGGCCAGCGGCGAGCTGCTGCCAGGGTTGCAGGCGCTGGCCGGCTATACCTTCAATGTCACGCGAGGCAGTGACGGGCAGTCGATTTCTGCCGAAACGCCCCGCCACCTGTTCCGCCTGACCAGCCACTACACCCTGCCCGGTGCCTGGCATCGACTGACGTTGGGAGCAGGCGTTTCAGCGCAGAGCGGCTACTCGGAAACCGAATCGACCCAAGTCATCAAAAATCCCGGCCGCGCCATCTGGGATGCCCGTGCAGCCTGGAAAATCGACGACCACTGGTCCATCGCCCTCAACGGCAACAACCTGCTGGATCGCACGTACTACAAGGCGACGGGTGATATTGACCGGGGCAATTATTATGGCGATCCGCGCAACTACGTCCTCACGTTGCGAGGGGATTTCTAGCGGTCGGGCGGGTTACAGAACCCAGTAAGCAAACACCGGACTGTGGGAGGCGGCTTGCCGGCGATGAACGATGACGGGTTTTTCTGACCTACCGCGTCGCCTTCATCGCGGGCAAGCCCCCTCCCACAGATTGATCTGCACCCCAGGAAGTCAGATGGGTGTCCAGCTTTGGGGGTGCAGATCAGATGCTGACCAAGAGACAGTGCTGCATCGTAAAGCCTGGAATGCGTCCGCAACGAACTACGCCCTCAACCGCGCCGCCAGCCCGTCCAGAAACGCATCGGCAATCACCACGTTGTCATGGCGTTGATCGACGACGCTGGAACTGGCCAGTCCATTCACCGAGCACTGTTCGAGCACCACCCTTTCAGCCTTGGCAATCTGCTCAGGCTCACGGCTTTGCCCTGCCCACCAGCAATCCACTTTCACGCTCAACGGTTTCAAGGTGAAGGCTTCGCTCAAGCGGGCGTTGGCTTCCAGCAGTCGGTAGCCGGTTTCGATTTCGTCCTGCACAGCGATGTCCTGGAACACACTGCGCAGGCTATCAACGCTCATGCCTGCGTCGAGTGCAACCTTGTCGACGACCCAATCGATGACCTCATTTTCACCGGACAACGACTGCCGCGCCGTGTCGATCAACGCAACAATGGCCTCTTCCTGCAAACCCGGCACGAAGGCCTGGAGACTCTTGATCAGGCTGCGGTAGTAATTTTCACCCTGGTTCCGGGTCAGGCTTTCCGGGTCGTCCTGAATGAATGCCATGCCAACGGACGCAGGCAACTGGGTGTCCACCAGACCGACGAACTCCACGGTCTCGCCTGCGCCTTCCAGGCGATGCGCGATGTCGATCGCCAGCGCGCCACCCATCGACCAGCCCAGCAGGCTGTAAGGTCCGACCGGCTGGGTATTGCGAATCTGTTCGACGTAATAATCAACCATGTCCGGCCAGGACGTGTCGAACCAGCCCGGCACCACGTACGCCTTGTTGACCAGCCCGTAAACCCTGCGGTCGTCGTTCAGCCTGCCCGCCAGCGGGTAGTAGGAATACGTACCGCCGCCACCCGGTGGTAGGCAGAACAAGGGGGTTCGAGCCGACTGGCTGGTGTTCATGGCGATGACCGCTGACTTGACCTTGGCCTCGCCAGCGCGCATGAAATCGGCCAGCTCACCCAGGGTCTGCATCAACAGAAAGTCGTGCAGTTTGATCGAGACATCAAACGTCTCGCGGATCCGCCCGGCCAGCGAAACCGCCAGCAAAGAATGCCCACCCAAGGCAAAGAAGTTGTCGCTCAACCCGACCCGCTCGACCTGCAGCACCTGCTCCCAAAGCGCAGCCAGACGCTGTTCCAGCCCGGTACGCGGCGCAACGTAACCTTGCGCGCGGCCCGCTTGAGGTTTGGGCAAGGCGCGGCGGTCCAGCTTGCCGTTGGCGGTCAGCGGCATGGCGTCGAGCAGGACGAAATGCGCAGGCACCATGTAATCCGGCAGATGCGCCTTGAGGTGCGTTGTCAGCGCTTCACGCAAGGCATCTGCATCCTGATCCACAGCGTCTGTCACCAGATAGGCCACCAGCTGTTTGCCGGTCGGGCCGTCGATGTCGATCACGCTGGCTTCGCGAACGGCTGCGTGCTCATGCAGCCGCGCTTCGATTTCACCCAGTTCGATGCGCAGACCGCGGATTTTCACCTGATGATCGATGCGCCCGGCATAGTCGATCACGCCTTCGTTTCGCCCTTCATTTCGATAGCGCGCCAGATCGCCGGTGCGATACAGACGCCCGCCGCCCTGCTCGTCGAACGGGTCCGGCACGAAGCGTTCGGCCGTCAGCGCGGCACGCTGGTGATAACCCCGCGCCAGGCCAACGCCGCCCAGGTACAGCTCTGCTGCTACGCCTGGTGCGGCAGGCAGCAGGCCGTCGTCGAGGATATGAGTCTTGAGGTTGTCGATGGGACGCCCGATCGGCACGCTCAGGACGTCGTCCGGGGTGCAGGTCCAGTGCGTGACGTCGATGGCCGCTTCGGTCGGGCCATAGAGGTTGTACAGGCCGACCTGCGGCAAGCGTTTGAGCACTTGCCCGGCCAGCTCCGCAGGCAAGGCTTCGCCACTGCACACCACGCGCTTCAGGCTCTGGCAGCTTTCCACCTGCTGATGAGTAAGGAAGGCTTGCAGCATCGACGGCACGAAATGCAGCGTCGTGACCTGATACTGGCGAATCGTCTGCACCAGGCGCTCCGGGTCACGATGATCGCCCGGCAATGCGACGGCCAGACGCGCGCCGGTCAGCAGCGGCCAGAAGAACTCCCAGACCGACACGTCGAAGCTGAACGGGGTTTTCTGCAGCACCGTGTCGGTCGCATCCAGCCTGTAAGCCTTCTGCATCCAGTGCAGACGGTTGACCAGCGCACGGTGGCTGTTGCCCGCGCCCTTGGGTTTGCCGGTGGAGCCTGAGGTGTAAATCATGTAGGCCAGATTCAGCGGATCGGTCAGGTTGATCGGGTTGGCACGGCTGTAGCCGCTCAGCCAGTCGCTGTCCTGATCCAGACACAGGCTCTGCACGCCGGCAGGCAGCGGCAGCCGCTCCAGAAGCGCCGTCTGGGTCAGCAGCAGACCGATGCCGCTGTCCTGCATCATGTACGCCAGCCGGTCTTCGGGATAATCCGGGTCCAGCGGTACATAGGCACCGCCTGCCTTGATGATGGCCAGCAGGCCGATCACCAGCTCCAGGCTGCGCTCGACACAGATACCGACTCGCACATCCGGGCCGACACCCGACTCGCGCAGCTTATGCGCCAGCGGGTTGGCGCGTTCGTTGAGCTCCATGTAACTCAGGGCGTTGCCGTCAAAGATCAGTGCCGGAGCATCCGGCGTGGCCAGTACCTGGGCTTCGATCAAGGAGTGAATGCACTGCTCGCTCGGGAACGCCGCAGCCGTCGCGTTCCAGTCACGCAGTATCCGCTGCTGCGCAGGCTGATCCAGCAACACCAACTCGCCAATGGCGGCCTGCGGATCGCGGATCAACGCCTGCAACAGGTGCTGGAACTGCGCCGACAATTGCGCCACATCGGCTTCGCTCATGCACTGGCGGTCGTAGCTGAAACGCATCGACAGGGTCTGTCCCAGATTGACCACCAGCGTCAGCGGGTAATGGGTCTGCTCCTGGGTGTGCAGGCCGCCGAACACCAGCCCCGGCGGTGCGGTCTGTTGCAGCGCGTCGGACACCGGGTAGTTCTCGAACACCAGAATGCTGTCGAACAGCGCGTCACCGCCGCTGCGCGCCCAGCGCTGAACGTCGTACAGCGGTGTGTGCTCATGCTCGCGCAGGGCCAGGTTTTTCGCCTGCACCTGTTGCACCCAGTCGGCCACGCGCTGCTCGGGACGCGGGCTGGCGATCACCGGCAAGGTGTTGATGAACAGACCGAGTTGCTCCTCGACGCCCGGCAGGTCTGCGGGGCGTCCGGCGACGGTCGCGCCAAAGGTCACGCTGGACTGCCCGGTATAGCGTTGCAGCATCAGCAGCCAGGCTGATTGCACCAGGGTGTTGAGGGTCACGCGCTGCTCGCGGGCAAACTCGCTCAAGGCCTGGGTGGATGGCGTGTCGATCAGGTGCAGAAGATCGCCCTGCCCTGCTTGCCCCGGCGGCGATTTGAAGCACTGCATCAGGCGGGTCGGCGCGTCCAGTTCCGCCAGTTGTGCGGTCCAGAAACGCTCGCTGAGCGCTGCGTCCTGACGTTGCAGCCATTGAATGTAGTCCCTGTAACGGCTGGTCTGCCTGGCCGGCGCCTGCCCGCTGTAGCGTTGCAGCACTTCGCCCAGCAGGCGCGAACTGCTCCAGCCGTCCATGAGGATGTGATGGCTGGTGTAGATCAGTTGATGGGTGTTCTCGCCGGTACGCACTGCGGCCAGACGCAGCAACGGCGCCCGGGCCAGGTCGAAACCCTGCTGACGGTCCGCAGCGGCCCAGTCGCCGAGCCATTGCGGAGCCTGTCCTCTGGCATCCAGCTCGGTGAACGGCATCGACACCTCACGCAACACCACTTGTAACGACTGATCGAGGTGGCTGACAAAACCGCTGCGCAGCACGTCATGGGCATCCAGCGTCGCCTGCCAGGCGGCCTTGAAACGCGCGATGTCCAGACCGCTGACCTCGACGCGCATCTGATTGATGTAGTGGCCCGCCTCCTGCTCGAACAACGTGTGGAACAGCATGCCTTGCTGCATCGGTGCCAGCGGATAGAGGTCTTCGATCTGCTGTGCAGCCACGGGCAGGCTGTTCAGTTGCGCCTGAGTCAGGCGGGCCAACGGGAAGTCGGACGGCGTCACACCGGCCGCCCCCTCAGACGTGCAATGCGCAATGAGCTGTTGCAGCTCCAGTGCGTAGTCATCTGCCAGACGCTGTACGGTATCGGTCTCGAACACTGCGCCGCTGAAACTCCAGCTCAGGCGCAACTCGCCGCCGTACACCTGACCATTGATGCTGATCGGCGCGGCCAGCGGCGCGTTGCTACTTTGCGAAGCACCGACCCGGTCGGCAGAAGGCGTGAACAGCGCGCCCTGCGCATCGAAACTGCCATCGAACTGGCCCAGATAATTGAATACGATGCTGCCTTGCGGCAACTGCTGCAGCGTTCGACGCGCCGAGTCGCTGCCCAGATACCGCAGCGCGCCATAGCCGATCCCCTTGTCCGGCACCGCACGCAATTGTTCCTTGATGGTCATGATCGAGTCGGACAATGCGTCCTGCGGCGACAACCTGACCGGGTACAGGTTGCTGAACCAGCCGACCGTGCGGGTGATATCCAGGGCATCGAACAGGTCTTCGCGGCCATGGCCTTCCAATCGGATCAGCACGTCGCGACGGTCGGTCCAGCGGCTGATCACCCGCGCCAGCGCGGTCAGCAGCAGGTCGTTGATCTGGGTGCGATAGGCAGCAGGCGCATCCTGCAGCAGCTGTCGGGTCAGTTCGCTGTCGAGTTGCGTGACCACCGACATGGCGTGCTTCTGCTGTTGCCCGCCGTGCGGATGGTCGCAGGGCAGTTCGTCACTGACGTCCTGTAACCGGCTCTGCCACCAGGCCAGTTCCTGCTCCAGCGCAGCGCTCTGAGCATAGGCTTGCAGGTGTTCGGCCCAGGTTTTCAGTGAGCTGGTCTTGCCCGGCAGCGTGACGGGCTGACCGGTGGAAACCGCCTGATACGCCTGTTGCAAGTCTTCCAGCAATACCCGCCATGACACGCCATCCACAACGAGGTGATGGATGACCAGCAGCAGGCGTTGCTCGTCCTGCGGCAGCGAGACCAGCACGGCGCGCAGCAGCGGGCCGTTTTTCAGGTCGAGACTGCGTTGCGCTTCGTCGGCCAGTTCGGTCAGGCGTTGCGGATCGTCCAGTTCATGCCGCCACAGCACCTCACCGGTGTTCAGCGCGCCAAAGGTGGCGTGCCACTGTCCGCCCTGTTGCGCGAAGCCCAGACGCAGCGCGTCGTGCTGTTCGATCAACGCGGTCAGCGCATTTTGCAGCGCCGTGGCGTCCAGCCGGGTGTTGGGCTTGAGCATCACCGCCTGGTTCCAGTGATGACGCTCGGGAATCTCCAGTTCGAAGAAGCGCGCCTGTATCGGCAACAACGGCAACGAACCGCTGACCTGCTCCACCGCGGCTGCCGGCTTCTTCTGGATAAGCTTCGCCACCAACGCCAGTTGGCTGATGGTCTGTTTTTCGAACAGTTGCTTGGGGCTGAGCTTGATGCCCTGACGCTTGGCGCGGGCGATGATTTGCAGGCTGAGGATCGAGTCGCCGCCCAGCTCGAAGAAGTTGTCGGTGCTGCCGACCTGTTCCAGCTTGAGCACGTCGGCCCAGACAGCCGCGAGTTTTTCCTCAATCTCGCCGACCGGTGCGGTGTAGCGCTGTTTGACCACGCCCGGTTTGGGCAATGCACGCTTGTCGAGCTTGCCATTGGCGGTCAGCGGCAGGCGTTCGAGCAGCAGGATCTGCGCAGGTACCAGGTATTCGGGCAGGCGTGCAGCCAGTTGTTCGCGCAACGCTTCAGCGCTCACAGACGCCACGCACCACGCCACCAGTTGCAGGCGCGACTCATCGCTTTCCAGCGGCTGAGCCAGCACCACGGCCTCGGTCACGCCGTCCAGGGTTTGCAACAACTGCCCGACCTCACCAGGCTCGACACGGTAACCGCGGATTTTCACCTGATCGTCGGCGCGGCCAAGGTACTCCAGTACGCCGTCTACCCAGCGCGCCCGGTCGCCTGCGCGGTACAGGCGCTTGCCATCGGCATCAGGGTCCGGCACAAAGCGTTCGGCGGTCATCGCTGCGCGCCCCAGATAACCCTGCGCGAGGCCTGCGCCGCCCAGATACAGCTCACCCGCCACCCGCTCGGCGACCGGATTCAGGTAAGCATCCAGTACCCGCGCCTTGCCGTTGGCCAGCGGCTGGCCGACCGGCACGCTGCGGCAGGCAGGCAGCCGTTCAGCCACCTCATGGGTGAGAATGCCGACGGTGGTTTCGGTCGGGCCATAGTGGTTGACGATCCGGCAACCCGGCTTGAGCAGGCACACCTGCTCGATCAAGGCCCAGGCACTGACCTCGCCACCGACAATCAGCATCTGCCTGGGCAACACGTCGGCCGGATTGGCCGCCTGCAGCAGACCTTGAAGATGGCTGGGAACGATTTTCAGGACATCCACCTGATGCTCGGCCATGTAGCGGGCAAACCCGTCGGGGTCGAACGCCTGTTCATGGGACAACAGGTGCAGTGTGCGACCCGAGGCCAGCGCGCCGAACAACAGGGTGTGCCCCAGGTCGGCCGCCACGGTGGAGACCATCGCCATGCTCGCGTCGGCGTCGAGCGACAGGCGAGTCAGTACTGACTGCACGTAATTGGCCAGCGCGCCATGGCTGATCACCACGCCCTTGGGCTGGCCGGTCGAACCCGAGGTGTAGATGATGTAGGCCGGCTGTTCGGCGGCAACCTGAATACCCAAGGCGTCATCGGCAATGTCGGCCCACTGCGTCGCGTCGAACGCCAGCACCGGGCAGACGCCCAGATGGTCGGCCTTGTCGTCACCTGCGGCATGAATCAGCAGCACCGCGCCGCTGTCTTTGGTCAGTTGCTGCAAGCGCTCGGCAGGCTGTGAGGTGTCCAGCGGCAGGTACACCGCGCCCAGCTTCAGCACCGCCAGCAGGCTGACCACCCATTCCACAGAGCGATCCTGGCACAGCGCAACGGTCATGCCTGCGCCAATGCCTTGGGTTTGCAGGTAACGGGCGAAGCGGTTGGACTGCTGCTCCAGTTGCGCGAAGCTCAGGGTTTGCTGACCCACCCGCACAGCGGTCTTGTCGCGTCCACTGTGCAGACCCTGTTGCCAGAGGCCGGGGAAGTCGCAACAGGCGAAACCTTGAGAGGGCTCGACAGCAGGCAACGCCCCCGTCAACGGCTGATCGGCCAGACGCTGGTCGATATCCACTACCAGTGCCTGCAGCAGGTCACGCAAGGCGTCGGCGATGCGTTCGATGGTGCGCGCTTCGAACAGGTCGGTAGCGTAGCTGAAGTAACCGCGCAGGCCACTCGGCGTGTCGGTGAAGTCAAACGCCAGGTCAAAACGCGCATCGCCCGCGCCCACGGGAAATTCGCTGACGCTCAACCCGGACAGGCTCTGGCGCGACGCGTCCGTCTGCTCGGCAACATAGACATGCTGATTGATCTTGAACTGAAACAGCGGGTTGTGGCCCAGATTGCGCTCTGGTGCCAGGGCGTCCACAAGATGCTCGAAGGGCAGTTCCTGATGCGACTGCGCGCCACTCACCACCTGCTTCACCTGATCCAGCAGCGTCGCGAAGCTGTCACGCTCATCCACCTGCACGCGCAGTACTTGGGTGTTGACGAAAAAGCCGATCAGCCCTTCCAGCTCGCTGCGGGTACGCCCGGCATTCGGCGCGCCGATACGAATATCGGCCTGCCCGCTGAACCGCGACAGCACCACTGACAACGCCGCCAGCACCTGCATGAAGATCGTCTGGCCACGGCTGCGGGCCAGGGTCTTCAGTTGCGCACACAGGTGCCCAGGCAGGTCGAGCCGCACGGTCGCGCCGCGATGGCTGGGCTGCAACGGACGCTCATGGTCCAGTGGCAAGCTCAGCAACGGGTGCTCGCTGCCCAATTGCTGCTTCCAGTAATCCAGCTGGCGCTCGCCCTCGCCGGCTTCCAGCCAGGCGCGTTGCCAGATGGCGTAGTCGGCGTATTGAATCGCCAGTTCAGGCAGATCAGCGTTTTGACCAAGGACCCGCGCCTGATACAACTGGACGAATTCACGAATCAACAACTCGCCCGACCAGCCATCGGACACCACGTGGTGCATGCACACCGTCAGTACATGTTCGGTGTCGCTCAACTGGAACAGCTTGACCCGCAGCAGCGTGTCGCTCAGCAGGTCGAATGGCGTATGCAGCTCAGCGTGCACCTGCGCGTCGATCTGCTGGGCCTCGACGCTGACTCGTGCCAGGGCAACGCTGCCCTGCGCCAGGATTTGCTGATGGAACTCGCCGTCTTCGCAGACGAACCGGGTACGCAGGGTTTCGTGGCGCTGCACCAGTTGATCGAGCGCTTCGGCAAGTGCCTGCGGGTTCAGCGGACCGTTCAGGCGCACCGCCAGCGGCACGTTGTAAGCGATGCTGTGCGGCTCCAGTTGCCAGAGAAACACCATGCGTTGCTGCGCGTACGACAGCGGAATGCGGGCCAGGTCATGGCGGGTCACGGCAATCGGCAGCAGCCGGAAGCTCTGCCCGGTCTCGTTCATCTTGCCGAGGATCTGGCGACGCTGTTCGACGGGCAAACCGACGAAACGCTGGGCGATACGCGCTGCTGCAGACTTGTCCATGTCAGATACCCGCCATTTCGTTCATCATTTTCTCGATATCGGACAAGCCGTCTTCGGTCAGCGACAGACCGCTGTGGGCAAACGCCTGGATAAATTCGTTCAATTGCGGTTTCTCGAAAATCAGGCGCAACGGGATGTCGATACCCAGGCCGGTGTGGATTCTGGAAATAAGCTGTGTGGCCAACAGTGAATGACCGCCCAGTTCGAAGAAGTCGTCGGTCAGACCCACACGTTTGACGTTCAGGACCTCGGCCCAGATCGCCGCCAGTTGCTGCTCCTGCGCAGTGACCGGCGCCACGTAAAGGCGCTGCAATTGGCTGGCATCCGGCTTCGGCAACACCTTACGGTCCAGCTTGCCGTTAGGGGTCAGCGGCAGTTGCGCCAGCCAGATGAAATGGCTGGGCACCATGTATTCCGGTAACCCTTGCTTGAGAAGCGACTTGAGTTCTTCGCGCAGCGTGTGGGTGTCGCGGGCCGGATCGCTGGCCACCAGGTAGGCGACCAGTTGCTTGCCGGAAGGCCCGTCGATGTCGATGACCACCGCGTCCTGGACACTGTCCTGTGCCAGCAGCACCGCTTCGATTTCGCCCGGTTCGATACGGAAACCGCGAATCTTCACCTGATGGTCGAGACGGCCTGCGTATTCGATCACCCCGTCGGCGTGATAGCGCGCCAGGTCGCCGGTGCGATACAGGCGACTGCCATCGGCGGCAAACGGATCAGGAATGAAGCGCTCGGCGGTCAGGGCTGCGCGGTTGTGATAACCCCGCGCCAGCCCGTCGCCGCCGATCAGCAATTCACCCCGCACGCCCACAGGCAGCAGGTCGATGGCGTCGCTGACGATGTGCAGACGGGTGTTGGCCAGTGGACGTCCGAGCCGGATGTCATCGCTGTCGGTCAGGTAATGGCGGGCCGACCAGACCGTGGTTTCAGTCGGTCCGTAGACATTCCACACGTGCCCGGCGTGCGCGATCAGACGTTCCGCCAGCTCGACGCTCAACGCCTCGCCGCCGCACAGCACGGTCTTGCCGCTCAGCGCGTTGGCCGGTGCGACGTCCAGCAGCATGCGCCAGGTCGAGGGCGTAGCCTGAATGACACTGACTGCCTGCTGCTCGATAACCCTGAGCAACGCCTGGGGATCCTTGTTCTGGTCGGGTTGCAACAGCACCACCGTGGCACCGCGCATCAGCGGCAGGTACAGCTCAAGCCCTGCGATGTCGAACGACAGCGAGGTCAGCGATAGCACCTTGTCATCCGCGCTCAGGCCCGGCTTTTCAGCCATGCTGGACAGGAAGTTCACCAGCGCGTCATGACGAACCGTAACCCCCTTGGGCTGCCCGGTGGAGCCCGAGGTGTAGATGACGTACGCCAGGTTTCGCGGGTGCAGATTGCCCGGCAGATTGTCCTCGTTGTAGTCGGTGAGCCAGTCATCGGCGCGGTTCACGCACAGGCTCTGCACATTGGCTGGAATCGGCAGGCTGAGCAGCAGATCGGTGCGGGTCAGCAGCAGGCTCAGGCCACTGTCCTGAATCATGTAGGCCAGCCGCTCCTGCGGGAAATCCGGATCCAGCGGGACGTAGGCACCACCGGCCTTGAGGATCGCCAACAGCGCGACGACCATGTCCAGGCTGCGCGGCACGGCGACACCGACCAGCACGTCCGGGCCGACACCCAGTTCGCGTAGGCGATGAGCCAGCTGATTGGCGCGGGCGTTAAGCTGGCGGTAAGTCAGGTGTTCACGCTCCAGCACCAGCGCTGTGGCGTGCGGCGTGGCCTGCACCTGCGCCTCGATCAGCGCGGGCAGGCACTGGGTCGGGTAAGCCGACGGCGCAGGGTTCCACTCATGGACAATCTGCTGACGCTCGGCAGCGTTGAGCATCGGCAACTGCGCCACACGGCACTCGGCATTGACACAGATCGCTCGCAACAGCGCTTGCCAGTGCTGCGCGATACGCTCGATGGTGCTGCGTTCGAACAACGCGGTAGCGTAGGTCATGCCTGCGCTCAGTCCACCGGCGTGCTCAGCGGTGTTAAGGGTCAGGTCGAACTGCGCCGGATGGCTGTCGAATTCCACGGGCTCAACCTGCAGACCGGACACCGCACGCACCTCGGCGCTGGCTTGGCTCTGGTGGTTGAACATCACCTGAAACAATGGGCTGTGACTCAGGCTGCGCTGCGGTTGCAGGGCTTCGACCAGTTGCTCGAACGGCAGCTCCTGATGCGCCTGGGCCTGCAACGCCGTGTGTTTGACCTGTTGCAGCAGTTCGCTGAAGGTCGTATGCAGGTCGAACTCGGCGCGCAGCACCTGGGTGTTGACGAAGAAACCGATCAGCCCTTCGGTTTGCGTGCGGGTGCGGTTGGCAATCGGCACGCCGACGCGAATGTCAGACTGCCCGCTGTGGCGATGCAGCAGGCTCTGGAACGAGGCCAGCAACAGCATGAACAGGGTCACGCCCTGCTGACGTGCGACGTTTTTGAGGTTGTCGATCAGCGCCGGCTCCAGCTCGACGGCGAGGCGCGCACCGGCATGGCTCTGCAGCGCCGGACGCGGTCGATCGGCGGGCAGCTCCAGAATCGGCTGCTCGTCGCCCAGTTGCTGTTTCCAGTACGCGAGTTGCCGCGCCTGCTCGCCCGCTTCCATCCAGTTGCGCTGCCACAACGCGTAATCGGCGTACTGCATGCTTAATTCGGCCAGTTGCACGTCACGGCCCTGGCTGAAGCCTTCGTACAGGCGTACCAGCTCATCGACCATGATCGGCATCGACCAGCCATCGGAGACGATGTGGTGCTGAGTCAAAACCAGCACATGCTCGTCGCGACCAGGATTCAACAGCCTGACGCGCAGCAACGGCCCTTGCTCCAGATCGAACGGACGCTGCACGTCCTGCTGCACGATGGCTTCAAGGCGTTGCTCGCCTGACACCTGTTCGACCGTCAGGGTCAAGGCGCGCGGCGGATGAATGATCTGCACGGCCTGCTCGCCGTCCTGACGGAAGGTGGTGCGCAGGGTCTCATGACGGGCGATCAACGCACTGAAACTGTTTTCCAGCGCTGCGATGTCCAGCGCGCCGCTCAGGCGCAACACCGCAGGCATGGTGTAAGCGGTACTGTGCGGGTCGAGTTGCCAGAGGAACCATTGCCGTTGCTGGGCGTAGGACAGGCCCAGCGGCTGGCTGCGGTCGGCTTTGACGAACGAGGGCTCGCTCTCTGTCTGGCCCTGATCTGCACGCTGCGCGAATGCGGCCAGATCCGCGGCTTCGAACAGGTGGCGCAGGGACAGCTCCATCTTGAGCTGCTGACGAATGCGCGAAATGACCTGTGTGGCCAGCAACGAGTGCCCGCCCAGCTCGAAGAAATTATCGGTACGACCGACCTGCTCGACCTTGAGCACCTCGGCCCAGATCGCCGCCAGTTGCTGTTCCCGTTCGCCTTCGGGCGCAACGTACTGGCTCTGCAATTGGCTGGCGTCCGGCGCAGGCAGGGCCTTGCGGTCCAGCTTGCCGTTGGCGGTCAGCGGCAGGGCGTCCAGCAGCACGAAGTGGGTCGGGACCATGTAGTCCGGCAGTTGGGTTTTCAGCTCGGCTTTCAAGGCGTCGCGCAGGGTTTGCGGGTCCTGCGCAGGGTCGCTCGGCACCAGATACGCTGCCAGTTGCCCGTCCAGGGCGAGCACCACCCCTTCGCGCACGCCGGGCTGAGCCTGCAAGCGTGCTTCGATTTCGCCCAGTTCGATGCGATGGCCACGGACCTTCACCTGATGGTCGATCCGCCCGGCGTATTCGATCACCCCGGCAGCGCGATACCGGGCCAGGTCGCCGGTGCGGTACAGACGCCCGCCGTCCGCTGAAAACGGGTCGGGCACAAAGCGCTCGGCGGTCAGCGCCGCGCGGTTGTGATAACCCCGCGCCAGACCGGCATGGCCGATGTGCAGCTCGCCGCTGCAACCCTGGGCGACCGGGTTGAAATCAGCGTCCAGCACGTACCACGACAGGTCCGGGATCGCCTCGCCAATCGGGCTGGACAGGCTCAAGGTGTCGGCCTGGGTGATCGGCCGGTAGGTCACGTGAACCGTGGTTTCGGTGATGCCGTACATGTTGATCAGTTGCGGCGTTTGATCGCCGAAACGTTCGAACCACGGCGTCAGGCTGGTCACGTCCAGCGCCTCGCCGCCGAAGATCACCGAACGCAGCGCCAGCGGTTGCGGGCTGTCGCAAGCAACGTGCATCAACTGCTTGAAGGCCGAAGGCGTCTGGTTGAGTACCGTGACCTGTTGCTCGATCAGCAAAGCGTGAAAGTCTTCCGGCGAGCGGCTGGTGTCACGCGACACGATCACCAACCGACCGCCGTGCAGCAACGCGCCGAAGATTTCCCAGACCGAGAAGTCGAAGGCGAAGGAATGGAACAGCGTCCAGACGTCCTGCTCGTTGAAGGCGAACCACTCATCGGTGGCCGCAAACAGGCGCATCAGGTTGTGGTGGGCGAGCAACGTGCCCTTGGGCGTGCCGGTCGAGCCCGAGGTGTAGATGACGTACGCCAGGTTGTCCGGCGTGGTGTGGTTGATCGGGTTTTCCGTGCTGTAGCCGTCCAGCGACGCGTCGATCAGCAGGCAGTGGACGTTCGCTGGAACGGGCAGCCTGTCCAGCACAGCGGCTTGAGTCAGCAGCAGCTCAATCCCGCTGTCCTGCATCAGGAAGCTCAGCCGATCCTGCGGGTAATCCGGGTCCAGCGGCACGTACGCGCCACCGGCTTTCAGAATCGCCAGCAGGCCGACGATCATGTCCAGGCTGCGCTCGGCCGAGAGCCCCACGCGCACGTCCGGGCCGACGCCCTGCTCGCGCAGTTTGTGGGCGAGCTGGTTGGCGCGACGATTGAGCTGCTCATAGCTCAGTTGCTCGGCACCCAGGCTCAGGGCGATGGCCTGAGGGGTTCGGGCAGCCTGGGCCTCGAAGCGTTGATGCGCGCATTGCCCGGTCGGGTAAGCTTTCAGACTGGCATTCCAGCCCTGCACTGTCGCCTCTCGCTCATCGGCGCTCAGCAACGGCAGCTCGGCAATGCGCTGCTGGACATTGCCCGTCATGGCGTGCAGCAGGTTGCGCCAATGGCCAGCCATGCGCTCGATGGTCGAAGCGTCGAACAGGTCAGTGGCGTAGATCAGGGATGCACCCAGCCCGTTCTGGCGCTCGCAGGTGTCCAGCGTCAGGTCGAACTGTGCAGTGTGTTTGTCGGACAGCTGATACTCAAGACGCAGACCGGCCAGCTCGCGAGCTTCATTGCGGGCTTCGGTCTGATGGTTGTAGGCAACCTGAAACAGCGGGCTGCGGCTCGGATCACGCGCCGGCTGCAAGGCCTCGACCAGTTGCTCGAACGGCAGGTCCTGATGGGCCTGGGCCTGCACAGCGGTGTGTTTGATCTGTTGCAGCAGGTCGGCCACGGTGGTCTGCGCCGAGAACTCGGCCTTGAGTACCTGGGTGTTGACGAAGAAGCCGATCAAGCCTTCGGTTTCGCTGCGGTTACGGTTGGCAATCGGCACGCCGACGCGCACATCGTCCTGGCCGCTGTAGCGATGCAACAGGGTCTGGAACGAGGCCAGCAACAGCATGAACAGGGTGATGCCCTGCTGACGGGCCAGCGCCTTGAGGCTGTCCAGCAGCGCGGCGTCCAGTTCGATATTCAAGCGTGCGCCATGAGGGTTGCGCGTGGCCGGACGTGGTCGGTCGGTGGGCAGTTCCAGCACTGGCGACTGATCGCCGAGCTGCTGTTTCCAGTACTCCAGCTGCCGCGCGTGCTCGCCCATTTCCAGCCAGTTGCGCTGCCAGATGGCGTAGTCGGCGTATTGAATCGGCAACGGTTCACGTTCGATGTCGCGACCCAGGCTGAGCGCCTGATAACCCTGCAGCAATTCCTCGACCATGATCGGCATCGACCAGCCATCGGAGACGATGTGGTGCTGGGTTAACACCAGCACATGTTCATCATCGGCGACGTTCAGCAGCCTGACGCGCAGCAGTGGCCCGTGTTGCAGATCGAACGGCTGCTGCACTTCGTGATCGACACAGGCCTGAACCGACTGGCCGTCGGCAAGCCGCTCCACATTCAGCACAAAGGGCGATGCCGGATGCACGACCTGAAGCGCATCGTCACCCTGTTGCTCGAAGGTCGTGCGCAGGGTTTCGTGACGTTCGATCAACGCCTCGATGCTACGGCGCAGCGCTTCGATGTTCAAAGAGCCATGCAGCCGCAACGCCAGCGGAATGTTGTATGCCGCGCTGTGCGGTTCCAGTTGCCAGAGAATCCATTGCCGCTGCTGCGCGAAGGACAATACGGACGGCGCCTGCGTCTCCCGTGGGAAGATCGGCGTGACCCCGTAAAGATTCACCCCCTGACGTTTGAGCAGGACCGCCAGGGCCTTGCGTTCACGGGCGGACAGCGATTTAACGGAGTCAAGCAACTGTTGCACGGGTGTTTCTCCTAAACAACTGAAATGAAGCAGTCCTGAGGGAACCGGCGCTGTGCCTGACACAACGCTATCTCGCGGCAGATAGATAATCTGTGGGAGATCATTCGTGGGAGCGGACTTGTCCGCGAATACTGCGCGTCAGTCGCTGAATATTCGTCGAACTGACTGGCCTTTTCGCGGACAAGTCCGCTCCCACAAGTGTGCTGCGCGACAGCGCTGTGTCAGGGCATAAAAATGCCCCTCCACCCTGCAAAACCATCACGCCAGCAAATTATCAATTTCCTCCGCTGATAAACGTTTGAGAGCCTCCAGTGATTTAGTCAATTCGTCCTGTGCGAGGTCACTTTCGCCGTTTTTCTGCTGAATAGTGGCGCTGAAGTCGGCCAGTGTGGGTTGCTCGAACAGGTCCTTGAGGCTGACCTCATGCTGCAGTTGCTCGCGAACGCGCACCAGCATCTGCACCGCCAGCAGCGAGTGCCCGCCCAGTTCGAAGAAATTGTCGGTACGACCGACCCGTTCGACCTTGAGTACGTCGGCCCAGATCGACGCCAGTTGCTGTTCCCGTTCGCCTTCGGGCGCAACGTACTGGCTCTGCAATTGGCTGGCGTCCGGCGCAGGCAGGGCCTTGCGGTCCAGCTTGCCGTTGGCGGTCAGCGGCAGGGCGTCCAGCAGCACGAAGTGGGTCGGGACCATGTAGTCCGGCAGTTGGGTTTTCAGCTCGGCTTTCAAGGCGTCGCGCAGGGTCTGCGGGTCGTGTGCGGGGTCGGTCGGCACCAGATACGCCCTTGGGTTTCGTGCTTCGATTTCGCCCAGTTCGATGCGATGGCCACGGACCTTCACCTGATGGTCGATCCGCCCGGCGTACTCGATCACCCCGGCAGCGCGATACCGGGCCAGGTCGCCGGTGCGGTACAGACGCCCGCCGTCCGATGAAAACGGGTCGGGCACAAAGCGCTCGGCGGTCAGCGCCGCACGGTTGTGATAACCCCGCGCCAGACCGGCATGGCCGATGTGCAGCTCGCCGCTGCAACCCTGGGCAACCGGGTTGAAATCAGCGTCCAGCACGTACCACGACAGGTCCGGGATCGCCTCGCCAATCGGGCTGGACAGGCTCTGTGTGTCGGCCTGAGTGATCGGGCGATAGGTCACGTGAACCGTGGTTTCGGTGATGCCGTACATGTTGATCAGCTGCGGCGTTTGATCGCCGAAACGTTCGAACCATGGCGTCAGGCTGGTCACGTCCAGCGCCTCGCCGCCGAAGATCACCGAACGCAGCGCCAATGGCTGATCGTTCTCACAGGCAACGTGCATCAGCTGTTTGAAGGCCGAAGGTGTCTGGTTGAGTACCGTGACCTGTTGCTCGATCAGCAGCGCATGAAAGTCTTCCGGCGAGCGGCTGGTGTCACGCGGCACGATCACCAGTCGACCGCCGTGCAGCAACGCGCCGAAGATTTCCCAGACCGAGAAGTCGAAGGCGAAGGAATGGAACAGCGTCCAGACGTCCTGTTCGCTAAAGGCGAACCAGTGATCGGTGGCCGCAAACAGGCGCATCAGGTTGTGGTGGGCGAGCAACGTGCCCTTGGGCGTGCCGGTCGAGCCCGAGGTGTAGATGACGTACGCCAGGTTGTCCGGCGTGGTGTGGTTGATCAGGTTTTCCGTGCTGTAGCCGTCCAGCGACGCGTCGATCAGCAGGCACTGGACGTTCGCTGGAACCGGCAGCCTGTCCAGCACAGCGGCTTGAGTCAGCAGCAGCTCAATCCCGCTGTCCTGCATCAGGAAGCTCAGCCGATCCTGCGGGTAATCCGGGTCCAGCGGCACGTACGCGCCACCGGCTTTCAGAATCGCCAGCAGGCCGACGATCATGTCCAGGCTGCGCTCGGCCGCCAGGCCCACGCGCACGTCCGGGCCGACACCCTGCTCACGCAGTTTATGGGCTACTTGGTTGGCGCGATGATTGAGCTGCTCATAGCTCAGTTGCTCGGTACCCAGGCTCAGGGCGATGGCCTGAGGCGTCTGTGCAGCCTGGGTCTCGAAGCGTTGATGCGCGCATTGATGCGTCGGCCAGACTTGCACGGTCTGAGTCCAGTCCACCGGCAACGACAACTGACCGAGACAGGCCGAAGGTTCGGCACTCAGATTGTGCAGCAGGCAGTCGAAGTGTGCGGCCAGTTGCGCGACCGTTTCGGCGTTGAAGTGCTGACGGTCGTAACTGAAGCGCACCGACAGCACGTCGGCAGCCTCGACCACCAGGGTCAGCGGGTAATGCGCCTGTTCCTGATTGCGCAGCTCGCTGAAGGTCAGGCCGTCCGGCGCACGTTGCAGCGCTTCGGACATCGGGTAGTTCTCGAACACCAGAATGGTGTCGAACAGCGCTTCGCCGCCGGTACGCGCCCAACGCTGAATGTCGTACAGCGGCGTATGCTCGTGCTCGCGCAGAGCAAGGTTTTTCGCCTGAACCTGCTGCACCCAGTCAGCCACCGTCTGCTCCGGACGCGGGCTGGCGATGACCGGCAAGGTATTGATGAACAGACCGAGTTGCTCCTCGACACCCGGCAGATCCGCCGGACGCCCGGCGACGGTGGCGCCAAAGGTCACGCTGGACTGGCCGGTGTAGCGTTGCAGCACCAGCAGCCACGCCGACTGCACCAGCGTGTTGAGGGTCACGCGTTGCTCGCGGGCGAATTCGCTCAGGCGTCGTGTGCCGTCGGCATCGATCAACTGCACATAATCGGCATGGCCCTGCCCGCTCGCCGACGACTTGAGCGCATGCACCAGCCGGGTGGGTTCGTCCAGCCCGGCCAGTTGCGCGGTCCAGAAACGCTCACTGTCATCGGCATCCTGAACGCTCAGCCACTCGATGTAGTCGCGATAACGCCCGGCCTGTTTAGCCTGCACCTGGCCGCTGTAGCTTTGCAGCACTTCACCCAGCAGGCTCGAGCTGCTCCAGCCGTCCATGAGGATGTGATGGCTGGTGTAAATCAGTTGATAAGCGTCTTCGCCGGTCTGCAACAGCGCCACCCGCAGCAGCGGCCCCCGCGCCAGATCGAAGCCCTGCTGCCGGTCGTCGTTGGCCCAATCATCCAGCCAGTGATCCGGTTTGCCGCGCGCATCCAGTACCAGAAAAGGCACATCAGCCTGGCGCAGCACCACTTGCAGCGACTGCTCGGCGTGGCTGACAAAACTGCTGCGCAGCACGTCGTGGGCATCCACCGCAGACTGCCAGGCAGCCTTGAAGCGCGGCACGTCCAGCCCATTCACAGTCACGCGAAGCTGATTGATGTAGTTGCCCGCCTCCTGCTCGAACAAGGAGTGAAACAGCATGCCCTGCTGCATCGGCGCCAACGGGTAGATGTCCTGAATGTTTCCGGCAGGAATCGACAGCCGATCGAGCTGCGGCTGACTCAGGCGCGCCAGCGGGAAGTCCGATGGCGTCACGCCCTGATTACCGGCCAGGCAATGCTCGATCAGGGTGATCAAGGCCTGCTCGTAACGCCGCGCCAGGGCATCGATGGTCGAAGGCTGGTATTGCTCGCGGCTGAAAGTCCAGTTCATCTGCAACTGGCCGTCGAACACCTGACCGGTGAGGCTCAAAGCGTTGGCCAGCGGGCCGTCTTCATCCTGTGCGACACCGGCGCTGTCTGCGCTCGGCAGCCACAAGGCGCTCTGGCTGTCGAAGCTGCCGTCGAACTGGCCCAGATAGTTGAACGTAACCTGAGCCTCGGGCAACGCGGCCAGTTGGCGGGCGAACGCCGGCTCGCCCAGGTAACGCAGCACGCCATAACCGATGCCTTTGTTCGGCACGGCGCGCAGTTGCTCCTTGATACCGCACAGGCTTGCGCCCAGCGCGGGTTGCGGCGTGAGCCGGACCGGAAACAGGCTGCTGAACCAGCCGACCGTGCGACTGAGGTCCATGTCGTCGAACAGGTCTTCGCGGCCGTGGCCTTCCAGCTGGATCAGCACTGAAGGCTGTCGGCTCCACTCACAGAGCACTTGCGCCAGCGCCGTCAGCAGCAGGTCGTTGACCTGAGTGCGATAGGCCGCAGGCGCGACTTTGAGCAACTGATGCGTCAGTTCCTTGCTCAGCCAGGACGATGCGTGGGCCGCGTCGCGGTTGCGCTGCGTGCCATCCGGATTGTCACGGGGCAGCGGTTGAGCGCCGTTCTGCAACGTGCTCAGCCAGTAGTCGCACTCGGCAGCCAAAGCATCGCTGGTCGCGTAACGCTGCAACTGCTCGGCCCAGTGCTGCAGCGCGGTGGTCTTCGCAGGCAGCGCCAGGGGCTGACCGGTCACCAGCGCTTGATAGAGGTGTTGCAGATCTTCCAGCAGCACACGCCATGACACGCCATCGACGACCAGGTGATGAATGACCAGCAGCAGGCGTTGCTCGCCTTGCGGCAGGTTGACCAGAACAGCGCGAATCAGTGGGCCGTTCTGCACATCCAGGCTGCGCTGGGCCTTGTCGGCCAGTGCAGTCAACTGCTCGCGATCGTCCAGTTCATCGACCCACAGCAGATTGCGCGTATCAGGCACGGCGAAACTCGCTTGCCACTGGCCGTTCTGCTGAGCGAAGCCTGCGCGCAGTGCGTCGTGCTGTTCGATCAGCGCCGCCAGTGCGCCTTGCAGCAGCGTCGCGTCGAGTGGCGTTTGCGGCTTGAGCATCACGGACTGATTCCAGTGCTGACGCTCGGTAATCGCCAGCTCGAAGAAGCGTGCCTGAATCGGCAGCAGGGGCAACGAGCCGCTGCTCTGCTCCACCGCCGTCACGGTTTTCTTCTGAATCAGTTTTGCCACTGATGCCAACTGGCCAATGGTCTGCTTTTCGAACAGCTGCTTGGGGCTGAGCTTGATGCCCTGGCGTTTTGCGCGGGCGATGATTTGCAGGCTTAGGATTGAATCTCCGCCCAGCTCGAAGAAGTTGTCGGTGCTGCCGACCTGTTCCAGCTTGAGCACGTCAGCCCAGACAGCGGCGAGCGTTTCCTCGATCTCGCCGACCGGCGCGGTGTAGCACTGCTGCACCACGCCCGGTTTGGGCAAGGCGCGCTTGTCGAGTTTGCCGTTGACGGTCAGCGGCAAACGGTCGATCAGCACAACCTGCGCGGGCACCATGTAGTCCGGCAGCCGTGTTGCCAGCTGTTCGCGCAACGCTTCTGCGCCAACAGACGCCACGCAGTACGCCACCAGTTGCAGGCGCGACTCGTCGCCTTCCATCGGCAGCGGCAGCACGCAGGCCTCGTTCACCGACTCAAGCGCCAGCAGCACCCGCGCCACTTCGGCAGGCTCGACCCGATAGCCGCGCACCTTGACCTGATCGTCGGCACGACCGATGAACTCCAGCAAGCCTTGGTGATTACGCCGCATGCGGTCGCCGCTGCGGTAAACCCGAGCGCCATCCTGCGCAAACGGATCCGGCACGAAGCGTTCGGCGGTCAGACCAGGCTGGCCGAGATAGCCCAGCGCCACGCTGTGGCCACCGATGTACAGCTCGCCCGCCACCTGAGTGTCAGCCAGGTTCAGCACATCATCCAGCACATAAGCCTGCGCACCCGGCAACGGCGCACCCACCGGCACCGGGCGGGCCGGATCGAGCGCCAGCACTTCGTGGGTCAGCACCCCGATCGTGGTTTCGCTCGGGCCATAGTGGTTGATCACCCGGCAACCCGGTTTGAGCTGACGAACCTGCTCGACCAGCGCTGGCGAACAGGCTTCGCCACCGACGATCAACGCGTGCTGCGGCAATGCATCGGCAGGTCGGCTGGCCTGCATCAAGGCCGCCAGATGACCGGGGACGATCTTCAGCACGCCGACCTGATGCCCGGCCATATAACGGGCAAAACCGTCCGGGTCGAAGCCCAGGGTTTCAGGCAACACGTGCAAGGTACGCCCGGAACACAGCGCGCCGAACAGCACGGTGTGGCCCAGATCGGCGGCGATGGTCGAGATCAGTGCCATGCTCGCATCAGGCGTCAGTTGCAGTCGATCCAGCAAACCGCGCACGTAACTGGCCAGCGCGCCGTGGCTGACCAGCACGCCCTTGGGTTGGCCGGTGGAGCCGGAGGTGTGAATGACGTAGGCAGGTGCTTCGGCGACCAGGGTCGGTTCGACGACGCTGGTTGGCAGGTCCTGCCAAAGCGCAGGCGTCCAGGTGACGCCCTGACAGCCGTCGACCGCGAGTGAATCGGCCCGCGTGTCGCCTTCGGCACACAACAGTACGCTGGCCTGCGCGTTGGACAGCATCTCTTGCAGGCGTGAATCCGGCGCTTTGACGTCCAGCGGCATGTACACGCCGCCCGATTTGAGAATGGCCAGGACCGAGGTCAGCCATTCCAGCGAGCGCTCCATCAGCACCGCGACGGGCTGGCCTTGCTTTACACCCAGGCGGGTCAGATGACGGGCCAGTTGATTGGCCGCCTGATCCAGCGCCAGGATGCTCAACGTACTGTCGAGATATCGGGCCGCCAGCGCGTGGGGCTGCTGCGCAACCTGATGATTCCACTGTTGCAGAACGCCGCGCGCAGGCTCAAGCGGCCGTGGTGCCGGCTCGACCGCCAGCGCGCCGAGGCTGAACAATGGCGCGCCGGGTGCCGCCAGCAGGGCCTGGAACAGTGCCAGCAATTCAGGCACGAAGCGCTCGACGGTCGAACGGCGATACAGGTCGCTGGCAAAGGCCATATCGCCATGAATCAGCGTGCCGTCGTCGGTGATGTCCAACGCCAGGTCAAAGTGCGCACCCTGCTTGTCGAAGGCATATTCACTGACTTCCAGGCCCGGCAGCTTGAGCGCAGTCTTCTGTTTAAGCACCACGTTCTGATTGAACTTGGCCTGGAACAACGGGTTATGACCCAGATTGCGTTCCGGCGCCAGGTGATCCACCAGTTGCTCGAACGGCACGTCCTGATGCGCCTGCGCGCCAAAGGAGGTGTCGCGAATCTGTGCCAGGAGATCGAGGTAGCTCAGGCGTTCGTCCACCTGACAACGCAGCACCTGGGTGTTGATGAAGAAGCCGATCAGCCCTTCCGTCTCGGCCCTGCCCCGGTTGGCGTTGGGCACACCGATGCGGATATCGCGCTGCCCGGCCTTGCGCGACAGAAACAGCGAGAACCCGGCCAGCACCAGCATGAACAGGCTCATGCCCTGACTGCGGGCAAAGGCGTTGAGCTGCTGCGACAGGTCCGCACCGAAATCGAAGCGCAGGTGCTCGCCCTGATAGCTCTGTACGATCGGTCGCGGGAAGTCTTGCGCAGCATCAAGCAGCGGCTGTTCGTCGCCCAACTGGTCGCGCCAGTAAGCCAGCTGACGCTCGCCCTCACCCGCCTCCAGCCAACTGCGCTGCCAGATCGCATAGTCGGCGTATTGCAGCGGCAGTTCCGGCAGGCTCGGTTCGCGGCCTTCGCTGTATGCCTGATAGGCATGCACGAATTCCTGAATCATCACGTCCATCGACCAGCCGTCGGACACGATATGGTGCATGCACACCACCAGCACATGCTCATCGTCGGCAAGGCGGAACAGGTGAGCACGCAGCAGTGGACCGTTGCGCAGGTCGAACGGCTGATCGGTGACGGTCGCCACCTGCAAGGCCAGTTCAGCCTCGCGCTGTTCGGTGCCCAGCGCCGACAGATCAATACGCCCCAGCGCCACGTGCTGATCGTGCAGCACCACTTGCAGCGGTTGGTCGCCGTCCGTCTGGAACACGGTGCGAAGCACTTCGTGACGCTCGATCAGGCAGTCGAATGCGCGGGTCAACGCCACCTCATTCAGCGTGCCGTTCAGACGCAGGCCGGTGGTCATCTTGTAGGCATCGCTTGACGGATCGAGCTGCCAGAGGAAAAGCAGGCGCTGCTGAGCGAAGGACAGCGGGATCGCGGTGAAGTCATGGCGACTGACCGGTACTGGCAGCAGGCTGAAGTCCTTGCCGTCCTGGCGCAACCGGGTGAGAAACTGTTGGCGTTGCTCCAGTGACAGGCCGACAAAACGTTTCGCGATACGTGCAGCAGTGGTCCCGGTCATGCTTCAAATTCCTCCAGCGAATCCATGAACTGGTCCATATCGCTCCAGTCGTTGTCAGGGGTGTTGGCGGTCAGCAGCGTCACCTCAGCCGCCAGATCGCCCAGCACCGGCTTTTCGAACAGCACGCGCAACGGCAGGCTGACGCTCAGTTGCGTCTTGATCCGGGCAATGACCTGCGCGGCCAGCAGTGAATGGCCGCCCAGCTCGAAGAAGTGATCGTCCAGCCCGACCCGAGGCGCGTGCAGCACTTCCTGCCAAATGGCGGCGAGGCAGGTTTCGACCTCGCTGTGCGGCGCACGATAACGCGCCTGCAACTGGCCGGGATCCGGCGCGGGCAAGGCCTTGCGGTCCAGCTTGCCGCTGGGCGTGAGCGGCAGAACGGGCAGCAGCAACAGATGCGTCGGCACCATGTAGTCCGGCAGGTCAGCTTGCAGCTGGGCCTTGATCCGTTGGCGCACGGCCAGTTGCTCGGCGTCGCTGACGGTTGCGGTCCCCGGCACGATGTAAGCCACCAGTTGCGTGCTGCCCGCCAGGGAAAGGGCTAGCACGACCGCTTCGCGCACATCGCTGCACTGCTGCAGGCGCGATTCGATTTCACCCAGCTCGATGCGGAAGCCGCGAATCTTGACCTGATGATCGACCCGGCCGATGTACTCGATGGCACCGTCCAGACGCTGCCGGGCGCGGTCGCCTGTGCGATACAAGCGTTCGCCCGCCACGAACGGATCAGCGACGAAGCGCTCGGCACTCAAACCCGGCTGGCCGTGATACCCCCGCGCCAGACCCGGCCCGCCGATGTACAACTCTCCCACTGCGCCTTGCGGCATCAGGTTGAGGTCATCGTCGAGCACGTACAGACGTCGCCCGACAAGCGCATGGCCAATCGGCACGCCACGCCAGGACACCGCTTCGGGCGTCAGGGCGCTGCAATCGTGGATGCTCGACACCACCGTGGCCTCGGTCGGGCCGTAGGTGTTGAGCAAACGGACATGGCTCAACCCTGCATCGCGCCACAAACGCAGGCCTTCGATGGCCATGGCCTCGCCGCCCACATGGATCTGCCGCAGCGCGCCGTAATGCGCAGGCCGGTGGGTGGCGAAGTCCTGAACCAGCGTGAGCCAATAGGCGGCGGGCAAATCGGCAAGGGTCACGCCGTGCTCGACAACCGCCTGATGGAAGGTGGCGCTGTCCCATAAACGCTCGTCACGCAGTACCACGGCGGCACCCCGGCACAACGGCGGGTAGAACTGCTCGACGAAGCCGTCGAAGCTGTGGGTCGCGAACTGCAGCACCCGGTCACCGTCGCGCAGATCGCTGTAATCAGCGCCAAGGGTCACGAATTCGGCCAGCGCGCCATGACTGATCGCCACACCTTTGGGCCGCCCGGTGGAGCCCGAGGTGTAGATGACATAAGCGAGGCTGGATGCATCGACCGCAACATCCAGATCCTGCTGATCGGCCGCCATGCTGTCGGGCTGATCGATGCACAGACACTCGATATCAGCCAGCCCTTGCAACGCGCTCACATGGTCGCTGTGGGTCAGCAGCAGAGTGAGGCCGCTGTCGTGCAGCACATGGCGCAAGCGCTCGCCCGGCACCGACAGGTCGAGCGGTACGTAAGCGCCACCGGCCTTGAGCACAGCCAGCAGCGCGACAGGCATGTCCAGCGACCGGCCCAGTGCCACGCCGACCAGCACGTCCGGCCCAACGCCCCGCCCGCGCAGGCGATGGGCCCATTCATTGCTGCGTGCGTTCAACTCGGCGTAGGTCAGGCTCGGCGAATCGCTGGCCTGGGCGAGGATCACTGCGACGGCATTGGGCGTGTGCCTGACCTGCGCCTCGAACTGTCGATATGCGGGCGTGCTGCTATCAGCCTTGATGACGTTGTCGACATCCAGCAACTGCGCGCGCTCATCCGGCGCCAGCATGGACAGTTGTGACACGGTTTGCAGCGGGTCGGCGCAGACCGAAGCCAGCAGGTTGCGCCAGTGCGCCGCCAGTCGGGCGATGGTCGACTCGTCGAAAATGTCGGTGGCATAGGTGAAGGCGGCGTTCAACTGCTCGCCTTCGCCGCTGGTCGCCAGCATCAGGTCACTGGCCGCAGCGTGGGAACGCTGAGCCAGCGCCTGTTGCTCGGCAGGCAGGTTGGCCACGCGCAGGCCGCAGGTCAGTTGCTTGTCGAGCAGATCGGCGACCACCGGCTGGTGATTGAACATCACTTGAAACAGCGGGTTATGGCTCTGGCTGCGCTCGGGCTGCAGGGCATCAATCACCGCATCGAAGGGCAGTTCCTGATGCGATTGTGCGCCGGTCGAGGCCTTGGCGACGCTTTGCAGCAGATCGACAAAGCGCGTCTGCGCGGTCACGTCGCTGCGCAGCACCTGGGTATTGATGAAGCAGCCGACCAACCCTTCGGTTTCGCTGCGGGTGCGGTTGGCGATCAGTCCGCCGACACGGATGTCGTTCTGCCCGCTATAGCGATGCAGCAGGCTTTTGAAGGTCGCCAGCAGCACCACGAACAGGGTCACGCCCTGGCGATGAGCCAAGGCTTTGAGGTTACGCAATAGCTCCGGTTCCAGCGCCAGTTCGAGGCGTGCGCCTTCATGGCTGGGCAAGGCCGGGTACGGACGGTCTGTCGGCAGTTCAAGCACCGGATGTTCATCACCCAGATGCGCACGCCAGTAATCCAGCTGCCGCTCCTGCTCGCCTGCCTCCAGCCAGCTGCGCTGCCACACGGCGTAGTCGCGGTACTGTACGACCAGCGGCTGAAACGGCATCGGCTGATCGGCCACCAGCGCGTCGTAACCGCGCAGCCACTCATCGATCAATACGTTCATCGACCAACCGTCGGTGATCATGTGGTGCAGGTTGAGCAGCAGCAGGTGCTCCTGCTCGGTCAGGCGCAGAACACGCACCGTGAACAGCGGCCCGCGCTGCAGATCGAACGCCTGTACCGCCTGCTCGGCCATCGCCTGACGCGCAGCGGCCCAGCGCTGATCGACAGGCAGCGGGCTCAGGTCAGTCAGCTCGATACTGACGGGCGCTGGCGGTGCGACCCGCTGGAACGCCCGATCACCTTCCTGACCGAACGTCGTGCGCAGGCTCTCGTGACGCTCGACCAGCGCGCTGAAGGCCTGCTCCAGCAGCGGCAGATCCAGCGCGCCGTTCAGGCACACCGACATCGGCAGGTTGTAGGCCGCGCTGCCTGGGTCCAGTTGCCAGAGAAACCACATGCGTTGCTGCGCGTAAGACAGCCCGTCACGCTCGGCCAGCCCTTCGCACGACGGGATCGGGAACAGTGAGAAATCCATGTCTTCGCGACGCATGCCGTCGAGAAACAGGCGACGTTTTTCAAGAGGTAACTCGACAAAACGGCGAGCGAGTTTCTGGGCGTGTTCGGGATTCATGGGGCAAGTCCTTGCTGAATGGGGCTGACCATGTGGCGCGGTCGTATCAACAAGAACGAATTGGCGGGGAAATATTTAGAAAGGTTTTGAGGGGATTGGCAGAGACATTGGTGCGCCTTTCAGATCGGACGCGGAGCGTCCCGGTAGGCATTGCCACGCAAAGCGCTCAGCGTCACACACACGTCCTGCTGCAACCAGCAGACCGTGGGAGGCGGCTTGCCGGCGATGCTTTTTCTGAAGCAAGTTAGCAGTGACTGAACTGACGCCTTCGCCGGCAAGCCGCCTCCCACGGGTACGCATTCAGTCAGACGCTTTAGCCTTCACCCGTTTTGCGCGTTTTCCAGACGTATGTATAGCGATGAGCGCCCCGCGTCCGGTCAGCGCATCGGCGTTAACGCAGAGCATTGGCACAATCATTACACGTCTAGGGGCAACCAGCAGACCGTGGGAGGCGGCTTGCCGGCGATGCTTTTTCTGAAGCAAGTT
>NZ_FRDA01000029.1 GCF_900143095.1 Pseudomonas asturiensis | reverse complement strand
GCAGCGTGCTCTACAAGGCCAAGCGCAAGATCGAGTACTGCAAAGCTCAAACACGGGCCAAGGTCGAGCATCCGTTTCGCGTAATCAAGCGTCAGTTTGGCTACGTGAAAGTGCGCTTTCGTGGGCTGATGAAAAACACAGCTCAGCTGACCACGCTGTTCGCCCTGTCGAATCTGTGGATGGCTCGAAAACAGCTAATGGGTATGGGTGAGTTGCGCGTTTAACACGGAAAACCGGGCGGAAACGCCCTCAACGCGCGCTGCATCAGGCCATTTTCAGAAAATAGCGCTGGGTGCCGGG
Organism: Pseudomonas asturiensis; assembly: GCF_900143095.1. Classification (GTDB taxonomy): domain Bacteria; phylum Pseudomonadota; class Gammaproteobacteria; order Pseudomonadales; family Pseudomonadaceae; genus Aquipseudomonas; species Aquipseudomonas asturiensis. The sequence continues at coordinate 38,891 of NZ_FRDA01000029.1, read as the reverse complement.
CAAATTGCGACTCGCCGCCGCTGCGTAGCAAGTTGATCGGAGCATCCTTAACGAAAAAACCGGCCTCAATTTCAAACCTCTGCAAAACGGTAGCAACCACGGCTGCGATGGCTGCGCGGTGGCGATCAATGGCGATACGATTACCGTGGTGGTGATGGATGCGAAGTCTTCGGTGAATGGCGTGAATAAGGCCGGTACGCCGCATGGGGATCCGGAGACAAGATTGAGAGGGTGGTTGGGTAATAGCTCAATCGCCGATTCGGACCCAGCGTTACGTGATTCTTTGCGAGCAGCGCTGCTTTCTGAAAACGTCAAAGTCCAAGGCGTGACCGTCAAAGTCGGTGTTCCCGCCCCCGGTAAAACAGGTGTAGCAGAATTTAAGGTGGAACCATGGACCAAGAAGTAATTCAGTGCGAGCGCTCGGGCGTAAACCCGAAATGGCCCTCCTACAAAAGTGTGCTGGGGCGCATAGCCAAGGGGCCACATGTCTCGGATGAATATGAGATAGCCGGTATTCGCGAGTACGTTACTCGCGAGGATGCTTCGCCGAAGCGTTCAATGATGGTTCCAAACAGAAACAATGCAACAGATGCTCGTGCAGAATGGATGTCGGTAACAAGGGCTCACAAAGTACTTGCCACTGCAACGGGAAACCCGCGATGGTTTTCCGAGTTGGCACACTGGATGCGTTACTACCAGGTAGGCATTTGGCAGTTGTTTTTTTGGGCGGGGCAGTTTGACGTTTTGGCTAAAGCCGTAGGTAATGACAGACGCCAACAAAACTATAGCATCCAAACCGCTGCCAACATGATGGCCGCTATGGCGATTCTGGGCTGGAAGGAAGCTGTCATCCACCAAGGCTATTTGACCCATGCGGCGCTCAACCGTGGTCATCAACTGGTCATCGAGTATGAAGAGGAGCACCGCCGCGCCCAAGCCTTTATGCTGCGTGTGTTTGCCGATTGGGTGGGCGATGTCTCGCATCAATGGCCTGCTTATGCTTACGACGAACCCATCTGCGAAGCCTTGTTGGCCAAGTGGCGCACTCCAAGCCCCGACGACCTGATGCCCTGTCTGTTGGCCGCGTGTGACCGCCACACTTGGCAAACCGGCAAAGAGAGCCAGAAGAATTCCTACGACTTCAATCAGGACTGGCACTTGGAGCGCGTGCCGGTGGAAATTCTCTATATCCTGCGCCTGCGCCAGTGGGAAGGTTTAGCCAATCCGCAGAAGATTGATCATCCGCTGATGGCCGCGCCCTTTGACCAATTGCCGTCCGAGCAGCCAGTGCCTGAGTTGGACGAGTTGATGCAAGGTGTGCTCAAGCGCGCAAGGGAAGACTGGCCTAATTACGATGACGTGTTGTCTTTGCCAGCGCTGAAAGGTTGAATAGGGTCTAAAAGCTAATGTTAACAGCGCTGCCGAAGGTGCTACGCTTCGAGTTTCTATCGATCCCCCGGAAGGAAGTTTCTCGATTTCAGACTGGACAGGCTATCTAGCGGGCGTCCCTGTACCGCAAGGGCCATTCAGATTACTGGAGGGGGCGGAGTACAATGCCACCAGAAATGGTGCCAACAAAGTCAATAGCACTCTCCGCCGAGAACAAGGACCTTTAGGTCAGCCTGTGGACGTCCATGAAATCAATCCAGTAAAATCTGGTGGACGTCCAACCGCCCCCACCAATAAGGTTATCGTTGCCTCGCGATGTTCATCTGCAGCAGGCAACTCCTTGGTGGAACCAATTGCAGAAAGACTTAGGAAAATAGCTATGGAATATCATCTAACAGAGGGGCAGCTCAATGGCCCTGCTGAAGTTTCGGCTGTTGATGGTCTGTCAACCCACTTGGGAGTCGCACTTCCTGACAGTTACATTGAATTCCTTAAGAAGCATGACGGTGGGGAAGGATTCATTCGCGATAGCTACATTGTTTTTTGGAAGGCAGAAGAAATAATTGACTTCAATCGTGAATATGAGGTCGAGACGTATGCGCCAGGTATATTTTTGTTCGCTTCTGACGGAGGAGGGGAGGGTTATGGGTTTGACACAGAGGATGCAGCACTGCCGATAGTACGAATCCCGTTTATAGGTGTGGAACGGAAGTATGCAATTTCGGTAGCGAGTGACATCCCCGATCTATTTGCTCGATTGGCAGACCGAAATGAGTGGCCTGAATAAAACTTCACCCCCTATAGGTATGGAGCTATCCGGGATTAAATCCGCTATTGTTGGTGGTGATCCGATCAGCCCTTTAAACCAAACTTATTTGATGAGACAGCGCCACGTTGAAGTTGTACGCGAGTGAAGCCTGGTTATCAGTGATCTGCGTAAAGAAGTAAGGTGAGTAGATGTGCAAAAGCAACTGACGGCGCGGCAGGCCATGCCTACGTTGCAAGCAGAGGGTGAAGTGGGCTACCTAGCCTTGGTAGTGGCACTCTTTCTGATGAAGGTGCTGCATCGTACGGCTTTTAATCAATGCACTCATTTAAGTGGATCGGATGCCGGCCATGCGCCACTATCACTTCGCACGTGCCAACGTTTTTCCGCAACTGCTCACTCGGTCGCAACCCCCTCTTTCATTCCAATCTCCTCCACCAACAGGTAAGGTAGCGACCCCCGAGAATTGGATCCCGGGCATGTTTCCATGGAGTTTTTCAGTGAAGTACATCAGCAAAGTCGTCGCTTCTGCAGCGTTTGGTCTTGTTCTGGCCGGCTGCACCGGCGCGCCGATCAAGTCGCCGCATTACGACAGCAACCAGTACACCGTTTTGGGTCATGGCGAAGCCAGCGCTACGGGTCTGATGCTGTTTGGCGTGATCCCTATCCGTCAGAACAGCCGCTTTGTTCGCGCTCAGGACGCGGCAATCAAGTCCAAGGGCGGTGATGCTCTGATCAACACTCAAGTACAGGAAAAATGGTTCTGGGCCTGGGTTCTGAGTGGCTACACCACCACGATTTCCGGTGATGTGGTCAAGCTGAAGACTGCGCAGTAAGCTTCACGCGGTTGCGTAGTGTCTGAAGAGCCCGGTTTGTGCCGGGCTTTTTGGTTTCTGGGGGCCGGCTTGCTCTTAGCGATGTGCGTGGTGTTGCGCGATCCCCTGGATGGGCTTCAACGATGTAAGTGTTTTCGGGGAATGAGATGAGCTATCAGATTCGTCCAGCCGTGCAGGCAGATGCCGAGGCCATCAGTGGTGTGATTTTATCGGCGTTGCATGCCAGTAATGCCCAAGACTATCCGCCCAGTGTGATCGAACGTGTGCAGCACAGTTTCAGCCCCGCAGCGGTGCGGGCGTTGATCATGCGGCGTCGGGTGTTTGTAGCGGTGTGCGAGGGTGTGATGGTCGGCACGGCGAGTCTGGACGGGCGGGCGGTGCGTTCGATGTTTGTCGATCCCGCCTGGCACAGGCGAGGCGTTGGACGTCGTTTGATGGATGAAATCGAGCGAGCAGCTGTCGAGGCGGGCGTGAGTGTGCTGGTCGTGCCGTCTTCGCTGACGGCACAGGGCTTTTATGCCGCGTTGGGGTTCACGATGGTGCGTGAGCAACTTGAAGGGGAGGAGCGAACGCTGATCATGGAGCGGGCGCTCAAGCCATAGTCTGCTCAGGGCGCAGTACGCTCATTTCAGACTGCAACTGGGTCAGTTGCTGGTGGGCGTACAGCGAGTTGGCGATCAGGGTGCAGAACACCTTGAGGGTTTCAAGGAGTTGCTGGTCGTCGAGTTTTTTCGGCAGCGGATCCAGGCCACACAGTGTGCCGAAGAAATCCCCCGTCGGGAAAATGATAGGCAGCGAGAAATAGCTCTGAAAACCAAACATTTCGGGGATGAAGTGGTCGGCGTAGGCAGGGTCGGTGGCGACTTCGTTGATCACGATAGGGCGAAGATTCAACCGCAGTTCGTTGCACAGGGTCGTTTCCAGTTTCAGCTCATGGCCTGCTTCGACGCCGAAATTGATCTCGTCGTAAACCGCACACGCTGTCCAGGTCGTGTCGGTGACTTTGGCGATCGCGGCAAATCGCAGCCCGGTCAGTCGTGTCACCAGTCTCAACAAGCTTGAGGTGGTCTCGATTTCACTGATGACGGCCAGTTCTGATGAAGTCAATGTAGTGTTCAATTGCGAGGCCCTGACCTGATCGTTGAAGTACCGGCACATTACATTTGGCACTGGAGAATGCCAGCTGTTCTATACCGGTTGTGATCCTGACATACCTGATCGAGGGTTACATGAAAATTTCCGCGAATGGGACAAACTGACGCTGTACTGACGGGCGGCTGACGCCAATAACTTAGTTGCGCCGTCGCGTACTAACGGCAAAAACCGGGCTGTCAGCCTGCTGCGTGCCGCTCGGGACGCGTGCCTTCCCGAAGCGGGTGCAGAGGCCGAGCGTGCGTTGGCTTCAGGTCTTGAATCGCAATACCAGGTCATTCATGTTCACAGCGAGCCTGGACAATTCGTTGCTCGCAATCAGTGTCTGACGAGTACCTTCGCTGCTCTGGGTCGCCAGGTCCCGAATGCTGACCAGGCTGCGGTCGACGTCTCGTGCGACATGCGCCTGCTGCTCCGAGGCCGTGGCGATCTGCAGGTTGCGATCATTGATTTCTAGCACCGAGTCAGTGATCTGGCGCAATGATTGCCCTGCATCTTCGGCGATCTTGCGCGTACTGTGGACTTCCTGTGTGCTCTTCTGCATGGATTCAACCGTGGCGGATGAGCCTGCCTGAATGGCGGAAATCATCTGTTCGATTTCCTGAGTGGAGGTCTGCGTACGGTGAGCCAGGGCGCGAACCTCGTCGGCCACCACGGCAAACCCACGGCCCTGTTCGCCTGCGCGTGCGGCTTCGATGGCGGCGTTCAGTGCCAGCAGGTTGGTCTGTTCGGCAATGGCGCGGATCACGCTGAGCACTTTGCTGATGTCCTGTGCTTGATTGGCCAGTGCCATGACCTGCGCCGAAGAGCCTTCGACCAGGGTGGTCAGGCCCTGCATGGCCGTCAGGGTTTCTGCGACTCGCTTGTTGCCAAGGTCGGCCGCTGTGCGAGAGTGCTTGGCGGCCTCTGAGGTTGAGGTGGCGTTACGCGCCACTTCCTCGACAGCCGCGCTCATTTCATTCACGGCAGTCGCCGCCTGTTCGATCTCGCTGTTCTGCTGTTGCAGGGTGCGGTCTGCGCTTTCGGTGATGGAGGTCATTTCAACAGCGGCGGTACTTAACTGTGTCGAAGCGCCCGAGATCTGCTGAACGGTGTCGCGCAGGTTTTTAGACATCAGGTTCAGTGCGCTCATCAAGCGTGAGGCTTCGTCCTTGCCGGTCACGTCAAGCTGGCCGGTGAGGTCGCCTGCCGCGATGTCTTCGGCCAGTTTCAAGGACGAGGTCATGGGGTCGACAATGCTGCGCGTCAACGCAATGGCCAGAAAAACGGTCAGAATCGAGGCGATGATCACCACGCTCAGCAGCACCTTGACGCTGTGGTCATAGACCGCCGTCGCCTCGTCACCGGAGTGTTTGGCTTCCTGTGCATTTTGATCGCGCACGACGGTGAGTTTTTCCTGGTACGCGCCCGCGCGCTGCGCTTGCTCGGTATTGGCGAGTGTGAGCGCTTTATCGTGATCCGTGGAATCCAGCGTAATGACCTGCTTCAGTCCCTCAATGTACTGCGCCATTTTTGTGCCGGCATCATCGAATTGAAGTCGGTCCCGCTCACCGGAAATGAGGTTTTTTCGATAGAACTCGCTGCTCGACTGGAGCGCGCCGATGGCATCGTTGGTCTTGGCGACAGCAGCACGATGCGCGTCCGGGTCAGCGGTGGCCAGCATGCGGATGCTTTCCAGGCGCGCATGCAGCAAGGCGATCTGGATGTCGTCGATCACCTGAATACTGGGCAGCGAGTTCAGCGCGATATTTTGTTCCGACGCGCGCAACTGGCCCATCTGAAGGTAAGAGAAGCCGCCCAACCCCACCAGCAGCAGGGTGATGATGCCAAAGCAGAGCGACGCCCTGCGGGAAATATTCAATGACCTGAGGTTCATGTTTGCCTCCGAAGGCAAAGCGTTTACGGAGGGCAAGAGAGTCCCTTCCTATAAACAGTTTTTCTGCTGGGCGCGGAGGCACTTTAATAAAACCTTCATTAAGAAAACTTCATGCGGCATCGGGCTGGTTAATGATTATTCAGGGTGTTCAATGGGCGTCCCAAGAACTAGAGTCAGGGTGATACTTCCAGTGTTAGTGCTAGGTTAAATGCTCTAAATCATTAATGCCTATCGACGGACAGGCTGCAGCGCTGAGACCGGCGCTCATCAAGTGGTTTCGCTGCGTCAATAGCCTGTGTGCATCAGCTGGCGCGCTGTATCTGCTCCAGTATCAGGCTGTCGGTAATGTTCGTGTCGTCCAGCAACAGAAACATCTTGCTCAGCACCTCGGCCATTTTCCTGTCGGTGTCGGCGAACGGCAGGTAGTACTCGTCGGGGCTGCCACCCACCGGTACGATGCACAGGTAGTTGCCGGGCTCGATATGAATGGCTGCGCTGCCCAGATGAATGCGGTAGTTCGCACGCTGGCCCGTAATGTGTAGAAAATGCCCCTCACATTTAACGCTCTGCAGCCCCATCCCCTGAATCAGCTCGCCGACCAGTTCGGCGCGTCGTTGCAAGGTTTCGTTGCTGGTGGTGTAGCCGTCTGCGGCGTGGGCCACGGACACCAGCAGATCGGCATCGCGCATGACTTCCGAAAAAAGCAGCGGCGGTACGTGCTCAAGAGGGAGCGCTTTGCGATCGCGGTAAAACGCAATCGTGTCGAACGTGAAGTATTCCGTTTCGGACAGGAAATGGCCGGTGTCCAGAAAGTTGAACAGGGCGTAAATGCCGTGTTCCTTGCTCTCGTAATAGATGTCCTCGACGCTTGAGGTCGACCAGTTGCGCACCTGCAGCAACCGGGCCGCCACTTTGCCTTTCAGGCGATGGCCGACGAACCGATTGGACCACAGGCGTGTATCACGCTCGGCGGGTGTCAGCAGGTAGAGCTCGCGAAAGGCCTGCTTGAACGGCTGCACGCGGCGCTGGCTTACGACTGCCTTCTGCCAGGCCGACAGTTGCCCGGCCGTGAACAAATGAAACGGGTGAGCAATGCGCAGGCTCCGGTCAATCGCGTGTGAGCGGCCTTCAAGGTCAGTGATTGTCAGGGTCGCGGCATCCAGCCAGCCCAGCGTGAGGTCGTCGGCCTGCACAATCAGCTGTTCCAGCAGCAGGCGAACCGCGGGCATGTTCAGCAATTGTTTCAAGTCGAGCAGCGTCAGGGACTCGCCGCTGCCCATCATGGTTTCCAGCGTGCGACAGAAACGGCTGATCTGTTCCTTGAGTTGGGTCTGCTGCGCTTTCAGTGCGACGAATTCGGTACTTTTGCGAATCGCTGGCGGCGCCGTCTTGAGCGTCTTCCCGCCTTTACTGATGTGCAACGCGGGCGACAAACCGTCGATCGTCAGCCTGATGTCGTAGCCCTCGATGGTGGCGGCCGTCAGCGCGGATTCGGCGATCTCCGATTCCATGGCCCATTCCAGACGAATCACCGAGGGATAACCCGCCACACGCGCCAGGTTTTCCAGCCCCGCCTGGATCGCTGCGTGGGAGTTGGCCTGTCGTTGTGCGCCGTATTTGCGCACCTCTTTGTGCAGTTTGCGGAACATCAGGTAGCGTTGACGGACATCGTCCGAATCCTTGACGGGCAGGACGCCATAGATACGCATTGCCGGCTGTGCGTGCCGGGTCAGTTTCTTTTCCAGTGCCGGTCGGCCGATGCCTTGATAGGCGTCGAGCAGCAAACGCGTCTCGGGAAATGCCCAGTGTGAGGGTTCAAGTGCCGCGAGGTAGTCACGCAGGTGCTGCGGGTTGGCCTCGGCCAGCGCCTTGTCCAGCAGAAAACGGTCCACCACACCCACGGTTTCGTCCAGCACATTGGGCAGGTCGCTGCCCCAGCCATGCTGAGGTGCGAGGGCGATGCTGAGGTATTCACGCTGGAAGGCCTGAAGATCACTCCAACCCAACGCATCGAGCACCACGCGACTGGCTTCTCCGGCATAGGGCAGGGCCGTCAGCAGGGTGTTTCTTGAAAAGCCGTTCAACGCGGCAAGCAATGCTGCCGATTGGGTTTTGGGCAATTCACTGATCCTCATGAAGCGTTCGAGTACCGTGCCCGTATGGCCGAAGCTGTCGAAGAGGGTGTCGGGAGTCATGCCCAGTCGCTCGATGACCGCGAGGGCCTGCAGCAGCCAGCGGGTCTGATACACCTCTACCGAACGAAAGGTGTCAGCCAGCTTCTCGGCGTTATCGGGCAGTCCGGCCAAGGCGTCTTCGACATAACGAACGGTGAACTTCGACAGTTCAGGGTGCACGTGTACGGGCTCCTGCGTGAGGGCGTCTTCGTCCTTGTGCTGCTCGTCATCGAAGCCTTCGCGTTCAACGTCCTCGTCGTCTGAGTCTTCCTCGTCGAAGTCCTCCTCGTTGTACCGCGCCAGGTCCACGTCGTCGCTGTAAAGGCCTGTGTCATCTGAGTAGAACATCATGGCGCGGCCCCAGGTATTGGCCGCCCGCACGAAACGAGGGTAATCGAGACCACCAGCCGCCAGCAGACCCAGTGCGATGCGCTCGATTTCCTTGTGTACGTAGACATAGGTGTCGGCGACTTTTCGTTGCTCCTCATCCGGCGGGAATGAGGGCCGCACGCGGTTCCAGCTGCCGTCCAGCAACCACTCGGCGAAGGTCTGCCAGGCCTGGGTCGTCGGGTAATTGCTCAGGCGTTTGATGCAGGCTGGTACATCAGGGAAGGTCCAGGCCTGATCCGGACTTCTTCGATAAAAGGCCGGGCTGTCGTCGTCAGTGGGTAACGGGTAATCGCTGTCCTCGAAGGCAAATTGCAGCATGTGCTGCAGTCGCGCGAAGATCTGTTCCTGGGCGTAGGCATCCGGGTGAGCCGTTATCCACGCATCGCAAAGACGATATTGCAAGCCGTAGCGCTGCTGGTCGCGGTGGTCTTGCAGGTCATCCCAGACAGTCGGGAACACAAAGCCGTCAACCAAAGCCTTGGTGCCCTCCTGAGGATGCTGCCTGATCCAGTCATCGGCGATGCGCAGCATGTCGAGGCTGTCCCGGAAATCGAACTCGAATTCGTCATGTCGGCTGAGCTCGGGATAAGTATCCAGTGCTCGGTCACAGAATGCCCGCAACGCAGCGAGGCGTGTGGCTTGTTCGGGCGCAGGACGGCGTGATTGCATGGTGGCTTCCGAAGAAATGAACGACGAGGGTCAACCGCCAATCAGCGGCACCAGGCGGATGAACGCGAGTGTGGAAGGGGGGCTCAGGTCGATGAGGTCATCAAGGCTCTGCAGCATGACGCCGTTGTGCAGAACGCGGAAGGCACGGGTTTCGAAGCCTTTCAAGGCCCGCTCGATCTCGACATGCACATCCAGGTCTGGAGGTGCACTGGCCTGCGGCATGGCGATCGCCCCTTCACCGGCCTGCTGACGAATGTCCCGTTCGCTCAGGTATTGGCGGTCGAGCACTTCGCGCAACGGCACCTGTTGCAGCCAGTGCTGGACCGACAGTGCGGCGATCTGTTCGGCAACGGTCAGGCGAATGAGCTCGGCGACCGTCAGGACAGGCGAAGACGGCGTCAGGGTAACAGGGGGAAGCAAAGGCTCCTGGCGCGCGCCTTTGAGGCAATAGCTATGAACCACGATATCCACACCGCACTCCTCGCAAGCCAGCCCGGCCGGGCGGAAGGCAGCTTAGCACCTTCCGGCCAGTGTGCCTGATTGCGCGTTACGGTTTTGCCAACGCGCCCGCATCGTCCAGAAACTTCGCGACCACACCCATGCAGGCCATGCGTTCTTCCACATGGGGCATGTGGCTGGACTCTTCGAACACCTCCGCTTGAATACCGCGGATGTTGTCTTCGTAAGGTTTCACCACCAGCGGCGTGGCTTCGTCATGACGTCCCGAGATCAGCAGCGTTGGCACTTGAATGAGGTGCAGGCGATCCACGATGGTCCAGTCTTTCATCGTGCCGATCACGTGAAACTCGGTCGGGCCATTCATGGCGTGGTACACCGTCGGGTCGGCATCGATCTGGTCAAAGGTGCGCTTCACTTCTTCTGGCCACGGGTTTACGCGGCAGACGTGGCGATTGTAGAAAAGGCGGGACGCTTCCTTGTATTCCTCGTCCTGCAAGGTGCCTGCCTGCTCGTGGCGCAGCAGGGTCTTCTGCACCGCTTCGGGCAGTTCACGACGCAGGCGATTAGCCTCGCTGACCCACGTGTGCATGTCGGCTGGCGAGTTGGCGATGATCAACGCCTTGAGCCCCGACGGCCTGCGCACGGCGTGCTCGGATGCGAGCATGCCGCCCCATGATTGTCCGAGCAGGGCGTAGTTGTTGGCGATGTCCAGGTGCATCAGCAGGTTGTTCAGCTCTGCCAGAAACAGATCAATTGTCCAGAAGTCGGCCTTCTTGTCCGGCAGGTGGGTCGAGTGACCGTTGCCCAGTTGGTCGTAATGGATGACGGCACGCCCAGTGGTGGCAATGTCCTTGAAGGCATCCACGTAATCATGGGTGCAGCCCGGACCGCCGTGCAGGATGACCAGCGGCGTGTGCAGGCCGTGTAGATCACCTGTGACGCGATACCAGGTGCGGTACTGGCCAAAGGGTGCGTAACCTTCCTGGATCGTGATCTCTGACATGCTGTCGGTCTCCCGGTGATGGATCAGGACACCTTAGCGCGGCTTGTCATCTGCGATAACTGGAAGAAATGATAGGTTTTTGCCGATCAGGCAGGTCAGCTGTCGAGTAATCGGTAATGCACGGCTCGCACCACGGCCTGGACACGGTTCTTCGCACCGAGCTTCTGCATGGCGGAATTGAGGTGCAGGGTCACGGTGGCGACGGAGCGGTTGAGGTGCTGGGCAATTTCCTTGGCCGTCAGGCCTTCAGCGGACCAGCTCAGGCATTCGCGTTCGCGGCGGGTAAGCTTCATGGTGGTGCATGAGTGCATGGCTTCATCAAACAGCGGGTAGGCCACTTCCTGAAAGGCATGGGCCAGCAGGCCGAACTCGGCCAGGCTTTGTCGTGCATCCTCCAGCGCAGCGTCGCTGCTGTCGGAACAGATGCCCGTCAGCGTGGCGAAACCGCCCTTGGGCATGTGGATGGGCACCGTCACGCCGCAGGTCATGTGGAATTCGTTCAGGTAGCGAACCACAGGCGTGTGCAGGTCCTTGATGACGCTGCGCAATACCGTTTCAGCCTTGGGCAGATATGACCACACAAAGGGCGAGACGCTGTTCACTGCCAGTTGCTGGACCGGGTCGATCTGGTAGTAACCCTTGCGGCACCAGAGTGTGTGCCAGTCTTCGGGGGCGTTGCGCAGTGTGAGCAATGAAGGGGTGATCAGTGCACCATCATGGGACACGGGCACCGGGCTGTAATCGTACACCACCGCATCGAAGCCGAGCCCCGAGGCGAGCGTCCATGCGCAGTCCATCTGCTGGTCCAGCGTGGCCGCCGACTGTAGACGTGTATTGAAATCTGACAACCTCACGTGCATGGCATGACTTCCTTTGTCATTCGACCCATCGAACGACAACTATAGCAATGAACGAAGCAAGGACAGTGCCACGCGCCTGAGTCCGTGCAGCCTGCGCGTTGAAAACCTATAAGAATTGCTAGCTGTCACCCGATGAGCGGCGCGATAGGGTGAGTCATATCTTTTCGGAAATACCGCAGCGCTGTCTCGCGGCAAACCGTGTGGGAGCGGACTTGTCCGCGAATGCGGTATTTCGGTCACTGCCTATGTGTCGGAGGCCCGACCTTTTCGCGGACAAGTCCGCTCCCACTGGCTGATGAAACCGGTTTTGAACGTGTAGGAGTGGACTTGTCCACGAAGACTGACTTCCAGACGCAACTCTTCGACTGAACACACCGGCCCCTTCGCGGATAAGTCCCACAGAAAAAACGGTGTCTCACCAGCAGGTTACGTTTTGTCTGATCGAAGGCGGTTATCTGCTGCGAAGCAGGATCACGCGACGGGGGTTTTCCGACGATTCTGACGTGTCGTTCTATCATGAGAGGCCCGCAGCGATTTTTCTGTCCTGCTCGATCTTCTTCAACCACCTCGGGGCGTGCAATGAATCTGGGTCGCTATCGCTTCATTCTTCAACGTCCATTGCAGCTGTTGCCGGTGTTGTTCGGTATCAGCCTGGTGACGTTCATTCTGGTGCGCTCGATACCCGGCGACCCGGCCCGCATCCTGTTGGGTGCCCGCAGTACGCCCGACGCGCTGGCCAACATCCGCGCCCAGTACGGCCTCGATCAGCCGATGTGGATGCAATACGTTTATTTCATGAAAAACCTTGTGCAGGGCGATATGGGCAAGTCGCTGCTGTACAAGATCGATGTGTTGAAACTGATCGTCACGCGTCTGGAGCCAACCCTGTTTCTGGTGCTGGGCAGCGTGCTGCTGGCGCTGCTGATTGCTGTCCCGCTGGCGACCCTTGCCGCGCGCAACAAAGGCCGTTGGTGCGACAACCTCATTCGCGTGTTCACCACTACAGGGCTGGGCATGCCCGCTTTCTGGCTGGGGATCATGTTGATCCTGCTGTTCAGCGTGCAGCTTGGCTGGTTTCCCGTGTCAGGCTACGGCAACGACTGGCTCGACAAGATCCACCACATGGTGTTGCCGTGCCTGACCATCGCATTGGCGCTGTCTGCCGTGCTGGTGCGTAACCTGCGCGCCAGCATGCTGATGGAATTGCAGGCCGACCACGTCACGGCGGCGCGCGCCCGAGGGCTCAGTGAAGGCGCGTTGTTTCGCCGCCATGTCCTGCCCAATTCGCTGGTGCCTTCGATCAACCTGCTGGCGGTGAACATCGGCTGGTTGATCAGCGGCACGGTGGTCATCGAAAGCCTGTTCGCCATTCCGGGTATCGGCCAGTTGCTGGTGCGCGGCATCTTCAGCCGCGACTACATGGTGGTGCAGGGCGTCGCGATGGTGCTCGCCTGCGCAACGGTCATGGTGAACTTTCTGGCCGACGTGGCGACGGTCGCGGTCGACCCCCGGGTGAACATCAAATGACCATCGCTCAGCTTCACGCCCCGGTTCACTGGCGTACGCGACTGCGTCTGCGCTTGCGCAACGGCCGACTGGCCATGCTGCTCGGCGGCTCGCTGCTGGGCATGTGGCTGCTGCTGGCGATCTTCGCGCCGTGGCTGGCGCCCTATGATCCGATCTTCCAGAACACCGACTTGCGCCTGATGGGGCCGCACCTGGCGCATCCGTTCGGGACTGACAATTTTGGTCGCGATATCCTGTCCCGCGTGATCTGGGCCGCTCGTGTCGATCTGCAGATCTGCGTGCTCGGCGTGGTCTTCCCCCTCATCATCGGCACCTTCGTCGGTGCGCTGTCCGGCTACATTGGCGGGCGCTTCGACAATCTGTGCATGCGCGTGATCGACATCGTTCTGGCGTTCCCGTTTCTGGTCTTGATGCTGGCGATCATTGCCATTCTCGGCCCCGGCCTGACCAGCTTCTATATCGCCATGGCGCTGGTGGGCTGGGTGTCGTATGCCCGCCTGATCCGCTCGCAGATTCTGGTGCTCAAGGAAAGCGACTTTGCCCTCGCCGCCAAGAGCCTGGGCTTCGGACACCTGCGCATTCTGTTCCGCCATCTGCTGCCCAACGCGCTGTTTGGCTCGATCGTGTTTTCCATGTCCGACGCGGTACTGGTGTTGCTCAGTGGCGCGTCGGTCAGCTACCTGGGCCTGGGCGTGCAACCGCCGCTGGCCGAGTGGGGCACCATGGTCGCCGAAGGTCAGGCGTTTCTGACGTCGGCGTGGTGGATCTGCCTGTTTCCGGGCCTGGCCATTGTCACCCTCGCGATGGGCTTCAGCCTGTTGGCGGATGGCGTGGCCGAAACGCTGGGAGAGCGCCGATGAGCACGCCGGTACTGAAGGTCAGCGACATGAGCGTGGTCGCCAGCAACCGTGGCCGCGAGGTGACGCTGGTAGACCGGTTGTCATTCGATCTGCATCAGGGCGAGATCCTCGGGCTGGTCGGCGAGAGCGGTTCGGGCAAGACGATGGCCTGCCGAGCGCTCATGCAATTGATGCCGTCGCCAGACCTGCAGGTGCGCGGCGGCTCGGTGCTGCTGGGCGACGTCGATCTGCTCACGCTCGATGCCGACCGGATGCGCGCCATGCGTGGGCGGCGCATCGGCATGATCTTCCAGAACCCCAGCAGTCACCTCGACCCGCTGATGCGCATCGGCGAGCAGATTGCTGAAGGCTTTCGCCTGCATCAGGGCTCGTCGAAGCGCGAGGCGAGGGCGCAGGCCATCGACCTGCTGCGCCAGGTCGGGATTCCCGATCCGGCCTCCCGAGTGGACAACTATCCCCATGAGTTTTCCGGCGGCATGCGCCAGCGCGCCATGATCGCCGTTGCGCTGGGCTGCGGTCCTCAAGTGCTGATTGCCGACGAGCCGACCACCGCGCTGGACGTGACCGTTCAGGCGCAGATCCTGCGTCTGCTGATGGACCTGCGAGACCGTCACGGGCTGTCGTTGATCATGATCACCCACGACCTGGGCGTGGTCGCGCAAACTTGCGATTCCATTGCTGTGATGTACGCCGGACGCTTGTGCGAGCACGGCAGCAAGCGTGATGTGCTGGCTCATGCGCGTCATCCGTACACGCGCGGCCTGATTGACTGTCAGCCTGCCAGCAGCGCGGGCAATGCGCTGCTGCGCACGATCCCCGGCCAGCCGCCGTTGCTCGATGCACTGCCGCAAGGCTGCCGCTTTCATGCTCGTTGCACGCATGCTGCGCAGGGCTGCGTCGAGCGGTTGCCATTGATGCGCGCGATGGGCGATGGCCACGCTGCCGCCTGTCATTACCCGTTACCGATGGCGCTGGCTGATGTGCAAGGAGTGCGCTCATGAGCGGCCCGTTACTGCTGAGCGTCAATGATCTGGTGGTGCGCTTCCCGGCGTCGGGCACGGGCTTCATGGGCCTGCACAAACAGTGGGTGCAGGCCATCAACGGCGTGTCCCTGACCCTCCGCGCAGGTGAGACGCTGGGGCTGGTCGGCGAGTCTGGCAGCGGCAAAAGCACGTTGGGCCGTGCCATCCTGCGTCTGAACGACGTGACGTCCGGGCAGATCGTGTTCGACGATGTTGATGTGGCGCAGGGCAGTGGTATTCATCTGCAGCGCCTGCGCAGCGAAACGGCCATGATCTTTCAGGACCCGTTCTCTTCGCTCAATCCACGCATGACCATCGGCGCGACGCTGGCTGAGGTGCTGCATGTGCAGCGCAAGGTTGCCAAGGCTGACATTGCGGCGCGGGTCATCGAACTGCTCGACATGGTCGGCTTGCGCCCCGAGTTCGCCGAGCGCAAACCCGGCGCGTTGAGTGGCGGGCAGTGCCAGCGGGTCGGCATCGCCCGTGCGCTGGCCATCGAGCCGCGCCTGATCATCGCCGACGAATGCGTGGCGGCGCTGGACGTCTCCATTCAGGGCCAGATCATCAACCTGCTGCTGGAACTGCGCGAGCGCATGAACCTGGCCATTCTGTTCATCGCCCACGATCTGGCCATCGTGCGTCGGCTCTGTGATCGCGTGGCGGTGATGTATCTGGGACGCATCGTCGAAGAAGGACCTGTCGAGTCGGTGTTTCTCAGCCCGCGTCATCCCTACACCGCAGCCTTGATTCAGGCGATCCCGGAGATCGACCCGAGCCGTCCGCTGCCTGGCGAGCCGCTGCAGGGCGAACCGCCCAGCCCGCTGCATCTACCCGACGGCTGTGCGTTTCATCCGCGCTGCCGGTTTGCCAGACCCGATTGTTCTCGCACCGCGCCGCCCACGCGTCATGTGGGCGCGCAGCGCTACGACTGTGTGCTTGAAGCCCCCGTGTTCTGATCCGCACCACTATCCGTTCTCGATACCGACAAGGAGTTTCCGTATATGAAAGCACGACCTGTGAAGTTGCTGACCGTCGCCATGCTGGCGGCCTGTTCCCTGGCCGCGGGGGTGGCGGAAGCCGCTGGCGTGCTGACCATCGGCCGCCGCGAAGACGGCACCACGTTCGACCCGATCAAGAGCGCGCAAAATATCGACAACTGGGTGTTTTCCAACGTCTACGATGTGCTGATCCGTGTCGACAACAAGGGCACCAAGCTGGTGCCAGGGCTGGCAGAGAGCTGGACCATTTCGCCGGACGGGCTGACGTACACCTTGAAGATTCGCCCCTCGAAGTTCTCCGACGGCTCGGAGCTGACCGCCAGCGATGCGGTGTTCAGCCTGCTGCGTATTCGTGACGACAAGGGTTCGCTGTGGAGTGACTCGTACAAGGTCATCGACACTGCGGTGGCGAGCGATCCGCACACGCTGGTGATTACCCTGAAGCACCCGTCGGCTTCGTTCCTGTCGCAGCTGGCCCTGCCCAACGTGTCGATACTTTCCGAGAAGGCCATGAAAAGCCTCGGCGAGGAGGCCTATGCCGAGAAGCCGGTAGGGTCGGGAGCGTTCACGGTCAAAGAGTGGCGACGTGGCGACCGGGTCATCCTGGAAAAGAACCCCAACTTCTGGGAAGCCTCCACGGTCAGTCTCGACGGCGTTGAGTGGATATCCGTGCCGGACGACAACACCCGTATGCTCCAGGTCCAGAAAGGTGAGCTGGACGCTGCGATCTATGTGCCCTTTTCCCGGGTCGAGAACCTGAAGAAAGACGCTGGCCTGGTCGTGCACCTGGACCCGTCCACCCGCGAAGATCATTTGCTGATCAACCACGAACACGGCGCACTGGCGAAAGTGGAAGTGCGTCAAGCGCTGGACATGGCCATCGACAAGACCGCCCTTGTCAACGCCGCAACCTTCGGGCTGGGTACTGTCGCCAATTCCTACATTCCCAAAGGTGCGCTGTATCACTACGCCGACAACCTGCAACGTCCTTACGACCCGGTCAAAGCCAAAAAAATGCTGGCCGACGCCGGTGCGTCTGACCTGAAACTCAACTACATCGTCAACGCAGGCAATGAAGTCGACGAGCAGATCGCGGTCATGCTGCAACAGCAACTGGCCAAAGTCGGCGTGACCGCGACGCTGCAGAAGGTCGACCCAAGCCAGAGCTGGGACATGCTGATTGCCGGTGACTACGACATCTCCGTGATGTACTGGACCAACGACATTCTCGACCCGGACCAGAAGACCACCTTTGTGCTCGGTCATGACACCAACATGAACTACATGACCCGCTACAAGAACGACAAGGTCAAGGAACTGGTCGCCGCCGCCCGCGTTGAAATGGACCCTAAAAAGCGCGAGCAGATGTACATCGACCTGCAGAAAATGGCCAAGGCCGACGTAAACTGGATCGACCTCTATTACAGCCCGTACATCAGCGTGTCACGCAAGAACATCGAACGCTTCGGCCAGAACCCGCTGGGTCGTTTCACGCTGGAAGAGACAGTCAAACGCTGAAGGCGCTCAAACGGGGCCAATAAAGAAATGCGTACCTGTGGGAGGCGGCTTGCCGGCGATGGCGTCCGTTCAGTCGCTGATGTGTTGCTTCTGAGACGCATCGCCGGCAAGCCGCCTCCCACAGTCCGTTGGTTGCAGCAAAGCTTGTGCATAACGATGAGCGCCCCATGTGGGAGCGGACTTGTCCGCGAAGGCCGTGTGTCAGGCGCTACATCTCGGCTGGATGTGCTGGCGTTTTCGAGGGCAAATCCACCCGACAATCAGCCGTGCGCAGGCCGTTGCCTTTTAATCCGGTACATGTCGCTGTCGGCATGGCTGAGCAGTGTGTCGGCGTCCTCTCCATCCAGTGGATAGCACGCGACGCCAATGCTGCAGGACGGCATTTGTACCTCGCCAAGGTCGGCGTCCAGCGGTTCGGCCATGACAGCAAGAATCTGCTCGACCTTTCTGGACACGGCTTCCTGAGACTGGATATCGGTCAACAGCACCGTGAACTCATCGCCGCCAATGCGCGCCACCATGCCGGTTTCGCCGATACAGCGCTCCAGTCGCCGCGCGACCATGCACAGCACCTGATCGCCCACGGCATGCCCATGCACATCATTGATGCCCTTGAAGTCATTCACATCCAGAAAGAGTAGCGCCAGAGCGGTCTGTTCCTGACGCGCCTCTCGCAGCGCCGTGTGCAATCGGTCGTTGAACAGGGACCGATTGGTCAATGCTGTCAGAGAATCGTGATGGGCCAGAAAGCGCAGCTCTTCCTCGGCCTTGGCAAGAGCGGTCACGTCCCGCGCGACGCCGATTCGCGCACCGACCTCCTCAGACCAGAACGCGGCCCACAGGATGTAGACGACACTGCCGTCCTTGCGAATGTAGCGGTTACGGAAATCGAAGTGCGGTTGCCCGCTCATGACCCGCGCAATGGAAGCCCGTGTGGCCGCCAGGTCATCGGGGTGCATGTAGTCGGTGATGTGCTTACCGGTCAACTCTGCAGGACGATAGCCAAGCAGCGCCTCGCACGCATCACTGACGAACACGATCCGGTTGTCGCTGTCGACCACGAAGACGGTATCCAGCATCAGATGGATGAGCTTGGGGTAGAGCGCTTGCAGGTCGACGGGCATGGTTCTGTGACGTCCAGATCAGGTCAGCCGATCATAGCCTGATCGCAAAGTGAGGCGGGGAGAAATAATGGCCCTTTGATGCATTAACCTCGTTTTGGCGGCGAGACAGCGCAGCGTCCAAGACGCGGAGGCTTCACCCGCGAAAGTGCGTTTTCCCGGCAGACCCTGAGTTGTTTGATGAGCGATGTCATCGCCCGTCAGACCTGCCGCCGCCACATCACTCACGCCTTATGCTGACGCCGCGCATCGCTCAGCATCGAGATCGTCAACTTGCGAACTTCCAGTTTGCTGATCTCCACATGAGAGCGCAGCAGCAACAGCGCTTCATCGCGTTTGCGCGCGTGAAGGGCGTTGAGGATGGCGGCGTGTTCGAGGTAGGTGTGTTCGATGCGCGCACTTTTGAAGAAATCCAGGCGCCTGACGATGCGAATGCGCTCGGTGACGTCATGATGGACGCGGGCCATTTCATCATTGCCTGATGCGGCCACCAGTTGGGTATGAAACTGCTCGTCGAGATCGGCGACGACTTGCATGTCGGTGTGCCACTGAGCTTTGTCCACCAGCCAGTGTCCGCGCAGGACGTTGAGTTCCGGATGAACCTCGGCCGATGCACAGATGCGTTCCACGGCCGCGCATTCCAGCACGATGCGCAAATCGTAGAGCTGGTCGATCTGGGTGAAGTCCAGCGGTTTGACTGACCAGCCCCGGCGAAACTCCACTTCCAGATAGCCCTCGCGCTGCAACCGGTACAGTGCATCGCGCACCGGCGTGCGTGATACCTGATAACGGTCGGCCAGCTGGTTTTCGGTGAAGCGGTCGTAGGGCAGCAGGTAGAAATCGAAGATTTCCTGCTTCAATCGACGATACACCTCTTCGGCCAGCGCGTTGGTGGAGTGCGGTGTGGTCACGGCCTTCATTCCAGCGTGCTCAGGTCGATGCTCACATGCGCGGCGACCACTTTCCAGGCGCCCTCGAACCGCACCCAGGTCTGCATCTGGCGGCCCAGACGTTGCGTGACGCCGTCGTGAAACTCGGTGCTGACGGTGGCGAAATCCTCGCCAAAGGTGCTGACGACCGTACGCAGCAATTGACGTCCGGGCCCGACGGGCTGGCAGTGACGTCGATACAGCGCGATGGCGTCAGCGCCGTGCAGGTTTTCCGCCACGCCGTAGCGCACGGTATGTTCTGCATTCCAGAAATAGTCATCCAGCGTGGTCAGTTCGTTGGCCAGCAGGGCGCGTTCGTAATCGACGAACGCGTCGGTGACGGCGGCCACCACATGGGGCAGGTTGATATCCATCAGTGTGTATTCCTTGTCTGTAGTGCCTGCTCCAGTGCCGACAACGGCGCCACGCGACCCACGATGCCGCCCTGGGCGGTGATCATGTCGAGCGTCGCCTGCTTGAAGGCGGGAAAGTAACTCTCGGTGGCGTCTTCGATCAACAGGCAGCGATACCCGCGATCATTGGCCTCGCGCATGCTGGTCTGCACGCAGACCTCGGTGGTCACGCCCGCAAAGATCAAATGGGTGATGCCCGCCGCGCTCAGCCGCCCGTTCAGGCCGGTGGAAAAGAACATGCCTTTGCCCGGTTTATCGACGACCCACTCGCCCGCCATCGGTGCCAGCGCATCGATGATCTGGTTGCCCGGCTCGCCGCGCACCAGAATCCGGCCCATCGGCCCGACATCGCCAATGCGCAGACCCTCAAGGCCGTGTTCGAGTTTGGAGGGCGGGCAATCGGCAAGTTCGCTGTCGTGGGATTCGCGGGTGTGGATCGTATGGATGCCGTGGGCGCGTGCGAGTGCGAGCAGCCGCTGCACGTTCGGGACAATGGCTTGCAGCGGCAGCACGTCGTTGCCCAGCGCTGCGCCGAAACCGCCGGGTTCGAGAAAGTCGCGCTGCATGTCGATGATCACCAGCGCCGTGCTGGCAGGGTCGAAGGCAAAGCGGGCCGGATGAGCGTTGACGTCGATCATGCTGACTCCTTTTGCAACTGTTCAGCGCCCGCCATGTGTCGACCCAGCTCAGTGCGATCGGCGTCTCGGGTCAGGGTTTCGAAGACCAGTTCGCCGTCGTGGATCACGGTGATGCGGTCCGCCAGTGTCAGCAATTCGTCGAGGTCTTCGCTCAACAGCAGCACCGCGGCACCGCTGTTGCGCGCGTCGATCAAGCGTTGATGGATCAGCGCCACTGAGGCGAAGTCCAGACCGAACACCGGGTTGGCGACGATCAGCACGGCAATGTCCGAGGTCAGTTCGCGGGCCAGTACGGCCCGTTGCACGTTGCCGCCAGACAGGGTGCCGATGGGCCGGTTCGGATCGTTGGGCGTGACCTGAAAACGTTCGATCAGACCGCGTGCCTGAGCGGCGACTGCGCGGCGGTCAATACGCCAACCCTGACGGCACAGGGGCGGGCGGTCGAAATTGCGCAGGGCCAGATTATCGGCAACGCTGAGCCCGCCGATGCAGGCATTGCGCAGCGGCTCTTCCGGCAGGCTGAATACGCGCAGGCGCTGCATTTGTTCGCGGCTGGCGTGATACGGCTGACCGTCGATCAGTACGCGTCCGGCACTGAAGGGCCGTTGGCCCAACAGGGCTTCAGTCAGTTCGCGCTGGCCGTTGCCGGAGATACCGGCAATGCCGAGGATTTCTCCGGGCCGCACCGCCAGGCTCAGGCCTTTGATCGCCAGCGTGCCTTTATCGCCCGGCACGTCGAGTTGCTCGACCTGCAGCTGTGGGGCACGCTCAGGCACTGGCGGGCGATCACTGCTGACACTGTTCGTGTGCGCATGGCCCATCATCCACGCGGCCATTTGCTGCGTGGTGGTCTCCGCGACTGCACTGCTCGCCACCCAGCGTCCTTTGCGCAATACCGTAACGTCGTCGGCGTAGGTGCTGACCTCGCGAAACTTGTGGGTGATCATCAGCACGGTCAACTCGCCACGGTGCGCCATCTGCTGCATCAGGCCCAGCACTTCATCGGCTTCCTGAGGCGTGAGCACCGAGGTCGGTTCGTCGAGAATCACCAGCCGACGCTCCAGATACAACTGCTTGAGAATCTCCAGCTTCTGTTTTTCACCGGCGGCCAGGCTGCTGACCGGCCGTTGAATGTCGAGCCGAAACGGCATGCGCGCCATGAAGGCTTGCAGGCGTTCGTGTTCGGCAGCCCAATCAATGCGCCACGGCAGGTCGCCGCGAGACAACACCAGGTTTTCCGCCACGCTCAGGCCCGGCGCCACGGTGAAATGCTGATACACCATGCCGATCTGCAACTGGTGCGAGTCGCGTGGGTTACGAATCTCGTGTTCGCGGTTGTTGACCAGAATGCTGCCCGACTGCAAAGGGCCGTAGCCGATGATGCCTTTGACCAGGGTGCTCTTGCCGGCACCGTTTTCGCCCAGCAGCGCATGCACGGTGCCGGCCCGCACCTTGAATGACACGTCATCCAGCGCACGAAAGGTGCCGAAGCGTTTGCTGGCACCGATGGTTTCCAGACTCAAAGCGCGCATGATCACGCCTCCAGCAGATCGCGAAGCATCGACGAATGCCCGACGGCACCGAACACGCCGCCCTGCATCTTGATCATGCTCAAGGCTGCCGCGTGGTTGGCCGGGTCGGTGGCACCGCAGCAGTCCTCGAGCAGGATGCACTCGAAACCGCGATCATTGGCGTCACGCATCGTGGTGTGCACGCACACATCCGTGGTGATGCCGGTGAGGATCAGGTTTTCGATGCCTCGGGTGCGCAGCACCAGTTCCAGGTCGGTGGCGTAGAACGAGCCCTTGCCAGGCTTGTCGATGATGATCTCACCGGGCAGTGGGGCGAGTTCTTCGATCAGTTCCCAGCCGGGTTCGCCGCGCACCAGAATCTTGCCGCAAGGGCCTGGATCGCCAATGCCCGCGCCGATGCGCTGCGAGCGCCAGCGTTTGTTGGCGGGCAGGTCGCTGAGGTCCGGGCGATGGCCTTCGCGGGTATGAATGATGGTGAAACCCAGCGGGCGCATCAGCGCGAGCAGCCCCTTGATTGGCTCGATGGGCGCACGGGTCAGCGCCAGGTCATAGCCCATGCTGTCCACGTAACCGCCAACGCCACAGAAATCGGTCTGCATGTCGATCACGATCAGCGCCGTGTTATTCGAGTTGAGCTTGCCGTTCCATGGCCACGGATAGGGCTCGCAAGCCAGATAACGTTCACTCATCGGGGTTATTCCTTCCACGTGGTCGGGGTGGGTTTGAACGTGCGTTCGGGCGCATCGAAACCGCAGGCGCTGCCATCGGTGTGCACCACGTCCGCTTCCCACGGCAGACGGTATTGACCGGCGGCCAGGTCGTGCATGTAGGTGTAGGGACAGTCCTGCGCACCGCCGTTGACGGCGACATAACCGCGATGGCCGAACTGATAAATATTGTTTTCCACACCCCAGTTGAGGCGTGCTTCGCGGACCAGATCCGGGCGCAATTCACAGCAGACGATTTCATCCGCCCGCCCGCCGCCCTCGGCCATGAGCGTGCCGTCGAAGTCGACGAACATCGCTTCGCCCATTGAATCGAATGTGCCGTCCGAGCCGCACATGCAGACGCTGGCGGTCTGCATCAGGTTGGTGAAGGCGTTGCTCTGGTTGGTGATCTTCCACGAATGACGAATCGGCGCTGTGTAGCCTGCCGTGCGCAGCATGATGTCTGCACCTTTGTAAGCGCACTCGCGGGCCATCTCGGGGAACATGCCGTCGTGGCAGATGATCAGCGCCAGCGTGCTGCCGCGCGGTCCCTTGCACACCGGAATGCCCAGATCGCCCGGTTCCCAGGGTTCGACCGGCACCCACGGGTGCAGCTTGCGGTAATACAGCTGAATCTCGCCCATGTCATCGACGATCAGGCCGCTGTTGAACGGATTGCCGTGCGGGTTGGCTTCCATGATCGAGAAGCAGCCCCAGATGCGGTGCTCGCGGCAGGCCTGACGTAGCGCCGCGACTTCAGGACCGTCCAGGCTGCACATGATCTCTGGCGCAGTGCTCATGGACAGACCGTGCAGCGAATACTCGGGAAACACGATCAGGTCCATGCCGGGATTACTGCGCCGTGCCTTGGCAACCATCGACACCACTTTCTGGGTTTGCGTCCACAGCGCCTCGCGGGTGTGCGGATCGGGAAGCGCCAGTTGCGCCAGACCGATCACTACGCCATTGGGCGATTTGTTCAAGCCACCAAGACCACTGGCCATGTCATGCCTCCTCTGGAAATGCGTTCATCGGGTCATGCTCAATTCGCCGGGCGCACCGCTCAGGGTGCGGCCACGCCGACAGGTCGCGTACATCACACCAAGGGTCAGCGCGTAAGGAGCGGCCGCGAACAGGTAGTAACCGCTGCTGATGCCCACCGCCTGCAACGCCGGACCAATCGCCCCGGCTGCGCCGAACAGCAACGATGCCCACAGGCAGGCGAGTGGCCGCCAGCGAGCAAAAATCACCAACGCGACGGCCATCAGACCCTGACCGCTGGACAGGCCTTCGTTCCAGCTGCCGGGGTAATACAAGGACAGGTACGCGCCGCCAATGCCCGCCAGCGCCCCGCCAATGGCCGTGGCAATGATGCGCACGATGACGGGTCGATAGCCCAGCGCCTGCGCGGTCTCGGCATGGTCGCCGACCAGGCGCAGCATCAGGCCCCAGCGCGTACTGCGCAGACCCCAGTGCAGCGCAAAGGCCAGGGCCACGCCGATGAAAAACAGCACGTTGATGTTCAGTGCCGAGCGCAAGCGTTCTTCGCTGCTCCACGCACCCAGCGCCAGTGACGGCAGCATGGGCGCTTGCGGCTGGATGAACGCTTTGCCGAGAAAGAACGCCAGACCGGTGCCGAGCAGGATCAGTGCAATGCCGAACGCGATGTCGTTGACGCGCGGCAGCGAGCAGGCAATGCCATGCAACAGGCCCAGCAACAACCCAACGCCGGCTGCCGCAGCCACGCCCAGCCAGGCCGAACCTGTCAGGCACGCGACGGCATACCCGGACATCGCTCCGGCGACCAGAATGCCTTCCAGACCCAGATTGATGCGGCCACTCTTTTCCGTCAGGCATTCGCCCAGGCTGACGAAAAGGAAAGGTGTACCGACGCGGATCGAACCGGCCAACAGCGCCAGCAAAAAGGTGCTCAGGTCGATATCAGCCACGTTGCGGTGCTCCTTTTTCCAGGGTCGGCTGCGGTGGCGCGAGCCTGATTTTCCAGGCCGCGAGACGCCCGCTGAGGGCCTCCCAGAGCAACAGATTGGTGAACAACAGCCCTTCGAGGATCAGGGTGGTGGCATCGGGCAGGCCAAGACGGCGCTGCAACAGGCCCCCGCTGGCTTCCAGACCGCCGAGCAGGATCGCGCAGAAGATGATCGCCAGCGGATGATGACGCGCGGCGAACGCCACAAGGATGCCGCTGGTGCCGTAGCCGGCGATCAGCGCAACGTTGGCACTGCCTTGCACGGCCGTGACTTCAAACATACCCGCCAGACCCGCTGCTGCGCCGCCGAGCAGGCAGCTCAACAGAATCAGTCGGTCCACCGGCAGGCCGATCATCAAGGCCGTCCGCACGTTGCCACCGACCACGGCGAGGGCGAAACCCTTCACGCTGTGGCGCACCAGTACATAGGCCAGCAGACAGGCAACCACGCCCGCCACCAGCCCCCAGTGCACTTCAAAACGGTCGCTGATGGTGCCGACCAGATAGGCATCATCCAGTGGTGGCGTGGACGGTTTGTTGAGGCTTGCCGGATCACGCAGCGGCCCTTCGACCATCTGCCTGAACAGCGCCAGCGCGATGTACGACAGCAACAGGCTGCTGATGGTCTCGTTGACGCCCCGGTGCTGGCGCATCCAGCCACTTAGGCCGATCCACAGTGCGCCGGTCAGCATCGCGACAATGCCCATGCAGCCGAGCATCAGCCACGGTGCCACGGGCGGCAGCCAGAGCGGTGTGACGGCCGCGGCCAGCCCGCCCAGCACCAGCGCACCTTCTCCACCAATGATGATCAGCCCGGCTCGCGCCGGCAGTGCCACGCAGAGTGCGGTGAGCATCAACGGCGCGGCGCGCTGCAAGGTGTTCTCCAGCGCAAACCAGGAGCCGAACGCGCCTTCGCCGACCAGTTGCAGAGCCTGCCAGGCAGGCTTGCCCTGAACCGTGAGAAACAGCAGAAACAGCGCGCACGATGACACCACCGCCAACAGCGTCGGCAGCCCCGGCAACATGGCCCCGGCCAGACGCCGCAGGGTTCGCGAGACGAACATCGGACGCTCCTCAGATCTGGCCAACAACGCCTTCCACCAGATAATTCATGCTTTCCAGGGCGATATCGGTCTGCGCCTGTACCACGCCGTCGGCGATCACCACCTGGCCCTTGTTGTCCTTGAGCGGGCCTTTGAAAATCACGAAACTGCCCGCCAGCATCTGCGCCTTGATGGCGTCGGCTTTCTGCTTGGCCTCGGCACTGACGGCTGGCCCGTAAGGTGAGGTTTTGACGAAGCCTTCCTTCAAGCCGCCGCGCAGAAAGTTGATCATCGGCGCACCGGTCTGGATCGCCGCAACGTGGGCGCGGTAAGGCGTTTCCCAATTCCATTCGGCACCGGTCAGGTAGCCTTTCGGTGCAAGTGCCGCCTGACTGGCGTGGTAGCCGCAGGTCATCGCGCCACGTTTCTCGGCGGTCTCGACAATCACCTTGGGGCCGTCGACGTGGCAGGTCAGCACATCACAACCCTGATCGATCAGGCTGTTGGCAGCTTCCGCTTCCTTGATCGGCAACGACCAGTCGCCGGTGAAAATCACCGTGGTCACGATGCTCGGGTCAACCGAGCGGGCGCCCATGGCAAAGGCGTTGAGGTTGCGCAGCACTTGCGGCACCGGCTTGGCGGCCACGAAGCCGAGCTTTTTCGATGTGCTCATGTGCCCGGCGACAACACCGTTCAGGTATTGGGCTTCATCGATGTATCCGAAAAAGCTACCCGCGTTCATCGGGTCGCGACCTTCCTTCCACAGCCCGCCACAGTGGGCGAAACGCACGTCCGGGTATTTCTTAGCCACCTTGATCACGTGCGGGTCGAAGTAACCGAACGAGGTCGGGAAGATCAGCGTCGCGCCGTCCTGGCGAATCATCGCCTCCATGGTCTTCTGCACGGCGACGGTTTCCGGGACGTTTTCTTCTTCGATCACTTTGACGTTGGGCAGCGTCTTGATGATGGCAGCGGCTTGCGCGTGGGCCTGGTTGTAGCCGAAGTCATCGCGGGCTCCGACATAAATGAAACCCACCACCAGCGGCGCATTGGCCGCGTACGCACGGCTGAACGGCAGCGCTGCGCTGAGACCGATAATGCCCGCCAGTTTGATGAAGCTGCGACGATCGACATTCGACATTGGTGCTACCCCTGATCAATGAGCCGTGGAAGAAGTGGTGTGCGCGGCGCGATAAGCGCGCCAGCCTTTGAATTCGGTGATGTCCAGCGCGTCTGCAAGGCCATACGGTTCGCAGATGAAACCCTTGACCCACTGACCGTCGGCCAACTGCAACGAGCCGATGCCCAGCGGTGCGGGAATGGCGGCGACAAATGCGCCGAACAGGCGGAGCGGCATTTCCCAGACCTCCACTTCGATGTTCGCGCCATGGTCAGGCACACGAACCAGCCCGGGTTTGGCTGGTGTAGTGTTCGCCAGCGCATACAGCCGATAGTCGGCACTGGTCGTGGTCAGGCTGCGCAGGCGAGCGCCGCCTTCGAGCAACTGCCAGTTGAGTGGTTGTCCCTGAAGATGAGCGCCGACCACGGCCACTTGAACGCTCGCGACAGTGAAGGGCAGGGGCGCCAGCGCCACCCGGTCGCGCTGATCGACCGCACCAAAACGGGCCTGCCAGCCTGCCGCGATCTCGGCAAGACGCTGGTCCGCACCCGCCGGACCGATCAGCGTGATACGTGCAGGCAGGCCGTCATCACGCCGATGTGCCGGAATGGCCAGCGCGCTCATGTTCATCAGGTTGACGAAGTTGGTGTAGTAGCCCAACTGCGAATTCAGCTCGACCGGATTGGCCAGCACCGCTTCGATGGTCGGCATGCACGGCGCGGTCGGCACCACCAGCACATCGACGTCGGCCAACAGCGATTCCGCTGTACGAGTCAGCTCGGCCAGGCGATAACGCGCCTTGAAACTGTCCACGGCATCGTACGAATCCGCGCTCTGCAAAATGCCGCGCACCACCGGGTGAATGTCCGCGGCATGCGTCTCGAAAAACTCACCCACCGCCGCGCGCCGTTCGGCCACCCACGGACCCTGATAGAGCAGGGCGGCCGCCTCGGCAAACACATCGAACGCAACGTAGGTGAGGGTCACCTGGGGATCGCTTTCAAGCGACTTCAGCGCCTTGTCGAACGCGGCCGCCGCCTGAGCATCACCAAAAAACTCACACGTTTGCGGCACTGCAACCCGTCGCGCACGGCGCAGCACCGGCAACGCCTGCACCGCGACACTGCCAGGGTCCTGTGCATCGAACTCCGCCATCACCTGCGCGACCTGCCAGGCTTGCGCCACATCGTTGGCAAAGATCGACGGGCAATCCAGCGTGCGACAGGCAGGCACCACGCCACGACTGCTGAACAATCCCAGGCTCGGCTTGAGCCCGACGACTCCGTTGAAACCTGCAGGCACCCGCCCCGACCCCGCCGTGTCTGTACCCAACGCAAAGCACACATGACCCCGCGCCACCGCCACCGCAGAACCCGAACTCGACCCGCCGCTGACATACGCCGGATCACACGCGTTGCGCACCGCGCCATAAGGCGAACGAACACCCACCAGCCCCGTCGCGAACTGATCCAGATTGGTCTTGCCCATCAGAACCGCGCCGCTGTCCAGCAAGCGCTGCACCACATGCGCCGTCGCCTGGGCCTCGTAAGCAAACGACGGACACGCCGCCGTGGTGGTCAGCCCCGCAACATCGAAATTGTCCTTCACTGCGAATGGAATGCCGAACAGCGGCAGGGTCTCGTACAGCGAATCGCCCAGTTCATCCGCGAGCTGCTCAAGCGTTTTCGCCCTTTCCAGCAGGCGCGAAACCGGCTCGCGATGAATCCAGACTTCCGGGCGGCCGTCTGCATCAATGCGCGCAGACAGGTCCTGCAGGAAGGTCGCCAGCGAGGTCTGGCCAGTGCGTAAAGATGTCTGAATGGCAGCGATATCGAGATCAGTCATTGGCGTGTTCATTCATGTATACAAGATTGAATGTGCCAGAGCAGATTTCGTGCCGAGAGAGATTCAGGCTTTATTTTCAGAGGGCTGTAGCGAATTTTTCAGCAGGGAGCGGGATTAATGGCGCGCTGTTGTTGAGCACCGCAACGGGAGGGTGCACAAAAAGAGGACGTGATTTGACGTTATCACCGTGTTCGTGGAGTTGAAGCACACGAGATCGGGGGGCGCAGCCGGATCGAAACCTACGACAACGCTTCCAGCCTTGCCTCTACGGCATCATCAAAAATGATGAACAACGCCTCGGCATCCGCAGAACGTAATTTGCGCGAGCTTTCGAGGTTCTGGATGACCTCAATCTGGATGGCTCGTTCGGCCTCAAGGTCCGCAGGCGTGCTGGCGGCGTTGAGGGCGCGGAGCAGGTCATTCATCTCGTCACGGATGGGTTTTTGAAGGCGTAAGAGGTCGAGTTTTTCCTGGGGCATGGTGTGAGTCTCATGGCGCTGGGGACGGGCGTGGGGGGATTTTACGTCAAAATGCCGATCACACCCGAAAACATCAGCCGTGCGACTGGGTGAGCACGTTGCCTTCTTTTGTCAGGATCACTCGTCACGCTGCTCCTTCTCTGATCAAGCGTAAGCGCTTGATGTGAGGGATGCGCCGGTGTGAATGGCGCATCGTCCAGCCCCTAACCTGAAATGGCTATGTATCCACTTGCGATACGCCGGTCTGAATACTGGCCGTGACGTACTGGATCACTTCGTCGAGCGTGTCGATGTCTGGAGCGTTGCTCACTAGCGCCTCAGGCGAACACCACGGGTAATTCAAGGCCGACAGCCACTCCATGATGCTCTGCAGATCAGTCGCCGGCAGTGTTTTCATGTGTTCTATGGTGATCGTGAGCCTTTCGACAAGTCCCGATTCGGGGCTGAACTGCCATTCATAAAGACCGCAACCGACGCGTGCTTCACCGGAGTTCTTGTCGGACATGCCGACCAGCCACTGGCACTGGTAGGTTTTTGCCTCGGGTTCAGGTGGGCTGCCCACGCAGAACGTGTACACGTTTTCGAACGTCTGGCCGAACCGTCTGACCAGCACGTCGCCTATTGGTCCAATACCCTCAAGATGAGGTGGAAACGAGATAGACCCCGTGCGTACGTGCATGTCCAGTATCGCGTCTGGCGTAAAGGCCTGGGATAGCAAATGTGGGCGGTTGCCGTCCTTGGCTTTTATGTACTGTCGTATCGATCGTTGAGTCGTGTTCATGGTGTGTCCGTCGCATCCCTATCAGGTTGAGAACTGTCCGGTGGGCGGCTCGCGTGACCTGTTTACGTGAGTCCGCACGCGAGTCGCACGTCGTTATAAGGCGTTATTCCACAGGTCCGTCACCAGCATGCAACCAGGGGCGTGGGTGATGCACAGGGGCGGACGTGAGGCTTGCATCACTGATTGCGGCGTCACACCGCAAGCCCAGAACACCGGAATGTCGTCGGCTTCGAGCGGCACGGCGTCTCCATAGTCCGGGCTGCCCAGCGAGTGGATGCCGATCAGCGCGGGATCACCGATGTGCACGGGGGCGCCGTGGACGTTGGGCATACGCGCAGTGATCTGAATCGCCTTGATCGCTTGAGCGGCTTTCATCGGGCGCATGCTCACCACCAGTTTGCCGTTCAGGCGGGTAGTAGGGCGTGTATCAATGTTGGTCTGGTACATAGCGACATTGCGCTTCAGATCGATGTGCCTCAGGGGAATGCCAGCGTCCAGCAGCGGTTGCTCAAAGGAGAAGGAGCAGCCAATGGCAAAAGCCACCATGTCGTCCTGCCACAAATGCTCGATATCCGTCGGCTCTTCGCTCAGTTCGCCATGGCGATAGACCCTGTAGCGGGGCACGTCATGGCGGATATCAATGGCTACCCCGAGATTGCGAAAGTACGGATCACCGGGCTCCGTCAAGTCGAGCACCGGGCAGGCCTGACGATTAAGCGTGCAAAACCGCAGAAACTCGTTCGCCCAATCACTGGGCAGCATCACGATATTGGCTTGTACCCGGCCTTCGCCCAGGCCAGCGGTGTGGCCCTGATAATGCCCGGCGGCGATGGCCTGGCGTAAGGCCAGTGGATCTTTCTGCTGCGCGTGTTCTAACGACAGGGCGGGTTGACTCATCACGGTATCTCCTTGGGTTCGATAGCCCTTTTTAGAAAACCGGAAGAGCGCCGTCCAACAAGGAATATTGGTACCCCGAACAACTAATCGTTATTCAAGGGGATGTCGACCGTCCAGGCCCGGTGCCGCGGCCATTCGTTGCGGGCCGACATCCGCGGCGTATTGGCAGACGACCTGGCGGCTCATGCCAACGATGCTCTCGATCAACTCCAGCCCGACCCCGGCGCGCCAGGACGCCACGACGTCCAGTTGTGGCAGGCGCGTGCCAGGCTCCAGCTGAATCAGTTCGCCGCTGGCCAGGGCGTTGGCCACCAGTGCCGCCGGTAAGGCACCAATGCCGAAGCCGTCACGAATCAGCCGGGTCATGGCCGACACCGAATTGACGCAACTCACACGCGGAGTGCCGATGCCGTGGGCATGCAACAGGTTGCGCACATCCTGATGCGGTTGTGAGTGTTTGACGAAGGTGATGATGCGCTCGCTGGCCATCTCAGCGAGCGAGGCATAAGGCCGGGCATAGATCGAGTTGCTGGCGGCGATCCAGTGCATGGGATAGTGCCCCAGCTCAAGGTTGCGCACGCTGTCGTGGCGGATCAGGTCCGTCTGGAAAACGATGTCCAGATAACCCTTTTGCAACTGCTCGCAGAGGTTGCGTGCGGCATCGGCAGTGATCTCGATTTCCACGGCGGGAAAGGTCTGCATCAAGGTCGATATCAACGGGCTGAACCAGGTGTGGATCACCGTATCCATCACCCCGATACGCACCAACCCCCGCTGTGAACTGGGGTTAGCCAGCGACTGCTTCAACGCCCGCTGCACCTCAAGCATCTGCTCGGCATAGTCGAGCACCTTGAGCCCCTCGGGCGTCAACGACACCCCACGCGAGTCCCGCACGAACAGCCGCAGCCCCAACTCATCCTCCAGCGAAGCGATCCGGCTGGAAATCGCCGCCTGGGTGCTGAACATCTTCTCGGCGGTCAGGCTGAAACTTTGCAGGCGGGCGACCCAGACGAAGGTCTCCAGGAATTTGAGGTTCATCTTGGTTCTCTTGGCTCTTGGGGTTGTCTTGAGAGACGTCGAGCTGCAATTGTTACTCCAGAGTTCGTTGCGGGGGGGATCAAATTTTCTTATGGGGTGGGGCGGGGTTTTTTGTTTGAGGCTGGTTTGGGGGGGATGTTTGGTTGGTGTGGGGGGATGCGTCGTGGGGGGCAATTTCGTCAGTCGGGTTAATAGGTGCTGAGAAATATCTACTGGGATTGAGGTTCGAGAGGCAATGCCCGTGGATGTCTTTTTTGGGGCCGAGGGGATTTTAATATTGGATATAAGTGTTTGATTTAAATCAGGTTTGTAGGTTTAAGTTTTTCTGTGGAATACCGATTGCGTCTGCTTTTCACCACGCTCCCCGCAGCCAGGAGAGTACTGTTTCCATACGTCAGCAGGCTGATGCTCGATCAGTCACTTAACCGACTGGCGACGACGGACCCACGTTCCGATTGCAGGTAAATGGTGTAGGGCAGAACTAGCGTGTCTGCCACGCCCGAGAGCACCATATCGGCAAGTATCACCGAAACACCGGGTCTCAACTCCTGACCCCTAAAGGTTCTGGGTTCTCCATTAAGCGCGCAGAAATCGAGCGACACGCCACTGTAAACGCGCGGGATGTAAGAGCAGTTCGATTTCCAGCGGCCCAATTTATTGGCTGCCACGGAGTCACTGCTGAAGGTCGTGTTGATGGTTCCGCAACCCGCGAGGCCGGCAGAAAAATGATGGCGCAAAGGGTTTTCACGTTAGCGTCCTGCTTTAATTTTTTCCAACGCTAACGGATCAGGCCTCTGCTGACCATCACAGATATCAGCTGCCGCCGCGCTCCGGTGACTACTTCACAAACTCAATCTTCTTCACAAGCTCAATCTTTTTCACGAAGATCAACGAGTCCTCGGCAGCAGGCCCGGCGATGCGTTCGTTGTTGCGCTCGCTGGCAACAGTGACCTTCACAGTCTTGCCAACCATGCTCGGCAACAAGGTCGCTTCGCTTTCATCTTCTGCCACAAACCATTCACCACATTGCCCATCGCAATAAGCCGTGAACCGTCGGCCGTCATTGACCATCACCGTGATGGTGTAGTCATCAATGCCACCGCCAGTAACCAACGCGCCCTGCAAGGTTTCCGGTTTGGTCAGGTTGAAGTGGCAATAGGCAGGCGCGTTCGGATCATCGCCCAACAAACCACAACCACGCTCGATCTCACTGTTGATCATCCCGCAGCTGTTGGCCACGTTGCACGGCGGGTGGGTTGCGGGAGATACGTTGATGCATTGTTTGACCAGAGATTCGGCGCGTTTTTGACCGATGGCCTCGGCGCAGGATTTGTCGGCGGCGTTGGCTTGGAATGTGACGAGGAGGGTGATGAGCAGGACGAGGGTGAGGGCTCTTGAGTGCATGACGTATCCGTTGGCGAGTGGGAAATGCGTAAGCGATATCGACCTTCAATTTCTCGACCGAGGCAGCAGGCTTCTTCTCGACCGAGGCAGCAGGCTTCTGGCGTGTATCGCTGGCTCCGTTATTTTGGCATTTGCTGAGGCGGTTGTGGGGGCTTGTTGTTCAAGGCTCTCCGCAAGCATTTGAACCATCGATTCTGTGCGGCCCGCCCACGTCTAGTTCGATAAACGGGGCGGGTCGGCTTTCATGGATGGAGTATCAGGTAATATTGTGTCTACTTGGAATAATAAGACGATTAAGTATTTTGATTGGCACAGAAATACTCATGGTGTTGAGCCCGATCAAATGACAGGTTTGCTTGAGTTCTGATTCTGCTTGGCCAGTATGCAAGCCTCAGCTGCAGTGCAGATAGTCTCGTCAGACCTCAAAGCGGTTCTTAAGCTATTAGGGTACTGGCAGTTATCTGTTGCTGTGACCAAGTATCTACGTCTGGTTGGATTTTTTGAGGTTTTTTGGCATCAGACATTCGGATGCTGGTGCTCCAGCAATGTTGGCTAACGCCAGGCTTAAAGTGGCTGGCCTGACGTCGGGATTGCAGTGCAAAACCATGATGGGCTCGTTGCGCTTCTGTGTTCACGTTACGGTTCAGGCCCGCTAGGTGCCAAGTGTCGCTGAGGTTTTGGATTTCACCAAATCCCACCCACAAAAAAAGACGTCCGAGGACGTCTTTTTCAATGTGGTGGGCCGGGGTAAGTTGAATCGGTCCTGTAAATTATTGATTTATAAAATTAATAACTATTTGAATTTTTAGTTGGAATACCAGTTGGAATACTGTGCTCCATTTGACCATCCGTTTGTATTTGATCTGACCAGCACGCCTCGTAACCATGATTGGCAATGAACTGCCCATAGCTGGGATTTAATTCGTTTTTGTTTAGGGTTCTGCTGAGATGTAGAGTTTATTTGATTTGTGTACGTCGTGCAGGGAAGTAGCGGAGGCATAGCATTTGGTTGATGATCGCCTAGTAGAAGGCGCGGCTCCTTACGCCGCGCGCTTTAGGTGTTTTCGATTTACATCGAAAAAGTCGCAAACCGTACTTCGGGTAGGGGGTCAGTTGTTGCAGCCTCTATCATGGTTTTTAGGTCGCTGTAAGTATTATTAGAAGACTCTAGGATGATGTGAGCTAGCTTCACACACTCTGCACGTATAAGTGAGGCGTCTACCGCATCCCTGCTGTCATGGTCAATTGTATGGTAATTAGACTCTTCAAAGATAATGGGAAGACTATCTCGGATCGTACCTAGCTCGTCGTTGTCTAATAGGTTTTTTCTGTAAGACTCTCTGATAACCCATAGGAGATGCGCAAGACTAGTTTTACGTCCTGATTCAACTAGATATACGACTCTTGAAATCAGGTTTTTTGCGTTATCAGAGTCTGTTAATTCCCTGAGTTTGAGTGCGGCTAATGCCGCGAATCTAACCTTGTTTGGTTGCTTTTCTTGTAGGGATCGGCGAATTACTCTGTGAATTTCGACATCAATTTCTTCACTTACTCCGTGAAAATGGACTAAGGCTAGAGCGAGAGAAGATGCCAAAGTATGGCTAAAATATTCTTTGAGCGTCTCAAAACGTTCTAGGGTCAAATCTTGAGGCAGTAAGGATGGGACGATAGAGTACGCGAGAGCTTGACCGATCAAGTCTGCAATGTCTGCGCTTTTAGATTCGAATATATTTAGCGGGCTGTTCGCATCCGTTGGAAGGCGCCAAAGAGTCATTACATCGAAGTAATCAATGGCCTGCTGATGAGTTGGAAGAATCTGTGCGGAAGTATCGGTCGAAGCAGCAATAATGGCACTCAAATGCGTAGGGTTTGTGTTACAGGGCTTTGCAAATAAAGTATTCGAAATTAGTAGATTAAGCCTTGTTGTATCGCTTGTGGGGAAATATTTAAATACATGCGGGAAAAAGTCGGAATTTGGTAGGGCTGAATAATTAAAGTCTTTCCCAAATATAGCAATGGAAAGTTCATCGTTCTCTGAGTCAGACGTGAAATTATTGATGAGCAATGGTAATAGTCGGCTAAGGGATGGAGTGGAGATCGATGGTAGCTTAATGATGTTATTTATACCGCTTATGATTTCTGAAGGAATATCAGGCAAAGGGTTTGTTATGCCTTGGCGAGGCGCTAGAGAGTCAGTAGAAATTGTTCGGATAATTTCAGAAATTCTATGATTTAAGCTGTGGTTGTGGCTTCTAACTCCAGGCTTGTATATGACTGGGTTAGGCCACTCTGGATTACCCTTAGTATGTGGGAGAGGGAAATTCAAGGCGTCTAGTAGAAGTTCGTGATGCTGGCTCTCAGGAATGCTGGCGAGTGCGTTGTTCAATAAGTTGCTTATAGGGCTGTGTAGCCATATAGCACTGGCATATTTTTCATGTCCCATGGATATTGCTAGTTGAAAAGCTTTTTTTGAGATTTCAGGTGTCGCTCGAATCAAAAGTCTACCAAGTACTTCAATGAATACTCTAAGGCGTTGTATGTGCTGAACTTTATTTTCTAATGTTGCGGTTGCAAGTTTATTTTGCCAATAGGCTACAGCGTTGGTGCAGTAGTTTATTGCGTTGTCTATATCTTCCTGCTTTGCGCATGCGAGCTTCATTCTCGAAAAGGCATTTGTAATGGCTTTGGATTTCTCGTAACTAGATATGCGAAGAGTTAGGCTGAATCGCTCTCTATTTGCTAAAATATTAAGTGTCGTAATGTTTTCGATGATGGACTTTATGAAGTTGACGTCCTTCCATGTTATTGGCAGTCCTGCGTTTCGAGACGTGCCATCGACTAAAAGAAGGATATGAAGTTCATTGCTTAAGTTGATTGAGTCTGACTTTTCTCTGTAGTGTCCAGGGGTGAATAAGGGTTCTATTTGTTGCTTGTAATGGCTTTCTAGCTCCTTATGTACTCGTCTTTCGATATGTTCAATATGATCGCGTGGATCGCATTTCCATTTCTTATAGTTGGATGGGAGCGGGTCAATAGGCTTGCCAAAATTCCCAAGATTTATTCCGTGCATTACAAAGTGAGCCCACGACAAGCGGGACAATATGTATAAGGAAGTGCTGTCTTTGCGATATTGATTACGAAGTTCATTGTACGCCATCGAAACTAGGGTTTCACCCTCATCGGATAGCCCTAACTCCGATAAAAGAGAGGCTTTCCTTATTTTCCAAATGGACTCCTGTTCTGAGATTTTTCTCGTAAAAAGCTCAAGTTCAATATAGTTAAGGTTGTCTCTGGCGATTAAGGCCTTATGGTATGCGATCTCATTAATAACATCAGGCCAGTGCTTTGAGTTTTCTTCTAGTATAAGGGTTGTTATGTCTGATACCGAAAGGCTATTTACGGTGTCGTATTCATGCCAGCGTGTATTTTGAAGTAGTAGTAAAGCTATTTCTAATTGCTGCTTCTTATTTAGAGTGTCTGATGTTTCAAGGTTGCAGATTTTTAGTAATTCATTGGCTAGCCATTGGGGGACTATTTCATAAGTTAAGCTGTGGCGCCATGCTTTTTCATATAGCAGCTTCGCACGATTACTGGCTGAAATTAGAGTTAGTGAATTTGGATTGAAAGTAGATATGCTTATTTGTGTTTGTAGTTCCCAGCGCAGCGAAGGAGGGCATACCAGCCATCCTGGATATGAATTTCTATCTGATTCAAGTGTTGAGATATATTGTTCAATGGGTGTTGAGCTTTCTATTCGTTTTGGACTCCAATCGGAGGGCTCATCCGGCTTGAGCAGATTTAGTATTTTGAAGAAGATATCAGTGGCCTTTATATGCTTTAAATTTGGGTCGTCATAGCCGTCAACAAGGCTTTCCAAATCGATAGGGGCTACATTCAAAGATTCTAAGTATTTACGTTTTCCAGGCGTTAAGCGAAGCGCACCGATTAAATAAATTTTTCGGGCGTGAGCAGTAAGATTGTCTCTAACCCAGCCAGCCCATTGTAGAAAATTTGGGTCGTCGCCTGAAAATCCTATTAGGCATAGTTCATTTTCAATAAATATTTGTCTTGCGAAATTTACGTAGGCTGCATGTGTTTGTGGGTATTTTCTATAATCTTCTTGAGTGAAAATTAGCTCTTCAGTTATATCGATTGTTCCATGTAACTTAACGATCCTTGGGGGGCGGACGTACGAGAGATCAGCTTGTTTAGTTACAGTATTATACACCCGATGGTGAACGTTTACGGCGGCACGTTCTAATAGTGTGTCCCAATTGGTAGTAAGGATTTCCGTCCATGGAAAATCTAGCAGTGTGTTGTAAAATTTTCCAGGACGCCAGGCGGAGTCATTGATGCTGCTTCTTAACAGATCGATCATCGTTTGTTGCCCAAAATGAGCACGATATTCTTCAGCTAGGCGGAGAGGATCTGAGTAGGGCAGATCTGGGTTGGAGGGATCAAGTTCCTGTGCCAGTTTACGCGAAAGATCTAACCAAAGAGGGGGGGATTTCGACGTGTCGCCACTCTCCGCGGCACATCGAGTAAATCCTGCACCTATCATTATTGCAGCGCCATGATTCGAAGGATTTTGTTGCCATAAAGCGGCTGCAAGCTTTTTTATTAACGCGTAATCGGGCAATCCCATTGCTTTTTGAATGATGTCAATTTCGTCTGAGCTCATTGTATATCCTTTGTGGTGGCTGTTGAACGTTTCATAGATTATGTGTATTTGAGTATGGGTGTCAAATTGCCATTAATTGTAAAACTAATGCATGGAAATGCTAGTTGTTCGATTAATTTAGATGGGGTGTGAGTTTATAATTAAGGAGTTTGATTGCGCTCAAGCTCCGCGGTATTAGCCTCGTTAGATTTCTTTATTTTATGAGGGCGCAAGCGGGAAAAGCGTGGCTGTAGCGAAATTCATACGGGCGTGCTTATAAACGTGAGTGGTGAGCTTAGAGGCGTGCGCCTCACCATGGATTAAAATTCAAGGTCAAAAAATTAAGCTAGCTATTTGAGTTGGTAGCATATTCAGTGTTGCGGCGATTAAATATTCCACGCTGAGGTTGTTGAAGGCGGACAAGTGAGCCTAGGCATGCTCCGATCAACTTGCCGCGCGTCAGCGGCAAGTCGAAAATGCACTCGGCAAACAGCGCTATTCGCTGAAAATGGCCTGGTGCAGCCTGCGTTGAGGGCATTTTCGCCCTGTTTTCCTTGTTAAACGCGCAACTCACCCATACCCATCAGCTGTTTTCGAGCCATCCACAGATTCGACAGGGCGAACAGCGTGGTCAGCTGAGCTGTGTTTTTCATCAGCCCACGAAAGCGCACTTTCACGTAGCCAAACTGACGCTTGATTACGCGAAACGGATGCTCGACCTTGGCCCGTGTTTGAGCTTTGCAGTACTCGATCTTGCGCTTGGCCTTGTAGAGCACGCTGCGTTTATTGAGCCTGGAA
>NZ_FRDA01000035.1 GCF_900143095.1 Pseudomonas asturiensis | reverse complement strand
ATCGTGGTGTCTTCAGGTATCGGGGCGCTCAAGGTCAGGCGTGCAAACTGGCGCATGGGCGTGATTTCGTAGAGCGCTTCTTCCATGGCCGGGTCGCTCAGGGAGAACCAGTTCTGCAACAGATGAATGCGCAGCATGGTTTCCAGAGGATAAGGTTTTCTACCACCGCCGGCCTTGGGGTAGAACGGCTCGATCAGGCCCAGTAGACCTGTCCAGGGCACGACCTGATCCATCTCGGCGAGGAAGCGTTCGCGGCGTGTCTGCTTGCGCTTGCCGGCATATTCGAAATCGGAAAAGCTCATCTGGCTCATGGGCGGCTCGGATCAGGTGGTCAGGCGTATTTCATCACATTTGGGGACTTGTTCGGAGATTCCCTAAATCGCCAGTTCAACCCTGGCGCGATCAATCAATCCTGGGTCGCAGACATTACTTATATCCGC
This sequence comes from Pseudomonas asturiensis, assembly GCF_900143095.1. Lineage (GTDB taxonomy): Bacteria > Pseudomonadota > Gammaproteobacteria > Pseudomonadales > Pseudomonadaceae > Aquipseudomonas > Aquipseudomonas asturiensis. Next base: position 4,387 of record NZ_FRDA01000035.1, on the reverse strand, counting down.
ACACGCGGCGGCTGGGTGTACCTGGCGGTGGTCATGGACCTTTTCTCGCGCAAGATCGTGGGCTGGGCCATGGCCCCTCATATGCGAGCCGAGCTGGTAATCAGTGCCATGCAATTGGCTATTGCTCAACGCCAGCCTGAGCCGGGTTTGATCGTCCACTCGGATCGAGGCAGTCAGTACGCAGGAGCGGCTTATCAGGCGCTCCTGACCCGCAACGGAATGCGTTGCAGTATGAGCCGCAAGGGTAACTGCTGGGACAACGCGGTTATGGAGCGCTTCTTTTTGAACCTGAAAATGGAGCGTACCTGGAGGAAGGATTACGCCAACCACGCCGAAGCGATAAAGGACATCACGGACTACATCGTGCGGTTCTACAACGAGGGGCGATTGCACTCGACACTGGGCTATATGCCGCCCAATCAGTATGAGCGGCAAGCTGCCTGACAATCACCGATTGAGGTGTCCGGAAAAAGTTGACCACCACAGAACGACGCTGCGGCAATTGCGCTCCCTCAATGGCGCCTTGTCATCGCTGCTGCCAAGTCGACGCTATCTGCGATGAAAGCGAGTACCAAAATGTCGGAGGAGAGTGACGACAGGCTCGAGCGTTGAGTTGCTGGCTCTTTAAGCAAGGTATTGCGTACGATTTTGCCAGGGTGCAGCAATCGGTCAGAAATAGGTAAGCGTCCAATCAAGTCATCTACCGATCCAGTTATCAGCACGAGGATGACTGCTTTTCGCCCATGCCGTAAGGTTCGCTCCCAAAATCGCCACAGCCTTCCAGTGGTGGTAATACAGCAAGGAGAGCGAACAATGAACACCTTCAAATCATCAGTTCAAAACGTAGCTGCGGCCATAGGCCTCATCGCAGCAGTGACAGTCGGCGGATGCGTCATGATCCCTTACGACACGCCGGAATCAAAAGCCCAAATCCAGCGCGATCTGAAAATTGCACCATCGGATATTCAAGCCGTATCGGAAACTAACTGGTGCTTGTTCCCATATGGAAGCGAAGGCAGCTGCAGGGCCACTCAAGGCCTGGGAGTGTTGACCAGCAAAGGCCTGATCCTCAGCCTCTACAACAACCACACCTACACTGAAACCGCACGCATCCTCCCAGAACAAGTGCAGTGCGTGAAGACAGTTGGTGGTCGCACTGGAGTCGAACCGTTCGTTGTATTCACCAAAGACCGAGCGATCATGCTCGCCGTCATTACGCCGGGTGGGCAAATGAATGTGCCTGTGAAAGTCAGTTTCTTTGATTATCTGACGAAGCCAGGGCAGCACGTCTTCACTGGGACGGATGGCGGATATGTGCGCAAGTCGGGTCGAAAGCAAACCGTAGGCGGAATGGTGTCAGGCACTGCCATCCCGTGGCATACAACACTCGACGTAACCGAGGTTTTTAACCCTTGCCCGCAGGTTACAGATTAACGAGGACTGGCGCGTTCCATCGCAAGCGGTGCGCGCATGCCGAAGCCCGTAGGTGTGAAGGATGAATGCCCGAAGGGCCGAGCCCCCCCGGCGGCTCGGCTCGCGAAAGCCGCCCTTGAATAGGCTGGTTTCGAATGCCATCTGGGGCGACCGACGTTCGACCACTACCGATGTAGAGCCGCTGGTGCGCTTACCGGAGAGCACCGCAACCATGTCATATCTCGGTCTGTTCAACTCAATTTGACTGCTCGAAAGGGCATGTCTGCGTTTGCATACGACTGCGCGCTTTCGACCCGAAGCGGTCATCCGGCGAACCATAAGGCCTCCGGCTAAAGGATTTTGATGCCGTCACCCCCCTGTCGCAAAACTTGCATCAGTTGCCCAACAACGATGGCTTCAACGGCACCTTCACTGGCATCCGCCTCAAAAGCAGCGCAGCAAGCCGATGCGTCGCCGTCGCAGATGCGGTAGACAGCAATGACGCTGCCTGGCCCGCAGCCTGTGTGCCCGGATAGAGAATACCCACCGTCAATCGAACCGTGCATCAAGCCGAGGCAGTAGCCCGGGGTGACCCATGGGCGCCCGGGAATCGGGCCGCCTAGTGTTCGTGCTGTCTGCATTTCCTTGAGCAAGCCCGCGCAGAGGAGATCTGCACAGAGAAGTCGATCCAGAAAGAGCGCTGCTTGCGAAATCGGGCCGATCAACAAGCCATGGTAAACCCATGCGGGGTCATAATTTGAGGCGCGTCCAAGAGGGGACGTTTGTAAGTCGGCTCGTGTTTTAGCAAAGCGAACGTTCGAGATGCCCAGAGGGGAAAAAGCACGTTGAATCACCGCATCATCAAGCGCCAGATCAGTCAGCCGTTCAATTAGCCTGCCGATGAGTAAATAGCCGACATTCGAGTAACGCCAGCCGGTTCCGCAGGTGTATCGAAGTCGAGTACCGTCAAGGCGCCGCATCATTTCATCTGCCGTCCATGCTGGCTCACCGTTAGTAACGGCGGTGTGATACTCCGCAAGTTCTCCGTAATCAGCCAAGCCGGCCTCGTGCCGCAGTAGCTGGCGTAACGTGAAAGGGTGATCGGGAATGGGGTCGTCCAATCCGATCAGTCCGTCACGCACCAACGATAGGGCCGTCGCAGCCAAGACCGTTTTCGTGAAACTCCACCAGGGGGCGATCAGTTCCAATCGGTCTGGCGTTTGTGGCTGACCATTTGACAAGAGTGAAATGAGCATTGGCTTCCCTGGAATGTTGAGCGAATCGACAGCTCGACAAGATATCTCAATTACTCTTCTTCGCCGGGGTGACGTCAGCCGTTTGTGCTGTGCTGAACGACTGCTTCTGGCCGATTGCAGCCCTTCGCGACAGGCAGTTGTCGATCCCAAAGGCACACCGGAGCAGGTTATCTACCAGCTGTGTGTTTGGAGGTGTGTATTGTTGAATTTGCCGTTACCCTTCTGGGACATCACGCAATAAGGGCTATGCACATGAATGTCGGAATGGCTAATGCGATTGAGGCCGCAGAAAGCGAGTATTTGTGTGCACGCGTCGAGAGTTTGTCTCGGATAAGTGGAAACCCTTTTGGTGCTCGTGTGTTTTTCAACGAAGCTTTTCCATGCTTTCAGGTGAAGGCATCACCTAGCCCGATGCTCAATCGCATCTACGGCGATAGTGCCGACAGACCCAAGTCACTATTGAGCTTGCTCAAGGAATCAGCAGAGTATTCGACAGTAACGCCTCTTATCGGAAAGGCCTCGACTTTGGAACAGTACACTTTGGTGGGTGAGAAGCGGCTGGAGCGTCTGAGGGGGTGGACGCATCTGCAACTCGCGTGCACCATCGAAAATGTGGTCTTGAATCACCACTCATTCGAAATCGAAGAAGCCACCTCACAAACGCTTCTTGAGTTCGCAGCCGTGCATGCGAGTGGATTTCATACCAAGCCAGAGTATCTTCAGTTGAGCCAGGCTTCGTTCGCAGGACTGATGTCAAATGAACGTCTGAAAATGTACGTCCTTAAAGCTGATGGAAAGGTCGTGGCAGGAGCGTTGATGTACCTGGCCTGCAATGGAGTTGCCTACCTTGGGACGGCTGCCACCCGAAAAAATGCACGAGGCCAGGGCTACCATGGAGCCCTGATATCTCATCGGATAGAGCAGGCAAAAAAACACGGCAGTCTTGTGATCGCCGCAACCGCGCTTCCCAGCTCGCAAAGTCGCCGAAATTTGCAGCGTACAGGGCTAGCGACATCCCACGCTCAAGCGCTATATCGCCTGGTAGATAGCTGAAGTCTGCTCTTGGCCGATTGCAGGCTGTCATGAAGAGCTACTGCTGGCCGATTGCTGCCTGTCGTTAGGAGCAGCAAGCGACCCAAAGCGGACATTTGACAGAAATGTAAGCGGTAACGAATTTTTCACTGTGGCTCCAATTCTGACCATAAACAACTGCGCCCAATGCCGGCCATTAACGTACCGTAGTCTTCAAAATTACTGGCACTCACCTCATCCTGGCTCGTCCACGTTGCTTCACACTCTTCGCACACCCACAGCAAAATATTTGTGGAGCGCACCCGCATTGCTCGAACGTAACCTTGGCTGCACCTTTGGCACTCAATCAGCATACAAATAATCTCTGACAGGACTTAGGGAATCTCCGAACAAGTCCCAAGATGTGCTGAAATACGCCTGACCACCTGATCCGAGCCGCCCATGAGCCAGATGAGCTTTTCCGATTTCGAATATGCCGGCAAGCGTAAGCAGACACGCCGCGAACGTTTTCTCGCCGAGATGGATCAGGTCGTGCCCTGGACAGGTCTACTGGGCCTGATCGAGCCGTTCTACCCCAAGGCCGGCGGTGGTAGAAAACCTTATCCTCTGGAAACCATGCTGCGCATTCATCTGTTGCAGAACTGGTTCTCCCTGAGCGACCCGGCCATGGAAGAAGCGCTCTACGA
>NZ_FRDA01000041.1 GCF_900143095.1 Pseudomonas asturiensis | reverse complement strand
GGTCGCATCATGGCGAACGTGCTCCTGAGAGAATCGGGAGCACAGCATCGAGCATCAGATAAGCGCTTGGAATGTGGGATTCATGGAGCGCTTACTTAGATTTTGAGTAAGCGTATTTTGGGCTTGATTGATAATGGAGTTAAAGCGGTCACTCTTAACAGCATCCCATCCGGTCTTAGTTATATCCGTGGGCCAAGTGTTAACCCATGCATCAATATCGGCCATCACCTTGTTCATGGCGGCGATCTTGGCGTTAAGCGTGGCATGGCGTACTGCCTGCATCGCGGCCTTATTGCTGGTAATCGTAGCAGGATCGAAAATTGAACTCGTAGAGGTTGAGGTCGTCACCAGTTCCGCAGGGACGCTAAAGCTATAGACCTTAATCGACCCACAAATTGGGGTGCCACCGCCAAGGTTGGTGGCCGCATTTCTATCTTTGATGAGGTAGATCGCAGCCTGTCGTCCTATGCCGTCCTGTACCTTGGAGTCAGGCTTGGAAAGCGCCTGTACAGCGGTAGGCTGGTCAAGCGACCTATAAATTGCATTGAGGGATCGGGCGCACCAGCTCGACGCCAAATAGGCTTGGCCGAACTGGCGAATGTCGTACAACGGATAGTTGGGGTTCGGCTTCGCGCCACTACCAAATCCAAGCTGGCTACTCACGCTGCTGAGCGAGCCGTTAACAATCCCGTTCTCCACACCGGCTTTGAATACGCCGTTGGCAAAACCAATCCCCCAAAGTCCAATTGTAAGTACGATGATCTGGATAATCGAATAACCGCTTGAAGCGGGCAGTAAGACTCCACCACCGAACACGATGCGCAGCGGAGTCCAAAGCGAACTCCATGCCTTGCCCATCGCTTCGCCCTCATTAGCCGTGTTGGCGACCCCGACAATGGCGATATACGAAACGAATAAAGACGCCAGTATCAGCAGACCAGAGTTGTACTGCACGAACATCGAGGCCAGCACGTTAGAGCTGGCAGTAACAGTTTCAGGGTCATTGCCTTGTGCCAAAGCGTCAATGACCGGCCCAAAGACTGCTTTAAGCACTCCAACACTTGCGTCTGAGCAACTGCTCGCGCCGTCCGTTATGTCACACGGTGAAAAGGGCATTCCTGCCATCTGGAAAATCTCGCGGGGGAATTCACGAGAGAGTCTATAGGCCTACTGCATCCTTTAAAAGACAGGCAAAAATGGGACATGGACTATAGTCTATCTATTATAGACAACGCCCTATCAACTAATTGTTTTTAAAATAGAAAATATATTTTTTAGTATTGAAAATATCTCTAATAGGCGATAAATAATAATGTTTATTTAACAAGGTCTGTCACGTAGACTCCAGCATCCCGAAATTTGCCAGCAGATACGGTGAAAAGTGAGATTCAAGCTCAAGTATCAAGACAATAAAACATTAGGGAATCTCCGAACAAGTCCCAAGATGTGCTGAAATACGCCTGACCACCTGATCCGAGCCGCCCATGAGCCAGATGAGCTTTTCCGATTTCG
>NZ_FRDA01000037.1 GCF_900143095.1 Pseudomonas asturiensis | reverse complement strand
TCTTCACAGTCACCGCAATCTGTGCCCTTAGGTCGCAGATTGCTTGGGTGTTATATGGTCAAGCCTCACGGGCAATTAGTATTGGTTAGCTCAACGCCTCACAGCGCTTACACACCCAACCTATCAACGTCGTAGTCTTCGACGGCCCTTCAGGGAACTCAAGGTTCCAGTGAGATCTCATCTTGAGGCAAGTTTCCCGCTTAGATGCTTTCAGCGGTTATCTTTTCCGAACATAGCTACCCGGCAATGCCACTGGCGTGACAACCGGAACACCAGAGGTTCGTCCACTCCGGTCCTCTCGTACTAGGAGCAGCCCCTCTCAAATCTCAAACGTCCACGGCAGATAGGGACCGAACTGTCTCACGACGTTCTAAACCCAGCTCGCGTACCACTTTAAATGGCGAACAGCCATACCCTTGGGACCGGCTTCAGCCCCAGGATGTGATGAGCCGACATCGAGGTGCCAAACACCGCCGTCGATATGAACTCTTGGGCGGTATCAGCCTGTTATCCCCGGAGTACCTTTTATCCGTTGAGCGATGGCCCTTCCATACAGAACCACCGGATCACTAAGACCTACTTTCGTACCTGCTCGACGTGTCTGTCTCGCAGTCAAGCGCGCTTTTGCCTTTATACTCTACGACCGATTTCCGACCGGTCTGAGCGCACCTTCGTACTCCTCCGTTACTCTTTAGGAGGAGACCGCCCCAGTCAAACTACCCACCATACACTGTCCTCGATCCGGATAACGGACCTGAGTTAGAACCTCAAAGTTGCCAGGGTGGTATTTCAAGGTTGGCTCCACGCAGACTGGCGTCCACGCTTCAAAGCCTCCCACCTATCCTACACAAGCAAATTCAAAGTCCAGTGCAAAGCTATAGTAAAGGTTCACGGGGTCTTTCCGTCTAGCCGCGGATACACTGCATCTTCACAGCGATTTCAATTTCACTGAGTCTCGGGTGGAGACAGCGCCGCCATCGTTACGCCATTCGTGCAGGTCGGAACTTACCCGACAAGGAATTTCGCTACCTTAGGACCGTTATAGTTACGGCCGCCGTTTACCGGGGCTTCGATCAAGAGCTTCGCTTGCGCTAACCCCATCAATTAACCTTCCGGCACCGGGCAGGCGTCACACCCTATACGTCCACTTTCGTGTTTGCAGAGTGCTGTGTTTTTAATAAACAGTCGCAGCGGCCTGGTATCTTCGACCGGCGTGGGCTTACGCAGTAAATGCTTCACCCTCACCGGCGCACCTTCTCCCGAAGTTACGGTGCCATTTTGCCTAGTTCCTTCACCCGAGTTCTCTCAAGCGCCTTGGTATTCTCTACCCAACCACCTGTGTCGGTTTGGGGTACGGTTCCTGGTTACCTGAAGCTTAGAAGCTTTTCTTGGAAGCATGGCATCAACCACTTCGTGTCCTAAAGGACACTCGTCATCAGCTCTCGGCCTTAAGATCCCGGATTTACCTAAGATCTCAGCCTACCACCTTAAACCTGGACAACCAACGCCAGGCTGGCCTAGCCTTCTCCGTCCCTCCATCGCAATAACCAGAAGTACAGGAATATTAACCTGTTTTCCATCGACTACGCTTTTCAGCCTCGCCTTAGGGACCGACTAACCCTGCGTCGATTAACGTTGCGCAGGAAACCTTGGTCTTTCGGCGTGGGTGTTTTTCACACCCATTGTCGTTACTCATGTCAGCATTCGCACTTCTGATACCTCCAGCAAGCTTCTCAACTCACCTTCACAGGCTTACAGAACGCTCCTCTACCGCATCATCCTAAGATGATACCCGTAGCTTCGGTACCTGGTTTGAGCCCCGTTACATCTTCCGCGCAGGCCGACTCGACTAGTGAGCTATTACGCTTTCTTTAAAGGGTGGCTGCTTCTAAGCCAACCTCCTAGCTGTCTAAGCCTTCCCACATCGTTTCCCACTTAACCAGGATTTTGGGACCTTAGCTGACGGTCTGGGTTGTTTCCCTTTTCACGACGGACGTTAGCACCCGCCGTGTGTCTCCCATGCTCGGCACTTGTAGGTATTCGGAGTTTGCATCGGTTTGGTAAGTCGGGATGACCCCCTAGCCGAAACAGTGCTCTACCCCCTACAGTGATACATGAGGCGCTACCTAAATAGCTTTCGAGGAGAACCAGCTATCTCCGAGCTTGATTAGCCTTTCACTCCGATCCACAGGTCATCCGCTAACTTTTCAACGGTAGTCGGTTCGGTCCTCCAGTCAGTGTTACCTAACCTTCAACCTGCCCATGGATAGATCGCCCGGTTTCGGGTCTATTCCCAGCGACTTGACGCCCTATTAAGACTCGCTTTCGCTACGCCTCCCCTATTCGGTTAAGCTTGCCACTGAAAATAAGTCGCTGACCCATTATACAAAAGGTACGCAGTCACCCAACAAAGTGGGCTCCCACTGCTTGTACGCATACGGTTTCAGGATCTATTTCACTCCGCTCTCCGCGGTTCTTTTCGCCTTTCCCTCACGGTACTGGTTCACTATCGGTCAGTCAGTAGTATTTAGCCTTGGAGGATGGTCCCCCCATATTCAGACAAGGTTTCTCGTGCCCCGTCCTACTCGATTTCATTGCAAAGAGATTTTCGCGTACAGGGCTATCACCCACTATGGCCGCACTTTCCAGAGCGTTCCGCTAATCTCAATACAACTTAAGGGCTGGTCCCCGTTCGCTCGCCACTACTAAGGGAATCTCGGTTGATTTCTTTTCCTCAGGGTACTTAGATGTTTCAGTTCCCCTGGTTCGCTCCATACACCTATGTATTCAGTGTAAGGTAACTGTCTTATGACAGCTGGGTTCCCCCATTCAGACATCTCCGGATCACAGTCTGTTTGCCGACTCCCCGAAGCTTTTCGCAGGCTACCACGTCTTTCATCGCCTCTGACTGCCAAGGCATCCACCGTATGCGCTTCTTCACTTGACCATATAACCCCAAGCAATCTGGTTATACTGTGAAGACGACATTCGCCGAAAGTTTGTTCTCACAAACTTTACCTTAGCCTGTT
>NZ_FRDA01000039.1 GCF_900143095.1 Pseudomonas asturiensis | reverse complement strand
ATCATTGAACAAAATATCAAAACCCCTTTCTAAACTTCGAAGATCATCGCCTACGCTGACGCCACTAAATTTGCCATGATACCCTTCACCTACTGTGATTCGATAAAGTCTCTCGCTGTTTTCGAAGTACAGTGAGACCGCCTGATTCATAAATCGATATGACAATAAAAGCTCATTGCCAAAACCGATCCTTCTCTTAATTCCGACGCAAGACTTGCTATTAAGGAGAATATCTCGAACAGCTACTTCCGGGCCGTACCACTCAACCCCCCCCCAACTTTTTCGCTAACGTTGGAAAACGATTCACCTAAAGAGAACCCTGCTGCTGATCTACCTGGAACAAGATCAGAGTACAAATCAGGAAATAAATTTCTCATATTACCTCCAGCCCTTCCACTCACCGCCCTCATATTTCAGACGTTTTCCTTGGGTATCATAGTATTGTTGATATATCGCTTATTTATAATTAAGAAATCGCTCCGGATATCACACATAAAGCAGTAATAACTTGGTCAGGATGATCTTCTAAAGGAACCCCCCAGCCGGTAACTTCAAGCCCACCATAGTTTTGATCGGTATAGAGCCACTCCTCAGCGCTGTCAAACACTAAAGATGTAAATGGCAATAGGTCCGAAACTAAGCTACCTAATCCAGTACCATTCGGCAAAACACCTTTATAGATAAAATTTTGAGCCAGCTCACCAGGAAAGCTAAAGTCATAAACTTTAATAGCATGTACCCTTCCACCTTTAATCATGATTGATAAAGCGGGGGTGAATTTCTTTAAAGCATTGATAACACTCGCATCCGAGAGAACGAACGAATAGCCACCGTTTCCGTTTTCGTCCAAGCCATGAAATTTCAAACGAAGCTCTGGCGAGTCATTGAATTGGTATAGCGAGTTTTTTTCATCAACTAAGTAACCTGATAGCACACATTTCAATACGTCCGCATCAACATACAATGGTATTCCAGCAAGTGACACAGATGGCAAAATTGCTGCCATCCACGATATTGAAAATTCTTTAGATAGGGTCATTTTGGCACCCATGTATTATTGGAGGGATTAAATACTACTGTTTGACCCTGAGGATTCAAGTAAATTGTATTTGCATCATAAATAGGATCTCGCCCAAGAAACGTCGGTCTGTAGGTCGAAGGTTCAACAACCTTAATTTTACTTCCATCTTCATAGGTGATTTTGTAGTACTCACCAATATGAGATGACTGATTGAGGTTATCAACAGTCGACGGACTATACTGAAACTCTTTGATGCCTGTAGCACTGCCTTCAACTTTAAATACTTGAGCATTGCCGGATGAGCTGGCTTTTGCGGGTACAGATGTAACCGTAGCACCATCCATCGTGAACGACTGCCTAATGTCGTCTATCGATTTCCCCCAAATACTAGAGGGCTGATCCACAAGGTTACGCGGTATTCCCGCCTGTCTGGCTAAGTCTTCTCGCAGTCCATCTCGGGCGATAGCTGAAGTTGCAGGTATCTCGTCAGCAACTCCTGCTACTCTTTTCGCCTCAGCAATCTCACGCTCAGCCTTAACCAACTGGGCCAGATTACCCCCGGCCTTGGGTGTGAGTCCACCGTCTGCAGTCTGGAGGTAGAGCGTGCCGTCAGGCCCGGCAACCTCTACGTTTCCGGTTCT
>NZ_FRDA01000040.1 GCF_900143095.1 Pseudomonas asturiensis | reverse complement strand
AGGCTGCACCAGGCCATTTTCAGCGAATAGCGCTGTTTGCCGAGTGCATTTTCGACTTGCCGCTGACGCGCGGCAAGTTGATCGGAGCATCCCTAAGGGCTTTTTAGAAGTCAGTGATGTGTATTCATCCTCCAAAGCTGTACAAGGACTGAGTAATTCAAAACCTATTGATTTTATTTACGATCCTGTTAGTCAACGATTCATCATGGGGCGGAATCAATTTGGTCATGATGGAATATTAAATGCTGGGAAGATACCTTCCTCTGACGCCATTGTTGGCGGTGGGATCTGGAAGGAAAATGGTGTGCTTCGGACCTATGAGTGGAGCGGACACTACGGGATGAACTGGACTCCCGAGCTTCGTGAACAGTTCAAGTCCTTTATGAGCAGTCATGGTGTGAATGTTACCCATACTCCCGGGATAGCAAGATGATAAATGCACTGAAAAAAAAATTGTTAGTCGAGCTCATGAGTTTAGATATTCCATGGGTAAAAAAAAATGAGTGCGACTCCGAAAGAAATGATTTGAATTGGATTCTTGTAGCGGAGCTCTCGGACGGTCGTTTTCTTTTGGGACTTACTGACAAGGGGCTTTGGGCCAGATCGACAGAGTCCTGTGTTCAGACGGTCAGCGACGAAACCATGTGTGTATTTCTTCTGCCGATGTTAGAAGACGCTCCAGAAGTGATTCGTGGAAAGATAACTGAAGGGCTTAAACTCTATGGACTCTCCGAAGAGTTCGTAGACATATTTCCTTTTGAAAAGGTCGTTATGACGGGCCTTAAAAGTCAGAGCGAGTACTGGTCTGATTTGGCATTGAAGTGGGCATCATTTGTTCCCAGACCTAACAATTTAGAAGCAGTATTGGAGGTACTGAGTAAAACTGGAGAGACTCAAAAAATACGTCACATGGCTAGGAAAATAGTTAAGCAGCTTAAAGCGTCGTGACAAGGTGCAAAAGCGACAGGAGGCGCGAAGCCCACCGTTGAGCTGTTCGGCGGGAAGAGTGCGCAGACTCCCGCCGCAATCAACGTAGATATCCGCGCTGATGCAACGAAACTGCCTTTCAAAGACGGATCGCTAGGCGAGGTAATCGCTAAAAATCCATATATGGGGCCTAGCGTGAAGATGATGGACTTTCTGCTGGAGGCTACTCGCGTAGTGGAGCCAGGAGGGAAAATTTATATCAACGCGAACGGCGCAAACCGTTACAGAAAGTTGCCTAGTCAGGCGGAGCTGGACTTTTGGGGGTTAAAAGTTGTACAGAATAACGGAACGTTAGACTCAAGATTCGCTGGTCAAACGTTCTTTTAATCGGATGGAGTGAGTCCGGTGAAAAATATTTCAACTTTGAGAAGGATTGTCTTTGAGTGAATCAAACGAAACTTGAGACTGACTTTGATTCGCTGGATACATATATGTCTGTGTAGCGCGTGCGGTTGCAGGACGGTGGCAGCGGTTCAGCCTCTAAATCACTGACCCTGTCCCGAATGGGCATCGACGTTTCCAGCAAGAAACTCGAAGAAATCGCCACCAC
>NZ_FRDA01000042.1 GCF_900143095.1 Pseudomonas asturiensis | reverse complement strand
CGAAATCGGAAAAGCTCATCTGGCTCATGGGCGGCTCGGATCAGGTGGTCAGGCGTATTTCAGCACATCTTGGGACTTGTTCGGAGATTCCTTAGGTGTAAGTATTCCTTTTGGACCAACTCATCAACTGTCGCTCTGATTCAAAATCTTTACCTCGCGCCAGTAAATATTTTCTGGTAAAGGCTGATTCTGATTGAATCGGGAGAAAACTTCGATCACATCGTCAATATTAAACCACTCATCTTTCTTTAATTGAACACGCCCTGCACCAAACGACAGCAAGCTCCCATCTTCAAAGTTCGTGCTGGAATTTGAATGATACCCTCTAAACAGAGCTTTACTTTTTGCGTCATATCTTTCAATAAAGCAAGTGAATCTGCCTCCTGCCACTTGCACATAATTACCGTCGTCGTCAGTTATGCATGCGTATGAGCTTGGACCGTAGCTTTTTAATTTTTTTAACACTTTTACAAGCTGCGCCTGGTTAACGTCAATTAATACGGGACTATTTTCGGCTTCGAGCTTCATATTCCTCACCTTCACGGCACATAAACTGTTGTAGCGCTTTCGATGACTTCGCCTTTTAGCCGTCCCTTCCCTTGCGCCCCAAACTGATTGACAAAATAATCGGTGAATTCTTGATGGCTGGTCTTACTAGCAGTTCCGCTTTTCACCTCAAGACCGTGTAATTTACCATTTGCGTCACGGACTACAATGTCATACCTACGATCACCGAGAGGCCCTTTAACGACCATCTCAGTGCCTACAACTTCCATTCCATTTGCTTCTAAATGCTTAGCAAACTCATCTGCCTTAACTGTTCCCGGAGGAGCTAGACCCTTCGGGCTAGCAAATTTTCCGTCAGGGGTTCGATAGCTTCCATCTGAATGCAGATTTACTTCGGGGGCTAGGTCGGTCTCTGGACCAACTTTCTTCCCGCCCGTCGCATCTGGGCTTGCTACCTCTTTTGGACCAGCAATCTCACGCTCAGCCTTCACCAACTGAGCCAGATTACCCCCGGCCTTGGGTGTGAGTCCACCGTCTGCAGTCTGGAGGTAGAGCGTGCCGTCAGGCCCGGCAACCTCTACGTTTCCGGTTCT